>CAVYMU010000014.1:0-481594 GCA_963769725.1 uncultured Acidimicrobiaceae bacterium | reverse complement strand
GACCAGCCTCGCCCCCAAGGCTGATCGGCGGGGTACTTGTTAATAAGGATGACAGTGGAATCTCACGGTGAGCCCGCTGAACCCACAACGCCCGCCCAACAGTCCTTGCTGGTAAGGCGGGCCCCATCGCTGGGTTGGTTTGGACTCGCTGGCGACCGGCCAATGGATAAAATAGATCGGCGCATTTTGTGGCGAACCGGGGGAATGAGCGGATCGGGCGGATGGACCGGCATCGGCCCAACTGGCCACGTTTCGTATCATGGGCACGCTTTTCGCTCTCTGATGACATCAACCGTGCCCAAGGTGCAGAGCGGACGCAGTTCGCGATGCTGGAGGTCATATACCGAAATGTCGGTGATGCCAAAGGTGGTAATTGGCTGGCCATTGGACCGCACCTATAGCGGGCAATCGGCGCCGGCGAATGGGTTGGTTGCACGGTGCCAGCGACCGGTGTGATTCACGGTTGATCCGGCGAACGGAGTCGTTGGCGGGACGCGATGAAGGGGGCGCCCCTTCCGGGGCGCCCCCTCAGTCGATCAGGTCGGGGTGTGCTCAGCTGACGCCAGCGGCGGCGCAGGTCAGGAAAGTTCCTGGTCCGGTGCCACCTGACGGGACTACAGTGACGGTTCCGGTACCGTCGTTGGCGACCCAAATGGTGTAATGGCCCGGGTTGGCTGGAACGCTCTTGAGCCACGGACCTACCCCTGGTGCGCCGCCTGCAGCCAAGAGATTCTGCGTGGCGTTATTGAGACTGTCCTTGCCTCCCCCGACATCGCTTCCCAGCAACAGCTCACTGCCGGCGCCGGTTGCTGCAGCGGCAGCATTGACCGTGTTAGCGTTAGGGTCGATGTCCGTGGGTGAATTGGCCGCAGCGGTCTGACCGGTGGTTCCGCCACCCTCCGGGTAGTTGCCCATCTGGGCCTTGTAGGCCTCCGTCGCGGTCTGCACCGTCTTCAGGTCGGAACCGCAGGATGCTTGGGCACTGCTGCTGGTCAGGTTCTGGACCGCGAAGACGACGATGGCGGCCAGGATGCCGAGGATCACAATGACGATGAGGAGTTCGATAAGGGTGAACCCCTCGTCGCCTTCTTCCTCACGGCGCTTACGGAGCCGCTCGAGGGATGCCTGCACTGGTGCTCTCCTTCTCCTCATTCCTGGGGCTGACAAGCGGGTGCTTTGTCCGATGACATCGTCTCAGGGGAATCTCACATGGGTCACTCGGTGATCACAACGCTTGCCCAACGGGGTCGTCTATGGTCAGGTGTCGGCGCCGATCACGTCCCAGAGGTCCACGCTCATCCCCAAACCACAACTCGTGGTCACCGGGGCGGGCGAAGCGGGGTAGCAGTCGTCGACGCCCTGCAGGTTCAAGTCGTCGTAGGCCACTTCCGCGTGCAACATCAAGCCGGTGGTTTGGCAGTTCGTCGGCGAGGTATTCAACGGGCAGGCGTAGAAATTGACGACGCGTGTTCGGGCCTGGGTTGGGAACACGGTCACGCTGCAGTAGACCTCCACTGGATTGGTGGCGCTGATGCCGCGGATCCGACGACGGTATGGTGGAGTTCGTCGGCAGGCATGAGGGCGGGGACGCAGGCGCGGGGGTGTAGCGGAGATACTGCATGGCAATCGTTACCGCTGTCTCGGCGTCCTGTGTACTGGTTCGTGCCGCGCGGACGTTCGACGTGTTGAGCAGCGCGTTTGCGGCGAGGCCGCCGACCGAAATCAGAACCAGTCCTATTGCGAACACAAAGACCAGGGCGAGGATCAGCGAGGTCCCTTGTTCATCACGTCGAGGCGATCGGGTGGGCGTCCAGTTCATGAGATCAAGAATCGAAAGCTCAGCGCCGGACTGAGGCTGGGATTGGTGGTGTCTGTGGCCTTGATGGTGTAGTTGCCGGCTGGCCCGACGATCTGGCACCCAGCGAACGACGCGATCCCGGCGGTGGCGGCCACCGGGAGGCCGCCGTTGCAGGTGAGGGTGGCACCGCTGCCGGGCTGGGTGTGGATGGCCAGGGTGATGGTGTCGGTGGAGGTGGCGACGGTGTTGCCGCCGCTGTCCTCGACGGTCACTACTGGTTGGGTGGTCCAGACGGTGCCGTTGGGGCCGCCCCCGGGCTGGATGGTGAAGGCCAGCTGGGTGGGGGCACCGACGGTGATGGAGAACGAGGCTTGGTCAGCGGTCAGGCCGGGAGCGGTGGCGGTGATGGTGTAGGTGCCGGCCGGCCCGACGATCTGGCAGCCCGCTGAAGTCAGCCACGCCGGCGGTGGCGGCCAGGGAGACGCCGCCGGTGCAGTTGAGGCTGGCGGCGCCAAGGGGCTGGGCGGTGATGGCCAGGGTGATGGTGTCGGTGGAGGTGGTGACGGTGTTGCCGCCGCTGTCCTGGATGGTGACCGCGGGCTGGGTGGTCCAGGCCGCGCCGTTCTTGCCGCCGCCGGGTTGGGTGGTGAAGGCCAGCTGGTTGGCGGTACCGAAGGTGATATTGAAGGGTGGGTTGCTGGTGGCTCGAGACCGTCGGATCGGAGGTGTCGGTGGCGGTGATGGTGTAGCTGCCAGCCGGGCCGATGATCTGACAGCCGTTGAAGTCAGCTACGCCGCTGGTGGCGGCCACGGAGAGGCCGCCGGTGCAGGTGAGGGTGGCGCCGCTGCCGGGCTGGGAGGCGATGGCCAGGGTGATGGTGTCGGTGGAGGTGGCGACGGTGTTGCCGCCGCTGTCCTGGATGGTCGACCGCGGGCTGGGTGGTCCAGGCCGCGCCGTTTTGGGCCGCCGCCGGGTTGGATGGTGAAGGCCAGCTGGTTGGCGGTACCGAAGGTGATATTGAAGGGTGGGTTGCTGGTGGCTCTGCGACCGTCGGATCGGAGGTGTCGGTGGCGGTGATGGTGTAGCTGCCAGCCGGGCCGATGATCTGGCAGCCGTTGAAGTCAGCCACGCCGGCGGTGGCGGCCACGGAGAGGCCGCCGGTGCAGGTGAGGGTGGCGCCGTTGCCGAGCGGGGAGGCGATGGCCAGGGTGATGGTGTCGGTGGAGGTGGCGACGGTGTTGCCGCCGCTGTCCTGGATGGTGACCGCGGGCTGGGTGGTCCAGGCCGCGCCGTTTTTGCCGCCCCCGGGTTGGATGGTGAAGGCCAGCTGGTCGGGGGCACCGAAGGTGATATTGAAGGGTGGGTTGCTGGTGGCTGACGCGACCGTCGGATCGGAGGTGTCGGTGGCGGTGATGGTGTAGCTGCCAGCCGGGCCGATGATCTGACAGCCGTTGAAGTCAGCTACGCCGGCGGTGGCGGCCACGGAGAGGCCCGCCGGTGCAGGTGAGGGTGGCGCCGTTGCCGAGCGGGGAGGCGATGGCCAGGGTGACAGTGTCCGAGTTGCTCATGGCGGTGTAACCGAGAATGTTTTCCACGTTGACCACGGGCTGGGTGGTCCAGGCCTCGCCGTTGGGGCCGCCGCCGGGTTCGGTGGTGAAGGCCAACTGGGACGGAGCGTAGACGTGGAGCGGAGGGCTGGTTGCAGATGTCGGCAAGTACTTGGCGTCCCCTGAGTAGCTTGCCGTAAGGGTGTAGTCGCCGGGCTGGGCATCATGAACAGTGCAGCTGATACCGCCCGGTGCCGGCAGGGTCGTCGTAGCGCACACGGGCGCACCGGCTGGCGCGTCGATATTCCAGGTGATGGTCCCGGTGGGTGCGGGTGCACCTGTAGGGGACAGCGTCGCCGTGAAAGTCAGATCGTCGCCAGTATTGAAGTTGCCCGGCGGGGTACCCACTGGGTCATTGATGGTCAGCGTGGTCGGAGGCGTCAGGAAGTTGGGATCGGCGACGACAAAGGCGAGCTGATCGTTGGCGCCCGGGGCGGAGCCGGTCACGGTCAGCCGTTGGAGCTGGTCGGACCGATTCTTGTTGCCTTGGCAAGCGGTCTGGCCGCTCGGGCCGCTTACGAACCCGCTGGCGCCCGACTGCGTGATCCAGTACTGAATGTCACTGATGCCGACCTGATATTGACTGAGAGGAGAGACGGTCACCGGCCCGTTGGCGCTTCCCGGGCCGACGGTCGTGGCCGTCACGTCGAAGTCCGTCGATGGCCTGGTTGGTGCCGTCCGCGGCCGTCACGGGCTGCGTAGCAGTGAATCCGGACGGCACGGTGAAGGGGAGCGTGGCGCTTCCGTTGGCATCCGTCGGGCCCGCTTTTACCAGCTGCCCTCCGAACCTGACAGTCACCGAGCTTGTTGCCGCAAAGCCGGTCACGGTGGCGTTCACTCCAGTTCCCGGTGGGGCGCTGGCGGGGTCCAGCTGGATCAGTGGGGTCACCGTGAGCGTCGAGGCATTGGTGGTGACGCCGTTGTCGGTGATGGTGACGGTCTCGGGCCCCGCGGGCAGGGGGGGTATGGCGAACGTCAGGTTCAGTTCCCCGTTGGTGATAGGGTTGTTTTGGCTGGTGACTGGCGTCCTACCCGATGGCCCGGTCAAGGAGACCGAGGGCGTGGATCCGTTGGGGAAGCCCGAGCCGAAGACGGTCACGGCCGTGCCGACGGGACCACTGCTCGGGTAAGGCGCGCTCGCCAAGGTGTAGTCCGAGATTGAGGCGCACGTTTTGAACATCGGTCCAACCTGACTCGGCGCCTGTTGCTTCTTCGCTTGTTGTTGGAGGTTGTACTTGGCGGTTTCGACGAAGCTTTTGACGATGGCGTCCAGGGTCGTCAGCGACCGGTGGGTTCCCGAACTACCGAGGGCGGCCGCCAGGCCTCCGAGTATCCCGGTGGCGCTGATACCGATGATGGCAACCGCGACGATGATCTCGATGAGCGTGTCGCCGGCGTCGGCTGGTCTTCCATCCCGGCCGTGGCGCGGCCGGCGGCCGCTCCCCTTGGCGCGGCGATGATGGGGAAGTCGCTTCATTGCCCGGTGACGGTGAGTTTGGCACTACCCGGCGGGGCCGGCGTCATGCTGACGCTCTGGGCGATAATCCCACCGGTAGCGTCGCTACCAGCGCTGTTCGACAGGTCGACCGGGGCGGCGGGAACGTAGGCGACGCCGCTCGTCTGGCTACCCTGCCCGTTACCGATCAGCGTCGCCGGGGCGCTGTCGCTTGCGTCCTGCCACAGCCACACGTCCTGCAGCGCAGTGGTGGGGGGAACGGAAGTGGCGGAGGCGGCGAGTGACTGGGCAGCAGTGAGGGGCGGGATGGTAACTGTCGCCCCAGGGTCGAACGTGGCCGCTCCCGAGGACAGGTACAGCAGCGCCCCTCCTCCGGACTGGACTGACACCGTAGCCCCGCTCGCCACGGTGATCCCGCTCTCGAGCTGGAAGACACCCGATTTGAGGGTGACGTTGGCGCTCGGTGGGACATTGAGCTGGCAGGTGTAGATGCCGGCGGTCAGGGTGACCGTGCCGGTTATGTTGGGACAGGGCTGGGTGGGCCCCGAGGTGACGGTGCTCGGGAGGTAGGGAGCCAAAGGATCGGTGACCTGAATACGCGGTGTTGATGCCTTGTGTCGCGGTGAGCCCGGTGCCGGTGAGCGAGGCGTTGATGTCGACGCTGCCGTTGACGGCGATGGTCGCATTGCCTGAGAGCGTCACATCGGAGAGGCTCACCAACGCTGCCCCGGATCCTGCTCCGGGTCCGGAGTTTCCGCTGAACCGCGCCGCCCAGGCCCGCGGCGACGCTTGAAGAGTGTAGGTGTAGTTGCTCCCGGGCTCGGTCACCGAGATGCTGATGTCCGTGATGCTCTGCCGCTGAAACGCCAATGCCCCGACGGCGGCGACGCCCGTGCCCCCGGTGCAGTCGGTGAACGCACCGGCCGGAGGTCGGGGCGCGGTGCAGTTCACGGTGGGGCTACCCGGAGTCGGAACGCACGCCTACCGGACCGCTCTGAAACCCGCTGGTCGACACCACGGGGAGCGTGAACGAGGGTGAGGTTCTGAGGGGCGTTGAGGCGGTGACGCTCGTCGAGGTCGAAGTAGGAGTCCACCCGTACCCCGCATCTGTGGAGAAATTGCCGGGCGAAATGGTGGCCGAAACCCCTGAGGGCGACACGTTGTCCGAGATCAGGCCCTGGTCGGCGAACGTGGTGGTCGTGCTGCCGCTGGGAAGTGCGGTCAGTGTGCAGCTGTCGCGCACCAGCTGCGCGGTCGGGCCGGTCGTCACCCAGTAGGCGACCGACAGGGCGGGCGCCGTGAACCCGGCGCCGGAGATGGCAGGTCGGTATAGGCCAAGAACGAGGCTCGGGTTCAACAGCGCCGGATTGGCGCACACCTGCGGTGATTGTGTCGTGTACGGGCGGGGCACGTTGAGGGTCGTCACGTACTGGGCGCCCTGCACGTCGCGGACGATAGTACTCCGAGGTGATCTGGGCATTGGCGGAATCGGAGAGACGGTTGCTGGCCACGCCGGAGTCCTGATAGCTCACGATGATGGCCGCCGCGATGGCTCCGATGATCAGCGGCATGATCACCAGCACCACGAGGAGCTCGACCAGGGTGAACCCGGCGTCGGATTCCCCCTGGTTCACGAACCAACCTTGACCTGGTGGAAGATCCCGTACATGGCCGACACCAGGGCGATGGCCACGAAGCCGACTACCACGCCGACGGCGATGATCACTGCCGGCTCGATCAGGGCGGTGAACCGCTTGATCTTGTAATCGAGCTCGCGGTCGAGATAGTTGGCGGCGGCCTGGAGCTGGTCGTCGAGGTTGCCGGTGTTCTCGCCGACGGCAAACATCTGGCGGGCCGCGCCGGGAAACAGCCCGGTCGCGGCCAGGGGGGCGGCCAGACCTTCACCTCGCATCATGGCGGCTCGAGCCTCGGTCGAGTCCCTTGCGGAACACCGAGTTGTTGGTGGCGGCCGTGGTGACGGCGATGGCCTCGGGGAGCGCCACGCCGGCGACCGTCATGGACGCCAGCAGCCGGCAGAAGCGCTCCACGATGGCGGTATGGATGAGGGCGCCGATCACGGGAATCTTGAGGAGCAGCCGGTCCTGGATCTCTTTCCCGGTCGGGGTGCGGGCCACCACCAGCACCGGTGATGACGAGGACCACGATGACGATGCCGAGCACCAAACCCCAGTCGGCGATCCACTTGGCCAGTCCGAGCAGGATCCGGGTGGGCAGTGGCAGCTTGGCGTCGCAGGGACGAGAAGAAGTCGCGGAACTTCGGCAGCACGTAGGCGACCAGGACGGTCGAGACGACCACGGCCAGGCCCATGACGACGAGCGGGTAGGCCATCGCCGATCGGACCCGCTGGCTGGTGTCGATCTCGCGTTCCAGGTAGTCGGCCGAGCTGGTCGAGCACCTGGTCCAGGTTGCCGGTCAGCTCCGCCGACCGGAGGATCTCGACGGCATAGGCCGGAAACAACTCCGGGTGCTCGGCGGCCGCCTCGGAGAAGCGGGCCCCGCTCTCGAGCGAGAGCCCGCATGCCCTCGAGGGCGGACTTCATGACGCTTGTTGCTCGTCTCGTCGGCCAGGACCACCAGGGCCTCGAGGACCGACACGCCGGAGCGGAGGAACACCGCCAGCTGGCGGCACAGGTGCATGAGCTCGCGCTTCTTGACCTTCTTCTGGGTGATCTCGAACTGCAGGATGCTCTTCTTCTCCAGGATGGAGATCGGCTGCAGGTTGCGGTCGAGGAGGCGGGCCCGCAGGTCGGCGATCGCGGTCGACGATTCGACGCCGGTGATCACCGTCCCGTCGGCGGTGGCGGCACGGAAGCGGAACTTCGGCACAGCGGACTCCTACCTCTGCGTTCACAGTGCGTAGATGCTTCGGATGACTTCGGAGATGGTCGTGATGTCCTGGTCCACCAGGGCCAGCCCCTCGGTGCGCAGGGTACGCATTCCCTGATTGATCGCCACTCGGCGCAGTTCGTCCTGGGTGGCCCAGCCGACGAGCAGGCGGCGGATCTCGGGCGTCATGCGCAGGAACTCGTACACGCCGATCCGGTCCAGGTAGCCGGTATCCGCGCACAGGTTGCAGCCCGTGCCCCGGACGAAGCTCGGTCTTCTCCGAGCCGCCCGCCTCCTCGTAGAAGGCCAGCTCCTCGGGCGTGGGCTGGTACGGGCGCCGCGCACGTCTGGCAGATACGCCGAACCAGGCGCTGGCTGACGACGCCCAGCATCGACGACGCCACCAGGAAGGCCTCGATGCCCATGTCCAAGAAGCGGTGGAGGGCGGCGACCGAATCGGTGGCGTGCAAGGACGACAGCACGAAGTGGCCGGTCAGGGCGGCCTGGACGGCGGTCCGGGCCGTGTCGATGTCGCGGATCTCGCCGACCAGGATGACGTCGGGATCCTGGCGCAGGATGGCCCGCAGGCCCTCGGCGAAGGTGATCCCGGCCAGTTCGTTGGTCTGGATCTGGTTGATCGACGGGAACACGTACTCGACCGGATCCTCGATGGTGACGATGTTGCGGGACCGCTCGTCGATCTCGTTGAGGGTGGCGTACAGGGTGGTGGTCTTGCCGCTCCCGGTGGGCCCGGCGCACAGCACCATGCCGAACGGCGAGCGGACCATCCGGTCGTACTGGGTCTGGGTATCCCGGGGCATGCCCAGCTGGCCCAGCTTGTACAGCGACCGGCTCTTGTCGAGGACCCGCATGACGCATTTCTCGCCGAAGACCGTCGCCATGGTCGAGACCCGGACGTCGATCCCTCGACCGTCGACCTCCGTGGCGAACTGGCCGTCCTGGGCCTTGCGGCGCTCGACGATGTTCATGTCGGCCAGGATCTTGACCCGGCTGACCAGAGCGCCGGCCATGGTGATCGGCAGGGTGAGCACATCGTGCAGGGCCCCGTCGATCCGGAACCGGACCCGCAGCTCCCCGTCCGTCGGCTCGAGGTGGATGTCCGACGCCCGGTCCCGCAGGGCCTCGGTGACGAGCATGGTGACCACCTTGGCGACCGGGGAGTCGGCCCCGATCGTCTCGTCGCGGGCCGTTCCGAGGGCCAGCCGGGGGGCGTCGACCGCGGTGAACGCCTTGACCATCCGGTCGACGTCGGCGAGGGCCCGGTAGGCCCGATCGAGGGCCTGGCGAGCGGCGCTGGCCGGTACCGCGTACAGCTGAACGGGGCTGCCGATGGCCCCGCTGAAGCTCGGCTTCCATGCCCGGTCGGGGATTGCCCACGACAACGTCGACGACGCCGTCGACCTCGCGCAGCGGCACCGCCATGTACTTGCGGGCCACGTTCTCGCTCAGCCGGCCGGCGAGTTGCGGGTCCGGGGCCTGCCGGCTCAGGTCGCCTACTTCGATCCCGAACTGGTCGGCCAGGACGGCAGTCAACTGGCGCTCGTCGAGAATGCCCATTCGGACGAGTAGCTCGCCGAGGCGCAAGCCAGACGAGGGCTGTTCGGCGAGGGCCAGGTCGAGTTGTTCTGGTGCGACGAGTTCCTGCCCCAGCAAGAGGGTGCCGAGTAGCGGCCCGTGCGGATGCTTCGGGATCTTCGAGCACCACCGGCGCGACCGGGTGAGCGCCATTGCTGGGCTCGTTGGCTCGCCGGGCCAACCTGGAGCGGCGCGACCCCCGCCCGTCCGGAGAAGACGACTTGGGAGCGGCCGGGGTGGAACCATTGCCGTTGCGGCCCGGGGACTCGACTGCCGCCCCGGCGGGTGTGGCGCCATCGACCGAGTCGACCGGGGCGGGGGCGCTTCGATTCCGAACATGGCCGGGCCAGGTACGGGCCCGTTCGTGCGGGCCTGGTTCGGGGCCGGATCCGGCTTGGGGCTGGGCGTCGCAGTGCGTGCTTGGTCGCCCCGTCCGAAGAGCCGGGGCATCAGTCTCGTCCTTCGGCGGCGCGACCGCGGCTGGTCACGGGATCACGCTCCCGGGGGGCCCAAGAGCCGCCGGGGTGCGAGGCCCGCTGGCCGGACGAAAACGCCAGCACGCGCCGCATCGCGTTCCGCCGTCCAGCCATTGTGCCCATCTCAACCATGGTAGGCCCACCTTGGGTCGACGGTCGGCCGGGCCTGGGGATTTGGACCGAAATCACTGCCTTTGGATAATCCTCGACCGGAAGATCGTCGAGCTTGACGCGGGGCATTGGGGGTGAGTGTGGCGACACCAGGTCACGCCCCGCCCTCGTGTATCACAACAGCAGCCCAACTCGCCTATTGTCTCGCCCTGACCATGGTGGAACGGCGTGATGCTCGGATACTGGTCGTCGACGACGACGAGCAGCTGGCCGCGCTCCTTGTCCTCGTCCTCGAGGGGGAGGGCTACCCGGTAACCGTGGCTCGCAACGCGGAGAGCGCCATCGCCGAGGTCAAGCGGGCCGCGATCGACCTGGTTGTACTCGACGTATCCCTGGGCGCCGATGACGGCCGAATAGTGCTGTCGCAGATCCGCGAGATCGGCGAGCTCCCCGTGATTCTCATCAGCGGCAAGGGTGAAACCGCCGACCGGGTCCTGGGCCTGCGACTGGGGGCGGACGATTTCCTGCCCAAGCCGTTCTCTCCCGTGGAACTGGTCGCTCGGGTCGAATCGGTCCTCCGCCGGGTGGGGCGGGGGCGCCTGGCCCGGGGAGCCGGCGCTTCTGCGCCCACCACCGGCCTTCAGGTCGACGAGCGCACCCGCGAGGTGAGCGTGGAGGGCTCGCCGGTCGAACTGACCGCCAAGGAGTTCGATCTGCTGGCGTTTCTGGTGCGCTCACCCCGCCAGGTCTTCAGCCGAGGGCAGCTGCTCGAGCATGTCTGGTCTTCCCGCTCGGAATGGCAGGACGAGGCGACGGTCACCGAGCACGTTCGCCGGGTCCGGCACAAGGTGGAGAAAGATCCCGAGCATCCCAAATGGATCACCACGGTGCGCGGCGTCGGGTATCGGTTCGAGCCCTAGCCGGGCCCGATGCCCTCCGGTCCTTGGCTGAGCGCTTCCAATCCTTACATCGCCTTGGGGCGCTTTGAGACGTGACGGCCGCCCGGGCGGCGCGCCTTACGACGGCGTCGGATCCAGCCCGCTTTCGGCCCTGAGGAGTTCCGCCACTCGCCAACGCAGCGCATCGGGCCGGTAGGGCTTGCGCAGCACCGCCTCGCCAGGCGCCGGTGTCCGGGTGGAATCCGGCGGACCCGAATACCCGGTCATGTAGAGCACCGGCAGGCCGCCGTGTTCGTTCCGGACCGCGGCAACCAGCTGCACGCCGGTAAGGCCGGGCAGCACGATGTCGGTGACCAGGGCGTCGAAGGCGGCGTCGGCGTCGAGGATCGCCAGCGCCTTCTCGGCCGAGTCGGCGACCACCACGTCCAGGCCGGTGCTGGCCAGAGCGTCCGCCCCCATGGGCCGGAGTTCGGGGTCATCCTCGACGAACAGGATCCGTCCGGCCAGCGTGCGGTCGGCCGGCCAGACTGCCTCGCCGGCGCCTCCGGCGCCGCTCGCACCGGCGCCGCTACTGCCATGGCCGAGGTCGGCACCGGCCGGTTCAGCACCGCTGCCGGCGCCGGCGTCGGCCTCGGTCGAGGCCTCGTCGCTCAACGGCAGCCAGATCCGCACCGACGTCCCCACCCCCGGCGTGGAGGCAATCTTGAGGTGGCCGCCGCGTTCGTTGACCAGCCCGAAGACCGTGGACAGGCCCAATCCGCTGCCCTGGCCCCGCGGTTTGGTGGTGAAGAAGGGCTCGATGCACCGGTCGAGCACCTCGGCCGGCATGCCGGGGCCGTTGTCGGACACGGTGAGCACCGCCCCGGCCCGGCTGGGGTCGGTCGGGTCGGCAACCCGCGGCTCGACGGCCACCTCGACCCGGCCCTCGCCTCCCATGGCGTCGCAGGCGTTGACCACCAGATTGATGACGATCTGCTCGATCTCGGTCGGGTCCATACGGACCTTCACCGCTTGGTCCGAGCCGCGGACGGTCAACGACACCCGGGCCCCGGCCAGGCGGGCCAGCACGGCGCCGAGATTGGCGATCTCGACACCAAGATCGGCCACTACCGCCGTGTCGCCCCGCCGGGTCATACCCAGCATCTGCTCGGTGAGGGTGGCGGCCCGGCGGGCCGCCCCTTCGATGTCGTCGACGAAGGCCCGCAGCTGTGGGTCCTCCAGGCCGCGGGCCAGGAGTTCGCTGTAGCCGATGATGAGCGTCAACAGGTTGTTGAAATCGTGAGCGACCCGGCCGGCAACAACGCCCATGGCCTCCAACCGTTGAGCCTGGACCAGGGCTCGTTCGGCGCCGCGAACCTCGGTCAGGTCGACGCCGGCGATGAGCACCGTGCCCTCGTCGCTGGGCGAGGTGGCCGGCAACAGGGCCCCGGACAGCGACAGGTCGAATCCCGCCGCTGACGCGGTTCCCCCCACCGACGCGGTGCGGTTCACCACCGTGCCGGTGACGCGTACCGCATCGGCCAGCTGGAGCATCTCTGAGCGCATCGGCTCGCGGAGGATCCATTGGGCCGGGTCCGGGATCCAGTCGAGGCGGTCGAGGGCCGCCCGGTTGGCGAGCGTGACCGTCCCATCGGGGTTCACGCCGATCAGGGCGACCGGTGAGGCCTCGACGACGGCGCGCAAGCGGGCTTCATGGCGGACGGCCGCTTCGGTCCCGAGGGCCCGCTCGAAGGCCACCGGGACCAGCGAGGCCAGCGAACTGAGCACCAGCTCCTCGTCCTCGGACAGGTCGGTACCGACGAATACCACCAGGACCGCTTGCTGCCACGGATCGCTGCTCGGCAGCGGATGGGCGACCCAGCCCGGACCACGAGTAGCGGACGGCGCGGCCACGGCCGCGAAGGCCTCCCCGGCCCGCTCGTCGTCCACCTGACCCGTCTGGGCCGACACCACACTGCCGTCATCCATCCACCAGCGAGCCGCGGCGCCGTCAGCTTCCTGGATCAGGCAGGCCTCGACGCAGGCCACCTGCAGCACGGCCTCCGGGCTGCCCGCGCCCGCCAGGTTGGTGGCCGCCGTGGCCAGACGGCGCAGACGGCGGAGGGCCCGGCCCTGCTCCCGGGCGGATGCTTGCATCTGGCGGTGCAGCAGTACCCGTTGGATGGTCGTCCCCAGCCGGCTGCTCAGTTCCACCCCCACCCGTCGGGCCGATTCGCGGAAGCCCCGGCGCTGCGGTCCGGTCGCGGCCACGAACCACCCCAGAATGGTCCCGCCTGCCGTGATGGGCGCCACGATCAACGACTGGGCGCCCAGGCGCTCACGCACGGCCCGGACCTTCCCCGTCTCCTCCCCGCCGGCGAAGGTCAGGACGGCCTCACGGCCGGGAGCGACGAGCCGGCCCACCGCGACCCACTCCCCGGAGGGTTCCAGGGCGCTACCCGGCGCGGTGCGATGAGCGGCGGTACGGATCCGACCGTCGGGGCCGATGACCTCAACGACGCAAAGGTCGGCGAAGTCGGGAACGCAGGCCGCGGCCATCCCCGCGACGGCTGGCTCGTAGTCATCCAGCGCGGTGTCCAGGATGCCGCTCACCGAGGTCAGCAGCTCGAGGCGCTGCACGGCTTCCCGCTCTCCGAGGGCGGTCACCACATCGGTGCCGCCATCCGGCACCTCATCCACCCGGTACAGGCCTCAGCAGGTCCCGAAAGGGCGTCACCTTGTCGTTGTTGGGTTCCTTCGGGAGGCCCAGTACCCGCTCCCCGATGATGTTGTGCTGAATCTCGTCCGTGCCACCGTAGATGGACGGCCCCTGGCTAAAGAGCGCCAGCTCGGTGACCATGGCCCCCAAGGCTCCAGAACGCAGCCCGGCCAGGCCGGCGCTGTCGCCGCCGTAGTCGTGCAGGGTGCCGCGTGGCCCGAGCAGCTGCAGGCCCAGGTCCCGGGAGAGGCGCAGGATGGTGCTCATCGACAGCTTGGCCAGATTCCCGGCGCCGGGAATGTCGCCGCCCTGGGCTCGAAGGGCCCGCTGGCGCAGCGTCATGTAACGGCCGATTTCCGTCAAGGTGTGCAGCCGGGCCAGTTGCTGGCGGACCAGGGGGTCCCCGTTGGCTCCCAGCTGGCGGGCCAGTGCCTGTAGCAGCCGCGAAGAGCCCGACGTGGCTCCTGGTCCGCCCGCGCCTCCCCGGGTCCGGGACCCGACCAGATCGCCGGCCCGCTTGTCCAGGTCCCCGGCGATGCCGCCCGGCACCGCGGCCCCCGCACCGGCCGAACTGCCGCCCGCACCGAGGCCGGCTCGTTCGAAGGCGAGGGTGGTGTTCGCCACCGCCCAGCCGTTGTTGACCCCGCCGATGATGGCGTCATCGCTCACCCGAGCCTCGGTGATGAACACCTCGTTGAAAAGCGAGCGGCCGGTCATCTCCCGCAACGGCCGGACCTCCACGCCGGGTTGTCGCATATCGAAGGCGAAATAGGTGATGCCCTGGTGCTTCGGGACATCGAAGTTGGTCCGGGCCAGCAGCATGCCCATGTCGGCGATCTGGCCGCCTGACGTCCACACCTTCTGTCCGGAGACGACCCACTCGTCGCCGTCGCGCTCGGCCCGGGTCTGCAGTCCGGCCAGATCCGACCCCGCGCCCGGCTCGCTGAACAGCTGACACCAGGCCTGGGTGCCCGTGACGATCGAACGGACAAAGCGCTCCCGTTGCTCATCGGTCCCGTGGGTGGCGATCGTCGGCGCGGCGAGCAGCATTCCCAGCCCGCCGGGCGGCCCCAGGGCGTCGTGGTCCCGGATGGTCTCCTGGACTCGCACCACTTCCGCCCTGGACAGACCCTGGCCGTAGCAGGACAGCGGGAGTCCCGGGGCCGCCCATCCGGCCGTCCCGAGGCGATCCCACCAGTCGCGTACGGTGAGGTCCGGATCCCACTCGTCCGCCAGCCAGGCCTCGAGCGTCGCCATCCCGTCAGGACCGCCGCCAGACTTGCTGATCTCCATCCTGGTGGCCCTCCGATCTCGCGCCAAGCGACGCTACCAGCCGTGATCGTTGCCCCCCGGGCGTGGCGGGAATACCGTGCGCCCATGAGCACGACCGCCGCTGCCGAGGTTCCCGCCGTCGCCGAGATCCGCTGCGTCGCCGACATCGCCCGGGTGCACGCCGCCCATCGGGGCGACGAGCCGGCCCTGACGTGTGGGGGGCGGACCGTCACCTTCTCGGCGTTCTACCGCCGGACTCAAGAGGTGGCTGGGGCCCTTCTCGCCGAAGGCGTCGGACCCCAAGATCGCATCGCCCTGATCGAGCGCAATGGCATCGAGGCCCTCGAGGTCGTCTTCGGAGCCGCCCTGCTCAACGCCGTGGTCGTCAATGTCAACTGGCGACTGGCCCCGCCGGAGATGCTGCAGATCCTGACCGACGCCGGGACCAACCTGGTGCTGGTCGGACCGGAATTGTTCACGGCGGTGGCAGCCATCGAGGATGACCTCGGCGAGTCGGCCCGCATTATCGCCCTGGGCGACCACGATCGTTGGGAGAGCTACCCGTCCTGGCTGGCCCGCCACCCCGCGACCGACCCGGGCGCCGTGGCCGCCGACGACGACGTGGCCTTCCAGCTCTATACCTCCGGCACTACCGGACTGCCCAAGGGCGTCATGCTCACCACCGGGAACCTGCTGACGTTGTTCTCCAACTTCGGGGAGGCGCTGGGCGTGGGGGAGGGCTCGGTCAACATGGCCGTGATGCCCATGTTCCATATCGCCGGCCTCGGTTGGGCGTCGGCGGGTCTCTACTCGGGCTGCCGCACGGTCGTCGTGCGCGACGTGGTGCCGGCCGAGGTCCTGCGGACCATCGCCGAGGAGGGGGTGACCGTCACCTTCATGGTGCCCGCGGTCATCCAGATGCTGCTCCAGTGCCCCGACGTCGAGACCACCGATTTCTCGGCCCTGCGGACCCTGTGTTACGGGGCATCACCCATATCGGTTGCGGTGCTGGAGCGGGCCCTCGCCGCCATGGGCTGCGACTTTGTCCAGGTGTACGGGCTGACCGAGACGACTGGATCCATCGTTCAGCTCGATGCCAAGGATCACGATCCCACCCATCGCCCGGATCTGCTGCGCTCGTGCGGCCAGCCCTACCCGTGGGTGGAGGTCCGGGTCGTGGACGCCGGCGGCCAGGACGTCCCGGACGGACAGGTGGGGGAGTTGTGGACCCGGAGCCCTCAGAACATGGCGGGCTACTGGAACAACCCGGCCGCCACCGCCGAAGCGGTTACCGCGGACGGCTGGTTCCGCACTGGTGACGCCGGTTACCGGGACGCCGACGGCTACCTGTACCTCCACGATCGGGTCAAGGACATGATCGTCAGCGGCGGCGAAAACGTGTACCCGGCCGAGGTGGAGAACGCCCTCATGCGTCACCCCGGCGTGGTCGACGTGGCCGTGATCGGCGTGCCTGACGAGCTTTGGGGGGAGGCGGTGAAGGCGATCGTGGTGGCCCGTCCCGGCGAGCAGCCAGATGTGGAGGTGCTGATCGCCTTTTGCCACGAGCAGCTGGCCGGCTTCAAATGCCCGAAGTCGGTGGACTTCGCCGACTCCCTGCCCCGCAACCCATCCGGGAAGCTGCTGAAACGGGAATTGCGGGCCCGGTTCTGGGAGGGCTCGGGACGCCAGGTCGGGTAGGACCCTCGCGTGCCTACCGGCCGGACCACGATCTACCAGCACCAGGTCCGCTATCTGGAAGCCGACCAGCAGGGTGTCGTCTTCAACATGTGGTACCTGGGGTACTTCGACGAAGCCATGGCCCTGTTCCTGGCCGAAGGCGGCCTGGCTTACCCCGACATGCTCGACGCCGGTTACGACGTGCAACTTGTCCACACCGAGATCGACTGGCGGTCGTCCCTGCGGTGGCCGCAGCAGGCCCGGGTGGAGGTGGCCCTGGCCGAGGCAGGACGGACGTCGTTTGCGCTTGGGTTCGAGGTCCGGGCGGAGGATGTCGTGGTGGCCACGGGCCGGACCGTGTACGTGGTGGTGGCGACGGACGGCTCGGGCAAACGCCCCATCCCCCGGCTGGTGCGGGCCGCGCTCGGAGCCGGCCCGCCGGCAGAGTGATGGACCAGCCCGCGTCGAGCGACCCGGATGCCGCCCAGAGGGAAGCGCTTGCGGCCGAAGCGCTCGCCGCCGAACTGTGGCGCGCCGCAGCCGAGCGGCGCGGCCCGGTCGAGCGGGCCCGAGCGGCCCGGATCGGCCGGATGCTGGCCCAGCCCGGCGGACTGGACCTGGTCCTCACCCTCACCGATGAAGTGCTGCGCATCCGCCAGCCGGCCCGAGCGGCCGCGGTGCTCACCGGCCTGATTGACGACAACCCGACGGCCGCCGCCCTGGGCCGGTTCGACGATCTGGCCTGGCGCGCCGGCGGCCGGCTCGGGTCCCGGCTGCCGGGCGTGGTGGTCCCGGCGGCCCGGGTCCGGGTGCGGGCCGAGATGGCGGGAGTGATCCTCTCCGCCGACCGGCGCCGCCTGGAGCCGCCACATCGAACGCCGGCTCCGGAAGGGCATCCGGCTCAACGTCAACGTCCTCGGCGAAGCCATCCTCGGCGAGGAGGAGGCGGACGAGCGGCTGCGAAGAGTGCTCGATCGTGCTGGCCCAGCCCGCGGTCAAGTACGTGTCGGTCAAGATCTCCTCGATCTGCTCGCAGCTGGACGTGCTGCGCTTCGAGCACGAGGTCCGAGCGCATCGCGGCCCGGCTTCGGCGCCTCTACGACGCCGCCAACGCCTACCACCCGCCCAAGTTCGTCAACCTCGACATGGAGGAGTACCGCGACCTGGAGCTCACCCTGGCGGTGTTCCGGCGGGTGCTCGACGAGCCGGCCTACACGGCCACGACTGCGGGGATCGTGCTGCAGGCCTACCTGCCCGACTCGCTGGCCGCCTTGCAGGACCTCTGCTCGTGGGCACGGGAGCGCCGGGACCGGGGCGGCGCGCCGGTGAAGGTCCGTTTGGTCAAAGGGGCGAATCTCGCCATGGAACGGGTCGACGCGGAGATTCACGGTTGGCCTGCGGCACCCTTTCCTACCAAGGCCGAGACGGACGCCAACTACAAGCGCATGCTCGATGTGCTCCTCGATCCCGCCAACGACCGGCGCCGTGCGCGCCGGCATCGCCAGCCACAACGTCTTCGAGGTGGCGTGGGCCATCACCCAGGCCGAGGCCCGCCAGGCCGGCGACCGGGTCGAGATCGAAATGCTCGAAGGCATGGCCCCGGCCCTCGCCGAGGTGACCGCGGCCGCTCCAGGGCGGCCTGCTGCTCTACGCGCCCATCGTCGCCCGCGGCGATATCGAGGCGGCCATCGCCTACCTGGTGCGCCGCCTCGACGAAAACAGCGGTCCCGACAACTTCCTCACCCACTCCTTTGCCCTCCAGGTCGGGACGCCGGGTTGGGCGGCCGAGTCGGAGCGTTTCCGGGCTTCGGTCGCCGACCGCGTTCGTCCGGTCGTGCCGACCCGGCGGGTGCAGGATCGAGCTCGGAGTGAGTCCGGCCGGGGCGGGGGCCGGCGCCGGTCCGCCGGCAGCGGGGCCTTTGTGAATGAGCCCGACACCGACTTCTCGATTGCCGCCAACCGGGAGTGGATCTCCGGGCATTTGCAGGCCGTCCGCACCGAAGGGCTGCATGACTACCGGCCCGTGGTCGCCGGTCGAGCGATGGAGGGCGACGCGGTCGAGCCGGGGCGCGACCCGAGCGCGGGCGGGTCGGTGGCCTACCGGTGGGCCGGAGCCGACGTAGCCCTGGTGGACGAGGCGGTGGCATCGGCCCGGGCGGCCGGTGCCGAGTGGGCCGGGACCCCCCGGGCGGATCGGCAGGGCGTCCTGGGCGCCGTGGCCGAGACCCTGGCCCGCCGGCGCGGCCGGCTGCTGGCGGTCATGGCCTTCGACGCGGCCAAGACCGTCCGAGAGGGCGACCCGGAGGTGTCGGAGGCGATCGACTTCGCGGCCTACTACGCCTCGCACGTCCCAGCACCGGACGCCGGCTTCCGGCCCCACGGCACGGTGGTGGTGGCCTCGCCGTGGAACTTCCCTCTATCGATCCCGGCCGGCGGCCTGCTCGGGGCCCTGGCCGCGGGCAACGCCGTGATCTTCAAACCCGCCCCGGAAACGGTGGCCACCGCTGGAGAACTCGCCGAGACCCTTTGGGAGGGCGGCGTCCCCCGCACCGCGCTGCAATTCCTCCCCTGCGTGGACGGTGCCGCCAGCCAGCGGCTGATTACCCACCCGGACGTGGACGCCGTGGTCCTGACCGGATCGTGGGAGACGGCCCGGATGTTCGGGCGCTGGCGCCCCGGGTTGGCGTTGCACGCCGAAACCAGCGGCAAGAACGCCATGGTCATCACCGCCACCGCCGACCGCGACGAGGCCATCGCCGACCTGGTCCACTCCGCCTTCGGCCACGCCGGTCAGAAGTGCTCCGCCGCCAGCCTGGCCATCATCGAGGCGCCCGTGCACGACGACCCCAGTTTCCTGCGCCGCCTGGCGGACGCGGTGCGGAGTCTGCAGGTGGGCCCGGCGTGGGACCTGGCCACGGCGATGGGGCCGCTGATCCGGCCGCCGGAGGGTCCGCTGCTCGACGCCTTCACCCGGCTCGGCCGTGGGGAGCGGTGGCTGGTGCAGCCTGAGCCCCTCGACGAGGGGGGCTATCTGTGGTCGCCGGGAGTCAAGGCGGGCGTGTCGCCGGGGTCGCCCTTTCATTTGACCGAGTGCTTCGGGCCGGTGCTCGGGATCATGCGGGCCGCCGACCTGGACCAGGCCATCCGCTGGCAGAACCAGCCCGCCTACGGCTTGACCGCCGGCCTGCACGCCCTGGATCCCGCCGAGATCGAGCGGTGGCGGGAGGCGGTGCGGGCGGGGAACCTCTACGTCAACCGGGGCACGACCGGAGCCATCGTCCGCCGCCAGCCCTTCGGCGGGTGGAAGCGCTCGGTCGTGGGGCCCGGCGCCAAGGCCGGCGGCCCCAACTACGTGGCCAGCATGGGGAGCTGGCCGGCGCTGGCAGGGGCCGCGGCGGGGCCCGATGACTACGCCGCCGCCTGCGGTCGGGCGTGGCAGGACATGCAGGTGGCCCGGGACCCGACGGGGCTCACGGCGGAGGCCAACGCCTTCCGCTACTGCCCCCTGGAGCGGGTGGTGCTGTGCCGGGGGAGCGGCGTGACCGACGCGGTAGCTGGCGTGCGCTCGGGCCGCCGCGGCCGCGGTGGGCGTCGGCGTCCAGGAGGTCGACGAGGCCGCCGTCGTTGCGCAGGCGGGCGCCCCGGGGGTCGACGAGGCCGCCGTCGTTGGGCAGGCGGGCGCCCCGGGGGTCGACAAGATCCGGTTCCTCGGAACGGTGGCGGACTCCACCCGGCTGGCCGCCCTGGACGCCGGATGGTGGGTGGACGACACCCCGGTCGCGGCGGACGCCGGCCGGGAGATCCTGCGCTGGGTGCGAGAGCAAGCCGTCAGCGAGACCCTGCACCGGCACGGCAATGTCACCGGCCGGCGTCGGGGCCTGCCGAGGCGGACTGGTTCCGAATGACGGCTCCTGGGGGCGAAGACGGCACCGCCCCGTCTTCGGGGGTCCACCCTTTCCGCTGCGCGCCGCTGCCGCGCTTCGTTGCCGCCGGCCCTTCTGCCGCCGCTTCCTCCCAGCTGCTGCACTCGGTCCGGGAGGCCGTGTGGCGGCGCCGACCCGTGGACGCACGCGAGGTCCGCTCCCGTCAGCGCATCCTGGTGGCCTTGGGACGCTTGTCGCGGCCGTTCGACGAGGAGGGCGATGCCACCCATGTGACGGGCTCGTCGTTGATCCTCGGACCGAGAGGCGTGATCTTGCACCGCCACAAGCGACTGGGGCTGTGGCTGCAGCCCGGCGGCCACCTGGAGCCGGGGGAGGCCCCGTGGGAGGCGGCGCGACGGGAGGCGACCGAGGAGACCGGACTCCGGGTCGCCTGGCCCCTCGCCCTTTCCGGTGAGGTCCCCCCGCTGGCCCATCTTGACGTGCATGCCGGCGGGAGAGGGCACACCCATCTGGACCTGCGCTACGTGCTGTCGGTGGCAGGCTCCGATGATCCGGCTCCACCCGCCGGGGAGAGCCAGGACGTGCGGTGGTTCACCTGGCCAGAGGCCATCTCGGTCGCGGACCCGGGGCTGCTTGGTTTCCTGGGGGCCTACGCCCCGGCCTGACCGGCGAAAGGTAGCGTGATCCGACCAACCGACCAAACCCGGGGGATGCCGTGACCGCCACCGAAGATACGCCCACTCCACAGACGGCCGACATCCACGGCTTCTGCGACGAACGTTTTGCGGGCGTGCAGGATCTACTGGCCGCCAACCTGGGCAACGGCAGCGACCTCGGCGCTTCGGTCGCGGTGACTCTCGAGGACGAACTGGTTGTCGACATCTGGGGCGGATGGGCCGACCCGGACCGGACCCGTCCCTGGGAGCGCGACACCATCACCAACGTGTGGTCCACGACCAAGACCATGACCGCCCTGTGCGCCTTGATGCTGGTCGACGCGGGCGAGCTCGACCTGGACGCCGCCGTTTCCACGCTACTGGCCCGAGTTCGCGGCAGGTGGCAAGGGCGGCCGGGTCCTGCTCCGCCACATCATGAGCCATACCGCCGGGCTCCCGGGCTGGTCGGAACCCATTCCGGTCGAAGTGCTCTACGACTGGGAGAAGGCCACCGGCCTGCTCGCCGCCCAGGAGCCGTGGTGGGAGCCGGGCACGGCGTCCGGATATCACGCCGTCACCCAGGGGTACCTCGTCGGCGAAGTGATTCGCCGGGTGACCGGTCAGTCGCCCGGTGCTTTCTTCCGGGAGAACGTCTCGGGACCACTCGGCGCGGACTTTCACATCGGCCTCGATCCGGGCGAGTTCGGGCGGGTTTCCAACGTCGTGCCACCGCCACCCCTCGATCTCATTGGCGACATCGACCCCATGGCCCTACGCACCCTCGCTAATCCGCCGCTGTCGGCCGAGACGTCGTGGACCGAACCGTGGCGGCAAGCCGAGATCCCGGCTGCGAACGGGCACGGCAATGCCCGCTCCGTGGCCACCATCCAATCCGTGATCGCCAATGGGGGCGAGGCCGGCGGAGTCAGGCTTCTTTCTGAGGCGGGCTGCGCCCGGATTCTCGCCGAGCAGTCCTATGGCAAGGATCTGGTGCTCGGTGTGCCCATTCGCTTCGGAATCGGTTACGGACTTCCCTCGCCGGAGATGCCGATTCTGACCGACCACCGGGCCTGCTTCTGGGGGGGATGGGGCGGTTCGGTCATCGCCGTCGACATGGACGCCCACCTCACCGTCGCCTACATGATGAACAAGATGGGGACCGGCCTGGTCGGCGACGAGCGGGGCATCGGCTTGGTGATGGCCGCTCAGGCGGCTATCTCGGCCTGAGGCGAGCACCCCGCCGCCCGCTGCCCCAGAAGACCGCCAGCACTCCTGCCGCCCCGCCGGCTCGACCGCTCCAGCGACGCTTACAGGACGGAACTGGGCCCGGTCGTTGGGCGGGGCGGTCCCGGGAGTGGAGCGGCCGGCGGGGGGTGGCGTTTTGTGGACGAAACTCGGCCCACTTGGAGGGCAGCCAGGCCGGCCCAGAGAGCTGAAGCGGCCACCGGTGGCGGCCCTTTTCCGCTAGGCCATTAAGGGCGGCCCGTCGAATCGGTCGACCGCGGTGAAACCTTCAACCGGGGTACGGCGCAGCCGGGTGGGGCGCCGGCCGCCCGCGGGGTAGCCGAGCGCCAGAGCGCCGGCAACCACCCAGTCGGCCGGGACGCCCAACAGCTGGCACACCTCGTCCTCGCTGCGCACCAACATGGTCGTGATGACACCTCCGAGGCCCGCTCCGTGGGCCGCCAGCAGGATGCTCCACGCCAGCGGGTAGATCGAGGCCCCGCCCACCAGGGTGTAGCGGTCGAGGTCCCGGTCGACGGCGGCCAGGGCCCGCAGGTCGGCGAGCAATACCAGGATGACCGGAGCCCGGTCCAGATGTTCGGCGAAGCCGCCCGGGCCTCGGGCTGCTTCGGCCGCGACACGTTCCGAAGCGCGGAGGGCCGCCTGCTCGGCGACCCGGTCGGTTCGCGGCGCCCACGGCACCAAGCCGGCGGCGCCAATCGCCAGGTACTCGTACCAACCTCGCAGATAAAGGTCCCGCAGGCGCACCCGGATGTCCGGAGCCTTGACGAGAATCACGCGCCAGGCTTGTCGGTTGCCGCCGCTCGGCGCGAAGCGGGCCATATCCAGCAGCCGGTAGACGACATCATCGGGTACCGGGTCCGGCGAGAACTCCCGCACCGCTCCGGTCGTCCGCAGGGCCCGATCCAATTCCATGCCGGTCAAGTTATTCAGATGACACGGAGCAGACCTCGGCTGATGTTTCCCGATGCCGGCGGTGCGACCTCCGGATGGCCACTCAGTCCGCCCCCGAGCGGGCCGCGCCCGAGCCGGCCGCGCCCGAGCGGACCGCGCCCGAGCCGGCCGCGCCCGAGCCGGCCGCCCCCGACCCCCGACCCGGTTGTCGTTCGACCCGGCTCCGCCGGCTGGTCGCGGTCCGGCGGGTCCCCCGTCGCCCCGGACGGGCCACCCGGCCGGTCACGATCTGGATGCCCTCGGCGCGCAGGCGCCGAGCGTGCTCTGCCTCGTGGCCCGGCACCAGGCGTCCGGTGGCGGTTACTACCCGCCACCAGGGGAGCGGACGGCCCGGTTGCGGATTGGCCAGGATGGATCCGACGGCCCGGGCCGCGCCGGGAAACCCGGCTTCTTCGGCCACATCGCCGTAGGACACCACCTCGCCGGGCTGCAACGCCGCCACGACGGCCTCGACCCGGGCCCGGAAATCGTCAGCCATCTGCAGACGTGGCTTCGGGACGCTCGGAGGGCGGGTGGGTGGGGCCCGGATGCCCGGGGGGCTGCTCCTCGGGTTGGGGGAGCGGGTCGGACAGACCGGGCCCCGGCTGCCCGGCGCTGAACTGGCCTCCGGCTAGGTCCGCTCCGGCCCGGTCCGCTCCGGGCTACGTCCGCTCCGGCCAGGTCCGGGCCGGGCACGTCCGCTCCGGCCAGGTCCGGCCGCCCCGGGCTCGCCCACAACCCGACCAGTTCCACATCGAGTTGGCGGAGCAGCCGGCGCAACACCGGTATCGACAGACCGGTGATGGTCCCGTAGTTGCCGTCGATACTGTCGATCCACGCCGCGCCGAATCCCTCGAGGGTGAAGGCACCCGCCACCTGCAACGGCTCCCCGGTCCGGACATAGGCGTCGATCTCGGCGTCGGTCGGATCGCCGAAGCGGATCAGGGCCGTATCGGTCGCCGACGCCTCCCCGCCTCGGGCGGTATCGATCAGGCAGTGCCCGGTGTGAAGCAACCCGGTTCGGGTTCGCATGCGGCGCCAGAGGGAGGCTGCGCCGGCCGCCCCCGCCGGCTTCCCCTCGGCCCGGCCGTCGAACTCAAGCAGCGAGTCACACCCGATGATGAGGGCGGATTCGGTCGGGTCCAGCCGGGCCGCCACCGCGGTCGCCTTCCGGCGGGCCAGCACCATCACCTGCTCGGCAACCGGAAGGGAGTCAGCCCCGTCCTCGTCTACGCCGCTTACCATCACTTCGGGCTGCAGGCCGGCCCACCGCAGCACCCGCAAACGGGCCGGTGAAGCGGAGGCCAGGATCAACCGACGGGTCACGACTCGCCAGGTTGGCAGATCGGGGTCGCGGCGGACAGTAGTGGCCCTTGTCCTTGGCGAGGGGAACACCTGTTCGATTCATCGGAGTAGGCTGGGGCCATGGCCGACACGGTTGCCACGGCCGGGGGCTGGGCGGCCGGACTGGACGCGGCGCAACTGGCTGCGGTGGAGCATGACGGCCCGGCGTTGATCATCGTGGCCGGCGCGGGCACGGGCAAGACCCGAACCCTCGTCGCCCGGCTGGCGAGGGTGGTGGAACGGGGCGTTCCACCCGGCCGGGTCCTGCTCGTGACCTTCAGTCGGCGGGCCGCGGACGAGCTGGTGCGCCGTCTTGGCCACCTGGTCGGCGCGGATGCCGCCCGGCAGGTCCATTGCCGGCACCTTTCACGCCGTCGCCCACCGGCTGCTCCGGCAGCACGGCGACCGGCTGGGCCTGGGTGGCGGTTTCACGTGCTCGACCCCGGTGACGCCGCCGATCTGATGCAGCTGGCCCGGCAGTGCGTCGCCGCCGGCGCACCGGATCAGGTCCGCCGCCGTCTGCCCCGCAAAGACACCCTTCTCGCCATCTACTCCCACGTCGTCAATGCCCGCCGGCCGCTCGCCGAGGTGTTGCCCCGTTCGTTCCCATGGGTGCAAGAACATCGAGGCCCTCATTGCCGAAACGTTCGGCGAGTACACCGGGCGCAAACGCTCGGCAAGCCTTGCTGGATTTCGACGATCTGCTCCTGTACTGGCGGGCCGCAGCGGCCGACGAGATCCTCGGACCCGTCCTCGCTGGCAGGCTACGACCACGTGTTCGTCGACGAGTACCAGGACACCAATCTGATCCAAGGCGACATCGTCCGGCTGCTGCGCCGGGACGGCAGGGCCGTGACGGTGGTCGGCGACGACGCCCAGGCCATCTACGCCTTCCGGGCTGCCACGGTCCGCAACATGCTGGAATTCCCCGATCTGTTCCCGGGCGCGGCCGTGGTGCGGCTGGAGCGGAACTACCGGTCCACCCAACCAATCCTCGATCTCGCCAACGCCGTCTCGCCGATGCGACGGAGGGGTTCGGCAAGCGGCTGTGGACGACGGAGGGCGGCGGGACCCGACCGGTGCTGGCCACCTGCCCGGACGTGGCGGCCCAGGCCACTGCGGTCGCAGAAGTCGTCCTCGAGTACCACGAGTCGGGCGTGGCGCTTCGCCAGCAGGTCGTGCTCTTCCGCAGCGCCCATCACAGCGACCTGCTCGAAGTGGAGCTGCGTCGGCGTCGCATCCCGTTTGTCAAGTATGGCGGCCTGCGTTTCCTGGAAGCCGCCCACGTGCGGGACCTGCTGGCCGCGTTGCGGATACTGGACAACCCACGCGACGAACTGGCCTGGTACCGGCTGCTGCAGCTGGTGGATGGGATCGGGCCCGCCGCGGCTCGCAAGGTGATGTCGGCCCTCGGGGTCGGGCGACGCGGGGTCGGATCCGCTGGGTCGTTTTGTCGGTTCCGACCCCCCGCTCGCCTCGAAGGCGGCGGAGGCGGCCGCCCCGCTGCGGCAGGCCCTCATGGATTGCCGGGCCGACACCCTGGCCCCCGGCGTCCAGATTGAACGACTCCGCCAGGGGTTGGATCCGCTGCTGCGGCGTCGTTACGACAACGCCGAGGTCCGGCTCCGGGATCTCGATGCCCTGGCCCGGCTGGCCGCGGGTCATCAAAGCCGGGCCCGGGTGGTCGCCGAGCTCACTCTCGATCCCCCCGTCTCGACGGGAGACCTGGCGGGACCGCCGTTACTTGATGACGACTACCTGGTCCTGTCGACCGTGCATTCGGCCAAGGGGGGCGAGTGGCGGGTTGTGCACCTGATCCACGCCGCGGACGGCATGTTTCCGTCCGACATGGCGACCGGAGACACCGAAGGGCTGGAGGAGGAGCGCCGTCTTTTTTATGTAGCCCTGACCCGGGCCCGTCAGCACCTGCACATCTACACCCCGCTGCGGTTCCACCACGGCTCGCCGTTCGGGCGCGGCGACGCCCACAGCTACGCCCAGCGGACCCGCTTCCTGCCGCCAAGCCTCGACGGCTTGCTCGATCACCGCGCCGTTCGGACGCCCCACATGGATGCGGTGTGGCCGGAGCCTGCCGTGGCTTTGGGCCGGGCCGTGGACGACGTCCTCGGCGGACTGTGGTGAGGTGACGCGGCGAGACGACGTCAGCGGGTTAGCGCAGACCGATCGCCGCGGAGCAGGCGGGCCACGCCCCCCAGCCGACTTCCGCCTGCAGCCTGACGGCCGCGGCATCCTGAGTCTGCGGTGACGCCAGATCGGGCCGGCTCGGAAGACCCAGACCGGACCAGGTCTGCTGGCTGAACTGATAGGCGCCGTAGTAACCGTTGCCGGTGTTTTCGGGGTAGTTGTCCCCCGACTCGCACTCCCGCAACTGCAACCACACCCCCCCGAGAGGGGTGTAGCCGTGGCTCGGTGGAGGCGGAGGTGGGGGCGGAGGCGGAGGCGGCAGGGTCGTTGTCGGCGCGGCCGGCGGCGGCGCCGTGCGGTGGGGGGCCTTGACCGGGGGCGGAGTCGGGGCGGGAGCAGGCGCGGCGACGAGGGTGCGCACCACGGCCACCAGGCCGTTGTTCACGGGAAGGCCCTGGGCGACCACTGCCGGGGCGGCCGGGCGGGCCGGCGTCTCGGTAGCCACCGCCTGCCGGTGGGCGGCGACGGCCGCCGCTTCGATGTCCTGACTGAGCTGGACCTGGAGCTGGTCGAGCTGCGCCTGGTCGGCGGTCGCTTCCGCCAGCACCCGCTGACGGGCAGCCAGCTGGGCCTGCGCCGCGGCCTGCCCGGATCGCTCCTGCCGGACCAGGTTGGCCTGAGCGGTGGACAGCTGGCGCTCGTGGGTGCGGTACTGGTCGACGGAGTCGTTGATGTCCCCGGTTGCCACCTGCAGGTACTCGTCTCGCACCGAGGGGTCGGTCGTTGGGTTAGTGACGTCAACATAAGCGGTCGACGCGCCGGTGTAGCTCAACAGGGCTTGTCGGCGCAGCGCCGACTCGCTCTGCCAAACCTGGGCTTGCAACCCGCTCACCTGGTGCTGATCGGCGCTCACCTGCTGGCTCGAGAATTGCTCACCGCCAGGTTGGCCTGCTCATAGGCCATCGTGAAGCGGTGGACCTGGGCCGCTCCGGCCTCAGCCTTGGCTTCCAGCGCCGTGACCTGGTCCTTTGTCGTGCTGACCTGGTCAGCCCCGGCCTGGGCGACCGGCATGACGACGGACGCGCCAGAGAGGACAACGGCGACACTGGTGCCGACCATCGTCCGCTTCACGACGCAGGCTCGTTGCGCCCCCAGCAACGCGCCTGCTCGCAGGAGCTTGGCGATGAGATGCAAGACGAAGAGCGACCCTAGCCACTCAGAGTCCAGCTGACAACCCCCAGATCCATTTTGAGCACGGAGAGTGGCGACCGGGTCATGGGGGCGGCCAGGCTGATAGCCCGGACCGGCCGCCCATCGGGGGTCGCAGGAGTGGTGGTCAAGGCCGGCGGACGGGGCGCGTTCGGCCCGACCGGCGGGTCGCCCGGGTTGGGGAAAAGACGGGTTCGCCGCGCCCCGCCCGCTCTTTTCCCCGATCAACAATTTGGTTGGCATCGAGAGGGGTCCTACGGTGGTCGGACATGGCCCGTGACCGGTTGGTGCCCCGCATGCGCGGCTTTGGGACCACGGTGTTCGCCGAGATGTCCGCTCTCGCGGAGCAGACCGGAGCCATCAATCTCGGGCCAGGGCTTCCCGGACCGGGATGGCCCCGCCGAGGTGGCCGACGCCGCCGTCGCTGCCATCCGAGCCGGCCGCAATCAGTACCCTCCGGGGCCCGGGCATCCCCGAGCTGCGTCACGCCATCGTCAGGCACCAGAAGCGCTTCTACGGCTTGGAATTCGACGCCGATCGGGAAGTGCTGGTCACGGCCGGCGCCACCGAGGCCATCACCGCGGCCGTGCTGGCGCTCTGTGATGCCGGCGACGAAGTGGTCGTCTTCGAGCCCTTCTACGACTCGTACGGGGCCGCGATCGCCCTGGCCGGGGCCCGCCGTCGAGTGGTGCCGCTTGGAGCCGCCTCGCTGGACGTTCGATCCTGACCGGTTGGCGGCGGCGATCACGCCTCGCACCCGCTGCGTCCTGCTCAACACACCCCACAATCCGACGGGCAAGGTCTTCTCCCGGGCCGAGCTGGACGCCGTCGCCGACCTCTGCCGCCGGCACGACCTGGTGGCGGTGACCGACGAGGTCTACGAGCATCTGATCTTCGAGGGCGTCCATGTCCCGCTGTGCACCCTGCCAGGGATGGCCGACCGTACCCTGACGGTGTCGAGCGCAGGCAAGACGTTCTCGTTCACCGGGTGGAAAGTGGGCTGGGTCTGCGGTCCGGCCGACCTGGTGTCGGCGGTACGCACCGTGAAGCAGTTCCTCACCTACGTCAACGGCGCCCCGTTCCAGCCCGCGGTCGCCGCCGGTCTGGCCCTGCCGGACGCCTACTTTGCCGGAGCGGCGGCCGCCCTGCGCGACGGGCGTGATCGGCTGTGCGCGGGGTTGGCCGCCGCCGGCTTCGAGGTGTTCCGGCCCGATGCCACCTACTTCGCGGTCGTCGGCGATTGGAGGGTCTCGGGAGCGACGACGGAGTGTCGTTCTGCCGGGACCTGCCGGCGCGCTGCGGGGTGGTGGCCGTGCCGGCCGCGGCGTTCTACGACGACCCTCGCCAACCCCGGCCCCTCGTCCGCTTCGCCTTCTGCAAGCAAGCCGGCGTCCTCGACGAGGCCGTCCGACGGTTGGGCAGTCTGGGCGGCCCTCACGGTCCGGGCGGCGGCGTCAGCAGCTAGCGGGGCCGCAACGGCCAGCAGGGTGAATCAGCCGGACACCCAGGCGTCGGGGTTGTCGATCAACTCGGCGACGTGCTCCGGCAGCGGACCGTTCACCAGGTCCGACAAGGTGATTTCCTCGAGCACCTGGCGCATGCTCACCCGCAGCGCCAGCCAGACCTCCGCCAGCGGCGCCGCCGAGCCCTCGTATTGCACGGACTCCGGGCGTTCCCCGCGTACCGCCGCCAGCGGCCCGTCGATGGCGCGCAGGATGTCGGCAAGAGTGATGGCCGATGCCGGGCGAGCCAGGCGATACCCCCCTTCGGCGCCGCGCTGGCTGAGCACCAGGCTGCGCTGGCGCAGCTGAAGCAGAATATTTTGAAGGAAGCGGGTCGGGATGTCCTGGGCCGCGGCCACATCGGCGACCGTCAACGGGCCGCCCCCGGCGTTGGCAAGCTCCGCCAGGGCCCGCACCGCGTACTCGGCTCGGGCGGAGATCTCCACGCCGAGAGTATGGCTCCTCGGGAGACCTGAAGAGCACCATGCGTCAGCGTTGATTGGGGTTCGGAACGGGCCCGACCGGAGGGCGCGACCCCGGGCCGGCTGACGCCTGGGGGTGCGGTGGGCCGCCGCTCGGAGGACGTCCAGGCCCGGTGGGGAGGCGTTCGTGCCCTTCGGCGCCAAGTCAGCGGCCCGGCTACCCTGTCGCCGCGACCGAGTCCGATGCTGACGGGAGAGTCCAGTGACGCAGCAGTTCGGTGATGTGAGCGTAGAGGTCGGCGGCGATTACGTGGCTCTGGTCGAGATCCATCGGCCCCCCTCCAACTTCTTCGATGTCAACTTGATCCGCAGTCTGGCCGAGGCGTACGGCACCCTCGATGCCGATCCCGCCTGCCGGGCCATCGTGCTGGCGTCGGAGGGCAAGCACTTCTGCGCCGGCGCGGATTTCAGCGCCCAGAGCAATGCCGAGCGTCTGCCCGAGGAGGGGGCGGCCAGCCTCTACCGGGAGGCGGTTCGTCTGTTTCGCTCGGAGAAGCCGGTCGTGGCCGTTGTGCAAGGCGCCGCCATTGGAGGGGGATTGGGGCTGGCCTGTTCGGCGGACTTCCGGGTCGCGGCGCCGGAAGCGCGCTTCGCGGCCAACTTCGCCCAGCTCGGCTTCCACCACGGGTTCGGGTTGACCGTCACCCTGCCGTCGATCACCGGCCAGCAACGGGCCCTGGAGCTGCTCTATACGGGCCGGCGCATACCGGGAGAGGAGGCCTACCGGATCGGTCTGTGCGACCGGCTGGTGCCGCTGGCGGAGGTGCGGGACCGAGCCAGGGAGTTGGCCGCCGAGATCGCCACATCGGGGCCGCTGGCGGTTCGTTCGATCCGCCAGACCATGCGAGGCCACCTCGCCGACGCGGTAGCGGCCGCCACCGACCGCGAAGACGCCGAGCAGATCCGCCTGCGGACAACCAACGACTTCGCCGAGGGGGTCCGAGCCACGGCCGAGCGGCGTCCGCCTCATTTCACCGGGGACTGACCACCACCACCCGACACGGTCGGCAGGAGGTGCGGTCAGTTCAGTGGATGCGGTGGTAGGCGTCGACCCCGCCCAGCGCCACCGCCGACACCAGCAGCGCACCCATGATCAAGGCGAAGATGAAGTCCGCCTTGCGGGTCACCAGCGCGTAGATGCCGACCAGTTGGGCGGCCACCAGGCAGGCTCCTGCCGCGTACAACAGGCTCACGCGCTCACGGCACGTCGGGGGGCGTGAGCCATCTGAGCGAGGCTAGCCGCGCCGTCGGGACGATCGAGGGAGGGCTCAGGGCGGCGTCGAGGTGGCGCCAGGGTGAGCCGGCGGGGCGGGGGTTGCAGCCGGTGGTGCGGGGGTTGCAGTGGGTGGTGCGGGGGTTGCAGTGGGTGGTGCGGGGGTTGCAGCCGGTGGTGCGGGGGTTGCAGCCGGTGGTGCCGGGGCCGGTGTCGACCAGGCTCCGGTGACGCCATCGTGGGCGGCGGCCTCGGGGGCCATCCAGTCCCAGCGGCCGGCCCGGACGGCCGAGGAGGAAACGCCGTGGCACTCCCCACCCACGGCCAGCAGGACCGCCCCGGCCGGAAGCGCGCTCGGCAGCGGATGCGGTGGCCGGGCCACCATCAGGACCCGGGGCAGGCTGGCGACGGCGTGGTCTCGGGCCGCAGTCGACCCGGCGTACCACGCCGGGTCGATGATCTGCAGCCACTTGTCGACGCCGACGACCACGGCGTCGTAGTCCGCCGCCACGTCGGCGATGAGGCGGCGGTCGGTGAGGCGGACGCCCAGCCAGGGGCGGGTGGACGCGATCGCCTCCAGGACTCGCATCCGGTCATCGAGGGCCGGGCCGGCAGCTTCCTTCCCCAGGGGATCCCGGGAAACCAACAGATCCAGGCGGTCCAGGCCGCCTTGACGCCAGGCCGCCTCGGCGATGGCCAGGTGGGCGACCGTCGGCGGGTTGAACGTCCCCGGATAGGCGCCGATGATCATCCCAGCTTGGCGCTGATCGGTGAATCAGTATCGGTAGGACTCGGACTTGAAGGGTCCGCCCAGGTCGACGCCGAGGTAGGCCGCCTGCTTGTCGGTCATCTGCGTCAGCCGCACACCGAGCTTGTCCAGATGGAGCCGGGCGACCTTCTCGTCGAGGTGGCGGGGCAGCACGTAGACCCCGATCGGGTAGGCCTCGGTGCGGGTGAACAGCTCGATCTGGGCCAGGACCTGGTTGGTGAAGCTCGACGACATCACGAAGCTCGGGTGGCCGGTGGCGCAGCCCAGGTTGACCAGGCGGCCCTCGGCCAGCACGATCACCGAGTGGCCGTCGGGAAAGTCCCAGGCGTCGACCTGGGGCTTGATGTTGGTCTTGCTGATCCCCGGGAAACGAGCCAGGCCGGCCATGTCGATCTCGTTGTCGAAGTGGCCGATGTTGCAGACGATGGCGTTGTGCTTCATGCGGGCCATGTCCGCCGACGGTGATGATGTCGCGGTTGCCGGTGGCGGTCACGAAGATGTCCGCCGTGCTCGACCACGTCGTCGAGGGTGAGGACCTGGTAGCCCTCCATGGCGGCCTGCAGGGCGCAGATGGGGTCGATCTCGGCGATGATCACCCGGGCTCCCTGGCCCCGCAGCGACTGGGCGCAGCCCTTGCCGACGTCGCCGTAGCCGAACGACCATGGCCACCTTGCCGGCGATCATCACGTCGGTGGCCCGGAAGATGCCGTCGATGAGCGAGTGGCGGCAACCGTAGAGGTTGTCGAACTTGGACTTGGTCACCGAGTCGTTGACGTTGATGGCCGGAAACAGCAGCCGGCCCTCCTCGTGGCGCTGGTACAGGCGGTGCACCCCGGTGGTGGTCTCCTCGGTCACGCCCTTGATGTTCTCGGCGATCCGGGTCCACAGCTTGCCGTCCTCACGGAGGGTCCGGCCGAGGGTGGCCAGGATCAGCCCGTACTCCTCGGAGTCCTCCGGGCCGAGCTCGGGGACCTCTCCGTCGCGCTCGCATTCGGCGCCGAGGTGGACCAGCAGGGTGGCGTCTCCGCCGTCGTCGAGGATCATGTTGGGCCCGTTGCCGTCCGGCCAGCGCAAGGCCGCCTCGGTGCACCACCAGTACTCCTCCAGGGTCTCGCCCTTCCAGGCGTAGACCGGAATGCCGGCGGCCGCGACCGCGGCGGCCGCATGGTCCTGGGTGGAGAAGATGTTGCATGACGCCCAGCGCACCTCGGCGCCGAGATGCACCAGCGTCTCGATGAGCACGGCCGTCTGCACGGTCATGTGCAGGGATCCGCTGATCCGGGCCCCGGCCAGGGGACGGGTGTCGCCGTACTCGGCTCGCAGTGACATGAGCCCGGGCATCTCGACCTGGGCCAGGTCGATCTCGCGGCGACCGAAATCGGCGAGAGCGATGTCAGCGACTCGGTAGGCGGGGGCGGCGGATTGAACGGTGGAACTAACGGATTCAGCCACGGGAACTCCTCGAGTTACAAAAGGGTAGGACGTGCGGGCCTGACCAACGACCAAACGGCGATCACGCTGTCAGCACCCACCAGGCCGGGGCCGTCAGGCCCTTCCCTTCTGGTCAGCCCGGAGCAACTTCCAGTATATCCGGTGAGTGGGGCCGAGGCAGAGCCGGAGCGCGGGACCGGGGCGTGGGGCCGGGGCGCGGGGCCAGGGCGCGGGCGGGTCCCGCCGACGCATCCCGGCCGCCGGGGGCGGCAGCCGGGTCTGGCCCCTCAACGCCCGCGCTACGGTCCCCAGGGTGACGCCAACAGATGGGATTCCCGAGCGCATCCTCACCATCACCGCCCACCCTGACGACATCGACTTCGGAGCCGCCGGTTCGGTCGCGGCGTGGACGGCAGGCGGAGCCACCGTCACCTACTGCGTGGTCACCGACGGAGACGCTGGCGGGTTCGACCCTTCGATTCCGCGCACCGAGATCCCCGCCATCCGACGGGCCGAACAGACCAAGGCGGCCGCTGAGGTCGGCGTTACGGAACTCCTCTGGCTCGGGTATCCCGACGGTCGGGTGGAGGCGTCGCTGGCGCTGCGCCGCGATCTGGCCCGAGTAATCCGCCAAGTGCGGCCCCAGCGGGTGCTCTGTCCGAGCCCGGACCGAGCATGGGACCGGCTCTTCGCCAGCCACCCGGACCACCTGGCCACAGGCGAGGCGGCGATCTGCGCCGTGTATCCGGATGCCCGGAACCCTTTTGCCTTCCCGGAACTGGCGGCCGAAGGCCTCGAGGCCCACACGGTCGACGAAGTGTGGGTGATGGCGGCGCCCGGGCCCAACGCCTACGTCGACGTCACTGACACCTTCGCGGCCAAGGTGGCCGCCTTGCGGGCCCATGTCAGCCAGGAGACCGACCGGGGGGGCCAACTCGAGACGCGGATCCGGGGTTGGTTGACCCAGAACGCGGCCGAGGCAGGCTGGGAGCCGGGGCGGTTGGCTGAGGCGTTCCGCCGCATCGACACGGCATAGCGGTTGCGGGTCGCGGCTGCGGCGGCGGCCGGCGCCGGCGCCGGCATCGGCTTCAGGCGGTTCCGCCGCATCGACACCGCCCACCGGTTGCGGCCGCGGCTCGCGATGCCGGCGCCCGGTGGGCTGGCGGGGCGTCAGGCCGTCCCAGGCCGGCAACCGAGGACGCACGGGCAGGCCACCGGGCCGAGCTCGCCGAGCGCCAGCGGCGATCGCCGTCCCTCCGCCTCCTCCATGAGATCGCAGATCGTGGCGACGAAGCGGGGGTCGGTGCCGGGCGTGGGGGTGCGGATGAGGCGGATCCCGTGCCGCTCGGCGCCGGCAGCCGCGGTGCGGTCGAGGTCGTACACGACCTCCATGTGGTCCGAAACGAACCCCATCGGCACCACGATCAGATCTGAGGAATGTCCGTCGGCGGCGCCGAAGTTGTCGATAACGGCGTTGATGTCGGGACCCAACCAGGGCTGCTGCGGCGGTCCCGATCGACTCTGAAACACGACGGACCACTGGCCGTCAGCCACCCCGGCCTCCCGGGCGATCAAGCCGGCGGCCTCCTGCAACTGGCGTTCGTAGTCGCACCCGGCCGCCATCGGAGCCGGGATGCTGTGGGCGCTCATGAGCACTGGGGCCTCCGGGTCCGCGCCGGCCCGGGCGGCTCGCAAGCCGTCGGCGAAGGGTGCGACGAAGCCAGGGTGGTTGAAATACGGCCGCAGTTTGACGATCTCGGGAACGCCGGGTCCGGCCTCGGCGCGGGCTCGAGCCAGGTCTACCAGGTACTGCCCGCACCCGCTGTACGAGGAGTACGCGGAAGTGACGAAGGCGGCGGCCCGGCGAACACCGTCCGCTCGCATCACGGCCACCACGTCGCGGAGGTATGGGTGCCAGTTCCGATTGCCCCAATAGACGGGAATATCGGCACCGCGTTGGGTCAGGGTGCGGCCCAGAGCGTCCCGCAAAGCCCGATTCTGGCCATTGATAGGGCTGACGCCCCCGAAGTCGAGGTAATGAGCAGCCACCTGCTTCAGGCGGGCGGGGGGAACTTGCCTGCCCCGGAGGACGTTTTCCAGGAAGGGCATCACGTCATCCGGGCCCTCTGGTCCCCCAAACGACACGAGCAAGACGGCATCGAACCCCACGGGCGGCAGCCTAAAGGCTGGGAAACTCAAGCCGGCTGAGCGCCGCCCGCGACGACGGCCGTGCGACAAGGAAGCAGGCCGTTGGTAGATGCGGGCCGGCTGACTCTGGGGCGCTCCTGTCGCAGTGGACGCTGAGTGGCAACATCACCCTTGGATCCAAACGGATCGGCTTTGCACACCCCAGTTCGCGCACTGCGAATAGGACGGGGCCCAGATGTCGAGGCGCCGGCCCTTTATGGCCCCGCCGGTATCCTCGGCCACCCGGCGCCCCGCGCCGGCCACGTAGATGCGGGTTCCGAGGGGGATAACCGCCGGGTCGACCGCGACCGTCTCCGGTCCCACTTGTGCGCCGGATGCCGTCCGGCCGCCCAGGTGGTAGCACGTCACCACGAAGGTTCCGAGCGGCCTCCCGACGGTGGTGATGGCGTCGGGCCTGACGACCGGTTTCGGAGCCGTCGTCGGGGCTGGTGGGCTGGTCCGGCGCCCACCTGACGCCTTGTTGAGCCAGTAGCCGTGAGGAGTGCTGTCGAGTTGGGTCGGACCGGACCCCGTGCCGGCCCGGTGAACGGCAAAGTCGAGATTGCTGGTTGCCGGCGACGGGGTCAGGCGGGCCCAGACCACCGGCACCGCCGCGCTGCTGAGCAGGACGAGCGGGAGGGTTACGGCCATGACGAGCGGTCGAGACAGCACCCGGCCTCGCCACCGACGCCCTTCGGGCCGCCCCGCCGACTGAGCCACTCTGGCCGGTCTGGCTGGTCTCGCCGGTCTCGCCGGTCTGGCTGGCGGGATTGGACCCCGGATGGGCCGCGCCGGCGCGCCGGCCGTGTCGGGCACGGGTGTACTCAGAGGTGGGGACACAGCGGGAGACCCTTTCGTCAGCGCGCCAGCCGCCGCGCTCCGACCGGACGAAAAGGGATCAGAGAGGGCACCGGCGCGGGCCTCCGCGGGAAAGGGAAAGGCGGAGGTGGCTTATGGCCCGCTGTCGGTGGTCTCGAGGACTGTCACCCGGGTGCCTTGTGGTGGTGTTGGTGAACAACGCTAACCGGGCCCGACCGAGGCCCAACCGTGACATCGGTCACGGTGTACCGGACGGGGGGGGTTCGGGCCGGAGTGGCGACCTTTGGAGGGCCCGACCAACTTTGGAGCGACTTGTACACCAGGTGTACATCTCCCTCCAAAAGTGGGCAGATTTCCCAAAAGTCGGGGGTAATGGCCCGGCCGTCGTGGCGAGGGCTACCGCCCGTCGTTCAGCAGGACTCCCGGATTCAACAACGCGTGCGGGTCCAAGGCCGACTTGATTGTCCGCATGGTGGCCAGTTCGGCTTCCGTACGCGACAACTCCAGCCATCTGGCTTTGGCCCGTCCGACGCCGTGCTCGGCGCTGATGGAACCGTGCATACGGGCGACGAGCCGAAGTACGGCGTCGTCGACCGATTCATCGTCGGGATCCGGTCCGATCACGTTGACGTGCAGGTTGCCGTCGCCGAGATGGCCAAACAGGATCAGGGTGGCCCCTGGCGCCGCGGCGGCCACCACGTCGCGCACGGCGGTGTCGAACTCGGCGAGCCGGGCGAGCGGGAGGGTGACGTCGAGCTTGTGAGGGACGCCGAGGGCGGAGATCGCTTCGGTGTGTCGTTCGCGATAGGCCCACAACCGCGCCTGGCTGCCCGGGTCGGTGGCGACGGCGGTCGCCGTTTCGGACAGCTCGAGTTCGCCGAGCACCTCGAAGAGCGCTTCAGTCGGATCGGTCGGACCGGCGCACTCGATGATCAGGTAGGCCGGCCAGGCCTGCGGCAGGGGGGCGGCCAGACCGCCGTGGCTGCGAACCAGCTCCAGACCATCGTCAAAGAACAACTCCGCGGCCTGCAGTCCCTCGACCCGCCGGCGCAGGGATGCGAGAACGCCAAGGGCAGCCGCGGTACTGGCCAGGCCCAGCAAGGCCACCACCTTCTCGGGATGAGCCGTCGCCAGGCGGAGCCGGACGGCCGTAATGATCCCGAGGGTGCCCTCCGAACCCACCAGCAGCTGCGAGAGGTCGTACCCGGTGTTGTCTTTGACCAGGCCGGTCAAACGCGACACGACCCGGCCATCAGGGAGGACCGCCTCCACGCCGATCACCTGGGCGCGCATGGAGCCGTATCGCAGCACATGGAGCCCGCCCGCGTTCGTGGCCACCATGCCACCCACGGTGGCGCTGTCACGAGCAGCCAGATCGACGGGGAAGAGAAGCCCCTCTTGCTCGGCGGCGGCCTGAAGTCTGGACAGCGGCACGCCCGCGCCCGCCGTCACCTGGGCGGCCACCCGGTCGATCGGTTCAAGACGGTCGAGGCGGAGCGTGCTCACGACCACCGGGGGGTTGCTCGCCTGGTCGGAAGGTGCCGGCGGCACTCCGCCCCCGACCAGTCCGGTGTTGCCGCCTTGGACCACGACGCTGACGCCGCGTGCCGCGCAGGCCCGGATGGTCGCCACCACTTCGTCGGTCGATCCAGGGCGAACAACTACCAACGACGGCCCTCCGAAGCGACGGGTCCAGTCGGTCTCGAACGGGGCCCGTAGCTGCGGATCGACCAGCACGTTCGTCGGCCCCACGATGGTCGCCAGCCGGGCCGAGAGCTCGCCGGCGCCAGGGGCGGAGGGGTGGCCAGGGTCGGAGGGGTGGCCAGGGTCGGAGGGGTGGCCAGGGTCGGAGGGGTGGCCAGGGTCGGAGGGGTGGCCAGCCTCTGGAAGCCCCGCCGGCGTGCCGCCGGCCCCATCGTCGAGCGCCGCTGCGACGGGTGGCTTGTCCCGGCTCCCGCCGGTCCCGGCCGCCCCGGTGGCGTCGGTGGGCGCGGGCCGGGCGGGCATGCCTCCATCCTGGCCGACGGGCCCGGTGAGGGAGGGTCGGAACTTCACACCGGGTGGGCTCTTTTTCCTCTTCGTCCAGCGGCCCTTAGCATTGGGCACCGCGCCCAGCCCGACCAAGGAGGTGCCACTTGTCGACCGTGCCCGAGCCGGCCTCAGAACGGGTCACCGTCGCCGTCGAATCCGGCGTCGCCGATGTCCGCCTCAACCGGCCCGAGAAGCTCAACGCCCTTGACCCGGCCATGTTCGACGCCCTGATCGCCGCGGGCGAGCGCATCGCCGCCGACGGGTCGATCCGGGCCGTCGTGTTGTCGGGCGAGGGTCGGGGGTTCTGTTCCGGTCTGGACTTCGCCTCGTTCCAGGCCATGGCCGGCTCGGAGAGCGAGGCGCGGGTCACGGCTCCGCTCGGTGCCCGGGTCGAGGGGCGCATCACCAACCGTGGCCAGCACGCCGCGTTCGTGTGGACCGAACTTCCGGTTCCCGTCATCGCCGCGGTCCACGGGGTGGCACTGGGTGGCGGATTGCAGATCGCCTTGGGCGCCGACCTGCGAATCGTGGCGCCCGACGCCCGGCTGTCGGTTCTCGAGATCCGCTGGGGCCTGATTCCGGACATGACCGGCACCCACATGCTGCGACGGCTGGTGCCGCTGGACGTGGCTAAGGAGCTCACCTGGACGGGCCGGATGGTCTCGGGCGCCGAAGCGGTGGCGCTGGGGCTGGCGACGCGGGTGAGCGAGGACCCGCGGCGCGACGCACTGGCCCTGGCGGCCGAGCTGGCCGCCGGCAACCCGCAGGCCATCCGGGGGGCCAAGCGACTGCTCAACCAATCCGGCCTGGTGAGCCAGGCCGAGCAGTTCCGGGACGAGTCGGCGACGATGGCGGCGCTGATCGGCAGTCCCAATCAGGTCGAGGCGGTCAGTGCGTTCTTCGAAAAAAGACCGCCGGTTTTCGCCGATCCGGCCTGATTTACCGGACCGAAACGTAAAAACGCGTCTGGCCGCCTACTCTGGTGGTTGTGACCGACGCACCCGAAGCACCCGCTCAGCTGGATCAGCTGGATCAGACCGAGCTCGCCGTGGCGGCGTTCCGGCGCCAGCTCGAAGGACAGGTGTCCGTCTCGGCGTCGGTAGTGCAGGACGGCCTGCTGGATCTGTGGGGTCTTCTGCCGGACGGGGACACTCGCACCCAGGTCGAGCGCTGGTTGACCGAGACGCTCGAGCGCAACCTGTACGCCGTCGCCGACATCGACGCCCGGCTGGCTAGCGTTCTCCCGGCCGACTGACCGGAGTCGCGTCCCGCGCCCCTTCCCTGCGGGCGCTACGGTGCCGGGCGGTTTTGCGTGACCTCGCAAGGGAAGGAACGCACTGTGACCGACACCGAGAACCCCCGTCAGAACGTTTCTTTTCCCAGTAACGGCTCCGAGGCTCACGGGTACCTGGCCTTGCCGGCCGGCGGGAGCGGACCGGGTTTGGTGGTCATTCAAGAGTGGTGGGGACTGACAACCCACATCGCCAGCCTGACGGACCGCTTCGCGGCCGAGGGATTCGTGGCCCTGGCCCCGGACCTCTACGGCGGCCGCACCACCCACGACGCCGACGAGGCCGGCCGGCTGATGTCCGAATTGCCTCCGGCCCAGGCGTCGCGCCACTTGGCCGGCGCCGTGGACTACCTGCTGTCGCGCGATGACGCCGCGGGTGACCAGGTGGGGCTGGCCGGCTTCTGTATGGGAGGGGCGTTCGTGCTCAACCTGGCCGTGCAAGAGGGCGGCAAGGTGGCTGCCGCGGTGGCGTTCTACCCTGTCGGCCAGCTGCCGGACGACTACATGGGGCTGCAGGCGGCGCTGCTCATCAACTACGCCGACAAGGACGCCTTCGTCCCGGCCGAATCCGCCACAGAGCTGGTGGCCAGGGTCGAGGCGGGCTCCGGCCGGCGGCCGCAGATCGAGTGGTATCCGGCCGGACATGCCTTCCTCAACGACGAGAACCTGCTCGGCACTTACGACCCCGAACAGGCCCAGAGGGCCTGGGATCGTACCATCGAGTTCCTGCACCAGCATCTCGGGTAGACCTCCAACGGCGATTGTGGTCAGTAGTCCGGCATATAGCCGGTAGTACTGCACACAAAAGGATCGGGGCCGATCGGGGCGGATCGGGGCCGATCGGGGCCGATCGGGGTGGATTGGGGCCGATCGGGGTGGATTGGGGCCGATCGGGGTGGATCGGGGCCGATCGGGGCGGCTCAGCCCGCGCTCGCCGGCGCTGCGCCCGAGGCCCGGCAGGTCCAGCGGCCCTGGGCGCCCTCAAGGAGCAAAGGCAGGCCGAACGTGTCGGACAGCGACTTGGCGCCGAGGGTCTCGGCGAGGGGACCGGCCGCTACCACCCGTCCCTCGCGCAACAGCAGCACATGGGTGAAGCCCACCGGAATCTCTTCCACGTGGTGAGTGATCATGACCGTGGGCGGCGCCGTGACGTCGGCCGCCAGCCGGCTGAGACTTGCCACCAGCCGCTCTCGGCCGCCCACGTCGAGGCCGGCGGCCGGTTCGTCGAGCAACAACAAGGCCGGGTCGCTCATCAGGGCCCTGGCCAGCAGAACCTGCTGCCGTTCGCCGTCGGAGAGCACGCCGAAGGGCCGGTCGGCGATCGACTCGAAGCCGGCCGAGGCCAGCAGCTCCCTGGCCCGGTCCCGTTCCGGCTGGTCGTAGCGATGCCACCATGGCTCCAGCGCTCCATGTAGGGCGGACACGACTACATCCGTGGCCGTGATGGCGGGGACCAACTTCTTGGCCACCGCGGTGGAAACCAGCCCGATGTGCTCCCGGAGCCGTCGCACGTCGACTTGGCCCAGCCGCCGGCCCAGGATGTCGACTGTGCCCCGGGTCGGATGCAGGTAGCCCGACGCCAGCTCGAACAGGGTCGTCTTGCCCGAGCCGTTCGGGCCGAGCACGATCCAGCGTTCGCCCTGGTGGACCTGCCAGTCGACGTGGTGCAGCACCGGGGTGGCGAGGCGATCGAGATCCACGGCCGTAAAGCCGAGCGGGAGTGATGGCGTAAGGGTCATGACGGGCGGCACGGTAGCGGCGCCGGCGACACCCGGCCACCACCCCCCGCTCGGCTCGGGCCCCGGTAATCTCCGCCACGTGAGCGGCACCCAGGGCTCCGAGAGGGACCCCCTCGCACCTCCCGTACGCGTCGAACGACTCGGACCTGTCACCACCCTCATCCTCTCCCGCCCCCACGCCCGCAACGCGGTGGACCGCGGCACGGCGGAAGCCCTGGCGGACGGCTTCCGGGCCTTCGACGCCGACCCGGACGCCGCCGTCGCCGTCCTGTGGGGGGAAGGGGGCACCTTCTGCGCCGGCGCCGACCTCAAGGCCATCGGCACCCGGGATGCCAACCGGGTCAGCGGCGAGGGTGACGGCCCCATGGGACCGACCAGATTGCGGTTGTCGAAGCCGGTGATCGCAGCCATCGCGGGCCACGCCGTGGCCGGCGGTCTGGAGCTGGCGTTGTGGTGCGACCTGCGGGTGGTGGAGGAGGATGCCGTGTTGGGGGTCTTCTGCCGGCGGTGGGGGGTGCCGCTCATCGATGGGGGAACGGTCCGCCTGCCCCGGCTGATCGGCGCCAGCCGGGCCATGGACCTGATCCTGACCGGCCGGCCCGTGGGTGCCGGCGAGGCGGAACGGATCGGATTGGCGAACCGGGTGGTCGCGACCGGCGCGGCCCGCCCCGCCGCCGAGGAGCTGGCCGCCGAGATAGCCGCCTTCCCGCAGACCTGCCTGCGCCACGACCGGCTGGCCGCCCTCGAGCAGGAGGGATTGACGGAGGAAGACGCCATCTGGAACGAACTGGCCCACGGCCGGATCTCGCTGACCAGTCCGGATATCACCGAAGGCGTGGGCCGGTTCCAGGCCGGGGCTGGTCGCCATGGCGCATTCGGGCCTGGCTGAGCCGGGCCGGCCATCCGCCCCCCGCACATCCGCCCCCCGCACATCCGCCCCCCGCACATCCGCCCCCCGCACATCCGCCCCCCGCACATCCGCCCCCCGCACATCCACCCCCACCAGCCACCGGCGCCGGAAACCAGTCTCTAGGATCCGGGTATGGCCGCTCCTCGCATCGCCATCGGACCTTCCGCTTCTCCGTACGTGGAGGGCGTGGTCCGAACCGGCGGCGGGCTGCCCGTCAAGCTCGGTGAACACGCCGACGCCTTGGTGTGGTTGTCCTCCCACGACCTCGACGGTCTCGCCGCGGTGCTCGAGGACCAGCCCGAGGTCCGGTGGGTGCAGTTGCCCTTCGCCGGGATAGAGAACGCCGTGGCCGCCGGCATCATCGACGCGGCGCGGACCTGGACCTGCGCCAAGGGTTCCTACGCCGAACCCGTCGCAGAGCACGCCTTGATGCTGGCCTTGGCCGGTCTGCGCCTCCTCCCTGAGCGCATCCGGACTCACTCGTGGGGTGCCGCAGCGGGTACCTCCCTCTACGGTGCGGCCGTCACCATCCTCGGAGGCGGCGGTATCACCGAGGAACTCCTCCGCCTGCTGCAGCCCTTCGGTGTGACGGCCACCGTGGTGCGCCGCCAGCCCGAGGCGCTGGCCGGCGCGGCCCGGACCGTGACGACCGCCCAGCTCGACGACGTCCTCCCGGGGGCGCTGGTGGTGTTCCTGGCCCTGGCGTTGACCCCGGCGACGGAGGGCATCATCGGCGCTCGCCAGCTCGAAGCCATGGACGAGTCAGCCTGGTTGGTCAACGTGGCCCGGGGCGGTCACGTCCACACCGACGCCCTGGTGGAGGCCCTGCGGGAGGGCTCGATCGGCGGGGCGGCCCTGGACGTGACCGACCCGGAACCGCTCCCTGACGGGCATCCGCTGTGGTCTCGCAGCAACTGCATCATCACGCCGCACACCGCCGACACGTGGGACATGGTGATGCCTCGCCTCGGCGCCCGGATCCAGGCCAACGTCGCCCATTTCGCGGCCGGCGAGCCCCTGGAGGGCCTGGTCGACTCCGACGCCGGCTACTGATCGACGCCGGTGCCGCCGCCGGGTTGGGTCCAGGTCTGTCGGCGTTGCGGCCGGAGCTGGGGGTTGGCGGCGGCCCCATGGCAATGCCCCTGCGGGGGCCTGTTCGACCTGCAGGGGCCGCCAGCTGATCCGATCGGCCGGGATGACCCCTGGTCGCTGTGGCGCTACCGGGCGGTGCTGCCGGCCGGTCGTTCCTGGGAAAAGGTCAGCCTCGGCGAGGGTATGACTCCGCTGGTACCGGTTCGGCCCGGGGTGTGGTGCAAGCTCGAGTACGTGTCGGCGACGAGGTCGTTCAAAGACCGGGGGGCGGCGGTGATGCTCGCTGGAGCCGCCGACCTCGGGGTGGAGCGGATTGTCGCCGACAGCAGCGGCAACGCGGGTACGGCCGTGGCTGCCTACGCCGGGCGGGCCGGGATCGACGCCCAGGTATTCGTACCCGAGGCGACACCTCCCGCCAAGGTGGCCGCCATCGAGACCTTCGGGGCGTCGGTGACGATCGTGCCGGGCGACCGGGCCGCCGCCGCGGCCGCAGCTCGCCACGCCGTGGCCCGTACCGGCGCCTGGTACGCCAGCCACGTCTACCGGCCGGCGTTCGTCCACGGGGTCAAGACGCTGGCCTTCGAGCTCTGGGAGCAGTTGGACGGGCGGACGCCCGGCCTGGTGGTGGTGCCGGCGGGCAACGGGACTCTGGTCCTCGGACTGTGGCTCGGTTTCCGCGAGCTGATTGCTCATGGTCACACGGCTCGACCGCCCGCGATCGTCGCCGTGCAGTCGGCGCGGTGCGCCCCGCTGGCGGGTCTGCGCCCCACCGGGTCCACGGCGGCGACGGGAATTGCCATCGCCCGGCCGCCCAGAGGTGGCGAGGTTCGGGCGGCCATCCTGGCCAGTGGGGGGGTGGTGGCCATCGTCGACGAGGAGGCCCTGGAACCGGCCCGGCAGGACCTGGCCCGACTGGGTATGTCCGTCGAACCGACCGCGGCGGTGGCGTGGGCCGCCCTTGGAGTCGCTCGGCCGGGGTCCGGTCGACCGGCCGGGCCCACGGTGGTGGTCCTCAGCGGGGCGGCTTAGCGGTCCAGGGTGATGGCGTCGAGGGTCGCGGTCGCGATGCCCCACGGTCGCAGCTCGAAGCCCTCTGCCCACGGTTCGAGCGGCCGGCCCCGCAGGTCAACCAACCAACCCGTGTGCCCCGGGATCTCGACCGAGGCCGGTTCACCCGCCGGGTTGAACACCCGCACTTCGATGGCCCCGTCACCGCTACGGCGCAGGGCAGACACCTCGGCACCCCGGACGGTCAGCCGGCTGCCAGAGGCGCCCAGCGTTCCGGTGCCGGGGGCGGGCCGGACCGGCAGCGGCAGCCAGGCCGCGTCGGCGAGCCGCCACGGGTTGACGGGCCCGACGGCCACGGCATAGCGCGCCCGCTGGGGGCCGAGCATGAGTGGGGCCTCGAGCGGATCGGGTGGCCCGGCGGAGTTGGGGCGGGCGGTGGGCGCCGGGCGGGACAGCACACCGGTGGAGCGCAGGAGAGTCAGAGCCAGGGCGGTGCCGCCGTCGACGAGCTCGTGCTCCAGGAGACCCTCGTGGGTGAGGGTCAGCCCCCCGGCGATGACGAATCGTCGCCCCGGGTAGGTACCCAGGGCCGGCTCGTGGGGACCTCCCTCCGGGGCACCTCGCGACACGGTCGCGAAGGCGCATTCTGCGGTGGTGTGGTCGGTCGGGTGCGGCAGCGGGAACCAAGCCCGGAGCCGGTGGTCGCGGCACGGATTGTCGAAGCGGGTCTCGACCCGAACGAACTCCTCGCCGGCGTGCAGCTGAAGCTCAGTGATGACCTCCACGGGATGCTGGCCGGCCCGATGGCCGTTGCGGACGCCTGCCGGCCAGGTGAAGCGGCGTCGAACCCGCAGGGTGGCCCGGACGGGGCCCGTGTCGATCAGCTCGATTGCCACCAGCTCTGGTTGCTCGACGAGGGTGTCGACTCGGGGCGGGGAGTAGTTGTAGGTGTCCCCTTCGTCCCCGCCGTCGACCAGTCGGTCGAGCCCGGCCAGACCGTTGAGCGAGAACGTCCCGTCCCCGGAATCGACATCGACGCGGACCAGCCCGTTCTGGAGCCACCAGGAGCCGCCTGCTACGGCGGTGTGGCCCAACGGTGCCGGGCGAAAGGGCGCCCACCCGAAGCCGGGTACGGCCGTCACCCGGGCGGCGACCCGTTGGGTCGGGCGGCGTTCGACCCGGACCCGGAGGGGATCATGGCGCCGGGCGCCGGCTTGGGCCCACGCCTCGGCCAGCACCGAGGCCAGACGGGGCTCCGGCTGGGCGCTGGCGTCGGCAGTGATGATGATCTCTAGGCCGCTCGGGCCGGGGTGGATCTCGGCGTCGACGCCCCTCCCGTTGATGAGCCAGCCGTCATTGCTGAGCTCGCCCAGGATGCGGCCCAGGTCGGCGCCGGTGCCGGTCCGCTCCTCACGGCCGGCCGGCATGCGGGCCAGCACCTGGGTGTCGTGAATGGGATCGGTTCCGGCCAGGACCACCTCAACCGTCCCGCTCGCTGGTGTCGGGCCCGGGTTCAGGACCATAAGACCGGCGGTGTCGGTCGCCAGTTCGGCCAGCGACAAGGCCCGGTCGGTCACCTCGCCGGCCAGGGTGGTGGCCGCGTCGTAGCGGTGGAGGACGGCTCGGCCGACGGCGTCGGCCGAGCAGGCGCAGATCGAGTCGTGGGCGGAGTTGCGCACCAGGGCCAGCCAGGCTTCGTCCAGCAGACGGGCCGGCCACAGTTCGGGCGGTAGCCAAAGGGCCGCCAGTGGTTCGGCTATCCGTTCGAGCTCCCGCTCGGCCCTGGCGGCCGCCACTTTGATGTCGACGCGATTGGAAAGGACGCCCATCAGCAGGTTGGCGCGAACCCCGCTGCGCAGCTCGCCTGACCAGTGCGGCAGATGGTGGTCTGGCCCGCCGGAGAGAAACTCGCCCAGCGACAGCTGGCGGAACTCGAAATGCTCCTGAAGTCGGTTGGCTTCCGCCAGCAGCGCAGGCAGTCCGGCCTGAGGGCGTTGATGGTCGGTGCCGTTCATCAGCAGCAGCGGGGTGGAATCGTCGCCGAGCCAGGGGCGAAGCTCATCCTCGTGGGCTCGCATACGGCGAACCAGCGCCTCGGCCTCCTGGGGGAGGTAGGCCCCGTTGGCGTACCCGACGGGTAGATACTCCGCTCGGACCGTGCTCCCGTCCGGCGCCTGCCACCAGAACGCCGTCCGGTCCACCTGGGCCGGAACCCCCCGCCAGACCACGGCGTGCTCGAGGCCTGCCAGCCGGAGGAGCTGGGGCATCTGGGCGACGTGACCGAACATATCCGGTAAATAGCCCACCGGCATGGCCCCGCCGAAGTCCTCGGCCCGCCGCAGGCCGAGCTGCAGATTGCGGATCAACGTCTCGCCCGAGACGCAAAACTCGTCCATCAGGACGTACCAGGGGCCCAGGTCGATCCGCCCTTGGCAGGCCAGGCGACGGAGAATCGCGGCCGCCTCCGGTCGCACCTCGAGGTAATCGTCAATCATGGCCACCTGACCGTCGAGCAGAAATCGCCGGAACGACGGATCGGCTTCCAGGATCGCCACCACTTCGTCCAGTACACCCGCCAGGCGAGCCCGGAACCGCTCGTAGGGGGCGTACCACTCGCGGTCCCAATGGGTGTGAGCGACGACGGCTACCAGGCGGCTCATATCGGGCCAAGGCTACGCAGGGCCGCCGATTGGCGTGCTACCTTCTTGGGCCACGAGGGTGCAGCATCGATACACGAGCAGATCCCTCCCGGCTTCGGCCGGAGGCCGCCGGACCCGTGACAACGAGGTGCGGACCGGCCAGGAAAGGAGGGATTGCGTGTGGCGATAGGAACCGTCAAGTGGTTCAACTCGGAAAAGGGTTATGGCTTCATCTCCCAGGAGAGCGGCCCTGACGTCTTCGTGCACTTCAGTGCTATCGAGGGCAACGGGTACCGGAACCTCGAGGAGAACGAGAAGGTCGAATTCGACGTGAACCAGGGCCCCAAAGGCTTGCAGGCTGCAAGCGTAAGGCGCCTCGGCTAGGCCCGGAGTTAAGCGGCACATCAGTAACCCCGCCGGCGTGGCGCCGGCGGGGCCTGATGTCTTGCGCTCAATGATCGAGATCGAGCCGCTCGGGGTGCGAGTACACGTTAAACGACCCGTTCCGAACGAAGCCGGCAACCGTTACTCCGAGACGATCAGCCGCGGCGACGGCCAGGCTGGACGGAGCGGAAACGGCCGCGATGATCCCGATGCCGCACAGGGCCGCCTTTTGCACAATTTCAAAGCTCACCCGCCCGGAGACCATCAATACCCACCCGGCCCATGGGCCGGGTCCGGACCGGTACCCAACCGGCGGGTTCCGGCTCAGCACGGCGTGACCGGCCACCTTGTCCACCGCGTTGTGGCGGCCGACGTCCTCGCGAATACACCAGGGCCGCCCGGACGGGTCGAACAGGCCCGCGGCGTGCAAGCCGCCCGTCCGGTCGAAGACCCGCTGGGATTGGCGCAACTGGTCGGGTAAACGTGGGATCACCGACGCCGCCACCGGGTCCGCGTCCCCGACTTCCGGGCAGTTCACCTCCACTTGATCAATGCTGGCTTTCCCGCAGATCCCGCAGCTGGTGGAGACCACCATGTGGCGGCCGGGTCCCTCGGGCGCCCACGGACGGGACAGCCGCACACTGACGGTGTTGTAGCGACCCTCCGCCACACTCACGGCGTCGCAATACGAGACGGCGGTGATATCGGCGGGACGCACCAGGCCTTCGGTGACGAGGAACCCGGCCGCCAGTTCGAAGTCATCGCCGGGCGTGCGCATGGTCACCGCCACGGGAACCGCCAGCTGGCCCGGGCCTGCGACCCGGATCTCCATGGGCTCCTCGGTGGCCAAATGCTCGGGGAGGTCGACCCGGTGATCGGGCCGGACTTTGATAACTCGCACCACGGTGACGGCGCGAGGACTGGCGGTCACGGACAGATGCCTAGCCGGATGAGGTCTTCGGGGGTGTCCACATCGGTCAGGGCGTCCGGGTCGCCGGCGGCCGCTTCCCACTCGTCGGGTCCGACCAACAGGGCGTTGCTGCCGTCGAGCAGGTCCCGCAAGGAGCGCCGCCCCAATCGGACCAGCTCCACCGCCCGTTCGAGGTCGGCGGCCGGGTACCGAGCGCAGAGGGGTTGGGGTATTCCGTGGGCGACGGGGACGATCGCTCTCGTCGAGGGGTGGTTCGCCAGCCAGGAGAGGAGGGCCCCGGTCAGGCGGGGCAGGTCGGTGGCGACCACGACAGCGGGACCGAACCAGCCGCGGGCGCAGAGTTCTCGCCCGCCCACGGCCACGGCCACCAGCGGGCCGGCCCCCCGTTGGTCTTCGACGATGGCGGCCAGATTGCTGTGCCCCGGCCCGATCTCGAGCGTGGGCGCGGTCACGGCCGCAAGCAGCCGAGCCGTCCGCCCGGCGAGCGATTCCCCTGTCCCGGAGGCCGCCAGTGCGGCTTTGTCGCGGCCCATCCGGCGGCTGGCTCCGCCGGTGAGCAGGAGACCGGCGGCAGCCATGCCACCCATTATGGGGTGTGCCAGGGCCGGTAATCACCGTCGGATCTCCGACCCGACGTGGCAGGCTGGTCCGGTGCCATCACTGTTCGAAGACCTGAGCTGGAGGGGTCTGGTTCATCAGTCGACCGATCCGGACACGCTGCCGGCCCGCATCGACGGCGCTCCGATGGTGCTGTACATCGGTTTCGATCCCACCGCAGCAAGCCTGCACGTCGGCAGCCTGCAACAGCTCTGCCTGTTGCGCCGGTTCCAGGAGGGCGGACATCGTCCCATCGCCCTGGTTGGTGGAGGCACGGGAATGATCGGCGACCCGAGTGGCAAAGGGGAGGAGCGCAACCTCCTGAGTCCCGACGAGCTCGACGCCAACCGGGCGGGAGTGGCGGCCCAAATCGCCCGGTTCCTGGAGATCGACCCGGTCCACATCGGCCCCGACGGTCCCGACGGTCCCGGACCCGCCGGCGTTCATGATGCTGGCGCCATCCTGGTGGACAACACCGAATGGCTCGGCTCGGCCAGCCTGCTCGAATTCCTGCGCGACGTGGGCAAGCACTTCAGCGTCAACGAGATGGTCCGCAAGGACTCGGTTCGGGCCCGGCTGGACGGGCGGGAGCAGTTCCTGTCGTTTACCGAGTTCAGCTACATGCTGCTGCAGGCCTGGGACTTCCTGCAGCTGTTTGATCGCTACCACTGCGAGTTGCAGCTGGGCGGTAGTGACCAGTGGGGCAACATCACCGAAGGGATCGACCTGATCCGCCGGCGCCGGGGTGGGCCCGCCTACGGCCTCACGTCACCGTTGCTGACCAAGCCAGACGGTACCAAGTTCGGAAAGACCGAGGCCGGCAATGTGTGGCTCGACGCCGGCCGCACCAGTCCCTATGCCTTCTTCCAGTTCTGGCTGCGCACCAATGACACCGAGGTGGGTTCGCTCCTGCGCCGCCTGACTTTCCTGCCCCAGGCGCGCATCGAGGAGCTTGATCACGAAACCCTGTCCCGACCGGGGCGTCGGGAAGCCCAACGGACCCTGGCTTTCGAGGTCACGGCCATGGTGCACGGCCAAACAGAGGCCCACCGGGCAGCCACGGCGGCGGCCGTACTTTTCACGGCCGAGATCGCCGGACTCGATGCGGCGACGCTGGAGGGCGCCCTCGAGGATGCGCCGACCACCCTGGTCGCCCGCCAGGACCTGGATGGCGAGCTGACCGTGGTGGAAGCATTGCTCCGATCCGGTCTGGCCTCGTCGCGCCGCGACGCCCGCCAGCTGCTTTCACAGGGGTCCGTGTACATCAACGGCAACCGCTTGACCGAGGACCGGCCCCTTGGTGGTGACGACATCCTGCACCACCGCTGGGTGGTGCTGCGGCGGGGTCGGGCCACTCAAACGGTGCTGGTGGCGAGCGACTGACCGCTTCGCCGCCGGGTCAAGCTTCGAGGGCGTCCCGCAACTGCGTGGCGACCGCAGCGGCGGCGGCGTCGTCGGGGTATCTGGTCCGGGGCCACAAGAAGCCCCGAAGCCCGTCGCCCCGCCGGCGGGGAACCACGTGCAGATGCACATGCGGCACGCTTTGACTCACCACGTCGTTGAGGGCGAAAAACGTGCCCTCGGCTCCGAGGACCGCTCGTTGGGCGGCCGCCACCCTCCGCCCGGCATCGAGCAGCGGTCCGAGCAGGTCGGCGGGGAGCTCGCCGATGGTGCTCACGTGGCGGCGGGGGATCAACAGGGTGTGGCCCTCGAACACCGGCCGGACGTCGAGAAACCCCAACAGGTCAGCTTCGTCGAGCACGATGAAGGCCGGCCGGGTCCCGCTGGTGATCTCGTCGAAGATGCAGTCGGGGTTGGGAGGCACCGCCGGCCAGCGTCGCGCGACGATGCTGGTCATGGCCAACGATCCGTCTGTTCCGTTCACGGCTGGTCCTCCCGAGACCGTGCTCCCGCCTCCTCCCCCCGCCGCCGCCGCTGGTCTGCTGGCGGCCCTGGAGCGTCCGGCCGAGGAGCGACGGGCGGCCGTGGCCGAGGTGGTGGCGGCCCATCCCGCCTTCCTGGACGGCTGGGCGCACCTGGCCGGCCTGGCCCGAGACCACGTCGAGGCCTACGCCTATGCCCGGGTCGGCTATCACCGAGGCCTCGACGCCCTGCGGGGTTCCGGATGGCGGGGTTCCGGGTACGTACGCTGGCAGCACCCCGACAATCGAGGGTTCCTGGGGGCGCTCGACGCCCTGCGTGCCGCGGCCGCGGCGATCGGTGAGGAACCCGAGGAGGAGCGTTGCGCCTTGTTCCTGCGCCAGCTGGATCCGGACTGGAGGGGGGTGGAGTCGCGGTAGCGGTCCGGGGCTCCGCTGACGCCGGTGACGCCGGTGACCCGGGTGGCCCGCTGCACCTGGGTGCGTTTTGTACCTTGGGCACGCTTTTAGCGATTTTCTAGCGTCAACCGTGCCCAAGGTGCGAAACGTGCCCAGGTAGTCGGCGCCCCGCTGGCGCGGCCCGACCTCGCCGGCGCCCACCCGACCTCGCCGGCGCTACCTGACCTCGCCGGCGCCACCCGCTGGCGCTACCCGACCTCGCCGGCGTCACCCCCGGCTAGCCTCCCCCCGATGGCCGGCGACGCTCGTCTGGTGGGTCCCTTTCCCGACGGGGCGGATCCTGAGGCCTACGACCGGCTTCGCCGGCGCATCCTGCGGGGCATGCCGAGCGGCCTCTACGTCCTCGGCACCCGGGCCGGCGGTCGTCGCAATCTCATGACAATCAACTGGGCTACCCAGGTCGCCGCCGCACCCAAGCTGGTGGCCGTCAGCGTGGAGGCCGTAGCCCTAAGCCACCGCCTGCTCCAGGACGGCCTGGTCTTTTCCCTCAACATCCTGGCCCGCACCGACCGAGCGATCGTCCGTAAGTTCGTCAAGCCGCTCGAGGACACCGGCGATCCCGTGCAGCTGGCCGGGTTCGGGCTGCGGCCGGGCGTCACCGGGGCGCCCATCCTCTCCGATGCGGCGGCCTGGCTTGAGTGTGAGCTGCGCCATCAGCTGCCGTTCGGCAGCCACACCCTGTTCGTCGGGGAGGTGGTCGACTGTGGGGGGGACCCGGCCGACGGTCTCGAACCCCTGCGCGTGGAAGACACCCGGATGAGCTACGGGGGATAGTGTCACCCGACAAAGGAGGGTCCGACGTGGAGCCCCTAGTCGTCACGGCCCCGGCCGCCCTCGACACCCTGATCGGGCGTCTGCTCAGTGCGGACCGGTACGCCGTGGACACCGAATTCCATCGGGAGCGCACCTACTGGCCCCACCTGGCCCTCCTGCAGGTGGCCTGGCCGCCGGGGCCGGCCGGACCGGCCGGTGTCGCGCTCGTCGATCCGCAGGCGGTCGACGTGTCCCCCCTGGCCAAGGTGCTCGCCGGTCCGGGAACGATGGTCGCCCACGCGGCCGAGCAGGACCTCGAGGTACTCGAGCGGGCGTGCGGGCAGGGTCCGAAGCGGTTATTCGACACCCAGGTGGCGGCCGGCTTCGTCGGTCACGGCTCGGCCAGCCTGGCCGCCCTTTCGCAGGCCTTTCTGGGCTTGACGGTCACCAAGGGCGACCGTCTCACCGATTGGCGGCGCCGGCCCCTGACCGACTCGCAGCTGGCCTACGCCGCCGCGGACGTGGAGAACCTCCTGGCCCTGGCGGCCGCCATCGAAGCCGAGCTCGACGCCGTGGGCCGGGGCGCCTGGGCGGACGAAGAGTGCGCCGCCCTCCTGGCCCGGCCCCATGGGGCTCCCGACCCGGACCGCTCCTGGTGGAAGCTCCGCGACGCCCGCCAGCTGCGGGGCTCGGCGCGGGGCGTGGCTCAGGCGGTGGCGGCGTGGAGGGAACAACGAGCCCAGGTTGTTGATCTCCCCATCCGCACCGTGTTGCCCGATCTGGCCCTCCAGGCGATCGCCCACCGGCCGCCGTCGTCGCGCGAGGCCCTGCAGCATCTGCGGGGCCTGGACGGCCGGCGGCTGCGCTCCGACGTGGCCGACGGGCTTCTCGCCGCGGTCGCAAAGGGCCGGACCCTGCCGGAGGCCGATCTGCGCTTGCCACCCGCCGACGACGTACCCAAAGAGTTACGGGCCGCGGTGGCGCTGCTCCTCGCCTGGGTGGCGCAACTGGCCCGCGACGAGCGCCTCGACCCCGCCGTGCTCGCTACCCGGGCCGATCTGGCCGCCTACCTGCGCGGTGATGCTGACGCCAGGCTGGCGACCGGGTGGCGCACGGTGATGGTGGCCGAGCCCATTCGAGCCCTGGTCGAAGGCCACGCCGCCCTGGCGTTCGACGGCACCACCCACCTGGTGCTGGAGGAGCGATCATCCCGGCCCTTCGGGACCGGCCGCCCGTGACCCCAGCGTCGTGAGGGCGGCGGTAGCGAGGCGACGGTAGGAGTGATCAGGGAGCCGGGGGGGACGCGGTGTCCCCCTGAGCCGGCTGCGGCTCGGGGCGGGGACGGAGGTCGACCGTCAGGGTGAGCACCCCGCCCTCCAATCGGGGCACGGCGTCGCCGATCATGGCGTAGTCCTGGAAATCGAGCCGAGCCTGATCCAGAAAGCGTTTTCGCTCCGGCCCTTCCAGCGGGGGCAGGCCACGTTGGCGCACGGCCCGGGCCCGCGCCTGGAAGCGCAGCACCATGGCGTCGGGATCGAAGTCCTCTGGGATGGGTAGACTCTACCCGTCGGGGACGGGATCCTCGGCTGGACCACGATCGGGTCGTCGCTGCGACTAGGGCCGGCCGGCGATACACTTGGACCCGGTCACGACCTGTCTCGACCACCGAAAGACCACGGGAGCGGCACGTGAAAAAGGGAAGGCATAGGCGCTTCGAAGAGGCGCGTGCGCTGAAGCGATCTACCGAGGAGATCGTGGAGCCCTGCGCCGAATGTGGCGCAGAGCCCGGAGATGATCACGCGTCGTGGTGCCTGGCCATGGAGGATGACGAAGAGGAGGAGTACTCCGACCCGGAGCCGCACCGGGCCTGACCGTCCTCGAGGAGATTTCCGCCGGGTGGAGCCCGGTTTACGCAGCAGCGCTCGGCCGCCGGGCGGCGGGTGGAGGCGCCAGGAGCACAGGAGGAGGGGCCGGCCGAGGATCGCCGGGTCGGCGGGCCCAAGCGGGGGCGCCTGGTAGACGGGTCCGGTGGGGCCACCGGACGGTCAGGTCGCTACGGGAGGGGGCTTGGTGCGCAGCACCGGGTGGGGGAGCGCGATCCCGGTGGCGTGGCGGGCCTGGAGATAGGCGACCAGGCGACCATAGGTCGGCGCCCCGACCATGGCGGTGAGTTCAGGGGCCAGGCTGATATAGACGGGCCGGCCGCCGTGAAATGCCTCGGGTGCCTCGGTGCACCACCAGTGAAACTCCTCTCCGCCTTCGCCCCAGTGGCGCCGATCCCACTGGGTGATCGTCGAGGTGACCCGACCGGCGTCGTCGCTGGTGTCTTCCCGGCGGAGTGGAAGCTGCCAGCACACATCGGGTTTCAGTTCGAGCGGGGCCAGATCCCGTTCGAGGGCGGCTCGATGGAGGGCGCAGCCCGGCCCACCCGGGAATCCGGGTCGGTTCAGGAACACGCAGGCTCCTTCGACCAGGCGACTGACCCGGGTGCCGTCGGGTTGGGTGCGGACCACTCCGCCGCGACGGCCGGTGGCGGCGTACTGCCACTGGTCGTCCGTCAGGGTTCTGGCGGCCCGCTTCACCCGGTTCACGTCGTCGTCATCGGTGAAATGGGCCCCGTACGAGCAGCAGCCCTGGGCCATCGCTTCGGCCGGGCCGGTCAGCACGCCCTGACAACCGCGGCCGTAGATGCACTGCCAGCTGGACACGAGGAAGGTGACGTCGAACACCCAGGTGCGGGCTTCATCGGGATCGTCGAAGCTGACCCACTCGTGGGCGTCTGGCGGGGCGGCTCGGAAGGCCCTCCGGGCACCGGCCTCGGTGTTGACTCGGGTGCCGCCAGGGGCCGGCGGCCCGCCCCGCCCGCCGGTGGGGGCCTTCGCGGCCCGGGGTGGCGGCTTCGGCCCGGCGCTCAACGCCCGCCCAGCTCGAGCAGCAGCTCTCCCGCCGCCACCAGCCCTTTCCAGAATTGGTCCATCACCATCCGCTCGTTGGGAGCGTGGATACGATCGCCCGGCAAGCCCACCCCGAGGAACAGCACCGGCGCATCCAGCACCCGACCGAGCGCCTCTTCCGGCCCGCTGCCGCCCTCGCGGGTGTAGAGCGGCGGTTGGCCCCAGACGGCTTCGATGGTCCGGCCCAGGGCGCCCATGGCCGGGTCATCTATCGGGGTCAGGGCGGGGGCCACGGCGCCTTCCGGCGTGACCGTCACGGTGACACCGGGCGGAACGTGCGAGGACAGCCAGGACCGGAAGGCGGCATCGATCGCCTCGGGTCGTTGATCGGGGACCAGGCGGAACGCCACCTTGAACCCCGCCGTGGCGGGCACGATGGTCTTGATCCCGGGCCCGCCGTAGCCGCCGTGCAAGCCGACCACCTCTGCCGTAGGCCGCACCCCGATCCGTTCGAGCGGCGTGAAGCCCTCCTCTCCCTCCAGGAAGGCGACCCCACCGGCCGCCGCCCGGAACCCCGGTTCGTCGAAGGGTTGGGCGGCCAGCGACGCCTGCTCCCTCGGTGTCAGGGCCCGGACCGCATCGTAGAAACCCGGCAGGGTCACCCGGCCCAGGTTGTCGTGCAAGGACGCAGCCAGCCGGGCGGCAACCAGGGCGGCGTTGGGCACGGTCCCGCCCCACATGCCGCTGTGCAGATCCATATCCGCCGTCCGCAGGGCCACATCGAAGGCGACCAGCCCCCGCAGGCCAACCGTGGTGGATGGGACGTCCGGAGCGATCATGCCGGTATCTGAGACCACGACCACGTCGCAGGCCAAGCGGGCCGCCTCGGCGACCAGGAGGGCCTCGAAATGGGGACTGCCGACCTCCTCTTCGCCCTCGACGAGCAGCTTGAGGTTCACCGGCAGGTGTCCGTTCGCAGCCAGCAGGCCTCGGGCCGCCTCGATCTGATAGAGGGTCTGGCCCTTGTCGTCAATGGCGCCTCGGGCCCGGCATTCACCCTCGACGATCACGGGTTCGAACGGCGGGGACGTCCACTGCTCGACGGGATCCACCGGTTGCACGTCGTGGTGCCCGTACACGAGGACCGTCGGCGCGCCAGGCCCGGCCCGCAGCCAGTCGGCGTAGACCGCCGGGCCCCCGCCGGTCTCCAAGGTGGCGACGTTCTCCAGACCGGCCTGGCGACACAGTTCGGCGCAGAACTCGGCGGACGCCCGCAGGTCAGACGCCCGCGCCGGATCGGCGGATATGGACGGGATACGCAGCCAGGAAAAGAGGGTGGCGAGGATGCGTTCACGCTCGCGTTCGACGTAGCCCGTCAGCGCCAGATCGGCCATCGCCTGCAACGTACAGCACGGGTGCCAGCGGTAGCCTGACCGGTCATGGCTCAGCCCCGGCGCCGGCTGGCCGTGGTGCCGGTGGTCGTGATGGCGGCGTCGTTGCTGGCGGCCTGCGGTGGGAACGGTCGTATCCAATCCAGGAGCACCGTCCCCGCCCCGTCCAGCACCACGCCCTCCCCGTCGTCCTCGTCCTCGTCCGGGCCCTCGGCCGTGGCCTCGGCCGGGCCTGCTGCACCGCCGAAAGTGCAGTGGTCGGCCTGCCGCGGCGATGCCGGCCCCAAAGGGTTCCAGTGCGCCACCGTCTTGATGCGGCGCGACCCGAGTCATCCCGGCAGTGCCGTCATTGGAATGGCGATCGATCGGCATCGGGCGACCGGTCAGAAGATCGGATCGCTCCTTGTCAATCCGGGTGGGCCCGGCGTCTCTGGGGTGGACTTCCTCCCGGACGCGGTGGCCCAGATGCCGGCCAGCCTGCTGGCCCGATTCGACATCGTCGGGTTCGATCCGCCCGGCGTGGCTCGTACCGCCCCGATCACCTGCGCCACCGGCGCCGGCCTGGATCGGTACTTCTCGACCGACCCGGAACCGACGACGGCGGCGGGCTTCGCCGCCCTCGTCGCCGCCAACCGGACGCTTTCGGGGGGATGCCAGGCCATGAGCGCCGCTGAGCTGCCCTACGTGAGCACCGTCGATGCCGCCCGCGACCTGGATGTGCTGAGGGCCGCCCTCGGAGACGCCCAGCTCACCTACCTGGGTTTCTCGTACGGAAGCCTGCTGGGAGCCACCTACGCCAATCTCTTTCCGACCCACGTCCGGGCCATGGTCCTCGACGGCGTACTCGATCCCGCCCTTCCGACCCTGACCGAGATCTCGCAGCAGTCCGCGGCCCTCGATGCCCAGCTGCAACAGTTCTTCGCCGCCTGCGCCCACTCTTCCTGCCCCTGGCGGCCCGGTGGCGATCCGACGGCCGCCTATGAGGCGCTGGTGGCCCGGGTCCGGGCCAACCCGTTGCCGGCGCGAGGAACATCGCGCCAGGTCGGCCCTGCCGCGGTGCTGTGGGGCACGGTCGCCGCCCTCTACTGGCCGGCCATGTGGGGCCAGCTGGCCCAGGCCCTCCAGGCGGCCAGCCGAGGTGACGGGACCGGTTTCCTGGCCCTGTACGACGGCTACACCGGCCGCCAGAGCAACGGCAGCTACAGCAACATCTTCGAGGCCAACGCCGCCGTCGATTGCCTGGACAGCCCGCCTGTGCCCCTCGCCGCCATCCAAGGCGACGCCCCGGCCGTGGAATCGGCGGCGCCCGTCTTCGGACTGCTGGATCTGTACGGAGAAGTCGAGTGCTCGGTCTGGCCCCTCCCGGCCACCGGATCGATCGGACCGCTGCCCGCCACCGGGTCCCCGCCGATCGTGGTTGTTGGTAGCACCGGCGACCCAGTGACCCCGTACAGCTGGGCCCAGGCCCTGGCCACCGAACTCACTCATGGCGTGCTCCTGACCCGGGTCGGCGACGGTCACACCGGTTACGGGAGCAGCGCGTGTATCCGCACTCAAGTGGATCGGTACCTCACTACGCTGGCCCCGCCAGCACCGGGGACCCGCTGCCCGAGCAACTAGCGCCAAACTGGGGGTCGATGACAACCGCGACCGACGTAACCGCCGCCCTCATCAGCGACCTCAACGACGCCGTCGGTGCGGACCGGGTGCGAGCCGAGCCGACCGAACTCGGCTTGTACCGCCGGGACGCTTCGATGATTACCGGCGAGGCGGCGGTGGTGTGCTTCCCGACGACGACCGCGGAAGTGGCCGCGGCGGTGCGGGTGTGCCGGGACCACGGCCGTCCCTTTGTCCCGCGCGGTTCCGGGACGGGTCTGTCGGGCGGGGCCACCCCGGCTGGCGACGTTCCGCCCGTCGTGATTGTCACGACCAAGATGAATCGGATCCTCGAAGTCGACGCCGGCCAGCGTTTCGCCTGGGTCCAACCCGGAGTGCTGAACCTGGACCTGTCCCGGGCCGTGGCCCACCTCGGTCTGCACTTCGCCCCAGACCCTTCCAGCCAGCAGTCCTGTTCGGTCGGTGGCAACCTCGCCAACAACTCCGGCGGTCCCCACTGCTTGCTCTACGGGGTCACCAGCGCCCACATCCTGGCTATCGAAGTCGTCCTACCGGACGGCTCGGTGAGCCTGCTCGGTGGCCTCGATCCCGAACCCGACGGGCTGGATCTGAGAGGGGCGTTCGTGGGGAGCGAGGGCACCATGGGTATCGCGACGCGCATCGCCGTACGTCTGACACCGCTTCCACCCGCGGTGGCGACCTTGCTGGCGGATTTCTCGGATCTGGGTGATGCCGCCGCCGCCGTGACCGGGATCATCGCGGCGGGGATCATCCCGGCCGCCCTGGAGATGATGGACGCGGTGATCGTCGAGGTGGTCGAGGCCTACGTGCACGCCGGCTTCCCCACAGAGGCCGCCGCGGTGTTGCTGGTCGAGGTGGACGGTCTGCCGGGAGGCGTCGAGGAGCAGACCCGCCGGGTGCGTGAGGTGTTGATGGCCCATCACGCCGGCTCGGTTCGGGTCGCTTCTGGCCCCGCCGAGCGGGCCTTGTGGTGGAAGGGTCGGAAGTCGGCGTTCGGTGCCGTGGCGAGGATCGCGCCCAACTACTACCTGCACGACTGCGTGGTTCCTCGCACCCGCCTGGTCGAGGTGCTCGCACAGGTGCGAGCCATCGCGGCTCGACACCAGCTCATCCTGGGCAACGTGTTCCATGCCGGCGACGGCAACCTGCACCCGCTCATCGTTTTCGACCGCCGGGCGCCGGGCGTGCTGGACCGGGTCCACACCGCCGGCCAGGAGATCGTGGAGGCGTGCGTGGCGGCCGGAGGGACCCTCTCCGGGGAGCACGGCATCGGATTGGAGAAGCGGGATGCGATGCCGCTCGTGTTCTCCCCCGCCGATCTCGAGGCTCAGAAGTGGCTGCGGGAGGCGTTCGATCCGGCCGGCCAATGCAATCCCGAGAAGGTGCTGCCCCGAGGCGGTTCGCGATGCGGTGACATTGCCACCTTGCCCGCCGGGGCGTGGGTGTGAGCATCGAACTCGAACGCTTTGCGACCGACATCGGACCGATCGGGTCGGTTCGGGTGGTGGGGGGGCGAACGCAGTGGGAGGTGGGCGGCTGCGCTCCGCCTGAGGTGCGGGAAGTGGCGGCGCCGGCCGGAGTGGTCGCCCACGAACCCGCGGAGATGATCGTCCGAGTCGGGGCCGGGACCACCCTCGACGAGCTCCGCAACGCGGTCCGGGCCGGCGGCCAGGATGTCGCCCTCGACGCCGATGACCCGGCCCGGGCCACGGTCGGGGGGATACTGGCCGTCGGTCGGAGCGGCTGCCGGCGCCTCGGACTCGGTCCGGTGCGAGATGCCGTCCTGGAGGTGACCGCGGTGAGCTCCCGCGGCGAGTTGATCCGGTCGGGAGCACCGCTGGTCAAGAACGTGACCGGGTTCGATCTGTGTCGCCTGTTGGTCGGATCGCTCGGAACGCTCGCCCTTCTGGGCGAAGTGGTCCTCCGGTGCCGGCCGCAGGCGGAGGTCGAGTGCTGGTGGGTCGCCGAGGGCGCCGACCCCTTTGGGCTGGCCGAGACCTTGTTCCGGCCACTGTCCATCCTCTGGGATGGGACGCGCACCTGGGTTGGCCTGGCGGGCTACGAAGCGGATGTGCGGGGGCAGGCCCAGGCCGTCCTCGGGTCGTCATTTGTGGCGGTTGCGGCGCCGCCGGCCGGTCCGGGCCCCCTGCGCAGGTCACGTCCGCCGGCGGCCCTGCGGGGTCTGCCCGCAGAAGTCGGGACCGACGGTGGCTGGCTGGCCGAGGTCGGCGTCGGGGTGGTGCACTGCACGCCCGAAGTGGCGGCCAGGTTGGGTCCCGTGGCGGCCCCGTCTCCCGAGGTGGTCGGCTTGCACCAGGCGCTCAAGGCCCGATTCGACCCGGATGGCCGGCTCAACCCGGGCCGCTCCCCCCTGGCGGCGGTAGCGGGGTGACGCTGTCGGCCGGGAGCGGCCTGCGGATCGATCCGGATGAGCTGGCTGCGTGTGTGTCGTGCGGGCTGTGCCTGCCTCACTGCCCGACCTATCGAGTGTCGGGTGAGGAGGGTCTGTCGCCGCGCGGGCGCATTGCCGCCATTCGGGCCGTGGACGCCGGGGGACCGGTCGACGCCACCTTCGCCCGGCTTATGCAGACCTGTGTGCAATGCCGGGCCTGCGAGACGGCCTGCCCGGCGTCGGTCCGGTTCGGACACCTGATGGAGGCGGCCCGGGAACGGCTGGCGCCCACATCGGTGCCAGCCTGGCAACGGGCCGCCTACCGTCTGCTCGGATACCACCGGGCGCTGGTCGGGCTGACCACGGCCGGGGCCCTGGCCCAGCGAGCCGGCCTCATCCCGCGCCCACTGGCCCGGCGCCTGTCGCTGCCCTCCCTGCCGCTACGGCAAGCGCCGCTGGTGGCGACCGGCGACGACGTCTGGTTGTTCACCGGGTGCGTGATGGACGCCTGGCAGCGCTCCATCCATCGGGCCGCGATCGCCGTGCTCGGTGCATGCGGAGCCGGTGTGGCCCTACCCGGTCCCGGGGCGGCCTGCTGCGGGGCGCTGCATGTACATGCCGGGCTGCGGGCCGGCGCCGCCCGCCTGGCCCGGCGGGTCATGTCGGCGTTCCCCGGGTCGGCCCCGATCCTGGTCGACTCCGCGGGCTGCGGGGCGGCCCTGCTGGACTACGGGCATCTGTTGGGGACGCGGGAGGCGGAGCGGTTCTCGGCTCGCGTCATGGACATCCACCAGTGGCTGGCGAGCCGGGCCGCCCAACTGCCGCCCCCGGTCCCCGGAACCCCGCGGCTGCGCATCGCGGTGCAGGATCCCTGCCACCTGCGTCATGTGCAACGAGGCGAGGCGGCGGTACGCATCGTGCTGGAACCCTATGGGGAGCTGGTTGAACTCGATGATGAGGGTCGTTGTTGTGGCGCCGGCGGCGCATACAGCGCCCTACAGCCCGATCTCGCCGGCCAGATCCGGACCCAGAAGCTGGCGGTGATCGCCAGTGTCGCCCCCGACGTGGTGGCGAGCGCCAACCCCGGCTGCGGCCTCTGGCTGGCCGGCGCCGGAGTGCCCGTCCGTCATCCCATGGAGATCGTGGCGACGGCGGCTGGGCTAGATGCCGGGTCGGGGGGGTTGGGCGTGTCGGGCCTGTCGGGCGTGGAGGTCGGGCAGGACCCGAGGGCCGGTTCGGGGTCGCGGGCTCGCCGGGGGGTGTCGGGCTGGAGGAGTCGCGCTGGGGTGTCGGGGGCGAGGATGCGCTGGGGGGTGCCGCAGACTCGGACCGCCCCGAGAGCATCGCCGGGGCGGTCCGGAGCCGGGCCCGAGGTCACCGGTGGCCGGTGAGTTCGAGGACATCCGCGGCCGGCTCCAGCAGATCTCCGAGGAGCTCGCCGACCTGGCTATCGAGCGCCTCCGAGAGTCGATCGACGCGGGCGGGGTCGAGCTTCCCGTCGACGAACGCCGGTTGACCCGGGCCCGTCGGGCGGTGGAGAGGGCCATGGCCATCCTGACCGAGCCGGATGATCGCGACGACTGAGCCCACGAGGGCGCGGACGGCGGACTCCGCCCGTGGCTCGATGGTCGAGGGAGCGGTCGGGGAGGCCACGGCGGGGTGGCGCTTTGTGGACGGGACTTGGCCCTGTTGTTGGCTGGGACCGGCCAGAGTGTGTGGGTGTCGGGGTGGGGTGGCGCTTTGTGGACGGAACTCGGCCCTGTTGTGGGTGGGACCGCCAGAGTTGTGGGTGTCGGGGCGGGGTGGGCTTTGTGGAGCTCGGCCCTGTTGTGGGTCGGACCGGCCAGAGGGCGGGATCGGGCGCGGTTTGTGGACCGAACTCGGCCCACTTGTTGCGTCGGACCGGCCAGAGAGCTTGACTGAGTCAGGTCGGGGGACTGGCTGCGGCCTCGTCCAGGTACCCGTGCCGGCGGAGAAAGTCGAGCAACTCGTCGGCAGCCCCGGCGGCGTCGATCGGTCCGACCAGGCGGGGTGGGTCATGGGCCACTAAGGCGCCACTCAGGGCTAGGAGCCGCTGGCGCGTCGTCCCCGCCGGCGGCGGTACCACCTGGGTGCGTGGCCGGTAGGGGCGTGGTGCACCGGTGTGCCAAAGGCTGGCCGCCATCCCCGACCCCCACCCAGATCCGCCCGACCCCCCAGACCCGCCCGACCCCCGCAGCCCCCCCGGTCCCGAGGCCGGCCCCCACCCTGTCCCCACCCCACCTGGCCAGACCGGGATACCGGCACCCGCGGCATCGAGCGCATCGCTCAACGACGCCCGCCGCAGCCGCACCCCGGCCGCCTCGACGGAGCACACCGCAGGCGGCGTCACCCTCAGGCGCTCCCGCCATCCGCCATCGAGGCGCCGCTCGGCTATCACCCCGTCCTCGTCGACCTGCAACGACACCAGACCCAGTGCTTGGCCGACGCCGAGTTCGTGAGCCAGCCAGGCGGGCAAGGCGCCCGTCCCGCCCAGGGAGGACCGGTCCCCGCAAATGACGAGATCGGGCGGCCCGAGCTGCGAGAGAGCCGCCGCCAGCAGGCGGGCCAGGGCCGGTTGATCGCCGGCGAGGTCGACGCCGTCGAGCCCATGCGGCCCGGTGCCGCGACCGCCAGCCATCGCCGCCGCCGCCCCGTCGTCGCCCCACGGCAGCCGCCAGGCCGCGGCCCCGGCGGCGACGGCCTGACGCAGGCCGGCGTCGACGCTGGACGATCCGGCTGCGACCGCGACCAAACGCCCACCCCATGCCTCGGCGGCCCGGCGGGCGTGCTCCAACGCGGCCGCGTCCGAAGCGGTGAGCTCGCCGCGCCTCGGGTCGACGCGTACTGCTCCCGTCAACGGATCGACTTCGGGCCGCAGGTCGGCGGGAGCCAGGCAGGCCACCACCACGGGCCCGCCCACGCGGTCCCGCCAACTCGCAGCCGGGTGCCTCTCGGCCCGGATCAGCCACGACGGAACACCACGCCTTGCCCACCGTCCGGGTAGGTCCACGTGAGCGCCCCCTCCGAGTTACACACCAGGTAACACGTGCCGCATTCGAAACATTGCTCGTAGTTGAAAAGGATCCCGCCGTCGGCGGTGGGCGCGAAGAGATTGGCCGGACAGGCGGTAACGCAGGCCTTGGTCGTGCACGACCGGCACACATCCGAATCGACGGTGATGTGAGCTCGTTCGCCGACCTGGAACTCGACGGTGCTCATGCGCGCCTCGAACGACATCTCCGGCCAGCGCGCCTCGCTCGTCATCGGAACACCCGCAAGGTGTCGAGCCCGTCACGGGCCAGGTCCCGCCACCGCACGCCGCGGGCCTTGACGGTGTGGCGCACCAACCGGGCGAACCCCGGCTTGGGGTCGGGATTGGTCACCGTGAACAGTTGCTCAGCCAGGTCGCACATCAAACGGGTGTACTGCCGTTGCATGCGGTCCGAGAGGATCAACTTGGGAGCAGCGCGCAAACGCCGGTGATCCCGGAGCACGAAGTTGGTCTCGAGGGTGTTGCGGTACGACGCCAGGCCGGTCGCGCTGACGTCACCGGACGCCACGGCCGCGGCCGCGGCTTGACCGGCGGCGAGACCGGAACCAATCGCAAAGTTCACACCCTCCAGCCAGATCCCGGCCGCCAAGGTCAGGCCGGCCGCGTCACCGGCCACGAGCAGACCGTCCCCGGCCAGCGCCGGCAGGGCGTCGTATCCCCCCTCGGGGATGAGGTGGGCGCCGTACTCCTGGAGGGTGGCCCCTTTGAGTGATGGGGCGATGGCCGGATGGGCCTTGAAGTCGGCGATGAGCTCCTCGGGACGCACGCCCGCCGCGGCCAGGCCGGTCACCGAAACGACGACCCCGATGCTGACGGTGTCGCGATTGGTGTAGAGGAAGCCCCCGCCGGGAATGCCCCCAGTGCAGCCGATGACCTCGATATCGCAACCCTGGTCCGGGCCCAAACCGAACCGTTCCTCGATGACGTGTGCGGGCAGGGCCAGGACCTCCTTGACGCCGAGGGTGTAATGGGCCGCTTCGGCGGGCGGGGCCAGGCCGGCCTCGCGGGCAAGGAAGGAGTTGACGCCGTCGCAGGCAATGACTACCTGGGCCTCCACGTCGCCCTCCGGGCGGTCGGTGTGGATGCCCGTGACCCTCCCGGCCTCATCCCGCCGCAGCCCGGTAACGACCGTGGAGGTGACCAAGCGGGCACCGGCCGCGACGGCTTCGGCCGCCAACCAGCTGTCGAAATCGGCCCGGTAGGCGGTCATCCCGTTGTAGGGCGCCTGACCCCAGGCCTCGGTCCGTACATCGATCGTCACCGCCTGAGTCGGGGTCATCACCATGGTGGCCCGCCGAACGACCCAGCGCTGCACCGGCACCCGCTCCCACCAGTTGGGCACCACGTCGTCGAGGACGCGCCCGTAGATGACTCCGCCGTACAGGTTCTTGGCGCCTGGGAAGGCGCCCCGCTCCAGCAACACCGTTGAGCGGCCCGCTCGCGCCGCGGCCAGGGCCGCGGCCGAACCGGCCGGGCCGGCCCCGACGACGACCACATCGACCTGCTCAGCCACGGAGTTCACCCCCGAGGCTGGAGCGATCCGGCTGGGTGGGATCGCCAGCCTGGACCGCGCCGCCCGCGGGCCGCCCGGCGCCGGTGCCGTCGGCACCTCCTGCGCCGCCGGACCCTCCTGCGCCGCCGGACCCTCCTGCGCCACCGGACCCTCCTGCGCCACCGGACCCTCCTGCGCCACCGGCCAACTCAACCGGCACCGCCACGCCGAGTCGCTCGGCCAGCTCCACCAGGAGCGCGCGCGGCGTCGCACACCAGCCCGAGGTCGGCCATGGCGGTCATCGGACACGACGGGTCGGTATTGACACTCACGACGTGGCGTGGGGACCCGAGACCGCCGGTGTGCTGGCTGGCGCCCGACACCCCGAGGGCCACATACAGGTCGGGGTCGACGGCCACCCCGGTCGTGCCGATCTGGCGCTCGTGGCCGGTCCAGCCGGCATCGGTGACTACCCGGGTGGCTCCCGCGGTTGCACCCAGGGCCGCCGCCACCGCGCCGAGGAGGGCAAAGACCTCCCGAGCCTGTTCGTCGCCCGCCGCTTTGGACACCAGCCCGGCCCCGCCGCCGAGGACCCGAGTGGCGTCGGCGAGGTCCATAGTGGCCGGGTCCGGCCGAATGAGTTCCAGCAGTTCGACCGCGGGCGGGATCGCCGGTGGGCGGGCCGGCAGGTCGAGCGGTGCGGCGGCTGCGAGGTGCCCGGTTGCGACCGGGGAGCGCACCGCCGGCATGAGGGTGGCGATCGCAGGAGCGGGCCCAACCACTGGCACCACGACCCTCCCGTCGACTCGAAGGAGGTCGGCCCGAACGCAGCCGGCGGTGAGATCGACCCGTACGGCTCCGGCCAGGAGCGGCCGCCCGAGCTCGGCTGCCAGCCTCGGCGCCAGGTCCCGGCCGTCCGGCGACGCCGGTAAGACGACGAGCGGGAAGGGTTGAAGGACGGGGGCCAGACAGCGCCCGAGGGAGGCCGGCTCGGTCGCGGTGTCGGCCCACCAGGCCCGGGTAGCACCGACCAGTCCAGCCGCGGCTTCCTCCGCCCCGGACCCCACGACCAGGACCCGCCCGCCCGCTTCGGCCACGGTCTCGTCGGCGCCCGCCGGGAGCCGGCCTTGGCGGGCCACGATCACGGCCACGGCTTCTCCGGCTCCCGTCGGTCCTGGGAAGCTGCTCACAGGGCGGCCCCCACCCGATGGCCTTCGACGACCGCGGCGTGGGCCCGACGGGGGGCCAGGCAGTCGCCGATGCGATGGACCGGGAACTCGGCGTCTGCCAGCTCGTACCACAGGGAGTCGTCGGGCTGTTGGTGTACCGAGCACACCACCCAGTCACAGACACGGTTGCGATCCTGGCCGGTCGGGTGGTGCTGGAGATGCAGCGAGACGGCTCCACCGGCCTCCTCGGCCGCACCCAACGGGACCAGGTCGGTGGCCTGGACGATCCCTTTGGCGTGGGCCCGCACGTTCCAGGTCTCCAGGTCCAGGGTGATGCCGAGATCCTGACCCACGACCATCCCGTTGGTCACGATCTCCACCTGGCAGCCCCGGTCGGCGAGGAGTTCGGCCACCGATGTGGCCTGATGGAACCCCAGCTCGTCGACGACCACCACCCGCCCGGTCGGATCGGCCCGGCCCTCCAGCACGTCGCGCACGTCGACGATACGGGGAAGGCCCCCGGCCCACCACGGCGGGGCGGGCCGGGCCCCGGTGGCCAGGATCACCACGTCGGGACGGGCGCCGCGGACCACGGCCGCAGACGCCTCGGTACTGGTGCGCACGTCGACCCCGAGCCGGTGGGTGTGGGCGGCCAGGTTGCGGGTGATATCCAGAAACTCGGCCCGGCTCGGCACGCTGGCGGCGGCCAGCACCTGGCCGCCGAGGCGAGCGCCGCGCTCGTAGAGCACGACTCGGTGCCCTCGTTCGGCGGCCGTCACCGCGGCTTGCAGCCCGGCCGGTCCGCCGCCGACCACTACCACCCGGCGTCGGGGGGCGTCGGGGCGCGGCGGCGGCACCGCCACCGCCTCCCGCCCGGTCCGAGGGTTCTCGATGCAGCCCAGCCAGCGGTTGAGCCCCATGCGGCCCACACACTCCTGATTGCAGGAAAGGCAGGTCCGGATATCGGCCCCACGGCCGGAGCGAGCCTTGGCCGCGAAGTCGGCGTCTGCGATCTGGCCCCGAACCACGCCGACCAGATCGCAGAGACCGGCTTGCAGGGCCCGGTCCGCCTGCAGCGGATCCTTGAAGCGGCCGACCCCCACTACCGGCAGGTCCACCGCCTCGCGAATGGCGCTGGGTATGAACATGGCGTACCCCGGGGGGATCTGCATGCTGGCTTCGATCATGTACAGGGTGGCGGTGGCCACTCCGATCGACGTGTTGATGTAGTCGACGTCTCCGGTGGCCGCGACGAGCCGGGCCACCGCGACCGCGTCGTCGATCGTGGTGCCGTCCTCGATGAGCTCGTCGCCGCACAACCGCACGCCGAGAGCAGCCGGCGGTCCGATGGTGGCGCGCACCGCGGCCACGATCTCCAGCAGCAGTCGGGCCCGGTTCTCCAAACTTCCCCCATATCCATCCCGGCGGTGGTTCGTCGCCGGCGAGAGGAAGCCGCGCACGATCGATGAGTGTGAGCACTGCAGCTCGATTCCGTCGAACCCTCCGGCCAGGCAGTGGCGGGCCACCAGGGCATAACCCGCCACGATCTCGGCGATCTCATGGGCTTCGACGGCCTTGGGCACCTCACGAAACAGTGGGTCCGGTACCGGGCTGGGCGCCCACACCGGGAGCCGGGTATACAGGCTGGAAGCCTGCCCGCCGTTGTGGTTGATCTGAGCCAGGATCGGTACCCCGTGGGCGTGCACGGCATCGGTGATGCGGCGGTAGTGGGGGATGACTTCGGGGTGGAAGCCGTGGATGAGCTTCTCGTAGGGCCAGTCGGTGGGATGGGTGGAGTGTTCCTCGGTGATGATGAGCCCGGCGCCGCCGGCGGCACGCGCCGCGTAGTAGGCGGCGTGCTGCTCGCTCGGGAGGCCGTCCTCGGTGGCGTAGTTGGTGAGGTGAGCCGAGAAGACGATGCGGTTGGCCAGTGTCAACGGGCCGACCTGAAGCGGCGAGAACAGGTGCCGGTATGGCCCGGCGCCGCTCATGTGGCGAGCCCGATCGGTGCCGGCGATGCGGGGGACGCCGGCGATGCGGGGGACCCCGGCGATACCGGCGGCGAGGGATGCGCCAGCGGCGCAGGTGGCGGGGGAGTGGCGGCAAGGAGGGCCAGGGCCTCCCGCCGGCCTTCCAGGATGGCCTCGTGGACCGAGCGGGGGGCTACGCAGTCGCCGGCTCGCCGTGTCCGAGGGTCGCCGAGCGCCAGGTACAGCTCGTCATCGGGGAGGCGGTGCCCGCAATCGACGAGGATGCCGGCGGGCAGGTGAAAGGGGGCGCCGGTCCACACATCCTCTCCCGCCACCAGCCCTGCGCCGAGTGACGTGATACGGGATCGCAGCCGGCGGTCGACACCGGCCCGCTGGAGGCGGACGTTGGCATCGGCCAGGTCGCCGCTGCGGGCCAGCAGCGTACCGGCGACGGGATCGGGGCTCACCAGGGTGACGGTGCGGTCGGTGGTGGCCGCCAGCCACTCGGCCACGCCGACGCCGATCGGTCCGCCGACGGGATCATCGACCACGACCGGTCCGGGCGGCAGCCGGCCGGTTCCCTCCCGGAGTAGGGCCAGGGCATCCACGACCGGCAGCTCTGCGGTAGCGCCATACCGGCCGGAAAACGGACGGGACCCGGTGGCCAGGACCACCTCCCACCCGTCGGCCTGGGCGGCGGTCACCGCCTTGGCGTCGACAGTGACCCCCAGGGCGACCTCCACCCCGAGCCGGGCGCATTCCGCGGCCAGCCAGTCGGTGAGCAGGCCCAGCCGCTCCCGCCCGGGGCCGACCGCGGCCGCGGCCAGGGCTCCTCCGAGGGCGCCGGTTCGCTCCGCCACCCCGACCCTCCGGCCCGCCCCGGCCAGGACCCGGGCGCACTCCAGCCCGGCCGGACCGCCGCCGACGATGAGCACCGCCGGTCCGTCCCCTCCCGGGGCCGGGGAATCGGCGTCGGGGTCGGTCGTCTCGTGACCGGAGCGAGGATCGCCGACGCAGGTCACGAGGGGATTGCGGTTGTCGCGGACCTGGCAGGACTGGTTGCAGAGCAGGCAGGGCCGGACCTGCTCGGGGTGACCGGCCCGCACCAGGGCGACCAGGCGGGCCTCGGCGATCTGGGCTCGGGTCATCTCGACCAGGTCCGCGTCACCGTCCGCCAGGGCCCGGGCGGCGGTGGCGGCATCGGCGACGCTGCCCTGGAGGACGACGGGCACCCCGCCGGCGGCGTTTCGCATGGCCCGGCACAGGTCCAGGTTGGTGGCGGGGGGGGAGTGGGCGTCGGGCCGGTAGGCCGAGGTGGAGTAGGGGCCGGCCCGGATGACGGTGAGCAGGTCGAGGGCCGCCGCGAGGGAGGCGACGGATTCGCCGGCGGCGTCGGGGGTGATCCCGCCCCAAGGCGCCAGCTCGTCACAGGACAGGCGCAGGGCCAGGATCCGGTCGGCACCGATGGCGGCGCGCACCGCGGCCAGCACTTCGCGGGTGAACCGCAGGCGATCATCGCCGTAGCCATCCTGGCGCTGGTTGGTGAGGCCGGACTGGAACTGGCGCAGGAGAGACCAGGTCCCGGCGTCGACCTCGACTCCGTCCAGACCGTTGGCAACCGCCAGGCGGGCGGCCTCGGCGAAGGCCGTGACGACCGTGGTGATGCCCGATTGGTCCAGGGCCGCGGGCGGCTCGCGCGACACCACGTCGGCGACCCGGGACGGCGCCCACAGCACCGACTGCGAGTAGGCGCTGGAACCTTGACCGCCGGCGTGGCCGATCCCGGCCAGGAGGATCGGATGGTGGGGCCGGCAGGCCTCGGCGACGGCGGCCCATCCGGTGCCGCAGGCCGCCGCCAGCGGGGCCCGCTCGTAGGGCCAGTCGTCCGGGCCGACCGATGCCGTCTCGGTGATGATCACCCCTGCACCACCGGCGGCCCGCCGGGCGTAGTAGGCGACGTGGCGGGGACTGATGGCCCGGCCCCGGGCCAGGTTGGTCTCGTGCGGACCGAACACCACCCGGGACGGGGCGGTACGGCTGCCGATCGCGATCGTGTCGGTCAGCAACGGGTGCTGGGTCACCGGGCCATCGACTATCGCGATGCCGTCCCGATGAGCGGGGCCGGCGGGGCGCTGGGAAGGGTGTTGAGGGCGTCGATCAGCTCCCGCAACCGGGCGTAGGAGACGCGGTCGAAGCGCAGCGCCACGCGGGCCAGCTCCGGGAAGTCCTCGCTGCGGCGCTCGGCGGGGAGTGGGGCGTCGAGGATCCGGATGGGGCGGTGCACGGCGTCGGCGAAGCGCGTCGGACAGCTGGGCCACCTCTTCGGCCGTGGGCGTGGATTCCAGCCGGATGACCAGAGTGTCGCCGACCCAGCGCAGGGAGTGATAGTTGCGGTAGAAGCCCAGGATCTCGGCGGCGGCGTCCTCGACCCGGTCGACGATGCGGTACAGGCTCGACATCGCCGGGATTGATCAGGTCGACGAGTGGCGACTTCCTCGGTGACGAAGCGCTCCCAGCCTCTCCAGTAGCTGCGGCCGGGTAGATCCAGTAGCACGACCGGCGCCGGCTCGGCCTTCCCGGTCTGGATGAGCGTGAGCAGCTCGAACGCCTCGTCGAGGGTGCCGAAGCCGCCCGGGCAGCACGGCGTAGCCGAACGACTCCTTGATGAGCAGCAGCTTCCGGGTGAAGAAGTACTTCATCGACACGAGCTTGGGGTTCTCCGCGATGAACTCGTTGGCGCCCTGCTCGAACGGCAGGCGGATGTTGATCCCGAAGGCGTGGTCCGGGCCGGCGCCCTCCAGGCCGGCGGCCATGATCCCGGGTCCGGCGCCGGTAACCGTCGACCAGCCGTGGGCGGCCAGCAGGGCGGCCAGGTCGCGGGCCTGGGCGTAGAGGGGATCGGTCGGCAGGGTCCGGGCCGAGCCGAACATGGTGACCTTGCGCACGTGCCGGTAGGGGGCGAAGACCTCGAACCCTTCGCACATCTCCTTCAGGGCGGCGTTGGCGATCTTCAGGTCCAGGCGGTCGCGTGCGGTCCGACGCCAGTCGCACCACCGTTTCCAGGATCTCCAGCAGCTGATCGCGGTTGGCGGTGACGCCCGATGGCGTCGAGCAGAGCGGTGAGCTGGTCGGGCGGAACGCCCCGGTCGGCCATGGCGCCTACGCTCAGCGGGGGGCGGCGGCCCGGTCCACCAGCCAGATGACCTGATCGGCGGTGACGTGGGCCGGCGGGCAGGTCGGCGCCATCGACGAGGGCCTGGAGGGCGGCCCGCTTGTGCCGTCCGGCCACCGTGAAGACGGCCAGGCGGGATCGGGCGATCCCGGCGTAGGTGAGGGTCAGCCGGGGCAGGCGGTTGCGGCCCGAGGGGTCCTCGTTGCGGGCCACCAGCTGGCCCGGATCGGCGTCCAGGGCGGGCGATTCGGGAAACAGCGAGGCGGTGTGGCCGTCCAGCCCCAGCCCCAGGTGGATGACATCGAGCTTGCCGATCTCTCCGAGCCGGAGCTGGTAGGCGTCCGGCCCCTCCTCGCAGCTCATCGGGTAGACGGCGTTGGCGGTCCCGACCCGCTCCAGGAGGGCCTGGCGGCACCAGCCGCTGGTTGGAGTCGGCGTGGTCGGGCGGCACGCAGCGCTCGTCGCCCCAGTAGACGTTGACCGACAGCCAGTCGATCACGTCGGTGCTGTCGGCGGCCAGCCGCTCGTAGCAGGCCCGGGCCGTGTTGCCGCCGCTCAAGGCCAGGCCGAACAGCTCGTCGGGCCGGCTGGTCGAACGCCGCCATGACGCGGGCGGAGAAGGCTCCGGGCAGGTCGTCGACGACGATCAGCTCTCCGTTCACGCCGAGCAAGCTACACACCGAGCGTGGTGGCCGCGGACAGAGCGTGCTCCCAGATCACGTCGGGCTGCAGGTGGGTCAAGGCGTCGGCCAGCGACGGTGGCGAGGGGATCGTCGGCCAGGGGGATGGGTTGGACGTGCTCCGGCCCGGCGGGGCCGGAGTCCGGGTCGCCCGGAATCTCGGCCCGGGCCGAGACGGTGCGGCTGCCGCTCGCCCCGCCCGACCTCGAAGGTGGCCCGGTTCGACACCGCGGCGGCAGATCGACCCGGATCTCGACGTGGCGGGAGTCGATCAGTTGCGACCTGGTCGAGGCAGCAGGCCGCAGCTGCGCCACCAGCCAGCCGCCGAGCAGATGCCGGGGGCCGATCTTGCCGGTGACCTCGACCCGCTCGACCGCCTGCAGCCAGGACCGGCGGTCCACCGGCTCGAACAATCCGGCCAGCAGCTCCCGCCAGGGCCGCAGTCGGATCCACGACAGGTCCACCACCGTCCGGCGCCGGGCCAGCTCCAGCACGGACCGCATCCGGCCGGTGTCGGCCGCGTCCCGGGTGTCGACGAGCACGGCGGTGGCCACGGAGAGCAGCGGGTCGGACGGGTCGGGGATGTCGCCGACGTACCACACCGGAACCGGCAGGTCCGACAGGGTGAACGCCTCCACCAGCGAGTCCAGGTGTCGGGCCGCCTGGCCGCCGACGACAGAGCATGACCTCCTCGAAGTTCACCTGGTGGCCGTCCTCCTCCACGGCGTAGAGGGCGGCCCGGCCGTCGAGGGTGGCGACCTGATCGGGGTCGGGGCGGAGCAGCACGATTCGGGCCGGGTGGTGCCGGCCCAGGGCCCGCAGGGCCCGGGTGGCGGCGTAGGCCTGCTCGTCGCTGGGGATCACCGCCACCAGGGTCATCACCGCGGTGCGGGCCGCGTTCTTGCCCAGCGGACTGGTGGCGCAGGTCGGCGAGCGCCTCGACCACGTCGCTCAGCCGGACGCCCTCGGCCGTCCCAGGTGTCGACCGCTACGGCGTTCGCCACTGGCGCCCGTCCCGCTCGATGAGCTGATCGGCCTGGCGGGGACCCCAGGTTCCGGCCGCGTAGCCGGCCAGCGGCACCTGCCGCTCCTCCCACGCCGTCAGGATGGGCTGGACGATCTGCCAGGCCTGGTCGACCTCGTCGCTGCGGATGAAGAGGGTGGGGTCGCCGACCATGGCGTCGAGCAGCAGTCGTTCGTAGGCGTCGGGCGGCTCCTCGAGGAAGGACGCGCCGTAGGACATGTCCATGAGCACGTCGCGGACCTTGAAGGCCTGGCCGGGCACCTTGGCCCCGAAGCGCAGGGCGACGCCCTCGTCGGGCTGGATGCGCATCACCAGGGCGTTGGGGCGCAGGTCCCGGCTCTCGGCCGCGTTGAAGGCCAGGTGCGGGACGCCCTGGAACTGGAGGGCCACCTCGGTGACCCGCTTGGGCAGCCGCTTCCCGGTGCGGATGTAGAACGGCACGCCGGCCCAGCGCCAGTTGTCGACGTGCAGCTTCATGGCCACGTAGGTCTCGGTCTGGCTGTGCGGATCCACGTCGGGCTCCTGCCGGTAGGCCGGCACGGCCACCCCCTCGCTCCAGCCGCTGTCGTACTGGGCCCGCACCACGTCGGTGAGGACCTGCTCGGGCGTCGGGATCACGACCGATCGCAGGGCCTTGACCTTCTCGTCCCGGATCCCCTGGGCGTCGATCGATCCCGGCGGCTCCATGAGGGTCAGCGACAGCACCTGCATCACGTGGTTCTGGACGATGTCGCGCAGGGCGCCGGCGCGTTCGTAGAAGCCGCCTCGCTTCTCGACGCCGAGCGACTCGGCCACGGTGATCTGCACGTGGTCGACGTAGCTGCGGTTCCAGAGGGGCTCGAAGATGGCGTTGGCGAAGCGCAGGGCCAGGACGTTCTGGACGGTCTCCTTGCCGAGGTAGTGGTCGATCCGGTAGATCTGCGATCTCGTCGAAGGTCTCGTGCAGGGCGGCGTCCAGTCGGCGGGCGCTGTCCAGGTCCCGGCCGAACGGCTTCTCGATCACCAGGCGTACGGCGGCGCCAGGCTGGCGGGGCCGGTTGAGACCCGCGGCGCCGAGGCCGGCGGCCACGTGCTCGAACATGGCCGGGATGGTGGCCAGGTAGTAGGTCCGGTTGCCGGGGAGGCCCAGCTCCTCGTCGACGTCGTCGAGCTCGGTCGCGGAGCCGGGCGAAAGTGTCCGGGTCGTCGTAGTCGCCGGCGACATAGCGGCTGTGCTTGACCACGTCGTCCCAGCCCGGCGCCGGCGTCGGGCACGGCCGCGGTCATCAGGTCGCGGAACCCCTGGTCGTCGAGCCGGCTGCGGGCCACCCCGACCACCGCGAAGCCCGGATCGAGCAGGCGCCGCCGGCTGAGCCGTTCGAGGGCCGGCAGCAGCTTGCGGGAGGTGAGGTCGCCCGAGGCCCCGAACACCACCAGGACGCCAGGCGGGGCCCGCCGGGTGGTCTGCAGCCCCTCGGCGAGGAGGTTCGGACCGACGGGCTCGCTCATGGGGTACCTGACCTCGGCGTGGTGGGTTCGGCCCGTCTGGATCATCCCGCTGGACGGCATTGGCCTTGTCGTGCAGGGCCTGCAGCAGCTCCTCGTAGCTCTTGGTAAAAGACGCCACCCCTTCCTCCTCGAGCACCGCGGCCACGTCGGCCATGTCGACGCCGGCCCGCTGGAGCGCGTCGAGGTGCGGCTTCGGCCCCGGCCACGTCGGTGTCCACGCGTGCGGGCGACGGTCCCGTGGTCCAAGAAGGCGGCCACGGTGGCGTCGGGCATGGTGTTGACGGTGTGCGGGCCGATCAGGTTGTCGACGTAAAGCAGGTCCGGGTAGGCCGGGTTCTTGGTGGAGGTCGACGCCCACAGCGGTCGTTGCGGATGGGCGCCCCGGGCCGCCAGGGCCTCCCAGCGAGGCCCGGAGAACTGCTCCTGGAACAGCCGGTAGGCCAGCTTGGCCTGGGCCACCGCCGCCTTGCCTTCCAGCCCGCGCTGCCACCCCGCCGACCTTTTCCAGCCGGCGGTCGACCTCGGTGTCGACCCGGCTCACGAAGAACGACGCCACGCTGTGCACCGTCGACAGATCGCCGCCGGCCGCGGCCAGGGCCTCCAGACCGGACAGATAGGCCTCGATGACCTCGCGCGTAGCGCGACAGGCTGAAGATCAGGGTCACGTTGATGTTGCGGCCCTCGGTGATCATCTGCCGGATGGCCGGGACGCCCTTCGGCGGTGGCGGGGATCTTGACCAGCAGGTTCGGGAGGTCGATCCGCTCGTGCAGGCTCCGGGCCGACTCGATGGTGGCCGTCGGTGTCGCTGGCCAGCACCGGGCGACACCTCGAGGGAGACGAACCCGTCGGCCGCCCTGGCTGGAGTCGTAGACCGGCCGCAGGACGCCGCACGCCTCGGTGACGTCGTCGATGGCCATCTCCCAGAAGGCCTGCTCGACCGAGAGCCGGCTGATCAAGCTCGGCGAACTGCTCGTCGTAGGCGTCGGAGCCGGTCATGGCCTTCTGGAAGATGGTGGGGTTCGAGGTCACCCCCCGGATGCCCGTCGTCGACCAGGCGCCTGCAGGTCGCCCCCCTCGGATGGAGGGCCGTGACAGGTTGTCGATCCAGGGGCTCTGGCCGAACTCGGTGTAGAGGTCGTGCAGTCGAGTCATGGCTCAGTCCTCCAGTTCGTCGGGGCCATCAAATCCGTCAAATGCACTCCATGTCCTCGAGCAGGGCTCGGGCCCGATCGGCCACGTGGTCGGCGGTGAAGCCGAACTCCGCCAGCACTTCCGCGCCCGGAGCCGACGCGCCGAAGTGGTCGAGGGCGACGGAGTCGTCCGCCCACCGCGACCAGCCGAACGACGCGGCCGCCTCGACCGACAGGACCGGGGCGCCCGGGCCCAGCACCTCGTCCTGGTAGTCGTCGTCCTGCTCGTCGAAGAGCTCCCAGCTCGGCATCGACACCACCCGGGCCGTGATGCCCTCGGTCGCCAGCAGCTCGGCCGCGCCCACGCAGACCGCCACCTCCGACCCGGTGCCGATCAGCACCAGGTCGGGATCGTCGCTCCCGTCGACCAGGACGTAGGCGCCCCGCTCGAGCTCGGCCGCCACGAGTGTCGGTGCCGGCCAGGACGGGCATGTCCTGGCGGGTGAGGATCAGGGCGGTGGGTCCGTCGCGCTCGATGGCCACCCGCAGGGCCTGGGCCGACTCGTTGGCGTCGGCCGGGCGGATCACCCGCAGTCCCGGCATGGCCCGCATGGCGGCCAGCTGCTCGACCGGCTGGTGGGTCGGGCCGTCCTCGCCGAGCCCGACCGAGTCGTGGCTCCAGAAGTAGATGACCTTGGCTTGCGAGAGGGCGGCCAGGCGCACCGATCCTCGCATGTAGTCGCTGAACACGAAGAAGGTGCCGCCGATGGGGATGGTGCCGCCGTGCAGGCTCAGGCCGTTGAGGATGCCGCCCATGCCGTGCTCGCGGACCCCGAAGGCGATGGCCCGGCCTTCCGGGTGCTCCCGGCTCTGCAGCGGCTCGTCGTCCAGCTTGGTCCCGGTGTTGCCGGTCAGGTCGGCCCCGCCGGCCACGAGGCCGGGCACGTCAGGCGTGCAGGGCGTTGAGGGCGGCGTTGGTGGAGTGGCGGGTGGCGACTTGTTCGCCGGGCGTGCGCCACACCGGCAGCTTCGCTTGCCAGCCGGGGCGGCCCCGCCCGCTCCACATGGCGTCCCACTCGTCCCGATCGCCGTCCCAGGCCGCCAGTCGCTTCTCCCAGGCGCTTCTCGCCGTCTGACCCCGCGGGATGGCCTGGCGGTAGAAGTCGAGCACCGTCGTCGGGCACCCAGAACGTCTCGTCGGGCGGCAGGCCCAGGATCTCCTTGGTGGCCCGGACCTCATCCTCGCCGAGCGGCGACCCATGGGCCTTCGGGTTGTCGGTCATATGCGGAGCCGGGCCAGCGCGATGTGGCTGCGCAGGATGAGAAGGCTGGGGCGGTCCTCGCTCGGCCATGGCCCGGCGCAGGGCGGCGTCGAGGGCGTCGGTGTCGTTGGCCACCTCGCCCAGGCGATCGACGTGCCACCCGTAGGCCTCGAAGCGATCGCCCGCGTCGTCCGTCAGGGTGATCTCGGTTCGGACCGTCGATGGTGATGTGGTTGTCGTCGTAGACGTAGATGAGACGGCCCAGGCCGAGATGGCCGGCGAGCGACGCCGCCTCGTGGCTGATCCCTTCCATGAGGTCGCCGTCGCTGCAGATGACGAAGGTGTGGTGGTCGACGACGTCAGGGCCGAAACGGGCCCGCAGTATCCGCTCGGCCACCCCGAGCCCGACCCCGTTGGCGAATCCCTGGCCGAGCGGTCCGGTCGTGACCTCGATGCCGGGCAGGTCGTGCACCTCGGGGTGGCCGGGTGTCCGGCTGTGGAGCTGCCGGAACTGGCGCAGGTCTTCGAGCTCGACGCCGTAGCCGGTCAGGTACAGCATCGAGTACAGAAGGATGCAGGCGTGGCCGCACGACAGCACGAACCGGTCCCGGTCCGGCCAGGTCGGCTCGCTCGGGTCGTAGGTCATCACCCGGCTCCACAGCACGTGGGCGAGCGGAGCCAGCGCCATGGCCGTACCCGGGTGGCCGGAGTTGGCCCGCTGGGGGGCGTCCATGGCCAGGCCCCGGATGACGTTGATCGCCCAGCTGCTCGAGGTCGCCGTCCGTCATAGCTGAACAGTACCCACGGCGCAGACGCTCTCCCGCATCCGGCCCGCCTATTGCGACGAAGGCTTAGACCGGCGGCAGCAGAGTGAGCGGAACGACGGTCGGCCGCGCCGTCGGGCAGCAGCCGGCAGTGGGCCTCGATGGTGCCGAAATCGGAGTACTCCAGCTCGCCGCGGACCAGGCGGTAGGTGAACTTCCCCGGCTCCACCTGGAACGGTGAGACGTTGCGGGCGACCTGCTCGCCTGCTTCGTCACGGAAGACCACCTCCAGGATGCCCTGACCGTCCTCGTCAGGCCGGCACCGGACCAGCACGATCAGGTGCGGGGTCACGGTCACTGGCGGCGGCGACGGGGCGGGCAGGGAGAACATGATCCCGGTCAGGTCGATCCGCGTCGACGGTCCGGGTACGGGGCGGAGGTCGATGTTTTCGGCGAAGAGGGCGGAGACGATGTCCATGTTCGTGTCGCGGCGATCAGACCGGCTGAGGTGCGCGGCCGGCGCGCGCGATCACATGGGGCTGCTCGTGGCGGACCTGCAACCAGCGCAGCTTCCGGGCCCAGGCGATGGTCCACCAGCCGGGGTCGATCTCCCCCCGGCGAAACGACAGGCGGGCGGAGGTCGGGGCGGCGTGATGGTTGCTGTGCAGGCCTTCCCCGGCAGTCAGCCAGGCCAGCCACTGGGTGTTGGCGGCCAGCCCCCGGAATGGCCGCCGACCGAAGGTGTGGCCCGACCGCGTTGACCGCGGAGTTGAGGAGCAGGTAGGAGACGACGTGGGTGCCGGCCGCGATCGCGGTCAGCACCCAGTTGCCCCAGAACAGCAGCAGCAGGATGCCGATCCCCACCCCGAGCCCCAGATAGCCGTGGTCGAACAGGACCCTGTCCCACCGGTCGGCGGGGAGGTCCTTGGCGTACTTGGTCACCGTGTCTCGTCGCGGGCCGCCCGGCGGTAGAGGACCACGTTGCCGATCTGCACGGCTGGCGAACCCTTCGAGGACCGGCGAGTGGGGGTCGCCGTCGACGTCGGTGAAGGCGTGGTGGCGGCGGTGGACCGCCACCCACTGCCGGGGCTTGATCCCGGTCATGATCCAGGTCAGCACCCGGCAGGTGAAGCGCAGCGCCGGGCGCCATGGTGATGGCCCGGTGCGACAGGGTCCGGTGCAGGAACACGGTCGTCAGGAAAAGGGCGACCTGGCACACGACCAGACCCGCGAGCACGGCGAGGAGAATCCCGGGCACCTCCCCACGCTAGCCCGGCTGACCAGATGGTAGAGGTCGGTGTGCCAGGTCTGTTCCCGGGGTGGCGCCTACGCTGGCGAGATGGGTCGGCACCATGGTTGGCGGGGGCGGCCGTCCGTGATCCTGGCCGCCGTGTTGGCCCTCGCCGGCCTTTCGACGGCGGGCCAGGGCGTCGCCGCTGCCGCGCCCTTGCCCCCCAACGGGTCTGACGCCGGTTCGGGCCTGACCACCACGCCGATCCTGTCCGTGCGGCGCGTTCCCGGCTGGGTGGCCGAGACCGTGGCCGGCCAGCGGCTGGCCCCGTCGTTGTCGGCGCTGCTGGCCCAACCGGCCCTGCGCACCGATGCCGCGGCGAGTTGTCTCGTGGTCAGCCAGGGCGGCCGCACGCTGTACGCCGACCATCCGCTGGAAAGCCTCATTCCGGCGTCGAACATGAAGTTGCTGACCGCCACCGCGGTGCTCGACCAGCTCGGGGCGGCGAGCCGGCTGACCACCCGGGTCGTCGCGGCCAGACCCGTGCGCGGGGTCGTGACCGGCAACCTCTACCTCGTCGGCGGTGGCGACCCGCTGCTGGCGACCGGTGCCAACGCAACCGGCCTCGGTGCGGGCCAGACCCTCTACACGTCACTCAACCAGCTCGCCAGCCAGGTGCGGTCGGCGGGCGTGACCACCGTGACCGGATCGGTCGTCGGCGACGACAGCCGCTACGACGAGCTCCGAACCGTGCCGACCTGGAAACCGGAATACGCGGCCGAAGGCGACGTGGCGCCACTCAGCGCCCTCGAAGTCAACAACGGGGCCGCCCCCGCCGCCCCACCGACGCCGCCGGCGGGCGCCACCGCCCAGGCCCTCAGAGCGGCCGCCTCCGCGGATCCCGCCGGGCGAGCCGCCACCACCTTCGCTGACCTGTTGACGGCGGACGGGGTGCGGGTGGCCGGACCACCCGCCACCGGGAAGGCGCCCGCAGGTGGCCCCGTGCTCACCAGCATCGCCAGTCCGCCCCTGAGCGCCGAGGTGGACGCCACCCTGACCGTGAGCGACGACACGGCGGCGGAGCTTTTTACCAAAGAGCTGGGCTACGAAACGGCCGGAGTGGGCAGCACGGCTGCCGGCGTGGCGGCCATCCGGGCCGATTTGGCCGCGGCCGGGCTCCCGGTGTCCCAGCTCGTCGGCCTCGACGGGTCAGGGCTCGACCGGGGTGACCGGGTCACCTGCAACTTGATCCAAGCCGACCTCGAACACGTCGGCGCCGCCAGCGTGGTGGCCCAGGGTCTGCCGATCGCCGGCCGGACCGGAACGCTGAGCTCCCGTATGGGCGGCACGCCGGCGGCGGGCCGGCTGCGGGCCAAGACCGGAACGCTCGACGACGTGGTGGCGCTCAGTGGGTTCGTGCTGCCCACCGCCGGGTCCGCCGTCGCCGGCACCATCCTCGGCCAGCCGATCGTGTTCTCCCTGATCTTCAACGGGGTCCCCAACCTGGACGCGGCCCGCGCCGTCGCGGATCAGATCGGCGTGGCACTTGCCACCTACCCCAAACTGCCGCCTATGGCCGACCATCGAGCCCCAGTCGTGATCCGCCATCTGCCGATCTTCCCGCTCGGCTCGGTGCTGATGCCCACCCAGCTGCTGCCGCTGCACATCTTCGAGCCCCGCTACCGCGAGCTGATGCGCCAGCTGACCCAGCCCGGTGCCGCCGGCGAACTTGGCGTGGTGCTCATCGAGCGAGGCCACGAGGTCGGCGGCGGCGACCAACGGGTCAATACCGGCACGCTGGGTCGTCTGGTGGCCGGCGAAGCAGCTGCCGGACGGCCGCTGGATGGCCTTCTTCGGCGGCATCGGCCGCTTCCGTGTGGTCGAATGGCTCGCCGACGATCCCTTCCCGCAGGCCCGGATCGAGGATCTGCCCGAGCCGGCGTGGGATCCTGCCGACCAGGGCATGTTGACGAGCGCCGAGGAGATGGTTCGCGAGGTGATAGCCCTGGCGGCCGAACTCGGCGAAGCCGGTGTGCCCGCCGGTTTTGAGCTCGTCGATGATCCGGTCCGCCGGACCTGGCAGCTGTGTGCGGTCGCCCCCCTCGGCCCCTTCGACCGCCAGCGCCTGCTGGAAGCGCCGAGGTCGGTGCGCCTCGTCACCTTGCTGCAACAGACCGCGGACGCCAGGCAGGCGCTTGCATTCCGTCTGGGTGGCGGGTAAAGATCGCGGCCCTGTGACCGCGGCCCGCGCCAGAAAACGTCCGCGGCCGGTCGTTCGGCAGCCTGCTCGACGAGTTCGTCAGCCTGGTCGTCGCCTACGCCAAGCAGGAGACTCTCGATCCCATCAAGTCGCTCGGGCGCTTCATCGCTTTCGGCATCGTGGGGGCCCTGCTGCTCGCCCTCGGCGGTGGATTGCTGGCCCTGGCCGCCATCCGGCTCATCCAGGCCGAGACCGGTCGGCACCTGGACGGCAGCCTGACCTGGGTGCCGTACTTCGGCGGTGTGGTTGTCGCCGGGGTCGGCGCCGCCTGGGCGGTCAGCCGGATCACCAAGAGCACAGGGCGCAAGTGATGGCAGTGACGGCAAGGACGCTCAGATGGCCTGAAGATCCCTGGTCTGAAACTGGTGCCGGTGGCCGGCAGCGGCCCGAATGGCAAGGTGCAGATCACCGACATCCGGGCCAAGTTGGGCGAGATCCGCGGCGAGGTCGACGAGACCGCCGAGCAGGCGAAGCCCGTTGCCCTGTATGCCGGCGTGGGCGGTGTGGTCCTGCTCGTGATCGTGGCCTTCTTGCTGGGCCGGCGGCGGGGGCAGCGCAAGTCCTCCTGGGTCGAGATCCGGCGGGTGTGAGCGGACCACGATGAGGAACCTCTGGCACTCGGCCCTGCGGCGAGGGCATGCGCCACGGATTCGACCGCGGCGTCCTGGCGGGTAGCCCGTTCTGGCTGATCCTCGGGGCCCTGGCCCTGCTCGCTCATCTGGCCGGACGAGCGATGGTGCGCCGGCCGGAGCTGGTCTTCATCGACGAGCTCGAACCGGGCGAGGAGCTGCAGGTCATGCTGGGGAAGCGCTAACCGGGTCGAGCCTGCCGCCCAGGGCCAACGCCGCGACGGTGGGCGGCGAGCCAAGCTGGGCCCGGGGCTAATGCCGCGACGGTGGGCGGCGAGCCAGGATGGGCCCGGGGCTAATGCCGCCGCCGTGGGCGGCGAGCCACAATGGGATAGTGAGAGTCGTGTTGCGCAATCCGCGCCGAGAGATGGACGTGGCCGGCCCGCTCGGGGTGCAGGCCCTGCTCGACCGCCTCGACCTCAACCGTGAATCCGTGCTGGTCATCGTGGACGGGACGCTGGTCACCGGCGACGCCGTCCTCGAGGAGGGATCGACCATCGAGGTGCGCCCCGTGATCTCCGGCGGCGACCGATGACGGGCGGCCCGAGTTGAATCGCAGGTCAAGGGCATGAAATGCCGGGCCTGCCGCCAGCCCGCGGTGGTCGACATCCGCCGCCACAACGCCGCGCTTCTGCGAGCCCGTGCTTCGTCCGGCACTGCCAGGAGCAGGTCCGCCGGGCGATCGATGCCTTCGACATGATCCGGCCCGGCGACCGGGTCCTGGTGGCCGTCTCGGGCGGCAAGGACTCCCTGGCCCTGTGGGACCTGCTCCTCGACGCTGGGCGTGGCGGCCGACGGGCTGTATCTGGGCCTCGGGATCGGCGAGTACAGCGACGAGTCCGGCCGCTACGCCCGGGCCTTCGCCGCCAGCCGCCAGGCCCGGCTGGTGGAGATCGACCTGCCGGGGCCAGTTCGGCTTCGACATCCCGACCGGCGCGGCGGCGGCCCGCCGGGCGCCCGTGCTCGGCGTGCGGACTCTCGAAGCGGCATCTGTTCAACCAGGCCGCCCTCGACGGCGACTACGACGTGGTCGCCACCGGGCACAACCTCGACGACGAGGCGGCCGTGCTGTTCGGCAACGTGCTGCGGTGGGACCTGGCCTACCTGGGGCGCCAGTATCCGGTGCTGCCCGCGAGCCACGGCTTCGCCCGCAAGGTCAAGCCGCTGATCCGCTTGGGCGAGCGGGAGATGGCCGCCTACTGCGTGCTGCGCGGCATCGACTACATCGTGGAGGAGTGCCCGATGGCAGCCGGCAACCGGCACCTCGGCTACAAGGAGGCCCTCAACGCCATCGAGGTCACCTCGCCGGGCTCGAAGGCGGCCTTCTACTTCGGGTTCCTGGATCGGATGGCCGCCCTCGTCGCAGCCCCACGCCGAGGAGGAGCGGGCCGGCCTGCATCCGTGCCCCGGGTGCGGGTCGCCGACCATCAGCGAGCTGTGCGCCTTCTGCAAGCTGGTCGAGCGCGCCGCCGGCGGGCCGCCCAGACGAGCGGGCCGCGGTGAGCCGGCCCGTTCGAGGCCGGCGAGCGGATCCTGCTCTTCGACACCAAGGGTCGCCGCTACCTGGTCGACCTGGCGGCGGGCGGCGAGTTCCACACCCACTCCGGACCGGTACGCCACGACGACCTGATCGGGCGCGAGGAGGGCTGGTTGGCCCGCTCCGACCCGCGGCGCCCGCTACACCGCGGTCCGGCCCACCCTGGCCGAGGTGGTGCTCAAGATGCCGCGAGGCGCCCAGGTCATCTACCCGAAGGACCTGGGCCCGATCCTGATCATGGCCGACGTGTTCCCCGGGGCCCGGGTCTTCGAGTCCGGGCTCGGGCTCGGGCGCCCTGTCGATGGCCCTGCTGCGGGCCGGGCGCCGAGGTGACCGGCTACGAGCTGCGGGCCGACTTCGCCGCCCGGGCCCAGGCCAACGTGGCCGCGCTTCCTCGGCGCCGGCGTCCTGGACCGCTACCGCGTGGAGGTCCGCGACGCCTACGACGGGGTGGACGAGGCGGGCTTCGACCGGATGGTCCTCGACCTGCCCGAGCCCTGGCGGGTGGTCAAGGCGGCCGAGACCGCCCTGCGGCCCGGCGGCATCCTGGTGTCCTACCTGCCGACCATCGGCCAGGTCAGCACGCTGCCGCGACACCCTCGAACGCAGCGCCTTCGGCCTGGCCGAGACGATCGAGGTGCTGCAGCGCAGCTGGCACGTCGAGGGCCAGTCCGTCCGTCCCGACCACCGCATGGTCGCCCACACCGGCTTCCTGACCTCGGCCCGGCTGCTCGGCGCGATCGGGGCCCGGCCCGGCCCGGCGGCGCGACAAGCAGCTTCCAGCGCCAACCCGCCCGACCCGGACGGGCTGGCGGCGTCGGCCCCGCCGGCGGTACTTGACGGCCTGGACGGGTTGGCGGCGCCGGCTGCCCCCCATCACGACCCCCTCGACCCCCTCGACCCCCTCGGCCCGAACGGGCGACTGGAGGGCTGAGAGACCGGTGAACGGTCTCGACCTGATCGTCATCGTGGTCGCCGTGGTGGCCGCCGTGGGCGGCTACCGGCTCGGCTTCTTCGGTCGGGTGGCCTCGTGGCTGGGCCTGGCGCTCGGCTTCTACGTGGCCATCCGCGTCCTGCCCACGGTGCTGGTCCGCCTGACCGACCGCGTCGCCCGGGACCCAGCTGGCGGTGGCCGTCCTGATCCTGGTCGGCGGGGCCGTGATCGGCCAGGCGCTCGGCCTGATCGGTCGGGTCGCGGCTGCACCGGGCCCTGCCGGCGCGGACCGGTCCGCCAGGCGGACCGGGTGGTCGGGGCCGGCACCGGGATCGTCGGGGTGATCGTCGCCCTGTGGCTGCTGCTGCCCTCCATCGCCGCCGTCCCCGGATGGCCGGCCCGGGCCACCGCCGATTCCGGCATCTCTCGCTGGGTGTCGGGTGACCTGCCGAACCCGCCAGACGCCCTGCAGGTGCTGCGCCGCCTGATCGGACAGGACGCCCCGCAGGTGTTCGCCGTCCTGCATCCCGGCGCGCCGGCCGGGCCACCCCCGGCCGCCAGCCCGCTGGCCGCGGGCGTCACTCGCACCGTGCTGGCCTCGACGGTCAAGGTCGAGGGACAGGCGTGCAGCCGGATCTACGAGGGCAGCGGCTTCGCCGTCGCCACCGACCTGATCGTGACCAACGCCCACGTGGTGGCCGGGGAGCCGGCCGGGCAGACCTCGGTGCTGCTGCCTTCGGGGCGGCACCTGGCCGCGACCGGTGGTGATGTTCGACCCCCGACGGGACCTGGCCCTGCTCTGTGTCGGCCTCGCTCGGACGAGAGCCCCTTTGCCGCTCCGGGTCGCCCACGCCGGCGCGACCGGGGCCGTCTTCGGCCATCCCAACGGCCAGGACGCCGTGGCGGTCACCCCGGCTCGGGTGGCCCAGGAGATCCAGGCGGTCGGCAAAGACCTCTACGACACCACCAACACCAAGCGCGACGTCCTGGTCCTGGCGGCCGCCCTGGCCCACGGCGACTCCGGCGGTCCGCTCGTCAACGCCGCCGGCCAGGTCATCGGGGTGGCCTTCGCCATCGCCGCGGACCAGGCCGACACGTCGTACGCCCTGAGCACCACCGAGCTGCAGGGCGCGCTGGCCGAGCCCCGCACCTCCTCGGGCACGTCGACAGGACCCTGCCTGACCGCGTGACACCGGGCCGGTGGCGGTCGCCAGCCGATCCGCAACCGTCACCGCATTCGAGCCGGCCCGCCAGACGTCGTGTCCTTCACGCTGCGGACCACCCCGGCCGCCCTGCGTGGGGGTCGGAGTGTTACTCCTCGATGAAGATGCACTCCCCGGGGCACTCTTCGGCCGACTCCCGGGTGGCGTCCTCCATGCCGTCGGGGACCACCGCCAGGCCTTCGTGCCCGCCCGGGTTGTCGAAGATCTTGTCGCCCTCTTTGACATAGGACAGGCCGTCGTCGAGCAGGGTGAACACGGCGGGCGCGATCTCTTCGCACAGCCCGTCACCGGTGCAGAGATCCTGATCGATCCAGACCTTCATGGCTTTGCCTTCGCCTCGCTGTGTGGTCGTACCCTGGTGGTCGCTCGACGAGCAATCTTAGCGGACGACGGTACCGATCGCAGCCTTTCCGATGTCAATTATCCACGGCGAGCGCAATGACAACCCGGCGGCAGCATCTCGCGATTGCCTCGGGGATGGGGGTAAGTTCACAATCGCAAGTCAGCGAGCGAGGTATCTCCAGTGAGCGACGCCGGTGCGGAGGCTCAGAATGCCGCCTACGAGCGTGAGGTGGCAGAGCTGCGCGACCAGGCGAAGGTTCTCGAAGAAGAAGTCCTCGGCCTGCGCCGCCGTATGCAGGACGCCCCCAAGCGGGTCCGCACGCTCGAGGAGAAGCTGCTCGAGACCAAGGGCCAGCTCCAGCAGGCCATCTCACAGAACGAGCGCCTGACCTTCACCCTCCGCGAGGCCCGCGAGCACATCGCCGCCCTCCGGGAGGAAGTCGACAAGCTGACCCAGCCGCCGTCCGCCTACGGGACCTTCCTGGCCCGCAACGACGACGGCACCGTCGACGTGTTCTCCGGCGGCCGCAAGATGCGGGTCGCCCTCCACCCGGAGCTGGCCCTCGAGGAGGAGTCGGAGCTGCGACGGGGCGCCGAGGTGGTCCTCAACGAGTCGCTCAACGTGGTCCTGGCCCGCTCGGCCGAGCAGTCCGGGCGAGGTGGTCACCCTCAAGGAGCTGCTCGACGACGCGCCGGGCCATCATCGTCGGCCGGGCCGACGAGGAGCGGGTGGTCGAGCTGGCCGACAGCCTGCCGGGGCGTCAAGATCCGGTCGGGCGACTCGCTGCTGATGGACTCCCGGACCGGCCTGCTGCTCGAGAAGCTGCCCCGGCCCGAGGTCGAGGAGCTGGTCCTCGAGGAGGTCCCCGACATCTCCTACGCCGACGTCGGCGGCCTCGACGACCAGATCGAGGCCATCACCGACGCCGTGGAGCTGCCGTTCCTGTACCGGGAGCTGTTCGTCGAGCACAAGCTGCCGGCTCCGAAGGGGATCCTGCTGTACGGCCCGCCCGGGCTGCGGCAAGACCCTCATCGCCAAGGCGGTGGCCAACTCCCTGGCCAAGCAAGGTGGCCGAGGTGTCCGGCGACAAGGCGGCCCGCAGCTACTTCCTCAACATCAAGGGCCCCGAGCTGCTCAACAAGTACGTGGGCGAGACCGAGCGCCAGATCCGCCTGGTCTTCCAGCGGGCCCGGGAGAAGAGCGAGGAGGGCGTGCCGGTCATCGTCTTCTTCGACGAGATGGACTCGCTTTTCCGCACCCGGGGCACCGGCATCAGCTCGGACATGGAGTCGACGATCGTGCCCCAGCTGCTGGCCGAGATCGACGGTGTCGAGACCCTGCGCAACGTGATCGTGATCGGCGCCTCCAACCGGGAGGACCTGATCGACCCGGCCATCCTGCGGCCCGGGCCGCCTCGACGTGAAGATCAAGATCGAGCGGCCCGACGAGGAGGCCGCGGCCCAGATCTTCGCCCGCTACCTGACCGCCGACCTGCCCCTCGACGAGGCCGAGGTCGCCAGCCTGGGCGGCGGCGACCGGGACAAGGCGGTGCAGGCCATGATCGAGCGCACCGTCGCGCGAGATGTACCGGGACGACGAGGCACAACCAGTTCCTCGAGGTCACCTACCAGAACGGCGACAAGGAGATCATGTACTACAAGGACTTCTCGTCCGGGGCCATGATCGAGAACATCGTCCGCCGGGCCAAGAAGCTGGCCATCAAGCGGGTGATCGCCGGGCAGGGCCGCGGGTATCCGCACCCAGGACCTGCTCGACTCCATCAAGCAGGAGTACAAGGAGCACGAGGACCTGCCCAACACCACCAACCCCGACGACTGGGCCAAGATCTCCGGGCAAGAAGGGCGAGCGGATCGTCTACATCCGCACGATCATGGCCCAGGGCGACGAGACGACCGGCGGCCGGTCGATCGAGCGGGTGGCGACCGGCCAGTACCTCTAGACCTGCTACCGCGGGTCCGCACCGCGTGTGGCCCCGATCCGAGTGAAGCCGGCCTAGCCGGCATGGGCCAGGACCATCCCGAGGTGGCCTACGGTGGTCGGACTGCCTGGGCCGGGCCGCGGTGGCGTCCGAGCGGGTCGTCTCCCGCGAGAGCCTCCAGGGGGATAACGTCGGCCCGTGGCCATCGTCAAGGTGCTCGGCATGGAGACCGAGTACGGGATCATCATCCGCGGCGCCGCCGATCCGAACCCCATCGCGGCCTCGTCGACGCTGATCAACGCCTACGTGGCCGAGCTGAGCCGCAAGGTCGAATGGGACTTCGAGGACGAGACCCCGGGCCGGGACGCCCGGGGCTTCGCCCGGGAGGGCTCGATGCCGCCGGAGGTGGAGACCCACCTGGTCAACGCCGTGCTCACCAACGGCGCCCGCTACTACGTCGACCACGCCCACCCCGAGTACTCCACGCCCGAGTGCGCCAACGCCCTCGACGCCATCCGCTACGACAAGGCGGGCGAGCTGATCCTGGCCCGGTCGGTGGCGGCCGCCGCCCGGATCCTGCCGCCGGGCCAGAGCCTGCTGGTGCTCAAGAACAACTCCGACGGCAAGGGCAACTCCTACGGGACCCACGAGAACTACCTGATGGACCGGTCGGTCCCCTTCGCCCGGATCGTCAGCCACGTCATGCCCCACTTCGTCTCCCGCCAGATCTACACCGGAGCCGGCAAGGTCGGCTGCGAGGCGTCGTCGCACGGCGAGCGAGGAGATCCACTACCAGCTGACCCAGCGGGCCGACTTCTTCGAGGAGGAGGTCGGCCTCGAGACCACGCTCAAGCGGCCCATCGTCAACACCCGCGACGAGCCCCACTGCGACTCCCAGAAGTACCGGCGCCTGCACGTCATCGTCGGCGACGCCAACATGTCCGAGGTCGCCAACTTCCTGAAGGTGGGCACCACCTCGCTGGTGCTGGCCATGATCGAGGACGACTGGTTCGCCCGGGCCAACCGCGAGTTCACCCTGCACTCGCCGGTCAGCGCCATGCGCCGGGTCTCCTACGACCTGACCCTGAGCCGGCCCCTCGACCTGGCCGACGGCCGGACCATGACCGCCCTGGAGCTGCAGTGGGAGCACCTCGACCTGGCCCGCAAGTACGCCGAGGAGCGCGGCCTCGACGCGGTCGGCGGGGTCGAGATCGGCAGGGAGATCCTGCGCCGCTGGGAGGAGGTGCTCACCGGGCCTCGAGTCCGACCCCATGACGCTGGCCAAGCAGCTCGACTGGGTGGCCAAGTACCGGATGGTCAACGGCTACCGGGAGCGCCACGGGCTGAGCTGGCAGGACCCCAAGCTGGCCGCCATGGACCTCCAGTATCACGACGTCATGCCCGAGCGATCGCTGCACGCCCGGGTCGGGACGGAACGGCTCCTCGATCCCGAGTCGGTCGTCAGGGCCGTGACCGAACCGCCCGAGACCACCCGGGCCTACTTCCGCGGCAAGTGCCTGCAGCGGTGGTCGTCGTCGATCGCCGCCGCCAACTGGGACTCGCTGGTGTTCGACCTCGGTGGCGACCCCCTGCGGCGAGTCCCGATGATGGAACCGCTCAGAGGAACCAAAGCCCACGTCGAAGAATTGCTGAGTAGCGTGTCGAGCCCTGCCGAGCTGCTCGAACGACTGGGCTCGTAGGAGGAAGAGACATTCCCATGGCAGAACGCGAACAGATCAAGAAAGCAAGCGCCCGCCCGGACCGAAGAAGAGACCATCGAAGAAGTCCCCGCGTCCAACAAGAAGGGCGAGGAGCTCAAGGCCGAGCTGGACGACCTCCTGGACGAGATCGACGAGGTGCTGGAGGAGAACGCCGAGGAGTTTGTGCGCTCCTACGTACAGAAAGGTGGTGAATAGAGCTGAGATGTAGTGGGCCGAGCCAGGCGTTGCCGGCCCCCGGCTCACCTTCGGCGGTAGCGGTCTGGGCGCGGGTAGGGTGCCTGACCCTATGAGCCTTCCGATGTTTCGCCCCGAGGACGACCCGGGGCCGAGCTTCACCGACGTGCTGCGCCGGGTCGGTCTGGATCCGTTTGCTCCCATCGGGGCAGCCCCGGGCCCCGCGCCCTTCGAGATCCGCCACGGCACCACCATCGCCGCCATCCGCTACCACGACGGGGTCGTGATGGTCGGGGACCGGCGGGCCACCGCCGGTTCGTCGATCGCCCACCGCACCATGGAAAAGGTGCACCCCGCCGACCGCCACAGCGGGGTGGCCATCGCCGGCGCGGCCGGGCCGGCCATGGAGATGGTGCGGCTGTTCCAACTGCAGCTCGAGCACTACGAGAAGGTCGAGGGGTCACCGATCAGCCTGGAGGGCAAAGCCAACCAGCTCTCACAGATGGTGCGTTCCAACCTGGCCATGGCCATGCAGGGCTTCGTGGTGGTCCCGCTGTTCGCCGGCTTCGACGTGCGTCGGGGCGTGGGCCGGATCTACACCTACGACCCAACGGGTGGTCGCTACGAGGAGACCGACTTCCACGCCGACGGCTCGGGCGGGCGTGACGCCCGCACCACCATCAAGCTGGGCTGGAAGCCCGACCTGTCGCGGGCGGACGCCATCGCGCTGGCCGTGCTGGCCCTGTGGCAGGCCGCCGACGAGGACTCCGCCACCGGCGGCCCCGATGCGGTGCGGGGCATCTACCCGACGGTGGCCACCATCACCGCGGCGGGGTTCGCCCGGGCCGACGAGGCCGAGGTGGCCGAGCGCTTCGCTGCGGTGGTGCCGCACGGATGGGGGCGCCGCAATGAGCATGCCGTTCTACGTCGCGCCTGAGCAGTTCATGAAGGACAAGGCCGACTTCGCCCGGAAGAACATCGCCCGGGGCCGGCCGCTGGTGGCCGCGGTCTACGCCGAGCGGCATCCTGATCTGCGCCGAGAACCAATCCAAGTCGCTGCACAAGGTGAGCGAGATCTACGACCGCATCGCCTTCGCCGGCGTCGGCCGCTACAACGAGTTCGACTCGCTGCGCCGGGCCGGGGTGCAGCACGCCGACGTCAAGGGCTACCAGTTCAGCCGGGAGGACGTCGACGCCCGGTCCCTGGCCAACCTCTACGCCCAGTACATGGGCAATGTCTTCACCCACGAGATGAAGCCGCTCGAGGTGGAGATCCTCGTCGCCGAAGTCGGGACGTCCCCCGGCGGCGACCAGCTGTTCCACATCCTCTACGACGGGTCGGTCGTCGACGAGGACCGCTACTCGGTGCTCGGCGGCGAGGCCGAGGCCATCGCCAGCCGACTCGACGGGGCATTCGAAGCCGACTGGGACCTCGGGCGGGCCCTGCGCGCCGCGGCCGCGCGCCCTGGCCGGCCCCGATCGGGCGCCCGTCGCAGCCGACCTGGAGGTGGCCATCCTGGGCCGCACCAACGGGCGGCGGGCCTTCCAGCGCCTCGATGACGGCGAAGTGGCGGTCGCCCTCGCCGCCGGTCCCACCGTGGACGCGGACCCGGCCGGCCCTGACGAATCGCCTGCGCCGGCCGACGAGGCCTAGAGCCGATCGAGGCCGGCTGGGGCGCCCCGTCGGACGCTCGGGCTTTGCGCCTCCCCGCCGGCGGCGGCGTCTTGCCGGCGGGGGGTGGGGGGTCTATTCGGCGTGGCCGTAGGCGGCGATCTCTTTTTGTTCTTCGGGGGTGAGTTGGCGGGGTAGTTCGCCTCGGGCGGCTTTTTCGCTTTGGACCGAGCGGCGGATGTCGTCGACGATCTCGGGGTTGGCCAGGGTGCTGACGTCGCCGACGTCGGTGAAGTTCGACACCCCGGCGATGACCCGGCGCATGATCTTGCCGGAGCGGGTCTTGGGCATGTCCGCCACGATCCACACGTTTTTGGGTCGGGCTACTTTGCCGATCTCTGTCTCGATAGCCGCCAACATCGACACCGGCAACTCCGGAACCATCGGCAAATGAAAAGTGACCCGATCGCCGACCTCGACCCCAGCGAAGCCTCGCAACAGCGCCGCGAACTCATTCACCCGCCGATACAACTCCTGATAAGTGATCGACTCCGTCGCCTCCGACTCCGGCTCCGGCACCCAAATAAACGCCGCCTGATTCCCCCGAACTCCCAGATGACGATCCACACAATTATAACAAGCGTTCAACCGGCCCCCCACGAACCACCGCCAAAACGGAGCCCGACTCGTATCCAACGTCGTATGCCAATACCTATCCCAACTCAACAAATCCGCATACTCCTTAAAACAATCCGGGAACCGCTCCTCCCCGAACCGCCCCCCAATCCCCGGATCAAACCCATTCGCCTGACCAACAAACCCCGCCGGCGGGTACAAATACCCCTCCTCCCGCCAATGCACCGCGATCTGCGCCTCCGACACGTCTGTCTGAACTGGCTCCTGTGCGGTCATCTCAACCTTCCCCGTGGAGAGGTGCCCATCAGGCCCGGAGCACCGTTCGAGTTCGTGATCCCAGCGTCGTACCGCCGTGCGGCCGATGCACATGATGCGGGCCCGGGATCGACGGAGGCGCTGGGGACGGACCTCGACGGCCCCGCCACTCAGCTCAGCAGCCGGCCGGCGACGACCGCGCCGAGCAGGACGACGAGGGCTATCGCAGCCAAGAGCTGGCGAGTCGTCCAGCCCAGCAGGATCGTCCGGCGGGATCCGCTCTGCTCCCATCCCTCGGGCGCCTCTTCGAAGGCGGCTTCGAGTTCGTCCGCGAGCAGCAGCTCAAAGGCGATCTCCTGGTCGGCGGGTGTCACCCAGACCGACACCGATCCGAAGGGGTAGGGACCACCCACCGCGCCGCGCAGTTCGGTCAGGATCCCGTCCGCGCCGAGGCGAGCAGCGATGACCCGGGCGTGAAACACGTCAGGAACGGTGCGCAGGTGCACCATGGGGCCATAGTCGCCCCGCCGCGAGGAAGTCGCGGGCATCGACCTCTCAGGCTAGCGGGTGCAACTGGCCGCGTCGGGCCGCGGCCCAGCCCGACCACCAACTTCGGTGCTCGGGCCGCAATCATGCCTGTAGTCCGGTTCTGAGCACTAGCGTGCCCGTCAGGTATGGACCGGCGCATCTTCGGCTTGGAAAACGAGTACGGCGTGACCTGCACGCTGCGCGGTCAGCGCCGGCTGAGCCCTGACGAGGTCGCCCGCTACCTCTTCCGGCGGGTGGTGAGCTGGGGGCGGTCCTCCAACGTCTTCCTGGAGAACGGGGCCCGCCTCTACCTGGACGTCGGCAGCCATCCGGAATACGCCACCCCCGAGTGCGATTCCATCGCCGACCTGGTGGTCCATGACAAGGCAGGGGAGCGAATCCTCGAACACCTGGTCAACTCGGCGGAGGCCCGGCTGCGAGAAGAGGGGATCCGCGGCGTGGTCTTCCTTTTCAAAAACAACACCGACTCGGCCGGCAACTCCTACGGCTGCCACGAGAACTACCTGACCAGCCGGCGGGACGACTTCGGTCACTACGCCGAGGTGCTCATCCCGTTCCTGGTGTCCCGGCAGATCTACGCCGGATCGGGCAAGGTGCTGCAGACGGCCAGGGGGGCGATGTACTGCATCAGCCAGCGGGCCGAGCACATCTGGGAAGGGGTGTCGTCGGCGACCACCCGTAGCCGCCCGATCATCAACACCCGCGACGAGCCCCACGCCGACGCCGAGCGCTTCCGCCGGTTGCACGTGATCGTCGGCGACTCCAACATGAGCGAGTACGCCACGTTCCTGAAGGTCGGGGCGACGAGCATCCTGCTGCGCATGCTCGAGGACCCGAGTGTGGTGCTGCGGGACATGACCCTGGAGAACCCGATCCGGGCCATCCGCGAGATCAGCCACGACACCACCCTCCGGCGTCGGGTGCGCCTGGCCAACGGACGGGAGGCCAGCGCCCTCGACATCCAGGGCGAGTACTTCAACCGGGCCCGGCGCTACCAGGAGACCCACGGCCTCTCGCCGCTCGAGGACCAGGCCCTGATGATGTGGGAGCACTGCCTCAAGGGACTGGAGAGCGACCCCTGGTCACTCGACCGCGAGTGCGACTGGGTCATCAAGCACCAGTTGATCGAGCACTACCGCCGGCGGGAGGGGGTGCCGCTGACCCATCCCAAAGTGGCCCTGATTGACCTCCAGTACCACGATGTCAGCCGGGAGCGGGGGTTGTTCTACAAGATGCAGGCTCGGGGTCTGGTCGAGCGGACCTGCCGGGACGAGGACATCGAGACGGCGGTGGACCAGCCGCCCCAAACGACCCGGGCCAAGCTTCGAGGCGAGTTCATCCGCCGGGCCAAGGAGCGACGCCGGGATTTCACCGTGGACTGGGTGCACCTCAAGCTCAACGACCAGGCCCAGCGGACCGTGCTCTGCAAGGACCCGTTCAAGTCGCGCGACGAGCGGGTCGAGAAGCTCATCGCCTCGCTCTAGCTTCGATGGACCGCCTGGAGCGCCTCGTCAACCTGGTGGCGGCGCTGATCGACACGCCCCAGCCCCTGACGCGCCGGCAGATACACGAGCGTATCGAGGGTACTCCGACGACCCCGAGGCCTTTCGCCGCAACTTCGAGCGCGACAAGGAGCTGCTGCGCCAGATGGGGCTGCCGCTCACGACCGAGCCGCTCGATCCCGCCCACCCTGAGGACCTCGGCTACCGGATTCCGCCGCGAGCAGTACGAGCTTCCCGACCCTGGCCTCGACGAGGACGAGCTGGCCGCCCTGCGGCTGGCGTCGGCCGCCGTCCAGCTGGACGGGGCCTGGGGCCGGCAGGCCACCGTGCGGTGCCCTGCGGAAGCTCGGGGGTGCCGTGACCGGCGAGGACGGACCCGGGGCGGCCGTCTCGGGGCACGGAGGCCGGCCCCGCCGGCGGTCTGGCCGCGCTGCCCGGCGGCGACCTGGTCGCGGCGGCCTTCGGGGCCATTGCCGACCGCCGCCGGGTCCGGTTCGTCTACCGGCAGGAGGAGCGGGTGGTGGACCCGTGGCGGCTGTCGTTCCGGCGGGGCCAGTGGTATCTGGCCGGTCTCGACCACGCACGCCGGAGGAGCGGCTGTTCCGCCTCGACCGCCTGGGCGGTCCGTTGGCGGTCGAGGGGCCGCCGGAGGCCTTCGCCCGGCCCCCGATCTCGGCCGCCGGTCCGCCGCCTCCGTGGCGCCTCGGCGACGACGAAGAGATCCTCGCCGAACTGCTGGTCGACGCCGAGCAGGCCCGATGGGCGCTGGAAGCCCTCGGCGCCGAAGCGGTGAGGGCGCGGCGCCCCGACGGCTGCCGTGGTGTTCACCGTGGCGGTCACCAACGTGCCGCCTTCCGGTCGTTCGTGCTGGGCTTCCTCGACCATGCCGAGATCCTGGGGCCGCCGAGCCTGCGCACCGACATGGTCGAATGGCTGAGCACCCTCGCCGACCCGGCCGGCCCGGGCGATCCGGCCGGCCCCGGCGGCGCGACCGACCCTGGCGCCGGACGTCGGGACCCCGCCGGCGGCGGGGCGGCCGGCACCGCGGTGCCCTCCCGTGGCTAAACCGTCTGCCGAGGACCGGCTGGGTCGGCTGCTGGCGATCGTGCCCTGGGTCGCGGCCCACGACGGCCCGGAGGTGGCGGAGGTGTGCCGCCGCTTCGAGGTGGGGGAGAAGGAGCTGCTCGACGACCTGGGGCTGCTCTTCCTGTGCGGCGTCCACCCGTTCACGCCCGACGTGCTGATCGATGTGGACGTGGCCGACGGGCGGGTCTGGATCCGCATGGCCGACTACTTCCGCCGGCCCCTGCGGTTGAGCCCGCAGGAGGGCCTGGCCCTGGTGTCGGCGGGCTCGGCCTTGCTCTCGGTCCCGGGCGCCGATCCCGACGGGGCTCTGGCCACCGCCCTGGCCAAGCTCGAAGACGTGCTCGGTGTGGGTGCCGCGGCCGGCTTCGACGTCGAGCTGGCCCCGGTGACGCCGGCGGTGCTCGGTGCCGTGCGCCAGGCGGCCGACGCTGCGCCGCAAGCTAGAGATCGACTACTACTCGTTCGGGCGCGACGGCCACAGCACCCGGGTGGTGCAACCCTGGCGGGTCTTCAACGCCAGCGGCCAGTGGTACCTGTCGGGGTGGTGCGAGCGGGCCGACGGGGAGCGGCTGTTCCGGGTCGACCGCATCAGCCGGGCCGAGACGCTGGCGGCCACCTTCGATCCACCGGGTGGCACCCGTCCCGGGCCGACAGCCCTGTACCACCCCGGCCCGGACGACCCTCTCGTGGTGCTCGACCTGGACCCGCCGGCCCATTGGGTCGCCGAGCAGTACCCCAACGAAGCGGTGCAGGCGGTGGCCCCTACGGTGCTGCGGGTCGCCCTGCGGACCAGCCAGAAGGCCTGGTTGGAGCGCCTGCTCCTGCGGGCCGGGCCCCATGCCCGAGTCGTCGAGGGCGATCACGACCGTTGTCGCGGCCGCGGCGGCCCGCATCCTGGCCCGATACCGGCCCTAGCGGCCGGTTCACTATCGTCTTTCGTCGTGTCCATGCCCCTTCCCGCCGAACCGGCTCAGCACGACCCGGTGCCGGCACCCGAGCCTCCGTCGCCGGGGGCAAGACTCGCCGGCCGGTCCGGGTGGCCATCGAGTGGGGCGCCATCCTGGTGGTGGCGGTTCTGGCCGCCATTCTCATCCGCAGCTTCGTCGTCCAGCCGTTCTTCATCCCGTCCGGGTCGATGGAGCCGACCCTGAAGGTCGGCGACCGGGTCCTCGTCAACAAGCTCAGCTACGACTTCCACAGCGTGCACCGCGGCGACATCGTGGTGTTCTCCAAGCCGCCCAACGACACCAGTCCTGGGGTCAAAGACCTCATCAAGCGGGTCATCGGCTTGCCCGGGGAGACCATCTCCGCCCAGGGCGGGCACGTCGACATCAACGGGCGCCCCTTGGCCGAACCGTGGCTACCCAAGGGCGTGACCACCGGAGACTTCGGGCCCGTCGTGATCCCCAAGGGCGAGTACTTCATGATGGGGGACAACCGGGGCGACTCGGCGGACTCCCGGGTCCTCGGGCCGGTCTCCGGCAAGCTGTTCGTCGGCCGAGCCTTCCTTCGGGTCTGGCCGCTGTCGCGGATCGGTTTCCTCTGACGCTCGGGAGCGGGTCGTACCAGCCGGCTGGGTCAGCCGCCCCGTCCGGCTGCGATCGCCGCCATCAGCACGTCGACGTGATCGGAGTACACCCCGTCGACCCCGCCAATCCAGCAGCTCGGGTGATTTCGGGCGCGGCGTCTGGGCGTCCCACGCCGAAGGCCCACAGCCCGGCGGCGTGGACCGCGTCGACCCGCGCCGCGGTCCACTCGCGGCGATGCAGGTTGACGGCGTCGATGCCGGCCTGCCGCCAGGCCGCAGAACCGGGTCTCGATGCCATCGCCGCTCTGGCCGATAGAAGTCGAGTCGACCAGCCGGGCCGCGCCGGCGACCGGCCGCCAGCCGGCCAGCAGGCCCGGATCCCCGTGGCACAGCCACAGCCGGCCGGCGGCCGCGGCCTGGTCGGCGACCGCGATGATCGGCTGCAGCGCGGCCGGGTCCTTGACGTCGAGCGACAGCTCGAAGTCGGTCCCGACGCGTGTCGTACAGCTCGGTCAAGGACGGAATGTGGGCCGGGAGAGCCGCTCGGGGTACGGCGGCGATGGGCCGCCGGCGCCAGGGCGCCCCGGCACGCCGTCATGGTCGAGCACGACCTCGCCATCGGCGGTGATCCAAGCGTCGCTTTCCAGGCCGGTGGCCCCGAGCTCCAGGGCCCGGCGGAAGGCCTCGAGGGTGTTCTCCGGTCGTTCGGAGCGGGCCCCGCGATGGGCGAACCCGATGGGCCCGTCGGTCGGGGCGGTGGGGGATGCACCGGCCCATGCTGGCTGATGGGGTAGACCACTGCACGTGCGCATGCGGCCCGTCCCGACCGCCCGGACCGGCCCCGCCCCGGCTGGGCCCGCCCCGGCTGGGCCCGGTCCGGTGGTGCCATCCAGGGTCCGGACCCGGATCGTCGTTCGGCAGCCGGCCCGTGGCCTGGAGCGGTCTCCTGACGCTGGCCTCGACCGGTCTCCTGGCGCTGGCGACCTGCCGCCGGGTCCGGTCCGCCGGGCCCACCCGGGCCCGGTGCCGCCGGGATGAGCGCCCTCTGGTTCGTCCCCCTGGGTGTGGGCGTCATCGGTGCGGTGGTGCTGGCCATCTTCTCCCTGACACTGGGGCGAGGTGGCGGCGTTGCGACGGGCGATACCACCACCGCCGCCTGGCTCAGCCGGTAGCGGTGCCGGGCGGGGGATCGCCGACGCGCCCCATAAGCGGCGACCACCACTACACTCGCCTCGATGCTGAACTTCAGCCCCGAGAAGCTGTTTCTCGTGGCTCTTATCGCCTTGGTCGTCCTCGGCCCGCACCGCCTGCCGCAGGCGGCCCGGACGCTGGGCCGGTTCATGGCCGAGATGCGCCGCATGTCGGCGAGTTTCCAGGACGAGGTTCGCGACGCCCTGGGCGAGCCGACTGAGGCCTTCAGCTCGGCGATCGCCGAGTTCCGGCCGCCGGCGAATCTCCGCCAGCTCGGTACGCGACGCCATCACCACCACGCTGACGCCCGCTCCCGCGGCCGCGGCCGGTGCCCGCGCCGCCCGCCGCCCCGCAGGCCACTCCCGGCGGCCACGCCGCAGCCGGCGACGCCAGGCCCGCTGGCCGCCCCCGACGATCCCGCCCTCAACTGAGTGACGCAGCCGATGGCTGTCACGGATCGACCCGGTGGAGCCCGCCCCGGAGCCCGAGCGACGACCGAGCCGGGCCAGATGACGCTGTTCGAGCATCTGGCCGAGCTGCGGACCCGGCTGATCATCTGCGTCGTCGCGGTCATCGTCGACCACCGTGGTGGCCTGGTTCTTCTACGGCGCCGTCGTCCACTTCATGACCCACCCCTACCGGGAGTACCTGCCGCACCACCCGAGCAAGGACATCAGCAAGGGCAACCTGGTGATCACCGGTCCCCTCGAAGGGTTCACGACCAGGCTGAAGATCAGCGTCTACCTCGGGATCGGCCTGGCCGCGCCGGTGCTGTTCTGGGAGCTGTGGCGCTTCATCACCCCCGGCCTGCACAAGAACGAGAAGCGCTACGTCGTGCCCTTCGTCCTCGGGCGCGGTCGTCCTCTTCGCCGCCGGGGTCACCACCGCCATCCTGGTGTTTCCCAAGGCGCTCGACTGGCTGATCTCGGTGAGCGGACCGGGAGTCGCCACCCTCTTCTCGCCCGGCCGCTACTTCAGCCTGTACGTGGCCATGTGCCTGGTGTTCGGCGCCGTGTTCATGTACCCGCTCGTGGTGGTGTTCCTCGAGATCGCCGGGGTGGTGCCGAGCGCCAAGTGGCGGAAGTGGCGCCGGCCGGCGATCGTGGTCATCTGCCTGGTGGCGGCGGTGATCACCCCGAGCAGCGACCCGTTCTCGTTCCTCGCCATGGCGGTGCCGATGTTGGTCTTCTACGAGGTATCGATCCTCATCGGCCGGGTGCTGCACAAGTAGGCGGAGCCGGTGTCGACCCGGGCCCGGTTCGCGGCCGAGCTCGGCTTCGCCCTCGACGGCTTCCAGCGCCAGGCCCTCGACGCCCTCGACGCCGGCGGCAGCGTGGTGGTGGCCGCCCCGACCGGCTCGGGCAAGACGGTGGTGGCCCAGTACGCCGTGGCCCGGGCCCTGGACGCCGGGGCGCAAAGCCTTCTACACCACCCCGCTCAAGGCCCTGTCCAACCAGAAGTACGGCGAGCTGGTGCGCCGCCACGGCGCCGAGCGCGGTCGGCCTGCTCACCGGCGACAACTCCATCAACGGCAACGCCCCGGTGGTGGTGATGACCACCGAGGTGCTGCGCAACATGATCTACGCCTCGTCGCCGGCCCTCGACGGGCTGCGCTACGTGATCCTCGACGAGGTCCACTACCTGCAGAACGCCTACCGGGGCCCGGTCTGGGAGGAGGTCATCATCCACGCCCCGCACGGCGTGGACCTGGTCTGCCTGTCGGCGACGGTGTCCAACGCCGAGGAGCTGGCCGACTGGATCCGCACCGTCCGGGGCGAGACCGACGGCCGTCATCGAGGACCGCCGGCCGGTGTCGCTGCACGACCTGTACCTGCTCGGCGACAAGGGGTCCGAGCGGCTGCTGCTGCTTCCGACCCTGGTCGACGGCCGGCCCAACCCCGAGGCGGTCGCCCTCGACTCCAAGACCCTGCGGCATCCGGGCATGCGGGGCCGGCCCCGGGGCCGGCTGTTCACGCCCCGGCGGGTCGAGGTGCTCGAGCTGCTGCGAGGAGCACGACATGCTCCCGGCGATCTACTTCATCTTCAGCCGGGCCGCGTGCGACGACGCCGTGGCCCAGTGCGTCCGGGAGGGCAAGCGCCTCACCACCGTCGAGGAGCGCCGCCAGATCCGGGCCATCGCCGAGGACCACGTCGACGCCCTCTCCGACGACGACCTGTCGGTCCTCGACTACGGCGGCTGGCTGACCGGGCTGGAGGCCGGCTACGCCGCCCACCACGCCGGGATGGTGCCGCCCTTCAAGGAGGCGGTGGAGGCCTGCTTCGCGGCCGGCCTGGTCAAGGCCGTGTTCGCCACCGAGACCCTGTCGCTCGGGATCAACATGCCGGCCCGCTCGGTGGTGATCGAGAAGCTGACCAAGTTCACCGGGGAACGCCACGAGTTCCTCACCCCGGGTGAGTACACCCAGCTGACCGGCCGGGCCGGCCGGCGGGGCATCGACGACGTCGGCTACGCCGTGGTGCTGTGGTCGCCCTTCGTGCCCTTCGACCAGGTGGCCGGGCTGGCCGGCGCCCGCAGCTACGCCCTCACCAGCAGCTTCCGTCCCACCTACAACATGGCCGCCAACCTGGTCCGCCGCTACCCGCCGGACGTGGCCCACCACCTGCTCAACCTGTCCTTCGCCCAGTACCGGGCCGACAGCGACGTGGTCCGCCTCGAGGCCCAGCTGGAGCGCATCCGCGGCGGCCCTCGACCGAGGCCCGGCGGCCTGGCCGCCTGCGAGCGGGGCGACGTCGAGGAGTACCGCCGCCTGCTGCGGGCCAGCGAGGAGTCGGCCCGGCAGCGGCCGTCGATGACCGCCGAGGTGACCGCCGCCCTGGAGCGGGTCCGGCCCGGGCGACGTGCTCATCGTGCCGGGCGGCAAGTCCGGCGGCCGGGTGGCGGTGCTGTCCACCGTCGCGGCGCCGGGGCGGTGACATCCGGGTCCGGGCCGTCACCCCCGATCGCCGGCTGGTGTCGCTCGGACCCCGCGACTTCCCGGCCCCGCCCGAGGCCGTGGCCCAGGTCGGGCATGCCCGTGCCGTACGCCCCCCACAACGCCGGGTTCCAGCGCCAGGTGGCGTCGGCCCTGATCGCGGCCCGCCTGCGCGACCCCGGCGGCGGCGTCGGCTCGCCGGTCGCCGCGCCGGCAGTGGCGGGGCGAGGTGGCCATGGCCCAGGCGACCGCGGCCGCCGGCCACCCGGTGGCCGGCTGCCCCGACGCCCGGACCCACCTGCGGGCGCTCGAGCGGGCCGACCGGCTGGCCCGGGACATCGACCGGCTCGAGCGGCGGGTCAAGGGCCGGACCGAGTCGCTGGCCCGGCAGTTCGACCGGGTCCTGCGGGTGCTGGAGGCGTGGGGCTACGTCGACGGCTGGTCGTTGACCGGCGCCGGGCGAGCGCCTGGCCCGGCTCTACCACGAGTCGGATCTGCTGGTCGCCGAGTGCATGCGGTCAGGGCCTGCTCGACGGCCTGGAGCCGGCGGAGCTGGCCGGGCTGGTCTCGGTGTTCACCTACGAGGCCCGCGGGCCGGGCGAGCCGTCGCCCTGGTTTCCCACCGCCCGCTGCGCCTGCGCTGGGCGGAGATCGACGGGCTGGCGGCCGAGCTCAACGAGGCCGAGGAAGAGGCCGGCCTGCCGCTCACCCGCCGGCCCGACCCTGGCTTCGTCGGCCTGGCCCACGGCTGGGCCGCCGGGGAGGCACCTGGCCGACGTCATCGCCGACGAGGAGATGTCCGGGCGGCGACTTCGTGCGCAACGTCAAGCAGCTGATCGACCTGCTGCGCCAGCTGCGAGGACCTGGCCAGCCGGCCCGGCCACGGCGGCGGCGGCCCGGCAGGCGACGGCCGGCTCTGTTCCGCGGCGTGGTGGCCGCCTCCTCGGTCCTCAGCGGCTGACCCGGGCTCGGGCCCCGGCCGCCGTCACGGCCATCCCCCACGTGGGCGTCGGGCCCCCCCTTAGGCTGGGCCTCCGCTATGGGGAACTGGGACACGCGGCACCTACGTGGCCGAAGAGTGGACCGCCGAAGAGGCCGAGATCCTCCGGCGGTACTTCACCAACCTCGACGGGCCGGTGTTCGCCCTGGTCAACCTGCCCGAGGTCGTCAAGGGGGCCCTCTTCGCCCGCTACTCCCGCACCAGCAAGAGCCTGCGCCGCCTCTTCCTCGACGAGTTCGTCGGCGATCTCGACATCAGCGGCGACCACGGCGTGGACGCCACCGTCGGCCTGGCCCGGGCCGAGCAGCTCTACGACCGGGTGTTCTTCGAGTACGGCGACGACTCGGTGGCCCAGCTCGGCGGGGTCCACCTGGCCTGCGAGCAGGCCTCCAACCTGCTCACCAAGGTCCTCGAGCGGGGCCGGCTGATGTCCTACATGGAGAAGTCGACCCGCTACGTCGCCTACGACAGCCGGCTGCTCGAACGGCCGGTACCGCTACTACCGGGCCCCGGAGATCCTGGACTCGCCGCTCGGGGCCCGCTACGTCGGCGACATGGACCGGCTCTTCGACGCCTACGCCGAGTTGCTCCCGGTGATGCAGTCCTGGTTCGCGGCCCGGCATCCGAAGCCGCCCGGCGACTCCGACTTCGTCTGGCGCCAGTCGGTGCGGGCCAAGGCCTTCGACGCCCTACGGGGCCTGCTGCCCGCCGGCGCCACGTCCAATCTCGGCATCTACGCCAGCGGCCAGGCCTACGAGGCCCTCCTGATCCGCATGCGGGCCCACGCCCTTGCCCGAGGCCCGGGCCTACGCCGACCTGATGCTGACCGAGCTGCGCAAGGTGATCCCGTCGTGGGTGAAGCGGGTCGACGTCGACGACCGGGGCGAGGCCCACTCGCGAGTACCTGGAGCGCAACGACGGCGCATGCAGGACCTGGCCGGCGCCCTCTTCGGCGATGCCGGAGCCGGCCGCCGGTCCCGGCGGCGAGGCCGGTGGCATCGGTCGGGGAGCCGGCGGCGAGGCCGGTGGCATCGGTCGGGAGCCGGCGGCGAGGCCGGTGGCATCGGTCGGGGAGCCGACGGCGAGGCGGGTGGCATCGGTCCGGGCGGCGATCCGGAGGTCACCCTGCTGGACTGGGATCCCGACGCCGAGATCAAGATCGTGGCCGCCATGCTGTACCCCTACACCCACCTCCCCGAGCATCGCATCCAGGAGCGGGTGGCGGCCATGTCGGACGGGGAGCGCCTGGCGGTGGTGCGCAGCGTACGTCGGGGAGCGGGCCAATCGGCGCCACCGTCCGGGCCGGGCCCTGGAGCGGGGCGACTATCGCTTCGACATCCTCTCCGACTACGGGGCCTTCCGGGACCTGCAACGTCACCGGCTGCTCACCGTGGAATGGCAGGACCTGACGCCGGCCCACGGCTACACCATGCCGAGGGCGGTGGCCGAGGCCGGCGGGGCTCCGACACTACGAGGCGGCCATGGGCCGCTCCGCCCGGCTGCACGGTGCCCTCGACGAGCGTTTCGGCCCGACCCAGGCCGCCTACGCGGTGGCCCTGGCCTACCGCATCCGCTACGTGATGCAGTTCAACGCCCGGGAAGCCATGCACCTGATCGAGTTGCGCACCAGCACGCAGGGTCATCCGGAGTACCGCAAGGTCTGCCAGCAGATGCACCGGTTGATCCTGAGAGAAGGCCGGACATCGGCGCCATCGCCGCCCTCATGACCTTCATGGATGACGGGCGACTACGAGGACGCCGGTCTCGAACGTCTCGCCGGCGAGCGACGGGCCGACCATCGCCGCCAACAAAGCCAACTCTAACTCTAAACTCTAACCCTCCATCTCAACTTGAGGTTCACTGTAAATCCGTGAATAATGTTGAAAGAGGGGTTGATGAGGCTCCTGTTGATATTGTACGTTTAGGCCGCGGGCGGAGGGATTGGACCTCCTGGAGTCATGCGCCTTCACATCCGTCCTTCGTCGCGCCTGTGCGCCTGGACCACCGCGAGGTGGACCCGGCGACACCCTCGATCGGGCCACGAGAGCAGCCCGACCCAATCGCGGAGCCGGCTCGTCAAGGGTGGCTCCATGGCGGCGGCTGTGCTCAGCCTGGGCTTGCTGGTCGGCGCCGGTGCCGCCGGGTTTGCCAGCAGTTCGGCCCGCACCTACGTCGTGCAGCCGGGGGACAGCCTGTGGGCGATCTCCCGGGCCGACGGCCTGACGGTCGCCGCAGCTGGCCGCGGCCAACGACATGAATCCCAACGACCTGCTCCTGATCGGACGCCATCTGGTCATTCCGGCTCCCGGTACCCAGTCCTCTGGATCGTCCTCGTCTGGCGGCGGCCAGAGCACGTCGTCGGCCCCGTCCAGGGCCACGTCAGGGGCCAGCCCCTGGACGTTCTGTTCGACGTTCGTCCCTCAGGGCGGACCCTGGGGCGTGCTGCCGGCGCTGCTCACGGAGTCTCCGAGCCGGCTCGCCCTCCAGCCGATCTTCGAGCACTGGGCCAGCTATTACGGCCTGTCTCTGCCCCTGCTGGAAGCCATCGGCTGGCAGGAGTCCGGCTGGCAACAGGACGTGGTCTCGTCGGTGGGAGCCGTAGGAGCCGGCCAGATCATGCCAAGTACCGCCAGCTTCATCACCAGCTCGCTGGTCGGGATGCCCCTCAACATCAACTCCGTCTCCGACAACATCCGGATGTCGGCGGCCCTGCTCTCTTATCTGGCTGACATCGAGGGCAACAATCGCTGCGACACCATCGCGGCCTACTACGAAGGCGCCCTCAACCTCAGCAAGTACGGCGTGTTTCCTGAATCTCAGGTCTACGTCGCCAGCGTGGAGGCGCTCATCCCCCGCTTCGAGTGAGCGCCGAGCGACATACCCGGCCCTCCGGATCGCCGGCGGCCGGGGCGGGGGTACCGGGTCCACTCCGGGTGCCCGTCACCCCCGGTGAGCGCCGGGGGCCCGGTATGTCTCGGTCGGGGCAGGCATTTTTTTGCCCACCTGACCTGCACTTACGCGCGAACACGCAGGTCAGGGAGCCGGCCGTCCCCCTTGACGGCACCGGGGTCTACTAGGCACCATCGCGGACGCAATTCGGGTGGCGTTGAGGATGGTTGCCGCCTCGAAGGCAGGGTGGTCACGGACCAAGTAGACAACGTCGGTCCTTCGCCGGTGGCTCGCAAGCCGGGGGGCGCGGCACCAGACGGCACCAACGGTCCAGGTTGGCCACCCTGCCTGCCGTCCCGCCTCAGTGGCTGAAGATTCTTTTCTCAAAGGAAATATCGAGGAGGCACCCCGCGTTTGCCGTGTGGCTGAACGGCACACAAGGGGGTCTAGTATCCGCCGCCGACGAGCCGACCGACCGCCGTGCCCGCACCGATGCGGGTAAAGGACGCAGCACATGCCAACTGACGACCTAGACGACGACATGCTTGACGACCAGGCCGACCTGCCTGACGACCTGGACGAGGAAGACCTCGAGGACCTGGAAGACGACGACGAGGCGATGATCGACGATGAGGCGATCATCGACGACGAGCTCGAACCTGACGACATCGAGGACGGCATCGAGGACGACGACCTCGACGAGGCCGGCCTGAGGAGGATGGCGCCGGCCGTCGAGGCCAAACCTGTCCGGGAAGACGAGGAAGAGGAAGACGAAGAGGAAGACGAAGACTCCGATGACGTGGAGGCCAGCCTCGACGTCATCCTCAAAGAGCGGCTGGTGGTCGCCGACGACGAGGACGATGACGACGACGAAGAGGTCGGCGATCCCGACGAGCGCGGTGACAGCCCGCTTCGGGTGCTGCCCAAGCAGCCGGGCGAGTTCGTCTGCCAGTCCTGCTTCCTGGTCAAGCATCCCAGCCAGCTCGCCGACGCCAGCCCGGATGCTGTGCCGCGACTGCGTTTGACCGGGGTGACTTGGCGAGGGCCCACCCGCCGGGGCAAGATCACTCCGTGACCGAACGGTACTCGCCGTTGGACACCTTGCTCGACCTGTTGGTCTACGCCCCGGTCGGCCTGGCCCTGGTGGCTACGGAGGAGATCCCGAAGCTGGCCGCCAAGGGACGAGCCCAGTTGGAGGGTCAGCTGGCCATGGCCAAGGTGGTCGGCCAGTTTGCCGTTGCCCAGGGGCGCCGGCAACTGACACCGCGCCCGGCCGCCTCGCCGCGTCGCAGCGGGCCCGAGCGGGCCGAACCGCTTTCCCGGATGGCCGTCCCTGACCAGCCGGGTCCCAAGGCGACCAGGGACCAACCCGGGCCCGAGGGCCAACCCGGCCCTTTGGGCACCGAGGACCGGCCGAGCCCTGCAGGTCCGCCGGCGGGGCTCGGCACGGACGGTCCGACCGGCACGGACGGTCAGACCGGCACGGACGGTCAGACCAGCACGGGATCCCGGATCGGCGCGGCGAAGGCTCCGCCCGACCCGGCCGGCCCCACTCCCCGGACCGACCCGGCCCCCACCTTCGTCCGCCCCGACCGCGAAGGAGACGTGGCCGTCGCCCAGAGCCGCGACGACATGGAGCCAGGGGGGCAGTCCACCGCGGTCTCGGGTCTTCCGCTCGAACCGGCCGCGCTTGCTATCCCCGGCTACGACTCCCTGGCGGCGTCGCAGGTCGTGCCCCGACTCGCCGGGCTGTCTGCGGCCGAGTTGGCGGCCGTGGGCGCCTATGAGAGCGCCCATCGGGCCCGGCGGACCATCCTCACCCGCGTCCGTCAGCTGCAGGAGCGCTGACAGGCGCTTCGGATGGAGCAGGCTCGGGCCGCGACCGCCGCCGACGTACCGATGCTGACGGCCCTCTGGGCGTCCGCCCAGGACGAGATGGAAGCTCATCGCGGTGGGCGGCTGCTGGTCGAGAGCATCGTCAGTCCGGGCGTGCGCCCGGAGCAGGCGTGGCGCGGCGCGGTGGCCGACCCCGATCGATTTGTCACCCTGGGAACGCTGGACGGCGTCGAGGTCGGTTTCGCCACGGCCAGGTGCGACACCAGCGGAAGCCAGCCCCGGGGCATCATCGAGTCGATCTACGTCGAGCCGTCTGCCCGCCAGGTCGGGGTGGGAGAGGCCATGGTCGACGCCATCTTGCAATGGTGTGCGGAGCGAGGATGCCGAGGCGTGGATGCGCCGGCCCTACCGGGCAGCCGACCGGCAAAGGCCTTCTTCGAGGAGCACGGCTTCGTGGCCCGGCTGCTGATCATGCACCGGGTGCTGCCCGATACGCCCACGAGCGACCATGACTGAGCGCCGGCCCGAGCTGTGCGTCGGGGCCATCGCCGTGGAACAGGACCACATCCTGCTCATCCGCCGGGGCCACGGTCCCGCCCAGGGATTCTGGTCCGTGCCGGGTGGTCGGGTCGAGTGGGGCGAGACCCTGGCCGAGGCGGTGGTGCGGGAGCTTCGGGAGGAAACCGGCCTGGACGGGGTCTGCGAGGGACTGGTGGGTTGGGTCGAGCGCATGGGTGAGCGCTACCACTACGTGATCGCCGACTACCGCGTCATGATCGTCTCGGTTGGGCCGCCCGAGGCCGGTAGCGACGCCGCCGAGGCGGCCTGGGTCGCGCTTGGCGAGGTGGCGGAGCTATCCCTCGCTGAGGGCCTCGCCGAGTTCCTCCACGACCACGGTGTCCTGGGCGCCTACAGCTGAGGCCTCGGCGTCAGAGGGCCCCGCGGGCGGACGCGATCCCTTCGGGCTGGCGCCGGGGCTGCGCCGGCCCGGGATCGGAGGCGGCGGGGGAGGAATGGCCATCCCGAGCATGGCCGCCAGGGCCGGAATCCGCCCGGACTGCTGGTGGGCGGCCCGGCGCAGCTCGGGGGTTGGATCTGCGGGTAGCCCGGCGGGTTTCACCGACCGCCGGATCGGCGACGCCGCCACTGCGTCGATCAGAGCCAGCCATCGATCGGGTGGCGTGTCCGGCCCCATGGCTTCTCCGGCCGCGTCGCTCAGCCGCTGGGTCAGCTCCGGGTCCATGCGGGCGGCCGGCTCGGGCGGGCGGGCCGGCCAGGCGCAGGGCCCGCACCACTCGGCTCTCGTCCAGATGTTTGCCGATCTCTTCGGTCCATTGCCGGCGCAACCCGTCCACCCGCCGCTCGAGAGCCTCGCGCAAGGCTGGCGGCCAGGGCCCGGCCCTCGTCGTCGCGCGCCGCTGTCGGCGCCCGCCACCACCGAGCGCAGGTCCCGGAGCGAGATCTCATCGACCTCTTTGACGGCGGCCTCGGCCCGGTCGCGCCACTCGGCGGCCTTGAGGCGGGGGAGCAGCGACTCGGCCATGGCGATCAACTGATCGGTGTTCGGAGCGGGTCGGCCCTCGGCTACCGCCTTCTCCCGCTCCAGATGGAGGGCGGTCCGAACGGCCGGGATGCCGCCGCGCAGCACCTGCTCGGCGATGGGCTGCTGCTCGGGTGGCAACGAGGCCATCACGGCCTGGCGGTGGGCGCGGCCGGGGTTGAAACGCCGCGGTCGGCGCTCGGAGGACGCCACCGGGCTCGGCGCTACGGCCTTCCCTCCGCCGGCCCGGCCGGTCACCGTCTTCGCCGCCCTCGGTCGCGGCCCGGCCGGCCGGGGCCGGCCGCGGACCGCTGGCGAGGGCTGCGAGCGCCTCGTTCGCTCCGCCCGGCCGGCTGCCCGTCCGGACGCTCCCGTCGGTCGGACGTGGAGCCGACCAGACGCCGGGGTCGTTCGGTCCGCCTCGGTCGGCCCCGGCGGGCGGAGTCTGCCTCGCTCCTCGGCGGAGGCCGGGCCCGCCCTCGCCCCGGCCCCGGCGTCGGCGGTCTGGCGCCTCATCCTGATCGAGCGGCCCTCGCGGCGAGGTCGCCGGCCGTCGCGGCCACCCTGGGATCGCGCCGGCGTCACGGTCGCGGCGAGGACGGCCTTCGTCGCGGTCCCGCCGCCGGTCGCCGGGACGCCGGTCGCTGCGACCGACCAGCTGGGTCGTCACCCCGGGCCGTCGGGACGGCCGGAGCCGATGATCTCGATGCGCTGCGGATCGGCTCGAGTGCTCTCCTTGGGGGCGAGCACCGACACGATGGTGATCCCCTCGATCTCGAACTCGGCCTCGGCCCGCAGCACGTCGCCGGCTTTGGCGCCGCCCGGGAGCAGACCGCCGTCGAGCACCCCTTGCGGCTCCCGGGCACCGGCGGCCCGCCAGGTCCACGAGCCGTCGGGTCGGGCGCTCGTGAGCTCGATCTCGATACGGCGGGCCACGCGCTCACGCTACTGGAGTGCGGCGGAGCCCGTGCTGCGATTGCGTCGCTGGGACGGTACCCTGCCCGGATGGCCGATCTCCCCGTGCTGCTGGTTCACGGCTTCGCCTCGTCGTTCGAGCGCAACTGGCGCGAGCCGGGCTGGGTCGACATCCTGAGGAGGAGGGCCACCAGGTGCTGGGCGTCGACCTGCTCGGACACGGCGAGGCGGCGAAACCCCACGATCCCGCGGCCTACGCCGAGCTCGAACGGGACGTCGTCCGGGCCCTGCCGGCCACGGGACCGGTCGACGCCATCGGTTTCTCGCTCGGCGCCACGCTGCTCCTGCGGGTGGCTGCCGCCGATCCGAGTCGCTTCGGCCGGCTGGTCGTCGGCGGCGTCGGTGCCAACCTGTTTCGCAGCGGCGGCGACCCTGAAGCCGGCCGCCCGGGCCATCGAAGTCGGTGAGACCGCCGAAGGGCGACCCCGCCGTGGCTCAGGCCTTCGCCACCTTCGCCCGGGCGCCCGGAAACGACGCCGGCCGCCCTGGCCGCCTGCATGCGCCGGCCCACCACGCCGCTCGATCCTGCCGAGCTGGCCGGGATCGACCTCCCGGTACTGGTGGTCCTCGGCGACCGGGATTTCGCCGGCCCGGCCGACCCGCTGCTAGAGGCGCTGCCTAACGCCCGGTTCGTTTCCCTCCGCGGCTGTGACCACTTCGGGACGCCCAAGGACTTCCGTTTCATCGACGCCGCCCTGGAGTTCCTCCGCGGACTGAGCAGCCGGGGCGACGACCGGGCAGGTGGTCAGGCGTCCTGCTAGGGTGCCCGCCCATGGGCCGCGGCGCACGCTCCACCGTCCGATGGAAGCACGACCGGATTCGCCGGAAGAAGGCGCGCGACGCCCGGCTACGGGCGGCCAAGGCGGCGGCCCGCAAGCCGCGCCTAGGGCCTAGCGCCGAGCGGATCCTGCCCGGACGGCCGGCGGCGATCAGCCGTCTGGTCGAGCTGCATGCGCTCGTACTCGGCGCCGGTGTCCTCCCACGTCTCGTACTCGAGCACCCCGAGTTCGCCGAACTTCTGCCGCAGCCAGCCGTCGCCGGCGTCCAGCAGGCCCAGCTTCTTCAGGTTGGGGACGATCTTGGAGAACAGCACCTTGCGGAACTCGAGCTGCAGCGGGTTGTTGCAGCATGATCTGCGCAGCACTCCTTGACCGGCATCCCGAGCGCCTCCCAGACCTCCTGGCTCAAGAATCGGTCCCGCATCCGCACCGCCGCCTCGTAGCAGAACTCCTGGCGCTCTCGGATCTCGGCCGCGCCCAGCTGCTGGTAGGCCTCCTGCAGCGAAAGCACGCCGAAGGCCACGTGGCGGGCCTCGTCGGACATGACATAGCGGGTGATCTGCTTGAGCAGCGGGTCGGGGCTGAACTGGTACTGGAACCCGAACGCGGCCAGGGCCAGACCCTCGACCATGATCTGCATGCCGAGATAGGTGAAGTCCCAGCGGGGGTCGGACAGCACGTCGTCGAGGAGCTCCCGCAGGTGGACGTTGACGGGGAACTCCCACTCCAGCTTCTCCCGCAGGTACTTGGCGTACACCTCGACGTGGCGGGCCTCGTCCATCACCTGGGTGGCCGCGTAGTACTTGGCGTCGATCCACGGCACGGAGTCGACGATCTTGGCCGTGCAGAGCAGGGCCCCCTGCTCACCGTGCATGAACTGGCTGAGCGTCCACGCCATGCTGGCGTGGCCGAGCCGAGCCCGCTCTTCGGCGTTGAGCCGGCCGAACGGCCCCTCGTCGGTGGCCGCCATAGTGTTGAGGGGGTTCGTCGGGTCCCGGGCCGCGTCGATCTGACCGGTGACCGACCAGTCGATGTCGGTCTCGGCGTTCCACTGCGACGTCTTGGCCTTCTCGTAGAGCTTGTTCAGCGCCTGGCGCTTGCCCTTTTTCGTAGTCCCAGCTGAAGATGGAGTCGAAGCTGGTCTCCACCGAGCGGATCAGCGCCAGCTGGTCCTCCTGCGAGACGGTCCGGGCCAGTTCGTCGATGGTCCCGCTCTGGACGGACGTCCCGGTCGTGTTTCCCATTGGTCCCCCTCGATGTCGAGTTTGGCTAACACCGCTAAGTCTGGTCGCTGGGACGGAGCCCGTCAATGGCGGGCCTGCTTCTACGGAGGGTCCCGAGCGCCACTCCTGTGGCGGGCGTCGGTGGGCTGCAGCGCCGGCCCGGGGCCGGCTGGTGGCGTCCCGCTAAGGTGCGGGGATCACCTGTGTGCGGCATCCGATTCTCGCCTTGAGCGCTACCGCTGACTGACGCCTTGGATAGCGAGTCCGGCCGTGGCCCCGTCGAAACCGGCGAGGGGACAGCGGCGCAGCCGCGAGACGAGATGATCGCCGCCCTGCGTCAGGTCCAGGATCTGGTGGCCGGGTCGACTCCACCCGATGCGGTGCTCGCCGAGGTGAGAGCTCTCCTCGTCCAGGCCGCGGCCGAACTGCGCCCTTGGCCGGCGGAGGACGGGTTGCTACCGGCCGGCGATTGGAGCGCGCAACAGGAACGCGCCAACGCATTGCTGCCGCAGTTTGTTCTCGACGAAGTGTCGGATGACGCCATCGAGGGTCGAGTCATCTTCAGCCGCTTCCATCACGGGGGTGGTGGAGCCGTGCACGGCGGCATCATCCCGTTGGTCTTCGATCATTTTATGGGCCGGCTCACCAACGTGGGCGGCCGGGCCCGGTCCCGGACAGCGTATCTACACGTCAACTATCGGATGATCACGCCAATCGGAGTGGAACTGCACCTGGAGGCCGCCATCGATGGCCAGGAAGGCCGCAAGATCTTTGCGAGTGGTCGACTTCGCCACGGCCCCGACTTGCTGGCTGATGCGGAGGGGCTGTTCATCGTCTTGCGTCCGGGGCAGCCGTGATCGTCAGCCCGGATCCCCGGAGGCCGGCTCCGAGATCGGTGACACCAGGTCCCTGCAGTCGACAAGGGTCGACACGGTCGACGCGGTAGACCCGGTCGACGCGGTCGACGCGGTCGAATGCAACCATAGGGCTGGAAGTTGTTGGCGCAGTAGGTCCATCTCGACCGGCGCCCTCCGCGCCCACTGACCTATCCGACAATCTTCCACCTGTGAAATACCCGGGCCTGTTCGCTGGTGCTGTCCTCCTCCGCCGGCGGGCCAGCGGCGGGCGGGGGCTGGGGCCAGGACCGGCTCGGCTCGGCGATTCGTGGCAGGGGGTTCCAACGGGGGCGCCCTCACGCGTGAGTAGGATGGTGGCAGGGAAGGGGGTCGACATGGCTGACAAGTCTCCCCGCAAGGTGGCGTCGAAGAAGTCCGGCAAGTCGCTCAAAGAGAAGCGCCGGGACAAGAAGGACAAGGAGCAGACCCGCAAGGGCCTCACCATCTGAGGCGCCCCTAGGTGCGGTCCGCATCCTCACGGGAACCGGCGACCCTCGATGAGTTCAAACGTCCTGAGGTCCGAGCGTCTCAGGCCTCGGTCGGGAGGGATCGGGATTACGCCGGCTGGCAATGAAGGCCGCGTACCTGATGCGTCGCCTATTCCGGGTGTGGATTGACACATAGCGAGGTCGTCGTAATCGGCGCGGGCGTCATGGGTTCCGCGGCCGCCGAGTGGCTCGCGGCCGAGGGCGTCTCCGTGGTCCTTATCGACCGGTACCCTCGGGGCCACACGTGGGGCGGATCGCACGGTGACTCACGTATCTTCCGCTTGGCCTACTCGGAGTACGACTACTCCCGACTGGCGGCAACCAGTTTGCCGCTCTGGCGCGCCCTGGAAGAAAAGTGGGGTAGCGAGCTGCTGGTACGGACCGGTGGCATCGACCACGGGCCAGGGGTGGTCAGCGCCATCGGTGGGGTCCTGACCCGCCTCGGCATCGCGTTTGAGATGGTGCCGGCCCGGGCGGCCATGGATCGGTGGCCCGGTATGCGCTTCGACGATGACGTGGTCTTCCAATCGGACGCCGGACGGCTGCATGCCGATAACGCCCTGGCCGCGCTCCAGGGTCTGGCCGAACGCCGCGGGGCCATCCTTCAGTTCGAATCCCAGGCCGAGATTACGCGGCTACACGACCGGGGCGTGATCGTCACCTCCGAGAAAGGGGACATCGAAGCCGGCGTGGTGGTCGTGGCCGCCGGGCCGTGGGCGCCGCGCCTCACGCCGCCTGATCTCCAATTGCCCCCGCTGCGCGTGACTCATGAGGAGCCCGGGTACTTTCCGCCCGGTCAGTTCAGCGACCGGTGGCCGGTCTTCGTGCACTACGGCACGAGCGGGGTGGACAGCTTCGCCGCCTACGGCCTCACCGTGCCGGGGCGAGGGGTCAAAGTAGGGCTCCACGCCAGCGGAACAGTCATCGATCCCGATTCGCGGCCGCGACCGCGGAGCCGTGAGGTCGGTGACCGGCTCGCTCGTTACGTGTCGGCATGGCTCCCGGGACTCGAAGACCGGCCGACCGAGACGGTGAGCTGTATCTACGACTCGACTCCCAACGACGACTTTGTGGTCGATCGACGCGGCCCAGTTGTCGTGGCCACTGGATTCTCCGGGCACGGATTCAAGTTCGCGCCCGCGATCGGGCGGCTGGCTGGACGCTTGGCGCGCGGCGAGGCCGACGCACCCGCCCGATTCCGCTTCCGCTCCGGCTAGCCAGAGCTGCTGAGGTGTGCCGCCGCGGCTGTGGCTGGGGATTCCGTCGGGTCTCCCGGGCTGGTGCCGATGGATCGGCGAAGTTCCACTTCGGGGATCAGCCATGAGCCGAGAAAGGCGATAAAGGCGATCGGCGCTGCGATGATGAACACCGTTTGGATTGATTCGGCGTAGGCCGCCGCGAGGCCGTGATGGATGGCGGCGGGAAGCTTGTCCAAGATGGCGGGCGTGACGTTGGAGCTGGACAGTCCGGCCGGGAGCTTGGCGGTGCCCAGGTGTCTGACCAGATTGCCGACGAGAACGTTGGCGAAGATGGCACCGAAGATCGCCGCTCCGAACGATCCTCCGATGGAACGGAAGAAGGTGGCGCCGGAGGTGGCGACGCCGAGCTCAGAATAGGGGACGGCGTTTTGCACGATGAGTACCAGGACTTGCATCACGGCGCCGAGTCCCATGCCGAGCACCAGCATGTAGAACGCCGCCATCGGCCATGTCGTCTGAGTCCCCAGTTGGGAGAGCATCAGGAGCCCGATAGTGATGAGGGCGGTCCCGACGATGGGAAAGATCCGGTAGCGGCCGGTCCGGCTGATGAACTGACCCGACCCGATGGATGTGGTGAGCATCCCGGCCATGAGCGGCAGGAGTTGCAGACCGGAGACCGTGGGCGATTCGCCGCGCACCACCTGGAAGAAGACCGGCAGGTAGGTGATCGCACCGAACATGGCGAATCCGACGATGAAGCCGACGACGCTGGCGACCGAGAAGGCCCGGATCTTGAAGAGGTGCAGCGGCAGCACGGGTTCGACGGCGCGCCGCTCGACCAGGGCGAATACCCCGACGAGCACCGCGCCCGCGACGCCGAGACCGACGATTGGCACGGAGCCCCATCGATAGGTCGTGCCCCCGAGACTCGTGAACAACACCAGGCACGAGGTGGCCAGCACCAGGACGGCGGTTCCGAGGTAGTCGATGGTGTGACGGACCCGGCGGAGGTGGCCCGGCACTTGGATGGCCACCACGACCAGCGCGACCGCGCCAATCGGAATGTTGATGTAAAAGATCCAGCGCCAGGACAGTTGCTCGACGAAGATGCCTCCGAGCAGTGGGCCGATCACGCTGGCCAGTCCGAACGCGGCACCGAACATGCCCTGATAGCGGCCGCGTTCACGGGGCGGGACGACGTCCCCCACGATGGCCTGGGCGCCGACCATCAGGCCGCCCCCGCCAAGCCCCTGGATGGCCCGGAAGGCGATCAGCTGGATCATCGTCTGGCTGAGCCCGGACAGGACCGAGCCGATCAGGAAGATGACTATGGCGGCCTGGAAGAACATCTTCCGTCCGTACTGATCTCCCAGCTTTCCCCAGAGCGGCGTTGAGACCGTGGCAGCGAGCAGGTAGGCGACGACGATCCAGGACAGGTGCGAGGCGTCGTGCAGATCGGCGACGATGGTTGGAAGGGCGGTCGAGACGATGGTTTGGTCGAGCGCGGCGAGGAACATGCCGAGCATCAGGGCGCTGATGATGAGCAGGATTCGACGGTGGGTCAGAACCGGAATTGCCGCGTCACCGTTCAATGTGGGCGCTGACGCGTTCATGGCGTGTGCTCCGCCTCAGGGTACGGGGGCTGATGGGGCGTCAGCGCGGTCGGTTGCTGGTGGGCGTTGGCGCCGTCGACGACCACAAATGCCTGCTCATTGACCAGACCGCCGGCGAGGGTGTCGATAGCCGCCCCAGTGAGCTGGTCGAGCGAGTCCACCCCGCCGTTGGCGGTCCAATAGAGGGCCGCGACTCTGGCGGCAGCGAAGACGGTCGCCGTCACCAGGGCCGGATAGGGATCGTAGGCAGGATCCTTTTCCAGGCGCCTCGACAAGGCGTCGACGATGCCCCGCTCGAGTTCACTGACATGGGCGACGTAGGCGCCGCGCAGATCAGGATCGTCCCGAACGACGCAGAAGCGACGGAACCACGCCTCCCGGCCTTCTCCGAGGTCGTCGAGCTCACCGGCGATGGCGCTGGTGTATTCGACCAGCACCGCTCGCAGCGCTTCGAGGGGCGACTCGCCAGAGGGTCGACCGATCAGACTCACCCGCATCAGCTCCACCCGGTCGGGATCTGCGCCGATCACCGCCGACTCCTTGGACGGGAAATAGTTGAAAAACGTCCTCGGCGCCACGTCGGCAGCTTCGGTGATGTCCTCGATGGTGACGTTGGCGAATCCCCGTTCGGCCACGAGTTGCAAAGCGGCATTCCGCAGCGCCCGGCGGGTGGCCTGCTTCTTCCGGTCCCGCCTGCCGACCATGGCCGCGAGAGGCCCGCTGGTCGCGACCGGTTCCGCGGCCCCGAGCGCAGGGGACGTCGGGATCGTGATCATGCCGTCACTGTAACATTGCACAGCGTGCTATCTCTCGATCCGGCCTGGGGGCGGCGGGGGCAGCGGGGCCGGCGCGGAGTGCCGCGCCGGGCGGGCCATGGGGACGCCGGGCTCAACGGCGTACGGGCGGGCGAGGCGGCCACGCCAGCCGGGTTCGAATGGCTCAGTGGTCGAGGAGCGACGTCGGCGGCCCATGTGACTCGGGGACCCCCCGCCTGTGCGCCTAGGCGTCTATGCGTCTATTCGCCCATGCGCCGGCGGGCACCCTCATGTGGTCGGGGGTGCGAGACGGTAGACGGCGCCCGCAGTGTCATCGGTGACGTACAGGGCGCCGTCGGGCCCGGCCACGGCATCGACGGGACGCCCCCAACGACTGCCATCAGGATTCTGGAAACCGGTGACCATGTTGATGGCGGGTTCCAGGGTGTGGGTGGTGGAGTTCCAGGCCATCCACAACACGGCCGGAGGTCGCGGCGGCTGACGGTTCCACGAACCGTGCACGGCCACGACTGCTCCACCCGACCAGGGAGCGGGGAGACGACTGGTCTCCAGGAATGACATGCCCAGCGGAGCGCTATGGGCGGCCAGACCGACCTCGACCGGCGGCAGCGAGGCGCAGTCGAGGTGCTTGCTACCCGGATTGGTCACCGCATCAGGGACGAACGGGACGTTCGCCAGCGATCCGGGCGGCTGGTTGAGGTCCTGATCGGGATTGCAGTAGGGCCAGCCCAGATCCCGCCCGGCAGTCACGGGCACGACCTCGTCCGGGGGGTGCTCGTTGACGTAGTCCTGGCTTACCTTGCCGAAGGCCGGGCTGTTGGCGGCACTGGACGAGTTGAACGGGTAGGGGATGTTGTCGCGGTTGTTGACCGCGGTCCAGACCGAGCCGTCGGGGGCAGTGGCCAGTCCCTCGCCGTTGCGCACGCCGACCTCGACGACGTGCAGGTCGCTGCCGTCCGGTTTGACGGCCATGATCACGGCTCGGGGCGGTGAAAAGGTCCGGTCGTCGGGGTTCGCATTCGACGAACTTCCCACGTCGAAATACACCAGCCCGTCCGGTGCCACGGCCACGTCCTTCTCCCGGTGGATGTCGTCTCCGGCCGGGTGCAGATCGGGGAGATTGGCCGCGATCACGGTGCGGGGCCCGCTGATCGCGCCCGCGGTCCACGGGTAGCGGTCGATCTGGTTGGACTCGCCGACGTAGAGCACCCACTGGCCGCCGACCTGGGCGAAGGCCAGACCCTGCGGGGACCTCAGCCCCGACAGAAGGGTGCGCGAGGATGGCGCCGTGCCCAGGGCACCGGGTGCCAATGCCACGATGCGCCCGTGATCCGGGACGCTCACCAGCAGGTCCCCCTCGGGGGTCCACGCCTCCATGCGGGCGTCGGGAACCCGGGCCCACACCTCGGCGGTCCACCCCGTAGGGACCTTCAAGGTCCGGGGGGTGGAGAACGGCCCGCCCCCCTGGCCCGGCAGCACCATCAGATTCCCGGTGGGCGGCGCCGCCGGTGTGGATGGAGGAGCCGTCGAGGGCGACGCCGACCCGCCGCACCCGGCCAAGCCGACCAGGCCCAAGACGACCAAGACGGCGAGCGGTCGGGTGCGCATCGACCTAGTTCAGCACGGTAGCGGGCTGAAGGGGCCGCGTCGCCGACCCTCGGACCTCGCCTACCTGGTCGGCCGTCTCTCGGCCGCGTCGACCACCCGGGCCTCACTGCGGCCGGCTCGAGGCGGGGCGGCGACGATCTCCGGGCGCGGTCCCAGACCGAGCAGGAACCCGTCGAGTGGTCACTTTTTTGACGAGCGGAGACTTTTCTACCCATAGCGCAAGTTGGTTGACCACTCGTCAAACATTCGACCACTCGACGCCCCGACATCGACGCCCCGACATCGTCGCCCCGGCCCGGGGCACCGACGGCACCGACGGCCCGGGCGCCTCCGACGGCCCCGACGGGCTCCGACCGCGTGGAGCCCGACCGAGCGTTGCACCCCCCGCCACTCACGGTTATTACGGATAACTATGATTATCCGTAAATTAGGAGACGTTGTTCCATCCCGTCGCCCTCCCGTCGCCCGCCGTCGCACGCTGTAGCACGCCGTGGCGCGGCCCGTCCCCTCGCAGTCATCCCGGTCAGGTGATCGTCAGCCGGGTCGAATCCGGCGAGGACCAAGACGCGACGGGCCGAATCGCACCAGACCCATACGGGCGCGAGACCGCGCGACGAACCCTCGCCGCCCTGCGACGAATTTCCTCTTCCAATTTAGATAGAGAGTGCTATCTTTACTGACAAGGCGGCCGAACGGGGCCGCACCGTGGAGAAGAGGAAGGCAGGAACAACGATGCCGACCGCGATAGTGACCGGAGCATCCATAGGGCTCGGAGCGGCCCTGACGCAGGCCCTGGCGGCCGCGGGATGGTCGCTGGTCATCGACGCCCGCGACGGCGCCGCCCTGGCGACCACCGCCGCCGCCGTTGAGACGGCCCTGGTGCCGGGAGCGGGTCTGTCCGCCCGGCGAGGAGACATCACCGACGCCGCCCACCGGGCGGAGCTGGCACAAGCCGCCGAGGAACTCACCGGTCTCGAACTGGTCGTCAACAACGCCAGCGCTCTCGGCCCGAGCCCATTGCCGCCGTTGACGCGCTACCCGGTCGACGCCTTGAGAGAGGTGGTGGAGACCAACCTGCTGGCTCCGCTCGGACTGATTCAGGCCACCTACCCGCAGCTGGAGCGGGCCGCCCGGCCGCGAGTCGTGAACATCACCTCCGACGCGTCGGTCGAGGCCTACCCCGGATGGGGTGGATACGGTTCGACCAAGGCGGCGCTGGACCAGCTGGGCGCGGTGTTGGCCGCCGAGCAGCCCCGGTGGCGGGTGTGGTCAGTGGACCCGGGCGACCTGCGGACCCGGATGCACCAGGACGCCTTTCCGGGCGAGGACATCTCGGACCGGCCCGAGCCGGCCACGGTGATCCCGGCCCTGCTGGCCCTGATCGGATCGGACCACCCGTCCGGGCGAATCCGGCTGGCCGATCTGGTGTCGTCAGGGAGGGCATCGTGACGGCCGCGGCAGCCGTGAAGATCCGACCGGCCGGGCCCCTGCCGTTCGACCCACGCCAGTTTCACCTGCCGGCGCATTTGGAGGCCTCGGCCCCGCCCGAGGCTCGCGGTCTGACCCGTGACGCCGTCCGCCTGCTCGTGGCCCGCCGCAGTGACGGCCAGTTGACCCACGCCCATTTCGCGGCCCTACCCCGCCTGCTCGAACCGGGCGACGTGCTGGTCGTCAACACCTCGGCCACTCTCCCCGCCAGTCTCGACGCCGAAGCCGGCGGTCAGCCGGCCCAGCTGCATCTCTCCGGCCGTCTCCCCGGCGGACTGTGGGTGGTGGAACTCCGCCATCAGTTGACCGGCGAGACCCGATCCCATGCGGCCGGGGCGCAGCACGAGGTCACGGCCGATACCCGACGAGCCGAAACCGGGGCAGTCCAACCCCGAACATTCGACTCCCCCGTCGCCAGCGCGCCCTGGCTCGACGCCGGGCCGGGAACGGTGGTTGCGCTCCCGGGTGGGGCACGGGCCGAGTTGCGCTTACCCGCGACGGCCGGGGCTGCTCACGGCGCCCCGGTCCGGCTCTGGGTGGCGACCCTGGATCTGGGCGCACCGTTGCTCCCCTACCTGGCTCGCTACGGCCGCCCCATTCGCTATTCCTACGTGCCGGACTCCTGGCCGATCTCCAGCTATCAGACCGTATTCGCGGAAGTGCCCGGCAGCGCCGAGATGCCGAGCGCGGCCCGGCCGTTCAGTGCCGAGGTGATCACCCGCCTGGTATCGCGCGGCGTGGGGATCGCGCCCTTCGTCCTCCATTGCGGAGTCTCTTCCCCGGAGCAGCACGAGACCCCAATGGCCGAGTGGTACCGCGTTCCTGCCACCACCGCCGCTCAGATCAACGCGGCCCGTCAGACCGGCGGGCGGATCATCGCCGTGGGCACCACGGCCGTTCGAGCCCTCGAATCGGTTGTCGACCCCCGCGGCGTGATCCATCCGGGCGAGGGTTGGACCGAACTGGTGGTCCACGCCGATCGACACCGTCCGTTCCGTCGACGGACTGTTGACCGGCTGGCACGAGCCCGGTGCGTCTCATCTGGCCATGCTCGAAGCGGTCGCCGGAGCCAGTGTCATCGAGGCGTCCTACACGGCGGCGCTGGCGGCCGGGTATCTTTGGCACGAATTCGGTGACAGTCATCTGATCCTGCCGTGAGCCAAGCCCAACCGCACCGCGACCCCACGTCGAAGCAGACGTCCGAGCCCATCGAGCTGGCCCCGTCGGAAGCCGCCGGGCAGCAGGTGGCTCTGGCCGGGATGCCGGCCGGGCGGCGAGCGGTGCTCGGCCGGCTCAAGTCGGCGGGCGAGGCGACCGCGGATCAGATCGCGGCCGCCCTCGGTATCACCGTCGGCGGGGTACGCCAGCAACTCGGTCCCCTCGCCGACGCCGGGCTTATCGCCCATCGAGACGACCGGCACCGCCCCGGGCGGCCCCGTCGCTGGTACTGCCTCACCCCCGCGGCTGAGACGCTGTTTCCCAAACGATACGGCCAGCTCACGAATCAGCTGCTCGGGTTCATCGAGGACGCCGACCCCGACGCTGGTGGCCTCGGCGTTCGAGCAACGGGCCGAGCAGCGCCGGGAGCGAGCCGCTCCCCGTGTGGCCGGAGGATCATTGGAGGAACAGGTCCGGGAGCTGGCCCGCATCCTCGACGAGGACGGATACCTCGCCGACTGCGCGTCGGAGCCGGACGGCAGCTGGCTGGTGACCGAGCGAAACTGCGCCATCCTGGATGTGGCCCGGCATCACCGGGAGGCGTGCGCCAGCGAGCTGGCCTTCTTGCGGGCCGTGCTGCCCGACGCCTCGGTCGAACGGGTCACCCACCTCCTCAGTGACGGCCACCACTGCGCGTACCGAATCTCGCCGGCCCAATCGATCGCACCCGCACCGCCGGCGTCGCGCCGGGGCCCGGCCGCGAAGGGTAGCGACGATCGGGTCGGGCCGGCCCGCTGACCAGCTGGTCAGGAGGGTACGCGTCCTCGCCCAGCCGTATCGGTAGCCTCGCAGCCGACGTGAGCCGCCAACCCGCCACCTCAGTCGCCGGTGTGGCACCGCGGCGCAGGCTCTCCACCGCCTCCCCCCTTGGCGACGCCGTGGAGGCCTGGCTCATCAACATGGGCGCCGCCAAGCCTTCCCCGGCGACGTTGGTCGCCTATCGACGCGACGTGGAGGGCATCGGGTCCCGGCTGGCGGCGCTCGAGGCCCTCGGCGATCTGGGCGACGTCGGGTTGGACGACCTGGACCGGCCCGCCCTGCGGGCCGCCTTCGCCTCCTGGGCGGCCGACCATGCGGCCGCTTCGGTGCGGAGAGCCCATTCGGCCTGGTCCAGCCTCTTCGACTTCCTGGTCGCGGAGGGGGTCCGCGACGGCAATCCGATGGCGGGCATCCCGAAACCCAAGACGCCCGTCGTCCTCCCCCGTTCGATCCGGGCCCACGATGCGATCGGCCGTCTCTTCCGCGCTGCCGCCGAGTCCGATCCCCGTGCCCGCCAACCCTGGCCGGCCCGGGATCTCGCCGTGGTAGCGACGTTCTGCGTGACCGGCATCCGGGAGGCAGAGGCGGTGGGCCTCGATGTCGGGTCGCTCAGCGGCGAGCCGGGTGCCCGGCGGCTGGAGGTGCGAGGTAAGGGCGGAAAGGCCAGGCCGATTCCCATCGACGCCCTGCTCGATCAGGTCCTGTCGGAGTACCAGCACCAACGGGCGGCCCGTTTTCCCGCTCACGACCTCGATCACCCGTCCACCCCGTTGTTCGTCGACGTGCGCGGCCGTCGCTTGACAGTCGATCAAGTGCGGTATCTGATCGACCGCCTGTATGTCCGGGCCGGAATCCGGACCCAGATACCTTCGGGAGCGCTGGTGCACGCCCTGCGCCACACCTTCGCCACGGCTGCCCTCGAGGCGGGCGCCGATGTGGTGGAGCTCCAGGAGTTGCTCGGCCACGCCAGCCTGGAAACGACCCGGCGGTACCTGTCGGCCACCGGTCAGGGTCTGCGCCATGTCATTCAGGCCCATCCCAGCCAGGCCGCCCTGCGGGCGGCGCGCCCCGACCGAATCACCCGTGTCCACGCGGCCCGGGTGAACTTCGACCAAACAGACATCGCCGCGTCCGACTACCTGTCAGCGGTAGGTACAGTCCGAGAGTAAAGCGCACACTCGTCCGCGGGTGCGTTTGGCGATGCTCCTATCTGGAGGTGTGGCTGTGGCGATACGCCGTCAGCAGACGTCCTTGCGTACGGTCGAGGCGCACCACCGCGCCCTCGACACCATGGGAAAGCTGGCCGCTCAGCAGGCGGGTGTGCCGCGCCCGGAGAAGCCGATCGACCCCGACCACCCGTACGTTCGCGTCGTACGCGACGACGAGGCCATGGGCCCGCCTGCCCCGTCCCGCCCTCCCCTGCTGCGCTCCCGCTCCCGTCGGGGCCGTCAGCCGGCCCAGCCGGTAGCGCCCGTACCGCCCACCTCGCCGGCGGCCGTCCTTACGCCGGGTCCCAACACCAAGCTCGTCATCGGCGCCGAACGGCCCGATCCCGTTCCCCCGCCCACGACCCCGTCAAGCCGCGACGGGCCGAGCCATCCCCCTTCCGACCACGCTCCGCCCTCCCAGCCGGTCCCGGGGGAGCGGCCGATGCTGCACTTCGACGCCGGCGGAGACGGAGCCGGCCCGGCCGACCCGGTGTCGACAGGGGCCGATGAATCGTCGGGCCAAGCGGGCCCGGCCCGGCGGCCTCAGCCCGGTCCAGCCGGCCAGTCCCAGGGCCACCAGCCCGGTCCAGCCCGCCAGTCCCAGGGCCACCAGCCCGATCCAGCCCGCCAGCCTCAGCCCGGTCCAGCCGGCCAGTCCCAGGGCCACCAGCCTCGGGCCCGCCGGCCTCCGACCACCCGGCGGCGACCGCGTCCCGTCCGGAGCCGCCTGGCCTGGCGACGCGGGCGGGCGGCGGCGGCCGCGGCCGCCCTGATCATCGTGGTCGCGGCCGGGATCGCCGGGGTGCGCCTGGCCCTGGAACCGGGGACGCCCGGCCGGCCCGCACCGGCCACCCACCAGGCCACGCCCCCGGTGGCCCCACCCGCGATCGTCCCCACCCCCCCGACCACCGAGGCGGCCACGGCGGTGCTGGTCGCCAGCTCGGTAGGGTCGTCCACCTACCACGTCGACGACTCGGCGACGATCAGCTTCCGGGCCACCAGCAGCACCTGTTGGGTCGAGATCCGTCAGTCCGGCCCGACCGGGCCGTTGCTCTTCCAGGGCGACGTCCGCGCCGGCCAGTCCCGAGCCATGAACGGGCCGGTGTGGGTGCGAATGGGGAACCCGACCTCGATCGCGGTCACGGTCGATGGCGCCTCGCTCTCGCTCCCAGGCCTGGTGGCCGGGGAGCCCTACAACCTGCAGTTCGCCTGAAGGCTCGGTCCGGGCTGGGATCGACCAATCTGTTCACTCGGTAAACGATGGAGGTACCGTTGGCTATGCGCCCCCCGCCGCCGCTTCGGGCCCTTGACAGCTGGGGCCGCAAGTTGACCGCCGAGGTGGTGGGGTTTCCCCAGACCCTCAGCCAGTTTCGCGAGGGCGCGGAGAACTTCCGGCGGGTCACCCAGCGCCTGCTCGACGCCACCGCCGGCCTCGAGCAGGCCAACGCCCTGCAGGCCAACGTCAACGAGATGCGCCAGCGAGTCGACGAAGCCACCCGGGCCATGCGTGAGCAGCTGGGCGGCGTTCCGGGGGCTGAGGGGGTGGCCGGCACCCTTGACGACCTCAACTCCACCCTGGCCGCGGTGGCCCGCCTGAACCCGTTCTGGCCCCTCGGTCAGCGCCGCAGCGGGCGGTAGCTCAGTCGGCTCCGGCGGTGACGACGGCATCCCAGGTCGGCAGCAACAGGCGGGCCGCCCGAGCCTCGTCGACCCGGCCGACCGGCGTGGTGCGCGGGGCCTGGGCCGGCATCACCTTCGGGATCGGCGGCGATGGTCGACCAGGGCCTCGGCCAGGGCGGCCAGCGTCTGGGGGCTCTCGGTCTCGGTCGGCTCGATCATGAGGGCCTCGTCGACGATCAGCGGGAAGTACACCGTCGGAGCGTGGAAGCCCTCCTCGAGCAGGCGCTTGCCGACGTCGAGGGCCCGCACGCCCTTTGGCCTTCTTGAGGCTGGTCGTCGACGCCACGAACTCGTGCATGTTGGGCCGGTCGTAGGGCAGGTCGTAGACGCCGCGCAGCTGGTGGCGCAGCCAGTTGGCGTTGAGCACGGCGCCCTCGGCCACCCGGCGCAGGCCGTCGCCGCCGTTGGCCAGGATGTAGGACCAGGCCCGGGCCAGGGCCAGGGCGTTGCCGTGCCAGGTGTGCACCCGGCCGATGCTGACCGGGCGGGCGTCGACCAGGCGAAGGTGCCGTCGCGGGCGGCGCTCGGGCAGCGGGCCCGGGAGGAAGTCGGCCAGCCGGGCGGAGACCGCCACCGGGCCGGCACCCGGGCCGCCCCCGCCGTGGGGAACTGCAAAGGTCTTGTGGAGGTTCATGTGCACGATGTCGAAGCCCATGTCGCCCGGGCCGGGTCACGCCGAGGATGGCGTTGAGGTTGGCGCCGTCGTAGTAGAGGAGCCCGCCGACCTCGTGGACGGCGGCGGCGATCTCGGCGATGTCCTCTTCGAACAGCCCCAGGGTGTTGGGGTTGGTCAGCATGATGCCGGCCACGTCCCGGTCGAGGCGGGCCCGCAGGGCGTCCAGGTCGACCAGGCCGCGGCGATCGGAGGGCACCGTGACCGTCTGGTAGCCGCCGAGGGTCACCGACGCCGGGTTGGTGCCGTGGGCCGAGTCGGGGATGATCACCTTGCGGCGGGTCTCGCCCCGGGACTCGTGGTAGGCCCGCATCAGCAGCAGTCCGGTCAGTTCGCCGGCCGCTCCGGCCGGCGGCTGCAGGGTGGCGGCGGCCATCCCGGTGATCCGGCACAGGGTGTCGGCCAGCGACCACAGCAGCTCCAGCCAGCCCTGCGTGCAGTGAGCCGGGGCGGCCGGGTGGACTGCGGTCAGGCCGGGCAGGGAGGCGGCGTCGTCGCAGAGCTTCGGGTTGTACTTCATGGTGCACGACCCGAGCGGGTAGGCGCCCAGGTCGACCGAGTACTGGCGGTGGGTCAGCCGGGTGACGTGGGCGACCAGGTCCCGCTCCGACACCTCGGTGACCGGTATCGGCTCGTCGCGGAGCCAGGCGGCGGGCACCAGCTCCTCCGGCGTCCCACTCGGGGACGCCGGTGGTGCGGAACGACCAGGCCCGCCGGCCGGGGCTGGAGAGCTCGAAGATCGTCGGCTCGTGCGCTCGGCCCATGATGGGAGCGCTGTTGGCCCGCCCGCCGGGCGCCGGCCGGGAGTCCGGGTGCGCAGAGGTGGAGGTGGTGGTCGGTCCGGCCGCCATCAACGCACCACCTTTTCCAGGGCCGACACGAAGGCGTCGATCTCGTCCCGGGTCCGCCGTTCGGTCACCGCCACCAGCAGCCCGTCGCCGCCGTCGACCACGGTGCCGGCGTCGACGCCGACCGGCACGCCGGCCAGGAAACCCTCGTCGGCCATGCGGGCGATCGACGGTCTCGGCCGGCACGGGCAGGCGCAGGGCGAACTCACGGAGCGTCGGCGCCGGGGCCAGCAGCGACACCCCGGGTATGGCCAGCGCCGCCTCCCGGGCGTATCGGGTCCCCCGGGCGCAGCGCAGGGCCAGCTCCCGCAGGCCGGTGGTACCGAGCCACGACAGCTGGATCATGGCCGCCACGGCGATCAGGGTCTGGTTGGTGCAGACGTTGGACGAGGCCTTCTCCCGGCGAATGTCCTGCTCCCGGGCCCGCAGGGTGGTGACGTAGGCGGGCCGGCCCTCGGTGTCGACCGTCCGCCCGACCAGTCGGCCGGGCAGGCGGCGCACCTGCTCGAGCCGGCAGGCGAACAGTCCCAGGTAGGGGCCGCCGAAGGACAGCGGGGTGCCGAACGGCTGCCCCTCCCCCACCACCACGTCGGCGCCGTCCTCGCCCGGGCGCCCGCAGCAGCCCGGCCGACACCGGGTCGAACCCGACCACCAGCAGGGCCCCGTGCTCGTCGGCGGCGACCCGGGCCGCTCGGACGTCCTCGAGGGCGCCGAGATAGTTCGGCGACGCCACCAGCAGGACCGCCGGAGGATCGCCGGCGGGGGCCGCGGACCAGTCGGTCACGCCGTCGCGGAGGGGCACGTCGACGAGCTGATGTCCGGTGCCGCGGGCGAAGGTCGCCAGTACCTGCCGCCAGTGGGGGTGGATGCCGCCGCTGCACCCACACCGTCTGGCGCCCGGTGGCCGCCGTGGCCAGGTTGGCCGCCTCCACGGCGGCGCTGGCGCCGTCGTAGAGGGAGGCGTTGGCGATCGGCAGCCCGGCCAGGCGGGCCACCAGGGTCTGGTACTCGAACAGCGCCTGCAGGACGCCCTGGGCCACCTCGGGCTGGTAGGGCGTGTAGGCCGTCACGAACTCGGAGCGAAAGGTCAGCCGCCTGGTGGCCGACGGGACCTCGTGGTCGTAGGCGCCGGCCCCGGCGAAGCACACCAGGTCGGCGCCGCCCCGGTTGCGAGCCGGCCAGCCGATCCATCTCGGCGAGCACGTCGGGCTCGGACAGTCCCGGCGGCCAGATCGAGCCCTCCGGCCAGTCGCAGTGCTTCCGGGACCACGTCGAAGAGCTGGTCCAGGGAGTCCAGCCCGATGTCGGCCAGCATGACCGACGATTTCGGCGTCGGTGTGAGGGACGAAAGTGACCCACGGCTAACCCTTCTTGTCGACGAACGGCAGGGGAACGACCCGGGCGGGCACCCGGCGGCCCCGCAGCTCCAGCTCGACCAGACGGCCCGGACCGAAGTCAGGCGGGACGAAGGCCAGGGCGATGCCGTGGCCGAGCACCGGGGAGAAGTTGCCGCTGGTCACCTCGCCGATCGTCGACCCGCCGGCCAGGACGGCGGCGCCGCTGCGGGGCGGGCTGGCGCCCCTCGGTGGCCAGGCCGGCCAGCCGGCGGGTGACGCCGGCGGCCTTCTCCCGCTCCAGAGCGGCCCGACCCCGGAAGCCCTCCGGCTTTCGACCACGCCACCACCCAGCCCAGGCCGGCCTGCAGAGGGCGTGATACCCGGTCCCAGCTCGTGGCCGTGCAGGGGCAGGGCGGCTTCGAGGCGCAGGGTGTCCCGTGCCCCGAGCCCGGCCGGCTGCACGCCGAGGCCGAGCACCGCCTCCCAGAACGACGGGGCGACCGTCGGCCGGGGACCGAGCACTCCACCCCGTCCTCACCGGTGTAGCCGGTGCCGGCGGCCACGCAGGGATGGCCGCCCCACGAGAACGGTGCCACCCGGAACCGGCCGACCGCAGCCGCCTCGGGGGAGACCGCCGACAGCTGGGATCGGGCGGTCGGTCCCTGGATGGCGATGATGGCCCGCTCGCTGGTGACGTCGGCGCCGCCCAGGGCGCCGCGGACCCGGGCGGTGTTGGAGGCGTTCGGCATCACGTCGAAGGTCTCGTCGTCGATCCACCACACGATGATGTCGTCGAGCACCGACCCGTCGGCGTCGTCGAGCAGATGGGTGTACTGGGCCCGGCCCGGGCCGATCTTGCCCAGGTCGTTGGTGAGCGTGGCCTGCAGCCGGTCCCGGGCCTGCGGGCCGCTGACGCGCACGGTGCCCAGATGGCTGACGTCGAAGGCCACCGCGCCGCTCCCGGCAGGCCAGGTGCTCGGCGATGGTGCCGCTCGGGTAGGCCAGCGGCATCTCCCAGCCCCCGAACGGCACCATCTTGGCGTCCAGGGCCCGATGGGCCGCGTCCAGCGGCGAGCGTCGCAGGGCCGGCGAGGACGGTGGGAGGGATTCGATGCCGGCCGGCCCCGCCCGGCGGTGCGCCGCCGGAGGCGGCCGGGCCACGGGCGGGTCGGTCGGCAATATCGCCCGGCCGGCTAACGGGTCCAGCCGGCTCGGTCGAACGATCGCTCATGGCAGTCCCAGCCTAGAGGCTGGGCGGTCGTTGCCTGGATGCTCAGGCGCCGGGGGCGGCCGCGGCTGAGGCTGAGGCGCCTCGAGTCCGGCTCCGTACCGGCCTCGAGCCCGCCAGGGCCGCCACTCCCGTCGGGGCGGAGGGGGACGGCGCCGGTGCAGCCGCATTCGTGGTGGGCGGCTCCAGGCCGAGGTCGGTGATGGCGGCCGCCAGCTCGGACACGACCCCGCCGAGCGGGAACGATGTTGAGCACCGTCTGGCCGCCCTGGAGCAGGTCGATGATCTCCTCGCCCGAGTAGGCGAGCACCGAGCCGCGGTCGTCGGTGACCAGGTTGGCCGAGGCCAGGTCGTCCCCGGCCGAGCGGAGGCAGTCGATGGCCTTGCGGGCCGCCTGCAACGACACCCCGGCGTCGAGCAGGCGCTTGATCACCTTGAGCTGCACCAGATCGGTGTAGGAGTAGCGGCGCTGGGACCCGCTGCCCCGGGCCTCGGTGATCGACGGGTGCAGCAGGCCGGTGCGGGCCCAGTAGTCGAGCTGCCGGTAGGTGATGCCGACGACGGAACAGACCTGTGGGCCCCGATAGCCAGCCGGGCTGGCGCCGGGTGCGTCCGAGTCCGGCGGCAGGCCGGACATATCGTCGACCGCGGCACCAGCTGCCATCTCCGCCTCCTGGAGTATCACAGACAAGTAGTTACGACAGTGTGCTCGATGGCGGCGCGGAGTGCAACCGGTCGCCGCGGGCCTCGGCCGGCGGCCTCGGACCGGGCCGGTCAGGACTCGAAGTCCTCGGGGCGGATCCCTTCGATGAAGTCCCGGAACTCCGACACCAGCTCCTCGGCCTCGGCCGGCTCGGCGCTCTCGTCCGGCAGGATCACGCCCTCGGCGTCGAGGAGCTCCTCCTCGGCGTAGATGGTCGTGCCGCACCCGCACGGCCAGGGCGACCGCATCGGAGGGCCGGGACGAGACGATGTGGCGCTGGCCGGCGACCAGCAACCGGATCTCGGCGAAGAATGTCCGGTCGCGCAGCTCGGTGATGACGATGCACTCGACCGTCGCCCCGAGCTCCTCGAGAATGTCGCGCATGAGGTCGTGGGTCATCGGGCGCGGGCGTGTCGACCCCTTGCTGGGCGAAGGCGATGGCCTGGGCCTCGGCCGGGCCGATGTAGATCGGCAGGGTCCGATTGGCACCTGATACCTCTTGCAACAGCAGGATCGGAGTGTTGCTCGGCAGTTCCACCCGGACCGCGCTCAGGTGCATCTCCACCATGCGAGCACGTTACCGCCGCCGGGGCTGGTCGGTTGGGGATCGGCCTAATGGATTTGGCGCACGGCCTGGTCGATCAGCGCCCTGCGCAGGTCGCCGCCGAGCGACGTCAGCTCCGCCAGGGTGGCGGCCGCCTGGCGGCGGGCTTCGGGGTTGCGCTGGCGCAGCAGCGGCATGATCACCTGCTCGAACAGGCCCGCCTCCCGGTCGGCCGAGTTGCGCCAGGCCCGCAGGTGGCGGGCCTCGACGCCGTGGCGGGAGAAGCCGGCGGCGGCCCGGGCCACGGCCAGGGCCGCGGCGTCGAAGTAGGGGGTCCCGCCGACCACGGTGCGGGTGGTGATCAGTCCGTACTCCTGCAGCTCGGTGACCATGGCGACGGTGCCGCCCGCGGCGCCGGCCAGCTCCTCGACGCTGTAGCTCTCGGGGTCCTCGCCGAGCGGCGGGCGGATTCCCGGACCGCCGCCGCTCCGACCTCGAGGGGGGCTCCCGGGCGGGGCTTCGGCCGGCGGGGCGGACGCAGCCCGACCGACCGGTGCCGGCTGGGCCGGGGCGGCCGGCCGCGGCCCGACCGGCCGGGGCCGGGGCGGGCTCGACCTCCGAGGCGGCGGTCTGGCCTGGTCTCCCTGCCCCGGAGAGGGTGGGGCATTGGACGACGACGGGCTGGAGGATGAGGGGCCCGACGGGGCGGCAGGGGCGGACGGCGCCCCGGGGGCGGCGGGGGCGGCGGGGGCGGACGGCGCCCCGGGGCCGGCGGGCGCGGCGACGGCGGCCGGCGCCGGGGCAGCGGGGCGCGACGGGGCTCGCGGACGGCGCCGGGCGGTCGAGTGCGGCCCGCGGCGGCGCCGCGGTCGCCCCGGCCGGGGCCGGTCCCGTCTCCGTCCGCGCCGGCGTCCGGGGCGCCCCGCTGGCGGCCCGGCCACCGGCCGACGGATGGGTCGACCGTCGCCGCTTCGATTGGCGATGGCCCGGCCGGAGCCGGCGCTCGGGCATCGGAGATGTCCGCCCCGTCGTCCCCTTCGTCGTCCCCGTAGGACTGATCGGACTCGCCGCCCTGTCCGTCCCCGGCGGCGGCCTCGTCGAGGTCCTCGCCCTGCTCGGTCAAGCGGCCCCGAATGATCTTGAGGGGCAGGAAGTTCTCCCGCTGCTGGCGCAGGATCCAGCGCAGCCGCTCCACGTCGTGCTCGTAGAACTTCCGGTAGCCGGACGGGGTGCGCTCGGGGTCGACCAGCCCCTGGCTCTCCAGGAACCGGATCTTGGAGATGGTCACGTCGGGGAACTCCTCCCGGAGCAGCGACAGGACCTCGCCGATCGAAAGGTGGGATCGCTCGGCCAATCGCCTATCCTCCCTGGCATCTCGTGCAGGAAGACCAGGCGGAACTTGCCGATCTGCACCTCGTCGCCGCTGTGCAGCTCGGCGCGCTCGATGCGCTCCCGGTTGAGGTAGGTGCCGTTGAGGCTGCCGACGTCGATGACGGTGAAGGCGGCGTCATCGTGGTAGATCTCGGCGTGGCGGCGCGACACGGTCACGTCGTCGAGGAAGATGTCGCTGTCGGGATGGCGGCCGATCGTCGTCTTGCCTTCGTCCGAGGATGAAGCGCGAGCCGGCGTTGGGGCCGCGCTTGACGACGAGCAGGCCGAGGCCCTGCGGGCACGTCGCCGACCGAAACCGTCACCTCCTCGTCGCCGACCTCGCCGGCGGCTTCCACGGGAGCCAGGGTGATGGTGGTGACCGCCGGGTCGAGGCCGGTCAATCGCTCCAGCACCGAGCCGCACGAGGAGCAGAAGTTCGACCCCTCGGGGTTGCGGTGCCCGCAACGGTTGCAGAAGATCGGCGTCACCCGCAGCGCCCGCTAGCTCTCGATCAGCTTCCGGTACCCGTCCGCGTCGAGCAGCGACGATAGGGCCTCGGCGTCCTCGGGCTGGATCACGCACAGCCAGCCTTCGCCGTAGGGGTCCTCGTTGAGCCGCTGGGGCGCGTCGCCGAGTTCGGCGTTGATCTCGACCACGGTGCCGTTGACCGGGCGCGTAGACGTCCGAAACCGACTTGGTCGACTCGACCTCCGCGAAGGACTCGCCCGCCTGGACGGCCGCGCCCGGCTCCGGCAGTTGCACGAAGACCACGTCGCCGAGGGCGTCCTGGGCGTAGTCGGTGATCCCGATGCGGATCTGGCCGCCCTCGAGACGGGCCCACTCATGGTCCGGCGGTGTAACGGAGGTCCTCGGGGACGTTCATGGCCGGGAATGTACTGGACGCGTTCGGGCAGTGCCGCCTGCTGCCTCCCGGTCCCCAGTGGACGCGCTCAAGAGCGCAGCACGTTGCGGATCCGGCGAGCGTACTCCTGGGCCCGGGCCGCGGGCGTCGGCGTCGGTGGCCGCTTCGGCCCAGACGTGGGTGAGGGGCTCCTCGGGATCGGGGAAGACCAGGGCCCACCCGTCGTCGTGGAGCACCTTGACACCATCGACCAGCAGCACGTTCCCGGTCCTTGGCCCACTCCATCACCATCCGCATGACCAGCCCCTTCTTCTCCCACGGGGTCACCACCGCCTCGTGGGCGACCCGAACCGTGGGCAGTTGGCTGACCACCTGCGACAGCCGCGATCCCGACGACGCCAGCAGGGCGAGCGTCTCCACCAGGGTGGCCACCGCGTCGTAGGCAGGCAGGAAGGCGGGAAAAATGTAGCCGCCCTTCCTGGCTGGCCGCGAACCGGACGCCCGGGCCCGGACGCCACCTCCATGAGGTGGGGCGTGGACAGCTTGGTCCACAACAGCGTCGCCCCGGCGTCGTCGCACATGGCCTCGACCGCCCGGCCGACCGAGACGGGCAGGGCGACCGTGGGCGGCGGCGAACCCCGGCGGTCGGCGTCGGCGAGCACCAGATGCAGCAGGGCCATCAGCGCCTCGTCGTCAATGAGGATGTGCCCGTTGTCGTCGACGAAGGTGATGTACTCACCGTCGGTGTCGATGACGGCGCCCAGGTGGGCGCCCGAAGCCCGCACCAGTTCCGACACCTGGGCGGCGTGCTCCCAACGGTCGAAGGTGAGCGACTGTCGGGTCGAGGCGTACGGATTTACCGACAGCACCTCGGCGCCCGAGCTTCGACAGCACGTTGGGCATCACGAAGCTGGCCGCCCCGTAGGCGTAGTCGAGAACCACCTTGAACCGGGCCGCCCGGACCGCTTCGACGTCGATGTGCTCCATGAGCACGGCGGTGTAGAACTCGGCCGTACGCACCGGAAAGCGCATGTCGCCGATCTCGCCGGCCAGCGAGCGCCGGAAGTCCTCCCGGTAGAAGAGCCGCTCGATCTTCTTCTGGGCGGCCTCGGAGATGTCGATGCCGCCGGCGTCGAAGAAGCGGATGACGACCGACTGCGGGTCGTCGGGGGCCAGGCGCACCGACAAGCCGCCGGTGCCGCCCTCGATGCGGACGCCGAAGCGGGTGACCGGCACGGTGGCCACCTCGAGGTCGGCCACGTCGACGCCGGCGGCGTTGAGGCCGACCATCAGGGCCCGCTTGAGCACCCGGGCCGCCCGGCTGGTGTCGCGGGACGCCACCACCGTCGATCCCTTCTTCATGGTGGTTCCGTACGCCATGGCCAGCCGGACGGCCAGCTCCGGGGAGATGTCGACGTTGGCCAGGCCGGCCACGCCGAGCCGTCCGAAGAGATTGCGAGCGCCTCGCGACTCCCACACGATCGACGAGTTGACGACGGCGCCGTGCTCGACCGTCTTGAAGGGGTAGACCTTGACCCCGGGGTTGATGACGGCGTGCTCGCCCGACGAAGCACTCGTCGCCGAGGACCACGCCTTCCTCGAGGCGGGCGCCCCGGCGCAGATCGCTCGACCGGCCCACGACCGCACCCCGCAGCCGGACTCCGGGGCCGAGGTACACGTTGTCGTGCACCACGGACCGCTCGATGAAGGCGTCCGGCCCGACGCGCACGTTGGATCCGAGGACGGTGTATTCGGCCAGGCGGGCGCCGGCTTCGACCCGGCTGTAGTCGCCGATGATGGCCGGGCCGTCCACGGTGGCGGCCGGATCGATCTCCGACCCCTCCCCGAGCCAGATCCCGTCGCCGAGGCGGAAGCCGGGTATCTCCAGTTCGACCTGGGCGTCGAGGACGTCCTGGTGGGCCTTGATGTAGGCGTCGAGGGTGCCGACGTCCTCCCAGTAGCCCTCGGCCACGTAGCCGAACAGCGGCCTCCCGTCGTCGAGCAGGCGGGGAAACACGTCCGATGAGAAGTCCACGGCCTTTTCGGGCTCGATGTAGTCGAATACCTCCGGTTCGAGCACGTAGATGCCGGTGTTGATGGTGTCGGAGAACACCTGACCCCAGGTGGGCTTCTCGAGAAAGCGCTCGATAGAGCCGTCCTCTCGGGTGATGACGATGCCGAACTCCAGCGGGTTCTCCATGGCCTTGAGGCCGATGGTGGCCAGCGCCTTGCGCTCTCGGTGGAAGTCCACGACGCGCGGCCAGGTCGATGTCGGTGACGACATCGCCGGAGATGACCAGGAACGGCCTCGGTCGAGCTCGTCCATGGCGTTGCGGACCGAGCCGGCCGTGCCGAGCGGGTTCTCCTCGGTGGCGTACGACCATGCGCACCCCGAACTCGGAGCCGTTGCCGAAATAGGTCCGGATGGCGTTGGCCTGGAAGGCCGACGGTCACCACGATGTCGTCGAAGCCGTGCCGCTTCAGCAGCTCGACGATGTGCTCCATCATCGGCCGGTTGGCGATGGGCATCATGGGTTTGGGCTGATTGGAGGTGAGCGGCCGCAGGCGGGTCCCCTCCCCGCCGGCCATGATGACGGCTTTCATCGTGGCGGCCTCCTGCCGCCGGCGGCGACCCTCGGCCAGCGCCGTGCGCGCCATCGGGATGTAGGTGATGGCCGCGTACCAGCCCAGCGCCAACGCCGGGATCACGGCCATCCAGGCCAGGGCCTCGGCCAGCTGGTGCCAGTCGTCGTGGGCGTGCCCGATCGAGAAACAGGGGCAGGGCGCACATGAGGCCGAACGTGCCGGCCTTGCCGGCCCATTGGACGTCCATCCGGCGACCGCCCGGCCGCGGCCACGATCAGAAACCCGACCGCCACCAGCGCTTCGCGGCTGAGGGCGGCGACGGCCACGCCGACCGGGACGGCCCCCGCCACGACGATGGCGATGGCCGCCACCCCGAGCAGCAGCCGGTCGGCGGTGGGGTCGAGCACCTTGCCGACCGTCGAGACCTGGTCGAAATGGCGGGCCACGTAGCCGTCGACGCCGTCGGTCACCCCGAGCACGGCGAGCAGGAGGGCGGCGGCCACCCAACCCGACCGATTCGGCTGGGCCAGCAGCCAGACGAACAGCGGGATGCACAGCAGGCGCATCACGGTCAGGGCGTTGGGCACGGTGAGGATCCGGTCCTCCCCCCGCCGTCGCGTCGAGACGCATAGCCGAAGTCTAGGAGTGTGGGCGGCCGGACTCTCGGAAGCGCGGTCGGGGCGGACTGGTCAGCTGTCCGAAATGCCACGACAGCGTGCCCCGGCCGTCGATCTCGACCACGTGGACGGTCCGGCTGGTCCCGGGCTTCGGTGACCGTGCACACGAATTGCCAGCCCGGCCCGGACCGGCTCGGTGTCCGGGCACCGGACCTCCGGGGGCGTGTGCGTTCCCTCCTTGGCCTGGATGCCCTGAGCCAGGTCCTGGGTGATCTCCGAACCGGCCAGCGTGGACGGGCCGCGGTGGTCGAGATCGCCGGCGCCGAAGGCCAGACCGATGGCCAGCAGCACGGCCATGGCAATCAGGGCCGGGATCCAGTAGCCGCGTCGGCGCGGGGGCAGTGTCGCGGCCGGGTTGGTCGTCCCGAGCCGCTCAGTCGTCGCCGGCGCCTGGCCCGGTTCAGGCGGTGCCCATGGCTCGGATGCTCCCGGCTGGGTCATCCCCCTAAGGGTAAGGCATGGTCGAGCCTGTCAGACCTGACCCCGGTCCCGCCGGAGCCGGCCCGGCGGCCGGGCTGGGGGCATCGACACCGGCCATGCAGCCGGCGCGGCCCCGGTGGCCGCCCCCGCCGTCCGCTGAGGGCCATTCTCGACGCCCGCGTCCAGGTTGGCGGCAGCAAGTACCACCTCACCTGGCAGAATGGACCCGGAGGTAGCACCCATGCTGAGCGATGACGACAGAGCCCAACGACTGGCCGATCTCAACGAGCTGATCGACCTGATCCGCCCCGCCGTGCAGGCCGACGGGGGGGACCTGGTACTGGTCAGCGCGGACGTGGAGACCGGTGTGGTCGAGGTCCAGCTCCAGGGCTCCTGCAGTTCCTGCGCCGTCAGCAGCACCACCCTGCAGGCCGGCGTCCAGCGGATCCTGACCGAACGCCTCGACTGGGTGAGCGAGGTGTTCGGCGGCGTCGACGAGGACATCGACTACGAGACCAGCGCGGCCATGGGCCGCGGCGGCTACACCCCCGGATTCTGAGACGACCGTCCCGGGCGTCTGCAGCCGGCAGCCGGACGCGTCACCGTTTCCCGGTGCCCACGGCCGCGGTGCCGGCGCTCCCAGTGCCAGCCGGGACGCGGCGAGGTCCGGAGACCTCGCTGTCGGGCGGGCGAGACTTGAACTCGCGACCCCCAGACCCCCAGTCTGGTGCGCTACCAAACTGCGCCACCGCCCGGTGGGCGCTCCGACCCTAGTACGGGACGGCGGGCGCTGCCACATCGGATGTGCCAGATCAGGTCCGACATGTGTCAGATCAGATGTGCTTGGGCAGCCACTCCGCCAGCCAGTAGATCCGGTAGACCATGTAGACGGCGAGGGCGACGAGCATCAGCTTGAAATGCCAGGGCACCCCCTTGCGCGGCGGCGGCCAGCACCTTGCCGCACGTCGGGCACCTGCCGCCCGCTGCCATGCTCGGCGGGTTCCAGAACTTGCTGCAGTCGTCGCACCACGGCATGGCCGGCCCGGTCTCAGATGCGCCGCACGGCCAGGATGGCCACGTCGTCGCTCAGCGGCTCGGCGGCGAAGTCGCGGGCGGCCTCGAGCAGCGTCTTGCACAGGATGGTGGCGTCCTGGCCGGGGTCCCGGCGGATGATGCCGGCGATGCGGTCCTCGCCGAAGATCTGGCCACCCGCGCGGGCCTCGGCCAGCCCGTCGGTGTAGAGCAGCAGGACGTCGCCCGGTCGTGAGCGGCACCTCTCGGGAGAGGTAGGTGGCGGCCGGGTCGAGGGTCAGCAGCGGGCCGGTGGAGCGCAGGGCCCGCATCTCGGAGTCCTGCCACAGCCAGGCCGCCGGGTGGCCGGCCGAGGCGTGGCGCAGGGTTCCCGCATCGGTGTCGAAGACCACCACGCACACCGACACCAGGTCCTCGGGGCGCCCGCTGGTCGAGAGCACCTGGTTGAGCTCCTCCAGGGCCTGGGCCGGATCCCGGTAGGTGCGCAGGAAGGTCCGCAGGAGGTACTTGACCTGGAAGGCGGTGATCGACGGCTCGATCCCGTGGCCGGCCACGTCGCCGATCACGACCGCCATGCGGTGGGCGGAGGTGACGAAGACGTCGTAGAAGTCGCCGGCCATCATCCCGGTGCCCGGCTCGTAGACCCGGCCCAGCTCGAACCCTTCGATATGGGGAAGGACCTCCGGGGCCAGGCGGTCCGCCCAGCGGCGCGGGGCCAGCTCCTCCTGGGCCAGGACCTCCTCGGCCCGCCGTTCCAGCATGGCCCGGTTCTCGGCCAGGCGGGCCTCGTCGAAGAACCGGGGGGCGTAGCGGATCGACACCACCACCGGGATGCTCACCGCCAGCAGCGGCAGCTGGTACCAGGCGGACCTGGAGATGGAGGCCACCGCGAACCCGACCGTCAGCACCGCGTAGAGGACGGCGGTGTGCAGGTCCTTGTCGAAGGCCGCCCGGGCCAGCTCGGTGGCGTCCCGGCCGTGCGACGACGAGGCCGTCTCGGCTTCGATGCGCCGGGCCGCCCGGGCCAGGCGGGCGGCCGCCCGGCCCCACAGGGCGGCCGCGATACGCACAGAACACCGCCGCGGCCGCCAGCCACGGCTGGGTGAACATGGCCGAAACGCTACTAGACCCCTGTCCGAACCAGGATCAGGTAGTTCGGCGCCGGACCCGGAACACCAGCGGGGTCGGGCCGAAGCCGAAATGCTCTCGGATGCTTCCGTTCCAGGTACCGCAGGTAGGGGGCGGGGATGGCCTTGGTGGCGAACAGGGTGAAGGTGGGCGGGTCCGTCGCCCCCTGGGTGGCGTAGAGGACCCGGCCTCCCGGGGAGCGGTGGGCGGCCTGGGCCTCGGCCAGGACCCGGTTCAGCTCCCCGGTCGCCACCCGTCGCTTGGTCGCGCCGAGCGTGGTCTGCAGGGCCGGGTACAGCCGGTGGACCCCCAGGCCGGTGCGGGCGCTGACCTTGAGCACCGGGGCGTAGGCCAGGAAGGCCAGCCGGTCCTCGAGGTCCTCCACGACCTGGGCCCGCTGGGCGGTGTCGAGCAGTTCCCACTTGTTGAGGATCACCACTACCGGGTTGCCCGGCGGCGTCCACCCGCTCGGCCAGCCGCTGGTCCTGACGGGTGATCCCTTCGGTGGCGTCGATCACCAGCAGGGCGGCGTCGGCGCGGTCGAGGGCCTGCAGGGCCCGGACCAGCGAGTAGTACTCGGCACCCTCCGCCTCCTTGGCCCGCCGGCGCATGCCGGCGGTGTCGATGAAGCTCACGTCGCCGTCGGCGGTCGAGACCAAGGTGTCGATGCTGTCTCGGGTGGTGCCGGGCAGGTCGTGCACCACCGACCGCTCGTCGCCGATGAGCCGGTTGAACAGGGTGGACTTGCCGACGTTGGGCCGGCCCACGATGGCCACCGACGGGACGGCGATGTCCGCCTGGTCCGCCGGAGGTGTCTCCGGATCAACCGGCAGCCGAGCCACCACGTCGTCGAGCAGGTCACCGGTGCCCCGCCCGTGCACGGCGCTGACCGGGTAGGGATCGCCGAGGCCAAGCCGGGAGAAGACCCAGGCGTCGATGTCCCGGCTGTCCCCGTCCACCTTGTTGGCCACCACCAGCGTCGGTCGACCCAGCCGGCGCAACAGGCCGGCCACCCGGGCGTCCTCCTCGGTGATCCCGACGGTGGCGTCGACCACCAACAGGACGACCGCGGCCTCGGCGATGGCCCGCTCCGCCTGGGCGCTCACCGGCCGGGCGAGGGAGTCCCCGGCCGCCAGCCAGCCGCCGGTGTCGACGATGCTGAACTCGCGCCCGGCCCATTCGGCGTCGAGCACCTTGCGGTCCCGGGTGACGCCGGGGCGCTCCTCCACGATGGCCTCGCGCCGCCCGACGATCCGGTTGACCAGCGTGCTCTTCCCGACGTTCGGCCGGCCCACGACGGCCACTACCGGCCGCGAACCTGGGGGAGCCATCCGGGCCGTCTTTACCTGGAGCCCGTCAGGGCGGCGCGCAGGGCGGCGCCGTCCGCCGGCACCACCTCGACCGGACGGGGTAGGTCGTCGAGACCGAGCCGTCGAGGAAGCGTCCGCCGGACAGGCACACGTCGGGGAGCAGGTAGCGTCGGCCGACCGGCGCCTGGCCGAGGGCCGGGATCAGGTCGGCGCCGGTGAGCAGTCCGGCGACGCCGATGTTGCCGCCGAAGAACCCGTTGGCCACCGCCAGCACCTCGGCTTCCGGGAGCCACGGCGCCCACCAGAGGCCGGATCACCTGGGCCCCGTAGGCGCCGGTGAGGACGGTGATAGGCGCGCCACGCCGGGGCCGCAGCGTGACCGGCCGGTGGCCAGGCGAGGGGCCCGGTAGCCGCTGGCCGGGGCGCCGTCGACCGACTGGAAGAACCCGCCCGGTCCGCCGGCCGGGGCCTCGTGCTGCCCTTCGAAGCGAGCCTCGAAGGCGCGCGCCATGCCGACGCCGTTGTCGTGCTGGGCGATGCCGCCGTAGGTCTCCGAGGGCGGGGAAAGACCGCCCGCTCAGCAGGTAGTACTCGTCGGCCGCGTACACCAGGCGTCGCCCCAGGGCCGACAGGAACATGTCCTGCCAGCGCTCAACCAGGTCCACCACGGCGGCCGCCTCGCCGGCTGGTGTGCGGGCCGCATGGCGGTTTCCACGTTGAAGCGGCTCACGCCGAGGGGTACGCAGGCCACGCGTGGCCAGCTCCGGATAGCGGTCGAGGACGCCGGCCAGGGTGTCGTCGAGGATCGGCGCCGTCGTTGACGCCCGGGCAGACCACCACCTGGCCGTGCACCTCGATGCCGTGGTCGAGGAGGGCCCGCAGCCAGCGCAGGCTGGTGGCGCCCCGGCGGTTGCGCAGCATCCGGGCCCGCACCTCGGGATCGGTGGCGTGGATGCTCACCCACAGCGGTGACAGGCCCTCGGTGACGACCCGCTCGAGGTCGGCCTCGGTGAAGCGGGTCAGGGTGGTGAAGTTGCCGTACAGGAACGACAGGCGGTAGTCGTCGTCTCGGGTGTACAGGCTGCGGCGCAGGCCCTTCGGCAGCTGGTGGATGAAACAGAACTCGCAGTGGTTGTCGCAGGTCCGGACCCGGTCGAACAGGGCGGCGTCGAGCTCGATGCCCGAGCGGCTTCGCCGCCGTCTCGGGTCAGCCGTGACCGACGCGCTCGAGGCCGCCTCGGCGCACGTCGAGCTCCAGCTCGGCCTGATCGGCGAGCAGCTGGTATTCGATGATGTCTCGGGGGAGCTGGCCGTCCATGGCGACGATCTCGTCGCCGGGCTGGAGGCCGGCCCGGGCGGCCGGGCGACCCGGGGGCCACCGCCACCACGCGGGGCAGTGGACATAGCCTGGCCAGGTTACTGCGGCCGGACGGCCGGGCTGGTCCGGGACCGGTACCCTGGGGGCGTGGACGTGGACCAGGTGCTGCTGGCGTCGCCACGGGGGTTCTGCGCCGGCGTGGAGATGGCCATCAAGGCCCTGGCCTGGATGACCCGGGTCTTCGAGCCGCCGGTGTACTGCTACCACGAGATCGTGCACAACCAGGTGGTCGTGGAGCGCTTCCGCCAGCTGGGCGTGGTCTTCGTCGAGGACGTCGCCGAGGTGCCCGAGGGTGCCCCGCTGATGCTGTCGGCCCACGGCTCGCCACCCGAGGTGGTCGACGCGGCCCGGGCCCGGGGCGGAGCGGTCGTCAACGCCGTGTGCCCGCTGGTCAAGAAGGTGCACCACGAGGTCAAGGTGCGGGCCGGCAAGGGCTACACGATCGTGTACGTCGGCCACGAGGGCCACCAGGAGGCCATCGGCACCGTCGCGGTCGCCCCCGATGCGGTGCAGCGGGTCGAGCGCCTCGACGAGCTCGAGGCCCTGCCGGACCCCGACGGGCCGGTGGCGTTCCTGGCCCAGACCACCCTGGCGGTCGACGAGTGGGAGGCGCTGCTCGGGGCGGCCAAGGATCGCTGGCCGGACCTGTGGGTCCCGGGCACCTCCGACCTGTGCTTCGCCACCACCAACCGGCAGGCCGCCCTCAAGGCCATCGCCGCGCGATGCGACGCGGTCGTCGTGATCGGCTCGGCCAACTCGTCGAACACCCTGGCCCTGGAGCGCACCGCCGTCGACGGCCGGCTGCACCCGGGTGCTGCGGGTCAACGAGGCCGCCGAGCTGCCCGACGACCTGACCGGCACGGGTCGGGGTCATCGCCGGGGCCTCCGCGCCCGAGGAGCTGGTCCAGGCGGTGGTCGCCCGGCTGGCCCCCCGCCGGGGCGTCGAGGAGGTCCGGGCCGTCGACGAGGACGAGTACTTCCCGCTGCCGCGGGAGCTGCGTGACGCGGTGCGCCACCTGGCCGCGGCCGCGGCGGTGGCCGGCCTGGCACCCGGCGGCGACCCGACCGCCGGCGGCGCGCCGCCGGTCGAGGACCGTGAGCTTCACCGCGTCAGTGGCGCTGGCCGGCCTGACCCGCTGAGGAGAGGGGGGCCCTCCCCCCGCCGGCGTCGGTGGGCCGGGGCGGTCCGAATGGCGGTCCCAGGCCCCTCCCCGGGCCCTCCAACCGGCCGAGACCCGACGCTCGGCCCCCCGACCTCCGGGTCCAGACGCTCAGCCGGCCGATAGTGTGCAGAACTACCGTCTATATGACGGAGTTCTGCACACAATCGGGGTGAAGGCCAGGACCGGTGCCGATCGGGGTGAAGGCCAGGACCGGTGCCGCACGGGCGACGGCCGGTAGCGGGGCGGCCGGTCAGGACCTCCCGGCGGCGGCCAGGGCCTGGTCGAAGAGGGCCTGCAACTCTTGGTGCAGCCGGTCCGAAACCTCGGCCACCGCCCGGCGGGACACCCGGCCGCCGGCCTGACGGTCGGGCATCTCGATGGCGGGACCGACGACCATGACCACCTTGACCGGGAAGAATCCGCTTTTTGCCTTTCGGCATGGCCCACTCGCTGCCGCCGATACCGACCGGGACGATCGGCACCCCGGCCCGGGCGGCCACGAAGGAGGCCCCCTCGAAGAGGGGCTGCACCGCCGGACCGGACTGGCGGGTGCCCTCCGGGAACAGCACGACCGGCTCGCCCTCCCGCAGGGCCTCCTCGCAGGTCCGCAGGGCCTCCCGGTCCGGACGTGCCCCGGTGGACCGGAAAGGCCCCGAGCGAGCTGAAGAGGGCACCGCTCCAGCGGTTGCTTCCACAGGCTGTCCTTGCCCATGAACCGGATCCGTCGCCGGGTGAGGCAGCCGGCCAGGAGGGTGTCGATGTTGGAGCGGTGGACCGGCGCGATCACGTACGCCCCCGACTTCGGGACGTGCTCGCGGCCTCGGATCTCGACCCGCCAGTAGGAGCGGCAGACGCCTTCGACCACACCCCGAGCCACGGCATACCAGGCCAGGCTGAGCTTCGAGTCGGCTGCTTGCACCACTCAGGACGGGCAGTTGCTCGGCGGCGACCAAGGCGAGGACCTCGTCCACGATTGCGTCGACGTCGCGCCCGGTGGTGTCGATGCGAACGGCGTCGGCGGCAACGCTGAGCGGCGACGCCGGCCGGGTGGAGTCGATGTGGTCCCGGCGGGCGATGTCGGCGGCCACCTCGTCGTAGTGCAGGTCGAGCATCTCCTTGCTGCGCCGGCTGGCCCGTTCCCGGTCGTCGGCGGTCAGGTACACCTTGACGGCGGCGTCGGGAAACACGACCGTGCCGATGTCCCGGCCCTCCACCACTCCGCCTCCGTGGGCGGCAGCCCATTCCCGCTGGCGCAGGACCATCTCCGCCCGGACGGCCGGGTTGGCGGCCACGGTGCTCACGGCCCGGGTGACCTCGGGGTTGCGGATCTCGATGGTGGCGTCCACCCCGTCGACGATGACGGTGTCGCCGACGGTCAGCTCCATGGCCCGGGCCAGCTCGCGCCACCAGCATCGGCGTCAGCCGGGTCGATGCCTCGCCGGATGGCCGCGAAGGCGACGGCCCGGTACATGGCCCCCGTGTCGAGGTAGGCGAGCCCGAGCCGGTCGGCCACGGCCCGGGCGACGGTCGACTTCCCCGAACCCGGCGGGCCCGTCGATGGCTATCACACGGCTTGGGACACGCACCGCTGGTACTCCTCCTCGAAGCTGGGATAGCTGGTCGCCACGGCGTCCCACCCCGCGATCCGGATCGGAGTGGCGGCCGCCAGGCGCGGCCACGGCCATCGCCATGGCCACCCGGTGGTCGCCAGCCGATTCGACGCGTCCGCCGGCCAGGGGGCGGCCGGCTCCACCGTGGACGACGAGGCCGTCCGGTCGGGCGTTCGGCGCCGCGCCCCGATCGATTGCAGGGCGGCGACCACGGTGGCGATGCGGTCGCTCTCCTTGACCTTGAGCTCGGCGGCGTCGGCGAACGTCGTGGTCCCCTCGGCGCAGGCAGCCGCCACTGCCAGCACCGGGAATCTCGTCGATCAGCGACGGCACCTCCGCGCCGCCGACGTCGGTGGCGTGCAGCGGACCGTGTCGGGCGATGAGGCGGGCCGTGTGGGTGAGCGGGATCCTCGTCGTCGACCTCGATGTCGGCGCCCATGCGGCGCAGCACGTCCAGGAAGCCGGCTCGTCCGGGGCCGACGTACACGTGATCCACCATCAGTTCGCTCCCCGGGGTGATGCACGCCGCCACGATCCAGAAGGCGGCCTGGGACGGGTCGCCGGGAACGTCCAGATCGAAGGGCCGGAGCGGCGACGGCGCGGACGGTGACCGAGCCCGGCGCCGGTCTCGATGTCGGCGCCGCACAACTCCAAGCAGCTCCTCGGTGTGCTGCCGGGTCGGCACGTCCTCTCGCACCGTCGTCGGCCCCTCGGCGGCCAGCCCGGCGAGGAGAACGGCTCCTTTGACCTGGGCGCTCGGCACCGGGAGGCGGTAGTCGATTCCGTGCAATCCTCCGCCGCGGACCGACGAGCGGCGGCAGTCGGCCGCCGTGACGCCCGTCGATCCTGGCGCCCATGGACCGCAGCGGGCTCGACGACGCGTTCCATGGGCCGGCGGGCGATCGAGGCATCGCCGTACAGCACCGTGAGGCCATCGATCGCCGTGGCCCACCCGGCCAGGAGGCGGATACCGGTCCCCGAGTTGCCGACGTCGACCGGGGCGTCCGGCTCTCTGAGGCGGGCGGATCCGCCGTCGACGACGACGCTCGCCAGCGGATCCGGTTGTCACCCCGGCGCCGAAGGCCCGGATGGCGGCGACGGTGTGCAGCGACGTCCTCTCCGGTGGACAGGCCCGAGAGGCGGGATCGGCCTTCGGCCCGGGCCGCCAGCAGCAGGGCCCGGTGGGAGATCGACTTGTCGCCCGGCACCCGAATCCGGCCGCCGCAGCCCGGCCCCGGCGGGTACGGCGACGAACGTGCTCATGCGCCGAGCGGTCGGACCGAGCAGCGGAAGCCTCGCAGGTGGAGGGCGTCGCGGACCCGATCGGTGGTCGTGGCGTCCACCACCAGCACCAGCACGCCTCGGTCGCCTTCGGCGCTGTGGGCGATCTCAAGGTCGTAGATGTTGACCGCCATCTCACCGAGCAGCGTGGTCACCTCGGCCAGGACGCCCGGCCGGTCGAGGACCGGGACCCGGATCTCGGAGGTGCATCTCGCTCGACGGTGCCCCGGCAGGAAGGTTGACCCGGGCGTGGCGGGCCCGCTCGAGCACGGCGAGCATCAGGGTCCGGTCGCCGTCCGCCACCAGGTCGCGAACCTCGCCGAGGGCACACAGCAGCCGGTCGAGCACCTCGAGGATCCCGGAGCGGTTCTCGCACGCAGATATCCGGCCAGATGGCCGGATCACCTGCGGCGATACGGGTCATGTCCCGGAATCCGCCGGCGGCCAGGCGGAGCAGGGTGGCGTGCTCGAGGGCGGTGTCGGCGGCCAGATTCATCAGGGTGGCCGCGGTGAGGTGCGGCACGTGGGAGACCATGGCCACCAGATCGTCGTGGCGCGCCGCAGGCAGCTCGACCACGTTGGCCCCCAGGGCGGTGACGGCGGTGCGCACGGTGGCGAAGGCCACCGGGTCGGTGTTGGCTGCTGGGCGTGAGGACCCAGGTGGCCCCTTCGAACATCTCCGGGTCTGATCCGTCGACACCCTCCTGTTCGGACCCGGCCATGGGGTGGCCCCCGACGAAGCGGGGATGGTCAAGCTTGGCGACGATGGGCCCCTTGATCCCGGCCACGTCGGTGACGATTCCTTGCCGTCCGAGAGCCTCGGCGGCCGCCTCGGCGACGGCCCCCGGCCGGAGTGGCGACGAAGGTGATGAGCGCATCGGGGTCGGTGCCGACCTCGTCGATCGCGCCCGAGCTCCCAGGCCCGGGCCTGCCGGCGCGGATCGAGGTCCGAGCCGGAGACCCGCCAGCCTCGCCGGCGCAAGCCCAGGCCGATCGAGCCGCCGATCAGCCCGGTGCCGACGATCTGGGCCCGCAGATTGGCAGGATCGGGGATCACCGATCGGGCGAATGATCATCGGCGGCCATGGTCGAAAAGACTAGGCGGGACGGTGGCGGCGCTCGGGCGAGCCGGCCGCGGCCCGCTCCAGGGCCCGGACCTCCGCCGCGGTCAGCTCCCGCCACTCCCCTGGCGCCAGCGTGGCGACCCGGATCGGCCCGATGCGGGTGCGGACCAGCCGGCGGACCGGATGGCCGACCGCCTCGCACATGCGCCGGACCTGACGGTTGCGCCCCTCGTGGATGGTGATGCGCAGGCCGTTCGGGGCCACCAGGGCCACGCGGGCGGCCGAGGTCCGGCCGTCCTCCAGGTCGACCCCCTCGCGCAGGCGGCGCAGGGCGCCCGGTCTCGGAGTGCCGTCGACGACCACCAGGTACTCCTTTTCCACCCCGAAGCTGGGATGGGTGAGCCGGTAGGTGAGATCCCCGTCGTTGGTGAGCAGCAGCAGCCCCTCGCTGTCGGCGTCGAGGCGGCCGACCGGGTAGACGCGTGGTTCGCTCGGGACCAGGCCGGTCACCGCGGGCCGGCCATGCGGGATCGGCGGCGGTGCTGACCACGCCGGCCGGTTTGTTGAGCAGGTAGTACACCAGCCCGGGCTGGACGGCTACCGGGACGCCGTCGACAGTCACCCGGTCGGTGGTCGGGTCAACCCGACGGCCCAGGGCCGCCACCTCCCCGTTGACCCCCACCCGGCCCGCGGCGATCAGGTCTTCGCACGCCCGCCGGCTGCCGATGCCACTCTGGGCCAGGACCTTCTGGAGGCGCTGACCCTCGGGGTCGGACCCGCTCCCGGTGGTCACGGTCCCGGGTGCTCGAGGTCCCCGGCTGGTGCGGTGGCGCCTGGCCAGGGGGCGCCGGTAGGTGGATCCGAGCCGGCGGGCTCGGGAGCCAAAGGCTCGGGGTCGGGGTCGGCGGCGGCAGGCTCACCCCGGACGGGCTGGGACCCGGCCACGTCGGCTCCGGCGTCGTCAGCACTCTCGTCCTCGGACAGGGAGTTGACCCCCGCCCGCTGATCCGATCGCACCGCTGTGCTCGAGGGCGTCCATGATCTCTGGACCGGGAACGAACTGGGCCAGCGGTGGCAGCTCCTCGATGCGGTCGAGGCCCAGGCGCTCGAGCAGCAGGGCGGTGGTGCCGTACAGCACCGCCTGACCGGGGCCTGGATCACGGCCGACCTCGGCGACGAAGCCCGCGGGACTGAGGGTGCGGATGACTCCGTCCACGTTGACGCCCCGGATGGCGGCCATCTGGGCCCGGGACACGGGCTGCTTGTAGGCCACGATGGCGAGGGTCTCGAGCGCGGCCGCCGACAGCCGGGCGGTCTGGCCCTCGAGGACGATAGCGCTCGACGTAGGGGGCCAGGTCGGCGTGGCTCTGGAAGCGGTAGCCGCCCGCCACCCGCACCAGCTCGAAGCCCCGATCGTCGTCCCGGTACGACGGCGGCCAGCTCGGCGCAGCACTCCTCGACCCGCGCGGGCGACATCTCCAGCAGCTGGGCCAGCAGCTGGGGCTCGACCGGGAGGTCCGCGACCATCACGATGGCTTCGATGGCCCGCATGCGTCTCGGATGCCATGTCCAGCTACCCCTGGTATTCCTCGACATCAAAGGCGCCGGCGCCGGCCCGGCAGGGTCGTCGTCGCCCAGCCAGCACACCTCGAGCGGGGCAGCCGGAGAGGCCTGATCCAGCTCGACCAGCCCCCGCTTGTACAGCTCGAGCAGGGCGAGGAACCTCACGATGACCTCCAGCCGCTCGCCCAGACCACCGGTCAGCCGCGCAAAGGACATCCGCCCGACGCGCGGCAGCTCGTCGAGCAGCTCATCGACCGCGTCCCGCACGCTGATGCGCACCGGCGCCACGTGGTCGAGCAGGACTCCGGGCGCCGGCTTCGGTGCGAGCAGGCCCTGCATGGTGGCCTGCAGGTCGACGGCGGTGACGCCGGCGAGGAGGTCCGGGACGACGGCGGCGAAGCGCTCGTCCGGACCTGACACCCGGGCCCAGCACCGGCCCGGCGTTCTCCATCATGCGCTGCATGGCGCCGGCCGCGTCCTTGAACGTCTTGCACTCGAGCAGGCGGGCCAGCAGCAGATCCCGCTCCTCCCAGAGGGCCAGTTCCTCCTCCGGCTCGACATCGTCGCGACCGGGAAGCAGGCGCCGGGCCTTCAGCTCCAGCAGCACCGCCGCGATCAGGAGAAACTCGGTGGCCACCTCCAGATCCAGGGCGGCGCGCATCTGCTCCAGGGTGGCCACGTACTCGTCCACGATGTCCGACAGCGAGACCTCCCACAGGTCGACCTGGTCTCGGCTGATCAGATGCAGCAGCAGGTCGAAGGGGCCCTCGAAGACGGGCGTGCTCACCGTGTAGGGCACTCGATCACATTACTGAGCCACCGGACCCAACCCGGGGATGGCTCATGAGTCCCCGCCCCCCGCCGGTCAGGCGCGGCCGCCCGGCCTATCTGCCGCGTACCATGACCGGATGGCCAGAGTCTTCTCGGGCATCAAACCCACCGGCGAACCCCACCTCGGCAACCTGCTGGGGGCGGTGCGGTGGTGGGTGGCCGATCAGCGCCAGGGCGACTGCTTCTACTGCGTCGTCGACCTGCACGCCCTGACCGAGCCGGGCGACTCCGGCCGAGCTGCACCAGGCCACCCTGACCATGGCCACCCTGCTGCTGGCCGCCGGCCTGGATCCCGAGACGTGCACCCTCTTCGTGCAGAGTCACGTCCCGGCCCACTCCCAGCTGGCCTGGCTGCTCGAGTGCACCGCCGGGATGGGCGAGCTGCGGCGCATGACGCAGTTCAAGGACAAGTCGGCGCGCCACGGCGAGGAATCGGCCCGGGTCGGGCTGTTCACCTACCCGGTCCTCATGGCCGCGGACATCCTGCTGTACGACACCGACCGGGTGCCCGTGGGCGACGATCAGCGCCAGCACCTCGAGTTGACCCGCGATCTGGCCCAGCGTTTCAACACCCGTTATGGCGAGACGTTCGTGATCCCCGAGGCGGTCGTTCCGCCTGCCGGCCGCGGCGCCCGGATCATGGACCTCCAGGACCCGACCAAGAAGATGTCCAAGTCGAGCGAGAGTCCGACCGGGGACGATCGGCCTGTTCGACGATCCGGCGACCATCGAGCGCAAGATCCAGCGGGCGGTCACCGACACCGACACCGGCCCGAACGCGGTGCGCTACGACCCCGCCACCAAGCCCGGCGTGGCCAACCTGCTCGAGATACTGGGCGCCATCCAGGGCCGCCGCACCGGCCGAGGTCGCCGGCGACTACACCCAGTATGGGCCCCTCAAGGCCGACGTGGCCGGCGCCGTCGTGACCACGCTGACGCCGATCCAGGCGGCCTACCGCAGCTGGGCGGAGGATCCGGGGGCGGTGGCCAAGGTCCTCCGCAATGGAGCTGAGCATGCGGACGAAGTAGCCCGCCGGACTTTGCGCCGGGCAGGTGACGCGGTCGGTCTGGTGGCACCTGGCTGAGCAGCCGACATCGCGGCGGGGCGGTCCCACCCGACCCGTTGTCCCGATCGATCGCCCCAACTGGCCCGCCGGCCCCCGCGGCCAGCCATCGCCTGCCGCCGCGTCTGCCCTCACCTTTGTCGCCTCGACTCGACCTTTGGAGGGAGATGTACACCTGTTGTACATCCGACTCCATAAGTCGGTCGTACCTACCAAAGGTGGCAGTCGCCCGGTCGATTTTGTTTATAAGTCGCGTCCTGCCCGACATATATAACGAACTCAGTTCGAGGGGATCGACCCCGGCCGCCAGCCGGTCCCCGCCGGTCCTGCTACCCCAGCCGCCGACCCGTACCCCGGCCGCCGGGCGGTCCCCGGCGGTCCTGCCACCCCAGCCGCCGACCCGTACCCCGGCCGGGCCCAACCCCTCATCCCGACAGCAGATGGGCCCACGCCCGCTCGGCCGGTCCGAAAATGTGGCCCAAGAAGTTGCCGGGATCGAGGAGGACCACCACCAGCAGGATCGCCATGGAGTAGCGCTGGAAGCTGTACCAGGCCGGCATAGCCGAAGGCGGGAGCAACCGGGCCACCACCGCGGAACCGTCGAGGGGGGGTATCGGCAGGGCGTTGAACACGGCCAGGGTGACGTTGACGAACCCGAACAGGTACAGGACCCGGTCGGTCAGGTTCAGCGAGGTCACGCCGAAGTTGGACACCAGGAAGTTGACCGCTTGGGCGGTGCCCGCCGGCCGGGCCAGGCGCAGCAGGAGGATCGAGACTCCGGCCAGGGCCAGGTTGGTGGCTGGGCCGGCCAGGCTGACGATCAGGGCCGAGTTGCGGGGGCTGCGCATCCGGCTGGGGTTGATCGGCACCGGCTTGGCGTACCCGAATGCGCCCAGACCAGCCAGGGCCAGCACGCCGGGCAAGACCAGAGTGCCGATCGGGTCGACGTGGCGGACCGGGTTGAGCGTCAGCCGCCCGGCCCGCTTGGCCGTATCGTCGCCGAAGGCCAGAGCTGTCACCCCGTGGGCCAGTTCGTGGAGGATGATGGACGGCACCGCGACCGCGAACACGATGATTGTCGTCGAGCTGAAGGTGTGCCGCACGGAGTACAGGGCAATGGCGACCAGACCGATCACCACCAGGCTCTGAGGGTGAGCCAGGCGTTTCATCGGCCCGGCCCGGGCCGCCGAGTCGGGCTGGGCCGCCAGGTCGGGCTGGGTCGCCGGATCGGGCTGGGTCGCCGGATCGGGCTGGGTCAGCCGGATCGGGCTGGGCCAGCGGGTCGGGCCGGGCCGGCGGGCTCCGAGCGGCCGGGCCAAACCGGATGGCCGGCCGGCGACGAGTTCAGGCCCGCCCAAGGAGTCGGCGGCGACAGCAACAACCACCAGGTCCGGGCCGAGGGCCGGGCGAGCACCCAACTGGCGGGGTGGCGGTAGTGGCCGCTCCCTGCCGTCCCGGTCGTGTCCTGGTCGGACTAGCGCCGGTTGACGGCGGCGGCGGCGCAATCGATACACAGCCGGGCCTCGGGTCTGGCCTCCAGCCGGGCCGGGGCGATGGGCTGGCTGCAGTTCTCGCAGACGCCGTAGCGACTCGGTGCCGAGCTTGCTGAGAGCGTGCTCGACCTCCCGCAGGCCCTCGACCAGCTTGTTGACCAGCGCTTCGTTCTCACCACGCTCCGCGGTCACCTGGCTGGAGTCGGCGAAGTTCGGGTCGTAGTCGAGGCCCTTGGCGCCGTGGCCGAGCTCCACCAGCTGGCGCCGCAGGGAGTCGCGCTCCTCCTCGAGCGTGGCCCGCAGTCCCTGGATCGTCGCGTCGGCTGCCATCCATCCGAGTGTAACCGGATGGTCATCCGAAGAAAGCCCACTATCGCCGACAACCGCCCCGCCGCTCAGGGCCACCGGACCTCCCGGCCACCGGGCCTCAGGGACGCACCACCTCAGGAACTACGTTCGGGCCGCGCCGAGCTGGGCGGCCGTAAGGGTCAGCCCGATGATCGACTTGGCGTCGACGATCTCCCCGGCCCGGATCATCCCAGGCACGGCGGCGAGCGGTACCTCCTCGATGGTCATGTGCTGTTCCTCGGCGCCCTGGCGGTCGAGCGGGACGGACGACAGGTCCTGGGCCAGGTAGAGCCAGGTGAACTCGTCGCTGAAGCCCGGAGAGTTGTAGAAGCGGGCCAGCAGGTCGAGACGTCCGGCTCGGCGGCCCACCTCCTCCGCCAGCTCCCGGGCCGCGGTCACCTCGGTGGCCTCGCCATCCACGTCGCGCTTACCAGCTGGCACCTCGAGCAGGTCGCCGTCCACGGCCGCCCGGAACTGGCGCACCATCAGCACCGTGCCGGCTGCAGTCAAGCGGCACCACGACCACGGCGCCGGGATGATGCACCACGTCCCGCTCGAACTGTTCGCCGTCGGGGCTCTCGAATCGGGCCGACACCACCCGAATCAGCGAGCCGCGAAAGACCTCGCCCTCACCGACCTTACGAAACGCTGGCAAGACCGTCGATGTCGAGCAGTCGGGGCGATCGGCCGTCGGCGCGGCGCAAGGCGGCGCCAACCAACGCCGCAAACAGCGGATGAGGGTTGTCGGGCCGGCTCTTGAACTCGGGGTGGGCTTGGGTGCCGACCCAGAACGGGTGACCGGGCAGCTCGATGAACTCGACCAGCCGGTCGTCAGGCGAGGTCCCCGATGACACCAGGCCGGCGCCCTCGAGACGGGACCGGTAGCGGGGGTTGACCTCGTAGCGGTGCCGATGGCGCTCGTACACCAACTCTGCGCCGTAGGTCGTGGCCACGACCGACCCGGGTGTGAGCCGGGCCGGATAGGCGCCGAGCCGCATGGTGCCGCCGAAGTCGACCACGTCGCGCTGCTCGTCCATGAAGTCGATCACGGGGTGCGGGGACGCGGCGTCGAACTCGCGGGAGTTGGCGCCCGGCCAGACCGACCACGTTGCGGGCGTAGTCGATCACCATCACGTGCAGTCCGAGGCAGAGGCCGAGGCAGGGGATCTCGTTCTCCCGGGCGTAGGTCGCCGCCGCGATCTTGCCTTCGATGCCCCGCTCGCCGAACCCACCCGGGATGACGATCCCGTCGAGATCTCGTAGGGCACCGTCGGCGAGGAGGCCCTCGACCTCCTCGGCCTGGATCCACTCGAGGTCGATCTTGGCCCCGTGGGCGTACCCGCCGTGGCGCAGGGCCTCGACCACCGACAGGTAGGCGTCGGGCAGATTGACGTACTTGCCGATGAGGCCGATGCGAACCGGACGGGTGGCGGCCTCGACCCGCTCGACGAGGGCCTGCCACGCCGAGAGGTCCAGCGGGTGGGGCGCCGCACCGTCGCCGGATGCCTCGAACCCGAGCAGCCGGCAGACGTAGGTGTCGAGCCCTTCCTCGTGCAGGGCCAGCGGGATCTCGTAGAGGTTGGGGGCGTCCATGCACGACACCACCGCCTCCATGGGGACGTCGCACAGCAAGGAGATCTTGCGCTTCAACGCCGAGGAGATGTGCCGGTCGCTGCGGCAGATGATCACGTCGGGCTGGATGCCTCGGCTGCGCAGCTCGGTGACGGAGTGCTGGGTCGGCTTGGTCTTCTGCTCTCCGGACGGCCCGAGGTAGGGCACGAGGGTGACGTGGACGTAGCAGACGTTGTCCCGTCCGACGTCCTTGCGGAACTGGCGGATCGCTTCCAGGAACGGGAGGATCTCGATGTCGCCGACGGTGCCGCCGACCTCGGTGATGACCACGTCGACGGAGTCGGTCGCCAGGCGCTTGATGCGGTCTTTGATCTCGTCGGTGATGTGCGGGATGACCTGCACGGTCTTGCCGAGGAAGTCACCTCGCCGCTCCTTGGCGATCACGCTCTGGTAGATGGACCCGGTGGTGGCGTTGGATTCGCGGTGGAGGTTCTCGTCGATGAATCGCTCGTAGTGGCCGAGGTCCAGGTCGGTCTCCCCGCCGTCGTCGGTGACGAAGACCTCGCCGTGCTCGAACGGGTTCATGGTTCCGGGGTCGACGTTGATGTACGGGTCGAGCTTCTGCATCGTGACCCGCAGGCCCCGGCTCTTCAGCAGCCGGCCCAGCGAGGACGCGGCCAGTCCCTTTCCCAACGAACTCGTCACCCCACCGGTGACGAAGATGTGCTTCGCCAAGTCACTCCTCCACTCGAGTCAGTCGCAATGGCTCTCGGTGGACCCACCGGTCGGCCACCCCACCCTACCGCCCCCCGTTCACTCGCCGGGGGATACTCGCCCGGGCGGTCAGGCGGAAGAAAGGGGCAGCCGTTGGGCGAGCAACTCCTCCGCGTGGCGCCGAGCGGTGGCGCTGTTCGGGCGTCCAGACAGCATCCGGGACAGCTCGACCACCCGGTCCGGCCCGTCGACGTCGTTTACCTCGGCGACGGTGCGGGCGCCCACGGTGTGCTTGCGAACGACCAGGTGGCGATCTCCGAACGCGGCCACCTGCGGCAGGTGGGTCACCACCAACACCTGTGACGCTGGCCGAGGGCGGCCAGGGCCCGGCCGACCGCGACGGCCGCCTCGCCGCCGATCCCGGCGTCGACCTCATCGAAGACCAGCGTCGAAGGATCATCGACCGCCTCGTTCCCGGCGGCGTCGAAGGTGGAGGCCGGTCCCCGTTCGGTGAGAAGCCCCCGCTCGGTAAGAACCAGGCGCACGGCCAGCATGGCCCGAGCCAGCTCACCGCCCGACGCCACCTTGGCCAAAGGCAGCAGAGGCTCGCCGGGGTTGGCTCCGAGCCACCACGTGACATCGCTCCCGGAGCGGTCCGGGGCCACGTGCACCTCGAATCGGGCGTTCGGCATGGCGAGACGGCGCAGCTCGGTCTCGACGGCGGCCGCGAACCCGGGCGCGGCGACTCGACGGGCCGCACCCACGGCCGTCTCGACGGCCTCCAAGTCCGCTCGGGCCGTGGTCAAATCCCGCTCCAGGCCGGCCGCGCTGCGGTCGTAATCCTCGAGTTCGGCGATCCGGCTGCGGGTGGCGTCATGGAAGGCCATGACCTCGGCCAGGGTGTCGCCGTACTTGCGCCGCAGATCGGTCAGCACCCGGCGGCGGGCCCCTACCTCAGCGAGCCGCCCGGGGTCGTCCTCGAACTCATCGACGCAGGCGCGGGCCTCGTGGGCGAGATCTGACAGCTCCGCCTGCAGCGCCAGCAGCCGCTCCCGGAGCGGGGCCAGCACTTCTGGTCCGGTGACCGCGGCGACCAGGCCACCGAGCCGATCGACGATCCCGTCGTCGGAGGCCAGTCCTTGCCGAACCGAGTCCGCGGCCAGGCGCAGCGACGCCGAGTTCGAGAGCCGCTCCTCCTCCTGGCGGAGGTCCTGGTCCTCGGTCGGACTCACCAACCGAGCCGCGTCGAGCTCGGCCAACTGGTAGCGCAGGAGATCCAGTTCGCGGGCCCGAGCCCGGGCATCCCCGCCGAGGCCGGTCTGGGCGGACTGCAGATCACGCACCCGGCGGGCCGCCCGGGCCAGTTCATTGGTGGCGATGGATCCGCTGGCGTCCAGGGCCCGGCGCTGGGCGGTCGGATGCAGGAGCGACTGGTGGGCGTGCTGACCGTGCAGGTCGACGAGGGTTCCGCCCAGTCGGGCCAGGGCGGCCACGCCGGCCATGCGGCCATCGACGTAGGCCCGGCTGCGCCCCGACGCCGGGACCAACCGGGTCAGTACGGTCTCGGTGTCCGGAGCCCGACCCGCGAAGCGGCCTTCGACCAGCGCCTCTTCCGCCCCCGGCCGCACCACCATGCCGTCGGCCCGCCCGCCCAGCAGCAGGGCGACAGCCTCCACGATCAGGGTCTTGCCGGCGCCGGTCTCACCGGTCAGAACGGTCATCCCGGGTCCCAGTACGACGGTGACATCTTCGATCACCCCGAGTTGGGCCACACGCAACTCGACCAGCATGGCGTCGGTCAGCGGTCGGCCAGGTTGAACTTGCGCTTCAGGATGCGGTGGAAGTCCCGCCTCCCGAAGGTCACCAGCCGGGCATCTCGGTCTCCGCTCCGGCAGTGCAGGGTCTGACCCGGTCGCAGGGTGGCGGCCATCGAGCCGTCGACGACCAGATCGGCGGCCTGACCGGCGATCGGGGTGATGGCAATCACGTCTTCGGCGTCGAGCACCAGAGAGCGGTCGAACAGCATGTGGGGCGCCACCGGGGTGAGGATCTGCACCCGGGCCCGGGGCGACACGATCGGGCCGCGAGCCGACAGGTTGTAAGCCGTCGACCCGGTTGGTGTGGCCACGATCAACGAGTCGGCCGCGAAGGTGAGGAACGGCTCGCCGTTGACCGCGACCTCCGTTCGGATGGTGTGACTGCCCGCCGGCCGCTGCAGGACCAGGTCGTTGAGGGCGCTGCGGTGCAGGACGGTGCGGTCGGTCGCCGCCGGCCTCGCCGGTGACCGAGACGTCGAGGGTCATGCGAGCCTCGACCTGGTAGTCACCGGCCAGGAAGCGCTGCAGGGCATCGCGGAGGCACTCCGGTTCGACCGCGGTCAGGTAGCCCAGGTGGCCCAGGTTGACGCCGAGCACCGGAACGCCCGCCGGGCTGACCAGGTCCACGGTCCGCAGCATGGTGCCGTCGCCACCAAGGCTGACGGCCAGGTCGAGGCCACCCGGTCGTTCGCCGTTTCGGGATCGGCCGCCGCCGGCCCGGTCCGTCTCGAGCAACTCCGCTCCGTGCCCCTGCTGGCGCAGCCAGCCGCGCCGTCTCGTCGGCCAGCTCGAGGGCGCCCTCGCGCTGACTGTGGGCGACGAAGCCGATGACCGCCACGTTCAGGCCTCGTCGTTCGCCCCGCCCGCCGCCCCGGCGCAGGCGGCGGCTACGGCCGCGTCGATCTTCCCCGCCGGGTCGGCAGCACCGTCGATGAATGACCGGACGCGTAGGTGTACAAGGAACTCGACGTTGCCGTCGGCGCCCCGCAACGGCGAGACCATGACGCCCATCATGGTCGCTCCGGCGGCCTCGAGAGCGGATATGACGTCCCGGATGGCGCTTCGCCACACATTCGGGATCCCGAATGACCCCCCGGCCGCGTGCAACCTGCTGCCGGCCGGCCTCGAACTGCGGTTTCACCAGCACCACCAGTCACCGCCGGGAGCGGTCCAGGCGACCAGCGGACCGGCCACGCGTGCGCAGCGAGATGAACGACAGGTCGGCGACCACGATGGCGAACGGCTCACCGCCGACATCTGCCAGCGAGGCGGTGCGGACATTGGTCTGTTCGAGTGAGGTGACCCGAGGGTCGCGACGGAGCCGTTCGTGGAGCTGCCCCCGGCCCACGTCGACCGCCACCACGGCGGCCGCGCCCCGCTGCAGCAGGCAGTCGGTGAAGCCGCCCGTGGAGGCTCCGGCGTCGAGCGCCACCGCGCCGCCGCACGTCGAGGCAGAAGCGATCGAGGGCGGCATCGAGCTTCTCGCCGCCCCGGCTGACGAAGCGCGGCGGCGGCCCCGAGACCACGATGCGGCTCGGCCGGCTCGACCAGCCGGCCGGCTCGGGCCGCGACCGCTCCCGCCACCAGCACCCGCCCGGCGTCGATCAGGTCTGCGGCCTGAGTGCGGCTGGCGGCCAGGCCGCGGCGGACCAGCTCGGCGTCGAGTCGCCGCCGGGGGCTCAGGCCCCTCCTGTCGCCTTCTTTACCGGCGCCCGTTTTACTGGCGCCCGTTTTACTGGCGCCCGCTTGGCCGGAGCGGCCTTCTTGACGCCCCCCGCCTTCTTCGCCGCCGCCTTCTGCGCCGGCGCTGTCTTCGCAGGCGCCTTCTTCGTCGCCGCCTTCTTCGCCGGCGCTGTCTTCGCCGGCGCGTCTTGGCGGCCGCGGCCTTCTTGGCGCCCGACCCGCCAGCGGGGGCGGCCTTCTTGGCGGGGGCGGCCTTCTTGGCCGTCCGGGCCTTCCGGGCTGGCCCGACGGCACCGGCCGTCGCGGTCGGCCCCGAAGTCCCAGGGTGGTCAGACGGCGTTCGAGGTCGTCGATCTCCCTCCGGGTGGCGATGCCGATGACCGACAGCTGCGAGGCGATCTCCGCCCGGATGGTGTTGACGATCTGCTCGGTGCCCCGGCGGCTGCCCTCGACCATCTCCTCGAAGGCGTCCTGGGCCTGCTTCTGGGTCGAGTCGCCCAGCTTCGACAGCTCTCGCAGGAACTCCTCGGCCCGCGCCCGAGCCATCTCCAGGAAATCCGCGCCGGCCTCCTGGTACTTCTTGAACCTGTCGTCGCGAGCCATACCAAAGCCTAACACTGTCCCATCCCGGTGCTTGCAGAAGTTCGCACTCTGAGCGCCGCCGCCTCGCCAGCCGCTTCTACCCCAGACGGGCGCTCACCACCGCCGGCCAGGTCAGCGGCGACCAGGGCCGGGGCCGGGGTCACGGGCAGGTCCTCGGGCCGGGTCACGCCGGACAGGACCAGCGCGAACGGGGCCCCGATGAGCTGGGCGAATCGTGCCGTCGGTGTCGGGCCGGTCCCCGACCACCAAGCCGGCCGGACCCGAAGCGGGCCCGCAGCAGGTCGGCCGCGGCCTGGTGCGGCTTGCCCGCCACCTCCGCCTGGCGCCCTGAACCGACCTCCAGGTAGGCCACCAGCGCGCCGGCGCCCGGTTCGAGGCCGTGCGGCGTGGGGAAGGTGGCGTCGGTGTTGGTGGCCATGAAGCGGGCGCCGTCACGGATGGCCGTGGCGGCGGCCGCCAGGTCGGCGAAGTCGAGCCGCAGGCTGCGCCCGACCACGATCGGCTGGGGTTCTCATCGCGGCCGACGACCGAGACGCCTCGGCCGTCCAGGGCCTCGATGATCCCGGGACCGCCCACCACCGCGGCCCGAGTGCCGGGCTCGAGCAGCGACGCGGCCGCCTGGGACGAGGTGAGCAGCTCGTCGGCGTCCACCTCGATCCCGGCTCGGGCCAGCCGGGCCACGTACTCGGAACGGGTCGGGCCCGAGTTGTTGGTGACGAAGGCCATCCGCTCGCCGGCGTCGTGGAGCCGCCGCACCGCTTCGGGCGAACCCGGGATGGGAGTGCCGGCCAACCAGACCACGCCGTCGAGATCAAGTACCCAGAGCATCCCTGGCAGTCTGCTACGCCCACCGGCCTCGGCCACAATGAACGGGTGCCCCGCTTCCTTCCTTTCCCTGGCCTCCGCTACTCGCGCTCGCACGTGGCATCGCTCGACGATGTCGTCTGCCCGCCTTATGACGTCATCTCCGAGTCCGACCGGCTGGCCCTCCTGGCCAGAAGCCCCTCCAACATGGTCCGCCTCGAGCTGCCGCATAACGACGACGAGGGCGACCGCTACCTGGGCGCGGCGGCCCTCCTGGACGCCTGGCGGGACGGCGGGATCCTGCGAACGGGACGGGACTCCCGGGTTCTACGGCTACCGGATGCGCTTCGCGGATCCAGCGGGCGGACCACGCCAGACGCTCGGTGTGATCGGCGCCCTGGAGCTCGAGCCGCCCGGCACCGGCATCCTGCCGCACGAGGAGACCACGCCCAAGGCCAAGACCGACCGGCTGGAGCTGTTGCGGGCGACCAGCGCCAACCTGTCCCCGATCTGGGGACTGGCTCCGGTCTCGGGTCTGAGCTCCCTGCTGCACGCCGCCAGATCGACCCGCCGAGCATGTCACGGACCTCGACCGGGTCAGCCACGAGATGTGGCCGATCGTCGACGTCGACCAGATCAAGGCCATCCAGACCCTGGTGGAGTCCGAGCCGGTCGCTGATCGCCGACGGCCACCACCGCTACGAGACGGCCCTGACCTATCGGGACGAGCGTCGCCAACTGGGGACCACCCGAACCGACGACGACTTCGTGATGGCTCTGATCGTGGAGCTGGCCGACGAGCAGCTGACGGTCCAGGCCATCCACCGTCTCATTGACGGCCTCCCGTCCGATTTTGATGTTCCGGCGGCTCTGGGTCCCTGGTTCGACGTCACGCCGACCGCTCCCGCGGACCGAACCATCACCATCCGGATGGCGGAGGCCCAGGCCATCGCGGTGCTGACACCCGCCGGAGCCTGGCTGGCGAGGCCCCTCCCGTCGGTCCGCGACGCCGCCGCCCATGACCTGGACAGCAGCCGGCTGGACGTCGCCCTGGCTGCCTTGCCGCCCCACCACCTGGCCTATCAGCACGGGTGGGACCATGCGGCTGCCGCGGTGGCGACCGGACAGGCCGACGCGGCCGTGCTGTTGCGGCCGGCGACGGTCGGCCAGATCGGCGCCGTGAGCCGCGGTCAGCGGCGCATGCCCGCCAAGACCACCTTCTTCTGGCCGAAGCCTCGAACCGGTCTGGTCATCCGCGAGCTTCTGGGTTGAACGGACCGCTCCCCCGCTTCGACAATTTCCTGTCTTCTTCTCAGGTAATTCTCAGCACCCGGCCAGCCCGGTGATGGATACTGGGGACACCAGTTCGGCCCGGTACCTCCTCTGCCCGGCCGGATGTCCGGGGCCGTCGTCGCCGCAAGTGACGGCGGCCCCTTCTTTTGCTGTTGCGCTCTACCGGGGCCCGTCGGCCGTCGGCGACGGCGACCATCGAGGGCGGCTGATCTCTAGGCGTCGCGGGCCAGCCGGATGCCGGTCATGGGCCAGCGGGCTCCGGCCGGGAAGAAGTTGCGGTAGGTCAGCCGGGCATGGCCGGGCGGGGTGATGGCGGCGCTGCCGCGGAGGACCTGCTGGTTGACCATGAACTTGCCGTTGTACTCCCCGACGGCCCCGGGGGCGGGGTGGAAGCCGGGGTAGGGCAGATAGCCGCTCGAGGTCCATTGCCAGGCCGCGCCGTACAGTTGGCGCAGGCGGACCGGTCCCGACCGGGCCGCCTCGGGATGCAGCACCACGGCCGGAGCCAGTGGTCCAGGTTCGGTGGCGGCAGCCAATTCCCATTCCGCTTCGGTGGGCAGCCGGGCTCCTCGCCAGTGGGCATAAGCGTCGGCCTCGTAATAATTGACATGGACGACCGGTAGGGCCGGATCCACGCTCGCCGGCCCGTAGAGGGTGTAGAGGAGCCACCCCTCGCCGTCGCGCTCCCAATACAACGGTGCTTCCTGTCCGCTGGCTTGCACGAAGGCCCAACCGTCCGACAGCCACAAGTCGGGACGGCGGTAGCCCCCGTCGGCCATGAATTCCAGCCATTCGCCGGCCGTGACCAGCCGGTCGGCCAGCTGATACGGCCGCAACCATTCACGGTGCCGAGGCGACTCGTTGTCGAAAATGAAGCCGGCGTTCGGCTCGGCTCCGACCTCTGAAAGGCCACCGTCGTAGCCCACCCAGCCGAGGGGACCGGGATCCACGCCCGCCGGCGGTCGGGTGAGCCGGTAGGCGGGATGGAGGGGATTGGTGCCGAGCACGTGCTTGATATCCATCAGCAACAGCTCCTGGTGCTGCTGCTCATGGTGCAAGCCCAACTCGACGAGGCCGCGGACCGGGGGCGGGAGCGAACGGCCGAGCACATCTTCCATGGCGTCGTCGATGGTGTCGCGATAGGCAGTGACCTCTCCCACGCCCGGCCGGCTCAGCAGCCCTCTCTGGCCTCGGGGATGCCGGGGCCCGACCCCCTCGTAGTACGAATTCCACAGATAGAGGTAGCGGTCGTCGACGGGCCGGTAGCCCGGCTGGTAGGGCATCAGGATGAACTGCTCGAAGAACCACGTCACGTGGGCCCGATGCCATTTGGTGGGGCTGACGTCGGGCATCGACTGCACGGTCTGGTCCTCGGGTGAGAGGGGCGCCGCCAGCGCCTCGGTCGCGGCCCGCACCGCCCGGTAGTGCTCGATGTCCGGCTTTGGCGGGGCCGGAGCCCCCGCTGCGGCCGCTCCGGCCACTGGGGCGACCGGAGGGGCGGTGGTCTCGGAGCGCTGGGCCAGGGCCACGGCAAAGTCGCCGCACGCATCGGTCCACCAGCCCATCGGCACGAACCCGGCCGCTTCGAGTTCGGCGGTGATGCCCTCCTTGCGGAACTTGGCGCTCACCTCGGTGCCGATCTCCTCCCCGTCCGCCAACTCGACGCGGAGGCCGAGAGCCGGTATGGCGACCGACTGCTGGCCGCGGGATCGCAGCCCCATGCTGATCTGCTCGGCGGCCGGATCCCAGCGGGCCACGTAGTCGAAGCGGTCGAGATCGAAATCCGCGCCCAGGGCCGTCGTTGACCACGTCCAGAACGTTGCGTCTCGAACTCGGCCGTGACCCCGGCCGAGTCGTCATAGGCGGCGACCAGGCGGGCGGGGTCCTTGACCAGGTCCACCCCGAGCAGGAGTCCCTCACCAGGGTGCAGGCGGCCGGCCAGGGTGGTCAGGAATCGGGCCCGTTCCTCGACCGTCAGATTGCCGATCGTGCCGCCGAGGAACGCCACCAGGCGTCCGTCAGCCTCGGGGAGGCGGTCGAGGTGGACACCGAAGTCACCGACCACGCCGGAAACCTCGATGGTCGGGTAGGCGGCAGCCAAGGAGGCCACGGCCGTGCGCAAGGTGGGCTCGGCCACATCGAAGGCCACGAACCGTCGCAGCGTGCCCGCGTCGCATCAGGGCGTCGATCAGGGCAACCGTCTTGTCGGACGTGCCCGAACCCAGTTCGATCAACGTGGACGCCCCGCAGCGGGCCGCCATCGCCGGCCCGTAGGCGGTCAGGATCTCACGCTCGGCCCGGGTCGGGTAGTACTCCGGCAGGGTCGTGATCTCCTCGAAGAGGGCGCAGCCCTTCTGGTCGTACAACCAGCGCGGTGGCAGTCGCTTGGGGCGGGCGGTCAAGCCCGACCGCACGTCGGCGGCGAGGGCCGCGGCCGAGTCGGCGCCGGTGAGATGGACAATGACGGGCGGGGCTGGCATTGAAGTCATAGCGGCTCTCGATGAACCTACCCACGCCCGCCAGGTATGCCGAAAAAAGTCCGGCGTCTCGACTCGCGAACGGCCGATCTCTTTACCTGAGGTTCAGATTCAGCTCACGGTCCAGGTCGATCCCGACGTCAGCAGCGCGGCCAGGTCTCCAGGGCCTCGCCGCTCCGCGGCCGCCACCAACTGCTGGTTGACCAGGGACCCGTAGTCCGGCCGCTCCACATCGCGGAACACCCCGATCGGGGTCGGCGCGGTCGGGCCGGACGCCAGTCGGGACAGGGCGAAGGCCAGGCTCGGGTCCTCACGGCGTTCATCGTGGACCGCCAGGCGGTCCTCGCCGACGTCGGCCACCTCGACCACCCGGGCCGATCCGTCCTCGATCACCACACCCCATTCACCCTCGGGACCGAAGCGGATGGGCTCGCCGTGGGCGAGGGGGATGAGCATCTTGGGTCGGGCGTCCTTGGCGGTGATCAGGTCGAAGGCCCCGTCGTTGAAGACGTTGCAGTTCTGGTACACCTCGACCAGCGACGCCCCCTGATGCTGGTAGGCGCGCCGGATGGTTTCCATCATGTGCTTGCGTTCCATGTCGTGGGTCCGGGCCACGAAGGTGGCCTCGGCGCCCAGGGCCAGCGACACCGGGTTGTACGGGTGGTCCAGCGACCCGAACGGTGTCGACTTGGTGACCTTGCCCGCCTCGGACGTCGGAGAGTACTGGCCCTTGGTCAATCCGTAGATCTGGTTGTTGAACAGGATGATCGTCAGGTTGACGTTGCGGCGCAGGGCGTGCAGCAGGTGATTGCCGCCGATGGACAGGGCGTCGCCGTCACCGGTGATGACCCAGACGTGCAGGTCGGGCCGGCTCACCGCGATGCCGGTGGCCACCGCCGGGGCCCGGCCGTGGATGGAGTGCACCCCGTAGGTGTTCATGTAGTACGGAAACCGGGAACTGCAGCCGATCCCAGAGACGAACACCGTGTCTTCCCGGCGGGCCCCGAGCTCGGGCATGAGCATCTGGACTGCCATCAGGATGGAGAAGTCCCCGCAACCGGGACACCATCGGATCTCCTGGTCGCTGGTCCAATCCTTCTTGGTGGTTACCGGTACGGCAACGTCGGTCATGGCGGAACGCTCGCTTTCGTGGCGTGACTAGCGGTCGACGAGGATGTCGAAAATGGCTTGCTCGATCTCCCCCGCTTGGAAGGGCTTGCCGGTGACCTTGTTGAGGCCGCGGGCGTCGACCAGGAACTCGGCCCGGACCAGCTTCAGCAGCTGGCCCAGGTTCATCTCCGGAACCAGCACCTTGCGGTAGGACCGCAGGACCTCGCCCAGGTTGGAGGGGAAGGGGTTGAGATGGCGGAGGTGGGCGTGGGCCACCGGGTGACCCTGAGCCCGGACCCGACGTATTCCGGCCTGGATGGCGCCGTAGGTGGATCCCCAGCCGAGCAGGAGCACATCCGCCCCACCGTCGGGGTCGTCGACCTCGACGAGCGGGATGTCCGCGGCGATCCCGGCCACCTTGGCCACCCGCAGCTTCGTCATCAGTTCGTGGTTGGCCGGGTCGTAGGACACATCGCCCGAGCCGTCTTCCTTCTCCAGGCCGCCGATGCGGTGGGTCAAGCCCGGTGGTGCCGGGAATGGCCCACGGGCGGGCCAGGGTGTCCGGGTCGCGAAGGTAGGGCCAGAACTCCGGCTCGCCGGCCTCGTCGGTGTGATTGGGCTCGGTGGCAAAGGGGACGCTGATGTCGGGCAGGGCCGCCACGTCGGGAATCGGCCACGGCTCCGCCCCGTTGGCCAGATATCCGTCGGACAGCAGGAACACCGGGGTGCGGTACTTGATGGCGATGCGGGCCGCCTCGATGGCGGCGAAGAAGCAATCGCCGGGCGTCGAGGGCGCCACGATTGGTACTGGCGCCTCCCCGTGGCGGCCGAACATGGCCTGCAGGAGGTCGCCCTGCTCGGTCTTGGTCGGCAGGCCCGTGGACGGACCGCCGCGCTGGATGTCGATGATCAGCAACGGCAATTCGAGGCTGACGGCCAGCCCGATGGTCTCGGACTTGAGGTCGACGCCCGGACCGCTGGTCGTGGTGATCCCCAACGAGCCGGCGTAGGAAGCACCCAGGGCCGCCCCGACGCCGGCGATCTCGTCCTCGGCCTGGAGCGTGCGCACACCGAAGTTCTTGTGCTTCGACAGCTCGTGGAGAATGTCCGACGCCGGCGTGATCGGATAGCTGCCCAGAAACAGCGGCAGCTTGGCCAGCTGGCCGGCCGCGATCAGGCCCCAGGCCAAGGCCGTGTTCCCCGAGATGTTCGTGTACGTGCCGGGCTCCAGCTCGGCCGGCTTGACCTCGTACGTCGACGGGAACAGCTCCGCGGTCTCGCCGAAGTTCCATCCGGCCTTGAAGGCCAGGGTGTTGGCTTCCGCCACCATCGGCGTCTTGCCGAAGCGGGCCTGGATCCACTGCAGGGTCGATTCGGTGGGGCGGGTGTAGAGCCAGCTGATGAGGCCGAGGGCGAAGAAGTTCTTGGATCGCTCGGCGTCGCGGGGCTTGGTGCCCGACGGCTTGACCGCTTCCATGGTCAACGAGGTCATCGGGACCTCGTAGACGGTATAGGGATCGAGGCTCCCGTCGGTCAATGGGTTCGAACCGTAGCCAGCCTTGGCAAAGGCCCGGTCGTCGAACGCGTCGACATTGACGATGATCGTCCCGCCCGAGGTCATGTCGCCCAGGTTGGCCTTGAGGGCGGCTGGGTTCATGGCCACCAGCACGCCGGGATGATCGCCGGGGGTGAGGATGTCGTGATCCGAGATGTGAATCTGGAAGGCCGACACCCCGGCCAGTGTCCCCGCCGGAGCCCGGATCTCGGCCGGAAAGTCCGGCAGGGTGGACAAGTCGTTGCCGAACAGCGCCGACGAGTCGGTGAATCGATCCCCGGTGAGTTGCATCCCGTCGCCCGAGTCACCGGCGAAGCGAATGACAGCGCGATCCTGATCGACGACAGTTCGCTCACGGGAAACGGTATTGGCCATGGCGGTCCCTCCGAGTTCTAACACGTACAGTTTACGGACTGAGGGGCGACAGGTCAGGTTACCGATGGGTAACATTCGGGGGGGCGCCAATCCGAGCAACCACCCTGTCAGGTCGCGGCCGCGGCGACACCCGATCCCGCTCTCGACCTGACCGCGAGCGTCGGCCAGTATGGGTCGGTGAGCTTCGACGACCGAGTCGAGGCCGGCCGGCAGCTGGCGACCATCCTCATGGATCTGGGGGATCAGGACCCGATCGTGCTCGGCTTGCCTCGGGGCGGGGTGGTGGTGGCCGCCCAAGTGGCCCGGGCTCTCGGTGCCCCGCTGGACGTCATCATCGTGCGCAAGCTCGGTGTCCCGTTCCAGCCGGAACTGGCCATGGGTGCGATCGGGGAGGACGGGATCCGGTTCCTGGCCGAGGACGTGGTACGCCGGGCCGGGATCAGCCCCGACGAACTGGCGGCAGTGGAGCAGCGCGAACGAGAGGAGCTCCAGCGCCGGGCCCGGTTGTTCCGGGGGGAGGGGCCCCGCTTGGCGGTGGAGGGACGCACCGTCATCGTGGTGGATGACGGCATCGCGACCGGATCTTCCGCGTACGCCGCCTGCCGGGTCGCCCGGGCCCACGGGACCCAGCGCGTGGTACTGGCGGTTCCAGTCGGACCGCCGGACGCGGTCGCGGCCCTGGCCAAGGTCGCCGACGAGGTCCGCTGCCTCGAGACCCCCGCCTGGCTGGGAGCCATCGGCCAGTTCTACCGGAACTTCACCCAGGTCGACGACGCCACGGTGGTGGCCCTTCTCGGTGGTAGGGGCGCGGGCTGACGCCGGCGGTCCCCGAGGTCCACGGCGGTCGGCACCCGGTTGGGCGGGACTCGCTCCGCCGGAGCCGCCGGCCGGGGGCCGCCGAGCAAGGCGGGCAAGGCGGGGATGGCGGGCAAGGTGGGAATGACGGGGATGGAAACCGGAAGGCGCCACGGCGTGGACTCTCGCCTCTCGGTTACGGCGTCAGCCGGGTGCCGGTGTCCGATCGGGTGCCCAGGGCTGCAGCCGCGGTCTCGAGTGCGGTCCCCGCTGAGCACATCGCGGTGCGGGCTCGCTTCACGTCCGACGCCCGGACCACCCGCGTCGCCAGCACTTCGGTGCGGCTCTGGGTGGCGCCACCGGCGCGGAAAAAGCGGCGCCGGACCCGACCGATCACCACCACGTCTGCTCCCTGGTCGAGGCTGGCAGCCCAGGCCGGGGCGTCAAACCACACCACGGGCACCGGTTCGGCGGGTCCATCCGGCCGCGAGACCGTCACCTCCAGGGACAACAGACGGGTGCTCGACGGCAGCACTCGATCCTGGGCCGGGCGGGACAGCACCCCTTGCAACACCACGACATTGATCATGGTCGCTCTCTTCGTCTCTTCCGCTGTCCGGTCCGGCCCAGCGGGACTATCAAAGAGGCCAGCCCGTGCCGGCGAGGGCCGGCGCAACGAGCCCGGCGATCCCGAGACTACTGCGAGGGTGAGACAGCCAAGGGACGACCTCCGACCGCACCACGCCGGCGGGCCTGTTCGGCCGCTAGTGGGAGGGTCGCTATCCGGGCCAGCAGTTCCGATTCGACCAGGAGCGCCGGGACTGGGCGAGTCGCGGGTCAGCCGGCCAAAAGCGCGCCTTGATCGGACCCCGGTCAGATCCACGGCCGCCGCCAAAGGTTCCGTTTTTGTTATATAAAGCACGTAATACGCGACTTATATAACAAAATCAACTCCGGCGCCTGACCGAAGTACTCGGGCAGAGTTCACCCCTAACGACGATATCCCCGCCTCCACGAACGCAACACTATTGCCCCCGGGGATGGCCGGGTTCTCCCCGGTCAGCCCAAGGCCCGAAGGCGAAGATTGACATCGAAGGCGTCGGGATCAACCGTGGCCACCCGGCCAAAGAGCTCCCGGGCTCGAGGTAGATCGCCGGCCCGCTCATGAAGATCCGCCAGCGCGTACCACTGGCGGAGATGTCGCTCCTGTACGTGGCCCACCCGGCGGCCGGCTCGAGCCAGGATCATCATGGCGCCGGCCAGGTCCCCCTGGTCCGCTCGGCCTCCGGCGGCGACAATGCGGCCCTCGGCGACGAGATCCGCGCTCGGCGAGGCGTCACGCAGTTCCGCCCAGATGGCCTCGGCGTCGTCCCAACGGCGCAGGGCCCGATAGCAGTCGGCCAGGACCGGATGTTGGTCGAAAGAACCGCTCAGCTGTCGGTACACCTCCAGCTGACGGGCCGCCTGGGCCCACTGTCCGCTGCGATAGAGGACCAGCCCGTACAGCTCCCGGACGGCTGCCGATCCCGGCACCTCATCAACGAGTACTCGTAGGACGCGGCGGGCGTCCTGATAGCGCTCCCGCTCGTACGCATAGGACGCGTCGGCCATGCGCGCCGCCAACTTGCTGCCCCGGTCCGAACCAGCCGCGGCGGCCAGTTCCTCGACCACGGGCCTCGGGACGCGACGGCGACGGCCACCGGGAGTCGCCACACCGTCGCTTCCAGATACCAGGTCCCGAGGTTGGGATCGCGGCGCCGCCGCTGGGCCCCGTTTCGGGAGCGGGGGCCGAGCGTCCTCGGGGTCGGACTCCACAATCCAGGTCTCGTCGGGGGTCCACGGCGTGGCCCGCTGGCCCCGGTTGAACGCCGCGTCTCTGGCCACGGTGTCGCGCCACACCTCCGACGCGGAGGGGCCCTCGTCCGCGTTCCGGCCCAAGGCGCGAGCGCCGCGCCGGGCCACGCCTCCCCACTTCATGCTGGGCGACATCTGCCGAGGGGCGCCGCTGGCGGGTCCGGAGCGGTGCCCCGCATCGGCGCCCCCCGCAGCAGGAGCGGACCACTCGGATCGGGAGGTCGGGCGGGGCGGACGAGCCCCCGCGACATCGGCGCGGGGAACCGGGCGGGCCGGGCGGCTCATGCCCCCTTGACCGCTCGGCCGGCCGGAGTACCGAGCCGGCGTGGCCGCGGTGGTCGAGTCTTGCTCACGGGGCCCGACGTTGGGGCGGGTCAGCCGGGCGAGACCGGGCCGCGGTCGCGGGCCGGCCATAGGCTCCGCCGGGCCACGCTGAAGCATCGGGGTCGCGTCGGTCTCGTGAAGCTGGGTTCGATCCCGCCGTCCTCGCCGCCGCGCCTCTCGGCGGGGCGACCGGGTTGCGCCCGGCGCCGGAGCCCGGGTTACCGCCGCTCCGGCGGGCGGGCGTCGCTCCACGTGGGCCGCCACCGCCTCCGCCTTCTCTGCTTCGGCGCACGGGCCCGCCTCCACCCGAGCCGGCTCGGCGGTCGTCTCGGGCCCGGGCCGAGGGCCCGGTTGCAGGCGGGCCACCGGATCGACCACGGGTCGGAGTACTTCGCCGGGAACCGGCGCTCGAGGAGCCACCAACTCGGTCGGCAGAACCCTGGCCGTCCGGCCGGCTGCGTCCGCCGTCGGGTTGGCCCCGGCGACCTGTTCCGCCGTCGGGTTGGCCCCGGCTCCCCGTGCCGCGGCGAGATTGGGCTCCGGACCCAGTCCCGCCGTGCCCACCGGTGGAAGTATCCCGCCATGGGCCGGTCGGTGCACCCCTGCCGGTTCGGTCTGAGCGCCCGCCGATCTGCCGGCCGGCTCCGGCGCCGGTGCGCGGGCCCGCATCGCCTCCGGTCTGCCGGGCGTTGCCCCCGGCCGCTCGCCGGCCTGACCCACCGCTACCATTCCGCCCGTTCGCGGCGGCTCGTTTCGGTCCTTGGTCTCTCCCATCGGGGCGATGTCTCGACGGGGGCGACGGCACAACTCCCGATTCTACCGGCCTGACGCGACAGAGCCCCGCACCATCGGTGCGGGGCTCTGTCTCACAAATATTCCGGCGACGTCCTACTCTCCCAGGGGGAATCCCCCCAAGTACCATCGGCGCTGGCGGGCTTAACTTCCGTGTTCGGGATGGGAACGGGTGTGACTCCGCCGCTATGGCCACCGGAAACCGTGCTCAGTTACGGACGGTTGTCTGGGCGACAACCTCCCCTTTGAGCGTTCCATAGCGAGCACGAGCGTAGATGTTCCAAGCCCTCGGCCGATTAGTACCGGTCGGCTGAACACATTGCTGTGCTTACACCTCCGGCCTATCAACGTGGTCGTCTACCACGGGCCTTACCTGGTTAACCCAGTGGGAAATCTCATCTTGGAACGAGCTTCGCACTTAGATGCTTTCAGCGCTTATCCCTTCCGCAGGTCGCCAACCAGCCGTGCCCTTGGCAGGACAACTGGCACACGAGAGCTGCGTCCGTCCCGGTCCTCTCGTACTAGGGACAGCCTTCCTCAGATTTCCTACGGCTGCACCGGATAGGGACCGAACTGTCTCACGACGTTCTAAACCCAGCTCGCGTACCGCTTTAATGGGCGAACAGCCCAACCCTTGGGACCTACTTCAGCCCCAGGATGCGACGAGCCGACATCGAGGTGCCAAACCTTCCCGTCGATATGGACTCTTGGGGAAGATGAGCCTGTTATCCCCGGGGTACCTTTTATCCGTTGAGCGACGGCGCTTCCACACGCAACCGCCGGATCACTATGCCCTGCTTTCGCACCTGCTCGACCTGTAGGTCTCGCAGTCAAGCTCCCTTGTGCCATTGCACTCGACGGCTGATTGCCAACCAGCCTGAGGGAACCTTTGGGCGCCTCCGTTACTCTTTAGGAGGCGACCGCCCCAGTCAAACTACCCACCTGACGCTGTCCCCCATCCGGATTACGGACGTGGGTTAGATTCCCGTCACATGCAGGGTGGTATTTCAACGGTGACTCCACCCCAGCTGGCGCTGAAGCTTCCAAGTCTCCCACCTATCCTACACAACATGTAACAAAAACCAACATCAAGCTGTAGTAAAGGTCCACGGGGTCTTTCCGTCCTGGTGCAGCTAACGAGCATCTTTACTCGTACTTCAATTTCGCCGAGTCTGTGGTTGAGACAGTAGGAAAGTCGTTACGCCATTCGTGCAGGTCGGAACTTACCCGACAAGGAATTTCGCTACCTTAGGACCGTTATAGTTACGGCCGCCGTTTACCGGGGCTTAGGTTCAGAGCTTCGCCCTTGCGGACTAACCCTTCCCCGTAACCTTCCGGCACCGGGCAGGCGTCACAGCGTATACATCGTCTTACGACTTCGCACGCTGCTGTGTTTTTAGTAAACAGTCGCTTTCCCCTGGTCTCTGCGACCCCATCGAGCTCAGGACGCGAAGCCCATCACCCTACCGAGGTCCTCCTTCTCCCGAAGTTACGGAGGTATTTTGCCGAGTTCCTTAACCACAGTTCTCTCGATCGCCTTGGTATTCTCTACCCGCCCACCTGAGTTGGTTTGGGGTACGGGCACCGTGCCAACTAACGACGACGCTTTTCTTGGCAGCATGGGATCAGTGACTTCGCCTGAATCGGCTCGGTATCGCGTCTCAGGATATGTGAGGCCCGGATTTGCCTGGTCCTCTCCCTACACGCTTGCCCCCAGGACAACCAACGCTGGGGTTCACCTACCCTCCTGCGTCCCGCCTTCGCTGCCCTCCTCGGGTCTGTCGGTTCGCCCGAAGGCAGCCCCTTAGTACCCCGACTTGGGATTGACGCGGACACGGTGGTACCGGAATATCAACCGGTTGTGCATCGACTACGCCTTTCGGCCTCGCCTTAGCTCCCGACTCACCCTGGGAGGATTAGCCTTCCCCAGGAACCCTTGGGCTTTCGGCGGAGGGGTTTCTCACCCCTCTCTCGCTACTCATGCCAGCATTCTCACTCGATCGCGCTCCACGACGGTTCACGCCGCCGCTTCACTGCACGATCGACGCTCCCCTACCACCCCTGCTTGCGCAGAGGTCCGCGGCTTCGGCTCGGAACTTGAGCCCCGTTACATTGTCCGCGCAGGATCACTCGACCAGTGAGCTATTACGCACTCTTTCAAGGGTGGCTGCTTCTAAGCCAACCTCCTGGCTGTCTGTGCAATCCCACATCGTTTCCCACTTAGTTCCGAATTAGGGGCCTTAGCCGGCGATCTGGGCTGTTTCCCTTTCGACCAACGAAGCTCATCCCCCGTGGTCTCACTGCCGGGCTCTAGAGCATCGGCATTCGGAGTTTGGTTGGGGTCGGTAAGCTTGTAGGCCCCCTAGCCCATCCAGTGCTCTACCTCCGATGCTGAACGCCCGACGCTGCACCTAAATGCATTTCGGGGAGAACCAGCTATCACCGAGTTTGCTTGGCCTTTCACCCCTATCCACAGGTCATCCCCCCTGTTTTCAACCAGGGTGGGTTCGGCCCTCCACGGGGTCTTACCCCCGCTTCAGCCTGCCCATGGATAGATCACTCGGCTTCGGGTCTACCGCACGCGACTGAACGCCCTATTCAGACTCGCTTTCGCTCCGGCTCCCCCTCACGGGTTAACCTTGCCACGCACGGTAACTCGCTGGCTCATTCTTCAAAAGGCACGCCATCGCGGCCCACACGCGAAGTGCGGACGACGCTCTGACTGTTTGTAAACCAACGGTTTCAGGTACTATTTCACTCCCCTCCCGGGGTGCTTTTCACCTTTCCCTCACGGTACTAGTTCACTATCGGTCGCCTGTGAGTACTTAGCCTTACGATGTGGTCTTCGCAGATTCACGCCGACTTTCACGGTTCCGGCGCTACTCGGGTGCCGAGATCGGAGGCTGCATACCTTTCGCATACGGGACTCTTACCCTCTGCGGTGCGACGTTCCAAAACGCTTCTGCTAGGTAGCAGCTTTGTAACTCCGTGGAGAGTCTGGTGCCTCTCCTATCTCGGTCCCACGACCCCGTACCGGCAACGCCACCAGGCTATTGACACCGGCACGGTTTAGGCTCTTCCCGTTTCGCTCGCCGCTACTCAGGGAGTCGCTGTTGCTTTCTTTTCCTCGGGGTACTGAGATGTTTCAATTCCCCCGGTTCCCTCTACCGGCCCTATGTGTTCAGGCCGGAGTACCGCAGTCATAGCTGCGGTGGGTTTCCCCATTCGGACATCCACGGATCAACGCTTGGTAGGCAGCTCCCCGTGGCTTATCGCAGCCACCCACGTCCTTCATCGGCTTCAGGCGCCAAGGCATCCACCGTTGGCTCTTTGTAGCTTGGAGAACAAAGATGCTCGTGCTCGCTATGGAATTCTCAAGGAGCAGCCGGAAACGCTGACGAGAGTCAGGGACCTGATGCGAGCGACGGCCGACAGGCCAGTGAAGAGATCCGGCCCGCGGGCCGGCGTCGCTCAGCTGGGCCACGAAGGAGCGATGCTCCTTGAAAACGGAACAGAGGTTGTCCGACGTCCTACCTGAGCGCCAACCTCGGAGGACAAGCTCCTGCGACGAGAAGCGTGCATCGGAAGAGGCTCGAATAGCTAGTGATCAACTGGGAGTGGCTGAGCCGTTATGACCCAGCATATACTCCTTAGAAAGGAGGTGATCCAGCCGCACCTTCCGGTACGGCTACCTTGTTACGACTTCACCCCAATCACCGACCCCACCTTCGACGGCTCCCTCCTTGCGGTTGGGCCACCGGCTTCGGGTGTTGCCGACTTTCGTGGTGTGACGGGCGGTGTGTACAAGGCCCGGGAACGTATTCACCCCGGCGTTGCTGATCCGGGATTACTAGCGACTCCGACTTCACGCAGTCGAGTTGCAGACTGCGATCCGAACTGAGACCGGCTTTTTGGGATTCGCTCACCCTCGCGGGATAGCAGCCCTTTGTACCGGCCATTGTAGCATGTGTGCAGCCCTGGACGTAAGGGGCATGATGACTTGACGTCATCCCCACCTTCCTCCGAGTTGACCCCGGCAGTCTCCTACGAGTCCCCGGCATTACCCGCTGGCAACATAGGACAAGGGTTGCGCTCGTTGCGGGACTTAACCCAACATCTCACGACACGAGCTGACGACAGCCATGCACCACCTATCGCAGGCCCTTGCGGACACCGTATCTCTACGGCTTTTCCTGCGTAGTTCAACCCAGGTAAGGTTCTTCGCGTTGCCTCGAATTAAGCCACATGCTCCGCCGCTTGTGCGGGCCCCCGTCAATTCCTTTGAGTTTTAGCCTTGCGGCCGTACTCCCCAGGCGGGGCACTTAATGCGTTAGCTACGGCACGGAACCCGTTGATAAGGCCCCACACCTAGTGCCCAACGTTTACGGCGTGGACTACCAGGGTATCTAATCCTGTTCGCTCCCCACGCTTTCGCTCCTCAGCGTCAGTGCCGGCCCAGCCCACCGCCTTCGCCACCGGTGTTCTTCCTGATATCTGCGCATTTCACCGCTACACCAGGAGTTCCGTGGGCCCCTACCGGACTCTAGCCATGACAGTATCGGATGGCGACTCCAGGTTGAGCCTGGAGGTTTCACATCCGACTTATCAAGCCGCCTACGAGCTCTTTACGCCCAATGAATCCGGACAACGCTCGCTCCCTACGTATTACCGCGGCTGCTGGCACGTAGTTGGCCGGAGCTTCTTCTGCAGGTACCGTCATTATCGTCCCTGCTCGAAAGAGGTTTACAACCCGAAGGCCTTCATCCCTCACGCGGCGTTGCTGCGTCAGGCTTTCGCCCATTGCGCAAGATTCCCCACTGCTGCCTCCCGTAGGAGTCTGGGCCGTGTCTCAGTCCCAGTGTGGCTGATCGTCCTCTCAGACCAGCTACCCGTCGTCGCCTTGGTAGGCCGTTACCCCACCAACAAGCTGATAGGCCGCGAGCCCCTCCCGAAGCGGAATCCATTTCCTCACCAGGCCATGTGACCCGGTGGGGACATCCGGTATTAGCAGCGGTTTCCCGCTGTTATCCCGGTCTTCGGGGCAGGTTGCTCACGTGTTACTCACCCGTTCGCCACTAAGTCTTCACCAGTGTTGCCACCGGATGGACCTCGTTCGACTTGCATGTGTTAAGCACGCCGCCAGCGTTCGTCCTGAGCCAGGATCAAACTCTCCATCGAGATCTACGACCCGCCCCGGAGGGCGGTCCGAAAATCAGAGAGCCGGTCGAGATCTGGCGATCTCGTCCGGATGTCACCGTGAAGGGGTTACCTCACGGCGACGTGAACTGGCACAAGACGGATTCGTTGTCCGTCTAATGCTGTACGAGGTTGACATCGTCGGCACCCAACTGGCGCCGCGATGCCCGCACTAGCTTTTGACTTTCCTCTGTTCCGTTTTCAAGAAGCACCGCTGCGGAGCGCACACAGACCCAAAATGGGCTGGAGGTGCGATCGTTCACTGGCCGACAACCACAGCGTGACGCCGCAGCTGCCGGGACTCCCCGGATTCCGGGGCGGCTACCCAGAGTACCCGGCCCAGCGGAGAGTGTCAAGCGGATGGCTTACCACTTCCTGTGGGCGGGGGCTCGAGGCCAGCCGGAGCACCCTATCATCTCCCGGGGACCTTGGACATCATCTCCCGGCGATCTTGGACTCGTCGCCCCGCGGAGCCGGCGAACCCCGCCCGGCCAGGCCCCTGCGGCACCCGCACTTGCGGCCCCAGCCGGCCCGGCGGCACTCGGCGGCACTCGGGGACCCGGCCCACCCGGCCAGCCGGCACCTCGGACGGTCTCGCCCTACCGGTGGGCCGAGTTGGGCCACAAGCGTCGCCCCGCCGGCCGGCCAGCCGGCACCTTCGCCGCCCAGCCCCCTAGCCCGGCGCCGGCCTCGGATGCGATCCCACCGCGGGTGGTCCTTACCGCGAAGCGCCACAGCCGGTCGGCGGCCACCGAGATCCCCACCCGACCGGTGGCGAGCGGGTGATCGGGCGCAGGCACGCCGTCGTCGGCCAACCACACCGTCGCGCCCGCGGCCGACCAGGTCGGCCCCGTCGAAGCTGCGGTCGATCCCGAGGGCCTGGCACAGCCGGCCCGGCCCCCGGCACAGGTCGCGGTCGTCCTGGTGGCGCTGGTCGCGCCAGCGGGCCTGGCGCATCAGGTCCAGGCCGTCGATCGGTTCCAGGGCCCGCAGCAGCACCGCCTGGGGCTGACCGGGCGGCCCGCAGACCACGTTGGCGCACCAGTGGAGCCGTAGCTCAGGTACACGTAGAGGTGGCCGGCCGGCCCGAACATGACCGGATTACGGGCGGTCCGGCCCCGGAAGGCGTGGCTGGCCGGGTCCTGCGTCACCGTGATAGGCCTCCACCTCGACGATCCGGCCGGCCCGGCCGTCCGCCGTCGCCAGCAGCTTGTTGAGCAGCTGCGGCGCGACCGTCAGCGCGTCGCCGGCGTAGAAGGATCGAGGGAGGCGCCGACGCCCGGCCGAGCTCAACGGCGGAGGTGATCCCTTCCGTCGTTGTTCGTTCGAACCGGCCGGTACCGGTCCGGCGCCGGCCGAGCCCAGGTTCGAGTGCAGTGTCGATTCCCCATCAGGCCTCGTCCGTTTCGGACGGCAGTCCGGCCAGCTGGCGGCGGAGATGATCGGCGAACCGGTCCAGCTGCACGGCCACCGGGCCCGGGCCGGCCCCGCCGGGCGTGGTCCGCCGGGTCACCGCCACCCCGGGAGCCAGCAACTCGACCGCCTCGGCACCGAGGGCGGGGTGGGCCTCGACCAGCTCCGCCAGCGGCACGTGGCGCTCGATGGCGTCGCGCACCAGTCCGCCGACGACGGCGTGGGCCTGGCGGAAGGGCATCCCCCGCTCTACCAGCCACTCGGCCAGGTCGACCGCGGCCACGAACGGGGTGTCGGCGGCGGCGCGCATGCGGGTCGGCGTTCCAGGTCGACGGTGGCCAGCAGGCCGGTCATGGCCCGCAGCCCGGCGTTCACCTGGTCGAGGGCGTCGAAGAACGGCTCCTTGTCCTCCTGGAGATCCCGGTTGTAGGCCAGCGGGCAGCCCCTTGAGGGTGGCCAGCAGCCCGGTGAGATGCCCGATCAGCCGGCCGGCCCGGCCCCGGGCCAGCTCGGCGATGTCCGGGTTCTTCTTCTGCGGGCAGCATCGAGCTGCCGGTGGCGTAGGCATCGGCCAGATCCACGAAGCCGAACTCCTCGCTCGACCACAGCACCATCTCCTCGCCCGAGCCGGGAGAGGTGGACGCCGATCAGGGCCAGATCGAAGAGGGCCTCCGCCACGAAGTCCCGGTCCGACACGGCGTCCAGGGAGTTCTCGAAGCGGCGCCGCGAAGCCCAGCTCCGCCGCCACCCGGTCGGGGTCGAGGGGCAGCGACGAGCCGGCCAGGGCGCCGGCGCCGAGCGGCGAGACGTCGAGCCGGCGGCGGGTGTCGACCAGGCGGTCGACGTCGCGGGCGAAGGCCCAGCCGTGGGCCAGCAGATGGTGGGCCAGCAGGACCGGTTGGGCCCGCTGGAGGTGGGTGTAGCCGGGCAGGTAGATGTCCTCCGCCTGCTGGGCCCGCCTCGAGGAGGACCCGCTGGAGATCCTGGATCCGATAGGCGACGACCAAGAAGCTCCCGTTTGGCGAACAACCGCAGGTCGGTGGCGACCTGATCGTTGCGGCTGCGGCCGGTGTGGAGACGGGCCCCGACATCGCCGGCGATCTCGGTGACCCGCCGTTCGACGGCGGTGTGCACGTCCTCGTCGCCCGGCTGGAACACCAGGGTGCCGGTCGACAGCTCGTCGGCGACCCGGTCGAGGGCGGCCAGCAGGATCTTGGCCTCGCTGGTCGGAGAGGAGCCCGGCGGCCGCCAGACCCCGCACGTGGGCCCGGGATCCGGCGACGTCGTCGTGGGCCAGGCGCCGGTCGTAGGGAAGGCTCACGGTGTAGGCCAGCAGCTCCTCCGCCGGGTCCTCGCTCGCCGAAGCGCCCTTGCCAGAGGGTCATGAACCGCGCTCAGTCGCCGCCCGGCGGTCGCGACCGGTTGACCTGGCGGGCGGCCCAGGTGGCCACGCCCAAGCCCCAGAGCCGGACGAAGCCCTCGGCGTCCTGGTGGCGGAATCGGTCCGCGGCCTCGTAGGTGGCCAGGGAGTAGTCGTACAGACCGACCTCGCTGCGCCGGCCGGCCACGATGCAACGACCCGGCAGCTCGCAACGCAGCCGCACGTCGCCGGTGACGAAGCGCTGGCTCTCGTCCACGAACGCGTCCAGGGCGCCCTTGAGCGGCGAAAACCACAGACCGTCGTAGACCAGCTCGGCGTAACGGGGCTCGAGCCGGGCCTTCTCGTGGGCCAGGTCGCGCTCCAGGGTCAGATCCTCGAGGTCGGCAGTGGGCCATCAGCAGGGCCAGGGCGCCGGGGCACTCGTAGATCTCCCGGCTCTTGATGCCGACCCGCCGGTTCTCGACCATGTCGATGCGGCCCCAACCGTACGATCCCACGATCCGGTCCACCTCGCCGATCAGGGCGGAAAGGGGCAGCCGTCGTCCGTCGAGGGCCACCGGCAGCCCTTCCTCGAAGCTGATGACCAGCTCGGTGGGGTCGGTGGCGGTCGGCGTCGTCAACTCGTAGACCTCCTCGGGTGGCTGCTCCCAGGGGTCCTCGAGGATGCCGCACTCGATCGTCCGGCCCCACAGGTTCTGGTCGATGCTGTAGGGGCTGGACTTGGTGACCGTGATCGGGATGCCCCATTCGGCGGCGTAGTCGATCGACTGCTCCCGGGTCAGTCCCCAGCCCCGCACGGGGGCGACCACCTCGAGGTCCGGGGCCAGGGCGGCGGTGGAGACCTCGAAACGGACCTGGTCGTTGCCTTTCCCGGTGCAGCCGTGGCCGATGGCGTCGGCGCCGGACGGCCGGGCCGTCGCCACCAGATGCTTGACGATCACCGGGCGCGACAACGACGAGATCAGCGGGTACTTGCCCTCGTACTTGGCGTTGGCCTTGAGGGCGGGGGCCACGAAGTCGTTGGCGAACTCCTCCCGCACGTCGACCACGACGGCGTCGACGGCTCCCGCCGCCAGGGCCCGGGCTTTGATGGCGTCCCAGTCGCCGCCCTGGCCGACGTCGGCAGCCAGGGCGATGACCTCCACGTGGAGCTCCTCGGTCATCCAGCGCACCGCCACCGAAGTGTCCAGTCCGCCGCTGTAGGCCAGTACCACTCGCTTCGCCACGGGTAATAGCTTCCCTTCTGTCTTCGTCTTCGATCCGGAGTTTCGTCGGGCTCAGGTTTGCAGGCCGGCCAGGGCGGCCAGGCGACGGGCCAGCTTGGCCCCGCCGACCCGCTCGGCCGCCACCACCATGATCGTGTCATCGCCGGCGACGGTCCCGACGATGTCGGCCAGCCCGGCCCGGTCCAGCGCCGATGCCACCACGTGGGCGGAGCCGGGCGGGGTCCGGACGACCACCACGTTGGCGGACGACGCCACTTCCACCATCCACTCGCCGAGAACCCGGCGCAGGTGGTCCTCGGGCGCCACCCGGTCCTTGGGCAGGTCGGGCACGGCGTACACCGATTCTCCCGCCGGCGGCTCGCACCTTTACCGCGCCGATCTCGTCGAGATCGCGCGAGACCGTCGCCTGAGTGGCCTCGACGCCGGCGGCGGCCAGCAGCTCGACCAGCTGGGCCTGGCTGATCACCGCATGCTGCTCGATGATCTGGATGATCCGGTGCTGGCGTTGCCGCTTTGAGAGCTTCACGGCTGGCCCGGGGCGAGGGGCTCGGCGACCGCAATGACCGGGGCGAGGATGGCGACGGCCTGGTCGATCTCCTCCTCGCTCACCAGCAGTGACGGGGCCAGCCGCAAGGCCGTGGGCGTCACCGCGTTGACGACCAGACCGGCCGTCGAGGGCGGCGGCGGCGACCCGGCCGGCGTCTTTGCCCTCGGCGAGCTCGGCCGCCACCAGCAAGCCCTGGCCCCGCACCGCCGCCACGCCGGGCAGGCTGCTGCAGGGCGGACATCGAGGTAGGCGCCGGCGGCCCTCGGCCCGGGCCGGGACGTCCTCGGCCTCCATGACCGCCAGCACGGCCCGGGCCGCCGCGGTCGCCAGGGGCTGGCCTCCGAACGTGGTGGCGTGGTCGCCCGGCCCGAAGGCGGCGGCCACGTCGTCGCGCGCCCAGCAGGCCCCGATCGGCACGCCGTTGCCGAGGGCCTTGGCCACGGTGACGACGTCGGGACGGATGCCGTAGTGCTGGAAGCCGAACCATTCGCCCGTGCGGCCCAGACCGGTCTGGACCTCGTCGACGATCAGCAGGGCGCCCCGCTCGTCGCAGAGCTCGGCGCACCGCCTCGAAGTACTCCCGGCCCGCCCGGGTTGACGCCACCCTCGCCCTGCACCGGCTCGAGCAGCACGCCGCCACCGACGGGTCCAGGGCTGCGGCCAGGGCGTCGACGTCGCGCCAGGCCACGTGACGGAAGCCCTCCGGCAGCGGCTGGAACGGCTCGTGCTTGGCCGGCTGGCCGGTGGCGTGCAAGGTGGCCAGGGTGCGGCCGTGGAAGGAGCCGTAGGCGCTGACGACGACGTGGCGGCCCCGGCCGCCCCACCGCCGGGCCAGCTTGAGGGCGCACTCGTTGGCCTCGGCCCCGCTGTTGCAGAAGAACACCCGTCCCGGCCCGGCGTCGATCAGGCGGTCGAGGGTGGCGGCCACCTCCCGCTGCGGCTCGGTGCCGAACAGGTTCGACACGTGCAGCAGCGTCGCGGCCTGGGTGCACACCGCGCTCGGCCACGGCCGGGTGGGCGTGGCCGAGCGATGTCACGGCCAGGCCGCGACAGGAAGTCGAGGTACTCGCGGCCCGGTGTCGTCCCACAGCAGGCTCCCCGCCCCCCGGACGAAGGTCACCGTGGTCGGCGGGTAGGTGGTCATCAGGCGGTGCTCTTGTGGGGGCGCATCACAGCGTGTCCTGGGAACGGGTGACCATCGTCCCTACTCCTTCTCGAGTGAAGATCTCCAGCAGCAGGGCGTGACGTGCCGCGGCCGTCGAGGATGTGGGCCGTGGGCCACCCCGCCGTTGACGGCGTGCATGCACGAGCGAACCTTGGGGATCATGCCGCCGTCGACCGTGCCGTCGGCCAGCATGGCGGCCAGCTCGTCGGTCGTGGCCGACGGACAGCCGTGAGGCGGGGTCGTCGCGGTCCCGGCGGATGCCGTCGACGTCGGTCAGGTACACCAGCTTGGTGGCTCCGACCGCCTCGGCCATGGCGCCGGCGGCGGTGTCGGCGTTGATGTTGTAGGCCTGCCCGGTGGGGTCGCTGCCGATGGTGGCGACGACCGGGATCAGATCCTCGGCCAGCAGGCGGTTGAGCAGATCCGGGTTGACCGCGGTGACCTCGCCGACGAAGCCGAGCTGGGGGTCGCGGGCCTCGGCGCTGATGATGCCCGGCGTCCTCTCCGGACACGCCGACCGCCAGCGGGGCGTGGACGTTGATCGCCGAGACGATGTCCCGGTTGACCTTGCCGACCAGCACCATGCGGGCGATGTCCAGGGTCTCGGCGTCGGTGACACGCAGGCCGTCGATGAACTCGGGAACCTTGCCGAGCCGGGCCATGAGCTCTCCGATCTGCGGGCCCGCCGCCGTGCACCACGAGGGGTCGCATCCCGACCGAGCGCATGAGCACGATGTCGGTGGCGAACGACGCCAGGCCGCCGGCGCCGCTCGTCCTGTCGGCCGCGCCGGCCAGGGCGTTGCCACCGTACTTGACCACCACGACCTGGCCCCAGAACCGGCGGATGTAGGGCAGGGCCTCGACCAGGATGGCGGCCTTGGCAGCCGGCCCGACGTCGGTCGCGTTCATCTGCGACATCCGGGCGGCCGGCCCCCGGTTGTGGCCGGCACCGGTTCGCCCCTGCCGGCGCCGGCACCGGCGCCTCCCCTGGCGCTCACGGGTACAGCCCGACCACGGGCAGCCCGGTCGTCTCCGGCCAGCCCGAGGGCGAGATTGGCGCACTGGATGGCCTGGCCGGCTGCGCCCTTGGTCAGGTTGTCGATGGCGGCGATGGCCACGATCCAGCCGGTGCGGGGGTCGTAGCGGGCCGTCAGGTGGGCGCAGTTGGAGCCCAGGGTGGCCTTGGTCGACGGGGAACGGTCGGCGACGACCACGAACGGGCTCCCCCGGTAGAAGCGGCGCAGCTCGCCCAGCGGATCGGGCGCCGCCCTTCGGGTCACCCCGCCGGCCGGGCGGGCGTAGCAGGTGGCCAGGATCCCCCGGTTCATGGGCGCCAGGTGCGGGGTGAAGATCACCTGGGCGCCGATCGCCTGCTCGATCTCGGGGGTGTGCCGGTGGTCGAGCAGGCCGTAGGCGGTGAAGTCCTCGTCCACGGTGTTGAAGTGGGTGTTCGGTTTCGGGACCCGTCCCGCGCCCGATACCCCGCTGGCGGCGTCCACCACGATCCCGTCGACCTCGATCAGGCCGGCCCGGACCAGCGGCGCCAGGGCCAGGGCGGCCGCAGTGGGATAGCAACCGGCGGCCGCGACCAGCGTGGCGCCGGGCAGGTCGTCGGGAAACAGCTCGGGGATCCCGGTCACCGCCTCGGCCAGCAGGTCCGGGCAGCGATGCTCGGAGCCGTACCACCGCGGGTAGAGCGTCCGGGTCGCGCAGCCGGAAGTCGGCGGCCAGGTCGACGACGAGGCCGACCCGTTTGCGCAGCTCCGGCACCAGGTCCTGGGAGGCGCCGTGCGGGAGGGCCAGGAACACCACGTCGAGCCCGTCCGCCCCGGCCAGGTCCGGCGGCCGAGAAGGTCAGGTCCGGGTAGGCCGCGGCCAGGCTGGGGTACAGGTCGGCAACCCGCCCGCCGGCCTGGCTGGCCGCGGTCGCCAACGCCACCTTCCACGCCGGATGAGCGGACGCCAGTCGCAGCAGTTCGGCGCCGGCGTATCCCGACGCGCCGAAGACGCCGATCCGCCGGGAGGTGGCCATGGTGCCGGGCATAGCGATCAGTATACATCCCGGTGCATAGTCATGCGGGAAGGAGCCAGCTGCCTACCGGCCGGCCCCGCCCGCCCTGTGGATAACTTCGGCAACTCACAAGGTTGGCCATCTGGTTCCCCACAAGGACCCGAGGGCACCATGGTGGCATGCCGTTCGAAGTCACCCTCACCGACGACACGACCGAGCTGGTCGACGGGGCCGACTCCTACACCCTCGAGGGTCCGCTGACCACCTTCTTCGGCAACGACCGTCCCCGGCCGCTGGACAGCTGGAGCACCAAAGTGGCGAGCTACCGCACCGAGCGGATCGCCAGGATTCGCCGGCTCCACTGACCAACGGCCCCCCCGCCCCGCCGCCCTTCGCCCAGACCTGCTCTCACGGCTCGAGCAGAATCTCGGCCAGAAGGGCGGCGGCGTGCGGGTGTCCGAGCCCGGCCGCATAGGCCTCGAACGACCCGTGCGCAGTCCGGAAGCCCTGCAGGAACGCCGCCATGGTCTCGGGCTCTGCGGGCACGATGGCGGCGGAGCTCGAGTCCAGGTCGAGGGCGTTCTCGCCCGGCTGGATCCGCAGCCAGGCCAGCAGGCGATGCATGGCCGACTGGCTGAGGGAGTAGTCCTCGGCGATATCGGCGTCCGCCACTCCGAGCAAGCCCAGGACCAAGGCCGTGAGGATGCCGGTGCGGTCTTTTCCGGCGAAGCAGTGAAAGACCAGCGGGTAGGCATCGGGATTACAGACCAAGCCGAGGAAGGCGGCAATGGAGTCGCCGGCCGACGAGGTCATGGCCAGATACCGCTCGGCCACGTTGGTCGGACCCACCCAGGCCTCGAACTCGTCTCGGGGAGGAAGGGCGTCGAGTATCGGCAAGTGGTACCAGGCCAGGTCCGGCCCGGTCGCGGCTCGGCCCTTGGCCACCTCCTCGTGGGTACGGAGATCGACAACGGTGCGCAGCCGCAAGGCCTCGACCCGTTGCAAGTCCGCTGGGGTCAGCCGGTCCAGACCATCGGCTCGGAAGAGACGGCGCCAGCGCACCGCCCGGTCGTCTCGAGCCTCGGTAACCGCCGAGGTCACGAAAGTTCCACACCCCTTCCAGTTCCAGGCGGCGAGCCTGGTTCCCGCCGTCGGAGGCCGGAACCACCGCGCTCACGCCCGCAACTCCGCCCCGTGCCCGGCTACGACCGCGTCGATCGCCCGCTGCCGAACGGCTGCGAGGTCGGTGTCTGCGAGGGTGCGATCGTGGGCCCGGAACCTGAGGCGGAACGCCAGGCTGCGCCGGCCCGGGCCGAGCTGGGCGCTGCGGTAGGCATCAAAGAGCCAGACGTGCTCGAGCAGATCGCCGCCGGCGCCGGCGAGCGTGGCGTGCAGAGCGGCGGCAGGGACCCTTTCATCCACCACGAAGGCCAGATCGACGTCGCTGGCGGGGAAGCGGCTCACCTCCCGGGCCTGAGCGGGCCGGCGGGGTTCGGACAGGAGGGCGTCAACGGAGAGGCTGAGAAAGCCGAGTCGTTGGCGCAGCCCATAGGCCTCGACTACGCCGGGATCAACCTCCCCGACCGCGCCCAGAAGCTGCCCGCCAGCACCGGCCAGGCGGGCGGCCCTGGTTGGGTGCAAGCCAGGCACGCGGCCCGGGAGCATGGTCGGACCCTGCAATGCAGGGCGTCCGCCAGGTAGCGCCACGTGCGCGCCGCCGCCGCGCCGCCGCCGAGCCCACGCCCGTCGCACCTGCCCCGCCCGTCCCACCTGGCTCGCCCGTCCCACCCGGCTCGCCCGTCCCACCTGGCTCGCCGGGGCCGCCGCTTCGCCTCGGCCACCCGGGGCGATCCCCGCCGTCCTCCCCCGCTGGCCGTCGGCGCTCCCGGCTGACGCCGAGGTCCCATCCGCCAGGGTCCCCGCTGCGGGGGACACGATCACGGCCAGGAGCTCGGTCTCCTCCGGGGTGACGGCCGGCGCGGAGGGCAGTCCAAAGACGTGCCCGATCTCAAACAGCGCCACCTCCTCGGCCTGCCGGTCCACGTTGAACTTGACCGCCTTCAACAGGCCGGGAAGCAGATCAGTGCGCAGGATCGACTCGGAGCGGTCGAGCGGGTTCTCCACCTCCACCGCGACCGGATCGAGGCCGGCCCGCTCGAGATCCCCGGGGGCCAGAAAGGTGGTCGTCCAGGCCTCGTCGTAGCCGGCGCCGGTCAGGATGTCTCGCAGCAGACGGACCTGGCGCTGGCGGGTCGGTCAGCCCGCCCGAACCGCCGGGTGCCCCGGAGGGGATGGTGCGCTCGATGCGGCGGTATCCCCACGTGCGGGCCACCTCCTCGATCACGTCGATCTCCCGCTCGCAATCGAGACGCCAGCTCGGAATGCGAACCGAGTGGCGCCCGGGCGCCGTCCTCGTCCGCCGAGAATTCGAAGCCGATGGGCTCGAGCAAATCCGGCCACCGCGGCGTCGATCGAGATCGGTGCCGAGGATGGCATTGACCCGGTCGGTCCGCAGGCGGACCGACCGTCGGGCCGGGGAGGGCCGGGCTGCGCACGTCCACGCGTCGGACCGCGGCGCAGGGCTCGGCCCGTCGCCCCCGTTCCCGGCGGTCGGCGGCCGGCAACAGGGCCACGAAGCGGTCGACCGCCGCCTCGGCGCATCTCGGGGTCGACGCCCCGCTCGAAACGGACCCGGGCCTCCGAGTGCAGCCCCAGTCGCGCTCCCGGTGCGGGCCACGGCCATCGGGGAGAACCAGGCCGCCTCCAGCAGCACCCGCCGGGTTCCAGGTCCGATCTCGGCCCGGCTGCCGCCCATGATGCCCCCGACGCCGACGGGCGTCCCTTCGGCGTCGCAGATGACGCAGTCGTCGGCTCTGCAGGACCCGCTCCACCTCGTCCAGCGTCACCAGGCGCTCGCCGGGTCGGCCTCGCCGGATGAGCAGCCCCCCGCCGGCCAGCTGGTCGAGGTCGTAGGCGTGATTGGGCTGACCGAGGTCGAGCATCACGTAGTTGGACACGTCGACCACGGCGTTGATGGGACGCATGCCGGCCAGCGTCAGGCGGCGGGCCAGCTACGCCGGCGAGGGCGCATCGGGAACCCCTTCCAGGACGGTGGCCGTGAACCGGGGGCACAGGTCGCCGGCCTCGACCGACGACGGCCGCGGTCCCGAGCTCGACGTCGACCGGGCGCCGTCGGCGGCCTCGGACGGGGCATCGCCCACGGCTCGCCCAGGGCGGCGGCCAGGTCCCGGGCCACGCCGGCCATGCAGAGGGCATCGGGCCGGTTGGCCGAGATGTCCAGATCGAAGACCACGTCGGCATGCAAATCGAGGGCCTCGACCAGCGGCACGCCCGGCGCCGGCCAGCCCGGCCGGCAGGATCAGCAGCCCGTCGGGGCCGCGCTGGCGACGGCAGCTGCAGCTCGTCGGCACTGCAGAGCATGCCGTTGGACCATTCGCCTCGCATCTTCCGCCGGGAGATCTCGAATCCGCCCGGCAGGACGGCCCCGACCGGAGCCAGCGGCACCAGGTCGCCGACGGCGAAGTTCCAGGCTCCGCAGACGATCTGGGTCTCGCCGTCGCCGGTGTCCACGTCGACCAGGCGGATCCGCTCGGCGTTGGGGTGGGCCCGGACGGCGAGGACCCGGGCGACGACGATGTCGTCGAGGCCTCCGCCGATCTCGCTCGACGCCTTCGACGACCAGCCCGAGGCTCGGACAGCACGCCGGCCAGCTCGGCCGGGTCCGCGTCGAGTGGCGCGTAATCGCGTAACCAGGAAAGCGGGGCGCGCATCGCCAGCCCCTAGAACTGCTCGAGGAAGCGGACGTCGTTGTCGAGCAGGGTCCGCATGTCGGCCAGGCCGACGCGCACCTGGGCCAGCCGGTCGATGCCGAAGCCGAAGGCGAAGCCGCTGTAGAGCTCGGGATCGATGCCCGACGGCCGCGAACACGTTGGGGTCGACCATGCCGCAGCCGCCGAGCTCGATCCACCCGGATCCGCTGCACGTCCGGCAGCCGGCGCCGGCGCAGATCGGGCAGGTCACCTCGAACTCGGCGGACGGCTCGGTGAAGGGGAAGTAGGAGGGCCGCAGCCGGGAGTGCATCCCGGGGCCGAAATAGGCGTTCGTGAACGCCTCGATGGTGCCGGCCAGGTCGCCGAAGGTGATGCCCCGGTCGACGACCAGCCCTTCGATCTGGTGAAAGACCGGCAGGTGGCGGGCGTCGGGCGTATCTCGCCGGTAGCACCGTCCCGGGCATCACCGCATAGATCGGTGGCGGCTGGGACTCCATCAACCGGATCTGGACCGGTGAGGTGTGGGTCCGCAGCAGCACCGTCTCCGGCGGGCCGAGCCGCAGGTAGAGCGTGTCCCACATGCCCCGGGCCGGGTGGGCGGGCGGCATGTTGAGGGCCTCGAAGTTGTACCAGTCCGTCTCCGCCTCGGGACCTTCAGCGACCGCGAAGCCCATGGCGACGAAGGTGTCCTCCAGTTCGGTGCGAGTCTGGGTGACCAGGTTGAGGTGGCCGCGCCCGCGTGCCAGCTGAGCCAGTGGGGGCGCCGGCGGGCCGGACGGTGAACTCGGTGAGGTCAAGTCGTTCGGTTTCCCATCGGATCTCACGGTCGCGGCGGTCGAACGTCTCGACGAGGGCGTCGCTGCGGGCCTGAAGCCGGGTGCGAGCCGAGTTGATCCAGGCGCCCACCTCCTTGCGCCGCTCGGCCGGCAGGTCTCGGAGCAGGGTGTTCAGATGGGCGAGCTCCGAACGCTTGCCCAGGACCTGGCGGGCGGCGTCGCGGAGGCTGGCGCCATCACGGGCTGCCTCCAGCCGGGCCATCGAGTCGGCCTCGACAGCCTCCAGCGTGGCGCGCAGCGATTCGACGTTCGAGGCGTCAGGGAGAGGATTGGCGGTCACGATTCGGGCAGTCTGTCCAGTCGACGGGAGGATGATGTGATCAGAGGAAGGCTAAACGGAAACGTGGCGCCCCCTCTGAGGTTTGATTCGGCGGCTGGCCCTGGGTCGGCCAGGGGCCTGGGCTGGGCCGTAACTGCCGTTGCCCCTGGTCTGGCTGGCCGCGCTCGGCGGCCACCCGGCGCCAGGCGCCGCGGCCACCTGGGCCCGGGTTCGGCTGGTCCCCGGCTCCCCGATCCTCTGCCACGGACCTGGACGGCCGCGACCTTTGGTAAATCCCGTGACTTTTGGAGCGAGATATACAACAGATGTACATCTCGCTCCATAAGTCGAGTCGAGGCGACAAAGGTCGGGACCGCTCGACTGCCACCGGGCCGCGGGCTCGACCGCCACCGGGCCGCGGGCTCGACCGCCACCGGGCCGCGGGCTCGACCGCCACCGGGCCGCGGGCTCGACCGCCACCCGGCCGCCGGCCCGGCTGCACCCGGCTCTCCTTCGGTCCTCACCGCGCCCCCTTGGCCGCGGCCCGGCGTTGCCGGGCCGCCTCGAAACACAACACCGAGACCGCAGTCGCCACGTTCAGGGAATCGACCGGTCCGGCCATTGGAATCCGCAAGGTCCCATCGAGATGGGCGTCGAGCGACTCGGCGAGGCCGTGGGCTTCGTTGCCGACGACGAGGGCGGTCGGTTGGACCAGATCCACCTCGGTGTAGTCACACCCGGTCCGGGCCGCCGTCCCCCATCGCCGCAACCCCCAACCGCCAACCTCGTCGAGCACCTCGATCACGTCACCGGCGACGACCACGGGCAGATGGAACAGCATGCCCGCCGATGATCGAACCGTCTTCGGATTGAACACGTCCACCGCTCCCGCGCAACAGACCACCGCGGTGGCGCCGGCGGCACCGGCCGTGCGGACGATGGTGCCCATGTTGCCCGGGTCGCGGACGTCGACACAGATCACCAGCAGATCCGGCTGGCGTTGCCGCAGCTGGCCAAGATCGACGTCAGCGATGCCGACGATGGCAGCCACGGGCTGCGGACTGACCGTGTCGCAGGCGCGGGCCAAAACCCCGGGTTCGAGCTCGAACAGGCGGGCCCCGGCCAGGGCGCACGCGGCCGCGAGCTTCGTTTCGGCGGGAGTGGCCGCGGCGGTGTCGAGGATAGACCGCCTCGATGACGGCGCCGGCGAACCGGGCCTCCCCAAGCAGCTTGACGCCCTCGACGACGAAGCGTCCCTCCGCCTGGCGGGCACTGCGGCGGCTGGTGAGGCGCCGCAGCCGCTGTACCGCCTCGTGCCGGAAGGTGAGCGCGCTCAGGGTGGCCGGAGCCGCGGTCAGGCCGTCGCCGACTCGGCGCCGGACGGGCCCGACAGGGCGTCCCGAGCCACTTCGACCAGCGCGGCAAAGGTGGCGTCGTCACGGACCGCCAGATCGGCCAGCACCTTGCGGTCGACCTCGACGCCGGCAGTGCGCAGTCCGGCGATCAACCGGCTGTAGCTCATGCCGTGCGTTGCGGGCACCCGGCGTTGATGCGCTGGATCCAGAGCTGGCGGAAGTCACCTTTGCGTGCCCTTCGATCACGGTAGGCGTACTGCAACGAGTGCATGACCTGCTCGTGGGCGGCGCGATAGCTACGACTCTTGTTGCCGAAGTACCCCTGCGCTTGTTCGAGAACGGCGCGCCGGTGCTTCTTGCTGTGGACGGCACGCTTTACCCGGGCCATCGGGAGCTCCTTTCAACCTGTTGAGATACGAGAGAACGTCAGCGGGCCGCCGCCCATCGGCGGCTGGTCAGATGCCGAGAAGGCGCTTCACGGCCTTGACATCGGCGGAGGCGACCTCGGTCTCCCGGCCCAGCCGCCGGGTCCGGGTGGTCGGCTTCTTCTCGAGAAGGTGGGAGCGGAACGCCTGGCGCCGGCGCAGCTTCCCGCTACCGGTGATCTTGAACCGCTTGGCGGCGCCCCTGTCGGTCTTCATTTTCGGCATGTGCTTGGACTCCTCGTCGTCACCGGATCGGTGCTGCGCCACCGCTGGGTTCTTCGTTACCACTGGCGGCCACCGCGCCTGCCGGGGCCGGCAGCGGACCTCCGACCGGGGCCGGCTGCGGTGCGTCGGCCGGGCGGCGGGTCTCTCCGTGGGGGCCGGTCGGTGCGGTCGCCGCCGCAGCGCTGGCGCCGGACGGCACCGGGGCCGCCTCAACCTCTCCCGCTTCCGGCGCATCCGGACCACCGGGCCGAGCTCCGTTGCCCGATGGCTTGCGGGCCTGACCCCGGCGATCCGGGGCCAGCACCATCACCATGTTGCGGCCGTCCAGCTTGGGCGCCGCCTCCACCTTGGCGACCGACGCCACGGTCTCGGCGACCTGGTCCAGAATCCGCTTTCCGAGCTCCGGGTGGCTCATCTCCCGGCCCCGGAACATGATCGTGATCTTCACCTTGTGACCCTCGCCGAGGAAGCGGGCGACCTGCCGGGTCTTGGTGTCGAAGTCGCCGACACCGATCTTGGGCCGGTACTTCATCTCCTTGATGCCGGTGCTGGTGGCCTTGCGCCGGGACTCCTTGGCCCGCTGGGCCGCTTCGTACTTGAAGCGGTTGTAGTCCATGATCCGGCACACCGGCGGGTTGGCTTCGGCAGCCACCTCCACCAGGTCCAGGTCCAGCTGGCGGGCGATGCTGAGCGCCTCGGGCAGAGGTTTGACTCCCGAGTTGCTTGCCATCGGGGTCGATGAGCAAGACTTCCCGGGCTCGGATCCGATCGTTGGTGCGGTGCTCGTTCTGGTCAGGTGCAGTGGCTATGCGGCATCACTCCTTAGGAGAAGTCCCTCTCTCGGCGCGAAAAGAGGGCGGGCGTTAGGAAGCAACGCCCGCCCTGGCGGTCGATCGACCCGGGCGCACCACAGGCCATACTGCACCTGGATGGCCGGGTGGGGGCTGTCAACCCCGCTTCCCGTATTCGGTTTTCAACATAGGGTAGCGCAATGAGCACGCTTTGGACGCCCGGAGGCGAGCGACCCATCCGCCGGGAGCCGAGCCGGCGCTCACCCGACAGCCCCGCTCCGGCTCGGGCGCCGGCGGCCCGGACCGGCCCCGAACGGTGAGCCCGACGCGAGGAGGAGCTGCGGGCCGAGATGGCGCGAGCTGCGCGACCAGCTGGCCCGCACGCCCGCCGAGGTGGTCGTGGCCAACCACGCCTTCGGGCTGTTCGAGCTGGCCGCCCTGCACCTGTCCCTGCAGCCTCCCCAGCTGGCCCAGGCCCGCCTCGCCATCGACGCCCTGGCGGCCCTGGTCGACGGTCTGGGCGAGCGCCTCGGCGACGCCGCACCACCAGCTGTCCGAGGGCCTGAGCCAGCTGCGCATGGCGTACGTGCAGATCCATCGGGCCAGTCAGAGCGCGACGGGAAATGCCGACCAGACCGGGCCGGAGACTCCGAGCGAGGCGGGCGGTGGGGCCTGACCCTCGGGGCGGGGCGGGCAGCCCGCCCCCGGGCCCGGGCCGCCGGCCGGTGGGTCCACTGAGGTGAGGTCTGAGCGGCGGCGGGCGCCCGCCCCGGACCGCAGGACCGCCGGCTACCACCGACCGCCGGACCTCATCCGGCCGGGCGAATGTCGGCCGCCTCCCATCGGCCACCCCGCCCCGCCAGCCATTCGAAGCTGACCCGGGCGCCGACCGCGACCGTGCGGGAGCCGTCGGCGATCTGGGTGCAGTGGAACGGGACCCGGTCCGCCCGCCGGCGTTCGGCTGGATCTCGCCCAGGCCCGACGTGCTCGTCGAAGGCCGCCACCACCCCGGCCCACCGGCGACGACCCGCTCACGGCACGATCTTGGCGATCGGCAACTCGATGATGTCGGTCGCGCCGTGGTCCTTGAGGGCCGGGATCAGGGTGTTGATGGTGTCCTTGGGCACCACCGCCTCCACCGCGAAGGCGTCCTCGCCGAACAGCTTGGACACCGTCGGCGACTTCATGGCCGGCAGCAGCGGGATGATCGCGTCCAGGTCGAGCTCGCGCCACGTTGAGCTTCACCAGCACCCGGTCCCGGGCGATCAGCGTGCCGTTGAGGAGGGTCAGCAGCTGCTCCATGGCGTGGCGCTTGGCGTCGTCGGCGTAGGAGACCGGGTTGGCGATCAGCTCGGTGTAGGACTCGAGGATGGTGTCGATGATCCGCAGGCCGGCGGCCCGCAGGGCCCGGCCGGTCTCGGTGATCTCGACCACGGCGTCGGCGATCTCGGGGATCTTGGCCTCGGTCGCCCCGTGGGAGAGGCGGACCTCGGCCTCGACGCCGTGGGCGGCCAGGAAGCGACGGGTGAGGCCGGGGTACTCGGTCGACACCCGCACCCCGGCCGGAAGGTCGCCCACGGACCGGGCCGGCGAGTCCTCGGCTCACGGCCAGGACCACCCGGATGGGGCGGGAGCTGGCCTTGCTGTAGCGCAGCTGCCCAGCGACGCCACCTTCGACTGCCGTCTCCTCGATCCAGTCCCGCCCGGTGATCCCGAGGTCGAACAGACCCTCGGCCACGTATTCGGGGATCTCCTGGGGACGCAGGATCCGCACCTCGGAGACCCGAGGGTCGTCGATGGTGGCCCGGTAGTCCACGTCCGAGCCGCGCTGCACCGCCAGGTCGGCGGCCTCGAAGAGATCGAGGGTGGCCCGCTCGAGCGAGCCTTTGGGCAGCACCAGGCGCAGCACGGCCCGAAACCCTACCGCCATGGCCTGACCGGCGAGAACCGGATTCCGCGCCAGGGCCGCGGCCGGGACCTCCGACCGGCGCCTGTGACGCCAACGGAGCCAGGCCGCGGACCGAACGGGGGAAGCCGGGCCGGCCTATCGGGACCGGACCACCCGGACCGCCCTATCGGGACCGGACCACCCGGACCGACCTATCGGGACCGGCCCATCGAGGTCGGACCTCCACAACCAACCCCCAGCAACTACTTCGGCAGCTGGCCCAGCAGGTTGGCCATCTCGATGGCGGCGGCGGCGGCCTCGAAGCCCTTGTTGCCGGCCTTGGTGCCGGCCCGCTCGACCGCCTGCTCGATGGTGTCGGTGGTGAGCACGCCGAAGACGATCGGGACGCCGGTGTCGAGCTGGGCCCGCTGGACGCCCGCGGCGCACTGGCCCGCCACCAGCGTCGTAGTGGCCGGTGGCGCCCCGGATGACGGCGCCCAGGGTGATCACGGCGTCGTAGCGCCCGCTGGCGGCCAGACGGGCCGCGACCAGGGGCAGCTCGAAGGCGCCCGGGGCCCAGGCCACGTCGATGGCCTCGGCGTCGACGCCGTGGCGGCGCAGGCCGTCGATGGCCCCGTCGACCAGTCGGGTCACGATGGCCTCGTTGAAGCGGCTGGCGGCGATGGCCACCCGCAGTCCGTCGCCTCGCAGCTGGCCTTCGTAGACCGTCACGACACGCCCCCCTCGTCGAGCAGGTGGCCGAGCCGGTCGCGCTTGGTCCGCAGGTAGCGGATGTTCTCCTCGTTGGGCACGGTGTGGATCGGGACCCGCTCCACGATCTGCAGACCGAAGCCCTCCAGGCCGCCCCGCTTGGCCGGGTTGTTGGTCAGCAGCCGCATGGTGGTGATCCCCAGGTCCACCAGGATCTGGGCGCCGATGCCGTACTCGCGGCTGTCGACCGGGCAGGCCCAGCTCGACGTTGGCGTCGACGGTGTCGAGGCCGCCGTCCTGCAGCTCGTAGGCCTGCAGCTTGTGGGTGATGCCGATCCCCCGGCCCTCGTGGCCGCGCAGGTAGACGACCACGCCCAGGCCGGCTTCGGCGATCAGGCGCAGGGCGGCGTGGAGCTGGGCGCCGCAGTCGCAGCGCCGGGAGCCGAACACGTCGCCGGTCAGGCACTCGCTGTGCACCCGGACCAGCACGTCCTCCTCCCCGGCCGGCTCGCCCATGACGAAGGCCAGGTGGGTCTCGTGGTCGATGACGCTCTGGTAGGCGATGCAGCGGAACTCGCCGTACTCGGTCGGCAGCCGGGCTTCGGCCGTCCGGCGCACCAGGCGCTCGGTCTGGCGCCGGTAGCGGATGAGGTCGGCGATGGTGACCAGCAGCAGGTCGTGGCGGGCCGCGAACGCCTCCAGGTCGGGCAGGCGGGCCATGCCCAGGCCGTCGTCGGTGACCACCTCGCAGAGCACCCCGGCCGGCGCCAGCCCGGCCATGCGGGCCAGGTCGACGGCCGCCTCGGTGTGGCCGGCCCGCTTGAGCACGCCGCCCTCGCGGGCCCGCAGCACGTGGAGGTGGCCGGGGCGGGCCAGGTCGTCGGGCCGGGTGCCGGGGTCCACCAGGGCCCGGGCGGTCAACGACCGGTCCGTGGCGGAGATCCCCGTGGTGGTCCCCTTCGCGGTAGTCGACGGTGACGGTGAAGGCGGTGCGCTGGGATTCGGTGTTGCGGGCCACCATCAGCGGGCAGGTCGAGCTCGTCGGCGCGCTCGGAGGTGATCGACGCGCAGATCAGCCCGGAGGTGTGGCGTACGAAGAACGCCATGACCTCCGGGGTGGCGTGCTCGGCCGCGACGATGAGGTCGCCCTCGTTCTCGCGGTCCTCGTCGTCGACGACGACGACCATCCGCCCGGCGGCGATGGCGGCGATGGCCTCCTCGATGGTGGCGGTAGGCACGGATCAGTCCTCTCCGGATGACGGCCGGCTAGGGCCGGTAGGGGGACTCGAGGCCGGCCTGCAGCAGCCGGGCGGCGTACTTGGCGATCACGTCGACCTCCAGGTTGACCGCGATCGCCGGCGCCCTTGCGGCCGAGGGTGGTGACCGGCATGGGTGTGCGGGATGACCGCCACCGAGAAGCACGTCACCGGTCACGTCGACCACGGTCAGGCTCACCCCGTCGACGGTCACCGAGCCCTTCTCGACCAGGTAGGCCGGAGCCGGTCCTCGAGGCGGACGGCCAGCGCCGGGGGCAGGCGCCACGATCGGTGCCGACCGCGTCGACGTGCCCCTGGACCAGGTGGCCGCCGAGGCGGCTGCCGAGCTGGGCGGGCCGCTCCAGGTTGACCGGATCCCCGGGGCGAAGGGCGCCGAGGTTGGTCCGGCCCAGGGTCTCGGCCACCGCGTCGGCCGCCCACCAGCCCGGCCCCAGCGTCGACGACGGTGAGGCAGCAGCCGTTGACGGCGATGGAGTCGCCGACCCGACCGCCTTCGGTGACGGTGGCGGCGGCGAACGACCAGCCGGCACCCCTCCCCGGCGGGCTCGGTGGAAACCAGCGTCCCGATCTCCTCGACGATCCCGGTGAACATCACGCTCACGGTACGGCACCGTCGCCCTCTCCAGCCAGCAGATCGACGCGCAGGTCAGGGCCGAGCCGGCGGACGCCGGCAGATCCGGCCCCGCCAGACGTCGGCCATGGTCGGCGCCCCGGGCCCGGCGAACAGGGGTCGCCCGTCGTCGCCGCCGAGCAGGGCCGGGGCCAGGTACAGGACGTACTGGTCGACCAGGCCGGCCCGGTGAAAGGATGCCGCCACGCTCGACCCCGCCCTCCACCAGCAGCTTGGAGCACGCCGCGGCTGCCGAGCTCGTCCAGGAGCGGCTCGAGCGGCGCCATCGTGCACGAGGGCGGGATGGACCCGGGCCTCCTCGGGGGGATGGCCGAGGACGACCCGGAGGGGGTCCCGGCCCGGAACGTCGCGGACGGTGAGGGCCGGATCGTCGGCCCGGACGGTGCCGGCCCCGACCAGGATGGCGTCGCTCTCGGCCCGGAGCCGATGGGCGTCGACCCGGGCCGCCGGCCCGGTGATCCACCGGCTGGAGCCGTCCGGGGCGGCGATGCGGCCGTCGAGGGTGGCGGCCAGCTTCAGGACCACCCACGGCCGGCCTCGCCGGCGGTGGGCCAGGTAGGGGCGCAGAGAGGCGGCCACCTCGGCCGCCCCCACCCCGACCTCGACCTCGATGCCGGCCTGCTCGCAGCCGGTGCGACGCCCTGACCCGGACACCTGCGGATCGGGGTCCAGCACGCCGACGACCACCCGGCCGCACGCCCGCCGCGATCAGGGCGTCGGCGCACGGCGGGGTCCGCCCGTGGTGGGAGCAGGGCTCGAGGGTCACGTAGACCGTGGCCTCGCGGGCCGAGCCGCCGGCCAGCTCGAGGGCCACCACTTCGGCGTGGGGGCCGCCGGGCGGCTGGGTGGCGCCTTCGGCCGCCGGCTGGTCGCCCTCGGGCACGACCACCGCCCCCACCCACGGGATTCGGCGAGGTCTCGGCCCGCACGCGACTGCCCGAGGGCCACCGCCTCGGCCATCCAGGCCTGCGTCCGGCCCGGAGGTCACCGGCGGTCTCAGGGATGGCGGGTGGGCTGCTCGCCCAGGAGGTCCAGGGCGTGGGGGAGCACGTCGAGGACCGCCTGTAGGCACTCGACCGCTCCCTCGGCGACCCGGGCGTGTTGAGGATGATGGCGTGGCCCCGGATCGCCCGCCACGGCCCGGGAGAGCCGGCCGAGCGGGTTGACGAGGCGCATGGCCTCGGCCAGGCCCGGGGCCTCGCGTTCGAGGATCTCCCGGGTGCCCTCGGGGGTCTGGTCCCGGGGCCCGAAGCCGGTGCCGCCGGTGGTCACCACCAGACCCGCGAAGCTGGCGCTCAGCCGGGCCAGCTCGCCGGCCACCGACGCCACCCCGTCGGCGATCACCGACCGCTCGACCACCTCGAAGCCGGCCGCCTCGAGGACCGCTACCAGCGCCGCCCCGGAACGGTCCTCCCGGGTGCCCGGCCATCACCCGTCGGACACGGTGACCACCTTGGCTTGACGACGGGCCGGCGGAGTCACCGGACGCCACTGCCGGATCGGCGCTCATCGGGCCGACGCCGCGGCCGTGGCCGCCGCTCGGATGGCTCGGGCCGCGGCGACGGGATCCGGTGGTCGAAGATGGCGCTGCCGGCCACGAACGTGTCGGCCCCCGCCTCGGCCACCTGCACCACGGTGTCGGCGTCGATGCCGCCGTCGACCTCGATGGCCAGGTCGAGGCCGTCCCGCCGGGCCATCTCGGCGGCCCGGGCGATCTTCTCGATGGCCACCGGCATGAACTGCTGCCCGCCAAAGCCGGGATGCACCGACATCACCAGGAGCAGGTCGATGTGGGCCAGCCAGGGCTCGCAGGCCTCGAACGGCGGTCTCCGGGTTGACGGCCAGGCCGGTCCCAGGCCGAGCCGGCGCATGGCGTCGATCAGCCCGGCGGTCCCGTCGACCTCGACGTGGACGGTGCAGTGGTTGGCGCCGGCCTGCGGCGAAGGCCTCGAGGTAGTCCCCCGGGTTGGTCATCATCAGGTGGCAGTCGAGGTAGGCGTCGGTGTGGCGGCGGATGGCGGCGACCACCGGCGGCCCGATCGTCAGGTTGGGCACGAAGTGGCCGTCCATCACGTCCACGTGCAGCCAGTCGGCCTCGGGCCGGACCCGGTCGATCTCGGCTCCGAGAGCGGCGAAGTCGGCCGAGAGGATCGACGGGGCGATGCGGACCACCGGGCTCACCCTACCGCTGGGACCCTGCACGGCCAGGACGTACATCCCGTCCGTGCCGGCCGCCTGGGGAAGCAGCCGGGCCCCCCGCCCGGCGGGCTGCCACGGCGCGCCCGGGCGGCGGCAGCGGCATCAGCTCCGGGGCGGTCCGGGCCAGCCAGCCGTCGATGCCGCGCGGTCTCCTCGCCGGTGAGGGTGCACACGCTGTAGACCAGCACACCTCCCGGCCGGACCAGCGGCACGGCCGCCGCGAGCAGCCGGCGCTGCAGGCCGGCCAGGCGAGCCACGTCGCCGGGCTGCACCCGCCAGCGGGCGTCGGGGCGGCGGCGCAGCACCCCGAGGCCCGAGCAGGGGGCGTCGACCAGGACCCGGTCGAAGCGCCCGGCGCGCCAGGGGGGTCGCAGCGCCGTCGGCCACCACGATGGCGATGTCGCCGGCGTCGAGGCGGTCGGCGTTGGCGGCCGTGAGGGCGGCCCGGCCGGGCGACAGATCGGCGGCCACGACCAGGCCCGGTCCGCTGAGCGGCCAGCGCCGTCGCCTTGCCGCCGGGCGCGGCGCACATGTCGAGGACCCGCTCGCCCGGCCGGGTCGCCCACGTGGGCGGCCACCAGCTGGCTGGCCCGGTCCTGGACGTAGCCGTCGGCGCGGACGGTCATGGCGGCCGGCTGGTTCATGGTGACGAGGGCGGCACGGGCCGATTCCGGCCCGAGGTCCTGGGCCAGTCGGGCCACGATCCAGTCGGGGTAGCTCAGCTCGGTGGCGGGATCCGGCCAGGCGACCGGGCCGGCGGCCAGCTCGGCTGGCGACCCGGCGCAGGACGGCGTTGACCACCGAGCCGGCCCGGGCCTCGGACCACGTCGACGGTCGCCGACACGGCGGCGTGCGGGGGGATGCGGGTCCAGCCCAGCTGGTAGGCCCCGACCCGCAGGGCGGCCCGGACCTGCGGGTCGAGCCGGCCCCGGGTGTGGCGGCCGGCCAGCCAGTCGCAGGCCCGCTGCATCCGGCAGGTGCCGTAGACCAGCTCGGTGACCAGAGCCCGGTCCCGGCTCGTCCAGCTCGCTGGCGGCGAGCAGTTCGGGCGACGACGACGTTGGCCCGGGCGCCCTCCTCGACTGCCGATCAGGGCGTCCACGGCCAGGCGCCGGGTGCTCGGACCGGGAAGCCGCGCGGGCCGTGGCGCGGGGCGGCCCGGCTCATGACCCGAGCCGCTCGTCGGGACCGGGGCCGGGCGCCCCGCACGCCAGTCGACGGCGGCCATCGGGCCTCGCCCCTCGGGCTGGACCGTCAGCAGCTCGCAGGCCGCCCCGACCGGTGGCCACCACGTCGCCCTGCCAGGCGGCCGGGCGGTCCCCCGCCGGCGGGAGCGGTCGGCGACGTGTCCGGCCAGCACCAGCAGCCGCCGGCCGCGCCAGGTCGTCCAGGCCCGCCCAGTCGGACCACCCGGTGCAGCTGGACGGCGTCGAGGGACCAGTCCAGGCGCAGGTCGGCGGGCTCGATCTTGTCGGCGTAGGTCGGCGGTCCCGCCTGGGCCGTCGGCCGGCCCCAGGCCGTGCGGCCAGGGCGTCGACCAGCAGGTCGGCGCCCAGCGCCGCCAGGCGGGCCCGCAGCTCGGACGCGGTCTCTTCTGGGCCGATCTCCACCGCGGCGCAGCGGTAGACCGGCCCGGTGTCGAGGCCCTCGTCGATCGCCATGAGGCAGACCCCGGTGGTCGGCGTCGCCGGCCAGGATGGCCCGTTCGACCGGCGCGGCTCCCCGCCAGCGGGGCAGCAGCGAGAAGTGGACGTTGACGAGCGGCAGCCGGTCCAGCACGTCCTTCTTGATGATCCGGCCGAACGCCACCACCACCCCGAGCTCGGCGCCCACTTCGGCGGCGTCCTCGGGCCGGTCGCTCACGGCCAGGCCCAGCTCCAGGGCGGCGGCTTTCACCGGGCTCGGCCGGGCGGGCTCGTGGCGGCCCCGTCGCTTGTCGGCCCGGCTGACCACCACGGCGACGTCATGGCCGGCGGCGACGATGGCCCGCAAGGCCACCACCGCCGGTTCGGGTGTGCCCAGGAAGGCGATGCGCAGGACTTAGCTCCCGACGGCCTCGGCCCGCCGCCGGAGCTCGCGCATGGCTTCCTTGCGCTGGTCCTTGTCGAGCTTGGTGAGCAGGAGCCGTCCGTCGAGATGGTCGAGCTCGTGCTGGAAGCAGCGGGCCTCGAGCTCGTCGGCCTCGATCGAGATCTCGTTGCCGTCGAGGTCCCAACCGGTCAGGTGGATCTCCTTGGGCCGCACGATCGGGAAATACAGGCCCGGGATCGACAGGCAGCCCTCGTCGAACTCCCATTCGCCGCGGCTCTCGGCGATGACCGGGTTGACGATCGCCACCGGGTCGCGATCCTCCATCTGATACACGAACAGCCGCTTCTGCACGCCGACCTGGGGGGCGGCCAGGCCCGAGCCCGCGGGCCTCGTGCATCGTCTCCAGCATGTCCTCGACCAGACGGGCCAGGCTGCCGTCGATGTCGGTCACCTCAGCGGCACGCTGGGTGAGCACCGGGTCGCCGAAGAGCCGGATCTGGTAGGCAGCCACAGCCGCCATGGTACCGGTAGCGTCTGAAGTCCGATGTCCCCTGGCCACTACTTCGATGCCGACCCGGCGGTGCCGTCCCGGCCCGGCGCCGTCGAGCTGTCGCTGCCGGACTTCCACGCCCGCCTGGTGGTGGACCGGGGGGTGTTCTCCGGCGGCAGGAGTCGACCCGGGCACCCTGGAGCTCTCGCGGGCTTCGCCGGCCCCGCCCGCCCGGGGCCACCTGCTCGACCTGGGTGCGGGTACGGGCCGATCGCCTGCACGCTGGCCCACCGCGCCCCCGAGGCGGTGGTGTGGGCGGTGGACGTCAACGACCGGGCCCTCGACCTCACGACCCGCAACGCCGCCGCCCTCGGTCTCGCCGAGGTCCGGGCGGTGCGACCGGACGGCGTCCCGGCGTCGGTCCGCTTCGCCGGGGCTCTGGTCCAACCCGCCGATCCGGATCGGCAAGGCCGCCCTCCACCAGCTGCTCGGCGACTGGTTGCCCCGGCTCGAGCCCGATGGGAGCGCCTGGATGGTCGTGCACCGTCATCTCGGCGGCGACTCGCTGGCCGCCTGGCTGGGCACCGAAGGCTGGGCCGTCAACCGGGCCGGGTCCAAGCGGGGCTACCGGATCCTCGAAGTGGCGCCGGCCGTGAGACAACTCGGTCCGACCGACCTGAAGCGCCTCCACCGCCAGTGGAACCGCCGGACGCCGGGACGGTTGGCCCTCCTGCTCGACGGCGTGCAATCGCCGTACAACATGGGGGCCATCGTGCGCACCGCGGCGGCCTACCGGGTCGAGCATCTGTACCTCGGCGGCGAGACCATCTCGCCCGCGAATGCCAAGGCCGGCAAGCTCTCCATGGGCACCGAGCGGTACCTGTCGTGGACGGCGTGGGAACGCAGCCCCGACGCGGCCGACGCGGCCCGCGACGACGGCTACACCGTGGTCGGCCTCGAGCTGGCCGACGACGCCGTCCCGTTGCACCAGCTCCGTCCCGGTCCCGACGTCTGCCTGGCGCTCGGCCACGAGGACCACGGCCTGCAGCCAGCCACGCTGGCGGCGTGCGACGCGGTGGCCTTCCTGCCCCAGATCGGCCGGGTCGGCAGCCTCAACGTGGCCACGGCGGCCGCCATCGCCATCTACGAGCTGCGCCGTCAGGACTGGGTCTAGGGCCTCCCGACCCGACAGGGGCGGGGCCGGGCCCGGCGCCCGATGAAGCCCCGGGCGCTACAGGCGACCCGGGTCGACGGCCACCCGGAGGCGCCCGGGGGGTCGGGGGACGCCGGCCAGGGCATCGGCGAGGGCCCGGCTGTCCGGCGCCTTGACCAGCCACTCGTCGCCGTCGGGGCCGAGAACCTCGAGCTGGGCCCGGCGCAACTCGTCGACGTAGGTGCCGGCAGCCGGGCCGGACACCAGCGCCACCGCGGTCGACTGGCGGCAACCGCAGGGCCTGCCGCACTTCCCGTTCGGGCTCGGTGAGAAGCGCCGGATCGGCCAGGACCGCGGCCCGCACGACGGGATGCTCGGGCAGGCGGGTTTGGACCAGCACCCGCCCGGACCGGCCGCCCACCAGCCGCGAGGCGTGCGCCAGCAGGGCCAGGGCGTCCTCTCCGGCGCCCACCCGACGGGCGAGCAGCTCCTGATCGAAGTCCACGAATGCGATGGCGTCAACCTTGTCCGCGGGGCTCAACCGGTGCAGCACGGCCTCGGTGCCGACCAGCACGTCGGAGTCGGGAAGCGGGCCGGTGGTAGCCGTGACCTCGCCGACCGGCCGACCAGCGACGGCCTGCGAGCTCCTCGCGAGCCCGGGTCACTCCCACCCGGAGGAGCCGCAGCCGAGACGAACCGCACTCGGCACAGACGGGCGGCCGCTCGAGGTGGCAGCGGGGACAGGCCAGCAGACGCGGCGATGAGCCATCCGGCTGCTGGACCAGAGCGGTTCCGCACTGCTCACAGCGAGCCAGCTCTCCGCACGAGGCGCAGGCCAGCAAGCGCGCCCGCCCCGTGCGGTTCAGCACGCACACGACCCGGTGCTCGGCCCGGATGAGCGCCACCAGTTGCTCGGAGTACAAGCCCAATCGAGGATCGTCGTGGCGCCGGTCGATCACCTCGAGCGGCGCCCAGCCCAGTCGTTCGGTGTGCCGGTCGACGATACGGAGGGAGCCCGCGGCCAGCAACTCCGACCGTTGGGCAGGGGCTGACGACGACGCAGGGGACGCCGGCCCGCCGGGCCCGCTCCGCGGCCACGGTCACCGCGCTCCACGTCGGGGCCTGCTCCTGGGTCAGATCGTTCGTCGTGGCCGTCGATGACCATCACGGCCGGCCAACCCAGGACACGGCGCCCACGCCGCCGCCCGGGCCCCGATGACCACGGCCGCTCCGGCTCGGGCCTGAGCCCAGTCGTCGGGGACGACGGCCACCTCGCCGCCCGCCCGGCGCAGCCGGCCGGCCAGGACAACTCCTCGGCGCACCGAGGGCACCACCACCAGGGTCGGACCTCGCTGGGCCAGCTCGGCCACCAGCGGAGTGGCGTCCGAGGATGGAGGCAGGCGCACGATCACCGGGCGGTCGACCGGGAGCGCCGTCATCAGGGCGGCCGGCGGCGGTGGCGCGGGGGGACGATGGGCCGGGACCGGGAGAACGGGCACCGCGCGCCGGGGCGGTGGCGGTGGCGAGCAGGGCCCGGCGCCGGCCGGCCCAGCGCCAGGCCGCCCAGGCGGCCAGGTCGACCAGGGCCGGTTCCGGACCCCAACCCCGGACCTTGGCGATGGCCCGGAGCGGCAGCCCGGGAGACGGCGTCGACGTTCCGAGGGCGACCACCCAGCCGCCGACCCGCCGTCCGTCCAGGTCGACTCGCACCTGCGTCCCGATCCCCACGTCTGGGGCCAGGTGCGCCGGCACCAGGTAGTCGAACTCTTTGTCGACGCCGGCCACATCGGTGACGACGCGCCCGACCAGCGAGCCGGGCTCGGGGAGGGCGACCGGTCCAGCCCGGCGCCGGCTCGCCCTCTTTCACCTGCTGCGACTACACACCCAAGGCCGCCGTGAACTCGTCCAGCCGGCTCATCTGCTCCCAGCTGAACTCCTTGTCCGACCGCCCGAAGTGTCCGTAGGCGGCGGTCTTGCGGTAGATCGGGCCGGCGCAGGTCGAGGTCGCGGATGATGGCCGCCGGGCGCAGGTCGAAGACCTCGTCGATGGCGGCCTGCGATCCGGGCCGGGTCGACCGTCGCGGTGCCGAACGTCTCGACCAGCAGCGACACCGGCCGGGCCACTCCGATGGCGTAGGCCACCTGGATCTCGCAGCGTTTGGCCGCGCCAGAAGCCACCACGTGCTTGGCCAACCAGCGGGCGGCGTAGGCGGCCGAGCGGTCGACCTTGGACGGATCCTTCCCCGAGAAGGCCCCGCCGCCGTGGCGGGCCGCGCCCCCGTAGGTGTCGACGATGATCTTGCGGCCCGTCAGCCCGGCGTCGGCGTGCGGACCGCCGAGTTCGAACTTGCCGGTGGGGTTGGCCAGGACCTGGTAGCCGTCGTCGGCGAACTGGGCCGGGATCAGGGGCGTGATCACGTGATCTCGAAGGTCCGGCAGGAGCAGCGTCTCAATGTCGATGTTGGGGTTGTGCTGGGTGGAGATCAGCACCGTCCGGAGGCGGACCGGTCGGCCGTCCTCGTACTCGAAGGTCACCTGAGTCTTGCCGTCCGGGCGCAGGTAGGGCAGCACCCCGGCCTTGCGCACCTGGGCCAGGCGCTGGGCCAGCCGGTGGGCCAGCCAGATCGGCATCGGCATCAGGTCATCGGTTTCGTCGCAGGCGTAGCCGAACATCATGCCCTGGTCGCCGGCCCCCTGAGCGTTGAGGATGTCCTCACCGCTGGTGCCGGACCGGACTTCCAGGGCGGTGTCGACGCCCTGGGCGATGTCGGGCGACTGGGCCCCGATCGAGATCGTCACCCCGCAGGTGCGGCCGTCGAACCCCATCTGTGAGCTGGTGTAGCCGATGTCGGTCACCACCTCGCGTACCAGTTTGGGGATCTCCACGTATCCCGTGGTGGTGATCTCACCGGCCACCACCACCAGGCCGGTGGTCAGAGGGTTTCGCAGGCCACCCGCGACTGCGGGTCCTGGGCGATAAGGGCGTCGAGGACCGCGTCGGAGATCTGGTCGGCCATCTTGTCGGGGTGCCCCTCGGTCACCGACTCGGAGGTGAAGGTCCAGCGGCTCATCATTTCTCCCGGTTGTTGTGAAAACGGATCTCGATGATGGCATCTACGACGGCGGCGGCCACGTCGGTCTTGGTCGCCAAAGGGACGTCTCGCTCGTAGCCGGCCGTCCCGACGATCAGCACCGCGTTGGTGTCGTGGGCGAAGCCGACGCCGGGGGCGGCGACGTCGTTGGCGACGACCAGATCGGCGCCCTTGGCGGACAGCTTGTCGAGGGCGTAGCGGCGCAGGTGGTCGGCGGCCTGTTCGGGCCCGGCGGTCTCGGCTGCGAAGCCGACCAGAACCTGGCCCCGCCGGTGGCGTCCGGCCCCGAGGGTGGCCAGGATGTCGGAGGTCGGCTCGAGGATCACTTCGGGCGCGCCATCGGCCTTCTTGAGCTTCTGCCCGGCGATCTCTTTGGGCCGGAAGTCCGCGACCGCGGCGGCCATCACGATGACGTCGGCCTCGCCGGCGCGGGCCAGCACCGCCGCTTCCATCTCCGCGGCCGTCTCCACTTCGATGATCTGGACCCCGTCCGGTGGGGCGAGGGCAACGGTGCTGATCAGGACGACCTGGGCCCCCCGCTCGACCAGGTCGGCGGCGATGGCGTATCCCTGCTTGCCGGACGAGCGGTTGCCGATGAAGCGGACCGGGTCGATCGGCTCGCGGGTGCCCCCGGCGGTCACCACGGCGCGCACACCGGACAGGTCTCCCGCCGGCACATCCGCCGGCCGCGCGACCGCGGCCCGCGCCGCCCCGGCCGAACCCGTCGCCTGGCCCGACCGGGTGGCGGCGAGCAGCACCTCGGCCGCGGCCGCGACGATCTCCGCCGGGTCGGCCAGCCGTCCGGAGCCGACATCGCCGCCGGCCAGTCGCCCGGTGGCCGGCTCCACCACGTGGACGCCCCGCCGGCGCAGCAGGGCGATGTTGTCCGCGACCGCCGGATGCTCCCACATCTCCGTATGCATGGCCGGGCAGACCAGCACCGGGGCCCGGGTGGCCAGGAGCGTGGCGGTGAGCAGGTCCGAGGAGATCCCCGCCGCGTAGCTGCCGATGAGGCGGGCGGTGGCGGGGGCCACGATGATCAGGTCGGCGGTCTGACCCAGCCGGGTGTGCGGGATGGGCTCAGGCTCGTCCCAGAGGGAGCTGCGGACCGGCTCCGACGCCAGGGCAGAGAACGTGACCGGGCCGACGAAGCGGGTGGCACCTCGGGTCATCACCGGACTGACGTGCGCGCCCGCGTCCATGAGGCGCCGACATACCTCCACCGCCTTGTAGGCGGCGATCCCGCCGCACACGCCGAGCACGATCCTCCGGCCTCGCAGGACCGAAGCAGGAGCCGCTATGACTCGTCCTCCGCCTCCGGCCCGCTCATCGGCTCGTCCTCGGGTCCGTCCAGCGACACATCGTCGACGTCAGCCCGGCCGAGCAGTTCGTCCTCGGCCTCGGCCTCGAGCCCGCCCCGCGACACATCCTCGGCCTCGAGCCCGCCCCGCAGGGCGTCCTCCTCCACCGGCACCTCCGCCAGGTCGGTATCCATCTGGGGTGCGGAGTCCAGTTCGTCGGCTCCGTCGGGCCGCCCGAACCGGGCTTCGGGCTCCACCTCCGGGATTACAACGAGCGCGGCCTCGGGGGCGTCCATGGCCAGCGCCTCGGTTGCGCCGGCCGCCTCGCCGCTCAGCGCCGGCTCCGGATCGGATTCCGGCTCGGGCAGCGCGGCCGGCGGGGTGTCAAGGGCCGGTTCCGTCAGCAGGTCGGTCTCGGGTGCAGCTTGCAGGGCAGTTGTCGGGCCGGTTTCGTCGCTGGTATCCGGGCCGAGGGCGTGTTCCGGCGCCGCGGACCCGTCCCCCGAATCCTCGTCGACGTCCTCTCCGATTTCCTCGACGTGGGATCGGACGTAGGTGATCTTGCCGGCGGCGATCTCCTCGAGGGATATCGAAAGCGGCTTGCGGGATACCGACGTGACTTGCGGGGGCACGATGGTCCCGAGGCCCTCGCCCAGTTGGTTGAAATACGAGTTGATCTGGCGGCCTCTCATGGCGGCCAGGCTCACGAGAGTGAACTTGGAATCGACCCGGTCCAGCAGATCCTCGACGGGAGGCTCCATCATCGTGGGGTGACGGTCAGGCATAAGCGCAGCTTCTCCGTTGGTATGAGGTCGGCGGACGGGTCAGGGGCTGATGGGACGGACACGGTGCCGGGGCGCGCGTCAACAGCCGGAACGTTGCTCCCGAAGTATACCCGCCACCTCGGTCGCGGCCCGGTCGACATCGTCGTTGACAACCACATAATCCGCGATCTGCCGCCCCAGGCGCTCCTCCTCGCCGCCCACCTGCAGGCGCCGCTGCACGTCGGCCTCGCCGTCCCCCCGAGCTCGTAGCCGTTGCTCCCGGGCCGCCCGGCTGGGGGCCACGATAAAAATCAGCAACGCCTCGGGGTAGCGCTTCTTGATCTCCTGGGCACCCTCCAACTCGATCTCGAGCACGACATCTCGACGGTCAGGAGCCTCCAGCGTCGGGGTGCCGTAGAGCTCGCCGGTCCCGGAGAACTCAACCCATTCGATGAAGCCTTCCCTCGCCAGGCGCTCGCGGAAGGCCGCCCGATCGACGAAGACGTAGGCGTCGCTCGCTTCGCCTGGCCGGCGGGCCCGAGTGGTCCACGACTGGGACAACCACAGGTCCGGCTCCAACTCGAGCAGCCGGGCGACAACCGTTCCTTTTCCGACCCCTCCCGGACCGGACACAATCGCGATCACGGCTCTTGCAACCCTCGCGCCAGGTGGGGCCGTCGGGCGCGACTCAGCCGTTCAGCTTTTCGAACAGCTTCCTTCGTTGCTGATCGCCGAGACCATGAAGTCGCCGGGTTTCGCTGATCCCGACCTCTTCCATCAACCGCCGGGCCTTGACTTTGCCGAGGCCCGGGCAGCGATTCAAGGACGGAGAGAACCTTCATCTTGCCGACCACCTCGTCGGAGTCCGCCTGGCGCAGGAGGTCGCTCAGGGAAATAGATCCCATCTTGAGTTTCTCTTTGAGCTCGGCCCGCAAACGGCGGGCCAGGGCGGCTTTCTCCAAGGCGGCCTGACGTTGGTCGGCTGACAGCGCAGGCGGCAGCGGCATGTCGCGCACCATAGCGCGGTGGCAGCATCGCTGCCGCGTGGACGCGACGTGACGGCCTGGAGAAGGTGCCGCCAGCCGGCTCAGAGGCGCGCCTTCGTCATGACCACTCGCTAGCTGATCGATGTCGCCAAGGCGGCTGCGGCCGCTTCCCGGTCCTCGGCCGCGGTGACGGCCCGCCCCACCACCAGCATGTCCGCGCCCGCCGCGATGGCTTCGGTGGGCGTGGCGGCGCGCAGCTGGTCGTGCCAGGGCGTGCCCGCGGGCCGCACCCCGGGAACGACCGCCAGCATCCGCGGCGCCAGCTCTTTGATCTCCCGAACGTCGGACGGCGGCACATACCACCCCGGCGCAACGAGCCTCGACGGCGACGGCCAGCCGGCGGGCCAGGATGTGCGGTGGCGCCCCTGTGTCGCTGGTGAGGACGGTCACGGCCAGCGCCGCGGGGGCTTCCAGACCGGCCTTGTCGGCGCCCTCCAGCAAGCCCTGCACGCCGGCGCGCAGCACGTCCGGTCCCACGAACGCATGCAAGGTGAGGTAGGAGACACCGAGGGCGCCGAGCACCCGAGCGGCCCGATTGACGGTCGTCGGGATGTCGGCCATCTTGAGGTCGGCAAAGACGTCGTAGCCGTCGTCGATCAGCGACTGGACCACGCGCGGACCGGCCGCGCTGAACAGCTCCAGACCGACCTTGGCGATCCCGAACCAGGGGCGCAGCTGCTTGGCCAGCCGGGCCGCTACCACGGCGTCGTCGACGTCGAGGGCCAGCACCAGCCGGCTGCGCACCGACTGTGGGACCCGATCAGTGATGGTCATAAATCGGGCCCTGAGGCGGTGACGGTCATACGGCTCGTCCTCTCAACTCCTCGATCGTCGAAATTCCCTGCCGGGCGCACCATGCCACCAGCTCGTTGAGCACCCGGACGGGAGCCCGCGGATCGGCGAAGGTAGCGGTGCCGACCTGGACGGCGTTGGCGCCGGCCACGAGCAGCTCGGCGGCCCCGTCGCCGCCCGTGATGCCACCCACCCCGATGATGGGAACCTCGGGGAGCGCAGCCCGGCACTCGTAGACCGCCCGCACTGCGATCGGATGGATGGCCGGCCCCGACAATCCTCCTCCTCCGCCGCCGAGGCGCGGTCGCCCCGTGGTCGGGTCCAGGGCCAGGCCCATGACGGTATTGATCAGGGTGACCCCGGCGGCGCCGGCCTCAACCGCAGTGGCGGCCAAGCTGGGCAGGTCGGTCACGTTCGGGCTGAGCTTCACCCACAGCGGCAGCGAGCCGGCCAGACCCTCCACCGCGGCCGATACGGCCTGCCGGATCCCCTCGTGGCTATGGGCGAACATCTGCTGGCGGTCCTCGATATTCGGGCAGGAGATATTGGCTTCGACGGCCACTACCGCGTCGATCGCACGGCCCCCGTGGTCCCGTCCGTCGCCCTCGGTGCCACGATCGGGCCGGCGGTGCTGTCGGGCGGCCCTCAGGGCGCTGGCGGCCTGCCCGTACTGCCAGGCCGTGAATCCCCAGATACTGGCGACGACGGTGGCGCCGGTCGCGGCCAGCGGCGGGAGTTCCTCGGCCAGCCAGGTGGTCAGACCGGGGTTCTGCAAGCCGACGCTGTTGAGCATGCCCGCCTTCCACCGGATGCAGCCGCGGGGCCGGATTGCCGGCCCAAGGCTCCGCCGAGACGGACTTGACCACCACCGCGCCGAGGGAGGCCAGGTCCACAAAGGCCGCCAGCTCGGAGCCGTGGCCCGAAGTCCCCGACGCAGTCATGACGGGGTTGGCGAGGCGCACGTCGCCGATCCTCGTGCCCAGGTCGACGGGCAGTCGCACGGTTCCTGCCTGCTTCCGGCGGGCGAGAACGCCGGTCATGTCAGGGGAAGCTGCTCCGCCTCGTGATACTCCTGCAGGCTGCGGACTTGGAGAGGGCTGGCCGCCCGGTCCGCGATCCCGGCCGCCGCGGCTCGAGCCGCGGCCACGGTGGTGAGGCACGCGACCCGGTGCTGGTTGGCGGCCCGGCGGATGTAGGCCCCGTCGGCCCGCGGGCCTCGGCCTCGAGGCGTATTGACGACCAGATCCACTTTGCCGTCCCGGATGAGGGCGACGGCGTCGACCCCCTCGAGATCGGGGGCCCGCTCCGCTCGCCCGGCGCCGGCTGCCCCGCCGCCGGCTGCCCCGCCCCCGGCTGCCGCGCCCCCGGCTGCCGTGCCCCTGCCCCCGACCGAGCCCCCGACTCCGACCGCGCCCCCGTCAGCGGACCGGCGGCCCAACCCGCCGCCGGCCTCATCGGCTGCGCTCACTTTGGCCACGACGGTGTCGACGGGGACGCCGTCGGCTTCGAAGTACGCCGCCGTCCCGGAGGTGGCCGCCAACCGGAACCCCAGCTGCACGAACCGGCGGGCCACCGCCGCCCCGGCCGTCTTGTCCCGGTCCGCCAGCGAGAAGAACACCGTCCCCCCCGTCGGCAGCTCGTCTCCCGCGGCCGCCTGGCTTTTGGCGAAGGCCAGCCCGAAACCGGTGTCGATGCCCATCACCTCGCCCGTGGAGCGCATCTCGGGGCCGAGCAGGGTGTCGGCGTCGGGAAACCGGGCGAACGGGAGCACCGCTTCCTTCACGCTCACGTGTCCGCCGGTGACGGGTGGAACGAGCAGACCCTCCCGCCGCAGATCGGCGAGGGCAGCACCGGCCATCACCCGGGCTGCCGACCTTGGCCAGGGGCACCCCGGTCGCCTTGGAGACGAACGGCACGGTCCGGCTGGCCCGCGGGTTGGCCTCGATCACGAAGACCTGCGTCCCGCCGCCCGCCGGGCCGCCCAGTTGCTTGACGGCGAACTGGACGTTGAGCGGCCCGATCACCTCGAGGGCGGCGGCGATCTCTCCCGTGTAGTGCTCGATGACTCGCACCGTCGGCGGCATCGAGCGTCGGCGGCGGGATCACGCAGGCGCTGTCGCCGGAATGGACGCCGGCCTCCTCCACGTGCTCCATGACCGCGCCGATGAGCACCTCGCCGGTGCTGTCGCGGACCGCGTCGACGTCGACCTCGATGGCGTCCTCCAGGAAGCGGTCCACCAGCACCGGGCGCTCCGCCGACAGGCCCCCCTCGCGTCCGAGCGAGCCGAAGCCGGACAGCTCGGCCATGGCCCGCTGCAGGTCCTCCTCGTTGTAGACGATCTCCATGGCCCGCCCGCCGAGCACGTAGCTCGGCCGCACCAGGGCCGGGTAACCGACCCGCCCGACGATGGCCCGGGCCTCCTCGAAGTTGACGGCCGTGCCGCCGGCGGGCTGCGGGATCTCGAGCCGGGCGCAGAGGGCGTTCCAGCGCTCCCGGTCCTCGGCCAGATCGATCGAGTCCGGGGTGGTGCCGAGGACCAGCTCCGGCGGCAGCAGGCCGGCCAGCTTCAACGGCGTCTGGCCGCCGAGGGACACGATCACGCCGGCCACCGTCCCGGTGGCCGACTCGACGTCGATGACGTTGGTGACGTCCTCCCAGGTGACCGGCTCGAAGTACAGGCGGTCGCTGGTGTCGTAGTCGGTCGAGACCGTCTCCGGGTTGCAGTTGATCATGACCGTCTCGAAGCCGGCGTCGTGCAGGGCGAAGCTGGCCTGGACGCAGCAGTAGTCGAACTCCACCCCCTGGCCGATGCGGTTGGGGCCGGAGCCGATGATGATGATCTTGGGCCGATCGCTCGGCGCCACCTCGTCGTCGTCCTCGTAGGTCGAGTAGTGGTAGGGCGTGTGGGCTTCGAACTCGGCGGCGCAGGTGTCGACGGTCTTCATGGTGGCCCGCACGCCGAGCGCCAGGCGGGTCTGCCGGACGGCCGGCTCCTCGACCGACCACAGCCAGGCCAGCTGGGCGTCGGAGAAGCCGAGCCGCTTGGCCCGGCGCCAGTCCGGGCGCGCTCAGCGCCTCCGGGCCGGCGAAGCCGGCCAGCCGGGCCCGCTCCGTCGACGACCAGCGCGATCTGGTCGAGGAACCAGGGGTCCACGCCGGTCGCTTCGTAGAGCGCTCGATCGGGATGCCCCGCCGGATGGCCGCCTCGAGGTGGAAGGGCCGGTCCGGGGTGGCGATGGCCGCTCGCCGGACCAGTTCGTCGTCGTCCAAGCCGTCGTAGATGGCTTCTGCCGGGATCGCAGTTGAGGCCGAGCCGGCCCCGCTCGAGGGACCGCAGCCCCTTCTGCAGGGACTCGCGGAAGGTGCGGCCGATGGCCATGGCCTCGCCGACCGACTGCATCCGGGTGCCGAGCACGTCCGGGATGCCGGGAAACTTCTCGAACGCCCAGCGGGGGATCTTGGTCACCACGTAGTCGATGGTCGGCTCGAAGCAGGCGGGAGTCTGACCGGTGATGTCGTTGGGGATCTCGTCGAGGGTGTAGCCGACCGCCAGGCGGGCCGCGATCTTGGCGATGGGGAAGCCGGTCGCCTTGGAGGCCAGGGCGCTCGAGCGGCTGACCCGGGGGTTCATCTCGATGACGACCTGGTCGCCGCTGACCGGGTCGACCGCGAACTGGATGTTCGAGCCGCCGGTCTCCACCCCGATGCGGCGGATGCAGGCGAAGGCGGCGTCCCGCATGCGCTGGTACTCGTGGTCCGAGAGGGTCTGAGCGGGCGCCACCGTGATCGAGTCGCCGGTGTGGACGCCCATGGGGTCGAAGTTCTCGATGCTGCAGACGACGACGCAGTTGTCGGCCCGGTCGCGCATGACCTCCAGTTCGTACTCCTTCCACCCGGCGATCGACCGCTCGATGAGGATCTCCGAGATGGGGCTGGCGGCCAGCCCGGCCGCGGCGATGCGGGCCAGCTCGTCGTCGTCGTCGGCGATGCCGGTGCCGGCCCCGCCGAGGATGTAGGAAGGGCCGGACGATGAGCGGGATAGCCGATGCGCCCCGCCACTTCGAGGGCCTCGTCGAGGGTGTAGGCGAAACCGGACTCGGGCACGGCCAGGCCGATCTCGGTCATGGCCTCCTTGAAGCGCTCGCGGTCCTCGGCGGTGGCGATGGCGGTGGCGCTGGCGCCGATCATCTCGACGCCGAATCGCTCGAAAAGTTCCCCGCTCGTGCAGGGCCATGGCCAGGTTGAGGGCGGTCTGGCCCGCCGAGGGTCGGCAGCACGGCGTCGGGGCGCTCCCGCTCGATGATGGCTTCCAGCACGTCCGCGGTCAGGGGCTCGATGTAGGTCCGGTGGGCGAAGGCGGGGTCGGTCATGATCGTCGCCGGGTTGGAGTTGGCCAGGATGACCCGGTAGCCCTCCTCGACCAGCACCCGGCAGGCCTGGGTGCCCGAATAGTCGAACTCGCACGCCTGGCCGATCACGATCGGGCCGCTGCCGATCACCAGGATGCTGTGCAGGTCGTCGCGCCGGGGCACCGTCGTTCAGGCGCCTTTCGCCATCAAGGCCCGGAACTCCTCGAACAGGTAGCTGGCGTCGTGGGGGCCGGGCCCGGCCTCGGGGTGGTACTGCACGCCGAAGGCCGGCACGTCGCGGCAGGCCAGGCCCTCGATGACGCCGTCGTTGAGGTTGACGTGGGTGACGTCGCGTCCGGGCCACGGTGCCGTCGGCGACGGCGTAGTTGTGGTTCTGGCTGGTGATCTCGACCGCACCGTTCGACACCCGGCGCACCGGGTGGTTGCCGCCGTGGTGGCCGAACGGCAGCTTGTAGGTTCGGCCGCCGAGGGCGGCGGCCAGCAGCTGATGGCCGAGGCAGATCCCGAACACCGGCACCTCGCCGAGCAAGCCGCCGATGGCGTCGACGGCGTAACCGACCGCCGCCGGGTCGCCCGGGCCGTTGGAGAGGAACACCCCGTCGGGCTGGCGGGCCAGCACCGCCGCGGCCGGGGTGGACGCCGGCACCACCTCGACGGTGGCCAGGCGACCCAGGTGGCGCAGGATGGTGCGTTTGATCCCGAAGTCGTAGGCGACCACCCGCAGCGGCCCGTCGCCGATGGTGTACGGCTCGGCGGTGGTCACCTCGGCCGCCAGGTCGACGCCGTCGGTGCCCGAGGCCGACCGGGCCGCCTCGGCAATGACGGTCTCGTCCAACGCCGCCGGGCCCGCTGACCGGTCCGAAAGCCGCCGGCATGGCCCCGGCGTCGCGGATGTGGCGGGTCAGCCGGCGGGTGTCGATCCCGCTCGAGGCCGGGCAGCCGCTGCTCGACCGAGGAACTCGCGCCAGGCTGCGCTGGGACCGCCAGCTGCTCGGCCGGGGGGCCAGTTCCCGCACGATGAGGCCGCGGCAGAAGGCCCGCCGGCTCTCGTTGTCGGCGGCGGTGATCCCGTAGTTGCCGATGTGCGGGTAGGTGAAGCAGATGATCTGGCCGGCGTAGGACGGGTCGGTCAGCACCTCCTGGTAGCCGGTCAGGGTGGTGTTGAACACCACCTCGCCGACCGCCGGGACCGGCCGTTCCGGGTCCCACCAGCCCGCCGCCTCGCCCTCGAAGGTGGTGCCGTCGGCCAGCACCAGCAGCGCCCGGGCCCGGCCGGCTCCGCTCATGGCTGCGCGGGGCCCTCGGTCGGCTCCGCTCATCGCTGCGCGGGGCCCTCGGTCGGCTCCGCTCATCGCTGCGCCTCGCCGTCGATGACCACGGGCTCGCCGCCGCAGGATGGTGTGGCGGACCCGGCCCACCAGGGCCCGGCCGGCGTAGGGGGTGTTGCGGCTCCGGCTGGCCAGGGCGGCCGGATCGACGACCCACTTGGCGCTCGGATCGATGACGCAGAGGTTGGCGGGACGGCCGACGGCGATGGGACCGCCGTGTTCGCCGCCCAGACCGGCGATGGCGGCCGGCTGCCACGACAGGAGGGCCAGGACCCGCTCCAGCGGGAGGTCCAGCTCGGTGAGGGCCAGGCCCAGTGCCGTCTCCAGCCCGAGCATGCCCGGGGGGGCCTGGTCGAAGGGCACCTCCTTGGCCTCCTGGGTGTGGGGCGCATGGTCGGTGGCGATGGCGTCGACGACCCCGTCGCGCCAGCGCCGCCTTGACCGCGGCCACGTCGGCGCCGCTGCGCAGCGGCGGGTTGACCTTGAAGACCGGGTCGTAGGACGCCACCTCGGCGTCGGTGAGGGTGAAGTGGTGCGGGGCCACCTCGGCGGTCACCACCAGCCCGGACGCCTTGGCGCCCCGGATCATGGCCAGCGACCCGGCGGTCGACAGGTGCAGGAAGTGGACCGCGGCCCCGGTCAGGCGGGCCAGGGCCAGGTCCCGCATCACCATGAGCTCCTCGGCCTCGGCCGGCTGGCCGGGGATGCCGAGCCGGCTCGACCACTCCCCCTCGTGCATCTGGCCGCCCGCCGGCCAGGGAGGCGTCCTCGCAGTGCTGGGCCAGGATGACCCCGAGGCCAGAGGCGTACTCCATGGCCCGCCGCATCAGCCGGGCGTCCTGCACCCCGGTCCCGTCGTCGGTGAAGATCCGCACTCCGAGGCCGGCCATCTCCGCCATCGGGGCCAGCTGGCGACCCTGGCGGCCGACGGTGATGGCCCCGGCCACCCGCACGTCGCAGCAGACGTCGGCCCCGAGGTCCAGCACCTCGCGCACCACGGCCGCGCAGTCGATCGCCGGCTCGGTGTTGGGCATGGCCACGACCGCGGTGTAGCCGCCGAGGGCGGCGGCCCGGGCTCCGGTCTCGACCGTCTCGGCCTCCTCCCGGCCCGGCTGGCGCAGATGGGCGTGCAGGTCCACCAGGCCCGGGGCCGACCACGCAGCCGGATGCGTCGAGGACCACCGTTCCCGCCGGCACCGCGCCGATCTTCGACCCGACCGTGGCGACCACGCCCGTCCTGGATCAGCACGTCCGCGCTCGCGCCGGCCGGCCGCATCGACGACGGTGCCGCCCCTGATCACGACTGCCCCTCGGCTACGCGGCGACAAGATCGACCCCCGATCCGAGCAGCAGGTAGAGCACGGCCATGCGGACGGCCACCCCGTTGGCGACCTGGCGGGTGATCACCGAGGCGGGGTAGTCGGCCACCTCGGCCGCCACCTCGACGCCCCGGTTGACCGGGCCCGGGTGCATGATCAAGGCGCTGTCACTGAGCAGGCGGGCCCGTCCCGGGTCAGCCCGTAGGTCGCCGTGTACTCCCGCAGGGAGGGCAGCAGTGCCTCCTGCATGCGTTCCTGCTGCAGGCGCAGGAGGTAGACGACGTCCAGCTTGGGCAGGACGGCGTCGAGGTCGTGGGAGACCTCCACCGGCCATCCGGCCAGTGACGGCGGGAGCAGGGTCGGCGGGGCCACCAGGGTCACCCGGGCCCCGAGGCTGGTGAAGGCCAGCACGTCGGAGCGGGCCACCCGGCTGTGGCGGATGTCGCCGACGATGGCGATCTGCAGCCCCTCGAGGACGGGCCGGCCGCCGACCCGGCAAGGCGGCGCCGCGCAACTGCCGCTCCCGGCGGATGGTGTAGCAGTCGAGCAGGGCCTGGGTCGGATGCTCGTGCCACCCGTCGCCGGCGTTGACCACCGAGGCGGCCGTCAACCCAGCGGGCCACCTGCCAGGGCACGCCCGACCCGGAGTGACGGACGACCACGGCGTCGATGCCCATGGCCTCGATGGTCTCGACGGTGTCGCGCAGCGATTCGCCCTTGTTGACCGACGAGCTGCCCACCGAGAAGGTCATGACGTCGGCGGAGAGGCGCCGGGCCGCGGTCTCGAAGCTCAGCCGGGTCCGGGTCGAGTCCTCGAAGAACAGCGACACCACCGTCTTGCCCCGCAGCGCGGGCACCCTGGGGATGGCCCGGGAGCTCACCTCGACGAAGCTGTCGGTGAGGTGCAGGACCTCCTCGATTCCGTCGGCCCCCAGGTCCGCACCGACAGCAGATGGCGGGTCATCGGGGCCGCACGTCGCCGATGACCACGCCCGGCCTCGCTCACGTCGACCATCTCGTCGCGACGGGTCGGGAGGTTGCGGCCCACGTAGTCAGGCCGGATCGGGCAGCTCCCGGTGGCCCCGGTCGACCATCACCGCCAGCTGCACGGCCCGGGCCCGGCCGTAGTCGCTGAGGGCGCCGAGGGCGGCTCGGATGGTCCGCCCGGTGAACAGCACGTCGTCGACGAGGACCACCGTCCGGCCGTCAGGTCCACCGGGATTTCCGTGGCCGCCTCGGGCAGGACCGGCCGCAGTCCGTAGTCGTCGCGGTAGAAGGCCACATCCAGGGTGCCCACCACCACCTCGTGGCCGGTGACCTCGCCGACGACCCGGGCCAGCCGCGAGGCGATCCACACCCCGCCGGTCTGCAGGCCGATCAGGACCAGATCGGCTGTGCGAGTGGTTGCGCTCGATGATCTCGTGGGCCATCCGCCAGGTGGCCCGGCGGACCTCCTCGGCATCCATCACCGTGTCCGGGCAACAAAAACGCCCCCGTAGGGGGGCGCCAGAGCACGCTCACGTTCGGCCAAGCCGACCTCCTAGCTCCGTTCCGGCCTCACTGGACCGGCTTCACGGGCTAGGACCACATCCTAGCGGACCGGCGCGTCAACCCCGCACACTTACCCGGCCGACCGAACGACCACCGCGATGGTGGCCAGTACGCCGTTCACGAACCGGCCGGATTCCTCGGTCGAATACTGGGTGGCCAGCTCGACGGCCTCGGAGATCACCGCGCCGGTCGGCACGTCGGGCCGAGCCAGAAGCTCGTAAGTGGCCATCCGGAGCAAGGCCCGGTCGACGACCGGCATCCGATCGATCGTCCAGCCGATGGCGTGCGGGCGATCAGATCGTCGATCCGAGCCTGTTCTTTCTGCACGCCAGTCACCAGATCGGCCACGAACGGATCGGGAGGAACGGGCAGATCGGCGAGCACGACCGCAGGTTCCAGCTGCTTGGACTCCGCTTCGTAGAGCAGGGCCAAGGCCCGTTCCCTGGCCTCGCGGCGGGTGGAGGGCAGCACCCGACGAGAAACGGTCAGCTTCCGGCGCGGGTCAGGTACTCCCCGGTCCGGGTGTCGACTTTGACCCTGTCGCCGGTGTTCACGAAGAGCGGCACCTGCACCGAGTAGCCCGGTCTCCAGGGTGGCGGGCTTGCGGGCACCGGACACCCGGTCCCCCTGCACACCCGGCTCGGTCTCGGTTACGGTCAACTCCACCGCGGCGGGCAGGTCGACTCCGACGATTTCCGCCTCGTACATCTGCAGTACGGCCGAGTCGCCCTCCTTGAGGTAGCGGGCGGATGACCCGAGGCTGGCCACGGGGGCGTGCAGCTGCTCGTAGTCGGTGTTGTCCATGAACACGTAGGCGTCGCCGTCGACGTACAGGAACTGCATCTCGCGCTTGTCGATCATGGCCTGGTCGAGCTTCTCGTCGGCCCGGTAGGTGCGCTCGATCACTGCGCCGGTACGCACGTTCTTGAGCTTGGTACGCACGAACGCCCCGCCCTTGCCCGGCTTGACGTGCTGGAACTCGACGACGGAGAACAGGCCCTCGGGAGGTTGAGGGACATCCCGTTCTTCAGGTCGTTGGTGGAGACGGCGGGCATCTACGGCAGATCCTTCGCTGTGGTGGGCCGATCTTGGGTGTGCTGGTCAGGGGCCGGCAGCCATCGTCAGTCACCACGACGGTGTCCTCGATGCGAACGCCGCCCAGACCGGGGAAGTACACGCCCGGCTCGACGGTGACCACGTGGCCGACCTCCAGTGTATCGACCGACGTGGCGGCCACCGAAGGGGCCTCGTGGATGTCGAGGCCGACCCCGTGCCCGGTGCCGTGCACGAACGCGTCGGCCCACCCGGCGCCGGCGATCACCTGGCGGCAGGCCCGGTCCACCTCCGCGCACCGCACGCCGGGCCCGACGGCAGCCACCCCGGCCGCCTGGCTGGCGAGCACCACGTCGACGGCCCGTCGCAGCGCCGGGTCCGCCACTCGACCGACCCAGACGGTGCGGGTCATGTCGGAGCAGTACCCGTCGAAGCGGGCCCCGAAATCCAGGACCACCGGCTCGCCCGGCTGAATCAACCGCGATCCGGGTCGGTGGTGGGGCATGGCGGCGTTCGGTCCGCTGGCCACGATGGTCTCGAACGACGGGCCGCTCGCCCCCATGCTCCGCATCTCGAAGTCAAGGCTCCGGCCGAAGGCCTCCTCGGTCAGCACCGGCGGCCAGCTCCGGTCGGAGCCGGTCGAGGGCCGCGTCGGCGATACGCGCCGCTTCCGCCAGACGAGCCAGTTCGCCCGGATCCTTGACCCGGCGCAATCCTTCGACCAGGCCGACGGTAGGAATCAACTCCACGCCGGGAAACCAGTCCTCGGCGAACGAGCGCTGACGGTCCCAGCTCACGTGGGCTGCTTCCAGGGCCAGGCCGCGAATGGCGCTGGCGGTCACGAGCTCCCGGGCCCGCTCCACCTGATCTGGGGCCCGGGCGACCACGACGCGGGCGTCGACGCCGGCAGCGTCGAGCTGCTCGCCCGCCTGGGTGGCATACCGGCCGTCGGTTACGACCGCGGTCAGCCCCGGAAGCACGAACAGCAGGCCCGCCGAGCCGGTGAAGCCGGTGAGGTAGCGGATGTTGGTCAGGCTGGTGACCAGCAGGGCTTCGGGCCGGGTTTCGAGCGAAGCCAGCACCCCCCGCAATCGCTCGAGCCGGGCGCGGACGTCCATGGCGAGCGGCACGGGCCCACAGTACCCGGGGCGACCCTCATCCGGCCCGGGCCACCCCGAGTGGCCGCCGGCGGGATGCCGCGCCGCAATGCGGGGTTCTCGGCCCGCGGCACGGCATGGCGGTCCAACTGTTCCAGAGCAGGGCCCTTCAGGAAGGGAGCAATCCGACCGACCGGCGAGCGGGCAGAAGGGGGCGGGCTCGGTTGGCGCGGTTAGATGTCGGGGTCGGCCGCCGGTCGCCCGAGCAGGGTGGCTACGGCCTGGATGGCCAGGGCGTAGCCGAGCCCCCCGAACCCGGAGATCACGCCAGTGGCGACCGGCGTGATCACCGACGTGGCCCGCCATTTCTCCCGGCTGCCCGGGTTGGACAGGTGCAACTCCACGACCGGCCCGTCGAACGCGGCGAGGGCGTCGTGCAGGGACCAGGCGTAGTGGGTGAGGGCGCCGGCGTTGACGACGATGGCCGCGGCCCGGCCCCGGGCGGCGTGGATGGCGTCCACCAACTCACCTTCGTGATTGGACTGACGGTGTTCGAGCACGAGGCCGCGACGGGCCGCCTCCTCGGCCGCGACGGCAACGTGGTCGTCGAGGGTGGCCGTCCCGTAGATCTCGGGCTCTCGCTCGCCGAGGAGATTCAGGTTCGGGCCGGACATCAAAAGGACCACCGGATCGGTCGCGGCCACTAGGCGAGCTCCGACAGCGTGGCCCGGACGTCGCGGTCCGAGACTCCGGCCACGACGGCCAGACCGGAGGGCCCGTCGAGGACGAAGGCCAGCGTTCCTTCGGTTGCCTTCTTGTCCCGGCCCATGACGGCGATGAGCTGGTCGGGGTCCACGTCGGGTGGAAGCCGCATCGGCAGGTCGTAGGCGGCGACGAGCTGTTCGTGGGCCCGGACCCGGTCGAGGTCGATCCGGCCCAACCGGTGAGCCAAGCGGGCGGCAAAGACGAGCCCGATCGCCACCGCCTCACCGTGGCGGAGGTCGTAGCCGCCCACCGTTTCGAGGGCGTGGGCCAAGGTATGCCCGTAGTTGAGCAGGGCCCGCCGGCCGGCCTCCCGCTCGTCGCCGCCGACCACCTCGGCCTTGCAGGCCACGCAAGCGGCCACCGCGTCCTCGAGGGACATGTCCCGGAGGCGGTCCACTCCGAGAAAGGCGTACTTCGCCATCTCGCCGGTGCCGCTGCGATACTCCCGTGGCGGCAGGGTACCGAGCGTCTCGATGTCACAGAGGACCGCAGCCGGCTGCCAGAAGGCGCCGACCAGATTCTTGCCTTCCGGCAGATTGACCCCGGTCTTCCCGCCGATGGCGGCGTCGACCTGGCCCAGAAGGGTGGTCGGGACATGGACGACCGGAATGCCGCGGTGGTAGACCGCGGCGGCGAAGCCGGCCACGTCGGTAACCACTCCTCCCCCGACGGCGACCACCACGTCGGCGCGGGTCAGGCCCCACCGGGCAAAATCACGGCACAGCGCTTCGACGGTGGCCAGGTTCTTGGCGGCCTCGCCCTCGTCCAGGAAAAAACTGCGCTGTTCGATCCCGGCATCCACCGTCCACGGGATGGTGCGCTGCGTCACGATCGCAGCCCGGTGGGCCCCGACCGGGACCACCTCGGCCAAGCGGTGTCGAGCGCCCAGACCGACGAGGACCGGGTACGAGCGGTCGCCGAGCCCGACCGCGAGTTCATGCATCCGGGTCGGCCTCCGAGGTGGGATCGTCCAAGGCGGACACGATCCGATCGACGACCTCCGGCGGCGACAGCCGATCTACATCGAAGCTCAGGTCGGCCAGCTCCGGTAGATCGGGGTCCCGCACCGCGGAAAGGCGGCGGAGCGCTTCGGCCGGGCCCCCCTCGAGCAGCGGCCGGCCGGCCCCGGCGCCGACCCGGGCGGCCAGGACGGCGGGATCGGCCCGTAGCCACACGACCAGTCCCCCGGCTCGAATCCGGGCCCGGTTGTCGGGATCGAGGACCGCTCCGCCGGCCACCGCCACCACGGCCGGTCCGTCCGAGGTGGTGGCCTCGGCGAGCACCCGGCTCTCCTCGGCCCGGAAGGCGGCCTCACCGTCGGCCTTCCAGATCTCCGGGACCGTCCGGCCGGTCTGACGGGCGATCTCGTCGTCGCTGTCGAGGTACGGCCATCCGAGTCGGGCGGCCAGCAGGTGGCCCGTCGTTGACTTTCCGGCCCCCATCATGCCGATCAGCAACACCCGCCGCCTGGCGGTCATGAGGATCGCAACGTCTGCAGGTAGCCCTGGTGATTGCGCCGGACCTCGGCCATGGAGTCTCCCCCGAACTTGCGCAACGCCTCCCCCGCCACGACCAGCGCCATCATCGTCTCGGCCACCACGCCCATGGCCGGTACCGCCGTGACGTCGGTCCGCTCCTTAAAGGACACTGTCGACTCCTTGGTGACCACATCAACCGTCTTCAGGACGGGCCGGTTGAGGGTGGCCAGGGGCTTCATGGCCACCCGGGCCACGACCGGCTCGCCGTTGGACATGCCGCCCTCGATCCCTCCGCTCCAGTTGCTCTCGCGGCGGTAAGCCCCGGCCGCCGGGTCCCAGGCGATGGGGTCGTGGGCCTCAGAGCCCCGGCGCCCGGCCACGTCGTTGGCGTCGCCGATCTCCACGCCTTTTACGGCCTGGATGCTCATGAGGGCCTGGGCCAGCAGGCCCTCGAGCCGGCGGTCCCAGTGCACGTGGCTGCCCAGTCCGACCGGGACGCCGTAGCCGATGACCTCCGCCACCCCACCGAGGGAGTCGCCGACCTTGGCCGCGGCCTTGATCTCCGCCACCATGGCCGCCTCGGCGTCCGGGTCGAAGCAGCGCACCTGCGACTCGTCGATCTGCAGTCAGATCCTCGAAGGTCGGACGGGCCGTGGACTTGGACGTCACCGGGCCCATCTGGACCACGTGGCTGACGATCCCGATCCCCAACTCGGCCAGAAACGCCTTCGACACGGCACCGGCCGCCACCCGGGCCGCCGTCTCGCGTGCGGAGGCCCGCTCGAGGACATCCCGGGCGTCGCCAAAGCCGTACTTCTGCATGCCGGGCAGGTCGGCGTGACCGGGCCGCGGTTGGGTCAGCGGCTTTCTCGGTGCGCACCCGGGGCCGGCGACATCTCCTGCTCCCACTTCGGCCACTCCGTGTTGGCGATCTCGATGGCGATAGGCGACCCCAGCGTCCGCCCGTGACGCACCCCGCCGATCAGGGTGAGTCGATCCTCTTCGAAGCGCATCCGCGGCCCGCGGCCGTACCCGAGCCGGCGCCGGGCCAGTTCGGCCTGGACCTGCTCGACCGTGATGGTGAGACCCGCGGGAAGGCCTTCGAGGATGACCACGAGGCCTTGCCCGTGGGATTCGCCGCCGGTGAGGAAGCGCAGCACGACCGAATCCTAACGGTCACCTCGCGCCCCGCCGGCGTCGCGTCCGGTTACCGGACGAGGTGCTGCGAATACCAGCTGATGATCGAGGCCCCCACGAGAAGGGCGATGATGCACCCGGCGCCCAGGAAGACGCCGTAGGGCATGGCGGTGCGGCGGGTGGCCTTCCCGGCCAGGATGAGGCTGACCCCGACGACCGCCCCGATGAGGTTGGCGGCCATCAGCCCGATGAGCAGGTACCACGGGCCCATCCAGCCGAGGGCCAGGCCCAGTAGTCCGGCCAAGCGCACGTCGCCGAATCCGAGCCAGGCCGGGCGAGCGAAGTGGAGGGCGTAGAACGCCGCGTAGGCCCCCAGGCCGCAGATGGCGGCGATACCAAGGCGGGTCCATTGCCCCGTCGCGGCGGCGGCGATCAACAGCCCGACCCCGACGAGGGCCAGGGTGGTGAACACGATGGCCCGGGGCAGGAGGAACCGCTCCAGGTCGATGGCGGCCAAGGCGATGACCCCGCCGACGAACGCCAGCTCTGCGGGCAGAGACCAGCTGACACCGAGGCGCACGGCGGTGAGGGCGAACAGCACGGCGGTGAGGGCCTCGACCACCGGATACCGCACGTCGATCCGTGACTGGCAACCCCGACAGCGGCCCCGGAGGGCGAACCATGAGACGACAGGAATGTTGTCCCTCGGCGCGACCGGAGTACCGCATGCGGGACACGACGATGCCGGCGTCAGGAGGGACTGCCCTCGGGGAACGCGATAGATGACCACATTCAGAAACGAGCCGATGGCGAGTCCGCCGACTGTGCTCGCAACGACTACGAGCGTGAACACGACCGACCGAGCCTCTCGCGTCTTGGGGAGTCCCTGCAGGCTAGCCATCTGCACCCACAGACAGGCTGGCGCCGAACGGCCGGTCGCCCGAGAGCTAGGGCGACGATCCGCTCGACAGGACGTTGGTCGTCGTCGAGGTGCTGGTAGTGGTGGATGCCGGCGCCGAGGGGTCCGTGGTGGTCGAGTCGGCCGACGCCGTGGTGGACGTGGTCGTCGGGACGGTGGTGGTCGTCGAGGTGGGCACGGTGGTGGTCGTGGTCGTGGTGCTCGGTACGGTCACCGGGGCGTAGACCTTGAAGGGGGTGGACGTACCGGGCTGGGGTTTCCAGCCGGGCGGCGGCTTCGTCTGGGACGGCACCGGGCCGGCCGCCGGGGTCACCACCGGCGTGGACGGTTGGGTCGGGTTCGGAGGCGTACGCAAGGGAATGGGAGTACCCGGGGCGTGGACCCGACCGAAACCGGCGAGATCCGACCACCAGATCGAGCTCACCTGCACGACGGTACCGGTATGTGGAGCGTTGATCATCAGCCCATTCCCGATATAGATGCCCACGTGGTGGATATCCGTGGCCCCGTAGAAGACCAGGTCGCCAGGGAGCAGCTGCGAGAGGGGCACCGGGATCGTCCAGGCGTACTGATCGGCCGCCACCCGAGGAATCGATACCCCCGCCTGCCGCCACACGTATTGGGTCAAGCCAGAGCAATCAAACGAGTTCGGGCCGGTCGCCCCCCAGACATAGGGTTTGCCCAACTCGGCGAAGGCCCACTCCAACGCCACCTTCGTGGTCGACAGCGGAGCCGGGAGCGGGCCCTTCGGTGTGAACTCCAGGGAGGTCGCCGAGAGCAACTCGTTGCCCGCCTGTGACGCCAGCTCGGCAAAGTCCGACGCCACTTTGCCGGCGGCGGAGGAGACGGCGGAGGACAGCTCGGCCAGGAGGCGCTGGGCCGCGGCGGTCTGGGCCGCCAGAGCGCCGGCCGCCGTGGCCCGGGCCGCGTCCGCCCGCTGCTGGGCCTTGGTGGCGGCGGCCAAGGCCTGCGCCTCGGTGGCGGCGTCGTAGCTCCGGGTGGCGAGTATGCCGTTCGGGGTGATGGCCGTGTCGGCATAGTCAATGGCGTACGCCAAGGCGTTCCCCGCGTCCGGGTTAACCGTGACCGAGGCCGGACCGTGAATGTACAGGAACAGGACCGCTTGCTTCACGGCGCTGTCGAGACTGTGATAGGCGTGCTCCGCCTGTTGGGCCTGGGCCAGCAGGACGGACGCCCGCTGATCCGCCTCAGTCGCGATCGTCCGTGATCGCTGCAGCGTCACGGCGTCCTCGTCGAGTTGCTCCTGGGCCGCGGCGATTCCGCTGCGAAGCGCAGTGGTGTCGACCCCGACCGAGGCCAGCATTTCTGCGTTGGTCAGGAGACTCTGCACGCTTTGCCCGTTGGTGACCGACGGAGCCACCGCGGGGACGGGCGGCACCGTCGTGGTCGTGGTCGGGGCGGCCGTCGTCGGGCTGGTGGTTTTCTGGACGGCAGTCGTCGTGGTAGTCCGGGCCGCAGTCGTCGGGGCGGGGGTCGTCGGGCGCGGGGGTCGTCGGGGCGGGGGTCGTCGGGGCGGGGGTCGTCGGGGATGGCGGCGATCCGGCTGCGGCGGCGCTGGTCGCGCCCAACGGACCAGCCGTCAAGACGACGAGGGCCCCCGACAGCACGGTGAGGGCGCCGTGCCGCCACGCCCCCCTCCGGCCCCACCGCATCGGATCAGAGCATGGCACACTCCGGGCCCAAGTCGGGGCGCGCCCGTCCGGGACCCGGTCAGGCGGCGCGCACCGCGGCGACGAGCTTTGTGAGCGAGTCCTTGGCGTCGCCAAACAGCAGAACGGTGCGCGGATCGTAGAGCAAGGAGTTGTCGACGCCCGAAAACCCCGGCCGCATGCTGCGCTTCATGAACACCACGTGGGCGGCCTGATCGGCATTCAGGATCGGCATCCCGAACAACGGGCTGCTGGGATCGTCTCTGGCCGCCGGGTTGACCACGTCGTTGGCGCCGACGACCAGGGCCACGTCAGTTGAGGAGAACTTGGCATTCGCGGCGTCGAGATCGTCGAGACTCTCGTACGGAACGTCGGCCTCGGCCAGCAGGACGTTCATGTGGCCAGGCATCCGACCGGCGACAGGGTGGATGGCATAGGCGACCTCGACTCCCTTGGCCTCGAGCGCTCTCGCCAGCTCCACCACGGTGTGCTGGGCCTGGGCCACCGCCAGACCATAGCCGGGCACGATAAGCACCCGCCGCGAGAAGGCCAACAGGGTCCCGATATCGGTGGCGTCGGCGGATCGCACCGGCGGACCGGACGACCCGCCGACAACCTCGGTCGAGCCCGCGCTGGGCAACCCGCCGAGGATGATGTTCGGCAACGACCGGCCCATGGCGTCGCTCATCATCTTGGTCAGCAACGCCCCCGACGTTCCGACCAGGGTGCCGGCGACCACCAGGATCAGGTTGTCCAGGGCGAACCCGTCGGCGGCGACGGCCAGGCCCGTCAGCGAGTTGAGCAGCGAGATCAGCACCGGCGTGTCGGCCCCGCCCACCGGCAGGCAGATGCTGGCGCCGAGGCCCAGGGCCACCAGACCCAGGAGCAGAAAGCCGGCCAGGTGCGGGTCGGCGACCGTCCACGCCCCCAACCCGACAATGGCGAAGGCGGCGACGGCGTTGATCACCTGCTGACCGGGGAAGGTCACGGGTCGGCCGGTGAGCAGTTCCTGGAGCTTGGCGAACGCGACCAGGCTGCCCGCGAACGAAGCCGCCCCGATGACCAGGCCGAAGACCAGTTCCAGTACGTGCAGACCACCCGGCCGGGTCGGCTGGACGTGAAAGAAGGTCACCATTGAGACCAGGGCCGCGGCACCCCCGCCGACGCCGTTGAACACGGCCACCAGCTGGGGCATGGCGGTCATCCGGACCAGGCGGGACACCGGCGCCCCGATCACGGCGCCCACGACCATGCCGATCGGGATGATGCCGTAGGGCCCGGCGTGCTCGTCGGCCAGGGTGAGGCCGACCGCGATCACCATGCCACTCACCCCGATCAGGTTCCCGAGCCGGGCCCGCCGGGGGGAGCTCAGCGCCTTGAGGGCGACGATGAAGCACACCGAGGCGATCAGGTACCCACCAACGAGCGCGTTGTTGGGGACGGTCGAGGCCGTCAATCGACGAGGCCCTCGTCTTTCGGCCGGGACCCGGCCGGTTCGATCGGCGCGGTGGGCGCGGTGGGCGTGCTGCGGTCGCGGCCCTTGAACATCTCCAGCATGCGGTCGGTCACGACCACCCCACCCACGATGTTGACCGTGGCCAGGATCACCGCTATCAGGGCCAGCGTGATCTGCAAGGCCCCGTGGGCCTCGTTGGCGACGATCATGGCGCCGACCAGGATGATGCCGTGAATAGCGTTGCTCCCCGACATCAGCGGGGTGTGCAGGATGCTCGGGACCTTGGAGATGACCTCGAAGCCGACGAATGCGGCCAGGACGAAGATGACGAGAATGTCGAGCGGGCCGCCCGTCACAGGCCGGCCCCCGCCAGCAGATCGCGGGTCGGGGGGTGACGGACGGCGCCGCCGGCGGTGACGCAGGTGGCGTTCACGATGTCGTCGTCGAAATTGGGTTGCAGGCGACCTTCGCGCAGGATCAGCCCGAGGAAGGTGGTGACATTGCGGGCGTATACCGTGCTGGCGGTCGCGGCCACGCTGGACACCAGATCGCCGGCGCCGATCACCAGTACTCCACCGTGATAAATCTCCTCCCCGTCGACCGTGAGCTCGCAGTTGCCACCGGACGCGGCCGCCAGGTCAACGATCACCGAGCCGGCCCGCATGCGGTCGACCATTTCCGCGGTCACCAGCCGGGGGGCCGGGCGACCGGGGACCGCCGCCGTGGTGATCACCACATCGGATCGAGCGACGGTGTCGGAGATGAGCTGGCGCTGGCGAGCCAGGAACTCGGCGCCCTGCTCGGCCGCGTAGCCGCCCTCCCCTCGCCTGGCCTCCAGAGGTAACTCGACGAAACGAGCGCCGAGGGACTGCACCTCCTCCGCCGCCTCCGGCCGTACGTCGTAGGCACTGACCGAGGCGCCCAACCGCCGTACGGTGGCGATGGCCTGCAACCCGGCGACGCCAGCACCCATCACCAGGACCCGGGCCGGCGCCACCGTTCCCGCCGCGGTCATCATCATCGGTACCACCCGGTTGAGCCGCTCCGCCGCCACGATGGCGGCCTGGTAGCCGGCCAGGCTGGCCTGCGAGCTGAGGGCGTCCATGGCCTGAGCCCGGCTGGTGCGGGGCACCAGGTCGAAGGAAAAGACGCTGATATGGCGGTCTCGGAGCACGGCGATGGCGTCGACGTTGGTCGACGGTGGCAAGAAGCTCAACAGGGCCGAGTCGACGGGCAGGGCGCGGGCCTCGTCGGGAGTCGGCGCCGACACCGCAACCACGACGTCGGCGGCATCGAGGGCGTCGGACCTGCGCTCGACGATCCGGACCCCGTCGAGGGCGGCGTAATCCTCGTCTGGAAAGCCGGATGACTCTCCGGCCCCGCGTTCCACCACCACCTGGAGGCCGGCGTCGGTCACTTTTGGAATCTCGGCCGGGACGACCGCCACGCGGCGCTCGCCGCTGCGAAGCTCGCGGATAACTGCCAGGGTGCTCACCAAGCCGTCATCCTGCCATGCCAGCCCAGGTCGAACCTGGACCTTGACCGGGGGGTTCGGAGCTGATGTCCCCGCGACCCATCATCGGGCGCCGTGGCCCAGGGCGGACAGGGCGGCGGCCGACATCACGTCGATCGGGGCGGGCCGGCCGGTCCAGATCCCCACCTGGCGGGCCGCTTGGTGGATGAGGGGGCCCAGGCCATTGGCCGCTCGCGCCCTTCGGGCTCGGCTCGCCGCCACCAACGGAGTGGTGGCCGGGGCGTAGATGAGGTCGGCGACGAACTGATGGTCACCCAGGAGGGCGGGATCCATCCCGAACGGCAACCCGTCCCCGCTCGCCATGCCCACGGGAGTGGCGTTGACGACCAGATCACAGTCCGGTACCGCGTCCGCGAGTCGGGCCGGGCCGAGTGCTTCGCCGGCCGCTCCCGCCAGGGCCGCGCAGCCGGCGGCGGCGTCGGCGCGGCGGGCCACCACCCGGACCGATGCCGCCCCGGCCTCGGCCAGGGCCAGGCAGACCGAGCGGGCCGCCCCGCCGGCACCCAGGATGAGGCAGCGCCGGCCGGTGGGGTCGAATCCGTCGTCACCGCGAAGGGCGTCGAGGAAGCCGGCCCCGTCCGTGCTCTCGCCGATCAGCTCCGACCCATCGGGGGTGGCGGCCCAACTGATGGTGTTGACGACACCGAGGCGGGCCGCGGTCGGGCCCAGCTGGTCCAGGCCGTCGACCACCGCCGCCTTGTGCGGCATGGTGACCGAGAGCCCGGCCAGGTGGAGGGTGCGCATGGCCGCAACCGCGGCCGCGGCCCGGCCGGCCCGGACCGGGAAGGCCACGTACACCCAGTCGAGACCAAGGGCGGCGAAGGCGGCGTTGTGCAGCGCCGGGGACAGGGAATGGTGGACCGGATCTCCGATCACGGCGGCCACTCGGGTCGCCGCACTCGGCGCCGTCAGCACAGACCGGCGGCTCGACACTCTGTCTGCAGCGCCACGAATCCGGCCGAGGAGCTGGCGTAGCCCAGCTGGCCATCGGGTTTGACCTCGACGAAGTACAGGTACTCGGTCGTCGGCGGGGCGGCGGCGGCCTGGAGCGACGCCAGCCCAGGATTGGCGATCGGGGTGGGTGGCAACCCCTTGTTGCGACGGGTGTTGTAAGGGCTGGGCTGGTTGAGCTGGCTGACGGTTGGGGTCAACGCCGGGTTCGTGAGCCGGAGATAGTAGGTCTGGGTCGAGTCCGCGCCGAGCGGCATGCCAGCATGGAGCCGGTTGTACAGGACGCTGGCGACGGGCCCGAAGTCGCTCGTCAGCTTGGCCTCGCGCTGGACGATAGATGCGACCGTGATGACCTGGTACGGGGTGTAGTGCAGGCGGGCCGCGGCCGCAGTCAGACCGGCCTGGCTGGCTTGGTCGTCGAAGGTGCCAACCATCTCCTCGAGCACGCTCACTTCGCTCTCACCCTGCTGAACCTGGTAGGTCGCGGGGAACAGCAGGCCCTCGAGGTTGTTGACCGCCGGGGGTTCGTAGGGGCTGCGCACCTCTCCGCTCTGGGCCGCCGCCAAGAATCGGGCCGCCGACAGGTGCATCTGGGGTAGGGCCCCGACCGCGGCGGCGATCTGGCGAATGGTGAACCCCTCGGGGATGACCAGCTTGTCCGTGACCAGGGTGGGCCCGGCCTCCAACGCCGCGATGGCGCTGTGGTAGCTGGAGTTCCGGGGCAGAGAGTAGCTCCCGGCCTTCAGCGGGCCGTCCCCGTTGATCCGCACGTACAGGGCGAAGAGGGTGCCGTCATGGATGACGCCATCGCGGGCCAGGATGGAACCGATCGTGGAGGTGGATGCGCGGGACGGGATCACCACGGCCACGGCGGGGCCGGGACGGCCGCCCGGGTTGATCTGGTTATTGGCCCAGACGAACACCCCGACCGCCAGGGCGATCACCACGATCAGCACGATCAGCAAGGCCAGCAGGACCGGGTGTCGGCGCGGCCGCCCGGTCCGGGGGCGGCGTTTGGCCGGGCCGTGCTGCGGCCGGGTCCACGGCTCCTGAGCGGTGTAGCCGCCCGGGAGAATGTCTTGCTGTTCGTTCACCTTTCAACCGCCCCTGTCCCCTCGGCGCTCAGGCGCTGTTCGACCCAGGTCTGCAGCAGCAGGGCCGCGGCGTTCTGGTCTATCACGTCACGCTGGTCGCGAGGGCGCCGCCCTTCGGCCCGGAGGGTGCCGGCGGCGACGCGAGTCGTCAGCCGCTCGTCAACGGTGACCACCTCTACGGCGACGCGGCCCTGGAGGTCGGACACCTCGCCGGCGACCGCTTGGGCCGCCGGCCCCATCCGCCCCGAGAGGGAAAGGGGCAGACCGACCACGATGCCGACGGCGTCGTACTCGGTCACCAGATCGGCCAGGGCCCGATGATCGGCGGCCTGGTCACGGGTTCTGGTCAGCACCGCGACACCGAGGGCGACGCGCTGGGCGCTGTCAGTGACGGCGACGCCGATCCGCCTCGACCCCAGATCGACCCCGAGCACCCGGCCGGGGGGAATCATCGGCTCAGCACGGTGCGGATCTGCTCGAGGGCCTGGTCCAGACGGCTGGCGTCTTTGCCGCCCGCGGTGGCCCGCTCGGGGTCTTTGCCGCCGCCTCCGCCGCCGACAGCGTGAGCCGCCGGGGCGATCAGCTCAGGGGCGGTCACCGGTCCGCCTTTGGCCGCCAGGGCGACCAGCGCCACGCGCGTGCCGTCGGGGCTCCCGCCGAGGACCACCGTCTGAAGGCTGCCGAGCTGGCGAACCTGGTTGGCCAGCTCCTGCAACTGGGCGGTGGTCAAGCCGTCGGCCCGGGTCACCAGCCAGCCGTCGGTGGCCTCGCCGATCAGCGCCCTCGCCTGACCCATCAAGGCCGTCTGCTCGGCCTGGCGGAGCCGTCCCTCGAGGTCGCGCAGGTCGCCGAGCTTGCGCTCGAGCGCCGGAATCAACTCGTCGGGGGTGGACCGCAACAAGCTGGCCGCGCCGGCGAGTTGACGCTCGACCTGGCGGAGCCGAGCCAGGGTCACGGTCCCGGTGGTGGCGAAGATGCGCCGCAGGTTGGACCCGATGGATCCTTCCGAGACAATTTCGAGCGGACCGATTTGCCCCAGCCGGGCCACGTGGGTGCCACCGCACAGCTCGAGCGACTCGAGGCCCGCCTGCACCACCCGCACCTCGTCGCCGTACTTGTCTTCGAAAAAGGCGATGGCGCCGGCTCGGTCGGCGTCGTCCTTGGTCCTGACGTCGACGCACACATCCTCGTCGGTGAGCACCTGCTCGTTGACCAGATCCTCGATGCGCGCCGTCTGGTCCGCGTCAAGCGGTCCGTAGTGCGTGAAGTCGAACCGGAGGTAGTCCGGTGCGACCAGGGATCCTTGCTGTTTCACGTGGTCGCCGAGCACCTCTCGCAGGGCCCAGTGCAGCAGATGGGTGCCAGTGTGGTTGCGGCGAATGGCGTCCCGTCTGGCCACGTCGATCGACGCCGTCGCCGTCTGCCCCGGCCAGATCTCACCTGCCTCGACGACGGCCAGGTGCCGGGTCAGTCCCGGCAGCGCCGAAGTGGTGTCGACCACCCGGGCTCGCCCGGAATCGGTCTCGATCAGGCCGGTGTCACCCACTTGCCCGCCGCCTTCGGCGTAGAACGGCGTGACGTCGAGGAAGATCTCCACGTGCGGTCGCGGCGGCTCGTCGCCGGGTTCGCCCTTCGAACCCTTCGAACCCTTCGAGCCGTTCGAGCCGTCCGAGCCGTTCGGCCCGCTGGCGGCTTCGACATCGAGCACCCGGCCGGTGGCGGTGCTGTCGGTGTAACCCACGAATCGGGTCGGGCCGCTGTGCTCCAGGAGGGCCCGGTAGGTCGCCAGACGGCCGTCGCCATCGACATCCCCCCCTCTTTTTTTCTGGCTGGACTGTTCCTGCTGCTGGCGCATGGCGGCCGCGAAACCCTCTTCGTCGACGCGGGCACCTCGCTCCGCGGCGATCTCGCGGGTCAACTCGATCGGGAACCCGTGCGTGTCGTGCAAGCGGAAAGCCACCGGCCCCGACACCACCCCGTCCGCGTCACTCGCCAGTTCGGCTTCGAGCATCGTCAGCCCCGACCGCAGGGTGGCCCGGAAGCGACCCTCCTCGCGTGCCGCCACCCCAATCACGTAGTCCTCGTTGCGGGCCAGGTCCGGGTAGGCCTCGCCCATCACGGTGACCACGGCGGCGACTAGGGCCGGGGTGATGGGCCGTTCTACCCCGAGCAGGTAGGCGTGGCGGACGGCCCGGCGGATCAGCCGGCGCAGCACGTAGCCCCGATCCTCGTTGCTCGGGAAGACCCCGTCGCTGATCAGGAAGGCCACGGATCGGGCGTGGTCCGCCAGGATCCGTAACGCCACATCGACCTCGGCGTCCTCGCCGTAAGGGCGCCCCGTCAGCGTTTCGGCCCGGGCGATGATCGGTCGCAGGGCGTCGGTCTCCCAGACCGAGGCCACACCCTGCAGGACCATGAGGACGCGCTCGAGTCCGGCACCGGTGTCGATGTTGGGCTTCGGGAGCGGGACCAGGCTCTGGTCAGCCTGGCGGTCATATTGCATGAAGACCAGATTCCAGAGCTCGACGAACCGCTCTTCTCCCCCGCCACCGCCGGGGCCGCCGTCCGGCCCCCACTCGGGGCCTCGGTCGTAGTAGATCTCCGAACTGGGGCCACACGGGCCGGTCTCGCCCATCTCCCAGAAGTTGTCGTCGTCGAGCCGCTGGATCCGTGCCGCGGGGATCCCGACCTGGTCGCTCCAGATCGCCGCGGCCTCGTCGTCATCGCGGTACACGCTGACCCACAACCGGTCCCCGTCCAGGCCCAGGGGACCCGTCAGCAACTCCCACGCCAGGGGAATCGCCCGCGCTTTGAAGTAGTCGCCGAAGCTGAAGTTGCCCAGCATCTCGAAGAACGTCAGATGTCGGGTGGTACGTCCGATGAGGTCGATGTCGTCGTGCTTGCCCCGGATCCGCACGCATTTCTGGATGCTGGTCGCCCTCGGGAACGGGGGGCGCTCCTCGCCCAGGAAGTAGGGGATGAACTGGTTCATCCCCGCGTTGGTGAACAACGGCGCCCGCGGATGGTGCGGGATCAGACCAGCCGACGGCACCAGGTTGTGTCCGTGGTCCTCAAAGAACTGCGTGAAGGCGCGACGAAGCGCGATGGCATCCATGTGAACTTCCAGATTAGGACCCAGCCGCCTGTTCTAGGCCGTGGCGCAGTTCCGCCTCCCGCTCGCGCATGGTGCTCCGCCCTTCTTGCAGGGCGGCTCGCACCTCCCCGGGCCAGGTTCGAGCCTTGTCGACGGCTGTTCCGGCCATGCCGGTCGGGCGGTAGCGGGCCGCGACCACCTTGACCTTGCGCTGGGCCCACACGGAGGCACCAATGCCGAGGGCGGCGCCGGCCCCGAACCATCGCGCCCGCCGGAGCATCAGCTGGCCCGCCGGAGGCGCCGGCCGGCGCGGGCCGTACCGGCCCGGAATGCGAGGAGCTTGATCAACGGACCGGAGAAGGCCACCTGCGCCAGCCGGGAGGCCGATGCGACGGTGTGGTTGAGGGCTTCGGCCGATCCGATGAGATCATCGACGCGGTCGAGGTCCCCCTGGGCCCGGGCCATGGCCACCTCCACCCCGCCGAGCACGACCGAGGTGTGGGCGGCGAGCTCATCGGCCAGGGTGTGCAACTGGCGCGCCGTTCGGAGCAGCGACACCGCCGCCCAGGCCAGGGTCAGCACCGTCACCGTCGCGACCACGGTGACCCCGATGACCACCGCAGTGTCCGCAGTAACAGTTCCGATCAAGGCCGCTCAGCCTACTCCGGCCGCTTTCGCCGATCGCGGAGCCACCTGGCGACGCGGTCAGGTTCGTCACCGTGGTCGGATGGCGTGTAGTACACCCGTCCCTCCAGATGATCGGGCCGATAGGGCTGGTCCACCCAACCGCGCTCGTCGTCGTGCGGATACCGGTAGCCGCGCCCGTGCCCGAGCCGGGCGGCGGATCGATAGCTGGCGTCTCGCAGGTGGGCAGGAACCTGACCGGCCGGCAGATTCGCCACGTCGGCCTGGGCCGCCCCGAGCCCGGCGACGATCCGGTTGGACTTCGGTGCGCTGGCCAGGTGCACGACGGCCTGGGCCAGGTTGAGTTGGGCCTCGGGCAAGCCCACGAATTCGACCGCCCGGGCGGCTGCGTCCGCCACGAGCAGTGCGGTCGGGTCGGCCATGCCGATGTCCTCGCTGGCCAGGATGACCAGCCGCCGGGCCACGAACCGGGCGTCCTCGCCCGCCGCCAGCATGCGGGCCAGCCAGTACAGACCGGCGTCCACATCCGAACCCCGGATGGATTTGATGAAGGCCGAGATCACGTCGTAGTGGTCGTCCTCCTCGTAGCGGATGGCCCGGGCACTGCGGGCCGCCTCCACGTCGGCGACGGTCACGGGCCGGCCGGGAGCCAGCGCCAGCGCCACCTCCAGGGTGGTCAGGGCGGCCCGGGCGTCGCCGTCGACCAGGCCGACGAGCAGCGCCACGGCATCGTCGGCCGCGGTCGCCTGCTCCCGGGCCAGGGCCCGGTGGACCACCTCGGTCAGGGCGGCATCATCGAGGGGGTCAAGCCGAAAAAGGGTCGAGCGGCTGAGCAGGGGGGCGTTCACCGAGAAGTATGGGTTCTCGGTGGTCGCCCCGACCAGCACCAGGGTGCCGTCTTCCACCGAGGGCAGCAGGGCGTCCTGCTGGGCCCGGTTGAACCGGTGGACTTCATCGAGGAAGAAGATGGTGCCACGATCCTGCTCGGCGAGCAGGCGGCGGGCCCCCGCCACCGTGTCTCGGACGTCCTTGACGCCGGCGGTGACCGCGGACATGGGGACGAAATCTTTCCGGGTGGCGCCGGCGATGAGACGGGCCAGGGTGGTCTTACCGGTGCCCGGCGGCCCCCACAGGATCACCGATGACAGCCGGTCGGACTCGATGAGGGCCCGCAGCGGCCGGCCCGGTCCGAGCAGGTGGTCCTGACCGACGACCTCGTCGAGCGTCTGCGGCCGCATGCGGGCGGCCAGCGGGGCCTGGGCCGCCAGTCGTTCGTTGAGGGCGGCCTCGAAGAGGTCGTCGTTGGCGCCGGCCGGCATGGGTGGGAGGCTACCGGGGCGGGGGGTCGGCCCGGGGTGGGGGGTCGGGGTGGCGCCGTTGGGGGTGGGGCCGGCGGGTGTGGCGCCGTTGGGGGTGGCCGGCGGGTGTGGCGGGCGGGGTCCCCCGCGGTCAGGGGCGGGGCGGGGCGGCATCGAGCCGAGCCCGCACCTCCTCGACGAGGTTGTCGACGGCGACGGTCACCTGGTCGCCCCCGGCGACGAGATCCTTGATGCCGACCTTCCCGCTGGTTGCTTCATCGGGCCCGACGACCAGCGCCAGGCGGGCTCCCGAGCGATCGGCCGCTTTGAACTGGGCCTTGGCGGAACGGCCGTCGAACGCCCGATCGGCTCGGAGGCCGGCGGCCCGCAGCCGGGTCGTCAGGTCCCGCCCGGCATCGCCGCCGGCGAAGTCCACCACGAAGGCGTCGAGCCGCCGGCGGGACGGCAGGCGGCTGGCCGTCCCGGCTCCCTCCAGCGCCAGCAGGATGCGCTCCACGCCGAGCGCCACGCCGACGGCCGGGGTCGGGGGCCCGCCCATGGCTGCCACCAGGCCGTCGTAGCGGCCTCCTCCGCCTACCGCGTTCTGGGCCGACTCCAGGCCCACGGCGACGTACTCAAAGGTGGTTCGGGTGTAGTAGTCCAGGCCGCGCACCAGCTTCGAATCGATCGTGTAGGGAATCCCGAGCCCCTCGAGACCCGCCTCGACCCGGGCCAAGTGGGCGGCGCAGGGATCACAGAGGTGATCGATCTGGCGAGGGGCGCCGGCGACGACCGCTTGGCACGCCGGTTGTTTGCAGTCCAGTACCCGGAGCGGGTTTTCCTCGATACGAGTCTGGTGCTCGTCACACAGCTGCGCCCGCTGGGAACGCAGATAGTCAAGAAGGAGATCCCGGTAGGCGGGCCGGCAGACGGAGTCGCCGAGCGAATTGAGCAAAAGCTGGACGCGGTCGAGACCGATAGCGTCGTAAAACTCCCAGCCGAGCGCGATGACTTCGACGTCGAGATCGGGGTCTGCACTGCCGAAGGCCTCGATGCCAACCTGGTGGAACTCCCGGTAGCGCCCCGCCTGGGGTCGCTCGTAGCGAAAGTTCGAGCCCGCGTACCAGCACTTCCACGGCACCGGTGGGCGGTGCTCGATGAACGCCCGGGCCACCGGCGCGGTGAGCTCTGGACGCAGGGCGATCTGCCGGCCCCCCTTGTCCTCAAAGGAGTACATCTCCTTGCGCACCACGTCCGTGGACTCGCCCAGCCGCTGAAAGACGCCGAGGTCCTCGAAGGTCGGGGTGATGATCAGCCCGTAGCCAGCGGCCTCCACCACCCGGGCGAAGGTGGCCAGAAAGGCCTCCCACGGGGCCGAGTCGGCCGGCAGGACGTCGAAGGTCCCCGGGGGGTGGCGCAGTTGGGACACGGCCGTTCAGGCTACCGGGCTCGACCTTCCGACCCGTCGCCATTCCGGCGCCACACCAGGGGCGGGAGGTCGCCGGGGCCGCGGGGCCTCGGGCCCACCCGGCGGCCGTCCCGCCGGCCCACCCCACCAGCCCGGCCGCGCTTTCTGTCCGGTGCCGCCCTTCAAGTGGGCCTTGTTTCGGGCAGAAAGCGTCCCGCCGGCGAAACCCACCAGCCCGGCTGCGCTTTCTGTCCGGTGCCGCCCTTCAAGTGGGCCTTGTTTCGGGCAGAAAGCGTCCCGCCGGCCCAACCCACCAGCCCGGCCGCGCTTTCTGTCCGGTGCCGCCCTTCAAGTGGGCCTTGTTTCGGGCAGAAAGCGTCCCGCCGGCCCAACCCACCAGCCCGGCCGCGCTTTGTGTCCGATGCCGCCCTTCAACTGGGCCTGCTTTCGGCCAGAAACGACAACCCGCGGGAGGCGGGGCGGCGACAGGGGCAGCCGAGAAGCCGGACCCGCCGGCCTAGTTGCCGCGGTTGGGGAGGACCCGGTAGGCGTCGTAGACGCTATCGATGCGCTTGAGGGCGTTGAGGAGCGAGTCGAGGTGGGCGGGATCGGCCAGTTCGAACTCGAACCGCATCCGGCTCACCCGGTCGGCACCGGTGAGCGAGTCGCTGCGCAGGATATTGAGGTGGTTGTCGGAGATGACCTTCCACACGTCGACGCCGAGACGGGTCCGGTCCAGCGCCTTCAACTCGACGGCCGCCACGAAGCTGCCCGTGCTGCCCCGATCCCATTCGACCTCGATCATGCGACCGACGTCACCGGCGGACAAGGTGGCGGCATTGGAGCAGTCGCTGCGGTGCACGCTCACTCCCCTCCCCCGGGTGACGAAGCCGATGATCTCGTCTCCGGGGACCGGCGTGCAGCAACGAGACAGGCGAACCATGACGTCGTCGAGGCCCTCCACGTGCACCCCGACGCCCTGGCGCTGGTTGACCCGGCGGGGTTGGCGGGCGGTGCTCGGGAGTTGTACCTCGTGCTCGCCGCCGCGCAACTCGCGAGCCACCCGCTGGGCGATGGCCTGGGCAGACACGTGACTCTCGCCGATGGCGGCGTGGAGGGCGTCGAGGTCGGCGTAGTTCATGGCCTCGGCCACGCCCAACAGGACTGCCGAGTTGGTCAGCTTCTGAACCGGCAGGCCCTCCTTGCGGAGCGCCTTGGTGAGGTCCTCCCGTCCGGACTCGATGGCGTCCTCGCGGCGTTCCCGGCTGAACCACTGGCGGATCTTGTTCCGAGCCCGGGGGCTCACCACGATCTTCAGCCAATCCCGGCTAGGTCCGGCCGAAGGGACCTTCGAGGTGAAGATCTCGACGCTGTCGCCTGACGCCAGCTGGGAGTCGAGCGGGACCAGCCTCCCGTTGACCCGGGCCCCGATGCAGCGGTGCCCGACTTCGGTGTGAATGGCGTAGGCGAAGTCAATCGGCGTGGAAAGGATCGGAAGCGAGATGACGTCGCCCTTGGGCGTGAACACGAAGACCTCGTCCGTCTCGAGGTCGAGTTTCAGGGCCTCCAGGAATTCACCCGGGTCGGAGCTTTCCGCCGACCAGTCCACGATGCGCTGCAGCCAGGCGACGTCGGTCGCGGTGGCCTTCTCCTTGTAACCCCAGTGGGCGGCGATCCCCCACTCGGCGCGCTTGTGCATCTCGATGGTGCGGATCTGCGCTTCGAGGGCCTTGCCCTGGGGCCCGACCACCGTGGTGTGAAGGGACTGGTAGAGGTTGAACTTGGGCGTGTTGATGTAGTCCTTGAATCGTCCCTGTACCGGCGTCCAGGCCCCGTGGATGGCGCCCAGGGCGGCCCAACAGTCTTTGACCGAGGCCACCAGCACCCGGACACCGACCAGGTCGTAGATCTCGTCGAACTCCTTGCCCTTGACGATCATCTTCTCGTAGATCGAATAGAGGTGCTTGGGCCGGCCGGTCACCTGGGCTTCGATACGGGCCGCGACCAGGCGCTCGTTGACCTGGTCGATGACCTGGGCCAGATAGATGTCGCGCTCGGGCGCCCGGGTGGCAACCATCTGCTCGATCTCCGCGTACCGGCGGGGATGCAGGGCGGCAAAGGCCAGGTCCTCGAGCTGCCACTTGATGTCCTGGATACCGAAGCGGTGGGCGAGCGGGGCGTAGATGTCGAGGGTCTCTTGGGCGCTGCGCTTCTGCTTCCACTCCGGCATGGCCGCGATGGTCTGCATGTTGTGGAGCCGGTCCGCCAGCTTGATGAGCAGGACCCGGGGGTCCTTGGCCATGGCGACCAGCATCTTGCGCATGGTGGCCGCCTGCTGGGCCTGGCGGGAGTCGAAGCGGACCCGGTCCAGCTTGGTCACCCCATCGACAATGGCCGCCACGTCCGGACCGAACTCGGTTTCGATTTCGGCCAGCCCGAAGCGGGTGTCCTCCACCGCGTCGTGCAGCAGAGCCGCCGAGACCGTCACGTCGTCGAGGCCCAACCCGGCCAGGATGGTCGCCACCGCCAGCGGGTGGGAGATGTAGGCCTCGCCCGAGTTGCGGAGCTGGCCCTCATGCGCGGCGGCCGCCGCCTCGTAGGCCCGGATGATCCTGGCTGTCTCGTCGCGGGGATGACGGGATCGAAACGCGCTCAGCAGGGGCCGCAGGGCGTCGGCCGTCTGCACCTGCCGGCGCCAGGGCAGCACCCGCTCCACGGTGGCCACGGCCCGGATACGGCCGGTCCCCTCGCTGCGGTTCATCATGCCGGGCGCCTATTCATAACTAAGTAGAGAAACAGTCTCGAAGTCGTCGAGCTTCCCGCGCCCACCCAGGAATGCCAGCTCGATGATGCAGCCGAACCCGGCCACGACCGCGCCCAAACCTTGAGCCAGTCGGGCCGTGGCCGCCGCGGTCCCGCCCGTGGCGAGGACGTCGTCGATGATCAGGACCCGCTCGCCGGGCGTCAGGGAATCCTGGTGGATCTCGAGAGAGTCCACTCCATATTCCAGGTCGTACGCCTCGGCGGTCACGTGCCAGGGCAGCTTGCCCGCCTTGCGGACCGGGATGAATCCGGCGCCCACATGGACGGCCACGGGCGCGGCCACGATAAAACCGCGTGCCTCGATTCCGATCACCTTGTCGATGGCGTGGTGCTCGAAGGCGTGGGCGAATGCTTCGACGCACCAGCTCAGGGCCGCCCCGTTGGCCAGGAGCGGGGTGATGTCTTTGAACACCACGCCGGGCTGCGGAAAATCCGGGATATCCCGGATCAGATCCTTCAGCCAGCCGGGCGTGCCCTCCATACCCCCACCGTACTGGGTCGCGGTCCGAGCGCTGGACGATAGGGCGGCCGGGCCACCGCATCCCGACCGGGCCATCGACGGGAGCTGCGGGGCAGACGCCTCCGTGGTCGACTCGTTAACGACGCCGGCCCTTCTTGCGCGGTCGAGGCGGCGGCCGGTTGGCGGGGCGCGCACTTGAAGTCGGGCCCGTGCCGCCCGTCGCGCTCGTTCCACCCGCCGGCACCGAGCTGCTCCCCGGCGATGGAGAAGGTGCCGAGGGCACCGGCGAGGCGCTGTCGGCGGCGGACGGCACGGCCACAGCCGTCCCGTTGTCGCTCTCCAACGCCGCCACTTTCCCGCCGTCGCCCTCCGTCAACGGGGGCGCATCGGTCCTTCCGCCCGCCGTGGTTCGCCCGCCTCCGCCGCTGGCCCGGCTGCCCGAGCGGGCCGCCACAGCCGGGACCGACGCCACTGCGGCCGCCCCGCTCAAGTCGCCCGTGGCCGCGGCCGCCGGGGTGATGCGCCGGGATTGGGCGGTCGGCGTCACCGCCAACCGCCGGCGGATCTCGGCGTAACGAGGCTCGCGCTCCTTGAGCAGGGCCAGCAACGGCGAAGCAATGAAGATCGACGAGTAGGCACCAGTGGTCAAACCGACGAACAGGGCCAGACCAAAGTCCTGCAATGCGGTGGCGCCGAGCACCCAGGCGCCAATAACCAGAATGGAGAGGATGGGCATGATGGCGACGAGGGAAGTGTTGATCGACCGGGCCAGCACCTGGTTCATCGACAGGTTGACGGTGTCGGAGTAGGTCAGCCGGTTGGTCGACGCCAAGCCGCGGGTGTTCTCCTGCACCTTGTCGAAGACGACGATGGTGTCGTACAGGGAGTAGCCGAGGACGGTGAGGAAGGCGATCACCGTGTCCGGGCTGACCTGGAAGCCTGACAAGGAGTAGATACCGAGCGTCAACAGGATGTCGTGCACCAGGGCCACCAGGGCGGCGAGGGCCATCTTGCCTTCGAAACGAAGCCAGATGTAGCCCGTGACCACGATCAGGAAGATGATGACGGCGCGGATCGCCTTATCGGTGATGTCCGAACCCCAGGAAGGGCCGACAGCATTGAGCTGTACGTCGTTGGGTGAAACGCCGGCCATCTTGGCCAGGGCGTCGGTGACCGCGCTGACCTTGGCCGAGTCCGCGGTCAAGGTGGCCGGCGCCTCCACTTTCACCGTTCGCTTACCCGTCTGGGTGTTGGTGAGGATCACGATCGTGGCCTGCCCGAAGCCGGGCACGGCGCTGCCGACGGCCGAACGGGCGTCCGACACCGACGCCGAGGAAGGAACCTCCCACACCGTGCCGCCCTTGAATTCGATCGAGAAGTTCAGGCCGCGCGTCGCCAGCGAGATCATCCCGATGGTGATGATGATCCCCGAGATCAAGAACCAACGGCGCCACCGCCCGACGAAATCGAACGAGGTCTCCCCTCGAAAGAGTCGCTGGAGTGCGTTGTGCCGTTCCGCCAGCATTTACATCTCACCCGCCGCTTGTTTGGTCCCGAGCCCTCGGCCGACACCGATGAAACGGGCGTCGAGCAGCCTCGGGTTCCGACCGACCAGGATCACGGCCGGCCGGATGAAAAAGTACGCCATCAGTATGTCGAGCAGAGTCGACAGTCCCAGCATGAACGCAAATCCCCGCACGTCCCCCACCGTGAGCAGATAGAGGATGGCGGCCGCCATGAAGGCGACCAGGTCAGCGGTAACCACGGTTCGGAAGGCCCGGGCGAAGCTGCGGTCGACGGACTGGCGGATGGTCCGACCGGCGCGGACCTCGTCTTTGAGCCGCTCGAAGTACACCACGTAGGAGTCGACGGTGATGCCGACGGCCACGATGAGTCCCGTCACCCCCGACAGCGTCAGGGCCAGGCTGCTGGTCTGGCTGAGCTCGGTGATGATGACGTACAGGAGGGCACCGCCGATGGCGAGGCCCACCACGACCACCAGGCCGAGGAGGCGGTAGTAGATGATCATGTAGATCAGGACCAGGATGATCCCCCCGACGCCGGCCAGCAGGCCGGCCTTCAGGGAGTCCTTGCCGATCGTCGCCGACACCGTCTGTACCGACTGCGGGGTGAAGCGCACCGGCAACGAGCCGTACTTGAGCACGAGGGCCAGGTTGGAGGCCTGGCTACTGGTAAAAGGGGCGGCCGTTGACCCGCTGATCACCGCGGTGCCGTTGAAGGAGGCCGCCTCGATCGCCGGGGCGGATTCCACTACCCCGTCCAACTCGAATGCCTCCAGGGCCTGGGGAGGCGGGTTGCTGGGATCCTGCTGGTAGTAGGGATAGCGCTGGGCGGCGATCTTGTCGAACTGCACGCCGCCGGCGTTGGTGAAGGTCAGCACCACCGAGTACTGGCCGGCCGTGGACAGCTGGACCGCGGCGTTCGAGACTCCGTTGCCGGTCATGTCCGCGGGCCCGAGGATGTAGCGGACGCTGTTGTCGTAGTAGGGCAGGATGACCGTGGCGTTCTGGGTGTCGGTCTGCACTTTCGTGGTCGGCAGCTGGGCGGCGTTGGACGCGCTGCAATCGTTGGACGAGGGCACGAAGTTCGTGCCGACCGGAACCGTCGTACCCGGGGTGGTTGGCTCGATGCTGGTGGCCGGGGTGGGAACCGTGGTGGGTGACGACCCTGCGGCCAGCAGGTTCGCCGATGTCAGGCGGATCTCCGACGCCGGCGATCTCTGGGCCCGGGCCGTGGTCGCCGGCGACGGTTTCGTGGTCGAGGGCTTGGGGACGGTGGTCGAGGGGGAGGCCCGATGGTGGGCGACGCTCGTGGCTGTGCTGGGGATGCTGGTGGCCGTGGGGGTGCCGGCGGCCGCGGGGGCGGCGTAGGCGGGGATGAGGCAGTACACCGGGCGGAAGTACAGGGTGGCCGTTTCGCCCAGAACCTTGAGGGCGCCCTGAGCGTCTTTGATCCCGGGCAGGTTGATCACGACGTCGTTGCCCTGGCGGGCCACGTTGGAGTTGGCCACCCCGAGCCCGTTGACTCGGCGTTCGATGATCGAAACCGCCTCGCCCAGTTGGGCGCTGTTCGCGGTCCCCTGCGGTTGCAGGACCACTGAGACGCCGCCTTTGAGGTCCAGGCCCAGCAGCGGGTGCCGGCCAGCGGCCAGCGTGGCCCCGAAAGTCAGCACCGTGATACCGATGACGACGACGAGGGACCAGACCAGGCTGCGACGCATGCTAGGGACGTGGTTCGGGCTGATCGCCGGGCGGGTCGTCCTCACCGGCGTTGGTGGCACGATCCTGCGGGCGCGGCCACTCGTCCTCGGATGGCTCCGGCTTCGGGGGCGGGTTACCGCCGGGCGCGGCGCTGATGGCCCGGCGGAGGAATTTCATGACGATGCCGGGCGCCACCTCGACCTCGGCCACATCAGCGTCCATGGCCACCACTCGTCCGTAGATCCCGCCCGCGGAGACGACCTCGTCGCCGACCGACAGCTGGCGGGCCTGGGTCTGCTGGGCCCTCATCTTCTGCTGGCGGGGCCGGATGAGGAGGAAATAGATGCCACCGAAGATGGCCACGATGAACAGCAGCGTGTACGTCGACCCGGACGACTTGTGGGAGGACTTGGTCGTCGTCGACGTCGCAGCGAGAATGTTGAGGAAGGCGTGCATGGTGGAGGGCGCGCCTCCCCGGGGAAGCGACCGGGTGACTCTAGCTTAGTAACCCGGTTCCCAGACGGCAGCTACCTCGGACCGTAGTACGGCCAGGCTCCCGCCGCGGATAGCGGCGCGGGCCTGGCCGACCACATCGAGCAGCCAAGCCAGGTTGTGGATGCTGAGCAGGCGGCCACCGGTCGGCTCGTTGGTCACCAACAAGTGGCGCAGGTAACCCCGGCTGAAGCGGGCGCAAACCCGGCAGGCACACTTCGGGTCGAGGGGCTGGTCGTCGGCCGTGTGGCGGGCCCCCCGGAGCTGGTAGCGGCCGGCGCTGGTCAGCGCGGTGCCGTGGCGGGCCAATCGGGTCGGCAGGACGCAGTCGAACATGTCGACGCCGAGCCCGACCGCGTCCAGAAGGGTAACGGGGTCGCCGACCCCCATGAGATAGCGAGGCCGGTCCGGGGGCAGCTCGGACAGGGCGGCACCGAGGGCGGCCAGCAGCTGCGGCCTCGGTTCGCCCACCGAGAGCCCCCCGATGCCGTACCCGTCGAAGTCCAGGGCCGCGATGGCGCGGGCGTGTTCGGCCCGCAGGTCGTTGATGACGCCGCCCTGGACGATCCCGAAGAGGCACTGTCCCGGCGGTCGGTGGGCAGCGCGGGCCCGCCCGGCCCAGACCAGCGTCCGGCGGGCGGCCCGGCGAATCTCGTCCTCGGGGGCCGGCAAGCCGGAGCAGATGTCCAGGGTCATCTGGATGTCAGCGCCCAGGCGAGACTGGATCGCCACCGCTTGCTCGGGGGTAAGCCGGTGCAGGGATCCGTCGTACACGGAACGGAACGTCACCCCGTCATCGTCGATCCGGGGGTTGAGCGAGAACACCTGAAAGCCGCCAGAATCGGTGAGCAGATGCCCCTCCCAGCCGGTGAAACGGTGCAACCCGCCGAGGGTTTCCACCACCTCGACCCCGGGCCGCAGCATCAGGTGATAGGTGTTGGCCAGGACCACCTGGGGTCCGAGCTGGTCAAGATCAGCGGCGTCGAGGAGCCGGACCGCGCCGCGAGTTCCGACGGGCATGAAACACGGGGTGGTGAACGTTCCTCGCCCCGTCTGCACCACCCCGGCTCGGGCCAACCCGTCCACGAACTGGATGTCCAGATGGGCGTTACTCACCAGGAGGCCCATCTTTTTCATGGTCCCGGTTTTTTCCCACGATCATGGCGTCGCCGAACGACAGGAAGCGGTACTCGTGCTGCAGGGCGTCGGAGTACAGGGCCCGCCAACGGGAACCACAAAACGCCTCCAGGAGGACCAACAGGCTGGAGCGCGGCATGTGAAAGTTCGTCATCAGGACATCCACCAGCCCAAATCGGAAGCCGGGTCGGATGAACAAATCGCTCTCCCCCTCGAGGGCACCCGACACCGCCGCCGTTTCGAGGGCCCGGACGGTCGTGGTGCCCACCGCCACCACCCGTTCCGCTCGCCGGCAGGCGGCCAGAGTCTCGGCCGGGACGTGGTAGCGCTCGGTGTGCATGACATGGTCCTCGACCCGCCTACCCGTCAAGGGGCGAAAGGTGGCCAGGCCCACGGCCAGGTCGACACGGTGCACGGCCGCACCTCGGACCCGGCAGCGCTCCAGAACCTCGGTCGTCAGGTGCAGCCCGGCGGTGGGGGCGGCCACCGATCCGGGCTGGTCGGCGTACACCGTCTGGTAGCGCTCCGGGTCGGCGAGGGGCTCGTGGATGTAGGGCGGCAGGGCCACGCTCCCGCACGTGGCGAGCAGTTTGTCGGGGTCGGTCAGCAGCCGAACCCGGCGTCGGCCCCCCTCCAGTCGCTCGCCGACTTCGACGGCTCCCTCGCCCGCCGGCGTAGCCGCCAGGACGGTCCCCGGGGCCAGGCGCCGCCCCGGGCGGACCAGGGCCTGCCAGGTCCGAGGACCGCCCTGCAGGTCCGGTTCGAGCAGCAGCACCTCGGCGGCGCCGCCGGTCGCCTTCACCAGCCGGAGCCGGGCCGCTATCACCCGGGACGTGTTGACGACCAGCACGTCGCCGGGACGGAGCAGAAGGGGCAGGTCGCGGACGATCCGATGGGCGACCGGACCCGTCGGGCTGGTGGCGTCGAGCAGACGAGCGGAGTCGCGTGGTTCGACCGGCCGCTGGGCGATGGCCGATTCGGGCAGCTCGTAGTCGGGCACCTGCATGGCGGCCGACGATAGGCGCCGAGCGGGTTCAGAAGAGCCCAGGTGCGCCCTCCGGTGGGGGTGGGGGGTCGAGACCGATATGCTGCCAGGCCGCCCCTGTCGCCACCCGCCCCCTGGGCGTCCGCATGAGCAGGCCCAGTTGCAACAGGTACGGCTCGTAGACGTCCTCGACGGTGTCGGTCTCCTCGCCGATGCTCACGGCCAGGGTCGACAGTCCTACCGGGCCGCCGCCGAACCGGGAACACACGGCGTCCAGGATGGCCCGGTCCACTTTGTCCAAGCCGAGTTCGTCCACCCCGAACAACTCGAGCCCTCGCCGGGCCACCCCCTCGTCGACGTTGCCATCGCCGCGCACCTCGGCGAAGTCCCGGACCCGTTTGAGCAGACGGTTGGCGATACGGGGGGTACCGCGGGCCCGGCGGGCGATCTCGGCCGCACCCGTGGTGTCAAGACGTACCTCCAGGATGGCCGCCGACCGGCGAATGATGGCGTCGAGATCCCCGGCGCTGTAGTAGTCCAGGCGGGCGACGAACCCGAACCGGTCGCGTAGGGGTCCGGTGATGAGACCGGTTCGGGTGGTGGCGCCCACCAGGGTGAAACGCGGCAGGTCGAGGCGGATGGTGCGAGCGCTGGGGCCCTTGCCGAGCACGATGTCGAGCTGGAAGTCCTCCATGGCCGGGTAGAGGATCTCCTCCACGGCGCGCCCCAGCCGGTGGATCTCGTCGACGAAGAGCACGTCGCCTTCGGCCAGGTTGGTCAGGATGGCGGCCAGGTCACCGGCTCGCATCAGGGCTGGGCCCGAAGTGATGCGAAAGCCGGCGCCCATTTCGTAGGCGACGATCCCCGCCAGCGAGGTCTTCCCCAACCCGGGCGGCCCTGCGAACAGCAGATGATCGGCGGGCTGTCCTCGCCGGCGGGCCGCCTCGAGCATGATCTCGAGATGCTCCTTGAGCTGGGCCTGGCCGACGAACTCGGCCAGGCGGCGGGGGCGCAGGGTGACCTCTTCGGCCGCTTCCACCGGGTCGGCCGCAGGCGCGACCGGCCGGTCCAGGCCCTCCTCTCTCACCCCGGCCTACCGCGGGCGGTCGACCGACGGGAGGTCGCAGCGCGGCGATAGGGCTGATCGAGTGGTCTCACCTGGCGCCCGCCAACTCACGGAGGGCCATGCGGATCTGCTCCTCCAGGGCTCCGTCGGACGGAAGTCGTCCGAGGGCCTGGCGGATCTCGTCGGCGCCGTAACCGAGCCCGGAGAGGGCGGCGCGCACCTCGGCCCGGGTGGCGGCCATGGATCGCCCGCCCGGGTCCCCCGTAGCGGGGGGCGTTTCGAGCAGATGCAGGTCGGCCCGATCCAGGTCGATGTCCAGCCGGGTCTTGAGCTCGACGAGCAGCCTGACCGCAGTCTTCTTGCCGATGCCGGGTACCAGCATGAGGGCGTCGGCGTCGTCGCCCAGCACGGCCCGCTGCAGGGCGGCCGGCGAGTGCACCGACAGGAGGGCCAGCGCCACCGCCGGTCCGACCCCGTGGGCGCCGATCAGGGCCTCGAAGCAGACCCGTTCGTCCCGGCTGGGAAAGCCGTAGAGGATGATGGCGTCCTCCCGGACATGGGTGTGCACGTGCAGAAAGGCCGGGCCGCCCGGCAAGCCGATCTGACCGAGGGAACCGGCGGGGACCAGCACCCGGTAGCCGACGCCGCCCACCTCGAGCAGTACCTCGGCGATTTGGCCGCTCCGCCCCACTCGATCGAGGACCACCCCTCGCAGCGAGCCGATCATGACCGCGACTCCTGGGCCGCGGCCCGCAGGCCGGCGCCGGACAGGTGGCAGACGGCCAGGGCCAAGGCGTCGGCGCGGTCCGCGGGTCGGGGGGGGTACTCCAATCCGAGCAGGACCTGCACCATACGTTGCACCTGGGCCTTGTCCGCCCCGCCGTAGCCGGCGACGGCCAGCTTGACCTCGTTGGGGCTGTACTGGGCCACTGGGCAGCCGGCCCGGGCCGCAGCTGCCAGGGCTAGGCCGCTGGCTTGACCGACCGACATCGCCGTGCGGGCGTTTACCTGGAAGAGGACCCGCTCCACGACGACGACGTCGGGCTGCAACTCGGCCAGCAGCTGGGTCAGGTCCGCCCACAGGGCCCCGAGCCGCTCATGCAACGGGTCCTGGGCCGGTGTCGTCAGGTGACCGAATGCCTGCACGGACAGATGCCCTCCGGTACTCCGCACGGCGCCGTAGCCACAGCGGGACAACCCTGGATCCACACCTAAGGCGAACACTCGTTCGAAGATACCAACGCCACCCGGGTGGATGGTGGATTGGCGGCGACTTCAGCTCTCGGCGGCCCGGATCGCCTCGACGAGGTCGCGGGTGGGGAGATAGGTGAGATTGCTGAGCGATCGTCGGGCAAAACGGATGACGCCGTCGCGGTCAACGACGAATACCGACCGTCGGTAGAAACCGAGTGGCCCCAGGATCCCGTAGGCCCGCCCCACCGCCTTGTCCTCATCCGAAAGGAGTGGGAGCCGCAAGGCCTGAGCGGCAGCGAACGCCTCGTGGCTGGCCACATCCTGGGGACTCAGGCAGAGCACGGCGGCACCCAGCTTCTCGAACTCGTTGAGATCTTCGGAGTAGGAACGGAGTTGCTGAGTGCACACCGGCGAGTGGTCCGCCGGGTAGAACACCAGCAACACCGGCTCGCCGCGATGCTCATGCAGGCAGTAGGTGTGCCCGCCGGTGCCGTCCAGGCAGAAGTCGGGGGCGACATCGCCGGAACGGAGGCCGGTCGCCCCGGCGGGCAGCCCCGCTTCCTGGTCCGCTCGCCCGGCGGCCTCATCCGGGCCGGCCTGTCCGGCCCGGTCGTCCTGTCCCGCCCGGTCGTCCTGTCCCGCCCGGTCGTCCTGCCCCGCCGCGCCCGCGCTCACGGTCAGGCCTCGACCAGTTCCAGGATGCTGTCCGGGATTCTTACAGGAAAGTTGGTACAGACGGGTGTGGGCTGTTCTGTAGGGATCCTGACCGGGATTCTCACACCAGCATGGTAGAAGACAAGGCTGTAGTCCGGCTATAGCTAGAGCCACCCAGTGCCCCGGCGCCGCTACGAACGGACGCCGGGGCTGAGCAAGAGGAGGATGAGTCCTGATGCCCACTACGAGTCTGTCTGACAGCGACATGACCCTGCTCAGACACTCCGTCGAAACATTCACGGCCGGCTGCTCCTGCTACGCCAAGAAGTCGAGAGGTTGGACCTGGTCGTGGCCACCATGACCGGCATCCTCCGCCGGCACGGCAGCTGAGAGGGGTAGAGATGTCGAAAACCCTGACCAGCCAGCTGTACCGGGCGGCACGCGACACCGCCAACATCCGCTCAATGAGATCCCCGAAAACGTTCGCAGCCCGCCAAGTGCGCCGCAGAGTGATTAGGCAAGAGTTCAAACTACCCGCATCGCCAGCCACGGGTGGATCCGATGACCGTCCACATAACGGCCTGCAGCCCGTCCGGTGCCCCAACTTCGGCGGTCTGTGACTGCAATCAGACCTGGAGCGCCGACCAGGACGACCCTGATGGGTTCACGTTCGCGGGCTGGACGCGCGTCCACCTCCGCAGCGCCGGGCGGGGACGACTCCCAGCGCTGCCGCCAGCGGTGTCGCTCCCCCAGCTCGCCGACGTAGTCCAGATCAACGGCGAGACCCCTACTGCTGCAAATGCAGGAGTAGAACCGGATCTCGCCGCCATGGCCGCCCATCTGGCCCGGCCGATCATCATGTACGTCGAGGCTTACGCCGCGATCGCGGGCGAGGGCCACGTTCTCCACGACCCGAACGCCATCAACATCCTCCGGGCCGCTCTCGACGTCGTCTGCCCGGAAAACAACTTCGACCCGACCGCACCCGACTACTACGGGCCCGAACCGGACGCCCACGAGATCGCGGCGGCGACAGAGCCTCAGCCAGTTCTCAGCGTGAGAGGGCTTCACCGGTCCGGCGGTCGACCTTGACGGCGATCATGTCAACACCGAGGTCGACCTTCACCCCCCACAAAGGAGCCAGGGGCTAGCCGGACCGACCGAACCACCGCCTCGGCGACCACCACGGCGCCGACTCGTCCGGCCCCACGAACATCGCCGCCTTCCGACGCAACTCGGCCTGGTCATCCGACCAGTCGGAGCAGCGGGCAAGGTAATCGAAGGTCTCCTGAGGCGAGTGCCCTTCCAGCTCTCCTTGGATAGCCCAGCTACGCCTATCCGGCGGGCGGTCCATGTCAGTAGCCGATAGCGGACAGTTTCGCCTTCAACTTCATGATCTGCCCCTTCACGCCTTTCAGGTCGGCCACCGTCGCCGGGGTCGTCGCCTCCCGCTCCTCCCGCTCGTCTCGCACCTTCTGGAGTTTGAACGGCGACACCCTCCCATCCGGGCCTCGCACCCCCAGCGTGTCGACGACCGGCCGAACAGGTCTGCCCTCCCGCAAGGCTGCATCCCGGGCCACCCGAGCATCGTGGGAGGCTTCACGGGCGTTCGACAGGGCCAGCTTGGCGACCGGATCCTCGCCCGGCTGGCAGCCGGTAACGATCTCCGGCGACGTTCGACCCCTCCCGGTTTCGGCCGACCTGCCAGCCCAGACCCGCCGCCTCGCCGGCAGCCACATGGCGGGCGACCTTCAGGTCACGCTCACGCTGCTCGTTCTCCACCCCGATCTGCCGCTGATGCTCCTCCGAAAGCAGGTCCCAGGCCGGCGAGCCGGGCACCAGAAACCCGGCGCCGAAAACGATCCCGTCGCTCATGACCCGACGAACTTTCCGGACTCGGGATGTCTCACCGGGGCCGGCTTGTCGCCGTGCGCCACATCCACCGCCGCCTGATAATCCTGCTGCTGGATCGCGAACTGCGGATTCGGGCCCTCGGTCGTGACCAGCTGATCGTGGTCGATGTTCCTCCACATTCGGGCCCCGCATTCGGACGGCAACATCGGACGCTCACCCATCGGACTTGACCTCCTGCACCGGATCCGGGGTCACCTGGAGCGCCAGGGCGACAGCGCCGCCGGTCTGCTTCACGGCGCTCACCGCCTGCGCCACCATCTGCTGAGTTTCGAGCACCCCGCCCGGGGCGGTGGCGTTCTCGGGGATATGTCCCATGTCACGAAGCATAACAGTTGCAAGCGCTACGCTAACTCCAGTGAGCAACGATCCCGCCGACATCCTCCGGGCCTACGCCGAACAAATGTCGGCCCTCGACCGCTGGATAGCCACCGCCCGGGCCGCCCACGACTGGCGCCAAGTCGCCGAGCTCGAGCAGCGCCGGGAACGTCTCCGTGGCTGACACCCCCGCCGTACGCCAACGCCGTCACCGTCAGCACGCCGCCGGCAACCACGACATGTGCCTGGGAGACTGCAACGCGGAGCGTCCCGAACCGTCCCACGACCTCGCCGACGTCACCGACGCCTACCTGGGCGGCAACGGCCGCGGCTACCCGGTGGAGGTGTATGCGGCCATCCTGCGGGCTGCCGCCCGGGCGGTCGACGAAGCACCCACCCCAGGATCGCTCAGCGCCTACAACCGGGCGCTATCGACGCTGGCACACGCCCAGGGCCGCACGCACGTCATCACCAGCTGACCGGATGGTCCGGATGGTCACCGTCACGTGACTTCGGGCTAAGCGTTTCGGGGACAGAAATCGCGTGCGTGACTCTAGTCGCCGAGCCTCGGCCGCTGACCATGCGACCTGTGCGCTAGCCGGTGCATCACGGCCCGGCGTGGTGGGCGCCGGCAGGTGTGCCCCGGTAGCCGCATATGTCCGATCAGAAGTTGACTTCCGATCGTCGCCAGTTTTTCGGGCACCCCGGTCGCTTTTCGGGCCGCTCTGGGCGCGGTGTGGCGCCGGTCAGAATGATTGGGGCCCCCCCGCCTGGTCGCTGGAGGTGTGCCCGGTAGCAGGACCCTCCGTCGAAGTCAGTCGAGTAGCCGGCCGGCAACGCTCATCAGGTTCTGCTGAGAAGCTGGGTTGCGGGTGGTCGTCGCGTTCGATGTCGAGTGTTGTCAGTCGTGTCGTGTCGTGATCGTCGTACAGGTGATCGATGAACATCTGTCGCACCTGGTGAAGTTCGATCAGTAGCGATCTGATCAGGTTCGCCAGATCGTCAACCGCGTCATCGCTCATCGCTGGGTGCCATCTGTTGACCGCCGTTGACAGTGTTGACATTTGAATGTAAGTCCTGGTCAGTAGCGTCAACACTCGCGAATTTGAAGTGTTGACCAAGTGTTGACAAGGCGCGTGTGTCAACACTTGGATTCGAAGTGTTGACAGAACTGTTGACGTTGCTGACCTGCTCGTTTGGCTCGTTGTCAACGGTGTCAACGGTGTCATCAGGTAGGTAGCGAGCGAAGGCGTCGTCGAACTGTTCCAGCTCGAAGCCGCGTCCTCGTTCGCTTCCCACGCGGAGCGGATGGGATCGAATCCCGAACGCCTTGAGCATGTTGACCAGCTGGATGCTGGATATGCCCTTGTCTTTCCGCCACCCGGACCATGGCGCCTCGTCGAGATCGTTGAGCAGCGAGACAAGACCTTTCGTCAGGATCTTGTCGTCGGTGAACACGATCCGGATGTCGCCTAAGAGTTTCACGCCGAGAGAGTCATCCTCGCTGCCGCTGTGCAGGTCGAGAGCTGCCGACCTGGCCCGCTGCGGCCATTCGCCGCCGGCGGCGTCGGCGATAGCGAGCAGCGGCTCCCAGATGTCCTGTTGCCGGTCGTTGAGCTCGTCGGGTAAATGCGGCCATGAGCGCGGAAGGTTCAGAGCCGTCACCGCGGCGCCTACACGTTCGCCGAGCGCGACCGACTCGCTCTCGTGTAGCCGTATCCGGTAGCGCTCCTTGGTCACATCCCGTCCCTTGCGGGCGAGTCGGATCGGTACGCAGCGGTCGCAGGTCGTGTCGGGGAGACAGTTCCCGATGCCGGCGAGCGCCTTGGGCCCGAAGGCGTCGAACTCTTCGAGGGTGCGCATGTTCGCGCCGCCCATCCTGTATGCGGGTCGACCTTTTCTGAATCCGGCGTTGATCAGTCCGGCCAGATCGGATTTTGCGGGGTCGGCGTTCTTGCCTTTGCTGGCGAAGATGGTGTCGACCTCGTCGATCAGCAACGTCGGATGATGCTCAGCGACCATGCGGTATAAAGCCGCCGGGCTGATATTGGCGGTAGACCGACCACGGCAGGCCAGATGCTCGAGGAGATCCAGAAGCAGGCTCTTGCCGGAGCGTTTCTCGGGCGACGTGACGAACAGGTAGGCCACCACATCGAACCGGTCGGCGACATAGGTGAGAGCCACCCACAGCGCCAACGCGTACAGCTGTGGTTCGCTGGCCGCCATGAACCGATCCAGAAAGGCGACAACGTCAGCGAGCACCAGGCCGAGCGGGTCGGTCGCTTGCGGTTCCGGCAGGTCGTGCATGGCTGGGATCGATGTCATGCGGTCACCTGCTGCCGATCGCGTAGGGTTCGGGCGGCTCACGCGGCGGCGGACAGGTCGCCGCCGTGGTGGAGGGCAGCCCACGCCCGGAACCGGGTGTACCCGTGCGGGCTGCCCGGTTCGGTCACCTCGAGGAGGGTGTTGGTGGAGTACACGAACAGCAGGTCGTGGCGAACCGTCGCCGATATCGGGGAGGTGGCGGCGGGGTGTCTCCATCCGCCAGTCACTTCGGTCCAGCCTTCGAGGATCTGATCCCAGCTTGTCGTGTCGGTGAACCAGTCGGCGATGCTGTCTCCGTCGCGCACGACTCGGAAGGGATTGAACCGTGCCGGTGCAGGATCCGCTGGTCGGAGCAGTTCGGCTAGCCAGGTGGGGCAGGCTGCGATCGGTGTGAGCGGTTCGACCCACCGATAGGGCATCCCGCTGTCGGGATGCACGCTCGGGGGTAGCACCACATAACCGGCGTGAGTCTTGAGATCAACACCGCGGGGAAGCTTTTTCGAGGTGATCTGCCCGCCGGGATGGAGGAGATATCGGTGCCGGCCGCCGTCGCCGCGCCCCGAGAAGCAGGTCAACGTGTCTGGCATCCCCCCGTTGGGGCCGGCCATGCCGATCAAGGCGAGTTCCCCACCATGACGTGGATCGGTGTCGATGACGATCACGCTCGGGTGGACCCGTCCGCCGATGTTCGCGCCCGGGTACAGGTTCCACCAGGCGTTGATCGTGGTTATGTCGCCGGTGGCGTCCAGGACGCCGTGACCTGATCGGCGACACTCGCCCTTGCATTTGCCACGGAGCGGATCGCCCTCGGGGTGAGCCGAAGGGATGGCGGGCACTTTGCCGTGGAGAGGGAAGATTTCCCATCCCTCGTCGGCGTAGCCAGCGGCGACCTCAAGCCGGGGCATCACGCCTCTCGTCGGGTCAGGTAGCGGCGAAGACCGGCGTTGATCGCTTGCCACAACCGGCCGCTGAAATACCGGTAGCCGTCGATCACGAGGATGTCCCGTAACTCGTCCGGCTCGACCGGGCCCCACTCGTCGTCGAGCTGGGCGGCGGTACGCTCGGTGTTCTCGGCGAAGATCGCGAACAGTCCTTCGAGGGCTCGGGCCCGTTCCGATCTGCTACCGCGGGCCGCTGCGCTACCCTGAGGGGTGATCGCTGTGGCGGCGGTCGTGTCGGGATGGCGCCCCTCTGGGGCGCTTTCTCGGTTCATGGGGTCGGCCCGGCGATGATGTTGGCGACGGTGACGAGGACGGCTGGGTCTTCGACGTGTTCGGGTAGCTGCTGGGCAGCGCGGGTGCGGGCGACGAGGGCTACCGCGAGCCGGGTGCGCTCTTCGTCGGTGAGCACGCCAGCCCGTTTGACGACGGAGTCGACGTGGCGGCTGACAGCGCCGCGTTCGTGGCTGTGACGCCGATCGGCGAGCTGGCGCGCCTCTTCGGTGGATGGTGGTGTGTGGCGAGCGGCCACTTGGATCGATCCTCCTGATCGAGAAAGGGAAGACGCCCCGTTAGGGCGTACAGGAACCAGACCCGGGAAACCCCGGTCTAGCTGCCTTCGTCCTTGTCCCGATCATGCCGCCAGGGGCTACCAGGAGCCGCCCGGCGCCATCCGTGGCCGCCGACCCAGCTTTACCTGCGCAGCTTGCCTGCCCGTGACCCACCAGACTGACTAGTTCAGCGGCCACGACACTACACGCAGTCCATGCTGCCAGCGTGGATGGTTCAGGCTCGCCAGGTGATATCGACTCGGTCGGCGAGGTTCGTCCAGCGGCCCCGGTCGGCGCTGGCGATGGTGACGCGCTCGATGACAACGCCGAGGATGCCCCGACGTGCGGGGAAGTCGAGGGTCGGCCAGGCATGCCGTAGCGCCCCCGGCTCGGACAAAAGTGAGGCGTCGCGCGCGCCCTTCGGGGTGTGCCGGCGATCTTGCGGGCCGCCTCGATCCGCTCCTGCAATGGTTTGCGGGCGGCCATCCACTCGGCGAGGCTGATCTCGCCGGTACCGCGCAGCCGGCCAGTTCGGCCAGCTCGGCGTCGAGGCGGGCGATCTCCGCCCGGCCGCGGTGCTGCCCTCGGTGTCGGGTGCGGGCAGGGTGGTCTTGTCGAACACCTGGAGGACGGCCTCGACGACCAGATCCTCCAGTTGGAGGGCGTTGATGGTGATCGACGGTCGGGCCCCGGCCCGGTGGCGTAGACGAGCCTGCCGGTCTTGTCGGGGCAGCCGATCAGCGGATCCCCGGCGCTGTTGGTGACCATCGATGCGAGCAGGTAGCGCCGGGCGGGCCGGGTGCGTTTCCGGGCCGGGTCGGACAGGGCGGCCCGGGTCTGCTCCCACAGGGGCCGATCGAGGATCGGCTGCCAGGTGCCGGGCCCGGCGATCTGACGCCGGTGGATGCGCAGACCGGCGACGGCCGGGTTGATCACCACGGCCCGGACGGTGGCGTGAGCCACGCCCGTCCCTCCCGGGTGGGGATGCCAGCATCGTTCAACTCGCGGGCGATCGACAGGACCGATCGGCCTTCAGGACCCGGTCGGCGATCGTGCGTACCACGGCGACCTCGGTGTCGTTCTGGACGTAGGTGGTTTCGGCCTTGCCGGCGGCGTTGATCGAGGTTTCCCACCGGTACCCGTAGGGGGCGCGGCCTCCGGGGGCGCGGCCGCGGGCGGCCAGCTCGTCGTGCTTCACTTTGCTCCTCTCGGAGATCTTCTTCGACTCGCCCCGGGCGAACGCGCCGAGAACGCCGGCCATGATCTGACTGTTCGAGGTGGACAGGTCGAAGTCGCCGCCGGCGACCGTGTGCACCTGGGTTCCGGTCACTTCGACGACATCGATCAGCCGTTCGAAGTCGGTGAGCCGCCGGTACAGCCGGTCGGTGTTGTAGACGACCACGACGTCCGCCTCGCCGGCCTTCATCGCTTCGAGCAGGTCTTCGAAGCCGGGCCGCGGTTTGCGGCTGTAGGCGGACACGTCGTCGTCGGTGATGACCCGGACCACGTCCAGCCCGCGGCGCTCGGCCAGCTCCCGGCACAGCCGCTCCTGGCGGTCTACGCCGAGCAGGTCGCCCTTGTCGTCGTTCGAGATCCTGGCGTAGATGATGGCGGTGGGCACACCCCCAGCCTACCTCTACACCATAGCTATTGCTAGTATCTCGTCCGGGATGTCGAAGTTGGCGTAGACGTTCTGCACATCGTCGTGCTCCTCGAGAAGGTCGACGAGGTGGAGCACCTTCTTGGCGTCCGACTCGTTGTCGAGCTCCACCGTCGACGTGGGCAGCATGGTCACCTCGGCCGCGTCAAACAACACTCCGCCCGCTTCAAGGGCGCTCCGCACCGCGGGCAGATCGCTGGGTGGGGTGGTGACCTGCCAGTGGTCACCGGCGTCGGTGATGTCCTCAGCCCCCGCCTCGAGGGCGACCAACATGAGATCGTCCTCGGTGACGCCGGCACCCGGTTTCGGAACCAGGACCACGCCTTTTCGGTCGAACTGCCACGACACCGCCCCGGGCTCGGCCATGGAGCCACCGTTCTTCGAGAACGTCGCCCGGATGTCTGAGCCGGTCCGGTTGCGGTTGTCGGTCAGGCACTCCACGATGACCGCCACCCCGCTCGGGGCGTAGCCCTCGTAGGCGACCTGCTCGTAACGAACCCCCTCGAGCTCTCCGGTTCCCCGCTTGATGGCCCGCTCGATGGTGTCGAGGGGTACCGATGCCTCGCGAGCTTTCTGGAACATGGTGCGCAGGGTCGGATTGGTGTCTGGGTCGCCGCCGCCCTCTCTGGCCGCCACCTCGACCTGGCGGATCAGCTTGGCGAACAGCTTGCCCCGGGCCTTGTCCGCCGCGCCCTTCTTGTGCTTGATCGTGGCCCACTTGCTGTGTCCGGACATGGTTGCTATCCCTCCTCCTGGCTCACCCCGCAGGGCACCGCCGTGACTCGATGGGCAGCCGACTCCAGGAACAAGCGATGGAGACGCACATCACCCGACAACTCCGGATGAAAAGCGCTGACCAGTACCGGTCCCTGCTGGCACACGACCGGCCGGGACTTCCCGTCCGTGCCCGTAACCGAGGCCAGCACGGTCACGCTCGGCGCCACCCACTCCACCACCGGCGCCCGGATGAACACGGCGGGCAACGATCCGTCGAATCCGGCCACTTCGAGGTCGGTCTCGAACGAGTCGACTTGGCGACCGAAGGCATTGCGTCGCACGCCGATGTCGATGGCGCCCAAGCGGTGCTGGTCGGGACGGCCGTCGACCACCTCCGCGGCCAGGAGGATCATCCCGGCGCAGGTCCCGAAGGCCGGCATGCCCGCACCCAGCCGGGTCCGGAGGGGCGTCAGCAGCCCGGATGACTCGAGGAGCACCGACATGGTGGTGGACTCGCCGCCCGGGAGTACCAGGGCGTCGACGGCAGCCAGATCGGCGTCGGTACGTACCTCCGCCGGCGTCGCTCCGAGCTCAGTGAGGACCCGGATGTGCTCCCGGACGTCCCCTTGCAGGGCCAGCACCCCGACCCGTCCCGCACCTGCGAACTCGGGCACCTGGCGGAATCCTTTCCATAACCACGATTGTAGCGGTCGGCGTCCGCCTACCAACCCCGGTCCGACAGGCGGGTGGCGACGGTGTCGGACTCTTCCCCGGGCATGGGATCACCCAGACCGCGGCTCACCTTGGCCACGATCTGCGGATCTTTGTAGTGGGTGGTGGCCTCGACGATCGCTCGGGCGAAACGGGGCGGGTCCGAGCTCTTGAAGATGCCGCTGCCGACGAAGCAGGCCTCGGCCCCGAGCTGCATCACGAGGGAGGCGTCAGAGGGAGTGGCGATCCCGCCCGCACAGAAGAGGGGGACTGGCAGCCGGCCGGTCTCGGCGATCTCCTCCACCAGCGTCACCGGGGCTTGCAGCTGCTTGGCCCAGCCGTAGCGCTCGGCCGGATCGGCCTGGGTGATCCGGCGGATGTCACCGGTGATGGACCGCAGATGGCGCACGGCTTCCTTGATGTCACCGGTGCCGGCCTCGCCTTTGGAACGGATCATGGCTGCCCCCTCGGAGATGCGGCGCAGGGCCTCACCGAGGTTGGTGGCCCCGCACACGAAGGGAACCGTGAACGCCCACTTGTCGATGTGATTGACCTCGTCGGCGGGGGTCAGCACCTCGCTCTCGTCGACATAGTCGACGCCGAGTGATTCCAGGACCTGAGCCTCGGCGAAATGGCCGATGCGGGCCTTCGCCATCACCGGGATGGTGACGGCCGCCTTGATCGCCTCGATGAGGTACGGGTCGCTCATGCGGGCTACTCCCCCGTCGCGCCGGATGTCCGCCGGCACCCGCTCCAAAGCCATGACCGACACCGCGCCGGCGTCCTCGGCGATCTTGGCCTGGTCGGCAGTGACGACGTCCATGATCACCCCGCCCCGCAGCATCTCGGCCAGGCCCCGTTTGACCAGGTCAGTACCGGTGCGCCGGCCAGGAAGGGCGGATCGCGTCTCCGAGGAAGCCATGCCACCCAGTCTACGGGCGGGACCAGCCGAGCTTGGGCGGATTACCGGTGACGGAGGCGGCGGCGGCGCCCAACCCGGGACGACCGTTATGGCACCAGGGTGGGATTGGCGCCGACCGGCTCCAACTCCACCCAGGTCCGGCCCGGAGTCAGCTGCACCGGGGCGCCGGCGGCGTTCAGATACGACGTCGTCGAGGTGAGCGAGCTGCGGTGCCATGTCCCCTTCACGACCTCGCCGTTGCTGAAATACCAGGCCGGGCCGCTGCCGACCAGGATGCCCTCAGGGATCGGGGCCGGAGGACCGCCTTCCCCGGTGGCGATGCCGGATGTGACGTAGCTGACGAACTGGACGATCACATTGGTGGCGCTGAGTTGGGCTCCGGAGCGATCCGTGTCGGCGCTGCCATCCTGGCCCCGCAGCCACGCCTTCGACGCCGCGTTCCAATCCCATGTCACGGCCATCGTCGGCCAGGCCAGCCCGATATGCGCATCAGGGGCGATACCGGGACCGGCGAAATGGCCGCCGGCAGCTAGGAAATGGAAGAGGGCGGGCGGAGGGGCATGGGTTGTGGATGTACCCGCCAGGGAGACGACGCTGGAGTAGAGGTTGTGGGGCGCAACGCCGAGGTTGGAGCGGTAAAAGAGACTCGGTTGGTTGTCGTCGTCCACATCGGTCAAGGGCTGCGACCGCAGGATCGGAAGAAAGATGGCGTTGGTGCCCGAGTAGGCGAATACCGGATGGTTGAGGTCGTCCGCGATCCCCTCGTCGGTTAGCCGTCCCGAACGAACCGGTCCCACCACGGCCGGGTACTGGGACTGGAACACGGCCGCCAGGCGGGTCAGACCGCCCTCCACTTCCTCCTCGTAGACGACGTCGGCCTGGTTCGGGCCGGTCTGGGGCCGGGCCGCGTCGACGTTGTCGATCTTGACGACCACGGCCGGTGCGGCCAGCTGGGCCGGATTCGCCTGTCCCAGCCCGGTCAGCGGGGCGGTGGGGGCGGGTTTCGGTTTCGGTTTCGGCCGCGTCGTGGTGGTGGTGGCGGGAACGGTGGTCGGGGTGGTCAGGGCGGTGGTGGGGGCGGCCCGGACCCTGGAATGACCGCCACAAGCTCCGGCCAGGACCATGATGGCGGCCAGGGCGGTGAGGGCGGTGCCGCGCCTCGGGGTTCTCGCTGCTCGTCTCACAGTTCTCGCAACGCCTCTATTCGCTCTCGAAGGGTTAATCGGCCCCGCCTGGGCGAGTGGGTGGCGCTCGGATCCGCCAGCCAGAGATGGGCCGTGGTGGCGCCCTGACCAGTCACGACGGCCCCCTTGGTGTCGACCTTTTCCAGGGCCGCGGCCAGGGCGGGCGGGTAGCGGGTCAGGGCGACCGCAGCCAGATCGACCTGGGCGTCCCGGTCTTCGGGGAGGGCGATGGCCCGACCGATGCCGAGGGTGGCCACCAACACCGTGGCCGGCAGCGTCTCATGACGGCGGATCTGGATCAGCTCCTCGGCCAGCACCGCCTCCAACTCGATGCGATCGAGCTCGGACAGCATCCCCGAGGTCACCCCGACCACGGACCGGCCCGGCCGGGACCCGGCCGCCAGGGCGTTGAGCCCGGGGCTTTCGATGACCATGAGACGGGGCTGACGGACGCCGGCGCTGATACTCAGTCCCTCCGCCAGGTTGAACAGCCTGGCGTCGCGTACCGGATCGGCGTCGCGCCCTCCGATCGAAGCCAGCACCCGGCGGTCCCCCCCGAAGCGGGCCCAGGCGGCCAGGGCGACCGCGACGACCACCAGGACGGCGATCCCAACGATCGGTCCGCCGAGGAGCAAGCCAATGACACCGAGAACCAGGGCCGGCACCGCCGCGAACAGCCCGACCACAAGGGTGGCTCTGGTTTCTGGAGTCACGTCGCCCCCGTCATGAGCCGCCCATCGTAGGGTCGGCGTCCAGCGCGTTGGGGGAGGGCCGCCCCGGCCTTGGACCGGCCCACCGTCACCTGACCGAGGAGCCGGGGGGTACGGCCGAGCACTGCACCCGGGTCTCGAACGCTGTCGCGGGCCGGTTCGGCCTCCCCGTTTCGGGGTGGGACTGGTGGGGCCGGCCGCTCCGGCCGGGTCAGCGGACCCGCTGGGCCTCTCCGTACAGGTCGAGATATCGCTTGGCCAGGCTCTCGAGCGAAAAGCTGGCGGCCCGCTGCTCGGCGCTGGCGACCAAGGCATCCACCACCGGACCGCCGGCGAGGGCCACCTCGAGGGCGGCAGCCAGTGCTACAGGATCGCCCGGTGGGGTCAGGAGGGCGTCCAGGTTCGGGCGGGCCACGTTCCGGTACCCAACCAGATCGCTGGCGACCACCGGGGTTCCGGCCGCCATACCCTCCAGGAGGATCACTCCGAAGCTCTCCCCGTGCAACGAAGGGGCACACAACACGTCGGCGGCTCGGATCCGGCGGGTCTTTTCTCGTTCGCCGATGAGACCGAGCCACTCGATCCGGTGGTCGTCGCCGGTCATCTGGCGCAAGCGCGCCGTCTCCGGCCCCGCGGAGGCCACCCAGAGCCGGACGTCAGCGGGGAGACGGGCAAAGGCCTCGATGAGCACGGTCAGGCCCTTCCGCGGCTCGTGGCGGCCCACGAACAGGACGGTCGGACCGTCGGTCGGCCACGGTTCGGCCTGCTGGAATCGGGCCACGTCGATCCCGTTCCAGACCAGCTCGTAAGTGCCGCCGAAGGTCCGGCTCACGGCCGCCTTGGCCTCCTCGGACACCGCGGCCCGTACGGCCAGGTGGTTGGCCCCCCACACCCCGAGCGGGCGAAGCGCCCGGTACCAGGAGCTCTCGCCCGCACGATGGAAAGTTCCGACCAGGGGCCGATCGCTGAACACCAGGGCGGTGTGCGTCGGCCCCGGGGCCAGCGGCTCGTGAAGGTGCACCACGTCGAAACGCTCGTCACGCAGGGCCCGGATGGTTCGCAGGGCGGCACTGATGTCCGGTGCGATGGCGGCCATCGATCCATTGGCGGCGGTGGGGATCGAGTTGCCCAGCGGCGTCACGAACGTGTCCGGCGGCGGTCCATCGCACGGCCCGAGCACCCGGGCGTCGACACCGAGATCGCGCAGTGCTCGGCCCAGACCCAAGACCTGCCCCTGCACCCCGCCAGGCAGCGTGAGGCTGTACGGGCACACCAGACCGACCCTCACGGCCGGAGGCTAGTTCGGGCCACCGGGCTCCGGGCGCGACCGTTGCTCATCGCTCGGCCAGTTCGGTTGCATCAGGTGCCACTGGGTGGGCGCCCGGCGGATCAACTCTTCGAGCTCAGCGGCGAGCAGCTGGGTCCCCCGCTGCACGTCGTCGCGGAGCCGGCCGTCTCGCACCAGCGGGAGCGGCGGCCGAATGAAGGCGAGGTGCTGGCTGGACTCGGACTCGAAATACACCGCGCAGGGGAGCACCACGGCGCCGGTCCGCAGGGCCAGGGTGACCGGCCCCGCCGGCAGCAGGGTGCGCTCACCGAAAAACTCGACTTCGACTCCCGCCGCCCCGCCTACCAGGCGGTCGGAGAGCAGGCACAGCAAGTGGTTGGCGGCCAGGGCCCGACTGCATCCAACCGCGGCCCCCGGCCCCATGGGGATCACCTGCATGCCCAACCGCTCCCGAAAAGAGACGAACCAGTCGAACACATCCGCGGGATGCAATGCTTCCACCACCACGGAGATGGCATGACCGCTGATCGCCAGCTCCGAGCCGGCCCACTCCCAGCCGCCGAGATGCGGCAAGGCCAGGATGGTGCCCCGCCCGGCCGCCTCCCCGGCCCGGATGTTCTCGAGCCCCTCGTAACGCATGCCGGCCTGGATCTCGGTCGGTCGCAGGCTTGACAGCCGCAGGCTCTCGGCCCAGTAGCGGGCGTAGGACGCGAACGCCTCACTGACGCGCCGGTCGAGGGCCCAGCCGGTGAGCTCGGGGCCGTACACCCGCTGGAGGTGCCGGGCTACCAGCTGGCGCCGGCGGCCTACCCCTTCGAGGGGCCCGGGCGTGACCGGCAGGCGGGCGGCCAACATCCCCAGTCCCTCGGCGACGCTACGACCAACCGGCGCGGGCAGCACCGACGCGGCCCACGAGCCGGCTTGGACCGTCCGCAACGCTCGGGACGGGCGGGCCGGACGGGTCGTCAGGGCCGGCGGGAGCCGTAGCGACGCCGGGCCGGCGCAGCCACCTCAGAGGCTCCCTGTTCGTCGGTGAGCCGGGCCAGGCGAGCCCGGCGACGTTCCTGCCAGCGGGCCGCCGCCCGGCTGCGATAGGAACCATCCGTGTAGCGGGCCGATCGAGGCACCCATCCGTTTGCTTCCCGCCAAGCCCGCCAGCGGGCGGCGACGGCGGCCGGCTCACCCTGGGCGTAGGCAGAGCGACGCACTACCACGGGTCGCGCCGCGGGCGGAGGCCCGTGGCCGGCGGCGTTGGCCTGGCGCCACACCTTCACGAACCGCTGGGCGGCGGTGGCCACGGTGAGCCCCAGCATCAACCAGAGCAGCGGGATGAGCAGGAAGCTGAAGGCCAGCCCGGCGCAGAGCACGACGACCCGCTCGGCTCGCTCCATCAGGCCCCCCTTGGCCTCGAAGCCGAGGGACTCCGCCTTGGCTCGCTCGTAGGACACCAGGAGCGACGCTCCCAGCACGGCCATGGGCAGCAAGGCGATGTGGTTGTGATAGCGGTCGAGCAGGTACCAGGCGATGCCCCCGAGCACTACGGTGTCGGTGACCCGGTCGGCGACCGAGTCGAAGAATGCCCCTCGTACGCTGGCCCGGCCGGAGGCTTTGGCGAGCGCCCCGTCGAGGAGGTCGGGAACGGCCGAACCGATGAGTAGAGCCAGACCCAGCCCCAGTCTCCCGGTGGCGATGGCCCAGGCGGCGGGGAAGGCCAGCACCAGTCCGAACGCGGTCAGGTGGTCCGGAGAGAGGCCCGTTTCCTTGAGCGCCCCGCCTATGGGCTTGACCGCCCGGTCGATCCCCGAACGGAAACGTCCGTCGAACACTGGTGAAAGGACTCCTCGCATCAGCCCCGCCTGGTCGCGAGGCGACGGAGCGGATCTGACCTGTCAGTTGGTTGTCATGCTACCACCGGCGACCGTTACGCTGGCGATGGCTGCGAACATGACGCGGGGGGACCGGGAAGGGCCCGGATCCGGGGAAGGAGAACCAATGCCAGGGGAGGACCAGCGGTGAAGGCGTATCCATCGGCGACGATCCGCAATGTAGCCCTTGTCGGCCACGGCGGAGCCGGCAAGACGACCTTGACCGAAGCTCTCCTGTATCTGTCGGGTGCCATCGGCCGGCCCGGCCGGGTCGAGGACGCCACCACGGTCACGGACTTCGAACCGGAGGAACACAAGCGCACCCTGTCGATCTCGGCCGCGCTGGCCCCGATCGAGTGGGAAGGTCACAAGCTCAACCTGATCGACTGCCCCGGTTACGCCGACTTCGCCGAAGAGGCGGCCGCGGCCCTGGCCATCGCCGACCTGGCGGTGTTCGTGGTGAGCGCGGTTGAGGGAGTCGAGGTGCAGACCTCCCATATGTGGAAGGTCGCCGCCAACTTGGGGCTCCCCCGGATGATCTTTGTCAACAAGCTCGACCGGGAGCGCGCCTCATTCGAGCGCACCCTGGAGGATCTCCAGGGTGCATTCGGAGCGGGAGTGGCCCCGCTCGAACTTCCCATCGGCGAGGAGGCCAGCTTTCGGGGGGTGGCCGACTTGCTCTCGGACACGGCCATCACCTACGAGGGGGGTCAGCCCACGACGGGGGCCATACCCGACGACATGGCCGGGCAGGAGCACTCGGTGCACGACGCCCTGGTCGAGGGGATCGTGGTGGCGGATGACGATCTCATGGAGCGCTATCTCGAGGGCGAGGTCCCCAGCGTCAAGCAACTCGAGGAGACCTTAAGCCGTGGAGTCGCCGCCGCCACGGTCTTCCCTGTGGTGTGCGGTTCGGCGACCAAGCAGATCGCGGTGGATCGATTGGCCACCTTTATCTGTGAGATCGGCCCGTCGCCGCTGCAGCGCCCGCCGGTGACGGTCGAAGCCGGCGGCCACCCGACCGAAGTGGCGCCCGATCCCGACGGCCCGCCCCTGGGGTGGGTATGGAAGACCGTCGTCGATCGCCATGTCGGCAAGATCAGCTTGTTCAAGGTGCTGTCGGGCCGGGTCAAACCCGACGACACCCTGGTCAACGTCCGAACCCACTCGGACGAACGCATCCACGCCCCCTTCAGCCTCCGGGGGAAGGAGCAACTCCAGGTCCCCGAGCTTCCGGTTGGCGACCTCGGCGCCGTCGCCAAGCTCGCCGACGTGGTGACCGGTGACACCCTCGCCCCCAAGGGCACTCCTGTCGTCGTGGCGCCCCGCCCGATCCCCGAACCGGTGTTGCGCGTGGGCATCCGGCCCAAGTCCAAGGGCGACGAGGACAAGCTCATGACCGCTCTGCACCGGCTCCAGGAAGAGGACCCCGCCCTTTCGGTCCACCGCGACGACGAGACCCATCAGACCTTGCTCGGTGGGATGGGTGAGACCCATCTGGCGATCGTGACCGAGCGCCTGGCCCGGAAGTTCGGGGTCGAAGTGGAAACCGAGCCGGTCGTGGTCCCCTACCGCGAGACCATCACCGCGATGGCCGAGGCCGAAGGCAAGTACAAGAAGCAGACCGGCGGCCACGGCCAGTTCGGGGTGGCCTTTGTGCGCATCGAGCCTCTGGAGCGGGGCCAAGGGTTCGAGTTCGTCGACCAGATCGTCGGGGGCGCCATCCCCCGCCAGTTCATCCCGGCCGTACAGAAAGGGATCGAGGAAGCCATGTCCGGCGGTGGGACCCACGGCTGGCCGGTCGTGGACGTGCGGGTCACGTGCTACGACGGGAAATATCACTCGGTCGACTCCTCGGAAATGAGCTTCAAGATGGCCGGAGCAATCGGGTTCCGGGAAGCCATGGACAAAGCGGCCCCGATCATGCTCGAGCCGATCTCCCGGATCGAGGTCAATGTCCCGACCGCCTACCAGGGCGACGTCATGGGCGACCTCAACGGCCGCCGGGGCCGGGTGCAGGGAACCGAGGCCGGCAATGACGGCGAATCGATCATCAGCGCCCTGGTCCCCACGTCGGAGATCCTGCGCTACGCCATCGACCTGCGGTCGATGACAGGAGGGCGGGGGAACTTCCACGCCGAGCACGACCATTACGATCCGCTGCCCCACAACCTCTGGGGCCAGGTGAGCCGGGACCACAACGGCAGCTGAGGGCACGGCCCGGCCCGGCCCGGCTCGAGAGTGAAAGAAGGGTCCGGGCTGGTGGCCCGGACCCTCCACTTCTTGCTGCTTTCTAGCGGCGCTTAGTACTTCGACAGGACCGAGATGAACTGCGGTCCGACCGAACCGATGCCGGTCATGCTGTCGAACCCCTTGGCGGTGTTCAGGATGACGGGCCGGGTGGCACAGTTGCCGGTCGCGTCGCAGTAGGTCTCCGGCCCCTGATAGTCAATGGTCCGGAGGCTCACCAGGTAGCCGGCAGCCGGGTTGACGGTGTTGGCGTAGTCCACCCGGATGACCGCGGTCGAGTTGGGGCTGGCCGACGGCAGGATGTCGTTGAACGCCGCCGGGCTCCGAGTGTCAGCCTTGTAGAGGACCGGGTTGAGGAACCCTAGCGACGAGCCGCCCGCCTGGTCGGCGTCGGCGATGACCCCGGCGAGCAGCGGGGAGGCCAGGCTGGTGCCGCCCTCCTTGAACTGGCCGTAGCGCACGCCGCTCGGGTAGGTCTGGGTCAGGCCTATGAGCATGCCGCTCTGGGCGTCGGCGTCCATCGAGATGTCCGGCACCACCCGAAGCGGCACCGGTCCGAACAACGCCTCGTTACGCAATGCCAACGCGCTGGGGACCACTCCGACCTGATAGTAGGGCTGGGTGTAGGTGTAGCTGGTCCCGCCGCCACCACCGGCATTGAAGGCCAGCGCACCCGTGGGCGACGTGGCCGTGCCGCAGTTCGTCTTCCTAACCGGGCCGCACAGAATCTGCTTCCCGGTGGACCAGCCGTACTCGGCGCTCCGTGTCACGCTTCTGCCCACTTCGAGGGTGGTGCCACCTACGGCGGTGACGAACGGGCTCGACGGCGGGTAGTTCGGCGAGGCGAGACCGAAATCGGCAAAGTTGTCGCCCTGGTCCCCAGTGGAGAAGAGCACGCTCACACCGGTCGTGGCGGCCAGCATGAAGGTGTTGTCGAACGCGGTCTTGCTGGCCGCATCCTCCAAGAGGTCACCGGCGACGTCACCCCAAGAGTCCGTCACCACCGAGGCCCCGCTGGTGACTGCCGTGTTCACTGCAGCCAGCAGGCTGGTATCCAGACAGTCCTGCGCACCGACGAAGAGGATGTCCGCGCCCGGCGCCATAGCGTGGGACGACTCGACGTCCAGAGCCTGCTCATCGAACCAGCCGCTGGCCGCGCACTCGGCCTCATTACCGACTGACGCCGGCTCCAGGTTGAAGAACTGTGAGCTGGAGAGGGGATGGGCGGGGTCGTTGAGCTTGAAGTATTTCTGGGCATCCGACAAGAGTGTCGGCGAGTCGTAGGCGTCCACTATCGCCAGGCCTACGCCCGAACCGTCGATGCCCTTGGCGACGCTCGCATTGAGCCCGTATCCCCCGCGTAGCTGGGTGGGGGTGTACCCGCAAATGTCGTACGGAAGCGGGCTGGTATACGGGGAGTACAGCGAGGCGGCGTCCGTCGTGTCGGTCTTCTGACCCCAATAGGCCGAGCAGGGCTGCGGGTTGCGGAACCCGGCCGGCGGCGCCGGCTCCTGGTTGGGCTGGGCGGCAGCCGTACTGTTGGCCGCAGACGCTCCGCTGGCGAGGTTCGTCGTTTCGAGGTTCTCGTTGACTCCTGCCACTCCGGACACGATTCCGGCTATCGACGTCGGGATCGACAGGTTGGTGCTGGCGAGGCGAACGGTGTGGCCGTTGACCTGGTAGTTGCCGAGGGTGGTATCGAACGCCCGCTCCACCTGGGCGGCCGTACCAGACGCCGAGACGAACAAGCGATCGGCGGGTACCGCCCCGAGCGAGAAGCCCTGCTGGCGCAGCCAGGCTTGGGCGGCGCTGACCTCAGCTTGGGTCGGTCCGTAACTGGCCGTCCACTGAGCGTCGGTCAGGTAGTGGTGGAACAGGGCGGATCCCGGCGTCGAAACCTGGCGCATCAAGGCCTGGGCCCCGGCGGCGTCGCGCAGCGACATGACCAGGTCGAAGCTGACTCGACTGGTTGACGCCACCTGGCCTGCCGGTCGGCTGCGCGCCGATGCCGGCGCGGCCGAGCCGCTCAACTGGGCGCGGGCGCCCGAGGATGCCGCGGACGCAGCCGGGATCCCACCGGCCGCGGTGGCCGTCGACGCGGCCAATCCGGCGGCAGTGGCGACCGCCCACCATCGAACTCGACGAAGTCGCATAGGTCCTCCTCCTTGGCGCCGGTGGCGCCGATTGTCCCCCCAGGATCGTTCTGGGCGGGGCGAACCTTAGCCGCGTTAAGCGGTACGTCGTCAATAGTCCAGTTCGCCATTACGGCCCGGGCCAGGCGGCCCGAACCCGGCCGGCACTGACCGAGAGAGCCTCCGGGAGGACCCGAGCGTCAGCCACGGATGTCATGAAGTTGGTGTCGCCGTCCCAGCGGGGCAGCACGTGGAGATGGAAATGATCGGGGATGCCCGCGCCAGCGGCGCGGCCCAGGTTGGCGCCGAGGTTGAGCCCGTCCGGACGGTAGGCGGCCTTGAGGGCCCGGACGGCTTGGCTGGCACCGCGCCAGACCGCGTCCGCCTCAGCGGCGCTCAGTTGCTCGATGTCGGCCACATGGCGGGTGGGCATCACCATGAGATGTCCGGTGGCGTACGGGTAGGCGTTGAGAAGGGTGGCTGCGATCCCGTCGGGATGGCGCCACACGACGTGGATCTCCTCGTCGGACAGGTCGCTGGCCAGGATGTCGCAAAACACGCAGCCGCCCTTGCCCGTCCCCCCTGCTTGCTCGATGTAAGGGATACGCCAGCCCGCCCACAGCCGCTCCAGCGAGGTCACGTTTCGATGGGCGACAGGGCGTGTGTCTCGATCTCGGTCCGCAGCCGGGCGATAAAATCGGCGAGGGGGACGCCTCGATCAGGCCGCTCTTTGACCCGAGAATTCACGCCCACCGTGCCCGCCTGGACGTCGTCGGCGCCGACGACCAGGACGTAGGGCAGCTTTTCCAGCTTCGCTTTGCGGATCCGTGCGCCCAACGGCTCGTCCGCGGCCACCACGTCGACGCGAATGCCTGCATCGCGCAGGGCGGCGGCGACCGTCTCCGCATACGGCTCGTGGTCGTCACGGACGGGCAGCACCCGGGCCTGGACGGGAGCCAGCCAGGCGGGCAAGGCCCCGGCGTAGTGCTCGATCAGGATGCCGAAAAACCGTTCGATCGAGCCGAACAAGGCCCGGTGGATCATGTGGGGCAGGTGTCGCTGATTGTCTGCGCCGACATACTCGAGTCCGAATCGGTGCGGCATCTGGAAATCAACCTGCAGCGTCGAGACCTGCCAGCGTCGGCCAATGGCATCGCGAACGTGGACGTCGATCTTCGGGGCGTAAAACGCCCCTTCGCCTTCAGCGAACACATAGGGGATCTCCGCTGACTCGAGCGCCTGGCGAAGCGCCTCGGTGGCCGTGTCCCACTCCGCGGGATCGCCGACGAACTTGTCGGGCCGGGTCGCCAGCTCGGCCTCGAACTCGGTGAGCCCGAATGCCCGCAGGATGCGCAGCACGAACCCCAGGAGATCGACGAGCTCCGGACCGAGCTGTTCGGGCGTGCAGAAGATATGGGCGTCGTCCTGGGTGATACCCCGGACCCGCAGGAGTCCGTTGAGCACTCCGGAACGCTCGAAGCGGTAAACCGTCCCGAACTCGAACAGCCGGATTGGCAACTCGCGATACGACCGCTGGCGCGATCGGTAGATCAGGATGTGCATCGGGCAGTTCATGGGCTTCGGGTAATAGGTGGCGCCCTCGAGCTCCATCGGCGGGTACATCCCCTCCGAGTACCAGTCGAGGTGGCCGGAAATCTCGAAGAGGGTCGACTTGGCCAGGTGCGGTGTCCAGACGAACTGGTAGCCGGCCTTCTCGTGCTCCGCCCGGGAGTAATCCTCCATCAGCTTGCGAATCAGGCCGCCCTTGGGGTGGAACACGGGCAGTCCCCCGCCGATTTCAGGGGGGAAATGGAACAGGTCGAGCTCGGCGCCGAGGCGGCGATGATCGCGCCGTTCGGCCTCCTCGAGCCGCTTCAGGTGCTCGTCCAGGGCGGCCTTGGACTCCCACGCCGTCCCGTAGATCCGCTGCAGCTGCGGTCGGCGCTCGTCGCCGCGCCAGTAGGCGGCCGCCACCTTCATGAGCTTGAACGGTCCAAGACGCCCGGTCGACGGCACGTGCGGGCCGCGGCACAGGTCCACGAACCTGTCCGTGTTGCGGTAGGCGCTGACCCCCCCGCCGGCGCCGGCGCCCCCCGCGGCCACCCCCTCCTCCGCGTCGGCCGGGTCGACCGCCTGGATGATCTCCGTCTTGTAGGGCTGGTCGGCGAAGAGCTCCAGCCCTTCCGCCACGGTGTGCTCTTCCCTTGTGAAGGGTTGATCCTCGGCGACGATGGCGGCCATGCGCGCCTCGATGCGGCTCAGGTCGTCGTCGCTGAAGTGCTGGCCGCCCGGCAGCTCGAAGTCGTAATAGAACCCGTCCTCGATGGGGGGTCCGATGGCGTAATGCGCACCTGGCCACAGGTCGGTGACCGCCTGGGCCAGGACGTGGGCGGTGGAGTGACGCAGGATGTGGCGGCCGGCTTCCGAGCCTGCCGTGATGACGGCCACCCGGGCGCCGTCGGGCAACACCGTGGTCAGGTCGCGGGGGGTGCCGTCGAGGTCGATGGCCAGCGCAGCCTTGGCCAGACGGGGCCCGATGGCGGCCGCCAAGTCGACGCCGGTGGATCCCTCAGGCAGGTGCCGGGAGGAGTCGTCGGGCAGGAAGACGGTGATCTCGGAGCCGGTAGCCATTGCCGGGAAAGACTACGGGAGTCCGGACGGGGGGCCGTCGGGGTTTCCGGACCGTTCGCGGTTTGAGGGACTGGCGATGGAAGTGGGCCGCCCGGCTGTCACCTGAGGTGGGCCTCCGCTCGGGCCCAAGCGATCCGCCCGCCCGACCCGCCGGCCCAGCCCGCATTCTCTGTCTGGTGCCGCCCTTCAAGTGGGCGTCCTATCGGTCACAAAGTGTGCCACCCGCCCACCCGCGGGCATTCTCTGTCTGGTGCCGCCCTTCAAGTGGGCGTCCCATCGGACACAAAGCGAGACCCGCCGGCGAAGTAACACCGGCTCGGAGCCTCAGGCCACCCCCAGCAAGGCCGCCGCGGCCGTCACTCCCTGACCGGATGCCACGGCGGCATCGATGGCCGCCACCGCCGCCGGCGTGTCCAGGTCGGCGTCGAGGGCGGCCCGCACTTCGGACAAGCCCCCATCTCCCGGTCCGGCCGCTCGCCAGCGGGCCAGTCGGGCCGCCGCCTCGGGCATCAGGCGGTCGTGCCAATCCCAGTCCGTGCGGTAGTGATGGGTGAGCACGGCCAAACGTATGGCGCTCCCCTCCCAATCCTTGAGGAGGTCGTGCACGAAGACCAGATTGCCGAGCGACTTCGACATCTTGGTTCCGTCCAGGCGCACCATCCCTCCGTGCATCCAGTGCCGGACGAAGGGTGCGCCGGTCGCCGCCTCGGACTGGGCCGCCTCACACTCGTGATGGGGGTAGATCAGGTCGGATCCGCCGCCGTGGAGATCGATGGTCTCCCCCAACTCCCGCAAGGCCAGCGCCGAGCACTCGATGTGCCAGCCGGGCCGGCCCGGTCCCCACAATGACTCCCAGGCGGGCTCGTCGGGCGCCGATGGCTGCCACAAGATGAAATCCAGGGGGTCCTGCTTGTGCGGGTCATCGGGGTTGCCGCCCCGCTCGCGTGCCAGTTCCATCATGGTGTCTCGATCGAAATGGCTCACCTGCCCGAACGGGGCGAACGACGAGACGTCGAAATACACCCCCCCACCCGACTGGTACGCGTGTCCAGACTCGAGGACCATCCCGATGAACCCGAGGATGTCGGGGATGGCGGACGTGGCCCTGGGCTCCGAGAATGCCGGCAGCAGGCCGAGGGCGGCCATGTCGGCGTCGAACCGGCTGACCTCCTCGGCCGCGAGGTCCAGGTAGTGCACACCCAGCTCCCGGGCTTTCCTCAGGATGTCGTCGTCCACGTCGGTGACGTTGCGCACGCACTGGGTGTCGTGTCCCAGGTCGCGCAGGCGGCGCTGCAGGGTGTCATAGGCCAGATAGGTGGCGGCGTGACCCATGTGGGCGGCGTCGTAGGGAGTGATCCCGCAGGTGTACATCTTCACGACAGGTCCGGGCTCGAACGGGACGACCCGCCTTCTGGCTGTGTCGTAGAGGTCCATGGGGCCGGTCACTCCGTCCCGGGCCGGTCGGACCGGCCCGTCTTTGTCGGCCCCCCGGACCGGTCGGGCAGTCCGGTAATCCGCACTGCGGCGTGGGTCTTGTAACGCCGGTTGATCTCAAGCAGCGCCGGTGTGAGGGCCTCGATGGCGAGGGCGCTCGAAAGGCTGCCCGAGTCGACGCCTCGCAGGCCCGGCAGCCGGTCGATGAGCGCCACCACTTCGCGGGTCGCGGCGCGGTCGTCCGAGCAGACCATCACGTCTGCATCGAGGGGATGATCGAGGTCGGCCCATGGTCCTGCCGGCAGATGGTGGAACGCACCCACGACCCGCGATCGGGGCAGGGCCCGGGAGACGGCGACGGTCACTGAACCCGTCGGCGGGAGGAGCGGCACCATGTCGGAACCCCAACGGGTCAGGGCGTTCGCCATCGAGATCACGATCTTCCCGGCCAGACGCTCCTCCAAAGCGGAAACCGTGGTCAGGATCCCGTCCCACGGAGTGGCGACGATGATCAGCTCGGCGCCGGCGGCCCCGTCATTGTCGGCAGGGTGGAGGGGCAAGGCGCGACCCGGCCATCGTTCCTGTAGTTCCTTCACGGTCGCCGCCGCTCGTTCCGTCGATCGTGAGCCCACCACGACGTCGATCCCGATATCTGCCAGCTGCAGGGCCACGGCCTGTCCGGCCGGCCCGGTCGCTCCAAAGACTCCAATGTGCACCCGGGCAGAATTGCACGCCTCGCCTGTGTGAGTCGACCCGGCACCGACCGGGCGGGTTGCTACCGTGCCTCGATGCGTCTGATCGGCCCGTGGCGGCGACGCCGATCGCGGCCCCGCTCCCTCCCGCCCCGTGTGGCGGTGATCGGGTCGCCGGCGACCGACGTGTCGGGAGTGGGACCAGAAGGGGAGCCGATCGAAGTGAACCTCGAGGGCCGCGCCGCGGTGCTGCTGTTCCTGACGGGCAGCTGTTACGGGTGCCGTCCCTTGTGGGTCGGGGCCGCGGCGCGCTACCGCGCCAGCACGCAGCACCCGCCGGTCGTGATCGTGAGTCCGAGCCCGTCGACGGAGAACGCTCGGACGATCGCCGCCCTCGCCACAGGAGAAGCCCGGGTGGTGATGTCGAGCGAGGCCTGGCATGCCTATCGGGTGACCAAGGCACCGTGGTGCGTACGGGTAACCGACGGGATGGTGACTGGCGACGGCCCCGCTCCGGAATCCTGGACCGACCTCGAGGTGCTGCTGGGACGAGATCGCGGCTAGCGGCGGCCGGCTCGTCGGGGATCGATGCTCCCAACAATGTCGGCAAAGACCTGCTCGACCGATTGGGCTCCGTCGATGTCGACCACCAGGCCCCGTCCGGCATAGAAGTCGAGCAGCGGTTCGGTCTCAGCCCCGTAGACATCGAGTCGGTGTCGGATGGTCCACTCGTTGTCGTCGCCGCGGGCCTCCCGGGCGGCTCGGGCCAGCAACCGGCGGAGGAGCTCGTCCCTCGCCACATCAAGATGGATCACGGCCTGCAGCTCAATACCTTCGATCTGGCGAGCCACCTCGTAGGCTTCCTCGGCCTGCCGCAGTGTCCGGGGAAAGCCGTCGAGCACATAGCCATCGTGCTGGGCCGCTTCAAGTATGGGACCCACCAGCATGGCGAGGACGAGATCGTCGGGAACGAGATCGCCCCGCTCGAGGTAGGCGGCTGCGGTGCGGCCGATCTCGGTTTGTCCAGCCACTTCCTTGCGGAGCAACTCCCCACTCGAAAGGTGGGCAATGCCATAGTGCGCCGCCAGCAGCTCGGCCTGGGTACCTTTCCCTGCCCCCGGTGGGGCGACCAGCAGCAGCCGCATGGCGGCTGACCCTACAACCCAACCGCTGGTGGCGGTCGAGATGTCCCGACCGCGCTCCCGCTGACCGGCCCCGAAACGCCGAACGACATGACCGGGACGAACCACAAACCCGCCCAGCGATCGACCGCTCAGGAAATGCTGATGGCCCCTCGCAGCCCCGTGGAATCCAAGCTGGTCAACGGCACGTACCGGGCGCCCATGCGGTTGGCGAGGTCCCGGGCCAGGCCGAGCTGGGCCTGCCCGAACGAGGCTCCGACCGGCTCGAGGTCGATGATGACGGTGTCGACGCCGGCGACTCGCACCGCGTCCGCGGCGGCGAGAGCCGCCTCCAGCGGGTCGCCGCCGGCGGGAGCAGATGTGGCCCGGCCGTCGGTGACCACGACCAGTCGGGGGCGGTGGCTGGAGGCTCTGGCCGGGGCGGTAGCCAGTGCCAGGGCGGTGGTGATCCCGGCGCCGAGCGGAGTGCGCCCGCCCGTCGGGAGTTCAGCCAGGCGGGCCCGGGCCACTTCGACGCTGCCCGTGGGCCGCAAGATGATGTCAGCCCGCTCGCCTCGAAAGGCCACCAGGCCCACCAGGTCGCGGCGTCGATAGGCGTCGGTCAGCAGGCCCAGCACGGCCCCCTTGGCCGCTTCCATCCGATCGGGAGCGCCCATCGACCCGGACGCGTCGACGGCCAGCACGATCAGGCTGGCGATGTGCTCCTGCCGGCGGGCTTCGCGGACGTCGCCCGGTGCCACCAGGGCCTCGCCGGCCGGTGGCCCTCCAGCCGCGGCGATGCGAGCCGCGGCGTGGCGGACGGTGGCCGCCACGGCAACCGAGGCGATCGGACCCTCGGGTGACCGGTCCCCCACCTGCCGTCCCCGCCGGGACTCGGCGTCGCCCCGGCCCCGGCCGGACGCGGGCGAGGCCAGCCGGTGCGCCCGCATTCCGGCTGGCAGCGGCGAGGGAGCGGAGGCCCGGCCGGGATCGGGCCGGGCCGGGGCCCGCTCGCCGGCGTCGCGGGCGTCGAGTCCGCCGACGTCGGATCGCCCCCCGGCGGAATCGGCCGCCCCCGCACCGCCCGGATCGCCGACCCCCGCACCGCCCGTACCGTCCGTACCGCCTGGTCCGTCCGGCGCGTCCCCGCGGTCGACTCCCCCGGTCTCGGACCGGCCCCCCGTCGAACGATCGGGTTCCACGGTCTCCTTGGCGCCCTCGGTCGCACCGAGATGTTCGTCGAAGGCCTCCGACAGTCGCTGCTCGTCCATGCCGGCCGGCTCGAGCGGGTCCCGCCGGGAGCGGTGGGCCAGGGCCAGCGGCGCCACCCGGCGCACGTCGTCGACCTCGACGGTCGGCCGCCCTTCCCAGCCCGCCAGGGCGGCCGCGGCCCGGCAGATGGTCAGGTCGGCGCGCAGGCCCTCGGCCCCCACCGAGACGCACAACGAGGACACCGCCTCGAGGAGCTCCTCCGGCAACGACGCCGGACGGGCGCCGGACAGCCGGCGGCGCAGGGTCGCCTCCTCCGTTGCTACGGCGGCGACAACCGCCTCCGGGTGCTCGTCGAAGGCCAACCGCAGGCGGACGGCGGCCGCCCGGGCCTTCGGATCGCCGGCGGCGCGCACTTCTACCGCCAGGCCGAACCGGTCGAGCAACTGGGGCCGGAGGTCGCCCTCCTCCGGGTTCATGGACCCGATCAGCAGAAAACGACTGGGGTGGACGTGGGAGATCCCCTCCCGCTCGACCCGGTTCACCCCGCTGGCGGCGGCGTCGAGCAATACGTCCACCAGGTGGTCGGGCAGGAGGTTGATCTCGTCGACGTAGAGAACGCCCCCGTCGGCGGCGGCGAGCAGTCCCGGGGAGAAGCGCTGCTCCCCGCCGGTCAGGGCGGCGGCGAGATCGAGGGTGCCGACGACCCGGTCCTCGGTCGCCCCGAGGGGCAGCTCGACAAACGGAGCGGACCCGGGGAGCAGGGCGGCCACGCCCCGGGCCAGGGTGGACTTGGCGCTGCCCTTCTCCCCTCGCAGGAGCACTCCTCCGACCCGCCGGTCGACGGCCGAGACGATGAGCGCCAGCTTGGCGTCGTCCAGCCCGACGACCGCGGAGAACGGCAGCTGCATCGGGCCCGGTTCCCCCGTCGGCGCGGTCACGCCCTCACCTCGACTCTTCCCACCCCTCGGCTTCCAACAATGCGGCCCGCAGGGTCGCCAGGGCGGCGGGCGAGGCGTCCCACAGCCCGCGCTCGACCGCTTCGAGCAGCCGCTCGGTCATCGAACGCAGCGCCCACGGATTCGAGGCCTCCAGGAATTTGCGGACTTCAGGATCGGCGACATAGGCGTCCGTCACCCGTTCGTACATCCAGTCCTCGACCACGCGGGCGGTGGCGTCGTACCCGAACAGATAGTCCACCGTGGCTGCCAGTTCGAACGCGCCCTTGTAGCCGTGGCGGGTCATGGCGGAGATCCATTTTGGGTTGAGGACCCGCGTGCGCACTACCCGGGCGACCTCCTCGCCGAGGCTGCGTACCCGAGGACGGGACGGATCGGCCGAATCGCCGAACACGGCCTTGGGCGCCTGGCCCCGAAGGGCCCGCACGGTGGCGATCATCCCGCCGTGATCCTGCAGATAGTCGTCGGAGTCGAAGATGTCGTGCTCGCGGTTGTCCTGGTTTTTGACCGCCACCTCGATGGCCGTGAAGCGACGCCGCATGGCGTCCGCCGCCGGCACCCCCATACCGGCCCGCCCGTAGCTGTAGCCGCCCCACGCCAGGTACACGGCCGCCAGGTCGTCGTCGGTACGCCAGTTCCGGCTCTCCAGCAGGGGCAGGATCCCCGCACCGTAGGCACCCGGCTTGGCCCCGAAAATGCGGGGATCGCCGTCCGCGAAACCGGCCAGGTCCACGGCCTCGTCGAGCAGAGCGATCAGATGAGGGAAGGCATCCCGGAAGAACCCCGAGATGCGCAGGACCACGTCGATGCGGGGCCGGCCCAGCTCCTCGGCGGGGATGAGCTCCACCCCGGCCACCCGCCCGGACTCGGCCTGCCAGACGGGGCGGACACCCAGGAGGGCCATGGCCATGGCCACATCGTCGCCACCGGTTCGCATCGCCGCGGTCCCCCAGACCACCAGCCCGACCGTTCGGGGGTAACGGCCTTCCTCGCCCAGGTGGGCGGCCAGGAGTCGGCTGGCCAGGCCCTGGCCCACCTCCCAGGCCAGCCGACTGGGCAGGGCCTTCGGGTCGACCGAGTAAAAGTTGCGCCCGGTCGGGAGCACGTGGGCCATGCCCCGGGTCGGGGCCCCGCTCGGCCCGGGCGGCACCCACCGGCCATCGAGGGCGGCCAGCACGGCGCCGATCTCATCCGGGGTGCGGTCCAGGGCCGGCTCCAGGACCTGCTCGACCCATGCCAGCACGGCGGCCTCACCGCTCGACTGGGCGGCCGGCGGTCCGCCCTCCAGCAAGCGCCGGCACTCGGCCTCCACCGCGTCGACCCCGGTCCGGGCCGCGCCCTCTCCGAGGCCGACACCCAGGCGATCCGCGACCACCTGCCGGAGGGACGGGACCGAGCCCTGGGCCAGGCGGGTCAGGGCCAGGAGCATGTCCAGGCGGCCGGCGCCGGAAGGTGGCCGGCCGAGGATGTGGAGGCCGCCGCGGATCTGGGCGTCTTTGAGCTCGCAGAGATACCCGTCGACCCGGTTGATGAGTTGGTCGAACGCGTCGGCGTCGGGAGCGACCGCCACACCGAGGTCTTGGTGGAGCTGGGCCGAGACCAACAGCTCCCATACTTTTTTTCGAATGGCAGGCAGTTTGGAAGGATCGAGGGCGGCCACCTGGGCGTGCTCATCGAGAAGCTGCTCGAGGCGGGCCACTTCGTCATAGGTGTCGGCTCGCGTCATCGGCGGCAGCAGGTGGTCGACGATGGTGGCGTGGGCCCGGCGCTTGGCCTGGGCGCCTTCGCCGGGGTCGTTGACCACAAAGGGATAGACGACCGGCACGTCGCCCAGTGCCACGTCGGGAAAGCAGCCGGCGGAGAGCCCGACGCCCTTGCCCGGCAGCCACTCGAGGGTCCCGTGCTTCCCGGCGTGCACGATGGCGTCCGCCCCCCAGACCTGGTCGAGCCACCGGTAGAAGGCCAGGTAGTGGTGGGTCGGGGGCAGGTCGGGCGAGTGATAGATCGCCACCGGTTGCTCGCCGAAGCCGCGCGGCGGCTGCACGGCCACGAACACCCCGCCGAGGTCGAGCCCGGCGAAGACCAGGTCGCCGCTGGCCGGGTCCCGGTACACGGTGCCGGGGGCCTCCCCCCAGGCGGTCTCGACCTTGCCCCGGGCGCCGGGATCGACCCCCGACCACCAGGACCGGTAGACGTTGGCCGCCAGACGGCCGGGCGCCCGGGCCATCTGGGCTGGGGTCAGGGTGGCAGCCTCGTACGAGAAGGCGTCGATCAGTTCGGCCATAAGGGCGTCGCCGTCGGGGGGTATGCGGTCCACCCGGTAGCCGGCGGCAGCAAGGGCAGCTAGGAGGCCGAGGACCGACGCCGGGGTGTCGAGGGCCACGGCATTGCCGATCCGGCTGCGCCGGGTCGGGTAGGCGGAGAGCACGATCGCCACCCGCCGGGCCGCCGTCGGGGTGGCCCGGAGCCGGGCTAGGCGGGCGGCCAGGCCGGCGACCCGGTCGACGCGGTCGGGCCGGGTCCGGTAGGCGCTGACCGGCGCGCCGAGGGTGTCGCCGTCGTCGACCTCCTCGTTGAAGGAGAAGGGCACCGCCACGATGCGCCCGTCGAACTCGGGCAGGGCCACGCGCATGGCCACATCGAGGGGAAAGAGTCCTCCTGGCGCGGCCTCCCACTCCGCTTCGGAGGTGGTAGCCGTGATGGCCTGCACGACCGGGACTCCGAGGCTCCCGAGGGCGGTGGCATCCCAGGCCAGACCGTCGTCGGCCGCGCTCCCCGACACCAGCACCGTGGTGATGACCGCGTCGGGGTGTTCGCCGGCGAGCAAGGTGAGGGCGTCGACCTGACCATCGGCGCCTGGGCGCAGGCTGTAGCACCACGCCGCGGTCACGGTGGCGCCCTTGGCCTCCAGGGCGGCACAAAGGTCGTCGACAAAGCGGGTGTTGCCCGCAACCAGGTGGGCCCGGTAGAAGAGGACCGCCACCCGGGGCTGGACGGGTTTCGCCCCGGTGGTCTCGCTGCGGTAGTAGACGCCGGTGGCCGGTACCTCGGCGGGGGGGTCGAACCCGAACCCGGTCATGCCCACGGTGTCGGAAACGAAGCGGAGGAGGTGCTCGAGATTGACCAGACCGCCGTGCACGAGGTATTCGAACGCCTGGGCGACCGTGGCGCTCGGCACGGTCGACGCCGCGGTGAGTTGGGCGTCCGGCGCCGCTTCGCCACCGAACGCCAGCAGCGGGATGCCGGCGGCGCGACACCGGCGAACGAGATCGGCAAAAGGCTCCGCCCAGGCCCCGGACCCGCCGAGCAGTCGCACCAGGACCACCTCGGCACCGTCGATATCGGGCCGGTCCGGCCCGGTGGCGTGGGCGGCCCGGACCGCAGGAAAGCCGTCCGGCAGCCCCTCAACGAGGGACCGCAGGGCCAGGATCTCGCTCGGGGCGTTCGTCAGGTACAGGATCACGTCGTCGCCGCCTCGGTGGTTCGGGCCGGCCCGGGCGGCCGGTTGGAAGGGGCGGGCCCGGCCTGGGCGATCAGGCGCTGCAGGGCGGCCTGGTCCAGATGCTCCTCCAGGGCGGTGGCCAGGCGATCGAAGCGGGTCTGACGGGCCGCGGCAAACGACACCCCGCTCGCAACCCAGTCCCGACCGGCTCGCCGGGCCACCGCACCGAGGAACGCCGTCCGGAAATCGTCGCCCTCGAAGAGACCATGGAGACTGGTGCCGGCGATCCGGCCTCCGTCCGCACGGCAGCCTTCGGCCCCGTCGGGCCCGTCCGTCGTGATCCACGGAGCCGCGGACGCCGTCCGGCCGTGGTGGATCTCGTAGCCACGGACGGGAACTCCGAGAGCCCGTCCGCTGGTCCACCGCAGCACCTTGTCGGGATCGAAGACCGTCTCGGCCTTCAGCAGGCCGAGACCGAGGATGCGGGCCGCGGTGCGTGACTCGACCGCGTCCTGGATGCCGAGCCCGAGTATCTGGTAGCCACCGCAGATGCCCAGGATGGTGGTGCGCCCGCCGGGTTCGGCCGCCAGGGCGTCGATGGCCGAGGCCAGGCCGCGTTGCCGCAGCCACTGCAGGTCGGCGACGGTCGTCTTGGTGCCGGGCAGAATGAGCAGATCGGGACGGCCCAGGGTCGAGCCGCGATCCACCAACCGGAGCGCAACCGAGGGTTCCACGGCGAGGGCGTCGAGGTCGGTGAAGTTGGAGATGTGCGGGAAGCGGACGACAGCCACGTCCAGAGTGGTACCTAGCCCGGCAGGGGTGGCGGCCGGCCACTCGGTGCCCAGGGCCATGGAGTCCTCGGCGTCGAGTCCCAGCCCGGCCAGCCAGGGCAGGATACCGAGAGTCGGTACGCCGGTGCGTCGAGCCAGCTCGGCCGGACCGGACCCGAGCAACGCCGGGTCACCTCGGAACTTGTTGATCACGAAGCCGCGGACGGTGGCCCGCAGATCGTCCGGCAGGAGGGCGACCGTCCCGTACAGGGCCGCGAACACGCCGCCTCGATCGATGTCGCCGACGACGATCGCCGGCAGGCCGGCGTCGCGCGCCACCCGGAGGTTGACGATGTCGCCGTCGAGGAGGTTGATCTCCGCCGGGCTGCCGGCCCCCTCGCAGAGGACCACGTCGAAGCGGGACCGCAGGTCAGCGAGCTGCTCCATGATCAGACCGGCCAGGGCCGGCTTGGCGTCCTGGTAGGCGGCGGCGTCGAGGGTCTTCCACGGCCGGCCCATGACGATCACCTGGCTGGTCCGGTCGGATTGCGGTTTGAGCAGCACCGGGTTCATGGCCACCTCTGGCGGCGTCCCGGCCGCCTGGGCCTGGGCCGCCTGGGCCCGTCCGATCTCATGCCCCGCCGGCGTGACCGCCGAGTTCAGCGCCATGTTCTGGGCCTTGAACGGCGCCACCCGGACACCGCCGCGAGCCAGCAAACGGCACAGGCCCGTGACGACGGTCGTCTTGCCGGCATCGCTCGCCGTCCCGCAGACCATGAGCCCACCCCGCAGGCCCGGCGCGGTCATAGCGCCCTCTGCAGGCGAGCCAGGCCGCCGGCGTCGGGCACGGCGATCCGGACGGTGCCGGGCAGGCCGAAGCTGGCACAGTCCCGAACGCAGATGGCCTCGGCCGCCAGGCGCTGGCGCAGATGCGGACCGGCGACGAGCACCCAGTTGGCCTGCGACGGGGCCGGTTGGTAGCCGGCCGCCCAGAGGGTGGCGACCAGGTCGTCCCTGAGGGCCGCGATCGAGGCGGCCGACCCGGGAAGGTCGATGGCGTCGAGTAGTTCGGGCAGGGCGGCCGCGGCCAGACCGTTGAGGGCCCACCGCGGCTGGCGCTCCGCCAGGCGGGCGACGAACTCGGCGCTCGGTCCGATCACGTACCCAACGCGCAGGCCGGGACAGGCCAGCAGCTTGGTCAACGACCCGATCACGACCGCGCCCAACTGGGCGTCACCGCGCGTCCAGGTGCCGGTAGCCAGGGGCCAGAAGGCTTCATCCCACACCGAAGCGGTGTCATCCGGCCCGGCCAGCACCCCGGTGGGGTTGTGCGGATTGGACCGCCATCGGCCGGCGCCGGGATCGAGGGCGGGCAGATGGCGCCGGTAGAGCGAGAACTCGGGCTCGTCGACCCAGCCGGCACCGAGTTGGGCTGCCACCAGGGCGATAGCCTCGGCTCCCCCATTGGTAAGCAGGAGCAGCTCGGGGTCGATGCCGATGCGTGTTGCCAGCGCCGTCGTCGCCTCGCCGGGATCGGGATAGCGCCCGACGGCGTCGAGGTGGCGAGTCAGCACCGGTACGGGATCGGGTGCCACCGGGTTGAGGCTGGCGGACAGGTCGAGGACCGCGGCCGGCTGCACGCCAAGCGCCTGGGCCAGCCGGCGGCCGTCGCCGCCGTGCTCGCCGGCCGCAGGGGCCAGGTCCGGGCGACCCGCGGTCATCGTCCCCACCACCGCCGAGATCCGGCCAGCCCGAGCACGGCCACGGCCGCGGCGATCTGGCGGCTCAGCCGAACGGCCCGGGCGATGTCGCCGGCTGCCGGCGCTCGACCGGTTCCGAGTTGCGGACGCAACTCCTGGCGTCCGCCGTAGACGTTGGCGCCGCCCACTCGGACCCCGAGGGCGGCCGCGAACGCGGCCTCGACGACCCCGGCATTCGGTGAGGGATGCCTGCTGGCCTGGTTCCTGACCGCGGTCCACACCGGGCGGGCCGCCCCGGGCCGGAGGGCGGCGACCAGCAGGGCGGTGAGCCGGGCGGGAACCCAGCCGGCCAGATCGTCGGCGCGGGCCGAGGCCCAGCCGAAGCGGGTGTAGCGGGGGGAGAGGTGGCCGACCATGGCGTCGAGAGTGTTGACGGCCCGGTAGGCGAGCACGGCGGGCGCCCCGCCCAGGGCGGCCCACATCGCGGCGGCGACGACGGCGTCGACGGTGTTTTCGGCCACCGATTCCACCACGGCGCGGACGATCTCGGCCTCGTCGAGGCCGGCCGGATCGCGGCTGACCAGGGCAGGTAACCGAGCCCGGGCCGCTTCCAGGTCGCCGGAGTCAAGCGCCTCGCCGACTTCACCAGCAGCCGCGGCCAACGCCCGGCCCGCCACGGCGACGTAGGTGGCCAGGACCACGCCCGCCCCGCCGCGGAGCATGCGGCCGGCCGCCGAACCACCCGAGCCGACAGCCGGACCACCCGAGCCGGACGCCCTCATCGGTGGCCAGCCGGCCGCGCCCCGCTCCAGGAGCCAGCCGGTCAGGGCGGCCGAGCCGGCGCCGACCGCGGCGTAGAGGGCGCCCCGCCCCCGGGAGTCGGCGTAGCACCGGTGTTCGAGGCCGGTCATGGCCCGCCCGAACCCGGCGACCGGATGCCATGCGGCCGGGGGCTCGCCCAGTAGCCAGTCGGCGGCGATGCCGACGGCCACGGCGCCGAGCGCGACCTGACGCCGGCCTGCCCACCCGGACCGGACGTCCACCCGTCGGGCGGGGCCGAGTACCGCCGCCCATCCCGGGGCCGTCCCCACCTTCACCACCGCGCCGCCGCCACCAGCAGGCCGGCGGTTTCCGCCAGCACCCCCGAGGCGCCCAGCACGTCGCCGGTGAAACCACCGATCCGGCGCCGGGCCAGCAGGACCACGGCCAGCGCGACAACCACGGCCGCGGCCCCGCTGGCCAACCCGGGAACAACCCGCCACCCCATCAGCAGCCCCGCGGCCAGGAGCAAGCCGGCAGCCAGCGGAAGAGCCTGCCGGGCCCGGCGTCGTCGATCCGGCCCACCCGCTGCCGGGGACGCGTGTTGGAAGGCCCGGGCCAGCCCTCCTTCACCGCGGACGTAGGGCTGGGTGCGGACAACTACCGCCATGGCCGTGCGGGACAAGCACCAGAGCCCGGCGATCAGGAGAACACCGGGCCGCAGCGAGCTCAGCGCCACCCAGCGCACCAACAGGACGGTCCCTCCCACGGCCAGGCCGAACGCGCCGATGCCCGGATCGGCCATGACGGCCAGGCGGCGGTCCGGAGCCATCGGCGCCAGCAGGCCGTCGGCACTGTCAACCAAGCCGTCGAAGTGCAGCATGCCGGTGACGGCCAGATCCGCGGCGACGGTCACCGCCGCCGCCACGGGGTAGGTCCAGACCCGAACGGCCAACCACCAGACGCATCCGAGTCCCAGCCCGATGGCGGCCCCGACGACCGGGAACCATTCGAGGGTCGCCGGTCCAGGCGACCGGGCCCCGCCGAAAGGCGTGAGAAACGACACCGCGGCCCGCACTCAGCCCTCCTCGCCGGCGGCGACATCGGCGGCCGCCGGCACCGCAGCCAGCCGCTCCAGAGGGAGCACCCGGCCGGCGATCACCAACAGCACTCTGTCGGCGATATCGGCAACGGCGCGGTTGACCAACCCCAGGGCGTCCCGGAAGCGCCGGCCCGACTCGCTGTAGGGATGCACACCCAACCCGACCTCATCGGAGACCAGGACGGTGGGGGCGACCCTGGCCTGCAGGACCGCGCACAGGCCGGCTGCGTCCGCCCCGAACCCCGGCGTCCCCGCGACCCATGTACCCAGGGCGTCCACCAAAACGCTGCCCTCCACCGCGGAGAGCACGTCGACCAGGCCGGCACCGGCCTCGACCGTGCGCCAGCTGGCCGGCCGGCGCCTGCGGTGAGCCGCCACCCGGGCCGCGAACTCCTCGTCGGGCCCGGTCGGGTCCACCACCGCGGTGGCCACATAGGCAACCGGAGGAGGAAGACCGGCTGCGAGCCGCTCCGCCACCTCGGACTTGCCACTGCGCGCCCCACCCAGCACCAGGGTGATCGTCGGTGGTACTGCTGTCAACGTCCTCGCGTCCCTCCGAATCGAGCCGGGGGTAGGCAGGTTTCCTGGCTTCCGGATCCACTCGCCGCCGGCCTTCCAACCCCGAAGGGCCGTGGCCATCTGCTGGAGGTTCGCTCCCCGGTCACAGTTGCGGGACAGTCCCGGAATCGCACCGGGTTCCCTGCGCTACGCCAGCGATGCTACCGGGTAGTCCGGCCCCGCCGCGGCCATGGCGGCTGGCCCGCGCCGCCCCGCGCCGGGCCAGGCCCGGCCGGCCCCAACTTTCCGGGCCGGCCGTTGAGAGCCGTCGCCCGGCCGCGGCCGGATCTAGGGTCCCACCCATGGCGCGTATGGAATCCATCGTGTTGCTCAATACCGGCCACGGGAAGGGCAAGTCCTCCGCCGCCTTCGGGGTGATGGGCCGGGGCTGGGCCCGCGGCTGGCGGGTCGGGGTGGTCCAGTTCGTGAAAGGCGGCAAGTGGAAGACCGGGGAGCGGAAGCTCGCTGACCACCTGGGCGTCGAATGGCACACCCTCGGAGACGGCTTTACCTGGGAGTCGACGGATATGGACGAGACCGCCGCCAAGGGCCGTCATGCCTGGGAGGTGGCGGCGGCCAAGCTGGCCTCCGGTGACTACGACCTGCTCATCCTGGACGAGCTCACCTACGCGGTGACCTACGGCTGGGTACCCGTCGACGTCGTCGTCGACGGGATCCGGAACCGCGCCCCGGCGACCAATGTGGTCATCACCGGGCGCGACGCCGCTCCTGAACTGGTCGAGACCGCCGACACCGTGACCGAGATGCGCAAGGTAAAGCATGTCTACGACCGCGGTGTGGGCGCCAAGAAGGGCATCGAGTATTGATAGCGGCCGGAAACGGCGTCCCGGACATACGCCCGGCGCACGACGACGACGCCTGGGATGTCATCGCCCTGATCGGGGCCTGCTGGTCGGAGTACCCCGGTTGCGTGATGGATGTGCACGGGGAATGCCCCGATCTGCTCGCTCCGGCCCGCGCCTATGAGCGTCTCGGCGGGGCGTTCTGGGTGGCGGCGGACCCGTGCGGCACCGTGATCGCCACGGCGGGCTGGCGGCCGCTCGACCCCTCGACTGCGGAACTCGAACGCCTCTACGTCAATCCGCGCTGGCGCCGTCACGGCCTGGCCGCCACTCTGACCGATCTGGTGGAGCAGACCGCCATGGCCCGCGGCGCCACCTCCATCGAACTGTGGAGCGATTCCCGTTTCCTTACCGCCCACCGCTTTTACGAGCGGTTCGGGTACGTCAGGAGCGGCCCCGACCGTGAGCTCGGTGACCTGAGCCGCACACGCGAGCACCATTATGCCAAGGCGTTGGCGTCGGGGTGAGGGACGCCGGACCGCCGGGACCAAGCCGCTCCGGGTCGGACGCCGCCGGGTCGGTCGCCTCAGGACCTGTCACCGCCCGGCCTGTCACCGCCGGGCCTGTCATGGCCGGGTCGGTCGCCGCCGGGCCTGTCGCCGCCGGGCCTGTCACCGCCGGGCCTGTCACCGCCGGGGCGCCCGTCGCTACCCCACCATCGCCTCCGCCTCGACCTCAACGCGCCAGCGCGGGTCCAGCAGGCCAGCTACGACGACCATGGTGGCGGCTGGACGGGTGGTTCCGAAGTAGGCGGCGTGGACCGCCCCGACCGCGCCCGCGTCGTCCGGCGAGAGCAGATACATGCGGGTTCGTACCACGTCTGCCGGGCCGGCGCCGGCCTCGGCGAGGGCGGCTCCGATGATCTCGAAACAACGACGGGCCTGGGCGGCGACATCAGGTTCGCAGGAGCCGTCGGGCCATACCGGCGCCGTCCCTGACACCAGGACGCGATCACCCACCCGGACCGCCCGGCTGAAGCCGATGAGCGCTTCGAACGGCGATCCCGAGCTGATGTGGTCCCTCTCCGGCATGACTGCATGATGCCCGGCGCCGCCGCCCCACCGTGACCTGATCCACACGCTGGCCCGACGCAGCCGGAGTAGGGCCCGACCGGAGCCAGGGCACGGCCAGCCCCGGACGGTCCTGCGGGTTATCCTTCGCCACCCCGACCGGTCGCTGACCACGTGACGAAAGCAGGCATGATGGCCACTTCCGCCGAAGGACGATTCGCCGGCGACCGGCTCTACTACCGGGCCTGGCAGCCGGCCAGCCCGCCCAGGGGCCACGTGGTGCTGTCCCACGGATTTGCCGAACACAGCGGCAGGTACGGGCACGTGGCTGCCGCCCTGCTCGACTCGCAGCTGTCGGTATGGGCACCTGACCACCGTGGCCACGGCCGGTCGGAGGGGGCCAGAGCGGACATCGAGTCCGTATGGGACGCCGTGAACGACCTCGGTCAGTTCGTCGACTTGGTACGGGACCGGGCCCCGGATGGCCCGTTGTTCCTCGTCGGCCACTCCATGGGTGGACTGATCGCCGCCGCGTTCGCGGCGCGCTATCAAGACCGGCTCGCCGGTCTGGCCCTCTCGGGGGCCTTGCTGCACGTCGCACCCGAGGTGTTGGCGCTCGCCGAACTGGAGGAGATCCCCGACCTGGGTTTAGCCGACGCCATTTCCAGCGATCCGGCCGTCGTGCAGGCCTACAAAGATGATCCCCTCGTCTACCTGGGTCCTCCGCCACGCGGATTCCTGCGGGCCGCCGGTCAGATCGAGGAGGTCCGGGCCGGCCTTTCCCAGCTCACCTTGCCCCTGCTCGTCATGCATGGCGGCGCCGATGTGCTCGTCAGCCCCCAGGCCCTGAAGGATGTGGTCATGCTGGTGTCGAGTCAGGACCTGACGGCGCGGTTATGGCCGGGCTTGTGGCACGAGATCTTCAACGAGCCCCGGCAATCCGAGGTGCTGGGGATGCTCCGGGCTTGGATCTCCGAGCGCATCGCTTAGCGGTCGCCCCGGCGCCCCGGTCGCTCGCGGCGAGGGCCCCATTGGGTTTCCGGGCGTCAGGCGGGCCCATCCGCTCGGCCGAGGGCGGCTTCGATGAACGTCAGGCGATCGGTGTTCTCCGCGATGAGCTTCGAGACCGGCTTGCCGGCGCCGTGTCCGGCTGCCGTCTCCACGCGTAGCAATACCGGCGTCTCGCACGCCTGGGCGGCCTGAAGGGTGGCGGCGAACTTGAACGAATGGCCAGGGACGACGCGGTCGTCGTGGTCGCCGGTCAGCAGCATCGTCGGGGGATAACACGTGCCGGCCCGGACGTTGTGTAGTGGCGAGTAGGCCCGGAGCCAAGCGAACTGCTCAGGGTCATCGGGGCTGCCGAAGTCGCTGGTCCAGGCCCAGCCGATCGTGAAGCGGTGGAACCGAAGCATGTCGAACACGCCCACGTCGCTCACCGCGGCGCCAAACAACTCGGGATGCTGGGTGAGGCAGGCCCCTACCAGCAGACCACCGTTGGAGCCGCCGTAGATTGCGGTTCGGCCGGGACGGGTCCAACCCGAGTCGTGGAGCCATCGGGCGCAGGCGCAGAAGTCGTCAAAGACGATCTGTTTGTTGGCCAGGCGACCGGCATCGTGCCACGCTCGTCCGTACTCCCCGCCGCCTCGCAGGTTGGCGACCGCCAGCAGGCCGCCTCGTTCGATCCACACCGCCAGCGGGAGCGAAAAGGACGGTGTGATGGGTATGTCGAAGCCGCCGTAGCCATAGAGGAGAACCGGGACGTCACCTGTCGGCACCACATTCCGCCTCCGGGTGAGGAAGATCGGCACCCGGGTCCCGTCGTCGGATGGGGCGAACACCTGGGCGGTGACGTACTCGTCGGGATCGATCTGGACGGTGGAGGCATGCAACTGCGCCGTCTTGCCGGTGGCCAGATCGTGGCTCCAGATGGCACCGGACTCGGTAAAAGATGTCACCCGGAAATGGATGGTGCTGGCGTCGGCGCGTCCCTCGATGGCGTTTTCGTCATGGCGGCTGGCCGCGACCGACGCCACCCCGGGAATCGGGATATCGCCCAGTGGGGCACCGTCGAGCTCGTGGACACGCAGGAGCGACTGGGCGTCGCGGATATAGTGGCACACCAACCGCCCCCCGAAGACGTGGGCCTCGAGGAGGGTGTCGCCCTGCTCGGGCAGGACCTCCTTCCATTGGCTCCGCCTGGGGTCGGTCAGCTCGACGGCGACGACCCGGCCCTGATCGGCACCGAGGTCGGTCGCCACGAAGAAGGTCGAGCCGACGCTGCCGGCCACGGCCGCCTTGGTATCGAAGCCGGCCACCAGCGTCCGGTAGCCGACTTCAGGATGATCGAGGTCGAGCACCTCGATCTGGGACTCCGGATTCGTGCCCCGTTGTATCGACACCATGAGATACCGGTCGTCATCGCTGACGACGGCGGTCGGAAGCCAGTCGGGATGCTGCGGCGCGGCAAAGACCACGGCGTCGTGCTGCTGTGGCGTACCGACTTGATGGAACAGGATCTGCGGAGATCGGTTCTCCGCTTCGAACTCGTGGCCCGGATCGGGACGGGCCATGGCCGCGTAGTAGAAGCCCGAGGCGTCCCGGCGCCATGCCGCTCCACTGAATTTCGACCACTCGATCACATCGTCGCGGTCGTTACCGCTGGCCACATCCCGCAGGTGCCAGGTCTTCCAGTCCGACCCTGCCGCGCTGGTGGCATAGGCCAGCACCGAACCGTCCTCGCTGACCGAGAGGCCGGTGATGGCCATGGTGCCGTCTTTGGAAAGCGTGTTCGGGTCGAGCAAGGGGCGCCCTTCGGAACCGGCGGAGGGTCCGACATACAGCACCGGCTGATCCTGCAGTCCGGTATTGCGCCACTGAAACCACTGACCGCCCCGCTCGAAGGGCACGTCATACCGCGGGTAGTCCCAGAGGGTCGAAAGGCGAGTGCGTATCGCTTCTCGGGCCGGAATCCCGGCGAGGAAACGCTCGGTCAGGCGGTTCTGGGCCGTGATCCAGGCCCGTGTCTCCTGGTCATCGACGCTCTCCAACCACCGGTAAGGGTCCGCGATGGGCACGCCGTGGAACTCGTCCACAATGTCGTCGCGGTGGGTCGCGGGGTAGTTCAGCGACATCGGAACATCATGGGCCCTATCCAAACCTTTACCTTTTTCGCGCCGAGTCACGAGCGTCCCTACGACAAACTATCCCATGGCCAGTCACGCCCTTCTCCAGCGTCTCCAGCGGCCGACCGTCCGTGGGGCCCTGCGGGTGCCGGAGATCACCGTCTACTTCTGGGTCATCAAAGCCTTGTCGACGGCGATGGGCGAATCCACATCCGACTACCTGGTGCACAAGTTGCACCCCATCCCGGCCGTGGGGTTGGGATTCATCGGCTTCGTGGCCGCATTGGCGTTGCAGTTCCACATGCGCCGTTACCTGGCCTGGACCTACTGGCTTGCGGTTGTGGGCGTCGGCGTGTTCGGCACCATGGCCGCCGATGTTCTCCACGTCGGTTTCGGCGTCCCCTATGCCGTGTCGAGCGTCCTCTACGCCGTGGTCCTGGCGGCCGTCTTCATCGGCTGGCAGAAGACCGAGCACACCCTCTCGATTCACAGCATCGACACTGACCGCCGGGAAGCCTTCTACTGGGCCGCGGTGGTCGCCACCTTCGCCATGGGCACCGCGATCGGCGACCTCACCGCGACCACACTGGGGTTGGGTTACCTGGCCTCGGGCTTCCTCTTCGCCGCCTTGATCTCGATCCCCGCCATCGGTTACTGGAAGTTCCGGTGGAACCCGGTCTTCTCCTTCTGGTTTGCGTACGTGGTCACCCGACCCCTGGGCGCCTCTTTCGCCGATTGGATGGGCAAGCCGCAGAGCCTCGGCGGCCTGGGTTGGGGCAATGGTGCAGTCGCCTTGGGGCTGACGTTCATCATCTTCTGCCTGGTCGCCTATCTCGCTGTTACCCGCGTCGACGTGCAGAGCCATGCGACCTCGGTGGCGCCGGGCGCCCGGATCGGCCGAGGCGGCTTGCAGCCGGCGCCCGAGACGCTCGACTGACTGCGGCCCCGCATCTCGCCCACTCCGGTCCCCCTCCGAAGAGCAATTGGCGAGATCAGCCCAGAGCGATGCTGATGATGGCCACCAGCACGACCAGCAACACGGCGCCGAACATCAGTATCAGTCCAGGCCCGGAGCGAACGGCCCGCCAGACGCCCCCGGGGTCGCGACGGATATTAGAGATGAACAGGGCCTCCTGTCTCATCTGTCCAGCCGGACTGAAGGGGCTGGAGTCGAATCCAGAACCCGGCGCCGGCCACATCACCCCGGGCGGGCCGAGATCCTCTAACGGATCGTGGCCCGGGCCCGGGCGTGGAGGCGGTACGTAGATCCGGTGCCCGCCGCGGGAGGGTCGCTCCCCTCTGGTGTCGCCAGCTCCCTCGGTCACGATTTTGTTGTATCAGGTCAGCGGCGCCAAGCTCACTCGAGCCGAAAGGTTTGTACAAATGGCTGGTCGCGCCTCTAACCGGGCGTCTACTCGTCGCGGCCCGCTACCAACGCCCGCCCGGTCACGGTCCCTTGCACAATCTGGGTAGCACTTCACCAGAACCGTCTCTCGCCCGCGGGGGACGGTCGCCCGAACCGCCCGGCCGAGGATCACCACACGGTCGAGGCACGTTGCCTCGAACACTCTCTTCCGGCGACTGGCGTGTGGCGCGCACGCCTGCTCTCACCGGCGTATCCGGGACCCCTGGCTGACCTCACCGGCCTCGTTTCACCGGGACCGGCGTCCAGGGAACCGCGGCCCAGCGAGTCGCCTTCGCCACCGATTCCGCCCCGCCAGGGCGACGAGGCAGTAGCGGCAACACATGAAAACCGATGACCACCTACGACGTCCGCCGGTATGGGGCAGGCGGGTCGAGACTAAGCCCGGATCGCCGGGCTTGGCCCGCATCCCCTGGCCGGGCCCCCGTGCCTGGCTCGGCCCGCTCCCCTGGATCGCTTTGTGGACGGGCACGCCCGTTGACTGGGCCGACTTCGGGTCCAGAAAGGTACAAAGCGGCGACGAAAAAGACCCCATTGAGGGAGTGTGGCCGGCATGCACCCGAACGTTCGCCGGCGCCACGAGCAAACGAGCACCGACTCGAGGTATCGAGCCGTGGGCCCGGGACCACGCCGATCACCCCGTGTGACGGGCCCCCTTCCTCGGCGCTGGCGGGACCATCGACGACAAGGGACGCATGTTGGCGCCGCTCTCGCGACCTTAATAGCGGTGCCTGGCTGGCCTATGCTCCGGCGGTGCTACGACGCGCAGGGGCAGTCGCTCTCGGGGTGCTGGCCGTGATTGGGCTGACGGGCTGCCTCGCAGGCGGCGGTGGCAGTTCGAGCGCGGCGACGACCACGACAGCAGTATCCACGGGTATTGGTGTGTCCGTCCAGCAGGGGAATCAGCTGGCGCTCGCGGCCTGCCGGACCTACGACGCAACCGTGGCCACGAACAAGGGCAATCCTAATTCCGCAGCCGCATACGCGAGCTATTTCACCGCGGCCGGTGAGGCTGAGTCGGCCGCGAAACTGGCCCCTCAGTGGGCGAACCTCGCAGCGGCATTCGACACCGTCAAGAGCGACATCCAGCAAATCAACGGCCTCCAGCAGTCGAGTCAGTCGACCAACACCAACACCAACAATGCTGCGAGCCTTGCCCAGGCCATTGGGCAGCTGAAAGGCAACCTGGTCGCGATCACGGTCCAGTGCGCGCCGACTAATGCCGGGTAGGCGGCACGGTCGCCGGGTCTGATCGGGAGCCAGCCGGGGGGGTCAGGCGAAACTGCCGCCTCCAATCCCTGGACGTGAGCCAGTGCCTCGCCACCGGGCTCGCGACGTCTTCGCTCGCCACCTTTGCTCGCCACCTCTTCGCTCGGCAGCCACGCGCTCGCCAGCCGACCGCGAGCAGTGACAGACTGCACCGGTGACGCTCGGACAGCGAAGCCAGGCGGCCCTGGACGACTTCCTCGCCAACGCAAACACCAGAGCTCCACACCCCCTGGACACGCAGCGCTGGAACGTCTTCATCATGGCGGTAAAGCTCGATGGCGGGACGGTCGACTATCTGGCGTTGAGTAACCGGCTCATAGAGACTGGCTTCGACGAGGACGTCTCGGACAGCCTGCTTGGGTCACTTACCCACGGTCTCGAACTGCTGAAGATGTGGGACGACCGGGACGTCGACAGACCAACCTGAGGCGGTCGTTGATCTCCATCAACCAAAGATCCAAACGAGGGATCACTCCCGATCGCTTCCGGGACGAAACCTGGGGAAAGGTTGAACGGGCCAGGCGGACCCCTCCGGAAGGAAATCCAGGCGTTCTCAGACCAGATGTCCGCTCCAGCGGTGGAGGCTCCCATCGTTATTAGCGGGGGTTGCCTTTGCAGTCGCCCGGCTCGACCGTGTTCGGCCGTGGGCCGGGTGCCACGCGCCGAGGCTGCAGTCGAGTCGAACCGAACTCTGTCGCCAGGCGACGAAAGTCTGTCGCCACGAGTCGAGAATCGTAGAGCAGCAAATCAGCACCATCGTGGCCAACCGGACCTCGCTGGCCGCGGCAGCTCAAGCGGTCAACGCCCCCACCCCCGCCGCCAGCACCGTTCGGGACGATCTGGTTGCCGCCTTCAACGCCAGTCTTCAAGACGACAACGACCTCGACACCTGCCTCAACCAGGCCAATACCGGCACCGACGCTTACATCTTCCAAGGATGTCTGGACACCAGCTCCACCGACAGCGGCGCCGCCACCGCGGCCAAGCAGACCTTTCTGGCCGCCTACAATCAGCTGCGGACCGTCATCGGGCAATCTCCCGTCACCATGCAGTTCTAGACTGCCTGGTTATTCGCCCATCGGGAACTGGACGTTCGGCCATGTCTGATCTCCTGCCAGGGTGGCGCCCCCTCATGGTTGCGGCACTCGTCGTCGAAGGCTCGTTCGCCGTCACCGCCTGCGACTCCAGCTCCACCGCCGCCGCGCCACCCAGCCCCATTGGCTCTACCACGGCGCCGACTGAGCCGAAGATCGGCCCGACCACGCCGCCGGCTCCTTTGACCACCCCCGCACCAACGAGCCGGTCCGCCGTCGCTGCCCACCCCGCGGTGATCCCCCCAGCGTCACCCCCGACCACCGTGACCCCTAACCCGAGGGCGAGGACGGGCAAGCCACTCGTGGGAAAGATCATCGCCATCGACCCTGGCCACAACGGCGGGAATGGCACCGCCCCTGGCGTCATCAACCAGATCATCTGGAACGGACGAGAGCGGGAAACCTGCGACACCACCGGTACCGAGACCGACTCCGGTTACACCGAGGCTCAGTTCAACTTCAACGTCGCCAACTACCTCACCGCCGACCTAGAAGCCGAGGGCGCCACGGTCGTGCTGACCCGAACTTCGAACACGGGCGTCGGGCCCTGCGTGACTGAACGGGCCGCGATCGGCAACAACGCTCACGCCAATGCCGCCATCAGCATCCACGCCGACGGCGGCCCACCGACGGGAAGAGGGTTCGCGATACTCGAACCGATTGCCGACGGCCCCAACAACGCCATCATCGCTCCGTCCCAGGACCTCGGCCTGGACATCCGGGCCGCCTTTCTGGCCGACACGAGTGAGCCACTCAGCAGCTATGACGGGATCAACGGCCTCCAACCCCGCGACGACCTGGCCGGACTCAACCTGTCGACCGTCCCCAAGGTCCTCATCGAATGCGCCAACATGCGCAACCCCACCGACGCGGCCCTTCTCACGACTACCCAGTGGCAACAGACCGCCGCCAGAGCACTCGCCGCCGGACTCACCACCTACCTGACCCAGTAAGGCACCGGAGCCTCCAACAGCCGCAGGCGGTCCCCGCGACGTCTCGACAGTCCGGGCTTTTACTCTCGGCGCCGGCCGGCGAGATCTCGGATTACCCCGGGATCCCGGGCCGCCCCAGGGGTGTTGCCACCACCCAGACACGGGTAGGTACCATCCTGGCGACATCGCCGGGGATGCGGGTAAATGGTTACTCGATGCCGGAAGGGGCTCGGGGTACGGGAAGTGGAACTCATTTGGACGCGCTGTCGGGCCGAGCTCCGGGGCAAGTGGCGCACGTCTGTGGTCCTCATCGTCCTGCTCGGTATCGGCGGCGGCGTGGCGCTGACCGCGTTCGCCGGGGCCCGGCGTACGGACGAGGCGGTGTCGCAGTTCGTGAGATACAGCCTCCCCGACGATGGCGGCTTTCTATTCGGAAATGTTTCCTCCCCACCGGTCACACCCGGACTGGCTGTGGGTTCACTCGCCCTGGCCCCGACGGAGCAGCGCATCGTCGACCTCCCACAGGTCGTCGCCTATGCGCGTGCGCCTTTCCTTTTTGTCTCGACCAGTCGCGATGGCCGCACTGAAAACGACCTCAACGTCATCGGAGTCGCCAACCCAGATCTGATGCATACCGTTGATCGCCCGATGGTGCTGGCCGGCCGCCTCCCCGACCCCACCGATCCGTCTGAGGTCGCAGTAAACGATCTGGCGGCCCAGGCCGACCACCTCCACGTCGGCAGCACCGTTCATCTGTACGCCTACTCGGCCGTTCAGATCGACGGCGGCCAGCTCGCCGGTGGGATCGAGCACGTGCCAGCGCCGAAGGGACCGTCATACGCGGCCCGCGTGGCAGCCATTGTCCGGCAGCCACAGGACGTCACCGGCATCGCACCCCTGGAAGCGCAGTCGGGCGTGTCCTATGAGAGCGACCGCAATCTGTACGTTACTCCCGGCTTCCTGTCGCGGCTGGCTGTCGGCGTCGGAGTCCCGGTGCAGCAGCTCAACGACATCAACCTGGTCCTGGTCCGTTTACGTCACGGGGCCGCGGACTGGAAGAGCTTCGCCGCCGAAGCGACGGCGATAGGCGGCAACCAGGTGTTCGTCAGCCCGGGCAACGCGTACGCGGTCCCGGCGGCCGCCGCGAGCGCCCAGGTTGGCATTCATCTCGACGTGGTGGCCCTCTTGCTTTTCGGCGCTCTCGCCGCCTTGGTGACGATCGCCCTCGTCGGTCAGGGGGTCGCTCGCCAGACATCCCTCGCACGTGACGACTATGCGAATCTCCGGGTTCTGGGGGCAACCAGATCGCAGCTGCTCAGCATCGTCGCCCTGCGGTCAGGATCGATCGGCGCCACCGGGGCCTTCCTCGCCTTCCTGATCGCGTGGCTGGCGTCACCTTTGATGCCGGTCGGGTTGTCCCGCCAGGCGGAGATCCATCCCGGGTTCGCCCTCGACCCGGCGATCATGGTCCCCGCGGCCATCGGGTTGGGAGCACTCGTGGCGGCGTGGTCGATGCTGCCGGCGTGGCGCGCCAGCAGACGCTGGAACCTCATGACCTCGGATGGCCGGTCGTCGGCGCACCGAAGTGCGGTAGCGACGGCTATATCCAAAAGCGCCCTGTCACCGGGCGCGGCTATCGGAACGCGCTTCGCACTCGAACCGGGCCGCGGCCGTTCTGCCGTGCCCGTGTTGACCCCGATACTGGGAGCAGCCCTTTCGGTGGCGGTACTCGGTGCCGCTCTGACCTTCGGAACCAGCCTCGGCCACCTCGTGAACAGCCCCCGGCAGCAGGGCTGGAACTGGGATGTCCTGGTGGGCAATCCCAATGACCTGAACGACCGCCTGGTTCAGGACGGCAAGCTGCTGGCGAACAACCGGTACGTCGGGGCCTACTCGGCGATAGCCATACTGGCAAGCCAGGATCAAGGGACAGCGACCATCGACAACTTGACAGTGCCGACCCTGATCGCGATAGACCCACTTAAGGGAACCGTTTACCCACCCCTCCTACAGGGACATCCGCCGCAGGCCGACGACCAGATCGTGCTCGGCACCCAGACCCTCGCCCGGCTGCACCGCCAGGTGGGCCAGTCGGTGCAGATCTCGACACCGCAGGGGCCACTGACGCTGAACATCGTCGGCCGCATGATCGCCCCCTCAATCGGTGACATGTTCTCCAATCAGCTCGGAGACGGCGGTTGGGTGTATGGGCCCGCGGTAGAAAAGCAACAAGCGCAACAGTCACCGCCCCCGGCGGGCGCCAACAGCAGCGGGAACAGCACGCCGCCCACGGTGTTCAACCTGTTTGCCGTGCGGTACGCCCCAGGGGTCTCGCCGGCCGCGGCATACGCCAGCCTGCGCAGTGACTTCGGCTCAGTCGTGCTTCGCCGGTTGCCCTCCGAGGACGTGCTCAACATTCAGAGCGTCGACCGCCTGCCGCTGATCCTCGCCGCCCTCGTCGCCCTGCTGGGCGTCACGACCATCGGGAATTCACTGGTCACCTCGGTACGTCGCCGCCGGCACGATCTCGCGATCCTGAAGGCCATCGGCTTCGTACCCCGTCAAGTGGCTGGGGTAGTGAGCTGGCAAGCGACGACGTTCTCCGTCGTGGCCTTGATCGTGGGAATCCCGCTGGGAGTGATCGCCGGGAGATTGACATGGCACTTGGTCGCGTCGAGCATCGGCTCCAGCTCGCCGGCCCAGGTACCAGACCTCTTGGTCGCGCTGATAGTTCCGGCGACCCTGCTGGTGTGCAATCTGATTGCGGCGGTTCCGGGGTGGTCGGCCGCCCGGGTGTCGCCGGCCATCGTGATGCGCAACGACTGACCCGGCAGGGCCTGGCGGAGTCCCGAGCCCCGGGCCCAGAGTTCGCCTTCATCACTTCTGGCCCGTCTTCCTCCGTGGCAAAAGGTACCCTCAGTCGTCCGGGGCGCCCCTCAACGTGTGGCAGACGGCGTTGCCGTTACCAGCGGGCCATGTCGGAGTGGGGACCTCTGTGACCTGCAATGTCGTGGTGGGGCAGGGAGGACGGAGGGGTCCAGACGCATCAGAAGCGGGAAGACACACCCCGAAACCCACAGCATTTACGCCGACCGCACGGAACTGATACGCCCAAACCAAAAATATTCCGTCGACGAGGTCCGAGTCCGCGCTCCCAGCCGAGCGGAACCCAGCTCGACCGTGCCGAACCCAACCCCGGCGCCCGGATCCCGGCCGTCCACGGTCTCGCCTCGCCCAGGTACCTTCCTTCCCCTCGACAGCCGTCTGGACGGCCCGGCCCGACCCGGAGCGGCCTCCGGACCAGGGCGGGCACGACACCGCCCCACAGGACGCCCAGCCCGGATCCAGGCCAGCCGGCCCGACGACCACACCCCACCCCGCCTAGATGGTTGTAAACACAACCACTTTCGGGCTCGACGCCGGCTCGACCAGGCCATCAGTGCCGTGAATGGTGATCTGAGCAGCCTTCAACAGTACATAAACTTCTCGCCAGCGCGTCACTGTTGTCCCCGCTGGCAGAACTGCCTGGGACAGCCTGAGGGCGCACAACGAAAGCACAACGCCAGAACAATCCTCCTGACGCTGCACGAAATGTTGTATCAGCGCAGATTTGGCGGACCCATTCATTGAGTCGCCTGGGCGGCCAGCGCTTCCTGATCACTCATCGACAGACTGCGTAAGCAAACTCGGTATGGCGTACGTATCGATCCGGTGCAATGGCAGTCCTGGGCATGTTGGCGCGAGCCGAACCCCAAAAAGCCTCAGCAGCGCCCACCCTGTCGCTTAGATCTAGGGGGTGCAGGCGAGATCAAGCGCTGCTCCCGTCGGCACGTAGAACAAAGAGGTGGAAGTCTTGCGAAGGTCTATCAGCCCTTCAAATCGAATAGGCCTGATGTCTCTCGGCATTTTGCTCTGCCTGTGCGCCTTCATTCTCCCCTTGGTCGTATTTCCGCACAGAGCCTTTGCTGCGACGTCCCCCGCCGATAGCTTCAATCGGGCGGCTGGCGGTCTGGGGGCGGCCTGGACCGACATGACAGACGGCGGGATGGCCATCTCCTCCCAGACAGTGACGGGCACCAGCGCTGTCTTATTCGGGGGACATTCGCACCGGCGAGACCTACAGCGGCGACCAGTACTCCCAGATCGAGGTGACCGCCACCCAGCTCAGTGGCGGCCAGTGGGTCGGCCCGGCGGTCAGAGGCCAAAACGGTGGGCAGAACCTGTACCTGGGACTGTACTTCTGGAACTACGGCAGCCCGCAGTTGATGCTGTTCAAACGGGTCGCCGGCAACTGGACCCAGTTGGGCGCCTCCTACCCTTCCGGCCCCCTGGCCGCCGGCACCCAGCTCCGGCTATCCGTGGTCGGCAGCTCCCTGTCCTTCTCCGCTAACGGGGTGGTACGGATAACCGTCAACGACACCACCCTCTCCGCCGGCGCCCCCGCCATCATGGCCTACGGCACCCCCAGAGCTGACAACTGGACCGGCGACAACGCCACCAGCAGCGTGGCGACCTACACCATCGGCGGGACCGTGTCAGGACTGTCAGGGACGGTGGTGCTGGACGACGACGACGGCGACAATCTGAGTGTGACCGCCAACGGCCTGTTCACCTTCGCCACCCCCCTGGCCGACGGGTCCGCCTACCTCGCGACGGTACAGACCAACCCTCCCGGTCAAACCTGCGCCCTCACCAACCCCTCGGGCACCGTGACCGCCGCCAACGTCACCAACCTCTCGGTCACCTGCACCACCAACCCGGCCGGCGGCAATTTCCTGTCAACTACCTGAGCACAGACGCCAACGGTGTTGAATCATACGGCGTCACCTCCCCCGACAACGGCGGCAGTCAGCAGATCCTTCGTGTCCTGCGTCCCGCTCACCCTGCCGCAGGGGTAGCCCACAATTTCCTTTACCTGCTCCCCGTCGAGGCGGGACTGGGTAGCACGTACGGAGACGGCATGGCAACGCTGGAAGCGCTGGACGCCCAGGATCAGTACAACCTGACGATTATCGAGCCGTCCTTCGGCATCGACCCGTGGTACGCGAACAACCCGACCAATGCGAGTGTCGGCTACGAAACGTTCATGACCGAACTCCAGCCTTGGGTGAAGGCACACCTCGCCACGACTGGCTCCGAGCAACACTGGCTGATGGGATTCTCGAAGTCGGGGATAGGCGGAGAGGATCTGATCTTGAAACATCCTGATCTCTTTACGTTGGTCGCCTCCTGGGACTTCCCGGCCGACATGACAACGTATGACCAATACAATGCAAGTGCGTCGTACGGTACCCAGTCGAACTTTGCGACGAACTACGAGCTGACCAAAGCCTTCGTCGACGCCCACAGATCACCATTCCTATCCGAGAATCGGATCTGGATAGGCGGTTACAACGCATTTCAAATCGACATATCGGACTACGATGCCCTCTTGACGTCAGAGGGGATTGCCCACACGACCGGGCCGTCCCAACTCGTCGCACACCGATGGGACAGCGGCTGGGTTCCCGCCGCCCTGGCCGCCTTGTATCAGGACAGTCTCGACCCGGCGTTAGGCAACGCGCCGCCAACAGCGCCCGAGTTTGACCACGACAACCCACCGACTGCGATCACGGCAGGGTCAACCTATTCCTACACGTTCTCCGCAGAGGGAGAGCCTGCACCGACCTTCGCAATCGAGGCCGGCACGCTGCCCGCCGGTATGACTCTGAACCCGACCACCGGGATCCTGTCGGGCACCCCGACAGTTGCCGGACAGTTCTCCTTCACCGTCCGGGCAACCAACGGCGCTACCCCGGATGCGCTCACCTCTCCGATCACCATCACCGTGATCCCGGCCGGACTGGATCATCTGGTCCTCTCACCGGCGGCGATCAGCATTACCGCCGGGGCTCCTCAGCGCTACACCACGGACGGGTTCGATGCGTTCGGCAACAGTCTGGACGATGTCACCGCCGCTAGCACCCTTACCATAACCCCCAACGTGGCGAGCACCGGAGCCTCGTGCAATAACACCGCCCGTACCTGTACGGCCATCCAGGCTGGCACCTACACCGTCACCGGGACCTCTGGAGGCAAAACAGGAAGGGCCACACTCACCGTCGCGCCACGCTTCACACTCCGTCCGGGGCTCGCCACCTCCATCAGTGTCGGGCGGAACGGCTCGGCCTGGATCCTCGGAAGCAACTCCGTCGGCGGCGGCTACCCCATCTACCACTGGAACGGCAGCGGCTGGACCCAAGTGCCCGGCGGAGCAGTCAGAATCGCCGTCGACCCCGCCGGCAACCCGTGGATCATCAACTCGGCCCACTACATCTACCACTGGACCGGCAAAGGCTGGGTCAGCTACCCGGGCGCGGCCACCGACATCGCCGTTGGCGCCAACGGGTCGCTATGGGTCCTCGGCACTACTCCCGCCGGGGGTAACGACGGCATCTACCACTGGAACGGGAAGGGCTGGACCTCCATAACCGGTGCGGCAGCCCGCATCGCAGTAGATACCAGCGGCAACCCGTGGATCGTCAACACGGCCCATCACGTTTACCACTGGAACGGTAAGAGCTGGGTCAGCTACACGGGGGCGGCCACCGACATCGCGGTTGGCGCCAACGCTGCTGTGTGGATCGTCGGCGCCAACCCTGTAGGCGGCGGCAACTACGGCATCTACCACTGGAACGGCAGCGGGTGGACACCCGTTGGCAGCGGCGCAGTCACGATCGCGGTCAACCCCAGCGGCAACCCGTGGATCATCAACTCAACCCACCACACCTACTCGTCCTGACGGCGTGCAGTGGTCCTTAGTGCCCCCGCCAAAACAACTTCAGCGAAGTAGAAGGCGGCGGTAAATGTTAGATGTTAGATCCATGCGCCGGGGAAAGACGCATCGCCGGTCGTCGGCATTCGCCGCCTTCTCTTCACGCGCAGGTTGTTGTAGCGAGAGCACTAAGGCCCTCACAGTTCCGGTCACCCACATGCTTGCCGTCGGCACGCCGCTAGACGAACTGATAGCCGGACGCATCAGTTTCGCCGATGTGGGTGGCTGGTCACCGGTCGTCTCGTCTTGCCGATAAACCACGGGCAGGGTCCCGCCCGTGCAGTACGGGAATGCGTTCTCGCCGGGCCTGGGTCGTTGTTTCCGTTGGATCTACGAGCCTGACCCCACCCGCCCGGTCCGGTTTCCAAACCAGGGGCAAACGCGGGGCTGGTGGCCAGACGCCGTCGGGGTGCTGGTGGCTGGTAGACGCCTGCGCCGGGCCTGCCGGCCTGTTGAGCCCGTCGAGACCGCCGGCATGGGAGGGCAGTCCGCCCGTAGAGCTGCGTCGCCTCCGCTAAGGCCACGAGGCCACCCTTTCTGTCCGAGGGGCTGTCGAGGCGGCTGTCGCAGCCGTACAGGTCCGTGTTGCGCTCAGCGGCTTCATCGAGCTGACCGGTGGAAGCCTTATGCCGCAAGGCTTTCGTCGGGCACCCTAGGGGTTGAGGGGGTGGGCCGGTCGCTGGTCGCCGCCTTCGGCGGCGCCAGCGCCGGCAGGAGAGTGCACCAGAGGCCGTGGGGTGCGGTCCTGCGGCCATTCCGCGTCCGCTCCGCACCGTAGCCCCCCCTATGTCGTGGTGGGCGCTCGAGGACTCGAACCTCCGACCTCAGCCGTGTGAAGGGCTTTTTGGCCCTTCCGACTGGCAACCCGTTTGCGCATAGTAGCTGCTCAGCGGCCTATTTTGTCATCCGTTACTGACCGCCAAAAGACGCTAGTGACCACCGTTGGGTCACGTTTCGGTCAGGCCGTTACAAACGCACGACGTCGAGGCGGACCCGGATGTGAGCCGCGAGCTTCTGGAGATCCGCCATATCCGAAGTCAGGACTTCGACCACTCCCCCGCTGCCACCGACCCGCTCGGCCGCCAGCGCAACAGCGGCGTCAACGACCGATGCTTCTGCCACCACTTTACGTAGCTGGGCGATCCGGTCGGCTCCGGAGCGATCCAGCACGTCGTCGGCTCGGATGAGCCCGTTGGCGTTCGCGGCGCCGGGGTCGGTGCGGTCCCAGGCAGCCTCCCCTCTGACCGCGGTGGGTACGACGCCCTGGCCGTTGGCGGCCGCGACTGCGATGAGGACCGCGGCCCGTTTCGGGTTGACCGGGGTCGACGCCAACAACGTCGAGGCGGCCTCAGTGTCGAGGACCAGATACCGGATGGGTCCCCTGGGCGTCACGCGCTGCGCCGACGCCGGCCCACACCGGCGGCCAGCATCTCCACGTAGCCGAGCACCTCGTCCACGGTGTCGTCGACCGCGCCGGTCATCGCCCACTCCGGCCGTCGTTGCTCGACCCAGGCGGCCGCCTCCTCGATCAGCTCCGGACGCGGAACGCCCGCGTGGTCGCTTCCGTGTACCCGGCGCTTGGCCACATCGGCGAGGCGGGGAACGTCGGCGGGGAACCTCGTGAAATGCTCGGCCAGCGCCTGTCGGCGGACGAAGTCACCGATACGCTCCTGCAAAGCCCGACTCGTCGCCGCGGTGAATGACTCGTCCATGCCCAGCTCGGTGGCCAGAAGGACGGCCCGGTGGAGCGCCTCGGGCAGGCGGACGGAGGTGGCCTTTGATCCTTCGGCGTCCTCCGCGGCACTCAGAGCCGCTATCAATTCGTCGAACGTGCTGGCCATCTGCATTTTCACCCTTCCGTTCTGATGCGGTACATCTTATACCGCACCAACGTGCGAGGTGACCTCGTCGGCGGACCAGCCGGATCAAGCATCAAGCTGCGTCGACCGGTAAATGGTCACTCCGCACCGCGACACGCTCTCAGGGAGCTGCACTGGGGGGGGCTGAACACGCGTCGAAACTTTCTGGGTGAAATGTCCGTTGATGGAGCAACGCGAGCGGCGCGTCCTGCCGGCGGCGGACTAAAGGGTTGGAACCGATGTGGTCGCCGATGTCTGTCCGCCACTCGTTACTTTCGCCGAATATCTCTGGTCGCGGCAGTGACGCCTGATGGCTACTTCGACTCTGGTGCGAGTTGGAGGAGGACTTCGATCTGCCCGGTGGGGCCGACTTGGGCGACGGCGAAGCTGGGGTTGGGGATGTGCCAGGACGAGAAGGTGATGGGGATGGCGGCGTTGACGTCAATCCCATTGGCGACCCGCTCGGCGTGCAGGGGGAAGCTGACCGTCCTGGTGGTCCCTCGCAGGGTGAGCTGACCGGTGGCCTGTTCGGTGACGATGTTTCCGGGCGGCGGGATGGCGCCGAGCTGGATGGGTTGGCTGAGATGGAAGCTGGCTTGGCCGTATTTGTAGGTTTCCAGGATGTAGCCGTCGAATTGGGCGTCTCGTGAAGGCTGGTCGGATTTGATGGCGGCCATATCGACGGTGAAGTCGGCTGCGGTGACGGTGGCACCGGAGATGGTCAGGTGGCCGCTGATTTTCGAGGTCCGTCCGACCGCGGCGTGGTGCTGGCCGAAGAGGATCTCCTGTACTCGGTACCCGGCTTGGGAGCCGGCGGTCGCGACCCAGGTGCCGCTGATGGGCCCGGCTGCGGTCGGGCCGGCGCCGACCTGGCCCGCCGCTGGCAGGCTGAGTCGGGCCGGGGTGTTGCCCTCAACCAGATGGAAGAACACCGCCGGGCCCCCAACGACCGCGAGAGTGAGGATGGCGGTACTCCCGAGGAGCCATCGCAGCTGGCGGCGACGGCGGGACTGGATTCGGCGGTAGCTGCCAGTGGGCACGCGTGGACTGGTCACGTCAGGGGAGGTTTGGGTTCCCTGCCGCGTCGGCTGTTCCGCTAGCGATTGGGAGACGGGATTCGTGGCAGGAGTTTCTGCGGGTGACGGGTGGGTTGCTCGTCGGGGATTGGTGGTCGGCGTTCCGGTCTCATCCCAGTCCTCGTCTGCGGTCGAGGCGGACGAGGGCTGACTCGCGTCCGTCGATACGGCGGACCTGGTTGTATGGTCGGTTTGGTGCTGGGATGGTGAGCTTTGCTGGTCGTTTGGCGGCCAATCGTCGTGGTGAGGCGAGAATGCCGCCGATCGCGGCTTTTTGATGGCCTGGCGTGAGTAGGTGTGGGGGTAGGGCACTCGTCGTGCTCTGGACTGCCAGGTGGCTTCCCAGGTGGTCATCTGCCAGTCGGCCCAGTCGTTGCGTAACGCCTGGCGGGTCGGGCCGCTGGTTGTGGCAACGGCGGGCAGCACGGTAGCGCCGTGGGTGTCGGCTTGGGTGTCCAGCCTGGCCGCGGCCCGTTGGTCTGATCGGCTCCACTGCCAGAAGATGGGGATGAACCCGGCGATGACCGCGATCTCGGTCGAGATCCACAGCAGCCCGCCGCCGGCGTGGGTGCTGGACAGGGTGTACATGGAGGCGATGGGGGTTCGGGCGGAGAGTATGGCTAGCCCCAGGATGACTTCGGGGGGTCCGCCGAGGAGAACGTTGAACATCCTGGCCCCGTAGCCCATCTTCCAGTGCACGATGGGGTCGGCGCCGACCATCGGCCACCAGTACAGGCAGCCACCTAAAAGGAAGATCACGTTCAGAAAATCCATGAGGGCCATGTGGTGCATGGCCACGTTGATGAGTGAGCTCAAGAAGAAGGCGAACATGATCCCGAAGTAGAGGGCCCACACCGGGAGGGGATGGGTGAGCACGGCGAAGGGACGGGAGCGCAGCAGGGCCAGCCAGGCCACCTTGGTTTTGCGGCCGGCGGTCTGGAGCAGCATGGTCGATGGTGCGCCCAGGGCCAGGAGCGGGGGGGCAACGACCATGAGCAGCAGGTGTTGGAGGACGTGGGCCTGGAAGTACATGCCGGTGAAGGTGGCCACCGGCGATTGCAGGGCCAGATCCACGACGACCAGGCCGGCGAGGAAGGCCGAGGTCCGCCCGGGCGGCCAGCGCCGTCCTCGGGCCGCCAGCAGCCAGTCGCCGCGGAGATACCAGTAGCCCGCCCCGATCAGCGCCGTCGCGACCAGCAGGGAGAAGGGGCCCCACTGCCAGCGGGTCAGGGCGTTGTGGAGGTTGAAGTCGACCCTGCTCATGCCGTGCAAGGTTCGCCCCTCTTCCGTCTCCTATCGCCTTGGAGGCCCGGCAAGGCCGGTCGCGTGTTGGCGGGGGGGAGCGGAGGTGCTCGCATGTCAGCTCGAGGAGCCGTACTGGATGGGGACGTCGAGGACCTGACCCCGCACCCAGCCGGCTGCCCCGGAGGGCAGGGTCCACACGCTCAGCACCGTGCTGTCCACGACCAGGGCGTCGACGGTCGTGGGCGAGGTGAAGGCCACAGTGGCGGTGCCTCTCGGTGGCGAGGCCACTGGCCTCCAGGCGGTGTCGGGGCCGGCGATCACATCGAGCTGCTCGCCGGGGGGTCCGGATTGCAACACGAACAGCCCGCCCCCTGGCGCCGGTCCGAACGACGTGACCTGCTCGGCGGGAGCCAGGCCTAACGGCGGGGACAGGCTCCAGGTGCGGGTGATGGCGTTGCTCCAGGCGGCGGCCAGGACCTTGCCGGTGGCGCCGGACAGGGCGAGCAGTGTGACCAGACCGCTGGTGGTCGACCGCAAGGCCAGCACCTGCACACTGTCGCCACTGAGGGAGGCGGGAAGGGCGGGTCCGACCAGCTGCCAGCCGGCCGCGTCTTGGGTCAGCAGTCCAACCACCCCGGGTCGGGCACAGCTGGCGGCCACCACTGCCTGCTCAGCCTGGTAGGCCACCGCGGCCAAGGACAAGACGCTGCAGGCCCGCCCACCGGGCGACGACGCCAGCGCTACCTGGGTGGCCAGCAGCTGCCAGTTGGAGAGATCGCCGGTGCTGGTGAGCACCTGTGTCTCGACGTGGTTGTTCACCAGGGCTGCGGCCTGGCCGCTCGGGCCGGCGGCCAGGGCGTCGGGGTTGGCGGCCAGGCCTTGGGGGATGAGTGAGTTCGCCCACGAGTGTCCGCCGTTGGCGGTGGCGACGATCGGGGAGAAGGTGAGCTGGTTCGATGGCCGGACGCCCACGGCCAACGACCGTGCTCCCGCAGGGGCCAGGACCAGACCGCCGTTGGTGGCCACCGCCGTGGCTTGAACCTGGTCGGACCACGACGTGCCGCCGATCGGGAGAAAGAACAGCTGCCAGAAGGTGTTGAGGGGATCGTCGAGATGTCCCATGGGCACCGTCGCCCACGTCCCCTGGGCGGTATCGACCGACGTCGACAGCGGCGTCGGGAGTGGCGCGGCGGTGGTCACCGGTCGTTCGCCGGCCGGCGAGCTGTTGTTGGCGCAGGCGGTGAGGCCGGTAAGGACCAGAGCGACGCCCGCCAGTCCAAGCCACATACAGCGGCAGGGCTGGGGCCGGCAGGAGCTGGTCGGGCCGATCACGATGTACCGAGCGTTCGGTTGAGGGTGTCAGCCAGGGTGACCGCGAACGATGACTGGGTGGCCTGGCTGGCCGGGCCGGGGTCGGTGTTGAGCACGTCGCGGGTGTGGCCGCGGGCGTCGATGATGTAGGCGATCTCGCTGTGGTCGATCATGGCTCCGCCCGGTTCCCAGTTGACCTCGATTCCGAAGGCGCGCCACACCCCTTGGAGTTGGGGCAGCGAGCCGGTCAGGTACCGCCAGTTGGCCACACCGCTCGAGGCGTTCTTGTTGGTCGAAGGCGGCCAGGAAGTCGGGGCTGAGGTAGCGGGGATTGGCGTCGATGGCGACCAGCTCGACCCGGCCGGCGTTGGCGCCGAGGACCCCGTCGGCCATCCGGAACTCTTGGGCGATGATCGGGCAGTCCGAGGTGCATACCGGGTCCAAGAAGGTGAGGGCGATGGCCTTGCCGTGCAGGCTGGCTAGGGAGACGGGTCGGCCGTGCTGGTCGACCAGGTCGAAGGCCGGGGCGGTGCTGTCGGCGGTGGTGGGGGGGCCGTCGATGGCTTGGGTGAGGATCGGGTCGGCGTGACGGTGGGTGGTGGCGACGGCCATGGGGGCGGCGCCGACCAGGGTGATCCCGACCGCGCCCAGGGCGGCCACACAGCGGAAGGCATAGGTCGGGTCGGCGCCGAGCCGCCGTCGCCAGGGGCGGTCCGCGGCGACGGTGGCCGAGTCCGCCTGGACCGTCTCAGCGGCGACGGCGGGCAGCCGGGTGATGGCCAGGTAGCCGGCCGTGAAGAGCAGCGCCATGGGGATCATGCTGTTGGGGTCGGTGCCGACCCCACCTAAGAACCCGAAGTCCTCGATGAGCACCCAGTCGGCCAGGCAGAGCACCGCCCCCGCTATCACGCCCAGTCGGACCGGTCGGGGCCGGCCGGTCAGGAAGGTGGCCCCGATGGCGGCCAGGGCGATCACCGCGACCAGGTTCACGGCCCAGCCGTGGGCGGCGTCGAAGGCGGCGAAGCTCGCCGGCCCACGAGGACAGCAGGTGGGGCTGGGGTGTGTGGGCCATCTGCTGGACCATGGCGGTGAGCGTCCCGGGGGTGGCGGCGTGGCGGGGCTGGCCCTGCCAGAAGCCCCGGCCCGGCCAGGCCTGCAGGACGGCCATGGCCACGAAGAACAGGCCCAGGCCCCGAAGGATGATCCGGCCGAGACGGGGCGTGGCCCAGTAGCGTTCGGGCAGGGCGATGAGCACGCCGGCCAGGCAGTAGAACAGCACCGCCCCGGGCGCGCCGAACAGCCAGGTCAGCCCGGGGGCGAAGATCCCGCCGAACGCCTCGCCGAAGATCCAGACAATCATTCCCCACCCGACGCTGGCCACCCCGCCCAGCCGGGACCAGTCGCCGCGGGGGGCGGCCAGCAGCCATAGCCCGATGCCGATCTGGATCCATACCGCGGCGGCGGGGGCGGCGATGGGGTGGTAGCTCCAGATGGTGGCGCCGGCGTTGTCGAGATGCTGGACCCAGGGCGGCGAGGCTGCCGCGGCCGGTTGGATCACGCCGGTGGTCATGCCCAGCGGCATGGACGCCTGGCCTTGGAGGATCCCGTCGAAAATCCAGATCAAACCGAACGACACCCTCAGCAGCCGCCGCCCGGCCGGCTCGGGATAAGAGAGTCCCGCCGACGGCGTCTCGCCGGTGGTCGAGCGGCGAAGCTGCCGGGCTCGCAGCACTCTCCAGGCCACCCCGACCACGGCCACGATCAGGAGCACCACCAGCCCCTGTCGCACCAAGGCGGCGTGGAAGGCGGAGACTACGGTCGGGTTGTTTGTCTGCAGCCCCGTGCCCATACCACCCATGGCGGCCTAACCCCCGTCTTCGGGCCGGCCCGGTGACCACCGCGGTGACACCGGGAGGGCGCGAACCCATGACGCGTTTTGGGGCGGACCGGCCCGGCCGGCGAGCGTCTCGACCGGTGGCTCAGGAAACGCCAGCGGAGGACCGCTCACCCAGTTGCTCCTCCGGTTGCCCCCAGTGTGGGCACCACCGAACCTCGGGCCGGTTCGGGCCCCGGCGTCGGGGCGGAATGGGCTCGGGGCCGAACCCGTCGCTCGGTCCAGGCGGCCCGGCCGGCGTCAATGACGGCCACGGCGGTGTGGGGTCGCTCCCAGGTTGGGGGGGCGACCGTGGCCAGCCAGCGCAGCAGCAGCCAACCAGCCACCACCAGCAGATGGGGGGCCTCGTCGGAAAGGCCAGTACGGCCGGCGACCAGGTCCAGCACCGCGGTCAGCACCAGAAGGCCGGCCGCCACCCCCATGAGCGAGAGCATTCCCATCGCCCGTCCCGGCCGGCGGGCCGCGACCAGGAACCCGATGGCCACCGCCACCTCGAAGGAGCCCATCTCGTGCGCGACGTGCACCGGCGCGGACCGATCGTGACCGAACAGCAACACCGGTAAACAGACCGCGAGCTGGACCACTGCCACCACCACCAGACCGAGGCGGGCCGCGCTCATCGACCCCGGTCGCCACCAGCGCACCCGGCGCTGGTCCGCGACCAAGGCCAAGAGCCGATCGGGCGGTCCCGGCCCCAACCGGGCCGGCTGGAGCCGTACCGTTCTGGTCAGCTCATGGGCGCGCTCGCGCCAGGCCTGGCAGGCGCGGCACCCGGTCAGGTGCTGGTCGAGTTCGGCCGCGTCGACGCCGGGCGGCTCGCCGTCGATCGACGCCGAAATGGCCTCACGGGCCGTGTCACAGTTCACATCTGGTAGTCGACCCGGCTCGGCGCCTGGTTCCCGGAAAGGGGCGTTCATGGGGCCGACGAGTTGACTGGAGGACTGCCCGGCGGGCCCTTAGGGTAGCCCGAGTGGACGCCCTCACCCGGCTGGCGCACTCGGCCCGAGCCGGTGACCAGGCCGCCCTGGAATCGTTCATCCACGCCGGCTACGAACCGGTCTGGCGATTGTGCGCCACCCTCGTCGATCAGCAGAGCGGCGACGACCTGGCCCAAGAAACCTTCCTCCGGGCCCTTCGGGCCCTGCCGGGGTTTCGAGGCGACTCGTCCGCCCGCACCTGGCTGCTGGCCATCGCCCGCCACACCTGCCTCGACGAGCTGCGCTCCCGAACCCGCCGCCGCCGCCGTGACGCCTTTCTGGTGGCCCGGGCGGTTAGTGACGAGCCCATCGTCGCCGACGCCAGCCAGGACATCGCCATCGTCGACCTCCTGGCCCGCCTCGAACCAGCCCGGCGCGCCGCGTTCGTGCTCACCCAGACACTCGGTCTCTCTTATGACGAAGCTGCCCAGGTCTGCGAGTGCCCCCCCGGGACCATCCGCTCCCGGGTAGCTCGAGCCCGAACCGACCTGCTCAGCCTCCTCGCCCAGGCCCACCCGGACCGAACCGACAGTCTCGGGGGTCGCTCGTCCTCCAGCTGAGCAAACCCGCAGCCCTGGTAGGCGGCCCCCATGCCGCGGTGCGGTCAAGGCGGGTCGTGATCGGACGACGCCAGCGAAGTGGACACGCTGCCGAAGACAGTAGTGACGAAGACCAGCAAAGTGAGGACGTGGACCGAGGTGCACCACAGGCAGATGGCGTCGATCTTGAACAACTCGGCATAGATCAGCCACAACGCGGTCGACACGCCGACCACCGACCACAGCACCCGGGCCGCCCGGACGTCCCGGCGGTCGCTGCGCCAGGCCCGCGGGGTCTGCAGTACGGCCATGACGGCGAAGAACACCAGGCCCAGCACGGCCACCGGGACCCCGTGGATTTTCGAGTAGATGCTGGTCGTGACCTTCAGGCAGTTCACCGCCCCGCCGCCCGCGGGGCAGCTGAGGGAGGTGGATGACGTGTAGTGCTCATAGGTCAGGTAACCGGCGACGGCGAACCCCAGCCCGCTCACGGTCAGGCCGATGGTGGTGGGCCATCGCGCCCTGGCGCCACTGGTCATGCCGTTATCCTGACGAGGACGAGGAGGCTCCCGAGGTGGCGGCCGGCGGGGCCAGAGGGGCAGCCTTCGAGGCCGCGCAGGTCGCGGCCGGCTGCTGGCCGGTGATGGTGCAGATCTTCTGGATCAGCACCGCGGCCGAGGCGTCGATGGCGGCCCCGATGGAGTTGTTGTTGTTGCCTACCGAGGCGAGGATCTGATTGAAGGACTTTCCTTCGAGCGCGGTGGGGGGGAACTGCGATGTTTGCAGCAACCATTTGCCGCCGATGTCGATGAAGGGGAAGGTCTGCCGACCGCCGGGCGAGTTGGCCTGCCACAGGGCGTTTTGGGCCGCGGTCGGCGTCTCTAGGGTCTGGTAGTAGTTCCCCGAGGGCTGGTTGGTCGTGGTCTCCACTGGCGTGAACGTCAGATATGGGCTGGTGAACGTGGACCCGTAGTAGGACAGGGTGGGGATGTTGCCGTCGCTGACCGCTGAGTGGGTCTGCTGCAGGTTCGAGAAGGTGCCGAAGTGCGATAGGGCTACCGTCATGGGCCACCGCTGGGTGGCGCAGATGGGGCAGAACTCGGCGCCGATGTACAGCATCTCCGGCTTACCTCCCGCCGCCAAGGAGGGTTGAGAGATCGAGCTGGGCCAGATGACCGACTGCTTGGCCCCGGCCGCCAGCAGCGTGGTCAGGGGGACGCTGCTGAGTTGGGCGGCCGCCGCGGCCGGGAGCGGCTCCCGGGGTGTCCCGCCCGGACCGCCGCCGGCCAGTTTGGCGGCCACCAGGGCGACCACGACCGCCACCACGACCGCCACCGCACCACCGGCGAGCCACCGGTTGTGCCGCCGTCGAGCCTCCCGGACGGCGCGGCTGCCGCGCCCCTTGTCAGTCGCCCGCCCCGGCCGCGGCACCGGCCGAGCGGTCGAGGCTTGCCCCTTGGATCCCCCCCGCGGCGGGACCGGCGTCGACCCGCCACCCTTCGACGCCGGCGGGCGGCTTCCACCCGATTTGGATTTGCTCATCGGCCCACCCCGGGCAGGGCGCCAACTCGACCCGGGCCCGGCCTATCCCGGACGTCTCGACCTGACTCATAGCGGACTGATTGCATTGCGCGCATACCTACCCGGCCTTGTGAACCCTCCCCTCAGTAGTCGTTCGAACGGCCAGCCTGGTTCCCGGAACTTCTCATACGGGTCATCACAGAAAGCGGGGAGACCTCAATTTGGTCGCAACCGGTTGGTGCGGCCGACCAGTGCACCTGGGCCCCGGCCCGACCGGCCATGGCGTCGGCCAGCTCGGCGACACGCTGCTCGTCGGCCAGCACGCACGCCGCCGCCCACACCGCCTCCCGGGCCCCAACCACGGCGGGCAGGCGGACGGCCTGGGTGTGGGCCAACACCACGTCGACGGCCTGGTCGAGCATCCGGACGGGAAGGCCGTGCAGATGGGCGGCGACGGCCACGATCACGTCGCCGCGGCTCAAGGTTTTCTCCGAGGCCAGCCGAACGCCGGGAGCCAGCAGCTCTCCGGCCAGGTCCTCCAGATCGAGGGCGGGCGGCCGGTAGGCCAGCCCGGCGGCTTCGACGGCCGCGTCGAGAGCGGCGGGCGGGTAGCCCAGCGCGGTCAGTTCGGCCTGCCAGCGGAACATCAGGTCCTGTAGCGGCTCATCGGTTTTGCGGTTCCGGGTGGCCCGGGCCGCCACCGCCCGGGCCATATAGGAGCCATCGACGCCCACGGTTGCTGTGATCTGGATCGCCCAAGGAGCCAACCCGAAGCAGGTGGCGGCGAGGGCCGGCTATGCCAGCGTCGCCTTCACCCTGGACCGCCATGGCCACCTTTTCCCGGAGGCCGACGAGGCCTTGGTAACCGGTCTCGACGCCGCCCACCGAGCCGCCACGAAAGCCCTTAAGGCGGCCGCTCCCGATTCCGTTGGGTCACGTTTGGGTCACGGCCGGGTCACGACCCTCCAGCCCTGATCCCTGGCACCCCTGGAGACCAGCCACCACGGTGGTGGGCGCTAGAGGACTCGAACCTCCGACCTCAGCCGTGTGAAGGCTGCGCTCTAACCAGCTGAGCTAAGCGCCCGAAAAAATATAGCCTGACCAGCGGAAACGTGTTCACCGCCCGAGTTAAGATGCATGCATACCGCTCAAACAGCGCATAACCTTACCGTATGGCAACAGCCCGAGTTTCGCGCTCCGTACCCGCTGGCGCAACCGCTCTTCCACCCCGGCTGGCGCCGCGGCCGGGCGAGCTGGGCCAGCTGATGCGCTCCTTCGACCGCTCCCTCCGTGCTCAGCAGCGATCGCCGCTCACCCGCGACCAATACCTGATGTCTGTCGGCCAGATGGTGGATTTCTTCGCCGCCAACGGCATGCCGGACGACCCCTCGCGGGTGACCCGTGAACACGTGGAGACCTTCCTGGCGGACTTTGCCGAAAGCCACGCGCCGGCCACCGTCCAAACCCGCTACAAGTGCCTCAAGTTGTTCTTCGCCTTCCTGGTCGAGGAGCGGGAGATTGAGCGCGACCCTATGGCCAACATGAAACCGCCCCGGGTGCCGGAAGTGCCGGTCCCGGTCTTGACCCGCGACCAGCTCGAGGCGCTCCTGCGGACCTGCACGGCCCGGGACTTCGTCTCACGGAGGGACAACGCCATCATCCGGCTCTTCGTGGACACCGGCATCCGCCGTGGGGAACTCGCCAACCTGCGGGTCGAGGACGCGGACTTCGACCAGGACGTCGTGTACGTGATCGGCAAGGGCCGCCGACCTCGGGCATGCCCGTTCGGCGCCAAGACGGCCCAGGCCCTCGACCGGTACCTGCGGGAACGAAACCGACACCAGGCCCGCGACCTGACCTGGCTCTGGCTGGGTAAGAAGGGGCGTCTGTCCGACTCAGGCGTGCTACAGATGATCCGCAAGCGTGGCGAGGAAGCCGGTCTCGGACAAATCCACCCTCATCAGCTGCGTCATTCCTTCGCCCACGCCTGGCTAGCCAGCGGCGGCAACGAGGGCGACCTGATGCGGCTGGCGGGCTGGCGGTCCCGCCAGATGCTCAATCGTTATGCCGCTTCGGCCGCCGACGAACGAGCTCGAGATGCGCACCGGCGGCTGAGCCTCGGGGACCAGCTGTAGGAGAACGCCACTCAGTGCCCCGTCACGATTCTGGTCGTTCGAGCGTGAGGCCTGGAACGTTCTCGAAGATCCGGTCATCGGACACGAGCGGAATACCCAGCCGTACGGCAGTGGCGGCAACCCAACGATCGGCATCGTGGTGACGCTGCGACAGGGCATGCCCGATGCCCTCACAGCCAGCCCGAATGCGCGCGTACACCACTATGAGCTCCGGTCCACTGTGGACCGTCTCGGCGGCGGCGATCCTTGCATCCATCTCGCGCAATCGCTTATCGCCCCATTGCCGCCGGATTGCTCCGTATCGAAGCTCGGCCGCAGTCTGAAAAGAGATGAACGCGGGTCGACCGACGATGATGGGCTCGTACTTCTCGGCGAGCGTGGCCTTTCGGACAAGATCGGCTCCGAACACGCCGGTGTCGATCACGATAGGCCCGCGGACGATCGGGGTCACTCCGTCAAGGCAGCAAGGAAGGCAGCGCCCTCGGCCTCATCGAGGTCATCGATCACCATCTCCTCATGCGGCGGCAGTGGTCGAGCGCGCCGCATCAACTCCTCGACTGACAACTCGAGGTTCGGAGACTCACGAGGAACGACTGGTTCACTCGACATGCTTTCCGTCATTCTACGGCACTTACCTCCCGCTTCTTCCCGCGTCGACCTTTCGCTGCCGACGGGCTTTGGCTGACTTGGCGGCAAGCGCGCTGTAGTAAGCCTTGCGGGCGCATTCTGCACGCCGCTGTCGTTCTACCTCGAGAAGGATCCCCTCGGGATCGACCTCTCGGGCGAAGCGGTCCTGGAAGGCGGCGCGGGCGTTGGCCGTGAGCTCTTTGCTGTCGTAGAGGCTGTGCAGCCGGTAGGCGGCGGCTCGGGCCCACAGGCTGCGCTCGGCCGGCGTGAGGTGGTTCGCGCTCATCGCTACCCCCGTTGACCCCGTCGGCAGGTCTGCTGTCGCGGCCCGGAAGGGGTCGGGTCTCGCGGTGCCACTGTGTCCGGGCCGCGGACCACTTCGGTGCGGTCATCGGCCTGAAGATACGATCGTCTGGTCTATCCGGACGATCGGGTCTGTTCGCCGAGCGAGTGTCCCGGTCGTCGGGACAGACCCCAATCGTGGCTCGATAAGCGCTGTCGTGGTTTGGGGGACAGCAGCACGCGTCGATCCCCTGTCCGATCTGGAGCCGATACTCCGACCAGTGCTGCCCGTTCCCGTCGCTGACTACGGCAAACACAACCAGGCCGGCGGCCGCCAGGGCCGCCACAGTCCGGGTGGCCGCCGCATCACGGGTGCCGATGGCAATGGAAAGGTCGCGGACGCCGACCATTGTTGCCCTTCCTCGGTTCTCGGGGCGGGCGGCAAGCGCCAGTCCTTCGAGCGGATCCCCGGCCGGTGCGCCCAGCCGGCCGCGCCTACGTCGGCTGGGCCGGGCACCGACTACGCAGTTGGAGACGCACGCTCCTGCCGGGGGATTGGTCGCACTACGGACCTGCATGCCGACAATGATGCCACGAGATTGTGACGCCTATGTTCTAGATCAACGGTGTCTGAAGCTTGGCTCATCATCCGTATGTGTCCGTAGAAGTCCACCCCGTACGTTTGAGTACGCTCCAGTACCGTTCTGTGCCATCCAGTTCATCACAGAAAAAGTCTCTCAGCACCCGCAGGACCTTCTGGATCCACCACATCCCCGTAACCCAACTCTCCACCGTACGACCAAATCCCAGACCCACCTCACCATTTGACCATTACTGACCGCCACTGCCCTCTCCACAAGAACCACACCACAAGAACCCACACATCTGATATAACAACCAAAACATTTCGAACACGTTTGCAACTCTCAGTTGGGAACGGCCGGGGGACCGGGTGGTGGGAATGGCGTGGATGCGGATGATGGGGGTGGACTCGGTCGACTATCACGAGCACACCGTGGCGGGCCGGGGCGATGACCCGGTCATGGCGGCGGCCGCCTACTACGCGTCCCGGGGCGAGACACCGATGGTGTGGGGTGGCCGGGGCCGGGGTCTGCTCGGGCTTGGACGGCGAGGTCGACCTGGCCGAGTACCGGGCCCTGTTCGGGTCGGGGGGCGCCCATGACCCGATGACGGGGACACGGCTGGTGGGGTGTCGGCGGCCGGGTCTGGAGTTGGTGGTGTCGCCGCCCAAGTCGGTGGCCGAGCTGGGGGTGATCGGCCGGGCCGAGGACATGCACGCCATCTGTGACGCCGAGCGCGATGCCAGCCTGGCCTATCTGGACGAGCTGGTGGCCGAGCGGGGGGGACGGCGGGGCCGAGCCCAGGTGGCCACGTCGACGGGCGGGTTGATCTGGGCTACCTCCCGCCATGCCACCACCCGGGCCGGGGACCCTCAGGTCCATGATCATGTGCTGATCGCCAACGCGGTGCGGATGGGCGACACCCGGGGCGGCTGGAAGGCTCTTGACACCGCTTTCGTTCGTGACCATCTCCACGCCGCTACTGCGGTGGGCCGTATGGCCGGGGCGGCCAGGGCGGTCGAGCTGGGCTATGGGATCGAGGCGGACGGGGGCCCGTCGGGTCGGCTGGGCGGCTGGGCCCTCACCGGCATCCCGGCCCAGGTGTGCGAGATCCATTCCACCCGCTCCGCCCAGATCACCGCTGCGGTGGGCGCGGACGCCTCGTATGCGGCCCGGGCGGTGGCGGCCCGGGCCACCCGGGACCGCAAAGCCGATGAGCCGCTGCAGGATCTGATGTTCCGCTGGCAGGCCGAGCTGACCGCCCTGGGCTGGCCGCCTGCCGCTCTCGACGCCGCCGTCGAAGCGGCCGGGCTGGCCTACCGGCCGCCTACCGTCGACCTTGACGAGCTGGCCGGAGCGCTGCTGGCTCCCGGCGGGCGGCTGGCTTCGGAGAAGACCTTCAGCCGTGGTGATGTGATCGTGGCCGTCGCCGCCCATCTGCACGGTCTGCCCGTCTGGATGCTCGATCAGGCCGTCGAGGTGGTGTTGGCTCACGGCCAGGCCGTGCGGCTGCCCGCCGTGGTCGGGGCCAGGGAGGAGGTGTGGGCGGCCGCCTGCGTGCTGGCCGACGAGGCCCGGATCGCCGAGCTGGCCGACGCCATGGCCGGCCGGGACGGGGCCCGGGTCCACTGGTCGGCCGCCTGCGATGCCATCGAGGCTCTCCAGGCCCGGCTCGGATCGCCGTTGACTGACACCCAACGCCGCGTGGCGCTGGGGCTGATGACCTACGGGCACTGTCTGGATGTGGTGGTCGGTATCGCCGGATCGGGCAAAACCACCACCCTCTCGGCGGTGCGGGCCGGGTTCGAGACGGCCGGCTACACGCGTGGTGGGCACCGCTACTTCGGGGCAGGCGGCCAAGACTCTGGGCGAGGGGGCGGGGATGGAGTCGCGGACCATCGCCTCGTTGACGTGGCGGCTCGATCACGGCACCCTGACCCTCACCGACCGGCATGTCGTCGTTTGTGATGAGTCCGGGATGACCGCCGATGTGGACTTGGCCCGCCTGTTGGGGGCGGTGGAGCGGGCCGGGGCCAAGATGATCGTCGTCGGCGACGACCGCCAACTCGACGCCGTCGGCCCCGGCGGCGCCCTCACCGCCCTTACCGCTCGCCACCGCGAGCAGGTGTGGACGTTGAGCGACAACCTGCGCCAAAGCGAACCGGGCGAGCGGGCCGCCCTGGCCCACCTTCGCGACGGCAACGTCGCCGTGGCGGTGGGCTGGTACGCCCGGGCCGGGCGCGTCCATCCCGTCGCCGGCCGGGGCCGGGCCGTGAACGCCATGGTCAAAGCCTGGGCCAAAGACACCGGCGCCGGGCGGGAGACGCTCATGTTGGCCTACCGCCGGGACAATGTCGAGGCCCTCAATCAGACCGCCCGGCGCCTATGGGAACAAGCCGGGCTTTTATCGGGGCCGGAGCTGGTTGCCCCGGGCGGGCGGCGCTATCGGGCCGGCGACCGGATCATCACCCTGGCCCCCGGACCGGGCGGCGCCTGGGTCACCTCCCAGGCCGCCCATGTCACCGCCGTCGACCCCCACACCCAACAGCTGACCGCGGTCACTCCCGACGGCCAGCAACTGACCATGGGACCCGACGACATCGGATTCGACCGCCTGGGCCATGGTTACGCCATCACCGCCCACCGCAGCCAGGGCTCTACCGTCGATGTCGCCCACGTCCTCGACGACGGCGGCGGACGAGAACTCGCCTACGTGGCCATGAGCCGAGCCCGCACCGCCAGCCACATCTACGTCACCGCCCTCGACCCCGACCACGCCGCCCAGCGGCTCACCTGGGGATGGGACCAACAGCGCCGCCAACCATGGATCACCCACCGCCACCACCTCGCCGCCCGCACCGCCGAGCTGATCGCCCAACGGGACCGGCTGGCCGCGTCCATCCCGCCCGACGTCACCGACCAACTCACCCGCCTCCGCCACCAGATCGCCCACATCGAGGCCGACCGGGCCGACCTGCACGCCGGGACCGGCCGCTGGGCCCACACCCCCGTCGGCCAAGCCCAGCGGGCCCTCCAAGACGCCCAACGCAGCCACGACCACGAACTCGCCCGGGCCCACGACCCCCATCTGGGGCTGTGGGTCCGACACCGAGCCCGCAAAGCCGAACAAACCAGCAACATCAACGTCACCCAAGCCGAAACCGTCTGGCTGGAGACCATCCGACCCCACGACGACCGCCTCGACATGCAGAAAGATCGGCTCGTCAGCGAGGCCCGAACACTCGAAGCCGGCCAGCAGACCCGCACTGAGTTCCTCGCCGCCCACCCCGACATCGTCGACCGCATCAGCCAACTCGACCACTCCATTACCCAACAACAACGACTCCAGGCCCGCCAAGCCCGTCTACCGGTCGACACGCCGACGCCCGCCCTGCAACCCCGCCTGCGTCACGACCCCCACCTCGAATACCTCCCCCACCAGCAAACCGCCCAAGCCGTCCACGCTCCCCAGATAGGCGGCCCCGGAATCTGACAGCAGCGGGATGCCACTGGGACTGTCCCGTTTCTTGTGTAACCAGGCTGATCGAGGCGGACGGTAGTGAACGGCGCCGGAGCATCGTGGCTGGTCAGAGGTGGTGCCCGACCGGTGATGAACTGACCCGAACGTCGGCATCCACGCGATGAACGCGCGATAAGGTCGTCATCCAACTTTGCTGCGCGTTCGGCCGCCGTGGTCACTCAGCGTGTCGGTGACCGGCATGAGTTGTACGAACCGTAACCGTCTCGTTCGGCGTGGATGGTCTGGCTGTCCGGTGCCGGGCCGGCCGCGTCGGGGACGCCACGGTGTCGTCGCGTTGATGTGCGGGGGGTCCTCGTTCTGGCGTGTCTGGGAGGTGTCGATTAGGACGGGTTTGGGCACCGGATCGGGGGACACCGGATGCCGTTGGTTGGTTTGACTGTCGGGTACTTCGGCCCTGGTGCGGGGAGGGCCTGCCCCGTAGCATCAGGCGCATCGAGTGAGGAGACGGAACATGGGCGGGTTGTTCTTGCATTCATCGCGCGTGTCGCGGCGTAGGCCGAGTCAGGATGGCGGCGTGAGCCCGAGGCGGGGCCGTGCCTGCCGGTGGGCCATGTCGATGGTAGGCCTGGTGGTGCTGATGGGACTGCCCGCGGTGGTCGAGCCGCAGGCCGGCGCGCTCCCGGCCACTGTGGCGCTCCCCGCCGCCGGGGCCGGGAAGGTCACGTTCTACACCGACCCGAGCATCGTCGGCACAGGAAGGGGTATCACGGCCGGGCCCGACGGCGCTCTGTGGTTCACCAACGAAGGCAATAACTCGATAGGGCGGATCACCACCACCGGGGTGGTGACCAACTACACCGACCCGAGCATCTCGGACCCTTACCGCATCGTGGCTGGGCCCGACGGGGCGTTGTGGTTCACCAACGAGGGCAACAACTCGATCGGGCGGATCACCACGGCTGGGGTGGTGACCCACTACACCGGCACCGGCGTATCCGGACCGGTGGGTATCACGGTGGGACCCGACGGGGCGTTGTGGTTCACCAACACCGGCAACAACACGATCGGGCGGATCACGACCGCTGGGGTGGTGACAAACAACTACGCCGGTACCGGCATCGCCAATCCCGACGGGATCGTGGCCGGGCCCGACGGGGCCATCTGGTTCACCAACGACAGCGATCCCGGTTCGATCGGACGGATCACCACGACCGGGGTGGTGACCTATTTCGCGGCGGGGTTGTACTACCCCAAGGAGATCGTCGTCGGCCCCGGCGGAGCGTTGTGGTTCACCACCCCTGACGGCCAGGTCTGGCAGATCACCACCCACGGGAAGTTGACCGGATTCTCGGGATCTGACAACTCGTACGGGATCGCACGAGGGCCCGGCGGGGCGCTGTGGTTCACCGGCTACACCATCGGCCGGATCACCACCACCGGCACGATGACCATCTTCCCGAATCTTGACGGCTACAACCCCTACATCATCACCGAGGGGTCCGACGGGGCGATGTGGTTCACCAACTTCGGCGGCGGCGCCATCGGGCGGATCACGGCCGGCCCGTCGACAGCGGGGAGGGTCACGTTCTATAGCGACCCCAGCATCGTCGGCTCGGGAGCGATCACGTCTGGTCCCGACGGGGCGCTGTGGTTCACCAACCCCGCGAACAACTCGATCGGACGGATCACCACTACCGGGGTGGTGACCAACTACACCGCCGCCAGCATCTCGGACCCGTGGCACATCGTGACCGGGCCCGACGGTGCGCTGTGGTTCACCAATAACGGCAACAACTCGATCGGGCGAATCACCACCGCCGGGAAGGTGACCAACTACATCGGCACCGGCATCTCCGGACCGGGTGGTATCACGGTGGGATCGGATGGGGCGCTGTGGTTCACCAACACCGGCAACGACACGATCGGGCGGATCACCACCGCCGGGAAGGTGACCAACTACCGCGGGACCGGCATCGCCAACCCGAACGGGATCGTGGCCGGGCCCGACGGGGCCATCTGGTTCACCAACGACCACTCGCCCGGTTCGATCGGAAGGATCACCACCACGGGGGTGGTGAGCTACTTCGCGGCGGGGCTGTATTACCCCAAGCAGATCGTCGTCGGCCCCGGCCGGGCACTATGGTTCACGACCCCTGACGGCCAGGTCTGGCGTATCACCACCCACGGGAAGTTGACCGGCTTCTCGGGATCTGACAACTCATACGGGATCGCACGAGGGCCCGGCGGGGCGCTGTGGTTCACCGGCTACACCATCGGGCGGATCACCACCACCGGCACGATGACCATCTTCCCGAATCTCGACGGCTACAACCCCTACATCATCACCAAAGGGTCTGACGGGGCGATGTGGTTCACCAACTTCGGCGGCGGCGCCATCGGGCGGATCACCACGGCGGTGACCCCAGCCATCACCGGCCTCACGCCCACCTCAGGAGCGCCCGCGGACCAGGTGACCATCACCGGGCTCAACCTGTCGCGAGCCACCGAGGTGGCCTTCAACGGGACTCCGGCCAGCATCGTCTCCGACACGGCCACCAAAGTCGAGACCATCGTCCCCGCAGGAGCGACCAGCGGTTCGGTCACGATCACCACCCCGGCAGGCACCGCTACCAGCACCTCCGCCTTCACCGTCACCTGACGCCAGCCCAGCCGCCCCGCCAGTACCAGCGAAGCGCTCACTCCCCGAGCCGCTCAGAACACCCACTCGATAACCTCAACCGCGGCGGCTTGGCCGACCACGGGCCGAGAGTTCGTTGCCGCCCGATCCTCACACGCATTCGCAAATATTCGGCGATCTGTCGTGCCATGAGTCCAGAACGCAGTTGAGACGCGCTCACGTTAGGTGGTCGATCGGGTGTTACCGCCCGAGGCCAGGTTTTCGTGACTGAGGTGGCACGAGTGTCCGGCACGGGCCCTCATGTTGCGATCTCAGTCGGGAGACAACGAGCTCCGGCACGCTGATGACTAGACAAGTCCGACTCTTGACGGTTAGGTAGGTGGGAGAGTTGGAGTGAGCAATGACCTCAGTCCGCTGTGTACGAAGTCGAGCGCCAACGCCACTGATTCGAGGGACTGTGACCGACTGCGGCGCTTCTGGAATCAAACGGGCGCTTCAAGCAGGACTGCTTGGCTGGCTCGGCATGGCCTTTGCTCTAGCGGCTGAAACGGCGGCGTGTCCACGATGACAGGACCGATTAGCTCCCCGACGTCGCAGTCGCTGTGCATTGGGACGTTTCTCTGTTTCGACTTCTTCCAGCCCTCTCGCGGAGTTGATCTCCACGATTTCTTCATCAACGAGCGCGTGGTCGTCACTTACCTCCCCGGGGGCCACGTGCCGCCTGGGTTACAGAGTGTTCGCCCTGCGGCGTCCGCTTGCTGAAATCATCGCTGCGGCGGGTCAATCGGCCTGCGCAGCCTCGGTCCCGGCCGCGGCGGCGTCAGGGTCGGCGTGGGTCACGGTGCCGCCGGCCTCCGAGGAATGCCCTCATCTGCCAGCTTCGGCTTACCACCGTCACGGATGAGGGGCGCAGTGACGAACACGGCGTTGCCGGTTACCAGCGCTTCCGCATCTTGCGTCCGGGTCGGGAAGGCAGAGGGGCAGACAGGGGGGGCAATGAGCCATACCGACACTGCCGGACTTCCCAGACCCCAGTCTTGCTTGCCAAGGCCCACTGAAGAAGGTAAGGGGGGTGGCGGAAGCTAGTAGGCGACCCCGGCGCCCGTATTCCCAACCCACACAGGAGCCGTCTACGTGCCGACTTGTTCAGGCGCCATTGGCGGCCCACATGCGCCGAGGGCGGCTGATGCTCCGGATGATCGTCTGGGAGCGACGGGAGAGCCTCGGACGCCATCGAAAGTGACTTGCTGCTGTTCGGCCATACCGCCGGGCCGAAGTCGGGAGGCGAAGGTGGCCAGCGCCGGCGCAGTCGGCGCTTCTTGAAGACGTGAAGAAAGTCTCGACGCGCAGCCCGGTGTCAACTGCCCGGTGTCAACCAGCCGATGTCAACAACGACGTAGGCTTCGTCCGTGGCGATCTCGACTGAGGACCTGAAAGTGCTGGCCGCTCAGGTTAGACAGGCCGCCGACGACGCCGGCGAACTTCAGCCATCTCGCATCGGACCGCTCAAGGTCGACCTTCCCGAAGCCGTGCGGCAGGCGATTAGCGAGGACCTGAAGTCCGGCGCCTACCGTCAGGCGGCGGACGACGCTACGAAGGGTGACCCGGACGTCCAATCGCTTTAGCCACGCGACCTCCTGACCAGTGATCGTCATTGACGATGCTCTACTTCTGGCAGTCGTCGGCGAGTCAGTTCACCCTTCGGTTACTCCGATGCTCGAGCCGGTCAGCCGCGGCGAGATTTTCACGACGAGTGTTTGGTACTGGCGCCTGGGCCGGGCTGTGGCAAAACAAGGGTCGGGAGCCCTGTCGAGAGCCTTCGCCACGCTCGACGACGAGCGGCGCGCGCTGGCCCGAAGGGCCCTCAGCGAGCTTCCGCCCGAGATCGGCATGATCCCACCTCGCCGGCTCCGCCACCGGGAGCGACAGGAACAGCCGATTGCCTTCGTCGGCCCGGTCACGGCGCGGTGCCGCCGCGACCTCCTCTCTTCGCGGTCACGGCGTCGTGTCCCTGAGCAGTTCAGCGACGACCCGCCAGCCAACCTCGCCAACGTCCGGGCCTTCAACGAGTGGGTCGCCGACGATTGGGGGTTCGCGTACAAGGATCGGATCTTCGCCCCGGCGAACGTGGCCTGGGCCGATCCGGCTCTGGGTGTGGTCGGGTTGGAGCGGGTGATCGCCCAAGGGGCCCGTACGGTGCTGCTGCCGCCGGGACCGATCCACAGCCGGGCGCCGGGCGACCCGGTCTACGACGGCTTTTGGGCTCGGTCGAAGAGGCGGGAGTTCGTCCCGTAGTCCATCTGGGCTACACGAAATATCAGCGCGCCGGCCGGAAGTTCGGCTACAACCCCGACACCCACTACTTCGACGGGTTCGATGCCTTCCAGTGGTTCGTCTATTGGGGTGACCGGCCCGTCATGGAGACCGTGGCCTCGATGATCTTCGACGGGTTGTTCAGTCGCTTTCCTCAGCGGAAGGTTGGCATCATCGAGCACGGCTCGGTCTGGTTGCCCTACCCGCTGCGCAAGATGGACCACGCCAAGGCCTTGGGTCGACCCACCCGCGGTGGGCGGCAGGACCGGCCCAGCCCGATCTTCAAGGAGCATTTCGTGGTCGCTCCCTGCCCGGAGGAGAGCGTCAGCCGGGTCCTGGAAGTCGTAGGTCCGGAGACGCTGGTCTTCGGGTCAGACTTCCCCCACCCCGAGGGCGGGCCTGTCCTCCTGTCCCCCGATGCCAACCTTCCCCCGGTGCTGGTGAGCCGGACCGGTACCGGAAGCGCAGCTGTCCGGGCCAGCCGCTTGTGGCCGGCGAGCCCACGGACCGAACCGTTGCACTTGGACGGTGGGACTCGGGCTGGGGCCGTTAACCTGAACCTGCCGACCGACGAGATACCGGGTGAAACCATGACGACCATTGATCCAATCGAGGACCTTGACGATCCGACCTTCGATCCCCTGCTGGCCGACGAGATCATGTTCGGGGACATGGAAGACCCCTACTCTCGCCTGGCCGAGCTGCGCCGCCAGGCGCCGGTGGTGGAGGGAGACTTCCGAGTGGCCATGGGAGTGCCGTCCTCGATGCCTGATAATTATGCCCCCCACTGGATGGTGCTGTCATTCGACGCGGTCGATCATGTCCTCAACCATCCGGAGCTGTTCTCGAACCGATCGTTTCTGCCCACGTTGGGGGCGGCGTTCGGCCAGACCGTCAGTGTCATGGATCCTCCCGAGCACACCAAGTACCGGAAGATCCTGCAGAAGGCGTTCCGTCCGAACGTCGTCGATACGTGGGGCGCCGATATCGTCGGCCCGGTGATCGAGGATCTGATGACGAAGGTCCGCGGCCGCGGCCACGCCGAGCTGGTGAGTGAATTCGCTCGTCCATATCCGTTTGAAGTGATCTACCGGATGCTCGACCTTCCGCCCGAGGACATCGATGTCTTCTTCAAGCTCACGGTCACCCAGCTGTTTACGAGTGTCGCCATGGACAAGGCCCTCGAGGCCTCCGCCAAGCTCGGTCGCTATTTCAAACCGATGATCGAGCGTCGACGGGAGCACCCCGGGGCCGATCTCGTGAGCGTAATCGCCACGACCCAGATCGACGGCGAGTACCTCCCTGACGAGGTCGCCGTGTCATTCCTGCGCCAGCTCATCAACGCTGGCGGTGACACGACCTTCCGGACCACCACTGCGCTCCTCACCGGGCTCTTGACCAACCCCGACCAGCTGGAGGCGGTCCGAGCCGACCGCGGCCTGGTGGCACCGGCGGTGGAGGAGGGCCTCCGGTGGAACGGTCCGGTCGTGGCGGCCAGTCGCGAGACGACGGAAGACACGACCGTCGCCGGCGTCCCGGTCCCTGGCGGCGCCTATCTCGATCTCTGCTACGGATCAGCCAACCACGACGAGACTGCGTTTCCCGACCCAGAGCGATTCGACATCTTCCGTCCGAAGCATCGTCATTTTGGCTTCGCCTTCGGCGTTCACAACTGCCTGGGTCAGGTCCTGGCCCGCCTCGAGATGGGCCGGGCCCTGAACGCCATTCTCGACGAAATGCCCAACGTCCGCCTCGATCCCGAGTCACCACCCCCGCAGCTACGAGGTTACATGATGCGCACCCCGAGGGCGCTGAATGTGATCTTCGATTCCTAGCGGCTCGGACCGAGCGGTCGCCTCGCTGCCCCGGCTCAGCTTCCCGTGAATCTCGGTGGTCGACGCTGCCCGAACGCCATGAACCCTTCGCGTGCGTCATTGGTGGTGAGGAGGTGGAAGTGGCGCTGGAATTCCAGGTCGATGAAGCCCCGAAAATCGACCCTCTCGGCGGCCAGATAGTGGGCCTTGAGGGCCCGGGTGGCGAGGGGGGGACCGGCGGCCAAACCTTTGGCAAGTTCGTCCACCCGGTCGCGGAACCGATCGTCGTCGACAACTTCCGACACCAACCCCATTTCTTTGGCCTGGTCGGCGCTGAGCTTCTCGTCCAGGAAAGAGATCCGCTTGGCGTTGGCGGCACCGATCAGGCGGGGTAGTGACCAGGGCACGCCCATGTCTCCGGCGACTCCCACGCTCAGGAAGGCCGAGCGAAACACGGCACTGCGGGCCGCGATTCGCAGGTCGCACGCGCAAGCCAGCCCGAAGCCGGCTCCGGCGCACGCCCCGTTGACAGCAGCGATCGTCGGGACGGGAACCTCGTGCAGGAGTGTCGGCGTGGTGGTGTCGGTGACTGCCGGCGAGCCCACTCCGGCGTTAGGGCTCCCTTCGGCATTGAAGTGCTTGATGTCGGCGCCGGGACAGAACGCCCTGCCGGAGCCGGTAAGGACCATCACCCGCACGTCACGCCGCTGGTGGATTTCGCGCAAGGCCTGGCGCAGCTCATCGCCCATTTGCACGTTCATCCCGTTGAAATGCTCAGGCCGATTGAACGTGAGCGTGGCGACACCATCGTCGGACACCTCGAACATCGTGGTCTCGGGCATGGGTCCATCCTTTCCTGGTAGCCGTTCAGAATCCCATCAGCTATCGGCGTTGTCGGCCGTCCAGTGGGTCCGAGTGAGCGTGGCAGCGGACCCCAGGGGTCGGCTATGCCGCCGGCCGTCCCGGTGCCGTCGACCGCCTCTGACCCGCTGGTGCGACCCGTCGGGCATCAGATCTGCGTGCCGGTCCAGTACGGCGCTCTCAGCACGCGCTTGAGGAGCTTCCCGGTTGGCGAGCGCGGCAGATGATCCTGGAAGTCCACCGTCCTGGGGCATTTGAAGTGGGCCAGTCGGGAGCGGCACCAGGCGATCAGCTCCACTTCCGTTTCCGGGCCGGCTTCAGAGGGAGCAATGAGCTGTACGATCGCTTTGACCTGTTCCCCAAACTCTTCGTCGGGGACCCCGATGACCCCGGCGTCCATCACCTTGGCGTGCCCGATGAGTACGTCCTCGACCTCCTGCGGGTAGATGTTGACCCCGCCGGAGATGATCATGTGATCGCGGCGATCGGTAATGTAGAGATATCCGTCGGCGTCGATATAGCCCATGTCGCCGACTGTCCCCCACCCGTGATCGTTGTGGGCAGCAGCCGTCTTGGCCGGATCGTTGTGGTAGTCGATCGTGGTGTTCTCGGCGTAGATGACCCCGACCTCACCGCCAGGCAGCTCCAAGCCGTCCTCTCCGACGATGTGGATGGGCTGCATCGACGGCCGCCCGACCGATCCCGGGTGCGCCAACCACTCGTCGGGCCCGATGCCCACGAATCCTCCTCCCTCGCTGGAACCCCAGTATTCGTGGATGACCGGACCCCACCAGTCCAGCATCTGCCGCTTGACCTCCGGTGGGCACGGCGCGGCGGCGTGGATCGCCCAGCGCAGGCTCGACAGGTCGTACCCGGAGCGTTCGCGCTCGGGAAGCTTCAGCATTCGGACGAACATGGTGGGAACGAACTGAGCGTGGGTGACCCGGTAACGCTCGATCAGGGCCAGCGCAGAGACGGGATCAAATGCCTCCATCACCACAACCGTGCCCCCGAGCCGTTGGACCATCAGCGACCAGCAGTTGGGGGCGGCGTGATACAGGGGTGCCGGGCAGAGGTAGACCGTCTCCGAACTGAACGAGTACCGCTCGGCGAGGAACGCGAACGGGTTGGACTGGCCGAAGCGCTCGGCGCCCAACGGACGGACCACCCCCTTCGGGCGCCCGGTCGTACCGGAGGTGTAGAACATGGGCTGCCCCTCGAATTCGGCGTCAGGGCGTCCAGCAGACGCGCCGGTGAGGACGTCCTCATAACGCTCGTAGCCGTCGATCCCGCCGTCGACGATGAGCCGCACCGGCAGGTGCTCGATCTGATCAGCGAGCTGTCGGGCGACGGCCGCGACGGCCGGGGAGACCACGAGGGCCCGGGCTGCGCTGTCTTCGAGGATATAGCCGGACTCGGCGGCGGTGAGATGCCAGTTCACGGGCGTGAAGTACAGACCCGAACGCAACGCCGCCCAACAGACCTCGAGATAGCGGGGGTGGTTGTCCATGATCACAGCCAGGTGATCACCTCGCCGCAGGCCTCTCTCCCGGAAATACGACGCCAGTCGAGCCGACCGCGCCTCGATCTCGGCATAGCTGATCGTCTCTCCGGTCCTGCCCATGACGATCGCAGCCTTCGCCGGGTACCGCTCGGCGTGGAACCCTGGACGGAAGCTGGCCGGTTCCATTCTGAGCCCTCTCCTGGTTTGTGTTTCGGTCAGCTGGCTACGGACACGTCCGCGCCGACGGGTACGTCGACGACGAGAGACTATTCAACTCGAGGCCGGACCTATCCGGCGGTGACAACTTCGACTGGGCCCAGTCGAGTCGGAGTGGCGCGGCGGGCTGTCCAACTGCTGCGCATTGCGAACGGCCAGCATGAGGTACATTCGCTCGCGAGCCGTCGGCTCGTGCCTAGCTATCACATTTTTGGGGGAAAACGGTGCAGATGCGAAAGACCGTGAGAAGCGTTACCGTGCGTGGGCGAACTGGTACCGGCCGGCTGGCGGTGATCTTGATGGCGGTCGCGGTGGTGGCCATCGGTTGCGGGAGCAGCTCCAAGTCGTCGAGCGGAGCCGGGACGACACCAAGTTCGGGTGCTGGTTCGGCCGGCACCTCAGCGGCTCCGACCAAAGCCACCATCGTCATCGGCGTGATCGCCGACGAGTCGACTGGTCCGACGGGTCAGGCGTCTCAGGACGTGCCTCGGATGATGGCCGCCTGGCAGACGTGGGTGAACAGTCATGGCGGGATCAACGGCCACCCGGTCCGCTATATCAATGTGGACGAGGCCGTGGACCCAGCCAAGGCGGCGGCGGGTATCCAACAGCTGATCGGTGATCACGTCATAGCCATCATGGACAACGCCAGCATCGATGCGACCTGGGCCGCCACCGTGACCAAGGCCCACATCCCGGTGCTCAGTCTCAACGAGAGCGCCTCCGGCGACACCTACGAGACGAATCCCAACTTCTTCGCCAACGGCACCACCGTGCTCGGCATCCTGTGGGGGCATACCGCTATCGCCAAGACCGCGGGCGGGAAGGTATTCGGCGGGGTCTATTGCACCGAAGTTCCCCAATGCAAGACGGCAGTGGCCATCTGGAAGGAAGATGCCCCCAAGGTCGGCATGAAGTTCGGGATCGCCATCCCCGCGTCCAGCAGCGCTCCCAACTACACCGCCCAATGTCTGGAACTGAAGAACGCCGGTGTGGACGCCGTCTTCCCGATCGTGCAGCCTCCTCAGACCGCCGGCGACTGCGCCCGCCAGGGGTACCATCCGATCTACATTGGCTCGCAGGGCACTCTGCAGGCCTCGTACGCAACTGATCCAAACCTCCAGGGGGCCGTCCAGAATCAGACCGGGTTCCCATGGATGCTCGACAACACGCCGGCCCTGCAGGAATTCCACGCCGCCATGGGCTCGGTGCTGGCCACGGCCCAGAACCCGGCCGGTATCTCCGCGGGCTGGACCGGCCTGAAGATGCTGGAGGCGGCCCTGGCCAACGTCGGCGCTACCCCCACCGCCCAGGACGTGTACAACGGGTTGTACGCCTTCCACGGTGAGACCCTCGGTGGACTGGCCGCTACCCCCCTTACCTTCACCCCGGGCAAGCCCACCAGCCAGCGCTGCTACTTCATCACCAAGATCTCCGGCGACAAGTGGACCGCCTTCCAGGGAATGACGCCCCAGTGCGAGCCATCCCAGTTCATCACCGCCACCGGATAGAGAACCGCCCGGCCGGAGGGTTTCATGCCGTCGTGCGGAGCCCGCCTTTCGGGCAGAGCGATCACGGCCAGGATGGCCGCCGGGGACTGGCGGGGGCCGCCTTACCGGCCTTCCTCGGTCACCGGGCGCTCCGGCTCTAGTCGGCCCCCAGGTAGGCGGCCCGCACCGACGGATCATTGAGCAGGTCTCGGGCGGGCGCCTCCTGCACCACCCGGCCGAGTTCCAACACGTAGGCCCGGTGGGCCAGGGAAAGGGCTTGGACGGCGTTCTGCTCGACCAGAAGCACCGTCGTCCCCTGCTCGTTGATCTCCTTGATGATGGCGAAGATCTGGCTCACGAGCATCGGCGCCAGACCCATGGACGGCTCGTCGAGCAGCAGCAGTTTCGGTTGCGCCATCAGGGCTCGCCCGATAGCCAGCATTTGCTGCTCACCGCCCGACATGGTCCCACCCATCTGACTGCGGCGCTCAGCCAGGCGGGGAAAGAGCGTGAACACCCGGTCGAAGTCGGCATCGAGCCGGCCCCGCCGGTTGTACGCGCCCATCTCCAGGTTCTCGTATACGGTCATTCCGGGGAAGATCCCCCTCCCCTCGGGCGCTTGAGACAGCCCGAGCGACACCCGTAGATGCCCGGCCAGTTTGGTGATATCGGCTCCGTCAAAGCTCAGCCGCCCCCGTCGCGCCGGGCGTACCCCCGAGATCATCTTCAAGGTGGTCGTCTTGCCGGCGCCGTTGGCTCCGATCAGGGCGACGATCTCGCCCTGGTCGACGCCGAGCGTCACCCCCTTGAGCGCCTCCACCTGTCCGTAGAAGACGTGGATGTCGTCCAGCTCAAGAAGCACGGTCACCGCCCCGGGCCTCTTCGGCCGGGCGGCCCAGGTAGGCCTCGATCACGGCCGGGCGATTCGCGCACCTCCGAGGGCAGACCCTCGGCGATTTTCCTTCCGAAGTCGAGTACGGCCACCCGGTCGCTGATCGGTCATCACCAGGCCCATGTCGTGCTCGATCAGCAGCACCGTGATGCCGCGATCCCGGATGGCCCGGATCAGGGCGGCCAAGCTGAGCTTCTCGGCCGGGTTCATGCCCGCGGCCGGCTCGTCGAGAAGGAGCAGTTTCGGTGCAGTCGCCAGGGCGCGGGCAATCTCCAGCCGGCGTTGATCGCCGTACGGCAGATTGCGGGCCGCCTCCTGCTCGGCGCCCAGGATTCCAACGAAGTTCAGCAGATCCCTGGCGACCGCGACCCCTTCGCGCTCTTCCCGCCGGTGGCGGGGCAACCCGAGCAGGGCGCCGGGGATACCGGTGCCGTGCCGGGCGTCGGCGCCCACCATGACGTTCTCTAGCGCCGACATCTCCGGGAACAAGCGGATGTTCTGGAAGGTCCGGGCCACCCCGAGACGAGTGATCTTGTGGGGCTTGCGCTTGCCCAGCACCTGCCCGGCGAAGCGCACCGTCCCATCGGTGGGCTGGTAGACACCGGTGATGATGTTGAAGGTGGAGGTCTTGCCGGCGCCGTTCGGTCCGATCAGTCCGAAGATCTCCCCCTGTCGGATAACGAGATCGAGCTCCGAGATGGCCACCACCCCGCCGAAACGGATGGTGACCCGCTCGAGTTCGAGCAATACTGGCCTCTCCTGAGCGTCTCTTGGCCGGCTTGGTTGGGTCGCCGGGTCGCTGGAAGGCCCGTTTCCGCGGGCCGGATCGCTCACTGGTCGCCCTCTACCGAGGGGGGCAGCAGGGCCACGTTCAAGCCACTGCCGGCGTCTTGATCGGCGATCTCGGCCTGGCGCCGGCGAGACGGCAGCAGCCCCTGCGGCCGGAAGATCATCATGACGACCAGCGCCACCCCGAATATCAGGACCCGGTAGGTGGCGAAGCCCCGGAAGCGTTCCGGGCAGCCAGGCGACCATGAACGCCCCCAGGATCACGCCGGCCAGGTTGCCCGAACCGCCCAGCACCACCGCGGCCAGCACCAGGATCGATACCGTGTAGCTGAAGATCGTGGGATCGATGTGGTTGGCTTGGGCCGCGAAGAAGACCCCGCCGCTTCCGCCCAAGGCGGCACCGAACGCGAACGCCCACAACCGGAATCGGTAGGTGGGCACTCCCATCAGTTCGGCCACATCCTCGTCTTCCCGGATGGCCATCCAGGCCCGGCCCACCCGGCTGTGCTCGAGGCGCCGGACCAGAAAGACCGCCACGAAGATGGCGGCCAGCACCAGGTAGAAGTAGGGCTTGAAGTCGATCACGCCGTACGTCAAGGCCTTGATGTGACCGATCGATGGCGGATGCGGGATGGTCGACACCCCTTGCGGGCCGCCGTCGAAATTGAAGTTGTTGGCGGAAATGGAAATGATCTGACCGAATCCCAGCGTCACGATGGCCAGATAGTCGCCTCGAAGGCGCAGAGTGGGCGCCCCGAGGATCAATCCGGACAGGGCCGCGATCGCGATGCCGAGCGGCAGGATGACCCAGAAGTCCCAGTGGTGCCGGGTGGCCAGCAGAGCCAGGGCGTACCCGCCCACCGCGTAGAACGCCACATATCCGAGATCGAGCATGCCGGCCTGGCCGACCACGACATTGAGCCCGATGGCGAGGAGGATGAAGACTCCGATGTCCTCAGACAGCACGTTGGGCCACGAACTCTGGGGAGCCATGATCCGGCCGACCGCATCGGTCGGTAGCACGATGGCGAGAACGAGGAAGAGGATCACGACGGCCAAGGTCTTGGACCAGCAGGGCTGCGCCTTCCAGATGCGCCTGGCGCCCGTAGCCAGCCGGTTCTTGACCCGGCGCAGCCTCCTGCCAGGCCGGGCCCGCTCCTGGCGCGTTCATACCCGGGCCCTCTGCAGCGACTCGCCCAGCAGGCCAGTGGGCCGGAACAGCAGGACCAGGACCAGGACAATGAACACGGATGGGTCGCGCCACTGGGAACCGAAGATGCTGGCTCCGTAGAACTCCAGCAGCCCGATGAGGAGGCCGCCCGAGCAGGGCGCCTCGCAGATTGCCGATGCCGCCAAGGACTGCAGCCGTGAAGGCCTTCAATCCCGGGAGCTGGCCGACGCTGTACTGCGTCTGGTGGTAGTGGAGGTCGTACAGAGTAGCGGCCACGCCCGCCATCAGGCCACCGATGAGGAAGGTGTAGAAGATGATCCGGTCCAGGTTGACGCCCATCAGGGTGGCGACCTCGGGGTCTTGGGCCACCGCCCGGATGCCGCGACCGAGCTTGGTAGTGGCCACCAGCCGGTCGAGGCCGATCATCATGAGCACTGCCGGTCGCGATCACCAGGACGTCGTCGACGGTCACCTGGGCCACGCCCGAGGTGAAACAGGACGTCCTGGCCCATCAGGGTAGGCAACTCGATCGGGTCGCGCCGGCGGACTACCCAGATGGCGAAGATCTCCTGTAGCGCAAACGACGCGCCGATGGCGGAGATGAGCGCCGCCAAGCGGCTGGCGCCGCGTCGCCGGAGGGGCCGGTAGGCGACCCGCTCCAGCAGGAGGGCGGTCCCGCCGGACGCGACCATGGCCGCCACCACGCAGATGAGCAGCAGCCCGACAAAGCCCGCCACCGGTGGCGGGCTTTGCACGTTCAACAGGGTGAGCAGGCCGAGCACCGCCATGGTGCCGACCATGAACACTTCGCTATGCGCGAAGTTGATGAGCTTGAGCACCCCGTAGACCATGGTGTAGCCGAGGGCGATCAGGGCGTAGATGCTGCCGAGGACCAAGCCGTCGATCGTCGATGGCCAGAACTCGGTGACGAAGCTGTGCAGGTTCATCGAGCCCCCCCATCATCTCCAAACCCCGGTGAGCGAAGGCGGTCAGGTCCTCGCTCGTCCGGGGCGTGCGCTCGGGGCAACCCGGGCTAGCTGGTGGTCCCGATCTGGACGATCTGGCCGCCCTTGACCTGGTAGACGTAGATCGTCCCGCCGATGACGTTTCCATTCGGCTGGAACTTGACCGTCTTGGTCACGCCCGTCCAGCTGTTGTTAGCCAGGTAGGTGTTGATCGCCGCCGGTGTGGTCGCGCCGGACTTGATGGCCGCCAGCACGAAGTTGGTGGCGTCGTAGGCCTCACCGGAATAGATCTCCGGCGGTGTGCCAAAGGCCGCCTGGTAGGCGGAGACGAACGCCTGAGCGGCCGGAAGTTTGGTCGCATCCGCGCACGGCGCAGCTCAGGTAGGCGCCGGCCGCCGGCGCCCCACCGGCGTCCTTGATGAAATGCGGGTCCTCGGAGCCGTCACCGGACATGAACTGGCCCTTGTAGCCCGCCGAGCGGAGCTGGTTGATCAAACGCCCAGCGGCGTCGTAGTACCCGCCGAAAAACACTGCCGTCCGCCTTGGAGGCCACGATCTTGTTGACCGTGGAGCCGTAGTCGGCGCCATTCGGGTCGATGTGGTCGTCGAGCACGTCCTTGCCCCCGTTGGTCTTGAGCGTGGATCGCACCACGTTGGCCAGACCCTCGCCATAGGTGCTCGAGTCGTCGATGACGGCCACGCGTCTTCAGGCCGAGGGTCTTGACCATGTAGTCGGCGTCCCCTGCGCCCTGAGCGTCATCGGCGGCGAGGACCCGGTGGAAGAACTTCCAGCCGTTTTCGGCCAGCTTGACGTTGGTGGCGGAGGCGCTCACGTTGGGGATGCCTGCCGACTCGAAGATGGGGTCGGCGGCCGCCGACTCACCGGAGAAGGCGGGCCCGATGACCGCCACCACCTTGTCGCTGATCAGCTTGGTGGCGCCGTTGTTGGCCTGGGCGGGACTGCCCTGGCTGTCGAAGGGATCGATCACCACCTTCACGGCCGGGTTGGTGGCGTTGTACTGGCTGACGGCCAGCTGCTCGCCGTCCTTGATGTTGATCCCGAGCTGGGCGTCCGCACCGGTGAGCGCACCGAAGAAGCCGAGCTTCAGGGTGGTCCCTGCTGGCGCCGCCCCTGCACCCGTCCCTGCGGTCGTGCCGCTGCTGGCCGTGGTGCCGCTGCTGCTGCTCTTGCTCGAACCGCACGCAGCGAGGGCGAAGGCCGCCACACCTACCAGGGCGAGCGCCTTTACTTGGACCGGCCTTACTATTGACATTCGTTCTCCTCTGAGGACTGACTACCTCTATAAAGCCGATAACAATAGACCCACCTGCACCCAGGTTGGCGAGCATCGACCAGCAAACACCTCAGCCGGTCCTCAGGAAATGAGCTGGAAACACCAGCCTTCGGGCTGGGCCGATCGAGTGGTTGGCGATCATCGCCTCCCCGTCACCCCCACTCAGTCACCCGCACGCGACAATGATCCCGATGCGCACGCGTTTCGCTTCCGGGCCGCCTGACGGTCGGCGAGGCCGGACCGCCCTCAGCGCTGCCCCCGGCCCGGCCGCCGTCACGGCCGATGGCTCAGCCGGCATCACGGCCGTCGGCATAGCCAGCGCGGGCCCTGGCCCGTCCGGCGGGGCCGGGACCGAACCCCGCCAGGTGAGCGAGGCGCCTCTCCTGTCGGCGCGCGGCCTCTCCGTCTAGTTCGGAACCTTGCGGGCCTTGGACCGGGTCGACCTCGACATTCGACCGGGCGAGGTGGTGGCGCTGGCGGGTGAGAACGGAGCCGGGAAGTCGACCCTGGTCCGCTGCCTGGCTGGTGATATGGCGCCGAACGGCGGACGGGTGACCTTCGCTGGCGAGCCGGTGGTGGCGGGCGGACGCCGGGCCAGACGAAGGGGGGTGGCCGTCGTCTGGCAGGACCTAGCCCTGTGCGACAACCTCGACGTCGCCGCCAACCTGCTCCTCGGCCGAGAGTCGCGGCGGATGATGTTCTCGGCCACCCGGGTGCATACCGATGCCGCCGCCATTCTCGACCGGCTGAATATCCCACTGCCGGACACCTCCGTCCTCGTCGGGAACCTGTCACGCGGCCAGAGGCAACTAGTGGCGGTGGCCCGAGCCATGCGGGACCGGCCAGAACTGCTCATCCTGGACGAGCCCACCGCCTCGCTCGGCGTGGCCGAGTCGGCGCAGGTCGAGGACCTGGCGGCCAGCCTGCCCAAGCAGGGGACGACCGTGGTGTTCGTATCTCACGACGTCGACCAGATGTTCCGGCTCGCAGATCGCATCGTCGTCCTCAGCCGGGGCCGAGTTGTCGCCGAGGTCGAGCCCGACTTGTCCCACCCCGACGAGGTCACGGCGCTCCTCTCTGGCCAGCCGGTGAACGTCTCCGCCCGGCGCCAGCTGAGCCGCCTGCACAGCCTGGCCGACCACCTGGCGTCGGCCGAGCCGTCTTCGAGCCTGTCGCTCATCCTCTCGGCCCTCGGCGCCGCCCTGGAGAACGACCAGCTCTGCATCCACGTCCGCGATGGTGGGATGCTGCGCCTGGCGGGGATGATCGGTCTGCCGAGCCGGCTCATGGTCGGATGGCAGCAGGTCCCGGTCGGCGCCACCGGCGGTCAGATCGGGCGGGCGGCCGCAACGGGAGTCGAAGTCGTCAACGCCGATGTCAACGGTGCTCCGGGATGGGGTCGATACCGTCACGAGGCCCGTCGCGGCGGGATCCGGAGCGCCTGGAGCGTCCCCTTCACCGGCGCCAGCGGGGTCACCGGGGTGATCACGGTGCTGGCCCGGCACCTCGGTAGCCCGTCGAGGGATGAGGTCAACCTGGTCACCCTCTACGCCGGTTACGCGGCGAGCGCCCTCGAGCGAGACCGGCTGCATGGTGAGCTGACCGAGCGAAACCGCGTCCTCGAGACCATCCGGGAGGTGCTCGAGACGCTGGCCGGACCGCTCCCGCTGTCGGAGGGCCTGGACGTGGCCCTCCAAGCGCTGCAAACCGGTCTCGGAGCAGACGAGGGTCGGCCTGTTGATAGCCACCTCTGGCGACCCGACTCTGGTGTGTCGCGGCTGTGTCCAGGGGGTGCCGTGGGTGGTCCCCATCGTCATTGGGGTCTTTGCCATGTGGACGGTCCTTCTGGGCCGGACCCGGTTCGGGCGTTACAGCTACGCCATTGGAGGCAACGCGGAGGCGTCCCGCCGGGCCGGCATCAACCTCCGGCGGATACGCCAGGCCGCGTTCATGCTCACCGGGCTCACGGCCGGGATCGCGGGGATCGTCCTGGCGTCGCAACTGGGGTCCGTCTCCAGTGACGTCGACGGTGGACAGCTGGTCCTCTACGCGGTGGCAGCAGCCGTCATCGGCGGGACCAGCCTGTTCGGAGGCCGGGGCAAGATGCTGCACGCGGTGGTCGGCGGGCTGGTGATCGCCACCATCGCCAATGGCATGGGTCTGATCGGGCTCAGCGCAGCCGCCCAGTACATGGTCACCGCGCTGGTGCTGCTCGCGGCGGCCACCGTGGACGCCCTGGCCCGCCGGAACGCCACTCAATCCTGACGCCGAGCCACCCGGACCCGGCCGACCTCCGCAGCCGTCATCACCGGGGTGCCGGCACCACCACCCCCGCCCGGATCAACCCGGCTGGGCCGGCCGGGCCACTATTGGCCCGCGCCATCTGCGCCGATCACCTATCCTGTGGCATGGCGAGGGCCAGCGGCGTCCCTTCCCGTGTGGACCAGTCAGCAACGATCCCCGGAAGGACGCGCATGGATGCATCATCCACGCCGATGGGCCTCTACCGCCCCGAGTTCGAGCACGACGCCTGTGGGGTGGCGTTCGTCGTGGACATGCACGGCCGCCGGAGCCAGGACATCGTGCGGATGGGCCTGGACAGCCTCTGCCATCTGGAGCACCGGGGCGCCTCGGGCGCCGAGGTCAACACCGGCGATGGGGCCGGGATCCTGGTCCAGATTCCCGACCGCTTCTACCGCCAGGTGGTGGGGTTCGAGCTGCCCGATCCGGGGACATATGCCACGGGGATCGGGTTCCTTCCGGCCGATCCCGCCCGGGCCGGGGCGGCCCGCCTGCGGATCGAGCAGCTGGCCGCCGCCGAGGATCTGGTCGTGCTCGGCTGGCGGGATCTGCCGACCGATGCCTCACCGATCGGCAGCATTGCCAGTAGCGCCATGCCGAGCTTCCACCAGGTCTTCGTGGCCAGCCCCGCCGGAAATTACGGCCTGGCTCTCGAGCGGCAGGCGTTCATGCTGCGCAAGCGGATTGAACACGACCTGACCGACGTCTACTTTGCTTCCCTTTCGGCCCGGACCGTTGTCTACAAGGGGATGCTCACCGCACCCCAGGTGGAAGTCTTTTTCCCGGAGCTGGGCGACGAGCGCTTCGAGAGTGCGCTGGCCCTGGTGCATTCGCGGTTCTCGACGAACACCTTCCCCAGCTGGCCGCTCGCCCACCCTTACCGCTACCTCGCCCACAACGGCGAGATCAACACGTTGCAGGGCAACCGCAACTGGATGCGAGCCCGCGAGGATCTGCTCGCCAGCGACCTGTTCCCCGGCGAGTTGGGGCGGATCTTTCCCATCATCACACCGGGCGCCAGTGACTCGGCCAGCTTTGATGAGGTGCTGGAGCTCCTCCACCTCGGAGGGCGCTCCCTGCCCCACGCGGTGCTGATGATGATTCCCGAAGCCTGGGAGCAGCACCGTCATATGGACCCGGCCAAGCGGGCCTTCTACCAGTTCCATGCCGCTCTGATGGAGCCGTGGGACGGTCCGGCCTCTATCGCCTTCACCGACGGGACGGTGATCGGCGCCGTCCTCGACCGCAACGGACTCCGTCCCTCCCGTTACTGGGTCACTGACGACGGCTTGGTCGTCATGGCCTCGGAGGTCGGTGTGCTCGATATCGACCCCGCCCGGGTCGTAGCCCGGGGCCGGCTGCAGCCCGGTCGCATGTTCCTCGTTAACACCGCCCAAGGGCGCATTGTCGCCGACGAGGAAATCAAGTCGGCCCTGGCCGCCGAACACCCCTACTCGCAGTGGCTGGCCCGGAAGCAGATTCATTTCGACGATCTGGCACCCCGCTTTCCCTTGACGCCCCAACATGCGTCGGTGCTGGCCCATCAGCGTCTCTTCGGTTACACCACCGAAGATCTCAAGGTGCTGCTGGCACCCATGTCCGAAACCGGCTTGGAGCCGATCGGCTCCATGGGGACCGACACCCCCATCGTGGTGCTGTCTGAACGGCCCCGTCTGCTGTATGACTACTTTCAGCAGCTGTTCGCCCAGGTGACCAACCCGCCCCTCGATGCCATCCGGGAGGAGCTGGTCACCTCCCTGGCCAGCACCATTGGCCCGGAGCGCAACCTGCTCGCACCCGAGCCGGACAGCTGCAACCAGATCGTCATGCCCAGGCCGGTCTTGACCAACGAGGAGCTGGCCAAGCTCCTCTACATCAACGAGGACGGCACCCAGCCCGGCTGGCACACCTTCGCCGTCGACGGCCTGTTCCCGGTCGGCGCGGCCGAGCCCGGCCCGGCCCTGGGCCAGGCCCTGGTCGACCTGTGCGAGCGCGTCGACGCCGCCATCGCGGCCGGCGCCAAGGTCATCGTGCTTTCCGACCGGCACTCATCCCCGGACCTGGCGCCCATTCCCGCCCTGCTACTCGTCAGCGCGGTCCATCACCATCTCATCCAGAAAAAGACCCGCACCCGCGTGGGCTTGGTCATCGAGACCGGGGAGGCCCGGGAGGTGCACCACATGGCCCTCCTTCTCGGCTACGGCGCCGCAGCCATCAACCCATACCTGGCCTTCGACACCATCACCGACCTGACCGGCGAGGGGGCGCTGGCCGGCCTCACTCCGCGCCAGGCCATCCGCAACTACATCAAAGCGTGCGGCAAGGGCGTGCTCAAGATCATGTCCAAGATGGGCATCTCGACCGTCGCCTCGTATACCGGTGCCCAGGTGTTCGAAGCGGTCGGACTCTCGAATGCCGTAGTCGATGCCTATTTCACCGGCACGGTCAGTCGCATCGGCGGCATCGGACTGGACGAGATAGCGGCCGAGGTGGTGGCCCGGCACGAGCGGGCCTTCCCGTCCCGGCCCAGCGAACTCGCTCACCGCGAGCTCGAAGGCGGAGGCGAATACCAGTGGCGTCGGGAAGGCGAATTCCACCTTTTCAATCCGACCACGGTTCACAAGCTGCAGCACGCCACCCGAACCGGACGCTACGACGTCTTCAAGCAATACACCGCTGCCGTCGACAATCAATCGGCCCGACTGGGCACTCTCCGGGGCTTGTTCCGGGTGCGAACCGCCGGCGAGATCGGGCGCCAGCCGGTTCCCCTCGACGAAGTGGAGCCAGTGTCCGCCATCGTGAAGCGGTTCAGTACCGGTGCCATGTCCTACGGCTCGATCTCGGCCGAGGCCCACGAGACGCTCGCCATTGCCATGAACCGCATCGGCGGGCGGTCGAACACAGGAGAGGGTGGCGAAGACGCCGAGCGGTATGTCCCGGACCCCAACGGGGACCTGCGGAGAAGCGCTATCAAACAGGTGGCGTCAGGTCGTTTTGGCGTGACCAGTGAGTATCTGGTCAATGCTGACGACATCCAGATCAAGATGGCCCAAGGAGCCAAGCCCGGAGAGGGCGGCCAGCTCCCGGGCCACAAGGTGTACCCGTGGATCGCCAAGACCCGGAATTCCACGCCGGGTGTGGGGCTCATCTCCCCCCCACCACACCATGACATCTACTCCATCGAGGATCTGGCCCAGCTCATCTACGACCTCAAGAATGCCAACGACGCGGCGCGCATCCACGTCAAGCTGGTCGCCGAGGTCGGCGTGGGCACCGTGGCCGCGGGCGTCTCCAAAGCCCACGCCGACGTGGTCCTCATCTCCGGGCACGACGGCGGCACCGGCGCGGCACCACTGAACTCCCTCAAACACTCCGGCGTGCCCTGGGAGCTCGGTTTGGCGGAGACCCAGCAGACGCTGATGCGCAATCGACTCCGTGACCGGATCGTGGTGCAGGTGGACGGGCAGCTCAAGACCGGCCGGGACGTGCTGATCGCGGCCCTGCTCGGCGCCGAGGAGTACGGTTTCGCCACCGCCCCGCTGGTCGTGAGCGGCTGCATCTTGATGCGCGTCTGCCATCTCGACACCTGCCCGGTCGGTATCGCCACCCAGAACCCCGAGCTGCGCAAGCGGTTCACGGGCCGGCCGGAGTTCGTCGTCAACTTCTTCGAATACATCGCCGAGGAAGTCCGCGAGCTGCTCGGGGCCTTGGGCTTCCACTCCCTGGACGAGATCATCGGTCATCCGGAGTTGATCGACATCACCACCGCAATAGGCCACTGGAAAGCCCAGGGCCTCGATCTCGCCCCCATCCTGGTCACCCCCGACGCCGCCCCGGATGCCGCCAGACAGTGTGTCCAGGCCCAGGACCACGGCCTCGACCGGGCGCTCGACCGCACCCTGATCGAGGCCTGCCGCCCGGCGCTCGATGATGCCGTCCCGGTCCAGATCTCCATGCCGGTGCGCAACGTCAACCGCACGGTGGGCACCCTGCTCGGAGCCGAGGTCACCCGCAGGTACGGCGGCGCCGGCCTCCCTGACGGCACCATTGACATCGCCTTCACCGGTTCGGCAGGGCAGAGCTTCGGCGCCTTCCTGCCCCGTGGCATCACCCTGCGGTTGGAGGGCGACGCCAACGACTATCTCGGGAAGGGCCTGTCGGGCGGCCGTCTGATCGTCCGGCCGTCGACCCTGGCACCAGCCGGCTTTGTCGCCGAAGAACAGATCATCGCCGGCAACGTGATTCTGTACGGGGCGACCGGCGGTGAAGCGCTCATCCGAGGTGTGGTCGGAGAGCGCTTCGCGGTGCGCAACTCCGGCGCCATCGCTGTCGTAGAAGGCGTCGGTGACCACGGCTGCGAGTACATGACCGGAGGCCAGGTCGTGGTGTTGGGACCCACCGGGCGCAACTTCGGAGCCGGGATGTCCGGCGGGGTGGCGTTCGTGTGGGATCCGGACGGGTCGTTTCCGGCCCGGCTCAATCCCGAGATGGTCGACCTCGAGGAGTGCGACGACCAGGACGTGGCCTGGCTCGAGGAGCTCCTGAGCCGGCACGCCACCGAGACCGGGTCGGCAGTGGCCTCCCGCCTGCTGGCCGGGTGGCCGCGCCCCGCCTACCGCTTCGCCAAGGTGATGCCTCGCGACTACAAGCGGGTCATCGAGGCCATGCGAGCCGCCGACGAGGCCGGGGTGGCTGCCGACCAGGCCATCATGGCGGCGGCCCATGGGTAAGCCGACCGGTTTTTTGGAGGCCGGCCGGGAGCTCCCGTTGCGCCGGTCGGTGCCGGTCCGGCTGCGCGACTGGCACGAGGTGTACGAGCCCTTTCCCGACGACCGGCTGCGAACTCAGGCCAGCCGGTGCATGGACTGCGGCATCCCGTTCTGCAATGACGGGTGCCCGCTCGGCAACCTCATCCCGGACTGGAACGACCTCGTCTACCGCGACCAATGGCACGCCGCCATCGAACGCTTGCACGCCACCAATAACTTCCCGGAGTTCACCGGGCGGCTGTGCCCGGCGCCGTGCGAGGCGGCCTGCGTGCTCGGCATCAACTCCGATCCCGTGACCATCAAGCAGGTCGAAGTGTCGATCATCGACCGGGCATGGGACGAGGGATGGGTGACGCCCATTCCGCCCACGTCCCGGACCGGTCGCAGCGTGGCGGTTATCGGCTCGGGGCCCGCCGGCCTGGCCGCCGCCCAGCAACTGACCAGGGCCGGCCACGCCGTCACCGTCTACGAGCGCGACGAGAAGCCCGGTGGACTCCTCCGCTACGGGATCCCCGAGTTCAAGATGGAGAAGCGATTCCTCGACCGCCGGCTGGATCAGATGCGAGACGAGGGGACGGAGTTCGTCTGCGGGGTCGAGGTGGGTGGGACCGGCGAAGGCGAGGGTGACGGCGACCGCGACGGGGCCGGCGCCCGGGCTGGCCGCGCCGGTGCTGCGGCGGCGGACATCCGGGCGACACATGACGCCGTGGTGATCGCGGTCGGCGCCACGGTGGGGCGCGACCTGGCGGTCCCGGGCCGAGAGCTGGCGGGCATCCACCAGGCCATGGAGTTCCTGCCCCTGGCCAACCGGGCCGTGGAGGCCGCCGACCCGGCTTCGGCGACACCGATCAGTGCCGCCGGCAAACGAGTCGTGATCATCGGCGGCGGCGACACCGGGGCGGACTGCCTCGGCACCGTGCACCGACAGGGGGCGGTATCGGTCCACCAGTTCGAGATCATGCCCCGTCCTCCCGATGCCCGCGACCCGTCCACGCCGTGGCCGACCTGGCCCCTGATGTTCCGGACCTCATCCGCCCACGAAGAAGGTGGCGAGCGGGTGTTCGCGGTCAACACCGTCGAGTTCGCGGGCGACGAGGCCGGCCAGGTCCGGGGGCTGCGGGCCTGTGAGGTGACCCTGACGATCGACCATGGACGGCCCCGGTTCGATCCCATCGACGGTACCGAGTTCGAGCTGCCCTGCGAGTTGGTCCTGCTGGCCCTGGGGTTCTCGGGTCCGGAGCCCGCCCTGGCGGAGGCGTTCGGCGTGTCACTCGGGCCACGTGGCACCATGGCGCGGTCCTCGTCCTACGAGACAGACGTCCCGGGCGTGTTCGTCTGCGGCGACGCCGGACGCGGTCAGAGCTTGATCGTGTGGGCGATCGCGGAAGGGCGGTCGGCGGCGACCGCCGTCGACCGGCACCTGTGTGGTGACACCCTCCTGCCCGCTCCCCTGCCGAACGCCTGAGTCGGCCGGCCCGGGCCCCGGCCCCGGGCCCAGGTGACCCGGTGGCCCCCGGCCGGTCCGCCCCCGGCGCCATCCGGGCCGGTCCGCCGGCGCCCTCGCGTCGCGTCCGTCCGGTGCCCCCGGTCACCCGCCAGGCCCGGCCAGAACCCCCGCCGCCGGCCACTTGATCGCGGCCATCTCGCCCACCAGACCAGCCCTCGTCTCGGCTCTTGTTATAAAAGTTGGGTGATACGCGACAAATACGACGAAATGGGGTTAGAGGGGCCGATATCGGGGTGGCGGCGGCACCCATTCGCGGTCCGACCGGCATTTGCCCCCGCGGCGACGGAGTTGACCACGCCGCGGGCGCTACCGTGGACCCGTGGTGCGCGATGGTGACTCGCCGGATCCCGGCGAGGATGTCGAGGCCGGGCGAGCGAGCGGATACGCCGACGGCCTGGAGGACTTCGGTGATCTCGACGACCTCGACCTGAGCGCGGCCGACGACGCGGGTGACCACGAAACACTCACTGGCGGTCCTGACGGTGGCTCGTCCAGCGCCCTGCCCAGCAAAGTAGAGGCATGGCGCAAGCGAAGCGCCTCTGGCGCCGTCCTGACTGGGATCGCCTTCGGCTTGCAGCAAGTCTTCGGCAAGGAGCGCGAAGACCCAGCCATCATCCAAACCACCTCCGGCGACCCACCTCAAGACCTTCCGGTTGAGGCCGAGGTCGAACATGGCCGGCCCCGTCGCAGCGTGGTGAGCATCCGGCCCTGGCTGCTCGAAAACCGGGCTGGTGCCCCCCGACCCCAAGGCGGCCCGGGCGACTCCCCCGCCCCTGGTACCAAGCCCGAAGGCGACTGAGTGATCGGGCGAAGGGGGGCCAGCCGCAGCGGCGCCACCCCCGACAGCTTCCCAGATGACTCCGACGGCGCCGAGCCCGACACCGGCGACGCCGGCGACGCCGGCGATCGGTCGGCGCGACTCCCGTTCCGTTGGCTCTCACCCCGGAGCCGACAGGGAGACCCGGCGTCCGAACCGGCGGTCCAGGCCGATGATCTCGACCTGAACCCGAGCGACATGCGTAGCCCGGAACCGCTCTACGGGTACCTGGTCGGCTTGGAACTCGTCGTGGTTTCGATTCTCAACCTCACCGTGACCCACGGCAAGGGCGCGCCCACCCATCCGTCCACCACGCTGAGTCTGATCGGACTGGTCGCCTCGCTCGCGGTGCTGGCGATCGTGCGGACCCACCACCGCCTCATCGTGGGCTTCTCCGCCGTCATCGCCGCCTTCTTCGTCACGCTTCCCAAGGTTCCGGCCTCAATGTCCACGACCCATCTGCTGGCGCTCGTCATCCCGGTCGTCTACGCCTTCGTCCTGACCCAGCGCCAGCGCAAGGCGGCCACTGCTCGCCAGCGGGCCGGGCGGTCGGCCTCGAACCGCCCGGCGCCGGCAGCCCCGGCCGGATCGGGCGGGCGCCGGCGTCGAAGGAAAGAGACGACGCCCACCGGGCCCACGGCCAACCGGCGTTACACCCCGCCGAAGGCGAAGCGCCCTTCCCACTAAGCAGGGCCGCAGGTGGCAGGGTGGTTCGAGCTGGGGCCGCCACGTCCAAGCCGGCGCCCTCAGCCGCCCACCCCGCTGGGGCCGGTCAGGCCCGGGCCGCACCATCGGGTAGCAAGGCCGACTGCAGGAACGCCAGCAACTCGGCCCGCCGGCGCACCAGTGACCGGGCGCTGGGCTCGATCCCCAGGGCCCGGAGCACCTCCACTTCGGTCGCCACCCCGATCACCGTCGAGTAGGTCGCCAGCAGCAGCAGGCGGGCGTCCTGCCCCCGGAACTCGCCCGCCTCCATGCCTCCTTCCAGAAAGCCGGTAGCCCGCTCGATAAACGGACCGAGCATCTCCCGGAACCGGGTCGCCGACGGAGGTCCCAGTCGGCTGATCTCCCGCAGCAACCCCAGTAACTCCGGGCGTCGTCCGGCCAGCCGGAACACCGAACGCACCACCGCATCGATGCGCGACCATCCCTCCGCGGACCCGGACACGGCCCGCTCCAGGACGGCGATCAGCTCGGCGCCGGCTTCGTCGATGACCGCATCGAGCAGGGCCTCCTTGGAGACAAAGTGATAGAGGATCGTCTGTTTGCGCACGCCCAGCGAGGCGGCCAGGTTGTCGAGTGACGTGGCCTCATAGCCCCGGGTGGCGAATGCCGCCAGCGCCGCGTCCACGGTCCGGTCCCGGGTGCTGACCACGGCCATCTACCGACCGGGCCGACGTGCCCTCGGCCCGAGCGACCTGGTCACCGACCCACCCCACCAACCCACCCCACCAACCCGACCCACCCGACCGACGCAGCCCACGCCCCTCACCCGGCCCGGGCCACCCCGCCCGAGTGGACCGAGCCGAGACCCGCCACTGTTTCTGTCCTGGGGGATTGCCGGAGCCACTTACCAGATGGTAGACAATCACAATGCTCCGCGAAGCCCTCGGCGGCCGGCGCATCGCCATTACCGGCGCCACCGGCTTCCTCGGGACCGCCCTCACCGAACGGCTCCTCCGCAGCGTGCCTGATTGCGAGGTGGCCCTGCTGGTCCGCCCCGGACGGCGCGGCGCCGTCGACCGGGTCCGCCGTGAGGTCCTCAAAAACAACTGCTTCGACCGGCTCCGGGCTGAGCTGGGCGACCGTTTCACCGCCGAGATGGACCGCCGGGTCCTCGTCATGGCCGGCGATGTCGGCGTCGACGGCCTCGGTCTGGACCGCGCCGGCGAAGACCTGCTGGCTTCCTGCCCGACGGTGATCCATTCGGCCGCCACCGTCAGCTTCGACTCTCCTCTCGACTCGGCGGTGGAGATCAACCTGCTGGGACCGGTCCGGATGGCGGCCACCCTCAATCGGTTGCACGCCGGCGAACTGCACACTGACGGTGGGCTTCCCCACCTCATCGCCGTCTCGACCGCCTACGTGGCAGGCAGCCGCCGAGGCCGGGCTCCCGAGGCCACCCTTCCGGATACCCCCTGGTCAACCGAGATCGCCTGGCGGCCCGAAGTCGAGGCCGCTCGGCGGGCGCGAGGCGACGCCGACGCCGACAGCCGGGACCCCAGGATGCTGGCTCGTTTCCAGAGCCGGGCCCGCCAAGAGCTCGGCGCCGCGGGCACGCCGCTGCTGGCCGCCAAATCCGAACGACTCCGCGAGGACTGGTGCAAGGACCGTCTCGTCAACGCCGGCAAGGCCCGGGCCAAGGCCCTGGGATGGCCCGACGCCTACGCCTACACCAAGTCACTCGGCGAGCGGGCCTTGCTCGAATCCCGGGGCGTGCTTCCGGTCACGATCGTGCGGCCCTCGATCATCGAATCGGCGCTCGCCGCCCCCGAACCGGGATGGATCCGCGGTTTCAGGATGGCCGATCCGGTGATCATCTCCTACGCCAAGGGGCTCCTCCAGCAGTTCCCCGGCGTCCCTGAGGGCATCATCGACGTCATCCCCGTCGATCTGGTGGTGTCGGCCATCATGGCCGTCGCGGGGCGCGGACCCCTCCCCGAGCCCGACGTCGTGCACGTCGCCTCGGGGGCTCGCAACCCGCTCCGATACCAGCATCTCGTCGACCTGGTCCAGGCCTGGTTCGTCGAGCATCCCCTCGCCGACAGTCACGACCAGCCGATCAATGCCGCGGAGTGGTCGTTCCCGGGGCGCAACCGGGTCCAGCGTCAGCTCCGCCGGGCCACGCAGGTACTCGGCACGGCCGAGAAGGCCCTCCAGGCGCTGCCCTTGCGCGGCCGCCAGGCGGAGTTGAGCGCCCGCCTCGAAGAGCGGCGTGACGAGGCCGAGCGGGCCCTGTCGTACGTTGAGCTGTACGGCGCCTATGCCGAGACCGAAGCGGTGTTCTCGGTGGATCGGTTGCTCGAGCTCTTTTCCACTCTTTCACCCGAAGACCAGCGGGACTTCTGCTTCGACCCGGCCGTCATCGACTGGAAGCATTTCTGCCACGACGTCTATCTGCCATCCGTTGTGGCCCACGCCCGGGTTCGTCTGGCCGCGGCCCCGGGAGGGAGTGCCAGGCGAGCGCCCGGTATGAGCCGCGAGGAGCGGGGCCGCCGGGCCGTGCTCGCCCCGGAGCGGCAGCTCGCCGTGTTCGACCTGGAGAACACCCTCATCGCTTCCAACGTGGTCGACTCCTACGCCTGGCTGGCCACCCGCCACGCCGGCGACGCCGAACGGGCCCGCTTCGTGATCCGCACCGTCCGCGAAGCCCCTCGGCTGCTGGCGCTGGACCGGACCGACCGGGGCGACTTTCTGCGCTACTTCTACCGGCGCTACGAGGGCGCGCCCGTGGCACGACTGCAGCGCGACGCATGGGAGCTCTTCAGCGACCTGGTGCTCGCCAAGTCATTTCCGGCCGGCATCCGGCGGGTCCGCGAGCATCGGGAGCGGGGCCACAAGACGCTCCTGATCACCGGGGCCCTGGATGTCGTGATCGAACCGTTCCGGCCCCTCTTCGACGAGGTGATCTGTGCTCGACTCGGGACAAAGAACGGCCACTTCACCGGCGAGCTCCTCGAGGCTCCGCCGACGGGGGAGGCTCGGGCCCTGATCATGGCCGACTTTGCCACCGCCCATCACATCGACCTCCAACAGAGCGTGGCTTACGCCGACTCAGCCAGCGACCTGGCCATGCTGGAGGCGTCGGGCCATCCGGTTGCGGTCAACCCAGAGACCAAGCTGGCCGCCATCGCCCGCAAGCGGGGCTGGCATGTCGAATACTGGCCCCGGGCACCTCAAGGACCCCGCCCGCTGCTGCCCATGGGGCCCCGGCGGACCGAGCCGGCCCGGGTGCTGCGGTCATGAAAGCCCTGCAGATGGAAGGGTCGCTGGCCCGGTTCACCACCGCCAGGTTGGCGTCGGGATGGAAGCCGGGCGCAGGGGGCCGGGTGGGGCCGCTGCGCCTGGTCGACGTCGATACGCCGGCGCCGCCGGCGGCGAACTGGCAGGTGGTCCGACCCCGCCTCTCGGGGATCTGCGGTAGCGACCTGGCCACCGTGGACGGACGGTCGTCGAAGTGGTTCGAACCGATTGTCAGCTTCCCGTTCGTTCCCGGCCATGAGGTGGTCGGCGACGCCGAGGACGGTCGGCGGGTCGTCATCGAGCCTGTGCTCCACTGCCGGGTGCGCGGCATCGAGCCGCCCTGCCCGCCGTGCGCGTCCGGGCAGACCAACCACTGCGAGCGCCTGGTGGCCGGACACGTGCGGCCCGGCCTGCAGACCGGATTCTGCGCGGATACCGGAGGCGGCTGGTCGTTGGCCCTGGTAGCGCATCCGCTGCAACTGCACGAAGTACCGGCGAGTTGGAGCGACGAGGCGGCGGTGATGATCGAGCCCACCGCCTGCGCCGTGCACGGCGCCCTGGCCGCACCCGCCGCGTCCGGGGCCACTGACGACGGCGTGCTCGCGGTCGTCATTGGCGCGGGCACGCTGGGGCTGGCGACCGTCGCCGCCGTCCGTCACCTCCGCCCCGACCTCACCTCACTTCTCTGCGTCGCCAAACACCCGGAGCAACGCCGGCTTGCCGCCGAACTGGGAGCGACCGCAGTCGTCGAGCCGGGCGAACTCCGACGGGCGGTGCGCCGGACCAGCGGATCGTGGATCCTCGATACCGGCCAGTTGACCGGCGGTGCCCCCATCGTGTTCGACTGCGTTGGGAGCGCAACCTCGATCGAGGAGGCCCTGGCGGTTGTGGCTCCTGGGGGAACGGTCGTGCTGCTGGGAATGCCCGGTCACGTCGGCCTGGATCTCACCGGACTGTGGCAGCGAGAGATCCACCTGGTGGGCGCCTACGCCTACGGACCCGAACCGGCGGCTGGCGGCCGGCACAGCTTCGATCTCGCCATGGGCGTCGTCGAGGCGGCCGGCCTGGAGCGCCTCGTCAGCGCCACTTACCCTCTGGATCGCTACGCCGACGCCATCGAGCACGCCGCGGGCGCCGGTCGCCGGGGGGCGGTCAAGGTGGCGTTCGACCTGCGCGGCGAGAAGCAGAGATAGGAAGCCGCAGTCGTATGTCCCGCCCCGGATTCGTCCTCGCTGTCGACCGCTCCACCCCACCGATCCTGACCTGGCACGGCGAGGGGTTCCGCCTCGAACGCCTACCCCCTGGTCGGTCCCGCGTGATCTACGCCCCGGAGCCGCTCGACCCACTCGAAGATCCCACCGACGCCATACGGCAGGCCTTGCTGCATCCACTGGGCGATTGCCCTCCGCTGCCGGAAATGCTGTTCACGGGCATGCGTCTCACTATCGCCTTCGATGACATCTCCCTACCGCTGCCGCCCATGCAGCGACCCGACAACCGTCAGCGTGTCATCGAGGCGGTGCTCGACGCTGCCGCCAGCGCGGGCGTCGACGACGTCGTCTTGATCTGCGCCCTGGCTCTCCACCGTCGCATGACCGAAGCCGAGTTGCGCCACGCCATCGGCGACCGGGTATACGACGCCTTCGCTCCGCATGGACTGTTGCTCCAGCACGACGCCGAGGACCCCGACGGCATGGCTTTTCTCGGCCAGACCGACCAGGGCGAGGACGTCGAGATCAACCGGCGGGCCGCCGAATCCGACTTGCTGGTGTACGTCAACATCAACCTGGTGGCCATGGACGGTGGTCACAAGAGCGTTGCCACCGGCCTGGCCAGCTACCGCAGCCTGCGCCACCATCACAACGTGGCGACCATGCGCCACTCTCGCTCTTTTATGGACCAGGAGCGATCGGAGCTGCACTCGTCCAACTGGCGTATGGGCCGGCTGATCGCCGCCAGCGGGGTCAAGGTGTTCCAGATCGAGACCACCCTCAACAACGACACCTTTCCCGAGCAGATGGCCTTCCTGCAACGGCGGGAGTGGGAGTGGACGCCAAGAGACCGGGCCACCTACCTGGCGACCACCAAGAGCCTGTCACTGGTCCCGGATCGGATGGCGCGGTCGATCTTCCAGACCATCAAGGCGCCTCACGCCATGACCAGTGTCCACGCCGGCGAGGTCGAGGCCGTGCACGCCGCGACCACCGCCATGATCTACCGCCAGCAGCTGGTCGACGTCGAAGGCCAAACCGACGTGGCCGTCTTCGGACTCCCCCACCTGTGCCCGTACAACGTCAACTCGATCATGAACCCGATCCTGGTGATGTGCATGGGTCTGGGCTACCTGTTCAACCTCTACCGGGGCCGGCCGCTGGTCCGCGAGGGCGGGGTGGCCATCCTTTCCCACCCCACCCCATGGGCGTTCCATCCCGTGCACCACCCGTCGTACATCGACTTCTTCGAGGAGGTGCTATCGGCCACCACCGATCCGGTGGAGATCGAGAAGACCTACGAGGAGCGTTTCGCCACGGACGAGTGGTACCGGCACCTGTACCGCACCAGCCACGCCTATCACGGCGTCCACCCCTTTTACATGTGGTATTGGGGGGCCCATGCCCTTGAGCACCTGGGACGGGTCATAATCGTTGGAGGCGACCCCAGAGCGGTGCGGCGGCTCGGCTTCTCCCCGGCGTCGACCCTCCTGGACGCCTTGGAGATGGCAACCGACACGGTCGGCCGGGAGCCCACCATCACCCACCTTCACTGCCCCCCGATCCTCATGGCGGACGTGCACTAGTGAGCGCCGATCCTGACGGCGTGATGCTGCCTGGCTCGATCCAGCCCCGTCGCCGGCTTCCGGTCAACGCCACGTCGAAGTGGCCGTCATCGTGGCCGGCCCGGATGGCGGCCTGGCGGCCAGCGGGGGCGTTCCCCGTCGTTGCGCCGACATGGCCAGGTGGAGTTCCCCGGCCGGCGGTGGAACGAAATCTGGGGATGGCGTACGACACCGAATGGGCTCGCCGTTATCCGGCCCGCGTCGGGCGGGTGCTCGTCTCGGAACTTGTCGCCCGCCCGATCGTGCACGCTCTGGCCGCGCCGCGGGTGGACGGCCTGGACCGTATCGCCCATCTCGACGAGCCGGTCATCTTCGCCGCTAACCATGCCAGTCATCTCGATGCCCCTCTCCTCCTATCGGTGATCCCGGAACCATGGCGGCACCATATGTTCGTGGCCGGAGCCGCCGATTACTTCTTCGACACCCGCCTGAAGGCCGTCACCTTTGCCTTCCTGCTCAACGCGGTGCCGATCGAACGCCAGCGGGTCAGCCGGGACTCCGCCAACCGGGTCGCGGACCTATTGGCTGAGGACTGGAGCCTGCTTATCTTTCCCGAAGGTGGTCGCAGCCCCGACGGGTGGGGCCAGCCCCACCGGGCCGGGGCGGCCTGGCTGGGAACTCGTAGCGGCCGGCCCATCGTGCCCGTGCACGTGGAGGGAACCCGGCCGATCCTGGCCAAAGGATCGACCCGGCTGCGACCCGGCGTTACCTGCATCACCTTCGGCCATCCCTTGCGGAGCCAGGCGGGCGGCGACGCCCGCCGATTGGCCACTGACCTCGAGCGCGCCATGGCGGCTCTGGCCGACGAGCAAACCACCGATTGGTGGACGGCGAGAAAGCGGGCGGCGCGCCGGACCACGCCGTCGTTGACTGGCCCGGAGGCCGGGGCGTGGCGACGAACCTGGGCGTTGGGAACGCGATCGCCATCGACGCCGCGCCGGCGCCGGACCGGTAAGCCGGGACGGGGCGCGGCAACCTGGCCATCGGAATAGGCGGTCCGGGTCATCAGCGGGTGAATTGACCGATCGTTGGGCGGAACTTGGACGGTTCATGGACCGGCCCGTTCATGATGCAGGTGTCTGCAGTTCGCGCAGTTTCTCCAAGGGCGGTTGTTATGAGCATGATGGGCGGGACGATGGTCAGAGAAGCACCCCTGACCTCTCAGGAGATGACCACCGCGATCGCGATGGTCCGTCAACTGGAGCATGACCTCTTCGACGAAGGTCCGGCTCGACCGGACATGACCACCACGACCGCCTATGCCGCGGTCGAACGCCTCAACGAGCTGCGGATCAGGCTCGGCTGGCTGGAGGTTGATCCCGACGGTCGGTGGCGCTGGCCGGCGTGAATCGCCGGCCGCAGGGCGGCCCGACACCAGCGGGGATGGCGGCGTAGCGGCATCAGCCGGACCGAACCGGGATTATTGGCCGGTCCACTCCAGCCGAGGGCGGCGAGCCGCGGCATCGGCGCTACGAACGGCCCCGCCGGACCTGGTGAACCCCGGGGCGGTCACCCCGAAGGCTTGCTCGCCTCCCGACGGGCGGCCAGCTCGGTGTGGGCGAACCAGGTTTCGGCGGCCCCGATCACGAGCACGGCGAGGTAGACGATCAACCCTGCGAAGGCCTCGTCGATCCCGTTGCCGAAGTTGCTCAGCTCGACCAGGACGCCCACCAGCGCCGAGAACGTCACCACGGCACCAGCGACGAACAGACCCACCGGCACAATCTCGTTCCAGTGTGACTTGCGAGCCGGGCCCGAATCGAACTTCCGTCCGGTCGTGAGCAGCGCCACCGCGACCAGAATCGCGACCGCCCAGATCAGCTGCCCAGGCTCGAAGAACTGCAGGATACGGTCCCGGCTGGTGATGCCGGGTGCGTGCCGGAACGACAGCAGGATGCCGGCGAACCAGCTCATGGCGAACGCCAGCAGGACGGCTGCGGAGGCCAGCACCCACGGAGACTCCTGTCGCACCTCGGTCGCCGCGGCCTTGGCCGCTGACGTTCCAGCCGCCATGAGGCCGGCCCGATGTGAGGTTCGAGGACCCGCCTGGGCGCCGGTCGCCGGGGCTGGTTCACCTGGTCGGGCGGGCTCGGCCGTCGCTGCGGCCTCGGCCAGGAGCACTCCGGAAGGCTCGATCGCCGGCGAGGGCAGAGAGCCGGTCGCGTCGGTCGTAGGCGGCCCGGCCGCGGACCCGCGAGCTGGCGGCTCGGGCGACGCGGCCTCAGCGGGCGGGGGCGGTTCAGGGGAGGGAACCGCGGCGGGCGGGGCTTCCGGCGCCGGCGGCGGAGGGCTGCCTGACGATGTCAGGGGCGCGGGTTGCGTCGCCATCGTGGTGGTCTCGGTGGAGGGCGCGCTCGCCGATGCCGGCGCCGGCTCCGGGCCAGGCGGCTCGGTGGTTCCGCCGACCCCGGGAGGCGGGGGGGGAGGCGGGGACGGCTCGGGCGACGAGGCCGCAGCGGGCGGGGGCGGCTCGGGCGAGGTGGGCGACGGCGCCGCCACCGGCGTGGCCACCCCGGGCACCGCGGCCGGAGGAGGCGGCGGAGCGGCCAGACTGGGCTCGGCGGGCACGGCCGGGAGCCGGATGGTCTCGTGGCCGGGTGACCCGGCCGGCGGCCCGCCGGCGCCTGGCGCCGACTTCGGTGGTCCGGACGGAGGCGGCGGCCCGCTCGACGGAGGTGGGACGACAGGCGGGGGTCCGGGCGGCGCCGGGGCCGGGCCGGGCTGCACCGGTGCGAGCGGCGAGCCGATCGGGGGCGGGGGGGGCGGCGGACTGGTGATCAGCCAGGGCTCATCGCGGCTGGCCTCGGCCTCCTCGCCCGGGCCCTCGTCTTCGCTCACGGGGCCACCGGCTCACCGGGAGCCGCCGCCCGGCCCGGAGGGACGGTCCGGGCCAGTTCTTCCGCGGTCGGGATCCGCCGCAATTGCGCTTCGGGAGGAAGCTGGGCGGTGATGGCGGCCATGATTCTCTCCGTATCAGCCTGGAAGTTGGTCCCTGTCAGGCCGCGCACGGGCGGGCCGACACGAACACGGACGGTCGGGGGGTGCATGACGTTAGTCACCGTAGGCAGCCGGGACGACCTCGGCCACACTTGCTCAGTCCCCCACACTCCCATGGGGATCACCGGGGCCCCCGTAGCCGCAGCCAAACGGGCCACTCCGGACTTGCCCCGCAACCGGGGATCGAAGAACGCCTCGCCCCGCGGGATCGTCGCTTGTGGTGCGACGATCAGAACCTCGCCGCTCCGCAGAGCCTGTTCGGCCGCGTCGTACGCGGCCCGGCCCGATCCCTTCCTATCGACGCAGATGGCTCCCGACGCTCGCACGATGGTGCCGATGATCGGCGCGTCGAACATCTCCTTCTTGGCCAGCCCCCTCGGGTTGCGGCCGGCCTCGAACACGGCCAGCCCCCAGGCGGTGATATCGAAGTAGCTGCGGTGGTTGGCGGCCACGATGGCCGGGCCGCGCCGGGGGATGTGCTCCGTCCCCCCGATGTCGAAGCGGGCAAACGGGAACGCGCTTCGATGCGACAGCACCCGTAGGGCATCCATGGGTTCGGCACCCAGCACCTTGGGAACTCCCGGCGGGGCGTCCAGATGCAGCACCGGCCATCGGCGGAGCATGGCCGCGGCCTGCAGGCGGATGTCGGGGTTGACGGCGGTGGCGTGCCCGACGGCGGCCAGCAACGGAATGTCGTAGACGCTGTCGGAGTAGGCCCAGCTCTGGCGCAGGCTGACGCCTACGGCTTCGGCCCAGGTGCGGACGGCCTGCAACTTTCCGAACGACCATACGAACCGGCCCTCGATCCGGCCCCGGTAGCGCTCGACGCCTTCCCGGTCGACGACCGTTGCGTACCGGGTGGCGACGATGTCGTCAAAGTGAAGCCGCCGGGCCAGCGGCTCGACCAGGTCGTAGGGGGTGGTGGTGGCCAGCACCAACCGCCGGCCGGCCAGGCGGTGCGAGTCGAGCAGGGCCGGGACGTACGGGAGGACCTGCTTTTCGAGTTGGCCGGCTGCCGCCTCGGCGGCGTCGCGCACCTCTGCGAGTGACCAGCCCCGGGCGGCCAGGGCCGCGGCGCGTGCCGTCGCCATCGAGGGCAGGGTCTCGCCGAAGGCGTTGTAGAACTGCATCACCAGGCCCTGCCCTGGTAGGGCGCCCCGCCCGGCCAGCCCGTGTTCGAACAGGGCCTGGTTGAGCGCCGGGGTGCTCGACGTCCGTAGGAGGGTCCGGTCGAGGTCGAAGAACGCCGCGGCACCGGCCATGCCCGACGCTACCGCTTTCTCGCCGGCCTCCCCCCTGCGACCGGGCGGGGCGAGACGCCCGGACCACTGGATCTGCCGTAACGCTTCGGAGTATCTGTGGTATCTCTTGTGCTGATGGACTTTCGGCAGCTGCAGGCGCTCATCGCCATTGCCGACCATGGCAGCTTCTCGGCTGCGGCTACCGCGCTCCAGACCGTGCAGTCCAATGTCTCCAGTCACGTAGCTCGGCTCGAACGGGAACTGGGCGTCCAGCTGGTCGATCGACATGGCAGCCAGCTGACCGAGGAAGGCCAGGCCGTCGTGGAGCGGGGCCGGCGGGTGGCGGCCGAGCTGGAGGCGGCCGTGGCGGATGTGGCCGCCCTGCGCCACGAGGTGGCCGGAACGGCCCGGATCGGCATGATCGGTACTACGGCGCGCTGGCTGGCTCCACTGCTGGTCGACGGGATGGGCCGGGCCCACCCCAAGGTCCGGCTGGTGGTCGGTGAGGGAACGTCGGCCACCCTGGAACCGCACCTGGCGTCTGGTTCGCTCGATGCGGCCATCGTCAATCTGCCCCAGAGCAGCCCCGATCTCGTCGAACGTCCCCTGTTCGACGAGGATCTGGTGTTGGTGGTTCCGAGCGATCACGCCTTCGCGGACCGCCGCCAGGTTCCCCTCCGAGAGCTCGACGGCTTCCGGCTTCTCCTGCCTGCCCCCGGCACCACGTTCCGCGACGAGATCGACGACGCCTGCCGCGCCGTGGGTATCGTCCTGCAGCCGCGCGCCGAACTGGATGGGGTGCGCCTGATCGCCTCGCTCACCCTCCAGGGGTACGGACCAGCCATCCTTCCGGCGACCGGCGCCGTCGAGGCCCTGAGCGGCTTCACCAGAGTAAGCGTGTCGGACCTCCCCCGGCGCCGGGTAGGCGTGGTGTTACGCCGGCGGGGGCGGCCCAGCGCCCCGGCCCGGGCCATGCTGGAAACCCTCGAGTCGATGGTCGCCGCCAACCTGGACCCGCTGCGAGGTTTGCACGCCCCGGCCGCCTGACCCACTGATTGGGCCCCAAGCTGGTGGTCGGCCGGGTTCGTTTTTCACCTCGGGCACGGTTTTGTCGATTTTTGGAAGTCAACCGAACCCGAGGTGTAAATCGAACCCGATGCCTGGGACCTAGCTGCGCCCCCGGAGCTGACGGAGCACGTACAAGAGGATTCCACCGTGACGGAAGTATTCCTCCTCCTTGGGAGTGTCGATGCGCAGCACGACCGCAAAGGCCCGCCCGTCGGCGGTCACCTGCAGTGAGTCGGGCAGCCGAGCGTCGTCGGCCAGCCCCTCCAGGCCGGTGACGTCGAAGACCTCCTCACCGGTCAACCCCAACGACTCGGCGGTGTCGCCGGCCTGGTACTGCAGCGGCAGGATGCCCATGCCCACCAGGTTTGAACGATGGATCCGCTCGAAGCTCTCCGCCAGCACGGCTCGAACCCCGAGCAGCGCCGTCCCCTTGGCGGCCCAGTCGCGCGACGACCCCGAGCCGTACTCCTTGCCGGCGAGGATCACCAGGGGCACGCCGTCGGCCTGATAGCGCTGGGCGGCGTCGTAGATCGCCATCTGCTCGCCGTCGGGCAGGTACCGGGTCACGCCGCCCTCGGTGCCAGGGGCCAGCTGATTGCGGAGGCGAATGTTGGCGAATGTGCCCCTGATCATGATCTCGTGGTTGCCCCGGCGGGCGCCGTACTGGTTGAAGTCGGAGGGGTCCACTCCGCCGTCGATCAACCATCGCCCGGCTGGACCGTCTCGCCGGATGTTGCCCGCCGGGGAGATGTGGTCGGTCGTGATGCTGTCGCCCAACTTGGCCAGCACCCGGGCGCCGCGAACGTCAGCCAGCGGAGGCGGGGTCATGCTCATGCCCTCGAAGTACGGCGGTTTGCGCACGTAGGTGGAGGTGGCGTCCCACTCGTAGGCGGCGCCGGTCGGCACGTCCAGGTGCTGCCAGCGGTCATCGCCGTCATAGACCGACTCGTAGGACGAAGTGAACATCCCTGACTCGATCGACGCCCCTACCGCCTCGGCCACCTCGGCTGGGGACGGCCAGATATCCCGGAGAAACACGGGCTGCCCATCGCTCCCCGAGCCCAGCGGGTCGTTGACGAGGTCGATGTCCATGGAACCGGCCAGGGCATAAGCGACGACGAGGGGCGGGGAGGCCAGGTAGTTCATCCGGACATCGGGGCTGATGCGGCCCTCGAAGTTGCGGTTGCCGGACAGGACCGACACCACGGCCAGGTCACCGGCTGCCACGGCATCCGAGATGGGCGGCAGCAAGGGGCCGCTGTTGCCGATGCAGGTCGTGCATCCGAATCCCACCAGATCGAAGCCCAGCTTCTGGAGGTACGGCGTGAGCCCGGCTCGCTCGTAGTAGTCCATCACCACCTTGGAACCAGGGGCCAGCGTGGTCTTCACCCAGGGCTTGGACTCCAGGCCCTTCTCGACGGCATGGCGGGCCAGCAGGCCGGCTGCGACCATCACGGACGGGTTTGACGTGTTGGTGCACGACGTGATGGCGGCGATGACGACGTGACCATGGTCCAGGTCGAAGCTGGTGGCGTCGTCGAGCGTGACCGGAGTGGGGTTGGCCAGTTGGGCGGCGTCCCCGTCTTTGCCCAGGATCTTGGGCAGGGCCACCCGGAACGACTCCTTCGCTTCGTCCAGACGGACCCGATCCTGCGGCCGGGCCGGGCCGGCCAGCGACGGCACGACCGAGGACAGGTCCAAGCTCAGCCGCTCGGAGTACTCCGGCTCGCGGGACGGGTCGTGCCACAGCCCCTGCTCCTTGGCGTAGGCCTCTACCAGAGCGATGCGCTCGGCCGGCCGGCCCGTGAGCTCCAAGTAGCGCAGGGTCTCCTCATCGATTGGAAAGATGGCGCAGGTCGATCCGTACTCCGGCGACATGTTGCCGATGGTGGCCCGGTTGGCGAGGGGCACGGTCGACACGCCTTCGCCATAGAACTCGACAAACTTGCCGACCACACCATGGTGGCGCAGCATTTCGGTCACCGTGAGTACCAGGTCCGTGGCCGTCGACCCCTCCGGCAGAGATCCGCTCAGCTGGAAGCCCACCACTCGCGGAATCAGCATGGAGACGGGCTGGCCCAGCATCGCCGCCTCGGCTTCGATACCGCCGACGCCCCAGCCGAGAACGCCCAGTCCATTGATCATGGTGGTGTGGGAATCGGTGCCGAGCAGGGTGTCCGGGTAAGCCTCGCCGGCCTCGGAGGTGAAGACCACCCGGGCCAGGTACTCCAGGTTGACCTGGTGGCAGATGCCCGTGTTCGGAGGAACCACTCGCAGGGTGTCGAAGGCGCCCTGGCCCCAGCGCAGGAACCGGTACCGCTCCTCGTTGCGCTGGAACTCCAGCTCGGCGTTCTTGACGAAGGCGTCGGGAGTGCCGTACACGTCGGCGATGATCGAGTGGTCGATCACCAGCTCGGCCGGGATCAGGGGGTTGACGGTGGCGGGATCGCCGCCCAGGTCGACCATGGCGTCGCGCATGGCACCGAGGTCGACCACAGCCGGCACGCCGGTGAAGTCCTGCATCAAGATGCGGGCGGGCGCGAAGGCTATCTCGGTGTCCGGCTCGGCGTTGGGATCCCAGCCGGCCAGCGCCTCGATGTCGCCCGGCGTCACAGTGACACCATCCTCGTGGCGGAGCATGTTTTCCAGCAGCACCTTGAGCGAATAGGGCAAACGATCGGCACGGGGTAGCGCGTCCAGACGGAAGACTTCATAGGAGCGCCCGCCGACCCTCAGGTCCGCTCGGGCCCCGAAACTGTTGCTGTTGGTCGCCATGGCTCCAGTCTGGCGCACCGAGGTTCTGCGGCGAAAAAAGAGACCCCGACCGCGGCTGAGGCTGCCCGCCCTCTCCTACCCGGAAGGGTGGTCACCGCAGGCGGCTAGCCTCTTCGGTCGTCATGGAGGACTCCCGGCCACTGGCTGTCAACGAGTATCGCGATACGCGGGGTGGGTCGCTGCGCCCCGACGACGTCGGGCGAACGGTCCGCCTGGCGGGCTGGGTGGCGGCCAAACGCGATCACGGCGGCTTGCTGTTCCTGGATCTGCGCGACGCCGGGGGAACGGAGCCGAGCGGCCTGGTGCAGCTGGTCGCCCACCCCGACCAGGGCGATTTCGAGACGCTCACCCATCTCCGGGTCGAAAGCGTGATCCGAATCACCGGTCAGGTGGTGGGCCGACCCGCCGAGACGGTCAACGCCAAGCTGGCGACCGGCGAGATCGAAGTCATCATCGCCGCCGCAGACGTCTTGTCAGCCGCCGATGTGCTCCCGTTTCCCGTCGAGCGCGACAGCGAAGTCGGGGAGGAGGCCCGGCTGCGCTATCGCTACCTGGACCTGCGCCGAGGACCCCTCATCGAGCGACTCGCGGCCCGGGCCCGGCTGGCCCAGCTGGTCAGGAGCCATCTGGGAGAGCGCGGGTTCCTCGAGGTCCAGACGCCGGTGCTGACCGCGTCTTCGCCGGAGGGGGCCCGAGATTTCCTCGTGCCCAGCCGGCTGTTCCCCGGTGAGTTCTACGCCCTCCCCCAGGCTCCGCAGCAGTTCAAGCAGCTGCTGATGGTCGGAGGGGTGGAGCGCTACTTTCAGATTGCCCCGTGTTTCCGGGACGAGGCCTCCCGGGCCGACCGCAGTCCCGGCGAGTTCTACCAAATCGACCTCGAGATGGCGTTCGCCACCCAGGAGGATGTGTTCGACGAGGTCGAGCTGCTCATGGGGCGCATCGTCCGGGAGTGCTCGGCCAAGCAAGCGCCAGCCGTGTTCCCCCGGCTGCGGTTCGCGGATGCCATCGACCGCTTCGGGACCGATAAGCCCGATCTCCGCTTCGAACTGGAGATCGGCGACGTCACGGGCGAACTGGGGGGCCGGACCGAGTTGCCGATGTTCACAGGGGCGCCTGCGGCCGGACATGTCATTCGGGTCTTGCGGGCGCCGGAGGCGGCGGGGCGGCCGAGGCGCTGGTTCGACGACTTCCAGGGTGCGGCGGGGCGGGCCCACGTGGCAGGCGCCTACCTGCAGCTGGATCCCTCGGGGGAGAGGCGGGGGTCACTCGCCAAGAAATTGACCGCCGAGGAAGGGGATGTGCTGATCGCCGCGGCCGGGGCCTTGCCTGGTGATGCCCTGCTCGTGGCCGTCGGTGGCCGGGCGGGCGCGGCCGCCGTCCTGGGTGAGCAGCGCAGCGCCCTGGGACGGGAGTTGGGGCTGGCGGACCCAGGGGTACTGTCCTTTTGCTGGGTGGTCGACTTCCCGATGTTCGAACGGGACGAAGCCACGGGCGAGTGGGGCTTCTCGCACAACCCCTTCTCGATGCCCCAGGGCGGCTTGGAAGCGCTGCAGTCGTCGGATCCCGGTGACGTGGTCGCCTACCAATACGACCTGGTGTGCAACGGCGTGGAGCTGTCATCGGGAGCGGTGCGCAACCACCTGCCCGAGGTCATGGAAGCCGCGTTCGCGATCGCCGGTTATGGACCAGAACGGATCCGGTCGTCGTTCCCGGCGCTCTGGAACGCCTTCCACTACGGTCCGCCACCGCATGCCGGTATCGCCCCTGGCTTCGACCGGATCCTGATGCTCCTCGAAGACCAGGCCAACCTGCGGGAGGTCATCGCCTTCCCCCTCAACCAGGGCGCCCGGGATCTGCTCATGGGCGCGCCCAGCCCCGTCGCGGCGCAGCAGCTGGCGGAGCTTCATCTGCGCCTGGTCCCTCCTGCGCCATAAAACCAGGCGTCTGAGCGGCGGGCTCGGTGGCCTTGATTTTGTTATATAAGTCGCGTCGTACCCGCCTTATGTAACAAAATCCAAATGAAAGTGAATATCGTCACGACAGGTTCACCATGACGTTGCCAGCCGCCGCCGCCCATCGAACCATTGTGCCCGTCACTGCCGGTTGCTACCCTTCAGCCAGGGCCTCGTGGCGCTGACGTGTGGCGTCGGTCGGGGTATCGGCCCTACCCCCCGCCATTGGTTGTCGACGGGAGGTGGGTTCGAGTGGACGAAACAAGGGATTGGGGACGACTGGCCAGCCTCCTGCTGGAAGCGGCCGGCGACTCGGTCGCCGCCCGAGGTCGCCCGACGTGGGTGCAGGTGCTCGATCCTCCAGACGGAGACCAGGACGGGGGCTTCTCGCTGGCGTTCTCGGAAGCCCCGGAAGGCTTCATGGGGTGGGTTGCGGCCGACGACTGCCGGGCGGTCGGCATGATCGGCACTGGACGGCTACGGCCGGTCACGGGTTCGACATCAGATCTGGCCACAGCTCACATCCATGGCGTTCGCATGGTCTGCCTGGTCGCACGGGACGGAGCGGTCGCCTGGAAGATGGCCGGTGCGGATGGCAGCCCACCCGGCGGACCCATGCTCGACACCCCGCCGTCCGAGGGCCGGCTCCTCGATTGCCTGCGGCGTTGCTTCGGCCTCCCTACTCCCCCGCCGCCGGTCAGCCCGATCCGTCTGCAGGTCATCGTCTGGCTGGTTGCGGTCCTCGACCACGCCGCGGGGGCGCGCCGCCGGCTCAGCTGGTCGGAGGTGGCGCGCCTCCATCCCCTGGCGCGCGTCCTGGCGTCGGAGTTGGGCGGCCTCGGATCCGAGTTCCGCGCCGGGCTGGTGCGAGTTGCTGGTGCGGCCTGGTCCTGGGAGGACATCCGCATGCAGGCCCAGCAACCCGGGTTTCTCGATGACATCGTCGATCCCACCCTGGCGGGCTGGATGGACGAGGGGATGTTCGCCCGTTGGGTCTTGTCCGACTTGCCTTCGGCTGACGAACTGTTCGCCGCCGTGCGACCCCTCCTCTCCCCCACGGCAACCCGGCGCTTGGCGCACGCCGTGCATGCCGCCGCCGTGACCGAGCCAGCCGTGGTGACCTAAAGAGGCCGGAGCATCCGACCGGGCGGCTCACAACCCCAGTACGGCAAAAGGAGGGCCGAGATGACGCTGGGCGGAGATGCGCCTTCGGTTTCGCCGAGTGCTACCGCCAACGGTATGCGATACCGTGGCATACCTGACCGCGGCTATTGCCTTGCGCCCGGTCGGCATCCGGTTCCCAAACACAATGGGAGGCGGATCGGTCTCTTCAACTTCATCTCGCCCACCTGCGGCGACGTCCCGCCGGTCGGCGAGAATAAGGCCCGTCGCAGGGGCCGGGAAACGGTCCGGGTAGAGACCATCGATTCGAGGCTTCGAGCCCCCCGTGCTATCGTCGCATGATGACACGGGCCTTCAAGTCGGCGCGGCCGAGTATGGCAAAACACCGTGGCCGATTTGTCAACTTCCACATCACCGCAGTGGTGTCGATAGTCTTTATCGTGGCCGGACTCAGTGCCGTCCTGACGGTGAACGCGCCTGGCTCGCAGTCGTACGCGACCCCGCTGGGCACTACGGCACGACCACTCGCCACTCGTGGCGCCGTTGGTCCAGGGTCGCCGATTCGCCTGGCCGCATCGGCGCGTTGCCCCATCGGTCAATCAGGAACTCCGCCCCGTTGTGTGACTACCGCGACGAATCCGCCCCGCCCAGGGGGGTATTTCAAGCTATTACCGGTGGGTAGCTTCTCAAGTCTCCCAAGTGATGCAAAAGCGGCGCAAATGGTCCACTACTCCACTTGGGAACCCCGCCCTCAAAACAGCACTGCCGACAACACCATCCCTCCAAAAACCTTCAAGACGGCGGGCTATTCCGGCATGGAGAACCATGCCGCGGTGTTTGGTAGAGTCGACGGCAACTTCAGCGGGACCACGGATGAGATCATCCAATGGGCCGCGGCGAAATGGGGACTGCCTGATGAGGTCATCCGGGCCCAAGCTGTCGTGGAGACCGGGTGGTATCAAGACAGTAAAGATGCCAATGGCAATCCAATCCCGGGTGAAGGCTACGGAGATTTCGGCGGATGTGGTGGCTCTCCTCCTCCCTCGGGCTACGGGGTCAACGGACCCAGCAGCTTCGGGATCATGCAAGACCGGTGGTGTGCAATGAAGGATCCGAGTGCACCGGGTTACGATGGCTGGCCTTGGAGTGAAAACTCGACCGCGTACAACCTCGACGTCTATGGCGCGGTCATGCGCGGCTGCTACGAGGGCTGGGATACCTGGCTCGGCGGTCAGTATAAGGCCGGGAATCTCTGGGGCTGCATAGGAAAGTGGTATTCAGGAACCTGGTTTACGGCCGGGGCCAAGTCATACATCGCCGATGTCAAGGCCGTTGATCAGGCCAAGCCGTGGAGAAGCTGGTCCGGCTCGACATCGCTGCGCTGGCAACCGGCAATCGCTGGCACCGGGGCATCGGCCGCATAACACCCTGCACCAATCGAATGGCAAACACCACAACCGACCACTACTCACGACCGGGGTCGAACGGCGGCGGAAAGGCAGGCGGCCTCGCCGAACTCGGTCTGGCCGGATCACCCTGACGAACTGGATGGCGCCACGCGGTAGCGGAGGTAGACAATCCTCGAGGTGAAGGTGCGGGTTTCGATGAGTTCGAGATCCACCCGGCGCTGGCGCTGGGGAAAGAACGGAACGCCGCCGCCAACCAGAACCGGGTAGACCCTGGCCCGATACTCGTCGATCAGACCCAACCCGGCCGCCTCGGCGGCGAGAGCCGCCCCGCCAATGGCGATGTCGCCCTCTCCCGGCTCGGCTCGCAACCGCCCGATCTCCTCCGTCAGGCTGCCGGAGGCCAGGCGGGCATTGCCCTGCACCGCCGACACCGTGGTGGAGAACACCACCTTTGGGAGCGCCTTCCAGATCGCGGTCCACTCGAGCATTGAGTCGTCGAGCGATGGATCCTGGTCAGCGGTTTCCCAGTACAGCATGGTCTCGTACAGCCGTCGTCCCAACAGGTGGACGCCGACCCCTCGGATCTCCTCGGTGACAAAGCGAAAGACCTCCTCGTCGGGCGCCGTCCAGTCGAAAGCGCCGTCGGGCCCGACGATGTAGCCATCGAGTGAGACGCCCATCGAATAGGTCACGCTGCGCATCAGAAGTCCTCCTCGGTCACGGCTCGACAGTTCATGCCGCACGTTGGCCCCCCGCCGGCAGACGGACCCGCAATGACGGAGATGGTCGTGGGTGGGGGTGCGGGAGATGTATGGCACGGTGGCGCGAACTGGTTGCCCGCACCACCGTCTGGGCCCCATTCTGATCTCCAGTTAGGGCGGCCAGCAACAGTGTGGTTGCGTGAGCGGAGGCGCCGGCAGCGTCGGTGGTTGGTTAGGTGATTGGACTCGCGGTGTCACTGAACCGTCTTTCGCGCCTCAGCATGATGACGCTGCTCACCAGGACGAAGAGCAATAGCAGCACGAATCCGACGAGGTCGAGTACGAGCCCGAACGTGGCGATCACGCCGCCGAGGCCGAAGCCCTGGAGGAAGAGGAAGATAGCGGCGATGATCGCGATAGAGGCAAGCCATCGCGGGAGGAGCCCGCTTCGATGGGCGAGGACACCAGTGGCGAGCAAGAAGACGCTGCCGAAGACGTCACCGACGCTGCTGATGGCGAAGGTCAGGAGGTACAGCGCGTAGGAGATGCTGTGATCGTGTTGCGCCCCGTACGAGGCCAGCTTGGCGCCGACCAAGCCGGTGATCCCGACGTCGCTCGTGGCGTGAAGAGCGACGAAGAGCGCACCGCCGACGAGGACCAGGACGGCGAGGGTCCGCGACCGTTCGGCGTCCCCGCGCAGCAGCCCGTAGAGCTTCCAGAGGTAGATAGGGAACATGGCCGCGTAGACGACGCACAGGCCGGCGATGACGAGCAGACGCGTGCTGTAGGCGTCGAGTGCGGTGGCGATCTTCGCGGCTGAATCGTTTTGGTTAATGGGGATGCCAATGGCGACAGCAAAGTCCGCCAGCACGGCCAGCACGAAGAGGATGCCCGCCACCCATGCGTACCTCTCCCACACGGTTGAGGGTCGCGGCGTTGCCACCACCCCATCCTTCCCCTGGGCGTCGCGCCCAAACAAATCCGACCGGGAAGCTCGCCAGCGGCCTGCAGCGCGGCGCGACGCCTGGGAATCGGCTCCAGAACTGGAGGTGGTTGCGGCGAGCCCCACTGCTCGAGACCAAATTCCATCCCCCCCCAAGCGTCGAAGCGGGTTCGTCGCGGGTGGGGGTGGAGCGAAAGCCTTAGTGGTGGCGGCGGCCGGTGACGACCTCGTCGGAGTTCGAGGTTTCGGGTTCGGTGCTGGACGCAGCGATCATGTTGAGCTCAATGTTCTGGCGGGTGGGTTGGCCCAGCCGGCCAGAGCGGTGGAGAGACCTTGGACCAGGCGGTCGAAGCTACGGTCGATGTCGGCGGGGTGCACGAAGCTGGATTCGAGGGACACGAAGCCGTGGAGGGCGGCGCGAAGCACCCGGGTGGCGTCGACGGCGTCGTCGCCTTCTAGGTCGTAGCCGGCCAAGATGTCACCGACGATCTCTACCGCGGCCCAGTCGGCGGCTTCGGCCTCGGTGTCGCCGGGGGTAGGTACCCGCTGGGCGGCGGCGTAGCGGCCCGGGTGGGCGAGGGCCCAGTCGCGATAGGCGTGGGACATGGCGGTGATGGCGTCGCGGCGGGCGCGGCCAACGGTGGCCCGGGCCAGGGTGTCGGCCAGTTCGTTCTTGGCCCGGATGGCGATGCTTCGTTGCAGGGCGTCCATGCCGTCGATGTGTTTGTACAGCGACGGTTGGCGCACCCCGAGCCGGCCGGCGAGAGCGGCCAGGGTCACATTCGAGAGGCCGACTTCGTCGGCCATCTGTTCGGCCTCTTCGACTACCCGGGCCTGGTTGAGGCCTGCTCTAGGCACCGTCGTTCACCGTTTGGGCGAAGTGGACCACGGCCGGGGATGGTGACGTCGGCCCGTTGCGACCGGGGGTAGCGTCCGGGCCGGCGGAGGCTGGATTCGTGGCCATGACTAGGCGTCCCGGCGGCGGACGAGGACCAGGCTGATGGCGGCCCCGGCGACCACATAGAGGGCGAAGACGGCCAGGCCGACCCAGGGGGGGAGGGTGGAGCTGTCCTTGGTGGTGGTGAAGACGGCCTGGCCGGCGTTGCCGGGAAGGAACTTCACCACGGTGTCCTGGACAGAGGCGGGCAGCGTGAGGAGGAGTGCGGGCAGGATCAGGATCAGCCCGACGAGGCCGGCGATGGCGCCGGCAGTCCGGCGGACGATGGTGCCCAGGGCGACGGCGAGAACGGCGAGGAGGCCGAGATACAGCCCGACGCCGATGATCGAGCGGAACGCCCCAGGGGAGGCGAGGGTGACGCCGTGGGCGCCCAGGATGGCCTGGCCGACCAGGAAGGCGATCACGCTGGCGACCGTGCCGACCGCGACGGCGATCGCCGCGACAGCGCCGGCCTTGGCGGCGATGACCAGGTGTCGCTGGGGGGCGGCGGCGAAGGTGGAGCGGATCATGCCGGTGGAGTATTCGCTGGTGACAACCAACACCCCGAGAACGCCGATGGCCAGCTGGGCGACCAGGATCCCCGAAAGGCTGGTGAAGACCGGGTCGAAGCTGGCGGGCTGCCGGCCGGTATGCGAGGCGGTGTTGATGGCGCCGTAGCCGATCATGGCAATAACAGCGACGGCAAGACTCCAGTAGGTGGAACGGACGCTGCGCATCTTGGCCCACTCCGAGCGGAGCAGGTCGGACAGGACGGAGGGCTGGCCGGTGGAAACGCCCAGGCGGGTGGTAGTGGTTGGGGCGGCGAGGCTGGTGTCGGTCATGATCAGGCGGCGCTTTCTTGGGGGGCGGTGAGATCGGTGTTGGTGCGGTATTCAACGCTGTCGTGGGTGAGTTCCATGAAGGCCGCTTCCAGCGATGGCTGGCGGAGGGACAGTTCGTGGATGGTGATGCCGTTGGCGGCGGCGAGATCACCCACTCGGTCGGTGCACGCGCCAGCGACGGTAAGTTCGCCCGGCGCGGCACTGGTAGGGGTGGCACCGGTGGCGGTGAGCAGGGCGGCCAGGCGTTCGGCGTGGGGGGAGCGGACATGCACCGTGCTCATCCCGGCGGCGGCGATGACGGCTTCGACGCTGTCGTCGGCGAGCAGCCGTCCTCGGCCGATCACCACCAGATGGTCGGCGGTGAGGGCCATCTCACTCATCAGATGGGACGACACCAACACGGTGCGGCCCTCGGCGGCCAGGGAGCGCAACAGGTTTCGGATCCACAAGATGCCATCGGGGTCCAGGCCGTTGATGGGCTCGTCGAGGATCAAGATGGCGGGATCACCTAGCAAGGCGGCGGCGAGCCCGAGGCGCTGCCCCATCCCCAGCGAGAACCCGCCGGCCCGCTTGGAGGCCACAGCGGTGAGGCCGACCAGATCCAAGACCACTTCGACGCGGCCCCGGTCGATTCTGTTGGCCAGGGCCAGGCCGCGCAGATGGTTCTCGGCGCTGCGGCCGGGGTGGAACGCCTTGGGGTCCAAGAGAGCGCCGACCTCGAACAGCGGCCGGTGGTGGTCGGAGAACGGTCGCCCGTTGATCAGCACCGAACCCGACATAGGATTGTCGAGGCCGAGGATCATGCGCAGGGTGGTGGACTTGCCGGCGCCGTTGGGTCCGAGGAACCCGGTGACCACGCCGGGATGCACGTCGAAGCTGAGACGGTCGACCGCGACGGTCTGGCCGTAGCGCTTGGTCAAGGCCCGTACCTCGATGCTCGGTGAGTGGGTGGCCATCGTCTGGGTCCTTTCGAGTGGGTACCGGGTAAGCGGCCCTGTCCGTCGGCCGGGCGGGGTGCGGTTTGCGGGTCGGCTTAGATTTCCTCCCGCACGGCTATGTTAGCTAGCTTATTAGCTAATGTCAATAGCTTTTGGGAACCTCGCCGCACGGCTCCGCTGGCGACGTTGTCGTGGCTGTGATCCAGACGGCGCGGCGCACCACGACCGCCCCCGGGGCCAGTCAGCGATGAGTTGAGGGCGGCCAGGTCGTCCTACCTCTGCGATGGCCTGGTTTACGCGAACCCGGCCGCGCCAAGCTATGGCTGGCACCTAGGTGAGAGGAGACCACATGTCAAGCGTTCGGGTCCACAACTTCTCGGTTTCGCTCGACGGCTTCGGCACCGGCGAGGGCCAAGGTCTCGAAGCACCCTTCGGACACGCCGGTACCAGGCTCCATGAATGGTTCTTCCCCACCCGCAGCTTCCACGAGATGCAGGGCGAGCCCGGAGGGAGCACCGGAGTGGACGACGCCTTCGCCAGCAACTGGGGCCCGGGCATCGGGGCCGAGATCATGGGACGCAACAAGTTCGGCCCCCAGCGCGGGCCGTGGCCGGACGAGGAGTGGAAAGGCTGGTGGGGCGACAACCCGCCCTTCCATACCCCCGTGTTCATCCTCACCCACCATCCCAGACCCACGATCGAGATGAAGGGCGGGACAACGTTCCACTTCATCGACGCCGGCCCCGCCGAGGCCCTGGAGGCCGCCCGGGAGGCGGCGGGCGGTCTCGACGTCCGAATTGGCGGAGGACCATCGACAATCCGCCAGTTCCTCGCGGCCGACCTGATCGACCACATGCACATCGCGATCGTGCCGATCGTTCTCGCACGCGGGGAACGCGTGTGGGACGGGCTCCAGGAACTCGAGGAGCGCTTCAACGTTGAGGCGGTCAGTTCGCCGATCGGCGTCACCCATCTCACGTTCACCCGCAGATAAATCACGGGCTCGGTCTTGCAGCCTGCGGTTGGGGACGCCAGCCAGCCGCGATACTGGGGAGAATCGTCGACGATGTTCGGGTCTAGCCTTCGGTGTTTGCAGCGGGCCGAGGACGTCGAGCCCATCTTTGTCGTTTGGGGTGGTTGTGGACCATCGGTCGACAGCATTCGCGGCTCACGGACCTTTCTGTCTTTCCTCCTATTCGTCGGGGGTCATCAGTGGTACGTCCGAGGTGACAGTCGACGCGCAACCTTCAGGATCTCCAGCAAAAGGCTGTTACCCGTGCGGAGGGCCGGGGTAGCGCTCAGGCGCTGGCGTCGTTGGTGTTCATCGTCGACCGGTATCCCGGCCCGAAGACCGCCCTCGGGTCACTGGTTGCGGCATACAGTTTGTTTATCGCACACCGCGTAGCTTCCGTCGGCGCGTGGCTCCGATCCGGGCACGACTACGACGGCTTGGTCCTGCCTCGGTGGATCAATGCGTGCGCAGCGATCATCGTGACCGTGGTGGCGGTGGCTTCCCTCGTTCAGGACGCGTCAAAAGGGCGGCCGATCGCGGCTGCGCTGGCGGTTATCCCCGAGATCGTCATCGTGATCTGGCCCGGCGGACCGATCTGGGTCGCTTTGTCGATCACGGCTGTCGGAGCCGGGGGGCTGATTGGAGGCAACAGCGCCTCGATCGGCATCCTGGCTCTGCTGGGCCCGGCCGGGCAGGCTGGCCTTTTTACCCCCCTGCGCCGGGGGTTGGTCGTCGTTGGGATCCTGGTCGTCTTCCTGTTCGGCCATCAGATCGCGGATCTCGTCCACCACAACTCGACCGGCTGGTATCTGTCTGGTATCGGGTGCATCGTGACCTGGGCGGTCGGCCGGCTCACCCGCCGGCAGCAGCAAGCCGTCGTCGCCCTGCGCCAGACCCAGGAGGAACTGGCCCTGGTGGCGGTGGCCGCCGAAAGGGAACGCATCGCCCGCGACGTGCACGACATGGTCGCTCATTCCCTCAGCGTCACGATGCTCCACCTCACCGGGGCCCGGTTGGCTCTCGACGACGACCCGGACCGGGCCCGTGACGCCCTGGCCGAGGCGGAGCGGGTGGGGCGAGCCAGCATGGCTGAGATCCGCCGGACCGTCGCTCTCCTCTCGGGCCAGAGCCAACCGATGGGATTGCCGGTGCCGGACGCCTCCGACCTGGCCCGGTTGGTCGAGAGCTACCGGAGGGCGGGGCTCGATGTCACGTTCGACGTGGCGGGCCAGGAGCCAGCGGTGGCCCCGACAGTCGGGCTGACGTTGTACCGGATCGTGCAAGAGTCGCTCGCCAACGTGGCCAAGCACGCGCCCGGCCAGCCGGCCGCCGTCACCGTGCTGGTCGGCGATGCCCAGGTCGAGTTGACGGTCGAGAACCCTATGGTCGAAAGCGCCCCCTCGGGCCCCCGTAACGACGCCGCCGATCGCGGGCACGGCCTGAGCGGCATGCGCGAGCGGGCCGAGTTGGCCGGCGGCCACCTGTCGGCCGGCGAACGCCCGGGCAGACACTGGGTGGTTTGCGGGGTGTTGCCCGCCCCGCGGGAGCGGGTGTGACCGGGATCGGTCGGGATGGCGACGCCGGCGCGGCCCGCGTCCGGGTGCTGCTCGTCGACGACCAGGACCTGGTCCGAGCCGGGCTCCGCCAGATCCTCTCCCCCCGCTACGGCTTCGACGTGATCGGCGAATGCGCCGACGGAGGCGAGGCTCTGACATCGATCCGCCGCGATCGGCCGGACGTCGTGGTGATGGACGTCCGCATGCGGGGGGTGGATGGCATCGAGGCGACCCGAAGGATGAACGACGTCCCCGACCCACCGCCTGTGCTGGTGCTGACGACCTTCGACAACGACGAGGTGCTGTCAGGGGCGTTGCGGGCCGGCGCAACCGGATTCCAGCTGAAGGACGCGCCTGGCGAGGAGCTGATCGCCGCCGTCCGGGCCGTGGCCGGTGGGGAGGGCTGGCTCGACCCGGCGGTGACCGGCCGGGTCCTCACCACCTACCGGGCCGGGGCTCCAACGGCGGCGCTGGCGCGGGCCCATCTGGCGCCCCTCACCGCCCGCGAAGTGGAGGTGCTGGCGCTGATCGGCCGGGGCGCCAGCAACACCGAGATCGGCCAGCGTCTCTATATCGGCGAAGGCACCGTCAAGACGCATGTGGGGCGGATCCTGAGCAAGCTCGGCCTCCGCGACCGGGCCGCCGCCATCGTGTTTGCCTTCGATCACGGCCTGGTCCATCCCGGGGCATAGCTCGAATCCGACCCCGGCCAGACGACGGTCGGAGCCCGTGTCGGTACTGTCAGCGACATGCGGACCGGCCCAGCAGATATCACCAGCGCCATCCTGCAGCCCGTCACGAGCGAGCCCGAGCGCCGCGCCCCGGTGGCCCCTTTGGCGTGGAGGCCGGTCGGGCTAATCGTCGCGATCACGGGGGCGGCCCACCTCGCCGTGCTCACCCGCTACGGCTGGCACCGGGACGAGCTGTACTACGTCGTGTCGGGCCACCATCTGGCCTTCGGGTATCCGGACCAGCCGCCCCTGGCGCCCGTTGTGGCCCGCGTCGCGTCGGCCGTGGGCGGCTTGGCCGGCCTGCGAGCGGTCGCAGTGGTCGCCCAGCTTGGCTGCATCCTGATCGCCGCCGCGCTGGCGGCGGAGTTCGGGGGCCGGCGGCGGGCTCAGGCCATCGCCGCCGCCGCGGTAGCCGGGTGCCCGGTTTTCGTCGGGGCGTCACTCCTGTTCGGCACGACCGTGCTCGACCAGCTGGCGTGGGCCACGGTGCTCCTGCTGGTGGCCCGGGCTCTTCGCCTCGGGCGCGACCGGGACTGGATCGCGGCGGGGTTGGCCTGCGGCCTCGGTCTCGAGAACAAGCAGACAGTCACCGTTCTGATCCTCGGTGTTCTCGTCGGTCTGGCGGTCACCGAGCGGGCGGTCCTTCGGGGGCGCGGGCCGTGGCTGGCCGGCCTGATCGCCGCGGTCCTCTGGATGCCCAACCTGGTGTGGGACGCCACCCACAGCTGGGCCAACCTGCAAATGGCCGCCTCGGAGGCGTCCGGTCAGGGAGGTGCGCTCGGCTCGGTAGCTCAGCTCCCGGTGCTCGCTTTGCTGCTCGCGGGCATCCTGCTTATCGCCCTCTGGCTGAAGGGGATCCGGTGGCTGTGGCGGGATCCTGTCGCCGCCCCCCACCGGTGGCTGCTCGCCGTCCCTCTGGTGGCCGTCGTGGTCTTCACCGCGAGCGGCGGCAAACCGTATTACTCGGCTCCCGCTTTGGTCGGGCTGTTCGCGGCCGGCGCCGTGTCGGTCGAGCGGTCATACGCAGGGCGTTCCCTCCGGTGGAGGGGCTGGCCGGCCATGCTGGGGCTGTCGCTGGTTACGGCTTCGCTCGTCGGGCTCCCGTTTTTCCCCCCATCGGTCGCGAGCAAGCTGCGCGGCGTGGACCAGGAAGTCGTCGAGACCTACGGCTGGCCCCAGTTCACCGCCGAGGTCGCGGCGGCCACGCGTGGGCTGCCCGCCGGCACGGTGGTGTTCACGAGCAACTATGGAGAGGCCGGCGCGTTCGCCCGCTTCGGTCCGGCCCTCGGCTTGCACTTGCCCGTCGCCAGCGCCCACAACGGCTACGGCTTCTGGGGTCCGCCTCCCGGTTCTGACCGCCTGGTCGTCGCGGTCGGCGAATGGACGGCGGCCGATCTCCACAAGTACTGGGGCGACGTGACCGAGATGGCGCCGCTGCGCCTCGCCGGCATCACCGACGAGGAGACGGCCAACCACGCCGCCATCTTCCTCTGTCGGGCGCCGCACGGATCATGGGCCCAGCTTTGGCCCCAGCTGCGCCACCTCGACTGACGCCGGGGCAGGAGCGCGACGGGCCCGGCCGTCCACGTAAGTTTGGGACATCTGGCCGTGATGTGCTCGCAGTCAGGCGATTATCGGGGGGTGCATTCTGTGCCGGTACCGACAAGCGGAGGATCGTCGCCGTGCAGGTCATGGCGTGGTCGTGGAAGTGAGCGAAGAGTTATACGCACTCCTGGGAGTGTTCGCTACGCGTACTGCCCGACCCCTAGCGCCTTCTCGATTGACCCACCCATGATGAGGGCCTGCTCGTCCAGGGGGAGGTCCTCCACAAGTTCCGCGTAGGCCAGCGGGTCGCTCATGCCCTCAGGGTGTGGAAAGTCGGAGCCGAACATGATGTGGTCGGCGGCGATGCCGATGTCGATGAGACCCTTCGGGTCCGGTTCATGGAAAGCGTGGACCCACACGTTGCGATTGAACACCTCGACCGGATTCTCGTCGAAGAGCACCGGGCTGGCGTCGTAGGCTCGCTGCAGCTTCTCGTAGAACGGTCGGATCCACCGGTTGGAGAACTCGACGGGCATGAACTTCAGCCTGGGGAACCGCGTCGCGAGCCCGTGCCCGATGATCGAGGCCATGCAGTCGACGAGGTTGTCCTTCTCCGACGCCAACATCAAAAAGCCCGGCGATGCCCGCCGGGCGTTCCGGTCGATGCTCATCTCTTGGTTGCCGAGGCCTTCCCACTCGTTCGTGTAGCGGGTGTAGCCCGAGTCACCGGAGTGCATGCCAACGACAAGGCCCAATTCCTGGACGCGCTCCCAGAACGGATCGAATTCCAGCAGCGCGAAGGACTTGCGGCCCTTCCACGTCGGGACCGGTGCCACCCGAATCAGGAAGATCTTCGCCCCCCGCTCGGCGACGAACTCGAGCTCGTCGATCGCCACGTCATTCCCGTTGGCGAGCGAGATGATGGGCGTGGAGTACAGCGCATCGGAGTAGTTGAACGTCCAGTGCTCGTGCATCCATTGGTTCAGGGCATGGATAACTATGCAGGCGACATCCGGGTCGTCGGCGACGCGCTCCTCCAGCACGCTGGCAAGCGTCGGCCACAACAGCGTGCGGTCGATACCCATTTCCTTCATGAGCTCGAACCGCGGCTCGGGGTCGAAAAAGGCGTCGATCCCTGGCATCACCAGCAGCTTCTTGGTCTGACGAACCGGCCCGCCGAAGCCGCTGCCGCCCTTGGTGACGTCATGGCCTCGATCGCCCGGCACCGCGACCTTCTCGAAGGTCGGGTTGGGGATGTAGTTGGAGATCTGGTCACGGATGGCGAGCTTGGTCCGACCGGCGATGTCAACGTACTTGATGACGCCCTCGTACTCGGGCGGCACGAACTTCGTGAGCGCCTCACGGTTCTCGTACATGTGGTTGTCGGCGTCGAACGTGGTGTACGGCAACTCTCGATGCGTCACCTGGATAAACTCGGTTTCGGCCATTCCTGGTCCCCCTCGTGTTCGACCTTCGGGATCGTTTGGCGTCCAGTTTAGTACGTGTTTGAGAAAGGGATAGCTCCCCCCACGATTCACCATCCACCATGTCGTCGAGTTGATCGCGCATCCCGCGGGAGTGGGCGGAGCATGTTTGGTGGAGGGTGACATGCGCAGCCCGACTACGTCCCAGGAGACGCCCAGGCGGCGGGCAATGTCAAGCTAACTACCAAATCGGGAGCATTTCGTCCCCGCCGGTGATCTTGCCCAAACCGTCGGCGCAGCACTGCCGTGGACGAGCTTACCAAGCCATTGGGTAGGCGCGTCCCGGCGCCGTGACAACAAAGAGCGTGTGGTTGACCGATGCTTTCGTCGGCCATCCCAAAGCTTCGGAGTAATGCCACATGCCAAGTTCACACCGCCGCCACTTTTGGAGTATCCGGACGCCGGCGTCGCGCAGCACCTCGCGGAACGGCAGCCCGTGCTTGGTCGACGGCTCACGTGGCACACCCGTGGACCACACACCCGAGTCGACAAACCCGAGTCGAGCTCCCCGCAGTAGGTCGGTGTTGAGCTCTACCTGGCTGCGCTGCCGGACTCCTGCTCCTCCGCGGGTTGTGTTACCTTCTCCGAAGCCGGTTCAGGAGGGAACCTGTTGGCCCTGGCCGGAGCACATATCTGTCAACCTCATGTTTCTCCAGGGTCAATCGCCTGGTCTATCCAGGTTATCCGTCAAGAGGGGGAAGGATGCGCAAGTCAGTGAAGGGTCTCGCGGCGGTCCTGGCGACCGCTGCGGTCGTGGCCGCCGGTTGCGGCAGCAGCAAGTCGTCTTCGTCGCCGACCACCGCGAGCCAATCCACGGCTGGTGGCAGCAGCGCTTCTACTGGGGCGCAACCGACCGGAACGCCGATCAAGATAGGGATGATCTACTCCCAGACCGGGCCGGCGTCCTCCTCGTATGTCAACTCCGAGTGGGGCGCCCAGGCCCGCATCGACGCCCAGAACGCGGCGGGTGGGGTCAACGGCCACCCGCTCCAGTTGAAGCTCCTGGACGACCAGTCGAGCATCAGCGGCAACGCCACGGCCGCCGGGCAGCTGGTGAGCGGCGGGGCGTTCGGGATCATCGAGGACTCCTCGTTCACCTTCGGTGCCTACAAGTCCCTCGCCCAACAGGGCATCCCCGTGACCGGTGCCGCCATCGACGGGCCGGAGTGGTCCACCCCCGGCTTCGAAAACATGTTCAGCGTGATCGCGCCCACCGCCGGAGCCATCCAGGGCAAGTACTACACCTACGCCAACAGCGCTCAGCTGTACAAGCAGCTCGGCGTGACGAAGCTGGCGGGCATCGCCTACGCGATCCAGTCCGCCATTCAGTCGGTGTCGTCGGTGATCCAGACGGCCCAACCGCTCGGAATCAGCTCGTGCTACGTCAACAACTCGATCCCCTTCGGTGACACCGACTTCACCGCAGTCGTGCTCAGCATGAAGGCCAAAGGATGCGACGGGGTCTACGGCGCCGCCCTCCTGGCCTCCAACGTCGCCCTGAGCAACGCCATCAAGCAGGCCGGCCTGACGAACGTCAAGCAGACCTACCCGACCACGTACGACCAGAGCCTCGTCGGCAACCCCCAGGCGCTGGCCGCCATGACCGGGACCTACGCGGTCGCGTCCTACAACACCACCACGCCCAACGCCGCCACCCAGCAGATGATGGCCAATCTCAACAAGTACACGCCGTTCAAGTCGGGCATCCCGAGCCTCAACATCGTGTTCGGCTACACCGGGGCGGACCTGATGATCAAGGGCCTCGAGATGGCCGGAGCCAACCCCACCCGCCAGGCGTTCATCACCAACCTCCGCACGGTCAGCTCTTACGACGCCGGAGGGATATTCCCGAGCCCGGTGACCTTCCAGAACTTCGGCACGCCCCAGATGCTGCTGCCCACGTCGTGCTCCTACGTCTTCACCATCACTTCCTCCGGCTACCAGCCCTACAACGGAGGCAAGCCGGTATGCGGAAACCTGGTCCAGGTCAAAGCCGCCACCGGCTGACAGGACTAGCCAGTCGACGGTAGGTCCAGTCCCCACTGCCGGGGCGCTCGAAGGGCTCCGCGTGCTCGAGTTGGCGGGTGCTTCAGCCACCTCCCACTCCTGCAAGGTGCTCTCCGACCTCGGCGCTGAGGTGATACGAGTGGATCTCGACGGGCTCGTCACCGACCCCGCCGCCGAGCCGAACGGTCGGACCGTCCAGGCCCCGACCTATGCGACAAAGTCGGCCTGCTACCGAAGGGCGTCGGAATCGTCTGATCCTGGCGTTCCGGCGACCTCCTAGGCCCGGTCGCATGGCCAGTCGACGGCGGCCGAGGGTCCCTCTATCATGGCCGCGGCGAGGAACCGTCCGTGACCGCTGAGCGCAGAGGTGGAAGGTGCCGAGGATCGAGCCAGTGCCCTGGGATGACCTCCCCGAAGAGGTCCGAACCCACATCGAGGAAGGACGGCGCCGGGGCACGGTGACGGGCGACAGCATGCCCGTCTTCGCGCACAGTCCCTACGTCGCGCTCGACATCGTCGACCGCTCAGCGGGCCGGTTCCGCCAGGGGCGGCTCGGCGGCCGTCTCGGCGAGCTGGTCCGGCTGCGAAGCGCGCAGATCGCCGCGTGCGGCCCGTGTGCCGCGGCACGGAAGGACCCATCCGTGAGCGAGGACGATGTCGCCTGCCTCATCGCCCCCGATCACACCGGATTGCCCCGCCGCGAAGCCCTCGCCATCAAGGTCGTCGACCTCATGGCGACCGACCACGACGCCATCGACGAATCACTCCTCCTCCAGCTGGCCGAGGAGTTCGACACCGAAGAGATCGTCGAATTGCTCTATCGAGCGGGGCAGACGGTCGGCAGCCACCGGTTCGTCCACGTGCTGGATGTGCTCGCCGACACCAAACCCGTCCTGCGGTATGACGCTGAAGCGGTCCGGGTGTCCTGGGCACGCGCCTACGGTGTCGCCACTCGACCTGTCGCACACTGAGGACCCCACCTGCCGGCTGGCGCCTGGCGCATCCACCTAGCCAGTGACGAGTGGTGTGATACGACGAGTAACTAGCTCTAAGATCGGAGCAGCACTGGGAGGTATTCGTGTCCAAGTTCAGGTTGATTTCGTCCGATTCGCACGTGACGATGCCAGACGAAGCGTGGCAGGAGTATCTCGATCCGCAGTTCAGAGACCGGGCCCCGCGGATCGAGCAGACCGATGATGGTGATGTTCGAGTCTTCGAGGGCAAGCGCGCGCCGGTCCAGGGGCTGAGCAATCTGGCGGGGAAGCGGCCGGAGGACTTTTCGCTCAACGTCCGTAGCCTCCAGGAGACGCGCCACGGGGCATGGGTTCCAGCGGAGCGGATCAAGGACATGGATATCGACGGGGTGGACGCCGAGATCCTGTATTTCGGCGGGCCGTTGAACTCGGTGGATCCGGCGCTGCGGCTTAACAGCGTGCGGGGCTACAATCGGTGGCTCTCCGACTTCGCGTCGCATGCCCCGGATCGCCTGTTGGGGGTGGCGTCGATCCCGACGGATTCGCCCGAGGTGGCGGTCGAGGAGATCCGCTGGGCGGCGCGGGAGTCGGCGCTGGTCAGCGGTGCCATCACCCTCTTCCCGAACGAGGGGGAGTACCGGGACGGTCGGTGGAACCCAATGTGGGAGGCCTTCCTCGAGTCCGGCTTCCCCGTTGCGCTACACAGTGGGCAACGGCGGCCGGGAACTCCGGCCTTGGGCCTGTCGGATGGGGCGGCCCGGTTTTTGTCGGGGATGATCACCAACAAGTGGGCGTTGACGGAGTCGGTTTCGGAGTTGATCCATGGTCTGGTGATGCAGCGATATCCAGACCTGAAGTTCGTAGTAGTCGAGGGTCAGATCGGCTGGATCTCTTTCTTCAAATACTACTCGGATCACTTGTGGGAGAAGCACCGTTTCTGGACCGAGAGCAAGCTCGCCGAGCCGCCCAGCCACTACTTCGATCGTCAGGTGTACGCCACGTTCATGGAGGACCCGGTCGGGTTGCGCGAGCGTCACCACATCGGGATCGACAACATCATGTGGGCCAGCGACTACCCCCATTCCGAGACGACCTGGCCCAACTCCAAAAGCCTCACCGACGAGTGGTTCACACAGTACGGCGAAGACGACAAGGCCAAGATCCTCTGGCAGAACGCGGCCAAGCTCTACAATCTGATCTGACAGACAACCGACCTTGGCGCTGGTCCGCCATCGATCCTGGCGGACAGGCCCCGAGTCCTGGACCGCTGAGCACGCATCCGGCACCAGAGCTTCCGTGCCCACAACCCTCGGTTAAGGCCGTGGACACCACCTGTGACCGCGGATAGCGACTTCACAGCGATAAGTTTCCCTATTCACATGTTCTCGTGTGAAATCACACCAGAACCCGTAATGTCTGGATCAGCCCACCCTCGATCTCGAACAGATCGACGTACTGGCTACCCACACCCGTACGTCCAGGCCATTGCATGACAGCTGCCAGAAACGGAGGATTCTTGAGCAGGGAGGCCACCTCAGGATGAACAGGTGGCAGTGGGAACATGCCCTCGTAGACTTGCCGGATCGCGTCCCGCCCCCGAAACACCCTTCCTTCGTGGTCGACACGAATTCCGTCTGGCGCATACATCTCGGCCACCGAGAGATCACCCGCGTGCACGCGGTCGAAGAACACCTTCACTAACGACGTGTCGTCCACCGAACTCTCCCTCAATCGTGTAAAGCGCCCGTTATTCGGCAGGCCCACTGTCTGCTGTCAGCTCGGTACGGAGGAGCAACAGTGGTTTGCTGTTGTTGGCGACCACGGAGTCACTTTCCCTTTAAGTCTACCACGTGGGCGCACCAGTTTCGCTGGGCACTTTCCGAATCCACTAATCCTAAGGTCCGCCGGCTGCGCAAAGAGTCCTCCCCCGTTCCAGTCCGTCACGCCCCGTAATGAATGAACGCTTCCTACGATGCTCCCTGACCCGCGGCCTGCAAACCATGGATCATCAGGTCGGCACTCACAACGACCCGAACGTGTAGTTCGCATCCGGAATCCCGGTAACTTTCGTATACTTCGCAAGGGCACCGTGCCCTCGCTGTGTCGCGGATGTGTTCAAATTTCCACGGGAACTTCGGACCCGTTGAATTAGGCGCCCTGCACGGCTTCGACGGCGCCCGATTGAGCGAAAAGGTCGTGGCCGTAGCCAGTAGGCAGCAGGCAGCAGGCAGCAGGCAGCAGAGGGGCTCCCACAGCTGGGACGTCTTGGAGAATCGCGTAGCTCGACTCTCGAATCCGACCATTTCTCCTCGCATCAAGTACTAATCCCAGATACTTGTCCGAAAGCCCCAGGACTGAGCGACGCCATCCGGAGGTACTTCCCCCAGTGGGTTGCTGATGTCGCGCAGCTTCGGACCCACCTGGTCTGCGACTGCGGCCAGCGCAAGCTTGTCGAATCCATAACAGTGAATGGCATTTTCACCCGCAATCAGTCGGAGCTCATCTGGCTGGAGCCCTTCGAGTGTCCGTCGTAAGCTATCCTGCGTCCATGGCCACGTGCCCTCTGTGTGAGGGTAGTCGGATCCCCACATGAGGTGTTCGAGCCCTATCTCGTGCCGTCGATCACACTCGGCGGGCGAGAGGAAGCTGCCGCCTACGTAGCAGTTCTGCCGGAAGTACTCACTTGGCGGGCGCGGCAGAACCGCCCGAAGCTGGGTGCTGATCCGGGACCGGTAGATCGAGTCCAGCTCCTCCAGCAATGGGACCACCCAATGGGCCCGCTGCTCCGTTACGACAAGGCGAAGCCGCGGGAAACGTTCGAACACCCCCGAGAAGATCAGGAACCAAAGGGTACGCCGACTTAGGAAGTCCGTCTCCGCCAGCACGAGCCCTGCCTCCTCCGGTCCGCCCCCGTAGAACTGGCCGGCGCCGCCGTGCAGATTCAGGGGTGCGTCGTGGTCTTGGCACGCTGCCCACAGTCGGTCGTAGGCCCGGTTGTTGTACTTGAGGGTCAGGTCACCCACCGGGGGCAGCGACACGCCTCCCTTGAGCCCGATGGCAGCTCCGTGTTCGACCTCTGCGACGGCTTCTTCAATTCCCGCACGGAGGGGGACGACAGCGACGCCGTGGTGACGGGCTGGCTCGTCGCTACAAAGATCGGCGAGCCAACGGTTGTACGCCCGGGGTCCACTGATCCGTTCCTCGCTGGTCGCATCCCACTCGATCGGATCGATGCTTCCTCCACCGACCGCTGGATATCGCCCGAACGGGACTCCGCCCTGCGGAAACACGACCTCCCCTGCGATGCCATCTCCGTCCAGTTCCTGGCGACGCACTGCGGCGTCCCAAAGGCCCCAGGTCTCGGAGCGGGTACCCGCGCCACCCGATCGGAGGCGCCGGGACTCCGTGGCCTCCGCCAGCCGCTCGTCGTATAGTGCCACTGCATGTACATATTCGTCGAAGCGTGATCGAAGACTGCTCTCGACATACGGCCTGTAGGCGTCGACGCCCTCCGGGCCCGCATGACAGTCGATCGACACCAACAGCAGCCGAACATTTGGATCGAGGACTGCGTCTTCTGTTTCCCCCTGCGTCGTCACGGTCACTTCTGTTCCTCCTGCTCGTATTAGGATACCTCTGATGCGCTGACCTCTGGCCGTATGGCGGAACAGCTTCGCCTGCACAGGGCTGATGCCGTGCTCTCAGCGGTCATTGGGGTGTGTCCTAGTAGTTGTCATCAGCCCGTTCCCGCTAAGCCACTACAACCGCGCGCCGACGTCACCGGGATCAAGGGTATGTGGAACACGAACTGGGCTAGTTCTACGACCCTCACGCCCGCGAGCACAGCGGGACTGCTGTCATGGGTGCCCTGCATCGCTCGGTCCTCCCACAGAGGGTGTCGATTGCTAGTTACGACAGCGACGCGGTCGTGGTTATCTCCAGAAGAACACATCGTGGTGCTGGCGAGCGTTGTCAATTTAGCGGACCCAATGTTGGACAGCCACTGGTCCGCTCGACGAACAATCGCCTGGACTGCATTAGTCCGCGCTCGCACGGCTGAATTCTCGGGCGTACCAGCGATCCCACTCGTGGGTCGCGTCGATATCGGTCCACCTGGTGAAGGCGGCGCGCCGGAAGCTGCGTGCGTCACCGAGCGCCTCGTCGGAGCGCGCGTGCTGAAGGGAGATGTTGTCCCAGATCACCAGGTCAACCTGGGAGCGGACCAGCGACGAAGAGCTGGCTCAGAGGACTCCGTTGCAGCGACTCGGAACCCCAGAGGACGTGGCCCACGCCGCGCTCTTCCTTGTCTCTGACCTCGCCGGGTGGATCACCGGGCAAACCCTCACGGTCGATGGGGGAAGTTCGGTAGGCACAAGCTAACACCCGGTGCACTGTCGGCCGGAGCGTGTGCCCTGTGAGCTGCCCGGCCAGTCGGCGAGGCATCTAGCTCTTTCGGGAGCGACACTCGCCCAGGCACTCTTATCAGTGTCAAAGGGTTGTTCGCAACACTCATGCGAACCTCTGACGATATATTTCCTCGCGGCAATCGACCCATGGATCGGGCTCATTTGACTCCCTTCGCGCCTTCGTAACCGGGCTCACCCGGGATGGCGAAGCGGGCGAGCGTCGGGGCCAAGGGCGGGAACGTCGGAGGCCGTCTTTCACGCCAGCTGCGGATACCCTCGTCGAAGTCCTCGGACGCCATGGCGGCCTCTATGTATGAATCACCGCGTTCGACGGCGGCAGGCAGTGTCGATGTGATGTCGACATAGATCTGGCGTTTCACCACCGCCATCGCCGCGGGCGAGCAGTTTGACGCCAACATCTGTGCATAGTCCGTCGCCGAACCCAGCAGGTCGCCGTCTTCGACCACCTTGTTGACCAGGCCCAGTTCGGCGGCCTCGGCGGCCCGCACCAGTCGGCCGGATAGGAGGAGGTCGTTGGCGATGCCAAGGCCAACGAGGCGCGGCAGCAACCACGCCATGCCCAGCTCCGCGATCAGACCTCGACGCACGAACGCCGTCGCGAATTTGGTCGACGTCGCCGCGAAGCGCACATCGCACAGCAGAGCCAGTTGCATGCCGACACCGAAACAGGCGCCGTTGACGGCCGCCACGACGGGTTTGCCGATCGTGGTGGTCATCCAGTAGTCCGGCCGAGTCTCGGAGAGCTTGTACGAGCCCGCGTCGGCCACTTGGTCGAGGCCGCCGCCGTCAGCACCCACGCAGAAGTCCGGGCCGGCCCCGGTTACCACCAGGGCTCGCACATCTCGGTCGGCGGCGAGTCGCTCCAAGGCCGAGAAGTACTTGTGACCCAGCCCGGGCGTCCAGCCGTTGCCAGGCGGCCGGTTCAGCGTAATGGTCGCCACCCTGCTCGAGACCTCCACCTCGACGACGCCGCCGTCCCCCCAAGGTGACACTGTTCCCATCGTCGTGCGTCCCGTCTCTCGGATGTCGGGATGGAGGACCCCGCTGCCCTGGCTTGCGACCTCGGTCACGAGCCAGCCCCCAGCCCCAGCACCCGCCTGGCGTTTTCCCGAAGAAACTTGGGCCACACCTCGTCCTTGAACGGCACCGATGGAAGTTCGCTCATGATCCGCTCCAGGGACAGGCCCATCGGAAAGTAGCCCCCGTACATGATCCGATCGGACCCCCGGGTGTTGGCGTAATCGATGACCGCCGGCGGGTAGTACCTGGGTGCGAAGGCCGAAGTGGAGTAGTAAAGGTTGGGCCACTTGATCATGAGCTTCACCGCCAGGTCGACCCACGGCTCGGCTCCGTGGCGCATGACGACGACCAGCTCGGGAAAGTCGTAGAGCACCTGATCGAGCAGCTCCACCTTCTGAACCAGCGACGGAACCCGAGGACCGGCGATGCCGACGGTGAGGAACACCGGCAGCTCCAGCTCCACGCACTTGGCGTACACCGGGTACATCCGGGGTGCGTCGATCGCCACTTGTGGGGAAACTCCGTGGGGAAACATGGACACCGCCCGCAGACCCCATTGCTGGTGCGCCTGCACCAATCGCCGGATCCCGTCCATGCCATCGTTGGGGTCCATGGTGAAGGAGGCGACGAACCTCTCCGGGTGCTGGGTGAGCGCCTGGGCCGCCGCCTCCGGCGCCGCACTCACGCTGATCAGTCCGATCTCGACCCCGAACCGATTCATCTCCGACAGCGTGAGCGACACCGGGTCGTCGACGGCGTGATCGGGGACGTCGTGAAACATGTACTCGGCAGGCATCGTCATCTGCCTCGACTGCTGGTCCCGCAGGAGGCGACTGCGCATCCCGGCATAGACCTGGTCGGGGTCCACTGGGAATCCGATCAGGGTGTCGACGATGCCGAGTCCGAACGGCGATCCCGCGCTCATCTCGGCGACCCCATGGGCTCGGCCCGTCCTCTGAGAACGGTCTTCATCACCTTTCCTGTCGCGTTGAGCGGGAGCTCGTTGAGGATCTCCACGACTCGTGGGACCTTGTAGTTGGCCATGTGGTGGCGCGCCCAGGCGATGACGTCGCCACTCGCGGCCGCCGATCCGGGACGGAGCACCACGAAGGCCATGCCGACCTCCCCCAGGCGGGCGTCGGGTATCCCGATGACTGCCGCCTGCTGGATGTCCGGATTTCGCAGCAGGAGGTTCTCTATCTCCGCTGGATAGGCGTTGAAGCCGCCCACGATGTACATGTCCTTCGAGCGCCCCACTATGGAAAGGCAACCGTGCTCGTCGATGACGCCGATATCGCCGGTACGCAGCCACCCATCTACGGTGAACACCTCGCGGGTGGCGTCCGGATCGTCGAGATAGGCGTACATGACCGTCCCGCTGCGCATCAGCACCTCACCCGATTGCCCGGGTGGCACGTCCGCCTCGTTGACGTCCACGATACGCAGCTCACAGCCGGGACGAGGACGGCCGACCGTCGACGCGATCGTCTCGGGGTCGTCGTCGGGCGAGGTTGCCGTCGCGGTGCCGCCTTCGGTCAGGCCGTAGCCCGTCACAACCATCGAGAAGGGCAGCTCTGTTTGGACGCGACGGATGAGCTCGACGGGAATGTCGGCCGAGCCGGTCACCGCGACGCGCAGGCTGGACAGGTCGTACTTGTCGCGATCGCGATGGTCCAGGATCGACTGGTAGAGCGTCGGGGGGCCCGGGAGCACCGTCACCCTCTCCTCCCCGATCCGCCGTAGGACTCGATCTACGTCGAATACCGATTGGGGCAGCATCGTCACCCCCGCTGCGATCGAGGACAGGACGCCAGTCTTGAGACCGAACATATGGAAAAACGGGTTCACCATCAGGTATCGATCTTCTGGGGAGAGGCCGGTCATGGTCGCCCAGTCCGTGGCGGCCCGCATGGTGCTGGAGTGGGTTTGGATCACTCCTTTGGGGGTGCCGGTCGTTCCGGAGGTGAAGAGGATGTCCGACGGGTCGGCCGCGGTCAGCGCTTCACTGCGCCGCCGTGCCTCTCTCCGGGACTTCTCGGTTCCTCGGCCCAGGAAGTCGGCCCACGAGAGGGAGCCGGCGACCCCAGAGCCCCGGGCGACGACGATCGTGGCCAGGTCCGTCAGTTGGCTGCGGGAGCGCTCCAGCATGGCCACGTAGTCGGTGCCGAGAAAATCGGTCACAGTGACCAGGACCCGGGCCTGGCTTCGGGACAGGATGTCGGCGGCTTCTTCGCCCTTGAAGCGGGTGTTGACCGGGACGAGGACCGCGCCGGCTTCGTAGATCCCCAGCAGGGCGATCACCCACTCGACACAGTTGAAGCACCAGATCGCGACACGCTCGCCGGGCTCCAATCCGGACGTCACCAGGGCGGCCGCGAAGGCGCGGGCCTGCTCGAGCAGCTCGGGATAGCTCAGCTCGATCGGCCCGTCGACAATGGCGACCTGGTTGGGAAAGTCCTTTGCGGCTGCGGTGGTCATGGCCGGGATGGTCGGCCAGTCCGTGGACCTCACTCGGGAACCACCTACCTGGCCGGCCGGTCGCTGAGACCGTCGGCCACGATGAAGCGGCAACGGCAGCGGGAGATCCTCCAGCCCTCGGCCGTGCGGACCAGGCTGTCCTCGTAGACCGCGTTGCGTGCGTCGCCGGTGGCCCGATCGACGAACAGCAGGTTCCGCATGGTCCGGGCGTGGTCGCGGTCATCGAAGTCGATGACCGGGGGTCCTCCGAGGTGGAGTCCGCTCGGCGCCGCCGACATCATCCGGCGCAGACCCTCGTGGCCTTGAAATTCTCGTCCGTAAACGTGGTAGGTGGCATCAGGTGTGAAAAGCCCGACCCATCCGTCCACGTCGTCGAGGTCGAGGGTCAAGCAGTAGCGGGCCAGGAGGTTCCTGATGGCGGCGTCATCTTCAACGGCGGTGGGCACGGATGTCATCTTCGCGAAAGCAGGATGCCGGCGGTCGATCCGCCGTCAACGGTGACCTCGGCCCCCGTGACGAACGAGGCCCGATCCGACACCAGGAAGCAGACCAGTTCGGCGACCTCCTCCGGCTCGCCCATCCGTCCGATCGGAGTGGCGCTGAGGCGCTGTCGGGCTTGGGGGTCGTCGTTGGTCAGGACCATCGGGGTGGCGATCGGGCCCGGGAGCACAGCGTTGACCCGGATCCCCTCGGCCGCGTACTCCAGGGCCGCGGTCTTGGTCAGGCCGCGCAGGGCGAACTTCGATGAGACGTAGGCGCCATGAAAGCTCCAGGCGGCCAGCGCCGCCGTGGAGAGGGTGTTGACGATGGCGCCGCCTCCTGCCCTGCGGATGTGCGGCACGGCCGCCTGCATGCCGTTGAATGCCCCCAGACAGTTGACCCGCCATATGTCCGCAAACGCCTCGGGCGTCTCCTCGTCGAGCGGCATCCGCCGCAGCCGGCCGGCGTTGTTGACCAGGATGTCGAGGCGACCGAACTCCCTGATGCCATGTTCGAGCAACCCCGCCCAAGAGTCCGGCTCGCCCACATCGAGAGGGCCGACCACCGCCGTAGGCCCAAGCTCATCGGCGACCGCGGTGAGCTCATCGGTCAGTATGTCGCCTCCGATGATGCGGGCCCCGGCCGCCGCCAGTCGGCGCACAATGGCCAGCCCTTGCCCTCTCGCCGCACCCGATACCACGGCCACCCGGCCTTCGAGCTCGTCCATCAGCCTCCCCTCCCCAGGAGCGGATCGAGCCGCACCCGGTCGTCGGCGTCGAGCGTGCGAAGTACGTCGCCCTTGGCCGGCCGCCAGAAGACGGTGTCGGCGCGCCACGCCTCCCGGCGGAGCCGCTGCTTATCGACCTTCATGCTGGCCAGCTTGGGCAGCTCGTCGGTCACCCGCACAAATGCCGGTCGCCATTTCGTGCCCAGATCGGGCTGCCGGTCCAGGAACCCGTCGAACGCGGCCGGGTCGAAGACGGCATCGGACGTCAGCTCTAAGGCGGCCATCACCCGGTCGCCGACCGGGTCGTCGGGCACCGCGTACACCGCCACCGAACGCACGTCGGGATGACGGGCCACGATCGCCTCCACCGGGGCCACCGCGAAGTTCTCGCCGTCGACACGGACCCACTCGTTTGATCTGCCAGCGAAGTACAACCAGCCGTCTGCGTCCCGGTAGGCGAGGTCGCCGGACCAGTACCAGCCGTCCCGGAAGCGGGCCGTGGTCGCCTCCTCGTTGCGGTAGTAGCCCTCGAAGCCGCTGGTCGGTTGGGTCTCGACGATCTCGCCGATGGCGTCCTCGAGGTTCGTCGGCCGGCCTTGGGCGTCGAATACCGCCGGAGGGCACTCCTCGCCACTCTCCGGGTCCATCACCCTTACGGTCGGATCCGCGCTACCGAGTGCCGCCTCGGGCATCGAGGCGTCCCGCCGGATGATGATGATCCCTTCGGTCGAGCCGTAGCTGTCCCGCACCGTGCAGGCAAAGCGCCGAGCGAAGTCGCGTATGTCACGAACCGACGCCTCGTTGCCTATCGCCAACCGCAGCGTATTCTCCCCGTCATCAGCACGCTCCGGAGTGGCCAGGATGTAGTTGAGAACCTTGCCGGTGTAGGTCAGCATGGTCGCTCCGTACCGGCGGATATCAGGGAGGGTCCGAGACGCCGAGAACCGGTCGCGTGTCGCCAGGGGACGGCCGGAGCTGATCGCAGCGGACCAGCCGGTGAACAGCGAACTGGAGTGGAAGAACGGCAGGGGCGAGTACACGACGTCAGCTTCGCCGAGGGCGGCGATGCCGGCGACGTGCGTCCCGGTCCGGGCGAAGCGGCCCTGAGTGCAGCGCACCGCCTTGGGGAGCCCGGTCGAACCGGAGGTGAATATAAGCAGGAGGAGGTCGTCCTCACTGACCGGGAGCTCCGGCAAGAAGGTCCCCTGCTCCGCGAGAGCAGCCGAATAGCCTGCGGTGTCTACGAGGAGGGTGCGCTCGGGCGGGATGGGCGTGTCCGCCCCGTCGAGCAGCGATTGGTGAGCGGTGTCCGTCACCAGCACCTGGCAATCGGTGTGCCGCACCAGAAGGCCCAGCTGATCGCCCCGGTAGGTTGAGTTGATGCCGACCACCACCACCCCCGAGAGGGCGGCCGCGGCCAGCCAGAACAGGTAGTCGGGCCCGTTGTCGAGCAGCACACCGATGTGGGGCGGTCGGGCCGGATCACGCAAATGCTCGAACACGGCCGCTCGGCGGCTGGCCTCCTCGGCCAGCCGGCGATATGTCCAGACCTGGTCGGCAAAGTAGAACGCGGCGGAGTCCTGCTCGGCCCGACCTCTCAGTATCTCTGCCGCGGTGGTCATGGCGTGGGAGCGCCCACCATCAGACCGGCTCTCGGCCAGGTGGTCTCCACCACCCGCCCGGATCGGGACAGCGTGATCACCGCCCGGCGACGGTCGGCGCCCCCGAACGCGATGTTGGTGGTCACGTCCCCAGGGATCGGATGGACCTCGATGTCCTCGCCGTCAGGTGTGACGACGACCAGGCCGTCGCCGATGGCTCCGATCACGATGCGACCATCCTCCTCGATCGCGAGAGAATCAAACGAATACGGTGTCGCGGCCACGCATGTCCCGCCGTGACGAACCGCCAAAGATCCCGCCGCCGCCTTCACCTGGCCGGGAGCGGACAGATCCCAGGCCCACAGCCGCCCGGTGTGCGTCTCCGCCACGTACACCCGGCCGCCGTCGGGGGACAGCCCGACACCGTTTGGACCGAGCAACGGGAACGCCACCTCCCGCACCACGTCACCATCCGGGGGGATGTAGTAGAGCCCGCCGCGATCGACGCTGCCATGCCGTCCTTTCCCGTGATCGGTGAACCACAGCCCCCCGACCGCATCGAACACCAGGTCGTTGGGCCCCCGCAACGCTCGCCCCGCGCCCTCGCGGTGCAGCACCGTGACCTCGCCCGTGGTGAGCGAGACCCGCTCGATCCACCCCCCGGCGAAACCCGGCGGCTCGTTGGTGTGGGTGGCGCGGTCTATCGGGATCCGGACCCCCGCTTCGACCTCGCTCCAGAGGAAACCCCCGTTGTTGGCCACCAGCGCCGTGGTCTCGGTCTCGAGCGCCAAGCCGTTGGGACCACCTCCCGGCTCCGCCACCACCGTCACCTCGCCCCCCACGATACGGAGCACCCGGCCACCGTCGATATCGACGGCGTACACCGTGCCGTCACCGGTCACCACCGGCCCCTCAGGAAAACCGAGGCCACTACCGAGAACCTCGAACTCCAGGGGATCGTGAACGGTGACCTTCATGACCGCTCCTGTCTGCACACCAAACTCAACAGTAACCAGGACGGCACCCCGGTTCCGGGGCCTCTCACCCCGCCCACCTGAGAGCAACGACGCTCGCCATCCACGACCGGCCAACCCGCGCCTCCGGGGCCCGCCGAAATACGCCAAAGAGCGGAGCGAGATGCCGTCAAGGTGTCCCCATGGCCGCATGAACCGCCGCCACTGCCTCGATGTATTCGAGGTACTCGTCGAGAGTCTCCCGAGCCCGCACCACCGCCACGGTGGTCGCGCCGGCCGCTTCGGTCTGAGCCAGGACCTCCTGAGTGCGCCCGGGCTCCTTGATCGGGTCGAGGCGTCCGGCCGGGGGCAGCACCACCTCGAAGGCCGGTGGCACATCCACCTGCCCCAGCCACTGCTCGGCTTGGGCCGTGGTGACCGCAAAAGGACACCAGCCGTCCGCCAGCGCAACCGCCCGGCGCAACGAACGCAGGGTCCGCCCGCCCACCCAGATCGGGACCCGCTCCTGCAGCGCGCAGGGGTCCACCACCAAGCCCTCGAAGTCGTAGAAATCGTCGTGATAGGACGGCTGAGGCACGGAGAGGGCGGACCGCAGGGCCCGCAGGGCGCTGTCGGCGCGTGGACCCCGGTCGTCGTAAGGGGCCCCGATGAGATCGAACTCCTCTTTGAGGGTCCCAACTCCCACGCCGAGGATCACCCGGCCGTTGCTGACCACATCCAAGGTGCCGTAGCGTTTGGCGATCTCAAGCGGGTGGTGGTAGGCGAGGACCAGGACGTTCGTTGCGAACCGGATCCGCTGAGTACGAGCGGCGAGAAAGCCGAAGGTTGCCAGCGGGTCCCAGTAACGCGCCCCTCGCCGCGCCAGCTCGGCCGCCGGCAGGGCCACATGCTCGCTGCAGGTGAGGTGGTGGTAGCCCAGGCGATCAGCCGTCTCGGCCACCCGGGCGATGTCGTCAATCGAGGCTGACGTCTCCCATTCGCCATGAGCGCCCGGCGTCATCGTCACCACCGGCGTACCGATCGACAGCTTTACCGACATCACACCCTCCTCAGCCCTGCATGTACCCGCCGGCATCAACGGGGATCGACTGCCCCGTGATGGTCCGGCTCTCGTCGCTGGCCAGGAACAACGCCAGGTTGGCGACATCCTCAGCCGAAGAGATGTCACGTAGCGCCACACCCTGCAGCAGCCGGGCCCGCTCGGTCCCGGCGTCAACCCCCTTCTCGTCGGCCATGCGCTGCACCCATTTGCGCCACAGGTCAGTGTCAATGCTGCCGGGAACCACGCAGTTGCAGCGGATGCCGTACGGGCCGACCTCCAGGGCGACAGCCTTGGTGAACGCTCGCAGCGACGCCTTCGCCGTCACGTAATGGGTCTTGCGGACCATGCCGCTGTACGCAGCAGTGGAGGAGAAGTTCAAGATCACACCCGAGCGCCGATCCAGCATCGACTGCCTCAGAACCTCTCTTGTGCCCAGCATCGCCGCCGTGACGTCGATGGCGATGGTGGCGTTCCAGTTCTCCAGCGTCTGCTCCCAGACCCACAGATCCGTACCCGGAGCGGCGGCGTTGTTGCACATGATGTCGACCTGGCCGAACTCCTCCACGGCACGGGAGACCATCGCCGCCACCTCGGTCTCGTTGGTGACGTCGACCCGCATGCCGATAGCACCGTTTCCAGCCGCGGCCGCCGCCTCCAGGACCAGTTCCTCCCTGCGAGCCGCCAACAGCACCCGTGCCCCTTCACGAGCGAAGCTGGCGGCCATAACCGGTCCGAGCCCGGTACTCGCGCCCGTGATGATCGCGACCTTCCCTTCGAGGCGCCCCCCACTCATGGCGCCGGACTCCCCAACAGCTCCGGCAACGTGTCGCGAAACAGCCGGTGACCTGCACCCGAGGCGTCGAGCAGCCGGTTGGTCCGGCGCCGCACCATCCACCGGGAGGAGACCCGCTCGACGTCCCAGCGGACGGCGCTCACCCGCCACAGATAGAACCGGTCGCCTTCCTTTCGCATGATCAGCGAATAGTTAAGGGCAGTGGCCCGGTCTCCATCGATGTCGATCACCGGCGGCCCGCCGAAATGAGCCACGCCGCTCTCGACGAGCCCCTGGTGGTCGGAGCCCCGGAGCATGGCGTCGACGCCGGCACTGCCTTGATGCGGTTTTCCATCGGCGTCCCAGTCGTACACGCCGTCCTCCAGCCACAGCGCCGCGGCCGCTGACGCCAAACCGGCGTCGGCAGCCGGCCCGTAGGACATGAGTAGCTTCGCGATCGCTGACTCGTCTTCGAGACGGCGAATGTGTGCCCACATCTCGTCTGTTGATCCTGTATCCATGTCAGCGCCACGCCTCCCACTCGATCATGGTCCTGAGCGGACCCGCAAACACTGGCCGCACTACACCGGACCGCCAACGCTCCTCGACGAGCGCAGCCAATGCCTTCGTCACCGCCAGCGGATCGTCGTCCAGATAGATCACGGTGCTGTATTGGGGGTCGCCCTGGGTGTGCGGATGCAGCTTCCACGTGTTGGTCGAACCGTACATCCACGCCCCGGCCGTGCCCGGAGTCGAAAGCACGGAGGGATAGTGGTCGGTGTGCAACCATTTCAGCCACCCATCCACATCCTCCCCTACCGGCTCCTCGACTATCACCAGCACACCCCGGTGCGGGCGAAACGGCACCACCTCGGCAGAGATGAGCGCCTGAGGAGCGGCGTACCAGGCGAGCAGCGCCGGCATCCGCAGCTGCAAGCCCGGACGCACGATCGGATACCGGCCCATCTCAGCCAGCCGGGGGCCGAGCACCATGAAGTCGTCGTGAGTCTGCTGCACAGGGTCACCAACGAGGTAGGTCACGAGATTGCCCACCTGTTCCAGCGGCCCTGAAGCAGCCAGGCGACTCCGGGGATAGTCGCCGTCGGCGATATAGCGCAGGGCGTACTGGATGCCCGGGATCTGATACTGCTCGGGCATGTGATCCAACAGGTGCCACCTCAGGTAGCTGCCATCGTCGTCCGGCCCGGCCGCGGGCGTGAAGCTGAAGAATGCTGCCTTGACTCTGATCACCTGGCGGGCCTCCCGATGCTGATGGTCGATATTGGTGTCAATCCGAACTCGCAATCGCTGCTGAGAACCCAGACGTGATCATTTGATCGCCAGCGGATTGAGCGGGGACCCCACCGCCCCTGTGATGGTTAGCGGTGGCGCGGACAGAAAGAACGTGTACCGACCGTCCACGCCACAATCCTCGGCGAGAGCTTCCAGGTCCCACATCTCGCCGATGTGGACCCCGGCGTTGACCAGCAGGACGACGTGGAGGGGTGCACGAACGTCGTCGGTCTCGTAGGGGATGGCCTCGATGCCCCACGTGTCAGTTGCGACACCAATCACATGGCGGGGACAGAGAAAGTCGGCCGCGCTGACGCCAAGCCCGGGCGCGATGCCACCGCAGTAAGTACCCCAGTCTCCCCGAGCCCGGCATTGAGCGAGGTTGCCGGTCCGCACCAGCAGGAAGTCACCCTCCGCCAGGTCGACGCCTTGATGGCGAGCGCACGCCTCGAGATCCTCGGCCTGCACCACATCTCCCGGCTCCAGCCATGGCCTGTCCAGCCAGCGGGGGAGGTCGAGAAGGACGCCACGGCCGACCGCTCGATCCTTGAGATTGGTGACGCTGTTGAACTTGGCCCCGGCGCTGGTGACGCTCTCGTAACCCCGTCCGTTATAGGCGTAGCCCTCGAACATGATGTGGCAGAGGGCGTCCCACTGCGTCGAGGCCTGAAGCGGCATGTACACGGCGTCGTCGGTGACCCGGATGTTGCCGGTCTCCTGGGGGTCAGCGAGAAGGTCGGCACCGGTACGCAGCATGAGGTGCTGGGGGTTGACGCGGCCGTTGACGCCCTTCATGGGACCGGTGTTGTCCATCGGAAGAGCCAGCGAGAACACCGTCCCGCGGCGGATCTCCTGAGCGGCTCCTGCGACTCGCTCCGGGGTGGCGTAGTTGGCCGCGCCGAGCTCGTCATCGTTGCCCCAGACGCCCCACGTGCGGTGACGCAGCCACACGGCCTCGAGGTCGGCGCGACTCAGGCGCCGCCGTTCCAGCGGCATCTCAGTTGCGACTCTGCATTTCGGGTGCGTCCGCCCGTCGCGACGGTGCCGGGTCGAGCCGGTCGAGACGGACGTCGCGGAACATCTCCGTCTGCTCCTTGTCGTACCAGGGCCAGATGATGGGAAGCCCCCGCCCGCTCTGGTACCAGTTGACGCAGCCGTCAGCCCACACCGTGCGCGGAATGGCTTCGGCAACCCAGCTCACGAACTCGTCCGTGGCTGACTCGCTCGGCGCGAACGCACAGGACTTGTCCGAAGCGGCAGCCAGCACCTCGCATATCCAGCCCATCTCGTCATCCAGTGTCAACGGGACGGAGACGTTGTTGACAGGGCTGAACGGTCCGCAGAGAACGAAGAAATTGGGCATGTTCGGGATCGCCACGCCTCGGTAGCTGAACACCTCGTCATCGCCCCACATCTCGTCCAGCGTGATCCCCCCGAGTCCGACCACCCTCATCGGCCGGACGTAGGCGTGGGTGTCGAATCCCGTCGCCCATACGATCACGTCGAAGGGTTCGATCGTACCGTCCAGAGCCTGGATTCCTTCGGGGACGACCTTGTCGACTCCCCCGGGGATGATCCGCACGTTCGGCTGCTGGACCGCCTGGTAGTAGGAGGGTGACTTGGGAACCCGTTTGCAGCCGGGCGGGAAGTCGGGTGTGAGGGCGGCGCGCAACTCGGGGTCACGGATCACCTCCAGGTCGTCTCTGAGCGCCTGCTGGGCCGCCTCCCGCTTCGGCCCGGGCTCCAGTTTCCAGGTGGGATCCTGCAGGCGAGGGTCTTGCTCGATGTGCTCGGCGAGCCGCTCGGTCAGGCGCCGGCCCACACTCGGGATCAGCCGCCCGAGGGTCCGCTCGATCCATCCCGACCGAGGGTTCTTGATGGTCTCGATCCACTGGGGCGAGCGGACGAACTGCGTCACCGAGCATTCCATCTCCGACAGGGCGCACACCATCTGGATCCCGCTCGAGCCGCTCCCAACGATCGCAACCCGCTTACCCCTTACGTCGAGATCGTCGGGCCACTCCGACGAGTGGAACTGCCTCCCGGCAAAGCTCTCCATGCCCTCGAGCTCGGGCAGGCGCTTGCGGTGCAGAAACCCCGTCGCCGCGACGACAGCGTCCGCGGTATATGTCTGGGCGGTGTTGGTGGTAAGGACCCAGTGCCCGTCGAGCCACTCCATCGACGTCACCTCGACCCCGAAGACGATGTGCTTGCGCAGGTCGAGATCGTCGGCGATGCCTACGAGGTACTCCTGGATCTCCGCACCCGGCGCGAAGGCGTGGGTCCAGTCCCACTTGGGAGCGAACAACATCTGATAGAGGGACACCGGGATATCCACATAGAGACCGGGGTAGCGGTTGTCACGCCACGTGCCACCCACCTCGTCGGCCTTTTCCAGGATCGTCGGGTTGAATCCCCTTTCGATGAGCTTCTGGGCGGCAGCCAGCCCCCCCATCCCGGCGCCGATCACCACGACCTCCAACCCCCCTCCGCTGGAGACGGAGTTGCTGTCCATGAAGGTCACAGGAGGATTTCTTGAAGTGGACGGTCAGCTCGGCCCCCGCCGGCTGTTCGGCTGCAGCCGCTGACGGTGGCCCCCGTGACTACCAAGTCGTAGCTAGGCATCTCCCTCCAACTCCCTCAGACCTCGGGCGGGCGTCGACTCGACCGCCGGGCCGGCCCGCGCCCTCCGATGCGGGCGATCCCGCTACCCGCCACGTCCCACGCTGCGAGCACATGGTCAAGCCGCCTGCCACCCTTCGCGGCGAGCTGGCGGGAACCGATCTCCAGCGCAAAGGCGGCCATCCAGCCGGCCATCTCCACCCACACCTCGTCGGGTGGGGCTCCCTCGCGCTCGGCGAGCGCACCGCTGAACGCAGCCGCCATCGCCTCCATGGCCATGCGGGCGATCCTCTCGTGCGTGTCGCTATTGGCGTAGGCCGCCATCCACCGGTCGAGCTCCAACGGATCCGTTAGATCTGCGAAGAAGGAATTGCGTATCGCCTCGAACGGTGTCTCCGAGGGCGGTCGATCCCTCACCAGCTCGGCCAGCCGCTGCGACGCTCGCCGTGGATAGGCGAGGAACATGTCGTCCTTCGAAGGAAAGTACCGGTAGATCGTGCGCACGGCAACGCCGGCTCGGACGGCGATCTCCTCGACGGTGACGTCGCCGATCGGCCGAGCCGCGAAAAGATGGAGGGCGGTGGACTCGATCTCGAACGCGACTTCCTCACGCCGGCGTTGTGCCATCCGGTCGGCAAGCCGCGGCAGGGGCTCCGCGGAGGAAATGGCATCTGTGGCATGACGTGCCATCGGCGTCAAGGATAAGCGATCTCTGCCTGGCATGTCAACCGCGCCAAAGATAGGCGGGACTGCCGGCACCGCGGGAAGCCGACGTCGTCGCCGGGTAAGTCGACTCACCGACACGTACGCGGGTCCAGCTTGGACGGATCCACCATCCTGCCGACCGCCGTGGTGTAGTCCGGGCCTCGCCGGAGACAGTGCCCGCCGTCAACCGCGAGGGCCTGGCCGGTGATCCACCGGGACTCCCCCGAGAGGAGGAAGCGAACGACAGCGGCGACGTCCTCGGGCTCGCCAACTCCTCCCAGCGGCGTCTGGTCCACATAGCTGTCCCACACCGCACCGCCCCTCGGGATGGCCTCCATGACCTCGGTGGCGATGAATCCGGGTTGCAGCGCATTGAAGCGCACCCCGTAGCGGCCGTACTCGTCGGCGGCGTTGCGGATCATCGACTCGATCCCGGCCTTGGCCACCGGGTAGGCCCCGAAGTACGGATGGGTGACATGACCGGCGATGGACGACATCCCGACGAAGGACGTCTCGCCCGCGGCGGCCAGGTGAGGTACCGAGTGCTTGATGCACAACATGGTGCTGACCGCGTTGACCTGCAGGACCCGCATGAACTCGGCGGCGTCCTGCAAGTGGTAGGGCGCCAGCGCGCCGCCCCCTCCCGCGTCGGCCACCACCCCGTGCAGCCCCCCACCGAAGGCGACCGCCGCTTCGATCAGCCGGGCCACGTCTTCCTCGACGGTCACGTCGGCGACCACCGTCGTGACCTCGCCTCCGGCCGTCCGGAGCCGGTCGGCGGTCGCCTGTAACCGGCTCTCGGTCCGGCCGCAGATCGTCACCAGTGCTCCTTCCTCGGCGGTCACGAGCGCGCACGCGGCGCCGATGCCCGTGCCGCCGCCGGTAACGATCACCGAGCGGCCTTCGAGAGAACGCTTCATCATGCTGGCCTCCTGTGTCCGGGTCGCGCTATTTCGGGGGGAACCGCAGCGCGGCGTCGAGGCGGATGGTCTCCCCGTTGAGATATGGGTGGCAGGCGATCATCTCGACGAGTAGCGCGAACTCCTCGGGATGCCCCATCCGCTTGGGAAATTGCACGTCGGCGACGAGGCGCTGCTTCAACTCCTCCGGGGCCCGCATGAACGTGGGGGTTCCCATCGTGCCCGGCGCGATGGTGCAGACCCTGATCCCTGCGGGCGCCAGGTCGCGGGCCATCGGGAGGGTCATGCCGGCGATCGCGGCCTTCGCGGCCGCGTAGGCCACCTGCCTGGCCTGGCCTTCCAGCCCGGCCAGGGGCGAGGTGTCGACGATCACCCCCCGCTGGCCGTCGTCGTCCGGTTCGTTGGTGACCATGACCGCCGCCGCCAACCTGCAAACGTTGAACGTACCAAGGGCGTTGATCGCCATGGTGTGCTCTCTATGCCCATCAGCTCGGGGTGAATCTGACACGGATGCGGTCGTAGGCACGGGCGAAGGTGGCGGGGACGATCTTCGGTTCACCCGGGTCCACGAGCTCCCAGTCGGGCATTCTCCGCAAGAGCTCCTCGAACATGACCCGGATCTCGAGGCGGGCGAGGTGGGATCCCAGGCAGAAGTGGGTGCCGAACCCAAACGCGACATGGCGGTTATGGGAGCGGGTCACGTCAAGGACATCCGGGTCACGGAACACCCGCGGGTCGCGGTTCGCGCTCGGGTACAGGAGGAGCAGCTCGTCCCCCTCCCTGATGTGCTGGCCGTGCAGTTGGTGATCCTCGGTCGCGGTGCGACGCATGTTCAGCACCGGAGACACCCATCGGATGAACTCTTCGACCGCGGTCGTCGAGAGCAGCTCGGGCTGGTCGATGAGCCGCTGCCGCTGTTCTGGTTGCACAGCGAGTTCTCTGATCATCGACCCGACCACGGTGCGGGTCGTCTCGGCCCCACCGTCCAGCAGCAGAATGGTCTCATCGAGGACATGCTGGGCATCCCAGCCCTGTTGGTGGGCCCAGATTGAGATCAGATCGTGGCGCGGGTCTTGGCGCCGCTGCTCGATGATCCCGAGGGTGACGTCCCTCCATTCGGTGATGACCGGGGTCAGGCCGGGCTGGGAGACGTGGGGCGGGCCGTCCGGGGAGGTCTGGCCGGCGAGGAACATCACCTGCTCCGACCAGTAGCGGACCTGCTCCCACATGTCGGGCGGGTAGCCGAGGAGGTCGCCGATGATCATGGCCGGCAAGCGGGAGGCGATCGCCTCGACCGCCTCACACTCGCCGAGTGGAGCCACCGGGTCGAGGATGGCGGTGACCGCAGCCCGGACGTGGTCCTCGTGGCTGCGCACTCCGCGGGGTGTGAACCTGCGGGCGACCAGGTTCCGCTGGGTTTGGTGGTCCGGGTCGTCCATGTTGATCATGGACCGGTCCGACGTCTGGTCGATGTGAGGGCGGGACCCGTACCGCGAGGAGTAGAGGTCGCCGCTGCGCTCGATGGCGACGACGTCTTCGTAGCGGGAGATCACCCACAGCTTCTGCACCGGGTCCCAGTACGCCGGGGCCTCGTCGCGCAGCCAGCCGTAGGCGTCCCAGGGATCGACGTAGAACGCGGGGTCGAGGACGTTGACGGCGGATCCTGGGGTCGTGGCGGTGCTCATGAGAACCTCACGGGGCGATCGGATTCGGCGGTAAAGATTGCCGTCTCGTGGTACGACCCGTCCGGCCGGCGGAAAAACGACGGGTTCCACTTCATCTGCCCCCGGGGTGCGCCGGCTCCTCGGTGAATGGCGGGCGCGGCCCCGATCAGGTCGCCGGGCGCGGTGCCGACGCCCTGGCGGACCCCCCAGGAGTGATCCCGGAAGCCGAATGCGGCGCCTTCGCCCAGATCGTGGGTCACCCCGCCGGCGGTGATCGTGCCGGTCGCCCAGCTTCCCTGGTGGTAGCGGATCACCTTGACGTCGATCCGGTTGGTGCGCTGGTTACGCACCAGGTTTCGGTCCTCGAAGAAGGGAGCGGGCCGATGTCCCTGATGGCCACCTGCTACCTCCCTGTTTCGGGCGCGGGGTACCCGGCTGGACTCATGTCCTAATCTCCTTCTGGTCGCTCAGGTGAGCGATCGCTCGCAGCGGAGTTCGAGGGCCCCGCTGATCCAGTCATGGCAGGTTTGGCGGACCGCTCGGGCATCTGAGGCGTCCGAGTCGGTCATCATCATGGCGGCGACCCCGCGCACCAGGCCCATGAGCACCACGGACGCCGCCTTGGGGTCCAGGTCGGGCCGGATCGACCCCTCGTCCTGGCCCTGGCCAATCAAGCCGGCCCACCCCTGGTAGCTGCGCCGGTCGGCGTCGAGCATTCCCTCCACCGACGAGACGGACGGAAAGGTGGAGCCCCACATGACGATCAGGGCCTGCTGATCGGTGCCGGGCTCCCCCAGCAGGTCCAGGTAGATGTCGACGGTGAGGTGCAGCAGGTCGAGCGCGGAGATCTCGTCGATTGTGCGTTGCGCCTCTTCCAGCGTCCGCAGCGTCGATGCGGAGATGCCGTCCTGGGCCCGCTGAGAGAGCCGGGTGACCAGGCTGTCCTTGGTGCCGAAGTAGTGGGTCGGCAGGCCCCGGCTCAGGCCGGCCCGCTCGCCGATACTGGCAAGAGAGGTCCTGTCGACCCCGTGCTCGGATATCAGTTCGGCCGCGGCGTCGAGGAGGGCCCCTTCGGAGCGGTCCCGCCGCTCCGACTGAGTGCGCGGGGCGTTCTGGTTGCCAATGCTCCGGCGGGTTGTGCTCCGAGAGGCCACCGCCCGAATCCTACCTGCAATTTGCTGGCCGCACAACAAGCCGATACTGTTGTCGCGATGGCATTGCGTTCCGATCTGCAGGTCGTGGTCAGCGCCCCGGAGAAGCTCGAGCGGGTGCCGCGCCGTCTTGGACCTGCTCGCGATTGACGATCGATCATGGGTTGGTTCGAAGAGAGAAGCGGCCTTCAAGACGCGGTCGCTTTGGTCACAGGTGGTGCCGGGGGTCTGGGCCGGGCGGTCGTGCTGGACCTGGCGGCCAACGGGGCCCGTGTGGCGGTGATCGACATCGATGCGGAGTCGGTTGAGAGTCTGCGGGCCGAGCTGGCAAGCCGGAGCGTTGACGGGATCGTCCACCACGGGGACGGGCGCGACCCGAAACAGCTCGGCTCCCTGTTTTCCGAGGTCGACCGGCGCTGGTCCCGGCTCGACACGCTGGTCAACTGCATTGGCGGCACGTTCGCGGCGGCCTTCGCTGACACCACGCCCAAGGGTTGGGACTCCCTTTTGCGCACCAACCTCCTGCATGTGTTCCACTCCTGTTCGCTCGCCATCCCCTTGATGCGCGCCGGAGGTCGGGGCGGGAGCATCGTCAATATGTCGACGATCGAGGCCAGCCGGGCCGCGCCCCGTTTCGCCGTGTATTCGGCAGCGAAAGCGGCGGTCGAGCAGTTCGCACGGACCCTTGCCGTCGAGCTTGGGCCCGACGGGATCAGAGTCAACAACGTGGCGCCCGACTTCACGCCGACTCCCAACCTGTTGCGGATCGCAGGCGATCAGCTGACGATGAACGACCCACTCGGGGCGCGCATCTCGATCCCCATGGGACGTCCCGGTGACGTTACCGACGTGTCGGGCTGCGTGGTGTTCCTCGCTTCGGACCTCTCCAGGTACGTCACGGGTATGACCCTCCGCCCCGACGGCGGGACGTCGGCCTCGTCGGGCTGGTTCAACTGGCCGCAAGGGGGCTGGCTCAACTTCGTGCCCAAGAGTGTGCTCGACCGGATGGACCCGGCTTGAGCGATGGTCCTGCCGTGGTGTGACGTTGGGTAGCATCGGCCCGAGGTCCGTGACAACCACCAAGGGGGAGGTCGTGATGACGGAGCGGCGCAAGGGACTGACGATCTTCCGGCACACCGAGGCCCCTGAGTTGCACGAGACGGACATGATGTCCATGCCGGTGTTCAACGACGACTTCGTCCGCCCCTCGGTCGGTAACGCCGCGGACGTCCTGGCCGGCCAGCACATCCGGGTCCTCTACCGCCAGTCGGAAGAGGAGGGCGGCTTCAGCCTGGTGTACGCCTATTTCAAGCCCCACTTCATGCTGCCGCGGCACAGCCACGACGCCGACTGCCTCTACTACGTCATTGCGGGGAGCGCCGTCATGGGAAGCCAGGTCCTGGATGCGGGCGACGGTTTCTTCGTCCCCAGCGGCGCCCCCTATCAGTACAGCGCCGGCCCCGAGGGCGTCGAGGTCCTCGAGTTCCGCCACGCCCGAGCGTTCGACATGCGGATCACTGACAACACCCAGCGTTACGCAGTGATGCTCGAGACCGCCTCCAAGCACGCTCCTCAGTGGGCGTCGATGATACCGCCGCTCGCGGCAAACCAGGCCTGAGGAGGCGGTCTGAACTTCAGGACCCGAAGCCGCCGGTGAGCAGGCGCGGGTACTCCCGATTGACCTCGCCGCCGTCGACGAGGAGCGACTCGCCGCTGACCCACGAGGCGTTGTCGCTGACGAGAAAGAGTACTGCTCGGGCGATGTCATCGGAGGTGCCCGGGCGTCCCAAGGGGACGGCGTCGATGAACCGCTCCCGCACCGCGGGGCACGTCGGCGCGGTCATGGGTGTGTCCACGAATCCGGGAGAAACGGCGTTGACCCGGATGCCATGCCGGCCCAACTCCAGCGCCGCGACCCGGGTGAGCATCTCGACGCCGGCCTTGGCGCTGCAGTAGGCACTCATCCCCTCGGCGGCCTGCCGGGCATTGAGGGAAGCGATGTTGACCACCGCCCCGCCGCCCCCCTGGGCGATCATCCGACTCGATTCGGCCTTCAGGGCAAGGAACACCCCGGTGAGGCACACGTCGAGCACCGCCCTCCAACGGTCGAGAGGGTGCTCGTGGATCGGGGCCAGGGTGCCGATGCCCGCCGAATTCACGCCGATATCCAGGCCGCCGAAGCGTTCAACGGCCACCCCGACCAGCCGCTCGAGATCCCCCTCGACGGTCACGTCGACCACCGCGGCCGCGCACGAAGCGGATCCGATGGCAGCCTGCGTGGCCTCGAGCAATTCCCGGTTTCGGTCACCGACGACAACCTGAGCTCCTTCGGCAACCAGCAGCTCCGCCACCCGGCGTCCGATGCCCGACGCTCCGCCAGTGACCACTGCGACCTTGCCTTCGACCACACCCGCCACTGTCAGACCTTTCTCAGTCAAAGACGATGACGCCCCGGATGTTGCGTCCCTCCCGCATGTCCTCGTAGCCCTGATTGATCCCGTCGAGGGGGTAGGTGGCGGTAACCAGTTCGTCGAGCTTGAGCTTGCCGACCTGGTAGAGCGAGAGCAGGTTGGGGATGTCGAAGCGAGGATTACCGGACCCGAAGATCGTCCCCTTGACCTCCTTGTTCAACATGGCCAGCTGAAACAGGTTGATCGCCGCTCCCGGCTGAATGATCGGAGCGACGGCCGTGACCACGCATGTCCCGCCCTTGCTCGTCAATGTCATGGCCTCGGCCATCAGGTCGCCGTGCATGACGCCGGGGACCATGATCACCCGATCCGCCATCTGGCCCCACGTCAGGTCGCGCACCAGGTCAATCGCCTCGGCCATGCTCTCGCAGGTGTGGGTGGCGCCGAAGCCGATGGCCGCCTGGCGTTTCATCGGGACCGGATCAACCCCTACCACGATCTTGGCACCGGCGCGGGCCGCGCCCTGAACCGCGTTCATGCCAACTCCGCCGCAGCCGACCACGACGACCGTGTCCCCCGGAGTGGTACCGGCCCGGTGCACCGCGGACCCCCACCCGGTCGCGACGCCACACGAGACCAGGGCCACCACCACCGGGTTGAGATCCGGGTCCACCTTCACCACCGACTGCTCGGAAAGCAGCGAGTGACGCGAGAACGTCCCGCACTTGGAGAAGAGATTGAGAGGTTCGCCCCGGCAGAAATGCCGGACCACTCCGTCGGTCATCTGCCCCGGGAGCATCAGCTGGGCGCCTTGCTGGCATAAGTTCTGCCGGCCCGTCGCGCAGAACTTGCAACGGCCGCAGGACGGGATAAACGACGCCGACACCAGGTCTCCGGCTACCACATCCTGGACGCCCGGGCCCACTTCCAGCACGGTCCCCGCCCCCTCGTGGCCGCCCAGCAGGGGAAACGGGCTGGGCAGGCCCGCCTGCAGCCGAAGTTCTTCGGGCAGCACCATGTCGCCGGTCACGTAATGCTCCTCCGAGTGGCACATTCCCGCTGCTTTCCACTCGATCAGCACCTCACCCGGGCCAGGCGAGGCCACCTCGATCTCCTCGACCGACCACTTCTCCCCGAGTCCCCAGAGAACCGCGCCTTCACTTCTCATGAGCTGCTCCGATCCAGTACCTAGCACGTCCGCCCACCGCGACAACCGGGGTGAGCAGACCGAGAGCATAGGCTAATAAGGTCCGACCAAACTGCCGCCGGGTCCGGCGGGCGCGGCGGCAGTTTTGATCGGCGGACCTTGCTCGGCGAGCAGAGCCACCTCATTCGGTGGGCGTGGGCGAGGCTCTGACCTGCCCGAGCACCTGCCGGCTCCAGCTCCTCTACGAACTAACCGGAGTCGAGACCAGGCTTCCGCAGATAGGCTTACCGCCATTGAACTCCTGGTAGCCCGTGGACGTGATCTTGAATACCGGCGAGCACGAGGTCGACGGGAACATCGCAGGGGTTCCAAAGCCCGTGAAGGTCACCGGGCTAGGGAGGATGCCTTCCGCGTCATAGCTGCTCACGGTCCGAAGCGACGAGATGATCTTGCTGGGACTCGGGCTGGAGCCAGCCATTTCGATACCCTTTAGCAGCAGATCGGTGCCGAGATAGCCGTAGAGAATGTTGGCGCTGACGATCCCACCCTTGTAAGGGGTGTAGGTCTTCAGGTTTTGCAGCATCCCCTGAGTGGCCGAGTTCGGATTGGTCATATCGACCGTAGCGCTCGTATAGCTGCCGGCCAGAGAAGCCAGGGCACTCGGGCTGCCCTCCACGTTCTGGTCGTATGCGACGCCCGGGCTCAGGACCGTGGCAGACGAGCCCACGTTTTTAAGCTCCTGTGCGATGGAGATGGTCGATGTGAGCAGCATCGGGAGGTACACCCCGTTGCAGCCCGCGGACTTGATGGCTAGCGCCTCCGTGGTAAAGTCGTTGGCTCCGAAGCTGATCGTGTCGTTGTTGTAGCACTTCGAAATGCCTTGTTTAGCGGCCAACTCGAACAGCTGATTCGCGGCCTGCGTGACCGAAGCAATTTGGTACCCGACGGCAGCGAGTTTCGTGATTCCGAGCATCTTGTAGAGATCTATCTGAGTCGTATACGTATACTGCTGGCCGTTAATCGGGGTTTCGGTGGGCACCAGTACGCTGAACATGCTGTAGGTCAGGCCCCACTCGGGCCCGTCGATCGAGGCACCTGTAACGGGGAGCCCAGCCTTCTTGAGGACCTGATACCCGCCAAAGGTAAACGATGTGTCGTCGACGACGCCGAGGATTCCCTTGGTGGCGAGGGCCAGACGCTGTGACGCGGTCAGATTGCCACCCGTAGTGGAGGCATCGTCGAGTATCACCAGCTTCACCGGATGACCGTTGATCCCCCCCGCGGCGTTCAGGGCGTCCACCCGCGCTTGTGCGCCCCATTGAGAGTCCTGGTACGACGATGAGGCCGGACCGGTGTCCGAGGTGATGAATCCAATAACGTACGGCGTCCCCTTACTGCCAGCCGCGCTGCCCCCAGTGGTATTACTGCCTCCGGTCGTAGCGGAGGTCCCTCCTGTGGTGGTTGCTGTGGAGCTGTGGCTCGATGAACCACATGCCGCGGCTACCAGCCCGAGCACCGCCATAGCCGCCAACGCCCTCCAACGACTTGCCATCAACGTATCTCTCCTTGCTTGGTTGCGATTGGGTCTCAACGATTCTGGGTTTTGGACGAGAACTGCGTTCTTGTCCGTCAGAAGTGGAGGGTCCTCGACTGGGGGTGGCGCTCCAGATCTCGATATCGGGATCAACTTGTGGATTATCATAGGAGCGACGCCAGTCGAACGCAAGACAAGCGTGACCTGGCAACGCCACCTGTGACCTCTTACTCACTGAGATCTGACCGGAGGCACTACGTGAGCACGCTTGGCGACCGCCTGCCCACCCCGGCCGGACGTGCCAGCCGGTGGGCGGTAAACCGACTCAGATCAAATGCGGCCCGCGGACCAGCGAAGTGATCACCCTTGGCTTCGACTCCGTGAGCGAGCCCAAGACATCTACGACCTGTCCGAGCCCGCCAAGCTAAAACTGTTGAGAAGTTCCGGCTCCAGGCCGGGACCGGGGCGGGAACGGGCGCCAGTTGACCTTGCCACCGAACCGGCCGGGCCACCCGACAGGCCCGGCCCGAAAGTGACCCAGCCACTCCCCTACTGTGGTGATGGCCTCCGCAATTGCCTCGCGCTTTGTGGGGCGGTCCTAGGCTGTGGCTAGGTCGGGCGCTGAGGCTGCGCCACTGTCGGAAAAGAAGGGGGGACCGCAGTGCTTGATATTGCGATCGTCGGGGGTGAGGTCATTGACGGGACCGGGGCGTCCCGCCGCCATGGGGACGTAGGAATCAGAGACGGGCGGATCGTGGCGATCGGTGATCTTGACGAGCCGGCGGCCCGCCGGATCGACGCGGTAGGCAAGGTGGTCACGCCGGGGTTCATCGACGTGCACACCCACTACGACGCCCAGGTGGCCTGGGACCCGTACCTGACGCCGAGCCCGCTCCACGGCGTGACGACGGCGATCGGCGGGAACTGCGGGTTTACGCTGGCGCCGATGGCGCAAGGGGCGATCGACTATCTGACCGCCATGCTGGCGCGGGTCGAGGGGATGCCACTCTCGGCCATCCGCGCTGGGGTCGATATTACCTGGCGGAGCTTCGGCGAGTACCTCGACTCCATCGCGGGCCACGTCGCCCTCAACGTGGGCTTCCTTGTCGGGCACTCGACCGTGCGTCGCCTGGTCCTGGGCGAGGACTGGCGACGAGCGGCCGGAGACGAGGAGATCGAGGAGATGGGCCGACTCGTCAAGGCGAGCCTGGCGTCCGGGGCACTCGGGTTCTCCTCGTCGTGGTCCGAGACGCACAACGACGCAGCCGGCGACCCGACACCGTCGCGGTTCGCCACAGAGGCAGAACTGATTCGACTCTCGAGCGTGCTCCGCGCCCACCCCGGGACCTGGCTCGAGTTCATCCCCTGGGCCAGCGGCGCGTTCCCCGATGACCGGGCGCTGCTCATGGCGAGAATGTCAGCCGCCGCGGGCCGGCCGCTGAACTGGAACCTGATGCTCATTCGTCCGAATATTCCTGACGAGGTCACCCAGAACCGGCTGGCCGCCTCCGACCTGGCCGCCGCCCACGGCGGCGCCGTGTTCGGCCTGACGCTGCCGGTGCCGAACGCCATGCACCTCAACCTCGATGCCGGCATCCTGTTCGAGTCGGCTCCGGCGTGGGCCGAGGTCCTCGGGCGAGGACATGACAGCAAGATCGGCGCGTTCGGCTCCCCAGAGATTCGCCGCCGGCTCGCGGCCGCGGCAGCCGCCGAAGGGCGGGTCTGGTACGACCTGTCTCGGCTGAGTTTCGAGTACGTCGAGTCACCAACCTTCGCCGACGTCCGAGGCCGCTCCGTCGCCGACGCCGCTCGCGAACGCGGCGTCGACCCGTTCGACCTGCTCTTCGAAGTGGCCGTCGCCGACGACCTTCGCACCGGTTTCGTAGTACCGGCCGAAGGTGATGACCCCGAGTCGTGGCGTAGACGGCTCGCCGTCTGGGAAGACCCGCGGACCATCGTCGGTGGCTCTGACGCCGGCGCCCACCTCGACATGCTCGACACCTTCGGGTTCTTCACCGACTTCGTCGGCCCGACCGTGCGCGACCGTCAGCTGCTACCGCTCGAAGCGGCCGTGCGCATGATCACCCGTGACGCTGCCCGCGCCTTCGGCCTCCGCGGGCGCGGCCGCCTCGAGCCAGGCTACGCCGCCGATGTGGTGGTGTTCGACGAGACCGAGGTCGCCCGATTGCCGGCTGAGGTGCGAGCCGATCTCCCCGGGAACGGCAGCCGGCTGCACGCCGCGGCCGTGGGCATGGAGCACGTCCTCGTGAACGGCCAGGTGATCGCCGAGCACGGCAAACTCACCGAAGCCCTGCCGGGCACCGTGCTGCGATCAGGGCGCGATACCGACACGGTGGCGGTCTGAGCGGCCCGTTCGCCGAGCAACCGACACCGACGTCCGGTCGGGACCCGACCCGCGAACTCCAGGATTGTCACCCCGGGCTGAGAAGCCGCGGCCGGCCGCCGGTAGCGTTGGGTGCGACGCGGTCACAATCGTCCAGGGAGGCAGTGTTGGCTTTCGACTTCATGCCCAGCCATCGGGTGTCGCAGATACGCCGACGTCTCGCCCATCCGATCATCGACGCTGACGGCCACCTCGTCGAGTTCATGCCTATGGTCATCGACTGCATACGCGAGGTCGCCGACGCCGCCGTGGCAGACCGGTTCATCCGCTACCGGCGCTCACCGTTCACGTCAGGCGGGGGCTATCTCCCCACACGGGTGTTCTTCGGCAACCCGCTTGGGCTCGACCGGATGACCGTCCTGCTGCCCAAACTGCTCTACGGGCGCCTAGACGAGATAGGACTCGACTTCGCGCTGCTCTACCCGACCTCGGGGCTCTCCGTGTTGAGCAACCCCGACGACGAGCTTCGCCAGGCGGCGGCTCGGGCGCTGAACACCTACTACGCCAGAGTCTTCGCCGACTACCGCGACCGTCTCGAACCCGTCGCCGTCATCCCCACCTTCACCCCTGACGAGGCGGTGGCCGAGCTGGACCACGCCATCGGCGTGCTCGGCTGCAAAGCGGTCGTCATGACCGGGGTGGTGCCACGTAGCGTTCGACCGGACGGCTCGGCCGCCTCTTGGGTCGACACGCTGGGCCACGACAGTCTTCACGACTATTCGCCGCTGTGGGCAAGGTGCGTGGAGCTCGGGGTGGTGCCGGCGTTTCACGGGATCGGCTACGGGTGGGGCAGCCGGGTGTCGCCAAGCAACTACGTCTATAACCATCTCGGCAACTTCGCTGCCGCCCAAGAGGCGGCGTGCCGCTCGCTCCTCATGGCCGGGGTGCCCAAACGCCACCGGAAGCTCCGCCTCTCCTTCCTCGAAGGCGGCGTCGCCTGGGCCGCCCAGCTCTATGCCGACCTACTCAGCCACTACGAGAAACGCAACAGGCACGCCGTGCAGATGTTCGACCCGGAGCGCTTCGATGTCGAGCTGGCCGGCCAGCTCTTCGCCGAGTTCGCCACCGGCCCGCTCCGCCGATACGGGCATCGCATCGAAGAGGGCGCCAAACCGCTCGGGGATCCTAAAGGCTCGCGCTACGGCATCGACGACTTCGCCGAGTCGGGGATCACCAGTCCCGACGACATCGTGGACATCTTCACGCGCCAGCTCGGCTTCGGATGCGAAGCCGACGATCCCATGAACGCCCTGGCGTTCAACAGCAAGATGCTCCCCCACAGCGCCCGACTGAACGCCATGTTCGCCTCCGACATCGGCCACTGGGACGTGCCCGACCTCCGCGGCGTGCTGCCCGAGGCGTGGGATCTCGTCGAGGACGGTCATCTCACGGAGGAGAACTTCGCCCAGTTCACCTGCGGCAACGTAGTGCGAATGCTCACCACCATGAACCCCCGCTTCTTCGAGGGCACCGCAGTCGCCGACACGGTGCGTCCCTACCTCGGCACACCCGGCTGACCGAGTACCCCTGCAGCAAGCCGATGCCTCACCCGAAACCGGCATGAATCAAGCTTGTCGGGTACGTGTCCGATTGGCGTCGGCCAGGGGGTGCCCATAGTTACCTAGGTGCTCGACGAACCTGGCGCTGTCGTCCTTCGAGGTTGTGGGCTGTCTGGCTTGAGACCCGATTGCCCTGTTCGATGATGAGGCACACGAGCAACATTAGTGTAAGTTGGTGCTGCTTAATAGGAATTGAGAGAGGAAGGGTAGTGCTTTGCTGAAGGCTCGTGAAGGTGACGCCCCGACGCCAAGCAATCCACCGCGGTCCCGAAAGGGCGAACAGACCCGGGGCCGGCTTGTGAAAGCGGGCAAGGAGGTATTCGAGCGCGACGGGTTCCTGAACGCCCGGATATCCGATATCGCCAAAAGGGCCAAGGTGTCTTACGGGGCCTTCTACCACTACTTCGACTCCAAGGAGCAGCTATTCCGCGAGGTGGCCGAGGCTCAAGAGGAACGGCTCACTGCGCCCCCAGACGAGATGGCCGACCCGCGTCCGACACGGCTAACTCCTCTCGACCGTATACGGGAGGCAAACCGCCGCTATCTGGAGAGGTACCGCAGGGAAGCGCGAATCATGGGTGTCATCGAGCAGGTGTCACGTTACGATCCTTACGTCAACGCGGCGCGCATGGCCAGCCAGCGCCATTTCTCGCAACGCTCCGAAGCGGCAATCCGGAGATGGCAGAGCGAGGGCCAGGTGGACGCCCGAGTCAATCCGGCTATCGCCGCCGACGCCCTCGGGTCCATGATCGCCCGATTCGCCGAGCTGTGGCTCACCCAGGGATACCGGGAATACGACTTCGATGAGGTCGTCGAGCAACTCACTTTGCTCTGGGCCAACGCGCTCGGCCTCGATCGCACCCAGCCGGCCAACACCGCCCGCCGGCGTCGAGCCATCCAATCAGCAACGGCCTAACCGCCACCTGCTGCATCATCAGGAGCCACGCGGCGGCGGATTTGATCGGGTGCCGCTATCCGCCGGGCGCCATCGCGGCCGGCCAGCGGATCCTGGTACCAGAGGTAACCCGCCCAGCGCCATGGCAGCGACCGGTCGGGCGCCGGAGCATACGCCCCTGGGGGGTTTCAGGCCCGGGCCGACCCGTGCCCAGTCGATTCGTCGTCACTCATGAGTACGACGCTCCCGCGTGCTAGGGGAACCCCACGGGCCCAGACGCCGCCTGCACCGGCGACAGATCAGCGATGCTCGCTCGCAGCACGCCCCATGCTACCCGGTAGGTTGATATCGGTGTCAACTCAGATACCGACATACGCAGCTGCGAAAGAAGCCTTGCGGATCAGCGGTACAATTTCTAATCTGATGTCGATGTCCTCTTCGCTGATCAGTCGGGGCCTGGTCGGAAACACCGATCTGACGGCTTTCGCCGCCCGGTTCGAAGAACGGTTGAATGCCGGGCCGCCGGAGCTAGTGGCGGCGGCGAGACCGACGACGTCGACAGACGACTCGATGAAGGCGATGAGCGCGCTGATGGAGATGCTCTACCAGGAGGGTTGGAGCAGGCACGGCTGGCCCTCCGACGTCGGAGGACTGGACGGGTCGATACTGCACCGTGCCGTGATGTGGGAGGGCCTGGCGCGCCACGGGGTGCCTCGCATGGCCGCCTTCGAGCACCTCGAGGTGCTCGGACCAACACTCATTGCCATGGCCCCCGCCGAGTTCACCGCAGCTCAATTCCCCCGTTTCTTGGACGGATCGGGCCTGTGGTGCCAGGGGTTCTCCGAGCCCGACGCCGGATCGGACCTGGCTGCCATTACCACTCGGGCCGCGCCGGTCGACGGCGGCTATGTGATCACCGGGCGCAAGGTGTGGACCAGCTGGGCCCGATTCGCCAACTGGTCGCTCGTCCTGGCCCGAACGGGGCCCGCGGCAGGGCGCCACCGGAGCATAACTACCTTCATAGTCGACCTCCGCGCTCCAGGCGTCGAGATCAACAGCCTGGCCCAGGCCGACGGCGGCGACGAGCTCGCCGAGATGACCTTCGACGAAGTCTACGTCCCTGCGGATCGGATCATCGGCGCCCACGACGGGGGCTGGGCCGTGGCCATGCACATCCTTGGCCACGAGCGAGGCACCTTCGCCTGGTTCCGCCAATGCTTCCTCCAAGCACAGCTCTCCGGCCACGCCAGCGAGGCGGCCACCCACGCCGATGGCCTGCTGGGCGACGCCATCTTGGATCTCGCCAGCGTCCGGGCCATGAGCGTGGCCGCCCTGCACGCCGCCCGAACCGGCCAAGTACTCGGAGCGCGCGCTGCGTTCACCAAGCTCCTGCTCTGCTGCGCCGAGCAATCGATCTACGACTGGATACTGGCCACCAACACCGACATCGCCGCCGACCCCGCCGACGCCGCCACCGCCGAACTGAGAGCCAGATACCTCTTCTCCCGAATTGTCACCATCTACGGCGGGTCACAACAGATGCAACTGGATACGATCGCCAAACACGTCCTTCAGCTACCGTGACCCACTTGTTCTCGGACTCGCCTAGCGAGTACTTGGCCACGTCCCTCGCCGCCATCAAAGCAGGTGGCCCAGTCCTCGAGAATCTCGGCTGGGCCGAGCTGCTCCCTCACCTAGACCAAGACCCCGAATGCCGCAAGGCTGTCTATGCCCTGTTCAGAGCCCAAGGCCAAACGCTCACCACCACTGGCGCCCTCGGCCAACTGATGGCCCACCCCTACCGTCCACTACTCCAGTCAGATCCCGCCCCGCTAACAGCGACGATCGAGCGGCCCTCACACCGACGCGGCGTTCATGTCGTCGTCTCTGGCGCCCCGCGGGCTGGGTTCATCCTGGTCGATCGGCCGGGCGCCGGGGTCTGGTTGGTGGACAGCCGGACGGTCGAGTTACGCCCCATACAACTCGCCGGAGGACTTGACCTTCACGCCATCGAACTCGAGCCGGCACGGAGTGATCCTGCCCTCTCCGAACCCGAGGCACGCGCCGCCCGCCAGCGGAGCACCTTCCTCGGGCGCATCGCCCTCGCATTCGACATGCTCGGAGCAGCCGAGACCGCATTGGAGACAGCCGTCGGATACGCAACCCACCGCCAGCAATTCTCCGAACCGATCGGCCGATTCCAAGCGATCCGCCACTTGCTCGCGAGGGCGAGCGTCGACTGCGCCGCCACCGAAGCAGTGGCCGAGCAGGCATCACAACTCGACCTCCTGGCGTCTCCCCGGTACGACGCAGTCGTCAAGGCCGTCGCCGGAAGGAATACCCGCCGGGTATGCGAAAAAGCACTGCAAACGCTCGGCGCGATCGGCTTCATGGTCGAGCACTCCCATCACCGGTACCACAGCCGGATACTTGCGCTCGACAGCCTCTTGGGCTCCTCGACCCAACTCGTAGCCAGCCTCGCGGCGGAGTGTCGGGTCGCGGGTGGCGCCGACCCGGCTCTCGACCCGGCGTTGCTCGACCTTACCGCCTGAGACCGGAGTGTTCGGAGTGGACCCGCGCCAGCGTAGTCCTCAGTCTTCGAACTATGACGACGTCCTCCGAGGATCGACATCGACAATGTTGGTCGTCAGTTTCGGCCCCGCTTCCAGCTCCACCACTGCAATAACGTACGGCACGCGGTCCTCTGACGGGGACCTTCGCCACGTGACCGGACGTGGGGCCGAACTCATGGATGTAGCGGCGTGGGAGCCGCGCGGCCAGCCCCAAGGACTCTTGGGGTCGAACTGTAGCATGGTTTGACATCGATGTCGAGACGTCAGATAGGCTGGCCGGGACCGCCAGACAGCGGGTCAGGTCTGGTGCGGCCAACCCCGCTGGTCCGGGTGCGGTCCGGTCCAGGCCCCACTCGAAGGGAGAAAACGTGGAGGGAACAGGACGGCCCGAGGGCATGTCGGAGCTCGAGTGGCTGGTCGCGCTAGAGCAGATCAAGATGCTGAAAGCCAGACGGGATCGCTACGTAGACGCCCACGACTGGGATGCATACCAAGCGCTTCACGCGCCGGATCACGTATCTCACAACGACAACTATCCGGCATGGACCTCGTCGGCGGAGATGATCGAGAGCGTCAAAGGGATCATGGAGAACATGATCACCGTGCATCATTCGTACGATCCGGAGATCGTGTTCGATACCCCCGTCTCAGCCCGAGGAATCTGGGCCATGGTCGGCGCGACCGTCGCCGACGACGGCGCCGACAAAGCCTGGTCCATCCTGTTCGGCTATTACCACGAGACCTACGAGAAGCGCAATGGCACCTGGCTCTTCACAAGCCGCCGGTGGCAGCGATACCTGGGAATGGGGTCTGACGGTGTGATGCTCCCAGAGCAGCCGCTGACGGGATCAGCCTTCTGAGCGTCGGGAGCGCACCGCCGGGGTGGCTTGGTGGCGATCACTCCTCGCTCAGTTCGTGGATCCTGCGGTGGGGTCAGGCGAGTACTTCGTTGAGTAGGTGGGCGTTGCCCTCGCCGAGGGGAGTAGCACCCCACGGCACCTACGATGCGGCTGCTGGAGCTGACCACCAGCCACCAGCCCGAGTCAACAGCCTGACCGCGCCCAGCTCGGTCCCCAAAGGAATCGGTCGATACGCCCGAGGAGAAGTGGATGCGGCGAAACCTTGGGGAGAAGACAGAGAGACCCAATACGTGCGGAGAGCCAACCAGGCGGCTACGTCCAGAAGGATCGCCTTTCATGCATACACGCTGGTCGGACCGGAAATCGCAGCGATCGTGAGGCTTACATGTACCAACTCTTGAGTGACTTTCGTGTCGTGGAATTTTCACGGGAGCCAGCCGGCGCTTACTGCGGGAAGGTGTTTGCCGATCTCGGTGCCGAGGTCATCAAGGTAGAGCCGCCGGTTGGGGACCCATTGCGGAGCAGAGCCGGAGCGTTCGCCCATCTGAACACCAACAAGAGCAGTGTTGTTGTCGACCCGGCTGCGCACGATAAGGTCTCGCTCGAGAGACTGCTGGGACGTGCGGATCTGGTTATCGAGAGTGCTGGGTCGGGCGGCGTCGAATCCTTCGACCTCGACTACTCGGAGCTGGGCGAAAAATACCCGGCCCTCGTCCTGGTATCGATCAGCGGATTTGGCGTCCACGGCCCGTACGCATCGTACCGCTGGTCGGACCTCGTCGCCCAGACCGTGGCCCTGGCAACCCTTCCCCAGGGCGGTGTCGACACCGCTCCGGTGAAGCTGCCCGGAATCGTCGGTCTGTGCGCGGTTGGCCATACCGCGGCACTGGGAGCTCTTGCCGCGCTGCTACTCGCTCGGTGCACAGGCACCGGAGCTCACGTCGACTGTGCGGCCTACGAAGCACTTGGAACCACGCCGGCGCGAGTGGCCCGCTTTTTGGGCTGGGAGTATCTCGGGCGCATGCCGCCGCCGCCCCCGGCGACCACCAGCAGCGACACTCTCATACCGTTGGGTGTGTTCCCCTGCGCGGACGGGTACGTGTCGCTGATGTCGACGCCTCAGCAATTGGGCGAGATGCTCACAGTCCTGGACGATGTCGCCCTGACAGAAGCCTTCGCCAAGCCCGACGCTTTCGTCCGAGGCGAAACGAAGGAAGCCCTCGACTCCGCCCTATACCCGTGGCTCCTTTCACACACCCGACAGGAAGCAACAGCCATTGCTCAAGCGGCGGGCTGGCCGTTCGCGGGGGTGTATAGCCCCCAGGAGGTCCTCGCAGCGGACCACCTGCACCAACGGGGATTCTGGGCCAACGTGCAGGATTCCGAACTCGGCCAGATCGTGCTCACCGGTCCTCCGTACCGCTTCAGTGAGGGCGGTTGGCGGCTACATCGCCCGGCCCCGCGACTCGGCAGCGGACAACTCCGAGCAGAGCCTGTGGACCCGGCGCCCGAAGTACGTTCTCGGCCGAGCCGGGGCGACGATAAGGCCGCGCCGCCACTGCATGGCGTCCGAGTACTCGATCTGACCACGGTCTGGTCGGGCCCCAGCGTGACGCAGCTGTTGGCCGACCTAGGAGCCGAGGTCATACGGGTAGAAAACCCGGCGGTGTTCCCGCCCACGACGAAAGGTTACACACCTCGCCCGTCACCCGATATGGAACTCGGACCGCTGTTGGGCATGTACGCCCCCCTCCGCAACGGTCAATTCGACCGGCCATACAACCGCCACGCGATGAACAATTCCACGGCCCGGAACAAGTTGTCGTGCACCTTGGATCCACGACGGCCAGAAGCGTTCGACCTACTGATGCGCCTGGTCGACTGCTCAGACGTGTTCATCGAGAACTTGAAGACGTCCACCCTTCATAGTCTGGGAATCCACGAGACCATGTTGTTGGATCGCAATCCCAGGATGGTGGTTCTGCGGTTACCCCCGGCCGGGCTCACAGGCGACTGGGCGGCGTATACGGGATTCGGCGCCCAGTTCGACGGATTGAGCGGCTTCGCATTCCTCTCCGGCCATTTCGGCTCCGAACTAGTCGAGACGCCTTCCACCATGTACATGGACGCCGCCACCGGTCCGGCCGGGGCATTCGCGGTGCTCGCCGCCCTGAACTACCGCGAGGCGACCGGTCGCGGCCAGCTCATCGAGCTCGCCCAGATGGAAAACGCGATCAACCATCTCGGGGACATCTTCGTGGACTGCCAACGCGGCATCGAACCTCGCCGACTCGGCAACAGAGATCCATTCTGCGCACCCCAAGGAATCTATCCCAGCCGGGAACCGCGCCGCTGGATCGGGATCACGGTTGTCGACGACGAACGATGGTCGGCTTTGGCGACGGTGATTGGGCAGCCAGACCTAGGGATCGAGCCGAGGTACGCCAGTGCCGAAGGCCGGTATTCACATCAAGATGAGCTCGATGCCCTCATAAGCGCCTGGACCTCAACCCAGGATCTCATGGAGGCGTTTCATACGTTGCAGGCCGCCGGTATCGCAGCCGGTCCGCAGCTAGACAACGACCTCCTCGCGAGCGACCCTCACGTGAACGCCCGCGGCTGGTTACGTTCGTTCTCCACTACAGATGTAGGGAATCATCTTCACATCGGTCATCCCTTCGTCGGGATCCCTCAATCGTCCCACCGCGGATCACCAGCGCTGGGCGAAGACAACGAATACGTCTACCGAACCGTACTTGGTCTAACCGACGACGAATATGAGCGCTTGGCCGCGGCCAAGGTGATCGTCAGCGACTACCTTGACAGCAACGGCGACCCAGTGTGACTCCCGCGGTCCCGAGGCCGAGTGTCTAACCCGACTCCCGCCTACTGATGCGGCGTCTAGTCAACCAGGCTCTTTCGCCCCTTCAGTGATGGCCACCGTGACCTCCCTTCCTTCGGTTTCGGACACTGCTCAACGCCTCGTCGCCTTGCTCAGCTGCCGACCTAACCAATCACGGGTCAAAATGGCGAGAGCCGCGGCAGACCTCCGCCTGCGCCTATATTTTCCGGATGCGTCAGCCGTTTCGACAGGGCCCCCCACACGGCGGCGCTCGCACCCGTTGCCGCCCCTCGTCTCTGCAGTTGACATCGATGTCGACATATGGTAACCTCCAGGGAGGTGACTTGTCACTCGAAGATCGTGACTCCCTGCTGCGAATCCTCCTCCCGCCACGCCGTTGACTCGAGATGAAGAGTCGATCGTGCGATACAATCCAACTCGAAATCAGGTTCGACTCCCGGCCGTCGGCTGCGGGACCGAGTCTCACGGAGAAACGCCATGACGAACGATTCCTGGATCTTCGACTTCGACAACCATTACTATGAGACCGAGGACGCGTTCACAAGGCACCAGGACCGCAGCCTCGGGAACCGGGGGATCCGTTGGGCCGACATTGACGGCAAGCGCCGGCTCCTCATCGGTGGGACGATCAACTCTTACATCGCCAACCCGACCTTCAATCCCGTGTCCAAGCCGGGCGCACTACACGACTGGTACCGCGGCAATCCGCGCCAACAGGAAATCAAAGAGGCGTTCGGCCAGCTGGAGCCGCTGCGCCCGGAGTACCAGGACCGCGAAGTCCGCCGCAAGGTGATGCAAGACCAGGGAGTAGCCGGCATCTTGCTGTTTCCCACCCTCGGCGTGGGCGTCGAGGACGCGCTCAAGCACGATCCCGAGGCGTGCGCCAAGGTCTTCCACGCGTTCAACCAATGGCTCGACGACGACTGGGGGTACAACTACCAGGGGCACATATTCGCGGTGCCGTACATCCCCATGCTGGACCCGGCCGCCACAGCGGAGGAACTACGGCACGTCCTCGAGTCTGGCGCCATCATCGTAAACGTCCGTAACGCACCGGTTCCAGTGCCCGGCGGTTATCGATCACCCTTCGACCCGGTGTACGACGCTTTCTGGGGGCTGGCCGAGGAGGCACGCGTCGTCGTCGCCACCCACGCCGGTGTCGACGGCTACGACGCCCTCGTGCAGATGTGGGAGCCCGGCGCCGGCGAGAGCTCGCTGTTCCGCTCGCCTCTCCGGGGGATCATCACAAAGGGCCGTGCCGTGAGCGACTTCTACGGCGCCGCCTTATGCCACAAGATCTTCGAGCGTTTCCCCAACCTCCGGCTCGCGAGCGTAGAGAATGGCGCCTCGTGGATCCCGGACCTGCTACACCGCCTCGATGACGCCGCCAATCGGAATCCAGGCTACTTCGCAGAGCATCCTCGCGACGTATTCGGAGAGCACGTCTGGGTCACACCATTCTGGGAGGACGGCGTCTCCGACCTGCTCACCGACGTGCGCGCCGACCGGATGCTCCTGGGGTCGGACTGGCCACACGCCGAGGGCGCCCGAGAGCCAGCCGACTTTGTCACCGAGACCCTGGCCTCCGTCCACCACGAAGACGTTCGCCGCATCGCCCGCGACAACGCCCTGGCGCTGCTCGGCCTGTCGCTCGACTGAAAGGCGGCGGCGCATGCCCGAGTCGATCGGACGGATCGGCCTCTGGGCCGGCTTCCTTGATCACCTGCACACCGCTGACGCCATCGCCTTCGCCCGTGACATCGAACGCACCGGCATCGGCACGATTTGGCTCCAGGAATACAGCGGAGTGGACCCGTTTGTACGAGCGGCGCTGTACCTAGCGGCGACCACCCGGCTCACCGTCGCCATCGGTGTCGCAGTCATCTACGGTCGAGACCCGGAGACAATGGTCGCTACCGCGTCGACGCTGGAAGAAGCATTCCCCGGCCGCTTCGTCCTCGGGCTTGGGGTCAGCCACCCGGACCTCATCAAAGGTCGGGGCCACGAGTTTGGCCCCCCGATCGCCACTATGGAGACCTACCTGGGCGCAATGGACCGCGCCCGCGGACGACGTCGCATGCCGCCATGCGTCCTCGGTGCGCTGGGCCCGAAGATGGTCGCACTGGCGGCACGTGCTGCCGACGGCGTACACACCTACTTCTCCCCCGTTGCACACACCGCAGCGGTCCGAGCGTCCATTGGACCCAATCAATGGCTGGCCCCGTCCCAGATGGTGACTCTCGGTGCCGATAGCAAGACCTGGCGTGACGCAGTGCGGTCGTACTTGCGACTGTGCCTGGGTATGCCGAACTACACGAGAAACCTCCAGCGCTTCGCTTTCACCGAGACGGACCTGGCGACGACCAGCGATGCACTCGTGGACGCCCTCGTGGTCCCCAACGACCCACGCCAACTCCAGGGGCGCATCGACGAGCATCTCGCCGCGGGCGCCGATCACGTAGTGGTGCAGTTTGTTCCGCCGCCATCCGCCTCAGTGATACGCGAGCGACTGCTGGTTGGCTTTCCCGGCATCACGCCCTGACCCGGGCTGGTGCGACGAATGCTGCCGAGGGGCGATGGTCGAACCAGACCCTTTCAGGTCTTTCCGGAAGCGTCCTGTCCAACTAGCGCAGTGAGCGGAACGACGAGCGGACCTCGTCGACGAAGATCGCCGGCTGCTCGAAGGCCGCGAAGTGACCGCCCTTGGGCGGCTCGTTCCACCAGTGGATGCTCTTGAACCGTCGCTCCGCCCGGCGTCGCGACGGCCGGCGGAGCTCTTTCGGGAAGATCGAGCATCCAGTCGGCACCGTGACGACGCCCATGCCCGGCGCCGCTGCCACCGGGTCGCTCGCCAGGATCGGACCGGCGCTCTCCCAATAGAGACGGCCCGACGACGCTCCGGTGCCGGTGAACCAGTACACCGTCACGTTGTCGAGGAGCTGCTCCCGCGTGAAGATGCTGTAGGGGTCACCGTCGCAGTCCGTCCACGCCCAGAACTTCTCGACGACCCACGCCAGCTGCCCGACCGGCGAGTCCACCAGCCCGTACCCTAGGGTTTGCGGCCGGGTCGCCTGCTGGCGCTGATAGCCCGTCCCCCACTGCGTGTGCCACTCGAAGTCGTTGTAGTTCCGACGCTCTTGTTCGGTGCTGTCCTCGCTGAGCGGACCGAGCGCGACCGTCGGCATGTTCACGTGGATCCCGACGACGGCTTCCTGGTGCGACTCCCCGAGGACCGACGTCACAGCCGAACCCCAATCACCGCCTTGGGCGCCGTACCGGTCATAGCCGAGGCGCCGCATCAGCGTCGCCCATGCTTCTGCGATCCAGGGCACGCCTCGCCCGCGGGTCGAGGGCTTGCCGCTGAAGCCGTAACCGGGCAGCGACGGGCATACGACGTGGAAGGCGTCTCGCGCCTCGCCGCCGTGGGCAACCGGGTCGGTGAGCGGGCCGATCACATCGAGGAACTCGACGTAGGTGCCTGGCCAGCCATGCGTGATGACAAGCGGCAGCGCGCCGGGCTCGGCCGAGCGGGCGTGGACGAAGTGGATGTCGAGGTCGTCGATCCGCGTCTTGAACTGGGGCCACTCGTTCATGCGGGCGGCTGCGGCGGCAAAGTCGTATTCGTCGCGCCAGTAGGCGGACAGGTCTTGCACGAAGGCGAGGGGCGCGCCTTGCGACCAGTCGTCGACGGTCTCGCGGTCAGGCCAACGCGTGTGCCGCAACCGCCGACGCAGATCGTCCACGTCGCCCTCATCGAAGGCGACTTCGAAGGCGCTGATGTCCTCGGCCATCGTCAGACCACCCCCAGCCGGCGGGCGGACTCGTCGACCGCGGCATAGTACGCGTGCGGCATCCGGACCTCGAGGCGCGGTGCCAGGTCTCGGTAGAACAGCGCCTCCGAGAGGATGTCGGCGCCAGGCGATCCGTCGAGGTGGGCCTTCACGCAGTAGGCGCGGACGGGCCGCACCCCGTCGACACCTTGCCCGGTGACAGCAAGGCGCACCTTCTGGGCAAGGGTCTTCGACGAGTCGACAGCCTCCACCGCGAGGATACGGTCGCCGTGCCCGAGATCGTCTAGCGCCCACTGCAGCCACCCGGGATCAACGACCCCGTCAAGGGTCGTGGGCACGATGGTCGGTGTCACAGCACCGACGATAGAACACCGTCATACCGCGGTGCTCGCCTGCAGTATCGGGCAGCCAACGGTCCAACCCGTGTCGGACTCGTCCAGATCGATCAGCTGGGAGGCGAGCGCACCGTGATCCATGACTCTCGGGTGCTCCGCACTCCCATGTTCCGCTAGAAGCATGGCGGCCGCGTCCAGTCACTTGCTATACCGACAGCAAATTGTTAATATGAACGGAGACCGCTATCACCGAAGTCAGCTGAGCATCCTCTAGCGGGCACCATCGTCGCGTAAACCAACAGGGCCGCGTATGCCAGGAGGGCAGACCAATGACCGATATCGAGTACATCCAGGTGACCCACCGGGAGCTGCCGTACTCCACATTCGATGCGGACAACCACCTGTACGAGAACCGGGATGCGCTGACGAAGTTCTTGCCGCCCGAATACGAGGGCGTGATCAAGTACGTCGATATCGACGGCCGGACCAAGCTCGCCATCCGCGACAGGATCAGCGACTACATCCCGAACCCGACCTTCGGAAAGGTTGCCGTTCCCGGCGGCTCCGGCCACGACGTCACCAAGGGTGGAGGCGGTTTCGGTGAGCTCCGGCGGGGTCGGGAAAGCTCGTCGCCATGCCGGGCATCGGCGCATTCTTCGATCCGGAGCCGAGGTTGGAGTTGATGAAAGAGATGGGGATCGACCGGACGCTCTTGTGGCCGACGCTAGCCAGCGTCCTCGAGGAGCGCGTCGCCGACGACCCCGACATCGCCGTCGCGGTGATCCACGCCCTCAACCAGTGGATGCACGAGCACTGGAGCTACGTGTACTCCGACGCCATCTACTCCACACCTATTATCAGCCTCGCCGCCGGCAACGGCCCCGCCCTCCAGGAACTTCAGTACATACACGAGCGCGGAGCGAAGATCTTCTTGATCCGCGTGGCGCCGGTGCCGACGTGGAAGGGCCGCAAGTCATTCGCCCTGCCAGAATTCGACCCGTTCTGGGAGCGGGTGCAGGAGCTCGGCCTAGTGGTCGGCATGCACTCCGGCGACCCTGGCTATCAGCGATACATCAACGAGTGGGAAGGACTCGGCGACCAGGAGATGAGCATCTCCCGGCACGCCCGTCAGGCCTCGCCTGGCTTCATGGCGCTTTCGTCAGAAAAGGACAGCCTGATCGACGCCATGGCTTCGATCATCGGCCACGGCCTCGCGACGCGGTTTCCGAAGCTGAAGTTCATGCCGGTCGAGTTTTCCAGCCGGTGGATCCGCCGCTTCTACGAGAAGCTGCAACGGACCTACGACGCCAGCCCGATACTCTTTGACGAGAACCCCGTCGAGGTGTTCAACCGGAACGTATGGGTCCACGCGTTCCACGAGCCCGACCCGAAGGGCCTGATCGACTTGGGCATCCCAGTTGACCACATCATGTTCGGCTCCGACTTCCCCCACCCAGAGGGCATGGCCGACCCGTTGGCCTACAGCGGGATCGTCGCCGACCTCCCCCTTGAGCAGCAAGCGCTCATCATGGGGGGCTCCCTCGAGAAGGCAATGCGCGTCGGTAAGTTCGCCGAGACCCACTAGCGGGCGCACCAGTCTCACACCTACAAGAACGTCAACATCTGAGCGGTTCGCAGCAACGGGAGCTTCTGTCGGAAGCGCATGGTGTTCAGGGCCTCCGTTTACCTCGACGTCTTGTCTGATCGGGCGGCGCGAGCGCAGCCATGATCCATGCGTCGCAGGTGGCCCGGACAGTTGCCATACCCGCAACATTTGCCTCGTTCAACAGGAGCGCCGCGACTCCGCGGGTCATGCCCAGGAGCACCACGGCCGCCGCGGGTGGATCTACATCTGCTCGGATGGATCCGTCATGCTGGCCGCTCGCGATCAGCTCGGTCCAGCCGTCGTAACTGCGCTGATCGGCGTCCATCATCCCTTCGATCGAAGCCTCCGTCGGAAACGTCGCTCCCCACATGACAATTAACGCCCGCTCCTCAGCCGCGGGGTGCTCGAAGAGCCCGACATACGTATCAACGGTAATCCGGAGGAGGTCAAGAGCAGACAGATCCTCCTGGGTCCGTCCCACCCTCGACAATGCGGACAACGTCGCCGCGGAAACGCGGTCCTGAGCCCGGCGAGCGAGTTTCCCAACCAGGGCGTCCTTCGAGCCGAAGTGATGGGTTGGAAGACCTCTGCTGGTCCCGGCCCGCTCGCCAATACTGGCCAGAGAGGCCCGTTCGATGCCGCGAGCGGCAACCAACGCGGCCGCGGCGTCGAGAAGCGCATCTTCAGATGCCTTCCGCCGCTCTGTCTGTGTGCGCCGGTGGGGCGCCTCCTCTTGCATAAGTTGACAAAGCTACTGGTCTGCTGGGTGGACAGCAAAGAACTAACTCGCTGTAGACTAAGCCACGGTGCCGGTTCCCGCTCAGGAGCCGACGCGGCCCAGATCCCGGCTGGTCAGTTGATGACCCCGGCCTCCTTGAGCCCGATGATCTCGTCCCACCCGTAGCCCAGCTCGGCCAGCACGGTCTCGGTGTTTTCACCGTGCTCGGGAGCCCGCCGCATGGGCGGGGGCTGTCCGTCGAACTGCACAGGGACGGCCGGAAGACGGTAGGCCGGCTCACCGTCGGTCACCACCGTACCGACGTAGCCGTTGGCCGCCACCTGCGGGTCGTCGAGAAGCTCCGGAACCGACTGCACCGGCGCCCACGGGGCATTGATTCCGGCGAGCAACTCCTTCCACTCGGCGAAGGTCCGGTTGGCGAACTCCTCGTCGAGCAACGAGACACACGCCTCGGCGTTCTGCCGGCGGACCTGGATGTTAACGAATCGCGGATCGTCGATCAGATCGTTGCGACCAATCAGCCGGCAGAAATTCGGCCAATAACGGTCGGCTTCGAGAAACACCAGCCGTATGTGACGCCCATCTTTGGTCCGGTACGCACCCACCAACGGGTTGACCAGAGGTCCCCGTCCGCTCGACGCCATCGGCTCGTCGCCTCCGAGCGCAGCCAGGATGTCTGACGACAGGGTCCACATCGCCGTCGCCAGCAAAGAGACGTCGACGACGGTTCCATTCCCTGTTCGGGTTCTCTTGAGAAGGGCAGCCGCGATCCCGAAGGCCAGGGCCATAGCCCCATTGCGATCCCCCATGGCGCCCCGCTGCCCGATCGGGTAATCCCGATCGGGGGGTGTCAGCGTGTGGGCCAGCCCACCTCGGGCCCAGAAGGCCGAGGCGTCATAGCCCGCCTGGTCGGAGTCAGGACCGCGTACCCCGTAGCCGTGACCTCTGGCATATATCAGGTTCGAGTACCGGGCCATTAAGGCGTCAGCGTCGAGGCCGAGGCGGCTCAACGCCTTCGGTCGCATGTTGGTCAGGAACACATCGGCCGACTCGAGAAGCCGGTGCAACACCTCCCGCCCTTCCTCGCGCTTGAGGTCCAAGGCAATCGACCTCTTCCCCCGGTTGGCCAGCGCGAGTGACAGATTCACCCCACCCCGGTCAGTGCCGATCCCCTGAGTGGCCAGCCCACGGTAGGCGTCCCCTTGGGTGCTCTCGATGTGGAGCACCTCAGCGCCCCAGTCGGCAAGGAGTGCGCCGGCGACCGGGACGAACACCCACTGTGCCAACTCCACGACCCGCACTCCCTCGAAAGCGGCCTCGGCCACGCTGTCCTCCATTCGACTGCTACTTCGTGGGCGTGAGAACGACGAGCGGAATGTCCCGGTCGGTTCGACTCTGATAGACGTCGTAGTTGGGCCACACCTTCGTCATAATGTTCCATAAGCGGGGCTTGTCTTCGGGGGAGGCGGTTCGGGCGACTGTCGTGAGCAGGAGGATGGGAACGCCGTTCCAGATATGGCCCACCTCCCCGCCGGTCTCGCGGTAACGGCGTACGTGCTCGGGGCCGACCAGGCCGATATCGGGTCGCTGGTATTGAGGTTCAGTCATAGAATGCCGCCGTCATCCGAACAGCACGGGAATGGCAGTCGCTCCCCGCTCGTAGAGTCCAATGATCTTCGGCGGTGCTGCATCGGGGTCGAGGCGCAGGTTCGGGAGGCGGTCCAGGAGAGCCCCAATGGCGACGGTCATCTCGGCGCGAGCCACGTGCTGGCCCAGGCAGACATGGCGACCGCCCCCGAAGGCCAACGCCGGCCTGAGGGGCCGGAAGATGTCGTATTCGTCCGGTCGCTCCCACCGCTGCGGGTCGCGGTTGGCCGCACCCAGGCAGATGTGCAGGACGGAACCTTTGGGCAGGTGCGCGCCGTGAAAGTCGACATCCTCGGTGACCCAGCGGGAGAACATCGGATCGGTCGGCGTCCACCGGAGTGACTCCTCGATGGCCGACCTCAGGAGGCTACGGTCCTCACTCACCGCTTGGAGCACTTCGGGCCGATGCAGCAGGGCGGCAAGCGTGATGCCCAGCTGCTTCCAGGTGGTCCCCGAACCGGCCGCCAAGAGCAGCGACGTGAAGGAGTAGATCTCCCCATCGCTCAGCCGGTTTGTCCGGCCCTCCTCGTCCGTTACCTCTGCCTCGACGAGAACGCTGATCAGGTCGTCCTCGGGCTTCTCCCGGCGGGCGGCGACGATCGGCTTGATGATGTCGATCAGAAAGTCCGGTCGACCGAGGAACTCGCGGATGTCGAGGGCCTGCTCGACCGGTACGCCGAAGCTGCCGGTGATGGTCAGTACGGGAATTGCCGCGCAGAACTCCGCGTTGAGCTCGGCTCGACCGGCGTCCCGAAGACAGTCGATCAGCGCGTGGACCGTCGTTTCGATCCAGTTCTCGATCCACCACCGAGCCCGGGCTGGTCCGAACGATGGCTGGACGAGTGCCCGGTACCGACGGTGCTCGGCTCCGCCCATCGACAGCAGACTGTTGGTGGGGCTCACCTCGCCCCCCTCGAGATCGACCGCGACCAGAGAGGAGGCAAAAATCCCCTCGTTGCGGTAGGCCTCATCGCAAGCAGCCCAGCTGAATGCCGAGAAGTGCGGACGATCTGCTTCGGGGAGACCGTGGAAGCCGAGCGGATCAGTGATCCCCATGAGTTCGTGAACCACGCCCGGATGAACGGCCGCCCGCTCTCGCAGCGCATGCCAGATGGGGTAAGGATCGTCCCTGTAGCCCCCGCCCGTCCAGACCATGTAACTGCCAGCCAGATCGAACAGCTTCCGCACCCGGTCGAGGTCAAGCACTTGATGGGTCTCGCTCATCTCGCCGCGTACCCCCCGTCCAGCGGTAGAAGGACACCAGTGACGTTGGCGGCCCGATCAGAGCCCAGGTATACCGCCGCTTCGGCACAGTCCTCGGCCGTGATCGGCCGTCCCAGGGGGTGCATGGCGCCGGCGCTTTCGACCAGAGCCACCGTTTCCTTGGCTCGGTCGACGTCAATGTCGGCGCACACCACCCGAGCGCCTTCCTGTGCGAAACGCAGACACGACGCCCGGCCGACACCGGAGCCTCCGCCTGCGACGACAGCCGTTTTGCCTTCGAGCATCATGACGTCACCTTCCTTGTTTCGTCGGGCAGCAAGGACAGGTCACTGGTCGGGCAGGCCTCCACGGCAATCTGAATGCGCTCGGGTGGGTCACCGCCTAAGTCGACGACCTTCGCCCTGGTCTCCCCGTCGTGAGCGAAGGTGCCAGGGGCGTAGATGATGCACATCCCACTGCCCATACACACCTCTCGGTCTACGGATATAGAGAAGCAGGGGCGTCGTCAGGCAAGTGCGGGGACCGGAGGCTCGGCGGGCGTGAACCGGTACAGCTTCTCCGCGTTACCGCGAAGGATCTTGTACTGAGTCTCGGGCGGAAGGTGTCCGATGATCTTTTTGACCGAAGTGATGCAGTTCGGCCACGTCGAGTCGGAATGCGGGTAGTCCGTCTCGCACATGATGTTGTCCTCGCCGATCTCGTCGATGCTGGCGATGCCGTGGTGGTCCTCGATGAAGCAGCCGAACACATGCTCGCGGAAAAGCTCTCGGATGTTAATCGAGTTGAGATCGACGTCCGTGGTGGCGTGCTCGGCGAACTGGACACCACGTTGCACCCAGAACCGCTGCTTGTCCAGGACCTGTTCCGCCCGCTCGAGGAAGTAGGGCGTCCAACCGATTTCGCCCTCGGAGAGTGCGATCTTGAGATTCGGGAACCTGGTGAACATGCCGCTGAAAAGCCAGGACAGCATGGCCCCTGACGTCCGGATGGCCCCCCACGCCAGGTTCGCCATGAACGGGGAATCCGGGGCGATCTGCGGGACCTGGGAGGAGGAGCCCACGTGCATCGAGACGACCATACCGACGTCGGCGGCGGTGGACATCACTGGATCCCAGTACCGGTTTGGGTCGTGGATGGTCGGCAAGCCGAGCGGAGCGGGGTTCTCGGAGAAAGCGAAGGCGGTTGCGCCCTTCCCGGCGCAACGCTCCATCTCCTTCGCCGCTAGCTGTGGATCCCACATGGGGATCAGGATGAGCGGGATGTACCGCCCGGGTGCGGCCCCGCACCATTCCTCGATCATCCAATCGTTGTAGGCCTTGAGGCAGACCAAGCCGAACTGCCGGTCGCTGGCTTCCATGAAAAGCTGACCGCAGAACCTGGTGATGGTCGGGAAGCAGAGCGACGCCAGTATGCCAGCCCGATCCATATCCTCGACCCGGGCCTTCGCGTCATAGCAGCCCGGCCGCATCTCCGCGTAGGTCACCGGCTCAGGGCTGAACTCCTCCTTCGACTTCCCCGCCACGGCGCTCAGGCCCGAGCTCGGATAGCGCTTGCCATCGTAGACCCAGAACTCCATGTCGCCTTCGACCACCAGGTGCGGCGCGCGGTCGCGGTCCTTGGCCGCTACCCGATCCACCCACACGTTCGACGGCTCGAGCACGTGGTCATCGACCGAGATCAGCCAGTCCAGATTCAGTTCCTGTGCCATGTTCCCTCCATTGCTTGAGCTCAGTTCGGCAGCTCGCCTAGACATATGTGCTTCACCTCCTGGAAGGCACGGATGCCTTCCACTCCCCGCTCACGCCGAGACCACCCTGCTTGTCACCTCTGAACGCCTCCCGAACCGGAAGGTCGGACCACGAGCCCTCGTCAAAAGACCGACGAGCGTCGCTGACCCGCTGGTCGAACCGCTTGGAGCGGGGTGACAGGGCCGCAGAATTCTGGAGCCAGATCATAGTTCGAGTCTTTGAACTCTACACCCTGCCCGGAAGCGGCGCCGATTCGTCACGAGGCCAGCATAGCGCGTCGGCACGGCCGATATCGATGTCGGTGTCGGAATTCTGACTACTTCTCGAGCTCTACCGGCAGGGACGGCTCAAACTCGACGAACTGATCACCCAGCGGTACTCCTTGGAGACCATCAACGATGGTTTCGAAGACATGCGGTCCGGCCGGAACCTCCGAGGGATAGTCGCCTACCCGGGCTAGATCCGTCGCTGGGCGGGATGTTCTTTCCGAGGGTTCACGCTCGTGCCGGCTCCCATGAGAGGACTACTCGGCACGCCGGGTGCCATCCTGGCTTCGCCGAGATAGAGACTGGCTCGACGGATGCGATGGCATAGCTGGAGCCCCAAAGCCAAAGCATTCTCTCTCCTTCGGGGCCGGCCCGTGCCGACGGAGGCTTCACCGAACCTCGTGATACCAATATCGATGGCGTTGTCAAGTTTACTAACTAAGGAGACCCTGCCGAGCCGGGGAGAAGATGATGTCGACACCGGAATCGACTTGTAGTATCATCGTGAGGTGAACGCTGGCTGCTCCCCGAAGGGGACGCCCTTATGGTAGTAGGCGTTGCCGGACAGGCTCGTGCCCGGCCTTTTGATGATCCCGACGAATGGATCGCCACCGCTTTAGAAGATGTAAGCGTGCCGGCGCTGATCGCGTCCCTCGCCTACCTGACTGGTGATCCCTCGCACCTTCGGGGGCCCATTCGGCCCCGAGCGTTCGTCCCCAACGACTTCCAGGGCGGACTCTCCAAGTCGGAGACGGCCCAGCTAAGGGCGGTGGCGCTCGACGTCCTGCGGTCATACAGGGAGGCCAAATGCCCGCCGCCGTCGCCGCCCAGCCGGGATCTGATCCTGGAGACGATGTCCTGGCTCACCTGTGAGGAGGTCCCCGGCGAATACGTCGATATGTTCCTCGAGGAGATGAACCTCGACGGGACCGATCCGCGCCGGATCCCTGATATGCCGAGCGCCGAGCTCGCCGACCAGGGATTGGAGGTGTTGGTCATCGGGTGCGGCCAATCCGGCCTGCTCGCCGGTGTGAGGCTCAAGCAAGCAGGCATCCCGTTCACGATCATCGACAAGAACCCCGGCGCCGGTGGGACCTGGCTGGAGAACACCTACCCCGGCTGCCGGGTTGACGTCGGCAACCACTTTTACTGCTACTCGTTCGAGCCCAACGACGACTTCAGCGAGTACTTCAGCCGCCAGCCCGAGCTGCTCCAATACTTCGAAGGCGTCATGCAGCGTTGGAACGTCGAGAAGCACGTCGTCTGGAACACGGAGGTCCTTGCGGCTGAGTGGGACGACCCAGCCTGTGAATGGAAGGTGACGACTCGTGGTCCCGACGGCACCACGTCGCTTCGCCAGGCCAGGGTGGTTATCGCCGCCATTGGACAGCTCAACCGGCCACTCATCCCCGACCTCCCCGGGCTCGAGACCTTCAGAGGTCCCGTGTTCCACACCGCCCAGTGGGATCACTCCGTACAGCTGTCCGGAAAGAGAGTCGCCCTGATCGGCGCGGGAGCAAGCGGAGTACAGGTGGCCCCCGCCATCGCGGGGACGGTGGCGCAACTCGTAGTCTTCCAGCGAAGCGCGCAGTGGATGGCACCCAATCGACGTTACCGGGAGGCGGTAGGACCAGGGGCCAAGTGGGCGATGCGCCACGTGCCTGGCTACAGGTCCTGGTATCGCTTCATGCTTCTCTACCAATCAAGCGACAAGGCGCTCGCCCTGGTACGGATCGACCCAACCTGGCCAGGGATGCCGGAGTCCGCCAACCGCCTCAGCCAGGAGCGCAGAAAACTGCTACTCAAGTGGATCGAGGATTGCGTGGGTGACGACCCCGACCTCTTGGCCAAGGTCGTACCCGACTACCCACCCATGGGCAAGCGCATGCTCCAAGATGACGGCAGCTGGTTCGCCTGCCTCAAGCGAGACAACGTCGAACTGGTCCGCGATCCGATCTCCAGCATCGAACCCGGGGCAGTGGTGACCGCTAACGGTCGCTACGAGATCGACGCGGTCATCATGGCCACCGGCTTCGAAACCGATCACCTTCTCGGGCCTCTGGAGATCATCGGACGGGACGGCGCCCGGCTATCGCAGCGCTGGCAAACGGCACCGTCCGCACACCTTGGCATCACCGTTCCCGACTTCCCCAACCTGTTTCTGATGTACGGGCCGGGAACCAATCTGGCTCACGCCGGGAGCATCATCTTCCACTCGGAATGCCAGACGCAGTTCACCGGCGCGTGCCTCGAGAAGATGCTCAAGAGCCGGTATCGTCGCGTCGAGGTCAGGCCCGAGGCTCATCATGCGTACGTGGAAAGACTCCAGAAGGAGCTCGAGACGACCGTCTGGGCGCATCGGTCCGTACGACACTCCTGGTACAAGGGCCCCGACGGCAAGGTGTACGTCCTCAGCCCATGGCGGTTGGTGGACTACTGGCGGATGACCAAGACGCCGGACCTCGACCGAGACTATCTCTTCGGGCGATAAGCCGACGCGAGTCCCTCGACCTCTTGCGGGCGTGGGAGCATGGACCCACCGAGAGCCAACGTGCGAAGGGAGAGGCGCCGGTCGCCTCGCGACTCCGCCGCCTTGTCCAGACGCTCGACAATCACCGGCGCGCCGCCCAGCAGCGTGGCTCCGGACCGGTTGATACGGTCGAGAGACGACTCTGCATCGAAGGCATCCTCAAGACCAGAGTGGCGTGCTGATCCGCGGCCAGATGCGCCTGCTGAACCCCGGTGATGCTCGTCAGCGGGCTGACCAGGAATATAACAGTGCGGCAGTCGGCCGCCGTGATCAGAGCCATATTCTTGCCACCGCTGGTGAGGGTATTGATGGAATGTGTCACGCCTTTTGGACGGCTGGTGGTCCCAGAGGTGAATAGCACAACCGTAACTTCGTTGCGATCGGGCTCCGACCAGTCCTCCACAGGAGCGGTCGATGGCCCGCCGTCCAGGAACCGTTCGAGGGTCAGCACCGTAGCGGTGGCGAACCCCGCTCTCAGACGATCACGCTCGCTCTGCGGCACGATTACCGTGCCGGTCCCATCGTGATCCAGCCCTCCTACCCCACCGGCGCCCCGCATAGGCACTCTCGTCATCGATGTCGACCTGCAGCTCGACTAGCATTAAGTCCGATGCCGAAGACCGTGCACATCGCGGTAGGTTTTCGTAGATCATCCCGTGGGGGGACGATGCGGTGATCACATTTGCCGATCCTGTAGCAAGAGCTGCCTCATGCTTCGGAGCCCGGCCAGCCATGATCGACGACGTCACCGGAGCGCAGACCACCTTCGGGGCCTTGGCGAAATCGGTCTCGGCAGTTCGGGCCGGCCTGGACCAGATGTCAATTCCCCCCGGGGCCCGAGTGGCGGTTCTGGCCCAAGGATCGTCCAACTACGCGTCGGTCTATCTGGGTATCCCGGCGGCCGGACGAGTGATCGTCCCGTTGAACACGCGATACACCGAAGAAGAGCTGCGAGCCGCCTGCCATGATTGCGAGCCAACTCTGCTCCTGACCGACAGAGACCCAGCCTCACTGACCAATCTGGCCCCCATGGTCCTGTCGATTGACTTCTTCCGCGACGACGGCGACCCTGGTGACGGCGCCCTGGCTCGAACGGACGTCCCCCATGAGGACGATCCGGCCGCGATCTTCTACACCGGCGGGACCACGGACCGGGCCAAGGGTGTCGTCCTCAGCCATCGGAACAAGCTAGCCGATGCCCTCTCGTTCATCATTGGCCTGTCACTGACTGCCGAGGATCGCTGGCTTGTGATGAGTCCAATGTTCCACGCTGCCGGGTCCTACAACGTGGTGCCCTGCGTCTGGGTGGGGGCACTCCAAGTGTTCCTCCCTCGGTTCGACGCGGACGCGGCCCTCCGCGCCATCGAACGTCACCGCATCACGATGACCTTCGGTGTCCCATCGATGCTCAACGCCTTGGTCGAGGCACAAGAGCGGCTGCGCGTTGACACATCGAGTCTTCGTCTGCTTGGTCACGGGGGCGCGCCCGCAACACGATCCTTGCTGGCGCGGGTCGCGACCCACTTTCCCGGGACGGAGATCAGCGCGAGTTACGGTGCTACGGAGATGGCGCCATTGGCCGCGCTGCATCGACATCAAGAGCGGGTACTCGGCACGGCGCGGGCCCGATCCGCCGGCATACCTGTGGTGGGTGTTCGCGCCACGGTTGTCGACCCTTCGGGTAATCCTGTCCCGACCGGAGAGATCGGGGAGCTGGAGGTAATGGGCCCCAACATCATGCTCGGCTACTGGCGCAAACCGGAGGAAACGGCCCGCGTACTCACTGGGCGTCGCTACCGGTCAGGGGATCTTGGCTACCAGGACGATGATGGCTACATCTACGTGGTGGACCGACTGAAGGACATGGTCATCACTGGAGGTGAGAACGTCTACGGTTCCGAGGTGGAGGATGTCGTCGCCTCACACCCCGCAGTGGCCGAAGCGGCTGTACTCGGCACTCCCGACGAGAGCTGGGGCGAGCTGGTCACTGCGGTGGTGGTAACGCGCTCGCCCGTGTCCGAGGCAGATCTTGATAGCCATTGTCGGGCCAGCTTGGCCGGCTATAAGGTCCCGCGGCGATACGTCTTCATGGACCATCCTCTGCCCCGCTCGGCGGCCGGCAAGCTCTTGAAGCGGGACCTCCGAACCGCGATCACCGATACCGGTGACTCGTCGGACTTCGGAAACGGACCTCGGTTTGCTCAAGGTTCAAGTGGATGAGGGTTTCCGGTGGAAGGCTGCCCGCCCGCTGCTCGAGGAGCTCGGGCGTCGCGAGTGCCCTGGAGCCCCATCTGCAGGGCCTCCGTCGGGGCCACCTTCCGGCGCCATCCGGAGTTGACACCGATATCAACTATCGGTAACGTAAGGCAGGCTGCCTACGGAATGCGAGCTGACTCCAGGTACGGGTCTGGAGTGGATGGAGGAGTGGCCATGAAGCTGGACCTGCTCTACGAAATTGACGTTCCCAAGCCGTGGGGTCCCAAACCCCACCCCTACGGCCAGCAAGAGCACGAGCAGCGGGCGTACCGCGAGGCGATCGAGCAGATCAAGTTAGCTGACAGATTGGGATTCAATACCACCTGGCACGTGGAGCACCACTTCCGGGAAGGTCGCTCTCACTGCCCTGCGCCGGAGGTGCTAATAGGCGCGTTGTCACAGTGCACCGAAAACATTCGGCTAGGTTTCGGCGTGACGCTACTGCCGCATGCGTTTACACCGCCGATGCGCGTCGCGGAGAAGGTGGCTACGGCCGACATCCTCTCGGGCGGCCGAGTGGAATGGGGTACGGGGCGGTCCACCCCGATGGAGCAGAGCGCCTTCCACGTCGACCGGGAAAAGAGCCGCGAGCAGTGGCAGGAGGCAATCGAAGCCATCGTGCAGATGTGGGAGCAGGAGTACTTCGAGTTTCACGGCAACTTCCTGGACTTCCCACGTCGCATGGTGACGCCCAAGCCGGTGCAGCACCCGCACCCGCCGTGCTGGATGGCCGCGACGAGCGAGGGCAGCTCCGCGGTCGCCGGCCAACTCGGGCTCGGACTGCTCTCCTTCGCGATCATGCAGCCGATCGAGAGGATGGGTCAACAGATCGCCCACTACCGCCTGGCGGCAGCTAACCCGACGCCTATAACCCGGGTGACCACCAACAAAGTTGCCGCCTACACCCTGGTACATTGCGCCGAGACGATGGCCCAGTGCGAGAAGAACGGGATCTGGGACTCGGTGTGGTGGTGGTACCAGAACATCGCCGAGTTCACGCTCGAGTGGGAGTTCCCGCACTACAGCCAAGAACAGAAAGACCGGATGTTCCCCCACCTCTCACTGCAGAAGGAGGGTCGCTTCGACCCGCATCAGTTCAGCGACGCCGACATGATCATCGTCGGCGACCCAGACCAATGCCTGGAGAAGATAGTCAAATATCACGAGCTGGGCGTCGATGAGCTCATCTGCTATGTGCAGTTCGGAAGGCTCTCGCACGAATCGATCATGAAGACAATCGAGCTGCTGGGTACTGAGATCATTCCAAAGCTTGAGAAGATGGAGATCAAGACCAGCACAACTGTCTCCGCGGACGTACTCGATCCGTCGAAGGTAGAGGGACCAATCGACTGAGCCACCGGCTGACTTCGACTGGGTACCTCGACCGTCGTACCTGCCTTGACTCGATACTTCGTCTATGGCGCTGGCCCGGTGGGGGGCACGATCGGCGCGCCGCTTTTCGAAGGAGGCCATGATGTGAGTGCTCATAGCCCGAGGCGCCGCCCACGATCGCCGTGGTCTGTGCCCAAAATGGCGTGGACAAGAACGCAGGGGCTGCGGCGCTTCCCGAACCTCTACGCGACTGCCTCAGCAGCTTCAGAAGTAAGATCACCGCGTGAACCACTTCGTCAGCCAAGAGGGCCATGACCGCTGATACCCATAGGCGCAGCCCGTGAGATCCTTTCCGCAGGATTCGACGGTCGAAGCCTTTCTCGACGCGTGCAAACACACCGGCCGTATGCTCGACACAGATGAAGTCCGGCGCGCCTGGCTGAGTCCCAGCGTTCTGAAAATGATGACCGTAGGCGACGTAGTGGGGCACATATTCCTCATCGTTCGCCGGGTCGGCAAACACATCGAGGACTCCCCGCGATCAAGCGCCCGGGTTCCCCCGACACTACCCCGTACGGACTGGACCTGGATGCGTCTCCAAACTGTGGCAGACCTTGATCGACTGGACCACCGCCAGGTTAGGCTCCACGGCGCTCACGTCGCGCGTTGGGGTTGGGAGGCAGTCCAGATGGCATACCACGCCCGAGTCCGCCACGTCGCCGGCCTTCTAGAGGGGGGATTCCCACCAGACCTGAACGTGTCGGGCCACTGCCTCCCTTTCTCCTCCTACCTGGCGACAAGGGTCGTCGAACTGATCGTGCACACGGACGATCTCGTGTGCAGCGTCGGGCTCTCCGCTACGCCGCCAAGCCAGGCGGGTCACTGTCGCCGTCGACGCACTAGTTGACGGCGCTCGCTCGGTACACGGGGACCTTGCGGTGCTCCGTGCCCTCTCGCGAGCCGAACGGGCGCCGAGCGACATCAGTGTGTTCTAGATGCCCCCCCTGTGACCGGCCGCCCCCAGTCCCTACCGTAAGGCCACGGCACTGTGGACTGGGGTTGAGGGACTCGCTCCTCGCTCGTCACCCTTTTCGAACACCGGGAGGGAGAATGGCCCGGCGTCGTCCTCGACGTCGATAAACGTCGCTTGGACGCGCATCCCCTGCACCACTTCGTCGTTGGTGAATCCTGACGGGTTGCTGATGAACAGCGGGCCTTCGTCGAGCTCGACCAGGATCGTGTCCCATGGCACGTCGAGCTCCGGATAGTACTGACGCTCGAAGGTGCACCAGCTCACCACTCTGCCATTCCCCGAGGCCAACTCCCACGTCAGCTGACCGTGGCTGCATCGCTCGCACACCTCGACCGGCGGCCAAGACAGGTGTTGGCAGGCGTCGCAGCGCTGGATGCGAAGCTCGCCGGTGCTGCAGTAATCCCAGAACTCATCGTGGGCGCCCCCGGTGACCCGGTTGGGTCGGCGTGGCGTCACGTCAGGCACCTCTCGTAAACAGGATCGGGTGCGCCGACTCGGTGGTGGCGAAGGAAAAAAGCGACACCTCGGCTCCCTCGACTTGGCGAGGGCCGGCCTCGTGGCGGAGCTGCCGGACGACCTCGGCGACGAGATTCCACCCCTGCAGATAAGCCTCCGACAGCATCCCGCCGCCCGTGTTGGTGGGGATCGTGCCGCCGATGGCGGTGTGGCCCTCTTTCCAGAAGTCGAGGCCCTGGCCGGGCTCGACGAAGCCATAGCCCTCCAGCTGGTTCACGAGGTGGATCGTGGAGGCGTCGTAGCCTTCGAAGTGGTCAATGTCGGCGACGCTGACACCGCCGATCCCGACGGCTTGGGCGGCCGCCGCCGCGAACTGGGAGTGCAGCCGGTCCCTCACCATGTAGTGCATTTTCGAGTCGGGTACCTGCGAGCTCCCCCACCCTGACACGTGCACCGGAGTGTGTCGAAGATCTCGGGCCCGATCGGCCCCGGTGAGGATGACACAGACGGCTCCGTCATTGACGAGGCACATGTCCAACAGCCGCATCGGGCGCACGATGTACCGGCTGGACAAGTAGTCCCCTATGGACAGCGGCTTGCGCATGGTGGCGTTCTCGTTCAGCCCCGCATTCGAGCGCAATGTCACCGCCACCGCGCCCAGATCCTCCTCGCTGACGCCATACGTCGAGGCGTAGTACCTGAACATCAACGCCCAGTGCGCAGCCTGCGAACTCCACCCCCACGGATGGTAGTAGTAGTACGAGTCCCGCCCGCCGCCAACGTACGTCTGACCACCGTACTGCCGCCCGATGGCTCGCGACGGCAGGGAGTGGACGACCGCGATCGTGTCGCACTTCCCGGCCGCGAGCGCCTCCACCGCGGACAGAAACGGCATCATCCCGCCGCCCGGCATGACGTGGTCCGGCGCCAGGCCGAGGTCGGCCGCAAATACCGCCGGCTCGACGCCGCCATAGGTGAACGACGCGCACAGCCCGTCGATGTCGTCTCTTGCCAGCCCGCTGTCGACCAGGGCCCGCTCGAATGCTCGGCGGCCCAGGCTCTCCGCGTCCGGCGGCACATAATCCGCGGCGGCTGATCGGGCGGCCCGGTAGTCGTCGCCGTAGTCCGTCTCGCCGACGCCGACGACGGCGAAACGCCCGCTGAACGCGGCGTCGAGCGTCACCTGGGCGACGAACGTGTCGCTCACTTCAGACATCCTCATGGTAAAGGTCGCACACGGTAAGGTCCGACACGTGCAAACGATCGAACGTCGCCGTCACCAGCTCTGCAGCGGTCATCAGCGCCTCCCCACCCTTTATTCGGCAACGACACACACTAGCCACGGGCGCGCCAACTCTCGGGCGGGTCGCCAGGGAGGCGAAGCGCCACGCGGCGCCGGCGACCGGGCGCTTCGGCGCCGATTGAGTAGGGCGACATGACGCAGCGCGCGGCCGGGCCGACGGGCTACCACGAGCATGACGTCGCCCCGGGTCCGGGCGCGCTCACTGGCTGGCGGGTCCTTGAGTTCGCCGACGGCGTCGCCGCGTCGTTCTGCGCCAAGGTGGTCGCGGACCTCGGCGCGGATGTCGTGAAGGTCGAACCCTCCGGCGGCCACCCGTCCCGTCGTTGGGGGCCCCGGCGGCCGGACGCTGCGCCCGACGAGCCCAGCGGGCGTTTTCTCTACCTGAACACCGGCAAGGCAAGCGTCGTTGTCGGTGAGGGCGCCGACGGCGAGCGACTCCTGGGCGACCTGGCGGCAACCTGCGACGTGATCGTCACCGACCGCTCGGCCACCGAGATCGAGGCGCTCGGCGCCCTCGACGAGGCCACGACGGTCGTGGCGATGACACCCTTCGGCGCTACCGGCCCCTACGCCGGGTACCGCGCCCACCACCTCGTCACCTTCCACTCGGGCAGCGAGGGCTCGATCCTCCCAAGCGGGCTCGGCTTCAAGATGTTTCCGGAGCGCCCGCCGATCCAGATCGGCGGCGACATCGCCGACTACGACGCCGGCTGGAACGCCGCGGTCGCCCTCCTGGCCGCCTGTTACGACCGCCTCCGGACGGGGCGTGGCCAGCGGGTCGACGTCTCAGCCCAAGAGTCGCAGCTGACACTTAACCGTACCCGCCTCAGCCGTTTCAACAATGACGGCGTGACACTGCATCGCGAGGGCAGCCGTTACGGTTTCCTTGGCATGGTGGCCTGCTGCGACGGTTGGGTGCAGCTCGTTGGAATGACGCCCGACCAGTGGGACCGACTGGCAACGTCGTCCGAGGCCGGCGAGCTGGCCGACCCTCGGTTCGCGACCGCGGCCGGTCGGGCCGAGGACTTCCCCGCCGCCGCGGCGGCCCTTCTCGGATGGTGCCAGGCACGGGGCAAGGCCGACGTCGTGCGCATCCTGGCTGCCATCGGGTGCCCCGTCGGCGCCTACGCCACACCGGCGGAGCTGCTCTCGTCACCCCAGTTCGAGCAGCGCGGCTTTCTCCGCGGGGTCGAGGACGGACGCGGCGGGACCCTCCTCCTGCCCGGGCCTCCCTACCTGTTCTCGGCGACGCCCATCGCGATGCAGGCTGCGCCGGCGCCTGGGTCGTCGACCGGCTTCGGGCCCGAACCGACAGCCAAGGCGGTTGGGGCGGCCGGCCGGGGGCTTGAGGGCGTGCGGATTCTCGATTTCACCTGGGCCGCGGCCGGGCCTTACGCTACCTGCCTGTTGGCCCTACTCGGCGCCGAGGTCATCAAGGTCGAGTCAACGAAGCGGCCGGATCCGGCCCGTCGGGGCTTCCTGGCCGACTATGGCGGCATCAATCGGTCCCCGAACTTCAACGAGATCAACCTGAACAAGCGGTCGTTCCAGGTCGACCTGTCGCGGCCGGAGGGGCTCGGCCTGGCCCGCCGGTTGGCCACCGAGTGGGCGGAAGTCGTCGTCGACAACTTCCGCCCGGGTGTCATGACGCGCTTCGGCCTCGACGCGGCCACGCTTCTGGCCGAGCGTCCTGACCTGGTCGTCGTGTCCTCGTCCGCGAATGGCGGCTCGGGGCCTGAGGCCATGGCCGCCGGCCTGGCTAGCATTTTCGGCGCTACCGGTGGGCTCTCCGAGCAGACCGGCTACCCCGACGGCCCGCCGTGTGAGATCGGCGAGTCGACCGATTACCGCAGCGCCAACGCCCTGGCGGTCGCCATCCTCGCCGCCCTGCTGCACCGAGCCCGCACCGGCGAAGGGCAGCAGATCGACCTGGCCTCGAGGGAAGTGGTTGCCGCCAGCTCGCCGGACGCAGTGGTCGCCCACCAGCTGGGCGTGCGGTGGGACCTCCGAGTCGGTAACGCTCACCGCGAGATGGCCCCCCACGGTGTCTACCCCGCCGCCGGCGAGGACAACTGGGTGGCGGTCGCCATCGGCAGCGACGCCGAGTGGGCCGCCCTGTGTGTCGTCCTGGGGCGACAGGAATGGACCACCCAGCACCCGACCGCGGCCACACGCCGAGCGGCCCGCGCCGAGATCGACGAGGCCGTGGCGGGTTGGACGAGACCGAGGTCCGCCCACCAAGCGTGCGAGATGCTCCAGGCCGCCGGGGTCCCAGCGATGGCGGTGATGACAAACGAGGCGCTCGCCACGGACCCGCACTTGGCGGCCCGCAACGTATTCGTCGAACTCGCCCATCCCGAGATCGGCCCTACCCGGGTCATGCGCGCCCCGTGGCTCTTCTCCGATCTCTCCTGCCAGCTCCGCCCGGGACCGCTTATCGGCCAAGACAACGACCACGTGCTCACGACGATCCTCGCGTTGTCGGACGGCGACCGGGCCCAACTCTCGGAGGTGCTCACATGACCACGGACACGGACCCGATCCAGGTCGGCCTCGTCGCCGGCGGCGACGCCTCGGACGTCGCGGCCCTGGAGGCCTCGGGCATCGACTCGCTATGGGTGGGCGGACACATCGCCTCGCGCAACCCCAGCCCCGAGGCCATGATGCAGCTGGCCCGGCTGGCGGCGCTGACCGAGCGGGTCAAAGTCGGCACGTCAATCCTGCTCCTGCCGCTCTATCCGCCCGCGCTGGTGGCCAAGCAGATCGCCGATCTCGATCGTGTCACCAACGGACGGGTCATCCTCGGCGTCGGCGTCGGCGGCGAATACCCGCAGGAGTTCACGGCGATGCAGATCCCCGTAGAGGAACGCGGCCGTCGCACGAACGAGATGATCCCCCTGATCCGCCAGCTGTGGACCGCCGAGCCCGTAACCCACGACGGACCCTTCTACGCCATGGAGGGCGTGCGAATCCACCCAGCCCCCCTGCAGCCGGGAGGGCCGCCAGTCCTCGTGGCGGGCCGCAAGCAGCCGGCGATGCATCGCGCCGCCACTCTCGGCGACGGCTGGTTCCCCTACATGTATTCGCCCCACCGGTACGCGGCGTCCGTCAAGATAATCCGCGCCGCAGCGGCCGAGGCCGGCCGGGACCTCCGCGGGTTCCAGTGGTTCGTGTGGGTCTTCCTCAACATCAACGCCGACGGCGACGCGGCGCGCCAAGAGGCCGCCCGCTCCATGGGAGGCACCTATAACCAGGACTTCCGACAAATGGTCGACAGCGTCGCCGCCGCCGGGACGCCCGAAGAGGTCACCGCCAAGCTCCACGCCTACTACGACGCCGGCGCCCGCCAGTTCGTCTTCAGCCCGGCCACCGCCGGCTCTGATCCCCGCCCGGTCGTCGAACGCCTCCTCGCCGACGTCATCCCGGCTCTGCGGGCGCGCACGGGGGCGCCAGACTGACCTATCGCGCCCACGGCCGAACCTAGTGCGGCGGCGTAAGATTTGGTTACCTCGCAAAACCCACGATCGAAGCTGACATGGGTGAGTGGGTGGTTCGATGGCCCAAAGGGAGAATGATGGCTTCGCGGCAAAGCAATCCTTTCGGTAAAGTCGAGGCGGAAACAGAAAGGAGTACGGCCCAACCGGCTCCGATCTACGTCAGGGACAAGTTGGCTTGGACCCTTGTGCGGCCGCCACAAGTAGGAATAACGGAGTTCCAGGAGTATGTTCTTACCGACCTGGCCAAGGCGGCCGGAATTTTGGTCTCAGACACGACGGCAGTCTTTGTGGCCGTCCAGGATCCGAACGCATTCTCCGGCGCTATCGTCAAGGTCGGCGCGGACGATCGACGGGTCGACGCCGTGCTTCAGATCACCTCATCGGGTTGGTACGTGCCAACTGATCCCGTGAACGCGGTCCTGGCCGCGAACTGCGGCCACGTCCAAGGGTGGCGGGTGCATCAGACGCCGATCTTCGACGAGAGCGCTCCTGTACCACCCGGGTCACAACTGCCCCACAAGCAATTGCTGTGGATCAACGAGCGCCTTGACGGCACGACGCCAGAGTTCTACGACCGGAACTGGTACATCCACGCCGGGCACCTCGACGGCCGGGAAGCCGAGAGCGAGGAGTCACGCAGGATCCATACGCAGCGGGGAGAGCGGACGAAGGGCCTCTGGTATATTCAGAATAGGGTCCTCGAACCGATCACGGCGACGGCCTGGGTCGTAAACGGCATCTCTGACTACCTGTCGGACGAGTTCATGCCCGGGCCTGGGGAGCGGTACAACCCCAAGCTCGGGATGGGCGAGGAGAGCTTCGACAAGTGGCCGCCGCGGCTGTTCCAAGGCTACACGTATCGGGTACTGTGACACGCGACCGTCGTGGCACACGGATAGTAGAAGTTCTCCCCGGCGAGTTCGGAATGGCCGGCGAAACTGCCCGCCAGAAAGCTCAACCTGCGTCGAGGGGTGTGCGAGTTCGCCGGTCTGACCAGGTGAACAGACCGACCCCGTCGCGCCTCTGCGTGGATCAGCAGAATTCGGTCGCTACGGGGCGCTTGGGCCCGGAGGCAGGGCAGCCTGACCACGGGGGCATCCTCACCCATACCCGTTCGAGCCGGGACGAGACCAACGTAGTCATCGGCCGTCGCATCGAGAGCGATGGCAGTTAGGATTCAGAGACGAACTCGGCGCCGGCTAGAGCACGCGGTAGCAAGAACCCTGGATCAGCCGCGGCGGCCACTTGTCGAAGGCTTCTTCGCTGAACCCAACTTTGGGGTTGTACCGCTCCCCAGGCCCAGGCAAAAACGCATGCCCCGTTAGATCGGCGAACCCGTTCACGACCCAGGCCGTCGCCGTGATCGGTTCGAGAACCCTGTTCTGGATGTACCACCGGCCTTTGGATACCTTCTCCATCGCTGCACGGTTGGCGCGGCTCTGGTCGGTCTCGGCTTCCTGTCCGTCCGGGTGCCCCCCGTGGATGTACCAGTTCCTGTCGTAGCACTCGGGCGTGATCCCATCGAGTCGTTGGTTGATCCAGAGGAATTGAATGAAGGGCGCGGCCGTTCCTACCGGCACTGGAGGGCTGGCGTCGTCCATCGTCGTCGGGTGGACACGCCACCCTTGGACGTGACCGCAGTTCCCACTCAGGACCGAATTGACGGGGTCGGTTGGCACGTACGAACCCGATGAGATGATCTGAAGCACAGCGTCGACCCGGCGATCGGCATCTCCGACCCTGACGGTGGCCCCGGAGAAGGCGTTCCGCTCCTGAAGGGTGACCCTGACACTCGTTGCGTCTGACACCAGCCCACCGGCAGCCTTGGCCAGATCCTCCAGCACGTACTGCTGGAACTCTGCGATCCCTGCGCCATCCGGCCGCACGAGCGTCCACATGAACTTGTCCCCGACCTCAGCTGGGCCCGCGTGACCGGTATTCCCCGGGGCCACAACGAGAGGCGTCCGACTGTTTCCCGCCGATGGCATAGGTAACCTCCTGATCGGAACCCTTGGCACGATACCGAATAACAATCAATATTTCCAAGCTCGACATCAGGGACGATTCAGCGCTCGGGCCGGGTGCCCGACGCTTTGGGCGTGGTGTGGACGGAACATCGCCGACGACGGACGACTGCGGTTCATTGCGGAGACACCGCACCTGAGATCGATGTAGTGCCCAGTTGCCGATTTAGTGCAGGCCCTCCATTTGGACGTCGTTAGCACCATGCTCTTCATCGAGCCGTAAACCGCAGTCACTGCCTCCGGCGAGGGCCCCGACTACGCGACCTAGAGCGAAGAGTCGGTTCGGCCAAGCTCAACCCACCGGCCGGTAGACGAAGTTCAGTCGGCCGCGACTCTCGCGTATCATCACCAAAATGCGCGCCCTCCAGATCAGCACCTGGCACCACGAAGCCGAGCTCGTTGAGATCGACGAACCGGCGCCCTCACCTGGACAGGTCGTCGTCAGGATCGGCGCGGCGGGTGCCTGCCATTCGGACCTGCACATGATGCACGGCACGGGCGACACAGTTCCGTTCTCCCTACCGTTCACCCTCGGCCATGAGAACGCCGGTTGGGTGCATTCTGTCGGTGATGGCGTGACCTCGGTTGAAGCGGGTCAGCCGGTTGCCGTCTACGGTGCCTGGGGCTGTGGAACTTGTGCGCGCTGCAGGGTGGGAATAGAGAACTACTGCGAAGGCTCGAGGACACCTCATGGAGGTGCCGGGTGCGGCCTGGGTATGGACGGCGGGATGGCCGACTACATGCTCGTACCAGACGCCCGTTACCTCCTACCCCTACCCGACGGATTGACTCCCGCAGAGGCGGCCCCGCTCACCGACGCCGGGCTCACGCCTTACCACGCCGTGCGCCGGTCGCTCCGGAAGCTCGGACCCACGTCGACGGCGGTCGTGATCGGTGTCGGGGGGCTCGGGCACCTGGCGGTACAGATCCTGAAGGCGACTTCCTCGGCGAAGGTAATCGCCGTCGACACGAGAGCCGATGCCCTGGATCTGGCGCTCTCGCTTGGCGCGGATGCCGCCGTTATGGCCGGCGACACGGCGGTGCTAGAGGTGAGGGCCGCGACCGGGAAGCGCGGTGCGGATCTGGTTCTCGACTGCGTCGGCTCGGACGCGACGCTGGCCACCGCAAGCGCATGCACGCGGTCCCTCGGCGACCTGACCCTCGTCGGCGTCGGGGGCGGCTCCCTGGCGTTCAGCTTCCTCAACCCGGCCTACGAGGTGTCCGTGCAGTCGGTTTACTGGGGCAGCCGTCCCGAGTTGGCCGACGTGCTTCAGCTCGCAGGGCGCGGCCTCATCCGTCCCCAGGCCACCACCTACCCGCTCGAGCGGGCGTTGGACGCCTACCGCGCCTTGGCTGCCGGTCAGGTCGTGGGGCGCGCCGTCATCATCCCGAACGAGTCCTCGTGACATTCGAACAGCCAGGGGCGCCGCCCGTGCACATCTCCTGCGCTTTTGCGCCGTCAGTCTCCACTCCCGACCACATCGCGCTCGCCGAGAAGTTGGGCTACGAACGGGCTTGGTGCTACGACTCGCCTGCGCTCTACCCCGACGTGTGGATGGTCCTAGCCCTGGCGGCGGCGCGCACCTCGCGCATCGGACTGGGACCTGCTGTGCTGATCCCGTCCCTGCGCCACCCCATGGTCAACGCAGCTGCGATAGCTGGTCTCGCCGCGCTCGCGCCCGGCCGGGTGGCGGCGGCGATCGGTGCGGGCTTCACGGGCCGCTACACCATAGGTCAAACGCCGATGCGGTGGGCGGACGTGGCGGACTACGTGCGGGCGCTGAGGAGCCTGCTCCGAGGTGAGGAGGTCAGTTGGGACGGCGTGTTGATCAAGATGCTGGAGCGGGATCCTGTCGTCGTGCCGTTGTTGATCGGCGCCGACGGACCGAAAGGACGAGCGGTCGCGGCCGAGATCGGAGACGGGGTGTTCGGCTCGGGTACGCCCCCTATGGGAGACGAGCTTCCGTCTTGGCGCGGCGTTCTCACGTTCGGTACGGTCCTCGGCGCCAACGAAAGCTTGGGCGATGAGCGGGTGATGGACGCGGCCGGGCATGCGGTGGCCGTCATGTACCACGGCGCCTACGAGCGCAGAGGCGCCGACGCCGTCGACCAGCTGCCGGGCGGCCGGTTGTGGCGCGAGGCGGTCGAGCAGGAGGGCGCCGAACGGCGCCATCTGGTGATCCACGAAGGCCATCTCACCCGCGTCACAGATCGCGACCGGCCCGCGGTCGAGGCCGGCATCGACCTGCTGCCGAGGATGTCGTTTACTGGCACCGCCGCCCAGCTGCGTGACCGAGTCGCCGGCCTTCAGGAGGTCGGCGTCACCGAGATTGCCTACCAACCCGCCGGTGGCGACATTCCCGGCGAGTTGGAGCGGTTCATCGCCGCGGTCGGTTGACTGCGGTTCTGTACAGGCCGGTCAGTTCTGCCCTTGGCAGTTCGCGCCCTGTTCGCTCCGTCTTCCCACGCCTGCGTAGCATCGCGTCCGTGACCGGATCACGGGCGGAGAGGTCGAGGCGGCGCTGGGGTAGTCAAAGCGCGGCCGTCGAACCCGTAGAGGGAATAGATGGAGACGCCGCCCTGGAAGACCAGCTCATCTCCTATTGCCGGGAGCATCTTGCGTCGATCAAGTGCCTCCGGTCGATTGTGTTCAGCCGTGACCTGCCGAGGGAACCCAACGGCAAGCTTCTCAAGCGGAAGCTCCGAGACGAATGGCGCCAAACTTTGGGGACGCCGATCCGGCAAGAACATCCGGCTGAAGAGTGCACGTCTGGAAGCGGGGGACCCGTTACTTCGGCCAGCCCCGGAAAGGAGTGACCGTGTCCAGCTCCGGAGTCTCCCCGGTCGCGCCCAGTGTCTCGACTCTCGCGTTCTGGTCACAGCCGGCCTCGGAGCGAGCCTCGACCTTTGCCGAGCTCAGGCGAACGGCCCCGGTCAGCTTCCAGGAGCCATGCGACTTCGGGATGGCTCGTTCGGGCGGCTTCTGGGCGGTCACCCGCCATGCGGAAGTCGTGTACGTCAGCCGCAACCCCGACCGGTTCTGCTCCGGGCAGGGCGTCGGACTCGGTGACGTCCCGGTCGACCTTCTCGAGCTCAACGCATCCTTCCTCGTCATGGATGCCCCTCGTCACACCGCGCTGCGACGGGTGGTCAGTGGAGCTTTCACCCCCAGGCGAGTCGCGCAGCTCGAGGACCGGATTCAGGTCGAGGCCGGCCGGATAGTCGACGAGTTCGTGGAAAGGGGCGGCGGCGACGTGGTGCAGGAGCTGGCCAGAAAGCTTCCACTCTGGACCATCTGCGACATGATGGGCGTGCCCGAATCCATGCGGAACGATCTGTACTCGGCCGCCGAGGCGCAAATCGCATCCCAGGACCCCGAGTTCGCGGGAGCCGCCACGGACCGTGCAACTGTCGCGATCGAGGCAGCCATGACGATGCACCGGATCGCGGCCGAGCTCGTCAAAGCCCGGCGCACAAGCCCCGGCGACGACATCTTATCGACGCTGGTGGACTGCGAGCTCGATGGCCACCCCCTGTCCGACCAGATCCTCGGCGGAATCTTCGTGCTGTTCAGCACCGCCGGCAACGACACCACCCGGAACACGACGAGCCACGCCTTCAAACTGTTCGCAGACAACCCGGCACAGTGGACCCTCCTCGCCGCCGACCGAACCGTGATGGCGTCAGCCGTCGAAGAGTTGGTGCGCTACGCCTCTCCCGTGATCCACTTCCGTCGCACAGCCACCGCGGACACGACGCTCGGCGGTGTGCAAGTAGCCGCGGGTGACCCTGTTGTCATGTTCTACGAGTCGGCCAACCGAGACGAGTCCGTCTTCGCGGATCCCGACCGCTTCGACATCACCAGGAACCCCAACCCCCATGTCGGGTTCGGCGGCGGAGGAGCACACTTCTGCCTCGGTGCCAACCTGGCCCGAGCCCAACTTCGAGCCTTGTTCTCTCGCTTGGCCCAACGAGTGTCAGCAATCGAGATCGGCGAGCCTGACTACCTCGTGAGCAACTTCATCAACGGCATCAAGCGCATGCCCGTGACTGTCGTGGCACGATGAGCAACACCGCTGTCGCGGCCGGCCCGGAGTTTCGTGCGGAGCTTCTGGGAGAGCTCGGCTTCTATACGCTGGCCGGCCACTCCGACTCGCCCAGGGACCTGGTCGATGAGGTGCGCCTGGCCGAGAAGCTGGGGCTGGGCGCGGCCTTCATCTCCGAGCGGTTCAACCTCAAGGATGCGCCGACGCTCTGCGGAGCGGCCGCCGGCATCAGCGAGCACATCGGTATCGCCACCGCAGCCACCAACCACAACACTCGCCACTTGCTGGTCACGGCCACGTTTGCGACGACCATGCATCGCCTCACTGGCGGCCGGTTCGCGTTGGGGCTCGGCCGCGGATTCGACGGTCTATTCCACAGTATGGGCCTGGCACCAATACGCAGCGACCAGATATTGGACGCGGTCACGATCCTCCGCCAGCTTTGGAACGGCGGAACGATCACCGGCCACGACGGCCCGGCCGGCCGCTTCCCTTACCTTCATCAGGATGCCACGTTCCACGAAGCCATCCCGTTGATGCTCGTCGCCATAGGAGAAAAGACGCTCGAGTTCGCGGGGGCTTGCATGGACGGCGTCGTGCTGCACACCTTCCTCTGCGACGACGCCCTCGAGAGGTCAGTGGCGGCGATACGGCGCGGCGCCGACCGGGCCGGCCGGGATCCGTCCGACGTTCGAATCTGGTCGGTCCTGGCGACGGTGGGCAATCATATCGACGAGGCCCAGCGGCTCAAGAAGACCGTCGGACGGCTGGCCTCTTACCTGCGCGGGTACGGAGATCTGCTGGTCAGAACCAACCGGTGGGATCCATCGGTTCTCGACCGGTTCCGTTCCGACCCCCTCGTCAAGGACTTCAAGGGGGCATTCGACGCCAGAGCCACGACACAGGACCTGGAATACCTCTCGACCCTCCTGCCAGGCGAGTGGACCGCCGCCGCGGCCACCGGCAGTCCGAGGCAGTGCACCGCCACCATTATCAGACAGTTCGAGCTCGGGGCAGACAGCGTAATTCTACACGGCGCCACCCCAGCCGAGCTCGAGCCGATACTCACGGCCTACCGGGTCCAGCGTCCGGCCAGGCTACGCGACAAGCCGGCGAATCCCGGAAGGTCCCGGGCGTGACACTGATCGCGACGTCGGCTCGCGATCTGACCGAAGAGTGGCTCTCGTATGTCCTCGGGACCCACGTGCGGTCCGTGACCGTCGAGCCGATCGGCACCGGCCAGACCTCATCGACCTACCGCCTGACGATTGACGCCGATGGCTGTCCGGGAACGTTGGTGGTCAAGTTGGCCGAAGGTTCCGAGGACGCCCGACGTAGAGTAGCGACCGCCCACCGCAACGAGATCGGCTTCTACCAACATCTCGCCCCCACCTTGGGCGTACGAGCGCCAGCCTGCTGGTACGCGGAGCTCAGCGAGGACGCCACATTCTTCACTCTGCTTTTGGAGGATCTCGCCCCTCGCCAACCGGGGCGCCAGGCCGACGGGTGTTCCTTCACCCAAGCGACTGAGGCCGTCCGCAACCTGGCCCGGCTGCACGCGTCGCGCTGGAACGACGATGCGCTCAGGGACGTCGACTTTCTTCTTCCACTCACCGAACCGCGTGCCGCCTTCCTCGCAGACATGGCTCGGGCTGCGACCGACGAGTTTGCCACCCGATACGCAGGTCGACTCGGCGCGGACGACGTCACCACGCTGGGCGAGGTCGCCGAGGCGCTTCTCGAGTGGCAGTTGAGCCACCCTGAGCCGTTCTGCGTCATCCACGGGGATTACCGCCTCGACAACTTGATGCTCCACCCCGTCGGCGAGGATGTGGTGGCCGTAGACTGGCAGACCGTAACGGTAGCGCTGCCCGCCCGCGACCTCGCATACTTCATCGGGACCAGTCTTCCAACCCACCAGCGCCGAGCAGAGGAGGAGCAGCTCCTCACCAGGTACTACCACGAGTTACGGGCCCGTGGCGTCGAGGGGTATACATCCGACCGCTGCGCAACCGACTACCGGATCGGTCAACTTCACGGCCCGATGATCACCGTCATCGGATCTTTGACGTCCACCGGACCGCGCCACCCTCAAGCCGACGAAATGTTCCTTTCCATGGCTCGTCGCTCCTGCGCCGCGGTCCGGGACCACCGATCGCTCGAAGTCCTGTAGACCGAGCACCCTCGCTCCATCTCGTACCAAGATGGCGGCCATCACCGGTCCGACTCCCGGCTTGCGCCAGCAACCTCGGGCCTGACGAAACGGGACACGCCGCACCGCTCCGCGGCATCCTGCTTGGACGCATCGGGGTTGATAACCGTGATCTCTTCTACCGGCCTAGCCACCTGAGCGCACAGCAACCCAAAATTGTGCCAGCACCGACTATCGCAACCCGAAGGATGCCGGTGAGGCGGGCGCTTCGGAGCGCCTCCAGCGCCCGCGCCGGCTCGGCCACGGCGTCCCCCGGGTTCCCGACAGGGACGCTTGGCCCCTTCGCACCCGCTGTCCATGGGCTCAGGGACCCGTTTGACGGCGACCATCGTAGGCGGCCGCCGGTGCGAGAGCGCGGGCGATCCAGGCATCGCAGGTGGCACGGACGTTGGTCATGTCGGTCACATCCGAGTCGGTCAGGCGGAGGGCGGCGACCCCGCGCAGAAAGCCGTGCAGGACGACGGCGGCCGCAACCGGGTCGACATCGATCCGGATTGATCCGTCTTCCTGTCCGCGTCGGATGATGTCGGCCCAGCCGTCGTAGCTACGTCGTTCGGCCTCGAGCATTCCCTGCACGGGGGACTCCGTCGGGAACGTCGACCCCCAGATCACCAGTAGCGCTCGCTGCTCGGCCGTGGGATGCTCGAAGAGCTCGAAGTAGGCATCGACGATGACGCGGAGAAGGGCCAACTCGGACCGGCTGGCGATGGTCGGTTGATGGCGCCGGACGGCGGCGAGCTGCCGGGCCTCGATGCGATCCTGGGCTCGGCGGGCCAGCCGGGCGATGAGCGTGTCCTTCGAGCCGAAATGGTGGTTGGCCAGACCGCGACTGGCGCCGGCACGTTCGCCGATGCTGGCAAGGGATGCCGCGGTCGATCCCGCGCTCGGCGATCACCTCGGCCGCGGCGTCGAGAAGGGCCTCCTCGGACTCGGAGCGCCGCTGGGCTTGGGTGCGGCGCGGCGGTATCTCGCTGATGGCCACCGACCCATAGTAGGTACTTGCTGGACATTCGACAAACATCACCAAGGCCGGTAGGGGTGGTAAGCGCGGGGCCGTGGTTCGACTCGCGGTGCACGCGGCAGCACGGCGCGTGCCTCTTCCGGTCTCAATTCTTCTCGATCTTCCTTGCTAGATGACCAGCAACTCTATAGGATAGAAGGCATTCGCTGTGGCTCGAACGGGCAGGATGAACGGAAGGAAACCGGGGATGCCTGGGTACGGACTGCTCGTCAAGGGGGCACCGTGATCGGCGGCGTCCGCACACCGCGCTACTACGACCGCCATGTCTTCTAGGACCGGTGTTCAAAATGTCGGGGTGGCACGGCGTGACTAACGAGGACCAGCGCCGAATCGTGGTCAAGAACGCCCGTCAGCTCACGTTCAGCTGACCTGAGTATTGGAGGAACCATGCCGACGTACGACACTGTTATCAAGGGCGGGACGATCTTCGACGGGCTGCAGACGCCGCGCTTCAAGGGCGACGTGGCGATCAAGGACGGTCGCATCGCCGCCATCGGGAATGTCGAGGGCTCAGAGGCGGCCGAGGTGGTCGACGCCACTGGCAAGCACGTGGCGCCGGGCGTGGTCGACCTGCACACCCACTACGACAGCCAGCTGTTCTGGGATCCCTGGTGCACCATGTCGGGCTGGCACGGCGTGACCAGCGTGGTGATTGGCAACTGCGGCTTCGGGTTTGCCCCGTGCCGCCCGGAGGACCGTGACCGGGCCATGCTGGCCGTGTCCCGCAACGAGGCGGTGCCGTTGCGCACGATGCGGGCCGGAATGCCCTGGGATTGGGTGACCTTCCCGGAGTTTCTGGAGAGCGTCGACCGTACGCCCAAGGGCGTCAACATCATGGCGTTCGTGCCGCTGGCGCCGCTGTACGGCTACGTGGCGGGGATCGATCACGCCAAGGCCCACCGGGTCAGCGACGAGCAGCTCGAGGAGATGTGCCGCCTCGTGGTCGAGGGCATGGAGGCCGGGGGATGCGGCTGGAGCGCCCAGATCAGCGGCGAGGTCGGCAACGTCCAGCTCGACTTCGACGGGACTCCGATGGTCACCGACTGTATGACCGAACGCGAGGTGGCGGCCTTTGCCCGGGCCCTGCGCAGGATCGGTCGCGGCGCCATGGAGTTGACGGGCTCGCTCGACGTGGCCGCCATCATGGCCCGCGAAAGCGGCCGCCCCGTCATCTGGAACGCCCTGCTGGCCGACGGCGCTCTCAACCAGCACGGTGGTGCGGCCTATTCGCACCGGGACGCGCTCAAGCGGCTCGAGTACTACAACCTGGAGGAGGGCCTGCGGATCTACGCCCAGGCGCTCACCACCAACTTCGTCTCTGAGTTCACCTTCGAGGACTACAACCTCCTCGACACCATGACGGTGTGGAAGGACGCCCTCCTGGGCAGTGTCGAGGAGAAGCGGGCCAAGCTCGCCGATCCCGACCGCCGGCAGGCCATGAAGGGGCTCGACGACGCCCGCGGCGGCCTCTTCGGCGCCGGATACACCACCCGCGAGATCAAGGTGAACTGGATCTCCAGCGACACTCCGAACGCCCAGACGATCAAGGATCTCTACGAGGGTTACACGATCGGGGAGATCGCCGACCGTGAGGGCAAGCACCCCATCGACGCCATGCTCGACCTGGCCGTCACCGGGAACCTGAAGGTGGGCTTCGCCACCAAGCTGCTCGAGACGCCGCCGCTGTCCATGAAAGAGATCGCCACGTCGGCCTACGCCCTGCCGGGCGTGAGCGACGGCGGGGCCCACACCAAGTTCGTGACCACGGCCCGCTATCCCACCGAGCTCCTCTCCCTGTGGGTACGCGAGCACCAGATCATGTCGCTCGAGGAGGCCCACTGGCGCCTCTCGGGCTACCCGGCGCTGGCCGCCGGCCTGAAGGGCCGCGGCTACCTGCGGGAGGGGGCACCGGCCGACGTGATCGTCTACGACTACGAGCGCCTGGACTCCGGACCGCAAGAGCGGCTGTGGGACTACCCCGGGGGCGAGATGCGGCTGGTCCAGAAGGCGACCGGTTACGAGCGGACGATCGTCAACGGTGTGACCACGTTCATCGAGGGCGACTGCACCAACGCCACTCCCGGCCGGCTTCTGCGGCACGGAACGGACTGAAAAAGAGACAGGGGGACCTGACATGGCAGATGCGAGTGCGAAGATCCCGCGGATCTTCGACGCCGACAACCACTACTGGGAGACGAGCGACGCCTTCACCCGCCATCGCGACCCCAGGTTCGACCACCGCGGCCTCCAGGTGAAGGAGGTCGACGGCGTGATGCGGTACGTGATCAACGGCGAGGTGTTCGCCGTCCTGCCCGGACCGGCCGACCACCACCCCCGTCCTCTGCCCGGCGCCTTCATGGACTATTTCAAGGGGGCCACCTCTCGGGACGTGTTCGTGTCGAGGATGACGGAGAAGCTCTCGGACCATCCCGAGTGGACCAACCGTGACGCCCGGCTGAAGGTGATGGACGCCCAGGGCGTCGAGGGGGCCTGGGTGTTCCCGTCGCAGGGCGTCGTGCTCGAGCCGACCATGCACGGCGACCTCGAGGCGACGGTCGAGATGACCCGCGCCTTCAACCGCTGGATCGAGGAGACCTGGGGCTTCGCCTACCAGGACCGAATCTTCGGCGTCCCGTTCCTCACCCTCTCGGACCCCGACGCCGCGGTGACGGAGCTGCAGTGGTGCGTCGACCACGGCGCCCGCGTCGCCTGTGTGCGCCACGGCGCCGCCGTCACCCGCCACGGCCCTCGCTCGCCGGCCGACCCGATGTTCGACCGGTTCTGGGGGTTGATGCAAGAGGCAGAGGTCGTGCTGACGCCACACGACGGCGCCGACGCCACCTATGCCCGCCTGGCGAACTTCCTGGCGGACGCGTGGGGCGACGAGCACCTCGGTGACCTGCGGCGCGGCAACACCGACCACATGGGTCAGATGGGCACCTTCTCGGGCCTGCTCAAGAACCGGATCATCCACGACTTCGCCTACGTGATCACCGCCCACGGCCTGTTCGAGCGGTTCCCCAAGCTGCGGGTGGCGTTCATCGAGTTCGGCTGCGCCTGGGTGCCCCCGCTGCTGGAGGCGCTCGAGTACCTCGGCCATGGCGGCCGCTTCACGAGTAACCCCAGGGACCAGTTCATCGAGCACTGCTGGGTGGCCCCGTTCGTCGAGCAGGACATCGACGAGCTGGCCCGCTACTACCCGGTCGAGCGGATCCTCTTCGGATCCGATTGGCCGCACGGCGAGGGCTTCCCGGAGCCCAAGGACTTCTTCGAGAACGTGAGGAACTTCTCCCTCGAGGACCAGCGCCGGATCATGTACGACAACGCCCGCGAGCTCACCTGCTCGTAGCCGGCACCGCATATCAACGAGCACGAGGAGGGACGAAGGTGTCGACCTACGACATCGTCATCAAGGGCGGCACGATCATCGACGGCCAGCTGACGCCGCGGTATAAGGCCGACGTTGGTATCAAGGACGGGCGGATCGCCTCGATCGGCGGCATCGACGCCTCGGAGGGCGCCGAGGTCGTCGACGCCACGGGCAAGATCGTGGCTCCCGGCTTCGTCGACGTGCACACCCACTACGACAGCCAGGTCTTCTGGGACCCGTGGTGCACCATGTCGGGCTGGCACGGCGTCACCACCGTCCTGATCGGCAATTGCGGCTTCGGGTTCGCGCCGTGCAAGCCAGAGGACCAGGACCGGGCCATGCTGTCGCTGTCGCGCAACGAGGCCGTGCCGCTCAAAACGATGCGGGCCGGGATGCCTTGGGACTGGGAGACCTTCCCGGAATTCCTCGACAGTGTCAACCGCACCCCCAAAGGCGTCAACGTCATGTCGCTGGTGCCGCTGGCCCCCCTGTACGGGTACGTCATCGGCGTCGACAAGGCCAAGGAGCAGCGGGCCAACGACGAAGAACTGGACCGCATGTGCCAGCTGCTCTTCGAGGCCATGCAAGCCGGCGGCTGCGGCTGGAGCTCGCAGATCTCCGGCGACGTGGGCAACGTCCAGCGGGACTACGACGGCACGCCCATGGTGACCGACTGCATGACCGAACGGGAGATCGTCGCCTTCTGCCGGGCCCTACGCAAGATCGGGCGAGGCACGACCCAGATCACCGGCCCGCTCGACACCGCCGCCCTCATCGCCCGCGAGAGCGGCCGGCCCATCATCTGGAACGCCCTGGCGCCCACCGGCGCCGTCAACCAGCACGGCGAGTTCCGCTACCCCCACCAGGAGACGATCGCCCGTCTCGACCACCTCAACCAGACCGAAGGCGTCCGCGTCTTCGCGTCGGCGCAGATCGTCCGCTTCAAATCGGAGATCAACTTCGAGGACTACAACCTCATGGACATCTTCCCGGCCTGGCAGGAGGCCACGCTGGGCACGCCGGAAGAGAAAATCGGCAAGCTCTCCGACCCCGAGCGGCGCCCGAAGCTCAAAGAGGCCATCGACGTACTCGGCGGCGGCTTCGGCGCAGCCCGCTACCCCCTCGCCGAGATCACGGTCAACTGGATCTCCAGCGACGCCCCGAACGCCCAAAAGCTGAAGGAGACCTACGAGGGCTACACCATCGGCGAGATCGCGGCCCGGGAGAACAAGCATCTCCTCGATGCCATGCTCGACGTCACCGTCGCCGCCCGGCTGGGCGCCGGCTTCGGCACCACCATGATCGACATGGACCCCCAAGCCGTGAAAGAGGTCGGCACCTCTTCGGTGGCCCTCCCCGGCATCAGCGACGGCGGCGCCCACACCAAGTTCGTCACCACGGCCCGCTTCGCCACCGAAGTGCTCGGCCACTGGGTGCGCGACCACGAACTCATGTCCGCCGAAGAGGCCGTCTGGCGGCTTTCCGGCTACCCGGCCCAGGCCATCGGCCTCCGCGACCGCGGCGTCCTCACCGAGGGCAGGCCGGCCGACGTCATCGTCTACGATCCCGACACCGTCGACGCCCTCCCTCAGGAGCGATTGTTCGACTACCCCGCCGGCGAGTGGCGGCTGGTACAGAAGGCCACCGGGTACGAGCGCATCATCGTGAACGGCGTGACGACATTCATCGACGGCGAGTGCACCAACGAGACGCCCGGGCACCTCCTCCGCCACGGCACCGCCTGAGACGGAGGAGAGCAGCGTCGTGCCCTACGCCAACGATCAGATCCCGACGATCTTCGACACCGACAACCACTATTGGGAGACCAGCGAGTCCTTCACCCGCCACCGCGACGCCAAGTTCGCGGACCGAGGCGTGCGGCTCGTCGACCTCGACGGCAACGGCAAGCCCCGCTACGTCTTCGCCCACAACAACCGGGTCCATCCGATCCTGCCCGGCCCCGGCGACGTACACATGCGGCCCCGGCCCGGGGCCCTCCATGAGTACTTCGCCGGCAGGAGCGACAAGGCCCGTTTGGGCAACGAGCTGTCGAGCGAGGACCCCAACGATCACCCCGAATGGTTCGACCGTGACGCCCGGCTGCGCTGCATGGACCAGCAAGGCGTCGAGGCGGCGTGGCTGTTCCCGTCCCAGGGCGTCTGCATGGAAGGCCCGATGCAGCCCGACACCGAAGCAGCCATCCACATCCTCCGCGCCTTCAACCGCTGGCTCGACGAGGACTGGGGCTTCGCCTACCAGACCCGCATCTTCGCCGTCCCGTTCCTCACTCTGTCGGACCTCGACCAGGCGGTCGAGGAGGTCGAATGGTGCGCCGGGCGGGGCGCAAGGGTCATCTCGATCCGCAACGGCCCGGCCTACACGCCCGAAGGCACCAAATCGCCGGCCGACCCGGTGTTCGACCCCTTCTGGGCCCGGGTGGCCGAGGCCGGACTGGTCGTGGCCCCTCACGCCGGCTTCGAGGACGGCTACGTCGAGGTCGAGCGCGCCATCGCACGCGAGTGGGGCAAGGCGCCATCGGCCAGCAGTGGCGGCATGGGTGACGCCGCCGCCTCGACCATCGTCACCATGCTCATGAAGCGCCGCCTGGTACACGACTTCGCCGCCATACTCGTCGCGGACAAGCTGTTCGAGCGCCACCCGAAACTGAAAGTGGCCTACATCGAGAACGGCGCCACCTGGGTCGGAGATCTCCTCCACGGCCTGGAAGTCCTGCACGGGCAGAACCCGGGCATGTTCAAGAAGAACCCCGCCGACCAGTTCACCGAGAACTGCTGGGTGGCGCCCTTCGTCGAGGACAGCGTCGCCGAGGTTGCCAAACACCTCCCGGTGGAGCGGATCCTGTTCGGCTCCGACTGGCCGCACGCCGAAGGCATCAGCCATCCGAGGGACTACTTCCACAACGTCGAGGAGTTCTCCATCGCCGACCAGCGCAAGATCATGCGGGACAACGCTCGCCAACTGACGCTCCCCGAGACGGACATCGACGGCGTGGCGTGACCGGCACGAGCGAGGAACTCGCGGCTCGCGTCCGCTCGTGGTTCGAGGCTAACGCGCCAGTAAAGGGCTCGGCCGGCGACTTCTCGACGGTGCACATCGTCAGCGCTATCAGCGAAGAGGAGTACCGGGAGCGGGAGCAATACGCCCTCACGATCACCCGCGAGTGGCTGCGGCGGCTGCTCGATGCGGGTCTCGTGCGGCGCTCTTGGGCTGTCGAGTACGGGGGCGCCGGCGAGCCGGCTTGGCACGACGAGGTGGTCGTGGCCGAGCAGGCCCGCTGGGGCGTCTCGACGAAGATGCTGGCTGTCGGGCTGGAGATGCTGCCGGGGATGCTGTTCGCACATGGTACGGAGGGCCAGCGCCGCAGGTACCTCCCGCCGGCCACGCGGGGCGAGGAGGTATGGTGCCAGCTGGTCTCCGAACCCGACGCCGGGTCGGATCTCGGGAGCATCCGCACGACGGCGACGCCGGTCCATGGCGGGTGGGTCGTCAACGGACAGAAGGTGTGGACCTCGGGGGCCGGCGTCGCCGACCTGGCGATGGCATACGCACGGACCGAACCCGGCTCGACCCGCCAGGCTGGCATCTCCTGCCTCATCGTGGACATGCACGATCCCGGCGTCGCGGTCCGACCCCTCCGCCAGATGTCCGGCGCCTACCACTTCAACGAGGTGTTCCTCGACGGCGTTTTCGTCCCAGAGGACGGCGCGATCGGCGCCCTCGGTGATGGATGGTCCGTCCTGCGCACGATGCTCGCCGCCGAACGGGCAGCCGTGGGAGGCGGCACCAGCGCCCGTTCGGCGAACCAGCTCGTCACCATGGTGCGCGAGCGCGGTCTTGGCCGCGACCGCGTCGTGCGCCAGGAGGTGGCCACCGTGGTCATCCGCGAACGCATCCTCGACATGGTGGGGGCCCGGGTGGCGCTGGGACAAGTGCCCGCCGGCGGCTCGGTCTCGAAACTCCTCTACTCCGAGCACGCCCGCCGCACGGCCGACGCGGCAACGAACCTGCTCGGCCCCGCCGGGACCGTCACCGACGACGGCGACGGAGCAGCCTGGATTGACCGACTCCTGTTCGCTCCCGGGCTGCGCATCGGCGGTGGTACGGACGAGATCCAGCGCAACACGATCGGGGAGCAGGGCCTCGGGCTCCCGCGGGAGCCGAAGCCGAGGGCCAGCTGATGGAGCTCGATTCGATCTACGCCTCGACGTCGTCGAGGTCGAGGGGAAGGCAGTATCGGGCGAGGAGCTGGGCGACGGCGACCTGGTGTTCCGGTGAGGGCAGCATTGCTTCATCATTCACAACCGCGATCCACGCATCGTATTGAGGGCGGGGACATGCATGACAGAGCCGTCCATATCCCTGACGTGACGAGCGGACTGCGGGTGTTTGGGGGGGGTCTGATGCCCGTCATGGCTGGCTGGGGCGCAGCTTTGCTCCCCGGGAGGGGCCGGAGTGGCGTGCGATTGGCGATGTTTGGACAGGTGATACAGTGCGACGAGTTAAAAAGGGGGAACACATGATGGGTTGGCGTAGAACGCCTGTGATCAGGCTGTTTTTCTGTCTTATCGCTGGGGTGTTTGCTGTTGCGGCCTGCTCGTCGAGCAGTAAGACGGGCTCGGGTAGCCCGTCGACTAGCCCGGCGACGTCCGGTTCGGCGGCCACGGGTTCTGGGGCGCCGGTGGCGACAGGAGCGCCGATCGTGATCGGTGGGGTGTGTTCGTGTACAAGCCCTCTCGGTAATTTCCCGAACGAGCTTGACGCCTACCGGGCCTGGGTGGACAATGTCAACGCCGCTGGGGGGATCAACGGCCACCCGGTGAAGTTCGTGTCCATCGATGACCACGCCAACCCGGGCACCTCGCAGGCGGCGGTGAAGACCTTGGTGGAGTCCGATCATGCGATCGCCCTTGTCGACTTGTCGAATGTGGATGAGGGTTGGGCGTCGTACGTTCAGTCAGCAAAGGTTCCGGTGGTGGGGGCGGGCGAATCCAGTACCCCGTTTTTCACCAACCCGGATTTCTATCCGGAGGGACAGACCGAGGACGCCCTCTTCGCCTCGATTATCGAGGCCGGTAAGTCCGCGGGGGCTACCAACCTGGAGTTGATCTACTGCGCGGAGGCGGTCCAATGCCAGGAGGGGATCAGCCCGCTCAAACAGACCGGGCAGAAGCTGGGGCTGCCGGTGACGGTGGCCAGCGAGGTGTCGGCGTCGGCGCCGAGCTACACGGCCCAGTGTGTGACGGCCCAGCAGGCTCACGTGACGGCGGTGTTCGTGGCTGACATCTTCACGGTGGTGAGCAAGGTGGCCGACAACTGCGCCCAGCAGGGGTATCACCCGAAGTATGTGGTGGACGGGTTGGATCTGGCCCCGAACTTCACTACCGTCAATGGTGACCTGTACGCGCCGGTTTCGGATCTTCCGTATTTTGCGAGCACCCCGGCGACGCAGGCGATGAATGCCGCTTTCGACAAGTACTATCCGGGGTTGAGAAAGAGCTCGGATTTCAATGAGCAGTTCGCGGGGTTGTGGATTTCTGGTCTGCTCTTGGAGGACGCAGCCAAGGCCGGTGGGGTGGGCGCGAATGGGAGTACGCCCACGTCGGCACAGTTGACCACGGGACTCCAGTCGCTCAAAGGCGACACGGTGGACGGGCTCGCCCCTCCATTGACGTTCCCGGCCGGTCAGGCTCATCCGGTCCACTGCTGGTTCGAGTCGGCCATGCATAACGGGGCGTTCAGTCTCCCCGATGGCACCGCCACCACGTGCGAGACCTAGCGAAAACTCTCCGCCATGACAAGCCACGGCTTGTCGCCATCCGACTGCCTCGAACACGGCAAGAGCGAATGGCTCGAGACCATCGGCGTCCACCGCCTGACCGCCGGTGATACGCCTGCCCACGCATGCGCTGCGATGAGCGATGTCGGCAAGCCGTGTCGGGGAGAACCGCATGCACTGTTCCACAGGGGCCGCTGGCGCGGACGTCGCTCATGGCGAGACAGAACACGCACCCGACGAAACCAATCGGTCGAAGTCTGTCCGCCTCTCAGCAACGACCAAAGCAGCGACCTGACCTACCAACCGGGAGGTCCGGCTTTCGACAAGGGTGCGCGCATGTTGGCCTCCAGTCGTCAGTTGGATTGGTCCAGCCGGTGCTGGTAGTCGTCGGCGATCGTGTGCAGGGCTTTGCCGGCGTCGCCGTTGTATGACGATCCGTGCATGATCGCGAGGATGGTGGGGCTGAGGTCGGCTAGGCGGCGGATCGTGGGCGCGGTCTGTGGTGTGAGACAGGTTGCGCCGAACATGTCCTCGGCTTGTCCGGCCGGGCCGACTAGATCGGTGGCCGTGAGGGCCGGCCCGTCGCCCACCTGGGAAAGGAGGTCACCGCAGAACAGCGTTCCGGTGGTCTCCTCGTAGAGCACGTGGGCGTCCCAGCCGTGGGGAACATGCGGGGTGTCGATGCTGCGGATACGCCGACCGCCGAGATCGTAGGCGCCCTCGTTGGCGATCGGTTCCGGTGGCCGGTCGGCGAGGTCGTTGATCGATACCATGCATCCGATTGCGGTGTGGGCGACCAGCGCGTTCGGTGCGGCGGCGAGGAAGAGGTTCATGGCGCCGCACTCGTCGGCTTCGAGATGACCGAACATGATCCAGCGGAGCCGTTCCAGCGGCAGCAGCGAAGCGACGGCTCGGGATACGACCGGGAACATGGCGCGCGGGCCGGTGTGGAAGATGGTCGGCTCGTCGGCGTCGATGACGAACTGGTTGAAAGTGAAGCCGGTCGGTCCGATGTCGGGCACGAAGGTGGACAGCCGGTAGATGCGGTCGGCGATCTCGTCAACGCGAGTTTCCATGGAAGGTCTCCTCTCAGAGTGGTAGCGGGTTGCTCAGGACGCCGGTGCCCGGCAGGCGACCGGCGAGGGTGCGGACGAAGTCGAGGGCGTCGATCTCGACGCGCTCGCCGTCGACGCCCTGGCGGTATTTTCCGCCGGCGGGGCCGTCCAGCACGAGCTCGAAGGGTTGGCGGTGGATGGAGGCCCATTCGGCGACGATGTCGGCGACGAGGCGGCCGTCGTGATCGGCGCTGAGACGCATCGGGCGGTTGATGGCGGCGTGGATGTCGATGCGGTGAGCCCAGACGTCGCGGGTGAAGCCGACGTCGAGCAGGTACTTGAGCGGCGCCCAACCGACGGGCGGACCGAATGGGATCGGCAGGTATCGGGCTGGGGGCGGAGTGCGCCAGCGGCCCTTGACCGCTTTCGGGCCCATGGCCGCCAGCTGGACGACGAGCTCTGGGTTGGACAGGTGGTCGCGTTCGCGGATCTGGAACTCGTTGAGGCCGTCGACCCAATGGTGCGAGTCGATTTCCTTGTTCAGCGGCATCCCGCGTCGTAACTGGTGGGCGAACTCCCTGACCGACGCCTGTGCTTCGGCCGACCCCAGCACATGTAGCGCCATCTTGCGGACGTCCCACTCCGTGCAGTCGGTGGGTGTCGCCCACTCCTCTGGTGTGAGCGACACGACCAGGTCCGCGAAACGGCGGAACTCCTCTTCGGCCAGCACACGGGCCTCGGAGCGATCGATTCGGGTTGGCATCATCGGTGTCTCCTTTCGATGGCGTCGTCGATGTAGAGGTCGACGAGTCGGTTGAGATGACGGGTCCAGCGGTTCCCGCCGGGGTCGTTGCTCATCTGCGCTTCCATGAGGCCCGCAGTGATGGCGACGACGCAGTCGATATCACCCCGGTCGGCGACGCCGGCCTCGTGCAGCAACTTGACCAGCTGCCCGAGCGCGTCCTCGGCGAGGGCGTACGACGCCGGCGAGGGCGTGAAACCCGGGAGGTGGCGCTGGAAGAGAAGCTCGTATCGTGCCTGGTCCTCGACGGCAAAGGCGACCATCGTGGCCAGGAACTGCTTCACGGCGGCGCGGGGAACGGCGGGGAGTTTGAGTGCTTCGAGGCGGTCCAGGAGCCGCCGGTTGCCGTCGGCGAACATGGCGTCGTAGAGAGCGTGCTTCGAGTCGAAGTACTCGTACAGGGACGGCTGGCGCATGCCCACAGCGCGCGCCAGCGCATGCAAGGAGATCCCACCGACTCCATGCTCCCGAGCCAGCTCCCAGGCCTCGGCCACGATCGAGGCCGTCTTCGCTTCCCGCCGCGTCGTCACCTTGTCCGCCATCGGTCGCCGGTGACCTAGCTGGTCGCGACTGTCGCCGAAGCCACCACCGTCGCACGGCCGCGGCGCCGTACCGAGCGTTGCGCCTCCGCCGACCAGGCGGGCAGCTTCGGCGTCCACGGCTGCCGCCGTTCTTCGGGGAGATGGTGGCTATGGGCGTGTCCCAGCATCTCCTGCCGGCGGTCAGCAGCCAACTTTTCGAGCGTGTAGCGGCTCGCCATGTTCCACTCCTCTGATCGGCCGGTCTTCTTGCCCTACCCCTATCACCGATAGGAGTATCGCCTATCAGTGATAGGAAGTCAAGGCGGGGGATTCTGGTGCCCCAGGCCTGGGTGGCGCTGGGGCCGCGACGGCGCCCCCAAATGCCAGCAGTTCCCGTCATTCAGGTGGGCTTCCAGAGCCCGCAGGGCATCCTCATTCGCATCACCTCACCGCCGGTGCCGCTCGGGGCGACCTGTTGGGCATCGACCGTCACCGCCAGAAGGAACCCAGAGGGGAACCACCAGGCATTTCGGGCAGCCGTGTCGCGGTGCGACGCGCCCCCGAGGCGAGGACATCGGACGGGCCAGCGCACCGCTGAATCCCGCTTGCCACCGTCCCAGGAGCATGGCGTAACGCCGGTTCGCAGGCGCAGACTGGGCCATCATCCCAGTGGCTGAGCACGCCAAAATCGGCACACCCCTCCCCGACCCCCACTCGAGGCTTCGACGGGCCCCAGAATATTGCCCGACAGCCGGCGATCCGGGACCCCTCGCCGAGCCGGGGCCCGGATGTTCTGGGGCAGTTCGGCCCGGTCGCCTCTGTCGACGGCTGAGCGATCGCCGTCGTGGCTACGTTCGGGAGTATGCGATATTCGAGACAGGTTCCCGGGCCGGTCTTGACCCCGATTCAAGGAGGCTTAATCCCATGGACTACACCCGCCTGTCGATGCCTCTGGGGGAGGCCATCTTCACGCAGCGTTCGATCCGGCGATTTCGCCCTGACCCGATCCCACTCGCGGACGTCCGCCTCGTCCTTGAGGCGGCGGTGCGGGCACCGAACGGGGGAAACCAGCAGATCGCCCGGTTTCTCGTCCTTAACGATCGCGGCACTATCCGGGAGTTCGGCCCGCTCTACCACGAGGCGTGGTGGGCAAAGCGCCGGGACGAGGGCTTCCAGCACCGCGAAGATCTCCCTCCGCGCTTTCATTCCGCTGCTGGACTTGCTGAGGAAATGGCGGAAGTGCCTTGCATTGTGTTCGCGTTGGCGTTGCACAACGGTCCGGCCAATTCTGTCGTTCCCGCCGTTCAGAACCTGATGCTCGCCGCACGTGCGATCGGAATCGGCTCGGTGCCGACGACGCTTCACCCGTCCGTCATGGCTCGCTTCCACGCCATGTTCGCCATCCCCGACGACGTCGGCTTCCACTTCTGTGTCCCGCTCGGCTATCCCCAGGGCAACTTCGGCCCGAACGTTCGCCTGCCCACCTCGGCGACGACCTTCTTTGACCGGTGGGCGTCCCCGGTGCCCTGGGAATGACTTCTCCGCCTCGCCCGCTCAGCCGGCGATCTGGGCGCTTGTGCCGTCGAGATTCGGTTACGCGGACTAGGGGCCGAGCCCCCCGGCGGCCGCTGTCACCAGTGTAGCCGCCTCGTACCCGCCCTCCGCCTCCCGGCTGGGCGTCAGGTGGCAGAATCGGGAGCCGCCGGGTCGTAGCGCAGAGACGCCTCGATCCGGTGAGCGACGATCGGGTCGGCGGCCAGGCCGATGTCCACCGCGATCCCGTGAACCGAGGTCTCTATCATCGACGCGCCCGGCGTCCCGTAGGACGCGTCGATCCACAGCCCGTTGTTGCCCGGACGCCTCGGCGCCGGCATGGGGCACGGATAGAACGTGTGAGTGGGGCCCAGGTAGGCCACCGGTGTCGCGCCAAAAGAGCAGACGAAGCTCGTCCCCGAAGCGACCTCCCAGCTCGCCGGGATGTCGGCCCCCACGTCGTCATACCAGACCGTCCTCCACCCCGGCGGAGGCAGGACGATACGACCAGCGCTCGAGCCACGGGCGGAGGACGATCCCGCGGTCGGCGTCCCCGTGGTGAGCGAGGACGTCGAGGACGATGACGACGCCCTGGTCGACACCGTGGCCGGTCCCGACCCGTCGGCACCGGCCCGAACCGAAGCGACTCGCCCCGCGCTGCTCGAGCAGGCGCCGGCGGCGGCCACCGCCGCCAGCAGCACGGCGCCCAGCTTGGTGCGCGGTCTCACACCATATTTGACGCTCGCCGCGCCGCCCTGGTTCCCGTGGGGTACCACGCCGTGCACCCGGCAAACCAGATCGCATAGCCGCTGATCTGAGATACGCGCTCGGTGAGATTTGGGGACGCCGGATAGGTCACATCTCAAGCATCGTTGATCGTCAGGGACTGGCCCTGCCGTTTGTGGATTTTCACGGCGAAGGCACGGGGGCGTCACGCCGTCGAAGACCGCCGATTGGTGGTTGGCCAGGGTTGACCACTCGAAGTAGAATCGGACCGCCGGAGAATAGCCGGCTTGAAGGTCGGCTGGAATCAGGTCTCGGTGGACCAGCCGACTTAGGGCCACCGCCTCGGGAGCCCTGCATCGGCCGTTGGCGAACATCACGTGCTCAAAGCAGTCGGTAGGCTCGCCCCAGGTGGTGGTGGCGGCGACTTGGATTCCGTCTCGTCCCGTGAGGATGTCGCCGATCGCAGCACCCCTTCAGAGAGGATGCGCGCCGCGGCGACGGCCGGGCCCCGCGGCACACCAGCCGGTCCGAGCACCCGTGCGGGTAGACGTCACTGCAGCACTGGACAGCGAAATCGCCCGGATGGGGTCGGCTCGTGGGTTTCCGTCACGCCGGCCAGTCCGCCAGAGCAGCGTCGGCCTAGACGCGCACACGACGCCCGTGACGGGATTCGTAGGTGACGAAGTCGGAGACGGCTTGATGATCGAGAACGGTTGGGCCCTCGGGACGAAAGGCGTGACGGTAACGCCACCTCCCATCGGATCGCCATGAGGGAAGGGAAGTCCCCCGACCCGCAGCTCAAGAATCGACCGGTCCACCAAGAACAGCATGTGTCCGATCAAACGATTCCACCAGTCAAGTCCCTCACCGAGTCTCGCTGCCCCGGATACTCTCGAAACCAGAGAGACGTCCAACTGGGCCAAGGATGCCTTCGCAACTCGACCCGAGTTCCCTGCCGCCCGAGCGCCAGATCGTCTCTTGAGACCCGGAAGGTGCCGGTTGATTCCTGGAAGGCGGATCTGGACACCCACTCCCACATCAACGTCTTGCCGGCCAATGACAGGAAGTCCCTCCTCTCAGACCTCGAGGAGGTCCTCCGAGGAGCGTTTCCAGTCGTCATGCAGGTTCCCTACCAAACCCGGCTCTGGACATCCAGGAGAGATGATGGGCGTTCCCCGTACCGGCGTTACACGGTGCTAGGGGGGCGAGTGATACTCGGATGGCGAGGGCCGCGGCTATTGGGGCGCTTTTCGAGGGTGTGGGGTGGTGGGGCGGCTTGTCAGCGGACTGGCGGGGGCTGGTTCGAGAGCAGTTCGTCTGGGTGGTCGTCGGTTCGTATCGGTGTCGATTGCTACGACCGTGTCTTCGGGTCACTACCGGAAGCTGGGGCACGCGGCTACGAATGCAGCGCAGCCCAGCCTTCTCTTGCGCCGTAGACCAAGAGCACGTAGCCGGCGAGTGGGTCGGCCCACCACCAGCCGAGGGCGGCGTTGAGCACGAGGCCGGCCAGCACTGCAGTAGCAAGCAACCCGTCGACCAAGGTCACTCGCCCCTCGGTGCGTAGCACGGGGTTATCCAGCTGGCGGCCCGTTCGGTCCTTCCCTGCGGCCAGGGCGAACATTACCAACGCGGTGAGCGCCGTCCACGCGATCCCGAGACGGCTGTGGCCGGGGTGGTAGCGGGCGACGAGCACGACGGTGCTCTGGACCGCCAGGTAACAGGCCAGGAGGACGAAGGCTGCGCCGATGGGTCGCAGCGCGCGTCGCTGGCGCTCCTCGCCCCGGCCCGACAACTCCCACAGCACGACGGTGCTCGCTCCGATCTCGATGAGCGAGTCGAAGCCGAAACCGCCGAGCGCCACCGATCGGGCCGTCACCGCGGCGATGCCCAGCACCACGACACCGACCACGTTCCAGCCCACAGTGACGCCTTCAAGCATCCGACCGCGCCGCAAGAGGCGACCCGGCAGGATGTCTCGATGTGCTCGGCTGATGCTCACCGAAGCATTCTGGCTGGCCGGGCCCGGCGCGTACTCAGCGGGTCCCGGTCAGCACAAGGGCCCCGAGGGCGGCAGCCATCGAGAGCGGCACCGCGTCCGCGCCGAGGCGGCTGGCCTTGGCGATCGAGGGTCGGTCGCCGGCCGTTCGGGCCACCCGCAACCACAGAAACCAGGCCAGAGCGCCCGTCACGAACAGGTTCGGCCCCAAGTTGAGCCCGACGACCATCGCAAAGGATGGGCGGGGACGCGCCCCGCGAAGAGCGACACAGCGGGAAGATTGTTGAGCAGCACCGACGAGACCGCTGCCACGACGGCCATACCCCACAGGTCGAGATGCGACATCAACGTCGCCGGCCCCGACCACACCCGGCCGAGGGTGCCAAGCGCCACCGCCACCCCGAAGAGCTCCACGAGCACCGGGACACCCAACACGTTCAACACCCGCCGGGGCTGCTCCGCTCGGGCCGCGACGCGGACACCGACGACCGCGACACCGACCACGGCGACCGGGAAAGCGGGATTGTGCAGGACGACGACGAGCACGGCCGCCGCCAGGACCGCCACCAGACCGAGTCCCAGCGTCGGCCGGTCGGCCGGGGTTGGATCCTCCACCCGAACCCGCAGGGCTCGGTGCTCGACCACGGCGACCACGGCTGCGCTCACGACCAGGGCGGCCAGTCCCGCGACCCAGGTGGGGCGAGGAATTGGCCCCCGTTGAGGTGGAGGTGACCAACCACGATCAGGTTGGTCAGGTTGGAGCCGGGCAGGAACAGCGACCCGGCGTTGGAGAGAAGAAGACACCCCTAGAGCAGTAGCGCCTCGCCCTCGCCCCGGCTGCGGGCGGTGTAGACGAGGACAGGGGTGAGGAAGGCCACCGAGGTATCCAGGTTCAACACCGCACCGCTCCGACGAAGAGCAGGACACCGTTCGGCGCCGTGCGGGCCAGACGGTGCCCGGCGACCGCGAACTGGCCATCGTCGTCGGCCACCAGGCCGATCAGCAGCAGCCCGGCAACGAGGACGAACGGTGTCCAGTCCTGGGACGCGGCCGAGCGGGCGGCCGACGGGTACAGCGAAGCCGCCACTACAAGTCCGGTAAGGCCCACGGCCAATCTGTTATCCACGGGCTCGGGATCGACCACGTTCTCAACCTTGACCGGTTCCCAAGGAATGGGTCCGTGCAGTACTCGTCTGAGCAGTTGTTTCGCTCAACTCCGCGCACCCCCAAGGCCCCTCGCAGTGAGCACCCGCCGGGGCCGGGATGAAATGGGGACACGAACCCGGCGATCGGGGGACCGCCGCACCGGCCATCTCGGATGCTTGGGGACACGGGCACTGGGCAGTGGTTTCGGGTCGTAAGACCGTGAGCATCATCCGAGGCTCGGGGAACGGCTCGTCCGCCGCGGACGCCCAGCCAACGTCGCGAAGGCCTTGTCGCTCGTAGAGGGCCACCGCATGCAGGTTTGCTTGTCGCACCGCCAATACCAGCCGGACGGGCCCTTGGCTACGGGTCCAGCGGGTGATCGCTTCCACGAGGGCGTCGCCCACACCCGATCCCCTCCCTTCGGTGTCCGGGCCTGGAGTTGCGGGGCAGCCCCACGACCGGCGATCGGGAGCTGAAGCGGGTCTCATGCACAGGCGATGTTGGGGGCCATGTGGCCACGCCGCTCAAGGCGGTCAAGTGCCGGCGAGTGTCAACAGCATGATGGTCGGTTCAGTGGCGACCAGGGAGTGGGGCGTGCCAGGCGTCATGTGCAGCCACGACCCTGGAGCCAGCTCGAGGTCCACACCGTCAACGGTGAAGCGAAGCCGTCCGGACAGGACCTGAACTACAGCAGCGCGGGCCGCCTGGTGTTCGGTCAGCTCCTCGCCGGCATCAAAGCCAAAGACAGTCACGTTCATCCCGTCGCCACGGTGCACGACCTTTGAGACCACGGCACCAGGCTGAATGGTCACCTCGCTCGGGGGATCGATGATCAGGACGTGGGGCATGTTGCCATCTTCGTCCAGCTTGGATCGTCGTGCGCTCGTAGCCGGGGGCGGGCAGCGTGATTCCCGTTGGAGCAAGCCGAGACGGTATTCCGGCTCGGTTGTCGGGTGCTCGACCACTGCGAACGACTTGGACGTGGCATTGGGTTGTGAGCGCCTTGGTGGCCGGGGCGCGCCGACGGCACTCTGCGCGGTGAGGCTGCCGGCGCACCCGGGTAACCGGAACCTCGGGCTTGAGGCCCGGCGAAAAGGTCGACCTAAGAAGCTCGAATTGCCGCGGACGCCGCCGCGAGCACGAGTCCGGTCATTGGTGCCGGCAACTTCCAGCCGGTCGGGCTCCTACGACCTGGCAACTCAGTGGACCCAAACCTTCCGAATCTAGGAGTGATCCTCATGCCGAAGGAGCCCAGCACCGTCATCGGTCCCTCCCTACGCGGCGCAATCACCCTTCCGCCCGGCAAAGCCGGGATCGCGCCGATCGAGGTCGCCGAAGCCCTGAGCATCTCGAGGGTCTACGTGTACAACTTGATGGAACGTGGGGAGTTCACGACGTTTCACGTTGGCCGCAGCCGCCGTATTAGCACCGAGTCCGTAGCCGACTTCATCGAACGCCAAGTCGCCGCAGAGAGAGCGACAGTTCGGGATGAGGGGACCCCGGGCACTGAGTCGACATCTTTCCCTGAGCAGAGAGGTGGGCCGCCCTTCCCCCGCCTCGAAAGCGTCGTGGTCACGCTCCGCGTCGCCTTGGCCGAAGACCACGAGCGGGCACGGTCCGCAGCAAAAGCTGCAGCGAAGTGACCCTCCCGGAGCGCCGACGCGGTCAGGACCGGCGGCAGATAGGGAGTGCCGGGGGAGACTCCAAACAATAGAGTTGAGGGCTGCTCAAGACGCTCCATGAACTTCGCTGAACGTCACGGGCCATCAGGGGCCCGGGGTTGGCTCACGGCCTCGTCGGATCCGGCTGGTGGTACTTCTTCCGAACCTCCGGTTCTCCGAAGCTACGTCGGGTCGACCATACGCGGTGGATCCCCGCGCGACCCGTGTCGCCACTCGTCGGGCAGGCCAAGCCGCTGGATGGCACCGGTGACCGTGGCACAAATGGCGACCCGCGAGGGCGTGGATGATGTCCCGGTATCTCCCTGGCAGCGCTGAGTGGGCCAGAGATCCCATCCGGTTGGCAAGTCAGCGTTTGCCGAACATGGTGTTCATGACCGCGACATGACCATCGATGGCAGGCACGGACCTGTTGGCGGTAGTGCGCTTCGAGCATCCGAGTCGATGAGTGCCCGAGGATGTCAGCGACGACCTCTAACGGCACCCCGGCGGCGGACATGAGCGACGCCGCGGAGTAGCGGGCTAGCTCGGTCATCGACCAGTGGCCGAGACCGGCCCGTTCAGTCACCCGGGCCAGCTCGCGATTCACCTCGCCCCGCAACCGCCCGCTGTCCCTAACCGCAGCCCCTCTGACAAGGGACTTTATGGTGGGCGCAGAGGGAATCTAACCCTCGACCTCATGCGCGTCATGCACATCGGGGCACATATCCCTACCTGGGGATAACCACAAAACCGCTGGTAGACTCCTATTTCCTTGTCCCTTCTGGTACCGGCTGATACTCCCCGATCTCGCTTCGTTCGCGCACGGATCGCGCACGACATTTAGACAAGCGAAGCATCTTGGCCGACACCCGGTGAGGGCGCGAGTCGCAATGCCATCCCGCGGGCCGTCGTAGGGACCATCGATGTCTTGGTCCCCTTGGACCCTCGCGCTTTCTGAGTTGCAGCGCTCCACACGGTTCATTCCGGCGAGGGGCTGGCGACGTAGGCACCTATGGGTCAGGTCTTGGCCAGATACAGGTCGGGATTCGGGGGCAGGTCGGCTTTAGCGCGGAATGTGCCCAGGGTCGGCTTACCTGGGGTCGCCGGGTGGGCCGGACCGTGGGACCTGGGTGGCGACGGGGTACACAAACCGGTCTCGAGCAGTCGGGGGATTGTCCCGGAAGTAGGGCTTTCCGGCGAGGCGGCGCTACCCGAATGGCACCACCTGATGAGCGTTGCTGTTGAGGACGGTCTTTGGAAGATCGGATCGGACCGTAGGGACCGTAGGGACTGTATTGACCGCAGGGACTGTAGGGGCCCCTGGCATTGCCGTCGGGTTCGGGTCGGGCTTATCGTCCACACGGTCAGGGTTCTCGTCCTCGGAGAACCGGTGGTGAGCGAGGGAGGAACAGGCGCCGCTTTGACTGTCGACCCATCCTGCGACAGAAAAGACGGCCACCGCCACGGTTGGAAGATCGCCGATGTAGCCGCTGTTCGGGTTGCAGCAGGAGGTGCCCGCCACCTGGCCGCTCCTGTAGTCGTGCTGGTCTCCGTATGGGTAGTCCTGACCGGGGTCCTGATCCTGGCCGGGGAGGGCATCGAGCATTCGGCTGCTGTCGAGTCCGTAGACAGGAGTATCACGACCTTCGTCGTCGCCCACCGCACGTCCGCCCTGGACCAGCTCATGAAGGCCGTGACTTGGACGGGCTCGTGGCTTGCCACCTTCGGTGTGTCGGCGGTTGTTGTTGGCTTCACGTGGAAGCGTCGTTTGCCGATTATCACGGTGGTGGCGGTGCTGGCGGCGTGGCTGGGAGAGCTGCTGGCCGTGACCTTAACCAAGGCGCTGGTCGAGCGGGCGCGGCCACCGGAAGCTGTGCGACTGGTGGTGGCGCATGGTTGGTCTTTTCCGTCCGGTCATACGGCTAACGCCGTGGTCGTATTCGCTACTGCAGCCGCCCTGCTGACTTTCTTGGTGCATTGGCGAATCGTCCGGTTCCTCACGTGGGCGCTCGCTTTCCTGGCGACTGCGCTGGTCGGTTTCTCGAGGATCGAGCTGGGCGTGCACTGGACGACCGATGTTGTTATGAGCATGGTGTGGACCACTTGGTGGATTGTGGTCCTTGTCGTCGTCGTTCGCCGCATCCGAACCGATCAAGCTGGAGCTCGGTAAGCCGGCGCTCTCCTGCGGGCCCGTACACGATCTGGAGTTGGGCCGGATCACCGGCCGCGACCCTCAGGAGCCAGTCGCGCCATGCTCCGGCTTCCTCGGCGTATCGGGCTCGAATGAGGGCATCGAGGCTGAACGTGGCGTCGCGCAACCAGCAGTAGCGGTAATCCCAGTTGCGCGGGCCGCCGAGTCGCTCGGGAAGCGAGGTCGTGGCCGCGGCGACGACAGCGCCGGTCGGCTCGTAGGTGAGCGCCTTCAAGGTGATGAGCGAGCGAACGACGGCGTCTCGCCACGGTCCCCGAAAGGTGCACCGCTCGCTCCACTTCCTCCACCAATCTTCGGTCTCGGCCACCTGGTCGGCCGCGTCATCACCGCAGGCCTCGTCTGAATACTGCCAGTGCCACGAGAACACGAAGGGAACCTCATCGCCGGGGCTACGCTGAACTCGACGATGGTGCGGAAGTTCTCCCCCCGGGTCTCGACCGGGGTCGCCAGGCACACGAAGTCGGGACCCGCGACGCCGTGGAGGTGCTCGCCCACCCTGCGCATCCACGGCACGATCCAGCCGTAATCGAAACGCATAACCAAGTCCATGCGCATCGGCACCCGGCCCGAGATCCCTCGACGACCCGGACGACGCTGGCCTGGCCAGACGCGGCGGGGCATGCAGTCCACCACACGAACGATGCCCTCTGCGGTGTGGAACTCGGTCTCGAGTACTAGGGACTCGCCCCGGTAGCGGCGACTGACCCGGTGGTAGCCGCCGACAGGAGCGATCTGCCAGAACCCGTTCTTCTCACCGCCCAATAGGGCGGCGAAGCAGGCTCCGGAGTCGAAGCGGGGGAGACAGAGCCAGTCGATCGACCCGTTCGCACCGACCAGGGCGGCGGTGTGGGTGTCACCCAGTAGGGCGTACTCTTCGATCCGAAGTCGGCCCCGGTCCTCGCGTGCGCCGACCTCACTCATAGCTAACGAGACCATCGACGCGTCGCCTCCAAGCCGCCGAGACGCCCTGCGACCCTTTCGGTCGTCCGGACGGCGGGAGTGCCGGACAGACGGTGCCTTTGTTCCCTGCTGCTCGTCTCAATTTCTTGTTCTCGAATCTGCAGCGACACCTTCGCGAATTGCCCATTCAGATAGCCCAAGAGCCAAGGGCGCGGCAGATCGCTGAGTTCGCCCCGGGCCCCGCGCTGTCGGATACCCAACGGCGGACACCCCGCGCGAGGTTGGGGTGATGGGCGGCCGCGACGGGGGCCCGGGACACCAGGACTACCCCTTCGGATCCGACACCTGCCTTCGCATATGGTCGACCGTTTGAACATTAGGAACTCGCTGTGGACCGGGGCAGGAGGCCACCAGGCCGAGCCTGCGGGTTTCGACCGGCGGTCTTGCGCCCCGCCGGACCACGCCCTGCTCGTTGATGCCGACAGGGGAATGAGATGACCCCCTGCCCCGAATGTGTGACGAGGTCAATGAAAGCGACCCGTCTTGGGGAGTGTGTGGAGGATGCGTGGAGGCGGCGAGGAGAATACTTTTGCCAGACGGTGACGCCCAACGCACACCTTGAACGCGGTCCGGGGTGGGGTTGGCACGGTGCCAACCCCAATGTCGACTGACGGCTTGGTCACTGGAGATCAGCTCTTCGGCAATGGAGAGGTCTTGCGGCTTGCGCATGGGCGGCAGGGGAAGGATGTCGCCCTCGGGTCGGGGGCCATCCTGGCGAGGACGTTGCCCGGTCGTTTCACCTGGAGCAGGACTTCTTGGACCTTGATCAGTTCTATGCTGAGGCCGTCGCTCTTGGCCCGAGCGACCTCCTCGTGGGCGTCTCTGGTGAACTTGAAGGCGACGACGTAGCCGGTTTCGTACCCTCCGCGGCGCATAGCCGTTTCGAAGTTGTCGATGACGTTCCGGCTCACGGGGTGCTCCGATTGTTTCACCTGGACACGATACCGAGGGTCCCCGGTCCCGGGTCGCTCGCTGCGTCTAGGTCTCCCGTGTCAGAGATAGCCAAGGGTCGGGCCGCGGCCAGGTCTCGTGGTGTGCGGGTCGAAGCGTCACCCGTTGGTTGGACGTCAGGCGATCACGCCGCCGTGCGACTTCGCTGACGGGCTATCGTTTGGTCCGCGAGATTCTTGGCGTCGAAAGAGGCGGACATGCGACGAGGGGGCGGCTTGGTCCGGTCGGTGGGGAAGCTGTCGGCAGTGACGGTGCTCGTCGCCGGGCTGGTTGCGGGGATGGGGACGGCGGGAGCCCAAGCGGCGCACCCGGGACAGGCCGATGGCTCCGCGCCGTGGAGCTCCTTCGGGTTCGACGTAGGGCACTCGTCATACAACGCGCTCGCCACCACGGTCACCCCGGCGAACGCGGCGAACCTGACCCAGGCCTGGCAGTTCGTGTCTCCGGGTCCCACCAAGGCAGGCCAACCGGCTGCCACGTTCGACGGGTCGGTCGTCGTAGTCGACGGCATGGCCTTCATCGGGTCCGACACCGGAGTTTTCTACGCGCTCAACGAGGACACCGGCGCGGTGGTATGGTCGCTCAACACCGGTTTCCTTCCGAAGTACACGTGCGTAGCCGCGGGGATACGGGACACGGCGACGGTCGCAGCCGACCCCACGACAGGGAAGCCCACCGTCTATTTCGCCACGGGTAGCGGCAAGTTGTACGCGGTCGACGCCACGACCGGCTCTGTGCTGTGGGTGACGCACGTCTTCCCGGCAGCGAAGGCGTCCGTCCCCTTCATCTGGAACTCGCCAACTGTCTCCGGTGGGCGGGTCTATATCGGCATCGCCTCCGAGTGCGACGTCCCGCTGGTCCGCAGCGGGCTGGAATCGTTCAGTCAGGCGACCGGCGGACACGAGGCGACGTTCTGGACGGTCGCTCCCAAGGCCATCGGTGGCGCGATCTGGTCGACGGCGGCGGTGAACTCCAACGGGGTGTTCGTTAGCACCGGCAACGGCAACGAGTCCCAGCCCTCGACCCAGGGGCTGTCGAACTCCATCGTCCGGCTGAACGCGGCGACACTCAAGCCGATCTCGCACTGGACCGTCCCTAACCTCGCGACGCTCGACGACGACTTCGGGAGCTCGCCGACGTTCTTCACCGCCACGATTAACGGCAGGGAGGTCCCGATGGTCGGCGCCTGCAACAAGAACGGCGTCTACTACGCCTGGAAGCAGACCGCACTGGCGAGCGGCCCGGTCTGGAGCGACCAGCTCGGCACCGCGGCAGCTCAGCCCAACAACGCCTGCCTCGCCACCGCCACGTGGGACGGCTCTCATCTCTTCATCACAACGAACTCCTCGACGGTGTCCGGCACCAGCTACCCGGCCGTGGCGAGGGAGCTGGACCCGGCGACGGGCGCCTACCTGTGGCAGTCGGGTCTCAGCGACGGGCCGGTGCTCGGGAACACCGCGCTGGATGGCGCCGGCGTGCTCGCCGCCGTGACGTTCAACAAGAGCTCACACTCGTCCGGTAACGAGCTGGCCCTGATCGACTCGTCGACCGGTGTGGTGCTCGCGACCTACGCCACCTCTGTACAGACGGGCGGGGGCCCGGTGTACGCCGATGGCTATCTCCTGTTCGGCGGCTCCGACGGGATCCTGCACGCGTACACCGTCCCTGGAGCGCGGTAGACCTCAGGGACCAGGGAAACGGCAAGCCCGCGAGGACCGGTGTACGAGTCCGAGAGCGCGGACTGTCCATTGTTACCAATCCCGTGGACGACTCTGAAGAGATCCGCCGGCTGCTGCGCAGGTTCCTCGATACCGACGAGCGTTTCGAAGTAGTAGGCGAAGGCAGCAGCGCGGAGGAAGCGATCAGGCTGGCGGCCACCACGACGCCAGATCTGCTGGTTCTCGACCGCGCATGTGAGGGTTGACCGGCGTCGAGGCTCTGCTCGAGATCCGCCGCCAGGCGCCGGGTACGGCCGTGGTCCTTTACGCCGGCGGGGCCGATCCCCGCCCCTCTGGCCGGGCCGTAGCCGCCGGCGCCCTCGCCGTGCTGGGCAAAATGGCGGTGGGGCCCTCAATCGTGGCCCGATTGGCGCCGTCACGGTTGAACATGGCCCGGATCGCGTCTCGTCCGGCGTGGACCTGGCCCATGACTTGGAATCGGGCGTCCTCGTCGAACAACTCGGCGATACGGTCGGCGGCTAGGTCGTCGTTGTAGCGCATATACCGTTCGAGCACATCTCGGATCGCCAGCTTGTCGAGCCACAGCCGCAGCTCGGACTCCGTCGCGGCTATCACAGGCCGAGTACGGCCAGGCCGTTGTCGCGCAGGACCTTGCGGGTGATGTCGGCGGGGTGCTCGACCCTGGCTGCGAACTCCCCGGTGCGCTCATGGTAGTCGTCGATGCCGGACATGCCCTCAGCGTGTGGGAAATCGGAGCCGAAGAGGACTCGCTCGGCTCCGAGCAGATCGACGAGTTCGGCCACGTCGTCGCCGTAGTGGTGAGGCGAGACGTAGACGTGTCGGCGGAAGACCTCACTGGCTTTCCCCTCCACGTACCCGTTCGGCCACGGCCCGTTGCGAGCCATGCCTTTCATGTTGTCCATGGCCCGAAGGAGGTAGGGGACCCAGACGGCGCCGTTCTCGACGCTCATCACCTGCACGTTGGGGAAACGGCCGAACAGGTTGTGGTAGATCAAGATGGCCAGGGTGTCCATGATCGGCCGGTCCCGGTAGAGCATGGTCCACTGAAACGCCGACCGGCCCTTGCCCCGCCCGTCAGGTCCCTTCAACGAAGTTGCCCCCCATCCTTCGTTTGAGCGGATCCCGTCAGGATCGGGATCCTCGCCCCAGTCCGTCGAGTAGTGCTCCATATAGCCGGAATTGCCGAGATGCAAGGTGACCAGCAGCCCGGCCTCGTTGACTCGCGCCCAGAATCCGTCGTAGACGGGATCGGCGGGGGATCGCCCGGGCGTGTCCGACGTGGACCACAACGCCGGTCCGGGCAGGAGCTGGACCGCCCGCGCCCCCTCGGTCATCACCGTGTCCAGCTCAGCCACCGCTGCGTCGGGATCAGCCAGATCGATGACCGCCGGTGAGAAAATCCGGTTCTGGTAGTCGAACGTCCAGCTGTCCGACAGCCACCGGTTGAACGCCCGCATGTGCGCCGCGAGCAGCTCGGGATCGCCGCCGATGGCGTTGGCGATCGTCACCCCGGTGCTCGGGAACATCAGTGTCGCCTCGATACCCTGCCGGTCCATCATTGCGATCCGGGCGGCCGGATCGGAAGCGTAGCTGTCGTCTTCGTCCTGCTCCGGGAGGGTCTCGCCCCGCAGCATGGCTCGCAGCGCCCCCGGCCGAACCCTTTGCTTGTTGCCCGCGCCGCCGACGAAGCCGAAGGGACGTCCCTGGAACAGCACCACCTTGCCGCCATCGCGCTCCTCGACGGTGAACGTGCGATCCCGATAGTTCGGGTCGATGTACCGCTCGAACATGTCGACTGGCTCGTAGTAGTGGTTGTCAGCGTCGAAGACCCGGTAGTCGACCGGCTGTGAAAGCACACCCATGGCGCACTCCGATTCTCTGGACTGGTGTCCAGAGAAGTATGCGTGGTTGTATCGTGGCTGTCAAGAGATGGCCGAAGCCCGGGGAATGGAGGTCAGATGAGCAAGGCCGACACGCCGGCCCGAGACAACCCCTACCGGCGAACCCTGCTCCGGCGCCAGCAGTCTCGAGACACCCGAGCCAGAATCGTGCGGGCGGCCGCCCGAGTATGGGCGAAGAAGGGCTTCGATGACGCCACCGTGGATGACATCTGCGAGGCCGCCGGCGTCGCCCGCTCGACATATTATTTTCACTTCCAGAGCACCGATCAGCTACTCGGGGAGCTGACCTGGGCCACCGCGGGCGGCACCGCGGCCGACATCGACGCCGTCCTCGGCGCCGGCGACATTGATCAGCAGCTCGCAGCCTTCATCGAGGGTCTTTCCCGCAGGATGGGCTCGGTGCCTAAAGAGTTGGCCGCCCTCGTCCTCCGAAAGGCCATCTCTGGACTTGAGTCGCTCGGTGAGTTCCCCGACAACCGCGTCGACTTCGGACTCATCCTGGCCCGTATCCTCGAACGCGGCCGCGACGCCGGAACGATCCGACCCGACATCGACGTCAAAGAGCTCGGCGCCATCCTCGGGGGCATGACCATGGAAGCCCTCCTGCGATGGGCCACCGGCCATACCGGCACGACCCCCTTACACGAGAGCCTTGCGGTCCGGTTTGAGCTCGTCCTCGACGGTCTTCGCATCTGAGAATCGCCCTATCCGAGTGGGGTAACCTGGCCATGTCCAGGGATCGGACCCAGTCGCCTAGCGGCTCCCGACTCCGCTAACAAAAAGTCTTGTCGACAGCGGAATATCACGACATAACCCCGCCAGTGGTGTGCCCCGGAAACGCGGAGGCGATGCTGATTCGGATTGGGTTCGAGACTGAGGGGCCGGTCGTCATGTGAAAGCTCGGCGGACTCTGGCAGTCAGGTGTTGTCGCTAGCGGCTTCGGGGTGGGTGCACTCTTCGATTGCGGTCCAGCTGGCCAGGACGATCAGTTTTTTCCGCTCATGGGACTGGGGCTCGGCGGCGTAGATGGTGAGGGGTGAGTCCGGGGTCGGCTGGGAGTTCCATGGCGTTGAAGGCCCGTCGAAGGGGTGAAGGGGCCCACAGATAGCTGCCTGCGTCCCGCCGGTCACTCTCGCGCGAGGGTGTGACGGTGGCTGCGCGGTCAGACGCCGGCGCGGGCGGCCGCCCCTGCGGTCAGACACCGGCGCGGGCGGCCGCCCCCGCGACGATGTCGTCGAGCAGGGCGCCCTGCTGCCATCCGCAGTACACCGCATAGTGCAGGACCACCTCCTGGAGCTCGGCGTAGGAGAGGTCGTGGCTCTTGAGAGCAGCGAAGGCGTGCGCCTCGACCTCTCCCTCGACGATCGCGGCGCAGCAGAGGGCGACGATCCGCCGTTCCCGTCGGGTCAGCACCGGCCGGGTCCAGATCTCCCCGTAGAGGTAGTCGAGGTAGCCGACGCGCCGGAAGGCGGTGTCAGCCGTCGGGGCGGGGGCGCACATGATCTCCTCGTACGCGGCGTGGCCCCGGGCCAGTCGCGTCGCCGGCTCGGCCGGCTCGGCCCAGCGCTCGATGCCCTTGCGCTCCAGGCAGAGCTGCTCGGTGGCGAGGGTGACGTACTGGTCGACCACCTGCCCACGCGGCCAGCCGCACTGTGTGGCGAAGAACAGGTTGAATTCCTCGATCTCCTCGAGGGTGCAGTCCCCGCTGTTGAGGGCCGCGTACACATGGGTCTGGATGGGTATCACGGCCCCCATCGCTCCGACGCAAGCGAGGGTCACCCATCTGCGGTCCCGCCGGCTGAGTCCCGGCCTCGGCCACATCTCCCCGAACACGAAGCCGACGACGCCGGCGTCGTAGTAGGGCTTGACCGGCTCGGGGCCCGGAGTGGTCATGACCTCCTGGTATTTGGCCCTCGCAGCCGCGAGCCGCTCCTCCCGGCTCGTGTAGGTCACATCGTGGTTCGCATCCATCCGTGTCTCCCTGGACCTTCCGCCCGCAGGACGGGCTAGCTTGACCGGCCGTCGCTTGTAGGTCCGCCGGTTATTGTGAGCTGGGGTTCGTTTTTGGTCCGCCACTGCCGGGCGTAGTCGGCTGCTGTTTGCATCCCCAGGGCGCAGAGGGGACAGGTGCTGGGTGCGCTCCCTGTTGCCGGACCCACCGACAAAGCCGAACGCCCGCCTCTGGAGCAGGACGGCTAACTCTAGTACGAATCCGGGTACGAGAGGCGTTGGCGTGACTGTCCACTCCGCCAATGAGAAGGCCCGCACCACAAGCGATAGCTCCAACGCCGTTGAATCCTAAACCTCACAAGACACAGCATCGTGACTGGCGAGGCATCCTTGGGTGCCGGGACCGGCGCCGACAGTTCCTGAAGCTGGCGCCGACTCCCTCGAGTGGGACGGGTTCGACGCGCGTGCGCACCGGCTGGGTCGACATCGGCGATCCGGACGACCCGGCGCGGCCGCTGGTGATGTTCGTGCGGTGCGCACCGCCCATCACCGTGCAGCCACACCTGCACGCGTCGGACTAGCAGTCGATGGTCCTGGAAGGCGAGGTCACGGTGACCGGGCGGCAACACGCCGACGGCTCGGTGCGCCGGGTCGCCGCCGGGACGACCTAGGGGCTGCTGGTCGCCGGGCCGGCGGGGACACTACTCGTCGACATCTTCAGCGACCGCAACGGGTTCTTCGCCCCGTGGGCAAAGGTCGACGATGACGGACGCGAACGGTTGGAGGCGCCCGAGCGCTACAACGGGGCACGACTCGCCGGCTGCGTTCGCGGCCCTGGATCGCCGGGCAGCGCGCCTGAGCGTCACCCGAAGGTGATGGTGCGACCGGCAAGCCGCCACCCTGCCGCCGTCCGCCAGAGGCGATCGTCGTAGCGACCGGCCCTGGCGGGCAACGGGGCGGATGCCGCGTCATGGAACACGATGAACGGCGTGCAGGCCGTGGCCCGGTCGCCATCGAGCGTCAGCTCGGTGGCGCTGAGGAGGTGCATCACGCCGGAGGTCGGACACACGGGCCGGCGTGGCGCGACGCCGCGATGCCGGCGCGCCGGGCGTCGAGACCTTCGCGCGCCGGCATCCCAGGAAGCTGGAGCACGGTATCCTCGGCGAACGCTGAGAGGTACTCGTCGATGCTTCCGAAGTCGTTCGCCCGACCCAGTCGTGCGAGGAGGTTGCGGATCTCCAGCTCCGCGGCACAGATGGCCGAGTCGTTCACATCACCCTCCCTGCGTCGAGGCCCATGCCTGCCGGCTCGACCTTGAAGCCGCGGATCATCACCTGGCACGAGTAGTTGGCGACGAGGCGGCCGTCCCGCGTGTACACGCGACCCTCGCCCTGTGCGAGCCCGCGCCCGGCGTAGATCGCCAGGTTCGTGTACAGGAGCCACTCGCGGACGTCCACGTCCTCGTGGAAGGAGACCGCCAGGTTCAACACGCCGGTCGAGAGGTCGACGTGGGCGCGCGCCTCGCCGAACCCGGAATGCGGCCGCATGGCCGCAGCGATCGTCCAGTGGGTCATCGACTGGGCGATCAGGGCTGTCCGGAGGTACTGCTCGGCAGGGTTGTCGCGGAACCGGCACCAGGCGTAGATCTCCGGCGGGCCCAGGCGGTCGGGATCGGGGTCGTAGGCCGCGTCGACGATCCGCAACTCGCGGCCGGGGACGCCCATGTCGAGGAACACCGCCTCTTCGGACCCGGGAACGTCGGTCGGCATCGGCGCAACCCCCCGGATGACGTCGTCGTTGTCGGCCCCCAGCATCATCAGCGCGGCACTGCGGAACGTGCCCTCCTGCTTCAGGCGGACCTCGACTGTCGAAAAGGAGCGTCCGGCCCGGAGCACCTCGGCGGAGAGCTCCTGGGACTGGCTGTGGGCCACCGACTTGGAGAACGTCATGAAGGCGGACGTCACACGCTGGCCGGGGACGGTCTTGCACGCCGCCACGATCGCCGCGCCGATCTGCTGGCCGCCCTCGACGACGTCGCGTGAGGTCTCGCCGTAGGCCGGGGCGACGAAGCGGCCCTCGCCCATCCGCTCCACGTCCATCAGCCCGAGGAGCTCGGCGGCGTCCCCCCACGCCGGGAACCGGCGACGGCGCACGTAGCCGGGCGGGTCGTCGGGCCAAGGTTCGTCGATCTCGATCCGCGTGCGCTCCTGGTAGAAGCATACGTAGTCCTTAATCCCGGCCACCTCGTCGAACGGCGTGGGATACGCCCACACGATGTTGGTCTCGACGGGGTCGACCGCCGTAAGGTCCCAGTAGTCCGCCTCCCCCTTGAACGGGCAGATGGTGTGGATGCCTTCGGAGAACGTGAAGTGCTCCCACTTGACGTCGCGATGGGGGATGTACAGCCGGTCTACGTGCCGTGTCTCCTCCAGGAGCAGGGCGTCGTTGGTCTCGGCCAGCAGGAGGTCGCCGAACCACACGCGCCCCGTCTGCGGAACGGGCATGAGGTCGATCCGGTAATCCGGATGCTTCGGCCAGGCCGACTCAATGACTGTCATCCGTCTCCCTCTCCCCCCGCCTGCGGCGACGGGTGTTGCTCACGTGGGTCATCAACGGTCACCGCGAGGAGCTCCGGCAGTGAACGCCGGAGGACGTTCAGCGCGACCTGCTCGAGGTACGCCCGAGGCATCACACAATCAGCGCATGACGCGTCCTCCAGTTCGAGCCGAAGGCGGACAGCGCCCTGGGCGCGATCGACGTCGAGGAGCGACATGTCACCTCCATCACTACGAAGCAGTTGCCGCAGCGGCGCCAACGCCTTCACGACCTGATCGTCGTCCATGGCAGTCAGGAGCGCGGTGTCCGTAGCGCGGACCCGGTTCCCCATCCCCCTTTCAGGCCGTGCGGGCGATTCTCGCGCACCCGGCCCTCGGGGGAGTTGGGCCGGACGGTCCCCGCCATGCCCTGGCGCGCTCCTGCTCGGCCGTTGTGGCCGAAGTCGGGCCCCTTCCCTCTCGCCGGGTTCCTCCCGACGATCAGCGGTACTACGACCCGCTCGGACTCCCGCGGCCGTCCGCTCGATTTCACCATCGGCTCATCCGAGCGGTCTTGCTGACGAGACCGGGCAGACGGACCTCTCCTTATCCGAACGAAACCGTGCACACGTGCCGATCCCCGTACCCCGGGGGACCCGACCGAGGGCATCTCCGGAACTGGCCAGCCGGTCGGATCGGACGTGGGCCTTCGCCGTGATATGAGCGGCTCGGCTCCCCCGTTGTCGGGCTCTCCGGCGATTACCCGGGCGGGACTCGCACCCGCTCGTCTCGTCCAGCTCGCAGGACGCAACACAGGGCCGAGTGTACGCTGGAAGGCCAGCCGGATGCCAGGGCGACGTCACCGCCGCGACGCGGCAGTCTCGGTGGCCCGTGGGGATCCCCGTGCCCCTTCACCCGGGGGCACTCCGGGATCGGGTTCTCTTACGCCCACGTTGTCGACCGGCGCCCGGTCGAAGACCCCCCTACCGGTAGGTGGCGGTGCCCTTGTCCGGGGACGTCGTGACGGTCGGCGACGGCTCGAGCAGATCGAGGCGCACGTCCTCCCGTGAGAGGGATACCACCTGGTGGGCAGTGCGTCTCGGACACCGCGTACGCCCGCTTCGTGTCTGCCAATACGACCCCGTCGAGCACGATGTGGACGTGTCGCTGTTCGGCACCACGTCAACGCGCTTCAACGGGTCACGGGCGTGGGAGTGCCCTCCTGCGCCTCCTCGATCCACGGGAGGCCTGCTCCCTAGGCGCCACGGACCGGATCGATAGCGGGAGTGCAGATCGGCTCATTCGGTAGCTAGCCACCTCGGCCGCGCCGAGAGCCGCGTCGGAGCCTCGGCTCAGTGCACGGGGTGCACGTGAGCCGAGCGATCTCCTCGGCCGGCGTGTCCTTCCAAAACGCCGACCACGTGGGCCAGATGTCCGGCACCAGCGTGCGGTTCGGCGCCCAGAAGGGCGCCCCGTACGGCGGACTCGGTCGGTCGGCCGAGACGCTCACGTGGAGCGGATGCAGCGAGCGGCTGGCGAACAGCCAGATGCCGTCGCGCCGCTCGTACCGGTCGAGGAGCACACCGCCATGTCGATCCACTCGTCACCGCGCTCATGCTCCGCCCACGTGTACACCTTGCCGGTCGCATGGTCCACGTCGATCAGGTCGATGGCGTCCGCGACACCTACGCACATCGTCCGGTAAAGAGCCGCATCCGCTCATCCAGTACCCCTAGCTGTGCGCGCCCGGCCCCCGCCATGTCGGGCCGCGAGATGTCAGCACATACAGCGCGACCACCGCGTCGAGATCCCTCGAGTCCATGGCAAAGGTGTAGCGCTGGCGAGCTGCTGGATCTGAGGTACGCCTCGACACGTCCAGACGTTCCCAGGCAAATCGTCGACCACTCCTCCCGTGAGAGGATACCACCTGTGGCAGTGCGTCTCGGACACCGCGTACGCCCGCTTCGTGTCTGCCAATACGACCCCGTCGAGCACGATGTGGACGTGTCGCTGCTCGACACCACGTCAACGCGCCTCGACGGGTCACCTCGACGCGGTCGAGGCGTACCTGGAGTGCGAGAAGGGCGCCGTTGCCGGCCGGTCACGGGCGGAGGGTCTGGCCGCCGTCGACGCTGATCGTCTGGGCGGTGACGAACCCGGCCCCCTCACTCGCCAGGAAGGCGATGACGGGTCCGATGTCCTTCTCAACGTCGCCCATCCGCCGCATCGGGATCTGCGCGACCAGCTTCTCCTCGACGCCCGGTCGGGAGTCCATGAAGTCGCGGGCGCTCTCCGTGACCATGGTGGGGACAACCACGTTCACGGTGATCCCGTAGCGGCCCCACTCGGCCGCGGCTGTCCGCGTCAGCGAGCGGATCCCCTCCTTTGTGGCGTTGTACGCCGCGGTGCCCTTCATGCCCGTGATGCCATTCCCGGAGCCGAAGTTGATGATGCGGCCGCCCCGTTCCTTCATACTCGGGAACACCGCCTGCATGGCGTAGAGCGTGCCCTTCAACCCGGTGGCGAACGTGTAGTCCCACTCGTCCTCCGGGAACGCCTCGAGCGGCTTGAAGTGCGGTGACTCCGTGCGCACCTGCCGGCTCCCGAACCCCTGGGCGCAGTTCACCAGGATGTCCACGCCGCCGAACCGCTCGACGACCTCACCGACCATCCGGTCGACCTGCTCGCGGATGCTCACGTCGCACGGGATCCCGATCGAGGTCCCCCCGGCCGCGGTGATCTCGTCCGCCACCGCCTGGACCCGCTCCGGCGTGAGCGACGCCACGACGACGCTCGCGCCCATCGCCGCGAGCTCGAGCGCGACGGAACGACCGATGCCGCGCCCACCACCCGTCACGATGGCCACCCTGCCGTCAAGGCTCACCATGCCCCCACCCCTCTCACTTGCGCCGTGGCTGGTGATGTTTTACGCAGGAAGATAGCGCCATTCCCCGCACGGCGCGCCAGAGTCACCGCGCCGTCGAACCGCCGTCGACGGGAACTGCAGCGCCGGTGATGTAGCTGGATTGGCTCGAGCTGTGAGGGGGTGCCGATGGCCGCGCTGCGCATGATGCAGACGGTCGGCTGGCGGCCGGCGGCCGCGCTCACGTCGAGGTAGAGCGCCGCTCGCTGCTGATGCACGGTCACCGTCTGCATCGTGTCGCCGATCCAGCCGTCGCCGAGCCGCCCGGCTTGGTCGATCGCCCGTCTGGCGAAGCCCCCGACCCAGATCGGCGGGTGGGGCGACTGTACCGGGGTGCGGGTTCTCGAAGATGGGCAGGGCCAAGCCGATGCGCACTCGCGCACACGGTAGACAGTCGTTGACCCCTCATACCGTGCGGTGCTAGACGAACGAGATGCGATTCGGGTTCTTCCTGCCTCGGCTCGTCGACGAGCACGCCCGGGAGCGGTTCGCTCCGACCTACGAGGTCTGCCAGTTGGCCGAGCGAGTCGGGTTCGAATTCGTGGCGATGGGCCATCACCGGCTCATCCCCGAACGCGACAACCTGTCGGCACCGGCCATCCTCCTCGCCGGCATCGCGGCGCGGACCGAGAAGCTGCGCCTGTCATCGGCGGTGTTCCTGCTGGCCCTGTACAACCCGCTCGACATGGCCGAGCAGATCGCGACCCTCGACCAGGTCTCCGACGGCCGCACGATGCTGAGCTTCGGGCTCGGGTACCGGCCCGAGGAGTACCAGAACGCCGGGCTCGTGTTCAAGCAGCGGGCCTCGCGCATGGAGGAGTGCCTGCAGGTCATCCGCCAGGCCTGGACGCAGGACGAGGTGCACTTCTCCGGCAAGCACTTCCAGATCGACGGTGTGCCGGTTCCCCCTAACCCGCGGCAGACACCCCACCCGCCCCTGTGGCTCGGCGGCGGTGCGACCGCGGGTGTCGAACGGGCGGCCCGACTCGCCGACGGGTGGATGGCCGACTCCACCAAGTCCATCGACTCCGTGGCCCGGAAGGCGGCGTACTACCGGGCCACCGCCGCCGAGCTCGGGCGACCGTCCCAGATCTGCGTCGTCCGCCAGCTCGGCATCGGGCCGACCCGTAGGCACATCGAGGAGACCTGGCTCCCGGACATGTCCAAGCAGCTCTTCGGCGTCTGGAAGGCCGGCGGCAAGTTCCGAGGCTCGGACGAGTTCGGCCGGAAGATGACAGCCGGCGAGCGCATCTCGCTCGAGGAGTTCGCCGGCGATCGTGACGTCGTCGGCACCCCAGGGGAGGTCATCGAGCAGATCCGCCGCTACCAGGAGCTCACCGGCTGCGAGTACTTCCTCAGCCTGTTCGGCGACCAGCCCGATCAGAAGACGCTGAGCGAGGCCATCGAGCTGTTCGGACAGCGAGGTCATCCCCGCTTTGCAGTGACCAACGGCGGGGCGCCGCCGGAGCGCCGCACGTACCCAGGACGAGAACCGACGATAATGATCTCTGTGGACTGCATGTTCTCGGCCGACCACATGGTCGAGGAAACGGTGAAGACGGCGAAGACGGCGACCTTGCTGGCTTAGCGCGCCGAGCTGCCGCCGCTCCGGCCCAACCGGACGGACAGCTCCGCCGAGCAGCTCGCGTACGCCCGGCGTACCATCCGTTCAGACAGGCCGCGCCGACCCCCACGGCCCGGTCGCCGATCCGGAGTTGGCCTGGCGCCGCGGGGCGAAGCGAGCACCAACTGAAACGCACTAATCGACTTCATCAAACGACTCGACCAGTTCCGGTCCGAGATCATGCCCCACTTCGACCGCTGATGGCGACGGCCAACGGCACTGACGAATGGCCCCCAGGACTGTTCCTGGTGACGTCGTGGAAGCACCACGGTGTCAGCGCTGAGTCCAGAGACCTGTGCATCGAAGC
>CAVYMU010000013.1:0-165218 GCA_963769725.1 uncultured Acidimicrobiaceae bacterium | reverse complement strand
CCGGTTCGGGGCCGAGATGCTGATCACCTCCGAGGTTTCGGGCCTCGAGGCGTGCGGTTCCGCCCGAGTCGTCCGTCTCACTCAGGGCAATCCGCTGTCGGCGCACGCGGTGCTCCTGACGACCGGGGTGTCGTATCGCCGTTTGCCAGTCCCGGGTATCGACGCCTACACCGGAGCCGGCGTCTACTACGGAGCCGCCGCGACCGAAGCCCAGTCCTGCCAGGACGAGGACGTCTACATCGTGGGGGGAGCGAACTCGGCCGGCCAGGCCGCCGTCTTCTTTGCCCGCACGGCTCGCAGTGTCACCATCATCGTGCGCGGTCAGAGTCTGACCCGGTCGATGTCGCACTACCTGATCCAGCAGATCGCCGGTCTGTCGAATGTACGGGTGCGAACTTGCAGCGAGGTGGTCGGGGCCAGTGGCAGCGACCACCTCGAACGGCTGCGGATCGTGGACCGGGACGGGGGCACGGAGGAGGAGGTGGAGACGTCGTGGTTATTTGTGTTCATCGGTGCGGCCCCCGGGACCGATTGGTTGGGAAAAGAGGTCCGGCGCGATGAGAACGGGTTTGTGGTGACCGGACCCGATCTCCTCGCCGACGGAGAATTTCCTGCTGACTGGCCGCTGGAACGACCGCCCTACTTTCTGGAGACGAGCGTCCCGGGGGTCTTCGCGGCGGGGGACGTGCGCGGCCAGTCCGTCAAGCGGGTGGCTTCGGCGGTCGGCGAAGGGGCCATGGCGGTCATGCTCATTCATCGCTACCTGGAGCTGCTGTGAGCGCGGCCACCGGCGGGCTCAAGGAGGAGTTGCGCGGCTGCTTCCTCTTCGAGAGCCTGACCGACGAGCAGCTGGACTGGCTGGTCGCCCACGGCACCGTGGAAACGCACGACCCCGGCGTGGACGTGTATCGCCAGGACGACGCCGCCGAGGCGTTCTATGTCCTGCTCGAAGGCGAGATCCAGCTGGTCAAGGGGCTCGACGGCGCCGACGTGATCCTGACGACCGCAAACCAGCCCGGGGCCTACGCCGGAGCCACCCGGGCCTTCATCGGCACCTCAGGAGAACAAGCCTACGCGTCAAGTCTCCGAACCGTGACCCGCACTCGTCTGTTCCGCCTGCGAGGCGAAGACTTTGCCGTTGCCCTCAAGCAGTGGTTCCCGATGGCGGTCCACCTGCTCGACGGTCTCTTCCTGGGGCTCACCAACGCCGAAGCCCTGGTAGGACAGAGGGACAAGCTCATCGCCCTGGGCGCGCTGTCCGCCGGCCTGGCCCACGAGCTCAACAATCCGGCCGCAGCCGAGGTGCGGGCCGCCGAGACGCTCAACGGCACGCTGCAGGAGGGCCGTCGGGTCATGGTCCGCCTGGCACCGGGACTCAGCAACGACGAGCTCTCGAACCTGCTCGACCTTCTTACTGAGGCGATTGACCGGGCCCGGGTGGCTCCGAGACTCTCGACCGTCGACGCGGGCGACCTGGAGGACGCTCTGAGCGCCCGGCTCGAAGCCGCCGGCGTTGAGAACCCGTGGGAGCTGGCACCCGCCCTGGCCTCGGCCGGCGTGGACGAACCCTGGCTGGAACGAGTCATGGCCGTCACCGGGGACCAGGCGCCGGATGCCGTCCGCTGGCTGTCGCTGGGTCTTGACATCGAAAGCCTGGTCGGCGAGATACGGAACTCGGCAGGGCGCATCTCCGAACTGGTCGGCGCCATGAAGGACTACAGCCATCTCGACCAGGGACCCTTCCAGGAGCTGGACATCCACGATGGGCTCGAAAGCACCCTGGTCATCTTTTCCCACCAGCTCAAGAAGGGCGTCGAGGTCATTCGAGACTACGACCGTGCCCTGCCGCAGATCTGCGCCCAGGGTGGGGAACTGAGCCAGGTCTGGACCAACATCATTCATAACGCCCTCGATGCCATGGGCGGCGAAGGGACATTGACGATACGCACCAGCCGTGACCGGGAGAGCGTGGTGGTCGAGATCGCCGACACCGGACCGGGCATACCCCCTGAGTTGCAACGGCGAATCTTTGAACCGTTCTTCACCACCAAGGATGTCGGCCAGGGCACCGGCCTCGGCCTCGACATCAGCTATCGGATCGTCGTCCGGCGCCATCACGGGGATATCCGCGTCGAATCCAGGCCGGGCGACACCCGGTTCCTGGTGCGACTTCCTATCGAGCAAGCGTCGAAGCCGGACCGCGGCCTCTAGCCGGCTTGCTTACGAAGGCGCACCGAGCCAGGGCGGAGGTCCGACCGGGATCCGGGCCAGCCGCGAATCGACCCGACCGAACCAGCCGTCGTCGCCGGACCAGTGCCGGTACGCCTCGACCATCTCCTGGCGGTCGCGACCCACGAAGTTCCACCACATGATGATCGGATCCTCGAAGGGAACGCCGCCAAGGAACATGGCGCGGGTGTTGGTGGCCACGTCGAGCCGGCACTCGTGGCGACCGGTCCCGAAGTAGGCGAGCTGCCCCGGCTCGATCCGGCGGCCGTCCGTGACCACTGCCCCCACCAGCACGATCAGGGCGTACTCGAACTCCGGGCGAAGCGGCAGGACCGTCATCGGTCCGAACAGGTCGATATCAATACCCAAGTGGTCGGTGTCGCGTCGCGCCGGTGAGCTGACTTCCCCGAACTCTCCCACGATCACCGTGGCCCGACAGCCGGGCAGATCGACCGCCGGCAAGTCGGCGTGATGCTCGAAGGCCGGCTCGCCCTGGCGGGTCGACCGCGGCTGGGCTACCCACAGCTGGATGCCCTGTAGCTCACCCCGATAGGTGCCGGTACCTTCTTCGGAATGGGCCACGCCTCTGCCGGCCGTCATGAGATTCAACTGCCCGGGCCGGATCAGCTGCTCGGAGCCCAGGCTGTCCCGATGGACCACCTCGCCGCTCAACAGCCAGGTAACAGTCTGCAGCCCCATGTGCGGATGCGGCCCGATGTCGAGGCCGCCGTCGGCGGTCACCTCGGCCGGCCCCATGTGATCGGCGAAGCACCAGGCGCCGACGGTGCGCCGCTGGCGTTGGGGAAGGGCCCGGCGCACCGACACCGATCCCACCTCGGCCTGGCGGCTGTCGGTGATCTCAACCGTGGTGGGCGCGGCGGACGGGAGGCCGCCGGGCCGAGAGGCGTCGGCCGCGGCGTCTTCCGCCGCCAGCGGTCCGCTCACGGGGCGCCCACATAGGTGCCCTGCGGGGTGACGAGCTGAGCGAAGGCCACGATCTCGGTACGGAAGCCGGGGAGTGACTGCATGGCCGGATCCTCATCGCGGAGGCGCATCGCCTCGTCCCGACCGGCGGCCAGGATGATGCCCACGCCATGCGGATTGTCGCCGTCAAAGACCGGCCCGAATGCGAGCGCCTTCCCGTCGTCGAGCAGACGGGTCCAGTAGACCACGTGCTCGGTCATGGTCGCCCGCTCTGTTTCCGACATGTCGACCGCAAACGTTGGCCGAGACGGGATCAGGCGGAAGAGGAAACCCATCATCGGACGAGTATCTCAGACCGGTAGGCGTGGCGGTGGCCTGCACCGGCCATGGGACGTGGGGGGAAAGAGCGGGTAGAGGTAGATCGGCCGGACTGCGTTTACTCGCAAGTCGGGTCGGACCACTCTGGGCATGACCGTCGAGGCGGTACGTGATGCCTTGGCCGACTCAGGCCTGTCGGCCGGGGACGTGGACGGCGTCATCAACTACAACACCGGTGATAGCGCCGGTTCCATGAAGGTTGCTCATGCCTTGGGTATCGAGGACATCGGCTGGGCGGTCGACGTGCAGGGCGGTGGCAACGTGGTGGCCCAGGTGGTGTCGCTGGCGGCGGCCGCGGTTCTGACCCGCCAGTGTGAGGTGGCGGTGGTCTTCCGCACCTTGGGCTCAGGGACCCGGTACGGCCGGATCGACCACGCCGTCCAGATTGGGGGGGACGGGCAATTCGCGGCTCCGCATGGCTATCTGGTCCCGCCGCAGTGGTTCGCTATGTGGGCCCGCCGCCACCAGCACGTGTACGGGTCCACCTCAGAGGACCTCGGGGCCATCGCCGTGACCCAGCGCCGGCATGCCCTGGCCAACCCGCACGCCATCGCCAAAATGCCGATGAGCATCGACGACTACATGGAATCACGCCTGGTTTTCGATCCGTTTCGGGTGCCGGACTGCTGTTATGAGGTTGACGGGTCGGTCGCCTTGGTCCTCACGTCGGAGGACCGGGCCGCCGATCTTCCCCACCGTCCTGTCCGCATCTTGGGGCAGGCTGATTCCTTTGGTTACGGTGGCAGCGTCGACGAGTTCGACGATCTCACGTGCATGTACTCGCGGGACGCGGCCCGTCGATTGTGGTCCAAAACGGGATTGCGGGCCCAGGACATGGACCTGGCCTTGATGTACGACTGTTTCACTTATACCGTCATGGCCACCTTTGAGGACTACGGGTTCTGCGGCAAAGGCGAGGTAGGCGACTTCTTCCGAGCGGGAAGGGCGACCTATGGAGGTGACGTGGTTGTCAACCCCCACGGAGGCCTGCTGTCGGAGGGCTACCTGCACGGGCTCAATCATCACTACGAGGCGGTGCTGCAGCTGCGTGGCGACGCCGGACGGCGACAGGTGCCTGATGCCCGCCTGGCTCTGGTGACCGCCGGGGCCGGCCCGTACGGCAGTTCGTTGGTTTACGGGAATGAGCCGGAGTGAGCCCCCCTATCGAGGTGCCGCCCCAGCCGGTACCCGACGAGGACAGCGCCGGCTTCTGGGAGGCCCTCGACGATGGACGATTGGCCGTGTGCCGGTGCAGGCAGTGCCGGCGCTGGCTGCAGCCTCCCTTGGAGCGCTGCCCGCGCTGCGACGGCGAGACCGGGTTCGAGCCGGTGGCCGGCACCGGTGAACTGCACAGCTTTATTGTTGTCCATCAGCCGGCCATTCCCGGCTACCGGGACAAGCTGCCCTATACCGTCGCCCTGGTCGAGCTCGACGAGCAGCGGGGATTGCGGCTACCCGGCCGTCTCGTCGGTGCCGATCCCGGGGACGTGAAGATCGGCCAGCGGGTCACGGCCCAGATCGAGTCCTTACCGGGCGGCACTTTCCACGTGGCGGTGTTCAAGCCGGCCTGAGCGCCCCCGCGTTCTCGCTCCGGTCCGATCGGATCCGGGTCGCCAGCCGCATAGCTCTGCGGCTGCCGCATGGGCCGCCGGCGTCGATGGTCCCGGACCACGGAAGCCCACTTGACCCCGGGGGCGCCGGCTGCGAAGGTCTGGGCTGTGGTTGCTCGTGGTGGCGCCGGCTGGTCGGGTTCGACCGTCGAGGTGAGGGCCGTATCTCCGGCCCGCCGGAGGCCCCCGCCCGGTGGGCGAGGGCCAGGCGGCGCGGGGGCTGGAGGCTGATGCTCGGCGCGGTGTGGTACGGACCCCGCGACCTTCGCATCGAGGAGGTGCCCGAGCCCGTCGCCGGCCCCGGCCAGGTCCTGGTCGAGGTGACGCGCAACGGCATCTGCGGTTCCGATTTGCACACCTACGTGGGCGCAGACCGAGGCGGCGCTTCGATGCACGTACCGGGCGTCGTGCTCGGTCACGAGTTCGCCGGCCGGGTCATCGACGTGGGCGAGGGCGTCGACGACATGGCGCTCGGAGCCCATGTCGCCGTCGCCCCTATCGAGTACTGCGGCTTGTGCTGGTCGTGCACCCACGGCCACCCGAATACGTGCCGGGCCGCGGCCTTGTATGGCGGCTACCGCCGCCCACTGCACGGTGGCCTGGCCGCCCGGGTGGCGGTGTCGCGTCGCTGCGCCTTCATCATTCCCGACGGGCTCGGCGTGGTCGAGGCGGCCCTGGCTGAGCCCGTCGCCGTCGCCGTTCATGCTGTTCGGCAGGCCCCGACCGTTCTCGGGGCAGCCGTGCTCATTCTCGGCGCCGGTCCCGTCGGCCTCGCCATCCTGGCCGCGGTTCGTGCCGCGGGGGCCGCGGTCGTGATTGTCAGCGAACCATCACCCCGGCGCGCCGGCGCCGCCCGCCAGCTGGGTGCCGGCACGGTCATCGACTCCATGGGCGCCGGTTCGGACCGGGTCATCAGGGAGCTCGTTGGGGCGGAAGGTGTCGACATCGTCTTCGATACGACCGGGGTGAGCGCCGCTTTCAACAACGGGATCCGCGCCCTGCGGCCTCGAGGGACCATGGTCAGCGTGGCCGGCTGGCAGGAACCGGCCCGGGTCGAGATGGGGTTCGCCATGGCCAAGGAGACGGACGTGCGCTTCACCATGACTTATCAGCCTGAGGTGGACTTTCCGATGGCCATGCGATTGCTGTCCGAAGGGATTGCTGACCCGGGCGTGCTGATCAGCGACCACATCCCTCTCGCCGACGTGATCGACGGCGGTCTCGAAGAGCTGCTCCACCACAACGACGCCCACGTGAAGATCCTCGTAGACCCGGCGCGGTCGTGAGCGAGCAGCTGCGCTTCGACGGACGGGTGGCGATCGTCACCGGGGCAGGAACTGGTCTCGGGGCGGCCCACGCCCGGCTGCTCGCTCAGCGCGGTGCCGCCGTGTTGGTCAACGACGTCAACGAAGACGCCGCCCACGCCGTCGCCGCCGCCTTGCGCGCCGACGGCGGGAAGGCACAGTCGTGTCCGGAGACGGTCGCGACGGAAACCGGCGCCCGGGCCATCGTCGCCGCCGCCGTCGACACCTTCGGGCATGTCGACGTGGTGCTCAACAACGCCGGGCTGCTCCGGTCCGCACCCATCTCCGAGCTCAGCCTCACCGACTGGACGGAGATCGGTTCCGTGGGGCTCACCGGATCGTTCCTGGTGACGCGCGCCGCCTGGCCCCACCTGGCGGAGCAGGGCTACGGGCGAGTGGTGATGACCACATCGAATTCGGGTCTACTTGGCATTCCCGGCTCATCCGCCTACGCATCGGCCAAGGCCGGCCTGTGGGGGCTCATCCGCGTCCTTGCCATCGAGGGCGAAGCGATCGGGATCCGGGTCAATGGGCTGGCGCCCATGGCCTACACCGCCATGTCCACCCAATCGAGGATTGCACCGCAGGCCTGGCGGGACGGCACAGGAGACGAGTGGTCACGGCGCCTCGATGTCGATCTGGTGGCCCCCGTCGCGGCCTGGCTCTGCCACGAATCCTGCTCACTGACAGGAGAGGTGTTGAGCGCGGCGGGCGGGCGAGTCGCCCGATTCTTCATGGGTCTCACCCACGGATTCGACAGCGACGCCCTGACCATGGAGGACATCGAAGCCAATCTGGATCTCATTCTCGACCCCGCCGGCTACCAGATACTGCGCCGAGCCTACGAGGAGGGCCGCCACCTTCACCGGCGGCTCTTGTCTCCATCCGGCCCGTCCACCGACCCTCCGACCACTGCGATCGAATGAACGCGGGAGCCGATATCCGATGACGGCGGCGACGCGGGGCGGAGGAGTCCCATCCCATCCAGACGTGCATTAGGAGGATTAGATGCCGACCGCGGAGCAGCCCATCGACATTCGTACCGTGACACCGCAGGAGTACTGGAAGGTCTTCGAGAAGAAGTGGACCAGCCTCCTGAGCTATCGCTATCTCGGGAGGGTGAACGCCGGCCTCGACAAGAATGGGGGCGCCGAGCAGATGCGATTGCGTCACGACATGCGCAACCCGACAGGTGGGATCATGGTGGCCCCCCTCTGCATCTTCTCGCCTGAGTCGGGTGGCATGAACGACGATGAGTACGTTCCCAACCCGGTAATCGCATCGATGCAGATCCTCGACGAGGCCCACGGGGTGAAGAAACTAAGGTCGTTCCCGGAAGTCGTTCGGCTCGGCAGGCAGATGGGCTTCAGTCGGACTCTTATTGTCGACGATGACAACCACGCTCGGGTGGTCGCCATCTCCGAGGGCATGGGTGTTTCCCTGGGAGGAACGCCCGGCCATTACGAGAAGATCGAAAACCCGCCCATCGCCATCGAGGACTCCCCCGAGCTGCCGCCATTGCACGAGGTCTTCGGCGCCTACCGGAGCGACGACGCCGTGTGGCGGCTCCCACCGCTGAGCCTCGAGATGGCCTCACCTGACGCCGCCCTGCATCTCGGTCCCCAACACATCGTGCTCGAGACCGCCGCGATCGAGGCTGCCGCCGCCCTCGCCGGCACCGACCGCTTGCAGGCCGACAGCTACCACTGCCAGTTTGCGGCGCGCGGCAAGGTCGGACCGTTCCGTGCCCGCGCCGAAGCTTACGAGGGCCGCTCCGGCCGGGTGGGAGTCCGCCTCACTCTCAATGACGAAGGCAACGGCGACCGGGCGGTTACCAGCGCCGCGCTGGTGTTCCGCGTCGTGGGCTGTTAGTTAGGCGCTGGGCGGCATCATCGACGGGATGTCCACGTAACCGGCTCGGCGCAGAAAGAACCAGCGCCCGTCCCGACGGACCAGCTGATCGCGGTGATGACCAAGCATTCCGACCTGGGGGCGACCGGATCCATCCGGTTGGATTACGGTCCACATCACCCGGGCCGTGGCGGTGTCGCCGTCGAGGGTGACTCTCGGGCTGCTGATCAGGTGGAACGACGCGGCTTGCGAGCCACTCAGCGTTCCCTCCATGAGGGCTTTGATGTTGTCCCGCCCCTTGGCTCTTCCCATCGGCCCGAGGAGGACCTCGGCATCTTCGGCGAACAGGCCGGAGTAGGCGTCGAAGTCCCGGGCGTCGAGATAGGACCCATAGTCAATGAAGAGCTGGTGAATGGCAGCCATGTCCTCCAGCCGACGAACTCGCTCGGCCATCTCATCCATGTGCGTCCCCTTCCCTTCCGGACTTACGTTCCGCAACTTCGAAGCGACCGACTTCCGTCAGCTTACGGGACCGGGCACCTGACGACTAGGGCCGCATCTTGAAGCCGCCGCTCACCGTTACGGTCTCGCCGGTGACGTAGCTGGCGTCATCGGAGACAAGGAAGGCGATTACACTAGCCACCTCGTCTGGGCGACCGAGCCGGTCCAGTGACGGCCAGTCTTTGAGCTGTACCGCGGGGAGGCGATCGCGCATCCAGGGAGTCTCGATGATCCCCGGATGAACTCCGACGCAACGCACGCCCCGGGGACCGGCCTCGGCCGCGATGGTGCGGGTGAGCGACTCGAGGCCGGCCTTGGACGCGGCGTAGGGACCTCGGGCCAGTCGGTCGGTCGCGTACGCCGCCACCGAGCCCACCATCACGATCACCCCACGGCCCCGATCCAGCATCGCAGGCAGCACGAGAGCCGACAGGTACCACGGAGCCGAGAGATTCACGGCGATTACTGCATCCCAATCCTCAGGACTCAGTTCGTGAACGTCGGCGACGACATTGATGCCAGCGTTGTTGACCAGGATATCGATCGGGCCCAGGTCGGCGACGACCTCGCCGACCACCTGCGCCACTCGGGCCCGGTCGCTCACGTCCATCACCCACCCCCGCACCTTGTCGGCGCCGTACTCGGCCGTCAGGTCCGCCACCACCGCAGGGGTCCGGCGTGGTCCCCGATCGGTGACGGCCACCCGGGCGCCGCTCGCCAGGAACCGGCGCACGGTGGCCTGGCCGATACCGTCACCTGCCGCGCCGGTAACGAGAGCAACGCGGTCAGCGAGATCGAGGACCATGGCGGGCCACTGTACCGGCGGTCCACATCACCGGTATCGGGTGGCACGGGAACGGGTCGGTCGTGCCGGCGCTCACCCGGCCGTGGTCGCCCCCTGGACCGAAGGCGGCCGCGCCTCGGCGGAAACGGTCGCGTCGCCATCCGCCGGCCGGCGAGCCAGGACGATGCCGACAGCCAGGGTCCACACGGGGGTGATGATAAAAGCGATGCCACCGAGGGGACCGGCCAGGGCAAGGATGCCCAACCCGACGGACGCCCAAGCCAGCCAGGGCGGCAGGGCCCGGCCCCGCAGCCCGGCGATGCCAGTACCCAGGGCCAGAGTGGCTAGGCCGGCGATAAACGGAATGAAGTCATCTTGCGACAAGAAGTTGAGCGTGTGGATGATATCGGCCTGGTGGTGATGGGCGGCGTCCACCAAGCTGAGCTGAAAAACCGCCCCGACCAGCATCCCGCCGATATACACGGCCCCGCCGATGATGGTGACGATGGAAAGGTACTGGCCGTCGCGGCTGGACACTGTCAGAGCCCGGCGGAGGGCACTGAGGAAAAAGGCGAAGACCACCATGGCGATGGCCACCACAAACACGGCTGCCGTCACGGTGCCCTTATGGGTCCCGTAGTACTTCGTCAGGGTGTCGGGGCTAGCGTTTATGCCCGGCTCGTTGCCAGTGAGGGCGACGAGGGCAACCGTGTAAAGAATCGAGAAGACAACGCCGAGCGCGCCGATCCTTTGCCACATTCGCGGTCTCTGTGCTGATGCTTCCAGGGCGGTATTCATCTGTCCTCCTTGACAGGTAGGGATGAGGACATATGTCCCCATCGCCGCTAGGCGATCCCGTCCGGCCCGGCCCGCTCCACCTGCCGATTACCGTTTCGGGCATCGCAAACGGTAAGAGCCTGGCGGGCGCATGGCGTCAGACCTCGGGAGGGTCTTGGGCCGGATGCGGTCGTACTTTTGAACGAGGTCGCCGAACAGCTCGGCGGGGGGTCGAGGAGTCGAGGGTCAGCCGGCCAGCACAAAACCGGTTTCGTAGGCCAGGATGACGGCCTGGACCCGGTCACGCAGGTGCAGCTTCATGAGGATGCGACTGACGTGGGTTTTCACGGTCGTCTCCTCCACGATCAGCTCGGCGGCTATCTCAATGTTGGACATGCCACGCGTCAACAGCCGGAGCACATCGAGTTCGCGGCGCGTCAGCTGTTGCAGCTCGGGGGGTATCCCGGCGGCTGGCCGCACGGACCTGGCGAACTGAACGATGAGCCGGCGGGTGACGGAGGCATCGATGAGGGCGTCTCCCGCCGCGGCAGCCCGGACTGCGGCCAGCAGTTGGTCCGGTGGGGCGTCCTTGAGCATGAAGCCACTGGCGCCGGCATGGAGCGCTTCGTACACGTACTCGTCGGCGTCGAAGGTAGTCAGGATCAATACTCGAGCTGGACCGGTGGCGATGATGCGCCGGGCGGCTTCGATGCCGTCCATCGTCGGCATGCGAATGTCCATGAGCACCACATCGGGCTGCAGCTCCCGGTTTTGGCGGAGTGCTTCCAGGCCGTCGCCAGCCTCACCGACCACCACCAGGTCGGCTTCGCTATCGAGGATGACCCGAAAACCCGCTCGGACCAGGCGTTGATCGTCGACTACGAGTACCTTGATCGGACGGGTTTGGGGCGGCTCGAGGCTCATGTTCGCACCTGGGTCGACAGTACTCGGCCGGGTGCCGGCGGTCGTCGTCCTCACGCACGAGTAACCACGGCAGCCGGTCCTCCAAAAGACTGACGCCCAGGCCGCGATCGCAGAAGTACGATCGCCGGGGAGGGAATCATGAGCCAGACCGGGACAACTGACTGGTATCGAAGCGCCCTCGTCCCGGCTGGGCGCGTTTCTCCCCTCGACGTGGTGCTCGGCGTCGCTCTGGCCGGGTTCGGAATCGCCCTGGTTTCCGGACTTACGAACTCGCCTGGCCGCCACGGTGGCGTGGCGGCCGCCCTGGCGGTGCTGACCATGACCTTGCCCGTCGTGTGGCGGCGGCGGGCACCAGTGGCGGTGGCCATGGCCCTGGGTGCAGGCGCATTGCTCAATGCCGCCGCCATTGGACGCATGGTCCGCTGTGGTCCCGCCTTGCCGGCGCTATTGCTGTGCGCCTTTGCCCTCGGCCGTCAGCCGCATCGGTACAGCCGGCGCCTCGTGAGCGTGGCGATCGGCTGTCTGTTTGTCTCCGCCGTCGTCCAATCCTTCGACGATCCCAACCTGAACGCCGGCGTCATCGTCGCCCTGGTCCCCATGATTGTGGCGTTGTACGGGATCGGCCGGCTGGTTGAGTCCCGCACCAAGCTGGTCACCGATCTCGGTGAGCGCAACGAGGCCCTCCGCCAGCAGCGGGCGCGCATCGCGGAGATGGCGATCCAGGCCGACCGGGAGCGTATAGCGGGCGGCCTGGACGAGTCCTTGACCGCCCGCATCACCGAAATGGCGACCGCGGCCAGAGCCGGCCAGCAGGCCTTGGCCGAAGACCGCCAGCCGGACGCGGCCCAGGCCGCGTTCGTGACGATCGAACGCCGGGGCCGCGAGACCCTGCAGCACATGCGACAGGTGGTAGGGACACTCCTCGAGACTGGAGCACCCAGCGAACCTCAGCCGACCCTCCGGCAACTCGATCGCCTCGTGCACCGCCCGGGCCCAGCCGACGTCCGCGTCCACATCACCGGAGAACCCCGCGTGTTGCCCGCGGGCGTCGAGCTCTCCGGCTATCGCACCGTCGAGCATCTGCTCGACGCCTTCGGCGACACCCCCGGAGGACGGATTGATATCCATGTGGACTTTGGCGCCGACGTACTCCAGCTGACGGTTCGTGGACCGGCGGTCGCGGCCGTCGATCAGCACGCCGCCCTGGCCGCCGCCCAGGCCCGGGTGGCCGTCCATCACGGGTCGCTGTCAAGCGCCCGCCCCGGTGACAAGTGGGAGGCGACCGCCCGCCTGCCGCTCGTGGCGTATGCCTGAAGAGGTGGTGGCTCCGGTACGGGCGGGTTCGCGGCTCGAACCGAACCGCCTCGTCGATCGATTTCATCCACACTTGGGTCAAGCCAAATGGCCCGAAGGTGAGTTTCGAGTAACCAGGGAGGGCCGCGGGTCGGCGGGGCTGGCCGGGCTGACCCTGGCGGCCGCCATCATCCTCGGTGGCGCCGCCCTCGCCTCCACCTATGGACCGCACCTGTCCTTCGACAGTGCCATCGTTGGTGTCGGTGATGCCCTCTCCGTGCTGGCGCCGTTTCCGGTCGCGTTCGCCCTCGGCGTCTTCTTCCCCCGGTGGGTCGGCCTAGGGGTGGTCCTCTGGATGGCGGTGACATTCGAGCTCAATCAGGGTTATGTCAATCCGTTCGTCCTGGTGTTCACCCTGGGTCCCTGGGTCGCCGGGGTGATGGTCCGTGACCGTCGACGCTTAGCCCAACAACTCGCCGAGCGGGCCCGGCAACTCGAAGCCGAAGGCGAATTACTCGCCGAGGAGTCGGTGCGGTACGAGCGGACCCGCATAGCCAGAGAACTCCACGACATCGTCGCCCACTGTGTCAGCGTCATGGTCGTGCAGGCCTACGCCGGCGAGCGATTGGCCGCCAAGGGCGACGACTCGGCCTCAGAGGCTTTCGGCCATATCGTCGATGCCGCCGCCCAGGCCCAACTCGAGATGCGACGGCTGGTCGACTTACTGGCGGCTGAGCCTTCGGCCGGTTCCGAACGAGGCTTGGCGGCAGGAGTGGGCGAACTCGTCGCCGGCGCGGTGGCCACGGGATTGTCCGTCAACCTGCGAGTCCACGGCGACGCCGACCGGCTTCCGTCCCCGATCGCCCAGGTGGCCTATCGGGTCATCCAGGAGGGCATTACCAATGCCCTCAAACACGCCCCGGGTGCTTCGATCGACATCGTCGTCGATTGCGCGATCAACTCGGTCCACATCGAGGTGGTCAACGCCACCGCAACCGGACCTATCGGCTCGCCGCTTCAGACGGGCGGGGGAGGACACGGTCTGGCTGGTATGCGAGACCGGGTCAACGTCCTCGGCGGTGACTTCTTCGCCGGCCCGCAGCAAGACTCATCCTGGCGAGTGTCAGTGCGCCTGCCCATCACCGGTACCGTCCACTCGTAGGAGGCCGCAGCCGTGCACTTCTCCACCGGATTCCCTGGCCTCATGCGCTATCCCCCGAGCAACTATCCGCCCGGAGGGGACAGCTGGGACGAGCGCCTCACGGCCGAGGACTACCAGCGCGTCGCCCGCACCGCTGACGATCTCGGCTACGACGCCATCTCGGTTCCCGAGCACATGGTGATGCCGAAGGATCTGGTGTCCCACATGGGGCCGTACTGGACCGACGCCTTCACGGTGATGACGTTCATTGCGGGGGCCACGAAGCGCATCAGGGTCAACAGCGCCGTGATCGTCCTGCCGTACCATCACCCCGTCGCGTTCGCCAAGGCGGTGTCGACGCTCGACGTCCTGTCGGGCGGTCGAGTGACGCTCACCGTGGGGGCGGGGATGGCACGGGGGGAGTTCGCCGCCCTCGGGGTTCCCTTTCACAAGCGAGGCCGGGTCACCGATGAGTACCTCGCGGTCATGAAGTTGCTGTGGACGGCGGAGAATCCGGAGTTCCACGGCGAGTTCGTCGACCTCGTCGACGTCGTCTTCGAGCCGAAGCCGGTGCAGAAGCCCCATCCGCCCGTCTGGATCGGGGGCAGCTCCATGGCCGCCCTGCGGCGAGCCGCCCGGGCGGGTGACGGATGGGCTCCTGCTGGCGCCCAAGGCGGCCCGGGCCCGTGGTTGGAGTCGCTCGAGGACTTGCCGGCGTTCATGGAAGAGGCCCGGCGGAGTCCTGGATTCGCGGCACGGGAGGCGAACTTCGACATCTCGATGGGCGCAGTGCAGACTCGCATCGGACCCGACCACAAACCGATAACCAGTGCGCCTACCCCGAGCAGCGCCCAGGAGATCGTCGACCGGATCGGCGCCCTTCAAGACGCCGGCGTCACCTGGACTTCGATCCCCAAGCCGGGGCCGCCCGCCAGGTCGCTGGAAGAGTACCTGGACGGTCTGGAGTGGGCGGTGCGGGAGGTCATGACCGCCTTTCGTCGATCCTCTTCCTGATGGCCGCCGGCCGGGCGTCATTCAGGGCGGCGGCGCGGCGGCGCATCGGCGCTAGCGTTGCCGGCCGAAACGCGAGGAGAGGTGGGCGGTCGTTGACCGGGAGGAAGAACCAGCTGGTGAGCTTGGCCGTCATAACCGGTCAGGCGGACAGCCCGAGACCCGAAATGGCATCCCGTGACCGTTAGGAGTCTGGGCCCAATCGTCCCCCGCATCGCGGCAACGGCATGGGTCAGCGAGGCGGCCTACGTCGTCGGAGACGTCGAGATCGGCGAGGGGGCGAGCGTGTGGCCCGGCGCGGTGGTGCGCGGCGATTTTGGCGCTATCACCGTGGGCGCCAACTCGGTCATCGAGGACAACTGCGTGGTTCATACCGGTGGTCCACTCGTTATCGGCGCCGACACCATCATCGGGCATTCCGTCGTGGTGCACTGCAGCCGGGTGGGCTCGAACTGCCTCATAGGAAACCAGGCCATTCTCCTCGACGACGCAGAGGTCGGGGATTTTTGCTTGATTGCGGCGGGTTCGTTGGTGCTCGGGCGGGCCAAGGTGCCGGACCGGTCCTTCGCCTCAGGGGCGCCCGTCACCGTCGAGACCATCTCCGAGCGACACCTCCGACGCCTCGAGGCCCAAGCCCTTGGAAATGCCGAGCATGGCTACGGCATGATGGCCCGTCGCTACAAAGAGGCCGGCCTTTGACCGGGATCCTGTAGGAGGATCGGGCTTTCCGACTGGACATGCCGCCTCAGCTGGCGGTTGGGTGGCCCGATACGTCAACGACCAGCCGGAACGGCGCCGCCGGGGTCGCACAGGCGGAGACGGCCAGCACCCGCAAGATGGCCTGGCCCGGTCCGGTCGCGGTGAGGAAGGCACGGGCCGAACCGGCCACCGGGTCGGGTGCGGAGGATGCGGGCGCCACCACGTGGGGGTTGGTGGTGACAACCGGTCCCCAGAGGGTGCCGGGGCAACCGGCCAGGTCCAGCTCGATGCGGGCGCCCGTCGTCACGGACTCGGTCAGGCCGGAGTCGGAATTGGTGAAGACGTACTCGGCGGGCGTGGTGGTCGGGCTGGTGGGGACGGTGGTCGCGTCGGGCGGGATCGTCGTCGCCGGGGGCGGGGATGGCGTCGGCGGCGGACCGGTCGAGCCCGGCTCGGTCACCGGCGGAAGGGTCGGGGCCACGCTGGAGCCCGTCGGGGGCGCGGTCCCGGCAACCGTTCCCGTGGGCGTGGTGACCGGGGTGAGGACGGACGGGGGACCGGGCCGGTCGCCGAAGCCGGCGGACGGCGTCCCTCCTGGCGGCCGGCCCGGCTGGGCATCGCCGCCGGTGGGATGCCTACCCGCCGGAAGCGGGACAGACCCAGGCGCGCCGGCGGCCGCCCCCGGGGCGGGGCCGCTCGGTCCGGCGCCGATGGCGGGGGCAGATGGGTTGGCGTCGAGCTGCCTGCCGGCGGCGGTGGAGTTGAGGTGCACGAGGGCGAAGGCCAGGACGGCAACCGCCATCGCTCCTATCACCATGCTGGTGCGCCCTCGCCGTCGCCGGCGGCGGACCCGCCCGGTGAGCTCGGCCCGGGTGGATTCCATGGCCCGCACCGGGGCCCAGTCTCTTCCTTCGCCCGCCAGCCGGTCGCGAACAAAGGCGTCGAAGTCGTCAGTCATCGCCGACCTTGGCCCGGAGTTCAACAGTGGTCGCCAGCTTCCGCCGAGCCTTCGACAGCTGCGATTTCACCGTCCCGACATTGATACCGAGGGTGCTGGCGATCTCGGCCTCAGCGAGGTCGAGGAAGTAACGCAGGACCACCACCTCGCGCTGACGCGTCGGCAGCCGGCGGACCGCGGCCACGACGTCGAGCTCCGTGGCCCGCCGGAACTCGAAGTCGTCGCTGGCTCGGCCGCGCTCGCCTGCCGCCACGGCCGAGTTGCCACGCGACTCGGTCACCCGCCGGCGTAGCCCCGACCGGCACTGGTTGAGGACCGCCTTGCGCAAGTAGAACTCGGCCCGGTCGGGCTGGCGCAGCCGGCCCCAACCGGCCAGCGTCTTCAGGAACGCCTCTTGTACGGCGTCCTCCGCCCGGGAGGAGTCGCCGAGCAACACGTAGGCCAGCTGGCACAGGCGCCAGTAGTGGGCGTCGAACAGCGCCACGACCCGCTCGTCCGCGGCCCGGCGGGCGTCGCTGCCCGCCGCCGCCCAGGCATCGACAGCCACACCCATACTTGACGTTTCAAGCCGGCGGATGGTTGCCCACAGTCTGTGCCCTCCAGTGTTTCCAGGGCCCTCCAGTGCTTCAGGGCCCTCCAGGTTTATCCGGGGCCGGTGGACCGGCGAGACGACAGCTCTCTATAGCCGCGCTGGGACTGGCACGTCGAGGTCCCGCCTGGCAGCCTGTGACGCGTGGTCAGCGACCGCGGACCCAGGGCAGCATGACGACGCCGCTCCCCGACGGGTTGATCGCGATCGTCAAGCGGGACTGTCCCACCTGCGCGACCGTCGAGCCCGTGCTCGGCCAGCTGGCCCGGGCCCTCGGCGAGCGTCTCACCGTGTACTCGCAGGACGATCCCGCCTTCCCTGCCGGCGTGCCCGGCGTCGTAGACGACCGCGACCTGGATGTGTCCTGGCACCTTGACCTGACGACCGTGCCGACCTTGCTCCAGGTCGAAGGCGGACTGGAGAAAGAACGGATCGTCGGGTGGGAACGGGCCCAATGGGAGGCGTTTACCGGAGTCCCGGGACTCGGCCCCGGCTTGCCGGACTACAGACCCGGCTGCGGATCTAAACATTTGGACCCTGAGGTGGCTGCGGTTCTGGCCGTCCGGTTCCGCGGCGCCACGCTGCGATCCCGCCGGGTGCGCCTCGGTGCGCTGGAGGACGAGCTGGAAGCCATGTGGGATCGGGGCTGGACCGATGGCCTGCCCGTCGTGCCGCCCACCGAAGCGCGGGTGTTGGCCATGCTGGACGCCACCACTCGAGCGCCCGATGAGGTCGTGGCGGTGGTCCCCCCCAACCTGGCCCCGGCCACGGTGGAAAAAGTGGCGATCAATGCCGTCCTGGCCGGCTGCCGCCCCGAGTACCTCCCGGTGGTGCTCGCCGCGGTCGAGGCGGTGTGCACCGACGAGTTCAATATGCACGGTGTGCTGGCGACCACCTGGTTCGTCGGCCCGGTCGTGGTAGTCAACGGCCCCGTGAGCCGGGCCATCGGGATGAATTCCGGCATCAACGCCTTGGGACAGGGAAACCGGGCCAACGCCACCATCGGGCGAGCCCTTCAGCTGGTCATCCGCAACGTCGGCGGCGGCCGGCCCGGCGAGGTTGACCGGGCCACGCTCGGGACGCCGGGCAAGTACAGCTTCTGCTTCGCCGAGGACGAGGCCGGTTCGCCATGGGAGTCACTGGCGGTCGAGCGGGGCTACGCCCCCGACGTCTCGGCGGTGACCGTCTTTGCCGGCGGGGGTGTGCATGGTGTGCGGGATCAGCAATCCCGGACGCCTGATTCCCTGGCCCGGTCGATGGCCGTCTGTCTGCGCAGCGTCGGCCATCCCAAACTGGTGCTCGACTTCGACGCCTGTCTGGTGGTGTCGCCGGACCACGGCCGGGTGTTCCGCCAGGCCGACTGGTCCCGGGCCCGGTTGCAGGAGGAGCTGGCCGGGCTGCTGACCCTGCCTGCCGACGACCTGATCCGGGGGGTGGACGGCATCGAAGAAGGCGTGCCCCCCGAGCTGGCCGGCCGGCGCCTCCCGAAGTTCCGAGACGGCGGGCTGCTGATTGCCTATGCCGGGGGTGGGGCCGGCCTGTTCTCGGCGATTATCGACGGCTGGGTCGGTGGGGCCCGGGGTAGCATCCCGGTCACCAGGGAGGTGGTGCCGTGACGACCGTGCTCGATCCGACCGCCGAGCGGGATCCTGCCGCCCGCAGCCGGGTATCCCGGCCCCGGACCCTCGACGGGAAGACCATCGGGCTGCTCGACATCAGCAAGCCGCGCGGCGACGTATTCCTCGATCGCGTCGAGGAACTCTTGCAGCGGCGGGGCTGGCGGGTGCGGCGCTTCGCCAAGCCCACTTTCACCAAGCCGGCACCGATCGACCTGCGTCAGGAGATCGCCATGTACTGCGACGTGGTGATCGAAGCGCTCGCTGATTGAGGGAGCTGCACGTCGTGCAGTGTGCACGACATCGCCGATCTCGAGAATCGCGGCGTGCCTGGCGTGTTTGTGGCCTCGACCGAGTTCGTCACCGCGGCCACGTCCCAATCCGCCGCCCTCGGGTTCCCGGCCGCCTCGGTCTTCATCGCCCACCCGATCCAGGACCGCCGTGACGAGGAGCTACGAGCCCTGGCGGATACCGCATTCGAGGAGATCCTGGCCGCCCTGGTTGCCGAGGAGGCCACGGGGTAGGACGGCCGGTGCAGGCGGTGTCTCGCCCCCGCTCGTTGGTCTTTGAACGGAAGTCGGCCCGCTCCAAGGGGGCGCCCGTCCAGCCAGCACCAGCCAGGCGCTGGGCGGGACGCCGGGGCGGCAAAACGACCGGTAGGATCCCCGGGCCAAGGGACTCGCTGAGAGGGGAGGTGTTATGAGACGGCGCCGCTGACGCAGGTGTGACGCGTCCGGTCGGACGGTACGGGCGGTCAGGGCCGCGGCGCGGGATCTCCCTGTTGCGTCGCTGGCATGACCGTCGATCCATTTCACAAAGGAGGATCGACGTGGGTGAATACGACGACGCGCTGGGTCGCGTCATTGACGAGATTGTCGCTCCCGGGGCGGCGGAAGTCGACGCCACCGGAAGGTTCCCGGCCGAGGCCATCACGGCCCTGGGCGAGGCGGGCATCCTGGGCCTGACCGTGGCGACGGACGCCGGCGGGGGCGGACAGGGGATGCGCCAAGGCGCGGAAGTGGTCGCCCGCCTGGCCGAGGTGTGCGGGTCGACGGCGATGGTGGTGCTGATGCACTATGCCGCAACCGTGGTGATCGACCACCACGGCCCTCGAGACATCCGCGAGGCCATTGCTGCAGGCCGGCACCTGACCACGCTGGCCTTCTCCGAAGTGGGGTCGCGCAGTCACTTCTGGGCGCCTCAGGGCACGGCGAGTCCCTCGGGGTCGTCGGTCCGGTTGGACGCCCACAAGAGCTGGGTCACTTCGGCGGCGGCCGCGGCCAGCTACGTGTGGTCGAGCCGGCCCTTGGAAGCCGAAGGGGCGATGACCCTGTGGTTGGTCGAGACGGACCGGCCGGGCTTGGAAGTGGCCGGTCCCTTTGATGGCCTGGGGCTGCGCGGCAACGGGTCGACACCGGTGGATGCCACCGGATTGACCGTGGAGCGGGCCGCCATGCTCGGCGATGACGGCGCCGGCATGGACGTGGCCCTGGCCGAGATCCTGCCCTGGTTCCTGGTGCTGACCGCGGCCTTCTCGGTGGGGTTGATGGAGGCAGTCACGGCCGAGACCGGCGCCCACCTGCGGTCCGCCCGGCTCGCTCACCTCGACCAATCGCTCATCGAGCAGCCGCTGAGCCGGGTCGATCACGCCCGCATGCGCGTCGCCACCGATCAGGCGGCCGCCCTGCTGTCCGACACGCTCAGCGCCCTGGAGAACGGCCGCGAGGACGCCGTGCTGCGGGTCCTCGAGGTCAAGGCCGCGGCCGGTGAAGCGGCCATCGCGGTGACCGACCTGGCCATGAAGCTGTGCGGAGGCGCGGCCTTCCGCAAGGAGCTCGGGGTGGAGCGGCGCTTCCGCGACGCTCGAGCCGCTCGGGTCATGGCCCCGACCACGGACGCGCTGCTCGATTTCGTCGGTCGGGCCATCAACGGGATGCCGCTGCTGTGACCACTCCTGTTGTGCTCGGCGCCGTGGCGTACGACCCCAAGGTGGTGACGATATGGGACGGCTTCCGGCGCTGGTTCGCTGATCACGACCTGCCGTTCGACTACCTGCTGTACTCGCACTACGAGCGCCAGGTCGAGGACCTCGTGGGCGGCCGCATCGACGTGGCGTGGAACTCACCCCTGGCTTGGGTCCGGGCCCTCCGCCTGTGTCCAACGGCGCGGGCCGTGGCCATGCGCGATACCGACAGGGACCTGACTTCGGTCGTGGTGGTTCGGGCCGGTTCGGGGATCTCCACGGCCGAAGACCTCGCCGGCCGGACCGTGGCGACCGGGGCGGTCGACTCGCCGCAGGCCACCTTGATTCCCCTCGCTCACCTCGAGACCGCCAAGGTGAGGGTGAAGCGATTCGACGTCGGGGTCGGCTTGCACGGTGACCACGTCGGTGGTGAGCGGGAGGCGGCCCGGGCCTTGATGGCTGGTGACGTCGACGCCGCCTGCATGATCGACGCCAACCATCTCATGTTCACCAAGGAGGGGATTCTTACCGCGGGGGCGACGCAAGTCATCCTGCAGACGCCGCCCTACGACCACTGCAATATGACCGTGGTAGGGGCCGGACCGCCATTACTCGAGCGCATGATCTCGCTGTTGCTGGCCATGGACTACGCCGACCCGGAGGTCCGGCCCCTGCTCGATCTGGAGGGGCTCACCCGGTGGCTGCCGGGCCGGACCTCCGGATACCGGCAACTCGAGTCGGCCGTTGACGCCGTGCGCTTCTACGGCCCGAATGGGGAGGTCAGCGCCGACGGCTACCGACCCTGAGGTTGACCTGGGCCAGCTCGGACTCGACCGCGGCGGACACCTGCTGGTCGAGCGGGCCCTGACCAACCTGCCCCTCGGCGACCGCCTCCGGGTGACCGGCACCGACGTCCACCTCGGGTTGCATCTGACCGTATGGGCCCGGGCCACCGGTCATGGCGTCGCCGGCGGGACCGTCATCATCAAAGGGGACCTCAGGGAGCGCCGTCTGGCGGGCGCCATGCGGGCCGGAGGCAACTCCGGCGTGGTCGAATCGCCGCCTCGCTCGTGGGGGCTGGCCGCCCGGGGTGCCCTCGTCGAGGCCGGCGGTCCGGCGCTGGACAGCGCCGATCTCGACCAACGCCGCCAGGTGTGGACGGAACTGGCCCCCCGCCTGTACGCCCAGGCGGCGGCGCGACAGTGGGACCCGGCCACGAGTATCGACTGGTCGCCTCCCGACCTGCCCGACGAGGTGGAGACCGCGGTCGTCCAGGTCATGACCTATCTGATTGAAAACGAGCAGGCCGCCTTGATGGTCCCGGCCCGTTTTCTCGGTCGCATCCACCCCCACTTTCGGGAGATCCAGCAATTCCTGGCTACCCAGATCGCCGACGAGGCCCGCCACGTGGCCGTGTTTGCCCAGCGAGCGTCGCTGATGGGCCGACCGCTCGGCATATCCGGCGCCGGTGGGCGCGCCTCGCTGCAGACCCTGTTCGACCAGCCCGACTGGGCGACGGCCTCCTTTCTCCTGTCCGTGCTCGGCGAGGGGACCTTCCTGTCGCTGCTGGCCTTCCTGGAACGTTGGGCCCCCGACCCGGTGACGAGCCGGGTCGCCCAGCTCACCGGTCACGACGAAGCCCGGCACGTGGCCTTCGCACTCGGCCACCTCGAAGAGCACGTCACCGCCGATCCGAGTGCCCGCCAGGCGCTGGCCGCCGCCATCGAGCGCCGTCACGACGCCCTCACCCACACCTCCGGGCTGGCTCCGGCCGTGCAGGACTCACTCGTCATCCTGGCGGCCGGCTCGTGGACGCCAGAGGCCATCGGCCGAGGTTGGGATCGCGTGCAGCAACTGCAGGCGGACATGGATCAGGGCCGTCAGCGCCGCCTCATGCGACTGGGTTTTCCGGCCCGGGTGGCGGCCGAGCTGTCGTCGTTGCACACCCGCAACTTCATGTAAGCGAGCAGCAACGGGTCAGCCCGGACGGGCCGGGCCGACCCAGCCCGGCCGCAGCCCTGACGGGAGACGGCCCGGCCAGATATCGGTGTTAGGTGGGGCTCGCAGCGGAGGTGGACGGGAATCGAACCCGCCGCTGTGGGGTCGCCACAGCCAACCGCTTTGAAGGCGGCGGAGCCCACCAGGCGCTCGGACACCTCCGGCCGCGAGCCTAGCCTTGCTGGCCGAGGCGGCCGCTGGGCCCCGTGGCCGATGCCCGCGCCGGGCCGTCATACCAGCTCGACCACGGCCGGCCCATCCAGCACCTCGCCCACCTCCCACCAGCCCGAGGCGCCGAGTCCGGCGGCGTGGCCGGGGCTGACCGCGGCCAGCAGGCCTCCGGAGGTCTGGGGGTCGATGGCCAGGGCGGCCAGGCTGTCGGGGACCCGGCTCGCCAGCCGGCCGGCCAGGTAGGTCCGATTGCGTGCGTCTCCGCCGGTCCGGACTCCTGCTTCGGCCGCGCCCCGCGCCCCCGGGTAGAGCGGCAGCGCCCCGGCGTGGAAGCGCACCGTCGCCCCGCTCCGATCCGCCATCTCCCACCCATGGCCGGCGAGACCGAACCCGGTGACGTCGGTGACGGCGTGTACCGGGGAGTTCCCGGCCGCGGCCTCCAGGTCGCGGAGCTGATCCGCGGCACCGGCGTTGAGGGTTCGCATGACCGTCACGGCGGCGGACTTCTCGTCAGGCGATCCGCCCGCCAGGACGATCCCTGAGCCGACCGGCTTGGAAAGCAGGAGCCGGTCCCCGGGCCGGGCCCCCGCCTTGCTCCACAACCGGTCGGGGTGGACGATCCCCTGGACCGCCAGCCCGAAGATCGGCTCAGCCGACCGGATGGTGTGGCCGCCGGCCACCGTGCCCCCGGCGGCGGCCACGACCTGGGCGGCCGCGGCGAAGATCTCCGCGATGGCATCGGGCGGGAAGTCCTCTGGGAAGGCGGCGATATTGAGCGCCAGCAGGACCCGACCGCCCATGGCGAACACGTCGCTGCACGCGTTGGCGGCGGCGATGGCCCCGAAATCGGCAGGGTCGTCGACCAGCGGGGGGAAGAAGTCGGTCGTCGAGACCAGGGCCGTATCCGGACCGAGCCGGTACACAGCGGCGTCGTCGAAGGGTGCCAGCCCGAGCAACAGGTCCGGATCGGATGCCCCAGCCAGATCGGCGATCAGGGCGCTGAGCGGCGCCCCTCCCCATTTGGCGGCACATCCCCCGCAGGTGGTCCACTCGGTGAGCTTCACGGCTGCCTTCCTACCTCGTCGGGGACCCCCCCGTCGAGCGAGGGTGGACCGCCGGGCGGGGAGGACGACACTTACCTCCGTCGGGGCAGGAGGGAGCCGGCCACCCGGAGGTCACCATGACGGCGGGTGATACCCGTGGCGTCGAAGTGGGTGAGGAGCGGCAAGGCGTACTTCCGGGAGATGCCCAGCGCCTGGCGGGCTTCTGAGACCGTGAACCCTTCGGGCTCGGACTCCAGCAGGCCGGCGATGATGTCGACGCCCGCTTGGAGCGCCGACGTGGCCATCCAGAAGGGGCCGACCTGCGCGGCCAGGTCGCGGTGCTCCAGCTCGCGGAGGGCGGCCCGATCCGAGAGCGGTAGGTCCGGAGGACTCAGGGGATCGCGTTCCAACAAGGCCAGGACGCGGGCGGCGTGGTCGCTGAGATCCGAACTCAGCGCGGCGGCCTCGAACACCCGATTGTCGACGACCACCAACCCGGCCACGCCCTCGGCGAGGATGGCCCGCTCCACGCCGGTGAGCCCGGCCAGGTCCACGCCCGCCGGCCCCGCCGCCGCGCCGCGCTGCTGCATCCGTTCCTGAAGGGCGACCAGGCGGGAAGGGTCGATGACCCAATGGCCGGCCGTGGGCGCCAGGCGCTCCCCGGTCAGCCGTTCCAGGTGATCGGCGTCGCACCCATCCCCGCTCCTGGACGACCCGCTCCACCGATCGCGACGGGTTGGCCCGAGAAGTGGTGAGCACGGGCTCAGTGTCGAGGATGACGCCCCCTCCCACCAGCTGGCCCCGGCCCAGCTCCCGCAGGATGTAACGGTCCCCCGGAAGCAGGGGGAGGGGAACTGCGCCGTGCAGCCAGAGCCGAACCGCGCCCTGCTGGCCCGGTTCGATGGCGGAGGCACCGCGGCCGAGGACCCGCAGTCGGACCGGATAGTCGCCCGATCCGACGTACAGGACGAAGGCGCCCCGACTGCTCAACGGGGACCCGACCGCAGGCAGCACGTGCAAGGACGCGTCGGCGATCCGGGTCAGGTGCCATTGCCCGGGCCGCACCAGGGCATGGCCCCGAGCTATCTGCTGGTGGGCTTGGCCGGTGAGATTGACCGCCAGCCGGCGGCCGGGATCGGCGGAGGCCAGGGCCCGGTAGTGGCTTTGCAGGCCCCGGACCCTTACCGCCCGGCCGGCCGGGGTGACGGCCAGCTCGTCGCCGACGGCCAGGCACCCACCATTGAGGGTGCCGGTCACCACCGTGCCCGCGCCGCGAACCGCAAAGGAGCGGTCGACCCACAAGCGGGGCCGGTTGCGGTCCAGGGCGGGCGGACTGGCTTCGATGAGGCGGTCGAGGGCGGCGCGCAGGGCGTCGAGGCCGAAGCCGCCCGGCACGTCGACCGAGACGGTCTCGGCCGTGGCCAGGAAGGTGCCGTCCAGATGTTCCGACACTTCGAGGGTGGCCAGTTCGAGCACTTCGTCGTCAACCAGACCGACCTTTGTCAGGGCTACCACGCCCCTGGACACCCCGAAGAGCTCGAGTATCCGCAGGTGCTCTTCGGACTGGGCCATCCAACCCTCGGTGGCGGCCACAACGAAGAGGCAGGCGTCCACCTCGCTGACTCCTGCCAGCATGTTCTTGAGGAACCGGCCGTGCCCGGGCACGTCGACGAAGCCGATTTCCCGACCCGACGGCAAGGTGGTCGAGGCGAAGCCCAGATCAATCGTCATCCCTCGGGTCTTTTCTGCTTCCCAGCGATCCGGATCGGTCCCGGTCAAGGCCCACACCAGGGTCGACTTGCCGTGGTCGACGTGCCCCGCGGTGGCGACGACCCTCATCCGCCGAGGGCTTTGGTCAGTAGGGCGTCCTGGTCGGGAAAGACGGTCCGCAGGTCGCAGACCGTGTGCCCCTCGACCACACGGGCCAGGACGGGAGGGGTGGCCGAGCGCAGGGCCGCGGTGATGTCGCCGGGGACCGCCACCCCGACCGACGGGATCGAGCGCCCCGGCAGTGCTCCACCTCCCATGACCGATTGGCACTCGACGATCTGGCCCTTCCCTAAGCCCTCCGCTCGCTGCTGCAAGGTCGCGACCGGCGTGCCGGCCAGACTCCACAGGGGCACGGTTTTGCCGGCGTCGCCCCTCAGGTAGGAGAGGACGACCTCCTGCAGGGATTCCAAGATGAGCCCGCCGGGTCGCAGGGCCCGGGCCAGGGGATGGCGACGGCAGCGATCGACGAGATCGGCCCGACCGGCGATGACGCCCGCCTGAGGGCCGCCCAGGAGCTTGTCGCCGCTGAATGTCACGAGCGACGCCCCCGCCGCGAGCGTCTGGCGTACGGCCGGCTCGGGGCCCAGCCAGGCGGGCGGGCCGTGTTCGAGCCAGGGGCAGTTGGCGTCGAGCAGACCGGAGCCCAGGTCGACCACGACCGGGACCGCGACCATGGCGGGATCCCCATCCACGCCGTCGCCCCCGCCTGCCCTGTTCCCCCCGACAGCGCTGGCCGGGCTGTCGCGCCGGGCCACGGCCGCCAGCTCGGTCACGTCGACACTCGCCACGAAACCACTTATCCGGTAGTTGGATGTGTGCACCTTCAGCAGCAGGGCGGTGTTTGTTCCCAGGGCGCCCTGGTAGTCCGATGGTCGGGTCCGGTTGGTCGTGCCGACTTCGACGAGCCGGGCCCCGGAGGACTCGAGGACCTCAGGTATCCGGAACCCTCCTCCGATCTCTACCAGCTCGCCCCGGCTCACGATCACCTCCCGGTTGGCGGCCAGGCTGGCCAGCACGAGGAAGATGGCAGCCGCCCCGTTGTTTACGATCAGGGCGGCCTCGGCGCCGGCCGCTTTGGCGAGTAAGCGGGCGGCATGGCCGGACCGGTCGCCGCGCTGCCCGGCCGCCAGGTCGAGCTCGAGGTTGGTGTAGCCAGCCGGGCGTTGCACCGCCATCGGCGCCCGTCCCATGTTGGTGTGGAGCAAAACGCCGGTCGCGTTGATCACCGGCTGGAGCAGGCGGCGCATTTCGATGCTGGCGGCGACCTGGGCTTTCGGCAGGGCCGAGCCGGGATCGCCAGCGTCGACGGCGGCGGCAACAGCCGAGCGAGCCAGGTCCACCAGGATCGGGGCCGGCAAGCCGGTGAGGGACAAACGCTGCGCCAACCAGTTGACTGACGGTGGACGATTGCCCGAGGAGAGCTGGTCGCCGGTTCCGGACTCGGTCACGCGCCCATGGTAAGCGTCGCCCGCCCGGCGGCCTGTAGTGGGCAGCCGGGGTCCGGCCGCGACGGCACCCCTTTTACATGGTCTTCGGGTAGTACTCGCCTTCGCCGAGCAGGGCCACGTCGGAACGGAAGTCCGAGACAAACGGCCAGTCGTCCTCCTCACCTTCGAGGGGGCCCTGCACGAAGCGGCCCACCGGCCCACCGACCCGCTCGTGACCGAAGAGCGACCAGGCTTGGCGCTTGTACGTCCAGTTGCCGGGTTGGAGCCGGTGACACTCGTTGAAGTGCCCGATGGCCCGCTGGCGCTCGCCAGCGCGCCACAGATGGTTGGCCAGCTCGAAATGGGCGGCCGCCGCGGACATGCCGGCATCCCGGGGCTGGGACCGGGCCACGACCTCGGCGGCCGTGAGGGCGAACCGGCTCTCGTCACCCTTCTCCACCCAGTCCCTGATGGCGTCCGGATAGGCGTCGCGGTCCTGGCCCGAGGCGATCACGTTGCGCTGAGAGGTCTGGTGCTCGGGCGGGGCGGGGGCGGTTTTGGCCCGGCTCATCGGCGGGAGGGCGCTCAACTGCTGCTGGAGGGTGGCGATGGCGTCGGGACCCTCGATGCGAGGCGGCCATCCCGGTTCCGCGGGCCGCACGACCACGCCCCGCTCGTCGATCCACACCACGTTGGGAATGTTCACCACCCCGAACAGGGCGTCCATCCGATGCTCGGCGTCGATCAACGACGGGTGGTCGGGTTTGGCGGCCTCGATGTGGGGACGGGACGCGTCCGGTCCGCTGAGCTCGAGCGAGACGGTGACGACCTCAAGGCCGCGAGGGTGAAGTTCGGCGCGCAGTGCCTGCCACCCGGGCAGGTCCCAGGAGCAGCCTCAGTAGGGCGCCCACGAGACGAGGAGCACCTTCTGGCCCCGGAGCGAGGACAAGCGGAACTCGTTGCCGTCAAGGTCAGGGAGAACCAGTTCGGGGGCTTCCGCTGAGACCAGGGCCCGGTTGGCCAGGGACTCGGGGCCGATGGCCCACAGGCTGTCGCCCTCGTCAGGGACAATCGCCATGCCCAGGCGCTGGGCGGTGGCGGACAGGTCGAACGTCGAATCACCCAGGGGTACGCAGACGTCTCCCTTGCACGCGCCCTCTGGTTTGATGAGCCAGCCGGTGCCGGAGGTGAACTCCTCGGGAGCAAGGTTCAAGTGGTCGACGAGCACGAGGGCAGGTTACTGACCCCCGCCGGCCCGATGGGCCGCATCTCCATCTGGGCCGCGGAGCCGTTCCTGGCAGCGGCATTCATCCGGTTCCCGACGCCGGCCGAGCGGAGGATATCCCGCGCCGGGCCTGGCCGCCCGCGCTCGCTAGCCGGTCTCGTTGTCGCCGCCATCGCCCTGATCGGCGCGCCAGCGGTGGTACAGCTCGGTGAGATCGTCGCGAGCCGACGCCGGCATGTCCTCGGGTTCTATGGCGCCCGTCAACCGGATGGTCAGCCGGATCTGCTCGAGATAGGCACTGCAGTTGACACAGGCTCGAAGGTGGGCTTCCAAGCGGCGCCGGTCCCGGCGCGAGAGGGCGCCTTCGAGATAGTCCGTGACGAGCTCGACGGCTTGCTGGCAGACGAGGTCCTTTCTTCGCAGTAACAGCATCGTTCAGTCCCGCCGTATCTCATTCTCGAGGATCCCACGCAGGCGGGACCGGCCGCGATGGAGCAGGATCCGTTGATTGCCGACGCTGATGCCGAGCACTGCGCACGCCTCCTCGCTGGAGAGACCTTCGACGTCACGCAAGATGACCACTTGTCGTTGGCGGGGCGGGAGGTCATCCAACGCGGCGGCGAGAACCGGCAACCACACGGCCGCGTCGAGGCGGGCGTCACTGTCGTCGGTCCACCGCTCGAGAGGGTCAGCCCACTGGCCGCTGGAATCGAAGCGCCCGGGATCAACGGCGTGCAGGGCATCGAGCGGTGCAGTCGATTGCTCCTGTGAACCCGCAGAGCGGGCTCGGTTGACGAGGATCCGAAACAGCCAGGTCTTGAGCGAAGACCGTCCCTCGAAACGGTGGATCCCCCGCACGACACCCATCCACGTGTCCTGGACCGCCTCCTCGGCGACGGCGTGGCTCGGCACCACGGATCTCGCCAGGCGCAGCATCGGCTGCTGGTAGGCGTCCACCAGCATCACGAACGCCTCTTCGTCGCCAGCGCGCAACCGGCTGAGCAACTCGACGTCCATCTCCACGGCTGGCCAGAGTAGGCCTCGAAGGTGCCGATTCCGGTCGCGAGGCCGAATTTCGGACCGCGTAACGATCCGGTGGCGACGCGGACTGTGTGGTAGAGAGTTCCGGGGATCGGAAGGGAAGCGAACATGAAAAGGCTGATTCGGTTGGTGGTAGGCGCGGGCGCCCTGGTTGGGTTGTCGGTGTGGGCGGTGCCGATCACGGCTGGTGCCACCGGGCTGCCAGGAGAACAACCGCAGGGAGGCCGCGCCGGCGTGGTCTTTGTCCAGACGGATAACCCAGCCGGCAATCAGGTGGTCGCCTACGATCGATCGGACGGCGGCCGCCTCAGCCTCTCCCGTACCTACGACACCGGCGGGTTGGGCGGCGTGCTGAATGGATCGGCTGTCGATCACCTGGCCTCGCAAGGGTCGTTGACCTATGACGGGTATCTCGGTCTCCTCTTCGCCGTGAATGCCGGCAGCAACACGGTCTCGGTCTTCTCCGTCAGGGGCGATCAGCTGTCGCTGCGGCAGGTCGTGAGCTCGGAAGGGACCTTCCCCGTCAGCGTCGCGGTACACGGCGACCTGGTCTATGTGCTGAACGCCAAAGGCCACGGCAACGTGGTGGGGTACCGCGTCTACGGGGACAAGCTGCATTTGATGGCGGGATCGCAACGGACGCTTGGTTTGACGATTCCGTCCGACGACACGCAGTTCACCCATACGCCCGGTCAGGTGGCGTTCTCCCCTGACGGCACCCAGTTGCTTGTCAGCACCAAGGCCAACGGCAACGACATCGTCGTCTTCAGGGTCGCATCCAATGGCCGGCTCTCCCATTCTTCAGTAGTGAATTCCGAGTCGGACACGACGCCGTTTGCCCTGATCTTCGATGGCGCCGGACATCTCGTGGTCGCCGAGGCCGGCACCAACGCCCTGGCCACGTTCCGCCTCCACCACGATGGAACCCTCACCCTCATCGACGCGGTGGGAACCGGGCAGCCCGCCACGTGCTGGGTCGTTCCGGTTCGGGGTTTCCTCTACGCGTCGAATGCCGGAGGTCCCTCGGAGAGTGGTTATCGAGACGCCTTTAACGGTCAGTTGACCCTTCTCGGGGCGACCGCGACCGACCCGGGTGCCGTCGACGCGTCCGGTTCTATCGACGGGCAGTTCCTGTACGTCCAAACCGGTGGGCCGGGCAACGTAGACGAGTTCCACGTCAACGCGGGCGGAAGCCTCACCGAGCTTGGCTCCGTGACGGTGCCCGGCGGCGCCGGGGGCGAAGGCATCGTGGCCTTCTAGCCCGGCTGGTCCGGATGTGGGAGTCGGGGCCCGGTGGCGCAGCGGCCGCTATTTCGAGGGCGAGCGCTCGAAGGGATGCGTCGGGCTGGAATGGATGTCGGGCCGGACGTTGAACCCTCGAGCGACGTCCAGCCTCAACCGGGGTCTCTCGGGCGCCGAGCCGCTCGAGGGACGGCCCGGCCGGGATGGAGGGAGGTCGGTTTCGGCGGTGGGCCGCTCGAGGGACGGCCCGGCCGGGATGGAGGGAGGTCGGTTTCGGCGGTGGGCCGTTGAGCCTTCGCGAGACGTCCAGCCTCAACCGAGGTCTCTCGGGACGACGAACGTCACCAATCCCCCCTGGCCGGCTCGGCCGGACCCAACGGCCGCCCAGGTCGGAGTGAGGTAGCGAAACTCAGCCACTGCCGCGGTCGGGAACTTGTCGGCCGAGGCCAGATCGCTGTCCGGGCCGGCCAGGACCCGGGCCAGTTCCTCCATACCCGGATTGTGGGCGATGAGCACCGCCGACCGGACGCCAGGTGGGATGCTGCGGATCCGAGACAGCAGGCTGGCGGCGGCCGCGCCGTACAGCGAGCTCTCGATGGCCACCTCAGTTTCGACCGCAAATCGGAGGAATTCCAAGGTCTGGCGGGCTCGGATCGCCGACGAGCACACCACCAAATCCGGTTCCAGGCCCGATTGGCGGAGAAACCGGCCGACGGCGATCGCGGCCTTGCGGCCGCGATCGCTCAGGGGCCGGTCGTGATCGATCAGGCCCGGGTCGGCCCAACTGGACTTGGCGTGGCGGATGAGCAGCAGGCGCTTCGTCGATGCCGCCTCGCCTTCCAGACCCACCGGTGCCGTGAGTGGGCCGGAAGACGTCATCTCGGCTCGGTCAGCAGCGCGGGCCGGGTCGGGTCGATACGGGGGCGGTGGCCGAAGTGGCCGTGGCCGTGGGCGTGAGAGTCGTGGCGGCCCTGGCGGTCGTGGCGGCCGTGGCCGTGGGCGTGAGAGTCCTGGCGGCCCTGGCTGGAGGCCCTGGGCCCCGGCGGGGCGTTGGCGAATCGATGACTAGCCTCCGCCGGACGGCGATGGCGCCGGGGATGGGGCCGGAGGAGTGGTGCCACCCGTTCCCCCCAGGGCGTTGATATCGGCCAGCAAAGCGGACATGTCGAGGATGGCCGCCTCGTCCTCCGTGGTTACGACAGCCCAGGCTTCGTCGAGACAGGCGGCGGTCCAAGCCCGCGTCGATTCCTGCAGCGCTCCCCAGGTGACCCACGTGTCGGTTTGCTGGCCGTCCGCCCTTACTTTGACGATGCAATGCCCGTCGTTGGGGTCGGGCGCTTCGCCATTGGCCACCGTCCAGGGCTGGCCCTTCCCGAACAGGGTGTCGGCGTCGTCAGTGAGGTTGACACCCACATAGAGACCGTGGAACGCGGTCATGGCGCTGTCGCAGGCCGCCGGGTCGGTGTGGTCCACCGGAGCGAAGGCCAGGATCCTGCCCGCCTTGTACCAGTACAGCAGCAGGTCCGCGATGTTGGCCCCCTCATCCTTGCCCTTGTCGTAGGCGAGGTACTCGGTCACCAGTTGGTTGGTGGTTTCCCACGTCTCTGTTTCATCACCAGCCGCGGCCTTGGCCATTTTGAGGTGCTGCCGGCCGGCGAAGGTGCAATCGCCGACGGGCTGGCCGTGGTGCACAGTCAGGGTCGGATCCGGACCGTTGCCGAGCATTTGCCAGTCGGTGATGCCCCCGGACACATCGATTGGGTAGGCCGGTGCGGGGAGAGGGGTCCGCAGATAGCGGGACACATATTGAATCGCGAATCGTTCGCCGGGTGGCTTGACGGGGAGACGTCCTCGTAATCCCGGGGTTCGGGCACTCGCCATAAACTCCTCCTTTGGGGTCGTCATTTGGCGTCTGCGACGCATTGCGACCCTGAACCTACATCTCCGCGTTTGCCACCGGGCCAAACTGTGTCCTTTCGGCTTTCCGCGCCGTCGCCGCACTACACCGGCCGACGACCTGCACGCCAAAAATCCGAGCTGGGGAATACCTGTTTGGCGCCACCGTTGCAGCACCCATGAGGGTCATTGGCGTCACGAACTTTGGTGGACCGGAGTCGCTGCAAGTAATGGAGTTGCCGGACCCGGAAGCCGGACCGGGCCAGGTCCGGATTCGCGTGCACGCGGCCGCGGTCAACCCGACCGACACCGGGCTGCGCAGCGGGGCTCGGGCTGCCCAGATGACCGACATAGCGCCGCCCTACGTGCCGGGCATGGACGCGGCCGGCGTGCTGGACCAGATCGGTGAAAACGTCACGACGGACCTGCGGCCCGGTGACCGGGTGATGGCCATCGTGGTGCCGAAGGGTGCCCACGGTGCGTATTCCGAGCGACTCGTTGTCCCCGTCGAGTCGGTCGCCCGGATTCCGGCGGGGGTCTCGGACCTGGCGGCTTGCACCCTGCCGATGAACGGCTTGACCACCCGATTGGCCCTCGATTTACTCGCCCTCGAGCCCGGCCAGATTCTGGCGGTTACCGGCGCGGCCGGCGCGGTCGGCGGCTACGCGGTGCAAATGGCCAAGGCGGAGGGGCTCCGCGTCGTCGCTGACGCGTCACCCGAGGACGAGCAACTGGTAAAGGAGTTGGGCGCGGATCTGGTGGTCGGCCGGGGTAACCAGTTCGCCGAATTGGTCCGGGCCGAGATTCCTGAGGGTGTCGACGGACTCGTCGACGCCGCCCTACTCGATGCGTTGGTGGCCCCGGCTGTCCGGGACGGCGGTCGTATCGCAACGGTGCGCGGTTTCGAGGGGGTCGAAGGGCGCGGCATCACCTGGCACCCGGTGTTCGTTCGGAATTACGCCCGCCAGCAGGCGAAGCTCGACCAACTCCGCCAGCAGGTTGAGGACGGCCATCTCACCCTCCGGGTGGCGCAGGCCCTGCCGGCAGACCAAGCCGCCGAAGCCCACCGCCTGCTGGAGGCCGGCGGCATTCGGGGCCGCCTGGTCCTCGAGTTCTGACTCCGGGTCCGGCCCGGGCGATCAGCTGGGTCAAGCGGTGGGGGGTGGAGTGGCGCGGTGGGCCGGCGGGTCGAGGCGGCCGGCGGGCGGCGGGCCGGCGGGGCGGGGCGGGCTGGCCAGGTCGGCGGGCGGTGGGCCGGCGGGGTGGGCCGGCGGGGTGGGCCGGCGGGTCGGGGCTGGCCGGGGCCCGGGCGGTTCGCGGCCTGAACGCGTGCCCTTGCCGCCCCGTTTCGCGGCCTGGGCCCCTGTGAGGCGGGCGCGGCGCCGCTGAAATCAGTCAAGCCTGCTCAACGGCCCGGTTCGGACTACGGTTCGGGATATGGCTGGAGCACATCCCACCCGTGCCACCCGTGAAGAGGTCGCCGCGGCCACCGCCTCCACCGAGGCCAGTATGCATCCCCAATCCGTCCCGGTGAACGTCTACGAGACCCCGGGAGCCCTGGTCGTGCTGGCCCCCGTCCCGGCGGTGACCGCCACCGACGTAACCGTCGAGGTCCGGACCGACACGGTGCGGTTCTGGGCTCGCCTGCGTAGCGCCGCCCCGAGGGAGTACCTGGTGCACGAATGGGAGTACGGCTGCTACGAACGCGAGATCGCCCTCCCGCCCGGCTTCGGCAGGGGGCTGGAGGCGACCCTCGCCAACGGGCAGCTGGCCATTCGGGTGCTGCGCGGTGACTTCACCCAGGACCTGACCATCCAGCCGCTGGCGGTCCCGACGACCCATTAGGGCGCTCACGGCCTCCCGAGGTGGCCGGCCCGACGGGTTGGTCGCCGCCGGCCGCCGCGGCCGAGCCCCCGCGCCCGGTAGGGGTGGCTCACCGCCGGCCGTCGCGGCCGAGTCCCCGCGCCCGGTAGGGGTAGCTCACCGCCGGCCGCCGCTTCGCCGGCTGGCGTCGCCCGACTGCCGGCCGGCGTCGTGATTGTCACTGCCACTGCGTACCATCAAGAGCATGGTTCTGGTCGCCGACGCCGCGTGCTCCGTCCCTCGATCGCGGCCCGGCGTCCCACCCGGCCCTGACCTGCTTCCATCCGGCCGTGGCGACCTGGTTCATGCGCCGCTTTCCCGATGGCCCCACCGAGCCGCAGGGCCGAGGGCTGGCCGCTGATCACCGCCGGCCGCGACACCCTGATCGCGGCCCCGACCGGGTTCGGGCAAGACGCTGGCCGGGTTCCTGGTGGCCATCGACGCCCTGTACCGGGCCCACGAGGCCGGCGCCGACGTCGAGGTCGGGGCCCGGGTGGTGTACGTGTCGCCGCTGCGAGCACTGGCCGTCGACATCGCCGAGAACCTCGAGCGGCCGCTGGCCGAGATCGCCGAGGTGGCGGCCGAGCTGGGCTTCTCGCCGCCCAACATCCGGGTGGCGGTGCGCACCGGGGACACGACCAGCGCCCAGCGTGCCGCTCATGGTGCGCCGGCCGCCCAGCTTCGTGGTCACCACGCCCGAGTCGCTGTACCTGCTGGTGACCAGCGAGCGGGGGCGGGAGGCCCTGCGCAGCGTCGAGACGGTGATCGTCGACGAGATCCACGCCGTGGCCCGCGACAAGCGCGGCGCCCACCTGGCCCTCACCCTCGAGCGCCTGGAGGCGCTGTGCGACCGGCGCCCGATGCGGATCGGGCTGTCGGCCACGCAGCGCCCGATCGAGACCGTCGGCCGGCTGCTGGTCGGCGACCGGCCCCTGCCGGCGGTGGTCGACGTCGGCCATCAGCGGCACGCCGACCTCGGCCTGGAGCTGCCCGACGGCGAGCTGGAGGCGGTGGCCTCGGCCGAGCAGCTGTCGGACGTGCTCGACCGCATCGCCGCCCTGGTGACCGAGCACCGCACCACGCTGGTGTTCGTCAACACCCGCCGGCTGGCCGAGCGGCTGGCCCATCAGCTGGGCGAGCGCCTCGGCGACGACGTGGTGGCCGCCCACCACGGCAGCCTGTCCAAGGACCGGCGCTACCGGGTCGAGTCCCGCCTGCGGGCCGGCGAGCTGCGGGCCCTGGTCGCCACCGCCTCGCTGGAGCTGGGCATCGACATCGGCCCGGTCGAGCTGGTGTGCCAGATCGGCTCGCCTCGCAGCATCGCCACCTTCCTGCAGCGGGTGGGCCGGTCCAACCACAGCCGGGCCGGGACCCCCAAGGGCCGCCTGTACCCGCTGACCCGCGACGAGCTGGTCGAGTGCGCCGCCCTGCTCGCCGCCGTGCGCGGCGGGCGGCTTGGACGCCATCCACCCGGCCCGCCTGCCCGCTCGACATCCTGGCCCAGCAGGTCGTGGCCGAGGTGGCGGCCCGGGAGTGGCGGACGGCCGACCTGTTCGACCTGGTGCGCCGGGCCGCGCCCTACCGCGAGCTCACCCGCGGCGCAGTTCGACGAGGTCGTCGACCTGGTGAGCGACGGCATCGAGACCGGGCGGGGCCGCCGGGGCGCCTACCTCCACCACGACGCCATCAACGGGGAGCTGCGAGCCCGCAAGGGCGCCCGGCTGGCGGCGGCCACCTCCGGGGGCGCCATCCCCGAGACCGGCGACTACCGGGTGGTGGCCGATCCCGACGACACCTTCGTCGGGCACGGTCAACGAGGACTGGGCGGTGGAGTCCATGGCCGGCGACATCTTCCTGCTCGGGCACCCACTCCTGGCAGATCCGGCGGGTCGAGCCCGGGGTGGTGCGGGTTCGCGACGCCGGGGACACCCCGCCGACCGTGCCGTTCTGGCTCGGGGAGGCGCCGGCCCGGACCGCCGAGCTGTCCGAGGAGGTGTCGGCCCTGCGGCCACCGCGTCGACGAGTACCTGGCCGCGGGCGACCCCGACGGGGCCCGCCAGCTGGCTGATCGACGCGTGCGGGATCGACGCCGGCGGCGGCGACCATGATCGTCGACTACCTGGCCGTCGGCCGGGCCGCCCTCGGCGCCATGCCGACCCAGGAATGCCTGGTCCTCGAGCGTTTCTTCGACGACACCGGCGGCATGCAGCTGGTCGTGCACTCGCCGTACGGGGCCCGGGTCAACCGGGGCCTCGGCCTGGCCCTGCGCAAGAAGTTCTGCCGGACCTTCAACTTCGAGCTGCAGGCCGCCGCCACCGACGACGCCGTGGTGCTCTCGCTCGGCCCCCATCACAGCTTCCCGCTCGAGGAGGTGCCGCGCTACGTGTCCGAGCGGCACCGTCGCGGACACGCTCGAGCACGCCATCCTCGACTCGCCGATGTTCCAGGCCCGGTGGCGCTGGAACCTCAACCGGTCGCTGCTGGTGCTGCGCTTCCGCGGCGGCCGGCGCAACCCGCCGCCGATCCAGCGCATGGAGTCCGACGACCTGCTGGCGGCGGTGTTTCCTCAGGCCGCGGCCTGCCAGGACAACGCCATCGGCCCGATCGAGATCCCCGACCACCTGCTCGTCCGCCAGACCATCGACGACACCCTGCACGAGGCCCTCGACGTCGACGGGCTGCGCCGGCTCCTCGAGGGCATCGAGGCGGGCGAGATCCGGGTCCACTGCTGCGAGACGACCGAGGCGTCGGTTCTCGCCCACGAGATCGTCACCGCCCGCCCGTACGCCTTTCTCGACGACGAGGAGTTCCAGAACCGCCGGACCAACGCCGTGCGGCTGCGGCGCGGCCTCAACGTCGATCTGAGCTCCATCGGCGCCCTCGACCCCGACGCCATCGAGCAGGTCCACGCCGAGATCGCTCCCGACCCCGGCCACCGCCGACGATCTGCACGACCTGCTGTCCTCCCTGGTCGCGGTGCCGGCCCGGGAGGAGTGGCGGCCGCTCTGGGCGGAGCTGGCTGACGCGGGGCCGGGCCCGGGCCATCCGACCCGGCCGCGACGAGCTGTGGTGCACCACCGAGTGCGCCGGCGAGGCCGGGCTGGCCTTCGATGGCGACGATGGCGCCGCGGCCCGGCATGGTGCGCGGCCATCTGGAGCTGCTGCGGCATCACGACGGTCGACGGCCTGGCCGGCGCCACCACGCTGGCCCCGAGCCGGGTGGCGGTCGCCCTGGCCGTGCTGCAGCACGAGGGTTTCGCCCTCCAGGGTCGCTACACCGCCGACGGCGCCTGACGCGCAGTGGGTGTCGCGCCGCCTCCTGGCCCGCATGCACAGCTACTCGCGGCGATCGCGACGGGAGCGGGTCCAGCCGGCGACGGCCCAGGATTTGATGCGCTTCCTGCTGCGCTGGCAGCACCTGGCGCCCGGACACCCAGCTCGCCGGCGACGCCGGCCTGGCCGCGGTCATCGAGCAGCTGCAGGGCTTCGAGGCGGCCGCCGTGGCATGGGAACCCGAGCTGCTGGCCCGCCGGCTCCGCCACTACTCGCCCGGCTGGCTGGACGGCCTCTGCCACGGCGGCGAGGTGGCCTGGCTGCGGCTGGCGCCCCGTGCCCGCAGCGAGGCCGACGGCCCGGCCGGCGGCTCCGTCGAAGGCCACGCCCATCGCGGTGGTCTTCCGCACCGATCTGGGCTGGTTGCTGGATGCAGCCCGGGCCGGAGCCGCCACCGGCGCGCCCGACCGTCGGCGCCACCGCCGAGATCGTCGAGAGCCTGGGACAGCGAGGGCGCCTCGTTCGCCGTCGGACCTGGCCGCCTGCGACCCGCCGCCTGCCCGACGACGTCGAGCGCGGCCTGTGGGATGGCGTGACCCGAGGGCTCGATCATGTGCGACGGTTTCGGCGCCATCCGGGCCCGGGTCGCCGGCGTCCGCAACGCGCCCGCCCGCAGCCCGGCCTCGATTTTCGCGACTGGGCCGGATGCCCCAGCCGACGGCGGCATCGGCCGGGCGGTGGGCCCTGGTTCCGCGCCCGCGGCCGACGGCGTGACCGCGACGACCTGGCTGAAGCGGTGGCCGAGCAGCTGCTGCGCCGGTGGGGCGTGGTGTTCCGGGACCTGGCCGTGCACGACTCGCTGCGCATGCCCGTGGCGGGAGATCCAGTGGGCCCTGCGCCGTCTCGAGGATCGGGGCCTGGTCCGGGGCGGCCGTTTTGTCGGCCGGTTTCAGCGGCGAGCAGTACGCCCTGCCCGAGGCCGCCGAGCAACTGGCCCATGTCCGCAAGACGCCGCGCACCGGGGAGCGGGTGGTGGTCAACGCCACCGATCCCCTCAACCTGGTGGGACTGATCGTGCCCGGGGGAGGTCGTTCCGGCCGTGCGGACCAACCGGGTCACCTACGTCGACGGGGTTCCGGTCACGTCCGAATGAATCTGTGTGGAGGAAGGTTCGCATCGGTTCCTCCGGCCCCGCACCCGCCGCGCCCGGACGGCTCGCACCGGGGGCGGCACGGATACGGGCCTCCGATCCGCGGCATCGGCGGTCCGATCGATACCGACTGCGATCCGCTGGAGGTGGACCGGCCCCATCCCGTCTCTGGCCGGGGGATTGCGGTCAGTACACCCAGACTTCCGTGCCGATGGGGGCCAGGTTGTCGGCCCAGATCCAGTTGATGGCTTCATTGCTGACTCGAGCGCAACCGTGGGAGACAGGATTGGGAGGCACGTAACCGTCCCCATGGATGGCGAAGCCGCTGTAGAAGAACTTGGGCCGCCACAGCTGGCCGAGGGAATCGGTCACCAATCCGTCGACCTGGCGGCCGATATGAAAGACGCCGGTCGGGGTGTTCGCCACCGCGGTGACGCCGTCACTCGTGTACACATAGCCACCGCCGGTCGAGGTGTTGAGCACCTGCCCGACCTTGCCGTTGTTGACGAACAGCATCAGATCGTCGGCGAGGTTGACTTCGATGACGGATCCGGATGTGCTTCGCGGGTGGGGCACCACACCCCGGGCGAGCGCAGCCGTGGTCTTGGGTCCGACCACGCCGTCCGGGGTCAAACCGGCAGCCTTCTGGTAAGCGAAGACCGCCTGCTCGGTGCTATCCCCGAACGTCCCATCCGGCGGGCCGAGCCAGTAACCCAGAGAGGTCAGACGCTCCTGGAGGTGCAACACCGCCGGACCGTTGCTGCCGGCCTGCAGGTGCGGGGCCGGCGGCGCCGTCGTGGCGGGGGTGGAGGGGGCGGGTGTTGTGGTGACGGTTGAGGGCCTGGCGGTCGAGGTCGGGGTGGCGGTCGAGGTGGGGGTGGCGGTCGAGGGTGTTGAGGTCGACGGGGGTGGGGTCGACGGTGGTGGGGTGGCCGATGTTTCGGGCGCCGGCACGGTCGTGGCCGTCGACGAGGTCAGGGGTGGCGCCGACGACGCCGTCCGCGGGCCTCCGGGCGTCGATCCGCAGGCCACGGTGACCAGGGCCAGGGCCGACGCTCCGAACGCATAGGCCCAGCTCGTCGACGCACGCACGTCCCCATTCTGGGCCATCGGTGTTCTCGGCAGGTGTCACCCGCCCTGGGCGGTGAGTTGGGGTAGGGCGGCCTGGACGCGCCCTCGCCGGTGCGGTCCGGGCCGGCGCGGAGAGGCCACGGGTAAAGCCCCGGCCCCCCGGTATGGTCTCCGCCTCCCCCGGCCCCCGTCACCACTTTTGGAGGGGCCAGCCGACTAATGGAGTGAGATGTACATCTGATGTACATCCCACTCCAAAGGTGGCGGAAAGTACCAAAAGTCGTCGTGGTGGGAGGGCGGTCGAGCTAGGTAAGGACTCGACCATCGCTGATGGGACAAGCGGCCACGGCGACGCAGCCGGGGCTCCGCCCGACTCCAAGAACCCGTCGCGACAGACGCGAGGCACGAGGCGTGGGCAGGATCGGGGTCGGGAACGGACCGGGGCCTGAGCTGATCGCCGCCCGGGTGCTCGTTTCGCCGTACCGGTCTGCCGGTTACTACGCTCGTCGGGAACTGATCGACCCCGGAGCGCCCTCGGCATGCGGTGAGCGACTTCCGTCCAGACAGGAGGGGACAATTGAACATCGCGATGCTGTTGGAGATGGCTGCCGACGGGATGGGGGACCGGGTCGGGGTGGGGTCCCGTGCGTCCGGGCTGACCTACGCCGCCCTGCTCGACCGATCGCGACGAGTGGCCACCCTGATCAAGGAGACCGGCGTGGAGCGGTTGGGCATGGTGGCGCCCAACTCCGACCAGGTGCCGACCCTCCTGTTCGCAGCCGCGGTGGCGGGAGTGCCATTCGCGCCACTCAACTACCGTCTGGCGGACGACCGCTTGCGGGCCATCTGCACCCGGATCGCGCCCGCCATCGTTGTCGCGGACCAGGCTGCGGCCAGCCGTATTCGCGATATCGAGGGCATTACCGTCATAACGGACGAGGAGCTAACCGAGCGTTTGGCGGCGTCGCCGCAGGCCCACGAGGGTCATACCGATCCTGACCAGGTAGCGATCTGGTTGTTTACCAGTGGGACGACCGGCGAGCCCAAGGCCGCCCTCCTCCGCCATCGTCATCTGGTCTCGTACGTCCTGTCGACGATCGACTACATGGCCGCTCACGAGGACGAGGCGACACTGGTCAGCGTTCCTCCGTACCACATCGCTGGTATGGCCACCATCCTCTCCAGCGTCTATTCGGGCCGGCGCATCATGTACCTGCCGCAGTTCGAGCCCAAGGAATGGGTGCAGGTTGCCGACCAGGAGGCGATCACTCACGCCATGGTGGTGCCGACAATGCTCAGCCGCCTCCTCGATGCCGCCGAGGAGGCCGGGGCCCGGCTGCCCTCGTTGCATCATCTTTCTTACGGTGGGGGCCGCATGCCCGTGCCCATCATTGAGCGGGCCATGGAGCTGTTCCCGCAGGTTGGCTACGTCAACGCGTACGGTCTCACCGAGACCAGTTCCACGATTTCCGTACTCGGTCCGGAAGAACACCGAGCTTCCTTTGCGAGCGACGATCCAGAAGTTCGGACCCGGTTGGGTTCGGCGGGCCGGCCGCTGCCGACTCTGGAGCTGGAGATCCGCGGTCCGGATGGCAATGTGCTGTCCGCGGGGGAGACGGGCGAGATCTACGTGCGTGGTGATCAGATCGCAGGGGAGTATCACGGCCGCAGCGCCCTCGATGCCGAGGGCTGGTTCGCGACCAATGACGGCGGGCATTTGGACTCGGCGGGGTTTCTGTTCGTCGAAGGCCGGCTGGACGACGTGATCGTGCGGGGCGGGGAAAACATGTCACCCGGTGAGATCGAGGACGTCCTGCTCCAGCATCCGAGCGTGGCGGAAGCGGCGGTAGTCGGTGTGCCCGACGACGAATGGGGTGAAGCGGTAGCCGCGGCGGTGGTTTTGGAGCCCGGAAGAACGGCCGCCGAGGAGGAGCTACAGGGTTGGGTGAGGGACCACCTGCGGTCGTCGCGTATGCCGACGGTGGTCGAAATTCGAGACACCCTGCCCTACAACGAGACCGGCAAGCTGCTTCGCCGGGTGCTGAAGGAGGACCTGGCGGAGCGGGCCAAACAGCGCTGACGTCCGGGTCGGAGAACACCGGCCCAGAGGGGGCGACCCGAGGGGGCGACCAGAGCCGGCGAGCCGAGCCGGCGAGCCGAGTCGGGATCGGGTCCGGCTCGCCGGCTCGCGTTGGACTCCGGTCGGGTCCGGCTTGCCGGCGCGCGTTGGACTCGGGTCGGGTCTCGCGTTGGGCTCGGGTCGGGCCGCGGAAGGGTGGCCGAGGCGGTGACTGCTGGACAACTCTCGGGTCGGATCGGGCCCGATGGCAAGTCGGTGTTGCTCCGGCTCGGTCTGATTTTGTTATATAAGTCGGGTAATACGCGACTTATATAATGAAATACCGTCGCTGAGGCTTGGCGGGATAGTCGCCCCGGCGGCAGCAAGAGTGGCGGGCGGGTTGGGGCGTCGGGAGGGGCAGGCAAGAGTGTGGCCGGCGATCCGGATCAGCCGGTCGTCGCCAGGCCGGCGAGTAGCCGGCGCATCCCCGTGGACACTGCGTCGCGAGTTCGTCGTGGGTGGGACGAGTTCGAGATCAGCATGGCCCCGCGCGTCAGGGCGCCCATAAACAGACGGGCCAGCGTTTCCGGGTCATCGGCCTGAATGGCCCCCACCTGTTCAGCTGCTTGCAAGGCCGCGACGACGGCGGTGAGGGCGTGTCGCTCGTCGAGCTCGGTAAATCGAGCCAGGCCGAGCACGGCCGGGGCATCGATGATAACGATTCGCTGCAGCTCAGGTTCCAGCACCGCGTCGAGGAAGGCATCGAAACCGAGCGCGAGACCGTCCACTCCGTCCACCGCGCCAGCGGCGGCGCGGGCCGATTTGACCAGCATCTCTTGATGCATTTGCTCGAACACCGCTTCGAAGAGGGCCGTCTTGGTGGAGAAGTGGTGGTAGAGGGCGCCGGTGGTGACCCGAGCCCGGCGGGCAATGTCTTCGACCGAGGTGGCCGCGAATCCCTCTTGGCCGAAGAGGTGGCGGCCGGCGGCGACGAGTGCGGCCCGGGTCTGGAGGACCTGGTCGGCTCGCAGTGATGTCGACCGGGCGTCCTCAGCCATGGTGAGTGTGTAGCCGCTGAGATTCCTGCTTGCACGCCAGACCGCGCCGTGACATAGTAAACATATGCAACATAGCAACACTATGTAGCTTCCGCTACGGGTTGGACCTGAGACGAGGAAGACGAGGTGGAAAATGGCAGGAGGTGCGCTACCGGCCTTGCAGGCCGACCGGGACGCCCTGCTCGACGTCTGCGCCGGCTTGAGCGACGCAGAATGGAAGTCGGGCAGCGGCTGCTCGGGATGGACGGTGCAAGATGTCGTGGCCCATATGGGCGCCTTGTTCTGGCTGGTGGTTGACCCGTCGACGCTGCCGGCCGCTGGCGATCTGTCGTCCGAGCGGGCCCAGGATCTCTACGTGGACAGCCGGCGGGACTGGACCGCCGAACACGTGGTCGAGGACTATCGATCCGTGAGCGGCCGGGCGATCGAGCAGCTGGGGCTGTTACTGACCCAGGAGTTCGAGTTGCCCCTCGGCGACCTCGGCACCTATCCCGCTTCCATGCTGCCCAACGCCTTTGCCTTTGACCACTACACCCATATCCGGGCCGACCTGTTCGCCCCGCGTGGCCCGCTCACGGGCACTCCACCGGAATCAGACGAGATGCGCCTCGGGCCGGCCCTGGATTGGATCGAGGCCGCCCTGCCCCAGCAGAACCGGGACGCCCTGGTGGGCATCGATGGAGGCGGCACCGTCGCCATCCGGGTCGAGGGGACGGCCGGGCGGACGATAGATGTGGGTTGCGGACCGACCGTGGCCACGGTGACCAGCGCCGGGCCCGCATTCGTCCGCTGGATCACTCAACGCGGGTCGTGGCCCCAACTCGGTGTTCAGGCCGAGGGCGATGAGAAGGCCCTGGCGGTCGTTCGCGGCCTGCGGGTGTACTAGCCGCGGTGGGCGAGGACACAGGATTGGGGGCCGGCGACGGTGGGCGGTGGTGGGATTCCCGGTCGGCGGACCCTCAGCGCCGGCGCCGCCCCGGGTCAGCGATCGACGGGGGCTGGTAACCGGCGTCCGCCCAGCTGAAGTTGGTCCCCGGCGGGACGATCTGATCGATGCGATCGAGCGTGTCATCGGTGAGCTGGAAGTCCGCGGCGCCGAGCTGGCTGTCGAGATGCTCCCGGGTGCGAGGCCCGATGATGGCGGCTGTCACGGCGGGATGGTTGATGACGAAAGCGATGGCCAGATGGATCAGGCTCGCGCCGCTCTCTTCGGCCAGCACGGCCAGAGCGTCGGCGGCCTCGAGCTTTTTCTGGTTCTCCGGTTTCGACAGGTCGTAGCGATCCGGCAGCATGGCGGCCCGCCGGCTGGTGAGGTCCGGGTTGTCCAGTCGCCATTGGCCGGCCAGCCAGCCGCCCGCGAGCGGGCTCCACGGGATGACCCCCATGCCGTAGCGCTCGCAGGTCGGCAGGATCTCGGCCTCGATCCCCCTGACCAGGAGGGAGTACGGGGGCTGCTCGCAGACGAACCGTTCTCGGTGGCGGTGGTCCGCCGTCCACTGCGCCTCGACGATCGAGGTGGCCGGGAAGGTGGAGCTGCCGAGATAGCGCACCTTGCCCTGGTGGACCAGATCGCTCAGGGCGCCGAGCGTCTCGTCGATATCGGTGTCCGGCTCGGGCCGGTGGACCTGGTACAGATCGAGGTAATCGGTCTGGAGCCGGCGGAGGCTGTCCTCGCAGGCCCGCATGATCCAGCGGCGGGAGTTGCCCGCCCGGTTGGGGTCCTCGCCCATCGCGCCGTGGAACTTCGTGGCCAGTACGACTTCATCGCGCCGGCCTTTGATCGCTTTGCCGACAATCACCTCCGACTCGCCCGCGGAGTAGACGTCCGCGGTGTCGACGAAGTTGATCCCGGCCTCCAAGGCGGCGTGAATGATGGAAACGGAGTCGTCGTGGTCCGGGTTTCCCCATCTCCCGAACATCATGGCCCCGAGGCACAACGGGCTTACCTTCAGGCCGGTACGACCCAGAGAGCGGTAGTTCATGGCGACGAGCGTAGGCGGGAGCCGGCCCTCCACCGTTGGGCGGTTGGAGCGGGGCCGGCCGGACCCGGACCCGGACCGGACGGACCAGGCGCCGAGGCGGAGAGCGGGGCGGACTCCGCCCGGTGCCGGGCCGGCGAGCGGGGCGGACTCCACCCGGTACCGGGCCGGCGAGCGCGGCGGCCGGTGGTGGCTTCCGACCGTGTCCGCCTGGCCGCCTGACCGCGGGCTCAGAGCGGCCCGAGGTCGTAGCCTCGGGCCGATACCGCAACGCAACCGGGAGTCACCATGCACGAGCGCATCCGGGTGGGCCACGCCGACGCTTTGATGGCCAAGGGCCAGTTAACCGCCAAGCTCGGGTCCCAGCCCGTCTGTGTTTTTTGGGCCGACGGCCGGGCCTACGCCGTCGACGACCGCTGTCCCCACATGGGCTTCCCCCTCCATCGGGGCACCGTCGAGAACGGACTGCTGACCTGCCACTGGCACCACGCCCGCTTCGACCTCGAGTCGGGCGGCACCCTCGATCCCTTTGCCGATGACGTGCGGTCCTACCCGGTCGACATCGACGGCAACGACGTGGTCGTCATCGTCGAGCCCACCGCCGACAGCGCCGCTCCGCTGCGGCGCCGGCTCGACGAAGGCCTCGAGCAAGGGCTGACCCTCGTCATCGCCAAAGCCGTCCTCGGCTTGATCGACGCCATGGGCCCGACGGAAGCCGCGGCCGCCATCGTGGGCGCGGGGGTCGAGTTCGGTACCCGGTACCGGGCGGCCGGATGGGGACCGGGCCTCACGGTGCTCACCGGCATGGCCAACGTGCTCGATTGGTTAGACCCCGATGACCGGGTGCTGGCGCTGGTCCACGGGCTGACCTTCGTGTCCCGCGACACCCGTGGCCACGCCCCACGATTTGCCTTGGAGCCGCTCCGGGCTGCCCTACCCCCGGAGCGGTTGGGCAGCTGGTACCGCCGTTTCGTCGACACCCGCAGCGGCGACGCGGCCGAGCGCAGCCTGGCCAGCGCGGTCCGGACCGGTCTGGAGGCGGGTGACTTGGCGGCCATCATGGGCGCGGCTGCCACCGACCACGTGTTCCTTGACGGCGGCCACACCATCGACTTCACCAACAAGGCCTTCGAAGTGCTGGATCACGTGGGCTGGCTGCATGCCGGCCCGGTCCTGCCCACCCTCGCCCAGCAGACGGCGGGGGCGTCCCGAGCCGAGGAAAGCGCGGCCTGGCGTCATCCCTACGACCTGGCTGGCCTCCTCGCCCGGGCCGCGGCGGCATTGCCGGGGCGTCTGTCCGGTTCGGGGCCGCCCACCTTTGCCGGAGACGACGACGTCGACAGCCTGGCCTGGGTCATCCTCGGCGACGACGCGGCGGAGATTGTCGCCGCCCTCGATCGAGCGGTGATGGCCGGTGCCACCTTCGAAGAGCTGGCCCGGGCCGTGGCCTACGCGGCCGCCCTGCGAGTGACGCGCTTTCCCACCCAAAACGACCACGGCGACTGGGACGTCGTCCACCACGCCTTCACCTCGGCCAGTGCCGTTCATCAACTCGTGCAGCGGGCGGCGACGCCGGAGCTGGCTCGAGGCGTCTACCAGGGCGCCCTGAAGGTGTTTCTCGATCGGTTCCTGAATGTCCCGGCCGCCCCCCTACCCGGCCGGCACCTCACCGCGGCTGGCGGGACCGGGCTCGGCGGGCTGCAGGCCTGCTGGGACCAGCAGGACATGGTCGACGAGGCCGGCGGCATCGTCTACGGATGGCTCGCAGCCGGCGGGTCGCGTGCGGCCGTGCTGGCGGCCCTGGGTGGGGCCCTGCTCCGTGAGGACGCCGAGTTCCACTGGTTCCAGATGTACGAGGCGGCCGTGCGCCAGTCAGTGGCCTGGCCGGAGGGCTCCGAGCCGGTCAGCCTCATCCTGGCCGGGACGGCCCGCTTCCTGGCCGCCCACACGCCGACCCGCCGCGAGCTGCCCCAGGTGGTGCGCATCGCGGCCCGGTTGCGGCGGGGCGAACCGCTCTACGAGTTGCCGCCGGAATAGGGCCCGGTCACCACGGTCTCGAGGGCGGGGGCTCGTCGAAACTGGCGATCACCCGACCGAAGGCTTCCAGGACGCCGGGGGTAAAAATGTCGGGCAAGGCGACGATGGCCGTCTCGACGCCGGCTTGGGCCAGGCGGCTGTACCGCCCGATCTGGTCCTCGACCGTTCCCGCCCCCCACCGATCCGCAGCCTGCTCGGGTGGAGACCCGTCCGGCCGGAGCCGTTCCACGGCCGCGGTGACCTGGCGCCGGGACTCGGCCACGATGGCCGTGGACAGGTGGGTCACCCGAACTTCGGCCGGGTCACGGCCGGCGTCGGCACAGTGGCGTTCCAGGATGGCGCGCTTGCGGGCCACCGTCTCCGGGTTGCCGAACAGGTTGCAGGCGTTCGCGTGGCGGGCGGCCAGGCGGAGCGTGGTCTTTTCCCCGGAACCTCCGACCAGGATCGGCACGTGGTCCTGCAGGGGACGGGGATAGCAGAGGGTCTCGGGGACCTGTAGCACTCGGCCCGCGAACGGTGGCGATCCGGGACCCCACATGACCGGCAGGAGTTGCAGGGTGTCTTCGAGCAGGGCGGAGCGCCGCGCCGTCGGCGGGAACGGCCACCCGTAGAGGCGGTGCTCCCACTCCCACCAGGCCAGGCCCAGTCCGCAGATGACCCGGCCGCCGCTCAGCACGTCGAGGGTGGCCACGATCTTGGCCAGATGGGCCGGGTTGCGCAGGGTCACACCAGTGACGAGGGTGCCCAGCCGGATGGTCCGGGTCCGGCCCGCCAGCCAGGCCAGGGTGGTCCAGCTTTCCGGGAGATCCTCCCAGCGGCGGCCGATCTGCGGGATCTGGATCATGTGGTCCATGACCCAGAGGCTGGTAAATCCCACCGCCTCCGCCAGAGCCGCGGCCTCGGCGATGCGGTCTGCGAACGAGACCGCATCCTGACCGCCAGCGAACGACGACAGCTGCAGGCCGAATCGCAGCCGGGTACCCTGCGCCTCCGCCCCCGCCACCATCTCGGAGGGAACGATCTCGACCGGTTCCGGGGCCAGCACGGCGTCGAATCCCTCGGCGGCGATTTCCTGGGCGGTTTGATCCCGCCCCTTCAACTGGGCATTCAGGATCGGGGCCGGAACCGGACGGGCCCGGCTGCGGTTGCGGGCCCGGCACACGTCGGCCCCGGTGTCGAAGAGGACGGCCTGGGCGGATACCCGGTGCCGGCGGGCCAGATCGAGATAACGGGCCCGCCGGTCCCGGTCCAGGCCGAGGGTATCGATGACCGTCAGCAATCGCCGGCTCAACCGCCGTTCCACGATCAGGTCGAGCACCTCGAACGCGTCGGTGCTGGCCCGCTGGTCGTGCTCGGAGACCCCAACCGCGGCACGCAACGCGTCCGAGGACACGATCTGCTCCGGGCGAAAGTTCTGGGCGGCCCAGTGCGACTTGCCGGCTCCGGACGGCCCGACCAGGACGAGGAGAGTGGCCGGCGGCAGGCGCATGGCCCGAGTCTGGCGCACGGTGGCGCAGTGCCGCTTTCGCTCTCATCCGCCGCTGGCGGGCCCCCCGGCCCGATCAGGACGTCTGGGATCGGCCCCTTGCCATTACCGAGTTCCGGCGCCGCTCGACCTCCGCGGGGTCGAACTGGCGCTGGCGCCAGGTGAGCGAGGTGCGGTGCTCGATCAGCAGGCCTTCGGCGGCCGTGGTGAGCGACGTCTCCTTGTACGAGGCCAGGATGGTCGCCACCCCGTCGGCGTCGTTGGAGACGATGTCGCGCCCCACGGCAAGGGCGGTTGATAGGAGTTCCTCGTGGGCGACGATCCGATTGACCAGGCCGAGGGCGAGGGCTTCGGCGGCGTCCATGTAGTTGCCGGTCAGGCTCATTTCCTTGGCCCGCCGCAGCCCGATGGCTTGCGGGAGCAACACCGTCAGGCCCCATCCCGGCATCACCCCCACTCGGGCGTGGGTGTCGGCGAATCGGGCCCGCTCCGATGCGACGAGAAAATCGCATTGCAGCGCCAGTTCGAGGCCGCCCGTGACGGCCGGTCCATTGATGGCTCCTATCACGGGTTTGGTCATGACGGGAAAGGGCGAGCGGGGGGCTGGGTCTTGGGTCTCGGTGCCACCTCCCGCTCCCAGGTTGGCCGCGGTCGATCCCAGTTCTTTCAGATCGAGCCCGGCGCAGAAGGCGGGGTCGGCGCCGGTAAGGACCACGGCCCGGACCCGCTCGTCGCCATCGGCATCGATGAGGGCCTGATGCAGGGCGGCCAGCAACTCGCTGTTGAGGGCGTTGCGGGCCTCGGGCCGGTTCAAGGTGATGGCGGTGACCCCGTCGGCGAACTCGCTGCGAATGACCGCGGCACTGTTCATGGCGTATACCTCCAGCGAACCAGGGCGGGAAATCGCACCATACCGCTCAGCGATAGCAGTAGGAGTCGGAGGAGGCGTCGCCTCCCTGCAGCCGCACCTGGTGAACCCGGAGGCCCCGGAACTCCTCGCCGTGCGGGAAGAAGCGCTCGTCGGGGCGCAGGCCGCCCCCCCGGTCCGGGTCAGTGTCGATCTTGGCCATCCAGGCCCCGACGCCAGATGGGTAGAACTGATCGTCCCACGCCCCGTACAGCGAGTTGGTCAAGTAGACGCGCCGGCCATCCCGGCTGACCTCAACCATCTGCGGACCGCCGGCGAGGGGCTCATTCGGTTGGGCAGGATGGGCCGCCTGTCCGACGATGCCGCCCAGGCGAACCGAGCCCGTTTCTTTGGGATGCGACGGGTCGCTGACGTCGTACTGCTTCAACTCACCGGTCCCCCAGCACGAGACGTACAGAAACCGGTCATCAACGGAGAGGTTGATGTCGGTGACCAGCGGGGGCACCGCCCCGAAGGGTTGCAGGGCGGGGGGCAGCGACTCGGCCGGGGCCGGCTCGGCGGGGATGGAGATCACCTTGTCCGCCTGCCAGCTGTCGCCTTCCAGGTGCCAGCGCCACACTGAAGCCGATAGATCCTCGGTGCTGACCACCACGCCTACGAATCCCCAGGTGGCGAAGGGGTCATGCGAAGGTCGAAGCTCGAGGACCATCTGGTGTTGCTCGCCAAGGTCGACCCGCTGCAGATGGCGGCCCTCGGCCAGGTCCCAGAAATGCAGGGCGTGACCATAGCGGTGGGCGAGGAGCAGCTCGGGGTTGACGCCGTCCTCGATCATGGACGGGGTGCCCCATTCGCTGGTGACGAGGGTGTTCTGCTTCAGGTGCCACCAGGCGTCATAGGCCAGGTACTGCGGGCCCCGGTCGGTCTCCCACGCCCGGACCACCTCGAAGGTGTCGTGGTCGAGCAGGGCGATCCCACCCGGACCATCGGCCCCGTTGCTGCCGCCCAGACACGAGAGGAAGAGACCGTCGGGGCCGCAGTGCAAGGTGTGGGGACGGGAGTAGCCGGCCCGGGCGGCCAGTTCGCCGGCCTCGATGGTGCGCAGCAACGTCGGTTGGCGCGGATCCGGCTGGGTGTCGAAGACGTGGATGTGGGACGATCGCAAACCCGAAAGCAGCAGATACCGGCGCTGCAGGCCGTCCATGTCGTGACCTTCGTGGGCGAGGGCGCTGCTGCAGGCGTTCCAGCCGAAGTGGTGCAGCTCGTCGCCGCGGGTCGGCAGATCGGCCCATCCGACTATCTTTCCGTAGCGCTCGGACGCAGGGTCGGTATCGATCACGGTCAGGGCGTCGGGCTGTTGCTCGCTGCGGTCGAACGCCACCACGTAGGCCAGTCGCTCGACCGGACCGGCCGCGGCTTCCGCGGCGCTGCGATAGAAGGTCGGATCGACAGCCGGGTCGGCCGAGGTGCTCATTCTGGCTCCTTCTCAGATAGGGCTCACTGGTCGCCGGGGCGGGGGTCCGGACGCCCGATTCACTTCGTTGACCATATCGATGAGCAGTCCCAGCGCGTCGAGGGCATCCGGGCCGAGCCCGGACGGCTTGATCTGGAGCGTCGTCACGCCCGCGGCCTGGTAGCGGCGCAACCGCTCCTTGATCACCGCGGGGGGCCCGAGGAGGTTGGTCCGAAAGCCCAACTGGCGCGGCACTCGACTGGCGGCTTCGTCCCGCTTGCCGTCGCGCCAGAGTCGTTGGACGGCGACCACGTCGTCGGCAAATCCCTGCCGGGTGAAGGCGGCGTTGTAAAAGTTCTGTGTTGCCGAGCCCATGGCACCGATGGTGAAGGCGTAGCCCGCGGCGTGCCGGGCCGCGGCCTCGTCCACGTCATCGGTGATTTCGAGGCCGACCGGGATGACCAGATCGAGATCGTTGAGGGTGCGCCCCGATCGAGCCGCACCCGCGGCCAGGTAGTCCAAAAAGGCGGAGGCGGTCTCGGGCATGAAGGCATTGCCGAGCCAGCCGTCCGCCACCTCGCCGGTGAGGGCCAGGTTCTGGGGGCCCAGGGCGGCGAGGTAGATCGGGACCGTGACTGGCGCGGCCATGGAGCGGATGGGGCGACCGGCGCCCCCTGGGAGCGGAATCTGGAACGCCCCACCGTGATGATCCAGTCGTTCTCCCCGGGCCACCATGCGGACGATCTCAATGGTTTCCCTCGTGGCCGCGACCGGCGCCTGGAAGCGCACCCCGTGCCATCCCTCCATGACCTGCGGACCGCTCACACCGAGCCCGAGCACAAACCGGCCGCCCGACAGGGCCGCCAACGACATCGCCGACATGGCCAGCAGCGCCGGTGTCCTCGTCCCGAGCTGGGCGATACCCGAGGCCAGCCGCAGGGTGGTCGTGCGGGCCGCCAGGTACCCGAGGGGAGTGAGGGCGTCGTACCCCCACGCTTCGGGTACCCATACGGATGTGGCGCCGAGACGCTCGGCGTCCACGACGAAGCGCGCCGTCGCCTCGGTGACGGCGCCGACCCCGATGGCGACCTGAAGAGATCGAGGCGCCGTCATGCCGGCGCCGCCGGCGCCGGCGGTGAGGCCGACCACAGATCGGGTGGTGCGGGCGACGGAAGCCGTAATGGCGACGCTACGGTTTCGATGGGAGGCGCCCAATGCGATACGACGACGGTCCGACGGCAGTGGTCGAGGTAGCCGTGGCTGCGCCGGCGGAGCGAGTATGGCCCCTGCTGATCGACATCCAGTTGCCGGCTCGCTTCTCCGACGAGTTCAAGGGAGCCGAGTGGCTCGAAGGCGCGGCGGGACCCCGGCTGGGCGCCCGCTTCCGCGGCCGCAACGAGCATCCGGCCATCGGGGCCTGGCAGAGCACCTCACGGGTGGTGGCGTGCGACCCCGGCCGGACGTTCGGCTGGGACGTCGAGAGTCCCGAAGGCGTAGCCGCCTCCTGGCGCTTTGAGCTCGAGGCTGACTCCGGCGGCTGCCGGCTGCGCCAATGGGCTCGTATGGGTCCGGCCCCGTCGGGCTTGACGGCTGCCATCAAGGCCAGGCCGGACAAGGAGGAGCGCATCGTCGCGGTGCGGCTGGCCGAGTGGCGGCGCAACATGCAAGCGACGGTGGACGGGATCAAGGCCTTGGCGGAGTCTGGCCCGGGCATCAGCCCCGGGCCGCTCAGCTGAGGGCCATGGCCACGTGCAGGGCGATGCCCGTCGTCATCGCCGGCTCGTCGATCAGCATGCGGTTGGAATGGTTGGGGGCCGGGTGTTTTACCCCTGGAGGACCGGCACCCAGAAATGCCATCGACCCGGGCACCTGCTGCAGGACGTAGGACCAGTCCTCGGCGCCCATGACGGGATTCGGCATCCGCACTACCCGCTCCGGCCCGATCAGCGTCCCGGCCACGGCGAGAGTGCGATCGGCGGCGCGGTCGTCGTTGACGGTCACCGGGTAGTGGCGGTCGGCGATGATCTCCACTCGGGCCCGGCAGTTGTGAGCCGCGGCGACGTGCTCGGCCACCTGGTGCAGGCCGGCGATCGCCAGGTCCCGTGCTGCGTCGGACACGGACCGGATGGTGCCGTCGCAGGTCACGGACTCCGGGATCACGTTGAACGCCGTGCCCGCCTCGATCCGGGTGACGGTGAGGACGGCCGGGTCGAACGCCGGCAGGACCCGGGTAATCATCGCCTGCAGGGCGGTCACGATCTCGCAGGCGACTGGCACCGGGTCGGTAGCGTCGTGGGGCATCGACGCGTGACCGCCCCGACCGATGACGGTGATCTGGAACTCGTCGCAGGAGGCCATCATGGTGCCGGGCCGGCACGCGACCAGGCCGGACGGTATGACCGGCGTGACATGGATGGCGAAGGCCCGGTCGACGGGGCCGTGGGCGCGGAGCAGGCCCTCGTCGATCATCACCCGGGCCCCCCCGAATCCCTCCTCTCCAGGTTGAAACATGAGCACGACCCGACCCGCCAGCTCCCTCCGGTGCGCAGCCAGCAGACGGGCCGCGCTCACGAGCATGGCCACGTGGGCGTCGTGGCCGCAGGCGTGCATCTTCCCGTCCACGGTGGAAGCGAATTCGAGTTCGGTGTCCTCGGGCATCTCGAGGGCGTCCATGTCGGCCCGCAGCAGGGTGGTGGGTCCGGGCCGGTCTCCGTCGAGGGTGGCCACGACCGAGGTGATGGCGGTGCCGGTGCCGAGTTCGAATCCGAGGCCGTCGAGCGATTCGAGGATGGCCTCCTGGGTAATCGGTAGATCGAGCCCGGTCTCGGGGTGGCGGTGAATGCGACGGCGCAACTCGACCGCCCCGTCGATGACGCCGTTTGCTTCCGCCAGCAGAGCCGGGTCCACCGGGGGCGCCGGTGCGGATTCGCCGTTGATGGTCATGGGTCGCCTCCTCGAGGGCGTCCTCCTGGCGCCCCCGCCGGCCCCCGAGCGTAGGCCGCCCGGCCCCGGGCTGGGTTGGGATCGGGGTTTCGTCAGGAGGGCGGCTTGCCAGTGCCGCCGTAGGCTGGCCCGGCCGCCACTGCGACCGGCGCTGCGGCGGCCGCTGCAGCCGGCGCGGCCGCCGCCGCCGGCGCGGCCGTCGTGGCCGCCGCCGGCTGAGGAGGTCCCAACAGCACCGCCACGGCGCCGGACAGGGCGGCCGTAGTGGCCGCGAAGAGCCACAGGTGGTGGAAGTTGTGCAACGCCGCGGCCGCAGTGACAGGGGCGCCGAGGACTACCACCAGCACCGCGATGCCGAGCGAGCCACCGACCTGACGGGCGGTTTGGTTGACGGCGCTGCCTACCGCGAAGCGGTGCCCGGGCAGGCTCGACACGGCCGCGGCACTCATGACGGGGAACGTCAGGCCGATCCCCAGCCCGGTGACGAGGGTGGGGGGCAGCCATTCGGTCAGGTAGGCGGGCTGTACGCCGACTCGGGTCGCGTACCACAGCAGCCCACTCGCCAGCAGCGCCGACCCGGTGACGAGCACGGCCCGGAACCCCACCCGGGCCGCCAGCCGACCAGCCGGGCCCGACACGGCGGCCACCACGAGGGGACCGGGAGTGATGGCGAGGCCAGCCTTCATGATCGAGTAGTGCCACACTCCGGTCAGAAACAGCACGTTGCCGAGAAGCATGGCGTAGAAGCCCATGGCGTAGAGAACGACGGCGGCATTGGCCACGGAAAAAGACCGGGCCGAGAACAGGTGCAAGTCCAGCACCGGCTCCGGATGGTGCGCCGAGCGGTACAGAAACACCACCGCCAGGATCGGCACCACCGCGAAGCAGGCCACGACTCGAGCGCTGCCCCAACCCCAACTGGGTCCTTCGGAGATGGCCAGCACCAGGGCGGCCAGCGTCCCCACCAGCAGGGCTACACCGGCGTAATCGGGGCGGGCCTCGGTCGCCTCGGTGCGAGTCTCGACCAAGACCTTGCGGCCCACCAGCCAGGCCAGCAGGCCGATTGGCAGGTTGACGTAAAAGGCCCACCGCCAGCCGCCAATCGAGATGAGGGCGGCGCCGAGCGACGGGCCGGTGGCCACCGCCAAGGCACCCACGCCACCCCAGAGGGCCACGATCTGCGAGCGCCGCTCGATGGGAAAGGCTCCGAGCAGCAGTCCCACCGACGAAGGCACCATGGCGGCGGCCCCGATGCCCTGCACGAGGCGCCCGCCGATCAACAACGCCACCGACGGGGCCAGAGCGCACATGGCCGAACCCAACGTGAAAATCCCCAACCCGGCGAAGAAGATCCGCCGCCGTCCGAGCCGGTCGGCGGTGCGTCCGGCCGTGACGAGCAGCGAGGCGAACACGATGGTGTAGGCGGTGATCACCCACGCCAGCGTGGGCCGCGAATCGTGGGGGAAGGAGTGCTGGAGGGCCGGGAAGGCCACGTTGACAATGGACAGGTCCAGGGAGGCCATGAACGCGCCCAGGGCGGTGACCGCGAAAATCACTCGGCCCCGCCGGCGATCCTGGCCATCCTGGAGGGTGGGGTCCGGCGGGTCGGTGAGGTTGGCGTCCGGCCGGTCGGTGAGGTTGGCGTCCGGCCGGTCACGGCGGGGGGCGTCCGGCCGGTCCTCGCGGTTGGCCACCGGGCTCGGGCCGCCCCCATCGGGCTGCACCGCCGTCCCGGGTCGCCGCTCACAGGCGAGTTCTGTCATGGAACGGACAATAGTGGGTTGCGTTCAATAATGCAACCCACTATTCTGGAGAGGGTGGAACGGAAGAGCTTCGCGGCCATGGATTGTTCGGTGGCCCAGTGTCTCGAGGTGGTCGGCGAGTGGTGGAGCATGTTGATCCTGCGCGACACGTTCCTCGGAGTGACCCGCTTCGACGACTTCCAGCGCCGGCTCGGAATCTCGCGCAATATCCTCCAGCAGCGCCTGTCGCGCCTGGTGGACGGCGGGATTCTGGTGCGGGTTCCCTATCAGGAGCACCCGCGGCGCTACGACTACCGCTTGACGGACAAGGGTCGCGACCTCTGGCCGGTGATCAACGCCATGCGGCAGTGGGGCGACCAATACTCCGCCCCCTCGGGACCACCCTTGCGGCTCACCCATAAGGGATGCGGGGAGACCACCGATACCCTCCTGGTGTGTGGGTCGTGCGGGGAGCGAGTCGGCCCGCGGGACTTCAGGCCCGTCCCCGGTCCGGGCCGCCAGGCCGGCGACCTCCTGCCGGCCCGGGCTGGGGGGCGCGATGGCGGGGACGAGCCCACGACCTAACGCCCCGCCGGGGCTGGGTTGGCCGGCCGGCCGAGCCCAGCTCGCGGGAACCGGCCCGACGGCTTGCGGACGTGGATTAGCCGGACGCCTTGATCCGCACCGGGATGCTTCGGGGGCCGCGCACCTGGCCACTTGACCACGTCACCGCGGCGGCATCCGCCAGCTCGAATTCGGGGTAACGGGCTATCCACTCCTCCAGGGCCACCCGCAGCTCCATGCGGGCCAGGTTGGAACCGAGACAGCGGTGGATGCCCAGGCCGAAGGCGGAGTGGCGGTTGTCGGCCCGGTCGAGGTGGACCTCGTTGGCGGCGGGGAAGGCTTCCGGATCTCGGTTGCCGGCTGGAAATGGCAGCAGCAGCCAATCCCCCTGGCGTAGCAACCGGCCGTCGAGCTCGACGTCTTTGGCCACCAGACGGGCCATCGTCACGGGCGCGTAGGCCCGGAGGAACTCCTCCACGGCCGTGTCCATCAGGGCGGGCTCGGACGCCAGTCGCCGGCGGTCGTCGGGATGGGATGCCAGATGCCACAGCGCGGCCCCGATGGCCGACCACGTCGTGTCGATGCCGGCGATCAGCAGCAGGATCATCGTCCCCCGAACGTGCTCGGGTGACAGCTTTTGACCCTCGAGGTCGGCGCCCATGAGAAACGAGGTGAGGTCGTCGCGTGGCTGGGCCTGGTGTTCGGCGATACGGGCGTCCATATAGGCGTCGATCTCGCCGACAGCGAGCACGGCTTGGCGCTCTTCCGGCGACAGGTCGACGTCCTCCATGATCTGGTGGATGAAGCGGCGAAAGATGTCGGCGTCCTGCTGCGGAAAGCCGAGCATGCCGATGATTACCCGCAGCGGGATGTGTTGGGCATAGTCGACGGCGGCGTCGAACTCCGAGCGGTCCCGCACGGAATCGAGCAATTCCCGGCACAACCCCCGGGTGAAGGGCTCCAGGGCCGCGATGGGTTTGGGCGAGAAGGCCGGTAGCAGCATTCGCCGGGCCAGGGCGTGGAAGGGGGGATCCGAGGTGATCGGCGGGGCCAGCCCGATCGGCGCCGGCGGCTGATCGGGCCCGGGCCGGACCTCGTTGACCACGACCGAGCGGGAGGTGAAATGCTCGGTGTCGTAGGCCACGGCCGCGATGTCCTGCTGGCGTACCGGCAGCCAGGTCCCGCCGTAGCGGTCGCTGTGGGCGACCGGGCAGCGACCCCGCAGGTCGTCCCATATCGGGTAGGGATCGGCCACCCAGGCGGGGTCGGTATGGTCGAAGTCGGTGGCCCAGTCCGTGACGGGCGGGTGCCGGCTACTCATGGCGCCGTTCCGATCTCCGAGATCGCGATGGCGAACTCCGGGCAGTTCGCCACGGCTCGGCGAGCTTTTTCCACCAGTTCGGGAGGAACAACGCCGTCGCCTCGTTCGGACGATCCGCCGAGGTCGTCGACATCGAACAACTCGGGAGCCAGGCTGTAGCACCGGCTGTGGCCCTGGCACTTGTCCGGGTCGACGTGGACCCGGAGCCGGGATGTTTGGTCTTCGCTCAATGTGCCTCCATGGGTGTTGGCCGGTCGACACCAACCCCGCTCCATCCAGCATGGCACCCCGATGTGCCGGTGGGGCGCCCCGCCGCCTTGGTGCTGGGGGGATCGACGGTCGGCTGGCGGTGGGCGGGCCGGTCGGCGGTGGGGTGGGCCGGTCGGCGGTGGGGTGGGCCGACTGGCGGTGGGCAGGCCGCCGGTCGCTATCGTGTCGGGCGAGCCGGCGTGTCCGCAGCTCGCCGCACCGCCATGACCGACGTCCAGCCCGACAAGGGGGACCGATGAGCATCGCCGCCACCGATACCGACGGCCAGGACGTCGAGGAAGCCGGCTTCCGCCGGCGGGTCCGGGCCTGCCTCGAGGCCAACGTACCCCTGAGGACCGACGGCGACGGTGGGCGGCGAGCCGCCGACCCGGAGGGGGTCGACGCGGCGCGCGCCTATCAGGCCGCCCTCTACGAGGCTGGATTGGCGGGCCTCACCTGGCCCAAGGAGTACGGAGGGCAGGGGCTCCCCGGGCGCTACCAGACCATCTTCAACGAGGAGGCCACCGGGTACGCCACCCCCGAAGGGGTCTACACCATCGGCTTCGGCATGTGCATACCAACCGTCCTCGCCCACGGGACCGAAGCCCACAAGCAACGCTACGTCCGCCCGGCGGCCCAGGGTGCAGAGATCTGGTGCCAGCTCTTCTCGGAGCCGTCTGCCGGCTCGGATGTCGCCAGCCTGCGCTCAACCGCAGAGCGCGACGGCGACGAGTGGGTGCTGAACGGCCAGAAGGTGTGGACGTCGGGCGCTCACCATTCGCAGTACGGCATTGTCCTGGCCCGGACCGATCCCGACCAGCCCAAGCATCGAGGGCTGTCGATGTTCATCCTGGACATGGGGAGCCCCGGTTTGACCGTTCGCCCCTTGCGCCAGATGAACGGCGGAGCCAACTTCAACGAGGTGTTCTTCGACAGCGTCCGTATCCCCGCCGACCGCATTCTGGGCCAGCCGGGGGACGGATGGCGGGTCGCCCTTACCACCCTGATGAACGAGCGGGTCGCCATCGGTGCCGGTCACAGTACGGAAAAGACTTCGCCGCTCGCCCTGATCGCCACCCATCTCGAGCTCGCCCGCCGGCGCGGCATCAGCGACGATCCCGTCGTTCGGGAGGAGTTGGCTGACCTCCTGATCCGCTCCTGGGTACTCGACATGGTTGGCTTGCGCATCCGGGGGGCGGTGGCCGCGGGGCGGGTTCCCGGTCCAGAGGGTTCGGTTGCCAAGCTGAGCGGGTCGCTCCTGTCGATGCGGTCCGCCGAGCTGGCGTGCCGGCTCGCCGGTCCGGCCGCCACGGCCTGGGCGGAGGATGACTCCGAGGCCGCTCAAGCCAGCGCCGCCATCCTCTCGGCTCCGGGTGCCGGGATCGCCGGCGGCACCAACGAAGTGATGCGCAACATCCTCGGTGAGCGCGTCCTCGGCCTGCCGAAGGAACCGCAGGTCGATCGGGACGTGCCCTTCCGGGAACTGGCCCACAGCTAGCCGGCCCGGTTCGCCGGAAGGCCACTCAGAGGCGGCCCGTTCGCCTTCTCTCACCCGAGGGCCAGAGGGCCGAAGCCGGCGGCCGGGGTCCCTCAAACTGGGTGCGATTTTGCACCTCGGGTACGGTTTTATCGCCTCTATGAGCAAAAGCGAACCCGAGGTGTGAATCGAACCCACCGGACCGCCCAACCCCGCACCCCGGCACCCGGCCCGCCGGCCGCCGGCCGCCGGGACCCGGGGACCACTCAGCCCACGCCGGCCCCAACCCGCCCGTAGAGGGTGGTGCGCTGGGCCAGGCTCCGCCCGAGCGGCTCCACGATTGAACGGAACCCCTCCTCGTCGAGGCCCTGACCGTGGCTGGCGCCGGCGGCGCGCGAGATGTTCTCGTTGATGAGGGTGCCGCCCAGATCGTTGACGCCGGCCATCAACAGCTGGCGGGCGCCGTCGACGCCCAGCTTCACCCACGACGCCTGGATGTTGTCGATGAGGCCGTGGTAGGCGATGCGCGCCACCGCGTGCATGAGCACCACCTCCCGCCAGGTGGGTCCCCGGCGGGACTTGCGCTGCAGGTAGATCGGCGCGGCCATATGGACGAACGGCAAACCGACGAACTCGGTGAACCCTCCCGTCTCCTTCTGCAGCTCCCGGGTGCGAACAAGGTGGCGGGCCCAATGGACGGGCTGCTCGATGGAGCCGAACATGATGGTGATGTTGGAGCGGAGCCCCACCGAGTGGGCGGTGCGGTGGGCTTCCAGCCACTGCTCGGTGTTGATCTTGTCGGGGCAGAGGGTGGCCCGGATCTCGTCGTCGAGGATCTCGGCCGCGGTCCCCGGCAGGGACCGCAGGCCGGCGTCCATCAGGCGCTGTAGATACGACGCCAGCGGCTCACCGAGGCGGCGGGCTCCCTCGGTCACCTCCAGCGCAGTGAAGCCGTGGACGTGAATATCCGGGGCGGCGTCTTTGACCGCCTTGGCGACGTCGATGTAATAGTCACCGTCGAAGTCGGGATGGATCCCGCCTTGGAGGCAAACCTCGGTGGCGCCCACAGCCCAGGCCTCGCGGACCCGGCCGGCGATGTCGTCCAGGGTGAGGAGGTAGGGCGTGCCCCGCAGGTTGAGCGAGAGCGGCCCCTTCGAGAATCCGCAGAACCGGCACTTGAACGTGCAGACGTTGGTGTAGTTGATGTTGCGGTTGCTGACCCACGTCACGGTGTCGCCGACGGCGAGCAACCGCAGCTCATCGGCCAGCCCGGCGACGGCGGCCACCTCGCCACCCCGGGCCGAGAAGAGGGTCACCAGCTCGTCGAGACCCGGCTCCTGGCCGAGGCGGACACCGTTCAGCACCTCGCCCACCGCGCCGGTAGCCCGCGGCGTTCCCGGCAGCAGACGGGATGGATGGACGTCGGCACCCGAGTACCACTGGGTGGAACGCCGGCCGACCATTACCACCTCGGCGCCGTCGCCCACGTTCTTGTACTCGCCCACCTTCTGCGGATACACCGAGCCGGGATCGTCCCGGGCCAGCCCCTCGGCGTCACTCCGGTCCATCACCGCGAAGCGCATGCCCTCGTCGAGCCAGCGCCGGGGGTCGAGCCCGAAGCCCGGGATAGATCGTGAGCCGCGGCGCCAGCTCGAAGCCCCCCGCCTCGGTCACCGACCGCAGGATGTCGAGCGCCGGCCACGGTCGCTCCGGGTTCACGTGATCGGCGGTCACCGGGGAGACCCCGCCCCAGTCATCGATGCCGGCGTCGAGCAGCCCCCCGAAGTTGTCCGACAGATTGGGCGGGGCCTGGACGTGCACCTCGGGAGGAAGGATGAGTCGAGCCAGGGCAATAGCATCCACGAAATTCGTCGGGAGGGCAGGCGGGGGAGCGGTGCATGGCCGTGCCGGCCTTCGGTACGAAGTTCTGCACGATCACCTCCTGCACGTGGCCGAAGCGGGCGTGGCTGGCGGCGATGGCCTCCAGGGCCTCGACCCGGTCGGCCCGGTCCTCGCCGATGCCGACCAGGATCCCGGTGGTGAAGGGAATGGCGAGCTCGCCCGGCGGCGTAGAGGGTGGCCAGCCGCCGCTCAGGCGTCTTGTCCGGGGCACCCCGGTGGGCGGCCAGATCCTCCCGCAGGGTTTCGATCATCATCCCCTGGCTGGCGCTGACGGGGCGCAGCTGAGCCAGCTCCTCGGGAAAAAGAGCGCCCGCGTTGGCGTGGGGCAGCAACCCGGTCTCGTCGAGCACGGCGCGGCACATCGCCGTCAGGTAGTCGATGGTCGAGCCATAACCGTGCGATTCCAGCCAATCCCGGGCTACCGGATACCGATCTTCCGGTCGCTCACCGAGGGTGAAGAGGGCCTCGTGGCAGCCGGCTTCCGCTCCCTGCCGGGCGATCTGCAGCACCTGCTCGGGCGTCAGGTAGGGAGCGTCGAGACGGGCCGGAGCCTTGGCGAAGGTGCAGTAGCCGCATTTGTCCCGGCACAGCATCGTCAAGGGGATGAAGACCTTCGGCGAGTACGTGACCCTGGTCCCGTGCGCTCCGTCTCGTACGGCGCGGGCTTGGCGGAGAAGCTCGTCGGGGGCCAGCTCGAGGAGCTGGCGCCGGCCCTGTCGATCGGGAGCAGCCATATGACATTGCACGCTACATGGAGGGGTGGTGGTCGCGGTCAGTCCGCCATATCAGCGGCCGAGGTGATCCGCTCCGGACGGAGCCGGACGAGCAGTTCACCCGGGACACCGTTGCGGGCCCCGTAGGCGGCCGACCGCTCCTCGCCCATGTAGCGCCCGCCCAGTCGAGCGGCCCAGGACCGAACCTGGTCGAGGTCGTCGTCGATCGTCACTGGGCCTTCCAGCACCACGAAAGAGAAAGGTGGTCGATCGTCGTCGATGCACATAGCTGCCCGTCCGCTGCGCCGCAGGTTGCGGCCCTTCACGGTCCCCTCGCCAGTGGTGAACACGATCGATCCGTCGTCGTCGAGGTCCACCCACACCGGGGCCAGGTGGGGTCGCCCGTCGGCTCGCACCGTGGCCAGCACCGCTGGTCGGGCCGGAACGGCCCGGATGAAGCGTTCGATCTCTTCCGGGGTCATGGCGTGGTAGGGCACGCCGGCAATCCTCGCTTGCCGACCCCGCCCAGCACAACGGCCTCCCGCGAGCCCGGCGCCGGCCCGGCCCGGCCCGGCCCGGCCACGGGCCCGTCGCCGGCGGCCGGCGGGTCCCTCGGGCGTCCGAATCCCAACTGGTGCTGCGGCCGCCCTGAGGGCGGCTCTGACGCCGCACCGTACTGCGGTGACCGGCCGCCCAAAAGGTACGCTGCTCACCGTGAAGGCCACCGAACGACTGCAACCCGACGCCACCACAGGGGCGTTCTCGGCCGACGCCAACCCGGCGGGATGGGGCGGCAGCCCGTTTCCCGCTCATCGCCGATTATGCGTTCCTCTCGGACTGCGAAACGACCTGCCTGATCGCCCCGAGCGGGGCGGTCGAGTGGATGTGCGTGCCTCGGCCCGACTCGCCGTCCATCTTCAGTGCGCTGCTCGACCGCAGCGCCGGGTCGTTCCGGATCGGTCCCTACGACGAGATGGTGCCGGCGGCCCGCCGCTACCTGCCGGGCAGCCTCATGATCGAGACGACCTGGCAGACCCGCACGGGCTGGCTGATCGTGCGCGACGCCCTGTGCATGGGTCCCTGGCACAACCTGACGGAGCGTTCGAAGACCCACCGGCGCTCTCCTACCGACTACGACGCCGAGCACTGCCTGCTGCGCACGGTCAGGTGCGTGAGTGGTGCGGTCGACCTCTCCATGACCTGCGACCCCATGTTTGACTACGCCCGCATCCAGCCCGATTGGATCTACGAAGGCGACGGGTACGGCCAGATCATCGCCACCGGCGATGGCACCAGCGTCAAGCTTCGCATCACCACCGACCTCCGTCCCGGGATCGAGCGCCGGGGCCTCAACGCCCGCACCCGCATGGTGGAGGGCGACTGCCACTTCGTGGCCCTGTCGTGGTCGCCGCTTCCGGCCCCGATGACCTACGAGGATGCCCAGGAACGCATGCACCGCACGTCCGAGCACTGGCGGCAGTGGATCACCCTGGGCGACTTCCCCGATCACCGCTGGCGCAGCTACCTCCAGCGCAGTGCCCTGACCCTCAAAGGCCTCACGTACGCGCCGACCGGGGCCCTGCTGGCCGCGTCGACCACCAGCCTGCCCGAGACGCCACAGGGCGAGCGCAACTGGGACTATCGCTATGCCTGGGTGCGCGACTCCACCTTTGCCCTGTGGGGTCTCTACACGCTGGGATTCGACCGCGAGGCCAACGACTTCTTCTATTTCATCGCCGATGCCTGCCGCGATGGCCAGGCCCTCCAGGTCATGTACGGCGTGGGCGGCGAGCACGAGCTGACCGAGGAGTCGTTGCCCCACCTGTCCGGCTATGAGGGCGCCTGGCCGGTCCGGACCGGCAACGCCGCCTACAAGCAGCAACAACACGACGTATGGGGCGCGGTGCTCGACTCGGTCCTACTGCACGCCCGATCCCGGGCCCAGCTGCAGGAGTCGTTCTGGCCCGTCCTCAAGCGCCAGGTCGAGTGCGCCTACCGAGCACTGGGAGGAGCCCGACCGCGGCATCTGGGAGGTGCGGGGCGAGCCGCAACACTTCACGTCGAGCAAGTTCATGTGCTGGGTAGCCCTGGACCGAGGCGCCCGCCTGGCCCGCATGTACGACGAGCCCATGTACGCCGACAAGTGGCAGGCGCTCGCCGACCAGATCCACGCCGATATCTGCACCCACGGAGTGGACAAGCGGGGGGTGTTCGTGCAGCGATACGGGTCCGACGCTCTCGACGCCTCCTTGCTGCTCCTGCCGCTCCTTCGCTTCCTGCCGCCGGAGGATCCCCGTATCCGGGCGACGGTACTGGCCATTGCCGACGAGCTCACCCACGAGGGGCTGGTGCTCCGATATCGCGTCGAGCGAGACCGACGACGGGCTGGCCGGCGAGGAGGGTACCTTCACCATCTGCTCCTTCTGGCTGGTGTCCGCCCTCATCGAGATCGGCGAGATCGAGCGGGGCCGCCGGCTGTGCGAGCGTCTGCTGTCGTATGCCAGCCCGCTCGAGTTGTACGCCGAGGAGCTCGATCCCCACACCGGCCGTCACCTGGGCAATTTCCCGCAGGCCTTCACCCACCTGGCTCTGGTCAACGCGGTTGTCCATGTCATCCGGGCCGAGGAGGGAATGATGGCGCCGTTCACCGTGCATGGCCTCAGCGAAGGATCCGGCGCCACCGGCGGGCCCGAACCGACTGACCGCGACGGCCACCCCGCCTTCGACGACCCGCTCCCCCCACAACCAGAGGGGTAGCCCTTGGGGCTATAGCCAGCCGGCCCGAACCCCAAGGGGACCCGTCGAGCCCGCCACCTCGGTCGCCGAAGCGTCGCCGCCATTCCCGGCCGCGGTACCGGCTTCACCCTCGATCTGAGCTGGGGCCTGGCCCAGTTCGCCGGCCCGGACCCGGGTCAGCAGCGATCCCACCGCGGCGACGATCTCGGGGGCCGTGGCGGCCAGGTCCCGGGCGTCAGCCGGGCCGATCTCGCCGGCGTCGATCTCGGCGCCGGCCAGCAGGTCGGGCAGGCGGGTGAGCTGATCGCTGAGCCAGCCCATCGGGTCGCCCGACAGCGCCGGGTCGAACTGTCGCGTCCCCGGCTCCCACCCCTGAAAGTGGGGATGATGATGGGTGCGGTCGTGGCTGCCGGGATCACCGGAGACCGTCTCGAGCAGGTCGGCCCGCCACACCGGTCGGTCGATGACAATGGGCTGGGCCGCATAGATCGAGCCGGTCAGGGGCGGCCGGTCCAGCAAGCGCACTTCGAGGCGGACACCGCGCTCCGCACCTTCCTGGCCCGAGGAGGGGTTCGGATCGAGGAAATACAGGTCACCGGCGACGACGCCCACCCGCTCAAATCCCCACGCGTACAGCATGGGCTCAGGCTAGGCGCTCCGGCGTGATAACACCGCGCCGTGCGAATCCTGGTCACCAACGACGACGGCATCGATTCGGAGGGCCTCCACGTACTGGCCCGGGCCATGACCGAGCGCGGATCGGTCACCGTGGTGGCGCCCGATGACGAATATTCAGGGGCCAGTGCGTCCCTCGGGGCCCTGCACCGCATTCAGCCAGAAGTGCATCAGGTCCGCCTCGACGGCCTTCCTGATGCCTGGTCGGTGACCGGACCGCCCGCCCTGTGTGTCATGTTCGCCCGCCTGGGTGCCTTTGGTCCTCCCTTCGACCTGGTGGTGGCGGGCATCAACCCGGGCATCAACGTGGGTCGTTCGGTGTACCACTCCGGCACGGTCGGCGCCGCCCTCACGGCTCGGGCCGGTGGCATCAGCGGAGTGGCCGTCAGCCAGGCGGTCCGGGGATTTGGGGTCGAAGGCCAGGGCTGGGATGAGATGCTGACCGATCAGGTGTGGGACGGTGCCGCGGCCGTGGCCAGCGCGGTGGTGGGTGGGTTGTCCACCGGCCTCGGGGGAGCCGCCGTGGTGGCCAACCTCAACGTCCCGAATCTCACCGTCGAGGACATGGCCGGGTGGCGTTACACGACGATCGGCCGGGTACCGCCCCGGGTGATCTCCGAGGCCAGCCTCGAGCCCAAGGTCGGCCACCCGGGCACCTTCCGGGTGGCCATGAAATGGGGGGACGCGGTGTCGCTGCCCGACGGCACCGACGGCGGGGCGGTGGAACGGAACCTGGTGTCGGTGACCCTGCTCAGCTCGCTGGCGGACGCCCGGGCCGCCGGCCACGGGACCGCGGAGGAGGCCGCGGAGGCAGCCATCGGTCACGCCCTCGACGCCCTACTGGGTCGGGAGTGAGCCCTACGAGCGGAAGATGGCGGTGGCGATCACCTGGCCGTTGCTGCCGACCAGCCAGGCCCCGCTGATCCCGGTGAGCCCCCAACGGTCGGGTGCACCCCAGGAGCCACTCCCGCCGACGAGGTCAAAGGAGCCGAGCGGTGTGCGGCTCCCGTCTTTGCCCAGCAGCTCGCACGTCACCTTCTGATCGCCCCTCACGTCGTGCACGGTCATGTTCAACCAGGGCGGGGTGCCGCGGTAGGCGTAGACCTCCCCCACGTCGCGGCCACCTTGTTCGAACTCGGCGGCGAGGATCAGCTTGCTGGTCGGGTGGTGATCCGAACGTCCCATCAACCAGCCCACCGAACCGAAGATCAACGCCGCCGCGGCGGCCACGGCCGCGGCTGCCGCGATCAGCCGGCTGCGGCGGCCAGATCGGCTTCCTCCTCCCCGGCCCTCGCCGCGCCGGAACGGCCAGACCGAACGCGAGGACGGCGCCAGGTCCTGCACCCGGGCCAGGACCCGCCGATCGAATCCGAGCGGCGGCTCGGTGCCGGGTACCAACTCGATCAGACGAGTGGCGACGCCGCACATGGCGTCGACCTCCTCCCGGCAGGCCGGGCAGCGCAACAGGTGGGCGGCCAGGACGCTGCGCTCTGCGGGTTCGAGGATGTCGAGGGCAAACTCGGCGGCTTCTTCGCGCACCTGGGCGCAGGTCAGCTCGTTCATGGCTGGGCCGCCTCCGGATCCAGGGCCAGCCGCAGCTTCATCATCGCCGAGCGGATCCGGGTCTTGGCCGTTCCCAACGGCACGCCATCGGCGGCGGCCACCTCCTGGGCGGTCATGCCGTACACGCCCGCCATGACCACGGCCCGGGCCTGTTCGGCGGGGAGACCGCCGAGGGCGGCCCGCAACTCGTCGGCGGATTCCGTGCCGAGCGAGCGTCGCTCGGGTTCGTCGATGCTGCGGCCGAGTAGCCGGATGAGGTCGGTGGGATCGACCGGTGTGGGCTTGCGAGCCCGGACCGCGTCGATGGCCAGGTTGTGGGCGATGGTCGTCAGCCAGGTCCGCACCGACCCCCTGCTGGCGTCGAAACTGGCCGCCCGCCGCCAGGCCCGCTCGAAGGTCTGCTGGGCCACGTCCTCGGCGAGATGCGGATCGCCCACCACGGCCAAGGCCACACCGAACACGTGGCGCTGGAACCGGCGCACGAACACCAATCCGACCTCGGGGCCCCCCGCCGCCAACCCCTCGAGCAGGGCGTCATCAGCCATTCGCTCCGCGGGGATGCCGATCCGGGCCACGTTGAATAGTACGAGCGCCGGACGGCGAACGATTGACCGACGCCATACAAGCTCCCGCCCCGGCACCGAACCACTCGGCCTCGGTGTGCGTACTGATAGGTAGCTCAACTCACTTGGAAGGGAGAACTGCACATGCGAACTGGAACCCGAGGACGCAGGAAGCTGATCTTTGGCTTGGGTCTCGGGGTAGTGGCGCTGACGGCGGCGGCTTGCGGGTCCAGCCACACCAGCAGTTCGAACCCCACGGCGACAACGGGGGCCACCACCGGAAGCGGGACCTCGGTCACGGTGGGCGAGACCGAGTTCAAGCTGGCCGTGTCGATGAGCTCGTTCCACACCGGCGCCTACACCTTCAAGGCGGTCAACAACGGGAAGGTGGTCCACTCGCTCGAGATCACCGGTCCCGGCGTCAATGCGACGACACCCGACCTTCAGCCCGGGCAGAGCGCCGACCTCAATGTCACCCTGCAGAACGGCAGCTACGACCTCTTCTGTCCCATCGACAGTCACAAATCGCTGGGAATGAATCAGGAGATCACGGTGGGAGGGTCCGGCGCCACGACCGGCGCGCCCGCCTCGGTACCAACCAGTACCCCGGCCAGCACCGTGCCAGCCAGCGGAGGGTCCGGTGGTGTTAGCTATTAACCGGAACCGGGTCCGGGAGTGGACCGTGCCCGTCGATCTTCTCGTCGGCCGGGTGGCCGGCGCCGGCCTCCTGATCTGGATGGGCTGGATCCACTTGCACCTCTGGAGTGCGGGCTACAAGCACCTGCCGAGCATCGGCACCCTGTTCCTGCTCAACTTCATCGGCGCCGTGGTCGTGGCGGTGAGCGTTCTGGCCGCGCCCCGTCGTTACCTGGCCCTGGCGGCCGGGGCGGGGGCGTTGATGGTCGCGGGAACGCTGGTGTCGTTGATCATCAGTATCAACGTCGGACTGCTCGGCTTCACGGACTCCTTTGACGCCCCCTTCGCCCATCAGAGTCTGTGGGTGGAGATCGCCGCCCTGGTAGTGCTGGCGGCCACCGCGGTCCGCAGCGCCCCGTTCCTCCGCCTCCGATCCCACCCGTGACCGAGCGGCTGAGCGCCGGGCGGCGTCGCCGCCAGCTGGAGGTGGCTCTCGGGGTGCTGTGGCTGCTCGACGGAGCCCTGCAGTTCCAGCCCCATATGTTCACCCGGGCGTTCATGGAGGGGATCCTCGGCATGGCCAACATGGGCCTGCCGAGACCCATCGCCCGCGCCGACTTCCAAGTGGCGCGGCTGCTGACCACCGGCTACTCAGTGTGGAACGCGGCGTTCGCGTCGTTGCAGGTCGCGATCGGTGCCGGGCTGATCTGGGGCCGGGGCCGGACGGTCGGCTGGGCCCGCGGCATATCGGTCGTTTGGGCGCTCGGCGTGTGGACGATCGGTGAGGGCATTGGTGGCCTGTTCATGGGCGGGACCAGCTTGCTGACCGGGGCACCCGGGGCGGCCCTTCTCTACGCCATCGTGGCCGTGGTGATCTGGCCCCCTCGCATCCGGGCGGGGGCGGGTCGGGCCGCATGGGTGGTGGTGTGGGTGGGGTCGTCGCTGCTGGAATGGCAGGCGACCAACCATGCCGCCGGCGTGCCGGCCGCCCAGATCGCCAATGGCCGCTTCGGTGAACCGGGACCGGTCGCAGGGTTGGACCGGGCCGTGGGCCACGTGCTGATCGGGCAGGGGGCGGCGTTTGCCGCCGTCCTCGGGGTCGTGGCGGTGCTGGTCGGGCTGGGCGTGCTGTGGGAGCGGACTCGTCGTGGCGCCCTGGTGACCGGCATGGTGGTGGCGGCCTTCGTCGGTCTCGCCGGTCAGGATCTGGGCCAGGTGCTCACCGGGCAGGGCACCGACCCCGGCACCGGGCCGTTGTTGATCCTGCTGGCCGTGACGCTCTGGCCGGCGTCAGTTGTGGCGACGGGCGGAGCAGGCGTTGTGACTCGGCACGAGCGAGATGTCGAGGGTGAACTTTTCGGCTACCGGGACGGTGACCTTGATCCAGGTCTGCCCGGGCCCGCCGGGCCCTCCGGGCCCGGCGGCGGTCGGGGTGACGCAACCCTGTCCGGACGCGAGCTGCCAGTTGCGGTTGTAGTGGATGCGGACCAGGACGGGTCCGGGCGACGGGGCGGATACCACCACCCGACCGCCGGACTGGTTCACCAGGAGGGCGGGCCCGGCCACGATGCCGGTGCTGCCCGCGACCTGGTAGAGCCGCCAGTGCGCTGACCGCCACACCAGGTTCAGCCCGGGAACGCCGGCCGCGACCAGGCGGGCCTCGGCCGTCCCGGCGAGGTCGAGCGGGGCGTCGGACAGGGCCACGAAGCGGACGCCGTTGTCGAGCAGCCAGGCTCGATAGGACGAGGGCCCGAGCCGGCTAGCCCCTCCGTAGAAGAGCGGATCGTCGGCCTCGTCCAACTGGCGTTCCCAGCCCCGGGCCAGCGGCATGACCGGTGCCACGAACGCCGCCTCCCAGTGGAACTCGGTGGGCACGACCTCGACCCGCCCGGCCGGACCCGCCGCTGCGGCCCGGTCCAGGGCCGACACCAACGGCTCGAAGTACGAGCGGTGCGTCGAGGGCTGATTGGCGTCGGTGGTCATCGCGCCCCAGGCCGGCCCCCACTGCGACAGGATCAGGGGCACCCCAAGCACGGCGAGGAACAGCGGCCGGCCCAGCCTCGCCGGCCGGCCCAACCCCGCCCGCCGGCCCAACCCCGCCCGCCGGCCCAACCCCGCCCGCCGGCCCAACCCCGCCTGCCGGACCGGCCGGCCGGCCGCCGCCCAGCCGGCCACAGCATGCCCACGGCCAGCGGGAGGGCCAGAACATCCTCGATCCGGCCCACGTTGCCCCCGAGCGGGGAGGGAACCAGCAGCGCCGTGGTGGCCGTGGCCGCGAACACCAAGACCCCGGCGCTCACAACGCGGTCAGCTTCGGCCCGCGACCGCAAACAGGGCGATGGCCACGACCATCTCCCACCCGTAGTCCAGCCCGGGATACGGCATCCGGCCCTGTCCCGGGAAGAGGATCGCGGTGACGCCGATGGGTAGCCCCGCGGCCAGGGCCACCCCGACGGGGCCCCCTGGCCGGGGCGCCGAGCCGGCGAGAAGCCAGGCGACCATGGCCATGGCCACAAAGGCCCCGGCCAGAGGGCTCATCAGCGAGGCGCCCACGGCCAGGGCGGCGGCAATCGTCCAGCGGTTGCGGGTGGCCGCCCAGCAGGCCCAGAGGCCGAGGGCCTCGCCGCACAGGAACGGCCACTGGCCGATGGCGGCCTGCACCACCGTGCTGACCGAGAACACCACGGCCGCCGGCGTGGCCCCCCGACCAAAGTAGGCGACGGCGAAGCGGTCGAAGGCCAAGGCCGCTCCGGTCGCGGCGAGGACCGTCACCGTTGCCACTCCTGCCACGGCCGCGACGGCGGGATAGAGGATGCTGTAGCTGAGCGTCCAATGACCGCCAAACCACTGGCTGTCCCAGAGGGCGAACCCATGCGCCCGGAAGCTGGCCACCCGGTAGAGCTGAGCGGGGGCATCCACGCCCTGCCACCCGAGGGCCAACCCCACGGAAACCACGGCCGCGGCCAGCAGCGGGGCCAGGGCGGCTCGCCCGTAGCGCCGCCAGTAGGCGGCGTCTCCTGGGGCGGGAGCCGACCGGCCGGTCGGGGTCGGTCCGGTTGGTCCGGTTGGTCCGGTTGGTCCGGTCGGTCCGGACGGTCGGGTGGGTCCGGACGGTCCGGTCGGTCCGGACGGTCGGGTGGGGGCGCCGAGCGTCAACTGCAGGGATCTGCTCCCGGGATCCGCTGGAACAGCTCGCCGATGACCGGACTGTACGGTCGCGGCGTGATTCCCTCCTGATAGGACCCGACCGCCCGCAGCGACGGGTCGGTGGCGATCAACCGGTCGATCTCGGCGACCTGCCCGTTGACGGCCCGGTACCAGGCCGACCCGCTCGCTCCCAACTGGCGGACCGGGTTGACCTCGAGCACGTGGGCGCCGACGGGAAGGGCGTCGATGCTCGGTGCGACGGTGTCGCAGGGCTGGGCCTGACGGAGGCGGCTGATGATGTTGCGCCAATCGACGACATACGGATCGCTGACCGGCCCGGTCGGGGTGATGTACACCAGGCCCTTGGGCAGGTAGTGGGCCAGGACGGCCAGCTGCTCGGTCTGGGTTGTCACCACCACGTCGCCGGGCGCCAGCTGGGGCGCCACGGCCCGGGCGATGGCGGCCACGTTGCTCTTGGCGTAGGCGGCGTTCGGATTGGGAAGCAGCGACCCAACTGCGCTCCACCCGGCCAGCAGCACACAGGTCGCGGCCACCACCAGGCGGCCGGGTCGACTGGGTGACAGCGCTCCCGCCGCGGCCAGAAGGAGCGGGGCCACGATCACCGCCAGGTAGCGGACCGTCCAGGACGGCTCGATCTGGGCGGCCAGCCATCCGGCCAGGGCCGTAAGGATGCCGATGGCAGCCAACACCCGGGCCAACTCGCCGCCTCCCAGGGGCCGCCGCCGGCGGGTCCACCAGGCCCCGGCGGCGAGGAGCGGAGCTACCACCACCCCTAGGGTTCCTCCGAGGGCAGAAGCCGGATCCGCGAAATAGTCGCCGATATGAGGGCGGACCGCCCAGGGTGCCGCGGTGTTCTGAGCCTGATCCACCAGGGCCGGGACCCAGGGGAGCCACAGCACCATGACGGCGGCGCTGGCGGCGGCGATGGCCACCGCCAGTTTGCGGTCGCGGCGGGAAATTGCCAGGGCGGCCAGCACGGCGGCCGTGACCCCGAACAGGTAGATGCCCCAGTTGTGGGTGTAGAGGAGGGCGGTGAAGGCCAGGACCGCGGCGATGCCGTCCCGCCATCTGCGGTCGCGCACTGCTCGTACCGCGAAGGTCAGGCCGACGATGGCGAGCACCACCACGATCGGGTACATGCGGGTCTCCGTCGAATACCAGCCCAGGAACGGATTCGTGGCGAACAGGGCCGCGGCGGCGAGGCCGGCCCGCCGGTCGAACAGGTCCCGGCCCGCCCAGTACCCGAGCGGGATCGCCAGCAGCGACACCAGCAGGGCCAGCAGATGGGTAGCGGCGGGAGAAGTGCCGAACATCCGCATCCAGAAGTGCAGCAGGGCGTAGAACAACGGTGGTGACCCGTCCAGGCGCAGGAGGGACGGGATCTCCCGCACCGGATGGGAGGCGATCCCGACGGTGATGCCTTCGTCGATCCAGTAGGCCCGGCCCAGGTTGGGGAGCCGGAGGGCCACGGCCAGAACGACCAGGGCGGCGACGATGAGGCGGTCAACTCGGGCCATCCGGGTTGATGCGATCGATACATCAACCGTCTGAAGGTTCCGGACCTGCTGCGTCCTCACCCCGGGCACTCGCCACGGCATGTCGTGGGCACTGGAATCAGGCTAGCCGGGGGTTATCGGACGACCGGCGCGCCGACGGAGCACCTCCCCGGCTCGGCGCCCACTCGAGGGGCCTTTAGGCCTCCGCGTGGCGACGCAAATCGTCCAGGTTGACCCATTCCAGGGCCCGGACGTGGGTCGCCTCGAGCACGACCTCAGGTGCCACGCCCGCCTCGAACGCCTCCTGCCAACGGGGGGCGCACAGGCACCACCGGTCTCCTGGCTGGAGACCGCTGAACCGGGCTGCGGCGCAGTGAGGTCGTTGCCGGCCTGCTTGCTGTACTCGAGGAACGCAGGGGTGACCCGGGCGCAGACCACGTGGGCGCCGGTGTCGTCGGCGCCAGTCGTGCAGCAGCCGTTGCGGTAGAACCCGGTCAGGGGATCGAAGCTGCACGGCTCGAGGTCACCGCCGAGAACATTCTTGGCCATGGGTCCATTTGAGCAGGCTCGACGGTCCCGGGGTCCGCCGGCTCGGGAGGGGTCCGGGCGGGGCGGGGTCCGAGCGATGCGGCCCTGGCAGCGGGGTCCGAGCGACGGGGCCCGAGCGACGGGACAGAGCGTGAGGGCGGCCGTAGACTCAATTTTTGGTGGGTACAGGGGGCCAGGCGGGTAACAACAGGGGGCAAGCACTATGTCTGGGATAGTGGAACTGGCCCGGCCGGTACAGCCGGAATCATCGGATGCCCGTCGGGGGGCGACCCGGGCAGACGTGACACCCGTCGCGGCTTGCCCACCGCCCGGGGAGACCGGGTCCAGCCTCGTTCGTCACTGCGGCATCCTTCCCTCTGATCATTCCGGCGCCGCCCCCGGTTTGATGCGGGTGGCCTTCATGCTGGCTCGGAACGCCTTTCCGGCCATCGCCGTGGCGACGTTGATCCCGCTGGCCCTCTTTTACCTGACCCTGGTGGCCGGCTCGATGGTCTGGGCCATCGGAGTGTCAGTGGTCTACGCCTACGCCTTCGCGGCCTTCCAGTACCGGCGGTACCGCCGGGTCTCGGCGATGCTGCTCATCACCGTGTTCATGGCGACCGTGCGGGCCATCGCGGCAATGGCCGCCGGCCAGGCGTTTGTCTACTTCGCCGTGCCGGTTGTGGAGACCGTCGGTTTCGCCTTGATGTTCGTGGCGACCATCTGGTCCCGCGAGCCGCTGGTCCTGCGCCTGGCCCGCGACCTGGTCCCGCATCTGGCGGATGACCTGGCCCGGCGGCGGGCGCTCGTGCGGGGCCTCTCGATCGTCTGGACGGTTGTGTACCTGGCCAGCGGGGCAACGACCCTGACCCTGCTCGCCACCCTTCCCCTCTCCGTCTTCATGGGTGCCCATCAGATCGCCGGGTGGTGCTGGGTGGGTGGTGGCACCGCCCTGTCGTTGAGTTTGTACCGGCGGCGAGACGATGGGATAGCCGGCCCGGCCCTGAGCGAAACGCCAGTCGAGCTTGCCTCGGCATAAACGGTTGCAGCAGGCCAACCGACCGGGTGCAATTACCTGGATGAGGCGAAGGCGCAGCCAACCACCTGAAGTGCTCGACGCTGGTGCCGTGGTGCTTCGCCGCAACCGGGCGGCCGACGCCGACTCGGTCAGCCGGGCCGTCGCCGAGAGCCTTCAGCATCTCGAGCCCTGGATGCCGTGGGCCCAGCCGAGGGCGGCCACCAGGGAGGTCCAGGCGGCTCGGATCGTCGAGGTCGAGGCCGGGTGGCAGCGGGGTACGGACTTCGTCTACGTGATGCGCCGCCCCGACGGCGACGCCGACGAAGTGGTCGGGATCATCGGCCTGCATCGACGGATCGGCCCGGGCGCCATCGAGATTGGCTATTGGACCCACGTTGCTTATGCCGGACGCGGCTATATGAGCGCGGCTGCCAAAGCGGTCACCGAAGCGGCCGAAGCCCTTGACGACGTCGACCGCGTGGAGATCCATACCGATGAGGCGAACCTCCGTAGCGCCGCCATTCCTCAGAAGCTGGGCTACCGCCTCGAGCGGGTGGACGTCCGGGTACCCGAGGCGCCGGGCGAATCGGGCCGGCTCCAGATCTGGGTACGCCCCTAGGGGCCGTCCCACCCGTGCCCCACCCGTCCCGGCCGTCCGAGGGGGAGGTGGCTGCCGTGATGACGGGTTGGGGGTTGCACCGACCGGCCCCCGCCGGGCGGTGGTTCAGTCCACGATCGCCTGATAGATCAGTTGCTTGAGCTGGGACCGGATGGGATGCGTGCTCGACGGAAGCAACTGGGTAAAAAACAGGGCCGTCAGGTCCTCATCCGGCGCGACCCAGAAGGAGGTGCTGAAGGCGCCACCCCAGCCGAACTCGCCCAGTCCGCAGAGCACCTTGCCGGCAGCCGGGTCGGTTACCACGGAGAACCCCAACCCGAAGCCGACGCCGTCGAACGTGGTCTCGGCGAAGAGGCGCCGGCCGAACCGCTCGAGGTCGGCGCCGCCCGGCAGCTGGTTGCGGGTCATGTAGGCGACCGTCCGCGGCGACAACAGACGGACCCCTTCCAGCTCCCCCCCACCCCGCAACATCAGGGCGAAGCGGTGATAGTCCCCGGCCGTCCCCACCAGCCCCCCTCCGCCGGACCACATTGCCGGCGGCTGCCAGGCGGAGCTGCCGTCGATCGCCACGGCCGGGAGGTGCGCACCCGAGGGGTTGCCCATGTAGGCGGCGGCCAGCCGGTCGCCGGCCCCACCCGCAGGGGCCCAGAACGCCGTATCGGTCATCTCCAGGGGTTCGAAGATCCGGGTGCGGAAGAACTCGTCGAGGGTCTGACCGGAGATCACCTCGACCAACCGGCCGAGGACGTCGGTAGCGACCGAGTAGTTGAACTCCGTACCCGGCTCGAACAGCAGCGGTTGCCCGGCCCACAGATCGCAGCAGCCGGCGAGGTCGAGACCGGGCGGGGTGCCCCATTCGAACCCGGCGGCCCGGTACAGGGCATCGACCGGATGGGCGTAGTGGAACCCATAGGTCAGGCCGGCCGTATGGGTGAGGAGGTGCCACACCCGAACGGGCTCGACCGCCGGGTGACTGTCCACCTTGGCCCCGAAACCGCCCCGGTAGACCCGCATGTCGGCAAAGGACGGGATCCACCGCTCGACCGGATCTTTGAGCTCGAAGGCTCCCTCCTCGTAGAGCATCATGGCCGCTACCGAGGTAATCGGCTTGGTCATCGACGCCAGCCGCCAGATGGTGTCCACCTCGACGGGGAGCGAAAGATCGCGATCGCGCATCCCGTAGCGGCCGAGGTGGGCCACCTGTCCTCGCCGGCTCACCAGGATCAGCCAGCCCGGAAGCCTCCCGTCGTCGACATACCGGCAAAAGTGCCGGTCGATGCGCGCCAGCCGCGCCGCGTCCAAACCGACCTCGCCGGCTTCGACCTCCACCTGTAGCTCGCCCATGGCTCCCCTCGAACTAGAGCTCCGGTCCATGCGCCGCGGCCCGGGGGACGCAGCCTACAGACGCCGGGGGTTAGCCGTCTTCCGATGGAAGCCACCTGGGGTTGGCCACCAGGAGGCGATCGCGGGTGTCGGCCCGCAAGAATGTCACCAGGTCGGGCCGGTCGTCGAGGTCGCCGGCTCGGATGCGCTCGGCCAGGGCGGCGTCATCCGGCGCGCCCAGGGCTCGGAGGCGGGCCTGATGACCCTCCAGCTGGTCCGGACCCAGGTCGAGTTCCCGGGCCACGATTTCGAGGGCGTGCACCGCGATGCGGACCTGGTGTCTGACCCGTTCGTCGACGTGGGGCGACAGGTCGTCGCGGAGGAACCCGATGGTGGCATCCACCAACTCCAGGGCGGTGGGCCGCCCGTGCCAGTCCCGGCGGCTCGACGTGCCAGTCATGCCAGTCATGCCAGCAAGTCGAGCAGATCCCATTCGCTCTCACACACCCGGCGTCCGATGGTGGCGTGCTCGAGAGAGGCCACCCATCCATCCAGATGACGTCGGGCCAGCAAGGCGCTCATCACCGCCCATTTCCACGTTCCGGCCACTTGCCACCAGCGAAAGACGTCGCGGTTGACCCGCCCGTCAGGACCGACCGCCGACTCGTAGGCGGCCAGCCAGCCGTCGGCATCTGGGAATTCGCCTGCCTCCCGGTGGCGATCGAAGCGCCAAGCCCGGATGGTCGCCCAGGCCAGGTCTTCGTGACGGTCACCGGCATGGGCCAGCTCCCAATCCAGCACCGCCCGCAGGCCGCCCTCGTCAACGAGCAGATTGCCGAGGCGGAAATCGCCGTGGACCACGACGGGTGGTTCCGCTGGCTCCGGACGGTGCCGAACCAACCACCGGTAAGCGAACTCCAGCACCGGTCGCGGTTCGGCGACCGAGTCCAGGCGGGAACGGTACACGGCCAGGCCGTCTTCCTGGACGAGCCCGAGCTGGCTGGCCAGTGGAATGGCGTGGATGCTGGCCAGGGCCCGGGCGCAGTCGCCCATCAGCCGGGCCCGGCCCGGGGCCAGTTCCGGATCGCGGAGCAGCTTCGGGGGAAGCGCCTCACCGGGCAGCCATTCGGTAATGAGGAACTGGCGGCCCTCCATTTCGCCGGTAGTCACCACCGGGGGGACGGGCACCCCTTGACCACCGGCAGCCAGCAGCAAGGCGGCTTGAGCCCCCATCGGGAGGTGATCGTCGCCGGCGCCCGGACCGGAGCCGGTAGCGACCATCTCCCGCTGCAGCACATACGATCGGCTGGCCTGACCGCGGCCCGTGGCCCGGAATCGCCACGATTGGCGGGAGGCGCCGCTCGATAGCGGTCGCACGTCGCTGACCGTAAGGTCGTCGCCGAGGATGGGCGCCAGGGTGGTGGTGAGCGCCGCGGCCACGTCCGGGGTGAGGTCGACGACCACCGTCCGCACTGTACCCATGACTCCGGCCCCGCTGACGGCGTGACGCCCCGGCGGTCACGAGCGCCGCCTCCTCGTGCCTGCCGCCTCTCGCCGGGCCCGAAGAGGCAGACTGGAGGTCAATGCGGATCCTCATCGTTGAGGACGAGGTGTCGATGGCCCGATCTCTGGCCCGAGGACTGGGGTCGGAGGGCTACACCGTGGACGTCGCCCTGGACGGCCAGGACGGCCTGGCCCGAGCCACGTCGGAAGACTATGACGCCATCATCCTGGACCTGATGCTGCCCAGGCTCAATGGTTATGCCGTCACCGCCGCCCTCCGCGATCAGGGCGTTCGGACACCCGTCCTGATGCTGACCGCCAAGCAGGGGGAGTTCGATCAGACCGAAGCCCTCGACACCGGCGCAGACGACTTCCTGTCCAAACCCTTCTCGTATCCCGTCCTGCTGGCTCGGCTGCGGGCCCTCATTCGGCGGGGCGGCTCATCGCAGGGGGCCGTGCTGGCCCATGGCGACATTCGCCTCGACACCAGGGAGCACCGGTGCTGGAGGGACGAGGAGGAGGTGTCGTTGACGGCCCGCGAGTTCGCGCTGCTCGACTACCTCCTGCATCGCAAGGGTGAGCCGGTATCCAAGGCCGAGCTGCTCCAGCACGTGTGGGATCCGTCTGATGAGCGCGACGCCAATGTCGTCGAGGTGTACATCGGCTATTTGCGCCGGAAGCTGGACCGGCCGGGGGAACTCTCGCATATCGACACGGTGAGGAGCGCGGGCTACCGGCTGTCAGGGAGAACCCTGGCGCCGTCGGTCCGGCCGGGCCGTGGCTAACGCCCTCCGCCACCCGTTCGGGCTGTTTGCCGGTGTCCGCCTCCGAGTCACCGCCGCCGCGGTGCTGGCCGTGGCCTGCGCCCTCGGCGTGTCGGCTGCCGTGGTGACGGTCACCTTGGGGCACGACCGGCACAACGTGCTGATGGCCACCGCCCGGGTCCAGGCCCAGGAGGTCGTCGCCCTCAACCAGGATCTGTCACCGCCCGTCATCCTTCCGCCCACGCCCAGCGTGCAGTCAGGCCTGATCCAGGTCCTCCACAACGGACGTGTTGTCGGTGTCAGCCACGCCTTGCATCAGACCGAACCCCTGTGGTCGCCGGGTGACCCCATGATCCAGAACGATCCTGAGGCCTACTTCGGGGCCGCCAAGGATGTGCAGGTCGTGGCGGTGCCCGTAACCATCGGCCACGACACCGGGACGGTCGTGGTGGTCGCCTCCTTGGACCAGTACGACAAGAGCGTGGGCTCCGTCAAACGCTTGCTCGAAATCGGCCTTCCGATCCTCCTCGCCGTGGTCGGCCTGATCTGTTGGGTCATGGTGGGCCGGGCCCTGCGCCGCATCGAGTCGCTGCGGCTCGAGGTGGCAGATGTCGCCGTCCGGCCCGGCGAGCATCGGGTCGCCGAACCTCGCACGGACGACGAGGTGGGCCGGTTGGCGCGCACGTTGAACTCCATGCTCGACCGCCTCGAGGCATCCTCGGTGCGCGAGCGGCGCTTCCTCGCCGACGCCTCGCACGAATTGCGTTCGCCGATAGCCAATATCCGTACCGCCATCGAAGTGGCCCTGCACCGCCCCGACGCGGCTGACTGGCCGCACGTCGCCGGTGAAGTGCTCGACGAAGACGCTCGCATGGCCCGGCTGGTCGACGAGCTCATGCTGCTGGCCCGGTCGGATGAGGGACGCCTGGCCCCCGTTGACCAACCCTGCGATGTCCTGGCGGTGGCGCAGAATGTGGCCACGAGTGAGGCCTATGCGTCGCCGCCGGCGGTGGCGGTCAGGGGGACACCCGCCCCCGTGCTGGTGCCAGTCGGCTATGTGGAGCGCATCGTGGCCAATCTGGTCGACAATGCCCGCAGGTTCGCCAAGTCACGCGTGGATGTGTCCGTCCGGGCTACGGCCACGACGGCGACGATCGAGGTCGGCGATGACGGACCGGGTGTGCCCACGGAGGAACGGGGCCGGATTTTCGAGCGCTTCGTCCGCCTCGACGAGGCCCGCGACCGCGAGCACGGCGGGTTCGGGCTCGGTCTGGCCATCGTGGCCGATCTGTGCCACGCCTACGGCGGCTCCATCGACGTCCGGGACGGGAACCCGGGGGCGGTCTTTTCTGTCCACCTCCCGGCCGCCAGAAGAAGGCCCGTCCCTGAGCCCCATCCGAGCCCGGTTGCGGTCGAGGCACCCCTCGAAACCGCCCGGCGCTGATCTCCTGTCACAAACGCAGCCCCGCCGTCGTCAGGTGAGCGTGCCGGATCACTCAAGGCCGCAGCCCGCGGCGTCGAACCCTGGCGTCCCGAACGAGCCGGGCCGGTCGGACCGCCCCGGGCGAGAGCGGGCCGTCCGCATCTTCGAGACGGAGCGTCCCAGGCTGCTGGGTGTGGCCTACCGTCTGGTCGCGGCCCGGGTGGACGCTGAGGACGTCGTACAAGAGGCCTGGCTGCGATGGGCGGCGGCGGACTGGACCGCCATCGCCAACCCGGCCGGCTGGCTGACGACGGTCACCACCCGTCTGGCCCTGGACCGGCTGCGTGAGATCGATCGTCGCCGCGAAGGCTATGTCGGACCGTGGCTACCGGATCCGATCAGTACGGAGCGGACCCCGGAGGAGCACACCGAGCTAGCCGAGTCGCTGACCCTGGGATTCCTGGTGCTGCTCGACGCCCTGGCTCCGGTGGAGCGAGCCGTGTTGCTCCTCGCCGACGTCTTCGGGGAGCCCTTCTCGGTCATCGCCGCAGCGGTCGGCAAGAGCGAGGCGGCCTGCCGCCAGATCGCGGTGCGGTCCCGACGCAAGGTCCGCGACCGCCGGGACCACTCCCGGGCCGGGGACCGCAGCGATGCCCCGACCGGTGGCGGGATAGCCCCGGCCACCGCGGCGCTGATCGGCGACCTCATGATGGCCCTGATCGCCGGCGACGAGGGTCGCGTGGCCCACCTGCTCGACCCCGACGTCGTCCTGGTCACCGACGGCGGCCCCCACCGTCACGCAGCCCGGCGACCGGTCGTCGGGTCCTACCGGGTGGGACGCTTTCTTACCAACCTGGCCCGCCGGGTCGGACCGGTCCCGGTGCGGGTGGCCACCCTCAACGCCGGTCCGGCCCTGGTATTGGACGACCCCGGCGGCCCGATCGTCGTGTCGGGCGAATCCCGAGACGGCGCCCTGACCCGGATCTGGGCCCAGCTCAATCCCGAGAAGCTGGCGGCCCTGGACCAGCCGTTGGACCTGCGCTGATCCCGGGCCGGGGGATCTCGACGGGGTCGGCGGCGCCCGGCCGGAGCCGACCGGACCGTCGAGGGTCGACGCCGGCCGGGCACCGTCGCCGGCGTCGCCGCCGGCGGGCCAGCCCGCCGAACCCGGGGGAGGCCGGGCCTTCGTCTCTTGCCTAGGCCCGTTCCGACGGGGGACGGCGCCGGGCCTCGACCAGCCAGGTGTGGTAACGCATCTCGAACCGCCCGCCGTAGCGTTCGATCTCGGCCGCGACCTCCGCCTTCAACACCTCGAGCCGCTCGGGGGGGAGGGTGCGATGGTCGCTGTGGGTCGGGAGTTGATCGATCCACCGGGCCGTCGTGTAGTCGACAAAATGTACGAACCCTCGGGTCGAGACCGCTTCGAACCCGTCGTTGGCGCGGAAGGCGCAGGCCGCGATCTCACCAGCCTCGTCGGGCTGGTCCACGTCCAGCCGCGTCCCGGAGAGCCCTCCGCCCAAGTTCGGAGCCACCCGGGCGTAGGTCTCGTCGAGGGCGGCGCCCAGCTCATCGGGCGGACGGCCCCGATTCCAGAACGTGGCGATCCGGGCCCCGGGCCGCAGGATCTGGGCGGCTCGAGCCGCCCCCCGCTCGGGGTTGACCCAGTGCCACGCCTGGGCGGATGTGAGCAGATCGAAGCGCCGGCCGGCCGGGTCCCACTCCTCGAACATGCCCTCCTCGACGGTGAGACCATGCCGTCTGGCGACCGCCGCCATGCGGTGGTCCGGTTCGACCCCGAGCACATCGCAGCCCCGGGCGGCGAGAAGCCGCGCCGCGATCCCGGTTCCGCAGCCCACGTCGAGGACGGCCGCAGGGTGGTCGCTGACGAGGTGGTCAATGAGCTCGGCCGGATACGCCGGCCGGGCCCGGTCGTACTGTTCGGCGTCGTCACCGAAGGAGCTGGCTCGGCGCCGGTCCTCGTGCCACACGCCCCCCATGCTGGCTGCTCCGGCATCGATAGCGGAAGCGGCCGGCCCGGGGAGCGGCCTGGGGCCCGGCGCCGTTCCTAAGCCGTATCGATCCCGGCTTGCTGCTGCAAACCCAGTGCCTCGATGCTCACCTGGCGCATCTCCACCTTGCGCACCTTTCCCGTCACGGTCATCGGGAACTCGTCGACGATGCGCACATAACGAGGGATCTTTTGATGGGCGATCCGCCCCTCGCAGAAGGTCCGCACGGCGGTCACATCAACGACCGACCCGCCTGGTCGCACCTTGATCCACGCCATGATCTCTTCGCCGTAGCGCTCGTCGGGTACTCCGATCACGGCCACGTCCTCGATGTCGGGGTGGGTGTAAAGGAACTCCTCCACCTCGCGGGGATAGATGTTCTCTCCCCCTCGAATCACCAGGTCTTTGATGCGGCCGACGATGTTGACGTAGCCATCGCTGCGCATCACGGCCAGGTCGCCAGTACGCATCCAACCGGCGGGGTCGATGACCTCGGCGGTTTTCTCCGGATCGTTCCAGTAGCCGAGCATCACCGAGTACCCCCTCGTGCACAGCTCGCCGGGTTCGCCCGCCGGCAGGAGCAGCCCCGAGTCCGGATCGATCACCTTGACTTCCACGTGCGGCATGGCCCGCCCGACGGTCGAGGTGCGCCGCTCCACATCGTCGTCGGGTCGGGTCTGGGTGGACACGGGCGAAGTCTCGGTCATCCCGTAACAGATGGCCACCTCCTCCATGTGCATCTCGCTGATGACCCGCTTCATGATCTCGATCGGGCATGGCGACCCGGCCATGACTCCGGTCCGCAGGGAGGAGAGGTCGTAGCCCGGAAACCCCTCGACGCCGAGCTCAGCGATGAACATGGTCGGCACTCCGTACAGCGACGTGCACCCTTCGCCGGCGACGGCTTCCAGGGTAGCGGCCGGATCGAAGAGGGGGGCCGGGATGACGATGGTCGAACCGTGGGTCGTCGCCCCGAGATTGCCCATCACCATCCCGAAACAGTGATAAAAGGGCACCGGCAGGCAGACCCGGTCGACCTCGCGGTAACCGAGCAACTCGGCCACGAAATAGCCGTTGTTGAGGATGTTGTGATGAGAAAGGGTGGCCCCTTTGGGAAAGCCCGTCGTTCCGGAGGTGTACTGGATGTTGATCGGATCATCAAAGGTCAGGGTGGCGCCTCGACGGGCAATTTCCTCCCGGTCAACCGTCTCGGCGGCCCGTTCCAACCCGTCCCACGTGGGATCGCCGATATAGATCACATTGTTGAGGCCGGGGAGTTTCGGCCGGACCTCCTCCACCATGCCCCGGTAGTTGCTGGCCTTGTGCTGAGTGGCGCTGATCAGACAGCAGACGCCCGACTGGCGCAGCACGAACTCCACCTCGGTGACCCGGTAGGCGGGATTCACATTGACGAGGATGGCTCCGATCAGGGCCGTGCCGAACTGCACCGCGACCCACTCCGGGCAATTGGGGGACCAGATGCCGACGCGGTCGCCCTTTTCCACCCCCAGGGCGAGCAACCCGGCCGCCACCCGCTCGGCCCAGGCCTCCAGCTCGGCGTAGGTCCAGCGCCGGCCGGACGGCCAATCCACCAGCGCTTCGTGGTCGGGCCAGCGACGGACGGTGCGGACCAGGTTGGCGCCGATCGTCTCGCCGAGGAGGGGCAGATCCGATGCGCCGTGGGCGTAGGAAGACGTCCGGGTCACGCGGAAACGCTAGTCCTGCTCGGCCGGGCACGCCCGATGGCGGGGAGCTACCATACACGGACGCCGGATCGGTAGTGGGAGTCGCGGATGCCTGTACTGACGGTCCCCAGGGGGATCGGGGACCTGACCGGAGAGTGGCTGGCCGCCGCCCTGGCTGATCGCGCCGACGGAGCCCAGGTCACCAGCCTCGTCGCCGTGCAGATCGCCAGCGGATCCGGCGCCGACTCGGTGCGCCTGGTTCCGACGTGGGACCGGCCCACCCCCGGGCCCGCCTCCGTATTCGCCAAGGTCCCTTCTGCGGACCAGGTCAACCGGCTTATCGGCTTCGCCACCAAGGCCTTTGGGCGCGAGGCGGCCTTCTACAACGAGCTCGCCGCCACGGTCTGGGTCAGCCGCCCCACCTGCTACTTCGCCCACTATGACCATCAAATGGATGCGTACGTCGTTCTGCTCGAGGACATGCTGCCCGCCGACCCCGGCGACCCGGTAGCGGGCTGCTCACCTCAGGAGGCGGCGTCGGTCATGCCCGAGCTGGCCGCCCTGCACAGCCCGCGCTGGGGCGACCAGGCCCTGCTCGACGCGGCCTGGCTCGAGTGCCCCGCTTCGGCCGCAGTCCGGGCCCACGCCGAACTGGTCCCGAACCTGTTCGGTGGATTTGTCGACCGCTATGGGGACCGCCTCGAGCCCGAAGTCCTCCGCCTGAGCGAGCACCTGATGGGCGCTCTGGACCGCTACCTCCCCGATCGACCGGGTCCGTGGACCCTGCTGCACGGGGACCTGCGCCTGGACAACCTGCTGTTCGGCCGGCCGCGCGTGACCGTCGTCGACTGGCACACGGTCAAGGTTGGCCCCGGCTTGTCCGACGTGGCGTACTTCATGGGGTCCGCTCTGGCGCCAGAGGCCCGGCGCGACCACGAGTGTGAGCTGGTACGGGCCTATCACCGGCATTTGGCCGCCGGGGGAGTGAATATGTCGTGGGAGGCGTGCTGGGAGGGTTATCGCCGCTACAGCCTCGACGGATTGGTGACGGCGATCGCCACCTCCATGCTGGAGCGGCAGTCGGAGGGCGGCGACGAGGCGTGGCTGGCCATGGTGAACCGGCACGGTTGCCAAGCGCTGGACCTGGGTGCCGAGGAGTTTCTGACCCGCCTGACCGGGTGGGCCGGGCCGGCTAGTGCGACGGGCAGTACGCCGGGGCGGCCGAATGCAGCACCTTCGCCGACAGCTCCAGCGGTCCAACGCCGAGGGCGTCGATATTGGTCCAGCCCCCTGGGCCGGCGGCCAGGCAGGCCGTGCCGCGGGTCAGCGACCAGAAGGCGGTGTAGCGGACCCGAACCGTGATGGGCCCGGGTTGACTGACCTGAAGGGTCAAATGGTCGGGCTCCAAGGACGTCAGGGTGGCGGCCCCGGTCACCAGGCCAGGGCTGCTCTGAACTCGCCACAACCGCCACTGCGGGGTCTGCCACACCAGCTGTAATCCCGGGATCTGCCCGGCAGTCAACAGGCGGGCTTCGTTGATGGCCGCGTAGTCAAGCGGAGCGGACGGAAGGGCGACCCAGGTAATGCCGTTGCTGTCGAGCCAGGTCTGGTAGGAGCTCGGAGTCAGGGCGTCCTCGGTATAGAAGATGGGGTTATTGGCCACATCGAGCTGACGTTCCCAGCCGCGCGCCAGCGACACGTGCGGAGCGACGAAGGCGGCTTCCCAGTGCTCGAGGGTCGGGGGCACCTCGACCCGGATGGGGCCAGGTGCGACTGCGGCCAGCTCCTGGAGCAGCGGCTGGTAGAAGCTCTGGTGGAGTTCCGGGTCGGTCGAAGGGGAGGTGACGATCGATCCGCTGGGCGCCCATTGCCACACCGCGAAGGGCACGACCAGGACGACCGCGGCCGCCCTCCACCTGGGGCCGAGCTCGAGCGTCCGGCCTCCGGTCACCCGGCTTACCAGGCGGGCCGGGCTCAGGCGAGCCAGGGCCGGACCGGGAGCGGTGAGGAAGCAGGCCAGCAACGGCACCCCGATCGAGGCGGCCAGCCGGGGCGCGTTTCCTCCGAGCGGGTTGGGGACCAGGAACGAAAAGAACGACGCGGCCGCGTACAACAGGGCGCCCAGACGCACCGCCGGGGTGGTCCGCACCAGAGGAGTGAGGGCGGTCAGGCACAGCAGCTCGGTGACCACCAGCCCCTGCCAGGGGAAGGGGAAGGCCCCGTCGCCCGGGAAGACCGCCCCGATCAGGACGATCAGTCCCAAGCTGACCCCGGCGGTGGCGATGAGCCATCCCCGCCGGCCCGAGCCGTAGGCGGCCCACGCCAGACAGACCATGGCGAGGAAGGCGGCCGCCAGCGGGGAGCACAGCGCCGCCAAGGTGCCGAGGAGGAGGGCAAGGGGTCGCCGGCCCCGCTGCAGGGCGACCAGCGCCGTCAGCCCGAAGGCCTCACCAGTGAGGAACGGGAGCTGGCCGATGGCGACCGGCAGCATGGTCGACACCGCGAAATACCAGGTTCCGAGGGGGCGGCTGCCCAGGTAGAAGGAGACGACCCGGTCAAAGGCCCAGGTGGCCAGGACGGCCGCCGCGACCGATGCCGCGGGGATGCCGATCAAGGCGCCGATGGCCGGGAACAGGACGCTGTAGCCGAGGGGGAAGTTGCCGCCGTACCAGCCGCTGTCCCACAGCATCAGACCGTGGGTTCTGAACTCCATGACCCGGTAGAACTGGGCGGCCTGATCCACGCCGCGCCAGCCCAGCAGGCACACCGTGGTGGCCAAGACCAGCGTGAGCATCGCGGGCGCGAGGCCGTCGACCTGTGCGCGCCACCAGGTGCGACCCGACGCGGGGCGAGTGGGGGTCGGATAGGTAAATGCCATGGTAAGGACTGACCAGCTTCCGGCATTCTAGTTGCCTCGCCGCCAATTCCGGCGTTATTGAGGGGTTACCCGGGGGCATGATGCCCGAACCGCTCTTTTGCCGCTCGGGTTTGTCCGCTTGCGCCCGTCATCCCTCGGGCCGGCGCCTGTCCCGCTCGGGGCCGGCGCCCGTCCCCCTCGCTCGCTCGTCCCCTCGGGGCCGGCGCCGTCCCGCTCGCTCGTCCCCTCGGACCGGCCCCTGTCCCCCTCCAGCCACTTCACTCACTCGGCCCACTCTCGCCCCATCTCTCCGGGGCGGGTTCGTCACCTCGGGTTCGGTTTTGTCGATTTTCTGATGCCAACCGAACCCAAGGTGCGAATCGCCGCCCAGGTTGCCCCGCGACGGGCCGGGCCGCCCCCGGGAGGGCCGGCCCGACCCCGGACGCCTCACCGACCCGTGGCTGTTACCGGACCCATCGGCGGGAGGTGGCCTATCCTCGCCGGGACCTATGTGCGGAAGAACGACCAGCTACACCCCGCCCCAGCGCCTCGCAGAAATCTTCGACGCCGAACTGCCCGCCGACCTCGAGGCGCCCCGAGATGGCCCGCACTGGAACATCGGCCCCACCAATACCCTGTTCGGACTGGCCGTTCCCCGCCGGTCCGAGCCAGATGATGACGCTCGCTTGGTGCTGGACGGTTACAGGTGGGGCCTGATCCCCTCCTGGTCGAAGGACAAGACCCAGGGCAACCGGCTTTTCAACGCCAGAGCCGAGTCGCTCAGCACCAAGCCGGCGTTCCGCAAGGCCTTCCAGTCTCGACGGCTCGCCGTCGTCGTCGACGGGTTCTTTGAGTGGCGCAAGGATCCAGGAAACAAGCGGCAACCCTTCTACTTCCACCGCTGCGACGGTTTTCCGATGACTTTCGCCGGCCTCTGGGAGACCTGGCCCGACCCGGAGACCCAAAGCTGGCTCCACTCCTGCACCATCATCACCACCACCGCCGGCCAGGACATGAACGGCATCCACGACCGGATGCCGGTCATCCTCGAGCGCGCTGACCTGGACCCCTGGCTCCGAGCCGGCCATGCATCCGAAGCCGAGCTGATGGCGTTCCTGAAGCCGGCGCCGGCCGCCACCCTCATGCGGTACCCGGTCAGCCAGCGGGTCGGCAACGTCCGCAACGACGACCCGGCCCTCCTCGAACCGATCGAGCGGTCCGAAGTGAGTGATGCTCCAAGGTTGTGGGAGTGACCACCACGGCCGGCGGCGCCGTTCCCGTAGCCCTCAGCTAGAAGCGCACCGCCGGCCAGGCCGCCACGGTCTCCGTCCGGCCGAACACCTCCAGCCCGGCCTCCTCGGGGGTCTGGCGATTCGACAGCCACAGGTAAAGACCCGATGCCGGGCCACGGAGGGCGGTGTCGGCCTTGGCGTGCTCGCGTCGAGGGGCCAGTCCCTCGGTGTCGAGATCCAGCCACCATTCCCCCGTCGTGTCGGTGGCGTGCAGGTGCAGCGTGCCAGTGAGCTCCTCTACCGGCCGGGCCGACAGGATTCCGGGCAGGAACTCGACCAGCAACTCGTCGACCCCGTCAACCGCCAGTTCGGCGGGGATGGGATCAGCCGCCTCAGCGGCCCTCCCGCCCGCACCGGCCCCGCGCCCACCGGCCCCGGCCGCGGATCCGGCCCCGGATCCGGATTCGGCCCCGGCCGCCGCATTCGCACCGGCCCCCACCCCGGCCGCCTGGACGTCCCAGCGGTGCACCGCCGTCTCGAGGGCCTGGCGCCGGCGCCACCATCCCACCGTGTCCGGGGCGGTCGCGGAGAACGTCCACGCGGGCGTCTCCGGATCAACCGAGAGGGCGACGAGGAGGTCTGCCAGTCCGGCCCGATACCACGCCAGCAACGCACCGCCGTCCTCCGGTGGGGTCGGAGTTTCCCGCCGGCTCACCCGTTCCCCGCCGGCGGCAATGACCCGGCCCACCCAGGAGTGCACGCCGGCCAAGTGAGCCACCAGCTCGGCGACGGTCCACCCCGGGCAGGTGGGCACCGGACGGTCGAGCCGGCCGTCGGCGGCGTCAGCCAGCGCCGCACCCTCCGCGGCCAGGGCGGTCAGGTAGGCCGACGGATCCATGCGCCGAGTCTCGCGCCGGGGACCGGGCCGGTGCTAGCCGTCGAGATCGTCGCGGCGGGGGAGCGTCTTGGCGACCGCAGCCGCGATTCCGGGTCCGTCGAGGCCGAGCTGGGAGAGGATCAGCTCCGGCGTTCCGTGGGGGATGTACGCCACGGGAACACCGAGGATCAACACCGGCGGGCAGACCCGGGTCTCTTTCAGATCCGCCACGGCATCGGCCATCAACGACCCCGCCCCGCCCGACCGGACTCCGTCTTCGACGGTCACGACCAGGTCGTGCCGGCCGGCGTCGGCGATCATCTGGGGGTCGAGGGGACGAACGACCCGAACGTCCCACACGGTCACGTCGTGACCATCGGCGGCCAGGATATCGGCAGCCTCCTCGGCGGCCTCGAGCATCTTTCCGACCGCGAGGACGCAGACGGCACCAGGTGCGCCCGGATGGCCCCGACGCACCAGGCGAGCGCTGAGGCCGGCGCCGACCTGATCCGCAGTCACATAGCGTGCCGACGTGCGGGGCCAGCGGATGGCCGCCGGCCCGGTCAGGCCCAGGGCGGTCTCCATCATGACCGGCACTTCTTGGGCGGACGAGGGGGCGAAGACGGTCATACCCGGAATTCTCAGACACAGGGCCATGTCGAGCACCCCGTGGTGGCTCGGGCCGTCGGGGCCGGTGATGCCAGCCCGATCGAGAGCAAAGATGACGGGGAGGCCGTGCAGCCCGACGTCGAGGTTGGCCTGGTCGAACGCCCGGCTGAAAAACGTCGAGTACACGGCTACGACGGGTCGGAGTCCGCCCATGGCCATGCCCGCCGCCGAAGTGACCGCGGTCTGTTCGGCGATCCCCACGTCGAAGAACCGGTCGGGCCAGCGGTCCGCGAACGGCAACAACCCGGTCGGGCCGGGCATGGCCGCGGTCAGGGCCACGACGTTCGGGTAGCGCTCGCCGATGTCGAGCATGGCCTCGTTGAAGGCCTGGGTGTACCCCTTGGGCGCCGCCCACCCCTGGGTGGGACCGACGGCTGGGTCGAACACCGGCGCGTCGTGCAGGCATTTCTCGTCGTCGTCCTCGGCGGGCCCGTAGCCGCGCCCTTTCTGGGTCAGCACGTGCACCACGATCGGGCCACTGAACTCGGTTGCCTGACGCAGGGCCACTTCCATCCCGGGGATGTCATGTCCGTCGATGGGCCCGACATAGCGCACACCGAGCGCCTCGAAAAATGCCGGCGGCTCGATGACCTCCCGCACGGCCGAGTACAGGCCCTGCAGGCTGGAGTAGGCCAGGTTCCCGACTCCGGGCAGGTCGCGCAGGCCCTCCTCGATGCGGGCTCGCATCGACGACAGCCCGGGGTGGAGGCGGATCTTGGTCAGGCTCTCGGAGAGGCGGGAGGCGGTCGGTGCGTAGGACCGGCCGTTGTCGTTGAGGACCACGACGACGCGGCTGCCGCTGTGCCCGAGGTTGTTGAGCCCCTCGAAGGCCATCCCGCCGGTCATGGAGCCGTCCCCGACTACCGCTACCACCCGACGTTCCGGTGTGCTGCTCCGGGCCACGGCCGCGGCCAGGCCGTGGGCGTAGCTGAGGATAGGGGAGGCGTGGCTGTTCTCGACCCAGTCGTGGACTGATTCCGCCCGGGACGGGTACCCGGACAGGCCGCCGGTCTGGCGCAGGGTGGCGAACATGTCTCGCCGGCCGGTCACGATCTTGTGGACGTACGCCTGGTGGCCGGTGTCCCACAGGAGAATGTCCCGCGGGGAGCTGAAGACCCGATGCAACGCCAGGGTCAGCTCGACCGCGCCCAGGTTGGACCCCAAGTGGCCGCTAGTTGCCGACACGGCACGGACGATGAAGCCCCGGATCTCCTCGGCCAGGATGGCCAGCTCGTCGCCGTCGAGCGGGGCGAGATCCGCCGGGGAGTTGATCGACTCCAGCAGCATCGCCTCAGGCTACCTTCTGGCCGGACCGGGGTCGGTACATGGCCCCATGCGGGGGCCGTTCGGCTGGTTGGATCCCTTCGTAAAAGCGCGCACCGATGCGCCATCCCGGATGTCGGTGGCGTCCAGGCCGGCTTCCGGTCACCATCTCCGACATCGGGTGGCGGGGCCCCTCAATAGTCCCGGCCGGTGGCGAAAGCGGCCAGCTCGCCGAGGGCCCGGCGGGCCTCGGTGAGGATCGGAAGGGACTGGAGGGCGGTGTCAGCCGTGGCGGCCAGGCGTTCGATGGCTGCTTCGACCTCGGCCCGGGCGCCGGTGGTTTCGATCACCTCGCCCAGCTCCAGGACCTCGGCATCCGACAGGTGCGGGGCGCCGAGGCGTGTTTCGAGGAGGCGGGCCGCGGCCCCGCTGGCGTAGGCGCACGCGAGGGAGGCGAGCAGGGTGGGCTTGCCTTCCCGGAGGTCGTCGCCGACCGGTTTGCCGGTCACTGACGGATCCCCGAAGACGTCGAGCAGGTCGTCGCGCAGCTGGAAGGCCTCGCCGATGGGAAGGCCGAAGGCGGACAGGGGACCCGCCAGTTCCTCGGCTCGCCCGGGGGCGGCCAGGGCCGCGCCAAGGTGGAGTGGGCGCTCGACGGTGTACTTGGCCGTCTTGTAGCGGCAGATCCGCCTGGCTCTGGCCACCGCCTTCGTGTCGCCGCCGCCCCCGGCGTCCCCGCCGTCGGAGGGGCTGGTCCGCATCCCCTGGGCGGCGCCCAGGATGTCGAGATACTGGCCCACGTTGACCTCGACTCGGACCTGGTCGAACACGGCGATCGCGACCGGCGGGGCCCCGGCGACCAGGCTGTTGCTGTAGGCCAGAGCCAGGTCGCCCAGCAGAATGGCCACCCCGGCGCCGAACCGGCTGTCGTCACCTCGCCAGGCGCCATTGCGGTGGCGCCGTGCGTACTCCACGTGCACCGTGTCGGTCCCGTGGCGCTGGCCGGATCCGTCGATCACGTCGTCGTGGATGAGCGCGGCCGCGTGCAGCAGTTCCAGGGCGGCCCCGGCGTCGATGATCGCCGGTGCGTCGGGATCGCCGCCGGCGCCGACGAAGGACCAGTAGCAAAACGCCGGCCTGAGTCGTTTGCCCCCACCCAGCAGCGCCGACCGGAGTGTCGTCAGCGGGTGGCGTAGCTCCGGGTCGACGTCGGCCCAGTGCTCGATCTCGGGTGAGAGCAGGTCATCGAGGCGGCGATACACCCGTGGTGCCAGCCCGGCCAACGACTCAGGCGTATCACGACCCGGCCCCGGGCCGAGGTTCACGTTTTCCCGCTGTGGGCCAGTTCCGCTTCGGCTGCGGCGCTGGCGTCTCTCTTGGCGTGCCAGCGGTCGACGCTCGAGGTCAGCGCCAAGGCGAGCAGGTAAGAGAAACCGAGTAGAAGCAGGCCGGCGATCACGTCGGCGAAGTAATGGTTCGCGGTGACGATGATGCAGAAAATGGTGGCCAGGGGATAGAGGATCACCAGGATCTTTCCCCATAGGGGCCGGACGAGGGGCAACACGGCGAGGGCGCACCAAGCGGACCACGTGGTGTGCAGGCTGGGCATCGCGGCGTACTGATTGGAGACGTCGTTCACAGGTCCGGACGAGAAGCTCCACAAGCCGCCGACGACCCGCAAGGTGTCGACAAAGTGGTACCCCGCGGGAAGCAGCCGGGGCGGCAGAACCGGGAAGAACGAGAAGCCGATGAGGGCCAGGCCGGTCGCGAGCGCCAAGGTGTTGCGCCACAGGCGATACCGGCCCGGATACCGGAAAAACAGCAGGGCCAGCACCCCGACCGCGGCCACGAAATGGACGGTCCCGTAGTAGTCGTCACACAGCCGGATGAGCTCCCGGAATTGGAGAAACCAGTGCTGGATGTTCGCCTCATGGAACAGTCCGAGGCGTCGTTCGAGGTTGATGATCCGATGGGCGTTGGTGGTGGCCTGGAAGACTGACACCGGCCGGTCGCCGCGGACGTCGCGCACCACGGTGTACAGGACGTAGAAGGTCGCGATGATCAGCACCTCGCGCCACCAGTGCGAACGCTGGACTGGGCGGGTGACGGCGAAGCGAGAGACCTCGGGCGATTTCTCAGGAGAGCGCATCGCGATTGAGGTGCCACATTATCGGGCGGTGATGTCTAGCCTGCCGCGCTTTGTGCCGGCCCGGCCGACACTTCCCGGCCGGCCACTTCCGGCCCGGCTGGGTCCCGGTCCGTCCGCTCCCCGCCGAGGCACCCGGGGATCCCGCCGACCCCCGGACCCCCGGGCCCTCGACCGCCGGCCTCCGGACCCCCGGACCTCCGGGCCCTCGACCGCCGGCCCCCGGACCCCCGGGCCCTCGACCGCCGGCCCCCCGGACCCCCGACTGCTAGCGGGCCTTCTCCAGGAAGGCGGCGGTGTCGACGAGCACTCTGGTCACCCGCCCGGCGGCCACCAGGCCGCACGCGTCGGTGACGCTGGTGTTGAACACCAGCCGGCGCCCCTCACAGCGCTCCAACGTGGCGGTGGCGACCACCTTGCTCCCGACCGAGACGGGCGCCAGATGAGTGAGTTCGATGCGGAACCCGACCGTGGTCTGCCCCTCGCCCACCAGGCCGGCGAGGGCGGCCAGCGATGCCTCCTCGCAGAGCTGCACCACCCGGGGAGTCGCCAGCACCGGCACATCGCCGGTGGTGAGCGCCGACGCGGTGTCACCTTCGGTCACGAGCAGCTCGATTTGGCCGCAGGCACCGACGATGACGGGCACGGCTAACAACGGTAGGCGGGTACCCTCGACTTTGTTCCAGTGCGGGAGCACACCCCTACCTGACGGGAGCGAGCGTTGATCGATGAATCGGTGGTCGAGACAGTCCTGGGCGTCGCCTTGCGCACCGGCGGCGAGTTCGCCGAGGTGTTCGCCGAGGATCGGCGCGGCTCGGCCGCCCGGTTGGACGACGGACGCGTAGAGGACCTGGCTTCCGGCCGCGACCGGGGGGCCGGAATCCGGGTGGTGGTCGGCGAGACAACCGGGTTCGCCCATACCAGCGACCTCAGCGAGGCCGGCCTGCGGGCGGCCGCGGAGGCTGCTGCAGCTGCAGCCCGCCAGGGAGGCGGCGGCGTGCGCCGCGTGCCGCTCCGCCAAGTGTCGGCCCCGGCACCCAACGACGTCTCCGTCCTCCCCGAACGCGTCGCCAAAGCGGCCAAGGTGGAGTTGCTGCGACGCGCCGACGAGGCGGCCCGCTCCGAGGGCAGCGCCATCCGCCAGGTCTCGGCCGTCTACGCCGACAGCCGGCGCCGGGTCCTCGTCGCCAACAGCGAAGGCGTTCTCGCCCGGGACGACCAGGTCAAGACCCGCTTCGCAGTCTCGTGTGTGGCCAGCGGCGACACCGGCTTGCAGACCGGCCGCGAATCGGTCGGGGCGACGGTGGGCTTCGAGCTGTTCGACCGCTTGATCGTCGAGGATCTGGCTCGGGCCGCCGCGGGCCGGGCCCTCACCAAGCTGGCCGCCCGGCCGGCGCCGTCCGGGAGCGTGCCGGTGGTGATCAAGCAGGGGAGTGGGGGCGTCCTCTTCCATGAGGCATGCGGGCATGGTCTCGAGGCGGACCACATCGCAAAGGACGTGTCCGTCTTTACCGGAAGGGTCGGCGAGCTGGTGGCCAGTCCGCTGGTCACCCTGGTCGATGACGGCACCATGGGCCCGGAATGGGGGGCCCTCGCCATCGACGACGAAGGCCACCCGGCCGGGCGGAACGTGCTGATTGAGAACGGAATCCTCACGGACTACATGTGGGACTGGTTGCGGGCCCGTAAGGAAGGGCGGGCCAGCTCAGGAAACGGCCGGCGGGAGAGCTACCAGCATCTGCCCATGGTGCGCATGACCAATACCTACGTGCTGGCCGGCACCGAAGACCCCGAGGAGATCGTGCGCCAGACCCCGAGCGGGGTCTACGTCGCTCAGCTCGGCGGCGGCCAGGTGAACACGGCCACCGGAGATTTCGTGTTCGGAATGACGGAGGCCTACCTCATCGAGGACGGGCGCATCACCGAGCCCCTTCGCGACGCCAACCTGATCGGCAACGGTCCGGAGGTGTTGCGCAACATCGACGCCGTCGGCACGGACTTCGCCATGGGGCCCCCGGGCACTTGCGGCAAACAAGGCCAGGGTGTACCGGTCGGCGACGGCCAGCCAACCTTGCGGGTCAGCGCCATGACCGTGGGTGGCACGGCGCGATGAGCGGAACGGACCTGCTGGAGCTGGCCACCAAGGTGGCCGGGTGGGCCCGGGAAGGCGAGCAGGTCGAGGCCTATGTCGGCCGGGGCCGGGAAACGGAGATCCGCGTCTACGAGGGCGAGGTGGAATCCCTCTCCTCGGCGGAGTCGGCGGGGATCGGCATACGGGTGGTGTCGGGCCATCGCCAGGGTTTCGCCTATGCCGGGTCGTTGGACGCGGACGTGATCGCCGAGACCCTGGACGAGGCCCGGGACAACGCCGGGTTCGCCTCGCCGGATGAGTGGGTCGGCCTCGCCGTCCCTGATGGGGTGGCCCCGGCCGGGCTGGACCTGTGGCGTGATGACCTGGCTGACTACCCAGCCGATATGAAGGTGAGCCGGGCCCTGGAGCTGGAGCGGGCGGTCCGGGCCGGCGACGCTCGTATCCGCGCCGTCGAGAGCGCAGAGTGGGGCGATGCCGCCGTCGAGTCCGCCGTTGCCACCAGCACCGGTATCCGGGCGTCCTCCCGGCGGACGGCGTGCTACCTCTCGGCGTACGCCATCGCCGGGGACGCCGCCGATACCCAGACCGGCTCCGGCTACAGCGTCGGGCGCGGTCCCGAAGACCTGGATCTCGACAAGGCGGCCGGCGACGCCGTACAGCGGGCCACCCGCCTGCTGGGTGCGGTCAAGCCCCGGTCGAACCGCCTCACGGTGGTGTTCGAACCCGAGATCACGGCGACCTTGCTGGCGGTGATCGGGGGGACCCTGGACGGGGAAGCGGTGCTCAAAGGGCGGTCGCTGTTCGCGGACCGAATCGACGAGAGCGTCGCTGTTCCCGGGCTGACCCTGGTCGACGACCCGACGGACGCCGACGCCTACAGCGCCAGCCGATTCGACGCGGAAGGGTTGGCGACCCGCCGCAACGTGCTGATCGAAGACGGTGTGCTGCGCAAGTTCCTCTACAACACCTATGCGGCCGTTCGGGCCGGCACGGTCTCGACTGCGTCCGCGGTACGGGCCGGGTTCAAGAGCGCGCCGGGAACGGGTGCCCGAGCCCTGATGGTCGTCCCTGGAAGCCAATCACCGCAGGAGATCCTGGCCCAGGTGGGCGATGGTCTCCTGGTGCAGTCGGTCTCAGGAGTGCATTCGGGCGTCAACCCGGTCAGCGGCGACTTCTCGGTCGGGGCCGAGGGCGTCCTCATCCGCGGCGGGGAGCTGGCCGGACCGGTGCGGGAGTTCACCATCGCGTCCACCATCCAGCGCATGCTCAGCGGCATCGTGGCGGTCGGCGACGACCTCGAGCGCCTCCCGTCGTCCGCCGCCGGTTTGACGCTCGCCATCGCCGATATCTCGATGAGCGGCGAGTAACCGGACGCTCAGCGGTCGCCCGCCATGTGGATGCTGCGCCGTCAGGCGGCCCGGGTGGTGCTGCTCGACCCTTCGGATCGGGTCCTGCTGCTCGAGGCCGGTGATCCGGGCCGCCCGGCCAAGCAGCCCTGGTGGGAGCTGCCCGGCGGCGGCCTGGAAGGCCACGAACCGACGGCATCGGCTGCCGCCCGGGAGCTCTATGAGGAGACGGGCATCGTTGACGTCGACATGGGGCCGTGCGTGTGGCGCCACCACGCCACCTTCGAGTTCGCCGGCATGTACTTCGATCAGCATGAGTATGTTCACGTGGCTCGCACCTCGGGCGGTGTGTACCGTCCCGCCGCCCTGGAAGCCTTCGAGGCCATGGCGTTCCGGGGGGCCAGGTGGTGGATGCAGGACGATCTGGCCGACTATGCCGCAGCCGGCGGGCGAATCATCCCCCCGTGGCTCGTGGACCAGCTGCCCACCGTCCTCACGGCGGGCTGGCCGCTCGTGTTAGACGGCACCGGACCGATCGACATGGGTGAGCTCGGGGACATCGGGTAGCGAGCGCCGGCTCCATTCCCCAGGCCGACGTTCCTGACGAGCCAGATGGAAAAGGTGACGCCACCGTGGGCCGGCCATGTCGCGGCCCGGGCGGACCCGTTCGCGGCGCCCCGGCTCTGCCGGCCCCCTCGTCCCCTCGGCCCCCCGCCCTCACTTTTGTCGCCCCGAGTCGACTTTTGGAGGGAGATGTACACCTGTTGTACATCTCCCTCCATAAGTGACGGGATTTACCGAAAGTCGCGGCGGCCAGGTCGGTTTGGACAGCCTGGCACAGGTGCCCGAGGCCGCGGCTGTCGTTCGGAACGGCGGGCCGGCTCTACGGGCGCAGGCTGGGTGCCCCCGACACTCGGCACCGGCAGCCTGGGTGAATCGGGATGGTCGGAACGACCGCAGATAGGAGCCGGCGGGTCTGTTCGACATTGGCGGCCAGGACCGCCATGGCTGCTTCCATGGTGACCGGCTGGCGGTCTGGGTCGCCCTCGACGCCCACGTCGCGGTCGGTGACCAAGGCCAGGCCGGCGTAGCACAGGCCCAGTTCGCGGGCCAGATAGGCCTCCGGATACTGCGTCATGTTGATGACATCGACCTCGGCGGCCGAATACCAGCGCGACTCGGCCCGGGTCGAAAAGCGAGGGCCCTGCACCACGACCACCGTCCCCCGGTCGTGCACCGTCCCGCCGGTCCACCCGCCTGCCCTCCTCGGGCTCGCGGCACCGAGCTCGGCCCCGGGCCCCGGCCCGGCCACCCCGGCGGCGCTGGCCTCTGGGCCGGCCGCCCCGGGCCCCGGCCGCCCCGGCCCGGCGCCTGGCCCGGCTGCCCCGGCTCCCGCCGGCGCCCCAGCCCTTCTCCCCACCGCCGTTAGCACCAGGGCCAACCGCAACTCCGGGCAGTACGGATCGGCGAAACCCACATGCTCAACAACGTCGCCGACGAGGTAGGTGTCCTCGCGTCCCCAGGTCCGGTCGATCGAGCTGGTCGAGCACCACCAGGTCGCCTGGGGCGATGTCGGGGCGCAGCGAGCCCACGGCGCACGGTCCGATGACCCGGCCGACGCCGAGTTCCCGCAGTGCCCACAGGTTGGCCCGGCTGTTAACCGCATGCGGCGCCACCTCGTGCTGGCGCCCGTGGCGCGGCAGGAAGGCGACCGATCGATCCCCGATCGTCCCGATTGATATCGGGGCCGAAGGCGGGCCATACGGCGTCGAGGGCGATACCTCCGTGGCGTCTTCGAGCCAGTGGTAGAAGCCGGACCCGCCGATCACCGCGATCTCCGCGGCGCGGCTCACCTTGGTCGGACCGGCGGGTGAGCGGTTACGACGCCGCCGCGCCCGAGGACCCCGACCGCGATCCCGACGACGATCCCGACCCCGACGACGAACCCGACGCTCCGACGACGAACCCGACCCCGACGACGAACCCGACCCCGACGACGAACCCGATCCCGACGAGGAACCCGCTCCCGACGAACCCGAACTCGACCCGCTCCCAGCCGAGGCCGCTGCCGGCGCCGGCGTCGACGAGCCGTCCTTCTTGGCCCCGTCCGAACCGCTCGACGAGCCGCCCGAGTCGGACTTGGCCCCGGCCTCGGCGGGCTGCCCGGTCTTGCGGTTGTCGGTCTTGTAGAACCCGCTCCCCTTGAAGGCGATACCGATGTTGCCGAACACCTTGCGTAGCGGCCCCCCGCACGCCGGGCACTCCGTCAGCGGCGAGTCCTTGAACGACTGGACCACCTCGACGTGTTCCCCACACGTCTTGCATGCGTATTCGTAGGTCGGCATGCGTCCTGGATCCTCCCTGCCGTTCAGGCGCTAGCACTCTCACCGCTTGAGTGCCAAGTGTACCGGACCGGACCTGGAACCGCGGCGTGAGGGTGGTAGAACAACCGACCGTGGCCCACGCCGTCAAGAAAGCCGTGATTCCTGCCGCCGGGCTCGGAACCAGGTTCCTGCCCGCCGCCAAGGCCCAACCCAAGGAGATGGTGGCCCTGGTCGACAAGCCCGCCATCCAGTACGTCGTCGAAGAGGTCGTCCAGAACGGGATTACCGACGTCCTCATCATCACCGGGCGGGGCAAGCCGAGCCTGGAGGACCACTTCGACCGGTCGTTCGAGTTGGAGTTCCGCCTCGAGCAGAGCGCCAAACACCAACAACTGGCCGAGATGCGGGCCATCGCCGATCTCGCCACCGTGCACTTCGTCCGCCAGGGGGAGCCCCTCGGGCTGGGTCATGCCGTGTCGATGGCCCAGGCCCACGTCGGCGACGAGCCCTTCGTGGTGCTGCTGCCCGACGACATCATGCACGAGAAGTCTGGGATCCTGGCCGGCATGCTGGCGGTCCATGAGCGTCATGGCGCCTCGGTCCTGGCCCTGAAGAAGGTCACGCCCAGCGAGATCGGGTTGTACGGAAGCGTTGCCGCCGAGGCCGCCGGCGAGTCCCTGGTCCGGGTGCATGACCTCGTCGAGAAACCCTCCCCTGAAGAGGCGCCCTCGGACCTGGGTGTGATGGGTCGTTACGTGCTGACCCCTGCCATCTTCGACGCCCTCGCCCGGACGGCTCCCGGGCGCGGGGGGGAGATCCAGCTCACCGATGCCATCAAGCTCCTCCTGGCCAGCGAACCCGTTTACGGCTACACCTTCAGTGAGGGGCGATTCGACGTGGGCAATAAGCTCGATTACCTCCGGGCCACGGTCGAACTGGCTCTGGACCGGGAGGACCTCGGCCCCGCCTTCCGTACCTTTCTCGAAGCCAGGCTGAAATCGTCATGATTCCCCTCGCCGAAGCCCAAGCCGAGGTCATCGAGGCGTGCGCGGCCAAACCGCCCCGGGTGGTGGAGGTCAGTGACGCGGTCGGGTTGGTGCTGGCCGAGCCGGTGACCGCGGCCGAGGACGTGCCGCCGTTCCCGAATACGGCCATGGACGGCTACGCGGTGCGGGCCGCGGACGTGACCACGGCCCGCGCCGACCAGCCCACCCGGTTGACGGTGGTCGGGACCCTGGCCGCCGGGCAGGCGCCCCGCACTCCGGTCGGGCCGGGCGAGGCGCTGCGCATCATGACGGGCGCCCCTTTTCCTGAGGGAGCCGACGCCGTGGCAATTGTCGAGACCACCCGCAGCGAGGGTGACCAGGTCTGGGTGTCCGCCCCGGCCGCGGCGGGCGTCCACGTGCGGCGCGCCGGTGAGGACGTGGCTGCCGGTCAGGAGGTTTTCTCCGCCGGCACGGTGCTCGGTCCCGGCCACGTCGGCGTGCTGTGCAGTGTGGGCAGGGAAAAAGTGGCCGTGGTGCCGGCTCCCGTCGTCGGCGTGCTCTCCACCGGCGATGAGTTGGTCGAGGGGGGCGGGGCGTTGCTCCCGGGCCAGATCCGCGACTCCAACCGGCGCACGCTGATGGCCTTGCTGCGCCGGGACGGTTTCACGGCCGTGGATCTGGGCATCGCACCCGACGACGAGGCCGAGATCGAACGGCGCCTCACGGAGGGCGCGGCCCGCTGCGACGCCGTGCTGACCAGCGGCGGCGTGAGCATGGGCGACTTCGACCTGGTCAAGGTGGTCCTGGACCGGGTCGGCGCCATGCACTGGATGCAGGTGGCCATCCGCCCGGCCAAGCCGTTTGCCTTCGGCCGGATCGGCGCCACCCCGGTGTTCGGTCTGCCCGGCAACCCGGTCTCGTCGATGGTGAGTTACGAGGTCCTGGCCCGACCCGGGCTGCGCCGGATGGCCGGTCGGGCCGAGGCCGACCTGCGCCGCCCGGCCGTGTCCTCCATCGTCGACGACAGCGGCTGGGGCGGTGCTGGCGACGGCCGGACCACCTTTGCCCGGGTCGAGGTGGACCTCGGCTCCGACGGCCGCTATCACGTGCACAGCGCGGGCGGCCAGGGCTCCCATCAGTTGCACGCCATGGCCCTCGCCGGTGGACTGGCGGTTGTTCCTGCCGAGGTTCGGGTGGCTGCGGGTGATGTCGTGCCCGTACTGCTTCTCGGCCCGTAGGCTGTGCTGGTGGGCTACCCCCTCGTCGACCCGTACAACCGCACCGTGCGCGACCTGCGCATCTCGATCACCGACCGCTGCAACTTCCGGTGCCAGTACTGCATGCCCAACGAGGGGATGAAGTGGCTGCCCCGCCAGGAGCTGCTCTCCTACGAGGAGCTGACCCGGGTGGCCCAGGTGTGCGTGGAACGCTTCGGGTTCGACAGCATCCGCATCACCGGTGGTGAGCCGACGGTCCGGGCCCACCTCCCGGTGCTGGTCAGGCGATTCGCCGATCTCGGCGTGGATCTGGCCATGACGACCAACGGAGCCACCCTCACCCACCAGGCGGGGGACCTGGCCCGGGCTGGCCTCCGGCGGATCAACATCTCCTGCGATTCCCTGCGACCCGACCGTTTCGCCACCATCACCGGTCGCGACGCCCTGCCACAGGTCCTGGCCGGCATCGACGCGGCCAAGGTCGCCGGCCTCGATCCCGTGAAGATCAACTGCGTGGTCGTACGAGGGCTCAACGACGACGAGCTCGTTGACTTCGCCGCCTTCGGCCGGGCCAAGGGGGTGGAGCTTCGGTTCATCGAGTGGATGCCGCTGGACGGGGGCGGGCAGTGGAGTCAGGACCAGGTGGTGCCGGCCAGCGAGATTATCGACGCCATCGATGCGGTGTGGCCGCTCGTAGCTCCCGATGGCGGAAGGGCGGGCGATTCGGCACCGGCCGAGACCTACCAGTACGCCGACGGCGCCGGGCGGGTGGGCGTCATCGCCAGCGTGACCCGTCCGTTCTGCGCGTCGTGTGACCGGATCCGTCTGACTGCGGAAGGGCAGTTACGCAACTGCCTGTTCTCGGTACGGGAGACGGACCTCCGGGCCATCTTGCGCAGCGGCGGGAGCGACGACGACCTGGCCGCCGCCATCGAGGCCGAGGTGGGGCGGAAATGGGCCGGGCACTCCATCGGCCAGGTCCACTTCATCCGACCGGCGCGCAGCATGAGTCAGATCGGCGGCTGAGCCCCCCACCAGTCAACATGGGTCGGGCCCGCCCATCCAGCGCGGCCGGGCCCGGCCGTCCCCGGTAGACTGCCTCCATGTCCGACCGCGGCCTCACCCACCTGGATCCGCTTGGTCGAGCTCGGATGGTGGACGTGACCCCGAAAGAGGCGACCCATCGTCGGGCGGTGTCGCGCTGCAAGGTGTACATGGAGCCGGACACCACCGCCAAGGTGGCAAGCAACGCCATCACGAAGGGCGACGTGCTCGGCGCGGCCCGCATCGCCGGTATCCAGGCCGCCAAGCGTACGGCCGACATGATCCCGCTGTGCCATCCTCTCCTGGTCGGCGCCGTGACCATCAACTTCAACCTCGGTGACGATTTCGTAGAGGTCGAGACCCAGGTCGAGACGGTCGACCGAACGGGCGTGGAGATGGAGGCTATGACCGCGTGCGCCGTGGCCGCCCTCACCATCTACGACATGTGCAAGTCCGCGGACCGGTCCATGGTCATCGGGGACCTGGCCTTGTGGGAGAAGACCGGAGGCCGTAGCGGTCATTGGCGGCGTCCGAGGGGTGACCTCGCCGACCCGCTCGTCAATACCATCGCCAGTCCGCCGCTCGACCGGAATGCCCGCATCGAGGGTCTCGGCGGCGACCAGGAGACTGATCCGCTCGGTTGAGGCCCGGCCCCGCCGGCGTCCGGCTAAGAGACCGGCCCGCTCGGCTGGCCGGTCTGATCTCCGGGCGTCAGGCCAGGTCAGCACGGAATTTTCGTCGGGCGCTGGCGTCGGGCGAGCCGGGCAGGCTAGCGTTTTCTGAAGATTGCCTGAAAGGGCTCGGCAGTTTCATGGAACGGCCGGACCTATCGCCGCAGGTGCCTGGGGTGGAGATCCACCACTGCGCGCCCGCACTGGCGTACGGTCCCTGACACCGAAGGGTAGGCCGAGGAGTTTTGACTACTGTGGTTCTGCTGGTCCTGGGCATTGTGTGGGCGATCCTGTTGGTGTCGTGGTTGCGGTCGCGGACCGAAGGAACGTTCTCGGACTCGGTTGGGGCCTTCCGCCGTCACCTGAGCGTGCTGGAGCGAGCCGCTCCCGCCACCGTGATGCCGGCGAACCGCCTGCGCAGCGGGCCGATCGGTGGTCGTGGACCAGCGCTCTACCGCCCGCCGGCCCGGCCCCCGGCCCGGGGCCGGGCCTACCCCTCCCGCTCCGTGGGCGGTCCACTCGGTGCCGGCCGGCGCCCGATCCCACCCGCCGTCCGCCGGCGCCATCAGGCGCAGAAGCGGCGCCGGGACGTGTTCTTTGCCCTACTGGCCGGAGTGGTCGGCACCTTCCTGGTGGCCCTGATTCCCGGCCTGTCCGTCATGTGGGGAGTTCAGGTTGTCGCCGACGTGGTCTTTGTCGGCTACGTCGCCCTGTTGGTCCGGATGCGCAACCTGGCCGCCGAGCGGGAGCTGAAGTTGACCTTTATCCCCCAACAAGCTCGGGCGGCCCGGGCTCGCCCTGCCTACGACCTCGGTCGAGACTACGGCGAGATCAGCCTGCGCCGGGCCGCCAACTGAGGGGTTCGAGACTCGACGAGGTGGCCGCATCCCGCACGAGTCTCGCTCCGAAGCGCTGAATCGCCCTGAGCGGCCCGGCGATCCTCGCCGGGCCGAACTGGCTGAATGTGTCGCCGCGGCCACCGGCGAGTTGGGCGCCGCCAACGCCGCTCGCGAAGCCGGCCTGGCTCCTTGCCGGCGGGTGATCCGCAACGCCAGTAGCGCCATCCGGGCCGTGCATCGGCAGCGGCCAGAGCAGGTTGGCGCCCACCTCGCCGAGGCCGAGGCGGCGCTGCGACAGGCCCAGGAGGCCGTCCGTCCCTTTCCGAGGGTGGCCTACGCCGGCTTCCTCCACGACGCCGAGAAGGAATATGCAGAGGCGGTCCTGACCGCGGCGCTGGTCGACGGGACGTCCCTTCCCGGCCACCGGGATCTCCGGGTCGAGGCGCCGGCGTGGCTCAACGGTCTGGCCGAGGCCGCGTCGGAGCTGCGCCGGCATCTTCTCGACCGGCTCCGGGAAGGGCAGGCCAGCGTGGCCGAGGGGCTTCTCGCCAGCATGGAGGACGCCTACGAGCTGCTGGTGAGCGTCGACTACCCCGATGCCGTCACGGCTGGACTGCGCCGCAGCGCCGACGCCCTCCGGGCCGTGCTCGAGCGCAGTCGCAGCGACCTGACCACCACGTTGCTTCAGTTCCGGCTTCAAGAGGCGCTCGAGCGACGAGTCGGAGAGCATCCCTGAGGCCGCCTGCTACCCTGTGTGTTCCCGTCTCGGGGGTGTAGCTCAGCCCGGTAGAGCGCTACGTTCGCAACGTAGAAGTCGTGGGTTCAAGTCCCATCACCTCCACCTAAGAGTCCTGTCTGTGAGTGACGACCGAGCGGCTATGTCGCATTCTCTTGGTCGCGAACCGTGTATCTCGCGAAGGGCCAGGTCGAGTAGCTGCACGGTCCTTTCGCCGGTGTTTGACTGGTTTTTTGCGCGCCTTTACCCCAGGTGCGAGCGGGGGAAGGCGACGGTTCGATCCCACGCGATCCTCGCCTGCTCCGCGTCGAAGGTTCCAAGGAGGTCTTCGTCGTTCAAGAAGGCGTGGCCGGCGGGATAGTGCTCGATCTCCGGCTCTCTGGGGGTGCCCGCTGAGATCTTTTCGTCCCGACGACTCCTACTGTCTCGCCGGCGACCTCGTCCCGCGAGAGCAGATAATCGACCGCCCCGCGTAGGTCGCGGGCCGCCCCGTCGGCGGATAGTCATAGCAACAGGTGCACGCTTCCCCTTCGTCGTGCGTGGTGGCTCCGCCGTAAAGGTCGCGGCCAGCGCACGAACCCCTCCCCTGCGAGCCGGTCCGCCATATGGGCGATGTGGATAGTCAGCCCTCACCACTCCTGGATCACGATCACTCCGGGTCCGCCGCCTGACGCCGGCAACGCGACGTAGCCGTTAGCCTTGTCTCCGTTGCTGGCGAAGGTAACGTTCCGGACGGCGTCCGAGACCTCAGACACGTTCCGTTCCTTCCTCTATGTTCGGTCGATCGTTCATTTCGTTTCTCCCTTTCCGGTCTGCCCGAGTGTGGGCGGGTACGTGCCTGGGGGGCCGACGCGAACCAGGGATACTTCTTGACGGCCATTGGATTGATTGGGGAATTCCGGGTGGTCGTTGGACAATGGGTGACCGGTTTGGCTTCAGTCGAGTCCGCCCGCGACGCCCGTCGCGGACGGCAAAGCCGGGCGACGTCGTCGCGGTGCAGGTGAGTGAGTAGCGACCTCGGGCCCACCACCGTTTGGTTAGGCGTTGACTCTCACGGTCTTTACCTGGCCAACGACGGTGCGATACCTCTCAAGCTCGGGTTACTGTGGTCGAGCGTAGGAGGGACAGACGTCATGGCCGACGGTCAGCTAGATCCTGGGCAGGGGGGCGGGCGTAGCCGCCGGTTCAAGGTTTTTCAGCTAGGGATTCCGGTTGCCGTCCTCGCGGTGATCGTATCTTCGGTGGTCCTGGCCTTGAGTTACTCCGGCAGCAGTCCCACCGTGCCTGTTCTGGACACTCCAGTACCTCGGGTCGATCTCGCTAACGTGATTTCCGGTGCGCCCGGAGTATCGAACGCGGTCTTCCAAGGAAGTGCGGTAGTGCTCAACTTCTGGGGATCGTGGTGTCCGCCCTGCCGGAGCGAAATGCCCACCCTTCAAGCCGCTCATCGAGAGCTAGGCAACCGCGTGACTTTTATCGGGATCGACGAGGAGGACACTCGGCAAGCGGCGACCAGCTTCCTTCGCAGTGTGGGAGTGACCTACAGCAACGGATTCGACCCAGCCAGTGCGGCGGGAAAGTCGTTTCTTATTCCGGGCACTCCGACCACCTACTTCATTTCCAAGGGTCGGGAGCTTGACTTCACGCTCGGCGAGGTCACGAAGACAAGTCTTCACACCAACATACGACAACTGTTTGGCGTGTCATGAATCCGACGAATGCCAGAATGAAGATCTCGTCTGGACGGTCACTGTCATCGAACTGCTTGCGATAGATCACCGCCAGCTGCTACTCGAGTTCGCGCTCCTCCACGAACAGCCACCGCCGGCGGGTACTGGGCACAAGACCGGGCCTGCCACCGGCGGGTTCGTCGCGACCGTCAGTTCGGCCGCCTGGATCAGCTCAGCCGCCGGCTACGGCGTGGTCTTCGAGCCGGTCGAGCCGGTCGAGCCGGTCGGCCGAGGCGCGACGATAGGCCTTGGCTTCTTCGTCGCTGAACGATTCGAGCAGATGTCGGATCCCTGTGGGCCAGTTCCAGGCGAGATAGGCGTCCACGTCCCGGAACACGAATCGCACTTCGACTTGGCGGGGGATCGCCTCGGCGAATCCTGTACGTCGGAGGAACTCGATCAAACCGCCGCCCGTCGAGACCAGGCTAGGCGCCGGCATGGGAGTGGCGGGACGTACCTCGCGGATGACCTCACCGATCCAGGGGTACCCGCCGCCACCGCCAACGAGGTCTCAAAGAACGGGATCACGGTGTCGTAGGTCATCGCGGCCCGATCGAAGCCGCCGGCAATTCCCGGCCTTGAAGTCTTCCGGCGATCCATTCATACCGGGCGCTGGGGGCGTGTGAGTACCTCGGTGGAATGATGTAGCAATGATGGTTTGCTAGTCCCAGGCGAGTGAGAAGTGGTGGGGGGCCCGGGGGTTGCCGCTGTAGACGAGTTCGGTGCCGGGTTTGATCTGGTAGTCCGGGATGCGCTGATGCCAGGCGTCCATGGCCACTACCATCTCCATGCGGGCCAGGTGAGATCCGAGGCAGCGGTGAAAGCCACTGGCGAAGCCGATATGGGGATTGGGGGAGCGGTCGAGATCGACGCTGAGTGGGTCCGGGAAGTATTTGGGATCGAGATCGGCAGCTGACCATGACATGCCCAGGAGGGTGCCAGCCTTGATCTTCTCCCCGCTCGGAAGCTCAAGGTCGTCGAGGGCGATCCGCCCTCCGTCGGTGACCGGCGACTCGAAGCGCATCAACTCTTCTACGGCCGTGGGCCACCCGGACGGGTCGGCCACCATCTTGGCTCGCTGCTCGGGATGGCGGGCGAAATAGCTGAGGAAGCAGGCCAGAGATCCAGCCACTGTGTCCAAGCCGGCGATAATGAGGAGCCCGAGGATGTCGTGGATCTCGTCGCGACTGAGTCGCTCTCCACCGGCCTCTGCGGTGATCAGCCAACCGAGCATGTCGTCGCCCGGCTCGCCCCGCGCTTCGCGCTCGTCCAGGGACCGGTTGAAGTAGGCCTGGATCCACTCGACGGCTTCGGCTCTCTTGGCCGTCTGGACCTCGGGCGGTTCGCGTTCGAGGATCTCGTTGGACAGAGTCAGTTCCTTGAAGCGGAGAAAGCCAGGGAGATCCTCCATGGGCAGGCCCATGATGGAGAGGAAGATTTGCGAGGGGAGCGGCTCGCACCAGTCGTGGTAGGCCTTGACTTCCCCGGCGTCGATGAAGCCGTCGATCAGCTTGTTGGCCAGGGCGCGGACCTGGTCGGCCAATGGCGCCACCCGCTTGGCCGTGAACACCGGATCGAGGAGGCGACGGTACTTGGTGTGCTCGGGGCCGTCCAGGCCGAGGGGGATGGCCGGGCGGTTCGACCCGAGGAATTTCGACGCCTGCTCGACCTGGCGGTGTTTGTTGACGAACAGGATGTCATCCATGGTCAGTAGCGTCACCACTCCGTTGTCATTGCGTACCACCGGGCACTGCTTGGCCAACTCGACGTACATGCCTTGTGGCTCAGCCGAACTTCGCGCCGCGGCCCGCTCCGGAACCGCGTCCCACGCCGCCTGGGTGGCGTACATGCGAGCCAGCTCGGTATCGACGTCCATATCCGTCATGGCATTTCTCCCTCGGAAAACCGCGTTTCTGACTCTACACCCCAGTAATCTTGCTTGCCACACTCGCGGTTTGTCCTTCGGCACGGTCATCTCCGACGAGATGGCATCGGCACGAATGTCCCGCCGACCGTAGAAGCGGACAGAGGGCGAGAATCGACCTCTGGTCGCGTCCAACTGCGACTCAGAAGGGGGGTACGAAGTACCCACTACGCGGCCGCCGCTCGGCGGTGGTGATTTTCGACCGATTGAAGGTGTACTCGAACTCGAGCCCCACGGCGCTGTTGCTGCTGCCACCCACAGGAATAGAGGTAACCGTATATCTTGCGAGTATGCGCTCTAGGAAATCGGCACCCAGATGCGTCCTGTGGGCCTCAAGGTGCCCGTCATCGGAGCGGTCGGCGCCGAACACTTCCTGCTACCACAACCGTGCTGGCCTGAGAGAGAGGCGTGATCCTCATGAGCAGTGAGCGTTCGGTGTTTTCGTTCGTCCCGAGCGATGAGGTGCGGTGCATCAGGGAGCGGATCGACCATCCCGTTCTCGACGCCGATGGCCATCAGCTGGAGTACCTGCCTCTGTTCCTTGAGGTGCTTGGAGAGGTCGCCGGTCCGAGTGTCGTGGCGCGGTATAACCGGTTGCGCATTGACCGAGGCATCGGGAGGGTGGGTCCGTACTGGACGCTGCCCAGCGAGAACACGCTCGACCGGGCGTCGGCGATGTTGCCGAAGCTGATGTATGCGCGACTCGACGAGATCGGGATCGACTACGCCCTCATGTATCCGAGCCTCGGCCTGAGCGTGCTGGCGATGGTCGACGACGAGGTGCGCCAAGCGGCGGCTCGGGCCCTGAACATCATGTACGCCGAGGTGTACGACGGTTTCCGCGACCGTCTGGAACCGGTCGCCGTCATCCCCAACTTCAACCCGGAAGAGGCGGTCGCCGAGGTGCGGTACGCGGTTGGCACGCTCGGCTTGAAGAGCGTGGTGATGGCGTCATTCATCCCGCGCACCCGGCCCGGTCCCGATGGTGCGCCGGTGGCGTGGCTCGACACGATCGGCCACGACAGCGTCCACGATTACGATCCGCTGTGGGCCGAGTGCGTCGAACTCGGCGTGGCCCCGTCCTTTCACAGCACCGGTTTCGGTCACGGCACCCGGATGTCGCGCTCGAACTATGTCTACAACCACATCGGCCATTTCGGCTGGGCCCAGGAAGGCGTCTGCCGTTCGCTTACTCTCGGCGGTGTTCCGAAGCGGTTCCCTGGGCTGCGCTTCGCGTTCCTCGAGGGAGGCGTGTCATGGGGGTGCCAGCTGCTGGCCGATCTCGTCGCCCACTACGAGAAGCGCAACATCGACGAGATGCACCGTTATGACCCGACGCGGATCGATAAGCTCCTACTCAGGCAGCTGTTCGAGGAGTTCGCGGTGGGTCGAATGGCATCCCACCCACAAACGGCTCGGGCCTTGCGGGCCATGACGTACTCCACGGACGCGCCCACGCGGGATGACCTCGACGACTTCGCCGAGGGCGGCATCATGTCCATCCAGGATATCGTGGACGTGTTCACCCGGCAGTATGTCTTCGGCTGCGAGGCCGACGACCCGCTCAACGCTTTGGCCTTCAGCCGACGCATGCTGCCAGCGGATGCGCAGCTCAACGCGGTTATGGCTTCCGACATTGGGCACTGGGATGTGCCGGACGTGCGGGAGGTCGTGCCCGAGGCCTGGGAGCTCGTCGAGAACGGGGCTCTCGACCCGGGACAGTTCAAACAGTTCTCCTTCACCAATCTGGCCCGGATGCTCACCGACGTGAATCCGGGGTTCTTCGACGGGACCGTGGTCGAGAGCGACGTCGCCAAGTTCCTCGCCGAGGTATGAGCATGCTCTCCGCGCCGACACCCCGGCGTCGCCAAGAAGGATGGGCTCGTGTTTGATTATGTGATCCGTGGCGGTATGGTCATCGACGGGACCGGGAGCCCCGGTGTGCGGGCCGACGTTGGCATCCGCGACGGTCGGGTGGTCACCGTCGGCGACATCGAGGAGCGGGCTGCCCGCGCCATTGATGCCTCCGGGCTAGTGGTGGCACCCGGTTTCATCGACATCCACACCCATTATGACGCCCAGGTGTTCTGGGATCCGGCGCTGTCACCGTCAGCGCTGCATGGGGTCACTACGGTCGTCGCCGGCAACTGTGGGTTCACCATTGCGCCCCTCGGCGACGAGCATGCCGATTACATCATGCGCATGCTGGCCGTGGTCGAGGGAATGCCGCTCGAGTCGCTGGCCGCGGGCGTGCCGTGGGGATCATGGCGGACGGTCGGGGAGTACTTCGACCGGTTGCCCCGTCCCGTCATCAATGCCGGGTTCCTCGCTGGGCACTCGGCCATTCGGCGCGTGGTGATGGGTGACGATGTCCACCACCGGGCCCCGTCGGCGGCCCAGTTGGTGGCTATGGAGACGATCCTGCGGCAGTCTCTCGCCGCCGGAGCTCTCGGTTTCTCGTCGTCCAACGGCGTGGCCCACATGGATGGCGACGGCGAGCCGGTGCCGTCGAAGGCCGCCGGCGACGACGAACTCGTCCGCCTCTGTGGCGTCGTGCGCGAGTTCCCGGGCACGACGCTGGAGTACATCCCGTCGAGCCCGGTCGACGAGGCGGCCCGCATGACGGCCATGTCCGCGGCGGCCGGCCGACCGCTTAACTGGAACGTGCTGGTGGTCACCGCCGCCCGGCGCGACACGGTGGCAGCCCATTTGGCCGTTTCTGACAATGCCCCCGCCCACGGGGCGGAGATCGTGGCGTTGGCCAACCCGGCTCCGTTGCGACCCCGGCGCAACTTGCTGAGCGGGTTCGGCTTCAATGCCCTCCCTGGATGGGGACCGACCTTCGGGCTTCCCCTCGAGGAGCGCGTCGCGGCCCTGCGAAACCCGTCGGTGCGCGAACACCTACGCGGGGGCTTGGCCAAGGCCGCGCCCGGGCAGGCGCATATGACCCACTACGACGGCTGGCTGGTCGAGGCCGTCGTTTCTGACGCGAACGTCGGGGTCACTGGTCGCACCGTAGGCGAGGTCGCGGCCGAGCGGGACGCCGACGTGTTCGACACGTTCCTCGACATCGCCGTGGCCGACGCGCTCGCCACGACGTTCGCCCCACCAGAGACAGGCGGCGACGACATGAGCTGGAAGCTGCGAGCCGAAGTCTGGCGCGATCCCCGCGTAGTACTTGGCGCGTCTGATGCCGGCGCCCACCTCGACATGCTTAGCGCCTTCACCTACCCGACCGATCTGCTGGCCGGGCCGGTACGCGAGCGCGGCCTGCTCACCCTCGAGGAGGCCGTCCATCTCCTTACCGACCGGCCCGCTCGCCTATACGGGCTGACCGGCCGGGGCCGAATCGAGCCCGGTGCCCACGCCGACATCGTGATGTTCGATCCCCTGACCGTGGGGCCTGGCCCAGTCGGCAGGCGCGCCGACCTGCCCGCCGGTGCGTCCCGCCTCTATGCCGAGGGCGTAGGTGTCGCCGGCGTTTTGGTGAGCGGCGTGTTGATCGTCGAGCACGGTGCCTACACCGGCGACTCGGGCGGGGCAGTCCTGCGCGCCGGCCACGACACGGTGACCGTTGCCCCAGGTACCCGCTGACGGTGAGGCCGGTGCAGGTGGCCAACGTTGATAGGGTCACGTCGGGCGAGGAGTTATGCACGGTCGAGGGATCGATCGTTCGAGATTATTATCCTGGTCCGACATGGACGATGGGAATGAAGTAGCCATCGAGGAAGCAGGTCTGACGTGGCATGGGACTTCGAGACGGAGCCCGAGTTCGAAGCGAAGCTGGCGTGGATGCGGGAATTCGTCCGGGATGAGATCCTCCCGCTCGAAACGCTCGCCGAGGTGTGGCGGTCGGCAGGCGGCACGGAACAGTACGCTCGGGTGACAGATCCGCTGAAGGATGAGGTGAGGAGGCACGGTCTGTGGGCCGCCCACCTGCCGCCCGAGCTCGGGGGTCACGGTTTCGGCCAGGTGAAGCTCGGATTGATGCACGAGATCCTTGGCCGGTCGGAGCTGGCACCTGCGATTTTCGGCAACAACGCGCCGGAGTCGGGCAACGCCGAGTTGCTCGCCATCGGGGGCACCGAGGAGCAGAAGGAACGGTGGATGTTTCCCCTCCTCGAAGGAGCGCTGCGGTCCGGTTATTCGATGACCGAGCCGGGTGCGGGCGCCGACCCGACAATGCTGACGACCGCAGCCGTGAGAGACGGGGAGGAATGGGTCATCAACGGCCACAAGTGGTTTACGTCGAACGCGTCGGTGGCCGATTTCCTGATTGTCATGTGCCGCACCAACCATGATCCTGATGCCGAGCCGCGTCAGAGCTACTCCATGATCGTGGTGCCGACCGACACGCCCGGGCTCGACATCAAGCGGGATATCCCGTGTATGAGCGCCCCCGAGCCGACACCGGGCCTTCCGGGCAACCACTGCGAAGTGCTATACCGCGAGGTGCGGGTGCCCTTCGACCACGTCATCGGCGGCGACGCCGGCATCGGCCAGGGCTTCGCGTTGGCGCAACGCCGGCTCGGCCCCGGGCGCATCCACCACGCCATGCGCTGGCTGGGCCAGTGCCAAAGGGCCTTCGACGCCATGTGTGAGCGGGCGGTCAGTCGTCGCACGGCGGGCAGCCTGCTGGCCGACAAGCAGCTCGTGCAGGACATGGTCGCCGAGAGCTGGGCCGAGATGCAGGCGGCGCGTCTGGTTACGATGCAGGCGGCGTGGAAGATGGACAAGCTGGTCGCGGCGGGCGGCCACAACAGCGACGCCCGGCTCGAGATAGGCGTGATCAAGTTCTGGGGGGCCCGGGTGTTGCACAATGTGATCGACCGCTCGATCCAGGTGTACGGCTCGCTGGGCTACAGCGGCGACATGCCGTTGGAGGCGATGTACCGCCGGGCCCGCGCCGCCCGGATCCTCGACGGGCCGGACGAGGTGCACAAGGTGAACGTGGCCCGGTTCCTGCTGAAGGGCTACCAGCCGGTCGAGACGCCAACCGAGCATGTCCCCACCCGCCGTGCCGCGGCCATCGAGAAGCTCGCCGATATCCTCGACCTCGAGGCGGTCAATTCCTGACGTCAGGGCGGGACGGCCTGGTGGGCCCATTCCTCCGCCAGCGCCGCCAGCACCGGAGGACGGCTCCGCAACAGCTCCACGTCGAGATCCTTGTTGGCTTGGGCGCCGCTGACGGTGCGGCCGTAGACGCCATCGATGATGCAGGCCAGCCGCCAGTAGGCGAAGGCGATGTAGAAGTGGATGTGGCTCGAGTCTCGGCCAGTCAGCTCGGCATAGCGGCCGATAAGCTCGGCGCGCGACGCGAACCCCGGAACACGATTGGGTCCGGGCAACGCCAGATACTCACGATCGTCCTCCGGCCAGGCAATGGCGAGAAGGCCGACGTCGGCCAGCGGGTCTCCGAGAGTGCACAGCTCCCAATCGAGGACCGCCACCACCTCACCGGCGTCGTTGACCATGCAGTTGCCCAGCCGGTAGTCGCCGTGCACGATCGACGCCGCCTGCTGCTCGGGCACCGATGCGACAAGAAGGTCGTGCACCCGCTCGATCCCGGGCATCTCTCGCGTCGTCGTCTTGGCGTACTGCTCGCGCCAGCGGCGGAGCTGGCGGCTGACATAATTGTCACGCCGGGCCAGGTCACCGAGACCGACGGCATCGATATCAACCGCATGAAGCCGGGCCAAGGTCTCGGCCAGAGCGAATCCCGACCGGTGGCGGGCCGCTAGCTCGAGCGCAACCGCGTCGCTCGGCTCCGCCACCACATGCCCCTCAACGAACGACATGAGATAGAACGGCGCACCGAGCACCTCCATGTCGTCACACACCGCGACAGCCTCAGGCACCGGCACATCCGTCGGTCCGAGCGCGGCGACGATGCGGTGCTCCCTGACCATGTCGTGGGCCGTCGGGAGGACACCACGCAACGGCGGTCGCCGTAGGGCCGCCACCCGGCCGACCGCGTCGCTCACCCGGTAGGTGAGGTTCGACTTTCCTCCGGCAATCAGGCCAACTTGAAGCGGCGGTACCCAACCCAGCCTGTCGGCCGTCCACGCTCCGAGCCGGTCGAGGTCGACACCCTGCGATCCACTCACTTGACGTACTTTAGGGACTCGATGGCCGCCCGCATATCGCCCGCCGCGTCTACCGGTAGCGCCCTGCGTCCGCCGGGACCTCAGATCGACGGCCCCTTCGTCCGGTTGCGTCAACGCACATTCTAGGATCGACGGATCTGGTTCCAGGGCGCGTCCTTGTCGACTCGCATGTCGCCGGGGAGTCCGAGGATGCGCGACCGGGACGGACAGGGGGCGTCGATTTGGCGGCCCATCTTGGTTGTCGTACCTAACGCAGGGAACTTGAGGTAGCAGAGGCTCCGATTTCGCGGTTGAAGGTCCGATGGATCGCCCTTACGCTTCCGGGGCCGCCGGATGCCCGAGTACGAGATCGAGCCGTGAACGGCCTCCATCATTGGCCGCTCGGGATCAGAATCGCGGACAATGGGGCGCTTCGCCTGGGTGCGGTCGACTGAGGATGGGCGTCAGTGCAGACAGCGGTGTTCTTCCGCAGTTGGACAGGCATTCGATGTCAACACTCGACCGGCGTCCTGTCGCGCCAGAATGTGATCGTCCACAGAGGATCACGAATCGAGAGAACATGACGGGTGACCTCCCCTACCAGCTACTGATTGCAGACAACCCCTTTCGGCTCAAGGGGCGATTGTCAGGCGAGGAGAAACGGGAGCTCATCCGGGCCTTGGATGGCGGGATCCCTGGTTCGTGAGCCGCGAAATTTCAGGGCCGGGATGATCTGACTGCCAATGCGTACTTCCCCGAGCTGCTCTCGCCGTTGTCGGTCGGTCCTGTCGAGGTGCCGAACCGGCTCTTCTACACTGCGCACGGGGCCGGCTATATCGCACCGGACCCTAGCGCGCCGGGCTTCTCGCTGCCGGCGGCGAACACCCTCGCCTATTATGCCGAGCGAGCGAAGGGCGGCATTGGCCTTATTATTCAGGGCGGCACGATCGTCCATCCTTCTTCCGAGTATCCCGCCCTCTGGCAGCTCTTCAGTGAGGCCTCCGCCGAGGCTTGGCGTCCGGTAGTGGAGGCGGTACAGGCTCACGGGACCAAGATGTTCGTGCAGCTCATGCACGCCGGCCACCATGGGGACCATAGCGGCATGTTCGGCGGCCCGTTGTCGTCGTCGGGCCTCCCGCCGGTGGAGGGCATGATCCTGGGGGGGCCGTACTCTCCGTTGCTGGTGCCGGTCCGGACGATGACCACTGAGGATATCGCCATGGTGGTCGCGGCCTTCGAGCACAACGCCCGTAACGCCTGCATGGCCGGCTACGACGGCCTGGAGCTCCACGCCAGCCACAGTTACCTGGCCGAGCAGTTCTATTCGCCTTTCTATAACAAGCGAACTGACGAGTACGGCGGTAGTCTCGACAATCGTCTGCGATTTACGTTCGAGGTCTTGGAGGCGATGCGGCGGGGTGGCGGCGACGGGATGGCGGTAGGGCTGCGCCTGATCTGCGACGAGATGCTCCCTGGCGGCCTTGGTGGTGATGCGATGTGCGAGATTGCGAGTCGTATCGACGCCAGCGGCCTGGCTGACTTCTTCGATCTTGATATCGGGACGTATCACTCGATGGACGTGATGATTGCTCCCTACCACCTGCCCGATCATTGGGAGATGAACGCCATTTCCAAAGTCAGGGCGGCCATCACCAGAACCCCGGTGTTCGGTTGTCCTGGCCGGTTCCACGATCCGGGCCGGGGGGAAGCGATCATCGCGGCCGGCACGTTAGACATGGTGGGCGGCACCCGAGGGTTTTTCGCCGATCCGGCCATCGGGCGCAAGGCCAAACAGGGAAGGGTGTCGGATATTCGGCCCTGTATCGGCCTGCAAGGATGCTCGGGGGGTGGGGGTTGCGTCATGAACGCCACCAACGGCTTGGAGATCGATTTCGGTGAGGACCGGCTCCGAAAGACGACAGCGCCAAAACAGGTCGTGGTAGTGGGCGGGGGTCCGGCTGGGCTCGAGATGGGGCGCGTGGCGGCTCTCCGGGGCCACCAGGTGACGTTGATGGAGGCCAACGACCAGCTGGGCGGCGCTCTCCATCTGATGAAGGCGATCCCGGGTCGTGAGCACGTGATGGAAGCGGCGGCTTGGTGGGCGAGACAGCTCGACGATCTCGGCGTCAAGGTGCAGCTTGGCGTCACCGCCACGGTCGAGAGCGTCCTCAATGAGCAGCCGGAGGTGGTGGTCGTGGCGACGGGTGCCGCGTTCGACCGCACCGGGGCCACGGGCTTCGTGACCTCACCGATACCCGGCTGGGACCGCGACCTGGTGCACACACCCGAGGAAGTCCTGGCCGGCGGGCTCGCTCCTGTCGGGAAGGTGGTCGTTCTCGAGGAGGAGGCCCAAGCGGCGGTGATCGCCGAGGTCCTGGCGGGGCGAGGGGCCATGGTCGAGCTTGTCAGCCGACAGGCCGCGGTGGCCCTGGCTCTCAACGCGGGAAACCAGCGGGCCCACCAGTTGCGCCGCTTGGCCGCCTTCGAGGTCCGCCTCACGCCTGACACCTGGCTTCGTGAGATCGGCGATCACCAGGTCACGCTCTACCATGTGCATACCGGCGCGGTGCGAGTAGTCGACGATGTCGCCGCCGTGGTGTTGGTGACGGCTCGCTGCTCGCGTGATGGCCTCGCCGGCGGATTGCGTGAGCACGGCGCCGACGTCCGGGTCATCGGCGACGCGGCCCACCCGAGACGGATGTCGGACGCAACCCGAGAGGGCCACCGGCTCGGATGGGAACTGTGACCCGCTCGGGTAACCGGCCGGCTCGAGCAGAAGCACGCGGTGGTGGCCATCCTCGCCTACATGGGGGGATTCGGGGGAAGCTACCATCAGGCCCGTGGACTTGCAGACGGGGGTCCGGCCGGACCCACCGGGTCGCTGACTACCACTCGTGGTTGGAAAAAGGAGGGACGTTATCTTGACTGAAGTGATCGCGTCCGAGACGGCGCTGGGGATCTATCGACGGATGGCGGCAGTGCGCTACGGCGAAGATCGGGTGATGAAGGGACTCAGCTCGGGAGAATTTTCCTTCACGTTTTACCCGGTTCGGGGACACGAGGCGATCGCGGGTTGCGTGGGGGAGTCGTTGCGCGCCGATGATTATCTTAATATTACGTACCGCGGGTTCCATAACGCGGTGGCAAAGGGCACGCCGTTGCGGGAGGTGATGGCCGAGATGATGGGGAAGGGTACCGGCACCTCGAAAGGCAAGGGGGGCCCCATGCACCTGTCCGACCCGAATAGCGGGTTGATGGTAACGACTGGTGTGGTCGGCGGAGGAGCGCCGATCGCGGTTGGTCTCGGGTTGGCGGCGAAACTTGACGGCGGCGACCGGGTGTCGGTGTGCACCTTCGGGGATGGCACTACGAGTATCGGTGCCCTGCACGAAGCCATGAACTTGGCGGCGATCTGGGAGCTGCCCGTGGTGTTCGTATGTGAAAACAACGGATGGGGGGAGCACACGATCCTGGGGGAGTACACCAAGACGAAGCGCCTATCGGACCGGGCCGCCGGCTATGGCATGGCTGGTGTCACCGTCGACGGCACGACACCGGTATCGATGTTTCCGGTGATGGCCGATGCGGTGGCCCGCGCTCGCAGCGGTGGCGGTCCTACCTTCGTGGAGGCGTTGACCCGCCGGTACTACGGCCACACCTTCGGCGCCGCCCAGGCGTACCGCCCGGCCGAGGAGCTGGCCGAGGCACAGGCCATCGATACGGTGACGTCGTTCCGCCATTGGCTTCTCAACAATGGTGTGACTGATGAGGCGACCCTCGGGGTGCTCGAAAAGACCGTGGCCGAGGCCGTCGAGGACGCCGTGGCCTTCGGCAAAGAGAGCCCGCCGGCACCGACCAGCGAGTTGCTCGTGGACGTTTTTGCCAGCGTGTCGGAGGTACCGCAGTGACCGAAACCACTGTTGAGCAGGAGACCATGACCTTCGCCGCCGCGGTCAACCGAGCGTTAGCCGAGGCTATGGAGCTGGAACCGAAGGTGATCCTGTTGGGCGAGGACATCGCCGATCCGGCCGGCGGGGTTATGAAGGCGACGGCGGGGTTGTCGACGCGTTTCGGCACCGATCGGGTGCGGGCCACCCCGATAGCCGAGCAAGCGATCATCGGTGCGGCCATCGGTGCGTCGCTCGGCGGCTACCGGCCGGTGGCGGAGGTGATGCTGATGGATTTCTTTGCGGTATGCATGGATCAGGTAGCCAATCACGCCGCCAAGCTACGTTACATGTCGGGTGGACGCACCAACGTGCCGATCACTATCCGCACCGCAGTCGGGGGCGGCCGCCAGTTCTCGGCCCAGCACTCGCAGTCGCTCGAGGCCTGGATGATGCATATCCCCGGACTTAAGGTCGTCGTGCCCTCGACCCCAGCGGATGCGAGAGGGCTGTTGACATCGTGCATTTTTGATGACGACCCCTGTATCCACATGGAGTCGATGATGCTGCTGTTCACGACCGGGCCCGTGCCCGCGGTGCCGGCCCGCATCCCGCTGGGTGTGGCGGATATCAAACGACCGGGTAATGATGTCAGTCTCGTCACGTGGGGCTGGCAGGTCCAGGAGGCGCTCGGTGCCGCCGAGATCTTGGCGGCGGAGGGAACCTCCGTCGAGGTCGTCGATGTGCGCTCCTTGGTGCCCCTTGATCGCGCTGCGATCCTCAACAGCGTGGCCAAGACCGGTCGCTGCGTGGTTGTGCACGCCGCCACCCAATTCGCCGGGCCGGGCGCGGAGATTGCCGCCATGGTCCAGAAAGAGTTGTGGGGCCAACTGGCTGGCCCCGTCGAACGACTCGGCGGCGCCTACGCCCCGATCCCGTTCGCGGCCGAGCTGGAGCAAGCCCTGTATCCCAACCAGCGGACCATCGCTGACGCCATCCGGAAGATGGGATAACGGCTAATGGCCTCAGTGTCCATCAGTATCCCCCGCGCCGGGCAGGCGATGGTGGAGGGCTCGATCGCCCGGTGGCTTGTGGGCGACGGCGCCCTGGTGGCCGAGGGACAGTCGCTGTATCTCCTCGAGACCGACAAGGTCGAGATGGAGGTGCCGGCGCCGATCTCGGGCGTGCTGTCCATCATCGTGCCTGTCGGGGGCCCTTACGACGTGGGCACTGAGATCGGCGTCATCGAGTCCGCCTGACCCAAAGGAGCCGTATGACCGCAGTCGAACGGGACATCAGGGCGTTGCCGGTGCCGTACGCCATGACGCACCGGGACCGGGTGCCGGCGCGCCGCTACTACGATCCCGAGTTCTTCGCCATGGAGAACGAACTTCTCTGGCCGCGGGTTTGGCAAATGGCCTGCCGGCTGGATGAGATCCCCAAGCCCGGAGACTTCGTGGCCTACGACATCCTCGACCAGTCCGTGATCGTCACTCGGGTGGACAACTCCACGGTCAAGGCCTACAACAACGCCTGCCGGCATCGCGGGGTCAAGCTGGTCGAGGACAGAGGCAGCTCACCGAGCGGATTCGTTTGCCCGTTTCACGGCTGGTGCTGGGGTCTCGACGGCGCCAACACGTTCCTGTACCAACCGGACCTTTTCGACGAGGCCAACCGCCACCCGGCCGATCTGGCCTTGCGGGAGGTACGAGTCGAACTCTGGGGTGGTTGCGCGTTCATCAACTTTGACGATCACGCCCCGCCCCTCCGCCCGTCTATCGAGCCGTTTGCTTCCTTTCATGACGCCTGGCAGGTCGAGGACCTGCGCGCCGAGTGGTGGTTGTCATGCCTGCTACCCACGAACTGGAAGCTGGCCATGGAAGCGTTCATGGAGGGTTACCACGTGATGGAAACCCACCCTCAGCTGCTGCCACCCGGAGGACGTAAACGAGATAGCCACGCCGTCTACCGCGCCACCGGAGACGGTCCGTCGGCCACCGCCGCAGCACGCGACCGCGCCCTGGCCACGGGCACCATCGACTCTCGAGCTTTCATCGACATGAACATCCACTTCATGCGCCTCCTCAGCGAAGGCATGGCCGGCATGACCCACATCAACGACGTGCGCGTGGCCGAGGGTCTGCGCGGCCTCGAGCTCCCCGGCGAACCCTCCCTGGCTGCAGCCCAGTGGCAGCGACAGCTCAACGATGCGGTGATGTCATGGCACCGTGGGCGCGGCGAGCGCATGCCTGACCTCAATGCCTTGTCGGAACAGGGTCTCACCTCCGCGGTCAACTTCTGCTTCCCGCACTTCTTCCTGCTCCCCACCTACAGCAGCGCCTCGTCGTACCGCATCCGACCGCTCACCCCGGAAACCTGTCTCTTCGAGCTCTGGTCGTTGACCCGGTATCCCCCAGGCATGGAGCCTCCCCGACCACCCAAACCAACACCCATGGCCCCCGGCGACCCACGCTGGCCACCCATTCCTGGCCAGGACTATTCCAACCTGCCCCGACAGCAGAAGGGTCTCCACACCAAAGGCTTCGAATACATGCGACTGTCCGACAAAGTCGAAGGCATGATCGGCAACTACCACCGCCTCATCGACGGCTACCTCGCCGAACTCGACTACGAGGTCCTATTGCCAGCCGTCCAACAAGTATCGGGACCCATCGACGCACCAGCGCGGAACCTCGGCTTCTGAGGTCGTGACACCCCAGAGATGCGCCAGCGGCATGCTCGTCTTCATCGTGGTTGCCACCCGGCAGCACGGAAGTACCACTCGGCGCCTGGACCGGGACGCATCGTTGCGACCCCGGTCCGGACGGGCGCCACGTGCAGCACTAGCGCACGCAGGGGGCCAGGAATGTCTCTAGATTGTCCCGCATGATGCGCTTTTGATCGGTGTCGGAAAAGCTGCTCAGCTGGGCGGCGGCGTACTGGCCAGGGAAGGCTAGACCCTCGCCGTGAGGGAAGTCCGAGCCGAAGACAATCGGTTCGATCCCGACCTCGGCCACGACTCGCTGCACGTTCTCCTCGGGGTAAGGGGCGACGATGAAATGCTGGCGGAAGATCTCCGAGGGGCGGCGGTCCAGTCGCCCGTTTTCGGCCCACTTGGCTTTGCGGCCCATCATGAAGGCGTGATCCATTTTACGCATCGCGTAAGGGAGCCATACGGTGCCCATCTCAGAGAGGCAGACCTTGATGTTGGGGAAGCGCCCGAACAGGTTGTGCAGGATCAGGCCGGCGGTGATCTCCAGGGCGGGACGGTCGCCCCAGTACATCATCCACTGGAAGGCGTCGAAGTCGCCGAAGACTGCTTCGGGGTCCTCTGACCAGTCGGCTCCGTACTTCTGATAGTCGGTCCCCCCCAGGTGGACGGCGAGGCGGATTTCGGCGTCGTTGAGGATGGACCAGAAGCGGTCGTAGATCGGGTCGGCGGGGGATCGGCCGCCGAACGGGTTACTGGCCCCTCCGTGGGCGTGCCCCGACTTGGTCTGGACGATGGTGGCGCCGTCGGCGATGACCTGTTCGAGCTCCTTGACGGCCAGTTCGGGGTCGGCTAGGGCGATGTAGGGAGGGAGGAACATTCGTTTGTCGGAGACAAAGCCGACTTCTTCGTGCATCCAGCGGTTGAAGGCTCGAATGTTGGCGTAGAGGGCTTCGATGTTGTCGACGAACTCGTACTCGATGTCATGAGCGGCGGCGGGGAACATCAAGGCCTTGTCGATCCCCTGCTCGTCCATCAGGGCCAGGCGCAGATCGCGGTTTCCGAACGCCTCTGACTTGTGGCGGAAGTCGGAGATGAACGCCTTGCGCTGCTCGTCATCGAGACCTTTGAGCGGGTTGAGACGGTTGAGGAGCATGCCAGGAATGACCGACAGCTCCGGTTCCCCCTCGGATTTCGGGACCCGGCCCCGTCCGGTTCCAATCGAGGAGGTGTCTCCGAGCATTTTGGCCAGCTCATCTGCGGAGAAGGTGACCTGCTTGGAGTGGAACTTCGACGGTTTTCCGGCGAATAACTGCATCTGGCGACCATCCGGCCCGGTGACGCTACGGATCGACAGGTCGGCGTATCTGGGGTCGATGTAGCGCTCGAAACAATCGGGCGGCTCGTTGAAGTGGTTGTCGGCATCGTTGATCAGATAGCCGAGGTCGGTGTCGGACAGGGTCGTCATGGGCGAGTCTCCTTCAGACGCAGTATACGGTGTACAATAGCACAGCGGTGTCAGAGCTGCAATGACCAGGGTGTCGATCGGAGTTCCGGCCCCAGAGCGGGTGGCGAACTCGGTGATCGAGCAGGCCGGGAGGGCCTCGTGGAACGTGACAGGCAAAGTGACCGTCACCCACAGTCAGCTTGCCGCTGCGTTCGGGCAGTCACAAGCGCGTCCAAGTCGCGGTTGGACGGGCGCGCACTCGGGATGGGGTTTGATCGGGCTGTCAACTGCCAAGCACGGATAGAGGCGACGAGATGGGCTTCTGGGAAGAACGGATGAACCTGGACGGGAAGGTGGCGGCGGTGATCGGCGGCGGTGAGGGCATCGGCGCCGCCATCACACTGGCCCTGGCCGCGGCCGGTGTCGAAGTGGCCGTGTGTGACCGGGACGGGCCGGCCTTGGAGACGACCCGTCGGCTGGTCGAGGGGATGGGCCGGCGGGTGCTGGTGGAGACCCTCGATGCCCTTGAGACGGCGCGGCTGACCGCTTGGTACGACCGGGTGGGCGATGAGTTCGACCGTGTCGACATCGTGGTCAACGTCGTCGGCGGTGTCTTCCAGCGACCGTTCGCGGCCAGCACGCCGGCCGACTGGGAGGGCGACATGGCCAGAAACTTCGGCTATGTCCTGCACTCGATCCATCGAGCCATCCCGCTCATACGCCGCGGCGGGCGGGGAGGCAGCATCGTCAGCCTGACCACCATCGAGGCCCACCGGGGCGCGGCTGGCTTCGCCGTGTACGCAGGGGCCAAGGCGGCTCTGACCAACTTCACCCGGGCGCTGGCCGTCGAGCTGGCCGAGGACCAGATCCGCGTCAACACCCTGGCTCCCGACACCACTCCATCCCGGGGGAACATGGCCGCCCTGCCCCCGGCGCGGGTGGCGGGCATGGCCGCCGAGCCCGACCTCGCCGCGGCCGGGATGCGGATGTACGTGCCGATGGGAGCCCCGCCCTCACCTGACGACATCGCCAACAGCGTGCTGTTCCTCGCCTCCGACCTGGCTCGCTACGTGACCGGGACCACCCTGCATGTCGATGGCGGCACGTACGCGGCGTCGGGTTTCGTCAACTGGCCTCTCGGTGGCGGCTACCTCCCCGTCGCAGGGCTCGAGATGCTCCGGCGGGTGTTCGGCGACAACGTCCGGCTGACCCAGGAGGCCGGTTAAGGACAGACGACGGAGGCGCGGTGCGAGGCGACAGCGGCACAACTGAGGCGGCCCATCCGTTCCGGATTTGATCGAGCGACTTCGGGCTAGCGCTCTCGCCCACACGTGATCGCCTCGGGGGGCAGGGACGTTCGCATCCCTCCGGTTGTCGGAGGTGGGCGCGAAGATCGCCGCCGCCCTCCCGATGCCAACACCGGGATCAGTCCATTCGGTCCGGAGGCTTGCAACGACGACGGTCAGTCGGATCGGTCGACGTGTATCGACGCCGATTTCATGGCGGCCGTGGAGTACCTGATCTTCGGACCGTTGCGTCAGCATGGGCATCACGTCCTATTGTCCGAACGCCCGGAACGGTCGGGGGTCAGAGGGGTCTTGACGTCTGCTCTACTTTGTAGAATAATCCGTGAACGGATGTCGATGCGCTCCTCGGGGGACTCGTATGTCGCTGGCTGTGGAGTCAGATGCAAGCTCAGTCGAAACTGGCGGATCGGTGAACTTGCCGATCGACTGCTTGGTGCTGGCTGAGGGTGTTCGCAGTGCTGGCTTGGATGAGGCCCATGTCGCGCTGTTGATGGAGACGAAGGGCCAGTGGCCTCCGATCGTGGTCTGGGGCGACCAGTGCGTGGTGGTGGATGGAGCGCACCGGGTGGCCGCGGCCCGCCGGCTGGGTTATCGCCAGGTGGCGGCGGTGCGGTTTGAGGGGACTGGCGACGAGGCGTACCTGGAATCGGTGCGTCAGAACGTGAGCCACGGCCTGCCGTTGAGTGTCGCAGATCGGAGGCGGGCGGCCGTGCGGGTGTTGACCCTCCATGCAGATTGGTCTGATCGCCGGGTGGCTTGGTTGTGCGGATTGTCGGGCAAGACAGTGGCCCGGGTGCGGCGCGCGGAACTGCAGCGGGGCTTCGAAGATCACGATGTGGTGGTGGAAATGGAGCGCCGGGTCGGCCGTGATGGCAAGGCGCGTCCGGTGCAGTTGGCGGAGGTGAGGGAGCGGATTCGCCAGGTGTTGGAGGTCAATCCCGGAGGATCGCTGCGGACGATTGCTGAATTGGCGGGTGCGTCGCCTGAGACGGTGCGGACGGTACGAGCCCGACTGAGCGATCGCCACGCCGCTGAGACGCCCATGCCAGACTTGGCTCCGGCTGAGTTGCCCGAGGTCGTTCTGTCCGACTTGCGACTGGAGAGGCGGCCTCGAGCATATGGCGACCGGTGGGACCGTGACCCGGCCTTGCTGACCTGTGAGGATGGCGGGGAGTTCGCCCGCTGGTTCACCCGCAGTCGCGTAGGTGAAGACTGGACACGATACGTGTCCACCATTCCGGTCAGTCGCATCTATGAAGTCGTCGACGAGGCTCGCCGGCGAGCCGGGACCTGGACCGCCTTCGCCAGTATGCTCGAATGCCGCAACCGCTGACGGCGGGGCTAGTTCCCAACCCCAGACCCGGCCTGCGTCCGCGTCTGTTCAGCCTGATGGCCGGTCAGTCTGTGACTTCCCCCCTCGTCTTCGCTACGGCCAGATAGGCCGGACCCCGGGTCACCCCTCCACTTCGAGGGTCGGGCGCGAGTTGCACCTTCTGATCCGGGGAGTGGTGGTGTCAGCCGTTATCAGAGCCTGGTGCGGGCTCGGACATCGCCTCCCCGGCCAACCGGGCGGTCGCCGATGGCAGAGAATGGGCAGGCGGCCGGACGGGGCCGGCGCCGGCACCGGACCTCGCGATGGCTGCTGCGACCAGGTCGAGGTCCTCGTCGGTGAGCACGACGTGGCTGGCGCCCAACCAGTCGTCGATCTGCTCAGGCCGCCGGCCACCGACGATCGCACCGGTGACGCCGTCCCATGCCAACACCCACGCGATGGCCGCTGCGGCCGGCGTGACCCCGTGGCGCTCGGCGACTACCCGAATGGCGCTGGCGACCTGGAGGTTGGCATCGAGTTCCTCGGTGAACGCGGGGTTTCGTCGGCGCCAGTCGGCAGGATCGGTCTGCTCCAACCGGCCTCGGTCGAAGCCTCCCGACAGCAGGCCGCTCTCCAGCGAGCCGTAGCTGATTACACCCACGCCGCGCTCCCGGCACCACGGGACGACGTCACCGGCCGCAGACCGGCGGATCGCCGACAGCGGTGGTTGCAGCGAAGCAAGCCCACCGAGGGCGAAGGCTCGCTCGAGCAGGGGGACGTTGTGATTGGACAGCCCGATGGCCCGGACTTTGCCCTCGTCGCGCAGCGACAACATCACGCCCCAGTACTCCTCGAGGGGGGCATCAGGGGGGGTCTGATGGACCTGGTAGAGGTCGATCCGGTCGAGGCCGAGACGGGTCAGCGAGCGCTCGACCTCAGCTCGCAACGCCTCAGGGCGCCCGCTGCGTCCGCCTGGCTGGAAATGATCGCGCTCGTTCCAGGTCATTCCGCACTTGGTGAACACCAGTGGCCGGTCGACTGCCGGCACGGCGCGCAGCGCCTGTCCGATGACGGTTTCCACGTGGCCATGCCCATAGATCGGTGCGGTATCGAGCCAGTTGATTCCGGCTTCGATAGCGTGGCGGATGGTGGTCAGTGAGTCGGCATCGTCCTGGGCGCCCCAGTGGAGGCCCTGGCGTGGGCCGCCCATGGCCCAGGTGCCCAAACCGATTTGGGTGATGCGCATGCCCGAGTCGCCGAGCGGTTCGGTCGATAGCCCCGTCTCGCCGGACTCGGCGGCGGTGCTCCGATCCCGGTCGGCATCAGGTTGCATTGTCGAGTTCCGCTAGCCGCGGCAGCACTGCCCGCTCGAACAGTTCGAGGCTGGACCAGCCGAGCTCGGGCGGGAGACCGGCCATCATGGGGTGCAGCAGGAGCGCTCCGTTCGGGTGCCATCGGGCCGCCATCTCGAGACAGTGATCGGGCGTGACGACCTGGTAGGCCGGATCACGCTTGAGGTCCTCGACGGTCAGGGCCGGGGGAAAGACCTTCGACTCGTGGTTGAGGTCCTGTCGTGACCATTCGCCGTAAGCGTGGAGGTGGTAGAGGACGTACGGCGCCACCTGGTGCCAGGCCCGCTCGGGGTCATCGGTGACATAGCAGAACGCCGGTCCGCTTCGCTCGTGATGCCCGGGATGGCGGCCGATGCGCTCGCACTCCTCGACATAGGCGCGCCAGTGGCCAGGTTCGCCCGCCTGGAACTCGTCGCCCACATGAGCAGCGCGGCGGGCTCCCGATGTCGAGGTGCCTCCGACCACGATGGTCGGACGGGGCCGCTGGTGGGGCCGAGGTGTTACCCGTACGGTCCGGCCGCGGAACTCGAACGGCTCACCCGTCCAGGCCTGCTTCAGCGTGTCCACGCACTCGACCAGTGCGGCCGGGCGGTCGGCGGGACTGACTCCGAACATGGCGAACTCGGCCCGGACATAGCCTCCGAGCACGATGGGCGTCAGCCGCCCGCCGCTGACCAGATCGAGCACGGCCAGCTCCTCGGCGACATGGAGCGGGTCCCGGAATGGCGCCATGATCATGGGCCGGACTTTGAGCTGGGAGGTCCGGCCGGCCACCGCGGCGGCCGCCGTCACCGCCGAGGGCAGATAGCCGTCGTCAGTGCCATGGTGCTCGCCGAAGACGACCGCGTCGAAGCCAAGACGATCCGCCCACGCGCACTGCTCGAGCATCACCCGGTACATGGCGCCGTGGTCCATAGGCGAGAAGGGTGCTCGCCGCAGGTCATACAGAAGTTGCAAGCGGGGCATGGCTCGATGGTATCGATCTTGCCGGCGGGAAAGCCGACCGTGACTCGACGCCCCGGTTGCGGTCAAGGGGTCGGGACGATTCGGCGCCGGGCGTCGAGTTGCGCTGTGTAGTGCTAAACGGCAGGTGAACTGACGTTGGCACCCCACGGCGTGATGCCGGCCTCGACGGCGTCCACCTGCTCCCGCGTCCGACTCGGGTCTCCAATCGGATCGAGGGTTGGCGAGCTCACCAGGACCTCGAAGCCGACGAGCTGTTCGTGTTCGTGGAGGACTACGGCGCCCTCGTGCCCGAGAACTACTGACCGGGAGTGCGAGCAACCTCTGGGTGAGCCGCGGTGGGAGACTGCCCCAGGATGGTCAGGGACTCGACGCCGATATTGTCACGGATGAGGCGGTCGATTTCGCCGATGGTCGGCCAACGAGGCTCCACAGGTATTGATGCGGCCTGGGTCCAGGTAGTCCAGAGGCTACCGAGGGCGGGATTCCACACTGTCCCATTCGCAGGACAGTCGGCGGTCGCCAGCCAGGCCGCGACATACGAGTTGATCCGGGGGTGCCCGGGACCCCATTCCTCGCCCGGCCATTCGGGCGGAAGCGGTGGCCGATCGGGATAGAGGTCGGCGAGCCGGGTGGTCGCGAAGGGGCAGAGGGCGTTGGTGCGTATGCCGTAGCGGTACAGCTCGATGGCGCAGCTCAGTGTGAGTCCGAGAATCCCGGCCTTGGCCGCGTCGTAGTTGGCCTGCGCCATCTCGATGCCGAACTGCAGTTCAGTCTCCTCAGGGTAGTTTCGGCCACCAAAGAGGCCTTGGGGTGAGGAGGTGTTGATGATCGAGGCCCGCACCGTCTGGCCTGCGTCGGCCTGCGATCTCCAGTAGGCAGCGGCGTGTTTGGTGGTCGCGAAATGGCCTTTCAGGTGGATGGCCAAGACCCGATCCAGGTCCTGCTCCTGCAGGTCGGCGATCTGACCATGGCGCAGAACCCCAGCGTTGTTCACCACCACGTCCAGGCCGCCGAAGGTGTCGATCGCCTGGTGCACTAGTTCCGCTCCGGTCGACCAGACCGACACGTCGCTGGTGTTGGCGACGGCCTCGCCGCCCTCCCCGCGAATCTGGTCGACGACCTGTTCGGCTACGGAGGGGTCACTGCCCTCACCGTGCGGATCACCCCCGGTGTCGTTCACCACCACGCGCGCCCCGGCGCGCCCAAATACCAGGGCGTGTTGTCGACCAATCCCCCGCCCCGCGCCGGTGATGATGGCCACCCGACCCTCAAGGCCCGTCATGCCAGACCCATGGGCTGAACGGGGAGCCGCAGCAGGCAGAGCAAGTAGCCTTGCTGCTTGTAGGTCTCGGCGGCATCGCTGCTGAGATAGCGCTTCCCCCAGCTGAGTACCTCGCCCCCGGCCAGGTCGGGAATTTCCCCCCGAGTCACTTCGACCGGTCCGAGCGGCCGGAGCCCGTTGGTGCACGCCACGGTGCAGCAGTACTCGTACAGCCGGTCGGTCTCGGCGAGCTGGGTATCGGCGGCGACCTCCCAGAATAACAGATGGGTCTCGCTCAACTCGCAGGAATCGGGAAGAGCCATGCGGCGTTACTCGTCGCTCATGGTCGCGCCGTGGAACGGGTTCTTCTTGACCCGCAGTTTGGCCTCAGTCATCTCAGTCTCCACAGCCTTGTTCGACGCTTGGCTCGTCGAGCATCGTAGTGTGATTCGGCTCGCCTGGGTCACCGCCAGGAAGTGGGCCAGGTTGTCCCGCATGATGTTGTGCTGCGTGTCTTCGGGTCCTCTTGGGGCTGGTTCGGTACTACACCGCCGCCTTGTCGGGAGGCTCGAGCACTCCCAGGTCGATCAGGTTATCGAAGTCGAGCACGTCTCCACTGCGCTCGCCCGGCTGTTGCATGAGCCACACGAAGGCCTCGGCCACCGAGTCAGGATCGAAGACCAGACTGTCTTGACCGGCCCCTTGGCGCTCGAGGATGCCGCTGCCGTTGGAGTAGTGCCATTGCTCGGTCGCGACCGCGCCGACCCGCACTGCGTTGAATGCGACACCGTGCCCACCGGCTTCCTCATGAAGGCTTGACGTCAGCCGATCGAGGAGAGTCTTGCTCGATCCGTACATGAACAGGTCCGGAGGCGAGCCGGTGCTGGCGCCGGAGCTCACATTGAGCACCCGTCCCCAACCCCGTTGCAGCATCCCGGGCACGAAACCTTGGATGAGCTGTAGCGCCGCCACCGCGTTGATTCGCAACACGGACAGCCAGCGCCGCGACGGCATCTGCAGGATCGGTCCCGACGGCATGAACGCGGCGTTGTTGACCAGGATGTCGCAGCGGCCGAACGCATCGAAGGTCGCCTCGATTATCCGGCCGGTGTCCTCGGGCGATGCGAGGTCGGCCTCAACGGTGATCGCGTCAAGGCCATTGCGGCGGAAATGGTCCTGTGCCTGCTCGAGAGTCCCGGGGAGCACCCGGTTAGGTTGCTCGGCCGTGCTCCGGCCTACCAGCACCAGACGCACGCCTCGCCGACCCAGCGCCATGGCGGTGGCCTTGCCGATGCCACGGGTGGCACCGGTGACCACGGCGACCCGGCCGTCGAGGCTCTCTCCTTGAAATGTCATGGCTCGCTGGGCGGGCGCCCGACATGGGGAAAGAGGTCGAGGAAGGCACCGATGCGGATGCGCTCGCTGGCCTGGGGATCGACGCCGTCAAACAACTCATGCAGGACCTTCTGGGTGTGTGGATAGGTGCCCTCCAGATGCGGGTAGTCGGTGCCAAACATGATGTTGTGGTATCCCATGGCGGTCAGCGTGGGCACGGCCGTCTCATCATGCTGGAACGAGGCGTAGACCTGCCGCATCACGTACTCCTTGGGGAGCAGGGACAGGCGACCCTCGTCCCACATGGGCTGCTGACGGTAGAACTCGTTCATGCGGTCGCCGATGAACGGCGCCCAGCTCCCTCCACCTTCGGAGACGAGGACCTTGAGATCCGGGTGGCGCTCGAGCGCGCCGCTGCCGACCATGGCCACGACGGCCAGCTGCCCCTCGCAGGAGGTGTCCACATAATTGAGCAGGGACCCGCCCACACCGCGGAAGCGGCGGGCGCCGGGGGCGCCGTTGGTGCCGATGTGAAACGCCACCACTAGGCCGGTCTCCTCGCATGCCGCCCACAGCGGTGCCCACAAGTCGTCGCTCCAAAAGGGCATTCCGGCGGGAGGGCCAGTGGGCACGAACACGGCGTGGAAGCCGATCGACGCGCACCGTCTGGCCTCCTGCACCGAGAGTTCTAACGACTGCAGCGGCAACGTTGCTGTCGGTACCAGCCGTGAGGACGCCTCGATCAGCTCCTCCCGCACATAGTCGTTCAGCACGACGGCGGCCGCCCGGACCAGATCGAGACTGTCTATCTGGCTGTACCAGAGGCCCAAAGACGGGAAGATGACCTCTCCCCACACGCCCTGGTCGTCGAGGTGGGTGAGCCGCAGGCTGCCACCCGCAGTACCTCCGCCCGCCTGGCTAGCGGAGAACTGCGCAGCCCGGAAGTCGGCGAGTGCCTTCGTCGTCGACTCCGACGGTCTCGGCAGCCGGCGGCGGATCTCTTGGCCATCGATGTGCACGATCTCCTCGTCATCGCTGATCCGCTCGGACCAGGGGAGACGCTCGGCCAACTCGCTCGGAAGCCGGGAACGGTAGAGGTCCGGTGGCTCGATGAAGTGCGAGTCCCCGGAGTTGGTCCAAAGCTTGGATGTCATCACCATCCGTCTCCCTCGTTCGTGCTGGTCTGCCCAACTGCGCCGTCGTCGGCCCTAGCAGCGAACCGACCCAATATTCGCATCGAGCCGGCTTGGCGGCAAGGGCGCCCGCAGTTGGACGGCTGGGCCGTCGACACCTGTCACCGGATGGCCGCTCAAACCGCCATCCGAGTTGTTCCATCGTTGCCAGTCTGCGAGTCTGGGCCAGAGCGCCATGACCGCCAGTCCGGTGCTGGCTAGCGGGTGCCCTACCCTCCATTCCTTCCGACTCGGCTCAGATGACTTGTTGCACCCGCAGGTCCTCGATGTCGCTTTCCGAGTAACCCATCGCCTTTAGTACCTCCTCGGTGTGCTCGCCGAGCAAGGGGGCCGGCCGGCCCGCTTCGAAGGGTTGCCCGCCAACGGGGGCCGGCCAGCCGACCGTGGTGAACGGTCCGGCGTGCGGGTGGACGGTCTCGACGATAATCTCCCGGGCACGCAAGTGGGGGTCGTTCATGAGGTCGGGGAGCTGGTTGGCCGGGCCCATGGCGATATCCGCGCCAAGTGCGATATCCATCCATTCTGCCAGGGTGCGTTGGTGGAAGATCTCCCGCAGCGTGGCGGCCAGGTCCCGCTGGCCGCGACCGAAATCGACTGGTGCGCTCTCATCCTTGGCGGTGAGCAAGTCCTCACGACCAGTTGCTCGACAGAAGTTGTCCCAAAACTTGTGCTCGATCCCACAGAACAGAAGGTACTTTTCGTCCTGAGTTTGGTAGAAGTGATATTTGGGGTTGGGTGTACCCTCGGGTCCACGGGGCACGCTCCTGCGCTCGGTTAGGCGACTATCGTTCCACTCATAAATAGGACCAAACCACGATGTGGAGAGGACTGCATCGGAGCCGGCAGCGTCGATGCGTGCTCCCTGCCCGGTGCGGTCCCGTTGGTGCAGCGCAGCCACCGCGGTGAGTGCGGCGTAGCTAGCGCCGACCACTGTTCCGTCGCCGAAGCCGCCGATTTCTTGCACTTCACCGTCCTCGCCCATACCGAGCTTCACGCCACCTCCGAGTGCCCCCATCATTTGCCCGTGGGTCGGAACCTGGGCGTAGGGCCCCCGCGTGCCGAAGCCGCTGCACTGGCAGTAGATAATGTCGTGCTTTACCGCCTTCTGTGCTTCGTAGCCTATTCCCATCCGCTCGCAGGCATCTCCAGCGAAACCGTCGACGAAGATGTCCGTCTCGCTCAGCAGCCCGAAAAACACCTCCCGGCCGACCGGCGAGCGCAGATCGAGCGTGACGCTCCTTTTGCCGCGGTTGACGTACAGGTGGGCAGGGCTGTGATGCGGTGTGATCTGACCGAGGAAGTCCCGGAGGTAGTCGCCTACGCCGGGCGACTCCAACTTGATCACGTCAGCACCGAGATCTGCCAGCATACGACCTGTCTGATCTCCATTGAAGAGCACCGCGCATTCGAGGACTCGCACCCCTTGGAGCAGCTGGATCATGGTGGTTTCTACTTCCTGGTGTTCGAGTGGGGGACAGGGGCGTGCTGCCGGCAGCCGGAAGTTGCCTCGCCGGTTGGCACAAGCTCAGGGACGAAGAGTACGACCTCTTGACGAGATCGGCCACGTGGAGGTTGGACACCCTGACGGGTGAGCCACTACGCAGCCGCACCGCACCGAAACGCCGTCCAGTCATAGTCGGTGACCGACCCGTCGCTCGTCGGCTCGTCGACCCCACCGTGAGGACGCCGTCGACATCCTTGACCATGAAGGTCTCGGCCATGGTCCTCCATTTTTGCCTGCTGGCGGCTCCGGTTCCACCTCCGGCCCCTCAGCCTCCGGAAAGGTTGATCGGCATAGACGCGGCGAAGGACCGGCGGGGGAATGCCGGTCCTTCGCGACGCTCAAGGGACGAGGGGAGGCCCCACCCCGAGCACGCCTCTATTTTTGACTACAAAGGCAGGCACGTCAAGAGACACCACCATTGCAGCCGCTGCAATTGTCGGAGCGGCTACCACCGCTGTCCAGGCTCTCACCTCGCTCGTATGGAGATGCGCACTGCCCTCGAGGTCTGGCACCAGCGCATCCCCGACTACACCATCTCGTCTGATGTGGAGCTGGTTTACAGCGGGAACCCCCCGGGCCCCGCACCAGTTGCCCTTGAGGTGGTCCTTCCCACAATGACCCACGAGAAGGCATCCACGACTTGCCGCTGAATGGGTCCTGGAGCCTATCTCGGAGGGCCTGATCCCCCTGCTGCGGGCCGTGGCCTAAGCCCATGTCGAGACAGGGATGGCCCTGGGCCTTACGGTCGGGCCATCAGCAGGAGGATCGGCAGATAGGCGAGCGCTAACGACGAATTATTGCCATCCTGGCCTACGCGGCCCCTTCAGTCGATCCCGTCGGTTCTCTTCTCGCGGAGGGACTGCGGAATCTACTCCAGCGAATGCGCTTCAACGGTGCAGCAGTCACTCTCCAAAGAGCTTGATGTCGGCCGCCGCGAACTTGGCACCTCCCGGCGCCGGGGACTCGAAGCGAATGAAGGGTCGATCGCTGACGCCAACAACGCAGAGTCGTTTCGCAGGCCCGTTGCTGCTCAGCGGGGTGCCCGACCAACCACGAGACGATGTTCTTGTGCACCAAGTGAGGAAGGGGACCGGAGTGGATGATATCGAGCGAAGTCAGGACGGGCGAACCGGTGGCCGCTACCGAGAGCAGCTGGTCTCTGGTATGAAGAGCGGTTCTGCAACGCCATTCGGATCGAGACCGGAGGGACGTGACGTGGATGGAGGAGAGTGCTGTAGAGGGCCTCGACCGTGATCATTGGCGACGATGACGCGGAGGCCGGGATCCTGACAGGCATTCGGATCGTGGATATCTCCCAGGACCTTGCCGGCCCGATGGCCACCCGACTACTTGCTGAAGCGGGCGCCCAGGTGATCAAAGTGGAGTCGCCCGAAGGAGATCCGGCGCCCCGTTCTTGGGATCGTTTCTCGCAGGACTATCCAAGTCGGGCTCCTCTTGAAGGCCTTCGGGTCCTCGACTTCGGCATGTTCCTCGCCGGACCGTTCGGGACCCAGTGCCTCGCGGACATGGGTGCCAACGTGGTAAAGGTGGAGCCACCGACCGGGGACCGGATGCGAGGTTCTGCTCAGCTCTTCGTCGGCTGCCAGCGTAACAAACGTTCGATTGCCATCGATCTAGGGAACCCAGCCTCGCGTCCGCTACTCGAGCGGCTCGTGCGTTGGGCTGACGTCGTACATCACAACCTGCGCGCTCCAGCGGCGGCTCGATTACGACTCGACTACGAGAGTATTCGGGTAGTGAACCCAGATGTCATCTACTGCCACGTAAGCACCTACGGACCGCAGGGCATGATGCGTGATTGGCCTGGCGTGGATCACGACGGCATGGCCGCGTCTGGTTGGATGTGGGACGGTTCCGGCGAAGGCAACCCACCCATCTGGTACCTGTGGGGGTTCATGGATTTCCAATGTGCGTTGAGTTCGTTGGTGGCGACCCTGCTCGGCCTATACCGGCGCGAAGTTACCGGCGAGGGCTCACGAGTGTCTGCGTCCCTGCTAGGTGCCGCTGTCAACACCACTGATCGTATCCTCCTGGCTGACGGCACCGTAGCTGACACGCCCCGACTTAACCAGGATCAGACTGGAACTTCGCCCGGGTACCGGATCTACAAGTCGGCAGACGGGTGGGTGGCGGTCGCGGCAGACCTGAACAGCTCTCTTGACGCCATGCGACGCGTCCTCGGAGTGGACCTCGATGACGAGCTGCCTTCGGCGTTCGTCGTTCGGAGTACGGCAGATCTCTGTCGGGAACTCGCTACTGCGGGCGTGCCGGTCGATCATGTGGCGCTCGACCAGCGGCTGCCATTCTTCGACTCGGCGGACAACCACCGACTGCAGTACGCAGTGACCTACAAACACCCAGAGTACGGATGGTTCGACCAGCCTGGCGCGTATTGGTCGTTCGGCGACCTCGAGGTCCGGCTTGACGGACCGCCGCCGACTATCGGCCAACACAGCCGCCAGATTCTCGACGCCATCGGGATGAGCGGGTCGGAGATCGATAGCCTCGTCGAAGCAGGCGTCGTGGTGGCCGCCGAATGAACTCCCGATTGCGATCGGCGGGCTCTGCACGGCAGCTCGATTGGCCGGTATCGCCGAGGTGTGGCCCCGGGCGACGAGTCAGACCGCACTGCCCCAAGCGCGCCGCTGCTCTCGCTTCTGGTCGGACACGACGCGACAGGGCGAGTCGAACAGCATCGTGGCGCGGCTGTCTGGGTCATACTGCGGCCACTCTGGCAGCCTGCTGTGGTTTGGGTTGCCGTTGCGGGCCAGCGACACCCAGGCCGCACCGATATCTGCCGAGAGCGGGTAGTGCTCAACTCCCAGGCTCCTAGCTCGAAGCTTATTCGCCGTTTGGAAGATGTAAGGGACTTCAATGGCGTGAGGAGCGCCGGACGGCCAGTCGGAATCGGCTGGAGCCTCATAGACGAACTCGTACAGCCATACGCTGCCGGACGAGATTCGTCGCTCGGCCAGGCCGATTGCCGGTTGGCGGAAGAGGCGATCGGTTTCCATGGCGCGCCAGAGGTCGGCAGGCCTGAGGTCGGGGTACAGTGATTGGTAGACCGTTGCGAGGTGGGCGGCCCGGTCGTCCGTAGTGGCGGCGAGCACTCGGACGAGGGTTTCCATGTCCATGTCCTCGTCCACATCCAGGAACAGTTGGACTTCGTCTCTCACTGTGCCCACGACCATGGGCACCGAGCCTGCCCACCCGTTCACATCGACTCGGGATGGGTGGACTGGCAGGAAAGTGCCGTCGACGACAGGATAGAACGGCTGCAACCCTACGGTGGTGGGATCGCGCCTCAACTCCTGGGCTTGCGCTTCTAGCAGTTGGGCGGTTGTCCTCTCAGCCAGGTCGCTCGGCCTGTGGACGCCGAGTTCCTCCAGGAGCCGCTCCGCTACCGCGGACGCGGAAGTAGGAGTATGAAAGCTACGGGCGTAGCCGCTCTGCAGCGCCACCGTCGCGAACAGCCCGGCGGCGCGTGGCATGGCCATAAGAGTGTGGGCCTTGCTTGCCCCTCCAGATTGGCCAAATACCAAGGCCCGGTCAGGGTCGCCGCCGAACACAGTGGCGTTGTCCCGCAACCATGAGAGGGCAGCCGCGATGTCGAGTAGCCCGACGTTGCCCGATCCATCGAAGTCTTGACCGAAAAGGTCCCGCAGGTAAAGGTGACCGAAAATGCCGAGCCGGTGGTTGATCGTTACCACCACCACGTCCCCGAACTCGGCCAGCGCGGCCCCGTCGGTCGTGGCTCCGTCGGAAGGCCCGGTGCCCATCCCGTAGAGGTAGGCGCCGCCATGCAACCACACCATTATGGGCCTTCGTGCGCCCTTGACTGAAGGGGTCCAGATGTTAAGGCGCAGGCAGTCCTCCGACTGGACTGCGCCGCGGCTGTCGCCGCCTCCGAAGAGAGCCTGAACCTCGGCCGCTCGCTGTCTTCCACCGTTTATGAGTTGGGGGCTGATCGGGCCCAACTCGAGGGCATCACGCACGCCCGGCCAAGGAGGCAGTGACGGAGGAGGCCTGAAGCGGTGCCGCCCGCTCGTATCTCCACCATAGGGCACACCCTTGAAAGCGAGCACCGGCCCCTGGCGGAGGCCCCGGAGCTTTCCGTGGGTGGTCTCGACGATCACCGTAGTGGACTGCACCACACCAGCATATTGGCGGTGAGATGACGTGATTGGCTGCCGCCTTGAACTGGGGACGCTCTCCGTAGTCGACGGACGGTGAGGTTCATCGGACCACCGAGCCCCCCCTCCGATGACCCATCGGCCCTGACGTAATCCGGGCGATCCGAGGATACGCACTTGACTGTGGGAGTCTAAGGAATCAGGGGCGGCCGGACCGAGTCCACGCTCGGCAAACAGCAGCGCCTCAGGACCGACGGCGGATCGTGAAGCGGAGGGGGAGCTTGTCGGCCATGCGCACCCCGAGGGGCCAGTAGTGCAGGGCGTCCATGTCCGCGATCTCGTACTCGGGCAGCCGGCGGTGGAACTGCTCGAGACCAACTCGTAATTCCATGCGGGCGAGGTGCGATCCGAGACAGCGGTGCCATCCGCTGGCGAAGGCGATGCGGGGATTGGGGTGGCGCTCGATGTCGACGGTTGTTGGGTCCTCGAAATAGGCTGGATCAAGATTGGCTGCCGACCACGAGACCATAAAGTGGGTGCCTGCCGGGAAGGTCCGACCGTTGACGTCCACGTCGACCGGGCCGTAGCGCCCGCCGCCGGGGAGGGGCGACTCGTAGCGCATGAGTTCTTCGATGGCATTCGGCCAAAGAGAGGGATTGGCCACGATGCGCCGCCGATCGTCGGGATGGCGGGCGAGCCACGACAAGCTGCACGAAAGCGAGGCCGACACGGTGTCGAGGCCGGCGAACATCAAGAGATAGGTGATCAAGGATGGTCTGACGGTCGAGGCGGCGACCGTCCAGCTCGGCTTGCATGAGCCAGCCGAGGATCCCCTCGTGCCCCTCAGTTGTGCCCTCGCCTGACGCCTCGCGTTGATCGATCTCGGCGTCGAACCACGCATAACAACGTCTGCTGGCGGCCGCCCGCAAGCGGGACCGCTCGGCTTGGTCCTCGAAGGGGTCGAAGTGCAGCAGATCGTTCTTGAAGCTGAGGAAGTACTCCCGTTCGCTCTGAGGAATCCCCATGATGGAGAGAAACATGATCGAGGGGAGTGGAGTGCAGAAGGCGCCATAAGCCTCGATCTCCGATTGGTCGACGAAACCGTCAATGAGCTGGTCGGTGAGACGACGAAATCTCGGGTTCCAGCGTGGCCACCTTCTGCGGCGCGAAGAGTGGGTCGAGGAGCTTTCGGAATTTGGTGTGGATCGGACCATCAAGGTCTAGGGGATCAGGCGCCGCGCCGTTCCGTTCGAGGGTCCGTGGGCGCCGGTCCCGAGGATGTCCCGATGGCGGTTCACCGCCAGGATGTCGGCCATGGTAAGCAACTGGACGGCGCCGTTGCCCAAATCGACAACGCCGCCGCTCTGTTCGGCCATCTGGCGGTAGACGGGTTGGGGGTTCGGTCCGCTCAGCTTCACGAAAAGCTCGGGGTCGTACATCCCCGCCGGATCGGGTGCAGTCGACTCGCTGACTTCAAACTCGTTGGTCATGCCAGTTCTCCCCTTGAACCATCGAATATATCTAACCAGCCCGAAAACCCTGAAGGCGTGGGCCGCGTGGGTGAACGGCCACGGGGGAATCAACGGCCATCCGGTCAAGGTGACGGAAGTCGACGACCAGTCGAACCCGGCGCTCTCGACGACCGAGGCCGCGAAGTTCATCTCGCAGCATGTCACGGCCATTTTGGACAATTCCAGTGTCAGCGCAGCCTGGGCCAAAGCGGTGGACGCTGCCCACATCCCGGTCATCGGTCTGACCGTCAGCGGCGAGAATGACACCTTCCGCACCGACCCCAACTTCTTCGGGGCGAGCATGAACGACATCGCCTCCGTGTGGGGTCAGACCAAGGTAGCCGCCTTGACCGGCAAGACCAACTTCGGCGTACTGTATTGCTCGGAGGTGGCCGCTTGCCAGACCGCGGTGCCGGTCATCAAGGCCGCCGCCGGCGGCAACGGGGTGAAGATCACGTATACGGGCGCCATCAGCGAGACCGCGCCCAGCTACGCCGCCCAGTGCTTGGCGGCCCAGCAGGCCGGAACCAACTCGATGGTCATCGACGCCTCGGTGGTCAAGGTGGCTGACGACTGCGCCAAACAGGGGTACCACCCCCAGTGGATCGAGTCTGAAGGGACGCTTGACCAGCAGCTGCGGACCGACCCCAACTACAGTGGAGTACTCGCCAATGTGGCCTTCGCCCCCTGGTTCTTGGACAACACGCCCGCCCTGCAGGAGTTTCACGCCGCTGTCGGTGACCTGGTTAATACCTCGACCGTGCCCTACACCGTCATCGGCGACTGGACGGGCGCTCAGCTCTTCGAAGCGGCAGCCCAGATGGGGGTTCCCGTCAGTGACAGCTCGCCCACCGCGGCCGACATCTACAAGGGGCTGTACAGCCTGAACGGCACAACGCTCGGCGGCCTGTCGGCGTCGCCCGAGAGCTTCACCCAGGGCAAGCCCAATATCCTGAAGTGTATGTACATGATGGGAATCCAGAACGGCCAGTGGACCGCGCCATACGGCAGTCAGACCTTCTGCATGCCCGAATCCTTCCTGACCGAACTCGGCCTCTAGAGTTTCGAACAGAAAAAAGAATCGTCCGGGGTCGCAACTCCCCGGACTGGCGGACCGTGCTGCGGCTCGGGCTGCTCAGAAGATGGAGTAGCCGCCGTCGAGACGGAACTCGTCGCCAGTGTGCCAGCTCGAAGCATCGCTGGCCAGGTAGACGGCGATGCCAGCCAGTTCGTCTGGCCGGCCCCAACGGCGCAACGGGATACGTGCTTGTACCCGCTTGGCGCGCTCCGGGTCGTCGACGATACCGTCCATAAAAGATGACATCACCCAGGCCGGCAAGATGGTGTTGGCCCGGATCCGATGACGGGCCAGTTCTACGGCCAGGCCACGCATCAGTGACACCACGCCGGCTTTGCTGGCCGAGTAGGCCTCGCCGCGAGGGACCCCGAAGTTGGCGGCCGCGCTCGAGGTAGCAACCAGACTGCCTCCCGTGGCCTGATTCACCATGACCCGAGCCGCTTCGCGCATGGTCACGTAGGTGCCGTCGAGGACCACTCGGGTTACTGCTTGCCACTCCTCGAGGGTGGAGTCCACGAAGCGCGACCGGCCAGGGGAGTGCGCCGAAGCGTTGGCGAAGCAGGCGGTAAGACGGCCGAACTCTTCGACCAGGGCGGCCATGGCTGTGACGACCTGCGCCTCGACGCCGATGTCGACTTGATGGGCGCGGACCTTGGCGCCACGACCGGACAGCTCGGCCACGGCGACCTCGTTTTTGCCTTGGTCTCGACCCCAGATGCACACGTCGGCCCCGGCATCGACGAGGGCGCCGGCCATGGCCAGGCCGATCCCCGAGTTTCCTCCGGTGACCAGGGCCACCTTGTGGTGGAGATCAAACCGGGTCCGAGCACTGGGAGTATCGGTCATGGGCGGGCTCTTAGGCCGGGATCCGCAAGAAGCGGGCCAGTATGTCTCGCATGATGGCCGCCACGTCGCCGGCGTCATTGATCCGGTACTCCAGCCGCGCTTCCATCAGGTCGGCACCCGGGCTAGCGGGACGGGCCGGAAGGAGGGCTCGATGCCGTAGCACCGCCTGGCATTCCCATCGAGTACCTTGGCCAGAACGTCAGGGGCCAAGTCAGTGCGCTTGGCCGCCAAGCGTAAGGCGTCAGGATCAGTCCCTGCATCGATGTGGCTGTAGTCGCTGCCGATCATCATCCGGTTCTCGCCGATGTAATCGACCAGATACCCCATGTCGTCGTCCAACAGGCACGACACATACAGATTGGCTTCGGCCAGGTACTGGCGCGCTCGGGGCCGCCAGTCGTCCCACACCCGAGCCGAGGCTCGGTCATTCGTGCGGAACTTCTCAGACAGCGCATGCGGTACCCAGCTCCCACCTGCCTCGCAGAACGCTACCCGCAAGCGCGGGAAGCGCCTCGGGACGTCCATGGCAATCAGGTGATGAAACGCCCCTGGGACCGGGAGAATATGGTTGTAATAGAAGCTCTGCGGATACCGGTTGTAGACCCGATTGGAGCCCCCCACATGCACCGCTAAGGTCATATCGAGCTCGTGAAGTAGCTCGTAGGCGGGCCAGAAGAACGGATGGCCGAGCGGAAGGTCGTAGCGGACGCCGACCGTCTCGACGCCCACGGCTCCGTGGTCCTTGGCGAACCGCAACTCCTGCTCGGCTCGCACGGGATCCCGAAAGGGTACCTGGCAGAACCAACGCAGTCGTCCCCCGGACTCCGCCGTGCGTTCAGCCATCCAACGGTTCCAGCTGCGATGCATGGCCGCTTCGCGCATCGGGTCGCGCAGATCGTGCATCAACCAGAACGTCGAGAAGCAGACTTGGACGTCAACGTCCATCCGGTCCATCTGACCTAAACGAGCCGGAATATCGCGCAAGTCCTGGGTGCCTTCGGGGTAGACCTGACCGTAGTCGCCGTCGCGCGGCGCACTGATAGAGGTAATGGTGAAGTCCTCAACCTGCCAAGGCAATCCCTCGACTGGAGGAGCGTACTCTCGCTCGGAAGGATCGAAAAACGTCCATGTCTCAGGTACCTCGAATACGTGCGCGTCGGCATCCACGTATCCCATCCTCGACCCTCCCTCTGCAGCGGCCGTTAGAGAATAGCTGCATACTATCAACCAGCGGGGGGCCGCTATCTACACCATCACTCCTCGAGGGTGGTGAAGCGAGGGCGTTGATGGGGGTGTGGTGTCGCTCCGCCGCGGATCGCTCCGGCCCGGATATCCCCGTAGACAGGGGCCAGGGCGGGGGAGAGGGAGCGGCTGTTGGGAACTGAGAGCCAAAGTCTGAGGAGATGGCGGTGCCTCTCGGGTTGGGGCCAGTCCTCGAAGGCGGTGCGATTATGGAAGGTGACGTGGCTGTTGATGAGCTGGATGTCGCCTGGTTTCATGGTAAAGGCGAGCACGAATTCGGGGCTGGCGGCGATGGCTTCGAGGAGGTCGACGGCTTCAAGCTGAGTGGGCGTGGGTTTGGGGGCGTCGGGCAGGAAATCGAGGTTACGGAGCAGCACTCGGGTGAAGCGGCTGGCGAAGTGCCCGTCGGTGACAGCGAACACCGGCGCCACGAACCAGGAAGGCTCGCCCGAGGCGGGCTGGGTCATATGGGCGAAGGGGATTGGGTGGTAGAGGACCTCGAGGAGGTCGGGTCGAGTCCGGAGCATCTCGTTGTGGACCTCTACCGAGCTGGTGATCAGGCTCTGGCCGCCGGATTTGGCGTCGCGGACGCACAGCAGGACCGACACGTCGGTGGTGTCGGAGTGGTAACTGAGCTCGGCGTTAGACGTGTAGCCCCGTCCCTCCTTGGCGTAAAGAGGCAGTTGGAGATCGCGGACGTCGCCGATGAGGTCGTGACGGGGGCTCTGGGATACAGCGGTACCGAGATATAAGCCGATTCCCCAGTAGATGGCCCGGAGGTCGTCCAGTGAATGGGTCACGTCGAGACCACGCAGCACCTGGAAGCCTCGCCCGGTTTCCAGCTCCTCGAGCACTCGGCCGAGCGTGTGGCCCAGGCTTGGGAGAGGAAAATGCTCGATGGTCATGTCCTCCAGCCCGATGCGCTGAGCTTGGAAATGGTGGAGGGCGTGTTCGATCTCGTCCTTTTCGGGATCGGTGAGGGTGCGGATCCAGTCTGGGGATGCCGCCACATCGGGACCACGCCAGTTGGCCCGCCCGCTGGTGACCATGTCGATGGTATCTACCGCGTCCATGGGTAGCTCCCTTCAGGCGACGACGGGGTTGGCGAGGGTGCCGATCCCCTCGATGGTGATCTCCACCGTGTCGCCGGGTTTGATGGCGTCGTATTCGGGGGGCGTTCCGCAGCTGATGACGTCGCCGGGGAACAGGGTCATAAATCGGCTGATCCAGCTGACGATCTCGTCGGTGCTCCACAGCATTCTGCTGGTGTTCGTGTCGGTGATAAGCCGGCCACTGATCGATGCCCGCAGGGACGCATGGTCTGGGTCGATGTCGGTGTCGATCCAGGGCCCCAAGGCGCCGAAGGTATCGAAGGACTTACCGGCCAGGAACGAGAAATTCGTCGCCTCGCTCATCTCGAAGGCGGTCACATCGTTGAAACACGTGTAGCCGAACACCCGGGATCGGGCTTCGGCGACGGTGACCGACCGGGAGGGGCGTCCCATGATGATGGCCAGCTCCGCCTCGTACACCACTCGTATGCCGAGATCGGGGTAGACGATGGGCTCACCGGGATCGATGAGCGTGGTGGGTGGCTTGATAAAGAACCCGGGTCCGTCGCGGTCATCCTTGCTGCGCCAGTTGGACAGCAGACACACGACCTTGTTGTGGCTCTCGACGGGTCGCAACAACTTGACCTCACTGACCGGACCTACGATGGCACCCACCGCCGGCGAGGCGAAGATGTCGCCGTCGAGGAGACGGGCCACGCCGTCCTCGACTGCGCACCACGCCGCGTTGCCATCATGCTCGATTCTGGCTACCCGCACCGATCCTCCGGTTCTCGACCCACGAGTTGCCACCCTACCGTAGGAGGTCGGCCCTCGGCCTCCGTCGAGACCAACGACGCCGGTCTACTTCAAAGGTCGGTCGACCGACATGATCAAGACCAAGGGGGCCAATGTCGCCGTTCTCTGGATGGCCACCAGCAAGGAATCGCTGAACCGCCGTTTACTCGATGTCCTGCCGCAGTTGGCCCCTCCTGACATGAGGTTCACCGCGTTCGAACACATCTCTGAACTGCCGTTCTACAACCAGGACCTCGACAACGGCGAGACTCCAACAGTCGTCACCCGATTTCGGGCGTCCATCCGATCCGCCGAGGGTCTAGTGATTGCCACGCCCGAGTATAGAGCGTCGTCACGAATCCCGAGGTGGTGATCAGCCAGGGTCATCTGAAGCTGTTGGAGGAAGTGGATGCCAAGATGGTGCTCAACGACCGGTTCTTCGCTGTCCTCGTCCAGGCGCAGTTGCAGGCCCTCAACACCGCCATCGCACACGACGCAGGCTCCCTGGCGTTGGCGAGGATTCGCGCCTACGAAGAAATCACTCGTAGATAGGCCAGTCCTGGGACGTCCAAGCGCCCGCCTTCCGCAGTTGGACTCTGGGCTCGGCGCCGAGGGTTCCTTTCGGGACTGACACAAGCGGGCGTTTGACACTCGTGCAAGCGTCGAGGCTGATTGTTCGTCCGACCGCGCCCATTCCTCGATTGAAGGGATTCAAGTTGCCGGGCAGCCGTCTTAGAGTGTCATCGGGGTCGGACGAAGTCGCGGGCGTTGTCGCGCACGATCTTGCGCACGTCGCCTGCGTCCCACTCGGTTAGGGCGTCCAGGAAGTCGGCGGGACGGGGGTGGGCGTCGGTGTGGGGGTAATCGGACCCGAACATCATGCGGTCGATACCCACTGCGTCGCGTAGGGCGTGGAGGTCTTCGCTGTCGTAGGGGTTGACCCACACGTTGCGCCGGAAGTAGTCAATCGGCTCGTCTGGGAGATCCGGCGCCTTGACCCGCTCAAGGTTGCGCGCCAGGTCGATCGCCCACTGGGAACCCATCTCGATGCTGGCGATCCGCAGACGGGGGTAGCGCTGGAATAGACCTCGGAGCACCATCGAGGCCACCATGTCATGCATGGGCCGACCGCTGCCGGCGATCACCCGCTGTTCAGGGGGGATGTGCCGGGCCGGCACGTTGACGTTTCCCCAACCCCACACCTTGGCTAACTCGTAACGGTAGGGGTCGTCGGCGGCGTGGTAGGTGACGGCCAGGTCGGCCTCTTGCACGCGGACCCAGAACGGATCATAGATTGGGTCGGCGGGCGATCGGCCCCCGATAGGACCCGGCCGGAGGTTGATCACCCGCGCTCCTCGTTCGACCAGCCAGTTGAGCTCTTTGACTGCTTCGTACGGGTCGAGGAGCGAGACCAGCGGCACCGCATAGAGACGGTCCTCGAAGTTGATAGCCCAGTCGTCGTCGAGCCACTGGTTGAACGCGTGAAGGTTCATGTACGTCGCCTCGACGTCGTCAGCGATGAGCTGCTCGACGCTCACGGCCAAGGTGGGGAAAAGCATGGTCGCCTCGACGCCCTGCTGGTCCATGCGCTCGATCCGGGGAAGGCGAAACTTGAACTCGTCGGGGCACGCTATGAGCTCGCCGTACCCCTTTCCCTCGAGGAGCACGCCTGGCCGGCCGACGGGGTCGAAGATCGGGCTGCTGCCGAGAAAGCGAGATAGTCGGTCGCCGAAGAGGAGCCGGGGCGTGCCGTCTTCGGCCGTCACCCAGCGAGCTCCCTTGTCGCGGCGCGTGGGATCCTGGTAGCGGATGAACGCGTCGAGCGCCTCGTAGTAGTGGTTGTCGGCGTCGAAGAGCCGGTAGCCCAGCGCCTCGACGCGGGCGTCCACGGTCGTCATATCGGTGGGCGCCATTGCTGCTCCTTGCGGTTGAGAGGATCTGAGCCCTCGACATTACTATCAGGATCCCGGCATAGACCATGGGAATGAAGTAGTTGTCGGAGAAGCAGGGGCTGACATAGCATGGGATTTTGAGACGGAGCGCGCTGGCCGTTGCCTTGAGGGCCTGGGGTCGCGAGCTCGATTCGATCGGGGAGCTTGTAGTGGGCCACAATGTCGGTGTGGTCGTCGACGCGAGCGATTTCATCACTATCCTCTCCGTCCAAGATCTGCTCACTCGGTACGCTCGCCTCTGCGACGGGCGGGACACAGACGGCTGGGCGGCGCTCTTCACCGCCGACGCCCGCTTCGTGGTCAGAGACCTCGAGTATCGCGGTGATGCCATTCGCCAGTGGTTGGTCGATCAAAGCCATAATCCGGCGGGTTGTCATGCCACTATGAATGTCACCGTCACACCCGCGGGGACCGACGCGGCGTCCGCCGTTGCCGACTTCGTGTTTGTTCGCCGCCACGAGGGGGGCGGGCCATGGGAAATCATCAACGTGGGGCGTTATGAGGACCAAGTGGTGCGCTTCGACGGGGAGTGGCGATTCAGGGAACGGGTGATCACCCTCAGTTGACCGTTGGGCTTTGCGATGATAGCCAGTCAGCCCAACCGGAACCGGCAGACCGTTACCGAGCACAGGTTGTCATCTTTGCCCTCGGCCCGAATCTCCACGCGTACGGTCACGCTCTCGTCGGTGCGGCGCACGATCTCGCTACTTGTCACCAGCGGCGCACCGACGCCGCGAGAGATGATGGACGTGCCCTGATGCTCGATCCAGAACTGATCGGTTCCTATCGCTTCGCGTGCGGCAGCCATGGCGGCTGCCTCCGGCACGACCTGGAAGGGACCCTGATGGAGACCATTGCGACCCAGTTCTGGAGTCAGCACGGGGATCTCGAAGTTGCCATCTTCCCGGACACGGGCGCCGAAGGGCTCGTAGAGTGGCGGCAGATCGGGCGACTCGGGTACGCCCGGCCGGTTGTCGACGTACCGGAATCCAGGGTTCGGGCCGGACACAGCCCAGTGGGTGGCGCCGATCGCAATGATGCGACTCCGGTCGTCGTCGTCGGTGAGCAGGCCCTCGGTGAAAAACTGCGAACGACCCGCGCGGAGGATGCGCCCCTCGAGGTGGATCACGTTGACACCGCCGGCCGTTTCGAAAATCTCCACGTCGATTCGGGTGGGTGAGACGACGGCGAGCGGGTCTACATTGATGCCGGCAGTGTCGAGTAAGGCGACACCTAGGGGTGCGGCCAGCAAGCCCACCGGGCCGCGCATATCGCTGCGAACTCTCACCCAGCCTTCAGCCTCGTCGCGGCCTCTTACTTTTGAGAAGGTACCCAGGTACCGGTAGGAGATGAGGCTGGCAACCCCGGCCTGCCAGCGCCGCTGGTCTTCCGTGATGCCCTGATCGGTCTGGTCTGCGGTTGTCACACGCGTCCTTTCCGTCGCGGGCGGCTTCCCAAAATTTAGCAGCGACCGGGGCTCGCCGCAGGCAAAGGCAGAGCAGGTTGTCCGGCAGATCACAACGAGCTCCGGGGTCGAGCCAACAACAGCCACAGGATGAAGTTAAATTTGCCAGCCTTGAGGATCACCGGCTCGAGGGGAGCGATCGACATGGCTCAAGATGGCCAGGAAGGAGAGCCGTGACCGAGCACCTACCAGAGGAGGGAACCGGCCAGCAGCGGCCAAAACGGGTACAACCACCGGAAGGGGCGTGGTTCGATGTGCTGGGCAAGGCCGGCCTGGTCCGGCCCATCGAACACACGTTGGTCCGCCATACGGGCATCTCCATGGTGACCTGGGCTACCCGGGTCAGGCGTCAGCTGGAATACATTCCGACCCTCTTGCTGACGACGGTCGGGAGGCGATCGGGTGATCTTCATGACACCGCCCTGGGTTACTACGTTCACGATGGTCGGGTCTTGATCATTGGCTCTGTGGGGGGCGGGCCTGCTCATCCAGATTGGTACCTGAACCTCCGACAACACCCGCTTGTTTGGCTCACGATCAACCGCAGGCGCTCTCCATGCGACACCTACACGGCGACGGGCCGCCAGCGCGACGAGCTGTGGTCCTACGTGAAAGCACGTATTCCCGAGTACGAGGCTTACGAACGGCGCGCCGCCCGGAACGAGCGGGAGATACCGGTCGTGGTCTGTACTCCTCGCCGCGAGATACCGGGCTTACGACCCTGGTAGTGAGCGTTCGTGGGGGCAGACTGGGCACGCCGACGTCATGCGGAATCACAAGTCAGCAAACGGCCCAGACGAGGGGCAGGTGGTGTGGTGCCCGTGGGTTGATCGAGTACGTGAGCTCCGCGCCGTCGGGAATCGCGTAGTGCGGGATTCGTTCGTGCCACACTTGAAGCGCGGCCCGCAGCTCCATGCGAGCGAGGTCCGACCCGAGGCAGCGATGGAAGCCGCTGGCGAACACGATGTGCGGGTTCAGCTCCTCGTGTACTGGGTACTGATGGCTCGGGCAACGAGGTCCGAAGGCGGCGGCGGCTGGTTGGGATGGCGATGCGCACGAGATGATGCGGGACTTATTGGCCGTGGTAACCCGGTCCGAGGAAATGAGTCCGTTGCACCCTCCAGTGTCACCCAGGAAGGATAAAACCGGTTCGTTTGGGTCTCAGGTCTTCTGGCAGAAAGTCTGGTCTCCGTGGGTCGCGGCGTACTGGCCATGCTGCACACCATAGAGGAACACGCACGTGACCGGATTTGCCTTGCCTGGTAAGAAGGTCAGGGCTGGGGCCAGGCCTCCGAGTGTGTTGTTCTTGATGGTGTAAAGGCCGTTCAGGATGTCCTGCGCGGACGGGGAGTTGTTGCTGGCGGTGACGCCTGCTGCCGCCGCGGTCTGAAACAGGATGCCACCGACGTAGCCGAAATCGACGTTGGCCGCCGACTGGGCCTTGGCGAGGACGGGATCCTCCACTTGATGGAAGAGCTGCTGAGCCGGGGTTGTGTTCAGCATCCAGGGAAAGTCCTGAAGATCTCCGGTGGCGGTGGACAGGTTCGGGTCGGCGATATCGGCCGCCGCGACCGTGCCCTGCGAGGTGATCCAGATAGGTTTGTAGCCTTGGCGGACGCAGTCGTCGGCGACCCGCTTGGGAGTCACGCCGGCTGGGAAGAGAGCCGCCGCAGGGGCCTGCTTGGCGCCCAAGCACACGGCCGTGTAGTCGGGCTGAGAGTTGCTGGCTTTGGCGACGTAATTGACGTCGATCGGGATCGACGGGGCCAGCGCCTTGGTAGCGGGCGCGGCCTGGGCACACGCTGGCGCCTCGGTGCAATAGATGAAGCCGTAGGTCTTGGCACCTGCCTCAGCCGCGGCTTTGAGCTGTCCCCACAGGATCGTGATCACGGTGGTGCCATTAGGGAAGTAGTCGGGCTGGGAAATGAACTGGAAGCCGTCTGCGGCCTGGTTGAGGCTGATGACCGGCACCTTCTGCGCCGTGACGAAGCTGACCCAAGCGGCGTCCTGGCTGGACGCGTCGAGGATAGCGACGACATGGTTGCCACTTACCATCTGATGAACTTCAGAGATCGACTTGGCCGGGTCGTCGGCATCATCCTGGTAGTAGATCTTGACCGGATGGCCGTTGACGCCCCCGTGGCTATTGAGGTAGGCCGCCCAAGCGGTAACTGAGTTCGGCACGTCATTCGTGCTACCTCCCGCGCCGGCGGTGCACGTGCAGACCTCTCCGACATTGATGGTTGCAGCCGTCGCCGCTACCTTTGTCGCAGAAGTCCCCGACGAGCCGGTCGCCGGGGCGGTCCCAGATCCCGTCGTCGGGCTACTCGACTTGGTCCCGCTGCTGCCGCACCCCGCGATCGCTACACCAGCGGCCAGCAGAAACGCCGCCGCGCCTCGACGACTCAGCAAAGCCCCCACAGTTTCCCCCCTTTTTGATCACCTGCACGCTGCGGTTCGAAGCGACGGCATCAGTGTACCGGTAGGTTCGGCAGGGGATCAGGCGTCCAAGTGCGACCTTCGAGGGCTCAAAAGCGACCTGGCGAGGTCGCGGACCTTGACGATGTATTGTCCGGAAGTGTCAGGGTTATGCGACGAGGGAGGTGTCCTCGCCCACTTCGCGCCGAAAGCGAATGGTCACCCAGCGGCCCCGTGCACGAGTGGGGCGTCGGCGTCGACAAGCGCCGGCAAGGCCACCACTCGAAGCAAAGGGCGTGGGGTGCCCCCTCGGCAGCCAGGCGCTACTGGCTCGGACTGGGACCCAGGTCCGGCGGGTCGCCCACGAAGGGGAAGAGCTCCTTGAACGAACCGAGTCGTATGCGGTAGCTGACGTCAGCGGATACGCCATCGAGCAACTCGTGGAGGGTCTTCTGGCTGTGTCCGAACGTGCCCTCCAGGTGGGGGTAGTCGCTTCCCCACATGAGATTCTGGTAGCCGCAGGCCCAGATGGCGGAGGGGGCGTCCTCGTCGTGCTGGAAGGACGTGTAGACCTGGCGGTACAGGATTTCCTTCGGCAGCTTTGAGAGGACGGGACGTACGAACATGCTGTGCTGGCGGTAGCCCTCGTTCATGCGGTCTCCGATGAAGGGAACCCATCCGGCCCCGCCTTCCGAGATGAGCACCTTCAGGTTCGGGTGGCGGTCGAGGGCCCCGCCCGTGACGAGCTTCAAGGCTACGAACTGGCCGCCGAAGGTGGTGTTGACATAGTTGAGGACAGCCCCACCGGGGCCGCGGAACTTGGTGTTGTCGTTGCCGTCGTTGTCGGAGCCGATATGGAAGGCGAGCACCATGCCTGCTTCCTCGGCGGCAGACCAGAGAGGTTCCCACTCGTCGCGGTTGTAATCGGGCAGCCCCTCCGGAACGCCGGTGGGCATGCTGACCGCATGCAGGCCGATGGAGGCGGCGTGCTGTAGCTCGCTGATGGCGAGGTCCATGTCGAGGAGGGGGATCGATGCGGTGGGCACCAGGCGTCCGTTGGACCGGGGGACGATCTCGTTGACCTTCCATTCGTTCTGGGCCCGGTTGGCGGTCTGCAGCAGCTCCTTGTCGGTGATCATCGTCTCCCACAGGCCCAGCGAGTCATAAACGATCTCCGCCCAGATCCCCTCGTTGTCGCAGTCGCGCAGGCGGGACTCAATGTCGTTGGCGCCGCGTTCGCTCACCAGCTCTCCGATGGTCTTGCCCTGCCGCGGATCCTTTTTGACCTGGAGCTTGGGCAGCTCACGTCGGAAACTCCGGCCGTCGACGTGGACGATCTCATAGCCCTCCTTGTCGTGGCGCTCTGAACGGGGCAGCCGGTCGGCGACATCCTTCGGCAGGATCTCCTCCCAGACCGCTCGCTCGCCCAGCGAATGCGAGTCCCCGGAGTTGGCCCACAACTTGAGTTCAGTCATCTCAGCCTCCACAGCTGTGTTCGACACCTGACGCGTCGGCGAATTCTACTTTCATTTGCCGTCGCAGGCTACCGACAGGAAGCGGGCCAGGTTCTCCCGCATGATGTTGCGCTGGATGTCGTCGGGCCGGCGCTCCAGCTGATGGACATAGGACACCGGGTCAGACAGACCGCCGCAGGGAGCCGCAGTCGCTCTTCGTCGAGGGCCAGTAGACTCACGCCATGACGAAGATCTGGGCGAATTCCGGTGATTCTCATCTCCTTGAGCCAGAGGATCTGTGGTATCAGGTGCTGCCAAAGCGGCTTGCCGATAAGACACCCCGAACCGTGACCGAGGGCAACGAGCAGATCACCTATATCGGCGACCAGGTGATGAGCCGGACCATTCCCAGCCCGCGGCGACAGAAATGGAACGAATTGTTCCGGCCTCCCGGAGCCTTCAAGACCGATACTCGATTGAAGGACCTGGACGACCAGGGTGTCTATGGTGAGATCTGTTTCCCGTCCGCGGGCTTCTTCACCTCCAACGTCAACGACGTCGAGCTGGCCCGCGAGATGGCCCGGGGCTGGAATGATTGGGCCAAGTCCGAGGTGATGGACGCTTCGGGGGGGCGGCTCTTCCCGACTGCGATCGTCTCGGTTTATGATAGCGATGACTCTGCCGCCGAACTCCGCCGCGCCGCCGGAAACGGCTTCCGGATTGTCTATCTGCCCGCCACGCCCCCGGCCGGTCGCCAGTACAACGACGAGGTGTGGGAGCCGCTCTGGGCCACGGCAGCGGAGGCCGGTGTCGTCCTGTCGTTCCACATCGGCACCGGCGTCGAGCCAGTCCAGTTTCGCGGCGCCGGGGGCGCCGTGATCAACTACGTGGAGACGGCGCTTCCCGGTATTCGCACCCTGACCATGCTGGTGGCGTCGGGTGCCCTTGATCGCCATGCCGATTTGAAGGTCTTTGTGGCCGAGGGCGGGGGCTCATGGGTTCCGGCCGTGGCAGATCGTATGACGGAGGCGTACCGCCAGCATTCTCTTTTCGTGCGGCCCAGCCTGTCGCGCTCTCCGAAGGAGACCGTCTACGATCGCGTGTACACCTCGTTCCAGCATGATGAGAGTGCTATTCCCACCGTTGAACACCTCGGGTATCACAACATGATGTGGGGCAGCGATTACCCGCACGTCGAAGGCACCTTCCCGGACACCCAGAAAGTGCTGCACGAGCTCTTCGACGATGTCGGGCCCGCAACCCGTCGTCTCATCACCATCGACGCGTTCAACCGGCTGCTCGGCGTCGATCTGGAACCTCCCTCTGGCGAAAGCTGACCCGGCCAGCACGTCTATGTCGACCCGGTCACGATGGTTGATGCCGGTCTGCAGCTGGTAGCCGGATGGCGAAGGGGGCGCCACGCCTGACGATCACCCCGGCCGGAGCTGGGAGCCGGGTTTTGCCATCATGGTGGGGGTGAGCGCCGACGACGAGCTTTCCATCCGTACGTTGATCGCCGGGTACAGCGACGCCATCATGTGCCGCGACCCCACGGCCGCGGCGTCCGTCTTCGCCGAGGACGCCGTGCTCGAGGCGTTTGGTGGGCCACCGGTGATCGGACGGGCGGCTATCGAGAGCGCCCTGCGAGCCCGCCTCGGAGCCGGGTCGAGCGGGTTTGCAGTGCAGCTGACGATGACAGTGGGCGTTCGGATCGAAGATGACCGCGCCTTCGCTCGCTCCCATTACCTGGAGCTCGGCACCGCATCGGGCCAAGGCCCGGGCCGCCTGTCAGTGGGATGGATGGAGGACCAGTTGCAGCGGAGGGCGAGCGGTTGGCGAATCCAGAACCGCGGCCTCAAGCGGGTGTATGTCGGTGACGCGCTGTTGCCAGGGAAGGTTACGGTTCGCGACGCCGTGGCGTGGCGGTCGATGTCTGGCGACGAGGACGGGTGACTTCTGAACCGCTGCGGCTGACGTCAGCCGGTTGACGGGCAACTCGGGTCGGCCGGTTTAGACGGGCCGAACTTTCCGCTCCTGCGGCGCAGTGACCACTGTCCGAAGGGCCAGGGGTCCTGGTCTTCGCCCCAGCAGTGTCCCCCGACTGCTCAGCCAAGGGGTCGAACCCGGACGTAGGCCAGGGCGGGCACCTTGTTGTTGTTGCCGACGTCGCGGACCACAACCTTGGTGTCGACGCCCTCCTCGCCGGTGCAGAGGACCTCGGCCGTCGCCACGAACGGCCCGATCTTGCCTGGCTGCATGAAGTTGTAGGTGCAGTCGACGGCCCGTCCCTTCGTTGCGCCGGAGGCGGTGCCGGCGGCCACCAGCGCGGCCTCCTCACACAGCAGCTGAAACATGCCGGCGTGGAGGATCCCGCCGGGCCCGGTCGTCTGGGGGGTGATGCCCTCGATCTGGCAGCCGCTGCCGTCGGGAAGGGGCCTGATCCCGGCCGCTTCGATCACGTCGACACCGGCCGCGGGCAGCGGTTCCGCCGGATGGGCGTTCTCTGCCGGAAGGCCGGGCGCCTCGCCGATCACCGACCAGGCGATCGACCCGTACGCCAGCAGTCGCGCCGGGTTGGTGTCGTCGACAATGCGACCGTCGACGGTCACCAGCGTTCGGCCCAGCCGGACCAGACGGGTGGTGGAGACGATACCCCGCACGCCCGCGCCCTCATCCCGGATGTGCAACGAGATTTGCGATGGCACTGCCATGACCTTGTCGAAGAGGTACGAGGCGACGCCTTGCTCGAAGGCCAGGCCGAGCGGAGCCGCCCGCAGTCCGCCCGGAACCCGCACGTCGTCGTTGACCGGCATCCGGGTTTCCCCGGACTCATCGTCAATGCGCTTCGACCGCACCCCGAGATGGTCATAAAGATGGTTTCCACGGATGGTCATAGCCGCCACTACAGCAGATCCGGACCGGGTCCCGCCCGACGAAGAGGTCTGATCGCCCGTGGATGGCGGCGTCAGCCCTTCGAGCCTCCCGGTGGCGGGAAGCGATCGTCCCACGGTCCGGGCTGCTTGATCGGCGCAATGCGCTCAATGGTGCGTGCCAGCCAACCGTCGTAGTCGGTTGCCTTTTTCCGGAACGACCCCCCGACGGCTGGATTGGGGAGGATCAGGAACGTCTCTGCCTCCAGGCCCCGGACGGTCGAGTCGGCGATGTCGGCCGGTGTTTGGACCAGCCCGATGTCCATGCCCTCGAACTGGCCAGGCCCCGTCTCGACGGCGGTAGGGCAGAGGCAGGAGACCCTGATCCGGCGATCCCCGTAGTAGAGCATCAACCATTCGGCGAACCCGATGGCCGCGTGTTTGGTCACCGTGTACGCCAGCGCGGAATTCGACGTGATCAAACCGGCCGCCGATATGGTCTGCAGGAAGTATCCGCCGCCCCGCTCGAGCATTCGCGGTACCAGTTGCTGGGCCGAGCGGACGTGCGACAGGACGTTGACCTGCCATGACCGCTCCCACGTCTCCTCGGTTGTCTGAAAGTTTCCACCTTCCCGTCCACCGAAGATGGCCGGGTTGTTGCACAGGAGATCGATGGGTCCAATATCCCGTTCGACCCAGTCCAGAAAGTCGGCGTAGGCGCCGGCGTTGCCCACGTCGCACCGGCGCGCCGGCTGAGCCAGTTCCTGTGCCACCCGGTCCATGGCCGTCTCGTCGATATCCGAGATCACGACCTGCTTCGCCCCTTCCGCCACAAACCGCCGGGCCAGCCCCTCCCCGATCCCGTGGCCGCTTCCCGTCACAACAACCGTTTTTCCGTCTATCCTCATCGACTCTCCTTGGGTGCGTCCGGTTGGCCCTCGACCTGAGCCAGGATACGTTCAGTGGTTGTGGACTATGGCGATATCACCTACGAAGTGCAGAGCGGCGTTGGCCTCATCACCCTGAACCGGCCTGAAGTGATGAATGCGTTCCGCCGCCAGACGCAGCGCGAGGTTCACGATGCCCTCCGCGGGGCCGAGGAGGACCGCGGGGTGTGTCTGGTCATCACCGGGACCGGTCGGGCCTTCTCGGCGGGTGCTGACCTCAAGGATCTTGCCGCCGGGAGGGGCGGCGAGGACTGGACCGATCACGCTGACGACCGTCCGGTCCGCCCGTCGTTGACGACAGCCCCGGCCGCGGCCAATACGTTTTACGTGGGACGGTCGATCTACAGCTTTCCGAAGCCGACCATCGCCGCGATCAATGGTTACTGCGTCGGTGGTGGGTTTATGTTCGCTCTACCCGCGGATATCAGGATCGCGTCCAGCCAGGCCAAGTTCTCGGTGGCGTTCACCAAGCGCGGTCTCACCCCGGAGACCGGTCTCAGCTATTTTCTGCCTCGACTCGTCGGTCTCGAACAGGCCTTGCTCATGACCTACACGGGCGACATGCTCGACGCCAAGGAGGCGTCGCGGATTGGCCTGGTGGGCCGGGTGGTCGCCCACGACCAGCTCATGAATGCGACGATGGACCTCGCCACCAGGATCGCCAGGGGGCCGACCGTGCAGCTGACGTTTGCCAAGATGCAGATGCAGTTGGGCCTCGTGGCCAACAATCACGACGTCGCCCACGCCATGGAGGCCTGGGGCCTGCAGGGCGCGGGACGGACGGAGGACTACCTCGAGGGTTATCGCGCCTTCTACGAAAAGCGGGATCCCGACTTCAAGGGCTACTGAGCCGTCCCTCCGCTCCGGAGCGCGAGGGTAGGAGCGGTGGCACCAGGGGACAGTCGACCGTTCCCAGCAAGCCGCCCGCCGTGTAGCCGAGGTCGACACTCACCACCTGGCCGCTGATGTGGCTGGCAGCATCGCTGTTGAGGAAGACCATCGGGTATGCCTGCTCTTCGGCCGAAGACGGGTCATGTCGCATGGCCTGCTTGAAGAGTTGATCTCCGAAGACCTGCCACGACGGCGTCGCGGCCATCAGGGGGGTGAGGGTCGGCCCGGGCGCGGTGGCGTTGATCCGGATTCCACGATGAGCGAATGGAACCGCCCGCATCTGGACATACACGTCGATCGCCTGTTTGGAGAATACGTAGTTGGCGCTGGCCCGAGTCTCAATGTCATCACCTGCAGCGTCGAGATGGGTTTCGCACCACTTCCGGCCGGTCTCGAAGTCCGGTGTAGCGAGGAACTCCGCCAGCTCCTCCAGCCGGCCCCGCCATCCGATCCCTCCTATCGACGAGATGATCGCCACCGCGGATCCAGGCGGCATGAGATCCCGAGCCGCCGTCTCCATCAGGTGGCGAGCGCCCACGAAGTTGATGAGCATGACGTCCACCGGGGCGAACGGTGACCCCGACACGCCCGCGCAGGAGAACAGGGCGTGGATCGGTCCCCCGATGTCGCCCAGGGTGGCATCGATCGAGCCCTCATCGCGGAGATCCATGACGATTGACCGCGACACCGGGAAGTCCACCGTCTGTCGATCGGCAACGAGCACCTCGCCGCCCAGTTCCCCCGCCAGCCTGGCGATAGCCGCACCCATGCCCGACGCCCCACCGACGACCAGAACCCGTTTGCCGTCGTAGCGGAACTTGTCATTACCCACGGCCGTTCCCTTTTCCTCGCTCCATCCAATCACCGAACTTAGGCGAATCACCATACTCAGCGGCCGCCGGCCCGGGCCCCGGTTGCTCAGAGGTGATCGCGCAGCGCGGCCTGCGAGATGAGCTGGTCGATCCGGGCGGTCGCGTATCCGCTCTCGGCCAGCACGGTCCGGGTGGCGCTGCCCGCGGGCCCGCTCATGCCGATCACGCCCGGGGTTTCCGAGAGGATGACGTGGTGACCGTGCTGGCGGAGCGGACCGAAGATGGGATGATCGACATCAGCCATATATCCGGACTTGACGAGCCAGTCCTCGGTGCTGAGGACCTCACCGAGACCGCGTTGGTCTACCTCGACGCATGCCACGCCGGCTTGGCGCGCTCGTCGTTCCCAATCTGTCGCCGACGCGGTCGAGAAGCATCGTTCCAATTCCGCGGTGAGGGCCGCGTCCGCGGCGTCTCGATCGATCGGAGTCGCGAAACGGCTGTCGGCCCCAAGCCCTTCGAGGCCTGCCACGGTGCCGAGGCGATCCCAATCCCCGCCTCCTATCGCGGCAAGGAACACCCAGCCTTCGGCCGCCGGGTACAGGCGGTAGAGAGCCCCAAAGCCATGCAGCTCCCGGTCGGGGAGGAGTACGGGCGGCTTGCCGGCATAAGAAGTGAAGTCGTCGGCATAGGTGTAGGCGTTGCGGACCAGCATGGTGCTCACCACCCGCTGCCCGGTCCCGAACCGGCGCTTGGCCAGCAGGGCCATCAGCAGCACCGCCGCGGACCCGAGTGCGGCGTTGGCGTCGCCGCCCGACCCGCCCTGCACCCAGGGCCACAGCTTGCGCAGGTCGTCGGTGTCGAGGGCCGGATCAGCGCCGGCGTCGAACCATCTTCCACCGAAGCGGTGATTGCTCCCGACTGCGGCGGTGGCGGTACCCGCGTACATGGGCCGTCTGGCGTAGGGACCGCCATCGCCGTACGGGGCCGCCCAGAAATAGATCAGCTCCGGATTGGCAGCGCGCAGCGTCGCCTCGTCCACACCGAGCCGTTCTGCCACCCCGGGGCGGAACCCCATCACGAAGGCGTCAGCGCCAGATACGATTTGTCGCACCGCCTCGCGACCGTCAGGAACGGCGAGGTCCACGATGATGCTCTCTTTGCCGGCCAGGGTTTTGACGGCCATGGCCTCGGTGATCGGTGCCAGGAAGCGGCCCGGGTCGCCCGTCGGTGGCTCCAGCTTGATCACCCGCGCACCGAGCCCGGCCACCATGGCGATCGCACCCGGCAAGGCGAAGAAATAGCCCAGCTCGACGATCGAGAAGCCCTCGAGGGGACTGGCCGGTGCGGGCGTCCCGGTCGGCATCGGACAAATGCCTGCGAACGGCTCTTCCTCGAGGCGATTCTGGCCCGGTCGGGGTGCACCACGATCGATGACTGCGGGCGTGGCCCCGAAATCGGCGATCGGGCCCACTTGGCGGACCGGGCCCACTTCCGGGTCCTCAACGTTCACCACATGCCCGTTGTGCACCACCTGCGGGTGCTCCATGGCTTCCTCGCCGGTGCGGGCCCACTCGGCGGGTACGTCGGGAGCGGACTCGAACCGGTCCATCCACTCGGCCTGCGTCCGTTCCCGGAAGCGGGCCAGGATGGCGCGCTGAAAGTCGAGCGCATCCTGGGCAGACGCCACGAAGGGCGCCCCAGCGAAGCGCGGTTCGGTGAGCACGTCATCGAGTTGGAGCATGGCGAAGAGGGCCCGTACCTCCTTACCCGACAGCATGGAAACCAGGAGCCACCTGCCGTCCTTCGTGCAGAGCATGGCCTGGCCGACACTGACGCGCCCGGTGGTGGGACGGGCGTACCGCTCCGGGTCTTTCCGCTCGAGCTGGCGGCAGACGGTGTCCCAGTAGTCGTAGGGAAACAGGCCCTGGACCATGCTGGCGTCAACTCGCTGGCCCCGGCCGGTGGTTTCGCGCACGATCAGGGCGGCCACCACGCCATGGAAGGCCATGAGTGCAGCCCCATACGACGCGCGCGGCTCGGGAACGAAGCGCGGCCCGGGTCGGGGGGCACCCGGCCCGGCCGCGAACACCCCGGTCTTGGCCGCGACCACCGCCTCGTAGGCGGGCAGGTCGGCCCAGGGTCCCGTTTCGCCGAATCCTTTGATCGAGGCGTAGACGAGGGACGGGTTGGCGCGGCCGAGGTCGTCATAGTTCAGACCGAGCCGAACGGCAAGGTGAGGACGGAGCGCTTCCACGACCACGTCGGCTCGCTGGGCCAGGATCCGAACTTGCTGCTGACCGGCGGGAGTGGAGAGATCCAGCTCGACGCTCTCCTTCCCGCGGTTCCACACCCGGAACCCGGAAGGCGAAAGTCGTCGGAGGGGGTCGCCCCCTGGCGGTTCCACCTTGAGCACTCGCGCCCCGTGATCGGCCATGAGCATCCCGACGATAGAACTTGACATGCTGCCCGCCGAGACCTCGAGGACGGCTACCCCCTCGAACACCTCGTGCGCCATGATCCGGACTCAGGCGAACAACACGTGCAGCTGACGGGGGGTCCTCATCACGGCGCCCGGCGTATGTGGAGCGGGCCGGTCCGGGTCGAGGCGGACATTGGGCATGTTGTGGCCATTCCGGTGCTCCGTTCTCCTTCTCCCGACCGCTTGATCATAACGCGCCCGCTGATCGGCAGACACCCCGACTCCGAGCCTAGTATCCGTGGACGGTGACCCGAGAACAGGAGAGCAGATGAAGTTCGGTTTCTCGATGTTCGGTCGTCCCGATCGAGACGCCAAGGAGCCGATGAGGGAGATGTTCAGGGTGGCCGAGCGAGCCGGTGACCTCGGCTATGACCATCTTGCGGTCGGCCACCACTGTTCTACGCCGGACTCCCGATATCCGTATATGATCCTGGCCGCGCTCGCGGCCCGGACCACGAGGATCCGCCTTGGGACAGCCATCCAGCTCATCACGCTCCAGCATCGTCTCGATATTGCCGAGGAGGTGGCAACCCTCGGTGGTTTCCGGAGGCCGGGCCATTGTCGGCGCAGGGATCGGTTATCGCCCTTACGAGTACGAGGCGCTGGGTATCCCCTTTTCCCAACGGAGCGCCCGCCTAACGGAGGGATACCAGAGGACATGATCGTCGCGGGCCCGCCGGACGATTGCGTTGAAGGCGTACAACGATTCGAGCAGGCCACCGGATGCGAGTACTTCCATCTGTTCCTTGGCTCGGAGGTCGACACGGATTGGGGTATCGAGCAGCTGGAGATGTTCTACCGCGAGGTGATGCCCGCTTTCGCTGAGAAGGCGCCGGCATGAGCGTCCATCCGGCCCGCGGTTCGACCTCGAGACACTTCTCGGAATAAAGGAGACATGCAATGAAGGTGGTTATCGACTCGGAGATGTGCACCGGGCACGGCCGCTGCTACAGCCTCGCTCCACAGGTGTTCGCCGCGGACGACGAGGGCCACAGCACGCTGGTGCAACAGGACACGCCCGATTCCCTGCGCGACAAGGCGCTGATCGGCGTGCAGAACTGTCCCGAGCGGGCCATCTCGATCGAGGACTAGGGACTTATGGGAACGATGGAGATCGGCCTGCGCATTCCTCACACTGGCTGGCAGGCCACGCCCGAGTTTGTCCGGAGCTGGTGTGCGTTGGCGGACGAGGCGGGCTTCGGCTCCGTGTGGGGAGCCGATCACATGGTGATGCCTCGCCACGTTGAGTCGAAGTACGTGCTGCCGAGAAAGCCGGCGACGATCGCTGAAGACGCCGTGTCGGATCTGCTTTCACCGAACTTCGAGTTGACGACGACTATGGCCTTCGTGGCCGCGGTAACCAATCGGATCAAGATCGGCAGCTCGGTTGCGGTATTGAGCATCCGCAACGCCGTGCTGAATGCCCGGCAGCTGGCGACGGTGGATCGCTATTCGGGCGGCCGGGTGGTGTACGGCGTCGGGGTCGGGTGGCTCAAGGAAGAGGCTGACGCAATGAATATGCCGTGGGACCGCCGCGGCGCCCGGGCCGACGAGCATATTGCCCTTCTGCGTGCCATCTGGACCGCGCCCGGCAAGCACGTCGAGTTCCACGGCGAGTTCTGGGACATTCCTGCCATGGATCCCGAGCCGCGGCCGGTGCAGCAGCCCATCCCTGTCCTTATCGGTGGGCACAGCGAGGCCGCCATCGACCGGGCGGCGCGTCTCGGCGACGGGTGGATCGCGGCCGCCATGTCACCCGAGCGACTGTCGGAGCACCTGCTCCTGCTTCGCGCCGCCGCCGCCCGCCACGACCGCGACCCCGCCTCACTCCTGATCCACTCAGGCGTTAGTGGCGGGGATACATCCATCGAGCAGCTCCACCGGTACGCGGAACTCGGAGTCCACACGCTCCACGTAGGGCTCGGGACGCTCGACGAGGTCAAGCGCTTCGCGGATGAAGTGCTGCCCAATCTCGACTGAGCCGACATGGGTCAGGGTGCTTCTGGCCTCAGCACGTCGTGGCGCGTAGCCGCCCGGTGGCTACCACGGCGTCGTGCGTGGCGGTGAGGGAGCAGACGGGGGTGGTGTCCGTCATTCGAGCCCTGTCGCACCGGGCCGCAGGATCGGGCCGGGCGGCGAGCGTCCGAGGGTGGCCATCCTCCTGAGGGGACGTGCGACGGGATGCGACAGGGGTCGAATGCCGCCGTCAGGCGGCCGCAACCCGTCCGCCGAGCCTGGCCTGTCCAACTGCGGAGGCTCGCACAAGGACACCGCTAGGGGTGCCGGCGGCCCGGGTTGGAGATATGAGGGCGTTTGTTAGATTGAAGGTGTGGAGTTGACCGGACGAGTGGCGCTCGTCACCGCCGGTGGGGGAGCGGGCATCGGCGCCGCGGCCGCCCGCGTCATGGCTCGCGAGGGCGCGGCGGTGATGGTTACCGATGTAGACGGCGATGGCGCCGCGGCCGTGGCGGAATCGATCGCCAGGGCGGGAGGACGGGCGGACTCGATGGTGGTCGATGTAACCGTAGAGGACCAGCTCCGAGTGGCGGTGGAGAGGACCGTTGCCTCTTTCGGCGCCCTCGACGTCGGTGTCTACAACGCCGGCGTCGCCGATCTGGTTGACGATGTCACCACCATGGACGTCGCCATGTGGGACCGGTCCTATGCCGTCAACGTACGAGGCGCCATGCTGTTTGCCCGCCATGTGATTCCCCCCATGCGAACCCAAGGGCGGGGATCGCTGGTGTTCACCACCGCCGCCGCGGGCCTGCGGGCCGAGCCAACCAGGCCTGCCTATGGCTCATCGAAGGCCGCCCTCGCTCACCTGACGCAATACCTGGCGACCTACTACGGACAATGGGGAATCCGGGCGAACGCCGTCTCTCCGGGCATGACGATTCCGCTAGATCAGCGCCAGGAGGGACCGCGGCCGCCATCCCCCTGACCGCGCTTCCTGGGAGTCCGGACGGTGTCGTCGTCGGAACCAGACGTGGTGGTCTCACTGGAGATGGACCGCACCGACGAGGTGCTGAATCTGGCGGGAAACCCGCACGGGGGCGCCATCGTTGCCCTGGGCCTGAACCGGTAGAGGGTCCGGCAGCTAACGCTCTGCCCTTCCGTCCCAGAAGGCGGAGGCGCCTGAGAGGTACTCGGCCCGCAGGAGCGGCCCCATTCCCAGCGGCACCGTGTAGTCCTGGAGGGTGTCAGCGAAGGCTTTGTCAACATGGGCCACCGTCCAGTCGCCGTGGAGGACTGGCTCGCGCACGGCCGGGTGTGCCACCACGGCCAGGTGGGCTCCTTCGATACGCACGATTTGGCCGTGGATGGCCGCGGCCGCATCCGAGAGCAGATAGATGACTACCGGGGCGTTGACCTCGGGGTCAGGGCTGCCGGCGTTGTCAATGACACCGAGTCGATGGCTGCGGTAGAACTCGGCGGTGGCCGCACCCATGCGGGTGCGGCCCAACGGGGAGACTGCGTTGACACGAACGCCGGTGCCCTCCAGGTCGAGGGCCCAGCCATAGGTGAACGACGCCACCGCCCCCTTGGTAGCACCGTACACCGACATGTGGGGAATGCCGAAATGGGCCCCCGACACGATGTTGACGATCGAGCCAAAGCCCTGGTCCACCATCCGCCGCATGGCGAAAGTGCCGCACGCCGCCACGCCGACGATATTTGCCCTGACCAGGTCGAGCACATGTGATTGGGTCAGTTCCCAGCCGTCTGCCATTGCGAAGAGCCCGGCATTGTTGACGAGGCCATGGATGGCACCGAACTCGTCCACGCAACGGTCGATAATCGATGCCGCTCCGGCCCAATCGCTGACGTCAGCCGCCGCGGTCGCCACCCGGCCACCGGCAGAGCGGATCTCTTCGGTCACTTCCTCCGCCACCTCAGCGTCTATGTCGTTGACCACTACTGCGGCGCCTTCGCGTGCCGCCAGGTGGGCGTAGGTCCGACCGATCCCTCGCCCGGCCCCCGTCACGACCACGGCCTTCTCGTCCAGGTATCCCATGGGTTGCTCCTCTCATCGGCGATCCGGAGAACTGCGAGTCAGGTTCCTGTAAACCTCGGCGCCCGGTGCTCGCCGAAGGCCAGGAACCCCTCGTTGGCGTCGTTGGTGGCGAGCAGGTGGAAGTGGCGCTGGAACTCTAGCTCGATGAAGGTACGGAAGTCGATCCTCTCAGCCGCCAGGTAGTGGGCCTTGAGAGCCCGGGTGGCGGCCGGTGGTCCGCCGGCCAGCCGGTTGGCAAGCTCTTCGACCCGTGGGCGGAAGCGGTCGTCGTCGACGACCTCGGCTACCAGCCCGAGCGTTTTTGCCTCGTCGGCACTGAGCTTTTCGTCAAAGTACGAGATCCGCTTTGCGTTGGCGGCTCCAATCAGGCGAGACAAAGACCAGGGTACGCCCATGTCCCCGGCCACGCCGACGCCGAGAAACGCGGAACGGAATATGGCGCTGCGGGCGGCGATTCGAATATCGCAGGCGCACGCCAGCCCGAAGCCGGCTCCGGCGCAGGCGCCGTTCACGGCGGCGATGGTGGGAACCGGGACCTCGTGCAGCAGGACAGGCGTGCTGCTATCCCTGATCGCCGGCGTGGTCACGCCCGCGTCCGGGCTTCCCTCCGCGCTGAAGTGCTTGATGTCAGCGCCCGGGCAGAAGGACCGCCCCGCGCCTGTGAGCACAACGACCCGCAGGTCGGGCCGGCCGTGAATCTCGAGCAGCGCTTGGCGAAGTTCCTCGCCCATCTGCACGTTCATGCCGTTGAAGTGCTCGGGGCGATTGAACACGAGGGTTGCCACCCCGCTGTCGGATACGTCGAATCGTATGGTCTCCGGCATGTGGACCCTCCTGCTGTGGGGAAGTCGTGATACAGACTCGTTACTTCTGGTTGACGGGGCCGGCGCGTGCGAGCGTCTCGTCGAAAAAAGCGATCGCTCTCAGATGGTAGGCCCGGGCCACCCGGTGCAGGCTGATGTTGTGGCCGCTCGCCACTTGCCACTGAAGCGCGACCCGGGGTGAGTTGGTGAACAGAGCCCCAGCCTGCCTGGAGATCCTCACGTCATCACCCGTAAGACCCCGGGATGCACCATAGCCCGGACGGTCGATGGCGACGACCCGGTAGCCGAGCCTCGGTCCCAGCTTCAGCAAGGAGGCAGTGCGACCGAGGGGGTGATCCCTCCTCGCGGTAATGACCGGCCTTTGCTCCCGATAATCTGGTCGGGAATGCTAGCCCGCTCCACTCGAACCGATGGAGGCGCGATGATGGCCGCATTGGTAACTGACCGCCATAGGAGACGCCATGGACTCGCCCGGGTATCTGCTGTTCGATTTCGACAACCATTACTATGAGCCCGAGGACGCCTTCACCCGCCACGGCGACGAGTCGGTGAAGCGGTACGTCCGCTGGCTCTCCGAGGGCAAGAAGAAGCACATCGTCTTCGGCAGTGTGATTGGCACCGCCATCCCCAATCCCACGTTCGATCCGATTGGCAAGCCGGGCGCCTATCATCAGCGTCTCAAGGAGTTGGCCAAGCAGGGCGAGCGGGGCAACCTCGACATCCAGTCAAAGTACGGCGAGCTCGAGCCCCTGCCCGACCATTATGGCGATCGTTCGGCGCGTCTGCAGGTGATGGACGAACAGGGCGTTGAGCAGGCCGTATTCTTTCCCACCCTTGGGGTCGGGATCGAGGGTCTCAACCCCGACGACGTGCGCATGACGTACCAGCTCTTCCATGCCTTCAACCTCTGGCTGGAGGAGGATTGGGGGTTCGACCACGTCGGTCGGATCTATTCCGCACCGTACATCCCCGTGCTCGACCCCCAGCTCGCCGTGGAGGAGCTGGACTTCGTGCTGTCGCGAGGGGCCCGTATCATCGTCATGCGCCCAGGGCCGGCTGGCGGTCGCTCGCCGGCGGACGTCTCGTGGGATCCATTCTGGGCGAGGGTCGAGGAAGCAGGCATCGTGGCCGCCTATCACGGCTACGCCGGACCGGACCAGTACCAGCAGGCCTTCGCGGCCATGTGGCAACGAGGCGGAGTGGGCGACGCCGTCTATGAGCGCAACCTGGCCGCCGCCATCAATGGCCACCGTCCCATGCTCGACACGGCCCTGGCCCTGGTGCTGGGCAACCTGTTCGGACGCTTCCCCGACCTACGGGTGGCGTCGGTCGAGCTGGGCTCCGAGTGGGTCGAGTATTGCCTGCACGCCCTCGATCACGCCGGCGGGCTGGTTGGCCGCCACGTTGAGGCGTTCGGCGTGACCGTGGACGACCGACCCTCGGACATCTTCAGACGCCACATCTGGGTGTCGCCGTTCCCGGAGGACGATGTTCCCCGTCTGGTCGACGTGATCGGCGCCGACAGGGTGCTGTTTGGGTCCGATTGGCCTCACCTCGAGGGCACGCCACAGCCCGTCGACTACCTGTCGCACCTTCACAAGCTCGACAGCGGGAGTGTTCGTCGCATCATGCGCGATAACGCCCTCGAACTCATGTCCTGACGGCGGGAACCCCCCGACGCTGGGCGGGCTCTCTCAGTGGGTCGTCGGCGCCGCCCCGCCGGGCTGACGACCGCACCAACTTTTCTGGATATTTTTGGAGGCCGACCCTGCTCCGGTGCCCGGGAGGCGCCCCGGTGTCCAACTGCGGCTCGGCCGGTCGTACCGGACGCGACCGGTGCGCTAGATTGCCCGAGAACTATTAGGTCAGGTAGCTTAGAAAGAGGGAGGCAACCCGTCTCGCCGCTCCCTGGATCAGGAGGACGCACGTGGCCGGTTTGCTGGAAGGGGTGAGGGTCATCGAGTCGGCCCAGTTGTTTACGGGCGACTACGCCGGGCAACTGCTGGCCGATGAAGGCGCCGACGTCGTGAAATTCGAGAGTCCCTTCCGCGGTGACTATCTCCGGGATTTCCTTGGCCAGATCAAGCCCCACACCAGGGGACACAGTCCACTACACCTCATCCTTAACCGGAATAAACGCAGTGTGGCAGTAGATCTGCGAACGGGTGCAGGCAAGGACATCTTCTGGAAGGCGCTTGCCACCGCCGACGTCTTTCTCGACGGGAACACCACGGGGGCGGTGGACAAGCTTGGCATCGGCTACGCCGAGCAACAGAAGGTCAAGCCGGACATCATCTACGCCCAGGTCACCGGGCTCGGCGCTACCGGACCGTATGCGCGGGTTCCGACCCACGGACAGTCCATGACCGCGGTTGCCGGCGGCAGTCCGGCCAGGACGGACACCACTGGCTACGTAGTGCGGACTGACGACTGGACCAACAACATCAACACGATCTCCGAGGTGGTGGCGGGTCCGCTGTATCTGGCGTATGGGGTCGCCGCCGCCCTGTACCGGCGTTCGAGGACCGGGGAAGGCACCTACCTCGACGTCGCCTCCAGCGACGCGGGCCTGGCGGCGGCGTGGATGAGCGTGGTGACCAAGATGAACCGCGACCGCATCGGGGCCGACGAAACGGGAATGTCGGCGGCGAGCACGGGAGGGGCGAACAGCAAGTACAACCTGTATGAGACCAAAGACGGAAAATACATGCTGGTCGCTCTCATCGAGCACCATTTCTACGAACATTTTTGCTGCGCTATCGGCCGCGAGGACCTCCTCGACGAGCGGATTGGTTTTGCATCCCGGGAGGTCGCC
>CAVYMU010000012.1:0-497756 GCA_963769725.1 uncultured Acidimicrobiaceae bacterium | reverse complement strand
CATCGACTGGGGCCCGCCCGAATTGCGGCAAACGCTCGCCGAGGTATTCCGGACCAGGACTGCCGACGAGTGGATGGACCTGGCCGCGGAGCATGACTTCGTCGTCGCGCCCCTCAACCAGGTCGATGATCTCCTCGAGGATCCGCATCTTGCCCACCGTCGAGCGCTCATCGAGTACGACCATCCGACCGCCGGCCCGGTGGTCCTGACCGGTAACCCCATAAAGGTCGAGGGGCAGAGGTACGCGATCCGCCATCCTGCTCCAACGCTTGGCCAGAACACCGACGAATACTTGGAGGGTTTGGGGCTCGATGAGGACGAGCGAGCCCGTTTGCGAACCGAAGGGGTCATTGGCGGCTGAACGCCTGACGTCCGCCTGTCAGACCACCAACGCAACAACAACTCTGTCGCCTACCACTTCGGAAATGGAGACGGTCTGCTTGGCGAGATCAGCGCCTTCCGAAGCGAGCAACTCAAGCTCGTGAGAGGGCTGCGTGCCGGCCTGGATGAGTTGCAGAAACTGCACTATATGTAGTACATCTGATGGGGACGAGTTGCGAGGAAGGGAATGACCGTGAAGATGAGGACTATCACTCCACGTCGTTTTGTTGCGGTGCTGTTGGGGGTGGCGTTGGTGGTGCTGGCGGGGTGTGGCTCGTCGAGTAAGTCGTCGTCGGCGACGACGGCGGGGGGTTCTTCGGCGACGACGGCGGGAAGTTCTTCGGCGACGACGGCTGCGGCGGGTGGTGGGGGTTCGTCGTCAGGTGGTGCGCCGTTTGTGATCGGGTCGGTGACTGACGTGACGGGGGCGGAGGCGTCGTCGGAGGGGACGGTGAATAAGTCGCTAGAGGCGTGGGCGGACTGGACGAACGCGAATGGGGGCGTCAATGGTCATCAGGTGAAGCTGATTGCCATGGACACGGGTTTTAATCCGTCCACGGCGCTGTCGGAAGTGAAGCAGCTGGTGGAGCAGGATCACATCATTGCCCTGGTGGGAGAGCAGACTAGTTTTGATGCCACGTTCGCTAGTTATTTGCAGCAGAAGGGGGTGCCGGCGGTGGGGGCGGGTTTGTACACGCAGGCGTCGTTTACCAACCCGGATTTCTTTCCGCAGGGCACCACGTCGATTCCCAATAACTACAACGAGTTGCATCTGGGGGTGACGAAGGGGTTCACCAAGTTCGCCGAGCTGTATTGTGCCGAGTCGCCGGCTTGTGCTCAGTCGGTCCCGCTCATCAAGGCTATCGCGCCCACCCAGGGGGTGAGCTTGGTCTATACCGCTTCGGTGGCGGCGGCTTCGCCGGATTACACGGCGCCGTGTTTGGCGGCGAAGGCGGCGGGGGCGCAGTATATGGGGATTGGTGATAACTCGTCGGTGATCATCCGGGTGGCTACCTCGTGTATGCAGCAGGGCTACACGCCTACCCAGGTGGGTACGGACGGGTCGGTGACGGCTACGTGGGCGACGTCGCCGGCCATGGACGGGGCGTTGGCGGTGCAGAATGATGCGCCGTTCTCGGATACGGCCAATCCGGGGATCCAGACCATGATCGCGGCGTTGAACAAGTATCAGCCTGGGGTGTACACGTCGCCCACTTACGGGGAGAACGATGTGTACGCGTGGACGTCGGGTTTGTTGTTCACGGCGGCGGCCAAGGCCGCCAACCTGGGTAACAGCGCCACCGGGGCTCAGGTCATCAGCGGGCTCTACGATTTGCACAACGAGACCCTGGGTGGGATGGCTCCTCCGCTGTCGTATGCCAATGACGGGAAGGGCCATCAGATCTATTGCTCGTTTGTCCAGGGCGTGCAGAACGGGCAGTTCGTCATGCCCCAGAACCAGACGTTGACCTGCGCCCCGCCAGCCACGCTGGCGCCCATCATCTCCGGCGTGTAACCCGTCGGCGCGTTCAGCATTGGTCTGGATGTCGCGGTCCCGCACGGTTGCGATCGCAGTCATGGCCACCACCAGCTCCGAACCCGCGCCTCCGAAGCACAGACCGACCGTTGGGCGTCGCCTGGCCCTTTCGGCCTTGACTGGATATGACAGTCCAGTTGAGACATTGACCGTCGTTCCATCCTCCGAGACCCACGAGAGAAGGGGGGTGTCGAGCGGGACTCCCGTTCCGGTGAGCGTTGCTACCTCGGCAACCGCTGACGACACGATGGTGGCCGCCGCCTGGTCAGGAACCCCGGAAGTTTCATGGAAGTGCTGACTGCGCAGCCACTGGATCCTGGAGATCGGCGAGCTGTGGGGTACGCGGCATCGCCCCATCGGCGATTATCGACCGGCCGAGGAGGGGCGTGAGGTCACGGCGACGGCCGAGCAGGGCGTCGAGAATATGACCCCGCCGGATCCAGGAATGAAAGCCGTGTTCGACAGTGAATGCAATGCCCCCGTGCACCTGGTGGCAATGGGTGGAGGCGGCCTCGTGAGCAACGGCGGCGAGGCACTTGCCCGCCATGGCGCTGGTCGGTCTGCCATCCAGCCAGGCGCTGGCCGCTCCCGCTCGAGCCACCGTGATGGCCACGTGGACGCTCGCCAGCCGATGCTTGACGGCCTGAAACGTGGCGATCGGTCGTCCGAACTGCTGTCGCGCCGAGACGTAGGCGACGGTACTGGACAGCATGGTGTCGGCCAGCCCGATCAGCTCGCTGGCCAGCCAGCGACGTCCGATGGCCAGCGCGGCATCAATTGCGTCCGCCGGCGCGACGGGCCGGACAGCCGAGAGATCCACCCGGCCCGATACCCCGGTAAGGCCGAGCCCGGAGTCCGCCCCTCCGAGCGGCACTCGCTGCAGCGAGGAGGCCGGTATGGCCACGATGCCCAGGGGAGTGAGGGCGAAAAAGGTATCGGCCTCCTGCCGTCCCGCCAGGGCGATGCCGTCGACGCGGAGGTTATCCGAACCCGGCCGCCCGGAGATGTAGCCGCCGCGAGTCAGCGGGGGAAGCAGCAGCGCCGTGCTCGACTGGTCGGTGATGCCTGCGCCGTACTGCATGGCCAGGTCGAGAAGGGGGCTCGCCGCCCGCAGCCGGCCCTGCTCCTCCGCGATGGCGGTTACCGCGGTCGCCGGGCCGGTGTCGAGCATCTCGGTCCACCCGAGCGCCATCAACGCCTCGGGGATTTCGGCCGGACCGGACGTTTCCAGGAGATGCCGGGCCGAGGTCCGGATGAGCTCGAACTCCTCCGTAGAAGTACCCATGTCATCGTCCTCTCGGGAGACCGAGCAGTCGCTCTGCCACCAGGTCTCGTTGCACCTCGATGGTGCCACCGTAGATAGTGGTGATCCGGGAGAAGGCCCACACCTCTCGCCAGTGACCGGCCTCGGCGTCGTCATAGATTTCCAGGCCCGGCCAGAGCAGCTCGCGGGCCGTATCCGCGACGAGTTGCTCCGTCGTACCGAGGACAATCTTGTCCACCGAGATTTCCGGGCCCAGCATGGCGCCTCCGGCCAGACGGGTGACCGTACTCGCCGCCAGTGACCGCAGCCCGAACAGGGACAGGTAGGCGTTGCCGACCACCGTATCGGCCCCGTCGAGGTCCCGGGCTCGACCGAGCAGGGAGTCGAGATCGGTCATCATGTCGGCCTGTCGCATCCAGGCGAACGCCCCCCGCTCGAACTGCATGAGGTACATGACCGCTTCCCATCCTCCACCGACGGTCCCGATCACCTGGGTATTCGGTACGCGAACATCGTCGAAGAAGATCTCGGCTGTCTCGGCCCGGCCACTCGAGCAGGCGGTAGGGATCACCGTGACCCCCGGGGATCGCAGGTCGACCCACAACATCGTCAATCCTCGGTAGCCGCTGTCGCGATCTCCCGTACGGGCGAGGAGCGAGCAAAAGCGCGCTGCGTGACCGAAGCTGCTCCACATCTTCTGGCCCGTCACCGTGAATCCATCGGCGTCAGCCACGGCGCGAGTCCGCAGGTTGCCCAGATCGCTCCCCGCCTCCGGCTCGGAGAAGCCCTGACACCACACCTCGTCCCCACGCAGAGCGGCACCCAGGTGGATAGCAGCCAGCCCGGGAGCGTAGCGAACCAGCATGGCGCCCACGATCTCAACCGTGCTGAGCACCTCCGGAATGACGTAGCCGGCTGCAGACAGCGCCTCCATGATCGCCGCTCGCTGTACCAGTGATCCGCCCAGGCCGCCTGCCGACTCGGGCCAGCCGAGTCGAGTCCAGCCGCCGTCGTACAGCGCACGCAAGGCCGGAATCGTGTTTGAGATGGCGGCGACCAGATCCACGGGCGGCCGGGACTCGAGCGCCACGAAATCGGCACGCTGGTGCTGGAGCCACCTCCGGAAGGACGCCACGAGCGCCTCAAGATCCTGAGATGAATCTGCCACGGTGGACACGGAGTCGCTCCTGATCGCTTGGCGGCCACCCTGACTCGACCGACGTCGACGACGATGACCTAGCCGTAACATAGCCTCGGGAGAAGAAACTGAGTCGCACCAGTAAGGCATCCCGTACGTTCAACTCAGGAAGGAGATCCATGGACTACTACGACGACCTCGCTCCGGCACTGCTGGTGGAGAGCGATGGGCCGATCCGCATCATCACCATGAACAAGCCCGAGCAGCTCAACTCGATGTCGGACGATCTGCACTATGCGATCGGCGAGGTCTGGCACCGCCTGGCATCGGACGACTCGGCCAGCGCCGTCATCCTGACCGGCGCCGGACGCGCCTTCTGCACCGGCGGCTACATGGCTAACTTTATCCGTAGCAACAGGGATCCCGTCGCCCGCCGGCGAGACATCCGCCATGCCGAGCGGGTGGCTACGGCGATGATGGCCTGCGACCGGCCGATCGTGGCGGCCATCAATGGGCCTGCCATCGGTCTGGGCTGCTCCCTGGCCATCATGTCGGACATTGTGCTGATCGCTGAGGACACCTATATGGCGGACACGCATGTCAACGTCGGCCTGGTGGCCGGCGATGGCGGCGCGGTCACCTGGCCCCTCGTCACCAGTCTCCTCAAGGCGAAGGAGTATCTGCTTCTCGGCGACCCCATCCCGGCCGCCCAGGCGGTGGAAATGGGACTGGCCAACCGGGTGGTCGCCAAGGAGTCCCTGATGGATGAGGCCCGAGCACTGGCGGAGCGGCTGGTGGCCCAGCCCCAGCAGGCGCTGCGCGATACCAAGCGGGCCCTCAACAAACACCTCCAGCATGCGGCCGAACTGGTACTGGCATTCGCGTTGGCAGCCGAGACGGAATCGTTCGGTACCGAGGACGTGGGTCGCATCGCCCAGCAGTTCCTGGAGAGGAAAAAGAACAGGTGACTGTCGACGGTGGGCCCCGGAACGTCAGGGTCGACCGAACCGACACCATCGCGGTCGTCACCCTCGATCGCCCGCCGGTCAACGCCCTCGATCGCCCGACCCTCGCCGAGCTGAAGGATACCTTCGACGGTTTTGCGTCCGGGCGAGACGTCAACGTGGTGGTGCTGACTGGCGCGGGGGAGCGGGCCTTCTGCGCCGGCGTCGACCTCCACGACTCGGTTCGGCGCTACGACCCCGAGGAGCGGGCCGCGACCCGGCCCGCCGACCAGCTCGACCCCGGACGGATGATGCGGGAGATGTTCTGGTCGATCTATGACTGTGCCGTGCCGGTCGTGGCCGCCGTCAACGGCCCTGCCATTGGTGCCGGGCTGGGCATGGCCTGCATGGCCGACGTCATCGTCGCTTCGGAGCAGGCCCGTTTCGGGCTCACCGAGATCGACGTGGGCGTGCTCGGCGGGGCCGCTTTTGCCCATCGCCTGGCTGGCACCTACAAGGCCCGGCGAATGTTCTACTCGGGAGAGCTCGTTCCGGCCGCCGAGCTGTATCGGCTCGGCTCGGTCGAGGCCGTCGTTCCCGGGGAGCGGCTGCTCGACGAGGCGATGGGGCTGGCCCGCCTGTTTGCGGCCAAGAGCCCGATAGGTCTCCGCCTGGCCAAGGTGGCCTTCAACCGGGTTGAGTTCCTGGCCCTGAAGGAGGCCTACCAGCTCGAGCAGGACTATACGGAGAAGCTGAGGAGCTACGGCGACTCGGCCGAGTCCGGCGCGGCCCGCCGCCAAAAGCGAAGCCCGGAATGGCGGTGGCGCTGATCGCCGTTTTCCTCTGCTGGCACGATCGTACCGGTCCCCGGCGGCAGGCGCAGCGCTCTTCCAGAAAGCCGCCAAACCCGAACCGCAATCTCACATCTGCGGGGTGGCTAGCGCGGTTCGAACACGAGTGGCAGGTAGGTGGCGGCGCGGACGCCCTCATGGTTGTACACGGGCTCTTCGGTCGGGGCGATTGAGTAGTTAGCCAGACGCTGGTGGAGAGTGCCGATCGCCGTCCGCAACTCCAGACGCGCCAGGTGCGAGCCAAGGCAGCGGTGGATTCCGCTGGCGAAGGCGATATGACGGTTGCCGGGCCGTTCGAGGTCGACCGTGAGCGGATCGGGGAATTGGTCGGGATCGAGGTCGGCTGTCGTCCAGCACACGTCGATCTTGTCGCCCTGGCGGATCGGCACGCCTGCGATCTCGGTGTCGGCGATTGCGTATCGCATCCCGCCGGTCAGGACCGGGTTCTCGAATCGCATCAGCTCTTCGATTGCGGCCGGAAGGCGGGCAGGCTCCGACCTGAGCATCTGCTGCTCCTGAGGATGACGGGCCAACCAGCCGACGATACAGGTCAGCGACGCCGTGACGGTGTCAAGGCCGGCGATCATCAACAGATGCATCACGTTGAGCAGCTGATCGCGGTTCAAGCGCTGGCCGTCCACCTCGAAGGTCATCAGCCGGGTCAGCAGGTCGGCGGATGGTTGGCGCTGTCGCTCGCGCCGGTCCAACTCGGCGTTGAGGTAGTCGCGGAGCCGGTTGCCTGAGATCACGGCCAGACGGTGCATCTCGAAGACGTCGCTGGCGCCCGTCTTGATACAGCCATCCTTGCACTCCTCGAGGAACTCCAGATCCTCGAGCGGCAAACCGAACATGGACAGGAAAATGGTGCCGGGCAGGGGGAGCGCGAACTGTTCGTGAAACTCGACCCGTCCTTCGGCAATGAACCTGTCTATGAGGTCGTTGGCCTGGCGGGCGATACCCGGTTCGAGGTACGCCACCGCCCGGGGCGCGAACAGCGGATCCAGCAGCTTGCGGAACGTGCGGTGCTCCTGGCCGTCAAGGTTCAGGGGAATGAGCGGCTCCTCCGACCCCATCCCCATGGGCTTACGCGTAACGGGATCATTCGAGATGATCGCCGGATTGCGGGTGGCTTCCAGAACATCCGCGTAACGGAAGAAGGCCACGCCCTGCTCCCAGCGGACCGGCCTCGGGTTGTCCTGGAGCACTTCGGCAAACAGTGCTTGCGGTACGACCACATCGATCGCGCCGTTTTTCTCGAAGGCGACGATCGTCCGGGCCGCCGGGCTCAGATCCGCGAGCGCCTTCTCGTCAAAGCTCCCCATCTTGCCCAACCCCCTCCACCCGGGAACCGCGCCTGTGCGACTTCGAGGTCACATCACGGCATCATACACGTCCGTCTCAGCCGGAATCCTCGAACGGCTGGGGGCCCGCCAGGACGCTTGAGTCGACGGTGTCCAGGCGCGGAGGTCCGCGTTTGGACACAGCCCGGCGGCGGGGCATGACGATAGTGTCACAGTACGACAGCTCCGCTAGGCTGTGGTCCGGCCAGGGGTTGAAGGAGGAGAGATGGCGTGGGATTTTTCTACCGAGCCCGAGTTCCAGGCCCAACTGGATTGGGTCGAGGAGTTTTGCCGGGAGGAAGTTGATGCCCTGGATTTGCTGTTTCCGGGCGCGGCCAAGTCCCGGGATCCGAAGTTGAAGGCGCTGGCCGATCCGTTGAAGCAGCAGGTCAAGGACCGGGGGTTGTGGGCGCTGTTTCTGGATGAGGACCTGGGGGGGCCGGGGTTCGGGCAACTGAAGTTGGCTCTGCTCAACGAGGTCCTGGCCCAGCACGGATCGGCGCCGGTGATTTTCGGGACCCAAGGACCTGACACCGGAAACATGGAGATCCTGGCTGCTTACGGGACCCCGGAGCAGAAGGAGCGGTGGCTGTATCCGCTCATGAACCAGGAAATCTGGTCGGCGTTTTCGATGACAGAGCCCCAGGGGGGGTCAGATCCAACTCTGTTTCGGACCCAGGCGGTCAGGGATGGGCGGGACTGGGTGATCAACGGTGAGAAATGGTTCACCAGTTTCGGTCAGACCGCGGACGTCCTGCTGGTCATGTGCCAGAACGGGATCTTCATCGTGGAGGCTGACCGGCCCGGAATCGAGTGGCTGCACGGGGCCGGTGATCACGACTATGTCCGCTACAACGAGGTGCGGGTGCCGCTCGATCATTTGCTGGGCCCGGAGGGCGGCGGGCGAATGCTGGCCCAACGCCGGTTGGGGGGCGGGCGTATCCACCACGCCATGCGCACGGTGGCGGCCTGCAAAAAGGCTATCGACATCATGTGCGAGCGGGCCCTCTCGCGGCAGTCGCACGGGAAGGTCATCGCCGAGCACCAGATGGTCCAGGAGCAGATCGCCGACTCGTGGTCGCAGTACCACATGTTGCGGCTGCTGGTGCTGTGGACCGCCTGGACGATCGACACCTCCTCGACGCGGGAGGCCCGGACCCAGATCGCCATGTGCAAGACGACGTGCGCCGAGGTACAAAAGGACATCGCGTTTCGGGCCATCCACATGCTGGGATCGCTGGGGGTCACCCACCTGACCCCGCTGCAAAATTTATGGTCGTCGGTGCCGACCCAGTTCATCATGGATGGACCCAACGAGATCCATAAGGTCACCATCGCTCGCAATGTGCTGAAGGGCTACCAGCCCCACGAGGGCTACTGGCCGACGGAGTTCTTGCCGGCCAAGCGGGAGGCGGCCAAGAAGAAGTTCGCCGCCCTGCTGGCGGCCGACGCTGAACTGGCCGCGCGGGTGCAACGGATCGAAGCCGGACAGTACGAGTTCATCTCATGAGCGACGCCGGGACCGACGCCCGGGCGGATGCCCGGGCCGGGGTGGAACTTGACCCGCACGTACTCGACGACTGGATCGGGGATCGCCTTCCGGGCGCCGGATCTGTGCTGGGCGCGGTACGGCTGGGGGAGGGGTCGGGCATCGCCAACGCCCTCTTTATCATCGAGCGGGGCGGGCACCGCTGGGTCCTGCGCCGTCCCCCGGCGATCAAGAATCATCCCTCTGCCGCCGATACCAAACGGGAGTGGCGCATCCTCAACGCCCTGGAAGGCACCCCCGTCCCGCACCCCGCCCCGGTATTGTTCTGCGAGGACGTCGAGGTGATCGGGGCGCCCTTTATGATCATGTCGATCGTGGAAGGCTTCACCCCCGGGGTGGCCATCCCGGACTGGATCACTTCGGACCCCAAAGCCCTCTTCGAGCTTGGGATGGCCTACGTGGACGGCATCGTGGCCCTGTCCGGGGTGGACTGGGTGGCCGGCGGCCTGGAAGGTCTGGGCAAACCCGACGGTTTCCTCGAGCGCCAGGTGGCGCGCTGGCGGGGACAGCTGGACGGCTACCGGGTCCGGGAGCTGCCCGAAGAGGCTTTCCTGTGCGAGTGGCTCGAGGCCAACCGGCCTGCCATGAGCCCGGCCGCCATCATGCACGGTGATTACAGCCCCTTCAACGTGATGGTCGCCAATGACCTCCCGGTGCGCCTGGCCGCCATCGTCGATTGGGACACCGGCACCATCGGCGATCCCCTCCTTGACCTGGGCCATCTCCTGGCCCGCTGGGTTGAGCCCGGGGAGCGAGGGCCGCTCGACTCCAGCGAAGATATGTGGCTCGAGGGTTACCCCACCCGGGCCGAGATGGGCCGCCGGTATGGAGAAGCAACCGGACGGGATCTGACCGCCCTGGCCTATTACGAAGCGCTCTCATTGTTCAAGCTCGGCGTCATCCTGGAGGGCAACTACGCCCGGGCCCGACGGGCCGGCGTTCCCGATGGGGACAACCGGATGTTCATCAGCGCCCCCCGACTGTTCGAAGTGGCCGCCGAGTTCGCCCGCGGCACTCGGCGGTGAATGCGCCGCCCCAACCCAGCCTGCAAGAACGACGACGCAGTTATACCCGTCGTGAGATCAGCCGGGAAGCGATGCGGCTGTTCTCCGAGCGGGGCTTCGATGCCGTCACCGTGGAAGACATTGCCGCCGAGGTGGGACTGTCGGCCCGGACCTTCTTCCGCTATTTCGCCGGCAAGGACGAGGTAGTACTCCGCTATCAGCGCCGCCTCCAGGCCCGGCTCGTTGCCGTGTTCGAGACCGGCGCCGCTCACGAGCCGCCCATTACCGCCCTGCGCAATGCCTACGTGGCCACCTCAGTGGTGGCTCCCGAGGACCGCACCGAGTTCGTACTCCTGGGCCGATTCCTGATGGACTCACAGGCGCTGCTGGCCCGGTCCCGGGGTGAGCACGCCGCCCGCAACGACGACGTGGTCGCCGTACTGGCCGAAAGGCTGGGCATCGATGCCGGCCGCAACCCGCTGGCCGAAACCATCGCGTCCGCAATGAGCGCGGCTGCCTCGGCCGCCTTTTATCGCTGGGTGGCCACCGGCGGGCGCGGTGACCCTGCCGAGGGAGTAGGGGCGGCACTCGACGTGCTCATGCGAGGATTGGGGGCCTTCGACAAGCCGGCTCTGATCTCTGCCCCATCGCGGGATCGCCGGCGGCCCTTGCGGGCCTAGCCCGCTGCCAGCCGGGGGCGAACCCGACCGCCCGAGCCAGCCACCGCCCGCCGAATCCCGGGCCTTCCCGGGGATCGGCGTCGGGCGGCAGATGACAACTACATCCCGAGTTCCTGCAGGAAGGAATCGGGCATGCAGAAGGTTTGGCTGCCGTAAGGGGCGGTCCACTGGCCGTTCTTGATGCCCATCATGCCCATGCACTTGAGAATGCTGGGCTTGCCCCGGGTGGAGGTTTCCGGCGACGCCGAGAGACCCTCCAGCGTGGTTCCGTTGATGCTATACAGGCCCTTGTAGATATCTGCGGTCGCAGGACTGGTATCGGAGGCGGGGGCCCCCGCCGGAGCGGCCGCCTCGAAGAGCTTTGCTCCGGTCCAGGTCCCGATCACCTGGTACGGCCAGCAGGGCGACGCTGGCAAGGGCGGTGTCCCCGCAGGTCCCCATCTATATGCCGGTGCCGGGGGCGGACGGTACGCTCGACGCCGGGAAGTACGTGCGTTCACTGGAGGTGTCGTGAAGTTCGGGTTCGGGCTGGCGCCGTTCGATCGGTGGAACACGTACGAGGAGATGGCCGACGCCGTCTTGGTCGCCGATCGTGCCGGCTTCGACTATGTCACCTTGCCGGACCACATCATTGTCCCCGAAGGACCCGAGCAGCCGCGCAGTGGCGTCGTGTTCCCCGATGTCGTGCCGCTGGCAGCATTCCTCGCCGCCCGTACGACCCGTATCCGATTTGTGATTGCTGCCCTGGTGGTGCCGATTCGCGAGCCCATCGCCTTGGCCAAACAGCTGGCCACGCTGGACCAGGTATCAGGTGGTCGCCTTGCCGTGGTCGTCGGATCGGGTTGGCTGCGCCCTGAATTCGAGGCCCTGGGAGTCGGGTTCGAAGACCGGGGCGATCGCACCGACGAGTACCTCCGCGTCCTGAAGGCGTGCTGGACCGAGGCCCGTCCCTCCTTTGAGGGTCGCTACCTCTCGTTCCCGCCGTCGGCCGTTGAGCCCAAATGCGTTCAGCAGCCGCACGTGCCACTGTGGATCGGCGGCAACGGGCCCCGACCCGAGCGACGCGCCGTCGAGCATGGCGATGGTTGGGCACCCCTCACCGGAACCTTCGCGGCGCGGGCCGAGGCCATCGCCCGCATCCGGGCCAGAGCCGCCGCGGCGGGGCGCGACCCGGACCGGCTGGCCTTCGTTGGCGGGCTTTCGATTGGTCCCGTCGATGTCCAATCGGCGCGTTTGGCCCGCGGCCACCATGTGACCGACCGCGACCGCGCCGACGAGGAACGCCGGCGGGCCATGACCGCCAGGGACGCCCTCGAACAGGTTGGCGCGGCGCGCGCCGCGGGCTTTACCCACCTAGGCGTCGGCCTGAGCTGGACCGACGTCGCGGAGTTGCAGGAACGCCTGTCCTGGTTTGCCGAGGAGGTCGTCACGCGCTGCTAGTTTGGCGGCTGCAAGCGGCGGGGCCAATACGCCGAACCCAAGCATACCTGGCGCCTTGGGCATGCCTGCCACTGGAAACTCGATACCACCACGCCCAAGGCGCGAAATGGGCCCAGGTTTGGCGAGAAGCCGCCCTCCGGTCAGTGCTCGCCGCTGTTGATCGAAGCGCCCAGCACTCGCCGCAGCACTTTGCCGGACGGGTTGCGGGGGAGTGCGGCGACGACATGCCAACGCACTGGCAGCTTGTAGCCCGCCAGACGCTCGCGGGCGTAGGCGCGGACGGCGTCGAAGTCCGGAGAGGCCCCGGGATCGTCGAGCACGACGAAGGCGTGGGGAACCTGATTCAAACGTCGGTCGCGGACGCCGGCGAGGGCGACCTCGCGGATGCCGGGATAGGACGCGATGAGCTGCTCCACCTCGATGGGGTGGATTTTGAGGCCGCCGCGGTTTATGACATCCTGCTTGCGCCCGGCGAGGTACACGTAGCCGCCCTCGTCGACACGGCCCAGATCCCCGGTCCGCAACCAACCGTCGGGATCGGGCCGGAAGTAATGATTCGCGCTCGAGCAAATCTCTCCGATGCCGTCCTCGTCCGGATCCTCGATACGCAGCGTCGATTGTGGCACCGGCCGGCCCACGGAGCGCAAACGCCCGGCATCGGTGGCCAGCGCCTCGATGTGATCGGAGTGAAACAGGTTGGTGATCGGCGAACCCTCCGTCTGGCCGAGCTGCTGGTGGAGCCGGATCTGCGGATGCTGCTCGATGAGCCGCGCCACGGTGTCGGGGTGCAGCGGCGAGGAGCCGTACTGGATCCAGACCAGACTGGGAAGGGCAAGGGCGTCGGCATGCAACAGCGTTTCGATGAGGGCCGGCACGACGGTGGCGTGGGTGGGTTCGAGCCGGGCCAGTTGTTGCCAGCTTTCCGGCGAGAACGATGGCAGGGGGACAAGGGTGGCACCGGCTGCCATAGCCACCAGGAACATACCGATGCCGGCCTGGTGGTGAAATGCCGAGGCGGTGGCATAGCGGCCGCCCGGGCCGAGCCCGATGGGATCCAGGCTCTGGCCCACCCGTCGGGCCATCCGGCCCTGATCCTGATAGACGGCTTTGGGGGCAGCCGTGGTGCCCGAGGTGTGCACGACCGCCACAATGTCCCCGGGACCCTGGTCAAGGACGATGGCTCGCGGAGCCCGATCGAATACGGCGGGAATCACCTCGACCCGGCGCCCGGTGCGGTCCGCGACCTGGTCGACGACCGGCTTCGCTTCGGGCGTCGTCAGCAGCAGGTCGCCGGCTAGGGCCGTCACGGACTGGGCCAATTCCTCGACAGTGAAGCGGGGGCTGAGCGGGGCGAGCGGACGCCCGGTGGTTGCTCCGGCAACCACCAGAGCAAATGCGCTTGGAACGGCGGGGACGAACGCCGGAACCGGCGCGCCGTCCAGAGCCCGGCGGAAATCTAGCCAACGGCAGGCGCCGGCGGCCTGGTCGAGCAGCTCCTCGATCGTCACGACGCCGCCATCGGCGGTGATAACGGCCGGATCCCGGCTTCCAACCCGGGCGTCCAGCATCTGAGACCAGGTCTCAGAGCCCGCTTCCTGCATGAAGGGACTCTAGGGCCGCCGGCGCCTGCCCGGCGGGCGGCGCCATCGTCGGGCCGTCCCGATCACTCGCCGGTGCTCACGATGGCGTCGGCTTTGAGCTTGGCGATGGCGTCGTCGTCATAACCGAGCTGGCGGAGAATTGCTTCCGTGTGCTGCCCGTTCAGGCAACTGGGGGCGATCCGGGACGGCGTGTCCGAGAAACGCAGGGCCGGCCCGGCCCGGAGGACGTCTCCGAAGACCGGATGCTCCATCTGGATGACCATTCCTGTATCGCGCAAGACGGGATCGGTGCAGGTGAACTCGGAATAGGTTGCGTCGAAGGCTTTCACCACTGCGATGCCCTTCGGCACCAGGTCCTCCTCCCAGTCGCCGGCGGGTCGGGTCGACAGCACGGCGCCGAGGTCGGCGATCAACGCCTCGTCGTTGGCGTGGCGGGCGGCCGCCGTCGCGAACCGTTCGTCGGCGGCGAGCTCGCGGTGGCCGATCCCCGCGGCGAGCGCCTCCCAATCCTTCTGGCTCGGGGCCGCCACGAAGACCCAGCCCGTCTGGGCCGGGTACAGTCGATAGAGGGCATGCAGACCGTGGCTCTCGGGATCGGGGAGAGGCAGCGGCGGCTTGCCGTCGTAATGGTTGAAGTCGTCGGCGTAGGCAAAGGCGTTGCCGCTGATCATGGACGTGGAGATGACCTGCCCTTCACCGGTTCGCCGCTGGTCGTAGATACCGAGCAGCAACGACGACAGGACTGCTAGGGCGGCATTGGCGTCGCCGTCGACGGGCCCGCGCAGCCGGGGCAGCACAATGGCCTGCGCCTCCGCCGGGTTGAGCGACTTCGTCAGCTCAGGGTCGAGCCAGCTCCCGGCATGGCGAACCACCTGCCCGGCCAGCGCCGAAGCCACGCCGGCGTAGATCGGCCGGTGAGCGTATGGTCCGTCGACCCCGTAGCCGGCGGCGTGCAGGTACACGAGGCGCGGATTGAGGGCCCGGAGCTCACCGGAGCCCATGCCCAGCCGCTCGGCCACGCCGGGGCGAAAACCGTTTACGAAGACGTCGGCACCCTTTACCACCTCCTGCACGAAGTGGCGCCCCTCCGGCGAACGGAGATCGACCGAGAGACTCTCCTTGCCCTCCATCGTCTTGATCGAGGTCACCTCGGGGTTGCCGAACGCCCAGCGCATGGGGTCGCCCCGCAGATCCTCGAGCTTGATGACCCGGGCCCCGAGGGCGGCGGCCATGGTGACCCCGTATGGCATGGCGTAGTAATAGCCCAGCTCGACGATGGTGACGCCATCCAGCGGATGCGCCGGCGCGGCCCCGGCCGGGGCCGGCCCCCGCTCCTGGCGGCTGAATTCGCGGTGGTGCTCGCCCAGGCCAGGGGCCGAGCGGTCAATTCGGGCCGGGCTGACCTCGAGGTGGGCCACCGGGCCGATTTCCACCACCGGGCCCAGCCTCGGGTCGTTCACCGTGACCACGTCGCCGTTATGGACGATCTGGACGTGCTCGATGCCCTCCTCGCTGCGGCGGGCCATCTCGAAGGCGATATTGTCGTCGGCGAGGAGAATCGGCTCCCACTCGGCGTACGTCTTTGTCTGCAGGGCGGCCCAGACCAGGTCTTCCCACTCCTGGGCCAGTTCCGCCGTCTCAAATAGCGGCTGGCTTGCATAGCGCGGATCATCGACGGTAGTGCCAATACCGACAGCGCGACTGAGGGCCTGGGCCTGGTGCGGGAGCATGTGCGTGAAGTTGATCCAGCGACCATCGCCAGTGGGAACGATGAAGCTCAAGCGGCTGCCGCCCATGGCCTGGGCAGCAATAGCCGAACTTCCGGCTGCGTTCCCTGACGTGCGCTGCACCTGCTGCCAGGTCATGACGCCGAAGTAATCAAAGGGGACCAGGCCCTCGACCATGGCGGCTTCGACGTGCTGGCCACGCCCGGTTCTCTCCCGCGCCGTCAGGGCGGCCAGGATGCCGGCAAACGCCTGGTGCGCCGTGCCGGTGCTTGCCATCGGGGCGTCGTTGTAAATGGGCCCGGGGCGGAACCCGAAAGGCCCGAGCACGTAGTGGCCCGTCTTGGCGGCGACCGTTCCCTCATAGCCCGGTAGCCGGGCGTACGGTCCGTTTGACCCGAAGGCGGTGATGGAGCAGTACACCAGCCGGGGGTTCGCCGGCGCCAGATACTGATAGCCGATACCCCAGGCGTCGGCGACCCCGGGCGAGAACGCCTCGATCACGACATCGGCTGCGGCTGCGGCCCCGCGTAGCTCCTCCTGGCCGCCGGCAGTGCGCAGGTCGACGATCCGGCTCTCCTTGCCGCGGTTCCACACCAGAAACCCGGTAGGCCGGGCCGTCCGAAGCCGGTCACCGTCGGGGGGCTCGACCTTGACCACGCGGGCCCCGTTGTCGGCGAGCAGCATTCCGGCCAGCGAAGCGGGGATGCTGGCCGATCCCATCTCCAGCACGTTGAGCCCTGCGCACACCGTTCTCGACATCTGGTCCCCTTTGGTAGGCCGCTGCTGGCTTCCTAGTCTGCCCGAGTGGGGCGGTGCCGTAGCGACTCTTCCCGGGTCGCGGTAACCTTGGGCCTCGGTGAGTCCTGACCTGGATCGCTCCCGGTTGGAGGCTGCTGTCGAAGAACTGCAGGCGACGGTGCGAGCTCCTTTGCGTCGCGGGTGGCCTGGGCAACCTCCACGCCGCGGCCCTGCACAGCTGGGGGGCGACAGTTGCCCAGACCCGGCCCGTCGGCGCCCGGAGATCACTCGCCCGGGCGGCCCGCGACGTCCGGGACCTGCTCGCCGGACCGGCGAACCGTCGTGGTGGCCTACGAAGGGATGGCAGGGATAGGCGCCGGCTCCCGGGACCAGTAGCCATCAAAGGTCGGAAAGGCTTCTGGCATGCGGGCCCCCCGGAGCGGTCCTTGCTCGCCGGGCGAGGCGAGGACCCGTCCGGTCCCGTGCTCGGGATGACCGAACTCCTGGCGATACCAGGATTTCAGGTTCCGTCGCCGGAAATACCAGCGGTCGTCATGGCGCTCGTAGGTGTCCCAGTACGCCAGCGACATGTCATACCAGTGTTCGGGGTCGAGTAGGTGATGGTGGGCGCGGCAGTACACGATGCCGTGGGCGTGGGAGTCGTCGTCGAAGTCGATGACATGGTTCCCGACCATGTGCATCGAGCAGTGAAATGCCCGCAAGATGTTGTCGTAGAAGACCTTGACGCCCTCACGTCCCGGTCCGTACCGTCCGTTGTGGACGTCCTCGACGAACAGTGCGGCCAGGGCCTCGAGGTCCTTGGCGTCCACCGCGATGGCGTAACGATCCGCCAACTGGTGAATCTGATCTCTCGCGATGAGCTCTTGCAGTGCATCCATAAGGTGCCTCCAGGCGGTTGCCGTTTGGATCGGAGTGGTTGTTCTTTGCATTCCTTCCAAAGCCAGCAGCGTGTTGTGGGCGGCATCGGTGACGAACAGGGTGCGGAGGTCGTCGCCACCAAAGCAACAGTTGAGCACGAACGCGCCGTCGGGAAGGGGGAGGCGATCCACAATGGCGCCGCCGGAATCCACCACTTCAACGGCCTGACCGGTACAGACGTACACGGTGCCGTCCCCGTCGAAGGCCATACCGTCACCGCGGCCATGAGCGAGCCGTTCCACGAACCAGTCTCGTCCGCCATCGGGATCCAGCCAGCGCAGCCCGTCGCCCGCAACGATCAGAATGCGCTCATCCGGATCGAGCACGATGCCGTTACGGTACTCCTCCGCCTCGTCGAGGAGCTCGAGTCTGCCCGTGGCGTCGAGGACGGACGCACCGGGCCAGGGCCCGGCCCCGGCCGCCCGCCACCGCAGAATCCGGGCGATCCATTGGTCGGGCGGGGGCCAGTGCGGCGGGTCGGTGAACACAATCGAACCGTCCGCGGTCACAACCAGATCGTTGGGCGACTGAGCGATGCCCTCGCCCGCCAGCACCGATGCGGCCCCGTCGGGCCCGAGTCGCTGCAGGCAGGGAGGATGGCTGGATGGTTCGGGCCACTGGTCCATTCCGGGCCAGCCGAACTGGCGCATGTCGATGCCGCCGTTCTGGGCTACGACCGCCCCGCCATCGTCGATGGCGACCAGGCTGTTTGGGCCTCCGCCAGTGCGGCCAAATAGGCGCTTGGTGGACCGGTCGGGATCCACCTGCCACAGCACGCCGTCGTGCACGCTGGTCACCAGCACGTCACGCCGCCCGGGCCGCCAAGTCGGACCCTCCCCGACGCGAATGCCTTCGACGACCACTTCCCACTGCAATGATCATCTCCTTTCATCACGCACACCCTTGCCTTGTCTGACTGCGTTCGTACGCAGTTGGACAGGCGGTGGACGCGCTGGCGCCAACCCGTTTCTCGGGACCTCTAGAAGTCGACCAACTCGATAAAGAGGCCTCCAAAGGAAGCCGGTTCGATCCTGATCCGCCCGTCCTCCTGACCGCGGGCCTCTTCGATCGTATGACGGACCCGGCGTTCGTCGAGAGCCCGTGACGCTGCCTCCAGCCCGTTGACAGCCAGGGTGATCCGGTAAGCACCCTCGCCATAGGCACCGAGATACCGGCCGACGGGTCTATCGCCATCGATCGGCTGGAGCAGCTCGACGCCGGCACTGCCAGGCAGGCGCCCGGTGAACGTGGCTACCAGACAGCCGTCGATGTCCGAGCGGCGAATCTCGGACGGCTCCCATCCGAGTGTGCCGGTCACGGTCCGCACGGACGCGTCGATGTCGTCCACCACGAACGAGCGCCATGCCACCCGGGCCACCTGGCCCGGTTCGACCCGACTCGATAAAATGGGCTCGAAGGCCGCGGCCGGAAGGCGCATCGAAGATGTCGGAACCAGTTCGATGAACAGCCCGGCGTCGAACGCTGGATCGTAGGAGTAACCCGGTCCGGCTGTCCGCCCGACCCAGAGCTTGCCGAAGGCCAGCTCACCTGAACCGGGGTCGTACTCAAATGGGATCCCGGAATCGGCCAACCGCTTGACGTATTCCTCGGGGTCGGGCACCGAGAACACCGTGCTGTGTGTTTTCATGGGACGGCCGCCCTGTTGCTCGTGGGGGCCGCGAAGCCCCGGAGACCAGCGGTCGTAGCCGAGCTCAGGGTGCGGCCCGATGACCTCGACGGCAGTAGGGGCTACGGCCCGGTCGAGTTGCGGTCGCAGGAAATAGGCCCGATACCCACGGCTGGTCCAGTCGTGTATCCATGACGGCCGCCACGGTGGAAAGCCCAGCTTCTCGACGAACAGCGCAGCCACGCCATCCGGGTCCGTCACCGAAAGGTCAGCGCTGACCAAGCAGTCAATCATGATCAGACCCCCATGCTTAGCCGAGACAGAGATAGTTGGCTTCACTGTACATTGAGCACGCCAGTTGCGAACCAGGAGTCAGGAGCGCAGTGATGACGTCCAGGGAACCCGACGGTCCGGGCGCTACCGAACCCGTCGCCGCACCCGGTCGGGTCCAGGGGGCGAAGGCCGTCGTCACCGCGTCGGGGGGCGGGATGGGGGGTAACATCGCTCTGCGGCTGGCGGAGGAGGGCGCCGACGTTGCCCTCAACGACCGCCGGCCAGGATCGACGGATCCCTGGATGGAGCGAATCAGCCAGCTTGGCCGTGATGTGTTCGCCATGACCACCAACGTGACCCGGAGGGAGGGCGCCGAGCGCCTCATCGGTGCCGCCCTCGATCGCTGGGGACAGGTCGACATTCTGGTGAACTGCGTGGGTGGAATACGCGGCGCAGTGAAGATTCCGGTGTGGGAGATCACCGAAGATGATTTCGAGTTCGCCTGGGGCATCAACATGCGAGCCACCTTTCACTGCACCCAGTTGGTTCTGCCGGGCATGATGGCGCGCCGATCCGGAAAGATCGTCAACATCGCGTCCCTGTCCTGGGCCGGGGATCCGTGGCACGCCCATTACGCGGCGGCCAAGGCAGCGGTGGTCGCCTTCACTCGAGCCTGCGCCATCCAGCTCGGGCCCTACGGGATCAACGTCAACGCCGTCGCTCCCGGAGGCACCCGGACTAATGCCAGCAATTCCTCGCCCAGGTCGGGCCCGCTCTTCGATGACGGGTTCGAACGGGGCGGCACTCTCGGGCGCCCCAACGAGGCGGTTGATGTGGCCAACGCGGTCCTCTACCTGGCGTCGGAGGAATCCCGGCAGGTTTCTGGGCACCTGCTCGCAATCGGGGCGGGCGCCAACCCCCGTCTGTAGCTTTCCCAGTGCAATATGTGCCCAAACGGGGTTCGTTTTTCCTTCTGTACTGCAAAATGTGCCATGTAAGAGGGGCCGTGCAACAGAGAGCGTCATCGGGGCGGGTCGGGGTGGGCAGCCCGCCCGGTCCGACGCGCCCCCCGTCCACGCAGCGGCTTGCCTAGCGGACCACACCCCGGCTGCGAAGCTTGGTGATCTCGCTGTCGTCGTAGCCCAGACCGGCGAGAATCTCTTCGCCATGCTCGCCGAGCATGGGCGCCCGGCGATGGTAGGCGACGGCCGCGTCACTAACCCGAATCAGCTTGGCCACCTCCCGGACGGTGCCGTAGGTCGGATGGGGGCTGGAGGCTACCCGGCCAGTCTGCACGTTGCGAGGGTCGTTGAGAAAGGCTTCGCAGTTGTATCCGGCTGGTACTTCGCAGGGTACGCCGTCGGCCGACAGCCGGGCTACTGCGGTCGAAGTCGGCATGACGGCAAAGGCGACCTCGAGCCGTCGGGACAGCTCTTCAGCGTTCTCGGCCCGGCGGGCGGCGGTGGCGAAGCGCGGCTCGGTCGTGACCTGCTGGAGGTCGAGGGTGCCGCAGAGCCGGACAAACTCGTCGTCACGGGGGGCCGCCAGGCACAGCCAGCCATCCGCGGTCTGGTAGAGGCGGTCCAGGGCGCCCGTTCCCAGTTGGCCCCCGTCGAGGGTGGCGGCGCCAATCACCGATCCGTCGGGGCGCCGGACGATATGGGCCAGATGGGCCATGGTGGCGTTGAGCTGGGGATGCTCGACCAGCTGGCCGCGGCCGCCCCGCCGGCGATTCCACAGGGCCATCAGGATGCCAATTGCTCCGAGCAGACCGTTGCCGGGATCCTCGTTGCCGGTGGGCATGATCGGGGGATTGCCTCGCCCGGCTACCTCGAAGCTGACACCGACGTACCCGGAGTACATGGGAGCGAAACCCTGGCGCCGGCGATCGGGCCCGGTCGAGCCCCAACCAGGGGAGTAGGCGTAGATGACGTCCGGATTGACCTTGGCCACCTGGTCGTATCCCAACCCCAGGCGTTCGGCCGCGCCCGGGCGCATGTTGTGCTGCACCACATCTGCCCAGGCGGCCAGGGCCAGACCTATGGACTGACCCTCGGCGTCTTTCATGTCGAGGGCGATGGCCTTCTTGCCGGCGTGACCCGAGGGAAACACCTTTTCCTGCCCGCGCAGCGGATCGCCGGCGAGGGTCTCGATCTTGATCACCTCGGCACCCAGGTCGGCCAGGAGGCGGGAGGCATACGGGCCGGCGTAGTAAGCCCCGAAGTCCAGCACCTTGAGCCCGGCCAGAAGCGGCCCCCCATCTGACATTTGGCGGTCGTCAGGCCGCGGGTGCGATGCCGCCTGGGCCATGGGGCCGGCCGGCACACGCAGCTCAGACAGCACCTCCCGCGTGTGCCGGCCGGGCGTGGGAGCGGGTCCCGGCGTGCCGGTGGGCGTTCGGGAGAAGCGGGCCGCCGGCGCCACCTGCTGGACCGGTCCGAGAACCGGGTCGGCCGACTCGATCACCATCTGGTTGTGGATGGCCTGCGGCTCATCGAACACCTCACCGGGCTGCAGGGCCGGGATGGCACAGACATCGGCCGCCAGCAGTCGTTGCAGCCAGGTGTCCCGGCTTTCAGTTGCAAAGATCCGGGGCAGCTCAGTCTCGAGGAACTCCAGTTCGTCCGGTGTGGCCATCAGGGCCATGTCCAATCCATCAGGTGAGGGCGGGATGCGGTCGGCCACACCGAGTTCCTCCATGAGCCGCCCGAACGCTCCGATCGCGCCGGTATGCAGCCCGAGGTAGGTCCCGTCCCCGCACCGAACCGTGCCGACCACGGTGCGCTTGCCTGCGCTGCCCACTCGAGGCACGGGTACGTCGGTGTCGGACCACCCCATGGCCAGGTAGGCCAGGGCGCCGTCGATAAGTGACGTCTCCACCAGCCGACCCCGGCCGTCGTCTTGGCGCCGGTACAGCGCCGCCAGAGTGCCGATAACGGCCAGGGAGCTGGCACCCAGCGACGCGAACGGGAGTCCCTCGAAAATCGGACCCTCCCGGTAGCCTCGCTGTTCGCCCATGGTTCCCACCACGGCATGAACGAGGGACTCGTAGCCAGGGAGGGCGGCGCGGGACTTGTCGGGTCCGAAGCCGGTGATGGAGGTATACACCAGGCCCGGCAGCCGGGCGTGCAGGTTGTCGTCGTACGCCAGGCCGAGGCGATCCGACACGCCCGGCCGCCAGCTGCACACGAAGACATCGGCGGATGACAGAAGATCAAGCAGCCGGCCGAGGTCTTCGGCGTTGCGCAGGTCGAGCACGATGCTGCGCTTGCCACGATTGTAGGCCGCATAAAAGTTGGCGAGCTGCTCACGGTAGGGGTCGCCCGACGGCGGCTCGACCCAGATGACGTCTGCTCCGTAGTCGGCCAGGATGCCAGTCAGCGCGAGTTCCGGCGATGCCCCGCGAACAATCAATGACCCGCAGTCCGGCGAGTGGTCCAGTCACAATCGATCCCTTCCATGTCGCTTCGGAAGTTTCTCAACACTAGCTTCGACAGTTCGACAGGTGCCGGTGCACCACCTAGGATTCGGCCGAAGGCGATCCGCACGTAAGGCTCCAAAGGAGAACGCCATGGCTCGTTTGGAAGACAAGGTGGCCTTCATCACTGGCGCCGCTCGAGGTCAGGGTCGTTCGCACGCGGTGCGCCTGGCCGAGGAGGGGGCAAACATCATCGCCGTGGACTCCTGCGGTGGGGGAGACGCCTATCCGTGGATGACCTATCCGATGGCGACCGAAGAGGACCTGGCGGAGACGGCGCGGCGAGTGGAGGCCACTGGTCGCGGCATCGTGGCCCGGGTGGCTGACGTACGCGACAGCGCCACTCTGACGGCTGCGGCCGAAGAAGGTCTGGCCAAATTCGGCCACATCGATATCGTGAGCGCCAACGCCGGGATCAGCCCCTTCGGCCCGGAGACCTGGCGCAACGATGACGGGCAGTGGGATGACGTCTACCGGGTCAATCTGCTCGGCGTTCGCAACACCTGCAAGGTGGTCGTTCCGGCCATGATCGATGGTAGCCGCGGCGGGTCCATCACCGTCACGTCGTCAGGTGCGGGCCTCAAGGGTGTCTACGGATTGAGTGATTACTGCTCCACGAAATGGGGAGTTATCGGCTTCGCCCGGAGCCTGGCCAACGAGGTGGCCCCCTATGGCATCCGGGTCAACGTGATTGCGCCCGGAACAGTCAACACCGACATGGTGCAGAACGAGGGTCTCAGGAAGTTGTTCCGTCCCGATCTGGAGAATCCCACCCGCGACGACGTGGCCCCCGTCTTCGAGGAGATGAGCATGTTGAGGGTGCCCTGGGTTGAGGCGGTCGATATTTCCAACGCGCTCTTGTTCCTGGCTTCGGAGGAGGCCCGGTACATTACCGGCGTGGTGCTTCCCGTCGACGCCGGGATGTCGGCGAAGTAACCGCGTCCCGGCTTGACCATCAGGGCGAAAGCCATTTCGACATAGCAAAGGAGGTCAGAACGTGACGCGGTTTGCAGGCAGGGTGGCATTTGTCACCGGCACGGCGCGAGGACAGGGGCGCGCCCATTGCGTCCGCCTGGCCGAGGAAGGCTGCGCCATCATCGCCATCGATATCTGCGGCCCGGTGGCAACATCCAAGATCGCGCCGGCTACACCGGAGGAGCTGGAAGAAACTTCAAAGCTGGTCGCCAAAGCAGGCTCGCGGGCGCTGACTCGCGTCGTCGACGTTCGCGATCTGCCCGCGGTCGAGCAGGTGGTGGCTGATGGCGTCCAGGAGTTCCGCGGCAGGTTGGACATCGTCGTCGCCAATGCCGGAATCGTGACCGCGGGTCGCACCTGGGAGCTGACAGAGCTGCAGTGGCGGACCATGATCGACGTCAACCTCACGGGGGTCTGGACGACGGTGCGGGCGTCGGTGCCTCACATGATCAAGGCAGGAAACGGCGGTTCGATCGTGATGACCAGTTCCATCGGGGGTTACCGCGGCCTTCCCTACGAAGCGCACTATGTTGCCGCCAAGCACGGGATCGTCGGCCTCTGCAAGGTTCTGGCGTTCGAGCTGGGCCCGGAACGAATCCGGGTGAACACCATTCACCCGAACGGGGTCAACACCCTCATGATGACGGAACCCGATCTCATTCCTGCTCTGACCAACGATCCGAGAGCTGCGCCGCACGTAGCAGTGGTGCTTCCAGACGACATGGCCAGTCAGGAACCCGAAGACGTGGCGGCCACCGTGGCCTGGCTGTGCTCCGACGAAGCTCGCTTCATCACCGGCGTCCAGGTACCCATCGGATCCGGCAACCAGCTTATGTAGCCTCGTCTCTTGCTCAGCGATCAGGTCATCATCAGGCGCAGGCGCCCGCGGCTGGCGCCGTGGCAGATAGCGTTCTGTTCCTGGGACGGCAGGGAGCCCAAGACCTCTTCGACGGCTTGCTGACTGCGCGGCCACCGGGTTGTCGACGTGGGGGTAATCGCACTCCCAGATGATGCGATCGACGCCGATGTCGTAGCGCTAGTTGATGCCCACCGGCTCTTCGATCATCCAGAACGAGAAGTTCCGTTTAAACACCTCATTAATCCTCGAGCCAGTAGCGCACGAGTGGCTCGATGTAGGCCGTCTCACGCCAAACTGCCACTCCTCTTTGTGAGGATTTCGGGCCAGCGGGTGCGCAGCTACATTTGCCGCAGGTCACCAAGGACTCGCTCGGGGACGGCTATCTCTAAGAGTTTGGGTTCCGGAGCCACCGCGCTCAGGCGTCGGCGAGGATCACGTTGGAGGCGTGCCACGCCATCGCCATCATGGGCCCGTTGAGATTGCCCGAGATCATGGTCGGCAGCACCGAGCAGTCGACGACTCGCAACCCGTGGACCCCGCGCACCCGCAGCACCGGGTCCACCGCGGCGCTCTCGTCGGGACCCATGGCGCTGGTCCCGATGGCGTGATAACCGCAATATCCCGAGGTCAACGCGGTACTGATGGTGGCGTCCTCGTGGTCCCCGGGGACCTCCGGGCCGGGGAGGGTCTCGTGATCGACCACGCCCGCCAGCGGGTCGGTGGAGAACAGCTTCCGGATGGTGTGGAAGATGCCTACACCCACCTCTCGGTCGTACGGGGCGGTGTAGTAGTTGGCCACGATGTCGAGGGGCACCTCGGGGTCGGCAGAAGTGATGGCGACGCTGCCCTCGCTCTCCGGTCGCAGCACGAACCCGATGCACTGCGCCCCGGGCTCCCGTTCGACTCCGAGCTCCTCGCCGGCCGAGTAGGGACGGGCACTCAGAGGGGTCATCAGCAGCTGGGCGTCGGGCCGGTCGAGCGCGGGGTCGGTCTTGACAAAGGCGATCACGTCGTAGGCGGGCGCGGCCATCGGTCCGTCGTGCTTGGCGAGGTAGCGCAGGCCGGTCAAAGCCTGGCGGGGCTTGGTCGAAAGCAGGCGGTTGTAGCCGACCTCGCGGTTGAGGCGGAACTGCAGGGAAAAGCAGCGGTGCTCCCGGAGGTGGGCTCCGACATTAGGGCTGTCCACGACCACATCGACGCCCGCGGCGCGAAGCACGTCCGCCGGGCCGATACCGGACAGTTGCAGCAGCTTCGGGGTGCCGATGCTGCCGAGCGAGAGGATAACCTCCCTCGTGGCCTGGTGGTCCACCTCGATACCGCCGTGTCGGACCCGGACCCCGGTGATGCGGTCGCCCTCGTGCAGGAGGCGCACGGCCAGAGAGTCCGTGGCGATGGTGAGATTTGGCCGCTTGGCGACGGGGTGCAGAAAGGCGCGGGCCGCGCTGAACCTGCGCCCATCCTTGATCGTGCACATTGTGTACCCAATCCGCTCGTCATCCGACTCGTTGTAGTCGTCGACCGGCTTCCATCCCAGAGCACCCCCGGAGGCGATCATCTCGTCGCACACCGGGTCCGCTCCGGTGACGGTTGAGACGTGCAGCGGTCCTCCCGCACCCCGGGTCGGGGTCGAGCCGAGAGCGTTGTCCTCGATAGCCTTGAAGGCGGGAAGGAGGTTCTCCCAGCGCCATTCCGGGTTTCCGAGCTCGGCCAGGTGGTCGTAATCAACCAGATGACCGCGGTTGTAGACCATCCCGTTGATCGAACTGGACCCGCCCAGCACCTTACCCCGAACCCACACCTCCTGCTGGTTGGCAGGAGCGAAGGGCCGGATCGGGAAATGCCACGCGTACTTGGGATCACCCAGCAGCTTGGCAAAGCCCTTGGGTATGCCGATCATCCGGTTCTTGTCCTGCGGCCCGGCCTCGAGGACCAGAACGCTCATCTTGGGATCCGCCGACAGCCGATTCGCAAGCACACACCCCGCGGACCCCGCACCCACCACTATGTAGTCGACCTTCACTCGTCCTCCCCCCGTCGCCCGAGGCCGCCGGGATTCCCCGGCGGTGGGACGCCATCATAGGCTGGCCGGTATTCACCGAGCGCGGCACAGACTATTCAACCGACCGGCAAGGACCCCGGAACACCGTTCCGCATGCGATCGGGCGCGCCCGCCGGGACTCCCCCGGCAGGTTCGCCGGACGGAGTTGAGCGATTGGGTGGGAAGCAGGCTTGCCGGGCGCAGAGCGCTCCCTCCACATCCCCGGCGTCCGCGGTTCGCGCAGCTGGCGGCTAGGGTCGCTGGTGCTGATGGAAGTAACGCACGGGAGGTAATGGTCATGGATTTCGGTGTTCTCGATTCCGGCGCCGATCCCGATGAGGTGCTGCGGATGGCGGTGCGTGCCGAGGAGCTCGGGTTCTCTAGCATTTTTGTGGGCCATCACCGTTTTACTCCGGGGTTTGGTTTCACTCAGCACCCATGGATCATGCTTTCGGCGATCGCGGCCCGCACCGAGCACCTCCGTCTGGGCACCAGCATCTTTCTGCTGCCTCTGGCAAATCCCCTCGATGTGGCTGAAGAGGTGGCGTCGCTGGATGTGCTGTCGAAGGGGCGTGTGATTTTCGGTCCCGGTCTCGGTTACCGGCCCTATGAGTACGAGGCGCTCGGGTTGCCCTACCATCGACGGGGCAAGCTGATGTCTGAGTGCCTCGAGGTGGTGCAGCTGGCGTGGGAGCAGGAGCGCTTCTCCCATCAAGGGGAGTTTTTCTCGTTCGACGATGTTGGCGTGACTCCTCGTCCCGTGCAGAAGCCCCGCCCGCCGATTTGGGTGGGCGCCAACTCCGATGCCGGGATGCACCGGGCGGCCCGCTTGGCTGACGGTTGGACGGTGGGGTTCTCCGACCGGCTCCCCAAGTTGGTGCCGCGACTAGCTGACTACCGCAAGCGGGCCGCCGATAGCGGCCGCACTGCCACGGTTTGTCTGATGCGCCTGGTGGGTATCGGCGAGACTAGGGAGCAGGTGGACCGCGAGTGGCTGCCCGAGATCCTGAAGATGCTCCGGAGTTACGCTCGGGTGGAGGCGCCGGCAGAGAAAGGCGATGCCACGGCCGCTAAGCTGCGCGCCGCGCAGGGCGGGTCGGTGGGGGTGGCCGATATCGGGAGCGACATGTTCGTGGCGGGGACGCCCGATGACTGCTTCAAGGCCGTGCGCCGCTGCATAAGCGAGACAGGCTGCGATCATCTGATGATGAGTTTCGGCGGCCCGGACAAGCTCGCAGCCATGGAGCTCTTCGGTCGTGCGGTCATACCGGCCTTCCCATAGAGACGCACCCAGCCAGCCCTCCGGCAACAGCGCCTGCCTGTGAGAGCGTTCTTGTCCTTTTGCGACGGGCTCGAGGGATGCATCGGGTCGGGCAGCACGACGAGCCGGGCTGGTTAGACACCGGCTGGCATTTCGGCATGATCGAGTAGGGGCCCACGTTCGGTGCGAGTAGCCCGTGCGGTTCCGCGTGGGTGACGGCGTCTCTCGGACCCCACCGCGCCGCCTATCATTGGGCTGGGACACGGAGAGGAGTGGTGGTGTCTATCACGGAACGTGACAGGGGAGCTGGAGAGATTCAGGGTGTGTTCAAGGACACCGGTGACGACCTGGTGAGCTACCGGTATCTCGGTTGCTCGTCGGTGCTGATCGACCGTGAGCACGCCGAGGGTCGGATGCGGATCCGGGGGGACATGCGCACCGCTGCTGGTGCTGTTCTCACTGCGCCGGTGGCGATCGCGATGCTCGACACCGCGGGCATCAACATCGACCGTTTTTATCATGCCGCGTGCACTCATATCGACGTCCACCTGGTTGACGTGGGTGTGGATGTGGGTGAGCTACGTACTGTCGGGTCGGTGGTGCGCGAGGCCCGTACTGCGGTGTTCACGGAGGCGCGCTTCGAGGACGCGGCGGTGCCGGGGCGTCTGCTGGGCGCGGGTACGGTGGGCTGGTCGATCATCGGCCCGACTCCGCCCGGGTTCGAGTACACCAACCCAGGGGCAGGCGTGGAAGACGCCCCGAATATGCCCGCGCTGCCGGAAGCCTACGAAGCTCATTCCCGACCAGGCGGTGGCTACCTGATCGACGGCTTGTCGCTGCGGATAGGTACCGAAGTGCTGCACCACGGACCGATCTTGGTCTCCAGCGAGGCTGCGGCTTTGGACGCAGTGTCTGCGTCGGCGGGCACGGCCGCGCTGGCAGTCGAGACCGCGAGCGTGCGGCTGGTGCGGGCCGGCAAGCGCGGTCCGTTTGCGGTGACCGCTGAGGTCATCGGCAACGTCGGATCGGTGTATGCGTGCCGGGCTGAGATGAGAGATGAGGGTTCCGATGGAGCTGTCGTGGCGACAGGCTTCTTCCGGATCCAGACCTTGGGCTAGGACAGGGGTGCGGTCGGTGACAGAGGCGGTGTGCGAGGGGATCAACGTGGTCGAGCTCGGCTCGGCCAGAATCCCAGCCTCGTTTGCGGGGATGCTGCTCGCAGACAAGGGGCTCGAGTGGTGAAGATCGAGCCGCCGGAAGGAGACGGAATGCGCGATCCGAGACCGTCTGGCTTTCTGGTGTGGAACAGGGGCAAGGAGGGCCGGGTGATCGACTTGCGGAGCGCTGCAGGCCAGGAGGAGCTTCGTGGTCTGGCTACGGCTGCCGACGTAGTGATCGAGGCGTTCGCCCCGGGAGTGGCCGACGGGTGGGGTATCGGGGATGAGAGGGTGAGGAGCGCCAGTGCCGGGCACGGCTGATGGCGGCGCCGGCAGTGGGACTTACCGCCGGCTCGAGCGGATAGGCGGCGCGGCCGCACTGATATGCGGTCTCAGGCGCGGCCCGATCTCAGTTGGGCTCGCCGGAAACCACGGAGGTTGTGGGGCCCTTCCATCCCCTTGAGGGTCTGGCCACCGTCGACCACAAATGCTTGTCCGGTGGCGAAGGAGCCGCCCGGCGAGGCCAGCCAGACCACGCAGGATGCGATCTCGTCGGGGGTGCCCAGTCTCCCGAGGGGGATACTCCCTACTCCGATTCTCTGCTCCTCTGGGGTGCCCCACGCCTCCGGCCCTTGAGACGCGATGATGCCGGGCGCGACTGCGTTGACCCGAATTCTGTACGGGCCGAGCTGGATGGCCAGCATCCGAGCCAAATGGTTGAGTGCGGCTTTGGACGAGCCGTACCCGAGGTAATCCTCGAGAGCCGCTACACCAGAGGCGCTTGAGATGAAGATGATGGCACCGCCCCCCTGGGTCCTCATCCCGGGGGCGACCAGCTTGGCGAGATAGGCGTTGTTGGTCACGTTGCCCTCGAACCACTGTGTGAAGGTGTCCTCGTCGAGCCGCTCGATCCAGGGGGAGGTGTCGGAGCTCACCAGCGCGTTTCCTACGACGGTGTCGATGTGGGCCCAGCGTGCGAGGGTGGTATCGACAAGGCGACGCAGGTCGGCGCGCACCGACGCGTCGCAACGGACGGCGATGGCTCGTACCTCACCCCACCGCTCGTTAACCGCGTCTGCTTGCCTCTGGCAGGTCTCGAGGGTGCGGCTCGAGAAAACCACCTTGGAGCCGTGTTCGGCCAGTCGTTCGGCTATGGCTCGGCCGATTCCAAGGCTCGAGCCCGTGACCACGGCCACATGGCCGCGGAGATCGAATAGGTCGGAGTAGGGGCGGAACTCGTTCTGGGTCACGGTAGTCTCCTTGGTCGACGAGGTCGCGGAACTGGTGCTCTACCCCGGCGGCCCGCACTCCCTCTCGTTGACAGGCGCGGTGATCAACCTCGACGTCGGCTTCACGGCCCACTGATCCGGCTGGCACCGCAGAATCAGGAGCGCCGCCCAAGAAGGGCGGCGCTCCTCTTTTTAGCGGGCGGTGTGGCGAGGCGGGTCAGCCGCCCGAGGCGGCGACGATCGGGTTGATGACCGCGGTCGGGGCGCAGCTGAGGGTGCTGCCCTGAGGGGTGGTGAACTTGTTGTTGGCCACGCCCATGACAAACGAGCAGTAGACCTGATGGCCCTTGCCAGTGTTGGTGTACGTGAGCGGGGGCGCCAGGCCTCCGAGCGTGTCGCCTTTGAGGGCGTAGAGTCCCTGGATCACCTGAGCGGCGGTGGCATTGTCACCGAGGTTCGCGGCTTTGGCTGCGGCGGTGAAAAGCTGGCCGGAGGCCCAGGAGAAGACGTCGTTTTCTCCCCAGCTCTGGGATGTGGTTACTCCGGGCTCGTACTTGTCGAGAGCGGTGAGCATGGTCTGAATGGCGGGGTTGGAGGTGTCGGAGAAGGGTGCGTTCTGCTGGACCATGATCGCACCTTGCATGGCCGGGGACGTCGCCCAGGCGTTGGTCACCGTCCCGTCGGTGCTGACCTGCAAGGGGCTGTACCCTTGCTGCTGGCAGCTGGTCGCGACCCGGATGACGATTGACGAGGCGTCGCCGATGGACATGTAGTTGGCGCCGGCGTTCTTTGCTGCCAGGCAGGGGGCGGTGTAGTCAGGCGAGGATGCGGATACGGACGCGGTGTAGACCAGGTTCACCCCTAGGGACGCGGTGAGCGCCTTGTACAGCGGGACCGCCTGGGCGCAGGCCGGGGACTCGGCGCAGTAGAGCAGGGCCAGCTTGTTTTTTCCCTGAGACGGGCCCAGATGGACCAGGTTGTAGTTCTGCGGGAGCGTGGTTGCGCCCTGCGGGAAGTAGTCGGGGTTCGTCCACGACGCCTGCTGGAAGAGGCCGCCGCCGACGAGCGGGATTCCGTGCTGCTGGAGGTAGGGCACGAAGGTGGCGTCGAAGCTGCTCTGGTCGCCGATCAGGGCGATGATGTGGTCCTGCTCGACCATCTGCTTCACTTCCGAAAGCGCCGTCGACGGATTGAAGCCGGTGTCCTCAGATATGAGCTTGACCTTGTGGCCGTTGATGCCCCCGTTGTCGTTGGTCCAGTCGGCCCAGGCCTGGACCGCCTTCTGACTGGTCCCGAGCGACGAGGCTTCAGCCCCGGTCACGTCGGAAATCGAGCCAATGACGAATGGGCTCCCCGAAGCGGCGCCGCCGCTGCCGGTGGTCGTGGCGGACCCTCCGGACGTGGTCGCGGCGCCGCCGCTGCTCGTGGTGGCGGACGACGACGACTTGCTGGAGCCGCAAGCCCCGGCGAGCAAAATCGCCGACATGCCCAGCGCCGCGAGCGCCAGGCTACGGTTTGTGGGTTGCTTGATCATAGAGTTGGATACCTCCCCTTCGATGGGCATGGACACGTGGATTCGCAAAGCTATAAGGGTTCTCGACCCGGCTGCGGTCGTTCTCAGTCGATGGACAGGAACCGATCTTCAGCCCGGTCAGAGGCTGCCTCCGATGTATTCGGAGGCGAGGGCGTCATGGTTGAGCTCGTCCGGCGTGCCACTGAAGCGGATCATGCCGTGATTGACCACGTAGACGTAGTCAGAGAACTCTAGGGCCCGGTGGACGTACTGCTCTACGAGAAGCATAGCAATCCCGCGCTCGGACAGTGTGGTCATGCTCTCGTAGATCCTGTCGATCACGAGGGGGGCCAGGCCGATCGAGACCTCGTCGAAGAGCACCACCTTGGGGTCCGACAGATAGGCCCTCGCGACGGCAAGCATCTGTTGCTCGCCGCCCGACATGCTCCCCGCCGTCTGGGACGCGCGCTGCTTGAGGATCGGAAACGCGTCCAGCGCGATGTCGACGCCCTTGTCCTTTCGCCACGGCGGGACGCTCATCATCAGATTGTCGCGCACCGTGAGGTTCCGGAAGATTCCTCTGCCCTCGGGTATGTGGCACAGTCCCCGCTCTCCCCGCTTGTAGGGCGGGACCCGGGTGATCTCCTGCCCGTCGAGGAGGATGTCGCCGGAGGACGCCCTGAGCAGGCCGGAGCAGGTTCGCAGCAGGGTGGTCTTGCCCGCTCCGTTGGGCCCCAGCACGGCCACCACCGCCCCGGGGGCGACTGCAATCGACACGTCGCGCACGACGGTCGTCGCTCCGTAGCCGCTGGAAATCCCGCGTAGCTCGAGGACGGGCGTCTCCGGCGCCGCCGTCACGCGCCCACCCCGTCCGACGAGGCCCCTACGCCGGCCTCGGCTGAGCCGAGGTAGGCCGCCTGGACCTCCTCGGAGGCCTGGATCTCCGCGGGGGTACCTTCAAAGATGAGCCTGCCGAAGTCCATCACATATATGTAGTCGCAGATGTCCATCACCAGGCTCATGTCGTGCTCAACGATCAGGATGCCGCAGCCTCTCTCGGCAACTGCCCGGGTCAGCAGCTCTCCGAAATGCTCCGTCTCGCTGCGGTCGAGCCCGGAGGACGGCTCGTCCAGGAGCAGCAGGCTGTAGGGACCGGCCAAGGCGCGAGCGAGCTCGACCAATCGACGCTGGCCGGTGGACAGACCCCCGGCGACGTTGTCGGCGAGGTGCCCGATACCGCACCAGTTGATCGCTTCGTCCGCCATGGCCCGGACCGTCTTGCGCTCCGACGACCGGGACACGACCTGGGAGACGACGTTCGCTCCCGCGAGGCTGGCTTCCCGGCCCAGGGAGACGTTGTCTGCCACTGACAGGGAGTCGAACAGCTCCATCTGCTGGAACGTGCGCCCGAGGCCGAGGCGGGCTCGGGCGGCGGGGCTCAGCCGCGAGATGTCACGGTCCCCGTTGAGGACGATGGAGCCGCCGCTCGGATGGTTGAACCCGCTGCAGGCATTGAAGATTGTGGTCTTGCCGGCGCCGTTGGGTCCGATCAACCCGGTGATCTTGCCGACCGAGGCGGTCAGGCGGAGATCGTCCACGGCGACGAGGCCTCCGAATGTCACCCGCAGGTCCCGGACCTCCAGCAACTTGGCGTAGTGCTCCTCGCCCTTCGACAGGGAGCCCCCCGCGGCGGTGAACGGTTGTGCTTGCGTCGGAGCCCCATCGGCAGCCGGGGGCTCCGTCGGGACGGGCGCCCGCCGGTGTCCGGCGATGCGGTCGATTGCATTGCGGAGCCTCGCAGGTAGCTCTGCGGTTCCGAACATCGCTACCTGTATGGCCGATACCCCGAAGATGAGCTGGAGGTACTCGGTGATGTTGGAGACGTTCGTGAGATAGACGGGCACCAGCCCGATCCCAGCCCCCGATATGAGCGCGTACCAGGGCGCGCCACCGACCGATATGACGATGAGTGCGAGGTAGGTGAGCGACGTGATTGGGTCAAACGAGCTGCCGTTGATGGACCCGAGCGTCCCCCCCAGCAAAGCGCCAGAGAGCCCGGCGATGAACGCCGAGATGCAGAAAACCAGCACGTGGGTCATGTTGACAGTCGCCCCGTTGGCACTGAGCGCGATCGAGGAGTCGGAGATCCCCCGCAGCAGGCGCCCGAGACGGCTGTTGACTATCAGCACCACCAGCAGTGCCACAAGCAGCGTGCACCCGAGCACCACGTAGTAGAACCCGGTGTCGGTCGAGGCCCAGCTGACCCCGGGACGGGGGTCGGTGATGCCCACGTTGGAGACGCCGAACATGATCGACGACTGATAGAACATGTCGAAAAGCACGAGCCCGAATCCGAACGTGGCCAGGGCGAGGAAGAGCCCGCCGAGGCGAATTGCGGGGATGGCTAGGACCGCTCCGATCGGCACGACGAACAGTGCCGCGAGGATCAGCGCGGGGATCCAGGGGATTCCGTCGTGGGTGAACTTGGCGAACGCGACCGCTCCGATAGAGGCGAACGCGAGCTGGCAGAGGGAGACGTGCCCCGAGGTCCGCACCAGCAGGCCGAGGGAGAGCAGCAGGATCACATCGGTGAGCGCGGTCGTCCAACCTCCTACACGGAAGCCGGCGAAGATCGGCACGGTGCAGAGGAACGCGACCACCAGCACCCCCGCGCCGGCTTGGAACCGCCAGGGAGCGGTCCAGGCCTTCAGCGAGCTTCTGGAGAGGGGCACGGCCGCGGTGAACAGTCGGCGCTTGGGGTAAACCAGGATCACCAGGAAGAGGATGATGAAGGGCATCGTCGCTGGCAGGGCGCCTATGAGCGACGTCGAGTTGAGGTACTTCGTGGCGATCGACGCCGCAAGGCCGAGGACGATGCCGCCCACCCAGGTGAGGGGAAGGCTGCTAAACCCGCCCAAGGCGGCGGCGGCGAAAGCGTCCACCACCAGGAGCGTCAGCGTGGTCGGATCGAGCTGGACGGCCGGAGCGAGCAGCAGTCCCGAAAGGCACGCGAAGAAGCAGCCGATAATCCACGAGGCTCGCCGCACCATCGCAGGATTGGTGCCCGCCAGGTTCATGAGCTCCGAGTCGTCGACGACCGCACGCATGGCGACGCCGATGCGCGCTTTGCGGAGGAAGATGTATAGGCCGGCGGTGATCAGTATGGACAGCGTGAAGATGAATATCTGCGACGCCTGGACGTAGACGCCGCCGACCTTCACCGACTCGTGGTTATAGATGTACTGGGGATAATCCCGCGAGTTGGGGCCGAAGAATATGACTGCCAATGCCTCGACGACCAAGAAGATGCCCACGGTCGAGGCGATCTGTGACGACAGCTTGGCCCTGCTCACGCGCTCAGCAAACTTCTCGAAGCCAAGCCCGAGGGCGATCGCAAGGACCGGTGCGGCAATGATCACGGACAGGATGAAAGGCCAGTGGTGTTGGACGTACAGCGCGTAGAAGAGGTAGGCCGCCACGGTGGCCAAGGCCCCATAGGCGAAGTTAAAGATCCCCGAGGTCTTGTAGGTGAGGACGAGCCCCACGCCGGCCAGCCCGTACACCGAACCGGTGACGAGCCCGACGATTATGAACGGAAGCACCTGCTATCCAGCCTCCCCGTGAGTAGAAGGTCTCCGCGAGGTCTGTCCCAGGGCCCGACGGCGGCGAGCATCGGGTTGATCACTGCTTGCGGAGCGCAACTGAGACGGTCGCCCTGGGGCGGAAGTGGTCCCGGGGCTGAGAGTGGCGGCCTTCGCCCCGGCGGCGAAGAGCTGTCCCGACACCCGCGAGTAGAGGTAGTTCTCACCCCACGTCGCGGAGTTGACCACACCCGGCTCGCACTTGACGAGAGCAGAGATGGACCCGATGACTAACGGGATGCCCGAGACGGTACCGCCGCCGCCTCCGGCCGTCGTCGCCGACCCGCTGCCGGCCGTGGGGGCGGTCGAGAATGGCTTGCTCGAGCTGTCGAACGAACCGGCGAGCAGTGGCACAGTAGCTCCGACGGGGAACTGACGGTGGACGGATTTCGATGTCATGTCCGCAGGTCCCCCTCGTACGGTGTGCGGCATGGCACGCGGATAATGAAATTGTACACTAAGCGCTCTTCCCGCTGCCACCTCCCTACTGGCAAGAGAATTCGCTCTTCTCCAGTTGCTGGTCCAATTGCTCGGGGCCGCTGAGAGGAGCGGTTGAGGGCCCCGTCAACTAGCCGCGGTTGGACACCGTTTGGAGACGCTGGACGAGTGACCGCGACCCCGGTAGCCTAGGAGGGCCACTCCTGCTGTCCGTGGTGAGCGACGGGTGTCGATGGGGAGGTGGACTCAGTGAGGCGGTACGAGATCGTCGCGACGGACTCGCACCTGGAGGTGTCGCCCTATATGCGGGAGCCCTACGTCGACGCCGAACTGCTCTTCTGCGCCGAATCCGGACAGACCCTTCGACCGGCTGCCATACCCGCAAAGGTGTCTGTGCTGTCGCCCGCGGCTACAACGAGTGGCTTGCCCGGGAATGCACCGCCGAGGACCCGGCATCGACATTTCGAACCCGCTGCTGTTCGTGTCGTCGGATGAAGCCCGGTACATTGCGGGCTGTGTGGTCCTTCCAGTCGAGGCCGGGATGGCGGCGAAGTAACAGCTGCTTCGCCACACAATCTGGATCTGGGGGGGTACGACCGTTCCGGTCATTACCTGGCTCTGCTCGGATGAAGCCGGGTTCATCACTGGGGCCCAGGTACCAATTGGCGCAGGCAACCAGCTCATGTAGGACAACCAGCTCATGTAGGAATTGCCTCCTTGTCTAACCGATTCTGTCGTTTCTTTACAGGCAAGGCGCGGTTGTCGGCGCCGGAGAGGGGAACACCGTGGGGCAGCTGGACGCGAAGGTGGCGGTGGTCACCGGAGCCGGCACTGGGTTAGGGGCGTCGACGGCCAGGGCCTTTGCCCGGGAGGGGGCCGATCTCGTTCTGATCGGGCGCCGGGTTGAGAAGCTTGACGAGACGGCGGAGAGTCTGGCCGGGCTTGGCGGCCGGCCGCTCATCGTGGCCGGTGACGTTGCGCTGGAGTCGACAGCCCGGCAGGCGCTCGAAGCGGCGACGAATGCCTTCGGCGGAGTCGACATCCTGATCAACAACGCCGGCATCCATGCCCACCCGTTGCTCGTCCACGAGACGCCGGTCGCGGAGTTCGACGATTTCTACAAGGTCGATCTCCGGGGGCCGTTTCTACTGACCCGGGCCGTGGTGCCGTCGATGCTCGAGCGCGGCGGGGGAGCGATCGTCAACATCTCGTCGATGGTCGCACTCGTCGGATTTCGGTACTCGTGCTCCTACGCGGCCGCGAAGGGTGGCCTGATCGCTCTGACGCGAACGACCGCCGCTGATTACGGCGATCAGGGAATCCGGGCCAATTGCATATGCCCGGGGGGGATGGAGCCCGTGGAGCGGGGCAATCTCGTCCCGTCCGATTACGTCCGCCTCCATGAGGCCGTTCGCCACGCCGGGGGGAACCTGGTGGACAGGATAGCTCACGTCGACGAGGTAGCCGAGCTGGTGCTGTTCCTCAGCGGACCGTTGTCGTTGTCGCTGACGGGGGCCGTCATTCCGTTCGACGGCGGCTTCACCGCCCATTGAGTGCCGACCCGGTCAACCTAATTCGGCGAAAGCCGACGGGCAACGAGGGTCAGGCGAGGCAGCCTACGTTGCTCGACGAGGCGGAGAGCGGCCGCCACGATGTGCTCCCGGTCAGAGAGGGCGGCCGCCGGCTGGGGGACACACCAGCGAATGGTGCTCCCTCGCGCTCCGGGACTGGCCACCGGTCGGGCACGAGCATGGTCGGCGCGGCCAGGTAAGCGAGCCGGTCAGTTGCGCGGCACGTCCCGCCAGGGGCGGTCCTTGTCGACGGGAATGTCGCCGGGCAGATCGAGGACCCGTTCGCCGATGATGTTCCGCTGGATCTCGTTGGTTCCGCCCTCGATCGACATGGCCCGGGACCGGATGGCGAGCATCTGCGGCTGGGACGAAATGCCCGGCCTCACGGGCCCCGCTGGTCCAGACTTTTTGACCGTTGACGACCCACTCTTCCCCGTCCTTGACGGCGGTGGTGGAGAGGCCAGCAAGGTCAGAACCCGCCCCCGGCTCGCTGAACAGCTGGCACCAGTGCTCCTCGCCCGTGAAGATGGGCCGCAGAAACCTTGCTCGCTGCCCGGGCGTCGCAGCCGCATGGATGGCGGCCGCGCCTTGATGGAGACCGACATAATCACCGAGGCTGGGCGGGGCGCCCTTCTCGCGCAGGCGCCGGTCGATGTCCGGCTGGTAGCCGGCCGGCAGGCCCAGGCCGCCACAACCCGGGTCGAAATGGACCCACGCCAGTCCGCGGTCGAACTGGGCCCCCAGGAAGGCCGTCGGATCGGCGGCGCCGGGCCGGGGGAATTCGCCGAGCAGGTCGGCAATGCTGCGCTCGATGACTTCGTGGTCACTTGTCCGGGTCATAGCAGGCTCCCGATCCGGGGCTGTCGAGGGCAATGTAGCCCAGTGTTGCAGCACCAGGACCGCCGCCAGGTCAGAGCGGTCCGGTCACACTCGTCAAGGGTCGACCAGGACTCCGAGGTCGATCAGATCCTGGTTGGCCAGATAGCGGCCGGTGAACTCCGCCGGTTGCTCGGCTACCTTCGCCATCGCCTCACCATAGGCTTCAGGGGAGGTCATGTGCGCCCGCATGTCGCGGAGCATGTCCGGGTCGGTGACGCTGAACGCCACCGCCTCGGTGAACACTGACGGCGCCAGTACGTTGACGGCAACCCCGGTGCCGACCAACTGGTTGGCGAGCCCGTACGACAGGGCATCGAGGCCCGCCTTGCTGGCCGAATACGGCAGTTGCTGTACCCCGCCGGGGCTACGGGTATCGGCCGCGCCGGAGCTGACGTTGAGAATGCGGCCGTCGCCACGCTCGATCATCCCCGGCAGGAAGGCATGGATGAGGCTTACGGGTGCGAGCAGATTGACAGCGAGAACCGCCTGCCAGCGTCGCGGCGCCACGTCCAGGAACATCCCGAGAAAGCTCACGGCCGCGTTGTTGACCAGCACGTCGCAGCGACCAAATTGCTTGGTGGTGGCGTCAGCCACCCGCTGCACGTCGTCGGGCTGCGAGAGATTGGCTGCCACCGTGGTGACGCCAACGCCCAAAGCCTGCAATTCTCCAGCTACCGACTCCAATGTCCCGGGCAGGCCGCCCCGATTTGGCGAATGTTCGGTGCTGCGGCCTACCAGAACCAGATGGGCGCCCCGCCTGGCAAAGGAAACCGCCGCACTCTTACCGATGCCGCGGGTCGCCCCGGTAATCACACACACGCGCCCGGAAAGATTAGCCATCTATCGACCGTATCAGCCTCCTCCCCGGGCCGCACCGGGTCGGCGGGCGTGGAACGGCCGGGCGACCAGTAGAGTCCCGACATGCTCGAATTCGACGAGAGCCTGCGGCCATACCTCTCCGATTGGGACGTGACCGGTCGTCAAGCCCAGGTTCGGCGGTGCGTCGAGCTGGTGCGAGACCTCAGCCTTCGTCTGATGAGCGCCGGGGCGGCCAGCTCGGAATTGCAGCAGCTCGAGAAAATCCTCGAATCGGCTCAGCTCATGATCGGTGTACCGGCGGGAACAGGAGAGATCGGGGCTGGCGGGACCGGGGAGGAATTGCCCGGGGCGGAGATCCATCCCTGGATCGGACTTTCAAATCCTGTCGCTCCGCCCATGCGTTTCCACCTCGAGGGAGACATGTTGGTCGGCATTGTTCGCTGCTCCGAGCTGCAGGCAGGTGGCGCGCCGCGAGTGCATGGTGGCGTGGTCGCAGGCCTGATCGATGCCGCGGTGGCGACCAGATCCGCGCTGTCGGGGGCTTCGATGACCGCCCAGCTCGTTATCGACTATCGCCGACCGGTACCACTCGACGAGGTCATTCGGATTGAGGCCGATGTCGAACGCATCGAAGGCCGCAAATGCTATACCTCGGCCCGGGTATTCCACGGGGAGACGCTGTGTGCCGAAGCCCGAGCGCTGATGATTGCACCTCGCGCTGCGTAGCCAGTCGAGTCGAGTTGGGCGCAGTCCAACAGCGGCTGAGCGCAGTTGGACACCCGGCCAGAGCAGTCCGTTGGGCGGGAAACCGGGGCGTCCCGCCCTGCCAGACGCGCCTGCTACGGTCCACCAGGGGGGTGGCGATAAAGGAGCGAATGCGATGGAGCTGGCCGGAAAGGTCACGCTGGTCACAGGCGGCGGCCACGGTCTTGGTGAGGGTTTGTGCACCCGCTTCGCGGCCCATGGGGCCCGGGGCGTGGTCGTGGTCGACGTAGACGGCGACGCCGCTGAGAGGATGGCGGCGGAGGTGGGAGGTATCGCCGTTCGAGGCGACGTGAGCGACGAAGCCACGCTGCGACAGGCGGTGGATGTGGCCGAGTCCGAGTACGGACGGCTGGATGTGGTCATGTCCAATGCGGGCGTGACTGGTGGGGGCAGCCCCTTCGGTCCCAATCAGGCCTGGGACCGGGTGTGGGGGGTCAACGTCATGTCGAATGTGTATGCCGCTCGCTACGCCCTGCCCGGGATGCTGCGGCGCGGCGAGGGCTATCTTCTCTGCACGGCGTCGTCGAACGGCATCACCACCAGCACCGTCGACATGAGCTACGCCGCCACCAAGCACGCCCAGGTGGCGATGGCTGAGTGGCTGGCGATGGCGTACGGAAGCCGGGGCATCCGGGTGTCGTGTTTCTGCCCCAGATGGATGTGGACGGAGATGACCCGCCGAGCGGTCGGTCCGGATACGCCCCCCTGGCTCCAGCTGGCCCAGCAGGGCGGTATCAGTGCCGAGGAAGCGGCAGAGATCGTCATCGCAGGCATGCAGGAGGAACGCTTCCTGATCACAACCGGCGAGGACACGCTTCGCGACTTCCGCCATAAGGCCGGCGATTTTGATTCCTGGATCCGGCAGCTCCAGGCCTGGCACGACCAGTTGCAGCCGGACGTCGGACCAACCGGACCCTGATCGCCGGCCGCCGGTCCTGACCGGGCGGCCGGGAGGCCGGGACGGCGGGCGGCTGCTGGAAGCGCGGGCGGTAGTCTGGGGTCGGCCCATATCGGGGTGCGTGCGGCGTCGACCGCGTGAATTTCGGAGGTAGGACGTGTCTGGACCCATCGAAGGGCTTCGGGTGCTGGATTGCTCGCGCGGGATGGCGGGCGCCCGGGCCACGGGGTTGCTGGCGGACTACGGGGCGGACGTAGTGTGGATCGAGCCACCCGGCGGGGATCCTTGTCGGGTGCATGAGCCTGCCGCCATGTCGGTTTTCAATCGCGGTAAGCGCAGCGTCGAGCTCGATCTCGAGGCGCCGGCCGCCCTGGACCGCCTGCTGCAGCTCGCTGATCGTGCCGATGTGTTCGTGGAGAGCTGGGCGCCGGGCGGGGCGGATCGTCTGGGCGTCGGTTTCGATGTGCTTCACGCCCGCAATCCCGGGCTGGTCTACGTCTCGATCTCCGGTTTTGGAGAGGACGGCCGCGACGCGGGTCTACCCGGCTACGAAGCCATCGTTCAGGCTGTCGTCGGGGGAATGTCAGACCAGGTGGCGCACCGGGACGGTCCGATCTTCCTCGCCTTTCCCTTTGCGATGACCGGCGCCGCCCATCTGGCGGTCATGGGTGCCCTGGCTGCCCTGCACCGGCGCGAGCAGGATGGAGCAGGCCGGCATGTCTGCACCTCCCTGGTCGACGGCGCCCTGGCTTACAACTCGATGATGTGGGGCGAGACTGACCAGTCGGTGGCTGCCCAGGTGGCCACCGGGGGAGTCCCTCCGCTGCAGCAGACAGGTTCGATGCGATTGATCACCCGCTCGTTCCTGTGCGCGGACGGCGAGTACCTGGGACTGCACACGGGCGCAGTCGGCGCCTTCGGGCGGGCTATGAAGGTGCTGGGCCTTGACGATCGCATTCCTCCCAGCGAAACGGGCATGGATATCGGCGTGCCGCTGACGCCGGAGCAGGTGCCGATCATCGCTGACGAACTGCCAGAGATCTTCCAGAAAAAGCCCGCGTTCGGAGTGGGTGCGGCTGTTCATGGACGCGGACGTCTGCGCCATCGAGCACCTGCGGCCAACCGAGGTGTACGACACTCCGCAAGCGATCCACAACGAGATGGTGGTCGAGATCGACGACCCCGTCCTGGGCCCCGTGCTGCAGGTCGGCGTCGGCGCCAAGCTGTCCGCCAGCCCCGGGCGAGTGAGCATCCCGGCGCCCTCGGTCGGTCAGCACACCGAGAGCGTGTGGGCGGACCTGGCGGGCTGGCCCGAGCCGCAGCGAGCCGGTCCTGGCCTGACCCCGGGCAACGGCCCGTTGCTGGCGGACGTCAGGATCCTGGATCTCGGCGCCTACTACGCCGGGCCCTACTCGTCGCGGCTGCTCGCCGATCTGGGCGCCGATGTGATCAAGCTGGAACCCGTCCTCGGGGACCAGCTCCGGGGGCTGGAGCGACCCTTTTACTCGGCTCAGGCGAACAAACGGTCCCTGGCTGCCAACCTCAAGGACCCGGCTCTGGGCCAGGCCGTCCAGGGTCTCCTGCGGTGGGCGGACGTGGTGCACCACAATCTCCGCCCTGGGGCCGCCGAACGGCTGGGCCTGGACTACGAGAGTGTGCGTGCTGTGAATCCCTCGCTCGTCTACCTCCATGCGCCCGGCTGGGGTTCGAGCGGACCGTTCGCCTTGCGCCAGAGCTTCGCTCCCATGCTGTCCGGCTACGTGGGCGTGACATACGAGATAGCCGGCCAGTTCAACCCGCCCTTGCCGCCGGCGGCCAATGAGGATCCGGGCAACGGATTGCTGGGGGCCGTGGCCATGTTGCTGGCCCTGCTGCACCGCAGCCGCACGGGCCAGGGCCAGTTCGTGGAGAACCCGCAGCTCAATGCCACCATGGGCCATATGGCCCACGCCGTTCGCCGCCCCGACGGCAGTGTCATCGGCGCGGGCCGGCTCGATGCGCTCCAGATGGGCCTCGGGCCTTTCGAGCGGCTCTACGAGACTGCTGATGGCATGGTGTGCCTGGTCGCGTACGACGATAAAGATCGAGCCGCCGCCGTGGCGGCTCTGGGTGCGGATCGGATCGACGCTGACGATCTGCAAACGGACGCCATCATGGCCGCCATCGGGCGTCGCCCCACCGCCGAGGTCATCGCCGCCTTGAAGAGGGCCGGGGTGGCGGCCGCAGTTCCGGTCGGTCGCAACGTCCATCACTTCATGAACGACCCGGAGCAACGCCGCCTCGGGCGGGTGGCCGAAGTTTCCCACCCGGTGAAGGGCAACGTGCGCGAGCTGCATGCGCTGTTGCGCGTCACGGACGCCGAGCAGGTTCCGCATCGCCTGGCCCCCGAGCTGGGTGAGCACACTGACGAGATCCTCGTCGATCTCGGGTACACGGCCGATGAGGTCGCCGCCCTCCGGGCTCGCAACGCCATCCGATGACCACGGTCGGGTACGAGAACCCCACCGACCAGTTTCGCCTCGACGGACAGACGGCAATTATCACCGGGATTGGCCCGGGCATCGGCGAGCACGTGGCCCGGGTCTACGCCCGGGCCGGCGCCAACGTGGTCGTCTGCGCCCGGACATCGGTGAAGCTGCAGCGGCTGGCGGCCTCGATCGTTGCGGACGGCGGGTCGGCCCATCCGGTGGTCGCCGACGTCGGCCGGGCCGAGGACGTGCGGCGGCTGGCGGACAGTGCAGCCGAGCGGTTCGGGCCGGCTGATGTTCTCTTCCACAATGCGGCCGCGGGCGTGGCCGGCGCAGCAGCCGGCCCGCTCGGTATTCCTGAAGCGTCCTGGCAGGCGGCCTTTGACGTGAACGTGCTGGGCGCCTACCGACTCGCTCAAGCCCTGATCCCCGGCATGCGGCAACGGGGCAGCGGCTCCATCATCAACGTCCTGTCCACCGCGGGCTTCACCCCGGTCGCCGGCATCGGTGGGGCTGCCTACGGCGCTACCAAAGCTGCCCTGGCCATGCTCACCCGCTATCTGGCCAAGGAATGCGGGCCGGTGGTGCGCGCCAACTGCATTTGTCCTGGAACGATCGATCCGGCGGGGTCCATGCGCCCCATCTGGGAACCGATCATGGGCGGGGTGCCGCTGGGCCGAGTCGGCCGGGCTGCCGAGGTGGAAGGGGCCGCCCTCTTTCTGGCTTCTTCGGCGTCAAGCTACGTGACAGGGCAAGTCATCTTTGTCGACGGAGGCCGCGTCAACACGGTGGCTTGAGGCGCCGCCTGTACCGGCTCGGCCCGCAGGCGGCCTTCCCGGCGCCGGTGGTTCGCGGCCCGGTTCCAATCCGCGTAGCGGATCAGCTAGCCCGACCCGGTGACGACCTGTTGCAGGGCGTCGAGTTGCTCCAGGTAATGCTGGGCGGAACGCCCCACCATCTCGGCACCCCAATGGGTTACGCCGGCGGCGACGGCCGCCTCCAGGTGCGCCCGTGTCGCGCTCGGGTCTCCGGTTGGATCAAGCCGGGGCGAGGACACCAGGACCTCGAAGCCGGTTTCGACGCGATCGACCCAACTGTCAAGGGTGCGTCCCCAGGCCAGCGTCTCCTCGATCTGATCTAGGTTGAGAGCAAACGGCGCCCAGCCGTCCCCGAGCTCGATGGCCCGTCGCAACGAGCGCCGGGTACGGCCGCCAACCAGGATCGGCAACCTGGTGCGCGGCGCGTGGGGCATCACCCACCAATCGGCGAAGTCATAGTGAGTCCCCCGCATAGGTGGCCCAGGGCTGCCCCCAGATGGCGCGGATGGCTCGGATGGCGTCGTCGGCCCGGGGTCCCCGGTCCTCGAAGGGCGCGCCCAGAAGCGCAAACTCTTCCTTGAGCGTGCCCACGCCGACGCCGAGCACAAGGCGGCCGTTGCTCATGAGGTCGAGCTGCCCGTAGCGCTTGGCGAGCGCCACCGGGTGGTGATAGCCAAGCACAACGAGCCATGTCAACAGACGGATCGACGAAGTCCTGGCGGCCAGGTAGCTGAAGCTCGCCAGCGGATCCCAATAGGCCTGGCTGCGTCGTTCTCGGTCCGCCCGGGTGAGGGCGGCATGCTCCGAGCAGGTGCAGAACGCATAGCCGAGTCGTTCGGCTGCGCTCACGATCTCTGCCACGTCGTCGATCCCACCCTGCTGCACCCAATCCGGCGCGCCTGCTCGCCAGCTGAGTATCGGCGTCATGATCCCGAGCTGCACGCGCCGTCCCTCGCTTCGAAGTAGGTGACTGACCGGTGCGGCCACCGTTGGCGACAGTCTATTGGTCGACGCCGGCGCGCCGGGCCGCACCCGTCGAATGTTGTTCCCATTGCCGCATCCAATAGCATGGATGGCATCGCAGCGACTGCCGACGAGCAAAGGTGAGTGGAATGTCGAAGGTGTGGGCCAACTCTGGAGATTCGCACTTTCTGGAGCCGGATGACCTCTGGTCAACGATTCTGCCGAGCCAACTGGCCGAACGCATGCCCCGGTCCGAGCGGGTGGGCGACGACGAGGAGATCGTCCACATCGACGGTCAGAGTTTCCGGCGGAGGCTCCCGAAGATCATGACCCGCAAGGGAGCAGACGGACTGACCATTGCCGAGTTGAGCTCTCGTCCTCCGGGGTCGAGGGACGTCCGGGCCCGTCTGCGGGACCTGGATGAGGAAGGTATTTGGGCCGAGGTCATCTACCCTTCACTCGGTCTCTGGCAAAACATGATCAAGGATCCCGAGCTCGTCCGTCAGGCCACCATCGCCGAGAACGAGTGGATCACGTCGGAGATCCAGGCGGTGGCGCCGGACCGTCTGGTCCCGGCCGGTCAGCTGTCGTTGCTGTCGATCGAGGATGCGGTGGCGGAGGTGGCGCATTGCGCCGAGCTCGGCCTGCACGTCGTGTATTTGCCCACGGGCGTCCCGGACGGCGTCGAGGATTACCACCGTGACAGCTGGGAGCCGCTCTGGGCCGCCGCCGAAGAGGCAGGGATGGTCATCGCGTTCCACATCGGGACCGATGGGGGAGATCAGGCGGGTGCCTATCGCGGGCCTGGCGGGGCGGTCCTCAACTACGTCGAGACGACGTACGGTGGCCAGAAGGCCGCCACCAAGCTGGTGGCGTCCGGCGCCCTGGACCGCCATCCGGACCTCAAGATTCTCATCTCCGAGGGCGGGGCCACGTGGGTTCCTTTCCTCGGGGACCGGATGAACGAGGGCTACCGCCAGCACGGCATGTTTGTACGCCCGGTGCTCTCGGTCCTCCCGAAGGAGATCCTGTACCGACAGGTCTACGCCTCCTTCCAGCACGACGAGTCAGCGCCCGCGGCCTTGACCGCCATGGGATACCAGAATGTCATGTGGGGGAGTGACTACCCGCATCTGGAAGGCACGTACGGTCACAGCCAGAAGACCCTGCATGAGCTCTTCGACGGTCTTGATCCGGCCCCGCGCCAACGTATCACTCAGGGCGCCTTCCGGGAGCTCTTCCCCCACGTCGCGGCGGCCCCCGGGGGTCTCAGCGGCGGCTGGTAGGTCCTGGGACCAGACGTCGATCGCCCAGATGTCGATCGTCTAGACGTCGACGGGTTGCCACATGTGCCAGCGCCGCCCGGCCATGGGTGGTTGCTGGAAGGCGGCAGCCTCGTTTTCGCTCCACCAGACGACGTTGGGCCACGCCGTCGGGCCCCAGTGACTGAGGAGGTGCGGAATCGAGCCGGGATCCCCTCCCACGGGGACAACCACGAAGACGGCCCATCTCGCCTCGCAATAGCGGGCGCTCAGGTGCACTGCCACCGCCGCCTCCCCGGCCGGCTCGATAGCGACGAACTGCAACCCGCGCCAGGACAGGGCGGCGTGCACGTCGGCATCGACGAGCTCAGCAGCACGCCGGGCAAACCTCCGTTCCTTCGACTCCCAGGGCCTCACCTGGTTGGCTGCGGATACGGCGGCGTCATAAGCGGATCGATCGAACCGAAACGCGCCGGGGAGGCCATCTCCGAGCGTGCTGGACCAACCGTCCCAGACCACGGTGTTGCCGTCTGCCGCGATGCGCACGGTGACGGAGCCGCACCGGTCGTCGCCGCAACCACACCTCCCCAGTTGCACCCGCCGGGGAGGCGAGACCGGCACCAGCAGTGGAAAGGCCACGTCGGGCTCGACACCGATGGCGTCAAGGTGGTAGAGCACGTCATCGCCATCCACGAACACGACCAGTTCGCAATCATCGCCCCGATCGATGCCGCTGAGCCGGAGCCGGTTCATTTCCCCATTATCCCTTCCCCCGTTGGAGGACGCCAGGGTCGGCTCGGCGATGGAGCGGGCGTGGACCGGGATCAGGGTGTTCGGCGCCAAATCTTAGGCCTGCATGTCGCCGCTCAAGCCCAGCTGCTGGCCGCAGCCCGGGTGTCCAATGGCGTTCTTATGGCATTGTTGGCACCCTATGGAACTGACCGGAGCATGCGCAGTCGTGACGGGCGGGGGCCACGGGATCGGGCGGGCGCTGGCTGAACGCCTGTCCCGGGAAGGAGCGCGGCTGGTGGTCGCGGACCTCAACGAGGACCGGGCCAAGCGGGTGGCCGCCCGCCTGGACGGGATCGCGGTCGGAGTGGATGTTGCCGACCCCGGAGCCATGGCCGGCCTGGTCAGGACCGCGGAAGCTGCGTTTGGGCCCGTCGCCGTCTTCTGCTCAAACGCCGGGATTACTGACATGGGTGACGGTTTGGCCTCGAGCCCGGCGCAAATAGACCGGATCGTGGCGATCAATTTGCTTGCCCATGTGTGGGCGGCACAGGCCGTGATTCCGAGCATGGTCCAGCGCGGCGGCGGGTATCTGGTCCAGACCATCTCGTCGGCCGCGCTGATCACCGGACCATCGGGCGTCGGCTACACCCTGACCAAGCACGGGGCGCTGGGTTTCGCGGAGTGGGTCGCGCTTAACTATGCCCATCTGGGCATTCAGGTCACCTGCCTCTGCCCGAACGCGGTCAATACCGGAATGCTCGGTCGCAATGAGGATGACGAAGCCAGATCGGCGCGCCGCGACGACAGCGTCACCCAGAACATCGGTGAGGTGGTCGAACCTGAGTTGTGTGCGGACATGACGCTCCAGGCCATGGCGGGAGGCCGCTTCCTGGTACTCCCTCATCCTCGGGTGGGCGAGTCGTTCCTGCGGAAAGCTCAGGACTACGATCACTGGCTGGAAGGCACCAACCGGCGGCTGCGGCGGATGCGAGGGGGCACCGTCGAGTAGCGCCAGTGTGCCGGCCGGACGCCCTAGCGGTCGTGGCGCTCCAGCGATCGGCGCGCCCGGCCTGGGCCGCGACCGTCAGCCGTCTTACTGGCGGGTCAGGAATTGCTCGAGGTTATCGCGGATGATCTGCTTCTGATCTTTCTCCGAGAACCTCGCCAGCTGCGCATCCACGTACCTGGACGGCCAGGCGAGCCCCTCGCCGTGCGGGAAGTCGGATCCGAACACGATGGGACCGATGCCCACCTCCGCCACGACTCGCTCGACGTTCTCCTCCGGAAACGGCGCCACGATGAAGTGCTCCCGGAAAATCTCCGACGGGCGCCGGTCGAGCCGTCCGTTATCTGCCCACTTGGCTTTTCGCCCCATCAGAAAGGCGTGGTCCATCTTCCTTGGCGCGGGTCGCCGTCCAACCGCGGTCCCATCCGGCTGAGCCCGGTACCGGGTACCGGAACCATGCGGTCCACGTGGCGCGGGTATATCGTTTTTGGATGGCGCGCGGGTCTCAGCCTCGATCTCTCAGCCCCGAGCAGATCGTCAGCGCCGCCCTTCGCCTCATCGAGCAACGGGGTCTGAGCCGGCTGACCATGCGGGCGGTTTCGTCTGAGCTTGGCGTGACGCCGATGGCTATCTACTACCACATTGACGACAAGGACGAGTTGATCCGCCTGGTGGTGGAGAGAGTCCAGGAATCCAGGATCCCCGTTCGTCTCGACGACGACGGTTGGGAAGCGTCTCTGCGCCGGTATCTGATATCGAGCTGGGAATCGCTGGCCCGGTACCCGGGCCTCGGTGCTCACATGATCGAGCTGCCCACCCTGGGCGTAACCCCGGAGCGAGCCCGGGACGGCATTCACTTCTTCGAGGAGTCCGGCTTCTCGCCCGCCAACGCCCCGCTAGCCTGGTCGTTTGCCCTGACGTACATCCATGGCCGCATCAGCGTCGACGCCCGGCTGGCCCGCCAGCCAGAGGCGCCCCGATTGAATGGGTTGCACGCCCCCGACTATGTCGAGTTCGGCGTCGAGGCGGTGATTCGAGGCCTAAGACCACTTCGCCAGGCCGACGTTGGAGAGGTGGATCCCGGCAGTGAAGCCGCCGTCACGACCGGGTCGTGAGCGCGGCCGACACGAGCGCGTCGATGGGTCTGAAGGGGGGTGCTGACGTCACCGTCGCAGACGGATCCGGCGCCTGCTGAGCTAGGATGACGCCGGCCGGAGCCGCCGTAAGGCCAGAGCCGCGGTAAGGAGCCAGTCATGATCGAGTTGCAGGTTCGCAATCCCGTTGCCGAGCTCAACTCCAAGCCCACCCCCCGGGCTGCCCGGGCCAAGACTTTGGACGCGATTGATCTGGGTCTGTGGTGGAACAAGAAAATCGGCGGCGAAGTGGCGCTGGAGTTCTACGGAGATGAGCTTTGGCACCAGTTCGGGGTTGCCACCCATCAGCTCTATGACAGTTTTCCGGCTCACAAGGGCATGACCGATAGGGCGGCCGAGGTGGCGGACGCAGTTATCGGCGCCACCGGCGATTGAGGGAGCTGCACGTCGTGGCTTGTCCATGACCTCAGCGAAATCGAGCGCAAGGGCACGCCCACGGTGGGATTGGTGGCTCGCGAGTTCATGGATGATGCCCGCCAGACCGCCGTACGTGCTCGGTATGCCCGACCTCGCCATCATCGAGATGCCCCGGGGGCTCACCAATCTGACCCCCGGCGAGGTCCTCGAAATCGCCGCCAACCTCAAGCCGCAGGTGCTGGCGGCGTGCAAGCCCCAGGCGTTCCGCAAGGAGAAGCTGTGGGCGACGGAACTCGACCCCAGCACCAAGATCCCCAGTATGGAAGGAGCGGACTGCCTGCACCTCGTCGTGGTCGGTGGGGCGGCCGGGAAAGGCCAGTATCTGGATGAGATCAGCGAACCCGCCACCGTGTCAATCGACCGCTACCTGCCCTAAGCAGGCCAGGTCAGGCCGATGTCGATAGGCCGGGATCAGCCATCGACCACAGTGACCCTGGCTTCAGGGTCCTTGCGCTGCACCGCCTCGGTCAGCAGCTGCTCCAGGTCCTCGTTGCTCATGGCGCAGGCGTCGCAATCCCCCATCGAAGCTCGCACCACGATCTGGCGCGTACCAGAGTCGCAGTGCTCGATGTCGAAACGCCCGCCATCGAGCACCAAAGGCCGGACCCTGGTGGTCACGATGGAAGAAACTTCAGACACCCATGGATCGCTCAGTGCCATGCCACTTGCCTGTCTACGAAGGTGATCTCATACGGCCGCCGTCGAGGGTACCACCGGAGGGTGTCATGCCCGGCTTGACCGCACGGCTCGGGCAAACTGAGCTTCGACGGCCCGCGGGCCGGTCCCGACTGGAGGAGAACGATTACGATGGCAGCTGACGGGGTGGCGGCAACGGACATTGATGCCAGGTTGGTCCAACACGCCCACGATCTGCGCTTCGAGGACCTTCCCCCTGACACGGTCGCCCGGGCGAAGCTGGTCATTCTGGACACGATCGGTGCCGCCCTGGCCGCCATCGAGGCCGATGGTGTTCGGCCGCTGGAACAGCTGATGCGCCGGTGGGCCGGCACGCCCGAGGCGGGCGTATTCGGCTACGGCACCAGAGGGCCCGCTCATCAGGCGGCCCTGGTCAACGCTACCCTCGCTCGGGCCCTGGAGCTCGACGACGTCCACGAAAAGGCGCTGGTCCATGCTACCGCAACCGTGGTTCCGGTCGCCCTGGCGGTGGCCGAGCAGGCCGGTCCGGTGGACGGACGGGAGTTCCTTGCCAGCGTCGTCATGGGCATCGATCTGGCCTGCCGGTTATCCATGGCACCGGTGATCAGCCTGGGAGGCACAGAGTACGAGCCAAGATCGATGTCGTACACCTATCAGACCGGGACTCTCGCCGGCTCGCTGGTGGCGGCTCGACTCGCCGGGCTCGACAGGGAGGGCATGGCCGACGCATTCGGCAACGGCTACAGCCAGTGTGCCGGCAACCTGCAGGGTCTCGCCGAGGGATCGGTCATGGTGCGCGTGCAGCAAGGCCTGGCTGCCAGCTCAGCCGTGCTGGCCATGGAGCTGGCCCGACTCGGCGTCGGCGGCATCGCTCACCCGTTGCAAGGCGTATACGGCTGGTTCCGGGCCTTTTACCGCGGTCGCTACGACCCGTCGGTGCTGCTGGATGGTCTCGGAGCGCGCTTCGAGGTCGACCAGCTGAGCATCAAGCCGTACGCGTGCTGCAAGTACGGGCATAACGCCATCGCCGCGGCCGTCGAGATCACCGAAGATCCCGCCTTTGCTCTTGATCAGATCGAGGCGGTGTCCGTCACCGTCGGCAGCCGGGACTGCTGGGACCTGATCTGCGCGCCACTAGACGTCAAGGCGGATCCCGCCAGCCTGGCCGGAACCGGGGGGTGGGCACTCGCCCAGTTCAGTCTGCCGTTCATGGTGGCCTGCGCCTTATCCCGGCGCGGCCTGACCGTGTCTGACCTCGAGCCGGCGGGGCGCGCTGATCCGCGCCTGGCCGGAGTGCTGCGCCTGCTGAAGGTCGAAGTCAAAGACCAGTTGCGAACGAAAGTCGAGCTGCCGGAACCAGGGCACGTCGAGGTCCGTTTGCGTGACGGAAGGACGCTCCAACGCACGGTGACGCGGGCCCTCGGGCATCCGGACCGGCCCATGTCGGCGGAGCAACAACTCGAGAAGTTCCGCTGGTGCACGGAGCGGTTGGATTCCTGGCAGTCAGACCAACTGGCGCACGCCATCTTGCATGTCGAGGACCTCGCCGACGCGAGCGAGCTGATACGACTGAGCGCCTGCAGGACGACCGGCCCAGCAGTCACGGTGAGGAAATGAGGCGCGAGGTGCCAAAAATCGTGCTTCGGGGCGCCCTGGTCGTCGACGGTACCGGCTCGCCGGCGTTTCACGGGGACGTCACCGTCAGCGGCGGCACCATTCGCGACGTCACCGCGCCGGGAGAGGCGTCCACCGCTTCGGCCGAGGTCATCGACCTGTCCGGGCTCGTGCTGGCCCCGGGGTTCATCGACATCCACACCCACTACGACGCCCAGGTGATGTGGGATCCGGACCTGACGCCGTCGTCGTGGCACGGCATCACGTCGGTGGTGATGGGGAACTGTGGGTTCGGAATCGCGCCGACCAGACCTGCGGGCCGCGAGACGATCATCCAGACGCTCGAAAACGTCGAAGGGATGAGTGCAGACGCGCTGCGAGCGGGCATCGATTGGACGTTCGAGACCTTCCCCGAATATCTGGCGGTCCTCTCCGAGCAACACCTGCGGCTCAACGTGGCGGCGTTTGTCGGGCATTCGCCCGTACGCCTGTACGTCATGGGTCGCGAGGCCAGCGAGCGAGCGGCCACGCCGGCAGAGGTGGCTGAGATCCGCTCCATCGTGGTGGAGGCTCTCCGGGCCGGCAGCATCGGGGTGGCTACCTCGCAGGTACCCGTGCAGGTCGGCGCCGGGGGTCGGCCCGTCCCCAGCCGGCTGGCTGATGCCCCGGAGCTGCACGCCCTCGCCGAAGCGCTGGCCGAGGTCGGCGCCGGGCTCATGGAAGTTGCCGGCGGTCCGCGGCTCGGCCGCGCCGAGCTGGTGGACCTGGCAGCCCGAAGCGGGCGGCCGGTTTGCGTGCTCGGTGGAGCCGCCGAGGCGGGCGAATCGGTGGCGGATCGCCTGACCCGGTTTGAGGCCTCGGGACTATGGGCCCAGACGGCGTGCCGACCGTTCGTCTTCCAGGTGACCATGCTCGATCCCTTTCCGTTCGGGACCATTCCCGCCTTCCAGGAGGTCCTGGCGGCGCCCCGGACCGGGCGGCGGGAACTCTACGACAGCGAGGTCTGGCGGGCCCGGGCTCGTCAGGGATGGGACGGAGCGATGGCCTCGTCGCCACAACTCGGCAAGATCTTCCTGGCCGAGTCGAAAGCCCATCCCCAGCTGGCGGAGGAATCGATCATCGACCTCGCCGAGCGCGCTGGCGTGCACCCGCTGGACGTCCTGCTCGACCTGGCGCTCGCCGACTCGCTGGAGTCACGGTTTCGGATCGTGTTCGGCAATGACGATCCGGTTCAACTGTCGGAGGTGCTGCGCGACGATCGCGTCCTGATCGGCCTGTCGGACGCCGGTGCCCACGCCAGCCAGATCTGTGACGCCGTCTTCACCACCTCGCTCCTGCAGGAGTGGGTCCGAGAGCGCGGCGTCTTGACCCTCGAGCAGGCGGTTCGGCGCCTTACCTCGCTACCGGCGCGGGTGTTCGGTCTCGGGCTGCGGGGGGCTGTGAGGCCCGGATGGTGCGCCGATCTGGTTGCGTTCGACGCCGACGCCGTGGGTCCCGAACCTCTGCGCCGGGTCTGCGATCTACCGGCGGGAGCAGATCGGCTGGTGGCCGGCTCGCGCGGCATCGAGTACGTGTGGGTGAACGGCACATCCATCCGCCGGGGTGGCGTGGACGTCCCGGGCGAGGCGGGCCGGCCCGGCTCTTTGATACGGGGCGCCGGATATCGGCCTGACCGCCCTACCCCTTGAGGAGCCGGGACCGATTGGGCTCGGGCGCTACGCTGCAGTCACGGGTGCGAATGACTGCGAAGGGTGAGGTCGGCGTTGGGACTGCTTGAGGGCAAGGTGGCGCTGATCACCGGAGGTGGCGACGGGCTGGGGCGACGGATGGCCTCGACCTTTGCTTCCCAAGGCGCGGCGGTGATGATTGCCGACATCAACGCCGAAGCGGCCGAGATCGCGGCCATCGAGTTGCGGGACGAAGGACGGTCAGCCGGCGCCCTCCGGGCGGATGTCACCTCCGAGTCCGACGTCAGCAATATGGTGGCAGCCTGCGTGGAGCAGTTCCGCCGGCTGGACGTGATGGTCAACAATGCCGGGATCACCCGGGACGCGACCATACGTAAGATGACGCTGGAGGATTTCCGCCTGGTCATCGATGTTCACCTGCAAGGCGTTTGGCTCGGCACCAAGGCCGCCGCCGCGGTGATGCGCGAACAGGGTTCGGGTGCCATCATCAACATGTCTTCTATCTCGGGGAAAGTCGGCAACCCCGGACAGACGAACTACAGCGCTGCCAAGGCGGGCATCGTGGGGCTGACCAAGGCGGCGGCCAAAGAGCTGGGCCATCTCGGGATTCGGGTCAACGCTATCCAGCCGGGCCTGATCCGCACCGCCATGACGGCCGCCATGAAGCCGGAGGTCCTCGAGCAGCGCATCGCCGATATTCCGATGGGCCGTATGGGCGAGCCCGCCGACGTTGCCAACGTCGCCCTGTTTCTGGCTTCCGATCTGTCGTCGTACATGACCGGTACGGTGCTCGAGGTGTCGGGGGGCAGGCACATTTGAGGTCCGGAAATCCGTTGCCTTTCGCCCCGAATCGGCCTGGTTCGGCCGGGAAGAGACATGGCGTTTCCTCCCGCCGGGAACGCTGCGGTCCAAGTGCGGACGGCCGCGCTTGGACATCGCCCCGGTCGTCTGTCGTAAGGACGGCGTGATTGGCGAACCGGGTAGAGACGCCGGCCGGCAACACCCCTCTCGAGGTGGGCCTGTCGCTGCGGACGTTTGATGACATTGCCCGGGCCGCCCGCCACTACGAGGCGCTGGGTTTCGACTACGTCAGCTGCGGCGAGCACGTCAGCACTCACATGCCGATGGCCAACGGCATCGTGTCGCTCTCGGTGGCGGCCGGCGCGACCACCCGCATCAGGTTGCTGAGCGCCATCACCCTGGTGCCGCTGTATCCCCCGGTCCTGCTGGCCAAGATGGGTGCCGCCCTCGACGTGGCGAGCAACGGGAGGTTCACGCTCGGAGTGGGCGTCGGTGGCGAGTTTCCCGCTGAGTTCGAGGCCTGCGGCGTTCCGGTCAACCAGCGCGGCGCCCGTACCGACGAGGCCCTCGAGATCCTTACCCGGCTGTGGACCGGTGACCGGGTCTCCTACGACGGGCGCTTCACCCGCTTCCGCGATATCGCCATCCAGCCGGTGCCGACCCAGCGACCCCGACCGCCCATCTGGGTATCGGGCCGCTCGGAGGCGGCCATGCGGCGGGCCGCCCGGCACGCCGAGGCATGGATGCCGTACCTGTTCACTCCCGACATGGTGGCGGAGAGCACCGCCAAGGTACGGGCCATGGCCGCCCGGCCGGTGCTGTCCGCCCTCCTCGCCTACTTCTCCGTACATCCTGACCGCAGCACAGCCCGGGCCATGGCGATTGAGGCCCTTTCTCGCCAATACCGGCAGGATTTCTCTCGCCTGGTTGATCGCTACGCCCTCGCCGGCACGCCCGACGAGGTGATCGCCCAGGCCCGTCGCTTTACCGACGCCGGGGTGCGCACCATGATCGTGGCCTCGGCCTGTCCATCGGGCCATGTCGACGAGAACCACCGTCTATTTGCAACCGAGGTGCTCCCAGCCCTGCGCCAGGGGTGACGACGCTGGTGCTGGCACTCACCGCGGCCGGCGCGGAAGTCCCAGCAACTGTTCGATCCACTCGTCCCCGACGCGCCTTGCCCGGCAGCGCAGCGCGGCTAGATCGGAGCCGGCTTCGGGCTCGGAGAAACCCTGACACCAGCGGTTGCGCCGGAGAGGATGCGCGGCAGAAACCACCGGGATTGGACCTCGCGCCACCAGCGCAGCAGCGTGTTGCCCAGCATGGTGATGCCAAAGCGATCCATCTGATCTCCGAGCGGCACGCCCGCCCGGGTCAAATCGGTCACCGGGGTTCGCGGGGGAGGCCGAGCACTCGCTCGCCGATGGTGTTTCGCTGGATCTGATTGGTCCCGCCGTAGATAGTCTCGGCCCGGCTGAGGAGGAAGGTCTGGAGCAGGTCGTGGTGCGGACCGGCATCGCACATGCCTTCCGCTCCCAGGAGTTCGACCCCGAGCTCACCGAGATCTCGATGCCAGCTGGCCCAGTACAGTTTGGAGATCGACGACTCGGGCCCCAGGGTGCCGTCCCCTCGAACCAGGGCGGTCAGGTTGCGCTGGTTGTTGAAGCCGAGGATCCGGACACCGATATAGGCGCGGGCCAGCCGGTCCCGCAGCGCTGGTCCCACCTGGCGCTGCCGAGCCAGGGTGATCAGCGCGCCCACTTCCCGCTCGAACTTCATTTGATAGGGGAGGGTAGCCGTGCCTCGTTCAAAGCCGAGGGTGCCCAGGGCCACCTTCCAGCCGGCATTGACGGGTCCTACGACCAGATCCGCGCTGGTCCGGGCATCACTGAAGAACACCTCACAGAAATCGCTCTCATCGGCCATGTTTCGGATAGGCCGGACCTCGACGCCGGGCTGATCGAGGGGCACGAGCAGCAGCGACAGGCCGTGGTGTTTGGGGGCGTCGGTATCCGTGCGGCAGAGCACGTAGATCCAGTCCGCGTAGTGTCCGAAGGTGGTCCAGATCTTCTGGCCGTTGAGGACCCACGTGTCTCCTTGCAACGCGGCCCGGGTCCGCACTCCGGCCAGATCGGAGCCCGCCTCCGGCTCGCTGAATCCCTGGCACCAGATCACGTCCGCGGCCAGGATGCTGGGCAGGAACCGTCGCTTCTGGGCCTCGGTGCCGAAGGCCACCAGCGTGGGGCCGAGCATGTCGGTCCCCTGGATGCTCAGCCGGTACGGTGCCCCGGCCCGGGCACACTCATAGGCGAACACGATCTGCTCGGTCAGGCCGAGGCCGCGTCCGCCGTACCCGGCGGGGATGCCGAGACCCAGCCAGTGACCGTCGGCCAGCTCGCGCTCCCACCGTTGCCGAAGGTCGAAGCCCTCGTCGCTCGACGCCCGACCGCGACCGCCGAAGGCCAGGTACTCGCCGACCAGGTGGGCGTCAAGCCAGGCGCAGAGCTCACTCCGGAACGCCATCTGTTGCGGCGTGAGCTGGATGCCGAGCAGGCTGCTGGCCTCCATGGCCTCAGCTCATGGTGAGGCCACCGCTCACCGACAGCGTTTCGCCTGTGATGTAGGCGGCTTCGGCGCCGGCCAGGGAGGCCACGGCCGGAGCGATATCCTCCGGTTGGGCAACCCGGCGCAGGGGGATGGGGCACGCGGCCACGGTGGCGCCCGCTGCGGCCAGCGGGCCGGCAATGGCTGCTCCGATGCCGCGCCCCGCTCCGGTCGCCATTGCCACACCCTCGATTGTGGTCACGTCAACTTCCTCTCTACTGGTAATGCTGGCCCCGTTGCTGATGCTGGGCGTTTGCCGGGCGCAGAGCACTGAAGTGGCCGGGTTGGCTAGCGCCGTAGCTCGGCGGTCGCCAACTGCTGGCGGAGGATCTCGCTGGCCCCTTCCACCAGTCGGGCCACCCGGAGGTCCCGCCACCAGGATTCAAGGGGGAGCTCACGGGACGTGCCCATCGCCCCGAACAGCTGCATCATCTGGTCGACGATCTCGTATGCCATCTCGGTGGCCGTGAGCTTGGCGGCCGCGACCTGGCTGCGGGCGTCGCCGCCGTTGTCCAGGGTCCAGGCCGCCCGCCAGGTCAGCAACCGGGCCGCGTCGATGCGGACGCGGGCGTCAGCCAGGGTGAACTGCAGTGCCTGCCGGGAGGCCAGCGGAGCGCCGAAGGTATCGCGATCGGCGATCCAGGCCTTGGCCATCCGGAGTGCGTCTTCGGCGATTCCCACCGACCGGGCGGCGTAGACCAGGCGACCTCTCTGCAGGAAAATGCCGGCCAGCGACAGGCCGCGACCGTCCTCGCCGACCAGATTGCTCGCAGGGATCCGCACGTTGTCAAAGGTCATGCGATATGGCCACGCATCCCGGACGACTGGCAGTTCCGTGACGGTAAGCCCGGGCGTGTCACTGTCGACGATGAAGCAACTGATCCCCGCCTCGGTGCGGGCATATACGACACCGTAACGGGCCCGGGCGGCGTGGGTGATCCACAGCTTCTCGCCGTTGAGCACCCACTCATTGCCCTGCCGCAGGGCCGAGGTGCGAATGGCTCGGGCCGGGTCCGATCCACCGGTGGCTTCGGCGATGGCGTTGAATGCGACCCAGCCCTCCTCGATGTGCGGGCGGACATACCGGTCGATCTGGTCGGGGCTGCCTGAGTAGAGGGGGGCGGGCGGGTTGTAGCCGAAGGCGCCGCCGCCCGGTACGGGATGGCAGAACCGGTGTTTACTGGCTGCTTCCCAGACCACCACCGCCTCGAAGGCGCTGATTCCGGCGCCGCCGTACGCCTGCGGCGCGTCGAGGCACCACAGCCCGACCTGGCGGGCCCGGTCCTGAAGCGATTTCAGGGCCTCGTCGGGCAGGGCCCGTACGTGCGGCTCGAGCCCGGCTTCGACCGGAAGGATCTGCTCGGCCACGAAACGGGCCACGACGTCGCGCAGCATTTCCAGCGGTTCGGGCAGATCAAAGCCGGAAAAGCTCATCCGAGTACCCGCGCCGCCCGGCCCGGAAATTCCGGATCGGCCAGCGGCCCGAGCACATTACGCGGTTCCGACCACCTCATGGTCACGACGGCTGCCAGCCCCAGCGCAGCGCTTCTCCGCGGGGGATGCGGAGCCGCAAGCCGATGGGCTCGATCGCTGAGGTCATGCCGTAGGTGACGTGAGGATCGAAAACTGCGCGTCGGTTGAGAGTGATGGTAGCCACCCGATCGTCGCTGTGATGGAATTCGATGGCCTCGTAGCCCATGCCGAGACGCTACCCCGAGAGCCGATAGGGTGCCAATAATGAACCAACCCACTTCGGTGGCTCGGCTGGCCGAGGGACGAACCTGGGAGGACATACCTGTCGGGTTCGTGCTTCGGACGTCGGGCCGCACCGCCACCGAGATTGATCTGATCACCTTTGTCAATCTCGGCGGTTTTACCGAGCCGCTCTTCACCGATGCCGGTCACGCCGCCGAGGGTAATTGCACCGGCCGGCTCATTCCGGGCGCCCCGACGTATGCCATCGGGTCGGGCTAGCTGGCCGGTGAGCGACACCCTCACCTGGTCCCAGCTGGTGGCCCGGCGTCAGCTGGCCGACCCTGCCCTGGCCACTGCCGAGGGTACGTGGAGTGGATCCGATCTGCTGGCCCATGCCGGCGGAGCCGCAGATTGGATGGACCGGGTTGCTATCCCGACGGGCGCGTCGGTCCCGGCCTTGATGACCACCTCGCTGGCGGCGGGTGCGCTGTTGCTCGGCGGCGCCGGGTCCGGGCGCCCTCTGGCGCCGGTCGGGCCCCGGTTGACGCCCACCGAATTGGCCCGCTGCCTGGCTCAGCACGACGCACCGGTGGTCGTGGCGGAGCCCCAGTTCGCTGATAACGCGCGGGCCGCGACCGCCACAACGGGCCAGCGGGTTGAGGTCGCGCCCACGCTTACCCCCAGCGCCCGCCGGCTCGAGCTGGATCCGCCCGGTGACGCCCTGGCCTTGATCATGCACACCTCCGGCACCAGCGGGGTGCCCAAACTGGTTCCGGTGCGCCAGGATCGGCTGGCGGCGCGCGTCCGCAACAGCGTTCCGCTCACCGGAGTCGATGCGGAGAGCGTGTATGCCACCATGTCGCCGTTCCAGCACATCGCGGGCGTTGGCAACGTGCTGATCACACTGGCGGTCGGCGCGACTCTGGTAGGAGTTAGCCGGTTCAGCGCGGAGACCTGGGTCGGCCTTTCGGCGTACGGGGTCACTCATGCGCTGCTGGTCCCCACCATGATCGAGATGCTGTTGGAAGCAGAGGTGCTCGGACTGCCCACGCTGCAGATGCTGCAGTACGGTGCGTCGCCGATCCATCCCGATACCCTCAACCGTTTGGCGTCGGCGCTGCCCGACGTCCGCCTGGTCCAGGTGTATGGCGCCACCGAGGGCAGCCCGCTCACCTGCCTGACCGCTGAGGACCACCGGGTGGCCGCGGCCGGACGCCGCGAATTGCTCTCGTCCACCGGCCGGCCCGCCCCCCAGACCGAGCTGATGGTCTCCGAGCCTGATCCGCAAGGGATCGGGGAGGTGTGGTGCCGGGCGCCGCACGTCCACTGCCCGGCCGAGGACGGCTGGTTGCATACCGGGGACCTGGGCCGGATCGACGCCGAAGGCTATCTGTACCTGGCCGGACGCAAAGGTGACCGCATCATCCGGGGCGGAGAAAACGTAGATCCCGTTGAGGTTGAGCAGGTGCTGGTGCAGCACCCGGGTGTGCTGGAAGCCGCCGTGGTGGGCGCGCCGGACGCCCGGCTCGGTGAGCTGGTAACCGCCTTCGTGCTGCCTTCCGATCCCTCGGCCCCACCGGACCCTGATGAACTGCGTCGCTTTGCTCGTGAGTCGCTGGCGGGCTTCAAGGTCCCTGAACGCTGGGTCGCCGTCTCGGAGCTGCCCAAAAGCGAGACGGGAAAAATTCTTCGTCGTGCCCTGCGATCGCGGGTCGAGGTGTGAGTGAGGTCGCGGTGGGACCGCCTCCGATCACGCCGAACTCGACCGCTGGTTCCGGATCACTGGACGAGCTGGAGCCCTACTCCCCGGGCCGCCCCTAGTCAGCGGGGTTGGCCGCGGCGCTTCTCCGTCGCCGGCCAATCGATGCGCAGGCCCTCGGGGTCTCGGGCCGGGTCGCCACGGACCACCACGCCGTAGTCGCGGGCCGCTCCAGCGATGGTCACGTATTCGTCGCGAACGTCGCGCAGCACTCGCTCCGCGTCGCGCTGGAAGGGATCTCCCCATCCACCGCCCGCGCTGTGGAGGATCCGCAGCACGCTCCCTGCCGCGGCACTGACCTCGTTGGAAACGAAGACGTACTCGCCGGCCGGGTCTGCCTGATTGTTCTCCGGATCGAATACTCCGCTCAGGGGCAGGGCTTCCCTGTACATCGGATGGTCCAGACTCAGAGGAAGGTAGTCGTTGGCCCGCCCCGCGTCCGACTCCGCTCCGTCCCACATCCAGACCGCCCCGAGCGACCCCGGACTTCCGCCGTGGACGCCGCCGACCGCCGGCGGCCGGCGAATGTGAAACTGCTGAACGCGATGCGCTCCGTCATACAGGCAGCGTGCGTCGCGGACATTCGCCGCTCCCCCTCGGTAGCGGCCAGGTCCCGCGGTGTCGGTCACGTACTCGTTGCGCAGCAGGACGAAGGGTTCGGAGAGCTCGGACGTCTCGACTCCGCTGCTCATCATATTGAGGAAGATCATTTGCTGCGAAGAGTCCCCGTCGGCATCCTTGGTCGCTCCCCACGCCCCGCTGCCGCCCGAGGCGCCGCCCGGCGACGACCACGGCGTCCCGTCAGGGGTTCGCCCCTCGGCCCGGTGCAGGATTCCCCCCCAATCGCTCGACGCCCAGGCGTCTGCGCCCACGATCGGTGTCAGGGCTTTGAAGATGGCGTTGATGATGGCCAGCACCGGCTCCCAATAGAACTGGCAACAGTGGGGTGGAGAGGGATTGACCAGCGTGTCCGGGGACAGGACGATGTCAACATCGCGGAGGGTTCCCGAGGTGACCGGGTTTTTGGGGTCGATCAGAAATTTCAATGCAATGGCCACCGCCGACTTCACATCAGCCCAGCTGCAGTTGACCGCGGTCCGGGTTGCGGGGGAACTCCCACGCAGGTCAAATTCGGCCCGAGTCCCTCGCTTCTCGATTCGAACCCGGACACTGTATTCCTGCGAATCCGCCAGGCCGTCCCCGTCGAGCCTCTCCTCTGCCTCGTATACGCCATCCGGCAGGGCACCCAGAGCGCTCGCCATCGTCTCGGCGGACGCATCGTTGACGTAGCGGATGGCGCCCATGTAGGCGTCGAGGCCGTACTTATCGATGGTTTCGACAACCAGTCCCTCCCCAAGCTTGAGGGCGTGGAACATGGTCCGCAGGTCCGGGATGATCAAAGAGGCGAACCGGGTGTTGTCGTGGAGAAGCTTGAACGTCGACGGCACCGGCTCGCCGGCCGAGTACAGCAAAATGGGCGGTAGTCGCAGCCCGTCCTCATACACGTTGAGCTTGGTCGACTCGAACCCGCCCATGGTCCGGCCGCCCATGTCGAGCATGTGGGCGCGGATCGTGACCGCGCCTACCAGATCGGCCTGGTAGAAGACCGGCAGGATATTGCAGACATCGTTGAGGTGGGTGCCCACCCGGTAGTAGTCGTTGACCATGACCATGTCACCGGGGACAAGCCGCTCTAATCCGTACTCCTCCAGGGCAATTCGGACCGCGTCGGGGATCGAGCCATAGAACAACGGAAGCGTCTCGGACACAGCTGCCATGGGAAACCCCGAGTGTGGGCTTCCGCTCAGGGTTCCGGAAAGGTCCGCGGAGTCCCTGATGATGGGCGAGAACGCATGGGTCATCAGATCGGAGCACATGTGCTGGGCCACGTAGCGGAACCGGTTGGCCAGTACCGTCGCCGTAAACCGGTCGCACTCATAACGGGCTCGAAAGTCGGGGTCGCTGAGCTCCCGGATCGGAACCGGGGCGGTACCGTCACTCGGGCGGGACTCGGCAAGTTGGGTCACGATGACCTCCGTCTCATAGCGGCCTCAAGTGACGACGAGCTCACCGTGGTCTCCAACGGTGGCGGCCCGGCCGGGGGGCACGAACGTCGTCGAGTTCGTTTCCCTGACTACGGCCGGCCCCCGTACCTGCTGCCCGGAGTCCAATGACTCCCGGTCGTAGACAGCCGCTTCGGTTGGGCTGTCATAGAGGTGCCGGAGCGTGACTGTTCCGGCCTGCCTGGCGGTGACGTCACCGCGCGGGCACACTCTATAGCGAACCTTCTCGGCCGGCACCACCACTTCCACCCGGTAGGTCACCCCCTCGACCGGGAAGCTCTCGAAGCGCTCGGCGTTGCGGGCCTGGTAGGCGTTATGGAAGCTGGCAATCATTGCCGCAATCTCCTCACGTCCAATCGCTCCGCTGGGGGCTTCCACGAAGGGGGTTTCCCAGCCCTGGCCGACCAGCCGCCCGTCGAAGGTGCGGGTGATGCGAACGTCTTCGGCCGAGCCGCGGACCCGGTCCAGCAGATCGTGTTCCAGCTGTTCGTAGAGTTCTGAGACCTGCGCCGCCAACTCGGGGGTCAATACCGAGTAGAGCGTTCGGCTGTCGGTGAAGACCTGGTCGGAGCTGAGCAGCCCGAGGGCACTGAACCCGCCCGGATTGGGAGGAATGATCACGCTCTCAAAAGGAAGGATGTCGAGCAGCGCCGGCAGCATCATGGGTCCGGCGGCGCCAAAGGCGACCAGGCTGAAGTCCCGCGGGTCGACACCGCGACGGATGGCGATGTCGAAGATTCCTTCCGCGACGTGGTTGAGGCCGATCAGCCAGGCGAACCGCACTCGCTCCGACAGGCTGAGGGCAGTTTCGAGCGACTCGAACGCCTTGTCTGCCAGGTCGCTCCGTAAAGGAATTTTTCCACCCAGAAACCGGTCCGGCGAGAGAATTCCGATCAGCAGGGCGGCGTCGGTGATGGTGGGGCGACCTCCGCCCTTGGCATAGCACGCCGGGCCCGGGTCGGCTCCGGCGCTGTCGGGACCCACCTGCAGCTCGCCAATCGGGCCCACCGCGACCACCGAGCCACCGCCGGCTCCGAGGGTGACGATCTCCGTCGAGAGGGCGTTGACGACCATATCCCATTCCAGTTCGAACGTGCTGTTGAGCCAGGGGGACCCGTCGAGCACCATGGAGATGTCGCAGGAGGTGCCGCCGACGTCCGCGCAGAGGAGATTGCGCTTGCCGATCGCGGCGCCAAAATGGGCGCTGGCGACGGTGCCGGCCGCCGGTCCTCCTACCACCAACCGGTAGGGTCGCTCCATGGCGTAGGACGCCGGCATGAGCCGGGCCGCACAGTCGGCATAATTGAAATCGCCCGTGAACCCCAGCCCGGTCAGGCCAGCCTCAAGGCGGCGGGTGTAGTCCCCGTATTTGAGCTTCATCAGCACGTCGATCGCTGTCGTCGACGCCCGGGGATACTCCCGGGCCAGGGGCGACACCTCACTTGATATCGAGCACACCACCTCGCCACCCAGGACCTCGTCGACGAGTTCCTTGAGCCGTAGCTCGTGAACCGGGTTGCGGTAGGCGTGCAGCAAGCAAATGGCCACTCCCGCCACCCCGCACCGTTTGGCCAGCTCCAGCTCTTCTCTGGCCTGCTTCTCGTCGAGGGGGATGAGTACCCCGCCGTCGGCAGTGATGCGCTCGTGAATCCCGCGCCGCAGATAACGGGGCACGAGTGGTCGAGCCGCATCTCCAAAGCCGCGCCGCCAGGACGCATCCGTCAAAAACTCGTAGGGTCGCCAGTGACGGCCTTTGTCCAGCAGGTCCCGGTGCCCCAGCGTGGTCAGGAAGGCGATCTTGGGGAGGCGCCGGGTGATAACTGCATTGAGGCCGGCGGTACTCGCCAGGTTGAAGACCCGGGCCCGATCCACCTCCACCTCCTGCGCCCCGGCGAGCACCGACGTCTCGCTGGCCTGGACATCGGTGGGTACCTTCGCCACAAACACCCGCCCCTGGTCGATGGCGACGACATCGGTAAAGGTCCCGCCGACGTCGACTCCCACCAGCCGGGTCAGCTCGCTCACGGCAGGTCCTCCGAGAGCGACACCCAACCCAGCCGCTTCCATGGGATGCGTTGCACCGACCGCAGGCAACGCTGGCATTTCACGACCTCGAACCAGCCGCCCGCGGACAACACCGGGTATCGTCGCAAGTCCGAACCCCCGCACTCCGGACAGGGCCCGGCAACCGGCACCTTCTCGGGCACCAGCCCGGCATCGCTCATGTTCGCCACCCGACGTCGATCCTCAGGTCCTGGCCTTCACATCCTGGCCCGACGCATGGCACGTCGAACGACCCTCCCTGGCGGTGACTCTGCGAGGTGCTCCAGGTCTCCACCTCCCATTTACCGCCGACGTCGTGCAGAACAGCTGCTCTCGTCTCCATGGCCGGAAGGCTACTGCGGCCGGGATTCGACTGCTGGACTGGCCTCCTCCACTGTTCGCCGGGTGGCATCCGCCAGTTGCCGGGCTGCTTCGCGGGGTCCACGTTTGAGCAGTTCCCGGTCCCACACCTCTATGCCCACAGGAGTTCGCACCCCGATCTCCCCGAGTTTTTGCAGCAAATCGACGATCCCGAATTGTCCTTCACCCGGTAAGCGCCGTATCAGTACGTCTTCTTCGAGCGGGCCGGAGGGCTCGGCTGCGCCGTCTGCCAACTGGATAGCGGTGATGCGCTCGGGTGGAATACTCAAGAGCACGTCGTCCGCGCTCGATGAACGCCGGTGGTGCCAGGTGTCCAGGAGGATGCCGCCATCGGGGCGATCTGCCAGCCGGACGATCTCCCAGGCCGTTGCCACATCATTGATGGTGGCCCAGGCCGGGAACTCGAGGCTGACTGTCGTGCCGGCCTCTGCGGCCGCGTCGCAAAGCCGGGCGAAGGAGAGTGCGGCCTGCTCGATCGGGAGCGGTTCTCCGAAGTGAGTGGCCACCACGGTTCTGGCCCCAAGTGCTTCGCTAATCCGTAGGATCTCCTGATCAGACAGCCGCGGCCGCCAGCGTTCCACCACCTTTTCCGGCGGCGACAACCAGCTCCCGGCCGACTCCACCTCGCTCACGAACATGTCGTTGTCGTCGAGGATGGCACGCATGTCGCGGTCAGAGAGCCCGTCGTCGCGCTGGCCGCGGCGGTAGACCGATCCGACCACCGAGACGGCGTCGAACCCCGCGGCCGCGGCGCTTTCGACGAGGTCGCGAAACCCGATGGGCACCATCGACATGGAGCACAGCACCAGTTCCGATGTCGCCTGGCTTTCTGTCATGGCTGCGATGATAGGTCCGCCGAAGCCCCGGTAACTCATGGTGAACGTGCGGGGCGCCCGGGCGCTCGTCGCCGGGGGGAGTGAGGGCGGCGCCACGGACTCCATGGTCCACAGCTTTCTCAAGGCCAGGGCCGAAACCATCTACGGCGGCGCCAACGAGATCCAGCGCAACATCGTCGGCGAGCGGGTGCTAGGACTGCCGAGGTGACGATGCGGATGGATCCGGTTCGGTGTCGACTTCGACCCCGAGGTAGGCGGTCCGTACGGCCCGGCTCTGGACCGCGTCGGCCGGCTCGCCGGTGAAGATGAGCCTTCCGAACTCGAGCACATAAAGGCACGAGCAGACATCCAGCACCAGAGCCATGTTGTGCTCCACCAAAAGGGCCCCGATTCGGCGTTCGTCCACGACGCGCCGGAGGGTTTCGCCGAAGTGCGCCGACTCGGCAGGGTCCAGACCTGAGGACGGCTCGTCGAGCAGCAGAAAGTCGAAATTCCCGGCCAGACAACGAGCCAGTTCGACCGACCGTTTTTCGCTGGTTGAGAGGGACCGCACGTCCCGGTCAGCCAGGGCGCCGATGCCGACCAGGTCCAGGGCCGCCTCAGAAGCGCGAGTAGCCCATCTGGCCTGGCGGGGCGGCGCCACCACGTGCGTCACCAGATGGGCTCCAGCCAGTGCGCCCTCGCAGCCCAGGCCAACATTCTCACTCACCGTGAGTGAGTCGAAGAGATTGACTCGCTGGAAGGTCCGTCCCAGGCCGTGCCGGGCCCGCGCCGCCGGGCTCATCGATGAAAGCTCATGGCCGTTGAGCAGGAGCCGACCGCTGACGGGTTGGACCAGCCCGGAGCAAAAATCGAACGTCGTGGTCTTGCCCGCCCCGTTCGGCCCGATCAGACCGGTGATCTGCCCCAGTGGAGCCCGTAGGTCGAGATGCTCAACCGCGACCAGCCCCTTGAATCTGACCGACAGGTCGCGTATCTCCAGGCCCGAAGCTTCCGGATGTCGAGCGGGACGGCCGGCCGCGGGTGTCTCGGGGGCGGTGCCCACCGGCGTCCTGTCTGCAGCCGAAGCGGCCCGTTTGGGGGCCCAGCGCCAGCGCGGGAGCCAGGTGGCGGTGGCGATCAGCGCCGCCACGATGGCGCCGGCGCCGAAGCCGATATCGAGCCACCACACCTGCAGGTTGCCGCTCAGGAAGGACGGCACCACCACGAATGCGGCCGCTGCCACGAGCGAAGACACCGGGTCGGCGAACCGCAAGGTCAGCAACACGGCCACCACGAGCAGCGAGTTCGTCGACGAGAATGGAGTGCCGACCAGGAATCGTTCCTGGGCCACGATGAGCGCTCCGCCGATGCCGGCCAGGAATGCCGAAAGGGAGAACACCGCCACTCGGGTGATGTTGATCGACGTCCCTTGGGTCGCCAGCGCCACCGGGGAATCGCCCAGAGCTCGCAGGAGGCGACCCAGGCGAGCGCGCCGAATGCCGAGGACCAGCAGCAGCGCCAGCCCGAAGATGGCCAGGATGACGAAGAAAAACGTGACGTCGTCGTTGGCGTTGAGCGGCCCGATCACCGGCCGCGGGATGGTCTGTGTCTGGGTGGCGAGGAACATGAACTTGGTCGGGTACGCCAGTTGTTCGAGGAGGACACCGAAGCCGAAGGTGGCCAGCGCCAGATAGATGCCTCCGACCCGGATGGCCGGTATGGCGACCACGGCCCCCACCACGCCGGCCGCGGCGCCGCCCAGCGCGACCGCCGCCGGCCAGGGTGCGCCCAGGCTGGTGGCGAGGTGGGCGAAGGTGGCCGCCCCCACCGCGGCCAGGCCGATCTGGCAGAGCGATACCTGTCCTGAGGTCCGTACCAGCAGGCTGAGGCCGAGGAAGATGATGGCGTAGGCGAGCCCGAGGTTGCCCGAGTACACCAGGTGCACATTCCGGGATAGGGGGACCATCAACAGGGCGGTCACGATGATGAGGCCGAGCGGCCAGCGCCAGAACCGGGCGACCTGGATCTGCTGGGCCCGGTAGGGGACGGGCTGGCTGGGTCTCTCCGGCGCTAGGTGCCCGGGGAAAGCGACCAGGACCACAAACAGCACCAGAAACGGGATGCTGGGCGGTAGCCCGCCCAGCCACTCCACCGAGGTGACGAACTTGGTCGACATCGCACTGGCGACACCGATGACCAAACCCCCGACGTAGGTGAGGGGGAGGCTGACAAAGCCGCCGATGGCGGCGCCACCGAACGCAGCCAGCACCAGCAGATCCAGCTCCTGGACCGGAACCCCATTGCTGGGCGAGAGGGTCAGGAGAAGGCCGGACAGGGCTACGAAGCCGATCCCGAGCGCCCAGCCGGCGCGCTGGGCTTGCGTGGGGCTGCGCCCCGTATAGGCCAGCAGGTACGGATTGTCGACGACCGCCCGCATGGACAGCCCGGTGGTGGTGTGCTCGAGCACGAGGTGCAACAGCACGGTCATGACCAGGCCGACCGCGACGATGATGATCTGGTCGACGCCGACGTTGACACCCAGAATCCTCACCAGGTCACCGGGAAGGTGCGGGGGAGGAACGGGATGATCTCCATAGGCCCGCGATCCCCATAAGATGACCGCTCCGGAGATCAGCAGAACCAGGCCGATGGTGGCCAGGACCTTGGCTTCGGTGGTGAGCGGGGTGAGGCGGCGGCCCAGCTGCTCGAAGCCGACCCCGAGGAGGGGGCCCACGCCGACAACAGTGAGGAAGGCGGCCACCCGCCAGTCGACGCCGGCCCGGTCCACCAGGGCGAAGAAAAGGAGGACCGCAACGGTGGCAAGCGATCCGTACGCGAAGTTGAAAATGCGGGAGGTCCGGTAGGTGAGCACCAGGCCGACGGCTGCCAGCGTGTAGACCGATCCTGTCGTCAGGCCGATCACGATGAACGGCAGGTAGTCCCCCATCAGTGAGGAGATTAGATCCGGGATGCGATTGCCCTGACTCCAGCCGGGCCGGCCGGGCGGAGATACCCGCAGATCGTCACCCCGGCTGTCCAACTGCGACATTTGCGCGGCCGGCTCGCCACCCTGGCCGCCACCCTGGCCGCCACGCGTTGCCGCCATGCGGTGCCGCCCACCCGCTCCCTTCCCGCCCGGCCCTCTAACATTGGATCGATGGCTGGTGTGCGCGCCGATCTGGAGTTCAGGAGCATCCCCCGGATGGCAGAGGCGAGCGCCGAACGGTTCGGGGATCGACTGGCCGTGGTCGACGGCGAAGTACGCCTCTCCTTCACCGATGTCGAAGACAGCATGCGACGCGTGGCCCGGGCCTGGTGGGATCGGGGATAGAGCCAGGGCGACCGGGTCGCCCTCTGGGCGCCGAACTCAGTGGTCTGGATCCCCACTGCGCTCGGCATTTCGGCTGCCGGCGCCGGGCTCGTTCCCCTCAATACCAGGTTGAAGGGCGATGAAGCGGCCTACGTCCTCGAGAAGTCGGACGTCGGTATGGCGTTCATCGTGGACAGCTTTCTGGGCACCGATTATCGGGCCATGCTGCACGAGGCCGCTCCCGGCCGGCGCGCCCTCAAGGACACGGTCATGCTTCCCGGTCCCGGTCGATTCGACGGATCCGGCTGGGACGAGTTCCTGGCCCGGGGCCGCCATGTTCCAGTGGCGACGGTGGAGGACCGGATCGCCGCCCCTCGGCCCGGACGACGGAAGCGACGTGATGTTCACGTCGGGCACCACGGGCAGTCCGAACGGGGTGATGCTCAGGCCCGGCGCCAACCTCCGCGCCTACGCGAACTACAACGCCGGTTACCGGCTGCAGGAGGGCGATCGTCATCTGGTGGTGACGCCGTTTTTCCATTGCTTTGGATACAAGGCCGGTTGGATGCTGAGCCTGATGGCTGGTGCCACGACGGTGCCGATGGCTGTCTTCGAGGCCGAGGAGACAATGGGAATCATCGAGCGGGAAAGGATCACCCACCTGCCCGGGCCCCCTACGCTCTTTCATTCGATTCTCGACCATCCGGCCCGGGCCCGGTACGACCTGTCATCGCTTCGATCTTCGATCGTCTCTGCGGCGGCAGTCCCGGCCGAGCTGGTCCACCGTCTGCGGTCTGACCTCGGCATTGAGGGCGCCATCACGGGTACGGACTAACGGAAAGCCATGCGCTGGTGTCCGTCGCCGACCCGAACGACCCGCCTGAGGTGATTGCGGCAACCGTCGGCAAGCTTCTTCCCGATATCGATATCCGCATTGTCGATGACCAGGGCCAGGACCAGCCGGCAGGAGGGGCGGGGGAGCTGCTGGTTCGCGGTTACGGCATCATGACCGGCTACTTCCGGGATCCCGAGGCCACCGCCGCCACCGTCGTTGATGGGTGGCTTCACACTGGCGACGTTGCGGTGTACGACGAGCACGGCTATGTGCGCATCACTGACCGGAAAAAGGATATGTTCATCATGGGCGGCTTCAACGTTGCCCCCGCCGAGGTCGAGAGGTCATTGGCCGGTCTCGACGGGATCAGCGAAGCGGCGGTGATCGGCGTACCCGACGAGCACTTTGGCGAAGTCGGCGTGGCATTCGTCATCCCCAAGCCCGGCGTAACACTCTCGCCCGAGTATGTGATCGCCTTCGCCCGGGAACACCTGGCCAATTACAAGGTGCCGCGCCGGGTCGAGTTCGTCAGCTCGCTTCCCCGCAATGCAACCGGGAAAGTGTTGAAGCGAGTTGCGCAGGCTCGTGGCTGGCGGATCGCCGCCGCGGGTGTGACTAACCCCCACTCCACTTCTGTGCTAAAAGTGTTGCGATCGTGAGTCAAGTGGACGAACCACGGAGGCATCAACGGGCATCCGGTCAAGCTGGTCCAGTTCGATGACGGAGCCGACCCCGGCAAGGCCCTCGCCGACGTGCAGCAGCTGGTGCAGCAGGATCACGTCGTGGCGCTGGTGGGTAACGCGGACACTGCTACGGACGCCGCCTACGGCAGCTATCTGGAATCGCATGGGGTCCCGAACCTGGCCGGGGCCGACTTTTCCACCGTATGGGAGACAAACCCCGACTACTTCCCGACCATGGCTACGGTCAGCACCAAGGGATACGCCGACGATTACGCCGCCAAGTACGCGGGCCTAACCTCGGTCGTCGGTGCCTACTGCAGCAACATTCCGGCCTGTATCCAGGACGTACAGGCGCAGAAGACGGCCGCCTCGCAACTAGGGGTCAAGTACACGATTGGACCGAGTGCCAACTTCGTGGCTCCCAACTACACCGCCCAATGCTTGGTGATGATGAGCAGCCATCCCGCCGCGCTGTACTTCTCATCGGGTGTCCAGGCGATCGAGGAGATGGCAACCAATTGCGCCCAGCACGGGTACAAGGGTGAGTGGGTCCTACCGCAGCCGGACGACACGCAGCTGACCACGCCGGCCCTTGACAAAAGCAGCATCGGCCAGGATCTCGAGCTCCCGTACTTCGCTAAGATTCCGGCGACGGCGGACTTCCGTCCGGTCATAGGGCTTCAGCAGCGTCCGTGGACAGCACCGACCCGGTAGCATCCTGGACGGAGATGAGGAAGGAGATACGCCGGTGAGCGACCCCAACGATCAACGACCCCCACTCTGGACAGGACACCTCGTGCTGCACAGTCGGGATCCGCACCGCTCGGGTGCCTTCTACGAGAAGCTGGGTTTGCGTCCCGTGGCCATCATGGATCCGTTCGCGGTGATGGAGCTGCGGGGTGGGACCCACCTTGTCGTCCGGCTCGACGCCGAGGCCGTGGGGATGCCGGCCGACTTCGACCTGATGGTCGAAGACCTCGACGCCACCAGAGATGCCTGGGGCGCGATGGGTGTGACCGTCTCGGAGATCACCAAGGATGAGCGGGACATTCATCGGCTCTTCACGGTGACCGACCCCGATGGCAACACCATCGTGGTCAACGACAGCCACGTCGTCGGAGCAGTGTGAGACCAGCCGGAGTCGCTCGTCTCGTGGCGTGAAGCCGGTCACCCATGGGCCCCGCTCGCGGGACGGATAGGCTCCGGCCGTGGATCTTTCCCTGAGCGATGAGCAGGAGGCCATACGCGAGGCGGCCCGCCAGTTTGTGGACGGCGCGGTGGTCCCCCACACGCGGGACTGGGATCGCCACGAGTCGGTTGATCGGTCGATCGTGCCTCAGATGGGTCAGCTGGGGTTCCTGGGGGCCACTATTCCCGAGGAGTACGGCGGTACGCCCTGTGATCACCTGTCCTACTGTCTGTTGCTCGAAGAGTTGGGACGGGGGGACTCATCGGTGCGGGGGATTGTCTCGGTGAGCCTCGGGCTGGTCACCAAGACCCTTCTGGCTTATGGAAACGAGGAACTCCGACGCCAGTGGATCCCTGACCTGTGCCGCGGTGAGAAACTGGCGTGCTTCGGCCTTACCGAACCGGACACGGGATCGGATGCCGGAAACCTCGCCACCCGGGCCGAGTTCGACCGCCAGGCCTGGACTCTCACGGGCACGAAGATGTTTATCACCAATGGTACCTGGGCGGATCTGGCCCTGATCTTCGCCCGAACGTCCGGCCCGGGACCAAAAGGGATTACCGCCTTCGCCGTGCCCACCTCTGCGCCCGGCTTTGCTGCTCGGGAGATCCGCGGCAAGCTGGGCTTGCGGGGCCAGGCGACGGCGGAGTTGCACCTCGACGGTGTCCGGGTCACCGACTCTTGCCGGGTAGGTGACGTCGGTCAGGGCTTCCGGATCGCACTGGCGGCCCTGGCCAAGGGCCGGATGAGCGTGGCTGCGGGCTGTGTCGGTCTGGCCCGAGCCTGTCTCGAGACGGGCGTGGGGTACGCCACCGATCGTCATCAGTTCGGGAAGCCGATCGGCAGCTACCAGCTGGTTCAGGAGCTGCTGGCCGACATGGCCGTCGAGGTCGATGCGGCCAGGCTGCTGACCTGGAAGGTGGCCGATCTCATCGACCGGCACCAGCCATTTGAGATCGAGGCGTCGAAAGCCAAGTACTATGCCAGCGAGGTGGCGGTGCGATCGGCCAACGCCGCCCTGCAGGTGCACGGCGGCTACGGGTACATCGACGAATTCCCGGTAGGGAAGTACCTGAGGGACGCTCGGGTCATGACGCTCTACGAGGGCACCAGCCAGATCCAGAAGCTCATAATCGGCCGATCGTTGACAGGCCTCAACGCCTTCTGAGTGGCCGCGAACGGGAGGATTCCGTTGATGACCGCTACTGTCGCCGAGCCGGGTGATCCCGGGCCCGTTCTCGAGCGGGTCGCTGAGCTATTGCGCCGGCACCCGCCCGAGACCACGCCGGAGCGCGACTTCTTGCTGGCGCGCTATGACGCCGGATTGGCCTGGGTGTGGTTTCCACCCGGCTACGGTGGCCTCGGGTTGCCGTCGGAGCTGCAGACCGCCGTCGATCGGGCCATTGCCACAGCCGGCGGGGCCAACACCACCGTCGGCTCGGTCGGATACATGATGACTGCCAGCGCGGTCGTTACGTACGGCACGGACGAGCTGAAGCGGCGCTTCCTGCCGAAGATCTACACCCATGACGGCGATTGGGTCCAGCTCTTCAGCGAGCCCGGGGCCGGCTCCGACCTCGCCGGCCTGGCCACCCGGGCGAGGCGCGACGGCGACGAGTGGGTCGTCAACGGGCAGAAGGTCTGGAGCAGCGGCGGGGTCCACGCCGACTGGGGTCTGCTGGTGGCGCGCACCGACCCCGACGTCCCGAAGCACAACGGTTTGTCCGTCTTCCTCGTCGACATGCACGCGCCCGGGATCGAGGCCCGGCCCATCCGCAACATGGTGGGGTCTGGCGAGTTCTCCGAGGTGTTCTTCGCGGACGCCCGGGTGGAGGATTCCTTGAGGATAGGACCGGTGAACGAGGGGTGGCGGGTGGCCCTCACGGTGCTGATGAACGAGCGGGTCAACTTCACCGCTGACTTCGCCGGGGCCCAGGCTCCTCGGCCCGACCAGGCGCTGGCTGACACTCTCCAACTGCTAAAGACTCGGGCGGCCGGCGATCCGGTGCGGCGGGAGCGATTCATGCGGGTCTGGGTGAGCTACGAGGTGGCGAGGCTCAACAGCCTGCGCGCCGCCCAGCGGGCGAAGGCGGGAAACCCCGGACCGGAAGGCTCCATCGGCAAGCTGGCCAGCACCGAGCTGACCAAGCAGGTGGCGAATGTGGCTCTGGAGCTGCTCGGCGCAGAAGCCACGGTCCTGCCCACCCGCTACCCCCTGCCGGGCGAGCCAGATCCGTCCCGCTCGACGCCTGATCTCCGTTTCAACTTCTTGGCCACGCCGTCCAACACCATCATGGGCGGGACCTCGGAGATCCAGCGCAACAACATCGCAGAGCGCATTCTGGGCCTGCCAGGGGACATCCGGGTGGACAAGGGCATCCCCTGGAAGGACGTGCCCCGAAGCGGGTGAGCGTTCCCCCGCCGGCCCGCCCCGCACCTTCTCTATTGCACCAGCCCCTCTAACTGGGGACTTTTTGCAACAGGGACCGCCAAAGGGGCGCAATTTGCAGCACACCAGGAGGGGTGGACCGGCGACTTCGGAGCCGTTCGAGCTTCAGGCCCCGCCCCGGGCCAGCGCTCCTACCTGGTCGATCTCTTCCGGGGCGAGGACCCACTCCGCGGTTCGAGCATTGGCTCTCAGCTGCTCCAGTGTGGTCACCCCGGCGATCACCGAGGCGACAATCGGCTGTGAGGCCAGCCACGCCATTGCCAGTTCGGCCACTGATCGGTCCCGCGCCCCGGCCCATCCCGACAGTCGCGCTACCGCCGGAGCGTCCCGCTCCACGATGTGGCGGGCCTGCTCGGGCGGCAGGTGCCGGGCGAAACGGCTTTCCGGCGGGAGCGGCTGCCCCGGAAGGTACTTCCCCGTGAGCATGCCGCTGGCCAGGGGGAAGAACGGCAAGAGCACCATGTGGTTTGCCTCCAGAACGGGGACAATCTCATCGCCGGTCTCCTGGTGGAGCAGGTTGTAGCGATTCTGCGCCGAGACGGGGCCCTCGAAGCCCTTCGAGCGTGCCAACGCGCCGCGAAGCTCGATGGCATCGGCATCTAGGTTGCAAACGCCGGCGTGAAGGATCTTCCCGGACCTGACCAGCTGGTCCAGGGCGCCCAGGGTTTCTTCCGGCTCGACGGCCGCATCGGGGAAGTGTTGCTGATAGAGATCGATACGGTCGGTGCCCAGCCGGCGCAGCGAATCCTCCACGGCCCGGACGATCCAGCGGGCGCTGGCCCCGCCTCGCTCCGGATCTCCATCCATGTAATGGCCGAACTTGGTGGCCACCACCGCCTCGTCCCGTCGCCCCTTCAAGGCCCGCCCGAGGTACTCCTCCGATACACCCTCCGGGCCATACTCGTCGGCGGTGTCGAAGAAGTTGATACCGAGGTCGAGCGCGCCACAGACAATTTCCTGACACGTCGGCTGGTCGACCGTCGGGCCGAACTGATTGCAGCCAACGCCGACAACCGACACATCCAGATTCCCGACCCTTCTGTGCTTCATCACCATCCGTGCTCCTTCACTACCAGCCCGCCCTGCTCCGCTCTTGACACCGGGTGTCCCGGAAGGAATTTCCGGAGTGTTCAATCGGCGATGATGTCGCCCGCCAGCGTGCTGATGACCAAACTCCGGTTGCGTCCCGATCGTCCCACGTCGTAGCCCGTGGCGGGATAGCCATTGTTGTAGAAGGCCACCGACAGGTCGACCTCGGGGTCATGCCAGGTAAGGGAACTCGGCGCCCCGCCGTGACCCCAGGTCGAGGGCGAGGCGGTCCGGGGCCCTTCGATATTGACGAAGAGTCCCTTTGCCGCCATCTGGCCGCTTCCCCCGTAGTTGCCGCTCATCGGCATTTCCACCAGTTTGCTGGTGGCCGTGGCGATGACCGCGCCATTGAAGAGATCGGTGTGGTATAGCGCCTGGAAGAGAAGCACGGTGTCGAGGGCAGTGGAGCAAATGGTATGGCTGGGCTCACCAGCCGCGAGGGCGGCCGGATCCCGGAAGTACCAGGGACCCCAGGGGTCGGGCTCCCAGTTGTCCGGGATGGCCCCAATGGCGACAATGGGCGCCACCGTGCCCGGCTGGCGTTCGGGTGGGACCCCGAGCTCGATGTCCAGCCCGAGCGGCTCACAGATCGCTGATCTCAGATACGCCTTCAGTGGAAGACCGGTGATGGCCTCGACGGTGTCCGCGACTACCCAGGCGGCCGATGTGAGATGATATTGGAGCATGGTTCCGGGCGGATAGGTCAGCTGCCAATTGGCCATCGCCTCCAGCCTTCGGGCCCGGTCGGTCATAGCGGCAAAGCGGATGGGCGCCATCGGGAATCCCCCGGTGTGGGTCAAGACCTGCCGGTAGGTGACTGCTTCCTTGCCGTTGGCGGCGAACTCGGGAATGACAGAGGCAACGGTCTGATTGATATCCAGAAGCTGGTCGCTCATCAGCTTCCAGACACAGGCACCCAGCAGTGGCCGCCCCGCTGACTGGGTGATGTACCGCATCTGCGGCGTGGCTGCTCCGTACGTTTCAAACGCCACAACCCGCCCGTTTTTGGCCACCGCGATCTGGGCCGAGGGGAGCGGACCGTCCTCGACATCCTCGCGGACCCGATCCAGGAGGACGGCGAGGCGCCCCGGGTGAATGCCGACCGAGATGGGATCCACGGGATCTCTGGAGAGGGGCTGCACCATCTCGCGGACATTACCCGCACATCAGGTCCGGGTGCGCAGCGAGGCCCCCGCCACGTAGGTTGTATGTCATGCCGCTAGCCATTACCGACGAGCACCGCCAGCTGGCCACTGTGGCGCGCTCTTTCGCCGAGCGCCACCGGCTGCTGCAGCAGGCGAGGACCCTCCTCGACGCCCCGGACGAATCCATCACGCCGGTCTGGAAGGAGCTAGCTGACGTCGGCTGGCTCGGCCTCCACCTGCCTGTTGCCTACGGCGGTCAGGGCTTCGGACTTCCGGAGCTGGCCGTGGTCGTGGAGGAGCTCGGCCGGGCAGTCGCACCCGGACCCTTTCTTCCGACGGTCATCGTCAGCGCCCTGATTGCCGGCAGCGGAGACCGTGACCTGGCCGAGCGCTGGTTGCGGGGACTGGCCGACGGCTCCCTGGTGGGGGCGGTCGGATTTGGAGCGCTTGGACTGGGTGCGGGTCTGGCCGACGTCATTGTCCTGGGTCGGGATGACGACCTGGTGGTCCTCGGACGCGATGAGGTGTCGGTGACGGCGCGTCAGAACGTCGACCATACCCGCCGGGTTGCGACGGTGACTGCGACCGAAGGGGCGGGGACCGTTCTGGCTGGACGGCGCGGCGATGGTCTCGCCATCGCTCGGGCCCTGGCCGCCTCGGAAGCCGCCGGCCTCGCCCACGCCTGCACAGAAATGGCCTCCGAGTACGCCAAGGTGCGCCAGCAGTTTGGACGCCCGATCGGGTCTTTTATGGCGGTCAAACACCACTGCGCCAACATGAGGGTGCAGGCCGAGCTGGCCACGGCGGCGGCCTGGGATGCGGCCCGGGCGGTTGCCCAGGCCGGACCCGAAGGCGGGCTGGCCGCGTCGGTGGCCGCCACGGTGGCGTTCCCGGCGGCCCTCTTCTGCTCGGAGACCAACATCCAGGTCCACGGCGGAATTGGCTTCACCTGGGAGCACGACGCTCACCTGTACCTCCGGCGAGCCGCGGCCCTCAGCGCCCTGTTCGGCGCCAGCGCCGCCGAGGACGTCTACCGGCTGTCCGCAGGAGGGGTCAGCCGGGCTCCTGGCATCGATCTGCCCCCAGAAGCACAGCAGTTCCGGACCCAGGTTGGCACCTTTCTGCAGGGGTTCGACCAGCTCGATGCGACCGAGCAGCGCCACCGTCTGGTCGATTCCGGATACCTCCAGCCCCACTGGCCGAAGCCCTGGGGACGGGCCGCCGGTCCTGTCGAGCAGCTCGTCATTGATGAGGAGTTCGCAACAGCCGGTGTCGAGCGACCGGACATGGGAATTGGTGGCTGGGTGACGCTCACCTTCACCCAGCACGGAAGCGCTGACCAGGTTCAGCGGTGGACCCGACCCTCGCTGCTGGGCGAAACCCGGTGGTGCCAGCTCTTCAGTGAGCCCAACGCCGGGTCGGACGCGGCGGGCATCCAGACGCGAGGCACGCGCGCCGAAGGAGGCTGGTTGGTCAATGGTCAGAAGCTCTGGACGAGCGGGGCCCAGTTCTGCACGCACGGATTTGCCACCGTTCGCACCGATCCGGAGGCTTCGAAGCACGCGGGCATCACCATGATGGCAATCGATCTCAACGGCACCGGCGTGACGATCCGCCCGCTGCGGTCGATTTCCGGCCACTCCGGCTTCAACGAGGTCTTCTTCGACAACGTCTTTGTCCCGGACGACGACGTCGTCGGTCCCGTCAACGGGGGCTGGTCCGTGGCCCGGGCCACGCTCGGCAACGAGCGCGTGACGATTGGTACCGGCCGGGTCGGGGCTCGCGAAATCGACACCGATGTCCTGGTCCGGTTGGCTCAGCACGGGTCCGGTCGGCCGGACCTGACGGGGCGAGTGGGCGAACTGTTGGCGGAAGCACAGGCCATGCGGTTGATCAACGTCCGCGTGGTGGCCCGGGCCGTGAGCGGCACCGAGCCATCGCCCGAGGGCAACGTCACCAAGTTGCTCAACAGCGAGCACGGTCAGCGGGTGGCGGCCCTGGCCATGGTCCTGGCCGAAGAGAACGCCGCTCTTGCCGGCGAACCCGGCTCCGTGGCAGACCGGTGGATCGCCGTCCGGAGCCTTTCTATCGCGGGAGGAACGTCGGAGATCGCCCGCAACCAGATCGGGGAACGAATCCTCGGGCTGCCTCGCGAGCCGGGTCTCAGGTAGTGTCGATTGAGATGGGCGAAAAAGTCGTTGCCCGGCTGCGTTTGTGCACCAGGAGGTCGAGATGAGCAATCTGCTGCAGGGAGTCCGCGTGGTAGAGTCGGCCACCCTGTTCAACGGCGACCGGCTCGGCATGCTTCTGGGCGACCTGGGCGCGGACGTGATCAAAGTCGAGAGTCCCTTCCAGGGCGACTACTTGCGCGACTTTCTCGGTCAGATCACGCCTCACCACAGCCCAGCCCACATGCAGGTCAACAAGCACAAGCGGTCGCTGACACTGGACCTGCGAACCGAGCGGGGTAAGGAGGCCTTCTGGAAGCTGCTGGCCACGGCCGATGTCTTCGTCGACGGCAACGCGTCGGACGCGTGCACCCGCCTCGGCATTGGCTACGAAGCGCAGCGCAGCCACAAGCCCGACATCGTCTACTGCCAGTACAGCGGGTTCGGATCGACCGGTCCGTATGCGGCCATACCGACCCACGGTCAAATGATGAATTCCCTGGCCGGCGCGACGCCGATGGAGATGGGTGAGGATGGCCTCACCCGGCCTGCGAAGCCTAGCGGGCAGCCCATGGTTAACACCGACACCGGTGGGGAAGGGACGGCGACGGGCGCCATCTATGCGGCCTACTACGTCGCCGCCGGGCTCTGGTCCCGGGATCGAACGGGCCTGGGGTGCTTCATCGACGTGTCGGCGGCTGACAGCGTCATCACCAACGGCTGGATCGGCATGACCTACGCCTTAAATATCGACCGGGTCACGGATGCCTCGAGCATGCCGGCCAGCGCCGACGCTCCCAGTGCCAAATACCAGTTTTACGAGACGAAGGACCGGCGGTTTATTCTCTTTTGCTGCATCGAGCCCAAGTTCTGGAAGCATTTCTGTGCTGCCATCGGACGCGACGACCTGATCGGGCACGTCGACAGCAGCCATCCCGTCGATTTCGGGCGTGGCGACAACGCCTTGCGGCAGGAGCTGCAGTCCATTTTCCACACCCGCACCCAGGCGGAATGGGTCGAGCTGGCCAGGGCGCACGACATTGCCATGGGTCCGGCGGTCAAGGACATCGAGGAGCTGCGCAGCGATCCCCACCTGGCCAGCAGGCAGATCTTCTACGAGTCCACCCACCCGAAGGCAGGGCCATTCACCTATCTGGGCGAGCCCGCCATCGTGCCGGGGCAGGACTACCAGGTCCGCCAGCACGCTCCATTGCTGGGAGAGCAAACTGACGAATTGCTCGCCGAGCTCGGTTACGGCCCGTCCGAGGTGGAGGAAATGCGAAGTGCGGGCGTGATCTGACCGACCCCCGGAGGGGCCTAGCTTCCGTATTCCCTATCCGTGGTCAGGATCGCTGAGCGCGATCTCCCGCGACCAGATTGCCGGTAACCATCTCAACTGACTCGGTCAGGTCTCCCAGGCCACTTCCCAGATTCTTCAGTTCCTGGTTGGCCTGGTGCAGTTTCATGGCGTCTTTGTCCCGGTAGAGCTCATAGAGAAAAAGGGTATTGGGCTCGCGGCGAGACTGATGGACTGCGTAGATCTCGCAACCATCGTCGCGGCTGGCTACCACGGCCATCTTCCCGAGCAACTCGATGAGCTCAGGAAGGCGATCTTCCTTGGCCACGAACGTCACCATTCCGACCGGCTCGTGCATTGATCACTCCTCCAGCGTCTTTTGCCTCACGACCCTCCGACGCAGGCAGTGCTACCACCGCTGGCGACCCGGGATGGGCCGCCAACCGCCCGCGAGGGTGGTGTCAGTGCAGGGCCGGGGCGAGGAAGTTCTCGAGGTTGTCGCGCATGATGCGCTGCTGGTCGGCGTCGGAGAAGCTGCTCAGCTGGGCCCCGACGTACTGGCCGGGGAAGGCCAGGCCTTCGCCGTGGGGGAAGTCGGAGCCGAAGACGATAGGCTCGATGCCGACCTCGCTCACGACCCGCTGGACATTTTCCTCAGGATACGGGGCTACGATGAAGTGCTGGCGGAAGATCTCCGAAGGGCGCTGGGATAGCCGGCCGTTGTCCGCCCACTTGGCTTTGCGCCCCATCAGGAAGGCATGGTCCATCTTGCGCAGGGCGTACGGAAGCCACACCGTGCCCATCTCGGACAGGCACACCTTGATGTTGGGGAAGCGGCCGAACAGGTTGTGCAGGATCAGGCCGGCGGTCAGTTCGAGAGCGGGGCGATCGCCCCAGTACATCATCCACTGGAAGGCGTCGAAGTCGCCGAAGACGGTAGCGGGGTCTTCGGACCAGTCGGCACCGTATTTCTGGTAATCGGTGCCGCCCAGGTGCACTGCGAGGCGGATGTCGGCCTCGTTGATGATGGACCAGAAGCGATCGTAGACCGGGTCGGCCGGAGAACGTCCGCCCCAGGGGTTGGCCGCCCCGCCGTGAGCATGTCCGGACTTGGTCTGGACCATCCTGGCCCCGTCCGCGATGACCTGCTCGAGCTCTCTGACGGCCAGCTCGGGGTCGGCGAGGGCGATGTAGGGAGGAAGGAACATACGGTTGTCAGCCACGAAGCCGACCTCTTCGTGCATCCACCGGTTGAAGGCCCGGATGTTGGCATAGAGGGCGTCCATGTTGTCGACAAACTCGTATTCGATGTCGTGGGCCGCAGCCGGGAACATGAGGGCCTTGTCGATGCCCTGCTCGTCCATCAGGGCCAGCCGCAGGTCCCTGTTTCCGAAGGCCTCGGACTTATGGCGGAAGTCGCTGACAAACGCCTTGCGCTGCTCGTCATCGAGGCCCTTGAGTGGATTGAGCCGGTTCAACAGCATCCCGGGGATGACCGACAGCTCGGGCTCGTCCGCTTCCCTGGGCACGGTGCCCCGGCCCGTCCCGATCTTGGAGGTGTCGCCCAGCATTTTTGCCAACTCGTCGGACGAGAAGGTCACCTGCCTGGAGTGAAACTTCGACGGCTTCCCCGCGAACAGCTGCAAGGGTCGGCCATCCGGACCGGTCACACTCCGGATGGACAGATCCGCTTGCTTGGGGTCGATATACCGTTCGAAGCAGTCGGGCGGCTCGTTGAAGTGATTGTCGGCATCGTTGATCCAATAGCCGAGCTCGGGTTGCGTCACCGTCGCCATGCTCCGGTCCTCTCGTCGTTCCGATCGATTTTACTTCGTAGAACTCCGTCGCCAACAGTTACGAGGTCTCAGTGTAGCTTCCCAGCAGTAGTGGCAACAGTGTCACCTACGGCGTCAGTCAACTCGCAGGATCAGGCCCTGGGCGTTGAAGAAAATGCCACCCGGCGTAAGAAACGCAGTTCGGGCGCCCGGAACCTGCCGCTCGCCGGCGTTGCCGCGCAGCTGGGTGATGGCTTCCCGGATGTGGCCCGACCCCTGGGTGCCACCTTCGGAATGGTTGCCCCCGTGCGGGTTGATAGGGATGCGCCCGTCGATCATGATCCGATTGCCGGCCGGGTCCCAGTTGTCCGCGACGAACCCCTCAGCCTCGCCGGGCTTGCACCAGCCGGTGGTTTCGATCCATTCCACGGTGATGATGGTGAACCCGTCGTAGGGGAAGTAGACATCGACGTCAGGGATCCAGATGTCGCTTTTCTCCCGCAGGTTCTTGACCACGACGTGCTGGCCATGATGCGACAGTCCGTCGGTGCTCTCTTCACCGTTGTGGGCAGTGAGGCCGTTGGTGGCGGCATGGATCAGGACCGGCCGGTGGGGCAGGTCCCGGGCCCGCGCTGCGGTGGTGAGCACGAAAGCGTCGGCGCCGTCCACGGGCACGTCCATGTCGAGCAGGCACAGCGGGTCGCGCACCATCCGGGCGGCCAGGTAGTCATCCATGGTGATGGGTTCGCGCATGGCCGCCAGCGGGTTCCGCAGGGCGTTCGAGCGTTCGTTGATGGCGATGCGGCCCAGCAGCTCACGGGTGGCCCCGTATTCGTAGAAATACCGGCTGGCCCAGGCCGCGTAGCCCTCGGCGCTCAGATGCTCGGGGTCGTGACGGGTCCTGGCCGGGGCTGGCGATCCCCCGAAGCCGAGCCCTCTCCGGAAGGGATCCCGGGCGGCAGACCGGGATATGGCCGGCGCCCGGTAGAGGGCGTGGAATACCAGAACGGCGTCAGCGGCACCGGCATAGATGGCATTCATGGCGTCGGTAATGGCGAACACCAGCGGCATGGGTTGGTTGGAATGATGGGTCACCTCGGGCAAGCCCAGGCTGGAAGCCATTACCCGGGCCTCGGGAAAGGTCCCCACCACGCCGTTGATGTCGCTCTTCGTCAGGCCCGCATCCTGGATGGCTTTCACTCCGGCCTCCAGGGCCAAATCGAGCCGGGATCGGGCGTTGGCGTCGCGGAAGAAGCCGGTCGAGCCGACGCCAACAAACGCCACCTGGTCCTTTATGGGGTTGCGGGCCACGTCAAACGCTCCTACTCCGCATCAGGGTCGGGCTCGAACACCGGGTAGGGCGCGCCCCACCGTTCGATCCAGGCCAGTCGCACGGGCATGCCCACCTTCACGTCTTCAGGCGGGCAGTTGATGACAGTGGACGTGAAGCGCAAACCGTCCTGCTCCTGCAGCTGTACGGTGGCCACCGGATGGGGCTGCGAGTAGTCGACGTCGGGGGCGGGAGGACCCTGGTGGAGGCGAACCAGGAGATAGACGGTCCCCCGACCGGTCACCTCGGTCGGCTCGACGCGCCGTGACCAGCACTCGGGGCAGATAGGGCGAGGCGGATGGTGCCAATATCCGCAATCCGCGCAGCGGTTGATCACCAAGCGGTGCTCCAACCAGCCCCGGTAGAACTCCTTGTTGTCATGATCGATGAGTGTGTCGGGGAGAGCCGCCAGCAACTCCGCATCCGAGACGGTGGTCATCCCTACAATCCACTCCTCGCGCTTCGCTAATCAGAGCAAACCCGGTGAGTTGCCCAATCGTCGGTTGTGGCGCCCCGACGCTCACTGCGGAATTCCGTCGGATTCCCGCTCCTCACGCTCGACACCGAACTTATACTACTCGGAACGGGAGGAGAGCGTCGGTGACGATACCGGTCGAGCGGCCATTGGAGAACAAGGTGGCGGTGGTCACTGGCGCCAGCCGGGGGATCGGAAAGCAGACCGCCCTCGCCCTGGCCCGTCGCGGGGCCGCAGTTGTCATCGTCGCCCGCACCGAACAGGAGCGGCCGAATACCCCCGGCACGCTGACAGACACCGCCGCGGCCATCGAGGAGCTCGGTGCCGATTTCCTGGTGATCCGGGCCGACGCCTCGGTTCAGGCAGACCTCGATCATGTCGTGTCCGTCACGCTGGAGCACTACGGCGGCGTTGACATCCTTGTCAACAATGCGGCCTACACGGTGGGGAAAGCGTTATGGGCACACGTGCCGGAGCTGACGCGCGAGCAGTGGGAGAAAGGCTTCGCCGTCAACGTGACGGCGCCGCTGATGCTGACCAGCGGGTTCTGGCTCTCGATGCGGGAGCGCGGTGGCGGCCGGATTGTCAACGTGACATCCGGGGCGGCCGCTCTGCTGCCCCTGGACCGGGCTACCAAGCTGGAAGGGAGTTCCTTCCCCGACAATGGTCCCTTGTACGGCGCCAGCAAAGCGGCTCTCAACCGGATGGCCAACGTGGTCGCCCAGGAAGGACTCGCACACAACATCGCCGTTGTCAACGTCGAGCCCGGGTTCGTCCTGACCGAGACCATGGAGCAGACGTTCCAGCAACAGGGCGTCGCAGAGGCCGGTGCGGCCGCCATCTCTCCCACGATTCCGGCCGCCGCCATCGCCTACCTGTGCACCTGCGATGAGCCGATGAGCTACAGCGGGAAGATCGTCAGCGCGCCCGGATTGGTGGCCGACCTGGGGTTGCAGGCCTAGAACTCGAGTCTGCCCCCGCCGACCTGGACCGCTCTGATCAACGAGTAACCCCGGCTTCGGCGCCGAGGTAGCGCTCGAAGATATCCAGCTTTTGTAGCTCCTCCGGGGAGCCGGCGAACACGATGCGCCCGTGGTTGAGGAGGTAGACCTGGTCGGCCAGGTCCAGGGCCCGGTAGACGTACTGCTCGACGATAAGCAGGGAGGTGCCTTCGCGGGCGATGCGGCGGAGGAATTCGAACAGCTGGTCCACGATCAAAGGGGCCAGTCCCATGGAGGCTTCGTCCACCAGCACGAGGGCCGGGCTGGAGATGTAGGCCCGCACGATGGCAAGCATCTGCTGTTCTCCGCCGGAGAGGCTTCCGGCCGTTTGCCGCAATCGGGCACCAAGGATGGGGAAGGCGGCGGTAGCTCGTTCGAGTTGTTGGCTCTCGGTTCGTTTGGGGGAGAACAGAGTCAGGTTTTCCCGGACGCTGAGGGAGGGGAAGATGCCCCGGCCCTCGGGGATGTGGCAGACGCCGTGACGGGCAATCTCGTGGAGGGGCTGGCCGGTCACGTCGACGCCATCGAGCACGATGCGCCCCTGTTTGGTCGGAATGAACCCGCAGGCGGCCCGTAGCAGGGTGGTCTTGCCGGCCCCGTTAGGCCCGAGCAGGGCCACCACCGAGGAGGCAGGGACGTCGAGGTCGACGTCCCACAGCACGGTGGTGGGCCCGTAGCCAGCGGTAATGGATTCGATCCGGAGGGTGGGGGTGGTGGCAGGGGTGGTGGCAGGGGTGCTCATGGCATGCTCGACGGCTGGGCCTCGGCGGTGGGGGCGGCGCTGACGGGCAGTTCAGAGCCGAGGTAAGCGGCTTTAACCACCTCGCTGTTGAGCATCTCGGCGGCGGTGCCGTCGAAGATGAGCCGGCCGAAGTCCAGCACCCACACCTTGTCGCAGACCTGATGGACCAGGCTCATGTCGTGTTCGACCAGGAGCATGCCCACGCCCCGGCTGGCCACCACCTCGGTAAGGATGTTGCCGAAGTGCTCGGTTTCGGCTGCGCCCAGCCCGGAGGAGGGCTCGTCCAGGAGGATCATGTCGAATGGTCCGGCCAGGACCCGGGCCAGCTCGACCAGGCGGCGCTGCCCGGTGGAGATCTCTGCCACCGTGCGGTCCAGAATGTCGGTGATCCCGGTCAACGCCACCGACTCTTCGGTGGCGGCGTCGATCAGGGCGGCCTCACCCCGGCGGGCGAAGAGCTGGGTGCGCGGGTTCCCCCCGGCCAGGATGGCCTCCCGGCCCAGTTCGACGTTCTGGCGCACGGTGAGGGAATTGAACAGCTCGACGCGCTGGAAGGTGCGGCCCAGGCCGCGGCGGGCTCGGGCCGGGGTCCCGATGTTGGCCAGGTCGCTGCCGTGGAGAAGGATGTGGCCGTTTTCCCGGGTGACCAGGCCGCACACGGCATTGAAGGTGCTGGTCTTGCCAGCCCCGTTGGGGCCGATCAATCCGGTAATGGAGCCGGTCGGTGCGACCAGGGTCAAATCGTCGACGGCCCGTGACCCGCCGTAGGAGATCTGCAGGTCCTGGATTTGGAGGCCGTCGCCCCGCAAGGTGCGGGGGATCTCCACCGGTGGTGGCTCGGGCCGGCGGCGGTGGGGCAAGGCCTGGTCGATGCGCCGGCACAGGCGGCGTACCGCCTGGGGGGCGCCCGGGTGGCGGGCCAGGGTCAGGGGAGCAACGATGGCGGACACCCCGAAGAGGATGCTGAAGTAGTCGTTGACCTTGCCGAGGTTGATGTACGCAGGGATGACCTCCAGACCCGCACCTGCCAGGAGGGCGAACCAGGGGGCACCGATAGGGATGATGGCAACCAGGGCCAGTAGGGTCAGCGACGAGAAGGAGGAGAACTCCGATCCCACCGCGAAGCTAAACAAGCTGGCGGCCAGCGCCCCCGAGATCGCGGCTATGAAGGAGCTGATGCAGAACACGAGCAGCTTGGACAGATTGATCGACGTGCCCAGCGTCTCCAGCGCGACCGGGGAATCGGACATGGCTCCCAGGACCCGGCCCAGCCGTGACCGCATGATCAACACCATGGTCAGCCCGGCCAGGACGGCGAAGAACAGGATCACGTAGTAGAAGCCAGTGTCCGTCCCGAAATTGAACCCGGCGATGCTGAAGTTGGGCCGGGGGACCGGAATGCCGGCCGTGGTCGGGCCGAACATGAAGCTCATGGTGTAGAACATCTGTTCCAACAAGATCCCGAAGCCCAGCGTGGCCAGGGCCAGGAACACGCCCGACAGGCGAATGGCGGGGATGGCGATGATGGCGCCGATGGGCACGGCCACCAGCCCGGCCAGCAGCAGGGCCACGGCCCAGGGCAGACCTAGCCCGGACGTGAAATGGCCCATGGCGGCGGCGCCCACGGCCGCGAAGGCGTACTGGCACAGCGACACCTGGCCCGAGACCCGGACCAGGATACCCAGGGAGATGACCAGGATCACGTCAATCAGCCCGGAGGAATAGACGGCCAGCTTGACGCCGACCAGATGGGGAACCAGTCCCAGTACGAACACGATGACCACTGCGGACAGACCCCGGACCCGGGGTGGGGCGTAATACGGCTCCGGGAAGCGAATGGTCGGGACGTATCGGCGAGTCGCCAGCCTGGCCCGGGGCGTGAAGATGAGGACCAGGAACAAGATGATGAACGGCAGGCCCGGGGGCAGGCCGGACAGGGAGGGCACCTGGGCCACGTACTTCGTGGCCAGGGCGCCTGCAACCCCGACCACCAGGCCTCCCACGTAGGTCAGGGGCAGCGAGGAGAAGTAGCCGATGGCGGCCGCACCGAACGCCTGCACCACCAGCTCGGTCAGGATCAGACCGTTCAAACTCAGCGACGGCGCCAGCAGAATGCCCGACAAGGTGGCGAACGTGGAGCCGATCACCCACGCCCACCGTCGCACACGAAGCGGGCTCTCGCCGGTCATGGCTACCAGGGCCGGATCGTCGACCACGGCCCGCATCGCCGACCCCATCCGGACGTAGCGGAAGAAATAGAACAGAGCCCCGGTAGCGAACAGGGAGATCAAAAAGACGGTGAGCTGATCCCAGCCCACATTCACGCCCAGCAGCCGGAACGTCGACGCGGGCAAATAGGCCGGGAACGAGGTGGTCACCGACCCGTACCAAATATCGCCAATCGCCAACACCGTGATGACAATCCCGATGGTGGCCGCGATCTTCAACACATCGGCCACGTTGGCCATGATGCGGGCCATCAACTCCATGCCCACGCCGATGATGGGGCCCAGCACCAACACCGAAATCACCGCGGCCACCGGCCAGGGCCAATGGTGTTGCGTCCGCAACCAGAAGAACACGAACACTGCCAGCGTGGCGATCGAGCCCTGAGCGAAGTTGAAAATGCCCGAGGTCTTATACGTCAATACCAGGCCCACTGCGCAGAGGCCGTATACCGACCCCGCGGTCAACCCGATGATGATGAAGGGCAGAAAATCATGCATCAGAACCACCAACCCGGGAACCGACGTTTGACCAGACGGTCAGCCCGCCCTTGACGGAGATTGTCATTCGACCAACTGACGAAGTCACTTGATGGCAACCCCCCGGTGTCGTAAGGATGCGCCGATTATAGTGCAGCGACCCGTCGACGGTCGGGGTGCTGCTCGAAGCCCTCCGCCGGTTGGCATGAGCTGACGGTCAGCGTCGTATCCAGCATGGGGGGCCACATCGTGACCAGGCAAGGGACGGTTCGGGCGCAGCGTCCAACCGCGACAATCCTCGGTTGGGGCGCAGCGTCCAACCGCGTCCAACCGCGACAATCCGCGGCTGGCCGAGCGGCGATCGCGCATCGGGTCGCACGCCGCGGTGGCCAACGCGGTCAGCGACGCGCTGGCGCCCCTCGGAGTCAGGTTGACCAGAACCCCGCTGGGTCCCAATGACATCTTCGAGCTGGTTCAGGCCGCGGGCGAGCTCCCGGCCTGAATCAACCGCTCGAAACCGGGAAGCTCAATCCGGCAGCCGGATGAAGCTTTCGGCGGCCAGCTTGGCGATTTCGTCCTCGGTGTAGCCGAGTTCGGTCAGGATGGCGGCGGTGTGCTGGGCCATCGTGCATGCCGCAGCCACCCGGCCCGGCGTGGCCGAGAGGCGCGCCGGGGGACCGTAGCGGAGCAGGGGCCCGAACACGGGATGGTCGATCTCGGCGACGAGTCCCATAGCGCGCAGGTTCCCGTCCGAGACCATGGTTTCTGCCTGGGACCGCTCGGTCACCCTGACGCAGCCGACATGGTCGGGGGTGAGCAGTGACTCCCAATCGGCGGCGTTCCGATCCCGGAACAGGGCTTCGAGCTCCGAGGCCAGTTCGGCGTCGTGAACCTGCCGGTCGGCGACGGTGGCGAAGCGAGGGTCGACGCCCAGATCAGCTCGGCCCGCCAGACGGGTGAACGCCTGCCATTCCGTTTGGTTGGTCAAACCCAGAAACACCCAGCCCTCCCGGGCCTGGTAGAGCCGGTAGGTGGCCTCGAGGCCGAACTGCTCGGGATCGGCCTGGCGGACGGGAGGCTTGTTGACGTAGCGGTTGAAGTCGTCGGCGTAGGCGAGGGCGTTTCCTCCGAGCATGCTCGTGGCCACAAATTGTCCCTCGCCGGTGCGCTGCTGATGACGTAACCCGAAGAGAATGGCCGACAGGACGTTGACCGCGGCGTTGGCGTCGCCGTCGGTGAGGTTGCGCATGCGGGGAGCTACCACCGCCTGGGCGCTCATGGCGTCAAGGGACTTGTTGAGCTCAGGATCGAGCCAGTAGGCAGCTTGCCGGTGGACGCTGCCTGCGCCTGACGCCGCAGTTCCGGCGTAGATAGGCCGGTGGGCATAGGGCCCGCTGCTGCCGTAGCCGGCCCCGTGCACGTAGACCAGGCGGGGATTGAGCGCGGTGGCGGTCTGATAGTCGACCCCGAGCCGTTGGTCCACCCCCGGCCGGAAGCCCTGCACGAAAACGTCAGCCCGGCGGATGAGCTCGTGCATGATGCGCCGCCCGGCGTCGCTGCGCAGATCGAGGCAGATGCTCTCCTTGCCTTCCATCGTCTTGAGCGAACCCCACTCCGGAGGCCCGAAGCTCCATCGCATAGGGTCGCCGTCGAGGTTCTCGACCTTGATCACCCGGGCTCCCAGCGCGCCTGCCATGGTCACTCCGAACGGCATGGCATAGAAATAGCCGAACTCCACGATGGTGACGCCTTCGAGGGCATGGCGGGGCAGACCGGAGCTGAGCTGGACGGCGGGCTTGGCCGCTGGCAGCGGGCCGTGCTGATCGAGCCCGGGCGCGGCGTGCACGATCTGCGCCGGAGTCCGGCTGAACGCGGCCACGGGACCGATCTGTTCCACTGGCCCCACCGTGGGGTCCTCCACCACGACCACATTGCCGTTGGCCCGCAGCTGCGGATGGTCGAGCGCCTCTTCGGCGGAGAGCACTGGCTCGAACGGAAGATCGTCGTTGGCCAGGGCCCGGTCGATCCACGTTTGGAGATCGCGCTCCTTGATTCGCTGGTAGATCGCCTCTTCCCAGGCGGCTGCGTCCTCCAGCGTCCAGAACGCAGGCATGTCCTTGAACCGCTCCTCCTCGCACATCGAGTCGAGCTCGAGAACCTGCATCAGGGCCCTCGCCTGGTGAGGAAGCTGAGGGCTGAAAAACAGCCACCGACCGTCACGCGTGCAGGCGGAGACCATGTACCTGGTCGCGGCCGGAGCCCGGCGCGGTGGCGCCGATTCGGAGGTGGCAGCAGGCCCGGACCGCTGGCCCAGTTGCACGTGGTACGACAGGAAATAATCGATGGGATTGAGTCCGAGATACAAGGACGCGTCGACTCGTTGACCGGTGCCGGTCCGGTCCCGGACGATCAGGGCGGCAAGTATGCCGCTCACCGCCATGTGGGCCGTGCCGTTGCTGGCCGTCAAGGCCCCGGCAAAGATCGGGCCGGGGCGGAATCCGAAGTCCCCTCGCGAGAAGGTGCCCGCCTTGGCCATGACCAGCGCGTCGCGGCCTTTGATGTCGGCGTAGGGTCCTTCCGGGCCAAAGCCCTTGATCGAGCAATAGATAAGGGATGGATTCGAGGCGCGGACCTGCTCGTATCCGATCCCGCACGCTTCGGCGTGGCCGGCGTCGTAGGCCTCGATCACCACATCCGCGCCCGCCAGCAGGCCCTGGACCATCGCCTGGCCCTCGGTGGTTGCGAGGTCAGCGACCACACTCTCTTTGCCCCGGTTCCACACGGTCCAACCCGACGGCAGACTCACCCGCTGCGGATCACCGTCGGGCCCCTCCACCTTGATCACCCGGGCGCCGTTGTCCGCCAGGAACATGCCCGTCTCGGCGGCCGCCGCACTGCCGGCTCCAAGTTCGACTACGACCAGGTCACTACAAATGCCGTCCACAGCACGACTGTACCGTCAGCTACCAGACCAACGGAAAATGGTGGGGTGCCCGCGGATTTCCGCTATAGACCAGTTGGACCCCGTCCTTGATCCGGTAGTCCGGGATCCGCTCGTGCCACACCTCCATGGCCGTCACCATCTCCATGCGGGCCAGGTGGGAGCCGAGGCAACGGTGCCAGCCACTGGCGAAGCCGATGTGCTTGTTGGGGCTGCGCTCGAAGTCGACGGTCAGCGGGCGCGGGAAGAAGTCCGAGTCGAGGTCGGCGGCGTGCCAGCACACAGACATGCGGGTACCGGCCTGGATGTGTTCGCCGCTGGGCAGGTCCATGTCGGTCAAGGCGACGCGGCCGCCATCGGTGACCGGTGATTCGTACCGCATCAATTCCTCGATAGCGCCGGGCCACAGAGCGGGATCGGCGAGCAGCTTGGCCCTTTGCTCCGGATAGCGGGAGAAATAGCTGAGGAAGCAGGCCAATGAGGCGGCAACCGTGTCCAGGCCAGCGATCATGAGCAGACCGAGGATGTCCAGGATTTCCTCGCGCGTCAGGCGGTCCCCGTCAACCGTGGTGGTGAGGAGACCCCCGATGAGGTCGTCGCCGGGGTCCTGGCTCTCTTCCCGGCGATCAAGATCACAGTTGAAGTAGTTGTGGATCCATTCCACCGCTTCCATCCGCATAGCGACCAGCTCGTCCACCGAGTGCCGCTCGTTGGATTCATTCGAAAGGGTGAGGTTCTTGAAGCGGAGAAATTCGTCGAGATCCTCCAGCGGCAGGCCCATGATGGACAGGAAGATCGTCGACGGGAGCGGTTCGCACCACTGATAGTAGACGTCAGCTTCGCCCGCCTCGATGAACGTGTCGATCAACTCATTGGCCAGGCGGCGCACGCTCGGCGCCAGGGGCGCGACGCGGTTGGCGGTAAACACCGGATCGAGAAGTCGCCGGTACTTGGTGTGCTCGGGTCCGTCGAGGCCGAGCGGGATGGCGGGCCGGCTGCTGCCCAGGAATCTGGCTGCCTGCCGCACCTGATGGTGCTTGTTGACGTAGAGGATGTCCGCCATCTTCAACAGCGTGACGTTCGCTTCGCCGGTTCGCAGTACCGGTGTGGCGGCAGCCAGGTCCACATACATCTGCATGGGCTCGGCGCTGGCCCGGGCTCTGGCCCGCTCCGGCTCCTGCCAGGCCGTGTGAGTCCGCTCCTGGATGTAGGAGGCCAGCCCCTCCGCGTCAACGTCCGCCGCCTGCAGACCGTCCTCGTTCACTCGCGTCATCGGCCGTCCCTCCCCGAGCTTGACCTTGCTCACGAGGCTACGTGTGAATGTTGACAGGTATTCATAACGAGCGCTAGAACCCGGGCTCATGAGTCCCGTACTGTTCGCCCGGTGATGACGAGCGAAAGGAGGGGGAGATGACGACCACCCCGGATCGACTGAGCGAGTCTTCCACCGGGCGGCAGCGGTGACGAGCTCAGGTGGCCCCTGGTGACCCATGCGGACGTTCTGCGTCGCACGCACGACGCCATTCACGTTCGAGTCGAACTGGGCGCCGAGGGCGCGGTCACCAGCTGTGCTCAGTGACAGTGGGCTTTCGCGGCCTGTGACTCGGGGTCGGGCGGGATATCTTCCCGGATGACGGATTCCCGCCCGGGCGAACTCGACCCGGCCCTGACGGCATGGGTGGCGGAAACCCTTGATGGCATCGTGACTCGCTGCGTACGGACTCCGAGTGGCGGCTCACGACACAGCTATTTCCTGGACGTGGAGCGCGGCGACCGTGAGCAGGTCGGCGCCGTTCTGCGGGTCGAGGCCGGCGGCTCCTTCACCGGGACTGAGATCAACGTGGTCAAGGAGGCGGCCGCCTACCGCGCTCTGTCAGGGAACGGGGTTCCGGTACCAGCCGTGCTGGGCCTCGCTCCCGGAGGCGCGGCACTTCTGCTCGAACTGATCCCCGGCCGATCTGACCTGGGCGATACCCCGGAAGAGCAAGCGGTCACGCTCGGTGCGTTCATGCGGGTCGTCGGTGATCTGCATACCCTCGACACCAACCAGCTCGATCTGCCCGGGTTTGAACGACCGAGGACCCCTGAGGACCACGCCGTGCTCGATATCCGGATGTGGCGTCGATTGGGCGACCTGGTACCCGGTCTGGATCCCCTGATTCGGTACGCCGGGTCCTACCTCGTCGCTCACCCGCCATCGAGCGTGTTCCGCACCTGTTTCGTGCAGGGCGACACCGGACCGGGCAACTTCCTGGCCGAGGAGGGGCGGGTCACCGGCCTGTGCGACATGGAGTTCGCTCACATTGGCGATCCCATGGATGACGTCGCCTGGGTCCTGGTGCGCGCCGGCCGGCTGGTGGCCGATATCGCTCCCTACCTGATCGAGTACTCCGAGCGAAGCGGTATTCCGATCCTCCAGCCGAACCTGGATTTTTACGGGGTGGCGGTCCAGTACCGGTGCGCCGTCACGACCTCACTAGCGGTGGCCAGAGGGGGCGGGGCCCGGGGTTGGCCTCCGTACCTGCTCGTCACCCAGCGCTACCTTCGGGACCTGGCCGAGCGGCTGAGCAGGTATCTCGGGATCCCCGATCCTGCCCTGCCGGCTCCGGACCTCGTCGCGTCGCCTCGCACGTCGTGGTACGACGCCCTGCTGGACGGCATCCGTCAGGGGGTCCGGGGCATCCCCGAAATGGGCCTTCGCGACCAGACCCGCAACCACCAGATTCTCGTCCATTACCTGCGGGCCTATGACCAGATCGGTGCTCGGCTCGACGAGATGGATGCCGCCGATGCCCGCCAGACGCTAGGGGTCGACTCGGGAGACCTCCAGGCACTGGGTCGGCTCGCCGAGGAGGCGGGTGCCGCAGGCGACACGTCGGTCCTGTGCTACCTGCTTCGTCGTGGTCGCCGGCAGGCGATGTTGTGGCAGTCGGTGCTGGATCGAAGGCGCTAGCGCCCCTGGCCGTCGGCCATCCAGGCGGGCGCCCGATCCTGGCCACGATTCGTCCTCTCTTGCGCGGGTCTTCACCCTAGTGGAAGGCGCGGAGAAGGAGAGATGAGCTGCACCCAGTTTAGGTCTCACCCCGTTTCAATATACATCGTACCCCCTCGGTCCGGCTGGATGACTATACTCGGCGCTGTGCCGCCGAGTCCCCGGTCGCGATCGCTGACGCGCCAGGAGATCGTCGCGGCCGCGCTGCGACTGATCCAGGAGCGGGGCTTGTCGCGCCCGACGATGCGGGCCGTTCCGGCGGAGCTGGGGGTAACGCCGATGGCGACCTACTACATCGAGGACAAGGACGATCTACTCCGGCTGGTAGTGGAGGACGTCATTTCGTCGTGCATCCCCCTCCCGAAATCCGAGGAGGCGAGGAGGGCCGCATCGCGACGTGGCGGGGCGGATGCCAGGCTTGGATCGAGATAGGCGCCAGGTGTCACTCGAGGTCCGGGAGCGCGGCAACGCCAGCGGGCGCCTCACCCGTGAGGTCCTGATACGGACGGCCGAGCGGCTTTTCGCGTCGCGAGGCATCGGAGCCGTGTCGCTGCGTGAGATTGGCCAGGCCGCCGGGCAGCGGAACAATACCGTCACGCAGTATCACTTCGGTAACCGGCAGGACCTGATCGATGCGATCTACGGCTATCGGGTGGTGCGGATCAACGATCGGCGCCGGGAATTGTTGAAGGATCTGGAGGCGGATCGGGATTCGTGGACTGTCGAGCGTCTGCTCGACGCCCTCCTGCAGCCCCACGCCGAGAGCATCGGTGACCCCGACGACAACTTTTTGGGGTTTTTGGCCCGTGTCCTGACCGACGAGGCCCGCATCAGTGTGGTGGCGACAGAGCACCGAGGCGACGTTGACGCCCACCTGGACGGATACCGTTGTCTGCGCGCCCACGTGCAGGCTTTTCTCCCGGAACTGTCAGTCTCGGTCTTCGAGGCGCGGTTCGATCTGGTATTCAACTGGGCTATCCATGCTCTGGCCGAGTACGCCCGGAGCACCCCGTCGCCCGACGCTGCCGATATCGAGGACCGGCTGGCCGAGTTGGTCGCCATGCTCGCCAATGCTCTCAAGGCGGCGGGGCCGAAGCCAGAGCCGCTCAGGGCGTCGGCCGGATGGCGCCGCTAGGAGTCTGGGCCGCCCCGATTCAAACCTTGTCGTGCTCCCTGAGCCAGCGCAGGGTCTGTTGCAGTCCCTCGTCCAGGCGGGCGGGAGCGATACCGAGCTCGGCGGTGGTGACGCGGCAATCGTGGAGCGGATCGGGGTAGGTCGCCTGCAGATACCTCACCATGGACCCGAACTGCGACTCGGACATCACCGCCGGGTCGTTGATATCGATTTCGGTCACGTGGTGATCAATGCCCGCCATCTCGAGAAAGCGGTTGCAAAAGGCCGGCAGCGAGCAGGCATCCTCGGATCGTCCCAGAGCCAGGTAGCGTGCTCCTCGTTGGCCCCTCTCCGCAGCAGCCAGTGAGATGGCGGCCACCTCGGATGCGAGCACCCAGCTCTGCCGGGAAGGAAGATAGGAAGTGAGCTCACCGCGAGCCGCCGCCACCAGCGTTCCGGTGTAGATCGTGGGGACCAGGGCCCGTTCAATGAGCGGCGTGGGGCCGAAGATGCCGCCGGGAATCACGAAGTTGACATCCATGCCGCGTGCGGCTCGAGCCAAGCCTTCGTACATTCCGGCCAGCTTGGTGCGGGCATAGGGCGAGTTCTCAGGGCTGATGGCGCGCAGCGGCGAAATCTCGGTGATGGTGAACCGGTGGTCTGCCACCACCCCCGAGAGCAGCAGGACGGTGCGCTTCACGTGGTTGGCTTCGGCCGCGTCGAGCGCGTTGAAGGTTCCCTGTTGATTGACAGCCTGGAAGTCTGCATCCGTGGCGGTCGTCCACGTGCCGCCGATTTGGGCGGCGGCATGGATGATGATGTCCGCGCCTCTGGCAGCTCGCATCACCGAATCCACATCGGTCACGTCGCCCTCGACCAGGTCCACGCCCAGCCCTTCGAGGGGCTGGGCGGCCGGAAGATTCCGAACGAGCCCGCGGACCGGCAGGCCGTGCTCGACCGCCAGACGGCAGATGTTCCCGCCGACGCTTCCGGTGGCGCCGGTGACCAGCAATGTCCCGTTCATCCTGCAACTCCCGTTTCGGTGGCCCTCGACTCAGCACGTCTGTAAGGCTTCAGCGGCCGGCCGGATCGGCCTGGACGCCGGCTATCAGGAAGCGATCAGGGTCGACATCGCGCATCAGCACCCGGCTCGGGTAGTGGATCCGTCCGGCCCGTACGACGACTTCGGGTAGGTACCGGCGGTCCGTCTCCAGGGTGTCGCCGACCCCGTCCGTGAACGTCCATTCTTCGCGGACCTCGCGCAGCAGCGTCAGGTCGGCGCGCGACCCCGCCGCGAGCGAGCCGATCTCGTTTTCGAGGCCAAGCACCTCTGCCGGGCGGCGCGTCGCCCGCAGCACGCACTCGTCGAGGCTCATCCCCAGGGCGACCAGCTTGGAGATGGTGCCGATGAGGCTCCAGGTGCACGCCGCCACGTCATGCACCCCGTACAGGGCGGCGTGGACATCGGAGCTTATGGTCGTCGGAAACAGCCCGGCTTCGAGCATCCGGGCCGCGGTCCGGAAAGAAAAGTTGAGGCCATGGCCGACGTCAAGGCGCACGCCCCTGGAGACGGCATCGAGCAGTCGGGGCGACGGCCGATCGTGCTGTCCCAGGATGCCGTCGGGCATGGCGCTATAACAGTGGCCAAGGATGTCGCCCGGGCGGGCCGCGGCCAGCACGTCGAGAAGCACGGTGTCCGGGTCGGGGCGGTGCGCCTCGTCAACCTGCAGGAGTTCGCCGGTGTGGATGTACAGGGGCAGGCCGGTGCGATCGGCGGCATCGAGGGCCTTGGTGAGAAACGGCTGCCAGCCCCGGGACCACCCTCCCGACTCGGCGTAGGTCTTGATGCCCTTCACCAGATCCGGATGGTCGGCGTGCATCCGCTCGATTGCAACCGGGTCGACGAAATCGGGGTTAAAGACGCTGGGCCCACCGCGGCCCGCCTGCATGGATCCGATCAGCGTGATGTTGATGAACGACAGCATCTCGGTCGTGCTGCGGTCGACGATATGGTGTCGAAAGCCGGGCAGCGTCCAGGCGCCGGAGCTCCCCATGTCAACCGCCGTGGTGACGCCCGCATCGACGCCGGCTGCTTGTGGTGGTAACCCGAAGTCCGTCGCCCATTCGTAGACATGAGCGTGAAGGTCGACCAGACCCGGGCACACGATCAATCCCGAGGCGTCGAGATATTCAATCCGTTCCGCGGCCTCCTCGCCCACCCCGACACCGAGAATCCGATCGCCGGCGATGGTCACGTCGGCCGGTTCGTCGAAACCCGTGGCCGGGTCGAGCACATGGCCACCGCGGACCACCAGCGTCGGCGTCACTCGCGGCCTCGCGGGGACGCGGACTCGATTTGCCGGCTTTCCCGAGCGACTGCTGGCTGCGGCATGGTTGCCTCCGCTTGATGCACTCGCCACCCAGGCCGAAGTGCCGGACGGAGCATACTAGGACGACCCGCGAGCGGGATCGGGGCCGCGGCTGCCGGATGCTGGGCTCGTACCGGGCTGGCATGGCCCAGGCGCTAGAGTGCCTAGCTCACTCCGCTGGATGCTGATGGGAACCGGGAGACAGGATGGAAGAGGGAGTGGCCGGGCCGCTGTCTGCTATCCGGGTGCTGGATGTGAGCGGCGCCATTGGCGCCTACTGCACCAAGTTGCTGGCTGACTTGGGGGCGGACGTGCTGCTTGCCGAGCCGCCCGGGGGCGATCAGATGCGCCGGATGCCTCCATTCCTGGAGGGACGCTCGGTCGGAGCGACCAGCCTGATGTTCGCTTCCTACCACGCCAACAAACGAGGAATCACCGTCGACGTGAGCCGTGCTGAGTCGTTGCCGGTGCTTGCCGGGCTGGGCCGGCACTGCGATGTGGTGGTGGCTTCGCCTTGCGCCCGACGCCCCGTGATCGGGTTTGATCGAGATGCTCCTGCCCTGGAGTGGGCCGGGCCCGACGCCATCGTCGTGTCCATCACTCCGTTTGGTCTGACCGGACCGCTCCGAGACCTGCGTATGACCCCCTTCTTGTCCTTTGCGATGGGTGGCGGGATGCACTGGGTGGGGCAGCACGACGGCCCGCCGCTGGCGGTTCCGGGCCAGCTCCAGTGGGACGAGGCCGGTATCCACGCCGCCTTCGGGACCGTGGTGGCGCTGCACGGCCGAGACCGGGCCGGCGGCCAGGTGCTCGACCTCTCTGTGCACGAGGTAGCCATCGCCAAGGACTTCCTGCTGGAGCGCTACGACGTGGCTCGCCCGGGGGAATGGGGCCGGAAGGTCGGTGTTGGAGTCCCGCCGACCGGGGTGTGGGCCTGTGCAGACGGTCCGTTCGCGGTAGCGGCCCATCAGAACCACCATTGGCGGGCTTTTTTGTCCATGCTCGATCATCCTGACGAGCCTGTCGGAGCCGGCGCTGGTCGATCCGCTAGTGCGTCGGGAGATTTTCGATGGCCTACAGGAGGCGATCGCCGCGCTGATGGCACAACGCAGCCGTCAGGACTTGTTCGAGAAGGGACAAGCCGCCGGGCTGCCCTGCGCCCCGGTTAACGCGCCCATCGACTTCGTGGGCGACGTTCAGCCCCGGGCCCGACAGATCTTCGAGTCGATCGCTGACTCTGACGGCGATCCCGTCACGATCCCGTGGCGATGGGCTCACTCGACGGCCCCGCTGCTGGGATTGCGGCGTCCTGCCCCCGGGCTGGGCCAGCACAACGTCGCCGTGTACGTCGATGAGCTTGGCTTCACCGATGACCAGCTCGAACAGTGGAAGGACGCCGGGGTTGTCTGAGTTCCCCGCTCTTCTGGAAGGTGTGAGGGTCGTGAGCTTTGGTGCGTTCGTTGCCGGTAGCACCGTGGCCCGACTGCTGGCGGAGATGGGCGCAGACGTCATCAAGGTGGAGCCGCGAGCCCGACCGGAGGTGCTGCGTACCCCGGAGTACGCCATCGGCGACCCGGTGGTGGAACCATCCGGTGTACCGAACACGGTCATGTACGCCACCCTCAATCGTGGGGTGCGGAGCCTCTCAATCGACCTGGCGTTGCCTGGGGCCCGGCCTGTCTTCCATCGCTTGGTCGCGGCCAGCGACATCGTCGTCGAGAACTTCGGTGGACCGGTGCTGGAGCGGTGGGGTTGCTCGTATGACGAACTGCTCCAAGACAATTCTAGCCTGGTGATGGTTTCTCTCTCGGGTTACGGGCGGACGGGCCCCCGGGCTGGCTACCTGGGCTACGCGTCCACCATGTGCAGCTTTGTCGGGCTGACCGCCGCCTGGGGCTACAGCCACGGCACGCTGACGGACTACCTGACTGCGGCGACCGGGGCCGTGGCCGCCGTCGTGTCGCTCAGTCAGGCGCGGGCCAGCGGCAAACCGGTTCATCTCGATATCAGTCAGATTGACGCCATGGCTCCCATCCTGGCCGGCTTGTATGCGGAGCCGCTCCGAAGTGGCGAGGATCTACCTTGGCCGCCCAACCGGGCCACAGGTTCGTGGCTGTCGGGCGTCTTCCCGGGCCAGGGCCAGGACGCGTGGCTGGCTCTGGACGTGGAAGACGCCGACGACTGGAACACGCTGTGCCGCTTTCTGGATCGCCCTGACCTCATGGCCGATGAACCGAAGCGAGCCGGGGAACTTGAGCCGGAATTGCGGGACACGGTGGCGGCCTGGGCGGCCCGCCTCCGCCCGCACACGGCTATGCACGTCCTGCAAAAGGCCGGGCTGGCGGCGGCGCCCGTTCAGAACAACGAGGACATCTGGCGGGACCCGCAGCGGCTCGGGCGCGGTTTCGGCGAGGTGGTGCGCCAGCCGGATCTCGGACCGGTCACCTACCCGACTTCGGCCCAACACTGGACCAGGACGCCCGGAGCGCTGCACTACCCACCGCCCCGCTTGGGCCAGCACACCAACGAGATCCTCCAGCAGTGGATCAACCTGTCGGACCAGGAGCTGCAGGCGCTGGCGGTGACCGGGGCCATCTTCGACGCCGGCTGAGTCCGAAGGTCCGGGCCGGTGGCCCGCTCAGGGTCCGCTCGGGTGGGGCGACCGCCGGGGTGCTCAGGCCACGGGCGTCCCGAGGTGGAAGAACGCCTTGGCGTTGTCGCACAGAATCTTGCGCTGCTCGTCCTCCGGGATATCCCGGAACTGGTCTTCGATGATCTGGCGCGAGTTCGGCCAGTCGCACTGCACGTGTGGGAAGTCGGTAGACCACTGGATGCGATCGATGCCGATGTCGTGCCGCACCTTCAGCCCGAACCGGTCGACCTGGAAGCCCCAGTTGGTGTTGTGGTCGACGTACCAGCTCGGTTCATGGGCCCAGGCGGCGGCGCCGCTCCAGTACCGGTGTCGCCGCCAGTTCTCATCGGCGTCTTCTTTGAACTCGGGGATCCATCCGATCTGAGTCTCGGCGAAGAAGATCTGAAAATCAGGGAAACGATCAAAGGTGCCATGCTGAATGAGCTGGATCACCTGGCCCCCACGGGTGACGGTCTTGCTGAGCATCGTCGTCATCGGGGCGAAGTTCATCAGCGACACCCCTTCTTGGGACGCCTTGACGATCGCCTGCTGCTCCGCCTCCGCCCCTCCGCCGAAGCTGACATGCGCTGTTACCGGCACCTTGAGCTCCACTGCCCTCTGCCAGAAGCGGTCGTCCTCGTCCGGTACGGGCACGGGGGTTCCGTTGGGCCAGTGGTGGAGGACAACGCCACGGAGGCCGGGCATGGTAGCAATCCGCTCGAGCTCGGCCACCGAGTCGTCGATGGTAGCGCCGGGAAGGATGGCGAGACCGAGGAGGCGGTCGGGATCCTCGGCCGTGTACTCCTGTGACAGCCAGTCGTTGTAGCCCCGGGCCAATGCGATGTAGGCCTCGGCGGGCACGGAAGCGACGTCGAGGGTCCGCTGCCCGGACACTGCCGGGAAGAGCAGCTCAGCGTCGACCCCGTCCTGATCCATCTCAGTCAGCCGCTGCTTGGCGTCACCCGCGCCGACCAAGCCGTCGGTGTAGGACAGGCCGGACGTCTTGAGGTTTTCCCAGCCCCGACCCGCAGAGAAGTTGAGGCCGAGCGGCACCGGCTTTGCCCGTCCGGGCATCGCCCATGCGTCGCCCCCGTCGGGGAGCTTCACCACCTTTGGCACGAACTCCCGGAACTCCTTATCGACGTACGGCTCCCAGGCGTAGGGGGGCACCTCGAGGTGCGAGTCAGTCGAGATCAACTCATAGTCACGCACGGTTTCAGTTGCTCCCCTCGTCGGCTGCAAAGCATGGCCATACTTGAACACTTATAAGGCGGTCGTCCGAATACTGCGTCAACGATACCGCATGCGGCCCCAGCTCACATCGGCCCCGGACTAGCGGAAGTTGGACGGTCGAAGGCGATGTCGGGATGAGATGGCACGAATAGGTATGTTGGTGCCATCCGGCTGGATCAATAAAGCCGGTTGCGGTCGCGCCCCGCCAGCTGGCTGGTGGAGATCAACGAGGGACCGCGGACCTCAAAACCGGACACCTGGTAGCGTCGGCGCCGCCAGTGATCGGGTGCTCGAGAGCAGGGGAGATGGTGGAGGAGAGCGAGCCGCGAGTTGCGCAACCAGCTCAACGTGCTCGGAATCGATGGCGACGGCTGGGATGCGGCGTGGGCCGCGCTGTTCTTCGCCGGCGACGAATCGCGTTTCATCACGGGCCAGTCACTTATCGTAGATGGCGGCGTGACATCGGTCCTCGGACTCTCGCAGGTGCTCCGGACCGGCTACGTCGACCGCGTCAGTGTCGGGGGTGACGGGTGACCGACGACGTGGTCGAAGCGGTGAAAGTCGAGGCGACCGCGGCTGCCCGCGGGTTGACGGACTTCGGTCCAGACGACTACCTGTTCGGCCTCCGGACCCTGCTCGAGGCCGCCAGGACTAGCCCTCACGCGGGTGCCGTGCTCGACCGGCGGGTGCGGGCTTCTGCGGCTGCCGCCCTGGCGTCCCGGCTGACGTCGGAGGCCAACTGGGCAGCCCGGCCCGCCTGCCTGGCTGCCCGGCTGCCGCCGCAACTCGTCGTCGTTGGGCTCCCCCGTTCTGGCACCACCGCCCTGCATCAGATTCTGGCCGCCGATCCTGCCTACCAGTGGATTCCTGCCTGGCTGGCTCCCCGGCCCCGGCCCCGCCCGCCCCAGCGCCGGTGGGAGAACGAACCTGAGTACCAGGACCGCATCCGCGCCTACCGGACCAGCGGACCAAACCCGCTCCACGACATCGGGCCGGCCGACCCCGAGGAGTGCCTGCAGGTCATGCAGCAATCGTTCCTGAGCATGACATGGGTGTCATCCCAGGCGGTGCCGGACTATCACGACTGGTTTATCCAGCAGGACGAGCGCCCGTCATACCGTCGTTACGCGGACAACCTGCGCCTCATCGGCGCCGATGACACCGACCGCTGGTGGCTCCTGAAGAACCCGAGCCACGCCTTTGGCATGGGAGCGATGCTTACGGAGTTTCCCGAAGCACTATTCCTGCACATCTACCGGGACCCGGCCGAATCGATCGTCTCGGGCTGCAGCCTGATCGCATCGATGGGCCTCGGGGAGGGCACCTTCACGGCGAGCGAACTGGGCCACCACCGGTTGCGGATCTGGGCCATGGCAGCCGAGCGCCTCGACGCTGCCCGGGCTGCGGCGCCGGACCGAACCTTTGTCGATGTCGACTACCGCGCCTTCGTCGCCGACCCCATCACCACCGTCAAAGAGATCTATGACGTGCTCGCCTGGCCGTTGTCCTCCGAGGCGGAAGCAGCCATGCGTCAGTGGGCCATCGAGCGGCCCATGGGAAAACACGGAACGCATCGCTACCAGGCGAGCGACTTCGGCCTCACCGTAGCGACCATCAGCGACCGCATGGAGGGCTACATCGACCGGTACGGGATCGCAGGGCACGTCCCGAGACAACCGCAGCAGGCATGAGCGACAATCCCGCCCCGCCGCTCGACGGTCGGCTTTACCATCTCGGCGTCGTCGTTCGCGATGTCGACGCCGCCATGGCCCGCTACCGGGCCCTGCTCGGAGTGCCGGCCTTCCACCGCCTCGACACCAACTACCAGGCCCGCCACCGGGACTGGGTTGGCACTATCGCCAACCGGAACGCCTTCGGGAAATGGGGGGATCTGGTCGTCGAGTTGGTGGAACCCGGACTTGGACGCGGTCCAGCGGGCGAATACCTCGACAGTCGCGGCGAGGGGGTCTTCCATGTCGGGTACGCGACCGACGACCCGACACAGCGGCCAGGTGGAGTGGCGCCCTGCTTCGAGGTCCACCCGACTATCCGGCCGGACGGCACCCACGGGATCGTCTATCTGGACACGCTCGACACCCTCGGGTTTTTCGTTGAACTCGTTGACCGTCCCATGGCCGAGCGCATCGTCGAGCTGGTCGAGGGGCTTGCGGCGGGGGCATGATTTTGGCGTCGGGGAGTGGACCAGCGACCCCCTTCACAACCTGGCTCGGCGCCGGCGCCGGAGAGCCGCTCAGGGCCAAGCCAAGTGGCCGAGCGGCAGCGGCCAGCGGCCAGCGGCCAGGGTTCGCAGTTGGACGACGGGAGCCTCCCCGTGTCGTTGCGCCTTGATTTGGAACGCTATCTCGCAGGTGGGGCGTCCGGGCGGGGCGATGCTACGGTGTGCCACGTCGAGGGCACCGAGCCAGGGAGGTAGTAGCGGTGGGCCGCTTCGAAGGAAAGGTGATCTTAATTACCGGAGCCGGGTCGGGACTCGGACGCGAGTGCGCGCTGTGGTGGGCCGAGGAGGGAGCCACAGTTGTCGCTACCGACGTGGTGGAGAAGCGGGCCCACGACGTCGCCGCATCGATTGCCGATAAGGGCGGAACGGCGGTAGCGATGCGGGTAGATGTCGGGATCGAGGCCGACGTGGAGGCGGCCGTGGCCAAGACCATCGAACAGTTCGGGCGGCTCGACATCATGTTCGCCAATGCGGGTAAGCCGGTGGAGGGGTTCGGCACCATCCCCCTCGAAGACGTCACTGAAGCCCAATGGGATGACGTGAATAACGCCGTCTACAAAGGCGTCTTCTTCTGCGGGAAGCACGCAGCCCGGGTCATGAAGGGCCAGGGCGGTGGCAACATCGTGGTGACCACCTCAGCCGGAGGACTGAACGCCTACCCCGGGTTCGCGGCCTACAACGCCGGCAAGTCGGGCGCCATCGGGCTGGTCCGTTCGATGGCCTTCGACTTTGGGAAATACGGCATCCGGGTCAACGGCCTGGCTCCCACCCACGGAATGTCCGCCAACTTCGCTCTGTCTCCGGACGCCGAGGTCCTCGGGCTGTCCTACGAGGAGGCAGCCCTGGCGGACTCGGGTGGGACGTGGGACCCGGGCGCGTTCCCCGGGCCGCTCAAGCTCAACCGGCCTCCGTCGCTACGCGACAACGCCGCCGTCGCCACCTTCCTGGCCTCTGACGACTCGGCTTACATGTCCGGGATCACGATCCCGTCGTGTGATGGCGGCAACTTCGCTCGCACGTCGATTGTCTTTCCGGAGACCTGGTCACTCGAGGACGAAGTCGCCCAGTAGCACCCGCCATCCCCGGAACCTGATCGGGCCAAGAACGCGGCAGGACTCAGAGGCTGCACTGATGTGCCCACGAGTCCCACGGCGCTGCCAGCGCCGAAGGGGGCGGTGGCCACGTAGGGCAGGTCGGCGATGCCGTAGTTGAGCTGGAACTCCTGGGCGGTCACCAGATGGCCGGCCCCGCCCATCTGCACCACACCGTCCAGGTCCCTGACTCCAATGCCGGCATCCTGGCAGGCCCGCTCCACGGCTTCGTAGACCATCTCATGGGCGGTCTGGCCGCTCTTGCGCAAATACCGGGTCTCGCCGATGCCGACGATGCAAGCCCTGTCGCGCAAATCATGCATAGTGTCTCTCACCTCACGAGACGGGGTCTCCGTGATTTCGTTTCACCCTATCCGGTGCGGCCGGGTAGGAGCCAGATGGTCCGAAAGGAAAGGCCTCTTGGCGCTGGCCTGTTAGCCGCCGTCCTCGGACCGCCACCCCGCTCGGCTTACTTCGATCGTCGCTCCATTGGTGTAGGACCCGGCCTCGCTGGCCAGGTAGAGACAGATACCCACCATCTCCTCCGGCTGGCCGATCGCCCGCATTTGCTCCTCGCCGCCGGTCAGCCAGTAGGCTTGGCGGGCCACATCGGTCGCGAACGATCCCGGGAGCACCGTGTTGGCCCGGACCTTGGGCGCGAAGGCGTCGACAAGGCCCTGGGTAAGGGCGTTCATCCCGGCCTTGGCCATGGCGTAGACGAGCTCTTTTGCTCCAGGACGGAGTGAACCGACCGTGCTTACATTAATGATCGATCCACCACTGTCCTCGTACATCCGGGTGCCGATGAGCGTTGACAGCCGGAATGGACCCCGGGCGTTGAGCGCGTGCACCTTGTCGTAGTACTGCTCGGTGACCGAAGCCAGGTCGGGGTAGAGGGGCGAGGACCCGGCGTTGTTGACGAGGATGTCGCACGTTCCCATCTCGGCATAGACCGTCTCGACCAGGTGATCGCAGTCCTCCCACACGCTCACGTTGCAGGCGACGGGCAGAGCCCGGCGGCCGGTCATCGCCCCGACCTCGTCGGCGAGCGCTTCGCATGCCTCAAGTCTGCGACTGGCGATAACAACGTTTGCACCCGCAGCTGCATAGCCGAGCACCACGGCGCGGCCGATGCCACGGCTGCCGCCGGTCACGACGGCCACTCTTCCTGTCAGGTCGAAAAGCCCTGCCGGGCTCTGTAGCGGACTCATCGTCCCAGTATCGCGTGATCGCAGGCTGGTTGGTCCAACGCAGGACTCCGGTCCGCCGCGACGGGCGCCCGGCTCGGCCGGTGAGAGGGCATGCCCGCCCTCCGTCGGTGTGGAATCATGTCCCGATGCCACGGTCGGTTCCTGAGGCGTTCCGGTTGTTCGACCTGGACGGTCGGGTGGCCATCGTGACCGGGGGTTCTTCCGTGCTGGGGGAGAGCCTCTCGAAAGCATTGGCCGGCGCTGGTGCTCGGGTCGCAGTGGTCGCCCGCCGACGCGATCGGCTGGCGTCGCTCGCGGCGGAGATCGATGGTCTCGCCATCAGCAGCGATCTGACCGATCCCGACCAGCCCGGTCGGATTGTGAGGGAGGTGGCCGGGACGCTGGGACGTCCGGAAATACTGGTGAACGTGGCTGGGAATATTTTTACGCACGAGAAAGCCGAGGACGAGCCGCTCGACGCGGTCCTGAACACCCTGCAGCTCAACCTGGTGGCCCCGTTCCGGCTGTCCCAAGAGGTCTTCCGGCCCATGACCGCGGTGGGTCGGGGCTCGATCAGTGAACATCTCGTCGATCAGTGGGCACGTCGGGGTGCCGAGTATCCCGCAGGCGTCGTATGCGGCCAGCAAGCTGGGCCTGAGCGGCTTGACCGCCGAGCTGGCCGTCCAATGGGCGAAGCACTCGATCCGGGTCAACACGGTGGCGCCCGGGTTCTTCCGAAGCGAGATGACGGCCGATCTGTACGACGGTGATCGGGGCAGCTCATGGCTCCAGCGCAACACCCCGCTCCCGTACTCCGGCACGGCCGACGACTTTGTGGGAGCGGTGCTGTGGCTGGCCAGCGATGCCGGCCGTTACGTCACGGGCCAGACGATCATTGTCGACGGAGGCTGGACCGCCAAGTAGCCGCCTACGTCGGTCCGGCCCCGGCGTCGGCTGATTCGGGCCACAGGGTGACGCCCTTGTCTTGGAGTGTCTCGATCTCGTGGTCGGTGTAGCCCATACCGGTGAGGATCTGGTGGGAGTGCTGGCCGAGTAGCGGCGGCGGACCGCCGATCCGCCCGGGTGTCCGCGACAGGTTTACGAGGTGGCCGAACTGGCGGAAGCGCCCGTAGTGGGGGTGTTGGTACTCGGCGACCAGGCCGGCGGCGATGAGGTCGGGTTCGTCGTACCACGTCTTGGTGACGCCGGGGTCGGCGATTTCGATGGGGACCCCGGCCCCGTCGAGCCGCTTGAAGGCGTCTGCCGCGGTTCGGGCCGCGAAGAACCCGATCAGTATTTCGGCGAGAGCGGTGGCGTTGGCGGCGCGGCCGGCCGCGTCGGCAAAGCGGGTGTCGCGGTCGAGTTCGGGCACGGAGTTGATGAGGGCCGTCCAGTGGGACTCGCCGAGGCAGGCGAGGGCGATCCAGCCGTCGGTGGTCTGGTAGAGGCGGTAGAGGGGTCCGAGTCCCGTCTGCTGCTGGTCGCTGCGAGGTCGATCGGACCAGCCCTCGGGGCCGATCCAGGCGTCGGTGTTGAACTGGACGCCGGCGTTTACGATCGACGTGTCGACCAGTTGACCTGCACCGGTGCGCTCTCGCCAGTACAACGCCATGAGGACAATTCACTCCCACCGGACCAGGGAGCCCGTCAGTCCTTGCCAGACATGATCATCCCGAACGAGTTCCACGTCGATTGGATTGCGGACTGTATCGCCCTTCTCGACGCCCACGGCTTCACGACGATAGAGCGCCCACGGATCCAGCCCAAGACCAGTGGACTACCCACGTCGCCGACTGCGCCAGCAACCTGCCGCGGCTCAAAGAAAACAACTACATGGTCCAGGTCAACCAAGACGACGGGTCGCGGGTGTTCATCCTGTACCCAGGATGGCATGCTGCGGGGTCGGGCCCGCCTTGCAGGTCGTTGGCGTAGCCGGCCGTCAACGCAATCTCGACCGGCGAGCCGAAGAGATCCAAGCCGCGTTGCGCCGCCCCCAGCTGGCCGCCCCCGCCGTTCTCGCCCAAGCCTTCGCCGCCACCACCACCACGGCCGCGGTCGGAATCATCCGCGAGCTCAACCGGGCCATCACCGAGCCGAAACCGCCCTGGCCGACCATTTTGAGCAGCACCCGGACGCCGACATCTACCTCTCCCTGCCAGGACTCGGTGATGTACTCGGCTCCCGGGTGCTCAGCGAGTTCGGGGACGCCCCCGACCGTTACGCCACCGCCAAGTCTCGCAAAAACTACGCCGGCACATCACCCCTCACCATCGCCTCGGGCAAGAAACGAGCCGTCCTGGCCCGCCACGTCCGCAATCGACGCCTCTACGAAGCCATCGACCAGTGGGCCTTCTGCTCCCTCTCGGCCAGCCCCGGCTGTCGCGCCTTCTACGACCGGCGCCGAGCCGCTGACGAGCTCCACCATCAAGCCCTACGAGCCCTCGGCAACCGACTGGTCGGCATCCTCCACGGCTGCCTCACCTACCACAGCACCTACGACGAGCACACCGCCTGGGGCCACGGGAACGAGAAAATCCCGACCGCTGCTTGACAACCTGGACCCCTGGGGTGTCTAGCCCGATAAGTGACGCCGTTACATGAGCGTAGGCGCGACGCTCGGACGGGGGACCTCGGAGACGACCCGGGGGTGCGGGGCTTCGCGTCTACTAAAATGTGTACCACAAGGACCGTCCAAGCAGTCCAGGAGGTCTATCTGGTGCCATTCCGTCCACGCAACCCCCTGTTACTGCTTACTCAGGAGCACTGGACCGCACTGGATGGCACCAGAACGGACGAAGCTGGACTCACTTTTATGATGCGCTGACGGCGACTCGACATCTGGTGAAGCAGTGCCAGGCACGCCCGAGACGACGGCTGGACCGCGGACTTCCCGAAGAACGCAAGTCGAGTACGCAGAGGGTCCAGCAAGCGAACAAGGCCGAGCGGAGCGAGAGCTCACGTTAATCTGCGACACCGGTCACAACTAGCAACGGCCACAACTACCATGGAGGTTGAGGGATATGGCGTTTGGAGACACTGAGTATGATGAGCCCCTGCGCCGGGCGTGGTATCGCTATTGCGACGAGCTGAAGCGGGCCGGCGACGCCCTGTACCGCGATCCCATCCGGGCTACTCCGGAGATCCGGGCGGAGTCGATCCGCTATCTCACCCAGGCGGTAGCCCAGGGCTTCGACTGGCACATCGAGAACCGCACCCCGATGCATCCGTTCCTGATGCGAATGTTCGGTCCGACCCGCAAGCAAGCAGGCGACAAGTCCATGTCCATGGAGTACGGCTGCTACATCGACGGCAGAGAGAACTACCGGGTGTACGGCGCCAGGGGTTCGTCGAAGTGGGTCGTGGCGACTCTGCTGCGCCGGCCCGAAGGTGACCCAGCATGGAACGAGCCGTGGGCGCTGGTCCTCGACGCCCCACCACTACTCCAACCCGACATCGAGATCGGTGCCGACGGCCGCCTCGAGCTGTGGATCGGACCCGACAAGCACGAAGGCAACTGGCTGGAGAGCACACCCGAGACCTGCCACTTGCGCATCCGGCAGCTATTCGACGATTGGGAGCACGAAGAGCCAATGTCGCTCCGGATCGAGCGGGTCGGCGGCGAGCCCGGCAATACCGCACCCCCGCCGCTGATCCAGCCCGACGAGATGATCGCCATGCTGGACGGCGCGGCCAGCTTCGCGTTCAAGTCGGTCACCGCCTGGGGGCCCCAAGTCGGCCGTCCGGTTGCTGACAACGAGTTCCTGGTACGTCCGCAGTCCGATCCGGTGCTCGGGGGGATCGACGCCAACCCGGGCGGCGTGATGGCGATGGCGTGGTGGGTGCTGGCGCCCGACGAGGCAATGATCATCGAGTATGAGCCGGTGCCCGACTACTTTTGGACCTGGGAGCTGGAGAACGTGTGGTGGGCGACCCCCGACTACCGATGGCGTCTGGTCACGCTGACCCCGTCGCAGGCGCTGTTCGAGGACGATGGACGTCTGGTGATCGTCGTCGCCGGGTCGGATCCGGGCGTGCCCAACTGGCTCGACACCGCCGGCTACCGGGAGGGCTTCGTGCGGTTCCGTAGCCTGCTTCCCGAAGGGCGCCGCGAACCCGAGCTCGCCAACCGGGTGGTCCGTCTCGCCGATCTCGACCGCGAGCTACCGGCCGGTACCAAGCGGATCGACGAGACCGGCCGCTGCGAGCAGCTGCGCAGCCGGGCGGCCGGGGTCGACAAGCGATTCAGGGTATGAAATGCCATCTACCCTGACGGCTGAGCAAATCATCGAGCGGGCGGCGGAGGCCACCCATCTAGTGGATCTCGGCGGCCAGCACGTCGTGACCGCTGTCGAGACGGCGGCGGTCGGGCTAGCCGGTGGCGAGTACCCCAAGCCGGTGATCACCGGGGCTCTCAATCAGCTCCACCATCTGCTTGTGGGTCGGCTCCGCTACGTCGAGGACCGACGTCGCTTCCCGATCGATCAAGAGCAGGTAGAGGCGCCATTCGTCATCATCGGCCCGGCGCGAGCCGGTACCACGCTCGTGCACGAGCTCCTCTCCCTTGACCCCGGCGCCCGTGGCGTGCGGTTCTGGGAGATGCACGAGCCGTCCCCGCCCCCCGGGCCGTCGGGCGACGACGCCGACCGTATCGCCAGAGCCAGCTCGGCGCTCCGCGAGTGGATCGCGACGGTCCCCGACATCATGGCCATGCACCCCTACTTCGACGACGGGGGCAGATCGCTCATGGAGGACGACGCCATCGTTGTCCTCGAGTTCCGGGGCGCGCAGCCCATGTCGACCTACAAGATCCCGGTGCCATTCCTGGCCCCTCCCGACCCATCGACCTTCTACGAGGCCCACCGCCGGGTGTTGCAACAGCTCCAGTACCGGGCACCGGCGAGGCGGTGGGCGCTCAAAGGGACCTACCACACCAACCGGGTGGCGACCATCCGGTCCGTCTACCCCGACGCCCGGATCATCTGGAACCACCGCGATCCGGTCCGGGTGTTCCCCTCGATCATGCAGATTCTCGCCGTCGTCCAAGGCGACCCGAAAGGCGAGCGCATCGACCTACGGGCGTTGGCGCCCATGGTGCTGGCCAACTGGGGTCAGCCGATCAAGGAAGCTATGAACGATCCCGCCACCAACGATGGCCAGGTCTTCCACCTCCACTACAGCGACCTCATGGGCGACCAAGCGGGCATGCTCGCCCGCATCTACCAGCACTTCGGTCTCCCCTTCGATCCCGCCTACGAGGCGCGCATCCACGCATGGCTGGCCGATCCAGCCAACCGCCCCAACCGACACGGTCGTGTCGAGTTCACACCCGAGAAGTTCGGGCTCACCGCCGCCCAGATCGACGAAGAGTTCGCCGAGTACGTCGAGCGCTACGGCATCAAAAAGGAGGCCGGGTAGCCCAGATGCCGACCGGGTCAGCGAGCCGCCCGTCGCGTCAGAGGCTTACTAGAGACGAGCGGGCCGAATTGACCCAACAACAACTGGTGGATGTGGCTGGGGCCTGTTCACCGGGAAAGGCATTTTCCAGACCTTGCTCGAGGAGATCGAATCCATAGCGGCTCAGGGAGCCCTCTATCATCACTTTGGCAGCGAACGGGGGTTGTTAAAAGCGGTGTTCGAGGCGGTTGAGTGGGACTGGAAGTCGCCGTTTGTCGCGAGGCGGCCACGGGCGTTTTTTTGTTTTCATTCTGGGATCTGCTCCTTTGTTCACTTGATTTTTGCGCCGTCATCTCTATTTTCGGCGAGATGCTTTCCTCCAATTGCGGCTGGTGTCCGAGGTAATCTCACGTGTCGACTCCAATCACGTTTGTCAGGCAAGAGCGGCTCGACACTGCCCGGGATATCGGGGGCCGCCTCACTTGACGGGGCCCTTCTAGAAAGGTCAGCTTGCCTTTGCTTACTGATTTGGCGGCGACTACGCCGATGGTGCGTATAGGCGACGCATTCCGTTGATCCAGCGGTCGTAGTCGTCGGCTTTGCGGCGGAAGTAGGTGAGCGCTTCGGGGTGGGAGAGGATGAGGAAGCGTTCCTGGGCGATGGCCTCGGTCACGGCGTCGGCTGCGGCTTCGGGGGTAACGGCGCCGCGCATACCTACCTCGGTAGAAGTCGATTCGGAGGCGCTGAGCCCTCCAAGCAGCATGGGAGTCAACATGCCCTACGGACAGAAGCACGATACGGAGATGCCTCGGTTCCCGTAGTTGATAGCAAGGACCTCGTACAGGTCGAGCATGGCGTGTTTGGTTGCGCTGTAGCCAGGTGAACCCGGTTCCGCGACGTCGACAGGTCGGTCCGCTATATTCGCTTCGTGAACGGAGCCAGCTATGACCCGGCCGCGCTTGTCGGTCGGGTCGCGATCGTGACTGGCGGCGGATCAGGGATAGGAGCCGCAACGGCGAAGGTTCTCGCAGGGCTGGGCGCGGCCGTGGGAATTCTTGACGCGAACAAGACCGGCGGCGATCAGGTTTGCGAAAGCATCTGCGCCACTGGGGGAACAGGGCGATCAATCGAGATCGACATCTCGACACTGTCTGAGCTTGATCCGATTGTCAATGACATCGCCGACGATCTCGGACCGGTCACGATCCTCGTCAACAATGCTGGCATTACCGGCGGCAACCTCCTCGATTGCAGCCTGGAGTCATGGGAGCGGGTGCTGCGCATCAACCTGACCGCCCCGTTTGTGTTGTCCCAGCTCCTGGGGCGTCGCATGATCGCCGGCGGTATGGGTGGCAGCATCATCAACGTGAGCTCCAGCTCGGCGTTTCGGGCGGTCTCCTCGGGCGGTCCCTATGGCGTCTCGAAGGCCGGGCTGTGCGCCCTAACCCGGGCTGCGGCGTCGGAGCTCGGGCAGTTTGGGATCAATGTCAATGCGGTCGCTCCTGGCCTCACCCGGACTGCCATCACGGCCCGCGCCTTTGACGATGAGAGCCTGGACGCGGCAGTCCATGGGGGACCGCTGGCGAATCTTCTCGGACGGGTATCCGAGCCGGAAGATGTCGCCAACGTCATTGCTTTTCTCTGCCTGCCGGCCAGCCGGCAGATCACCGGCCAAGTGCTGCACACCAGCGCCGGCGCAGTCGTCTGTGCCGGGTAAGCTCTACGGCTGCTGTTGGGCCCTTTCCGTCCTAAAAGTCGGAGGCGCCGGTGATCTATTCGGCGCGCCGGAGCGGGCCCATTCCCAACGGCACCGTGTAGGCTCGCAGCGTTCGGCGAAGCTTTATCGGCGTTGGCTACAGTCCAGCTCACCGCTGAGGACCGATTCCCGCACGGTCAGGGGGCCACTACTGCGAGGTGTGTTCCTTCGACCCGTACGATCTGATCGTGGATGGCCGCCGCCGCTTCCGAGAGGAGGTAGATGACAACTGGGGCGTTGGCCTGGTCGGGCTGCCTTCACTGTTGGCGACCCCAGTCCGTGGCTGTGAGCAAAGGCGGCTTCGGAGCGAAGCCTGTCCGGGTTGTCGCCGACAGTGACCAGCCCAGACGTCTTCGTTTCTCGAACGCAGAGTTCCATCGCCGAGCCAGTTCGATACGCGTGCCGGTGAGCCGCACGTCTTCCCCGATGACCCGGTTCGACTGGTCCGCCCATGACCTCGCTGATGTCCGGGCCTTTCCGGGCCGGCCTGGCGAGGTTGTTGCGTACCGACAGCCCCCGACCTGGGGGGATGGATCGGGGGCTGTCGCCGCTATGACCCCGGTCGCCGCGCCGGAGCGATAATCATCTGATCGGACCGATGAGAAACGGTTTGGCGAGCGGGCCGCTGGGCGGCGACCAACAGCTCGGGGCTCGGATTCCGAGGGCGGAGTCGACGTGCTCATCTTCTTCTGGGATCCCCTCGAGCCCCAACCCCACGATCCCGACGTGAAGGCGCTCTTGCGTATCGCGTCTGGAATGTCGCCGTCGCCTGCAACCGCGGACTACATCATCTCCTCTCCCCTGTTCGCCGACCGCTACCAAGCGGCGCTACTCAGCTTCGAGGTCGACCCGGTCTGACCATGCCGCCGCTACGGCGCGCCGCGGCGACCTGGTGCGATGTGACGAGGGGCTCGCTGGAACAACTACATGACCCCCGCTCAGAGCCGTTATTGAGTCGGCTGCGACCAGGTGGACCGCCGTCGAACGACGACGGTAGGTCAACGACGGCAGCCCCCGGTGTGATGGTACGGACCGCGCTAGCCCCACGAGTCATCCCAGGCCGCGATCGTTTGTGCGAGACGGATGCCCTCGGACATCGAGAGGGACGCTCTCTCGACGAGGATGCACGTAATCGATGCCGCCAAGGGATCGGCTGACACCTCGACAGTCGTCATCAGCTCCAGGATAAGGTCCGTTTCGCCGTCGGTGAGCGTAGCGCCTGACAACCCTTGAAAAGCTCTCACCCATTCATCGCGTCGCACCGGACGTATGCCTCACTTTTGACCGGTAAGTACCCGTGCACCTAATCGCCGCCACTGGCGGCTGCGGCTGCCGTGGGGAGAGGTCCGGGCAACAGGTAGTTGGCGGCTACGAGTGCTTGACTGCCGGGGCCGACAAGCAAAGCGGTGTCGATCGCTTGGACGAGCGCACTCGACGCCACGGTTCGGGGAATGCCGAGCGAGAAGATTGTGATCACGTTGTCACTGTCGGGGATTTCCAAGGCCCGGATGGCGCTGCCTGCTGCGACTGCGTCGGGCACCTCGAGCAGTGACGCGTCTGCCTTGCCGGTCTCGATGTCGGCGACGGCGCCGGCCGGGGTGGCAACCATGGCTTGGGACGGCAGACTGAGGTCCTCGGCTCCGAGCAGGCGGCTGCTGGCCTGACCGGTCAGTGTGTCTGGTGCCAGTAGAACGGTGCGGACGCCTGGCTTTTCGAGGTCAGCCAGCGACCGGATCCCGAGGGGGTCCTGATAGGAAACCACCATCTGCAGTTTGGTGCGCACGAAGGGAACGGGCTGGTAGATGAGGCTTTCCTGGGCCAGAGCAGCCAGGTTGGCCTGATCGGAGCTCACCACAAGCATTGGGCCGGCTTGGCGAACGACACTGGCCAGTGCGGTCGGGGGGACCGTCTGGACGAGGAGCTGCAGCGCAGGCTGGGCTGCTCGAATGGCTCGGATGGCAATGTCGAGGACGGGAATGGCCTCGGGGGTGACGGCGATGGTGAGCGCCCCAGTCAATGGCGTGCTCGCGGGTGTCGCGGTGGAGGCCGGGGGGATCGCTGGGGCGGAGCGAGTCGGGTGGCCGCCGGCACCACATGCCGCTCCGAGGACGCCTATGGCCAGCGCGGAGAGCGCCGCCAGCCCGGCGGCGCGCCGCCGGGCTGCGGTACCGTGGTGGAGAGGCCGCGGTTGGAGGGTCAGGTGTTCGACGTCAGGCACGTAGATCCGCCGTTGTCGGGGATCGCCACGAAGCCGTTGTTGACGATGGTCTGCTGAATCTCGGTGGCGTAGTTCACGCCAGTCACGGGATCGACGGTGTGCTTGGTGGCATCCCCGCAGATCCACCCGGACGGTCCCACGTAGTGCAGGGTGTTCGAGGTCACAGTCGTTGTGTTGTACACGTTGTACAGCCCGTGGATCACTGGCCACGTCTGGTTCTGCACGTTGGCATTGGTCGGCTGGATGGCGCTGGTCGTGCCGATCGGCTGGAGGACGCTGGTTTGGCCGTCCGTGACGTTGTGCAGCCCGATTGAATAGAAGTAGATGGCGTCAGCAGCAAGGGTGCTGCTGACGATCTGGCTGGCGTTGCTTGGCGGGATGATCTGGCTGGGGTTCTGGGCCAGGGCACAGGCTTCGGCTCCGGTGTAGGGAGAGGGCACACCGAGGTACTTGGCCCAGACGTTCTGGACGCCGTAGCTGGCCGACACGCTCCAGAACTGGATGGGAGCGGCCGGGAAGTTGGGACCGAGATAGTCCAGTTGGTTCCAATTCACCAAGGGATTGTTGCTGTTGTCCACGCAGGTCGCGAACAGCTCGGTGAGGGCCTGCTTGGTGAAGAAGAAGGGCGTCGAGGGGTTGGCCGTGTTGTAGGCATTGATGGCATTGGTGATCGGGCCCGGGAATGTAACCGGCGCCAGCCCGTCATTGGCGTACTGGACTCCCGTTAGGCCCGTGCAGTCCGATGTGGACGAAGGTGCCCGGCCGGACCGCACGAAGTTCAGCTTGGGCACGCCTGCGGACCCTTGATGGCACAACTCGTAGAGGCCGGCGGTGCTGCCCTGGGGGTAGAAGTCGGCGATCACGTCGTGGCTGTAGTTTTCGGTGGTGACTGGTTTTGGACCCGGCGGATTGGATTTGGGTCCCGGCTGGTGGGGGGAGCAGACGTTGAGCTTTTGGCCATCTCCGACCTGTCCGGTGATACCCGGCGCGGGGACGTTGACGAGCGTGCAACCCGGACTGTCTTCGTAGAGGCTGTCGAGCCCCAGTTGGACGTTGTAGGTGATATCGGAGCCGGCCGCGGTGAGGGTGTGCACGGTTCCCTGATCCGGAGCCGTGGCGCTGGCGGCGGGAATGTATGCGATCAATCCGACGCCGATGAGTGCTACACCGGCGGCCGTGCGAGCTTTCGTGAAGCGCAACAAGTCAAGGCCCCTTTCTGATGGTGTCCGGATGGGCGTCCGGAACACGGCTACTCTAGTAATCCTAGCGGATAGATCGAGAAAGTCATAATTGGCCAGGCGATACGGCTTGATCGTCGGCTACGGGGTCAGAGGGTGGAAGGAAGGACCTGCGTCAGAGCGTGGAAGGCCAGGTAGCTTCCAGCTACTACGAAGGGCGCCGCCACCGCCCAGGACGCTCGAGTGTCACTGCGTACCGGCCTGCGTCGAGCCAAGAAGCCCGGCGACATGGCAGCCGCCAGCGCAATGGCTGCTCCTAACAGAACCCACCACCATGCCGACTGATCACCCGCCACTTCGGGGAGCGGCTGGTCGTGGCCCGGTGTCGAACTGGTCGGCCGCGCCGCGGCGGGCCAATCCTTCGAACTAGTGAGCAGGGCCTCCACGACAAGAGGGTGGGTCTCCCGGAACACAGGATCGCCCGTTACCAGGGTGAGGCGGCGATCCCGGAAGCTCTCCAGGACCCGGCGCTGGGCGGGCTGCACAATAGCCACGGACTCCACGGTGTAGACGAACTGGCCCTTGGCCGTGGTGACAGTGATGGGGTCGCCTTGCTTGAGGCGATCCAGGCGGTAGAAGGGTGCACCGTCGAGGGTCCGGTGTCCCGCAATGACCACGTTGCCTGCTGCGCCGGGTTCCGCGCCGCCGCGATAGAAGGCGGGGCCCTCGGCCAGGTGAGCCGGGGAGACTCCGTCGAGTACCGCTTCGGTGAGGTGAAGGGCCGGAATGGACAGGAGGGCTGCTGCCGGGCTACGCGTCGGAGGGGGCGGCGTGACTGCCCCACCGTGGCTGAAGAATCCACTGCGATGTTCGCCGCCTACTCGGGCCAGGGCGACCACCTGGGCGAAAGAGCCCTGCAGCTTCGTTTGGTCGCGATGCTGAACCCACCCCGTGACGACCACGCTGTAGATCGCGAACCCCAGGAGGATCAGGGTGAACGCAGCCAGCGACCACCCGGTCACCGCCAAAGCATGGGCCGACGGCCGAGGGCGTCCGCGAGGCCACGGCCGCGGCCACCAGCCTCGAGATGGGGTCGAGGGCGATGTGTCAGGCGCGGGACCGGGAGGGGCGGGGTCGAGCTGCAATACCGCCAGCTCAACCGTCTCGTCGCCTTGCTGGGACATCGTCACCTGCGGTGTTGCGCCCGTCGGGCCCGCCGCGCCGCCAACAGGCAGACTAAGGCGATGACCAGGGCGATCAACCCCACGACCGCAACTTGCGGACCGACGACGGCGTCAGCGAGCAGACGGGGAAAGAGTCCACCTACTTCACCCCCCGTTGGCGGCTCTGCGCCGAGGGCCACCACCGTGGCGCCGCCAGCCGAGCCTACGGCCGACGACGCCGCAATCGAACTGCGGGCCCCGGCAGCTTTCGTCGCCACACTCCCGATGGACGTCTTTTTCGCCCGGCTGCTCGACGCGGACAGTGAGCCCGCGGTCGAGGCGGCGGCTCCAGTGGCGGACGAGGCGGTTGACCCCCCTTCTGTTGCGCTCAGGCCCCCTGCGCTATTTCGGGTCGAGCCTCCGGTCTGACCAGCCACCGACGGGCTACCGGGGGCGGGCGGCAGCACCTGCGGTGGGGGTGCAGGCGTCACCGTCCCACATGACCCCGGGTTGCCCGCGGTCTGGCCTCCGCCGAGACAAGGACCAGGCGGATCCTGGTTGCAGGTATTGCCCTCACTTCCGGGAATGCACGGGATGGCGACATTTTGCGGGGCACCCGGTATTGACTCGTAGGTCGCCAACCCGAACTTTATGAGGACATTGGACACGGGGGCATAGCCGATGTCGTAGGCGTTTTTCTGGCCAGTAGTGATCGCCCATTCCCCGAAAGCAGCAACGGCATCGGCGTCGGCCTCACTTAGACCCGGGACCTTCGAGGGGTTGAGCCATACCAGCATGTAGCTGTACGTCGAGATGGGGTAGGCAGTAGGGGCAGGGGCATTCCAGTCGATCTGCTCGAACCCGTCGAACACACCCGAGCCATTGGGGTTGGTGGCTGAGTCGAGCGCGGCCGTCACGTCGTCGTGCGAAGGTAGCGTGAACTTACCCGCGAAGTTCTGCACGGCGGCCACCGGCTCGCTGTCGCTGACCGCGTACGCGGTGGGCACATACGCGAGTGAACCCTCGCTGGCTGATTGGCTGACGTATTCCGCCTGCGCCGACGGTCCGGCCTCCTCAATGCAGGCCGGGGCGCAGGGATCCACCAGGGGTCCCTGGGGGGTGTCCTGAAGAGGCCCCCAGTTTTCCTGCGGCGCGGTGTCGTGCGTATAGGCCTGGTAGAGGGCGGCGGTGGTGGAGTTGGCCAGAAAATACTGGCTGAGCAGGTAGGTCTGCCCCGAGGCGGTGCTGTCCACGACCAGATGGATCTTTTCGTTGGGCAAGGCGATACCGGGGTTCAGGGCGGCCAGGTACGGGTCATTCCAAGCGGTGATCCGGAAGGTCATAATGTCGGCGATGGCAATCTGGTTCAGCCGAAGCGAACCCACCGGCTGACCGTTGGCGTCGTGCAGGTGGTAGGTGAACGAGATGCCGCCGCCTGCGATGGGCACATAACTCCACACGCCCCCGGACTTGGCCGGCCCGAGAGGGTACTGGGCGTGCGTCGACAACTGACCCGGGGTGTAGGGAATGTCGGTCTCGACGAACTGGATGGGCTGGGCGGCCTCGGGCCCTTGAGGTGGGTAGAACTGGTTGAGCCCGGCGGGAGACCCGATGCCCTGGTAGTTGACGTTCGGGAAGTGGACGATCCACTGTTGCATGGCGGTGAGATCGAAGTTGGAGCCCTCCCCGTTGATGACGGTGTCGGCACGCGCCGGTAACGAGCCGATGGCGATGCCGGCCGCCAACCAGGTGGCCAGGACCACCACCGCGGCCGCCGACCGGCCAGGTACGCCCCGCCCGCGTCTCATGTTCGGTCCTCGGTGGCGCGTCCTCCGAGCAGCCGGGCCAGCGTGAAGAGGACCAGCACGAGGGCGATCAGCACGAAGGCGCCGATCCAGGCCCGCTGGATTTGGGTGGGGCTCGGGCTTTGGATGCGGGTGTAGATGTACATCGGCAGGGAATCCTGCAGGCCGTGCAGGGGATTGCCATTCAGGCGCTGGGTGCTACCAGCCGTGAGGATCAAGGGTGCCGTCTCGCCGGCAGCCCGAGCGATAGCCAGGATCCCGGCGGTGATCAAACCGGTCCGGGCGGCCGGCAATACCACGGCGACGACCCGCCGCCACTGCGGCGCGCCCAGGGCAGCCGCCGCTTCGCGCAGCCCACCCGGGACCAGGCGAACGATCTCCTCTGACGCTCGGGCCACGATCGGCAGCATGGTGATGGCCAGGGCCAACGCCCCGGCTAATCCCGAGTCGCCGCCGCGCAGCCCCGACACTACGACGGTGTAAATGAAGACTCCCGCGATGATGGCGGGCAACCCGCTCATGGCTTCGACCACGGCTCGGACCGGCCGGGCCAGGCGACCACCGACCTCGCTCAGATAGACCGCCACCATGACCCCGAGGGGCACGGCCACGACTACAGCCAGGCCTACCTGCTCCAGGGTGCCGACGATGGCTTGAAGGGCACCGCCGTCGGTGGCGGGTTGGGCCGGGCCGGCCGTCACGGAGGTCTGGGTAAAAAACTGCAGCCGGAGATCGCCGACACCCTTGCTGATGACTTGGCCGATGATGAAAAAAATCGGGACAGCCGCGATCGCCGCGGCCGTCCACACCAAGACTGTTGTCAGCCGGTCGGCCGCCATCCTGCGGCCGTGCAGCCGACGGACGACATAGCGATAGATGGCCAACGAGCTGCCATACCACACGATCAGCGCCCCCAGCCCATGACCAAGCTCACTTATCTGAGCGATAACCCAGGTCAGGGCCAGACCGGCCGCCGCGCAGGCGAGCAACTCGCTGGCGTTGCGACCTCGTCCGGTTGCGAGTCGGACCGGAGAGGGAGAGGACACACGCGAGCGGGCGGTTCCCAGGTCAGTGACGGTCATCGCTGGCCAGCCGGATCGACTGGGTACGACCGGGCCACGACCAGGCGGGCGACCTGATTGACGACCAGGCTGATCACGAACAACGCCAGCCCGGCCCCGATGAGCGTCTGCTTGCCCTGCTGGTTCGCATTGTTGAAAAACAGGGCGATGGCAGCCGAGATGGTATTGCCGCCCGGCGCGGTCAGTTGCGATGAGATAACGGCCGAGGGGGCCAGCACGGCGGAAACCGCCACTGTCTCGCCCAGGGCTCGTCCCAGACCCAGCAGTGTCGCCCCCACGATGCCGCTGCGCCCAAACGGCAGCACCACGTCGCGTATGACGGCGGCACGGGTCGCGCCCAGCGCCGCACCACCCTCGGTCAGAGCGCTCGGCACCCGTGATAGCACATCGCGGGTGATGGCGGTCATGGTTGGTAGGACCATGATGGCCACCACAATTCCGGCCAAGAAGATCGACCCACCCCGTATCCCCGACCCGTTTTTGAAGATCGGGATAAAGCTGGCGTTTTGGTTGAGCCAGCGGGTGGTACCAACCAGGTGGGGTTGGAGGTAGTAGAAACCCCATAAGCCGAAGATCAGACTTGGCACCGCGGCGAGTAGGTCCACCAGCACGATCAGGCCCCGGCGGACATGACCCGGCGCATAGAGATTGATGAACAGTGCGGTGCCGATCGCAATGGGAGTAGCAAGGACCATGGCGATGAGAGCGACGACCGCGGTGCCATAGAGCAGAGTGGCGATACCGCCGCCCGAGGTGGCAGAGAACTGGCGGGAGGTGAAGAAACTCAAGAAGCCGCCGCGGGCGAGGGCCGGCCAGCCGTCCACGAGGAGAAATATGGCGATCATGCCCATGACGAGCAGTGTCACCAGGCCGGCCGCCTGGGCGCACCCGCGGAACACCCGGTCGGCGGGCCCGGTATGGCGCGGCAACTGACGCGGTCGGAGCCGCGGCGCCGGGTCGGCTCGGGCCGCCAGATCGCCGCTCACGGGACTCCCACGTCCAGGCGATCTCGGCGCCGCAACAGCAAACCGAGGCCGATGGCTCCGCCCCCCAGAATCACCAACCAGGGCGCCGCCGCGCCAAAACTCTCTGTGAGCACCGACGACCCCGGATGGTCGGTCACCGCGTCGCCTTCGACGATGAAGCGAGCGGCCGCCGCGGCACCCGTGGGTGCCTGCCCAGACCCCCCGGCGGTCTCTGCCGCTCGACCCGATGCTCGAGTCCCGCCGCTGCGTTCGCCCAAACTTTCCGAGGGCGAATCAGCGGGCCCGGTCGAGGGCCCACCCGTACTGCCGACCCCGGTTGCCGGTAGTCCGGCTAGAGACTGCTGGCCGGATGACGACGCGGTCATCGTCGTGGTGGCGGTAGTCGTCCTGCTTGCGGCGTTAGGTGCAGTCGTAGTGGTGGTCGTAACGTCGGGCGTGACCGGCGTTGACCCCTCTTTGGCCACTTCGGCGGCAACCCCGCTGGCTGCGCTGGCGTAAGCCTGCAGCGATCCCGTCAGGGGCGTGTAGCCATAGGTCCTCCCTTCCGTTGCTGGCCACCCGAACGGGACCAGGTCAGCTTGACCTGTGGCAGACACCGCGAAGTTGATGAGCTCGGCCAGAGGGCCGGCGCTGTCCTTGGCCAAGTGGTTGGTCGGCACCACCAGGTAGGTGAGCATTGGTATCGGCCACGCGGTCGTATTGGAGAAGTCGTAGTCAGGTTGAAAGGTCCCGTCGGGGTTGGTCTTCAGGCCAGCGAGGGCCGCTCCAACCGCGGCGGTCGTCGGCTCGAGCGGCTCTACACCGGTTGCCGGCAGGCTCGTCACCGAGTTGGGGACGAGGTCGACCACCGCCGGTGTCAAGCCCGCACCGCTGAACTGGGCCTGCTCTCGGGCCAGATCGCTGGTCGTGAGGTAGGACACGGTCTGAAAGTAGGGAGTCGGAAAGGCGGCGTTGTTACCGCCCACCAGATCGGTCAACTCTGCGCTCTCGTTGGCAGCCAGGTAGCCGTTGCTGGTCAGGTTGCTGGCATCCCATGGGAACTGGTCGGTCGGGCGGTAACCCGGGTTCTTGGTAAAGCCAAGGTAGAGATTCCAGATTGTGGGGGCTGCCTCGGCAAAGAAGGACGCCAGCGCCTGATTCTCGGGCGCCGCGTCCTGGCGGCCGATCGGGAAGACGGCTTCGTCCTCGGTGCCTCCAGCCAGGACATCGGCGACCCCTGCCGAACAGGTCGTGCCCAAACCAGGATTGAGGGAGAGGATCGCCTGCTCGTTCCAGTTGGGGACCGCGTACTTCCAGTCGGCGACGGTCCCGTCATTGAGGATGGTCTGGCCTAGAAACATGCCGGCCAGGAGATCGGGGGTGAGCGTCAGCGACGTCACCTGCGGGCCGGGTTCGTCGGAAGGCTGGCCGTCAACGCATTTCTCGAGGCGCAGCGCGAAGACGAAGCTAAGCCCGGTCGCCGACACCGGGGCGAACGCCACCTGCTGTCCTGCCGCGGCCAGTTGCTTCTGGGTTTGGGGCAGCAGCGAGGATTCGTTGGCCAGGAAATCCGGGCCTCCGTCGACAGAGAAGTTGTTGGCCGCGAAGGACGGCTCGGCATCACTGTCGCCGCCGCCCGTATAGCTGATCTGCTCGGGCACCGAGGCGTGACCCAACGCGGCCGCCCACCCGCCCATGGCCGGATCGATGACACTGGTGCCCACACCGTTCAGGATCGGACCGGAAGCAGGCACGGTCGTCGAGGTCGAGGTGGTCGTCGGTATCGTCGTCGACGACGTGGTGGTCGTGCTCTGGTGGGTGCGTCCGCCTGCAGTGCCGATCGCCACGTCGCTGGCTGACGACGGGGCCACGGCGACGATCATGCTGACGGACCCAAACGTCGCCACGAGCGAACCCATAACGATCAGAATCAGGCTGAGACGCTTGGCCGGCATATGAGCAAGTTCAGCCAAACAACCCGTTGACGTAGTCGTGGGTACGAGGATCCCGGGGCGACGAGAATATCTGGGCGGTGGGACCGGTCTCCACGATGTTTCCCGGCTGTCCCTCTTCCGCCAAGAAGAAGGCGCAGGTGTCGGACACCCGTTGGGCCTGTTGCATGTTGTGAGTAACTATGACAACCGTCAGGTCCTGGCGCAGTTCTGCCACCGTCTGTTCGATCCGCTTGGTGGAGCCCGGGTCAAGGGCAGAGCACGGTTCGTCCATCAGGAGCACACTGGGGCGTACCGCCAACGATCGGGCGATACAGAGTCGCTGCTGCTGACCGCCCGAGAGCGCCCCGCCGGGCCGCGCCAGTCGATCTTTGACTTCCTTCCATAGCCCCGCTCTGGTGAGACACTCCTCGACGAGTTCAGCCGGATGGGCCGGTCGCTGCCCGCTAAGCCGCAATCCGGCCAGGACGTTCTGGCCCACAGTCATGGTCGGGAACGGGTTCGGCTTCTGGAAGACCATCCCGATGCGGAGCCTGACCTCTGTGGCGTCAAGTTCACCGCTGTACACGTCAACGCCGTCGAGATGGACCTCACCGGCCAGGGCTGCACCTGGGACCATCTCGTGCATCCGGTTGAGGATGCGCAGGAACGTGGATTTGCCGCAACCGGATGGACCGATCAAGGCGGTGACCGACCCCTTTGGCATGGTCAGCCAGACATCGTTAAGGACGAGGTGCGAGCCGAACCAAGCGCTCACGGCCCGCGCTTCGAGCGTGGACGCGGTTGTTGCTAGGTCGCTCAGGTTGAACTCCCCAGCCGAAACCGGCGCGATCATGGCCGCTTCACCGTGCCCTCGTCCCTCCTCTGCCCAGACGATGACGAAGTCAATCGCCGCCCTCTTATAGACTTTTCAGATCAATCTTACCAGATACCTAGGCAATGGCAACCCGACCGACACGCCTCTGCCTAGGGCCGGCTCGAGGTGTTGTCGAGCCCAGTGCGGACTCCCCTGGGTGATCCAAGCGCCGCCAGCGAGGGGGCAGCCGGCCGTCAGCTCAGGCGGGGTGGGCGGGCGAGGGCGGAGCCTTCTGTCGCTTGGGGCTCTCGGCCCAAAGCCCAGTGCCCCCGTAGGTGTGGGCGCACATGGCCGCGATCTCGTTGCCCTGCCCGTCGGTCCAGGCGGTCGGCTGGCTGAGGGGGTCGGCCCCGCAGCGGTGTCAGTCGGTAGCGGTGCTGCTTGGACCCAAGCGGGGCGGGCTTACCGCCGGCGCCTCTCCCGATCCCTTTCCACTTCTCGCTCGTCCCGCCCCACGTCGCGCTCCCGCTCCCTCTTCAGTTCGCGCTCCCGCTACCTCTCGACCTCCCGGCGCTCCCTCTCGATCTCCATCATCGCCTCTTCATCTCAATCGTTCCGGATTCTGAAACCTTCCCGGACGGGTCACACCCGCTTCATGGGTAGCAGCGCTCCGATCAGCCAGCAGAACGGCAGAAAGATGCCCAGGATGAACCAGAAGAGGTGGCCCTTGCGGAGGCAGCTGAAGGCGAAGCCAATGAAAATCAGGTACCACAGCACCACCCAGAGGCTGATATACGGACCCGAGGTCAGATCAGCCAGCATCGCTTCTATCCTGCCCGCCGTTCACGCAGCAAGACTGTACTCCTCCTGAGCGCACCGCTGGTCCACGCTGCGCCTGTCTCTGGGTGCCCCTGAAGGCACGCGTGCCGGGACCTCCACCATAGGGCTTCGGCTCAACCGGCCAGGCGACTGGCGAACGATGACCGATGCTGCCGGCGGCAACAGCAAAAAAGCGCGATGTGAGGGCTGAGCGCAGCTCTTCGGTTGGGCGGGAAAGGTCAGCCCTGGGCGATTGCTTCGCGGACGGCGGGCACGACCTCGTGTGCCCAAAGGTTCAGTGTCATGTCACTGATGCTGTCGCCAGGAGGGAGCAAGTAGACGAAAGCGGCGGCGCCGTGTTCAAGCACGGCAAAAGTCAATTCCTCTACCCACTGGGTCACTCCGCCCCCGATCCAGCGGCCCTCGTCGTCTCGGGTCTGTGGCCGCGGGACCCGGGAAAGGCCCCCTGACACGTTGTAGATGGTGTCGACATCTGTGGGGTTTCTCCCTACCGAAGCAGCCGCTTCGTCGACGATGGGCCTGGACTCGGCGACCTGCGTGCTGCGCCAGTCGGCGAGGTGTCCTGGTATCCATCCGTCCGCCTGGCGGCCGGTTACGGCCAGGTTCTTCGGGCCGAGCGATCCGACCCAGATCGGGGGCGTCGGTGCGGCCGCGGGTGTTAGCTGGCTGACGTGGTAGAACTCGCCGTCGAACGTGACCGGATCGCCGCCGCCGGAGAGCGCTCGTACGACCATGATCGCCTCTTCCAGCGCTCGCACTCGGGCCGCGGACGACAGGCGGGGGACACCGAGGGCGACGATTTCCTCCCACAGCCCGCCTGCGCCCATGCCGAGAACGACACGACCGCCAGAGATCGTAGATAGTCCCGTCACGGTCCGGGCGAGCACAGGAGCGGGCCGGCTGAGCAGGTTGGTCATGATCACCGCCCCGGTGATCTTGGTGGTGGCGCCCAGAACGAATCCCAGGGCGGCGTAGGCGTCGATTCGCTCGGCGAAGTAGGGATGATCAGAAAGGCTGACGACATCGAGACCGGCGTCGTCGGCCAGGCGGGCGTGCCCGAGCATCTCGCCCACTTGGTGAACGCCGGTCTCCAGGCCGAGGCCGAACAGGACTTTGCGGTGGGAGATCACAGCACGAACAACGTACGTGACGAACGGTGTTCCTGTCAACTAGAGTCCGGTCCGTCATGTCGCGCGCCGATGGTCCGCCACTGATGGACTCCTCAGGTCGTCATCGCTCGACTCGTGACCGCCCGGCAAAGGCCCCGCTCAGCGAGGACGCCGTCGTCGACGCGGCCCTGGCGATCTTGAGGTCGGATGGGCTGGCGGCAGTCACGATGCGCCGGGTCGCAGCCGCCCTGGACACGGGGCCTGCCTCGCTCTACGTCTACGTTGCCGGCCGCGAGGGCCTGCTTCAGGCGATGTTGGATCGCGTCACCGCCACCGTCGAGCTCGAAGCCCCGGACCCATCACGTTGGCGGGCTCAGCTGCACTCGCTGGGTCAGCGCCTGCGCCAAGCACTGGTGGCACATCCGGGAATCGCCGCCATGACCCTGGCCGATTCACCCACTACCGAAGCGGTTCTGTGTCTGACCGAGAACCTGCTGGGAATTCTGCTCGCCGGCGGCCTTGACCCCCAGGACGCCGCCTGGGCTGGCGACATCTTCGTGATGCTGGTGACCGCCGTGGCCAGTGAGGACGATGGGCGGCGCCCTCGCGGCCGCAGGGACGACGGCGACCACCGCGAGCAGGTCGACGAGCTCTACAAAACCTTCGCCGGCCTACGGCCCGACCGGTTCCCTCTCATCGCCGCCCATGCCGAGCAAATGGTCGCCGGCGATAGCGACGAGCGGTTTCGCTTCGCCATCGACGTTGTTATCGACGGCGTGGTCGCCAGAGCAGCCCGGCGCTAACCCCGGACTTGCCGCGCCGGGCCGAAAGGCCAGGATGGCCGGGGCCGGAAGGTTCGGGACGGGAGCGAAGCGCGGAGGGTGAGCGTGGCTGACGCGACGGTGATCGACGACCAGACTCGAGGGGCGCGCCTGGAGGTGCTCACCGCCGGTGCGGGCGAGCCCGTCCTCCTCGTGCGGTCAGCGATGCGGGGCGCGGCCGACTTCTCGCAGCTGCGGCGCCATCTCACGAACGGGCCACCTACGTCGAGGTGCCCAGATGCGGCCACGCCATCCTGCCCGAACAGCCCGACGCCATCGCCCCGCACCTGGTCGCGTTTCTCCGGGCTCACCCCCTCGATCGGATGTGTGCGGCTCGGCGGTGAGAGGGCACGTCCACGTGGCGCCCGCGGGCCACCGGACCTGGACGCGTCGTCGCTACCCGCCTGGCGTCGGTGTGGAATCATGTCCCGATGCCACGGTCGGTTCCTGAGGCGTTCCGGTTGTTCGACCTGGACGGTCGGGTGGCCATCGTGACCGGGGGTTCTTCCGTGCTGGGGGAGAGTCTCTCGAAAGCATTGGCCGGCGCTGGTGCTCGGGTCGCAGTGGTCGCCCGCCGACGCGATCGGCTGGCGTCGCTCGCGGCGGAGATCGATGGTCTCGCCATCAGCAGCGATCTGACCGATCCCGACCAGCCCGGTCGGATTGTGAGGGAGGTGGCCGGGACGCTGGGACGTCCGGAAATACTGGTGAACGTGGCTGGGAATATCTTTACGCACGAGAAAGCCGAGGACGAGCCGCTCGACGCGGTCCTGAACACCCTGCAGCTCAACCTGGTGGCCCCGTTCCGGCTGTCCCAAGAGGTCTTCCGGCCCATGACCGCGGTGGGTCGGGGCTCGATCGTGAACATCTCGTCGATCAGTGGGCACGTCGGGGTGCCGAGTATCCCGCAGGCGTCGTATGCGGCCAGCAAGCTGGGCCTGAGCGGCTTGACCGCCGAGCTGGCCGTCCAATGGGCGAAGCACTCGATCCGGGTCAACACGGTGGCGCCCGGGTTCTTCCGAAGCGAGATGACGGCCGATCTGTACGACGGTGATCGGGGCAGCTCATGGCTCCAGCGCAACACCCCGCTCCCGTACTCCGGCACGGCCGACGACTTTGTGGGAGCGGTGCTGTGGCTGGCCAGCGATGCCGGCCGTTACGTCACGGGCCAGACGATCATTGTCGACGGAGGCTGGACCGCCAAGTAGCCGTCAGGGTGCAGGGTGAACGGACGTCTCGCCGCGATCGCTGGGTCGCTCCCGGACCCGGGATGTCAGCGTAGAAGGCGCGGCCGGGGTCCACGCGGGCGCCTGACCTGGCGGGCGCCTGACCTGGCGGGTGGCCCGGACGCCGCGTGATTGCTTGGACGGTACGATGTCCGCCGGCGCCACCGCGGGTCGCGCCCGAGCTGGCACGCCCCAGCTAATGAGCACCAGGAGGTCTCATGCCGGAATCGTCTCCGACCGATGTTGCTGAGCGTCTGGCCCGGCTCGAGGACGAGCGGGCCATCATGGCGACGCTCTACGCCTACGGCACGGCGCTTGACTACGGAGACCGGCGCCTTTTCCTGGACTGTTTCACGCCGGATGCCGAGTACGTCGTAGAGATGCGAATTGGCTCCGACGCCGGTTTTCGCTGTGACGGGCACGATGCCCTCGGGGTCTACTTCGACGGGCACACCCACGCGCCCGGCGCTTACCACAAACACGTCACCACGAACCCCACCGTCACCTCCCACGGGAGCACCGCCACGGCTACCAGCTACTTCCTGCGGGTCGACGCCGCACCGGCCAGTGGCCCGGCGGTCGTCCTGGCCTCGGGTCGCTATATCGACCGCCTGATCCGGGAGGAAAATGGAGCCTGGAGGATCAGCTCCCGACTCGCCGAGGTGGAGAACCTCTGAATGTAATGCCATGGCCGCATGTCCCGGACCGGACGTGCCCTCGGAGGCCACCCCCTCGACCGCGACGCAACTCGCCCGGTGCCCGCGGCCCCGGCGTCGGCGTCGGCGTCGGCGCCGGCTCATTCAGGCCACAGGGTGACGCCCTTGTCGCGGAGTGTCTCGATCTCGTGGTCGGTGTAGCCCATACCGGTGAGGATCTGGTGGGAGTGCTGGCCGAGTAGCGGCGGCGGACCGCCGATCCGCCCGGGTGTCCGCGACAGGTTTACGAGGTGGCCGAACTGGCGGAAGCGCCCGTAGTGGGGGTGTTGGTACTCGGCGACCAGGCCGGCGGCGATGAGGTCGGGTTCGTCGTACCACGTCTTGGTGACGCCGGGGTCGGCGATTTCGATGGGGACGCCGGCCCCGTCGAGCCGCTTGAAGGCGTCTGCCGCGGTTCGGGCCGCGAAGAACCCGATCAGTATTTCGGCGAGAGCGGTGGCGTTGGCGGCGCGGCCGGCCGCGTCGGCAAAGCGGGTGTCGCGGTCGAGTTCGGGCACGGAGTTGATGAGGGCCGTCCAGTGGGACTCGCCGAGGCAGGCGAGGGCGATCCAGCCGTCGGTGGTCTGGTAGAGGCGGTAGAGGGGTCCGAGTCCCGTCTGCTGCTGGTCGCTGCGAGGTCGATCGGACCAGCCCTCGGGGCCGATCCAGGCGTCGGTGTTGAACTGGACGCCGGCGTTTACGATCGACGTGTCGACCAGTTGACCTGCACCGGTGCGCTCTCGCCAGTACAACGCCATGAGGACGGCGAGGGCGGACTGGGTGGCGCAACCCTGGTCGCACATCCCGAATCGGTACCAGTTGGGCGGGTTGTCTTCACCGCCGAGCTCGAGCTCGAGCCCGCACGAGGACTGGCCGAGCTGATCGAAGCCGGGCCAAGTGGCGCGGGGCCCGTCGTTGCCCCACATCGTCGTGTGGCAGTAGATGACCGACGGGTTGAGCTGCTTGGCGGTCAGGTAGTCGACACCGAGGCGCTCGGCCACTCCGGGTCGCATGTTGTGGTGAACGACGTCGACGTCGCGAATGAGCCGGTGGGCGATCTCGAGTCCTTCGGGCGTTTTGAGATCGGCCACGATGTCGAGCTTTCCCCGCTGGCATCCGTTGAACGGCTGGGTGACGGGGCGCATCTGGTCGCCCTGCGGCGACTCGAGCTTGTAGACGGTCGCACCGAGGTCGCCCAATAGCATGGGCCCGAACGGGCCGGCCAGGAAGTTACCTAGGTCGAGGACCTTGACGCCGTCGAGGGCGTGGGCGAGCGGTCGCTTGGCTGGTCTGACCGCCCGGGCCCGCGGTTCGGCGCTCCCCAACGAGCCGAGCACCTCGTCGGTGTGCTGGCCGACGGCGGGCTGCGGCCCCTGGACCGAGGGTGTCGGGGCGCCGTGCAGTCGGAAGCTGATCCCGGCCTGCTTGATGACGCCGTAGACCGGGTCGGTCACCTCGACCGACATGCCGTTGTTGATCACCTGTTCATCGTCGAGCGCTTCATGGGCGTGTCGTACCGGGGCGATCGGGATCTCGTTGGCCCAGAACTGCTCCAGCAGGTCCTGACGCTCGATGCGTTTCATGGCCTGGCGAACCAGCTCGTTGTGGGCGGCTCGCTCGGCGAGGTTGGGTTGGGCGGTGGGTGGATCGATGCCGAGGATCCGCCACATGACGCTGCGGTCCTTGCCCCGCCCGCCGGCCATGTGCATTGAATGCACCCACAGCCCGTCGGCACATTCGTACATGCTCGGCTGAGGGTCGCGGTCGATCTCCACCCACGGCGCGGGCTTGATCTCGGCGTCCTGCCATAGCTGGGTGGTGAACGCCAGCACGCCTTGATACAGCGACGTCTCCACCCACTGGCCCTGGCCCGTAATCTCGCGCGCGTACAGTCCGGCCAGGACGGCTTCGACGGTGAGGTAGGACGCGGCGATACTCGGTAGCGGCGCGTACAGGAAGATTGGGCCGTCACGGAAGCCGGGCTGCTCGTATTGCTGTCCCGATCGAGCCTGAACCAGGAGATCGATGGCGGGACGGCTGGCGGCGGCGGTAGTGCGCGGGTAGCCCGTCAACGAGCAATACACCAGGGCGGGGAAATCGGCGGAGAGCGTCTCATAATCGAGACGGCGAGCGGCCATGAAGTTGGGAGCGAAACTCTCGACCAGCACGTCGGCCGTCGCAACCAGTTCGACCAGACGGTCTCGGTCGGCCCGATCATCGACATCGAGCACCACGCTGCGCTTGCTTCGATTGATCACGACCGACCCGGTATACGTCCGGTGCGGGTCGCCGGCCGGTGGTTCCACTTTCACCACATCGGCGCCGTGATCACCGAGGGTCATGGTCGCCAGCGGTCCCGCCAGCCCCGTCGTCAGGTCAACGACCCGCACTCCGTCCAACGCGCCTGGCATCTGCCCTTCTTTCTCCCCGGGGTCAACCAACCTAACTTAACCAACCCGGCTCACCGCTACCCGCATGAGCAGACCAGTCGAGCACGAGGAACCGTAGCCTGACCTTTCCGCGGGGTCCGGCCTCAGCTGACGGTGAGTCCGTTGTCAACGGTGAGGACGGCTCCAGTGATCGAGCCCGTCTCGTCGGATGCCAGAAACGCAAACACGGCGGCGATCTCCTCGGGTTCGGTCATCCCACGGAGCCCAGCCATCCGGGTCACCAGGTCGATGTCGACGTCTGGAGGAAATTGCGTCGTGGCGGAAATATTGGTGTTCGTGCCGGCTGGGGCGATGGCGTTGACCCGCAGGGGCTGCTTCAGAAACTCGACGGCGAGTGAGCGAGTGAGCTGCAGGACACCCCCTTTGCTCATGCAGTAGGCCACGGAGTATGGGACTCCTTGCAGGGCCGCGTTGGAGGCGATGTTGATGATATTTCCGTTGGTCTCGAGCAAGTGTGGTATGGCGGCCTGGGCGAGGAAAAAGTAGGCGTCAAGATTGACGCTCATGATGCGCCGGTATTGCTCAAGCGTCGTATCCGTGACGTGCCCGGCCATGTAAATGCCGGCGACGTTGCCAAGGACATCCAACCGACCGAACTGCTCGATGCAGGCCTGCACCGTGGCCACGCATGCGGATGGCTCACCGAGATCTGCGGGGTAGATCGACAGCGGGCCAGAGGCCAGGCTCTTGGTCGCTTCGAGCCGCCCGGCGTCGATATCGACGCCAAAGACGGACGCTCCCTCTTGCAGAAGTCGCAGAGTGATGGCCCGGCCCATGCCGGAACCGGCGCCCGTGATGAGAGCAACTTTGGTGTCGAACCGTGCGGTCACAGGAACTAGTTCTATCTTAGTGCCCACCGTAAAACAACTGGACAGAGCTGCCCGCGCTCTCAGCCGCCCACCCCGGGCGTACGGAAATGCATGGCGATGGCAGCCGAGACCTCATCGGCGGCTTCGCGCACCTGGACTCCAAACCGGGCGACCGTCTCCATGTCCATTTCGCGATCAATATCACCCAGAGTCAGCGCATAACGTGCGATTCCATCACTATCGAAGATGGGTGCCTGCACGGATTCGACCTTAAGCTGCTCATAGGTTGGATCATCGTCCACCAGATAGGCCACGGGTGGAAGCTGAGCGAGCTGGTCTTTGAGTATACGGCGGACATCGTGAATAGTGCGTTCGGTTGACACCGCCCGTACTATCTGGGCCATCCGGTCGTGAGGGTCCGAATGCAACGTGACCACGTAACCTCGTCGAACCGTCGCATCGAGGATCCGTTGCAGCACATCGATCTGCTCCGAAGAGACCACGGCACTGCGGGCGTACCATTCCCGGCGCACTGACTGTTCCTGCCAGGCGACGAATACAGTGCCGAACGGAGCGACCCACGGAACCCGCTGACCCGGATGCGGGGAGCGACCTCGCATTGTCCCACCGGTCGACTCCAGGATCAGAATCTCATCGCCGATGGCGGTACTCATCACACACTCGCGCTGAAACTGTATGGCCAGTCGCTGCATGACCGGCCGAGCCAGGTTGACCTCCGGCCTCGTCTCCTCGGCTGCTTGACCGATGGTTATCAGGGTGGGGCCGAGCCCGTATTGAAGATCGGCTGGAGACCGGGTCAGCCAACCAGCCTTGTGCAGTATGCCCAGGATCGTGTACGTGGTCGACTTCCGCAGGGCACAGAAGCGAGCTATTTCCGATAACGTAAAAGTCCGCCCCGGGTTGGAAGCCAGGAACTCGACGATGGCTATCGCCCGGGCTGCGCTGTTCGAATGCGGGCTGGCAGATTCGTCCATCAGTCCGGACCCCGAGCCGGGCCTCGGCAGCGACGCCATGCGGGCCGGACGAGCACCCCGTTCCACCGGGTGACGGCCCGTCCCTCTCGATCCGCGACGGTGCCGTCCCTTACCCCGTCGACCTTTTCGGCTGCCTCAGGACGAATGCGGAACGAGTGGCATCGCGGGAGATAGATCGCCCTGACGGCCTCCCGTCGCCCAAGTGCAGGTCGGGTCGATAGCGGCTTGGGACTCATATACGAACATGCTGTCCAGATATAGGATCATCCTAGCGGCCGGACCCGTTCCCGGCCAAGTGCCGTCGCCCGCATCGCTGGGCCGGGCTCGACGATGGTATCGCTCGGCTTCCTGGGCGTCGCCGAGAAGCTCCGCGTTGGTGTGGCCGGGCGTATCGGCCACGTCAAACACGAATGGACGCAAGGCCTCTTCTTGTACCTGCTCCATCATCGCGGCCCGGCAATCCGGTTCACCCTAGGGAGAGACCATTCGAGTTCGGCACCAGGTTGGTCCCGGTCTGCTTTGGCGACGGTCGCGGCGATGTTCACCCCCGCGGGCGGTGGGAGCTGAGCCGGTGTCGACCTGCCGCGGCATACCCGGCCGGGTCAGTACAGTGAGATGAGCGACACCATAGGGAGGACCACAAGGGTATCGTCGGCCAAGGACAGGGAGCCGGCCTGGCCGGGAAGGTGGTAGCCGTGACCGGAGCCACCCGCGGGTCCGGGCGGGCCGTCGCCCGACGCTTCGCCGGGGAGGGCACCCCCCGAGATCCCCGAGACCATAATGGTATGCTATTTTGGGCTCCGAGGAAGGGTTCTGTGGATGACCGCTGAGGCGACGGGGACTTGCTGCGATCCCTATGACTACGACATCGATGTTGACCCGCCGGGCAGCATCATGTTCGAGGACCCGCCGGCTCACCACCATCACCTCGATGAGGTTCTCAAGCGCTTTCCCCATTGGGAAGTGGACTGGGAGAATGCAGAGCAGGCCCACACTTCAACTGTCCGGGGCTGGGAGCGGCTCCCGGTGTTCACCAGCTGAGAGAGGAGTTCGTCGTGCGCATGGAGGAAATGATTCTGGTCAGTATCGATGACCACTCGATCGAACCACCGGACATGTACGATCGGCATTTGCCGGCGAAGTACCGCGACCAGGCACCGAAGATCGTGCGGAACGCGGAGGGGATCGATCAGTGGGTGTTCCAGGGGCAGGCCACTTCGACTCCGTTCGGAATGTGCGCCACCGTGGGGTGGCCCCAGGAGGAGTGGGGTTTCGATCCGGGGGCGTTCTCGGAGCTGCGTCCGGGGTGCTTCGACGTGCACCAGCGGGTCCGGGATATGAATGTAAACGGGGTGCTGGCCTCGATGTGTTTTCCAACGATGGCCGGTTTCAACGCCCGCACTTTCACCGAGGCCGGGGACAAGGACCTTTCGTATGTGATGCTCCAGGCCTACAACGACTGGCACATCGACGAATGGTGCGCTGCCTATCCGGGTCGCTTTATTCCGCTCGGTATCGTGCCGATGTGGGATATCGACCAGGCCGTTGCCGAGGTCCATCGACTGGGGAAGAAGGGTTTCCGGGCGGTGAGCTTCTTGGAAGCGCCCCACGCTCAGGGGTGGCCGAGCTTCCTATCCGGGCACTGGGATCCGATGCTGGAGGCGATCATCGAGGAGAACCTGGTGCTGTGTCTGCACATCGGAGGGGCCTACGGTCTCATCCAGCTGGCGCCTGAGGCCCCTATCGACCACCAGATCGTGCTACCGACTCAGGTAACCATGCTCGTGGCCCAGGATCTCCTTTTCGGCCCGACGTTCCGTAAGTATCCCGATCTCCGGGTGGCCTTGTCTGAGGGGGGCATCGGGTGGATTCCGTTCTATCTGGATCGAGTGGATCGCCATTTCCGCAATCAGCGGTGGATCCATAACGACTTCGGCGGCAAGCTGCCGTCCGAGGTGTTCCGCCAGCACATACTGGCCTGCTTCATCACCGACCCCTCCGGTCTCAAGGCCCGCGATCAGATCGGCGTGGACATTCTGGCCTGGGAGTGTGACTACCCCCACACCGACACGACATGGCCCAACTCCCCGGAGGTGTTGTGGGCCGAGCTCGCCGACGCTGGGGTCACGGCCGCGGAGACCCACAAGATCACGTGGGAGAACACGGCCCGCTTCTTCGACTGGGACCCATTCGCCCACGTGGCGAAGGAACAGGCCACCGTGGGCGGCCTACGGGCCCTGGCGACCGACGTGGACACCACCCGGATGCCTCGCGACGAGTGGCGTCGCCGCAACGAGGCCGCGGGTATCGGAGTGGTGTGATCCGACCTCCAGGGGTCGACACCATGGAAATGATTCGAGCGACGGCTCGCCGACCCTGACAAGGGAGCGGGCTCGGTGAAAAGGAGAGGTTGACGTAGTGGACCAGCCCATGAGGGGCGTCAAGATGGTCGAGGTTGCCCAGTTCACATTCACGCCCTCCGCCGGCGCCGTCCTGACCGACTGGGGTGCCGACGTGATCAAGGTCGAGCATGCGGTGACCGGCGACGCCCAGCGGGGCCTGCGCCTGGGCACCGGCGGAGTGGCCGTGGGTTCTTTCCAGCCGCTGATGGAGCACCCGAATCGGGGCAAGCGCAGCATTGGTCTGGCTCTGGACCACCCCGACGGCCATGCCGTCCTGATGGATCTGTGCAAGGACGCCGACATCTTCTTGATCAACTTCCTGCCTGACGCCCGCCGACGGTTGCGCCTGGAGCTCGAGGACATCCGCAAGGCCAATCCCAATATCATCTATGTGCGGGGCAGCGGCCACGGCCAGCGGGGTGCCGACGCCGAGAAAGGCGGCTATGACGGGTCCACGTTCTGGTGTCGCATGGGCAGCGCCTGGGCCACCACCCCGTCGGACAGCCCCCGGGTGATCAATCAGCCTGGCGGCGCCTACGGGGACTCGATGGGGGGTATGACCATCGCCGGCGGGATCGCCGCCGCCCTGTTCGCCCGGGAGCGCACTGGAGAGACATCGGTCGTCGACGTGTCGCTGATGAGCGTGGGCGCCTGGGCGTTCGCGCTCAGTCTCACCAACGCGGCGTTGTCGGGAGAAGAGCAGGCGCCGGCCCCGCTCGACTCGGCCATGAACCTGGCCGTCAATCCGACCATCGGTAACTTCAAGACCTCGGATGGGCGCTGGATCAACTTCACCATGCTGCAGCCGGGCCGGTACTTCGCGGATGTCTGCCGGCATCTCGACCTCGAACACTTGATCGAGGACGAGCGCTTCAACACCGCAGAGAAACTGATGGCCAACGCCCTCGAGGCAGGAAAATACGTGGCCGACGCCATCGCCGCCAAGCCCTATTCGCATTGGGTCGAGCACCTCAAGACCATGGAGGGGCAGTGGGCCCCCATCCAGAGCCCGCTCGAGATCCTGGCTGATCCCCAGATGGAGGCCAACGGCTACACCCTGCCGGTGACCGACATGGAAGGCAACCAGCGCACCCTGGTGGCCAACCCGGTGCAGTTCGACGAACGCCCGCCCGTGCTGACCCGGGCCCCCCAATTCGCCGAGCACACCGACGACATCCTGCGCGACCTCGGCCGCAGCGAGGACGAGATCATCCAGCTCAAGATTGACGGGGCGGTGACCTGACGTTGCAGATGCACGAGGGGTGCGACGAGGGCTGTCGCGAGCAATCAACCTCGTCGTAGCAGTATGGCTCCGGCCGGGCTGAGTCCTCCGCTGCTGATGACCGCGGTGCGGGCGTCGGGTCGCTGGCGGAGCCCGCCCTCGCCGCGCAGTTGTACGACGGCCTCGTGTACGAAGCCCATTCCGTGGGTGCGGCCGGCGGAGAGTTGGCCGCCGTGGGGGTTGAGGGCGACCGTTCCGCCGTGGAGGGCGATGTTGGTGCCGCCCGCGAGGAAGTCTTTGGCTTCGCCGATGGCGCAGAAGCCGAGACCTTCGAGCCAGGAGAGGCAGTTGAAGCTGAAGCCGTCGTAGAGGAGGGCGACGTCGACGTCGTCGGGCCGCAGGCTGGTCCGGGTCCACAGGTGGGCGGAGGGCCCGAGCACCTGGGGTTCGTGGGTCATGGTGGACTGGTCCCATACGATCCGCTCGGTCATCTGGGTGCCGATGGCTTCGACGAGTACCGGGGGAGTGCGCAGGTCTTTGACGGTGTCGATGTGGGAGACGATCACGGCGATGGAGGCATCGGCGGGGACGTCGCAGTCGTAGAGCCCGAACGGGGTGCTGATCAGCCGGGCCGACAGGTAGTCGTCCATGGTCAAGGGGTCTCGGTAGATGGCGTTGGGGTTGAGGGCGGCGTTGGCCCGCTGGTTGAGGGCGATCCAGCCGAGTGTCTCCCGGTCGGTGCCGTACTTGTGGAAGTGGTGGGACGCGTACATGGCCAGGTTGTTGGCGGCTGAGCCGATCCCGTAGGGACCGCTGAAGCCCGGGACTCGGACCGCCCCACCGCCGCCGAGTCCGCCGTAGGGATTCGCGCCGGTGGGGTTGGCGCCGGCGGGGTTGGCGGCTCGCAGGCGGGCCGCGTAGGTGGCTTGCCAGACGGTGCGGAAGCACACGACGTGGCGGACCAGACCGGCGGCGACGGCGATCATGGCCGCGATCACCGAGCCGCCTGGGCCGAAGGTCTCCCCGCCGCCGTTGTACCAGGTAGGTCGCAGGCCCAGAGCGTCCTCGAGGGCGCTGACGCCGCCTTCGCTCATCCCTCCGGCCGGGGCGCCGGCGGGGTAGGTGGACAGCCCGTCGATGTCGTCGAGGTTCAATCCGGCGTCGGCGACCGCGGCTTTGACGGCCTCTACGGTCAGCGACAGCGGCGGTCGCATGAGGCGCCGGCCGATGGCCGACATTCCGATACCGGTGATGGCCACCCGGTCCTCGAGCCGGTCCGCGCCCGAGCATGGGCCGAATCCAGCGGCGGTGGTCCTCGGGGGGTGTCTCGTCGTCAGGCAGGGCGGCGTCAGGTTCGTCAACTGGGGCGAAGAGGGGGATCCAGACGTCGTGGCGGGCTTCGAAGCGGGCTGCCACCCGCATGCCGACCCGGGCCTCGTCGGGGGAGACGTCGACCAGGTTGGTGACGAGGCGGACCCGGGGGTCTTCCTCGAGGGCGACGGTAGCGATGATAAACGGAGGGGGAAACCGGGGATCCCATTGATGATGGTTGACGGTGACGCCCACGACGACAGCCCGACCGGAGACATCCCGCCGCCCGATCTGGTCGGACCGGCAGTAGCGGCACACTGGTACGGGCGGATGCAGAAGTGCCCCGCAGGACTGGCAGGACGCGATCCGCAGCACGCCGTCGCGGCCCGCCTCCCAAAACGGCCGGGTCTCGTCATCTACCAGCGGCAGAGGACGTTCAGGAACCGTCACGCTCATCTTCCCCAATCTTGTCGCCCAGTGAACGCAGCCTCGCGTGGCCGTCCCGCCAGCCGCAACGCCAGCCGTTAACACCCCTGACCTTCTCTCGCCGCGGCCAGAGACAACGGGTGTTCGCCGGCATGGTTGGCCTGGGCGGCGACCTCGATCATGGTGTCGTTCCATATCGTCACCGAACGGCGCCATGCCGGAGAGTCGAACGGTGTGGACACCGGAGGCATGGGGCGTCCCCACCAGGCCGCATCGGTGCGGCGCCGGCCGGCGATCCTCCAGGAGAAGCCAGTATTACAGTGCAGCCCGTGAGCGACATCGAGGCGATCGATTTTTTCCGGGAGGAAAAGCTGCTCGCCGACCCATATCCGTTCTTGGAGAGCGTGCGGGCGCAGTGCCCAGTGTGGCGGGAGGGCCACCATGGGGTGGTGATGGTGACGGGGTACGACGAGGCGGTCGAGGTGTACAACGACGTGGAGACGTTTTCCTCGTGTCTGTCGGTAAGCGGTGGAGTTTTTGTAAGGGCGGTTCGCGGCATATATCGAAGAACGCCGTCGCGAACCTCGCCAGGACGTGCTCACTGGTCTGGCCACCGCGACGTTCCCTGACGGGTCGACGCCGGAGGTGGCGGACGTGGTCCGCGTCGCCGCCAACCTTTTCGCAGCTGGGCAGGAGACGACGGTGCGCCTTCTCAGCTCCGCCCTCAGAGTGATCGCCGAACACCCCGACCTGCAGCGCCTGCTCCGAGCCGAGCGCGACCGCATCGCCAATTTTGTCGAGGAAACGCTCCGGTTGGAGAGCCCGGTCAAGGGTGATTTCCGCTTGTCACGGGTGCGCAGCACGGTGGCGGGGGTCACCCTGCCCGCGGGTACGACGGTGATGGTAGTAACGGCGCCGCGAACCGTGATCCGCGTCATTTCGACGAGCCGGCCAACTTCGACGCCGCCCGGGCCAACGCTCGGCAGCATCTGGCGTTCGGGCGCGGCATCCACACCTGCCCCGGAGCGCCTCTGGCCCGGGCTGAGGCTGGCGTGGCGATTGAACGGCTCTTGGACCGCACCCTCGATATCCGGATCTCCGAGGCCGTGGACGGCCCCCCCGAGGCTCGTCGCTACCGGTACCTGCCGAGCTTCATCCTTCGCGGTCTGACCAGGCTGAACCTGGAGTTCACGGTCGCTGAGGACGAGCCGCGGTGAACGTCGCGGTCGACGACGACCGCTGCCGGGGGCATGCGGTTTGCTATTCGCTGTGCCCTCAGGTGTTCACCCTGACCGAGGACGGCTACACTGTGGTTCGGGTGCCTGAGCTTCCGGCCGAGTTCGAGGAGGCAGTTCACGCTGCCGCCGGCCGGTGTCCCGAGCGGGCCATCACGGCGTCTTGATATCCCCGCAGGCGCAGTGAGCGCAGGTCTCGGCGCGGACAAGCTCGCGAGTTGGACAGATGACCGGTTCGCCGGTGTGGAGCGGGCTGGCTTGGGCTGCGCTTGTGTTTCGTGGATGGCAAACGAAGGTGACACAGTGCCGTAACGGCTGAGCGGGCGCCGCCCTCCAAGGCGTCATCGACACGGCGGCTATCGCTAGCAGTCAACCGAGCCCGCCTGTATTGCCGAAGCCGCTCTGCCTACCGAAATCGTCAAACGATTACGGCGCGGACCTGAAGTCCGACGCGGCGGCGGGCCGTATTTCGACCGGTGATTTATGAACCTAACGAACCCTTGTGTCGTTGGGAGCAAGGGCCTACTATCGCACTAGTGCTACGGTGCACGAATGCGATGACGGGCGTGGGAGCGTCTGGCAGCAGGGGGAACACCGAGACATAGGCGATCCGGGTCCCTATGGTGGGGACGCCCGGCCTGATGCAGCGGAAAGGACGTCATGGCCGATGTGTTTGCATTCCTGACGAGTGGAGCTCGGGCTCATTCGAGGGTCGGGGTGAACCACAGGAGACGGGCCGTTGCCGCCTTGGCGGCGCTCGGACTTCCCGCGGTGCTCGGGGTGTTTGCCGTGGCTCCGCTGGCGGCGGCAACGCCTGCCGCCGCTTCGACGGCGGTGGCTGGGCCGGTGGCGACGCCCGTCACCGGCCAGCCCGCCGCTTCCGCTCCAGTTCCTTTGGTAACTGGTCCTCTCCCTGGGCCCATACCCTCCTCTTTGGATGGCGGTGTGGGCGTCGTCGCGCCCACGGTGATCCAACAGGCCGGCTACCAGGAACAGGAGTTCCTTATCTCCGGCACCGCCCAGGCCTACGATTACGTCGGCACCCCGACCAGCGCCGGCCGTTGGACGGTCGCGCCGGCGGCGGGCTCGTCGACCTATTACCAGAGTAGGATCGTGGTGCTCACGCCGATTAACCCGAAGCGATTCAGCGGCAACGCGATCGTCGAGTGGTCCAACGTGTCAGGTGGCCTCGACTCCTTGCCAGACTTGACGCTCGACCACGCCGACGTGTTCCGTCAGGGTGACGCCTACGTGGGTGTGTCCGCCCAGTTCGTCGGTGTCGCCGGGGCCAAGCTGAACAACCCCGCCCGGTACGGAACTCTGGTCCAGCCGGGCGACAGCTACTCTTACGACATCTTCTCCCAGGCTGGGATGGCGGTGCGGGACCTGTACGCCACCGTGCTCGGCGGGCTGCAGCCCAAGGTGATCGTGGCCGACGGGATCTCCCAGTCCGCGATCCGCTTGCAGACTTACATTGATGCCTTCGCCCCCGTTTACAACGTCTACGACGGCTATGTTGTGCACAGTCGCAGCGCGGCCACGTCAGCGCTACAGCAGGCGACGGGGCCGGCCACGGTCCTGGTCGGCGGGGTGCCGACCACGGTGGCCAACGACGGCAACGCCGGGCTCGCCAATGTCCCGGCGCCATCGGTGGTCCTGAGCCGCACTGACATTTACGCGCCGGTACTGAGCTACATGACTCAGACCGACGTCTACTCCCCCCCTTATGGTCTCCTCGACTACGGCCCCGCAACACAAGCCAACTCGCGGGGCTTCCGGCTGTGGGAGGCGGCTGGCACCTCGCATGCGGACTCCTGCCAGTTCCTGCTGTGCATCAATCAGGGGGGCGGGGCGGCCGGCACGATCGCCCTGTTCAATGAGATGCTGAACCCGCCGGCCACCATTCCTGGGATCGGTACCTGCACCACCTCCGGGGGCGCGCCGGCGCCGATCAACACCGGCGAGGCCCGCTATACCTTCAGCGCGGCCGTGCTACAGCTACTGCGCTGGACCGGCACCGGCGGTGCCCTGACCGGCACCCCGGCGGCCGCGCCGCCGCTGTTTGTCGGCCAGTACGTCGGAGAGCCCGCTAACACCGCTCCCGTCGTCGACGCCAACGGGAACATTATCGGCGGTGTGCGCTCCCCCGCAGTGGACGTGCCGGTGGCGACGTTGACCGGCGACTCCACCAGCATCCCAGGTTTTTGCGTCCTGGCGGGGACTACCACCCCGTTCACGTCGGCCCAACTCATGGCGCTCTACCCGACGCACCGGGCGTTCGTAGTCAAATGGGCTGACGACGTCTCCAAGCTGGTCAGGCAGGGCTATTTGACCCAGATCGACGGCGAGCAACTCATCACTGCCGCGGGCGCCTCCGACGTGGGCTGAGCAGCATCACCGCCTGACGCCTCTGCGGGAGCCGGCGGCCGTCGCAGACACGTGGGCTAGGTGTCGCCCTCACCGTTTGATTCATCCCCACATCCCGCGGTTGTCACCGTGGGGTGTGGGGGTTCGAGGGACGGGCCGGTTCGAGGCACGACTGTTGGGTCGTCGGGCCAGATCAAGGGGAGCTTTGCCCGGCGATGGGCATGACGGGCGCGACCTTCGAGGGAGCCTCGAACGGCGTTGAACACCCGGCCGCTAACGTGAGACGGTGCCATCTGCCCGACTGCGTGGCGACCCGTTCGCCCGGTGGTCCGCAGTTCGCCCCTCACTCGATCGGCCTGGGTCCGCCCGATGGCACGCGTCTCAGACGTCACCCCAGACCGTTGCTGCGAGCGGGTCGCTCACTGAGTCAGCATCCTCGGGGCGCACCACACCGGTGGCGACCAGTGCGCTGACAGCATCTGCAAAGCGCTTCTGGTACTGCTCAGAAGTGCCGTAGAGCGCCCGCACCTTCTCCCGATCGAAGGGCGTGGTCGAGCCCATGAGGTCGGGGCGACCTTCCGATGGCGGTTCGGCGCGATGAGTGCCGAGCGGAACCACGACGTGGGGCCACCGGATACCACCGAGGGCGTTGCCGGACTGGTCTCGGGCGAGCCACCCGTCGGGCGCCCGCTCGAGCCGGGGTTGTGAGGGTGGGGTGAGACCTTCTTCGAGCCAGTCCCTCAGGTAGTGCCAGACGGCACGCTGCGCCGGCGCGAAGCAGCCCCGGCAACGGCTCTCGGGCAGGCCAAAGCGGTTGTCGCCGCCTGTCGATCCTACGTGGGAGGCGCCGGCATTCTCCCAGATGACGAGGTGGTCGGAGTCGGGTTGCTGATTCGTCGTGAAGACCTGGGCTTCGGACTCGGAGTTCAAGATGAACACCGGCACGCCGAGATCCTCACGCAGTACGTGGATGCCACTCGGAAGCATGCGCATGGACCAGTTCATGGTTCCACCAGGAACCGCCGCCTCCCCGGCCAGAGAATCGACGACGGTGCCGTTTCCGAAATAGACCGTCAGGTGATAGGCGTCGATCAGTCCGGTGGGGTGCAGGGCGTTGTGCAGCGTCGCCAGTCGAGACGCCGACTGAGACCCGCCGTTAACGACGACGTGGCGGGCGCTGAGGCCACCCAGGACGTCGTCGGCGGCGTGACCACCGGAGATCGCCTGCACCGCCTGAGTGAAGATGTCATACGAGTAGTCATCGCCCGGATGGTCCAAGGTGGCGTACCGCTCCGGGTCGCTCGACACCAAGCCGCGCTCGCCTTGGACTCCCACGTACTGGGCGCTCACGCCGATTAGGGCATACCCATCCGTCAGCATGGTGGGCGTCGGTGGGCCAGCGAGCATGGCGTCGAAACCAGCCGACACGTTGTTCCAAATGATTACGACGACCCCGTTGAAGCGATCGGCGTCCGGGCGTTCGACAAGAAGCCGGATGCGGTACGGCGCGGTCTCCGCCTGCGCCGCGGACCAGCGACCATCATGGGTGTACTCGCCGGTGAGTCGGTAGCGGCGCGCCCCGCCGGCGAGAATCCACTCCTGCTCGGTGGCGCCGCCAGGCAGGGTGTCGGCCACTGAGCCCCACGGGCCGCGCCCGAGGTCAGGATTGATTGCGAGCAGGTTCGCCATACAGGAGAAGACGCTACATCAGCGTCACGCAAGATGGGTCTGGTCGTGGCCGGCATGGATTTGGCGGTCGAGGCTTTCAGGCGGGCCGTGGACCTCGACTGATGTTCACCGACCGAGTGGTTTAGGGGACCGGCACTCGGGGATGCCGGGTGCCGGCGCAGTTCTCGGAACCGGCCGCCTGCTACAGCTTGCTGATGATCTCGTCGCCGAAGCGACGGAGGCCTTCGGCCGCCTCTCGGGGGTTCACGAATGGCGATACGAGAAGACGGGTGGCGCCGGCCTCCTCGTAGCGACGAGCATCATCAATCGATGTCACCCGGCCCGGGAGGGTTACCTGGAAAGGTCCGGTGCGGCCGGCCTCGGCCCGCCTGGCCTGAACGTGCTCGAGATTGCCGGGGAGGGTCTCGAGCGACTGCTGCATCGGGATCCAACCGTCACCCAACTCGGCGGCACGACGCATGGCAGCCGGCGAATCTCCGCCGATATGCATGGGCGGCCACGGTGTCTGCACGGCCTTCGGAAGAAAACCGACCGGCTGGAAGCGGAAGAACTCACCGTCGTGGTCCACCACCTCGTCGGTGAACAGCCGCTGGATAATCTGGATCGTCTCGTCGACTCGCCGGCCGCGCGTCTCGAATGGCAGTTGCATGGCCTGCCATTCCTGGGACAACCAGCTGGCTCCGATCCCGAACTCGATTCGTCCACCCGATACGGCGTCAAGGGTGGTGAGCGAACGCGCCGTGCTGAATGGGTGCCGGAGACCGATGTTGTAGACGTTGGTCCCGAACCGCAGGGTCGAGGTTTGGGCCGCCATGGTGGCGATCTGGACCCACGGATCGTACGCCGGCGTCGACGCCGAGATGGGCGGCTCCCCTTCGTGCGGGGTGTTGGGGGCGCCGGTCATGGTCACCGGCATGATCAGGTGCTCGGGCACCCAGACCGACTCGAAGCCGGCCTCCTCGGCTGCTCGGGCCAGATCGGCCCATCGTCGCGGACCCGCCATCATCGTCATCCCGAAGACCACCACTGCGTTTGCCTCCTCGCGTGTGGAGCGCCATGGTAGCCGTCCTGACGCCCGGCCCTCCGCCTCTCACGGGCCCGGCATCGCGGCCGGAACGGCGGTTTACGCCGGTCGACTTTTGGTAAAGCCGTCCACCTTTGGAGCGAGATGTACATCTGTTGTACATCTCGCTCCAAATTATGCCGGCGCCCTCCAAAGGTCGCCGACTGGGTCTCCGGGTGGGCCCGGCCCCCGCCGGCCCCGCCGCCCCCCGCCGGCCCCCGCCGGCCCCGCCGGCCCCCGCCGGCCCCCGCCGGCCCCCGCCGGCCCCCGCCGGCCCCCGCCGGCCCCGTCAGGGCTGCTTGTAGATCTGGCCGCCCTTCATGACGAAGCGGACGTCCTGGGTGGTTGTGATGTCCATGGACGGATCGCCGGGCACGGCGATGATGTCGGCGAGTAGACCGGCGGCCAGGCGGCCGCGGTCGTCGACGTCGATAAGCTCGGCCGCTCTGATCGTCGCCGCCTGCAATGCCTGCATGGGTGTCATGCCGCGGTCGACCATGGCCCAAAGTTCCTTGGCGTTGTCGCCGTGCGGGATCGCAGGGGCATCGGTGCCGCACGCGATCTTCACGCCCGACGCGATGGCCTTGCCGAGCATCTGGCGAGCGAGGGGGAACACCTGGGCGGCTTTGGCCTGGAGCTCGGGCGCGGCCCTCGAGATGTCGAGCCCCTCGGAGAGGTAACTGGTGGGGACCAGGAACGTGCCGTGATCGACCATCATCTGGATGGTCTCGTCGCTCGCCAGCGACCCGTGCTCGATGCAATCCACTCCGGCCCGGATGCACGCCTTGATGCCGGCATCCCCGTGGGCGTGGGCGGCGACCCTGAGCCCGGCCCGATGGGCTTCGTCGACGATGGCCGCGAGCTCGTCGTCGGAGTACTGTTGGGCTCCGGCCGCGCCGCTGTGGGACATCACACCCCCCGAGGCGGAGATCTTTATGAGGCGAGCGCCGTATTTGATCTGATAACGGACGGCCTGGCGGACTTCGGGGACTCCGTCAGCGATGCCCTCCTGGATGCTGAGCGGCATGACGTGGGGGGCGATGCGTTGGAACATGGTGGGATCGAGGTGGCCGCCGGTCGGCGTGATGGCGTGTCCAGCTGCCATGATCCGCGGACCATCGATGCCTGGATGCATGAGCACTGGAGCTACGTCTACTCCGACTCCATCTATGCCACGCCGATTATCTCGCTGGCTGTTCTCGACCGGGCCATGGAGGAGTTGGAGTTCATCCACGAGCGCGGCGCCAAGATCTTCCTCGTTCGGGTGGCTCCTGTGCCTACATTGAGGGGTAGGAAGTCGTTCGCACTCCCTGAGTTCGACCCGTTCTGGCAGCGGGTCCAGGACCTCGGCATCGTGGTCGGGATGCATTCGGGTGATCCTGGTTACACCCGGTACACCAACGAGTGGGAAGGTCTCGGTGACCGCGAGATGAGTATCTCCAGGTACGCCCGGCGGGCCACGCCGGCGTTCCTGGCCCTGGCATCGGAGAAGGACAGTCTGGTCGACGCCATGGCGTCGATCATCGGGCACGGTCTCGCCACCCGCTTCCCCCGACTTCAGTTCCTGCCTGTCGAGTTCTCCAGTAAATGGATCCGCCCGTTCTACAAGAAACTGCAGCGAACCTACGACGCCTCTCCAGTGCTGTTCGACGAGAATCCGGTGGAGGTATTCAACCGGAACGTGTGGGTGCATGCCTTCCACGAGCCCGATCCCAAGGGGCTGATCGATCTCGGTATCCCTGCCGATCACATCATGTTCGGCTCGGACTTTCCGCATCCGGAAGGCATGGCGGATCCGCTGGCCTACTCGGAGGTCGTGGCTGAGCTTCCTCTCGAGCAGCAGGCGCTCATCATGGGTGGCGCCTTGGAGCGGGTCATGCGGGTGGGCACCTACGCCTGAGAAGGCGAGTTGGGCCGCGTCGCGGGGCGCGCAACGAGCGGGACCCCCTCCACTCCGGGCGCGCATTAATCGTTACCCCTTTCGACTCGACTGCCGCTGACGAGGGCGGGCGGGACCCTGGATGCCGGACGGGGGATCCGCGGCTAGACATCTAACTCTCTTGACATTCGTGTCGTGGCCGCTTAGCATCCCGAAAGGTCGCCCGCGGGACATGCCCGGGACGGCGCAAGAGTTGCCGCTGCTTTGCTTGCTCATGGTTGGCTGGATCGGTGGGGGTCTGTTGACTCTAGGTTTGGTTACGGGCGTTGGCCTGAATCTGTTCGCTGGATCAATCCGGTGGTCCGGCACTTCGGCGCTACGATCATGGGCGAGCGTTCTGGCCGGGTTTCGGCGCTGTTCGCCGGCTTTGAAACGTTTGGCGGCGGTTAGGTGACAAAGTCGTCGGTGACAGGCACGGACGACGGCCAGGTGACGGCGGGCAATCGTCGTCACCGCGTGCGAAGCGTTAGTTCTGAGGGTCCCCCTTCCCGTGCGGTAGGTGCGACGAGCGCGGGTGTACATGTTCCGAAGGCGGCCGATCTGGTGGCGAGTGACATTCGCCGCCGGATTGTTACCGGGAATTTGCCGGATGGATCGTTTCTACCTCCCGAGCGAGAGCTAGGTGAGAGGTATCAGGTGTCCAGGCCGACGCTCCGCGAGGCCGTCCGGGTCTTGGAGGCGCAAGGGCTGCTATTCATGCAACGCGGTCGGGGTGGCGGTACCCGGGTAGTCGCGCCGAATGGCACGGCTGCAGCCCGGGAATTCGCAATAATGCTCGAGTATCTGCGAGTCCCGGTTGCGGACATCGTGTCGGCCCATGGCGACCTCACTGCATCTGCCGCCAAAGTGGTCGCGGAGCGTCACGTCAAAGCAGACTTGGTGGCGCTACGCCGAAACCTCGAAGATGCCGCACAGGTCGCAGAGGACCCGCCGCGTCTGGCGGCCCTGAACGTAGAGTTTCACGTCCTGTTGGTGCAACGGGCTGGAAATATGACCGTGTGGCTCCTCGAGGGCATACTGGCTCACCTGCTGGCGGACGTCGCCCAGAAGTCGCAGCCTGATATGACGGCGTGGGGACCGGCGTCTCCCGCCGCGGGACTCGAGTACCACATACAAGTAGTCGATTGTATTGAGCGCCGGAACGCCGAGGAGGCCGACGAGCGGTGGCGTGCTCACCTGCGGGACTGCGCGGAATTTCAAAAGAAAGCCGCAAGGGTCCCTCTGACGTTTTAGAAGTTCCCGTCATCATAATCCCAACAGGCCCGGATGGAGGAGAGGCCGGTCCTTCGATCCCGGGTCGAGGCTTGGTCAGGCCCGGCTGGTCTGTATTGCGTACTCGTTCCGATCGCAGAGGAGTAGAACCGTGTTCAAAGATTTGCAGGTAGTCGACTCGGATGGACATACGCTGGAGCCCCCGGACCTTTTCCAGCGCTATCTCGACAAGAGATTCGTCCATCGGGTTCAGCAAAGCGCCAACGGCCTGTTGGTCGACGGTCACGAGACTGCCCTCCATCCTCCCGCGACGCTCGAGACGTTGCGGTTCACACCGGACTTGATTCTGGAGCGTTACGGCAACCTGGCTGCGGAGGGGTTCACCGCTGCAGGCGTGGTGAACGCCCTTGATGTAGAGGGAATTGATGTCTCTGTCATCTACGGACCTCTTTACCCCTGCTGGATCGAAGGGATGGACCCTGACCTGGCCTGCGGTCTTGCTCGTGCGTACAGCCGGTGGTTGGCGGAGTACTCAGCGGACTCCGGTGGGCGGATCATTGGGGCCGCGCCTATCCCGCTGCACAGCGTCGAGGGTGCGCTGGCCGAACTGTCGTACGCCCACGAGCAACTGGGCATCAAGGCTGCCTGGACTCGTCCGAATCCGGTTCACGGCAAGCCGTTGGGCGCCGCGGAGTTCGATCCGTTTTTTGAGGCCCTGGCCGAGCAGGGCATCCCGCTGTCGCTTCATGAGGGATCCGGCTCCATGATGCAGAACATCGGTAGCGAGCGCTTCACGCAGACCTGGTTCGAGCAACATGCTTGCGTCCATCCCATGGAGCAGCAGATGGCCATGCTGTCGCTCATCGTGCAGGGAGTGTTCGAGCGTCATCCCACCCTGCGGGTCGCGTTCCTCGAGTCCGGCGCGGCGTGGCTTCCTTCGTGGCTGCACCGTCTCGACGAGCACGCCGAGCTGGTCGCCTGGAAGGATGCTCCCTATCTCACCTCGAAACCGTCAGACTACTTCCGCCAGAACTGCTTCATCTCGTGTGATCCCGACGACGAGCTTCTCTACCAGGTCGTGGAAGTCCTTGGCGACGACCGCATCGTGTTCGCTACGGACTTTCCTCATCCCGACGCCAAGTATCCCGACGCCGTGAAGAGCTTCATGGCGCTTCCCAAGCTCACGATCGATTCCCAACGCAAGATTCTCTGGGACAATGCGTTGGCATTCTATGGGGACGCGCTCGAAAGAGCCGTGGCGTGAGCCGGGGGGATTCCAGGGACGGGCCGGTGCGAATCCGGATGGAGGGCGATCATGAATGAAGTTGTCATCCGGGGCGGAACGCTCGTCGATGGCACGGGGGCACCGGCGAGGCGGTCCGATGTCGGGCTTGCCGGAGGAATTATCAGTGAGATCGGTCCGAACCTTGAGGGCGATAGAGTTATTGATGCCGGTGGGCTGGTTGTGGCTCCAGGGTTCATCGACGTGCACACGCACTACGACGCCCAGGTCCTGTGGGACCCGTGGTTGACGCCCTCTTCTTCCCAGGGAATCACGACGGTCATAGCTGGCAACTGCGGGTTCAGTCTCGCTCCTTGTGCCCCGGCCCAGCGGAGGCTCGTCGCGACGACATTGGAACGAGTCGAGGCGATGACCCTCGAGGCCCTGACCGCAGGCATTCCGTGGGACTTTGAGACGTTCGACGACTACCTGGCGGCAGTTCGACGCCGGCGCCCGGTGCTCAACTACGGGCAGTTCCTTGGCCATACCGCAGTCCGGCTGTTCGTGATGGGCGAGGCTGCCTACGAAAGAGAGGCTAACCCGCAGGAGATCGACCGTATGTGCCAGATCTTGAAGGATGGTCTGAAGTCCGGGGCGGTCGGATTCTCCACCACCCTGTCGCGAGCTCATCAGGGTGATGGTGGCCGGCCGGTGCCATCCAGGTACGCCGGCAAAAAAGAGATAAAGGCGCTGATTCAGGTGTTGACCGATTCCGGCCGCGGTGTGCTGCAGATCGTCCCTGGTGAGACCACTTTCTCGTTTGAAGACGTCTTCGCAACCGCGGCGTCCGTGCGTCAGCCTATCGTTTTCAGTGAGGTGCTGACTCGCGACGACGGGGAGCACTGGGTCCGGCTACAAGCCCTGACTCGCGCCCGGGCGAACGGCGCGTCCAACCTTTTCGGTCTGATGGCAGTGCACCCCATAGTCTTCCAATACCTGCTGACCGATCCGTTTCCGTTCAATCAGCTGGCTGAGGTAGCGGCCCTGCACGCGGAATCACCTTTGGTGAGGATCGAACGTTACCGCGACCCGGTCTGGATACAGGCGATACAGCTGCGGATAGATGGGGCCAACCTGGGACGATGGGATCGGACCTTCTTCGCCGAGAGTCGGTTCGAGGACCTGATCGGGAAGTCAGTGGCGGAGGTTGCCGCTGAGCGGCGAATGGGACCACTGGACGTGATGATCGCGGTCGCCCTCGATGAGGATCTGGCCACCCGCTTTCGGGTGGTGCTGGTCAACGACGATCAAGACTCAATCGAGAAGCTTCTTCAAGCTGACGGTCTGCTCATTGGACTCTCCGATGCCGGCGCTCACGCCACCCAGCTCTGTGACGCCCCTTTCGCGGCCCGGCTTCTGAGCACGTTCGTTCGGGAGCGGTCGGCAATTTCCCTCGAGCAGGCGGTGTGGAAGCTGACCGGTCAGCCGGCCGACATATTCGGGATCGCAGGCCGGGGGATGCTCAAGCCCGGGATGGCCGCGGACGTGACCGTGTTCGATCCCGGAACGATCGGCCCGGGCCCGATCCACAGAGTTTGGGACTTTCCCGCTGGGACGGATCGCCTCACCATGGACCAACCCGAGGGGATCATTCACGTGCTCGTCAACGGAAGGCCGATACGAAGCGAGGGTGAGCCGGTGGAGCTGGCGGCCGACGGGCGGCCCGGACTCGTCCTGACTGGCGGCGGGGCCGCCAGTGGAGTTGGGCCATGACGAGGCGCACGCTGAGCGGCCGCCGGGTCCTTGTGGTCGGGGCGTCGTCTGGCATCGGCCGGGCCACCGCGGTCGCCGCGGCCAATGCTGGTGCCACCGTGGTCATAGCCGCTCGACGACTCGAGCGGCTCACCACCCTTGCCGGCTCAGCTGCCGGGCAATTCTTCCCGGTTCGCTGCGATGTCCGGGACGCCGACGACTGCCGCCGCCTAGTGGAGCAGGCCGTCGCTGTCGCCGGCGGCCTCGATGACGTTGTCTACGCGGCCGCCGTGTCCGATATGGCCCCGGTGAAGGCAACCTCGGCAGACGAGTGGCGTCGCATACTGGACACGAACGTGGTGGGCTTTGCGTTGGTGTTCGCCGCCGCCGAAGCCCATCTTCGGCTGGCGGCAGGCTCGCTCATCGTTCTCTCGTCGATCTCTGTACTGCGACCGAAGCCCGGTCTGGTTCCATACGCCGCGAGCAAGGCGGCGGTTCACAAGCTGGTGGAAGGGATGCGGACGGAAAACCCCGACATAAGCTTTACCATCGTAACGATCGGACCGACCGCGGGAGGAGAGATGAGCCGCGGCTTCGATCCACAGCTCGCCGCGGAGTTCACCGATCAATGGGTTCGAGAGGCCTTCCTCGCCCCAGGCCAGATGACAGCCGAAGATGTCGGCTCCCGGATCGTGGAATGCCTCGGGCACCCGATGCGGACCGAGGAACTCGTCCTGTTACCGCGACCGTAAGGCCGAAAGCTAGTACCGCAACCTGAGCGGTCGTTGCTCACTACATCACCGGAGGTTAGCATGAGAAGTCACAAGAGATTATCGAGAGTGGTTGCGGCCTGCTCGGCAGCCGTGCTTCTGCTGGCGGCGTGCGGATCGTCGTCGAAAAACTCTTCGACGGCAACCACGACCAATAGCACAGCCACCACCGGCAGCACGACAGGGAGCGGCACTACTTCGGGCGGAACCCGCACGGCAAGCGCCCCGGGCATTACCGCCGATAGCATCACGGTCGGGATGGTCGTCCCTCTCACCGGGTCGGCGGCCCCAACGTGGGGCCAGGGCATCGTTAACGGCGCCAAAGCACGCCTTGATCAGGTAAATGCCCAAGGAGGCATCGACGGCCGCCAGCTGAAGCTCGTTACGGAGGATGACCAGTCTAGTCCGGCACAGAACCTGAGCGCCGTACAGTCACTCGTCCAGGATCAGCATTCGTTCGCCATTTTTGGTACCTCATCGTTTATGTTCGGCGGCTACAAGTACCTGCATCAGAATGGCATCCCGGTTGTCGGTGCCGGCGTCGACGGACCAGAATGGTACCAGCAGCCCAACACGAATATGGTCACCTGGTCGCAAGTCCAACCGGCGCAAGCATATACGACCCTGGCTCAGTTCGTGAAGGACCAAGGAGCCACGACAGGAGGGGCAATAGGCTACGGCATATCCCCCAGCTCGTCCGGCGCGGCGGTGGCGTTTATCAAGGGTGCCAAAACGATAGGACTCCCCGCTCCCTACCTGAACACGAGTGTTCCATTCGGCGGCGTAAATGTCGAGCCGATCGCACTGGCGTTGAAACAGCAAAAGGTTGACGGGCTCTATATGGCGATGGACAACAACACGAACTTTGCCATCGTGACCGCCGCGAAACAGACCGGAGCGAACGTCACCGTACCCGTCTCCGCCACTGGCTACGGCCAAGCCCTTTTGGACCAGCCAACTGCCTTGGCCGCTGCCCAGGGCGGGTACTTCATCAGCCAGTGGCAGCCGACGGAACTGCAGACACCGGCCACAATCAACTTCGCCAACGCCCTCAAGCAGTACGTCGGATATACGGGCGTTCCGGGATTCGACTACGCCGTTGGCTGGCTCACGGCCGATCTGATGGTGACCGGGCTGCAGGGAGCCGGTCAGAACCCAACGCGAGCATCTTTCCTGGATTACCTGCACAGCCTGAACGCCTACACGGCCGGCGGACTGCTGCCAAGCCCGTCGAACCTCACCCTTGCCGCATTCGGGCAACCGCCACAGGTGAGCTGCTACTACATGCTGAAACTGGAAGGCAACAAGTTTCTGCCCGTACCGAGTAGCGGCAAGGCCACCTGCGGTCAGATTGTTCCTTGACCTCACGTTGCTGTCGAACTTGGCCCCAATATTGTTGAAGTAGAGCGGGTGGTGGGTGTGGGGCGTCGCAGTCTCGGGTCCGGAAGGGCGGCCGAACTTCTCCCGGGCTCGAACGCGGCCGGGTAGCGAGGGGAGTGGCCGAGGCGATCCGCCGGCCGGTTGGGGCGATAATGTCGGAGCCTTCCACCTGCGGTGACGACGGCGTGTGGGGGGCAGCCCGTGCCGCCTGAACCTCGTTCGCCGTATGGTAGAATCCCTATTGCGGCAATCCAGAATGAGTATTTTGCCGACGAGGGAAGCCACAGTCCATGCCGAAAGGATCTGAAGAGGCGGCCGAGCAGCCAGGTGCGCTGCCACCTGTTGCGGCTCGGGTGGTCCGCCGGGCTCTGGCGGCGCGTGAATCCGTGTACAACTCCGAGGTGCAGCGCCTGCTGGACGCCGGCCTGAGCCTGATGAGCGACGGCGAGCGTTCACCCCGGGTGATGGATATCGTCAAGCGGGCTGGCCTCTCGAACCAGGCGTTCTACCGGCACTTCGAGAGCAAGGACGAACTCGTGGTGGCCCTGTTCGATTTTGGAATCTATCGACTGGATGGCTACTTGCGGCACCAGGTCGAGAAGGCTGCAACTCCGATTGACCAGCTACGCGTCTGGATCAGGGGTGTGCTGTCCCAGGCTCGCCCCGCGGTGGCGGCGCCCACTCGAGCGGCCTTGGCCGCCTTTCGGCTACTGCCGGCCGATAGCCAGGTCCGTCAAAAGCCGCCGGCAGGTATGGACGTGCTCACCGAGGTTCTCACCAGACTCGGCAGCTCGGATCCGGGGAGAGACGCCAACGCCATCGGTCTTCTGACGTTTGGACGATTGGACCAGCTGCTTTGGAGCGGGCCGGCTTCCAAAGCCGACGAGGAATACGTCTTCGACTTTTGCGCCGCGGCCCTGAGGCGCTGACCGAGCAATCGCGCCGGGGGCCGCGACCTGTTAGCCGACGGCGTCCCTAGCGGCCCTTCCAGATCGGCGGTCGCTTCTCGACGAACGCAGCCGCCCCCTCGCGGGCGTCCTCGCTGCCGAAAACACTGGCATGGAGCTCGGTTTGCATATCCCAGACCTCGGCTGGCGGGAGGATCGCGGCCGCCCGTACCAGGGTTTTGATGGCCTTGACCGCGAGCGGTCCGTTGGCGGTAACGGATTCAGCCAGGGCGACAGCCTCGTCGAGCACGGCCGCGGGTGGCACTACCCGGTTGATGAGGCCCAGGGCCAGGGCCCGGTCGGCGTCGATAGTGTCGCCGGTGAGTGTTAGCTCCAGAGCCACGGCCATCGCGATCCGCCGGCTCAGGAAGACCCCCCCGCCGGCGGGGAACAGGGACCGTTTGACCTCGGGCAGGCCGAAGCGAGCCTCCGACGACACCACGGCCATGTCACACGCCAGGAGCAGCTCGAACCCGCCAGCCACGGCCGTGGCATTGGCCGCGGCGACGACGGGTTTGGTCGCCCCTTCCCGGATGAAGCGGAGATAGCCCGCCGCGCCGGCCCGGTCCTCGTCGCTCTGGGCTCCGCCCGATCCGGCTGCGAAGCCGCGCAGGTCCATGCCGGCGCAGAACGCCCGGTCGCCGGTGCCCGTGATGATCACGGCTCCGACGCTGGGATCGGCGTCGGCTTCCAGGATGCCGTTACCGATCCCCGCAATCACGGCTGCGTTGAGGGAATTGCGGGCCTCCGGACGATTGATCCGCAGTATCCGGACGGCTCCACGCTGCTCTCGCTCGACCTCTGCCATGATCCTCTCCTGACGGTCACTAACTGTGGCAAAATCGTAATCCGTTGCCGTTTCGGATGAAATGAAGGACGGTTCTATGGTGACGGGCGGTGGGCCCATCCTGTCGAGGACGCCATGCTCGGGGGACCCTCTCGCCTCCTGACCTCTTCTGTGTCCTGAGAGTCGCGAGGTGGCGGAAGAGGTTCATGACCGGGCCGATGTCGCCTAGCTGTGGGCTCCCTTCATCTGGAAGCGAAGTCCGCCGTCCAAGCGGATCACTTCCCCGTTTAAGTAAGGGTTTTCGACAATGGCCATGGCCAGGTGGGCGTACTCGTCCGCGTGACCCATTCGCTTGGGGAAAGGCACCACGGGACCCCATTCGGCCTCGACGGCGTCGAGGGCCCTTCCGTAGGCGGGTGTCGCAATGACGCCGGGCGCGATCGTGGCGACACGGATTCCCAGCACGGCTAGATCGCGAGCGGCCGGGAGGGTCATGCCTATGATCCCGCCCTTGGCGGCTCCGTAGGCAACCTGGCCGATCGTACCCTCGTAGCCGGCAATGGATGCCGTGTTGACGATCACACCTCGCTCGCCCGTGTCCAGCGGATCGTTGGTGCCCATCTGAGCCGCTGCCAATCGCAAGACATTGAAGCTGCCCTGCAAGAAGATCTCCACGACCGTCGCAAACCGCTCGAGCGGTAAGGGAACCCCGTCGCGATCTACGGTCCGCCCACCGCCGGGACCCCCGTGGGTGTCGACCGACACCCGCAGCGGACCCATCTCCGCCGCCGCCCTGATTGCCGCCTGCAAGCTCTCATCGGAGAGAACGTCGGTGGGCAGGAACTTGGTGCTCGATCCGAGCTCCGCCGCCAGCGCCGTGCCGGTCTCTTCGGCCAGATCTGCGATGACGACGTGGGCCCCGGCTGCGACGAGACGTCGGACGGTCGCCGCCCCGAGACCTCCTGCTCCTCCCACAACGATTGCGCTTGATCCCTTGACTTGCATTGACTTGTCTCCTTGGCGAATGCGCTGGAATCCACGCCGTGGTCACAACCTATAGGACGGCTGATTTCCCCGTCGAGCCGTGGAGCCGTCGGGCCCGGATCCCTCCCCGCCGGGGCGGCTCTCGGTGGGTCAGGAAATGGTCATCGGGGTCACTCGGATGTTCGGAGGACTACTTTGCCGATGGCTTTGCGATCCGCCAGGTGTCCGAGGGCCCGGGCGGCGTCGTCGAGGCGGTAGGTGGCGCCGACGTAGGGGGAGATGCGTCCCGACGAGAAAAGGTCGTGCAGCTCGGTGCGGTCTCGATCAAGTAGCTCGGCCGCGTTTTCACCGAAGGTACGGGCCTCATACCCCATGACGCGGACGCCTTTCAGCAGGATCAGGTTGAGTGCGATCCGGGGGATTACTCCAGAGGCATAACCAACGGTGACGAACCGCGAACCGTAACGCGTCGCCCGCAGGGCCTCTTCCGCGTATGGACCGCCGACGGGATCGACGACGACATCGGCACCGCCACCGGTGAGCTCCTTGATCCGGTCCTTGAGCGGCTCACGGTCGTAGTCGACGACCGCCTCCGCGCCCCGTGCCGCGCACACGGCGAGCTTGTCGGGCGACGATGCCGCCGCCAGGACCCGGGCGCCAAGCAGCACGGCCAGGTCGACGGTGGCCAAACCGACACCGCCGGCGGCGCCGAGCACGACGACCCACTCACCCGGCTGCACGTCGGCGACGGATCGCAAGACCGAATGGGCCGTGCCGTAGACCACGGAGAATGCGGCGGCATCGTCAAACGAAGCCGCGTCAGGGATCCGGGCGACCGTCTCGGGCGCGACCACCTTCTGTGCAAACGCCCCCACGATCCCGCCACCAGCGACGCGGTCTCCCACCGCCAGAGCGGTGACGCCGTGACCCGTCGCCTCAACCACGCCCGCCCACTCCGAGCCCGGTATAAACGGGGGCGGGATTGAGACCTGGTACTTGTTCGCCACGATCAGGACGTCGGGGTAATTGACTGCCGCCGACTCCACGGCCACGAGAACCTGGCCCGGCCCGGGCTCTGGGTCCGGCCAGTCCTCGACAGCTACCGATTCCGGTCCGCCCCAGGTCCTCACGATCGCGGCGCGCATCAGAGACCGAGCAGCCTCCGGGCCGCGACCAGAAGGGGAGCGGTGGTGTTGTCGGCCGGCTCTACCGCCGCGCCCCGACGCCGGGCGTTACGGTTGATGAACGCGCCCGCGGCGGTTTGCTTGTAACGCACCAGGGCCCGGAACCAGTCCAGGTCGGGTATGTCCACCCCACTGACGGTCTGGTACTGGCCGATCAGCTCCTCGACGGAGGGCGTGCCGGCCGGAGGCGGTCGCCGGTCGCCCTCCACGAAGATCAGAAACCAGGCCACGTCGATACGGGGGTCGGAGCGAGACCAGATCTCCCAGTCGATGACGGCCGTGACGTGGTCGTCGACGGCGAGCGTATTGCCCGAGCGGAAGTCCCCATGGAGCAACCGGCTCGGGATCGAGGACGGGATCATGGCCATCAGCCGGTCATAGATGTCGTCGGTGTTGGCCTTGAGATCCTCGTCGCACGCGTCGAACGCGTTCTTCCAGCGCTGCACCTCCGCCTCGAGACCCACGACCGGCTCGTCCCCAAGACCCACGGCATCGGGATCGACGTTGTGCAGCTCGGCCATCACCCGGCAGGTATCGAGCTGGCGGCCTCGCACCACCTCCGGCGGGTAGGTGCCGTCCTCCGCCTGGGTGACCTCGACGCACTCTCCGGCCACCCTTTCCATGACATAGAAGGGGGCCACCTCCGGTGGCTGGCCGGGATCCTCCGCCAGGACCCTCGGCACGGGGACGGCCGTCCCGGCCAGGGCTTTGTGCAAGCGGGACTGGCGCAGCATGTCCCGGTTCCGCACCGGCTCCAGGCCCGGCACGCACGACTTGACAACGACCTCTTGCCCGGTGTTGGCGACCCTCGTCGAGTACACCAGGCTCGACGTCCCGCCGGTCATGGCCTGCACCGGTTCGACCTCAGCCTTCAGGGCCACGCCGACCCTCCGGGTCAGCTCGGCCTCGTCCATCGGTAGCGCGGGCATCAGAGGTTGGCGCCGAGGATGGCGTCCAGGTAGTCCTCCATCTCTTTGAGGATTTCGTCGGGAACCTCCGAGCGCTGCAACACCGGCCCGAACGCCGTGCGGGTCTCGGCATCGTCAAAGCGCTGTTCGATCATGTCCTCGAAGCGATGGCGGGCGGCGACAAGCCGGCGCGGGCGGAACTGTGACGGCCACCCGTCGGTGTGGGCTTGATGATCCTTCAATACCTGCCTGGCGATCGTGAACTTGTGGACTTCCGTCGGGCCGTCGACGAGCCCCATGGCTCCTCCGCTCCCGCCGAGCGACATGGCGTTGGAGACGCCGAGGGCCCCGTGGATGTGGGTGGCTTTCATCCCGATGTCGGTGAGGATCTCGGCGGCCAGCACCTTGGTGGCGGCCACGTACTGGCGCACCTGCGCCGTTGAAGACTGGTCGATGAGCCAGGCCGTGTACATGACAAGGAGGCGGAACTGTTCGATCTGCATCCAGGAGTCGGCGATCCACATCTGGATCGCCTGCTTTTCGGCGAGCAACGATCCTTGCGTGTACCGCGAGAGTGCCCGCTCGCACATCATGTCGAACATCTTCTTGGCGCCGGCGATGGAGCGCATGGCGTGGTGAATGCGCCCGCCGCCGAGGCGGCGCTGGGCGACCTCGAAGGCGTTCCCTTCGCCGCCGAGCAGGTTCTCCGTTGGGACGCGCACGTTTTCGTAGCGAACATGGGCGTGGCTGCCGTCGTGCCAGTCCTCGTTGCCGAGGCCGAGGTGGTGCAGGACGTTGATCCCTGGGGTGTCCGACGGCACCAGGAACATCGACATGCCCCGGTACGGGGAAACGTCGGGGTTCGTAACCGCCATCACGATCAGGAACTGGGCGGTGCGAAGGTTCGACGAGAAGAATTTGTCCCCGTTGATTACCCACTCTTCGCCGTCGCGTTCGGCCCGGCACTTGAACTGCTTCGGATCGGAGCCGCCCTGCGGCTCGGTCATCGAGTAGGACGAGAAACACTCCCCCTCGAGCAAGGGCTCGAGGTAGCGCTTTTTCTGCTCCGGTGTGCCATAGGCGGCGATGATCTCGGCGTTGCCGGTGTCGGGTGCGGCACACCCGAATACGATCGGCGCCCACCCTGAGCGGCCGAGGATCTCGTTGAGGAGGGCCAGCTTGAGCTGGCCGTAGCCCTTCCCGCCCAGATCGGGGTCGAGATGGGCGGCCCACAGGTCCTGGGCCCGCACCTCGTCCTTGAGCTGGTTCACCAGGCTTCGCAGCGGCTCTTCCAGCGGCGAGTAGGCCAGCTTGGGATAAAGGAGATCCAGCGGCTCGACGTTCTCGCGGACGAACCCGTCCGCCCACTCGAGTTTCTGCTGGAACTCGGGCTCGGTCGTGAAATCCCACGCCATGTGCGCTGCTCCCTCTCCTCCGACGGGCCTCACCCACGCCGTGTGCACGGCGCATCCCGCAGAATAGCCACAATCCATTCCTCAGATCAAGAATGAGGTTCCACCAGCTGAGATCGGCACGGTGCGGATCTTCCAATTCTTCCGGGGGCGGCACTCCGAGCACCTCTCCATCGGCGGACCCGGCTGGGTCATCCCAGTGGCCGTCACCGACCGCGGTCGGCGGGGCGTCTTTCCCCGAGCACATGGATCTGGTCCCCGGCATTTACCCGCCGCCTGCTGCTTGACGGGCAGGTGGTTTCGGCTAGGCGTTCAGGCGACGACGCCTCTGACCTTGAGGTCCACGATGGTGTCCCAATCGAGACCCAACTCGGCGAGGATGGCATCGCCATGCTCGTTGAACTCGGGCGCTCGCTGCGGGACGGGTGGCTCCTCGTCGAACTGAATCGGTGCTGAGGCCAGCCGGAACGGCGTCCCGTTTGCCGTCTGGCAGGGCTGGATGTAGCCGTTGGCGACCGCTTGGGGGTCCTGCGCCAGCTCGAGCGTGTCTTGGACCACTGTCCACTGTCCTACGAAGTCAGCCAGTCGTGCCCGCCACTCGGCCACCGTTTTCTCGGCGAAGGCGGCCTCCAGGATGGCGATGGCCTCGGCGCTGTTGGTGAGCAGCGAGTCGTGCTCGGCGAACCGGGGGTCGTCGCTAAGGTCGGTCCGGTCGATCGCCTCGCACATCGGCGCCCAGTACTTCCCGGCCTGCAGGCAGCAAAACGAAAGATATCGCCCATCCTTGGTCAGATAGTTGTTGACTAACGGGTTTCGCTTCACGGCGGTGTCGGAGGGCGGCACCCAGGGCATGTCCATCAGGAGGGACAGGGCGACGGCTTGGCCCATAGCCCACATGCCGCTGTTGAGCAGCGACACGTCCACGACGGTCGCCTCGCCGGTACGCTCGCGGTGAAACAGGGCGCCCATCATTCCGCCCGCGATCGTCATCGCACCGATGGAATCACCGAAACCGGGACCAGGCGGTCCGACCATGTGCCCGTATTCTGGTCGGGTGAGGGCCACGGCAACACCGGAGCGGGCCCAGAAAGCCAGACTGTCGTAGGACCCCTTGTCCGCGTCGGGACCGCGTTCCCCCTGACCGGTGCCGCGCACGTAGATGATCTTGGGATTGTGGGCCCGAATCTCCTCCAGACCGATCTTTAGCTTGGTGCGGACGCTCGGCAGCTTGTTGGTGAGGAAGATGTCCGCGGTCGCGGCCAGCTGGTACAGGATGTCAAGACCCTCGTCTGACGTGAGGTCGAGCCCCAGACTCTTCTTGCCCCGGTTCGAGTGCTCGAGCAGAGCATGCACGTCTCCTGCGATCGCCATGACGCCGGTAGCAGCCAGGCCGCGCATGGCGTCACCCCGGCTCACGTGCTCGATCTTGATCACCTCCGCGCCCCAGTCGGCCAGGAGGGCCGAGGCGGCTGGCACAAAGGTGTGCTCGGCGACCTCAAGGACACGCACGCCCTGCATCACTTCGGTCATTCGGTCCCTCCGCAGGTGCTCCTCGGGCGACGTGACGCCAGTCGCGGGCCAGCGGCATTTTGCCACTTGCGCCCGGGAAAACACCAGCTGACCGGGGTGACGAGGGTAGAGAGGGGAGAGCCTTGTCTCCGCCGGGGGTGGACAGACATTCCGAACCGGATCCGCGTCTTCGCGCCCCTGGTGGTCGCTCGGGGGTACACAGGCGGCCAGCGAAGCAATAGTCTAGGAACATGGTCGCTTTTCATCATGTCAATCTCGGGGTGCCTGTCGACGGCCTCGACGCCCAGGCCGGTTTCTTGCTGAACGTGCTCGGGTATCGGCGCGTCGAAGTCGATGAGCAGCTGCAACAGCTCGGCGCCAACTGGTTCGAGGCCGATGACGGGTCGCAGGTCCATCTCAGCGTCGACCCCGATCACCGGCCTGCAGCCCGGGCCCACGTGGCGGTGGCCTTCGGACCCGCGTTGGGTGACGTCGAACGCCGCTTGCAGGAGCGAGCGATCGACTTCGACTCGTCGCATCGACCAGGATTCCCGCAGGTGCTTTTCTGTCAGGACCCGTCCGGAAACCGGTGGGAGTTGCGGGGTGAGCTGGAATCGAAATCCGAGTCGACGTACGCCTAGATGGCGCCGACGCCGACAAACAGGCGGCAGGTGATTTTCCTAGGGTCAAAGGAGTGCCCCCGTGGCCGGTGTTGACGCCGTTGATGTCGTTGTCGGTGCCGGCTCGGGCATGGGAGCCGCCGTGGCTGCCGCCGTCAGGGGCGACCGGCGGATTTTGGTGGTGGACCAAGATGGTGCCGCGGCTGAGCGCACGGCCGCCACTCTTGGAGCCGGGGCGGAGGCGGTGCAGTGTGATGTCACCGACCCGGTTTCGTGTGATCGTCTGGCCTCGATGGTGGACCGACTCGGAGCACTCGTGGTCACGGCCGGTTTGTCCCCGACCATGGCGTCGGGTGAGCGCATCTTCGAGGTGAACCTGGTCGGATCGGCCCGGCTCCTCTCGGCGCTCGACGGCGCGGTTACCGCTGGCACGGCAGCCGTCCTCTTTGCTTCGATGGCCGGACACGGCCCGACCGTCGAGCCGCCCGTGGCCGCGGTACTCGATAACCCGCAGGCGCCGGACCTACCGGGCCGGCTGCGCGCCGCTGGGGTTGAGCCGTCAGACCCGGGGACCGCCTACGGCCTGTCGAAACTCGGTGTCATCAGGCTCGCCCGCCGGATGGCTCCGGTGTGGTGGCCACGAGGGGCGCGCATCACATCGATCTCTCCGGGAGTCATCGACACGCCCATGGGCCGCCAAGAACTTGGAGTGCAGCCCGTCATGCAGGGGATGATCGACCTGGTCGGTCGCATGGGTACCGCTGCCGAAGTGGCGGCAGTGGCGGCCTTCCTTGTCTCAGACCAGGCCTCCTTCGTTTCCGGTATCGACATTCTTGTCGATGGCGGCCTGGTTGCCATGATGCCTGCGGCTGGGTGAGACGCTCGGCTCAGGGCCGGTCCTCGGTGTTTGCCGGCTGATCCGCAGCAAGTATTCGGCCGGCGTCTCCGCCGGCGGTCCTGAATGCGGTCTTTACACTTGTGTTGACAGGGGCCGGACCCGTCGATAAGCTCCTGCCAAGAACGGGGGGATCGCCTTCGCCCTACCCATCGGCGAGGCATTCGAAGGCGCCGACCCCCAGTCTTAACGGAACTAAGTCAGGCCTTCTGGGCCGGAGATCAAAGCCTCTGTGGCCACAAGGGAGTCGGAAAAACGAGCCCGATTGCTCGGGGAAGGGACTACATGCACACGATCTCGCCTCTTGCCGCTTCTCGTCAGAAACTCCGGGGCCGCCGGTTGTACTCCTCGACCGTGGCCGCGGCATCGGTGCTGCTTCTTTCGGCGGGCGCCCTGGCGGCGTGCGGCTCCTCGAGCAAGTCAGCTTCTAGTTCCGCGACCACTGCCGGTAGCAGCGGCGCAACGAGTCCGGCCGGCTCAACCGGCTCAACCGGGTCGGGCGGCGCGACCAAGACGGTCACGGTGGCAGTTATCGACCCTCTGAGTGGCCCGCTGGCGCCATACGGCCGGGATGCGCTCAACGGTGCCAAGGCTGGGGCCGATTACCTGAATGCAGGTCATGCCCAGGCGAAGAATGTCCACTACGTGATCGAAAGTCGGGACAGCCAGGCCACACCGACCGTCGATAGTGCGCTGGCTCGTGAGTTGACCCAATCCGGCATACGGTTCTTTATCGGCGACGACCTCACCGATACCGGCTTCGCCGCCCAACAGCCCGTTTTCAACCGGCTGCACGCGATCTCATTCACGTCGACGCCGGTCGTCCCGTCCGAGGCGGGCGCCAGCACGCCGTACCCGGACGTGTACGGCCTCGGTGGCAGCAATGACATCTATGTGACACCCATCGTCGATTACTTGCAGAAGAGCGGAGTGAAGAGCCTGGCGATCCTCTACGCCAACTATCAGGCGGTGGCCAAGTGGGGCACGGGCGCGGCCGCCCAGGCGAAGCAGGACGGAATGACGGTAACCAGCGTAGGGGTACCCTTGACCGCCACCGATGTCACGGCCCAGCTGCGGCAACTCAAGTCGTCCGGAGCCAGCGCCCTTCTCGTGTACGCCCTGACCTCTACGCTGGGAGCAACGGTGGTCCAGGGGCTCAATCAAATCGGGTGGGTACCGTCGCTCTCCGTGCTACAGGGGCCGACCCCGCAGGACGTGGCCCAACTTCCGGCCAGCGCCCAGAAGAACCTGGTCACGGGCCCGACTGCGCTCACTTTCATGTCGGCGACGGCCAATGCCCAGCCCACCGGTCTGGTGGCCTCCTACTACCAGTATTACGCCCCCTTGGCCGGGGAAACCCCCGGCAAGTATGACTCCCTGGCAAGTGGGGGCTCGTACTACTTCGACGCCATGGTGATCCTGGATCAGGCCATCGCCAAGGCCGGCAGTACCGACTCGGCTGCGGTACAGCAAGCGCTCGACTCTGGCAACGTCTTCACTGGTTCCCGTGGTCCGTACACGTACACGGTGAGCAACCGCGTCGGCCCGGCTGTAAGCAACTACGGGCTGCAGACGCTCACCGCGGCGGGATGCCCGACCGGCATCTGCCAGCTGGCTCCGAACTCCTAGGACCGGACGGCCGACGGAGCGCGAGCAATCTGTAACCCGTGACGACAGCGATTCCAGGTTGGGCGAGCAGCTCACCGAGCCAGTCTGGGTTCCCTTGGAGCTGACCGAGTGTTAAACGAGCTCATAGTGCCCGCGGTCGTCCAGGGCGCCCTCTTCACGTTGATCGCGGTCGGGATCAACATCCTTTTCCCGGTCACCGGCATCGTGAACTTCGCCTACGGTGACTTCATAACGTGGGCTCCGTTGGGCGTCCTGATTGGTGTGGACAAGTTCCACCTGGGACTCGGCTTCGCTATCCTCGGAAGCGCCGTCTTCGTGGCGATACTGGCCCTGGTCGAGGAACGGATCTGCATCCGCCCTTTCCTTCACTCCACCACAGCTCTACCCTGGATCCTGTCGACGCTGGCGGCCAGCCTGATTTTGGAGCAGCTCGCCAACCTGCCTTATTCAGGCAATCCCCAGTTGTTCCGCTTCAATGTTGGACTGGGGCCTCTTCACATCGGCCCCATTGATACCACGCCGGTCGGGGTGCTGATTGTCGGTACCGCGGCCGCGGCCTATCTCGGCATGCTGGGGCTTTGGCGCTACACCCGCCTTGGCAAAAGGCTCGAGGCCGTGTCCGAGGATGCCAGTGGGGCACAGGCGATCGGGATCTCCATGAGCCGATCGTCTCAGATCGCCTGTCTCCTGGCCGCCCTGGTGGCGTTCGCGACCGGAATGGTAACCGCGCCGATCCAGCAGGTCTATCCCGGGCTGGGTCTCAACATCCTGTTCAGCGGATTCATCGCGGTCGCCATCGGTGGATTCGGGCAGCTCAACGGTTCGGTCGTCGGCGGAATGTTCGTGGGGTTCGCGTCACAGGCGGTAGCCGTCTATCTCGGTCCGACGTGGGTCAACACCATGCTGTTTACCGGCCTGCTCATCGTGTTCCTCATCCGGCCGCAGGGTCTGTTCGGTCGGGCGCAGGTGCGAGTTGTTTGACCGGATCGGACGTATCGGAAGCGGCAGCGCCCTAGAGGAAGGCGGCGACTCGACGCAGCCGTCTGGTCACGCCAGCCGTCTCGGAGCGCTGCGAGCCCGGACCTTGCAAGGTCGGTGGGGCCCCACCGTCCGGGTGGCACGGATCCCGGCTGTCAACGGGATCGTAGGCTTGGCGATCGTCATCCTGCTCGGGCTTCATTTCGGCACGAACAGCTATGACACGTTCGTGATGCAGACCATCGCCCTGTACGGCATCGCGGTGTACGGGCTCGATATCGCATCGGGCTTCGCTGGCATCCTGTCCCTGGGCCATGGGGCCGCTTTCGCGGTCGGTGGCTATACGGTGGCGATCCTGGCCGCCAAGCACGGCCTCCCGATTTGGATCTGCCTTCCTGCCAGCCTGGCGACCGGCGGCATCTTGGGAATCGTCATGGGACTGCCAGCCGTGAAGATCGGCGGTCTCGGTCTCGGGTTCATCTCCCTGGGGTTCGCCCTGATCGCCGGCGACATTGCCCTGAATGCCACCAACCTGACCGGGGGCAACGACGGTATCTCCGGAGTCAACGCCCAGATGGGCTTCGGAATAGGGAAGCCCGGCATATCAGTCACCGCTCTCGTCGTGCTGATCTTCGTGGTCCTCTATATCGCCTACGCCGCCCATGGGGCCTACCGGCGCTCTCGCTTCGGGCGATCAGCCTTCACGGTGCGCGACAATCCCCTCGGCTCAAGGGCCCTCGGGATCAATGTGGGAGCGGTCCAGGTCGTCACGGTCATGACCGCGTCGGCGATCGGCGCGGTGGCTGGCGGCCTCTACACCTACACGAACCAATTCGTGTCACCTGACATCACCAGCCTGTCGATATCGATCCTCTTCGTCGTGATGGTCGTCTTCGGGGGTATGGGCAATACCTACGGGCCCCTGCTCGGGGCGGCCGTCATCGGACCGCTGCCGATTGAGCTGGCCAGCCATCCGGGTTACAACCAATACATCTACGCCGGTCTACTGCTCACTGTGGTCCTCATCCGCCCGCAGGGGGTGCTGGGCTGGACGGCGGTTTGGTGCAAGATTCCCTACCACCGGGAAGCCGGGGGCGAGGTGGCCGACCGGCGTGATGAAGCTGCAGTAGACCGGCCCCTCCGGGCCTCTCGGCTGGAGGCGGCGAGCGAGGTCCTCAAGTGCGAGGCCGTGTCGCGCACGTTCGGAGGCCTGCGGGCTCTGGACGCGGTCGATCTCACCGTGCGGTCGGGGGAGATCGTAGCCATCGTGGGGCCGAACGGGTCTGGCAAGACCACGTTGCTCAACGTCGCCTCCGGCTTCTATTCGCCGACGGGCGGCAAGGTTTCGTTGAAGGGTAAAGACGTGTCGGGAATGGCCACCACCATGTTGGCCCGGCAAGGATTGGGCCGGACCTTCCAGACGCCGAAGATCTTTCCCGACATGACCGTAGCGGAGCACCTCCGCCTCGGAATGGAGCGGCAGCCGTCGCTCGCCGGACCGGGACCGTCGATCGATGTGTCCCACACCTTGCTGGACATCAGCTTCGACCTGCTACAGGGCGGGGGGATGGACTGGGGCGCGGTCAAAGAATCGAGGTCGCTATCTCACGGTCAGCGGCGCTTTCTCGAGATCGCGACGGCAATCGCGCGGAGCCCGGCGGTCCTGCTGCTGGACGAGCCGGCGACCGGGCTTTCCAGCGAAGAGACCGCCCGCCTCGTGGCCGCGGTCCGGCGGCTCGCTGACAGTGGCGTCGGTCTGGCGATCGTCGAACACCATATCGACGTCGTCACGGAGATCGCGGACTGGGTCGTGGTGCTGCATCTCGGTCGTATCCTGTGGGAGGGGCCGCCGGCCGAGCTGTCGTCGTCCGCCGAGGTTCGAGACGCCTTTCTCGGGCGGATGGCCAGATGACCGATCGGCGGCCGCAGAGCCTGCCCTTGTCCGTAGAGGGGTTGGGGGTCTCCTACCGGGGCATTCGCGCCGTGAGCGACGTGAGCTTTGCCATAAACGCGGCGGGCTGCGTGTCGATGGTCGGGGCCAATGGGGCCGGGAAGACCTCGACCCTGCATGCCATCGGCGGGCTCGTTCGCGCCCGTCGAGGCACAAAGATCCGCATGGGTGACATCATGTTGAGCGACCAGAGGGATCCTTCCGCTCGGGCCCGACTCGGACTCGGTCACGTGCTGGAGGATCGCCACGTCTTCCAGGGATTGACCGTCCGCGAGAATCTAGATCTGGCCTGGTCCAACCGAACCGACCGCAACGAGGGATCCGGGTGGGGACTCGACCTGGCCCTCTCCTTGTTCCCAGATCTCGGTCCGCTTATGTCGCGCCGAGCGGGAACACTGAGCGGAGGTCAGCAGCAATTCTTGGCCATCAGCCGGGCCATCGCCGCCCAACCGAAGGTCTTGATGCTCGATGAACCGACAAATGGCCTAGCCCCGCAGCTCGTGGACACGGTGGTGGATGCCATACGTGACCTTCGACAGCGGGAGCTCACGGTGTTATTGGTCGAACAGCGGCTGGAGGTGGCCCAGGCCGTATCCGACGTCGTCTTGATCCTCAGCCACGGTCGCGTCGTCCACCGGACATCCGCCGATGACCCTGACCTCGGGGCCCGAGTTGAGGCCGCCTACCTGTCGTGACGGGACGGGCTGAGTATCTGTCACCAAGGAGGACGCGCCTGGCCAGGGATTCCAGCAGGGGCCCGGTAGGTGAGTAGCAGCCCACCCAGGCCCTTTCGGTTCGGCGTGGGCGCACCGTCAGAGGTCCTGACTCGGCAGGATCTGGTACGTCACGCCCGATTCGTGGAGTCGGCCGGTTTCTCCGTGGCCACGTTCCCGGACCATTTCTTCCTTCCCCTTGCTCCTCTCATCGCCATGACCGTGGTGGCCGAGGTGACGTCAAGGCTGCGGATCGGGACCCTGATGCTGGCGGCCGGATTCCGCAACCCCGCGATTCTTGCCAAGGAGCTGGCGACGGTGGACCTGCTGACCGAGGGGCGTCTCGAGGTCGGCTTGGGTGCGGGCTGGATGGAAAGCGAACACGTCGAATCCGGGTCCCCCTTCGGTTCGCCTACCGAGCGAGTCGACCGGGCACGAGAGGTTGCCGGCGTCCTCAAAGCGGCGTGGAGCTCTTCGCAGCTGTCCTACCGCGGCACCTACTATCAGTACCGGGACCTGCCCTCCGGGCCCGCACCGGTGCAAACGGGTGGTCCGCCGCTGCTCATGGGAGGGGGTAAGCGGAGAGTCCTCACGGGTGCCGGGGAGGTCGCCGACGTGGTGACCATCGCGCCAGGGGCAATCGGGGCGGCTGACGGGGAGGTTTTCGACCACGCGTACCGCTTGCACGAACGACTGGGCTGGGTAAGAGACGCGGCCGCCGGCCAGGGGCGAGATCCGGAGTTGCATCTGCTCCTCACCGGGGTGGCTGTTGGCAAGGACCGCTACGCCGGAGCCAGGCGCTGTGTGGACCTCCTCAACCAGGGCGGTTTTTTCCATAGCCGCGGAGATGACGTCGAGAGGTCCATACTCGAATCGCCCTACTTTGCTATTGGAACGGAGGGCGAGATTTGTGACCAGCTCATCAATGTGCGGAGAACGTTTGGCATCTCGTATTTCAGTGTCAGGGAGTCGGTGGCGAAAGAGTTCGCCCCGATCGTCGCGGAGCTCTCCGGACACTGATGTCCTTCGGGACCGTCGGTCCTCAGGAGACTGGGGACAGAAAGGCATACGTAACATGGCCTCAACCAGTAACGCTCGGCCAGCCAAGGACAGCATGAGCAACCTCGGCCGGCGGCGGAGGGCGGCCCGGTCGGATGGCTCTGACGAGTACGCGGCCCGGAAGCAGGAGCTCATACAAATCGCAGTCCGCGTCTTCCGAACCAAGGGGTACGAGAGAACGACCATTGCTGACATCGCGGAGGCGGCTGGAACCGATCGGGCCAGCCTCTACTACTACGTTGCCAACAAGGAAGAGCTGTACACAGAGATCATGAACCAGATAGGACGCAACCCCGCCGCCGAGAGATCCCAGAGCATCGCCGCGGAAGACCGGTCCGCGGCCGAACGTCTTCGTACGCTGATGGTCGAGTTGATGGCCGCCTACCACGAGCAGTATCCGCTTCTCTACATAGATCTCCAGGAGAACCTCGGAGCGCTGGCAGGAGACGACCCGAGTGACACCGTGACCCAGGTGCGCGCCGCCCGCAACCGGCACTTCGCGGCATTCCGAAAAGTCATACAAGATGGAATACTGGACGGCACTTTCAAGGCGTCGCTCCCGCCCGGTGTCGCCGCCGAAGCCGCGATTGGCATGCTGGGCTGGTCGTACCGGTGGTTCGACCCGGAGCAATCGAGATACTCGGGCACGGAGATCGGAGAAGCGTTCGCGGACTTCATCCTGAACGGGTTGGTTGTCGATGACGCTCCTCCGGCTCGGCGGCGACCGAAACAGGTTGATGCGAAGCGGGCGGGATCGAAGCGCCCGCCGGCCGAGTCCCGGGATGGGTCATGATCAGTGCTGGATTTTTCGCCCTGGCGGCAACGGACCCCGGCCGCGAGGTGCTGGTCGAGTCGTCCGGTGCCCGGGTCCGGGCCGGTGACTTGTTGGCCGCTATCAACCGTACGGCCCATGGGCTGCGCCACCTCGGTGTAAGCGCAGGAGACACCATTGCCGTCGTTATGTCCAACCGGCGAGAGTTCATCGAATGCTACGGGGCGGCGATCCAGTCGGGACTGTTTTTTGTGGCCATCAACTGGCACCTGGGCCCGAGCGAGGTCGCCTACATCCTCCAGGACTCGAACGCCAAGGTGGTCGTTACCGAGAACCGATTCGCCGAGGTGGTTGCGGGGGCGGCCCAGCAAGCCGAGCTCGACCCGTCGAATGTCTTTGCCGTCGACGGCTTCGAGGGTATGCGCGCCTTCTCGGAGCTTGTCGAACGCCGATCGGACGGCACCCCTACCGACCAGGCCGCCGGACAGATCATGTTTTACACCTCCGGAACGACCGGACGGCCCAAAGGAGTCCGGAAGTCGTTCCGCGCCGACCTCTCCGACGAGCTGACGCTCACGACGGGCATCGGCCCGATCCGCAGGGCCGCTCCAGCCGGCAACGGGGCGGGGGACCCGCTCACCTCGGACCTGGTCTACCTGAACTCGGGCCCCTTCTATCACGGTCTGCCGATCGCCGCCGTCGTGGGGACCCTCGACAGTGGTGGCTTGGTCGTCGTGATGGACAAGTGGACGCCCGATACGTTCCTCGCCCTCGTTCGGGAGTACCGGGTGACGAACGCCACTCTAGTGCCTACCATGTTCCACCGGCTGCTGGCCCTCCCCGAAGATGTCCGCGAGAAGGCCGACGTATCCTCGCTGCGGGCCGTGAACCACGCCGGAGCCCCCTGCCCGATCGAGGTGAAGAGGCGCATGATCGAATGGTGGGGTCCGATTATCACGGAGGCCTACTCCTCGACGGAGGGCGCAGGGACTTACGTGACCTCTGAAGAGTGGCTCCGTAAGCCGGGGACGGTGGGACGACCGTCTCCCGGAGTCGAGATCAAGATTCTCGACGAGCAGGGCAGGGAATGTGGGCCTGGCGAGCAGGGGCTGGTCTATATGACGCCCTCTCTCTGGGACTTCGAATACCACCACGACGATGAAAAGACCAAGGCGGCGCGTACGCGGCGCCATGTTCACGGTGGGAGACATCGGCTATCTCGATGATGACGGGTACCTGTTTCTCTGTGACCGCCAGGCCGATACCATCGTCTCCGGCGGGGTGAACATCTATCCTGCCGAGGTGGAGGCCGTCCTATTGCAGCATCCGGCGGTGAGAGACGTGGCCGTGGTCGGTGCACCCAACGAGGAGTGGGGCGAAGAGGTCCGAGCGGTCGTCGAGCTCCAAGATCCGACCCTCGCCGGGCCGGCCCTCGCCACCGAATTGATCGAGTTCTGCCAGGGTCACATTGCCCGTTTCAAATGGCCGCGGGTGGTCGATTTCGTGGAATCCCTGGCCCGCGACCCGAACGGGAAGCTTCGCAAGGGCGTCATCCGAGCCAGGTACTGGCCGGACGCCGATCGGCGGATCTGACCCATCCGTGAGGGCGTGGGGCCGCCCGAAACGGGTTTGGAGACCACCGCTGGGGCGGCTCCCACGACCTGGCGGAGGTAGTCCTCGACCGACGCGTAGCGGGCCCGCAGGGTCGCCAGACCGTCCCGCCCTCACCGCGCCTCAGCCCGGCCAGCGGCGCTGATGCAGAATTCAGTGATGTGGTCGATATCAGGAGTGGTGGGGCGTTTACCGGCCCAGAGGTAGTCCGACACCTTGCCGAGGACCGCGTGGGCGACCAGGGAGGCGTCCATCTCGGGGGTAGTGCTTCCGAGCGCGGCGAAGGGCTCGTGGAGGAGGGCGGCGAGCGGGATGCTGGCGTTGTGGCGGCTTGCGTTGGTACCGGTGCCGACGCTGCTGGCGTTCCAGATCACCGCCAGGGTGGTGGCGGCCGCCTGCTCGCGCGTTTGAGAAAGAACCCCCTCGACCCACCGTCGCACCTGGCCCGGCGCCGTCGTCTCTTTGCCCATCTGGTGGTCGACGTACCGGGCCAGACGTTGGGTGCCGTCCTCGAGCAAGGCGGACACGAGGGCGTCTTTCGAGGGAAAGTGCCGGTAGAAGGCGTCGTTGGACAGGCCAGCAGCAGCCACAATGTCGGCCACCCGGGCCCGAGCCGTGGTGCCGTGCTCGCTCATGACCTGAAGGGCGGCGTCGAGAAGTCGCCGAACCTCGCCGGCATAGTCGGGTCCCCGCTTCGCCAGCGTTTGGGCGGCAATGCGGGCGACGACGTCGTTCGCCGGGGGAATAGTGTTCTTCTGCACCAGGATCATATTCTGGCATCACCAGCGAGAAGGTGCAATGGGTACTGGAGCGTTCCGGCCACCGACCGACCCGGGGAGAGGGGACGCGGCCGTGGAAGGAGGCTGGTGCGGTGAAGGTAGCACTGACCCCGCCGCGGCCCGGGCGACCTGGTCGTGGCGGCTAGACTTGTATTCTGGGAAGACAGAGTGGTATTCTGAGGGCGAACCAGGAGGCGATTGCCATGGCGTGGGATTTCGAGACCGATCCCGAGTACCAGAAGAAGCTGGACTGGGCCAGCGAGTTCGTGGGTGAGAAGGTAGAGCCGCTCGACTATCTGTTTCCGCACCAACAGTTCGTCCCGATGACCGACGAGCAGCGCAGTATCATCGATCCCTTGAAGGATGAGGTGCGCAGCGAGGGGTTGTGGGCGACCCATCTCGGCCCGGCGCTGGGCGGGCAGGGTTTCGGCCAGATGAAGCTGGCCCTGCTGAACGAGATCCTCGGCCGGTCGCCGTGGGCGTCTACGGTGTTCGGCACCCAGGCGCCCGACACCGGCAACGCAGAGATTATCGCCCACTACGGGACGCCCGAGCAGAAGGAACGCTACCTTCAGCCCTTGCTCAACGGCGAGATGTTCTCGACCTTCTCGATGACCGAGCCCCACGCAGGAGCCGACCCGACCATGTTCAAGACCCGGGCGGTCAAAGATGGCGACGAGTGGGTGATCAACGGGTGGAAATACTTCTCTTCAAACGCCAAGACCTCGTCCTTTTTGATCGTCATGGCCGTCACCAACCCCGACGTGAGCCCGTACAAGGGCATGTCGATGTTCCTGGTCCCGACGGACACACCCGGTGTCAACATCGTGCGCAACGTGGGCCTCTATGGCGAGCCGCTCAACGAGGGTTTCCACGCCCTCATCCACTACGAGGATGTCCGGGTCCCCGAAGAGGCGCTGCTCGGCGGGGAGGGTTTGGCCTTCGTCATCGCTCAGACTCGCCTGGGGGGCGGGCGGATCCATCACGCCATGCGAACCATCGGCTTGGCCCAGAAGGCGTTGGACATGATGTGCGAGCGCGCCCTCAGCCGGGAAACTCAGGGGAGCATCCTCGCCGATAAGCAGTTCGTGCAAGGCTACATCGCCGACTCCTACGCCCAGCTCATCCAGTTCCGCCTGTTCGTGCTGTACACGGCGTGGGAGATCGACAAGTACAACGATTACAAGCGGGTCCGCAAGGACATCGCCACGGCCAAGGTGGTCATGCCGACCGTGCTGCATGACATCGCCTGGCGGGCGATGCAGGTCCACGGCGCTCTGGGCACCACCAATGAGATGCCGTTCTTCATGATGATCCATGGGGCGGCCGTCATGGGCCTGGCAGATGGACCCACCGAGGTCCACAAGCTCACTGTCGCCCGCCAGGTGCTCAGCGGCTACCGTGGAACGGATGGCATGTGGCCAACCGAGTGGATTCCTGGGAAGTTGGAAGCAGCCAAGGCGAAGTTTGCCGAATACCTCGAGCTCGAAGTTGGGAACCTCTGATCGACCTCCAACGACCGGACCCTTGATAGACGGCGACGGGTCATCGGCGGAGCGTCATTGCTCCGCCCAGGACGGCACGCTCGAGGGTCCGGCGTCTGCCCAACTCGGTGCTCGCTTTTCGAGAAAGGCTCTCGGGCCCTCGTTGGCATCGTCGGAAGCAAACACCCTTTGGCCGATTTCGCTTTCGAGTTCGAACGCCTGTCCCAGGGACAATCCGAGCCCCCCCATCACGCTCTCCTTGGTTCCGATGACAGCCGTGGGTGAGTTGGCGGCAATGCTCTCGGCCATGGCCAGCGCTCGGCTTAGGAGCTCCTCGCGGGGAACGACGTCGTTGATCAGGCCGATGCGGCGAGCCTCCTCAGCCGAAAGGTACCGGCCGGTGAGGAGGATATCCATGGCGTGGACGAAGGGAACCTGGCGGGGCAGCCGAACGGTGCTGCCGCCAGAGGCGAACAGACCACGACACACCTCTGGCAAGCCGAACACTGCGTTCGGGCTGGCGAAACGGATGTCGGTCCCAAGTAGCATCTCCATGCCACTTGCGACGCAGGGACCGTTGACCGCGGCCACGATCGGCTTGGGAAACACGATGTCGCGCAGTACCGCCAGCTGGCCGTCAGGGACCTCGTCCGCCACCACTTTGGGGCGCGGGGCGGGCTGCGCCCCCGACAGCCTTTCCCGGGCATTCATGGCGATCTTGGGGATGAACTCCTTCAAATCGGCTCCGGCGCAGTAGGAGTCCTGCACTCCCGTGATGACCGCTACCCTGATCGACGGCGTGCGGACCACGGTCCGCCAGTGGGCCGCCAACTCCGAGTAGGCCTCCTCGTTCATCGCACCTCGCCGCTCCGGGCGATCGATGGTGATGAGACCGATATGGTCCCGCTGTTCGAAATGGACAGTCATGTCCCTCCTCTCGGTGGTGGTTGCCTCGTGGGCCGGCTGACCGGAGTCGGATCTGCTCCGGGGCCGTTCCCGAGCGCCGCCGGAGCACCTCGATTTACCTAGCCAGCCACTGGGCGATCGATACCAGAAACGAACCCGAAGGTTCTCGGCACCCTGGAGGCGGCCAGCTTTTTCTCGGCGTAGGAACGGAGATCATGTCCGCCTGGCCTTGGCTCGTCTCGCCCGTCCCGATCTCGAAGCCGAGTAGCGGCTGATCTCCCCTGTGCGGACTCAGCGTCTCCTCCCGTGATCCTTCGCCCTGCCACCCTAAGCGGACGGCGCGACCGTAGTCAACTTTCTTGTTAACAATGCCGGACGGCTAGGTTTGCGACATGTCCGATCGAAGCGAGATCCCGACAGAGATGTCCAGCGGAATTGCGCGCCGTCGTCGCAAGGCGCGCGAGGCAAACAGCGCAGAGTACAGCCAGCGCAAGCAGCAGGTGCTGGACCACGCCGCACATCTGTTCAAGCAGCGTGGACTCGATGGCGTGAAGCTCACCGAGATCGCCGAGGCCGCCGGGATCGATCGTGCCAACGTCTACTACTACGCCGAGAGCAAAGAGGACCTATATCTCCAGGTGCTGTTGTCTGTGAAATCACAGGCCGCAACCACTGCCGAGGCCGTGGCCAAGAGCGACCGCCCAGCTACGGAGCGACTGCGCGTCCTCATGGTCGAGCTGATGAAAGATATTGCTGGCCAATACCCCTACCTGTACCTCCATTTCAACGAGAACCTCGAAGCGATTGCCGCTCTTCACCCCGACGATCAGCGAGTCCAAGAGGTCGCCCAATGGACGGCGCGGCATTTCGCCGCCTTCGGGAAGGTCGTCCGGGACGGTATGAAAGACGGCACTTTCTCATCGGCGATCTCGTCGGGAATCGTGGCGGAGGCCGCCATCGGGATCATTACTCATTCAAACACCTGGTACGACCCCAAGAAGGCCCGCTTGTCCGGGGCCGAGATCGGCGACGCGTTTGCGTCCATCTTCTTGAATGGTCTGTGTCAGTAGCCGAGTCCAAATCATGGGCTTGGCGCCGCGGCCGCAGGGGTCACCCGCCCTGTGCTGTCGGCGGTCCCCTCAGATGTGCGACCAGTCTCTCGGAGTGGATGATAGCAACGCTCGCGAGCGCGGGTTAGTCAGCGCGGCCATGACGAAACTCGCCACGTGGGCCACGACCTCCCCACGGTTGTCACCGAACCAGCCCGCCTCGTCGCTGGCCGCAGCGGCGCACAGAGCTCGTATCGACAGGGCGTCCTGTGCCGCGTCCGCGTTCGGGAACTCGCCGGACGCGATGCCGGCCGCGATGGCCCGCCGGAGCGGTTCGGCCGTGTCGGTCGTGCCGTCCTGCTGCATGATGACGTGAATCTGTCGCCGGACCTCGGATGGCATGCTGGAAAACCAGCGCATCCGGGGCCCCGCTCGATCTTCGAAGCCGATTCCAGCCGCGGCGTCCACCCACGCCAGGACGCGCTCCGCCGGCGCTCTCCACCCGAGGGACCAAGTCGGCGGTCGCGAGCAGGTTCGGCTGCCGGCTGGGCCGGGCGGTCCACCTGGAAATAGCCAGCGAATATAGGAGGGTGGTAGGGTGGGTGCCTGACCAGCAGTTGGGAGCCCAGAGGCCCGCTGAGGAGCGTGCTTCTGGGACGCTCATGAGGCGCGAACGGGTGACTCTGCCGGGCGGCACACAGCGTAAGGGGAAGGTGGATGGCATTCAGAATCGGCAGAAACTTTCATGTCATTCAGATGACGGACGACTTGCGCGAGCTGGATGGGTGGTACTACGACATCTTCTCTGTACAGCGGTATATGCCCGACAGTTATGGCTCGGCCGAGGTGCGCGACGCCTCTTTGGTCCTGCTTGGTGATCTGTGCATCGAGCCGCTGGCGCCGGCGTTCCGCATGGAGGGCTGGGACGACATGCCGCTCGGTCGCTACTACCGGCGGCACGGCCGGCGACTTCATTCCCTGGCTTGGTACGTGGACGAGGGGTTGGACGACCTGTTTCACGACCTGATCGGGGCGGGGGTCCGCTGTTACGGTACGGGCGGGGTGAAGCTCGACGGGAGCGAATCAATGCTGGCTCTGTTCACCCACCCCCGCGACACTTGCACCCAACTCGAGTTCGTGGACACGAAGGTCGCGACCATGCTGATGGACCCGAGGTTTCGCCCCGACTGGTCCCCCGCTTGGTGGGCGGATCGGCATCCCCTCCACCTGCGAAAGTTCTCGCACGCCACGGTAACCACCCGGGATGTGAATCTGGCCCTGGAGGTGTACGTCGGAGTCCTCAAGGGCCGCTTGATCCACGAGGGCGACGTCGAGTCGCACGGGTCGAGGAGCGCCTTCGTGCTCGTAGGCGACGTCATCGTGGAGCTGGCCCAGCCCGCCCATGAATCGTCGCCGTTGGCCCAAGATATGCAGCGGTACCACGAAAGCCTGTACTCGCTCACCTACAAGGTCGCCGATCTCGGAGTGGCGGAGGAGTATCTGGCGCGCAAGGGTGTCAAGTTCTCTGTCAACAACGGGACCGTGCTCGTCAGCGATCCCGCGACCACTCAGGGGTGTGTCATGGAGTTCAGTGCTCTGGATGTTCCGGGCGATCCCCGCTCCGACTGGGGGAGGCAAGCATGAGCGTTCAACCCGATCAGATCAAGGTGGGCGATGAGTTGCCCACCTTCGAACGGGCGACTGGTTTTCACAACTGGAACCGCTACGCGGCCGTGAACGACGAGTTTGTCCCGATCCACATGGACGACGAGGCGGGTCGGGCGGCCGGTTACCCGACTGCGTTCGGGATGGGCAACCTGCAGTGGGCGTACCTGCATGATTTGCTGCGGCAGTGGATCGGGGACGATGGTCGCATTCTGCGAGTGGGCTGCCAGTTCCGGGCTCCCAACATCAAGGGCCAGACGGTGACCGCCCATGGGACGGTCACCGCGGTCCGCGACGAGGGCGGTCAGCGGATCGTCGACCTCGACGTCTGGACCGAAGAGCAGAACGGCGCCAAGCTGGCCCCCGGAACCGCGACCGTGGCCTTCGACCTGAGCGTCTGACTCCAGGGGAGGCCACGGGCCGATCCTCCAGGCGGTTGCCGCCCCAGCCGCAGCCACGGGCGCTGGTCCTCGGCGCGGTTGCTGTCCGGGCGGGGGCCGGCGCCGGCTTGAGTCCCGAAACCGCATGCTATTATCTCTCGCACGAGCCGGGTACCCGTCGCGGCTTGGGAGGGAGACAGGTGATGACGACGGTCGAAGCGTTGCGTTATATCGACTCGGACGGCCACATTCTCGAGCACCCGACGGCGATGCCTGACTACGCGCCGGCGAAGTATCGGGATCGCATCTGGCACGTCGAGACCGATGAGATGGGTGAGGAGTGGCTCGTCTACAACGGCAGGAGGACGCCCGCGAACGGGATGTCGGCCGCCGGTGTGGCTGGGGCCAGTGACGAAGACCGGGCCCGGGCGTTCCGCGGTGAGATGCGCTACACCGAGACCCGGCCGGCGGCCTGGAACGCCAAGGCCCGGCTGCAGGACATGGACCAGGACCATATCGATCTGGCCGTGCTGTATCCGACGATGTTGCTCGGCCTGCAGAGCGAGGCTGACATCGACTTCGCCGAAGCTCAGGCCCGCGCTTACAACGACTGGTGTTCCGAGCACACCCAGGAGGGCGAGGGTCGGCTCTTCGGTGCCGGCGCGGTTCCTCCGATGCATCATCCCGATGACGTGGCCAGGGTGGCGGCGGAGATACGCCGAGTGGCTGATCTTCCTGGCATGGTATCGGTCTTCATGCGGCCGAATCCGGCCGTGGACTGGCGGCCGTTCAACGATCCGGTCTACGACCCCATCTGGCAGGCGGCGTCGGACACGGGATTGCCGCTCGCCCTGCACCCGTTCCTGGCCCCGGATCTTCCCGGAGCGTGCCAGGGTCTTCGGCTGGGACGGCAGCGCCGGCCGGACGGGAGCTACGTCGACAATTTCGACCCCGAACGCTCCCTCACCACGTCCGAGCAACTCGAGCACCCCGAGCTGCGTCCGAGCACCCTCTTTACCCAGGCGATCGCCAACCCGGTTGACGTGATGAGTTGCATCGCCTATTTGCTGGCGGGTGGTGTGTGTGAGCGGTTCCCGGAAGCGAAGTTCATCTTCCTGGAGGCGAACGGTGGATGGATCGTTCCTTGGCTGGAGCGTCTCGATCATCACTGTCGCAAGTTTCAGTGGGAAGTGACGGACCTCTCGCTGCTGCCGTCGGAATACATGAAGCGCCAGTGCTGGATCAGCTTCGATCCGGATGAGGCCATGCTCCGGATGACGGCCGAGTCGCCGCTCGTGGGAGCCGAGCGCATCATCTGGGCTTCTGACTACCCCCATCCCGATGCGAAGTTCCCGGGTGTCACCGAGGAGCTGACCGAGGCGCTCGACGGACTGACCTTCGACCAGAAGCGCCAGATCACCTCGGAGTCTGCCATCGCCCTCTACGGCATCGGATAGCACCTCCCGCCCCGGGCGGAGATTATCGGTCCACCACCGGATGTGCCCCGTCGCGGCTGGATTCTGCACGAAGAGGCCACGACCAGGCGCGTCCAGCAGTCCTACCCTTCGCCACGGGCCGAGCCGCGAAACTTGTTCCGTAGTAGACGCCAGCCGTTTCGGCCTGTGAGCGCGAGCCGGTCACTTGTCCTTGAGCGCGAAACCGCGTCGGGGCGGGTGACCGGTGTCAGCGCATCGCGTGCCCGTCGCGTCGGGCTGGCGCTTAGGGGACAGGGGAACGCAATTCGAGGAGTTGGACCGCGAGCGCCGTCGAGGAGGTCGTGCCGGCGTCCACGGGCAGCACCACCCCCGTGATCCAGCGTGACTCCTCAGATGCGAGGAAGAGCACAGCCCAGGCGGCATCCCACGCCGTGCCCTCGGTGCCGAGCAATCCGGCCCGCCGGCGCCGGACGCGCAACTCCTCACCGCCCTGGTTCCCCATCGGGGTGAACAGGTGGCCGGGGGCCACGCAGTTGACGCGAATGCCGTCCCGTCCGTGCGAGTAGGCCATGTCGTGGGTCATGCCAATAACGCCGGCCTTGGCGGCGGCGTAGGCCCCGCTCCCCATACCCCGGATGGCGGCGATGGACGACATGTTGACGATGGCCCCGCCGCCGGCGGCGCGCAGATGAGGCAAGGCGTACTTGCTCATCAGCATGACGGAATTGAGGTCCAACGCCACGACCCGGTTCCAGTCGGATTCATCGATCGCAGTGGCGTCGCCCCCACCGCCCGTGATGGCGGCGTTGTTGACGAGGATGTCGAGCCGGCCGAAGCGCGCCACGACTTCGCTGATGGCTCGGTCGCACTCGGTCGCGCCCGTCACGTCTGCGACAACAGCAGTGGCGGTGCCGCCGATATTCTCGATGAGTTCGACCGTTCGGGCGGCCCGGTCTTCCGATATGTCGACCACTCCGACCTGGGCGCCCTGGCTGGCAAACAAGGCCGCGATGGCCACTCCAGTGCCGGGCAGGGGGCCGCTGGTTCCGCCGCCGGTGACGATGGCGACGCGCCCGGCGAGGCGGTGGGCGGGATCCGGCCCTCGGGCCAGGTCGAGGTCGAATTCGAGGTCGAGGTCGAGGTCGGGGTCGAGGTCGGTGGGTGTGGCATGGTCAGCGGGCATGGCGACTCCTTCCCGGTGAGGAGCCGCGTGCGGCCCGTGGTGCCGGGTGCGTTGTATGGAGGCCGGGTGGGTTCAGCCGACCTGGGCTTGGGGGTGGTGGTTAGCGGCGAAAAAGCTGGGCGTCATTCTGCCGAGGCACTCGCAATACTGTCACTCTCCGACCACGCCCGACACGCCATGTCGAACCCGATCCACCCGAACGGTCCTCGGACCGCCCCAAGAGCGGAGAGGCGGGGCGATCAGCCCCCGTGGTCGTTTGCTGTCGCAGGCGTGGGCGTGTCATCTTAGGCCGGCCCGGGCGGCTCGCCCGTTGGCGGTCTCGCGTATCGGAGCGAACGGAGGAAGATGCGATGGAAACATGGGAGCTGGCCGCGAGAGAGGCCTGTCGCGACACGCTGGCGCAATACACTCACTCCGGCGACCGGTTCCTGCTGGAACAGCTGGCGGAGGCGTTCTGCGAGGACGGCGTCCTCGAGGTACGCGGCGATGACCCCGTCGTGGGACGGAAGGCGATCATCGAGCGGCTGGCTCGCGGACGAGGGAGCAGCTACGAGGAAGTTCGAGCGGCGGCGAAGGCCGAGCAATCCGGGGGGACGAGACGCATTGTACGCCACAACATCGCAAACATCCGTTTCGAGGCGATGGCACCGACGGTTGCGACAGTGGCCAGCTACTTCACGGTAATCACCGAGATCGGTCTCGATCACATCGGTCGTTATCGCGACCGGATGGTACCCGTAGCCGAACGATGGCTGTTGGCCCATCGATTCGTGTCGGTTGACTGGCATGCGCCGAACTCGACCTTCCCGCGGTCCGGTCCGGCCTAAGACACCCTTGCCCTAGCTGATTACCGGGTGAGGCGGCTCCCCGCCGGCTGACGGTTGATGAGGTGGGACGCTCCCGCCGCCGGCGGCCGCTCCTGGTTGTCTGGTCGAGTGCTCCCGACCGGCGCACCGGGTTTGATGGTGTCGTGCGCTGAGATTGGGGCTGGCCGCCACCTTCTCTGGACGAAACTCGGCCCACTTGAAGCGGGCCACCCTCCAGAGAGTGGCCACCGTCGGGTCCGCGGTGGTGGCTGGCATCTTCTCGGGACGAAACTCGGCCCACTCGAAGCGGGCCACCCTCCAGAGAGTGGCTACCCATATCTCTGGCTGGTCGTTGGATGGAGCAACGGCTGCAAATCGGGTGGAATTGCTGACGTGAGTGTGAGCATCTCGTTCGGGAATCCTCGCCGGCCGGCGGCTATATTGTTATAATTGTCGCGGTATACACGACTTATATAACAAAATCGAGACGGCGGCACGGGGACAATGGGAAACGGGACGACCAGGAGTCAGGAGGCGACCGATGGCGTATCAACCAGCCGGTCGGTCCGGCGGGCAACGGGCCGGCGACAGCCAGGCCCACACCTGGTCGGACCCCTGGTGATGCGCATCACTCCGCCTGACCTGTTGTCGCTTCGTCACCGCCAAAGCGCTGTCCAGCCGGTCGTCGCGTCGTTGTTGAGGTGCACCCACACTTGAGGAGGCCACGATGGAGAACCTGAGCACCACAATCGCCACGTACGGAGAAGATCAGGCCGCGGCCGAGAAGGACTGGGTCGCGGTTGAAACGGCGGCTAGCACCAGCTCCATCAACCTGGCCGACGCCGCCCTGGTCAAACGCAAACCTGACGGCACCATCGACACGATCCGCCGTCAGTCTCACCACGGGTGGGGTAAGGGTGCGATCGCGGGAGCGGTGGTTGGTGTGTTGTTCCCTCCGGCGATCATCGCCGGTGCCGTGGCAGGCGCGGCGGGGGGAGGTCTGATCGCATGGGCGAATCGCAGCCTGGACCGGGCTGCGATAAATCATCTGGGCGAGGTCATGACCCCTGGCGAAATCGCCCTGGTCGTCCTCACCCACCGGGAGTCAGTGGAGACCCTGACGGGCTTGCTCGCCGGGGCGAGCAGGACGATCACGCAGGACAGCTCGACCGCCGAAGAGGTGCAAGAGGCGCTGAACGCCGAAACGAGTGGGCCGTCCTAGTGGGCCGCCTGCGAACTCGTCGCCGGAAACTCGCTCCTGGGTTACATACCGCGACCAGGTCCTTTGGCCGTCGAGTTTCCGGCGTCGAGTTTCTGGCCGGCCCACTAGGCAACCGTCGATGGATCGGACTCCAGGTCGGGCCGGATTCGACTGTCAGGCGTATCCCACCTGACGGCGGGTTGACCACTCGCTGACGGGCATACGAGGCCCCAGCCTTGCACGAGCTGTTCGACGGCGTGGACGCAACCGCCCGTGAGCGCATCACCCAGGGCGCGTTCCGAGAGCTCTTCCCGCACGTGGCTCCAGCCCCCGCTGACAGAGCCGGCTGGTAGCTCGGGCGCCCGCCCTTCTCTCGACTCGGTCGCCACTGAGGGGAGGCTGTAGGACACCATCAAGGCCAAGCGGGCCGTGGAGCCCCGGCACCGGAGAGGTTTACCGAACCGGCCCGCCTATGGGGGTGAAGCGGACCGGTCCGGATGTCCAAGTGCGGAAGCTCGGGGGGATCGCACGCGTCTGACCAAGACCGTCAGGGATTCACCGGCGCCAGGACCGGGAGAATCAGGTCCGGCTCGAGCCCGATGGCATCGACGCGGTAGAGCACGTCCTCCCCGTCGACGAGCAGTACCAGCTCGCAGCTCGCAGTCATCGCCGTGATCGACCCGCTCAGGCGGAGTCGGTTCATGGCATCATCATGGCACGCCTGCTCGGCGCGCCGGAGCTGTCGATTCCCTAGACTTGTGGCATCGGCCACCGGGAGGAATGGAACGTGGACCTTGACCTCACAGACGATCAAGAGCTCTTTCTCGAGACGACGCGCAAGTTCCTCACTGCCAATTGGCCCATGACGGCGAATCGGCAGCTGGTCGACGACCCGGTCGGCTTCGACCGAGGCATCTGGACGAAGGGCGCCGAGCTGGGCTGGACTTCGATGTTGGTGCCGGCGGACCACGGCGGGGGAAGCATCTCCGGTGAGGAAGTGTCCGACCTGGCGATCGTGGCGGAGGAGTTGGGACGCTTTGTGTATCCCGGCCCGGTACTGCCGAGCAACATCGTCGCCTTTGCGTTGGCCACATCGGGGTCGGAAGATCTGGCCAAAGAGCATCTGCCCGCTCTGGCCGCGGGTAGTGAGGTGGCGGCGTGGGCGATTGCCGAAGTCGACGACGCATGGGGGAGCGAAGGGCCGCGGCTGGAGGCGGTCCCAGCCGGAACTGATTTTCGACTGACAGGCGTAAAGGGGCCGATCCAGGACGCCCATGTGGCGGATCACCTTCTGGTTTCGGCCCGCACCCCTGAGGGGGTCACCGAGTTCCTGGTCCCCTCGCATACCCCTGGCCTTTCGGTCACGCCACTACGCAGCCTCGATCTGGCTCGTCGTTTCGCCCTGGTTCGCTTCGACGACGTGCTGGTTCCCGCCTCGGCTGTGGTCGGGCCGGTTGATGAGGCGGCCGACGCGGTGCGACGGCAGCTCGCCCTCGCCGTCGCTTTGCAGTGCGCAGAAACAGTTGGCACTACCGACCGAGCATTTGAGATGACGCTCCAGTATGTGAAGGATCGGAAGGCATTCGGGCGACCAATAGGTTCCTACCAGGCCCTGAAGCACCGCCTCGCTGACATGCTGCTGTGGCTCGAGTCATCCAAGGCGGTGACCCTGTCGGCCGTGAAGGCCGTGCAGTTCGACGTCAACGCCGCGAACTCGGCGAGCATGGCGAAGGCCTATGTGGCGGACCGCTGCCCAGTGATTGTTCGCGAGTGCCTTCAAATGCACGGCGGGATCGGGTTTACGTGGGAGCACGATCTTCACTTTTTTATGCGTCGAGTCGAGTCGAACGCCGCCATCTACGGCAATCCCGACTACCACCGCGATCGACTCGTCGAGTTTGTCGGCTTTGATATTCCAGGCGAGGGAGAGGAGTAGATGAGGTGAGCGAAGAGCAGATCGAGAGTCCGACGCTTCGGGAATATCGCCTGAAGGCACGGGCCTGGCTGGGGGAAAACATGAGGACCCCGCGTCCACAAGACGATGAAGATGACGACCCGACCGTTGAGCAGCAGGCGGAAGTTCGTCGGGTCCAGGCCCGGCTGTACGAAGGGGGCTATGCGGGATTCACATTTCCTGTGGAATACGGGGGCCAAGGGCTCACCCTTGACCACGAGCGGGTGTTCCTGGAGGAAGCTGCCGGGTACCCCCTTCCGATTCGGGCCTTCGGAGTGTCCATCAATATCATCGGGGCCACATTGGTGGCGTTCGGGACCCACGAGCAGAAGCTGGCTCACATTCCGAATATCCTGTCCGGTGAGAAGCGCTGGCTGCAGTTCCTGTCGGAACCGAGCGGCGGGTCCGACCTCGGCGGTCTCTTGACGACCGCGACCCGGGACGGCGAGTCGTTTATCGTCAACGGGCAGAAGACCTGGAGCACCGGGGCGCACCTATCGGACTTCGCCCTGTGCCCGGTGCGGACCCGCTGGGATGTACCCAAGCACAAGGGCATCTCGGTCCTCATCGTCGATCTGAAGTCACCGGGTATCGACATCCGTCGCATCAAGCAGATCAACGGTGGATCGGAGTTCTGTGAGGAATTTTTCACTGATGCGGTGGTACCAGCCGCCAATCTGGTGGGAGACGAGAACGAAGGCTGGCGCGTGGCCCGGGGCCTATTGGAGATCGAGCATGCCTGGGTGGGGCGAGGGGGCGCCCGGACCGGCGGCGGTCGGGGTGTGGGCCCGCTCATCTCGCTGGCGAAACGGAAGGGATTTGGTCTGGACATCGGTGTTCGCCGCCAGATCGTAGGTTTGCACGTGTCCTCACATGCCCAGGAGCTGGTGGCCGCCCGTGTCTCCAACGGCGTGGCAAGGGGTAAGTTTCCGGCCGGGTACGGCAGCCTGCTGAAGCTGGGCAACGACATCCTTCAACAACGTCGAGCGGAGCTCGGGCTGCAATTGGCGGGCGGCGACGGTGTGGCGTGGACGGCGCCCGAGGACGACTGGGCCGTCTGGTCCAACGCCTTCCTAACCAGCCGGAGTGCGTCGATCGCCGGTGGCACCGATGAGATCCAGCGCAACAACGTAAGTGAACGTGGACTTGGTCTGCCGCGCGAACCGGCGTTCGATCGCGACATTCCTTTCAACCAGGTTCCCCACAACTGATCATTGCCGGCGGCAACCGACTGCTGGCCTTGATCAGCGAGACGTTCAGGCGAATCCGGCGGTGGAGTTCCGTGTCGACAGGAGGAGGACAGTTGATCCAACCTCGATCTCAAAGGGTTCGGCCTCGGAGCCCGGCTTGACCGAGGCTGGAGGCGCGCGCCGAGGTACGCGGCTGGCCGGGAAGGTCGTGCTCGTCGTCGGGGGTGGCTCGACCGGGGAGTACCCGGGAACGGGTTCGGCCATGGCCCGCTTGTTCGCGGCCCAAGGGGCGATGGTGGTCGTCATGGGGCGGACGATGGAGCGTACGGCGAAGACGGTCGCCCAGATCGCGGCTGCCGGCGGCCAAGCCACAGCCGTTGTCGGCGATACCACCGTCGCCACCGACTGCGAGCGGGTGGCCAACACGGCGGTCGAGTGCTACGGGCGGCTCGACGTCGTCGTCAACAATGTCGCCGTCCACAAATCGGTTTCTGTGGAGGACTTCGACGAGCAGGTGTGGACCGAAGTTTTCGACGGAAACCTCAAGGCACTCGTGCTGATGGCGGGGTTTGCTCTTCCTCACTTCCGAGCGGCCGGTGGAGGATCGATCGTCAACATCGGCTCGGTGGCCGGGGTCCAGGCATCGGGTTCGGTCGGATATGGTACGGCCAAGGGTGCCGTGATTCCCTTGACACGGGACATGGCGATGGCCCTCGGGAAGGATCACGTCAGAGTCAACTGCGTGATACCCGGGCATCTGCACACCCCGCATGTGGCGAGGACGTCCGGCGGTCAGGAGCATCGCGAGCTGCGCAACCAGCTCAACGTGCTCGGCATCGAAGGCACCGGGTGGGATGCCGCGTGGGCGGCGCTCTTCTTCGCCAGCGACGAGTCCCGTTTCATCACGGGGCAGTCGCTGATCGTCGATGGGGGCGTCACCTCCGTTTTGGGACTGTCACAGGTTCTTCGTACGGGATACGCGGAGCGGGCCACCACAGAGGATGACCAGTGAGAGAGGAGTCGCTGGACTCAGTCATGGCGGCGGCGTCAGTCGCAGCCGGCGGGTTGACCGATTTCGGACCCGAGGACTACCTGGCCGGCCTGCGGACATTGCTCCGCGCCGCGAGGACCAGCCCCGACGCGGGGGTAACCCTCGACCGCCGCGTCCGGGCCTCGGCGGCCGCCGCCCTGGACTCTCGCCTCGCCTCGCAGGCGTTGTGGTCAGGCCGTCCGGCGACGCTGGCGATCCGTCTGCCGCCGCAGGTCGTGGTGGTCGGCTTAGCAAGGTCCGGGACCACCGCCCTGCATCATATGCTCGCTTCCGACCCGTGCTATCAATGGATCGCGGCCTGGTTGGCTCCTCGCCCGCGACCTCGGCCGCGACGCGATCGGTGGGAGAGCGACCCGGACTACCGACGACGCGCCAGCGAATATCGCACCCACGGCCCCAACCCGCTCCACGACGTCGGCCGCGCCGATCCCGAGGAATGCCTCCAGGTTATGCAACAATCGCTTCTGAGCATGGTGTGGGTGTCGTCGCAGGGGGTTCCCGAATATCACGAGTGGTTTATCGAGCAGGACGAGCGACCGTCGTACCGTCGCTACGCCGACAACCTGCGACTGATCGGTGGCGACGATCTGGACCGACCCTGGCTGCTCAAGAATCCGAGCCACACCTTCGGCATGGCGGCGATGCTCACGGAGTTTCCGGACGCGGTATTCGTGCACATCCACCGGGATCCGGCCCAATCCATAGTCTCGGGCTGCAGCCTGATCGCGTCCATGGGTCTGGGTGATGGCACGTTCACGGCGTCCGAACTTGGGGCCCACCAGCTTCGCATCTGGGCACTGGCAGCCGAACGCATGGATGCCGCTCGGGCTGGGGCGCCCGACCGCACCTTCGTGGATGTCGACTACCGGGCCTTTGTCGCCGACCCGCTGGCAGTCATACGGTCGATCTATAGCCTCCTCTCCCGAACGCTGTCATCGGAAGCGGAGGCGGCGATGCAGAAATGGCTCGTTGCCCATCCGATGGGTAGGCACGGCACCCACCGGTACCTAGTGGGCCGGCCAGAAACTCGACGCCGGAAACTCGACGGCCAAAGGACCTGGTCGCAGTATGTAACCCAGGAGCGAGTTTCCGGCGTCGAGTTCGCAGGCGGCCCACCAGCCGGCGATTTCGGCTTGACCGAGCGGGCTATACGTCACCGTATGGCAGGGTACATCGATCACTATGGGATTGGCGGAAACGCCCCGAGGGAGGCCCAGCGAGCGTGACCGACATCGATCCTGCTGATAGAGATGTCCTCCGCAACGCCTGGATCGGATTCTGTCGCGACCTGGAGGCGATGGGCACCCGGACGGTCGACACCTTAGAGGACGTCGATAACCCCCAAGAGCTGGCTGAGGCTATGCGGGCGGTGGCTCGGATGGCAATCATGACCCTCCAGCAGCGGTTGGATTTTGACGATCCGGACTTCCCGTCCTTCTTCCGCGCCCTCGACGATCGCTACAAGTACGCCGGTCCCGACACCTACATCACCTACGTCAACGCCGCTGTTCGGGGATCCGGTACCTATCGCGTTCGGGTCAATCATCACCGTCGGGATCTCCAGCTCGGCCGCTTCTGGTCACCCGACTTGGTGTACGCCGAAGACGGCGAAAGCTTCGAGATCGTCGCCAGTGCGACCGAACAACCGGGGAACTGGCATCCGCTCGACCCGCTGACCGGGGAGGGCCCGCACCCGGTGCCGGAGCTCTATCCCATGGCGAGCGGCGGCTTCGGAGGCCGGATCTACCGCGTTGACCCCGATGACGACCGCCCCACCGCCCTCAGCATAGAGCGGATCGACCCTGGCCGACCCCGCCAGCCCGAGGCGCTGACGCCCTCGAGACTGGCGGGACAGATTTCGTCAGCGGCCGAGTTGTTTCGCGCCATGTCGGTGTGGTGGTTCCAACGGGCCTCCAACATTCGGGCCGAAAACGAGCCCAACGTCGTCGGACCGCCAGGAGTGCGTCCGCCCGGCGTGCCGACGTTCGTGCCGCCCGCCGGAAGTCCTCTCAACTATGGCGTCTGCTGCTGGGAGCTCCACCCCGACCAGGCCCTCGTTGTCACCTCCGACGTCCCCGACGTGCAGTACTGGAGTTTCCAGCTCTACACCCCCTGGTGGGAGTCACCCGACAATCAGCACCGGCAGACGAGTGTCAGCCACGCCCACGCCCATATCGATGGGGACGGTCGCTTCCGTTGCGTGCTGTCGCATCGCGACCCAGGCAGTCCCAACTGGCTGGACACGGGGGGCAGTCGGCGGGGATTTCTTTTCTACCGGTGGCTGCGCCCGGTTGGCCCCATGCCGACGCCGCATGCTGTCGTGGTCCCTCTCGACGAGGTTCGGCATCACCTGCCCGGTGAGCATCCCGTCCTCGACCAGGACGGCCGCGACGCTCAGCTGTCGACTCGGCGCCGGTGGCTGGCCGGGAGGTTCCAGTCGTGATCCCGCCGCCGTGCAGTCGGGGTCCGCAGATCGACGGGTGACTCTACCATTTCGGTGTGGTGGTCCGCGACGTGGACGGCTCAGCGGACTATGCAACTGGTTGACGACATGGCAGCCACACCCTGACTCGGCGGTTGACCCGCACGGGGTGACGGCACTCGTGGATTTCGAACTGTGAATCGGCTTGGGCCGTCGAGCGGGCCCGATATGGACGGATGACTTGATAATCCAGGGAGCCAGTACTAGACACACGCGAATCATCGAATTGGGAACGCCTACCGAGGGAGCGAAATGAAGTCGTTGAAGGCGCCTGCGAAGGCACGTTTCCGAATCCTGGCCGTCATGGCTGTGGCTGCGGTGATCGTCACGGCATGTGGCAGTAGCTCGAAATCGTCGGGATCGTCCCCGACGACCACATCGGGGTCCTCGCCATCGTCGGGAACTCAGGGCACCACGGCATCGCCCTCCGCGGCGCCGACCGGCAGCACGCTGAAGGTCGGGCTTGTCTCGTCGGCCACGGGCTCGGCGTTGGCCAGCCAGGACGCTTCCATCGCTGGTAGGACATGGGCGTCGTGGATCAACAGCCACGGCGGCATCGCGGGACATCCGGTCGACGTGGTCATTACCGACGACCGGTCCGATGTGGCCCAGTCCACCTCGACTGTTCAGGGCTGGGCCAATGACAAAAGCATTTTGGCGGTCATCGACGATACCTCGTACGACACGGCCTGGCAGAAGGTACCGGGCCCGGCTGGGCTCCCGGTGATCTGTGGGTCGTCGAGCGGCAACGGGTTTGTGTGCCAGTCGTCACCTGACTTTTTTCCCGCCGGTAACACCGTCATCGCTGGCGTATCCGGTCAAACGCTGGTCGCGAAACTTCTCAACAAGCCGAAGTTCGGGCTCGTCTACTGTTCCGAGCTTCCTGCCTGTGCGCAGGCCGTACCCCTGAACAAGATGTTTGCCAAGCAACAGGGCGTCCAAGTGGTGTACACCGAGGCGGCCAGCGAGTCTGCTCCGGATTACACCGCTGAGTGCTTGGGCCTCAAAAGCGCCGGGGCTCAGGTGGTGTTCGGATACGCGGGAGGAACCAAGATCGCCGGTGACTGTGCCCGCCAGGACTACCGGCCAACGTGGGTGGTCGCCCAAGGCGCCTTCGACGCCCAATACCGCAAAGACTCGAATTTCAATGGCACCGTAGGTCCGATAGGAACCTGGCCCTGGTTCGTTGACTCCACGCCCGCCCAAAACGACTTTCGGATGGCATTTGCCAAGTACTGGCCGGAGTTCGATCAGTTCACCAGTCCCTACACGGTGACTTCGACCTGGGCGGCACTCCAGCTGTTCGCGGCCGCGGCCGCCCAGGCGGGGGCCAACCCGACCCGCGCCGACATCCTCAACGGGATTTACGGCCTGGGCCCGAAGTTCACGCTCGGGGGCCTCATCCCGCCGGAGACGATCGTCAAAGGTCAGCCCACCGTCAACCCCTGCTTTTATATGGCTGGGATCGAGAATCAACAGTACGTCCAGCCGTTCGGGAATCAGTTGTATTGCCAGCCATCCTCCCCCTCGTCGTCATCCTCGTCGTCGTGAGGACGCACCGCCGGGACTGACACTGCAGGCCTACGGACGGAACTGAATCAATCCGCTCCTCCGGGCCGTTCCTGCCCGGAAGCCTGACGTCTATGGCCCACAGGGTGTTCTAGCCGCGGGAGGATGCCGATCGGTCCCCCTGGTCTTGGAGAAGCTCGGAGCCGCGGCTGCCACCTGCCGCCGTCCTGGTCACCCGCTCACGACGTCTAACTGTCCCCCGACGCAGTTGGACAGGCGGACCCGGGCTGGTGGTGAGGCCCAATCCGGGGTGCCGGCTGAGGCGGCGAGTTTCAGGACGGGAGCTTCACGCCGGTGGGTACGCAGGAGGGGGTCAGGCCGTCTGGGGTGGTGAACTGGCCGTTGGTGATGCCGAGGTAGAACCAACAGTTGATCTGGGTGGGCTGACCTGCGGTGTAGGTCAAGGGAGGAACCAGTCCGTCCAGGGTTTCGCCGCGCAACGCGTAGAGGCCTTGAAGGACCTGAGCGGAGGTGGGGTTGTCACCCATGTTGGCGGCCTTGGCCGCCGCCACGAACAGCTGACCGCCCGTCCAGTCTTCGGCGTCGTTTTCGGAGAAGCTCGAGGAGCCGACGATCCCAGGCGCGTACTGCTGGAGGGCAGCACGGAAGTCCTTCTCGGCCTGGGTCGAGGTGTCGCCGTAGGGGAACACGGGCTGGCCGGTGAGCACACCGTTGAGGGCCGGAGTTTTCAGCCAGGCTTGCGTGACCGAACCGTCGTTGCCCACCCAGCCGGGGTGATAATCCTGAGCGGCGCAATCGCTGGCGACCCGGGTGGCGGTGAGTGAGTCGGTGGCCGAGGTCAGTACGTCCACGCCGGCGGCTTTGGCCGCCAGGCATTCGGCGGTGAAGTTGGAGGCGAATGCCGACACCTTGGCCGAGTAGGTCAGGGTCTCACCTGCTGAGGGAGCCAGCGCCTTAAACAAGGGGACCGCCTGGGCGCAAGCGGCCGCCTCGGCGCAGTACAGCAGCCCAAACTTGGTGTCGCCCAGCTTCTTGGCTGCTGCCAGCGTGCTGTACGAACCGGACACCGTGGTCTCACCGGGCGAGAAGAAATCGGGGTTCTCCTCGTAGACGATGTTGAAGATGGCGGAACCCACCACCGGCACCTTCTGCTGTTGCACGTAGCTGGCCCAGGCCGCGTCCACGATGCTGTTCTCGGCCACGATGGCGACCACGTGATCCTGCTGCACCAAGGTGTGCACGATCGCCACTGACCGGGCCGGATCGCTGCCGTCATCCTGGTTGTACAGCTTCAGGGGATGACCGTTGATGCCACCGTGGGCGTTGGTCCAGTCCGCCCAGGCCTGCACCACCCGGCCGGTTTGACCCAGGGACGACGCCTCCGGACCCGTGTAGCTGCCCACGGTACCGATCGGGATCGGTGTCCCGGTGGCGGCCGCGGCGGAGCCACTGGTAGCTGGTGATGAGCTCGAGGCGCCTGCCGTCGTGGCTGAGCCACCCGCGGCCACCGTCGTCGGAGACGCCGACTTCGAACTGCTTCCGCACCCGACCGCGAGCAGCCCGACGGCCATCACGGTGACCGCGACTCGTCTGTGCAACGCCATGTACCGAACCCCCTGGTCAGCTTCGAGATATGGACAGAAGCTAGCAGTCTCGTCGGTCTGGGGGTCCGACGGGATCGGCCGCCGCCAACGCTCGGAAAGAGGAAGCCATGCCGGCTCGAACACCACGAAGCTGGTCACCGGTACTGTCGATCTCAGCCCGCGTCCAACGCCAGGGCAGCCACTTCGGACACCTCCGCAGGTGTGAGGCACCAGTCCGCAGACCGGGCGTTGGCCATCAGCTGCTCGGGCGTGGTCACGCCGGCAATCACACTCCCCACGACTGGCTGGGAGACCAGCCAGGCAATGGCCAGACCTCTGACCGACCGCGACGGGGCGCGGGCCCACCCCGCCAGACGATCGACCGTCCCTGAATCGCGTTCGACGATAGGCGTGGCCTGCTCTACAGGCAGGTGCCGGGCGAAGCGACTGTCACTCGGGAGTGGCTCACCCGGACGGTACTTCCCGGTGAGCATCCTGCTCGCCAGTGGGAAGTACCGCAGCAGCGCCAGGTGATTTCCGAGATTCCTGCGTTCCATGCTCACCCCGCAGCCAGAGAGACTGGTCACCGTCGATTTTGGCTTCGGGTAGTCTTGGCATCACCGTTTATCATTTGTGGTTTCGAACCTGGGGAGGCGGCAAATGTCCACGATCGACCCGGACGCTGATCTGGATCGGATGTACCAACAGGTCACCGCGTGGGAGGGTGTGGAGGAATGGGCCCGGGCTCGGTCCTCTGCGGAGCCCCAACCTCTCTACGTGGACTTGAAGGCGAAGTGTCCGGTGGCCTACAACGCCCGAGGCAATCCCATCCTCTTGAGCATGGACGACATCTTGTTCGTCAACAAGAACCGGAGTGTCGAACAAGCATCGAAGTTCCTGGGTTCCAACCGTCCAGCAATTCCGCTTGGCCTCGACGGCTCAGAGCACACTAAGTACCGGCGTCTTCTCGACCCAGTATTCACAGCCAAGCGGGTGGCGCCCCTCGCGGAGCAAGTGAGGACCCTGGCCAACCAGATGATCGATGAGTTCATCGAGCGTCATGAAGTCGACGTGTATCGGGAGTGGTGCGAGCCGCTGCCTTCTCAGATCTTCCTCTCCATCATGGGCCTTCCGATGGAAGACCTCCCTGGCTTCTTGAATTTCAAAGAGCTGACGCTCGGCAACGAGCGGCTCGAGCGCGATCCTCCCGAGGTGGCTGCGGCCAAGAAGGTGGAGGCAGTCGAGTGGATCCAGGACTACTTCAACCGGTCTCTCGACGAGCGGGAATCGCGTGGCGACCCGGGCGACGACATGCTGGGCTGGCTTCTCACTGCCGAGGCCGGCGGCGAGAGACTTACCCGGGACGATATTCACGACATCCTCGGTCTGCTGATCATCGCTGGTCTCGACACGGTCGCGGCATCGCTGGCGTGCTTCCTGAGCTACTTCGGCCGTCACCCCGAACAGCGGGCGGAGATCGTGGCCAACCCTTCGGGCTGGCCTCGCGCCGTAGAGGAGCTGATGCGGTTCGAGTCGCCGGTGACGGACGGGGGACGCATCGCACTCGAGGACCTGGAGTTGCCCAGCGGGATCAAGGTTTCAGCTGGGACGCTCATGGTCATGTCCTGGTCGGCGGCCGATCTCGATCCCGAGTACTTCCCGGACCCGCTGACCGTGGACTTGAACCGGTCACCAAATGCGCATATCGGCTTCGCCAGCGGATTCCACCGCTGCCTGGGATCCCACCTGGCTCGCATGGAAATGGTCGTCGCCATGGAAACGTGGCATCAGCGCATTCCGAGCTATCGCATCAAGCCGGGAGCCGAGCTGGTCTATAGCGGGAATCCCAGGGCTCCGCACAACTTCCCACTCGTCTGGGACTGAATTCACCTCCCGGATCGCTTGGCGACGATCTGACGAAGTATGGTGAAATGGCAGGTGGACCGCTGGAAGGAGAGAAACCGTGGCTCGCGATGAGTACCTGGAACACCTCCGTGCGGTGCCACTCTTCTCCGGGTGCACCAAGTCTCAGCTGCAGGAGATCGCCCGAGTGGCTGACGAACTGACCGTTCCGGCGGGCACCGTGTTGGCCCGGCAAGGCGCCACCGGATCCGAGCTATTTGTGATCGTCGATGGGACAGTGACGGTGACCCGAGACGGCCAGCCAGTCGCTTCCGTTGGTCGGGGCGGGTTCGTCGGCGAACTCTCCGTGCTGGCCCGTGTTCCTCGGAACGCGACGGTGACCGCGGCATCCGATCTCGATGTCCTCGTCCTCACCCCGCTCGGTCTTAGCCAGTTGCTCGATGACATTCCCGGCTTGGCCAGGCACCTCCTTCATGAGGTTGTCGATCGGTTGGTGAGTACGAACGAGGATCACTCCGGGTGACCGACGCGAGGGCGCCCCGAGTCGAGTTACTGGGTGAGCGGTCCGTGGACCTAGCCCGGCTTCGGGTTCTACAATGTACATGCACGCTACCGACGAGGAGCAGAGCATGACCAAACTGTGGTCGAATTCGGTGGACTCGCATTTCCTGGAGCCTGAGGGTCTGTGGCAGGAGATTCTCCCCGGTGCCTTGGCGGCGCGCCTGCCACGAAGCGAGCGCATCGGCGATGACGAGGAAGTAGTACACGTCGACGAGGAAAGCTTCCCGCGGCCATGACGGCTATGGGCTACCGGAACGTGATGTGGGGCAGCGACTACCCTCATCTGGAGGGAACGTACGGTCATTCCCAGAAGACGCTGGACGAGCTGTGCGACGGGTTGGATCCAGCCGTCAGCCATCGGATCCGGGTCGGTGCCTTCAAGGAGCTGTTCCCGCACGTGAGCGATCCGCCCGAGTAGTCGTCGGGCCATCGTGTCGATGCTCGGAGGGATTCCGAATACTGATGATCGGAGCCGATTGATCTTTGTCAGTTTTGATATCGATGGGACCCTGGAGGCCGGCGACCCGCCCGGACCGTTGTCGATGGACGTGGTCCGGAGGGCCAAGGGCCTCGGTTACGTGGTCGGAAGCGCATCAGATCGCACCGTCGGGTTTCAGCAGCGGATGTGGGACGAGCACGGTATCGCGGTCGATTTCGTCGGCCACAAGCACCGGCTGCCTGAGATCATGCAGCGCTTCGAATGCCAGCGGCACGTGCACATCGGTGACACCGAAGTCGACCGCCATTACGCCCAGCTCGCCGGTTTTGAATTCCACTACGCCGACCAGATGCCGGTGGCTGGAGCCGACGGCTGGATATTTTGATTCCAGGGCGTCAGGCCGTTCTTCGGGGCGCGCCCCGGAACGCCGATCGCTTGGCCCTGTCTGCCGATGAAGTTTGCGGGCCTGTCCGGTGGCATCGGTGCCGGGAAATCTACTGTCGCCCAGGCTCTGGCTCGGCGAGGCGCCATCGTCATCGACGTAGATGCCCTCTCCCGGGACCTTGAGCGGCCGGGGGAGCCGGTATTCGACGCCATTGTCGAGCGCTGGGGAGTGGGCATCCTCACTGCAGAGGGGCAGATCGACCGGGCTGCGCTGGGACGAGTGGTCTTTGCCGACGCCAGCGAGCTGGCGGTGCTCACCGTGGAAATAACGGGACCCGCCATTGCGGCCACAATCGTCGAGCGGGCCAGGGCGCATCTCGGGACCGGCGACATCGTCGTAGTGGAGGCGGCCCTACTCCTGGGTGGCGACCGGCGAATATACGGAATCAAAGGGGTCGCAGTCGTCGATGCGCCGATTGAGACCGCGGTCAGTCGCCTCGTTAGCTCGCGGGGCATGACCGAAGCCGATGCCAGATCTCGGGTCGCCCGGCAACTCGACCGTCAGGAGCGGTTACGCCACGCCGACTTCGTCATCGACAACTCGGGCGATCGAGACGAGCTCGAACGACAGGTGGAGGGGGTGTGGGAGTGGATCGTCGGCCTGCCCGACGCCATACCCCTTCTGTAGCCGCCGTCGCCGGCAGGTTCGCCGAGCTCGGGGATGCAGTTGTCATCGTCTGATTGGTCGCACTAAACCCGTCAGCCGGCTGTCGTCGGGCGTGGACCTGACCTTGGGTGGTGTGGATGCGACGGGAGGAAGCGGCGATCCGGTTGTCCAACTGCGAACCGGCAGCACCGGCACCCGCATGTCACCGCCGTGCCGTATCCGGTTCCAAAGCCGTCAGTGCCTCGAACGATGTAGTTCGCTCCTTTTGTCGGCTTCTCGGGCTCTCAGTAGCGGATGTGGTTGGAGCGGGTCCGCTTCACCATCTCCTCCCTGTGATTGGTCCACGTGTCCTCCGAGAAGGTGAAGAGCATCAGACCGTGTCGTCCCTCTCGCTCCTGGTATTCGGCCAGCCGGGTGACCGACGTGACGACATCGCCGGGTCGCATCCGCACGCCGTAGGTGACCTCCATCCCGCCGTTGAGTTGGTTCTGGACCGGAGGGGGCTCGATCCCTAGCAGCTTCTCCATCCGATTCGGATCGATCGGAGCGAGCTGGACCGCCGACGGCGGGTCGTCCTTCTCCGCCACCATCCACGCAAAGGCGTTGAATTCTTCGGGGGCGACGATCCCGCCGTGCCGGCTCCGCTCGGCGTACTCCTTGTCCCAGAACAGCCGGGGAGGCACCTCGGGCCAGTACACGGCACGGGCCCAGCGCCGGATATCGGACTCCGAAACCGGGTACGAGACTTGACGGGCGGTGACCCGACCCACCGCGGCCCTCATACTGTCATTGATGTAGGTCATGCCTTGCTCCCGAAGGACTCGATGCCGTCGATAGGTTAGGGTGCCTGCCGAAGCTTGGCCAGGGCCACCGGAAGGACTCAGACGTGCCTGCTGATGTGGAGGAGACCGATGAAGAACTGCTTCTGCGTTACCCCGACGTTCGACTCGACCACGTCAACAAGCATTTCTATCGCGGCCTGTTGCACGAGGAGCTGCGTCTGAGTCGATGTGCCGACTGTGGATGGTGGCACTACCGCCCAAAGCCCGTCTGCCCGAGGTGCTGGTCGAAGGCGGTACTGGCCACTCCGGTCGCCGGGACCGGCGCTATCTACCTAAGCATCTTTCTTCATCAAGGCCCCCTTGCCGAGGGCGTGGACTATGTCACGCCGCATCCAGTGGTGACAGTCGAACTCGACGAGCAGGAAGGATTGCGATTCACAAGTACCGTGGTGGGTGCCGACAATGAGGATATCGTGATCGGGAGAAGGGTCGAACTCGACTGGATCGCCCGCCGTGATCGTCCGCTTCCGGTCTGGCGGTTGTCGGAGGGCGGCCTCGAGTGAGTGCCGCGACCCGCAACCCGAGCAAGGACCAGGTCGCGTTCGCCTCCGCGGCGACCACCGGCTTTTCCCGTAGCGCCGGCGAGGTCACTCCCTCCTCGCTGGCTATCGACGCTTGCATCCGTGCCGTTGAAGCGGCGGGCGTTGACCGGGGCGACATCAACGGCATCATCGGGGCTGACAACAGCTACGTGCAGTCAGCGCTGGGCATCCCCGCTGTCAACTACTATGTCGGTGCGGGCGTGCCGTTTGGATTTTCGATCGCCAACGCCGTCGGTGCCATCGCTTCTGGCCAGGCCGACGTCATCCTGGCGTACCACGCGGTTTACCGGAACCCGTCCATGTCTCGGTCGGCGGCGAACGATCCCTTCCGGCAGGGCGCGGCCCAGGCGAGGGGGGCCATGTTGGACGGTGCCGGCGACGGTTTCGGTCCCGATTCGGTGACCGGCGCGGTCGGCTACACCGCCTGGGCCAGCCGCTATCTCCACGACTACAACGAAACGCGGGATTTGTTCGGGTACGTTGCCGTCAACGATCGATCGAACGCGTCCATGAATCCGGCCGCGGTCATGCGGGACCCGTTGACGATGGACGACTACTTGTCGGCGCGCATGATCCGCTGGCCGCTGTCCATGCTGGACATGGATGTCCCTGTTGACGGGGCGGATGCCTTCATTATCACGTCGGCCGACCGGGCCCATGACATGGCACTCAAGCCGGTGCTCATTCACGCCTGCACCAACGGGATGATCGCGCCCAACGAGGAGGACCAGACTCCGAGTCTCCTTCACCATGGGCAGCACAGTGTGCTCGAGTCGCTCCGGGGCAAGAGTGACCTGTGGATCGATGACATCGACGTGTTCTTTCCCTATGACGGGTTCTCGTTCATCACCCTGAGTTGGATCGAGAACGTGGGCTGGTGCGGGCTGGGGGAGGCCCGTGGCTTCATGCAGGATAATTGGGACCCGGTCCGCAATCGCATCTTGATCAAGGGTCGGGTTCCCGTGAATCCGCATGGCGGGGCCCTGTCCGAGGGAGGCACACAAGGGTCTGGCCATACCCGTGAGGCAGTCCATCAACTCCAAGGTCTGGCGGGGGACCGCCAGGTTCCCGGTGCGAGCGGGGCCATGCTGCTCCTTGGCGGTTTCTTCTTTAACTCTCAGGGCGTCGTGCTTCGCGCCGACGAGCGGTAGCTCGGGCCCGTCCCGGACCGGACAGCGTTCGGGAACGCGGCTCGGTGGCCGGTTGCCCGGATGCCACACCAGCCGGTCAGGAAGAGAGGGCTCGCAACAGGGGCGCGACCTGGGTGAACGTCAGGTGGAGGTGCCGGTCGATCAACTCGTCGGAGATTCCTGGATAGTCGGACCAGGAATAGACGTCAGTCACGGGCAGGCCGTCGATACGTGCGCCCGATGACGGACGCGATGTGTTCGGCGGTCCCGATGATGAAGCGATCGCTGATGGCGCCGGTGTCGAAGTACCGGGGCGGATCGGCTTCCCGGCGGGTCCCCTCGAACATATAGCGGTTGTAGGAGTTCCACCGGTAGATCACGTGGTCCTTGATCTCGGCCCAAGCCCGCTCCGGGTCGTCCGCCACAAAGAACTCGAACTGGCCAGCCATGCGGGCCACCGACCGGCCGTGGCCACCGGCATCGAGGCCCTGGCGATACTCGTCCGCCAGGTTGGGGTCGATCGACTGAAGGCCCAGGCCGAGGCGCCCTGCGGTTCGGGCCCCCATCGGGCCTCCGAACCCTCCCCAGAGAGGAATGGGCTGCTGCACCGGCGCGGGCGTCACGGTCTTGTAGGCGCTCGGCTCCTCACCCCAAAACTGGCGCAGCTCCCGAATCCGGTCCGCGAACACCCGGTAGCGGCGCTTGAAGTCACCGCCGAACGCCAGGTACTCAGGTTTCCGGTACCCCACCCCAAAGCCCGGTTCGACCCGGCCCCCGCTGATGACGTCCACCAGGGCGATCTGCTCCGCCAGGTCCAGCGCCGAGTGCAGCGGTAAAAGGGCCACGGCCGTGCCGATCCGGATCGTCGAGGTCCGGGCGGCGATGGCGGCCGCGAACGTCCAGCACTGAGGCAGATAGCCGTCATCGAAGAAGTGGTGCTCCGTGAGCCACACCGCGTCTGCACCCAGGCGTTCGGCCTCCGAGATACGCTCCAACCACCGGCCGTAATGAGCCGGCCACGGGCGCGGCCCACCGGGTGCCTTCCGCATGTCGACGTACATTCCAACTCGCATCAGGCGCCTCCGACCTTCCTACGGGCTATCTCGCCATCATGCATGCACCTTGGGCGACGTGATCGCATCCGCTTTCTGTCCAACTGCGTCACGGCGCGGTTGGAGGCCCGGGCGGGGGTCGGTCGGCAGCGCGGCCGGCATCTCCTCGTGGCCCGACTGTAGATGGGTCGGCGAAGCGGGCTTGAAGGTCGCGCTTGTCCGGTTTGCCGCTGGCCAGCCACGGCACTTCGTCGTGAGAGAGGACGAGCCATTTGACGGGAACTTTGTAGGCCGAGAGATCCTTGTTGGCACGTTTGCGCAGGTCCTCCACGTCGACGGACGTGCCTTCCGCCGCCACCACTGCCGCGGCCACCACCTGGCCCCGATGTGGATCGGGAACGCCGAAGACGAGGGCCAGGGCGACATCCGGAAAGGACTGCAGCGTTTGCTCCACCTCCAACGGTGACACGTTGGCTCCACCGGACTTCACCATTTCGCTATACCGGCCGGTGAACCAGATCGTCCCGTCTTCAATGTAGCCGCGGTCGCCGGTGTGGTACCACCCGTCGGAGTCGAAGACATCCTCTCGCTCCTTCCTGAGGAAGCCCTGCATGAGACCGAAGCCGCGCACACAGAATTCGCCTTCCTGGCCGTCGGAAAGAATCTCGCCGGTGATTGGATCGATGACCTTGTAGTCGAACCAGCGTGGGTTGGCATGAGGCCCGAAGGTCTCAGTCATGCCGAGGTTACGCGGGTGGCCTCTCGAGGAGACGCGAATGGGTGGCATTTCGAGCCGCTGCAAATCACGGACGGAGTACGACGGGTCCTCGCGAAGCTGGTCGAGGATGGTGGCCCAACCGACAATCGAGGTGCATCGCTCCCGTTCCAAAAGGTCGAGTGCCTGCCCTGCCTCGTATCTCGGTTGGGTGACGACCGCCGCACCGCTGTGGAGGGCGCCCAGGAGATCCTGGGGACCACCTACCCAGAAGAGGGGCATGGCGCAGAACGTCCGACCCGGAAAGGAGCCCTGCAAGCACATGCCGAGATCGGGCTGAATCTTGCGTATGGCTGCTCCGTGGGTGTGTACCACGGCCTTGGGGTCGGCACTGGATCCTGAGGTGTAGATGACGAGCAACGGATCAGCCGGACTGACCTCCCTCTCGACGGCCGCCAGCAACTCATCGGTGACGCCACTCCGGTCCGGGGCATCGAGGTCCACCTCTGTGGCCCAGGACCGGTCGCTCCCGCCGAGCATCCAGATGGATCGCAGGTACGGGACATCAAGATCACTGATGGCGCCCCTGCGCTGAGCAGACAGGCTGGGTATGGCCTCCTCCAGGAGGGCTTCGTAGTCTTTTCCCAGAAGGGTGCGCTGGGCGACAACGATGGCCGCGTCGCCGATCACCAAGCCCCGCCGCAACTCCGCGGGCCGGTACGTCGCTGGTAGCAGCATGCTCAGGGCGCCGATTCGGGCCAGGGCCAGCCAGGCGACCACCCACTCGATCCCGGTGGGCAGAGCGATGCCTACCCGGGTCCCCTTGCCGACCCCGTGGCCGAGCAGCCGCTTGGCCAGGAGTCTCGATTGATCTTCGGCCGCACGGAAGCTGATCCGCCGATCGGGGAGCACGACGTAGTCACTGTCACCGAAGCTGGCGACGGCCCGGTGCAACAAGTCGGGGACCGTCGGGCGGTACGGCACCTGGGGAAGTCGGCTCTCCATGGACTCGGGTTAGCACATTTCCGGCCGGACCACCTCGTGGAGACAAATCGCCCTCGAAATGCGAACGGTCGATGGTCCCGGCGGGGCTCTGGACCCGGCCCCTGGCCTAGGGCCACCCGGCCCCTGGCACCTCAACCTCGATCTGTTCGATGCGCCCCTGTGGGTCCCGGGCCCCCTCCGCCATGGGCCGCACCGGCGCCTCCGCGATAAACAGCGTCCGTCGATCCGGCCCGCCGAGGGCGCAGGCGATGGCCGGGACGTCGGTCTCGATTTCGTCGGTCACGCCCCGGTCCTCGACGACCCGCACACAACGAGAGCGGCGGGGATCGCCAACCCAGATCCCGCCCCCGGCGTCGACGCAGATGCCGTCGGCCCAACTTCCCGAACCGATGTCGGCCAGCAAGCGGGGCCGGAGGAGCCTGCCGTCAGCCCCGACGGCAAAAGCAGTCAGACGGTGGACCCGGGTCTCGGCCACCACCAAGGTCCCTCCGTCGGCGGTGATCGCCATGCCGTTCGGGCGGTAGAGGCCGCCGGCGACCATCTCGCTGGAGCCGTCAGGCTGGACGAGCACGATTCCGGTGGTGGCGGCTTCCTCGGTGGCGGCGTCGTAGCCGAAATTGCTGACGTAAGCCCGGCCCCATCCGTCTACCACCAGGTCGTTGAGGTCGGCTCGGAGCAGATGACCTACGTCGGAATGGACGGTCAGCCCCTCCGGGTCGAGGCGCAGGAGGGCCCGGTCGTGCATGGCGACGACAAGCAACCGCCCGTCGGGTAGCCAGCCGAGCCCGGACGGGGCGCCGGCCACCTCGCAGACGACGTCCACCTGCCCGTCGAGCGAGACGGCCAGGACCTGTTGCGTGGCGATGTCAGAGAGCCACAACTGTCCGTTGTGCCAGCGCGGTCCCTCCGGGAAGCCGAGACCGTCGACCAGGACCTGCGGATCACGGGGGCTCATCGGATCACTCTGACAGAATGGGGCCATGGCCGAGACGTACCTCGTCGACGAGGACGAGGGAGTCCTCACCGTCACCTTGAACCGGCCGGATCGCTTGAATGCCACGAACGGGGTGGCCCGCCAGGAGATGTCGGCGTTCTGGCAGCAAGTCCGCGACAACGGTCGTATCCGCTGCATCGTCCTTACTGGTTCCGGGCGGGCCTTTTGTGCCGGAGCGGATGCCGAGGACATGTCCAACGGCATGCGACCACGCGGCGACATTGGCTACCTCGCTGCGGTCGACTTCTGTCCCGGCGAATGGGTGAAAGTCCCAATCATCGTGGCGGTCAACGGGCTATGTGTTGGCGCCGGCCTCAACTTCGTGGCTGACGGAGATCTTGTGCTGGCGTCGACACAGGCCTGGTTCTCGGATCCCCACGTGTCAGTCGGCCAGGTGAGCGCCATGGAGCCGCTCTTCCTTGCCCCCAAGTTGTCGTACCCGGTGATCGCCAAGCTGGTGCTGCTCGGCAGTTCGTACCGCCTGCCGGCCCAGGAGGCGCTGGCGGCGGGCCTGGTTCATGAGGTCGTCGAGCCGGACGCCCTGCTGCCGAGGGCCGGCGAGTTGGCTCGGATCGTCGCGGGACAGTCGCCGACGGCGTTGCGGGAGAGCCTTCGCGTGCTGCGGCGTTACGCCCGCTCACTCATCGCCGATCAGATCGACGACGGCTGGTCAACGGCCTACGCCCACTTCTCGCATCCTGACGCAACCGAAGGGCCGCTCGCCTTCCTCGAGAAACGCCCGCCCAGGTGGGCCGAGCCGGTTTAGCTGCGCACCCTGTAGTGTCTGGTCATGGCCGATACCCTGCGCAGTCCTGTCGCCGCTCGCTTCGTGGGGCAGTCGGTCAGGCGGAAGGAGGACCGCCGGCTTCTCACCGGTCACGGGCGATACGTCGACGACGTAGTCCTGCCGGGGATGCTGCATGGGGCCTTTCTCCGCAGTGAGCTGGCCAAGGCCAAGATCGCGGCCATCGACACCCGAGCGGCAACCGAGGTGCCGGGGGTGGTGGCCGTCTTCACGTCGAAGGATTTTGACGGCCGGTTCGGTGAGGCCTACCACGCCATGCTCGGTGAGGCGTTGGTCGTGCCACCACCGCTCGCCATCACCGACGTCCGCCACGTTGGGGATCCAATCGCATTCGTGGTGGCTTCAGACCGCTACATCGCCGAGGATGCCTGCGAGTTCATTGACATCGAGTTCGAGGCCGAGCAGGCCACACCCGACTACCTTCGGGCTGCCGGGGATGCCGATCATATCGTGCACTCCGGATGGGGTCTTGAGTCCAACGTCATGATGGCAGTGCCCTTCCAGCAGCTCTCCCCTCAGCTCGAAGAGACTTTTGCCGCGGCCGAGCATGTGGTTGAGGTGACGATCGAGCAAAACCGATATCTGTGCGTTCCGATGGAAACGAGAGGCATCGTGGCCAGCTGGGATCTGGGACGTGAGGAGCTGTTGATCGCCTGCTCGACGCAAAGTGTTCACGAAACCCGCAACTTCTTTTCCCGATACCTGGATATACCGGAAGCCACCATCAGGGTTACCGCCAGCGACGTCGGGGGCGGATTCGGCCAGAAGATGTTCGTCTTCCGTGAGGAGTGCGCGGTCGTGCTGGCATCCAGGTCGCTCGGCCAACCGATCAAGTGGATCGAAGACCGCCGCGAGAATCTCGTCGCTGCTCCCCATTCGCGCAACGAGGCAGGCCGAGTTCGCGTCGCCGTCAATGGCGCGGCCACGATCGAGGCCATTTCGGTCGATCACATCGCCGACGTGGGGGCCTACCCGGCCTGCCCTGCGACTATGGACGCCACCCTCCTTCCGGGACCGTACAAGATTCCCCGGATGGGCTTTGCCACCACGTTGGTGTGGTCCAACACCATGGGCAAAGGTGCCTATAGGGGACCGTGGATGTTCGAGACCACGGCCAGGGAGATGGCGATCGACTTCACCGCCCGGGAGCTCGGATTGGATCCGGTCGAGTTCCGCCGCAAAAACCTGCTCTCGTGGGATGACCTGCCGTTCACCTCGCCTTCGGGCCACGTCTTCGTTGAGATCACACCTCGGGAAACGCTCGAACAGGGTCTCGAAATGCTCGACCTCGATGCGTTCCGCCGCGAACAGGCAGAACAGCGCGAACATGGCATCTATCTGGGGCTGGGCATCAGTGTGTACGTCGAACCGACATCGATGAAGGCACCAACTCTGGCGACCGAAGGCGCGACCGTCCGCGTGGAAGCCAGCGGGAGGGTCGTGGCTTACATGGGAACCACATCTCACGGCCAGAGTGTCGAAACCACCATGGCCCAGGTGGTCGCCGATACCCTCGGGGTGGCGTACGAGGACGTCACCATCGTCCAGGCTGACACCCAATCCACCCCGTACGGTCCAGGCACGGGCGGCAGTCGCACCGCAGTGGTGGCCGGCGGGGCAGCCCGTCAAGCCGCCACAGCGGTAAGAGAGAAGGTCCTTGCCGTCGCTGCTCATCTGATGGAGGCCAGTCCGGACGATCTGGAGATAGCCATAGGTACGATCTCGGTCCGCGGCACTCCGACAAAGTCGGTCACGTTCCGGGAGGTGGCCACGGCGGTGTACCGGTCGGGGGACACCTTGCCACCCGAGACCGATCCCAGCCTTGAAGCGACCGTCCGGTTTCGACCGAACCAGTTTCCCACCTGGTCGAACGCCACTCACCTCTGCGTGGTGGAGATCGACAGTCAGACCTGGATACCACACATCCGCCGTTACATCGTGTCGGAGGATTGTGGCCGCATGATCAACCCCATGATTGTTGAGGGCCAGATTTTTGGGGGCGTGGTGCAGGGCATCGGCGGGGTCCTGCTGGAGGACTTCGTCTACGACGGCGACGGAAACCCGCTCACCACCACGTTCATGGATTACCTATTGCCAACCGCGACGGAGATTCCGGATATCGAAGTCGGCCACATCGAGACGGAGTCGACAACGAATCCCGGTGGCTTCAAGGGATTGGGCGAGGGGGGGGCCATCGGATCACACGCCGCCGTCGCCAACGCCGTGAGCGACGCCCTGGCCCCTCTGGGAGTCCGACTGACCCGGACTCCTCTCGGTCCCAACGATATCTTCGAGCTGGTGCAAGCGGCCGCGACCCGACCGGACTGATCTCCGGTCGGCCAGTATTGACTGGGACCCTGGCGGCAGGATAAGACGGCTGGGCGTGCCGGTCGGCGACGGTGCCAAAGCGGGGGTCGGCGACCAGGTCTGGGCGGTCGGCGAGGGTCATGGCCGCGTCCCATTCGGATTCGCGGTTCCTTAGCCGGACCGTCCGAGCGTCGGCCCCTTCGGGAATAGCCGCTCCGGAGCTACACTTGATCGGAAGACAGCTAGAGCGAGTGAGGGGAAGCTGCGATGACTGTTGCGACCGGTGCCCGCGGGGTCTACCTCGCGGAGAAGGAAGCGTCTTTGCCCTTCCGGGTCTTCGACGCGGACCATCACATCTATGCACCTGACGACGCCCGGATCCGTCATCTGGACCCCAAATATCACGATCGGCTGCAGAAGACCACCGGACGGGTGACGCCGGAGGTCGAGGGCGACGATGAGGAGCACATTGCGACTACGATCGGCACGCACACCGTCCCCGACGGCGGCCACGGTGGGGTCGATCTCCGCCAGCTCCCGGGCATGGAGGGCAACATTCCCATCCCCGGGGCCATGCTCAATCGTTTGAACCCGCTGCGTGACCTGGACGAGTTGTCGCGGGTCGAGCTCATCGAGCGCTACAACCAGATGCGCCCCGCGTTCGAGAAGAGCGGTCCTCGTCTGAAACTCATGGACGCTCAGGGGGTGGAAGTGGCTGTCGTGCACACAGCCGGTTTCAACCATGAGCCCGCCTTCAAGGGTGGCGACCTGGAGTTAGGAGCGGCTGTCACCCGAGCCTGGAACGAGTACGTCCTCGAGGACTGGGGTTTCTCGACCGACAACCGGCTTTACTGCCCGCTGATGGTCCCCTTCGCCGATGTCGATCTCGCTGTCGCCGAGATCGATTGGGGTATCAACCACGGGGCCAAGTTTGTGAACTTGCCCGTCGCGCCCACGCAGCTCGACAGGTCTCCGTTCGATCCGATCTACGACCCTGTGTGGGCCCGTATCAACGAGGCTGACCTGCGCGTGGCCATCCACCTACACGGCACGGCCCGCCACGCGGGTATGGCCGAATGGAGCGAGGATCCGACCACCCCGTACCCGCGGTACGACGCCTTCCAGTGGGTCATGTACTGGAGTGACCGGCCGATCATGGAAATGGTCGCGGCCATGATCTTCCACAATCTGTTCGGACGGTTCCCGAACGTGAGGGTGTTGATCGCCGAGTACGGCAGCGTGTGGCTCCCGTACCTGCTTCGCAAGATGGACCACGCCGCTGCGCTCGGACGCCGACCCACCTATGGCAAGCTCCCGGGGCGGCCCAGCCAGATTTTCAAGGAGCATGTTGTCGTGGCGCCCTACCCTGAGGAGAGCGTCGCGCGGGTCGCCGAGGTATCGGGCTGGGACTGTCTCGTGTTCGGGTCCGATTTCCCCCACTCCGAGGGGCTGCCCGACCCGATCCAGTACGTCAGTCAACTGGGCCGGCTGGACGACGACATCGTCTTCAAGCTCATGCGGGGAAACCTCGAGCGCTTCATCAGCGGCGCCTGACGTCTGGCGTCGCGGACCACCCGGCTCGCCGAGTCGGCCGCCCGGTCGCCGCGGTGGGTGTTCTCACGGCGAGGTAGCCCGGCGTCCAACTGCGGTCGTTCCGCAGTCCCGGCCTCCGCCCTTCTGGTGGCGGGCAGGGACCCGCCTCTCGGTTGACCGGCTACCGGCGGGGATCGCCGGGGAGAAGTTCCTCAACGAGCAGGATGGGAACTTCTCCTGTTGCGGTTGGATTTAGTACCACGCCGGCTTCAGTGCGGCGCAGCAGAGGAATGCCGGCCTCGTCCAGGGCCGACACGGCGTCGGCGAGGTCGGGTACGCCGAGACCGAGCACGTGGATGCGGGCCCGGGGGTGGTCGTGGCCCCATAGCGCCATGCTTTCCTCGCCCGGGAGCCGATAGAGGGCCAGCGTGCAGTCTGGGGCAGTGAGGCCGAGGGCCGGCTCTCCGGGTCCCTTCCCGGACTGCCGAAAGGATTCCTTCAATCCGAACAGCAGTCCGAACTTCTCGGCCCAGGCTTCCGGTTCGGGTACCACGGCGCCGACAAATGCGTGCGTCTGCACGTCGAGAAGCGGTTTCGCTGATAGGGGGGGAACGCTGGCGCCCACTCGAGGGTCTTCCTCCACCGTGAACTCGGACCACTCGAAGAGCAGGCCGCCGGTCGTTCGAGGATCGGTGAAGCAGAAGCCCGTCGACGGGCGAACGCCGACGGTCACGCCGCCGGCGTCGAGGTGGGCGATAGTGGAGTCGAGATCTGCGACTTGCAGCGCATACGAGTGCATCCCGGGTCCGAATCGCAGCAGGAAGCGGTGGGCCGCATGCCCGTCGACGATCGGTTGGGCCACCTCGATGGAGTTGTCACCCATCCAGGTCATGCCGCCGCGGCGGCCGATGTTCTCCGCCTCGCTGTATTCCAGGACTCGGAGCCCGGCGATCCGTCCCAGCGCGGCCACCGTGGCGTCGTAGTCGGTGATCATGCAGGTCGAGTGGAAGGTGCGCACGAGTTCGTGATCGGCATCCATGGCAGGTGACTTTCCTCATGTGATTCGTGATGATGACCCTATCCCAACCGGGCGGCCCCGACTTTGCGGCGCCGACGCGTCTTTCCTGGGACCGAAGATCTGACATCAGCATTCACCGCCGCCATCGCCTGACACCCAAGATTGTTGTTTCGGCGAGGGCGCTAAGGTGGGTGCTTCAGCGCTGACGCTATGCAGAGACGAGGAGGGGAAAAGGTGAGCCGCTTCGAGGGCAAGGTCATCTTTATCACTGGGGCGGGGTCCGGTCTCGGGCGCGAGTGCGCCCTGGGGTGGGCGGAAGAGGGGGGTACGATCGTGGCCACGGATGTGGTCGAGAACCGGGCCCTGGACGTCGCCGCCCTGATCGCGGACAAGGGCGGCTCCGCTATTGGCCTGCGGGTGGATGTTGGTGTCGAGGCCGAGGTGGAAGCTGCGGTTGCCAGGACAGTTGCGGACCACGGCCGTCTCGACATCATGTTCGCCAACGCCGGCAAGCCGGTGGAAGGGTTCGGCACGATCGCCCTCGAGGACATCAGCGAAGCCCAATGGGATGATGTCAATGACGCCGTCTACAAGGGTGTGTTCTTCTGCGGAAAGCACGCCGCCCGCGTGATGAAGGAGCAGGGCGGGGGCAACATTGTGGTTACGACGTCGGCGGGCGGCTTGAACGCCTATCCGGCCTTCGGCCCTTACAACTCAGGGAAGGCTGGGGCCATCGGTCTGGTCCGGTCCATGGCGTTCGACTGGGGGGCCTATGGCATCCGGGTCAATGCGCTGGCGCCCACGCACGGGATGTCGGCGAACTTCGCCTTGCCCCCGGATGCGAATGTCCTCGGGCTGTCCTACGAGGAGGCGGCCCTGGCGGAGTCGGGCGCGACGTGGGACCCAAGGGCGTTTCCCGGCCCGCTGAAGCTGTCCCGGCCGCCGTCGTTGCGTGACAACGCAGCCGTGGCCACCTTCTTGGCCTCCGACGATTCGGCCTACATGTCAGGGATCACGATCCCATCATGTGACGCCGGTAGCTTCTGCCGGACGTCGATCGTATTTCCCGATGCCTGGTCGCTCGAGGATCAAGTCGCACACTGAGCAGACCAACCGGGCCCAAAGATACAGGGAGGACCGACGATGAAGGTTCGAGTCGACACAGAGTTGTGCAGCGGTCACGGGCGGTGTTACTCCTTGGCCCCCGAAGTTTTCGCTCCCGACGAAGAAGGGCACAGCACGCTCATCGTGGACGATGTGCCCGAGGCGCTCAGACCCAAAGCTATTGTCGGAGAGCAGAACTGCCGGGAGCGGGCTGTGTCGGTGGAGGGCCAACGGGACATGTCCAGCCCCGGCCGGCCAGCAAGGACGTTGTCGGGGTGAAGCCGGCTCCCTTCAGTTACCACCGGGTTGCCGACAGCGGCGAGGCGGTTTCTCTTGTGAGTGAGTTGGGTGAGGATGCCAAGTTTCTTGCTGGCGGACAAAGCCTCATCCCGTTGCTGGCCCTCCGTTTGACCCGCTTCGACCACCTGATCGACCTCAATCGGGCCACGGATCTGGGCGGTATCCGCGTGGTTGACTCGGAGGTCCGCGTGGGTGCGATGGTGCGGCAGTCCGAGGTGATCCAGGACTCGACACTGGCTCACGCTCTAGCCCTTCTGCCCGCCGCCAGTCGCCAGGTCGGCCACTTTCAGATCCGGAATCGGGGTACGGTCGGCGGCTCGATCGCCCATGCCGATCCGGCCGCGGAGTATCCCGCCGTGGTCCTGGCCTTGGGAGCGACCTTGGACTTGCGCTCGGTGACGGGGCTGCGCTCAGTGGCGGCTGAAGAGTTCTTTGTATCCACCTTTGTCACGGCTATGCAACCCGACGAATTGCTGACGGAGGTGCGCTTCCCGGTCTGGGGTGCCCGGAGCGGATTCGGGTTGGCCGAAGGGGCTCGGCGGGCAGGTGACTTCGCCATTGCGGGCGCGGCTGTCGGCGTACAGCTCCGCAGCGATGGCCGTCTCGGCCGGGCGGCCATTGCCCTCTTCGGGGTGGGATCTACGCCCGTTCGGGCGACCACCGCGGAAGCGAACGTCATCGGCCGTGATCCGCGAGATCTGACCGGTCCCGCACTGGCCGAGATCGGGAAGGCGGCGACGGACGAGATCGACCCACCCGCCGATCTGCACGCGTCAGCTGCCTACCGGCGCCATCTGGCCGCAGTGATGGTAGGACGGGCCCTGACCGACGCGGTCCGGTCGGCATCGGCAGAACCGGAAGGAGACTCGTGATGGCAACGGTGCCGCTTGATGCCGTGGTGAACGGCCGGAGGTATGCCAAGGAGGTGGACCCTCGGCGAACCCTGGCCGACTTCCTCAGGATGGACTGCGGCTTGACCGGAACGCATCTGGGTTGCGAGCACGGCGTGTGTGGGGCGTGCACAGTGCTGGTTGACGGCGCGGCCGTCAGAGCCTGCCTCATGTTCGCGGTCCAAGCAGATGGTTCGGAGGTGACGACCGTGGAAGGGTTGGCGCCCGATGCCGATCATCTTCATCCGGTGCAGGAGGCATTCCGCGAGGCCCATGCCCTGCAGTGCGGCTTCTGTACGCCCGGGTTCGTGGTCTCGATAGCTGCCTTCCTGAAGCAGACCCCGAACCCATCGGACCATGAGATCCGGGAGGCACTTTCCGGAAACCTCTGTCGTTGCACGGGGTATCAAGGCATCATTCGGGCGGTACGGCTGGCCGCCATCCGGATGGCGCAGGTCTGACCACAGCCGCAGAACACCGCCCAGCCCGATGGTTGCAAACGCTGGATCCACCAGCAGCTCGGTTGGCGGCGACCGTCCGTGGGGCTCGCCCGCGGCTCGGCATCGGCAGGCGAGGATGTGGCAGCCGCGGCTCGAGTGACCTCGAGAGTCGCCTGGTGACAAGGGACCAACCGTGACCGGTGACAACACCGTAGTATTGGATCCATGTCAGATTTGAGTCTGGTTGGTTACCGGAGGGACGAAGACGTGGGGGTCATCACGCTCGCCCGTCAACCCCTCAACACCTACGACGGTGCCTTCCACGCCCAGTTCCAGGGCGCCTGGGTCGCGGCCAAGGCTGATGACGCCAGAGTCGTGGTCATGATGGCGCTCGGCAAGCATTTCTGTGCCGGCGCCGAGTTGAGGAACCCGCTGCCGGCTCCGCCGGGAGTAGCGGTTCTACCGGCTTGGGATGAGATCCGCCTCATCCAATCGGTGATGAAACCGACCATTGCGGCTGTGCAAGGGGGTTGCATAGGTGGTGGCCAGCGGATGGTGTGGCCGTGCGATCTGGTCTTCTGCACGGAAGATGCCTTCTTTCGCGATCCCACCGCCAGTATGGGCATTGGGGGGATCCAATCTCACCTCCATACCTGGTTCTACGGTCCTCGCCTGGCCAAGGAGATGATCTACTCGGGTATGCGGTTGCCGGCGCAGCGCCTGTACCAGATGGGTCAGGTCAACCGTCTTTACCCGGACGTCGATACCTTGCACGCGGAGACGATGTCATTTGCGAAAGAGATCGCCAAGCAGGATCCCTTGCCGCTACGACAAGCCAAACGAGCCGCCGACATCACCATGGACATCCAGGGGCAGCATTACGTGGCCTCGCGGATGGAGGAGTTGCTGGACGATTTCCCGCAGATGAACCTCCGGCTGACAGACTGATGTCGGTGCTCTAGTCCGCTCGCAGATACCGCACCGGGGTCCCCGCGAGTCGAAGCCGCCACCACCGAGAAGAGGTCTCGTGAGCGGGGTCCGGCCGCGGCTTGATGATCCTGGATTGGCCGTCCGTCAGTGGTTGAGCACTTCGTTGACCCGGTCGATCAGTGGGGTGTCGGAGAGCCTCGAGATGAGGTATTCACGATGTTGTCCACCGGCCGCGTGTATCACCTTGCCCGTCACGTCACCGGCGTCGTCGCTGGCGAGCCAGGCCACGACTCTGGCAACGTGCTCGGGATTCAGGTCCAGCGTCGTTGGCGTCGTCGCGAACATGGCTTCGTTCATCCGGGTGAAGGCGCCCGGAGAGACGGCGTTGACGGTAATTCCATGCGACGCACCCTCGCTGGCCAGGCCATATGTCGCGGCCCACACCGATGCTTTCGCAGTGCCGTAACCGAGGCCGCCTCCTCGACCACCGGTGACTCTGGAAGGAAAGGCAGCCTCCGAGACCGTATTGATGACGCGGCCCCATCGCTGGGCCTTCATCATCGGCCAGGCTGCCTTGGTCGTACCGATCGAGCCATACAGATGCACCGCGAACTGACGAGCTAGCACCACCTCGGTGACTTCCTCAATTGACGCCCCGCCGGCGAGTCCTGCGTTGTTGACGACGATGTCGACCTTCCCGTAGGCCCGGACTCCTGCCTCTACAGCTTGGCGGGCCCCTGCGAAGGTAGAGATATCGCTGGTGTCGGCGACGGCGCTACCGCCTGCGGAGGTGATCTCACTCACGACAGTCTGGGCGATCGATCCATCGTGCCCGGTTCCGTCCAGGGCCATACCAACATCACATACGACGACCCGGGCACCGCGCTCGGCCATGAGCAGGGCGTGGGCCCGTCCGATGCCGCGACCCGCGCCCGTGATCAGGGCCACGTGCCCAGCCAATGATGCCGTCACTTCGATTCTCCCTTCCCTGCTTAAGGACCCTAGTGCCAAGCGCAGTGTCTAGCGACGCGACCTAACATCGATCCGCAGGAGCAACAACGCAACAGGAGGGACCATGACCGACACCGGCCCGAGGGGGCGGGCAGCGACTGACTCGGACCCGCACGGCCATCATGACTGGCACTCAGCCGCGTATGTCGACGGGTGGATCAGCAACGATGTCACCCACGACGACAGCAGGCGGCCGAAACTGCGCAGTGTCGCCAAGGAACTTGGCTTCGGTGTGGAGGACCGCGTTCGCGTCCTCGACATCGGGGGAGGATACGGAGTCTTCACCGCGGAGATCCTTGACGAGTGGCCCCACGCTGAGGTCGTCCTGCATGACTTCTCGGTCCCGATGACCGACCAAGCCCGGAGCCGTCTGGCCGAATTCCGCGACCGCGTTGCCTTCTATCAAGGAGACCTCCGCCAGCCGGACTGGGCCGCAGGAGTAGGGGGACCCTTCGACGCGGTCGTCTCTTCGCTCGCTATTCACAACGTGCGCGATCCTCTCGTCATCCGGCGCGTCTACGGCGACATTGCCGGACTGGTCCGGCCTGGCGGTTGTTTCGTGAATGTGGACAGCATGGCGGTGCCGGGTCCGCGCACGGCCCGCGCCTATGGACGGGACCCGGGCCGGCTTGGCGCCGAAGAGGTGCGGGCCACCTTGGCGAACCAGCTGACGTGGCTGACGGAAGCGGGCTTCGACGAGGTCGATTGTCTCTGGAAGCAGGGCACCCAAGCATGCCTGGCAGCATTCCGCGGGCCCGCCAGCGTATGAGCGTTCGACCCGCCCCCCTGGATGCTGGTACCGCCAGGGCGGGGCGGGGTCGTGCTCCGAATCGGAGCCTCCGGAGGCAGAGCGGTACGATCCGGGAATGACCGATGTGAGTGCGTTCGCCTCCCAGCAAGACGGCAACGATGACCTCCTTACCGACGATAACTTTCACCACCCGGAGACGAGCGAGTGGTGGGAGCACGAGACGCTCTGGTTCTGGTGGTTCAACGCCGAGCGCCGGCTGGGCGCCTGGCACTATCACTATCTTCGTCCAAACATCGGCGTGTCCGGGGGTGGCCTGTTTATCTTTGATGACAGCGCCTGGTTCCACATGGAGACGCCGTACTACTTCAACTACTCGAACACGCCAATCCCGCCCTCCCCGGACTTGCGTGATTTCACGTTCCCCGACGGCGAGCGGTTCCAGATGATCGAACCGCTGCAGCACTACCGGATCAGCTTTGCAGATCGAGACAGCATTAATCTCGACCTGGACTGGAACGCCGCTGGTAAGCCATGGGTTCGGGTCGGGGCTCAGCCGCACACAAAACAGGGCGACCAGACACCCAAGCCCCGACATTTGGATCAGTTCGGGCACGTGACGGGGACGCTGGAGCTGCACGGTGAGACGATTCCGATCGACTGCTACGCCATGCGAGACCGCTCGTGGTGGCATCTGCGGCCCGAGCTATGGAAGCGGGGAGGCGGGAAGAGCACGTACATCACGTGCATGGTGGATCCGGCTACGGCTTTCTACGGCGCCGGTCGGGGCGGGTTCCTGCTGCTCGACGGCGTGCGGAGGCCATTGGTCGCCGGCCAGATACGGCGTGAGCGCGACAAGGACTGGGGCTTCATGCGACGCATTGTCGTCACTGGGACCGACCGGGACGGTCGCCAATTCGAGGCCATCGGTGACAGTGTGAGCCGCCTGGCCATGCCGATCTCCGGCGTGGCTGGAGTGTGCTGGCAGAGCCTTGTCCGCTACGAGTTGAATGGCGTGGTCGGCTACGGCGACGACCAGGACGCTTGGCCCCTCAACACCTGGGCGGCCTTTCGTCGCGGCCAGAAAGGCCTACCCGACGGTCGGGCCGGACGTTTCGGCCCGATTGACTGAGGCGACCACCGCCACCAACGGGGCCCATCATCTAAGCGCCAGCGTGGTCCACTTTCGGTGGGATGCCCGGTAGTCAACAGGACGACCGACCGTGACCCGGGGTGCCGGGGCAGTTCGCGTGGGACGCGGTCAGAAGGTCTTGACGTCCGCTCTACCTTGTATAATAATATCGATCTGACGGATGTCGAAGCGCTCCTCGGGGGGATTCGTATGTCGCTGGCTCTGGAGTCAGATGCAATGTCAGTCGAGGTGGGCAGATCGGTGAACGTGCCGATCGAAAGACTGATGCTGGGTGAGGGCGTGCGCAGTGCCGGGCTGGATGAGGCCCACGTCGCCCTGTTGACGGAGATGGAGGGCCGGTGGCCTCCGATCGTGATCTGGGGCGACGAGTGCTTGGTGGTGGACGGAGCCCACCGGGTGGCAGCAGCTCGGCGGCTGGGGTACCACCAGATCGCGGCGGTGAGATTCGAAGGGACTCGCGACGAGGCGTTCCTCGAGTCCGTGCGTCAGAATGTGAGCCACGGACTCCCGTTGACGGTCGGAGACCGAAGGCGGGCGGCCGTGCAGGTGTTGACGCGACACGGAGACTGGTCTGATCGGCGGGTGGCCTGGTTGTGTGGGTTGTCCGGGAAGACAGTGGCCCGCCTGCGTCGAATCGAACTGCGGCGGGGCTTGGACGGTCACGACGTCGTCGTCGAGCTGGAGCGCCGGGTCGGCCGGGATGGCAAGGCCCGTCCGGTCCAGGTGGGGGAGGTGAGGGAGCGAATTCGCCTGGCGTTGGAGGAGAATCCCGGAGTTTCGCTGCGTACGATTGCTGCCTTGGCGGGCGCGTCGCCCGAGACGGTGCGGACCGTACGAGCCCGCCTGAGCGACATCGGGGCCGGCCAGACGAGTGTCACGGATTTGGCTCCGGCTGAGATGCCCGAAGCCTCTATCTCGGTCGTACGACTGGAGAGCCCAGCGTGCTCTCACGGCGGACTGTGGGATCGCGACCCGGCCCTGCTTACCTGCGGGGATGGCGGGGAGTTCGCCCGCTGGTTCACCCGTAGTCGCCTCGGTGAGGACTGGCAGCGATACATCTGCACCGTTCCGGTCAGTCGCGTCTATGAGGTCGTAGACGAAGCCCGGCGGCGAGCTGGGGCTTGGACTGCCTTCGCCAGCATGCTCGAATGTCGCATCCGCTGACGCGTTACCGGGGGGGCGTGGCGCGAGTTTTGCAACCGACGCTCACTTATGGAGCCAGGTGTACACCGGATGTACACCTGGCTCCATAAGTCACCAGAACCTTCCAAAGTCGCCCAGCAGTGGGTGAGTGGGGGCCGTTCCCACCGGGCCACGGGGTCGCATCCGCTGGCGAGCGCGACCAACTCCGGCGTAGCCGGCTCATTTCGAAACGGATGATTCCGTTTTGGTGGTCCGAGCCGAAGGCGGCCTGGACGTTCTCCATGGTGCGATGGCCGGGAGGTCGGCAGAGTATATCTTTACGGTATGCCACCCAGTGCCCGATCTCGATCGCTTACCCGTGAGGAGATAGTCGCTACCGCGCTTCGCATCATCGAGCACCATGGCCTGTCTCGCCTGACGATGCGAGCTGTCTCGGCAGACCTTGGGGTGACGCCGATGGCCACCTATTACTACATAAAGGATAAAGAAGAACTGGTCCGACTGGTGGCCGACGAGGTCACGGCATCTCGGATCCCGCTTCGCTTGGAGGCAGACGGCTGGGAGGCATCGCTGAGCCGGCACTTGACCTCGATCTGGGAGTCGTTCGCCCGGTATCCCGGTCTGGGTGGTTACATGATCGAGCATCCGACCCTCGGTGTCACCCCGGATCGCCTGCGCGACGGGATCCAGTTCTTCGAGGATGCCGGCTTCTCGCTGACTAAGGCCCCCTTGGCGTGGTCTTTCGCACTGACGTATATCCACGGCAGAATCAGTGTTGACGCCCGGTTGACTCACAAGCCTGATGCCCCGCGACTGGATGGTCTGCGAGCGCGAGATTACGTCGAGTTCGGCATAGAGGCGGTGATTCAAGGACTCCGTGCCCTGCAAGAGTCCAATCGAGAACCGCTGCGCCGCGTTCACGAGTTGCGCCCCTAACCCAGGCAGTGAGTTGGCTGGCCAGGTTCAGCTGCCGATCACACCCTGGGTCGGCAACCCGGCCAGCTTCTTGTCGCCGAGTCCTCGCCGCGCCGCCCCTCCGGCTGGCCTCCGCCTCCGCTCCGCCGCGGTTGGACGCAAGTCAGCCGCGCCCTCTATCGGATCAATGGCGTGGGTCGCACGAAAGTGGCTCGGTCGACTGCCGAGGAACCGCTGAGATACCACTCGCGATGTCGTCGCAATGCCTCCGTCCGTCCGAGATCGAGCGACTCCCAGAGGGCCCGGATCGTCGACTGGACGGCCGCGGTCGGCTTCGCCGCGACGCTGGTCGCCAGGCGCTGCGCTCGGTCCCACAGTTGATCTCGCGGTACCACTTCGTTGACGAGCCCCATTCGGCAGGCCGACTCCGCGGAGATCCGCTCGTCGAGGCCGAGAAGAACCAGGCGGGTGGCTTCGACCATAGGGATTCGTCGGGCCAGGCCGATGAGTTCGGGCCCGGCCGCCAACCCATAGCTGATGTGGGGATCAAAAAACTGGGCGTCGTCTGACGCCACGACCAGATCGGACTCGTTGATCCAGTAGTACGCGCCTCCGCCCGCGAGGCCATGCACCGCGGTGATGACCGGTTTCCACAGTTGGCTGAGTTTGGGCCCCATGCGCCACATCGGGTGCTCGGTGTTCATGGTCGCGGCTTTGACCGGATCATTGAGATCAGCGATCTCCTGCACGTCCCGACCGGAGCAGAACGCCCGGTCCCCCGCAGCCCGCAGTACGACTGCGTGGACATCGTCATCGTCCTTTATCCGGCGCCAGACATCCGCGCATTCATCCGCCATTTGCTGATTGAAGGCATTCATGACTTCTGGGCGATTGAGCGTAACCGTCGCGACGTGGTCGGCGGAGAAGTCAACGAGAATCGTCCCATAGCCCATGGCCCAAGTGTATCGACGCGTTCCCGGCGGCTTCCGGTCGCAACGACCGCGCCGCTCGTCCTGCGGGCCGGACAGCACTGGGTTGCCTCTACGGCTTTACCCCCGTGCCGCCGGCGTCGACAGTCCAATCGGGATTGGCGGCGTCTTCAGGGTGGAGATTGCTCGGATACGTCCTCTGCGAACTACGCCTGCCGGTTCGACCAATGGTCGGTCCTACAACACGCCTGTTTGGCCTGGAAGGGGAGGACCGCCCGGGTTGACGTGCCGACCCACTAGGAGGGTATCGGGATCCCAAGTTCCTGGAGGACTTCGGCGGTGTGCTCACCTCGCCGGGGTGCCGGTCCTCGCACGGGAATCTCGCTGTGCGAAAGGTGGATGAGGGTCCCGATCTCGCTGATCGGTCCGGCGTCGGGGTGGGGTTGCCCGACCACCCGGCCTATCCGTCGGTGCCGTGGGTCGTCCCACAGTTCGGTGCTGAGGTAGGAGCCGGTCGCGGCGATGTCACAAGGGATCCCGAAGTTGCGGAACACCGTGATCCACTCGTCCGCCGGGCGCGAGGTCATTCGAGACCGCATCTCGGCATCTAGCCCCGGGCGGGACCGGTCTTCGTCGGCCAAGCCGAGCGCTTCCAGCAGTTTGGCCCGCTGCGTGTCGCTCTGACAGTCCACACACAGCCATCCGCTGCGGGTTGGATAGATACGGGTGAACAGGTCGAAGCCGCGCCGGTCACTCGCGAGTATGGCGTAAGGGAGCACCTTGCCCTCGAGGTCGGTCATGATGTGGGTGACGGCAAAGAGGCAGGAATTCAGCTGGGGGCTTTCGACGAGTTGCCCTACCCCGCTAGAGCGTCGGTGAATGAGGGCCATGAGAATACCGATACCGCCGAGCATGGCGTTGAAATAGTCCTCGTTTGGTCCGATGGTCACCGGAGGGTTGTCCTCGCCGGCCGCGATCACCGATAGCCCGGAGAAGCCCTGGAGCAGAGGAGCGAAGCTCTGGAGATGAGCCCTGGGCCCGCTGGCACCCCACCCGTGATTTGCGCAGTAGACGAGTCGGGGATTGACTGCCCGCAGGTCGGCCGGGCCTACGCCGAGGCGCTCAGCGACCCCTGGCCGGAAGTTGTGGGCAACGACATCGGCAGAGGCGGCGAGGAGCCGGAGGGCGTCCCGACCCGGCTCGGTCTTGAGATCCAGGACGACGGAGCGCTTGCCCCGCTGGGCCGCTTCGAAGACCGAGAGCAATGGACGCATCGGATCACCTGCTGGCGATTCGACCTTGATCACGTCGGCACCGAGGTCAGACAGCATGCGGGGCCCGAAGGGTCCGGCGAAGTACTGGCCGAGATCGATCACCCTCAAGCCGTCCAGCGCGTGGACTGGGTGGGGCGCAGCCGGTGGCACCCGGTCGGGGGCGCGGGCCGCCTCGGCCAGCACTGCAGTGGTGTGCTGGCCGAGAGCGGGAGCACCACCTCGAACCCCTCCTGGTGTCGCAGCCAGGCGGATAGGAGGGCCGACCTGCCGCACGGGGCCGGCCTCGGTGTCGTCCACCTCGACGATGAGCTGGTTGTACTGGACCTGAGGGTCGGTGAAGGCCTCGCCTGGCCTGAGCACGGGAACTGCGGCCACGTCCGCCTCTTCCATGAGCTTGAGCAGCTCATCGCGGCTCATGGTGGCGATGGCGGCGGGAACCTCCTCTGTCATGACGCGAATCTCGTCGCCCACCAGGGGGACGCCCATCTCCATCGGTGACGGAGACGGAGCGAACTTGTGTCCGAGACCGAGCGCATTTACTCCACGGGTGAAGGCGCCTGGCGCACCACTGTGGATCCCGACGTACTCCCCATCGGCACATCTGTGGATGCCAGACAGGTGACGCCGGCCCGCCGTCATCGCGACAGGTGTGTCAGGAGCGGACTCGATACGCATCCCCTGCATAGTCGACAGCAGAAGGACACCGTCAAACAAGGAGACCGCCACCCGCTGGCCCGGCGCTCCACCCGCCCGGGCGTAGACGGCTGCGAGGACGCCAAACGCAGCGAGGAATGCGCATCCGTAGCTCGCCCAAGGAAAACCTACGAGCTCGGGGCCTTTATCGCCATGCCGGAGCCCAAACCGAGCCTGGATCAGCGCTTCGCTGTCTGTGTTCCCGTGCATCCAACTGTCGGGCCCGAACGGCGAGATGCTGCACCTGATGAGGTGAGGCGGGTCGTCTGCGCTGGCAGCTTCAGCCAGCGAGTCCTCTACCAGCACATCTGCCCATCGGAGCAAATCCGTGCTGACCTCGGGCGCGACCACGCTCCGCTTGCCCCGGGCCCAAGCCCGGAACGCCGTCGTGCCGCGCCACGGATGCCCGGCTGGCGGTTCGATCATGACGACGTCGGCGCCATAATCGGCCAGCAGCATGGTGGCGATGGCCCCGGCGCCGGTAGTCCCAACGTCGATGACGCGCAGATCCTTGAGCGCACTCTCCACGGGTCCAGGCTAGCCAAGCCTGGAGCGGCGGGGGAGCGTAAGGCCGACACTGCTCGTCGTCAGTGGGAAGTTTGGCTCGAGGTCGCCCTATTCGAACCGAAGCCGCCGGGCGTCGGGCCGCGGCGCCGGTCCTGACCGCCCAGCCCCGCACGCCGGAAGACTATCCTCGGCTCAGTCGAGGATTACCGGAGTTGTAGCGACGCGGGAGAAGGAACATGGGTATCCCGCAACCAACGCTGGAATTCCGCCCGACAGTGCCGTCGTATTCCGGCGCTAGGGGTTCCGTCGACAGGATTTGGCCGCCGGCACAGCTCACCGGGCATGACCGAAACGCTCGCCTCCTACACCTACACCATGGGCGGAGACGAGAACATTCCGATTCCAGAGGGCCGCTCCGGGTCTATGGGCCCAGCGATCGCTGGGGCGGAGATCCGCATCGCTGATCCGGTGACGCTTCGGGCCCTTCCCGACGGCGAAGAAGGCGCTATTCTCGTTCGTGGGTACTTTCTCACCACCGGGCTGTACAAGCGAGAGCGAGAAGAAGTCTTCACCCCGGACGGCTTCTACAACACTGGTGACAAGGGTTATCTCCAGGGTGGCCTTCTCTTTCTCACCGGACGGCTGTCCGAGCTGATCAAGACCTCTGGTAACAACGTCGCCCCGCCAGAGGTCGAGGCGGTTTTGAACGCCCTTCCCGAAGTGAGAGTCGCCCACGTCCTGGGCGTCCCCGACCGCGAACGCGGAGAAATCGTGGCCGCCCTGGTGGTACCGGAGGACGGAGTCACCGTTGATCCCGACGACCTACGGGAAAAAGCGCGGGTTGAGCTTTCAAACTTCAAAGTGCCGAGAAAGGTGGTTCTCGCTCGCTACGAGGACCTGCCCTGGCTCGCTACCGGCAAGCCGGACCGGCTCGCCATAAGGAGGCTGCTCGAGGGAGCTCGCTGATCAACCATGATCGGCGTCGTCGGGGTGGGGTGCCTCACGCTCCGCGCCTGAGGTCGGTCGGGGTGCCACGAAGACGGCCTCGGCTTCGGCGAGCAGGACGCCGTCGCAACGAGCCTCGCCGCTGCAATACGACTTCCGGCCGTCGACTCGGTCGAGCCTGCCCTCGTAGTCGATCTGTTTGCCGATCGGGCTTCTGGCACGGAAGCGTACCGTCAGCGTGCCGGTCCGCCCGGCGACGGGACCGACCATCTGGGCGCAGCCGAGGAGATCATCGAATGCTGCGACTACGGCCCCGCCGTGCATATCCCCCGGTCCGCCCTCATAGGCGTGCCCATACACTGCCCACCCGCGCGTGGTGACCCCGTCGAACTCCAAGTGAAGGGGCGCAGCGAGTGGGTTGCTTTTGCCGACAAAAGGACTTCGCTCAGCCAACGAGAGCTCAGCGATACCAGCGGAACGGTCAATCACCAGGCCAGGCAGGACCTCCATCCGCTGGCGGGCCACGTCCAGTAGCCGCTGGACGGCCGCGAGCGCAGCCACCCCTGCCCCCGACGAGTCGACGCAGACGCACGCCTCGGCCAAAGCCCGAATGGTCTCCGCCAGCCCGTGCTTTGCCTCCATGGCGGCCAGGTCGGGCGCCGGCGGCGGGAAGTAGACCGGCGCCCGGCCGTCCTGGGCGTCGCCGGTCAGGACGTCGCCGCTGTGGGCATCCTCGAACCCCCGGACCTGATCAGTCACGCGGGACCGTACACAAGAACTCGATGCCCACAACGTTCCGGTCCATCTCGACCAGCCCCCGAGCGCGGCCCACCGAAGCGTCCCACCCGTACTCGCAGGACCGCCCGATCTTAAGATGCGAATCGGTCCAGAGCTGGTCGTACCCTCGCATGGATCCTCTCCTGGCACCGGTGACGAAGTCGTGCGCCTCAAGAAGAATAGACGACGGCTGCTCGCGTTGTGATTCTTACCGGCGCGGGCCGGGCCTTTTGTACCGGTGGTTATATGGCCAACTTCATCCGCAGTAATAGAGACCCAGTGATGCGGCGCAAGGATATCCGCTACGCGGAGCGACTGGCGAAGGCGATGATCGACTGCGACATTCCTATCATCGCGGCAGTCAATGGTCCGGCCATGGGGCTGGGCTGCACGCTGGCCGTCCTCTCCGACCTGGTGCTCATCGCCGCCGACGCCTTCATGGCGGATACTCACGTGAACGTGGGCCTGGTGGCGGGCGACGGAGGAGCGGTGGCGTGGCCGCTGGCGATGAGCCTGCTCAGGGCCAAGGAGTATATCTTTCTCGGTGACCGAATTCCCGCTGCCGAAGCGGTCAACCTGGGACTCGCTAATCGGGCCGTTCCCAAGGAGCAGCTCATGAGCGAGGCCCTCTCTCTGGCGGAGCGACTGGCCGCCCAACCTCAACAGGCGCTGCGGGATACCAAGCGGGCACTCAATATGCATCTGCGGCACGCCGCAGACCTGGTTCTCAGCTTTGCCTTGGCGGCCGAGACGGAGTCGTTCGGTACGGACGATGTCCGCACGGTCGCACGATGGGAGGCCCTGGGACGGAGGCGCACCTCGTCGTGATGGCCCGTGATTACGCTGGGGTGGCGCCGGTGGTGAGGAAGTCGCCGATGAGGCCGGCCAACACCACGGGCCGGTCACTTTGGACCGAGTGGCCGGCGCCGTCCACGCGCTCGATGCGGAGTTTGGGCTGCAGGTCACGCATCCGCGCCTCGTCGTCATCGTGCACATGTGCGGATCGCGACCCTCGGACCAGCATCATCGGAGCGGTGATCGCGGTCACGTCGGGCCACAAGTCAGTGAAGTCGATAGGAGGGTCACCTTCCCGACGAAGGCGGTCGTAACGCCACGCCCATCTTCCGTCCTCCAGGCGCCTGGCGTTGTGCAGGACCCCAGGACGGAACGAGTCCACCGGCCGGCCAGGAACGGCGGCCGCGGTGGCCATGAGCATCTCATCGAAGGAATTGAAGACCGGGGGGCCACCGACCAAAGAGGTGGCCCCCCGCTGCTCTGGTGTCATCTCTGCTGTCCGTGCTCCTACGCCGGGAGTGACGTCGACGATCACCGCTCGGCGCACCAGGTCGGGGCGGGTCGAGGCCAGCCGGATGTTGGTGAGGCCTCCCAGCGACATGCCGACGACCAGTTGAGCACCTGGTGCGGACTGCTCGACCACGTCGGCGACGGCCGCGGCGTTGCGATGGGGCCAGTAGTCGCGATCCTCACGCCAGTCAGAGTGACCGTGACCCGGAAGATCGATGGCGATCAGGGGTCGGTCAAGGGCGAGGGCAACCGAGTCCCAGGTGTGCGCATTTTGACCGCCACCGTGGAGGAACACCAACTCGGGGTCACCGTTCCCCCAGACCAAGGCGCTGAGCTGTTGGCCTCCCGAGACAGAAAACGATCGGCGGACGACGCTCGGCCGTCCCTTCCAGGGAATGCCTTCGTAGTCGGCATAGGTCTTCAGCATGCCAAACTCGTCATAGCCAGCAGCTTCGTCGTCTGTCATCACCATTGCCAGTTCCTTCTCATCCGGGGCCGACGGACCAAAGCCACTCTACATCGGGACAAAGCGACCCGACTCATGCCCCGCTGGTTTCGGAAGAGGATGAGTACCGTACCCTGACGTGTTCGCAGTACCGCCGCTCCCGAAGGGGGAGGTCGGGAGCGGCGGCCACCACGCCCGCCTTAACGGGCGAGTCTAGCTCCCTGGCCGGGCGTTTTAGTTGGTGGTGATCATGGTCGGCTGGGGCGGGGCTGGTGATGGTTAGGGTGGTGGGGAGTGCGGAGCCGAGGTAGGCGGCTTTGACGAGGTCGCTGGTGAGCATGTCGGCGGCGGTGCTGATGAAGATAAGTCGGCCGAAGTCGAGGACCCAGACCCCCGGAAGCCGGGCAGGGAGCGGCGGCTCGGGCTGCAACCATCGCACCGTACCTACAATGTCGCCATGGATCCCGTTCGGGAGTATGCCCGAGTCCGACCCGACGCCGCCGCACTCATCCAGGGTGACCGCATCGTAACCTGGCGGATGCTCGACGCACGGGGAAACCAGGTGGCCAGAGCTCTCCAGCAACGGCACGTCGGCGCAGGCGACAGGGTCGCTGTGGCGCTCCGGAACAGCATCGAGTTTTTCGAGCTGCTCGTCGGAGCGGGGCGAATCGGCGGGACAGTCCTGCCCGTCTCTTTCCGGTTCAAACGCGATGAGATCGAGTACATGGTGAGCGACTCCAGGGCGGCCGTGGTTGTTGCCGAGGCCAGCAATGCCGCCGAGTTTGCCGGACTTCCTGACACGATCTTTCGCGGTGCGCCCTACGACGAGTGGGTTGGGGCCCACCAATCCACTGCCGCGGACGGGTTCCTGGGCTCTCCGACCGGCCTGGCCGCGCTGCGCTACTACACCTCCGGTACCACAGGTCGCCCCAAGGCCATTGTCCGTCACCAAAGCGAGGAGGCTCAGGCCGTCGCTCAGCGGATGGTGGATGCCCGGCTCGGACCTGTGGCCGGGCCGGGAGAGGTGCATCTGCTGGCGGGCGTCGTGTACCACACCGCCCCCGGTGCGTACGCTTCTACTGCACTGGGCATGGGTCACACCGTGGTCATCACCGACCACTTCGATCCAAGCGAGGCGCTGGCCTTGATCGAGCGACATCGCGTCTCGTGGTCGCAGATGGCACCCATCCACCTGGTCCGGATCGTCTCACTGCCGGACTCGGTATCCCGCCGCTACGACCTGTCTTCGGTCAAGAGGTTGCTCCACGCCGGGGCGCCCTGTCCCGTCGAGGTCAAGTGGAAGACGTTGGAGCTCTTTCCCACAGGAACTGTGTATGAGTACTATGCGGCCACAGAGGGGGTCGCCACCGAGTGTCCAGAGGACGTGTGGCGAGGAAAGCCGGGCACGGTCGGACGGCCCCTGCCTGGCGTGAGCATCCATATTCTCGCCGACGACGGGGAGGCATTGCCCCCCGGCGACATCGGGCAGGTATACATTCGCAACGGCTCGAAGTTCGAATACGAGGGCGCCCCCGAGAAGACCGCGGATGCTTGGCGCGGCGACATGTTCTCCGTCGGTGATATGGGCTATCTCGACGAGGACGGCTTCCTCTTTCTCACCGACCGTAAGTCGCACATGATCATTTCTGGAGGTGCGAATATCTATCCCGCCGAGGTCGAGAACGTGCTGTACGCCCACCCCGCCGTGGCCGACGTGGCGGTTCTCGGAGTACCCGACGAAGAGTTCGGGGAGCAGGTAAAGGCGATCGTCGAGCGCCGGTCGCCCGTGACCGAAGATGAGCTGATCGACTTCTGCCGCAGCCGTATGTCCCACTACAAGTGTCCGAAATCCGTGGACTTCGTAGACTCGCTACCGCGTGACCCGAACGGCAAGGTCCGTAAAAGGCTGCTCCGAGAGCCCTACTGGGAGGGTCGGGCCACGAGGATCTGACTGCCCAGGGCGCCGCTTCAAAGGGACGCGTGAATGTCGACCAACTCGATGTAGAGGCCTTCGAATGATGCCGGGTCGATCCGAATCCGGGCGTCCTCATTGGCGGCAGGCTCCTCGATCGTGTGTCGGACCCGCGTTCGCCGAGGACTCGGGCCGCCGCCCCTAGGTCGTTGACCGCAAAATAGATCCGGTAGGCGCCTGCGCCATAGGCGTGGTAATAGCGTACTGCAGGCCCTTCGGTTGATGTACACGTTCCAACCGGGCGTGACCAGCCCGGAGTCGCAGCCCGGAGACGTCAACCCGTCGTGGGGACCGAGACATCTCTATCCTTCCGCAACCTTCACCCCTGGCGTGCTGCCGGTCGCCCCCATGGCACCGGCGCCGAAGCACGAGGCGGCCGAGTGGCCCGATGATCTGCGCCGCTTCTGTGACCGGGTCCGGGTTCCGGTACGGTTCACCTTCGCCGACCACGAGCGGCTGTGGGTGGTCAGCGGGGAGCACTTTGCGGCCCTGCGGACCGTACTGGTCCGGTCTCCCCGTGTCGACATCGCGGTCCAGCGTGGCGCCGGCCACAACATCAGCTTGAGTAAGGCGGGGCGTGCCTATCACCTCAAGGCGCTGGCCTTTGCCGAGGACTGCCTCCTCGACGGATCCGGCGCAACGGGGCAATGATCGCGTCAACGACGGACCTCCTGCGACCGGCGGGATAAGGACGGGGTGAAGGCGTGATGAGCGGTGACGTGTTCGAGCTGTTTCACGAAAGCGCCGATGGGCCGTTCTGGCACATCACCAGGCGATGTCGGCCTGGAAGAGGAGGACAGTGTCGAGGGCGCTGGAACAGATCGTACGGCTGGGCTCGCCGCCGGCGGGCGCCTCGAGCTGCCGGAAATCCAGGACCCCAAGGATCGGCTCTCGTTGGGCGTGGACCCGACCTTGGCTGGTGTGGATGCGACTGGTTGCCGGCAACCGGGGGGCCGGTAGTCGTGTTGGTCGTATGGGTCTGTGTCCCGTACCGGCCGCAACGATGGCATGATACAGGGAAAACCAGGCCAGCCGGGCTGCGAAGGCCGTCACGATTCGGAGGTGAAGGATGTGAATGATCTCCTGGTGAGAGGCGGGATCGTAGTCGACGGTACCGGGGGACCGCCCAGACGAGCTGACATTCGGGTTCGAGCGGGACGCATCGCCGAGGTAGGCGTGGCACTCCGCGCTGAGGGTGAGCTCGAGCTCGACGCTCGGGACGCCTATGTCACACCCGGCTTCATTGACTCGCACACCCACTTCGACCCGACCTTGTTTTGGGACCCGGCATGCGACCCGGTCCCGCAGCATGGTGTCACCAGCGTCCTGGCCGGGAACTGCTCGCTGTCGATGGCGCCCGTCCGACCTGATGCGGTCGACGAGCTGCGCGGCCTCTACTGCTACATCGAGGATCTCCCCGAGCAGGTGCTTTCCAGCTCCATTTCCTGGGACTGGGAGCGGTATCCCGCCTATATGGACACACTCGGAGAGCGCCGCTTCGGAGTCAACGTCGCCACTCTGGTGGGGCACACCCCCCTGCGGCTATATGTCATGGGGAGCGAGGCCTGGGAACGGCAGGCGACAGAAGCCGAGCAACACGAGATCAGCGAGCTACTGCGCGAGTGTCTGCGGGCGGGAGCGTTCGGTATGTCGAGTTCCCTCGGTTTCGATGAGGACCGAAAGAAGCGGCCGGTGCCGAGCCGGTTGGCAGACGACGCCGAGCTCGGGGGACTTCTCGAGGTCCTAGCCAAGGAGGACCGGTTCCTGCAGTTCATCGCCAGTCCTGTGCCCAAATACACGACTCGCGACGTACGGCGGGTAGCTGACCTTTGCCGTCCCCTCGGAGTCCTTCACACGTGGATCAGCATCTTCTACGACGACCAGGCCCCCGCCTTGGCCCTGAGCCAACTGGATTTCGCCGGCGAGCTGCAGCGGTCTGGAGCGCGCTGCTACCCACAGGTGTCGCCGCGCAGCCTGGACATACAGGTGAACTGGCGAGGCGGGATGTCCTTCTACACGATGCCCCACGGATGGCACCGGGCCGTGCAGGCCGGCCCGGAGGAGAAAGCCCGCCTCCTTGCCGACCCGGCATGGAGAGCCGTGGCGCGCGAGGAATGGGATCGTGTCCCCTTCACCATGATCCGTCACCGGCTCCCGGACCGTATTCGCTTGGTGTCAGTGACGCGCCCGGAGAACCAGCGCTGGCTCGGAGCGTCCCTCGCGGACCTGATCAGAGAACGGGGTGGACACCCCTCCGACGTGCTGGCCGACTGGCTGCTGGGAAACGATCTCGAGCCCGGCGTGGTGGGGACGGGCATCGCCAACTCCGATCCCGATGGAGTCGCGGCGACCTTGGTTCATCCGGCCGCGGTGATATCGAACAGTGATGCGGGTGCTCACCTCCAGATGATGTGCGCGGTCGGTGACACCACCCTGCTCCTGGCCCGCCACGTTCGTGACCGCGGTGACTTCACCCTGGAGGAGGCGGTGTACCAGCTCACTGGCCGTCAAGCCGAGCTCTTTGGTTTCGAGGACCGGGGAGTCTTGCGAACAGGTGCTGTCGCAGACCTCACCATCTTCTCTCTCGAAGAACTCCACTGGGACGAGGCGACGATGACGGCCGATCTCCCGACTGGTGCCAACCGATTGCGACGAGGGCCGGGTGGCTTTCGCTACACGGTGGTCGGTGGGGTCGTTACCCAGGAGGACGGGACGCTCTCCGGCGCCCTCCCAGGCGAGGTTCTGCACGGGGGTCGCCGCGGCCGGCCCGCAAACTCATCGAAGGATTGAACGCCGCCGTCCTGGCTCTGGCCCCCCGGCGGATGGGGGAGAGGAGAATGTGGCGGGCGTCGACCAGGAGCGGTGGGGGTTGGGCCCCTTGGGGCCTACCGTGCGGCGGTTATTCTACGTTGTACGGTTGGGGTGGAAGTTGGAGAGAGTTAAGATTTTGGCCTATGCCGCCGAGTGCCCGGTCTCGAACCTTGTCCCGCGAGGAGGTAGTGGCTGCCGCCCTTCGTCTCATTCAGCGCAAAGGTCTGTCCCGTCTGACCATGCGGGCTGTCTCCGCCGAGCTGGGGGTCACGCCGATGGCCACCTACTACTACGTCGAAGACAAGGAGGACCTGGTTCGGCTGGTGGCGGAGGAAGTCAGTGCGTCGCGGATCCCCCTCCGCTTGGACACGGACGGCTGGGAGGCGGCGCTCTCGCGACATCTGATGTCGACGTGGGAATCGTATGCCCGCTATCCGGGCCTGGGTGCCCACATGATCGGATTGCCGACGCTTGGCGTCACCCCGGAGGGACTGAAGCACGGGATTCGCTTTTTCGAGGACGCCGGCTTCTCGCCCACTGCGGCCCGATTGGCGTGGTCGTTCGCGCTGACCTACATCCACGGGCGGATCAGTGTGGACGCTCGTCTGGGTCACAAGCCTGAAGCCCCCCGCCTGGATGGGTTTCGAGCTCGAGACTATGTCGAGTTCGGTATCGAAGCAGTGGTGCTGGGACTGCGAACGCTACGCGAGTCTGATGAGCAAGCCCGGTCACCTCGGGAAGGGCGTACGGGCCGGCGGCGACCCCAATAGGCTTCAAGCGCGGCCCGAGCCGGTCACGTATTCATCTGCGACCGCAGTATCCGCCGCAGAATTTTACCGTTTCGTTTTTCGGCAGTTCACCTACTACGACCCACCGTCGCAGCACCTTGAATCCGGCCAGGGACCGGCGGGCAAACTGACGAAGGTCGTCTGGTTCTGGCGGCGCGGCCGGATCGAAAGGGCCTTACCCGATCGGTCTCGATAGAGTCGTCAGGATGGACATCCGCTTCGACAATCGGGTTGTGATCGTAACGGGCGCAGGCAACGGACTCGGCCGGGCTTATGCCCTCGAGCTGGCCCAGAGGGGTGCGTCGGTGGTGGTGAACGATTTTGGGGGCTCCACCGACGGCACTGGGGGAAGCACTCGCGCCGCGGATTATGTAGTTGGGGAGATCAATGCCGGCGGAGGTATCGCGACCGCTTCGTACGATTCTGTCGCTGACGATGCCGCCTGCCGCCACCTCGTCGAGCTCGCCCTCGACGCCTACGGACGGATCGACGCGGTCGTACACAACGCCGGCATCCTCCGGAACAGCCCTCTCGGCGAGATGAGCGACGACCGGTGGTTTCCAGTTCTGGAGACGCACCTGCTCGGAGCCTTCTATCTCACTCGGGCGGTATGGCCGACGATGATGTTGGCGGGATATGGGCGTCTGGTCTTCACCTCCTCGGCCAGCGGTGTGTGGGGCAGAGTGGACGGCGCAAACTACGGAGCTGCGAAGGCTGGGCTCGTAGGGCTGTGCAACGTAGTTGCACTCGAAGGCCGGGAGCACGGCATCCTCGCGAACGCGATCATGCCAGTGGGGAGTACGCGTCTCGGGGGCGGGCCGGAGTCGTACGACCTGAGTCCGGATGCGGTCGCTTGGCGGAACACCGCCCACGAGAGTCGCATGGGTCCCGAGTGGGTGACACCTCTCGTTGTGTACCTCGCGAGTGAGGCGTGTGACCGTACCCATCGCTACTACTCGGCGGTCCGGGGTCGCTACGCAGAGATCTTCATCGGGGTTGCCGACGGGTGGGTGCCGGTTGATCGGGAACCGCCAGCGGTTGAGTCCGTTGTCGAGCACCTCGGTGAGATAGAGGACCGGTCGAGCTATGTCGTCCCCAGCGGTACGTTCCACGAGGTCGAGATCGCGTCCGGGCGGGTGCAGGCCGTTCTCGGTTGACGACTGCAGGATGGCCGCCACGACGTCGATGGTGCCGAAGTGGGAGCGCTCAGCAATTTTTGTTATATTTGTCGCGTTACACGCGAGTTATATAACAAAATCGGGGGCCGAGACGACGCCAGCGTGGGCCAGCGATGCTCCGTACATCACGGGTGTGGTGCCCCGTGGATGCGGGAATATCGGCGAAGTGGCGGACCCGACGGCGACCAACCGGCGGGTGTCCAACTGCGTCCGGTGCATGCAGTCCAACCGCAACCCGTACCGTCATAGCCTCGCAGCCGGCGACGTCAGGTAGAGTTGCACGGAGAGGGCGCGGACTCACGACGAGGTGATGCCGGGACCCAGACAAAATGTTCCGCTGGTCGCAGGAGGGAGAAGCTCCAATGCGTCAATACGAAATCATCTCCACCGACTCTCACCTCGAGGTCCCACCGTATGTATGGGAACCCTATGTCGACGCTGAGTTCCGGGAGTTCGTGCCGAAGGTTGTGCAGTTGCCCGGCGGTGGTGACGGCTGGGCGATGCCTGGCCGGGCTCAGCCCGTCCCCCTCGGCCTGAACTTCTCGGCCGGACGAGGGTGGGAGAACCTCAAGACCTCGGGTCTCTCCTACGCGGACGGGCTGGTGGGTGCGGGGGACGCCAAGCAACGGTTGACCGAAATGGACCAAGACGGGGTGGATGCTGAGCTTCTCTTTCCTGCCGTGTCCGGGCAGCGGACGCTCGACGTGGCGGCCGTACCCCCGGAGGCCTACGTCGCCCTGGCCCAGGGGTATAACAACTGGCTCTCACAGGAGTACACGGCTGAGGACCCCGACCGACTGTTGGGGCTCGCCATCCTTCCCGGGGCGACCATCGGTGATTCGGTCGCCGAGCTCGAGCGAGTGGCGGCCCTGCCAGGGATCAGGGGTGTGGTGTTGCACCACTGGCCCAACGGGTCTCCGGCGCCGGTGCCCGAGGAGGATGACCGGTTCTGGGGGCGGGCCCTCGAGCTGGACGTGCCCCTGACTGCCCACGTCCGGTTCGGGGGAGGCGCGGCGGCGGAGCAGGAGGCTATCCAGAAGGCCGCTGATGATGGCGTGTCGCTGATGAATTTTGCCCCGATGACCACGATGTTGAGCAAGACGGTTACCCACGGTGGCCAGGTCATCCAGCTGATTCAGCACGGCACGTTTGACCGTTTCCCCGACTTGCAGTTGTTCTTTGCGGAAACTCAGATCGGATGGATTCCCGAGTTCAAGGAGGACGCCGATGAGAACTGGCGGCGGCACCGGTTCTGGAGCGGCGCCGATACGTGGGCTCACGAGCCCAGCTGGTACATCGATCACAACACGCATTGGGGATTCCAGGTTGACCATTTCGGGGTGAAGGTTCGCCATGACATCGGCGTTGACCGGATCCAGTGGTCAACCGATTTTCCGCACGTGCAGTGCGACTGGCCCAATTCTCGTCAGATCATCGAGGATGAGTTCCAGGACGTTCCCGCGGGGGAGAGGCGCAAGATCATTTGCGACAACGCCATGAGCTATTTCCGTCTCGGTGCGAGCAGGTAGGCGACCCGGATCGGCCGCCGCCAGGCGACGTCCCTGGTCACCGAGGGGTTGGGCCCGGGTTATCTCGACGGGGTCAAGCACTCGGGTGCCTTCCCCGTTCGGGGCCCACCATCAGCGACCAGCCGAGACGGCGGCTACCTCGGGCCGAGGCTGACAGGCACGGGTCAACGGTCGAGGCAACCGGGAGCTATTCAGCGCCAGGAGTCAATCGCCAGGAGTCAATCGCCAGGAGTCAATCGCCAGGAGTCAATCGCCAGGAGTCAATCGGTAGCGTCCCACCTGGCGGGCTTGGGCCACCAGCCGACCAGTGCTATCCCACACTTCCGCCTCCTCGTCGAACCAGCCATCGGCGACTGCGGATGCCCGGGCGATGACACAGAGCCACCCCGGGGCGGGCCAGGCTCGGACGTAGGTCGACAGCTGAACGGTTGGCGACCACCCCTGACCGCCGATCTCGAGCACCGTCGGCGGAAGGGCGTCAACGCAGAAGACGAGGAAGGTGGCGTCGGGGGGCGAGCCATCGCGGGACCGGATCCATCCCCGCACCTCTGGAACGCCGGATCGCTTCTCATAAGGACCGCCGACATGGCGGGGGTCGATGCGGACCTCGATCGACTCCAAGAAGCGCACCGTATTGCCGTCAGGCATTTGGGCGGGACGAGGCATGCAGTCGCCCGGGGGGACCACGACGGGTTGGGGCACCTGGTAATCCGGCAGTTGGTCCGCCAGGGTGGCCACCGTGACATGAGCCACGATCTTTGCCACTCCGTCTTGGCGGAGAACCGCCCGTAGGGTGGACGCGGTACGGCCTTCCCGTATCCGCTCCACGGCCACCTCGGCCGGGCCCGGCGTCGTAGGGGCAAGGAAATGGGCGCTGGTGGCGACCGGATGTTGGTGACTGCTCTCTGCCACCGCGGCCCGTACGACCACACATTGGGCGCAGCCTCCATGCACGGCATCACCGATCGTCCATGTGGGATCGATCGACGCCCTCCACAGACCGGCATCGACCCGATCAACCGACGTGGCGCGCTCGAAGGTTCCCACCGCGCCACATGATAGGGGGGCGAGACGAGTAGTAGATTTCGAGCGCTATCGTGGATGTTATGCGGAGTCGCGGTGGCGAGGCGGAAGGCCGCAGCGCCGGCGCCCAGGTGTACCCGTGGCGCCGGGTCGGCGCCGGACAGGAAGCACACGGGTAGACACAGCTGTGGACCTGGCGGCGCGCTGGAAGGAGCTGATGGAGGGCCCGGAGGAGTGCCTTCCGCTGGACGAGGCCGCGCTCGTGATCGCGGCTCACGCCAATCCGGGTCTGGATGTGGCGGCCCAGTTGCGGCGGCTGGACGACGTCGCAGCCTTGGTCGCCACGGCGGACACGCCGGCGCTCTGCCGGGTCTTGTTCAAACAGCTGGGCCTCGACGGCGACCGCGACAGCTACGACGATCCGGTCAACTCCTACCTCGACCGGGTCCTGGACCGACGGCGGGGCATCCCGATTTCGCTGTCGGTACTGCTGATCGAGGTTGGACGTCGTCGCGGCCTGTCCCTGGAAGGAGTGGGCATGCCGGGCCACTTCCTGGTTCGTGACCCGGCGTCACCGCAGCTGCTGATCGACGCCTTCGGTGGCGGCCAGCTGCTCGACCACGCCGGATGCGAGCGTGTCCTACGCGCCATCACCGGTTCCCGCGTCGAGCTGACGTCAGCGATGCTCGCGACCACCGGACCCCGAGCCATCCTGGCTCGTATGTTGGCCAATCTGGATCGGAGCTTCGAACGGCGCGCCGACCACCGATCCCTGCTGTGGGTTTCTCGCCTGCGCCTCGGGATACCGGGTCTTCCCCTGGAGGAGCGGGCCCATCTGGCCGGCCGGCTCGCCAGCATCGGCCGCTTTGACGAAGCCGCGGCTGTGCTCGACGATTTGGCTGACATCCAACCCGAGGCAGATCTCACCAGTCGGCTGCGGGACGAGGCCGCTTCGCTGCGAGCCCGGCTCAATTAGGAAGGCCAGCCGTCTTCCCGTCGACCAGGCCGGTGAGGTGCCGCCCCTTATATGTAGTCCGGACAGTCCACATTGCAGAGCGTGAGACCATTGCGCAACGTCTGTTCGACTGCCGCCGTGGTGACAAGTCGTGAACTGATCACACCCTCGTCAGTGATAACGCGGGCTTTGGCGTTGTACGAGTTGTAAAGATTGCTGATCTGGAACATGTGCCTGACGAGCACAGAGGGGTTTCGCTGCTCGGCGGCGAATAGGACGACAGAGGGGAAGTCCAAGACCTGGAGCAAGAGGCCGACCTCCGCCGGCTCGAGGCTTCTGGGGGGGTAGGCACCCGTCGCCTCCGGTAGTTGCGATGCCTTCCGAACGATGCTCCCCGCCCGGCAGGCCGTGTAGATGACGTAGGCGCCGCCCGACTTCTCGAAGACCTCCACCATGGCGGCTGGGTTCTTGATGTCCATCTCCACGGTCGAACGAGTGTCTTGTTTGAGGTCGTTGAAGACGATGGAGGCGATGGTGAGCTGGCGGGCGACGCTGTCCGGGTCCTGGCTGCCCGCCACCTGCCGGTCGCTCACCCGCGATCGGAAGTAGGCCTGGGCGGCCTCGAACAGATGGGTCACGCCTGTCGCCGATTCGCGGCTCGACAGCTTCTTGTGCGTGTGGGCATCGACGTAGAACCCGAAGTAAATGTGGTCGAAGGAGGTCTTGGCCGGGTCGGCCAGCCCGAGTTGATAGCTGGCCTCGAAGAGCCGCTCGAAGTGGGTCTTCTGCTCCTGGCCGACGACATAGATAAAGCAGGTCGGGTGAAAGAATTTCTGGCGCAGGGCCACGGCTGCCAGGTCCCGGGTTGAGTAGATGCTCCGACCGTCTCCGCGTCTGACGACGTAGCGCTCGGTGGCACTCAGGCGTACGACGGCCGCGCCGACGTCCTTGCGGATGGCTTTCTCGAGCGAATCGAACTCGCTCTCCGAGATGGCGCCGGCGGCGAGCGAGACCCGCAACTGCTCCAGATCGGCGGCTGCCTCCGCGTCCCCGTAGTTGACGGCGGCTCCGGACTCCAACCAGTTGTCCACCATGCGGAGTCCGGCCTGGGCATAGAAGCTTTCACCGACAACGAAATCGAACGAGATGTCCAGGGACTGATAGAACGAGGCGAAGTCCTCGAGGCTGGCCGCCACGATCCGTTTCCACAGGTCGACCTCTGCGGGGTCGCCGGACTCCAGGGCGGTAAAGCGGAGATCGGCCGCGGCCGCGAACTCTTGCATCGCCTCGCTGATGTCCTGACAGCTCTCGATCCCCGGGAACATCTCGCGGACCAGCTCCGCGTCCGGATCAGCCAAGTCGGCGATCGAAGCTCCATCCGTGATGGCGCGTTCCAGAATTCTCCGTAACCGGTAGATCTCCAGGGACCGCTCGTTGAGGTTTGACCCGGATGGGAAAGTCGTATCGAAGCGCCGATGACCCTCCAGCAGGAATCCGAATCCCCCGAAGTCATTGATGTGGTTTATACGGAATACCAGGCCACCGGCTTCCTCGAGGATGTTAGAAAGCACCGCGCCAATGATGGTCGAACGGATATGCCCGGCATGAAGGCTTTTAGAGACATTGGGCGATGAGTAGTCGACCACGAATCGTTCTGCCGCGAGGGGGTACGACCGGCCATACGACGGGCCCGCGGTGGCAACGGACCGAGCGGCTTGCAGCAGCCATTCGTCACGCAACTTCACGTTGATGTACATCCCGACCGACGCGACCGTGGCGATCTCCTCGGCGAACTCCGGGCCCTCGAGGGCGGCATGGATCGCGGGCGCATACTCCGCAGCGAATCTCCGCGGGCCGCCGTTCTTGAGCAGGGCAGGGAACTTCAAGGCCAAGTCGGCCCCGAACCGGTCGCGTTCCACGAGGTCGACGAGCAGCTCGCCGACCGGCAGGCCGGAGGCGCCGGGCAGGACCGCCCGCACCTTGTTCGTGAAGTCACCCAGGGGGTTCGGCGGCGTAATGGCTTCGTGGGCCTGGTGGCGGGCCAGGATCTCATCCCGCCGGGCGATCACGTCGCGATGGACCGCTTGGTTTTCCCGCTGCAGGGCGTTGTCGTCATTCGGGGGGGGCACTCCCGAACAGGATACGTGCCCTGGCGGGCCGGATGCCACAGGGTGGCCGGGACGGTCGGGTGGAGCCGGCTTCCAGTCCGACGGCGGAAGCCGATCCGAGTGCGCAGTGGGCTAGGGTTCGCCTGGTGGAGCGCGCTCCGTGGGCAACGATCCCGCAACTCGTGGACGACGCGGCCGCTCGCTTCAGCGACACCGAAGCGTTCAGCGACGGGGAGATGACGCTGAGCTTTTCCGAGCTGGTCGAGACCATTCATGATACGGCCCGGGCCCTGATTGCGTGGGGGGTTCGGCCCGGGGACCGGGTGGCCCTGTGGGCGCCCAATATCCTCGAGTGGATCCAGGTCGCGCTGGCCGTGCACTGCACGGGAGGCGTGCTGGTCACAGTGAATACCCGGTTTAAGGGCTCCGAGGCTGCTTACTTGCTCAACCGGTCGAAGGCTCGCTTCATATTCACCGTATCCGACTTCCTCGGCGCCGACTACGCCGCCATCCTGCAGGGCCGCGACGACCTCGAAGGTCTCGAACGCATCATCGTGTTGCGAGGGCCGGCGTCAGGTGACGCGGTCCCATTCGCAGCCTTTCTCGAGCGGGCGAGCGAGATTGGCGAGGCCGAGCGGGCCCGTCGGGCCACCGCAGTGAAGGGAAACGATCTCTGTCACGTCCTGTTCACCTCGGGCACCACGGGCGCACCCAAGGGCGTCATGCTCGAACACCAGGCGGTCTGCGACGTCTATCTGAACCTGGCCAACGTGTTCGACATGCGCTATGGCGACCGGCAGTTGGTCGTCCTCCCGTTCTTCCACTCCTTTGGCCTCCACGTCGGGATTCTGTGCGCGTTCATGCGTGGTATCACCATTCTGCCCCAATCTGTCTTCGACCCCGAAGCAGTAATGCAACGCATCCAGGACGACCGCGTCACGCTCTTCCCCGGTCCCCCGACTGTCTTCCAGGCCATGCTCGACAGTCCGCGTCGCGGCGACTTCGATCTGACATCCCTACGCTGCGTCACTATCGGGTCGGCAGGATTCCCGCCCCACCTGGTAGGGGACATCATGCAGCGCCTCGGCGTCCCAGAGGTGCGGAACGGGTTCGGGATCACCGAGTCGTCCGGGACCGTCAGTCTGGTTCGCGCCGGCGAGTCCGCGGAGGTCATCACCAACACCGTCGGCCGACCTCTGCCGGGGATCGAGGTGAAGATCATCGCCGACGACGGCGGGGAGCAGCCCGTCGGCGAGAGGGGAGAGGTGCTGGTGCGTGGCTACACGATCATGCGGGGGTATCTCGACGATCCCGAGGCCACGGCCCGGGCGGTCGACGCCGATGGCTGGTTGCACACCGGCGACGTAGGATTGTTCCGGTCCGACGGCAACCTGGTCATCGTTGACCGGATCAAGGATATGTTCACGGTTGGCGGCTTCAACGCCTATCCGGCGGAGATCGAAGCCGTGCTGGCGCGACATCCGGCCGTAGCCCGCGTCGCGGTCGTCGGTGTGCCCGACCAGCGACTTGGCGACGTCGGGATGGCTTTCGTGGTCCCAGCCACGGCCGGGACGGATCCAGCCGCCCTCCTGGCCTGGGCCCGGCAGGAGATGGCCAATTACAAGGTGCCGCGCTATGTGGAGCTGGTCGACGAGCTGCCAATGAATGCGACCGGGAAGATCCAGAAGACCGAGCTCAGGAGCAGAGCGGCCAAGATCCTCGACCATCGCGCCCCGCAGTTCCGCCGGGAGTGATTTTTAAAGGGTCGCTCGTGCTCCGTGATGTGGAGCCACGCCAAATGATCTCGAATGGTGGATGATCTCTTGTGAAACTGGGGTTCAGTTCGATGAACACACCCGAGGAGCTCAGGCCCGACGTGCTGGCTCGCGCCCTCGAGGACCGAGGCTACGACTCGCTGTGGATCGGCGAGCACACCCACATCCCGACATCCCGCCAGACGTCCTACCCCGCCGGCGGCGAGTTGCCCGGCCCCTACATCCGGATGATGGACCCCTACGTGGCCCTCATGCTGGCCGCCAGTGCCACCGAGTCGCTACTCATCGGCACCGGCGTCTCCCTGCCGCTCGAACACGATGTGATCGCGCTGGCGAAGACCGCCGCCACCCTGGATCGCCTCTCCGGCGGCCGTTTGCTGTTCGGCGTAGGGGTGGGCTGGAACCGGGAGGAGCTCGCCAACCACACCGACGTCCCCTGGGCCCAGCGCTACCATGCCCTCGAGGAGTGCGTGGAGGCATTGCGGTGCCTGTGGACCGCGGAGGAGTCCGAGTACCACGGCCGGTACTTCGACTTCGACCCGGTGTGGAGTCTGCCCAAACCCGTCGGCCAACCCCTGCCGGTGTACTGCGGTATGGGTGGAAAGCTGGGCACCCAGCACGCGGTGCGCTGGGCCGATGGCTGGATGCCGATGGACGTGGCCCTGGGCACCGTCGCCAATGGCCGGATCGAGCGCAAGATCGGATTGTTCCGTGCCGCCGCGGCCCAGGCCGGGCGGGGCCGGGTCCCGATCTCGATGCTGGCGTTCGGCGACCCGACTGCTGAGGCCCTGCGGTACTACGCCGAGTTGGGAGTCGAGCGAACCATCATTGGAGTCTCCCGGCAGGGCTGGGACGACCCGACGCAGACCATGCGGTTTGTCGACCGCTACGCCGGTCTCCTGCCCGAGTTGGATACGATCGCCGTTCGCTGAGTCGGCCCACCTGTCTTCGCTGACCCCGGCGGCTTCCCGCACCATCCGGCCGCGGCGCTTCGGATGGGCGTCGAGCCGGGGGCCCAGCCCGGACCGGTCCGCCCGGCCGGGTCGCCCGGAAGATCGCCCTGCGTTCGGGCGCGCCCAATTCGCTTCGCATCGCGAATAGTGTCTTTGTGAACGAGTTCGAGCTCCGCCCAGCAGGGAGCCAGCCACGCCCACGATGATCCGACGATCGAGGACCCCTCGGCACCGGTACCAGCGCCGTCGGAGCCATGCGTGGGTCGTTCCACTGGCGGTAGCGGCCGGCGGCCTGGTTGCCGTCGCCGGGGTGGCAGTGGTGCTGGCCCTCATCTGGGGTCGTCCCGGCGTCACCGTGTCGGCGTCTCGGCTGGCGATGTTCGACGTCCACGTGAGCGGCCTGGGGACCAAACTCACCAACGGGCAGGCGACGAGCGCCGGCCGCCCGGTGGCGTTGGTTCGGACGGCCGACGGTCTCGTGCCGAACCACGCCCTGGCCCAGGACGAGGTGGTAGAGGTCACCGCCACCGTTACTCCGCCGTCGTGGCTGCGCTGGCTGGTGGGTGGCCGGGTGACGACGACCAAGACCCTGAAGACTCCTGCGGCGACGACAACCGCATCGGTGGCCCTGGCGTCGCGCCCCGGCGTGGTACCGGTGCGCTTCGACCACCCGGTGAGCGTCGTCGACTACCGGGCCGGGGGCGGACCGGCGCAGGTCCTGCACCTCGACCGGCCCGCGACCACGGCGGAGCTCGCCGTGCCAGCCCAGGCTGCGGCGGGCTCCCTGCAGGTCGCGGCCGCCCCCCTGCCCTGGGAGACGGTCTCCTCCCACGCCAGCGCCCTGACCTGGTTCGTCGCCCCGGCGGGAGCCGGACCGGTCGCCCTGGCTGACCCCGCACCGGAGACGGCGACCGCCGCCCCGAATGCGCCCATCAAACTGACCTTCGCCCAGCCCGTGGCGACCGCTCTGGGTGCGACCCGCCCGGTCGTGTCACCCGCGGTGGCGGGTACCTGGACAGAGCCGGCCGCGAACATCTTGATGTTTACGCCGAGCGGCTTCGGTTTTGGTCCTGACGCGGCGGTGACCGTCTCCTTCGACCGGCCGGTTTCCGTCGTCGGTGCGAGTCCTTCGAATCGCCTCACTGCGGCCAGCACCGCGTACCACTTCAGCGTGGCCCCGGGTTCCTTGGCCCGTCTGGAGCAGATCCTCGCCCAACTCCACTACCTGCCCCTTCAGTTCCAGCCTGCCGCCGGCGTGAAGGTGCCGACCACTTTTGCCGAGGAGGTGGCGACGATGTCCCAGCCGTTGGCCGGCAACCTCTCCTGGCGCTGGGCATCGACCCCGGCGTCCCTGCAAGCCCAGTGGACAGCCGGCTCGCCCAACCCCTTGGTGAAGGGAGCCCTCATGGCCTTCCTCTCGAACCAGGGTTCCTACGACGGTTACACGGTTGACCCTGAGACCGTGGCCCAGCTCGCCGATGCCTCAACGTGGGAGGCGCTGCTACAGGCGGCCGCGAGCAACCAACTCGACCCGAATCCCTACTCCTACGTCTACGTCTCGCAGAGCCTTCCTGAGACGATGACCTTGTGGGAAGACGGCTCGAACGTGCTCACCTCGCTCGCCAACACCGGTATCCCTGACCGTCCTACTGCAGCCGGCACCTTCCCCATCTACGTGCGTTACGCAGAGAACCACATGCGGGGCACCAACCCCGATGGGAGCACGTACGACGACCTGGTGTTCTGGATCAACTATTTCAATGGCGGTGACGCGGTGCACGGCTTCGTGCGGGGCTCCTACGGCTATCCCCAGAGTCTCGGCTGCGTCGAGTTGCCCGTCCCGACGGCGGCGGTGGCGTTTTCGGAACTGGCGGTTGGCGATCTGGTTACCGTCACCGACTGAGTGCCCCCGGCGGTCCGGGCTCAGCCGGACGCCGGAGCTGCCCCGCCGGAGCGTACCGGCGCGGCGGTGACCGCCTGGAGTTCGGGCAGACTCAACCCGGCCACGACCTCGATCGCCACGAAGCAGCGCTGGTCACGGTCGACCTCCAGGACGGCAAGGTCGGTATAGACCCGGGTTACCACATTCGGCGCGGTCAAAGGCAGGCGACACTGCTCGACCAGTTTCGGCCGTCCCTCTGCCGTGGTGTGGGTCATGGCAACCCACACATCGCGAGCGCCGGCCGCCAGATCCATGGCCCCGCCGACCGCCGGCACCGTTTCCCCGTCCCCCGCCCAGTTGGCCAGGTCCCCCCCGCTGGACACCTCGAACCCTCCCATGACCGCGAGATCCAGATGGCCACCGCGAATGAGCGCAAACGAATCGGCATGCCCCATGAATGAGCCGCCGCGGACGACGGTCACGGGCTGCTTGCCAGCGTTGATCACGTCCGGATCGAGGGCAGCCGCGGCGGGCGCCGGGCCCATTCCGAGGAGACCGTTCTCGCTGTGAAATACGATCTCGCGCCCCTCGGGCACGTGATCGGCGACCAGGGTAGGGATGCCGATGCCCAGGTTGACGTAGCTGCCATCGGGAATGTCGACGGCGACTCGAGCCGCAACCTGAGCCCGGGACCATCGCTTCAGTACGGGAGCGTCAACCATGGCGGCCACCGACACTGATCACTCGGTCCACGAAGATCCCCGGCGTCACGATCAACTCGGGATCGAGGCCGCCAAGTTCTACGATGCCGTCCACCTCGGCCACCGTGAGGCCCGCGGCCATGGCCATGGTCGGACCATAGTTCCGGGCCGTGGCCCGGTACACCAGGTTGCCCCATCGATCGGCCAGACGGCCTTTCACCAGGGCCACATCGCCTCGAAGGGGATACTCGAGGACCTGGACCCGTCCGTCCAGCACCCGCGTTTCCTTGCCTTCCGCCAGAGTGGTGCCTACGCCTGTGGCGTTGTAGAAAGCCCCGATCCCTGCTCCGGCGGCTCGGATCCGCTCCGACAACACACCCTGCGGGACTACTTCCAGCTCGACGTCACCGCGCCGGTAGCGATCCTCGAACCACACCGACCCCGCGGAGCGGGGGTACGAGCAGATCACCTTGCGGACCCGGCCGGCCTTCAACAAGGCGGCCACACCCCGCTCGCCGGCGCCGGCATTGTTGGCGACGATGGTGAGGTCGGTCGCGCCTTGCGATACGAGGGCGTCGATCAGATCGTTGGGCACGCCGACTTCACCGAAGCCGCCCACCAGGACGGTAGCGCCGTCCTCAATGCCGGCTACGGCCTCGGCGAGGCTCGGCACCCGCTTGTCGATCATGGCAGGTGCACTCTGCCGAACGGGAGCCACTGTGTCAATCTCACGCTCCCGGGGCGACCGATGCCACCCGACCCGGCCTCGGTTCGGGCCTCAGACGTCCACCCACCACCGGAAGCCGAGGTCGGCCACCTCGGGTGGCACCGTGTGGCCGCCGGCGAACTCGTGAAAGGTCACTGAATAGCCGTCGAGGCCGAGCAGGGCCGCCAGTCGTCTGCCGCAGACATCGATGGGCAGGACGGAGTCGCTGGTCCCGTGGGAGATGAACACCCGAGGCTTTCCGTTGGTCGCTGGGGTCACGGCAAATCCCGGCGAGAAAGCGACGATGGCCGGGAAGACGTCGCCGTTGGTCAGGCCGAGCGATAACGCATAGGACGCCCCGTCGGAGATGCCGCCGATGGCGAGCTGGCGGAAGTCAACGTCACACTCGGCCGCGACCGTGTTGAGGACCCGGTCGATGAACGCGACGTCGGGCCCGAACCCTTGCATGGTGATGAGGTCCCACGTGGGACCGCGTGAGTCCGGAGCCGCGATCACCGTGCCGTACCGGTCGGCGGCGCTCAGGACTGGTCGCAGCACGCGCTGGCCGGTGCCGCCCGCGCCATGGAGAAACACGATGATCGGAGCTCCTGGTCCGGCTGTCTCTGGCACATATAACACACCGTCGCGATCAGAGCCGATCCCGAGAGGGCGGTCCTGGCCACCCGGAGCCCCGCGACCTGACCGGGGGCGGAAGGCGAGCCGCCCGATGGCGTCGGTACCGTCCGCACTGGACTGCTCTCCACTCATGTCCGCAAGCTTGGCAGGTGCCACCTCGCCGGAGGGACGTGTCGGCGCGCCCGGCTCAGCGGACGCTTAGGAGCCGAGGGTGGCGACCAGGATGGCCTTGATGGTGTGGACCCGGTTCTCGGCCTCGTCGAAGACTATTGAATGCGCCGACTCGAACACCTCGTCGGTGACTTCGAGGCCATCGAGTCCATACGTTTCGTAGAGCTCCTGGCCGATCTTGGTGCCCCGATCATGGAAGGCAGGTAAGCAGTGCATGAACTTCACGTTCGGGTTACCGGTGCGTGAAACGATGCGCATGTCCACCTGGTAGGAGCGGAGCCACTCGATGCGGTCGTTCCACTGAGACGCCGGTTCGCCCATCGATAGCCACACGTCGGTACACAAGAAATCAACGCCCATCACGGCCTGGTCAATATCGTCCGTGATCATCAGGCGGGCCCCAGATCCAGCCGCGATCTCCGTCGCCTTCTTCACCAACTCGGGGTCAGGCCGGAGCTGCGCTGGCGCGCAGATCCGGACATCCATGCCGAGCTTGGCGCCGATGATCATCAGCGAGTTGCCCGTGTTGAAGGCCGCATCGCCCAGGTAGCAGTACGAGATCTCGCCAAGTGGCTTGTCGCAGTGCTCCTGCATGGTGAGAACGTCAGCCAGCATCTGGGTGGGATGGAACTCGTCGGTCAGGCCGTTGTAGACAGGCACACCGGCGAAGCGGGCCAGCTCTTCGACCGCGGCCTGCTGATACCCGCGGTACTCGATGGCGTCGAACATACGGCCCAGGACCCGGGCCGTGTCGCGTATCGACTCCTTGTGCCCGATCTGGGTGCCGTCGGGACCCAGGTAGGTGACATGGGCGCCCTGGTCATAGGCCGCCACCTCGAAGGCGCACCGGGTGCGGGTGGATGTCTTTTCGAAGATGAGCGCGATGTTCTTGCCAATCAATTGCTTTCGCTCACAGCCGTTCCGCTTGGCCGCCTTGAGCTGGCGCGACAGGCTGAGCAAGAAGCGGAGCTCTTCCGCCGAGAAATCGAGCTCTTTGACAAAGCTCCGGTTGTGCAGGTTGACCGACATCCGTTCCTAGTCCCGCTCAGTCGCGAGATCTTGACCGGGCTGCTTCGGCGGCCACCTCGGCTCGCTTGGCCGCGATCTGGCGCGGCGACGCCCCATAGTCCTTGTCCCGGTTCTCCTGTCTCCAAGCCGCAACGTCGCCGGCGTGACCGACGGCCTGCATCACCTGCAAATGGGCCTGGAGGTGGACGCGCATTCCCATTCCCTCCCAGGCCCGTTTGACGCCGGCCTTGATGCCCATCAGGACGGAGAGAGGGGCTTGGGCAATCTGGTGGGCGATGACTTCGACGGTATCGTCCAGGTCGTCACGAGGCACGACGCGATTCACCATTCCGAGGCGGTACGCCTCCTGGGCGTCGACGGTCTTCGACAAGTACAAGTACTCGTAGGCGTGGTGGAAGTTCATCATCACCCAGGGCTCGACCATGGTTTCACCGCCCGGGAAGCCGAGTCCCTGGGGGAGTGGCATCTGGAAGTAGGCGTCCTGCGATGCCACGACAATGTCGTTGAGCAGTGCGAAGTACGTTCCTCCCCCTACGCAGTATCCCTGTACGGCCGCGACAGTTGGCTTTTGAAACTCCCATAGGTGAAGAACCGGCCACATGAAGAGGGTGGCCGGTCCGCCCCACGGGTGGCCGGCCTCGGCCGCTTCGGCGAACTCCGGGAACAGCGGGCCGGGGCCGCCGACATCATGCCCGGCACAAAAACCCCTGCCGTTGGCCTTGAGGATTACGACTTTGATCGCATAGTCCGACTCGGCGTCTTTCAAGCTGTTTTCGACGTCCCACACCATCGGCGAATTCTGCGAGTTGGCCTTCTCGGGCCTATTGAGGATAATTCTGGCGACCGGACCTTCTTTCTCGTAGATGACGGTCTCCAACTCCTGACGCTCCATTGCACTCTCTCCTGGGGCTCAAGCCGTTGCCGGCGGGGTGCGATACTAGGCTCCGGGTGAGGACCGTGACGGTCCTCGGATCGCCGCGAGAGGCTTCGAAAATCAATATCTGAGACCGGTGCCCTGAGTCACCTTGACCATCTCGCCCTCCTGGTTGGTCCAGGTCGACTCGGTCGTGGTGAGGAGCATCAGGCCGAGCCGGCTCGGGCGCTCCTGGTAGTCGACCACCTTGGTCTGGCCTGATGTGATGACGTCGCCAGGACGCATCCGGACACCGTAGGTGACCTCGCTGCCCCCGTTGAGGATGAAAGTGGTCTCCGGCGCCTCAACCCCGAACGCACCTTCGGGGCCGCTGCCGCGGATGGGTCCCTGGAAGGTGGGAGCCACAACCGGTCCGCTGGCCGTGATCCACGCGAAGGGGTTGAACTCTTCGGGAGCGACGACGCCGCCGTGCACGGTGGCCTTGGCGTACTCCTCATCCCAGAACAACGGAGGTGGGATCTCCGGGTAGTAGACCGCCAGAGCCCACTTGCGGATGTCGGACAGGGAGATCGGCAACGACTGGCGCGGACTCCCGAATTCCCGGCCTACCAGAGCTCGCATGTCGTCGCTGATCCACGTGTCGGGCACGTGACCAACCCTACCCGGTTGCTCGCATGCCTCGCCTCCGCCAGGCTGCGTCACCTACTGGTTGTTTTCGGGGGGCGCCTTACCAGCGTTCGTGGTGGACCACACTCTCGACGGGCTTCCGGGTCAGGGGTCCCGACCGTCTGCCTGGCCATCCGACCGGGATCGTCACGCAGATCCTGGTCTCCGGCGGAATATCGAGGCGGTCCTTGATTTCCGCCTCACAGCCGAGCTGGAAGGTCGTGTAGGCCGCTCCTAGCCCCAGGGCCCGGGCCGCCACCATGATGTTTTGCGCCGCCGCGAACGTGGCCGAGTACATCATGTGCTCCTGCGGGGCATTCGGCGGGTAGACGTTGTTCCCGCACACAAAGATGAGCACCGGTGCGTCGGCGAGATGATCAACCAGATACCCGACCCCCTGCAGCATCCGGCGCTGGGTCGGATCGTCGGGCTGGGGCGCGCTGGCGAGCTGACGAATCCCGCTCAGGCGGGCGACGATCAGTTGGACCAGGTCGCGGCGGGTGGCCTCATCGCGGACGACCACGAAGTCCCACGGCTGCACGTTTCCTGGGTTCGATGCTCTCGTTGCCGCCCAGATCAGCCTGTCGACCAGCTCGTCGGGGACCGGGTCTGGTTTCAACCACCGCATCGAGACGGCGCTGCCCATCGCTTCGAAGACGTCCATCGGGCGAATCTATCTGCTTGGCACCGCCGGGGAGACCGTCGGCTATCACCTGGCGTCACCCGGCGATCACCGCGGCCAGCCCGGCGGAGCCCAGCCCGGCGGAGGGCAGCCCGGCGGAGGCCAGCCCGGCGGAGGCCAGCCCGGCCGTCACCGCCGATCGACTTGCGGTCAGCCGGCAGTCACGCCGGCGGCGGCTCCCCGGCGCGGGTCAGCGCCCGGTCCAGATTGGATCGCGCTTCTCGGCGAAAGCCCGGGCGCCTTCCTTGGCGTCCTCGGAAGCGAAGACCGGAGCCCCCTTGGATCTGATCGCCGCCCACTCGGCGCTGTCATGCGATCCGAGCTCATCCCAGATGAGCTCTTTGGTCACCCGGATAGCGAGCGGGGCGTTGCGGGTGATGATCTCGGCGATCACGAGGGCCCGGCTCAGGGCCGCGCCGGTGGGCACCACCTCGTTTATCAATCCCATGGACGCCGCCCGCGTGGCTGAGATCGGCGCACCGGTGAAGGTCATCTCGAACGCCCAGGCCGGCGGGACCCGGCCGGCCAATCGGGTGGAGCAGCCGGCGCCGATCAATCCTCGCCGCACCTCCGGCACGGAGAAGACGGCGTGCTCGGCGGCGACGGCGATATCGCACGCCATTACCAGCTCGAAGCCTCCACCGACCGCGGGTCCATTGACCGCGGCGATCACGGGCTTGGGGTAGCAGCGGGTCGTGAACACTTCCAGCCCGGGGCCGGCCGGACGGGGGTTGTCGCGAGGAGCGACAAAGTCCTTGAGGTCCATGCCGGCGCAGAAGGCCTGCTCGCCGGCGCCGGTCAGCACGACCACCCGAGCCTCGTCGTCTACTTCGGCCGCGGCGAAGGCGGCACCGATAAGGCCCACGGTCTCCCCGTCGAGCGCGTTGCGGCGTTCAGGCCGATCAATCGTCACTACGACGGTGCTGCCGTGCCGGTCAACGTGTACTGCCATGGTCCACCCTTCTTTGCCGGTCGTCGACCTCACGGTCCACGTCGACCTCGCGGCGGGGAGCACGAGGTTGCTCTCCTCCGGAGCCACAAAAGGATAGCCATGGGTCTGAACGCCCCGATCCCCGGGGCGTCGGCCTCCCTCCGTCCTTCCCGGACCCGGCTGGCCACGACGCCACCGCCAGCACCCGAGCGGCGGTCGGCGAGCCTGTCCCTTACTGGCTGGCGAGGTGCGCCAGCAGCGCCCGGGTGCGGGCACGCGAGGCGGACCGGTCCGCGCCGACCGGGAATGGGGCCGCCCACACGTCCGTCGCCCCGGCTTCGAACAGCGCCGCAATCTGTCCCGTCACGGCGTTCTCGTCGCCCACGATCACCGCCTCGGCCGGCGAGTGGATCTCACCCCGGGCCAGGATCCGCTGATAATTGGGCAAGGTGCCATATATCCCGAACTGTTCGCCCCCCGCCGCCCGGGCCTCGTCGACGTCGTCGTGAACGGCGACCGGCAAACCGGCCACGATCCGGGGCGGGTCGGCCCGTCCGGACCCCATCGCCGCTCGACTGATGCGGGGTCTGACGTGGGACTCGATGGCCTTGGCATTGGCCATCCACAAGATGGTGCCGCCGGCGAGCTCCCCGGCGACCCGGAGCAGGCGGGGTCCGAGCGCCGCCAGCAGCAGCGGGGTCTCGTCCGTGAGCAGGCCGGCGAGGGTCCGCACGTAGTCCTCGGTGTCCTGTCCAACATGGGCATACGACAGGCCGAGCCCCTCGACCGCCATCTGATGGGACGGGCCCACTCCGAGTGTTACGGGTCGTCCCACGGCGGCCGCGACGGACTGAATCCGGGCGGCCTGCAACGTCGGATGGCACGGGTAGGTCTGCAATACCGAAGTTCCCAGCTCGATCGCGGTCGTCGCCCGACCGGCCAGCGCCATCTGCACCAACGGATCCCCGCTCACCGCGCCCGGGTACCAGAGACTGTGGAAACCCGCCTTCTCCGCATCTTCCGCTTGTTCGATGGCCCGCTCTGCGGTTGCCGCTCCTGCGCTCAAGCCGATTTTCACGTCGCCAGCGTAGCCATGATGGTTCGGGGCCTGCTTGGAGGGAGCGGAGCCGAACCGCACGGGGTCTTCCTGCCGGCCGGCGCGCTCGGCTGCCACTACGGTCGGTCTTGGCCCTGATCGGCATGCAACGGCAACGTCGAGGCCGACGGCCGCGAGTTCGGCACCCGGCTATCGAGAACATCACTTGCATTCGACGTGTACGCTGACGGTCGGTGGAGAGAACTGAGGCCGCGACCGCGGCGGCCAGCCATGGGGCCGGAAAGCCCCTCGCCCTCAGGGCGGCCCCGGAGATGCCATTGGCGGGTCCGCTTGACCGACCGCCGATCCGCCGGCCCGGATCGGTGCGACGCACCAGTTCCCTGGACATGACCTGGCCGGCCGGTCCGGGCACGAAGATGCATCTCAACGGCAGGGCCCGTGACCTGAAAACAGGCGCGGACGGCAGGGCGGTCGTCCTGGCGGACGACTCCATGCGAGCAGAGATCGGGGCGTTGCGAACCGTCGACAAGATTGACGTCGAACCGCCTCGTCTCGGGGTGGGCCGACTGGTCGGCGCTACGGCCGGAAAGGGGCTCCGGGCGGCCATCGACGAGGCGGTCCCGGATGACCGCAGCCAGCACAGCCCGCTGGCCCTGCTCCTGGACGACATTGCCGGCGCCAGCCTGATCGGTGGGTTCGCCTGGTCCCGTCAGGAGGGGGAGTGGGCCCAGGCGTGGAACGGCCGGCTTCTCGGCAACGGAGGCGACAGCGGTGATGGAGGCCGTAGGGGCGGAGCCGGCGGCGGCGACGAAGGACGTACGGTCGCTCGTCGACCGATGGTCGGGATCTGCTCTGGCTTCCGCCCCGGTTCCTCGGCCCTGCAGCCGGATGGCACTTCGGTCGACGGTGGCCGCGCCGTCGTCGCCGTCCCCCCTTTGGTCGACCCCGGCGATCCCGACGGCTGGCATCCGCTCGAGATGCTGACGGGCGTGGCCATGCGGCGGGCCCGGCGTATGGATGTGTGGAGCGAAGGCCGGGCTTTTCGCGTCGATGCCCATTTTCGTGATTGCTGCACAGATGTGCGCCTGGGGATCAGTGCCGTACACGAGTACAGCCTGGACGCGACGATCGATGCCGAGGATCTCCGTGTCACCGATCTGATTGCGATTCCTCGTGCCCTTCCGTTCCAGGAGTGTCCGCTGGCCGCATCCAATGTGGCCTGGCTGGTAGGCCAGGGACTGACCGACCTACGGAGTCGTGTGGTGGAGATTCTCCACGGCATCGACTGCTGCACCCATCTCAACGACGCCCTGCGGGCCCTCGCCGACGTTTCGGCATTGCTCCCCGCCGTCGACGTTCTCGATGACGGTCTGCACCGTCCGCCCGGGCCATGACGGGCTTCGATCTCGATACCGTCGACCGGCTCCTCACCACTACCCGCGCCGTACGGAAGCGGCTCGACCTGAGCCGCTCGGTTCCCGTCGAGGTCATCCTGGAGTGTCTCCGCCTGGCGATCCAAGCACCGTCGGGCACCAACGCCCAGACCTGGCGCTGGCTGGTGGTCACCGACCCAGAGGTAAAGCGGGGCCTGGCCGAGCTCTACCAGAATCCGCCGCCGCCTTCAGCCGCGCCGCGCCGCGAGCCCAATGTTGCCGACACGGCCCAGCAACGCCGCGTGGCCGAATCCGCTCGCTACCTGACTGAGCACATGCACGAGGTGCCCGTCATGGTCGTGCCGTGCATTCTCGAGGCCGGTGGAGCGGCAGGCTGGGCCCCATCGATCTATCCTGCGGTCTGGAGCTTCCTGCTGGCATTACGGAGTCGTGGATTGGGCTCGGTGATCACCACGGTCCACCTTTTCCGCAAGTCCGAGGCCGCCGAGCTGCTCGGAGTTCCGAACGGCTACGCCCAGGCCTGCTTGCTGCCGGTTGCCTACTACACCGGTGACGATTTCAAACCCGCGGTGCGCCGCCCCGTGGAGGAGGTGACATTCGTCAACCACTGGGGCCAGGCGCCCTGACGCCAGCACCGGTCGACCGGCGAGTCGCTTCCAGGCCATCAGCCCAAAGCATCGGGCCCGGCCGGGTGACAGCTACGGCGTCGACGAGAGAATCGGCATTGGGCCGCACACCCGAGGGGAGGAGCCGTGGTCGAATACCTGGGAACAGAGGTGAGGTGGCAGGACCGGCGGTTCCAGGTCCCGCTTGAGCGGATCCGGTTATCCGAAGCACTGGGCTACGACGCCGTGTTCACGGCGGAGGGCTACGGATCTGACGCCCTCACGCCGCTTGGCTACATTGCCGGTCACACCCGGCGGTTGAAGCTCGGGACCAGGATTCTGCAGGTCTCTGGTCGTTCGCCGGCCGCCGCCGCCCGGGCCCTGCGGACCCTTGATCACATGGCCGGCGGCGGCCGGGTCATGGCCGGGCTCGGCAGCTCGGGCCCGGCGACGGTCGAATCCCTCGACGGAAGAGCGTGGGGCAATCCCGTGGCCCGGATGCGGGACTACGTCGCCATTCTGCGGGAGGCCCTCGCAGGCGATCCGCTCGATCACGTTGGCCCGGAATGGGCCGTTCCCTACCGGGGGGAGGACGCCATTGGACTCAAAGCGGTGCCGATCGGTCTCGAGACGACGGGTCCGATACCAGTGATAATCGCCGCATCGGGGCCGATGATGACCCGGCTGGCAGCCGAGATCGGCGACGGCTGGATGCCCTCGTTCTTCGCGCCAGGAATACTGTCGTCTTTCACGGCGCTCCTCGCCGAGGGCTTCGCTCGATCGGCAGCCCCTAAGGGGCCCGACGGGTTCCAAGTCTGGGCTCACGTCGACATGCTCGTAGACGACGATGTCCGCACCGCCATGCGACCATTCAAGGAGTACACCGTGCAGTGGGCGGGCATGCAGCGGCCCTTCATGGTGGCCAGGGGCTACCAGGACCTCGCCGATCGCCTGGCCGAGCTCACGGCAGCCGGCCGGCACGAAGAGGCGATCGCGGCGGTGCCAGACGAGTACATCGACGACGGTTGGCTGGTCGGTCCGGTCGACCGAATCCGCCAGCGGGCGGTCCGCTGGCTCGAGTCAGAGTTGACCGGATTGATCTTTCGCTACGGGCCTCAGGTCACCGAGTCGCCTCCCGTGGAGAACCTTGATGCCTTCCGGGCGATCGCCCAGGCGGCGGGCCGGGCGCGGTGAGAGTTCACCCGACCGGGTGGCCCGGTCAGCCCCCGGTTTGTGACCCCGGACCCCGGACCCCGGACCCCGGGGCCTGGGGCGGGACCCGGGTCCATGATTCGACCCGGGCCCGAACCCGAGGTGCGAACTGGGCCCAGTTTGTGATCCCGGACCCCGGACCCCGGACCCCGGGGTCTGCGGCCGGAACCGGGTCCGCGATTCGACCCACGTCCGGGGCGCCGACCGGGACCCGGACTACCGAGCCCAGCGGGAGGCGTCGCTCAGCCGCTTCACCAGGGCCGGCTCGAGGTGCAGATCGAAGCCCTCCAGGTTCTGCTCGTACTGGTCGAAGGTGCGGGGCCCGATGATCACTGAGGTGACCCCGCGGCGGGCCAGCACCCATGCGATCGCCACCGCCGTCGGAGTGGCTCCGATCTCGGCCGCAACCTTGGCCACCTCATCGGCGGTGTCGAGGCTCTGCTCGTCGAGCATGTTGGCCCAGAACCCGCCTCGTCCCGCCCGGCTGCCGGCCGGCGGGGTCTCGCCGCGCCGGTATTTGCCGGTCAAGACCCCACCGCCGAGCGGGCTGTAGACCATCGTCCCCATGCCATGCCGCTGGCATGTCGGCAGCACGTCCTCCTCGATCCTCCGGCTGGTGAGCGAGTAGCGGGGCTGGAGGCTGACGAAGGGGGTCCACCCGTAGCGGGCCGCCGCGCTTTGGGCCTCGACGATCTGCGACCCCGTCCAGTTCGAGCAGCCCAGGTAGCGGACTTTGCCGGCCTGCACGAAACTGTGCAGGGTCGCCATGGTCTCTTCGACGGGCGTGTCCTGATCGTGGCGGTGGCACTGGTAGAGGTCGATGTAGTCGGTATCGAGCCGGCGCAAGCTGGCTTCCAAGGCCCGGGTCAGGTATTTGCGACCCAGCCCGGTGTCGTTGGGTCCCGGGCCGATCGGTCCGAAGCCTTTGGTTGCCAGCACGACGTCGTCGCGCTTGGATTTGATGGCGCGGCCCACGACTTCCTCGGATTCACCGTCCACATAGACGTTGGCGGTGTCGATGAAATTGCCACCGGCGTCGAGGAAGGCATCGATGATTCGCCGGCTCTCCTGCTCGTCGGTCGGCGCGCTCGGGCTGTGGCCGAACATCATGGCGCCCAGACAAGGACGGGTGATGTGCAAGCCCGAACGACCGAGCGTGGTGATTTCCATGGAACAGGCTCCTTTGTGAACGGCGCCGGTGGTACTCGACACCGACCTGGGTGCAGGATACGCCGGGTGGGGCGACCCACGGGCAGCTCCGACGTCGTAGATTCGAAGTTCCTTCGCACCGCTCAGTAACATCACCGACATGGACGCCGCCATCACCAACGTGAGTTTCGAGCGCGACGCCCGGGGCCGGGCCATAGTCGGCTGGTCCGTGTCTGGCAGCTGCGAACAGGTCGAGATCGGCTTGGCGAATACGCCCGAAGCCGTCAACCTCCACTGCGCCCACACCGTTGACGCAGATCTCTGTCGTTATCTTCTCGACGACCTCCCGTCCGGGCCGGCCTACGTCCGAGTCGCACCGTCGGGGGGCGGCGTCGCCGTGATCGCAGGCGAACGCAACCTCGGCCTGCTCGGAGCCCGGAACTTCCGTGACCTCGGCGGATACGTGACGGCGGACGGGGCCCACACCCGTTGGGGGCGGGTGTTTCGCTCCGACGCCCTGCTGCTCGAAGCGCCCGACTTCGTCACCTTCGCCCGGCTCGGTGTCAGAGCCATCTACGACCTGCGCTCCGACACCGAGCGGGAGCTGACCCCCAACCGGCTGCCGCCAGGCGGACACGCCGTCGAGCTGATCCCGTTGATCACCGACGCGTCCTCGCCGCCCACCATCGACGCCATGCTGGCCGACGGCGAGAGGTTCCTGGCCGACATCTATCTGCACATACTGGAGCAGTCGGCGGCCAGCCTGGGGCGCATTCTCTCCGACCTGGCGGACGAATCCCGTCTGCCGGCGGTCTTTCATTGTGCCGCGGGCAAAGACCGGACCGGGATTGTCGCCGCCCTTCTGCTATCCGTTCTCGGCGTTGCTGAGGAGGACATCCTCGACGACTACGAGTTGACTTCTCGCTATCGCACGCCTGACCGGGTGGATGCGGTCATGGATCGCTTGCGGAACGAGCGGGGGGTAGCACCCGAAGTAGCCGCCGGCATCTTGCGTACACCCCGCTGGGCCATGCAGTCGGCCCTCGCCGAGGTCGGCGGGCGGTACGGCGGGATCAGCGGCTACCTCGCCGGACCAGGAGGCATGGATCCGTCCGTTCCCGAGGTCCTCCGCGCTCGGCTGCTGGCCTGAAGGCGGTCAGCTCGGGGTGGGATCGACCAGGCGGGCCATGGAGACCGCGGCGGTGATCCCTCCGGTGTCGGAGACGGTCGCCTGAACCTGGCCGATTCCCTGTCGACTGATCCAACCCCGGCCACCGAGGCACAGCCACTCACCCTGGGGATAGCGGATCACATTGATGGCGAGGTCAGCATTGATGCCGCTGACGGGAAGTTCCCTCGCCACCCCGATCCCACTGGCCAGGTCTGCGGTGTAGGCCAGTCTCGACAGTGGAGTTGTTGGCTGCCCGGCGATGATATCCACCCGTAGCCGGACCCAGGTGGGGTCCCAGTAGTAGCCCCCTTTCCCCTCGTACCAGTACTCGACGGCCTGACGAGCGCCGTGGCGCGGGCCCATCGGAAAAGGCTCGTTGTCCACGGCTCGTGGCTCGGACGGCAGGGGGTTGTCGCAGGCGCCATCGGGTAGCACCTGGTCCCCGAGGTCGACCCGGCGGATGCGCAACGCGGTGCTGCGAGCCACCTCGGTGGAACCACAGCGCAGGGACGCAGCCACCACTTGTATCCGTTTTCCCTCTCGGACGATCTGGACATCGGCGGTCAAGGCGTCGAGGGGAACGGGCCGCAGCAGATCGACGGTGAGGCGCGCCATCTGCATGGGGGCGAGCGTCGGGACCTGCTCGATCAAGGTGGCCAGCAAGGCGGCCGGTGAGCCACCGAACTGGGCATTTGGATCCCAGGGACCCTGGGTCAGATGGGTCGGCACATACACGTCGCCGTCCCGTTCAAACAGGGCGGCGTCTTCTGAAGCGCTCAGCGGGGCGGCCCACCCCAGAGCATGCCCGCCACCGGGTGACCCAGATCAAGGTCGACTTCCTGGAACTTGGCCCCTTCTTTTTGCAGCTCCTCGACGCTCCAGAACCCTTCCTTGGAGATCTGATCGACAATCGAGAATGGTTTGAACAGGAAGATATCGCCACCCTGAACGAAGAACACCCGCCCGTGGATAGGGCATGACTCGGTGGACAGGTAGGCGACGAACGGTGAGATATTGGCCGGATGCATCGGGGTCCACGCGTCCTCCGGCGGGGCCTCCTGGGGCCGCTCCCGCGGGACCGTCGCGGTCAGTCGGGTGGCCGCGGCCGGCGCAATGGCATTGACCCGCACCCCATACCGGGCCAGTTCGGCGTCGGCGATGATGGAAAAGGTGGCGATGCCGGTTTTCGCCGCCCCGTAATTGGTCTGACCCCGGTTTCCGAACAGGCCGGAGGTGGAGGAAGTGTTCACGATGGCGCGTCGGACCTCGGTGCCGGCTTTGGATTGGTCGCGCCAGTAGGCGGCCGCCCAGCGAGTCGGGCAGAAGTGACCGCGGAGATGGACCCGCATGATGGCGTCCCACTCCTCCTCGGACATGTTCGCCAGCATCCGATCCCGAAGGATTCCGGCGTTGTTGACGAGGACGTGGAGGTCCCCGAACGTTTCGACGGCCTGATTGATCAGCCGCTGGGCTCCCTCCCAGTCCGCCACGTCATCGTGGTTCGCTACGGCCTCGCCGCCCGCAGCGGTGATCTCGTCCACCACCTGCTGGGCCGGGGCCACGTCTGCGCCCGTGCCATCGGGATTCCCGCCGAGGTCGTTGACGACAACCTTGGCGCCTTCTTTGGCGAAGAGGATGGCATGCTCCCGGCCGATGCCACGTCCGGCGCCGGTGATGATGGCGACGCGCCCTGCCAACGTGTCCACTAACTGACTCCCTTTGCTCGTTTCGACGGGTGTGGCCCGGGCGATGCTATCAACCGAGCCGGCCCGGGCGCCGGGGCGGCCAGCCGGTGGCTGAGATCAGGACGGGCCGGCCGTGACGAGGCCGGGCCCGGTGCGGCGCAGGTGCGGGTGCGGGTGCTCGCCGCCCCAGCTAGCTGGTCGAGGCGGCGGGCCGGACCGGGTTTTGGAGGATGTCGCGGAATGCGATTTCGCGGTCGACCTGGGGCTCCTTCGGCAGTCCGAGGACCCTTTCGCCGATGGTGTTTCGCTGGATCTCGCTGGTCCCTCCGGCAATCGCCGTCATCGGTGAAAAACAGAGGGCGTCGGCCAGGACCGGACCGTTCGGATCGGAGGGATCCCAGGCCTGTGAGCGGGCGCCGGCGATCATCATCCCGAGGCTGGCGGACTGGCGGGAGATCAGGGCCGTGGCCAGCTTGGCCACTGACCCTTTGGACCCGACGGCTATGCCGGCGGCGATCTCGTCTCGCATCTTCTGGCCCATGTAGGCCAGCACCCGCTCGGCGATGTACAGCTTGACCAGTTCCTGGCGCAGAGTGGGGTCGTCATTGAGACCGCTCTGGCGGGACAGTTCGATGAAACGCGCCGACGCCGGTCTGGTCCAGCCCTGACCGCTCCCGCCGGCGCCCGTCCCCGCGCCGAGGGCCAGGCGCTCGTGGGTGAGCATCGCCGTCAGGGCCCGCCATCCGTCATCCTGGCGTCCGACCAGGTCGTCGACGGCGACCTTGACGTCATCCAGGAACACCTCGTTGAAATGCGAGTTGCCGGTCATCTCGCGCAGCGGCCGGATCGTCACGCCGGGCGCTCGGAGGTCGACGACGAACATCGACAGTCCCTGATGCTTCGGGACGTCGGGGTTGGTCCGGGCCACGCACAGGGCGTAGTCGGAGTCCCGGGCTCCCGAAGTCCACACCTTCTGGCCGCTGATGACGTACTCGTCGCCGTCGCGCACCGCTCGCGTTTGCAGACCGGCGAGATCGGAACCGGCGCCCGGCTCGGAGAGCAGCTGGGTCCAGACCTCTTCCCCCCGGATCATGCGGGGCACGTGACTGCGCTTCTGGTCCTCCGAGCCGAAGTCCAGCAGAGTGGGGGCGCAGATGCCCGTCGTCACCGCCTCGCCGATCGGCGGGAGCCGGTAGCCGGCGGCCTCCTCGGCGAAGGCCTTCTGGTGCTCGGGAGTCAGTCCTTGGCCGCCGTAGGCCGGATCGAGAGTGATGCCGAGCAACCCGGCGTCCCACAACTCGACGCGAAAGGCTCGGCCGGCGCCGACATCGGTGGGATCACAGTCGGCAAACCGAGGGCCGTTCTCCACCAGCCAGGTCGCCACCCGGGCCCGGAAGTCGGCGACAGAGATCACGGGGGCTCCGGGAGGCTGGTTCGCACGGGTGGCTGGACCCGCGGCCCCCACCGCAGTGGGAGCTGGACCCGGTGCCGGGGCCGACTCCGGAGCCGTAGCAGTTCCCGAAGCCGGACCTGAGGCGTGGGGCTGGGTCACCCGGCCGGTACCGGGGACCTCACCTGATCCTTGACGGCCGGCACGACCGGCAGAGCCTCCCGCCAGTTGGTGATCCCATCTTCAGGCAGTGCGGCCGGCATCTTGTTCTCGTGGACTTCGGCCCAGTGGGAATGGTTGAGCTGATGGAGCGTGAAGCAGGCCTGCAGGGCGTTGTAGAAGCCCATGTTGTCAACGCTCTGGTTGACGGACTCCTTGATCAGCAGCGACGTCACGCTGGGCAGGGCCGAGATGCGCTCGGCGAACTCGAGGGTCCGCTCGGGCAGCTCGTCGACGGGAAAGACCTTGGTCACCATTCCGAGCGAATGGGCCTCTTCGGCGCCGAGCGAGTCGCCAGTGAGCAGAAGCTCCTTGGCCTTGCGGGGCCCGAACTCCCACGGGTGGGCGAAGTACTCGAGCCCGCACATGCCGAGCCGGGTGCCCACGACGTCGGCGAAGGTGGCGTTGTCGGCAGCCACGATCAGATCGCAGCACCACATCAGCATCAGGCCGGCGGCGTACACGCTGCCGTGGACCTGGGCGATGGTGATCTTGCGCAGGTTCCGCCACTTCAACGTGTTCTGGAAAAAGTAATGCCACTCCTGGAGCATCCGATTCTCGGCGCCCTGGCGAGTCCCGCCGTTGGTGGCGTAGCTCTGGTGGAAATCCGGGTCTCCGGGGGTCCGCTCGGCCACGGCGTCCTTGGAGCCGAGGTCGTGGCCCGAGGAAAACATCGGACCCGCGCCCGCCAGGATCACCACCCGCACCTGATCGTCGGCCTCGGCCTGCTCGAACGCCTCGCCGAGCTCCACCAGGAGGCCCCGATTCTGGGCGTTGCGGGCGTTGACCCGGTTGAGGGTGATCCGGGCGATCCGGCCCTCGTCCAGGGTCTCGTATTTGATGTACTTTGCAGCCACGATTGGTCCTCCCTGTCGCTTCTTGCGTATGAAATGAGCCGCGCCCACGGGGCGGGCCGGAGACTCGCTGTCGCGGCATCATATACGGAGGGCAAAGTGGATGCGCTAGTCGGGCGACGGCCACGCCCTCAGCTCCAACGAGGTTGGGCTTCATCCCTGGTGCCGGATCGCCAGGCCTCGATCAGATCGGGACCGGCGTCCACCAGGTTGATGGGGTCCACGAAGACGTGTTGGGTGGCGCCGGAGATGTCCCGCCAGCATCGCCCGAGGGCGCTCGGCATCCGGAGGGCGTCGGATCCGCCCCAGGTGTAACACCAGCGCACCACCTCCGCGGTCACCCCGTGGACATAGGTCACGCATTGCCGGAAGCGCTGACGTCGCCCGGCCGTGAGTTGCCTGCCCGCCCGCAGGTCGGCTGCGGCGGATCCGAACACCTGCCGGGTATAGGCCCGAGCGGCCTGGTACGACGCCTCTTGCAGGCTGAACCCGTGCAAGTAGACGGGGTGGTCTCCGACCGCCGACGGGTAGGCGGCCCGCTGCTTGTGCGACGCCAACTCGGCGATCTCCTCAAGGGCACGAGCCGCGATGCCGAGTGCGACGGCGGCGTGGCCGGCGCAGGCCAACCCGGCCACACCGAGGGCAAAGACGGGCCCGCCTCGCCGGTACTCGACGGAGGTGCGCTCGAACGTGTAGCCGGCGTCGACAAACTGGTCCGGCACGACGTAGTCGTAGCTCCCCGTCCCCACCAGACCCATCACATCCCAGTTTCCGGTGAACTCGACGGCGTCGCGGGGAATGAAGCAGACGCGTACTTCGGGCTGGCCGCTTGGAAGCGGGCGAGGCTTGCCGTCCTCGATCACCAGCATCCCGGCCGCCAGCCAGTCGGCGTGACCGGCTCCGCTGCCGAAGCGGTAGGTGCCCGATCCGCGGTATCCGCCCGCCACCTCTTGGCATTTGCCGCCCGGTCCGAGCATTCCGGCCACCGTGGTGGTGGACCCATTCACGAAGATCTTGGCCACCGCCTGGTCATCGCAGTAGGCGGCGGCCAAGGCCCCGGCCAGGCCGTTGGCCATCAGCGTCCACCCCGATGAGCCGTCCGCCCGGCTCAAGATCTCGATGATCTCGATTGCGGTGAGAAGATCCGTCGCCAGGCCTCCGACCTCGGCGGGCATCAAGAAGCCGAAAAGACCGGCCTCGCGAAGACCGGCGACCACCTCAGGAGCCATCGTCCCGATCTGCTCGGTCTGGTCGGCGCGGCTGCGGAGCAGTAACGCCACCTGGCGCGCCCTGTCGACAACGTCTTCGGCGTGCACCGCACTCCTTCTGGCCGCGATCTTCACAGCCTGTTCGCCCGCGGCGGGTGGGTCAAGCTCGGACTCTCGTCCCCGGGCCATGAGAGATTAGGGTTGCGGGGCCTGGCTATCTCGTTCGAGGCTGGGCTGTCTCGCTCAAGCATGGATCGGATCCAATGAGAATCGTAGTGTGCGTCAAGCATGTCCCCAGTGGTCGTTGGCGGCTCGATCCCGCTTCCATGACCGTGGACCGAACCGGTCCGGGTGAGCTGAACCGGTCGGACAAGAACGCGGTGGAAGAGGCCCTGCGCGTCAAAGAGCGAACCGGTGACGCCGAGGTGGTCGGGCTGTCGATGGGCCCGGCGCAGGCGGTCGAGTCCCTGCGGACCGTCCTGGCCCTGGGCGCGGACCGGGCCGTCCTGGTCAGCGACGAGGCCGCGGCAGGGTCCGACCTGTTGGGCACGGCTCGAGTGCTGGCCGCCGTCGCTCGAGCGGGAGCATCCGGATCTGGTGCTGTTCGGACAGCAGAGCGAGGACGGGGTCGGAGGAGTGCTGCTGGCTGCAGTGGCCGACCTGATGCAGCGCCCCTTCGTGTCCCAGGCGTCCGAACTCGACGTCGGGGAGAAGGTTCAAGTGACCCGCCAGACGGAGTCGGGTGACGAGATCATCGAGGTGCCCTTGCCGGCGTTGGTCTCGGTCGGCGATTCGATCAACGAGCCTCGGTACACGTCGCTCAAGGGCGTGATGGCGGCCAAGCGGAAGCCATTGGAGACGGTGGCGCTCTCCGACCTGGGCGTGGACGTCAGCGAGGTGGGGGAGTCCGGGGCCCGCACCGCGGTGCTGGCCACGGGCGCCCCCCCCGCCCGGGGTAACTGCACCCGGATCGAGGACGAGTCCACCGCCGCCCAGGCGATCCTGGAGTTCCTCGCAGACAGGCAGCTGGTGTGAAGATCCTGGTCTTCCTCGAACATCAAGGCGGTGAGTTGACCCGGGGTTCCGCGGGGCTGCTCGCCAAGGCGGTCGGGGTGGCCGACGAGCCGGTCGCCGCGGTCCTGGCCGGGGGTCCCGAGGTGGACGCCCTGGCCGCCGAAGCCGGCAAATTCGGCGCCGCCAGGGTGCACGTGGCTCGCCATGACGCCCTCGATCCTCCGCTCCCCCAACCGCGAGTCGACGTCATGGAGCGGATCGCCCTGGAGGGCGGCTACGACACCTTTCTGTTCTCGAACTCCGTGCTGGGCGCGGACGTGGCCGCTGGGCTGGCCGCCCGGCTCGGCGCCGGCCTCAACTGGGACCTCGTCGACATGGCCCGATCCGGTGGAGATCTGGTGGCCAAGCGCCTGGCCTTTCAGGACACCGTCCTGGTGGATGTCGGCTGGCGGGGCGAGCGGCGGGTGGGATTGTTCCGCCCCGGTTCGTTCGATCCGACCCCGGTGGGTGAACAGACCCCGGAGATCGACGAGGTGGCGGTCGACTTCAAGCCCCACTCGGTGGCGGCCACGGTGACCAGCCGGAACGTCCAGGACAAGGAAGGCGGTCCCTCGGTCGAGGATGCCGACGTGATCGTGGCGGGCGGCATGGGCCTGGGCGGGGCCGAGAACTTCTCCCTGGCCGAGGAGCTGGCCAAGGAGCTGGGCGGCGTCGTCGGCGCCACCCGAGCGGCGGTGTATGCCGGGCTGGTATCCCCGCGCCGCCCAGATCGGCCAGACCGGCAAGACCGTGTCACCGAAGCTCTACGTGGCGTTGGGCATCTCCGGCGCGGTGCAGCACAAGGTGGGCATGCAGAGCTCGAAGGTCGTGGTCGCCGTCAACAAGGATCCCGTCCGCGCCGATCTTCGAAGCCAGCGATCTGGCCGTGATCGGCGACGTGCAGACGATCGTTCCGCAGCTCGTCGCCCTCTTGCGACAGCGCAAGGGCGCGTGATGGTGCGGCCGTCTGACTATCCGCCGCCGTTTCGAGCCGCCGACTTCGTCGACGAGCCGAGCAGCTCGACCGAGGAACAGATCGAGGTCGGCGTCGTGATCGTGGGGGCGGGACCGGCCGGGCTGGCCTGCGCCATCCGGCTGGGGCAGCTCCTCGAGAAGCACCCCGAGGTGGCCGGACCGTTGGGTGAGGTGCCCATTGCGATCGTAGAGAAGGGCAAGCAGACCGGCTCCCATCTGCTGTCGGGGGCGGTCGTCAATCCCCGCGTCGTTGCAAGCGCTCTTGGCGGATCCAGGTTCCAGCTGGACGATATCCCGAGCTTCGGGCCGGTGCCCGGCGAGATGGTGTACGTGCTGACCCGTCAAGCCGCCCTGCGGATCCCGACTCCGCCGCCGATGCGCAATCGGGGCAACATCATCGTCTCGCTGTCCCAGCTCGGCCGCTGGCTGGCCGCCCAGGCCGAAGAGGTCGGGACCATGGTGCTGGCCGAGACGGCCGCCGAGAAGCTGTTGGTGCAAGGGGGCCGGACCGTCGGCGTTCGTACCGGCGACAAAGGTCGCGACCCGACTGGGGCGCCGCTCGCCAATTTCGAACCAGGCAGCGACATCGTGGCCAGGATGACCGTGCTGGCCGAAGGGACGCAGGGACACCTGACCGGGGTCGCGCTCGACCACTTCGGGCTGCGGCCAGCGGTACCGCAGGCATGGGAGCTGGGCGTCAAAGAGGTGTGGCGGGTTCCCAGGCCGCTGGCCCACGTCATTCACACCATGGGTTGGCCGCTACGGACCGGGGCCAGGTATCGGGAGTTCGGCGGCTCGTTCATCTACCCGATGGGTCCGGAGCAGGTGGCCATCGGGATGGTCGTGGGCCTGGACTACCGCGACGCGGCCCTGTCGGTCCACGACCTCCTCCAGGAGCTGAAGACCCACCCCAAGATCCGCCCGCTGCTCGAAGGCGGCGAGCGTCTCGAGTGGGGAGCCAAGACCATCCCGGGCGGCGGCTTCCACTCTTTGCCCACCCGCTTGCACGCGCCCGGGTTGTTGCTCTGTGGCGACGGCGCCGGATTGGTCAACATCCCCACCCTCAAGGGGATCCACTACGCCGTCGAGTCGGGACGGCTGGCCGCCGAGGCGGCCTTTGCGGCCCTCCAGCGCCCAGACGGCGACCCGGCCCGCTCGGCGCTGGCCGCTTACGACGACGCCGTCTTGACCGGCTTCATCGGCCGCGACCTCCACGAGATGCGCGACGTCCGCCAGGTGTTCGGCCGGGGCTTCTTCGCAGGCGGGGCCCTGGCCGGCCTGATGACCGTGTCCAAGGGACGGGTCTCGGTGGGCAAGCTCGCGCAGCGAACCGGATGCCAGCCAGCCCATCCTCCAAACCGATCGAAGCAGCACCTATCCGGTGCCCGACGGCAAGCTCACCTTCGACAAACTGTCGTCGGTCTTCGCCTCCGGCAACAAGACCCGCGACGATCAGCCCAACCACATCCGCCTGATCGAGCGGGTGCCCAAAGACCTGGCGGACATGTGGGTCCACATGTGCCCGGCCCAGGTGTATACCGCCACCCCCGCGGGCGACGACGGAATGGTCACCGTCCAGGTGGCGGCGTCCAATTGCGTGCAGTGCGGCGCCATATCTGCCAAGGGTGGCCGCCTGACGCCTCCCGAAGGTGGGTCGGGGCCGGAGTATACGCTCACGTGACGGCAAGCGGCGTTAGGTGGCGGTCAGATCCAAGTCCGCCGGCGGCTGATCGGGCATTTTCCAGCGCAGGAAGGACTTGTCATAGAACTCGTGGTTGGCGTTGGCCTGCTCGATCATGGCTGCGAAGGCAGTCTCGAACCCCACCCAGTCCTCGGCCTCGATGCAGTCCCGGACCGCGCCGACGCTCTCGGCAATAAACTTGTCCATGTTCTCGGTGTATTTCGGGCGGAAAATGGCTGCCCTTTTCCATGAGATTGACCGCTTCTGAGAGCTGGAAACGGGCCAGCACCTTGTTGCCGGCCTTGCCCGCGTAATAGCACTTGTGAATCCGCTCACCGACGAGCGGCATGATCTCGGCCATGCCGGGCAGCAAATGGCCCAGATCACTAAGTGAAAACGAGCCACCCTTGATGGCAATGTCATGATCGTGATCTGACGAGTCAGGCATGCCGCGAATCCTAACACCAGGCGCCGGAGTCGTTGACGGGCCGCCGGATCTGGCCCCGGAACCCTCTCGTGTGTAGGGTTCGATGCCGATGGAGACCGAAGACCGCAGTCCCGTCGAGGCGGCCCTCGACCGCCTGCTCGACACCTATCCGCCTGCGACGACGGACGCGGTTACCTTCCTGCGAGCCCAGTTCGACGCCGGGCTGGCCTACGTCTGGTTTCCTCCCGGCCACGGCGGGTTAGGACAACCCATCGACGCCCAACGGGTCGTCGACGAGCGTCTGGCGGCAGCCGGAGCCCCTCCGAGTGGTCGGGTGACCAATGCCATCGCCGCCGGTCAGGGCGCAGCCAGCATCCTGGCCTACGGAAGCGAAGATCAGAAGCAACGCTACCTCCGTCCGCTATTTCACCGCCGAGATGATGGGATGCCAGCTCTACAGCGAGCCCGGATCTGGATCCGACCTGGCGTCCCTGTCCACGCGGGCCGAGCGCCACGGCGACGACTGGATCGTCAACGGGCAGAAGGTCTGGACCTCGGGTGGTCAGGCGGCGGATATGGCCATCCTGCTGGCCCGCACCGATCCCGATGCGCCCAAGCACGCCGGCCTGACCCAGTTCGTGCTGGATATGCATGCGCCCGGCGTCGAGGTGCGCCCCCTCCGCCAGATGACCGGCGGGGCGGAGTTCAACGAGGTGTTTCTCACCGACGTGCGCGTTCCCGACGCCGAGCGGCTCGGGGAGATCAACCAGGGCTGGTCGGTGTCACAGCACACGCTCGTGCTCGAGCGCTACAGCATGCCGCAGACGCCGGGCCGCGGGGAGGGGGCCATCTCGGTGGCGGTGGCGGCGTGGCAGGCGCGCCCGGACCAGAGCTCAGCGGCGGCGCTGGCGTTGCGGGCCGAACTGATGCGCCACTGGGTGGACGCCGAGGTCGTGCGCCTGCTGCAGCTGCGGGCCGGCGTGCTCCGTTCGCAAGGGAGTTCCGGCGCCAGAGGCCTCGCTCGGGAAGCTGGCGGTTTCCACGGCCGGGCGCAGGCTGGCGGAGTGGGCTCCGGCGTTGCTCGGGGCTGGCGGCGACGCTGCTCGAGGAGGGCTACCGCGGTGAGGGGAGCGGCAGTCTGCGCCGGGGCGCCCGCACGGCCACGATGGCGTGCGTCGGAAGTCCGGGCATGGCCATCGCCGGCGGCACCGACCAGATTCAGCGCAACATCATCGGCGACCGGGTTCTCGGGTTGCCTCGCGAGCCGGCGGTCGACCGGGGCGTGCCCTGGAGTCAGACCCTGCGCAACTGAGCGCCCTGGCAGCCTGGTTGGGATCGCAGTGATCAGGCGGCCGTTCCCTTGTAGTCGCTGGATTCGGCCAGTTCGGCCGCCCGGGCTATGAGGTCCAACACGATCGGCCCAAAGCCCTCCAGTTTCGGGTCGCCGGCGGCTCGCTGGTAACCCTGCTCGAGGACGATGCCCAGCTTCCACCGGGCCAGGACCAGGTAGTAGTCGAAGTCGTCGACCTGCCGGCCGGATCGCTCGTGGTAGTAGGCGAGCAATGCCGCGTAGCCGGGCATGCCCCTGATGTCGACATAGCCGATATCGGCGGTTTCGGCGGTGGTGTCCTCGGGCCAACCCTGCAGCGCCCAGGCCAGGTCGAGCTTGGGGTCACCGATCGTCCCCATCTCCCAGTCGACGATGGCGGCCAGCCGGGCCGGGGCGCCGTGGTGGAACATGACATTGGCGAACTGGTAATCACCATGCATGATCCCGGGCACGAAATCGATCGGCCGGTGGGCAGCCAACCAGGCGGTCGCCTCATCGAGACCCGGGAGATCCCGCCCTTTGATCCGGTTGAGGAAGCGGGTCCACCGTTCGACCTGGCGGTCGTGGAATCCGTCCGGCCGGCCGAGGCCGGTGAGCCCCTTGGCCTGCCAGTCGACGGCGCCCATCTGCACGATGCCCTCGATCAGCTGGTAGGCCAGACCGTCACGGGCTTCGGCGTCCTGGTCGAAAGGCGGCGGCCAGCCCGGAGTGTTCATGGTTGACCATCCGTCCACGAAGCCCATCAGATAGAAGGGCCGTCCCAGGACGTCCTGGTCAGGACACACGGCGATGGCATCGGTGTGCGGTACGTCGGTACCCGTGAGGGCGTCGATGATCTGCCATTCCCGCAGGATGCCTTCGTCGCGGGGCGCCGGGGCCGTCGCGGGCGGCTTGCGCAAAGCCCCGTGCAGGTCGCCCCGACGGATCTCGAATATCTCGTTCTGGCTTCCGCCGGAGATGTAACGCTGCTCGATGGGCAGGCCGGCTCCGGGGAGCCCCTGGCCGTCCATCCAGGCGCCGAGGGCGGATGCGTCGACCTGGGGGTCAACTGTCGGGTCCGTGGTCATAGGGTTGCCACCTCGTGCTCGAGATACTCAGCGAATTTCTCTTGGGCCGCTTCCTGCTTCCCGGGCAGCCAGGCGCTCGGCCACATGCCCTCGGCGGGGCGGCCTCGCTTCAACAAGGTCCGGGCCACCGTGACCCGGTGCACCTCGGAGGGTCCGTCGACCAACCCCATGGTGACCGCGCCCTGCCACATCCCGGCCAGCGGCATCTCATTGGTCACGCCCAGCGCCCCATGCACCTGCATGGATCGCTGGACGACGTTGTGGAGAACTTGCGGAGTGAGCACCTTGACCGCGGCGATGTCGTGGCGGACGGCCCGGTAGTCCTTGAGCTTGTCGATCTTCCACGCCACATACAGCACGAACAGGCGAAATTGCATGATCTCCGCATAAGAGTCGGCGATGTAGTTCTGCACGGTCTGCTTGTCGCCGAGAAGACTGCCCTGGGTGTGGCGACTCAAGGCCCGCTCGACGAGCATGTCGAGGGCCCGCTGGGCCTGGCCGACGGTGCGCATGGCGTGGTGGATGCGACCCCCGCCCAGACGGGTCTGGGCGATAACGAACGCCTGGCCCTCTCCGCCGAGCATGTTGGCGGCCGGAACCCGGACGCCGTCGTAGTGGATCAGTCCGTGGGATCCGTCATTTACGCCGTGACCGTACAGGCCCACATTGCGCTCGATCTTCAGGCCCGGAGTGCCGGCCGGCACGATGAACATCGTCGCCCCCCGGTAGATCTCCACGTCGGGATCGGTCACCGTCATGACGATCAGGAAGCTGGCCCAGCGGGCGTTGGAGGAGAAAAATTTCCAGCCGTCTATCACCCACTCGTCCCCGTCTCGTACCGCCCGGGTGGTGAAGACCTTCGGATCCGCGCCGCCCTGCGGTTCGGTCATCGAGTAGCAGGAGATGATGTCGCCGTTGAGGAGAGGGTGGAGGTACTGGGCCTTCTGCTCGTCGGTGCCGTAGTGGGCGATGATCTCGGCATTCCCGGTGTCGGGCGCTTGGGTTCCGAAGATCGTCGGGGCCCAAGAGGAGCGGCCGAGTATTTCGTTCATCAAGGCCAGCTTCATCTGACCGTAGCCCTCCCCACCCAGATCCGGACCCAGGTGGCAGGCCCACAGCCGGTGATCGCGGACCTGCTGCTTGAGCGGAGCGATGATCCGGGCGATGACCGGGTCCATGGGTCGCTGGTAGACCTTGTCACCCCACAGGGCGTCGACCGGCTCGATCTCCTCGGCGACGAACCGGTCCATCCAGTCCAGCTTCTCTTGGAACTCCGGTTCGGTCTCAAAGTCCCACATCGGTGGTTCCTTCCTCTCTCCCGGCCTGTCGTGCGGCCCAGGGCTCAGCCGTGCCGCCCCCTGCAATGTGCCAGAATGCCAGTTGGATGAACCAGAACACAAGTGGACGCACATGACTGGTTCCGGCCCGACGGGCAGGGAGGCCACGGATGAGGCAATCATCGTCCGAACCACCCAGCGGACCTTGGCCCGGCGCCAGGCCGCGTATGCCAACGAGGTTCGCCGCCTGCTCGACGCCGGCCTGGAGGTCATGCGCCAGTGCGGGACCACCAAGAGCCCGCCGGTGTCGGACATCGTGGCCCGGGCCGGCCTCTCCCGCGACGCCTTCTACCGCCACTTCGCTTCGAAGGAAGATCTGGTGGCCGCGATCGTGGAAGCGGGCGCCGAGCGACTCAGTAGTTATCTCAGCCACCAGATGGAAAAAGAACGCCATCCTGGCGCCCAGCTGCGCCGCTGGATCGAGGGGATCATGTCCCAGGCCTCCAATCCTGACGTGGCGCACTCGACTCGAGCGGTGCTGTGGAATGGGGGCCGGGTCGGAGACGACGCTCGCCCCGAGGTCGTTACCAGCCAGCGGCCACTGGCGCACCTCCTCGTGCAGCCCCTTACGGAGCTTGGCAGCGCCGATCCCGTACGCGACGCCGCCGTGGTCACGCAGGCCACAATGGGGCTGATGCGCGACTTTCTCTGGAGGTTCGCCGCACCCACCAAGGCGGACGTTGCCCACCTGGTCCGGTTCTGTACCGCGGCCGTCGACACCTCACCGACCGGAGGATGAGCTATGACGCCTGATCCATACTTCGACTTGACGGGCCAAGTCGCCCTGGTCACCGGCGGTAGCCGGGGGCTCGGGTATCAGATGGTCCGAGCGTTTGCCGAGCGCGGCGCCGATATAGTTGTCGCCAGTCGGAAGCTGGACAACTGTGAGGCCGTGGCCGCGGAAGTCAGGGCGCTGGGCCGGCGGGCCCTCGCCGTCAGTGTCCACGCCGCCAAGTGGGATTCTCTCGATCGATTGGTGGAGGCGGCCTACGGCGAGTTCCAACGAATCGACATCCTGGTCAACAACGCCGGCATGAGCCCCCCCATGCCGAGTCACGATGTTACCGAGGAGCTCTTCGACAGCGTGGTCGGCCTCAACTTCAAGGGTCCTTTTCGTCTGGCCACCCAGGTAGCCAAGCGCATGTATGAGGGCAACGGCGGGGTGATCATCAACGTGTCATCGGGCGGGGCCCTGATGCCGCTGCCGAACGTCATCCCCTACGGCAGTGCCAAGGCGGCTCTGAACGCCATGACCCGCTCACTGGCCGCCGAATACGGGCCCAAGGTGAGGGTCAACACCTTGTCGCCCGGGCCGTTCCTCACCGACATTTCCAAAGCCTGGGCTCCCGAGGCTCGCGAGACGGCCAACAATGCCCTCGGTCGTCCGGGCCGGCCCGAGGAGATCATCACGGCCGCCCTGTTTCTCGCCAGCCCGTCCTCGAGCTTCACCAACGGAGCTATCGTGCGGGTGGACGGAGCCCTGCCCATCGGGCAGTAGCGGTCGGCGGCCCCGCCGGGCCAGATCCGATCTAGAGCGGCACGCCCTCCGGACTCAGGTAGTCCTCGGCCACGATCCGTGCCTTCCGGTAGCCGGCGAGCTCCTCGTCGCTCACGCCCAGGATCTGGGTGAACACGTAGTCGTTGTCCTCTCCGAGTCCCGGTGAGCCGCGACGCCACACCAGGGGCACTCCCCGGTACGGGAGTCCGGGGTGGAGATGGGTGCCAACGTCGGTCGTGGTCAGGGGCTGCAGCCAGCCCCTGGCCTTGAGGTGAGGATCCTCGCAGAACATGCGGTCGTCGAGCAGTGGAGCCGCTGGCACGCCCTGGCGCTGGAGCTCGTGGAAGGCGTCGAGGGCGTCGCGAGCCTGCACCCACGAGGAAAGGAGGGCGTCGAGGTCGTCGTGGTTGGCCTGGCGCCCGGCGGCATGGCGATAGCGAGGGTCGTCGAGCTGCTCTGGACCGCTAATCAAGCCGGCCAGCCTGGTCCATTCCCGGTCGTCACCCACCGAGACCGCGAGCCAGTTGTCGTCGCCGCAGCGGTACAGGCCCTGCGGCGCCCGCTCGGGGTCGCGGTTGCCGAACCGGGGCGGGGGGACCCCGAGCTGATAGTCGACGTAGACGTCACCAAGATGGTTGATGACGTTCTCGCTCTGGGTCATCTCGATCAGCTGGCCCCGTCCCGTCGCGGCGCGGTAGCGAAGCCCGGCCAGGGCCGCAAAGGCACCGGCCGGACCGCTGGCCGCGTCCATGTAGGTGGTTGCCGGGCTGGTCGTGAGGTCGGAGCCGCGGTGGCCGCACAGCGACAGGAAGCCGGTCAGGCCGTCGAACTGCGCTCCGAAGCCGGCGTAGGACGACCAGTCGCCGGTGGTCCCCGCCGGCGGCATGCGGACCACGACCAGACCAGGGTGACGCGCTTGCATCTCGCTTATCGAGATGCCCATCCGGCTGAGACCGCTGGCTTTGAAGTTCTCCACGAACACGTCGCACTGCTCGACGAGTCGCATCAACAGCTGCTTGCCCTCCGGACGCCGGGTGTCGATGGTGCAGGAGAGCTTGTTGCGACAGATGGAGTTGTTGAGCGAGTGGCGGTTCCACGGCCGGTCCGGTCGATCGGGGGCCGCCGGGCCGTACCCCGAACCGAGATACCCGAGGTTGTCGGTGAACGCCGGGCGGGCCTGGTAACCCTTGGTGGTGGGCGGCAGCACAAACGGATTCTCGACCCGGATGACCTCGGCGCCCAGATCGGCGAGCAGCATGGTGGCGTAGGGGCCCGCCCACACCGTGGTCATGTCCAGGACCCGGATCCCCTCGAGCGGGAACCCCCGTGGCCGGGACAGTACGTCGCCTGCCCGGACACCACCCTCGGCCGCGGCGGGAGGGCTCGAGGTGGTCGCGGCCTCGAAGCGCCCGGCCTGGTGCTGGCCCAGAGCCGGCGCGACCCTTCGCAGGGCCCATCCCCCCTCGGCGAAGCGGGCGCCGGGACCGGGGAGATCGACCGATCCCGCCACCGGGTGGTCCATGTGGACCCAGAAGTTCCGTTGGTGCAGGTGGTCGGCACCCAGGACCTCGTTGGGCAGGTTGACGCCGGCCAGCGGCCAGCCCACGGCCTGGGCCTCGGCGGTGGCTTCGGCGCGGGTATGCGACAGCAGCCAGGGGTACAAGGCGGCGTCGATCGCTTCCTTGGTGTCGCCGCGCTGGAAGGCGTCCGGTCGGGCGAAGGCGGCCCGTAGCTCGTCGCTGTCGAGGACCTGCAGCATCTCCCCCAGCTGCTGGGGTGTCGACATCATCGCCATGTACCCATCGGCACAAGGAAAGACACCCGTGGGGATAAGGGTCTCGCCGGACGAGCTCATGAATCCGGGCCCATCCGCCCCGCCGCGATATTGATAGGCGAGGAGGATCGTCGCCCGGGCCGGGACCGAAGCCAGGGCCTCGACCGCGGCGCAGTCGACGAAGCGGCCGTCGCCGCTCGATCGGGCCCACAGCAGGGCACCCAAACCTCCGACGGCGGCCATGCTGCCGACGAAGTACAGCGCCACCCGGGCTGGCAGCTTCACCGGATCCTGCTGGTTGCTGTGCTGCAGGAGCAGAGCGCCGCTCATGGCTTGCACCGTCAGGTCGCTCCACTTGTAACCGGCGTAGGGGCCGGTGGCGCCAAACCCGCTGATGCTGACCAGCACCAGCGCCGGCAGCCGGGCGTGTACGCCGGCCCAGCCGAGGCCGTAGCGGGCCAGGTCACCGGCCCCGGAAACCTCGACGACGAGGTCAGCAGACTCGAGGAGTCGCCACAACCGGTCGGTTGCGCCCGGCGCATCCGGATCGATGACGACGCTGCGCTTGTTGGTGTTCAGGTGGAGGAAGCCGCCTCCGACGGAAGCGCGCGACCCCTCCGGCGAGCCGCGGATGGGATCTCCGCCCGGGCCCTCGACCTTGACGACATCGGCGCCAAGATCGGCGAACAACTTGCCGCAGTAGCTCCCGGCGACGCCTTCGGCCAGTTCGACGACGCCCACCCCCCCCAGCACCCGCTGCATGCTGGCATCTTGTCGGATGGTGGAGGTGCGGGCAAAAGGGGAGTGCAGCGCCTATGGTCGGCCCGGTGAGCGAGTTCCACCCAGCCATGCCTTCAGATTGGATCGGGCCCGGTGAAACGGCGACGGTCGAGGTGGACGGATGGCCGATCGCGATCGGCAACGTCGACGGCACCTTCTGCGCCTTTGCCCATCAATGCCCGCATCAGGGCACCATTCTCGGCGGCCTGCCGCTCTTCCGCGGCCGGCTGATCCGCTGCCCCGAGCACGGCAGCATCTTCGATATCACCACCGGCCAGTGTGTCCTGGCCTCTCAGGACGGGTGGTCCGGACCGATCGACATCTACCCGACACGCGTCGTCGATGACGTAGTGGAGGTGTCGCGGCCCTAGCCGCTCTGGCCCCGCCACCGAGGCCGTCCGGACCGGGCCCGAGTCGTGCGGCCCCGACCCCCGGGGCCGCCTGCGCTGGCGGGTCGGCCAGTTACACTCGGGTGAGATCTCGGGGGACTGGCGGTTGGCAACGCGGGGAGGAGCCGTGGACGTGGTGGCTGAGCAAGTTGACTTCGGCATTTACATTCCTCAAATCTCGTTCGAATTTGAAGAGATACGGTCGCGGGCCCGTCTCTGCGAACAGCTGGGCGTTACCTCGTTCTGGCTCTACGACCATTTGTACACACCGGGGCTGCCGCAATTCGGCGCCCTGGAAGGATGGACGCTGGCTACCGCCCTGCTGATGCAGACGTCCACGCTGCGCCTCGGTCACCTGGTCGTCAACAACAACCTGCGCCACCCGGCCCTGCTGGGCCGGATGGCGACGACGCTGGACATCCTCTCCGGCGGCCGGCTCGAACTCGGTATCGGGAGCGGCTCTTACGAGGCCGAGCATCACGAGGGCGGCTTCGCCTGGGGCACTCTCGCAGAACGGTCGGCGCGATTGGCCGAGGGCCTGGAAATCGTCACCCGGATGTTTGCCGCCGAGCAGACGACCTTTGCCGGGCGTTATTACCAGGTCCACGACCTGCCCAACGTGCCGGGCCCGGTGCAGACGCCGCGGCCGCCGATACACGTTGGCGGCATCGGGGTGCGCTACACCCTGCCGCTGGTGGCCCGGTACGCGGACGTCTGGAATGTCCCGACCTACGGGCTGGGTCAATGCCTGCAGGCTTCGATCGCCCTCGATGCCGCCTGCGAGCAGGAGGGCCGCGATCCCACCTCGGTGCGCAGGTCGTTGGAAGCCGTGCTGGTGCTCGCCGAGGACCAAGCCGGGGTCGACGCCGCTCGAAGCGTGGCCGAACGCCGCTACGGGGGAACCGGCTGGGGCCTGGACGACGGTGGCTTCATCGGTACGCCCCAGGCGATTGTCGACCGTATCGGTGGGTACGTCGAAGCCGGCTTTACCTATTTTGTGTTCTTTCCCTATGACCGCGGCGGAGAGGCCATGTTGCAGCTCCTGGCGTCGGATGTGATGCCCCACTTCAAGTAGGGCCGGTGGGGATCGGCGCCTCGGCGACTTCGGCGACCTCGGCGACCTCGGCGTCCTCGGCGTCTGGGTGTCTGGGCGTCAAACGGTGCTGGGCGGCGTGGTCGGGGTTCGGTTGATCGGGTGGGGTTACACTGCCGCAGCCGGTCCGCATCGTCGAAGCGGGAGAAGGGGAAGTCGTTGGATCGAATCAATCACGTCAAAATCGTCACCACGGATCCCGACGCCATCGATCGCTTTCTGCGAGAGGTGCTCGACATACCGGAAGGTTGGCAGTTCGGCGACAGTTCGGCACCGGCGGGCGGGGAGTCGATCCCGTCCCCGGCGCGGGGCGCGGCCGGGGAGTTCACGCTGGACTCGGTCCACGCCTTCCGGGGCGCCCGCGGATTCAGCGGCCGCATCACCGGCTCGACCGAGAGCCGCCAGTTCCAGATCCTGCCGGGTGACAAGGCCCACATCTGGGCGGTAGCGGTCGGGACCCGCCATGTCGAACGGGCTCACGAGCGGTGTGTGGCGGCTGGCATCCCCTGCACCGAGCCGGCGGTGACGCCCTGGGGTGAGGGCGGCATGCGTTTCTTCTTTGCCGAAGTTGGCGGCATCGTCTTCGAGATCATGCGCGCCGAGACGGCGGGACCATGACGGGCCCGTTGCTGGAGGGGAAGGTGGCGGTCGTCACCGGCTCCACCCGGGGTATCGGGCGAGCCATGGCCGAGACCTTCGCCCATCATGGCGCCCGAGTCGTCGTCAATGGGCGCCGGACCGAGGACGCCGAGGCCGCGGCGGCGGCGATCGCCGGATCCATCGGCGTCGGCGGGGACATGGCCGATCAAACGGCTATCGACGCCCTGGTGCAACGCGCCACCGATGAGCTGGGCGGAATCGACATCCTGGTCAACAACGCCGCCATCTCCCGTCGCAGCGCGGTGACCAGGGTCACCGACGAGGAATGGAACGAGGTCATCCGGGTGAATCTCACCGGGCCGATGTTCCTCACCCGGGCGGTCGTGCCCGTGATGAAACAGCGGGGCAGTGGCGTGATTCTGAACGTGATCTCCGGGGCCGGTACGGAGGGGACGATCGGGTTCTCGTCCTATGCCGCGTCCAAAGGAGGGTTGGCCGGTCTGACCATGACCTGGGCCAAGGAGCTGTCCCGATTCAACATCCGGGTCAACGCGCTCTCCCCCTCGGCCCTCACCGACATGATGCGGCAGCTTCCCCCTGACCTCCTCGGGCCGATGGAGGAGCACCTGGCCGATCCGGCCGACGTGGCGGAGACCGCCCTGTTCCTGGTGTCGAGCATGGGGAAGTCGGTCCATGGTCAGATCGTGTCGGCCGGCATCGGGGCGGCGTCACCGTGAGGTCACCACGACGAGGCGTCCCCTCGAATCGGCAAGGGGCGGCCGGGTCGTGACGACAGCCGATGGACATGAGAGCAGTCCGACCCGCCCGACCCGCATCTCGGTGCTGGAGGAGGAGGGTCGCTCGCCTCGTCAGCAAGAGATCGTCGAGGACCTCGTGGTGGGCCCGACGGTCAACATTTACGCCACCCTGGTTCGCCATCCCGAGCTGGCCGCGGCCATGGTCAACCTCGGGCGGACGCTCCGGGCCGGGCGCATACCCGGTCGGCATCGCGAGATCCTGATCCTGCGAACCGGCTGCAATTGCGTCTCGGAGTACGAACTGGCTCAGCACTACCGGGTGGCAACGCAGATCGGGATGACCACCGACGACATGGAGCGCCTGCGGCTCGGTCCGGATGCGCCGGGTTGGGATGACTTCGAGGCGACGCTGTGCCGGGCCGCCGACGAGTTGCACACCTCCCACGCCATCGGTGACTCGACCTGGGCGGCGCTCTCCGAACGCTACGACGAGCAGGAGCTCATCGAGGTGGCGATGGTGGTTGGTTACTACCATCTGGTGTCGTTGGTGTTGAACTCGCTCGGGGTTCCGATTGAAGACGGGACGCCCCGCTTTCCCCGGCCCTGACGGATCGTCGCCAACTGGCGGGTCCGAGGGAGCCTCCGACTTTTGGCGCGTCCGGAGCACCTATGGAGGGAGATGTACACCTGATGTACATCTCCCTCCATAAGTGGCGCCCTTGGTACAGAAGTCGAGTCCCACCCGCCCCCGACGGTCCGGCCGCCTGAGACCCCCAGGCGGGCCTGGTTGCCGGCCGTCCCGGGGCTCGGTCCCGACGCCGGCGGCGTCCCACCGTCACTTTGTGTCCGGTGGCGCCCTTCAAGTGGGCTGTCCCTCGGACAGAAAAGATGACCGGTGCGGTCGCCGGCCAGCCCGCCTCGAGTCGCCGGCGCCGCCGCCGGCCAGCCGTCGCCCCCTCAGGCTACGGCCAGCGCACCCAGGTCGGCCTGAAGTCGGACCACCAGCTCGCTGACCGTGTCCGACCAGCCCGCACCCGGCCCGCTCGTCGCCGGCACCGCGCCCCGACGGTCGCCGACGATGATCACCTCGTCGAGGCCTTCGCTCCCTGCTACCACCGCGTCCCAGGACCGCCCGCCGGCGCGCAGGGCGCAGTCGCCCATCTGCACCGTCTGGCCACCCTGCTGGTAGGAACCCCGGATCACGGCGCGGAACACGTCCGAGCTGAACGTCGCCGCGGGGGTGGCCAGCTGTCCGGGCGGGGTGCGCTGGAGTATGACGACCGGCCCCACGTCATGGACGCCCAGGAGGCTGACGGCCACCCGGCCACCGTCACCGATGAGTGCCCACCCGCCCGTCTCGCGGAAGGAGGCGTCGATGTGCCCGACCTTGCTGAACGGCTTGTCGATCGAGGTCACCAGCCCGTTCACGCCGTCGTCCTCGTCGGCCAGTACCACCGGCAGGACGTCGCCGAAGTGCTCCTTGGTCTTGGCGATGGTGTCGGGATCCGCGTACTGCGCCCGCAACTCGGGATTGGTGGGGCGGACCCGATGGCCCCGCCGGTCGGCGAAGAAGATGATCCTCCAATTGCCCTCTTCGTGAGGGGCATCCCCGTCGCGCCCGTAGGGACGGCCGGACCGCTGGAGCCGGAACTCCCCGTGGTGATAGCGCTCCTGCCCAACCCACAGCTCGCCCTTCATCACGATCCGGAAGTTGTCGCAGGGATGGCTGTGCGCCGGGGCGAGGTCCGGCGGCCCCGCCAGCTGTTCGGGGGTCGAGGGCGCATCGTAAAACAGGCCCACGAGGGGACCGGCCACCGGATCGCCCATGCCGATCAGCACGGGCCGCGCCGAGCGCTCGGACAGTGGAGGCCGGCGGAACGACAGCTCGACCTCTTCGTCGCTCACGGCCAGGTCCACCGCCTTGATCATGGTGTCACTCCCCATCTCGTCTCGTCTGGTCAGAGGCGGCCACCCGCCGTGTCACTCATGCTAGTTGCCGTGTCGACCGCGAGCCCGGCCTATTTCAACATCTCATTTGCATTCCCCGGTTGGTCGGTAGAGTGGGGTGCGAGCCAGAGCCAGGGAAGGTGCGGTCGTCCGGAAATGCTGCTAGGGATCATGTCCGACGTGCATTGCAACGCGGAAGCGATGGGGCTCGCCCTGGAAGCGCTCAGTTCGACGGTCGACGAGGTGTGGCTGGCCGGCGACGCCGTGCTCCAGTACCGCTTCTCCAACGAGGTCATCGAGAGCATTCGCGACCACGGCATCACCTACATCGCCGGCAACCACGAGATGACCCTCCTGAGCGAGCACGGGGAGCGGGCCCGGTCCGGGCCCCAGGTCCGCCCGCACAACGTCGATTTCATGGCCGGTGCGCCGAACCAGCATGCGCGGCGCGTCTCAGGGAAGCGGCTCCTGATGGTGCACGCCAGTCCGTTCGCTCCCTACAGCGAGTATCTCTATCCGGGTAGCCCTCAGCTGGCCCGGTGTGCGGACATCGACGCCGACATTCTCGTGCTCGGGCACACCCACGTCCCCATGGCCCAAAGGGTAGGAACGACGCTGGTCGTCAACCCGGGTTCACTCGGGCAAGGAGGCGATCCGGACCACCCGGGGATGGTGACGTATGCGACCCTCGACACCGATAGCGAAGAGGTCACTATTCACCGCTTCGCCAACCCGCTGCTCGGCTGAGCGCTCGGGGCCACGGCCCGCGGGGCCGGGGGTGGGCGCGGCCCAGGGTGGGGCGGGGCGGGGCAGGAACCTCGCCGCTCGACGCCGATCTTTCGTCCCGGCGCCGTGCGCTCGCGGTATCGTTGAGACCCCTTTGGCGCCAGGAGTTCATGACCGTGCTCTACCACTACCGGTTCCGGCCCGACACCAGCCGCACCGCCGAGTTCCTCGCCAGTCTCTGGCAGGGCCCGGTTCCCGACGATCTTCAACTGCACCAGTGGTTGTACGTGGATGGCGACCCCCGCCAGATGGTCCTGATCTGGGAAGGCGGCGAGCCGGCTCGACAGTGGGTCGAGCGCTGTTTTGGGTCCTTCGGGGAGATCACCGCCGAGACGGTCACCGACTCGACCCCCGGTCTGGCGGCCTGCCTGGCCCGTGATCTCGACGGGTTCGGGCAATGGTTGCGCCAGCGCGGCAGCAGCGAAGACGAAATCGTCCGCCAGCTCGACGTGCGTCGCCGCGGGTTGCAGGCCTCGTCCCACCAGGAGGCGATCGAGGCGGGCCAGGCGTGGACCCGCGACCAGGCGGTTCCACCCGCCGGGGGGTGAACAGAGCCGTACCGGCCGCCGGCGCCAGAGCCGGGCTCGGTCGTGACCGCCTCAGGGCTCGACCCGTTGGACCTGATGGTACTCCGCAGTCACGACACCGGCTCGAAGCGAGGTAGAGCCAGAGTGTCGCTCAGCTTGTCGAACGCGACCCGCACCTGGTCGCCTACCGCCACGGCCTCCGGGTCGCAGTTGACGACATTGGCGATCATCCGGGCCCCGGCGCCTTGGGTGCCGTCGAGGTCGATCACCGCCGACACATACGGAACCGCCTCGGCCAAGGAGGGTGACAGCGGATGGCGTACCACCGTGTAGCTGTAGATGGTTCCCGTGCCCGGCAGCTCTACCCACTCGAAGATGTCGTGCTGGCAGACGAAGCAGCGCGGCGGGGGCGGAAGATGGAAGGTGCCGCACGTGGTGCATTTACTGGCGAGCAGACGATCCTCGAGGGCCGCGGTCCAGAATGGCTGGGTTGATTCATCGGCGTAGGGGTCGCGGATCCCAACCGGATAGACGCCTGGCGTGATCTTGGTGCTGTCGGTCATGGGTCTATCTCCTGAGTAGGGTGCCGCTCACGGGCAGGGATGCGGGGCCGCCGGTCACGAGGGCGATTTCGGCGTCCGGTACCTGATTGATGGCGACGCCACGCAATTGCTCGACCGCTTCCCGGACGTGCGTCATGCCGATGATGTACGCCTCTGAAAGATGGCCGCCGTGAGTGTTGGTGGGGATGCTCCCGCCGATGCGGGTATTGCCCTCGGCGACGAAGGGGCCGCTTTCGCCGATCCCGCAGAACCCGTAGTCCTCGAGCTGCATCAGCACCATCGGCGAGAAGTGGTCGTAGAGCAGGGCCACGTCGACGTCGTCGGGGGTGACGCCGGCCATCTCGTACATGCGGCGGGCGACCGGGCGATGACCCGAAGAGGCGAAGTACTCGTCGGGCTGCTGGAAAAAGCTGAAAATCGCCGGCCCCCACCTTCCCATCCCGCCGTTTGCGGACGACATGATGTACACGGGCGGGTGGCGGAGGTCCCGGGCCCGGTCCGCGGACGTCACGACTGCGGCTACCGCTCCGTCGGTCTCCATGGTGTAGTCAAACAGGCAGAGCGGCTCGCTGATCATCCGGGCGTTGAAATAGTCCTCGCGGGTGAGCGGCTGCCGTTGGATCGAGGTGGGCCTGGTGATGGCGTAGTCGCGCTGGGTGATGGCGACGTCGGCGAGATGATCCCGGGTGGTTCCGTACAGGTGCATGTGCCGGCGGGTCAGGATCGAGAAGCTGTGGCCTGGTGAAATGAGCCCGCTGCCGGCGGTGAACGCCATGCTCGGGGGGATGCCGCCGCCGCCGTAGGGACTGCCGCCTCCGCCGCCGCCCCCATAGATGCTGGTGCCGGCGACGGCCGTACCCCCCAGCCGACGGGTGGTTTGCTGGAGGGTCATGACGGTGACGCACACGTCGGCCATCCCGGCGTGGATGGCGGCCGCCGCCAGGCCGAGCGACCCGGCTGACCCGCCACCGCCCGAGGTCAGGGTGGCGGCAAAGCGGACTTCCGGTACCCCGAGGACCGCGGCCACCTGGGCCGGATCGATGGAGTTCGAGTAGATGGTGAAACCATCAAGGTCGTTGATCGTGAGGCCCGCGTCGTCGAGCGCCCCCAGGATCGCAGTGCAGGCCATCGACAGCTGGGTCTCGGGCACCGACTGCCCGCGTTTGTAATAGGGCGTAGCTCCCACACCGACCACTGCTGTTTGGTCCCGCATCGTCATCGGTGCCCTCCCTCATCGCGGCGCGCCCACCGTAGCGCGATCGAAAAGGCAGTTTTCTTGTTCCGTCCAGCCCAGTGGCGCGCCCCGGCTAGCTGTTAGCGGGAGAGTGTGGCGGTCGAGAGGCCGACCGCCACACTCTCTGGCCGAAACTCGGCCCACTTATAGGGCGCCACCAGACACAAAGCGAATCCGGCCCCCCGCCAATCCGGCCCCCAGCCAATCCGGCCCCCCGCCAATCCGAACCCCCGCCAATCCGAACCCCCGCCAATCCGGCCCCCCGCCAGCCTGCGCCGGCGCGCCTTCAATCGCCCGGCCTCAGGGGAGCCGGGCCCAATGTCTCAGGTGCCCGGCCCGGGCGGGCCGGGGGAGAGGCGCCGTTGGTCCGGGCGACTGGGGTCGTTCCGGCCGGAGCAGCCGCCTGGGTGGCCTCTTCGATGGCCTGCAGGATCCGCCAGGGGGTGATCGGAAACTGGGTGAGGGTGACGCCGAGGGGAGCGAGGGCATCGTTGATGGCGTTGGCCACGGCCGCGGGCGAGGCGATGGCCCCGCCCTCACCCAGACCCTTGTAGCCGCCCAGGCTGGCCGAAGGGGTCTGCACATGCCCGTAGGACATCTCTGGGATCTCGGCGGCGGTGGGGATGAGATAGTCGAGGAACGTGGTGGCCAGTGGATTGCCATCGGCGTCGTAGGCCATTTCCTCGTAGAGGGCCCCGCCGATCCCCTGGGCCACCCCGCCGGCGATCTGGCCTTCGACGACCATGGGGTTGATCATCACCCCGCAGTCCTCACTGACCAGGTAGTTGAGGAGCGTGACGGCTGCCGGTCTCCCGGTCGATCTCACAGGTGCACACGTGGCAGGCGTTGGACCAGGTGAACGGGGATGGCGGCTGGAACCGCTTGGAGGACTCCAATCCGGCCTCGGTGCCGGGCGGTAGGGCAGCCGGGTTGAGATAGGCCACTCCGGCAATCTCGGCGAACGAAACCGCCTTGGCGGGGGTCCCCCGCACCGACACGGCGGAGCCGACCACCTCGAGGTCCTCGGGCGCGGCCTCGAGCAGGTGGGCCGCGATCGCCACCACCTTCTCGCTTCAGGCTGGCGGCCGCAGTCTGGGCCGCTCCGCCGAGAATGACGGCGCTGCGGCTGCCTCCGGTGCCCGGCCCGTAGGGGGTGTCGCCCCCCTGGCGCAGCACGACGTCGTCGAAGTCGCAACCCAGATGGTCGGCGACCACCTGGGCGATGGTGGTCTCGAGGCTGTGGCCGTGGCTGCCGCTGCCCATGAGCACCTCGACCTGCCCCGACACGTCGATGCGAACGATGGCCGCCTCGCTGGCCCACGCGCCCATACCGACCGCCGAGGGCTCCACGAACAGGCTGAGACCGGCGCCCGAGCCAGCGGCCTTCCCGTCGGGCGGCGCCCTGCTCGGCCCGGAAATCCTCCCAGCCGATCATGGTCACGGCCTGCTCGAGGGTTTCCTCGGGAGTCACGATGTCATAGACCATCCCGTTCCACATGGTGTAGGGCAGATCCGATTGATGGATGACGTTGCGCCGGCGCAGTTCGAGCGGGTCCATGCCGATCTCGGCCGCTACCGCGTCGACCATCTGCTCCCGGGCGATGGTCTCGATCGCCCACGGCCCCCGGAAGGGGGCCTTGCCGCACGTGTTGGTGAACACGGTCCGGCAGGAGAAGCCCAGCTTGGGGATGCGGTAGGGGCCGGTGAACATGAGGGCCACGAGCATGCCGCCAGCCCGTCGTCCCGCCCCCGTGGGGATAGGTGCCCACCCCCTCCAACAGGTCGACGATTGCGGCGAGGAAGCGGCCGTTCGTCGTCAAGGGCCATGGTCACGGTGGCGATGTCGTGGCGGGCCTGATTGGCGGAGATCAGGTTCTCGCGACGGTCCTCTATCCATTTGACCGGCCGGCCCACCACCTTGGCGGCCAGCAGCACCGCCGCGTCCTCGCGGTTCGGGTACATCTTCTGACCGAACGCCCCGCCGACGTCGCCGAACTCAACCCGCACCCGGTTCTGGGGGATACCGAGGACACGTGCGGAAAAGGCCTTGATCTCATGCGGGCTCTGCGTGGACGGCCACACTCGTAACTCGCCGGCGTAGGTGTCCCAGCTGGCCACCAAGGCCCGCCCCTCCATGGGCACGTTGGTGGTGCGAGCCATGGCGAAGGTCCGGGTGATCACGTGGGTCGCTCCGGCCAGGATCTCGTCGAGTTCGGGGTCAGGGGCGCGGGGAGCGTCGACCACGTTGGTGCCCAGTTCGGGGTGCACTACGTGTGCGTTCTCGGCCAGGGCCGCCTCCAGGCTGGCCACGGCCGCGGTCGCTTCGATGTCCACCTCGATCAGCTCGCAGGCGTCCTCGGCCAGGTAGCGGCTGCTGGCCACGACCACGGCGATCGGATCGCCCACGAAGCGAACGTCGTCACCCGCCAGGGGAGTGAGATTCGGTCCGTAGGCCGGCGGGCCATTGGTGGTCGTCCACAAGGGTCCCGAAATCGGGTTGAGGTCGGCCCCGGTCAATACCGCCTGGACGCCCGGCAGAGCCCGGGCCGCGCTGGTATCGATCCCCACGATCCGCCCGGCGGCCACGTCGCTACGCAAGAAGGCGATGTGCAGCTGGCCCGGCAATGTCACGTCATCGGCGTAGCGGCCCCGCCCGGCCAGCAAACGGGGATCTTCCCGCCGGCGGACGGACTGGCCCACGAACCGAGCCGCACCGAGTCCGGGCGCCGCAGTCACCCCCGGTCACCCCCCGCTCCCGCCTCGGCGGCACGCCCCGCTCCCACCTCGGCGGCACCCCCCGCTCCCACCTCGGCGGCACCCCCCGCTCCCACCTCGGTGGCAACGACCGCTCCGGCGGCGGCGCCCATCCCGGCCCGGGTGCTCTCCGCCGCCATCCGGGCCGCCCGCACGATCCCCTGATAGCCGGTGCACCGGCAGAGATTTCCGGTCAGGGCCGCCATCAGCTCCTCCTCGCTGGGGTCGGGATGGGCAGCGAGAAACGCCGTCAAGGACACCACGAATCCCGGCGTGCAGAATCCGCACTGCAAACCGTGCGACTCTCGGAACGCCTCCTGCACCACGCTCAGGCTCCCGTCAGCGGGCGTGACCCCCTCGATGGTGGTCACCTCTGCGCCCACCGCCTGGACCGCGAACAGCAGGCAAGACCGCACCGCGTCGCCGTCGAGCATGACGGTGCACGCCCCGCAGACCCCGTGCTCGCACGCCAGATGCGTCCCCGTCAGCTGGCAGCCCTCCCGCAGGGCGTCACCCAATGTGGTGCGGTCTTCGACCAACACGGTGCGGGCTTCACCGTTCACCCGCAGGACGATCGATCGCTCAGCCACCGTGGTCCTCCGCGATGGCCAGGGCTTCCTCCCGGGCCTTGGCCACGGCTCGCCCCACGAGGACCCCGGCGACCCGGCTCCGGTAGCTGCTGGTGGCGTGCAGGTCCTCCGGAGGGTCGAGGCCTTCCCGGGCCGCCTGCGCCACCTCGTCCGGGGGAGACCCCGCCAGCAGGGCCGCCTCCGCGCCCGAGGCCCGCACCGGCGTCCCTGCCACCCCGAACAGCGCCACCGCGGCCCGCTCAACCACGCCGCTGGCGTCGACGGCCAGGCCGCACACCACTCCCGCCAGGGCGAAATCGCCGTGCCGGCGGGCCACTTCCTCTACGGCGAAGCCGCAGCGTCCCGTCCAAATCGGAAATCGCAGCGCCACCAGCAGTTCGTCGGGACGGACGGCGGTCGCCCAGGTTCCCTCAAAAAACGAGGCCGCATCCACGTCCCGACGCCCTGACAAGGAGGCCACTTCCATCACTGCGTCCAGGGCCACACATACGGCCGGCTGTTCGGCGGCCGGGTCGGCGTGGGCCACGGCCCCACCCACCGTGCCGCGGTTGCGGATTTGAAAATGACCGACCTGGCTGGTCGCCCGAGCCAGCAGCGGAACGGCCCTCGCGACGTCGTCGGAGTATTCGACGGTTCGGTGGCGGGTCATGGCCCCCACTCGCAGTGATCCGTTCGAGCGGGACACCCCTGACAACTCCGGGATGCGATTGAGATCCACCAGGTGGTCGAAGCGCGCCAGTCGTAACGCCAGCATGGGCACCAGGCTCTGGCCTCCGGCCAGGGCCTTGGCCTCATCCCCGTAGGAACTCAACAGACCGAGCGCCTCATCCACACGTTCCGGCCCGTGCCACTCAAACGGGGCCGGCTTCATTCGCCTCCACTCACCCGCACGAGGTGCACCCACCCCCCGCGGCATCGCATCGAGGTAAGTTAAGCATGGTCACAGGCCAGGGAGGAACCGCGGTGCACGAAGACGAATACACGATCGTGGAGGACGTCACGGCACCGGGGACAGCCGGTGACGCTCACCACCTGGTCGACTACGAGACGCAGGAACTGGTGTCGAAATTGTGGTCGAAGTACCTGGCTCGAGCGAGAGACGGGCTGGCCGCGTCACCCGTCACACCGGCGATGCGCCGGGTCAGTTATTCCCTCGACAACGAGGCTTTCGCGGGCCAGCAGCTTCAGCGCGGTATCAAGGCAGCCGGCCGCAGCCGGCGGGCCTGCACCTTTGCCGCCGGGCTCTGGCACACCGACGACGGGCGCATGATTCACCAGGCGGAGATGGTCACCGTGTTCGTCGACCCCGAAACAGGTGCCGTCCCCGTCCCTGACGACTTCTGGGCCGCCGTCGAACAAATTGAGGGGCGCAGCATCCCGATTGCCGAACGACAGGGCTAACGCCAGGCTGCGCCTTTTCGTGATCGGCCCGCTCCTTTTCCACTCGAGGAGACCGAGCCTTTTGCCTCCCGAGCAGATGGGGTAGAGTTGCACTCAGTCCGATAATCAGATCGCGGCCTCCACTGGAGCCGCGATCGTCGAGGAGGCATCGCCATGGCCCTCATCACTGCTGAGACCGCGCTCTCGTACCTGATCAACGACGCGGACGAGCACTCGACGCCTCGGCCCACCGCATACGAGGACTACATCGATCCGGACAAGAAGGACATGGCGATCCGGACCGTTACCTTGCCGGACGGCCGCCGGGACCAGACCTTCAACGGCCGGCCGCGCCGGTTCACGTACAAGAACTTCCAGGTCGTGGGCTCCAACGACATCCTCGCCGACCTCGGCATCAAGGACGCGGGCGCATCCGACGAGGCAGGGGGCCAGGTGATCCCCGGTTCGCTGCTCACCAAACTCAACCCGCTCAAGGGTCTCGACGAAGAGGGCCGGAAGGACTTCGCCCGACGCTACCGCGAGTTGCAGGAGCACCTGGACAACCCGTCGGACCGGCTGGTAGTGATGGATTCTCAGGGGATCCAGTGCGCCGTCAACTTTGCCGCCCTGCCCGGAATCGAGGTCGAGTTCGAGGACGACTACGACGGCCTCTACGCCAACCTGACGGCTCTGGACCGGTATCTGGGCGACGAGTGGGGCTACAACTACGAGAACCGGCTGTTCACCCCCCCGTTCGTCTCCTTCGCCGACCCCGAGGCCGCCGTCAAGCTGCTCGAAGAGATCATGAAGATCGAGGTGCCGAGGGTAATTCAGACGTCCACCGGGCCGTCGATGCACACCTCCCCGTTCCGCCCCGAGAACGACCGCTTCTGGTCCATTTGCAGCGAAGCCGGTATTCGCCTCTGCACCCACCTGGCGTCGGTCACCCGCTACGCGGCCCAGGGCCTCGAGTGGAGCGAGGAAGAGGTCATGCTCGGCGACATGGATGCCTTCCAGTGGGTGTTCTACTACGGGGACCGCCCGGCCATGGAGACGGTCGGCGCCGCCATCATGCAGGGTTGGTTCCAGCGCTTTCCCGCCATGAAGCTGCTCCTGTCGGAGCAAGGCACGGTGTGGCTGCCCTACGCCATCCGGAAGATGGACCATGCCTTCCTTATGGGCCGGCGGGCCACCTGGGGCAAACTGGAGATGCGCCCGAGCGAATATTTCCGCCAGCACTGCTTCGTGGCGCCTTTCCCCGAGGAGAACGTCCCCCGGGTGGTGGAAGCCGTCGGGATCGAGCCCATCGTGTTCGGCTCTGACTTTCCGCATGGGGAAGGCCTTCCCGATCCGAGCTCCTATCTCGGCCAGATCGCGACCTTCAACGAGGAGCAGCAGAAGGCCATCATGCGCGGCAACCTGGGCCGCTTCCTCGATATCGAGGTCTGAGCCAGCCGAAGCGCCGTCGTCGGCTCCTCTGGTACCCGCCGGGATCGGTCTCCTGGCCCTCCAAACCGACCCCCGTGGCCGTCGAGCAAGGCGCCAGCCATCAAAGCAGGAGATCACATGGACCATGTTGAGCTGATGACGATCGCTCGCGACGTCGAGCACACGATCGTCGACCCGGCGGACATCCTGCTCACCGACCGGGTCGCGGTGGTCACCGGGGGCGGCGGTGGCATCGGCCAAGGCACGGCCCTGGGCCTGGCCAAGTTCGGCGCCCACGTGGCCGTGCTGGACTCGGTGCCGGAACGGTGCGCGGCGACGGAGGCGGCCGTGCGGGGACTAGGGCGCCAGGCGGCCGGCATCGTCTGCGACGTCACCGACAGCGACCAGATCCGGTCCGCCATGAGCGAGGTAAGCGAGCGGTTCGGTCGCATCGATGTGCTCGTCAACAACGCGGGCGGCGTACGGGCCGGGCTGTTTATGACCCAGCCGGAGCGCAGCATTCGTCGGCACGTCGAGATCAATCTGATCAGCATGCTGATCGCCACTCAGGAGGCGGCTCAGCACATGATCGATGCCGGTCGGGGCGGGGCGATCGTCAATGTCAGCAGCATCGAGGGCAGCCGGGCCGCCCCGATGTTCGCGGTGTACTCCGCGTGCAAGGCGGGCATGATCAACTTCACCCGGACGATGGCGGTCGAACTGGCCGAGCACGGTATTCGGGTCAACTGCATCTCACCAGACCACACCGTGACCCCTGGTGGCCGCGGCAACCGGTCGGGGCCGGTCGACCCGGCTTCGTGGGGGGACTCCTCTCCGGACTGGGCCAGGGTGGTCCCGCTCGGTCGGGAAGGGCTGGTCGAGGAGTGCGCCAGCGCCGTGGTCTGGCTGTGCTCGCAGATGGCCGCCTACGTGACCGGCGTCAACATCCCGGTCGACGGTGGTACCTGGGCTGCGAGCGGGTGGCTGCGCCGGCCGGAGGGAGGCTGGACCTTCAACCCGTGACCGGAATCCCGGCGGGAAGCTCGTCGCTGTCGCCGATATCGAAGTCGTACTGGAGGGGAACGATCCACTGGTAGGGAAGGAACGCCATCGGCTCGTAAACGCCCCCGTGGGCGGGGAAACGGCCCACGGCTTTCAGGTACGGCATGGCGGCTTCAATTCTGGCCATCACTGCCGAGGGCGGCGTCCTCGCAAAGGAGCAGGTGTAAGAGAATCCCTTCGTCGCCGGCGTCAACCGGCTGGAAGCGGATGGCGGCGAGGATCCCGGGCGGCGCAAAGAGATCGTTCAGGTGGACGTCGTCCCACCAGGCGATGGCTTCGGGCAGGCGCTCGGGAGTTGGGGCCCGCCCGATGGCGACGATTACGCCTCGGTGGGCCAGATACGGCGTAGCGGCCTTGTCGACCAGCACCGACGGTCGGTTGGTGGTCGCCGCCACCCGCCAGCGACTGGTGTGGCGGACCCGCCCTACCTGCCAGAAGCGGCCGGATTTCACTAGGTGGCGGTCCTTGGTCCGCCACCCGGCCAGAGCCTCGTCGCTGGTGAACTCGAGCGGGCCCCCGAACCAGTACGTCGTCAGATACGGGGGATAGCCTCCGACCCAATCCGAGGGCAGGGTACCCGGCAGGGCCCGCAAGTCCCGCGGCGCGACATAGCGCCGGCCTATGAGCACATCGGCCTTAGAGATGTGCTCCGGCAAGTGGTCGAGGTCGTACCACCTGTTGTAGTCCTGCGTGCACCACGCCGGCATTTCCAGCAGGGCCAGCGTCATCCCCGTAGCTTCCATACCGATCGGACGTTACCCGCCGGCCCGGCGCCCCCCGAGTCCCGCCGTACTCAACCAGGTGACTGATCGGTGGGTAGGTAGCCGGCCGCGCCTGCTTCGGCCTAGTGCCCACGCTGCTGATGCGGTCCTCTACCGTGACTGCTGGGCGCCGCCGCCAGGCCGGAATGCCGGCCGCATCCAACGACCTCCTCGCCGGGGTCTAACCCGGTCCAAGCTGAGCACCGAACCTAGAAGGGAAAGAGGATGATCGACCCGACGACAGCGGCCACGGAGCCATTGACCCCCCTCGGGTTCCTGGAGCGCAGCGCCATGCTTTTTGCTGACCGCCGGGCTGTCGTCGACGGTGATCGGCAGTGGTCCTACCGAGAGTTCAACGAACGGGTCCACCGGGAAGCGGGTTTCCTGCGCACGCTCGGCGTGCAGCCCGGAGACCGGGTCGCCGTGCTGGCCCTCAACAACAGCCTGCTGTTGGAGTCGCACTACGGTGTGCCACTGGCCGGGGCCGTGCTCGTCGCTCTCAATACCCGCCTTTCGGTCCCCGAGTTGCAGTACATCGTGGAGCACAGCGGCGCCAAGGTCCTGCTGGTTGACGACGCCCACGCCCACCTGGCTGGTGATCTGAGCGCCCCGGTCATGGTCGTTGGCTCCGATTACGAAGGCGGACTTGCGGCGGCCGAGCCATATGGGATCCCACCCGACGACGAGTGGTCATTGATCGCTATCGACTACACCAGCGGCACTACGGGGCGCCCGAAAGGGGTGATGTACCACCACCGCGGCGCCTACCTGCAGAGCCTGGCGATGGCGTTTCATACCGGCCTGGGGCTCGACAGCGTGTTCCTGTGGACGCTGCCGATGTTCCATTGCAACGGCTGGTGTTTTACCTGGGCCGTCACCGCGGCGGGCGGCACCCACCTGTGCCTGCCCCGGATCGTCCCCGCCACCGTGTGGGACATGATCGAGCGCTACGACGTCACCCATTTCAACGCCGCCCCGACGGTGCTGACCATGCTGGCGGCCGATCCCAGCGCCGACCCGGGCCGGGTGCACCGCCCGATCACCGTCGCAACCGGCGGCGCGCCTCCGTCTCCAGCCTTGCTGGAGCGGATGGGAAACCTCGACATGAACGTGATCCACCTCTACGGCCTTACCGAGACCTTTGGTCCGGTCGCCATCCGCCAGCTTCCACCCGAGGCCGCCCGGCTGACGCCGGCCCAACGGTCGGTGCTCACGTCCCGTCAGGGCGGCGCCAACATCGCCAACCGGCGCCTGCGGGTGGTGGATGAGCGCGGTGATGATGTGCCGGCCGATGGCGTGACCATGGGCCAGGTCGCCGTTCGGGGCGGCACCGTCATGCTCGGCTATCTCCACGACGAGGCCGCCACCAGGGCGGCCATCCCGGACGGTTGGTTCCGCTCCGGGGACCTCGGTGTCATGCATCCGGATGGGGCCATCGAGCTGCGCGATCGAAGCAAGGACATCATCATTTCCGGCGGCGAGAACATCGCGTCCATCGAGATCGAGCAGGCCCTGGATTCTCACCCCGCCGTGCTCGAGAGCGCGGTAGTCGGGGCACCCGACGAACTCTGGGGCGAGATCCCTGTGGCCTTCGTCACCCTGCGGGAGGGCGCAGAAGTCGACCCGGACGAGCTGGTCGAGCATGTGCGCGGCCGGCTGGCCCGCTTCAAGGCGCCCAAGCGGATCGTGTTCGGACCACTCCCCAAGACCGCGACCGGCAAGATCCAGAAGTTCGTGCTGCGCGATCAGGTCCGGGCCGAGTAGCGGCTGGCCCGCTCAGGTCGGCCGGCGCTGATCTCGCGAGCGAGCCAGCACTGCCTCGCGGTGAGCTGCGATTCCCGCCGCCGAGGTTTGGTGTCGCAAGCTACGACCGTGCTCCTCGTGGATCTTGCGAGCCTGCTCGATGGGCGTCCCAACGCTGGCGTCCCAGTCCCGGCGCATGGTGGCGACCATGATCCGATCCTGCTCGGCGATGGCGGCGGCCAGCTCCATGGCGAAAGGAACGAGCTCCTCGTGGGCAACCACGTGGTTGGCGATACCGATCCGCAGAGCCGTGGCGGCGTCCACGAAGTTTCCGGTCAGCGACATTTCTCTCGCCCAGGCCGGCCCGACCCGACGGGGCAGATCCACCAGAACTGGGCCCGGGTACACGCCGACCCGGAGATGGGTGTCCGCGAACGCGGCCCGCTCCGACGCCACGATGAAGTCGGCCGCCAGGGCCAGCTCGAACCCGCCGGTGACCGCCGGGCCGTTGACCGCGGCGATGACGGGGACGGACGAGGCCGCCACCGTGGCGTTGAACGGTGGCAGGTCTCCGAGCGACTCGACCCCAAGCGATCGCAGGTCCAAGCCGGCACAAAAGGCTGGATCGGCGCCCGTGATCACGATGGCGCCGGCGTCCTGGCAGGCGGTCACGCTGTCGCAAATGGCGGTCGCCAGAGCCACGTTGACGGCATTGCGGGCTTCTGGTCGCTGCAACTCGATGAGGGCGACGTCGCCTCTGCGCTCGACGGTTACCATTGCGATGGCGTCAGGATCGGTCACGACGGCACACCTCCACGTTCCTCAGGGCCAGCGGCGCTCCGAAGGACAGTCAGCGTCTCGCTGGTCTCTTCGGGGCTGGCGCCGGCGGGGGGGGTCCAGCTGGTCCGGTCGGCCAGTCCGCCGACCCACCGGCCCAGGGCGGCGGGGAGGTCCGATCGGGGTGCGATCACGGCGAACGCCGAAAGCACCTCGTCGTCGATGAGGCCACCCATCGCCTTCCATTCACCCTTGCGAGCCAGGGTATTGAGCTCACGCTGCAGGTCGCCCCACCCGTGGTGCTCCAGCACCGGCCGGTAGGCAGGAGTGGACGCGTAGAACGCGATTCGCTCTCTAGCTTCAGTTGCGGCTTCGGCCAGTTCCTTGTCGTCGGACCCGGTGACCACGAAGGGGGGGTATTTGACCTCGAAGTCGTGACGGGACCGGCCCGCGTCTGCCAGTCCCGCCTCGAGCGCAGGCAACGTCACCTCTTGCAGGTAGCTACGGGTGGTGAAGCTGTGCACCAGCAGTCCGTCGGCCACTTCGGCCGCCACCCGGGTCATGGCCGTGCCGACGGCAGCCAGCAGCACCCGCGGCGGCCCGAACGAGAGCGGTCCCGGATCGAACACGGGCGTCATGAGCGTGTGCTGGTAGAAGTCGCCCCGGAAATCCAGCGGCGTGGTGTGCTGCCAGGACTCCCAGATGGCCCGCAGGGCCAGGATGAACTCCCGCATGCGGGCGGCCGGATGGGACCACGGCATCGAGAACCGCCGCTCGATGTGGGCCCGGACCTGGGACCCCAGGCCGAGCAGAAACCGGCCCGCCGACAAGGCTTGCAGATCCCAGGCCGTCGTGGCCAGGACCATGGGGTTGCGAGCGAAGGCCACCGCGATGGACGTCCCGAGTTCCATGGGCGCCGCGGCCGTGGCCGCCCGGGCCAGCGGGAGGAAGGGATCGTGGCTGAGCTCAGCCGACCAGAGGCCGTCGAAGCCGGCGGCCAGAGACCGTCTGGCGACGACCTCAGCGTCGGCGAGGTCGCCGACCAAAAACGCGTCGATCTTCAGTTTTTCCTCCTCAGCGCATTGGGAAACCCACCGCTACGGGCCATGATCGTAATCTCCGGATCGCGGTCGGTAGCACCTCGAGCGAGGCGAGCATTCGCCGCCAGGCGAAAGACCCGCGTCCTGAAGGGCCCGCCGGCTCAGCCGGCCACCAGGGACAGGGCGTTGTCGCGCATGACCAGGCGCTGCTCGTCGTCGGGCAGGCCGGCCACGTATTTGGCGAAGTCGCCCGGTCGGGCCACGCCCTCGGGGTGAGGCCAGTCCGACCCGAACAGGACCCGGTTGGCCCCGATCAGGTCGGCCAGGGCCCCGATGTCCTCTTCAGGGAACGGAGCCACGTAACAGTGGCGCCGGAAGACGTCAGAAGGGCGGCCGACCAGTTCCCCGTCGAAGGTCTGGACCCGGCGCTCGACCAGGTTGGAACCGGCATGATCGAGCTCATGCAAGCAGTAGCCGACCCAGGCCGCCCCGACCTCGATGCTGGCCACTTTCAGGTTCGGAAACCGGTTGAACAACCCGCCCAGCACCATGGCCATCATCGAGTCCATGACCGGCCGGTGGAACGGGAAGAGGGCCCCTTGCAGCATCTGGGTGTGCTGGCGGTTGGTGACGGGCGGGCGAGCCCATGCCTCCTGATAAAACGCCTGGTACGCCTGGGGGATCCCTCCGTAGGCGTGCAAGATGACACTCTGGCGGGCCTGATCGACCCGCTCCCAGAAGGGGTCGAAGTACGAGTCGGCGGGTGAGCGCCCGTACCACGGGCCGGGTGTCATGGTGATGAGGCGAGCGCCCCGATCGGTCGCCCACTCGAGCTCGGCCACGGCCCGGTTGACGTCGGCCATCGGGATCAGCGGTGGCGCGTAGATCCGGTTCTGGAAATTGAAGCCCCAGTCGTCGTCGACCCACGAGTTGTAGGCGTGGAACAGGTCGTAGAGCATGTCCCAGTCGTTGACCAGGTGGTGCTCCACGCTGTAGCCGATGGTCGGATAGATGAAGGTCCGTTCGAGGTTCTGGTCGTTCATCACTTCCAGCCGCTCGGCCCTACGGGTGTAAGCGGGATGCAGCGGCTCCAGCTCGCCGTAACGGGGACCGGACGGGACCTCTCCCCGTTCCAGGGCCTTGAGCGACTCGTGGAAGGCGCCCGGCCTGGCGATCGGGTTGAACGTGGGGTTGGGCGTGCCGCCGATGACCTCGCCGCCGAAGAGGATCCGCCGCTTCTTCCCCTGTTCCCACCACTGCACGAACTGTTTGACCCGGTCGTTGGCATGCCGGGTGAAGGCGTCGGGGACCTCGTAGAAGTGGTTGTCCGCGTCGACGTACCCGTAGCTCATGGGCTCCCTCTCCGGATCAAATTGATCAGGATCTAGTATCGCAGCTGAGGAGGTGGCCAGCGGGCCCCCACCGCGCGCAGCTCAGCGCAGCAGGAGCGAGAGCGAGGAGCTCCGATGAAGCGGATCAGCCACTGGATCAACGGCCGACTGGTGACCGGCACATCCGGCCGAACCGGTGCCGTCTACAACCCAGCCCTCGGAGAGCAAGTCGCGGAGGTCGATCTGGCCAGCGCCGGCGAGGTGGACCTGGCCGTACAGGCGGCCCGGGCCGCATTCCCGGCCTGGCGGAAAACCGGGCTCTCTCGCCGAGCGGAGATCCTCTTCCGCATGCGCGAGCTGCTCGACGCCAACCGCAAGGACGTCGCCGCCGCGGTTACGGCCGAGCACGGCAAGGTCCTTTCTGACGCCGAGGGCGAGGTCGCCCGCGGCCTCGAGAACCTGGAGTTCGCCTGTGGCGTGCCCCACCTGCTCAAAGGGGGCTACTCCGAACAGGTGTCGACCGGCGTGGACGTCCACTCCGTTGCCCAGCCCCTGGGTGTGGCCGCGGGCATCACCCCGTTCAACTTCCCGGCCATGGTGCCGCTGTGGATGATGTCGAATGCCATCGCGTGCGGCAACTGCTTTCTGCTGAAGCCAAGCGAGAAGGATCCGTCGGCGTCGCTGCTGTTGGGCGACTTGTGGAAGCAGGCCGGGCTGCCTGACGGCGTCTACAACGTGATCCAGGGTGACCGGATCGCAGTGGACCGCATCCTCGAGCACCCGGACGTGGCCGCCGTGTCGTTCGTCGGGTCCACACCCGTCGCCCGTCACATCTACGAGACCGGCAGCCGCCACGGCAAGCGGGTCCAAGCTCTCGGTGGGGCCAAGAACCATATGGTGGTCCTCCCCGACGCCGACGTGAATGTCGCGGCCGACGCCGCCGTGTCGGCCGGATACGGCTCTGCGGGCGAGCGCTGCATGGCCGTGTCGGCCATCGTGGCCGTCGGGAGCGTCGCCGAGCCGCTGGTGCAGGCCATCGCAGCCCGCCTCCCGCAGATCAAGGTGGGGCCGGGGGACGACCCGGCATCGGAGATGGGCCCTTTGGTCACCGGCGATCACCGGGATCGGGTGGTCCGTTATCTCGACGAGCAGGCGCTCGGCGGGGCCGAGGTCGTGGTGGACGGACGGGATTCGACGCCCCCAGGGCCGGGCTTCTACCTGGGGCCCAGCCTGGTCGATCAGGTGCGCCCCGGAACACCGGTGTACGACGACGAGATTTTCGGGCCGGTGCTGGCCGTGGTCCGGGCCGAGACCTACGACGAGGCGCTCCAGCTCGTCAATTCCAACCGGTACGCCAACGGGGTGGCGATCTTCACCCGGGACGGGGGAGCGGCTCGCCGGTTCGAGTTCGACGTCGAGGTGGGCATGGTGGGCATCAACGTGCCGATACCGGTGCCCGTCAGTTACTACAGCTTCGGCGGCTGGAAGAGCTCACTATTCGGCGACACCCACATCTACGGACCCGACGGGATCCGCTTTTACACCCGTACCAAGGTCGTTACCTCGCGCTGGCCCGACCCCTCCACCAGCCAGGTGGATCTCGGTTTCCCGCAGCATCGCTAGGCGACCCAGATGACGAGTTCGGTCGCGACGTCAGCGGTGGGAAGGGATCGGTGGGGGAGGCGGACCGGGGTGGCGGCCTACGACGCGGTCGTCGCCACCCGGACCGGGCGGCCCGTGCGTCAGGCGGCCGGTTGATGGCGACACCAGTCATAGAAGAGGGCAACGTCCGCATCCCGATGCGCGACGGTGTCGGCCTGGCGGCAGACATCTGGCGGCCCGATACCGATGAGCCGGTGCCGGTGCTCGTCAGCCGCACTCCCTATGGAAAAGACATGATCGCCCTGATGTCGGCTCCGGCCACCCTGGCCGCGGCCGGGTTTGCAGTCGTGCTCCAGGATTGCCGCGGCCGATTCGGCTCGGAAGGGGAATGGGGCTACGTGCAGTGCGAAGTCGAGGACGGGTACGACACGGTCGAGTGGGCGGCCGGCCAGTCCTGGTCGAACACCCGGGTGGGCATGTTCGGGGCGTCGTACATGGGATACACCCAATGGCTGGCGGCGGTGGCCCGCCCGCCGCACCTGGAGGTCATGGCTCCCGAGTGCTGCGCCGCGGATTACTGGGTGGCGTCGTTTGACCCCGGGGGCACATTCCGGCTGGCCCAACGGCTCGGGTGGACGGCGTCGTTGATTGCTGCCATGGCCGAGGAGTGGGGTATCGACGACCCGGCCCTGGACCAGCTGCAGCAGGCGTTCCTGGCGGCCCGCCGGGCCACGCTCGAGGGCGACCCCGCCGCCATCCGATCCACAAGAGAGGCGACCAAACTCCTCCTCGACGACGTCTACCGAACCCGGCCGATCCAGGACAACAAGCTGTGGCACGGCCGGGCCACCTGGCTCGACGAGATCTTCGATCACGAGGACCGCAGCGACGCCAACTGGCGTCAAATCAATCCGACGACCCACTACGGAGTCCTCGACCTGCCCGTCATTCATGTTGGCGGGTGGTACGACGTTCACCTGGCCGGGGTGCTCCAGAACTTCACCGGCATGCAACGCCAGGCGCCGACCGACCGGGCCCGGCAGTCGCAACGCCTGGTCGTGGGGCCGTGGTCTCACTGGACTCCGATGGTGCCGGTTGTCGGGGACACCGACTTCGGGCCCGAGGCCATCCTCGATACGACGCAGCTGCGCCTGGAGTGGTTCCGGCACTGGCTCCAGGACGGCACCAGCCCGGAGTGGGCACCGGTCCGCATCTTCGTCATGGGCGAGAACAAGTGGCGCGACGAGCAGGAGTGGCCGCTCGCTCGCACCCAGTACACCCCGTGGTACCTCGGTCAGGGCGGACGCCTGGGGCCCGAGCCGCCGGCCGCCGACGAGCCTCCCGATGCCTTCACTTACGATCCCCGGGACCCGGTGCCGACGTTCGGTGGCCGGCTGCTCGGCAGTGGGGAGGTGGCTGGCCCCGTCGAACAGGACCAGCTCCTCCAGCGCCCCGATGTGCTGTCGTACCGGTCTGAGCCGCTGACGGCTCCCATGGAGCTGACCGGCCCCCTGTGGGTGGATCTCTGGTCGGCCACCGACGCCCCCGACACCGACTTCACCGCCGTGCTGGTGGACGAGCACCCCGATGGGCGGGGGTGGAACATCTGCGAGGGGGCGATCCGAGCCCGTCACACCGACACACCCACGCCGCTGGTCCCCGGCGCCGCGTACCACTTCACCATCGACCTGATTGCGACCAGTGTGGTCGTACCGGCCGGCCACCGGCTCCGCCTGCACGTGTCCTCCAGCAGCTTCCCGGAGTGGGAGCCGAATCCCAATACCGGCCGGCCGGTCGGAGTGGACACCGACGCCGACCTGCGCCCGGCTGACCAGCAGGTGTTCCACGACGCTCGGCATCCGAGCCGTCTGGTGCTTCCGGTCATCCCCATCTCAGGGTGAGTGGCCAGCCTCACGGCCGCGGCCGGACCCCGACCGTGTTCCGTCGAGGCCGGCCCACCGCCCCGCACCCCACGGCCCAGCGGGCCCACCGGCCCACCGGCTTCTCGCCGAGCCGTCGCACTCTTTCTGGACGGTGGCGCCCTTCAGGTGGGCCGAGTTTCGTCCAGGGAGTGCGGTGGCGGGTGGGTTGTGGTGGCCGGTGAAGATGTGGTGGCCGGTGGAGATGTGGTGGCCGGTGGGGGTGTGGTGGCCGGTGGGGGTCGGGTTCATCGCTTTCTGTCTGGTGGCGCCCTTTAAGTGGGCCGAGTTTCGGACAGAGAGTGTGGCGGTCGGCCTCTCGACCGCCGCTCTCTCCCGCTAACAGCTAGCCGGCCCGCCGGCCCCCGGCCCCGCCCGCCGGCCCCCGGCCCCGCCCGCTGGCCCGCCGGCTCCCGGCCCGCCGGCCCCCGGCCCGCCCGCCGGCCCCCGGCCTGCCCGCCCCTACTCACCCACCTCCAGCCGCAACTCCACTCGGACCCCCCGCAACGCCTCAGGGTCGATCCACGCCGCAACCGGCGCCTCAGGCGTCCCCTCCACGGTGGTGGCCACACCGGCCACGTCCAGCCGGGCCAGCTCGGCCCTCAGATCGCCCACCGCGATGGTGAACTGGAAGATCCCTGGCCCCCGCGCCGCGAGCTGAGCGGCCAGCGGCCCGCCCGACCCGGCCGAGTTCGATGGGACGGCCACCACGATGGTGTCCCCGAGGCTGGCACCAGGGATCGGCAGCGCCACCCCGCGGTAGCCCAGCCGGTCGTCGGACACAGGGATGGCCCCGTCCAGCCCGAAGCACCTCTGGTAGGCAGCCACCCCCGCGTCGAGATCTTCGACCGCCACCACCAGGCTGGACAACCCGACGTACTCCGGATTCGTGCCCGCTTCGATCGGACTTCCCGGGGTGAGCTGGTAGAGCACGCCCTCGGTGGCGGAGGGCGGGACCCACAACAGACTGACCTGCCCGTCCCGCATCGCGGTTCGAAATGGCACGCCGCGAGATGACAGGAGTCCGGCCGCCTCGGCGAGGTCGCCCACGGCGACGCTCATGGCGTAGAAGCCCTCGGGGAACCGGGCCAGGAAGCGATGGAGTTGCGAGTCCCCGCCAGCCGGTTCGACGAGCCCGAGGAACCCGTCGCCGATGTCGAACTCAGCGTTGCTGAAGCCCCACGCATCCCCTTCCCGGCTACGGCGGGGCCGCAGACCCAGGACCCGTTCGATTCGGGGCACCCATTCGGTGCGATCGCGCCCGCAGAGGATCACGTGGTCGAGGCGACGAACGAGGGCCAAGGTAATCCTCCTGGAAGGGGTGGCGAGATCTCGGGGTGGCGCTACTTGATAGCGATGGCGTTGGGTGGGCTGCCCACGCCGGCTCGCACGTTGAGCGGCGCTGAGGTCAGGAAGCATTCGTAAACGTGATCTGAGTCGCAATCCGCGGCGAGGGCCCGCATGTCCCACAGCTCACCGATCGGTAACCCGAGCAATGGCAGCAAGTTTTGGTGGAGCGACCAGTAGGGACCTCCCTGGTCCTCTTCGGGAAGCCCGGCGCCGAAGGGCGATACCTCCATGCTTGGTGTGTCCGACGCAACAGCCGCAATATGCCAGTCCCACAGGGCCGCGACCATCTCCCGGCCCGCACGGAGGCCTGGGCAGCGCGGCGCCCGCAGGGTGGCCAGCTTGTCACGCACCGCTTGGTCGAGGGACAGATACCAGTCGATCCAGCCGACCTGGACGAGCAAGATGTCGCCGGGTTCCAGGGTCGTGCCCTGATCGCGCAGGATGGCGTCGAGCTCCTCGGCGCCGATGTCGACCGACACGGTCATGTCGAGAGGCTGTCCTATCCGCTGACGCCACCGAGCCACGTCGACGAGCACCGCCCGACCCACGATGCCCCGCCGGGCCCACTGGTCGACGCCGTGCTGCTGGGAGGGCAGCCCGTTGTAGACCGATCCGTTGGTCCCGAAGTGCCGGAAGCCGTCCCACTGGCTCGACGCCTGCGGGTTGAACTGGTTGAGAAGGTCGTCCTGGGTACGTCCCGGTTCCCCACTCACCTCGTGCTGCATGGCGGGACGCCCGTACAGCGGAGGATTGGGCAGGGCACGGTCCCAATCAAGGGGAAAGACGGCGCCCCGCCGGATGAGACCGGCCGCCCGGATGACCTGGTTCGGGTCCTGAAGAAGGTTGAGGCAGCCGAGCGTGTCCTCGTCGCCCCAGAGCCCCCACGACGAGCCCTCGGGTGCGCCGGCACGCACCGGGAGTTCGTCGTAGGTGGGCAGGTGGTCCATGCGTCGAGTGGGGCTCATGGCCTCGAGTCTGACGCCGAAGCCCCGGCTGAGGTCGAGTCGACCGGCAATGGCGTCCCCAGCAAAACCACCGAAAGCGTGCATCCCTCGGGCCCCGCGCTCCAGGCGTGATCGACTCCGGAGATAACCACGCAGTCGCCTGTCGCCAGGTGGTGGGGCCCATCGTCGAGCAGCAGGTCGATGCTCCCGGCCACGACCAGATCGAGATCCACCGTGTCGGTGTGGTGGATGGAGGTCCGTTGGCTGTCCGGCTCCCAACGGCTCACGACCCACCGCAGCTGTCCGGGTCGGACGCCCAGGTATCTCGACTCACCCCCACCGGGGGGTCGCGCCGGCGGCCCATCGGCGGGACTCCGGAACAAGGGCCAGACGTCGACGGGCTCCCCCGCCTGCGGCACAGGAGCCGCGAGCTCGTTGACGACACACGACCGGCCGGCGGCGTCCGTCCCGGTGATGAGGCAGCGCACGTCAGGAGTCAGCCCGTGACGGGCTGACGGGCGGCCATGGCCTTCGGCATATCCATGACGATGCCGGGCCGGGTGACGGACTGGTGGGGCGGGCTGGCAGACGACCCGTCCAGCAGTCGGGCGGCCGTAGCAAACGGGATTCGGTGTCCACGCTCGGACCGTCAGTTTTTCAGAAGGTCGCGGAAGGGGATGCCCGACTCGACGTTCGGTTCGCGGGGCAAGCCGAGGACCCGGTCGCCGACGATGTTGCGCTGGATCTGGTCCGAGCCCCCATAGATTGGCGGCCCCTGGGCGAACAAGGCCGCGTCGAGCAGGGCTCCGAGCCCCTCCACGCCGGTGATGGCCTCGAGCCCGGCCGCCCCGCCCTCGTCGTAGGAATGCAGGGTCCCAGCTGACTGCAGCAGGGTGAAGGTGAGCTCCCGACCCAGCCGGAAGGCGTGGTTCTGCGTCATTTTGGCCAGTTGAGGCTGGCCGGAGTAGGTCTGGCCGGCTTGCTCGAGGGCCCGGGCCCGCTGGGTGTTGAGGGTATTGAGCTGCTCGAGGGTGTACAACCGGACCAGCCCGTCTCGGACCAGCGGCTCGCGGTTGCGCTGCAGTTTGCGGGCCAGGTCGAGCAGGATCGCCCATTGGCTGCGGGCGCCACCGGTATGTTCGGACGGGCCGGACCCAGTGAATTCGCCGGCGGGACGGTCGAGGTTCCCCGCGATAGGTCCTGGATCAGCGGTGGCCCCCACTTCGCCGCCTCCGGAGAGAGCCCGTTCGTAGGCGAGGGTGGTGTTGGCGACCGCCCAGCCATTGCCTTCGCCGCCGATGAGGTCGTCGGTCGCTACCCGGGCGTCGGTCATGAACACCTCATTGAAAAACGACCGCCCGGTCATTTCCTTGAGCGGCCGGATTTCGATGCCCGGCTGGCGTACGTCGATGAGAAAGTACGAGATGCCGGCGTGCTTGGGAACGTCCGCGTTGGTCCGGGCCAGCAGGATGGCCTTGTTGGCGATCTGACCGCCTGACGTCCACACCTTCTGTCCGTTGATGACCCAATGGTCGCCGTCGCGGTCCGCCCGGGTCTGCAGGCCGGCCAGGTCCGAGCCGGCGTTGGGCTCGCTGAACAGCTGACAATAGGCGTCGGTGCCGGTGACCATGCCGGGCAGGAGACGGGATTTCTGCTCGTCGCGGCCGTGGACCAGCAGCGTTGGCCCGGCCATTCCGGTACCAAACCCAACCGGAGCGGTCACCGCCCCGAATTCGCGGATGGCCCGGACGACGACGCCGGCTTCTGCGGGACTGCAGCCTTTGCCGAACCATTCCGTCGGCCAGTGGGGTTGTGACCACCCCGACTCGGCCAGGCGCGCCCACCACTCTCGCAGCGTAAGGTCCGGATCCCAGGCGGCTTTCAGCCAGTCGTGTAACTGGTCGAGGACGTTGGTCTCGGCGGTGGTCATCAATCCTCCTTTGCGGTGGTCGCCGGCGGAGCGGTAATGGCGCCGGAGGCCACCAGCTGTCGATAACGATCCGCGGTCAGTCCGAGCAGTCCGCAGAAAACCTCCTCGTTGTGATGGCCGAGCAGGGGGGCGCTGCCTCGGACCCGCGCCCCCTCCTCGCCGACCCGGAAGAGCACGCCCGGTATCGGACCCGGCCCGGTGACCGGATGCTCCACCCAGGCGAAGAAGTCGCGCTGATGGAGATGATGGTCCCACAGCAGGCGGGCGGCATTCATCAGGGGAAAAGCGGCCACGCCCACCGCCTGGCACGCCGTCGTCACCTGCCAGGGGGAGCGGCTGGCGGTCCAGGCCTGGAGCACCTCATCGAGCGAGTCCTCGTTTGCCTTCCTGGCCGCCAGGGTGGGCAGCTCATCGACGTGGTGGCCCGAGGCCAGCAGCACCGCCCGGAGCGCCATCCAGCGGTTGTCGTCCTCGACCGCCACGGCCACCCAGGTGTCGTCGCCGGCGCACCGGTAGAAGCCGTGAGGAGCCAGGTCCGGGGACTTGTCGACGGGGCGGGGGACATCGTCGCCCCGCGACGCAGCCATGAGGGCCCCGGGCATCATGGATACCAGGCCCTCCACTTGGGCGTACTCGAGATGCTGGCCCAATCCGGTGCGATCTTTTTCCGCCAGGGCGGCCAGCACGGCCAACGCCCCGTAGATCCCTGCGACGGGGTCACCGTAGAAGGTGCCGATCGGGGTTGGCGGATCGTCGGGATGCCCGGTGACCGACGTCATGCCCGAGGCGTACATGAGGTGGTCACCGTAGGCGATATAGCTGGACTCCGGACCGGAGGAGCCGTAGGCCGAGAGCGAAACCATCACCAGGCCCGGGTTGGCCGCGGCCAGGTCGTCCCAGCCCAGCCCCAGGGCCGGAAGCACCCGTGGTGAGAAGTTCTCGATCACCACGTCGCAGCGGGCAACCAGGTCCAGCACCAGCTGACGACCGTCGGGGTGCTTGAGATCGATGGTCACCGACCGCTTCCCCCGGTTGCAGGAATTGTTGTAGCCACTGCGCTCATAATCCCTAACGCCGTCGGCAAACGAGCCCGACCAGCGCAGTACGTCGATGCGCTGGCCCGACTCCACCTTGATCACGTCGGCGCCGAGGTCAGTGAGGAGCATGCCGGCAAATGGTCCGGCCCAGGTCCACCCCAGGTCGAGGACGCGAACGCCCGACAGGGGGCTGCTCATCCGGCCATCGCGGGTCTGTCCCATCGCTGGGCAATCGCCGCAGCTTGGCTGGGCCGGGTGGCGGTCCAGCGAGCCGGCTCGAGCATCGGGAGGCGGGGCGCCTCCGCTCGGCCACCGGCCGTGTCGACCGAGCACCAGGCACCCCTGGCCCGCAATTGCTGCCACTGCAGGACTTCGAGAAGGGTCCGCGGGACGGCGATGGGCACCTTCCGGCGCTGGCCTTCCTCCACCAGCCGGAGGCTGTTCTGGGTCGACGTCCAGTCGCCGACCAACGCCTGAATGGCGGTCAGATTGGCCAGTCGCTGGTAGGGATCGTCGCCCAACGGTCGCCACTCGGGGTGACCCAACCAGTCCATGAGCTTGTCCCATTGATGGGCCTCGACGATGCGGATGTAGACGTCGCCATCGAGGGCGGGCACCAGCAGTCCCACCGCGTTGCTGGGGGAGGAGGGATGTCCGAGCAGGTGGCCGTTCCAGACGAAGTTCGGGACGATGCTGTGGAGGGTGGCGGCCACGACCTCCTGGACCGACACGTCGACCACGACGGGCTGGCGACGGGCCCGGGCCCACCGGTCGGCCGCGAACACGCCGGCGGCGGCGGCCAGCCCGGCGAGGGCCTGGGGCTGAAAGCCGGGTGGGACCACGGGGACGTATCGTTCGGGATCGTCGGGATACGGCCGTCTGGTCACCGTCGCCAGCCCTCCGGCGGCCCATTCCGTCAGATCCGTCATCCGAAAGCCGGCGCTCGGCCCGTACCGGCCGAGGCTGCGTATGCTGACGAGCACTTGAGGTCGGTCCCCGCCCCGCAGGTCAGGGGTGTCGCCCGGCAGGCCGAGCTGGTTGAGGGCCCGGTCGTCCAGGTCGGTAACGATGACATCGGCCCGCGACGCCACGGGCGTGGCCGGCCCGTCGAGTTCGATAACCGTGCGGCCCCGGTCGTAGTAGGCGGCCTCAGCGGCCGGGACGGCGCGGTCGCAGAGCCGGACCTGGACTACGTCCGCGCCGAGGGCAGCGAGGGCCAGCCCGGCGGCGGCGGTACCGAGTCGATGACCGACTTCGAGCACCCGCCAGCCCCGAGCCCCCTCCACCAGGGCCTCCGGTCAGTCCGAGGACGGCAGCGGCTTGGCGTCCTTGACCTGAAGTACGGTCTCCCCGACCGACAATGATGACGAGCCGCCCTTGGTACACAGCAGCTCGAGGGAGCCCTTCTCGTCGGTGTAGCGCTTGCCGAGCTGAGTGCCGCCGTCGAACCCGGGTTCGGCGGCTTGCCCCGCTGGCTGCTCGGCCCCGGCCGGAAGCATCTCGTGACCTCCGCAGCGCAGGTCGACTTCTGACGAGGCGGCCTTGATCACGATGACCTCGACGTCGCACACCGGCGATCGGAACCTCGCACCCGGCTTGATCTCTGTAATCACCTGACTCCGTTCTCCGAATTCAACCGGCCCAGTCTGCCATCTCCCCCAGCGGAGTACCAGGCCGCTAGCAGGCCCCGTGCCGACTGAACTGCGCTATGGCGCCCGTCATCGTAGCGTGACGGGCCCCCTTAGTACTTCGTCCCGGCTACTTGGTGGGGGCCGCGGTCGGTTCCTGGCCGACCCCGCTCCATCGGCCCCACCTCCGGAGACGTCCGGTGGGCGGGCCCGTTCCGCCGGCCCGTCCCGTCGGCCCGTCCCGCCGGCCCGTTCCGCCGGCCCGGCCCGGCCCGCTCACACGACGGGCGGCCACGTCCGCTCGTGCAGGGCGCCCGACGCGTGGCGCATGAGGTGGTCGTCGCGCTGCACTTTGTGCCAAAGGTAGCGCACGTAGTCCTCGTCGCTGACCTGGCCCGTCCGGGCCGCCTCGGCCAGCTCCTCCCGGCCCTGCGCCAGGCTGTCCGACTTGTGGCCGAGCAGGGCCGCGATCTCGTCGCCCTCCAAGGCGTTGAAGGCACGCCCCGACGCGTCGAGGTCTTGCAGGTACTTGACGACCCTGGCCACGCCCTTGGTCCACTGGTTCGCCAGTGGGTCGGAGATGCGGGGGACAATGGTCTGCAGGCTGCCCAACACCGTGGCATACAAGTGATGCCATTCGGGAAGGGCGGCGGGTTCCGGGAGACTCGGCGGGTCGAGTTCGAGCCCCATCACCGCGGCCAGCGACTGCAGCCAGAGCCGGCGGTGCAGCTGCCGGTAGATGATCCCGTTGCCGATGTCGCGGGCGACGGTGTCCTCCTCGCCTTCCCCGGGTCGCTTCGAGTCCGCTCCGTTGTTGGGATAGAGGGTGGTCATGGTCGACTCCGCGAAGAGCCGGTAGTACCAGACCCGGGCCTCGTCGATGGCGTGGCCGGACAGCTGGCTGTATTCCGCCAGACGGTCCGGTAGGTAGGTGAAGGTGTCCTGGACGGTGCGCAGGGACAGCCAGGCGACGTCATCCATCGGGTCGCCCCAGTGCGAAAGTTCCCAGTCCACCACCGCCGTGACCCGACCTTCGGCGTACATGAAGTTACCGGGTCCCGTGTCGCCTTGGACCAGGACCACCGGGCCGTCGTAGTCGGGGACGTTCCGTTCCAGCCAGTCGGCGCTGAGGCGCAATAACGGATCCATCGATCCGTCCGGCGCGGTTCCCCGCCAACGGATGGCCGCGATTCGCTCCAAGGCGTGCTCCCGGGCCGAGCGCACCGGCCCGAGCGCCTCGATACCCAGCTGAGTGGGATCGAGGCGGTGGAGGGTGGCCAGGTTACGGACGAAGTCCTGCGCCACCCGCACCTGCTCCTCGGGATCCTTGATCCGGTAGAACCAGGTTGCTCCCGGCACCCGTCCTTCGAGCACGGCCTCCCGCTGGGGGTGCACACCGAGAATCGGTGGTACGGCGACGCCTGTTCCGGCCAGACCGTGCATCACCGCGGCCTCAGTGGCCAAAGGATGAAAGGCGCTGCGCTCTGGCATCGGAGTCGGGCTGTAGCGCAGGAACAGATTGCGCTCTCCTCCGTCCGGGGCCTTGACGTCGACGAACCACCCTTCCCGGCTGGCGCCCCCCGGTATCCGGTCCGCGCCCGTCACCGGCTGACCGGCCGCGTCCTCGACCCACGCCAGTATGTCGTCGGGCAACGTCAACTTCACTTGCGCCACTGCTCCTCCGATCTGCTGCAGATGCCGGTCCCGCGCCGGCACTTCGCGGCCCTACCAGGCGTAGGACTCGGGCGCGGGCCCTCCCGGTCCTGGGAAGATTCGATCCAGCTCCTGCAGCACCGCGGTCTCGAGTTGAATTTCAACGGCACGGAGGCTGCCAGTGAACTGGTCCACTGTCCGTGGTCCGATGATCGGAGCCGTGACTGCGGGATTGGCCAGCAACCAGGCCAAGGCCACGTCGGCCGGCTGATCACCAAGGTCGGTACAGAGTTTCTCCCACGCTTCGAGCTGGGAGCGCATCGAGTCGATCCTCCGCTTCAGCCCGGCGTCGCTGCGCCGGCCCACGGCGTTCCCGTTGAGCACGCCGCCGAGCAGGCCGCCCCCCAGCGGGCTCCACGGAATGACGCCCACCCCATAGGCCTGGCAGGCCGGTAGTACCTCGAGCTCGACCGTTCTGGCCACCAGATTGTACAGGCTCTGCTCCGACACCAGACCGAGCGAGCCGCGCCGGTGCGCCGTCTCCATCGCCGCCGCCACGTGCCATCCGGCGAAGTTGGAGCTCCCCACATAGATGACCTTGCCCTGGGCGACGAGCAAGTCCATGGCCTGCCAGATCTCGTCCCATGGGGTGTCGCGGTCGATGTGGTGCATCTGATACAGGTCGATGTGATCGGTCTGCAGCCGGCGCAGGCTGTCGTCGCAGGCGGCGCGGATGTGGCGGGCCGACAGTCTCGACATGTTGGGCCAGTCGCCCATGGCGCCGTAGACCTTGGTGGCCAGGACGACCTTGTCTCGTCGCGGGCCGCCCTGGGCCAACCATCGCCCGATGATCGTCTCGGTCGCGGTGCCCCCGTACCGATTGGCGGTGTCGAAGAAGTTGATGCCCGCGTCGAGGGCCTTGTCCATGATGGCGAAGCTGTCGGCTTCAGAGGTGCGAGGGCCGAAGTTCATGGTCCCGAGACACAACGGGCTGACCTTGAGGCCGGTCCGTCCGAGATTGCGGTACTTCATCGTCCACCCGTCTGCGCCAACCGGCGCTCAGTTGCGGCCATGGCTAGGCCCGCGAGTGTATACAGGGTCCCGACCGCAAGGCCTGGGCTGGCGAGCGGTCAGTTACTTCGAATGGTGTCGCGGCCCTGATCGACACTCTGGGCGCCGGCCAGGACCACCTCGGCTCGGGTCTGGATGCGAGGTCGTAGGCGGGCGCCGTCGCCCTGGGCCCAGGCCAGTAAGGCGTCCATGGCCAGGGCGGTCAACATCCGGGCCAGCTCCTCGGTGTCCACGCCTTCGGGAAGCTCACCCTGGGCCCGGGCCGCGTCCAGGGCTACCAGGAGCCCGTCATGGATGTCGCGCCGGCCCGGCACCGGGCGAGGGACGCCGTTCGAGTAGAAGCCGGCCACCGCCCGCTGGACTGCGGGTCGCGGCACCCCCTCGGCTCGTCGGGCCAAAGAGTTGAGGAGTTGGCGGACGAGGGTGAACCCGGCCCGCCCGGCCGCGACGCCTCGTACCGCCTCTTCGTAGAGCGCTTCCGCGGTGCCCCATCCCAGCTCCTGCAGGATGTCCTCTTTGTGGGCGAAGTGAAAGTAAAAGGTGCCCTTGGTGACGCCTGCGGCTCGGGCGATCTCCTCGACCGTGGTGTTCTCGACTCCACTGTCGAAGCCGCGCTCGGTCCAGAGTTGTACCGCGGCGCGCACCAATCGACGCCTGGTTTGTTTGGACCGATCTTGGGCCAAGGCGGTACGGCGCGGTCCGCTCGCTGACGATCCCTGCTCGTTGGGCATAGAGTCAGAGCGCTCCCTGCATTCGTATCCCCGGCAAGGACACCTGTGAAAACGATACTCGGCGCGATGCCCCCGTCGGCGGGTCGCCTGCGGAGCACGAACCATCGGGGTCCGGTCCCGAATCGATTCTTGAATTCGAGTGCAAATAACCGGAGCGGTGCCCGGAGAGGCCGTACGCTACGCTGGCGCAGATGCGCATTGGCGTGTTTTTCCCGAGCGTGGAGCACGTAGCGCTCGACGACATGGTCAACCGGGTCGCCGCTGTCGCCGACGCCGGGTTTCACTCAGCCTGGCTGCCGCAGAGCTCCAGCTTCGACGCCTTGACGGCCCTGGCGGTCATCGGCCATGAGGTCGCGGCGATCGGGCTCGGCACCGCGGTCGTGCCCACGTACCCTCGACACCCGGTCACCCTGGCCGTTCAGGCCTTGACGACCAACGCCGCCGTGCAAGGGCGGTTGGCGCTCGGTATCGGGTTGTCCCACCGGCAGGCCGTCGAAGGTCGCTACGGGCTCTCCTACGATCGGCCAGCTCGCCACATGCGGGAGTACCTGTCTGTTCTCCTGCCCTTGCTGCACTCGGGCCGGGTCGATTTCAGTGGAGAGACCCTGGCCGGCCGGACCGAGTTGTCGATACCCGGCGCCCTGCCACCGCCGGTCTACCTGGCCGCCCTCCAGCCCGCCATGTTGCGGCTGGCCGGGTCCCTGGCCGACGGCACCATCACCTGGTGCACCGGCCCGATCACCCTCGAGCAGCACATCGTCCCGCTCATCGCCGCGGCTGCTGTCGAAGCAGGGCGCCCGCCTCCCCGGGTGGTGGTGGCGTTGCCGTGCTGCGTCACGGACGATGAGGCCGACGGTCGGCAGAAGGCAGACGACCAGTTGAAGGGGTACGGACAGATGCCCGTCTACCGGGCGGTTCTCGACCGCGAGGGAGCGGCTTCGCCGGGCGACGTCTCGATCGTCGGCGACGAGTTATCGGTAAGCGCCCAGCTCGACCGGCTGGCGGACATCGGGGCCACCGACTTCGTGGCTATCCCGTGCGGGTCCGAGCTCGACCGGTCGCGGACCCTCGGTCACCTGGCGAATGCCGCCGCTCGTGGCTGAGATCCGGCCCTTACGCCGGCGCTCGGGACTGCGGCAGGAGCGATCCCGCCAAACGCGTCAGCGACTGGTTCGGGCCGCACTTGATCTCTGGACTGAGCGCGGTTTCGAAACGGGCATCGAAGAGACCACGGTCGAGGAGATCGTCCAGGTCGCCGGCGTCACCAAAGGCACGTTCTACTTTCATTTTGCCCGCAAGGAGGAGATCCTCCTGGAAATGGGATGGGACTCGGCCGCGGTGGCCAACGAGGAAGCCCGACGGTGCCTGAAATCTGGCCGCGACCTCGACGATTCCCTGGCCCGGGTGATGGCCGTGTTGAACCGGCACGTTCGAGCCGCCCCCCCCGCAGCGGTGGGTCGGGCCGTGGCCGAGTTTCGCCGGGCGCCCGTCGAACCGGCGGCCGGGGTCGGACGAGCCGGAATCGCTGACGGCCTGAACGCCCTGTTCACCCGGGCCCAGGAGACCGGGGAGATGCCCGCCGACATCGAATCGGCCGAGATGGCTCAGATGCTCGTAGCCCTGGTCATGGACTCCATCCTGGACTGGGCGGCCGGCTATTCGGAACTCGCTCCCGCCCTGCGCAGCCGAACCGCCCTCTTGCTGGCGGGATTGCGGGCCCGACTGTCGGCCTGATCCCCGGCCGCCAACCGGATTTGATCCAGACCGATATTGTTCTATAACTGGCGCCATCCGCGACTTATAGGACGATATATCGGTGTGGCGTAGGTGTGGAACCGCTTGGCCTGAATGGCGGGCCGGTCAGCGGGTCGGTGCGCTCCGAGGTACGTCGCGGAAGGGGATGTCCTTGTCGACGGTTCGCTCCCGGGGCATGCCGAGAACGCGTTCGCTGATCACATTCCTGCTCATCTCGGTCGTACCGCCGCCGATGCAGGCGGTTTGGCGCATCAAATAACTGATGCCAGCCTGGCCGAGATCCTCCTCGGCGTCCGACCAGGCGATGGCGGTGTTGCCGGTGAGCTCGAACGCGATCGAGGAAGTGCGCACCGAGGAGGTGCCACCGAAGAGTCGGGTGATGGCCGCGGCCTGGTCTGTCGTGCGGCCCGACCGGATCCCTTGTGCAATGCGCTGGGTGAGGGCGCTGCCGACCGCATCCAGCGTGTAGGCCTCGCCGATCAGCTGGCGGGTATTGCCCTGGTCGAGATGCCCGCTGGCTCGGGCCCGCTGCAGCAGGGTCCGGGCTCCGCCGGCCGGTCCACGGGTGCGCGTCCCGCCCGGTCGGGTCACGTAGGGCGACCCACCGCTCACGGTGCGCTCGTGGTACATCCACCGGATACCCACCGTCCAGCCCTGATCGACCTCGCCGATCCGGTCGATGTCGGGAATCCGGACGTCGGTCATAAACTCCTGGCAGAACTCCCGGGAACCGTTGAGCATTTCGATGCGGTGGATCTCGATCCCCGGGTGGTGGATGGGCACCACGAACACGGTCAAGCCGCGGTGCTTCGGTACGTCCCAATTGGTTCGGGCCAGGCACACCGCCCAGTCCGCCCACCAGGCGCCCGTCGTCCAGATCTTCGACCCGTTCATGACCCACTCGTCACCGTCTCGCATGGCCGTGGTTTGCGCCCCGGCCACGTCGGAGCCACCGCTGGGCTCGGACAGGAACTGCATCCAGAAGGTATCGCCCCTGAGAATGGGCGGGACGTGGCGCTTCTTCTGCTCCTCGGTTCCGAACTCCAGGATGACGGCCATGCATGGTGTGAACGTCGGAATCTGAGTTTCCGCCGGGTAGTCATAGCCGGCGATCTCGCGATTCAACGCCGTCTGATGATCCATGGTGAGCCCCTGACCGCCGTATTCCCGTGGCACGCAGATGCCGGCGAGCCCTCCATCGAACAACATGCGTTGCAACTCCCGGCAGCGGGCAATCCGGGCCAGCTCCTCCTCGTCGGACCGAGGGTGCCCCATGCCTCCCTGTCCATCCTGTGGGGGCTGTGGTGGCATATTGGCGGCCAGCCACTGGCGGGCCCGGATGGTAAAAGATTCGACGTCTTCGATATCAGTGGAATCGCTCATCAGTGACCTTCCTGAGCCTCGAGAACTTCGGAGATCCGATTGGCATGCTCGCCGGGGCTGCCAAACGTCGGCATGTTGGTGGTGACCCGCCGGAGGAACAGGTGCAGGTCGTGATCGAATGTCACGCCGATGCCGCCGTGGAGCTGCACGCAGTCCTGGAGAAGCTCACCGCCATGGCGCCCGACATACAGCTTGCCGGCGCTCACCAGGGCGGCTCGATTGGGTGAGTCTTCCTGCACGGCCCGGGCCGCGGTGTCGGTAATGGCGTAGCTGGCTTCCAACCACATCTTCATATCGGCGAAGCGATGCTTGATCTCCTGGTATGAAGCCAGGGGCCGCCCGAAAGAGTAGCGATTGAAGGCCCATTCCAGGGTGGTATCGAACCCCCACTGCATGGCGCCGACCATCTCGGCCAGCTGGATGACCACGGCCAGATCGGTGAGCCACTCGATCGCCGGGCCGGCTGCGCCCGCCTCGCCGACGAGGGTGTCGGGGGGTACCCGCACCTGATCGAAGGCGGCCCGGGCGAACCGGCGGGTCATATCCAGACCCTGCAGTGGTGTCAGGGTCAATCCGGCCGCGTCATGAGGAACGAGGAACTGACTCAGGCCCGACTCGTGCCGGGCGGTGACCAGGATGCTGTCGGCTTCGTTGCCCGCCTCGACCGGCATCTTGGTGCCCGACAGCACAACCGAGTCGCCATCGGTCCGGGCGTCGAGACTGATATGCCCCAAGCCGTCGTTGGGCGGGGGTTCTGATGTCGCCCACGTCGCCACCTGCTCGCCGCTGAGGAGGCCGGCAAGCGGGCCGGACTGCTGGTCGTCGCGACCCCATCGTCCCAATGCGGCCGCGACCACGTTGGTAGGGCCGAGCGGCCCTGGAGCGGCGTGCAGGCCGAACTCGTACGCCACGAGAACAAGGTCGAGGACCCCGTTCCCGCTGACGCTGCCGCCGCCGGCGTCTTCGGGTACGACGAGGGACGTCCAGCCCAGCTCGGCTCCCCGGCGCCAGAAGTCGGGCTCATAGCCGGACTTGGTGCCGGCCAGATCGCGGATCTTGGTCAATGGGCAGTTCGATCCGAGGAAGCGTCGGGTGGTCTCCTCAAACAGTTCCTGATCGGCGGTGCATTCGAACATCCTGGGCCCGACTCCTCCCCCTGCGGCGTCGAACCGCGGGTTGTCGACTGGCTATGGCGGAGGGTAATGCTACCGAGTCCGAAGAAGACGGGGCGAACCCGGGGTCCCCTTCACCTACGCCGAAGGATCGGCGCGCCTATCGGTCGGCCGGCGGCGACGGCCGTGTCACGATTCGGCGTAGGCCGGACCACCGAACGTTTCGCTCGTGGTGAAGTCCTCCACCCGGTTGCGGCGCAGCCGGGTGACGTGACGTCGGGGCCTGCCGAGGGGGATGGTGCAGGCCAGGGCGTACTCGGCGGGGATTCCGAGCAGCTCCTTGACGGCCGGCTCCTGTCGGACGAGGACCGTGGTGATCACTCCCCCGAACCCGGCGTCGCGGGCCGCCAGCAGGACGTTCTGGGCGAACGGATACACGGAACCGCCCCCCGAGATGCTGAGCCGCCCGAGGCCGCTGTCCATGGCCGTGACCCGCTCCAGGTTAACGATGACAATCAACAGGGCGGCAGCCGAGATGATGGTCTGTGGCGACGTGCCCCGAGCCGCCGGGCGCGGCGCCTGACGGGCGGCGTCCAAGTCGATCGGTTGTTGCGACGGGCCACCTGGTGGGTTGCGCCAGTACGCCTCAGAAGCCACGAAAGGGACCAGCCCGGCGGCGTAGAAGGCGTGGTCTTCCCGTTGAGCCAGATCCCACAACTCGGCGATGCGCTGCTTGCGCGCCGGGTCTCGTACCACGATGACGTGCCAGGCTTGCCGGTTGCCGCCATTCGGTGCGAACCGAGCCTGGTCCAAGATGGCATAGAGGATCGAGTCGGGCAGGGGATCGTCGCTGAACTCCCGCGTCGCCGGCGTTGTCGTCATGACCTCACGCAACTCCATACCGACATTGTGTCGTGTATCGGGAGGCCGTTTATCGAGGAGGCGTCCAGCGGAGGAGTCGTCCGGAGGAGGCGTCGGGGCCGACGGAACGGTCGCCCGCCGATCCGGATGGTGAAGGGATTCCCGGTGCGTGAAAGGATGAGCGGGTGACCGTCACTGAGGACACCCCCTTTTCGCCGGAGGACGACACCTACCATGTCGCGACCGACGACCCGTACTGGACCGAGACCACGTGGTGGTCGTTGAACATCCCCGAACGCCGTATGGGCGCCTGGCTCCATGCCGGGTACCACACCAACCGCGGCACGGTGACGTGGCGCGTCTTCCTGTGGGACCCGGCCGGCGCCGACCCGGGCCGGCTCGCCTACTACCGGAACTCCGGCGAGGTGCCGATGCCGGCCGGGGCCGACTTGCGAGACCTGCAGTTTCCGGAGGGCGGGTTCGGCGTCAAGATGCTGACTCCGTTGATGGATTATCACATCACCTTCGCCGACGCCGAAGCCAGCTTCGGTATCGAGTTCGAGCATCGCAGCGTGCATCCCCCTCGGCGCTTCACTCCCGGTGAGGCGCCGGCCATGCACAACCCGCACTTGGACCAACTCGGTCGGTTGACCGGCCAGCTCACCTTGTCCGGCGAGCGGATTCCCATCGACTGTTACTCGGTCCGGGACCGCACCTGGGGGCCTCGCGGCGGTCACCACTCGCAGAGTCAGAAGACCGAGTATGTTCGGGGCGGGACGAGAGTGGCCTCGCCTGGCGGCCCTCGCTGGCGTCAGATCGAGCGCGAACGGGGCCGGGGACGGATCCAGTACATCTTCGGCCACACCGACGACCAGACCGGCTTTCTCAGCTTCGTCCGACCGCAGGACGGCGACCCGTCCGGTTGGTCGCCCATGAACGTGGGGTGGCTCCTACGCGATGGGGTCTTCCAGCGCCTGGACAAAGCCAGGAGCAAGGTGCGGAATTTCCGGGATCCCAACACGGGATGGAGTGCCCATATGGAGGTCGATATGACCGACGTGACCGGGCGCCACATGGAAGCCGAAGGGTTTACGGTCAGCCACATGTGCGAGAACGCCGCGGGTTCGAATGCGTTGATGCGATGGGAGTACGACGGGAAGGTGGGCTGGGGGGAGGATCAGGACGGCTGGCGGGTCGACCACTTCCAGAGGATGCTGCGGGCCTTGCGGGCCGTGGCCTAGCTGGTTCCCAGCTCCATTCCGGGGCGAACGGCGCTCGCACCGGGACTTGAAGCGGGTTAAGGTCCCGAGGCGTGATGGCCTACGATTCCCGTCCGGACCAACCGGCTCGGACGCTCGAAGACCAGACCACGGGGACCATCGGGCTGGCAGGAAAGCAGGTGCGCCGGCTGGGATTCGGCGCCATGCGGGTGTCGGCCGCCCGCAATGCGGAGGGGAAGCGGGACCGAGCCGAAGCGGTGAAGCTGTACCAGCGGGTCTACGAGCGGGGCGTGAACTTCGTAGACGTGGCCAACATCTACGGGTACGGCGAGTGCGAGGAACTGCTCGCCCTGGCCCTGCACCCCTATCCCGCCGACCTTTTGATCGGGACCAAGGCCGGTTTCAAGCCGGGCCGGATCGAACCGGGCCAGCGGTCACTGCCACCACTGGGCCGGCCCGAGCACATCAAAGAGGAATGCGAGACAAGTCTTCGACGGCTCAAACTCGACTGCATCGATCTGTACCAGGTCCACGTTCCCGATCCTGACGTGCCGTATGCCGAGACGGTCGGTGCCTTTGTCGAGCTGCAACAGCAAGGCAAGATCCGCCACATCGGCGTCTCCAACGTCAGCCTCGAACAGCTGACGATCGCCAGGTCGCTCTGCTCGGTGGTGTCGGTCCAGAACGCCTACAACCTGGCCCGGCGGGGGTCGGAAGCCGTGCTGCGGGCCTGCGAACAGGAGCACATCGTCTTTATCCCCCATTCGCCCAACATCCTGGGGCCGGCCGTGCCCTTCGGGTCGGCGGGGACCATCGAGCGGACCCGGACACCGGCGGAGGAGCTCGTCGCCGGCATCGCGGCCGCCCACCGGGTATCCGCCCAGCAGATTGCCGTGGCCTGGTTGCTCGCCCACTCGCCAGCGGCCCTTCCGATTCCCGGGACGTCCAAGCTCGAACATGCCGACGACAACATCGACGCCGCCTGGCTGCGGCTGCCCGCCGAGGATCTCGAGGCCCTGGATTCGGTGGGGGAGCCGTGATGAGCGGGTCTATTGGGTCACACCGGGGACCGCACCTGGCGGTTGACAACGCGGCCAGGCCGGCCCGGCGGCGGTTGCCGTCGCGCTTCCCCTCCACCCCGCCGAGCGAGGTAGTCCGGTAGGTGCAGCCTCGCCGGCACTCGATTGCGGACAACTGCTCCTTGGGGGTGTCATGACGTTCGACGTCCGACCGCTGGTCGTACCGGCGACGACCGCTCTGCTGACCAACGAAGTGCAGCCGGGGACCGTCGGTGGCGGCCAGGGACTGGCCGGGGCCGGAGCCCGGGTGCTGCCGAACATCACCCGGCTCGCGGGCGCGGCCCGGGATGCCGGCGTGCAAGTCGTCCATTGTGTGAAGGTGTTCCGCCGAGACTCGCTGGCCCGCAACCGCAACGTGGTCCTCTATCGACTGCGGGGCCAGGTGCCGTCCGGTCCAGTGCCGCCTGACAGCCGTCCCGTCGAGGATTCTGTTCTGGCTCCCGAACTCGGGCCCGACGTGCGTGATCTGGTCATGACTCGCTTGCACGGCATGGGCGCAGCCTGCGATTCAGGGGTAGTTCCGGTCCTACGCAACCTCGGGATCACCACGGTCGTCGTGACGGGCGTGTCATTGAACATCGGAATTCCGAACACGGTCATGGATCTGGTCAATCAGGCCTTCGAAGTGGTCGTGCCGAGGGACGCAGTCGCCGGTACACCCGACGACTACGGCGAGATGATGATCGCCCACACTCTTCGCTTCCTCGCCACCATCACCAGTACCGATGATCTCGTCGAGGCCTGGTCGGCCGCCGGCCCGGGTGGCGGCTGAGCCGCGGCCGCCGGCCCGGGTGGCGGCTGAGCCGCCCACGGAGCGGATAGTTTGACGGGGTCCTACAACCCGAAGCCCCGGAGGTGAGGATGGCGGCGCTACCGGTGCCGGATATTGGTTACAAGGCCACGCTGGGGGAGTCCATCCGCCGGGCCGGACGCCTGTTCGGCGACCGTGACTTCATCGTGTTGCCCGACCGGCGGATGACCTTCGCGGCCGCGGACCGGGCGTCGAGAGCGGTGGCCAAGCGAATGCTCGCGGCCGGGATCGGCAAGGGCACGCGGATCGGCCTCTTCTACACCTACAGCGTCGAGTGGGTTATCGCCTGGCTGGCGGCCAGCCGGATCGGGGCCCTGGTGATGCCGTTCTCGACGATCTACGCGCCCGGCGAGCTGCGCACCGTGCTCCGGCTCGGGGATGTGTCGACCCTCGTACTCGGTCCGACCATGTTGGGTCGGGACATGGCCGTTTTTCTCGAGGAGGCGGTACCGGGGCTGGGTGACAGTCGGGGTCCTGATCTGTTCCTGCCCGGGCTTCCCTACCTGCGCTCGATATGGATGACGGGGCCGACGGAGCGGCCCTGGGCTCGGCAGGTGTCGCTGGACCCAGGGAGCACGGAAGGACCAGGGGGCACGGAAGGACCAGGGGGCACGGAAGGACCAGGCGAGGCGGGAGGACTCGCCGGCCCGGGTGGGCCGGCGGTGACCGATGAATTGCTGGCCGCGGTAGAGGACGACGTCGTGGCCGCCGACCTGGCTACGGTCGTGTACACCTCCGGTTCGAGTGCGCTGCCGAAGGGCGTGATGCACACCCACGGATCCATCGTGCGCACGACGGCGCCTTTTGCGGCCATGCGAGCCGGCGACAACTCGGCGATGCTCTGCGGGTTTCCGTTCTTCTGGATCGGCGGCTTCCTCGTACTCGGTGGTGCCCTTCACGCCGGTTTCACGGTGTGTTGCCTGGAGCGGTTCGAGGCGGAGGCCGCGCTCGATATGGTGGAAAAGGAACGCTGCGGGATGGTGGCGGCCTGGCCGTCGCTCATTCAGTCCATGCGCACCCACCCCACCTTCGCCGGGCGCAATCTCGAGCATTGCCCCATTCTGGTGTCGGGTCCCTCCGATATCGCCCTGACGGACGCGGCGGTGCCGGGCATCCCGGGTCACCGAGGCATGAGCGAGACCGTCGGGAACTGGAACGGGGTGGAGCGCAAGATCATCGACCCCGAGACCGGCCAGGACCTTCCCGAAGGGGAAGAAGGCGAACTCGTCATCCGTGGCTACGGGGTGACCCAGGGCTACTACAAGAAGGAGCGCGAGGAGGTCTTCGATGCCGATGGCTGGCTGCATACCGGCGATCGGTGCTTCATTGTCGACAACCGTCCCTTCTTCGTCGGCCGCTTCTACGAAATGATCAAGACCCGAGGAGCCAACGTCTCACCCCGCGAGGTAGAGCTGGTGCTCGAAGGGTTTCCGGATATCGCTCATGCGCTGGTTTTCGGTCTGCCCCATCCGGAGCTGGAGGAGGAAGTCACCGCCGTGGTGGTGCCGGCGCCGGGCGCCCGTCCCAGCGTGGAGTCCCTCCGGTCGCGCGCTCGCCAGGAGCTCTCGTCGTACAAGGTCCCGACTCGTATCGACATTGTCTCTGACGAGGCCGCCATCCCCTGGCTGGCTTCTGGCAAGCCGGACAAGCTGGCCTTGCGGGCCCGACTGGCGTCGCCGGCGTGAGCGTCTGAGCGGTCGTGAGCGTCTGAATAGCTGGGCGTCTGGAGCGTTTGACCGGACGGCCGTCTGATCAGCCTGAGGAAGAGGAGCGGCAATGGGAATTGCGATCGGAACCGAGCACCGCCAACTGGCCAGCGTGGCCCGCAGTGTGCTGGCGGAGAACGGGGCGCGGGAGGCACACCGGGCCATGCTCGACGCTGACCAAGAGGTACTGACGCCGCTTTGGGGCCAGATGGCTGACCTGGGTTGGCTCGGCCTCCACCTGCCCGAGCACCTGGGCGGATCTGGGTTCGGTCTGCTCGAATTGGCGATCGTGCTCGAGGAAATGGGCCGCGCCGCCGCGCCCGGGCCCTTTCTGCCGACGGTAGTGGCGTCGGCGGTCATGGCGGAATACCAATCGGACCCCCGGGTGGAGTCCAGCATTCGGGGCCTGGCCGAGGGCACCAGCCGGTGTGGACTCGGACTGTCGAGCCGGTTGCAGGCTTCCGGGTCCACGATCACCGGGGACGCGGGCGTGGTCCTGGCCGCGTCCGTGGCGGACGTGCTGCTGCTCGGTCTCGGTGATGACATGGTCGTGGTACCCCGCTCCCATGACGGCGTGACGGTGACCGCGGCTCCCAGTCTGGATAAGGGGCGCCGAGTCGGACGCGTCGCCGTGGCCGGAGTGCCCGTCGACGAGGTGGCCGTGCTCCCGGGCGCCCGGCGCCGGGCCGTCCAGATCGGCCGGGCCCTGGCTGCGGCTGAGGCCGCCGGAGGGGCGGCCGCGTGCACCGAGGCGGCCGTGGACTACGCCAAACAGCGGGTTGCCTTTGGACGGCCGATCGGCCAGTTCCAGGCCGTCAAACACCACTGCGCCAACATGTACGCCCAATCCGAGATCGCCCTGGCCGCGGCGTGGGACGCGGCTCGCTTTGCGGCCGATCCGGACACGGCCGAGGTGCCGACGGCGGTTGCGGCCGCCATCGCCCTACCTGCCTTTCTGTACTGCTCCCGGCTCGGCATCCAGGTCCACGGCGGCATCGGCTTCACCTGGGAGCACGACGCCCATCTCTACTTCCGCCGGGCCATGTCGCTCATGGCCCTGTTCGGACCGATCGAGGCGGCCCGTGAGCAAATATTGAGCGCGGCCCTGGCCGGGGCGGTCCGGGTCGCCCGCATCGAGGTGTCGCCGCCCGCCGAGGCGGTCCGGGCCGAGGCGCGGGCCTTTCGGGAGCGTTACGAGTCGCTCCCGGAGAACGATCGCCGGGCGGCCTTGGTCGACTCCGGCTTCCTTGTACCCCATTGGTCACCCCCCTGGGGTCGGAACGCCGACCTCGCCGACCAGGTGGCGATCGACGAGGAGCTCGAGGGAATACCGCGTCAGGCCTCGGGCGGGTGGTTGGCTCTGACCCTGACGGCCGTAGGGACGGCGGCCCAGCAGGAGCGCTGGGTGCGACCCGCTCTCGAAGGCACCCTCGGGATATGCCAGCTCTTCAGCGAGCCGGACGCGGGCAGCGATCTCGCCTCGCTCAGGACCCGGGCCGAGCGGACCGACGGCGGATGGGTCGTGAACGGCCAAAAGGTGTGGACGAGCGGTGGCATGACCGCGGATTGGGGATATGCACTGGTTCGGACCGATCCGAACGCCGAGCGACACGCCGGGATCACCGTGATGATGATCGACATGGCCGACCGGGGCGTCGACCGCCGAGGGTTGCGCCAGATCACGGGCGACGCCCATTTCGCGGAAGTCTTCCTCGACAACGTGTTTGTCCCCGATGAGAACGTGATTGGCGAGGTCAACCACGGCTGGGGAATCGCCCGCACGACGATGGGTAACGAACGGATGGTCATCGGGAGCACCATCACCCATGTCCGCCCCGAGCTGCTGGTCGACCTGGTCCGCGATCGCGCCCCGGCGGGCATCCCGCTACGGCAGGACGTGGGCGCCATTCTGGCTGAGCATCATGGCCTTACGACGCTTGACTTGCGGCGCTTCGTGCGCGCCCTCGCAGGGGAGGCGACAGGGGCCGAAGGCAACATCACCAAGCTCATCGGGAACGAACTGGACCAACGCATCACCGAAGTGGGCATGCGTCTGCTCGGTCCCGATGCCGCAGCCGTCGACGGCGACGCGGCCAGCTGGGGCTATCAGTTCTTGTTTACTCGGGCCTACACGCTCGGCGGCGGTACTTCAGAGATCTCGAGGAACGCCATCGGTGAGCGGATCCTCGGGCTGCCTCGCGATCCCCGACCACCGTCCGGGGCCGCGACCGGGCCGGGGCGGTAGGGGGCGCGGCTCGGGGTGTCGCGGGCGGCTCGGAGAGGTCCGGCATATTCTTCGACGATGCGTCTTTCCCTGAGTCCCGATGAGCTGCTGTCCACCACCCGCGCCGTTCGCAAGCGGCTGGACCTCGATCGCCCGGTCGAGCGCGAGGTGTTGCTCGAGTGCGTGGAACTGGCGACGCAGGCCCCGTCGGGATCGAACAGCCAGCGATGGCACTGGCTCTTTGTCACGGATCCCGACACCAGGTCGGCGCTGGCCCAGCTGTACAACCAGGTGTTCCGGCGGGCCTACACGCCTGAGGCGATCGGCACCATGGACGAAGCCGGAAAGCGGGTGTGGTCGTCGGCCGAGTACCTGGCCGAGCACCTCCACGAGGTGCCGGTCCTATTGCTACCGTGCCAGTGGACCCGGCCTTCGGAGGATGCGGGGAACCAGGCCGGTTATTGGGGTTCGATCCTACCGGCCGTCTGGAGCTTCATGCTGGCGGCCCGCAGTCGCGGGCTTGGGACGGCGTGGACCAGCATGCATTTGGTCTACGAGCGCGAGGCGGCTGACCTGCTCGGCATTCCGTACGACCGGTGCGCCCAGGCCGGCCTCATCCCTGTGGCCTACACCAAAGGCACCGACTTTCGGCCCGCCAGCCGCGGTGCCCTCGACGGGATCGTGCACTGGGAAGCTTGGTGAGCGACGGGTGGCGCTCGCCGCGGTGCTCGGCCCCGCCGCTCTGCCGGTCGGGGAGGAATGGCTCTGTCGGCTGTCCGGACACTGAAATTGCGGTTGTGCGGATACGCGAGTTCTTCCACCTGATCCACATCGTCGACGATGAGGATCAGGTCGACGCCTTCTACGACGAGTTGTTCGCGCCCCAGCGATTTCGCACCAAGCACTGGTTCGACACGGAGAAAAGGTGGGCGTCGCTGTCCATGGTGAGCGACCTCATGTTGGAGGTGATCGAACCGAGCGGAGAGGAAGCCGATCGCCAGGTTCCTCTTCCGAAGTTCCGGTACCGTTTCGGCCAGCACTACCACTCTCTGGCCTGGTATGTCGACGCCAGCGACGTGCGCCCGCTCTTCGCGCGGCTGCGGGACCGGGGCGTGCGGGTGGCGAAGCCCGGTGGGGGTATGTTCCCGGCCGGCGACATCGATCCCGGCAACACCCTCTTCACCCACCCGAAGGACACCTTCGGGCAGCTGGAGTTCGAGGGCAAGAGCGGCCACTGGCTCCGCGAGGATCCCCGGTTTCAGCCGGGTTGGACGACCGCCCCGTGGCGGGACGGACCCTTGGGGATCGAACGGCTTTCGCACCTGACAACGGTCGTGCACGACGTCGACCGGGCCAGAGGGTTCTACCAGGATGCCCTCGATGGGACGGTCTTCCACGAGGAGTCCTCGGCCGCGGCTCGCCGGGCGTTCGTGCTGGTCGGGACGGACACCGTGATCGAACTGGCCCAGCCGCTCAGCGAGGGGTCCCGGTTGGCGGCCGACCTGGCCGCCAACGGTGAGCTTCCTCATTCCGCCACCTTCCGGGTCCGCGATCTGGGCGCAGTCGAGCACCACGCCGACAAGCTGGGTGTTCGCCTGGTCGACCGGGCCACCGACACCGTCACCCTCGAGCCGGCCGACTGCTTCGGCGCGGTCTGGTCGTTTACCGAACGAGACCTGCCTGGTGATCCGAGGGGCGGCCCATCCACGACCTAGAGGGTGCCGACCGCGCCCTACGCTCTCATCGACAATGGAGGTCTGAGCATGTTGTTCATTGACGGCGCCTGGGTGCCCGCCGCTTCTGGCGCCACGTTCGAATCGCGCAATCCGGCCACCGGCGAAGTGCTGGGAGAGGTGGCCGATGGCGGCGCCGAGGATGCCAGAGCCGCGGTGACCGCTGCCCGGAGCGCGTTCAAATCCTGGTCGAAACTGACTGCGCATCAGCGGTCAACCCATCTGTACGACGCCTGGCGCATTATGAACGAGCGCCGGGAGGAACTGGCTCGGCTGATGACCGCCGAACAGGGCAAGCCCCTGCGCATGGCCCGCAACGAAGTCGGCTATGCCGCAGACTTCCTCCTGTGGTTCGCCGAGGAGGCCAAACGGGTCTACGGGGCCACCATTCCATCGGCGCGCGCCGACCAACGCTTCCTGACCATGTACCAACCGGTGGGTGTGGCCGCCGCCATCACGCCTTGGAACTATCCGATCTCTATGCTGACCCGCAAGATCGCCCCCGCGCTGGCGGCAGGGTGCACCATGGTGGTCAAGCCCGCCGAGCAGACGCCATTGTGCGCGGTCGAGACCATGAAGGTGTTCGAGGCAGCCGGTGTCCCGGCCGGTGTGGTCAACCTGGTCACCGCCAGCGATCCGATCCCGGTGGCCGACGAGTTCCTGTCCAACTGGACGGTCCGCAAGATCACCTTCACTGGATCGACCGAGGTCGGCAAGCAGATCGCAGCACGGGCGGCCGGCCAGCTCAAGCGAGTTTCCCTGGAACTCGGCGGCCATGCCCCGTTCATTGTGTTGCCCGATGCCGACCCTGTCCACGCGGCTCGGGGCGCGGCTCTGGTGAAGTTCCTTAATACTGGCCAGGCATGTATCTGTCCCAACCGGCTGTTCGTCCACGCCTCGGTGGCCGACCGGTTCGTGGCCGAACTGTCCGCCCGGGTCGGAAAGCTCCAGCCCGGCAACGGGCTCGACGACGGCGTCACGGTTGGACCGCTTATCGACGAGGCCGCGGTGGCGAAGATGGAGCGGCAGGTTGCCGACGCCGCCGGCAAGGGTGCGTCGGTCGCCCTCGGTGGCCATCGGTTGTCCGAGGGTCCGTTCGAGGCGGGTACCTTTTACGCCCCTACGGTACTGATGGACGTGACGCCGGAAATGAGCATCTACCGCGAGGAGACGTTCGGGCCGATCGCGCCGGTCGTGGTCTTCGAGGACGACAACGAGGTGATCGAGATGGCCAACGACACCACCTACGGGCTGGCCTCGTACGTGTACACCAACGACCTGCGCAGAGCGCTGACGGTCGCGGAAGGCCTGGACTTCGGGATGATCGGCATCAACGACATCAATCCCACCTCGGCGTCGGTGCCGTTCGGTGGGATCAAGGAGAGCGGCGTCGGGCGCGAGGGTGCCCGCGAGGGTCTGCTCGAATATCTGGATCAAAAAGTCGTCGGCATCGCGCTCTGAGCGCGCAACCCGCCCTGATCCCTAAGGGCGGGCCGGTCGTTGCTCGGATGCTCGGCCGCCAGTCAGCGGCCGCCGGTAGCCCTGGTGGTGACGACGTCGCACCTGGGTGGCGCCGGCGGTCGCGACGTCGTGGGCCAACCACGAGCCGGTTGTCGGGGTAACCCGGATCCACTAGAATATTTTTACTGAGTGCAGAAAGGGTGCGGTGGACTTCGTTCATCGACCCGGGCCCGCGTTGGTCATGGCCCGGCTTGCACCCCGCCACTTCGCATTCCGATCTACTGACGAAGGAACCGCCGATGCCCATCCGGGAGTTTTTCCATCTCATGCAGATCGTCGACGACTTCGACGAGACGCAGGCGCGCTACGAAGCGCTGTTCTCACCCAAAGTGTTCATGTCGAAGAGCTGGTCGGAGTTCGACAAGCGCTGGGCGTCGCTCTCGGTCATTGGTCCGGACTTTGTCCTCGAGATCATGGAGCCCAGCAAGGTGGATGCTGATCGGGACTCGCCGCTGCCGAAGTTCCGATACCGGCACGGCCAGCACCTGCACTCATTGTCCTGGTATGTCGACTCCGAGGACATGGACCTGCTGATCGAGCGCATGCAGGAGCACGGGGTGCGCGTCATATCTCCGTATCCGGTGGGAATGGGCGGCGGCGCCCAGCCGCCCGGGACCTTTTTCACTCACCCCAAAGACACCTTCGGGCAGCTGGAGTTCCAAGCGTTCTCGGCGCATGCCCACCACGATCCTCATCTCGACCCCGCCTGGTCAGGCGCCTTCTGGCGGGATGAGCATCCGCTCGGTATCGAGCGGATGTCGCACATGACCACGATCGTGGCCGATCTCGACCGGGCTCGCTCCTTCTATGAGGCCGTCATGGATGCGCCGGCCTTTCACACCGAGACGACGTCGGATCGCCGTAGTGCCTTTGTCCAGGTGGGCACCGAGAGCGTCGTCGAGCTGGCGGAGCCGACCACGGCCGACACCCGATTGGCCATCGATCTGGCCGAACACGGCGAGCTCCCTCACGCCATGACGTTCAAGGTGGCGGACCTCGACGCCGTCGAGCGGCATCTCGTCGATGTCGGAGTCGGAATCGCCGAACGGTCGGACACCTCGATCGTGGCCGAGGCGGCCGACCTGTCCAACGCCGTCATTGCGTTCACGACCCGACGGCTGCCCGGCGACCCCCGCCTGTAGCCCGACGGGCGGTGCCATTTCGCGAGCGGTTCATATCCAACGAGGGGCTGCGCATCCGGTACCTGGACAGCGACCCGTCGCGACCTGAGGGCCTGCCGGTCGTGTTCGTGCCCGGTCTGACGGACTTCGCCGACGAGTACGAAGCGGTCGGGGAGCTATTTGGTTCCCGGCGTCTGCTGATCATCGAGATGAGAGGTCGAGGTGGAAGCGACGCCCCACTGACCGGCTACGCGGTCAGCGACCAGGCCGGCGACGTGGAAGCAGTGATCGCCGCCAACGGTCTGGAGCGTTTCCATCTGATGACGTTCTCGCGTGGCACCACGCCGGCCATCGAGGTGGCTCTGCGCCACCCGCATCGCGCCGTCACCCTGTCGATCGGGGATTACCTGGCCATGGAGATCGCCCTCACCCCGCAGTTCGTGGCCAGCCAATGGGAGGGGCGGTGGCGGGGGAGGCCGATGCCGGAACGGGTGTCCCTCCACGTGCTCGAGGGGATCCAGGACGAATCCCGGCCTCGCGAGCTCTGGGATGACGTGGCGTCGCTCGGAATTCCCGTTCTGGTCGCCAGGGGGAGTGACGGCGGGATCGTCAGCGAGCAGCAGCTGCAGCGCTACCAGAGCAGCATCCCCGATGTCGAGATCGTGGTCATACCCGGCGCCAGCCACGATCTGTTCCGTCCCGACCGGGGCGCCTACCCCCGAGCCATGCTGGAATTCGTAGCCCGGCGGGCGCCGGGGACCTAGTGGCGGGGCCGGCGGGCTCCGCAGACCGGTCTCGACGCCGGCTGGACGGCTGGTGGCTACCACCGCCGGCCGGGGACTGACGACCTACGGATCCAGCCGAGCCGTCGCCGTCGCGGTCAGGACCTCGTCCCCGGCCTGATTGCGGGTCACGATCTCGAAGTCGGCGACCGGTACCCCATCGGCCTCACGCAGGGCGGTGACCTCGGCCCGGGCGGTCAGGGTGTCACCTGGCCAAACTTGCTTGACGAAACGGGCGCCATAGCGCAGGAGGCGTCCATCGCCGACCCAGTCGGTCAGGACCCGGGCCGTCATGCCCATGGTGAGCATCCCGTGGGCGAACACCGAGGGGTAGGCCGCCACCTGGGTGGCGAACATCTCGTCGCTGTGCAACGGGTTGAAGTCCCCGGACGCGCCGGCGTACTGGACGATCTGAGTCCGGGTCAGGTTGTCGACGAGGACGAGGTCACGATGGTCACCAACGGCAAGACTGCTGGCAGTCAAGGGCATCAGCGTTCCTCCTGAGCCACGGGCCGCTCCGTCGTGACGCCGACGGTCCGGGCGGTCACCACCAGCTCGCCCTTTTGGTCGCGGTACTCGGTGATCGACTCGGAGAACACCAACTTGCCGGACCGGCCCTGCTTCTCCCAACGCTCCCCGGGCCGGGATGCGCTGGCCAGGATGTCGCCGGCGCGAACCGGCCGGTGGTAGGTGAACTCCTGCTCGGCGTGCAGGCCGCGGCCGAGACCACCGCCACCACCGCCGCTGCCGCCCCCTCCGCCGCCCCCGTCCCCGCCGGCATCCCGGCCGGTCGCAGTTCGCCCCGACCCGAACCACGGTTGTCCGAGTTTGGGCCGCAGCGGGTAGTCGGGATCGAAGTGGGCGCTGGCCTGCACGAAGGTCGGTGGGGCGATGACCCCCCCGACCTCGGTCGCGGCCGCATAGGTCGCGTCCGCGTAGACGGGGTTTGGGTCCGCCACGGCTCGGGCGAACAGGAGAATGTGTCCCTCCTCGACCGGAAAGCGCTCGACAGCCACTCAGGTCCCCTTTCAGTCATCGATACTCGGCCTGGCGGTGGTCAATCGTACGCGGCGCCGCGTCGACCAGGCCAGGTGCCCTCCGCGATAGCGGTCCGGCTCACCTCGCGGCAACAGGCGGGGCTCACGTATACTGTCCTGAAGTCGAAATTGGGCTCCGTGGCACTCGGCCTCGGACCTCGGCAGGGTGCTCGGGAGCGTGATGGCAAATCAGATTCCTTTGGTCGACTACCTGGTTCTCGGTGACGATCCCCACCTGGTAGCCCATGAGTGCACGTCATGTGGGGCTCGGTACTTCGGGCGGCGCAACGCCTGCGCGTCCTGCTTCGGCACCGAGTTCAAGGACTTTCGGGTGGCGGGGGAGGGGACGCTGCGTACGTTCAGCATCGTCGCCCACGCCGCGCCCGGGATACCCGTGCCGTTCGTGTCCGGGATCATCGATTGCGATGGCACATCGGTCCGAGCGAACGTGATCAACACCGATCCCACCCCGGAGTCGGTCAAGTTGGGGATGAAGCTTCGGCTGGCGACGTTCCTAGTAGGTGAGGACGAAGCCGGTACAGAAGCGGTCGGATTCGGTTACGAGCCGGTGAGCTGAGACTCAGAGGACGGAGGTCAACAAATGGCAGAGGACGCTTGGATCCTCGGGATCCACATGACGAAGTTCGGGAAGTACCCCGACAAGGACACCACCGATCTGGCGGCGGAGGCCGCCATGGGTGCCTTGGCCGATGCCGGGGTCACCATGAAGGAGATGGGCGTCCTGGGGTTCGGAAACCTCATGGGCGGCTCCAGCGGTCAGACCCTGCAGAAGCAGGTTGGCCAGACGGGGATTCCCGTCTACAACGTCAGCAACGCCTGTGCGACCGGCGCCACCGCCCTTCGGGTGGCGGTCATGTCGGTCAAGTCCGGTGAGACGGACTTCGGCCTCGCCGTCGGGGTGGAGAAGCTGGCGGGAGCCGGCCTTCTCGCTGGTGGCAGCCGGGTAGCTGACTCCAACACGTGGACCCCGCAAGGTCGCCTGGGTGCGGTCGCGGCCCTGGACGGGCGCCTCGGCACCGACACCATGCCCGGTGTCTTCGCCCAGGTCGGGATGGAGTACTCCCATAAGTACGGCGGGGCCGACTTCGAGCTGTTCGCCCAGATCAGTGAGAAGAACCATGCTCACTCGACGCTGAATCCCATGGCGGCCTATCAGAAGAAGTTCACGTTGGAGGAGATCATGAACGACGTCATGATCGCCTATCCCAATACCCGACCCATGTGTTCGGCGAACTGTGACGGCGCCGCCGCCGCCGTGGTCGTGAGCGACTCCAAGCTGAAGACCCTCTCGGCGGAGCAGCGTCGCCGGGCCATCAAGATCTCGGCCTCTATCCTGACGACCGATCCGTGGGAAGAGGCCTGCCAGGTCCTACCCAACGTCAACACCCTGACCCGCAACGCGGCCCGTGAGGCCTACGAGAAGGCCGGCATCGGTCCCGAGGATCTCGATCTCGTCGAGCTCCACGACTGCTTCGCAACCGCCGAGTTGGTGCACTACGACAACTTGATGCTCTGCGAGGAAGGCGGGGCCGTCGACTTCTTCCGCAGCGGCGCCACCTGGCGGGACGGGAAGACGCCCGTCAACGTCTCCGGAGGTCTGGAGTCCAAGGGCCACCCGATCGCGGCTACTGGCATCGCCAACATCTGGGAGGTGTGCACCCACCTGCGCGGCGAGGGCGGCCCCCGCCAGATCGAGGGCGCCAAGGTGGGCATGGCCCATGTGATCGGACTGGGCAGCGCCTGCGGGCTGCACATCCTTGAGAAGGCGGCCTGACCCGAAGTCACCCGAGCCGTCCCGGCCACCCGAGCGGGCCCAGTCACGAGGGCCACGCTCCGGCCACCAGAAAGCGCTCCGGCCACCGGACCTGACCGGCCCCCAGGCCAGCCCCGACCCGTCCCTCGCACACGGGCACGGCGCTCGGGCCGGTCCGGGTGGTGGTGCTGGGCCGGATTGAGGCGGGGAGCATAAGGGAGCCCACCCGTCCCCATCCCGATTCGGGCTCGTCGGGGCGGGAGCATCCCTGCGCCCGAGCCCGTGGCTGCGCTCAGCCCACTTGTCCGCTCCAGTTCTTGGCGTTGCGAATGACCTCGGAAAACGGCTTGTTGCTGTCGAAGCTGGGCTCCCGGGGCAGACCGAGCACCCGCTCTCCTACGGCATTCCGCTGCATCTCATTGGAGCCGCCGGCGATGGACATGACCCGACCGTTGAGGTAGTTGAGTGAGGGCGTCATTCCCTCCACGCTCCCCTGATCCCAGAGTAAGGCGTCGGGACCGCCGATCTGCATACCGATCCGGCTGCGGATCGGCGACAGCGAGCCGGCGGCCAGTTTCCCGTAAGCGGCGATCCCGCCGGCGTCCACGCCCTGGGGCGAGCGCAGCCGGGACGCGATGCGTGCCCCCAGCTGGATGTGGGCGTAGTCGTTGATGTGGGCCCGGGCGATGAGCTGGCGCACGAGCGGGTCCTGGTGCCGGCCGACCTTGCGCGCCAGGGCGACCAGATCAGGAGCCAAGTCCCGGTTCGCGCTCGGAATCGGGAGCGCCGAACCTCCGCCGCCGCGCTCGAATACCAGCATGGTCTGGGCCACCCGCCAGCCCTGATCCACCTCGCCGATGATGTCCTCGTCGGACAGCTCGACGTCGTCAAAGAACTCCTGACAGAACTCGGCATCGCCATTGATCTCGGTGATCGGTTGGATGGTCACCCCCCGAGCCGTCGTCGGCACCGCGAACCAGGTCAGGCCCCGGTGTTTGGGGACGTCCCAATTGGTGCGGGCCAGACACATGCCGTAGTCCGCGTAATAGGCACCACTGCTCCAGATCTTGGCCCCGTTGAGAATCCAGCGGTCGCCATCACGGCTGGCGCGGGTTCGGATCCCCGCCAGGTCGGAACCGGCTTCTGGCTCGGAGAAGAACTGCACCCACAGCTCCTCGCCGGCAAGGATCTTCGGCACGTGACGGTGGAGGAACTCCGCGGAGGCATGGGCCAGCAGGGTGGGCGCGCACACGCCGAATGTTGTTCCGCCCGCGATCCCCAGATCCGGAGTCACGTAGCCCCGGGCTTCATCGTTGAACGCCTGCTCGTGAGCCAGGGTCAGCCCACGGCCGCCATACTCCTTCGGATAGGAGATGCCGGCGAACCCTCCATCGAACAGCTGGCGCTGGATGGCCCGCTGGATGGCGATCCCTTCGATGGTCTTGTGATCGGCACCCCGGGGCCGCGGCCCCGACCGGGCCGGATCTCGCCGCTCGAGGTTGGCCTCCAACCAGGTCCGGGCTTCCCCGCGGAAGTTGTCGATGTCGGTGAGCTCGTCAGTCATGTCATTCTCCTCGGGTATGGGCCAACGGTCCGAGCCGACCCTCTCTGCGGGAGGAGCAGGAAGAGCAGGATGAGAAGGCGCTCGGGAGCGTGGTCCGCGGGCTGGCGTCGCAGATTCGGGCGGTCTTTTTTCAAAGCCTCCGTTTGGACGGTCACTTACAATCCGCTCAGCTGGCACAGGTGCTCTCGGTGCCAGGCCGGATCGCCGTACAGAGCGGCGTCGCTGGTAAGGCGGCGCAGGTACAGGTGCTGGTCGTGCTCCCACGTGTACCCGATGCCGCCGAAGACCTGGAAGCAATTCTGGGCCAGGTCGATCCCGCAGTCGCCGACAAAGGCCTTGGCCATACTGGCGACTGCTCCGGCGTCGTCCTGCTGGGTTCCGACTGCTTGCGCCGCCGCCGCGGCCATGGCTTTGCTCATCTCGAGCATGAGACTGGTGTCCGCCAGCAGATGCTTGATGGCCTGAAAAGAACCGATGGGCCGCCCGAACGCGGTGCGGTCCTTGGCGTACTGCACGGCGAGGTCGAAGTCGTGGTCCATAGCTCCGATCGACTCCGCCACCGTGAGCACGGAAGCGATCTGCAGCTGGCGCTCCACCAGGGTGGTGGCACCGCCGAACGCCCCGACGATCGTTGACGGAGGTAACTCGACCTGCTCGAAGCGGACCTGGCAGAAGTCGCGGGTCAGGTCCAGGCCGTCGAGAACGGTGACGGTGACGCCCGTGCTGTCGGTCGGCACCAGAAACTGGGCCGGGCCGTCCTCGGTCCCGGCCGTGACCAGGAGCCAGGCACTGCGGTGGGCGTCGTGGACCAAGGTCTTGGTCCCGGACAGCAGGTACCCTCCCGCCTGTTGCCGGGCCCGGACTCCTCCGGTCGGACCGGGGTCCGGACCGGATCCGGTTTCCGCCCACGTGGCCGATTCCTCGCCCGACAGGAGGAGGGGTAGCACCTTGGCCTGCTGGTCCGGCGTCCCCTCCCGCGACAGGGCGAAGGCCACCACGTTGGTGCCGATGTAAGGGCCGGGTTGGAGGGCGGCGCCACGGGCCTGGGCGACGAGAGCCGCGTCGAGCATTCCGTTTTCCGACACACTGCCGCCGCCAAACTCCTCGGGAACGAGCATGGCAAACCAGCCCAACTCGGCCGCCTGCCTGCGGTACTCGGGCCCGGCATCCTCTCGGGCCGCGGCGTTTTGGCGTACCGCAGTCAGCGGGCAGGTTGCCTCGATGAACCGGGTGGTCGTTTGTAGGAAGAGCTCCTGATCGGTGGTCAGATCAAGATCCACGGCTGGCCACATTCCTCTCGTCGAGGCGCGGCCAGCGCCAGGTTGCGATCCGACCCCGCGAGCCTCCATCCCTTTCGGCTCCGACGAAGACTAGAGGTTCGGTTCGGTCGGCCGCAATCGTGGCCGGGTCGTCGCGGACCGCTCCACCTCGCCGTCATCTGGCCCGACACTGACCTACCGTTCTCCCCGAGGGGCCGGCCCCACCCCGGAGCCGGGTTGACCGCCCGATGGGCAGCCCTCGCGAGTCGGTGTGCACCACGGCGGCCACCGACCTAGCTTCTCGGTCCGGGTGGGTCAGACCTGCCGACGAAGGTAACGATGCCGGAGGGCTTCATGGAACTACTGCAAGCCATGCGCACCACTCCCGCCACTCGAGCATTCACGGACGCCGAGTTGCCCGACGACGTGCTCTACGAGATCCTCGATTCGGCCCGATTCGCTCCAAACGGAGGGAACCGTCAGGCCTGGCGGGTCGTGATCGTGCGGGACCCGGTGGCCAAAAAAGAGATAGCCAGGCTGTACGACCTCGGGATGCGAGAATACGTCGGTCACGTCCGGGCCGGCCTGGTGCCCTTCGCGGCCTCCGACGCCCTCCACCGGGACAAACCAGCCATCGACCTCGAGGCGGCGCGCCAGGTGCGCCTCGATATGGACACCTCCTATTTGGCCCAGGCGCCGGTGCTGCTGGTCATCCTGCTGGACCTGACGAACTGTGCGGCCGTTGACAGCGGGCTCGATCGGCTTTCGATCAGCGCCGGCGCATCGGTGTACCCCTTCGCCCACAACATCCTGCTGGCGGCCCGGGAACGCGGCTTCGGGGGCCACTTCACCTCGGTGCTGGCCCGGCAGGAGGAGGCCCTGCGCCAGCTCCTCCACATCCCGCCGGGCCTGGTCCTGGCGACCATGCTGCCCCTCGGAAGGCCCGAACGCCAGGTGACCAGGCTCCGTCGCGAACCGGTCGAAGCCTTCGCCACCCTCGAAACCGTCGACGGGCCCACCCTGGGGCGGCGCGAGTCGTGAGGACGGTGACGCCCCCGCGCCAGACCCGCCGGGTGGGCGGACCACACCCAACCGCCCCGCGGCCACCCCCAACCGCCCGGCGGCCGCTCCCAGCTGGCCCGGCCTCGACCGGGGTGGATGCCGCCCTCGCCGAGGCGATACCTTGACACGGCACACGTCCTGCGGTGGGAAAAGGGTGGTCCCTGTTGGCATTCCACGACGCCATACCTGTTGACTGGGTCGAGCCGGGCTGCACCGCAACCGTCGCGGTTGACGGCTTCCCGGTCGCCATTGCCAACGTGGATGGGACCTTCTACGCCTTCCAGAACCTTTGTCCCCACCAGGGCACCACGCTGGGCGGCCGCCCCCTGGTGGAAAGGTGCCACATCGTCTGCTCCCAGCACTCGAGCAAGTACGACATCACGGACGGACGGTGCATCGAGCCGTCCTCTCTGGACGGGTTCAGCCAGGATCTCATGACGTTTGCGACCCGAGTCGTCGACGGGGTGGTGCAGGTCAACGTGTAGCCGTCCGGCGAGCCCGCCGGGCCACCGGACGTCGCCCCGGGCGGATGGCCGCCTCGCCGTCGCTCCCGCCGGATGATCGGTCGAAGTGGCGTCCACGTTTTCGCAGATGAAACTCTTCCCCGCCGGTTCGATTCGGAAGGCGCGACCTAGACTGCCGTAGTACTTCCGGCTGGGATGACCCGGCGGAAGAAAGGACTTCACGATGCCGCTAGCCAAGGATGTGCAGATCGTCAGCGTCGATGACCATGTCATCGAGCATCCCAACGTGTGGCAGGACCGCCTGGCTGCCAAGTACCAGGAGGCGGGTCCCCGCAACTTCCAGGATGAGAACGGCAACGACGTCTGGGAGTACGAAGGTCGCCGTCAGTACAACATCGGGCTCAATGCCGTCGCCGGCAAGAAGCGCGAGGAGTACGGCCTCGACCCCACGAGGTATGGGGACATGCTTCCCGGCTGCTACGACCCGAAGGAGCGGGTCAAGGACATGGACATCGATGGCGTCCAGGCCCAGCTCTGTTTTCCCAGCTTCCCCGGTTTCGCCGGCAGCACCTTCTTCAACGCCACTGACAAGGAATTGGCGACCGCCTGTGTGGCCGCCTACAACGACTGGATGATCGACGAGTGGTGTGCGGCCAACCCGACTCGGCAGATCCCGCTGGTGCTGGTGCCATTCTGGGACATCGAGGCCACCGTCCGCGAAGCGGAGCGGGTCGCAGAAAAGGGCGCCAAGGCCGTGTCGTTCACCGAGTCACCTCACGCCCTGGGGTTGCCCTCGTTCCATACCGACCATTGGGACCCGTTCCTGCGGGTGTGTGAGGCCGCGGGTATGCCGATCTGCCTTCACTTCGGGTCCGGTGGAGCGCCGGCCGTCGCGCCCGAAGCTCCGTTCACGACGGCCATCGCCCTCTTCGGACTCAACAGTCAGATGTGCACCGTCGACCTCGTCAACTCCCGCATTTTCGAGCGTTTTCCCGGCCTCAAGGTCGCCCTTTCCGAAGGGGGCATCGGATGGATGCCGTACATCCTCGAGCGATCGGACTACACCTGGGAGCGCCACCGCTTCTACACCGGGATGGCCGACGCCCGCCGGCCGTCGGAGATCTTCCGGTCGAACATCTTCGGATGCTTCATCTACGACGACGCTGGTCTGCACAACATCGACCGGATCGGCGCGGACAACATCATGTTCGAGAGCGACTACCCGCACTCGGACTGCAACTTCCCCTACACCCGCAAGATGCTGGAGGAGTCGCTCGTTTCGATACCCGACGATGTCGCTCGCAAGATCGCCGAGGACAACGCCCGCCGGGTCTTCAACTTCCCCCGAGAACACTGAGCGGACCCCGGCCGGACCCGGCGGGTCCTCGCCGGCCCCCCGCCGGCTCTTCACCGTCGAGCGGGTACACTGCCGCCCCCGTGGATCTGGCCAGCATCTTGGAACTCGAGGAGGTCGGCGATGACCACTGGCGGGCGGGGACACCGCCCGGATCCCCTCGCAGCGACATCTTCGGCGGCCAGGTCGCCGGCCAGGCCCTGCGCGCCGCCAGCCTGACCGTCGTCCCTGAGCATCTGCCCAACTCCCTCCACGGCTACTTCCTCCGCCGCGGTCAGGCGACCCTACCGATCGACATCCAGGTAGAGCGGACCCGGGCCGGTCGGACCTACACCAGCCGGCGGGTCGACGTGCGTCAGGAAGGCAAGACGATCTTCGCCATGCTGGCCTCGTTCCACGCCGATGAACCGGGGCGCGAGTTCGACCACGAAATGGCGAGGAACATCCCGGATCCTGACACCCTCCCTCCTGCGGCGGGATCCGAATGGCATCCCGGGGTAGAGGTCCGCACGGTCGACGCAGAAGGACCGGCGGTGCAGTGGTGGGGTCGGATCCCGAAACCTTTCCCGTCCGACCCGCTGATGCACTTTTGCGGCCTGCTGTACGCATCGGACCTGCGGGCCGGCGGAGCGGCCATGGCCGCGATCGGGTTCAGCGACCGACCGGACCGGGACCCCAATCGCCGTCCGCTTGGGAACTTCGGCAGCCTCGACCACGCGGTGTGGTTCCACCGGACCCCTTCCGTCGATGAATGGTTCTTCTGTGACGTCCGCCCGCTGACCGTGCGGGACTCGCGAGGGCTGGTACTCGGGACCATGTTCGATGGCGGAGGCCGGCACCTGGCCACGTTCACCCAGGAGATGTTTCTCAAGATCGACCGGGAGGAGTGAGGGGCCTATCTACGCCCCCCGCCCCACCCGGTGGTCACACCGAGGACAGGCGGCCCACCCGGGCGCCCCCGTGTCGAAGCCGTGGGGCGGGCCCGGCGTAGAGAGACCTGGCTAGATCCGTTCGAGCTCGGATCCGTCGAACAGCGGTGCCATCTCCAGATCCGCGGCGTCGCGTCGCAAGTCCTCGTCACTCGGAAGCGGTCCGCCGGCAGTGGCGGCTTCCAGGATGGGCCGGAGCAGGCGGAGGTCGCTGGACGAGTTGAGAAACAACTGGGAGTTTGCGAGCACGAACCGGACGGCGCGTCGGAGGGCGTCGCCATCAGGTAGTGGCTCATACCAGCTGTATCGCGGTCCCTCGGTCACCGGCGACCACCGCCGGCGAGCCACCGATTTGATGCTCTGGACGGCCACGTGCCGGCGGGCGCAGAGATCCAGGAGGGCTTCGACGTCGGCCCGGTACTCGGGGTTCGCCAGCAGGGTGTGGTTGTACGGCATCAAGACCGAATCGAACTCGAATCGCTCGAGGCTGCGAAGGTGCATGCCGGCAATGCGCAAACCATGGCCGGTGACGCCGAGGAACCGGGTGAGGCCCTCATCCCGGGCCCGAGCCAGCGCCTGGACCGCACCCCCGGGGGCGTGGGCCTGCTCCCACTCTTCCGGCTCGACCAGGTTGTGCAACTGGACCAAGTCGACGTGGTCGACCCCCAGGCGGGTCAGCGACCGCTCCAGGCTGGCTCGGGCGCCGGCCCCATCGCGGTCGCCGGTCTTGGTGGCAAGGAAAAACTCGTCCCGGCGGGTCGCCAGCCAGGGCGCTAGGCGCAGTTCGGAATCGCCGTAGGACGCGGCCGTGTCGAGATGGTTGACCCCGAACTCCAAGAGGATCGGGAGGACCTCGTCAGCCCGCTCCTGTGTCACCCGCCCCAAGCCGGCTGCGCCGAAGATCACCCGGCTGCTGCGATGACCCGTCCCACCGAAGTCCGCGGCCTCGATCATGGCATCACCTTACCCGGCGCGGTCCGCCCGCTCTCCGTTCTACGAGCAGGGGTCAGGACGCTCAGGAGCCGAGGCGACCGGCCTTGCGGATGGCCGCCCAGACCCGCTCGGGGTGGGCGGGCATGTCGATGTGGCGGATGCCGAGGTGGGAAAGGGCGTCCACTACCGCGCTTTGCACCGCGGGAGGAGCCCCGATCGTCCCTGACTCACCGATGCCCTTGAATCCGAGCGGGTTGTTCGGAGATGGCGTCTCCGTGAGATCGCATTCGAACGACGGCAGCTCGCAGGCCGAGATGACCGCGTAGTCGGCGAGGGTTGACGTCAAAGGGTTACCGGCGTCGTCGTACACCATTTCTTCAAATAACGCTTGGCCGACTCCCTGGGCGATACCGCCATGGACCTGGCCGAGCGCCAGTAGCGGGTTGAGGATGGTGCCGGCATCGTCGACCGTCACCATCCGCTCGAGGCGGACGCCACCGGTTTCGATGTCAACCGTCACCACGGCGACGTACACGCCGAACGGAAATGTCGGACCCTCGCCGGCGAAGTCGGACTCGCACGCCAATGGGTCCGAGTCGCGCTGCGCCGCGATGTCAGCCCACCCGACGGAAACGGCGGGTGTTCCGGCCACGTGGAAGCGACCTTCGCCGGACGTGGTGAAGACCACGTCTTCGGTCGCCGCCTCCAGCACCTGGGCGGCGATCTCGCCCGCCGCCGCCACCAGCCCGTCGGATGCCTCGGCCAGGGCCGACCCGGCCTTCTGCGCCGACCGGGATCCGCCGGTCACCTCACCTCGTGGCACCACGTCCGTGTCGCCGTGCACGACCTCGATGCGGTCGAGGGGCAGCCCGGTGCGGTCCGCCACGATCATGGCCCACGCGGTGTGATGCCCCTGCCCGTACGGACTGGACCCGGTCCGGACCAGCATCGACCCATCGGGCCGTAGTTCCACGGCGCCGTACTCGCTGCCGGGGACGCCGGCGGTCCGATCGATGAACACGGCTACTCCGATGCCGGATAGTCGGGTGTCGCCCCGGGCCCGTCGTTGGGCCTGTTCGGCCCGCAGGTCGTCATAACCGGCGTGATCGAGCGCCATGGCCAAGGCTCGCTGATAGTCGCCGCTGTCGTAGGTGACACCCGTGGGGGCCGAGTACGGAAAGTCCTCCGGCTGAAGGAGGTTGCGACGCCGAAGCTCCACCGCGTCGAGGCCGACCTCGGCCGCGAACAGGTCCATGGCCCGTTCGATCAGAGCGCCGGCTTCGGGGCGGCCCGCGCCGCGATACGACACGGTCGGCGTGGTGTTGGTCACGACGGACTCCGCCGTCCAGCTGAGTACGGGTATCCGGTAGGCGCCACCCATCAGCCGTCCGGTGTTGGCGGCCAGAATCGGTCCGACCAGGGGATAGGCACCGGCGTCGGAAAGGATATGGGCGGACACCGAACAGACCGTCCCGTCCCGGTGGCCGGTGATCTCCACCGTTTGGATCTGGGCGCGGGAATGCCCGAGACCGACCATGTCGACGGATCGAGGGGGGACCCATCGCACCGGCCGGCCGGCGCGCCGGGCCAGCCAGGGCAGCAGCAGCTCCTCCGGGTACGGGCGAGCCTTGGCACCGAAGCTGCCCCCGACGTCGGGAGCGATGACCCGGATGGCATCGGGGGCGAGGCCATACAGGGCGGCGATGACGGACCGAACCGGATGGGCTCCCTGGCAAGACGACCAATGGGTCAAACGCCCGTCCTCGCCCCAGCGCGACGCGCCAGCACGGCCTTCGAGCGGAGCGGGGGCGACGCGTTGATTCACGAAACGACCCCGCACCACAACGTCGCCTCTGGTGGCCGGCCCAGCGTCGGTGACCCCGCCTTCCTGGTGCAGGACCAGGTTGGTCCCGGCCTCGGGGAAAAGAAGCACCTCATCTCGCAGGGCCGCTTCCGGATCGACGACGGCGGGGAGCGGCTCGTAGTCGACCTCCACCAGGGCCGCGGCGTCTTCGCCCGCGCTCGGGGTTTCCGCCACGATCGCCACGACGGCCTCGCCGACAAAGCGCACCTGTCCAGCGGCGAGCAGCGGCCGCAGCATCTGCTCCGGATAGGCGGGATTGAGCGGAGGCAGCAGCCCCAGGTCCACGTCGGCCGCCGTCACCACATCGACCACGCCTGGCACGGACCGGGCCGCGGTCACGTCGATGTCCCGGATCACCGCGTGCGCCAGCGTGGCCGTCACGTAGGTCACGTCCAGGACCGAGGGTAGGTCGAGGTCGGCGATGTACTGGCTGGCACCGACCAGTAGTCGAGCGTCTTCTACCCGTCGAACCGGTGATCCCAAGAGCGGCATGTCGTTCCGGCCCCGCTGCGGTTCAGTAGCGCTCGGCCGGATCGACCACGCCCGCGAGTGGCTGGCCCCGGACGAACCGGCCGAGATTTTCCATAAAAGACCGGATCTGCGGCTCGAGCCCCCGCGGCGACGACCACGAGATGTGCCCGGTGAGCCTCACCGCCGGGTGGGTGTAGAGCCAGTGACCCTCGGGTAGCGGTTCCGGTTCGCAGACGTCCAGGGTGGCCCGGGCCACCCGGCCGTCGTCGAGCGCCACCCGGAGCGCATCCTGGTCGATCAGCCCGCCGCGGGCGATATTGACCAGGTGCACCCCTCGCTTGAGCAGGCCGACGGTGGCGGGACCGATCAGGTGGTGGGTCTCGGCCGTGTCGGGAGCCGCCAGCACCAGGTGGTCCGAGTCGCCGAGGACATCGTTCAACCCGGCCATCTGCACGCCCCGAACCGGAGCCGGCCCGTCATGGCGGCGCACCGCCTGGACCGACATTCCGAACGCCAGGGCCCGGGTGGCGATGGCGGAGCCGATTCCTCCGATCCCGATCAGGCCCAGCCGGCGTCGGTCCAGGCCGCCCAGCTCGACCGGGTTGAACACGTCCGGAGCGGGCCGGTTCCACAGTTCGGGCAGTTGCTTTTCGAAGCTCAGCATGGCCGCCAGCACGAACTCCGAGATGGCGACCGCGGAGCCGCCCCGGGCGCACGTGAGGACCTTGGCGTCGAACGCCTCGGGCGGCAGCCAGTCGACCCCCGTACCCATGATGTGCACCCAGCTGACCCGCCCGGCCAGGAGCGCGATCAGGTCGCTCGTTCCGGTTCCCGCGACCAGCACGTCGCCGGTGAGGGCGGGATCGAGCGGCTGGCGCCGGCTGATGCGCACCACTTCTGATTCGGGGAAGTCCGCGCCAATGCGCTCGCCAACGGCGCGCCCGGCCAGATTGAGGATTCGAACCACCGCCGGATATTACGACGGCGGGGTTCGGCGCCGCGTTGGTGCAAGGGGCACGATCAGGACGCGGTCAGGAGTAGACGAAAGCGTTGATGGCCTCCGCCAGTTCAACTGGCATGTCGCCTTGAATGCTGTGGCCGGCCTGCTCGAAGTGCACCACCTGGGCGTCGGGAAGCCGGCGTCGCAACTCGGCCTCGTCCTCGTCCCCAATGACCGATTGCGCCAGCATGCCCCGGGCCAGCAGCAACGGCACCCGGATCTCGCTGAGCACATCCCACAGCTCGCCGAACATGGGCGTTTGACTGGGCTGGTCGGTCGCGGCCTGGCGGGCCGCCTCGGAGGGCAGGCCCCCGCCGATCCCCTCCCGCGAGCGGGCCCAACGCCACACCCAGGTGCCGTCCTCCCTCTGGACGGCGTTGTGAAGGATGCCCCGACGCAACGACGACTCGGTCCGGGTCGGGTTGTACTGGATCGTTCGGGCCAGTAGCTCGTCGAAGCTGGCGAAGCTCGGCGGACCGTTGATGAAGTCGCTGATCTGCTTGGCCTTGGCCGGGCTCACCCCCGGGGTCACGTCGACGAGCACCGCCTTGCGGACGAGGTCGGGAGCTACCTGGGTCAGGGCGATCGTGGTGAGGCCGCCCAGCGACATGCCGACCACGCCCTTGGCCTTGGGTGCCAGCGAGCGGACGGCGACGGCGACATCCTCGGCGTTCCCCTTGGCGGACAGCTGACCCTGAGGTCGCTCCCCGGGCCCGTCCGAGTGGCCGTGACCGGGCAGGTCGATGGCGACCAACGGCCGGCCCAGCGCCATGGCCACGGTGTCCCAGGTGTGGGCGTTCTGCGACCCGCCGTGCAGTAGGACTAGCTCGGGCTCCTCTGGGCCCCACACCAGCGCGCTCAGCTGCCGGTCGGCATCGATGGGTACGAACTCGCGCCTGACCGTGGGCGGTCCGTCATAGGGCAGGCCGTACTCGGCTGCGTTTTCGGGAAAGAGCCCGAACTCGTCGTACTCGATGCGTTCCACCATGAGCGGACCCTACCGAGAGGGGGCCGGCGCCGCCAGCGCGTCGAGGACCGGGCCGGCGAACCGGCCGGCGCGTCCGGCGCTCCCAGCCGCGGCTGCGCTTTCTCTGGACGGTGGCCCCCTTCAGGTGGGCCGAGTGTCGTCCAGAAAGTGTCTGGGCCGCCGGCCGCCGCACTTTCTCTGGACGGTGGCGCCCTTCAGGTGGGACCGCCACCAAGTTTCGTCCGAGAAGGTGGGACGGCGCCGGCCCGGGCCGGCTGAGTATTGTCGGTCGGGTTCTCAAACCCGGCAGAGGAGGGCTGGTTGTGACGCGCTTTGCTATGGAGGCCGACGAGCTACCGAGGAGTGAGGTCGCCTCCCGGCTCGTGGCTGTCCCATGAGCGCCCAGCCGCCCGGTCGGAACCCTGACGACCATCTCCGCGCCCTGCTGTCGCCGCAGAGCATCGCCATCGTGGGCGCCTCCGAGGATCCGACCCGGTTGTCGGGTCGGCCCCTGCAGATCCTGCTCCAGCACAAGTATGCCGGCCGCATCTACCCGGTCAATCCCCGCCACCAGACGGTTGGCGGCCTGCCGGCCTACCCGAGCATCGCGGCGGTCCCCGGACCGGTCGACCTGGCCGCGGTGATCGTGCCGGCCGCACGGGTGCCGCAGGTATTGCAGGAGTGCGCCGCCGCGGGGGTGCGCTCGGCAGCCATCTTCAGCTCCGGGTTCGCCGAGGAGGGAAAAGACGGCCGCCTGGCCGAGGAGGGCATCGCCGCGGTCGCCAGCTCGACGGGGATGCGGTTGCTGGGCCCCAACGCCGAAGGCTTCTTCAACGTGACGGACGGTATTCCCGTGACCTTCAGTCCCACCGTCGATTACGAACGAGGTCTCACCCGCCTGGTCCCCGGCAACGTGGCCGTCGTCTCCCAGAGCGGCGGTCTGGGATTTGCCTTGTTCAACTGGGGCCAGGCCGTTGGTATGGGCGCCAGCCACGTGGTGAGCACGGGCAACGAGGCCGATCTCGGCACGCTCGAGATCGCCGCCCACCTCCTCGAGGATGCCGGCACGGATGTCATCGCCCTCCTGGTCGAGGGTTTTCGCAACGGTGAGCACCTGGCGCCGGTCGCCCGCCGGGCCGCCGAGTTGGGCAAAATTCTCGTCGTCGCCAAGCTGGGCCGCTCCGGCCCAGGCGGCCAGGCGGCCATCGCCCACACCGCCCACCACGCCGGCGACGACAGTCAGTATCAGGAGGTCTTCGGCCGTCTGGGCGTGGTCCGTGTCGACGACCAGGAGGATCTGCTCGACGCCTGCTTCATCTTGTCGCGTGGTCGTCGTAGCGCCGGGCCCCGCGTCGGCATCCTGACCACCTCCGGGGGTGCGGGTGTGTGGCTGGCGGACGCGTGCGACGCCGCCGGGCTGGAGGTGCCGGAGCTTGACCAGGCCCTCCAAGCGGAATTGCGGCCGTTGATGCCGAGCTACGGCTCGCCGCGCAATCCCGTTGACGTGACGGCCGAGGTAGTCAACCGGGCCGGGGTGGCCCGGCCGCTCGAGTTGCTGGCGAACTCGCCGCAAGTGGATGCGGTGGTGCTGATCTCCTCCCTGGCCGGTCCCCACATGCTCCAACGCGAGGAGGCCGAGATCCGGCGGGTTCTGGAGAGCGCCGACAAACCGATCGTGGTGTACTCCTACACCCACCCCGGGGAGGCCAGCGTGGAGGCGCTGGCCCGGCTCGGCCTGGCGTGGTACCCGAGTCCGGCCCGGGCCGCCCGGGCCGTTCGCGTTCTTGTGGACGCCGGTCGGCGGGGGTAGCGGAGGTGCTGCGTTTCTCGATTCAGATCCCTGGCGCGCCGGACCTGGCCACCTGGGTCGACAAGATGCGTCGGGCCGAGGACGCCGGCTTCTATTCGGTCTCCGTGCCGGATCATCTGGGGCCGAGCCTGCCGCAGCTGGCTCCCATGGTCGCCCTGGCTGCGGCGGCCCCGATGACGTCAACCATCCGTCTGGCCGTAACCGTTCTCGACAACGACTTCCGCCACCCGGTTATGGTCGCCAAGGAGGCGGCCACCCTGGACCTGCTATCGAACGGCCGGCTGGACCTGGGGATGGGCGCAGGCTGGCTGGAGGAGGACTACACCAAGACGGGTGTGGCCGGGTGGGACCCGCCCGGAGTTCGAGTCGGCCGCCTGGTGGAGTCGATCCGGCTGCTGCGACAACTCCTGACCGGCGACCCGGTGACCTTCGACGGCGAGTACTACCACGTGCGCGACTTCCGGTCGTTCCCGGCGCCGGTGCAGGCGCCGCTCCCGTTGATCGTGGGCGGTCGGAACCGCAGGATGCTGCGCCTGGCCGCCAGTGAGGCGCAGATCGTCAGCATCCTGCCCGCCACCTCGCCGGACGGCAACAGCCTGGGGGGATTCGAGACGCAGCTGGCCTGGATCCGCGAGGCAGGCGGCCTGGAGCGCGAGGACCTGATGCTCGGCCTGCGGATCCCGTTCGGGGAGATCAGCGGACCGGGCCAGACCCGGGAGGAGGCAGTGCAGCGTTTCGCCCAGGCCCGTCAGCTGCCCGCCGAGGAGGTGAACGATTCGCCGTTCTGCCTGGTCGGTGATCTCCAGAGCGTCAAGGATCACCTGCTTGGACTGCACGAACGCTACGGGGTGGCCTACGTCACCTTGAGCGAAGACCTGGCGTGGGAGGTCGCTCCGGTGGTGAGCGATCTCGCCGGCGAGGCGACGACAGGAGAATCTGGTGGATGATCTCGAAGGAAAGGCGGCCATCGTCACTGGCGGCGGTAGCGGCATCGGTCGGGGTACGGTGCTGGCCCTGGCCGCGCAGGGGACGAACGTGGTGGTGGCCGACATCAACGCCGAGCGGGCCGAGGAGGTGGCTGACGAGGCGTCGGCGCGGGGCCCGGCTTGCCTGGCCGTGACACTGGATGTCAACCGCCAAGACGACTTCGACGCCGCCCGGGAGGCCATGCTGGCTCGCCTCGGTCGTGTCGACATCGTCATGAACAACGTGGGCGTGATCGCCGCTGGTCTGCCCGAGCACATCCCCCTCTCGGAGTGGGAGCGGATCGTCAGCACCAACCTGCTCTCTGTCGTTCGCAGCAACGCCGCCTTCCTGGGCCTGCTCGTCGAGCAGGGCCATGGCCACATCGTCAATACCGCCTCGACGGCGGGGTTGTTCGCCTACGCCTACGAGCGGCTTCCCTATTCGGCCACCAAGGCCGGGGTGATCGCCCTCTCAGAAGCGCTGGCGTTGTACCTCCGTCCCCTTGGCGTCGGGATCACCTGCCTGTGCCCCGGACCGGTTGCGACCAACATCGGCCAGGCCGTGACCCTGTCCGGCCCGCCCGTGCGCATGCGCGGTCCGGGTCGGGATATGGTCCCGTTGGCTCCCGAGGTCGTCGGCGACCAGGTCGTGAGCGCCATTCGGGCCAACCAGTTCCTGCTCCTCACCCACCCGGAGCTCCACGATGTCCTCGTGGCCCGGGCCCAGGATCCCGAGGCGTTCTTGGCCGGTCAGATGGCGCGGATCGCCGCGGACGACTGAGTGTCGCCGTCGGGAGGACAGCCAACCTGGGTTCAGGCCACGACAGGGTCCGGCCCGAACGAAGGGACAACAACATGAGCGAAGGTCGCTGGTTGCGGGATAAGGCCGCCATCGTCGGGTTCGGCCACAGCCCGTACGGCAAACGAGGCCAGTTCTCGGCGCGAGGGACGACACCCCTCGTCATCGAGGCGGTACTCCAGGCCTGTGAGGACGCCGGCGTTTCACCGGCGGACATCGACGGGTATACCTCCTATTCGCACGACGCCGTCGATCCCGGGAACCTGGCTGCCGGGTTCGGAGCCGAGCGCCTGCGGTTCACCGCCATGGGTTGGGGCGGCGGTGGGGGAGCCATGGGGGGCGCCTATCTCTACGCCGCCATGGCCGTGGCGACCGGACAGGCCGACCTGGTTGCGGTGGTACGCGGCATCTCCCAACCGCCGGCGGCCCGGTTCGGGGGGATGGGTCGCGGCGCCGTCCCCAGGTATCCGGAGGCGCTGACGCCGGCCCAGACTTTTGCCATGCAAGCCCGCCGGCACATGCACGAGTTCGGGACCACGATCGACCATTTCGGCGAGGTCGCAGTGAGCACGCGGGCCTACGCCGCCAACAACCCCGATGCCCGCTTCCGCGACCCGATCACCATGGAGGACCACCACCATTCCCGGCTCATCGCCGACCCCATCCGGTTGCTCGACTGCTGCATGGAGTCCGACGGCGGCTGCTGCGTGCTGATCACCACCACGGAGCGAGCCCAGGACCTGCGCCAGACTCCGGTGCTGCTGTCGGGTGTCGCCATGGGCGCGCCGCGCCGCTGGGGCTACGGGGCGTTCGGAGGTCTCAACATGGCCGACACCGACTACGTGTCGGCCGGTCAGCGCACCATCGCCGAGGATCTCTACCGCAACGCCGGAATGGGACCGCCGGACGTGGACGTGGCCATGATCTACGACCATTTCAGTCCGATGGTCCTGATGGGCCTGGAGGACTTCGGCTTCGTGCCCCAAGGAGAGTCGGGCCCGTTCGTGGCGGAGGGCAATCTGCGTCCGGGCGGCAGACTGCCCACGAACACCCATGGCGGGAACCTTTCGGAGATCTACCTCCACGGCATGACCCACGTGTTCGAGGCGGTCCGGCAGTGCCGGGGCACGTCGTCCAATCAGCAGCCCGATGTGGACACCTCGCTGGTGGTATGCGGTTCGTCGCCCGCTCCTTCGGGCGCACTTCTGTTGCGGAGGTCCTCGTGAGCGACCAGGTTCTCGTCCCGTCCCTCGGCATGGCTCTGATGGGGTCGCAGCCCATCACGCCCGACACGGAGGGGCACTGGCAGGCCGCGGCCGAGGGTCGCTTCACCGTGCCCACCTGCGACCAGTGCGGGACCAACTACTGGCCCGTCACCCACGTCTGCTTCGCCTGCGGGTCGCGGGAGTGGACCTGGCAGCCGGTCGCAGGGACCGGCACCGTGTACACCTACACCTGGATCGACGCCCCGACCCATCCCACGTCCGAGCTCCAGAACATTTCCGTGATCCAACTCGACGCGACCACGGGGGAGCCGGTCCGGGTCCCCGGGTGGGTGGTCGGCGTGGACAAGAACACGCTCGTGTGCGAGCTCCCGGTCCGAGTCGGTTTCGACCCGATCGCCGACGGCGTCGCCGTGCCCTATTGGCAGCCCCGCTGACCCGCTTCCAGCCATGACGGAGGAAGCGCCCGGCGGCCAGGTCCTGAGCGGGGTGCGGGTGCTGGCGCTCTCCGATGGTGTGCCGGTGGCCCAGGTCGGGCAGTTCCTGGCCGACTTCGGCGCCGACGTCGTGCAGATCGAGCCGCCCGGGGGCAGCCAGTTGCGGGCCCGGCCGGCCTGGCCCTTCTGGGGTCGGGGGAAGCGGAGCATCGAGCTCGACCTGCACGATTCCGCCGACAACGCCGTGGCCCGGGCCCTGGCCGCTCGAAGCGACGTCGTCGTCGAAAGCTTCCGACCGGGGGTGGCCGCCCGGCTGGGACTGGGCTATGACGATCTGGCCGCCGAGAATCCCGGGCTGGTGTACGCGTCGATCACCGGGTTCGGCCGGACCGGACCCCTCGCCGATGTGCAGGGATACGAGGGAATCGTCCTGGCCAAGCTGGGCGCCTTGGCGGCGATCAGCGACATGTCGGACCGGCCCGGTCCGTCGTTTCCGTCTGCGCCGTACTGCTCGTACCCGGCGGCCCAGCTGGCCTTGCAGGGGATCATGGCTGGTCTCTTCGAGCGGGAGGAAAGCGGTCGGGGCCAGTGGGTCGAGACCACCCTGGCCCAGGGACTGACGGTGCATGACACCTTCAACTGGTTCTCCCGGGTCGTCGCCATGCGCTTCAGTGGTGGTTTCGTGCAAGCGCCGTTATCGGTAAAAGGAGTTCCCAGCGGAGGCCTGTCTTTTCGCCTGCTGATCGCCTTGACCGCTGACGGGCGCTGGGTTCAGTTCTCCCAGACGGTCGAACGACTGTTCCGGGCCATGATGCGGATGCTCGGCCTCGACTGGATGTTTGACGATCCCGAATGGAGCACGGCTCCGGATTTTGATGACATCGAGAAGCGGGTGGCCTTCTGGGAGCGACTGTTGCTGGCGGTCCGTGGGAAAACCCTGGCCGAGTGGCGGGAGCTGATGGACCAGGATCCCGACGTGTGGGCGGAGATGTTCAGCAAAGACAACGAGGTCCTCGACCACCCCCAGATGGGCTGGAACGCCATGGTCGCCGAACTCGCCGATCCGGAGCGAGGCGTCGTCGAACAGCCCGCGCCCGTGGTTCGCGTGGGGGCCGAACCGATGCGGCTCCTCCGAGCGGCGCCCCGGCGGGGCCAGTTCGACGCCGAGCTGCGCGCCGAGGCCGGCCGTGAGGCCGTGGGGGCCGGACCAGGTCCGGCGACCGGGTCATATCCGGCGACCGGGCCGGTCCCGGACGCTCCGCCCCTGGCCGGCGTGACCGTCCTCGAACTGGGCACGTACTACGCGGCGCCGTTCGGCGCCACCCTGATGGCCGAGCTCGGCGCCCGGGTCATCAAGCTCGAGCAGCTCGACGGCGACCCGCACCGCAACATGCTGCCGTTTCCCGAGGTAGCCGGGCTGAAGGTCCTCCAGGGAAAAGAGAGCGTCGCCGTCGATATCGCAACCGATCAAGGCCGCGAACTGGCCTATGAACTGGTCCGCCGGGCCGATGTGGTGCTCCAGTCGTTTCGCGCCGGCGTGGCCGAACGGTTGAAAGTGGATGGACGCTCGCTGCAAAATGTGAACCCGGATCTGGTGTACCTGGCCGCGCCCGGTTACGGGACGGGTGGGCCTTGCGGCCACCGGCCTGCGTTTGCCCCGACTATCGGAGCGGCCGCCGGCCTGGCCTGGCGCAACGCCGGCGCCACCATTCCGGAGCGGCCCGACCTCAGCCTGGACGAGATCAAGTCGACAGCCATGCGCCTGGCGTACGCGGTCATGGGCGTCGGCAACTCGGACGGCTTCGCGGGCGTGACGGTCGGCAGCGCCCTCCTCCTGGGCCTGCTGGGCCGCCGGCGGGGGGCCGGCGCCCAGAACCTGCTGACGACCATGCTCTCCTCGAGCGTGCACGCCCTCTCCGAAGGGATGACGAGGTACGCCGACCAGCCGGCGATACCGACGGCGGATCCGGGGTTGCACGGGTTCGGGCCGTTGTACCGCCTGTACGAGACCGCGGCCGGGTGGGTCTTCCTGGCCGCCCCGGCGGATCGTGAGTGGGACCGGCTGGTTTCAGTGATCGGGCCGTTCGGTTCGTTCGGCGCGGACGGTCGATTTGCGACCCGCCGCGACCGGGAGGAGCACGGCGACGAGTTGGCGGCAGCGCTGGCGAAGGCCTTCCGGCACCAATCGGCGGCCGACTGGGAGCGCGATCTGCGCGGCGCTGACGTCGCATGTGTCGAGGTCGTCGCCGGTCCGGTCGAGGCCAACTTCCTCGACGACGGCAGTCTGGGCCGGGTGTCCGGCTTCGTGACCCACACCACGCATCCCATGCTGGACGAGATACCCCGCTTGGCGCCGCTCGTGTCGTTTTCGCGTTCGGCCACGACGGCCAGAGGGGCGAGCTTGCTCGGTCAACAGACCGACGCCGTGCTTCGCGAGCTCGGCTACGACGACGATCGCATCGCCTCGCTTCGAGCCTCCGGCGTGATCGGCGGCTGACTCCCGGCGCAGGTCCCTCCTCCACCGCTCGGGCCGGTCGTCAGAGGGCCCCGCGTCCCGCTGGTGCCCCAGAGGGGGCGGCTCGGACGGCGGCGACCGTCGCCTGCCCCTGGAACCATCCGGACAAACGCGGACCGCTCGCCGTCAGTCCTCTTGCGGGGCGGGCGGGAGGTGCGGGAACAACTCCTCGAAGGCGCCAATGGTGATCCGGCGCCGGTCGGCAGCCGGCACGTCGTCGAACAACTCGTGCAGCGTCTTCTGGGTGTGGCCGTAGGTGCCCTCGAAATGCGGGTAGTCGCTGCCCCAGCAGACGTTGCGCCACCCCATGGCGGTGCACGCTTTCACTGCGGAGCGGTCGTGCTGAAACGAGGCGTAGATGTTGGAGTAGACGTACTCGCTGGGCAGCTTCTGCAGACGCGGCCGGACGGCCGTGGCGTGCTGGCGGTAGGCCTCGTCGAGACGGTCGGCGAGGAACGGGCCCCAGGTCGCACCGCCCTCCGACACGATGACCTTGAGGTCGGGATGCCGGTCAAAGACGCCGGTGGCCACCATCTTGGCCGCAGCGCGTTGCCCTCCGTAGGTGGTTTCGACGTAGTTGAGCAGGGCGCCCCCTGCGCCTCGGTAGTAGAGACCGTTGCTGGTAGTGGCGTCGTGCGGTTCGGTCCCGATGTGGTAGCCGAGGACGGTGTGCGTGTCGTCGAGCGCTGTCCATACCGGTTCCCAACTCGTGTCGTTCCAGTCCTTGTCGCCGGGCGGTACCACAGGAAAGAACACGGCTTTGAACCCCAGGCCGGCGACCCGCTGGATCTCGGCTATGGCATCGTCGATATCGAGGAGAGGGACGGATGCCGCGGAGACGTAGCGCGGTGACACGTCCTGGAACCCGATGGCCCAATCGTTGATAGCCCGGGTGCCCGCCGCCAGCAGCTGTGGATCCTGTATCGACGACGCCCAGATCCCGATCGAGGGATAGATGAGCTCGGCCCAGATCCCCTCCTGGTCGAGGTCCTTGAGGCGAAGGCGCGGGTCGTTGGATCCTGGGGCTCGCTCGTCCATGGACTGGCCCGTCTCGGCGTCGACGAGCGACGAACGGGGAATATTCCGGCGGAACTCATGGCCGTCGACGTGGACGGTCTCGGCCCGCCCGTCGGGATCCTTGACGCTGCGCGGCATCCGTTCCGCCAGGTCTGCCGGCATGCTGCTAGTGAAGATGTCGGCCGGCTCCACCAGGTGCGAATCACCCGAATTGGCCCAAATCTTGCCCATGGTGGCTCCCCCTTCGTCACGGGTGTGTCGTGGGTCTCGTCGAGGCGCATTCCTCGGTGGCGATCATAGGCGTCTCTTGCGACGGCCAAACCGAAGGACGACCCGCCGGCGTTCGTCCCTGCCAACCGGGGCGGAGCCACGGAGAGGAGGCGGTCCCGTCGGTGCCCGCCGGCTTCGCCGCCCCATCGCCGTGGTCAAGCCCGGTTCGTCAACGGCGGAGGCTCTCCTCGACTTTCGTCAGTCCAGTTGACGACCCCCTTCGCTCGCAACGACGCCATGTCGGCTTCGCTGTAGCCCAGCTCGGCCAGGACCTTCCGGGTGTGCTGGCCCAGCAGGGACCCAGGTCCCACCGTGCCCGGGGTCCGGGACAGCGTCGCCATGGGACCGTGGCGGCGGTGGGGCCCGAACCAAGGGTGGTTGACATCGGCTACGAAGCCGTTTTCGATCACGGTCGGACTCGAGATGCTGAACTCGGACAGCGACCGCTGGCTGACCTCCACGCCGGCGACATCGTGCCGGGTGAGGATCGCTTCCCATTCGGCCGCGCCCCGGGTGGCGAACACCGTGGTGAGCACGCCGGCGAGCTCCTTGTCGTTGGCCCGGCGCCGTGCCGCGGTGGCGAACTTGAGGTCGTCAAAGAGGAGGCTGGTATCGCCCGTCGACTCCTGCAGGGCCCGGCACAGGTCGTCCCACTCCGACGGCAGCGGGGCGGCCAGGAAGATCCAGCCGGCTCCGGTCGGGTACAGCCGGTACAGGGCGTGCACGCCGTCCACGTCGTGGGCGGCGGCCGCCGCTTTGCCTGGGTAATCGAAGAACTCCTCCGAGACGACGTAGGCGTTGGAGCACAGCATGGTGGTTTCCATGTACTGGCCGACCCCGTGGCGCTGCCGGGCTACCAGTCCCAGCAGGGCTGCGGTTCCGACGGCGACGGCCGCGCTGGCGTCGCCGTTCAGGGTGGGACCGCCGTCCCACGAGTTGATGTGGGCCCACCGGCCCAAGCCCGCCGCGAAGCTGATCTCCTCGATGCGCTGCAGGGCACGGGGCCAGCCGAGCTGATAGGCCCTCTGGCCCGCGGCGACGCTCATCGTCGGAGCGAACGCGGGTCGAGCGCTGTAAGGTCCGGCGGAACCGTAGGCGCCTGCGTAAAGGTAGACCAGGTCCGGGTGGTGAACGGCCAGGCGGTCGTAGCTGTCCCGGGACCGCTGCCTGTTGGCCTGCCGGTAGTTGGACATGACCAGGTCGGCGCGGGCGACCAGCCGGTGGAGAATCTCTTCGCCCTCGGGCTTCCGGTAGTCGATGACGACACTCTCTTTGCCCTGCAGCCCTTTCACCCCGGCGTGCTCCGGGACGCCGCTCTGGTAGCGGTGGGGATCGCCTTCGGCACCTTCGACCTTGATCACGCGGGCGCCGAGATCGGCGAGCAGGGCGATCCCGAACGGCGCCGCGTAGAACCAGGCCAGCTCCACGATGGTCACACCGGTGAGCGGGCCTGGCGCCGCGTTCCGATCCGCCGGCTGCGGCGCCGTCGCTGGGCCCGGGCCGGGCCGGGCTGGAAAGCCGGTGAAGTCCCTCGTGGCGGTCCCGAGCGGTGGGTCCACCGCGCCGAGCACCGCAGGTGTCCGCGTCATCTTGACCATGGGCCCGAGTTGCCTGGTTGCTCCCAAGCGGGGGTGGGCCACGTCAACTACGTCGCCGTTGTAGACCAGCTGATCGTGCTGCATGGCCTCGACCGGCGTGCGAAACGGCTCCATTCCGATGTCGGGATCGGCCAGGAAGATGGCCATCCACTCGTCCAGGGTCCTCTCGTGCAGACGCCGCAGGACGACGTCGATCATCGCGGCTGGTGATTCGTGCCGCGCCGTCGCCGATTGGTACCACTCATCCAGCTCGACCGCTCGGAGAAAAGCCCGGAACAACTGCGGTCGGTAGTTGGAGAGCTGCAACCAACGGCCGTCTCGAGTGAAGGCGATCAGGCCCTGGATCGGGGAATAGGACGTGGTGGCATCGATGGCGGCGGCGAACCGGTCACGGTCCTGAAAACTGAGCCAGTGGTAGAGGTCGTAGGCAGTCAGACCTTGGACCAGACTGGCTTCGACTTTCTGGCCGCGGCCGCTGCCATGCCGCTCGAAGAGGGCAGCCAGGATGCCTTGCAGGGCGCCGTGCGAGGCTCCGAAGCTGGCTCCGGGGATCGGTGCGTACCGGGGTCGGTCCTCATACGCCATGATCCCGGCCTTGGCGCCCACGATAGCTTCGTAACCCTTTATGCGACTGAACGGCCCGCGTGGACCAAACCCGGTGATGTCGCAGTAGACCAAGGACGGGTTGTCGACGGCCAGGTCCGCATAGGCCAAGCCGAGGCGGTCGGCCACGCCGGGCCGCCAGCTCTGGACGAGAACATCAGCACCGGCGGCCAGGTCCCGGGCCCGCCGGCGGCCCGCAGCCGTGGCCAGGTCGATCACCACGCTGCTCTTACCCCGGTGCCACTGGGCGAACGCGGGCCGGTCGCGTTGGGGATCGCCGCCGGGTGGTTCGATCTTGACGACGTCCGCTCCATTGTCGGCGAGCACCATTGTCGTCATGGCCCCCGCCAAGCCCCAGCTGAAGTCCAACACACCGAGCCCGTCCAACGCCGCGGTCACCGCTCACCTCCTGTACCAGGTCCGGCGCCATGACCCCCGGCGGCGCCTTCCGACTCGACGGGCGGCGCCCCCGGCCTGGATCGTGGAGTCGATTCGGCATCGACGTGCCGCCAGGATGGCATGGCCCTGCCAACTTGGCAACCGTGGTACCAGCCGATCCCGAGTGCGGCCGGTCCGGCGTGGGCAGGTCCCGCCCTCCCGCCCCGGGCCGTCTCCCCGGCGGACTGTCGCGGTGCAGTGACGATCTTCCGCCGCGAGCAGGTTCCCCGCCCGCTAGGGTCGAACCCATCGCCTGTCGGCCCCGTCGGAGCCCAGCAGGTTAGGCTGAAAAGAGGGTTTTCGAGGGGCCCCCGGGGTTCGATCTCGGCAGGCAGGAGGACAGCGGATCGATGGAACAGTTCCACATCGACGTGCCCGAAGCGGACCTGGTGGATCTCGGCGAGCGTCTAGCCCGGACCCGCTGGCCGAACGAGGCACCGGCCGCCGTCTGGGACCAGGGAACGCCGCTCGCCTACCTGCAAGCGTTGGTCGACTACTGGCGTCACGAATACAACTGGCGGGCGGCCGAAGCCCGCTTCAACTCCTACCAACAGGTCCTGACCGAAGTCGACGGACAGCGCATCCACTTCTTGCATGTGCCGTCGCCGCATTCCGGCGCCCTGCCCCTTGTCCTCTCCCACGGCTGGCCGGGCTCCGTGGCCGAGTTTCTCGATGTGCTGGGCCCCCTTACCGACCCTCCGGATCCGGCCGACGCCTTCAGTTTGGTGGTGCCGTCGCTGCCGGGCTACGGCTTCTCCGGTCCGACCAGCAGCCTCGGTTGGACACCACGGCGTATTGCCGAAGCCTTCGGTACGGTGATGGAGCGGCTGGGGTACGACCGCTATGGCGTGCAAGGCGGCGATTGGGGGTCGTTGGTCTCGTGCAACATGGCCGACCTACAACCCGACCGGGTCATCGGATTGCACGTGAACTTCCTCAATGTCCCTCCGCCCAAAGGCGAGCAGGCGCCCCACCACGAGCCTGCCGACCGGTTCACCTCTACGGGTAGCGGCTATCAGCAGATCCAGAACACCAAGCCACAAACGATCGGGTACCTCCTTGACGACTCACCTGCCGGTCTGGCCGGGTGGATCGTGGAGAAGTTCCGGGAATGGAGCGACTGCGACGGCGATCCGGAGCGGTCTTTTACCAAAGACCAGCTGCTTACCAACGTCATGATCTACTGGGTGACCCGAACGGCTACCTCGGCGGCCCGGTTGTACTGGGAGATGCGTGAGGCCGGCCGGGATGCGCTGCCCCAGGCTCCCGTGACGGTCCCGACGGGGGTGGCCAACTATCCGGGAGAGGTCGCCCGGTCACGGCGGGAGTGGGCCGAGCGCAGGTACAACATCGTGCAGTGGACCTACCCCGAACGGGGCGGCCACTTCGCGGCCATGGAGGTACCTGATCTGTTCGTTGCGGATGTGCGGGCCTTCTTCCGGCTGGTCCGTTAGGTCCCCGCGATTCCCTGCCGTCCGGGGCTGGTTCGGCGCCAACCGGACCTGGACCAGGGACCAACTGATCCTCTTGATCGACAGAAGTGCTGGCCCGATTGCCGGCCCGATTGCCGAAGGGCCGTTGCCGGCATTCGTCGGCTTCTTCTCGTTATCCGGCTTGTTTTTTCGCGGGCGCTAAGGTGTCGGTTGGAGGAGGATCTGCGATGGAGATACGGCATACCACCACCCCCAGGCTCGAGGCCTTGCGCGACGAGGTGCGCACCTGGCTCGAGGAGGAACTGCCTCCGGAGCAGGAGGGTTTCCACTGGGACTTCGTCGAAGACCCTGACCACTGGGCGTTTTACCGGGAGTTCTGGAAAAAACAGGGCAAGAAGCGCTGGCTGGAGCCCTCGTGGCCGAGCGAATACGGCGGAGCCCAGATGTCGCCCCCCGCTGCCAACGTGGTGAGGGAGGAATTTGGCCGGCGCCGGGCCGGCGGCCTGGTCGGGATCGGCATGTCGGTCGGACCGGCCATTCTCCGCCTCGGCACTCCCGAACAAAAAGCGGCTCTGTTGCCGGGTATGGCGGCAGGTGAGATCACCTGGGGCGAGGGTTATACCGAGCCCAACGCCGGATCGGATCTGGCGTCGTTGACGACCCGAGCCGAGCGGGACGGCGACGAGTGGGTGATCAGCGGGGAGAAGACCTTTTGCACCGCGGGACATCACTGCAGCTGGATCATTATCGCAGCCCGGACTGACCCCGATTACTCCTTGCGGCACAAGGCCATCAGCTACTTCGTGTCCCCGATGGACGCACCGGGCATCGAGTTGCGGCCGTTGTACAACATCGCGGACGGGCGCCAGAACCGGGTATACCTCGATGAGTTGCGGGTACCGGCGAACCGCCTCCTGGGCGACCTGAATCAAGGCTGGACCCAGATATGGTTCGGAATGGGCGGGAATCCCATCCCCGTGTTCACTGACGACGACCCTGGCCCCGAGATGGATTACGACCCCCCGCTGGTCGATCAACCGTGGGTGTTCGATCAGCTGGTCCAGTACTGCCGGACGACCCGGCGCGATGGGGTGCCCCTCAGCCAGGATCCAGTCGTGCGGATGCAGCTGACCGATCTGGCTATGGAGGTCGAGATCCAAACGTTGCTCGGTCACGAGGGCACCTGCGCCTACGGTTTCCACCTGCACCAGGCGATCACCAAGGAGTTCCAGCCTCGCTTCGCCCAGACGGCCATGGAGATCCTCGGGCCGCTCGGTCAGATCCAGGCGGGCCAGTGGGCGCCACTGGCCGGGGAGCTCGACCGTATCTACCGGAGATCCTTCGGCAACCACGCCGGCGGGACCTCTCAGCTCAAACGCATGGTGGTGGCGACGCGCATTCTCGGACTTCCCCGCTAGGCCGACCGGCGAAAGGACGTAAATAAGTCGTGGCGATCGACCTCTCGTTGAACGAGCGCCAGCGCGACCTGCAAACGGCCGCGCACCAGGTGTTCTCGGCCCAATGCCCTACGAGTACCATTCGCGAGATCGAGGCAGGCGAGGTCGGCTACCAGCCTGACCTGTGGGCCGACATGGCGGCACGGGGCTGGTTGGGGCTCACGCTGCCCTCCGCCTTCGGCGGCAGTGACGGCGACTTCCTGGACTACTACCCCCTGTACGAGGAGATGGGTCGTTTCCTGGTCCCCGGGCCCCACCTCGACACCGTCGCCCTCGCCGCCGACGCGATCCTGGAGGCGGGCAGTGAAGCGCACCGAGAGCGGGTGCTGCCCGCTATCGCCAGCGGACAATGCCTGGTGAGCGTGGCCCACCTGGAGCCGAGCGGCAGCTTCGGGCCCGCGGGGGTAGCGGCCACGGCTACCAGGCGGAACGGTCAATTTGCCGTCTCGGGTACCAAACTCCTGGTGGCATTGGCCGATTCGGCCGACTATTTTCTGGTCACGGCGCGGACAGGGGCGAGTGCCAATGGCGACGGTTTGACATTGCTGTTGGTGGAGGCGGGCAGCAAAGGGGTCTCCTGTACCCGACTCGTAAATATCGCCGGGGGCTCGCTTTTCGAGGTGGCGTTCGACGAGGTACAGGTACCCGCTGACGCCGTAGTGGGCGAGGTGGATGGCGGCTGGGCGGTGTTCTCCCGGTCCGCCACTAAGGCGGCTGTGCTGCAGACAGCGAGTATGGTCGGTGCCGCCCGGGCCGTTCTGGACATGACCAACCAATACGCCCAAGACCGCCACCAGTTCGGCGTTCCGATTGGCAGTTATCAGGCGGTCCAGTACATGGTGTCGGACATCCTCGTCGACCTGCACCGCGTCGATCTCCTGGCGAAACAGGCCGCCTACCGCATCGACGCCAAGCGACCCTTTGGGCGGGAGGCGGCCATGGCGATCGCCTTCGGAAAGAAGGCGGCCGCCCATCTCAATCGGCAGGCTCACGAGGTGCACGCCGGGATTGGCTTCATGGCGGAGTACGACCTGCAGCTATTCTCCCGCCGCTCCAAATTTTGGGAGAACAATCTGGGTGACGCCCGCTACCACCAGGAGCAGCTGGCTCGAGCGATCGACCTCTGAGGTCCCCACCAGGACGCGGCCACGGCGTTCGGGCTGTGGTCCCGGCTGGAAAGGGCGCCGACGCCGCGTAGTCTGCTGATTGCGCGTCGTCACCCACCCCCTGGACGACAGCTTCATGGTCAGCGGGACGGGCGGCCTTTCGCCCTATTGAGCTGGCCCCGTTATTGTTCCAGGTATGACTATCCCCCTGCGGCACGGGATGTTCCTGGCGCCGTTCCACTCGATCCGAGAGAATCCCACCGTCGCCATGGAGCGCGACCTTCAGCTCTGCGAGTGGTTCGATGACTTGGGGTTCCACGAGGCGTGGATCGGTGAGCACCACTCCGCGGGCCTGGAGACGATCGACTCGCCGGAGCTGTTCATCGCGGCCGCGGCGGAACGGACCAAACACATCAAGTTCGGGACCGGCGTGGTCTCGCTTCCATATCATCACCCGCTCAACGTGGCGAACCGGATCATTCAGCTCGACCACATGACCCGGGGCCGGATCATGTTCGGCGCCGGCCCGGGCCTGCTGGCCTCGGACGCACTCATGATGGGCATCGAGCCGGAGTCCACCCGGGACCGGCTCCAGGAGGGAATCGACGTGATCCTCCGCCTGCTCCGTGGCGAGGCGGTCACCGAGAAGTCCGATTGGTACACCATGCGCGACGCCCGGACCCATTTGCGACCCTACACAGACCCCTACCCCGAAGTATGCGTCGCCAGCGCGGTGACACCCTCGGGCGGCCGGCTGGCTGGTCGCTACGACCTGGGCATGCTGTGCGTGGCGGCGGGGGAGCGAGCGGGGTTCGACGCCCTTGACACCAACTGGAAGGTGGCGGGTGAGATCGCGGCCGAAAACGGCCGGACGATGGATCGAAGCCGTCTGCGCTGCGTGCTCAACATGCACCTGGCGGACTCCCGGGAGCAGGCGAGAGCGGACATCCGCTACGGCTGCGAAGAGTTCATTCGCTATTTCAACAACAACCAGCCCCGATTCGATGTCCCCGATGGCGCCGACTACGTCGATTGGGTCATCGAGCACAACGTCGCCGTGGTGGGCACCCCCGAAGATGCCATCCAGCGGATCGAACGGCTGTACCAGAAGCAGGGTGAGTTCGGCTGTCTTCTGCTCCAGATCACCAACTGGGCCGATTGGCCGGCCCTGAAGCGCTCCGTCGAGCTCTACGCCCAGTACGTGATTCCCCACTTCTCCGGGGCCAATCGCAATCGAACAGATTCGTATCAGTGGGTAACCCAGAATCAGGACGAGTTGGTGACCAAGCGAGTGAATGCGGCGAATCAGATGTTCGCCAAGCATCAGGCCGAGCGGGGCCACAAGGATGAAGACGCCCCGCCCGACCAGGTGCAATCCTCAGTGCTTTCCTGACCCTGGCGCCCGAACCGGTTTGCTCGCTACGGCCGCCGGTCGACGGTCGACGGTCGACGGTCGACGGTCGCTGGCGATCGGGTAGAGGTGGCGGTCGCCGGTCGCTGGCGATCGGGTAGAGGTGGCGGTCGACGGTCGCTGGCGATCGGGTAGAGGTGGCGGCCGCCGGTGTGAGGACCCTCGGCCTATCTCGTGGCCGGGTCGGTGCCGCGGTTCGCCTGGCCCGTGTCGGGACGTTCCGGGCTGGTCGAGGAAACGATCTCGGGCGGGGCGTCGATGTCCCTCAGGACAGTGAGCGCATCAGCGATCATCGGTCCGAGTGGCGCTCTACCTCCGAGTAGCATCCACCGGCCGAAGGCGTAACTGATAACGCCAGTGATGGCGGCGGCCATGGCGCCCACGGCAGGATCGTTGCGGTCTGCCCCGGTGCGCTCCGCGATCAGCTGCTGATAGGTGCTGGCCGAGCTCACGGCCGAGTGGGCCAGGGCTCGGTTTGCTGCGATCGGCGACCGCTCCACGACGATGCCCCAGAGCAGCACGAGCTCACTTTCGGACGGATCCATCCGTCGCGCCTTCTCGGCTTCTGTGAAGGCCTGCAGCACGCTCTCCGACGCTGGTCGGGCTCGGACCAGCTCAGAGACGCGACCCAGGGAGCGGCGAGGCAGGGCGGCCAGCACCTCGTCACGGGTGGCGAAGTAACGGAAGAAGGTCCGGTTCGAAATGCCTGCCGCGGCCGCGATGCGATCAATGGTCACATCCTCCGGACTCGACCGGGCGAACAACTCCAAGGCGGCCCGCTCGATCTCCAGCGCGATTCGTTGGCGCCGTCGCTGCCATCCGTTGGCGGCGGCTGTCGAACTGGCCTCGGGCCCACTCGTTGCTCGCTGCTGCGTGGTGACCTCAGGGGAAGGCGGACAGGGGCTCGGCCCGTCATCGATCGGGGGGGGTTGATCGTTGACGGGCCCGCGCCCTTTTGCCGCACAGTACGCGGCTTGGCAGTGACTGTCAATATCATGACGGCAGAAGTAGGGAGGTGATCGTGGCCGTGGCGGCATCCGGGCGGGCAGCTGACGGACTGGCGCACCGTGCCGGTCGGGTCAGAGGCGCCAGGCCATAGATCGCCCCCCGGACCGCAAGAGGACGGATCGACATGCCGATCCTTGAGCTCAGATGCGATCACTTTCATCCGGGCCAGCCCTGACATTGCCACTGCCGACCAGGAACTCACCCGGCTCGGTCTGGGCGCCACCCCGCCTGGCCCGGCTGCGGATCCCGGAGCGCAGAACATCGTGGTGGCGCTAGGGACGGGGGCCAGAGAGCATGATGTTCGTCGAGCCCGTCACCCACCCTGACCGGACTCAGGCGGTGGTGGACCCCCGCACTGCGGATCTCGTCCCTCTCCTCGAGCCGGCGGCGGCATGCGCCAGGTGATGTTGCCCTTGACGACCTCGGTCCGGCCGGCCCCGGGTTCCTCATCCGCCCGGTTCGGGACGGCGACGTGATGATCGAGCTGCTCGAGTCGAGCACGAGTGAAGGGCCCATCCCTCGGGCGCCGCCGGGTCTGCTTCCCGTCCTGACGTGCGAGGTCGATGATCCGGCCGGCTGCGTGGCGCTCGCTTGCCAGCGCGGCTTCAACCCCCCTGACCCTGGGTCGGGAATGGTTCCGGGCACGAGAGTGTCGGCGATGCCGGCCGAGGAGATCTCCGGGATCCAATTCCAGCTTCTCGAATACGGGTAGGCCGATGGCTAGGGGCTGCAGGGCAACCAGGCCGGCCGGGTCGTGTCGGCCGGGCTCGGGGGGCCGGCGCCGGTCGCGCCGATCGGTTCACTCATGTATCACCGGTTGCAGCCGGCTGGTCTGATAGACAACGAGAGGAGGATTGCCATGTTGACCGTGTGCGGATGGGACCTGCTCCTCGCAGTCGACAAGGTGATCTGCCAGAGCGACAGCCGCTTTCTCGGATCGGCCACGGACTCTGAAGGGCAGCGCTGGCTGGTTCTGCACAACCGCGCCCCGGAGACCAAGACCTGGTTGTGCGCCGCAGTCAGCGAGCGGATGCTCGAGGAGGTCGAAGCGGGCCGGGCCGCAGCCAGCGACGTGTTCCACCACTCGCTCACGGGAACCGTGGAGATCGTCAGGGCCGGCGAGGGCGACGACGAGCGACGTGATCGCTGCGTCCGGTGCGCAGACTTGCCGGAGAGCTTGATCTCGGGGGATGGGTCGATTCGTCCGCCGGCCCGGGGACGCGCCGCCCGCTCGGCTCGGGCCGCCTCCCGTTCGACCACGGCGGTCGCCCGCACCCCCTCTGGCGGGCGGCGGTCCTGTGGCCCGACCAAACCTCGGACCAAGGCCGAGGGCCCGGCCCGACCCGGCGCACCGACTGGGTAAGCGCTCGTGGCATCCCTCACGCCGCGGCCATCCTCGGCCGCCCTGGCGTGGCGTTAGCCGCTTGACCGTCTGCCAGCCCAGTACCCGAGCCGGGAGCGGACAGGGGCGGTTCCGGGTGCGGCGGTAGTCTGCAGAGGTCGGTACTGGCGCGGTCGCCGGGCCGCCCAGGGAGGAGACTGGCGATGCTCGATCTCGTGGTCAGGAACGGCGTGGTGGTCGACGGGACCGGCGGGGCGCCCCGGCCCGCGGATGTGGGGATCCGGGGCGGCCGGATAGTGGCGATAGGGGACGTCGACGAGCCGGCCCGGCAGAGCATCGACGCCGAGGGCCTGCTGGTGACGCCCGGGTTTGTGGATATCCATACCCACTATGACGCCCAAGCCTTTTGGGACACGACCCTGAGCCCATCTCCGTTGCATGGGGTCACGACGGTCGTCGGCGGTAATTGCGGCTTCACCATTGCGCCCCTGTCCGCCGAGGATGGCGATTATCTGATGCGGATGCTTTCTCGGGTCGAGGGCATGCCGCTGGAGGCGCTCGAGACCGGAGTCCCGTGGGACTGGAAGTCGACCGGCGAGTACCTCGATCGCCTGGATGGCACGTTGATGCCGAACGCCGGATTCCTGGTGGGGCACTCGGCGCTGCGGCGGGCAGTCATGCACGACGACGCCGTCGGCCGGGCCGCCAACCCGGAGGAGGTCGATGCCATGCAGCGCTTGTTGCGAGAGGCGCTGGCTGCCGGGGGCATGGGATTCTCCTCAACCTGGTCCCGCACTCACAACGACCACGAAGGGCAGCCCGTGCCGTCTCGGCACGCCACTCGCCAGGAGTTGCTCGACCTGTGCGCAGTGGTGCGGGATTATCCGGGCACGACGCTCGAGTTCATCCCGGGCGTGGCGCCTTTCAGCGCCGAGCTTTTCGAGGTGATGGCGGACATGAGCCGCACCGCGGACCGGCCGCTGAACTGGAATGTGCTGCAGGTGTACAGCCGCAATGCCGAACTGGTCGAGCACCAACTGGCGGGATCCGACCTGGCCGCCGACCGGGGCGGGAAGGTCGTCGCCCTGACCCTGCCGGATAGCTTGCGGACCTGGCTCAACTTCCGCAGCGGGTTCATCCTGGACATCCTGCCCGGGTGGGAGCACCTGATGGCGTTGCCCGCAGACGAGAAGCTGGCCCGCCTGTCCGACGCCAGTAGCCGGGCCGAGTGGGACCGGATGGCCCAGACCGCCCAGGGCCCGACCCGCTCGATCGCCAACTGGTCGACGTATCGCATCGTCGAAAGCAACCACCCGGCCCTGGTGGGCCGTACCGTTGGAGAGATCGCCACCGAACGCGGCGTCTCGGCCTGGGACGCCCTGGCCGGCCTAGTGGTGGCCGACAACCTGAAGACCGTGATCTCGGCCCCCGACCGAGGTCAGGACGACGCCTCGTGGGCGAAGCGGGTCGAGGTGTGGCGCGACCCGAGAGCGGTGGTGGGGGCGTCCGATGCGGGCGCCCACCTGGACATGATCGACTCCTTCTCCTACGCCACCACCTTGCTCAGCCAGACGGTCCGCGAGCGATCGCTGCTGCCCATCGAGGAGGCGGTGCAGTTGCTGACCGACCGGCCCGCTCGCCTCTACGGGATCCGGGACCGGGGCCGGGTGGCGGAGGGGTGGTGGGCGGACCTCGTGGTCCTCGATCCCGACCGTATCGGGCCCGGACCGCTCTCCGTTCGTTACGACCTCCCTTCGGGAGCGGGGCGCATCTACGGCGAAGCCGACGGGATCCACCAGGTGATCATCAACGGAGAGGTGGCGGTGAGCGACCGCGAGTTCACCCCGGCCCGACCCGGGCACCTGATCCGCTCCGGTCGAGATACCGACACCGTTACGGCCGGCGGCTCCTGTAGTGTCCGGTTGGCGGCGTTGTAGTCCCCGCTGGTGGCGGCGTGGGGGTCCTCGCTGGTGGCGTCGTGGGGGTCCTCGCTGGTGGCGTCGTGGGGGTCCCGCTGGTGGCGTCGTGGGGGCTCCGCTAGTGGCGGCGTCCGCGGCCGCCGCTGGTGTCGATTGTGTGCAGAAGTACCCCCTATATGACGGACTACTGCACACAATCCGGCCAAACGCCGGCCAGACCCCGGCGAAACGCCGGCCAGACCCCGGCGAAACGCCGGCCAGACCCCGGCGAAACGCCGGCCAGACCCCGGCGAAACGCCGGCCAGACCCCGGCCAAACGCCGGCCAGACCCCGGCCAGACGCCGGGCCAGATCCCGGCGAAACGCCGGCCAGACCCCGGCCAAAAACGGCGGCGGGACGGCTGGACTGAGCCGGCGCAACCGGCACATCCGGCGAGACGGCCCGGACCGGCCAGAACAGCGGCCGAGGCGAACGAGCGGTCTGAGCCTGCGGCCAGGCGGCGGCCGTCGCGGGGTCTTCTCTCCGAGTCGAGCCGGCTCGCCGAGTTGCTTGACCGCTGTCGGACATGGAGTCGCAATTCGTCTGCGCCCAGTACGCTCAGCCGGGTCGTGGTCGAACCGAGCCGGGCCGCGTCGCCTGCCCGAAGGAGGAGCAATGACCGAACTGCCCAGCTACGACGAGCTACCATCCGCCCCGGATGGAGGGCGAAGCGGTTGGGGCGTGTTTGGCGGCGATGACAACGTAGGTCTGTTTAATCTCCTGACACCCGAGCGCGTGGTGGAGGCGGCCCAGCTGATCCGCAAGGGCGCCCTGTTTCCCCTCGACGCTCCGGTTGACGCATTCTCCCCTCCGGTCGCGTCCACGAGAGGCATTCCTCGCCATCACGTCCTGCACGTGCCGGGCACCATCGGCTTCGACGACGTCTACGACAACTTCTTTCCCCAGGGTTCGAGCCAGTGGGACTCCTTGGGGCACATTGGTTACGGCCCGAACATGTTTTACAACGGAGCCACCGAGGATGACGTGGCCAGTGGGCGGCGCAACACCATCGAACACTGGGCCCGTCGAGGCATCGCCGGGCGAGCCATCCTCCTCGATATGGTCGCCACCCTCGCCGGCGCCGGCCGCTCCTACGATCCTGGAACGAACACGGCGTTCACCGTCGACGATCTCGAATTGGCCCGCCAGCACGCCGGAGTCGAGTTTCAGCCCGGTGACATCATCCTCCTTCACACCGGGTTCGCGGCCTGGTATGTGAGCCAGCCGGCCTCAGTGCGGTTCAAGCAGTCCCGCTTGCCCTCGACCCCAGGCATCGCCGGAGGCGAGGAGATGTGCCGGTACCTCTGGGACGCCCACGTGGCGGCGGTGGCGTCCGACACGTTTGCCGTCGAGGTGATGCCGGCCGACCGCGAGCGGCCCACCGGATTTCTGCACCGCATGCTGATCGGCCAGTTCGGCATGGCGCTCGGCGAATTGTGGTGGACCGAGGACTTGGCGGCCGACTGCGCCGCGGACGGCGTCTACGAGGTGTTCCTGACCAGCGCCCCGCTCCATGCCCCTGGAGGCATCGGCTCGCCCCCCAACGCCCTGGCCATCAAGTAGCGCCATCAGGTAGCGCCATCGGGTAGCGCCACCAAGTAGCGCCATCGGGTAGCGCCATCGGGTAGCGCCATCGGGGCTGCCGTCGAACGGGGGCCGGCACCATCGGACGGTCCGGTGCCGGTGCTAGCTGAACGCGGGGAGCGGTACGGTCTCGGTGTCCCGACCCGAGCGGAGCAGGTTTCCCGGGAGTTGGCCGGTGAGACCGCCTTTCTCGACTACTCTGCGCCCGTTCACCAACACCTGCTCGATGCCGTCTGCTTCGCTGTAAAGCCGGTCCGCCCCGCCTGGCAGGTCGCCGCGGGTGACGACCTGGCCTGGCCCCACCGAGGCCGGATCGAAGACCACCACGTCCGCGCACCACCCCTCTGCCAACGTGCCGCGGTTGCGCAGCCCGAAGTGCCGGGCCGGCCAGGATGTGAGCAGTCGAACAGCCTCTTCGAGCGGCAGCAGCCGGCGGTCGCGAACTCCCTCTGACAGCAGCAACGTGGTGTAGGCGAATGTGGCCAGCATGTCCATGTGGGCGCCGGCGTCAGACGCGCCCAGCAACACCCGGGGATCCCGCCAGGCTGCGGCTCGCATTTGCCACGACTCGTCGTCGAGCCCCAGCACGGGCGGCAGGAACACCGTGCGCAACTGGTCGGCGATCGCCACGTCCAGCAGGGCGTCAAATTCGGTCACCCCCAGACGGGCCGCGACATCGCCGACGCTGCTGCCGGCGATGCCGTCCAACGAGGGATCGAAGGTCTCGGCGATGATGTGGCCGCCCCAGTTCGTCAACTCGGCCCGCCGGGGTCCGGCCAGATCGGCGCCGCGCTGCAGGCGGTGGCGCATGGCGGGGTCGCGGAGCGCCGCCACTCGGTCCGGGATCGACATCTTGAAGATGGCGTCCCAACCGGGGAGCGAGTCAAAGATGAAACCGGTGCGCAGGTTGAGCCGCTGCTCGGACCGGGCCGGCAGGGTGAGCGCTCGCACGACCGCCCCCGTCGCGGCGGCGTGGTCGGACGCGGCCAGGTCAGCCAGGAAGTCGGATGCCCGGGCCGAGCCGATCTGGAGGATGTTCCAGTTGAGCGGCCGGCGGGCGGCCAGTGACATGGCGGCCATGCGGGCCATCTCGTCGGCGGCCTTGACGGGGATGTACTCGAGGGTGGTGCCCGGATACCCGGCGACGACCTGACAGAGGCGGAACAGCTCCACCTCGTTGGCGAATCGAGAGGGGACCGGGTCGCCGTCACCATCATTGTGGGTGGCGGCGTTGGAGCTGGAGAAGCCGAGGGCGCCGGCGGCCAAGCTCTGGCCCAGCAGTCGCTCCATGGCCACCAGGTCTTGCTCCGTGGCGGTGCCGCCGATGCAGCGATCGCCCATCACCGCCCGCCTGATCGTCGAATGACCCGCCAGGAAGCCAACGTTCGGACCAGTTCGTCCATCGATCTGAGCGAAGTAGCCGGCGGTGTCGTCCCAGCACCAGTCGACACCCGCTTGGAGGGTTTCGAGAGGAATGCCCTCCACCCGGGCCAGCAGCCGGACCAGATAGTCCGCGTGTTCGGGCCCGGCCTGCCCGAGCGTAAAACCACAATTTCCCCCGAGCACGGTCGTGACGCCGTGGAAGACCGAAGGGGTGAGGGCCGGGTCCCACAACACCTGGGCGTCGTAGTGGACGTGCACATCGATGAATCCCGGGGCCACGACCAGCCCGTCGGCGTCGATCACTTCCGCACCGGTGCCGGTGACTTCGCCCACAGCCACTATTACCCCGTCAGCGATGCCGACGTCGGCCCGGCGGCCGGGGACTCCCGTCCCGTCGACGAGTGTTCCGCCCCGGATGATTGTATCCATGTGCGTTACTGTAATCCCTCATGCTGAAGGCAAGCGGAGGGCGCCAATGAAGTTCGGGACCTCGATCATGGGTGTGAGCTTCCGGTCGTATCCAGAAGTGGCGGCGGCATTCGAGGAAAGCGGCTTCGAATCTATTTGGATTCCAGAGCATTTGGTGTTCCCCGCGGACATGCCGCCGACCTACCCCTACAGCGATAACGGTTACCCGCCCGTGACGCCGGATACCCCTGCCTACGACCCGTGGGTCGTCCTGTCATATATTGCCGCGTCAACCCATCGCATCCGGCTGGCCACCAACATCTACATCCTTCCCTTGCGCCATCCGTTGCAGACGGCGCGCTCGGTCGTGACGCTGGACCGCGTGTCGGGCGGACGGGTGACGCTCGGAATCGGCGTGGGCTGGCTGGAGGACGAGTTCGACTACCTGGGCTTGAACTTCGCCAGTCGGGGTCGACGAACAGACGCAGCCATCTCGGCTATCCGCCGCTTGTGGCGCGAGGACGTCATCGAGGTGCACGATGAGCATTTCGACTTCGGTCCCGTCAAGTTCAATCCCAAGCCGTTACAGCAGCCCAGCATTCCCATCGAGGTCGGTGGGACCACCCCGCCCGCCCTGCGCCGAGCCGGAAGGTTGGGCGACGGATGGATCGAGGTCGGATCCGTCGACCTGGACGAATTCCGGTCCAGGCTGTCGGTCGTGGAAGGGGCTCGTCGCGCTGCCGGCCGAGGCGGCCCCTTCGAGGTGACCGCGTCGGGTGCGCTGGCTCGAGACCTCGACGGCTACCGGCGACTGGAAGAAGCTGGAGCAACCCGGGTGGTCGCCGGGCCTCCTGCAGAGAGCCGTCAGGCCCGCCTCACTCTTGGAGAAGTCACCGACTGGGCCAAACGGTTCGCCGACGAAGTCATCACCAAGATGTAGGTGCAGGCACCGTCAGCAGACTCTCCTCTTCTGGCGCCCATGGCTGGCGTCGGCGGGTCGGCGGGTCGGACGGGCAGGACGGCGGACCGTCTGCTATGACCACGTGGCCGCCGCGGCCGCAGTGTGATGCGAGGTGGCGCCACCCAGTTCGACCCGGAGTGCTTGCAGGCGCATGGTCCAAAGGTGCAAAGGGTACTCCTGGGTGAGGCCGATCGCGCCGTGGAACTGGTGGCAGTCATCGAGGACCTGCTTGGCCGCGTCGGCCGCGAATGCCGCCGCGGTGCACGCTTTGTCCGCCGGCGCGCCCGCCCAGGCTGCTTCCCGCGCCACCCAGCGCGCTCCCTCAACCCGAATGTGCAGTTCGCTCAAGCGATGTTGTACGGCCTGGTAGCTGCCCAGGGTCTTGCCGAACAGCTGTCGATCACGCACGTAGGCAATGGTCCGGCGCAGCGCCTCCTTCATGCACGCGGCCGTCTCCACGGCCAGGGCCACCCGCCACCATCGAAAGAAGCTTTCCGCAGTACCCGGGCCCAAGGATTCCCCGTCCCATCGGAGCAGCCGGCCCAGCGGGTAGCCAAACGGAGAGCTGACCGTCTCAACGTCGCCCGGCGCCGGTCGCACCGCGACGACTTCGGCGCCATCCGCCACCAGGACCAGCTCCGCGCCTGGCCCGTATCTTATCAGCGCCCTGTCGTCAGGTCCGGCTGCCAGAGCCACGGATAACGCACCCACTGGGTCCATCAAGGCGGGTGCCACCAGAACCCGGGCCGCGATCGGGGCCGGCGCCGCCGCTCGCGCCCCTTCCTCGACGACGAGGGCGGCCTCCAGCGGGCTGGCACTCCGGTACAGGTCCAGGTAGCCGGCTTCCTCCAGGGCGCCCAGCAAAGGCGCGCTATCCACGTCAGTGCGCTCAGTCACCGCCGCCGGGAGCGCGCCGAACCTCTCGAAAATAGTCGCCACGGCGCCCACGAGGGCGGCCTGGACGTCGTCGAGATCGAAGTTCATCGGCTGACTCCCTGGCCTTCCTCGAACAGCTGACGGGCGATGAGATTCAGCTGAATTTCATAGGCACCTGCCGCGATACCGGCCGTTATTCCACCCATGTACTCGGCACCGACAGTTCCGTCCACCAATCCCGAATCGAGCATGATCTGGGTGGCCACCTCATTGACCAGCCGTTCCGCCTTCACCATCGCGGCTCTCGAAACGTAAGCGTCGGGTCCAGGATTCTCGAATTCCTTACTGCGCTCATGAATAACCCGATAATGCAGGAGCCGAGCGGCATCACACCAGGATTTCGCCATACCCAGCAACTCCTGGTTCTTCGGTATGTCGTACACGCCGTGCTGCTTCGCCCAGGTCACCAGCTTGTCGAGTCGTATGCTCGCGTTCAGATACCGCGGCATACCGGTTCGCTCGAACGCCAGCGCCTTCCGAACGATCGGCCACCCTTCGTTCTCCGGTCCCAGTCGAGCCGAAACCGGGACTCTCATATCGGTGAAGCGCAAATTGGCAAAACTGCTGTCACCCACGCCGCCCACCGCCGGAATCTTATATACTTCCAGGCCCGGCGTATCCATCGGCACCAGCAGAATCGAGATTCCGAGATGCTTCTCCGCTTCTCGATCGGTGCGGACCAACAAGTAGCAGTACTCGGCCGTAGGCGTATGAGACGTCCAGATCTTCTCACCATTAACGATGTATTCATCCCCATCTCTGATTGCAATGGTCTGCAAAGCAGCCAGATCAGAACCGGCGTCGGGCTCCGAGAAGCCCTGGCACCACGTGATGTCACCCCGGCCTATGCGCCCGAGAAAATAGGACTTCTGCTCCGGAGTGCCGGCGATGATGATCGAGGGACCAATCCAGTTGGCGTTCATGTACTGTGAGCCACGGGGCTCGCCGCGGTACAGAACCTCCTCGGCGAGGATGAGAGCCTCCCAGGGAGAAAGGTCGAGTCCTCCGTATTCCTTCGGCCAATTTGGTGTCAGATAGCCATATTCGGCGAGCTGACCGCATACGAACTTGCTTCTGGCCAGCTGGTCGGCGGCCGAAAGGTTGCTGTGGAACGTGGCCGCGCCGAAGCCGCGGATGTCTCCATCTGCGCCGGTGGCCCGCATAATCTCGTCGAGCATTTCAGAGATCTTCGCCCGGTACGCCTGCTCGTCTATTGACCACGCGAATTCCAAGGTTCCTCCGTTGGGGTCTCGCTGGTGTCGTGAAGTGTTGATGGTATACCCGGGCCTGATCCTTCGCCTCGGTCCGAGCCGGACACCATCGTCGCATCCGGCCGGTAGGTCAGGTATCCCAGACGAGAGGCAGGTGGTGCGGGGCCCGCGGGTTGACGGAGTAGGCGAGCTCGACACCTTCGGGTATCCGGTAGTGGGGTATGCGGCGGTGCCACACCTCCATGGCCACTCGCAGCTCGATGCGGGCCAGGTGGGAGCCAAGGCAGCGGTGCCAGCCGCTGGCGAAGCAGATGTGGGGATTGGGAGAGCGGTCCAGCCGGACCGTCATGGGTTCCTCGAACGCAGCCGGGTCGACATTGGCAGCGGCCCACCACACGATGGCGTTGGTTCCCGCCGTCATGGTCCCGCTGGGCAGTTCCACGTCCTCGACGACATGGCGGAAGCCCTGAGTGACCGGCGATTCGAACCGCATCAGCTCCTCGATGGCGCTGGGCCACGACGACGGGTCAGCCAGGATCAGGGCCCGGCGTTCCGGGTTGCGAGCCAGATGAGCGAGGATGCACGACAGGGACGCGGCGACCGTGTCGAGACCGGCGATCATCAGCAGGCTGCATATACCATGCAGCTCGTCGCGGTTGATCCGCCGGCCGTCGACTTCGGTGTTGAGCAGCCATCCGATCACGTCGTCGCCGTATTCGCCCGAGCGTTCCCGCCGGTCGAACTCGGCCGCGAACCAGGCTTCGCAGTCGGTGAAGGCGGAATCGCGCTCCTCGAGGGAGGATGGTGCCAGCGGGTTCTCGCTGAGGATGACGTTCTTGAACGCCACGAAGTGGTCTCGCTCAGAGAGAGGAATGCCCATGATGGACAGGAAGATGGAGGAGGGCAGCGGGTCACACCATTCGACGTAGGCGTCCGCCTCCCCCCGGTCGATGAACCGGTCGGTCAACTCGTTGGCCCGCGCCCGGATGCGCGGCTCCAGGGCGGCCAGTTTCCTCGGCGCGAAGACCGGGTCGAGCAGCTTCCGCCACTTGGTGTGCTCCGCCCCGTTGAGCTCCAGCGGGATGGCGACATGATGGCCCCCCAGACCCAGGCCGGCGCCCTCCCCACCACTCGAGAGCACGTCCGCCATCGGGCCACCGCCGAACTGGCGCACCGCGTGGGAACGAGTCAGGGCCTGAATGTCGCCCATCTGCCGCAGCACTACCAAACCAGGGGCCAGTTCCTCGATCCCTGCAGATAGCTTTTCGAAGTGGAGCGCCTGGGGGTGGTCGCTCATCAGCACCGGGGCATCGTCGAGAATGGAGCTCACGTTGGCCCCGTAGGTTGCGGCGGACGCTGAATCGTCAGTCATGCTCCTCCTCTCGTTCGAGCAACCCGCGACCGGGCGGCTGGTTAACCCTGATCCGTGGTCCCGGCGCGCCGCTCAGTCAACCCATTGGGGATCCCGGCGCTCGACGAAGGCCCGAGGACCCTCGGTGAAGTCCGGATGGGCCCAGTGCATGCGGCTCAGCGCCCATCCCTGCTCATTGGCCTGAGCATGGCTGGTTTCCAACGAGTTCCAGATGCTCTGCATGGTGAGCGAGACTGCTCTCGGTGAGTTGGCGGCGATGGCCGCGGCCATCTCCTCCGCTTTGGCCGCCAGGTCCTCGGCGGGAACCACTTCGTCCACCAGGCCGAGTTGGTAGGCGCGATCAGCGCTCATCCGGTAGCTACGGCCGGTGAGGGCCATACGCAGCGCGGATCCAAGCGGTATGCGCTTGGCCAGTCCAATACCGTCGATCGAGCTCACGATGCCAACATTGACGTGCGTGTCAGTGAAAGCGGCGTGATTGGCGGCCACCACGATGTCGGAGTCCACGATAAAGTGCAGCCCGGCGCCGGCTACCAGCCCGTTGACCGCGCAGATAGTCGGCTTCCAGACGTGGTTGTGACGCGACGTCCAGAAGACCTCCTCGTCGAAAGTGCCGTCACCGGTCCGGCCCACCTGATCTGATGGCGCCGAGAGATCTGCCCCGGTGCAGAAGTGCCGGCCCCCCTCGGCCGTCACCACGACCACCCGCACCTGCGGATCAGCTTTGACATCCTCCCAGATGCCTCGCAGCCCGGAGTGCATGGACCGGTTGATCGAGTTGCCCCTCTCGGGACTGGCGAGAGTGATGAACGCGATGTGATCGCGCTTCTCGTAGCGGAGATTCTCGAGTGGCTTCTGAGCCAGGTCCCAAACTTCGGTGGGCATCGTTGGCGCCTCCTGCTGTCCGTCCCGTTGCGAGCGTAGCCTGTTCCGTTGCGGGGAGATCAAGCGCCGACCAAATCGTCGGGTGTATCTTCTCGCCGTGGTCCTGATGACGGTTAGAGGCCCCATCGACTCTGAAGCTCTCGGCCGGGTGCTGGTCCATGAGCACGTGCAGATCTCCTACGCGGGCGAGGAGCTCGATTGGAGGCCCGCCCTCCCTCGGAAGGAGCGGGTGGAGCGGGCTGTCGAGCGCATGCGGCAGCTGGCCGGTCAAGGAGTCAGCACGTTTGTCGATCCCTGTCCGATCGAGCTCGGCCGCGACCCGGAACTTCTGGCCGAGATCTCGGAGCGTTCAGGGATGAACATCGTCTGCGCCACGGGCTTCTATCACGAGGATCAAGCGGCAGGCATTCCTTACTACTGGCGGCAGCGCTGGCCAGAGGAGATCGCCGATCTCCTCCTGCACGAGATCAGCGTCGGGATCGGTGAGACCGGAATACGCCCCGGGGTGATCAAGATCGCGACCGGCGACCCGGTAAGTCGCCATGAGCGGAAAGTCCTGGAGGGCGCGGCCATGGCGGCCAAGGAGTCCGGACTGCCGGTCATCAGTCATACCGAGAACTCCAGATGGGGCGACGTGCAGCAGGACATCCTGGGGGAGGCCGGGGTCGACCTCAACCGCTGCCTCATCGGTCATCAGGACGCCCAGACCGAGTTGGCGCCCTTGGAGGCGATCATCAGGCGAGGCTCGTACGTCGGCATCGACCGCATCGGGATGATCCGACGGGTCGCTGACGACGCCCGCGCCGACACCGTCGCCGCCCTGGTTGGCGCCGGACTCGCCGACCGGGTGTGCCTCTCCCAGGACCACTTGTGCTGCCTGCCGGCGCCCCGCGACCCCTACTGGGTGCCCCCCGATCGGGTCGATTGGTTCAATCGAGAAGTCCGGCCGGAACTCGAAGAGGAGATGTTTGGCCGGCCTCACACGTACCTCTTCACGGATTTTCTACCCAGGCTCGAAGCCCGTGGCCTGTCCAGCGCAGTGGTGGAAAGCCTTCTCGTTGACAACCCTCGCCGTCTGCTCACCGGCGAATGACATCCCTGCCCTCGGCCCGGTCGCATCGGACCACCACCCCCCGTACCGCGATCCGGAGGCTGCGGGTCATCGAGCCGCGACGGTCATCGGTTCTCGAGAGGCCAGACAGAGGGAGGGCGGAGCTGTGAGCGAAGAGCAAATCGAGAACCCGGAGTTGCGGGAGTATCGACTCAGGGCCCGGGCGTGGGTCGCGGCCAACCTCCCGTCGTCCGACGGATGGGACGATGACGATCCCACCCCCGAGCAACTGGTGGAGGACCGCCGAATCCAGGCGATGCTGTACGAGGCGGGCTACGCCGGGTTTACCTTCCCCCTGGAATATGGTGGTCAGGGCCTCACTCTCAGCCATGAGCGGGTGTTTCTCGAGGAAGCCGGCGGTTATCGCCTTCCTATTCGCTCCTTTGGGGTGTCCATCAACATCCTGGGGGCCACCCTGGTGGCGTTCGGGACCCACGAGCAAAAGCTCGCTCACATCCCGAACATCCTGGCCGGCCGAGAGCGATGGCTGCAGTTTCTGTCGGAGCCGAGCGGCGGGTCGGACGTCGCGGGGCTGCTTACCTCTGCGGTCCGGGACGGCGACTCCTATGTCGTCAACGGTCAGAAGATCTGGAGCACCGGGGCCCACCTGTCGGACTTCGCGATGTGCCCGGTTCGGACCCGCTGGGACGTTCCCAAGCACAAGGGGATCTCCGTCTTGATCGTGGATCTGAGGTCGCCGGGTATCGACATACGGCGCATCAGGCAGATCAACGGCGGTTCCGAGTTCTGCGAGGAGTTCCTCACGGATGTCGTGGTCCCGGCCGCGAATCTGGTCGGCGCGGAGAACGAGGGCTGGCGGGTCGCTCGGGGGCTGCTCGAGATCGAACACGCTTGGGTCGGGCGGGGCGGAGCTCGCACCGACGACGCTCAGGGTGTCAGCCCCCTTGTTTCGCTGGCGAAGCAACGAGGTTTGGCCGCAGATCGGGGCGTCCGCCGCCAGATTGTGGCCTTGCACGTCACGGACCACGTCCAGAAGCTGGTGTCGGCTCGGGTCTCGAACGGCGTCGCTGCCGGCAAGCTTCCCGCCGGGTACGGCAGCTTGCTCAAGCTGGGCAACGACATCGTCCAGCAGCGCGGCGCGGAGCTAGGGCTGCTGCTGGCCGGCGGAGACGGCGTGGCGTGGTCGCCCGACGACGACGGGCTGGCGGACTGGTCCAACACATTCCTCTATAGCCGGAGCGCATCGATCGGGGGCGGCACCGACGAGATCCAGCGCAACAACATCAGCGAGCGGGCGCTTGGGTTGCCTCGGGAGCCGGCGTTCGATCGGGACATTCCGTTCGATCAGGTTCCGCACAACTGAAGGGCAAATCAAATGCGGCGGGACACCCGGTCGAGGAGCATCGTCGTGGCGTGGACAGCCCGGGTGTACGGGACGTCGACGCCGAGAAGGTCGGCCAGCTCGACGATGGCGCCGGTCATGCAGTCGAGCTCCAGGGGTTTGTGGTCTTCGAGATCCTGAAGCATTGAGGTCTTGTGGTCGCCGACGGCAAGCCCGGCCTGGAGTCGCCGTTCCACCGACACCGGCAAATCGATATCCAGTCCTTTGGCGATCGCGACACATTCGCCCATGATGGAACGCAGTACCTCGACCACGTTGGGTAGTTCGCCGAGCTGGTGGAGGGTTGCCCCGGTGAGGGCGGTGACAGGGTTGAACGCCACATTGCCGACGAGCTTGAGCCAGACCTTCTCTCTGATGTTCCGATCGACCGGCGCTTTGAGTCCCGCCGCGCCGAATGCTTCCGAGATGACCTGGCATCGCGATGACTTCGTACCGTCCAACTCGCCGATATCGAAACGAGTTCCTTCGACGTGGCGAATAACCCCGGGCTCGATGATCTCTGTAGAGCAATAGATGACGCAACCCACGGCGTCGGAGGCCGGGACTGATCGGGCGATAATACCTTTCGGGTCGACGCTCTCGAGGGTCTGACCGGCCAGCGGACCGGGGTGCGAATGGAAGTACCACCACGGGAAGCCGTTTTGGGCCCAGATGGAGACGGCCCCGGCTGGCAATAGCGGCCCGAGACGCGGTGCCATGGTGGGCAGGCTGTAGGACTTGAGCGCCACGAACACGGTGTCCGCGTCTGTGACCGCTTCGAGGTCATCGGTAGCTGGGGGGTGCACAGTGAAGTCACCCAAGGGAGTCAGCACCCGTAGCCCGCGTTCCTGCATGGCTTTCAGATGCGGGCCGCGGGCCACCAGCACGACGTCGGTGCCGGAACGAACCAGGGCGGCCCCCACATAGGCCCCTATCGCTCCGGCGCCGACGACGACGACCTTCACGTTCGCTCACCTCGAATGATTTCATCCGCGATCCTTCGCCGCTGCAGCTTGCCGGTCGGTGTGCGAGGAAGAGCCGGCAGCACGTGAATCTTCTCCGGCACCTTGTAGGCGGCCAGCGACGCCCGGCAGTGGCGGACCAGATCACGCTCATCCACCGTCTCGGCTAGCACGACCGCAGCGGCCACCGTCTCTCCGTACTTCTCGTCCTCCACACCGAAGCAGCCCGCATCGACCACGGCCGGGTGTCTGCGGAGTACCTCCTCGATCTCCGTCGGTGAGATGTTCTCCCCGCCTCGAAGGATCATCTCTTTTCGGCGTCCCACGAGGCGGAGATAGCCGTCCTGGAGGACCCCGATGTCCCCCGTGCGGAACCACCCATCGACAAACGCCTCGAGGTTCGCCTCGGGATTGCTCAGGTATCCCTGAGTCAGACCCGGACCCTTGATGACGACTTCGCCCGCCGTGCCTTCGGGCAGCAACAACCGCCCCTCCTGCTCTGCGATGGCGATCTCGGTGCCGGTTGCGATTCCGACCGAGCCCGGCGGGCGCGCTCCGGGGGGAAGCGGATTCGATGCGATCTGGTGGCTGGCCTCGGTCATCCCGTAGGCTTCGAGCATGGGGGCCTGGTACAGGGCCTCCGCCCGTTGCATGAGGCTGGTCGACAGCGCAGAGCTGCACGATCGCACAAAGCGGAGGGCGCCAGGGGCGCCGGCATCGTCGATCTTGTCGAGCAACATCTGATGCAGGGTCGGGCCGGCTGAGACCCAGGTCACGCCGTGGTGTCGGGCTTGGGACCAGAACAGTCTTGGATTGAGGCGCCGCGGGATGAGAGTGAGCCCACCCGACATCAATGTCGCCAGGGTCGATGCCACGAGACCATGTACGTGGAACAGTGGCATGGCACAGAACGAAACGTCGTTGCCGTCGAGGTGGTAGTGGGAAACAATGGTGACGGCGGACGAGGTCAGGTTGCGTTGGAGCAGAGGAACCTGCTTCGGACGGCTGGTCGTCCCGCTCGTGTGCAGGACGAGGGCGATGTCGTCCGCTCGCCCTGACTCGAATGCCTGGCCGTGGTCGATCGACTTACCACCCGCCGACAAAACGGGTGGTCCGTCCTGGCTCTCGGCGACATCAACGACGGGACGGTCCGATCCGGCGGCGGAGCGCCCCGCCCTGACGCCGCCCGAAGGGAGCAGCACCATCGCCGGCTCGAGATCATCGAGGTAGAACAGGAATTCGTCGTGTGTATATCCCGGGTTCAGCGGTGCGGCCGCGGCGCCCACTGTGGCGATGGCCAATAGCAGCTCCACCAACTCCGGCCCATTCGGGAGGGCCAGCGCCACCCGATCACCTCGTCGCACTCCCGCTGTCGCCAGTCTGCCGGCCAGGTCTCCGACGTGGTCAGCGAGCTGGCGGTAGGTAATGGTTCGCCCGGCATCGGGCACCATCAAGGCCAGGTCGTCCGGGCGTCCGTTGTCCAGCACGCCACTCAAAGCGACGCTCGCTCCACGGTTGGAGTCGCTCATCGACGCGTCATCCTATTCGGGCGGTGACGAACCGCTCTGCCCTGGTCGCGAAGCCGTGGAGGGTGGTCACCAGTGCCCCAGCAACCGTCGCTGGCCTGGGACGGGTGCCACCCGGCCAGATCCGGGCGGCCCGGCCAGGGTTCTGTCTTCCTCACGCCCGGCAGGTTAGTCGTCAGAGTTGAGTATACCGAATTGCTCGACCGGCTTAGCCGCCGGCCGGCACGAGCCTGTTCCGGCCCAGAACGGTAGAGTACACTGAATGGACGATATACCCGGGTAAGCCGTCTGCTACGTCCTCGCGGCATCCGCCCGCGTTTCCCCATGGCGCCAGCCACCTTCCAGGAGAGAGCGTGACATGTCCCACGAGAATCTTGTCGTTACCCAGCATCAGGTGAGGCTCGAGCCGGCGATGGCGTGCCTGCAAGCCGGCTTGGCCCGAGCCGCTGAGCTTGGCATCAGCGTGAGCATCGCTATCGTCGACACCCAGGGGCACACCGTGGTCGTCGTCCGTATGGACGGCTCCGGGTCTCGAACCGATGAGGGGGCGCGCGGGAAAGCGTCCACCGCCGCCAGTCTCGGCGTGTCCACCGCCGAGTTCATCGAGACGCGCCTTAAGAAAAACGAAGCTCTCTGGCGGGCCATGTCGGCTCGATCGGGAGGTTTCCTCGTAGAGGGCGGCTTTCCCTTATTGCTCGACGGGAAGAGCGTCGGCGGAGTGGGGGCGAGCGGGGCCAAGGCCGAGCAGGACGCCCTGGTGTCGCAAGCAGTCGCCGAGGCCTGGGACAAGATCGCCACTTAGTACCTCGAGGACAGGGCGCCCTTGCCGCCCGATCAACGAAGAGGGCGCTCTCCGTCCACTTGGCGCGCCAGGATGGGCTGGCGCGCCCGGCCAGGTTTCAAAGCCGGTGGACCCTGTGTCCGTCTTCAGCCTCAGGGAAGAATCCGCACCACCGTATCGAGCTCTACGCTCGCGCCTCCGGGCAGTGCCGCCACCCCGACTGTTGTTCGCGCCGACCGGCGATCGTCGCCGATCAAGTCGATCACGAGTTGCGACGCGCCGTCGAGCACCTTCGGGAGGTCGAAGAAGCCCGGCGCGGCCCGGACGTAGCCAGTGATCTTCAAGAATCGATCGATCCGATCCAGGCTGCCGAGTGCCCCCCGGAGATTCGCCAAAGTGCTGATCATGGCGCCGCGTGCCGATGCTTTGCCCTCCTCGATGCCCAGGTCGGCACCGACCTCTCCGGGGTAGGCCAGCTTCGGGGGTGGTCCGAGATCGACGGCCACGACGCCGGAGGTGTAGGCGATGTCTCCGTCGATCACGACCGAGGTATAGAGTCCGCCACTACCTAACGGACCCGGGACTTCGATGCCGAGCTCGGCAAGCTTGCGTTCTATATCCATGTCACTCCTTGTTTCCTTGGCTGTGAACATGCGACCGATGCCAGGGGGACGACGACAGGTGGGAAGTGCGTCAACCGCCCGAATCTTTACAGGAGGCGAAGGTAGCGCGCCGCGTTCTCGCTCATGATTTTCCGCTTCGTGTCCTCAGGAAGATCCCAGTCGAGGACCGTTGTCGTGGTATCCGGGAAGAGACATTGATCATGCGGGTAGTCGGATTGATACATCATCGTTCCGTCTCCAACGATCTCCATAAGCGACCGGGCTGTTTCGACACCCTCGTAGGGCTCTATGCCGCAGAAGACCCGGCCCAGTTGGGCGTACTCCAGCGCGGTGTGCTTCGTCTCCGGTAGCGACTTCCTGAGGTAATTGGCTTGCCCATCCAGGCGAACAAGCCACGCCCCGAGCCAGCCAGTGCTGCACTCGGCAAAGCCGATGCGAAGGTTCGGGAACTCATCGAACAGCCCGCTCATGAGCGCATAGCCAAGTAAGCGTTGGGCGCCCCAGATGTGGGCGGCCGATCGGGCGATGGCGATATGCCCCCAGACATCGCGGTAACCAGGGAAGTATGGCGGTTCGTAAAAGAACGAATGGTGAAGGATCGGAAGATTGTTCTCGTCCATTACTCGCCAGATGGGATCCAGGGAAGGGTCGTCGATCGGGAGCCCTTCCGGGAGTACGACGGTGGCGGCCGAAACCCACTTCTCGGACGCCAAGTTCTTCAACTCCCGAGCACCCCACTCAGGGTCGCCACCGGGGACGAGCACCGTGGATCTGAGCCGCTCAGGGGCGGCCGCGCAATACTCGGCGATGTAGCGGTGGTGGGCGGCATAGATTTCGACGCTCAGATCGATTGGCAACGCCACCACGGCGGTGGCAAATGTCCCTGGAATGATCAGATCGACATCGCGACCCTCGCGATCCATATCGGCGAGCCGTCCCGCCACGTTCTCGTCCTGCACGTACGGCTGGGGGGCTTCCCGCCACAACGGCCGGATTGAGCCGACGAGGGATGGTGTACCACCCTTCTCGGCGCCCTCCTCCTCGACGGGAGCTTGTCGCATCTGACGGGTGTACTTGTAGGGTTCGATACTGAGCATCACACCGCCGCGCACCTTCCGCTCGTACGGCGCCAGTTCCTGCCACCGGTCCCGCAGCGCTGGCCCGGCGTATTTGTAGAGCACCTCGTTGGAGGGGCCAACGTGGGTGTCTGTGTCGATTACCTTGTATCCAGCCTTCACTGGTGCCTCCTTGCCAGAGGGCCGCTGCTGCAGCACCGACAACCCGAGCTGCCGATTGAGCATACTCAATTCATGACACCAGGAGAAGCGGGAGTGGGCAGCGGGCCGGCGCGAGTTGTCGCTCAGCGACCAGCCGGCGAAGCGTCGTAGCGTTCGCGAAGGAGGGGAATCACCTCCTCTGAGAGGAGCCGGATCGAGTCGACCGACACCCCCTCCGGAATGCCGATCCACTGCCCGCGGAGAACGAAGTGGTTGACGCCCAGTCCTCGGATCCAGGCGTCGAGTTGCTCGACGCAGTCCTCGACCGAACCGACGATGAACCCGCTCTCGCGCAGGGCCGCCATGTGACTGGTGTCGTCGCCGGCACCGTCGGACGTCGCCACGGTCGGTAGGACCAGGCCAGGGACGCGTCCTGCCGTCTCGAGTGCCTTGGCTCGATCCCGACAGCAGAGGATGTCGCGAACCAGGGCTAGTTCAGGCGGGCGTCCCCGCCCGAGTTGCTCCCTCGTGGAGGCGTAGAGAGCGGCCAGATCTGCAGCGTCATCGTAGGTGGTACGACCACCGATGATCCAGACGTCGCCCAGTTCGGCTGCTCGACGAACGCCACGTACTGTCGCGCCGCCCAACCATATCGGCGGCCGTGGCTGTTGCACGGGACGGGTCAGCGCCCGCGCCCCCTCTACCCGGCACCACGGGAGATCGAGGTCAACCGTTTCGCCGGCCCAGAGGGCGGTGAGGGCCTGAAGATTCTGCTCGAATCGCCGGGCGCGACTTCGACGATCGAAGCCGAAAGCCGCATACTCACGGTCGCGGTATCCGAGTCCGGCGCCGAATAGCAGGCGGCCCCCACACAACTGGTCGACCGTTGCGTAGGTCTCCGCCACGTCCACGGGGTTGTGCAGGGCCAAGAGGAGGACGGCGACTCCGAGGGAGACGTTTTCGACCTCGCCGGCCAGACGGGCCAGCACCGGCGCGGGCTGAAGGCCGACGGTGTCTTCGAGCAGGAAGTGCTGGCCCTTCCATACGGAGTCCCAGCCGGCGCCATCCACAAAGCGGGCCAGATCGATGTCCGCGGCGATCGATGCAGCCAGATTGGAGCCCGGCGCCCGTTGCGTGCCCAGGTACAGACCGAATCGAAGCACTATCGGGCGGTCCTCATGGCGCTGCGACCCCGAACCCGGACCCTACTCCGTCACGCCCCGATGTGGACGATGGTTTCGATCTCGACGCTGGCGCCGCCGGGCAGGGCGGCCACCCCGATCGCAGATCGGGAGGATCGGAGGTCGTCGCCAAAGATCTCAACCAGCAACTCGGAGGCCCCGTCGACAACTTTCGGCATCTCGGTGAAGTCCGGCGTGGCCCGAACGAAACCGGTCACCTTGACGAACCGCTTGACCCGGTCAAGGTCACCCAGTTCCGCTCGCAGGTTCGCCAGCGTCACGATCATGGCACCGTGGGCGGACGCCCGGCCATCTTCGATGGAGAGATCGCCACCCAAGGCGCCCGGATACGCCAGCCGGCGGGGAGGTCCTGGGTCGATGGCGATACTCCCCGAGGTGAATGCGAACTCCCCTGCGATCACCACCGGAGTGTAGAGGCCGGCCGTCAGACCTGTCGCGGGCGGGATTACGATCCCCAGTTCCGCAATACGCTCCTCAGGTCGCATGAAACCTCCCTCTCCGACGGGACAGCAAGAAACAAAGCTACACTTGCGCTGATGTCTCCGCCGCGGTCGTCGAACGCCGCAAGTGTGTCGCCTCCGGCTCGCCGCACCGCGCCGGGAAAGCGCCCCGTCGCCAAGAAGCGAGCAGTCGCCGCGGTCCCTTCGCCCGGTGGCCGAACCAAGCTGGCGGAGATCGTCGCGGCTCGCATAGAGGGCGACATCATCGCCCGAGGATGGCCGGTCGGAGAGGTGATCGGCTCAGAAGCCGACCTCCTTACGAAGTATCAGGTCAGCCGGGCGGTATTGCGCGAAGCCCTGCGGATCGTCGAGGACCATTTCGTGGCCACGATGCGACGCGGTCCTGGTGGCGGTCTCATGGTCACCGAGCCAGATGTCAAGGCGATTGCCCAGGCGGTCACGCTCCACCTGGAGTATCAGCGCATCGAGCCGTTCCACGTTCAAGAGGCCCGCACCCTGCTCGAACTCTCCTGCATCCGGCTGGCGGTGCAACGGCTCACCGACGCCGACGCCGAAGAGTTACGCCAGGAGCTGGACTTGGACCGTACTCGGCCGAGCCGGCCCCAGAACTTTCACGTCTGGATCGCCCAGAGAACCGGAAACCCGGCCTTGGCGCTCTTCGTCAGCGTGCTCGGTCTGCTGATGCGCGATTATATGACGGTCGACGAGTCAGATCGGCGGGTGACCGACGAGCTCAACAGCTCGCACCGGGAGATCGCCGTGGCGCTCATGGAGCGAGATGGCGACAAGGCCGAGGACCTGCTCCTCAAGCATCTCGAGCACGTGGAAACCTGGATCCGGCCGCCTGAGCGACGCAGGAGAGCAAAGGCCGTTCGGCCGAAGCCGTGAGCAGCGGGGGAGCAGCGCAGACCATTCTGGTTTCGAGGCAGGCCACGCAGGTGCGGGCCCGCCTGCAGCCCCGGCTTATGGGTCTGCCGGTGACCTTCGCGGATCTCGGCTCCGGCCCTGGAGAGGCTTTGATCGTCGCCCAGTATGCAACCGACGACGTCCGCGCCGGCCTGGCAGCTGGCGTTCGCTGGATCCAGTCACTCGCTACCGGAGTGGAGACTGTTCTCATTCCCGAGGTCGTGGAAAGCGACGTGGTGGTGACCAACTCGAGCGGAGCGACGGCCGGGCCAGTATCGGAGTACACGTTCGCGATGATCCTCGAGCACGCCATGGGACTTCGCCGCACCGCCCGAGGCCAGGAGGAGCATGTGTGGGATCGCTTCTTCCACGATCGCTTGGAGGGGGCGACCCTGGCGGTGGTCGGATTGGGCCCGATCGGGCAGCGAGTAGCGCAGCTGGGGCGGGCCTTCGGAATGCGCGTGCTCGGCGTCCGACGCCGTCCTGATGCGGGTGCGGCCGGCTGTGATGCGGTCTTTGGCCCCTCGCAGCTGGCGGAGGTGATGGCTGAGAGTGATTATGTCGTGCTGTTGGCCGCCGTCACCCCCGCGACCCAGCGGCTCGTTGACCGGCGAGTGCTGAGCCGGGCCAAGCCCGGCTGCCTGATCGTCAACGTCGGCCGGGCCGAACTCGTCGACCACGACGCCTTGTTGGACGCGGTCCGGGAGGGTCGCGTCCGGGCTGCGCTGGATGCCCTGCCGGAGGAACCACTTCCGCCGGAGAGCCCGTGGTGGGACGCTCCGGGTACGAGCATCTCGGCCCACGTGGCCGTGTGGACCCAGAGCATGCTCGAACTGACGACTGATCTGGTGGCCGAGAATGTGACCCGTTTCGTCGATGGGCGGCCGCTTCTCAACGTGGTCGACAAGGAGCTGGGCTACGTCCCTTCATCAGCTCCTTCAACGGCTTCTGGACCGCGGTGATCTGGTCACCGCCCCGAGCGGGCCCCGGGCCTTTCTTGACACCGGGGCGACGATGCGTCACCATGAAAGAGGATACTGAATTGAAATTGAGGTTGTCGTGAAGAATGGCTACAGGATCGTTGATACCGACACGCATGTCGTGCCGGCCATGGAGCTGCTACAGGAGCACGGTTCGGCCGAGCTGAACCGGCGATGGGACGAGCTGACTCCCTACCTGCAGTTGAACGCCCATCCGAAGACGGAGTACGGCGACTGGGCGGACCGCCCGAACTACATGCTCTCGGTGGCCCCGTACCAATACTTCCGTCGATTCGGAGACAAACCGAGCGGTGGCGAGAAGATCGACCGGGGGAGTAAGGCCAAGAACCCCCTCGCGGCCGCGGTATCCAAGGGGATGAAAGCGTCACCCGAAGGGGGGGTATCGCACGACAATCCCCAGGGACGGTTGCGGGCGATGGATGCGGAGGGGGCAGACGTCCACCTTCTCATTCCAGGTACATTCGCGATGGCGAGCACCGCGCTCGACACCTCGCTGTCGGTGGAGTTGCTGGCCTCGTACAATCGCTACATCGTCGACTACGCGGCTGCTGATCCAGCCAGACTCAAGGCGTCGATACAGGTGCACGGAAGCGATCCGGAGTGGTCTGCCGCGGAGATCAAGCGCCTGGCGGAAGACCGAAGCGTGGCCGCCGTCACGGTGGTGCTGCCCCAGGACCTTCCAGTCGACGACCCCGACCTGCACCCCATCTGGCAGGCGATGGATGAGGCGGATCTGCCGTTGCTGCATCATTCGTTCTTCTATGAGCCTCCCTACTTCCCTGGGTATCGGGACATGTGGGACAACGTCGTCGTGGCCCGAGCCGCGGCTCACCCATGGGGGGCGCAGCGGCTGGTGGGGTTCCTCTTGCTCTCGGGTCTGTTCGATCGCTATCCACGCCTGCGGGTCGGGTTTGCCGAGGTGGGCGCCGGTTGGCTGCCGTTCTGGCTGTACCGGCTCCGGGGACAGATGTCCTATATGCGGAACGCGGTCCCCGAGCTCAAGCACGACCCGGTCGATTACGCGGCCGAGGGACGCATCTTCATCGGCCTGGAGTTCTACGAGGACGAGAAGATCGCCCGCTCCATCATCGACGTGCTGGGCGAGGACGTCCTCATGTGGCAGTCCGACTTCCCGCACCCCCAATGCGATTGGCCCGACTCGCCCGACCCCGTACTCGGATTTACACTTCTGACCGATCAGGAGAAGCGAAAAGTGCTGAGCCTGAACGCCGAACGCTACTTGCGGATGGGGTGACGGGCAGAGCGGCCCAATCCAGGGTTCGCCACCTATTCACGATCAGGGAGCAGCATCCAGAGGAGGACAGCACCACCGATGGGCGACGACCTCATCAGAACAGAAGCGCACATCACGCTGGCGGCGGCCCAGGCGGCCATCGATGCCGGGCTGGTAAAAGCCAACGAAATGGGGATCAAGATCGGGATCGTGGTGGTCGACGCCGCCGGGTTCTTCGTGTCCGGCGTACGTATGGATGGTTGTCGAGGCAAGGTGGACGAGGCGGCCAAGGGAAAGGCGGTATTCAGCCTGGGCACGCCGACCGGAACGGCGGATTTCATCGAGAACCGTCTCAAGCACAATGAAGCCCTCTGGCGGGCCATGGCCAGCAGGACGGACATCTGGCCAGTCCAAGGTGGTTTCCCACTGAAATATGAAGGCAAGACGGTGGGCGGTGTGGGTGTATCCGGCGCCAAGCACGAAGAGGACTCACAGGTCGCCCAAACAGCTGCCCGCCACTTCAACGAAGCGGCCGAGCGGTCCGCGCCGCGTTGACGTGAGCCACAGCAGCAACTGCAGGTTGTGAGCCGATATGGTCGACCTGGCCGGAAGGGTCGCGATCGTCACCGGAGCGGCCCAGGGGATCGGGCGGGCGTATGCGGCCGCCCTGGCCGAAGTTGGTGCGTCCATCGTGATCGCTGATGTCGACGTGCCGAACGGCGAGCAGACGGCGCGGTCGATTATTGACAAGGGCGGCGCGGCCTCCTTTGTCGAGGCGGATGTCTCCTTGGAGGATCCGGTGCAGCGGCTGGTGCAGTCGACCCAGGATTACTACGGCGGGGTGGACATCCTGGTAAACAACGCCGGCATTTGGGGTCAGGCGGAGAAGGACCGGCTGGCCACTTCGCTTGAAGCCTGGAACCGGATGTTCGCAGTCAACCTGACGAGCATGTTTCTGCTCTCCCGTTCGGTCGTGCCGTCGATGATCGAACGTGGGGGCGGTGTGATCATCAACCAGTCATCGATCGGCGCCTACCTTGGTGGGGCGGCCATGCCGCACTACTGCACGTCGAAGGGCGCAGTCAACGCACTGACCAAGACGCTTGCGAAGGAACTGGGTCCCCAGGGAATCCGGGTCAACGCTATCGCACCAGGCTGCATCGCTACTGAGGGGACCCTCTCCCAGATGGGTACGGAGGGTGTCGAGGCATTTGTCGCTCTTCAATGCCTCAAGCGGATCGGCGACACCGACGACCTCACCGGTCCGTTGCTGTTTCTTGCCAGCGACGAGTCGAAGTTCGTGACCGGCCAGGTACTGGTCGTCGACGGCGGCGTCCACCTGCTCGGCTGAGCACTGAGTCACAGGAGGTCGAAGGCATGGACAGGTGTACGAGTTCCCGCCGCACGAGGAAGTCGGGCGGGTGAGCGGGGTCATTGCCGCGAGCGATCCTCGGGCCGCCCAGGCCGGTGCCGACGTCTTGGCGGCAGGAGGCAATGCCGTCGACGCAGCCGTGGCCGCCGTCCTGGTCCTGTTTGTTGTTGAGCCCCACGCCTGTGGGCCCGGCGGCGACGCCTTTCTCCTCGTCTCGGAGCCGGGTCGGCCGGTTGTGGCGCTCGATGGTTCCGGAGCCGTACCGGCCGGACTCACCGAAGCGGCCCTGGCCGCCGACGGGCTCGACGGCATTCCCGTGCGGGGCGCTCGATCGTCGACGGTGCCCGGTGCGGTTGGTCTGCTCGACGAAGCCCGGGCCCGGTACGGGACCCGCACCTTTCCTGAGCTGGTTCGGCCGGCCCTGCAACTGGCGCGCCAAGGTTTTTTGGTGCGCCGCACGCTGGCCGAGACAGCCGCCCGGGCGGCCGAGAGCATCGCCAGGGACCCGGTACTCGGTCCCCTGTACGCGCCGGACGGGAACGCGGTGCGGCGTGATGCCCAGGTTACCAATCCGGCGCTGGCGGACCTTCTTGAGCTGATCGCTCACGACGGAGCCGAAGCCTTCTATCAGGGAAGGGTCGCGGCCGAGATCGGCGCGGCCGTGCAAGAGGCGGGCGGGTATCTGACCGCGGCGGATCTCAACGCCAACCGTACGGTGGCGGTCGATCCCATCTCCACGGATTTCCGGGGCGCGACCGTCTATGAGTTGCCCGAGCCGACGCAGGGCCCCGCGGTGCTGGCGGCGCTGGACCTGATTGGTTCAGGACCGATCGACTGGGAAGGTGTGCTCGAGGCCACCCGGCAGGGCTTGCTCAATGTTGGTATTGACCTGGGCGGCGTGCCGGGAGGACGAGCCGCGGCTGGACCACGCGATACAACGTATGTGGCGGTGATCGACGGAGCCGGCATGGGCGCCTCGATGATCACGAGCGTCTTTGCGGATTTCGGTTCCCACCTCGGCGTTCGGGTTCTTGGAGGACCGATACATAATCGGGCCGCGACCTTCCGTGCCATGGGTCGGCCGCCGAGGCCAGGCAAGCCGCCCCACACGACCATCCCGTCGATCATTACCCGCGACAATAAGCTCGCGTATGTCCTCGGATTGGCCGGCGGGTACGTGCAGGCCCAGGTGCAGGTGCAGCTGATCATTCACCTCCTCGAAGAGTCGATGGGTCCGCAGGAGGCGGTCGACGCGCCGAGGATGCGGTGGCTGTTTGGTGGTGAAATCGCATTGGAGCCAGGTCACCCACTCGCGAATCGCTTTCCGGACGCGGTGGGGCGTTCGACTGGGGCGGAAGGTTTTGGTGCCGCTCAGGTCGCGGGTTGGCGGGACGGGCAACTCGAAGGGGGTGCCGATCACCGCCGTGATGGCGCGGTTGTGATGTTGTGAGCAGACGGTGCAGGGGTGAGGGCGCTTGCCCGGCGTCCATGCCAGATCTAGTCTGCTCGGGGAAGAGTATCCTGTAATAGCTGGCCGGCCGATCACCGACGGGAGACCCGAATGCTCACCCGCACCATGCACTTCGATGAGATCGCCACTGCGGATGGGCTGGTCTGCGCCCCGGATCCTCATGTCGCCGAAGCCGGTGCCAGCATTCTGCGAGCGGGAGGCAATGCCGTCGACGCGGCGGTTGCCACCGCGTTCGCCGAGGGGGTAGCCAGTCCGTGGTCGTCCGGGATCGGCGGCAGCGCCACCATGACGATTGCCATGAGGAACCCCGATCGCCTCGCTATCGTCGAGGGCCACATGGCGGCCCCGAGCGGCGTGTCGAACGAGGCCTTCCCGCTGGCGCCGGCGAAGACCGGTACCCGCCGGTTAGGAGTCTTCGATTGGCCTGAGGTCGTCGGCAACGTCAACTTGTACGGGGCCAAATCGGTGGCAGTTCCGGGCTGCGTCGCCGCCCTGTGCCAGGCTCACGAACGGTACGGTCGGCTGCCACTGGAAACCGTCATGCAGCCCGCCATCCGATTCGCTGGTGACGGAGTGCCGATCAACTGGTACACGGCTTCGTTTGTCGTTGCCGACCAGGTGAGCCTGGCGAGGGATCCGGGTTGCAGCGAGATCCTCCTGCCAGGTGGGAGGCCGCTCCGCCCGGCGAGCACCCGGCCGGCGGACAGGATCGTGCAGGCGAAGCTGGCCGAGAGCTTGGCGATGATCGCCGTGAAAGGTCCCGAGGTGTTTTACCAGGGCGAACTGGCCGCGGCCATCGTGCGCTTCCTCAAGGACAACGGTGGCCTGTTTGCTGTCGATGACCTGGCGACCTACACGACGGTCAGCTCCGAGACCCCGCTTCAGAAACGGTACGGCCGCTACGTCGTGGTGGGATCACCGACCATGGGCAGCCCGACGGTGGTACAGGCCCTCTACCTCTACGACGAACTGGTCCGGGCTCCGGGTGTGGCCGAGGGTGAAGGCCCGCATGACGACGCAGTCGCCTGGGCCAAGGCGCTGCACCTGGCGTTTCGCGATCGACTGCGCTACATGACCGCCGACCCTGACGTGGTCGTCCCCTGGGAGGGCCTGCGCTCTCGCCAGTACGTCCGCCAGGTGCTGGCGGCGGAGGCCCGGGGTGCCGAACCGCCCGATCCGGCCGAGTTCTCGGACGAGCCCGCTGATCCGCCGGCCCAGCCCAGCCGCTCGGCGGCCGGTGGGCTCACGTCACACATGTCCGTCGGCGACCGAGACGGCAATCTGGTGTCGGTCACTACCACCCAGCTCAACTCGTGGGGCGCACGACTGCTGGACCCGGACACCGGCATACTTTTCAACAACGGCATGGGCTACTTTGACCCGCGCCCCGACGCCCGCAACGGGATCAAGCCGCACGTCCGGGTACTGAGCGCCATGAGCCCGACCGTGCTTTGCGATGACCGGGGGCCGGTGGCGGCGCTGGGCGCATCGGGGGGACCGAGGATCATATCGGGCGTGGCCCAAATCGTCGCCGCCCTGGCCACTGGCCGGGTCTCGCTCCAGCAGGCCATCGAAGAGCCTCGCATCCACACCGAAATGGCCCAGGTCTACGTGGATCAGCGGTGGCCCTCGGGCACCGCCGAGCGTATCCAGGAAGCCGGCTTCACCACTGAGATCGTCGAAGAGAGCCCCACGACCGGCAACTTCGCCCGCCCGAACGGAGTCATCATCGGCCCCGACGGCCTCCGCCACAGCGGCGTCGACCCCATCCGGCCCGGTGACGCCGCCACCGGCTAGACCAGATGCTGGCGTTCTCGGATAGCCGCGTTTCCCGGTGGCCGCGGTTCACCCCGGGCCGACGCGGGCGGATGCCTGGGTGGGCCCGTGATGCGACCGGGGTCCGGGCGGAAACGTCATGGGCATAGAGAAATGGCCGAAGACGAGGCCCACGGTGTCAGCCGGTCGGATGGCGTCCACATCGATGACGTAGTCCGGGAGACGGCGCAGCACGGCCTCGAGCGCACGGCGCGCCACCGAGGAGGCGATCGGTGCGCCGATGCAGCGATGGAGGCCGATGCCAAACGTCAAATGGCGATTCGGGTGACGGTCAGGGAGAACCACGTCGGCCTGCGGGAACATGTCGCTGTCCCGGTTGGCTGAGGCCCACAGGAGCAGCAGCCGGTCGCCCTTGCGAATACTTTGGCCGCCGACGCTGGTATCGACGGTGGCTACCCTGGCCAGGCCGGGCTGCGGCGCTTGGTATCTGAGGAACTCCTCCACCGCCAGCGGCAGAAGGGCGGGATGACGCTGGAGCCGAGCACGAACATCATGGTGCTCGTGCATGTACATGAGGGCGTTCGCAATGGCTGACCCCGTGGTATCAAAGCCTCCGTGAACTATGAGCATCACGACATCTTGTAGATCATCATCGGAGATGGGCACGCCCGAGATCTCTGTGCGAAGCAAGCCCGTGAGCATGTCATGGCGCGGTCGTTGGCGGCGTGAGCGGATTTCGGCGCGAATGCGTAGGTGGCACTCGGCGTACATCGCCGCGAACTCCGGCGTCTTCGTCTCTTCCGGCCGGAGGAACGTCTTGGCGTGCACCGGAACGGCGTAGACCTCCCACTCGCCAGGATCAAGCCCGAGGAGGGCAAGGGTCGTCATGGCCGGCAGGGGGTTGGTCAGCTGTCCAACCAGATCACAGTGCCCTTGCTCGATGAAGTCGTCGATCAACGACGTGACGAAGTTGGCAATCAACGGCTCCAGCCGGGCCACCGCAGCAGGGGAGAACCACGGTGCGAGGGCGCGACGGTACTCGGCGAAGCGGGGCGGGTCGATCTCGATCGGGATCGCCGGGCGGGCACCGGGGGGCTTCGCCGGAACGGTAACACTCTGCGCCGACGAGAAGGTTCGATCGTCGAGGGCGACGGCCTTGACGTCTTTGTACCTCGAAAGGACCCAGAACCCGCCGTGGGTATCGCTATAGGCAACCGGACAACTCCGGCGCAGCTCGGCGTACTCTGTCCAGCACTCCTCGGCGAATGAAGGCCGAAAGTGGTCGAAGTGAATCTGTCCGCCGTTCATCGGGCCTCGTACTGGCCGAGAGTCGCGCGGAGACTCCGCTCGGACACGGTCTCCGCGGTGCTCACGGGCCGGCAGGGCCTACCGCCTCACCCAAGGTGCGCCCCATATGCAGCAGTCTATAGGTCAAGTAGGGGGAGAACTGTGGGGGTCACGTTTGACGCACCGCAGCGGTTGCTGAATGAGGCGTGGGCCCGGCTCCGGTATTGTCGGCTCGGTTAGTCTTCCTGGTACGGATTACAGCAGGAGGACACATGAGCGGGCCAGTCGAAGCACTCCTCGCCGAGCGGGATCGCGTGCGATCAGACATGGGCTCGGCCGCCAGGGTGGCCCGTCTGCACAGCGAGGGGCGGTCGACCGTTCGCGACCGGATCGAGCAACTAGTTGATCCGGGCACCTTCCTGGAGCAGGGGACCTTCGTCCGCTCGGCCATCGCAGAGGACCGGGCCCGCACACCCGGCGATGGCATCGTCGGTGGACTGGCCCAGATCGACGGCCGACCGGTCACCGTGGTGGGCAACGATGTAACCGTAAAGGGCGGCAGCACCGGGCGCTACGGCGAGCACAAGCTGCAGCGTCTGTATGAGCAGGCGGTCGAGCTTGGCAACCCCTTCATCCTGCTGGGAGAGGCGGCGGGCGCCCGAGTGCCCGATCAACTCGGCTCAGAGGCGCTCACCCTCAGCCCGGGCGGTGGAATGACCTGGATCGCCAAACGGCAACGGGAAATCCCCGTGGTCACCGTGATCACCGGGCGTTCATTCGGGGATTCTTCCTTCATCGCGGCGTTGGGCGACATGGTGATCCAGGTGGACAAGAGCGTCCTTGCCGTGAGTTCTCCGCGCGTGATCGAGGTCGCAACCTCCGAACAGGTAACCGAGGAGGACCTCGGCGGCCTCCGGGTGCATGAGTCGGTCACCGGCCAGATTGACCTGGGCGTCGCCGACGAGGCGGAGGCCTTCGCAAGCGTCAAGGCCTTTCTCTCCTTCCTGCCGTCGAACGGCCTCAGCCGGCCTCCCCGGGTCGCCGACGTGCCACCAAGCGTTCCTGATGAAGGTCTCAGGGGCATCGTTCCCGAGGATCGGCGTCGCGCTTACGACATGCGCAAGCTGCTACAGCGACTCTTTGACAACGGCCACACGTTCGAATTGCGGCCGAAGCATGCCCAATCGGTCATCACGTGCTTGGCTCGTCTCGGGGGATCGAGTGTCGGTGTGGTGGCCAGCCAGCCGATGCGGATGGCAGGGGCCCTGACTCCTGAGGCATGCGACAAGATCACCCGATTCATCTGCCTGTGCGACGCCTTCAATGTTCCCCTGGTGTTCCTCGCCGACTCCCCCGGCTTCCTCGTGGGTGTGCGGGTCGAGCACGATCGGCTCCTGTTCCGATCGATGTTGCTGGCCCAGGCCCTGGCCAAAGCTTCGGTGCCGAGGATAACGGTAGTCATCCGGAAGGCTTTCGGGCTGTCGTTTTACGCTCTGTCCGGAACCGGGACCGGAAATGTGGCGTTGTATGCCTGGCCTACCGCGGAGATCGGCTTCATGGATCCCGACGTGGGCGCCAACGTTCTGTACGCGGCGGAGCTGAGCGAGCTGCCCGCGGCAGAGCGAGCCAGGGAGACCGCCGCCCGAGCCAGTCAGCTCGCGGCCGCAACCAATCCTTTTGACGCCGCCGCCCACATGGGCGTCGATGAGGTCCTCGATCCGGCGGATACCGCGGTCGTCATCCGCACTTTGCTGGACCGACTGGAGGACAACCCCTGCCGACCAGCCGGTCAGAGCATGCTGCGCAGCTGGCCCACGTGCTGGTAACCGACACTCGCCCGCGTCGCGGCCCACGATGGCCCGCCTGATCCTTGCCGAGGTGACCGCGACGGTGGCGTCGATTGTCGTGGCGCCAGGGCAGTCGGTCCTCGACGGTCAGACCTTGCTGATTCTCGAGTCCATGAAGATGGAAATCCCGGTAGAGGCGCCCGTTGATGCCGTGGTCGGCGAGATCCTCGTCTCCGAGGGAGACAGCGTGGGGGAGGGGCAACCGCTCCTGGCCCTGGACTGACCCTTGTCCCCCAACCGCCCGGCGCACCGGTTCCTGGTCTTGTGGGCGCTCCGAAGGCGATCATCAATCGTCAGGTAATGGCCTTTGTCGTCCCTTCGAGGAAGACCGATCGCAGCAGGTCAGGTCGAGAAAGGAGATCCGCCGAGCTGCCGTCGAAGCGGATCTCGCCCTTTTCCATGAAATAGGCGTGATCGACCAGTGACAGGGCAATATTGACAGACTGCTCGACCAGGACCACTGCCGTGCCGGTGCTGTTGATCCGTCGTACCATCTCCAGCAGCGCGCCCACCACCTTCGGGGCCAAGCCAAGTGAGAGTTCGTCGATGAGCAGAAGGCGAGGCTTGAGAATGAGCGCCTTCGACAGCGCCAACATTTGCTGTTCGCCACCCGACAGGGTGACGGCCAGCTGGTTGCGCCGAGCGGCCAGGGCGGGAAAGGCGTCGAACGAGTCCGAGAGGCCTTTGTCGACGGCTTCCCGCTTCCTGCCGAGGGAATAGGCGTAGATGCTGAGGTTCTCGGCCACGGTCAGTGACCCGAAGACGGCTCGTCCGGATGGAATGAAGCTGATTCCGAGACCGAGCCGGCGCTCGCAGTCGAGATGGGTGATCTCGCTGCCTCCTAGGTGCACCCGGCCCCGGTCCGGGAACCCGAGCCCGGAGATGGCCCGGAGGAGCGTGGACTTGCCGGCTCCGTTGGTGCCGAGGAGTGCGACCATCTCTCCTTCGTCTACCGCGAAGTTGACGTCGAACAGGACCTGGACACCGCGGTAGGAGAAGTCGATGTGCCGGCAGGCGAGCATCGGCAAGGCCACCCCCTGCGCCTTCAGGGTCCGAATCTCCTCGCTCTCGATGAAGTCGTCGATGACCTGATCGAAGTCCTTGTTGATGGTCTGGCGGGTGCTGCGCAGCACCAGGGCACCGATGCAACCGGGGACAGACAGGAGCGCCAGCGCCACGCCCACTCCAAACCGCCGGTCGATCCCGCCCAGGACCGCCAGACCCCCCAAACCGCCGACCCCGTCCAGGAACAGCGCCCCCAGGGCGACGGCATGGAGCCGCTCCGAGGGTCGAACCACCGACATCGTCAGCATCAGAAGGGCCGGGAACACAATCGCTCCGGCTGCCGTCGAAACCCCGAACAGCACCACGAGGACCGGGAAAGAGGGTGACCACACGGCGATCATGAGCGAGACCACCATCACGAACGCGATCTTGGTCGTGAGGTTGATGAGGTCGATGGGGTTCCGTTGGAACAGACCTTCGCCCCGCCGACCAAACCACATGAGCGCAACAATCCCGAAGACCGACGTTGCGGAGAGAAACAGGCCGCGGGCGCCTGGGCCCATCCGCCACCGCTGGGCGAGGAAAAAGAATATAAACGTCTCGAGCGGAATGAGCCACACCCCGAAAACGGCGTAAGCGGCCAGGATCCGTCGCATCGACGGTATCCGAATCAGCCGCGCCATGACCTCGAAGAACCGGAGTTGGACCCCGTCGTCGGAATCGGTTGCTTTCGGTGAAGGGACGCCGCGGCCGAGCTGCTCGCGGACCTCCTCCCGGACCGGTTCTTCCTCCCACCGCTTGAAGCCGGGATCTCGCAGCCCCACGCTGAAGAGGGACGACACCAGCGCCACGAAGGCCATGGCAGGGAAGACGGCCCGCCAGGTGTAGCCGAGCAGCGAAATTATCAGCCCGACCAGAAGCGGCCCAACAATCTGCCCGGCTTTGATGGCACCTCGGTGAAAGGACTGGACCCGCACCCGCATTGGCGGCGGATAGGTGTCCATGAGGAACGCGGGTTGGACCGTCTTGGTTGACGCGCTCGGCGAGGCCGTTGAGAATGAAGACGAAGATCAGATCCCACAGGCTGACGGCGAACCCGGTAAAGAACGTGGCGAGCGTCCACACGAACCCGCAGCTGATGAGGATCAGCGCTCGACGAGGCTTCTTCTGGATGTACGCCGCCATCGGCAGTGCGCCAACCGTGGTCATCAGTTGATTGACCGCGATACAGGCACCGATCGTGGAGGCGCCGATGCCGAGCGTGACGCTGATGTCCGGCCCCAGCACCTGGAAGCCATACAGCTGGAACTGGTCCGCCATGGCGAGCAGGCCGATAGCCATGATCGGGTACCAGCTGACCCGGAACACCCGAAATCCCGCCCACAGCGACCCGACCTGGGTGGAGCCCGTGATACCCAGACGCCGGCGCGAGATCTGCCGCAAGCTCTCTTGCTCGTCGACGAGCGTATCGAGCACTTCGGCTTCGGCGTCCTTACCGAGAGACTGGTTGGAAAATGGGGACGTCGACATGTGGTTCCTATTCAGCCCGGCCGGTCAGTTTCCCACTCCGGCAGTCAACCGGAAGAAGTTGACATACCAGGCCGACTCACCGATCCGGTGATTCGTCCCGCTCATGAGGACTATTACGATCACGTGACTCTCCTTGGTCCCGGCGGGAGTCGACGCAGGCAGTGTGTGCGGGAGTGAACCGATGGTTACGGAAGTGGATGCCGACACGTACATGTCATGCTGCTGGAGCCAGTTGAGATCAGGACAGCCTGGCGTCTCCTTGCATGCGTTGTCGCCAAGGTCGCGCAAACTGCCTCCAGGTGGCATGGGCTGATGGTCCACCAGTATCGCAAAATAGTTATTTCCGCCCTGAATCGTGTTTGGCCCGTAAGGAAAGTCCTTGGCCGTCCACCTCACCGTAAAAGGCACCGTTACCGTCGACAGGGACGGCGGGTCGAGGAGGTCGATGCGCTTGTCCTGGCGGAAGTTGAGACCATGGATCGCGCACGAGGACGTCACGACGCACAGGAAACCGAGCCAGCAGATGAGAGCGCGACGACCGGAACCGGGCCTGGTCCGCCTCACCACGCGCCGTCCACCGTCACGCCGATGGGAGATGGTGCAGGCGGCGAGCGGCCACACCGGACACCCTACTCACGTCGCCTTGGCCCGACAAGGTCGGTTTGGCAGCAGGCCCGCCCGGGAGGCGCCGGGTCTCGAGCAGGCTGGGGGCGCGAGGGATCGGTGCCCATCCCGCCGGCAATCAGCAACGGTGTGCCTGAATCTTCCAACGACGACCCCCTGGAACTTGTCCCCTCCGTGCTATTCAGGTTACTCTATTCTGGTAGCCGACAGGGGAGGCGCGCGTGATCATGGATGACCAGCGAGCGCTCTGGGGCGTCGCGCTGTCCACGGTCGCGAATTCGACCTGGTGGCCAGAGGGCACCGGACGGCATCCGCTGCATCTGGCCAAGCGATCCGCCGGGTCCTTTGCGCCCCAGAAGGGGACCGGACCCGGCACCGGGCGCAGGGTACCTGCCGGGTGATGCGGCGGTCTTGAGGTAGCGATGATCCTGGCCTTCCAGGTTCCGGGACCGGTGATCCTGCTCGGTGCCATCACCGGGATGACGTATGGCATCCTGGCCGTGGGGCTGGTCCTGGTCTACCGGTCAAGCCGGGTGATCAACTTCGCCCAGGGCGGGATCGGGGCGCTGGGGGCATCGCTTCTTGGGGTGCTGGTCGTAAAGGCCCACGTTCCATACTGGATCGCCTTCGCGGCCGGTTTGCTGCTCTCGGCGGCGGCGGGCGGCTTGAGCGAGGTCGTCGTCGTTCGACGCCTGCGCAACGCGCCTCAGCTGATGACCATGGTGGCCACGCTGGGTTTGGCGGAGTTCATCCTGTCATTCGCTCTGCTCATCAACGGACAGGTTGCGGCCGGGACGAGTTTCCCGGAACCCGCGTTCCTTCCCACCTTCGACGTGGGCGCGCTCACGGTGACACCCGCCTACGCCGCCATGCTCATCCTCACCCCGCTCGTCGTTGTCGGTCTCACCCTGTTTCTCCGCAAGAGCAGGCTGGGTCTCGCCATCCGGGCGTCCGCGGACCAGCGGGATTCAGCCCGTCTGGCCGGTGTGTCGGCCGGGCGAATGTCGGTGCTGGTCTGGTGCATCGCCGGGGCGGTGGCGGCCTTCACGGTCAGCCTCGTGCTCCCCACGGTCGGTTTCGCCAACAACGACTTCCTCGGGCCCGAGTTGCTGCTGCGGGCGCTGACTGCGGCGGTCATCGCCCGGATGGCGAGCCTGCCGATCGCGCTGCTCGCCGGGGTTGGCATCGGGATCATCGAGCAGGTCGTGATTTGGAACAATCCGAGCGGCGGCCAGTTCGAAGCGATCCTGTTCGTCATCATCCTCGTCGCGCTGCTGCTCCAACGCCGCCGGTTCGGGCGGACGACCGACGAAGGGAACTGGGCGGCCGTGCAGCCCTGGCGGCACCCGCCTGACTCGTATCAGCAGATCTGGTCGATACGCAACCTGCCCTGGATAGCCGCGGCCCTGGTGTTGGCGGTGGCCATCGCCTTACCGGTGATGATCACGGCCGCTTCGACGTACATCTTCGTGCTGATGATGTCGTTCGCCCTCGTCGGCCTGTCCGTCGGTATCGTCACCGGCTTGGCCGGCCAGCTCTCACTCGGGCAGTTTGCCTTCGCGGGTGTGGGAGCGGCCGCCTCCTATTATGTCACCAAGGACACGGGGAGTTTCGTGATCGGATTCCTGGCCGCCGGTCTGGTCGCCGCGGCCGTGTCCCTCGTCATCGGGCTACCGGCCCTCCGGATACGCGGTGTCATGCTGGCGGTCATCACCCTCGGGTTCGCCCTGGCCACCTCATACTTCTTCTTTTCCCAGAGCTGGATGTTCGGGGGCAACGGGGTCCAGCCGCAAACCCCGAAGATCGGTGGCTTCGCGTTCGATACGGCCAAGCGGTACTACTACCTCGCACTGGTGGTGCTCGTCCTCGGCGTCCTGCTCTGTCGCAACGTCTGGCGGGGCGGCGTGGGGCTCAAACTGAGGGCCCAGCGCGACAACGAGGACAGCGCCCGCTCGTTCTCCGTGCATCCGACCGCTCTGAAGCTGCAGGGATTCCTGCTCGCGGGTTTTCTGGCCGGGATCGGTGGGGCCCTGTACGCCCATTCCCTCTCCAACGTCGCCAGCGACGCCTTCCCCGTCCAGTCGAGCATCGACGTGACGGCGATGACCGTGCTGGGTGGGATCGGACTGCTCGCGGGTCCGCTCCTCGGCGTCCTCTACATCATCGGGATACCCCAGTTTCTCCCTCTGGACAGCGCGGGCATCGCCGCCACCGCCCTGGGTTGGCTCTTCGTCATTCTGTACTTCCCCGGTGGCATCGCCAGTATCGTTCAGCCCCTGCGCGACCGGTTGATCAACGCCCTGGCCCGCCGGAAGGGCCTCGATCCTGTGGCGGAATGGGCCGGGGTGGGGCCCGCGGCCAAGACCGTCGACCTCTCCGCACCGCCTGCATTCCTGCGGGCCAGAGTCGACGTCGACGAAGCTCGGCCGGGAACGCCGGCGCTAAAGGTCGAACACGTCCGTCGCTCCTACGGAGGCGTGATTGCCGTTGCGGATGTGAGCTTCGAGGTTCAGGTAGGGGAAACGGTCGGCCTCATCGGGCCCAATGGAGCCGGGAAGACGACGCTGCTGGAGATGATCAGTGGCTTTGTTCGATCAGAGAGCGGCGAGGTGTGGTTCGAAGGTCGCAACGTGAGCGCCTTGGGAGCGGCCGAGCGGGCCCAACTTGGCTTGGTGCGCTCGTTCCAGGATGCCCGGCTGTTCCCGACGCTGACGGTCCTCGAATCAGTGGCGCTGGCGTTGGAGCGTGTTACCCCCACCCGATTCTTCCCTTCTGTTCTCGGCTTCCAGGCTTCGGAACGCCGTAAGGAGGAACGGGCCATGGAGCTGATTTCCTTGCTTGGTCTGGCCGCGTGGCGCCACGTACAGGTGCAGCATCTCTCGACCGGAACCAGGCGGGTGGCCGAATTGGCGTGCCTGGTCGCCCTCAAGCCTTCGGTCCTCCTGCTCGACGAACCGTCCTCGGGAATCGCCCAGAAAGAGACCGAAGCCCTGGGGAAACTGCTGCTGCAGCTCAAGAACTACCTGGCCATGACCATGGTCGTCGTGGAGCACGACGTGCCCATGATCACGGGCATGTCCGATCGGATCATTGCCATGGACGGCGGCCGGATCATCGCCTTTGACAAGCCGGACGTCGTCACGAGAGATCCCCAGGTCGTGGAGTCCTATCTCGGTACCGATGCCATGGCGATAGCTCGCTCTGGTCAATTTGCTGCGCTCCACCCCACAGTTGAGAAGCAGGCTTGACGTGACATACAGAGGTGACCGAATGCGGTCGATAGAACCCCGTACGCTGACAAAAAGAAAGACTGAGGAGGGCTCAATGTCAAGACGCTCATTCCGATGGAGCCTGGTCGCCTTGGCGGCAGCGGTATCACTTGTCTCGGCGTGTGGTTCCTCCAATAAGCCGTCCACGTCGAACACCACCGTCGCTTCCACCGGGACGTCCCCGACGACGGCTGGCAGCGCCGGCGCGAATCTCAACCCCAGTGAGCCAGGTCTCACCGCCAGCACGATCAAGATCGGGATGTGGTGGATCGATTCCACCGGCGCATGCTCCAAGACCCACGTGACCAGTGGGGCAGCGGCATGTGGTGTCGGGGATGAACAGGAGTTCCGTTCCATGACCGCCTACATCAATGCCCACGGCGGCGTGGCCGGGCGGCAGGTGATCCCGGTGATATATCATACCGAGTTTGCGGGCGTCACCATCGCCCAGGGCGCTCAGCAGGCTTGTACCTACTTCACACAGGACCAGCCCGTGTCCATCGTGATAAATCAGGATTCCACGCCCGGCAATACGATCGACTGTTTTATCCAGCACCACATCATTACCATCAACCCGTCGACGTACCCGTACGACAACGCCGACTACACCGCCGATTCCCCGTATCTGTACGCCCCGGACCGACCTCGGCCCGAGCGCTGGGTGCTGGCGTACTTCAATGGGCTCGACGCGGCCGGCTTCTTTAATGGAAATGTGAAAATCGGTCTGGTGCGATTCAACTATCCGGAGTACACGTCGGTCTACAACACGGTGCTGAAGCCCGCCATGGCCGCCAAGGGGCTCACGGTCAGCCAGGATGCCGTTATCACCCCGCCAACCGGTGTTTCGTCCTTCGGGGGTCTCCAGACGGCATTGCAGTCGACGGTCCTGAAGTTCAAGGCGGCCGGCATCAACCGGGTGATGTTCCTCACCGACGTCGGGTCGGTGGACTTGTTCTGGTATCCGATCGCCAAGTCGGAGAACTTCTTCCCGCGGTACGGGCTCACCAGCACCCAGGACATGGCGGTGTTCATCGATATGGCTCCTAAGGGGACGTTCACCGGCGCGGTCGGAGTGGGATGGGATCCCTTCTACGATGTGAAGCCGGCCCAGGATCCTGGGGGTAGCCAAGCGGCCATAACGTGCAAGGGCATCATGAACAATTCCGACACACCCGCCGGTCGTAACAACAAATGCGACAGCTTGAACTTCATCCAGCAGGTCATGGACAAAGCGAAGAGCATGGGCAACATCACCGCTCAGGGCTTCCAGGCCGCGGCCGCCAGTCTTGGAACGACCTTCGAGCCGGCCGAGGTGTTCTCTACCCAGTTTGGCCCGGGGCTTTACGACGGCCCGTCCACGTATCGGCTCTACGGCTACTCGGCCGCGTGCAACTGCATGGCCTACACCGGTGCGGCCCAACCGATGCCCGAGACGCCAGTTCCAGGACTCAGCTAGGAGATCATTCCACCGATGCCATCCTGGGCGGAGGCCAGCCCTGCCCTTCCGCCCAGGATGACCGCAGCCGCAATTCCGGGGACCCGATCCGGTGACCTCGGGAAGCGTTCCTTCCGGGCCCGTCGCCCGTCAGTCGCCAGGGGGCGGCATTCGTCCCAGGAGGGACGCCATGAATTGCCACGTCCGCTCGGTGTCTTCAGGAGCGGAGGACGCGTCGACGAACGCGATGTCGGTGACGCCGGTATCCGCCACCCGCCTGATGTCCCGCTCGACGTCATCCTCATCACCGAGCAGGGCGAGGCCGAGTTCGGAGGGGTCATCCTCCCGGTCGATCATGGCTCGAAAAGACGGAAAGGTGCGAAGTCGCTCAGCCATCCGTACCCGGGCTTTGTCCGCCCACTGCCGGTTGTCGGTGACCGCCAGTGAGCAGCAGGCGACGATCCGCGGCGCGGGCCGACCGGCCCGCTCGGCGGCTGCGGTGATAGTCGGAACGATATGGTCAGCGAGGGTCTTGGGACCGGTACTGGCCGTGATGGTCCCATCGGCCACGGTCCCCGCCAGTTGCAGCATGGCGGGTCCGAGTGCGCCCAGCAATACCGACGGCGGAGCCAGTCCCCCGGTCTCGAGCCCGCCGGTGCTGGTGACCATGTCACCGTGCACCTCGGGGCTCTCTCCGCCCATCAGCGGGAGCAAGGCGGCGAGGTACTCCCGCATGCGCGCCACCGGCCGCTCGAAGGAGTAGCCCCATCGGCCCGTGACCACGTGCTGGTGCGACAGCCCGATGCCGAGGGTGAGACGCCCTCCGCAGGCGGCCTGGACCGTCATGGCTTGGGCGGCTAGGGCTTGGGGATGGCGAGTGAAGATGGGAACAACCGCCGTCCCGACCTTGATGGTCGGAGCCCTCTGCGCACTGACAGCCAACGTCGTCAATGCATCCAGGGAGAACGCCTGATTCATCCAGAGGGTGTCGAGGCCCAGGCGCTCAGCCCGTTCGGCATCAGCGACGACGTCGTCGAGCCAGTTCGGTCCGGATCGCCCGTAGATACCGAGGCGCGGCGACACCGCTACCCCGCCACCGCGGCGCCGCTGGCGCCAGACCCGCTGGTTGCGTACGCCGGCCCGGCAAACACCGCCCGCAGCGCCGTGGCCATCTCGGCTCGCACGGGTGCGCCGGAGAGGACCACGTCGACCATCGTCAGCGTGGTGTGGAGGTGGCCTCGGGCCGCCACCTGACGAACGGGCCCACCTGCGGCAGCCAGCGCCTCGGCGTAGGCGATCCCTTCGTCACGAAGCGGGTCAAACTCGGCCGTCACGATGATGGCTGGAGGAAGATTCGACAGATCGCCGTACAACGGCGACGCCTTGGGATCACCACGCTGAGCCGGAAGGGCGTAGTAGTCCCAGAACCAGCGCATCAGTGACGCGGTCAGTACGTAGCCATCGGCGTTCTCGAGGTATGACGCCCGGGTCATGTCGTAATCGGTCACCGGTGTCACGAGGAGTTGCCCGAGGATGGCTGGTCCGCCGGCGTCGCGGGCCAGCTGGCAGGCGACGGCGGCGATGTTGCCGCCCGCACTCCATCCGGCGACCGCGAGTTGCCCGGCTGTCCCGCCCAGGGCCACGGTGTTGGCCGCGATCCATTGCACCGCCGCCATGGCGTCATCAGCGGCGGCTGGGAATGGTGCCTCCGGGGCATGCCGGTAGTTGACCGACACCACGACGGTGTCCGACCGGGCGCAGAGGTCGCGGCAGAAGGGGTCGTCGGAGTCCAGGCTGCCCAGTACCCACCCGCCCCCGTGGAAGTAGGCGACGAGCGGATGGGGCCCTGGCGAGGCGGGCCGGTACAGCCGGTAGTCGAGGTTCCCCCCCGGGCCCGGCAGCACACCGTCGACCACCTCCCCGACCGCAGGTCCCGGGGGGCGGTCGACGGTCGACGTCACCATAAAGGCGCGAGCGTCCTCGACGGACATCGATTCGAGTGGGGGCAGGTCCAGGCCCGCCATGGCGTCGAGCACCATGGCCACATCGGGCTGCAACCGGCGGATCACCCCGTCGTGGCACTGAGACGTCTCCGGGCCGCCGAGACGGAACCCGAGATAGCCCCGGTTCACGACCTCGTCGCAGGCTGCCCGGTAGGTGTCGACCCCGCCGATATAGGGCAGGAAGACCCGGGGCTTCCCCGGCACGTTGGACCCCATGTACCAGGAATTGGCGGTCGGGTAGAGGGTGATGTTCCCGCAATCCTGGACGTGCTGATTCCACCCGGATTCCGCAACCGGCGTGGGCTCGATGGTGTCAAATCCGTGCCGGTGGAGGTAGTCGATGCAGTCCGAAATCCACTCCACGTGCTGTTCGATCGAGACCGTCATGTTGGACAGCACCGAGGGGCTCCCGGGCCCGGTGACCATGAAGAAGTTGGGAAAGCCGACAATGCCGAGCCCGAGATAGGTCGACGGACCATCCGCCCACTTGTCGCGGAGCGTCCTGTCGTCGCGGCCGGTGACATCGACCGCCACGAGCGGTCCCGTCATGGCATCGAAACCAGTGGCGTAGACGATGGTGTCGAACTCCAGCGTCTCGTCAACCGTGTCGATCCCCGACTCGGTGATCGTGGCGATGGGATGTTTTCGCAGATCGACGAGGCGGACGTGAGGAAGGTTGAACGTGGCGTAGTAGTTGGTGTCGAGGCACGGCCGCTTGGTTCCGAAATGGTGGTCCCTCGGGCAGAGGGCCTCGGCGAGGTCCGGATCGGGCACGATCGAGCGGATCTTCTCGCGGATCATCTCGGCCACTATTTCGTTGGAGACCGGGTTGACCAACTGATCGTTGAATACCCCGAGGATCTCGAACAGCTCGCCCGACGCCCAGGCCGCCTCGAAGCGCTCCCGTCGCACCTCCTCCGTCGCCGTGACCCCGCTGACGTCGGTGACCTCGCCCGGCACCCCGCCGCGCGACCACCGGGCCGCCTCTCGATAGGCGGCCCAGTCCGCTTCGAGGGCGGCCAGCCGCTCCGGCGAGGCTGGTCCGTTGTGGGCTGGAATCGAGTAGTTCGGGGTGCGCTGGAAGACCGTGACCTGGGCGGCCTGGGCGGCGATGAGCGGGATCGACTGGATGCCCGAAGAGCCCGTGCCGATAACGGCCACTCGCCGGCCGGTGAGATCCACCCCCTTATGGGGCCAGCCGCTCGTGAAATACACCTCGCCCTGGAACCTCTCGGTCCCTTTGATGTCGGGAGTCTTCGGCAGTGAGAGGCAGCCGCTGGCCATCACGTAGAACCGGCAGACGACCTCCTCGCCCCGCTCGGTGCGCACCCGCCAGCGAGTGGCCCGCTCGTCCCAGACGGCTGACTCAACTCGGGTCGAAAACTCGATGTCGCGACGCAAGTCGTACCGGTCCGCCACGTGCCGAAGGTAGGAGAGGATCTCGGGTTGGGTTGCGTACTTCTCCGACCACACCCACTCTCGCTCGAGGTCGGGGTCGAAGCTGTAGGCGTAGTCCGTCGTCGGGATGTCACACCGGGCGCCCGGATAGCGGTTCCAGTACCAGGTGCCGCCGACGTCGCTGGCCGCATCGAACACCCGGACCGAGAAGCCTTTGCTCCGGAGACGGTGCAGCAGGTACAAGCCGGCGAAACCTGCGCCGACCACCACGATGTCCACGTCCGAGGGGAGGATGTCGGATTCGTTGGTCACGGCCATCGCCTGTCTCCCCCTTATCTGGCCCTTATCTGGCAGCCAGCACCTGTCGGCGCGAATCGGGCCCGTCGAGTTAGCCTACATCGAGAGCGAAGTTCAAGCCCCGCACCGGTTACGACGATGATGGGGAAGAGCTCGGCTCAGCTGCCGGGCGTGGAGGTGTGATTGCGGTGGACCAGGACTGGCAGGGACGCGGCGCAGTGGTCACCGGGGGCGGTGGGCTGCTGGGGCGGGGCTTGGCGGTGGCCCTCGCCGAGGAAGGGATGAGTGTCGTGGTGGCCGACCTTGATATGGACGCTGCCGCCGCCACGGCCGACGCGGTAGCAGCCGTGGGAACCCACGGCGTCGCCGTGCAGACCGACGTCACCGATCCGGCGTCCATGGAAGCCTTGGCCGAGCGTTCCTACCGCGAGCTCGGCGCCGTGCACGTCCTCTGCAACAACGCCGGCGTCGCCGTCCTCAAGGCCTTCGTCGAGCTCACGCGGTCCGATTGGGACCGGGTTCTGGGCGTGCAATGGGGCGGCGTGCTGAACGGCATCCTGGCCTTCTTGCCCCGCCTGCTCGAGCAAGGCGGGGATCGCCACATCGTCAACACCTCGTCAATGTCGGGAGTAGGGCGAGCCGATCTCCGGGTGCTCAACGCCCCCTACGTCACGGCCAAGTTCGCGGTGGTTGGCTTGAGCGAGGTGATGGCGCCATCTCTGGCCGAATACGGGATTGGCGTGTCGGTGCTCTGCCCGGGCTTTACCGTCCCCGAGCCCAGCCAGGTCACGTCGTTTGCCATGCCGAGCGCGGCCTGGTATGAGCACAACCTGCTGACCGCCGATGCGGTCGGTCGCGAGGTGGTGCACGCCATACGGGAGGGCCGGTTGTATGTCTTTCCGCACCGGGCCGGTCGCAGTGAGGTGGAGGGGCGCCACCAACGACTGATGGAAGGATTCGATCAGGCGGCTCGCACCTCGCCGCCCGCCGGACCCTAGGGGTCGATGCCGGGCTCCCTGATGCGGCTCCCGTTTGCTGGGGATGCATCCTGCAGACCTCCAGGCCAGCCCGGACTACCGGGCGGCGGCCGTGAGGCGAGGAGAGCAGGCCGAGGTCAGTTGTCGCGGCGCGGCCAGGTGGCGCTAACCTTTGGTTGCCGTGCACATCTTCTTTGATTGCGATTACACCATCCTGTCGTTCGATCAGGCCCTGCGGAGCCGGACTCACGAGGTCTTTGGCCGCCTGGTCGAAGACGGTCATCAGGTGTACCTGTGGTCAGGGGAGGGGGCCCGGTGGTCGGTGGTCCGCCAGCATGCCCTGGAGCCCTACCTGAGTGGCGTGTTCGCGAAACCGTTGCACGACTTCGACGCGGGCCTCAAGAGGTTGCAGGTGACGCCGACACCGGAATTCGTCATTGACGACTACCCCGGGATCGTCCGTCATTTTGGCGGGTATCACATCCCGGAGTTCTATTCCTCGCGGCACGACGATGACGATGAGCTCGAGACGGTCTACCAGGTCGTGACCGAAGTCGAGTCCACTGGACGGGCGACCCACCCGCGCTGGTCGCCGGGGACCGCCGGCGACCCCAGCTTGGTGCAAGAGGCGGACCGGCCTCGATAGGGACCGGCCTGGCCTCGGCCCCGCCCGGCCACGGCCGCGGTCCTCGGTCCGCCCGAACTCGTCCATCGCCGGATCCGGCGGACGCGGCCCAGCCGCCCGCACCCGTGAATGCCCCACTCTCCGCTCGGCCGGTGGCGCCGGGGCCGCGGCCGGAACCCCCGACGGTGACGGCCGGCGGGCGGCTAGCTGGCTGGCGAGTCCGGCCAGGCCACGATATGGCGGTCGCGCCAATCGGTCATCTGAGCGTCGGTGTAGCCCAGTTCGCCGAGGATAAGGCGGGTGTGCTGGCCGACCAGGCAGCCCGGCCCGGCCGTTCCCGGTGTCGACGTCATGGTGACGATCGGGCCGTGCCGGCGATGCCGTCCGAACAACGGGTGCTCGACTTCGGCGACGAAACCGTTGTCGACCATGGTCGGGTCGTTGATCGTGAACTCGGAGAACGGCCCTCGGCTCACCTCGACGCAGGCGACATCGTGTGGGACCAGCCGCGCTTCCCAGTCGGCGGCCGGTCTCGAGGAGAAGACGGCGGTCAGCGCCGCGGCCAGTTCGGGCCCGTGGGTGGCGCGGCTGGCGGCGGTCGCGAAGCGCGGATCATCGCCCAGGACATCAGCCCCGGTGACCGTGGTCAGGGCGTGCCGGAGCTCATCCCAGTCCGCGTCCCGAGGGGCGGCGAGGAACACCCACCCTTCCTGAGTCGGGTAGAGACGGTAGAGCGGGCCCGTACCGTTCTCGTCGTGGTGGGCGCTTGTGGCCTTGCCGTCGTAGTCAAAGAACTCGTCCGAGACGACATAAGCATTCGAGCACATCATGGTCGTTTCCAGGTACTGGCCCTGACCAGTGCGCTGGCGGGCGAGCAGCCCCAGCAACATACCGGTGCCGACGACCAGGGCTGAAGCGGCGTCGGCGTTGTTGGTTGGACCCCCGCTTCGGCGATTGATGGCTGCCAGTTGCTCCTGGCCTTCGTCGAAGGTGATCGATTGGCGATGAGCCAACGCCCGTTCCCATCCGAGCTGGTAACCGCGATGGCCGGCGGCGACGCCCATCGTCGGAGCAAAGGCGGGCCGGGTGGTGTAAGGGCCATCGGAGCCGTAGGCCGCGGCGTAAAGGTATACCTGGCTCGGATTGGCTGGCTCCAAGCTGGCGTAGTCGTCGCCGACCGCGGCGCTGTTTTGCTGACGGTAGTTGCGCATGACGATGTCCGCCTTGGCCACCAGCCGGTGGAGGATCTCCCTCCCCTCCGGGGTCCGGTAGTCGACAACGATGCTCTCCTTGCCGCCAAGGGCCTTGACTCCAGCGAACTCGGGGAGCGGGTTCTGGTAGCGGTGGGGGTCGCCGGCGGCGCTTTCCACTTTGATCACTCGGGCGCCCAGGTCGGCGAGCAGCGCGGTCCCGAACGGCGCCGCGTAGAACCAGGCCAGCTCGAGGACGGTGACACCGCTCAAAGGACCGCGGGCGCCGGGCGACGGTGGGGCTGGCGACGGAGGCCCGGGCTCGATAGTGCGGGGGGAGGTGAAGGTGGCAGTGCCCAGCGACAAGCTGCCGAGGGCCGGGGCGCCCTCTCTGGGCGACGATGGGGTTTTGGTCATCCGCACCAGCGCCCCGACCTGGCGGGTCTTACCGAGGCTCGGATCGGTCAGTTCGAGGACATGCCCGTTGTGCAGCATCTGGGGGTGGTCGAGTGCTTCGGCCGGGGTGCGGAACGGCTCGACACCGATATCGTCCGAGCGGAGGAAGATCTCCATCCACTCGTCGAGCGTCTTCTCGTGCAGGCGTCGAAGCACGGTCTCGTTGATCACCTGGGCCGACTCCTTGCGGGCCATGGCGTCGGCGTAGTACTCGGTCAAGCCGATGGCCGCCAGGAAGGCGTCGACGAGATGCGGACGGAAGTTCGAGAATTGCAGCCAACGACCGTCCCGGGTGAACGCCACCATTCCGGACACAGAAGAGAAAGTGAATCCCGCCCGGGGTTTACTGGCCTGCGCTGCGGGCAACTGCGGCCCGAGCCAGTTGTAGAGCTCGTAAGCGGTCAATCCCTGGACCAGGCTGGATTCGACTTTCTGGCCCCGTCCCGTCGAGGATCGCACCAGCAGGGCGGCGAGGATGCCTTGCAATGCGCCTTGGGCGGCGCCGAAGCTGGCACCCGGGAGGGCCGCGAAACGGGGTCGATCCTCCCCGGCCATGGTTCCCGCCTTGGCGCCCACGATCGCCTCGTACCCCTTGATCCCGGCGTAGGGCCCTCTCGGCCCGAAGCCGGTGATCGAGCAATACACCAGCCCCGGGTTCGACTCGGAGACCACGTCATAGCCGAGCCCCAATCGCTCCGCCACTCCGGGTCGCCACGCCTGCACCAGCACGTCGGCCTCGGCGGCCAACGCTTGGGCCCGGCGCCGGCCGTCGTCGGTCTGCAGGTCCGCCACGGCGCTCTGCTTACCGCGGTGCCACTGGGCGAAAGCGGGCAGGCTCCGCTGCGGATCGCCTCCCGGCGGCTCCAGCTTGATCACCTCGGCGCCGTTGTCACACAGCACCATGGTCGCGACGGCCCCTGCCAATCCCGAACTCACATCCAGGACTCGGATCCCGTCCAACGGTCCAGTCATCGCCTGCTCCTCGGTCACATGGTGGGGAAGTCGGTCATCGCCGGGTTCCACCGTAGACCGCTCGCCGGTCCGGCGGTCACATCAGGCCGCCGGCGGCTTGGGCCTCTGGACTGGCCCGGAGGACTACTGGACGGTCGATCGAGCCAGGGATCTGGTTGGCTTTCGCTTTCTGGACGGTGCTGCGCTACAGGTGGGCTGAGTTGCGTCCAGAGAGTGTCGATCCTGTCGAGTGGGACCGGTGCGGGCCCTTCGGGTGGCGCCGGAGGGCAGGGGCCGTGGTGTGCAAGGACACCCGACGCTCGCTCCCGCTCGTCGACCCCCGCCCGGCCCCGCGGCTTGGTCGCCGCCCCCCTCACGGGCCTAACTCAGCCCGTCAGCCATCACCCCGGCCTGCCATCCCGCCCCGGCCTGCCATCCCGCCCCGGCCTGCCATCCAGCCTCGGCCTGCCATCCCGCCCCGGCCCGCCCGCCGGGACACGAGCGAAGCGGCCCGCTGTTGCCCGCGGGTCGCGATCGCTAGACTCGAAAACGCGCTTGGCGAATACGCGGCCGGGGGGACCTCGAGGAAGGGACAGGCATTGCAGTTCGGCCTCAATTTCAGACCCGTGCACCCTGGCCGGACGACCCAGCCGGCCGGCATGGCCAAGCCGGCCGGCGAGGTGGTCGTCAACCCGCTCGGCCCTATCATCAGGCGTGAGTCCGGCGACCGTTGGGAGTCGCGTTCGTGATGCTTGCCCCCCGGGCTCACCCCCAACGAGTTCGCCGAGTTGATGGCGGAGCCCGGCGAGTATCCCGGTGCCGCCGCGCCGAGGCAGCTATCGACGCAGACGGTGGTCCACGTCGCCACGTCTAACGACCGTATGCACCACACAGATCACGTCCTGCGGGCAGCCGCATTCGTCAAGGAGAAGGCATTATGAGCGATATACCCGACCTCCTCACTCTTACCGACGCCGGCGAGGGGAGATATCAGGTATTCCAACCGAGCGAGTCGGCCGAAGGCCGCGACGTGGTGTTCAGCGGACAACTCCTCGGTCAGATGATCATGGCCGCCGATCGAGCCGCCGGGAGCGCCAAAGACGTGCGGTCGGTTCATACCGTGTTCGCCCGGGCGGGGACCTACACCAAACCCATCGAGCTCGAGGTTGACTCCATGCAGTCGGGGCGCACCTGGGGGAGCGACACCGTGACCGCCACCCAGGATGGCCGTCTGCTTTGCCGCGGCATCGTGTTGTTGAATACGGTCGACGAGGATCTGATGCGTCACGACCCGGAGGCGCCGTCCGGCGTGCCTGGTCCGGATGGGTTGGATTCGGCACCCGCCCAAGCCTTTCCAGGTGTCGAGATCCGCCCGGTCCTCGGGGAAGCAACTGTCGGCGGTGCGCCGGTGGAGATGGCCTGGCACCGCTTTGACCGGCCCCTCGACTCGCAGGCGGCCAATCAGGCCGTGTTGGTGTGGGCCACCTGCGGCAACATCATCGGGCTCGCCATGCGGCCCCACCGTGACTCCGTCAATATCGCCGACGCCCACCACACTCTGTCCACCGGAGTCATCGGGCACACCATCCATTTTTCCGACCGTTTCGATGTCTCCGAGTGGCTGCTGATAGTCACCGAGGCGACCAAGGCGGCCACCGGGCGGGTGTACGGCGGAGGGCGAGTGTTCACCCAGAGCGGCTCCCTGGTGGCGGCCTTTCATCAGGACGCCATGGCGAAGGCGGCGGGAGCCCAGCTCGACCCCCGCCATTCGATGTGACCGCCAGCCCATGACCACTCGATGACGGTGCCCTTGGGGTCGTTCCCGTCGGCGAGCCGCCACCAACCGACCGTTGCGTTTCCGACCGTCAAAGGACGGGCGCGAAACCAGCCGTATAGTTGACCCGATGGCCTCTGGCGAGCAACCCGGTCCGGCGCTGCCACGATCGCCGGGCCGGCCTCGGCTCTACGAGCCGGACGCCGAACGTGACCTGATTCTCCGGGCTGCCCTGGAAGTGCTGCGCCGCAACGATGGCGAGGAGGCGACGGTCGCAGACATTCTCGAGGCGGCCGGATTGTCGACGCGTGCCTTCTATCGCCATTTTGAGACCAAGGAAGACGTCATTCGTTCGCTGTACGAGCGTGACGCGGAGTCGTTTGGGGCCCATCTGCGCCGACGGGTTGATGCCGCTCCCGACCCCGGCGAGGCTCTGGCGGTCTGGGTGTACGAGATGCTTGGTCTGGCCTACGACCGCCGGCGGGCCGAGCGGGTTTCAGCCTTGAGTTCGCCCATGGTTCTGCGCGTCGTCGCCGGTACTCCCGCCCAACGAATGGGTGTCGACCTGCTGGTCCTCCCGTTGCGATCGGTGCTCGCCGACGGCGTGGCCGCAGGTTTGTTCCCGGCCGCTCACCCTCAATCGGACAGCCTCACCATCCGGGCCATCACCATGGAGGCGATCAACTGGGCCCGCACCGAGGAGGTCAAGCTTTCCCGCCGGGAGGCCACCGACCACGTCCTGCGTTTCACCCGGGCCGCCCTGGGTGGGCCGTCCTAGCTCTCGGCGGGCCGGCCCGGACGAGGCCCGGGCCCCCCAGCTCGGCGGGCTGGCCCGGCCCGGATGGCCGGGCTCCCGGCTCGGATCTCAGATCGGGCCACCTTTGCCCAGCGCACCGCCCGATTTGAAAGCTAGCTTGTCAATCGTGTTCGTCGGGACCGTGCCGTGCATGTCGGAATAAGCCGTCCTCCCACACCGCCCCATCCGACGGCAGATATCGATGGCGCCGAGGTGGCCCGGCTGGCGGAGGAGCTGGGTTTCGAGTCGATCTTCTACGGCGAGCATCCCATCCGCCCCGTTGGCCAGGAAGGTCAAGGCGTTCATGCGGATGGGGTCCCGTTTTTTCAAGACACCCTGGTGATGCTGGCTCGGGCGTCGGCGATGACCTCCCGGATCAAGCTGGGGGGAGGCGTGTTCCTGATCCCCGAGCACAACCCGGTTCAGTTTGCCAAGGAGCTGGCCTGCTTGGACTTCTATAGCGGTGGGCGCTTGATCGTCGGGGCCGGAGTGGGTTGGAGCCGGGTGGAGTGCGAGCTGCTCGGCGGGCACTGGGATCGGCGCTGGGCCCAAACCCGCGAGTCCATCCAAATCATGAAGCGGCTGTGGAGCCAGGACACGGCCGAGTACGAAGGGGCGTTCTACTCCATGCCCGCGGTGCAGCTGTATCCCCAACCGGCGACCCGGCCCTGGCCGCCGGTGCTCCTCGCGGCCCGGGGGAGCGCCCGATCGTTCCGCCGCATCGTGGAGTATGGGGACGGATGGATCCCGGCGTTCGCCGGCGAGGGTGCGGTGGCGGAAGGGCCGGCTCAAGTCGAGAAGGGGCGGCGGGTCCTCGACCGGCTCGCGGTTGAGGCGGGACGGGACCCGGCCACCCTGCAGATCACCGCCATTCTCCGCGGACCGCAGGTTGACGGCGATCTGGCTCCCGGTCAGGTCGTCGACCGAGCGGTGTTGCGGCGTTTCGAGGCCGCCGGGGCGGACCGGGCGGCCATCTCCCTGCCGACCCTCACGTGCGAGCGCGACGCCAGTGAAGCCCTCGACCGCATCGCGGCTCGGGCCCTTTAAGGGGCCGGAAGGTCGGGCGGACCGGCCGCTCACACCCACACCAGAGCCGGCCGCCGTCACATCTCCCGGCGATCCCGCGACCAGCCGAGAAACCGGTCTCGGTCCCAGCCGTTGACGACCCGCCCGACCGGGACGGACGCTTCGACGGCCTGCTGGCAGCCCAGTTCGAGCCATTCCAGCTGACCGGGTGCGTGCGCATCGGTATCGATGCTGAACAGACATCCGTGCTCCACCGCCAGCCGGAGCAGTTCAGGCGGCGGATCTCGACGCTCGGGGCGGGAGTTGATCTCGACGGCGGTGCCGGTGCGGGCGCACGCTTCGAATACCGTTTGCGGGTCGAATGTCGACTGTTTCCTTCCCCGGCCGACCAGGATGCGCCCGGTGCAATGGCCGAGGATGTCGGTGTGCGGGTTCTCGATGGCCGACAGCATTCGCCGGGTCATGGCCGGCCGCTCCATGGACAGCTTCGAGTGCACGCTGGCTACGACCAGGTCGAGCCCGGCGAGCAAGTCCTCGTCCTGGTCCAGGGAACCGTCCTCGAGGATGTCCACCTCGATCCCGGTCAGGATGCGAAACGAACCTGCGAACTGTTCGTTCCAAGCCGCCACCACATCCAGCTGGGCGCGCAGGCGATCGGCGTCCAGGCCGTGGGCGACGGTCAACCGCGGACTGTGGTCGGTGAGGGCCAGGTAGTCGTGACCGAGGGCGGCGGCGGCCTGGGCCATTTCAGGGATCGGGCTGCCCCCGTCGGACCAGTCCGAGTGACTGTGGCAGTCCCCCTTGAGCAGAGCGCGGATTCGCTCCGCTTCGGCCCCGAGGGCCAGGCCCGGGTCCTGCTCGAGCTGCCGGAGGTAGGAGGGGGTCGCCCCGGAGAGGGCTTCCTCGATGACTCGGGCCGTGGTGTCGCCGACACCGGGGATCTCGCGTAGCCGGCCGGCCGCCGCCAGGGTGCGGACCGCCTCAGGGTCGAGGTCCTTCAGTGATCGGGCGGCCCGGCGGAAGGCCCGAACCTTGTAGGTCTCGGCTCGTCCTCGCTCCAGGAGGTAGGCGATCCGTTCGAGGGCGTCGATGGCGTCTCCCATGCCGGAAAGTCAACTACCTGCCCGGCATGTCGACGAGCCGGTCCACCAGACCCCAACGCTCGGCCGTGGCCGCGTCCAGGCGGGCTCCGGTGAGGCCGAGCCAGGCGGCGCGCTGGGGCCCGATGCGCCGAGGGATGCTGGCCGTGCCGCCGGCACCGGGAATCAGCCCCATGCTCACTTCCGGCAACGACACCATGGTGTCCTCGGTCGCGGTCACGTCGCCGGCGAACGCGCTCAGTTCGATGCCGGCTCCCACGCACGCCCCATGGAGGTGGACCGTCAGTCGCTCGCGCAGCTGACTGATCCACCAGCCCGCACTGCGCTGCACCCGGATGGTGTGGGCGGTGGACGGATCGGGCCGGCTTCCGAATTCGGCCAGGTCGCCGCCGCTGCAGAAGTTCGGTCCGTGACCTCGTAGGTGCACCGCTCTCACGGTGGGATCGCTGGCGGCCAGCTCGAGGGCGGCCACCAGTTCGTCGCGCATGCGGGCGCTGTAGGCGTTGCGCCGCTCCGGACGGTCAAGGGTGATCCACAACTCGTCGGCGGTCCGCTCCAGCAGCAGGACCGGGTCGTCACGCGGATCCACGCCCCGAATCGGGCGGCCTGCGAGCCACTGTTGGTGCTCCGGTCCGCCCTGCAACGTCGAATACGCCAGCGACTCGACCACCAGCGCCCCCGCCGCGTCGAGGCTGGCTCCCAGCCGGATTACCTGCGTCAGGGTGGTGGCCGCCTGCGGATTCCGGATCACCGCCGCCTCGACCGCCCACGTGGCCTCGATGGCGTTCTCCTTGGCCCCGACCCACGGTCGCGGCGGGTGCTCGGCCGCGCTGATGAGGATGTCCGGTCCTACCGGCGCCGGCGGTGCGGTTGGGGCGGTGCTGGTGGCGACGACCACGCACGGCCAGCCGATTGGTGGCTGCAACCCGGTGCCGCTCACCGGCTGGTCGAGGTCGATGAGCAGGACGGGCTGGCCGACGGCTGCCCCCAACTCGTCGCCCGCTCGCCCCGACCGGATCCGGTCCAAGAGGGCGACTGCGTCCGCCACGTTCAGGGGGTCGAGCACCCCGGGAGCGTATCCCGGCCGTATCCTGACCCGGCGTGACGGCCCGGCCCAGACCGCAGCCCCATCGGCCCGGCGGGGACTGGCCCTGAGCGCGCTGGTAGTACGCCGGGCTCGGATCGGCCCCCGCGATACCGACCTTCGGATAGAGGGCGACCGGATCGCGGCGGTCGGACCGGACCTGCCTCGGGCACCGGGCGAGGATGAGCTGGACGCCCGCGGCGGCGCGGTGGTGCCGGGCCTCCACGATCATCACCTTCACATCCTGGCCAGCGTGGCCGCGGCCCGGTCGGTGCAGGTGGGACCGCCCCAGGTTCGTGATGGCGGCGCCCTCCGCGCTGCCCTCGCCGCGGCCGCGGCAGCCCGGCCCGGCGGCGAGTGGATCCGGGCCGTGGGCTATCACCAGTCGGTCGCCGGCGACCTTGATCGTGATGCCCTCGACCGGGTGGTCTCCGATCACCCACTCCGCGTGCAGCATCGCAGCGGCGTCCTCTGGGTGTTGAACTCGGCTGCAGTGGCTGCCCTCGATGCTCGACGGCGAAGTCGGGCCCGGCGTCGAGCGCGATCCGTCCGGCCGCCCGACCGGGCGGCTGTGGCGGATGGACCACTGGCTGGCCGAGCGCTTGGGCCGGGTCGGGGCCGGCCGGCGCCATCCCAGGGATCTGTCCGGGCTCAGCGCGGCGGCGGCCGACGCTCGGGGTCACTGGTTGGACCGACGCCACTCCCGAGCGCTCGCAGGCAGATACGGAGGCCCTGCTCGAGGCGGCCGCGACCGGGGCCATCGCTCAGCGGCTGCACTTGATGCTCCCGACCGCCGCCGGTGCGGCCATGGTGGCCCGGCTGCGAGCCGTCGGAGTCACGGCCGGACCGGTCAAGATCCTCCTCGACGACCCGAACCTCCCGTCCCTCGATGAGCTAGCCGACGTGATCATCCGGGCCCACCGCCAGAGCCTTCCAGTGGCGGTGCACTGCGTAACCCGGGTCCAGCTTCTGCTTACCATGGCCGCCCTCGATGCTGGCTGGTCCCCGCCCGGGGGACCGGGTCGAGCATGGCGCGGTGATCCCCGCCGAAGCCACTGGCCCGCCTCGCCGGCGCCGGTCTCGTGGTGGTGACCCAGCCGAACTTCGTGGCCGAGCGGGGTGACGAGTACCTGTCGGATGTCCCGCCCGAGGACCTACCCGACCTGTGGCGGGGTCGTTCCCTCGCCGACGCGGGCGTCCGGCGCTGGCGGCCGGAACGGATGCTCCGTTCGGGTCGCCGGACCCCTGGCTGGCGATCCGGGCCGCGGTCCGCCGGCGCACGGCGTCGGGCCGGACGCTCGGCGCCGCGGAAGCGGTGCCGGCTCGGACCGCCCTGGAGTGGTGGTGGGGGACCGGTCCGGCGCCGGCCGACCGCCGCCAGCTGCAGGCCGGCGAGCAGGCGGATCTGGTGGTGCTGGCGGCCCCACTCCCCGAGGCCCTGGATGGTGAGGACCGCGTCCCGGTGCGGGCCACGGTCGTCGCGGGCCGGCTCGTTACCCAGGAAAAAGAGTGACCACCGTGGCCCTAGCCCCGCTCGATCCACTCCACGCCGCGCCGGCCGGTCCTCCACCTCGACGCCTTGGCCGCCGGTCGCCACCAGCCAGCGCCCGCAGCGGTCTCGAACCGCTTCGGCGGCCGGGCTCGGTGCCTCCCGCAGCCACGGCGCCGGCGGCTCGGCTCATCGACAGGTCGATCAGTTTGCCCCCGCCGGCCTCGAGGGCGCGTAGCACGGCCACCGCGCCCGACCAACCCGGTGATCGGATCGGCGATGGCGTCGCCGCAGAAGACCGGACTCGCCGTCGGCATCCCTGCCGACCAGCCCCCCCGCCACGGCGGCGTCGTCGCCGAATGCCACCCAGTCGCGACCGGGCCAGGACCGGCCGTGGCCGGTGATGCTCAGCCAGACCCGGCCCGGCCGGGGGGGGCGGTTGTCCGGTCCCAGGCCCAGTTGCTCGAGGGCCCGGGGACGAGAGGCTTCGATCACGACGTCGGCGGCGTCGATGAGCGCCGCCGCCTCGGCTCGGCCGGTCGGACTGCGAAAGTCGAGTCGTACCGAAGCTTCGACCGGCGGGTGCACCCACTGGTAGAAGAGGGGGCTGGCCCGGGCCCCATCAGGGCCGGGTTTCACTCTCGACCTTTGTCACCTGGGCGCCGGCCTCCGAAAGGATGCGCCCGTCCACCGGCCCCGCCCACAGCGAGGACAGGTCCACGACCTGCCATGAATGGGTGGGTGGCGCCATCGCTTGGGGCCAGCGCTGCTCCGAGCGCCAAAGTGGTCGCGGTCGCCGGGTAGCGCTCAGGGGCGAGGCCGCCAGCCCGAGTAGCCGGGCCTGAGCCACGAACGCGCTCGTCGAGGTCCGGGCCGCCGCCGTGGCAGCGTTCTGCCACGGGTCGGTCACCGGGCCCCCGATCAAGGCCGGCAACAACTCGGCGTCGTCCGGCCGAGCCAGGCTGAGGCCCACCCAGCCATCGCTGGTGGCCAGCAGCCGGCAGGATCCGTTCGGCGGCGGTCCGCCCCTGCCGGCTGAGGCCGAGCAACGCCGCCCGGCCCGAGATAGCCGCCTCCCAGCTCACCCGGACCGGCTGGCCGCGGGCCCGGGTACGCCGTTCGATCTCGTTGGTGAGCCGCCCCAGCCGGGCGGCGGGTAATCCCGACCGGCGGCAGCCGCGGCGCGCCGTCGGGCCAGCCGGTCAGGGCCATCAAGCCGGATCGGGCCAGGGCCGCCACGGGATCCGGGCGGGGCGGGCGCATCGAGGCCATCTTGTCGCGCCGTGGCGGCTGGCCGGGGACGGACTGCATGACCGGTTGGGGGCAGGCCTCGCTAACCTGCCGCGGCGTGGGTGAGGATCGCCACCACGACACGCGGCTGGTGGGCACCACGAGCACCGGGTCTCGGCTGCCGCCGACCGGCGCTGGCTGGCGGCAGCCCTGGTCCTCATCGTGGCGTTCATGGTCGTCGAGGTGCTGGTCGCTGTGGCTTCGAACTCGCTGGCCCTGCTGGCCGACGCCGGCCACATGCTGGTCGACGCGGGCGCTCTCGGGCGCCGCCCTCTGGGCCTTGCATCTGGCGGCCCGGCCGGCGGCGGGGGCCATGGACCTTCGGATTCAAGCGGGCCGAGATCCTCTCGGCCGCCGGCAACGGGATCACCCTGCTGGTGATGGCCGCTGTCCTGGCCTTCGTGTCGGTACGCCGGCTGATCCATCCCGCGTCCGTACACGGCCTCGCGGTCCTGGTCACCGCCCGGTCGGGGTGGCGATCAACCTGGCCGCGGCCTGGGGGCTGTCCCGTGCCAACCGGTCCAGTCTCAACGTCGAAGGGGCCTTCCAGCACATCCTGTCCGACCTCTACGGCTTCCTGGCCACGGTGGTAGCGGGCATCGTCATCATCACCACCGGGTTCGACCGAGCCGATCCCATCGCCTCCCTGGTCGTCGTGGCGCTGATGTTGCGGGCGTCGTGGGGTTTGCTGAAGGCCTCCATGCGGGTGCTGCTCGAAGCCGCCCCCGAGGCGGTCGATCTGGCCGACGTCCGGGCTCACCTGCTCGAACCGGACCATGTCCGCGACGTGCATGACCTCCACGTGTGGACCGTGACGTCCGACCTTCCGGCCATCTCCGCCCATGTCGTTATCGACGACTCCTGCTTCCTCGACGGCCACGCCCCCCAGGTCCTCGATGAGCTGCAGCACTGCCTGGCCGGCCATTTCGACGTCGAGCACTCCACCTTCCAGCTCGAGCCGGCCAGCCACGCCGATCACGAGCCCGGTACCCACTCCTGATCGCCGGTCGCCCGCCGTGAACGTCGACCACCTCATCACCTCGTTTGGCTACTGGGCCGTGTTCACCCTGTCGCGCTGGAGAGTCTGGGCATCCCGCTCCCCGGCGAAACCGCCCTCATCTCCGCCGGCACCTACGCCGGTCACACCCACAACCTGTCGCCGTGGGCCATCTTCGCGGTGGCCGCCGCGGCGGCGATCATCGGCGACAACATCGGTTACCTGGATAGGCGACAAGGGCGGCTACCGGCTGCTGCGGCGGTACGGGCATTACGTCCGCGTCGACGAATCCAAGATGAAGATCGGTCGGTACCTCTTCGACCAATACGGCGGCCGGGTGGTCTTCTTCGGGCGGTTTGTGTCGATGCTGCGCACCTACGCGGCGTTTCTGGCCGGCACCAACCGCATGCCATGGCGCAGTTCCTCGTGTTCAATGCCGCCGGCGGCATCGTCTGGGCGGCCATCTACACGTTTGGGGCCTACTGGGCCGGCAATACCCTTCGCCACGTTTCCGGCACCCTCAACCTCATGCTGGCTGGCGTGGCCGTGATCGTCATCGTGGGGATCATCCTGGTTGTCCGCCGGCAGGCCAGCCGGCTGGCCGACGTCGCCGAGGCCGCCTATCCCGGTCCGTTGACGTAAGCGACGGTCTGCGGGTGGCGTCCATTCCGGATGCGGGTAGGAGCCTGGCCGCGGCGGGCTCGGTGCGGTCGCTCACTTCCTGGACGGAACTCGGCCCGGTTGTGGGGCGTGCCGGTCCACAGAGGGTGCGGGCGGTGCTCGAAGCCCGGCCGGGTCGACCGGGTCGACGGGTCGGCCTAGCGGGCCCTCACTTTTGTCGCCTCGACTCGACTTTTGGAGGGAGATGTACATCTGGTGTACATCTCCCTCCAAAGGTGACGGGATTTACCGAAAGTCGCAGCGGCCAGGTTGCGCCGGCCCGGCCGGCCCCGCCGGCCCGGAGGATGGGCTCGGGCTTCAGCGGGCGGTGCGGCGGCGGGGCGAGATTGGTTGGAATTCGGCCGGAGGAAAGAGGGTGGAGGCGCGGTCGTGCTCGTGAGCGAGCAACCAGGCCTTGCGGTCCACACCCCACCCGTAGCCCGTCAGGCTCCCGTCGGCACCGATGACGCGATGGCAGGGAACGATGATCGAGATGGGGTTGCGCCCGTTGGCCGCCCCCACGGCCCGGACCGCGGCCGGCCGGCCGATGGCCTGAGCGATGTCGGCATAACTGACGGTCTCCCCGTACGGGATGGCTCGTAGGGCGGTCCACACCTCGACCTGGAAGGGGCTGCCCTCCAGATCAAGTGGCACCGAGAAGTCTTGGCGGGCGCCGCTGAAGTACTCCTCGAGCTCCTGTCGGGCCCCGTCGAATGCCTGGTCATCGACCGACCAGTGAGCGCCGGCCGGTGGGCAGCGCCCGTGATCGGCGAGGTACAGGCCCGTCAGGACCCCGTCCCGGCCGACGAGACGGATACGTCCGAGTGGAGAATCGACGTGGCGGTAGCTGGCCCCGACGGCGGTACTGGTGGTCATGACTGCCATCGTGGTCGGTGGTGCCGTGATTCGGGTGTCGGATCCGGACAGGATCTAACGCCTGTCCGGATCCGACACTCAGGGAGGCCGGCCGGGAGGTATATCTCTTTGCGTGCAAGTACTTTCCGCAGTTGTCACGACGGGTATCTACTGCCGCCCGGGCTGCGGCGGACGCCCCCGCCCCGAGAACGTCAGGCCCTACCTCCTTGCGGCTGCCGCCGAGTCCGACGGCTTTCGCCCCTGCTTGCGATGTCGGCCCTACCGGACATCTGGTCCCGCCTTCTGGAGTGGGTCGGAGCTCGTCTGCCGAGCCGTGCAGCTGATTACCGACGGCGCCCTCGACGGGGGTACCGAGGACCAGCTCGCGGCCCGGCTCGGGGTGTCCGGCCGGCATCTCCGGCGTCTGTTCGTGGCTGAACTGGGGGTCACTCCCGATGGTCTCGCCCGCTCTCGACGCGCCCACTTCGCCCGGCGCCTGCTCGACGACACCGACCTGCCGATCACCGACGTCGCCTTCGCGGCCGGCTTCGGCAGCGTCCGCCAGCTTCATCGGGCCTGTCATGACATCTTTCGGGCCGCGCCCGGGGAGTTGCGGGCCCGACGTCGCGTCACCGACCGGCTCGTCGCCGATGGCGGCCTGGTCCTGCGGATGCCCTACCAGGGCTGCCTCGACTGGGACGCGCTCCTTGCCTACCTCCAGGCCCGGGCCATACCGGGAGTCGAGCAGGTCGACGGCGATATCTACCGGCGGACGGTGCTTGTCGACGGCGACCCAGGTGTGCTCGAACTGGGGCCGGGTGGACCCGACCACCTGGTGTTGCGAGTCCACCTGCCCCACTGGGAGGACCTCATCCATGTGGCCCAGCGGGCTCGCCGTATCGCCAGCCTCGACTTCGATTTGGACGAGCCCGTGGCCCACCTCCGGGCCGATCCCGCCCTGGCCCCCCTGATCGCCGCTCGGCCCGGTCTACGGGTCCCCGGGACGTGGGATCCCTTCGAGACCGGGGTGCGGGCCATCCTCGGCCAGCAGGTGTCGGTCGCCGGCGCTACGACGCTCACGGGTCGCGGTCGCGACCCACATCGGCACGCCCGTCCCCGGTCTCGGCCGGATGGGCCTGTCCCACACCTTCCCGGGTGCGGCGACGCTGGCAGCCGCCGACTTGTCGGGAATCGGCCTGACCCAGGCCCGCCAGCAAGCAGTGGTCGCCTTCGCCCGGGCGGTCGCGGAGGGGGAAATCCGCCTCGACCGCAGCGCCGGGCTGGACGACCTGGTGTCCTCGCTGATGTCCGTCCCCGGGCTGGGACCGTGGACGGCCCACTACATCGCCTTGCGCCTGGGCGAACCCGACGCCTTCCCGGCGTCGGACCTGGGCGTCCGGAGAGCCCTGGGGAGGGTTAACGGCGCCCCGACGGTCACTGAAGCGGTTGCCTCCGACGCCGGGGCGCGGTGGCGCCCGTGGCGGGCGCTGGCGACCGCCCATCTCTGGGCCGCACCGGCCCCCGACTCATCCGCGCCCGCCAACCGGCCGGCTGCCAGCCTCGCCGCCAGCTGACCCTTATGTGACCCAGCCCCGCTGCCCTGGCGCCGTCGACTCCTCCCGAGCCTTGGCCGGGCCGGACGCCGCCGCGGTCGGGCCTATCCGGCCCGCGCTCGGCCCCGGGCGCTCGGCCCCGGTCGCTCCGCCCCGGGTCGCTCGCCCGGGTCGCCCGGGCCGGACGGTCCCGCTCGGCGCGGCCCCGCCCGCTCGCCCGGGCCGGGCACCACCGCGGTGTTGTGCCGAGCCCGCCGGACCCCCCAGCAAGCGCTGACGCGACGTCGCGGACCGCTAGCTGGCCTGGGCCCGAAACGTTCGCCGGTAGTTGGTCGGCGTGGTGGCGATGGCATCCTGGAACCGGGCTCGCAAGTTGGTGGCGGTGCCCAGGCCGCACTGCTCGGCGACGAGATCCACGGAGAGGTCAGTGGTTTCGAGCAGGCGCTGGGCGAGCAGGACCCGTTGGCGCAGCGTCCACTGATGGGGAGTGGCACCGGTGGCGGCCCGGAAGCGGCGGGCGAAGGTTCTCGGGCTCATGGCGGCCCGGTGGGCCAGGATGGCGACGCTCAGCGGCTCGGCCAGATGGGCGAGCGCCCACTCCAGGGTGTCGGAGAAGAGGTCAGGACCTTCGTCGGTCGGTATCGCGGCGGTGACGAACTGGGCCTGACCGCCGGCCCGATGGGGTGGAACGACCATCTGGCGGGCGACCGTGTTGGCGATCTCGGCGCCGTAGTCGCTGCGGACGATGTGTAGGCAAAGGTCGAGGCAGGCCGCGCTCCCGGCCGAGGTCAGGATGTCACCATCGTCGTGGTACAGCACACGCGGGTCGACGTCCACCTGCGGATACCGCTCGGCCAGCTGGGCGGCATCCGCCCAATGGGTGGTGGCCCGCCGGCCGTCGAGCAGTCCAGCCGCGGCGAGAACGAAGGCGCCCGTGCACAGCGACATGATTCGGGCGCCCCGGGCGTGGGCGGCTCGCAGGGCGAGGAGGGTTTCAGGTGACGGCGAACCAAAAGGGGGAACCACGATGGTTCCGGCCCGGCGTAAGGCGGACATGGGACGCACGTCGGTCAACACGGCCCCCGGGACGGACATCGGGATCGGAGGCGCAGCCGAGCTGCAGATGGCGACGCGGTACCAGGGCCGGCCGATGTTCGGGTCTGTGCCGAACACCTCCCACACTGCGCTGAACTCGAAGATCGACACGCCCGCTCCCACCACTACCGCCAACCGAGGGCTCGTCTCCCTGCCGCCCGACGTCATGATGGGCCCGGCGCCCCGGTGGGAGCGGGCCTGACGACCGGGCGCCACCAGGAGCGCAGCCGGCCATAGGCCCGGCGAGTGATGACGCGGGTCCATGGCACCGCGGCCGGTCTGGCTGCCGGTCGGGCCGAGGGTGGGCGGGACTCCTGGCGGGCCCGGCTTCCCATTCGGCGCAGGTCGGCCACATGCTGCTCGGCGAGTTCCTTCCCCATCTGTATCGGGATCATGCCACTGATGGTGGACCCGCTAGGGGGTATCCGGCGAGTGGCAGAAACGCCCATGACCGCAACTTTACTGCCATCGACGAGCGGCGGTCGGGCCGTTGGTTCAGAATCAGGTCAGAAACATGGGGGTCACGGCAGGGCCGGGCTGGCGGGCGGGGTCGTCCCGCCCCGGACCTCCGGCGAGGTAGCTTTTCGCCCGTGACCCTCGCTGCTCCGAACCCTCCGAACGCGACCGACGCGCCGAACGCGACCGGCGCGCCGAACGCTACGGACGAGACGGACGCGACGGACGTGAGCAGGGCCACTACCCAACCGGCCTCGGCCTGGGCCGGCTACCGGGATCGGGTGGCCGTACTGAAAGAGCAGTACGCCGCCATCCCCCCGGGCCAGCCGGTGCGACTGGCCAAGAAGACGTCCAACCTGTTCCGGCCCCGCCCCAAGTCCACCGAGCCCGGGCTGGATGTCGCGGCGCTTCGACGGCGTCGATCGCAGTCGACCCAATGGCCCGAACCGCCGACGTGCAGGGCATGACGACCTACGAGCATCTCGTCGACGCCACCCTCCCGTACGGGCTCATGCCGCTGGTGGTTCCCGAGCTCAAGACCATCACTCTCGGCGGCGCCATCACCGGGCTCGGGATCGAAAGCTCCTCCTTCCGCAACGGGATGCCCCACGAGTCGGTGCTCGAGCTGGACATCCTGACCGGCGACGGACGGGTCGTGACCGCCAGTCGGGAGGGCGATCACTCCGACCTGTTCTTCGGCTTTCCCAACTCCTACGGGACGCTCGGCTACGCCCTCCGGGCCCGCATCGAGCTGGAGCCGGTGCGGCCGTACGTCCACCTGCGCCATGTGCCGTTCACACGAGTTCGCCGACCTGGTCGCGACGTCTTGGCGACGGTGTGCGCCGACCGCGTCGTATCGAGGGCGAGGCGGTCGACTTCGTTGACGGCACCGTCTTTTCCCCCGACGAGTGCTACCTGACCCTGGGGTCGTGGGCCGATTCGGCCCCCGAAACCAGCGACTACACGCGGACCGACATCTACTACCGCTCGATCCAGTCCCGCCGGGAGGACTGGCTGACGGTGCGCGACTACCTGTGGCGGTGGGACACCGACTGGTTCTGGTGCTCGCGGGCCTTCGGGGTCCAGCGGCCCTGGGTTCGCCGGCCTTGGGTGCCGTCCGGCCGGGCCGCGCCTGCTGCGCAGCGACGTGTACTGGCGGATCCTGGCCCTGGAGGAGCGCTTCCACGCCAAGGCGACCGTCGACCGCTGGCGGGGCCGGCCGCGCCGGGAGAACGTCATCCAGGACGTCGAGCTGCCGATCGACCGGCTCGCCGAGTTCGTGTCGACCTTCCAGCGGGAGGTGCCCATCTCCCCGTTCTGGCTGTGCCCGCTCCGCCAGCGTGACACGGACGGCGACGTGGGAGCTCTACCGTCTCGACCCGGCGAACCCTCTATGTCAACGTCGGGTTCTGGTCGAGTGTCCCTCTCGCAACCGGGATGGACCCCGCCCACCACAACCGTTGGGTGGAGGACGAGGTCGACCGGCTCGGCGGCCGCAAGTCGCTGTACTCGACCGTGCTACTACCCCGAGGACCGTTTCTGGGACCTCTACAACGGTCCCGCCTACCGGGACCTGAAGCAGCGCTACGACCCGGCCGGACGATTGCTCGACCTGTACGCCAAGTGCGTCGGGCAGTGACCACCGCCCACAGTGTCGCCGCCACCAGCAACGAGTCACGGCTGGTTGCGACGGCGCCCCACCCCTAGTTCACGAGGAGGTCAAGGATCCCAGATGCCCGTTCGCTCGCAAATCGCCCCCGTGCTGGCCAAGGTCGTAGGGGCAGGACGGCCAATCGCTATCGCGGCCTACGACGGCAGCACCGCCGGACCGGCGGACCCGCTGAGCCGCATCATCGTCCGCGACCATCGGGCCCTGCGGTACGTCGCCACCGCCCCCAGCGATCTGGGGCTGGCCCGGGCCTACGTGTCGGGCAGCCTCGACGTCGAGGGCGACATGTTCACCACCCTGCGAGCTGCTGGCCCGGGAGGACGTCGGGGTCGCTGACCTGGGCGGAGCGCACTCAGCGTGCTGCGCCGGCTCTGGGCCCGTCGATCCTGCAAGCCGATCGCCCCGCCGCCGGAGGAGCCCCACCCCGGGCTGTGGTGGGGCTGGCGCCACTCGCTCGGAGCGCGACTCGAAGGCCATCAGCCACCACTACGACGTGTCCAACCGCTTCTACGAGTGGATTCTCGGACCGATCGATGGCCTACACCTGCGCGGTCTACCCCTACGACGGAGCGTCACTGGAGGAGGCCCAGGAGGAAAAGGTCGACCTGGTCTGCCGCAAGCTCGATCTGCAGCCCGGCCAGCGGCTGCTGGATGTCGGCTGCGGCTGGGGAACGATGGTGCTCCACGCCGCCGCGCACTACGGCGTCCGGGTGATCGGGGTGACCCTGTCGCGCCAGCAGGCCGAGTACGGCCAGAAGCGCATTGCCGAGCTGGGCCTTTCGGATGTGGCCGAGATCCGCCACGACGACTACCGCAACGTCGCGCGAGGGCGGTTTCGACGCCATCAGCAGCATCGGGCTGACCGAGCACATCGGGGCCAAGAACCTGGCCAGCTACGTCCGTTTCCTGGCCGACAAGCTGCGGCCGCAGGGCCGGCTGCTCAACCACTGCATCACCCGGCCGGTGACACTCGGCACCCGCCCCGGGCCGGTGGCTTCATCAACCGGTACGTGTTTCCCGACGGGGAGCTCGAGGCGGTCGGCACCATCGTGTCGGCCCTCCAGGACAACGGCCTCGAGGTTCGCCACGAGGAGAACTTCCGGGAGCACTACGCCCGCACGTGTGCGGCGTGGGGCGCCAATCTCGACGCCCACTGGGACGAGGCCGTCGCCGAGGTAGGGGAGGGGCGGGCCCGGGTGTGGCGGCTGTACCTGGCCGCATCGCGCCTGGGCTTCGTGCAGCGCCGCATCGAGCTGCACCAGGTGCTGGCGGTACGCACGGAGGCCGGTGTGTCGGGGATGCCCCTCGAGCGGTTGGTGTTTCCGAGGCGGCGGGTGGCGGTGGAGGGCTGATACCACCGCCCGCCGCCCGGTCAGTCGGTCTTGACGATGAGAACCGCGCAACTGGCCCCGTGCGCCACCGAATTAGGCACCGATCCGAGCACCCGGCGGGCGCCGCGCATCCCCTTGCTGCCGACGACGATCAGGTCGGCGCCAGACGACTCGGCGGTATCGAGTATGGCATCGGCGGCCGAGCCTGACGCCGAGTGGGCGCGGGTAGTGAGCCCCTCGCCCCATGTGGCGGTGGCCTTCTCGGCGATCAGCTTGGCCGCCTCGGAATGCAATCCCTCGGCGGCTCCCGGGTCCGCCATGGCAGCACCGGACGCGCTCCCCATACCAGGACCGGTGGCCCGGTAGGCGGTGACGATGTGCAGTTCGGCGCCGAGTTGGCGGGCCAGGCCGGCGGCCGTTTCGACCGCCTTGTCTGCAGTAGCCGAGCCGTCAGTTCCTACCAGTATCCGGTTGTATGCCATGGCCCTCCCCCTTGTTGCGTTTGGCCTACGCTAACCGCCCAGAACGGTCCCTGCCCAGACCGAAACCGATCTACCTGAACCGAGGCTGCTCAACCGGTTGGCTCGACCACCATGCGTCGGCGGGCGACCAGCCCGGCGTCCGGCCAGTGGACGTCGCCGACCCACCGCAGCTTTTCCATCAGCCTGATGACGACGGCGCTGGTGTCGATCTCGAGTCGCCGCACGCCGTGACGGGCCGAAGCGGGCTCGGCGTGATGGAAGTTGTGCCACGACTCCCCCATGGACGGGAGGGCCAGCCACCACACGTTCTGGCTGCGATCCTTGGTCTTGAACGGACGGCGACCTTTGATGTGACAGACGGAGTTGATGGAGAACGTCACATGATGCAGCAGGGCGACGCGGACGAGACTGCCCCAGAAAAACGCCGTCAGGGCGCCCCACCACGACCAGGTCCAGAGCCCGCCGACCAGGGGAGGGACCAACATCGAGATGGCCACCCACAACGGGAACGATCTCGACACCCAGCAGACGACCCGGTCGGCCAGCAACTCGGGTGCGTAGCGCCGCTCGGAGGTCTTTTCCCAGTCGAACAACCAACCGACATGGGCGTAGAAGAAGCCTTTGGCGAGCGCCCGGGCGCTATTGCCGTACCGCCACGGAGAATGAGGGTCGCCGTCGCGGTCGGAGAACCGGTGGTGCTTGCGGTGGTCCGCGACCCACTGGATGACCGACCCCTGGATGGCCATGCTGCCCGCCACGGCCAGGGTGACTCGGAGCCACCGCTGGGCCCGGAAGGCCCGGTGGGTGAAGTACCGGTGGAAGCCGACCGTGATGCCATGCCCCGCCACCAGGTACATCACCACCGCGATGGCGGCCGCCTGCCAGCTCAAGAAGCCGGACACCCACAGGAGCGGCACCGCCGCCAGCAGGGCCAGGAACGGGATAGCGATGAACAGCGCTAGAAGCACCTGTTCCCACATCGTCTTGTAGGCCACCGCCTCCGTCTGCTCGGAGGGCTCGGCGGGAGCGGCCGGATGTGGGGTTCCGAGCGTCTCCGTGCCGAGCAGCGTCTCAGTGGTGGACAATGCGACCTCGTCTCTCGGTCAAACGGCCATCGGACGCCGGCTGGTGTCCCGTCGGATTGAGTTTGACACGTCCCGCGACCCGGTGTCGATCATCGGGGTAGGGTGCTGGCCCGATGCGGGGTTCGCCATTGCCGTCGTCACCCAACGTTACTCGGTTTCGATGGGTTCCTGGCGGCGCACGATCCGTCCAGGGGCCCGAACTCCCTTGAGTTCCCGGGTCAGCTTCACGGCCGCGGCCGCTCAGCTGGCGGAGCGGGTGCCGGTGATGGCCACCCTCATCGACGCCGCCGGCCCCATCCGCGTGCGACCACCCCAGGAAAGCCACTTCGCGGCCCTGGTCCGGGCCATCACCTACCAGCAGCTGGCGGGCGCGGCCGCCGCCGCCATCCACGGCCGGCTGGTGGCCGCGCTCGATGGTGTCGTGGAACCGGAGTCCCTTCTGCGGTTGCCGGAAGCGTCGTTGCGGGCGGCCGGCTTGTCCGCCAACAAGGCGGCCTCGTTGCGGGATCTGTCGACCAAGGCCCTCGATGGAACCGTCGTGCTCGACCCCCGCGGCTTGCGGCGCGAGTCCGACGACGAGGTCATCGCTCGGCTCACGGCGGTGCGGGGAATCGGAGAATGGACGGCGCACATGTTTCTGATCTTTCAGCTGCGCCGGCTCGATGTGTGGCCCACCGGTGACCTGGGCGTGCGCCGGGGTTACGGTCTGGCCTGGGGGATACCCACGCCAACCGCCAAGGAGCTCGGTCCGCTGGGCGACGAACTGCGCCCCTTCCGCTCGGTCGCGGCTTGGTATTGCTGGCGCGCCGCTGAGATCTACGGCCGGGCGGTCGACAGCGCCGCTACCCGGTGAAAAAGACCCTGCTTTTCGTGCACCACACCGTGTCGCCCGCGACGCACGCCTTGCAGGTTGCGGCCATGGAGGGCGCCACCGACCTGTCCATCACCGGGGTCGAGGTGGTGGCGCGCCCGGCCCTGTCAGCCTCGGCCGTGGAGGTCCTGGCCGCGGATGGCTATCTCCTCGGAAGTCCCGTCAACCTGGGTTACTTGTCGGGAGCGCTGAAGCATTTCTTCGACCAGATCTACTATCCCTGCCTGGACGCCACCCGGCGCCGCCCTTTCGGGGTCTATCTGCACGCCAACAACGACGCGACCGGCGCCCTCCGGGCCCTTGACGCCATCGTGACCGGTCTGCAGTGGCAGCCGGCCCAAGCCCCTCTGGTCGTCACCGGCGACCCTCGTCCGTCCGATCTGGAGGCGGCCCGGGAGCTCGGGGGGGCCCTGGCCGCCGGGCTAACCCTCTAGCCCGGTTTGCCCTCTGGCCCCGTGTGCCCTCTGGCCCCGTGTGCCCTCTGGCCCCGTGTGCCCTCTGGCCCCGTGTGCCCTCTGGCCCCGTGTGACAGCCGCAGTGGAGCGTTGGGGGGCAGCAACCGGTGGGCCCTGCTCGGGCGGCTAAGAGCCGGCGGGGGCGGGCTGGCTCAGTCCGGCCAGATCCGCCTCGAGGTCCTCGAGCATGCGCCGGGCCACGCCGGCCCGGGCCCGCGTCTTGGTACCGGCTACGGCACCGCTTTTGAGGGAGGCGAACTGCGCGGCCGTCGAGGCGGCCATGGTGAGCAACTCGTCGGGAGCGACGACGCGGTCGAGGAAACCGGCCCGGCACGCCTCTTCGGGGCTGCTCGTCTCGCCCAGGATGATGCGATCCAACTCCGAAGGGGGCATCCGGTAGCGGGCCAGCTCGACAGCCCACACCGGCAATGCCATGCCGATGGCGACCTCGTTGAGACCGATCTTGAAGTCACCCGACGCCCCGATGCGCCGATCGGCAGCGAGGAGTACCAGGGCACCGGCCGCCAGGGCATGACCGGTGCACGCCGCGACGACCGGGAGGGGCTCCAGGAGCAAGCGGGCGACAAACCGGGCTCCCGCGGCGACCAGCCCACGCATGGGCTCGGGACCGGCCGTCATGGTGGCCAGGTCGAACCCGGCGGAGAAGCGCCCCGGCCGGCCGGCCAGCAGTACCGCTCGAGCGTCGCGGTCCGCCTGGTCCAGGGCCTCGCCGAGACTGCGCAGCACGTCGTGGGTGTAAACGTTGGCCTTGCCGTCGTCGAAGGTGATGACCGCAACCTGATGCTCGAGGGCGTAGGTGACCGACATGCCCGGCGACCTTAGTGGTTCGCGGCCCGACGCCAGGGGGTGGTCGTCCTCGGAGCCCAGCGGACGAAAGTGCTGATGAACCTCACTTTTTCCGGTCCGTTGGGTCCAATCGGTGAAGTGCTGAAGGTCGTACTACTCTGCTGTCAGCCAACGCGATCGGGGGAAGGCGTCCATGAAAACCAGAGCGGCGATCCTGTGGGAAGTCGGCAAGGAGTGGAGCGTCGAGGAGATCGACCTCGACCCTCCGAAGGCGGGCGAGGTCCTGGTTCGGTTGGTCGGCTCGGGGCTGTGCCACTCGGATGAGCATCTGGTGACCGGCGATCTTCCCTTCGCGCTGCCGATCATCGGCGGCCACGAGGGCGCGGGCGTGGTCGAGGAGGTCGGGCCCGAGGTCGACTGGTTGGTGCCCGGAGACCGGGTCGTCTTCGGCTTCATCCCGTCCTGCGGGCGGTGCCCGTCGTGTGCCACCGGCCACAGCAACCTGTGCGATCTGGGCGCGTTCCTCGCCACCGGCCGCCAGATCAGCGACCAAACTGCCCGTCACCACGCCCACGACGCCGACGTCGGCCTCATGTGCCTGCTCGGGACGTTTTCGGAGCGCACGGTGGTCAACGAGGCCAGCTGCATCAAGGTGGAGCAGGACGTGGCGCTGGAGACGGCCTGTCTGCTCGGGTGTGGGGTCGTGACTGGCTGGGGTTCGGCGGTGTATGCCGCGGAGGTCGGGCCGGGCGATGATGTCGCCGTCGTGGGCATCGGCGGGATCGGCATCAACGCCGTTCAGGGTGCCAAGCTCGCCGGCGCCCACCGCATCTTCGCCATCGACCCCGTCGAGTTCAAAAGGGAGCAGGCCCTCGCGTTCGGGGCGACCCACACGGCCGCATCGATCGAGGAAGCCCGCGGTCTCATCGCCGAGACCACCCAGGGCCGGATGGCGAACAAGGTGATCATGACCATGGGTGTCGGGCGGGGCGACGCCATCGGACCCGCGCTCGGGATCGCTTCCAAACGGGGTCGGGTGGTCGTGACCAATATCCACCCCGCATTCGAGACCCAAGCGACCATGAGCGGCGCAGATCTCACCCTGATGGAGAAGCAGGTCGTGGGTTCCATCTTCGGGTCCGCGAATCCGCGGGCGGACATTCCGAAGCTGTTGGGGTTGTACGCCAGCGGTCAGCTCAAGCTGGACGAGTTGGTGACCCGCACCTACCGCCTGGACGAGGTAAATCTCGGCTACGAGGACATGCGAGAGGGTCGCAACCTGCGCGGGGTGATCACCTTCTAGCCCGGGGGTCGGTGCCGGTCCGGGAGTCGGTGCCGGTCCGGGAGTCGGTGCCGGTCCGGTGACGACAGGTGTCTCTTGTCGCGGCCGCCCATACCGCCGGGTTCGCCGGGTGGCGGCCCCGCTGGTTCGACTCTCGACCGCGAGCGCAGGCCGAACGGGTAGGCCCGACCTCCTAATCGAATATGGGTTTGCGGGTGCGGCTGCGCTTCAACTCGAAGAAGCCCTCGGTACCCATCACCAGCACCACGCCGTCCCAGAGCCGGCCCGCGGCCTCGCCGCGAGGGATGGGAGTGACAACGGGACCGAATATGGCGTTCCCGTTGACGGCGATCACGGGCGTCCCCACGTCCAGGCCGACCTGGTCCATGCCCTTGTCGTGAGACGCCTTGAGGGCATCGTCATACTGAGTGGCGGTCGCGGCTTCGGCCAGGGCAGCCGGGAGGCCGACCTCATTGAGGGCGGCGGCGATAGTCGCTTGATCGCGGGGCTGCTTCTCGTTGTGGAAGCGGGTTCCGATGGCGGTATAGAGAGGTCCGAGCACGGCGTCCCCGTGGTTCTGGGCCGCGGCCATGCACACCCGTACCGGACCCCATGCCTGCTTCATCCGTTCCTTGTACTCCTCGGAGAGCTCGTCGCGCCCGGAGTTCAGAAGGGCCAGGGACATAATGTGCCAGCTGACATCGACCGGACGGACCTTCTCGACCTCGACCATCCACCGGGATGTGATCCAGGCCCACGGACACAACGGGTCGAACCAGAAGTCGGCCGTGTCTCTGGGGGTGGCAGGGTCGCGAACCGCCTGGGCGTCAGTCATCATCAGGGCCAACCGCTGGGTCAGCCGGTATCTTCCCGAGCCGGCTCGGCTGGCGGGCCCTCGAGCACCGGTGCGGCGTGATCGGGTGACGTTCGGGTCGGCAGCCGCGGCGTGACAGCCAATCCCACCATTGTCACGGTGGCGGCGGCGGCGTAGGCCAGGCTGAGGCCCAGCTGGGCCGAGCCGCCACGTTGATGCACGATCGCCACCGCCGCACCTGCGACCCCAGTTCCCAGCGCCGTCCCGAGCACGTCGCACAGCTGCAGCGACGCGCTCACCCGACCTTCGTTTCCGGGTCGGGCCCAGCCCAGCGCAGTCAGGCTGATCGGGGAGTAGGCGATGCCGATGCCGAAGCCGGCCACGGTCCACGCCACCAGAGCGATCCAGACCGGCACCGCCGGCGAGAGCAGGCTGGCCATGCCGCCCAGTCCGGCCAGGACCAGGGCCAGACCGAACGCGATGAGGAGCCGCGATGATCGGTGCTGGATGGCCCGGGCCTGGACCCAGGCGCCGGCCGTCCAGGCGATCGTCGAGACGGTGAGGGTGAGGCCGGCGAAGGTGGTGGAGGTGTGGCGGATCGAGGTGAGCGTCAGGGGTACGTAGGCGTCCCCGGCAAAGAACCCGAATGTCAACAGACCCCTCGCCAACACCGTGGCCGGCAGGCCAGCCCGGGCCCGGAGCGTGCCGGCCGGAGTCAGGCGGCGCAGGGCGGGGACGAGCGCCAAACCCCCGATCGCGACCAGCAGCGGGGACGCAACCGGCTGGGCGACGGTCAGGCCGGCCAGTACCAGGCCGGCTCCGCTCGCGACCAGTAGCGCGGCCGGCCAGGCGATCGGCGTCGCTTCCCGTTGACGCGGCGCCGGGACCGACGCCACGGATGGAATGGTTACAGCACAGGAGATCGCGACCAGGGGTAGGAGACCGAGGAAGACCCACCGCCACCCGATATGGCTGGCGACCTGGGCGGCCAGCGCGGGTCCGATCAGTCCCGGCACCACCCAGGCCGTAGACAGGGTGGCGAACATTCGGGCCCGCAGGCGCTCGGGGTAGGCCCGTCCGATGGCCACGTAGGCGGCGGCCGGCACCGCCCCGGCTCCGAATCCCTGGACCACCCGGCCGGCGACGAGGACCGGCATATCTCGGGCCGTGCCGGCGATGGCCAGGCCGGCGCCAAAGATCAGCAGGCCACCGACCAGGGGAAGCCCGATTCCCCGGCGGTCCGAAACCGCCCCGCTCACCACGATGCCCACCAGGCTGGACAGGAAGAAGGCGCTGAAGACCCAACCGTAGAGGCGCAGGTCGCCGAGGTGGCGACTTACCACCGGAAGGATGGTTGCCACCGAGAGGCTCTCGAAGGCGACCAGGGTGACGGTCATGGCGAGCCCGGCGGTCAGGCGGCGTACGCCTGGCGACCACACACCCACGATGTCATCGTTCCCGCTGCCGGCCCGGTCCCCGCCGCCGGGATGCTGGCGGGTCACGCCGGTGCCGGGGTGCTGGCGGCTGCCGGTGCCGGGGTGCTGGCGGCTGCCGGCCCGGTCCCCGCTGTCCGCGTCCTCCACGGTCACCGGGCGAGTCTCGCGGTATGGCGGCCGGATCGCATCTCGGAGGCTCTTTCGGAGTCCGGTCCTTGTCCCGGGCGGTCACAGCCGTCATGATGGTGGCGGGACTCCAGTTCCCTTCTCGCACGTGTCGGGCGTGCCGTCTCGCTGGCAACGCCGGCCCGGTCTCGCAAACTCGAGGAGGTTCTGCATGTCTCGATCTGTCGACTTGTTCATTGACGCCGACCTGCCGCTTGAGGAGCTGGCCGGCGCCTTGGGGCGCCACCTCGGCTCGCCGCTCACCGTCGAGGCCGATGGCCGCGGCTGGCGGCTGCGCGACGGCGAGGTCCAGGCCACGCTGGCCGAGCACTCGTACGGCGACGATGCCGACCTGCTCTTCACCCGGTATCGGTTCGCCCTGTCCGCCCGGTTGCCCAATGACGTTCGGCCCCACGACACCGCCGAGGCCGCCTGCCTCCGGCGGATCGCCCAGCAGATTCAGCGAGGCCCGGCGTGGCCGGTCCTGCTCGTGCACGACCTCCAGTACCGGGATCGCCCTGTCGCGGCGGCGGCGTCCGCCGGCCCGGATCCTTCGTCGCCGTCCGGAGTGGAGCAGGGCAATGGCGCCGGCGCCTAGGGGAGGGCAGGCGCAGCCGCTCCAACCGGCGGCGTGGGCCCCCCTGGCTGGCGGATCCATCCGTTGCGGCCGCGCCCATGCGGGCCTCGGAGGGTTACTTGACGAGACGGCCCGGCGTTTGAGCCACCAGGAGCTGGCCGTGGCGGAGCAGCTGGCGTCGGAGGGACACCACGTGCGGTCATTGGCCCCGCGGCCGGGCCAGGGCCGGACGCCGGATCTCCTGGTCTGCGCGGCCCCGGTCGAAGTGAAATCCTGGCTCAGCCAGGAGGAACGGGGCGGAATCGCGCCGGGCGCCCAGTCCGTGGCGAACAAGCTGATCCAGGCCGAGGGTCAGGCTGCCACCGTCGTCCTCAATGGGCGCGGGACCGGACTCAGCGCGTCCGCGGCCGAGGCCGGGATCAGGTGGTACGAGGGACTTCGCCACCGGGCCAACATCGCCACGGTCCGGGTCCTTGGGGACGGCTTCGACCTGGAGTGGGCCCGCCAGCCCTCCATCCGCCGGGATCGAGCGGCGGCACTGCCGCGAGGGTTCGGTCCCGAACCGAGGCTCGACCTCTAGACCGCCGCGACGCAGCCGGCTGCGCGAAGCTGCCCGTGTGAGTGGGTTCGGCAGCGTACCGGACGCGGACGCCATGGCCGCCTCGTCCGGGTGGGAGCAGGCCTTGGCCGCCCTCTTGCCGGGCCCGGGCGGGGCCGACGAGGCGGCCAGCTTCGCGGCCCGGGTGCCGGCCAGTTACAAGGAGCGAACGCCTCCCGAGGAGGCCGCCCTCGACGTCGCCGGCCTGGCCACCCTGGCCGGGATGCAACCCCCCGAAGTCGAAGGCGCCTGGGTGCGCTCCACGTTCGGAGGTCAGCATCTGCTGGCGGTGCGCCCTGATCATGACGCCGACGGGGGCGCGTTCCGCATCCGCCGCTACGGCGAACGGGGGATCGAGCTCACCCGGTTTCTGCCCGTCTTGGAGAGCTTCGGGCTGGTGGTCGTGGAGTCCGTGCCATATCTGGTCCGATCCGGCTCGGCCGGGCAACCCGCGGTTCATCTCGACGACCTCGGAGTCCGGATCGACTCGCCTTACGGTCCGGAGGCGCTCCGGTTCGTGCCTGACATCCACGGGCCGCGCCTGGTGGCCGCCCTCGAAGCGCTGGCCCGCGGCGACACCGAGGTCGACTCGCTCAACCGTCTGGTAACCGCGGCCGGCCTGGACTGGCGCCAGGTAACGGTGCTCCGGGCTTACCTTCGGTACCGGCTCCAGGGTCGCACCTCGCTGTCGCCTGCTGATCTGGCTGATCCGCTGGTGGCCTACCCCGACGTGGCCCGCGGCCTGATCGGATACTTCCAGGCTCGGTTCGACCCGGATGCCTGGGCCGGCCTGGACCGACGCCCGCCCGGTCTCTCTATGGCACCTCCCCCTCAGGCGTCTCCCGCTTCGCCCTCCCCGAGCGTGGAGCCGCCCGAGGCACCAACCCGGGTGGGACGGCCCGATGGCGAGCCCCCGCCACGAGAGGTTGGTCCGGCCCAGGAGAGGGAGCGCGGGCGTTGCCTCTCCGAACTGGATCTGGTTCCCGCCCTGCGGCAGGACCAGGTGCTGCGTGGTTACCTGCGACTGATCGACGCCACCACGCGGACCAACTACTTCCAGGTCGACGCCCACGGTCGCCATCACCGGGTGCTGACCCTCAAACTGGACAGCGCCGAGGTTCCCGACCTTCCCGCTCCTCGTCCGAAGGTCGAGGCCTTTGTTCACGGCCCCGGCGTGGAGGGTATCCACCTGCGGGCCGGGCTGATCGCCCGGGGCGGACTGCGCTGGAGCGAGCGGCCCCTCGATTTTCGCACCGAGGTGCTCGATCTGGCCTTCGCCCAGGTCAAGAAAAACGCCATCATCGTCCCGACCGGGGCCAAGGGCGGCTTTGTCTGCCGCCGGCCCGCCGCTCCGGGAGGTACGGCGGGCTTCGGCCCAGAGGACGTCCAGGCGGCGTACGAGGCGTTCGTCCGAGCCTTGCTCGATGTCACGGACAACCTGGTCTCCGGCGAGGTGGTACATCCCCCCGGGGTGGTGGCATGGGACGGGCCCGACCCCTACCTGGTTGTCGCCGCCGACAAGGGGACGGCGACGTTCTCCGACCTCGCCAACGCCCTGAGCGATGTGTATCACTTCTGGCTCGGAGATGCGTTCGCGTCCGGGGGTTCGCGTGGCTACGACCACAAGGCCATGGGCATCACGGCCAGAGGCGCCTGGGTTGCGGTGCGGCGCCATTTCCACCAGCTCGGCATCGACGTGCAGACCGATCCGATCCGGGTCGCGGGCGTCGGCGACATGTCCGGCGACGTGTTCGGCAACGGCATGTTGCAAAGCCCGACTATCCAGCTGGTGGCCGCCTTCGACCACCGTCACATCTTCCTCGACCCCGATCCGGATCCGGCCTCGTCGTTTGCCGAGCGGCGCCGCCTGGCCGCCCTGCCCCGTTCGAGCTGGGCCGACTACCGCTCCGATCTCATCTCCGGAGGGGGCGGGGTGTGGCCCCGCGACGCCAAGGCCGTCCCGCTCGCCGCGAGCGTGCAACGCGCCCTGGGCGTCGCGTCCGACACCCTCAGCCCGCCCCAGCTGGTCGGGGCCATCCTGGCGGCGCCGGTCGACCTGCTCTGGTTCGGGGGCATCGGAACGTTCGTAAAGGCCCCGGAGGAGGCGGACGCCGACGTCGGCGATCGAGCCAACGACGACGTCCGCATCACCTCCGACCAGCTCCGGGCCCGGGTCGTGGCCGAGGGCGGCAATCTCGGGGTCACCCAGCTGGCCCGGATCCGGTATTCGCCGTCGAGGGGGCCGAATCAACGCCGACTTCATCGACAACGCGGCCGGAGTGGCGACCTCCGATCGCGAGGTCAACCTGCAAGATCCTGCTGGCTCTGGCCATCGAGCAGGGCCGGCTCGATCCGGCCGAGCGCGACGGCTATCTGGCCCGTTCCGAGAACGAAGTGGCCGCGGAGGTATTGCGCCAGGTCGACCACAGCGTGGCCGCCCTCAGCCGGGCCGTACCTGGCAGCGCCCGCGAGTTCGATGCCTACGCGAGCCTGGTCGCGATCCTGGAGGAGGCGGGCCGGTTCGATCGAACGGTCGAATGTTTACCGTCACCGGGCGAGTTGCAGGTCCGCCGGGAAGCCGGAGCGGGATTCATCCGGCCGGAGTTGGCCGTATTGCTGGCTTACGCCAAATCTGATCTGGTCGCGGCCATCGAAGCGTCGGACGTCGTGGACGACCCGGCGCTGCTGGAGGCCGTCGTCGCCTATTTTCCCGCTCCGATCCGGGAGCCCTTCGGCGAGCTGATACCCGGGCATCGCCTGTACCCCCAGTTGGTCGCTACCGACGTGGCTGGGGAGTTGGTGGACCAGCTGGGGATCGTCTGGGCCCACGAGACGGCCGCCGAGCTCGGCCGCGACATCGCGGAGGTGGCAGCCGCGTTCTGGGCGGCGCGTCAGGTGGTCGGGGCCGGGGAGCGGTGGGCCGAGCTCGAACAACGATCAGGTGATCTGTCCGCCGACGCCGAAGCCGCCCTGCATGACGCCATCCGAACCGCGGTGGCCACGCTGGCCCGGGCCTACCTGATCCGGCCGGGCGGTTTCCGGCTTGGCGAGGTCGTGGGCCGCGATGTGCCGTTGGCGGATGCCCTGGTGGGCGCCGGCGCCGGGGAAGGCGGCCAAGTTGGAGGAGGACAAGCTCGTCGCCCTCGGCGTGGACCAGCAGCTGGCCGAACGGTTCGTGGTCGCCACCGCCCGAGCTGACATCGGAGAGGCCGGACCGGTTGCCCTGGCCACCGGTCGTCCGGTCGCCGAGGCGGCCGAGGCCCTCGAGCTGGTGGGCCGGGTGGCGGCCCTGGACCGCCTGGTGGACGCGGTGGACCAAGCGTTGGCCGTGGTCCCGGCGCCGAGCCGGCTCACCGCCTGGCAGGGACGAGCCCTCCTCGACGACCTCCACGCCTGGCAACGGGCGGCTGCATCCGCCGCCCTGGCTCGGCCGGCTTCGGTTCAGGAGGCCGTGGCGGCCTGGGAGGCCGCCCACGAGCCGGAACTGGCCCGCGCCGCCCTCCTGTCGGGCGGCACCCCGCAGGACAGCGCCAACCCGATGGCGGTCACGGCCCTGGTCCTGCGGCGGCTCCGGCTCGCCGTGTGAGCCCGCGGCGGCTCGACTTGAAGTGAGCCGGGCGGCTCGGCCTGAACGTGAGCCTGCGGCGGCTCGGCCTGAAATGTGAGCCTGCGGCGGCTCGGCCTGAAATGTGAGCCTTCGGCGTCAGCGGTTCTCCGCCCGGACCGACCCTTCCTCCGCGCCATTTCCCCGGGGGTGGGCGATCCGGTCGATGCCCGGGAGGGGGCTGCGGCCTCCGGGCTCGGCGACCAGGGCGCCCACCGCCGACCACGCCCCCTCGATGGCGTCCAGACGGGCGGGAGCACTCTGGCGGAGGCGGGCCGCCACGCCGGCGACGAGCACGTTGGCAAGGGCGATCCCACCGGTCACGCTGTCGAAGGGTCCGACACCGTGGGCCGAGATGAAGAACGTCTCCGCCGCCCCGGCCGCCAACGGCGAAAGCGGGCTGTCGGTGACGGCGATGATCGGCCGCGCCCTGTTCTCCTGCCCACTTGCGTCAGGCCAACGAGGGAACGCTCGTAGCGGCGGATGTCGATGGCGATCAAGGTGTCGAGCGGCTCGAGTCCGGCCAGGGCCCGGCTGACGGCCACCTCCGAACCCTGCAGAAGCGTCACTCCCTCCCGGAGCTGGGCCAGTTGAGCTGGCCAGGACCATCCCGATCGGGGTGGTCATTTCGGCCGAGAGCACCCAGACCCGGCGATGGCGGTCCGCCAGGCGGGCGATGGACCGATCCAGGGCCGCGGCACCGACGCCGTGCAGGGTCTGCAGGACGTTGTCCTGCTCGGCGGCCTGGACCCGGGCCAGAAAGTCCGTGGGCAGGCGCTGGCGGATTCGTTCCCGGGCCGGACCCAGCTGACGGGCCAGTTCGGACTGCACATCGGCCTGGAGGCCGACGAAACCGTCATAGCCGAGCTTGACGGCCAGCCGCACCACGGAAGGCCCGCTGGTACCCGGCCCGTTGGGCCACCTGGGCGACGGTGCCGAACGCGATCACCTGCGGCTCTCGGGCCAGTACTTCCGCGATCTTGCGCTCGGTGGACGTCAGGCGCTCGGCCTGAGTCCATGATCCGGTCGACGACGCCCATACCGCCCGGCAGCATACGACTCACTTGACGCCCGCCGGGCCGCCCCGCGGCCGGTGGGCGCGGCTCAGGTGGTGTTCAAGTCGAGCCCGAGGGAGCGCAGCTGCTCGGCCGGCCGGTGGTAGCCGCGCTCCAGGTGGTGGACGCCCCGCAGCATCGACGGTCCCTCCGCGGCCGCGGCGGCGATGACGCTGGAGAACCCGGCTCGCACGTCGGGGATCTCCACCTCGGCGCCGCGCAGCTTCGAGACGCCGCGCACCACGGCGGAGTGGAGGTTGCTGGTCTCGTGGAACCGGCACGCCGGGCCGCCCAGGCAGGTGGCGAACAGCTCGATCTCGCCGCCCATCTGCTGCAGGGCAGGCACGTAGACGAAGCGGTCCTCGTACACCGTCTCGTGCAGCACCGACATGCCTTCGGCCTGGGTGAACAGCACCATCAGCGGGGTCTGCCAGTCGGTCATGAACCCGGGGTGGACCTCGGTCTGCACCGCGGCGGCCCGCAGGCCGTCGGGCGCACACGCGGTCATGCCCTGGTCGTCGACGTCCACCTGGGCGCCCATGCGCATCAGCGTGGTGATGGCGGTGACCAGGCGGTCCTGGCCGCAGCCGACGACCCGGACCTGCCCGCCGGTCAGCAACCCGGCCACCAGGTAGCTGAACGCCTCGTTGCGGTCGCCCTGCAGGCGGGTCCGGGCGCCGCGCAGATCCGGCACCCCTTCGATCACGATGCGGCGGTCGGGGCGCAGCTCGATCCGGGCCCCCATGCGCTGCAGGAACAGCGCCAGCTCGAGCACCTCGGGCTCGGTCGCCGCCCCTCGGATCACCGACTTGCCCTCGGCCAGGGCCGCCGACAGCAGGGCCGACTCGGTGGCGCCGACGCTGGGGTAGGGGAGCTCGATGATGGCCCCGCGCAGCCGGCTGCAACGGGCCGTGATCCCGTCGTCGCTCACCTCGACCTCGGCACCGAGCGCCCGGAGGGCATCGACGTGGAAGTCGACCGGCCGGCTGCCGAGCTGGTCGCCTCCGACTCTGGGGACGAACGCCTCACCGGTGAGGTGCAGCAGGGGACCGAGCAGCAGCACGGGGATGCGGTTGAGCCCGCTGAACGACAGGGGCACGGACGGGTGACACCTCCGTCGGGGGAGTGACGGTGAGGGAGTCTCCGGCCCGTTCCACCCCGGCCCCGATGGCCGTGAGGATGCGGGCGGTGATGTCGACGTCGCCGACGTCGGGAACGTTGGTGATGGTGCTCGGTCCGCTGTCCGAGGATGGCCGCGACCATGTGCTTGGTCACTGCGTTCTTCGATCCTCGCACCTCCACCTCGCCACGAAGGGGGCCCGATGGTTCGATCAGCCAGGCGTCCGACACGTGAAGCCAGGCTAGCGGCCGGCCGGTCCGACTCCGTTCATACCGGCTCTCGACGGGCCCACCCCAGCCAGATTGCTGCCGGCGACCCGAATAGTGTGCAGAAGTACGTCCTATAACCGGTGCTACTGCACACCATCGGCGCGTCCTCTGTGCCGGTCTTGACCACCATCAACCCGGGGCCGACGTCCGGGGGTGCCAGCCCTGCCGGTCCGCCGGCCGGGGGCTTCTTGGCCGCCGGCCCCACCATCACCGTTCCTGGCCGGTCCACTCCCACCACCGCCCCCGGTTCGGTGATCACCATCACCGGGGGCCCTGACGCCACCGCCAACATCCCGGGACCACACAACGACGCCGCCGATTTCTACGGGATCGCGGTGGCCTTGATTGCCATCATGGCCGCCATCGCCCTCACCCGGATCGTCTTCGGCCGGCGGCCTCGGGCCGGCCGAGGGGGTGCTAGTCCATCCGGTCCAGCGAGCCGGCCGACCGGGCCGGCGGGTCCGACCGGGCCGGCGGTTCCGACCGGTCCGACCGAGGTGACCGAAGCCACCGTGACCGAAGCGACCGGGACCAGCGCAACCAGCGGGACCGGTGCGGAGCGGCCGCCCCCACCCTGACGTTCAAGGGACTGCGATCCGAGACCCATGGCGTCGGCGGCGCCTCGACCAGGCGGGCCAGGTTGAGCAGCACCGCGTCGTAGTTGACCCGCCAGCCCTTCCAGTCCTGCCAGGCCTGATCCCGGTCGGCGAGGACCGGTACGCCGGCCGCCGCCATCTCCTCCATGGCCTCGTCCCATTCCTGGCGCGACACGCGTGATCGGATCGTCCGGGCGAGGGATCGACGTCGTAGCGCACCTTGAAGATGTCGGCGATGCGCCGCAGGGCCAGGTAGCCGGCCCGGATGCACAGCTGCACATCGGGGTCTCTGGGGTGCTCGATCGCCGCCGCCCAGAAGCTGGCTCCGTCGAGGAGGGCGCCGGCCGAGGTGATCCACGACCGCTCCGGTTGGGGCGACCGGAAGAACGCCAGGATCGGGAAGGTGGTGTGGGTCTCCTCGATGTCCGCGAACCAGGCCTCCCACTGCCGCCACAGCTCGGTCAGCCGGTACTGGGGTTCCTCGATGCGGTGGTAACGGATGAGCATGGTCGGCCGCCGTCGGCGGATTCCCGGCCCGGACCTGCAGCAGCGCCACCCCGCTCTCCCGCCGCGAGAAGGCCCCGTAGATGCTGGGCAGGTAAGTGATGAGCAGGGCCACGAGGAGCAGCCCGAGCGCGGCCTCGGAGTAGGTGAGCAGGAGGGCGGCCGAGGTGTCGGTCCGACGTCGTCCCGAGGGTGAAGATCGAGGATCCCGACAGTTCCACGGCCTGGGTCAGCGAGCGGTCGGTGATCGGCCAGGTACATCAGCGTGTACCCCGTCATGATCAGGACCAGCCAGGTAGCCAGCAGGACCAACAGGGCGATCGGACCCAACATGGCCATGATGCGGTCGCGGCGCTCGTAGGTCGCGGAACGGCCGACGCGCAGGCGGAAAATGGCCCGGACGGCATTGGTCGACACCCTGGGCGATGCGGCTCTGGACGCCGCGGGGCAGGATGGTGGCCCGGACCGCCGAGAGCAGGGTCCCGAGGACGAGGGCCAGCCCGCCGGCGAATGCCAGCGTGTCGAGTACAACCTGCATGGGGTCGAGAGGACCGGTTGGTCAGGCCACCGATACCGCGGCTGGGTCCCAGGCAACCAGATTTCGCAGCCGAGGGTCGTTGGAGAACATCTCGACGACCGGCCCGGACAACCCGAGGCGCCGCTGGATCCGCTCCACCTCCAGTTGCTCGTTCCACAGGACCAGCGTCACGACCAGACCGTCCCGGCCGGCCCGGGCGGTGCGCCCGGAGCGGTGCAGGTAGCCCTTGTGGTCCTCGGGAGGATCGAAGTGGATGACCACGTCGATGCCGTCGACGTCGATGCCTCGAGCGGCCACGTCGGTGGCCACCAGCACCGGCAGGCGGCCCTGGGCGAAGCTGCGGAGGGCTCGCTCCCGCTGCTGCTGGCGGAGGTCGCCGTGAATGGCCCGGGCGTCGACGCCCTCCTTGCGGAGGGCTTCGGTGAGCCGGTCGGCGCCTCGCTTGGTGCGGGTGAACACCAGTGAACGCTGGGCGTGCCGGCAGATGGCGGCCGTGACTTTGACCTTGTCCATCTGATGGACCAGAAGAAAGCGGTGGGCCATGGCGGTAACCGTCGGTTGCGCAGACACCACCTCGTGGCGGACGGGGTCACGGAGATAGTCACGGACCAGGCGATCAACGTCGCCGTCGAGGGTCGCCGAGAACAGCATGGTCTGGTGGTCGTCGAACCAGGTGGCGGAGCAGCCACTCCACCTGCGGCATAAAACCCATGTCGGCCATGCGGTCGGCCTCGTCGAGGACCAGCACCTCGATCTGACTCAAGTCGACGTCGCCTCGCTGGCGCAGGTCGATCAAGCGACCAGGCGTGGCCACCAGGACGTCCGTGCCTTCCGCCAGCGCTCTGATCTGGGCGTCCATCCCGGCACCGCCGTAGCACGCCGTGAGCGTCAGGCCGGACTTCTCGGCGAGAGGGAGCAGCACGTCGGCGACCTGCCGGGCCAGTTCACGGGTCGGGACCAGCACCAGGCCCCGTGGGCGGCGCGGGCCTCGCCGACCCGACGTGGGTCCGCTGTCGCCGAGGCGCTGGAGGACGGGAACACCGAACGCCAGCGTCTTGCCGGATCCCGTCTTGGCCTTGCCGCAGACGTCGCGCCCGGCCAGGGCGTCGGTGATGGTGAGGGCCTGGATGGGGAAGGGTTCAGTGATGCCCTGGGACTCAAGGGCGGTTACCAGTTCGGGCGCCACCCCAAGGGCGGCGAACGAGCCGGGCAGCTCGGTAGTCGTCAAACCTGCTCCTGTAGCTTCATGGTCGGCCGGTGGGCGTTCGGCTCCCGGTCGACCGTCCGGGACTGATCATCCCGTGGCCGCCCGGGCGACCGCTTGGTTACCCGGCACGTCGTGACATCCTAGCGGCCCGCGTCGCCGTCCCTGGCTATCGCTAGCCTTCAAGCGATGACGATGCCACCATTCCGATGAAACTTTGGGACGAGCCCGGAGGCGGGTCTCCCCGCCGGGTCACCCTGATCCGGCTGGCCGGAGAGCTCGCCCGCGCCCTGAGCGGAGTCGGCCGCGTCGCGGTCGAAGGTGAAGTCCACCGACCGACTGTGTCTCGAGGCGGGTGGATGTTTTTTACCTTGCGGGACCGAGCCGCCCAGATCGACGTCAAGGTGCCTTCGGCCAACGTCCGCCGCAGCCGGGCCGTTCACGGCGAGCGGGTGTGCGTGGTGGGCGGTCCTGCAATGGGCCAATGATCGGGGCCAGGTGCATCTCGTGGCCGAAGAGGTGACGCCCGTCGGCGAGGGTGCCATCGCCGAGTTGATCGCCGAGACCCGCCGGCGCCTGGCCGCCGATGGACTTCTGGACCGGCCGCGGCGGGCGATTCCGGTTCTGCCCACGGTGGTCGGGGTGGTGTGCGGGACCGACGCCGCAGTGCGCAAGGACATCGAGTCGGTCGCGGCGGTCCGGTTTCCCGGCTACCCGTTGTATTTCGAGGAGACCACCGTTTCGGGCCCGGCCGCCGCGGTCGCCATCGTCGAGGCCTTGCAGGCGGTCGCGGCCCGGCCCGGGGTGGAGGTGGTGATCCTGGCTCGCGGCGGCGGCGACGCCCCTCGCTGCTGCCGTGGAGCACGGAGGAGGTGTGCCGGGCCGTGGCCGGCCTGCCCGGTTCCGGTCGTGTCCGCCATCGGCCATGAGCGCGACCGTCCTCTTTGCGACGAGGTGGCGGACCTGCGGTGCGCGACGCCGTCGATCGCGGCGGCGGAGGTGGTGCCCGACCGCGTCGCCCTCCAGACCGGGCTGGACGGCCGGTTGGCTCGGGCCGCGTTGGCGTTGCAGGGCCGGGCCGACCTCGCCGGCCGGCGCCTGCAGTCGGTCGAGACCCGGCGGGCGCTGGGACAGGGGGTGGAGCGGGCGGCCCACCGGCTGGATCGGTGCACCGATCGACTGGAGGGTCTGCACCCGGCCCGTCGGCTGGCCGAGTGCCGGACCCGGCTGCGGGCGCCCGACTGGCGGCGACCGACATGGGAGACGCTGGCTCGCGCCGACGGCCGCCTGCTGGCGGAGCTGCGGCATCTTCGAGCCCTCTCGCCGGCCCGCACCCTGGAGCGCGGTTACGCCGTGGTGACGGGCCCGGACGGGGCGGTGGTCCGCGACGCGGCCTCGCTTCGATCCGGTGATGCCATCGATGTTCGCCTGGCGGCCGGGCGAGTGGCCGCGGCCGTGACGGGCGTTGCCACCGCCGACGGACCCACCCCGGCCGGCAACGGGGTCACCGATAGCCACCATGCCGGTTACGGAGACGGAGATGAGTGAAGACAGCCGTACCTTCGAAGAGCTGATGAGTGCCCTCGAGGCGGTGACCGAGCGGCTGGCCGCCGGCGACCTCGGGATCGAGGCGGCCGCCGACCTCTACGCCGAGGCCGAGCGGCTGCACGCCCTGGCATCGAACCGCCTGGCTGAGGTCCAGGCCCGGGTCGAGGCGCTCACGGCTCCCCGCCGCCCCGGCCCCGACGCCCGCCCCTGAGCGTGTCGCCGGCCCCGGCCGTGGACCGAACCCGCTACATCCGTGACGCCCGGTCCGGCCCGGCCGGGATGATGCGGTTCGGCCACTCCAAGGTCCAGACCGATCGGCGAGCCGCCCCGGGCTCCACCAGCCCCACACCCCGCCCATGGCCCGCCGGGTCATCTCGGTCCAGGCGATGGCCGGTGGCGCCGCCACCCGGAACACGACCTGGCGGATCCCGCCCTCATGGACCGCGTAACCGGCCCATTGGCCCGGATAGTCCTTGGTGCTGCCCACCTCGGCGACGGTCAGGCTCCCCACCCGGTAGCGGCGGTTCCGGTGGGTGTGCCCGGCGAGGAACAACGACGACGGGTTGGCGGCCGCCAGCGCCTCGATCAGCCGGGCCGAGTCGCGCCAGGTGATAGACGGGGGGTAGTGGGTCTGGATCGGCAGCCGCCGGGGCGGATGGTGCAGGACCACGACCGCTGGCCCGCTTCCCTCCCGGGCCAGCCGGGCCAGGCCGGCGGCATCGGATGCGGTGACGGCGCCGCGGTGGCGGTCCGGCAGGGGGCTGTGGCCGAGGACGAGCCGCACGCCGGGCAGATCACGGGCGCGCGGCTGGCGGGTCACGGGCAACCCGCACGCCGACGATCACCGCCACCGCGTCGATCGCACTCTTCACGTCGTGATTGCCCAGGATCACCTCGACCGGGCACCGCCGCCGTCCGCAGCACATCGACGGCGCCGTAGATCTCCGGCGGCCTCGCCGCTCCTGGGTCAGGTCGCCCTTGGCGACCAGCAGTTCGGCCCCCCACGCTTCGGCCTCGGCGATGGCCGCCCGGGCACAGCGCACCGGGTAGGCGGCCAGACCGGGCGGCCGGGGCCGGGGTCGTGCAGCCGCCGGAGCGGGCCGACCCACCGCTCGCCGATGTGGCAGTCGCTGATGGTCGCGAACCGGGCCAGGAGCCGGCCCGGAGGAGCGGGCAGGGTGGTCAGCGGTCCCCACCTTGGCGCGGGGCCGGCCGGGGCCGCTCAGGCAGATGTCGTAGGCCGTGGCCGGATCGAGGCCCCTGATCGTCACCGCGCCCGGGCCGGCCGCACCCGGGCCCGGCGACCGGCCGCCAGCCCTCGATACCAGCCGGGAGGCGGGTCCCCGACCTCGCTCGCTGTCCCCCGACCTCGATGGTCATCCCGGGCGAGTCGGCAGACAGGCCCAGGCGATCTGCACCGACCGATCCTCGACCGCGAACACCTCGACGGGGGTCACGCCGCGGTTCAGCGGGAGAAGGCGGCCGAGCATGGTGCCTTGCAGGCGAGCGGCCAGCGCCACGTTGATGTCCATGCGCTCGAGCAGCTGGTCGAGGCGGGGGCCGGCCAGCGGCAGGTCGTGGCTGGCGGCGAAGGCGTGCACGGCGGCCGGCCACCGCCGGATCCACCAGGGCCGGGATGCCCTCCAGGATGCGGGCGATCAGCGCCGGCGGGAGGCGCTCCCGGAGCTGGTCCCAGTGCTCCTCGACCCACGTCCCAGGCCAGGGCCCCGCCGGCCCGGTTGGACATGACCTCCGCGACCAGGAAGGGGCCGTCCTGGGTGCGGACCTCGTCCCCGAGGGCCAGATCGAGGGTGCGGGCCAGCAGGGCCGGGTCCCGGGTGGCGGGCAGGGCGAGCAGGTAGCGCACCTTGTCCTGGGGGGTGGCGGCCGCTCGGTACTGGTCCAGGATCGAGTTCCAGCCCTCCTCGCCGCCCCAGGCCGCCACCACGTGGGCGACCGGGCGTCAGCAGGTCGGGAGCCAGCCCGGACCGGTCGGCCACGAAATGCTCGAAAGCGGGCCAAGCGTGGCCTCGCCGAGCGGCGGGATCGTTTCCGAGCAGGCCGAGGGCGGAGAGGACCCGCCCGCGGGCGATGCCCGAGCGCTGCGATCTCGCCCGGGCGCGGGTCCCACCCCAGGCGCGCCCAGGACCGGCCGGCCACCCGCCGCACGAACTCCTGCGAGGGCGGCCCGGTCGTCTCGATCGGTGGCGATGAGATCGAGAGCCGGAGGGCGCCGCCGACGGCGGCCCACACGTCGGGATCGTCCTCGTCGCCGAGGGCCTCGACCACGCCGACCCACTGGTCGAGGGTGGTGGTGCCCGACACCACCGCCGGCCCAGTAGTCGACGACGAGCGCCATGCGCTCCAGCGGGTCGCACACCGTGGCCAGGCCGGCCCCGGTCAGGCGACGCCAACAGGTCGGGGTCGTAGTGGACCCGGTAGAAGCCCCAGGCCCCGTCGTTGACCACCACCCAGTCGACGGGACCGTCGAAGTCGATCGACGCCGCCGGCCCCGTCGACGAGCAGCCGCTGGCGCTGGACCACACCGCCGACGGATGCCCGCAGGTTGACCGGGACGGCCCAGCGCTCGTCCCCCCGCCGTCGCCTCCGCCGCCACCTCCGGCACCGCGGCCCGCCTCGGCGCCGTCACGATACAGGAAGCGCCGCTGCGACAGACGTGATCGTCGCCGCGTCGGCGCCGGCCTGGACCGAGATCAGCGGGTAGCCGCCCTGGAAGATCCAGGAGTCCATGATGGCCCGCACCGGCTCGCCGGATACGGCCTCGATGGCGTCCCACAGGTCGCCGGTCTCGGTGTTGGCGTAGGCGTGGATGCTCAGGTAATGGCTGATGCCCTTGCGGAAGGTCTCCGGGCCGATGTACTGCTCCAGCATCCGCAGGACGGCCGCGCCCTTCTGGTAGGTGAGCACGTCGAACATGGCTTCGGCTTCCTCGGGCCGGCCGACGTCGAACTCCACCGGCCGGGTGCTGCGCAGCCCGTCGGTCGCCAGGGCGGCCGCCTTGCTGGTGCCGAAGGCGGTCCACACCTGCCAGTCGGGCCGGTAGTGCTCGTTGGCGGTCAGCTCCATGAAGGTGGCGAACGCCTCGTTGAGCCAGATGCCGTTCCACCACTTCATCGTCACCAGATCGCCGAACCACATGTGGGCGGTCTCGTGGGCCACGACGGTGGCCACCCGCTGCAGCTCGAGCTGCGACGCCTCGGCCGGGTCGACGAGCAGGGCGTTCTCCCGGTAGGTGACGCACCCGAGGTTCTCCATGGCGCCGAAGGCGAAGTCCGGGATGGCCACGTGGTCGATCTTGTCGGCGGGATAGGGAAGCTCGAAGTACTGAGAAAAGAAGCGCAGGGCGTGGCTCCCGGCCTCGATCGGCGAACCCGGTCAGGTGTGACTTGCCCGGCACGGCGGCGACCCGCAGGGGCACGCCGTCAACGTCGACCGGCGGCGTCGAGCTCGAACGGGCCCACCACGAACGCGACCAGGTACGTCGACATGACCATGGTCTCGTTGAAGCGCACCCGCCGGCGGCCGTCGCCGGCGGGCTCCTCGCTGGCGACGGACGCGTTGGACAGCGCGGTCAGCTCCTCGTCGACGACCAGGGTGACCGCGAAGACCGCCTTGAACTCGGGCTCGTCCCAGCAGGGAAAGGCCCGACGGGCGTCGGCGGGTTCGAACTGGGTGACGGCGATGACGTGCTCGACCCCGTCGTCGGCCGTGAACGTGCTGCGGTAGAAGCCGTGCAGCTGGTCGTTGAGAATGCCGGTGAAGCGGAGGTGCAGCCGGTAGCCCGAGCCGGGGGACAGCGGCGGCGTCGAAGCTCGATCGTCGCTCGCTGGGCCGGCTCGTCCAGCTCGACCCGGCCCTCTAGGACGGCTCCGTCCGGTGTCTCGAGGCGGGCCGCCTGGATCTCCAGCTCGGCGGCGTTGCAGACCAACGTTCGGACCGGCTCGACCACGTCGAGGGTGACGACCTCCTCGCCGTCGAAGCGCGACGCGGCCAGATCGGGCGTCAACTCCAGCTGGTAGTGCCGGGGCCACACGCTGCGGGGCAGCCGGTAATCCGCGATGTCGGTCACCTGTCCCTCCTCCCAGCCGTTTGAGCGTCGCCACCCTAGCGCCTCAGTTTCGGCCCGCCGCCTGCGCCAGCTACCGTCGGTCCATGCCGCATGACCCCCAGGTGGTGACCCTGGGCCACGCCATCGTCGACGTGCTGGCCCCCTCCGGACGACGACCTGGTGGCCGAGTTCGGCCTGCAGAAGGGCACCATGACGCTCGTCGACGACGACCAGGCCGAGAGGATCTACGCCTCCCTCGGTCCGGCCACCGAGGCGTCCGGCGGGTCGGCGGCCAACACCGCCGCCTGCCTGGCGTCGCTTCGGCGGCTCGGTCAGGTTCATCGGGAAGGTGCGGGACGACGTCCTCGGGCGGGTCTTCGTCCACGACATCCGGGCGGCCGGGGTGCGGTTCTCGGTGGCGCCGAGCCGGCCGGCCCGGACCAGCGCCGGCCCGGGCACCGGGCGCTGCCTGATCATGGTCACCCCTGACGCCGAGAAGACCATGTGCACCAACCTCGGCATCGGGGCCCGGCTGGGACCCGACGATGTCGACGTCGACGCCATCCGGGCCGCCCGGGCCCTCTACCTGGAGGGCTACCTGATCGGCCCGGGCGGCACGGACGCGGCGGTGGAACGGGCGGTGAGCGTCGCCCGCGATGCGGGGGCGCTGGTGGCGCTGTCGCTGTCGGACCCGGCCTGGGTGGGGCTGCACAGCCGGCAGCTGGAGGGCATCCTCGACCGGGTCGACATCCTGTTCGCCAACGAGCAGGAGGCGTGCGGCCTGAGCGGGTGCGCAGACGCCGAGGCGGCGGCCACGGCCTTGGCCCGGCCGGTGCCGAACCGTGGCGGTCACCCGTGGCGCCGTCGGATCGATCGTGGCCGGCGAGGCTGATCTCGTCTCGGTGCCAGCGGTCGAGGTGGCCAACGTGGTGGACACCACCGGCGCCGGCGACAGCTTCGCGGCCGGGTTCCTGTTCGGAGTGGTCCGCGGGCGTAGATCCGCCGGTGACTGCGCCCGACTCGGTGCCCTGGCCGCCGCCGAGATCGTCAGCCACCTCGGGCGCCCGGCCGCTGCAGTCGCTGGCCGCCCTGGCCAGGACGGCCGGATTGCTGGCTGAAGGCCGATTGCTGGACTGAAGGGGTCGGATGCCCCGCTGATCAGGCCGGCGTCACGGTCCGTCGAGGGCGGCGCCGTCGGTCAGCGGCCCCGGTTGGGCTTGCGGCCGTGGTTGGCCTTCTTGTGCTTGGCGCGGTTACGGGCCTTGTGGGTGCGTTTGGACATAGCGGACCAGGTTAGACGCCGCGGGCCGACCCACGCGCGCGTCGCCACCGACCCGCGCCGGGCCACCGTACGCGCCGCGACCGGCTCGCCGGTAGCCTGCGGAGTTAATGGAACGACTGGGCATCGTCGGACTGCCGAACTCCGGGAAGTCGAGCCTCTTCAACGCCCTCACGGGAGGGTCGGCGCCGGTTGCCGCCCACCCCTTCTCGACCACGGAGAGCACCGTCGGCGTGGCCCACGTGCCCGACCACCGGCTCGACCAGCTGGCCGTGATGAGCGCCAGCCGCAAGGTCGTGCACGCCACCGTCGAGTTCGTCGACATCGCCGGACTGGTCGCCGGATCGTCGACCGGGGAGGGGCTCGGCAACCGGTTCCTCGCCGGCATCCGGGAGGCCGACGCCCTTTGCCTGGTGCTGCGGGCCTTCGAGGATCGAGAACGTGGTCGGTGACGACCGACCCGCTCTCCGACCTCGGCGTGCTCGAGCTGGAGCTGGTGCTGGCGGACGTCGCCACGGTGGAGAGCCAGATCGACAAGCGGCGCAAGGCCGCCAGGCTCGGACAAGTCGCTGGCGGGCGAGGTGGTCGCCCTGGAGCGGGCCCAGGCCGAGCTGGAGGCCGGCACGCCGATCTACCGGTCCTCGCTCTGGCGCCGGAGGACCGGGCCCTGCTCAAGCCGTTCTTCCTTCTCACCAACAAGCCGGTGCTCGCCGTGGTCAACCTGGGCGAGGACCAGGTGGTCGACGCCGAGGCGATCGTCAAGCCGGTGGCCGACGAGCTCGGCGGCCACGGGGACGTGCTCGGCGTCAGCGTCGAGCTGGAGGCCGAGGCGGCCCAGCTCGACCCCGAGGCGCGGGCCGAGCTGCTGGAGGGCCTCGGCCTGGGCGAGGGCGCCCTGCCCCGGGTGGCCCGGGCCGCCTATCACCTGCTGGGCCGGCGGACGTTCCTCACGACCGGCGACAAGGAGAGCCGGGCCTGGACCTTCCGGGCCGGCGCCCGGGCGCCTGAGTGCGCCGGGGTCATCCACTCCGACCTGCAGCGGGGGTTCATCCGGGCCGAGGTGATCCGCTGGGACGAGCTGCTGCGCCTCGGCTCCTGGCACGCGGCCAAGGAGGCGGGCAAGCTGCGGGTCGAGGGCAAGGACTACGAGGTCGTCGACGGCGACGTCCTCGAGATCCGCTTCAACGTCTGACCGCCGATGTCGTGGCTGCTCCGTGACGGCGACGTCCTGGCGTCGGTCGAGGACCGGCGCCGGGGCTGGCAGGCGTCGCTGCAGGGCGCCCTGGTGCTGCGGGGCCCGGCGCTGGTGCAGACCCTGACCCCCGGTCCACGCCCAGGCCCTGGACGTGGCCTGGTGCGCCCGGTCGCAGCTCGACGGAGGCCGGCCGGGCGCTGCGGGTGCGGCGCATCGCGCGTGATCGGTCCCCGCCGGGTGTCGCCGCCCCACCTCGGGCGGCGGCGGCCTGGTGGTGGCCCCGGCCGGCACGTTCGAGCGCTGGCGCCTGCAGGTCGGCGACTGCCTCGAGGTCCGCGGCCAGTGACCGGGCCGCCGGACGCCGGGCGGACCGCAGGGGCGGCCGGGTGGTGCTGGTCGGTACGCCGATCGGCAACCTCGGTGACCTGTCGCCGCGGGCCGCGGCCGCCCTGGCCGGCGCCGACGTCATCTTCTGCGAGGACACCCGCCGGACCCGCAAGCTGCTGAGCGCGGTCGGGATTCCCGCCCCCCGGCTGCTCGCCATGCACCAGCACAACGAAGCGGCCGCGGCCGCCCACGCCGTGGAGCTGGCCGGAGGCGGGGCCGACCGTGGCCGTCGTCACCGACGCCGGCATGCCCGGCATCTCCGACCCCGGGGCCCGGGTGGTCAGGCTGGCCGCCGACGACCGGGGTGGCCGTCGAGGTGGTGCCCGGGCCCGTCGGCGGTCGCTGACCGCCCTGGTGGCGTCCGGGCTGCCGGCCGAGCGTTCTGCTTCGAAGGCTTCCTGCCCCGCCGGGGCCCGGGCGCGACGAGCGGTTGCGCCGGCCTGGCGGCACGGGACTGCACCACGGTGCTCTACGAGGCGCCCCACCGGGTGCCGCGCACCCTGGCCGATCTGGCCCAGGCGTGCGGACCGGAGCGCCGCGATGGCGGTCGGCCGGGAGCTGACCAAGGTGCACGAGGAGCTGTGGCGGGGCACGCTCGGCGAGGCCGTCGAGCTGGGCCGCGAGCCGGCGAGCCCCGGGGGGAGTGGGTGCTGGTCGTCGGCGGCGCCGAGCCCGGCCGATCGCGGACCGCCATCCGATGCCGAGGTGATCGAGGCCGCTCCTGCGACCCGGCTGGCCGCGGCGCCGACCGGCGTCAGGCCGTGGCCGGCGTGGCCGCCGAGCTGCGACTGCCCAAACGCCAGGTGTACCAGCTGGCGCTGGGGCTGGCGCCGGCGCCGACCCGGACCGGCCGGACGACCGACCTAAACCGCTCCGGACCAACGGCGCAGACCCGGTACCCTCCATCCCCGTGGCCCGGTTTTACGTCACCACCCCCATCTACTACGTCAACGACGCCCCCCACATCGGCCACGCCTACACGACGGTCACCGCCGACGCCGTGGCCCGCTGGCACCGGCTGCGCGGCGACGACGTGTTCTTCCTCACCGGCACCGACGAGCACGGCCTCAAGGTGCAGCGCGCCGCCGAAGCCAACGGCCTGACCCCGCAGGAGCAGGCCGACCAGACCAGCGCCCGCTACCGGGAGGCGTGGGCCGGCCTCGACATCGCCTACGACGATTTCATCCGGACCTCCGAGCCCCGCCACCACCAGGCCACGCCGGCCGCTGATGCAGGCCGCCTACGACAACGGCTGGATCGAGCTGCGCCCCTACGAGGGCCTGTACTGCGTCTCCTGCGAGGCCTACTACACCGAATCCGAACTGATCGACGGCATCCGGTGCCCCATCCACGGCACCCCGGTCGAGTTGCTGTCGGAGGAGAACTACTTCTTCAAGCTGTCCGAGTTCACCGACCCGCTGCTCGAGTGGTACGAGGCCAATCCGGATGCGGTGACCCCCGAAGCCAAGCGCAACGAGGCGGTCGGCCTGATCAAAGCCGGCCTGCGCGACATCTCGATCTCCCGCACCTCGATCACGTGGGGCGTTCCGGTCCCATGGGACCCCGGCCACGTCTTCTACGTCTGGTACGACGCCCTCATCAACTACGCAACCGCCATCGGGTACGGGTCCGATCCCGAACGGTTCGCCGCCTGGTGGCCGGCGGTGCACCACCTGATCGGCAAGGACATCCTGCGGTTCCACTGCGTCTACTGGCCGGCCCTGCTGATGGCGGCCGGCATCGACCCGCCCGGCCCGCATTGCGGTGCACGGCTTCCTGCTGGTCGGCGGGGAGAAGATGTCCAAGTCGTCGCTTACCGGATCGCGCCCGGCGGATCTCACGCCGGTGTTCGGAGTCGACGGCTTCCGCTACCACTTCCTGCGCGACCAGGCCTTCGGCCCCGACGGCGACTTCTCCTACGAGGGCATGGTCGCCCGCTACAACGCCGACCTGGCCAACAACCTCGGCAATCTGCTGGCCCGGGTGGCGACCGTGGTGCGAGCGCAAATGCGCGCGGCATCGGCCCGGCCCCGAATCCAGCCAGCCCCCTGGCCGCGGTGGCCGCATCGGCCTACGAGACCGCCGCCGGCGCCTGGACGCGGATGGCGCCCAGCGAGGCCCTGGAGGCGACCTGGCGGCTGGTGCGCGAGACCAACGCCGCCCTCGAAGCGGCCGAGCCGTGGAAGGCCGAGCCCGGCCCAGCCGTCGACGCCGTCCTCGGCGATGCCCTCGAGGTGCTGCGGATCGTGGCCATCCTGGCCAGCCCGGCCCTGACGCGGGCGTCCCAGGAGATCTGGGAGCGGATCGGTCTGCCCGGCCGGGTCGCTGGACCAGCGCCTGCCGGAGGCCGGCGCCGTGGGGTGGCTATCCGGGCGGGCTGACGGTCGAGCGGGGCGAGCCGCTCTTTCCTCGGATCACCGACTGAGCAGCCGAGCCGTGTGGGCCGACAGCCACTGCCACATCTCCTACGACGGGCGTCGGTGCTGACGCCATCGAGGAGGCCCGGGCCGCTGGCGTGACCCGGCTGATCACCATCGGCACCGACGCCGCCGAGTCGGCGGCCGCCATCGACGTGGCCCGGGCCCACCCGGGCGTGTGGGCCACCGTCGGCCTGCATCCCCACGACGCCGTCGAGGGCGTCGACGGCATCGCCGCCCTGCTGGACCGACCCGATCCGGTGGTGGTCGGCGTGGGCGAGTGCGGGCTCGACTATCACTACGACCACTCGCCCCGGGCCGTGCAGCGCGAGGCCTTCGCGGCCCAGGTCCAGCTGGCCGCCGAACTCGACCTGACCCTGGTGGTGCACACCCGCGAGGCCTGGGACGACACCTTCGACATCCTGACCGCGACGGGCGTGCCCGAGCGGTGGATCCTGCACTGCTTCACCGGGGGCCCGGCCGAGGCGGCGCGGGGCCTGGAGATGGGGGCGATGCTGTCGTTCAGCGGGATCGTGACGTTCAAGTCGGCGGACGACGTGCGCGCCGCGGCGGCCGCCTGTCCCGCTCGACCGGCTGCTCGTCGAGACCGACAGCCCGTATCTGGCGCCCGTTCCGTACCGCGGCCGGCGCCAACCGCCCGGCCCTGGTTCCCGTTGTCGGCGCCGCGGTCGCGGCCGCTCGCGGGGTCGCCACGGAGGAAGTCGAGCGGGCCACCTGGGCCAACACCGCCGCCGTGTTCCGACTACCGGACGAACCGGCGGGAGCGGGCGGGTGACGCTGTCCCCCCGGCAGATCAGCGACCTGCTCACCACCCACGGGCTGCGACCCAGCCGGGCCCTCGGACAGAACTTCGTGACCGACGCCAACACCGTGCGGCGCATCGTCCGCCTGGCCGAGGTCGGCCCGGGCGACCGGGTGCTCGAGATCGGACCGGGGCTGGGCTCGCTCACCCTTGCCCTGGAGGAAGACCGGCGCCGCGGTCACGGCGGTCGAGGTCGATCGGCGCCTGCTGCCGGTTCTCGAGGCGGTGCTCGGGCCCGGCCAACGTCCGGGTCCTGCACGGCGATGCCATGAACATGGACTGGGCTGAGGTGCTCGGGACCGAACCCGGTTGGATCATGGTCGCCAACCTGCCCTACAACATCGCCACCCCGCTCGTCGCCGACCTCCTGGACGGGGTGCCGGCCATCGAGCGGATGGTGATCATGGTGCAGCGTGAGGTCGGGCGAGCGCCTGGCCGCCCTACCCGGGCAACCCGCAATACGGGGCCGTCTCGGTGAAGGTGGCCTACTGGGCCGAGGCGTCGGTCGTCGGGTCACGTGCCGCCCGACGGTCTTCCTCCCCCGGCCGAAGGTGGACTCGGCCCTGGTGTCGATCCGCCGGCGGCCCGTCCCGGCCATCGATCCGGCCACTGGTCGACGCCGACGACGCTCTTCCGTCTGGTCCGGGCCGGCTTCGGCAAGCGCCGCAAGATGCTGCGGCGGGCGCTGGCGGGGATGGTCCCGCCGGGCGCCTTCGAGGCGGCTGCGGTTCAGTCCGGACAGCCGGGCCGAGAACCTCGACCTCTACGCCTGGGGCCGTCTGGCCGCCGCCGCCGTGAAAGCTGCCGGCGATGGGTGACGGCGTGGTCGGTGGTGGACGCCGCCGGCCAAGCTGACGCTTTCCCTGCGCATCACCGGCGTGCGGACCGACGGCTACCACCTGCTCGACGCCGAGATGGTCACCCTCGACCTGTGCGACCGGCTCGAGATCGGCCCGGGCGACGGGCTGGTGATCGAGCCGGCCGGCGGGCTGGGGCCGGTGGGGCTGGGGCCGGTGGGGCTGGGGCCGGCGTCCCTGCGGGCGACGACAACCTGGTCCGGCGGGCCCTGGCCGCCGCCGGCCGGCAGGCGTTCGTCCGCCTCTACAAGCGGATCCCGGCCGGCGCCGGCCTGGGCGGGGGCTCAGCCGACGCCGCCGCCGTGCTGCGCTGGGCCGGGGTGACCGACCTGACGGTGGCGGCCCGGCTCGGCGCCGACGTCCCGTTCTGCCTGATCGGCGGCCGGGCCCGGGTCCGAGGAGTGGGTGAGCAGGTCGAGCCGCTGCCCGTTCGACGACGTCGACGGCGAGCGGTTACACCCTGCTCACCCCGCCGTTCGGAGTGTCAACCTCGCTGGTGTACCGGGCGTGGGACCGCCTGGGTGGCGGCGGAGCCGACGGCCCCAACGACCTGGAGGCCGCCGCCCTGGCGGTTGAGCCCCGCCTGGCCGCCTGGCGCGACCGCCTCGGCGAGGCCACGGGAGCACAACCCGCGCTGGCGGGCAGCGGGTCCACCTGGTTCGTTCCGGGGCGCCTTCCCGGGGGACGGCCGGATCGTCCGGTCCGGCGTCCGCCCGGCGCCTGACGCTAGCCGCCCGCGCCCGGCGCTGCCAGCGCGTCGCCTTCAGCATCTTCTTGTGCTTCTTCTTGCGCATCCGCTTCCGCCGCTTCTTGATCAGCGATCCCATGGCGGGTCGCCAACCTAGCCGCCGGGGACACCGTCCGAGCCAGCCGGGCGGCTTGGGGGACCGCTAGTTTGTTCGGTCATGGGGGTCAACCAGAGAAACGCAGTCAGAATGAGCCACGGGGAGGTCGATGACTTCCTCCAGGCCGAGCGCACCACGACCATGTGCTCGATGCACCCCGACGGGTCCATCCACGCCGTCGCCATGTGGTATGCCTTCCTCGACGGCACCCTGGCCATCGAGACCAAGCGCAAGTCGCAGAAGATCCAGAACCTGCGCCGCGATCCGCGCCTGACCTTCCTGGTCGAGGCGGGCGACAAGTACGAGAACCTCCGCGGAGTCGAGCTGGTCGGACGAGCCCGCATCGTCGAGGATCCCGATCCCGGTGTGGGAGTTCGGGGTCTCGATGTGGGAGCGCTACGTCAGTCCCTACAGCGAAGACCAGCGACCGCTGGTCGAGATCATGATGTACAACCGGGTGGTGGTGGCCATCGACGTGGTCCGCGTCGTCTCGTGGGACCACCGCAAGCTGGCCCCAGCCGGCGCCGACCGGGCCGGAGCGAACTCGGGCCTAGTTCGGGCGGCGGCCCCCGGCCGTCAGGCCTTGGCCTTCGGCGCGGGAACGCCGAGGCGGGGCGCCGCGACGGCGGTCTCCGGCCAGCGCCGGCGGGACACGATCGACAGCTTGCGAAGTAAGGCGATGGCGCCGGGGTCATCGTCGCCGGGCCGGGTCTCGATCACCTGGTCCGCGATCATCCCGTCGATGACCTCGCGCCCGGCGTCGGTGCGGACCAGGGTGAGGGTCCAGTCGTTGAAGGCGCCGATCCCGCCGGTGGCGATGTCGGCGTGTTCGGCCGCGAAGTCGGGGCAGGTCTTGCACCCCTCCCGGGTCCACTGGTGGCATTCCTTGAGCGGGATCTCGTGGTACGCAGCCGTCGCGCATCCAGATCTGAAAGACGCCCTTGATGTTCATCTTCACGATGTCCGCCCGAGCCAGACCGTACTTGGCCTCGAACAGCTCGTCGAAGATGGCGTCGTCGAAGGTCTTCGAGCAGAGCAGGCCGATCGAGAGGGCCAGTCGCCGCCCGACCTTGCCGGCCTTGCGGGCTCGCATGACGCCAGGGATGGAGGCCTGGCAGCTCATGCCGACCAGGGCCAGGCGTTCGGCGCCGTTCTCCACCGCTTCGATATAGGCCAGGGTGTTGGCCGAGTAGGTGTAGCGCGATCCGGCCGCGGCCAGGATCTCCTCTCGGGTTCGGGCCAGGCCGGGAACGGCCTTCCAGGTGCTGCCGTCTCCCTCGAGCAGGGACACCAGGGCGGCGTCGATGCGATCGTTTTCCAGGCACCACAGCAGGATGGCCGAGACCAGACCGCCGTCCTGGCCCCGGTCGTGCATCTCGGGGTCGGCGGCCCGGGCCAGGAAGATGTCCTTGCTGACGCCGTCCATCTCGTCGGGCTGGCGTTCTCTCCCGAAGAGGTAGCTGTCGATCTCGGTCTCCCAGTTGCGAAACCGGGGGCAGGCGCGGGTGCAGCTGGTGCACCCTCGTAGTCCGTGCCCGCAGTCGGCCGGGACCGAGCTCGTCCTCGAGGTGGAACGGCCGGTAGACGCCGTTGGTGTCGTCGTAGCCGAGCACGTCGTGCGGGCACGCCACCACGCAGCCGGCGCAGCCGGTACACAGACCGCTGGTTACCACCTCCGAAAACAACTCGGCCCACTGGGCTCTCCAGCGTTCCTTGGTGGGTGCTGTTTCGGTTGCCGTCACCCCGCTGACGCTAGCCGCTGAGGCGGCACGATCCCCCACTCGTGTCGGCACCGAGGGCCTCCTCGGCGCCGCGCCTACAGGCGCTCTCGCCCCGCAGATGGGCTACGACCCGTTCGGCGATCGCGGCCAGTTGCTCGAGTTGCTCCTGGTCGAGGACGTCGATGAAATGCCGGCGCACGCTGGCGACGTGGGCGGGGGCAGCCCGCTCGATCTCGGCCAGGCCGCACGCGCCCAGCACCGCGAATGCACCCCGGGCGTCGGACGCACAATCGTCACGCTCGACCAACCCCCGGGCCTGCATTCGGGCCAGTTGGTGGGAGAGCCGGCTCTTCGACCAGTTGAGCCGGGCCGCCAGGTCGGTCATGCGCACCCGGTGGTCAGTGGCCTCGGAGAGGTGGACCAGCACCATGTAGTCGGCGTCCGACAGACCGGAGTCGGCTTGGAGGTCACGGCCGATCTGGCTGCGAAGTCGTTCGGCTCATGGCCAGCCAAGCGCGCCAGGCCCGGTCCTCGGCCGGCGTCAACCACTGTGTGCGTTCCACACGTCCAGTCTAGATGGTTGACATATCAACCGGAGGACGGCTTTGGTCGCGGCCCTCGCTCCGTCGACTTTGGTAAATCTGTTCACCTTTGGAGCGAGATGTACGCCTGATGTATATGTCGCTCCAAAGAAAGTCGGCGCGCTCCAAAGGTTGCCGGCTGGGCTCAGGGGCGCCTGTGCCGCTCCGCCCGGCCCCGTGCCGGCGGCGATCAGTTCCCGTCGTCGCCTGCCCACGCCGCCAACCACCGGGCGTCGGCCGCTTCCCCCCGCAGGAGGAAGCGAAAATCGGCGGACAGCCGCATGACCTCGGAGGTGGTGTCGAGCGAGGCGTGAACGATGTGGGGAGAATGCACCGTGACATCGCCGGCCGAATAATCGGCCCAGCGCCATCGCCGGTCCAGCTGCTCGCTCACCCAGGCCAGGTCGTGGCTGATGGCCCGGGTGTCGTCGGGCCGGTCCGTGACGGACCGCAAGAAGTCAAACGACGAGCGGTCCCGGCCGTGGGTGCCCTCGAGGTAGACCAGGCCTCCGGTCGGTCGCGGGCAGTCACCCAACGGCACCCACACCGTGAGCAGCTGGTCGCTGCCGGCATCCAGGTAGCTGTAGTCGACGTGGGCACGCGACGCGAGTGGCATGGCCCGGTCAAAGTGACGGACGATGGCGCGCGGCAGCCGGGTCGCGGGTCCGCCGAGTATGCGGCTGGCCAGGTCTTCGAGGCGGGGATCGTCGGCGAAGGCGATGAATCGGGGGGTGCGCACAAAGGCGTGGGCGGGGTGGCCGGCCACACCGTGGGCCGGCAGACGCTGGTCCCGATGGCCGGAGAAGATGCCGTCACCGGGATCGGTGCCCGAGAGCAGGTAGGACGGGTCGAAGCGGCTGAAATACGCCTGGCGCATCTCGATCACCGTGGGCCGGTCCAGGACCCCCCGTAGGTACAGGTAGCCGTCTTCGCGATACCGGGCTTGGAGGGCGGCGGGGTCGGAAAGTAGCCCGGAGCTATCCCGTTGCGGGGCGAAGTGCCGGTCGTCGAACGGTATGGCGATGCCGTTGGACTGCAGCGGACTCAGCGGGACGGTCATGACCGGTGGCAGCCTAGGCACCGCGGCGTCCCCGGTGGCTGATCCGGTCCAGGCGGGAGCGCTCAGACCCAGATGGCCTCGGCGGGCTCTCGGTCACTGAGGCGTTCGCACGTCGGGCACCACCACCGGGCCACGAGGGGTGTCCCGCATTCGGCGTGAGCGGGCGGATCCGTTCCTCCGTAACCGCGGTCGGCGCTCCACTGGGCGAGCAGACGCACCACGCCGCCGAGCGCCTTCCCTGTCTCGGTCAGCTCGTAGGTGAAGCGACGCGGGCCGCGCCGAATAGGGCACCGCCATCACCAGCTGATCCGCCTCGAGGCGGCGCAAACGCTGGGTCAGGATGTTGGTCGCGATCTCCGGTAGGGCTGCCTCCAGCTCCGCGAATCGCCGCGGACCGGCGCCGAGAGCGTCCACCACCAACAGGGTCCACCGGTCGCCGACACTCGCCAGGGCCGCGGAGAGCGCCTCGCCAACGAGGGAGTCGGTGGTCGGCACCGTCATTTTTTTCTTCCCTTCCAGGCTCTTAGGTAGTAACTTGCAACTAACAAGTTACCCGGGTTGACGACCACAACTCTCTGTGTCAACTCCTACCAGCCTGGCCACGTCCAAGGAGGAACCCATGTCGATATTCAACGAACTTACCGAAGTGACCGGACGGATCCTGGCGGGGTCCGGCCCTGCCGTGGTGCGGGTCGGCCGGGCCGAGGGGCGGGGCGCCGGCGTCGTGGTCGCCCCCGGGGCGGTGCTGACCAGCGCCCACAACCTGCGCGGCGAGGAGACCACCGTGACCTTCGCCGACGGACGGTCGGTCACGGCGACGGTCAAAGGCGTCGACGCCGACGGTGATTTGGCTGTCCTCACGGCCGAGACCGGCGACGTCACCCCGATCGGTTGGGCCGACGCCACCGAGGTGGCACCGGGCGCGGCGGTGTTCGCGCTGGCCCTGCCCGTCGGTGGGGGTGGTGGGCGCATCACGTTCGGGACGGTCTCGGCGGTAGGCCGGACGTTCCGGGGGCCGCGAGGACGCCTGATCACCGACGGGATCGAGCACACCGCCCTGCTCGGCCGCGGATCCTCCGGCGGTCCGCTCCTGGACGCCGAAGGGCGGTTGCTGGGGATCAATACCCACCGGCCCGGAGATGGCTTCTACCTGGCCCTGCCGGCGACTCCAGCGCTCCAGTCGAGGGTCGACGCCTTGGCTCGCGGCGAAGCGCCGGTTCGGCGCCGCCTCGGGGTAGCCCTGGCCCCACCCCACCAGGCCCGGCGACTGCGGGCCGCGGTCGGTCTGCCGGCCCGAGACGGCGTTCTCATCCGCGAAGTGGCCGACGACAGCCCGGCATCGGCAGCCGGCTTGCTGCGCGGCGACCTGGTGGTGGCGGCCGGCGGACGCACGATCGGCGCCATTGACGACCTGCTGGCTGCGGTGGACGGCGTCGGCGACGACGGGGGCCTGACGTTGCAGGTGGTGCGCGGCACCGACGAACTTCAACTGACGGTTCGCTTCTCCGCCGCACCGCCCCAGTAGCCGCCCCGTCTCCCGGTCCCCCCGTGCCGCCCGGCCCCAGCCGACTCCCGCCCTTATCCGTAGAGGTTCTCGCTGGCGGGGGAAGACCGAGGATCAAATAGGGGCCACGGGCGGGACGTTACAAGCGGTCCATCGGCCAAACGATACGAGCGGTTACCGGCCGCCCAGAAAGAATCGGAGCGGCGGGCGCAGGGTACGGTGCTGGTCGGGTGGGATCGCCGACGGTGGCCTCCGGATTGTGGCAGGCCTACCGGGCGGCCGAGACTCACAAGCCTCTCCTCCCTCGCAATCGCGGTGCGGACAATCCGCATCAATCAGATACGCCACGGAAGATGACGTTTGCACCATGAAAAGTTCATCAAGCGCGGCCTCATTGGAGTTGCCGCCATAGCAGCCCCTGGGGGTGCTGTCAGGCCTCTTCCCATGACTGTCCCACCGCGCTGGATGGGCGTTTTCTCGGGGCCTCCTGGCCCCGGGGGTTTACCCCGAGGTAGCTCTTCCGGACACAGTTCGCTATTCGGTACCGCCATCAACGACTCCCGCGGGGCGCAGGCCAAGGTTAATGAGCAACTCGGCCACGACTACACCTGGACCCCGAGGGCCAAGCTTCAGAGTAGAAACGCAGAAGGTATGAAGACGCAAACGGTGAGCATGGCGATCCTGTTCATCTTGGGGGGGGCGGTTGCGTTTGTGACCGCCGGGTACCTCCTGGGTTTGGGAATCGGTATCGCCCACCGTGGCTACAACCGCATCGCCCCGTACCGTATCCGGCGAGTAATCGAGGTGGGCCGTAGTGATCTACCCACACGGACCTACACCTGGGAAAGCCGGGTCTGAGAGGAACGAAGAAAAGGTTAACGAAATGACCTCCGGCTCTGTCGCCAGATGTCCAAAGTCTGTCGCCAATGACCGAGACCTGCGACCTTCTCCGCGCCCACACTGGCTCTAGTTTCTCGCTAGCGGCTTGATCGCCGGAGTGGGCTCGTCCCAATCACCGGTAACAGATCTCCCCGCGCCGGCCGGTCGGTATGGCTGCGCTGGACACTTCTTCCATTGCGGCGGGTTACAGGTCTACCCCGCCCGGCCTGCCCCCCACGGAAATCCCGGATGACCCGCTTTTGTTAGCGGCATCGATGAGGATTGCCTTGATGCCAAGTCGGTCGGGCTTTCCAGTGGCGAGCCAGGGGAGCTCTTCTTCCTTGGCGATCACGACGAGGCGGGGAACCTTGAAGTTAGAGAGTTCCGCTCGGGCCCGCTCACGGAGATCGTTGGGGTCAGCGTCACCGCCCTTGACTGGGACCACCAGGGCGGCCACGATCTCGCCTCGCTGTGCGTCGGGGACGCCAAGCACGTGGGCGTCCTTGACCTCGGTGAATGACCGCAGCACCGCCTCCACCTCAGGCGGCGCGACGTTGTTGCCCGAGGTCTTGATCATCTCGGTCAATCGACCCGTGAGGTAGAGGTTGTCGCCGAGGAGGTAACCCTTGTCGCCAGTGTTATAGAAGCCATCGCTGGTGAAGACCGCTTCCCGCTCGCGCTTCACCATGCCCTGCATTAGGAAGTAGCCGCGCACGAGGATCGCCCCTTCCTCTCCGTCGGGGAGCGGCTCCATCGTTTGGGGATCTGCAATGTACACCTCTGCGCCGTCGACGATCCAGCCCATCGACCCGGTGTGACCCTCGGGGAGGGGGATCGTCTGTTGCTCTGGAGTCGAGTAGGTGTAGGACGCGATTGTTTCGGTCATGCCCAAAGAGCTGTGCTTGGCGCCGACCAGTGAGACAGGTCGGTCGAGGGCGGGAATAGCCCGGTGGGCAGCGGTCGGATCGCTCGTGATGGGGCCAACGACGCCGGGCCAGCCGGTGAGCTTGGTGGCTTTCTCCCGCTCCATGAGGTCAAGAGCGCGTACTGGCTCGATCTTGTCGATGCAGAGGAGGGCGGCGCCCACATGAAGGGCCGGCACCACGGTCATACCTATACCGCCCACCCAGAAGAAGGGCATCCCGCAGAAAATGCGGTCGTCACTGTTCCACGTTTGCAGGACAGCGAGGTGCGCTCCCTTGCGTACCAACGCACCTTGGGTGTGCACCACGCCCTTCGGCTCGCTGGTGGTGCCGGAGGTGTAAATGACCATGGCGGCGTCGGCCGGTGTCACTTCGGACTCGACGGCCGTCAGGAGTTCGTCGGAGATGCTGCCGTCGGCGTCGTCGTCGAGGTCGAACCACACCTCGCGCAGGTACGGCAGGGCGGGAAGTCGTAGTGGGCCGGCGGCACCGCCGGCGAGTCCCGACACGGCTTCGGCGACGAACTGCTCATGGTTGTGGCCGAACAGGGCGCGCGGCGCGAGCAGAAGGGCCACATCGCCATGACGGAGCGCTTTGCGCAGCTCGGCGGGCTTGAACGCCGTGCTGAACGGCATGTGCAGGGCCCCGATGCGCGTGATCGCCAACCACGACACGATCCACTCGGTGCCGTAGGGGAAATGGGTACCGACCCGGGATCCCTTGCCGACGCCGGATGCGAGTAGCCGTTTGGCGAGGGCTCGCGAGTGCTCCTCGACTTGGCGGTAGGTGAGCCGCTCGTGTTCAGTGACTATGCAGTCCCGGTCGGGGAACCGCTCGGTCATATGCCGGAGAAGGCCGGGGATAGTCGCTACGTACTCGAGTTCGGGTTGTCGTACTGATCCAGTCGATGCCTTTGCCACTCCTGCACCTCCTCGAGGACGACCGGACCTAGCGCAGCCAAGTGTCGGATCACCAAGGTTATCCGTCCGCTCGACCCTACCGCCATGCTCTGGCTCCACCCCCGGGCGGTATGCCGATTTATCCCAATATCGGACTAGGCCTCGTCCCGCACGAGGCTCCCTTCACCCCGGGGATCGCCGGGCGGCCTTGACATCCCGGAACGGCCTGGCTGGGGTCGCGGCTGGCGCCATAGGCGGTAGCTCCGGCGACATGCGGCGCAATATCAATCGCTAGACGGTACTCGACCTGCGGCGCGAGCCTTCAGACGACAGACGGAATTGCTGTTCGATCAAGCTCCAACGAAACTTCAGGAAGTTTCGCTACTGTCGAAGGAGGATCGCCATGACACCGGGTATCGAAGGGGTTACGGATGTGGCCGGACGGGTCGGGATTCACGGACGCTATCCCGGGGTCGTCGCCGAGCTGGTCCGCATCCGCGGCGTCCAGGAGCGCCGGACGCCCGACGCGCTAAATGTCGTGGCCTTCCAGCGCTTCCGCTACGACACTGGCCGACCACCCAGCGAGGTGCGTGCCGTCATCATTGGACAGCCCGGGGCCGGCTGCGGCGGATCGCATTTCACCGAGGGGGCCGCCCAGATGGTGCAAGCCGGTCGTGGCGAGGTCGAGTTTTGGACCGTGCATCGCCGGGAAGCCGGCCTCCAGGACGCCACAGCTCTGTTTGACGCGGAGCGGAGCAAGAACTTCGACGCCGCTATCGACTACTACCTGGGCCAGCACTCGTCGTGGCCGCCCCTCACGACCGAGGGGGTCCCCTTCATGGCGCACTGGGGCCTGGCCACCCAAATCGGCGATGTCGAGGCAATCCTGAACCTCATACCGGCCGACCGCCAGCCCAAGAACGTGTTTCTACTCGGGCACTCTCAGGGCGGGATGTTCCTGTCCTGCTTTGCGGGCTATGAGTTTGTCGACGGCCCAGCGTTCGAGCGGGTCGCCGGTCTGGTCTTCGTTGACGGCGGCCCGGCGCTTACCACGGCGGAGCGACGCCCGGAATGGCGCTGGCAGCGGGGGGTCGACGATCTGGTAGTCGGGCGGGTCCGTCGCTTTGGGATGGACGTCGGCCCCCGGCCCTTCGACCCGAAGGTGGCTGTAAAGCGGAGCATTCAGCTGATGATGGCGTTCTACGACCCCGACGGCGAAAGCCCGTTCCATCCGGAGATGGCCAGCTTCGGGGGCCAGGAGGCGGACGACTTCAAAGCGACCCTGCGGCTTACCAACGAGGCCATCGCCGGCTTCCAACTCGATGACGACCCGATCCCCGGTTCGTCATTGATGCCGGAGTACCTCACCAAGATGGGAGTGCGCTGCGGGCGACTGGACTTCCCGGCGCTCGGCGAACCTCAGGTGCCTTGGGACCTTCTCAACCGCGCCAAGGTGTACGGGTGGCTCTCGGGAGGTATCGGTCATCCCGGCGGCGAGAGCGACGACGGCCCGCTCAACGGCTATCCGGTCAACCAACGGGACGGTTGGCAGCCTCACCCACCCAACCCGAGCCCAACCCGGACCGACGCTTACGCTCTCACGGGTTTTTTCAACGGCGCGACCGACCTGTGGTACCCGTCGGCCCGTTATAACCTTGACCTGGCCAGCGCCCTCAAGTTCGAGGCCGCCGAGGTGGGGATCACCTGCCGTGGCGACTGTACTGTCCCGACCCTGATCTACTTCATGAGCGGCCGGAGCGTGTTCCCCGCCGGCTCCCGGCAGGGTTGGCGAGATTGGATCAGTCAGACCCGTATCGATGATTGGACCGTGGTGGACGGCGACGGCGTCGAGTATTCCGATCCGGCTCGGGAACGAACCTCCTTTCCCGAGGGCACCAGTGCCCGCCTCTACAACCACGGCGACTTCCTCTTGGCGGATAACGCGGCCGCAACCGATCGGATGCCCGGCGAGGTCGGAGCTGGCTTGGTTCCGGCCACCCTTCTGCCCTGGGTGCTGGCTCGGGCCCAAGGGGTCACTCCGGTCCCTCCACCGTTTTCGGCCCTGATGTAGGCCGACGCTTCGAGCCGTTGCCGACCTTGACGACTACATCATCAACGGTCGATCGCAATCTGGCGCTAGGTGAGCTAGTCGCTCGCGGGGCCGATCGGACAGGTTACGCGGGCGACACCGTCGACCATGGAGACTGTCACCTCGAGTCCGGCATCGGGCAGCAGGCGCAACATGGGCTGATTGTCGGGCAGAGTGTCCGCCACGAACTGTTGCACCCCTCGCTCGCGCCCGGCGGCCGCCAGACGCTGGGCCAGGAGGCGGCCGAGACCTCGATGCTGGAACTTGTCGGCGACCACGAACGCAACCTCGGCGGTGGATGCCGGCTCGATCCGCTCCATGCGGGCCACCCCCACAATCTCGCCGTTCACCAAGGCGACCAGGGCGAACCGGTCGACCGAGTCGACGGTGCAGAAGTGCTCAGCCTCCCCGGGACTCAGGTGCGGGTGCACCCCGAAAAACCGCCGGTACACGGTCTCGAAGCTCAGCCCTCCATGGAACCTTTCCAACCCGGCCGCATCGTCGGGCCGGATCGGTCGAACTTCGAGCGCAGTCCCATCAGTTAGGACAGCCTGGCCCGGTCCCACGGGCTGGCGGCCAGGGTGGTGTTGACCTGCCTGGGACAGCCGACTGGGCTGCGACGGTCTCACCCTCACCGACTAGGGCCAACCGCGCCGGTCAGCGGCTCTGGGCCGAGGAGGCATCGGATCGCTCCTCGGCGCGTTGGTTCACAACGTCGATGCGGTTGCGTCGGCTGTTGGCGACGGTGAAGCCGAGCCCGAGAGCCATCACAATGATGGCGACCACCCACAGGACGTGTACCGCCAACCCGATCAGACCGAGCAGCAAAGCCACGGACAGGACGCCCACCATCACGGCGTCAGGGCCCTTCTTCTGGTTGAGCAATAGCGCCCGCCGTTCGTTGGAGCGCGACTCCGACTGGGAGCGCAGTGATCCAATAGGCATGGGGGAAACCCCCGATCTGCCCTCATGCCGTCGAACCGAATGTGGGACGTGCTAGAAGGCGCAATATTTATTATATCACGTCTTGAGATGCTAGGCACCCGGTGGTCCGCTCTCGGTACTCGAATGTCCTGCGTTGGATGTCAACGTGTCCTCATGTTTCGGTATGTTTGGCTTTGCCGTGGGTTTGGACGGGGCATATTGCACCACCCTGCCAGTTTCGGGCGGCGAAAGCTCCTGACGCGCCGTAGGGCTCCGGTCGGTCGCTTCACTGTCGTAGATGTACAGAAGGCCGCCTGCCCGAGGGCGGATCTGCGGCGCGGACTCCCCCCCGACAGGGCCGCCCTGTTAGGCTGCGATGCCGCCCATGGCTGCGAAATCCGGCCGGGCTTGCCCACAGGCAGGGGTCCTGCTTGGGCGGATATGTAGTCCTGTCAACCCCGAGCCGTACGCCCCGTCCAATGCGAACCGGGGGACGGCAGCTAGCTGGGTCGCTGACGGCGCCTCTGAGTTCTTGTAGCCGGCGCTCGGTGAGGCCAGACCATGTGGTGTTGCGGGCGTGGTAAGCTGTGTTTGACACGGGTTGTTCCCCGCACCGTGTTGGACTCTGCCGTCAGTGGCGGCACCTCCGGGAGCGTTGCTCCGGACCCTGGTAGCGCAGCACTGCTTTACGTTGCGTGGACCAGGAGGCTCCCGATGACGTTCACCGTGCTCGGCCAGTCCAGCAGCACTAACTCCCAGCCCGAGAATATGAGCCCGAGAAGGAGGTCGTCCGCGGAGGGCGACGCACACTTCGTCACAGTGGACGGCAGAGCCGATTCCGTCACCTGGAGCCGATTACGTCACCCTGCCGGCCCGGACGGACATTTGCTCGTGCGGGTGTTCGCCGAAAACGAGGGCTCGGTGGTTGTCGCCCCGGCTAGAACCCGGTTGACCGATTGGGCGACCGTCCGTGCCTTGGCTGGGGCCAGGAATTTCTCGGCAACCCACGGCTGGCAGCTCACGCTTCGCTCGCCCATCGAGGGCCGCGGTGCGGGTCCTGGCGTTGCTCAGTCTGGCCGATCTGGGTCTAGACCAATGCGGCCGCTGGGCCACGATCTGCTCCGATCCGATGGCGTCAGAGTCCTTGGCGGGACCCGGCCGCGACTCCGTCCTTTCTCGTCACGACTCCTGTGGTGATCCGTCGTTCTTGCTCGACGCCGGACGACCGTGAAGGGGGGCACTGAATCTCGAAGACATCCACCCCGTCATGGTCCGAGGCAATTGAGCCGTCACCTTTTCAGCGTCGCCGACCTTCCAACCGTTGTCGGGGGCGTCGGCTGTTGTTCCAGTACGACGCCGACAATGGGCTGCCTTCCTCGGTCCCGTCATTGTGGAGGGGAGACCAACAGACATACCGGTGCTTCGGCACCGCCAATTGGCGCGCTCCCTCGTCGAACTCGTCCGATATACATAAACGAAATCGGCGATCGATTCTTGTTCGATTTCGAGCATTCTGGGTCGGCGACATGGGACACGTAAGCAGAAATGGTGTATGGTGCCATTTAGCTCACCACGAGCAACTGCACCCCCGCTCTACGGGGGAGGATCGGGGGTTCCGATGGGAACCCAACTGCTCAGCCCGTCAGGTAGCGAAGCTGCCGCCCCCGCGGATGTCTCGCTGGATCCCACCAGCGGCCACCCAGGCGCCCGGGCAGGACGGGGAACTTTCGACGTTTTGATCAGCGCCGCCGCCCTGCTGATGGTAGTCGTCCTGGCGGTGGCCGGCGGTCTGTTGACCTGGGGTCACAACTACATCACCAGCCAGGTTCCACACCAGCTCGCCGCCCAGAAGATCTTCTTCCCGGCGGCCAACAGCGCCGCGGTGGCCGCACCGGAGTTCAAGGCAATGCGCCAGTACGGCGGCCAGCAGTTGACCACCGGCGCCCAGGCCGAGGTGTACGCCGATCACTTCATTGCTAACCACCTGAAGACCATCGGTGGCGGCAAGACCTACGCCCAGCTGTCGACCGAAGCGCAAGCCCAGCCCAACAACGCCACCCTGGCCGCCCAGGTAAACACCGTGTTCAAGGGTGAGACGCTGCGTGGACTACTCCTCAACGCCTACGCGTTCGGCACCATAGCCACCATCGCCGGGATCGCCGCCATCGTCGCCTTCGCCGCCGCCGGGCTGCTGCTGGTGCTCTCCCTGCTCGGCTTCTACCACAGTCGCAAAGCGACCCGTGACCAGAAAAACCCGGCCAAAGGCGACGCACTCCCCACCGCCGGCCCCCCACAGCCAGCCGGGCTGGCCACGGTGGACGCATGATCCACGAGACCGGCTGCGATGCCGAGCGCAGCGCAGCGAACCCCGCTCGCCGCTCCTCATTGGCCGTGCCGCCCAACCCGGACCGACACGAACCGCCATCCGATCCACAGTGATGGAAGGAGTTAACAGATGACCGCCGGCGACACGACCCGGGGATGCCCTCGATCAAGGGGCCTTGGACGACATCGACACCTACGAGTGCTGGCGGCTCCTGTCCACCCAGCCGGTCGGCCGGGTGGCGGTCATCGTCGGCCAGTATCCGCTGGTCTTTCCCGTCAACTACGCCCTGGACGGCATGCACATCGTCTTCCGGACCGGAGTCGGGACCAAACTGTGGGCCATCGACAGATCCAACGTCACCTTCGAGGTCGACGAACTCGATCTTGGCGGGGCGCTCCGGGTGGAGCGTGATGGTCCGCGGCGCCGCCCATGAGCTGAGCCCAGAGCAGACGCCGACCGAGACCAGCGGGGCCGCGGTGCCGTGGGCGCCCGGCGAGCGAGTTCACCTGGTGCGGATCGTCGCTGATCAGATCAACGGCCGGCGGATCCGCCCCGCAGAACTGCCGCCGGCTACCGATCTGCGCGGCTACCTGTAAACGGGGTCAGCCGACGACTCATCGATCGACATCTGGCATCACACCACACACCGAGGAGGTCAGCCATGAAAGCGCTTGTGTATCACGGACCAGGATCAAAAGCTTGGGAGGACGTCGCCGGCCCTACGATCCAAGCCGACAGCGACGCCATCGTCCGCGTCGATACCACCACCATCTGCGGAAGCGACCTGCACATCTTGAAAGGTCACGTCCCTGAGGTCACCGACGGTCGCATCCTAGGACATGAGGCGGTCGGGACCGTCGAAGAGATCGGCGCGGGCGTGACCACCATCTCGGCCGGTGACCGGGTGTTGGTGTCGTGCATCAGCGCCTGCGGACGTTGCCGCTATTGCCGCGAAGGCCATGCCGGGCAGTGTCTGGGTGGGGGCGGATGGATCCTCGGTCACCTCATCGACGGCACCCAAGCCGAACACGTCCGGGTGCCCTACGCCGACACCTCCACCTACCTTGCACCTGAGGCCATCGGCGACGAGGAGCTGCTCATGTTGGCCGACATACTTCCCACCGGCTACGAGGTCGGAGTCCTCAACGGCCGGGTCCAGCCCGGCGACACCGTGGTCGTCGTCGGTGCCGGCCCGGTCGGGCTGTCGGCCATCATGGGAGCCAAGCTGTACTCGCCCAGTCACCTGGTCGCGGTCGACCTGGCCGACGCCCGACTGGAAGCCGCCAAGGGGTTCGGCGCGGACGTGACCATCAACAGCGCCCGGGAGGACACCGCGGCCATCGTGGGAGACCTCACCGGCGGGCTGGGGGCGGACGTAGTCATCGAGGCCGTCGGCCTGCCCGCCACTTTCGAGCTGTGCACCACGCTCGTTCGCCCCGGAGGCCACGTCGCCAACATCGGCGTCCACGGAGAGCCCGTCACCCTCCACCTCGAAACGCTATGGACCCGAGACGTCACCATCACCACCGGCCTGGTCGACGCCTACTCCACCCCGACCCTCCTCCGGCTGCTCACCGGAGGCCAACTCGACGCCGGACGCTTCGCCACCCACCACTTCCAGCTCGCCGACCTCATAGAAGCCTACGACGTGTTCGCCCGAGCAGCAGACACCGCAGCGCTAAAGGTCATCCTCACCCGGTAGACGCCGCCCCGCCACCCGGCCCGAGCCAAAGGGGCAACCGGCATGACCTTGAGCCGGCGATCATCAACCGAACCACTGGTCGATCTCCTTTCGCGTGGGCTCCGGGGAGCATCTGTATCGTTGCACCAGTCACAGGAAGGCCATTAGATGCGAAAGCCCTGTCGTTGCCTGGCGGGATGGGGGCATCTGCAGCGCGACGGAAGCGGCACGGGACCCGATCAACCTCGGCCCCTGAGGATCGGAGCCGGGGATGGTCGCGCCTTCGCAGACCCGACGAGGGACTAGAGGGTGCGTAGCAGCAGGGCGTCTCCTTGGCCGCCGCCGCCGCAGAGGGCCGCCGCCCCGAGACCGCCGCCCCGGCGTCTGAGCTCGTGTAGCAGGGTGAGAGCGAGGCGGGTTCCGGACATTCCCACCGGATGGCCGAGCGCGATGGCGCCCCCATTTACGTTGACGATGTCCTCGGAGAGCCCGAGATCGTCCATGGATGCCAGGCTTACGGAGGCGAAAGCCTCGTTGAATTCGAACAGGTCGACGGCGGAGAGAGCTAAACCAGCTTTGTCTAGTGCCCGCTTGGTCGCTCTCGACGGCTGGGTGAGTAGCGACGTGTCCGGTCCGGCTACCTGGCCGTAGCCCACGACCTCACCCAACGGTGTGGCGCTACGCTGCTCCGCGGCAGCCTTGGACATGACGATGACGGCGCCGCCGGCATCGGAGATCTGGCTGGCGTTGCCAGCGGTGATGGTGCCGTCCGTCGCGAACGCGGGCCGCAAGGCGGCCAGCGACTCCACCGTGGTGCCCGGCCGTACGCCCTCGTCGGTCTCGATGATCACCGGATCGCCCTTCCTTTGAGCGACGCTGACCGCGACAATCTCCTCATCGAACCGGCCGTCTTTGATGGCGGCCGCGGCCCGCTCATGCGAGGCGGCCGCGAAGGCGTCCTGCCGCTCTCGCGTGACCTCGGGTTTCTGGCTGGTGTAGGCCTCCGTACCCGTGCCCATGCCGACCATGTCGAAAGCGTCCCAGAGGGCGTCGTAGAGCATGGCATCGACGACGGTTTGGTCGCCCATGCGGTAGCCAGCTCTGGCATTGGGCAGGAGGTAGGGGGCGTTGGTCATCGACTCCATACCGCCGGCAACCACGATGTCGGCGTCTCCGGCGCTGATCATTTGGTCGGCCAGGTAGATGGTGTTGAGTCCCGATAGGCACACCTTGTTGACGGTGGTGCTCGGTACCGTCATGGGGATCCCCGCCTTGACCGCAGCCTGACGGGCGGTAATTTGGCCCTGCCCGGCCTGGAGTACGTGGCCCATAAAGACGTAGTCCACCTCTTCGGGTCTTACCCCGGCCCGCTCCAAAGCGGCCTTGATGGCGACGCCGCCCAGGTCCATGGCGGTGAGGCCAGCGAAGGCACCGGACATCTTGCCGATCGGCGTGCGCGCTCCGGAAATAATGACGGATCCAGGCATCAGACGACCTCCCGAGGCAATAGTTGTTCTCAGTCTACGGACCGCCGAGACCTAGCTCGGCGCCGATTACCTTTTTCCCTCTTTGCCGCCTAAATCGGCCTGGAGGAGCCGGGACCGACGTCAAATGAGGTCGTCACCGGTTACGGCGCCGCCTGGGAGCGATGCTCGACGTCAGCCATCGGGACCGGCCTGCGCCTGCTGACACCGACTAGCCTCTCAGAGAATGTCGATGACGGGCGCCAGCCTCGACCAAGCCACCGCCGGCCGTTCGGACGGCTTGGTGTTGGTGCTAAACTCGGGTAGCTCGTCGGTCAAGTTCGCGTTGTTGTCGCCTGCGAGTGGCGAGCGGACCATAGAGGGGATTGGCGAGCGGCTCGGCACACCAGAGGCTTTGCTGCGGGTCCAATGGTCTCCGGCCGGTGCGGTCGAAGAGCGGCTTCTCGACGGCAGTCACCGGGCTGTGGTGGCCCGAGTGTTGGATCACTTCGCCGAAGCCGGACAGACCCCCGTTCGCCTACTCGGGGCCGGTCACAGAGTCGTGCATGGCGGAGCGCGTTTCAGTTCTTCGATCCAGGTGGATGACACCGTTATCGCCGAGCTGCGCTCGTGCAGTCACCTGGCACCGCTTCACAACCCGGCGAATATTGCCGGTATCGAGGCGGTGCGTGCCATCCTTCCTGACCTGCCGCAAGTTGCAGTGTTCGACACCGCATTCCATCACACGATGCCGCCCCATGCCTATCGTTACGCAGTACCGGAGGAGTGGTACACGCGGCACGGCGTGCGACGTTATGGGTTCCACGGTATAAGTCACCGTTTCGTCAGTGAGCAGGCCGCCTCCATGATCGGCCGGCCACCCGGCGAGATCCGGCTGGTCACCGCCCACCTGGGCAACGGTTGCAGCGCGACCGCGGTGCGCGACGGCGTATCGGTAGACACCACCATGGGGCTCACCCCGTTGGAGGGCCTGGTCATGGGGACCCGCTCCGGCGATGTCGATCCGGGCTTGCTCGGCTATCTGGCCGGCCGGACCGGTATGAGTGTCGACGAGCTCACCCAGGCGCTGAACGTCGACAGCGGGCTTCAGGGACTATCCGGCGTGGGCAACGACATGCGCACCGTCGTCGCCGCGGCGGCCGACGGAAATGACGGGGCGCGTCTCGCGCTCGAGGTGTTCGTACACCGGCTGTCCAAGGCGATCGCCGGGCTGGTGGTCGGACTGGAACGGCTTGACGCCCTGGTCTTCACCGGCGGCATCGGGGAAAACAGCACCGTCGTGCGTAGTCGAGTGCTCAGCCGGCTGGGTTTTCTCGGCCTGGCCGAGGACATTGAAGCCAACGCCGACCACGGCCGGCGCACCGGGGGGCGCATCAGTCCGGTCGGCCCGGTCTTGGCGCTGGTCGTACCTACGGACGAGGAGCTGCTTATCGCCCGTGACACTGCCCGAGTCATCACGGCCGGTTGAGGAACGCAAACCGCGCCAAGGAGGACGTCATGGCCCACACCTTGCTCATCGTGCCCATCGCGGCTGACGCTGGCCTGGCTAGGACCTGCCTCGGCCTGGTGCGGGCCCTGGACCGGCTCGGCGTGAACGTGGGCTTCGTCAAGCCGGTGGCTCAGCTCCGGGCTGACGGTGGACCCGACCGCTCGACCGCATTGGTCGCGGCCACGACCGCGCTGCGTCCCCCTGATCCGCTCTCTACCGCGGCGCTGGAGCAGCACCTCGCCGCGGGCGGTCTCGACGTGGCGCTAGAGAAGATCGTCGCAACGGGGCAGCCGGTCCATGACCGATCCGACGTCGTCGTAGTCGAGGGGCTTAGCTCGGGACCAACCAAGCTCTACGTCAGCGGACTCAACCAGGCGATGGCCAAAGCGCTCGACGCCGACGTGCTGCTTATCGGCAGCTGGCCAGCGGCCGACACAGGCAGCGGCGACGACCGGGCCGACCGGACGGCTGCGCCCGGACTGGACGTGACCGGGGCCACCGTAGAGCGCTTGGCCGAGACGCTCGCTATCGCTGCGAGCGGGTATTGGTCGGGCGAGCAGGCACGCGTGGTCGGCTGTGTGGTCAACGGCCTGCCGGCCGAGAACGAATTCCTGGGAACACAGCTCGCCGAGGCGCTGACCCAGCGCGGCCTCCACCTCATTGCGGCGGTGTCGCATCGCCCCGAGTTGACCTGGTTGCGGGTGCGCGACCTCGTCCGCGAGCTGAGCCCACGGGTGCTCAACGAGGGTGACCTGTCCCGACGCATCAAGGATGTCGCGGTGCTGGCCCAGGGAATTCCCGGCGGCCTTGATGCGCTCATCGAAGGTCGCCTGATCGTGGTACCCGGAGACCGCCACGACCTTGTTATGGCCGTCTGCCTCGCCGTCCTCAACGGAAGTCGGCTAGCCGCGCTCCTCCTTACCGAGGGGATCGATCCGGACCCACGCATCTGGGAGCTCACTCGGGCCGCCTGCGCCACCGGCCTGCCCATTCTTGTCGTCGAGGACTCCAGCTACGACACCGCGACCCGGGTGCGTAACCTCGACCCGGGACTGGCGGTCGATGACCTGGAACGCACCGAGGGAGTGATCGACAGCATCGCTGATGCGCTGGACCCGTCGTGGCTGGACTCGTTGCGCAGCTCCTATCGGTCCCGTCGGCTCAGCCCCGCCGCCTTCCGCTACCATCTGGTTGAACTGGCCCGGGCCGCCGACGCTTGCGTGGTCTTGCCAGAGGGCACTGAGTCTCGCACCCTGCAGGCGGCGGTCGTCTGCGCCGAGCGAGGCATAGCCCGCAGCGTGCTGCTAGGTGCGCCCGATCAGGTGGCCGGTCTGGCCCATAGCCTCGGGCTCCGCCTGCCCGACGGCGTCACTGTCGTCGACCCCCAGGCCGTCGCCGAGCGCTATGTCGCCTCGCTCGTCCATCTACGTCGGCACCGCGGTTGGACCGAAGACATCGCACGCGAACATCTCGCCGATCCGATCATGGTCGGCACCATGATGCTCCAGCACGGCGAAGTGGACGGCATGGTTGCCGGAGCGGTCCACACCACCGCGGCCACGGTTCGACCCGCGCTGCAGATCCTGGGCACCAAGCCAGGCAGCCGTCTGGTGTCGTCGGTGTTCTTCATGTGCCTGCCCGATGAGGTGGTCGTCTACGGCGACTGCGCCATCAACCCTCGGCCCGATGCCGAAGACCTGGCCGATATAGCCATAGAGAGCGCGGCGTCGGCACGGGCGTTTGGTATCGAACCTCGAGTGGCGATGATCAGTTTCAGCACCGGCACCTCTGGGGTGGGCAGCGATGTCGACAAGGTCGCCGAGGCAACCCGGATGGTGCGCGAACGCGAACCTGATCTGGCCGTCGACGGCCCGTTGCAGTACGACGCAGCCTCCATCGCTTCGGTGGCAGAAGCGAAGCGACCCGGCAGCACGGTGGCCGGACGCGCCACCGTCTTCATCTTCCCCGACCTGGACACTGGCAACACGACCTACAAAGCGGTGCAGCGCAGCGCCCATGTGGTGAGCGTCGGCCCCATGCTGCAGGGTCTAGCCAAAGCCGTAAACGACCTGAGCCGCGGTGCGCTGGTCGACGACATCGTCTACACGCTGGCGCTCACCGCGATCCAGTCGCGCGCCGGATAACCCGCTCGGTACCGCAAATATAAGGGGATATTCGACGGAGCCTTTGTGGTGCGATCGGATGAGCACCTATACCCTGTGGCGCTGAGACAGCAGGCGGTTTCCAATAGGTGTAGGCTGGTGACAGCTCAGCTTGGGCGAGGCCTCTCCGCTTACGGGGGGAGATCGGCGGGTTCCGATGGGATCCCACACCGCATGGCAGGAACCCACGTCGGGAAGCCCGGCGCTCCCCTGCGAGTAGTCCGCACGCAGCCGGGATGACGCGACCCGAACGGCCTGGGTCGCCGGATCACCGGAACTAACCACAACTGAAAGTCGGGTGACAGCCAACCATGTCGCGCCCCAGTAAACGCTCGACCGACCGCGAGCCGGCTGCCGATGCTGCGATGGCGATCGGACCCGAGGCCGACCTGGTGGCCGGGATGGACCCGCTGTCGTTCAGTCGGTCCCTGGCGAAGGTGGTCGCGGCCCTGGCCCGCCAGCCCCGCGACGTCATTTCTGCGGTCCTTGGTTGGAACCGCCAGGTCACCGAGGCTCAATTCGCGGCCCTGGCGATAGGGCTGGGAGCATCGACACCTGCGACAATTGTTCCAGGGCCCACTGACCACCGCTTCGACGATCCCGCCTGGCGCGACAACGCCGCCTTTTTTCTGCTCGAACAGTTGTACCTGATCGGCGCCCAGACCAGCCGCGGGTTGGTCGACCAGGCGATTGTCGACCCCATGACCCAGACCAAGGCCGCCTTCCTGGCGAACATGATCATCGATGCCGTCGCTCCAACCAACCTGTTGTGGACCAACCCAACGGCCCTGCACAAGGCCTTCCAGACCGGTGGCCTCAGCGTGCTGAGGGGCGGGCGCAACTTCCTCCAAGACGTCGCTACCAACCGGGGCCGGCCCCGGCAGGTCGATACATCGAACTTTCGTATGGGCCGAGACCTGGCCGCCACGCCCGGAAAGGTCGTCTATCGAAGCGACCTGATGGAACTCATCCAATACCAGCCCCAAACCGAGACCGTCTTCGAGACCCCCCTACTGGCCAGTCCCCCGTGGATCAACAAGTACTACATCATGGACCTGGCACCCCGCCGCAGTTTTATCGAGTGGGCCGTCAGCCACGGACACACTACCTTCGCTATCAGCTACCGCAACCCTGACACCTCCATGCGCGACGTCTCCCTGGACGATTACCTCTTGGGCGGCCCGCTCGCCGCCCTCGACGTGATGGCGGAGATCACCGGGGCCGACCAGGCCAATATCGTGGCCCTATGCTTGGGAGGCACCCTTGTCACCATGCTGCTGGCCTGGCTGGCCCAGGACGGCAACCAGCGGGTCCGATCAGCCACCCTGCTCAACACCCTGATCGACTTCAGCGAACCCGGTGTGCTGGGCGCCTTCACCGACAAAGCGTCGGTCGACCGGCTGATCCAAAAGATGAGCAAACGAGGCTACCTAGAAGGCAGCGAAATGGCCGGAACCTTCGACTTTCTCCGGGCCAACGACCTGATCTGGAACTATGTCGCCACCAACTGGTTGATGGGCGAAAAGCCACCCGCGTTCGACATCCTGGCCTGGAACGCCGACAGCACCAGAATGCCGGCGGCCATGCACTCGCTCTATCTACGATCCTGTTACCTGGACAACGCCCTGGCCCAGAACCAGCTCGAGCTGGCCGGACGAGTCCTACGTCTCGACGACATCACCACCGACACCTACCTCCTGGCCGCCAAAGAAGACCACATCGCCCCCTGGCGCAGCTCCTACAAGTCCACCCAGCTCCTCAAAAGTCAGATCCGCTTCGTGCTCAGCTCGTCCGGGCACATCGCTGGCATCGTCAACCCCCCCGGACCGAAAGCCCGGCACTGGCTCCAGCCCGAAACCCCCGCCGACCCCGATAAGTGGCTGGTCGGCGCTGAGGCTCGAGCGGGGTCCTGGTGGGAAGACTGGGCCACCTGGATCGAAAGCCGCGCCGGCCAACAACGCCTGCCACCCCCGATGGGCAGCACCCGCCACCCCCCGCTGGGTGACGCCCCCGGCACCTACGTACTCGAGAAATAGAACCTAAGAAACGAGGAGAACGACATGAACCAGAATCGGGTCGCACTAGTAACCGGCGGCACCCGCGGCATCGGGGCGGCCATCATCGCAGCACTCGCGGCCGACGGCATCCACGTCGCGGCGGGCTACAGCAGCCACCGGGACGCGGCCGACGACATGGCCGCCAAACTGGCCACCGAAGGCCACGAGGTGTCTCTGCACCAAGGCAATGTCGGCAAGCCCGAGGACTGCCAGCGGGTCGTCGCCGAAGTCATCGCCGAACACGACCACATCGACTACCTGATCAACAACGCCGGCATCACCGTCGACAAGACCGTACGCAACATGACCGTCGACGATTGGCACGCCGTGCTGCGGGTCAACCTGTCCGGCGCCTTCTACATGACCAAAGCCGTCCTCGAGCATATGATCGGTCGCGGCTTCGGTCGGATCGTGAACATCAGCTCCATAATCGGCGAAACCGGCAGCATCGGCCAGGCCAACTACGCGGCCTCCAAATCCGGCCTGTTCGGGCTCACCAAGAGCCTGGCCCTGGAAACAGCTCGCAAGGGAATCACCGTGAACTGCGTGGCACCCGGCTTCATCGACACCGATATGGTGGCAGCTGTTCCCAAGGAAGCCCTCGACCAAGTCATCACCAACATCCCCATGCGTCGACTGGGCCGCCCACAAGAGATCGCCCACGCCGTCCGGTTCCTGCTCCAAGACGACGCCGCCTACATCACGGGCAGCGTGCTCTCCGTCAACGGCGGGATGGAAATGTAAGACACGCACCCCCACGACCAACACCCCGGTCCTCACCGCTAATACCGCCCGACGCCGCAAGCGCAGCGTCCAAGTGCGCTCGTCAGCCGGGGCTTCTACTTCCGGCGGTTCGGTCATTAGCCCTTGGGCTTCGAGAAGGGCAGCACCACCGCCACCACAAAGAGGAGCACCATCAAACCGATGACCACCAGGTCAGCCACCGATATCTGAATGACCCCCAACGGATGTAATGGCCCGGATGACTCAGGTGGATCACGCTTCCCACTAGCATGCTGCGCCTCTAGGGTCGAACGTCGGCTGCTTGTCGTCGTTTTGTTGCTGGCCCAAGGGAAGTCGGGGCGAACCGGGTGGACGGACCCCGATTCCGGCGCGCCGGGTCGTTGTCTCGCGTCTCTCTTTAAGTCCCCGCGCAGTGGCCAGGGGGGTCCGCGTCGACGCCGCGTCGATCACGCCGGCGAGCGCGACAGCTGTCGGTGAAGTCATTGACGCCGACGTGCCTCGCACCGGGACCAGCAGTCAAGGCTGCACCGTCGCTCATCAGACGCCTCTTGTGGTGGTTGGGCTGCGTCACCAAGGGCCTGGAGCGACGGTTCCGGAACTGCGTCGCAGCGCAATCTCCCAGGCGACCCGGAGGATTCCTCCGTCGCCGCCATACACCTGAGAAGAGGTTCGGGGAAGAGGGAACATCGTTTGTTGCCATCAGGAAGGAGCCAAATGGACTTCGCATTCTCTTCCAAGGTGGAGGAACTGCGCGGGCGGTTGCTCGAATTCATGGACAGCCACGTCTATCCGGCAGAGCAGGTGCACGCCCAGCAGGTGGCGGCCGCAGGCAGTCCGTACGCCCACCCGCCCATTATCGAGGCGTTGAAAGCCGCGGCCCGGGCCCGGGGGCTGTGGAACCTGTTCCTGCCCAACCACAAGTGGGGGATCGGGCTGACCAACCTGGAGTACGCTCCCCTGGCCGAGATCACCGGACACAGCCCTTCTCTCGCGCCCGAAGCGCTCAACGGCTCGGCCCCCGACACCGGCAACATGGAACTCCTGGCCGAGTTCGGCACCCCGCCGCAGCAGGACCAGTGGCTGGTTCCCCTCCTGGCCGGGGAGATCCGCTCCTGCTTCGGAATGACCGAGCCCGATGTGGCCAGCTCCGATGCCACCAACATCCGCTGCAGCATCGAACGTGACGGCGACCAGTACGTCATCAACGGGCGCAAGTGGTGGACGACGGGGGCCATGAGCGACCGCTGCAAGCTGTGCATTGTCATGGGAGTCACCGACGCCGCTGCCGACGCCTACCATCGCCAGAGCATGATCCTGGTTCCCTTCGACACTCCGGGCGTCACGGTGCTGCGACCCCTGTCGGTCTTCGGCTACGCGGAGGACGGCGGCGACGCAGACATCGTGTTCGAGGGCGTGCGGGTACCGACCACCAACCTACTTGGCGAGCAGGGCAACGGCTTCGCCCTCGCCCAGGCTCGGCTGGGCCCGGGCCGCATCCACCACTGCATGCGGGCCATCGGTATGGCCGAACGGGCGTTCGATCTCATGTGCGAGCGGGCTCAGGCACGCCAGGCGTTCGGCAAGCGACTGGCCGAACAGGGCGTGATCGGCGACATGATCGCCGAGTCACGCATCGAGATAGAACAGATCCGGCTGCTCGTGCTCAAAACGGCCTGGCTGATGGACACCGTGGGCAACAAAGGGGCCCGCATCGAGATCTCCGCCATCAAGGTTGCCGCCCCTAGGGTGGCCTGCCGGGTGATCGATCGGGCCATCCAGGTGCACGGTGGCGCTGGGGTCAGCCAGGACTTTCCTCTGGCCCGGATGTACTCGACCGCTCGCAGCCTGCGCATCGCCGACGGTCCCGACGAGGTGCACAAGATGGCCATCGCCCGCCGCGAGCTGCGCCCGTTCGAGGCGGACCAGACCAGCTGACCGAGTCAGGAGTCGGGTCTCGGGAGGCCGACCGCCTCGCCGATCAGCAAAAGTCGAACACCAGGCGGCCATCGACATCGCCCTTCTCGATCTGTTCGAACGACTCGTTGACCTGTTCGAGCCGGCGGGTCTCCCGCACGACACGGGTGCGACCTTCGGCATGTAGCTGGAACGTCTCGGCCAGGTCGACCCGGGTACCTACAATCGACCCGGTGATCGTGATGCCTTTGAGCACGGTCTCGAAGATGGGCAGGCGCACGAAGTTGTCGGCAGGAAGGGCAACGAAGACCAGCGTCCCGCCCGCCTTCAGGCTCCTAAAAGCTTGCTCGCACGCAGTCGGGGACACCGCCAAGACGATCGCCTGGTCGGCTCCCCCGAGGGCCCGGATGACCTCGGCCGGGTCCTCGGTCGCGGCGTTGACGGTGTGCTCGGCTCCGAGCTGTCGAGCTAGGTCGAGCTTGCTGTCGACGAGATCGACGGCGGCCACCGACGCCCCGGCAATCCTGGCGTACTGTACGGCCAGGTGTCCGAGCCCGCCGATGCCGTAGACCGCGACGAGATCAGACGACCGCGCCCCCGACACCTTCACCGCTTTGTAGGTCGTGACCCCGGCGCAGGTCAGCGGCGCCGCGTCCAGAGGGTCGAGACCGTCAGGGACCCGTCCGACGAACGCCGCCTCGGCCAGCGCGTACTCCGCATAAGCGCCGTCGACGGAGTACCCGGTGTATCGCTGGTTGGGGCAGAGGGTCTCGCGTCCCGAACCGCAGTACTCGCAGGCGCCACAGGCAAACCCGAGCCAAGGGATCGCTACCCGATCTCCCTCGGCAAGACCGACGACCCCCGATCCGACACGTTCGACGATTCCCACGCCCTCGTGACCGGGGATGAACGGCGCCGGGGTTTTACCGGCCAGTCCCCGTGGGCGGCGTGGATATCGGTATGGCACAACCCGCAGGTCTCCATTCTCACTACCACCTGACCACGGCCGGGCTCGGGGTTGGGTACTTCCTCGATGCGCAACGGCTGGTCGAACGAGTGGACGACGGCGGCTTTCATCGGGCTCTCCTTTTGGTCGGTCCTTGCCGAATTAACTAACCTGCAATGCCTCGAGCTCGTCGGCAGCGAACACCCTCGACCTGATCACAAAATGTTGGTCGTCGCCCGCGGGGAGCGAGAATCCTTCCGGTTCGCTCTCGCCGACGTCGAGGATCAACTGGGTATGCTTCCATACCTCGTATTGGCGGCCGTCGATATAGAACGGGCAGCCACCCACCATGCCCAGCATCACGTCATGGTCACCGACGACGAACTCGCCGCCGTCGAAGCACATCGGAAGGCTGCCGTCACAGCAGCCACCTGACTGGAAAAACATCACCGCCCCACGTTCGGCCACCAGGTGAGCTATGGCATCGAATGCTGGCCGCGTGGCCACCACCCGAGGCACTGCCATAGGCGCGTCCATCCTCAGGCCCCTTCCTGCTCAGAACAAGCCCAGGGGCTGGGTGCTGTAACTCACCAGCAGGTTCTTGGTCTGGGAGTAGTGGTCGAGCATCATCTGGTGGTTCTCCCGGCCGACGCCTGAGATCTTGTAGCCCCCGAAGGCCGCACCCGCCGGATAGAGGTGGTAACAGTTGGTCCACACCCGTCCCGCCTTGATGGCCCTGCCCATCCGGTAGGCCAGGTTGCCGTTGCGAGTCCACACACCGGCACCGAGGCCGTAGAGAGTGTCGTTGGCGATCGCCACGGCGTCCTCCTCGTCGGCAAAAGTGGTGACGGCGAGGACGGGACCGAATATCTCCTCCTGGAAAACCCGCATGCGGTTATGGCCCTCGAGCACGGTCGGCTCGAAGTAGTAGCCACCACCGAGCTCACCACCGAGCTGGGCGCGCTGGCCGCCGATCAGGCACTCTGCGCCTTCTTGGCGACCGATGTCAACGTAGGCGGCGATCTTCTCTATCTGCTGGGCGGAAACCTGGGCGCCGAGCATGGTAGCCGGGTCGAGCGGATTGCCCTGGATGATCTTTCGGATCTTCTGCAGGGCACGCTCCATGAACCGGTCATAGATCGACTCGTGGATCAGGGCCCGGGACGGACAGGTGCACACCTCCCCCTTATTGAACGCGAACAACACCAACCCCTCGACTGCCTTGTCCAAGAACTCGTCGTCTTCGTCCATGACGTCGGCGAAGAAGATGTTGGGTGACTTGCCACCCAGCTCCACGGTGGAGGGGATGATGTTCTGGGCCGCGTACTGCAAGATCAGCCGTCCGGTCGCGGTCTCGCCGGTAAAGCTGATCTTGGCGATCCGCGGACTCGACGCCAGAGCCTTGCCGATCTCAGCGCCCGGGCCGGTCACGATGTTGATCACACCGGGTGGCACCACGTCCGCGATCACCTCGGCCAGCTTCAGGATGGACCATGGGGTGGGCGACGCCGGCTTGACCACGGTGCAATTGCCAGCGGCCAGGGCGGGAGCGATCTTCCAGGCCGCCATCAGGAGCGGGAAGTTGAACGGGATGATCTGCCCTACCACCCCGAGCGGTTCGTGGAAATGGTAGGCGACGGTGTCCTTGTCGATCTCGGTGGAGCGGCCCTCGAGCGACCGGGTGGCGGCCGCGAAGTAGCGGAAATGGTCGACGGCCAACGGGATATCTGCGGCCAGGGTTTCCCGGACAGGCTTGCCATTCTCCCAAGTCTCGGCCACAGCGAGCATCTCGAGATTGGCTTCGATGGCATCGGCAATGCGATTGAGGACGATCGCCCGTTCGGCGAGCGACGACTCGCCCCAGGCATCCTTCGCCCGATGGGCCGCGTCGAGTGCCAGCTCCACGTCCTCGGCTGTGGATCGGGCCACTTCGCAGAACGGCTTACCGTCGACCGGGCTGATATTGGCCATGTACCTGCCTTGAGTGGGAGCGACCCACGCGCCCCCGATGAAGTTCTGGTAGCGGGGCTTCAGCGTTACCACGCTGCCCGGACGGCCTGGCGTCACGTACACGCCGTCCGCCAGTTGGATCTCCGCAGCCGCCAGGTCAGTTGTGACTGTCATCGTAGCCTCCACCTCAAATTTCGATCGTCGGGAAAACCGTGGATCCGAAATATGGACCACCGGCTTCCTCCTATGCGTGAGGAGGCGTCGAGCCCGTACGGGGCGGCAACCGCTGCGGTCGTCCTGCCCGAACCAGGCGTCTCTTTCTTGGTTTGCAGTGCTTTGGATTTAGCTTACACCCAGAGCAGTCCAGCCGAAGGCTGATTGTTTAGCCAGTTCTGATTATTCACGCAATGCTGACTGCTTTCCTGTGTCATTGACACCGAAATGTATATGTCGCTCCGGTGTGTCAAGGGGACCGGAGCGGCCGGACCTTCTGCCCACCCCGTTCAGACTCGAACGACCGTCAGGACAAGACCGACAGCGTCACGCACATCTCTGCGGTTGACGCCAAGCAACTAGCCCGGGGGTTGGTTGCGGTCGCGGGTCACGGGCGCGGGCTGGTCGCGGGAGTCGTAGAATGTGTGGCCGGAAGGGGGTGGGCCATGGCCACCCGAGAAGAACTGCTGGCCGCCACGTTTCTGCAGCTGGCCGACACCCTGGTCGAGGATTTCGACGTGGTTGAGCTGTTGACCATGTTGAGCGATCGCTGCGTAGAGCTGCTCGACGCGGCGGCGACGGGGATCATGGTCGTCAACGCCCGGGGTGATCTGCAGGTGATGGCCGCCTCGAGCGAGGACGCGAACTTGTTGGAGTTGTTCCAGATTCAAAACGAGCAGGGTCCGTGCCTGGACGCATTCCGCTCCGGCCAGCCGGTCGTGCACGCCGACCTGGGGGCGGGCAGCCCCTGGGTCCGGTTCGCGGAGATGGCCATGACCGCCGGGCTGCCCTCGGTGCACGCCTTCCCGATGCGGGTCCGCTCCCAAGTGCTGGGTACCCTCAACCTGTTCATGGCCACACCGGGGCCGCTGTCGGGCGCGGATGTGGTGGTCGCGCAGGCGCTCGCCCACGCGGCCACCCTGGCCCTGCTGCACAACGAGGCTGCCCAGGACTCGCAGCGGATGACCGGGCAGCTGCAGGGGGCGCTGAACAGCCGGGTCACGATCGAGCAGGCCAAAGGAGCGATCGCGGAGCGGGCCCAGATTGGCACCGATGAGGCCTTCTCCCGGTTGCGGGCCTACGCCCGCCACCACAACCTCAAACTGACCGACGTGGCCCGGGGGGTAGTGGCAAGGACACTGCCCGATGGGGTCCTCGCCGACCTGGGCCGATCAGGGTGCGGGGCCGCACCCGGGTAGCGGAGGTAGTCCCTGCGGTCGGGCGAGTCGCAGCTGCTCCGGTCCTTGGTAGCGAGACGGGTACGGACGTCGCAGGAGCGCCAAGGTCGCCGTGGACGTAGGTCAGGAACGCTGGTTGCGCATCACGACGGCCTTAGCCGCCCGCCAGGGCAGTACGCCCACTCCGATGGGATTGTGCACGGCCTGCGCGGAGGTCCTGGCGGTGAGCGGTGCGGGCGTCGCCTTGATGGACGACGACGGTACGCCGTTGGCTACCTACACTTCGAGCGCTGAAACCGAGCACCTCGAGGAACTCCAGTTCATGATCGGGGTCGGCCCCGGCGTCGACGCCTACCGCCAGGGGGTTCCGATCATCCAGAGCGACCTGGTCGCTCGTCCCCCCGCCCGTTGGGTCGGGTTCACCGGACCGGCCGTCGAGGCAGGGACTCGGGCCGTGTTCGCCTTCCCGCTCCAAGTCGGCGCGGCCCGCCTAGGAGCGCTTACCCTCTATCAAGACCGGGCCGGACCGCTCGACGACGACACCTACGCCGACGCTCTGGTCATGGCCGAGATCGTCACCCTGGCCTTCCTGGCCATGCAGTCGGGGCTCCCCGATGGCGTCCTCGCCGACGAGCTAGGCGATGCCGCCGCCTACCGGGCCGAGATCCACCAGGCGTCGGGGATGGTCTCGGTGCAACTCGACATAAACGTCGGCGAAGCCCTGGTCCGGCTGCGGGCCCGGGCCATGGCCGACAACATCAGCGTGGCCCACCTCGCCGCCAAGGTCATCTCTCGGCAACTCCAATTCGAGCGGTAACGCCCCGAAGCGACGCCCACAATCGGGTTCGCACCCGGGCCCGGCTCAGGCCCAGGGCTGCCCGCCTCCCAGACCGCCTCAGATCCCTACCAGACCCTGTCAAATCTCCAGGCGGTTCGAGGTAGGCATTCGGAATTCGACGTGACCAATGCCGCTGTCCGAGGCTACGATTGTGGCTCTGAACTGGGGTTTTGGTGGCTGGCGGGGCAGGACTCGAACCTGCAACATCCGGATCCAAAGATAGCCGACGGCCGTCCATCTGATGTCGTCCAGTACGGCCGAGGGCCGTCCTGTTCAGTCCAAATGCCATGTCGAACCGTCTAGTACCGGGCAGTTACGCATCGTTGTAGGGACAAAAGTAGGGATGACCGATCGCACCGAGGGGTTCAGCACCGCCTCAGCGTGTGCATCGTATTTGCGACGAAACGTGCGCTTGATCTGCTTGCGCGGCGCGCCTTCGGGGGCCACCCACACAATCCACGGTTGCCCCGACCCTTGACCCGCTGGGCGACGCAGCCTGTACGACTCAATTGTAGCCGCCTCGCTCTCGCCTGCATCAACTTGGACGTGGCCTTGGGCCTTCTCCGCGTTTCGAAGTAACGGGTTGATGGTGGTCTTTCCTGGGGCGGGCACACTGAGGAACTCCGTCTGCGGGCGTTATTCGTTGGTGGCGTCGTCGTGGGGGATGGTGTGGGGTGTGGCTGTGAGGTCGAGGGTGCTGAGGTCGCCGGCTCGGATGCGGAGGTCTTCGAGTTGGTTGGCGAGGGAGCGGAGGGTGGTTTCTTTGCTGGCGATGTCGGAGAGGGCGTGGTGGATGAGGTTGGTGAGGCGTTCGCGGGTGTAGCTGGCGATGCGCTGTTGGGCGTCGGAGAGTAGTCCGGTGTGGGCGGGGAGGGCTTGGAGGAATCTGCTCATGCGTAGGGTGAGGAGGCCTTGGTCGGCGGGGGTGCCGAAGATGAGGTCGAAGAGGCGGGCGATGGGTTGGGTGGGGGCGGGTGGGGGTGCGGTTTCGAGGTGGAGGGGGAGGTGGTCGGCGGTGGGGGGTGGGGGGAGGAAGAAGAAGGTGACGGGCAGGTCGAAGGCTTGGGCGAAGGCGACGATCTCGTCGGCGTCGAAGTTGCGGACCTTGGTGGTGGTGTAGGAGCGCTCGGCGGCGGAGAAGGTGGCTTTGGACCAGCGGGCGCCCAGGTAGGGTTCGAGGGCGGCGGCGGCTTGGTCTTGGGTGAGGCGCCGCCAGTTGCGGGCTTGGGCCAGGTTGTAGGCGATGACCCGGTTGGGGGTGATGCCCCAGTAGGCGGGTTGGCCGGCCAGGGTGCGCAGGGGCGCCTCGACGTCGACGTCTGGTTTGGGGGCGGCGGGTTGGCCGCGTTTTCTACGCCCGGCCATGTGCTGGCTGGTGTCGGCTGATGTCCGCTGCTGTCCGCTGGTATCTCCTAGGCACGACTCTCATGCTACCGCTTGACTAATGACATGGGTGGGATTATGGTCGGACGGCTGGTCGTGTGTGATGTTCGCAGGGGTGGAGGGTGGTGATCGGTGGTGTCGTTGGGGGAGCTGCCGGAGGTGTTGACGATCGAGGAGGCGGCGGCGGTGTTGCGGATCGGGCGCACCGCGGCGTACGCGCTGGCTCGCCGCTATCGGGTGTCGGAGGGCCGCCAGGGGTTGCCGGTGGTGTCGTTGGGCCGGTCGCTGCGGGTGCCGCGCCGGGCCCTGGAGGCGATCCTGGCGGACCCGGGCCGCCTGTGGGGTTGGGGGCCGGGCTCGGACTATGCCGCCTCGTGAACCCGCCCCAGCGTCGAATGGCCGAGCGTCGAAGGCCCGAGGCTCGGAGCATCGAATAGTGGTGTTGGAGGCGGGGTGCGGGCCGATGCGGGCCCGGCTGGGACCGACGGCGTGGGTGGTCCTCGAAGAGCTGCTGCTGCGAGCCGACCCGGCCGGCCAGGTCAGCGACGGGGTGCGGGGCCTGGCCGCCGGTCTGGGCCTGGATAAGGACACGGTGGCCCGGGGGTTGCGGCGCCTGCGGGCCGCCGGGATGGTCTCGCCCATTCTTCCGGCCGGCTACGCGGTCGAGATGTCGGCCTGTCATGGGATCAGTGTGACCCTCGCCAGCGACGCCGACCAGCCCCGTCCCCATCATCCCGACAGGCCGGCCCCGGCCCCGCTCCCCGGACCGGTAGCGCCCGCTCCTCGCACCGGCACTGATCGGCCGGCAAGGGCCACGAATCGGCCCACACCATCGGGTCTCCCATCGACCCCCTGGCAGGTCAGCCTGTTCGATTCCCAGGACGGCCACAGCCACGGCGACGGCCGGGGTGCGGGGTGAGTGGACGGTGTTGCGGATTTCGAAGTTGACCGACGCCGAGTATGTGCTGGGCCAGGTGGCGTCGGGTCTGGAGGACTATTACCTGGGTTCGGGGGAGGCGCCGGGGGTGTGGGCGGGGCGGCTGGCGGCCGGGCTGGGTTTGGAGGGGGTGGTCGAGGGCGAGGTGCTGCGGGCGTTGCTGGACCGCCATCATCCTGAGACCGGTATGCCGCTGGTGGTTGGGGGCAGGTCGGTGCTGGTGAAGGCGTTCGATGTGACGTTCTCGGCCCCCAAGTCGGTGTCGTTGCTGCACGCGTTGGGGGATCCGGGCACGGCCAGCGTGGTGGGTATCGCCCACGTGGAGGCGGTCGCCGCCGCCCTGGGGTTCCTAGAAGCGAGGGCGGCGGTGACCCGCCGCCAGGTGGACGGTGTCCGCCGCCGGGTGGGCACGTCGGGGTGGGCGGCGGCGACCTTCGTGCATCGGACCAGCCGGGAGGGCGATCCCCAGCTGCACACCCACACCGTCATCCCCAACCTGGTCCACAGGACGGACGGGCGGTGGGTGTCGATCGACGCCGCCGAGCTGTACCGGTGGGGGAAGGCGGCCGGGTCGGTCTACCAGGAGCAGCTGCGCCGCCTTCTGGCTGACCGCCTGGGGGTGGCCTGGGGGGCGGACCGTAACGGCTGCCGGGAGCTGGCCGGCGTCGACGAGGGCGTGCTGCGGGTGTTCTCGAAGCGGACGGCCCAGATAGAGGAGCACCTGGCCGCTACCGGGACCACTCCGAGCACGGCCCGGGAGCGGATGGAGGCCGACGAGCGGGCCTCGCTGGCCACTCGCCGGCACAAGAACCCGGTCTGGACCCATGCCGTGCTGTCGGCCCGGTGGCAGGCGGAGGCGGCCGACGTGGGTTTGCCGACCGGGGCCGGCCTGGTCGAGCGGCTCCGCCGGGCGGCCGGGCCCGGCCCGGCCCAGCCGACCGTCCAGGCCATCTTCGATCTGCTGGTCGACCCCGAGACGGGGTTGTGCGCCCGCGACTCCCGCTTCGGCGCGGCCCAGGTGATCGAGCGGGTCGCCGCGGCTGGGGCCGGCACCTTGTCGGTGACCGAGATCACCGGCCTGGCCCGACGCTTCCTGCAGTTCGGATCTGGTGGTTCGCCTGATCGACCGGGAGCCGTCGGGGCGGACCCCGCCCTCCTACAGCACCCGGGCCCACCGCCTGGTTGAGGACCGCCTCCTCGACCGCCTGGACGTCGTCGCCGGGCGCACCACCGTGGGCGTGCCGACGAAAGTGGTGGAGACGGCCATCGCTGGTCGCCCGGGTCTGGGCGACGACCAGACCGGGGCCATCCGGGCCTTGTGCGGGCCCGGCCCGGCCCTGCGCGTGTTGACCGCCCCGGCCGGGCACGGCAAGACCACCACCCTGGCCACTGCGGTGGCGGCGGTGGAGGCGGCCGGCTGGGTCGTGCTGGCGGTGTCGACCACCAACCAGGCCGTCGTCCAGCTCCGCCAGGCCGGCCTGGCGGCCATGACCGTGGCCCGGTTCGCCCTGGAGCGTCCGCATCTGGCCGATGGGACCGTGATCATCTGCGACGAGTTCTCTCAGCTGCCCACCCGGGAAGCCGACACTCTCTTGGCCGCCGTGGCGGCCTGCCCGGACGGGCAGGTGTGGATGGTCGGCGACCCTCTCCAAGCCCAGCCGGTCGCCGCTGGCGGTCTGGCCCACTATCTCACCGCCGCTCATCCGTCCGAACCATCGGGACAGCCTCGCATTGTCAGCGCCGGCCTGTCGGTAAACCGCCGTCAGGCCGACCCGGCCGAGCAGGCCGCGCTGGGCTGTCTGCGGGCCGGGGACGTCCCCGCCAGCCAGACACTACGAGACGCCCACGGCTGGGAGCACCACGCCGAGGACCCGGCCCGGGCCGTCCAGGCCATGGCCGCCGCGGTCACCGCCGACATCGCCCGGTACGGCGCCCGCGCAGGTGGCGGCGCTGGCCGTCACCCACGCCGACTGCGAGCAGCTCGCCGACTGGATCCGAGCCCAGCTCACCGCCGCCGGCCAAATCGCCGGGCCCGTCCTGGACGGGCCGGGCTGTGCCGGGCCCCGCCGCTACCAGGCCGGGGACCGGATCCTGCTGCACGCCCACCTGCGCCTCCCCTCCGAGTCCGGCGGCGGCCGCCTCTATAACGGCGCCACCGCCACCGTCGTCGCGGCCGGGCCGTCCGGGCTGCTCATCGAGCCCGACCGTCCCCACAGGCCCGACAGGCCAGGCCAGACCGTGGCGGTACCGGCCGGCTTCGTGCAAGGCCACACCCTTGACGGTCGACCCCTTCTCTCGCACGCCTGGGCTCGCACCATCGACGGGGTGCAGGGCGGGACCTTCGCTCAGGTCCACCTGTTGGCCACCCCGGCCATCGACCGCTACCGCGGCTATGTGGGCCAGTCCCGGGGCGTGCAACCCACCCACACCTGGAACACCATCCCCGCCGGCGACGACGACCACGGCGGACGAATCGTCACGGCCACCGGCACCCCCGCCGAGCAAGTCGGCGTCGGGCTGGCCCGAGCCCAACCCAAAACCTTCGCCGCCCTCGACGACCCCTATCGGGCGGACCGCAACCTGCGGGCCACCATCGACGGGCACCGCCAGATACTGGCCCACCCGCCCCCCGACGTCACCGGCGACCTCGACACGGCCCGGGCCTGGCAGACCCGAGCCCAACGCGACCTCGCCGACAGCCACACCCGGGCCCGGCACTGGCAAGAAGAGCTGGCCGCCACCGCCGGTCTGCGGGGCCTCACCCGCAACGGCCGGGACCGCCACGCCCGAGCCCGCACCAACCTGGAGGCCAACAAACGGGTCATCGACTACCACGCCGAGCAGCTCGCCCAGCGCACCGCCGCCGTCGAACGTCTGCACGCGGCCGCCGACCACGCCCAGCGCTTCCACGAAGCTCACGCCTGGCGTCACACCCGCATCCACCAGCTCGAAACCCAACTCGGCGCCCACTGGGCCGCCGTCGTGGTCGGTGCAGCCCGAACCGGCCAGCCCTACGCCTACGGAGAACGCCACCTTCAACACGCCCGCCAGCACCTCCAAGAACAGATCTGGGCCGCGGCCGTCCACCCGACAACAGCGGGAGCGGCGGCGGCGTCGACCATCTCGGCTTCCACGCTCACAGACGTCGATCGGGCCCGCCAAGCCCTCGCCGACCTCGACACCGCCATCGCCCAAGTCCGCCCGGCCCCCACGCCCCGGTCAGCCGCCACCCGAGCCGCCCCCAGGACCGACATCCACACCCTCCACCAGCACTACCAACACATCGTCGAGCACACTCCCCAGCCCGGCATGCAACCCCAGCTGTAAGCGCCCCGGCCACAACTCGACCCGCGTAACTTGCTGACATCGGCATGACGCCCGGGCCGCGTCCCCGAGACCGGCGATCAGATCAGATGCGAGCGGACCTGGCCGACGAGCCGAGCCAGGTCGGTGCTGCTATCGGCGAACACCCGATCGGAGGAGATATCGCCGGGAAGGGCGTGAGCGAGCAGGTTCCGGTAGCCGGCCAGCTCCGCCCACGGTTCCACTCCGGCTGCTATCGCCCGCTCGACCCGCACAAACTCGGCAAGATTGCCCGCCGTGATCCACAGCCGCTCGGCCGCCAATTGCACCACCCGCTGGCGGTCCCAGTCGGCCTTGTTATCGGGGAGGATCTCCCGGAGTTGCTCCAAGGTGGCCAGCAGGGCGCCGAGTGCCTCCTCGGCGGTCACAGCTCCCGAGCGTCCGCAGCGCCGGGAACGTCGTCGGTAATGACGTGCACGTAGCGGCCGACAACATCCGAGGCCGCCGCCGAGAGTCGGGTTACGGCCCGGTAGCCGATCTCGGGGCTGCGCACGATCACTGCCCCGTCGGCGCGCACCCGTGGGTCGCCGAGGCCCAGCTCGGCCGCCAACCGTCGGATCGGGCCGCGATGCGCCACGACTTCATCCTTGGTGGCCTTGCGGTCGGACAGCGTCGAGCGTGGCACCCCAGCATTTTATCCCGAGCCGCAGACCAGGACCCTCGACTGAACAGACCGCCTGACACAGACAGCCCTGGGAGGCGGGAGCCCGTGACGAGCCGCCAACCGTACGAGTATCACCGTCACCGCCGTTAGCTTCGCGGTCTCCGCCGCCGGTTCTGGATCGACGACACCTATCGATGGCTGTCGCCAAATCCCGTCGATACACCCACTACCAAGTCGGCTGGATAAGAGCGGACGGTGCGACGCTCTGTTGGCGAACCCGTCGAAGACGCCAGCAAGAATTGACGGCACAGCTCTAACCGCAGCACAGCAAACCGGACCGACCAGCCACCCCTCTGCCACGCTTCAACCACCACCCACCACATCCATCACCGCCACCAACCCTGCCACTCAGCTTCCCCTCACACCACACCAAAGAAATCCACGAGCAAGCAGACATTTGCCGCGAGCTGCGGCCCGGCAACGCCCGGCGACGTGGCCCTGCTGTGGAGGGGTGCAGGCTGGCTGCGGCGGTCGACAAGCTCGCGGTCAATAACGTCGCTCATCCGGTGTTGAGCGGCGAGTCCACGGGCTTTCGCGCAGCGTCACCTGCTGCCCCTCTCGACCCCCTCCGTCCCGCCTACGGAAGGTCACCCCGACCGGCGGTGTGAGGGCCGCAGTTCCCGAGCACGGCGCCCACGGTGACCGAACAACCCCGCCGCCCATCTCTGTCCGGAGAACCGGGACAGCAGACCGGTCCCCGGCCTGTCGATCGAGCGATGACTCGCGGTGTGGAGGCTGCGGATCTCTTCAGAGACGAGGGTCGCGGCGGTTATTGGCCTCTGGGACGGAGGTCAATGACCGCGGACGCAAGGTGTCTGGGTTCGAGGCGCGCCGACATCAGGCTCGTGTTTCGGCGGACGATCTAGCTCCCCGAGGGCGGCGTAGCGGTGGTCAGCGGGGCCGGCGAAGCCGGTCGCGGAGGTCTCGTGGTGTCGGATGTTAGAGGAGGCTCCGGCGGTCAATCCACCCCCCGGGAGGGCGACACGGGACACGTTGAGCCGTTCTGTGACGGCTTCGAGCAGGTCGCCCCGGTGGCTGCGGGTGGATGGGATCTCGGACTGGAGGTGGAACTGGTTGCGGTCAGGCACGCTCAACACGAACATGAATGGGCTCCGGTGAGACAACCACGCTCGCGGTCGACCCGCCGCCCGCGTCCTGCCAGTCACCGCCATTGGAGTCGCCCCGGCGTGACGTACATCCACCATGTGGGGGGCCCGGCCGGCTCAGATGGGTTCGGCTGCGCACCACGTCCCGGTGCGGAGGTCCATCGATTCTTCCGGTGTCTGGTTGTCGGGGTGCAGGAAGATGCGCACCCATTCGACGGTGCTGCCGGAGGGGTCTTCGACGGTGAATACTGCTTCGAGGACGGGGTCTACGATGGTCAGGCCGAGATGGGCGGCGACGAGTGGCGGTGCGTGAGTGGCACTCAGCCGCCGGTGGATGCGGGCCCGGGTGAGACCTTCTGATTCGAGTATGACTCCCATCGGGAGTCTGTTCAGTGCGCGCCGCGAGTGTCGCCGACCCACTTCGGGAAGTTGTGCGTTGTGGGTGACGCTGTGGGGCTTGCCGTTGAAGGAGCGAAGCCGGCTGCACTGCCACAGGGACGCGCCAGGGGGCAGCCCGAACGCGGTGCAGGCGTCGGCTGGCGCTGTCGATTCGACCGTGGAGAGGACCCGGTAGGTGTAGTCGCGTCTCGGTCCGACTGGCAGAAGCGGGGGCTTGGCCCCGTCGGATGGTCGCTCAGGGATCGGCAGGGCTCGAGTGCCGCGGCCGCGTCGTCGCTCGACCCAGCCCTCGTCGGCGAGCCGGTTGAGGGCTGCTTTGCTCGTGATGACGCTGACGTCGAATCGGCTTGCGAGTTCCTTCTCGCCTGGGAAGTCCGAACGCCCCGTCCACAGGCCGTCTGCAATCTCACGGCGTAGCTGAAGGTAGATCTGATGCTGGAGGGGCACGGACCCGTCGAACACGATCCTCCGATCCCCACTCACGGCCACGACGCTCGCCTCCATTTCGACCACCACTCTTTACATATATGACTATACGTTATAGGTTGAGGGTGTGACCTCCCTGTTTACTCCCGCGGAGCTCGAGTACCTCGGCTCTCAGCGCCTTGGACGCCTGGCTTCCATCGCCCCGAGCGGCGTGCTCTACAACAACCCGGTCACTTTCTTCGTCGACGCTGACAACGGCCGGATCGAGATCGGCGGCGTGATGATGGACACGACACAGAAGTTTCGCAACGTCAAGGCCGACGGCAGGGTGTCGTTGGTGGTGGACGACATCAAGTCACTCGATCCGTGGCAGGTGCGCGGCATCGAGGTCCGCGGTGACGCGGAGGCGGTGACCCTCGACGAGCCCCTCAAGCCCCACCAACGCCCCCAGATCATCAGGATCCACCCCCGGCGGATCCTGAGCTGGGGAGTCGAGCCTGGGCCGTTGCGGATGGCGGCCCGCGACGTGGCGAGCACGGGAACGAGCGGGCCGTGACCGAGGGTGGCGGCGATTTTCCAGCACTGCTCGGCTTGCACCACTTCGCCTACCGATGCCGTGACGCTCAGGAGACCCGGGCGTTCTACGAGGACCTCCTCGGGCTGCGTCTGGCCGCAGTGGTGGCCCACGACCGGGTTCCGAGTACCGACGAGTTCCGACCGTACTGCCACATCTTTTTCGAGATGTCGGACGGCTCCTATCTGGCCTTCTTCGACTTGTTCGACGGTCAGGCCACCACCCCGGATCCGGCGACGCCAGTATGGGTCAACCATCTGGCGCTCAGAGTCGAAAGCCGGCTGGCCCTCACGACCGCCAAGTTGAGACTGGAGCAAGCGGGGGTGGCGGTCCTTGGAATCGTGGATCACGGCTGGTTCGAATCCCTCTACTTCTTCGACCCTAACGGGATCCGCCTCGAGCTCGTTTTCCTGACCGCATCCAGCGAGGAGCTCTCCGCAATGGCAGCTGACGCCCACTCCGCCCTGAGCCGGGCGACCCTCGCGGCAAGATGACAGCGGCGCCGACCCGCGACTTGGTCACCCTCGATGTCCCCGAAGGGGTGGCCATGGAGAGCCAATCAGGTCTCCAGATGGGGCGACCGCGCATCTACGGTGCCCTTGCCGGTCCGCCCGGTGCGACCGACGGAGTGATCGTGATGCACCCCGCCAGCAACTTCATGGGTCATTACATCGTGGATCCCCTCGCACAACGTGGACTGAGAGTGCTGGCCCTCAACTCACGCTACGTCAACAACGACACGACACTCATCATGGAGCGGGCGATCCAAGACCTCGGAGCGGGGGTTGCGTTCATGCGCGCGCAGGGAGTCGAGCGCCTAGCGCTCATCGGAAACTCCGGGGGCGCCGCCCTGGTCTGCTTCTACCAGGCCCAAGCCGAGAACCTCACCGTCACCCACACACCGGCCGGCGATCCGGTACCGCTAACTCCCGATCAGCTACCCCCCGCCGACGGGATCGCACTGGCGGCCGCCCACCCCGGACGGGCTCAACTGTTGGCAAGCTGGATGGACTGCTCTGTGGTCGACGAGGCGGACCCGCTCGCGGTCGACGCGGACTGGGACATCTACCACCCCGACCACCAGATGCCCTTCGCAGCGGAGTTCGTCGAGGAAGTTCGCCGCCGTCAACGCGAGCGCAGCCAGGCGATCACCGAGCGGGCCCGGCGACGACTGGCCTACCTCCGATCCCGTCCAGACGGCCCGACCGACGAGCCACTCCTCGTCCACAGGACATACGCCGACCCGCGCTTCGTGGATCTCACACTCGATTCGAACGACCGCCCTCCGGGCGGAACCAGAGGAAACCCGAGGGAGGTCAACTACGGAGCCAACGGCCTCGGCCGCTTCAGCACACTCACCAGCTGGCTGAGTCAATGGTCGCTCGACTCGCCCGCCGCTGGACCCGACAACCTGGCCCGCACTACGGTGCCAGTGCTCCAAGTGGAGTACACCGCCGATCAATCCATGTTTCCCAGCGACGTCGCGGCGTGGCGCCAGGCTGCCAGAGATCGCGAAAGCTACCACCGCCTCGTGGGTGCCAACCACTACCTCCGCGGTCAAGAGCAGAAACTAGCCCAGCTATGCGACTGGCTTGGCGAGTGGATCGCCACACTCCGATCCTGACGCCTTCCATTCGGCCCTGACGCTTGGCGATCAACTGTCACAATCCGCCGAGCGGTCCTGCGAGGTTCGCCAGTCTTCGTGGAAACCTGCCAGGCTGACCTTGGGGTCGGCTGGAAGCATGTCGCAACATGGGAGCTACGAGGCCGAGGTTCACTCTCGAGTTCAAGACTGATGCTGCTCACCGGGTAATTGACACGGGCCGTTCCGTTGCCGAGTCGGCAGGCGAGTTATCGGTGTCCGACAGTTCGCTGGCCCCTGGATTCGCGATGAGCGTCGACGGAGTGCTAGACACCGCATTTCTGGTGCATTGCCCAGTCCGCCAGGTCAACCCCTGGTGCAGGTGCCCAGCAGCCCCGGGTCGCTGCCACCTCCTCAGATAGTCGACCGGGCGGCGTCGCAACGTCAGGCGGCTCCCGCCGCGGCCCTAGACGGTAAGGGGACAAAGTTGCGCATCGGTGTCGTGATCGCGAGAAGGGGTGGCTGGGGAGACACCCTCGGCGACCTGGCCGCGGAGTACCAACGAGCTGTGGAGGCGTGCGTCGACTCCGTATGGATCACGCAGCACCGCGGAATCGACGCGTTGACACTGATGGCAGCTGGGGAGCATCCGGGCCAGAACTAGGAACTGAGGTGATTCCCGCGCCGACCCGCCACCCGGTCGCGCTCGCAGAACAGGCACTGACGACCGAGGCGCTGTGTGGTGGTCGGTTGAGCCTTGGTCTCGGTGTCTCGGTCTGGCCCACGCGGCCAACCTCAAGTCACGACGGCCTCCCGCTACACCGATCGGTGAGCTACCTCGCCGACTACCTGTGGGCCCTCGGCGCTCTCATGGACAGGTGACGAGACCACGCCAAACGACAGCTTCCCGATAACGGCGCGTCTCGGCGGTGAGCTGCCCACCACTGCCACCGGTGATGCTCGCAGCGATGGGACCTCGCATGCTCGAACTTGCGGGCTCGCGGACAGCCGGAACTGTCACGTGGATAACCGGGCCTCGAACCGTGGCCGGCCACGTCGTTCCGCACATCCGAGCGGCCGCCGCCGCCGGACAGACCGCCCCGCGGGTCGTCGTCTGCCTCCCGGTGTGCGTAACCCGCGACGTCGAGGACGCTCGCGAGAGCTACAGATCAACCAACTCCGGCTACGGCACGATCCCCTCTTACCGGGAGATGCTGGCACGCGAGCGAGCCGCCGACCCTGGCGAGATCGCGATCATTGGAAGCGACGAACTGGTCCAAAACTCCTTCGCCAAACTCGTCTCGGGTGGCGCGACCGACGTCGTGGCTGTGCCGACCGGCAACCCCGATGAACTGGACGCGACTTGGGTCCTGCTCAGCTCTATCTGCTCACAGCGTGAACTGGGCAACGTTTGCGGAACCAGCTCGGGCTCGAACTCGACGAGATCACCGAAAGCGTCGAACGACAGACGACCGAGGAGCACCTAGAACTCACGACCGGAACGATCGAGGCCGGATCAGTAGGAGCTCGATCGGACGATCCTCTTTCCAACAGAGAGGGCCGCGATCGTCGGGTTTGCCCTCCGGGCCCTGAAGTAAGCACCGGCCACTACTGCAGTGAACCAGGCGATGGTGAACCTGGATTGCCCTTCGGCACCTGGCTAGGCCCGTGGGCGAGACCAGTTCTCGCTGGCGCGTCGACTGCGATCCAGCCAGAACGGTGCGCAATCACACACATCAAGCCTGCGACGCGCCATCAGTGCCGCTGTCCCTCTAGTTTAAGCCCGGATCCACTTGATCGGCGGCCGTGATGGAGGGGTGCCTATCCGCGAAAAGCGCCTTCTGGCAAGGGAAAATGGTGGCTGCGAGACACACCAAGCCCCCGACCGGAAGGCACTTTTTCGATGGGCTCATCTTGCCACAGCCTGGACCGGGTCGCGGTGACCTTCGATGATGGTCATGCGGTGGCCAACGCGGGGCTGATGGCCCCGGCCACCCTGGCGCAGCATCTGGGTTTGCGAGGGCTGTTCGACGAGCTCGTGGATCTGGGCGACGCCGCCGGCCGGGCCAATGTGGGGCTCAAGGCCATGACGTTGATCGAGTCGGCCCTGGCGGGCGGTGAGTGCATCGACGACGCCCAGCGGATGCGGGTGGCGTCGACCGCGAAGGTGCTGGGCCATGCCGTGCGAGCGCCCTCCACGCTGGGCACGTTTCTGCGCAGCTTCACCTGGGGGCATGTGGCCCAGTTGGACCGGGTGCTCGACGAGTCGATCCGTCGGGCGTGGCAGGCGGGGGCCGGCCCAGGGGAGTCGCCAGTGACCGTGGATGTGGATTCCACGATCTGTGAGACCTACGGGCTGGCCAAGCAAGGCGCCCGTTTCGGGCATACCAAGGTGCGCGGCTATCACCCGCTGTTGGCCACGCTGGCCGGCACCGACGAGGTCGTCGGGGCCCGCCTACGCGGCGGCAACGCCCACACCGCCCGGGGGGCGGCCGGCTTTTTGACCCAGGTGTTCAACCGCCTGCGCCGGGCCGGGGCGGCCGGGCCGATGGTGCTGCGGGCCGACTCGGGATTCTACAACCGCAAGGTGACCGAGGCGTGCGCCCGCGCCGGGGTGAGCTATTCGATCACCGTGAAGCTGTCCCAGGGCCTCCACAAACGGATCGCGGCGATCGACGAGTCGGACTGGACGCCCATCCCGTATTGGATCGGCGACGGCGCCGATGTGGCCGAGATCACCTATCGGCCCTTCTCCCAGCGACATCCCGAGGTCCGTCTCATCGTGCGGCGGGTCAAGCCCACCCCCGGTTCCCAGCTGGCGCTGTTGGCCACTTACGACTACCACGCCTTTATCACGAACCGCCAAGGCGGCACCGTCGAGTTCGAAGCCGATCACCGCCGCCACGCCGTCATCGAAGACGTGATCCGCGACCTCAAATACGGTGTGGGCTTGAACCATCTGCCCTCGGGACGCTTCGCCGCCAACGCCGCCTGGATGCTCCTCAACATCATCGCCCACAACCTCGGCCGCTGGACCGGCCGTATCGGCCTGGGCGCCGAGGGCCCACCCATGACCACCAAAACCCTGCGCACCCGCCTGCTGGACCTACCCGGACGACTCACTATCTCGGGCGGCAAACGCACCCTTCACCTACCCCAGGGGTGGCCCTGGGAGCAGCAGTTCAGCCAAATCCTGGACGCGCTGCGTGCCGTGAGACTGGTCACCTGAACCCATCAGGCGCGACCGATGCCGCCACCCACCAGGCCACCTCGATCACAACTCGCCACCCCACACCCCAGCGCCTGATCCCTCCCCGGGCCGTTGTCGTGCCCGCTGAGCCCCTCGCCCCCTCCCGGCTATCCGAACCCACCCGAGTCGCGTTAACGCCCCACACGGGATCGCCCTCCACCAATCGGTGGATCCGGGTTAAGGATCTGGTCGAAGGGCATGAAGCGGCCGGCGTAGGAGGTCAGGTCGCCGGATGTCGCCAGCAGCCCGAGCGCCCGGGCCACCGGTTCCATCGGGTGAGCGTCGCTGATGTCGAACCCGGCCTTGGCGGCGTGCAGCTCGAAGACCTCGGTGCGCGTGGGCCCAGGGTCGAATGCCACCACCACCACACCAAGGGGGAGGAGCTCACCACCGAGCAGCCGGCTCACCTGGTTTAATGCCGACTTGGAGGTGCCGTAAACGGCGCCGATCCAGCCCGCCTCTCCTGGCGCTGGCGTCGGACCGTCGGGGAGGATGCCAGCGGTCGAGGTCACGTTGACGATGAGGCCGCGGCCATTGGTTCGCATCCAGTCCGCTGACCACTTCATAAGCTCCCACGGCACGTTGAGGTTGAGCTCGATAGACCTCCGCCACGCCTCGGGCTCGAGCTGCTGCAAGGTCTGGAACACAGCCTGGCCGGTATCGGCGGCGTTGTTCACCAGGATGTCCAACCGGCCGAACCATCCAGTGTGGTGGTCACCACCTGCGATGGCACACCGGGCCCCAGCAGGTCGGCCTTGATCCCGAACGCCGTACCTCCGAGTGCCTCGATGTCTGCCACCGTGCTCCACACCGTGCCCGGCAACTCCTCGTGAGGACTGCCGGTCCGAGCCACTACCACGATCGTGGCTCCCAACCGTGCGAGTTCGAGCGCCACGGCTCGTCCGATGCCTCGTGACGCACCAGTCACGAGCGCGAACTGACCGTGCAGCGATCGTTCGCCATCACGAATCCCCTCTGTTAGCCTCGGCGCAGCCACTGCAGTGCCTGGCGACCCGATCGGGGCGATCCCAGGCGCTCAAAACAGAGTACTCGATCTGGAAGAGCACCTTAGACAACCTTCGAGAACGCTGAACTCTGAAATTGAGAGCCGACGATTTCAGCTCCGTGCACGATCGGCCCCGAGAGTTCATGCTGACCGAGGCACGGGTTCCTGCCGGGCGGATGGGCCGGCCCGACGAGATCGCCTCGCTTATCGTCTACCTGTGCTCGGATCAGGTGCCAGCTAAGTCACCGGCAACTGGATAGAGGCCGATGGCGGCCGGCGCCGGTCGGCGTTCTAGCCGCTCTAGTCCGACCGCTGGAGGTGTGTTCAGGAGTGAGTCCCATAACGTGGTATAGGAGTCGGCCAGCATCCTCGGGATGACGGTGGCCATCGTGCGAATCTCGAAAGCGACCAAGCGACCGAGAAAGAACGGACGATGACCAAGCACGAGTTTGCCCTATCCGACCTTGCCGCCGGAATCGTGGCCGTGTATGAACGAGGCGAGCGGGTCCGCGGAATCGCCACACGTCTGCAGCTTGACCGCTCAACCGTGTCGAGTGTGCTGGATCGGCGCATGTGTCACGGCGACAGGGAGCGGCGTCCCCTGCCGGCAATGGCACAGCGCTCAAACTACGAGCGGATGGCTGGTCGGTGGCACAGGTGGTGAGTCACCTACGCGTAAGTACGTCCACCGTGAAGCGGCTCATGCGAAGCTCGAGTACCGCCGCAATGGTTCGTGATGGGCTGACTTCGAGGAGCGACAATCGTCCGAGACTCAGAGGTCGGTCGTAGCGGCTATGACCTCGTCGCCGAATCGAGCCAACTCGTCGCGCATATCGCCAACGGTACGGGACCGGATGGCGACGGTGATGCGGTCGACCCCAGCATCCGCGTACCACTTCGCCTCCTCCACGCTGCGAGCCCCGCCGGACGTGATCTCCATCAGGTCTGGGTCGCGGCCAGCTTCCAGCGTCTCGTGCTTCACTCGCTCGATCAAGCGCGGGAGCTCCACCGTGATGTCCTGCCCTGGGAAGATAAAGGGGAAGTAACCATCACCGCGTAGGGCCGCTCGACGGACGGCGGCTTCGGACGCGCCGCCGATGTGGAGGGGGATGGTCCGGTTGACCGGCCAGGGGCGGCACTCCATCTGGTCGAACTTGACATACCGGCCCTCGAAGGTGGCCACGTTCTCCTTCCACAGCAAGCGCATGGCGTCGATGTACTCGTCCATCCGCTTGCCGCGATTGGTGAAGTCCATGCCGACGGCTTCGTACTCCTCAGGAAGCTCACCGACACCGATGCCGAGCATGACACGGCCCTGGGCCAGGTGGTCGAGCGTCGCCGCCGTCTTGGCCAGGACGACCGGCTGGTGCTCGGGGAGGATGAGCACGTTGGTGCACAGCTTGATCGTGGTGGTGGCCGATGCCACGAAGGCCAGCCAAGTGAGTGGATCGGGGATTCCGCCACGCCGGGCGAGGCGGTCCATCTTTCCTTCCGGCACGCCGCGGTAGGGCGTCGCATCCGGGGCCCGGGACATCACCACGTGTTCTGGCGCCCATAACGAGTCGAATCCGGCCGCTTCGGCCGCCTGGGCCATGGCTACTGCACCGTTTGGGTCGGGGAACCCGGTACTGGCGAACGTGATGCCCCACTTCACGTGTCGGCCCACTGGTTGAGCGAGTTGTTGATCCGGGTGTCGCTTTCCGTCGTACGCACGGGTGTCTCCTGTGATGGGTTGAGGATCGAGGGTGTTCGCCGACGCTCCGTCCCGAGGCCAGTGTATCGGCGCTTGTATCGGACAGTATTGATCAGCGCACGAGGCCGCTGCGACGCTCGAGGCCGAAGTCGAAGGGCGACACGATCCCAGGCTCGGCTGCGTACACCGCCGGGCGGTTGGACCCCAGTACCGGGTCGGACGTCCGGGCTTGATGAACGGCGGGAGAGGTGAGTCAGGTGGCTTGAACTGCCCAAATCCGATCCAACCGAATTGTGTCTCGGCCGCCGGCGGGTTTGGGTGTGAGTCCGAGTTTGAGGAGCGTTGCAGGTTGATCGCGGCGACGCGGTGAGCCCACCACAGCCTGTTGCGTTCCACGCCTCGGTATCTGAGCTTCCGGTTGGTGCCGCGGGTGAGCCAGGCGATGCTTCGTTCGACCATCGGCCGCCAACGCCGGTATTCCTGATCGAAGGTGTCGGCCCGGGATTGGGTTCTGGCGGCGGGGAGAAGATCGTGATTGGGGTGCAGGGTGACCATCCGGCCTTTGCTGGAAGTCGTGCAACGATCCCTGAGCGGGCAGGTCTTGCAGTTCCGCCCGAAGTTCGATTTGCGTCGGACCAGCGCGACGGTCACCCCGGCCGGGCATGTCACGGTGCGTCCTGGTTGTGTCGATGTCGAACTCGTCGAGGCTGTAGCCGCCCTCCACTGCCGGGCGCAGCGGTGGCGGTTTGATCACAGCCGCTTGTTCCGCCCGGCGAGGTGCTCGCGGAACTCCCCGGTGCCATAGGCGCTGTCGCCGAGGATCACCCTCGGCCCCGCGATCATCATGGAGGAGGTCCTCGCCGGCGGCAGCGTCAGGCGTCGTGCCCGAGCCGAGGTCGCAGTCGGTGACCAGCCCCGTCTCGGGTTCGACCGCCACGTGCGCCTTGTAGCCGTCACGATAGAGTGGGCGGTCTTGTGGGCGTGACGGGACTCGGGATCCACCGTGGAGATGACCCGCTCCCTCGCGGTCCGCTCGGCTATCCGCCAAGTGCCAGGACGGTCGCCCGGCTCGACGTCCTGGCCGGGCCCGCCTCGCCGAGCGTCAACGCTTGGCTGCGGGCGGAAAGCTCACCGGGCGGATCGGCGAACTGCAGGC
>CAVYMU010000011.1:0-495136 GCA_963769725.1 uncultured Acidimicrobiaceae bacterium | reverse complement strand
GGTAGGCCTGTGTTCGCGCTCGGGCGAACCCGATTCAAGTCCGGCTCCTCTGGCCGCGGTCTAGCGACGTTTTCCGCCGGCTGAGCCGATTACGGCTCGGTCACTGTCTGTGACCTGGTTGGGGCCAAGTTGACCCAGCGCGGTGGGGCCAAGTCAGCCCGTCATTCTCAGTCATCTCTCAATGATCGCCCAAGCGTGGGCGACAGCCGCCGCTACCCCCCGTCATTGTTCGAGTTCGACGTCGGGGGCGCTGTGTGGTCGTGGTAGGTCACTACTACACCTTCGGAGCGTGAGCCACCGACGAGTACCCGCCCTTCACCGTGGATGACGTCTCGCATCCGATGCCGGTCCGATGAGTGCCGACCCGGTTAGACACTGTGGATGATCGCGTATCTGGGGCAGATCTCAGGTTGCGAGTCCGCGGCGGTGGGCGTAGGCGACGGCTTGTGAGCGGTCGCGGCTGCTGGTCTTGGTGAAGATGTGGTTGATGTGGGTCTTGACCGTGGCTTCGCTCAGGTAGAGCTGCTGGGCGATCTGGGAGTTGGACAGGCCGGTGGCGATGAGCCGGAGCACTTCCGCTTCGCGTTCGGTAAGCCCATCGGGTAGAGGGCCAGCACCAGACTGGGAGGGCAGAGCGGCGGTTTGAACGAGCCGGGCCTGGACCTCGGGATCCAGGATCGCCTGACCGGCGGCGGCCGCTTCGATAGCCCGGCGGATCTGGTCTCGACCGGCGTCCTTGGTTAGATAGCCGATGGCTCCGGCTCGTAGCGCTCCCAGGATCGACTCGTCGTCGGCGTAGGTGGTGAGAACGACCACCCGGGTGGCCGGATGGTCGGCATGTATCCGCCGGGTGGCTTCGACGCCGTTCACACCGGGCATGCGCAGGTCCATCAGGACCACGTCCGGAGAAGTGCCGGCCACGATGGCGATGGCCTCCTCTCCGTCGGCGGCGGCACCGGCAACCTCGACGCCTGGCATGGTCTCAAGAAGCGTCACCAGACCCTCGCGGACGGCGGTCTGATCATCGGCGACGACGACTTTCACGACGGGACGGCGATCTCGACCGTCCAACCGGAGTTGCCCGGTTCGGCTTGGACGGAGCCACCGACTTCTTCGATGCGTTCGCGCATTCCTCGCAACCCAAACCCGCCGCCAGTAGCCGCCAACTCCGCGGTCGACGTGGGGTCGGAGGTGGCGGCGTTGGTCACCACCAGGACCGTAGCGGCGGGCGCGAAGTCAAGACGGATCGTGACCTCGGCGCCCGGGGCGTGCTTGCGGGCATTTGTCAACGCTTCCTGGGCAGCACGATAGACGGCTAATCCGGCCTCGGGGCCCAGGGTGCGAGGCTGGCCGGTGACACACAGCTGGGCGCCTGCACGTGCCGCCAGGGATGCGATCTGCTCGGCAAGGTCAACCGGTTCGGCGCGCAGAGCATGAACGGCCCGGCGGGTCTCCTCCAAGCCTTCCACGGCCAGCCCCCGGGCCTGCTGGACTAAACGGCGAGCCTTGTCCTGGTTGTCACCGGACTCCAAAAGCGCGTCGGCCGCGTCGAGCTGGACCGACAAGGCGCCCAGCGAGTGGGCCAGCACGTCGTGTATCTCCCGTCCCAGCCGGTTCCGTTCGGCCAGAGCAGCAGCCCGGTCACGTTCCGCGTCGGCGCGTACCCGCTCGGCGAGTAGCAGCTCGGCTTGCAGAGCACGGCCCTGGTAGCCGCGGCGGCTGGCGCCGGCCACGAAACCCGCCACCGCCGCCAAGGCCCCTTCGGCGATGACTTCCCCAGGACTCGGGCTGCCCAGGGCGAGCACGGAGACGACCAGCGAAGCGAACCCGATGACCGCGACCGCCACCGCCGGCTGGGCCTCGAACGCGATGCCCGCCCCCAGGCCGGCCACAGCCACGAACCCGACCGCTACCGGGGCGAACCCAGCCAGCACCCCTCCAGCGGCCGCCAAGACGGCTAACGCCGCCCAGGTGATCCGACCTGAGGCACCGAGACGGCGGCTGGCCATCCAAGCGACCCAACCCACCACCGTGGCAGCCATGAGAACGGGGACCGCCCACCGCCGACCGGCCAGGTGGGGTGCGACCTGATTGGCCGATCCCCACAACAGAGCCGCCAAACCTCCCAGGCGAGCCGCGGTCAGCATCCGCGTGGACCGTGTCCCCCACAGCGACCGCAAGGTCACATCCACGGCAGACATCATCCCACTCCCCTCCCCGAACACGAACGCCGTCCAGATCAGGCCGCCAGAGCGCTCTGACGCAAACCGCCCCGAGGGATGACCGCCCCAGAGCGGACCGCCTTGGCGTACAGCACGCCAGTCCGCACGACCACTTCCAGCATCGCCATCATCACAAAGCCGGCCGTCCAAGCCGTGCCCGAGGTGATCTGGTGGGCGACGCTGAAGCCGGCCACGCTGTGCTGTCCGCCGTGAGTGACCCAAACCGAGAAGACCACGCGGGCCCCGATGCCGACAACCCACAGGACCGCAGCTACAAACCCGGCCCGGGCGAAGGCACCGGCCCCCTCGCGACCGACGCTGGTGGCCAGGCCGGCCAAGGCGCCGAGGGCAGCACCGGTGGCGGCCAGGCCGAACTCGAGGACGGCGTCGTTGCCGGCGGTGGGCATGCCGTGGAGGAACTGGGACGCGACCCAGACCGTGATCACAACCGGGAAGATCAGGCGGGCTCGGGTGATCTTGTGGCCCCGGATCTGCAACACGACCAGACCGACGAGAGCGATGTTCATCAGATACTCGGTAATAGTCATGCACCTAGTGTCCACATCGCCGGGCCACACGACGTCGCCCCACGGGTTGGCTCCAAGGTTGATTCCGTCTCCACCCCCCACCCAACCGCTCACTGGGCAGCTCGACCAGCTCCCGGTCTTGAAGACGACCGTCGACATTGAAGCCCAGGCCCGGAGCGTCCCCTCCATCCACGCAAACGCCACGTCCTGCGCGACCGGCGTCGGGCGGTCGTAGGATCACTCTGACGGGACGGCCTCGACCCGGGACCGAACCGCATCCAGCCCCCTACCGCGCACCCATATCCAAGTGGGACATGCCCTTCAAGTGCCGCTATGGGCTACGGGCAGCTCCCACCGTTTGAGTCGTCGGGGAGTCTAGGGCTGACCGTGTTCGTCGGGTCGGATGGGGATTATCTGCCCGGGTTGGCCGGGTTCGGCTAGGCCGGTGCGGAGGGTGTCGAGGCGGGCGGTGAGGTCTTCTTGGACGCCAGCGAAGAGATGCCCGTAAACCCGCAGGGTGACGGCCGGGTCGGAGTGGCCCATACGCTGGGCGATCGCCAACACGTTGGCGCCTTGGTCGATCAGCAGGGAGGCATGCGAGTGGCGCAGGTCGTACGTGCGCAGACTGTCGCGCAGCCCGGCGGCTTTCAACGCGGGACGGATAATGTGCTGACGGAACTTGTCCCGATGCAGCGGTATCCCGCTCTGCCGGACGAACAGGTAGTCGTCGCGGCCGATTCCGCCCGGTTTGCCCTCGCCCGGGCCGGGAGCATGACGGCCAGCTGATCGCACAACCAGCCGGGTATCGGGATGTCACGGTCCCCGGCCTGGGTTTTGGGCGGCCCACCGACCAGCCCGTAGCGGGCGTCGGCGTAGCGGTGCACCGGCATGAGCGTCTCGGTCACCCGAATCACCCGCTTGACGAAATCGACGCTTCCGACGCGCAGGCCGCACAACTCCGAGGGGCGCAGCCCGGTGTACGCCAACAGCCACACGGCCGGCTTGTACGGATCGGCCACCTGGGCGATCAGTCGTTCGATGTCGGCCATGTCGGGAACGTCACCAGGTCGCAGTTTGTGTCGGGCGACGGGGATGTGATGCTCGGCGGCGGGGTTGTCTCGTCGGCCGCCGCCGCGGATGGCGCACTTCATCACCAACGAGATGACCGACACCGCGTCGCGGACCTTCTTGGGTGAGAGCCCCTCGACCAGTTTGGCGGCGATGAACTGCTCCACGTCGAGGTGGTCGATGCCGCCCATCGCCCGTGCCCCGAAGGTCGGCAGCACATGGCCGTGGAGGAGCTGCCAGTAGCCGCGCCGGGTCGTCGGCCGGAGTTTGATGGTGGTCTGCCACCACACCTCGGCCCAGTCGGCGAACTTTCGTCGCCGTTCCAGCGGGTCGATGTAGTCACCGCGTTGGATATCCGCGCTGGTGCGCCCCAGATAGTTCTGGGCTTCGGTCTTGGTCGCGAACGTCCGGGAGCGGGCTCGGCCGTCGCTGTCGCGATATCGGCCCTTCCAGCGGGTGCCGCGCACCGCGGTCTTCTTTCGCTGCCCGTCACCGTGGGTGGTCCAGGTGAATCGGACCGGCTCGACGAACCCCACCGTCACACCCCCGGTGGGGACACCACGATCGAGGCTGTGACCATGCCCGGATGATAGGCCATGAGAGCACCCCGATGAGGACGCGGAACGGACGCGGGACGCGGCTAGGACGCGGCATCTTGGTAAAGGTTGGGTAATGGCGGGTAATGGCGGGCAGACTAAAACTGCAGGTCAAACACCTATTGTGCCTCTGACCAGGATCTCCAGAATTCTGTGGGGGCAGGTTCGATTCCCGCCACCTCCACTTACTTACTTACTGCTTTTTCACCCGTTCTGACCAGCCAAAATGCGCTGTCTACCGGCCGGTCAGGACGCGGAAGGACGCGGGACCTCGCACGGGGTCCTCCTCTTGGCCCTCTGGACATGACCCTCAACTTGAGGTCGAGATTTCACCGTCGAGCCAGCTTCCAACACGTAGCGAGTTGATGGAAGACTGGACCGAAGACGAGAGTGCGTATGTTCTCGGCGCCGCCGAGAGTGGCCTCCGAAATCGGGCTGTCGGCCCGAAGCCCGGTGACTGAGAGAAGGGTCGGGTGCCCTTCGACCACCAGCGTGGGGTCCAGTGCTCAAGCACCGAATCCCCTTCCCCGCCTACGGGGGACGCTGGACTAGCGTACTTCGGGGAGGCGTTGACGGAGTCCTTGAGGATGGTCGCGTCTATTTGTACGTCACAGTACATCCCTGTACAATGAGCGTTCATGTCGACCACCCTGACGGTCAGCGAGGCGAGAGCCGCCCTCCCCCAGCTCCTAGACCGCGTCAGCGCAGGCGAGGAAGTCACCATCACCCGCCACGGCAGGCCCGCGGCCGTGCTGGTACGACCCGACACCCTACGAGCACGCCGGGCCGACGATGCATTGGCCGTCGCGAACATCGTCCGCGATGCCCTCGAGCACGGACGAGAATCACCTCTAGCGGCCCATCCCGCGCTCCGCCAAGAGCGAGCCGACGCCTTGATCGAAGAAATACGCGCCGCTCGATCGCGCACCCCCTAGCCCATCCGAGCATGGACTCCTTCGACGCCGACGTGCTGATCTACGCCGCCGTCGCCGGCCACCAACTCGGACGACGAGTCCGGGCCCTCTTTCCAACCCAGCCAATAGAGAGGACTCGGGTCGGAATCGGTTCAGTTCTCCTGGTGCCCGAATTGTTGACGAAGCCGCTACGAGAAAACGCCACCGACGAACTCAACGAACTGAGCTCCTTGCTTGGACGTCTCGACCTGCTCCCAACCGATGAGGCGACAGCCGAACTGGCCACCGCGCTTGGCGCCGCCTATGGGTTGCGGGCGGCCGATGCTGTTCACCTCGCCACCGCAGTGGGCGCCGGCGCCGATCGCTTCCTCACGAACAACCGATCCGACTTCCCAAAGTCCATCACAGAAATCGACATCACCTACCCAGATGATCTAGCCGATCCAACCAGTCCCTGACTGATATCGCCTCGCAGCCGGCGATCCGGGCTACTAGGGCACCGCGGATAGGGGATGCTTGTCGGTGGGATTATGGGCGTACTCTCGGCGCTCGCAGCGAACAGCGAGGACGAGCACAACATCGTCGTTCGGTCGCGTCGCCGGCTTGGGTACGGCGACTTTGTCGGACGCGGTCGACAAGGCAGGCGCGCCGACCACTGCATACCCGGCCTGAGCGGTGTCGTTGACGTTGCCGGCACCGACAGCACCGACGGTGCTGTCCGGGACGCCTGAGCGGCGTGGGTCGGTAGTCCTAACCCGAATGCCGCGAGCGGTTCGACCCCGCCGATCGCAACGCCTCGTCTGCAAACGCCGACCGCACGCGGGCAACCACACCATGTGTGCGACGTCTGTTCGTCGATAACGATGCCGCTGTCTGGGGCAATCGATGCCTCTTGACCGGCGGCCCGTATGGCACTTAGTTGGATGTCTTCGATAAGCGGGGAGGCACAATGGCCAAATACCTGGTGAAGGCGTCCTACAGCGCCGAAGGGATAAAGGGCGTGACCAAGGAGGGAGGCAGCAGTCGCGTGGCTGCGGTCGATCAGCTCATCCAAAGTCTCGACGGGAAGGTCGAGTCCTTCTATTTCGCCTTCGGCACCAGCGACGCATACGTGATCGTCGATCTTCCTGACAACTCTTCTGCTGCGGCCGTCGCCGCCGCAGTCGGGTCCTCAGGGGCGCTGAGCAGTTACGAAACAGTGGTGCTGCTGACACCGTCAGAGGTCGATGAGGCAATGAGGAAGGCGGTGTCCTACCGACCTCCGGGGGGCTGAAGCGCCATCGGCCTGTCGAGGCCACCCACAAGCCGGCGCCGAATCACCGGCCCTGTAGCGACATTTGATCTCGACAGCCGGTCACCGATCTGGGGATCCGGGAATCCCGCTCGCTGGGGCGCCGGTGGATTTGGGGCCATAAGTTCTCGTTCCGCGTCCGAAGAGGGGCTGGTGGTCGGCTTGGTTTCCGACGGCGTTGTGGGGTCGGGGAGAGTTTTCCACCGAGGCCTCGCAGACGGAGCGGACGATTCCGGCATCGGGCCATGATCTCGCTGTCGCGGCCCCCGTCCGCCTGTGGGTCCGAGCCGGAACAGGACGGGTCAATCAGGCTTGCGTGCCCAGGTGAGGAGGCGGAGCCCGTGGACGGCCACGGTGGCGGGATTGTCGAGATCGGCGCGGGCTGCGGCGTCCAAGTCGTCCAGTTCCTCCGGGCTCGCCAGCCCCATCTCCACGACCTGCGCGCGGATACTGCGCAGGAGGTCAAGCCGTATGGTCCGTCGGGTGTGCCCGGCGGGGTAGGCCTGGGCCGTGACCTGCACGCCGACATCTTCCAGTCCGGCCTGGCGGAGCAGTCCCGGGACGCGACGGCCGATCCACGGGTCGGCTCCGTTGCGGCTGAACACGGGCGGGAAGAACGTGGATATCCGGTCAAAGGCGGCGCTGGTGGGATAGCACAACATGAACTCGGTGTCGGGCTCGACCGACGCCACCCAACCGCCCGGCCGGGCCAGGCGGGCCATCTCGGCCGCCACCACCGCCGGTTCGGGCACCGTGACCAGCAGGGTGCGAGCGTGCACGACGTCGAACGAGCCCGCCGGCAGCCCGGTACCACTGGCGTCGGCGGCGAGGACCTCGACATTGCCCAAGCCGCGCCCGGCCGCGAACTGCTTGGCCATGGCCACGTGGTTCGGGTCGGCGTCGACGCCGACGACCCGAACCGTCTGGCCCCACCCTGGCCGCCAGCAAGTCGAGGACGCCCCGTGGACCGCAGCCCAGGTCGAGCGCGCTCTGCCCTGCACCGAGACCAGCCCGGTCCAGGACCATCGTGCTTTCCGGCGCCAGCTCGTCGGCCTGCCGTTGCAGCCGGGCGCTTTCTTCTGGGTTCTGTCCGAGCGCATACACCGCATTCGGGTCTGCCCGCAGGCTTCGCTCAGCCATGGTCCACCACCTCCGATTCCGAGTCGGAGTCTAAGGCTGCAGGCGTGGTGCAGCCCAAGCACGCGGCCCGGATTCAGCCAGATGGTCAAGAATCCCCCGCGTCCGAAGATGCACCCTGGTGGGCACGTTTCCTCGGACCGAGGTGGGCGAGACCGACACACGCCGGACACGCGGGTGCGGATTCATCGATCAACACGTTAAAGACTGAGCCTGCTGAGACAAAGCCCCGCCGAGCCGGAAGGTCCGCTTACCTCCCTAATATTCCCATCACGCACCGGCACACACTCTCGCAGCGAGACCAGCGATGTTTCGGGCGTGAGCAGGGAATGGGGTGAGTTTTGGGCGCGCTGAAGGGGGTCCTCGATGATGGGTCTGTCGGCTTCGGGGAAGTCGAGAGCTGTGCGATCGACTTTCCTGGTCGCCCCTGAGTCCGCCAATGGGCAGCGGTCACGGGCGGCGAGGCCGTCCCGCGGGGACGCGAGGACGGGAGGCGGAGCCCGCTGTCGTGTGGGTATTCGGCCATCAGCAGAACTGTTAACCTGCGCCTTGTGGGCCGGCTGTGGCGGGGGATTGGCTGTATCGCGATCGTGGCGGCGCTAGTCATGCCGGCTCTCGGTTCGGGAACGGCGGCCGCGATGGCTCCGCAGCCCGAGAGGCCACGGTTGTCAGCAGTGGGGTTGTCCCTTCCGAGCCAAGTGCCGGGAGCAAAGTTGTGGGGCGTCGTGTGCCCAAACTATGGGGCTTGTTTTGCTGTTGGATCGCAGGGTGGCCCGAACCCGGGACCTCTGGTCGAGTTCTGGAACAGCCACGTTTGGGCGCTGCAGCAACTTCCGCCTAGCAGCAGCACCGATGCGCTCCAGGCGATCTCCTGCGTCAGTCGCTCCTACTGCCTTGCCGTCGGTAGCGAGGCGCTCTTGTGGAATGGATCCGCATGGACGGCCACGGGACCGGTGAGCAATCTCTACGGTATTTCCTGCGTCTCGGCAACCTTCTGCATGGGCGTCGGGTGGACAGGATCCTCCGTCGTGGCGTACACGTGGAGCGGAAGTGGATGGACCGTGTCGGGCCCCTTAAATGTTCACGACGCAACCGACAGGCTGACCGGGGTCTCGTGTGTCTCAGCGAGAGTATGCATGGCCGTCGGCAACTACACCGATGATGTCTACCCGTACCTCCATACCCTGGCGGAGTCCTGGAACGGCTCCGCCTGGCAGGTCCAGCCGAGCCCGACTCCGGGAATCTTTTACACCGACGACGTCAGCAACATTTCATGCAAGTCGCGGTCGATGTGCATGGCGGCGTTCGGAAGTCTCGTCGAGTTCTGGAATGGAACCGCCTGGACCGTACAGAACGAGCCGTTTCCGGGCGGGAATGATCCAACCGTCTTGGACTCAGTGTCCTGCGTCGCTCCGAACAATTGTACGCTTGCCGGGTATTACGTGCCGAATCTCAGCGTGGACGTCCCCCTTGTCGAGACGTGGAACGGAGCCAGCTGGTCTATACCGACTGTGCCCGATCCCGTTCCCCAAACGAATGGTCAGTACAACGGGAGCTACCTCACCGGAGTCCGCTGCACTTCGTCCCATGATTGCGTTGCGATCGGTAATCGTAACCCCGGGCGAGCCTTCACGACGATATGGCAAGGCGGACCCTGGTTCTTGCGATATTGAAGAACCGTTCCGAACGGAGTGCTGTGCGCACCAGCAGTTTCGCAGGCCGTCGACGACCGGAGCTCGGCTCAGTTTTATCGAATTCAAGATGTTAGGCCGCTTTCCGTGCCTGACGAATGACCCTGATCAGAGCGGCGATGCGCTCCTCGTTCCGCGCCCGCTCCTGCCGTGCCTCAGCGATCAAGTCCCGAGCCGTACCTCGCGAACCGTAGCCTGTTCGTGGCAACAGAAACGGCCCACAGCGGCCAACTCTGCAGCAAGAGCGCTCACCGCCGTCCGTGGCGGCGTGGACCGGCCGGGCGAGGCTGGCCGAGCGTCCCGAACGATGCCGACTACGGGCGTCTGGCCTTCCGCCAGGCCGTATTCGGATGCGCTCGCGTTCTGCGTTGAACCGGTCAATGGTGATCGCTACGGATGTCTTCAGGCCGAGGCACTGCTTGCCAGGAGTAAGTCTCGCACGCCCTGGCAGGACACTCGGAAGCAGGAGGACTAAGGCGTGGCCTATCTGGCGATGGTGACCGTCCCTCGGTTGAGTGCGTCGACCCACGACTGTGCAGGTCGGCCCAGCAGGTAGAGCACGGATGGCCGCACGTGTCGAGTCATTGGGGCGGCATGGGTGCCTGACTGTGCGTGGGCGCTCCGGATGGGCTGGTCGCTGCGGTGTTCCGTGACGGTCACGGTGTGCCTCGCTTCTGTCGTGCATGGTGCACAACTCGCCTGTAAACGCTTCAGGAGGCTCGGACGTGAGGTTCATTTCTTGACCTACAGCCGCCGGCCAACACCCTGATAACCGGGACTGGACGACCCCGCATCTGTCACCCGCTGTAGTGGGCGTTCGACCGGCGGAGTCGAGCAGATCGCCGAGTATGGAGCGATCCGCGAGCCCTGGCAGTCGGCGGCCGGATGGCGCGGGGTAGATCGTTTCGCGCTCACGACCACGTAGAAGCGACCTGAGAACAAAGGCCGTCCGTCAACCTCGGCTGCGAGCGCCTCAGAATCGAAATGGCGTCGAAACACCATGAAGGTCTCACCGCCGAGGGAACGGCGTTGCCAATGCTCACTGGGGACGCCGAGCGGTCTGCCTGCATCGACCACGACGATCTCATCGGCGACCCGGCGGGCCTCGCTCAGGAACTGTCCGCGCTGGTCTTCGGTGAGCAGGCCATAGATGTGGGCTGCGAACACTCGGACGACCGCTCGATCCCTCACCGGTAGGCGAAGAGTGTCTCCCCGAACAACAGGGGTGTCGGGGTGACCTGACCGAAGAACTCGCAGCGCGGCCTCGCTCTGATCGAGAGCGATTCCCCATCCCGGCAGGTAAGCGTGAATGTGCCAGGCCCCGCCCCGACCTCCACAAAGGGAATGGGCAGCATCGAACCAAGCAGCCTACGAACCTCGACCGCTTCCACCTCGATGTCGGCGGCGGTGGCTTCGACTCCCAGCCGGGTCCAATACGCCAGCGCATGATCGATAGTTCTTGTGCCCTCGAACGCACGACGGTCGTAGTACTCCCAAGAACGTGGCCTCTCAACGGGGTGTCCATTCATCACCGACCAGTCTGACCGCGCCAGCACGCCGACTCGGAGTCCACCGTCGTGCCCACGATGCCGGCAGCCAGGCGTCAGGACCAGAGTCGTCACCAATGCGGTGCGCTGACGTGCTGGGCGTCGGCCGTTGGACGGGGCTGTCGGGAACCGAAACGCTGGCGTCGGCGTCAGATGGTCGCGGCCAGATCGATTTCGCCCTCGACCAAGGTCAGACCAACCTACTAACGGCAGTAACGGTGCGGCGGGTATGGGCTGTCCCCGCCGTCAAACACCTGTCAAGGTTAAGGTGCGCCAATGAGAACCGACAGCCTTTATGTGGACGACAGAGCGGGTTCCGCCGCCATGCCTGTTGTTCTGGTTCACGTTTAGCGGAACCGAGGACCGGAGTGCCCTTGAGGGCGGGCCGGCGGTGGGCTACTCGTGTCGCCGGAAGGTCTGAGTTTGGAGGGAAGGTTTCAGCTGGCCGGTCTTGGTTGCCACCTTGTCGATCGGATGGTCACAGCGGGTCGCTCACCATTGCCCAGGAAGGTCGGCGTGGGCATGCCGGTGATCCGGATGCCGGGCATCTCTTCGCGCTCGGGGCGCACGGTGGGGTGCGGCCACAGCCAGGCGGGTTCAATCACTTTCTCGACGTCGCCACCGGGGTGGGAGTCATGCCGCGCACGAACGCGCGCCCTGGCTGTGCCCGATCCGGGTCATCCGGCCTGCTGGGCCGCGGTCAGGGAGCGGATCTGCCCATCCGGAAACCCGTAGAATAGCCGTCATCCCGGCCGAGAAGGTCAGTTACACGGTGACCGACTTCGCCAACCTGGATAACCGGGTCTTCAGGCTACGGACCGCCTCCGGTGTTTGTTATCGTCGGCCGCAAGGATCCGAGTGAGCTGCGAACGTCGTCGATGATCCGCAGAGATTCGGTGGACCTTTCGTCGCAATACTCGTCCCACGCTGACTGAGCGTCTGAAAAAGCCGACCTGACCGCAGTCAAACGGTCGTGGTCGGCGGGCGGAGAGCCCACCACATGACCGGACCTTCGCGAAGACCTCCCGTCGAAGACTGTGTCGCCTGAGAGGATCCCGTGCCGAACCGCCTCTTGGCGGGGGACCGAGACCACCGCCTCGTATGGAAGCGGCCAACGGTCCCCGGCCCAGTCGATAACAGCAACGGTGACACTCGATCCCTCCAGGGGTATGACCGAGTAAAGCTGCTCGGTCAACGAGTTCGGCGGCGGAAGAACCTGTTTCGACATGGGGGTCAGCAATAACCTCGGTTGCTTGAAGCTGATGAGCTTCCCGCTCCACCTGCGATCTCTCCAAGGCGGTCGGATGCCAGGGTCGTACTCGTCGCGGACCAGTCCCCTGTGAATTAGGTCCCAGATCGCCACCTCCATCAGCACCCTCTCCAAGGCGAACAGCGGTACCATAACGCCCGTGTGGGGCACCGCCACGGCCGCATCCCCGCGGTGAAGCTGCTCCCCATAATCCACTTCGTCGCCGAAGAGATAGAAGAGACAGGAGACACTCGGAAGCTCCATGCGGCCGAAATCTAGCGGGTCAGCCGCGGACACACCCGTTCAAACGTTGTGGAAGCGACTGTTGCTGCCCCGTCGCGGCTCGAAGCCCCTTTTCGCCTTGCCTCCCGCTGCTCGTCGTAGTGTGTTCCAAGGCGGTGCCTACACGGTTGGGGACTCACACGTCGTCCTAGCCACCTTCCTCGCCTCGGCCAAGCTCGCCAGAGCAGGATCTGCCCTAAGCCTTGCGCTGCTTGAAATCGCGCCACGACCTCCCTGTAACCGTCCTTCCGGCACCAAGGCGTCTTAGCGAAGACGACTTCATTTCTCAGCTAACCGGCCTCGGCGCTTCGCCAGAACAGTTCCTTCGCTGATCACGGCGTATCTCCTTCTCTTAGGTTGGGTCTTACGGCCTCTGGCTCGCATCGAGGAGCTTCTCACCGCTGGGTCAATCGAATCGCAATGAAGACCCGGAAGGCAGCAACCGTGCGTCGCAGCGCGACCAGCCCACGGCGCCGGGACACGGTGCCACGGATGTCGGTCATCACGACCGCCAGGGCCTCGGCCATCAAGCACTCCTCGGTCAACGCTGACGGAGCCACACCTCGGCCTCGTCAGCCACGGTCGGCGGCTGGTAGAGCCGCAACCGCTCGCTCAGGTTGAGCCGGCGTTGCCGGCGAAAGATGTAGTCGATTATCAGGGTCGCTCCCACCCAGCCAGCGGTCCCGAGCGCCAGATGACACCCAACCAGAGTCCCATAGGAACGACTCATCGAAGAACTCCTGCCAGCGGCGGAGCCGGGCGAGCAGCGTGGCAGACAGGTCAAGCTCCCTCCAAGGACCCCAGAGGGGAATCTCCACCGAGTACTCCGGCGCCAGCTTTACGATCCGTTCAGTCTCGTTCCACAGCTTTTGGGTCAGCATCGGGGAAGTGCTTCCAGTGGCCGGGTGTAGGAGCGTATGCCCAGATGCCGGTTCGCTCCCCGGGGGGATCTTGCACGGCCGAACTGTACCCGCAGGCAGGACCTCAGGAACCACATAATCTTCGCTATTGCGCTCCTGGCAGGTCAACCGACGATTCGCGAGCCACCCCGAGTCGGCGATCTCGAGCTCGGGGCGACCATCGTCGGTGACCTCAAGACCGCACCAGATCGCCCAGATGGGTCACTGGGCCGGCTGAACACCTGTCGGCGGACAGGCGCGAACGACCCATCCTGCGCTCCGGGAGAGCAGGTTGCGACCCATTCGTCCAAACGGGTCCAGACTACGATCGACATAACTCTGCGCGCCATTGGTCAGACGGTCGAGACCTGGGCGGACAGATGCTGGGAGGCGTTCCGGCCATCTTCTGGGTATGTGGGCAGTGCTGGGAGTAGACACTTGCGAGGAGCACAACGACGTCGTTATCGCCGCATTCCCGGATTGTGATGCCCCATTAGGCGATGGTTTGCCGGGACCAGTTCGATCCGTTCCACCATTCCGCGAGGGGCGCCTGAGTACCGGAGCTGTTGAAGTGATAGCCGACCGCCTCGCAAAAAACGCCGCTCGCACAGGAGAGTCCCGATAGGACGATGGCTCCGCCTCCAGAAGGCACGCGAGGGAACTGCCGATTCCATTTCGACCCGTTCCACCCTTCCGCTAGGCTAGTGGCCTCCACTGGTGCGAGCTGTTGAAGAAGTTGCCGACCGCCTCACACGAACGGCCGGCGCACGAACCCGCGAACAGCGCGATGTATTGTCCCCCCGACGGGTTGCGAGAGTACTGGGCTGTCCATTTTGTCCCGTTCCACCGTTCTGCAAGGGACAGATAACTGCCGGAGACGTTCTCGTAGTCGCCGACCGCCAAGCATGAACTGCTCGTCGCGCACGACACCCCGAGTAGGTCCGCTGTCTGCGCATCGGACGGGCTTGGGATCGGTTCGACCACCCAGCTCGATCCGTTCCACCTCTCCGCCAACGGTGAGTAACGACCGAAACTGTTCTCGTAGAGGCCTACCGCCTGGCATGTGCTGCCGCTGACGCACGATACTCCGTTCAGCTGGAAGTTCTCAGACCCGGGGTTAACGTAGGGCTGTGCGATCCAGATGGACCCGTTCCAGGTATCCGCGACGGACACTGTCCCATAGACGGGAATGGTGAAGTAGCCGACCGCCTCGCAGAAGGTGCTGCTTGAACACGACACCGCCCGCAACTCGGATCCAGATTCAGGAGTCGGCTGAGCCACCCACTTTGATCCGTTCCAACCTTCCGCCAATGGCAGTTCAACACCGGCGCTGTTCTGGTAGTAGCCCACTGCCTCGCAGAAACTCACTTCAGAGCATGACACCCCGGTCAGGTCCGCTCCCTCGGCACCCGCGGGGTTGGGAATCGCCTGCCTGGACCACGTGGACCCGTTCCACTCCTCGGCCAATGGCACTTCAACACCGGAGCCGTTTTCGTGGCCGCCTACCGCCACACAAAATTCGGTCGACGCACAAGAAACGCCATCGAGGGATGCCGACCCGCCGCCGGGCTGAACGGCCGAGACCATCAAACCAGACCGACCTGCCGCCAGAACGTGCGAGACCCCAGATGCACGTGACCCGCCACCACCCAGCGCCGGCGACGCAGAAGCCCTCCCCAACCCGGGGACGACCACGCCCCCAGCCACCAGCCCGACAACCGCAAGCACACCCACCATCCAACGAACAGGACGCGCCACCCCAACAGCCCCCTTTCTACACGCTTGAGAGCCGTGACAATACGCCGGCCCTCCCGACACGTGCCACTCGACCCGTCGCGAACCCCGCCTCCCACAGCGACGATGTCGCTCCAAAAGGCGATGACAAACTTACCAATGCACCGATTCGCGGGCGCCCGAACACTCAGAACGTCATTCATGACGACTGGCAGAAACTGCGGGTGCCCTTTGATCGAGAGAACTGCAACGTAGTGAAAGGGCCGTCACCTCCCGGACGACGAACTCATAGCGAGTCCTCTTGGCCCTTCCCGGTCGATTGATCCAGCAGCATGAACTCTGCTTGGCACTCGCCATACCGCACTCTTCGGCCAGCCTGAGCTGGAGCACCGTGTCGTCGCCGGAAGCGACCACTCGCAGTCCCCAGTCAGCAGCCCCCGCGGTTGGCTCTATGCAATACTTCGCAGCTGTTCGGATCTGGCGGCAGGTACTTCTTCGCCACTGGGAAGTAGAGAGTCGCTGGGCCCTCGTCCAAGAGATAACCGCGAGCATCATCCCAGCCGGGGTTTGGCCACGTTGAGATACAGACATCCGGTGTTCTTCACGAGCGCCATCAGCTCCCCAGCCAGTCCCCTCGTCGGGCTTCTCCCGGCCACCCAGGGCAGCGTAGGCTCAGCGCCAGAACAGGAGCGCGGACGATTGTTCCCTCCGTCTCCCTGCGCGATCCGATTCGGCATGGCGTGCCGCGGGCTGGGCGTGGGGGTGGTGATGGCACGTGCTCGGTGGTCACCGGGCGTGGGCGGCGCAGCGGGGTCGTACGTTCGGGGTTTCATTGTTGCCGGGGCGTGGTGGCTGCGGCTCCGGGTCTCGGCCTGACCCTGGAGGAGCAAACCCATGTCCACCACGATCACATCTACGGTGCTAGTCGCCACCCAACCGGAGTTCAGCGACGGGGAGCGCTTGGCGCTGGCCGGATTCCTGGCCGGCTACAGCGGGATGACCCGCGACGCCTACGTGCTGGATCTGCGCCAGTTCACCGCCTGGTGCACCGACCACGGGCTGCATCTCTTCGAGGCCCGACGGGCCGACATCGAGGCATTCAGCCACCACCTTGAACACTGTGGCCGGGCTCGGGCGACCGTGTCGCGGCGGCTGTGCACGATAGCCAGCCTCACCGCTACGCCGTAGAGGAGGATCTCCTCGAGCATTCCCCGGCGGTCCATGTCCGCCGGCCCCGCCTGGACTATGAGTCCCACGCCGTCGGCCTGGACCGCAACGAGGTCGGCGCCTTGCTCGTCGCCGCCGGGTTGGGCGGCCCCGCCGAACACGCCCTGATGTCCCTGCTGGCCCTCAACGGGCTGCGGGTCTCCGAAGCCTGCGGGGCCGACATCGAAGCTCTAGGCATCCGAGCGCGGCCACCGCACCCTCACCTTGCTTCGCAAGGGCGGCAAAACCGTCACCATCCCTCTAGCGCCACGCTCGGCCCGCGCCGTGGACCTGGCCGTCGGGGAGCGATGCGAAGGGCCGATCTTCGTGACCGGCGACGGCCGCCGCCTCGACCGCCACGCCGCGGCCCGCATCGTCCGCCGGGTGGCCCGGCGGGCCGGGATCACCAAGCCGGTCGGCCCCCACACCCTCCGCCATGCGTTCATCACCGCCGCCCTCGACGCCGGCGTGCCCCTCCGAGACGTACAAGAGGCGGCCAGCCACGCCGACCCCCGCACGACCATGCGCTACGACCGGGCGAGAGTCTCCCTCGACCGTCACGCCACCTACATCGTGTCCACATACATCGCGGGAGCGGCCCGCTGACCAGGCGTTCTGGGCGCCAGCAGACACCCGCTGGCGCCCAGGGCCAGTGTTCCCCGACCACTCATATCGCCCATTTTGTGCGGCTTGGCGGGCTCTCGACCGGTGCCATTATGCGTGGCCGCGGACCGGTGATAGGGCGGAGCGGACTGGCTGGAACCTTCGCGGGAGGACTACAGCTTTGTCCCCGACGAAGAGATCAGGCTAGATTGTCTCGACCCTGAGGGGCAGTACGGGGCTTCGGGGCTGACATAAAAGACGAAGGGAGCAAAATGAGGTTTCGTATCCTGTTGGGCGCGGCCACGTGCGCCTCGAAACCCGCGGCGGTGATCTCCTCGACCACATAGCGCCACCCGGTGCAACCCTCCACCGCTACCGCCACCGGCCCACCATGAGCTCGCAGCGCCAACTCGTCGACAAGCCAGCGACGAAACCGGGCCCGGTCCGGCGACCAGACACGACCCCGCCACACCTCGCCGGACTCGACCTCCAACGCGTCGAAGGTGATCTGGCCTCGATGCAAATCCAGCCCGCATACCATGCTCATCAGGGACCTCCTCGTAGTCGGGATGAATCAGCAACTCCATGGTCGCCGAGGAGGTCCCTCCTGTCACCTGCCGACGGGCAATCTGAGGGCCCGAACCACCCTGACGCACAGTCGCTCAACCGCACCAGGCGGGGGGGCTGGGGGTCTCCCCCAGGGGCGCGCCAATCACGACGGGTCCGTGCGCTAGACGGTCGAGCGTTCCCACCCCGTAGCGTCCCGTCACCCTCGCCGCCAGCGGGACCCAACACTGTGGGCAGCTCCCTGGCAGCCGATCCCCGTCCTCGCTCCCCAGCCCCCTTCCTTAACCGGACGCATTGAGCCTCACGCCCCGAGGGCTCCACCCGCATATCGACAGCGCCCAGCACCCAGGCCAAGAACCGGCTCAGACCCCACCCCGACGCCAGCGCTGGTCCCATACATGGATTGTTATGGGCGACCTCAGGTGGCTGCCAGGCCTTGAAGAGCGGTCTGATGCGGCGCCGAGGTCGAACGGGGTTGGTCGGTATTCGGTGTTGTCTGTTGAGCTCGGCTGTTGGCCCCGACCGGCCGTACCTGGCGAGGTCCCACAACCGAAGACCCGGGGGCTAGAGCTGCGTCCGGCAACCGGGATTGGCTCCGGGTGATCGCCCCGTCGGCGCGCAATGTGGGGACCTTAATTTGTCGGCGATCACTTAGAAGGGACTCGCCGTGAAGGATGAACCTAGCGTAGACGACATGGGTCCGGTGAGGCACGATGCCGGCCAGCGCACCAGCCCAATGGTCAAGGGCAGGCGAGGGCTGCCTCATGGGGAGGAGGCTCGATGACCACGCCCCTACGACGGTTGGCCCGCTGAGATCCTCAGACCCGTCGCTTGGCCCGAAGTGATGGCCCTGTTCCCACCGCGCACCCCTGACGAGATCGCCGTCCTGGAGGGGCTGATCGAGGACTATGGCGTGCTGATACCGCATCTTCTCATGCCCGACGGGCGCATGATCGACGGCTACCGGAGATGGCATCTGGCCGCCAAGCTGAACAGGCCTCTGTCATTACCCAACGTCCTTCCGGAGGGATCTATCGACGAAGAGGGGCTGCTGATCGCCCGGCAGCTACGGGTCGGCCGCCGTAAGGAGTCGAGTCGGGACGACGCTGAATGATCAAGCAAATCAATCGCCGCCTTCCAGAGGCCAGCCAGGACAACCCACTGCGCTCGCTGGAAGCGTTCATCGGTTGCGGCCTTGGGGGCCAGCATCGAGCGCTTTGGTGTGCTATGCCGGTCCACGAAGACCAGCATGGCGAGCTACTCGACGGCAACAACCGGAGGCGCTGGGCGAGGATCCACAACAAGCCCTGCCCGAGAATCACCGTGATGGTCAACAGCGAGAAAGAGCGGACGTGATCGTCCGCACGCTCAATCTCGACCGCCGCCAACTCGGCCCAGAGCAGCGGAGCGAGCTGGTCGCCCACCCTCGGGGTCAGGGTCATGGCGTGCGAGCCGTCTCGGGCGCCCTCGGGGTCCCCAGCAGCACCGTGGCTGATGACAAAAGGCATGAGAACGCCACGGTGTCCGGCGCCGGACACCTTGAAGACGCTGGTCATAGGGTTGAGGGTCTCGACGGCAAGACCTACCCCGGTCGCCGACTGGATCAAGCGAGCCCGACCCAGCCGACCGCTCCTGTGCCCTCCAGGCGGCCCCAGGAGGCCCGTGGGAACCAACCCGAGCCCGTGAGGGTGGGAGTAAGGACCCAGCCCCCAAGAGGGAATGCCCACCGTTGCTGGTCAGTGGGGCGGGGCACCTACCGTGGAGCGCAGCGGGGGACGCTTCGCCCGGTTGGCTTCGGCGGCCGACGCCTTGGTGACCACCTCGGCGGCGTATGCCTCGGCCTGCGCCATTGTGGTGATGGCGGAGAACTTCGCGTTGGTCGCCTCGATCGCGGCCTCGTCGCCCCGGGCGAGGTCGAGGTCGGTCTTGAGCAACACGCTTAGCAGCCCGTGCACGGCGTGCGTGTTCATCGAGTCGCTCCATGCCGGCGAGATTCAGCTTGCGAATCGACTCCGAGGATCGCTCCTCGCTGTGCGCCTACGTCTCCGTCTGCATCCGGCGGCGCACCTGGCCCAGGCAACGCCCGTCGGCCACCTGGGTAACGTGAGCCAAATGCGACGAGAGCCTGGACCGCTACGATTCGGCCCGGTCGTCGTCACTGTGGTGATCCCGTCCAGCCAGGATGGGGTCCTTGCTCTCAGATCATAGGCAGAGATCATCGGGGCATTGCCTTAACCATGTCGAACACGATGCCGGCGTCTAGATCCACCGCCTCGTGGCGAACAGGGTACGATGGGTCCTATTGGCCCTATCTATGGCGACGTAGGCGGTTCTGAATGACACAGGTCCTCGACGAGCAAAACTTCAGGGCCCTGATCGCCAAGACCAAACGAGGCAAGTGCACGCCCTTCATCGGTGCCGGGGTGAGCCCACATCCCAATGCGGCTCAGATCGCCAATGCATGGGCTGACGACATCGGCTACCCGATGACCAACACCGACGACCTGACCAGCGTGGCACAGTACCTGGAAGTCACCGTCGACCGTTCCGAGCCCATTGATCGCATACTGGAGCTGTTTGCGGCCACGCCTAAACCGGACTTCGGCAATGACCACGAGTACCACCGTATCCTCGCTGATCTTTCGTTGCCTCTCTACATAACGACGAACTACGACGCGTTCATGACCGAGGCGTTGAATGCTGTGGGTAGGAAGCCGAAGCGCCTCATATGCGATTGGAACGGTGCGGCGGCCGAGTTCAACGCCAACCAGATGGAACTTGCCGATCCCAGCGCGTGGCCACTTCCGACTCCCGAGTCACCCTGGGTCTTTCACCTGCACGGCGCAGACGCCATCCCGCAGTCGATCGTCATCACGGAGGACGACTATCTCGATTTTCTCGCCAACCTTCAGAAGGAGCCGTATAAGTCAGAAGACTCGATCATTATCCCCCATTACGTGATCCGCGCGATTAGCAGTACCTCGCTGCTCTTCGTCGGCTATAGCCTTGTAGACTGGACCTTTAAGGTGTTATTCCGTGGTATTCGAAGCTCTCTTCCTGGATTCGATCGAGGGATGAGCGCGCACTTCGCGCTGCAGTTGCCCCGTAATCCCGACGAGCAGGCTTATCTGTCGAGCTACTTGGAAAAGGGTATCGATGTCAAAGTCTTCTGGGGAGATAGGCAGCAGTTCTTCGAGGAACTCAGGGAACGCTGGAATGCCGGTAAAGTCTCCGAATAACCCGGCCCCCCACGCTCGGGACCCCTTCGTGGGTCCATTGCCATTCGAGGAGGTCGACCAGGACCGCTTCTTTGGGCGCGACTCCGCTATAGAAGAGCTGTTCTCTATGGTATGGGCGTACAAGACCTGCGTCGTGTACGGGCAATCGGGCTCCGGCAAGTCCTCCCTGGTCCGTGCCGGCCTCATCCCCAAGGTAAGAGAGGAGGGCATGGAGCTGCTGCCCGTGGCCCGGGTGCAGGGCACCGTGGGCGCCGACGGGGATCTCGACCGCTACCGTGACCCGTACACGTACTTCACTCTGGTCAGCTGGGGCCTGCACTCCGACCGCCTCGACTGCTCCGTTGCCGAAGCCTTGGCTACCAAGCCGCACCCAAAGAACGAATACGACGAGCCGGTCATCCGCCTCGCCATATTCGACCAGTTCGAGGAGCTCTTCACCGCTTTCCCCGGGTACTGGCAGAAACGGCAGTCCTTCGTGGAGGATCTCCGTCACGCGCTCGAGGAGGATCCAACCCTCCACGTAGTACTCGTCGCTCGGGAGGACCACCTGGCGGAGGTGCGCGAGGTGGCGGAACGGCTGCCCGACGGCTTGAAGGGGCAGTTCCGCCTGCACCGCCTCGATCCCCTGCAGGCTACACAGGCGATCGACGGCCCGGTGCGCCACCTGAGCGACCGGACTTTCGACGACGGCGTCGTGGCTGCACTGGTCAATGACCTCATGAAGATCAAGATCCGGAGGGGCAGAGGCCCGGCAGCGGACGCAGCCGGCGAATATGTTGAGCCCGTCCAACTCCAGGTCGTTTGTACCGAATTATGGCGATCCCTTCCGCCCGAAACGATGGTCATCACCGCGGCTGACGTCAAGAAGTTTGGCGACCCGAACGAGGCGCTTGCCCGGTTTTACAACAGCCGCGTCACCGAGACAGCAAGACGGACGAAGGTTCCGGACCCTTACATCCGACGTTGGTTTGAGAAGGTGATGATCACCCCGGCAGGCACCAGGGCCATGGCATACCAGGATGACTATGACACGGCGGGCCTTCCCAACGCGACCGTGCGGGATCTGGAGGACCAGCACCTTCTTCGGGCGGAGGACCGCGCCGGCGCCAGATGGTTCGAGTTGACCCACGACCGATTCATCGCACCCATCCGGACCGCGAACTCCCGCGTTCGGCTACTTGCCGTCCCGAAATACTGGGGTCTGCTCGCGGTAGCATTCTCCTTGGCGATCTTTTTCGCCGCCGGTCTCTCGAATGAACACAGTCATGACCTCGGACGCGCACTGGAGGTCATCGGTTATGTGGCACTGTTGACGATCGGCGTGGGGCAGATCGCCCATCGGTTTGCGAAGAGCCGGATGAAGCCAGTCAAGAGGGGGCCTGGGCACCGTGGCCAGACGGCAGTTGTCTGGACGATCCGGATCGTCGGTCTGGTAGCGGCGCTATTCTTCGTAGTGGGTGGGATCCAGCTCCTTTATGAGGCCGACCAGTACTTCAGAGCGTGCCTCAACTCGCCCAACTGTATTGGGCCGAACGGATCTGATGGACCGATCAATACCTGGGAAAATGCTGCGGCCTACGGAAACCTTTGGGGTGGTGCCGTGATGCTCGGCTTCGGCACGCTCATCTTCGCCAGCGCGCTCTGGCCGCCCCTCTACATCTGGCGCATCGGCCGCTCGCAGGCGCGTCGGGTGGCAAAGCCGACCGCCAGTTGAGCCGGACGAAGCCCGGACGGGCACTGTTGCATTGGCCGGTCGGGCGCGCAGAGCCGAAGGTAGTGCATTGAGAGAGGTCGTCGTTGCGTGACGCGGCTCACGGTGGAGTTGTCGGGCTTCCCGGGATTCCCGTACCCGCCGGACATGATCCTGCTGGCCGCGCGCTGGTACAAGCCTGGTCGACCGAGCGCTTGTTCCAGCGTTCAGCGATCATCCACCACCGACGAGCGATGAGCCTCGCGATGAGGTGGGATCAGTCGGTTGGCTGCCGGCTCTGCTTCTCCTACTCGGTGAGCGCTCGACGAAGGATCTCCGCAATCACGGCTGTCCTCTCATTTGGCTGTCGTGAGCAGCCAATGTCCGCCGAGGGCGAGCGCCCCAACCGTCACGACGAGGAACACCCCCACCCAGACCAGCCCGGGAACGCCCGAGAGGCGCGGCCAGGGTGTCGGCATCAGAGTTGGACGCCAACCCCCGACGGCGGGCGGACTGCAGCTCCACGACCGGCCGAGGGGCGGCGAGCAGGAGGAACCAGGCCCCGACATAGGCAAAGCACGACTGCAGCAGGGCGCTCCCCCACCACGAGACGGCGAACACGACGACGGTGGCGGCCAGGACCAGCCACAACCCAAACCAGTTGCGGATCAGGATCAGGACCAGCACCAGCAGCACCAGCAGCGCCCACAGGAGGCCGACGGAGTGCCCGACCCGAAGGAGGTACGCCGCTCCCAAACCGAAAAGGGCCGGTCCGACATAGCCGGCGACGGCGGTGAAGAACATCCCCGGACCCGCCGCCCGCCCACGGGACAAGGTCAGCCCCGACGTGTCGGCGTGGAGCCGTATGCCGCTCAAGCGCCGCCCGCTGGCCGCCGCCACCAGCCTTCGGCCGCGACGTCCCACCGAGCTGATGCGTCATGGGCGAGGCTGGCGACTCACGACGTAGTAGTGCAATCCGGGGGTAAAGTGGTCTCAACCCTGACGGATGCAGATACGGTCCGACCTTCAGACGTACAGGGCCACGCGGCCTATCTTTCCACCGAACACCTGGTAAACGGCGATTGCCTGAACCGAGTTCGGACTACCAGGTCCGTTGAAGCCGTCGATCTCCTCGTGATCGACTACGAAGTTGCCGACGACGATGCGACTGGCTATCCGCCCGGCGAGCTGCGGGCTGTTCTCGAAGAGCCCTCCATACATCTGGCGAAGGGCGTCGTGGCCCTTCGCTCGCACCTCACCGGCGGCATTGGTCATGACGACATCGGGGGCGTAACAGGCACGAAGGGCTCAAGATCCCGTGCGAAATAAGCATCGACTTGGGCGTCGACGACATCGGTTACTTCGGATCTCAAACCTCCGCGTTGGATCGCACACGACCGTACTTGGTCCTGGATCTTGGGTACGTCATCGAAACCGGTGCTATGCCACGATCTGACCATGGGGTTTGGCGATAGGCGGCACAATCGTTCTGAGGCGTCTTCGGGCCCAGCGCCGAGGGCAGATCATGATGGATGCTGCGTCTCGGCCCGGTGGGATCGCGACGAGTCCCCTCTCAGGACAGTCAGCGGGCCGCGGCGATCATGGCTACCCGAAGCGCCATCATCTCCAGCATCCCGCAGGACGAGATGGCCCGGTTCACTGGCGTTCATCCTGCCATTCATGAACACACACGGCCGTGCGGAACAGGTCCCCGGCATGCGGGCGGGCGCCCGCCCCAGGTCTTCGAGGGGTTATGGGGTTTGGCCGCCTCGGTCCTGACGTCGGCCGATCAGTCCGGGCTGAGCACCCGTCTCGGTATTGTCTGAGTCCTAATCACCGGTATCTCCTGTCGCCCACATCGCACGCCCAAGGAAATACCCCTTTTCGGTAATAGGTACGAAGGACGCGGGCTGGGCGCTGATCGGTTCCGGCGCCTAACATGGGCCGGGTGTCGCGCCTGGTCTACGAGGAAGGAATCTCCGATGTCGAATCATACGGTGGTCTTAGCGATCTTCAACGATGAGATCTCTGCTGACCAGGCGGCCGCCCTTCTCAAGGAGTCCAGGCTGGCGAAGGGCGACGCCATCGGGGTCCTCGCCCTCAATGAGAAGGCGAGCTCAAGGCCGACAAGGTCGGCAAGCGCACCTGGGGCAAGGGTGCGGGCATTGGCGCCGTCGTCGCGCTCGTCACCCCGGTCGGCTTGGCGGCAGGACTGATAGGCGGTGGTTTGCTGGGCGCCCTTCACCACAAGAATCTGGGACTGAGCGACGCAGATCGTGAGCGGCTACACCGCGAACTCGGAGGGGGGAAAGCGGCTGTCGCCGTGCTGGCTCCGGTCGCAGAAGCGGCCGTCGTGGCCGACTTCGTGAGGGAGCAGGGCGGTACCCCAGAGGCCCATCCTGTCTCCGACGAGGCTGTCGAGGAAGCCCAGACCGCCGCCACAGCGGAGCAGTCCTAACTGCTGCAGGTCGTGTCAGTACGGCGAGGTGCCCGTCCAACCACCCAGCTCGAGTGACGACTCAACCCGGACAGCACCTTGAAGCGCTCCCCATCTGCAAGCGCCCTTCTGCAAGTGCTCTACGTGGACGAACTGGCGTCCGTAGGCAGTCGCTGGTGGCCGTGAGCGTTCAGATCCTGGGGGCCACCCACGCCCCAGACCGGATTGACTGGGCCGGGCGGCGACCAGTCTGCGCCAAGTTCGGAAGGTGGAAGCGGAACATCAGTTTCACGTCGCGGACTCTCGTGGCGCAGAAGTCCGGGTGGGGACCGTGCGTACGGATTCTGCGACGGCTTAACCCAGCTGACCTGACGATCCGCGACGCCGCACGGTTCCCGGCCTGCCGCACGTCCGCTTCGATGGTGAACGCGTAGCCAGAGAGGGTCGCGCAGAGCGTCGCCGGTTCCTTGGGTCAGCACCGCTAACCCCGCGGGGTTTACCCTCGACAGGGGCCGTCGTCCGAGAGCGTTTACTTTCGTAAGCGGCTGCCTTTCTCGGCGCCCCCCAACCGTCCGGACGCGAACAGCAGACCTCGCTTGTCGGCGGCAATTTGTAGCGGCGATTGGCCTGGGTTAGTGCTCCGAGGTCTCATCGCCACTGCCGTGTAAGACACCGTTGGTTCCGCACGCCGCTCGGATGCTTGGACCATCGTCTTCGCCCCGGATCCCCAGGACCTTCTGGCTCCTCGCCCGTCCCTCGGCACCGGCGAAGCCGTACGTCGATCCGCCAAGAGAAACACGGCGAGGAGCGCGTCAATCGGGCGGTTTCATTCGTCATCGCTGTGGTCATCAGCGGTCAGTTGTGGTCGGGGAACTGGGTGGTGCCGGGCAGGCCGGCGGTGCCGTTTTTCCCGCCAGCGCGTCCCGATCCGTTGTGCCCCGGCTTGCCGGCTGCGCCGGCTGGTGCCTGGTTGCTGCCCGTGCCGTCGAGGCCACCTTGGCCGCCCCCGCCTCCCGGGCCCGCGTTCCCGCCTCCACGACCAACGCCGGGGCAGGCGAACCCCTGGGTGCAGTCATCGGTCCCGCCTGCTCCTGGGTTGACGGCGTCGGACACGAAGGTGTTCCCGCTGTTGGTGTTGGGAGGGACCGTCGTGTAGTCGGCGCCACCGGCGCCGTCGCCCCCCGGGCCGCCGTTTCCGGAGTTGCCGCCTTGACCGTCGTGTGCTCCTGGTCCGCCGTTGCCGCCTGCGCCTCCGGTTGCGCCGCCTCCCGGCGGGGCTAATCCTCAGCTTCATTCCCTCGGGTGTGACCGGCCCTCGTCTCGATTTGGCCATCGACGACGTGCAGCGCTGGTTCCAGGTGGGAATGATCGCGGCCGGGGCGGAGCAGCTACCCACACAGACGGACGAGGGTCCTAGAAATAGTTAGATCAGCCCCGACGATTGGTAACAATGGACAGTCCGCGCTCGGACTCGTACACCGGTCCTCGCAGGCTTGCCGTTTCCCTGGTCCCTGAGGTCTACCGCGCTCCAGGGACGGTGTACGCGTGCAGGATCCCGTCGGAGCCGCCGAACAGGAGATAGCCATCGGCGTACACCGGGCCCCCGCCCGTCTGTACAGAGGTGGCGTAGGTCGCGAGCACCACACCGGTCGACGAGTCGATCAGGGCCAGCTCGTTACCGGACGAGTGTGAGCTCTTGTTGAACGTCACGGCGGCGAGCACGCCGGCGCCATCCAGCGCGGTGTTCCCGAGCACCGGCCCGTCGCTGAGACCCGACTGCCACAGGTAGGCGCCCGTCGCCGGGTCCAGCTCCCTCGCCACGGCCGGGTAGCTGGTGCCGGACACCGTCGAGGAGTTCGTTGTGATGAAGAGATGAGAGCCGTCCCACGTGGCGGTGGCGAGGCAGGCGTTGTTGGGCTGAGCTGCCGCGGTGCCGAGCTGGTCGCTCCAGACCGGGCCGCTCGCCAGTGCGGTCTGCTTCCAGGCGTAGTAGACGCCGTTCTTGTTGCAGGCGCCGACCATCGGGACCTCCCTGCCGTTAATCGTGGCGGTGAAGAACGTCGGCGAGCTCCCGAAGTCGTCGTCGAGCGTCGCGAGGTTAGGGACGGTCCAGTGCGAGATCGGCTTGAGTGTCGCCGCGTTCAGCCGGACGATGGAGTTCGACAGCCCCTGGGTCGAGGGCTGGGACTCGTTGCCGTTGCCGGTGCTAACGAACACCCCGTTGGAGTTCACCGCCGCCGTCGACCAGATCGCGCCACCGATGGCCTTGGGAGCGACCGTCCAGAACGTCGCCTCGTGTCCGCCGGTCGCCTGATTGAACGATTCCAGCCCGCTGCGGACCAGCGGGACGTCGCACTCGGAGGCGATGCCGATATAGACCCGCCCACCGGAGACAGTTGGCGAGTTCCAGATGAAGGGGACGGACGCCTTCGCTGCCGGGAAGACGTGCGTCACCCACAGCACAGAGCCGGTCGTGGCGTCGACCGCGTACAACTTGCCGCTGCCCGTGGCGAAATAGACGGTGGGCTTCCCTGTCGTGGGGTCGGCTGCGACCGTCGCCGTGTCCCGTATCCCCGCGGCTACGCACGTGTACTTCGGAAGGAAACCGGTGTTCAGCGACCATACCACCGCGCCGGTGTCCTCGTTGAGCGCGTAGAAAACTCCGGTGTCGGACCCGATGAAGGCCATGCCGTCGACTACGACGACCGACCCGTCGAAGGTGGCAGCCGGTTGGCCTGCCTTGGTGGGACCCGGAGACACGAACTGCCAGGCCTGGGTCAGGTTCGCCGCGTTCGCCGGGGTGACCGTGGTGGCGAGCGCGTTGTATGACGAGTGCCCTACGTCGAACCCGAAGGAGCTCCACGGCGCGGAGCCATCGGCCTGTCCCGGGTGCGCCGCTTGGGCTCCCGCCGTCCCCATCCCCGCAACCAGCCCGGCGACGAGCACCGTCACTGCCGACAGCTTCCCCACCGACCGGACCAAGCCGCCCCCTCGTCGCATGTCCGCCTCTTTCGACGCCAAGAATCTCGCGGACCAAACGATAGCCCGTCACCGAAGTCGCACGGCGGCGTCGCCGCGAGCCGGGAAGACCACGAGTTTGCCCTGGTCCGAACGCCCGCTGGTCCAGGGCGCAGTGTCAGAGTCGGTCCCGCCCAGGTCGGAGGTCGTCGCCGGTGTACCTCGCCATGCTGGGACATCACGACCTGCGGGGCGCTCCGAACAACTGGGCTCGATTGGCGACGTCGACCCCCGTGAAGAGTTCGTCCAGCAGAATGAGGCGAGGGCATCGCGAGGGCTGTCCTTTGTCCTCGGTGTGGTGGGCGGGCCACCGAGGCGATCATGGGCAGATGGACGGCGATGGAGCGTTCGCCGGTCGAGAGCGTCTGCAGTCGGCGGGTCTGGCCGGTCAGGGTGGTTCCTCTAGGCTGTCGCGGTGACCTCGGCCAAGAGCATAGGCGCTTCTATCAACTCTCGCACCCTCCTTGGTCGAAGTCTCGTCGGCCAGGGTATCGAGATCGGACCCGGGCATCAGCCGTTCCCCCTGGCTTTCGGTGGAGCTACCGCTCGCTACGTCGATCGATGGGACCCCGAGACGAATCGGTTGCTGTTCCCAGAAGTGGACGGGGCCGGCTTTGTCGAGCCCGATGTGCTCGCCAACCTGGACATCGAGCGTCTCTCGGCCTTTGGCGCCGGCAGCCAGGACTTTGTGATCGCAAGCCACGTCCTAGAGCATCTCTCTGAGCCCATCGGGCAACTCGTCGACATCCACCGCGTGCTGCGCCCGGGAGGAACACTGTTACTTCTTCTGCCCGAGCGGACCCGAACCTTTGACCGGACTCGCCAGCCAACCCCTCTGGCGCACCTGGTGGACGAGCACCGCCGTGGTGTTACCGAAGTCGACGATCTCCATTTGATTGAGTTCGTGACCCAGGTGCCTGATGGTTGGGGCAGCCTGGGGCCGCCGGAACGTGATGCCGAACGATTCGACAGTCACCGGAGGCGGTCCATCCACGTCCACTGCTGGAATGAGGCTGAGTTCGCTGAAGTTGTCGTCTACACCATCGTCGAGTTGGGTTTGGGATGGGAGTTGATCGACCGGTTGGACGTGGACGACTCAGCCGGTGAGATGGAGTTCGGCCTGGCACTGCGCCGACCGACTGTCTGTCTCCCGGGCGCAGACGCGGGTGACAGGTTCTGGCGAATCTGGCAGGCCTTACGTGAGCGACCGTCCCCTGCGTCCCCTGCACCCCCGCCTGCATCCGAGAGCGCGGCACCCGCAGACGCGGCGTTGATTCGGGAGCTGACTGAGACCAAAGCCTCCTTAGAGGCTGCTCAGGCGGTCATCGCTCGGCATGAGCAGGTGCTTGGACCCCTTCGGCGCATAGGTGCGCTCGACGTCGCTCGAGCCCTGATTCGCCGACTTGAGCAACTCCGAAACTGGAGTCCGTAGCTGCGATCGGTCAACACCGACACAGATGACGCCGAGAACGCCGATCATTCAAACAGTCACGGCAACGAGCCGCCGGGACATCTTGGTTGACCGGGACTCCGCGCCGGTGCGCGACCGGGGAGCCCGAAATCCGATCACCGGCTGCACACGGAGAAGGCCCGTTGAGACATTCAAGGATGTGGATTCGATTCCCCAGGCCACCCCCTGAGGATGGCCGCGCCCACGACGGCCTGGGTGCTCAGTTCTCTGGCCGGTCGGTGTAAATGGCGGGTTGGCCACCGTGGATCTCGATCCATTCGGCGCCTTCGGGTCCGGCCCGCCACGAGTAGAGGGTGTTCGGGGTAAAGGAGCCCATGCCGGGCGTGATCCGCTGGCTGCCGTACTGGAGCTCGCCTTTGAGGATGTAGTTGACCTGGAATGTGCCGTGACGGTGCGGTTTCACCCGGTCACCCGGCTTCGCCTTCTCGTGGTAAACGCACAGTGTGGGCGTCTGGACGATCGGCCTGGTGTACAGGTCGCGACCGAACAGATCGATCATCTTGTCGGCCTCCACGCCCTCGCCGGCGGACTCGGCAATGGTGAAGCCGGGGAGCTGGTCGACGTCGAAGAAGAATGGCTTGAAGGATTCCTGGTCGGTGGTGGTGTCCGTGGGTGTGGCGTCGCTCATCGCATCTCCTTGGGTTTAGTAGACCTGCCGTCGGTGGGGTTGGGGGCGCTCCCGTCGGATCGGGCCGGGCTGGGGACCCGGCGAGGCCGACGCTGGGCCCGATGGTGGGCCCGGTTCGCCGGCGCCGACCTGGCCGGCCGTGCCCCATGTGGCCCGGGCCACGGCCGCCGTCGCCGCCACCAGCCTCGCGCCGATGGTCGGAACGTCGTGGGACACGAGTTGGTCGTGGAACCCGATGACGGTCAGGGCCAGGCGGACCCCGCCCTCGGGGTCGAAGACGGGAGCGGCGATGTGGGCGACGGGGAGCCGGCGGTCCGGGCCGACGTCGAAAAGGAGATAGTCGTCAGGGTCCACTGGTTGGGCCCGTGGATCGGGACCGCTGCCGGCGCCGATCGCCGCGGAGTAGCCGCGCTCCCGCACGGTGGCGAGGGCTTCGAGGTACCGGTCGCGGGCATGGGCGCTGACCCCTGGTGGCAGCCCGGCGAGCCACCGACGCACCTGCTCCGGCCCCGCCCAGGCCAGAAAGACGGTGCCCAGTGGCGGAACGAGGGGGAACCGGCTGCCCAGGCGGACACTGACGCCGAATGACTCGGGCGACGCGGTCCGGGCCAGGATCACCATATCGTCGTCGATGACGGCACTGGCGATGCAGTCGAGATTGAGGTCACGGCTCAGGACCGCCATCGCGGTCCGGGCGTGCTGGAGGGCGTCCTGGTCCCGCAGGAAGCCGTGGGCGAGGGGCAGGATCGCCGGTCCCAAGGAGTAGGTCTTGTCACCGTGGCGGATCAGGTAGCCCCTGTTGGTCAGCAGCGTCAGGGTGGCGTAGCAGCTGGCCTTGTTCATTGGCAGGGCCCGGGCGATGTCCGACAGCCCGAGCAGTTCCTCGGGGCGGTCGCCGAGCAGCTCGAGAATGTCGAGGGCCCGGCCGACCGCCGGCACCTGCTGGCTCATGCCCGCCCGCCCGCCGGGGCGCCGGAGGCCCACTCGCAGCCAGCCCGGATTGCGTCACCCGGGTCGGCCCGCGCCCTGCCCGCGCCGACCACGTCCTTCAGGGCCGTGCTGGCGGGCGTCCCGCCCACCACCCTCGGGGGCGGACACTCGTCCCGGCTCACCAGCAGATACACGCCATCTCCCTCGGGCTACCGCGATAAGTCAGGCCTCGAGCTTGGGTATCACCCGCGTCCCCAGGGTCTCGATGCTCTGCATGATCTCGGGATGCTGCAACTGGCCGAACTGCATGTAGCAGATCACCGAATCGCAGCCGATCTCCTCGTAGCGCTTCAGCTTCTCGAGGCACTGCTCGGGATCGCCCACGATGATCATGTCCTGGTCGTTGAAGAAGACGGGGTCGACCTTGCCGGCTTGGGTCTGGCGCAACCGGGGGAAGGCCTTGTCGATCTCCTCCTGCGGCATGTTGGGAGGCAGCTCCCAGTCGATGATGAACTGAGCCATGTGGTCGTACCACCACCCCACAGACTCCCACACGCCGTACGACTTGGCCTTGTCCATGTCCTCGGCGCAGTGCACAAGCGTGTACGGCGCGGCCTTGTTGTTCTTGACCCGGGTGAGCGGCTCGGTGCAATGGGCGGATGCCTCACGGTAGATCTTGATCCGCTCGGCCAGCTGATCAACCGGCTGCATGATCGTCAGCGACAGCATCCCCAGGCCGAGCCGGCCGGCCAGTTCGACGCTGTCGGGGCTCACCGCGGCCATCCAGGCCGGCGGGTGCGGGTCCTGGTACGGCTTCGGCGTGATCGAGCGGCTGTCCTCCTCGTAGGAAGGGAAGGCCGGGAATCGCATGAACGGCGAGTCCCAGCTGAACTTCTCCTGCTCCCACATGGCGACGATGGCCTCGATCGCCTCCCGCCAGGAGTCGCGGCTGGTCGCGGCGTCGACACCGAACGCCTTCTGCTCGTGGGAGATCGACCGCCCGGTCCCCCACTCCACCCGCCCGCGGCTAAGGAGATCGACCGCCGCCACCTTCTCCGCGGTGCGCACCGGGTGGTTGAACTGATGCGGGGTAAGCGTGACGCCGAACCCGAGGCGAATGTTCTCGGTGATCTGCGACAGGGCCGCCAAGAACACGTCATTCACGGGCATATGCGAACGCTCGATGCGGAAATGGTGCTCCACCACCCACACCGTCCCGAACCCGAGCCGGTCAGCCAACTTGATCTGTTCGATCGCCTCAAACCACGAGGCCTGCTCGGCCTCGCGCTGGTTGTAAGGGTAAGGCTTGTCGGGCCACGGCTTCGGCGCCTGCACCTCGTACAGCAGATCGAGCTTCATCGTCTATCTCCAATCTGAGTCGTGATCGGCGAGGCGAGCGCCGGTGCTCGCTCTCGGAACTACACCAGCGGCGGTCGCCGTCGGGAACATGGACGTGGCCCGGCCCCCGTGGCCAGGTCAGGGCCGGCCCGCCCAGGCGTCCAACTCGGCCAGAGATCTCGCCGCGCCCTCGCCCCGGCCCGGCCCGGACGAGAGAACCGGAATCCCGCGCCGGCCTCCACCATCCGCCGTGTCCCCAGCCCCGGATCGAACATCGTTCCCTCCATGGCGTCGGTCGGTATAGCAACCGACTGTATTGCATACCAACCTAACTGGTGAGGCCGCGGCCCGTCAACCAGCCGCTTCCGAGGGCGGGGGGATTCCCGGCGAGTTGGCCGACGTACGGCCCGCCCCACACGGCCCGACGTACGGCCCACCCCACACCGCCCGCCCCACACGGCCCGACGTACGGCCCACCCCACACCGCCTAACCCACACGGCCCGACGTGCGGCCCGCCCCACACCGCCCGTCCCTCCCACCCGGTCCAGTGGACCCGAATGGAGCGGGGGCGGCCACGTCACGGCCGCGGCGGAGCCTCAGCTCGTCCTCGAAGAACTGAGGAAATTTCTTCTGTCGGCACCTCGACCGAGACCCATGCGGCACCGTGAGGGCCGCGGCTCATCCATGTCGTTTGGCATGGCGCTACGGTGTCAAGAGTGACCCCTGTCCTGTCGATCGTCCTAGCCGGCGGTGAGGGCAAACGGCTCATGCCGTTGACATTGGACCGGGCCAAACCGGCGGTGCCGTTTGGCGGTCAATACCGGTTGATCGATTTTGTTTTGTCGAATCTGGCCAACGCTGGATTGCTGAGAATCGTGGTCTTGACCCAGTACAAGAGCCACAGCCTCGACCTCCACATCAGCCGGACGTGGCGCATGTCCACGCTGCTGGGCGACTACGTATCTCCGGTTCCGGCTCAGATGCGGAGGGGGCCTCGATGGTTCTCGGGTTCGGCCGATGCCGTCTTCCAGAATCTGAATATCATCGCGGATGAGCGACCCGAGCACCTCTGCGTCTTTGGCGCCGATCACATCTACCGGATGGACCCTCGCCACATGCTCGAGCAGCATATTGCGACCGGGGCGGGCGTGACCGTGGCAGGTATTCGGGTGCCGGCGGATGAGTCCAACCAGTTCGGCGTCATCCAGCCTGGCGAGGGCACTGCGATCAGCTCATTTCTGGAGAAGCCGGCCTCGGTTGCCGGACTGCCGGACGATCCCGGTCGGGTGTTCGCCTCCATGGGCAACTACATCTTCCGCACTGAACGCCTGCTCGAGGCCCTTCACGTCGACGCCGAGAATCCGAATTCACGCCACGACATGGGCGGCGATCTCATCCCCATGCTGGTCAGTTCGGGGGAGGCTCACCTCTACGATTTCGCCGGCAACCACGTTCCGGGCGCCACCGAGCGCGACTACGGCTACTGGCGGGATGTGGGAACGCTGGACAGCTACTACCAGGCCAACATGGACCTGGTTTCGGTCCACCCGGTCTTCAATCTCTACAACCGCCAATGGCCGATCTACACCGCCGCCTCGCAGTTGCCGCCCGCCAAGTTCGTCTTCGAGGGCGGCAACGGTACCGGCCGGGCGTTGGACTCTATCGTGGGTGCCGGGGTGATCATCTCGGCGGGTACCGCCCGCCGATCGGTGCTCTTCCCTGGTGTGCTGATCGAATCCGGCGCCATCGTAGAGGACTCGGTCATCATGAACGACGTCGTCATCGGCCGGGGCGCCGTCGTCCGGCGAGCCATCATCGACAAGAACGTTCGGGTACCCCCCGGCACCTTGATCGGCGTAGATCCCGATCTCGACGACCGGCGCTTCGTCAGGTCGCCGGAGGGCGTCGTCGTCATCGGCAAAGGCGAAGTAATCGAACCATGAGTCGACGATGAAGGTCGCTCTGCTCACCCGTGAGTTTCCGCCCGAGGTCTACGGCGGTGCCGGCGTGCACGTCGAGTACCTCAGCCGAGAGCTGGCCCGCCTGATTGAGATCAGCGTGTTCTGCTTTGGTCAGGCCCGCCAGTCAGAACTCGTCGCCGCCAGCTACCTGCCGTGGGAGGAGATCCCCGCCCACCGGCACGGGTCGGCCCTTCGGACCATGTCGGTGGGTCTGCGCATGGCGGCGGACGTCGAGGGCGTCGATCTGCTGCACAGCCACACCTGGTACGCAAATTTCGGCGGACATCTGGCCAAGCTCTTGTACGACATTCCCCATGTCGTCACTACCCACAGCCTCGAGCCGCTGCGACCATGGAAGGCAGAGCAGCTGGGTGCCGGCTATGCCCTCTCGTCGTTTTGCGAGCAAACCGCCATCGCCGCTGCCGACGCGGTGATCGCAGTGTCGGAGAGCACCCGCCGAGACGTCCTGCAGGCCTATCCGAGCGTGGCGCCCGAGCGGGTCCACGTCATTCACAACGGTATCGACCCCGACGAATACCAGCCCGACCCGCGGACTGATGTCCTCGACCGTCTCGGCGTCGACCGCAACCGGCCGTACATCATGTTCGTCGGGCGCATCACCCATCAAAAGGGCATCGTCCACCTTCTCGACGCCGCCGAGTGGCTCGACCCACAAGTCCAGCTGGTGCTCTGCGCCGGGACACCGGATACCCCTCAACTCGGATCGGAGACGCGAGATCGAGTGGGCCAACTTCAGGCCCAACGAGGCGGAGTGTTCTGGATCGAACAGATACTGCCCCGGCCGCAAATCGTGCAACTCCTCAGCCATGCCGCCGTGTTCGTCTGCCCATCGGTCTATGAACCCTTTGGGCTGATCAATGTTGAGGCCATGGCCTGCCAGCTCCCCGTGGTCGCCAGCGCCACCGGCGGCATTCCCGAGATCGTCGTCGACGGCCAGACCGGCTATCTCATTCCCTTCGAGGCGGGCGGGGACGCCTTCGGATCGCCCCGCCAGCCCATCCGCTTCGCCCAGGACCTGGCGGCCAGAATCAACGAGCTAATACAGGATCCGGTCAAGGCTCGCAGCTTCGGCGAATCGGGTCGCCAGCGCGCCCTCGAGCGGTTCAGCTGGACCACCATCGCCAATGACACCGTTCGCTTGTACCAGCAGCTACTGCGCTGACGGCAGGCGGCCCGCGGCCTCGAATCCGGCGGGACCACTCCTGGCCCAACCCGAGTAGCCCAGCCGGTGCCGGCCCGCTAGGACACTTTCTCGAATACGGTGACCTGACTGGTGCTGCTCGATGTGAACGGGGCCCGGTCCCACCCCGCCCATCGGTCTTGCCGCTCGAATCCGGCGATCCTGGCCATCAGGTCAAGCTCCGACGGCCATACATAGCGGTAGGGCGCAGAGTGCCGGACCAGGCGACCGGCAACGTCCACCCAATGATGGGACCAGGCAATCTGTCCCACCGTGTCGTCGAACGTCTCGATCCCGACGTGGTCACGATCAAGGGTGAACACCCGACCGACTTCCCCCGGAGGCACGCTACGGATTTGGGGGACGATCACTTCCACCACGAAGCATCCGGCCGGCTCCAGGTGAGTGGCCGCGTTGGCGAACACCGCCAGTTGGTCTTCTTGGGTCGTGACGTTCATAATGGAATTTGCCACCAGGTACACCAGTGTGAACCGACCGGGAACACGGGTTGTGGTCATGTCACCTATGGTCACCGGGACGGTCTTGGCACCCGCCTTGGCCCGTAACTGGTCCGCCATATGCGGTGACAGTTCCAGCCCGTGTACGGAGATCCCTCGGGCGCTGAGCGCAAGGGCCACCCGCCCGGTACCGACGCCGAACTCGAGGGCGGGTCCACCTCCTGCCAACTCACCGAGCAGGTCAACGGCGGGTTGCAGAACGGCAGGCTCGAACATCGCCGCGTTCACGGAGTCGTAAACCTCCGCCAGTTCTTGATCCCATGGGACCGAAGCCATCCCCGTCAATGTGCCACGAACGCCGGCGGGGCGCCGACGATTTCATGGGCGAGGCCGGGGCGAACTCCGCGGGAGCATACCGAGGGTGGGACAGCTGGCGGTCCCGGCCTCCGTGAGGGTGTGGGAGTCACGGTGTGGGGACGCGTCATTCCCCGCCTCGGACGTTCACCCCGATTCGGGATCAAAGGTGAGTGAGCACGAGTTGATGCAGTAGCGCTTTCCGGTCGGGCGGGGGCCGTCGTTGAACACGTGGCCCAGATGGCCGCCGCAATGGCGGCAATGGACCTCGGTGCGGGGAATGAGCATCTTCCAGTCCCTCGATGTCTCGACTGCGCCCCCTTCGGCGGGCTGGTAGAAACTGGGCCAGCCGGTGCCCGAGTCGAACTTGGTGGCCGACGTGAACAACTCCACGCCGCAGCCGGCACAGCGGTACACCCCGGGTTGGTGGTTGTCGCAGTATTCGCCGGTGAAGGCGGGCTCGGTGCCAGCCTGGCGCAGCACTCGGTAGCGCTCTGCGCTCAGCTCCCGGCGCCACTGCTCGTCGGTCTTCTTGAGCTCGGGGGCCATGTTCTCTCCTTGTCGATGTGAGTGGTACAACAACGGAACCCGATCAGTTGGTCCCGTCACGCCAATCTGGCTTCGATCGAACCAGATTCGGCCGGCGAGTCGGCCCGCCGCATCGAGGTCCCGGGTGGTGAGAAACACGGTGGTCCTCGGGTCGGCCGGCGGTCACGTGGCGCCGGGCCCGCTGACCCGAATATCGGATCGGCGGATGGTGATATCGCCGAAGGCGCTGCGGGCTCGGACCTCGACCGTGGCCTCCGAAGGCTCGGGACGCTCCCCGGCATCGAGCAGGTTGTGCACCTGGCCGAACGCGGTGTGCAGATCCAGCCAGGCGGCTACCCCGGCTCGTACGCCGACGTCCACTCGTCCGCATGCCGTCTCGGCCACGACGACGCCGCCAGCCACTTCGTCGAGGTGGATATCGCCATTCGCGGTTTTGGCCGTCACGGCGGTGTGCGCTCGATCCACCTCGATTTTGCCGTTGGCCGCCTTCACGTGCAGCTCGCCGACCGCCTCACCGATCCAGGTATCGCCATTGCCGTTTTTGATTATGGTCGAGCCGGAGATCCCCTCGACTGTGACTGCTCCCGTACCCGTGGTCAGCTCCGCCCCCCCGGCAACCTGCTCCATAGTGATGTCGCCAGCTCCGGTCTTGTAGTGGCACTCGCCCAATGTCCCAATACCGCGCAAGGAGGCCAGGGCGGCGTCACCCCGCAGCTGCGAGCCGGTTGGCAGCTCGATGCGCACGTCGATCGACTCACCGTCGCCGCGGAAGCTGTAGCGCTTCCAACCCTTGGGCGCTCGTATCTGGAGAACGCCGTTGGCGTACTCCACGCGTGCCTTCTCGGCGGCGGTCACGTCGGACGGCCGGGCCGGGTCGCTCGGTTGAACCCCGACGACGGTGTCGGCTCGGTCGCTCGCCACCATCCGGAGGTCGCCGACCCCCAGCTCCACGATGACCGAGATCGGCTTGGGGGTATCGAAGATCGGCATGACAGTCCTTTCTTGGGATTCGGTGGATATGCCGCCGCAGGGCCAGCTGGTGGTTATGAGCGGGCCCAGCCGGTGAAGCGCTGGGCGCCCTGCGGGCCCCGCCGCTCGACCCGGCGGCCCGAGTCGGCCCGTTCCAACGCAGTCGCCGCCGCTCGAACCAGCCAGGCGTTGACCGAAAGCCCCTCGGCGGCGGCGGCCTGATCGACCCGGGCCTTGACACGATCGGGCATGCGCATATTGATCCGTGCCATCCCGCCTTCCTCTCCGGTGACCGCGCCGACGGCAGCGACGCCGACCGCCGACCAGTCGCTCGATGTGATATCGGTCCCGGCCTCCGGATCGTCGGGTGCCGGGCCGGCCGGCGTCGTCACCACGAATTCGGGGTCGCGCCCGCGCAGGCGTACCTCCACCGAAGCAGGTGCCAGCTCGCAGGTGATCTCCTGGGCTGCCGCCACCAGCGCCTCCAGGAGGGCGAGGCGGATCGCCGCCTCCAGAGGACCGACCAGCCGCTCGGCCAGGGCCCGGGCATCCTCGCCGCCCGTCGCGGCCGCGGCCTCGAGCTGGCGGTGGATCTCATCTAGGTAGGGCCGCAGATCCATGGTGCCATAATGGCACACGCATGGCACCACATCCAGCCCGCGTGTGCCATCCGGTGCTGCGCCAGCCCGACCAGGCCGAGTTCTACTGGCGCCCGGCAGTCCTCAAACAGTGCCGGTGGGGGCTGCGCCCGGTGACCGACTCGGGTGGCCAGGCCCCGGCTCGACCCGTCCCTTCGTCAGCATATGTTGACAAGACTGCGATTGTCAGCATATGCTGACGTGGCATGGAGCGATCCGCATATCTGGCCGAGGGCGCCGCCAGCGACGACCCCCACGTCGGACTGCGTGCCGTGGCGTCGCTGCGAGCGCTGACCGAACAACTCGAGATCCTGCAGGTCGACCGGGCCCGACACTTGGGATGGTCGTGGCAGGAGATCGCCGACCGGCTCGGAGTTACCAAGCAGACCGTGCACCGCAAACACGGTCCACGAGGCCGGGCCTGATGTTCGAACGGTTCACCACCGAGGCCCGCCAGGTCGTGGTCGACTCCCGCACCCACGCCGCCCGTCTCGGCCACTTCCGGATCGGCTCCGAGCATCTCCTGCTGGCGGTGGCGTCCAGTCCCACTCCGGCCGGAGCCGTGATCCGATCTCTGGGCGTGACCCCTGCGGCCCTCGATGGCGGCTTGGCGCGGCTGCTCGCCACCCCCAACGGAACCTTGGACCGTGATGCCCTGGCCGCCATCGGAATCGATCTCGACACAGTGGTCGAGCGAATCGAGAACGCGTTCGGACCGGGGGCCCTGACCCAAGCTCGAATCCAGCCCCATCGATCGCGCTGGCGACGACGGCGCCGATCGTGCCAGGACCGCCTCCCCTCCGGGCAGATGCAGTTCACTCCGGGAGCCAAAAAGTGCCTGGAACTGTCGCTCCGCCAAGCCCTGGCCCTTCGCCAGGGTCATATCGGCGTCGAGCACATCGCTTTGGCCCTGGCATCGCTCGACGAGGGGCTGGCGCCGGGCCTGCTGGAGGACCTGGGAGTATCGCCGGACCAACTGCGCTCCGCCGTCACCGACCACTACCGACAGGCGGGCTGAAGCCCGGGGCGACGGATTCCGCGCCCCGTCAGCATTCCGCGGAACGGCAATGCCCGCCGACGTGGCGCCCTCTACAAACATCCCACGCCGAACCAATCGGGCTGGGGCTGCCGGTCGGCGAACTCCTCGACTGGGACACGGCGCCATTGATGTTCACCTTCTGCGACTTCGACGGTAACCGCCTCTACGTTGTCGAGGCGCCTTAACCCCCGGCCGTCCGGCCGCAATCGGAACGATGGCCGAACCGCCGGGATCGACGTCGCCCTGGCCAGGACCAAGGGGAAGAAAAGAGGCCAGCCCGGCGTTGTCTAAAGGCTGCTGGTGAGGGCGCGACCGTAAAGGAACGGACCTCCCCGCCAGGAGCAAGGTTTGTCTGACTGAGGAGTGCCTGCCCTTGAACTGTAAGAGTTGCGGCGATGTCGTCGACCCCCGTCGAGTGGAGCTGGGCTACGACTATTGCTTGAAGGAGATGTGTCAGCAGCGATGCCTGAAACGGGTCCCGCTGGCGGCGATCGGAATAAACAAGGCGGCCGATTACTACACCAGGGCTGACGAGGTGCTCCCACCAGCGCTGCTTGCGTCGATCCCGACCGGAGGTGACGAGGACCCGGCCGCCGAAGTGAGGAACCCACTGCCGGTCTCCAGGACGAAACCACCGCTCCCCACGACCATGGTCCGATTGCGACAGTTGGAAGCACAGCTCGACCAAGATCTCAAGCGAAGTTTCGAGCGCTTCCAACGAGGTGAGATCACCGCCCGAGAGATGGACGGAGCCTGCGATGATCTGACGGCCGCGTTCAATCGGCAGGTGTCAAGCGAGAACATTCGCTATCGCTCCATGCAACGACGGCGCCGGCTCCAGGGAGTCTGAGGGCGCGGCGCGCCTCCACCGTCTGGCCCGCCCGTCCTGCGCCGGGTTTGTGACGTCGTAGCGGCCTGCTACCCGGTTCCGGTCCGGCGCCGAATCCAGGCACCGGCCGTGAGGACCTCAGCCTGGCGAGGAAAGGCCTTCTCTTATCAGGCGAGAATGGCTCAGGGCGTCGGTCGCATGCTCTAATGACCGCCGACAACGACTGTGGGAGGGGCGGCGGTGGCCGTGCCAGCAGACGCGACCTCGGAGGAGCCTCATGCCAGCGATAGAGATCAACGGCGGGAACGTCGTCTACGAGATCCTGGGCGACAGTACCGCGCCGCTCATCGTTCTAACCCCGGGCGGTCGGTTTAGCAAGGAGGTACCGGGTTTGCGACCGCTCGCTGATGCCCTGGTCGAAGGTGGACTCCGGGTACTGCTGTGGGACCGCCCGAATTGCGGCCAGTCCGATGTGCAGTTCTACGGCCTCAGCGAGTCGCATATGCGGGCGGAGACTCTGCAGGCCCTGCTCACGTCGCTGGAGGTCGGGCCGTGTGTTATCGCCGGCGGTTCAGGAGGGGCGCGGGATTCGATGCTGACGGTGATGTTGTTCCCAGAGCTGGCAACGAAGCTGATCGTGTGGAACATCGTCGGCGGTACGTTCAGCACCCTGAATCTCGCCGCCGTGTACAACCTTCCGACGATCCACGCCCTACGGGGCAAGGGCATGGATGCCGTACTCGAGCTACCCGATTGGGAGGCGCTGATCCAGGCCAACCCGAAGAACCGGGAACGCATCCTGGCTGTCGGTGCCGAAGAGCTCGAGCGGGTGATGCTCAGATGGATCATGGCGTTCGTCTCAAAGCCGGGCCAGACAATCCCAGGGGTTGATGACTGGATGTTCGAAAACATCCGCATCCCGACGCTCATCATCCGTGGAGGCGAGGGGGACATCGATCACCCGAAGCGAACGTCCCTAGAGGTGAGCTGCCTGATTCGGGGGTCGAAGGTGATCGAGCCGCCGTGGCCGGAGGACGCGTGGGAGGCCTCAGTCCGGGCCATGTATCGCGGCACGGGCAACATCTTCGACCCGTGGGTGCAGGCTGCGCCGGCAATACTCGACTTCGTCGCCAGCTAGGCCAGCCCGGGCGAGGCCGGGGGTTTCACGCTGTTGATACCGAGCGTCTTGGAGAGCTCAACCGTGGGGCGCGTACCTGTACGGTCCCAGCCGAAGTCGGCAACACGCCGGTTGGCGGCCGTCAGGTCGCTCAAACGACCTCGGAGATGGGGAGGTCGCCGATACCCGGGAGGAGCTGGGCCCCGGCGAGCTCCATGTGCCGGCGCCAGAAAGCCTCGGCATCCCGGCCCCTGCCGGCGGCGATGAGGTCGACGACCTTCTGGTGTGACCGGTAGGCCTGCCGCCACATGGTTCTGTCCCAGCGGATCGAGACCAAGCGGGCGGCGTGGCTTTGCGAGATGTGCTGGAGCGTGGCGGAGAGGACGGCGAGTGTCGCGTTGCCGGACAGCTCGGCCAGCTCGGTATGGAACCGCCAGGCGATCACCGGGAAGGTGATCTGGTCATCGGCCTCGAGTTCGCTCTCCAAGGTGTGGCGAAGTCGCACCACGCCCTCGGCGGTAACCCGCTCGGCCGCCAGCCGGCAGGCGGGCGGCTCGAATATCGTTCTGGCCGTGTAGACGTCGCGGAGTGTCGCCCCTCGCAACTCCAGCAGCATGGTGAGGTTACGAGCCGTGAGCGACGGCTCCGGCAGGCGGACCCGCCATCCCAGGTGCGAGCCCCGGCGGACTTCGAGGAGCTGGTCGTATTCGAGCAGGCGCAAGGCCTCGCGCAGTGTCGGGCGGGCGATCTCGTAGGCGCGCATCATTTGTGCTTCGGGCGGAAGGCTGGTGCCGGGCCGCAGCTGGCCGCCGACAATCTGCCTGCGTATGTCCGCGGCGATGAGCTCGGCTATTTTCGGCGCCCGCAGTCGCTCCGGCCGGCCGGCCGACGCCGCCCCGGGGGGTGGCGGCACCGGCCGCTGGGGGGCCGGTGCCGTGGGGTCCGACGGCAGTGACAACCCTCGAGAGGCCAGAACTTCAGCCATCTAGGGTGTCCTCCAGGTCGGCCCACACCGCCGCCGCCAACCGGTCCGCGGCACCTGTCTCGAGCCGGAGCCCTTCCAGTCGCATGGCGAAGCGGTGGACCGGGAACTCGAGGGTGAATCCCCGGGCGCCGCACAGCTGGACGAGCTCAGGTGCCATCGCCGCGGCCAGGTCGCGCCCGTAGCTGAGTGCGGTGCCAGCGGATACGACGTCGCCGTTCCAGGCCGCCTGGCGCGCCAGCCACATGACCGCCTCGGTGGAAACGGCCAGCTCGGCGAGTCGGTGACGCAAGGCCTGGAAGCTGGACAGCCGGCGACCGAACTGCTCCCGCTGGTCGAGGTAGGAGGAAGTATGCAGCAGCCCGGCGCTCGCCGTTCCGGCGATCTCGGCGGCGAGTGCGAGGTACCAGCGGGCCCGAAGGATACCGCTACGGCCAGGGCCCAGCCGGGTCCCCGAAGCGGGGGCCAGCTCCGCGTAGGGGTAGCCGAAGCTGGAGGACACCGGGGTAACGGCCGAAGCGTCGATCTCGCTGACCCAGGCGTCCGCGTCGTCGAAGCTCAGCAGCAGCCCCCCGGCCGCCGGGAGGCGAATGGGACCGCGGCGGTGCACCGGGGCGATGGCGACGGGCCGATCGGGGACGTAGCCGAGCACGTCAGGAGCGACGAGAAGCCGGGGTCCGGGCAGGGCCGGCAGGCCGGCGCGGGCGGCTTCCTCGACCACGATGAGGCGGTGGAGCCGCGAGTCGGCGGGGAGGGAGGGTGTCGCCAGCTCGTCGTCTGCGGCCGGATCCCAGTCCCCGGCCTGCTCCCCGTACTTGGCTGCTGTCTCGTCAACCCAGTCGACCAAGCGGTGCTCGGCGGTGTCGAGGGCATAGTCCACGGCTCAGGCACCTCCCGAGCCCAGGAGGGCCCGGGCCACCCCATTGAGCTGGACCTCGACGCTGCCCCCGCCCAACCCGGCGATCATCGCGGTCTTGAGTTGGGCGTTGCCAATCGAGGCCCGGCCCAGCCCCTCACCCTCGAATAGCTCCAGCACGATCTCGGCGACGGCGCGCTCCGCCCGCACGATGGCGACTCTGGCCAACGCCACGGCTCGGGCCTGCGGGGCGTCCTTGACCCGGAGGTCAATGGCTTGGTACACGAGGACCCGGGCCGCCTCACACGCCGAGCGAGCGGCCAGATATCTGGTGCGCAGCTCATGGCGGCCGGCGGTGACGGCGACGGCGATCTCGCCGCGCAGGCGCTCGAGAACGAGAGCGGCCCGGGCGTAGCGGGGGCCCCCGATTCGCTCGTGGGAAAGGGCCAGCTTGACCACCTCCCAGCCCCGGCCCGGCTCGCCCAGGAGGCTGGTGGCGGGCACCCGGACATCCTCGAAGGTCAATCGGTTGAACTCGTGGATGTCGAGAACGCTCGGGATGGGCTCGACGGTCAGACCGGGCGTGGTCACCTCGACCAGGAAAATCGAGATGCCGTCGTTGCCCGACGACTCCGGCTCGGTCCGGGCCAGGAGGAAGCAGAATTCCGCCTTCTGGGCGTACGAGGTCCACACCTTCGTCCCGTTGATGACGTATTCGTCGCCGTCGGCGACGGCGGATGTGACCAGGCGGCCGAGGTCGGTGCCCGCGTCCGGTTCGGAGAACCCCTGGCACCACAGAACGTCACCCCGGCTTATCCGGCCGAGGTGGTAGTCCTTCTCCGCGGCGGTGCCGGCCAGCATGACGGCCGGCCCGATCCAGTTCACGTTCATGTACTGCGACCCCCGGGGTTCGCCCACCCGCCAGAGCTCTTCGCCCAGGATGATGAACTGCCAGCCGGATGCTCCCCTGCCGCCATAGCTGGTGGGCCAGTGAGGAGTGAGGAGGCCGCGCTCGCCGAGCTTCCGGCAGAAATCCAGGGTGAACTGCGACGCGTACTCTTCACCAGGTATCAGGCCGTGCCAGTGGGGCGGTAGCTCGGCGCTGAGGAACTCTCGCAGCTCGGTGCGGAACGCCGCGTCGGCCGGATCCCAGTCGAAGTTCATCGAAGCTTCCAGTCATCGACCTTCGGGGGCCGATTGGGGTTGTCGAGACCGAGCGGATCGCCGGTCTCGAGGTAGTTGCCCAGGATGGTGTAGTGCAGGCCTCGCTCCAACGCGGCCCGGCGGCCGAGGTCGAGTGCCTCCCAGATGGCACGGACCGTCCCTTGGACCGCGACTGGGGACTTGGCGGCGATCGACCGGGCCAGTTGGTCGGCACGGGGCCATAGCTGCTCCCGGGGCAGCACCTCGGTCACCAGTCCGATCTGCAGGGCCCGAGCCGGGCTCAAGCGCTCGTCGAGACCGAGGAGGGCCATCCGCAGCACATCGCCGAGAGGGATCTTGCTGAGCAGGCCGATGGGCTCCAGGGCCGCGGTCATGCCGTACGAGACGTGCGGCTCGAAGAAGGTGGCCTCCTCTGAGCAGATCACGATGTCAGCCTCGTTGATCCAGTAGAAGGCGCCCCCCGCGGCCATGCCATGCACGGCACAGACCACCGGCTTCCAGCACGAGTTGGCCTTGGGCCCGAGGCGGGCGCCAGGGTCCCGATGCGACCAGGCGTTCGGGGGCTGGAAGATCGGGTCGGTCACGTCGACGCCGGTCGAGAAGGCCCGGTCGCCCGCGGCCCGCAGCACGACGGCGCGCACGTCGTCGTCGAGGGCGATCGCCCGCCAGAGCCGCTCGAATTCCTCGCACATCGTCTCGTCGAAGGCATTGAGACGATGAGGCCGGTCGAGCGTTACCGTCAGCACGTGCCCGTCGGTCTGGACGTCGACGGTCGTGTAGCCAGCCACGACCTCATAGTATACTACGAGCCTTGCCGCCGCCTACCTAAGGAGCCGATTTGACGACATCACCGGCGGGCGACGTCATCTCGGTCGAGGAGCTGCCGCTTCCGGCCCTTGACGTGCTCAGTCAGGACTACGCGACCGACCCGACCGGCCAGCTGCGACGGCTGGTGGCCGACGGCCATGCCATGGCCCGCAGTCACCGAGGCGTCGAGCTGCTCACCTATCAGTGGGTCGCGGACCTGCTGAATGACACCAGATTCCACACCGTCGACACCCGCCACTTCGCCCAGAAAGGGTCCCCGCCCGCGCTGCTGGCGTTTGTGCAGGACGGCCTGCTCCTGTCGATGGAGCCGGAGCGGCACGACCGGGTACGGCGCGTTCTGGCCCGGGCCTTCACCCTGCGCCAGGTCGAGCATCAGCGGGCCATGATGCAAGAAGTGGCCGATGCCCTCGTCGCCACGTTCTCGGCGCGAGGAACGGTCGACCTGGTCGACGAATTCACCGATCGCTACCCGATGGAGATCCTCTGCCGGGTCATCGGAGTCCCCACCTCCGAAATCGAGCGGTTTCTGAATGCCGCCCACGAGCTCCACCTGTTGGCGGCGGTGCCGATGGCCCCGGGATTCGACCGCATCGACGTCGCCCTGCAGACTCTGGAGGGCTACGTGGTCGACATTCTCGAGCGGCGGCGGCGCCAGCCGGCAGACGACTTCATCTCCGGACTCATTGAGGCCCAGCAGACCGAAGGTGCGCTCACCCGCTCCGAGCTGGTGGGCAACGTGATCAACCTGCTCTTCGCCGGGGCGGGCACGACCCGCTATCAGCTCGCCTCCACGGTTCGAGCCCTGGTCGAGGAGGACCTGTGGGAAACCGTGGCCGCCCATCCAGAGCTGATACCCGCGGCCGTCGAGGAGGCCCTCCGGTTCTATCCCGTCACCCAGTTCGTGGTCCGCATCCCCGATCACGATGTGCTCATGGAGGGCCTCCGTTTCTCAGCGCGTCGCCGGGTAATCCTCAACCTCCGGGCCGCGAGCCGCGACCCGGCGGTCTTTCCCCACCCTGATCGATTCGACGTGGCCCGACAGAGCAGCACACGTTCGCGACTCCCCTTCGGATGGGGCACCCACCACTGCCTCGGACACGCTTTGGCCCGAGCCACCCTCGCCGAGGGAGTCGCTCGCCTGACCCGGCAGCTCACCGAGGTCGCGGTCACCGGCCCCGTGTCCCTGCCGCATCCAAGCGCCATGCTCAACGGGCCAGACCACCTGCGCTTGACCTTCACCGTGCGGTCGTAGCTTGTAGCCCGCGGTAGTTCTCATAGTGTAGCATGAGCCAGGAACCCGAGAGGGAGGGGACAGGATGAGCACGGTCGAGCAGCCGTCGGTCGCCCAGCAGGTTGGTACCGAGGAGTGCCCAGCGTTTCGCTTCGACGAGGTGAACCGGCCCGTCAAGACAGATGCCCTCTGGCACTTCGACAACTTCGATCGCCTCCGGGGCGAGGCCCGCTTCCACTACGGTGATGCCGAGGGCACTCCGTTCTGGATGATGACCCGCATGGAGGACATCCGGGCTGCGCTACAAAACCCGAAGCTCTTCTCGAGCACGGCTGTCGTGCCGACCGACCCGAATCCCCCCTATTCGTGGATACCAGAAATGCTCGACCCGCCACTCCACACGACGTGGCGCCAACTCCTCGGCCCGACTTTCAGCCCTTCCGCCATCGCCAAGCTCGAGCCGCGCGTTCGACAGCGCTTCGGCGAGATCCTCGACACCGTGGCCGGGAAGGGCGAATGCGACTACGTGGCCGACATCGCCTTGCGATTCCCCAACACCATATTCATGGAGATCATGGGACTACCGGTGGCGGACGCGGAGCAGTTCCAGGCATGGGAGACCGACATCCTGCACACCGGCGCCACCGGCAACGAGGTATCGCTGCGCGCCATGGGCGACGTCGTCGAGTATTTCTCCGCCCTGGTCGCCGAACGTCGCAAGCAGCCGCGCCAGGACCTCGTCAGTGTCGCCCTCGACTACCGCATCGACGGCCAGCCGGCCTCCGACGAGGACCTACTCGCCCTGTGCCTCCTGCTCTTCATGGCCGGACTCGACACCGTGGCCATGCAGCTCTCCTACTCGATGCTGCACCTGGCCACTCACGACGACGACCGTAACCGCCTGGTCGCGGACCCGTCCCTCTTCCCCGTAGCCATGGAGGAGTTCCTCCGCTACTACTCGTTCGTGACCCCTGGCCGGAAGGTCGTCCAGGACGTCGACTTCCATGGCTGTCCCGTGCACCCGGGCCAGATGACCTACCTGCCGCTCGTGTCGGCCAATCGCGACCCGGCCGAGTTCGCGGACGCCGACCAGGTGCGGATCGATCGCGCCGACAATCGCCACATCGCCTTTGGCGCCGGCCCGCACCGCTGCCTCGGGTCCCATCTCGCCCGCCAGGAGCTGCGCATCGGACTCACCGAGTGGCACGCCCGCATCCCCCACTACCGCCTCGCAGACGGAGCGACGGTCCAGGAGCACGGTGGCCAAATCGGCCTCGACAACCTGCCGCTCCGCTGGGACATCTGAGCCCGACACCCGGCCGCGACCGCCTCTAGGCCGGAGGGAAGGATCCGGAGAACCTCGAGATGGCGTGTCCAGCATCCGACATGATGCTGGCGCCGATGATCCGCGCCGCGGCGGGACTGCACAGGAAGGCCAACGCCCCGGCCTGCTCCTCGGGAGTGGAGGGGCCTAGGCCGATATCACTGCGGTAGTCCGACGCGTAGGTGAGCCACATGTCCGCATTGGCTCGAGCCAGTGGCGTGTCGGTCGGTCCAGGCATCAGGGCGTTGATGCGGATCCCCCTCTTGGCGAATGGGTAGGCGTTTCGGGCCACGTAGGCACACACCGCCTGCTTGCTCCACGAGTAGGTCGCACTCTGCGGATTTGCCGCGATCCATTCCTCTGCGGCCTCGAAGGTGGGCGTGGTGATGAATTCGAGGAGAAGGTCGAGTGACTGCTCCCAGCCCCGGCCCGCCGCAGAGGAGACCATGGCGATGGCGGATCCTGGAGACATCATCGCCGATTCCACCGCCCGCTCGATCAAGTGTCGCTGCCCGATGAAGTTGATGGTCGGGAGTCCCGGGGTGCCGTCGGCCACTCCCGCACACGAAAGGAGCACGTCGATCGGACCCCCACATTCATCGACGGCCCTTTCGATGTCCAGCTTGTCCTTCAGATCCAATCGGACATACTGAACGTCTGGACCGGTCGCCTCGGCGACGTCGAGCACCACCACGTGGGCGCCGAGCCCGGCCAGGGCCGCCACGCCAGCGGCGCCGATGCCGGACGAACCTCCAACGACGACCGCCCGCTTGCCATCGAACCTGAACAGATCCACTGTTGACCTCCCGGATGTCTTGAGCTCAGGCCAGGACCTCGGCGACCTTCAGACCGATGATCTCATCCCAGCTGGGCGGGTTCCACCCCCCGGACACCGTCGAAGATCCCGCTCGCGAAGGGGATCCGATCTTGCCCCTAGCCTGGCCTCAACGGTCCAGGGGTTGTGGTCAATGCTCGACTAAGCGCAGGGCGCCGGTCGGACAGGCTTCGATTGCGGCCCGGATGCTCTCGATCGGGTCGCCTTCGACGTCCGTGACAGACGACTTGGCGTCGTCGCCGATATCGAAGGTGTTTGGTGCGTAGACAAAGCACATGCCGGAGCCCATACAGACTTCCCGGTCGACGATGATCTCCCAGTCGGCCACAGGACGCTCAAAGGCTGAAGAGTCGAGCGCAGTTCTTCCAGAGGATCTTGGCCTTGTCCTCGTCGCCATAGGGCGTGAACCATTCGTCGGTTAGGCTCTTCGAGTTCGGCCACGTGGTCTCCGAGTGCGGGTAGTCGCTCGCCCACATGATGTTGTCGATACCGATGTGATGGCGCTCCCGCAAACCGACCGGATCCTCCATGAACGTGGCGAACACCTGGCGACGGAAGTAGTAGCTCGGCGGCTCCTGCAACTCGCTCTTGGTCCAGAACCGGTGCTTCTCCCACAGATGGTCGGAGTAGTACTCGAAGAATGAGATCCAGCCGATCTGGCCCTCGACCGCGATGAACTTCAGGTCCGGGTAACGCTGCATCACCAGACCGTGAATCAACTCCGAGACGGCCTCGGCCATGGTCAGCTTGCTCATGACCAGGCCCGTCATGAACCGGGGCGCGCTCGTGAAGATATCGACTGCCGGCGTACCGGGCCGGCGACCGCCCACATGCAGCCCGGCCGGCAGGCCGGTGTCCAGAAATGCCTCCCAGAGAGGATCCCAGCGCCCGTTGCCATAGTCATCATCTGCGGAAGGGAACAATGGGATGTACGCGCCCGCGATCCCGGGGAGCTTCGCAGCTCGCCGCAACTCCGCCACGGCGATCTCGGGCGTGTCGAGCGGTACGCAAGCCATTCCCAACAGACGCTTCGGGGCGTGCGACGAAAAATCCGAAAGCCAGTTGTTGTAGCCGCGGACGCTATCGAGGCGCAGGGCTGGGTCCCGCGAGGCCAATGGACCGCCCACGTACAGGACTTCGGCGTCAACGCCGTCGATGTCCATGTCCTTGATCCGCTCGGCTGGATCGCCAGCCCCAGCCCGAGCCTCGTTGAGCTTGCGGACGTTGAGGGTAAAATCCTCCGGCTTCTTGCCGGCCAGATTGTTGAGAGTATTCACCGGCGACCGGTTCCCTTCGAAGACGCGAAACACGCCGTCGTCCGTCTCCTCTATGACCGGCGCCTGAGCCCGGAACTCCGGTGAAAGGTACTGCTGCCATGCCTCATCCGGCATGGTCACGTGGCTATCGGACGAGATCAGATGAAAATCGGTCACAGGATTGCGCTCCGTTCTGGCGACCATAACTCCTTCCGCCCAGATTAAACGCCCGCTTCCAGCTTGGCAAGAGTGGCGTTCTACTTACGACGGAGCTAGTCGGGCCGGGTGCGATCGGGATCAGGTGAGGACTGACGGTGGCCCCGGCTGACAGCACCTTCCCGCCCTCCCTCGGTTCAATCGAAGGTCACTGGTATGGAGTTGGGACCACGATGCTCCAAGCCGATGATTCTGGGCGCCTCCACCTCCGGATCGAAGCGAATGTTCGGAAGGCGGTCCAGTACGGCGTTCATGGCCACGAGCATCTCAGCCCGGGCTACGTGCATGCCGAGGCAGATGTGCGGGCCACCCGCGAAACCCACGTTGGACCGGGGCTCGCGGAAGACGTCGAAGCGGTCTGGATCCGTCCAGCGAGCCGGATCCCGATTCGCAGCTCCGAGGTTCATCTCGATGAGCGCCCCGGCTGGCAGGTCGACGCCGCACAGCGTCACGTCCCGTGTGAGCAGACGGCGGAAGATCGGATCGGTGGCCTCCCAGCGAACCGATTCGTCGATCGCCCGCCGCAGGAGGTCCCGGTCGTCCCGTACCGCCTGCAGAGCTTCGGGATCCTGCAGCAAACCGATCAGCAGGTTACCCAGCTGCCTCCAAGTTGTTCCCGACCCGGCCGTGAGGATCAGACGAGCGAAGCCATAGATCTCGTCATCGCTCAGCAGATGCCTCTGGCCGTCTTCCTCGATCTCGGCCTGAATGAGCATGGTGATGACATCGTCCTCGGGATAGCGCCGACGAGCCTCGATGATTCCTTTGAGCATCCCCGCCGAACGGGCCGCCCGGGCCGCCACGGCATCCTCGTCATCGCGTTCTCCCTCGGTATTCTCGCGAAAATCGAGCGCTTCCTCCTGGGTCATTCCGAAACTGGAAGTGATCGTCTGAAGGGGAATCCGCGCACATAACTCGGCATTCAACTCAGCGGATTTTTGCCCTTCGATCGCGGACACCGCTTCGTCAACCAGGTTGGCGATCCATCGGTCGATCCACCACTGGCTGCGCTTCGGCGAGAAGGCCGGCTGTACCAACGCCCGGTTGCGGCGGTGTTCCTCGCCACCCATTTCCAGGATACTCCGGCCGAACATCCGGGTGGCCGTGCCGGCGTAGTTCTTTGACGAGAAGGTGTCGTTGTCCCGGAGGGCGATGTCGTTGGCTTCGAAGGAGAGGAGGGTGTAGCAGGGCCCGTCGCCATGGAGGCGGGGGCGAGGAGGTAACCCCAGCAGCTCCGCCACCGAACCTCGTTGCACGGCCGCCTCGTCCCGCAACGCCGCAAAGGCCGGGTAGGGATCCTCCACCAGGATCCCACCGTCAGTGGCCATGACGTGGCGCTCTACGTCATAGAGGTGCTTGAACCGCTCGGCGTTGGCGCCCGTCACTGTTCGGCCTCCATCATTGTCCGGGCTCCTCCCGAGCGGCCAGCCAATCGTGCCCCCGGCAAGTTAGCACACCCTCGGCTACCGCGACAAGAGTCAGATTCTCCTTCACGCCGGGCCGGATCCGGCCCCGGAGCTTGGCGGCCGTCGCATCCTCGGCGGGATCGGCCCTTGCGAGTGTCAGCCGGTCGGGTTGGGGCGCGCCGGGGCCGGGATGGCAGCCTCTAGGGCGTGGCAGACGCGTAGGACGGTCGCTTCGTCGCCCGGCCGGCCGATGATCTGCAGGCCCACGGGTAGGCCTGCGACCAGTCCGCACGGAATGGTCGCCGCTGGGCAACCGGTGGCGTTGGCGATGAAAGTGAAGTTGGTTCCCATGTAGGAATCGGCGTACGGGGTGGCCCAACCCGCAGGTACGACGGGAGCGACCGTCGCCATTGTCGGCGAACAGATGACGTCATGCTCATCCAGCAGCGCAGTCATCGTCGAGTTGAGCTCCTCCGTCGTGGGTTGCTTCGCCGTGGGAGGAGCAGTGGACGCCGCCCGATGGGTGGACAGCTGCGAGGGCGGGGTCAGCAGGTGTCGGTGGCGCTGGCACAACGCCTGGAACTCCGGAGTGGCAGTGAGCGGTACCAAGCCAGAGAACGCCGTCCACATCCACTGCTGGTCGGTCGTGGTGTCGGGTATCTCGGCTGGCCCGTCGTCAGAGTCCCAGCTGCCGGCGCCGACTGCAGCCTGGAGGTCGGCCAGCATGGCACCATCGCCCCATGGGTGGTGGACGATGCCGGCGATCTCTTCGACCGAGGCACCCGCGCCGGTGGCGGCCTCGAGCGCGTCGCGACCCGCGGCCACGATACGAGAATCGATCGGGATCCGCCCGAAGTCGGCAGACCAAGCGATGCGAAGCTGTGCTATCCCCGAGTGCAGCGTGGTGAGCAGCTCCGGTGCTGGTTGTGAACTTGCGGTGGCGTCCCGGCGGTCCGGTCCGGCGATGACTTGTTGCAGCAGGGCAACATCATCAACGTCGCGACCAATTGGTCCGAGGCTTCCATAGGGGCTGTAGCTGAAACTACCGTAACTCGGAACTCGACCCGGGGTGGGAAACAGCCCGACGACACCGCAAAGTGCGGAAGGAATCCGAGTCGACCCCCCACCATCGGAGCCGACCGCCAGGGGGACCAGCCCGGCGGCCACGGCCGCCGCGGAACCTCCGCTGGAGGCACCCGAAATGCGAGAAGTGTCCCACGGGTTTACCGACTCGCCCACCAAACGGGTCTTCGACCGTGGCCAAGCCGCGAACTCCGGCATATTGGTCTTACCAATCACGATCGCCCCCGCCCGTCGCAGGCGTTCGCTGACAGTTCCGTCATGCCATGGCAGGAACCGGCTGAACAAAAGCGACCCACCGGTGGATGGGATACCCGCCGTCCACGCCTCGTCCTTGAGAGCTATCGGCACCCCGTGCAGCGGACCGAGCTCATCACCGCGTCGCACAGCCGCCTCCGCCCGTCTGGCGTCCTCGACCGCACGCTCACCGGCCACGGTGATGAACGCATGCAGCGTCGGATCCAATGCCTCTATCCATCCCAGACAGTCGGCGACCACTTCCACCGGCGAGATCTGGCGCTCAGCGATCAGCCGGCGGAGCCGCCCCGCCGACATCCACCGCAACTCATCGTTCACGTCCACCCCCTGAGCAGCACCAACTCGTTCACCAACACCATACCGAAGGGCGCCGCGCCAATCGCCTGGTCACGACCTGCCAGGGTGGCGTGCACTCATCCCGAGGCCGGTTGGGCCAGGTCCACAGTGGCGAGGGGTAGCAACTCGACCTGCACGTCCGCGGGATCGACACCGTTGTCCATCAAATCGATGCGTAACGAGTCCGTGCTGGGAATGGGCAGTGAGCCCTCGAACCGCACGACTACCTTTCCCTCCCGGGTGGTGACCGTGGCCAGTCGCCATCCGGTGGCCTTGGCCCAAGTCTCGGATGCGTCGCGTGCTCCGATCTCACGGCTGGTATCCCGGGCAATCTCGAGTGTTGACAAGGTCAGCGGCGCGGCGACGACCAACAGCAGGGTCGCGATCACAACCATGGCGTTGCGGCGGTTAAGGGCGCGGCTCTCCTTGGTGTCCCGCTGTGGCGACATCCGGTGGACCCCATAGAGCGCCATGACCACAGTTCCTACCCCCAGAATGGCGGCCACATTGGTGACGAAGAGGAGCAGCGCCCCTGCAGCCTGGGAGAACTCGCCGGCTTCGAAGGTGAGCCCGACGACCACCAGAGGCGGCACCAAGGAGATTGCGATAGCAACACCGGGTAAGGCGTCTGAGATGTCTCGTCTCACCAGGGCGATCGATCCGACGGCTCCTGTGGCCAGGGCGGCCAGCAGGTCAATAAGTCCCGGGTTCACCCGGGCGGCGACCTGTGAGTTGGTTTGGGCGGTGACGGGATTGATGACAATGGCGCTGACCACGATGCCGACCAATATCGCCGCGAGCGCGCCAGCGACCACCAACCCAACCGATCGGAAGAGATTCTTCCGATCGCCAAGAACACCAGCAAGCATCGTGCCTTGAATAGGAGTCATTAGCGGAGCCACGATCATGGCCCCGATGACTGTGGCGGTGGAATCCGACACAACGCCAGCCGAGGCGATAATCGACGCGAGCAGGAGCAAGATCCAAAATCTGCTGAGGCGCCGAGTGACCTCAGGGCCTTCAAAAAAGACGGCATCCCGCATGTTGACAAGATCTTGACGGGCAAGATTCGGCATCTTCGGGCACCCTCCCTGGCGATGAACAGGAGATTCCGGATTTGAGGCGAGGTCGCTATCAGAGACGGTAGCCAAGGGTGGACGCACGGACCGGGACAAGCCTTCGGAGGGAGACCTCGCTACCGACAGGACCCGACCATCGCTCCTGGGCCCCGGGCGGGCCAGCTAGGCTCCGGCGCAGCCCACGTTTTTCAGCTGCGGCGCGACGACTCGATGATAGGAGACCGCTCGAAATAGAGTTGATCGGGAGCATCGGGGAGAGCGTAAGCGGCCTAGTCGGACTCGTAATTTCCTTACTCCTGGCCTTCGCATGCTCCAGGATCGCCGCCACCAAGGGACGAGGTCCGATTCTGTGGGGTATTCTCGGCTTCTTCTTTTCAATCATTACTCTGGTCGTCATCGCCCTTCTGCCCGCCAAGCGATAGTGCTGCCAGCCGCGAGGGACGAAGCGGTGCCGTAACGGTCATCGCCCAGGACGCCACCCTGGAACATGTCCGACCGAGCCTTGCGCCGGTTGTTTCGGCGAGGGGCGCTCAGCCGAAGAGTTTGCCGCTTTCGGGGATTGAGTTCCTCATACTCCTCATGCCGCTTATGCGGCGGGACGGCCCCGACGCGATGAACGAGCGGAGCGGCGGGCCCCGGCGGTCGTCCACGCCGCATTTCGACGGGGGGCCGGTTTGTTGCCACCCGGTCGCCCGGCTCCCGTGAGGTTCGCCGAACCACCTGGCTCGGCCCGCCCGTGGCCGGGGCCCGACGGGGCATCCCGGCTGATACGAGCGGACGCCGAGGGGCGAGAACCCGAGCCGGCGGGGATCTTGGCTCGATCGAGAGATCCCCATTGGGCTGACAGCGGGTGCTTCAGGGCCTTCTGTAACGTCCTGACCGCGGCGATGTCGGTTTGGGTTACGAGCGAGATCACGACGCCGTCGGCGCCGGCCCGGCCGGTGCGACCCGATCGATGCAGGTAATCCTTGTCCGTGCCGGCAATGTCGAAGTGAATGACGCACTGGACATCATCCACGTGGAGGCCACGGGCCGCCACGTCGGTTGCCACGAGCGCTTCGGCTCGTCCCGACGAGAAGGCGGCCAGAGCCCGGTCTCGCTGCGCCTGGGATCGGCCCCCGTGTATCGGGACGGCCTTGACCCCCGCAGCCACCAGCTGCCTGGTAACCCGATCGGTCGCGTGTTTGGTTCGGCAGAACACCACGCTCGAGCCGTGGGTCTTCACGAAGTGAGCCGCCATGGCGACTCGTTCCTCGCGTGGAGTGTCAACCCAGTGATGGGTCGCAGACCCCACCGACGAGCTGTCCGCACCGACCGATATTTTGACGGGCGACTGCTGATAGCGACGAACCAGTACGTCTACTTCGCCGTCCAGCGTGGCCGAGAAGAGCAGCGTTTGACGGTCCGGACGGACCTGATCCAGGATCCGCTTCACCTCCGGCAGGAAGCCCATGTCGGCCATGCGGTCAGCTTCATCGATGACGACCATGGCTACGTCGGACAGGCTGACCGCGCCCCGGCGCATGAGGTCCGCCAGGCGCCCCGGGCAAGCGACGGCGACGTCGACGCCGCGCCGCAGGGCCTCGAGCTGAGGGCCGAATCCGACCCCGCCGTAGAAGGCGGCCACTCGCCGGCGCCGGTCGGAGCCCATCAAGAGGGTCATCTCGGCCTGGATCTGGGCGGCCAGCTCCCGGGTCGGGGCGAGTATGAGGGCGCGGGGACGCCCGGGATCGGCGCGCTCCACCCGCGCCGCGATCGGCAGGCCGAAGGCGATCGTCTTTCCGGAGCCGGTCGGAGCCCGACCGCAGACGTCCTCGCCTGCCAGGGCCGGGGGGATGGCTTGAGCCTGGATAGGGAACGTCGATGTGATGCCGCGGGCGCGCAGCGAACGCACGGCTTCGGCTGGTACGCCGAGGTCGGCGAAAGAGATGGACAACAGAGAACTCCTGGACTCGGTGGGCTAAGAGGGGCCGCTTCGAGAAGGCGGCCAGAAACCACGAGCCAGAAACGGGGAAAGCGAAAGCCTATCATCTGCGGGGACGAGGCGGTCGGCGTGGTCCGGCCCGGGCCGCTGTCCCCCCGTCCTCCCTGACCACCCTGTCCCGATGCGGCCGTGTTCGGCGTGGAACCGGAGAGCACGGCCGTCTGGCCGGCCGATCCCCCGTCGCCACCCGACCCCAGGTTCAGACTCCCGCCCCCGCCCGATCCGCCGTTGCCCGGCCGCCCGCCGGATCCGCCTACCCCAGTCGGTCCGGTGGCTCCTCCGTTCCCACTCGTCCCACCCGCGCCTCCCTGGGCCAAATCGGCGTGGAACTCGTCTCCCGACAGGGCGGCAGGTGAGGTCGTGGCAGCAGCTACGCACACGCTGCGTTCGCTTGCCCTCCGAGCCATGGCCCCTCCGCCCCGGCTGCGACTACTCACGGCCCGGTGCCATCGCCGCGGAGTCTGTCAGGCGAGCACGTGACGCCGGCGAGCCGCATCTTTCTCCAGGGATGCCTCCTGACGAAAGCGCAACGGCCGGGAGAGGACGCGGGGCGGAGTGACCAGCGGGAAAGACCACATGGGACCGATCCAGGTGATGACAGCGCTGAGTTGTCATCCATCGGCGCCAACTGGGACTCCGTTGGGGTAGTTCGGCTGGGCTGGGCGACGGTGGCGCCAAGTGTGGCATAACGGTGACCGCGGGGAGCGGGACGTCGGCCGATCGGAGGGCCCGCCCCTGGGCCGAAAGCCCTGTCCGTGCCGGGTGGCTCGAACAGAGAGCCAGTGGCGGGTGCCGAACCCCGCGCCGCGGTCCACGGGCGTGGAGCGGCACCCTCGGGTCAGGAGAAGGACTCAAGACGGGCCGGCCGCCAGCCAGACTGGGTGGCATGCGTTTTCACGCCGAGCATCGCTTTCATGGATCTCCGGGTGCCGTTGCCGCCCTCCTGGTCGACCCCGACTTCTATGGCGAGCTCGTACTACCGGATTTGGGCCAGCCGGCCGTGCTGGATCAGCAATCAGAAGGGCAGCGCACCACGTTGCGCCTGCGCTACGAGTTCGTTGGCCATCTGGACCCCATGGCCCGTCGCCTGCTGGGCCAGAGCCGGCTGGCGTGGGTCCAGGAGATCGACCTCGACCGAGAATCGGCCTCGGGAACGCTTCGCTTTAACGGCGAGGCTGACCCGAAACGGCTCCACGGCTCGGCCGACTTCGTGTTGAGCTCCGAAGGAGAGGGCTCCTGCCGTCGCCTGACGGGTGAGTTGGTCGTGGCGGTCCCCGTCATTGGTCCCAGGGCTGAGCGCCAGATAGTGCCCGGGCTGCTCCGCCGTCTGGACATCGAGGCCACCACCCTTGATGAGCGGCTCCAGGGTTGAGGCCGGGCCGGCGGATCGAACCGACCACGGTCGCTATGGTGACAGCATGCGACTACGCATTTTCACCGAGCCGCAGCAGGGCGCATCGTACGACCAGCTCTTGGGGGTAGCCAGGACCGCGGAGGAGTGCGATTTCGACGCCTTTTTCCGGTCCGATCACTACCTCAAGATGGGCTCGGCGTCGGGCCTGCCGGCCTACACCGACGCCTGGACCACCCTGGCCGGCCTGGCCCGTGACACCCGAAGCATCCGCCTGGGCACGCTGGTTTCACCCGTCACCTTCCGCTCAGTCGGCACATTCCCGGCCGTGGTAACCGAGGTGGACCACATGAGCGCAGGCCGGGTTGAGGTGGGACTCGGCGCCGGTTGGTACGAAGCGGAACACGTGGCCTACGGTTTGCCCTTTCCGTCCTTGGGAGCAAGATACGAGCTGCTCGAGGACCAGCTGGCGATTCTGCATGGCGTGTGGTCCACCAAGGCCGGCGGAGTATTTGAGCGGGACGGACTGACCGGTCGCGTTCGCATCGAGGCCGACCCGTTTCGGCCGGTACAGCGTCCCCATCCTCCGATCGTGATCGGCGGGCGGGGTGGCCCTCGCAACAGCCGGTTGGCAGCCACCTATGCGGACGAGTTCAACATCTCGTTCGTGACGCCAGAACTGATGCGCGACGCGCATGACTCGGTTCGGAGGGCCTGCGAGCATCAGCTCCGGGACCCGGCGTCGGTCGTCTACTCGGTGGGCTTGGTGACCTGCTGTGGGACTACTGAGGCGGAGCTATCCCGACGAGCGGCGGCGATCGGCCGAGAGGTCGCCGAATTGCGGGAAAATGGTCTCGCAGGGACGCCGGCCGAGGTTCTCGACAAGATCTCGGCCTATACCGATGCCGGAGCGGGACGCATTTATCTCCAAATCCTCGATCTTTCCGACCTGGACCACCTCCGCCTGCTCGGCGAGGACGTCCAACCGGCAGTCAGGTCGTAATCTGAGACTCCGGTTGCGATACCTCCGGGCGAGCGGAGACGTCGGGCCGGGTTCCGGAGAAGTGCGACCACCAAGACAGACAAGGAGGCGGCGGCAATGGACCTGGGTGTGCGAGACCGGGGTTATCTGATCGTCGGCGGGACCGGTGGGATGGGCTTGGCGACAGCACAGGTGCTCGCAGCCGAGGGCGCCCGGCTGGCCGTGGTCGGCCGAGATCCCGACCGGGGAAAGGCGGCGGTTGATCGCATCGCTGGTCCCTTTGTGACATCGATCGTGGCCGACGCCTCGCAAGAGGGCGACGCCACCCGGGTGGTCGAGACTGCGGCCGAGGCCTTAGGATCTCTCGACGGCATCGCCGTGACCACAGGCACCAGCAGGGCCGCCCACAGCACGCTGAGCGATGCGACGGGCGAGGTGTGGACAGAAGCCTTTGATGACCTGCTCATGGGGACGGTTTGGGTGGTCCGCGCCGCGCTGCCCTACCTGGTAGAAGGAGGCGGCGGGACGGTAGTCACGACGGCCGCCTACTCGGTGCACGCCTACCACCCCGCCCGCCTGCCGTATGTCGTGATGAAGAGCGGGGTAGTGGCCTTCACCAAGACCATCGCCAAAGAGCAAGGCCGGTACGGCGTCCGGGCCAACTGCGTATGCCCCGGGGCCATCGAGACCGACGGGCTGGCCGCCATGCGCAATCAAATCGCCGAGGCCCGAGGGGTGCCACCCGAGGGCATCCTCGAGCAGGTGATGGTCGAGGAATGGCACATGGACGTTGCGCTCGGCCGTCCCGGCCGTCCGGCGGAAGTTGGCGATTTGTTCGCATTCCTGCTGTCGCCCCGGGCCGGCTATCTGACCGGAGCCGTGATCAACATCGACGGTGGCACGGACTTCTAGCTGGCGTCCGAGGGCCCCGAAGCGACTCCGGCGGGAGAAGTCCAGGCGGGACCGCTGTCGGTCATGGTCAACGAAGCCAGCCCCGCCGGCCCAGTTCGGGGTGCAGCACGTCATCGCTCCAAAGCAGCTGCCCGTTTGTCTCGGCCGGGTCAGCGAGAGCGACGCGCAGCGTGGCTTCCGCGAAATCGGCGGGGTTCGCCCAGTTCGTCTCCCCCGCGGCGGCCACGATATTCCCGGGCGTGATCACCGGCTCTGACGGGCTGAGCACGTTGACAGCAATCCCGTGCGCTTGCATCTCTACCGCCACGGCCTGAGTCAGATGGTGCATGGCGGCCTTGTTGCCGCCATAGGCGATCGGTCCCGGCACACCCGGGTGCGGGTAGGGCCCTGCGCCGGGGAGGAAGCCGGCGAGGGAGCTGATGTTGACGATCCCGCCCCGACCGGCCGCCATCATGTCGGGCAATGCCAGTTGCATGAGCCGATAGGTGGCGAACAGCCCGATCTCGAGATGAAGCCGAAATCCCTTGAGAGGAAAGGACAAGAAGGAGCCCCGGGGAATGCCCCCCGCCGCCAGGGACGGGCTCGATCCGGCCGGATCGGCAACCGGGGGCGCGGCAGGCGGGGCGGGCGCCGAGGCCGGCCGAGACTGCCCTTCCCGTGGGGCCCGGCCGGGAATGGTGAGGGCGGCGTTGTTGACCAGGATATCGACCGGACCGAGCCCGGCCCGGGCCTGCTCGATGATCGTCTCCACGTCCCCGGGATCAGCGAGGTCGGCCGCAATCGGGACGGCTGTCCCACCTGCGGCCTCGATCTCGGCGACGGTGTCGTAGATGGTGCCGGGCATGCGCGGATCCCATTGGGTCTGCGTGCGAGCGACCACGGCAACCCGAGCTCCTTCCTCGGCGAAGGCGATAGCGATGGCCTTGCCAATGCCACGACTGGATCCGGTAACTACCGCCACGCGACCAGCGAGTCGACTCATGGCGCCAGAATGTAGCGCCGGGCCGGCCAGCTGTGAACGGCTATGTCCGCCTGAGAGCCGGGTATGTCGTTCGTGGTGATTTCAACCTTGGGTAAGAGAGGTTCACCGCACCTCGTCGATCGCGGTCGGCACCGTCCTGCCGGCAGCGAAGCCGCGGCCCCTGACGTCGGTCCACTGGCCCCGAGAGGCGACGTCCGGGCCGCCAGCAGCCCGGGATTTCGATAGCCGGCGGGTGGCAGCTGTCCCGGGCCGAGGGGGCTGGCTGGGCTGGAACCTCCCGAGCCAACCACACCCCCCCACCGTAAAACAATCGGCCACGGAACGACCATCCCAGCTGGTCCGAGTTCCGTGGCCGACACGGAAGGGGTCAGTCACCCCTTTCCGATGGCAATGATTCCTCTGGGTAACGACACCGTGGCTCAGTAGGAACTTTCTCGGCGTTCCTCGACGACCGTCCCATCGGACTGGCGATACATACGCCGACTCCGGTGCCAACCGGAAAAGCCACCCCACGACGACCAGTAGATGACAGAAACGACAAAACCTACCGCACCCACCACCATCAGAATGACACCGATGGTGTGTACATTGAAGGTGGAAGATTGCACCGTTGTTGCAAATCGTAATATTGCTCCAATAGCGAACACCACAATGCTCGTGCCTACACCCATGATCGCTCCCTCCGTCCTTCTGTCCTCGCTCGGGCGAGACCGTCAATGTCCGGCCCGGGTCTTCGACTGTCTTACCCGTCTGGCGCCGGTTTCAAACCTCGCCGCCGTACGGTCGTCTGACATATGTCAGACGTGTGTCAGGTGGACGGATGCCGGGGCGGTTTGCGAATCCTCGATCCGGGGTACGGCGTATTGCGGTACGTGTCTCGGCGTAACGGAGTAGGGAGTAGCGCGATGGGTGCAGCAGGGCCGCTGCTGAGAGAGTGGGACTGGCTGCAGGAGCAGGTGATTCCTCCGTTGTTGACCGGGAGAGTGATCGACCCCCCGAGCGTGTGGTCGATTGGGTCGACGGCGGACGCGGTGGCGCTGACGGTGGCGTTTGCACACGCCACCCGATCGAAATCGAAGTCGCCGGGCGTGCGGGCGTTCGTGAGCGGGCTGGGACGCAGCGCTGGCGAGGTGAGCTTCGCCCGTGGCGAACTGGGGTCGGTACCGCGTTCCACCCGGTCGAAGTGGTTCCGGCAGGAGGACCACCGCTGGGTCCCCGAGCAGATGATCGCCCAGCAGGTGATGATCGGTGAGCCTCCTGGCCAAGTCGACCTGGTCACCGTCCGCGACGCCACCGAGTGGCAGCCGGGTTCGGCGTCGTCGGTGGTAGCTGGACACTTACGGCCGGGCGGGCAGTTGTTGTTCGTCGAGGCTCCCGAGGCACCACCGCCTGACCTGCAGCTGATCGGCGGCGAGGGCCGCCTCTTCCGCAACGGCGCCTGTGGGCCGGAGTTGCATCTGGCGACGACGACTGGAGCGGGCGATCAACTGGACAGCCTGGCCTGCCGCCGGGCCCAGGAGGATCTGGTACGGGAACACATGCGTCTGGCCCGAGCACTGGCCCACCGTTTCCTGCATCGAGGCGAGCCGGCTGACGAATTGGAGCAGGTCGCCTTCCTGGCATTGGTGAAGGCGTCTCGCCGATTTGAGCCCGAACGCAACAACACCTTCGGCACCTATGCCACCGTGAGCATCGTCGGCGAGTTGAAGCGCCACTTCCGGGACAAGACGTGGATGCTACGGGTCCCGCGCTCAACGCAGGAGCTCTACCTGGCCATCAAGGAGGCCCGGGAGGAGCTGGGCCATCAGCTGGGGCGTGTGCCGACAGTGGCACAGATCGCGACCCACCTCGCGGTGAGCGACGAGTCCGTTCTCGAGGCCATGGAGGCAGGTGGCACCTATTGGACGACCTCGCTCGACGTACGCGGTTCAGACGGGGAACGGTGCGTCGACATCCCGGTGGCAGACACCGCCCTCGACCGTGTCCTCGACCGCCAGCGGCTGCAAGCAGTCCTGCCGCGCCTCGACAGTCGAGAGCAACTCGTACTGCGACGCTTGTACTTCGACGGCTACACGCAACAGCGTGTGGCCGACGAACTCGGCGCCAGTCAGATGCAGATCTCGCGGTTGTTGGCTCGCACCATCGCTAAGCTGCGGCGGTGGTGCCGGGACGACGACATTGGGGCGCGGTCAGCATGACCCGTCGGTACGTCGTGGCCACGGCAATGAGAATCACCCAGATCCTCGTGACCAAGGATGGGAAACGAGGGGCAGCCGGATGGATGGCTCGGATCAACTAGTTCTCGAGGGTGATATGGGCGGGGTTCGGCGCGCCCGTCGTTTTGCGCGGGAACAGATCGATGGGATGGACGTCGATCCTGACGCCGTAGACCTGGTCGTCACAGAGCTCGTGGCGAATGCCCTGTTGCACGGCGCTCCACCGATCACCGTCCGGGTCTCGAGGGTCGAGAATGGCCTGCGTATCGTCGTAGCCGACTCCAGCAACCAGCTACCCGTCACCGGCCAACCAGGGGCAGGCAGCATGACTGGCCGGGGGCTGGGAATCGTGACCGCCCTGACCACGCGCTGGGAGGTGAACCCACTTCCGCAGGGCGGGAAAGTGATCTCGGCGGACCTGGCCGCCCTGACCAACCCGGGCGAGACACCTCGTTCAGCCACGGCGGTGGCGGCAGCCCCGGTGGGCCGCACCGGGCCACCGCCCGCCCCGAGCGGGCCGTTATTCACCGTCCGGTTGCCAGCGGTACCGACCAAGTTGCTGATGGAAGCGAAGGCCCACATTGACAACCTGGTTCGCGAGTTCACGCTGGCTCGGGAGAGTGCCACATTCGGCGCACCTCTTAGCGGTCCCATGTCCGCCCTCGTCTCTACCGTCACCAAAGAGTTTGCTGAGGCTCGGGGCGAGATCAAACGGCAGGCTCTGGCGGCCGCCCGGCGCGGCGAAACCGTCACCGAACTGGTACTGCGCCTGCCGGTGTCCGCGGCCGACTCCGCCGAGGCCTACCTCTCGGCCCTGGACGAGGCCGACCGCTACGCCCGGGCCGAACAGCTCTTGACCCTGGCGACTCCTCCCACCCACCGTGCCTTTCGCCGGTGGTATCTCTGCTCCCTGGTCGAACAGCTGCGTGCTCAGGCCAGAGGCGAGCAACCGCCGCCTACACCGCCACTCGCTGAGGCCATGGCCCATCAAATGGAGGAAACGAACGAGAAGTTTGCCGTCCGGCCGGTTTGGGAAGAGCCCTAAGGGATAACCCTCGAACGAGCGGACGAGGGGAGACATCGGAGGTGTTCGTGAGCACCGCAGACCAGGCCAGAACAAGATGCCAGGCGAGAAGGGCCACCCCGCCCAAGCGTCAGGTCGGGGGCTCGATGACCGCTCTTGGAAGCCGGAGGTGTTGACGACCAGATTGCTGCTGACCTGAAGCAGGCCGGCGAGAAGGTAAAGGACGTGGTCGGGAAGGTAACGCCCTAGGCGCAGGCGCCGGCGTTTTGGCCTTCGGGAGAGGAACAATGGATGCGTTTGGCTGGCTAATCCTGGTGCTCGTGGTCGTGATCCTTATCGGCGTGTTGGCCCGCATTTATTGGCGGCGTCGACGCGGTGGCGGCGTGATCGCCACCAAGGGGAAGCCATGAGGTTGCTACTGACGGCCACCCAGCTGATTGGACTCCCGGTTGTCACGCGCCGGGGCGGAGAGGACGTCGCCGAAGTGCGGGACGTGATTTATAGTCCCGACGCTGGCCGGCTGCTGGGTCTCACCCTCAATCGGCGAGGCTTCCTGAGCGGACGTCACCCTGCGGTGCTCCCCGCGGAGAGCATCCATGCCATCGGGCGTGACGCCGTCATGATCGCGGATGTCGCCAGTCTCACGGCCCGCGCCGACGCATCCGACGACCTCGCCGATCCCCCGGTGGAACGGGATGTGATCGGCGACGACGTCCTCACGGAGCGAGGCGTAAAGCTTGGCGTGGTTCGTGACTTGGTGCTGCTGGTCGGCCTTCAGGGAGAGGACGGCTCGCGAATCGGAGCGGTCGTCGGCTACCAGATCGATAGGGTCGAACGGGGACGCGGCTTCATTCCGCTGCCGGCGCAAGTCTCGATCTCCGGTACGGCGCTGGTGGTTCCCGACATCACTGAGGAATTCGTTCGCGAGGACCTGGCCGCTCTCGGGCCAGCAGTAGACAGCTTCCGCTCCCGGCTGGGATTGACATGACGGACTCCTACCGTCGGGTTGTCGGTCGCCGAGTAGTGAGCCGGGCCAGCGCTCAAGATTTGGGAGCACTCGGCCACCTGCTCTTTGACCGCGAACTGCGCCGGATCACCGCCATCGTCGTGGGCTCGGGGAAAAAGGCCCGGCTGATCGAATGGGACGAGTTGAGTGGCTTCGGCCCGGACGCCATCATGGTCAGAGACGAAGGTGCCCTCCACCTGCCCGGCGACGACGTCGAGCGGGATGCTGCCGGCGGACGGTTCGACCCCGTGGGTAAACGAGTACTCACCGAACTCGGAACCGAACTGGGAAATATGACGGACATCACGTTCGACACCGATACCGGTGCGGTCAACAGCCTCTTGGTGGGGGACCGGGAGCTCCCGATCGGTTGTGTGCTGGGCACAGGCTCGTACGCATCGGTGGTAGACGCCAGCCGGGAACCTCCCGCCTCCTAGCTGGGGACCTCCGTCCCGGCCGCCCCTGCCGGATCGGGGGGCGATCCGGCCGCCCCTGCCGAATCGGGGGCGTCTCCGCCGCGGGGGCGTCTCCGCCGGGTGTCAGACGGTTTCCGGCGGGGCCGCGGCTTCGTCGTGACCACGCCCTCCGGTGACGGTGGCGGCGTCCCGGTCGGACGCCCTCACCTCGGGGGTGTCGGCGTCGGCGACCGGGTCGCGGTCCGAGACCCCGTTTTCGACCGGAACTCGACGCTCCGCCGGCACCACATTCTCCAGCCGGCGCCCATTGTCAACCCCGCCGCCGTTCTCCACCGGGACCAAGTCGTCTTCGGCCGTCCCGTCGTGCACGGTCGCGGCCGGCCGCGCCATCACCGCCTTGAAGGCCATTCCTCCCAGCATCGCCAGCAGGATCCCAGGGCCGAGACTTGAACCGACCTGGTTCACGAATGAGGTCCAGGCATCCGTCCCGGTGGCGAAGGGTTGGCCGGACTCGAATGTGGGCCACAGGGCCGGACCGATCACGAACCAAGCGCCGGCGCAGACGAGGATCAGGGCCGCCAGCCCGATGGGCGCCCCATGTCCGGCCCGGCGATGTCGGCCGGGCGACGCGCTCAGGATCATCAACCCGGCCAGCACCGCGGCGGCACCGGGTACGAGATGGAGGAGCCAGTTCTGGGTGGTCCACGACCAGGCATCGGCCGAAGTGGGCTGGTAGCCAAAATACGGACCGACGAAGACGGAGAGCGCTCCCCACGCTCCAACCAGCGCCGCCAACAACCCGACCTCGGCGGCGCCGACCGGTCGCACCTCGACGCGAACGCCGGCGCCGCTCACCGTGGTCGACCGCCGGCCCCAGTGGCGATGATTCGGACGATCCACAGCCCACGTCATCTGTAATTTCCTTCCTCTGCAGACAGTCCACGAGATCGAACTGTCCCGGTGTAGTGGGGTTATTCCCAACGTCGCGCCGTTGCAACCCACTGACTGTCGGGCCCTGTCGCGGTCGTGGTTGAGGACGTGGCCCGGATCGGCCTGGCCCCGGCGGGGAACGCCAACACTCGCGGACCTGGCCGACCACATCCACAGGGACGAACGCGGCCCGTTCTGTAACCGGACACCGGGTGGCGTGGAACACTTTCGTCGTCACAAGCGAGGGAGGGTGTTGCGATGGCTGAGGTCGATGGCGGCGCACTGGTCGGACGTGTGCTCAAGGAACAGGACGTGAAGTACCTCTTCGCCGTGAACGGCGGCCACACCTTCCCGATCCTGGGCCAGCTGGTGGCCAACGACGTAAAGCTCATTCACATGCGGCACGAGCAGGCCACGGCCTACGCGGCCGACGGCTGGGCTCGTTCGACTGGAACGCCAGGCGTGTGCTGCGTCACCGCAGGCTGCGGGCTCACCAACGCCATCACCGGGCTGGCGTTGGCGGCGCTGACAAGTAGCGCCGTGGTGTGCCTGTCCGGTCAGCACCCGACAACCGAAGACGGCGTCGGCTCGTTCCAGGAGGCCTACGGCTCCGACATCTGCGGCAGCTTCGCCAAGTACACCCGGCGGGTGCTCGACTGGAGCACGATCGCCTTCCATGTTCGCCAGGCGTTTCGGGCCGCGGCCAGCCCGCCGCAGGGCGTGGCCCTGGTGGAAGTTCCACAGAACATCCTGTACCGGTCGGGAGATGAGTCCCAGCAACGAGCCGGCGCTCAGGTGTACGGAGTCGAACAGCTGCGCTCCCAGGGCGACCCCCGCGCCGTGGAGCAGGCGGTCGGGCTCCTGCTCGGCGCCGAGCGCCCCCTGCTGGTCGGTGGCGATGGCGTGTTCTGGTCAGGGGCAGCCGCGGCGCTGCGGGAGCTGGCCGAGCTCACCCAGACGCCCGTGTACTGCCGCCGGGCCGGGCAGGGCGCGGTTGCCGAAGACCATCCACTGGCGGTGCGAGGTGCGTGGAAGAAGGCGTTCACCAGCCGAGCCGATGTCGTCGTCAGCTTCGGGTTTCGCTTTTGGAGCGGGGAGCACTACGGCCAGCCACCGACGTGGGCAGCAGGCGCGACCCATGTGCAGGTCGACTCCGACCCCCTCCGACTTGGGGCCAACGTCCCCGTCGAGGTCCCGATCGTCGGCGACCCGAAACTGGTGCTGGGGCAGATGATCGAGCTGGTGCGGTCTCGGGGCGCCGTGGACCGCACCAGCTCCCCCTGGATCGCCCGGCTGGGCGAGACGCGGTCCGCCTTCCACGACATGATCGCGGCGCGCCAGCAGCAACATCACGCCGACATCCCCATCCACCCTGACCGTCTGATGGGCGACCTGGTGTCCGTCCTCGACCCGTCGGCGGTCATGATCCTCGACAGCTTCACGCTGTCGGGATATGCAAGTCACTGGTTCTCCGCCCGCTTCCCAGGCCAGCTCATCGACGCCGGACCCCTGGCACCTGTCGGCCACAGCATCGGTATGGCGATCGGCGCCGGGTTGGCCCGTCCCGGTAGTCCGGTAGTGGCAGTGATCGGCGACGGCGGCATGGGTATCGGCGGCTGGGACATCGAGACCGCCGCCAAATATCGCATCCCGATCGTGGTCGTGTTGTGGAACAACAGTGCGTGGGGTCCGAGCTTTGACCAGATGCCTTCGCTCCGCGGTCACACCGAGCCCTTCGACATGCTGCCGGGGATCCGGTACGACCGCATTGCCGAGGAGCTCGGTTGCCACGGCGAGCACGTCGAGGATCCGGACCACATCGTGCCTGCTTTGGAACGGGCGTTCGCGGCCGGAAGGCCGGCGTTGGTGAACGTGGTCAGCGACAAGCGCATCGGTCACCCGACGCTCGGCGGGAACTTGCTGGGCTCGACCGCCTCGGCGTGAGGCGGTCGCAGCCCGGCACGCGGCGGGCCCTGCGAGGGGGGGCGGGGATACCATGCCCGAAGACGCATTCTGAGGCCGTGATGACGCCAACTACGAAGGAGCGAAGATGAGCAGCCCCCATGAAGAGGTAGTCCTGATCGATGCGGTGCGCTCGCCGATCGGGAGGCGCAACGGAGGGCTCGCCAACATGCCCGCCACCGAGTTGCTCTCCCAGGTGTTGCAAGAGCTCTTCCACCGGGCTCCGGTCGAACCCGCCTTGGTCGGACACGTCGTGGGAGGAAACGTGATCCAGGTGGGGTACCAATCTGCCAACGTGGCGAGGAACGCTTGGCTCATGACCGGCTTTCCGCTCACCGTCCCGGCCGTGACCGTCAATACGCAATGCGGGTCCTCACAGGAAGCCCTCACGGTCTCGCATGCCCTCGTCGGAAGCGGGCTCGTGGATATCGCGGTCGCCTGCGGCGTGGAGACCATGACACGGATCCCGATGGGATCCAACGCCCCTGCCGAACCGGACTTCGGGCAGCCGCGTGGGGCCAGCTATCCGACCTTCTACGAGCCGACCACCCAGTTCGAGGGCGCGGAGCGCATCGCGGAGGAGTGGGATCTGACCCGGGACGATTTGGACGCCTTCGGGAAGCGCTCGCAGGACCTGGCGGCCCAGGCCTGGGCGGAGGGCCGCTACGACGGCCAGGTGGTGCCGGTAGATGCGCCCGTCTTCGATGATCAGGGTGTGCGGGCCGGCACGAAGACCGTGGATCGGGATGAGGGGCTCAGGGAAACGTCACTGGAAGGTCTGAGCAAGCTTCGAACCAACCCACGGGACGCCGATCGCCCCTCTTTGCATACGGCGGGTACCTCCTCGCAGGTCTCCGACGGTGCTGCGGCGGCGCTGGTGATGTCGGCGTCCACAGCCGACCGGCTCGGCGTTCGCCCGAGGGCCCGGATCGTGGATTCAGTCCTGGTAGGCAGTGACCCCGAACTGATGCTCACTGGACCCATGCCGGCGACTCGCACGCTGCTGGAGCGCAACGGACTGACCCTTGATGACATTGATATCTTCGAGATCAACGAGGCTTTCGCCTCGGTCGTCATGGCCTGGCAGCGGGAACTCGACGTGCCGCTGGAGAAGGTCAACCCAAACGGCGGCGCCATCGCCTTGGGGCACCCCCTTGGCGCGACCGGCGTGATCCTGCTGACCAAGGCCCTCAACGAGCTGGAGCGATCCGGGCAGCAACGGGCCCTCGTGACCATGTGCTGCGGCGGGGGTCTCGGTACGGGAACCATCCTGGAGCGCGTATAGCCGGCAACCTCGGCGTGGCGGTGGACGGGCGACCTCATTTCCCCGTGCCTTGCTGGCGGATGGCCCGTCGCTCGGGACCGCTCGGGTCCCGGGGTCGGGGTGGTCGGTGGACGGGTAGAACGGTACTGTCCGGGGGATGAAGTTCGTAGCGACGGAGTTGACGAGTTCGGAGCTGGCCCTGCAGGGAGAGGTGCGGGCTTTCCTGCAGGCGGAGCTACCACCGGGGAGTGCCGTGCCCCGCTTCGGTATGGCCGCGGGCTCGTCGCCGGAGTTCTCGGCGAAATTGGGGGGGCAAGGGTGGCTGGGAATGGCATTGCCAACCGCATACGGAGGACACGATCGGACGGCCGTAGAGCGGTTCGTGGTGGTCGAGGAGTTGCTGCGGAGCGGGGCGCCGCTGGAGTACCACTGGACCGCGGATCGACAATACGGTCCATTGATCAACAAATTCGGGAGCGAGGCCCAGAAGCAGGAATTCCTGCCCCGCATCTGTCGAGGCGAACTGGGGTTCTGCATCGGGATGAGCGAACCGGACGCCGGAAGTGACCTGGCGTCGGTGAAGGCCGCGGCCTCGAAGGTTCCTGACGGCTGGGAGTTGAATGGGGTCAAGATCTGGACCAGCGGCGCCCATCACGCGGACTATTGCGTGGTGCTGTGCCGCACCAGCCCGGCCGAGGATCGCCACCGTGGACTCAGTCAGTTGATCGTCGATCTTCGCAGTCCGGGGATCACGATCAATCCGATCCCGTTCCTGGACGGCACATCGGATTTCAATGAAGTCGTCTACGAGGGCGTGTTCGTACCCGACAACAGGTTGTTGGGAGAGGAGGGGCAGGGCTGGGCTCAGAACACATCGGAGCTGAGCCTGGAACGGGCCGGACCCGAGCGGTGGTTATCACCATTCCAGCTGGTCGAGAACCTGGTTCGCGAACACCGGGCGGAGTTGGGCGAGGAAGCCGTGTCGTTTCTCGGCGAATCGATCGCTCGGTGGTGGGCCATCCGACAAGTGTCGTTGTCGGTGGCCCGAATGATCGACGAAGGCAAGTCGCCGTCGTTGGAGTCCGCGGTGGGTAAGGACCTCGGTACCCAGTTTGAACAGGACGTGATGGCGCGGGTCCAGACGCTGATCGATCTCGAGCCTTCGCAGGAGGCGGCGACATTGTACGAGCGGCTGCTGGCCCAGGCCTTGTTGATCTCCCCTTCATGGGCGATTCGAGGAGGGACGAACGAAATACTCCGCACCGTGATCTCAAAGGGGCTCCGATGATCGACGACGTCCTGCTCGACACCACTGAGAAAGCGTTCGCCGCGGTGTGCACCTTCGAGGCGGTCCAAGAGGCCCAGGCACGCGGCTGGGCCCCCGAGGTGTGGGACGTGGTCGCGTCGATCGGTCTGCCGTGGATCGGAGTCCCGGAGACCGCGGGCGGTGCGGGCGGCACTCTGGCCGACGCCCTGGCGGTGCTGCAGATCGCGGGTGCGCACGCTGCCCCGATCCCGCTGGCGGAAACCGGCATCTTGGCGGGCTGGCTTCTCGCTCAAGCCGGCCTGGCGCTCGGCGACGGACCGCTTACCGTGGTACCGGGCCGGCGCGAGGACGACCTCCGCCTCGACGGTGACCGTCTCGTCGGTCGCGCTCACCGCGTCCCTTGGGCGGCCTCGGCGGCGCGCATCGTGGCCCTCGTCGACGGCCATGTTGTCGCGGTCCAGCCCCAACGGGCCACGATCGATCCTGCGACCAACGTCGCCGGCGAACCCCGAGACACCGTCACGTTCGATCACCTCGAACCCGACGAGATCGCGGCCGCTCCCGCCGGCGTCGATGCCGAGGCCCTCCGCGACCGCGGCGCGCTGTCGCGCGTGGCCCTCATGGCCGGCGCGCTCACCGCCACCGCCACCATGACCGCCGCGTACACCATGAACCGCGTCCAGTTCGGCAAGCCGGTCGGAACCTTCCAAGCGGTCCAGGCGCACGTCGTCAGGGCTGCAGAAGAGGCAGCTCTCGTCGACCTGGCCGCTCAGGTAGCGGCTCGCGAAGCGCAGCGTCACCCCGCTCACTTCGAAATCGCCGCCGCGAAGGCCGTCGCGAATAACGCGGCGCGCCTCGCCACCCGGGCCGCCCATCAAGCCCACGGGGCCATGGGCATGACCCAGGCGTATCCGTTGCACCAGCTCACCCGGCGTCTGTGGGCCTGGCGAGCCGAATACGGCGACACCACCTGGCCGACCCGAATCGGTCGCGCTGTCGTCGCCCACAATCCTGACGACCTCTACCGCATCATCGCGGACGGGTCAGCTGCCAACTTCACCATCTGAGACAAGAGCTGCGACGGCGGCAGCGCGGATCGCTCCTGCCCGCGGTAGACCACGCCATCCGAGGCCAGCCCTCCGGCGGGCGGCTAGCTCTTGAATAGGGCAAACGCGGCGCCCTGGGGGTCGAGAAGCACCGCGAATCGGCCCGTCCCTGGGATGTCAGTGGGTTCCACCACAACGGTGGCGCCCATCTCGGCGGCCTGCTTGGCTTGGGCGTCGACGTCTGCCGACCCGAAGTAGACCAGCCAGTGGTCAGGCACTTCCGCCGGCATGGTCGGGGGGCGGGGCATCACTCCACCGATCGTCCGGCCGGACACCTGGGCCTCTGCATACTCGTCGGACCCGCCCCAGCCCCAGCCGAACACTTCCGAGTAGAAGTCCTTCGACTTGGCCAGATCCGAGGTGGCCAGCTCGCTCCAGATCAGTGACCCGGGTTCGTTGACCAACTGGGCGCCGATGTGATCGCCCGGCTGCCAGGCCGCCACAACCGCACCCGTAGTGTCGGCCAAGATGGCCATCCGTCCGGCGGTCATGACATCCATGGGCGCGACGATGACCGTCCCGCCCGCGGCCTGCGCCCTCGTGGCGACGGTGTCGACGTCGTCCACGTTGATGTAGGTGGTCCATCGGGGCGGACCAGGATCTTGAGCCGGACTGATGGCGGCTACCTGCCGGCCACCCTTGGAGACGATCGTGTAATGACCGGCCTCCTCGCCCATGTCCTGGCCTTCCCAATCGAACAACCCTGAGTAGAAGCCCAGCGCGGCCGTCGGGTCCGGAGTACCGATGTCCACCCATGACGGAACCCCGTGCTCATAATGCGTTACCTCGGGCATCACTTCCCCTTGTGCTCGTACGGATTCAACTCTGGTTCTCAGCCCGTGGCCGCGCAAGAGATCTGACCGAAGAGTCGTCACTGTTCCGGCCACGTATCCCTCAGGTTAACCTGCCGTCCGGCCTTAGGCCAAACATATGTACGTGCATATAGCTCCTTCTGGTGAAGATACATGTAGGTACGTGGGCATTGACAAGAGGCCGGTCCACCCGGGGCCCGGATCAAGGCGGCCTCAATCGGGTCTGGAGCGATCGCCGCGGCGGACGCCGCGCCGCGGGGCCGATGGTTGATGGGGTAGCTGTGCCTACCCCCTGACGCCGTTGCAGAGCTCACGCAGCTCCTCCTGTCCGGATGGCTCGAGCATCTCAATCACGGCGTGGATCGGCTTGTTTGTCCCAGTCACTTGCTGCAAGACCTTCGCGCCGGTGCTCCCCCGGACGGGAACGCCTGCCGTCAGAAGGACGAGCGGCGCCCTGTTCACTTCTCTCAGCACGGCGCCCTTGCCCACTGCCTTCCACAGGGTGTCGGTCTTCTTCAACCCGGCCCTCTGACTCGTGAAACTGCCCGCCACCTCGAACAACCACAACCTTCCCTGGCGATCTCGGGCGGTGAAACTGACCCCGATCCCGCCCCGCTGCCGCTGATCGGCTCGAATGCCGGTAAACCCGGCTGCTTCAATCACGCCCCGTGCGATCTCCTTCGCTGCTCTTCCCTCTCGGGTCGCCCTCGAGGGAACACCGTCGTCTGCTGTCTCACCCGGCGGAGGCGCACCCACCAGCTTCATCTGCCGCGGAGCTGCCCGTCCCTCGCTCGCGAGCCGGCGCCGCTCCTCTGTCACCCGCGCTTCGGCCAGGCGGATGTATGCCTCATCGAGGTCGTAGCCGACGTAGGAGCGTCCTCCACGAAGAGCGGCGACCGCCGTCGTTCCCGAGCCGGCAAACGGATCGAGAACCAGATCGCCGCGATAGGTGTACAGCTGGATCAATCGGGACGGCAACTCGATAGGGAACGGAGCAGGGTGACCGACCCGGGTGGCGCTTTCCGCTGGTATCTCCCACACGTCGAGGGTATTTTCCAGGAAGTCCTCCCGGGTCATGGAGGATTCGAAGGGGAACCCGTCACGCACCCGATCTTTGGCCGCAATGGCCCGATCGAGCCGCCCTTTGCTGGCCACGATCACTCGCTCGGTAAGGTCTCGCAGCACGGGATTGCTGGGGCGTTGAAAGCTTCCCCACGCACAGGATCCGGACGATCCCCGCTGCTTCAACCAGATGATCTCGCCTCGCAACAGCAAACGAAGGTCGTCTTGCAAGATACCAATGACGTCCGCTGAGAGGGACCGGTACGGGCGGCGACCCAGGTTCGCGACGTTGACGGCGATGCGACCGCCCGGTTCCAGGGTCCGGACACATTCGGCGAACACGGCCCGGAGCAGGTCCAGGTACTCCAGGTAGGTGGCTGGAATACCCCGTTGACCCAGCGACTGCTCGTACTCTTTCCCAGCAAAGTAGGGTGGCGAGGTCACTACCAGGGCAACGGAGGCGTCCGGAACCTCGTCCATCCGCCGGGCGTCGCCGACGATGAGTTTGTCGAGTACCCGTTGCGGCGAAACGGAGTCGTCGTCGGACAACACCGGCGGGGTAAATCGGCCATAGAAGCCGCTGGCATCATGGCTCTCCCGCTTGGATACCCCGAAAGCCGAAGTGGACGTCGACGGTCGGGTCATCGATCCCGATCCTATGTACCCGGACGCTCCGCCGGGGCGACCCGCCGGGGCGACCCGCGGCCTGACCGGTCGCCCGCATCACCAGTGGGCCCGGCCGCGGCCGCCGCGGTGGAAGGGACCGGCTTCCTGCAGGTAGCCTCAGGCGCGGGCCCGACCTCCCGCCGGGCGAAGGCACCGGCTGCGAATGCGGCCGCGTCCTGTGGGCCAGACAACCGTCGGCGGCTCGGTAGAGTTCGGTCATGGCTGCGGACCTGACCACGGACGAACGGCATGCTCGCGACCAGGCGGTCATGGCCGAGTTACGCGCCCACGGCGGCCGGACCGCTGGAGGCCAGACGCTGGTGATCCTGACCATCACGGGCGCGAAAACCGGCAACCACGTCCAAAAGCCCGTCTGCGTCCGGCAGGACGGTGTCGATCTCGTCATCGCCGCTTCGGCCGGGGGCCAGCCGAAGCATCCGCTGTGGTATCGGAACCTGGTCGCGAACCCAGCCCTCACCGTGGAGTACCTCGGCGAGTCGTACCCGGCCACGGCCGGCACCGTGCCAAACGACCGGGAGCGGGATCGCCTTTTCGAGATGTTGAGCGAAGAGATTACCGGCCTGTACGGCTATCAGGACCGCTGCAGGGACACGCGTCAGATCCCCATCATTCGTCTCACCCGCCGTTGACCTAGCCCCCTGGGCCGGGGGAGAGCCGGACCTACTCACGAGGCTTCTGATCTGCGAGTGGCGAACGGGCTGACGGGATCACCGACGTCCTCGTCATCACTGGACGCGGCAGGCCAAGCCTGGATCCGACTCGCACCTTGGGTTCGGTTGTCCTCAAGAAATCGACAAAATCGACCCCGAGGTGGCAAACGGGCCCCGGAGCTGGGCCCCGGGTCGGGCGGACCAGCACCGTGACCGAAGCCCTACCCCAGCTTCTCTTGGGACACGAACTGGGATGCAGCTGCCGACGCATCGACGTGATCGTTTTCGACCGCTCCCACGAGTTGCACGAGTGCGGAGGTGGTCAGGGCCGCCGAAACGGCATTGAGGGTGTTGACCACGGTGGGGTTGGCGACGCTCTTGTTGACAATCGGTGTCACGTTCTGGGCCGGAAAGAGGTGGTTGGGATCGGCGAGGGCGACGAAGTGGTACTTGGTCACTGACGGATCCGTGGTGTAGACGTCCGCAGCCTGAATCGTCCCGTCGTTGAGAGCAGCGATGACGAGCGGACCGGACTCGTCGAGGGGCTTGAACTTGAGATCCAGCCCGTACAGCTTCTTCAGGCCGAGCAGTCCGACCTGCCGGGTGGCGAACTCGGGCGCGGCGCCTATGGTGACCTGGCTCTCGATGGGCTTGAGGTCGGCGATGCTCGCCAGGTGATGGGCGGTCGCGAACGCGGAGGTGACGGTCACCGAGTCACTGTCCTGAGCGGAAGACGGGGTGAGCGCCTCCAGGCTGGAGGGAAGCGCGGCGGCCAGGGCGGCGGTGACCGCCGCCGTAGAGGCGGCAGTAGCGGCGGGCTGGAGGTAGTCGAGAAGCGCCCCGTTGTACTCCGGGAAGACGTTGAGCGTCCCGTTCTCCATTTCCTTGAAATAGACCTCACGGCTGCCGATATCGAGCTTGGTCGTGACCTTGACGCCTGCCTTGCTGAGCGCATCGGCGTAGATGTACGCCAGTACCTCGTTCTCCGGGAAGTTGGCGGAACCGATCGTGACCGCCGTATTCGAACCGGCGGTGGCCGATGTCGAGGCCGGCGTCGAAGTCGGCGACGTCGGCGTGACAGCGGTCGTAGGCGACGATGTCGAGCTGGAGCTGCCGCAGGCCGTGACCGCGAATATCGCGGCGACAACGACGGTGGCAGGCAGGAAACGGCGCATTGAAGTCCTCACTCTCGTGTGGTGGTCGGGTGTTTCGGCGGTCATCTGGGACGAGCCCTCTGGCGGATGCCGGGCGACACGACAAGGCGTTGCCCGACGAGGAACAGTGCTTCGATCACGATGGCAAAAGCGGCCACGACAACCGCCCCCGCGCCCAACTCAGCCGAGTTATGACTGGCCTGTCCGTCGATGATAAAGCGGCCGAGGCCACCCAGCCCGACATAGGCGGCGATGGTCGCCGTGGACACTACCTGAAGCGCGGCGGTGCGAAGTCCGAGAACGATCAAAGGCAGCGCCACTGGGATCTCAACGCGCCTGAGTACCTGGGCCGGGGTGAGACCCATCCCTTCGGCGGCATCGACGAGGGAGGGGTCGACGCCACGAACGCCAACGTTGGTGTTGACGAGGATCGAAGGAATGGCCAGGAACACCAGCGGGAAGATAGCGGCGTCTATCCCGACGCCGATCAGAATGGCGAACAGTGTCAGCAGACCGAGAGTCGGAAGGGCCCGGCTGGCGTTGCTGACCAAGCTGAGGGCGGAGCCTCCCCGCTTGGCATGGCCGGTGACGAGGCCGATCGGAAGGGCAATCACTACCGCGATCAGGAGGGTCTCGCCCGAGTAGGCCAGGTGCTGCAGGAGCCGGTGCAGGATCCCGTCGGAACTACTCCAGTTCGACCCTGTGGTCAGGTACGAGACCAGTCCGCCAAGAGAGGAGTCGGCGCTCAGGATCACGTCGATCGCCTGGCCCAAGGTGCGAGCAGCCGTCCGCCCAAGAGCAGCAAGCCGTCGAAGACGAGCGCCCAGAAGGCCACCAGGACGACTCCTGCGATGATCTCGGTGATGAAGTCCGAATTCTCACCGGCGATGAAGAGCTGGCCGAGCCCACCGATACCGATCAGTGATCCGACCGTGACCAGGCTGATGCTGGCGACCGTCGCCACCCGCAGGCCGGCCACGATGACCGGGACGGCAACGGGGAACTCTACGCTGACGAGCCGCCGGAGAGGCCGGAATCCCATGGCCACGGCGGCCACGCGCACTTCGTCGGGCACGTTGCGCAAACCATCGGCGACACTGCGCACCAGGATCGCCACCGCGTATGCGGTCAGCGGGATGATGACCGTGGTGTCGCTGAGGCCCGTCACCCCGACGAGGAACGCGAACACGGCGAGCGACGGCAGGGCGTACAAGATGGTCGTCACCACCAGAATCGGCGGGTACGACCTGGGAACTTGGGTGGCCAGCGCCCCCAAGGGGAGCGCGATCAGGAGGCCAAAAAACACTGCGGCGAGGGCCAGATACAGGTGCGTCCGCGATAGGGACCAGAAGTAGGCGATGTGACCGGTGACCCACTGCCAATCACTGACCTTGTGGAACGTGAAGGTCTGGGTGAGGACCGCCATGTCAGGGCCTTCCCTGACTGTTGCGTATGGCCGTCATGATCTCGTCGTGCCCGGCGATACCGAGCAGGAGGCCGTCACCGTCGACCGCCACGGCGAAGCCGGCGGGAGAGAGGACGAGGGCATCCAGGGCGGCTCGCACCGAGTCTCGCTCGGGGTCGAAGGTGTGGCCGATCGGGCGGATCACGCCCGGGTCGACGACTGCAGTCGACCCGTCCAGCGTCGCGACTTCTATCCAGCCGGTCGGATGGCGGCACTCGTCGACGGCCAGCACCCACGTCGCACCCGCCACGGATGCCATCTCCTTGACTTCGGCGGGTGAGGAGGTTTCGGACGCCGTGGCCGGCCTTTGCAAGCAGAGGGTGTTCGATGGGAAGAACGACAACCAGCGGATGCCGCGGTCCACCCCGAGGAAGCTCTCGACGAACTGGTCGCTCGGATTCGCCAGCACCCGCTCGGGGGTGTCGAACTGGACGAGCTTCCCTCCCGTGCGCAACACCGCGATGCGGTCGCCGACCTTGACCGCCTCATCGATGTCGTGGGTGACGAAGACGATCGTCTTATGGAGTTGGGCCTGCAGACGAAGCAGCTCCTGCTGCAGGTCTCCGCGGACCACCGGATCCACGGCGCTGAAGGGCTCGTCCATCAGGAGTACGGGAGGGTCGGCAGCCAGCGCCCGGGCCACCCCCACCCGTTGCTGCTGGCCCCCCGAAAGCTGGTACGGATAGCGGTCGGCCATCGACGCCGGCAGGCCCACCAGGGCCATCAGCTCTTCGGCTCGTCGCCGGGCCGCCTGGCGGCGCGTACCCATGAGACGCGGCACGGTAGCGACGTTGTCAACGACCGTGCGGTGCGGAAACAGTCCGCCATGCTGGATGACATACCCGATCGTCCGGCGCAGCTCCGCGGGATCGGACGACCGGACATCGCGGCCGTCGATGGTGATGACCCCTGAAGTCGCGTCGATCAGCCGATTGATCATCCGCAACGAAGTCGTCTTGCCGCACCCCGAGCTGCCGACCAGCACCGTGACGTCCCCGGTCGCGCACGTCAGCGACAGGTCATCTACCGCGAGCGTTCCGTCCTCGTACCGCTTCGAAACGTGATCGAAGACGATCACCGCGTCCTGTCCCGAGCGGACGCCAACCGACACTCAGTCCTGTAGAGCCTCGTGTCGCTGGCGCGGGCGACCAGAACCGTCATGTCGAAATCCTACTAACTTAGTCAGGTACTGCTGGCTCACTCCGGTACTGCTGGCTCACTCGGGTACTGCTGGCTCAGTCGCGTCGCCCGCGCTCACTCAGGCCCCGCAGGCTCACCCAGGTAGGCTGGTCGCCAGCCGAGGCCGGTCGTGGCCACCCGAGGCTAGATGTCGGCCACAACAGGGATGACCTGCTCGCCGAGGAGCTCGATCCGCCGCAGCGACGGGGCGTCGGGGACCGACCCGTGATAGTGGGTGATCCCGAGACCTGCCAGCCGGCGCATGGACTCGATCAGCTCACCGACGCCCTCTCCCGCCGGACCGGGATCGAGCGGGCCGATCACCGTCTTCTGGATCTCGTCGTAGTCGCGTCCAACGGCATCGCAGTGGCGGCGCAGGACATCCAGCTTGTGCTCGAGCTCGGGGCCGGGAAACAGATTGCAAGCCTGTGCGTACTGGGCCACGAGCCGCAGCGTCTTGCGCTCGCCGGCACCGCCGATGAGGATCGGGGGATGCGGACGGGTCAGTGACGGTGGGGAGTTGAGCGTCCGCTCCAGCTGATAATGCCGCCCCGAGTAGGGCTTGTCGTCCCCACTCCACATCTGAAGGCATATCTCGAGGGCCTCCTCCAGACGCTCGAACCGTTCGGCCGTCGGGGGGAAGTCCAGGCCGAGACCTCCTGCCTCGGGCTCGTTCCACGCCGCCCCGATCCCCAGCCAGGCCCGACCGCCGGAAAGCACATCCAACGTGGTCACGGCTTTGGCCAGAAGACCCGGAGCCCGGTACACCACGGCCGTCACCCAGGCCAGTAGCTCAATGCGACTGGTCTGACCGGCAAGGAAGCCGAGGGTGGTGTACGCCTCGAGCATGTCATGCTCCGGCGGACCGATCGTGCCGATCTGCCACACGTGGTCCATGACACTCAGCTTGGTGAATCCCTGGTTCTCCGCCGTGGCCGCGACGCGAGCCAGATCCGTGGCGATCGTGCCCGGACCGCCGGGCCAGGTGAAGCTGGACACGTGTAAGCCGACCTTCATGCCTTCGTCCTTCCTCCCGCAGTCCTTCGTTCCCGCAGTCCTTCGTTCCCGCAATCCTTCGTCACAGTATCCGGGAGCCAGGCCCGGACCGCCTCCCACGGTCCCTCCCCATATCGAGTCCGACCTGGGCCACGTTCCTGCAGCCGGCCCACCTGACCGCAGCGGACCCGGTGCTGGGCGAGGCCGCGGCGCCCTGGTGCGTTGCTACGCTGCTGGTCTTGAAACCGTCGCCCTTCGAGTATCGAGTTCCTGAGTCCGTGGACGAGGCCCTGTCCGTCCTGGCCGAATACGGCGACGAGGCCCGGCCGCTGGCCGGTGGTCAGAGCCTGGTGCCTCTCATGGCCTTCCGCCTGGCCCGGCCCTCGGTGGTGATCGATCTCAATGGCCTGGGGGACCTGGCGTCGCTGGAATTCGTCGACGGCTCCGTCCACGTGGGCGCCATGGTCCGGGAGAAGGCAGCCGAGCGATCCGACGCACTCGCCCAGGCCGTTCCTCTGCTCGCCCGCGCCCTGCCCTTGATCGGACATGAAGCTATCCGTACCCGAGGAACCATCGGCGGCAGCCTGGCGCATGCCGATCCAGCCGCGGAGCTTCCGGCGGTCGCCGTGGCCACCGGGGCCGAGTTGATTGCGACCAGCGCCCGGGGCGGGGCGCGGGCCCTACCGGCCGAAGAGTTCTTCGTGAGCCACTTCACCACCGCCCTGGCGGCCGACGAACTGGTCACGGAAGTGCGCTTCCCCGTGGCCCGGCCGGGAACGGGGGTGGCGTTCCTGGAGGTGGCCCGCCGGCATGGGGACTTCGCCATGGTCGGCATCGCCACCATGCTGCACCTCACGGACGGAAACATCGATCAGGTCCGCTGGTGCTCACGGGGATGGCTGACGTTCCGGTCCGGGCCGCCGCGGCCGAGGCGGTGCTCGTCGGGGCGGCTCCGACCAGTGCCGCGTTCGAGGAGGCCGCCTCGGTGGCCGTGGCACCGCTCGACCCTCCTTCCGACCTTCACGGCTCCACCGCCTACCGCCGCCACGTGGCGACCGTTCTCATCCGCCGCAGCCTCGACCAAGCTGCCGCCCAGGTCGGGAGCGGCGGCGTGACCACCCCCATCGAAGTCCACCTCGTCGTCAACGGCGAGTCCCGTCAGGCCGCGGTCGAAGCCCGCAAGACCCTTGCCGACTTCTTGCGTGAGGACTTGCAGTTGACCGGCACCCATGTGGGATGTGAGCACGGCGTCTGCGGAGCCTGCACCGTCCTGGTCGACGGTGAGCCGGCCCGCTCCTGCCTGATGTTTGCCGTGCAGGCTCGAGGTCGAGAAGTGCAGACCATCGAAGGACTCGACCGGGCGGGCGGCATGAATCCCCTGCAAGAGGCGCTGAGGGATAGCCACAGCTTCCAGTGCGGGTTCTGCACTCCTGGATTTGTGATGCAGATCACGGCGCTATTGAGCGAGCACCCCGAGCCGACCGAGGCGGAAATCCGCAGCGCCCTCTCCGGGAACATCTGTCGCTGCACCGGCTACCAGAGCATCGTCGAGGGAGTCTTGCGGGCTTCAGGCCAGGCGACTCCTTCTCCCCACGGCTGAGGAGGTAGAAATGGTGCAGCAGCCCATCGCCCAGAGATACATCGGATCGCCGATCAAGCGGTCCGAGGACGCCCGCATTCTTACCGGGCGAGGGCGCTATGTCGATGACGTCGCACTGCCGGGCATGCTCCACGCCGCCTTCGTACGCAGTCCCGTTGCCCATGCCAGGATCGTCGGTGTGGAGACGGCGGCGGCCCGCCAGGCTCCCGGGGTTGTTGCCGTCGTGACCGGCGAAGAGCTCGAAACGGGGATCACTCCCGGCCCGACCGGCATCGCCGCCATGATGGGAGGATCCGGACCGAGCTTCAGCATGTTGTGCACGGACAAGGTCCGCCTGGTCGGCGATCCCATCGTGATGGTGGTCGCAGCCAGCCGTTATGAAGCCGAGGACGCCTGCGAACTGGTCGAGGTCGACTTCGAAGACCTGCCGGCCGTGGCGTCGGCTGAGGCCGCCCTCGACCCGGACAGCCCGCCGATCTTCGAGGATCTCGGCTCCAACGTGCTGGTCGAGACGGCCCCCGGTCGTCTACGGCGACGTGGCGGGGGCGTTCGCACGCGCCGACCGGGTCGTCCGGGCTCACATCCGTCAACACCGGCACCAGAACGTGCCGATGGAGGGTCGGGGTATTGTCGCCGACTTCGACCCGGCCACCGAACGAGCTGACCGTGCACTCCGCCACCCAGGGCGTCCACATGGTCCGATCGACCCTTGCCGCCCGGCTGGATCTGCCGATCGAGACGATCAGGGTCCTGGCCGGGGACATCGGCGGATCATTCGGGCTCAAGTTCGGGGCCAGTCGGGAGGAGGTGGCGGTTGCGGCGCTCTCCCGGCAACTCGGCCGTCCGGTCAAGTGGACCGAAGACCGCCATGAAAACCTGACCATCTCGGGACAGGCCCGGGAGGAGAGCTTCGACGTCGAGGCCGCCGTCACCGATGACGGCCGTATCCTCGGCCTGCGGGTCGAGATGCTATTGGACTCGGGTGCCTATCCCGGGATGGGCGGGATGGTCGGCGGAATCATGCAGGCGGTGATGCCGGGGCCCTACAAGCTCGAGGGACTGTCGTTTGCCAGCAAGGTCGCCATCACCAACAAAGCCAGCTACGTGGCCTATCGCGGGCCCTGGGCCGCGGAGACGTTCGTTCGTGAACGCATGATCAACCTGATCGCGGCCGAGTTGGGCATGGATCCCCTCGAGATCCGTCTCCGCAACGTGGTCACCCGGGGGGAGCCGCCGGATTCGACGATCACCGGGCGCAGCCTGGCGGGCGTCACGGCACGCGAGTCGCTCGAGCGCATCGCCCAGGTGGTGGACTTCGCCGACTTCCGGCGCCGCCAGCAGGCCGCCAGGGCCGAGGGTCGTTTTCTCGGAATCGGGCGTGGCGACCTACATCGAAGCCGCGCCCGGACCCCGAGGCGAGGGAGGAGCGCTCGGCGCCGAGCAGATCCGGGCCGCACTCGAGTCCGACGGGACCATTGTCGTCTACACCGGCCAGATGCCGCACGGACAGAGCCACCAGACCACCCTGGCCCAGATCGTGGCCGATCAGATGGGCGTCCCCTTCGAAGCCGTGCGGGTCGTGGTCGGCGACACCAGCCTGGTACCCCCGGGCTTCACGGGCGGGAGCCGGGCCGCCACCATGGCCGGCGGGGCCTCGCTGCACGTGGCTCGCGAACTTCGCACCCGGGTGCTCGACGCGGCTGGTGAACTGCTGGAGGCCAGCCCTGAGGACCTGGACATCGTCGAGGGACGGGTGTCGGTCCGGGGGGTCCCGGCCAGCGCCATCGGCCTCGGGGAGGTGGCGACGGCGGCGGCGTCGGGCCGGCTGGCCGCTCATATCGACCCGAGCCTGGAAGTAGCCATCACCTTCGATGGCGGACAAGGTGGCTGGTCGGGCGGAACTCACTGCGCGGAAGTAGAGGTCGACGTCGGTACCGGTTTGATCCGGATCCTCCGCTACGTCGTCGCCGAGGACTGCGGCCAACTCATCAATCCGGCCATCGTGGAAGGGCAGGTGCGTGGAGGAGTCGCCCAAGGCGTCGGCGCCGTGCTGCTGGAACGGTCCGCCTACGACGAGAGCGGGCAGTTCCTCTCAGCCAGCTTCATGGACTACCTCCTCCCAACCGCGACGGAGGTCCCCCGCATCGAGATCGAGCATCTCGAGACCGTGCCGCTCGATGCTGACGTCAACTTCCGCGGTGTCGGAGAAGGCGGGATGATCGTGGCGCCCCCCACCCTCTGCAACGCCATCGAAGACGCCATCTCGCCCTTTGGCGCCAAGATCTACGAGCAGCACCTTCCTCCGGCGCGCATCTTGGAGCTCATCGGAGCGATCGAACCGGCCCCAGCGATCTAAGAGGCCGCCCCCGGTCGTCCGGACGGCCAACGCCCTGGTGGCAGACTTCGGCCGGGCCGGCCGCCCGCAGCACTCTCGGCCCGATCAGCCTGAGTCCTTGGAGAGTTCTTGCAGTTCGGCCGGAGAGGCCGGCGCGGACTCCGTCGCCGGTGACGCCAGGGGCTGGCCCGGCGTGGCGGCCACGTCGGTGCACGCCCGGGCCTGGTTCCACGCGGCCAGGGCCGTGGCGGCGGCGGCACCCGTGAGCGGCTGGGGCAGATCGTCCTGGATTACGGCCGGCCGCCACGTGGCTCCATCGATGCGCCTGCCGGTGGCCGTGATGAGCAAAGCGCCGCTGGCGTTCTCGGGGGGACTGTTGTCGTAGAAGGCGAAGTTGCCCAATCCATAGTCGACGTAGGCCCGGCCCAGGTATCCCCCGCCCAGCAGCACATGGGCGTGTGTCCCCACGATGATATCGGCGCCCGCCTTGACCAGTAGCTGCGCCAATGGTTCCTGCAGAGCATTGGGACAGTCTTGCAACTCGGTTCCCCAATGGAGATAGACGATCAAGGTGTCGGCCGTCTTCCGAGCCGCTTCTACCGCGGCCACCAGCGCGCTCACGTCGTAGGCCGAGGCCAGCCCCGGCTGGGTGGTCGTCGCCGTCCAGGCCGCCTGCAGGCCGGAATCGATTACTTGGGTCGCAGCGATGATCACGATCCTCTGACCGCGGATCACGGTCCGGTAGGGGGTGAACGCCTGGGAGACGTCCTGGCCTATCCCGAGGATGGGGTATCCCGACTGCTGACGAGCCTGAAGCGCCATCTGCAGCCCGGCGGCACCGCAGTCCTCGCCATGGTTGTTGGTCTCGGTCACCAATGTCACGCCGGCATGCTGAAATGCCGTTATCGCGGCCGACGGCGCCGCGAAGACGAATTGCTTCGGCTGGGGATCCGGGCAGGTGCCATTGGTGAGGGCGGACTCGAAGTTCACCATCCTCAGGTCGGCGCCAGCCAGGAGGGCGGGCACGGTGGCGCCGAGGGCGTTCGCCGGGTCGGCGGCCAGGCGATCGCCCAGATTGGTGCCGGAGGGGAAATGGACGTCTCCGCCGAAGGCGATCGTCACCGGTTGCCCGTCCCCGTCCCAGTCGGAGTCAAGGTTGCTGCTCGTCGCAGCAGGGGGGACGCTCGGTACGGGGTGGGGGGTCGCAGGCGCAGCGCCGTGGGCGCCGTGTCCGCCGGCGGAGAGGTGCAGCGCGACGAGCAAGACCAGCATCAGCAAGATGAGCAGCCACAGGAAGCGATTGCGCTTGACCCGTCGAGACGTGAGCCGGGGGGGCTCGGGCCAGCCCGGCGCCGAAGGTTCCGGGCCGGCCTCGACCTCGACAGGGCGACTCCGCAGGCTGACGGTGATCAGAGGATCCTAAGCGGTCCACTTGAGGACAGGAGCGCAGGCGGCGAGCGGTGCTAGGGAGCGGGGACGGCCTGGCTCACGTAAAACTGAAACGGGACGGCCTTACCATCCACCTCGAAGTCGCCTATGTACATGCCGTACGGCACGTTGGTGGTGTCAATGGCGACCTGTACCGCTGGGCTATTCCGAAGCGTTGTCGGGGTGACGACGATCCTGCTCTTCGGGAGCACCGTGCCGCCCGGAGAGATGCTCTTGAGATCCCCCGCCTCGACCCGGCCGCCCGTTCCCTGGAGCGGCCAGGTGATCTGCTCAATCGGTTGCAGCGCGGTCAGGCCGCGGCTGGGGTTCGGCCCCGATCGGCTCTCCTCCTCGACCGCTCGGGCAAAGTCGAGGACGTATCCGCCGAGCCGAACCCAATCGCGGGCCAACTGCCAGGTCAGATGCATGCCATCGCGCATGGCGTCGGATCGACCGTAGCTTCCTGAGACCAGGTGGGACCCGACTTCGACCGCATAATCACCGTACGCCTTCGTCGAATGCTTGGCGAAGTCGAGTACGCGGTGGCGGTAAACAGCCGCCAGGAGTCGAGCGGCACCGGGGGCCTCCAGTCCGGTAGTAGACCCTTCCGATCCGGACCCGGCCACAAGAGATGCGTCGTCCGCTTCGACCACCTCCTTGATCCACAGCCCCCAGAGGGGGCAGGCGTCGTCGATGAGCACGCGGCTGAAGTCGCTTTTCTGGCCGTCCGCGAGCCGGATAATCTTGAGCGCCTTCACCCGGCGGCGATTGTTTTGATCGTTGACGAGGAAGAAGCCTCTGTCGATCTCTACCCGACCGTCGAGGCTGTGAACAAGGTCGAACGTCAGGGCAACGTAGGTATCCGCCTTAGTCACGTCGAAATTCAACACATTGGTCAGTCGCTCGCCCGCCAAGTCGGCCTTCTCCAAGTAGGTCCCTCTCCATGGACCCTGGTCCGACGGATCTCGGTCCGACGATCCTTGCCGCGACCACGGAGTGGGCCCGTCGGGATCAACGGGTGTTACCGACTTGAACAATCCCCCTCCGTATTCGGCCCAGAGCATCGGATTCAAGGAGGCAAACAATTCCGGAAGGTCCTTCTTGATAGCTATTTCGAACTCGCACGTCACGGATTTAGCCAACTGGCCGCCAACGGTCACGTCTATCGAGTCGCAACCAGTTCCCCCGTCGTCACTCATTCTTGTGTCCCTCTTTCTGTACTCTGATGAGAGAAGTGGTTTGCCTTGCAGATAAATATCGCTATACAGACCGCCGGATATAGCATCATTCTGATTGATCAGGCCTGACCTATACTCAGCCTCAACACCGCAGCGAGGTGCTGCACACGATAGTAGTCAGCCCAGATCCCATCAATCCTCGCTCCCGATAGAGTCATGCGGACGAACATCGACGGCTTCGCTCGCCAGCGCCAACGCCTCGGCGAGGGCGGCCACCTCGCTCGGCGGGTGAAGGTAGGGCGACTTCGACGGACCGTCGCCCCGGCGACGCAGGCTAGGGTCCTGTGGTCGTGGCGCCCGGTGCAAGCTCCATCAGCAGTGCCGGCGAAGGCCGCCCCTTCGAGCGCCTCGTTGACCAAGGGGCCACCCTCGTCGCCGGCGCCATCGAGACGTGGGCGGCGACGACGAAGGAGCTGGCCGGCACCGAGCCGGGCGGTGCCATCGTGGCGGCGATGGTCACGGCTGCGACGTGGTGGTTCGACTGGGCCAAAGGCGCCCAGCAACTTCCCTACCTGGGCGGCGGGGGCCGACCGGCGGGCCCCTCGACCCGGCCCGGACCAGGCCGACCCAGCCCCCCCGTCCGTGAGGGGAAGAGGCCTACATCAGTCGCAGTCACCGGGCCTGAGGATGAGAAGCTGGCGGCTCCAACCGCGTCGGGCCCGGACCGCCGGGCGTGACGACGGTCGGTACCTGAAGAGCCTGCGATCAGCCGTGGTACGGCAACGGGTTGCGATCCTGGGTGGAGGCATGGCTGGGCTCGCCGCCGCTTGGCGTCTCACCCGACCCGATGGTCCAGGTGCGGACGTGACCGTCTACCAGCGAGGCTTCCGCCTGGGCGGAAAAGGGGCCAGCTCCCGCGGACCTCACGGGCGTATCCAGGAACACGGACTGCACGTGTGGCCGGGCTACTACGACAACGCCTTCCGGATGATGGGCGCCTGTTACGAGGAGCTGGACCGGTCGCATACCGACCCTGCCGTTCCGATCCAGACCTTTGGCGACGCATTCTTCGCGGCCAGCACGATCGGGCTGCAGGCGGAGAGCGTCTCGACGCCGTGGGTCGCCACCTTCCCGGAAAATGACTTCCATCCCGGCCTCCCCGACCACGCCGAAGCGGGACCCCTCCGGCCAGGAGACCTGCTCCAGCGCGGAGCAGCACTGCTCGGAACTCTCGCCGAATCGCTCGTCGGGACCGAGCCGGCGGTACGGGCCTTGCTCAGCACCAGCAGGTACCCGCCATCGCGTCCATTGGTGGCCGGGCCTCGGCGCTGGGAGGCGCCGCCGGCGGCGTTCGCTCCGCTCGCCCGCGGCTTCGTCGAGCTGGTCGGCGCCATGATGCGCGGCATCATCGTCGACATGCTCCCAACCCGTGGGTACACGGCGATCGACCATCTGGATTTCTGCGCATGGCTGAAAGGTCACGGCGCGTCCTCGCTCGCGCTCAGCAGCCCGCTCATCCGTGGTCTGTACGACCTGGTGTTCGGCTACGAGGGCGGCGACCGCAACCGGCCGGCCTTCTCGGCCGGGACCGGTCTGCATCTAGCCGGGCGCATGTTCCTGACCTACCGGGGCGCCATCTTCTGGAAGATGCGGGCCGGCATGGGCGAGGTGGTCTTCGCGCCCCTTTACGAACTGTTGCACCGGCGCGGTGTGCGCTTCGCCTTCTTCCGCCAGGTGGAGCGCCTTCGTCTTACTCCCGACCGTAGATCCGTGGACGAGATCGTGGTCACCCGGCAGGCGAGGCAACCAGCCGGTCATGATGAGTACCTGCCACTGGTGCGCGTCGCGAATTTGCCGGTCTTCCCTGACCGCGCTGACCGCACGCAGCTGGTGGCCGGCTCCCGACTTGGTGAGGACCTGGAGTCACACACAACCCGCCCGGTCTCCGTAGGCGTGGAGCGCCTCGAGGCGGGGCGGGACTTCGACGCGGTGGTCCTCGCCGTCCCTCCCGGGATGATCAAATGCGTGGCTACCGAGCTGATCGGAGCTGACGCCCGTTGGCGGGATATGGTCCGGGAGGTCGCCACCGTCGCGACCCACTCGGCCCAACTGTGGGTGGACGCCGATGAACGTTCGTTAGGGTGGCCCCATCAGGCCGCCCTGGTCTCGGGATTCGGGCGACCGTACGACACGTTCGCCTCGATGAGTCACACCTTGCCGTTCGAGACCTGGCCGGCCGCTCGTCTGCCCCGCACCGCGGCCTCCTTTTGCGGGGTGCTCGGGGATGACGCCGGCGTGGCGGCACCCTTTCCCGCCGAGGCGATTTCTCGGCTGTGGCCGGCCTTCGATCCGGCCATGCTCGTGAGTTGGTACTACCGAGCCAACACCGATCCGTCGGACCGTTACGTGCTGTCCCTTCCTGGCTCCGGGCGCTACCGGATGCGAGCTGACCGGAGCGGGCTGCAAAACCTGTTCTTGGCCGGTGACTGGATCGATTCGGGCCTGAACGCCGGCTGCATCGAGGCGGCCACCTTGGCCGGCTTGCAAGCCGCCAACGCAGTCGAGGGCGCAACTCTCACTGACGGTACGGTCGGGTTCGTGCCCCACGCCCACTCCGGAACCAACCGTCAGTCCGCGACCAACCATCAATCATGAGCGACCTCCCGCCATCGTGGGCCTCTGTTGCCGATATCGGGCAGCTAGGGCTGGACACCGCGGCCGCGGTCGTCGAGCGCCTGTTGACCTTGACCCGCTTGACGATCACGAGACAGCCCGGTGGCCTGACGATCCCTCTCCTGCCAGCCACCGGCGATGGGCTTGATGCCCGGCGGGTGCGGGCTGAGGCCGAGCGACTGATTGATCTGTATGCAGAATGGACCCGGTCGCTCGTACAGGCTGCCGTCGATGCCGCCGATCCCGACCGCCCGCCGGGAGAAAAGTTGTCGCTCGGCCCCGCGCCGCCCGACAGCTCGACGCAAGCATCCATCTGGCTCCACGTCCTTGACGGCCCGGCCGCCGGGACGACGGTCCTCCGGGCAACCGATCTGGTCGCTCATCACGGAGGGGCCATCTCCGGGGCAGCCATCCGGTTCGAACCGCCGGCCCTGGACGCGACCAGTCCACGGACCAGCCAGGCGGTCACAGTCCTGGTCGACGTGCCGCCCGGCGTCGCCGCCGGTCCCTACCACGGTCATATCCTCGCCACCGGGGTTCCCGAGGTATGCCTCGAAGTGACGCTGGACGTCGTCGAGCGGTGACGTTGGATTACGCCGGCGTCGAAGGCCGCCTGGCCCGTTACGGCGCCATGACCGCGGAGGCGACCGTCCGCTACCTCCCGCAGAGCGCGTCGCAGGTACACCTCTACGATCTGGTCGCCGACTACCCAAGGCGGGGGGAAAGGCGATCCGGCCGAGCCTTTGCCTGGCGGCTTGTTCGGCCTTTGGCGGCGAGACCGAAGAGGCGGTCCCGTCCGCTGTCGCCATCGAGTTGCTCCACAACGCCTTCTTGGTCCACGACGACATCGAGGACGCCAGCCTGCTACGACGGGGACAGCCGACCCTCCACGTAACCCATGGGGTGCCGCTGGCTATCAATGCCGGCGACGCCCTCGCTGTGCTCGCCCACGCCCCGCTCCGCGACAATCGTGACCGACTCGGGTCCAGGCTGGCCACGTTGGTGGCGGAGGAGTTTGACCTCATGGAGCGGCGGACCTTGGAGGGCCAGGCCATGGAGCTGGGCTGGCGTCGCGACGGGCGCCTCGACCTGACACCAGAGCACTATCTCGATCTGGTCTTGCGCAAGACGTGCTGGTACACCACGATTCATCCCTTACGCGTCGGCGCCCTCATCGGGTCATGGGCCAAAGCCAACCTGGACCCGCTGGTCGTGTTCGGATCGTATCTGGGTGCGGCATTCCAGATCGCCGACGACCTGCTGAATCTGGATGTCCGCGCCGCCCGCTATGGCAAGGAACCATTCGGCGACCTGCGGGAAGGCAAGCGGACGTTGATGGTCATCCATCTTCTGGGGACGGTCGGACCAGCCGATCGCGGGTTCGTCATCGACTTCTTCGCCGAGAGCGGTCCACCTCGATCGAATGCCGCCACCCAAAGCATCTTCGAGCTCATGGTCGCCTATGGCAGCGTCGAGTTCGCCCGCAGCTTCGGACGGGGCCTTGCCGACGCGGCCCGGGCCCGCTTCGACGAGGCGTTTTCGGGCTTGCCCGACACGGAGGAGCGCCAGTTCCTTTGGGATATCATCGGTTGGATGCTGGACCGGGACCGCTAATCGTTGACAGCGCAGCAGGCGACCTCGGAAGGGGGAGCGGCAACCGTGACGTCCGAGCGCAGAACGGAGGTCAACCGATGACGGAGGGGTCCGAGCGAAGCGGGACAGAGGGGGAACAGTTTCGTCAGATCGTCGACGACTGGGCCACGATGGCCAACCGCCTGGTTACCACCTCAGCGGCGCTGGCCAAGCGCATGGTTCGCCAGGAGCCGGGCGCACCAGGCCCAGACGTCGCAGGACCGCTCCAGGACCTCTGGATGACGATGGCCGGCGCGGCCGGCGATATTGCGGAGCTGTCCTACAAGTGGGTGCAGGCCGTGGACGGGCTCTCCGGATTCACGCCTGGTCGCGGTCCGGCCTCGGCACCAGCACCGGCCACCCCGGCCTCCGCCGCCCAGGAGGCCCAGGGCGATCCTGCGAGTCCTGACCCGAGCGCCGAAGAGCCCGCCCCGGCACCGACCCATCCCGCTACCAAGGCCTCGCGGCCGAAACCGGCCTCCGCCAGCAGGCCGGCGCGAGGCCGGCAACCGCGCCGCACCTAGGCCGCGGGAGCCCTCTATTGGCCGACCGAATCTCGGGTCATATCGAACGGCTCGTCGCCGACGCCAACGACGAGGCCGCCTCTGGTGAGTGGGAGAAGGCCCGGTCGCTCGCGGAAGCGGTCCTCGCCCTCCAACCCGACAATCCCGACGCCCAGCGAATCGTCAAGGACGCCGACTCCGCCGCCAGCCCGGGTGAGCGGCGTCAGCTGACCGTCCTCTTCTGCGACGTCGTCGGATCAACCGCGCTCTCGGGGGTCGCAGACCCGGAAGTAGTCCACGACGTGTTGAGCGCCTACCAGTCCGCGTGCGCGCAGGTCGTCATCCAACAGGATGGGCATATTGCTCAATTTCTCGGTGACGGCGTCGTGGTCTACTTCGGGTATCCACGGGCTCACGAAGACGACGCCCGCCGGGCCGTCGACACCGGCCTCGAGATCCTGGCCGCCATGCAGGAAGTCGCCCTCATGGTCCGAGTGCGTCACGGCCTGGAATTCAGTGTTCGGGTGGCCGTTCACACCGGGCTGGTGGTCCGAGCCGAGATGGCCGGCCCGCCGTACCGGAATCGCGATGCCATCGTGGGGGAAACACCCAACCTGGCGGCCCGGCTCCAGGAGCACGCCCGTCCCGGGACCCTGGTGATCAGCGGCTCGACCTTCCAGCTCGTCCGCGGCTTCTTCACCTGTGAATCGCTCGGAGGCTTGGATCTGCGCGGGATCACCCACACGGTCGACGCCTACGAGGTCACCTCCCGAACCCTCGCCGAGACCCGCCTGGAAGCCGCAGCCCAGCCCGCGCCGTTCGTCGGCCGTCATTCCGAGCTGACTCGCTTGGCCGCCCTGTGGGCCCAGGCCCAGGATGCGGGCTCGGCTTCGGTGCTCATCCGGGGGGAGCCGGGGGTGGGCAAGTCCCGCTTGGCCCTGGTGTTTCGCCAACTGGTGGAATCCGGAGGAGCTGGAGCCGTGTCCTGCGGATGTTCCGCCTACCGGACCGAGACCCCGCTCTACCCGATTCGGCGGCTGCTGACCTCGGCGCTCGGCACCGATCCCCGAGACGACACCCGGGCGGCCGCGGCGTCATTGCGAACCGCGTTGGCGTCCATCGGTCGTGAGGAGATGCTGGGCCCCTTCGCCGACCTGCTCCGCCTGCCGAGACAAGGCGCCTGGTCGACTCCCGAACTCGACCCACCGCAGTTGCGTCACGTCGTGCTGGACACCCTCGTCGAATGGGTTGCCGCTCTGGCCGGGCGCGCACCGACGCTGATCGTCATGGACGACTTGCAGTGGTCGGACGCGTCCACCCAGGAGTTGATCCATCAGGTGGTCAGCACGCGGATACCGGGCCTCCTCATGGTCATGACGGCTCGCGACGAGTTCACGGCTTTGTGGCCCGACGTGGAGACGATCGAGATCGGGCCACTGTCGGATGCAGACCTGCGCGAGCTCGCCGTGGCCCTACCAGAGGGCCGGAACCTCTCCGATCAGGACGTCACGAGCATGATCAGCCGCAGCGAAGGAGTACCGCTCTACCTCGAGGAGCTGGTGCGAGCCGGGCCGTCCGAAGCGTCAGGACTGAAGACCGAAGCCGGCCTGGAGTCCCGCTTCACGGTCCCGCCCGCCCTGCTCGAACCGCTGCTGGCTCGCCTGGCGTCCCCCGACGTCGACCTGTCGCTGTTGCAGGTGATGGCGACGATCGGCCAAGAGGCCGACGCCCCACTTCTCGAACTGGTCACCGGTTTGCCGGAGCGGGCCATCCGTGAGCGGGTCGGCGTCCTGATCGACGCCCAGCTGATCGAGTCCAGCACGGGCGATCAGCCGACCTACCGCTTCCGTCACCAGCTCCTCGGCGATGTCGCCTACGAGATGCAGTTGTTGACGATCCGCCGCCGGCGCCACAGCGCCATCGCCGACGTGATGACTGGATTGGAGCCGCCTGCCGTGCCGGTCGACGCCGGCGCCCTGGCCCACCATCTCGAACGGGCCGAGCGAATCGAGGAGGCCATCGACGCCCACGTCCTCGCCGCGGCCGAATCGATGGGGCACGGAGGCATCGCCGAGGCTATCGCCCAGTTCGACCACGCCATGGGATTGCTCGAACGCGTCACCAGCGATCAGACCCGCCTGGGACTCGAGTTGACCGTTCGCCAGGCCCGGGGCATGGCGTGGGCCTCGCTCGCGGGCTACGCCTCGGCCGGAGCCGCTGCCGACCTGCAACGCTGCGCCGACCTCTGCCGCGAGCTCGGGACTGCCGTCGACGGCATCCCGAGCCTGATGGCTGCGTGGTACTACTGCGTGATCCGAGGTGAGCTCGACCGGGCCGAGGACGTCATTCTGGTGGATCGGCGCCGTTTGGCCCCGGACCCCGACGCCATTCCCGAGGATGCGGCATGGAGCGGCATCCGGTTCGGGCGGGGTCAGATCGACTCGGCCATCCAAGTGATGGAGACGTTCCTGGCGTCGCCTTACGCGGTCACGCTCGGTTCGACCCCGGCCCAGTGGCCCCTGCCCGACGACCCGGTGGTGAATACCTGGTCGATTCTCGGACTCGCCCAATGGATCGCCGGCGCCCCTGACCGGGCCAGAGAGGCCTTCGACCGGGCCGAGGAGCGGGCCGAACGTCTCGACTTCCCCCGGAGACCGTTTTGCCGGGCCTATGTCCTGCTGATCAGATTGCTGGTCTACGAGCTGGCCCGTGACTCCGAGGCCGCCGAGCAGGCCATCGCCGAGATGCGTGTCATCGCCGAGCGCCACGGATTTGCGCACTTCGGCATCTGCGCCACTCTGCACGGCGCCGTGGTGACGGCGGCCTCCGACCCGTTGGCCGGAACGGCAACACTGGAAGCCGCCTTCGATCAGTTCCGCCTGCTGGGTATGGATCTCTGGAACCCTTGGGGGTTTACCGTCCTGGCGGAGACCTTGTTGCTGAGCGACGACAGCGTCGGGGCGCTGCGGTGTGTGGCGCGAGCGAAGGCGGAGGCGGAGCGGACCGGCGCCCACTTCTGGTCCGCCGAGACCTACCGGATCAGAGGGCTGGCCCGGCTCGCCCAGGGAGACCCACGCGGCCGTGGCGACTTGACCGAGGCTGCCGACCTGGCGTCGCGGCAAGGCGCCCGGCTGTTCGAGATGCGGGCCAACCTGGATCTGGTAGGGATCGGCGCCACGGACAGACGGGCCGTCCTCCACGATCTGCTGACCCGACTGAGCCCGGGCGACGGCCTTCCGGAGATCGCCTTGGCCCGCCAGCTGTTGTCGGCCGGTTCGTAACCATGAGTGATATCAATCTCAAAGACGTGATCGTGCGGTTTTGGACGAGCGTCCATGAAGGGGTGTTCCGGGCGACCGACGGGCGGCTGCTCAACCGGGTCCTGGAGATGCCGGTCGTCCGACTCACGACTGTGGGGCGGCGCAGTGGCATGCCGAGAGTGGCCATGCTCACGGCGCCGATCTCGGACGCCGACCGGGTGGTACTGGTGGCCTCCAACGCCGGCGATCATCGCAACCCGGCCTGGTATTTGAACCTGCTGGCCCACCCTGCCGTCTCAGTGATGATGGACGGCCAGACCTGGACGGCCCAGGCCCGCGTCGCCACCCCGGGGGAGCGGGCCGAACTGTGGCCCCGGATCAAGAGCGTCAATCCCGGTTACGGACAATATGAGGCCAAGACCCTGCGCCAGATCGGACTGGTCATCGTCCCCCGTCCGGGCCGCAACGCCGCGGACCCGTCGACCGCCGGACCGGCTCCGGTCAGCCCAGGCCGAACCACCGCTCCCGGATCGGAAAGAGATACTGATCGGTGACCGCATTGAGGATGCGGCGAGCGTCGTCGAATCGCTCGCTGATCTCGTCGACCACGGCGAGACCAGCGGTCGGCGGGGCACCGTAGGCTCGCACCGACGCCGCGGCTTGCCGGTAAAAGCGCGGACCAAGGAATTCCAGCAACTCGCGGCCCGATCGTGGCGGCTCAGCCCCGACTTGGGCGCCGGATAGCCGGAGCAGCCGCCCGATCGCGGCGCCCCCGAGCTCGAGGCTGATGGCGTGATCCGGGAAGACGCCGGTCAGGAACAGGGCCAGGTCGCCGAGGCGCCGGTACACGCCGGCGCGCTCAGCGGGGTCCACGACATCGAGCAGCCCGGCCAGACCGACGGGGTCGAGCTCGCTGAATCGCCGGCGCCGCCAACCCCGCCGGGTCTGCTCCCAGGTCACCCCGCTCGAAACGTGGGTGTAGGAGGCCAGCAGCTCGATCAGGAAGAAGCACCGGGTCGGCTCGGCCAGTAGCTCGCGGAGACGGATCACGTCGAACACCGGGATCCGGCGGCGAGCCGTCCACGCCTCCTCCACATAGGTGGCCCCTTCGAGGTGGGCGGCGGTGCGGTGGACGGCAACCGCGAAGGTGAGGAAAGGCGAGGTGGCGACGAATCCGCCCTCTTGTGGTGACGCCGCGAACACCGCCGCCTCGGTGCGGGCGTCAGAGAGCCTCTCCAGCAAGGTGGCCCGGCCTCCGTCGATGCGGCTCAGGAGGCGCTGGTCGGCTTCAGTGAGATGCTGGCGATAGAGCAACTCGACATCGACCATGGCGACTCTCTAGCTCCGCCCGGTGCTGTCCCGGTCGGAGTCCGTCGCGGCTCTCGAGCAGTTCGGGCGGTTGGGGCACGCCGGCAGCCGAGCGCCATCCGGGGCAGGCCACGCCGGGCTTACGACGGGTTCCCCTGATCGCGCAGGAATTGCTCGAGCTGAGCCGCCAGCGCCTCGCCGGAGGGCAACTCGCCGAGTTCGTCGGCGGCTTCGGCCTGGTCGGCGCGCCGTTCGAGCTCCTGAACGTAACCCGCAATCTCGTCCTCACCGGCGACCACCTCGTCCACCTGGCGCTCGTAGGTGGCGGCGGCCTTCTCGAGATCCAGAGTGGCGACCTGCGTCGTGAGCAACTCACAGACTCGCCTGACGACCGCCAGGGTTGCCTTCGGAGACGGCATGCCCGGGATGTAGTGCGGCACCTGGGCCATGAGCGATCCGACGGGAATGGACGCCTGAGCGAAGGCGTCCTGCAGCACGCCCACGATGCCCGTCGGGCCCTGATACTGCGGACGCCGTAGGCCCAGCCGTTCCGCCAGACGCGAGTCCGCGGTGGATCCTCGCACCGGAACCGGACGGGTGTGGGCGACGTCGGCGAGCATGGCGCCCAGGGTGAACACCGCCTCGACCTGGAGTTCGGTGGCGACCGCGGTCACGCAATCGCAGAACGTTCTCCACCGCAGATGCGGCTCGGTCCCGATCATGATGATCACATCATGCTCGCCGGGAATCGAGGCGGCGAGGAACCGATTTGCCGGCCACACGATGTCGCGGGTCTGGTCGCCGCGCAAACGCACCTGCGGTCGCAGGGCGGTGAAGTCGTAGAACTCCTCGGCGTCGATGTCGGCGAACTTGCTCGCCTTCCACCTCCCCGAGAGGTAAGAGGCGGCGCCCGATGCGGCGCTACCGGCGTCCGTCCAGCCCTCGAACGCGGCGATCATCATCGGCGAGCGCAAGTTTGGGCGGCTCTCCCATCGCAAGGCGTTCATCGTCACCAGGCTACCCCGCGACGGGATCCTCGGTCATCGACCGGTCCGATCCTCACCAGCGCCCGGGGCCCCAGACCGTACTCGAACCGCCCGCCCCGGTCTCGGGACCACGGCCGGGCTGACCGGCTGGTTGTGCCATCAGGGACCCTGGCAGGAGGGTAGGTACGCTGCCGTCGTAGCCTCGGAGCCAGGGCGCCCGACCGGTTTCCCGCAGACCACGCAGAGGGAGCATATGGACCATTTCGACGTTCTGATCGTGGGCGCGGGTCTCTCGGGTGTCGGTGCTGGAGTCCGGCTGGCGACCATGTGCCCAACCAAGACCTTCGCCATCCTCGAAGGCCGCGGCTCCATGGGAGGAACCTGGGACCTCTTTCGCTATCCCGGTGTGCGATCCGACTCCGACATGTTCACACTCGGCTACCCGTTCCGACCGTGGAATCAGGCCCGGGCCATTGCGGACGGCCCGTCCATCCTGCGTTACATCCAAGAGACCGCGGCGGCGTTCGAGATCGACAAGCGGGTCCGTTATCACCATCGGGTGACGGCCGCCTCGTGGTCGTCCGCCGCGAACCGCTGGACGGTCGAAGCGGTCGTCGGAGCAGCAGAAGAGCCGGTGCGCTACACGGCGAGCTTCCTCTACCTGTGCAGCGGCTACTACAACTACGAAGGGGGCTACCTCCCGGCCTTTCCCGGCGCCGACCACTTTGCCGGGCCGATCATCCATCCCCAGCACTGGCCGGCGGACCTCGATTATCAGGGCCAGCAGATAGTCATCATCGGCAGCGGCGCCACCGCAGTAACGCTGGCGCCGGCCCTGGCCGGCGCAGCCGCCCACGTCACCGTGCTGCAGCGCTCTCCCTCGTACATCCTTTCACTACCGGCCGTCGATCCGGTGGCCGAGACCGTACAGCGGGCCTTCCCGGAACGAGTCGCCCATCCGATATTGCGGTGGAAGAACGTCCTCCTTGGCACGGCGTTCTATCAGCTGTGCCAGCGCCGGCCGCACCTGGCCAGACGGCTGCTGCGGGCTGGGGCGGCGAAGCAGCTGCCGGCCGGGTACGACCTCGACTCGCATTTCAGCCCGCGCTACGACCCGTGGGATCAGCGTCTGTGCATCGTCCCGGACGGCGACCTGTTCGAGGCCATCAGCTCGGGGCGGGTGTCGATGGTCACGGATCGCATCGAGACCTTCACCCCCGATGGGATCCGGCTGGCGTCGGGCCAGGTGCTCGCGGCCGATCTGGTGGTGGCGGCCACCGGTCTCGACCTGATCGCGTGCGGCGGCATCGCGCTCCGCGTCGACGGGACCGACGTGGACCCGGGCCAGACCATCATCTATCGCGGCTTCATGCTGAGCGGTCTGCCCAACCTGGCCCTGTGCTTTGGCTACACCAACGCCTCGTGGACCTTGCGCGCCGACTTGACTTCGCAGTCCGTATGCCGGCTGATCAACCGGATGGATCGGGAGGGCCACCAGCGCGCCGTCCCTCGCTTGGCCGCGACGGGCCGGCCGTCCCGTCCCCTGCTCGACCTCAGCTCCGGCTACGTCGCCAGGGCCGCCGATCGGCTACCGAAGCAGGGCGCCGCCAGGCCGTGGCGGCTCCGGCAGAACTACATCCTCGATCGGTTCAGCGCCACGTTCGGGAATGTGGCCAGCAGCCTTTCCTTTTCATCGACCGAGTCCGACGTGGGTCCGGAATCGCCGGTGCGGCGTAGAGGCGAGTCGCCAGCGCCTTCAGCGGGTCGCCAGAGATGGTCCGAGCGAGCTGAAGACGGTTCGACCCTCTAACCTGGATCACCGCCCTTGTGCCGGGCCCGGCATCGGTCGGGTCCCAGCCGGCTGCCGTGGACCATCCCGCCTGAGTGGTCCACTGAGGAGCGGCGGGGCCCTCCCCGTGCGCCCGAGACCTCGACCGGTCGAATCCAGTCCTCCTCGCTCGTCGTGGTAGCGCCGGGTTCGATCCACAGGGCCCGCCGAACATCAAGCTTCGCCCAAGAGAAGGAGGTGGCCGCGATGCACAAATTCGTGGTTGGTCGTCAATCTCCGGCAGGACCTTCGAGCGAGAGGAGGAGGGTGCGGAGGTCGGCGGCCATCCGCTCCATCATGGGACGGTCGAGACCACCGAACAGGCGCTGCTCTGTCTCGGTCTTCATAGCTACGAGCTGGTCGGCCCGGCCCAGGCCGGCTTCGGTCAGGGTGACCACCACCTGGCGGCGGTCGGCCGGATCGACATCCCGTCGCACCCACCCACGGCGTTCGAGCCGGGCCAGCCGGTTGGTGATGGCGCCGGATGTGACCTGCGCCTCCCTCAATAGGGCACCGGCGCTCTTCGCGTACCCCACACTGCGGCGCAAGCTGAGCAACACCTCGAACTCCCACATCTCGGCGTCGTGAACGCCCAACTCGCGCCGCAGCTCGCGCTCGAGGTGATGAGCGGCGCGCCGCAAGCGGATCGCCAGGGTCTTGGTCACGGGATCAACGCCCGGGTTCTGCTGGCACCAATACTCGGCGATCTCGTCTGCTTGGTCCCGTAGCGCCACCGGTTTCACGGAACAAGGGTAACTCGTTGAACGTTCAAACAACCGGACGGGGCGCCGTTGACAATCCAATGAACGCTAAATAGCTTGATGTAAAGAATCTTAGCGTTGTGTTATCTCAAGGCGATGGGTCCGCCACCCGCCCTAGGAGAGTGAATGACCGCGACACAGTCCATACCCGCCAGCTCCACTCGGCATTGGAGGCCCAGTTGGGCCGTCCTGGCGATCTGTTGCATGGCGCAGTTCATGGTCGTGCTGGATGTGTCGATCGTCAACGTGGCCCTGCCCCAGATGCGCCACTCCCTTGGCCTGTCGGTGACCGGCCAGCAATGGGTGGTCAACGCCTACACCCTGACCTTTGCCGGCCTGTTGTTACTCGGAGGCCGGGCCGCCGATCTGTACGGACGACGCCGGGTGTTCATGATCGGACTTGGGCTCTTCACCATGTCGAGCCTGCTCGGAGGCTTAGCCCAGAGCGGCACCTGGCTGATCACCGCCCGGGCGGCTCAGGGCGTGGGCGGAGCCATACTCGCCCCGGCGACGCTGAGCCTGCTGACCACCAGATTCGTCGACCCGCTCGAGCGACGCCGGGCCCTGGGAGCCTGGTCCGCCACGGCCGCCAGCGGTGCAGCCGTCGGAGTCCTCGCCGGGGGGATCCTGACCTCTCTCCTGGACTGGCGCTGGGTGCTCTTCGTCAACGTTCCGATCGGTGTCGCCCTCCTGGCGGCGTCCTGGGTGGCGCTCACGGAATCGAAACTGACCGGCACCCGCCCCTCCCTGGATGTTCCCGGGGCCCTGACCGTCACGGTCGGGCTGTCGGCCCTGGTGTACGGCATCGTGAGCACGGACACTCACTCGTGGGGATCTCCGCAGACGATCACGGCCCTGGGGATCGGCGTCATCCTCCTCATCTCGTTCGTCATCATCGAGTCCCGCTTCGCCGCACATCCTCTGGTTCCACTCGGAATATTCCGGCTCCGGAGCTTGTCGGCTGCCAACGGGATCGCGGTGGCCATCGGCGCCGCCCTCTTCGGGATGTACTTCTTCTTGTCCCTCTACCTCCAGCAGGCAAACGGGTACAGCCCGCTCCGGGCCGGTTTCGCCTTCTTCCCCGCCGGCCTGTCGACCCTGGCCGGCGCCCTGGTGGCGCCGCGCCTCCTCGGCCGCATCGGCGTCCGGCGTCAACTGGTCATTGGTGAGCTGCTGGCCGCCGGTGGCCTGGCCTGGATGAGCCAGGCGTCTGCAGGTGACAGCTACTTCGCTCATGTGCTCGGGCCCTTGCTGATGGTGGGAGTGGGTCTGGGTCTCTCTTTCGTGCCCATGACGGTCTCGGCGACGGCCGGAGTGGCTCCGCACGAGGCCGGCCTGGCTTCCGGTCTCATCAACACCTCCCGCCAGATCGGCGGAGCCGTCGGGTTGGCCGTGATGGCGACCGTGGCCGCCAGCACGGCCCGGGCCCACGAGTCAGGCGCCCGGACCGTCGACCAGGCGCTGGCGAGCGGCTACGACCGGGCCTTCGCCATTGCCGCCTGTGTGCTCGTGGCCGGAGCGGCTCTGGCCCTGCTCCTGCCCGGGTCGCCCCGGGTGGCAGGCGCCGAGGCCGAGGCCGTCGCCGACGCGCCGGCCCTGGCCGTAGTCGAGCCGTAGCCGGCGGTCTCGGCCCGCCCGCGGGCCCTGACAACTGGCGCGGACGAGGAATGATGGCGCGGTATGAATACGCGACGGGGAAGCTCCTCCCGCCAGGTGGCCCTCGGCTCTGCGGGCGCCCTCGTCCTGGTGATCGCCCTCGGGGGGGCGATGTTTCCGCTGCGAGGTCACCTGAGCGTGGCCACCACCGCCCTGGTTCTGGTGGTGCCGGTCGTGGTCGGCGTCGCGGTCGGTGGCTTCGGCGCAGGAGTGGTTGCCGCCGGTGCGGGGTTCCTCGTCTACGACCTCGTCTTTATCCCTCCGTATTACACCTTGTCGGTCGGAGCGGCCCAGAACTGGGTTGCGCTCGTGGTGTACGCGGTAGTGACGGTGGTCGTCGCCCAAGTGGTGGCCCGCGTCGACGCCGCCCGGACCGAAGCCCAGGAGCGGGCCACGGAGGTACGTCGCCTGTTCGACCTGTCCGAACTACTGGTCCGAGAATCGCCGCTTCCCGACCTGCTCCACACCATCGTGACGGCAGTCCGCCAGGCGTTCGGCCTGGACGGCGCCGCCCTCCTGCTGCCGATGGAAGGGCGATTGATCCTGGTGGCGTCGGATGGCAGGCCCCTGTCGGAGTCCGAGCTGCGCCAGTTGTCCGCCCACGCTCGGGTTCCCGTGAGCCTGGAGACCGCGGTGGTCGCGCCAGGAGAAGTGCAGGCCGTGGCCCTGGCCGCGTCCGGTCGGGCCATCGGGCTGCTGGCCTTGCGGGGCCTGACTGGAATCAAGCAGGACCACGAACTACTACGAGCGTTCGCCAATCACCTGGCCTCGGCGCTCGAACGGGCCCAGTTGCGCGAGCAAGCCGTCCGCGCCCAGCTCCTGGACGAGATCGACCGGCTCCGGCGGGCCCTCGTCGGCGCCGTCTCCCACGATCTGCGCACCCCGCTGGCCACTATAAAGGTGGCGGCCTCCACCCTGCTCGACTCCCAAGCCGCCCTTCGCGGTCCCGAAGCCAAGGAACTCCTCGGCCTCATAGATCTTCAGGCGGATCGACTGAACCGCCTGGTGTCCAACCTCCTCGACATGACTCGGATCCAGTCGGGCGCCCTCGAACTGCGGCGGAGGCCGACAGTCCTTGGCGAATTGTTCGACGAGGCCCTGGCCGCCCTCGGTTCTTCGGCTGACGTAGACCGGGTGCGCTGGCGGCCCCCTCCCGACCTCCCGGCCGTGGACGTCGATCCCGTGCTCATCTGCCAGGTGCTCGCCAACCTCATCGACAACGCCACCCGCTACGCCCCGGACGGTACGGACGTGACGGTCTCCGCCCGATCCGGGCCCGGCGCCCACGTCGAGGTGATGGTCGCGGACTCTGGGCCCGGAGTGGCGGCAGACGAACGAGACAGCATCTTTCAAATGTTCAATCGCGGGGACGCAGGAGGGCGGAGTGGTCTCGGATTAGCCATCGCCCAGGCATTCGTGGAGGCGCACGGCGAACGGATCTGGGTGGCCGACACCGGCGAGGCGGGAGCCAGCTTTGTCTTCACTCTGCCGACTGCAGCCGCGGTCCCAGCCACCTGAGCCCCGCGGCGCTGGTGTGCCGGACCCCGGGAGACGACTGAGCGCATCCTGGTCAGCCGGCCGGGTCGGCCGGCGCCTAGGCGGCAGCGCCGAGGGCATTCAGAAAGCGGGCGACAATCGGGCCGTCGGTCGGGCCGCCGTTCCCGGTGCCCTGGAGGACCATGGCAAAGGCGATATCACCGCGGTAGCCCATCAGCCAGGCGTCGGTCGGCTGCGGAGTGCCCGTGCCGTACTCGGCGGTCCCCGTCTTGGCGTAGGTGCCAGCGGGCAATCCGGTGCCCGCCGCCGTTCCATTGGCGACGACCTCGGCCATCATCTGCTGCAATCCGGACTTCACCGCTGGCGGCAGCGAGTGCACAGGAGCGTTGTCGTCCGCGGCTCCGGCGACCAGCCGCGGCGCACGGACCAGGCCAGTGTCGACTGCTGACGCGACCATGGCCATCGCCAGCGGGGACACCAGCACCTGCGCCTGGCCGATCGCGGTTTGGGCCAACCCGGCGGCGTCGCGCGGGGTCGGCACCTGGCCACCGAAGGCGGCCAGGCCCATCTGCGGGGTGGTGCCGATGCCGTAAAGCCCGGCCGCAGCCGGGAGACTGCCGAGCCCGAGATGGGCGGTAGCCAGACTGATGAAGGCGGTGTTGCACGATTCGGCAAAGGCGCCGGCCAGGGTGCTGGTAGGGGCGTCACCTTCGGCGTTGTGGAACATTTCCCCGTCGACGATCAGGCTCGAAGGGCAAGAAGCCGGCGACGACGGCGACAGGCCCTGGTCGATGAGGGCCGTCGACGTGATCACCTTGAACGTGGAGCCCGGCGGGAACTGGCCTTCCAGGGCCTGATCGAACTGATAGGCCTCGGGCACACTCACCGCCGCCAGCACCTGGCCTGTGGATGCCCGGACCGCCACCAAGGCGGCGTACTGCGACACCGGGGCGAGAGCCGCTTCCGCGGCCCGCTGCACGGATGGGTCGATGCTCGTTTGCAGCGCGGTCCCGGGATGGGCGGGAAAGACGGCCACGGTGGCGCCGGACTTGCCATCTGCACCCACGACCTTGATGGTGCCGCCGGGGTCTCCGGCCAGCTGGGCCTGGTAGGCGGCCTCAAGCCCGGTTTGGCCGACGATGCTGGTGGAGTCGTAGGGCGATCCCAGCTTTTGCAGCTCCTCCGCCGTCACGGGACCGACGGTTCCGACCACGTGGGCGCCCAGGCCCGGTGTGATAACGGTACGGGCCGTCGTGGGTTGGAAGACCGTGCCTGCGATCCGGTACAGCGTGCCGCTCTGTCCGCCCAGCTGCTCGAAACGGGATTGGGTCAGCGTGAACACGGGTTCGAAGTACGTCGGATGAACGGACGCGGCCGCCAGGGCCGCCTGGACCTCGGCGGCGGTGGCACCCGCGGCCATCAAGGCGGCGGAGACCGCGGAAGGGTCTTTGATCCGGCTCCCTTCGATGCCGACATTCACCATCGCCCCCTCCGCGGTGAGCGGGGCGCCGGCGTTACCGAGGATCGGGGCCCGGGCCGCCCAGGTCGGAGCGAAGACCAACCGGCTACCGGAAGAAAGGGCGGAGTCGACAACAGCCGGTGACCATTCAACCAACCAGTGGCCGGAATGGTGGGCCAGGTCCACCGTCGAGGCCACCTCCCACCCGCCGACCCCCGGCAGCACGTACCGGGATGTGATTGCTGCCACCGCGGTAGATCCTTTATGGGTCACCGCCCCGAGGGAGTGGGTGACATTCGAAGCCTTCAACCCCGAGGTCAACGCCGGCCCCGCCGCCGCCAAGTTCGGCGCCGGTTGGTCGATGTACTGGCTCATGGCGGCCCAATCGCTCCGGTTCCACGCGGCCAGAAACATCGACACCACGGTTTCCGGGCTCTGGGAAGTGCGACTGCACGCCGTCACCGTCGACGCCACCGCCAGGGCGGCGATCACCGCCGCCATCCACCGGGCTCGGCCCGCCCTCCGCCCGCGCCACATCGGGCCACTCTCGCATACAAGTCTCGCCGGCAGGCCGCGGCTTTCGCTACCCCGCGAGCATCGCCGAGCCAAGGCCGCGGGTCAGGCAGGCTGGAGCCGTGACGTCGACCGAGCAGGCGGGCTCCGGGACCGGGCCCGGTCCGGAGCCGTCTACGGGCCGCCCGTACCCCGGCCAGATGCTCCGAGTCGCGGGCGATTACGGCTGGCGTCTGCTGGTCGTGGGTACCGTCGCTTACTTCTCGCTGAAGCTGCTCGTGCATCTGGGTTTGGTGGTCATCCCCTTCCTGGTGTCGTTGCTGGTAACGGCCCTGCTCCACCCGATCATGGCGTTCTTCAGTCGCCGCGGCCTCGGGCGGGCGACCGCCACCTTGGCGACGGTACTGGTCGCAGTGGTGCTGCTCGGCAGCCTGATCACCCTGGTCGTGATCCGGGCCGCGGAACAGGCGCCCCAACTGGGCAATGAAATCAACAATCTCATTCCGCACATCAAACGCTGGCTAATCACCGGGCCGCTGCGGCTCAACCCGACCACGGTCAACAACCTGTCGAAGCGCATCACCGACGAAGTCACCAAGAACAGCTCCGTCATTGCCTCGACCGCCCTCTCAACCGGCAAAGCGGCGCTCGAGGTTCTGGGCGGGCTCGCCCTGGTCATCTTCTCCACCATCTTCCTGCTCTACGACGGGGCCCGGGTGTGGGGGTTCTTGCTCAAAGGGGCGCCCGCCCCCACCCGGCCGCGCGTCGATGCCGGAGGCCGGGCGGCGTGGCAGACATTGAGCGACTACGTGCGAGGCACCCTGATCGTGGCCTCTTTCCACGGTGTCGTAATTCTCATCACCCTCACGATCCTTGGCGTGCCCCTGGCCTTCCCGCTGGCCGTGCTGGTCGCCTTGGGCAGCTTTGTCCCGCTGGTCGGCGCGGTGATCACCGGCGCCTTGGCGGTCGGCGTCGCCGGTCTCAGCCAGGGAGTGTTCGCGGCGGTAGTCGTGGTCGCCGTGCTGGTCCTCAACAACCAGATCGAGGCCCACGCCCTGCAACCGTTCGTGGTTGGTCGGTACGTGCGCGTGCACCCTCTTGCCGTGGTTCTCTCCCTCTCGGCAGGGGCACTCCTCTTCGGGATCTTCGGGGCCATCGTGGCGGTGCCGGTCGTGGCGTGCGCCAACAGCGCCGTCCGAGCCGCCCGGGATCCCGTCGGCGGTGCAGATCAGCCCGTCGATGGAGAGGCGATTCCACCCGGAGGTGGATGACCGCCGGCAGCGGGGCGCCGTAACCTCGTGGTGTGGCCAGGGACGACGAGTTCCGGAAGGTAGCGGAAGACATCGGGGCCTTGGCGCGCTCACTCGGACGTGATTTCCGTGAAGCCGTGGATCAGGCCAGGCGCGGCGGCTCCCCGCCAGGACGAGCGGTCCGTCACGGACTGAGGGGACTGAGTGACGAGGCCCGTCGCGGCGTGCGAACGGGCTGGTACGGACGCCACGGGCGGCGCCACGGCCCCCCGTGGGCTCCCTGGGGCTGCGGTCCTGGTTCGAGCGGGTGGGCGGGCCGAACCTGGGGCCCGCCGGCCGGCGACACCGCAGACGCCAACCCGCCCGGCGCCGAGGGCAGCGGGTACCAGCCGAGGCCGACCGCACCGCCATGGGCCCGGCCGGGCCGGGGTCGCGCCCGACCCTGGGCCGGCCCGTCGGGCCCGGCCAGCCCGACCACCGCTGCGCCGTGGGCGGGACCCGCACCGAGCCAGCCCCGCCGCCAGCGGAATCCAAAGCCGCCGGTCCGGCATCGTTGGGATGCCTCTACGGTGGCCGGCATCCTCGCTGTGCTGTTCGGCGTGGCCTGGCTCATCGGCGCAACGGGCGTGCTACACGTATCGATCGAGGCCGTGGTCGCGCTGGGACTCATGCTGCTGGGGGCCTCGCTGGTCGTGACCGGGCGCACCGACTGGAGCCTGAGCCGACGCTCGTGGCCGATATGGCTGGGCGCGGCATTGGTCGCGGTCCTGGTGGCGACATCGAGCACCTTCGGGCTCGGAGGGGCGCTCGACAGCGTCACCTTCGGGAACAAGTCGGTGTCGGCCCAAGCCGGAGCCCTGCCCACCGGCACCGTCCACGGGGGATTCGGCAATCTGATGGTCGACTTGTCGACCGCGACCGCCTCCGGGACGGTCAAGGTCATCAGCGTGGCCGGGAACACCACCGTGAAGGTGCCTGCGGGCGCGGCGGTACGAGTCGACGCCCGGGTGGTTGCCGGCCAGATCTGCGTCGGGGGTCGGGACGTCGCCGACGGTGTGGGGGCCCAGTTCCGGGGCCCGATCACCCCCGCCCCGACGTCCACCTCCGCCCCGACCCCGACCTCGAGCGTTCTGCTCGACGTGCACCAGGTTTTCGGTCAGATCTTCATCGGCGGTTCGGGATGCGCCCGATGACCGCGACGGTGGCTACCTACCAGTACCGCACGTCAAGAGTGGCGGTGGGAACATTTTTCCTGCTCCTCGGCGCCGCCTTCCTGCTGGACAGCCTCGGCGTGTTCCGGGTGACCGCGGCGCTGTTCTGGCCGCTGTTCGTGATCTCACTCGGAGCCGGCCTGCTCCTCCACCGGGCCCGGCGCATGCAGGTCGAAGAAGATCGCAGCGCCCAACTGGCCGTGGCCGAAGAACGGGTCCGCATCGCCCGCGAACTGCACGACATCGTGGCCCACGGCGTCAGCCTCATGACCATCCAGATCGCGGCAGCCCGGCGGGTCGGGGCCAGCAAACCCGACACCGCCACCGAATCGTTGGAAGCCGCCGAGCAAACCGGTCGCCAGACCTTGAGCGAGCTCGAGGGGATGCTGGCCGTCCTCCGAGGCGCGGACGCCTCGATCGGCGCCGCAGCCGACCGGCACGGCAGTGTCGACGACACCAGCGGCCGGGCGCCGCTCCCCCGTCTTTCTGATCTGCCCGCCCTGGTCGACGCCGTCCGCCAGACCGGCCGCACGGTGGCCCTCAGCACCCTCGGCGAACCGCCTCCACTGCCCGCCAGCGTGGAGATGATCGTGTATCGGCTGGTACAGGAGGGTCTGACCAACGCGGTGCGTTACGCCGGCGAAGGACCCATCGACGTCCAGTTGATCTACTCCCCGACCGCCATCACCGTATTCGTGGACGACGAAGGCCCCGGCGCAGCCCTAGCCGGCGGCGCCCGCAACGGCTCGGGAGGCGGCGGCGGGCACGGCCTGGTGGGCATGCAGGAGCGGCTCGCCGCCATCGGCGGGACGCTCGAGGCCGGTCCCCGCCGGCCCGGGCCCGGCTGGCGGGTGCACGCCAGCATTCCAGTCGTGCTCATCAGCGTGGCCTGACCGGCTCCGGCTCCGGCCTCCAGGTGCGGCCTCCAGGTGCCGGGGCCCGGGCGCGGCGGCCCGGGCCCCCGGTGCAGGCAACCAGCATCTCCTGCCGCCGGCCCCGCGGGCCTGCCCCCCTTCCCGTTGCTGGCCTCCGCCAGCAGCCGGCACCCCCTGTCCCCGGCCCCGGTCACCCGGGACGCCCGCGCCGGACCCATAGCGCCGGTCTCACTCCTTCCGAGCGGCGAAACTGGAGCCATGATCCGCCTGCTCCTCGCCGACGACGAAGCGATGGTGCGCCGAGGCCTGCGCCTGGTGCTCGAAACAGAGGAGGACCTCCAGGTCGTCGGGGAGGCTGCCGACGGCCTTGAGGCCATCGAGGAGGCCCGCCGGCTCCGGCCCGACGTGGTGCTGATGGACGTCCGCATGCCCCGGCTGGATGGGGTGGAGGCCTGCCGGCGTTTGGTCGAAGAGGGAGAAACGAAAGTGGTGGTCCTGACCACCTTCGACCTCGACGAGCACCTGTTCTCTGCGGTCCGGGCCGGGGCCAGTGGCTTCCTGCTCAAGGCGTCGCCGCCCGAGGACCTGGTGACGGCCATCCGGGCCGCCCAGGCCGGCAACGCCCTGGTGGAGCCCAAGATGACCAAGCGGCTGCTGGAAGAGTTCGCCCGCCGTCCGCAGCAGCCGCCGGTGGGTTATGTCCCCGACCGGTTCACCGACCTTACCGACCGGGAGGTCGATGTGCTGCGGGAGGTGGTGCGGGGGGCGAGCAATGCCGAAATCGCCGAGCGGCTCTACATCAGCGAGACGACGGTCAAGACCCACGTCAACCATATCCTGAGCAAGCTCGGCGTCAGAGACCGGATTCAGGCCGTGGTCCTCGCCTACGACCATGGCCTGGTGGAGCCGGGCGGCACCCTCCGCTAGCGGGGTTGACGGGTCCTCTCGCCGCCAGCCCCACCCCCAGGGGATCTCCTCCGAGACCGGGCCTGGTGGGCTCAGAATCCGCCTCGCGGTGGAGGCGCGAATCGCCCTCGCGGACGATGCCGGCCGGAACGCCCACCCGTAGCATCTGAAGCCAAGGAGGAATAATGCCTAACTACGACTTCGGTGCTGTTGGTGGACCCGGCAGGCAGAATCCCTACACGGAGCCGGAGAACCACGGCTCCCGCAAGAACAGCATGTTCAGCCTCATCGTGATGATCGTGGTGATCGCCGTACTCGCCGCCGTAGCCCTGACCATCACCTTCTGGGCCCTGGGCTTCCTGTTCCATCTGGCCGGGTGGATCCTCAAGGTCGCGGTGCTGGCTGCGGTCGCGGCGTTCGTCTGGCGTTGGGTCAACCGGCGCTGGTCGCACGACCACCTGTAAGGGCGCCCCACGGCGGTCCGAACGCTCATCCGGTGGCGTACCGCTCCAACAGACGCCGAGCGATCACCAGCCGTTGGATCTCATTGGTGCCCTCGCCGATCATCAGGAGCGGCGCGTCCCGGTAGTAGCGCTCGACCGGTGCGTCAGACGTATACCCGTAACCGCCGTGGATCCGCATGGCCTCGGTCGCATTCTCAAAGGCCGCCTCGGATGCGTACAACTTGGCCATGCCGGCCTCGACATCAGCCCGCTCCCCGCGGTCCAGTTTCGCGGCGGCGGCAAGCGTCAACAACCGGGCCGCCTCGACCCGCACCCCCATATCAGCCAATTTGAAAGCGATGGCCTGGTGCCGGGCAATCGGCACTCCGAACGTCTGCCGCTGTTGTGCGTACGAAATCGCCGCTTCGAAGGCGGCCCGGGCCACTCCGACCCCACGTGCCGCAATATTGACCCGACCCAGCTCCAGAGCGCCGAGGATCTGCGGTAGACCCTGGCCCAATGGGGCCTGGGCTCCGCCGAGCACGGCGTCGGCGGGAATCCGGTGGTTGACGTAGGTCATCTCGACGGTTTCGATCCCCCGGTACCCGAGCTTGTCGACATGACGGGTCACTTCGATGCCGCCGAAGCGCGTTCCGGGCTCTTTTTCGACGATGAAACAGGTCACCCCGTCATCGGTCCGGGCCGCGAGCGCGACCACCGCGGAACGCACCCCGTTGGTGACCCACATCTTGGTGCCGTTGATCACGTATTCATCGCCGTCTCGTACCGCCTGACAGCGGACGGCTCGAGTGTCACTGCCGGCGTCCGACTCCGACAGTGAGAGGGCGCCCCGCCACGCCCCGCTGGCCATCTCCGGCAGGATCCGGCGCCGTTGCTCCTCGGTGCCATGGAGTCTGATCAGGGTGGCGGCGATCATGTGCGTGTTCAGGACGCCAGTGAGTGACATCCATCCGGCGGCCAGTTCCTCGACCACCCGGGCGTAGGTGGTCACGTCCAGACCCAATCCCCCGTAGGACTCCGGAATGAGGGCCCCGAAAAGACCGAAGTCGGCCAATTGATCCACCAGCCGGTCGGGGTAAATGTCGGCCCGATCGAACTCCCCGGCGGCGGGCACCACGTCGCGACGCACGAAGCTGCGGATGGCCTCTACGAGTTCGGCGGCGGTGGCGGCATCGATCGCTGACATGTCCGTAGAGGCTATTGACATGCGCCGGCCCGGCGCCTTCAATTGAGTTCACCTCGCCAAGCCAGTCGGTGCGGCGAACACCCAAACACGTCGGATTGCGACGGACCAGGGAAAGGAGGGCACCGTGGCAACATGGAGCTCGTCCGAGGAGGACGTTCCGCCCCGTTAGCGGCGGACTCGGGTTTCGACGGAGCCCGAGTCCATTCATCGTCGTGGTGTGCCAGCCCTCGACTTGACCGGCCCTATGGCTGGGTCTCGTTATGGCGAGACCCAGGACGAGGCGGTCCCAGACCAGAGAGCGGTTCGCAGGCTTCGACGAGGTAGCCGGCACAGGAAAAGCCCATCGGGGCACTTCCTGTGCCGGTTTCGCGCCCGGCGCCTGGTCGCAACCCACCGGTCGTGCCAGCATGGCAGGGTGCAAGAACTGCCGCCGAGCGGCCCCGGCCAGACGCTGGAGCGCCGTCAGCGCGGCGAACTCACCCCGCTCGAGGTGGCCGCCCGGCGACGGAACCGACGCTGGATGGGCCTGGTGCTCGCACCGTCGCTGGTCATCGGGGCCCTGGCGTTGATCGTGGCGGTGGTGGCCAGCTCGAAAGGCCCGTCGGTGCACCCGGTGCAGGTGCCCCCCGGCTACCAGGCGATCAGCGACGGCTATTTCGCCTACGCCGTTCCCTCCACCTGGTCCCAGAGCAGCGCCTACACCGACGACGTGGGCGACCTCGACAACCAGGGTTCATCAGGCTGGGCGGCTGAACATGTCGGCGCCAAAGCGAGCCCGCCGGTGGCCGGGGAGACGCCGCCGAGTTCGTTCGCGACCTTCGGAGAGGAACGGGCCGTCCCTTACCATCTGGGGGCGGCGAGCCCTACCCAGGTGAAAGGGGCATCGGTCGCGTATCGCTACACGCTCACCCGACCGGGCGGCTTCGAAGCCACCGCCGTCGACGCCTGGCAGTCCAGGACGGGCGCGGAGATTTGGCTACTCGTCTACGCCGACCCCGCCACTACCTCGACTGTCCTCGCCAGCCTCCAGGCCTGAACGACCGGATCCCTGGCCACGAGAGGGCACCGCACGCCCCCCACCAGGCCACCCGGGCCGGCCAGGAGCCGGCCGTCCTGGTTCGAGCGGGTGGGCTGGCCCGACGCCCACTTCCGCCACCACGCCCGCCCCGCAGCTCGACGGCGCCGGGGCCGCGTTCGTGCCGGCCCGGGACGTCGTCGATGGACTCTGGCGGCTGTGCGACGCCGCGACGGCTGAGCACCTCGTGCCCACCCTGCCCGGAGGGGCTGGTCAATCGGCTCCGGGGCGAGTGGCGCCCAGGTAGATGTCGCCACCCCACGCCGCCCCGACGCGAACGGGAAAGGACTCGATACGCACGAACGCCCCCGTGTGCGGCGCGTCCACCATCTGCCCGGAGGGATCGGTCACCATCCCGACATGGGTGACGCCACCGCCCGGGGGGCCGAAGAAGACCAGGTCGCCGGGTTGGAGTGGGATGCCTGGAGCCAGGGGCGGTCCCGCCCCGAATTGCTGCTGGGCGACCCGCGGCAGTTGCACCCCCGCGGCCTCCCAAGCCGCCTGCACCAAACCCGAACAGTCAAAGGCGACGCCTGGGGTCTCGCCGCCCCAGCGATAGGGAGTGCCAATCTGAGATACCGCGAACTGCACCGCCACGGCCGCGGCGCCGGAGGTCCCGGTGGGCGCGGCGGACGCCGGGCCAGAACCGGCCACCGCGGCAGAAACGGAACTCTGGAGGCGCCCCGCCACCTGAAGAACGGCATCGACATACGCGGTCGAATGGTTGTAGGCGAAAATGGCCCGGATCAGACCACCCGGCGTGGCAACTCCGTCCGCGCACAGCATCCGGGCCGCGGCGTAGACGGCGTCCACCGGGTCGTAGGGAGTGGGAGGCGCCACCCCTCCGGGCGGGACCGGAAGGTCATAGCTCCGGAATGTGGCCGGCTCGAATTGCATGGGCCCCTCCGCGCCCGCTGAATTTTGCCGGAATGGACGCCCGTCAGCGTGGACTGACCATTGCCCGACTCGATAGTGCCAATGGCCGCCAGCATCGTCCACGACAGGCCGGGACAGACCGTGGCGGCGGCCTGGTAGGTCACCCGCATGGGCAACGGAATGTCGTCAATGCTGCCACCACCATCGGGGGTGCCGGCGTCCCCACGGCCGAGACCGCCGGCGCCACTGAGGTCGCCGCCGCCCAGACCCGTGCCCCCGGTGCTGAGGCCGACCTCAGCGCCGGCGACCGCCAGCTCGCCGCTCCCAGCGCCGGCGAGCACCGAACCGAAGACCGTTCCGGCCACGACTGGCCCGGCCGCCAAAAGCACGGCTGCGGTCACCAGTGTGGTGAGAAGCTGTTTCATAAGTTTTTATCTTATTACATGTGTACTGACCGAGTGCAACTGTTCTCCACTCACCCGGCCGCCGAGGACCTGCGGAGTGGGGGGATACCGCAGCTGAGGCCGGACGCCCGGTACGCTCTGAGCGCAACGTGACGTGTAGGAGGTTCGTTGCGGTCGTCGATCGCCGACTATGAGGTCATCCAGGCCCTGCCGTTCACGGCAGCCGGACAAGCCCGGTACCTGTGCCGGTCGCCCGAACGGCTCGGCCTCGACGGCAGCCCCGTCGTGATCACCGAGTTGGCGGTGGACGCAGCCGGCTGGCGGGACCTCGCTAGCTACCTGACCCGCCTGGCGGGCGTCGGATCGGACCGGTTGCTGACACTCTTCGAGGTAGGACCTGACCTCGATGGAGACGGGGCGGGCGTCTATCTGGCCGCGGAGTCGGCACCGGGCGGCAGCACCGAGAATCCGAGAGATCAGCTCGACACCGGCGACCGGATCCGGGCTGTGGCCGACGCGGCCCGGGGCGCCCACGCCCTGCACGAAGCAGGCATCGCTCACGGATCCATCGACAGCCGGGCCATCCTCTTCACCGGGCGTGGCGCCGTGCTCGGACCGCCGCTACTCGGACGCCCGGCAGGCGAGGTAGCGAGGATGCAGGGCTGGCGGGATGTGATCGGATTCGATCCGGCCCTGCTCCGAGGAGAGGAGCCGTCCCGGTCGTCCGACGTCTGGGCCCTGGCCGCCACCTTGCACGGGCTGCTCTCATCCACTCCCCTCTACCCGGGCATCGTCGACGATGCGGGCGTGACGGCACTTCAGCGGATCATTTTCACCCGACCGCAGGTCGACCCGAACCTTCCCGCCGAGGTCGTCGAGACCATCTCGGCCTGTCTGGCCGACGACCCTGACGAACGCCCGCTGACCGCAAAAGAGTTTGCCGATCGACTGAGCGGAGTTGAAGTGCTCCGATGATCGAGCGCATCGAAGTTACACCGGGGGCCGGTACGGTCATTCGCTACGGCGGGATTGCGGCCTGGGCCGATCCCACCGCTTCCCCGGCCTTGATCAGCTTCCTGGCCCAGTCCGCCCGCAACCTGGGCCCCTCTCCCCGTGGCGGTCGCCAGATCGCGGACCACATTGCCGGCGTGTTGGCGGGGCGCGATCCGGAGCCCCACGTGGCCTTCGTAGTGATCGGCCCCAGCGATCACGGGTGGGCCTCGCTCCTCCACGGCCCGGTCCAGGCCTGGGATGGAGCCCGGTGGCTGGCCCCGACCCCGAGCCCCGGATGGCTGCAGGCCATCATCACTCCGAGACCGGCGATCACTGTCGGCGGAGCGGGAGCACCTGCTCCACCCGTGCAACCCGACGTCATGTGGGATCTGGAGGCAGGCGTGGTGCCGGGCGCGGGCTTCGTGCTGGTGCCAGGCGCTGCGCCGGGCCGCCTGGCCGTGGTACGACCCGCGTCGGAGGTTCAAAGCCCGCCTGACCCGGAGTCCGGGTCGGCCACCAGCGCCCTGGCTGTGGGCGTGGGTGTGGGCGTCGTCGAGGGGTCACCGCTCGGAGGCGAGTCGCAGCCCGGGGTGGAGGGCGGGCCACAGTCGCCACCGTCACCATCGGGAGTAGGGGTGGGGCCGGGCGCAGGGGTGGGAATGGTGCTGGAGGCAGAGCCGCAGCCGGGGGTGGAGCCGATGGCGGAGCCGGGGCCGCCGCCAGGGGTGGAGGGGGCGGCTGTCGCGGCTGGGGCGCTGGGAGTGGCCGGGATGGTGGGAGCGGCTCGGTCAGTCGGGTCCGCGGAAGCCCCGGAAGCGGCGGGAGCCCCGGAGGAGGAGGTGCCGGCGACCGTGGCGCTGGCGGCGATACCCGCGACCATGGCGATCGCGGCCGTCGCGGAGCCCGATCGTGACCGCAGCGATGATCCGACGCAATCAACCGAGGCCGGCGCCGAATCCACTCCGGTACCTATCCCTCCCGTGACACCGGTCGAGACGGCCGCGGCGACGACACCCGACCAGACGGCCGCGGCGACGACACCCGACCAGACGGCCGCGTCGGCAGATGAGATTGCTACGCCGACACCGATTCCGGAATCCGAACCCGACCTGACACCGGAACCGGTCACCCGCCGCCCCGTGCCACCCGGTCCCCCCGGCTCCCTGGACCTGCGAACAGCCACCGCAACGGCTGGCACCGCACTCGCCCGAGGTCCTGGCCCGGATCAGCGAATTCCTGGGGCACCGGTCGTGGCCGGCGTTCTCTGCCGGCGTGGACACCTCAACCGTCCTGGTCTCTCGGCCTGCGCCCGCTGCCGCACACCTCTGCCCCCGGAAGCCCGGGACCAGGTCAGCGGCACCCGCCCACCGCTCGGCGTCCTGATCACGGACAGTGGCGCCATCTACCGGTTGGATCGGGGTTATCTCGTCGGCTCCAATTCTGGTCGGGATCCAACCGTGGGGGGCGGTCTGGCCCGCCCCCTGGTCCTCACCGGGAGCGACGTGTCGGGCTCGCACGCTGAGGTACGGCTCACCGACTGGGACGTCAGTGTCGTTGACCGGGGCTCCGCCGCTGGCACGTGCATCTTCGAACCAGGCGGCACAGAGTGGGCCCGGCTTCGACCCTACGAGCCCAGGGCCCTGGCACCGGGCACCCACGTGGCATTCGGCCAACGAGTGGTGACGTTCATCAGCCCTTGGGTCGCCAGCCGCTGAGTGCATTCGTACTCTTAGTGCGCCCTTTCGGCCCCTCGAACTGCCCTTTCGGCCCCTCGAACTGATTGTGTTCTATAAGTCGCCCGTGTACGACGCGACTTTCTAGAACAAAATCGAAGGCAGCGGGGCCCCGGCTGGCGGGCGAGCAGCGGCGGCGGGCGCCTAGCGGCCTGGGCCGCGGCCGGCCCGGCCGGCGGCTGGGCCGGCGAGCACCCGGCGCCGGCCCGGCGCCGGCCGTCGGGTCAGGAAAGGGACCTTCACTCGACCCTGCTGCGATACTGCTCGCAATAGGCACCGACCGCGGCATCGATCACCGCCCCGAGGTCGGCCGATGGAAGCGGGTTGGTGCCCTCGAGGAGCACGAGCCGGTCGGCAAGCTCCTGGAATGACGCACCCGAACGAAAGCCGTCGCATGCGGCGTGGCCGAGGCGCATGAGTTGCACGTCGGTTCGGTAGGTGCTGATGTCGGGCGCGGCGACGTGCACCGCGGAGAGGAATGCCTGATTGGCGGCATTTGTCGAGCCAGCATTGGCGCTCCCGCAGCCACTCAGAGCGACGAGCGCGGCGGCCACGGCTACGGACCTGCGAACACGAAATGACCACGAACTGGCACGACCCAGGCGCACCGGTCTGGAGTGTACGAGCGCCATGACCGCAGCACTGGTCAGGCCCGGGAGAGGCATCGGCCTCGCTTCGGTCCAGCCGGCGGGTCCGGCAGACCGGGGTCCTGGCCCCACCGTCCCCCCCGGCGGCGATCGGCCCCGGGCCCGGGCTACCGCAACGCCGGTCTGATCGACCATGCTGACGGCGTGGCCCGGCCCTCAACCCTGTACGAGCGGGCTGGGGGCGACGCGTTCTTCGAATCCCTGACCCGCAGGTTCTATACCGCGGTCGCCGGCGACCCGGTACTGCTGCGGGTGTATCCGGCCGATCCCGACCGGCTCGAAGCCGCTCGCCGGCACCTCGAATTGTTCCTGATCCAGCATTGGGGCGGCCCCGCCGTCTATCGAACCGAGCGGGGTGAGGCCAGGCTCGTCGAGCGGCACAGTCGCTTCGCGATCGGTCCGGCGGAGCGAGCGGCCTGGTTGCACCACATGAGGGAGGCGGTGCAGGCCGAGTCGCTGCGGCCCTTGGACGAGATGCAGATGCTGAGCTTTTTCGAGGCCTCCGCCGACCACCTCGTGAATCAAGGATGAGCGATACGAGCCCACCCGGGCCGGGGCCGGATCCGGCCGACCCGGCCCCGCCCAACGCCGGGGGGTCGCCAGATGCCCGCCGAGGGCCGGGCCTCCCCGGATGGCCGGCCCGGCAGGGATGGCCCAGCCGCCCGGGCTGGTCGTTGCGACCGGCGCCGGACATCTCCGTGGACGAACGGCAGTTGGCGGCAGATGTGTACGGCACGGGACCTCCGGTCGTTCTGCTGCACGGCCAACCGGGCACCGCCGTCGACTGGCAGCACGTCACCCCCCTGTTGTCCGACCGGTTGATGGTGATCGTTCCCGACCGGCTCGGTTACGGCCGGACCGGCGGGGTGGCCGGGGATTTCCGGCAGAACGCGTGGGCCCTGGCTCGCCTGCTGGACCGTCTGGACCTGGAACGGGCGGTGGTAACGGGCTACAGCTGGGGTGGAGGGGTGGCACTGGCATTCGCCGAGTTGTTCCCTTCTCGGACGGCAGGCTTGGTGCTGGCCGCTTCGGTCGGACCGGGAGATTTGTTCAAGTGGGAGGATCGGGTGCTGGCCGCCCCGCTACTTGGTGAAACGCTGGCGGCGCTGGCATTGGGATCCATCGAGAAGGTGCTTCACAGCCGCCGGGTGCAGGCCCTGGTCGACCGCTACGTCCGGGGCCGCCCCCGTAAGGCGGTCGACCTGCTGACCGACCTGACCGCGGCGGGCAGCAGCACGGCGATGTGGCGCTCCCTGGTGGTGGAACAACGGTTTCTGCTGCGCGATGTCGAACGGCTCAACTCGGTGTTAGGCACCGTCGTAGCGCCCACCATCGTCATCAACGGCAGCGCCGACCGGACCGTGCTGCCGCGCGTTTCCGAGTATCTGGCCGCGGGGATCCCGGCTGCCAGCCACACCGTCCTGGCCGGCGCTCATCACCTGCTTCTTCGTGATCAGCCCGATGCGGTGGCGACCGCCGTGCTCCTGGTGGCCGAACGAGCCTGGCCCGAGTCGGCCACCTAAGCCGGCCGCACGGCCGAACCAGCTAGACCGGCCCGACCGGACCGTTCCGCCGGGCGGTTCGGCTCATTCGGGGCCGGCTGGGCCGGGGTCCTGGTTGGGGCGGTCCGGTTCGGTGGCCGAGGTGGCGGGGCGGCTAGACGGCGAGGAAGCGGCGTATGGCGAACGCCGATCCGAAGACGCCGACGACGGCCCCGACCACCAGAGCAGGATCAGCCGGTGATGATGGCCTCGTGGGAGGTCACGAACAGCTGCCGGGTGCCGAGAACCGTCTCGTTGCCGACGAACGACGCGATGGTGTCGCGGACGGCATAGGTGACGGCGAAGGCCACGATGGCGCCCGACGATCCCCTGGATCAGCCCCTCGAGCATGAACGGCACCCGGATGAACCAGTTGGTCGCCCCGACCAGCTTCATGACCGCCACCTCCCGCCGGCGGGCGAAGATGGCCAGCTGGATGGTGTTCACGATCAGGGCGATGGCGCCGACCATCACGCCGACGGCGAGGACATACGCCGATCAGCCGCAGCTGCTTGAACTGGTGCAGCAGGGCGTCGATCTCCTGCTGGGCGTAGGACACCTGCAGGACCCCGGGCTGGCCCTGGAACTGCCGGCCCAGCTCGGAGATGTCCTGGGCCTTGGTCGGCACCACCCGGTAGGAGGGAGGCATGTCGCTGACCCCGAGCACCCCGACGATGTCGTTGTTGCCGCCGAAGATCTCCTTGAACTCCTGGTAGGCCTGCGGCTTGTCGACGAAGTGGTACTTCTTGACCCCGGGGGTGCTGGCCAGCTCGTGGCCGATGGCGGCGGTCTCGTTGGCGGAGACCGTCGGCTGGAGGAAGATGGCCATCTCCACGCCGCCCCGCCACTGAATGGACGCCTTGTTGATGGCCTGGCGCATGATCAGCACGCCGCCGAGGGCCGAGAGCGACACCGCCATGGTGATGATCGCCGAGAACGTCATGACCAGGTTGCGGCGCAGGTTGCCGGCGGTCTCGCGCGCGACATAGCCGGTGGAGACCCGCACGAGTCGCTAGGCCCCCATCCCGTAGACGCCGCGGGCCTGGTCCCGGATGACCGTGCCCCGGTCCAGCTCGATGACCCGCCGGCGCATCGAGTCGACGATGCTGTTGTCGTGGGTGGCCATCAGCACCGTGGTGCCGGTCCGGTTGATCCGGTCCAGCAGCCGCATGATGCCGGCCGTGGTCGAGGGGTCCAGGTTGCCGGTGGGCTCGTCGGCCAGGAGGATCAGGGGCCGGTTGACGAACGCCCGGGCGATGGCCACCCGCTGCTGCTCGCCGCCGGACAGCTCGTGGGGCAGGTTGCCGAGCTTCTTGCCCAGCCCGACCAGATCGAGGATCTGCGGCACCTGCGAACGTACGACGTGCCGGGGCCGACCGATCACCTCGAGGGCGAAGGCGACGTTCTCGTACACCGACTTGGTGGGCAGCAGCCGGAAGTCCTGGAACACGCAGCCGATGTTGCGGCGCAGGTAGGGCACCTTCCACGGCGACAGGGCGCCGACCTCCTTGCCGGCCACCCACACCCGGCCGTGCTCGGCCTGCTCCTCCTTGGTCACCAGCCGGAGGAAGGTCGACTTGCCCGACCCCGACGGGCCGACCAGGAAGACGAACTCCCCCTTCTGGATGTCCACGTTGACGTCCCGCAAGGCGACGGTGGTGCCCTTGTAGGACTTGGTGACGTTCTCGAACTTGATCATGAGAAAAAGAGACGGACCAGCGCGGGCAGGCCCGACTGCCGCCCGTCGCCCGACGATAGTTAGCCCGGCGGGCCGGTCAGCTGGGAACAGCCCCCGCGCCGGCCCGGCGCCAGCGCAGGTAGGCCTCCATGAAGGGGTCGAGGTCCCCGTCCAGGACGGCCTGGACGTTTCCGGTCTCGTAGTCGGTGCGCAGGTCCTTGACCTGCTGGTAGGGAGCCAGGACGTAGGACCGGATCTGGGCACCCCAGCCGACCAGGGCCTTCGGGCCGGCCATGGCCGACAGCTCGGCGTCGCGGGCCTCCCGCTGCAGTTCGGCCAGCTTCGAAGCCAGGATCTGCATGGCCTTGGCCTTGTTCTGGTGCTGGGACCGCTCGTTCTGCACGGCCACGACGGTGCCGGTCGGGAGGTGGGTGATCCGCACGGCCGAGTCGGTGACGTTGACGTGCTGACCGCCGGCGCCCGACGAGCGGTAGGTGTCGATGCGCAGGTCCTTCTCGTCGATGTCCACCTCTCCGGAGAGGTCCTCGAAGAACGGGCACGACGCTCATCGAGGCGAAGCTGGTCTGCCGGCGGGCCTGGGCGTCGAACGGGGAGATCCGCACCAGGCGGTGCACGCCCCGCTCCGAGGTGAGCAGGCCGGTCGCGTAGCGACCCCGGATGATGAAGCTGGCCGAGAGGATGCCGGCCTCCTGGCCCTCGCTGACGTCCTCGACCTCGAACTCGAAGCCCCGCCGCTCGGCCCAGCGCTGGTACATGCGCACCATCATCTCGGCCCAGTCCTGGGCGTCGGTGCCGCCGTCCTTGGCGTGGATCTCGCAGACCGCGTCGTGCTCGTCGTGCTCGCCGGTGAAGAGCGAGCGCAGCTCCAGGGCGTCGAGCTCGGCGCTGACCGCCGGCGACCATGCCCTCCAGCTCGGCCGCCACCGAGTCGTCGCCCTCCTCCACGGCCAGCTCGTACAGGGTCTCGGCGTCGGAGATCCGGCCCTGCAGGTTGTCGAGCAGGTCGACGTCGTCCTTGGTCTGGCCGTACTCGCGTGTCACCCGCTGGCCGACCTCGGTGTCGTCCCACAGGTCGGGTCGGCCCAGCTCGGCCTCCAGCTCGGCCAGCCGGCTCCGCAGCGCGTCGAGGTCGCAGGTAGTGGCCGGCCTCGTCCAGGCGCCGGCGCAGGGCGCGCCAGATCTCGGCTCGAGATCACGCACGGCGCAGGCATCGTCAGCGCCCGTGGCAGAACTTGAACTTCTTGCCGCTCCCGCACGGGCACGGATCGTTGCGCCCGGCCCGGTCGAACGCCGAGTCGCGGACCACCGGCTTGTCGATCTCCGGTGGCGCCGCCGCCGCCGACGCGGCTGGAGCCGGAGCGGCCTGACCGTTGGGCTCTGGGGCGAAGACGACCTCCTCGCCCGGCGCCGGGCCGGCGGCCAGGGCCCGCTGCATGCCGGTGCTGCCCTGGACCGGGTCGTCGGACGCCTGGTACTGGGCGCCGGCCAGGTTGGCCTCGTCGTCGGCTGGAACCTGCTCGAGGACCTGGACCTGGGCGTGCATCACGATCTTGACGTAGTCGTCGTCGATGCCCGACATCAGCTGCCCGAACATCTCGTAGCCGTCGCGCTGCCAGGCCACCAGCGGGTCCTGCTGGCCCATGGCCCGCAGGTTGATGCCCTCCCGCAGGTAGTCCATCTCCGAGAGGTGCTCCCGCCACTTCTGGTCGATCAGCTGCAGCATCACCTCCCGCTCGAGGGCGCGCATGGTGTCCGCCGGCTCGCCCGTCCTCGGGCGCCGGCATGGCCTGCTCGCGCTGCTCGTAGTAGTCGATGGCCTCGCCGGCCAGGTGCTCGTAGATGGCGTTGCTGTCGGGAAGCTCGGCCAGCTGCGTCCCTGGTGGCGGTGGTCGGGAAGTACAGGCGGGCCTCGGTCAGCAGGCCGTCGAGGTTCCAGTCCTCCCGGTAGTCCGAACCGGCGCAGTTGGCGGTGACGATGCTGTCGATGGCCGAGGACAGCACCTCGATGGTCCGGGCCCGCAGGTCCTCGCCCTCGAGGATCTGGCGCCCGGCGGGCGTAGATCACCTTGCGCTGCTCGTTCATCACCTCGTCGTACTTGAGGACGTCCTTGCGGATCTCGGCGTTGCGGGCCTCGACGGTGTTCTGGGCCCGCTCGATGGCCTTGGAGACCATCTTGGAGTCGATCGGCACGTCCTCGGGGAGGGCCCGACCCATGACCCAGTTCATGGCCCCGGTGGCGAACAGCCGCATCAGCTCGTCCTCGAGCGAGAGGAAGAACCGGCTCTCGCCCGGGTCGCCCTGGCGGCCGGAACGACCCCGCAGCTGGTTGTCGATGCGGCGGGACTCGTGGCGCTCGGAGCCGAGCACGTACAGCCCGCCGAGCTCGCGGATCTTGTCGCCCTCGGCCCGGCACTCGTCCTCGTACTTGGCGAGCAGCTCGCGGTAGCGGGCCTCGCCCTCCTCGGACTCGGGGTCGAGGCCGGCGCCCCGAACCTCCTGGGCGGCCAGCAGCTCAGGGTTGCCGCCGAGCAGGATGTCGACGCCTCGGCCGGCCATGTTGGTGGCCACCGTGACGGCGTGGAGCCGCCCGGCCTGGGCCACGACCTGCGCCTCCCGGGCGTGCTGCTTGGCGTTGAGGACGTGGTGCGGGATACCCCGGCGCTCGAGCATGCCCGAGAGGACCTCGGATTTCTCCACCGAAGCGGTGCCGACCAGCACCGGCTGGCCCTTGTCGTGGCGCTCGATGATGTCCTCGACGACGGCCTCGAACTTGGCCTGCTCGGACTTGTAGATCAGGTCCTGCTCGTCGGCGCGGACCATCGGCATGTTGGTCGGGATGGGCACGACCGGCAGGTTGTAGGTACTGGCGAACTCCGAGGCCTCGGTCTCGGCGGTGCCGGTCATGCCCGGCCAGCTTCTCGTAGAGCCGGAAATAGTTCTGCAGGGTCACCGTGGCCCAGGTGTGGTTCTCCTCCTTGATGGTGACCCGCTCCTTGGCCTCCACCGCCTGGTGCAGACCGTCGGACCAGCGCCGGCCCTCGAGGATGCGGCCGGTGAACTCGTCGACGATCTTCACCTCGCCGTCGGCGACGATGTAGTCCTTGTCCCGTTTGTACAGCTCCTTGGCCTTCAGGGCCTGGGTCAGCTGGTGGACGTAGTTGGAGGAGACCAGGTCGTAGAGGTTGTCGATGCCCAGGGCCCGCTCGACCTTCTCGATGCCCTGCTTCAGTCGGAGCGACCGTCCTTTTTTCCTCGTCGACCTCGTAGTCGACCTCGCGGGTAAGCGAGCGGGCCACGCCGGCGAACTGGTAGTAGAGCCGGGCCGAATCCGACGACGGGCCGGAGATGATGAGCGGGGTGCGGGCCTCGTCGATGAGGATGGAGTCGACCTCGTCGACGATGGCGTAGGGGTGGCCCCGCTGCACCATGTGCTCCAGCGAGCGGGCCATGTTGTCGCGCAGGTAGTCGAAGCCGAACTCGGTGTTGGTCCCGTAGGTGACGTCGCAGGCGTAGGCGTCCTTCTTGGCCTGCCAGTCGTCGATGTCCGGGCGATACCCGGCCGACGTCGAGGCCGAGAAAGCGGTGGACCTGGCCCATCCACTCGGCGTCGCGGCGGGCCAGGTAGTCGTTGACGGTGACCACGTGGACGCCGCTCGCCGGTCAGGGCGTTGAGGTAGACCGGCAGGGTCGACACCAGCGTCTTGCCCTCGCCGGTCTTCATCTCGGCGATCCAGCCGAAGTGCAGGGCGGCGCCGCCCATCAGCTGCACGTCGAAGTGGCGCTGGCCGATGGTCCGCCAGGCCGCCTCTCGCATGGTCGCGAAGGCGTCGACGAGCAGGTCGTTGACGTCCTCGCCCCGGTCCAGCCGCTCCCGGAACTCGACCGTCCGGTGAGCCAGGGCCTCGTCGCTCAGGGCCTTGGTGGCTCGCTTCGAGCTCGTTGATGTCCGGAACCAACGCCTGCAGGGCCCGGACCTTCTTGCCTTCGCCGGCGCGCAGGATCTTGGAGAAGACACTCATGACCACACCATGGTACCGGTGGGCCAGCGGCGCGGGGCCCGCGACACCCCGTTCGCGTACCCTCGCGGCGTGGCCGGGGTTTCGATCGACAGCCAGGTCGGGACCGACCCGCGCCCGGCGGAGCGCACCCTCGACGACGTGGGCCGCCGCCTCCTGCGCCACCTGCCCGTGGCGGCCTTGATCGGCGCCTACGTGCTGTGGTTCGGGCAGCTTTCGGTCGCGGTGCACGACGGCTACGGCACTCCCGGCTACGACATGGGGATCTTCGACCAGGGCGTATGGCTGCTCAGCCGCTTCCACGCCCCGTTCGTGACCGTGATGGGACGGAACCTGTTCGGAGACCACACGTCGTTCATCCTCCTGCTGGCCGTCCCGCTCTACTGGGTGTGGCCACACGCCCAGGCCCTGCTGGTGCTCCAGACCTGCCTGCTGGCCGCGGCCGCGGTGCCCGATCTACCTGCTGGCCCTGAAGCGCACCACCTCGGGGGTGATCGCCACCGGTCTGGCCGCCGCCTACCTGCTCAACCCGGCGCTCCAGCACGGCAACCTCGAGCAGTTCCACCCCGAGGCCTTTCTGGTCCTGGCGGTGGCCCTGGCGATTTACGCCGCCGTCGAGTCCCGGCCGGTCCTGCTCGGCTGTGGCGGTGGCCGCGTCGCTGCTGGTGAAGGAAGACGCCGCCTTGCTCATGATCCCGCTGGCGGTGTGGGTCTACTTCCGCCGCGACCGAACGTGGGGACTCCGCATCGGTGCCGCCTCCGTGGCCTGGATGGTCTTCGCCTACACGGTCGTGATCAACACCCTGCTCGGCACCATGTCCTTCTACGCCAACCGAATCCCCTTCGGCGGCCTGGGCGGCCTGGTCACCACGGTGGTGGCCCACCCGGTGCGGTTCTGGCGCTACGCCCGCAGCGACGGCCGGCTCTTCTACCTCTGGCAGATGGGTGCGGCCTTCGGTCTCGGGTTCCTGGTCGCTCCCGAACTGGCCGCCATCGGTGTGCTGAGCGTGGCCGAGAACGTCCTCAGCACGTTCCCCTACATGCACCAGATCCTCTACCACTACTCCATGGCGACCGTACCCGTCCTGGCCCTCGGGACCGTCTTCGCGGTCGCGACGGTGTCGGCTGGGGCGCGTCGCTACCTGCTGACCGGGGTGGTGGTGGTTGCGGCCTTCGTGTCATGCCTGTTCTGGGGCCTGGCGCCCTTTTCACAGCAGACCTACCCGCACATGAGCCCGACCAGCCCGGACACGCTCGCCATCAACTCGGTGTTGGGCTCCGTACCGCCGAGCGCCGTCGTCTCCGCCTACTACCCCTACGTCGCCCACCTCGACCATCGCACCCGCATCTATCAGTGGCCCACCCCCTTCGCCGCCCAGTACTGGGGGCTGTACACGCAGGAAGGTCAGCGGCTCCCCTTTGCCGGCCAGGTGCAGTATCTGGTGCTGCCCGCGGTCCTGTCCCGTTCTGATCAGGCCGTCCTCACCTCGATCTCGCGCCAATTTGTGGCCGTGGCCCACGGGGGTGGGGTGGTGGTGTACCGGAGGGTCGCCGGCTGACACGGTCCCGGGATCGTGGGCGCGCCGTGAACCGGCCCTGCTCGCCCCTCCGCCTTCCTCGCCGCCGGGATTCGGGGCCCGCCACCGCTTCAGTCGTCGGGATGGTGAGGATCGAGGAGCCGCTGGCGGACCGCGTACATGACCGCCTCCACCCGGGAGTGGAGGTGCAGCTTCTCGAGGATATTGCGCATGTGGTTTTTGACCGTGTTCTCGGAAATGTAGAGCTGGTCAGCGATGTCTCGGTTGCTCATGTCCCCGCGCGACCAGCTTGAGCACCTCGAGCTCGCGGGCGGTCAGCAGGTGGGCGGCGGGCGGCGGTTGTCCCCCTTCTTGGCCGGCCGGTCGCTCCGTCGCTCGGACTGGCCCCTTCTCGGCCGCCAGCTCGGCCAGGGCGTTGAACTCCCGCAGCAACTTGGATGCCATCGACGGCGAGATCAGGCTGTCACCCTGGGCGACCGCTTGCATCGCACTGGCCACCTCGTCGGCCGGGATCTCCTTGAGCAGATAGCCGTTGGCACCCGCCTTGATGGCCTCGAACAGGTCGGCTTCCTGGTCGGAGACCGTCAGCATGACGATCCTCGTGCCCGGCAGGACGGCCCGGATGTGGCGGGTGGCCTCAATTCCGCTGAGTCGGGGCATGCGAATGTCCATGAGAATGACATCCGGCGCCAGCTCTTCCGCCTTGGCGACCGCCTCCACCCCGTCCTGGGCTTCGGCCACCACCTCGATGTTGTCCTCGGCGCCGAGCACCACGTACAGGCCCCGCCGGAACAGCGCTTGATCGTCGGCGATCAACACCCGAATCAACTCGTCGCCGGCTATCGCGGCCTCATTCATCTAATCGAACGTACCGGACCTCAGCGGCTGACCTGGTCTTTGACCCCACACCCGCCTGGATACCCCGGGACCCCGACGGTCCCGTGGGCGACCCAGGGCTTACTTCTAAGCCGCACCATGATCAGCAACCACTGGTTACCTTACGTGGGTCGTTTCGCCTGCGACTGGCATCGACTTTCAACCACAGACCCGCTGAGGTCCGACCCGACCTTACCCTCCTGACCAGTGCCGGATGGCGTGACCAGTCCGCAGTGGCCTGACCCGTCGCGCGGCGGCGCCATCGGCCGACCCGGGCCGGAGGCGGCCACCCGGGGCCTGGTCGCTGCACCGGTCCCGCCACCCGGCGCCTACGGTGTCTCCAGCCGGGCCTTCAAGTCCACCAGGATCGGGACCGGCCCCGGGTCGATGCCGGCGTCTACGGCCATCCACAGCGACACGTAGTCGCCGAACAGGATCAGATCCAGGAGTTGGGCCAGGTCACCTTCGCCATCGGCGCGAACCTCGATGACGTCGGCCACCACCTCGCGCAACAGCTCGCCTACCAGGTCGAACCTCCGTCCCACCTGGGGATGCTCGGCGTCGTGGCGGAGGGCAATGGCGGTCACGACCTGTCGGGTGACATCGCCGTGCTGACCCCAGCCGCACACCTCGTTGTGGCACAGCTCGGGCTGGGCGCTCCAGAAGGCCGGCGCCTTGGCATTCTCGTTGACCTGGGTTTTCCACCGCTGGGCGGCCACTGCCCCGATGGCTCCCCCGCCGTGGATCAGCGGGAGGGTGCGACCGATGCGACGGGCGATCGCCGCCGCCGCGCTGGAGTCGCCCCCGCCGGCAAGTTCGTCGCGCCGGCGGGTGAGCTGGTCCACGGCCGCATCGATCCAGTAGCGCCCACCGCGATACAAGCCCAGCTCATCCAGTACAACGAGGGGCGGGATCGACATGGCCCCGAGCCCGCTGCGGGGCTGAGGGATGGTCGCAGGGACGTTGATGGTCGGGGCGTTCCACGACGCCGCCAGCTGCGCCAGCTTGCCACCGCCCGTGATGGCGACCATGGTGGCGCCGGCGGCGGCGGCGTCGGCGGCGGCCTGGAGCGTCTCCTCGGTGTTCCCGGACGCCGACACCGCGAACACCAGGCTCCGGGTGGTCGACGAACGCCGGGCACTCGTAGGACTTGACGACCAGTACCGGCACGGCCAGCATCGGCGCCGCGACGGCCGCCACCACATCGCCGGCGATGCCGCTGCCGCCCATGCCGATCACGACCACCTGCTCGATGGCGGCGGGATCACGTAGCCCACCGAGACCACTGGCGCGCCGGGCCGCGTCCGCCACCTGTTCGGGGAGGTCGGACGGTGGCCTCGAACATTCCTAGCGAGTCGAGCACCATTCGCCCTACTGCTCCGGCTCGAAGGTCGGGGCTATGCCGTCCGCCGACGCTTTGGCCAGCAGTCGCTCGTGTTCGGCGTCGTCGACCGTCTCGGCTTCGTCGACGAGCATGATCGGAATGTCATCGGTGATCCGGTACCGCAACCGCAGGCGGGGGTTGTAGAGCGAATCCTCGTTGACGAAATAGAGCAGCGGCCCCTTGTCCTGCGGGCAGGCCAGGATTTCGAGCAGCTTGGGGTTGAGGACCATGGTCGAGGGCTCCTTTCGCCCACCGCCGTCGGGAGCGAGCATCCCGGGGCCGCAGCGAATACGAGGACAGGTGGCGCCAAGGTTCGGAGTGTAGGCGAGACGTAACCGACGGCCGGGCGCCTCTTGCGGCCGGCGATTGCGTGCGCCTGCCCCCGCTGGTTACGGCCCCGATACGGACCCCGCGCCTCGGATCAGCGACAGGATCTCCTCGGTCCGGGCCGAGCACATGTCGCGATCGGCGGCTTCCAGGTTGAGCCGGAGCAGGGGTTCGGTGTTGGAGGGCCGCAAGTTGAACCACCACGTCCCGAGATCGACCGTCAGGCCGTCCAGGCGGTCCTGGGGGCTTCCATGGAACTGGGCTGCGACCGCCTCGATCACCGCGGCCGGATCGCCCACCTCCGTGTTGATCTCACCGGAATCGGCGTAACGCTCGAAGTCCATCCGCAGGTCGGACAGTGGGCGGCCCGCTTGGGAAAGGACCTCCAGCACGACCAGGGCGGCGATCGAACCCGAGTCGGCCCGGTAGTTATCCCGGAAGTAGTAGTGACCGGAATGCTCGCCGCCGAAGAGGGCGTCGGTGTCGGCCATGATGGCCTTGATGTACGAGTGCCCTACCCGGGTGCGCACGGGAATGCCACCGCGCTCCCGGATGATCTCCGGTACGGCCTTCGAGCAGATGAGGTTGTGCAGGATGGTGGCGCCCGGATGCTTCTCGAGCATGGCCGCGGCCACCAGAGCCGTCGTCGTCGATCCCGACAGCGGGACGCCCTGGTCGTCGACGAGGAAGCACCGGTCGGCGTCCCCGTCGAAGGCCAGGCCGACGTCAGCGCCAGTGTCGAGGATCCGGCGCTTGCAGGGCCACGAGGTTTTCCGGCTGGATGGGGTCAGCGGGGTGGTTGGGGAAGGTCCCGTCGAGCTCGCCGAAGAGGATCTCCAGTTGGAACGGCAGGTCGGCGAACACCGCCGGGACGACCAGACCCCCCATGCCGTTGGCGGTGTCGGCGACCACCTTGAGGGGTCGGAGGGCCGGGCGAGACACGAAGGAGCGCACCTTGGCCGCGTAGTCGGCGAGCACGTCCGCCTGGCTCACCGATCCAGGTCGCGGCGAGGCTCGGATAGCCCTGCCGACCGATGGCGATGACCGACGGCCATGATCTCCCGGAGCCCGGTGTCCGCTCCGACCGGCCGGGCCCCGGACAGGCACAGCTTGATCCCGTTGTACTGGGCCGGATTGTGCGAGGCGGTGAACATGGCGCCCGGCGCGTCCAGGCTTCCCGACGCGAAGTACATCTCGTCGGTCGAGGTCAAGCCCGAGATCGACGACGTCGACGCCGGCGGATGTGACGCCAGCGGCAAAGGCGCTCGTCAGCTCGACACCCGACGGCCGCATGTCACGGGCCACGAGCAGCCGCGGGGCACCGGCGAAGGCGGCGAAGGCGGCGCCGACGGCCCGAGCCAGGTCGGTGTTCATCTGATCGGGCACCGTGCCCCGGATGTCGTAGGCCTTGAAGACTGCGGCGAGGACGGCGGGATCGAGAGCAGCCATGCGGCCAGGAACCTTAGTGGCCAGATGACCGGGGCCTTTCGTAAGGGCGTTCGCCGCCGAGCAGGTGCCGAGGCCTCGGATACTCGACTGCGCGGCAGGCGCCACAGCAGCACCACACCGAGCAAGCCGAACAGGGACAGGATGAAGCCGATCCAGTCGACGGGGGTGTAGCCGTAGTTCAGGGTGACGTGGTTGGAGGTGGGCACCACGACCATCAGGTTGGGGGTGACCCGGTAGACGCCGCTGGCGCCGCTGACGCTGCCAGTTCGGGAAGTACGACGTCTTGACCAGCACCGGCACGCCGATCTGGTCGACGTTGAAGGAGATCGACTCGGTCCCCTCGTGGATGTCGGACACCTGCACCGGCGGCAGAGGCGTGCGAGGCAGGATTGGTCGCAGTGGCGGCGACCCGGGCCCAGGCCTTGGGCCCGGACGCGGCCTCGTAGACGTCCCAGCGGCTCGGGTTGAGGTACCACGATTCCGAGGCGTCCAGCCAGGCCTGGCCACCCTGCGAAACGCCCTTCATGACCACCGGCTGGTAGATCGAGCGGAGCCACCTCGGCCGAGTCGCCGACCTCGTAGATCTTCCAGGTGCGCTGCTGCGACCGTCGACTTCGATCCGCGTGGTGTAGGTGACCGGGAAGGGACCGACCGTGGCCGACCAGCTGCAGGTCGCTGTCGGCGTCGGCGGCGGCCTCGATGTCGGGCGTCTCGGCCATGAAGTACTTGACGCCGAGCATCTGCAGGTGCTGGATGCCCTCGGCCACGTTCGGGCGCGCTCGGGTAGTCGAGGCCCCGGACCGGGTTGGACGGCTGGTCGGACAGCTCGGCCGCGTTGAGGAAGTGGTACGGCGTGGTGGCCGACGACTCGTAGTACAGGCCCTCCTGGGACCCGATGCAGCCGTTGGTCCAGTAGGGCAGGAGCATCAGGGCGTCGGGGGTGCCCATCTGGTCCAGCTCGGGCTCGTATTCCCACATGGCCCGGCCGCAGCCGTAGGCGGGATTCTGGCCCAGCTTGGTCATCTCGGCGACGAGGGCGAAGTACTCCTTCTCGCGGGCCTTGCCGCTCGACTGGTAGCCGGAGTAGTTCCAGTAGACCCAGGAGGGGACGAAAGACGAGTCCGTGCTGGTGATCCCCAGCCAGCTGTACTTGCCCGAGGCGCTCGTCGTGCCCGAAGGGCAGGTTGTGCAAGCGGGTAGTTCACCCATCCGAAGGCGATGACGCCGGTGACGATCGGGCACGCCGATCAGGGCGCCCCGGCGCAGCTCCGTGCGAGCGCAGGTGCTCGACGAGCAGGGTGCCGGCCTCCATGAACGCCACCCCGGCCAGCAGGTACAGGCAGAGGAACCAGAACGGCAGCACCCGGGCGTTCCACAGCCGGGCCTGGGGGGCTACCCGGAACACCACGCGCGCACAGCACCGCCATGATGGTGAGGAAGTTGCCGACCCGGTTTCGCCGGGCCAGAGCCAGCACGGCCCCGGCGCCGGCGAGGACGAACAGCCAGGTGTCGCCGCTGGGGAACAGGCTGCCCAGGTAGTCGGTCAGCTTCTGGTAGCCCATGTTGGTGGCGTACGGAAGGCGGACGTAGAACGGCAGGGCCCAGAAAGCGATCAGGGCCGCGCCGACCACCAGCACCGGCAGGGTCCACTGGAGCCGGCGCCGGTCGAAGCGCATCAGGGTCAGGACGATGGCGCCGCCGATGGCGAAGAACAGCGGCAGGATGTGGCAGATGCCCGACGGCAGCCAGCAGCACCGCGGCCAGGGCCCGATGCCGGCCGGTCTCGAGGCCCCGGGCGACCACGCCAAGGAACACCAGGGCCAGCGACAGGCTGATCGAGAAGCAGAACTCGCCCGCCATGGTCGAGGCGATGTTGCCGCCGTAGATGGTGAACTCCCGGCCGAAGAGGAACGGCAGGGTGGCCAGCGGCCAGGCAGGCCGGGCCGGGAAAGCGGAACCGGGCCAGCCGCCCGAACGCCCAGGCCGCGACCGGCAGGGTCAGCAGCCCCAGGACCGTGATCAGCTTGAAGGCGATGTTGTAGGGGATGACGTACGACAGCAGGGCGATGGCGACGATCGGGCCGGGGAAGTAGTAGGTCAGGGCCGGAAAGCCGTCGTACCAGTCCGGCGTCCAGCCGGTGATCCGCAGGTGCGGCAGGAGGCTGGATTTGACGTAGGCCGGGCAGCCAGACGTGGGCGCCCATGTCACCGCCTGCGGGCGTGGTGTTCTTGAACAGCTGGGACGGCTGCAGCTCCTTGAAGGTGAACACCACGCAGGCCGCCACCACGATGAAGGTGACGAGTGCCTCCCCGTTGGACCACACCTTCCGCAGCCGGCATCCCCCACTGATTCGGGCTCGGGACCGGCGGTTCGGTCGCGTCGACGCGCTCGATGGTGCTGGTCGCCGTCATGCCGCACCTATGTTGCCCGACCCGGGGGACCGGCGGGGGTCGGTATCAGTAGCAGTCAGCGCAGGTGCACCACAGAGATCACCGCGGCGGCGTTGAAGGCGGCGTGGGCCCCGATGCCGGGGGTCAAGCGCCCGGTGCGCCACGCCAGGACGCCGAGCACGACGCCGAAGGCGGCCAGACCGGCGAACTGGACGGCCTCGAAGTGGGCCAGGCCGAACAGCACGGCGCTCACCACGATGGCCACTGGTGGCGGGGTGCGACCGAGCAGCGAGCGCAGCAGCAGGCCGCGGAAGAACAGTTCCTCCACGATCGGGGCGCCCACCACCAGGAAGAAGCAGCAGTACGACCACCGCTCCGATGCTGTGGGCCGCACCGGTGTCCTGTTGCGGCCGGCTGGCTCAGCTGGTGGCGAAGATGACGGTCGAGGTGCTCGAACGGCAGGTACAGCAGCGGGATGAGGACGTACTGGCAGGCCAGTCCGACAGCGGCGCCCGCCGGCAGGTCCCACCAGCGGCCCAGGCCCCACCCGTAGTCGCGCCCCAGGTCGCCCTGGCCCCGGACCCGGCTGGCGTAGAGGACCGCGCCGATCAGGCCCACCCACAGCCCGAGCGACGTCCGCCGCGGTCACGAGCACCGGAACCGGGCGATCCAGAGGTGGGGTGGTAGCCGGTCGGCCGACTCGGCCAGGGCGGCGGTGACCGCCGACAGCAACAGTCCGACCGCGAACCCGAGGACCGCCTCGGCGAGCCCCCACCGGTTACCGGAGGCGGGAGCCTCCGACCGACTCACGACACCAAGGTGGCGGGCGGCTCGAAGTCAGGACGGTGGGTCACCCGGCGATCCACCTGCGTCCACCCCTGGGGGGCCCGCAGACGGCGCGGCGTGGCCGGCGCAGAGTGCCCACTGATCGCCAGCCGGCAACGGGCAGTCGTCCAGCCAGACCTGCTGGCGCGGCATAGTCGTAGGTGAGCCACGCCGCGGTCTGCCCCTGGCATCCGGGGCGGGCGCACAGGGGCCGGCGCTGCATACCCCGACTGTCCATGGCCGGGCAGCGTAATCGGGCCCGGGCGGCCTAGCATGGATCGCATGAGCAGGCAACCCGGTGACATGCGGCCTGGGGGCGGTCCAGGCACTCCGGGGGGATCGACGTCGTCAAACAGCAACTGGCGCTGGGTCGCGGTGGTGCTGGTGACCATCGGGATCCTGGCCCTGGTCCTGTCGTCGATGCGAGGCGCCAGCAGCACCACCAGCCAGAACTACAGCGACTTCCACACCGCCCTCAACGTCCAACCAGGTCGCAGTCGGCCACGGTCAACAAGGACACCGGCCACGTCACCTACACCAACAAGAGCGGCCAGCAGTTCTCGGTGCAGGGCCCCGCGCTCAACGCCAACGCCGCCCAGCTGGCCCTCTACACCCAGTACATCCCGAACCTGAAGCTGACCACCAACAGCACCAGCACCTGGGCGGCGATCATCCCGTACCTGCTGTACGGGGCAGTGATCATCCTGCTGTTCGTCTGGCTGACCCGGCGGGCCCAGGGCCAGATGAGCGGGATCATGTCCATCGGGCGCTCCAAGGCCAAGGTGTACACCACCGAGCGGCCCCGGACGACGTTCGCCGACGTGGCCGGCTACGACGGGGTCAAGCTCGAGATCACCGAGGTCGTCGACTTCCTGCGATCGGCGAACCGGTTCAAGGAGATCGGCGCCAAGATCCCCAAGGGAGTTCTGCTGGTCGGGCCCCCGGGTACGGGCAAGACCCTGCTGGCCCGAGCGGTGGCCGGCGAGGCCGGCGTGCCGTTCCTGTCGGTCACCGGTTCGGACTTCATGGAGATGTTCGTCGGGGTCGGGGCGTCGCGAGTGCGGGATCTGTTCCAGACGGCGCGCAAGCAGGCCCCGGCCATCATTTTCATCGACGAGATCGACTCCATCGGCCGCAAGCGGGGCGCCGGCCTCGGCGGCGGCCACGACGAGCGCGAGCAGACGCTCAACCAGATGCTGGCCGAGATGGACGGGTTCGAGACCACCGAGGGGGTGGTCATGATGGCGGCCACCAACCGACCGGACATCCTCGACCCGGCCCTGCTCCGCCCGGGCCGCTTCGACCGCCAGATCGTGGTCCCGCTGCCCGACCTGGCCGAGCGGCTGCCGATCCTCGCCGTGCACTGCAAGGACAAGCGGGTCGCTCCCGACGTCGACCTGAACGTGGTGGCCCGGGGCACGCCCGGCATGAGCGGTGCCGATCTGGCCAACCTGGTCAACGAGGCGGCGCTGCACGCCGTGCGCCGGGGCGTGCCGGCAATCGGGATGGTCGACTTCGAAGCGGCCCGAGACCGGGTGCTGATGGGCCAGCGCCGGGAGTCGACCGTGCTGTCCGACAAGGAGAAGGAAGCCACCGCCTACCACGAGGGCGGCCACGCCGTGCTGGCCTACGTCCTGCCCGACGCCGATCCGGTGCACAAGGTGACGATCCTGCCCACCGGCATGGCGCTCGGCGTCACCCAGCAGCTGCCGATCGAGGAGCGGCACACCTACTGGCGGGAGTACATCGAGGACGCGGTGTGCGTGATGATGGGCGGCCGCTGCGCCGAGAATCTGATCCTCGGCAGCCTGTCCACCGGGGCATCCAACGACCTGCAGCGAGCCACCGAGATGGCCCGCAAGATGGTCCGCGAGTTCGGTATGAGCGAGCGGATCGGCCCGATGGCGTGGGGGCAGGAGGGCCAGGTGTTCCTCGGCGAGGATCTCATGCACGCGGCCCGGGACTACAGCGACGTCACGTCGCGGGTGATCGACGAGGAGGTGGAGCGGATCCTGCGCGAGCAGGAAGCGCGAGCCACCCGGCTGCTCGGCGAGCACCGTCACGGCCTGGCCGCGGTAGCCGCCGCCCTCCTCGAGCACGAGACGATCGACGGGGCGGAAGTGGGACGGCTGGTGGACGAGGCCTACGGGCGTCCGGTACACGAGCATGTCCAGCTGGTGCCTCGCTTCGCGGAGGATGACGGCGACGATCAGGGTGTCCGCAGCCCGGCGACCACCCCGCCGGGCGCATATAGCTCGCCTCGCACCGCCCAGCCCCCCCACCTCAAGGGGTAAGCGGAACCCCGAAACTCAGGTCGATGCCCGGGGTACCCCCCGCACCGTAGACGTCAGATTCGGCGTAGACCGGGCCCGATGCGGTGACCACGAGCGGTTCGTCGAGTACCCGCTGCAGCAGATTGAGGTGGATGGACTCCCGCCGCCCGGCCGGGATGACGGCCGCATTCAGCGGTGTCCGCGTCCCGGCGGCGAGGCCGTCGAGCACGGCGCGAACCGGACTCGAGCCCGGGTTGTACAGCACCACCCAGCCCTCGTGGTCGGCATCGGCCTGCCCGGCCGGAAGCAACCAGCGGGGTGCGGCCACCGTGCCGCCCGGCAACTCCCCGAGACCGGACCACGAGGACGGCAAGGCCGCCGCCACGGCCCGCTCGGCGACCACGGGCACGCCGTTGACGCTGGTCAGGACGGCCGAGTGGCCCACGCCGGGCGGGATGCGGACCTCCTGGCTGGACACCACCGTGGACACCTCGTCCGGCCCGACCGACAGCTCAAATGGCTCCGCCACGCCTTGGTCGAGATTGAGCGAGAGGCGTCACCTCGGCCGTGCCGGGTCCGGGGTTGTAGATGACGTAGCGCTCGTCCACGCCGTTACCGGCGCTGCCCGCCCGCCCAGGTCCAGCTGGTGGCGGCGTCCGGAACGCCCAGGGTGAGGGTTATACCGGGGATGGCGGCGGCCGGATCGGCCAGCGGGTTGGCGCCGGCAGGCGTCCCGAGCACGGTCTCACCCTTCGGTGGGGGGAGTAACGACGTCGGTCTTCCAGGCCACCAGGCGCCCCGATCGAGCCGTCACCGTGGTGGCGATGAAGCTGGCGCCGGCGCAGGTGGTCCCCCAGGTTGACCGGGAGCAAACCGTCCGCCGGGACCACCAGGCCCTGGAACTGCTGGGGCATCTCGACGCCCTGATCGGTCGTGAACGACAGGTCGACGACCGCGTCGGTCGGGTACGGATTGAGGAGGGAGAGCCCGACGCTGGCGTTGATCAGCGTGGCCCCGGTGGCGAAGTACCAGTTGGACGAGCCGGCGGTGGCGCAGGGTGAGGATGCCCCGCCGAGGGGACCGTCGACCTGCTGGTCGACGGCGACCGCCGCCGGCGTCGATGTCGACGATGGCCCCGATCCACGGTGCCCCCGCCGGCACATCTTCGGCGATCACCTGGCGACTGTTGGAGCCGATGGACACCGGAACACGCACCTCGGGACCCCGGCTGGGAACGAGGGTGACGACCCCCGATGCGGCCGCGGAGCCGCTGTTGGCGATCACGACGGCACCCGATGCCAGGCCGTGGACCTTCCCCCGGCCACCATGAGTGTCGGTCGCTCCCGCGCAGAACCACGACGAGGACAACGCCTGGGCCGGCGCCGCCACCGGGACCGGGACGGGACCGATTGGACCGACGCCGCCTCCGACGGAGGAGCCGAGCCCGGCGCCCGATCGATCAAGCCGCCGATGATGAGCAGGGCCGCCAGTCCGGCCACGATGGGAGCCCGAGCCGCCCCGCCTGATCGATGAAGGGGACGGCCGCCTTCCCCGGAGACCGGCGGGTCAGACATCGATCCACACCTCGTCGCCCTCGAGGTCCTCGGCGCCGAGGGCGCCCGCCGGCGCCGCCGCGTCGCCGTCCGGACCGGGTCGCGGCCGGGCTCGTCGGGGCGAACCACTCGGGACGGACGATCTCCGTGGGCGGATACTCCGCCCGGCGTCGACGCAGGTCGACTGCGGCCACCCCGATGGCCACAGCCCAGAGCAGGATCTCGACCAGCTGAGCCCCCCGCAGCCCCCATGACGGGGTGAGCGCCAACGTCGCCGGCCCGCTCGAACCTGCCGGGAACGGCGAAGCTCATGGCCCAGCCGAACGCCGGCTGCGGAGGGATCGACGTGGTCCCGACATGGAGCCGCCATCCGCCCTGGCGGGTCGCGGCGACGTACACGACCGAGCCGGCCGGCACCGGGCCCTGGGCCCGAGTCGGACCGCCCTGGTCGAGCACCGGTGCGGCCCCGGTGAGATCGGTCTGCTGCAGCTCTCTGGTCGCGGTTGCCCCGCCTGCCGCCACAGGAAGCGCCGCCGGAGGCAGCACGGCTCGGCCGGGCGCCCAGGCCGCATTCTGGTAGACGGTGTAGTTCGGGTCGACGTTCACCAGCTGCAGGTCGGTCTGCAACCGCAAGCCGGCCAGGAGAGCGCCGGGGGTCAGGACCGCGGCGGCTCCGGAGCCGGCCGGGCCGTTGTGGTTGGGCACCACCACGTACCGGACCGCCATAGGCGCCAGGAGGTGACCGAACTTGGTGGTCAATCGGTTCTGCACCAGGCGCAAGTCGGTCGCCAGCGCCGGCGTGGCGCCCTGCCGGGCCGTGATCCACTGGTCGGTCACGTCGGGCTCGCCGTTGTAGGACGTCGCGAACCCGATGCCCGAATCGAGGGAACGGGCCGCCAGCGGCAGGGCGTCGGGTGCGCCGACCCACAGGACCCGGTAGCTGCCGCTGGCCTGGGTCGGGGAGGAAGGCCAGCACGGAGCGTGGCGTCGGCGCTCGGCAGGTGCCAGCGACCCTGGCCCGACGCGATGAGCATCGGGATCGCCGCCGCAGCCAGCGCCACTCCGGCCAGGGCCGCGGCCAGCTGACGCCATCCGAACTGGTATCCGGGCAGATCCAGCTCGAAGGCCACCGCGCCCAGCGCCACCGAGCCGGCCAGGGCGGCGGCGGCCGGCGCCAGGCCGACCTCGGCCGGCAGCGCCGGGATCCACCCGCGTCGCCCCGGCCCACGTGAGCCAGAAGAAGGCGATGGCGACCACCCATAGCCGGGTGGCCCAGGCCAGCCGCCAACCCCGCCCGATGAACAGCGGCAGCGCCGCGGCCACGAGGAGCGCCCAGCCCAGCACCCCGGGACCCACCGGGCCGGTGTCGAATCGCAGCACCTGCCCGAAGCCCAGCCGGCCGGTCGGCCCGGCGCCGACGCCCAGTGTCGCCACCCGGCTGGCCAGCACCGCACCCGACCAAGGGATGAGCAGTACGACCGCCACCACGGTGGCGCCGACGGCGGTGACGAGCATCCGCAGCCCGGGCCGGACCCGGCCCGTCAGCGCCGAGCCGGCCAGAAGAGCGACGCCGACGAGGGGGACGACGTAGAGGAGTGACGGGACCGCGGCGGCGGCCACCGCCACCAGGAGGCCCAAGCCGATGGTGCGACCGCCCGTGCGTTCGGGCCGGGTAACCGGAAACGGCAGTTCGCCGGAGAGCCGTCCGATAGCAGCCAGCACCCACGGCAGAGCGGCGTAGGCGACCAGACCCTGCCAGTGACCCCGGGCCAGGGCGTTGTAGGGCAGCGGGACCACGGCGTAGGCGATCAGCGCCGCCAGCCGGCCGCGCCGCGAACCCCACCACCGGGCCGCCCGGTAGGCGCCCAGGGGCCCGATCAGCAGTGGGCCGAGCACCACCACGTGCTGCAGGGTGCCGACCGCTCCGAACAGGACGGTCGCCAGCACACCGAGCAGCGCCAGAGCCGGGCTGCTCGGCGCCGTGACCCCCAGCCCGGTCGTCTGCCAGGTCGACCACCAGGATCGCCAGAGCCCGGACCACCCGATCGACAGGTTGGGCAGCTGGGCGACGGCGGGCAAGGGATGGCCGAGGAGGCTGCGCGAGCCGAAGATGACGCACGACCGAGCAGGACCGCCCCGACCAGGGCGGCGTGCTGCCAGTCCGAAGTGGCGGCCCGGCTGGCGACTCGCCCGTTCCCGACCGCGTCCATGCTGGTGCCTTCGAGACCGTCGGGCCCGCGATCCTGCGCATCGGCGACCACCGTCGCGACCACGGCCAGTCGCGACCACCGTGGCGACCACCGTCGCGACCGGCGTCCGGGCCGCCGTCACGAGCGGCAACGGCGGCGAGCGGCAGGCCCGCCCGCGACGTCATCGACCCGTTCCCGCACGAAGGCGCGCAGGCGGGCGTTGCCCCGCGTTGCAGCCGCCGGATCTCGCCGTCGCTGGTCTGGCGCCGGCGTTGCACCCGCCGGCGGGATCGCCACAACTTGGCGGGACTGCGAAAGGCCCGCCCAAACGACCCCACCAGGTGGGCGGCGTCGCCCGGACGGCCCTGAAGGAGCCGGGTGACCGCCTCGCCCAGCATGTAGAGCACGGCCAGCGGGAGAATCCAGACCAGGACGAACCAGCGGTAGCAGGTGAGCAGGGTGCGTACCCGGTGCTCGTCGCGAAGCCGATCGGCTCGATGCCGGCTGGCCGGGGTGTCCCAGCCCGCGCCGGACCCCGCGACGGATGGCTTCGAGGTGACGGACCCGGGCCGCAGGTACCACCACGACCCGCGCCCCGGCGACCCGCGCCCGCCACGACAGGTCCAGATCCTCGCCGAACTGGTCGATCGTGGCGTTGAAGCCGCCGACGGCCCGGAACAGGTCGGCGCGGACCAGCATGGCGCCTCCCGGTGCCACGAACACCTCGCGAACGCCGTCGTGCTGCTGCTGGTCCAGCTCGCCGGGCTCGACCAGATCCTGGACCACGCCGACCTTGTCGGCCGTGGCACCGACCGCCAGCAGGCGGTCCGGGTCATCCCACTGCACGTACTTCGGACTGGTGATCCCGGCGTTGGAGCGGAAGGCCTCCTCCAGCAGGCACCGCACCGCGTCCGGCGCCAAAGCCACGTCGTCATGGCAGAAGAGGAGATGGGATGCGCCTTCCACCCGCTTCAGCACCTCGTTGGCCGCCCGGCCGAAACCGACCCGCCGCTCGAGGCGCATGACGAAGGCGCCCGGGATCACCGCGGCCACCCGGGGGGTCGGATCCACCTCGCTGGCGGAGTCGATCACCAGCACCGACAGGTTGGGATAGTCCTGGTTGACCAGGGAGGACAGCCCTGGCTCGAACCACGAGCCGGGATCGCAGGTGACGACGACCGCCACCACTGCGGGGGCCGCCGGTTGGGGTTCGACTTCCATCCGGGGAGTCCAGCCTAGTAGCCGCCGGTTCCGCCCAGCAGGCACCCCTCCCCTCCCAGGGCCGTCGGCAGGTGCGAGGGATGGCGGCATTCCATGGTGGCAGGTGCCGGCCAGGCGCCTTGCCAACGCCGGCCACGAGGCCTGACCGGTGCCGGCCACGGCGCCTTGCCAAGTGCTAGCTACTGTTATACAATCATGACACCACAGCTAGCACGGTAGGCCGACCGGCCGCCGAGGAGGTCATAACGTGGCGGAAATCACCTTTCCCCCTCTCGACATCAACAAGACCGCGACTGAGGTCAGCAACGCCCTGAAGGACGGCGCCTACGTGGCGATCGGCCTCGGTGTGCTCGGGTTCCAGCGGGTCCAGGTGCAGCGGGTGGAGCTCATCAAGCAACTCGAAGGTTGGCTGGGACAGCTGAGCGAGCTGCCGACGACGTGGAACTCCCAGGTCGAGGACTACGCCGAGACGGCTCGGGCGCGGGCCGAGACGTCCCGGACCGAGCTGGCGGGACAGTTGACCGAGCTCAGCCACCGGGTCGAGGAAATGCTGGCGCCCGCTCGGGCCCGCCTGGCCAAGGCCGTGCCTGGGGAGCTTCCCAACTTTCCCGACCTCGGCCGGCAGCTCGTCGACAGCAACCAGGCCATGGAGGCCCAGTTGGAGACCCTGCGTACCCAGCTGACCCAGCTGGTCAAAGCCCTCGACGAACGGGTCCAGCCCGTCCGCCAGCAACTCGATGAGCAGTTCGACCGCATCGAGCAGTACCTCCCCTCCAACGCACGGAACCTGGTGCACACGGTGCGGGCCGCGGCGTCGGACCCCGAACAGCGGTTGCGCAACGCCGTCGGCCTCGACTGACACACCCGAGCCGGCCTGAGGAGGCCGGCGAACCCGCCAGCCTCCGGGGGTTACCCGGCCCGTACCCCGGGCCTGGGCCCGGCCGGGTAACGCTTTGTGGACGAGACTCAGCCCACTTGAAGGGCGGCACCGGCCACAAAGTGACGGGCCCGGCCCCCCTCCACCCCACCCCCAACTCTCTGGCCGAAACTCAGCCCACTTGAAGGGCGGCACCGGCCACAAAGTGACGGGCCCGGCCCCCCTTGAGGCCAACGCCACCAGAAGGGCGGCACCGGCCACAAAGTGACGACACCGCCGGTCGCCGGCCCGGGCGTACCGGCCCGGGGCGCACCGACTCCTACCCGACGGACGGGGGTGCGTCCGACTGGCGCCAGTAGTCGAGGATGGCGCCGAAGGTGTCGTCCAGGGGGATCACCGGCTGCCAGCCGGTCGCGGCGTAGATGCGGGCCCGGTCGCCGCGGAGCTCGGGAAGATCCGTGGGCCGAACCCGGGCCGGGTCGACCACGATCTCGAGGTCGACTCCAGCCAGGGCCACCAGCCGCCTCGCCACCTCCTGGATGCTGATGGCCTGGCCCCGGCACACGTTGTAAACCTCGCCGGGAACGCCACCGTCCAGCAGGGCCCGGTAGGCGCGCACCACGTCGCGGACGTCGGTGATGTCCCGGCGGACCTCGAGATTTCCGGTCTCTAGTACGCCGCCGCCGGCCATCGCGGCGGCCGCGACCTGGCGGGCCAGCGCCGGCACCACGAAGTCCGGACGTTGCCCCGGTCCGGTGTGATTGAAGGGACGGGCCCGGATTACCTCCAGGCCTCGACCCAACCAGGCTTGCAGGCCGATCAACTCGGCGGCCGCTTTGCTCGCCGCGTAGGGACTCACCGGGGCAAACGGCTGATTCTCGCGGATCGGTAGGTCCGCGCTCGCCACCCGCCCGTAAACCTCGGCGGAGCTGACAAGTAGCACGCGAGGCGGTCGATGACACGCCAGGGCCGCGGTGACGAGATTGAGAACACCCAAGGTGTTCACCGCGTAGGTCGTCGACTGATCGTTCCAGGAGGAGCCCACGCTGGCCTGAGCCGCCAAATGACAGATGGCGTCCGGAGCGGCGCCGGTGATGGCGTCAACCAGAACCGGCTCGTCGGTTACGTCGACTTCCGCATCCAGGCCAATGACCTGGTCGCCCTCGGACTGGAGATGAGCCAGCAGCCACTTGGCCACGAATCCCCTACTGCCGGTGACCAGGACACGCACGAGCGAGGACGCTAGCCCCCGAGCACCTCCCGGTAGACGGCCCGGACACCCGCGATGGTCGCACGGATATCGAAGCGGCGTGATCGTTCCGCTCCCGCCCGGGCCAGGCGGGCCCGGGCCGAATCGTCCAGGAGAAGCTCCTCAAGAGCGTCGGTCCAGGCCTCGACATCGTTGGGGGGGACGAGGCGGGCGGCGTCGCCCGCGACTTCCCGGATGGGCGCGATGTCGGACGCGACCACCGCGGTCTCCTGGCTCATGGCCTCGAGCACCGGCAGCCCGAAGCCCTCATGGCGGCTGGGGAAGGCGAACAGGGCCGCCCCCGCGTAAAGCGACCACAACTCTTCATCGTCGATCTGGCCGAGCTGATGGATGCGAGAACCCAGCACGGCGGCGTCGGCGGCCGGCAAGAGGTCCCGTGTCAGCCACCCGGGGTAGCCGGCCAAGACCAGCTGGACGTCGCCCGTCGAGCCAACCGCCGGGCGGCGCTGAAGACCGGCCATGGCCGCGACCAGAGTCCCTACTCCCTTGCGCGGCTCGAGGCTACCGATCCAAAGCACGTAGGGTCGCCCGACCAGGCCGCGAGCCGCCAGAACGGCCTGTCGGGTGGCTGGCGCAACCGACACCGGGGCTACTCCGTTGGGCACCACCCGGATCCGGTCCGACCGAATCGCGGAATGACCGGCGATCTCGTCGGCCGCGGCCGAGCTGACGGTCAGGACCAGATCGGCCCGTCGGGCGGCCGCGACCAGCCCTCGGCGGTGGAAACGCCGGCCCCGAGCTGGAAACGACTCGGGAAACAGCTCCGTAGCGGCGTCGTGCACCGTGACGACCAGCGGCACACCCGGGTGCGGGGGCACCGCCACCGAGGGGGCATGCACCAGCTCGGCGTCGTGAAGGGCCGGAAGCCGGGGCCGGTTCAGGTCCAGCCAACCGTGATAGAGCAGCGGCCGGGGCAGGGGGAGCACGACCGTCCTGCTCCTGGTGACGGCGATCGACCCCGGCGTGGCGCCAGGCGGACTGGACTCGAGCGGCCGGGTGGCGAGCGGTGAACGGCACGACCTCGTCGTCGGGAAACTCTGCCGGCAGTACAGTGAGCAACTGCGCCGTGTACCGGCCGATGCCGCCCGGTGACCGGTACAGGAGCTGTTCTGCATTGACCGCCACTCGCACCAAGCGCATCCTCTCCGTGCAGCCCGTATGCGACGGCGGGGGCTCGGAGCACGCCCTTATCCGTATGATCCGCCAGCTGGCGGCAGGACGGGTGGGAATGCCACGTCGCCGTTCCGGCGCCGGCCCGGTTGGCCGAAGAGTATGCCGCCGCCGGCGCCATCCTGCACGTCGTGCCCATGGCTCGGCTGACGACCAGCGGGAGCGGGCTGCGGTGGCTCCGGCTACGCGCTCCGCTGGCCGCTGACGGCGGCCCGTCTGGCCTGGCTGACCCGCCGGACCGGCGCCCGAGTGGTCCATTCCAACTCGCTCCACACCTGGTACGGGTGGGCGGCGGCGGCCGCCATGCGCCGGCCCGCACGTATGGCACGGGCGGGAGATGGTCGTTCAGTCCGGCGCCGCGCTGCGCCTGGAGCGCTGGCTGGCCCGTCATTTTGCGGTAGTGGTGATCGCGGTGTCGGGTGCGGTGGCGGCGCAGTTCGACCCCGCCAACGTGACCGTGATCACCGACGAGGCCGACCCCGAACAGTTCCGTCCGGATCGGGCCGGGCGATTCCGAAAAATCGCCGGTATCGATGACGACGTCCCGCTGGTCGGATCCGTCGCCCGCATCGACACGTGGAAGGGCTTCGAGGTGCTCCTCGATGCCTATCCGGCCATCCGGGCCGCCCGGCCGGAGGTGGAGCTGGTGATCGCAGGGGGGGTTGTCGCCGGCAAGGAGGACTACGCCGCCGAACTGTCAGACGCGGGCCGATCAGCTCGATGGTGTCCACTGGCTCGGTCCCCGCCGGGATGTCGGCGACCTCATGGCCGATCTGGACGTCTTCGTGCAGGTGTCGACCGAACCCGAGCCGTTCGGTCTGGTCGTGGTGGAGGCGCTGGCGTCGGGCGTCCCGGTCGTCGCCGGCGCCGCCGGGGGGCCGGTGGAGATCCTCGCCGAGGCGGGATCGGGCCCCGACGGACCGAGCGGCCGGCTGGTCGCAGCCCGGCGACGCCAATGCCCTCGTGGCGGCGGTACTGGCTCTGCTTCCGGCCGGGCCGTCCAGCACCGAGCGCCGGCGGGATCGCCGCCCCCTTCGCCAGCCCCGCGCCGGCCCGCTTTCGCCGCCCTGTTCGACCGGGTGCTAGGTCTGGGCGACTCCGGCGGGCAGAGCTAGCGGGCGGAATCTGCGCTCATGTCCCGATAGGTGTCGATCAGGGCGTCCGCCGCCGACTCGCCATGAGAAGGCGGCCACCCGCCGGTAACCGGCCTCGACCAGCCGGTCCCGCAGGGCCCGTCGGTGAGGACCCGCTCGAGGGCGGCAGCCAGGGCAGGTGGATCGCCCGGCGGCACCAGCAGGGCCGCGTCGCCGAGCACCTCGGGCAATGACCCGACGGCACGTCGCCACGACCGGCACGCCGACCGCCATGGCCTCCAAGGGCGGGAACCCGAACCCCTCGTATCGAGACGGGTACACGAAGACCTCCGCCCCCGCCACGAGTGGCCCCGCATCGTCCACCCAGCCCAAACGCCGCACCCGGTCACGGTGAACTGCGCCCGAGATGGCCCGCTGGAGCTCGTCCTCCGCCCAGCCGGGGGGCCCGGCGATGCGCAGTTGCAGGTCGGAGTGGTGCCGAGCCAACTCATCGAAGGCGGCCACCAAGACCGGAAAGTCCTTGCGGGGCTCGACCGTGCCCAGGCCGAGCAGGTACCGGCCCGACCCCTGCCGGGCTGCCGGGTTCGACACCTCACCGGGATCCGGGGCCGTGGGCGGCGCCAGCGTCCTGACCGACTCGAGTCCCGGCGGGATGACCCGGACCCGAGCCCGGTCGACACCAAAATGATCGACGATCTCGGCCGCGACCGACTCTGCCCCGGTGTGCACCCACGCCCCCTCGTCGATCGCCCCTGAACCAGGGCCGGATACCGGCGGGAGGTCGGAGTGCAGAGCTCCGGGTAACGCACCGCGGTGAGATCCCACACCGAGACCAGCCGGGCGGCCCGACGGGCCGGCGGCACCACGAAGTTGGTGCCGTGGACCACGTCGACCGGTCCGGTCCACCATTCCACCGGGGGGCCAGTCGATCGGGCCCACACCCGCAAGAGGGCGCCGGCCGGCATTGGGCGCCCGGGACGGCCGCACCCGGGCAGGCAGCTCGAGCGCAACCGTCCCCATCCTCGGGTCGTGAAGCCGTAACCGATCAACTCCACGTCGGGACGGCCCGCCAGCGCCCGCACCAGACCGCTCACCGCCACTCCGATCCCGGTGCGCAAGCCGAGTAGCGGGGTGGCATCGAGGGCAACGGTGACCACGGCCGATGGTACGGGAAGCGGGGCCGATGGTACGAGAAGGGCCCGGCGGGCCGGGCACCCTCCGACGAAGCGGCGACGGGGCCGATGGTACGAGAAGCGGGGCCGATGGTACGAGAAGGGCCCGGCGGGTCGGGCATCCTCCGACGAGGCGGGGACGGGGCCGGGGTAGGGTGGCCCGATGATCGTTGCCCTCGCCGGGGGGGTTGGGGCGGCCCGCATGCTCCGTGGCCTGGTCGCCGTCACCGACCCGGCGAATATCACGGCCGTGGTCAACACCGGCGACGACACCCGGATGCACGGGCTCTTCATCAGCCCGGACCTCGACACCGTCACCTACACCCTGGCCGGGGTGATCAACGCCGAGACCGGATGGGGGTTGACCGGCGAAACCTGGGCCGCCATGGCCGAGTTGCGGGCCTACAGCGGCGGGCGGCTCGGGTGGTTCAACCTCGGCGACCGCGACCTGGGCACCCACCTGTACCGCACCACCCGGATGGCCGAGGGCGCCACCCTGTCGGAGGTGACCGCCGAGATCGCGGCCCGGTGGGGAGTGGCGGTACGGATCGTGCCGATGTCGGACCAGCCGGTCGAGACCCGGGTGGTGGTCGTCGAGCCGGACGGGTCGCGAGCCGAGAGGTCGGATTCCAGGAGTACTTCGTGGGCCGCCACCACGAGGTACCCGTACAGGCCGTCCGGCTGGACGGGGTCGACACGGCGGCGGCGGCGCCGGGGGTCCTGGCCGCCATCGCCAGCGCCGAGGGCGTCGTCATCTGCCCGTCGAACCCGATCGTCTCCATCGGTCCGGTCCTGGCGACCGGCGGGATCGGGGACGCGGTGGCCGCCCGGCAGAGATCGGACGGTGGCCGTTTCCCCAATCGTGGCCGGAAAGGCCCTCAAGGGTCCGGCGGACCACATGCTGATCGAACTGGGCCACGAAGCATCGGTGGTCGGGGTGGCCCGCCTGTGGTCGCCGTTCGCGGCGACGCTGGTCATCGACGGGGCCGACGCCGGCCTCGCCGCCGCGGTGAGGGCAACCGGCATGCGACCGGTAGTGGCGCCGACCGTCATGACCGGAGCCGCCGAGGCGGCCGCCCTGGCCCGGACCGTCCTCGACAGCCTCTTCGATCCGACCCCGGCCCCCTGATCCAGAGAGGAGGGCGCACGTGTGAGCATCAGCCTGATCCCCGTGACCGGCATGCCCGAGATCCACCCCGGTGACGAGTTGGCGGCGTTGATCGCGGCTCGCGTCAGCCTGGAAGCCGGCGACGTAGTGTGGTGACCCAGAAGGTGGTCTCCAAGGCCGAGGGCCGGCTGGTGGCGTCGACCCGAACGACCCGCTTTCGCACAAGGCCCTCGTCTACGACGAGGCGGTGCGCATCCTCCGCCGCCGGGGCGAGCTGTTGATGACCGAGACCCGCCACGGCTTCGTATGCGCCAACGCCGGTGTCGATCTGTCCAACGTGGAGCGAGGCTGGGCCGCTCTGCTCCCGCTCGACGCCGACCGGTCGGCCCGGCGCATCCGCGACGGGTTACGGGCTCGGACCGGCGTCGAAGTGGGCGTCATCGTGTCCGACACGTTCGGCCGGACCTGGCGACGGGGTGTGACCGACGTGGCCATCGGGAGCGCCGGCGTGGCCTGCGTGGTCGACCTGCGGGGCACCACCGACGCCCTCGGGCGGGAACTGCAGGTCACCGAGGTCTGTGTCGCAGACGAGTTGGCCGCCGCCGCCGAGCTGGTGATGGGGAAGGCGTCAGGCATTCCCGGTCGCCGTGGTGCGAGGAGTGGACCCGGCCTGGCTGCGAGAGGGGTCGGTCCGGGAGGAGATAGTTCGGCCCTACCACGAGGACCTCTTTCGCTGAGGGCTTCAGGCCCGATCGCGGAACCAGTCGAGGACGGCGCCCGTCCCCTCGGCCAGTGATGTCCATGGCTTCCAACCCAGGTGGATGGCCGCCCGAGCCGGATCCAGGCTGATGCGATCCAGCTCCCCGGTCCGGGCGGGCGCGTGCAGGGCCGGGGCGTCGGTCCCGGCATTCGTGGCCATGGCGGCGTAGAGGTCGTTGACGCTGGTCTCGTTGCCGGTGCCGATGTTGAGGACCAGGCCGCCGCCCCTCCCGGCCGCCCGGGCAAAGGCGTCGACGACGTCGTCGACGAAAACGAAGTCCCGGGTCTGGGTGCCGTCCCCGTAGATGGTGCAGGGCTGGCCGGACAGGAGCCGGCCGGCGAAGATCGCCACCACTCCGGCCTCGCCGTGGGGATCCTGGCGGGGACCGTACACGTTGGCCAGGGCCAGGGCGGTGAACTCGAGGTCGTGCAGCTCCCGGTAGGCGGCCAGGTAGTCGCCGACGACCTTCTTGGTCACCCCGTAAGGGCGACAGGGGCTGTTGCGGATGGGACTCTTTGACCGGGAGGTCGGCCGGATCCGGGTTCCCGTAGATCGTCCCCCCGCTGGAGGCGAACACCACCTTGCGGGCGCCGCTCGAGCGGGCCGCCTCGAGGACCCGCAGGGAGCCCATCACGTTGACGTCGGCGTCGAGGAGCGGGTCGGCGACGGAAACCCGCACGTCGACCTGGGCGGCCAGGTGGAAGACGACCTCCGGCCGGCACCGGTTGATGAGCTCGGCCAGGTCCGGGGAGCGCACGTCGATCTGGTGGAACGTCAAGTGCCCGACCCCGCTGCGGCGGGCCTCGGCCAGGTTGGCGAGCGAGCCAGTGGCGAGATTGTCGACCACGTCGACCGCGTGCCCTTCGGCCAGCAGCCGGTCGACGAGGGTGGAGCCGATGAAGCCGGCCCCTCCGGTGACGAGCGCCTTCACGGAGTCGAGGCCGGAAGCCGGTCCGCGGCCAACCGGGCGCCCGGCGGGACGACGACCGCGTCACCTACGACCGAGAGGTCGGTCACCACCGCGCCCGATCCGAGGCGGGCGCCGCGCCCGATGATCGAGGAGCGCACCACCGCACCGCCGCCGATGGTTGCACCGTCGAAGCAGACCGACGCTGTCGACGACAGCGCCGGCGCCGACGGTCACTCCTTCGCCCAGCACGCTGTTGGTGACGGAGGCCGTCGCGGCCACGCCGCACGCCTCCGAGTAGGCCGCCGGCGTAGCGCAGATTGGCGGCCAGGTAACGTGGCCGGCGTGCCCGGCATCCACCCAGTCGGCCGTAGATCCGAGGGCGTAGAGGCGGCCGTCGCCGACGAGGGCAGGGAAGGTCTCCCGTTCGATCGACACCCGCCGGTCGCCAGGTATGCGAGCCAGCACCGACGGCTCGAGCACGTAGGTCCCGGCGTTGATGAAGTTGGTCGGCGCCTGGCCGGGCGGCGGCTTCTCGATGAATGCCACCACCCGTCCCTCGTCGTCGGTCGGCACCACGCCGAAGGCGGAGGGGTCCTCGACGGGTGTGAGCGCCACCGTTGCCTCCGCCCCCCGATCTCGGTGGAACGCCACCAGCTCGGTCACGTCGAGGTCGGTGAGCACGTCGCCGTTCACCACCACGAACGTCTCGTCGAGCCCGGCGGCGCGGGCCGCGAAACCGATCGCCCCGGCGGTGTCGAGCGGAGCATCCTCGACGGCGTAGGAGAGGGCGACGCCCGCACAAGAGGCCGTCGGGATAGGCGTCGGTGAAGGCGTCCGGTCGGTAGCCCGAGCGACAGCACGGCCCCCTCGATGTGGTGCCGGGCCAGATGGGAGAGGACCCGTTCGATCATGGGCCGCCGGCCGACCGGGAGCATCTGCTTCGGCGTGGTGAGGGTGAGGGGTCGCAGCCGGGTGCCTTCGCCGCCGACCAGGACCACCGCCTGCACTACTGCTTCACCGTGGTCGAGGTAGGCGCCTTCGTCGTCGGCGTAGTAGCTGGCGCGGTCGTCCCCGTCGAGCCTGCGACGGTCGTGGTGGGGGAGGGCGAGGTGGCCGCCAGCTTGTTGAGATTGTTGATGACGTAGGCAGGGGGAGGTGGGATCTTGTCCTTGTCCGATGCCGGCACGAAGGCGATCGTCAGCAGCGACTGATCCTGGAGCAGGATCTTGCGGGGGTCGACGTTCTGCAGGGTGCCGTTGGTGTCGCCCGCGAACGCGAACTCCTTGACGTAGACGTGCGACGCCTTGCCGTTGCAGGTGTCCCCGTCCTGATAGAGCTTCCCACCCGGCAGCTGCAGGGTGGCGGCGTTGAGCTTCATGCCGGTGGCGTCGGCGAACTTGCCCAGGGTGGCGTTCTTGCCTGCTGCCGACTTCACGGTCGGGTGGATGTGGATGATGCCGTCGCCGTTCCCGGTCGTGATGCCTTCCGGGTCCTTGGCATGGGTAATGGCCGGGGCAAACTTGCCGCACTCGTCTACGGCGTATCCCTCGTTCCAGACCGTGCCCACCGTCGGCGGTGTCCCGCCCTGGTTGTTGATTTGTCCGACGCGGCGATCGCGGCTGGCCCACGTACCGAGAATTCCGAGTACCACCACCACGGCGATGACGCTGTAGTACGTCCATGGAGTCCGGCCCCGGTGGGTCCGTCCCCCGCCGGTGCCAGCGGCGCGCGCCACTTTTTTACTTGACGAAGCTCTGCCCATAACGACATCAAGGGTAGCGGCCAGGGTCAACGACTACAGGTCGACCCCCGTCGGATCGGTCGTTCGACAGGTGGCCGAGGCGAGAAATCCCCTCGCGGTGCGACCCGCTCGGAAGCGGCCGGGGCGGATCGGTCCGACCTCACGGGAGGGGCGAGACTCTGGTTACCCGCCCGGCGGCCGGAACCTTCGGCCGGTGGGATCGGCCCAGGCGATGGTCGACAATCGCCAGGGCCAGGCGAGCCGCCAGTCCGGCCGCGACCACCGGAAGAGCTGCCCGCTTGGACCCGCTGGTTGTCCGCCACGCGAATCGCCACATGGAGCGGTGATGGGCCGCCAGCATCCGGTATGGATGCCGATTGGTCGACACGCCCTGGATATGGCGCACCCGAGCCTCCGGCTCGTACCCGATGGCCCAGCCGGCCTGGTGCAACCGCCAGCACAGGTCCACGTCCTCCATGTACATGAAATAAGCCGGATCGAAGCCGCTGACCGCATCCCACGCCTCCCGACGGACGACGAAACATGCACCGGACACCCAATCCACTCGGGCCGGTCGTCGGTGATCCCAATCCAGCAACCGGTACCGCCGGGTGAAAGGGTTCGCCGGCGCGATCATCCCGAGCAACCCGTGGCCGATGGCGTCGACCAGGTCGGGAAACGTCCGGGCCGACGGATACAGAGACCCGTCGTCATTCCACAGGCTCGGCCCGACTAGGCCCAGGTTCGGGTCGGCTTCAAGTGACGACGACCAAGGCGTCGACGGCGCCCGGGCCCAACTCGAGATCCGGATTGCCCACCACGAGGAAGCGGGCCGCCCGAGCCTCGGGTGCCGCCGCCCCCCGGTTGGCGGCACCCCCGTATCCGAGATTGGCGCCGGTCGGGAGCCATCGACCACCCCTCCCTCGGACGACCTGGGCGGAGCCGTCGGCCGAACCGTTGTCCACCACGATCACCGTGTCCACCCCATTGGCCCGCAACGAGTCCAGGCAGGCGCCCACCAGTCCGGCGGCGTTGTAGTTGACGACGATGGCAACCACCGGGGCCGCGGTCATCGGCCCGGCGCCCCGGAGTGTCGCCCCCGCGACGACGCAGTGACCCTCACCGGCCGAGATGGTCGTTGAACCACTCGATGGTGCGGCCCAGCCCGTCTCGAAATGAGGTGCGCGGTTCCCATCCCAACTCCTGCCTGGCCCGGGTGAGGTCGGGGCGGCGCAGGCTCGGGTCGTCATCGGGTCGGGGGGCGAACACGATCCCCGAGTTGGAGCCCGACATCTCGAGCACGAGTTGGGCCACTTCGAGCACGGTGCGCTCGTCGTCGTTGCCGAGGTTGACCGGGCCGGTGCAGTCCGAATCGAGGAGGTCCACCAACCCGGCGACCAGGTCGTCGACGTAGCAGAGACTCCGGGTCTGGGAGCCGTCGCCGTAGACCGAGAGGGGCTCGCCTCGAAGTGCCTGCGTCACGAAATTGCTGATCACCCGGCCATCGTCGACTCGCATTCCGGGTCCGTAGGTGTTGAATATCCTGGCGATCCGGACATCGATGCCGTGCCGGCGGTGATACGCCATGATGAGGGCTTCCCCGAAGCGCTTGGCCTCGTCGTAGACCGACCGGGGTCCGATCGGATTCACGTTGCCCCAGTACGACTCGGGTTGGGGGTGCACGAGTGGCTCGCCGTACACCTCGCTCGTGGACGCGTGCAGGAACCGGGCCCCATGATCGGCGGAGAGGTCGAGCAGGCGGGCGACACCCCGGCTGCCAACCTCCAGGATCTCCAGGGCCAGTGGACCGAAATCCGCGGGCGACGCCGGGCAGGCCAGATTGAGCACGGCGTCGAGCGGTCCGGCGACGGGAACCGAAGCGCTCACATCAGCTTGCACGAACGAGAACCCGGGGCGGTCTGCGAGGGGTTTCAAATTGGCTACCGAACTGGTGACCAGGTTGTCGACGCAGACCACCTCGTCGCCCCGATCGAGGAGCCGGGCGCACAAGGCCGACCCGACAAAACCGGCCCCGCCGGTGACCAGCGTTCGCATCAGGATCGGCCCCGGCCCTGATAGATGATGCCGGCGGCACGGGCCTCGGCCGGCTCCAGCAGGTTGCGGGTGTCGACGATGGCGGGTCGGGCCATGACCGCGGCGACCTTCTCAAGATCCAACTCGGCGAACTGCGGCCACTCGGTAAGAACCACCAGGGCATGGGCTCCCTCGCAAGCGGCGTAGGGGTCGTCGCACAACTCCAGACCGAGGCCGACCAGCTGGCCGTCGGTCGGGTCCGGCCGGGTGGGATCGTACGCCTTGATGACCACCCCTCGGGCTCGGAGCCGGCGCAGCACGGCCAGCGCCGGCGAGTCCCGCAGGTCGTCGGTTCCCGCCTTGAAGGTCAAGCCCCAGGCCGAGACGTTCAGGTCCCCTCCCCTATCGCCAGCAAGCTTGCAGACCTGGTCGGCGATCAGATCGAACTGGCGCTCATTGGCGGTGACGACCTCTTTCAGCAGCGCAAAGTCATAGCCGTGGTCCTCGGCGATGCGAATGAGGGCGCTGGTGTCCTTGGGCAGGCAGGACCCGCCCCAACCCGGCCCCGGAGCCAGATGGTCGGCGCCGATCCGAGGGTCGTAGCTCATCCCGCGGATGACATCCGCGGAGTTGGCTCCGACCGCCTCGCAGAGGTTGGCGATGGCATTGATAAAGGACACCTTGGCGGCCAAGAAGGCGTTGCAAGCATATTTCACCGTCTCGGCGGAGGACGGGTCGGTGACGAGCACCGGGGCGTCCAGTTGACGGTAGAGACCTTCCAGCTTTTCCGACGCGACACGATCGTCGGTGCCGATCACGATCCGGTCCGGGTGCAGCCAGTCATGGACGGCGTTGCCCTCCCGGAGGAACTCGGGATTCGATACCACGGTCGTGTCAGGCCGCCCGAGGGCCGCCACGACTGCCCCGGCGGACCCCACCGGAACGGTGGACTTGGTCACCACGACGGCGCCGGCGCGAAGGTGGGGGGCGATCTGACTCGCGGCCTGTTTGAGATAGCGAAGGTCCGCGGCCCCGTCGGCGCCCTGTGGGGTGGGGACGCAGAGGAATACGAAATCGGCCTCTGTCGCTGCCTCGGACGCATCGGTCGTGAATGACAGCCGACCGGTTCGGAGCCCTTCTTGCATGAGCTCGAGCAGACCTTCTTCGACAATGGGAGGGTCACCTCGGCGCATTCGCTCAACCTTGGCGACATCGACGTCGACGGCTGTCACCCGGTGGCCCAGATGCGAGAGACAGGCGGCGGTCGTAAGACCGACATAGCCGGCGCCGACGACGGCGATCTTGAAACGGGCCGCGCCGACGTCGGCAATCTCGGCGCCCCCCGACGCCGCGGCCGGACCCGTGGCGGCGACCGCAGTCGGGTGGACCTGGCGCTGGGCGGGTTCTGGCGTCATCGCAGTTCGTGAGTCCTTGGCGGGGTGGCGTCGTCGGAGGTCAGCCCGCGAGCATTTTGACGGTTCGCTCCAGCGGTTCGTGGTGATCCGGGAGCAGGGGGACGCCGCTCAGCCGAAGGGCAGCGTTGTCGAGCACGGAATTGGCCGGGACGCGGCGCCGGACGCGGTGGAGAAAGCTCGGCAGTGGTGATGGGCTCCACCCTGCCGGGATCGAGCCCGGCTGCGGCGACCACATCGCGGGCGAAGTCGAACCAGGTGGTCGGACCCTGGTTGGTGACGTGGTAGATCCCCGCTCGACGTCCCATCCCCAGTTGTAGAATCATGCCGGCGAGATCCTCGGTGAAAGTCGGACAGCCTCGCTGATCGTCCACGAACCGCATGGGACCGCCCGCTGGCGGCCAGGCGCAGCACCGTCTTGACCATGTTGGCGCCGTGCGGGCCGCACACCCAGGACGTCCGCACCACCGCGGCGCCCGGGACCTGGTGCAGGACTTCCTGTTCGCCGCCCAGCTTGCTGCGACCGTAGACCGACTGCGGGTTGGGCCGATCCCATTCGTGATAGGGCCGGGGTGCGGTCCCGTCGAAGACGTAGTCCGTCGACACCGAAACCAGATGGGCGCCGACGGCTGCCACGCCCTCCGCCACGTGCCGGCAGGCGAGGGCGTTGACCTGCCAGGCCCGGTCCGGGTCTGCCTCACAGGCGTCGACCTCGGTCCAAGCCGCGGCGTGTACCACCAGGTCCGGCCGCAGGCTCGTCACCGCCGCCAGCACCGAGTCCCGGTCAGCCACGTCGAGCTCGGCCCGGCTCGGCGGCGACCACTTCGTGGTGGGGCTGGCGACCGGCCAGACGGGCGAGGTCGGTCCCGAGCTGGCCCGCCGGCCCCGGTGATCAGAACCCTCACGCCGCGGTTCCAGCGTGGGCCTTCAGCGGCTCCCACCACCACCGGTTGTCCCGGTACCAGGCGAAGGTGGATTCGAGGGCCTCCCCGAGCGATCGCTGCGGCGCCCATCCGAGGGCGCGCACCTTCGACGTGTCGATGGCATAGCGCCGATCGTGCCCGAGGCGATCCTCCACGTACTGGACCATCTCCGGACCGGCCCCGGCGAGGGCCAGGAGGCGCTCGGTGAGGTCCCGGTTGGTCAGCTCGTTCGCACGGCGCCAATGTTGTAGATCTCCCTGGTTGGCCCGAACGCAGGGCGATGTCGATGGCGGCACAGTTGTCCTCCACGAAGAGCCAGTCCCGCTTGTTGAGCCCGTCGCCGTACAGCGGCACCTTCTGACCGTCCAGAAGGTTGGTGGCGAAGAGCGGGATCACCTTCTCGGGATACTGATACGGGCCGAAGTTGTTCGACGAGCGGGTGATCACCACGGGGAGCCGGTAGGTCGAGAAGTACGAACGAGCGATGAGGTCGGACCCGGCTTTCGAAGCACTGTATGGCGACCGGGGGTCGAGGACATCGGCCTCGGTGCTGTGCCCCTCCTCGACCGAGCCGTACACCTCGTCGGTCGAAACGTGCACCACCCGCGGCGATGCCAGCTTGGCGACAGGCGTGCATGACCGTGTTGGTGCCGACGCAGTTGGTGACGACGAAATCCGCCGGCCCGGTGATCGAGCGGTCGACGTGGCTCTCGGCCGCGAAGTGCAGGACGGCGTCGTGGCCCCTCATGGCGGCAGAGAAAGCGTCGAGGTCACACACGTTGGCGTGAACGAAAGCGGTAACGAGTGGGGCCGGACTCCTCGATGTCCCGAAGCGTCGACCGGTTGCCGGCGTAGGTCAGGGCGTCGTAGACGGTCACCTCGTCGTCGGTGTGGGCGAGCACCCAGCGGACGTAGTTGGACCCGATGAAGCCGGCTCCGCCCGTGATCAGCAGTTTCACGGGCCAGAGGTTACCCGGGCTACTCCGCCCAGCCGGGACTCCCGGCCGGCACCGGCGGGCAACACAGCGCTACTGGAGGTCGATCTGACCGTGGTCGCCCACCATGAGCCGGGTGGCGCGCGGCCGGCGGTCCGTCCGGGTGACCTCGACGTGATGGCCGAGCAAGGAGTCCTCCAGCCGGCCGACACCAAGGACCCGGCAGTCGTCGAGGATGACCGAATGCTCGATCTCGCTCCGCTCGATGACGCAGCGCTCACCGATAGCCGAAAAGGGACCGACGAACGAATCGGTGATAGTGGTCCCGGCGCCGATGACCGCGGGACCACGGATCCGGCTGCGGACGACACGAGCGCCCGCTTCCACCACGACCCGCCCGTCGAGTTCCGATGCGTCGTCTACGTCGCCATCGATGCGCCGTTCCACGGTCTCGAGGATCAGCCGGTTGGCGTCGAGCAGGGGGGTGAGCTTTCCGGTGTCGATCCACCAGCCGTCGAGGATCTCAGTCCGGACCCGGAGTCCCTGGTCGACCAGCCACTGGATGGCGTCGGTGATCTCGAGCTCGCCTCGCGCCGAGGGGGTGATGGCAGCCACCGCCTCGTGGACCCGTTCGTCGAAGAGGTAGACGCCGACCAGGGCCAGGTCGGACGGTGGCTGCTCCGGCTTCTCCAGCAGTCGGATCACCGACCCGTTGGCGTCGAGCTCGGCGACGCCGAATCGGTGCGGGTCGGGCACCGACTTGAGCAGGATCTGGGCGCAGGGCACGGCCATGCCGTCATCGAGGGCGGGGGCCATGGCCCGTACTCGTTCGGCTTCGAACCGGTCGACGAACTCCTTGAGGCTCTGCTTGAGCAGGTTGTCGCCCAGGTACATCACGAAGTCGTCCGATCCGAGGTAGTCCCGGGCGATGAGGACGGCGTGGGCCAGGCCGAGCGGGGCCGCTTGCGGGAGGTAGGTCACCGCCAGACCCCATGCCGAGCCGTCGCCCACCGCGGCCCGCACCTCCGCGGCGGTGTCGCCGACCACGATGCCGACCTCTTTGATCCCGGCGTCGGCGATCGCCTCGAGCCCGTAGAACAGGATGGGCTTGTTCGCCACCGGCACCAGTTGCTTGGCCCGGGTGTGGGTGATCGGGCGCAGGCGGGTTCCAGCGCCACCCGCGAGTATGAGCGCCTTCACCGGAGGGGATCCTAGCCCTCGCCACCTGCCCAGTTGCCCTTCACGGGCCGCACGTGGGTGACGTCACCGGCCGATACGGCCACGGTCGATCCGCGGTCCGACCGCACGACCAGCCGGCCCTCGGCGTCGATGGCCTCGGCCCGGCCGATCAGGGAGTCGGCGGCGCCGCTCGACGACGACCGTCCGGCCGACGGTCGAGCAGGCGGCCCGGTAGGCGGCCGCCAGGGCATCCCAGCGATCGAGGAGACCGTCGAGGGCGGCCAGCCAGGCGCCGAGCAGGTCCGACCGGTCCACCCGCCGGCCGGCTGCCTCGTCCACCCAGGCCGCGCCGGGCGGGGCCAGCGTGGACGTTGCAGCCCCATCCCGATCACGACGGCCCGCCTCGTCGGCTTCGGCCAGGATGCCGGCCAGCTTGCGGTCCCCGACCAGCAGGTCGTTCGGCCACTTCAGATCCGGGGCTGAAGCCGCCGACCTGCTGGCAGGCCAGGCGACGCGGCCAGGCCGGCCGCGGCGGTGAGCAGATGCCAGCGGGCGACGGGGAGGTCGGTCGGGCGCAGGAGGACCGAGACCAGCAGGGCCGCGCCCGGTTCGGCCTCCCAGGTCCGGTCCAGCCGGCCCCGCCCGGCGGTCTGCAGCTCGGCCGCCACCACCAGCCCTTCGGGTGCGCCGGCCGCGGCCCGGTCGGCTACCACCCGGTTGGTGGAGTCGGTGACGTCGAGAACCTCGATGTCGGTGAAAGCGGGTCGTAGCGGCCAGGTGGCCCCGGACTCGCTCGATACTGAGCACGCTGTCAGAATGCCTCCTCGTGCTCAGCAAGGTCGTGATCGCCAACCGGGGGGAGATCGCGGTCCGGGTCATCCGCACCTGCCGCGAGCTCGGCATCGCCAGCGTGGCGGTGTACTCGGACCTCGACCGGACGCCCTCCACGTTCGCCTGGCCGACGAGGCGTACGCCCTCGGCGGACAGACCGCGGCGGAGAGCTACCTCGACACCGGCAAGATCCTCGACATCGCGGCCCGGTCCGGCGCCGACGGGCTCCACCCCGGCTACGGGTTCTTCTCGGAGAACGCCGACTTCGCCCGGGCCGTCACCGAGGCCGGGCTGGCCTGGATCGGGCCGCCGCCCGAAGCCATCGAGGTCATGGGCGACAAGATCAGCTCTCGACTGGCGGCCCAACGGGCCGACGTCGCCGGAGTGCCGGGCACGACCGAGGTCCTCAGCTCCGCCGACGAGGTCATCGCCTTCGGCGAGGCGCACGGCTGGCCGGTCGCCATCAAGGCCGCCTATGGCGGGGGCGGTCGGGGCATGCGGGTCGTGCACGCCCGCCGCAGAGGCGGCCGCCGCACTGGAGTCCGCTCAGCGCGAGGCCGAGAAGGCCTTCGGCCGGTCCGAGAGCTACCTGGAGCGCTACCTCACCTGGCCCCGGCACGTCGAAGTCCAGGTCTTCGCCGACTCCCACGGGAACGCCGTCTACCTCGGCACCCGTGACTGCTCGGCCCAGCGCCGCCACCAGAAGCTCATCGAGGAGGCACCGGCTCCGGCGATTCCAGCCGCCACGCTCGAGCGCCATGGGTGCGGCGGCGGTCAAGGTGGCCCGGGCGTGCGGCTACGTGAACGCCGGGACCGTGGAGTTCATCTATCAGGACGGCGACTTCTATTTTCTTGAGATGAACACCCGCCTCCAGGTCGAGCACCCGGCAACCGAGGCAGTCGTCGGAAAAGACCTGGTCGCCCTCCAGCTGCGGATCGCCTCCGGGGAGCCGCTGGGTTTCGGCCAGGAGGACGTTCGCCTCGATGGGCACGCCATCGAGGTACGCATCAACGCCGAGGATCCCGCCGGGGGCCGCTTCCTGCCCTCCCCGGGGACCATCACCCGGTTCCGACGGTCGGACGGGTACGCCACCCGCACCGATGCCGGTTACGACGAGGGCGACACCGTCAGCCAGTACTACGACAACCTCATCGCCAAGCTCATCGTCTGGGGGCACGATCGCGAAGAAGCCCGGCACCGCATGCTGCGGGCGCTGCGCGAGACCGAGATCGAGGGTCCGGCCACAACCATCCCGGCCGACATCGCCATTCTCGAACATCCCGACTTCATCAACGTCCAGCACTCGACCAACTGGGTCGAGCAGCGGCTCGACCTTTCCGGGATCTCTGCGCCTCCTCCGGCCGCGCCCGGCCGCAGACGACGAAGCCCCCGCGGGTGCAGCGCGACGTCGACGTGGAGGTCGACGGCCGCCGTTTCCAAGTGCGGCTATGGGTGCCCGATGTGGCACCGATGGTTGCCACCGGACCCGGCGGATCGGCCCGGCCGGCGCGGGCCCGGCCCCGGGCCGCGGCGGGAGGGCACGGAGGTGGCGGCGCCGGTAGCGGCCGGGTCACGGTCCCGATGCAGGGCACCATCGTCAAGGTGCTGGTGGCGGTGGGCGACGCTGTCGAGGTCGGCCAGGCCGTCACGGTCCTGGAAGCCATGAAGATGGAGAACAACATCGCCGCCGAGACGGCCGGAACCGTCACCGAGATCAAGGTCAAGCCCGGCGACTCCGTCGGCGCCGGCGACGTGGTGGTCGTCATCGCCGACAACGACAAATAGGGGTCGTTCTCCGGCCGCGACATCCGCCGGCCACAGACGATACGGTCGGGGAACATCCCGTCCACCGGACCCTCGTTCAGGAGGCTTCGCATCAGCCAGCGCCCGCCGACCGCCCTCGACGACCAGGCCGCAGACGAACGGGGAGGGGACGTACTGCTCGGTCGGGCCGGTGTCGCTGTCGACGAAGTGGTGGGCGTGGCCCGAGGCCGGCGTCAGGTTGTCGTGACCGACGAGGCGGTCGAGGCGGTTGAGCGGTCCTACGCCATCGCCACCGCCCTGATCAGCGGAGAACAGGCGGTCTACGGGCTGTCGACCGGCTTTGGCGCCTTGGCCGAGCGCTATATCGCCCCCGAACAGCGCGCCGCCCTGCAGACCGGTCTGGTGCGCTCCCACGCCGCCACCGTCGGCGACGAGGTCGAACCGGACGTCGTCCGGGCCATGATGCTGTTGCGGGCCGCCACCCTGGCCAAGGGCTATTCCGGGATCCGGCCGACCTGGTCCACGGCCTCGTCGGCCTGCTCAACGCCGGGATCACGCCGGTCGTCCGCGAGCACGGTTCGCTCGGGTGCAGCGGCGACCTGGCTCCGCTGGCCCACGTGGCCCTGGCCCTGATGGGTGAAGGGCGAGGTGGTCGACGGGACCGGCCGGCGAGCAGAGGCGGCCGACGTCCTCGGCGCCGCCGGTCTGGCCCCGATCGCCCTCGAAGCCAAGGAAGGCCTGGCCCTGACCAACGGCACGGACGGGATGCTCGGCCATCTCTGCCTGGCCTGCGATGACAGCGGCCGGCTCCTGCGCAGCGCCGAGGTGGCCGCCGCCATGTCGGTCGAAGCGCTGCTCGGGACCGACCAGGCCTTCCGGCCGGAGCTGGCTGCCTTACGGCCCCACCCCGGTCAAGCCGCGTCGGCCGCCAACATGCTGCTCGTGCTGGCCGGCTCGGGCGTCGTCGCCTCCCACCAGCTCCACGACACCAGGGTCCAGGACGCCTACTCCCTCCGCTGCGCCCCGCAGGTCATCGGCGCGGCCCGAGACACCTTGGACCATGTCCGGGCGGTCGTGGACCGCGAGCTGGCCAGCGCCATCGACAACCCGGTCGTTCTCCCCGATGGTCGGGTGGTGTCGTGCGGCAACTTCCACGGCGCCCCGCTCGGCTACGTCGCCGACTTCCTCGCCATCGCCCTGGCCGACCTGGCCTCGATCGCGGAACGGAGGATCGACCGCCACCTCGACCCCGCCCGCTCGCACGGCCTGCCCGCGTTCCTGGCCGCCGACCCCGGCGTCGACTCCGGGCTGATGCTGGCCCAGTACAGCGCGGCCGCCCTGGTCGCTGACTGCCGCCGCCTGGCCGTCCCGGCCAGCACCGACAGCATCCCCACCTCGGCCATGCAGGAGGACCACGTGTCGATGGGCTGGGCGGCCGTTCGCAAGCTGCGCCGGGTCGTCGACAACGCCGTCCGGGTGGTAGCGATCGAAGTCATGACCGCCGCCCGGGCCGTCGAGCTGCGCCATCCGCTCCAGCCCGCAGCAGCCACCGCGGCGGTGGTCGAGGGCCTGCGCCGTTTCGTGCCGGGCGTCGGGCCGGACCGGTTTCTGGCCCCTGAAATCGACCAAACCGCGGACCTGGTCCGGTCCGGCCAGATCCTGGCGTGGGCCGAATCGGTGACCGGTCCCTTGCAGTAGGTACATTCCGAGCAGCCCGATAGGAGGACGACCATGCCCGCCTCCAGCCCAGACCCCGTGACCGGCTCCAGCCGGCCACCACCAGCTCCAGCGCCGCACGTCAGCACACAGCTCCAGCCCCACCACCAGCGGCCGCCCAGGCCCGCCGGAAAGCTCCGCCCAGCCGCCGAGCCCGACCCGGGCGGAGGCCGGCCCGCGGGTCATCACCGCCGCCACCGGATCCGAGCTGCACTGCCGGGGGTGGCCGCAGGAAGCCGCCTGGCGCATGCTGCACAACAACCTCGACCCGGCCGTGGCCGAGCGCCCCGAGGACCTGGTCGTGTACGGCGGGGGCGGCAAGGCGGCCAGGGACTGGCCCAGCTTTGACGCCATCTCCCGCACCCTGCTGGAGCTGGGCGGCGACGAGACGCTGCTGGTGCAGTCCGGCCGCCCGGTCGGCGTGCTGCGGACCCACGAATGGGCGCCGCGGGTGCTGATCGCCAACAGCAACCTGGTCGGCGAGTGGGACAACTGGGACGAGTTCCGCCGCCTGGAGCACCTCGGTCTCACCATGTACGGGCAGATGACCGCCGGATCATGGATCTACATCGGCACCCAGGGCATCCTGCAAGGCACCTACGAGACGTTCGCGGCCATCGCCGACCGACGCTTCGACGGGTCGCTCGCGGGCACCCTCACCATCACCGCCGGCGCCGGCGGCATGGGAGGCGCCCAGCCCCTCGCCGTCACCATGAACGGCGGTGTGGTCATTTGCGCCGACGTCGACCCCACCCGCCTGCAACGGCGGCTCGAGACCCGCTACCTCGACGTGATCGCCCCGAACATCGACGAGGCCATCCGGCTGGCCCGCCAAGCCCAAGCCGACCGCATGGCCCAGTCGATCGGGGTGGCGGCCAACGCCGTCGAGCTGCTGGAGCGCTTCGTCGAGCGCAGCGAAGCGGTCGATGTCGTCACCGACCAGACTCCCGCCCACGACCCGATGATGTACGTCCCGCTCCACCTCTCGGTCGCCGGGGCGGACGAGCTGCGGCGGGCCGACCCGCCCGAATATCTGCAGCGAGCCCGGGACTCGATGGCCCGCCATGTGACGGCCATGCTGGCCCTGCTCGATCGCGGCGCCGAGGTCTTCGACTACGGCAACAGCCTGCGGGCCGAGGCCCGCCTGGCCGGCGTCGACCGCGCCTTCGACTATCCGGGCTTCGTCCCGGCCTATATCCGGCCGCTGTTCTGCGAGGGCAAGGGTCCGTTTCGCTGGGCCGCCCTGTCGGGCGACCCGGCCGATATCGGCGCCACCGACCGGGCCGTGCTCGAGGAGTTCCCCGACAACGAACCCCTGGCCGCGCTGGATCCGCCTGGCGTCGGACCGGGTGGCCTTCCAGGGCCTCCCCGCCCGGATCTGCTGGCTCGGCCTGGGCGAGCGAGCCCGGATGGGTGCCCGGTTCAACGACATGGTCGCGTCCGGTCAACTCCGGCGCACCGATCGTGATCGGCCGGGACCACCTCGACTGCGGGTCGGTCGCCTCGCCCGTACCGGGAAACCGAAGCCATGGCCGACGGCTCGGACGCCATCGCCGACTGGCCGCTGCTCAACGCCATGGTCAATGTGGCGTCGGGGGCGGCGTGGGTCAGCATTCACGACGGCGGCGGCGTGGGCATCGGGCGATCCCTGCACGCCGGACAGGTGTGCGTCGCCGACGGAACGCCGCTGGCCGCGGCCAAGCTCGAGCGGGTCCTCACCAACGACCCGGCCATGGGCGTGATCCGCCACGTGGACGCCGGCTACCGAGAAGCGGGCCTGGTCGCCGATGCGGCCGGACTCGACATCCCGTGGCGCCAGGCGGTCTCGCCGTGACGCGTCCGCATGGTGGCGACCGCCGGGCATCCGATCCTGCGGGAATGGGCCCACCCGATCGCTCCCGATCAGCTGGAAAGTCCCGGCATGCAGTCCCTCATCGACGACCTCATCGAGACCATGCGCTACTACCACGGGGCCGGTCTGGCCGCCCCGCAGATCATGGAGTCGGTGCGCATCGCCGCCATCGAGGTGCACGCCAACCCTCGGTATCCCTACAAGCCGGACATCCCCCTCACCGTCCTGGTCAACCCTGAGATCGAGGCGCCTGACGGAGGAGACGTTCGCCAACAACGAAGGATGCCTCTCGCTCCCCGGGCTGCGCGGCGTGACCCAGCGCCTGGTCGAGATCGGTGTGCGCGCCCTCGACCGGCGGGGCCGGCTGATCGAGCGAGAAGTGCGAGGGCTCTCCGCGGTCACCTTTCAGCACGAGGTCGACCACCTGAACGGCAAACTGTTCGTCGATCGGGTCGAGGACCCGGCCACCTTTGCGACGTGGGAACAGTTCGAGCGCTTCCAGCGCGACGAGTTCGCGGCCCGGGCCGCCCAGCTGGTCGCCCGCTTCGGGTCGTGACCGGATGCCGATCTGGTGGGCCCGCCACGCCTGGCTGGGGGGCGCCGGCACCGACGCCCGACGTTCTCCTGGAGGTAAAAGGCGACCGGTTCGTGGCCGTGACCCCCGGCGTGCCCCGCCCACCGGCGGGCGCCACCCGCCTCGAAGGTCTCACGCTGCCCGGGCTGGCCAACGTGCACTCCCACGCCTTCCACCGGGCCCTCCGGGGTCGCACCCAGCTGGGACCAGGGTCGTTTTGGACGTGGCGGGACCTCATGTACGAGGTGGCCGCCCGGCTCGATCCCGACAGCTACCTGCGCCTGGCCCGGGCCGTGTTCGCGGAGATGGCCCTGGCCGGGTTCACCGCCGTGGGCGAGTTCCACTACCTGCATCACCAGCCGGGCGGGGCTCCCTACGAGGATCCGAACGCAGATGGGTCTGGCCCTCATGGAGGCGGCGGCCTCGGCCGGCATCCGCCTGACGCTGCTCGACACCTGCTATCTCGAGGGCGGCTTCGACGCTCCGTTGGAAGGCCCGCAATTGCGCTTCGGGGACGGCAGCGCCGCAGGATGGATCGATCGGGTCCAACAGCTGCGGCCGGCAGGGCAGGCCCGGCTCGGGGCGGCCATCCACTCGGTTCGGGCCGTGCCGCCCTTGGCCATGGCCGAGGCCGCGGAGTGGGCCAGGTCGCACGATTGGCCGCTGCACGCCCACGTCTCCGAGCAACGGCGCGAGCAGAACGACTGCAAGCACTACCGGGGTACCACCCCGTTGGGAGTGCTCGCCGCCGCCGGGGCGGTCGGCCCTGCATTCACGGTCGTCCACGGCACCCACCTGTCGAAGAAGGACATCGTCGGGCTGGCGGCGGAGGGGGGCACCTGCTGCCTCTGCCCGACCACAGAGCGCGACCTGGGCGACGGGATCGGCCCGGCCCCGGCCCTGCAGCGACGCCGGGGTGCCGCTGTCGATCGGCACCGACTCCCACGCCGTCATCGACGGCTTCGAGGAGGCTCGAGCCGTCGAACTTGACAGCCGGTTGGTCTGCGGAGGAACGCGGCCTGCTCGACTCCGGCCTGCTCCTGGAGGCCGCCACTGCCAACGGCATGGCCGCCCTGGGGTGGGACGCGGGCGTGCTGGCACCCGGCAAGCTGGCGGACTTCGTGACCATCCGCCTGGACACGCCGCGTACGGCCGGCGCGGATCCGTCGCTGGCATCGACGGCAGTGTTTGCGGCCACCGCCGCCGATGTCGACCATGTCGTCGTCGGCGGGCAGGCCGTGGTCTCCGGCGGGGTCCACGTCGGTGTCCCCGACACTGCCGGTGCGTTAGCTACCGCCATCTCGGCCCTGTTCCTGTGACCTCGCTGGCCCTGACCGGTATCGGCCTGCTGGTCACGTGCGACCCCGACCACGGCCGGGGGCCCCTCGGTGTCGTCGAGAACGCCGCCGTGGTCACCGAGGACGCCCGGGTCGTATACGCCGGCCCCGCCTCGACCGCTCCCCGCAACGTCGACGTTCGAGAGGACGTTGACGGCCGCTGTGTGATGCCGGGTTTCGTGGACTGCCACACCCATTTGATCTTCGCCGGCGATCGGGCCGAGGAGTTCGCCCGGCGAATGGCGGGACGCCCCTACCAACCGGGCGGCATTCTCGACACGGTGGCAGCCACCCGGGCCGCGTCCCGATCAGACCTGGAGGCAGGCGCCCGCCATCTGATCGGGCAGGCTCTGGCGTCGGGCACCACCACCCTTGAGATCAAGACCGGTTACGGGCTCACCCCCGAGCACGAGGCCATCCACCTCGGCGTCGCCCGCTCCCTCACGCCCGAAACCACGTTCCTGGGCGCCCACCTGGTCCCGCCGGAGTACGGCCAGGACCGCGACGGCTACCTGCGACTGCTCACCGAGACCATGATCCCGGCGGCGGCGACGACGGCCCGATGGTGCGACGTGTTCTGCGAGTCGGGTGCCTTCGACGTCGAGGAGTCCCGCGCCGTGCTGACCGCGGCCCGGGCCCACGGTATGGGGCTTACGGGTCCACGCCAACCAGCTGGGACCCAGCGGGGGGGTGGCCCTGGCCTGCGAGCTCGGCGCCGCCTCCGCCGACCACTGCACCCACCTGACCAGCGCCGACATCGACGCTCTTGGCCGGGTCCGAGACGGTCGCCACCCTGCTGCCCGATCAGCGACTTCTGCACCCGGCAGCCCTACCCCGACGGCCGGGCCCTCCTCGACGCCGGCGCCACCGTGGCGGTGGCCAGCAACTGCAACCCGGGTTCCAGCTACTCCACCTCGATCCCGCTGGCGCTGGCCCTGGCCGTCCGCGAGTGCGGGCTCACCATCGACGAGGCCCTTCTGGCCGCCACTCGGGGCGGGGCCGCAGCCCTGCAGCGCCCCGACATCGGATGCCTCATCCCCGGCGCCCGGGCCGACGCGGTGGTCCTCGACGCCCCCCACCCCAGCCACCTGGTCTACCGGCTAGGTGCACCCCGATCATCTCGGCGGTCCTCAAGGACGGCGTCTGGGCGATGGGTGGGCGGGGGTGACGGAGTTGGGGTTGGGGTTGGGGTTTGGGGGTCGGGGTCAGGGCTTCGTCGAGTGGTCACCCGTTTGACGAACGGTCACTTTTTGCCGCATAGCGACAGAAACATGACCACTCGTCAACGGATCGACCACTCGACCACTCGACCACTCAACGCCACATCTGGACCCTGGACCGGTTATTCGGCCGCTTCGGCGAGGGCCTCGGACAGGGTCGGATGGGCCAGGCAGCTCTCGACGATGTCCGACACCCGGAGGTGGGCGGTCACCGCCAGGGCAATGACCGAGATGAGCTCGGCGGCGTGCCGGCCGACGATCGACCCGCCGAGCACCACGCCGGTGGCCGGGATCGGAGAGGATCTTGACGAAGCCGGTCGGGTCGTCGTTGATGAGGGCCTTGGCGCGAGGCCGCATAGGGCACCTTGGTGACCCGGATCTTGCGGCCGGTGGCGAAGGCCTCGGCTTCGGCCAGGCCCACGTCGGCGATCTCCGGCTCGGTGAAGATGGCCGACGCCGCCTTCTCGTAGTCGATGTGGCGGTGCTCACGGGTGTGCAGCCCCATGACGTGCTCGGCGATCTTGCGGCCCTGCATGGCCGCCACCGACGACAGGGGCAGCTTGCCCGACACGTCGCCGGCGGCGTAGATGTGGCCCACGTTGGACTGGCAGTGATGGTTGATCGGGACGTAGCCGGCCCCGTCGACCTCCACGCCGGCAGCCTCCGAGGCCCAGCCCGTCGCTGTTGGGGATGGAGCCGATCGCCAGCAAGGCGTGGCTGCCCCTGGCCACCCGGCCGTCGTCGCAGACCACCGCCACCCCGCCCTCGTTCACGGTCGATGGCCTCGGCCCGGGCCCCCTTGAGCAGCCGAACCCCCCGGCGCAGCAGCTCGTCCTCCAGGGCGGCGGCCACCTCGGGATCCTTGCGGGGCAGCACTTGCTGGCGGCTGACGATCAGGGTCACCTTGGCGCCGAACGAGCTGAACATGTGCACGAACTCCACCCCGGTCACCCCCGAGCCGATCACGACCAGGTGCTCGGGCATGGTGGGAGGCGGGTAGGCCTGCCGGGTGGTGAGGATGCGCTCCCCATCGGGCTCGGCCCAGTCCGGAATGCGAGGCCGGCTGCCGGTCGAGATGAGGATGGCGTCGGCGTCGAGCTCCTCGATGCCGTCGTCGGTCTCGGCCACCACCTCGTGCGGCGCCCTTGAGCCGGCCCGAGCCCCGGAGATGATCCGCACGCCCTGGCTGTCGAGGAGACCGGTCACCTGGTGATTGAGATAGGCCTCGATCTCTTGCACCCGCCGGCGCTGGGCGTCGAGGTCCAGGCTGGCGTCCTGATGGGCCAGGCCCATGCCCTCGATGCGCCGGGTGAAGCTCATGGCTCCCCCCGTGGCGATCATGGTCTTGGAGGGGATGCAGTCCCACAGGTGGGCGGCGCCGCCCACGATGTCGCGCTCGATCAGGGTGACTTCGGCGCCGAGGCGGGCCGCGTAGGTGGCGGCCGTGTTGCCGCCGGGTCCGCCGCCGATGATGACCATCCGGGACGCCATGGGCGATCGCCTCAGCGGCTCGGCTGGTAGACGCCGAACTCGGCCCGCAGGACGTCGCTCACCTCGCCGAGCGTGGCCCGCCGGCGGAGGGCCTCGCGCATGGGAGGCAGCAGGTTGGCGCTGCCCCGGGCCGCCGCGGCCACGTCGGCCAGGGCGGCGTCAACGGCGGCCTGGTCCCGCTCGGCCCGGGTGCGGCGCACCCGCTCGATCTGGTGGGCCTGCAGGGCGGGGTCGATGGGAAAGACCTCGCCTGGCTCGGGGTCGTCGTCGACGTAGCGGTTGACCCCGACGATGACCTTGCTGCCTGCGTCCACGGCCTTGGTGTAGGTGTAGGCGGCCTGCTCGATCTCCTCCTGCATGTAGCCGGCTTCGATGGCCGGCACCGCCCCGCCCATGCCGTCGATCTTCTCGAGGTAGGCCCAGGCGTCGGCCTCGACCGCGTCGGTCAGCGACTCCACGAAGTACGAACCGGCCAGCGGATCGACCGTGTCGGTGATCCCCGACTCGTCGGCCACGATCTGCTGGGTGCGCAGGGCGATGCGGGCCGCCTTGGCGGTCGGCAGGCCCAGCGCCTCGTCGAAGCCGTTGGCGTGCAGGCTCTGGGTGCCGCCGAGGGCGGCGGCCAGGCTCTGCAGGGTGACCCGGACGATGTTGTTCTCCGGCTGCTGGGCGGTGAGGGTGGACCCCCCGGTCTGGGTGTGGAAGCGCAGCAGCTTGCTCTTCTCGTCCTTGGCCCCGAAGCGCTCGGTCATGATCTTGGCCCACATGCGCCGGGCGGCCCGGAACTTGGCCACCTCCTCGAAGAAGTTGTTGTGGGCGTTCCAGAAGAAGCTCAGCCGGGGGGCGAACTCGTCGACCGGCAGGCCGGCGGCGATGGCGGCCTCGACGTAGGCGATGCCGTTGGCGAGGGTGAAGGCGATCTCCTGCACCGCCGTCGATCCGGCCTCGCGGATGTGGTAGCCGGAGATGGAGATGGTGTTCCAGCTGGGCAGGCGCTCCCGGCAGTAGGCGAAGATGTCGGTGATCAAGCCGCATCGACGGCCGCGGCGGGTAGATGTAGGTGCCGCGGGCCACGTACTCCTTGAGAATGTCGTTTTGGATCGTGCCGCCGAGCTTGGCCGCCGGCACGCCCTGCTCCTCCGCCACCAGCTCGTAGAGGAGCAGCAGGATGGCCGCGGTGGCGTTGATCGTCATCGAGGTGGTGACCTGGTCGAGCGGGAGGCCGCCGAGCAGGATGCGCATGTCGTCGATGGAGTCGATGGCCACGCCGACCTTGCCGACCTCGCCCTCGGCCCGTGGGTGATCCGAGTCGTAGCCCATCTGGGTCGGCAGGTCGAAGGCGCACGACAGACCGGTCCCCCCGCCGGCCAGCAGCAGCCGCCAGCGCTCGTTGGTCGCCTCCGCCGTGCCGAACCCGGAGTACTGCCGGATCGTCCACGGCCGGCCCCGGTACATGGTCGGGTAGATGCCCCGGGTGTAGGGAAACGAACCCGGCTGGCCGAGCTGGTGCTCGGGATCCCACCCGGTCAGGTCCGCTTCGGAATAGACAGGCTTGATCTCGATGCCGGAGTCGGTGCGGCGCTCGTCGTTGGCCATGCCTGCCAGGTTACGGCGCCGGCCGGCACCACTCCGCCTCCGCGGGTCGCAGAGGTAACGGCGCGGTGAGATCCCTCTTTGTCCTAATGGGCCGGAGCGGCCACCGGGTGCGGCATGCACAGCTCGTCGTATTCGGCGATGACGAGCTGTTCCTTGGGGATGCTGCACGCCGCGCACTCCGGGTCGCGGTTGACCTTGAACGTCCGGAAGCTCTCCTCCAGGGCGTCGTAGGCCAGCAGCCGGCCGGCCAGCGGCTCCCCGATGCCGAGCAGGAGCTTGATGGTCTCCATGGCCTGGATGCTGCCGATGATGCCGGGCAGCACGCCGAGCACCCCCGCCTCGGCGCAGGACGGTGCCAGCTCGGCCGGCGGCGGCTCGGGGACCTGGCAGCGGTAGCAGGGCCCTGATGCGGGAGGTAGACGCTGGCCTGGCCCTCGAATCGGAAGATCGAGCCGTGCACCACCGGGATGTCGAGCTTGAGGGATGCGTCGTTGACGAGGTAGCGGGTCGGGAAGTTGTCGGTCCCGTCCACGATGACGTCGTAGCCGGCGAAGATGTCCAGCACGTTGTCCGCGCCGAGGCGGACGTCGTAGGTGACCACGTTGACGTCGGGGTTGAGCGCCGTCAGCGTCTTCTTGGCCGAGTCGACCTTGCGATCGCCAATCCGGTCCATGTTGTGCAGGATCTGGCGCTGCAGGTTGGACTCGTCGACGACGTCCATGTCGATGATGCCGAGGGTGCCCGACCCCGGCGGCGGCCAGGTACATGGCTGCCGGCGAGCCGAGGCCGCCGGCCCCCAGGAGCAGCACCTTCGATTGCAGGAGCTTGGCCTGGCCGGCCACGTCGACCTCGGGCAGCAGCAGGTGGCGCTGGTAGCGGTTGCGCTGCTCGGCGGTCAGCGACGCCGGCGCCCGCCAGGGCCGCCCCTCGTCCTTCCACTTGTTGAAGCCGCCGATCACCGATACCACGTCGGTGTAGCCGAGCTGACCCAGGGTGTCGGCGGCGAAGGCGGACCGGGTACCCGCCGGCGCAGTACACCACCAGGTGGGCGTCGTGGTCGGTGACCCGTCCTTCCACCTGGCTCTCGAGGTGGCCCCGGGGGATGTGGATGGCGCCGGGCAGGGCGCCCTGCTCGTATTCGTCCGGCTCGCGAACGTCGAGGACCACCGTGCCCGGCTGGCCGAGGTCCTCCGCCGCGGTCGCGGTGTCCACCTCACGGATCCGGGCTTTGGTGTCGCGGAGCAGGTCACGGAAGCTCGCCATACCGAAATCTTACCGTGCGGGTCGCCATTACAGAGCTTCGAAGAACAACCCGGGGCCCTCGCACGCCGACCCGATATGGCCCGCCGATCCGATGTGGCCCGCGGCCATCGGCCGGGCCGCAGTGCGTCCTTCTCCCGCCGGGTGCCTCGGGCTCACTTGGGTCCGGCCGTAGGGTCTGGGGCGTGGAGCTCGATCTGGCCATTCGCCAGCGCCGCATGTGCCGCCATTTTCAGGACCGGCCCGTGCCACCAGAGATCGTGGACCGGCTCATCGACCTGGCCCGGCGGGCGCCGTCGGCCGGGCACACCCAGGGCTGGGCGTTCGTGGTCCTGGAGGGACGCGACCAGACCCGGCGCTTCTGGTCGGCCGACGCCGACCCGGCCTGGCTGGCCAAACCCGGACCACCCGGGGGTGCTCAACGGCACCGGTGCTCGTCATCCCGTTCTGCAGCCAGCAGGCGCTATCTCGAGCGCTACGCCCGCGCCCGACAAGGCCGCCGCGGGTCTGGCCACCGAGGGGGACTGGCCGGCGCCCTACTGGCTGATCGACACCGCCTTCGCCACCATGCTCGTCCTGCTCGGTGCGGTGGATGCCGGGCTGGGCGCGTTGTTCTTCCGGATCCATGGCGAGGCGCACCGGCTGCGGACTGCCCTCGGCGTTCCCGACGGTTGGGACCCGATCGGCGTGGTCGCCCTCGGGTGGCCGGACGGCCGGCAACGACCCTGGCCGCGACCCCGGCGGCCCCTCGATGAGGTGATGCACCGCGGCGGCTGGTAGCGGGCTCAGCCTGCCGGCGTCACCAGGCTGGGGAGAACCTCGCTGATCGGGACGCGCACCACCGCAGCCGCCAGGTCGTCGTACGGCGTGGGCTGGGCGTTGACGATGACCACACCGCGTCCCGTTCCGGTAGGCCAGCGGCACCAGGCCGGCGGCGGGATAGACGGCCAGGGTGGAGCCCACGGCAAGGAGCAGGTCGCAGTCGGCGGCGGCCTCCTCGGCGCGGCCAGGACGTCGGGGTCAAGGGCCTGGCCGAAGCTGATCGTGGCCGATTTGAGGATGCCGCCGCATTCTTCGCAGTGCGGGTCATCGTCGCCGGCCCGGACCCGATCGAGGACGGGCTCCATGGGCCCCTCTTCGCCGCAGGACCAGCACCGGACCCGCCACATGGTGCCGTGCAGTTCGAGCACCAGGGCCGGGTCGTGACCGGCCCGCTGGTGCAGCTCGTCGATGTTCTGCGTGACCAGGGCCCGGAGGCGCCCCTGTCGCTCCAGCTGCACCAGGGCCAGATGGCCGGCATTCGGCTGGGCGGCCCACGCCGGTGAGGCCAGACGGGTTTGCCAGGCCTGACGGCGGACGTCGGGGTCGTTGAGGTAGTTCTCCAGGGTGGCGGTCCGCTCGGCGGCGGGGTTCCTGGTCCAGACGCCCTGGGGTCCCCGAAAGTCGGGGATGCCTGAGTCGGTCGAGATGCCGGCGCCCGTCAGGACGGTGATGCGTCGGGCCCCGGCGACCAGCGCTCGGGCCCGGCTCGTTTCGCTATCCGGCATGCCAGCCAGTGTCGCACGCCGTCCGTCCTCAGACGGGTGGGCGGTGGGCGGGGGTGGCATTACCTCTTGCCAGGTCTGAATATGACTGATATAACTTGAAAAATATTGATTTGACTGGAGAGGTGGTAGATCATGCAACCCGTGGTCACGTTCGAATGCGACACCCTGACGGTGCGGCCGTGGGCCGACGAGGTCATCGATTCGCTCGGGTTCGATCCGCGCGCCCCCTACGTGGAGCGCTTCTGGCTCGGCGTACTGGGCCCGAGCACCACCTGGCTTCTCCGGCGTCTGGCCGCCGGGTTCGACCAGCATCCCGATGGGTTTGAGATATCGCTAGGTGAGACGGCGCACGCCCTCGGCCTCGGCGATCGAGGCGGGCGGCACTCTCCGTTCCTCCGGACGGTCAATCGCATGGTCCAGTTCGAGCTGGCCCGGGTGCTGACCGCGGGCGCCGGCGAACTGGCGGTGCGGCGGCGCCTGCCCCCGCTCAACCGGCGCCAGACCGCCCGCCTCTCCCCATCGCTGCAGGCCGCCCACGAACGCTGGCAGGCGGACCAACTGAAGGAGCCGCCGGCCGAGGCCCAACGCCGGCGTGGCCGCCAGCTGGCGCTCAGCCTGCTCGAGCTCGGTGAGGACGTGGAGGAAGCCGAGCGGCAGCTGCTGCGGTGGCGCTACCACCCGGCCCTGGCCCGAGAGGCGGCCAGCTGGGCGGCCGAAGCCCATCGCAGTGCGGCAGCCGCCGAGGCGGGTTAGGCCCCGCCGAGACAACTTCCGCCCAAGGTGGCTGGGTTACTGGCCGCGGCCCCAGGACCTGGCCCAGCGCCGGGCCATTGGAGGCGGGGTTGACCTAGGCTGCCAGCCGTGGACGGACCCATCCCGGACCTTCCAGCCGGGCACACGATCAATCTGCCCGGCCGGGGTCGAAGCTGGATCTACGACAGCGATGTCGAGGGCGTGCCGGTGGCGGCGGACCCGGATCGACCCACTCTCCTCCTGTTGCATGGCTGGACATCGACGGCGGCCCTCAACTGGTGTCGCTGCTTCGGTCCGCTGTCCCCCCAGTACCGGGTGATCGCACTCGACCATCGCGGCCACGGCCGGGGTATCCGGAGCCGGCGCCCCTTCCACCTCGAGGATTGCGCTGACGACGTGGCCGTCCTGGTCGAACAGCTGGACGTCGGTCCAGTAATCCCGGTGGGCTACTCGATGGGTGGCCCCATCGCCCAACTCCTCTGGCAGCGTCATCCCGATCTCGTCAGGGGTTTGGTCCTGTGCGCCACCGCGGGTCGATTCGCAGTGCGCTCGGAGCTCAACGGCCCCGTTGGCACCCTCGGCTACGGCCTGGGATTGGCGTTGTCGGGACTGCCGGCGAACCTCCTGCGGCCCGGTTACGGGGCCATCATCCGCAACCGGGCCGCCGAGCAGGGTGTGGCGCCCTGGGCCATCCGCGGAATGGGAACGCAACGACCCGGCCGCTCTGGTTCAGGCTGGCTTCGCGCTCAGCCGCTTCGACGCGACGGCGTGGACCGCCACCATCGACGTGCCGACGTCGCTGATCGTCACCACCCTCGACGTCACCGTCGCGCCGGCCCGACAATGGCGTCTGGCCCAATCCATCCCAGGGGCCACCGCCTTTCCTGTGGCGGGGACCCACCGGGCCTGCGTGGATCAAGCCTCGCTCTTTGTCCCGGCCCTGGTGGCTGCCTGCCAGGCCGTCGAGCGACCTCAGGTGGACCTCGACGCCAGGGCCGTCAGCTAGCCCGGCGCCGGGTGGCCGGCGCCGAATCGGGTGTCTGGACCGGGCCCGGGCGGTCGGTGTCCACTCTGTACCGGCCCTGGGCGGCCCGATCTCCGAACGGCGCCTCGACGGGATCGGATGGAGACGGGGTGATCAGTCACTTCCGTGCCAGCCCGCGCCGGCCGGACCGGCGACGGGATCGGATCGGACGCGGCGTTGAGGGCCGTGGCCACCGCTCGAGCCGCGTCGATGACCGCGGTCGCGTACCGGCGGCCGGGTTGGCGGGTCGTCCGTTCGATCGGGCCCGACACTGACACGGCGGCCACGACGGAACCCCCGACGACAACCGGGGCGCTGACCGATGCCACCCCACGCTCGCGCTCCTCGACGCTCTGCGCCCAGCCCGGGCCGGGCACCGGAGCGTCGTCCGCCAGGACCTTGGCTGCCGATCCCCGGTCCATGGGCAGGATCGCTCCCACCGCCACGATGGTGCGCAGGCTGTGGGGCGACTCGAGCGAGGCCAGGCAAACCCGAGTGTCCCCGGAGCGGACGTACAACTGGGCGCTCTCGCCGGTCTGGTCCCTCAGGGCGGCGAGGACCGGGGCAGCCACGTCGACCAATGATCGGCTGGTGTTCCGGCTGGCCGCGTGACCCAGACGCACCAGGCCGGGCCCGAGCACGAAGCGACCCGAGTCGTCTCGAGCGACGAGCAGATGGCACTCGAGAGCCGAGGCCAGGCGATGAGCGGTCGCGCGGGGCAGCACCGGTGGCTCGGGCCAACTCGCTCAAGGACAGCGGGCCCGCCTCGAGGGCCCCGAGTATTCCCACGGCCTTGTCCAACACTCCAACACCGCTTACACTCTCTCCCATCAGTCGGAACTCTATCTCAGAATGTGAGACGACGAAATGACCTCACCGCGCACCCTGGCCGACAAGGTGTGGAGCCGGCACCTGGTCCGCCAAGCCGACGGCGAACCCGATCTGCTGTACATCGACCTGCACCTGGTTCACGAGGTGACGTCCCCGCAAGCCTTCGATGGGCTACGGCTGGCCGGGCGGGGCGTGCGCCGGCCCGACCTCACGGTCGCGACCATGGACCACAACGTGCCGACCACCGCCATCGATGGGCCGATCGAGGACCCCATCTCGGCCCGCCAGATTGAAGTCCTGGCGACCAACTGCGCCGAGTTCGGAATCCGGCTGTTCCCGATGGGCGACCCTCACCAGGGGATCGTGCACATCATCGGGCCGGAGTTGGGTCTGACTCAGCCGGGCATGACGATCGTGTGCGGCGACAGCCACACCTCTACACACGGCGCGTTCGGCGCGCTCGCCTTCGGGATCGGAACCAGTGAGGTCGAACACGTGCTGGCCACCCAGACCCTCCCGCAGCCCCGGCCAAGAACCATGGCCGTCACGGTAGAGGGAGACCTACCGATCGGGGTCAGCCCCAAGGACCTGGTCCTGGCCATCATCGGCCGGATCGGAACCGGTGGCGGGATGGGTCACGTCATCGAATACCGCGGCAGCGCCATCCGGGCCTTGAGCATGGAAGGCCGGATGACGGTCTGCAACATGTCGATCGAGGCCGGCGCCCGAGCCGGGCATGGTCGCACCCGACGACGTCACATTCGAATACCTCGAAGGGCGCCAGTACAGCCCGACGGGTGCGGCATGGGACGCGGCCGTGGACGATTGGCGGTCGCTGACGACCGACGCAGGACGCGACCTTCGATCGTGAAGTCGTCATCGACGCCAGCGGCTCTGACCCCGTACGTGTCGTGGGGGACCAACCCCGCCCAGGTCGTTCCCATCGGGGCGGACGGTGCCCGGTCCGGACGCGTTCGAGGACTCCCCCGCCCGGGAGGCAGCCCAACGGGCCCTGGCCTATATGGGTCTGGACGCCGGCACCGACCGGTGCGCGACATCGCCGTCGACACGGTCTTCATCGGATCGTGCACCAACGGTCGCATCGAGGACCTGCGGGCCGCCGCCGAGGTCCTGCGGGGCCGCCGGGTGGCACCCTCGGTCCGAGCGCTGGTTGTCCCGGGATCCGGGCAGGTGAAAGCGCAGGCGGAGGCCGAAGGCCTGGACCGGGTGTTCGCCTCGGCCGGATTCGAATGGCGCAACCCCGGATGCTCGATGTGCCTGGCCATGAATCCCGACAAGCTCGCTCCTGGCGAGCGGGCCGCGTCGACGTCAAACCGCAACTTCGAAGGCCGCCAGGGCCGGGGCGGGCGTACCCACCTGGTGTCGCCGGCCGTGGCCGCGGCCACTGCCGTCGCCGGGCATTTCGCGGCCCCGGCGGACCTCGAGACAGGAGAGAGTTGATGGAAGCCGTGCGGGTGGTATCGGGCACCGCGGTCCCCCTTGACCGCTCCGACGTCGACACCGATCAGATCATCCCGAGCGACTGGCTCAAGCGAGTGGAACGGACGGGATTCGGCCAGGGTCTGTTCGCGGAATGGCGCGACGACCGGGACTTTGTGCTCAACCAGGCCCGAGTACGCCGGCGCCACCATCCTCGTCGCCGGGCCCAACTTCGGCACCGGTTCGTCGCGGGAACACGCCGTCTGGGCCTTGATGGACTACGGATTCAAGGCGGTGATCTCCCCCCGCTTCGGCGACATCTTCCGCACCAACTGCACCAAGGCCGGCCTGCTACCAGTCCAGGTCGACGCCGAAACCGGTGCTGCCCTGCTGGCGGCGGTCGCGGAGGACCCGTCGCTGGAGGTCACCGTCGACCTCGAGCGGCTGACGATCGCGGCACCGGCGGCCGGGATCGAGGCGTCCTTCCCGCTCGACCCCTTCACCCAGCACCGGCTGCTCGAGGGGCTCGACGACATCGGTCTGACCCTGCAGCACGTCGACGACATCGCCGCCTACGAACAGCACCGGCCTCAGTGGTTGCCAAGCCTCACGGCTTGACGCCCGAACGGCCACTGAAGGACCCGTGGCCAGCAGAGCGACGTCTCGTCGATCCGGCCAGCACCGGCCGGCGCCAACCTGTGTTCGCTTTGCACCTTGGGTAGCCCTGACATCAAAAGATCGACAAAAACGTGCCCAAGGTGGAAAGCGGGCCCACGCTGACCGCCCACGGGCGAGCGCCGAGCGCAAAGGCCGGGCACGGAGTGCCGCCCACGGGCGAGCGCCGGGCGCAAGGACCGGGCGCCGGGGAGCGGGGACGAGCCCGGCCCGGGGGCGGGCGGCGAGGAACAGGCTGCCAGCGCCGGAGCGGGGACGAGCCCGGCGCAGCGGCGTGACAACCACCGAGGTAGCCTCCGGCCATCATGCCCAAACCCGTCAGAGTGGTGCTCAGAGCCGCCGTTGTCATCGGGCTCCTGTGGGTCGCCCGGCGGGCCCTCATCCGCTGGATCGACGGGCCGGCGCAGGACCCGCCGGCGGCCAACGCCAACTGGAATGGGTTCGCCGCGTCGAGCCAAGGGGCGCCCGGATCCGAGCCGGCCGGCCCGACCGCCGCCCCAGGTGAGCGGGCCGCGTCCGAGGATCCCATCTCGACACCGAGTCCAGAGCCAAGGTCGACGGCAGCGACGACAGCCGCAACCGCCATGACGGTGACGGTGACGGCCAGGCCGAACCAGAGCCCTGAGCCACCAGCCGCGACGGTCGCAGCCGCTCCGGACGTCACACGTCGGCGAGCGCGCACGGCGTCGAGGATGCCGGGCGTGGCCCGCAGGGCCGCGGTCACACCCGGCCGGCACCGGGTGCTCAAAGGACAAGGCCATCATGGCCGTGCCCCCCTGGGCGCTGCGTCCGAGCTTGAGGTCGACGATGTTGCATCCGGCGTCGGCCAGGATGGTGGCCACGGCCGCCACCATCCCGATGCGGTCGTCGTTGTGCACCATCAGCATCCAGCGGGCCAGCGGCAGCTCGATGTCGTGGTCGTCGACCATCACCACCCTGGGCTCGCCGTCGCCGAACATCGTGCCGGCCACGGCGTGGCGGCCGCCGCGCAGCGCCGACCAGGTTGGTGTAGCCGGATCGGCCCTCGCCGGACGCGACTGTGGAGCGCACCTCCAGGCCGCGCTCGTCGGCCAGCTGCGGGGCGTTGACGTAGGAGACGGGCTCGTCAGTGGCCACCGCGAACAGGCCCTTGAGCACGGCCAGCGACAGGATCCGGGTGTCGTGATCGGCCAGGCCGCCCTGGAACTCGATGTCGAGCGTGGCAGGAAGCTCCCGGGCCAGGGCGGCCCAGAACCGGCCCAGGCGCTCGGCCAAAGGCAGCCAAGGCCGAACCGCCTCGGGAACCTCGGCCGCGGCGATGTTGACCGCGAAGGGCACGAACTCCCCGGCCAGCGCCAGCTGCACCTGCTCGGCGATCGTCACCCCGGCCTTGTCCTGGGCCTCCCGGGTGCTGGCCCCCAGGTGGGGCGTCACCACCACCTGGTCGAGCTCGAAGAGCGGCGAGGCCGTGACCGGCTCGTGCTCGAACACGTCCAGGGCGGCCCCGGCCACGATCCCGTTCGAAACCGCCTGGGCCAGAGCCTTCTCGTCGATGATCCCACCGCGGGCGGTGTTGACGACTCGAACGCCGGGCTTGGCCCGGGCCAGAAGATCGGCACCGATGCAGCCCGGTGGTTTCCGGGGTCTTCGGGCAGGTGGATGGTCAGGAAGTCCGCCTCGGCCACCACCCGTTCGAGGGGCAGCAGCTCCGCGCCCAGCTGCCGGGCCCGCTCGGCGCTGACGTAGGGGTCGTAGGCCAGCAGCCGCATCCCGAAGGCGGCGGCCCGCTGGGCGACCAGGGCGCCGACCCGGCCCAGGCCGATCACGCCGAGCACCTTGCCGTGCAGTTCGACGCCCTCCCACCGGGAGCGCTCCCACCGGCCGGCGATCAGGGCGGCGTGGGCCTGGGGGATGTTGCGGGCCTGGGCCAGCAGCAGGGCCATGGTGTGCTCGGCGGCGGAGAGCACGTTGGATTGCGGGGCGTTGACGACCATCACGCCCCGGCGGGTGGCGGCCGCCACGTCCACGTTGTCGAGCCCGATGCCGGCCCGGCCGACCACCACCAGGTCGGTCCCGGCCTCGAGCACGGCGGCGCCGTCACCTGGTCGCCGAGCGGATGATCAGGGCCGTCAGCGGACTTGATGGCCTCCAGCAGCTCCTCGTGCGACAGCCCGACCGACACGTCGACCTGATGGCCGGCGGCGCGCAGCAGGGCCAGGCCCGGTTCGGCGATCTCCTCGGTGACCAGTACCCGGGCCATGGGCGTCAACCGGCGACGAACTTGGCCAGGCGGGTGATGCCCTCCACCAGCGCCGTCGTCGCCGAGGGCATAGGAAAATCGGGCGTACCCCGGGGCGCCGAACGCCTCGCCCGGCACGAACGCCACCTGGGCCTCGTCGAGTACGACTGCAGCCAGCTCCAGCGATGTCGACGCCGCCCGGCCGCCGAACGGCCGCCCCAGCAGTCCTTCCACGCTCGGGAAGGCGTAGAACGCCCCGTGCGGCTCGGGGCAACGCACGCCGGGGATGTCGTTGAGCATGGCGACGATGGTCCGGCGGCGGCGGTCGTAGGTCGCCCGCATCTCGGCCACCGCCTCGAGGTCCCCGCTTACCGCGGCCAGGGCGGCCCGCTGGGCCACGTTGCACACGTTGGAGGTGGCGTGGGACTGCAGGTTGGCGGCCGCCCCGATCACGTCGGGAGGGCCGATCATCCAGCCGACCCGCCATCCGGTCATGGCGTAGGTCTTGGCCACTCCGTTGATCACCACGCAGGTGTCGGCCAGCTCGGGGACGAGCACCGGCATCGACGAGAATCGGGCTTCGCCGTAGACCAGGTGCTCGTAGATCTCGTCGGTGACCACCCAGATGCCGTGCTCGACCGCCCAGCGGCCGATGGCCTCGACCTCGTCCGGGTGCGTAGACGGCCCCGGTCGGGTTGGACGGCGACACGAACAGCAGCACCTTGGTCCGGGCCGTCCGCGCCGCCTCGAGCTGGTCGACGGTGACCTTGAACCCGTCCTCCCAGGTGGTCGGCACCTCGACGGGGACTCCGCCGGCCAGGCGGATCGACCTCCGGGTAGGTGGTCCAGTACGGCGCGGGCAGCAGCACCTCGTCGCCGGGGTCGAGCAGGGTGGCGAACGTCTCCTCGACCGCCTGCTTGCCGCCGTTGGTGATGAGCACCTGAGCCGCCGCCACCCGATAGCCGGAATCGCGGCCCGTCTTGGCCGCCACCGCCTCCTTGAGCTCGGGGAGACCGCCGGCCGGAGTGTACTTGTGGTTGCGGGGGTCGGCGCAGGCCGCACTGGCGGCTGCCACGATGTGGGGCGGAGTCGGGAAGTCCGGCTCCCCGGCGCCGAAGCCGATGACGTCCTCGCCGGCGGCGACGAGGGCCTTGGCCTTGGCGTCGATGGCCAGGGTGGCGGATTCGGCCACGCCGGATATGCGCTGTGAGATGCGAGCCATTGCTGCCATAGTTTCACAGTGACCAACCCCACTCCGCCCGATATCCAGATCCCAGCCGACCTGCTGCCCGGCTGACGGGCGCTTCGGCTCGGGTCCCTCCAAGGTCCCCGCCGCGGCGATGGCCGCCCTGCTCCGATCGTCGGCACGACCGTGCTCGGCACCAGCCACCGCCAGGCCCCGGTGAAGTCGCTCGTCGGCCGGCTGCGCTCAGGGCTGGCCGAGCTGTGGGCCCTGCCGGACGGCTACGAGGTGGTGCTCGGCAATGGCGGCACCACCGCACTTCTGGGACGCCGCCACCTTCGGCCTCATCCGCCAGCGGAGCCAGCACCTCACCTTCGGCGAGTTTTCATCCAAGTTTGCCCAAGCGGCGGCCGCCGCTCCTCACCTGGCGACGCCGGATGTCATCGAGTCCCCCGCCGGCACCCACCCGTGGCCGCAGCCCCGACCCCGAGATCGACCTGTACGCCCTTACGCACAACGAGACCTCCACCGGGGTGATGATGGACCTGCGCCGGCCCGAGGGTGCCAGCGACGCCCTGGTCGCCGTGGACGCCACGTCCGGCGCCGGCGGCCTGCGCTTCGACCCGCGCCAGGTGGACGTCTACTACTTCGCGCCCCAGAAGGGATTCGCATCGGACGGCGGGCTGTGGCTGGCCGTGCTGTCGCCTGCCGCCGTGGAACGGGTGGCCCAGATCCACGAGTCGGGCCGCTGGGCGCCGGCCTTCCTCGACCTGAGCATCGCCGTAGAACAGAGCCGGCTCGATCAGACCTACAACACCCCCGCCCTGGCCACCATGGTGCTGCTTCGTCCACCAGCTCGACTGGATGCTCGCCGGCGGCGGTATCGACTTCGCCGCCGGGCGGTCAGAGCGATCTGCGGAGATCCTCTACGGCTGGGCCGAGTCGTCCGCCTACGCCCACCCGTTCGTGGCCAAGCCCGACGAGCGCAGCAATGTCGTCGGCACCATCGACTTCGATCCGTCCGTCGACGCCGCCACCGTGGCCCAGGTGCTGCGGACCAACGGGGTGGTCGACACCGAGCCCTACCGAAAGCTGGGGCGCAACCAGCTGCGGATCGCCATGTTCCCTGCCGTCGATCCGGACGACGTGGCCGCCCTCACGCGCTGCATCGACCACGTGGTCGGGAGGCTGTAGCTGCGTACGGAAGGCCGGAGCTGCGTCGGGAGGCCCGTCGTGACGGACGTCCCGGCGGAGATCGCGACGTGGACCGCCCGGCCGCACGGCCCGTACCGCGTGCTGGGCGTGGCGCTGGCCGCCACCGTCGCCCTGTGGATCGGGGTACCGGCCGCCGGGGCCACCGGTGGCCCTACGACCTCTTCGACGACCGCGCCGGTCGCCGCCCCGCCGCCCGCCAAGGCCGAGATTCTCGTCGACGTCAACACCGGCCGAGCCCTGCTCGGCGAAAACGAGCACCAGCCCCTTCCGCCGGGCAGCCTCACCAAGATGCTGACCGCTATGATCGCCATCGACTGGCTGACGCCGGCAGCCCAGATCCCGGTCAGCGCCGGGGCCGCCAGTGTCTACCCGGACCGGGTCGGGATGAAGGTCGGCCAGCGCTGGACGCTCTCGGTCAGCCTGCACGCCCTGCTGATCTTCTCGGCCAACGACGCCGCCTACGCCCTGGCCGAGCGGGTCGGCGGCTCGCTTCCAGGCTTTGCGGCCATCATGCGGCGAGCCGCAGCCCAGCTGGGCATGTCCGACCGGCCGGTGCTCAACGATCCCGCCGGACTCGACGGCACGGAAGGCTACGCCGGTGGAAACCGAATTAGCGCCTGGGACCTGGCCATCGCCGGCCGAGACCTGATGGCCAACCCGGCCCTCGCCTCGATCGTGGCCTTGAAGCACTATCGCTTCACCGCTCCGGACCGGATCGTCCACGACCTCACCAACAAGAACCTGGTCTTCCTGAACACCTACCCGGGCGCCATCGGGATCAAGACCGGCTTCACCGACGCCGGCCGGCTTTTGCGTGGCCGAGGCAGCCGTCCGGGGCGGGCGGACCATGCTGGCCGTCGTCCTGAACGGGACGAACTCCTATGCAGACCGCGGCCAGCCTGCTCGACAAGGGCTTCGCCACCCCGGCGGGCGCCGAGGCCCGGGATCTCGCTGCTTCCCCCGCCCCGCCAGCCTGAACCGGCCCGGCCCGCGCCGCGTCCGCCTCCGACGACGGATCCTCCCGCAACACCGGCACCCGTCACGCCTGCCCCGTTGGTCGCGGCCGGGCCCGCCGCCGTCCAACCCTCCGCCTCGGGGACCAGCCCGCTGATGCTGGCGATAGTCGCCGCCGGCGCCGGCGCCGGCGTTGTCATCGCTGGCGGTGTGTGGTACCGCCGCCCGGGCGCCGGTCACGACGACGACCGGCCGGCGCCGCACAGCCGGACCGTCGTAGCTACCCGCCCGACTCACGTCCTGGGGCCGCTGGGAGCCGGCGCTGATGAACGGCATCATGGCCCGCAGTTCGGCGCCCGACCTTCTCGATGGGGTGAGCCCGGCCCGCCTCGCGCAGCTGGTTGAAGCGGGGCCGGCCGGCCCTGTTCTCGGCGATCCACTCGTCGGCGAACCGGCCGGACTGGATCTCGTCCAGGATCCGCCTCATCTCCTCCCGCACCGCGGAGTTGATCACCCGGGGCCCCCGGGTCAGGTCGCCGTACTCGGCGGTGTCGGAGATCGAGTATCGCATGCCGGCGATGCCGTGCTCGTACATGAGGTCCACGATCAGCTTGACCTCGTGCAGGCACTCGAAATAGGCCGACTCCGGTTGATAGCCGGCGTCGACCAGGGTCTCGAAACCGGCCTGGATCAGCGAGGTGAGCCCGCCGCACAGCACGACCTGCTCGCCGAAGAGGTCGGTCTCGGTCTCCTCCTCGAAGGTCGTTTCCAGCACGCCCGCCCGGGTGGCGCCGATGGCGTCGGCGTAGGACAGGGCCAGGTCCCGGGCCTTGCCGGTGGCGTCCTGGGCCACGGCGATGAGCGCCGGCACGCCGCCGCCGCCCTCGTAGGTGCGCCGGACCAGGTGGCCGGGACCCTTGGGCGCGACCATGGCGACGTCGACGCCGGGCGGGCGGCGGGATGAGCCCGAAGCGGACGTTGAAGCCGTGGGCGAAGAACACGGCGTCGCCGGGCTTCAGGGCCGGCTCGATGTCCGCCCGGTAGATGGCCTGCTGCTCGGTGTCGGGGGCCAGGATCATGATCACGTCGGCCTCCCTGGCCGCCTCGGCGATCGAGGTCACCCGCAGCCCGGCGGCGGTCGGCCTTGGCCGCCGACGATGACCCGTCCCGAAGGGCCACCCGGACGTCGACGCCCGAGTCCCGCAGGTTGAGGGCGTGGGCGTGACCCTGGGAGCCGTAGCCGATGATCGCCACCTTGCGCCCGGCGATGATGCCGGGGTCGGCGTCCTTCTCGTAGTACACGGTCGCAGCCATGTAAGTGTCCTAACCTGCCTTTCCGGAGAGCCGCAAGCGGGGCGCCAGCTTGACGGTCCAGCTTGGGCAACGCCACCCGGCCGGTGCGTTGCAGTTCGGTGATCCCGTAGGGTCGCACGAGTTCCTCGAAGCCGTCGAGCTGGTCCGGGTGGCCCGCCAGCATCACGGTGAGCTCGCCGGCCGCCACGTCGACGATCTTGCCCTCGAACACGCCGACCAGCTCGATGACCTCGCTGCGCTTGCCCGGCCCGGCCGCCACCGTGACCAGCAGCAGCTCCCGCTCCACCGCGTCGGCGGGGTGCAGCTCGGTGATCTTGACCACGTTGACCAGCTTGAACAGCTGCTTGGTGATCTGCTCGACCGATGTCTCCTCCACGTCGATGACGATGGTGATGCGGCTGAAGCGCTCATCGTCGGACGGGGCCACGGCCAGCGAGATGATGTTGAAGCCCCGGCGGGCGAACAGCCCGCTGACCCGGGCCAGGACACCGGACCGGTTCTCGACCAGCACGGACAGGGTCTGGTGGGTGGGACTGGTCACCATCTTGGTCCTTGGTTGGCAGGGCGAGACTCGCTCACTGGACCACCCTTTCGCCGCCGGGCTGCTGCGACGGGTGCACCACCACGTCGTCGTTGGACGCGCCGGCCGGCACCATCGGGAACGACCTTCTCCCGGGTGTCGGTGCGGAAGTCGATGACCACCGGGCGGTCGTCGATGGCGTTGGCCTTCTCGATCGTCGGCGCCACTTCCTCGGGCGACTCGACCCGGAACGCCGACGCATCCCATGGCCTCGGCCCATTTCACATAGTCGGGCAGGTCGGGCGAGAGGTACACCTCGCTGTAGCGCTCCTCGTAGAACATCTCCTGCCACTGGCGCACCATGCCCAGGTAGGCGTTGTTGAGGATGGCCACCTTGATCGGGATGCGCTCGCTCGACGCCGTGACCAGCTCCTGGGCGGTCATCTGGAAGCAGCCGTCGCCGTCGACGGCCCACACCGTGCGGTCCGGGCGGCCCACCTTGGCCCCGATGGCGGCCGGCACGCAGAAGCCCATGGTGCCCAGGCCGCCGGAGTTGACCCAGGTGTAGGGCTCGGTGAACCGCCAGTACTGGCTGGCCCACATCTGGTGCTGGCCCACCCCCGAGACCAGGATGGTGCCCTCGGGCGCCGAGTCCCGCAGCATCTCCATCACGTACTGCGGCTTGAGGGCGTCGTCCATCGGCGGGCGGGTCGTAGTGGAGCGGGAAGCGCTCCTGCCAGCCCGGAGATGCGGCTCCGCCACTCCTGCCGATCGGGCTGCTCGAGGGGCTGGCAGGGCCCGGACCAGCTCGGTGATGACCCGGCGGCAGTCGCCGACGATCGGCACGTCGGGCCGGCGGATCTTGCCCAGCTCGGCCGGGTCGATGTCGACGTGGATGATCTTGGCTTCGGGAGCGAAGTCGGCGACCCTGCCGGTCACCCGGTCGTCGAAGCGGGTACCGAGGGCGATCAGCAGGTCGGCCTGCTGCATGGCGGTGATGGCCGTGTAGTTGCCGTGCATACCCGGCATGCCCAGGCAGAGTGGATGGTCGTCGGGAAACGCACCCCGGGCCATCAGGGTGGTCACGACCGGCACCTCGATCTGCTCGGCCAGTTGGCGCAGCGCTTCGGCGGCCCGGGACTTGAGGATCCCGCCACCGGCGTAGATGACCGGTCGGCGGGCCTCCGAGATGAGGCGGGCGGCCTCTTTGATCATTCGGGGGTGGCCGTTGAGCGTCGGCCTGTAGCCGGGCAGAGAGGCGACCACCTCGCTGTCGGTCGGCCACGACCAGTTCATCTGAGCCTGCAGGACGTCCTTCGGCACGTCGAGAAGCACCGGGCCCGGGCGGCCCGGTGGTGGCCAGATGGAACGCCTGGCGGACGAAAAGCGGGATGTCGTCCGGGTCCATGATCAGCTCGTTGTGCTTGGTCACCGATCGGGTGATGCCGACGGTGTCGCACTCCTGGAACCCGTCGGTCCCGATCACCGGGCGGCTCACCTGACCGGTGATCGCCACCATCGGCACGGAGTCCATGTAGGCGTCGCACAGGGGAGTGACCAGATTGGTCGCGGCCGGCCCGCTGGTCACCATGGCCACGCCGGGCCGGCCGGTGACATGGGCGTAGCCCTCGGCCATGTGCCCGGCCCCTTGCTCGTGGCGGACGAGGATGTGGCGGATCGGTGAGTCGAGGATGGGGTCGTAGGCCGGCAGGATGCACCCGCCCGGCAGCCCGAAGATCACCTCGACGTTCTCCAGCTCCAGGCTCTTGATCAGCGCTTGCGCTCCGGTCAACTTCATGGCTTGTCCTTGTGAGAGAGGGGCATACAGGTCGGACTTCGGAAATTAAAACGACCTCCCGGTTGGGAGGTCGGAAACGTACACGCGAATGAGCGTGTACGTCAGGTGAGGAGTACGAGGATCCGGCGATCAGCGACCACGAAGCCCAGTCTGGCACAGGCACCGCCAGGGACGCAATCCGCACCAGCAACCGGCGCGACCCGGTCCACCCGTTTCTAAGTGTCGGACCCGAGCGGACCGGTTGAGCGACTCGCCGGTCGCGGCGGCCGTCAGCCGTCTCCAGGGGCTCGCACCGGTGGAGGTGGCCGCATCTTGCGGGTGGTCAGGCGCGGCCGCTAGGGGACCGTCACCGCCCCTCGCTCTGCCCCGCTGACCAGCCGGGCGAACTTGGCCAGCACGCCCGTGGTATAGCGGGGTTCGGGGCGCTTCCACTGCGTCCGCCGTCGGTCGAGCTCGGCCGGTTCGACGAGAAGATCGATGCGGCGCGACGGGACGTCGACGACTATCCGGTCGCCATCGGCGACGAACGCGATGGGCCCTCCGTCCACGGCCTCAGGAGCGACGTGGCCGACACAGAACCCGTGGGTACCACCGCTGAATCGCCCGTCGGTCATGAGGGCGCAGTCCGCGCCCCGGCCCGCGCCTTTCATGGCCCCGGTGACGGCCAGCATCTCTCGCATCCCGGGACCGCCTTTCGGACCTTCGTAACGGATCACCAGCATCGTCCCCGGCACGATCGACCCGGCCAGAATGGCCTCCATGGCCTGATCCTCGCCGTCGAACACTCTGGCGACCCCCTCGAAGCGGTCCTGATCGATGCCGGCCACCTTGACCACGGCCCCTTGCGGGGCCAGCGAACCCCTCAGGATGGCGATGCCGCCATCGGCGTGGATTGGTTGCGAGACCGGGCGGATCACCTGCCCGTCAGGGGCGGCGGGGGTGAGGGAATCGAGGTTCTCGGCCACGGTTCGCCCCGTTACGGTCAGGCAGTCACCGTGCACAAGCCCCGCTTCGAGCAAGGCCCGCATCACCACCGGCACCCCACCGACTCCATCGACATCGACCATGTGAAAGCGGCCGTGGGGCTTGGTGTCGGCAATGTGGGGGACGCGCCGGCCGATCCGATCGAAATCGTCGAGGGTCAGTTCGACGCGAGCTTCGTTGGCGATGGCCAGGAGGTGCAGCACCGCGTTGGTCGAGCCGCCGAGGGCCATGGTCACGGCGATGGCGTTCTCGAATGCCGCCTTGGTCATGATCTGTCGGGGCCGGATGCCCATCTCCAGCAGCCGAATGACCGCCTGCCCGGACTTTATGGCCAGGTCCTCGCGCCTTGGGTCGACGGCAGCCGGCGACGCGGACCCGGGAAGGGCCATGCCGAGCGCTTCCGAGACCGACGCCATGGTGTTGGCGGTGAACATCCCGGCGCAGCTGCCTATCGTCGGGCAGGCGCTCCGTTCGATGAGGCCCAGCTCCTCGTCGGTCAGAGCGCCGGTGGCCCGAGCCCCGACCGCTTCGAACACGCTCACGATGTCGAGGGCCTCGCCGTGCGGGCCCCGGCCGGGCAGGATGCTGCCGCCATAGAGGAACACCGCGGGCAGATTGAGGCGGGCCGCGGCCATGAGCATCCCGGGCAACGACTTGTCGCATCCCGCCAGCGTGACCATGGCATCGAAGCGCTCGGCGTGCATCACCGTCTCAACCGAGTCGGCGATCACCTCCCGGCTCACCAGGGACGCCCGCATGCCCTCGCCGCCCATCGAGATGCCGTCCGACACGGCGATGGTCACGAACTCGATCGGGTAGCCGCCGGCGACCCGGACTCCCTCCTTGGCCCGTTTGGCCAGCCGATCGAGCGGCATGTTGCAGGGCGTGACCTCGTTCCACGACGAAGCCACGCCGACTTGTGGCTTGTCCCAATCGTCGTCGGTCATGCCGATGGCCCGGAGCATGGCCCGGGCCGGAGCCCGCTCGTAGCCGTCGGTCACCTCTCGGCTGCGGGGTTTCATGTCACTGGCCATGGGCACACCATAGGGCGCTTCGACCCCTCAACGAATGGGCCGACGGCGTGGAGGCCGGCCGGGGCGGTCGCCTCCGTTCGTCGGAGTACCGGCCCGGGCGGCAGGGGCGGCGTCCGGTCCGGCGGCGGGTGCGACCGCCATCTCGGCGGGCCACAAGGCCGCTGCTTCTCATTAGAGGTGGGGCGGCTCCGTCACCCCCGCCGGGCGCGCAGCAGGGCAGCGGCGGCCCCGAGGTCGCCTTGGCCCGCGGTGGCAGCCTTGATGTGGCCGATGAAGAACCCGCTCAGCTTGTCCTCGCCCTGGCAGTAGCGGGCCCACTCCGAGGGATGCTCCCCGATCACCCGGTCCACGACCGCGCTCCAGATCGCCGGCGGCCATGGCCTCGAAGCCCAGACGGCTCGCCACGCCCGCCGGCTCGCCGCCAGACTCCAGCAGTTCCTTGAGGACCCGGCGGGCCTGGGCGGTAGTCAGCGCTCCGGTCGTTTCCATAGCGATCAGTTCGACAAAGGCGGCCACGCTGAGGCGGTCGATCGAGGTCGACGTCGGCCGCCACCTCGTTGGCGAGGCGGCGGACGGCCAGCCCGGCGTCGCCACCGGCAGCCACCACGCCCGTCGACGTACCGGTCGAGGTCGAGGCGGACCACCGTGACTACGGGACTCGGCGTCCGGCTTCCATGGCCGCGGCCGGCCGCCACCGCCGCCCGCCGAGCCGCCGGCGAGGATGGGGATCGATGCGGCTACGCCGGCGATCCAGTCCGGCGACGGATCCACCGGCACCAGGTCGGGCTCCGGGAAGTATCGGTAGTCGTAGGCCTCTTCCTTGGAGCGCATCGAGCCGGTCCGTCCCGACGCCTCGTCCCAGTGGCGGGTCTCCTGGAGCCACCTGACCGCCTTGGTCGATCACCTCGATCTGCCGGGCCGCCTCGAATTCGATGGCCCGGCCGAGCGAGCGCAGGGAGTTGAGGTTCTTGATCTCGCAGCGGGTGCCGAACTCGGGTGCGCCGGCCGGCCGGACCGACACGTTGGCGTCGACCCGCAGGGAGCCTTCCTCCATCTTTCCGTCGGACACGCCCGTCGCCACCAGGATGGCCCGCAGTTCGTCGACGTAGGTACGGGCTTCGTCGGCACTGCGGAGATCAGGTGCGCTCACGATCTCGACCAGCGGCACGCCGGCCCGGTTGTAGTCGACCAGCGAGTGGGCGGCGTCGTGGATGCGCCCGCCGCCGCCGACGTGGGTGGTCTTGCCGGTGTCCTCCTCCATGTGGGCGCGCACGATCCCGACCCGACGGCCGCCCGGCAGGTCCAGCCAGCCGTCGACGTTGATCGGAAGGTCGTACTGGCTGATCTGGTAGTCCTTGGGCATGTCCGGATAGAAGTAGTTTTTGCGGTGGAAGATCGACGGCTTGATCCGGCAGTGCAGGGCCGCCCCGATCCGCATGGCGTACTCGACCGCGGTCCGGTTGAGGACCGGCAGCGATCCCGGCAGACCGAGGCAGACGGGGCACACGTTGGTGTTGGGCTCGGCGCCGAAGCTGTTCCGGCAGCCGCAGAAGAGCTTGGTGGCCGTGCGCAGCTCGGCGTGCACCTCGAGGCCGACCACCGTCTCCCAGTGCGTCTGGGCCGCGGTCATGTCGCCCTCCCGGATGCGGTGGGGCTCCCGGAGGGGCGGCTCCCGGAGGGGCGGCTCCCGGAGCGGGCGGCTCCCGGAGGGGCGGAGTGAAGGTGGGGCGAGGGCCGGCGCCAGCGCTTCGAGGGCCGCGGCGACCTGGAACATCACCGTCTCGCCGAGGGCGGGCGCCAGGACCTGCACCCCGACCGGCAGGCCGTCGTCGCCGGCCCCGAAGGGCACGCTCATGGCCGGGTGGCCGGCCAGGTTGGACGGGATGGTGCACACGTCGTTGAGGTACATGGTCAGCGGATCGGCGGTCTTGGCGCCGAGCGCGAACGCCGTGGTCGGAGCGGTCGGGAGCCAGCAGCACGTCGAAGTGCTGGTAGGCCTGGTCGAAGTCGCGGATGATCAGGGTGCGGACCTGCTGGGCCTTCCCGTAGTAGGCGTCGTAGTACCCGGCTGAGAGGGCGTAGGTCCCGAGCATGATGCGCCGTTTGACCTCGGCGCCGAACCCGGCCGACCGGGTGCGCAGGTACATCTCGGTGATGTCGCCCGTCCCGGTCGGATCCTCCAGCCGCAGCCCGTAGCGGACGCCGTCGTAGCGGGCCAGGTTCGACGAGGCCTCGGCGGGGGCGATCAGGTAGTAGGCGGACAAGCCGTAGACGGCCGCGGGCACGCTGACCTCCTCGACCTTGGCTCCAGCGGCGGCCAGGGCGTCGGCTGCGGCCCGGGTCCGGGCCACGACGTCGGCAGCCATGCCCTCGGCGGCGGCCAGCTCGGTCACCACCCCGACCCGCAGACCGTCGACTCCGGTCGCCGAGCCGCGCCGACGCCATCGGCGGTGCGTCGCGCAGGGAGGTCGAGTCGGCCGGGTCGGGCCCGGAGATGACGTCGAGGACTAGCGGCGGCGTCGGCGACACTGTTGGCAAGCGGGCCGATCTGATCGAGGGAGCTGGCGAAGGCCACCAGGCCGTAGCGCGAGACCAGTCCGTAGGTCGGCTTCACGCCCACGACACCGCACAAGGCGGCGGGCTGGCGGATGGACCCGCCGGTGTCCGAGCCGAGGGCGACTGTCGCGAAGCCGGCGGCCACCGCGGCGGCGCTGCCGCCCGACGATCCGCCCGGTACCCGCCCGAGGTCGTGGGGATTCCGGGTGGGACCGAACGCCGAGTTCTCCGTCGAGGAGCCCATGGCGAACTCGTCCAGGTTGGTCTTGCCGACCACCACCGCTCCCGCCGCCGACCAGGCGCTGGACGACGGTGGCGTCATAGGGGGGCACCCAACCGTCGAGGATGCGAGACGAGCAGGTGGTCGGTACGCCCCGGGTGCAGAGATTGTCCTTGAGGGCGACCGGCACGCCGGCCAGCGGGCCGGGGTCGCGGCCCTGGCCGGCACCGCGGCGTCGACCCGTCGGCCGCGGCGCGGGCCCGGTCGGCAACCACCAGGTTGAAGGCGTGCACGTCGCCCTCCGCGGCCTCGATGCGGGCCAGGTGCTCCTCGAGGACGGCTCGGGCCCGGATCCGGCCCGAGCGGACGTCGGCGGCGATCTCCAGGACGCCCGGCCGGCCTGACCCGCCCCGCGGCCCTCGGCGGGGCCGCTCACGGTGCCTCCCCGAGGATACGCGGCACCCGGAAGCGATCCGCCTCGACCGCCGGCGCCTGGGCCAGCACCTCGTCGCGGTCCAGTCCGGGGACGACTTCGTCCTCACGCCACACGTTGGCAAGGGGCAGGGGGTGGGCGGTCGGCGGCACGCCCGCGGTGTCGAGAGCCGCCACGTCCTGGGCGTGGTCGAGGACGGCACCCAGCTGCTCGGTGAAGCGCTCCAGCTCATCAGCTGTCAGCGCCAGCCGGGCCAGGCGGGCCACGTACGCCACTTCGTCGGGCGAGATGCGGGTCGGCATGACTCACCATGCTAGGCGGGCCTCTCCTCAGGACCGACGTGGTTAACGCAGGCCGCGCTACCTTCACCCGGTATGGAGTCGAGCGCGCCCGAAGGCACGTGGACAGGGGTAACCGAGTGAGCCAGTATCCGTTCCTCAGCGATGAGTGGCTGGCCGAGGCCCGCCGCATCCGAGCCGAGTTCAAGGACAAGGCGCCCGCGATCCCGGTCAGCGTCCGCATGAACCAGATCATCCAGGAGGTGCCGTTCGGGGAGGGGACCATCAACGCCCACGTTGACACCTCGTCGGGCCAGCTCGAGATGGAGACGGGTCATCTGGAGTCGCCCGATTTGACGATCACCATCGACTACCAGACCGCCAAAGCGCTCCTCATCGACGGCGACGCCCAAGCTGCCATGCAGGCCTTCCTCAGCGGCAAGATCAAGGTGGACGGCGACATCACCAAGATGATCGCCTTGCAGAGCGCCGGTATGACCGGAGGTTCCGACCCGGAGGCGCTCGAGCTCGCCCGCCGGCTGCAAGCGATCACGGCTTAGTCAGCGGGATCCGTAGGGGGGCCAGGCGCCGGCCGGGAGGGGAGGCACCAACCGTTCCTGTGGGGGGCGCGGCGGGGCCGGCGGCGGGGCGGCGGCGGGACCGGACGGCGGCGGGGCTGGCGGACCCGGCGGGGCCGGCGAAGGGCCGGCACCAACTCTCTGGCACGGTAGTGCACGCTGCCAGCACGGTGAGGCCGAGTTTCGGACACAAAGCGACGCCCCGCCCCCCACGCCAACACTCTCTGGACGATGCCGCCCTACAGGTGAGCCGAGTTTGGGGGCCCGGACGTTACACAAAGCGACGCCCCGCCGCCCCTTGCGCCGCGCCCGGTCGCTCGGCCCCGGAACGCCAGAGGCCTCGGGGACGGTGACTGTGGACGACGGAACCGCCGGCGGCAAGTTCAGCCAGTGATGATCTGCACCGCCGAGCCGAAGCGGACCACTGCGCCCGACGAAGGCGCCGTGCCGGTGACGGTGGCGATGGGATTACCGGTCACGCCGCTCACCTGGAAGCCGTCATTGCCAAGGATCTGCGAGGCCGCCCCCACCGATTGGCCGCTGACGCTGGGGACCGCGACCAGCCGCGGGCCCTTCGAGATCACCACGGTGACCTGCGATCCGACGATCAGCGCGGTCCCCGAGGGTGGGTCGGTTGCTATCACCGCACCCGCCGGGACCGTGTCGTTGTACGCAGTGACCTCGGTGGCGGTGAGATGTACGGCCCCGAGAGCGGCTCGGGCGGCCGGGAACGAACCGGCGTCCGCTCCTTGCAGCGCGGGTATCGGGACGGTCGGCTTTCCCGTCGAAACCACCAGGTTCACGGTCTGACCGGGCAGGAGGGTCCCGTGGGCGGGGTTACTACTCACCACCGCGCCCGCCGGCACGGTCATGCTGGCCGCGTGGCCGACTACTTCCGGGCGCAGCCCGAGGTAGGTGAGCAGCGTGCCGGCCGCGGCCGACTGGAGCCCGATGACGTTGGGAACCGACACGGGCCGGGGCCCGAGCGAGAGGGTGACGGCGACGTTGCTGCCTTCCTGCAGCCGGCCGCCCGCGGGGCGCTGGCTGATGACGGAGCCGGCGGGGGCGTGGGCGTCGTAGGCCTGCCCGGACACCGCCAGGCGAAGGTGAAGCGGCCCGAGCCGCTGAGCCGCGGCAGCCTGATCCATACCGACCAGGCTCGGTACGGGATGAGACGGCGTCAAGGTTCCCGTGGCTCGCAGCGCGATCACGGTGCCAGCCGCGATGACGATCGCGACCAAAGCGGCCAGCCCGGCCCAGCGCCACCATCTCCTGTGACGGACCGGTGGGCGCGGTACCTCGGCGCCACCGTCTGGGCGGTCCTGCTCTCGGATGGCCGTGAGACCCGGACCTCCGGGACCATCTGGTCCGCCGGGACCCACCCCACCGGCCCCGCCCGCTCCACCAGCCCCGCCCGGCGCACCGACCCCACCGGCCACAGTGAGTGCACCGGCCGCGCCGGCCGCGCCGACGGGATCGTCCAACGCTCCATCGAAGAGCCGGGGCCGGCCCGGGTAGTCAGTCGGATTGGGGTCAAGCTCGGCCTCGCGGCCCGTCGTCATGGCCAGGGGCAGGGGAGCCGGAGGAGGTAGCTGAGCGGCCACCCCATCGAGCGCCCGGGCCAGCCCGAGGGCGTCCAGCCGATCGGCCGGGTTTGGCGTCCCGGCTGCCTCCAGAACCGGGCCGAGCGGCCCGATTACCGCCGGGGCCCTGACCGGCTGCTCGAGGCGGGCCAGGAGGGTGCCCAGGGTGGTGTCGGCGGCAAACGGAACGGAGCCGGTCGTTGCCTCCATCAGCACCAGCGCCAGCGCGTACACGTCGGCGCGACTGTCGAGTGACTCCCCTCTGACCGCTTCGGGGGCGGCATATCGGGCCGTGCCGACCACGGCGCTGGTCGGTTCGGTCCAGGTGGCCTCGGCCAGGGCTCGGGCCAGTCCGAAGTCCGCGACGGTGATCCGGCCCTCGTCGTCGAAGATCAGGTTGGCGGGCTTGATGTCGCGATGGACCAGGCCCCGTCGGTGGGCGTAGTCGAGGGCCCGGGCCACGTCGGCGCCGATGGCCGCAGCCTGCGCCGGAGAGAGCAGGTGGTCTCGATCGAGAAGGGTGCGCAGGCTGCCACCCTCGAGGAGCTCCATGACCAGATACGGGGCCCCTTCCTCGTAGCCCCAGTCGTAGACCCGCAGAATGTTGGGATGGCGCAGCGCCGCCGCGACTCGGGCTTCGGCCTGGAACCTCCGTCCGAATGCCTCGTCGCCAGCGAGACCCGGATGGAGCACCTTGATGGCCACCCGGCGGCGCAGGTTCACATCCTCGGCCACGAACACGTGAGCCGAGGCACCCACCCCGAGGGGACGAGTCAGGCGGTAACGGTCTCCGAGGACGCGCCCCACCGCATCGGCGATGCGCGGCGTCGCCACGGGTCGAGGCTACCTGGGGGCGTCTGCGCTCACGCGGATCCCCCGTGCGGCCCAATGGCCGGGACGGGGTCAGGCGGACGGGCCGGAGTGGCCCGACGCCACCTCGCCCGTGTCGAGCAGACGGGCGAAGCCTGCCTCGTCCAGTACCGGGATGCCGAGCTCGTTGGCCTTGGCCAGCTTGGCTGCGCCCGGCTCGGATCCGACCACCACCGCGGTCGTCTTCTTGGACACGCTGCCGGGGCTCTTGCCGCCCCGCATCTTGATGGCCTCCTCGGCGGCCTCGCGCGACCAGCCTTCCAGCGTGCCGGTCACGACGACCGACATTCCCGCCAGCACCTGCGGGACATCGGGTGCGTCCGGACCTTCGAAGTTGCATCCGGCCCGTCGCAGCCGCTCGACCACCTCTCGGTTGCGTGACAGCGGAAGAACCGTTCAACGCTGGCGCCGATGGTCGGACCCACGCCCTCCACGGCCGGCCAGCTCGTCGGCCGAGGCCGCCATGATCCGGTCGAGATCGCGGAAATGCCGGGCGAGCAGCACGCTGCCCGCCGCGCCCAGGTGACGGATCGACAGGCCGACGAGCAGATTGGCGAGGGGCCGGGTCTTGGACGCCTCGACCGCCTGGCGCAGGTTGGCGACCGAGGTCTCCCCCCACCCTTCGAAGGTCGGCGATCCGGTCGTAAGTCGAGGTCGTAGATGTCGGCGACATCGTGCAGCAAACCGTCCCTGCAGAACTGCCACACGGTGCGCTCACCGAGGTGCTCGATGTCCATGGCCCCTCGGGCCGCGAAGTGAGAGATGCGCTGCACCTGCTGGCCGGGGCAGTCCACGTTGACGCAGAAGGTGTCGCTCTCGCCCTCGAGACGCACCAGGGGCTCGCCGCAGACCGGGCACTCGGTGGGGAACGTCCATGGAGGCAGGCCCTCAGGCCGGAGTGGCAGCACCGGGCCGCGCACCTCGGGGATGACGTCACCCGCCCGGCGCACGACGACGGTGTCGCCGGGTCGGACGTCCTTGATACGAACCTGATCCTCGTTGTGCAGGGTGGCCAGGGACACCTTGGCCCCCCCGACGATGACCGGATCCAGCATGGCAAATGGGGTGGCCTTGCCAGTCCGCCCGATCGACACCATGATCCCCTTGAGGAGCGTGGTCTTCTCCTCCGGCGGAAACTTGTAGGCGATGGCCCAACGAGGCGCTCGCGACGTGGCGCCCGAGCTCCCGGCGCTGCGCCAGGTCGTCGACCTTGACGACGGCCCCGTCGATCTCGTAGGGAAGGGAATGACGGCGGTCGAGCCACGCCCGGCAGTAGTGGTCGACCTCGTCGAGGCCATGTACCAACTCGATGTTGGGATTGACCGGGAACCCGGACCGGCGCATCCAGTCCAGGCTCTGCGTGTGTTCGGTGAAGGTCGGGCCGCCCTCGAGCACCCCCAACTGGTAGGCCCAGAAGCCGAGCTCCCGACTGGCCGTCACGGCGGCGTCCTTCTGACGCAAGGACCCGGCCGCGGCGTTGCGCGGATTGATGAACGTCCGGGCTCCGGCCTCGGCCTGCCGCCGGTTGAGCTCCTCGAAGGCCGGGATCGGCATGTAGATCTCGCCTCGAACCTCGACGACGTCGGGCGCCCGCCCGGGCAGTTGGCGCGGGATGGCCTGGATGGTGCGCACGTTGGCGGTGACGTCCTCGCCGACCTCGCCGTCGCCGCGGGTGGCGGCCCGGGTCAGCAGGCCACCCTCGTACAGCAGGCTCATGGCCAGGCCGTCGATCTTGAGCTCGCAGGTGTAAGCCACCGCCCCCGAGATGTACCGGTCCATTCGCTTGGCCCAGGCCAGAAGCTCCTCGTAGCTCGTGGTCTTGTCGAGCGACATCATCGGCGAGCGGTGCCGGACCTCGGCGAACAGCGGGGATGGCGGCGCCCCCGACTGCCCGTAACGGCGAGTCGGGCCGGGCCAGATCCGGCCAGGCCGCCTCGATGGCGGTTAGCTCGGCCACCAGGGCGTCGAACTCGGCGTCGGTGATCTCGGGGTCGTCGTCGACGAAGTACCGGCGGGTGTGGTACTCGATCAGCTCACGCAGCTCGTCGGCCCGGGCCCCGGCCTCGCCCTTGTCGAGCGCCGCTGGGCCACGGCGAGGTTGGCGGCCTTCGGTCACGCTGTCGAAGATACCCACGGCGTGCGACGAGAACGGCCCCCGTCACCGGGCGACGCGGCCGTTCCGCCGCCGACCACGGCGTCACCGCGATACAGCACCACGCTCTGGCCCGGCGCCACCCGGCGGATGGGTACCGCGGTCAGGACGATTCCGTCAGGGGTCCACCAGATGCGGCTACCGGGCGGCCGTGGGCACTGAACTGGACCTCCAGCCCTTCCCCTTCGAGTCGGCGGGACCATCGACCCAGCTGCCGTCTCGGATCGCAATCTCGTTGACGAGAAGGGCCTCGAGGGGACCGACCGTCACCGTGGCGCCCGGCACGTCGACGTCGACGACATAGCGACGGCCGCGAAGTGCCGCCGGCTCAGCGGCACGTCGGGTGGTCACCAGTGGGCATCTCGACGGCGCGGTCGCCTCCGGCGTGGCTCCCGCACCGAGCTGGCCGAGCCCCTTCCGCTGGCCGACGGTCACCAGCTCGACCGCGGGCACCTCGCCGATGAGCGCGCCGGAAGTGTCGACCACCCGGCCGGCTGCGCAGGGCGATGCGGCTCCCGAGGAACGCCTGGCGCCCGCCCGAACGGGAGATGAAGCAGACGTCCTGGCTGTCGGGCTTGGCCGCGGTGCGCAGTCCGAGGTCGGCGGCGACGCCGGCGGACCTCGGTCTTGGTCAGCTCACCGATCGGGAGCGAGAATCTGGGCCAGCTGCGCCTGGGACAGCATGTGCAGCACGTACGACTGGTCCTTGTCGCGGTCGGCTCCTCGCCGCAGGGACCATTTGCCTCCCGGCTCCGCCACGCACCCGGGCGTGATGGCCGGTCGCCACGGCGTCGAAGCCGAGCTGGGCGGCCCGCACCAGCAGGCGATCGAACTTGAGGTGCCGGTTGCACTCGACACACGGGTTCGGGGTCCGCCCGGCGGCGTGGTCGGCGACGTAGGGCTCGACCACCCGACGGTCGAACTCGTCGGAGAAGTTGAACACGTAGTGGTCGATCCCGAGCTGCTGGGCCACCCGCCGGGCGTCGTCGACGTCGGCGACCGAGCAGCACCCCGTGTCCGAGGGGCCGCCCCAGAGCTTCATGGTGGCGCCCACGACCTCATGGCCGGCCTCGACCAAGCAGGGCCGCGGCCACCGAAGAGTCGACGCCGCCGGACATGGCAACCAGCACCCGCACGGTCAAGCCTCCCGCAGCCGGGCGACCGCGGCCGGCACGGCCGCGACGGCCAGGTCCACCTCGGCCTGGGTCGTGGACGGACCCAGGGTCAGGCGAAGGCTCGAAAGGGCATCCTCCTTGGCTACGCCCATGGCCAGCAGAACCGGGCTGGGCTCGACGCCCCGCTGGCGCAGGCCGCCCCGGCGGAGGCGCACACGCCGGCGTCGTCGAGCAGCACCAGGAGCGGCCTCGCTCTCGGTGCCGGGCAGGCGCAGGTGCAAATGGCCCGGGCGCCTCGGCGCGCCGGCGGCCGTCTCGACCGCATCGGGGATGGCTCGCTGTAACCGATGGGCCAGGTCGTCGCGCAGCGCCCGCACCCGGGCCGCGGGCCCCGGCCCGATCGCGACGCCGCGACCGTGACGGCGACACCCAGTCCGACGATTCCGGCCACGTTGTGGGTGCCGCTGCGCAACTCCCGCTCCTGTCCTCCGCCGTGCAGGATGGCGCGCAGGGCCGGACGCCGCGCGGCCGGCCAGGGCTCCGATCGCCCTGCGGGCCGCCGAGCTTGTGGCCGCTGATGCGTGACCAGGTCGGCGTCGGCGGCCACCTCCGCCAGGTCGAGCCAGGCGCGGCCTGTACGGCGTCGGTGTGCAAGACGGCCGACGGCGCCAGCCGCCGGACCAGGCGGGCGATTTGGCGCAGGGGCTGGATGACGCCCGTCTCGTGGTTGGCCAGCTGGACCGACACCAGGGCCACCTCGCGGTCCAGCAGCAAGCTGCAAGGCCGTCCAGGTCGATGAGACCGTCGGCGTCCGACCGGCGCCACCCGGACCTCCTGGCCGCTGGCGAGGGCCGCCTCCATCACCGCCGGATGCTCCACCGCGCTGACCACGACCGGGCCCGGGCGTGGCCGCCAGCGCGCCCAGTACGGCCAGGTTGTCGGCCTCGGTCCCGCCCGACGTGAACGTGACGCCGCCCGGATCCGACGCCGAGGGCGGCGGCCACCGCCTCGCGGGCCTCGTCCACCGCGGCGCGCGCCGCGCGCGCCACCTGGTGGACGCCGGACGGGTTACCGAATCGTTCCGTCAGCCAGGGACGCATGGCGGCCGCGGCGGCCGGATGCACGGGACCGCTGGCGGCGTGGTCGAGGTAGGCCAGCACGACCAGCCAGGATACGGGCTGGCCGGGCTCTCAGGCCGCCGGGACGACCGGAGGCCGGGGTTGCTCCCAGGACGGGCGATGACCCACCGGGAACCGGCTCGGTTGCGCCGGTCGAGTTTCGCGACCTGAACAACATTCAGTGTCACTCGGCGCTACCGTCGCAGGCATGACCAGCTTCTCCGGCTACCCTGCCTGATATGAGCCAGCTTCGGCTCGACCCCATGACGGGTCGCTGGGTAGTGATCGCCGGAGAACGGTCGCAGCGACCCGGGGACTTCCTGCCCCGCCGGCTCCCGGTCGAGGACGACCCGGTCCGCCCCTGCCCGTTCTGTCCCGGTCACGAGGATGCCGGCGCGCCGGTGCTCGAGACCTACGGCCCGGGCGGAGCCTGGCAGGTCCGGGTGGTGACCAACCTCTACCCGGCGTTCAGCGGCAACGAGCCCATGGTCGTCACCCATCTCGGTCCGGTGTACACCCAGGCGCCGGCGAGCGGCATCCACGAGGTGCTGGTGCTCGCGCCCGAGCATCATTGCCAGCTGGGCCGACCTGAGCGAAAGCCACGCCGCCCTGGTCATGGAGGCGCTCCGCGATCGCATGACCGCCCACGCCGCCACCGGGCTGCGCTACAGCCAGGCGGTCGTCAACAGCGGCCGGGAGGCCGGCGCGTCGATCGAGCACCCCCACGGCCAGCTGCTTGTCGATGCCGTTCATCCCGGGCGAGGCCGCCAACGAGCTGGCCGGATTCGCCCGCTTCCAGGGCAACTGCCTGCTATGCGCGGTGATCGACGCCGAGGAGGAGGCCCAGCACCGGCTGGTCTTCGCCGACGAGCGGGTGGCCATGATCAGCCCGTTCTGGAGCGGAACGCCCTACGAGCTGCTGATCGTGCCCCGCCAACACGAACTGCACCTGCATCGCGCCGACCCCGCCGACCTGGCCGGGATCGGCCGCTCGGTGCAGCGGGCCCTGGCCGGGCTGCGGGCCCGCCTGGGCGACGTGGCCTACAACATCATGTTCCACACCGCTCCGTTCCGGCCGAGCGGCGACTTCCACTGGCACGTCCATCTCATGCCCAAGATCTCGACCCGAGGCGGCTTCGAGATGGGTTCCGGGGTCCTGATCAACGTGGTCCCGCCCGAGCGGGCGGCCGACGAGCTGCGGGCCGAGGTCGGCGCACCCGCCTGAACCTTCAGGGCACCGAGGTACACCGGGTCTCGGACCGCCGGACTCGGACGCCGGTCTCGGATTGAGCCCGGTCGGACCTGGAAACGTGGAAGCCGTCAGGCCAGGGCGTGCACGGTGGCCGGGGTCCACTGGCTCCACGCCGTCGACCAGTCCATGACTCCGTGATCACCGGCCGACCGGCGGGCGGGGACTGCCGACCACCTCGACGACGTCACCGACCCGGCTGAAGTTGAAGAACGTCAAGGCGTTGGCCGGTGAAACGTTGATGCAGCCGTGGGACACGTTGGTCACGCCCTGGTCGCCGACCGACCACGGGGCGGCGTGCACGTACTCACCGCTGTCGGAGATGTGCACGTCGTCGTAGACCAACTCGTTGTATCCGTTGGGCGAGTTGACCGGGATGCCGACCGTGGCCGAGTCCATCCGGACCACGCTCGCCCGGTCCAGGACGATGTGGATGCCGTCCATGGTCGGGTACTGCGTCCGGCCGCCGCTGATCGGATAGGTGGCGACGGTCATCGCCGTTCTGGGTGACGGTCATCTCCTCGGTCTGCAGGTTGGCCACCGACACCCGGGACGCACCGATGGTGAAACTGTCGGCGATCTGACCGGAACCCCACCGTCCGTTGGCGGCGTTCCAGCCGTCGAGGTCAGCTTTGACCGCGATCCGCTCACCCGTGGCCAGAAGGTCTCCGGCCGGAAGTGCAGCTCGACGTCACTGAACCAGTACCAGCCGCCCGGGACCGGCTTGGACATGCTGACCGAGATGTGCGACAGCACCGCTGGCCCGGGCCGCGCTGGTGTCAACGTAGTGGTTGAAAGTGAACACGATCGGCTGGCCGACGCCGACGCTCAACCCGTCAGAAGGCCATACCGATGCGGTGACCAGGGCGGTCGGGACGACGGTGGCGAAGGTCGCGGCCCGCTGAGCGGTGACGCCGTCGGTGCGTGACCGTCGCCACGACCCGGTAGCGTGGCGCCCGGCTGGAGAGCACCGGTGGATCGCCACGCCAGCCGGGAAGCGGCCAGGGCGCCCGTGAGCGGCGTCCCGGCCGCGTCGGCGACTTGTACCGAGGCCAGGGTGCCGACCGTGGTCGACACGGTGACGGCGGCGTCCAGGGCGACGCCCGTGGTTCCGCTCGGCGGCGCCACCGTCACGACCGGCAGCCAGCTGGACCTGGGCCGCCCGCAGGGCGAGGGCCTGGTCGGTCGCCACCCGGGCCTTGGAGGCGGCCGCCTGCTTCTTGGTCGGGCTGGCCTTGCTCGAGCCGGTAACACTTACCGTCACCGCCGCCACCACTCCGGCGATCAGCACCAGGCGGCACCGATCGCCCACCATCGGGACCACCAGGCGCGACGACGCACGTGCTTCCCACGCGATTCCACCCGTCATAGCCTAGACGGCAACGCGTGGCAGTACACGTCGTCTCAATCGTTCTTGTGGAACGGCCGTCTCGGCGCCGACGGCTCGGCCGGGGCGCCGACGCGCTCAGCCGGGCGCCAGCCACAGCACGCCGAGCGGGGGCATGGTCACCTCGGCCGACCACGGCTGGCCGTGCCAGGAAAGTCCTCCGCCTCCACCGCGCCGTAGTTGCCGACCCCGCTGCCGCCCCACTCGAGCGCATCGGTGTTGAGCAGCTCCCTCCAGCGCCCAGGGGCGGGAAGGCCGACCCGGTAGCCGTGGCGGGCGACGGGGGTGAGGTTGGCGACGCAGGCGACCGCTGTCCACCGCTCCACCAGCGGGCCGGTAACGCAGGAAGGACAGCACGCTCTGGTCGGCGTCGTTGGCGTCGATCCACTCGAAGCCGGCCGGATGGACATCGTCCTCCCACAGGGCCGGGACGGATCGATAGACCAGATTCAGCGTCCGGAGCATGGCTCGCAAGCGCTGGTGGTCCGCCCAGTTGATCGAGGATCCACCAGTCGAGTTGCCGGTCGTGACTCCACTCCCGCTCCTGGGCCAGCTCGCCGCCCATGAACAGCAGCTGCTTGCCCGGGTGGGCCCACATCCAGGCGTACAGGGCCCGGAGGTTGGCCAGCTGCTGCCAGCGGTCGCCCGGCATCTTGTTGAGCAGCGATCCCTTGCCGTGGACCACCTCGTCGTGGGACAGCGGGAGGATGAAGTTCTCGCTCCAGGCGTACAGCAGGCCGAAGGTCAGTTCGCCGTGGTGGAAGCGGCGGTGCACCGGGTCGTGGTGAAAGTAGTCGAGGGTGTCGTGCATCCAACCCATGTTCCACTTGAACCCGAATCCGAGGCCGCCCGAGGTACGTCGGCCTCGACACACCCGGCCAGGCGGTGGACTCCTCGGCGATGACGGTGGCGCCGGGATAGAGGCCGAAGACCGCCTCGTTCACTTCTTTGACGAAAGCGACGGCGTCGAGGTTCTCCCGTCCGCCGAACCGGTTCGGCACCCACTCGCCTGCAGCCCGGGAGTAGTCCAGGTACAGCATCGAGGCCACGGCGTCGACCCGGAGACCGTCGATATGGAACTGCTCGATCCAGTACAGGGCGTTGGCGACGAGGAAGTTGCGGACCTCGTTGCGGCCGAAGTTGAACACCAGGGTGCCCCAGTCCGGATGCTCGCCCTGACGGGGGTCGGCGTGCTCGTACAGGGCGGTCCCGTCGAAGCGGGCCAGGGCGAACTCGTCGCGAGGGAAATGGGCCGGCACCCAGTCCAGGATCACCCCGATCCCCCGCTGGTGCAGGGCGTCCACCAGGGCCCGGAAGTCGTCGGGCGTGCCGAAGCGCGATGTCGGCGCGTAGTAGCCCGACACCTGATAGCCCCACGACCCGCTGAAGGGGTGTTCGGCGACGGGCATCATCTCGACGTGGGTAAAGCCCATGTCGGCCACGTAGTCCGGCAGCTGCTCGGCCAGCTCCCGGTAGGTCAGGGGCCGGGTCGCAGCCGTCGGCGTCCTGGGTGTGGCGCCAGGATCCGAGGTGGACCTCGTAGACCGCCATCGGGACCGTCAGCAGGTCCGTCGCCGGCCCGGGCCTCCAGCCAAGCGCCGTCCTGCCACTCGTGGGCCGGCGTCAGCGACCACCACGCTGGCGGTCGCCGGCGGGGGTTCGAGGGCGAAGGCCATCGGGTCGGTCTTCAGGATCAGCCGTCCCGTCGGCGGTCACCAGCTCGTACTTGTAGCGGGCCCCGGTCGCCACGCCCGGAATGAACAGCTCCCACACGCCCGACGAACCGAGCGACCGCATGGGGTGCACGCCGCCCGTCCCAGAAGTTCCAGTCCCCGACCACCCGCACGGCCCGGGCGTTCGGCGCCCAGACGGCAAATGACACGCCGGCCAAGCCGTCGTGGACCCGGGGATGGGCGCCGAGCACCTCCCACAGGCGGCGGTGCCGGCCCTCGCCGAAGAGGTGCAGGTCGAGCTCGCCGATAGTCGGCCACGACCCGTACGGGTCGTCGAAAGCGGTAGGTGAGCTCGCCGACCATCGTGCTGATAGGCCGCCTCCAGCTGGTAGCGGCGGACGCCCTTGCCGATCGGACCCTCGTAGATGCCGGCCGGATGCACCCTGGTCATGTCCGTGGACTTTTGATTGGATGGCGGGCCCGGTGATCACTCGCATCGCAATGGCATCGGGCCGGTAGGCCCGCACCACACCGCCGTGGCGGCCCAGGACCCGGTGCGGGTCACCGTGCTCGCCACTCGCGATCAGCTGCAGTTGGTCGTCAGTCAATGCCACTCATTCGCCTCCGTCGAGCAAATGATTGATGGCAGCCAGCGGCAGCGGGACCCAATCCGGGCGGTGGGCTTGCTCGTAGTCGAGCTCGTAGAGCGCCTTGTCAAGCTCGTGGGCGAGCACCACTGCCGGCGAGGAACCGGGACCCGGCAGCAGGGCTTTGATCTCCGGAACATCGAGGTACCCCTCCAGGAAGGCCTGCCGGTTGTGGGCCTCCCAGGCCTCGGCCAGCGGCGCCAGTTTCTCCAGCTCCGCCGCCGACCGCTCGGTCAGGGCATAGCGGGCTGCGTAATCAAACGAGCGCAGCATGGCGCTCACGTCCTTGAGCGGGGAGGACGGGGCGGTCCGCTCCGCCAGCGGCTTGGCGGGCTCGCCCTCGAAGTCCAGCACGTACCAGCCGGAGTCGGTCTGCATGACCTGCCCGAGGTGGTAGTCGCCGTGGACCCGGATCGCCGGACCGGGATCGTCAACGGCGCGCAGGCGGGTCAACAGTAGTTCCGCCGTGGCCAGCAGGTCGCGCCCGGCGAGCTCGGCGTCAGCGGCCAACCGGGCGATCGTCCGCTCGATGAGCAGATGCCACGCGCCCATCGCTGCCGGCCCGCTCGATGACACCGAAGCGTCCCCGCCAGCGCCAGGTGCATCTCGGCGGTCATTCGCCCCAGCCGCCGGGCCTCGCTGGCGAAGTCACCGCCCGCCTCGGCCGGGATGCTCGCAGGCGGAGTTGTAGAAATCCCGCAGTGACGTGAGGGCCAGGGCCCAGCCCTCGGAGCCGCCGGCCAGGAACTGCTGGCCGAAGGCCAGGTCGTAGGGCTCTTCCCGCCAGGTCACCAGGGGCGCGGCCACGTGCCCGAACCCGGCCGCGGCCAGCGCCGATGTCACCTCGACGTCGGGGTTGCGGCCGTCGTGCAGCCGGCGGAAGAGCTTGAGAATGAGGCGATCGTCGAACACGAGCGAGGTGTTGGACTGCTCGGTGCTGATCGGCCGGGCGAGCGCGGCCGTTTGGGCGCCTCCGCTCGCCACCTCGAGGAGAGCCCGAGCCAGCTCGCTGTCGAGCACGGCGTCGTAGAAGATGGTCCCGTCGATGGAACCGAGAACCGCCTCGTCGCGCCCGTGCAGGAAGTCGGCCCGTTCCGCCGCGGGACGCTCCCCGATCAGCAGCTGGTAGTGCGTCCCCATCACGGCCGACAATGGCATGCCACAGTCGGTGACCGTCTCGGCGGCCCACAGCACCCGGGCTCGCTCGACTCGCACCGAGTCCGGCGGCAGTGCCGACCCGGCGAACCAGCGCTGCTGGCTGAGGTAGGCCGGCATCAGCGGCTCCAGTTTGTCACGCAGACCGTTGCTCATGAGATGGCGGCGCTCATGGGATACCCGGCCCAGAGGGGTCCACCAGCTCGAACCAGTAGAAACCGTAGGGGGCCAGGGTCACGAAGTACGGCAGCTCGCCGATGCGGGGAAAGGGCACCCGCCCGAGCAGCTCGATGCGGCGCTTTGCCCTCCCAGCGCTGGAGGGGCAGCTCGGCCGGCTGGGCGAAACGGGACAGGTTGCACACACACAGCACGGTGTCGGGACCCGCCGCTCCGACCGCTGGCCCAACCGGCCAGGCGTCGGGGCCCGCTGACACCGTGTCCAGCCCGTCCGGGCTCTCCGCCGACAATGTGCGTACGTACGCCAGAACCGACGGGTTCTCGACCGAGATGACCTCGAAGGTGCCGGTGCCGAACACCGGGTGCTGCTTGCGCACTTCGAGCATCCGCCTCATCCAGTGCAGCTGCGAACTGGTATTGCGCACCTGGGCCTCGACGTTGACCGCCTGGTAGCCGTACACCGGGTCCATCAGCGGCGGCAGGTACAGCTGGGCGAAGTCGGCCCGGCTGAAACCGGCGTTGCGGTCCGGCGACCACTGCATCGGTGTGCGCACGCCGTCGCGGTCGCCCAGGTAGATGTTGTCGCCCATCCCGATCTCGTCGCCGTAGTAGAGGACCGGCGAGCCGGGGAAGCTGAAGAGCATGGCGTGGAGCAGCTCGGCGACCCGCCGGTCGTTGTCGACCAGGGGCGCCAGGCGCCGGCCGATCCCGAGGTTGCGCTTCATACGAGGGTCCTTGGCGTACTCGGCCCACATGTAGTCGCGTTCCTCGTCGGTGACCATCTCGAGGGTCAACTCGTCGTGGTTGCGCAGGAAGATCCCCCACTGGCAGCCGTCGGGAATGTCGGGGGTGCGGGTCAGGATCTCCGATGATCGGATGGCGCTGCTCCCGGCGCACCGCCATGAACATCCGGGGCATCACCGGAAAGTGGAAGCACATGTGGCACTCGTCACCGTCGCCGAAGTACTCCACGACGTCCTCGGGCCACTGGTTGGCCTCGGCCAGCAGCACCCGGCCCGGAAAGAGGGAATCGACCTCCTTGCGGAGCCGGCGCAGATACTCGTGGGTCTCGGGCAGGTTCTCGCCGTTGGTGCCGTCCCGTTCGAACAGATACGGCACGGCGTCGAGGCGGAAGCCGTCCAGGCCGATGTCGAGCCAGTAGCGGACGACGTCGAGCATGGCGTCGGCCACTTCGGGGTTGTCGTAGTTGAGGTCCGGCTGGTGGGAGAAGAAGCGGTGCCAGTAGTACTGGCCCCGCTGGGCGTCAAAGGTCCAGTTGGACTTCTCGGTGTCGACGAAGATGACCCGGGCGTCGGGATAGCGGGTGTCGTCGTCGCTCCACACGTACCAGTCAGCCTTGGGGTTGGTGCGGTCCTGGCGGGATTCGACGGAACCAGGGGTGCTGGTCGGAGGTGTGGTTCATCACCAGGTCGGCGATGACCCGCAGGCCCCGCTTGTGGGCCTCCTCCACCAGCTCGACCGCGTCGGCCAGGTCGCCGTACTCGGGGAGGATGGTCCAGAAGTCGCTGATGTCGTAGCCGCCGTCGCGCAGGGGCGACTGGTAGAAGGGCAGCAGCCACAGGCAGTCGACCCCGAGCCACTGGAGATAATCGAGCTTGGCGGTGATGCCGGCGAGGTCGCCGGTTCCGTCATCGTTGCTGTCGAAGAAGCCGCGCACCAGGATCTCGTAGAACACGGCCCGCTGAAACCAGCGGGGCTCGGGTGTGGCGAAGGGGCTGATCACCACGAAGCTCGCAGATCCAGCACATGGGCGACGCGATAAGCGGGGTCCAGCCGGACGTACGGCGCCCAACCCGCCCAGTAGTAGCGCTCGCCCGACAACTCGTCCGATCACCAGAAAGTGACGGTCGTCGGGAAGTCCGAGGTCGGCCAGGTCGAGTTGCAGGGTGGCTTCCTGGGCGCGGGAAGGGTCCAGGTTGACCACGGTGAGCACGGCGTCAGCTTCGTCGTCACTCAGCTTCGAGTAGGCGATGACGGCGGGATTGTCGGATCGGGTGGAAACGAATCGACCGAAGGCGGTGGAGGGCGGGGTGGCGGCGGCGGATGTCGTTGAGCGGCGACCATCAAAGGGGCCAGGCTGTCCGGGCGGCTGTAGTCGCGGTCCTTGATCTCGTATTTCTCCGAGTTGAGGTACTCCTCGTTCTGCTCGGAGGCCGGCAGGTTCTCGTACAGTTCGTAGCCGCTGTAGACGCCGTACGAGGGGCTGAGCGTGGCCGCCAGCACCAGCCGGAGGGCGAACGCCGCCGGCGGTCCGAGCCGCAGCGGGCCCGACAGGATGTCGGGGGTGTTGGGCCAGAAGTTGGGCCGCATGTAGTCAGCGACCGGCCCGTGGGCCAGCTCGTCCAGGTACGCCCACAGCCCTTCGGGACCGTGCTGGTCGGTCCGCCAGGTGAAGTAGGTGTAGCTCTGGGTGAACCCGGCCTCGGCCAGACGGGCCATGATCTTGGGCCGGGTGAACGCTTCGGACAGGAAGATCACCTCGGGATGCTCATCGCTGGATCGACGAGATCAGCCACTCCCAGAAAGCGATCGGCTTGGTGTGGGGGTTGTCGACCCGGAACATGCGCGACCCCGTGGGCGATCCAGTAGTCGCAGGATCTCCTTGCAGGCGTCCCACAGGGCCACCCGGTCGTGTTCCTTCGCCGGCCAGAAGTTGATCGGGTAGATGTCCTGGTACACCTTGGGCGGGTTCTCGGCGTAGGCGATGGTGCCGTCGGGCCGGTGATGGAACCACTCGGGATGCTCGGCCACCCAGGGGTGGTCCGGTGAACACTGCAGGGCGTAGTCGAGGGCCAGCTCCATGCCGTGGGCTCGCACCTCGGCGACCAGATTCGAGAAGTCCTCGACGGTGCCCAGGTCCGGGTGGATGGCGGTGTGGCCCGCCCTCGTGGCTCCCGATGGCCCACGGGCTGCCCGGGTCGCCCGCCCCGGCGGCGAGGGTGTTGTTGGGCCCCTTGCGGGCGGTGTGGCCGATGGGATGGATCGGCGGCAGGTAGAGCACGTCGAAGCCCATGGCCGCCACGTCGGGCACCCGGGCGGCAGTCCCCTTGAACCCCCCGAACGACCGAGGGAACAGCTCGTACCAGGCTCCGAACAGGGCCAGCTCACGGTCCACCCACAGCGGCTGGCGGGACGAGGCGGTGACGTCCAGGGCGCCATCGGGGCCGCGGAGGGCGGCAGCCACCTCGGGCGTGAGGGCGGCGATGAGGCGATCGCCATATTCGAGCGCCGGATCGAGCAAGGCGTCGAGTGCGGCGGCGACCGCAGGGTGGGCTCGGGCTCGTTCCAACAACTGCTGGCCCTCGAGGATCTCGACGTCGACCGCCTGTCCGGCCTGCAGTTTGACCAGGACCTTGTGGGCCCAGGTGGCGTGGCGGTCGGTCCACGCCTCCACCACGAACGCATACGGACCCATCTGCCGGGGCACGATGATGGCCTCCCACTCGTCGTTGCCGAGCGGTACCAGGGGCGCCACGGACTCGGACTGCCTACGCCCCTTGGGGACCAACCGAACCTGGCCAGCCAAGACGTCGTGGCCCTCCTTGAACACCACGGCCCGCACCCGGACGGCCTCTCCTACCACCGCTTTGGCGAAATGCCCTGGTGAGGGGGTTCGGGGGCGAAGGTCTTCGATCACGAGCCGTCCCGTCACACTGCCAACCTACCCACCGAGAGCCCTCCCGATCAGCTTTGACCGGCGTCAAGCCTGATGGCGTCAGGCCAGGTCGTTGGTCAGGGCGGTCCCGGTCCCGTAGCTTCTAGAGCCATGAGGGCACTCCGGAGCTTCACGGTGCGGGCCCGCCTCCCCGAGGCACTCGGCCCCCTCCAGGAGCTGGCGTTCAATCTGCGCTGGTCCTGGGAGCACCGCACCCGGGACCTGTTCCGCTGGGTGGACCCCCAGATCTGGGAGCTCAGCTTCCACGACCCGGTCCGGCTGCTGAGCCTGGTGGGCCGCCAGCGCCTGGAGCAACTGGCGGCCGATCCCGCCTTCATGGGCTTCCTCGGGCGACATGCACGACGACCTGCGCCGCTACCTCGAAGCGCCCCGGTGGTTCCAGAACCGGGCGGCGAGCCCCCTTCGCGGCGTGGCCTATTTCTCTCCCGAGTTCGGTATCGCCGAGGCCCTGCCGCAGTACTCGGGCGGCCTCGGCGTCCTCGCCGGCGACCACCTCAAGGCGGCCAGCAGCCTGGGGATCCCCCTCACCGGAGTGGGGCTGATGTACCGGCTGGGCTACTTCCGCCAGCATCTCGACGCCGACGGCTGGCAAGAAGAGCGCTACCCCGTCCTCGACCCGCACGGCATGGCCCTCGAACTGGTGGAGGGCGCACGGGTATCGGTCGACCTGGCCGGCGCCCTGCTCGAAGCCCAGGTGTGGGTGGCTCGAATCGGCCGGGTCGAGCTGTACCTGCTCGACGCCGACGTCGACGCCAACGACGACGAGCTGCGAGCGGTCACCGACCGGCTCTACGGCGGCGGGACCGAGCACCGGATCCGCCAGGAGATCCTTCTCGGCATCGGCGGGGTCCGGGCCCTGGAGGCGGCCGGCGTCGAGCCGCAGGTGTTCCACACCAACGAGGGCCACGCCGGCTTCCTCGGTCTCGAGCGCATCCGCAAGCTGATCACCTCCGACGGCCTGCGCTGGGACGAGGCGGTCGAAGCGGCCCGGGCAGGCACCGTCTTCACCACCCACACCCCCGTCCCCGCCGGCATCGACCGCTTCCCCCGGGAGCTGATGGAGCGGTACTTCTGCCGGCTGGGCCGACGAGTGCGGGATCTCGATCGACACCCTCATGTCGCTCGGACACTTCCCGGGCGAGGATCCGGACGCGCCGTTCAACATGGCGGTGATGGGCCTGCGCCTGGCCGGCCAGGTCCAACGGCGTGTCCCGCCTGCACGGCCACACCAGCCGGGAGATGTTCCAGGCCCTGTGGCCGACGGTGCCGGCCGAGGAGACGCCGATCGGCTCGATCACCAACGGCGTGCACGGCCGGACGTGGGTGTCGTCCCAGATGGACGACCTCTTCTCGAAGTACGTCTCCCCGGCGTGGGACGAGGCCGGACCGGACGAGTGGGCCCGCATCGAGGACGCCCGCGACGACGAGATGTGGCGGGCCCGGGAGCAGGGCCGGGACGCCCTGGTCGAGCTTCGTGCGCGAGCGGCTTCGCAAGTCCCTCCAGGACCGGGGCGTATCCGTCAGCGATGCGGCGTGGACCGACGAGATCCTCGACCCCCGCTTCTTGATCGTGGGCTTCTCCCGTCGCTTCGCCACCTACAAGCGGGCCACCCTGCTGCTGTCGCAGCCCGACCGCCTGCGGGCGCTGCTGCTCGACGAGCAGCGGCCGCTGCAGCTGGTCTTCGCCGGCAAGGCCCACCCGGCGGACGACCTCGGCAAGGAGATGATCGCCCAGATCGTGCGGTTCTCCCGCGACCCGGCGGTGCGCCACCGCATCACCTTCATCGAGGACTACGACATCTCGGTGGCCCGGATGATGTACCAGGGCAGCGACGTGTGGCTGAACACCCCCCGTCGGCCCATGGAGGCGAGCGGCACCAGCGGCGAGAAGGCCGCCCTCAACGGAGCGCTCAACTGCTCGATCCTCGACGGCTGGTGGGACGAGATGTTCGACGGCAGCAACGGCTGGGCCATCTCCTCGGCCGAAGCCATCGCCGACGTCGATCATCGTGACAACGTCGAGGCCAACAGCCTCTTCGAGTTGCTGGAGCGGCAGATCATCCCGTTGTTCTACGACCGGGGCGGCGGGCGTTTCCCACGGCTGTGGGTGACCCGGGTCAAGGCCTCGCTGCGCTCGCTCGGGCCCCAAGGTGATGGCGTCGCGGATGGTCCGGGACTACCTGAGCGAGATGTACGAGCCCATCGCGGCCCAGAGCGACGCCCTGACGGCGGACGGCCACGCCCGGGCCCGGGCCCTGGCCGCGTGGAAGAAACGGGTGACTGGCGGCCTGGCCCGACGTCAAGGTCGAGATGGATCCCGACCCGGACGTGGGGTTGGTGGACCTCGGTGCCGAGCGGGAGGTGACCGCCCTCGTGTACCTCGGCTCCCTCAGCCCCGATGATGTCGCGGTCGAGCTCCTCCACGGGCCGGTGGCGCCGGGTGACGAGCTCACCGACACGGAGGTGGTGCGCCTCCAGCGAGCGGGGGACGGGCCGGCGGGTGCGGATGCGGATGCGGATGCGGGTGGCGGGACCGGGAGCGGGACCGGGAGCGGGGGGAGCCCGCCGGTCCCGCCGGTCCCGCCGGTCCCGGCGTCCGGGCCGGCCCCGGCCAGGACAGCTTGGTGCGCTATCGCGGCCGGTTCAGCTGCGACCAGGCCGGTCGCCACGGCTACGCCGTCCGGGTCGTTCCCGCCCACCAGGACCTCATGGTCCCGGTGGAGATGGGCTGCGTGGCCTGGGCCTGACCGCGCCGGCGGGTCGGTGCCGGCGGGTCGGTGCCGGCGGGTCGGTGCCAGCGGCGCCGGCCCCCTCGCCGGCGGGGGGGCCGGGCTACGTCGGACCCGGTCTCGGTGGTGGCGGGTGGGCGTGGTTGGGCGCCCTTGCCCGCCGGAGCCGGACTGGCCCCGGATCCGTCGTCGAATGGTCATCCGTTTGACGAGTGGTCACTTTTTTGACGTATAGCGCCAAACGAACGACCACTCGTCAAAAGATTGACACCTCGACGCACCGACATAGCGACGCACCGACGCACCGACGTGGCCACCACCGACGCACCAACGTGGCCCCCACCGACCCACCGACCCACCCCACCCGCCGCCGGCGTCAGCTGTCCCGCTCCCCCTCCAGCAAACGGACGGCCGCCTGGTACGGGTCAACCCGCCGGGCCAGCAGGTCGGCCTTGGTGGCCTGGTAACGCTCGCCGCCGGCCAGCGTCTTGACATCCCGCTCGAGGAGGTGGACCAAGGCGCGGTTCATCTCGCCGATGAGACGATCGTCCCGGCGGCGCTGCAGGTCGCCGCTCGTCTCCAGGTAGCGACGGTGGTCGCCCAGCGCCGCCCATAGCTCCTCGATGCCGTCGGCCGGTAGCCGCCACCGTCATCAGGACCGGCGGCCGCCAGTCGCCCATCGCCATATTGAGATCAAGCATGTTGTCCAGATCCCGGCCGGTCTGTGCCGCCCCATCACGGTCGGCCTTGTTGACCACGAAGACGTCGGCCACTTCGAGGAGACCGGCCTTACTGGCCTGGATCGCGTCGCCCCAGCCCGGTGTGACCACCACAAGGGTGGTGTCGGCGGCCCCGGCCACTTCGACCTCCACCTGCCCGACGCCGACCGTCTCGACCAGCACAGTGGGTAACCCCGCCGCGGCCAGTACCCGGATGGCTTCGGGCGCGGCCTGGGCCAGTCCACCCTGATGGCCGCGGCTCGCCATGGAGCGGATGAAGACCCGCTCGTCGAGGGTGTGTCCCTGCATCCGGATCCGGTCCCCAAGGATGGCGCCTCCCGAGAACGGCGATGAGGGGTCGACTGCGAGCACCCCCACCCCCCGGCCTCCCGCAACGGCCGCCGTGATCAGGCGATCAGTGAGCGTCGATTTGCCTGCCCCCGGAGCGCCCGTGATCCCGATGACATGCTCGATCCCGGCACTGGGGCCGAAGGTGAGTTGACCCACCAGGTGGGAACTCTCACCGCCGCGTTCAACGAGGGAGAGCAAGCGACCCATGGCACCTTTGTCCCCCGCCCGGGCCGCCTCGAGGAGGGCAACGGGATCGCGCCTACTGACAGATGACGGCGAAGGGGGCGGACGATCGCGCCTGGGAGTTGACATCGTGCAGACCAGTATCGCCGCCGGGGCCGGCCTGGGGCACCCTGGGGCCGGGGTTAGACCCGGGGCACTCTCGCGCCGAGGGCGGCCTCGGGCACCCTCGCGCCGAGGTCGGCCTGCACCCTGGCGCCGAGGCCGGCGCCAGGCGCAAGGGTGCCGCCGCCTTCCCACTGGACCGGGGGACGACCCCAATGCCCCGGTCGCCGCGGCTGGCCCACCCGCCCGGCCAAGCCGGCACCCCTGGTCCGGCTTCGAAACCACGAACTCCTCCCCGGACGCCGTGGTTGTGTTTCCAAGCACTTAGGCTCAAAACGGTGCGAGATCACGTGGATGCCAAGGAAGTGGTGGAACTGACTGCGGCCCTGGTGGCCGTGGACACCTGCAATCCACCCGGCAACGAGCGACCGATCGCCGAGGTCGTCCGGGCCGCATTGGAACGGTGGCACCCGGTCTGGACCGAAATCGAGCCGGCACCGGGACGCTTGTCGCTGGTCGCCGCCCTCCCGCATCCCGAGGGGCCCGGCTACTCGCCGCACCCTGATCATCAACGGGCATCTCGATGTGGTCCCCGTCGCCGCCGGAGCCTGGAGCCGCGACCCCTTCGATCCCCACGTCGAGGCGGGCCGGCTCTACGGTCGGGGCAGCGCCGATATGAAGGGAGGCATCGCTGCGGCCATCTGCGCCCTCACCGCCCTGGAGCGGGCGGGTCGAGTGCCGGCGTGCGACGTGGTGTTCCATCTGGTAGCTGATGAGGAGCGCGGTGGTCGGTTCGGCACCCGCGCCTTGCTCGAGGCCGGCCTGATCAAAGGGGACGCCTGCCTGGTTCCCGAGCCCACCGATCTGGAACTCTGCGTGGCCGAGCGCGGCCTTCTGCAAGGCACCCTGACCATCAAAGGCCGGCCCGGACATGGCAGCCGGCCCCGGGAGGCGGTATCCGCCATCGAGCACGCCGCCCGCCTGGTGCTCGCCCTCCACGCCGCCGACTTCGGCGATCCCGACCATCCACTGCTCGGGCGCCCGACCGCCAACGTCGGAACGATCCACGGGGGCAACGCCTATAACACCGTCGCAGAGTCGTGCGCGATCGGGGTCGACCGGCGGGTTCTACCGGGCGCCACCGAGGAGAGCACGGTCGCGGAGATACGGGCCAAGGTCGACGAGGCCGGGGTGGCTGGGCTGCGGTACGCCTTCGACGTGGACACGTTCGGTGAGGCCAGTGAGATGCCCGCCGACGACCCGTGGGTGAAACAGGTCGGGTCGGCGGTGGAGCAGAGCATCGGTCGCCAGCCAGGCATCATCGGCATGAGCTTCACCACCGACGCCCGCTTCGTGCGCAACCAGGCGGGGATACCCACGGTGGTGTGCGGCCCGGGTGCGGTCGAACAGGCGCACGTCAACGACGAGTGGGTGGCGGTCGACCGGCTGGTCGATGCCACCGCGGCCTACGCCGAGTTGCTCGCCGCCTTCGGCTGACGCCCGTTTCCGGTCCCGCCGGCCCGGCCCGCCCTGTGTTGACGATCCGTGGGCCGGGTCCTCGAAGCGGTGGTGGGACCGACGTCGATCGTCAGGACCTGGATGCCGGGCCTAGTCCAGTTCGTCCAGCCACTGCACCACCATGTCGGCGACCGCCTGTTCGGTGCCGCGGAGGGCGTGGTCCTTGCCCTCGACCCACCGGTGGGTGACGGGACCTGGTATGGCCCTGGTTGCGGCCTCCAGCTCGGCGGGCGTGGCGAAGGCATCTCGGGTTCCCGAAACAAAGAGACAGGGCACCTGCAGGAGCGGGAGATGTTCCACGCGCGGCCGGTCGGGCCGCCCGGGCGGATGCAACGGGTAGCTGATCAGGACCAGCCCCGCGGCTGGCAGGCCCTCGGCGACGGCCATCGAGCACATACGACCGCCCATCGATCGTCCACCGAGCACGAGAGCAGGGGCGCGAGCGGACAATTGGGCCGCCTCGTCGCGTACCGCCTGGATGAGGACGGGAGGCCGGTCGGGCGATTTTCGCCCCGCCTGGCGGTAGGGGAAATCCATACGGACCACGGTCAGGCCGGCGGCTGTGGCCGCGGCATCGATCGCTACCAGCGCGGCCTGATCCCGGTTCGCGCCGGCGCCAGGAGTCAGGAGAAGCCCGAGCGAGGCCCTCACACCACGGTCCGCAGGAGGTCGCGCAGTGCGGTGGCCTCCTGGGCAATGACGTGGTCTTCGCAACCCGCCTCGATCGAATCCGAAAGGGTCCGAGCCTGGGTCATGATCCGGAACCATTGGACCTCGTCCAGTCCGATTGGCGGCGGGCCGGCCGCGTCTTGGATGCGCACCAGGGTGTCGGCGGCGCGCTGCTCGTCGGCGGGATCGCCCGCCAGCCGGTCCGCAGCGGCGAAGAGCTCTTCGAGGGTCCGGTAGCGGCTTTCGCCATCGTCGTCGTCCTCGTCGTCCTGGCCGGAAGGTGCGTCGAACTGCTCGAACAGGGACTCGACGTCGGCCTCTCGATCCGAGGGAACAACAAGATCGTCCTCGTCCCACAGATAGCGAATACCGGCCTCATCGAGGAGCAGGCCCAGCTTCGCCCGCTGCTCTGGCAGCCACTCCGGGAGTTCGTAGACGGTCTCGTCGCCGTCGAGCTCGGTGGCCGGCGACGCGGTATTGACTTCGGCTTCGAGGGCCAGCGGCCCGGACTCGACCAGCGGGGCCAGCAGCTTGTCGAGAATGGCCGCCTCGGTCCGGATCTCCTCCTCGAGCGCCTCGTCGGCTCCTAATGCCGACAGGAGACGCCGGGTAACCCGCCCGACCGCGGCCCATGTTTCCTCATCGGCGACGGAGAACGAGTCGACCATGAACACGGTGGCAGAGGCTTCGGCCACGTCGGCGTCGGCGTGCATATCGGTAGGGTCCTCCCGCAATCGGCGGGCGGCGTCGGCGAGGAGTTGCACTGCGGCCCCGATCTGCTCGTCCTCCTCCGGGGTCAAGGGAGCTGCCGCGGAGTTCGCATCCCCCTCATCGGCGCCTGGGAGCATCGATCCGCCGTCCTCCGGGCTGGCAGCCAGTTCGGCAATCAGGTCGTCCACCTGAGACTCGTCCTCAGCCGCCACGACGAGCTCGTCGTCCTCGAAGCGATGCAGGATCTCGATCCGATTCAATGACTCGATCAGGCGACCTCTCTCGCGGTCTGACCAGTCATCGAGGCGGTAGCCGACTTCGTCATCCTCATCGCCGGTCACCAACTCCGGCAGCGTCGAAGCCACCAACCGCTCACGGCACTGATGGCATCGCCCTCGAGCGCCCACCTCGTATCCACAGTTGGGGCAGTACCAGATTTTGCTCATATGACGTCGGCCCTCCAGCACCAGTCGCGGCCAAGCGGCTGGCAGGTTGGCGTCCATGATGGCCGATATTCATTGGTCAGTGGCCCGGCCTCTGCGCTAGAACTGTCGATACACCCGATCCGACGAAAGGAGAAGCGCTTATGCCGATGCTCAGGCTGCACAGGACCGTGGCGCTCCTCGCCTCGTCGCACGAGGTGACGCGCACCGGGGTAACGGGGCGCATGAAGTTCCCGACCTGCTGAACCCCCTGGCGCCGTCTCGTCTTCGCTCGAACCGGTCGCCACGCGCCGGGGACGAGTCGCCGCTCGACAACGCCAACGCCGTTGGGTTTGGCGCCTGCCGCCGGGTTGGCCACTGACCAGCGGGATCGAACCAGTCCCCCGGGTCCGGCATCAACCACGACTTCGACGCAGTCCGCGGGCCCAGCAGCTGGCCGCCTCACCGTCACGAAGCCGGAGCCGGCCTGCCAGCCGGCCCTGTCGGCCCAGCCGGCCCTGTCGGCCCAGTCGGCCCAGTCGGCCCAGTCGGCCTGAGTGTCAACCGACCGATGAAACCACCCAACCCGCTGTCGTCTCACCTTCTGAAATCCCAACCCCTGAAAACCACACACTGGAGTTATGTCATGTGCCTGCCACCCGTCATCATGCGTGATCTCGGCGCCGCCCGTCAGGCGGACGACCTGCAGCGCGCCGCCCGCCGTCAGGTGATCAGCGCGGCCCGATCCCAGCGGCGCCGGCCCCGGCCGGACCGCACTCGGGCTGGGCCTCCGTTGCGAGCCCGACTGTGGCGATACTTCTAGCCTTCTCCGAAGTACCGGCCTTCCCGGTCCATCAGGACCGGGAAGGCCGCCTGGGCAGGACCGGGGCGTCGCGTCCCGTCCCCGCCGGCTTCTCCCCGGCCGGCGGACGCGACCCCTCGTCGAGTTCGTGGTACTCCTCCTCGACGTTGACCGACCAAACGTCATGGTGGCCACCGAGGAGGTTCTCAACCGTCAGCATGGCCGTATACATCGAGTGATCCTGGTTGTTGTAGCGGTGCATCCCGTTGCGACCGACGGGGAACACATTGGGCGTGTGGGTATCCAACCAAGCCCGGATGGTCTCGACGTTGACCTTGTAGTCGACGTCGTAGTACGGGTACGCCTTCGGCATGCGCACCACGTAACCGGTCTCAACGACCGACGGGTCGACGAGCCCCAATCGCCAGAGCTCCGCTTTGCCCCGTTCGATGAGATCCTCGTCGGGCGCGGTCCAGGACGCATCGCCCTCGTCGACCGTGTATTCCAGACCGAGCACGTTATGGCCGTCTTTGACCAGGTACGGCGACCAGGAGCCGAAGTTCTGGATACGCATGGTGCGAACGCCGGTGTCGTGGATATAGATCCAGTTGTCGTTCCAGGCCACGGTCTCGGCCGGCACGACCAGGGCTACGGTGAGGAAATCCCGGTAACCCAAGCCAGCGGCGGCCCGGCGTACCTCTGGCGGGACCGGCGGGTCCATCACGCTCACCAGTGTCGAGAGCGGCATGGAGGAGATGATGGCGGTGGCTGCGTAGTCGGTCTGGCCCCCCTCGCTGTCCGCGGTGACCGAGACGGCCCGGCCTCCGGCATGCCGGATACGGCTGACCCGCGTATCGACCACCACCTTGGTGCCGGCCGCCTCAACGGCGTCGCGGCAGCGCTCCCACATCATTCCTGGCCCCAACTTCGGGTACTGGAACTCCTCGATCAGCGACGTGATGCTTTTCTGATTCCGCTTGGGCATCAGGGCGTTCACGATGGCAGAGGTGAGTGACAGGTTCTTCACCCGTTGCGCCGCCCAGTCCGCGGGCATCTCCGAAGGAGGATGGCCCCAAACCTTCTCGGTGTAGGTCTTGAAGAAGTGGCGGTACAGGCGCCAGCCGAAGCGGGCCGCCAGCCAACCCTCGTACATGTCCTGCCGCTTGGGAGGGTGGATCCGGGCCCACAGGTATGACAGCACGCAACGGACCGCCTCGAGCAGGCCCAGGTTCCCGAGGGCGTTGAAAGCCCGCAATGGGTAGTCGTAGAACTTGCCCTGATAGTAGATCCGGCTCTTGCGAGGCCGGAGCATGAAGTCGTCGTCGGGCAGGATCTCGTGCCAGAAATCCTCCACTGGTTGAACTTTGGTGAAAAAGCGGTGGCCGCCGATGTCGAAGCGCCATCCCTCGCGTTCCACCGTCCGGCTGATTCCGCCGACGACGTTGTCCGACTCCAGCACCGTAGAACGGCGGCCCGTCTTCGCCAGCTGATAGGCCGCGGTAAGACCGGCGGGTCCAGCCCCGATGATGACGACGTCATCGGCGAGGGCGGCCTCACCAGGGGCGTGGCGTTGACCATTCAGGTCGGTCCAGGGTTCGGTCACGAGCGCAGGCCTCCGTAGCAGCCGAGGGGATTACGGGGCGGCCGACCCGGCTGGCCGCCGCCATTCTTGCCCGTCCTACCCTCGGCGGCCAGCCGGCTCACGGCCACCGGTGGCGCCGGGAACGCCGGCGGCGCCGGCCGAGGTGAGGGCATTCTCCGACCCCCACGGCTACGTCGGGCTCCGATATGTACATTTTATGCACGTTCGGGGCCGGCGTTCGGTCAGCCGCGGCCCGGGTCTCGCTCCTGATCACGAGGAGTAGCGGACCAGGTTCTCGTACTCGTAGTAGGCGCTGCCGTTCTGGTGCACCAGCGTGGTACCCGTGCCGCGCAGCAGGTCCAGCCAGCTCTTCAAGTAGCCGCAGTCCCCACCGAGACCGGGGTAGCCGTCTCTCCAGACCAGCCACAGGGTGTGGCCGGGGCCGAGTCGAGCCAGGGCCGCCTCGGCGAAAGTGTCCACGTCGGTGGCGGCGATGACCTTCTTGTAGTCGACCCAGTTGACCCGTTGCGGTCCGCTCGCCCTCGGAAAGGTGATCTCGGTCACACCCCGCGCCCCCAAGAGGCGATCGACGGCGGGGCCGAGCTGGTCGGGGCAGTACACCACCAGGTCGCCGGCCTGGGCCTGGACGTTGAGCACCGCGGCCACCTGGGCGGCCTGGGTTCGCTGCTGGCCGTTCTCCCCCAGCCCCGTCAACAGACCAGCCAGGGTGAGCAGCGCCACGCACCCGACCCGGAATCGCCGGCCGGGCAACACCATGACCCCCGCGGCCACCACTAAGAGGAACAGGGGCAGCACCACCGCCGCGTAACGAGCCACGAAGGCCGCGTGGGCCAGAGCGCTCAGGACCACGGCGAGGACCAGGGTGCCAGCAACCACCGCGGCGAGCGGACCCATCCCCGGGCGCGGCCGCAACTCGACCATCACCGCCCGCCGAGGCGAGCTGCGATGTCGAGCGCCGTCGGGGCCGAGGGTTTCGATCTCGGTTCCCGGGGCAACCGTACGGCCGAATACACCGAGCACGAACAGGGCGAAAGTGGCGAACATGATCAGGCCGCCCCACGGACCGCCGCCCGAGAAGTCGCCGAACACACCGAGCAGGTCGGCGGCACTCGCCGGCGACGTCCATGGCGTTCCGGTGTGCAGGGCCTGGAATACGAACACCGGCGACCACGGGAGCCAGACCAAGGCGCCGACGAAAATGGCTCGCAGCTGAGGACCGCCTTCACCCGTCCGCCAGGCCCGCCAAGCCAGCCAGGCACAGGTCACCAACACCAGATAGAGGCCCCAGTAGTGGGTGTAGAGCAGGGCGGCGGTGACGGCGCCGAGTGCCACGAGCCGCGACGGCCGGGGCTCCTCCAGGGCCCGGCTCAGGGCCAGGAAGCCGAGCAACGACAACAGGATCATGAGGGAGTACATGCGCGCCGTGGTGGCGTAGTTGATGGCAAAGGGGCTGCTGAGGGCCAAGAAGAAGGTCACCCAGGCCACGGCCCGACCCCCGAGGCGGCGCCCTGCGACCCAAAACAACGGCAGAGAGACCACCGAAATGAGCCCGGAGAGGGCCCGCACCGCAGCGTCGCTCTGGCCGAACAGCGCCATCCAGACGTGGAGCATCAGGTAGTACAACGGCGGCGCCCCGTCATGGGCTAGCGCTCGAGGTATCTGTCCCACCGGAAGGCGAGCGATGTTGACGCTGAGCGCCTCGTCCAGCCACAGGGGGGTCGGAGCCCAAAAACGCAGGCCGATCCCGACGATCACCGCGACCGTTCCGAGCGCCAGGACGACCGGATGCACAGCGGGTAACTCCCGCCGGATTCGCCTCCCCGCCGCAACGAACATCGCCGAGGACGTCTCGGCGGGGCCCGTCAGAGTGGGACGCAGAGCCATCTCAGCGAGGGCGACAGCCGCGACAACCGGGACCGGTAATCGGATGTGGCGCCAAGGACGGAGAGCAATCAGCATGCGACCACGAGGCGGCGTCGCAGGCCGCCCGAAATTGCCCAACATGTAGGCTCACGGCTTGGAGGATACCCATACGCGGCCAGGACTCTTGGTCAGGATCTTTCCGGACATCAGTCCCGGCCGGCCCGAGCCGGGCGCTAACGTCGCCGGCATGGGTGTACCAGACGGCCCGCGTCCCCAGGCACCGGACCGCAACCTGGCCATGGAGTTGGTGCGGGTGACCGAGGCGGCCGCCATGGCCGCGGCGCGCTGGATGGGTCGCGGCGACAAGGAAGGCGCGGACGGAGCCGCAGTCGACGCCATGCGCATCGTGCTCGGCGGGGTTCCGATGGACGGCGTGGTCGTAATCGGCGAGGGCGAGAAGGACGAAGCACCGATGCTCTACAACGGAGAGCAGGTCGGCGACGGCACCCCGCCCAGTGCCGACGTCGCCGTCGATCCCATCGACGGCACCACGCCGACGGCGCTGGGGCGGGGTGGCGCCCTATCGGTGATCGCAGTGAGCGACCGCCAGACGATGTTCAATCCCGGGCCGTGCGTCTACATGGAGAAGCTGGCGGTCGGCCCCGAAGCCGCCGGCAAGGTCAGCCTCGAGCAGTCCGCCACGGACAACATTCGAGCCGTCGCTGAGGCCAAGGGAGAGTCCGTTCGGGATGTCACCGCGGTGATCCTCGACCGCCCCCGCCACGCCGAGTTGATCGAGGAGGTGCGCATGCACCGGGGCGCGCATCCGGCTGATCTCCGACGGTGACGTCGCCGGCGCCATCGCCACCGCCTGGTCGGAGTCGGGAGCCGACATCCTGCTCGGTATCGGTGGCACACCCGAGGGGGTCATCGCGGCCGCCGCCCTCAAGTGCATGGGCGGTGAGCTGCAGGGGCGCCTGTGGCCGCGTGACGAGACCGAGCGGGAGACCGCGGTGCGTCTCGGCTACGACTTCGATCAGGTCCTCCACCTCGAGGACCTGGTGCAAGGGGACAACTGCTTCTTCGCCGCCACTGGAATCACCGACGGAGAGCTGCTGCGTGGCGTGCGCTACGACAGCCGGGGCGCCACCACCGAGTCCCTGGTGATGCGGTCCAAGTCCGGTACCGTTCGCCGCATCGACGCCCGGCACCGGCTCAAGAAGCTGGCCCGGTACGCGTCCGTCCAGTTCGAATAGGCCGGTCGGGCACGGCCCAATGGCTGCGGGCCCGGTAGAAGCCGGCCGGTCCATGGGCGTGGAGGACCGGGCAATCCCAGCCCGCGGCGGCGACCGCCGACTCGAGTTGGGCCAGCACCATCGCCCCGATCCCCTGGGTCCGGGCTCCGGGGCTGACCACCACTGCGACCTGACCGCCTGCGTCGGATCGCCAGGCCACGCCCGCGCCGACGACTTCGGCCTCGCGACGGGCGGCCAGCACAATCGGGGAGAACGACCGATCCCGCGGCCATTCCGTCCCCCCGTCTCCTTCATCCGCGGCGACTCCAGACGCTTGGATCATTTGGATCACCTCCGGGTCGAAGAGACGGCCGCGGGTGATCTCGACAGCCAGGCCGCCTCGTCCGATCACGGCGGGCGGGCCGAGGGCGGCGTCGGCGATCGGACTCCAGATCCGGCCCTGCTGCTCCTCGAGCAGCACGAGGTGCTCGATCGTCGCCACGACCGCGAACCGGTCCAGGGCCACCACAGCGGCCGCGATCCGCTCGTTCTCGGCCAGGTCGGCCACGGTCACGTGCGGCACCCACGGCCAGGACAAGGTCCGCTGCAACGGGGTGACGAAGGTGTGGTCGCGCAGCCTCCGCAACGCCTCGAGGTCCCCGCCGACCTCCAGGTAGAGGACCGGGTTGTCGGGCAGGAAGGTGGCGGGCGGACCGAGGGTGAGCTGGAGGGGTCTGGCTCTGGCTGGCCGCGGCACGCACGCGGGCGAGGGCGGCGCGGCAGCTGATCGGCGCGGACGTTGACCGGCGGGACCAGGGTCAGATGGGCCGGCACCCGGCCGAGCGACGGGTCGCCGAGGGCTCGACGCAAACCGTCGACCGCCTCGGCGACGGGCGGGTCCAGCACGAGAGCGACGCCGAGCCGGCGCCGGTTGGCGGCCACGGGAGGCCAGTGTGCCAGGCAGCCACGCTCTAGACTGCGCTCGTGACCGAGGACCGCGAGCTCTTCGACATCATCCAGCGCGAGGAGGAGCGGCAGAACACCACGCTGCAGCTCATCGCATCGGAGAATTTCACCTCTCGGGCGGTGATGGCCGCCACCGGATCGGTGCTGACCAACAAGTACTCCGAGGGCTATCCCGGTAAGCGGTACTACGGCGGCAACTACGTCATCGACGAGGTCGAGGACCTGGCCCGGCGACGGGCCTGCCAGCTCTTCGGTGCCGAGCACGCCAACGTCCAGCCGCACGCCGGCGCCACGCCAACCTGGCCGCCTACCTGGCCGTGCTCGACCCCGGCGACACCGTTCTCGGGATGCGACTCGACCAGGGCGGCCATCTCACCCACGGCTCGCCGGTCAACATCAGCGGCCGCTTCTACCGGTTCGTGTCCTACGGAGTCACCGACAGCGACGAGCGGCTGGATCTCGACCAGTTGGCGGCGCTGGCCGCCGAGCACCGGCCCAAGCTGATCGTGGCCGGGGCCACCGCCTACCCCCGGATCATCGATCCCGCGCCCTATCCGGAGCATCGCCGACTCGGTGGGCGCCCTCTTCCTCTTCGACGCCGCCCACGTGGCCGGCCTGATCGCCGGTGGGGTGCACCCCAACCCGGTCGGGCGTCGCCGACATCGTCACCTTCACCACCCACAAGACCCTGCGCGGGCCCCGCGGCGGGGCCATCGTCTGCTCCGCCGAGCTGGCACCGGCCATCGACAAGGCGGTGTTCCCGGGCCTCCAGGGCGGTCCCCTGGAGCACGTCATCGCGGCCAAGGCGGTGGCCTTCCGGGAAGCCGCCCAGCCCGAGTTTCGGACTACGCCGCCCAGATCGTCCGCAACGCCCGAGCCCTGGCCGCGGCGCTGGCGGCGGAGGGATTCCGCATCGTGTCGGGCGGCACCGACAACCACCTCATGCTCGTGGACCTGCGGACCTTCGATGCCGAGCTCACCGGCAAGCAAGCCCAGGAAGCCCTCGACCGGGCCGGGATCACGCTCAACAAGAATCAGATCCCGGGCGACCCTCGCTCCCCGTTCGTCACCAGCGGACTGCGCATCGGCACCCCCGCGGTGACAACCGCCGGCATGGGTGAAGCCCAGATGGAGGAGATCGCCCAACTGATCGGACGGGTGCTGCGCCGGCCCGACGACCGAGCCGTGGCCGAGGACGTGCGCGACGAGGTTGGCGTCCTCTGCTCCAAGTTCACGCCGTACCCGTAGGAGCGGGCCCCCATCAACGGCTACCGCGACTATGTGATCGTCGGCTTGGTGGCGGCGGTCGCCACCTGGATGGCCACCTTCGTGGTGCGCCGGCTGGCCGTCCGGTTCTCGATCATCGTCATCCCCGACGACCGGCGGGTGCACGAGCGACCCACCCCGACCGTCGGCGGGGCAGCCATGTACCTCGGCCTGCTGGCGTCCATGGTCGTGGCCTCGCAGCTACCCGGACTGCACGGCCTGTTCCGGGGATCCTCCGAGCCCATCGGACTGGTCCTCGGCGCGTCGGTGATCTTCACCATCGGCATGGTCGACGATCTCCGGGAGATGTCGCCGCCGGCGAAGATGTCCGGACAGATCCTGGCCGGCACCGTGCTGTACCTGTTCGGCATCAACATCCTGTTCTTCCGGCTCCCATTTGCCGGCACGACGGTGGTGCTTTCGGCTGACCTGATCCCGGTAGTCACCGTCTTGTGGGTGGTCGGCATGGCCAACGCCGTCAACTTCGTGGACGGACTCGACGGGCTGGCCGCGGGGATCGTCGGCATCGCGTCCGTGGCGTTTTTCTTCTACTCCCACGAACTGGTCCAGCGGGGCACGATCGGGCCGGAGAGCTCCGGTCCGCTGTTCTCGATCATCACCTTCGGGGTGTGCCTCGGTTTCCTGCCCCACAACTTCCACCCGGCCCGGATTTTCATGGGCGACGCCGGCGCCATGCTGCTCGGTCTGCTGATGGCGGCGTCCACCATGTCGGTGGTGGGCCAGACCAACATCGACTTCAACGGCCGGACGTACTTCTTCTTCGCCCCGCTGGTCATCCCGTTCTTCATCCTGGGCATCCCGATGCTCGACACCGCCTTCGCCATCGTCCGCCGGGCCGGCCGGCGGACCAGCCTGGCCGGGGCCGACAAGAACCACCTCCACCACCGCCTCATGCGGCTCGGCCACGGCCAGACCCGCTCGGTGCTCATCCTTTGGACCTGGACGGCACTGCTCTCCGGCCTGGTCCTCTACCCGAGTCTCTCCAACCGGGCCATCTCCTACGTCCCGTTCGCGGCCGCGGCCCTGGTCGTGGCCCTCTACACCCTGTTCGGCGTCCGGGGCCGGGCGGATGCGGCCGGGCAAGGTCGCTCCCACCGGGCCACGATCGGCAGCGGGCGAAACGGCGCTCCCTGAGGCCCACATCCGCAAAGGTCCGCCCGCCGGCAGCCTGCCAACCGCCCGCCAGCGCCCGGCGGTCGCTCGCCAGGCCGGCCGCGCCGGCCCACCGCCCAGTCGATCAGGCCGCCCCCGCGGCCGCCTCCTGGCGGACCTGGGCCCAACGCAGGGCGTGCTCCGCGTCTTGGTCGGGAGTGTCACCAGTGTGCGCCGCGACCGCGGCGGCGGCCTCGGATTCGGCCTGCTGGGCCGCGGCCACGTCGATCTCGTCGGCCTGCTCGGCCGCGTCAGCCAGCATGATCACCTGATTGTCGTTCACTTCGACGAATCCGCCCTGCACCGCCAGCCGGATTTCCGGGCTGCTCGACCCCTCCCCCTCGGCACCCGGGCCGACGATCCGCACCACGCCGATATCGAGGGCGCCGATGTACGGCATGTGGTTGGCCAGGAAGGCGATCTCCCCCTCGACCGTCCGACACACGATCATCTCCGCTTGGCCCGAATAGAGGGTGCGGGTGGGGGTGACCAGTTCGAACTGGGTACTGGCCACCGGCCGTCAATTCCCCCGCTCGAGGTTGCGGGCCTTCTCCTGGACGCTGTCGACTCCGCCGACGTTGAGGAAGGCCTGTTCCGGGATCTCGTCGAGATCGCCTTTGACGAGGGCCTCAAACGACTCGACCGTCTCGGCCACCGGCACGTAGATGCCGGGGATACCGGTGAAGACCTCGGCCACGAAGAAAGGCTGGGACAGGAAGCGCTGGATCTTGCGGGCCCGCGACACCGATGACCCGGTCCTCCTCGGCGAGCTCGTCCAAGCCCAGGATGGCGATGATGTCCTGCAGCTCCCGGAAGCGCTGGAGGATCTCCTGCACCCGCCTGGCCACGGCGTAGTGGCGATCGCCGACCACTTCGGGCGCCAGCACCGACGAGGTGGACGACAGCGGGTCCACGGCTGGATAGATACCCAAGGCGGCGATCTGGCGGGACAGCTCGGTCGTGGCATCGAGGTGGGTGAAGGTGGTAAAAGGAGCCGGGTCGGTGTAGTCGTCGGCGGGGACGTACACGGCCTGCAGTGAGGTGATCGACCGGCCCCGGGTCGACGTGATGCGCTCCTGCAACTCGCCCATCTCGTCGGCCAGGGTGGGCTGGTAGCCGACCGCGGACGGCATCCGCCCGAGGAGGGTCGACACCTCCGATCCGGCCTGGACGAATCGGAAGATGTTGTCGATGAAAAGCAGGACGTCCTGATTCTTGACGTCGCGGAAGTACTCCGCCATGGTGAGGGCGGACAGTGCCACCCGCAGGCGCACGCCCGGCGGTTCGTCCATCTGCCCATAGACGAGGGCGGTCTTCTCGATGACGCCCGATTCGGTCATCTCCAGCCAGAGATCGTTGCCTTCTCGGGTTCTCTCACCGACGCCGGCGAACACCGACACCCCGCCGTGCTGGTCCGCCACCCGGCGGATCATCTCCTGAATCAGGACCGTCTTGCCCACCCCGGCCCCGCCGAAGAGGCCGATCTTGCCGCCCTGCACGTAGGGTTCGAGCAGGTCGATGACCTTGATGCCCGGTCTCGAACATCAAGGCCTTGGGTTCGAGGGAGTCGAACGCGGGCGACGGGCGGTGGATGTCCCACCGGTCGTCCGGCACGCCCATCTCGGCTCGGTCCGAGCTGGTCGCCGGTCACGTTGAAGACGTGGCCGAGGACGGCGTCTCCAACCGGCACGGTGATCCCCCGCCCGGTGTTGGTCACGGCCGTGCCGCGGCGGAGTCCGTCGGTCGGCTTCAAGCAGATGCACCGCACCCGGCCCTCGCCGATCTGTTGGGCCACCTCGGCGGTGACGACGATCCGATCGTCGCCTACCTCGATCTCCATGTTGACGGCATGGTTGATCTCAGGCAGGGCGCCAGGCGGAAACTCGACGTCCACCACCGGTCCGGCGATGGCGACGACCCGTCCCTCGGCCTGCTCGGTGGCGACGTCCTCGACGACGGTGCTCATGGGGCTGCTCCTGGCAGTCAGGCCGACTCGGCGGCAGGTATGAAGATCTCGTGGGCAAGGCCGGACTCGTCATCCAGGCCGGCGTGACGCAGCGCCTCGGACCCGCCGACGATCTCCATGATCTCGGTGGTGATGGCGTCCTGGCGGGCCCGGTTCATGACTCGGCGGAGCGTCTTGATCAGCTCGTCGGCGTTGTCAGTAGCGGCCTTCATGGCCCGCTGGCGGGCGGCGTGCTCGGATGCGGCCGCCTCCAACATGGCGGCCAGGATCTCCGACTCCAGCCACCTCGGCAGGAGCCGGTCGAGAATCTCACCCGGTTCCGGTTCGAACTCGTAGTCGGTCTTGTGACCGGCCACCGCGGTACCCCCGCCTGCGCTCGCCCCGACGCCGGGACTCGAGGGTGCCGGTGTGGCCGCGGCTGACGCCGCAGGGGTGGTGCCCGGGGCCGCCGAGGCCAGGGCCGGAGAGGCGGGCGGGGCCGCCCTTCGCCCGCCGGGCGGCGGGGCATCGGGACCAGTTGGCGCTCCGTGACGGCCTGCGATCCGAGGGAGACGAAGTGGGTGTAGACCAGGTCGATCTGATCGAGCTCGGCGGCCTCGAACGGCGCCATGACGGCCGCCACGACTCGGCGGGCATCGTCATAGCCGGGCCGGTCGGACACACCTGTGACCGACGCCAGGATGGGCTGATTCCGATGACGGAAATAGTTGTCGCCCTTGCGGCCCACGATGACCAGCTGGGTCTCGCGACCGGCGGCGCGATGGTCGCGCATGCGGCGTTCGGTGGCCCGAATGATCGACGAGTTGTACCCTCCCGCCAAACCCCGGTCGGCAGTTATGGCGATGATGGCCACCTGCTGGACAGACTCGACCTCTCGGAACAGGGGGTGGCTGGCGGCGTCGGGGGTGTCCGCCAGATGGGCAACGACTTCGCTCATCTTCGCCACGTAGGGGCGGGCGGCGGCGATGGCCTGCTGGGCTCGCACGATCCTCGACGCCGCGATCAACTCCATGGCGCGCGTGATCTTCTTCGTCGATTCGACGCTGCGGATACGTCGCCGCAGCACCCGTTCCTGGCCACCAGCCATGCGCTTTCCTACTACTCGGTTGCGGTCTCGGAGGGCGCGAACACCTTCTTGAACCCGGCGATGGCCTCGTCGATCTTGGCGGTGTCGGGCAGCTCCTTCGTGGAGCGGATCTCCTCCAGCAGGTCGCCGCGTTCGGCCTTCACGAAGAGCGAGCAGCTCCGATTCGAACCGCTGCACGTCCTGAACCGGAATGTCGTCGACAAACCCGTTGGTCGCCGCATAGATGGCGATCACCTGTTCTTCCACCGGCACCGGTGCGTTCTGGGGCTGCTTGAGGACCTCCGTCAGGCGATAGCCACGGTCCAGCTGGGCCTGCGACACCTTGTCCAGCTCGGACCCGAACGCCGCGAACGCCTCGAGATCACGGAACTGGGCCAGATCCGTCTTGAGGGTTCCGGCCACGGACCGCATGGCCCGGATCTGAGCGGCGCCTCCGACGCGAGATACCGAATTTCCGACGTTGATGGCCGGCCGGACCCCGGAGTAGAAGAGGTCGGACTCGAGGAACACCTGGCCGTCGGTGATAGAGATGACGTTGGTCGGGATGTAGGCCGATATGTCGCCGGCCTTGGTCTCGATGACCGGCAGGGCGGTGAGCGATCCTCCCCCCATGGCGTCGGACAGCTTGGCGGAGCGCTCCAGGAGCCGGCTGTGCAGGTAGAACACGTCGCCGGGGTAGGCCTCCCGTCCGGGTGGGCGGCGCAGCAGGAGCGACAGCTGACGGTACGCTTCGGCCTGCTTCGAGAGGTCGTCGTAGACGATGAGGGCGTCCTCGCCGTTCTCCATCCAGTGCTGGCCGATGGCCGAACCGGAGTACGGCGCCAGGTACTTGAAGGGCGCCGGTTCGGAGGCGGGTGCGTTGACCACGACCGTGTACTCGCATGGCGCCAAACTCGCGGAGGGTGTTGACCGTCTGGGCCACCGTCGAGCCCTTCTGGCCGATCGGCCACATAGATGCATTTCACGCCGAGGCCGCGCTGATTGATGATGGTGTCGATGGCGACCGTGGTCTTCCCGGTCTTCCGGTCGCCGATGAGCAACTCCCGCTGACCCCGCCCGATGGGCGTCATGGCGTCGATGGCTTTGATGCCGGTCTGCAGCGGCTGCTTGACGGGTTGACGATCGATGACCCCGGGGGCCTGCACCTCGAGGCGGCGGCTGAGATCGGTGACGATCGCCCCCTGACCGTCGATGGGCTCGCCCAGGGCGTTGATCACCCGCCCGAGCAGGGCGTCGCCTACCGGCACGGACAGGATCTGGCCGGTGGCCTTCACCGTCTGACCCTCCTCGAGGCGGTCGATTTCTCCGAGCACGACCGCGCCGATGGAGTCCTCGTCGAGGTTGAGCGCCAGCCCGGTGATCCCTCCCTCGAACTCGAGCAGCTCGTTGACGGCCGCGTTCGGCAGCCCGGAGACCCGGACGATCCCGTCGTATACCTCCAGCACCCGTCCGACCTGCTCGGTGGACACGCCGGCCGTGAACCCGGCCACGTTGCGTTTGAGGGCCGCGGCGATGTCCTCGGCGTTGATTGTCAGCTCGGCCATCAGCTCGGGCCTCCTGTGGTGATCTCGGCCTCGGGCGAATTCGAGGCGCTCCTTGAGAAGTTCGAGGCGATGGCGGGTGCTGCCGTCCACCACGGTGTCGCCCATGGTCGCCACGAACCCGCCCAGCACGGCCGGATCGATAGTGACCAGTACGTCCACGGGACGGCCGGCCACCCGGCTCAGGGCCTCAGCCAGCTGGCGGCGCCGGTCGTCGTCGAGGTCGACAGGGACCCGTACTTCCGCCAGCCGCCGGTTGCTCTCTCCCGCCACCCAATCGACGAGATGGGACAGCAGCGCCTCGTAGTCACGGGGGCGGCCTACCTGGGTGGCGTAGGCGGCCAAGCGCAGCGTCGTGGAGGTGGCCCGGGCCTGCAGGAGATCGACGACCAGGGCCCGGCGGGTGGGAGCCGGAACGTCAGGGCCGGACATGGCCGCCACCAGCTCGGGGGAGCCTCCGACGATGCGCAAGAACCGGAAGAGCTCGTCTTCGACGCCCAGGAGGTCGTTCCGGTCGCCGACCTGCTCCAGTACCCCGGTGGCGTACCCGTCGAGCCGTTCCTCCGCGGCCCGGTGCCCGAGCACCACGTCGCCTACCGGCTTTAAGTCTCGAGCCGCGGCATCGACGTGGATCGCCAGCCATTCCAGATCGACGCGAAACTCACTGGCCCGGTCGGCGTCCAGCGCGAAGCTGATGAGGCGCAGCGTGGCGGATCCGACTCGTGACTGCAGCAGGTCCGTGAGCACGGCTCGGCGAGACGCCGCCGAGACTCCCGGGTCCCCGAGCACATAGCGCAGATCCGGGGATCGGTCGAGCAGATCGATCAGCCCGGCCAGCTCGCCGGCCGTCTGGGCCAGCTCGCCGTCACCTGAGGCTGCTTCGACGACGGCGTCGGTGTAGCCGCGAATGCTCTGGCGCACCTAGCTCCTCGCCCCCGTCGCGTCGGCTTGGGCCTCTACTTCGGCGATGGTGCGATCGATCAAACTCTGGTGAACATCAGGCCCAAGGCCGTCCCCCAGGACTTTTTCGACGACCGAGACGGCCAGATCGCCGACCTGCTGGCGCAGCGCCTCGGTCGCCTGGCGAACCTGCGCATCGATGTCGGCGCGGGCCCGGGCCAGCACCAGCTCGTACTCTCGGTCCGCCTGCTGGCGCTTCTCGGCTCGCATCTGCTCGGCCAACCGGTTGGCCTCCTCGACCACGGCTCGGGCCTGCGACCGAGCCTCGGTGATGGCACGGCGGTACTGCTCCTCGGCCTCCGCGGCCCGCCGTTTGGCCTCCTCGGCGTCCTCGAGTGCTTGGCGGATGGTCGCCTGGCGTTCCGCCAAGGGTGCGCTGATATAGGGCAGCACGTACCTGCCGAGGACAAACAGCACGATCAGGAACGCGGCCAGCTCGACGAAGAAGGTGGCGTTCGGAACCAGAAAGTTAGACGAGGCCAGCACGACCGCGCTCAACCCTTGGCAAGTACGAACACGAACAGCGCCGCGAAGGCCAGGTTGATGAAGTACATGCCCTCGACGAGGCCGACGATCAGGAACATGGTCGTATAGAGGCGACCCTGGACCTCCGGTTGACGGGCGATGCCGGCGATCGTCTGACTACCGGCGAGGCCGTCGCCGATGGCCGCGCCGATGGCTCCTCCGCCCAGGGCTACTCCGCCGCCGACGAAGGCGCCGGCCAGCTCGATGGCCTTCTCCGTGGTTGCTGCCATTTTGTGGGCCTCTCCTGTCTAGGGGAATGAACGGATCGACGCTCCCGCGATCCGGGTCGTGGCGGTGCGGGGGGTCAGTGCCCCTCTTCCTGCACCGCGAACTGGTAGTAGAGGATGGTGAGCAAGGCGAAGATGAAGGCCTGGATCACGCCGATGAACATGTCGAACAGCTTCCAAACGACGGTGAGGGCGATGCTCGCCGGAAAGAAAGCGATCGGAAGGCTGATGAGCAGGGCGATCATGATGCCGCCCGAGAACAGATTGCCGAACAACCGGAGGGCCAGTGTCAGCTGGCTTGGCCAGTTCCTCAATGATGTGCAGAGGGAACATCGCCACCGGTTTGCGGAAGAAATACCGGATATAACCGCCGAACCCCCGAGCCCGAAACGCGGCCCGAGTGGTCAGTATGAAGACCAGGGCGGCCAGGGCGTAGGTCAGGTTGACGTCCGCGGAAGGTGACACGAAGTAGTCGGTGTTGTGGAACAGACCGGGAAGAATTTCGATCCAGTTGGCAATCAGGATAAAGAGGAACAGCGTGACCGCCAGCGGAACCACGGACCGGTAGCCCGGACCCAGGCCGTTCTCCACCTGGTCCGACACACTGGTGATCACCACCTCCCAGGTCAGCTGCAACTTGCCCGGCACGCCAGAGGTAGCGCGGGCGCGCAGGTAGAACCCGAGACCGAGCAGGATGGACGAGGCCAGGACGGTGGTCCAGATGGTGTCGACGTTGAAGCTGAGCCCGAAGACTTTGCGGGTGGCGTGCTCACCGACCGGGATGTTGACCGCCAGGACGTGGACCGCGTTAAACATCGGCGCCGCCCGCCTCGCCGGGCTGCTGGCGCTGGAAACGCAGTCAGCGCGATTATGGCGTTGAGCAGCATGAGCGCCTGGAAGATGGCCAGACCGGCGATGACGCCCCAACCGACCGGCGGAGCCACGATCAATAGCCCGATTGCCACTGCTGTGCACGACGCCGAGGCGCAGAGCCACACTGCCGGCGAACGGCTTGCGATTGACGACGCCGTCGGGAGTGGTGAAGCGCAGCGCGGACGACTGAAACACCCGATGGTTGGCAACCGCCAACACCAACCCGAGCGCCAGCCCGGGCGCCACGAAGGGTTGGCCGAGCAGCACCGCGGCCGCGCCGCCGACGACGCCAACGACGATGGCGGCGATCACGGTTCGACGCACGACACGGTCGACCTCGGTCAGGGGGAATGCAGTCAGCAAGTTCCTTCGGCTTCCGTCTCAGTTGTGAGCGGCACAGCCTAGAAGTATCGCTTCAACTCCGCACGAGTGGCGAGTACTCCCATGGCGATTCCGGCGATCAAGCCGAGAAAGAGGAACAGCGGCAGGGTGCCGAGCGCCCGGTCGATGAGCCAGCCACCGCCCATACCGAGCACCAGGCACATCGCATTGAGCAACCCGAGGCCGGCAAAGGCCATGATTCCCGGCCCGTTCGTATTGCCCGGTCGATTCCTGTCCCCTGGTCGTTCGTGGTCCATCGGGGCCTCGGCTCGATCCACAGCTGCTGGTGGTGTCCGGCACTTGGGCGGGGCGGTCGAGGCGAGCCCGTGCTTCGGGGCGGGACATCGGCACGCCCGCAATCCTCCCATGCCGGGTGCTCAGGAGGCAAACCCGGGTCGGTCCAGCCCCCCGTCCAGCGCTCGTTTGGTCGACGTCGACGCGCCTGCCGCCTGCCTCAGGTCACGCCTGCCTCAGGTCTCAGTCGCCACCGACATGATCTGGTCCCAGTCGATGCTGCCCGGGCGGAGCAGCTTGGGCACCTGGCCGGTCGCGTCGACAACCGTCGACGCCGGACGATCGCAGAGGCCGCCGTCGAGCACCAACGCCACTCCCGGCAGGATGGCAGCCACCGCTGCCGCGGTCGTTAACGGCTCCGAGCCGTGCCGGTTGGCGCTGGTGGTCGCGATCGGCCCCACCGCTCGACACAGCGCCAGCGGTACCGGGTGGTCCGGGCAGCGCAAACCGATGGTCTCGTCATCGTCGCCCAGGTCGGCCGAGACATCCGGGCCGCGAGGCAACACGATGGTAAGCGGGCCAGGCCAGAAACGGGCCATCAGGCGCCGGGCGCTGTCGGGGACCGCGGTCGCCAGTCCGAGGGCCTGCGCCTCGCTGGCGACGAGCAGTGGCAGTTCGACGCGGCGGGGCCGGCCTTTGACCGCGAACAGTCGGTCAGCCGCCCCCGAGTGCCACGGGTCGGCGGCCAGGCCGTAGACAGTGTCTGTCGGAATGCCCACGATGTCGCCGCTACCCAAGGCCTCCGCGGCCGCCGCGATCGTCGCAGCCGAAGGAGAAAGGCCGCCCGCACTGAGCACGACGGTCACGGGGCGCTCCAGGCCACCAGGCTGCGCTCTCGACCGGTCAGGTCGGGCCGGACTTCGACGTGGGTAAACCCGGACGCCCGGGCCAGGGTCTGGGCTGGACCGGACTGATGAGGGGCGATCTCGATGACCGCCACTCCCGTCGGACGGAGCCACTCCCGAGCACCAGCCAGGATGGTTCGCACCGCTTCGAGTCCGGTCGGGCCAGCCTCGAGCGCCACGGCCGGCTCCCACCCGACCACCTCGCGATCCAGTTCCGCCATCTCTCCTCTCGCCACGTAGGGCGGGTTCGAGACGGCGAGATCGACCCGGCCGCGGAGTTCGTCCGGCAGGGCTGCCCACCAGGAGCCGGTTGCCAAGCGGACGCGGGCTGCGGCGCGCCCGCCCAGCCCAGCCAGGTTGGCTCCCGCCACCGCGAGGGCGGCGGTCGACACGTCGGTGGCCCACACTTCGATCCCGGTTCGTTCGGCGGCGAGCGCCAGGGCGATGGCGCCCGATCCCGTACCGAGGTCGACCGCGACCATTCGGCCCTGTCGGTCGCGATCATCACGATGTGCGCTCGCGCCGACGCGCTCGAGTTCGGCGATGGCGACCTCGACCACCTGCTCGGTTTCTGGCCGTGGGATGAGCACCCGCCGGTCGACCATGAGGTCCAGGGTCCTGAAGCCCCACCGGCCGATGACGTACTGCAGGGGTTCGCCCGCCGCCCGCCGGTCCACCAGGGCGGCCAAGCGGCGCCGGCTCGGCTCGTTCACCACTCCGGTCGGCCACCGCTCTCCGGACACCTCCTCGACCAGCCAGCGCGCTTCGGCATCCGAGCCCAAACGGGCCGCGGCCGCCGACCGCAGTTGCGGCCAGGTCAGGCCGGTGACCGATCCGCCGGCTGCGTGCATCCCCGCGGCCGAATCGAGTGGCGGCGTCAGCCCTGATCCTCCGTTCCCGCCAGTTGACGGGTGCGCTCGTCGGCCATGAGCGCGTCGACCAGATCGTCGAGCTCACCCAGCAGAATCTTGTCCAGCTTGTACAGGGTCAATCCGATGCGATGGTCCGTGACCCGGTTCTCCTTGTAGTTGTAGGTGCGGATCTTTTCCGAACGGCCTCCGCCGCCGACCTGGCTGCGACGAGCGCTGGACAACTCGGCCGTCTGTCGATCCTGTTCGGCCTTGAGCAGGCGGGCGCGCAGCACCTGCATCGCCTTGGCCCGGTTCTGGATCTGGCTTTTCTCGTCCTGCATCGCCACCACGATGCCGGTCGGCAGGTGAGTGATGCGCACCGCGGAGTCAGTCGTATTGACCGATTGGCCACCGGGCCCCGTGGATCGGTATACGTCGATCTTGAGGTCCTTGTCTTCGATGTGGACGTCGACCTCCTCCGCCTCGGGCAGAACCGTGACCGTCGCGGAGGAAGTGTGGACCCGACCCTGCGATTCGGTCACGGGCACCCGCTGCACCCGGTGCGGACCGCCCTCGTACTTGAGGTGCGACCAGGCGTCGACGCCCTTGACCAGGAACGTGACCTGATTGACCCCTCCCATATCAGACGGGTCGGTGGACAGCGTTTCGACCGCCAGACCCCTCCGTTCGCTGTAGCGGACGTACATCTCGTAGAGATCTCGGGCAAAGAGATTCGCCTCCTCCCCGCCCTCGGCGCCGCGGATCTCGATGATTACGTTCTTGCCATCGTTGGGGTCGGTCGGCAGCAGGAGGAGCTTGAGCCGGTCGTCAAGGTCGTGCGAGACGGGCTTCGGCCGTGTCGATCTCGTGGTGCAGCATGGCCCGATCGTCGGAATCGGACGCGGCGGGGTCCGCCGCGGATGACGGCGGCGTGGGTGCGGCGGCCAGGTCCGCCAGCATCTCGCGTGCCGTCGCCAGGTCCGACGCCACCGCTCGGTACTCACGGAAGGCGGCGACCACGGGTTCCAGCTCTTTGTGGCGGCGCGACGCATCCCGCAGCCGGCGCTGATCGCTGATAACCACCGGATCTGATAGCTGCACGAGGACGGACTCGTACTCGTGCTCCAGCCCGGACAGCCGATCCAACACCACCCCAGCGTACCGGGGCGGCGACCACGGGCGCCGCTGGGCCCGGCGCCGGGCGGCCTGGGCTCCCGACCAATCGGGGCGGCCTGGGCTCCCGACCAATCGGGGCGGCCTGGGCTCCCGACCAAGGGGGGCGGCCTGTCCGCCGGCCCGGCCTACACTCCCGTTGTGCGCACCCCGCCTCCAGGTTGGATCGCAACCAACCGGAGGAAGTGGGACGAGCGAGTCCCCCTGCATGTGGCCTCAGATTTCTACGACGTGGCCGCGTTCAAGGCCGGGCATCCGCAGATCGAACCGTTCGAGGTCGACGAACTGGGTGCGCTGGGGGGTCTACGCCTCGCTCACCTTCAATGCCACTTCGGGCTGGACACGCTCGACCTGGTGCGCATGCATCCGACGCTCGATGCCGTCGGACTCGACTTCTCCGGGCCGGCGATCGAGGCAGCCCAGACGCTGGCTGGCGAGGTGGGGCTGGCCGGCCGAGCTCGATTCGTGCACGCCGACGTTCACGGCGCCGCCTCCGTCCTGGGCGCCTCCGCTTTCGACGTCGTCTATACCGGAAAAGGGGCCCTCTGCTGGCTGCCGGATCTCCGGCAATGGGCCGAGCAGTGTGCCTTGCTGCTCCGCCCGGGCGGTTGGTTGTACGTCTGCGAATTCCACCCGGTCGGTTACTGCCTGGACGAACGATCGCCGATGGTGAAGTACGACTATTTCGCCACCGAAGCACATCGTTGACGACACCGGCGGAACTTATGCCGAGCCGGACGCCAGCTACCGTGCACAACCTGTCGTATGAGTGGCCCCACCCATTGCCACAGCTGTTCGAGGCCCTGCTGGGAGTCGGTTTCCAACTCCGCTTCTTCCACGAGTGGGACCACACCCTGTTCCAGCTCAACAGTTGGCTGGTGCGAGGCGACGACGGTCGCTACCGCTGGCCGGGACAGGGCCGGCTCCCGCTGATGTACTCGCTCAAGGCCCAGAAGCCGGCCTAACGGCCTGCTCCCCGCCGAGTTGCTCCCACGATCGAGGCACAGTCCGGACGGCCGCGGGTCTCCTCAACCCCGCCGCCAAGGCCCGCGTGACGGCGTGATCGTCGCCCTCCGGCACCACGATCACCAGTTCGGCGCCCGGGTCGTGCAGCCGGCGGCTGTCGGCAGCGGTAGGAACCAGATCGAGGTCGATACCGGTACTGCACACCACCACCACCGGTCGGCCGGTGTCGGACGTCCCCACGCACGGAACTGCGCTGTTGTCGGTCACCCCGGCCGAAGGCAACGGCGGTGACGCCGGGGTCAGGACGGTTGCGCCGACCAGGCCCGGAGCGGCGCACACCACCGAACGAAGCCAGCGCGACCGGGCCAAGGCATTCGCCGGATGCCGAGCGGCGCCGGGCCGGCGCCGGGTCGCCACGGCGGCCACCGCCTCGTCAAGGGCCCTGCCCAGGTCGACCGGATTGCCCACGTCGGCTCGGGCGGCCCGGTCGTGGCGTCCAACGCCGACCTCGAGCCGGCCGTCCGCCAGGCGCGCCACTTCCAACCCGAGCACCTCGCCGCGCAGAACCCCGTGCTCGAAGACCGGCTCGGCCCCATGGGCGCGCAGCCACCCGGCGAAATCCACCGCATCACTGCCGGCGGGGGTTGGGACTCCTGGTCCCGCCGCCTCGGCTGGCATCGTGAACCGGCCCGAGACCAAGCTGACCAAAGGGGGCCGGGCCAGTTCGGCCGCCCGCCGGGCCACCACCCCAGCTGGTTCGGTTCCCTCCACCAGCACATCCAGTTGCCGGGCCCGGTGTCGCCACGCCCAGGCCAGGGCCGGCCCAAACCAGCGAGGGGAACCGTCGTCGATCAGCACCCAAACGCGACCGGACCCCCGGTCGAGGCGCACCGCGCCCCCGGGGAACGGGGCCGGCTCGGTTCGACGGATCTCGTCTTTTCCCAGGAGATCGCTGACCAGCGCCGCCAGCTTCACCGCTCGCAGCCCGGCCCATCGATCCTGGCCTTCTCCGGCTATCGCCGGTCCCGTCGCCCGCCGCCGCCCGAGCGGGACGATCGGGTCGATCGAGCCGTCGCCTACTTCTTGCCTCGCCGGCCGTAACGGCGCTCGAAACGCTCGACCCGGCCGCCGGTATCCACCAGCTTCTGCTTACCCGTGTAGAAGGGATGGCAGGCGTTGCAGAGCTCGGTGTGCAACTCGGCCTTGGTCGAGCGGGTAGTGAACGTGTTCCCGCACGAGCAGGTGACCTTGGCCGTCACGTAATCGGGATGGATTTCGGTCTTCATGGCGATGCCTCTCTCAGGTTTCAGATGGACGGGGTGGCGTTCTTGGCCACCTCGGCCAGGAATTCGTCGTTGGTGCGGGTGGTCCTGATCCGGTCCATCAGCAGCTCCAGGCCGGCGGCGCTGCTGCCCTCGCTGGCCAGCGCGTTCAAGCACCCGGCGCAACTTCCACACCTGCTGCAGCTGGACCCGATCGAAGAGCAGCTCCTCGTGCCGGGTCGAGGAGCCGTTGACGTCGATCGCCGGGTAGATGCGGCGCTCGGCCAGCTTGCGGTCGAGGCGCAACTCCATATTACCGGTCCCTTTGAACTCCTCGAAGATGACCTCGTCCATACGACTTCCCGTCTCCACCAGCGCGGTGGCCAGGATCGTCAACGACCCACCCTCCTCGATATTCCGCGCCGCCCCGAAGAACTTCTTGGGGGGATACAGGGCGCCGGTGTCGATACCGCCGGACATGATTCGCCCGGTGGCCGGTTGGGCCAGGTTGTAGGCCCGGGCCAGGCGGGTGATGCCGTCGAGGACGATGACGACGTCGCGACCCTGCTCGACCATGCGCTTGGCCCGCTCGATGGCCAGCTCCGCGACCTGGGTGTGCTCCTCGGCGGGACGGTCGAACGTGGAGGCGATCACCTCTCCCTTGACGGACCGCCGCATGTCGGTGACTTCCTCCGGGCGTTCATCGACGAGAAGGACGATGAGCTGCACATCGGGGTTATTGGCCTCGATGGAGTGGGCGATCTGCTTGAGAATCGTGGTCTTGCCCGCCTTCGGCGGCGAGACGATCATCCCTCGTTGCCCCTTGCCGATGGGGGCGATGAGGTCGACGATCCGGGCCGTCATGTTGGCGCTGTCGCCGGGAACCTCGAGCCGGAGCTTCTGGTCGGGGAAGAGTGGCGTCAGGTTCTCGAACCGGGGCCGGCTGCGAGCCTCCTCCGGCGTCAGGCCGGAGACGGTGTCGATGCGGAGCAACGCCGGATATTTTTCGTTGCCGCCGGCCGGCCGGGCTGCCCCCTCGAGATAATCGCCTTTGCGCAGCGCAAAACGGCGAACCTGGCTGATCGAGACGTACACGTCACCGGGCCCGGAAAGGAAGCCGGAGGTCCGGAGGAACCCGTATCCCTCGTCACGCAGATCGAGATAACCCGTCACCGGCACAGGCTCCCCGGAGAACTGACCCTCAGCGGCCTGACCGGGCAGATCCCGATCGGTCCGCTCGAAGCGGTCCCGCCCCCGCCGGCGACGGTTGCGGCGGTTGCCCGGCTCGGCGTCGAACGGTCGGGCCCCGCTACCGGCCCCAGCCTGACCGCCATGCTGGTCGCCGTCGGCAGTTCCCTCCGCGTCCCCGACCAGCGCCGGCCCGGATCGATTCGATCCGCCCGGCTCGCTGCGTCCCTCAGGCCCGGAGGGGGCGCCACCGCCGTGGGCGCGCTCCGGACCGGGCGGCGACCCACCGGCTCCGTTCGATTCGGAATCCGCTGAAGCGGGTGCCGGCCGAGCACCAGGAATATCACCGTTGGTGGGCGTCGGGACGCCGACGGCACGCGTCGGTCTTCCAGTCGGGGCCGATGCCACGGGGCCGGCCGCGGCTGGGGTGGCGGCGGTCCGGGCAGGTGCAGTCGGTCCCGCCAAGGCGTTCGGCGCGTCGCCGTCGCCGTCACCGTCACCGTCGGGTAGTGACCCGCTGCGCTCGGCCGGGACCGGCACGACTCGTTGGGCCCGGCCCGCAGTCGGGCCGGCCGGGTCAGATCTCCGGCCGGCACCGCCGGACGCCCGGGCCGAGGTCGCCGCGGGTGGGCGGGACGCAGTAGCGGCGGCGGGTGTGGCGACGGCGGGTGTGGCGGCACTAGCGGCGCGGCCTGGCGCCCTGGGGGTGGCCCGCCCCGGTGGAGCCGCGTCCGCCAGCTCGGGAGCGGCGTCGGGCGGGGTGGTACGGGCGAGGACCGCGCCGGCGCCGGCAGGTGGAGCGGAGTCCAGGGTTGCGGAGTCGGTCGACTCGGGCGCGGAGTCCGCCGGAGCGGTGCTACGGCGGGCCCGGGTCCGCCGCGGCTTCTCCGCTACGTTGCCGGCGTCCTGGGGCTCGATTCCGGTGGCGCGCAGGATCTGCGTCACCAGGTCGGCCTTCTTGGCCCGGGTCCCCGGTTTGGCCCCGAGCGCGTCGGCGATAGCGAAGAGCTCATCACGCTCCTTGGCCTCGAGGACCGAGCGTTCGAGCTGCGTTTCGCTCATGTGCTACCTCGTCTTTGTCGTGCTGCTGTAGTGGATGAAGGCGTCCGCCAAGACCCGGGTGACTCCCGCGAGACCTACGGGGGGTTCGGCTGGTGCACGTTCCGGCCAGTCGTCCGGCTCGGAGGCACCGTCGGTGGCAGGGCCAACGACGACACCCCCATGGTAGCGATCCTGGCCGCCGAGAGGCAACCACCCCGCCCTGGCCCGGGTCGCCCGCGCCGGCCGGGCCCGACGTCAGAGTCCGAGCTCGGCGCGCACGGCTCCGCATGTCGGCATCCACAGCGGTCGGCACCGCGATCTGACCGATGGCGATATCGGGGTCTTTGAGCCCGTGTCCGGTGAGCACACATACCACCGTCGAACCGGCGTGGCACGCCCGTCTTCAACAAGCCCGCAACCGAAGCCGCCGATGCCGGCTCGCAGAACACCGACTCCTCCTGAGCCAGATAACGGTAGGCGGCCAGAATCTCGTCGTCGGTGACCGCAGTCGATCGCCGCCTCCCGACTCCACCGCGGCGGCCGTGGCGCCATACCAAGAGGCGGGGCGCCCGATGCGAATGGCGGTCGCGATCGTCTCCGGATCGTCGATGGGATGCCCGAGCACGATCGGCGCCGCCCCGGCGGCCTGGAACCCCAGCATCCGAGGCAGCCTGGTCAGGCCCGACCGGCGTCCTGATATTCGCGGTAGCCCTTCCAGTAGGCGGTGATGTTGCCGGCGTTGCCCACCGGAATGCAGTGCACGTCGGGCGCGTCGCCGAGCACGTCGACGATCTCGAACGCCCCGGTCTTCTGGCCCTCGATGCGGTACGGGTTGATCGAGTTGACCACGGTCACCGGGGCCGAGTCGCCGAGCCGGCGCACGATGTCCAGGGCGGCGTCGAAGTTGGCCCGGATCTGCAAGACCCGGGCGCCGTGGATCAGGGCCTGAGCCAGCTTGCCCGAGGGCGATGTACCCCTCCGGGATGAGCACCGCGCAGGTCATCCCGGCCCGGGCCGCGTAGGCAGCCGCGGAAGCTGAGGTGTTGCCGGTCGATCCGCAGACGACCGCCTTGGCTCCTTCCTCGACGGGCCTTGGAGATGGCCACGGTCATGCCCCGGTCCTTGAACGACCCGGTCGGGTTGACTCCTTCGAGCTTCAGCCACACCGTCGCGCCCGACCCGCTCCGACAGTCGCGCCGCGGGCAACAGCGGCGTTCCGCCCTCGTGCAGAGTGACGACCGGGCGTGGACGCCGACACCGGGAGATAGCTGCGGTACTCCTCGATGACGCCCCGCCAGCCAGGTGTCACCGACCCACGACTCGCAGCAGACCGCCGATCCGCTCGACGACATCCAGTCTGCGCAGATCGTGCAGGCAGGCCTGGACGTCGCGCTCGTAGGCCGGGTGGGTCACGAACACCAGACGAGCTCCCGATTCGACCTGGCTCGACCGGAGGGACAATCCGGCCGTATCGGCCGGGCCGGATGTGCCGTCCGGGCCGGGCAGACCCTCCTGCTCCATCAGCCGGATGGATACCCGGTGCTGCCCGAGCACGCCCGAGACGGCATGCAGGACGCCGGGCCGGTCGGCCACCTGGAGCGTCAGGTAGTAGGCCGACTGGAGGTCGTCGATCGGCCGGATACGGGTGCGACGAAGGGCCACGCTCCGGCCGGCGCCTCCCGGTGGTGAGGTTGTGGGCGGCGTCGAGCAGATCGCCGAGAACGGCGCTGGCCGTCGGCATGCCGCCGGCGCCCCGCCCGAGGAACATCAGCTCGCCGATGGCGTCACCCTCGACGAACACGGCGTTGAACGAGTCCCGCACCGCGGCCAGCGGGTGCGTCAGGGGCACCATGGCGGGATGGACCCGGACCGCGACCGACTCCACCGCGGCTCGTCTCCGACCGGGTCCTCAGAGTGCTCGACCACGGCCAGCAGCTTGACGGCGTAGCCGAGATGGCGGGCCGCGGAGATGTCGGCCGGAGTGATGGCGCTGATGCCTTCGCGGTAGACGTCGCCGGCGACGACTCCGGGCCCCGAACGCCACGTTGGCCAGGATGGCGGCCTTGGCGGCGGCGTCGTAGCCCTCGACATCGGCAGTCGGATCCCGCTCGGCGTACCCCAGGCTCTGGGCTTCGGCCAGGGCGTCGTGGTAGCTCGGCCGACGATTCGCTCATCCGGCTCAGGATGAAGTTGGTGGTCCCGTTGACGATGCCCATGATCCGGCGGATCCGCTCCCCGGCCAGCGATTCGCGAAGCGGGCCGGATCAGAGGAATACCGCCGGCAACCGCCGACTCGAACAGCAGGTCCACGCCCGCCAGCGACGCCGCCTCGAACAGCTCCGCCCCGCAGTTGGCCAGCAGCTCCTTGTTGGCGGTCACGACCGGCTTGCCGGACTTGAGGGCGGTGAGGATCAGGGTACGGGCCGGCTCGATTCCGCCGATGACCTCGACCACGACGTCGACGGTCGGATCGGCGACCACGGCGCTGGCATCGGTGGTCAGGATTCCGTCGGGGACCGGCGCGTCTCGTTCCCGAGACATGGCTGCGGACCGCCACCGCCGCCAGTTCCAGGTGCAGGCCGGTGCGCGCCGCGATCCGGCTCGACGTCCTCGACGAGCAACCGCACCAACGCCCCGCCGACGTGGCCGCAGCCGAGTAGCCCGACCCGCAACGACGTCGTCTCCATGGCGGAAAGGGTAGTAGGGGCCCAAGGGAGGGTTGTCGTGCCCGCGTCATCGCTCGGCGGGCGTGGGGCGTGGCCCGTGGGGCGCCCGCGGGTCACGCCTCGACCCGCGGCCTGGCCCGCCGATACCTGCCCGGCTCAACCACCTCGGGTAACAGTGAGCCTCGAGCGCGGCCGGTGGCAGTGGCCGGCGGCGCCGGCCGGTGGTGGCGGTGGCCGGCGGTGGCGGTGGCCGGTGGTGGCGGTGGCCGGTGGTGGCGGTTGCGGTGCCGGGCGCCCGGCCGGCGCGGATACTGGCCGGCGGCAGCACCCACGGACAGAATGGCAGGTCGCGAATGACACCTCCGACTTCATTGGAGCCCACCGTCCTCGGCGCGGCGTGGGCGGCGCTGACCGCGGGCGACGAGGCGGCACCGCCATGCCCGCCTCTCGATGTCACCGGTGCCTCCGGCCACCTCCGGTCCCGCCTGCTCGTCGAGGAGGTGGCGTTGGCGTCGGTCGGCACGGCCCTCCTCGCCGCATCGTCTGTCCTTCAGCAGCGGAGGGCGCCGAGCCCGCACGTGACCCTGGACCGCACCCACGTGGCCGCCGCGGTCCGCAGCGAGCGGTATTTCCGCCGGGCGGGGCAGCCGGCGGGGGCGTCGTTTGCTCCCGCTCTCGCGCTTCTGGCGGACCGCGGACGGCTGGGTGCGCACCCACGCCAACTATCCGTGGCACCGCCAGGCCTTGTTCCAGGCCATCAACGTCGACGGATCCGCTCCCGCCAGCGGGGAAGAAGCCGCCGTCGCGGTGGCCGACGCCATGGCCGCACGGAACGCCGACCTGATCGAAGCCCGAGTGTTCGCGGCTGGAGGAGTGGCGGCTGCGGTGCGAACCCTCCCGGAATGGCTCAACCACCCACAAGGGCGAGCGGTTGCCTCGGAGCCGCTGATCGGTCACCAGGTGGCCGGGGCGGCGCCGCCCCGCCGGCGCCGCCCGGCGCCGCCTCCCCGCCGAAGGCGTTCGCGTGCTCGACCTGACCCGGGTGATCGCGGGGCCGGTATGCACGCGCTACCTGGGCGCGCTCGGGGCGGAGGTGCTTCGGATCGACCCGCCCGACCTGCCAGATATGAGCGCTGGGGCGGTCTCGGACACGCTCCTCGGAAAACGCAGCGCGTTCCTCGATCTGGCGCTCGCCCAGCGGGACCGCCACCTTGCACCACCTGCTCGACGAGGCTGACGTCGTCGTGCACGGCTACCGGCCCGGATCCCTCGACCGGTTCGGCCTGGGTGCTGTGGACCTGGCAGTCCGGCACCCGGGGCTGGTCGTCGTCGCCATCGATGCCTGGGGCCACCGTGGTCCCTGGTCGGGGCGACGGGGGTTCGACAGCATCGTGCAGGCAGCGTAGCGGGATCGCCACCTCGGAGTCGGGCAGACGGCGGCGAACCCGGCGCCCTGCCCTGCCAACTTGCTCGACCACGGCACCGGCTACCTGGCTGCTGCCGCCGCCCTGGACGGCCTCCGGCGACAGGCGGCGACAGGTGGCACGGTCGTGCGGTCCTTGTCGTTGGCGCGCGACGGCCGCCTGGCTCACCGGCTTTCCTACCGGATCCGGATCCACGACGGAAGGTCCTGCCGCCGGCGATCCGCGTTCCGACGCCGCGGTACGCCCGGCCTGGTTGGTCGACATCGACGGTCCCGGCGGAGCGGCCACGGCGGTCGCCCCGCCGGGTGCCCTCGATGGCAGGCCCCTGGCGTGGCCGGCCATTGCCGGCGGCTACGGCGAAGACGCGCCGGCGTGGGGTTCCCGTTGACCTACCGAGGGGCCGACACCGGCAGCGGTGGCCATGGCGGTCGCGGTCGCTCTAGTGGTGTTGGCGCCAGCGGGGCGGTACACCGGCCAATTTTGTTATATAAGTCGCGTATTAGGCCGCCCCTTATGTAACAAAATCGAGGAGAGCGACGCTACTCTTCAACCTTCCAATCCGGACGACACCTGGCGACCGGGCACCAGGCCCGCACCGCCCGGGCCGCCCTATTGGTCCAACGCCAGCAAGTCGTCGAGGCGTCTCCCGTCGGACGACGACTCGGGTCAGCCCATCCCGGACGAACACGACCGGCGGTCGCGGCACCTTGTTGTAGGTCGAGGCCATCGAATGGCCGTAGGCGCCGGTGACCGGCGTCGCCAGCACGTCGCCGACCGCGACGTCGGCCGGGCACCTGGCCGTCGCGCACGATCACGTCGCCCGACTCGCAATGCTTCCCGACGATCGGTGACCGGGCGGGGCCGGGAGGCATCGGTCGGCCCGGACCAGAAACGCCTCGTAGCCGCTGCCGTACAACACCGGACGGGGATTGTCGCTCATGCCGCCGTCGACACTGAGATAGGTCCGGACACCGGGGATCTCTTTGATGGTCCCGACCGAATAACAGGTCACCGCGGCGCCGGCCACGATGGCCCGGCCGGGTTCGGCGGTGAGGCGGATCTGTGGACCCAGGCCGCTCGCTTTGGCGGCCCGGTGGACGGTCGCAGCCCATTCGGTGATCGTCGGCGCCGATTCGCCAGTCACGTACGGTGCGCCGAGACCGCCCCCCATGCACAACTCGTCCAGCCCGAGCGGCAAAAAGAACTCCGCCAGAGCGGCAAGCGCCTTCTCGAAGGAATCGAGGGCGAAGATCTGCGAGCCGATATGGACGTGCACGCCCACCAGCGCCACCGGAGACCCGGCTCGGCGCAGCCGGGCCACGGCCTCCGCCGCCGCACCTGACGCCAGGCCGAACCCGAACTTCGAGTCGTCCTGGCCGGTCATGACGTACTCGTGGGTGTGGGCCTCGATGCCCGGGGTGACCCGGATGAGCACGTTCGGGGCGCAACCCGCCGGCCAGCTGTCAGCCGCTCGAGCCGGTCGATCTCGTCGAACGAGTCGACCACGATCCGGCCCACCCGGGCCTCCAGGGCCCGGCTCCAACTCGGCGTCGGACTTGTTGTTGCCGTGCAGGACCAGCCGGGCACCGGGCACCCCGGCAGCCAGAGCCACGTGCAGTTCGCCTCCGGTCGACACATCGATCGCCATCCCCTCCTCGTGGACCAGTCGGGCCATGGCCCGGCAGAGGAACGCCTTGGAGGCGTAGGCCACGCCGCCACCCCAGCGCCGCGACCGCCTCGCGACACCGGCGCCGGAGGTGGATCCTCGTCATAGACGAACACCGGAGTGCCGATCTCCTGGCAGAGATCGAGCAGGTCGACTCCGCCGATCGACAGACGCCCCGATGAGTCAATGACGGCGCTGTCCGGCAAGAGGGGCATGGACACGGGGCCCGTCGCCGGACCTGCCGCCGGGAGATCGGCGTGTGATTCCGGATCGGGATCGGGAAGCATTCAGCCCAGGAACGCGGACCGGCGTCGGGCGCCAGAGCGACCGCTCGGGATGGGCATCGGTCCATCCTAGGCCAGCCGGGTGGCGGGCCGGCTGAGGAGGGGAGTCGATTTTTACCGGAAGGCACGGCGGCGGTGATCGCGAAATCCCTGGTGGCGACGGTGCCGACCACCAGCCGGCATCGAGGGTCCTTGAGGATCTGGCCCACCGACTACAGTGGATCGTCTTGCCTTGGAGTCCAGGGCCCTCGTAGCTCAGGGGATAGAGCACCGGCCTCCGGAGCCGGGTGCGCAGGTTCGAATCCTGCCGGGGGCACCAGCCCTACTCGCAGCGGGCTTCCGGAGGATCCAAGAGCGCTCGTGGCGTTCGCCGGACCTACGCTGGACGGCAACCACAGGCGAGGCCCTGCCGGGCCGAAGACCAGGCAGGTGGGAGGGTTCAGGTCGGGCCGGTGCTACGGACCGGCGCTGGTTTCGCCCGTGTCGCGGCCCGACCGCAATATCGCCCCCGGCAGATCTCCGGTTGGCCGGCCGTCGACGATGGTCTCCCTTCCGTTCACGAGGACGTGGCCGATACCGATAGGGTCGGCCAAGAGTCGTTTGCTTTGGCCAGGCAGGTCGTACGAAAGGCGGGCCGGGGAAGCTCCCACGGTGCGGGGGTCGAACACCACGACGTCGGCGTGGTTGCCGAGCGCGATTCGGCCGCGGCGGCGCAGGCCGAAAAGGCGGGCGGGGATGTCCGTCATGAGTTGCACGGCCCGTTCGAGCGAAACGAGTTGACGGCCGCGGAGTGAGTCAGCGATGAAGCGGGTCGGATACGGCGATCCCAGCATCCGGTCCAGGTGGGCGCCGGCGTCCGAACCCCCGATCAAGACATCGGGTTCGTCCCAGAGATGCCGCCGTAGTTGCCAGTCGGCGTCAGTGTCCGCTGCAGGGATCGGCCACAGCACGGTCTTGAGGTCGTCGGCGGCGACGATGTCGACGATGGTCGTGAAGGGGTCCTGGCCTCGCTCCGCGGCGATCTCGCCGACGACGCGATTGCGGTACGGCTCATTCACCTCGGAGTACACGTCGCCGATCAGGTAGCGGTCAAAGTCAGCCAGGCGACCGAGAGGAGAGGTCTTGGCGCTCTCCATCAATCTGGCTCGTACCGCCGGATCCTTGAGGCGCCGGATCTTCTCCGGCACGTCGACGGCCAGCGTGTCACGCCAGCCGGGGATGAGCCACATAGCGCAGTACGTCAGGAAGCTCATGTTGTTGTCCGCGAAGACGGGCATCGTCAGGGCGACCACCCGCCCTCCCAGCTGGCGCGCTCTTCGGGACGGCTGCAACTGATGCTCGATCCTTCCCGGGTCGTCGCTCGAGACGCCTAGAACGTTCCAGTTGAGGGTTCGTTGGGCAACCTGGCTCATCTGAGCCAGGAGGTCCACTTCGTCGTTGTTGAATCGACCAATACATCCTTCGGTGATCAGCTCGAGCGACGTCCCCTCGTGTCTTCCGACCACCTGGCAGAGTGAGATGACCTCGGCTTCTGACGCCCAACGACTCGGAACGGGGTGCCCATCGCCGTCGATATGTGTGGACGATCTGGTAGTCGACAGCCCCAGCCCGCCGGCCGACAGCGACTGGTCCAACAACGTGAGTATCTGGTCGAGCTCGTCGTCCTTCGCCTCGCGGGCGAAATCTTCGCCGAGGACGTAACGGCGCAAGGCGCAATGTCCGACCATGAATCCGGCATTCACCGCGACCGCGCCTTCGAGGCGGTCGAGGTACTGACCAAAGCTGTCCCATCCCCACGGCACCCCCTCCTCCAGGGCGACGAGGGGCATACCTTCGACTTGGGCCATCATCCGCCGGGTGTAGTCGGCGTCTCGCTCCTTCAGAGGTGCCAGGGTGAAGCCGCAGTTGCCGCCAATGACCGAGGTCACGCCGTGCCAGCTCGAGGGGGTGGCCAAAGGGTCCCAAAAGAGCTGAGCGTCGTAGTGAGTATGCGGATCGACGAAACCCGGTGTGACCACCAGACCCTCGGCATCGATGGTCCTGGACGCCGGTTCTTCGAGCCTGCCGATCTGAACGATGCGGCCCTGCTCGATACCTATGTCGGCTCGGACCCCGGGTACGCCGGTGCCGTCGAGCACCGTTCCACCGGTGATGGCATAGTCAAGCATGTGCTCCTCCTGACTCGGAGTCGGTCACGGATGCGGCTTCAGGAGATCCCGTAGAGTTCGGCGCAGTTGTCCCGAACGACCCGCTGGTACTGGTCACTCGGGAGTCGTGACAGGATCTCTTCGGCGATTTTCCGGCTATGCGGATATGTGGTTTCGGAGTGCGGATAGTCGCTGGACCACATGATTCGGCTGACGTTGCAGAGGTGAGCGAGTTCGATTCCGGGCGGGTCCTCCATGAACGTGAACCACAACTGCCGGTCGACGTAGAACGACGGTCGTTCGGGGAGTTCAAACTTGGTCCACCAACGGTGCTTGTCGTAGAGGTGGTCGATGTAGTACTTCCAAAACGGCACCCAGCCGATCTGCGCTTCTACGGAGATCAACTTCAGTTCCGGGTACCGCTGCAACGTCCCGCCGAGGACGAAGCGCCCGAGCGAGAGAGGCGTCTCGAGCTTCGACGCCACCAGACTGTTCATGAAAAGATCACCGCGCGGCAACCCGGTCACCGTCGACACCTGCTGGGCCGGGCCGTCGGTACCCAGGGTGCGACGCATGCCCGAGCTCACATGGAGGTGTACCGGCCAGCCCTGGTCCAGGATCGCTCGCCAAAACGGCTCCCACCGCTCGTCGTGCCACTCACCGACGCCGGGAAGGTGAGGGATGACCGCGCCCCGCAGGCCCCGACTGGCGGCATCCCCAATCTCGGCGATGGCGTCGTCGGGGTCGTCGCAGGGGATGCCGGCCAGTCCGATCAGACGGGCCGGGTTGTGAGCACAGAAGTCGGCCAGCCAGTGGTTGTACGCCGTGAAGCTGGCTCGGGCCAGAGCCGGGTCCTCGCTGGCGAGCGGCGCATTCCCGACCGCCCCGAAGAGCACCTCCGCCTGGACGCCGTCGATGTCCTGATCTTCGAGTCGCGCCCCTGGATCCCATCCTCCGGGACGGACCTCGTCGAAGCGCCGGATGGCTGAGGTGTACTCCTCAGGACGGCGCCCGCCTACCGAGGCGAGGTTGGCGATCGGCTTGCGCTTGCCCTCAAATACCTCGTAATCCGCCTCATCGGTTCGCTCGACCCTGGGTGCCCGATCCCGGAACTCCGGAGCCAGGTAGTCGGCCCACATCTCGGTGCGAGGGTTGACATGTGAATCCGCGGAGATGAGTTTGACGTCAATCGTTGACACAGCTGATCCTCCTAGCCCGTCCGAGTCACGCAGATCGTCATGACCCGATACCAAGGTGTCCGCTTGCGATCCGGTCCGGCCTCCACGAGGGCTCCTTCTGCCCCTCGCGTCGCTGCGGTGTGCGGCTCAAAACTGGCGGCGATAGTCGGGAATAGCCTCCGGGGTCATGCCCCAGAGCGAGTGGATGGTTGCCCCACCGTCCACCACCAGGGTTTGACCGGTGATCCGCGCTGCGAGTGCGGACGATAGAAAGAGCACCCCGTTGGCGATATCACTGCCACGAGGGGCAGCCAGAGGGTTGATGCCGTTGACCGCGTACTCGCCTTCAGGCTGGTCCTCGTTGCCCGAGCCCACATTGCCCGGCGCGACCGCGTTGGCGCGAATCCCGTGGCGCCCGAGTTCGTCAGCGAAGGTCTTGACCAGCGATATGACCCCCGCCTTGGCGGCGCCGTAAGGAGCGTGATAACCGGCCGCGGCGATCCCGTCCACCGATGCCAGAGCCACCAGCGACCCTCCCGTCCCCTGTTCGATCATGCGCCGGCTGGCGCTCTGGAACAGATAGAAGACATGGGTCAGGTTGTTGAGAATCGTCCACTGCCAGTCCTCGGCGGAGAACTCCTCGGCCCTATTCCATGTTGCTTTTCCAATGATGTCAACGCACACATCGAGGCCGCCGAGCGTTGCAAGCGTCTCGTCGAGCGCCCGGTCCACCTGAGCCTTGTCGGTCATGTCCGCGATAACGGGGAAGGCCTTTCCTCCGGCCGCAGAGATCTCGCTGACGATGCCCTGGGCCCGGCTCTCATCGATGTCGATGCAGGCAACCGTCGCCCCCGCCTCCGCCAGGCGCAGCGCGCTGTGGCGACCATGCCCGGCCCGCCCAGGTATGTAGCCAGCACCGGAAACTACCGCTCGCTTGCCTTCGAGGCCTAGATCAATCACATTCCCCTCATCTTCCTATTCGATTCGGTCCGTTCAACGCTTCGGTGTCATCTGGGCGCTGCTCAAGGAGGGTCACGGCGCTAGCAGTCTTGAACCTCGAGCGCTCCCACCACCAGTCCGGGATACGGCAGTCGAAAGAACCCCCCGGCCCGGTTAGGCCGTATTCGGAGCGGCACCAAGCGCAAGACCTCCACTGAGCCAGACCGCTCGACGACCCATCCGCGTTCCACACCCACACTCTCGCCGTCGTTCACCAATACGAACGTAGCGTTTGAGAATGAAGATAGTTTGTCGAGGTGACGGGTCGCAAGGCTGAGCGGCGGCCGAAGATCGGCCGGCCGGGCTGATCGGTGACGCTCTGGATGTCGCGGCCAGTCAGTAGGGCGGTGCCGGACGACCATGCGCTTGCCCGCCGATCGGGGAACTGTTACCTTTCGACCCTTACCTGATATGCAAACAAGTCGTCCGCATATACGTACATCACCAGACCGGGCACCCAGCTTCGAAGGACCCCAAAGTTCCGACACCAGTGAGAGGGGACACAGGTGAAGCTCGACCTACTGTACGAGTTGCAGGCCCCCAAGCCGTGGGGAAAGCCGCACCCATATGGTCAGCGCGAGGCCGAACAGAAGAGCTACTTCGACGCCATAGAGCAGGTAAAACTGGCAGACAGGCTGGGCTATGGAACGGTGTGGTTCGTGGAGCACCACTTCCGGGAGGGACGGTCGCACTGCCCCGCTCCCGAGGTGATGATCGGCGCCCTGTCCCAGATCACAGAGAACATCCGGCTCGGCTTCGGCGTGACCCTGACCCCCCACCCATTCCGGCACCCGGTCCTGAACGCGGAGCGGGTGGCAACGGCCGATCTGCTCAGTCGAGGCCGGGTCGAGTGGGGCACCGGCCGCTCGACCTCTCTCGAACGTATCGCGCTGGGGGTCAAAGACGAGGAGAGCCGGGCGCAATGGCAGGAAGCCATTGAGATCATGGTGCAGGCGTGGGAGCAGGAACGCTTGGCGGTAGACACGCCATTCGTGAAGTTTCCCGCTCTGCCGCGAGGCGACTGGGAGCCGCCGAGAGCCATCACGCCCAAGCCGTACCAAGACCCCCACCCGCCGTGCTGGGTCGCGTGCGTGAGCGACGACAGTGTCGAGCTGGCTGCCCGACTGGGGCTCGGCATGCTGAGCCTCACCATTCAGCTTCCCGTCGACACCCTGGCGGAGCGGATCGAGCGCTACCGGCGCATCAGCAAGGACGCCAAGCCACTGACGAGGGTCGTGAACAACCGCGTCGCTCCCTACACGCTGGTCCACTGCGCCCCGACCATGGCCGAAGCCGACACCTACGACGTGTGGGGGTCGGTGGCATGGTGGTATACCCATCTGATCGACTTCGCCATCGAATGGGAACTACCGCCCTTGTCCGACGACCAGCTGAAGGAGCGGTTCCCCAACCTCGAGCCGGCCCGGAGCGGAACCTTCGACCCACGGGTCTTCGCCGATGAAGACATGATCATCGTGGGAGACGTCGATCAGTGCACGGAGAAGATCGAGCGCTATCGGCGCATCGGGTGTGACGCCATCCTCTGCTACATGCAGTTCGGACATCTTCCGCACGAAACCATCATGACCTCGATCGATCTCCTGGGCACGAAGGTTATCCCAAAGCTGGAAAAAGAAGCCAGATCGTTCGCGGTGGGCAGCCCGGCGGCGGGTCCGCCCCAGTCTACGGGCGCGCTGGACTGAGGTCGTCGGAAGGCGTGGGATCGACCGGATCGCCGATGGCAGCCGGGAACCCGAAGAGCCGAGGTGCTGTCGACGGCCCCACGCCACCGAGGCGATTCGGCCCCGCCCGCACTCGGGCCAGGCCGGGCCGCACCCGACCAGATCACCGAGGTAGCGGTAACGCACGCCCGTCCGGCCTGGTTGCCCGTTGCCCGACACCAGCAAGATGACCGCTCGCTGGACCTTACCGGTTATCCGAAAGTCGACGTACCCGACGCCGCCCGACTTGATCAACCGTCGAGTCGGGGTCGGGCCCAGCCCGCCACAAGGAACGCTCCCCTCGGACGTCGAAGTACGCGCCCGCCCGATCGGCGGCGTGCCTTGCACCGTCTGTACCCCCCGCGACAGTCGACATACCGCCGTTTATTTCCACGGTGGCGGCTATCGACTCGGTTCCGCCGAGCGATCCACGCCGTTTGCGACGAAACTCGCGGCCGCGACACACGCGACCGTTTTCGTCGTCGAGTACCGGCTCGCTCCCGAGCACCCATTTCCGGCCGGGCTTCACGATGCCGCGATCGTGTACGGGCACCTGCTCGACGAAGGCCACCGCACCACCATCGCCATCGGCGACTCGGCTGGCGGTGGCTTGGCCGCCGCCCTTACCGTGGCCGCGGCTACCAACGGGCTGCCACTTCCGACTGCCCTGGTGATGATGTCCCCGTGGCTGGATCTCAGCTGTACCGCCGGCACCTTTACCTCCCGGGCCGGCACCGATCAACTCTTCTCCCGTCAGGCCGCTGAAGAGGCAGCCGGCATGTACCTCCAGGGACATGATCCTGGCGACCCTCTGGTCTCGCCGCTGGGTGCCGACCTGGATTCATGGCCTTCGTGCCTCGTGCTCGCCAGCACGGAGGAGGTTCTGCTCGACGACGCCATCGCCTTCACGGCCCGCCTGGCGCTCGCCGGAGTTCCCGTCACCTCCCATTTCGTGCCGGGCGTGCCGCACGCCTGGCCGGCGGTCTTCCACGATCTCCCTGCCTCGGTGACGGCGCTCAGGAACATCGCGAGGTTCGTCGAAGGTTTGTGACTCGCTCCGACGGACGGGCAGGCGGCAACCGGGTCGGGGGCGGCGAGATCACAGCTGTCGTCGGTATCCTCCTCGTCAGCCCATCAAGCCATCCGGGAGAATCGTGACCGAAGCCACTGCAGACCGAACCTGGATCCCCGTGTTGCGTCGCTCCCACGACCGTCTGGTGGCCGTGATAGAGGCGGGTGCCCCCGCACTCAGCGGTCCTTCCTATTGCCGCGAGTGGACGGTGGCCCAGGTGCTCTCACACCTCGGTAGCGGAGCCGAGATTTTTTCCATGTTCCTCGAAGCTGGACTGGAGGGCCGGGAGCCGCCGGCTCGAGAGTCGTTTCCCCCGATCTGGGACTCCTGGAACCGGCGTCCACCGGAACGTCAGGCCCGGGACAGCGTGGATGCGAACCGCGCCCTGGTGGAACGTTTCGAGAGCCTCGATGAGAGGACCTTGGCGGAGCTGCGCCTTTCGCTGTTCGGCATGGAACTGGATGCCGCTGGACTCGGCCGCATGCGGGTCTCGGAACACGCCGTCCATACGTGGGACGTCGCCGTGATGGCCGACGAGGCCGCGACGATCGCCCCGGACGCCGTCAGCTTGCTCGTCGACAACCTCGGCCAGATGGCCCAACGGACAGGCCGAAGCTCGAGCCGACCACTGCGGGTCGAAATGGTGACGACGGAACCGGCTCGGCGGCTGCTCCTCGTGATCGGGGACTCGGTCGACCTGACCGACGTCGCCGCGGCCGATGGGGAGGCCGCAGTGCATTTGCCCGCCGAAGCGCTCGTCCGTCTGGTCTACGGCCGGCTCGACCCCGCCCATACTCCGAGCGACATCTCCGTCTCGGGGCTCGACTTCGATTTGCTGCGCCAGGTGTTCCCGGGCTTCTAACCCGGCCCGTGGCCGACCTGCGGTCCCGCTGGCACCACGCCCGCTCCCTGACCCCGCCGAGTGGTCATCTGTTCGACGAGCGGTCACTTTTCTACCTATAGCGACAAACGGATTACCACTCGTCAAACAAGTGACCACTCGCTCGGTCTCCCAGGACGCGTCCCCAGGCGCGAATGGTGGGACGCGCTCAGACTCCGAACAACAAGCCGGGCGCCGCCAGCGCCTCCGCAGCTCGCTGCAGGGCCGGCCGTATCGCGGTCCGGCCCAGGGCCACGTGGGCCCGCAGCACCAGGGTCTCGGCAACCGAGGACGCCACCACCGGCGGGTCGGGCAACTCCGAATCGTCGCCATTGATCTCCGCCAGCAGCGCCAGGGCCGCCATCTGGGTCGGTCGCGCCCCGAGCTTCCTGGCCGCGCCGAGGGCCCGCTCCGCCCACGGCCGGGCTTCGCCTCGGCGACCAGAGGCAACCAGGCCGAGGGCGTAGAACAGCCCCATGGCCTGGCTGATGCTGCTGGTGTCGTGGGTCTGGGCGCGGTCGAAGTGGGCCAGCGCTTCCTCCGCCCGACCCGCGAAGACCAGTTCCGCCTGCACCACCACTCCGGCCACACCTGCGACCGGATCAGGTGATCCGAGCGGCGGGAAGGGCGCCGCCGCCGTTGACGCCCCTTCGGCTACCGCCACCGCGAAGCTGGCCGCCCAGCCCAGCCACGGTTCGTGGTATTCCGGGTGCAGGAGCGGAGCCAACACGCCCACCTGGGTCGCGGCCACTCGGATCCGGCCTTGGAACCGGGCGATGATGGCGAGGAGGCTCCGGCCGTGCATGGCGCTCTCGATCGGCCCCACTTCTTCAGCGAGTTCTGCCAGCTGGAGGGCGAACCGTTCGGCCGCCACCGTGTCGGCCGGCCCGCCCCACATGGAGGCGAGGAAGTGGTGCCAGGCCAGCGGACTGAGCGCCGCCACTTGCTTCACCCGATCCCCCGCCTGATCCGCGAACTCGAGGGCATCGGCCAGCCACGTTGGAACCCGTCGATCGGTTGGTGTCACCAGGCAGAGAAACGAGGAGATGGCCACCACGGCCGCTCGGTCGTGGGCCCGTTCGAAGACGGCCAAGGCCCGGCCGAGGTCGGCCGCGGCCTCCGCCATACGACTCAAGTTGAAGCTCGCCACACCAGCATTGGCGGTCGCCCAGGCAGCCCGCTCCTCGTCGCCCGCGTCACGCCACCGGTCGCTCACCGCCTCCAAGCGGGGCCGGGCCCACGCCGGGTCACTGAACATCCTCGTCCGGGCGGACGCGTGATCTCGCTGAATGGCGACGGACGGGTCGTCAGGGTCATCCGCCACCAGGGCCAGGGTCTGTAGAGCTGCGGTGTCGTCGCCGGCGAGCTCGTGCAGGCGGGCCAGCTCGAGGAGGGTCGACGGGCGTCGAGACCCCAGCGTCACCGCCCGGTCGAGGAGTCGGAGGGCGTCCGCCAGACGCGATTCACCGACGAGTTCCTCGCCCAGGGTGGCCAAGGTGTCGGCGGCGTCGCGGGCGACCGACGCGTCGTCGTAGAGGTAGTCGGCCGCCCGGTCGAGGTGGCGGGCCCGCTCGTCAGGCCGGTTGACCAGGGCCGCGGCTTGACGGTGTAGCTGCCCCCGGACGTGGCGGGGAAGCGTCTCGTAGGCGACCTCCCGCAGCATCGGATCTACGGCATCGAACCCACCGGCGGGGTTACGACGCAGCAAGCCACTCTCAACCAGGGACGTCAAGGCGGCCGCCGAACCGGAGGGGCTCAGGCCGGAGATCTGCTCGTCGGACGCGCCGTCACCGAGGAGGGCGGCGTGCTGGAACACCAGCTTGGACGTCGGTCCCACGGCGTCGAGCCGCGCCGCCAGCAGCGCCTGCAGCGTGGCCGGCACCGACGCCGCCGAACCGAGGCGATAGCAATCGCCGTCGTCGACGAGCGTCCCTCCGACTCGTCCCATCCGCACCAGCTCCCGCAAGTAGAGGGGATTCCCGGCCGCCCGCTCGACGAGGAAGGCGGTCGCCTCCGGGGCGAGCGGCTTGTCGGGGACGAAGGCGCCGGCCAGGTTGGCGGCGTCCGCCTGCCCGAGGGGAGCCAGGCGTAGGGTGGTCGCAGACGGGAAGCGGGTCAGCCAGTCGCTCGGCTCGCTCCGGCCTACCAGGACCAAAAGGATCGGAGATCGCGACAGCCGTCCCGTGAGCTCACTCAGGATGGTGAGGCGAGGTGTCCGCGGCGCGGTGGATGTCGTCGAGGAGAACGACGAGGGGGTGGGCGCAGCTGTTCTCCTCGAGGAGGCGGACGAGACCCCAGAGCTGCTCCTTTTGCAGGCCAACAGGGTCGATGGCCCGGAGGGACTCGTCGGTGCTGCCTGCCAGCGAGCGGACGCGGGCCATGACCGCGTCGTCGTCGGACGGTCCGAGCTGGCGAAGTACCTCGGCCGCCACCCGCATACCCCCCATGGCGCCGTAAGCAGGGTAAGTAGCGCGCACGATCGTGCCGTCGAGCGTCGGCCCGTCGGGCCAACTCGTTCGCCAACCGGGTCTTTCCTGAGCCGGCGTCACCGCAGAGCAGGGTGACGTGGGTTTGGTCGTCCCGGCGGACACGGTGCCAGAGCGCTTCCAGATAAGCCATCTCTTCGTCGCGCCCGAGGAGCAGTGGCTCATCGCCGCCGGCCGCTTCGTCGGGGCGCCGCAACGCCACCGCCTCCCAGACATCTACCGGCTCCCGTTTGCCTTTGAGGATCACCGCTTGGCGGGGACGGAACACTGCTCTCGCCCCAACCAGCTCGGCGGTGAGGGGTCCGCAGAGAACCTCCCCCGGACCGGCCGCTTTCTCGAGCCGGGCGGCCACGTTCACCGTGTCGCCGATCACGGTGCTGTCGCCAGCCCGGCCGACGGAGGTGGCCATGACCTCCCCTGAGTTGATGCCGATAGAGAACACCAGGTCGCCGCCAAGCTTCCGCATGGCCAGGGCGGCGGCGACCGCTCGTTCGGCGTCGTCGTCATGAGCGACAGGGACCCCGAACACCGCCATCAGGCTGTCGCCCATGTACTTGTCGATAGTGCCGCCGTGATCGAGGACGACCGTCCCCAGCTGACGAAAGGCGGCATCGACCATGCGGGCCACGATCTCGGGATCGGTCCGCTCGGCCAGGGAGGTGAATCCGACGACGTCGGCGAAAACCACCGTCGCCAGCTTGCGTTCTTGGACCGGTTCGATGCTCGCCGCCTGACTAGGAGTACTACCAGCAGGAGACGGAGTGCCTACCTCCCAGAGCGACGATCCGCATTGCCCGCAGAAGCGCTGGCCGTCGGGATGGGGCGCCCCACACGTCGGGCACCCCTCTCGGTGGAGGCGAGCACCGCAGTCGCCGCAGAATCGGAACCCCTCGGGGCTTTCCGCGCCACACTCGGGACAGGCCGGCACTTCAACCAAGCTACCCGCCACCCGACCGCTCGAATGGCGGGAGATCGGGTGGGCGTCTCGCTCGGCCGGACCCGAGTCTGTTCGTCCGCCCCGGACGGCCGCGCCCTCCTGCCCACTCCGATCTCCCCGGTCAGGCCCGTCCGAACGCAACGACGGAGCCGGCAAACGCCAGATAGCCCGCGATGATCATCAGCCCCGTCACCCGGGTGAACCCGCGTCGCCAGTAGCCCAGGCCGACCGTGAACGCAGTCAAACCGGCGCACCAGGCCGCTACCAGCACCGCGGCTTCCGACGCCGGACCCAGGCCTACCACCGTGGCCGGGATGAGCAGACCGGCGATGATGTTGAGATTGTTGCTGTTGAGCGCGGTGCTGAACGAGGCTGCCCCCCGGCCCCGCCGCACCAGGTAGATCGCCGCCACCGCGTTCGGCAGGCTGGTCACCCCGGCCAAGACCAGGGCACCGATAACGATGTCGGAGATGGACAGGCGCTGACCAAGCGATACGGCCGACCGCTCCATCACCACGCTGGCCAGCACCACGACCACGAGTGACCCGCCGACGATCACGGCGTCCCGCGCCGATCCGGGTTCCGGAAGCTGACCTTCTTCCATCTCGGCTTCTTCTTCGGCAGCCGCGGCCTGCAGCCACGACGCCGCGACCGGCGGCAGCAGCGGCACCGGTCGACCTTTCAGGCCCAGACCGAGGATGGCGACGTAGCCGGTGAGGATCACCAAGGAGAATGCCAGGCCGGCTCCTGGCGCCACCCGGACCTGGACGGTGACCAGGGCGGCGACGGAAATGGCCACCGCCACCACACCGCCCAGCACGATGACCCGGCGGTGCAGAGTGATGCGGCGAGCCAGCACGGCACCCAGTCCGAGCAGGGCCGCCAGATTGAACGGGCCGGATCCAAGCACCACCCCGGCCCCGACCTCCGGTTGGTGGCGGATCAGGGCGGTGGCGGCCGACGTGATCTCAGGGGCGTCCGCGGCGAGGGCGGCGGCGAGACCGAGAAACGCCTCCGACAGGCCCAGGCGCTCGCCGACGCGCTCGAGGCGGGAAACCATCACCCAGCTGGTACCGAGGGCCACGCCCGCCGCCACCAAGAAGATCGCCCCGTCCACCGCTGCCGTCACGGTCTGGTACCCGATCCCCAACCCATCGTCGGCTCCTCGCGCCCTCAACTATCGGCCGACCAGGTTTGCGCGGTCCAGCCGCCGACCTTACTCGGGACGCAAATCGAGATGCCCGGGGCCAGCCGCGACGAAACTCGCAACCTTTCGTGGCTGCGCTCACTTGGGGGAATCTCCCGGCGACCCGACCGAGCCCGGTTGCGCGTACCCCCTTGATGTCGGCGACCCTCATCGGCCTGCCTCCTTGTGCGGTACCGGTCCCGTTCTGCTCCTGTCACCGCCGCTAACAGATCACCTCGGTGCCGACATAGGGAACCAGCGCCTCCGGGATGCGGATGGTTCCGTCCGGCTGCTGGCCGTGTTCGACCACCGCCGCCCAGATTCGAGGCGTCGCCAGGCCCGATCCGTTGAGGGCGTGCACGAATTCCACCCCACCGCCGTCCCGACGGAATCGGATCTGCCCCCGCCGGGCCTGAAAGTCGGTCACCCAGCTGACCGACGACACCTCCAACCACCGGTCCACGCCCGGCGAATACACCTCGAGGTCGTAGACCTTGGCCGCCGAGAACGTCAGGTCGCCGGCGCACAGCTCGACGACCCGATAGGGGAGTCCAAGGACCTTCAGGGCCAGCTCGGCATCGGTGACGAGGGCATCGAATTCGGCGGCTGCGTCTTCGGGCCGGCACAGTTTCACCAGCTCGACCTTGTGGAATTCGTGCAGGCGCTGCATACCCCTGGTCTCCTTGCCTGCGGCCCCGGCCTCTCGCCGCCAGCAGACCGTGTAGGCCATGTACCGGCGGGGCAACTCGGAGTCGGCGAGGATCTCGCCTTGGTGCAATCCCATGAGCGGCACTTCCGCGGTGGGGATCAACCACAGGTCGTCGTCGCGTACGCGGTAGGCCTGGGTGTCGAACTTGGTCAGATGACCGGTGCGGGTGATCACTTCGGTACGGACCAGATCCGGTGGCAGTATCTCCTCGTAACGATCGCGATGGAGGGCCAGGCCAAGGCTCACCAAACCTCGGAGGAGCCGGGCCCCGTCACCCCTGAGTAACGAGAACATGGCGCCGCTCAGCTTGGCGGCTCGTTCCCCGTCGTAGATCCCGAGACGCTCGGCCACCTCCCAGTGCGGGGCCCATGGCCGGCCGTCGTAGTCGCTGGGGTCGTAATTGTGGGTCCGGAGAACCCGGTTGTCCGCCTCGGTACGACCATCCGGTACGTCGTCAGCCGGCAGGTTGGGGATGCGCATCACCACGTCTTCGAGGGCGGCCTCGGTGCCGCGCAACGTCTCCTGACGGGCGTCGACCTCGACCCCCAATTCGGCCAGCCGAGCCCGGATGGGTTCGGCTTCGTCCCGCCGCCCCTTGCGCATCAGGGCCCCGACCTCGGCGCTACCCGCGTTCATCTCGGCCCGCCCGGTGTCGACCTGGCGGACCTGATCCCGCCGCAGGAGGGCGAGGTCTCGGGCCGAGGAGACCAGAGCCGGATCGACGCCCTTGCGGGCCAGTCGCCGGGCGGTGGCGTCGAAGTCATCGAGAAGAAGACGGATGTCGATCATGAGCGGGCCGAGCCTACCGGTCGCATCTGCGAGTGCGATCAAGCGGGTCGCCTACTCTCACCATCTCATGCTCCCCCCTCAGGCTCATGCTCCCCCCTCAGGTTCCCAGTGCGAACCCGTAGCTGGGCCCGACCCAACCGAGGCTGGGTCCTGAGAAAAGGGAGCGGGTCCGAGGCAACCCATGGGGCCGTGGGCGATGCTCCTGACGCCGAGGCCATCAAGAACGCGGCCGCCGCCAGCTTCGTGGCCGAGTACGGGCCCGGGCCCGGGGCGCCCATTGCCGTGGTAGTTCCCGCTTTCAACGAGATCGGATCGATCGCGGCCGTCATCGCCGCCGTCCCCGCTCGGATCGGCGATCTCGATACCGAGATCGTCGTGGTCGACGACGGATCCACCGACTTGACGGCCAGCGCAGCCCGGAGCGCGGGCGCCATGGTGGGTCAGCTGTCCGTCAACCTGGGCCAGGGGCACGCCCTCCGGCTCGGGTACCGCCTGGCGAGCCAACGCCGCGCCCGCCTGATTGCGACGGTCGACGCCGACGGGCAGTTCGATCCCACGGAGTTGCCGGCGCTCATCGCTCCGCTCGTGACCGGCGCCGCCGACTTCGTGAACGGGTCCCGCCGCCTCGGCCGATCGGAGACCTCGGATCCGGTCCGCAAGCTGGGCGTGGTCGTCTTCAGCGCCCTCTTCCGCCTCCTGACGGGTGTGGGCGTGACCGACCCCGCCTGCGGGCTACGGGCCTTTCGCGTCGAGATCCCCGAACAGGTGCCGCTGCGCCAGGCCCAGTATCAAACATCGGAACTCCTGATCGGTGTGATTGCCCGCGGCTTCCGCGTCGTGGAGGTGCCGGTGACGGTGTATGCCCGGACCAGCGGTACTTCCAAAAAGGGTGGGAATCTCGCCTACGGGTACCGGTTCGGGCGAGTGGTGCTCACCAGCTGGTGGGCTTCGAGGCCGGCCGCTCGACACCGGATGTGAGGGTCGGGTCGGGGGCAAAGACCACCGTCTCGTACAGCACGAACTTGAGGACGAAGAACACGCCCGACACGGCGAGGTACGAACCGGCCACCAGCACCGTCTGCCAAGCCCGACTGGGCGAGACGGAAACCGCAAAAGCGGCCGCCCAGTGGGTAACCAGGGCCGACGCCGCGAAGGTGACGGCCACCACGAGTAGATAGAGGGATACCTCGCTGCGGCGCGAGCGCCCTCGCCGGTCCGACCACGCCCATTTCCGGTTGAGGACATAGTTGGGCACCGCTGCGCAGATGAATCCCACTGCGGTCGCCCACGTGGTACCGGCCTGAGCCCACCCGTAGGTCACGATGAAACCCAGCTCCCCGCAGGCCGCCGCGACCAGCGAGCCGGCCCCATAACCGCCGAAGCGACGGGCGAGCGGGTTCTGCACCGCGACCCGCAGTCGGCCCGGGCTCACCGGTGGCCCCAACCGGGCACCGGCCCCGACCCGCGCACCGGAAGGGGCCCGGCGACCTGGAGCGCCCCCGCTCCGCAGAGGCGTCCTCGGGGCGGCCGGAGAAGCCCCCGGACCTCGCCGGAGGGCCCACCGGGTCTCACGCCGCCCCACCCGGGCCGAGGGCGTGGACATCAACTGGCGGTGGCATCGTGGGCGGCGCCGAACCGGTCGTGGGCGGCGCCGACGGCGTGACCAGCAGCCGTAGCGCCGAAGCCGTGGTGGCGGCGGGCAGGGTGGCGAGCAGATAGGGGACCGAACCCGGCCCGTCGCCGACTGCCGAGGAGGCGGTGGCGATCGTGTGCCAGCCTCCTCCCCCCTCCCGGATCTGGAGAGCTACCACCCGGTCCGCACCCGGCCGGCCGGCCTGTCCGACACTCACCTGGGTTAGAGGGCGAGGGAACCCCCAATCCCACTCCCAGACGGTGGTCCCCCCCGCGGTCACACTGTTGCTCTGGGTCGCGGAGGCAGTGAGGTCCTGCAGATCCGGGTGACCGGTCCCCGGGCCGATGAGCTCGAACACCGACGCGTTGTCGCGGTTGGTTTGCAGCAGCCGCACCGCCCACGGGCTCGATGACGCCACCGACCGCAGGCAGGGGCTGTCGAGAACCCCCGGCTTGTTGAGATCACCGAGCAGCAGGAAGCCGGCGTCGTCCAACGCCAGGGCGCCTCGGACCACTGCAGGATCACAGCTGTTAAGGGTTTCCGTGAACGCAAAACCGTGGGTCGCATGTCCGGTGAAAAGCGCCGTGGAGGACACGTAGTCAGTTTCCACCACGTCGCCGGGTTGACCCAACTGGGCCAGCAACTGCACGTAGGGCGACCCTCCGAAATGCGAAGTGTCCTGGCCGAGGCTCACTAAATAGTCTCGCGGCAACTGGACCGTGAGCGGTGCGACGGTGACGACCGCGGCGATCAGCGCCGCGACAGCGCCGAGGGTTGCCTTCGCCGGCGCCCACCCCCACCCGCGTCGCCGTAGGGCCGGAACGACCCGGCGTTGCGTCCAGGACCAGGCGGCATCCCATGCCGCTTTGGCACCGAGCACATACCAGGCGACCAGCACGGGAAGCACCAGAATGACCCGGCGCTCGTTGACCTCCGGCCACAGCAACGTTTCGGCCAAATAGGCCGGCACCATAACGATGGCGGCGTCGCGGTATCGGCGGGCCCATACCACCGCCCCCACCGCCACCACCACCGAGACCTGCCACGACAGCAATTTCCAGACGTCGACGTCGCTACCGTGAATCGGGAGCGGGCTCAAATACGGAACCACAGTGGCGGGGAGAGCGGTCGAGAGCATCTGCCAGAGGCCATGCGGGGCGACGTGAATGAGCCGGTTGATCAGACCACCGTGGTAGTAGCTTCCCAATTCCTGGGAGTAACGGGACCCGGCGAGGGGGACGCCGCCCACGACGCGGGCGACGACGACGGGCAGGAGGAGAAGCGCCGCTCCTGCCCCCACGGCCACCGCCTTGCGCCACGACCGACAGCGACACCAGGGGAGTAGAAGCCACAGGCAGAGGCCGGCCGTGATCCCGATGCCGGCTTCCTTGCACCACACCAGACCGGCCGAGGCCAGGATCACCCCCACCCCTGCCCGGGTGAAGACCCGGTCCTGGTTGTCCCAACGGTCGACCAGCAGCAACAGCACCAGCAGGAGGGCCAGGAACGGGGTCTCCGCCATCACCATGCTCCCGTAGGTGGCGAGGGGAGGGCCGAGGGCCAGGACCAACAAGGTGGCGACGCGCACCCCGTCACCGATCCGCCGGCGGCCCAGGTAGACCCAGGTGAGGGGGAAGATCGCCGCGTAGGACACCACCGACAGCCACCGGAGGGGGTCGAACGTGTGCGGCCAGATCCACAACAGCGGGACCAGCAGCGCCGAGTAGCCGGGTGGGAAAGATCCCGCCACCGTCAGGCCATTCGGCATGGTCCAGGTGAGGCCGTGTCCGTGCAGCAGGGCCTGGGCGGCCAGGATGTACCCGCTGTCGTCATCGAACGAGCCCACGAAATAGTGGGGCGCCACCAGGGCCACGTGGATCAGCCCCAGGAGCAGCGGAATGCCGACGGCGAACCCGGGATGCCGCCACCAGGCTCGAGGACGAACGTCGAGGCGCGGAAGTTCGCCCGCAACGACGTCCGGTTGGCCGGCGGAGGAGATCAGCAAGCGGGACAGAGACGCCTCAAGGGGTACTGGCGAGCACGCTGGCGGTCGAACGCCACCGGATGGAGGGTCGGATGGCGTCGAGGTTGACCCGGGCCCGGTGGCGTTCGACGATCCTCGCCAACGAAACGATGAGCTGTTCATCAACCAGGTGCGGGACCAGGCCCAGATCCAGCAGCCGGGTGTGGGCCGCTCGGTAGTAGTGCTGCTCAGCCTCGACCCTGGGGTTGGGGACCTGCTCGATGACGGAGGGCCCCGGATAGGCCTGGGCGACCCGGTCGGCGATCTCTGCCACCGACATCTGCTCGGTGAACTGGTTGAATACCCGGAACTCGCCGGACTGGGCCGGATGCTCGGCGGCCAGCCGGATGCATTCGACGGTGTCCACCAGGTTCAACATCCCTCTCGTCTGGCCGCCCGCGCCGTACACCGTAAGCGGGTGTCCAAGCACGGCCTGCACCACGAAACGGTTGAGCACCGTACCGAAGACCTGGTCGTAGTCGAAGCGGGTGGCCAGCCGGGCGTCGGCCGCGGTCTCATCGGTGTGCTGGCCGTAGACGACGCCCTGGTTGAGATCGGTGGCACGCAGCCCCCAGGCTCGGCAGGCGAACTCGATGTTGTGACTGTCGTGCACCTTGGAGAGGTGGTAAAAGGACCCCGGCCGCTTCGGGTAGAGCACGGTGTCGGTCCGGCCCCGGTGATTGACTTCCAGCCACCCCTCCTCGATGTCGATGTTGGGCGTCCCGTACTCCCCCATCGATCCCAGTTTGACGAGGTGAATATCCCGGTTGTGGTCGGCGATGGCGTAGAGCACGTTGAGGTTGCCGATGACGTTGTTGGTCTGGGTGTAGACGGCGTGCTGCTGGTCCATCATGGAGTAGGGCGCCGAGCTCTGCTCGGCGAAGTGCACGATCGTGTCGGGGTCGAAGTCGCGGACCATCTCGTGGACGAACGCCGCATCGCACAGGTCGCCGGCGAACTGTTCGAGACGGCACCCGGACACGTCCGCCCAGCAGGCCACCCGCTCGTCCAGGGGCCAGATCGGGACCAGGCTTTCGACACCCAGCTCTTCGTCGTACTGGCGGCGGATGAAGTTGTCGGCGACTCCGACGTGGTGTCCCCCAGCCGAAAGATGTAGGGCCGTGGGCCAACCCAGGTAGCCATCGCCACCGAGAACCAAGATGCGCACGCGAGTCTCCTGTATGAAGTTGTGGGGCAACGCTGGACGTGGTCTAGCGCCAGTTCCTGAGACACTGCTGAGGATGGCAGCATAGGTTTACCCGAAACGGGTCCGTTCTGATCGAACTCTCAGGTGATTCCGAGATCCTCTTCATGTGCGGGCGATGGACTATTGGTGTGAATTCCACGCGTCTGTCCACCAGCCGCCGCGGCGGTCCATGGCTCCTCGCCCTGCTGCCGCTCCTGGCGTTATCGGTACTCCTCACTGCGTGCGGCGGCTCGACGTCGTCGGCAACTCCCGCGACCACTACCCCAACCACGGCCCCGGGGCAGGCGTCGACGGCGTCGTCGTTGAGCAAGTACACCCAGTGCTTGACGAGCCACGGCGTTCCCGCCAGCGCCGATGGCCTGTTCGGGCGCCGCGGGACGGGGTCGACCTCAGGGACCACCGTTCCCGGTGGGACGGCCTCGACCACCCCCCGGACCCGGCCGACCATCCCCGCCCAATACCAGCCGGCCTTTCAAGCGTGCGCCAGTCTGCGCCCCACCGGCGGCTTCGGCGGCTTCGGGGGCGGCGCGGTCAACAGTGCCCAGGCCGCGGCCTACCGCAACTGCCTCCAGATCCACGGCGTGAAGCTGCCGACCCCCCCGACCACCACGCCCGGCCAGACCACCACGTCCCGCCCGCCGTCATCAACCGGTGGCGGCCGCGGCGGATTCGGGCAGTTCGCCAACAACCCCACCTTCCAGGCCGCCCAGAAGGCCTGCGCCAGCCTGCTGCCCGCCCGGGCTGGTAGCACCTCCAACACGACCGCGGCGACCGGGGCATGACCGGACGCCGCCGCTTCTGGGTGGTCAACGGCACGCTGGCGGTGGTAGTCGCCACCGTGGCCCTGCTCGGCGCTAACACCGTCTTCCACAAGGCGTCGGCCCATGCCACCGTCCGCACCGTGACGGCGAGCCTCGGAAACGTCGAGGCGACGGTCTCCGCGAGCGGGAACGTCGCCCCGGACCAAACTGAGAATGTGAGCTTCGCCACCGGCGGATCCGTCACCGCGGTCGACGTGGCGCTCGGCCAGCGGGTCGGCGCCAACCAGGTGTTGGGCAAGCTGGACCCTGGTCCGGCTCAGGCCTCGCTGACGGCGGCTCAGGACAACCTGACCGCCGCCCAGGACAACCTGGCCCTGGCCCAAAGTGGGGGGGAGACGCCCCCCCAGCAGGCTCAGGACGCCGCCACCATCTCCAGCGCCAACCAACAGATCTCCACCGCCCAATCTGCGTTGGCTACGGCCGAGCAGCAGCTGGCCACGGATCAGGCGACCTGCGCGGCAAGCAAGACGACGACGGTCACGACGGCAGACCCGCCCAGAAGCACCTCGTCCTCAGGCTCGGTAGGGGGGACATCGGGAACGGGCCAGTCAGGAGCGGGCCAGTCGGCAACCGGCTCGACCTCCACCGGCTCGACGTCCACCGGCTCGACCTCCACCGGCTCCTCGGCGAATACTGGCTCGACCTCCACCGGCTCCTCGGCGAATACCGGATGCTCGGCGGTGACGGGTGACCAGCAGGCGGTCACCCAGGATCAGAACGCCATCACCCAGGGCCAGGAAAGCCTGACCCAGGATCAGCTCTCCATCGAGGCCAAGCGCTACGTCAACCCGGCCACCATCCTGCAGGATCAGGCGGCCGTGACGCAGGCCCAGGCAACCGTCATCCAGGACCAGAAGGTGCTCTCCGAGACCACGCTGACCGCACCCTTTGCGGGAACCGTCACCGCCCTCAATGGCGCCGTCGGCCAGACCGTGACCGGCAGCGGCAATAGCGCCGCCTCGTCGAGTTCGTCATCCTCGAGTACCGGTTCGGCCGCGTCGACAGCCGGATCCGGTTCGACCGGCGCGGCGTCCGCAGGGTCGGCGGGGTCCTCGGCGTCGGGCTCATCCGCCTCGACTTCATCCGGGTCGTCGTCCGCCTTCCTCACCCTGTCCAACATGTCCAACCTCGAAATCGTGGCCGGCTTCGCCGAGGCTGACGCCACCAAAATCAATACGGGCCAGGATGCCACCGTGACCCTGAGCGCCCTGACCGGCACCTCCATCCCCGCCAAAGTCACCGCGGTGAGCCCGGTGTCCACCGTCGTCAGCAATGTGGTCACCTACGCCGTGACGGTGGGCCTCACCGATCCTCCTAGCGATGTGAAGCCCGGAATGACGGCGAACGTTTCGGTCGTGGTGGCGTCGGCGAACAATGTGCTCGAATTGCCTACTTCGGCCATTACCAGCGCGGGCCGGCTCTCGACGGTCACCGTGCTCAAGAACGGCAAGCAGACCACTCAGACCGTGACGACCGGACTGGCCGGCGATACCGAGACCCAGATCGCCTCCGGGCTCTCGGCGGGCGACGTGGTGGTGGAACCCTCCGTCACGGTGAGCGGAACCGGACACCGGAACCGGAACCGGGACGGGGACGGGTACGGGGACCGGCGGGCTGGGTGGCGGCCTGTTCGGCGGCGGCGGCGGCGGTTCGGCGGCGGGGCCGGATTGACGAGGGGCGGCTGATGCAGAGCGTGGATGGACCAGCGGGTCCCGCGCCCGTCATCGCCCTTCGCCACATCACCAAGGTCTACCGATTGGGACAAATCGAGGTCGAGGCCTTGCGAGGCGTGTCCCTTCGGGTGGAACGAGGCGAGTTTGTGGCCATCATGGGCGCGTCCGGGTCAGGCAAGACCACGCTGATGAACATCATCGGCTGCCTCGATATACCCTCCTCCGGGCGATACTGGCTCGACGGCGTCGACGTCCGCCATCTCGACGAGTTGTCGCTGGCCAAGGTACGCAACCGGAAGATCGGCTTCGTATTTCAGAGCTTCAATCTGATCCCTCGTACCACGGCCCTGGCCAACGTCGAACTTCCCCTGACGTACGCCGGGGTCAGAGCCAAACCCCGCCGCGAGCGGGCCGAGGCGGCCCTGGCCCAGGTCGGCATGACCGACCGCATGGGTCACGTGCCCAACGAGATGTCGGGCGGCCAGCAGCAGCGGGTGGCCGTCGCCCGGGCCATCGTCACCAACCCGTCGCTGATCCTCGCCGATGAGCCGACCGGCAACCTGGACAGCCATTCGAGCGAGGACGTGATGTCGGTCCTTGCCGACCTGAACGCCGCCGGGCGCACGGTGGTGCTCATCACCCACGAGCCGGACATCGCCCGCTACGCCGAGAGGGTCGTCCGGGTGCGCGACGGGCTCATCGTGTCCGACACCTCGAGCCGGGCCGAATTCGGACCCCGTTCATCCATGCGGCCGGCCTCGTGACCTGGCCGGACAACGTCCGTGCCGCCCTCCGGGGATTGTCGGCCAACAAGCTCCGCTCCGCCCTTACCGTCCTCGGCATCCTCATCGGCGTGGGCGCGGTGATCATCCTGGTCGCGGTGGGAACCGGGTCGTCCCAGGCCGTCCAGAACCGCATCAAGCTGCTCGGTACCAACACCATCACCATCGTCAACCGGGGCCGGTTCGGTCGCGGGCCGTCCACCACGGGCACCCAGATCCGCGCCGCCACCATCACCGCCGCTGACGTCTCGCAGCTGCAAGATCCCGCCCAGGCCCCCGACATCTCCACCGTCTCGCCTGTCGTCAGCGCCAGTGAAACCGCGGACTACGGCGCCGCGTCCACCTCGGTCACGGTGACCGGCACGACCCCGGCCTACGTCGGCGCCGAGGACTACCAGGTCCAGGCCGGCCGCCAGCTCGACGAGCGCTGACGTCACCACTCACGCCATGGTGGTCGTCATCGGCCAGGACCTGGTGTCGAACCTCTACGACACCGGGACCAACCCCATCGGAACCCAGATCAGCTTCGGATCCAGCCGGTTCCAGGTGGTGGGGGTGCTGGCGAGCAAGGGCTCGAGTGGCGGGGCCGACCTCAACGACATCGCCATCGTCCCCTACACCTCGGCCGAGGACCAGCTCACCGGGTACGTAACCAGCTTCAGCGAGTTGATCGTTCAGGCCACGTCTTCGAAGACGGTCAACAACGCCGAGCAGGAGGCGGCCGACATCCTGGCATCCGCCAACCAGACCAGCACCGCCAACCTGCCCTTCACCCTGATCAACGAGGACTCCCTGTTGGCGACGAGCGCGTCCACGAACCAGACCTTCACGGTCCTGCTCGGCGCCGTTGCTGCCATCAGTCTGCTGGTCGGCGGCATCGGGATCATGAACATCATGCTGGTGACCGTCACCGAGCGGACCCGGGAGATCGGCATCCGCAAGGCCATCGGGGCGCCTCGAGGGGCCATCCTCGGCCAGTTCCTGACCGAGGCCGTCATACTCTCCCTTATGGGAGGTATTGCCGGAGTGGTGATCGGCCTCATCGGAGCCCGGTTCCGCATCGTCGGGGTCCAGCCGGTCGTGGCCCCGATCACCATCATCGAAGCGTTCGTGGTCGCCACCGCCATCGGAGTGTTTTTCGGGTTCTACCCTGCGAACCGGGCCGCGTCGCTCCGGCCGATCGACGCCCTTCGCCATGAGTAGCCAGGAGGTAGCAGGCGTGTCCGAGCTCACCGAAGAGCCGCGCACCGAGGAGCCCGAGACGGCCCAGGTCGCGGCGACCCCCGACACCGCCGATCCTGAGGCGGTCCGGCCCGAGACGGCCGATACGGAGAAGGCCGATCCCGACTTGGTGGATCCCGAGACGGCCCAGGTCGAGATGGCCCCAGTCGAGACGGCCCCAGTCGAGATGGCCCCAGTCGAGACGGGCCCAGCCGACCCGGACCCGGAGACGGCCCAGGTCGAGATCCATCCCGAGGATCCCGACGACGAGTGGTCCTCCACCCCGGTGCGTTCGGGGCTGCGTCTGGGGGCTCCAACCGCCGTGCTGGCCGCCCTCCTCGTCCTCGCCGGGGGTTTCTGGGGCGGCGCCCTGGCCGAGAAGCACCACGGCGGATCGTCATCCGGGTCAAGCGCCCTGAGCGCCATCGCCAGCCGGTTGGCCGCCGCTCGCAGCGGGACGGGCTCGGGTGGGGCCGGGACCGGCGCCTTCGCCGGAGCAGGGGGCTTCGGTGCCGCCACCACCAGCGCCGCCAGCGGAATCGTGACCGGGGTGCAAGGCAACATTCTCTACGTCACCGACTCCAGCGGGGCCCTGATCAAGGTGGTCGTGAACGCATCGGTACCGGTCACCCGGACGGCAAAGTCCAGCCTGACCGGACTCCAGACCGGTGACACCGTGGTGGTGCAAGGCACCAAGGCGACCAACGGACAGGTCACCGCAACTTCGGTGCGAGCTACCGGTCAGGGCGTGACCACCGGAACGGGTGGCGGCGCCGGAGGCCTCTTCGGCGGCGGAACTACCCGGGCCAGCGGCACCGGCGGCTAGGACGCCCGCCTGGGTCGGGCCAAGCCCGGGCCGGCGCTAGTCGGGAGGACTACTGCGGGCCCGCCGGGCCTCGATGGCGCCCGCCAGCATGCGCAACCCGGCCGTCGCCATGAGCGCGCCCACCAGACCGACCACTAGCCCAGTGCTGACGCTGAGCACCATCAGAGCCAAGCCGACCACGGCAACAGGTGCACCCCACCAGCTCTGCCAGAGCCAGGCCGGGATTCGGGGCAATCCGGTGACCAAGCGGAATCGGTTCGATCCCCGTAGCCGCCGGCTCAGCTGCGGATCCTCGGCGGCAGCCTGGGCTTCGAGACTGGCCAAGGCGGCCCGTTCCCTGGCGCTGAGGCTCGCATCGTCTCGAGTGCTCATCTCACCTCCCCTCTCTCCTCACCACCGTGCTACGCCCATTCTCTACCCTTCCGCGGCCTAAAGGCCAGCGTGAAGTGCAAAAGCTGGCCAAGAACCACCCGTTGAAGGTGGTCCCCAGGAGCGCCAGCCGCTCCCGCAGGTATCGTTGGGCCATGTCCAGCCCGACGCCGCCCTCGAGCGAAGGCGCACCGGCGCCCCCCGCGAATCGGACAACCGCCCGAAAGCGGGCCGGCGCGCCAAGAACCTCCGACGGGACCGGGGCCGATGGCACTGCGGCGCGATCGAGACAAACACCCTCCCGACGCCGTACCTCCGCTCAACCGGCACCAGCTTCCGCCCCCCGAATGACCCTACGGCGGGGACTCCCGCCACCATGGCTACCGTGGCGGTCGACATTGGCGGCACCGGGATCAAAGCGTCGGTACTCGACGAGACGGGTCGCATGGAGCACGACCGGGTGCGGATCCCCACCCCGTACCCCCTCTCACCACAAAAGCTCGTCACGGTTCTCGTCGACCTGATCAAGCTCGCTGCCGGCATTTGACCGAGTTTCGGTGGGTTTTCCGGGCATGGTCCGAGGGGGACGCATTCTGTCCGCTCCCCATTTCGTCTCTCCGGACGGCCCGGCGGGTACGCCGGTACCCAAGCTGGTGGCGGCCTGGGACTCGTTCGATCTCGAGTCCGAACTGGCCCGAGTGATCGGGAAGCCCACCAAGGTTGCCAACGACGCGGACATCCAGGGCGCCGCGGTGGTGGTGGGCAAGGGCTTCGAGGTGGTCCTCACCTTGGGCACAGGGGTCGGCACGGCCTTCTTCCTCGATGGGCTCCTGCTGCCCCATTTCGAGTTCTCCCACACGCCGTTCCGTAAGGGCGGCACCTACAACGAGCAGCTCGGCGAGACGGCCCGAGCGGCCATCGGCACCAAAAAGTGGCAGAAGCGGGTGGTCGAAGCGATCGAGACGTTCCAAGCGCTCACCTTCTTCGACTGGTGCTACATCGGCGGTGGGAACTCCCGACGCCTCACGGTGGATCTGCCGGCCAATGTCACCCTGGTGAACAACGATGCCGGCATCCTCGGCGGCATCAAGCTGTGGGAGCGGACGGGCTGAGCCGTGGCGGCGGGGTAGGCCGCGATACGGTCATCTTTGACCGCCTCCTAGTCCACCCGAACCAAGGTGAGCATCGCCCCGTCGGGGAGCTCTCGGAGCGCCCGTTGATGCCAGGCCCGAGACTGGTCGAGGTTGGGCCCGTCCAGACGCTGACCCCCGGACACGACCAGCGTCTGCAGGGGCCGGCCGCCGAGAGGCGGGGGTTCCGGGGTTCGTGGCGACCACCTCCTCGGCCCGGTCCGCGACCCGCCAGGCCCACTTGCGCCCGCCGACGGTCGCTTGCCGGGCGACTGCTTGGCGACAGACCGGCCGCCGATCGAGACCAGCTTGTAGATGAGACCGGCGGTCGGCACGCCCAACCCCGTCACCACGCCGGTCCCGACCCCGTACCCGTCGACTGGCGCGGCGCCGAGGGCCCGGATGGACCGGTCGTCCAGGTCGCCGGTCACGATCACCTTGGTCGTGGCCGGCCCCGAGCTCGTCGAGGAGGTCCCGGGCCCGGCGGGCGACCACGCCGAGGTCCCCGGAATCCACCCGGATGGCCCCCAGACCCGGACCGGCCGCGGCCACCGCCCGCCGGATCCCTGCCTCCACGTCGTAGGTGTCCACCAGGAAGGTGGTGTCGGGCCCGAACGCCGGCGGCCTGCGCCTCGAACGCGGCCCGCTCGTCACCGAACGACAGGATGAAGGCGTGCGCCACCGTCCCTGCGGTCGGGACGCCGTAGCGGCGACCGGCCTCGAGATTGGACGTGGAGGCGAACCCGCCGAGGTAGGCGGCGCGGGCCGCGGCGACGGCGGCGGCGGCGTCGGTTCGCCGGCTGCCCATCTCGATGACGGGCCGGCCGCCCGCGGCCTGGGCGATGAGCGAGGCGGCGGCGGCGACCGCTGAGTCGTGGTTGAGGATGGACAGCACGATCGTCTCCAGCAGCACGGCCTGGCCGAATGGCGCCTCGACGCTCAGCACAGGCGAGCCGTCCGTGTAGAGCTCGCCCTCCGCGTAGGCGTGGACGTCGCCCGCAAAGGAGAACCGAGCCAGCCAGTCCAGGGTCGACGGGCCTCACGACGCCAGCACCGGCCAGCCACTCCAGTTCCTCCGGCCCGAAGCAGAATGCTTCGAGGGCGTCGAGCAGCCGGGCCAGCCCGGCGAACACGCCGAGCCGCGACGGCCGGCGGGAAGGCGTCGGGTGAACACCTCGAAGGTGGCGAGGTCAGTCGGCGGTTCCCGCCTGCAGGGCGGCGTCGAGCATGGTCAGCTCGTAGCGGTCGGTGAGCAGGGCGGTCGACGTCATCGCCGGCCCCCGCCCAGACCCCACCGGCGCCCCCGCCCTCGGGTCCGGCCGGAGGGGTAGCCCGACGCAGCCAGGCGCTCGGCCCGCAGATCCTGCTCTTCGTGGTCGTCGAGGGCGGCCAGGTGTCCGACCGCCCATCCGAGCAAAAGGTCGGCGAGGGCCGGGTTGCGGGCCAGGACCGGGCCGTGCAGGTAGGTCCCGAAGACCCGGCCGGCCCAGACGCCGTCGGTCCCGGACCCGTCGCCGTTGCCGACCCCGTGCCGGACCTGGCCCGCCGGCGAAGCGCCCGGCCCGACCGAGGTCACGCCGGCATGATTCTCGTATCCGCTCAGCGCGGGGAGGGCCAGCGCCGCCACCGGCTCGACCACGATCTCGCCGACGGCTCGCGGCCCACTCCCCCGCCGGGTGGCGCAGTCGACCAGGCCCAGCCCGTCCGCCTGGACGCCATCGGGTCCGACGAAACTGGTACCGAGGATCTGCAATCCCGGCGCACACGGCCAGAACCGCGGCCCCACCGTCGACCGCCCGCCGGAGCGGACCGGCGGCGGGCGGACCGAGCTGGCGGGCGGCCAGGGCCTGCGGCAGGTCCTCCCCGCCACCGACGACGTACAGCTCGCAGCCGGCCGGCACCGGCGTCGCCGGCGCGCACGGTAACTACCTCGGCCTCGACGCCCCGCCAGCGCAGCCGCTGGGCCGAGGATGACGGCGTTGCCGGAGTCGCCGTAGGTACCGAGAAGGTCGGGAAAGAGCAGGCCGATCGTGACGGTCGACTCCCGTCCGGACATCAGGCCAGCCGAGTCCGGAGCGTCTGGAAGGCGGTGTAGTTGGCGACCACGTCGACCGAGGGGGCGCCGGCTCGCGGCAATCGGCCGCCACCGGGTCGGGCTCGAAACGGTGCTCGACACCGGCGTAGCGAAGGCGGACGGCCAGGTCGCGGGCCCGCTCCCCGCTGGCCACGACCAGGCGGCCGGCCAACCGCTCGAACGGCACGTCCCACAGCCATGACGGATCCCTCCCGTCGGCGATACGGGCGTTGATGACCACGACCACGGGCAGGGGTGCCGGGCGCAGGACGTCGAAGACCTCCAGCCATCCGGCTGGGTTCTTGGCCAGCAGCAGCCGGGCGTTCCGGGTTCCAACCGGCACGGTGGCGTAGCGTCCCACGACCTCGCCCACGCCGGCCATGGCCAAGGCGGCGGTGGCCGGGTCGACGCCGAAAAGACCGGCCACGGTGAGGGCCATGGCGGCGTTGGCCTGATTGGCCCGCCCGGGCAGCAACAGGCGCAGGTCGGTGCGCCGACCGTCAGGGCCGACTACCGCCCCGTCCTGCACGTACACGTCGAGACCGGGCCGGCGCAGGCTCGCAGCTGCCGCATCCCCACGCCCCCTCTTCGCCACTTGCGCCAAACCGGATCCGACCGCCACAGCGCGGGCATCCGGAGGCGTCCAGGGTCCACGGCTGGCCGGCCCCCACCCAGCGCACATCGGACGCGCCGGCCAGCGCCCCACACCACCAGCGGATCGTCGGCGTTGGCGACAACGGTCGTGCCCGGCCGTCCGGTCAGGCTCCGGCGCCAGGTGGTGGCCAGGTGACGGACCTCGTTGTTGCGGTCGAGCTGATCGCGACTCAGGTTGAGCAGCGCCACGGCCCGCGGCGCGGTGGCATCGACCACCCGACCGAGCCAGGCCTCGTCCACCTCCAGCGCCGCGGTCGCGCCGGGCGGGCTGGCCGCCAGGGCGGCCGCCAAGCCGGGCGGGAGGTTGGCACCGAGGGCGTTGGTGGCAACTGGGCCAGCGGTCGCCAGGGCCGCCCGCAGAAGCGTCGTGGTGGTGGTCTTGCCGTTGGTTCCCGAGACCAAGGCAACGGCGCGGCCACCAGCCAGGCGCCGCAGGGCGTTGGGGTCGACGGCGAGGATGGCCCGACCTCCGACGACCGACCCGCCACCGCGCCCGAGTCGCCGGGACAACCCTGCCGCCGCTCCACCGATTCCAGCCGCCACACGGGTCCGCACGGGCAGCGGCGCCGGAACCGGCGAGAAAATGCTGGTAGGTGACACGGCCGCGACGAGGCTAGCTTGGCGCCTGTGCAGACACGGTCCCGACCCACCAGCCAGCCGGCGACGGACATCCCGGCCCTCATGTTGCGCCTCACCATCGGGCCCATGCTGGTGGTCCACGGTTACAACAAGGTGTTCGGCAAGGGAGGGCTCGAGGGCACGACCCGCTGGTTCGACGCCCTGGGCCTGCAGCCGGCCAAGGTTCACGCCCGCCTGGCCGCGGCCACGGAGATTGGCGCCGGCACCCTGATCGCGGTCGGCGCCGCCAACCCGCTGCCCGCGGCGGCCGCCATCGGATTGATGACCACGGCAGCGCGCACCGATCACCGGGGCAAGGGCTTCTTCATGTTCAAGAACGGGTGGGAGTACGTAGGAGTGGTCGCCGCCGTCTCCGCGGTCATGGCTGCCCTCGGCCCGGGCCGTTATCTCGGTCGACCATCTGATCGGCAAGCACCGAGCTGGCTTCAAGTGGGCGTTGCTCGCAGCCGTCTTCGGCGTCACCAACGCCGCCCTCCTGCTGGCGACCAGCTACCACCCGGCGCCCCCTCCCGAGGCAGCACCGGCCGAGCCCGACCAGGCGACCGTCGAGTTCAGCGAAGCGGGGGAGTCCGACCAGTCGAGCGGATCCGCGGTTTCCACCGACACATCCGACTCCACAACGACCTCCGACTCGACCGGCTCCTCCGACACGACTGGCTCCACCGCCACGACCGGTTCCACGGCCACGACGGGCTCCACCGCCTCCACCTCTACTGCCTCGGCCGGGGAGTAAGGGCGACCGGCACCGTGCCCGACGAATCCGAGGGTGCCCCGGTCGCTGTCGAAGCCAGCGGGCGCACCGTCGAGATCACCCACCCGGCGAAGATCCTCTTCAGCGAGGCGGGTCGCACCAAGTTGGACCTGGCCCGGTACTACCAGGCCGTGGAGCCGGCCCTGATGGCCGCCATGGGCGGCCGCCCCGTACTGCTGCAACGGTTCCCGCACGGCGCAGAGGGATCGTCCTTTTTCCAGAAGCGCGTACCCGAGAAACGGCCCAGCTGGCTGGAGACGACCGTGGTGTCGACGCCGAACGGCACCACCTCCCAGGCCCTGGTTGCCGCCGACCTGGCCCATGTGCTGTGGGCCGTCAACCTGGCCTGCCTCGGCTTTCACGTGTGGCCCAATCGAGCCGACGACCCCGAGCACGCCGACGAGCTGCGCATCGACCTCGATCCGACTCCTGGCGTCGACTTCGAAATGCTTCGAGAGGCGGCCCACGAAGTCGACGGCCTGCTCCGACAAGTCGGCCTGACAGGCTGGCCCAAGACGACCGGCAACCGGGGCATCCACGTGTACGTCCGGCTCCTGCCGCGCTGGTCCTCGATCGAAGTCCGAGCCGGGGCGGTGGCCGTGGCCCGCGAGCTGGAGCGGCGCCGGCCCGATCTGATGACGGCGGCGTGGTGGAAGGAGGAGCGGGGCCGGCGGGTGTTCGTGGACTTCAACCAGAACGCGCCCGCACAAGACGGTCTTCGGGGCCTGGTCGGTGCGGGCCCGGCCGGGGGCCCAAGTGTCGGCGCCGTTCAGCTGGGCCGAGCTGGATGAGGTCCACCCCGACGCCTTGACCATGGACCGCGTCGTGGCCCGATATCACGACCAAGGCGACCCCTGGGGGGCGGCGACGCCCCAGTCGCTCGAGCCACTCCTGGAAATGTCGCGGCGCGACGCCGCGAATGGCTTGGCCGACGCCCCGTGGCCCCCGGTCTACCCCAAGATGCCCGGCGAACCACCCAGGGTGGCGCCCAGCCGGGCTCGCAAGACCAGCTGAGGGTTCGCCCGGCCGTAGGTCGGGGAGCCTGGGCTGGTCGAGCCGGGCCGGTCGGGCTGGGCCGGTCGGGCTGGGCCGGTCGGGCCGGGCCGGTCGGCCTCGCCGTGCCCCTGTACCCCGTCCGGCCGGGCTACCCAACCCGCCCAAACCACCGCACCGAAGCGCCTCCGGTCCTCACCTTTGTCGCCTCGGGTCGACTTATGGAGGGACATGTACATCTGTTGTACATGTCCCTCCAAAGGTGACGGGATTTACCAAAAGTCGTAACCGTCCGCACTCGAATGTGTCGCGGTCACGAACAAGCGGGTCACCGCCGGCCGGCGAGTGCGGAGCCCGACCCCGCTGTCGTGACCGTCGCCCTAGGACCGGCCCGACTCCGCAGGGCCGGCGGGAGCAGACGGGGCAGCCGGGGGCGTCACCAAGGCCCGCAGCCCCCGGTCCCGGTACCACGGCCGCAAGCGCAACCGCACCGGTGGTAGGTGCCCGTAGATGAGCACGCCTTCCCCTGGTGGAATCCGCCGCAGCTCGTCGGTCGGCGCCAGCCGGCGGAAGGCAACCGCAGTCGAGCGTGACCGCCCGCCGTCTCGAAGGTCATGGGTGATGGTCTCGTCACGCACCGCAGCCTCCCCGGCCAGGCCGGACAACAAGTCGAGGGTGGTGAGGTCAGAGACGCCCGAGAGCAACAACTTGGCCCGGTGATTGTTGGCGATGGTGCGGGCCCGGTCGGACCCGTATCGGGTGCTCAGTTGGGCGAGGTCCTGGCAGATCGTCACCAGCTGCACTCCAAGCCCGGCGCCGGTCGACGCCAGGGTGTCGAGATCCCGGACCGGCGCGATATTGGCGGCCTCGTCGAGCACGACGAGGAGCGGCGGGTCGAGTGGGCTGGCCCCGGCGCTGACCCGCCCGACCGCCACCGAAACCGCCGAGGAGACGAGGGCGGCGAAGAGACCTTGGACGCGATGCTGTTCATGGCTGGGTCCACAGAGGTACAGGGTGCCACTGCCCCCGATCAGGCCGGTCAGGTCAACGTCGCTGGCCGCCGTCGATGCCGCCACGATGGGGTCTTCGAACGGCGCCAGGACCGTCTCGAGGGTGGTGGAGACCGAGCTTTGGATACGCGGATCGCGGGACTCGCACGCGGCCAGGGCGATACCAGCGGCGGCCTCGCCGGACAGCTCGAGCAACCGGCCGGGCTCGTCGAAGTCATTGGTGTTCGTCCAGCGCACCACGTCCGCCATGCTGGCCCCGCCCCGCGCCGCGGCCAGCAGGAGCGGAGCCAGTTGCTTGGCCGCCGCCGCGTACCAGAAGGCGGCGTCGGCCATGCCCGATCGCGCCGGGGTGGCCTCTACCAGCCAGGTTGCCAACCGCTGGGCGGCCGACCAGTCAGGACAGCCCGCCAGCGGCGACCACCCGGCCAGCGGTCGCAGGCCGGAGGTCCGGGTCGGATCGAAGACCCAGCAGGGGCCCTGCCGGGACCGGTGGCGGAGGGTGGCTGCGGCCAGGTCGTCTTTGACGGACGTGGCAATGACCGGCCCGCGCCATTCGAGGATGGCGGGCACTCCGAGCCCGGTGGTCTTGCCGGACTGGGTGGGTCCTACCACCAGCACCGAGTGACGGGCCTCCGTGGCCAGCAGGGCGCCGCCCGGCCACCCCCCGCATCCCGCCGTGCGCCCCAGTACGAGCCGGGAGGCCCGACCGGTTCGACCGACGCGCAGCGCTCGCAGATCCGCTCGGGCCGCCCACCGGGCCCCGCCCACCCACTGGCCGCCCACCCCCGCCCGGGCAGGGGCCGGTAAGGCTGTACGCCATCCACGTGACCTGGAGTGTTGAGCCCAACCCAGACCGGTTCCCTGACCCCTCGAGCGGGGCGGGCCCATGCGCCAGACGATCCACACCAGCGCGGTCGAACTCATGAGCAGGAACAGGGCACAGGCGTACAGCAGCGCCGGTCCGGGCAGGTCGTTGCGGGCCGTGATCGGCCACGCCCCCCGAGGGTCGTCCAAATGGGCGGGAAGCCGGGCCACCACACCGGCTGAGGACCTGATCGGAATCCGCGGCCAGCGTCCTCTCGCCAGCCAGGCGGCGAGCTGACCCGACGCCCATACCCAACCGACCACGCCGACCGCGACTCCCAAGAGCACTGCGACCAGGCCGTCAGCTGCGGGGGCGCCGACACGGCCGTGAACTCTGTCCTTCACCGGGGACTAATCTCTATGCACTCGGGTTCTTCTTTGACAGCAGCGTCGTCTTGAGGGCCTAGCCCAGGCGGGAGCGGGTTCTCCGGCCGGTGGACCTTGAGTGAGGAATGGTCGGGATTCTCGACGGTTAGTCGGTATAGTCGGCGGATGCGCTTGTTTAGTGAACCGGTTGTGGGTTGAGCCTGGCCGCGGTCCGCAACATCGGCTCGCCTCGGGCGTTGCAGAGCGGCGAGGAGGTCGAGGACTTCGAGCAGGAAATCGTCGATCAGTACGCGCTGGCGATGGCGGCCGCTGGGCTCAGTGACGGGCATGTGGGCCACACCAGGTCGGTGGTCATCGAGTTCGCCCGTTCGCTGACCGGGCCGTTGTGGTCGGCGACTTGTGATGACGCTGACCGGTTCCTGGCCGAGCAGCGCCGGGCGGGGCGTAGCGTGACGACTCGGGCTGGTAAGGCGGGCGCGTTGGCGTTGTTCTTCGAGTTCGTGATCAGCCGCTATCAGGGCGACATCGCCGCCTTGACCGGATATGTGGTCGAGCAGCCCATCGACGAGTTCAACCGCCAGTCCGGTGCCTCGTTGGGCAAGGTGCGTGTCCCGCCTTCCGACGGTGAGGTCGAGGATCTGTTCGTTGGGTGGCGCCAGTCGGTTCCGGGCTCCCGGAAGTATCTGCCCGCGGCGCGTGACTATTTCGCCGCGTCGCTGTGGCGGCGCCTGGGTTTGCGGATCAACGAGACGGTGATGCTGGACGTTCGTGATTGGCGGCCGGATCTGGGCGGGTTCGGCAAGGTGCATGTCCGCCACGGCAAGGGAAGCCGGGGGCGGGGCCCCAAGGGGCGGCTGGTCCCGGCGATCAACGGCGCGGACCGCCTGATCGACTGGTGGCTGGCCGAGGTTCGCCACCAGTTCGGTGATGACTTTTCGGACCCGGACGCGCCGATGCTGCCTAGTGAACGCCACGATCCCGACCTCGAGCGCTGCGGGCGGGTGGGCACGAACGCGCTGCGCCGGGGGCTGGCCGCCCAGACAGAAAGATGGCTGCCGGGGTGGTCGGGACGGCTGACCCCGCACGTGCTGCGGCACTATTGCGCCTCGTCTTTGTATGGGGCCGGGATGGATATCAAGGCCCTGCAGGAACTGCTCGGCCATCAGTGGCTGGCGACCACGTCGGGATACATCCACGTGCGCAGTGACCACATCGAACAGGCGTGGGCGACCGCTAACCGGCGCCTGGAGACCCGTTTCGCACAAGGAGGGTGAGCCGATGCGTTGGAACATGCGGTTGAAAGCCGCGGAGCGTGGGATCTGGAAGTCCGCTGAGATGCGGCGACGCCTGGCCGACGCCGGTCTGGAACTCTCCGCCGGGAAGATGTCGGCCCTGTGGGCGGGGACGCCGACCACGATCCGTCTCGACGATCTCGACGTGATCTGCGCCGTGCTCGATTGCCACCCCACCGACCTGCTCATCCTGGAACCGGAGAAGGTTGCGGCCCGCCGCCCTGACCGTGAGCACACCAACGCAGCTGATGGGACTTCGCCGAGGGTGACACCAAGGTTCGGCAGACCCAAGTCCGAACCGCCGTTGTGACCCGCCCACCGGCGCGCTGCAACGGCTGCCAGGTCAAGCGGGTGGCCTGGGTGAGACCGCGTGTCGACTTCTGTTATTCGTGCCTGCCCGGCGGGCCGTTCACCCCACCGGCCTGCCGCAGATGCGCGTCCGACCGATATTTCAGTGAGGGTCTCTGCGACAGCTGCCATCCCGGCGCCCCGCTGCATCTGGGCTCCTGCCGGGACTGCCTGGCATGGGGCGTGTATCGAGCCCGCGGCTGGCGGTGCTGGAGTTGCCGCTGGTGGCACACCCACTACCCGCTCGGCGACTGCCAACACTGCGGGCGCCACACCCACATCGGCGAAGCTCAAGCGTGCCGGCTGTGCATCGAGCAGGCCCGCAGCGTCCAAGAACCCGGCCGGGCCATCGACCTTCCCCGGGCGAACCTCTATGGACAGCAGCTGTTCCTCGCCAACATGCGCTTCGGGCGGCCCCGAACCCCACGCCTCAAGCCCGAAGGGCGACGATCCCGGCGGCCGGTAGCGGGCTTCCGCCCCCTCGCCTGGCGCCAGGAATCCCTCTTCCACATGGACCCCGACCCCGACGTGGTGCGCGAACGCGCCTTCGACGCCGACAGTGACCTGATCCGCCACTGCACCGCGGTGGCACGCGACCACGCCGCCCGCCACGGTTGGTCCAAACGCCAGACCAACGATGTCATCCGGTCCCTGCGGCTCCTGCAGGTCCTTCAAGACACCCCCGGGGCGAAGATCCGCGCCACCGACGTTCTGCAACTGCCCCGCTATGACGGCAACATCAACTCCACCCTCGACGTGCTCGCCGCCGCCGGCATGCTCATCGACGACCGGGTCTCCCATGTCGAGCGATACTTCGCCACCAAAGCCGGCCGCCTGCCCGAACCGATGCGAGCCCAGCTGGAGGTATGGCTCGAGGTGATGCTCAACGGCAGCAGCACCTCCCCCCGTCAACGCTCCCGGGACCCCCAGACCGCCCGCATCCACATCATGGGGATCGCCCCAATCTTGACTGGCTGGGCTGACGCTGGGCACCAGTCCCTGGCCGAGATCACCTCCGAAGAGATCCGCGCCTCGCTGCCCGGAACCGGCCCGCGACGCAACTGGGCCGAATACGGGTTGCGGTCCCTGTTCAAGGTGCTCAAAGCCCGAAAACTGATCTTCGCCAACCCCACCCGCGGGATACCCCTCACCCCCGTGAACGCCACCGTCCCGCTGCCCCTCGACAGCGAAGCCATCCGCCGGGCCCTCGACTCGCCCGACCCCGCCGTCGCATTCGCCGTCGCCCTGGTCGCCTTTCACGCCCTGACCGCCAAACAACTGGCCCAGCTGCAGCTCACCGACATCGTCGACGGACGACTCTCCCTCGACGGGCGAGACATCCCACTGGCCGGCCCGGTCCGAGTACGGCTCGCAGCCTGGCTCGATCACCGCAACCGGACCTGGCCGGAAAGCATCAACCCGCACCTCTTCGTCGGGCGCGTCAGCGGGCCACGCCTCACCCCGGTCGGCAAGCAGTTCCCGTGGAAAGGGACCGACCTGCGTCCCCAGGCTCTGAGAGAAGACCGCATCCTGGCCGAGATCCACGCCACCGGCGGCGACGTCCGCCGCATCTGCGACCTCTTCGGACTCACCGTGGACGCGGCCATGCGCTACGCCCTCACTCTCGGACACCCCGACCTCGAGCAGCCACCCAGCGGCACGTCTACCCGCGTGGACAGATCGGCGTCTAGGACGATAGACTAGGACGGTGACCGCCCGGGCGCTGACCCGCAGGCTCCGGGAACGGGGCTGCCACTCCGTGCGCCAACGGGGATCCCACCAGATCTGGCGGTGCGGCACCTGCCAGACCGTGATCCCCCTCCACGCTGGCGACCTCACTCCAGGCACGCTCCGATCCATAGAACGCGATCTGGAGCCTTGCCTCGGCCCGAAATGGCTCACCAAATGAGAGACGACACCGACCCGAACACGACGGAGGAAATCGTGACCACCTACACCGCCCGATTGGAGAAAGAACACGACGGGCGATGGTCGGTCGAGCTCGACGAAGAACCACGCGTCCACACCTGGGGCAAGACCATCGACCAAGCCCTCAACCGGATGCGCGAAGCAGCCGCACTGTGGTTCCAGACCGACGAAACCTCGATCGAACTCATCCCCCGACCAGTGCTGCCCAAAACCACCGGCAGGACCGTCGAGCAGGCCCGAAAGGCCCGAGAGCAAGCCCGCAACGCCGACCGCCTGGCTGTCGATCAGACCCGCAAGGCAGCGGTCGCTCTCACCAGTCGCGGGATCAGCATGCGCGACGCCGCCGCCATCCTCGGTATATCCCACCAGCGCGTCCACCAGCTCCTCACACACGACACACCGCCCAGCCGCAGAGCTGGCTGACAGCACACACCGGTTCCCCGAACCCGACACCCCAAGCAGGCTCACCACCGGCCGCCTACTCTCGGGTTCCGGCAGAATTCGTCGAAATTCCCGGGAACCCGTCACCCTTCTCTCGCATGGCCGCGTCGGTATCGACCAGCGCCGCCTCCATTCTGCCGACCCGATGCTCCACCAGAAACGACCGATCCGCCACCTTCCACAGCGCCACGCCGCGAGGCAGCTGGGTCACCAGGTCCCGCTCGGTGAGGGTGAGACGCAGCAGCTGGCGGCTGGTCTCCGCTTCGGACGCCGCCTGGCCGAACACCACCCGGGTCTCGGTATCGGCCAGCAAACCCTCCGCCAGCCGTTGTTGGGCCGAGCCCGCGGCTCCGGCCGCCTGCAAGTCCGACAGCCGGTGCACGACCGCCACGTTGGCCACGCCCATGGCTCGGGCCAGCTTGAAGGTGGCCTGCAGCCAACGGGCCGTAGCCAGGTCGTGCAGCACGGCCCAGGCCTCATCGACGACGACCAGTCGCTTGCCCCCCGTTCCCCCGGCCAATATCGCCTGCAGCCACCCGGTGGCGCAGGTCATCAAGACGGCCAGAGCCGGAGATGTGAATACCGCCGAGAGATCCAGCACGATCAGGGGAGCGTCCAAACCGAGGCCCGCCGACGTGGGTCCGTCGAACATCCCGGCCAGATCCCCCTCCACCAGCCGGCGCAACTCCAAGGCCACCAGACGTCCGTCATGAGCCAAGCCGGCTGCGTCCGTTCGTACGGTCGCGGCCAGCGAGGGGTCCGGATCAAGTAGGGCCGTCACCAGGCCCGGGAGCGTGGGCCGCTCGGCGTGGGCCGTGACGGCCCGAACAGCCAACTCCACCGCGGTCCGCTCTGGGGGCGAGAGGGTCCGGCCCAACGATGACGCCGCCAGCGAGCAGGCCAGCTCGGCTTGGCGACGAACAGGACTGGTCGCCGGCGCGTCGTCGTCCCTATCCTGGGACGGGTCCGGAGCGCTTGGGCGGTGTCGGTTGGCCGGCGCCGCTAACCCCCCGGCGCCGATCGGAAGGTCCAGTGGGTTGAGGCGGATGGGCCCGCCCGGCGCCAGCCGCAGCGGCGTCGCCCCGCAGGCCTCCGCCAACGCCCCATATTCTCCCTTGGGGTCCACGATCCAGGCCTGCCGTCCCCACGCCACCTGCCGCCACACGAAGGTCTTGACAAAGGTCGATTTGCCGCGGCCCACTTGACCGAGGACAATCAGGTTCGGGTTCGTCAGCACACCTTGTCCGTAGAGGTCCCAAGGATCGAAGCAAAACGAGCCGCCCAGGAGGTCCCGGCCGATGAACGGACCGTGGCCGCCGATATCGCCGGTGGCGACAAAGGGGTAAACCGCTTGCAGGTGCGCCGTCGTCGCCCGGTGGGCAGCAGGCGGTTTCATCAGCCCGGCCCGGCCCGGATCACGCCAACCCGCGGGCCAGAGGGAGCGTCCAGGTGAACGCCTCCGCCTGGCGACCGTAGAGCCGCCGCAGTTCCAGGTGGGATCGCTGGGCCACCTGCTCTGTCTCCACGCACGCCGCATCGAGACCCTCGCGGTCGGTGGCCGTGACGGTGACGTAACCGGAGAAGCGATATTCGACATGCCCCTCAGCGAGCTCTGACTCGCGTTGGATCACTCCGTCCGCCTCGCGGCGACGGCGAGCGCTGGGCAGAAAGCCGGCCCGGGTGCGTAGCTCCTCATCGGCCACATCCGCGGCTCGGGCGGCGCGAACCTCTCGACTGGCGCGCTCCGCGGGCACGGGCGCCATGACCACCGACACCGTCCGCCGGCCGTCGCACAGCAGCAACGGCGTCAGGAAATCCGGGTTGACCTCGACCCTTGGCCACTCGGCGACCCAGAACGTGGCGTGCCAGGTCGCATCGGCGCGGAAGACGCCCCAGGCTTCATCAGTGGCCATCGGCCACGGTCTCCCGCGGCGCCGGTCGCCGGCGCCGGGGCGCTCTTGGCGGTGGGCGGCGGCCACCATCCCCCGCAGATCGTCCAGGCCCAGCGGGGGTCCGGCTTGCAAGTCGGCGTTGCGGAGCTGGCCGTCGAGGAGCCGGAGCTCACGGCGCAAGTCGTTGAGGGCGCGCTCGGCCTGACTGCCGGGCCGGTGCGATCCGCCGACGGCGAGCACCATCCAAGCCCGGTGGGCCTGGGTGGAGATCCCCACCTCGCTGACGAGCTGCTGGTAACTGTCCTGGGCGAGCCCGACGCCCGGACTGGCGGCGTCTTTGACGAACGGCAGGGCGCCAGGGCCGCCCGCCACCCAACGAGAGTCGCCTCCGGCACGAGCAGGCGAGCCAGGGCTGGTGTCAGCTGGGGACGGCAGTGCGCCGGACCGGCCCGACGCCCGCAGGGTGTCGCCCCTGCGGTCCGCCGGCAGCAGTCCACTGCGATCAAGGCTCGGATCGTGATCAGCGGGGCCGCCGATAGCAGCACTGCAGTGGACCCACTGGATGCGGCGCAACGGCGTGCCGGGACGAGCCAGCGTGCCCAGCACCGCCCGCCAGGACTCGAGCTGACCGATCTGCTCGTCGACGTCCAACAGCACAAACGACCGGCCCTGGACCGGCACCACCGCCGCCAAGGCGCCGCACCGGCGGTCGTGGATTACCCCGACGGCCTCGTGTCCGAAACCGCCTTCCGCCTCCACCAGATCGATGCCGTCCGGGCAGGGATCGCGGCCCGATCGGGCTCTCGGCCTACTCATGGTTCGGGTGGCAACCAGGCTGCTTCCCGTGAGCGGTTGGGGCGCCAGCGGAGCGCCTCGCCCACGCCGGCAGCACCACGCCGCGGCCACCGGCAACCAGCATGCGACCGGTCGCCCGGCTCGCGACCAGACCGCGGCTGCGGCGACGCCGACCAGTACCAACAGGGCCAGCCCGGTCCCCGCCGGAGCAGGAACCACCTGACTCAGGAGAAGGGCTCCCGCGACCCCGGCCAGGAGCGTGGCCGCCTGCCCGCCTTGGAGGCCGAGTAGCACGCCACGCCGCTCCAGCGGAGAGAAGGTGTAGCGACGGTGCGCCTCAGCCACCGTTGCTCCCTGCCGGAGGCCCGCTCGGGTAGTCCGCTTGCCGTTCGCCCACCCACTGAGGGGTGACCATCCGGGCGGCCGGCGGCCGGGACGCCCCGGATTTGGACGCCATCACCAGCCGGACCACGGGGTGCGTCGGTCCGGCGGCGACACCGGTGATGACCCGACCAGCCGCCCGGACCGGTCGCCGGGCCACGCCTTCGAGATGGGCGATGGCGCCAGCCTCGACGATGGGAGCGAGGCGCAGCACGCAGAAGGGAGCCAGGCCGGCCATGAGCAGCAGCGCCGAGCCGATCACGGCGTTGTCCGCGGACGGTCCACCGTGCAGCGCTGCTACCCCCAGTGTCAGGGTCCCGACGATCACGAACTTGGACAAGATCAAAGCCGCCAGCAGCTCCACGGTGCGTTTGGCGATGGCGGTGGTCGCCGGCCACACATAACACGCCAACGCCAGCGGCATGAAGAAGACGGCGACGTAGATGGCCGCGGCTCGCACCACCAACTCCAGCCAGAGCAGCACCGACCCGACGATCAAAAGGCAGGCGATCATGGCCGCCACCAGTTGCGGCGCCCCTGGCGTGACCATCGCCGTCGCCAGCCCTCCGAAGCTCCCGTTCAGGGTGGCCCGAGGGTTGCCGACGATCAGTTGACACAGCTCGTCGGTGGCGGCCATCGCCAACTGGGTGAACTGGGCGCCGGAGAGGCCCACGAGCACGGCGACCGGCAATCCCACCCCCCAGACCCGAGCCAACCGGCGCAGATCCTGACGGAGTACCGGTCCGATGGTGGCGGCCAACAGCAGCGGCACGACAACGAACTCGACCAGCTGCAACATCACCTGTGAGCGGGCCACGAACCACGGCGCAGTCAGGTTGACCTGCCCAGGCCCGGAGACGAGCTGGATCACATGACCCACGAGCCAGTCGGCCGCGGCCACGAGCGCACCGGTTACCTCACTCAGCACCGTCTGGGCCGCGGCGTGGGCAAGGGAGTTCGCCACTGATGACGAGCCCCCACACGTCAACAACGGAACGCAGAGCGAGCTATCGGTCAGCGAGTTGATCACGACGTGATCCCCGTGCCCTGACCGAGAAAGAACCCGATGATGTGCGGCGCCCCTCCAATGAGGACTGCCGCCAGGGCCGAAACCATCACGCCGCGACGGCCGTTGTAGGCCTGTTGGTAGTTCTGGGAGTAATGGCCGAACGCCCAGAGCACGGCACCGATGACGATGCCCAGCATGGCGGCGATCAGGGCCCACCCGCCGATGCCGTCGGCGAGATGCTGCAGCGTCGTTGCCCCTGGCAGCCCGTTGACGTTGGGCTGGAGGGATGGGGCGGCGGGATCGCCCGAGAGAACCGCGGAGACGAGGTACTGCACTGCACACCTCCGTGACGGGGGACGAGGGAATAGGCCGAGGTCGACCGAGCCGGCGCTGAGGATCACGGCCAGGCCGAGAGAAATCGGTGGGCGTCGGGGCCATCGTTCTCTAGCCAGCCTTTCATATATTTTCCTGTGATGCTAGTAATTATTATGTGCTTATTGTTACCCCTCTCAGTCCGGCGGCCGTGGCCTACTACTTCCGCGGCCAGGGGCCCGGCCGGTGGGTGGGCCGGGGCAGCGCGGTCCTTGGTGTTGAAGGCCCAGTCCAGCGCCGCGACCTGGTCCAGGTGTTGCAGGGGCGCCATCCCGGAGACGGCCACTTTTTGCCGGCATGGAAACCGGCACGAAGGCGGGCCGGCTGGGACCTCACGCTCGCCGCACCCAAGTCGGTGTCTCTGCTGGCGGCGCTGGCAACGGCTGGTGGCGAGGACATCGTCACCGCCCACCGGGCCGCGGTGGCCGGGGTGCTGGCTGATCTCGAGTACCGGCTCCTGGGAGTGAGGCGAGCAGGTGCGCCGGGCGGTGTGGCACCCACCGTGGGGGCGGTGGCGGCCGCGTTCGACCACCATGCCAACGCGTCGGGCGAGCCGCACCTCCACACTCACCTGCTCCTGTGCAATCTGGGGCGCGACGAGGGCGGGGTGTGGTCTTCGGTGACCACCGATTGGTGGACCGGACACCGTTCCCTGGGCGCGATCTACCAGCTGGGGCTCCGCCACCACCTTCGGGCCGGCGGGCTGGCCATGGATTGGCGGATCCAGCCGGATGGCCTGGCCGATGTGGCGGGCGTCCCGCGAGCCGCAGTGCGGGCGACGAGCGGTCGGAGCCGAGCTGCGGCCGCGGACCGGGCCGCGTTTCGGGACCAGCCCGGCGGCCAACGGCTGGGAGTGCGCACCCGGGCCACCATCCAAAGCCGCAGCACGGCCCTCCCGCAACCGTGGCGGCAGCGGACGCGGGCCGCAGGGTTCGGGTCCGATGACGCCGACCGGCTGATCGAGGCCGGTCGTGAGCCGGGCGGCCGAGCGTTCGGCGGGAGGCCCACCCGCGGGCTCTCGGCACCTCGAGGGCCCGGTGACCTCGTGGCTGGCGGCGCAGCGATCGTCGTTTCGCCGGGCAGACGTCCTCGTCGCCCTGGCCGCCTGTTCATCCGACGGGATGGGAGCCCAGCAGGCCGCAGGATGGGCGGACCGCTTTTGCCAGGCGGCCGACCCGGTCGCGGCACCGCCGGCCGCCTCCCCCCGCTGGACCACCCCGACGGCGCAATCCCGCGATCGACGCTTCTTCGAACTGGCGCAGCGGGTCGTACCCCTGGCCACGTCGAGTCGTTCCGGCGGCGGGGCCGAGATCCTCTCCGCGGCGCGGTCCGCTACGGAGAGCAGGGACGCGGCTCGACAGCTGCTGTCGGACGACCGCCGGGTCCACATCCTGCACGCTCCGCCGGGACGGACCAACCTTCTCGCCCACGCTGGCGTCCTCGAGGTGGCCGGGTCCGCCTGGCGGTCGGCGGGCCTGCGGGTCGCGGTCGCGACCGGGAGTGATCTGGCCGCCCTCCGGTGGAGGGTCCTGACAGGGATCGAGCCCTACCGGCCCGTTGGGCGCGCCGACGTACTCATCGTCGACCAGGCCGACCGCCGCACCACGGCCGAGCTGCTGGCCATTCTGACCGGCCACGACCAGCTCCGTACCATCGTGATGGTGGAGGGGGGCACGACGCCCCGGCTGAGTTGGATGCGCAGCGATGGGCTGGCTCTTCTCGGGGACCGGGTAGGCCGGCTCGATCCGGGGCCGCCACCCGTATGGGCGCCTCACCTCGGAGCGCAGACGGACAACGGTGCTATCGGTCGTCTGGCTCGGGCCTGGCCCACCGGAACCCGGGCCGCCGGCGTCCTGCTGCACCAGTGGGCCCAAGCGTGCTCGGAGCGGGTTCCACCCGTGCTCGTGGGCATGGGATACGCCGAGGTCGATGCTCTCAATCAGGCCGCCCGGGCCATCTTGGCCGGCCGCTCACAGCTGACCGGCCCCGAGTTGGCCTGCGGAGAGCGAATATTCCAAGCGGGTGACCGGGTTGTCACCCTTCGGCGGCTGTCCGCAGAGATGCCGCGCGGGACCCTATTGAAAGTGGCGGAGGTCGATCGACGGCGGTCTACGCTCACCGTGGACGGGAACGGCATCAACGCCATCCTCGACCGGACCACCGCGACCCATCTCGGATACCGGTACGCGGTCACGGTCGGCCTGGCCGCCCGCACCGCCGGACCGTTGTTGGTGCTCGGTCCGGAGGAGAGCCTCGGTCCGCACCAGGGGCGGGTGGTGGGATCCGCCGTAGTGGTGCCGTCGCCTGAACCGCCCTGGGCGCGGGTCAGCCTGCGGCCGCCCGGCCCCGGACGCCAGACCCCGGCGGTCCCCGAGAGGCATCGAGGCGCCGGGCTGGAGATCGGCTAAGTGGACCGGGAAGGGGCGCGGTCAGGGTCCGGACACATAGTCAGTCCACCGCTGACCGTCCCACCATCGCCAGTAGTGCATACCGGCGGGGTCGGGCTGCCACCCCGGAGGCGCCACGCTGGGCTGCCACCCCGGAGGCGCCCCGCCGGGCTGCACCGGAGGCGTCGACAGGGCCGGACCCGGTCCGGGAGACCAGGCCAGCTCCGGCTCCGGAGCGTTCCGCTCGATCAACCAGGTAATGGGCGCCACGATCCAAATGGCGGCGGCAACGAGGACCGCGCCTCCGACCACAGCCGGCCATCGTTGGGAAAGAAACCCCACCGTGTCCCAGGCTGCGTGGCAGATCATCAACAGGATCAGACTGCGGAACCGGAGATAGATCCAATAAAAGAGCAGCGCCCATACCAGGATCCCGACCACACCCGGCCCGTAGTAGATGTGATAGGAACCCCGCAACACCAGCGCCACCAGGGTGACCTCCCACCAGCCCCGGCCCGCCTGCCGCAGAGTCACGACGACAAAGGCCAGGACAACCAGTTCCTCGACCACTCCGGCTTGGATCGAGTCGAAGGTGGCGAAGACCAGCTCGGCGGGGTTGGGTTGGGAAGTCGGGAGATGCCCGGTCTGCAGGGCGGCGTTGATGATGCCGCCGATCACCTGGGCGAAGATGGCCCAGGCCAGGATCCGGGTGGCCTGCCCGGCCGCAAAGCGGCCATCCCGGCGACGGGGCAGGTTGAAGCCGAGGGTTCCGGCCGTGACGCCTCGACGGGCGCTCAGCAGCAGGACGACCGCGACCGCGAGGGCCGTCTGGGCGACAATATCGACCATCTCCGGGCCGTAGTCGGACCAGCTCCCGTTCTGGAAGGGATTCTGGTAGCGCCCGGCGAGCAGCAGCCCGGCACCGAGGATCCCGGCCAGAAAGAACGCCCCGAAGACCAGCAGCACCTCGGTGTAGGCCCGGCCGGCCGAGATGGGCGGCAGCGCCGGCAGCGGGAGCGGTGACCACCAGTGGCGGCGCGGCGCGGAGAAGGGTGGGGTGCTGGCCGGCGGGAGGGCGGACACCTCGGCGGCCAGGATCGAGGCCGTCCCGCCCGGCTCGGATCCAGGCCAGTTGGAGTCGGATGCGGAAGCACTGGGAGCCCCGGCCCAGCCATGGGGTGACCCCGCCCCACCCGACGCCGCCGCCCAGCCATCGGCGTCGCCGGACGGCCAGCCATCACCGCCGCCGGACGGCCAGCCATCACCGCCGCCGGACGGCCAGCCATCACCGCCGCCGGACGGCCAGCCATCGCCGTCGCCCGAGGGCCCGGAGTCCGATCCGCCGGACGTCCAGCCATCGCTGGCGCCGGAGCCGGGGCGGTCGCCGGATCCCCCGGCGTCGCCCCCGCGGCGGGAATCCCCGCCGTCGCCGGCGCCGGAGTCGGAAACATCGTGTTCCACTCCCCGTAGGGTGCCACAGCCGGCGGTCGTCGACGCGGCCAGGCGGAGCTCGAGTGACCGGGCGGATCCGGGTTGGCGGCGCGATGATCGGTGCCCTGGTGAGCACTCCCCCGGACCCGCCGATCGTCGCACCGTCCGCCGGCCGTTGGTATCTGGTCTGGCGGATCGTCCGCTTCGTACTCGGCTTCGCCGTCGCCGGAGTGGCGATCTGGGCTATCACCGGCAAAACCGACGAGCTCAGCGGTGCCACCGCCTACCTCTCGAATCTTCGCTGGGGAATCGTCGTGGTGGCCCTGGGTGCGGAGGCGGTGTCGTACCTGGCCTACGCCTCGCTGCAGCGCCGGCTCCTGCTCGCCGGCAAGGTACGGATCCAGATGGCACCGATGACCGGCATCAGCCTGGCCGGCAACGCCATCCAGAACTCCCTGCCGGGCGGGGTCATCTTCTACGCCGCCTACGTCTTCCGCCAGTACCGGCGCTTCGGCGCCGACGACGTGCTGGCGGGATGGACGCTGGTGGCGGTAAACGCCCTGTCGTTCATTTCCCTGTCCGCTCTGGCCACCGTCGGGCTCGGCATGGCGCTCGGCGCCGGCAGCGCCCTCGACCTGGTCGAAGTGATCCTCGGCATCGTCGTCGCCGCCGCCCTGCTGGTGCTGGCCTGGGTTGAGCGGGCCCGGCTCTTGCCGCACCTGGCTCGGGTCGTTCGCTGGTCGCAGCGGTTCATCCGCCGTCCCTCGCCGACCATCCCCGCCGAGCAGGTCATCGACGACTGGCTGACCCGGGTCGGGGCCGTCGGCCCGAGCCGAACCGATTGGATCTGGGCCTCGGGCATGAGCTTGGGCAACTGGGTGGCCGACTGTGGCTGTCTCGCCCTCTGCTTCTTGGCGGTCGGCGCCGGAGTGCCCTGGCGGGGCCTGCTCCTCGCCTACGGCGCCGGGCAGCTGGCCACCATCCTTCCCATCACGCCCGGGGGGCTCGGGGTCGTCGAGGGCAGCCTGACGGTCGCCCTGGTCGCCTTTGGGGGGGCGCAGAGCTCCACCGTGGCGGCCGTACTCCTGTACCGGCTCATCTCGTTTTGGTTGCTCGTGCCCGTAGGCTGGGGGGCGTGGGGGGTGCTGGCCCTCATCGGGCGCAGCCGCCGCCCCGTGCTGGAAACGAGCCCGGCATGAGTAGACCCAACCGCCACCACATCGCGATCACCGCGGTCCTCGCCCTGCTGCTCTTGGTAGCGGCGTGCGGGACGCCGCGCTCCCTCCTCTCGAACGGCTCGGTCAGCGCCTGTTACCGGGCCATCCCGACGGCCCGAGCCGCCGTCCATAGCAGCCGGGCCACGCTCATCGGCGTTCACCGGGTGCCCGCCGACCGGGTCAGAGGTCAGCTCTCTTCTTCGGCCCAAACCACGCTTTCCGGCGACGAAGACACCTCGGTGTGCACGGTCGCGTTCAAGGGATCGTTCGCGCCCGGGCAGGTCGACCTGGCCCCACCTACCCAGCAGGGTCGCTACGCCCTGGTGCTGGTCACCAGCCGTAACCTCCGGGTGCTGGCCAGCGTGGTTCTCGATCAGCTCCCCCGGTCCTTGGGCAAGCGGACGATCTGAATGCTCGGCCTCACCAACCGGTGATCAAGTACATCGGTTCGAAGCGACGGCTGGTGCCGGTGCTCGGCGACCTGTTGAGCCGGTTGGGGGCGGCGACCGCCGTCGATCTCTTCACCGGCACCACCCGGGTCGCCCAGGAGTGGAAGCGCCGCGGCGCATTCGTGACCGCGGTCGACTCGGCCCGCTACTCGGCCGTCCTCGGCGAGTGCTACATCGGGACTGATGCCGGCCGGGTGGACCGAGCCGGGCTGGGCGAGGTCATTTCTCACCTGCAGTCCCTGCCAGGCACCGATGGCTATGTCACCGAGACGTTCAGCCGCGCCGCCCGCTACTTCCAGGAACCGAACGCCCGGCGTATCGACGCCATCCGCGACGCCATCGAGGCCGGGTGGGCAGACCACCCGTGGCGCCCCATCCTGCTCACCTCACTCCTCTTGGCCGCCGACCGGGTCGACTCCACCACCGGGTTGCAGATGGCGTACCTGAAGGAGTGGGCGCCCCGCTCCTACCAGCCCCTCGAGCTGCGCCTGCCTGATCTCCTGGGCGGCTCCGGTGCCGCCTACCGCGGCGATGCCGTCGAGGTGGTCGATCGCCTGGCCCCAGTCGATCTGGCCTACCTCGACCCGCCGTACAACCATCACCGCTACGTCGGGAACTACCACGTCTGGGAGACCCTGGTGGCCTGGGACGCCCCCGACCATTACGGCGTGGCGTGCAAGCGGGTGGACGTAAGGGACCCGTTGACGTCGTCGGTCTTCAACCGGCGCCGGGAGGCGCCGCACGCCCTGGCCCGCCTGGTCCGGGCGGTCCGGGCCGAGGTGGTGGTGATCTCCGGCAGTGACGAGGGCTGGGTGACCCTCGACGACCTGGCCGACATGGCCGGCGGGCGGGGCGCGGTGGAGGTGTTGACGTTCGACTCGAAGCGCTATGTCGGCGCTCAGATCGGCATCTACAACCCGACAGGGAAAAAAGTTGGACAAGTGGGACGAACCCGCAACACGGAGTATCTCGTCGTGGCCGGGCCCGCCCGGGCGGTGGCCCGCCTGTGCGCCGGCTACCCGGCCCGCCCGGCTCGGAAGGGGCCCGGTTGAGGCGAGGTCAGCCGGTAAGGAGTTCGCGGGCCCCGCGGTCGGTCGAGGGGTGCCGCAGCTTGGACATGGCCCGGGCCTCGATCTGACGGATCCGCTCCCGGGTCAGGCTGAAATGCTCGCCAACCTCGTCGAGGGTCCGAGGCTCGCCCCGGTCGAGGCCGAACCGCAGCCGGAGAATCTCGCGCTCGCGCTCGTCCAGGGCGATGAGCATCTTGTTGACCTCGCCAGAGAGAAGGGCGGCCGCAGCGGCGTCAAACGGGGAAACCGCCGACCGGTCCTCGACCACGTCGCCGAGCTCGGCGTCGCCGTCCTCACGCAAGGGCTCCGAGAGTGACAGCGGCTCGGCCGCGTGCCGAAGGATCTCGGTGACCTTCTCCTCTTCGAGCTCCAGATCGGCGGCCAGTTCCGCCACCGTCGGGCGCCGGCCCAGTTGGCCTTCGAGGCGACCCCGGGCCTTCGTCACCCGGGTCAGCAGATCGCCGGCGTGAACGGGAAGCCGAACCGTGCGACCGGTGTTGGCGATGCCGCGGGTGATGGCCTGCCGGATCCACCAGGTGGCGTAGGTCGAGAACTTGAAGCCCTTGCGCCAATCGAACTTCTCGACCGCGTGCATGAGGCCCAGGTTGCCCTCCTGGACCAGATCGAGCAGCGGCAGCTCGGCGGCCTGATACTTCTTGGCGATAGAGACGACCAGGCGCAGGTTGGCCTTGACGAACGTCTCGGCTGCCTCGTCCCCGTCACGGATAAGCCGGCGCAACTCCCGCTTGCGGGATGGGGTGATCCCCTTGGCCACGGCGAACTCGGCCCGTGCCTCCCGGCCCGCCTCGATGGCCTGGGCCAATCGGGCCTCGTCGTCCTTGGTGAGCAGGGCGTGCTTACCGATGTCGTTCAGATAGAGGCGGACCAGATCTTCCTCAGGCTGAGCGGCGTGGTTGTTGGGCACTCGTCCTCGTCTCTCGATGTACCCGGGCAGATGCTTCTGGCGGGTGCCGCGGTCCGGGGTCAGCAAACCTCCAGCCGCGCCCGTCAGGTATCTCATAATACCTGATCAGGACCCTTTCGGGAAGGGGGGATGATCGGATGTGATTGCAGCTACAACTGGTTGGGGCAGATACCGGGGTAGGCTCGAAACCTGTGGTAACGGAGTCGGTGGGATGGCTGAGTGATACCGAGCAGCAGGTGTGGCGCCAGCTCCTTTCGGTCGAATGCCGGATGCGGGAGCGCCTCGACCACGAACTGCGGGAGGGGGCGGGGCTGACCCTGGGGGAGTACGAGGTGCTGGTCCACCTCTCGGAGGCCCCCGCCGAGGCCCTGCGGATGTCGGAGCTGGCCAGCCGGTTGCTGCTCTCACGGAGCGGCTTGACCCGGCGCATCGACGGCCTGGTCGAGGAGGGTCTCGTGGCCCGCCAACCGTGCGACGACGACGGACGGGGCGCCATGGCGGTCCTGACGCCGGCGGGCCTGTCGATGCTCGAGCAGGCCGCCCCGCTGCACGTGCAGGGGATCCGGCGCTACCTCATCGACCCGGTCAGCGGGTCCGCCGGCCCGGAGGGCCTCACCGGTCTGGCCCGGGGTCTCGACCGGATCGCCCGGATCCTCCAGGAGGGCTGAGCGGGACCGAACCCGACCCCGATGTGCTCGCAGCCCCAGTGGCGGCGTTACCTCAGGTGGGCAGTCAGCCACCCGGCCGCCTCGGCCGGCGGCCCAGCGGGCGGGGCGGTCCCGGCGTCGCTGGGACGCTCAACCCGGTTCGCTGCCGGTCACGACCGCGCCGCCACGCTCGATCCAACCGTTGGTGCCACCGGCGACCGACACGGCCTGGTAGCCCGCGTCCACCAGGGCCTTTGCCGCGGTCAAGCTGCGGCCGCCGACGGCGCAGATGACGTAGAGAGGATCGGCGGATGGGATCTCATCCTGGCGGGCGGCGAGCTCGTTGAGCGGGATGAGCACCGCCCCCTGTACGTGGCCCGCCTGGTACTCGTCGGGATTGCGGACGTCAAGCACCACCGCCCCGGCCGAATGAGCGGCCTCGAAACGGGCCAGATCGATCTCAAGGGCTGCCGAGGTGTCGGACATGCCTCCATTGTGCCTCGACCGGTTCGACCGCCGGCGAGAGGCTCAGGGTTCTGAGCGCTCAGGGTTCTCAGGGGCGGGAGGGGTTCCAGGGGCGGAGGGGTTCCAGGGGCGGAGGGGTTCCGGGGGCGGAGGGGTTCCGGGGGGCTAAGGGCGGAGGGGTTCCGGGGGGTGAGGGGTTCCAAGGGTCGAGGGCGCTCAGGGGTTGAGGCGCTGGATCCGCCACCGGCCGCCGACCAGGCGGTAGCAGAGCCGGTCGTGCAGGCGATCGCGGCGCCCCTGCCAGAACTCCACTTCGGTCGGGCGGACTCGAAATCCCCCCCACCAGGGCGGGCGCGGCACGTCTCGACCGACAAAGCGCTCGGTCACGGTCATAAGCTGCCGGTCGAGCACTGCCCGGCTGGCGACTTGCTCGCTCTGGGCCGAGGCCCAGGCACCGAGCTGTGCTCCCAGTGGGCGGGTCTTGAAGTAGGCGTCCGACTCGCCGGGTGGGAGCGGAGCGATCGGCCCGGACACCCGGACCTGACGCTCGACGGTCCACCATCGAAACGCCAAGGCGGCTCTGGGGTTGGCCGCGAGTTCACGGCCCTTCCGGCTGCGGCCGTTGGTGTAAAACACGAAGCCGCGTGCATCAACACCCTTCAACAGCACGAAACGGTTCGACGGCTCTCCGTTGAGTGTCGCCGTGGCCAGCGCCATGGCCTCGGGCTCCGGCTCGCCGGCGGTCTTGGCCTCGTCGAACCAGCGCTGGAACTGGCGGATCGGATCGGAATGCAGTTCCGACTCGTCGAGCGGCCGGTCTCGACCCGGCCCGCTCACAGCGGCTGGATGCCGACGTCGGCCCAGGTCAGGAGCGGGACCCAGGTAACGCCGGCGGCCGCAAAGCGCGGCGCGACCGAGGGACTGCGGTCAAGTAGGGCCGTCGCCGCGATCACCTCGACGCCGAGTTCACGGACCCGGTCCACCGCTCGCAAGAGCGACGCGCCCGTCGAGACCACGTCGTCGAGGACGACCACGGTCTGTCCTTCCTGAAGCCGGGCGCCCTCCACCCAGGCATCCCGGCCGTGACCCTTGGGCTCTTTGCGCACGGAGAACCACGCGGTCCCCGCGAGCAGCGCCACGCCGTGAGCAAGGGCGTCGGCGCCCATGGTCGGTCCGCCCACCGCGTCGAAGGGGCCGGCCACGACCTCGATGACCCCCTGGCTGGCCTGGCCCAGCGCGGCTCCGGTGGCGATGGCGTGTTTGCCGTCGACGTAGTCGTGACTCCAGCCACCCGACGTGAGCTGGAATGGCGGGTCCCGGTATTCGTAGCCGCGACCGCGCACCAGTTGGGCGAGGGCGGCTCGGGTGCGATCATCTAGGGCCATAAAGGCTGGAGTCTACGAGCCGGTCCGGGCCGCCCCGGCGGCGAGCGGTGGCCGGCCCGCCGTGGGCGGAGCGAGCCCGGTCAGGCGGAGGTTTGCAAGGCAGCCGCGACCGGAGCGGGCAGGGCGTGGGCATGCACGATCGTCAAGGCCTGGGTGGCCCGGGTGAAGGCCACGTAGAGCGCTCGCAACCCTTGCGGGGTCTCCTGGGCGATGCGAACCGGCTCGACCACGATGACGTCGTCGAACTCCAGCCCTTTGGCGTCCTCGATCGTCAGCAAGCTGACCCGCTCGTCGAGAGCCCGGTCGCCGACCCGGCCGAATGGTATGCCCGCGGCCGATATGGCCATGGCGACGGGACCGAGCAGCGTCGGGGGCACGATAACACCCAGCGTGCCCTCCTGCCGGGAGGAGAGACCGTCGAGCTCGCGCTGGACGGTCTGGGCCGTAAGAGCACTCAGGGCGTCGCCTGGAAACGACTCCGCCGACACGGCGGCCCGGATGATGCGGGGGGGTCGGCCGCTGATGCGGACGGCGTCTGGGGGACGAACCCCCGGGGCGACTTGTTCGAGGACTCGCCCCGCCATCTCCATGATCTCGCGGGGGGTGCGATAGTTGATGGTCAACTCGACGAGCCGCCAGCCTCGGCGGGCCGGGAGGTGCTCGACCACCTGGGACCACGATCCGGGCACCCAGGTGCTGGTGGCCTGGGCGATGTCACCGACGATCGTCATCGAGCCTGACAGCGACCGCCGGCCGACCATCCGCAGTTGCATCGGCGAGAGATCCTGGGCCTCGTCGATGACCACGTGCCCAAAGGCCCGGGGGAGGTCCGCGTCGGATGCGATTCTGCGCCGGGGCGGCCCGAGCAGGGCCCGGGCCTCGTCGAGCAGCGCTATATCCGCATCGGTCCAACGAACGTCGCCGACCTGGTCGAGCCGCGGTCGCTCGAGCAGCCGCTGCTCCGACGCTTCGAGATGGTTGGCCGCGGCCAGCTCGATCAGGGGGGCGGCGCCGAAGAGATCGTGCAGTAGCTGCTGCGGGGTGAGGATCGGCCACATGCGGTCCAGGACGGCGACCATCTCCGGCAGACGACGCAGCTGGCGGCCGAAGACCTCGGCCGTAAGCACCTCGGTGGGGTCACCGCCGTCGGAGATGCCGTCATCGGGCGGGAGTTGCTGAATGAGGGCTCGCCACAGCAGGGCCTCGACGGTCCGCCGGCGGGCGTTGTGGGTCCCTGCCCGCCGCTTGGCCGCCGCCACGACCTGGGCGGAGAGCTGCGGGGTAACGCGGAGCACGCGGGCGCCGAAAGGAATCTCCACCGTTCGGCGCAGCGGTCGCTGCCGATCGGTGACGGCGGCGGCGATGACAGCGGCCATACGGGCGTCACCCTTGAGGCGGTCGGTGTCCTCGTCCTCGCGAGCCGAGGGCCGAACGCCCGAGAACAGACCGCTGACCGTCGACAGCTCAACGCCACTCTCGTCGAGGGATGGCAACACGTGCTCGATGTATCGGACGAAGGTCGCGTTCGGACCCACCACCAGCACGCCCTGATTCTCCAGAGGAAAGCGATGGGTGTAGAGGAGATAGGCCGCTCGGTGCAGGGCGACGGCGGTCTTGCCGGTTCCCGGGCCGCCTTGGACCACCAGGATGCCCGGCAGAGGACCCCGGATAATTTCATCCTGCTCCCGCTGTACGGTCGCCACGATGTCGCGCATGCGGCCGGTCCGGGATCGCTCCAGGGTGGCCAGCAGCACCTGCGGTCCGGACAGGCCGAGCCCGGCCCCCGGCTCGCTGCCGGAGGCATCGAAGAGCTCGTCTTCGAGGTCCAACACCTGCTGGCCTTCAGTGAGGAAGTGGCGGCGGCGGACCAGGCCCATGGGGTGGGCACCGGTGGCACGGTAGAAGGGCTCGGCGATCGGGGCCCGCCAGTCGACGACGAGCGGCTCTTGATCCTGGTCCGAGATGGCGAGCCGTCCGAGGTGGAACGACTCGGTTCCCTCTTCGGCCCCGTTGGCCGGTGCAACCTCGACCGGGTTGCGGTCGATGCGGCCGAAGACCAGGGATTCACGCCCGATCTCGAGTTGCTCCAACCGGGTCAGGCTGTTGCGGACGCGGATGTCCCGCTCGGTAACAGCCTGGAAGGTGCCCCCTCGCTCCCCGAACGCGTCCTGCAATCTCGCCGCGGCCGCGGCGCGCATGGCCGCCAGCCGGGAGTAGGCGAGGTCCACGTGGGCCTGTTCGGCCGCTACGTCCGGGTGCGTCATACGGGGAATATCCACTTTGCGTGCTGCAGCCGCGTTGCGCAAGCCATCGCCCCGCCGAGGTGGCCTGGCGGGCAGGATACGATTCGACGTGGCCTCCGTGACTGCACTGCGTGAGCTTCTGGAGCCCACCGGCCTGCCATCAGAGCTGATCGATGAAGTGCTGTCGGATACCAACACCTTGTGGCTGTTGGGTGCCTCCGATGAGCTGGTCGCCGGCGAACTGGTGTTGTGCCACCCGCCGCTCGCCAGGCGAGAGGTGCGCGCCGTGGTCAATCAGACGGACCACCCTCGTCTGTGGCGGGTGACGGTCGTCACGCCAGATCGACCGGGACTCCTCGCCGCCATCAGCGGCACCCTGGCGGGAGCCGGACTGACGATCGTCGACGCCGCGGTCACCGTGCTGCCGCGCAGTCGCCTCGCCCTGCAGCGCCTGACGGTCGGGGCCACCGGTCGAGCCGACCTGTCCGATCAGGAGTGGAGCCATCTCGGCCAGGCCCTCCGCGACCGTTTGTCCGGCGGGGTGGTTCCGACGGTCGCCTTCGTACCCCAGGGGCTGGTCGTGGTCGAGGCCCAACCACAGGACCTGGGCCGATCGGTGGTGACGGTGGATGCACCCGACGGGATGGGCTTGCTCCACGTCACGGCGGCTTGGTTGGCGGCATCGGGGTGCAACGTCGAAGCGTGCCGCGCCAGCAGTGAACTGGGGCGGGCCCGCGCCGTTTTCATCGTCACCGGTCACCTGGACACCGCTGACCTGGCGGCCGCGCTCGGTGGTCCACAGGCCGGAGCGGTCGTCACGAGGGTTGTCACCACGCCCGTTCACGTCACCGTGGCGGTGGTCACCGCGACCCTGCGAGCCACGCACGGCGTCGTGGCCGCGTCCACCAGCTTCGCCCGGGCCAGGTGCCACGGACCCCGACGATGACGCCGTCATGAGCCCCGATGCGGTGGCGCCGTTCCTCGCTGCCTGCCGGTCCGATCCGGTCCCACACCCGCCGGTGTGGTTCATGCGTCAGGCGGGGCGGTCCCTCCCGGAGTACCGACGGGCCCGAGGCGACACCAGCATCCTCGAGTCGCTCCGGGCGCCGGAGATGGCGGCCGAGCTCACCCTGCAGCCGGTGCGCCGGTACGGTGTCGACGCCGCCATCCTGTTCTCCGACATCGTGGTTCCCCTCGCAGCCATCGGCTTCGGAATTGAGGTGCACGCCGGCGTCGGCCCCGTCGCCGCGGAACCGTTCTCCTGCGCCGCCGACCTCGACCGGCTTCGACCGCTCGAGCCCGAAACGGATGTCCCGTACGTCCTGGAGGCCATCCGGATCCTCCGCAGAGAGCTCACAGTCCCATTGATCGGGTTCGCCGGGGCGCCCTTCACCCTCGCCAGCTACCTGATCGAAGGCGGCCCGTCGCGCGACCAGGCCAAGACCAAATCATTGATGTACTCCGACCCCGCCCTCTGGGCCGACCTCATGGACCGTCTGGCCGGCATAGCGCTGGCATCGCTTCGGGCTCAGGTCGCAGCCGGGGCCCAGGCCATCCAGCTCTTCGACAGCTGGGTGGGAGCGCTCAACCAGGAGGACTATCGCCGTTTCGTCCTGCCCGCCAGCGCCAAGGTGCTCGGCGGGCTGGCGGACCTCGGTGTCCCGCGCCTGCATTTCGGGGTCGGCACCGGAGAGCTCCTGGGACTGCTGCACGAGGCCGGTGCCGACGTGGTCGGCGTCGACTGGCGGGTGCCGCTCGATCAGGCCCGCCAGCGAGTCGGGCCTGGTACGGCCGTGCAGGGCAACCTGGACCCGGCGGTGGTGCTCGCCGGTTGGGACGTCACCCGGCCGAGAGCCGAGGCGGTCCTGGCCGCCGGCGCGGGGCCCGGCCATATCTTCAACCTCGGTCACGGCGTGCTCCCTCAGACCGATCCCGACGTGCTGAGCCGGCTGGTCGAGTTGTGCCATTCATGGAGCCCGAGCCCATGAGAATCGCCGTCATAGGCGGAGGTATCGCCGGCCTCGCCGCGGCGTGGGAACTGTGCCAACTGGCCCCCGAACGCCAAGGCCACGGCGCGGCCGAGCCCGAGGCAGCTCAGCTCGCCGCGGTCACCGAAGTGACGGTCTTCGAGCCGCAACAACTGGGCGGCTGCATTCGCACGACAGAGTTCGCCGGGCACCTAATCGACGAGGGACCGGACGCGTTCCTGACCCGCGTCCCCGAAGCGGTGCAGCTGTGCCGGGAGCTGGGAATCAGCGACGAGTTGGTCGCTCCCGAGGCGGGCCGCTCGATGCTGTGGTGGCAGGGTCGCCTCCGCCCCCTCCCCGAAGGCCTGGTGCTCGGCGTCCCCCGCCAGCTCGCCCCGCTCATCGGCAGCCGGATTCTGTCCCCCCGCGGCGTGCTCCGAGCCGCCCTCGACCTGGTCTTGCCCCGCGGCCAACTGCCCGCGACGCTCACCGTCTGGGAGCTGATCGCCGGCCGGTTCGGCGCCGAAGTCGCCGATCGCCTCGTTGACCCGCTCGTCGGCGGGATCCACGCCGGGTCAACCCGTGACCTGGCCGCGGCCGAAGTCGTACCGCAACTGGTCGCCGCCGCGACCCGGTCCCGCAGCCTCCTCCTGGCCTTGCGGGCGCCGGGGGCACCGACGCCCGCCGGCTCCGCGCAACCGATGTTCCTCACCCCCCGGGCGGGCGTCGGCCGCCTGGTCGACGTCCTCGTCGAATCCCTGCGGACCGCAGGCACGCGATTCGTGACCAGGAAGGTGAATAGCGTCAACGTCAACCCCGGCGGAGGGGTGGTCGTGGGGCCCGAGGCCGAGACCTTTGACGCAGCCGTGATCGCCACACGGGCGCGAACGGCGGCCGCCATCTTGGGGGCCGAGACCGGGGCCCCGCTGTCCGACATTCCTACTGCGTCGGTCGCGGTGGTCACCGTCGCCCTCTCGGGCGCCCGCCTTCCATCTGGGGTCAATGGGTTCCTTGTCCCGCAAGGGTCGAATCGTCTCGTCACCGCGTGTTCATTCGCCTCCAACAAATGGCCCCACTGGAGCGACCCGGGGCAGGCCGTGGTCCGGTTGTCGGTCGGGCGCTACCGCGACCGTGGGGCCCTCGACCTCGACGACGGGGCCTTGACCGATCGGGTGTTAGGCGAACTGGAGGAGGCGCTCGGTGCCAGTCTCTCGGTTTCGGCGGCGCGGGTGTCGCGGTGGCCCGACGCGTTCCCCCAGTACCTGCTTGGCCACAGTGACGGCATCGGCCGGGTGGAAGCGGCCCTGAGCGGTCGTCTCCCCGGGGTCGCTCTGGCCGGAGCCTCCTATCGCGGCTCGGGGATTCCGGCGTGCATCGCGTCCGGACGCCGGGCCGCCCGGTTGGTCCGCGAACATGGTGCGAACCACCCGGTCGGATCGAGCGGACCTCGCAGCTGAGCGAGCCGTCCCGACAGCATCGCAATCCCCAGTGGCTCGCGTGGCCCGCCGCCGGGCGCCGCCGGCGCCCGGATTCGCGCTTTCTGGACGAAACTCGGCCCAGCTGAAGGGCGGCACCGTCCAGAGAGTGACTGGGGCCAGCAGCGTGGCCCGCCGCCGGGCGCCGCCGGCGCCCGGCGTCGCGCTTTCTGGACGAAACTCGGCCCAGCTGAAGGGCGGCACCGTCCAGAGAGTGACTGGGAACAAACTCGGGCACCAGCCATCTGCCCGCCCGGGCGCCCCCGCCGGCTGACGGCTGACCGCTGACGGTTGACCTACGGACGTCCGGCGGTCAGCCTTCAGGCAGCGGCTCGCGCACCACCGACACGTCGACGACGCCCGGCAGCGTTTCGCCGCGGAACAGGCCGGCGCTCCGGCCGAACCCGTAGAGGGCGTGGTCGGCCAGCACGACGGCGGCGGCGGTGTAGGTGCTGCGCTCCCCTCCCGGATACCGGACGCATTCGGGGTGCACGCACCCGGTCCAGTAGCCGCCGTCGTGGTGGCGCAGATGACGCGTCCAATCGAGCATCCGCGTGGCCTGGTCGCGCCGGCCGACGGCATCGAGGGCCATGACGCACTCGGCGGTCTCCGCCGCCGTTACCCACGAATGGTCCGACACGCACCGCACGCCGACACCGTCGAGCACGAACTCGGACCAGCGCTCGTCGAGGCGCTCGCACGCCGGCTCACCGGAGAGGGCGCCCGATAGGACGGGGTAGTACCAGTCCATGGCCCAGCGCAATTTGGGCGCGAAGCTCGCCGGACGGTGGACAATCGCTTCGACCATGCGGTCAGCGGCCAGTTCCCACTCGGGCCGCTCGAACCCCAGGCACTCGGCCATGGCCACGGCGCAGCGCAGGCTGTGATGGATCGAGGACGTGCTGGTCAGTAGGGCGTAGCGGCCCAGGTGACCGTCCGGATCCATCGACCACAGGACCTCACCACCGGGTTGCTGGAGGCGCAGCACGAACCCTACGGCAGCCTCGACGACCGGCCACATGCTTTCGAGCAGCCCGACGTCCTCGGTACACAGGTAATGCCACCAGGTCCCGGTGGCGACGTAGGCGCCCACATTGGGATCCCGGCGCGGGTCTTCGATGCCCTCGGCCAGGTGGTAGCGGCACCAGGTGCCATCGGGAAACTGGGTCGACGCCAACCACTCGAACGCCCGCTCGGCCGCTCGGCGCCGGCCGGCGAGGACGAGGGCCATGGCCGACTCGGTGTGGTTCCACGGATCGGCGTGCCCCCCAGGAAACCAGGGAATCATCCCGTTCGGCAACTGTACGGCCTCGATCCACGACGCCGTGTCGGCCACCTCGGCCGCGGTCAGCGGGCCCGTCACGCCGGTTTCCTCAGATACATCACGACGCTCTTGCCGAGCACCGGGTTGAGCAGGGCCTCGGGCACCCTCGTTACGGGGGTGTGGGCGGTGATGTCCCACACCAGCATCCGGTGGTAGGCCCGTACCCAGGGATGGGCGTCGTCGGTCACCCCGACCAGGGCGCGCAGCCACCAGTAGGGGCTGTGGAGGGCGTGGGCGTGGTGGGACCCGTAGACCTGCAGCCCGGCGACCCGCAGCCGCTCGGCCAGCACGGAGCGGCGGTAGATCCGGATATGTCCGCCGGGCGTGTGGTGGTAGTCATCAGAGAGAGCCCAGGTCAACAGCTCCGGCCACCACCGGGGGACGGTGATGGCCATGGTGCCACCCGGGCGCAGCACCCGCACCAGTTCGCAGATGGCGCCCCGGTCGTCGGGGATGTGCTCGAGGACCTCGGCTGCGATGACCCGGTCGAACACTTGTGAGGTGAACGGCAGGGAGAGGGCGTCGCCGACGATCGCGGCCCCGCTTGCCCCGCTCGCTCGGACCGCCCCCTCTTCGGCGAGGATCGCCGCCAGCATGCCGGCCACGTCTTTGATGGGCAGAGCATCGGCGTCCAGGGCGGTCACGGTGGCGCCCCGGCGCATGGCCTCGAAGGCATGACGCCCCCCGCCGGCGCCCAGATCGAGCACCCGGTCGCCCGGGCGGAGGCCGAGGCGTTCGAAGCGGACGGTCAGCACGGCACCAGCGCCGCTCGGCCCGGAGCGGCGGTGCTGCTCGATCGTCCAGCGGTAGCTGTCGGCGGTGGCTACCGCACAGGCCCGCCAGGTGAATCGTTCGAGGACCCGCTGCCGGGCGGCCACGGCCAGGCGGGCCGCCAGTTCGGGGTCATCCATGATAGTCGCCATGGCGCCAGCCAGGGCGCTCGGGTCGCCCGGCGGGACCAGCAGGCCGGTGACGGCGTGGTCGCCGACGACTTCCGGCAGGGCGCCCCCTGTCGTGGTCACCAAGGGGACCCCGCACGCCATGGCCTCCACGGCCGGCAGCGAGAACCCCTCGTACAACGACGGGACCACCGCAACCGTGGCCTCGGCGTACAGCTCCACCATGCGGTCGTCGCTCACCGCCGACTCGAAGCGGACCGCCCCGGACAGACCCAAACGGGCGATAGCCGCCGAGACCGGGCTCTCCGGGCGAAGGCGACCGACCACGACGAGGTGGGCCTCAGGGTGCTCGACCCGGAGTTTCGCCACCGCTTCGACCAGGGGCAGCAATCCCTTGAACGGGACGTCGGCGCTGGCCGTTGTCATGATCCGACCTGGAACCCTTGCGATCTCGGGATGCGGCCGGAAGTGCGTATGGTCGGCGCCGATGGGCACCACCTCGAGCTGGTCGGAGGCGATCCCGTACTGGTCGACGATGTCCCGTTTCGAGGAGGAGGAGACGGTGAGGATGCGGGGGATCTGCCGGGCCACCTTCATCTGCATGCCCAGGAACCCGTACCAGCGGCGCAGCACCAGCCGGCGCCGCCAGTTCTCGGCGTGGTCCAGGTCAAGGGTGCGGTCGACAGTGATCGGGTGGTGGCACGTCCCCATCAGCGGCCATCCGTCGGCCATCACGCCCAGAAGCCCCCGGCCGAACGTCTGGTTGTCGTGGACCACGTCGAACTGCCCGGCCCGGGCCGCCAGCGCCCGCCGCACCCGCCAGCTGAACGTGAGCGGTTCAGGAAAGCCAGCCGTGCACATGAGGGCGAATTCGGCCAGGTCGATCCAGGATCGGAATTCCCAGGGCATCGGAACGCGGAACGGGTCTGGCTGGCGGTACAGGTCGAGGCTCGGCACCGGGACGTAGCCGACGCCGTCATCGAGCACCGGCCAGGGCTGACCGGCGAAGACCGTTACTTCGTGGCCGAGGTTGACCAGCTCCCGGGAAAGGTAGCGGGTGTAGACGCCTTGCCCGCCCGAGTGCGGGTTGCCGCGGTACACCAACAGGGCAATCCGGAGGGGGGCGGGCCCGGCCATGAGGTACAGACTGTTGTCGGAGCGCGGCGCTTGGTCAAGCTGAGGGCAGGAGGTGCACCCGCAGCCCATCGCTCCGATCGACCTTTTAGCATGGGCCGGCCATGATTACGATCGTCATGCCGGCCCACAACGAGGCGGGCTATCTGGAGTCGGCCGTCAAAACGGTCGTGACGGGCGGGCGCAACCGAGGGCTGGATTTCGAGGTCGTCATCTCAGAGAACGGCTCGACTGATGGGACCCCGGACGAAGCCAAGCAGCTGGCCCGCACCTTCCGGGAGGTCACGGTGCTTCGGGCCACCGAGGCTGACTACGGCGAGGCCCTCAAAGCGGGGTTCCTGGCCGCCCGTGGTCGCGTGGTGGTCAACTTCGACGTCGATCTCGTCGACCTCGGATTCTTCGACAAGGCCACGGCGATCATCGCCGCAGGCGAGGCCGCCATCGTGGTCGGCTCCAAACGCGGCCCGGGGTCTCACGACGAGCGCCCCTTTGGACGGCGAGCGGTGACGGCGGTGTTCTCCGCGGTGCTGCGCTACGGCTTCGGGTTGCGGGTCAGCGACACGCACGGCCTGAAGGCGCTGCTCCGGCCGCCGCTGGTGCCCTTGGTCGAGGCCTGCCAGTTCGGAGGCGACATCTTCGACACAGAGCTGATATTGCGGGCGGAGCGGGCCGGACTGCTGGTGCGGGAGCTACCCGTCACCGTGACCGACCAACGCCCTCCGAGAACGCCCATCGCCGGTCGGATTCCTCGAACCCTGGTCGGATTGCTTCGGCTCCGTCTGGCCCTGGGGCGGGCCGGGCTGCCCCGATCGCCACGCTCTGGTTGAGTTGCGGGCCCGGGCCAACCCGGTCCCTCCTCAGACTTCGGCCCGATCAGCGTTCGGCCCGGACGACGAACTTCTCCGGGTCGAGGCGGGCCACGGGCTGCGCCGGCACGCCGGCGACGACGCAGAATGGTTCGACGTCGCGGGTCACGACCGCATGGGCACCAACGACGGCCCCGCGACCGACCCGCACGCCCGGCAGCAATGTGCAATTCGCCGCCAGCCACACGTCGTCTTCAACGACTACGGGGCTGGATTCTGGCAGCCGGGCCCGGTCGTAGAGATCGTGGAACGAATTGTCCTGAATGGTGACATGCGGGGCGATCTCGACCCGGTCGCCGATCTCGACCCGGGCGAGTGCGGAGAAGCTGCACCCCGAGTTCACGTGCACTTTTCGACCGAGCACCATCGTTGCTCCCGGGCCCACGTAGAGCTCGGTGCGGGCGACGATCGACCGGATGACACAATCCTCGCCCAGAATCAGAGTTCCTCTGTCGATCACCACATGTGGCTTCCCGATGGCGCGGACTCCGTCGCTGACTCGGCTGACGGAGGTAGACCTTGGCTCTGCTGCGGTCCAGGAGTATGTTGCGGGTTTTTCGGAACCGCTCCGACAGCGGCAGGGTTGAATCGCGGCACCATTTCTCATAGAGCTCGCTCGCCGAGGCGCCCAGGGCGCGCCGCCTTCCCTCCGCGAGGGTTTGGGCTGATGCACCCGACGGGGCGAGGAGGGGGTCCCGCTCCACGCCGTAGCCAGCGCTGGTTTTGAGGGCTGTGGCTGCGCCACCAGGGCGAATGGCAGCCGTCGAGCTATCTTCCTTAACGGTCAAAGAGGGCACCTGCCTGTTCGATGGTCGTCCCCGGGGCCGCGGACATCGTGTGGTCGCCGGTCTCACCGGGTCGCAATCCGCTGGCCGGGACGCCCGGGCCGGCCGTCGGCGGGGCCGGCCACTGGTCCCCGTCTGGTCTCGAACGACCGAAGTGTTGCACCACCCCGTGTCGAGCCGGGCGGACGCCCTTTTGATACATGGGCGTCACCCCACCGCCGGCACGGCGCGGGCGTAGTTCGGGGGCCAGCCCGTGACCTAGGCGCCGCGACGCAGGACCTTGAGACTGCCACACCCGAGCGCCGCCTCTTCTCTCCACTCACCCGAACCCACGGCGGCGCGATACAGCTCGTAGGGCGGACGTCCACCGTCAGCCGGATCGGGAAACACGTCGTGAATGGCCATCCACCCTCCCGCCGCCACCATCGGGCTCCAGGCCCGATAGTCCGCCCAGGCCACGTCCTCCGCATGGCCACCGTCAATGAACAGCAACGCCAGTGGCACCCTCCACACGCCAGCCACGGTGGTGGACGCCCCCACGACGAGCACGACGTGGCCCTCCAAACCAGCGGCCTCGATCGCGGCGCGAGCCCAGGGCAAGGTGTCCATCCGCCCGGTTCGGGAATCCACGACGGTGGAATCGTGGTGCTCCCACCCGGCCTGGTTTTCCTCCGAGCCGCGGTGGTGGTCGACGGAGAGCAGCACCGAGCCGGCTGCTTGGGCGGCAGCACCGAGGTAGATCGCCGACTTGCCGCAATAGGTCCCCACCTCGAGCAGCGGTCCCAGACCGCTACGAGCCGCGACCAGACCCACCCGGTAAAGGGCCAGACCCTCTTCATCGGGCATGAAACCCTTGACCGTCCGGGCCTGGGCGAGCAGTTCAGGGTCCACGGCGGCGAACCAGAGTCAGAAGCGGACCCCGGAGCGTCCATCGAGCTCGGGGGGCAGATCCTCCAGGTGGTGGACGAACAGCACCTTGTTGAAGATGATGAACTTCCCGACCCACAGCACTCCGAAAGCGGCGACGTAGACGATGGTGACCGCCGCGGTCGACATCAGGTGGCTGAAATGGTGCTGCTTGGCGTAACCCTCCATGGCGTGCACCGATATCGTCGAAAGGCCCCATCCGAGGAAGGCCAGCGCCCAGAACGGCACGACCTCCTTCCAGATGTGGCTGCGGCCGGATTTCCCCCACGCCCATTTCCGGTTCATCTCGTAGTTGGGCACCGCGGCGATCGCCGTCGCCAGCGTGCTCGACACCCAGGCGCTCAAACCGAGGACTCCGTTGAAGAACACCAGGAGAACGACGCTGAGGATCACGGCGACAACCGAGGCCATGGAGTAGCGGTACAACTTGCGACCCTCGGCTCCCCGGAACTTCGCCAACATGTCCGACAAGGTCGTCGCCACGAGTTCAGAGGCTACTGGAGATCAGACTTCGGCTATCGGCAGGCATGATGGAGGGGTGACGGTCGCCCTCGACGAATTGTTGGACCTGCTCGACCTCGAATCCCTCGAGGTGAACCTCTACCGGGGGATCAGCCCACCCGAGGATCGCCTGCGCGTGTTCGGCGGCCAGGTAGCCGCTCAGGCGCTCGTCGCCGCCGGTCGCACCGTCGCGGCCGTGGATCGCCCGGTGCATTCCCTGCACGCCTACTTCCTTCGGCCCGGCGACCCGAAGATTCCGATCCTCTATCAGGTAGATCGCATTCGCGATGGGAAGTCTTTTACCACTCGGCGGGTGGCGGCGATTCAGAAGGGCGAAGCGATCTTCCATCTCTCCGCCTCCTTTCACGCTCCGGAAGAAGGCGTGAGCCACCAATTGCAAGTACCCGACGCGCCCGACCCCGAAACGCTGCCCACCTGGACCGAGCAGCTGGCGCCGCACGCCGAGGCCCTGGGCGCCTGGTATGCCCGGCCCCGTCCCATCGACGTGCGTCACATCGGAGAACCCATCCGCACCACGCCCGGCTCGGCGCCCCGCCAGCCGGCCCACCGGATGTGGATGCGGACGGACGGGAAGCTCCCCGACGAACCGCTTATCCACGCCTGCCTGGTGGCCTACGCCAGCGACATGACCCTGCTCGACACCATCATGGCGCCCCACGGGCTGATCTGGACCGAGGGCTCCCAGGCCAGTCTCGATCACGCCATGTGGTTTCACCGATCCTTCCGAGCCGATGAATGGCTGCTGTACGACCAGTGCAGCCCCACCGCGGCCGGGGCCCGTGGCCTCGCCACCGCGACTATCTACACACGAGAGGGGGCCCTGGCCGTCACCGTCGTCCAGGAAGGGCTGCTCCGGATCAAATTGGAGCGGGAGAACTAGCTGTTCACCCGAAGGGGACGTTCGGCTCGATCCCCGGGACTTCGGCTAGGCCCTCCGGGCCAACGGGACGTAGGGGCGTTCGTCGTGGCCGATCCACAGCTGGCGGGGACGGTAAATCTTGGCGTCCTGCTCGATCAGCTCCTGCCAGTGGGCCAGCCACCCTGACACCCTCGGGATGGCGAAGAGCACGGTGAACATGGCGGTCGGGAAGTTCATGGCCTGGTAGATCAGGCCCGAGTAGAAGTCAACGTTGGGGTACAGCTTGCGGGAGATGAAATAGTCGTCCGAGAGGGCGACCTCCTCGAGCTTCAGGGCTATATCCAGCAGCGGGTTCTTGCCGGTCACGGCGAACACATCGTCCGCAGTTTTCTTGATGATGGTGGCTCGAGGGTCGTAGTTCTTATAGACCCGATGCCCGAAACCCTGCAGCTTTCCCTTGCCGGCCTTGACGTCGTCGATGAAGGCTTTCACGTTTTCGATCGAGCCGATCTCGGTCAGCATTCGCAGCACGGCCTCGTTGGCCCCCCCGTGGCGCGGACCGTACAAGGCCGCGGCGGCGGCCGCGGCCGCCGAGTAGGGGTCGGCGTGCGACGAGCCGACGGTCCGCATCGCCAGCGTGCCGCAGTTCTGCTCGTGGTCGGCGTGCAGAATGAACAAGACGTCGAGGGCCCGGGCCAGCACCGGGTTGGCCTCGTATCGCGGCTCGGCCACCTTCCACATCATGGACAGGAAGTTTTCGGGGAAGCTCAAGGAGTTGTCCGGGTATACGAACGGCATCCCGACGCTGTAACGGTGGCAGGCGGCGGCGAGAGTGGGAACCTTGGCGATCAGCCGCACGATCTGGCTGGCCCGCACCTCGGAGTCCTCGATGTCCTTGGCCTCGGGATAGAAGGTGGACAGGGCGCCGATCCCGGACAGGAGCATGCCCATGGGGTGGGCGTCGTAGTGGAACCCGTCCACGAAGCGCTTCCGGAAGTTCTCGTGGATATAGGTGTGATAGCGGATCTCGTTGGTCCAGGACTCCAGCTGGTCCGCCGTCGGCAGCTCGCCGTGGATCAGCAGGTAGGCGACTTCGAGGTAAGTGGACTGGGCAGCCAGCTGCTCGATCGGATACCCCCGGTAGCGGAGGATGCCCGCGTCGCCGTCCAGGTAGGTGATGGCACTCGAGGTCAACGCCGTCGACATGAACGCAGGGTCGTAGAACCAGACCCCGGGGAGCAGCTTGCGCAACTCGTCCGCCGAGATACCCCCGTCCACGATGGGAATTTCCACGACCTCACCGCTGCGGTTGTCTGTCACCGTGATCGAGTCAGCCACTGATCCCCCTGTAGGCGATGGGAAATAGTTTCGTCTTTCGGGCGCATGCTACTCCCCCGTCCAGGGTTCAATTCAGGCCGAGTCGGGCGCACGGGCCCGGGCTGCGGGTCGCGGGACGACACGGCCAGCGGGGTGACCGGCCGCGATGAAGGCGCCGGGCCCGCGGGCGCGACGGCTGGCGGGGGGGCGGGGGCGGGGCAGCGGACCAGCGGGCGGGCCGGGGGCGGGACAGAGGACAGAGGACGGGCGGGTTGAGCCGGCCCGGGACCGCCACCCGCGAGCAATCAGGCAAGATGGTCGGTCGTGGAAGGCGACACTCCTGACCTGGCGGCCATTCGACGACAGATCGACGACGTGGACCGGCGACTGGTGCGGCTGCTGGCCGAGCGGGCTCGGCTGGTGGACGGCGTCGTTCGTTACAAGCGGGCCCATCACATGGCGGTGGTCGACCGCGGTCGCGAAGACGAGATGCTGGACCGGATCGCGGCCGTCGCCAAGGAGGACGGCGTCGATCCCCGGGTGGCCCAACAGGTCCTCCGAACGATCATCGACGGGTTCACCTTGCTCGAGGTCGAGGAGCTGGGCCCGGACGCCTGAAGTCGGGGCCCGCCGGCCCGACTGGCGGTCAGCGGATCAACTGCAGGCCGCTGTCGACGACCCACACCTCCCCCGTCACGAGGGTCGAGGTGACCTGTGCCAGCACCAGGGCGGCGACATCGTCGGGGTCGGCCACCCGGCGCATCGGCGTGATCTCGGCGACCTGGGCTCTGGCCTGGTCCCAGTCGGACGTCCAAGGGGTGTCGACGAGGCCCGGCGCCACGGCGTTCACTCTGATGTGCGGTCCTAAGGCTGCGGCGAGCAACCGGGTTTGATGGTGGAGGGCGGCTTTGCTGGCTGCGTACGGGATGGAGGAGCCGGTGGGGCGCAGGCCGGCCAGGGATCCGATGTTGACGATCACCCCACCGTCCGGGGCGGCGCCAAGAGCGGCCGCGGCTGCGGTCGTCAGTACGAAGGGGGCGATGACATTGGTGGCGTAGATCTCCGACCAGATCTCCGGGGTGGCGGCGTCGAGGTCGGCGTGCGGGATGAGCCGGGTGGTCCCGGCGTTGTTCACGAGGATGTCGAGGCGACCGTGGGCCGCGACGACCGCAGCCACCAACGCCCGCGCCGAGGGCGGATCGGCGACGTCAGCCTGCTGGTAACTGCCGCGGATCTCCGCGGCGACGGACTGGCCATCCGCTACCGACGATCGGGAGTTGACCACCACGTGGACCCCCTGGTTGCCCAGGAGCCGAGCCACCGCCGCGCCGATGCCACTGCTCGAGCCCGTCACCAGCGCCACCCGCCCGTCCAGGTAGTAGCCGCTCATCTCGTCGTCTCGTAGCGGTACACGTTTGTGTCCCGCTTGATGAACCCCAGGCGCTGGTACAACCGGTTGGCCGCCTCTCGATGGGGTCGGGACGTCAGATCGACGGTGCGGGCACCAGCGGCGGCGGCGGCGTCGAGGGCGGCCCGGTTGAGGGCTTCTCCACACCCCTGGCCCCGTGCTGCTTCGGTGACGATCACGTCTTCGATCCAGGCCCGCACCCCCGACGGAATCCGGAAGACCACGAGGGTCAGGATCCCCACGATCGGGCCGTCGTCGCCCTCTCTGGCCACAAACAGGGTGGTGGCCGGCGAGGCCACCATCTCGGCCACGTCCGCCTCTGAAGGCGGCGGCGCGGATGACGACAGGAGTGGCAAAATCCGGCCGACCGCTTCAACGAGTTCGGGGGTCGATTCGGTTGCGGCAGCGACAGTCAGCACATCGGCGGACTGTAGGGCCCGGACCCCTGCGCTCGCTACGCCGGCGGCCGGTTCTCGAGTGCGGACGGCCATGGACCGGCGGCCACACGGTCGTCAGTCGCCAGCAGGATGGAGGCCCTCCTCTCCGCGGCAGCAGGCTGGAACCCGGCCCATCCGGGTCCCGGAGTCCAGGGCAAGGGCAGCCAGCCGGGCCGGCCCTACCAGCCTATAAATCCGACCCAGCGAAACCAACGGGCCGAACGCCGCAGCCCCGACTCCTGGTTCCAGAGCCCCGAGGCCAGGCCCGCCCTCGCGGCTTGTCAGCTTCGGCCCGGGCGGCGCGACTCCGGCACCAACCGCAGGGCCAGGGCCGGGCAGGCGGTGACGGCCCGACGGGCGTGGGCGAGTGAGCCCAATGGCACCTCGGACCGGGCGACGACGGGAAACCCCCAGTCGTCCACGGTGACTCCTTCGGGGAACAGTTCTTCGCACAATCCGTGACCCTTGCACGCCGTGGGGTCAACGATCAGACGAAGCGAGCTCATCGCCAACCTCCCGGAAGCGGGACGGGAAGAAAGCCTGTGGGCGCACGCCGGCAACATCCCCGCTGGTGATCGGACACCTCGTCCGCGAACGCTTCAAGAGCGGAGTCCACGAAGGCCGCCGCTCCGTCCGGAAGCTGGCAGGCGCCCCGCCCTCGGACCATGGCCGTCCATCGGCGCGCCGCAGCCTCGGCCTCCGGATCGCCATGCAGGATCCCATCGACGGCGCGGGCGATGTCGGGCAGGCCGAAGGCGCAGGCCCCGCACTGCCCGGCGCTCTGCGCCGCGTACCACTTGGCCACGGCCGCCACCTCGGACAGGGCGCAGGCGTTCTCGGGCAGGGCGACAATGACGCCGCACCCGGGCCTGGCGGCCACGCCGGCCAGGCCCTGGGTACAGAGCGAGACGTCCGTGATCCGCCTTCGCTCGATCCACGTGCCGAAATATCCGCCGACAAGGACGGCCCGCGGGGATCGGGCCCCGGCTCTGGCCAGCAGGTCGTGGAGCGAGGTGGCGACCGGCACCTCGTACACGCCGGGCCGGTCCGCACCGCCGGTCAGGGTCACCAACATGGATCCCGGCTCGTCGACGGGGCCGAGCAGGCGAAACCAGTCCGCGCCGAACCGGGCGATCAGGCCTACGTGAGCCAGGGTCTCCACGTTGTCGACCAGGGTGGGCCGGTGACCAACCCCGTCTTCGTAGGGTCGGATCCCGAACTTCGGGCGGGCCTCGCCGCCGTTGATCCACGAGACCAGGGCGGTCTCCTGGCCGGCGACGTACCGGCTCGGGGTCTCGACCAGCTCCACGCGAGGTCCGTCGGGCCGCTCGGCCAAGGCCGTCTGCACCGCGGTCGCGGTGGCGGTCTGGGACCGATCGAGAGCGATGATCGTCCGGCGGGCCCCCACCGCGGCGGCGGCGGCGGCCAAGCCATCGAGCACCAGGTGCGGATTGCGGGTCAACAGAACCCGGTCCTTGGCCGAGAGCGGCTCGCCCTCGGTGCCGTTGGCCACGACGACCGCTCGATGCCGGCCGTTGGCAACCGCGCCCATCTTCTGGCCGGTCGGGAATCCGGCGCCGCCGCGGCCTCGCAATCCGGAAGCGGCAACTGCGGCGATGAAACGGCCGTCGACGCTCGACATCGGACCGAGCCGATCGAGGTGGTCGCGGTACGACGGGCCGCCGTTCAATGGCAACAGGCGGTCCACCGCGTCCAGGCCGGGATAGCGGGCGCCGCGGCCGGCGGCAGGGCGGTGCTTCGTGGCGGGAAGGGGACTGGTCATCGGGAACCTCCAGAGCGGACGGGGACGAGGGCCGGCGCCGGGGCCGGGCCCGATACCGGAGGCGCAACCGGCGCCGGCGCCGGAGACGGAGACGTCAACGGCGTCCAGGCCGAGGCCGGTGGCGGCGGTGCAGCCGGTACCGGTCTGGTGAGGCGTTCGAGGCGGCCTGTCGACCGGGTCGAACGGCGGCCCCGCACCCGCCAGACGACCGCTCCGGCGACGGACAACAGCGAGACCACGAAGAGGCTCCGGGCCCACGTCGTGCCGCGATCGGTCCCGGCGGCCCACCCGTGGACCATGGCGAGGGGCCACGCCGCGTACGCCAGCCAGTGAACCGCCTTCCAGGCTCGATAGGTCAGGCGGGCCCGCAACAAGCTGGTGGCGACCAGTGCGATCATGAGGTCGACCGACGCTGTCCCGAGACCCACCCACAGCCGGTCCCAACCGGACGTGAAGGGCACGACCGCGGCGAGCCAACCGACGGCCACATACGAGTCCAGGGCGGCCGTAGCGACGTGTACGGCGAGAAAGACGACCGCCAGCAGGGCCACGTTTCGGTGCAGCAGGGCGGTCACGGCGCGCTGGCCAGCGCGGCGTGGCAAAGCGGCGCACGTTGACAATCCCGCCGACCACGCTCAGCGACAACAGGCCGAGGGCCACCAGCCCACTGGCCCGCATCAGGTACCACAACTCCTTCGAATGGGTGATCGTCGTCGCGATCATCGGGGCCGCTCGGCTCGAGCGGGCGCCTGGCCCGGGCCGCGATCGACGGCCACGGCCTTTTGAGGACGCGGCCAGATCATCCACGTGGCTGGCATCGCTACGACCCCCCGGAGGTGGCGTGGCTGGAAGTGGACGAACTGGCCGTCGGGGTCGTCGTCGGCGACTGCAGCGTGGTGCTGGTGGTCGACGACGAACTCGACGATGAGCCGGCGACAGGGGAGGTCGTGGCGGTAGTTGCGGTCGATGCGGAATCGGAGGCGGCTTTGGTGGTGGAGACTCCTGCCGTCGACGAGCCCGATGCCGTCGAGGCGGTGTGGTGGGGTTGGGCTGCCAGGGCCGCGAACACGCCGACACCGGCGAGCGATCCCGCCGCGACCATGCCGGTGACGGCGCGACTGCGGCGCAGCCGCATGTCACGAAGGGAGCGAGTGGTCATGTACCCATTTACCGGGGTCAGTCCGAGAACAAGCTGAGTGCGGGCTCCATGGGCCGGTACAAGTAGCTGAGAGCCCGCTGAGTAAGACCGACGAAAATCGCAGACACGCCTCGACCGGCTCCTCCTGCGATCTCCGACCCTTCCGCGCCCCGTCCCGGCCCGACGGTCAAAGCCGTCGTTCCGACGACACCCGCCGGGGTAGGTTGGCGGCAATGGAGCTTGTGCGTTGGGAGGACCATCCGGTCCTTCGCCGGCCGCTGTTCGTCATCGCGTTCGAGGGATGGAATGACGCCGGCGACGCGGCCACCCTCGCCGTCGACTACTTCGCCGAGACCTGGCGGGGCCGTCGGTGCGCCACCATCGACCCCGAGGAGTTTTACGACTTCACGGTTACCCGCCCGAGGGTCAGGCCTACCTCGGACGGAGGCCGGGTGCTCGACTGGCCCAACGTCGAGCTGCTGGCCGCGGAGGTGCCCGGCGCCGACCACGACATCCTGCTGCTGCGCGGCGTGGAGCCCCAGATGCGCTGGCGGACGTTCTGTCAGGCCGTGGTCTCGATCGTCACAGACATGCGGGCGGAGCTGGTGATCGTGCTGGGCGCCCTGCTCGCCGATGTCCCTCATTCCCGCCCGGTGCGGGTGTCGGGGAGCAGCAGCGATCCGGATCTGGCCCGACGGGTGGGGTTTGCCACCTCGACCTACGAAGGGCCGACCGGGATCGTTGGCGTCCTCGTCGACGCTCTGCGCGCCGCCGACCTGCCCGCGGCTTCCCTGTGGGCTGCGGTCCCGCACTACGTGCATCAGGTGCCGTCCCCCAAGGCGGCCCTGGCCTTGGTGGAACGGGCCGCGGATCTGCTCGGCGCCCGTGTCGACCCAACCGCGTTGCGGACGGCGGCCGTGGAGTACGAGCGCCAGGTGAACGAACAGGTGGCTGACGATGCAGATGCCGCCGCCTATGTGGCCCAGCTCGAGGATGCCGAGGATCTCGAATCATCCGCGCCGGAGCAGGCCGCCACCGGCTTGACCAGCCAGGGTCCCTCGTCCGGCTCTTCGAGCCTGGCCGGGCCGCTAGCTGCGGGCAGCGCCGACGAGCTCGCCGCCGAGGTCGAGCGCTTCTTGCGCGACCATCGCCGGCAGGGTTAAGCGCCAGGCTCCCGGTGGCCCAGCTGGTCGCAGCGGCGCTCTGGCGGGCCCGTCCCGACCTGATCGTGGCCCTGGATGACCGCTTCGGCGAACCGGTCGACGCCTACGTCAACGGATCACAGGTGTGGCTGCGAGAGGACGGGCCCGGCGGGATCGTGCTGGAGTGGCGTTTGCACCCCGTCGCCCACTACCGGCGCCCGAAGAGCACCGGAACCTACGAGGTCTTCGAGGCCATGGCCCTGGCCCTGGCTACGGGGGGAACGGCACCGGCCCCCCTCACCGAGCTATGGGATGGCCTCGAGGCCTTTGCCGCCTACGGCGAGGAGCTGGAGCCACGACCGCTGGCGGTTGCGGCCGCCACGGCCCTCGGGATCGAACCCGACGCCTGGGGCCTCGTCGACCACGAGCAGATCGCGGCGGAGTGGGAACGAACCAGCGGTTCGGTGTCGATCGTCGCCGATCTGTTGCGCCAACTGAAGGCACCGGCCGGCTCCTAGCGCCACTCAGGCCCGAGCCCGTAGTGGAGATCGACCTGGCGCAGGACCCAGCCGAAGCGAGCCAGGCCGTCGACGACGGCCGGCGCCACCAGACCCGAAGGACCGGGATTGGGCACCTGGTCGTGGGCTCGGCGCGTCTGGCATTGAACGAACCCATCCCATACCGGGGCAGGTACGGCGCGGATCACCTCGAAATTCCGGCGGGAGGCCTTGACCACCCGGCTGAGGAGGTCCTGGGGCGGGGACCCCCGGCGGAGCGCCGGCAGGGTGCCGAGCACCGGGACGTCGACGGCGCCGAAAGCTCCCGGATCTCGCTCGGTCACCAGTTGGGCGAGGTAGGCCCGGGTCACGATCTGCACACCGATCTCCGCGGTCAGCGCCGGGATGGGCCGGGCCAATCGATCGAGATAATCGATCGCCAGCGGGGAGGTGAGCGAGCTGAGCGACAGGATCGAAGCCATGCGCTCGTCCACCTCGGCGTCAAGGCGACGGGCGAAGGGGGCATCCACTCCGAGGGCGGCCAAAGAGCCGCTCAGCGCGCCGGCATCCACTCGCTCGACTGCGGATCGGATGACGAGCGAGCGCGACCGGCGCGGACTGAGCTTGGCCAGGACCGACGCCGCCAAACCGGACGGCTGCGGTTCGACCATCCGGCTCAGCGCTCCCGCGCCCGGGCCCGGCGGCCCATTCAGCTCCGCCAGGTCGAGGGGCGCGGATAGTCGAACACCACGTCAAAGGACTGGCCTCTGATAGCGCTGAACGCCAGGTGCTGCCAGCGGCCGCCCCCGGCCAATGGTTCCGGCAGGGCGTCTTCACCGAACCAGCCGACGGCGCGGGCTTCCAGCGGGTGCGGGCGCAGTTCCCCGCCCACCGCCCGGCACAGGAACACCAGGGAGTAGAACGGCAGGCCCCGAGCGCCCAGGCGCAAGCCATCGAGGACCGCGATCAGGCGAACCGGTTCAACCTCGATGCCGGTCTCCTCGGCAACCTCTTTCACGACCACCTCGGCAGCTGAGTAGCCCACATCGGCCCAGCCCGTCGGGTACAGCCATACCCCCGAGTCGCCCCGCTGGATGAGCAGCAGTTCCCCCCGCTCGTTGCCCACGATGGCACCCACCGCGACCTTCGGGGTGACGTAGCCCGCGACCCCCTCACCGACACTGGCCATCCAGCCCGCCACCACCTGCCCGGCGTCGAAGCGGCCCTCATCGTGATCGGCGGCGACTCGAATGTCCGCCGCCACCCGGAGGACCTCCTCGAAGCGCTCCCGCTCGTACAGGCTGTCGGTGAACGCCAAGCCAGTGCGGGCGATGCCGGCGAGCGCCTCACTCCAGCGCACCAGGTCCAGGTCGGAGACCCGTTTGTCCGACATCGGTCCGACACTACCGGCTGCTCACGAGGCGCGCCCGCCCGCCCCCGTCCGCCAGTCCTCACGCCAGCAGGCCGACCGCCTGGCGGGCCGCCACCTGGATCGGGTCCCACACCGAGGAAAAGGGCGGGGCGTATCCGAGATCGAGACCGAGCAGGTCCTCGGCGGTCGCGCCTTTGGAGGCCAGCGCAGCCACCACATCAACCCGCTTGGCCGCACCTTGCCCTCCCAAGATCTGAGCGCCGAGCAAGCGGCCCGCGCCCATCTCGGCCAGCAACTTGACCGTCAATCCGGCCGCGCCGGGCATATAGCCGGCGGTCGTCGTGGTGGTCACCGTCGGGGCGACGAACGCGAACCCCGCCGCGGTCGCCTCTCGCGTCGACAAGCCGGTGCGGCCGATCTCGAGGGCACAGATGCGCGTCACCGCTGTGCCGGCCACACCAGGGAAGGTGGCATAGCCGCCACCGATGTTGATCCCGGCCACCCGGCCCTGCTTGTTGGCGACCGTGCCGAGCGCCTCGTGAACGGGCTGGCCGGACACCACGTGAACGGATTGGCAGCAGTCGCCGGCCGCCCAGACCCCAGGCACCGAGGTGCGCTGCTGGCGATCGACGACGATGGCTTGACGCGTTCCGGTCAGCAGGCCGGCCGCGGCGGCCAGGGCGGAGTTCGCGACCACACCGAGACCGAGAACAACCAGGTCGGCCGGGATCTCTCCCAACGTGGTGTGCACGGCCGTCTCCGACACCGCGGTCACGGCCTCGCCGGTCCTTACCGTGATCCCCATGTCCCGCATGGCCCGGGATACCAGCGCGCCCATATCGGGGTCGAGGGTGCCCATGACTTCGTCGGCCGCCTCGACCACGGTCACTGCCATCCCTCGCTTGACGAACGCCTCCGCCATCTCGAGCCCGATGTAGCCGCTTCCGATGACGACTACCCGGCGGGGGGCGGGACTGAGGCCCCCATACTCGACAGCAGGGCCGTGGCGTCGTCCAGGGTCTGCACCCCATGCACGTGGGGCAGGTCGAGTCCGGGCAGCTCGGGCCGGCGAGGCCGGGCGCCCGTGGCGACATGGAGTTGATCGAAGCCCAGGTGGAAGGTCCGACCGTGGCCCCGGTTGTGCACCTCGGCCTTGCGGGCCGACAGGTCGATCGCGATCACCTCGTGCTCGGTTCGTACGTCGATCCGCATAGCCCGGAATTCCTCCGGTGTCCGCACGATCAGGTCGCCGAGTCGCACACTCGGGTCACCGACAACGTAGGGAATGCCGCAGGCGGAGTAGCTGGTCCAACGCCCGGCCTCTATGGCGACGATCTCCATTTCCGGGGCCAGGCGGCGAGCGTGCACGGCTGCGGCCATCCCCGCCGCGTCGCCTCCGATCACCAGCAGGCGGTCTCCCATCCCGGAGACTGTAAGGGCCGCCTCGAGGTTCCGTCGACGAGGAGGCGCGGCCGGGCCACGTCACGGTCGTGGCAACATGAGTCGATGGGCGTCAAGACCGACTGCCGCCACTACGTGCATCGCAGCACCGCCGCAGGCGAGGCCCTCCAACGATGCCGCTTGGCGGTCAACGAAGACGATCCGTTCGCCTGTCCGGACGGCTGCCTGTTCTTCGAGGAACGGACCGTGGCGGGAGCGGGCTGGACGCAACCGCCGAGCCAGCCCATGAGCAACACCGCCCACGCCCTGGACGCCATGCCTCCGGAACCGAAGAAACGGCGGGGCCGGAAGCGCCGTTAGGGGGCCGGCCCCTGACTTGGCAGGTGCGACGGGTGGTCCGAGGCCGGGTGAGGAGGGGGACCGGCGCCTACTGAGCGCCGGCGACCGGAGGCCGGTGCCGCCGTTTGTGCTCGAACGCCTTGGCCGCGCCCCACCTGATGCCGAGGTCCGTCAAGGCGGGATCGAGGTCGGCCAGCGATGCCGGCGAAAGGTCGTAGAGGTCGTCCGGGAAGGCTCGTTGGGCGAAGGGGTCCCGGCTCACCGGCGCCACGCCAGCCTCCTGGAGCACCTCGGTGGGATACCTCACCGCGTGGCGCAGGAGGGTGAGCGGGGTGGTGCGTTGCTCATCGATGTCGGCCGCGAGCAGGGCCCGGATAGCGGATCCCGTCGATACCTGGGCGGCCGACCCGGCCGCGCCGGCGGCTCGTCGGGTGTCGGGGGTCATCCCGCCGGGCCGGCCGGCCATCACCCGCTCCACGCACCCGATCACCCATCCGGGTATGGCGGCCTCGATGCCGTCCGCCAAGGCCCGGGCGTACTGATCGACCGACTCCGACATGTTCAACTGGCAGGTGCCGCTCCGGCGCCCGGTCTATCGCGCAGCACGTCATTGAGGTTGCCGGACCGCAGCCCTTCCAGATCGAGTGTCACGTAGCGGTAGCCGGCTTCCCGCACTGCGGCGACGACGCGGACCCGGTCCGCGACCGCCTGCTCGAACTCGGTAGGGCCGAATTCCAAGCGGGCCAGGTCACCGTAATGACGAACGCGGAGCTCGCGGAACCCGATGGCCCGCAGGGCTTCCTCGGCCGCGGCCACCTGGGTCAAGGTGCCCAACGTTACCGGCGTGCCATAGGGAATCCGGGAGGCCAGGCAGGCGGCCGCCGGTTTGTCCCACACGGCCAGCCCCAGCTGGCGGGCGGCCTGGCGGACCAGTTCCTTGGTCAGGCCGGCCTCCACCAGCGGGAAGATCGCCCCCCGCTCCCGGGCCGCCTGCTGGCCCGGGCGATGATCGGCCAGATCGTCGAGGTTGACGCCCAAGGCGATCACCCCCCCTTCCGCCGCGGCGACCGGCGCCAGACGATCCATCAGTTCGCTCTTGCAGTGATAGCAACGGTCGGGTCCGTTGGCGACATAGCCAGGCCGGGCGCCTTCGTCGCTCACGACCTCCATCCAGCGCAGCCCCCAGGACTCGGCCAGGCGCCGGCAGTCGGCCAGCTCAGACGGGGCCAACGACGGAGACACCGCCGTCACCGCGACGGTCCGCTCCGGTCCGAGGACGTCGTGGGCGACCCAAGCCAACAATCCGGAGTCGACTCCTCCGCTGAAAGCGATCACCACCCGCGCTCGGGCCGCGAGCGCATCTCGCAACGCCGTCAGCTCCACGGGAACCGGCATCAGGCGTCGACCACCTGGAGGCGGATCCGCTTATTGCTCTTGCCTTTGGACTCGGTCTTCACCACGTGCACCCGGCCCACTTCGTCGGTACGACGAACGTGGGTACCGCCGTCCGCCTGCTTGTCGAGGCCGACAATGTCCACCACCCGGATCTCGGCCACCGAGTCGGGAACGAGATTGACCTTGGTGCGGATCAGATCGGCGTCGAGCACAGCCTGGGCCCGAGGCACGAAACTGACCGCGACCGGGCGGGCCTCGGCCAGCTCCTGGTTGACAAGCGTCTCGACCGTCGGCCCGAACCCCTCCGGCAGCGGGTCGAACTCGAAGTCCATACGGGCCGCCAACGGCTCCATGTTCCCGCCGGTAACGGGCGTTCCCCATTGATTCCAAATCACTCCGCACAACACGTGCAGGGCGGTATGGGTACGCATCAGCTGATAACGGCGGGACCAGTCGACTTGACCCTCGACGACCGCTCCGACGTCAGGAACGGCGCCGTCCAGGGTGTGCCAGACGCAGTCGCCCTCCTTGCGAACGTCCGTCACCCCCGTCCCGGCCAGGGTGCCCGTGTCGTGGGGCTGGCCACCGCCCGTCGGGTAGAAGGCGGTGCGATCGAGGGCGACTCGCTTGCCGTCGCCATCAACCTCAGTGACCATCGCCTCGAAGCGGCAAAGGTAGGCGTCGCGGAGGAACAGCTGGTCAGTCACGCTGTCATTCTGGCCGGTCCCGATGCCGGCCCGGCCCCGATCCCTCGACCGGCCGCTTCATGTCACCCCGACCTGGTCGAGCACGTCCTCGATCGGATCGATAATCCCGGCGTAGAAGGGGCCGAACTCCGCGAATCGGGTCGATGCCTCGTCAAATCGCATGGTGTACACGGTGTCCTTGAGATCGTCGGGGTGGACCCCGAACAGCGTCACGCCCCACTCGAAGTCGTCGAGGCCCGTCGAGCCGGAAATGAGTTGCACGATGCGGCCCGCGAACCGCCGGCCGGACTTGCCGTGGTCGATCATGAGCCGCCGGCGGGTCTCGAAATCCAGGGCATACCAATTGCGGGCCTCCCCACGGCGCTTCGACATGGGGTAGAAGCAGATGGCCCGCTTGCCTTCTGGTGGCAACTGCGGATAGAGACGGGCCTGGAGGTGCGCCTCCGGGAGGCCCTTGGAGTACTCCGACAGCTCGGTCAGCGACACGTAGGAGTAGACCACGTCGAGTCCCGCGCCCTGCAGGCCGGCTTGGAGCCGGCGCAGCCGCACCCAATCCGGCCCGATCGCCATCACACCCAGGTCGGCCTTGTGGCCGAGCACCGAGAACGGGATCACCTGAAGGCCGTCCCCCTCGCCTGCCTTGACCGCGGCCACGACGGCCGCGCCGTCAGTTCGCGGTCCGACCCGGCAAAACAAGTGGAGGACCCCCCAACCCACCGATGGTGTCAACGGTTCGCTCATCGGTCGCCGAGTGTACGACCCACGTTCCAAGTCGTGACCCCGGGACGCGGCTGCGGCACCCCGGAGGGTGCCGCAGCCAAGCTGGTTTGAGGAAAACCGGGCGGACTAGAAGTCGTCCATCCCGCCACCCGGCATGGCCGGGGCATCCTTCTCAGGCTTGTCGACGATGACGGCCTCGGTGGTGAGGAACAGGGCCGCGATCGATGCCGCGTTCTGCAGGGCGGACCGGGTGACCTTGGCCGCGTCGATGACCCCGGCCTTGAAGAGGTCCTCGTACTCGCCGGTCGCGGCGTTGAGGCCCTCGGAGGCGCCCTTCAAGTTCCGGACCCGCTCCACGACCACGCCGCCCTCGAGACCGGCGTTGATGGCGATCTGCTTGAGCGGCTCCTCCAGGGCCCGGAACACGATCCGGGCGCCCGTCGCCTCGTCACCCTCGAGCTTCTCGGCCCGATCAGCCACCGCGCTCTGAGCCCGCAGCAAGGCGACCCCGCCGCCGGGGACCACGCCCTCTTCGACCGCGGCCTTGGTGGTCGACACCGCGTCCTCGATGCGGTGCTTCTTCTCCTTGAGCTCGACCTCGGTGGCGGCGCCGACCTTGATGACCGCAACCCCTCCGGACAGCTTGGCCAGGCGCTCCTGTAGCTTCTCCCGGTCGTAGTCGGAGTCGGTGTTGTCGATCTCGGTCTTGATCTGGGAGATACGACCCTTGATGTCGGACTCTGACCCAGCCCCCTCCACCACGGTGGTCTCGTCCTTGGTCACGACGACCTTCCGGGCCCGGCCCAGCAGGTCGAGGGTGGCGTTCTCCAGCTTGAGGCCGACCTCCTCGGTGATCACCTGGCCACCGGTGAGGATGGCCATGTCCTGGAGCATGGCCTTGCGGCGCTCGCCGAACCCGGGGGCCTTGATGGCCACGCTCTTGAACGTGCCCCGGATCTTGTTGACCACCAGGGTGGCGAGGGCCTCACCCTCGACATCCTCAGCGATGACGACCAGGGGTCGGCCGGTCTGCATGACCTTCTCCAGCAGAGGTAGGAGGTCGCGTACGGCGGAGATCTTCGAGGCGACGAAGAGGACGTACGGGTCCTCGAGGCTGGCCTCCATCCGCTCGGTGTCGGTGGCGAAGTACGGGGCGATGTAGCCCTTGTCGAAGCGCATGCCCTCGACCAGCTCGAGGTCCATGCCGAAGGTCTGCGACTCCTCGACGGTGATGACGCCGTCCTTGCCCACCTTGTCGATGGCCTCGGAGATGAGGTCGCCGATCTCGGTGTCCGCCGCCGAGATGGACGCCACCTGGGCGATCTGCTCCTTGGTCTCGGTCTCCCTGGAAGCGTTCTTGAGGGAGCCCACCGCGGCCTCCACGGCCGCTTCGATACCCCGCTTCAGGGACATCGGGTTGGCGCCGGCGGCCACGTTGCGCAAGCCCTCGCGTACGAGGGCCCAGGCCAGCACGGTGGCGGTGGTGGTGCCGTCGCCAGCGACGTCATCGGTCTTCTTGGCGACTTCCTTGACCAGCTCGGCCCCGATCTTCTCGTAGGGGTCCTCGAGCTCGATCTCCTTGGCAATGGACACCCCGTCGTTGGTAATGGTGGGGGCGCCCCACTTCTTCTCCAGTACCACGTTGCGACCCTTGGGGCCGAGCGTCACGCGGACGGCGTCGGCGAGCTGGTTCATCCCGCTCTCCAGGCCGCGGCGGGCAGTCTCATCGAAGGCAATCAGCTTGGGCATCTGTGTTTGGTTCCCTCCATTGGGCGGACCATGATTAGCACTCTCACATCGCGAGTGCTAACAGTTAACCGCCTCCGGAGAGTTAGTGCAACCGCAGCGGCACGAAATCCTCCGCTCGGCCCGCGGCGCACCCAGAGGAGCCCGCCCCGGCGGCTAGCCGCCCGCTACCGCCGGCACGATGGAGAGGGTGGCACCGTCAGGCACCGCGGTATCGATCCCATCGAGGAATCGGATGTCCTCCTCGGCGAGGAACACGTTGATGAAACGGCGGAGCCGGCCGGTGTCATCGAAGAGGCGATCGGCGAAGCCGGGGTAGCTGACCTCCAGGGCCTTGAGCACCTCGGCGACCGTGGCGCCTTCGACGCGGACCTCACTGCCACCGCCCGCCAGCGGCCGGAGCTGGGTGGGGATACGGACGACGACCGCCACGGCTACGCGCCCTCAGCGATGTCGACCGCGGCGGCGAAGGCCTCAACCGTGGGGGGGATGGTCGCGGTCGGACCGAAGTACGGGGCCACCGCCTCGAGCGTCTTGAGCCCGTTACCCGTCACGTAGGCGACCACCCGCTCGTCCGGACGTACGACCCCTGAGGCCGCCAAGCTGGGCCAAGGTGGCAATGGTCACCCCGCCGGCAGTCTCGGCAAAGATCCCCTCGGTGCGAGCGAGCAGATGGATGCCGGCGACGATCTCGTCGTCAGTGACGGCGGCGAACGAGCCACCCGACGACCGGACCTCGTCCAAGGCGTAGACGCCGTCGGCCGGGTCTCCGATAGCCAGCGATTTGGCGATGGTGTTCGGCTTCACCGGCTTGACGAGATCCGAACCAGCGGTGAACGCCTGGGCCACCGGAGAGCAACCGAGCGCTTGGGCACCCGACACCCGCACGTGCGGCTCGTCGTCGAGCAGACCCACGGTGAAGAGCTCCCGGAAGCCCTTGGCGACCTTGGTGAGCTGGCTGCCGGACGCCACCGGCACGACCACGTGGTCCGGCGCTTGCCAACCGAGCTGCTCCGCGACCTCGAAGGCCAGGGTTTTGGAGCCTTCGGCGTAGTAGGTACGGACGTTGACATTCACGAACGCCCAGGAGGGTCGTTCGCCGGCCAGCTCCGCACACAGCCGGTTGACATCGTCGTAATTGCCGTCCACCGCGATGAGGCGGCCACCGAACACCGCCGTGGTCACCACCTTGCCGGCTTCCAGGTCGGCCGGGATGAACACCACCGACTCCATCCCGGCGTGGGCGGCGTGGGCCGCCACCGAGTTGGCCAGATTGCCGGTCGAGGCACAGGCCGCCACCTTGAAACCGAGCTCCTGGGCCTTTGTGAGCGCCACCGACACCACCCGGTCCTTGAACGATCCGGTGGGGTTGAGGGTGTCATTTTTGATCCACACCTCGCCGAGGCCGAGCTCCGCGGCCAAGCGATCGGCGCGTACCAGCGGGGTGAACCCCGCTCCGAGGCTTACCGCCCCCTCCGCGGCGGCCGGCAACAAATCGGCGTAGCGCCAGATGGACAGCGGACCAGCCGAGATCGACTCTCTGCTCACGGCCGCCCGGATGGCGTCGTAGTCGTAGACGACCTCGAGGGGCCCGAAGCACCACTCGCACACATGCAAGGCTTCAGCTGGATAACGGCGCGCGCACTCCCGGCAGCGCAGACCTTCCACGTAGGGCACGACCACTCCTCCTTGGCTCATCGAAGCGGGCATTGGCACCTGGTACCCCGAAGGGTTGGTTGCCGCGGCGTCACAGGGCCCGTCCCTCAGCCGCTCTTGATGATGTCGCTGCTCATGTTATCCGTTCGAGAACATGCGGGCACATCGATTCCGTCGTGGCCGGCCCCACGTCTCCCGCGTGGCAGGATGACCGCCGTCATGCGGCGCTCCTTCGACTATCGCGACTTCCCGGCCGCCCGTCTGGTCGCGGCCAAGCGCGGCCGGCGGGTCTCGGTGTGCCTGCCCGCCCGCAACGAGGGCGCCACCATCGGTGCCACCGTGGAGACTATCCAACGAGAGCTCATGGTGCGCCATGCCGTGGTGGACGAGCTGGTCGTCATGGACGATGGCTCCAACGACGACACGGCCGCGGTCGCCGAAGCCTCCGGTGCCACCGTGGTGGCCGCCGCGGAGGTCCTCCCGGAGTACGGCACCGAGCACGGCAAGGGTCAGGCCATGTGGCGAGCGGTCCATGCCACCTCTGGCGACCTGCTGGTGTTCTGCGACGCCGACATACAGCAGTTCGAGGCCGGCTTCGTGCTGGGCCTCCTCGGCCCCCTGCTGACCCGGGACGACGTCACCTTTGTCAAGGGCTTCTATCAGCGCCCGCTGGACGGACGTCCCGGCGAGGGCGGCCGGGTGACCGAGTTGATGGCCCGGCCGCTGATCTCCGTCTTTTTCCCGGAGCTGGCCAGCCTGAACCAGCCGCTCGCGGGCGAGTGTGCCGCGCCGAGAGAGGTGCTGGAGACGATTCCCTTCGCCGGCGGGTACGGGGTGGATCTCGGCCTGCTCATCGACGTCACCGAGCGGTTCGGTACCGCCGGACTGGTGCAGTGCGACCTGGGTCAGCGGGTCCATCGCAACCGGTCGCTGTCCGAGCTCGGTGTGCAGTCCCTCGCCATCCTGCAACTGGCCCTGGTCCGGGCCGGTTTGTGCGAAGAGAACGCCGCCGCCTTCGGATGGACGACCCATTTGGTCCGTCCGGCCGCCGAGACCGTTCCCGTCACCCTCATCGAGCGACCCCCGCTCAAGGACGTCCCGGCCCACCGCAAGACGGCCTGAGCCCCGGCTCCACCGGGCCTGGGCCGCGCTCCCGGAGCACCGGGCCCGGGCCGCGCTCCCGAAGCAGCGGACCGTTCAGCGCTCCCGGAGCACGGTGGTGACCAATTCCGCCAGGGCCCCGAGGGGATCGGCCCAGGCCCGCTCCTCTCCGACGGACGCGACCAGCGTCCGGTGCGGCACGTGGTGATCACCGACAGCATCACCGGCGAGGATCACCACCGGCACCCCGGCCTCGGCGGCCAAGGCGACCACCCCGCCGACCGCCTTGCCGTGGAAGGACTCCTCGTCGAGCAATCCCTCGCCCGTGATCACCAGGTCGGCCCCCTCGATCCGCTCAGCTAGCTCGATGTGATCGGCGACCAGGTCGAATCCACTCGACAGGCTGGCCCCGAGGGCAGCCAGGCCGCCGGCCAGGCCGCCGGCCGCCCCCGAGCCCTCCATCGACCGCACGTCAACGGAGAAGCGCTCCTGGTAGAGCTGGGCGAGGCGCTCCAGACGCCGGGTCAGCAGCTCAACCTGGGCGGGCGACGCTCCCTTCTGCGGTGAAAAAGTGACCGCGGCGTCGACAAACCGGGTCGTGACGTCGCAGGCGACGTGCAGGCCGACCCCAGCCAGGCGGCTGTGCGGTTCCAGCGCCTCCAACGCCCCCCACCCACCGTCGGTTGTGGCCGATCCGCCCATGCCGACCAACACGTGCCGGACCCCGGTCTTGACCGCCGCCGCGATCAACTCGCCGGTTCCGGCGGTACTGGCCTGAATCGGGTCATTGTGCTCGGGCCCGCCGACCAGGGCCAACCCCGACGCCAGGGCCATCTCCACCGACGCGGTGACGCCATCGTCGAGCAGGTACCAGGCTGCCGCGACCGGTTGACCGAGCGGGCCATGGACCCGGAGCGACTGGCGGCGACCGCCGAGCACCGCCGCAAAGCCTTCGCCTCCGTCGGAGACCGGGGCGCAGTCTGCGGTCCAGCCGGCCGCGACGGCGGCGCCGACAATGGCCTGGGCGACCTGCTCGGCCGTGGCACTACCTCTCCACTTGTCCGGTGCGGCAACGACGTGGGGCATCCCGCCAGTGTTGCCCAGCGCCGCCCCTCTGGCGGCGCGCCGTGCATCAGCCGGCGGCCCGAGGATGAGGACGGGCGGTGCCAGGCGGTCGGCGCAGTGCTGGGTACTGTCGTCTCCAACTATGGCCGCCACCCACGACCTCCTGGTGCTGTCGAACCGGGGCCCGCTCAGCATCACCCGGCTCCACGACGGGACGCTGGCCGCCCGTCGCGGGGGTGGAGGCCTCGTCGTCACCCTGGGGCCCGGGGTGGAGCGCGACGGGGCCCTGTGGGTCGCGGCCGGCGTCGGACCGGATGATGAAGAAGCAGCTCGGCAAGGCCTCTTCGACACCGAGGGGTTCCGGGTTCAGGCCGTCATGATCAAGCCGGACGACTACCGGGCCTACTACGACGTCATCGCCAACCAGACATTGTGGTTTTGCCTGCACGGACTCTGGGACCTGCCGCGCCGGCCCCGGTTCGACCGATACTGGTGGGCCGCCTGGGAGCGGTTCCGGGCGGTCAACGAGCAATTCGCGCTGGCAGCATGCGAAGCGGCTGCGCCGGGGGCGACCGTGCTGGTGCAGGACTACCAACTCGCCCTGGTCCCCGAAATGCTGGCCGCCCGCCGGCCGGATGTGCGCAGCGTGGCGTTCTTGCACACGCCGTGGTGCTCGCCGCAGGAGCTGGCGACGCTACCGGACGCGGTCGCGTCGGAGGTGCTGTCCGGGCTCGCCGCGGGTGGGGCCTGCGGCTTCCATTCGGGCCGCTGGGCCCAAGCCTTCGAGGCGTGCTGTCAGGAGCGCCTGGGACGAACCCCGGTGACATTCGTGTCACCTGCCGCGGCCGACATCGACGACCTGCAGTCCGTGGCCGCCTCTGCAGAGTGCGAGCGGGAACTTACCCGGCTGAACGAGACCATCGGCCGCCGCCGCCTGGTGGCACGCGTCGACAGGATCGAGCTGTCAAAGAACGTGCTCCGCGGCTTCTGGGCCTTCGACGAACTGCTCGAAATGCGTCCGGACCTGCGAGGCGACGTGGTGTTCGCGGCCATGGTCTATCCCTCCCGCCTGGGCTTGGCTGAATATCTCGCCTACGGGCAGGAGGTGATCTCGCTGGCGGAGCAGATCAACGCCAGGTGGTCGTCACCGGCGAACCCGAGCCGCGACGGCGGGTACGGAACTGCTCCGTGGGTGCCGATCATGCTGGATCCGCAGGACAATCACCCCAAGTCGGTCGCGGCGCTTCGGCGCGCCGATGTCCTGCTGGTCAACCCCATCCGGGACGGCCTCAACCTGGTCGCCAAGGAGGGCCCGCTCGTCAACGAACGCGACGGCGTCTTGGTGCTCAGCCACCAGGCCGGGGCCTGGGACGAACTCGGAGGGCCCGCGATCGGCGTAAACCCGTTCGACGTGACCGGCACGGCCCGGGCCCTCGGGACCGCTCTCGATCTTCCCCGGTCAGAGCGATCGGCCCGAGCCCGATCGCTCCGCAAGGCGGCGACAGCCCGCTCACCGCTGGACTGGTTCGACGATCTGCGGGCCGCGGCCCGGACCCCGTAGGTCGCGGGTTTCCCGCGGCCGGTGCGGTTCTGGCCCGGGTCAGGCGGTTGCCGGGCCGGCCAGGGCCTCGAGCAGGGAGAACACTCCGGCCGGGCCGTCGACCACCATGTCGGCGGCCGCCAGGACCTCCTCGGGCGTCTCGGACCCGGCCACGGCGACCGCCAAGGTGTCGAGGCCGTCGGCAGCCAAGCCGCGGAGGGCCTCGAACGCGGGGAGGTCGCCGGTATCGTCGCCGACGAAACAAACCGCTCCCAGGCCGGCAGCCAGCTCGGCTACCACGCTGCCTTTGTCGGTCGGCGTCGGCGGACGTAGCTCCCACGACATCTTGCCGGGGTGGGCGACCAGTCCCGACCGGGCCGCCTCGTCGGCCGCGAAAGCGGCTGCCCAACGCCCCGATTCGGGAGCCTGGCGATAGTGGAGGGTCACGGCGAGCCCCTTGTGCTCCACCTGGATGCCGGCAGGAGCCGCCCTTTCGGCCCGGTGGGCGGCCGCCGCCACCGTCGCCTGCCAGCGTCCGGCGTCTGGGTCGGGTGGTAGCCGGCGACTCGAAGCCATCCGCTCGAGGCCGTACAGCCCGACCAGTTCCGCCCCCGAAGCGTCGTCACCGAGGGCCGCGGCCAGAAAGGCGACGGACCGGCCGGAGATCACGGCGACGCGGGCGTAACGAGCCGCCAGTCGACCCAACAGCTGGGGCGTTCCGGGCCAGGCTCGAGCCTGCTCGGGCACCTCGACGATCGGGGCCAAGGTGCCGTCGAAGTCAACGAACACCCCCGACGTGCGAGGCGAGGCCAGCCAGGGGCCCAGCCGGCCGTCATCCGAGGCCAGCTTCAGCGCCTCAAGGTGGTCAGGCGCGGCCAGCCAGGTCGGGGCCAATGATCAAGACCAGGTTCGCGGCGGTGCGGTCTGCGGCCGGTATGGGCGCAGTCGCAGGCAGCGGCGTGGTCGGATTGATCACCCTGGTGATCGGCAACCCGACGGCCACGGCCAAGGCGTTGGCCTCGCGGCCGTAACCCGCGGTGACCACGTAGATCTCCGATGCCGTCACTTTGGCGGTGGCGTTGTTGGGTGGGAGGGTGTCGTAGCCGGGATTGGCCTTCAGCTTGACGCTCCACTCTCCCGCCAGACTCCCGGTCAAAACGCCGTTGAGCACCTGCAGCTTGATGTTGGCGGGGGCCACCAGGGGTACGGTCGTGGGCGGCGTGGCGCTGGAGGCCACCGTGGTCCGAGTCGAATGGGTGGTCGGCGTGGTGGCCCCGTGCGTCGGGGTTGTCCCGTGACGCAGCACGATCCATCCCACCACCACGACCACCGCGATCACGAGGACCGCCTTGCCTGTCTGCATCCCACCGGAACCGCCGCCGGGCGCCCGGCTGGGCTGGTTCATCTGGCCCGTCCTCCTCTGGCCGGTCGTCCGACATAGCGGATCCGGCGCTGCTGGTCCCGGCGGCGACGCAGTCGACGGATCACCAACGGGTCGAAGGCCTCGGCTTCATCGGAGTCGACCAAGGCGGCCAGCACCTGCCGGTACCGCGTCGCCGACAGGCCGAGGCGAGCCTTGATGGCGGCCTCCTTGGAGCCGGGAGTGGTCCACCAGGACTGTTCGAAGGCGAGAACAGCCCGGTCACGGTCGGAGAGCACCATTCCGACTGAGCCTGCCACCCCGACCGGGCCGGATCAAGCACCGTCGCCGTCCGGGCGTGATCTGCGCTGGTTGGGAGCGGTCGGCTCGAGTAGCTCAATCGGCTCGAACGGGCCTGGTAGGCGTGCACATCGGGACAATGTGCCCACCTCCCGCCCGCCCCGCTGGCGCTGGTGTGGCTCGGCGGAGAGGAAACCGCGACGGTCCAGACGAGGACCGGGGCCGTGGCGGTGAGGACGAAGGAATCGGGCCCCGAAACGGCGGGCGTATTGTCGCCGCTCTACCGCAGAGCGCGGCCGCTCGGTGACCAGACGTGGGACCGAGCCCGTGGTGTTGCGACGGATATCTCGACACCCTCTGGTTGGCGCCGCGGCTACCCGCCCCGACCACGGTGAGCGAGAGAACCGGCCCGGCGATCCCCGATCCACCCCACCCGGGCCCGGTCCGCTGTGCTCCGCCGTCCGGGTGAATCGGCGCTCGGGGCGGCACCTGCCTTCGGCGCCGCGGGTGCCCACTGGATGCGTAGATGTGCACTCGCGACCTGAAGTCGATCATTGATGACTGGCGTTGCCACCTCCGCCTTCCGACATTCGGCATCTACCGCACCAGAAGAAACGGAGTGACCCCGATGCCAAAGGGATCCAAGGCTATTCATGAGGACCTTCAGCAGGCTCGCAGCCGGGTCGACGCGGTCCATCGCCGGGCCCAGCAGCCCGCGTCCTTGCCGCCACCGACCCGCCCGCTCCATCTGGCCGACGCCTTCACGCCTCCCGACGAAGACGTCCTCCGGCCCGCGGAATAGCCGCCGGCAGCCTGGGCAATCTGACCATACCTGCCGAACTCGAGACACGCACAGGTGGGACGGCGGTCACAAAAAGCGAGGCGGTTCCCGGCGGTCACGGGGGAGCGCGCAACCACAAGGGTCACCGCCGTCTCCCGAAAGCCCGACTCTAAGAAGAGCCCTGGCGCCGCTAGAGTTGCTGGTACTCCCGATGTTTCACGCGGTGTTGGGGCGACCTGACCTGGAACACCAAGGGAAGGACACCGAAATCGACGGTTCTGGTTCGCGACGCATGACACAAGGTTCTCTGACAGACGCCATGAGCCCGGTGAGGCTCACCTGGCTCAACAGTGTGGCGGCCAGCCCGATCTTCTCGACGCGCGCCCGCGTTCACCTGCTCCGCTGGGGCGGGGTCGACGTCCGCACGGCCGGTGTCTTCCCGCACGTGACCTTCGTGAGCGGACACGACGTGACCATGCACGACGGTGTCTTCGTCAACGTCGGAGTGCTCTTCGACGCTCGGGCCCACATCGAGCCTCGGACCTAATGTGGCCGTGGGGCCGGGCGTCCAGTTTCTGACTTCCTCCCACCCATTCGGGCCGCCGGCCTATCGGGCCGGGAGCGGCCACGTCGAGGTCGCCCCCATCATGGTCGGCGAGGGCTGTTGGATCGGGGCGGGATCGATCGTTCTCAGCGGCGTCACCATCGGTCCGGGTTGCGTGATCGGCACGGGCGCGGTGGTGTCCCGCGATTGTGACCCCCACGGTCTCTATGTCGGGGTTCCCGCCCAACGCAAACGGGACCTGCCTGAAGCTCCCCCGGACGATCAGATGGACCTCGACTGCAGATCCACGACCGCGAGTTCGCACCCTTGAGGCCGGGGCCGGACCGGCCCCCGAACCGGCCCGCGCCCCGCCAAGACCCGGCCGGTAGGCTCCGATCGTGATCTTCGACACCTACGTGGCGTTGCCCGCCGACGAAGGAGAGGCCACCCCGGACCCCTCGGTGACCGCCCTTTTCGGCGCCGGCGGAAGCGCCTATGCCGCGGGCGGGACCGTCGAGGCCGTCGTCGCGGATTACGAAACCCACGCCGTCGACTACGGGCTTCTGACCAAGGTGCCGAGGGATATCACCCCACCGTTCGTTCCGGCCATGCGCATGAGCGACGCACTGGTCCATTCGACCTGTCGGAAGCTCGTTGACGCGGCCGAAGCCCATCCGGGCCGGTTCGTCCTGTCGCTGGGCCTCGATCCCGCTCTGGGCTACCAGGCCGCCCGACACGTCCGGATTGCCGTGGAGGAGTACGGGATCAGGAACATCCGGGTCCTCCCGATGTTCACCGGTATCCCTATCGACAGCCCGCTCGCCTACCCGCTGTATACGGCCGCCTGTGACCTGGGTGTGTCCGTCGCCATCAACGTGGGAGTGCCCGGGACGATGAAGCCGGCTCGGCTGCAAAGGACCATCCTCATCGACGAGGTGGCTTTGTGCTTTCCGGACCTGACCCTGGTGATGAGCCACGTTGGCGACCCTTGGGTGGACGAGACGATCGCCATGCTGAGCAAACACCCAAACGTCTACCTCATGACCGCCGGGTTCACCCCGAGGCGACTGCCGGAGAAGCTGGTCAGGTTCATGGACTCCTCCCGGGGACGCTCCAAGGTGATGTGGGCCTCGTACTTCCCGTTGCTGACGGTGGAGAGGTGCGTCACAGAGGCTCAGGCGCTTCCTCTTCGTCCCGAGTCGATGGAGTCCTATCTCGGAGGCAACGCCCTTCGCGTCTTCGGAGCGCCGGACCAGCCGCCGGGGTTCGCCACCAAGCCCCTCTCCGGCACCGACTGATTGGGCCCGCCTTCGAATTCAGGGCCACCCACCCCCGGGTCTAGGGCCGGGTCCCGGCTGGTCTGGCTTCCAAACGGGCGAGGATTTCGGCGGTGTTCTCGCCGAGCGCCGGAGGTGGCCGGCGCACAGGAAGGCGCTGGCCATCGACCAGAATCGGTGACCCGACCATCCGCAGTGGACCCTCCGCCGTGTCCACTTCGGTCACCAGGTCTGTGGCCACCACGTGGGGATCGGCGAGAGCCTGGGCCACGTCGTTGACCGGGGCGGCCAGTACGCTGTGTTCGGCCGCGGCAAGCAACCAGGCCTTGGTAGAGCGGGTGCGGGTCTGGACCGAGATGGCCTCGATGAGGTCCTTCCGGTGGGCGACTCTGCTGGCGTTGCTGGCGAACGCGGCCGCCTCGGCCAGTTCCGGCGCGTCGAGCATCCTGGCCAACCGCCCAAACTGCAATTCGCTGGTTGCACCGAGAAAGATCTGGCCACCAGCGGTCGGGAACGGTCCATACGGCACGATGTTCGGGTGCTCGTTGCCCATCGGTTCGGGGACCACCCCGCTTACCAGATAGTTGGCGGACTGATTGACCAAGGCGCTGATCCCCACCTCCAGGAGGGGCACTTCGAAATGTGGCGCGCCGCCGCGCCGCTCCCGGTTGACCATCCCGGCCAAGGCCGCCACCGCGGCGTACAGCCCGGAGAGAATATCGACGATCGGGACTCCCACCTTGACCGGACCGGTGACTTGGTGGCCGGTGACACTCATCAGCCCGCAGCGGGCCTGGACCATGGCATCGACTCCCGGCTGGGCTCCGTCCGGGCCATCGCTGCCGGCACCCCGCAGGGAGACCCACACCGCCTCAGTGTCCGCACGGATCTGGGTGACCCCCAGCTTTTCCGCCTGAGCAGGCAGGAAGTTTTCGACCACCACGTCAGCGGCCCGAGCCAGGGCGCTGACGATCTGGCGCCCTTCCAGGGATGTCAGATCGACCTCGATGGAACGCCGGTTACGATTTACGGCCGTGAAATAGGCGGCGGTCGTGCCGTGGAAGGGCGGGCCCCATCGACGCGGATCGTCCCCTACCTCTGATCGCTCCACCTTGATGACGTCGGCCCCCAGGTCCGCGAGAACCATGGTGGCAAACGGGCCGGCGATTATCCGCGAAAGATCGAGGACGCGAACACCGGACAACGGCAAGCCACGGTCAGCGGACTCGGCCGGGTCTTCCGGCCAGTCATCAGACGGTCCACTCTCGCCGGGACGGTCGACGTAAGGATCCATACCTCATTTCTACACGCCGACGCCCGCTCCGCTAGGGGAAGCCGCCGATCCGAGGCTGGCCTCTCAGCTGGGGGCTTGACGTCGGCTCGGCCCTGACGCGCTGGCGCAGAATGTGCTTGAGGACCTTGCCGGTGGCGTTCTCGGGGAGCACCGTGGGCAGTTCCACTCGGTGCGGCACCTTGTAGTTGGCGAGGCGCTGACGGGCGTAGGCGATCACGTCGTCGGCGGTGAGGACGGCTCCAGGAACCGGGACGACGAACGCAACACCAATTTCGCCCAGCCGTTCGTCAGGGGCTCCCACAACCGCCACCTGGCTGATGCCGTCCATCTCGCCGAGGACCCGTTCCACCTCAGCGGGCGCGACGTTGAATCCGCCCGTGATATAGATGTCCTTCTTCCGGTCGGTGATACTGATGTAGCGATCGCCGGTCATTTTGACGACGTCACCAGTGTGCAGCCACCCTTCCTGAACCACGGCGGCAGTGGCGTCGGGGTCGTCGTAGTAGCCGCTCATAACGTAGGGGCCTCGGACGAGGAGCTCGCCCTGCTCCCCCGGCGGCACATCGTTGCCGTCGTCGTCCACGACCCGGGCCTCGATCTCGTCCAGGATTCGCCCTGACGTGGTGGCGACGACGTCGACACTGTCGCCGGGTCGCGAGACCGATACGAGGGCGTGGTGCTCGGTGAGGCCGTACCCCGCCGGTGTGTGCCGGACTCCGAGGTCGTGGCGCACCCGGTGGATGAGATGGGCGGAGACCGCCGCCGCGGATACGAGCGACGTGTCGAGGGATGACAGGTCGAACTCGGTCCGCTGTGGGTGGTCGAGAATGGCGATGAACATCGTCGGCGAACCCGGCATGTGGGTTATCCGCTCCCGCTCGATCGTTTTCATCGCTTCGAATGGATCAAACTTCGCGAGCGGATAGGTGGCCGCGCCGTTCTGCAGGCTGATCATCCAGCCCGCCTTGTAGCCGAAACAATGGAAGAACGGCGTGATCACCAGGTGCCGCGATCCCTCTTGCAGCCCGTAACTCTCGTTGTAACGAGCGAATGCGTCCAGGCTGGCCCCGTGGCGCAGCATCACGCCCTTGGGCCGGCCGGTTGTCCCGGACGTGAACATGACATCACACACGTCGTCGGGTCCCAACCCGCCGATGCGGCGGAGCACCTCGGAGTCGGGAAGCCCAGAGGCGTCACCAAGGAAGGCGCGCCACTCTTCGGTCGGTGGCTCCTTCGGTCCAGGCAGGTGGATCACGTTGCGAAGCGCAGCGACGGTCGGATCGGCGGCACGCAGCATCAGCTCGTAGTTGGTCTCCAGGAAGCCCTCCACCGTAAAGAGGGCATGAGCCCCGACTTTGTTGAGCATGTAGGCCGCTTCTTCGCCGCGCAGACGGGTGTTGAGCGGCACCATCCATGCCCCCGCAGCCTGGATGCCGAGCGCCGCGCTCACGAAGCGAGCGCAGTTCGGTGCCCACACCGCGACGCGCCCCCCGGACGTCACGCCCCGAAGGATCAGCGCTTTCGCGACCTGCAGCATCTCGTCGCCCACCTCGTCGAAGCTCAGGACCTGGTCACCGTCGACGATCGCCGGCGCATCCCCCCACCGCTCGGCGCTGGCCAGCGCCATGGCCGGGATACTGAGGGGCTGGGTCGCGTCCACGGCCGTCATCTGGGCGTCAGCCGCCGGGCCGACGGCTCGTCGGTCAGTCCGGTGAGGATCAGGGGACAGTTCCCGAGGAGTCCAGCCGTCATCGCTTTGAGGATCATCGTCATGCCTCGGCCTTCATGATGGTTTGGGAGCGGGCTCGGCTCGGGCCGCAGGCGGTGGATTGCCCAGGAGGTCCACCTGGCCAACGGCGGCGGCGGCCCGTCGAGCACATGGAGGACTCGGGCCGCTACGACCGCAGCCGCCACTTCGGCCGTTCAGTGGTGCCGCGATCGACTGCGCTCTCCCCAATGGCGTTGCCGGCCCGTACGTAGCGGATCCCCCAACGGTCCACGTCGGTGAAGCTGGGCCAGATGGAGTCCCACATCACCTTGACCGTCCCTTGCATCGCCACCGGGTGCTTCGCGGCGAGAAGGGCAGCCACCTCCTGGGCCCGGTCCCAGAGGTCGGCGCCCGGCACGATCTCGCTGACCAGGCCGATCTCGCGCATGCGTTCCGCTGAGACCCGTTCGTCCAGACCCATGATCGCCCAGCGGAGAGCCTCCCGGAACGGAACGAAGTGCCTCAGGCCGATCGGTTCGAGAACTGAGGTCATGCCGTAGGTGACGTGCGGGTCGAAGAAAGTGGCATCGTCGGCGCTGATGATGATGTCGACCTCGTTCAACCAGTACATAGCCCCCCCAGCGACGATGCCGTGCACGGCGGCGACCACGGGCTTGTAGACCTGGTTGTGCTTGGCCCCGAGGAACAGGCTCGGATCGGGATCGTCCCACAGGGTTATCTCACCCGCGAGTCGATCGACTACGTCGAGTCCCGAGCTGAACGCCTTCTCCCCGGCCGCTCGCAGCACGACGGCGTGGACGTCGTCGTCGCGTCGCACCGCGTCCCAGGCGTCCGCCATCTCGTCGAGCACCTTCTGGTTGAACGCATTCATCCGCTCGGGCCGGTTGAGCGTGATAGTGGCCACGTGGTCGTCGCCGACCCCGTAGAGGATGGTCTCGTAGTTCATGGAGCCTCCTGTTGGAGGGTCGGACCCCGACCCGGTGGTGGAGCAATACGCCGGAACCTCCTGCAACGGCCGCTCAGGCTCCCATCGACAGTCCGCCGTCCACGGTGATGATGGAGCCGGTGATGTAGGCGGCTTGGTCATCGAGCAGGAACATCACGGCATGGGACAGTTCGGAGGGTTGGCCCCGCCGGCCGAGCGGGATCATGGCTTTGATCTGGTCCTGGACAGCGGGGTCCATACCGTTGGTCATGTCGGTCTCGAAGATGCCGGGGATCACGACGTTGACCGTGACGCCCTTGCGGGCCGTGGCCAGGGCCAGGGCCCGGGTCAGACCGTGCAGCCCGGCCTTGGCGGCGGCATACCCGGCTTCCACGGGGTTGCCCATGACCGCGGTAACCGATGAGATGTTCACGATGCGGCCGAAGCCCTGCTCGAGCATGGGGACGAGGGCCGCCTGGCCAAGATGGAACGACGCGGACAGGTTCACGGCGATCGCCTGGTCCCACTCCTCGACGGTCATTTTGCGCACCGAGTTCTCGACGAGCAGGCCGGCGTTGTTGACGAGATAGTCCAGCCGGCCGTGGGAGGCCAGGGCGGCTCCGACGATTTCGCGGCACGTGGCGGGGTCGCCGATGTCGGCCTTGTGCAAGGACAGGCGCTCCCGTGCGTTGCCGAGGGAGGCGGCAAAGGTGGCCGCGGCCTCGTCGTTGCCGGCGTATACCGCCACCACGAGGCCGCCGCGCTCCAGCAGGTCCCTGCTGATGGCGGCGCCGATGCCTCTCGTACCGCCGGTGACGACGGCGACACGACCGTTGCAGTTCGTCAGGACCATTTCAAGAGGGCATGGACGTGGTGACGACGGCCTGGGCGACGAGCTTGTCGTCCGCGTCGCGGACAAGCACTTCGGCGACCTGGAGCCGACGCCCGGGCTTGATGCACACCGCTCGGGCCGTGAGGTCGCTCGTGGCCGCGGCAAGGTAGTTGATGTTCATTGACACGGTGGCGATGAAGCCCTCCGCCCCGACTGCCGCCAGCGAGGCCGCCGTGCCGCAGGTGTCGGCCAGCGACGCAACCACACCGCCGTGCAGTCCGTCTGTGGAGTTGCACAGCGCCTCCGCGTGGGGGAGACGCATGACGACCGTCTGGTCGGTCCACTCCAGGACCTTGATCCCACATAGGTTATTGAACCGCACGCGCGTCTCGAAGTGTCGAGCCTGACGCTCCCACCGGACGCCCCGATCATCGGTCTCGTTCCCCCCACTCACGCCCGAATTATCATAATAGGTAAGATGTATGGTGACAACCGCCGAGCGAGCCCGGGAGGCGGCGACCAGCACGGGAGCCTGAGGTGGCAATGACATCGCAGCCGATTTCGGTCGGTATACGCGTCCCGCATGCGCTTTTCGAGACCGGATCAGCGGCCTTACGGGCCGGGGTCGATGCCATCGTCGGGTCGGGGATCGATCGGTTGTGCATGGGCGACCACGTCTCGTTCCACGGAGGTAGAGGCTTCGACGGGCTGGTGCATGCCACCGCCCTCGCCGCCCTCTGCGACCTGGAGATCGAGACATCGATCTACCTCCTGCCGCTCCGTCACCCGGTCCCGGTCGCTCGGCAGGTGAACTCGCTGAGCCAGCTGGCGCCGGGGCGGTTCGTGTTCGGTGTGGGCATCGGCGGCGAGGACCCGAACGAGTTCCGGATGTGCGGGATCGATCCCTCGACCCGCGGGCGACGCATGGATGAGGCGATGTCGCTCGTGCGCGCCCTCCTGGACGGGGAGACGGTCACCCGCGCCGGAGGCTTCTATCCGGTAGCGGACGCCCGGATCCTGCCGGTACCTTCGAGCCGGGTGCCGATCGTGGTCGGTGGCCGCTCCGATGCCGCCATGCGGCGCGCCGGCCGGCTGGGTGACGGTCATCTCGCCCTATGGGTCTCGGCCGAACAATGGGCGCGGTCCATCGCCCACGTCGAGCAGCACGCGGCCGACGCCGGTCGGTCGGACGTGGCGTGGCGCCATGGACTACTGGTGTGGTGCGGAATCGGTGACTCCGCAGCGGCGAGGGACCCGCTGGCCAGTGCCATGGAAGGCCTGTACCACACCAGCTTCGAGAAATTCGAGCGGTGGTCGCCGTACGGGACCCCACAGGACATCGCGACGTTCCTACGCCCCTATGTGGACGCCGGCTGCCGCGACTTCAACCTCATCGCCGTATCGGCGACGAGCGAGGAGGCCATCACTGGTGTCGCCGATGTGCGTCGCCTCTTGCGGGCCGGCTAACCGCCGCCCCGGCCACCACATTCGGGGCCGTACGCCCGGGCCGGTCAGCCCACGACGGCCCTCGAGCGCAGGTCGATGATCTCGCTCTCGGACACTCCCAGTTCCGCCAGGATCTCGTCGGTGTGTTCCCCGGTGGCCGGCGCGGGGCGGGCGATCGCACCCGGCGTCCGCGAGAATCGGGGTGCCACGCCGGCCTGAGTGAGGCCGTCGATCTCCACGAACGTGCCCCGCTCGACGTGGTGGGGGTGCTGCGCCGCTTCGTCGAGGTCGAGCACCGGAGTGACGCACGCTTCCGCACCATCGAACGCCCGCACCCAGTCCTCGAGCGTCCGGTTGCCGATGATGGAGGCAAAGAGCGCTTTCATCGCAGGCCACCCGGCCGAGTCGTTCTGATCAGGCAGATCGTCTCGATGGCCCAGTCCGAGACGATCGATGACCACCTCGTAGAACTTGGGCTCGAGGGCCCCAATGGAGAGAAAGCGACCATCGGCCGTCTGGTAGACCTCATAGAAGTGAGCGCCCGAGTCGTTGAAGTTCTCACCGGCCGGCTTGAGCCGTCCCATGGCCGCATGGGCGAGGGGTAACGACAGCTGTCCCGCCACGCCGTCGATCATGGCACCGTCGACCACCTGACCCCAGCCTGAGGTGGCCCGCTCGAACAGGGCACAGACGATTCCGAACGCCAGGATGGCTCCCCCGCCGCCATAATCTGCGGCCAGGTTGAGCGGGAACAGAGGCCGCTCACCGGAGCGCCGGAAGCGGCTCAGGGCGCCGACGATCGAAAGGTAGTTGACGTCGTGGCCGGGCTGACGGGCGAGAGGTCCGTCCTGCCCCCAGCCGGTCATACGGGCGTACACCAGCCGCGGGTTCCGCGAACGCGCAGGGCTCAGGTCCCAGACCGAGGCGTTCCATCACGCCGGGACGGTTCCCCTCGATGAGCACGTCGGCCCCCTCGACAAGTCGTAGGACCAAGTCCCGACCATCGGGCCCAGTGATGTCGATGACGATGGACCGCCGGCTGCGATGGGGAACGAACTTCTCCGGCTGGCGGAACCGTGACGATCCCGGTCGCTCGATGCGCACCACGTCCGCACCGAGGTCGCCGAGCAGCATGGCACAATACGGGCCGGGTCCGAGTCCGGTCATATCCAGTACCCGGATCCCGGCAAGAGGTCCGCGCCCGGGCCCGTGTGTCATAGCCGCTCCTTCGGAGCCCTCCTCGCAGAGGGTGACATATCGCTCATTACATTATACGATTCGGGCTGTGAGCGACCCGAACCGCACCCCGGACTTCGAAGCCGTCCCTCTGCTGATGGAGGGACGGACCTGGCAGGAGATGCCGGTCGGGTTCCGGTTTCGGACGGCCGCTCGCACCATCACCGAGACCGACCTCATCAACTTTGTGACCCTGGCGGGAGTCAACGAGCCGCTGTTTCTCGACGAGCGCTCCGGGGCGGCCAACGGCTACGCCGGTCGGGTCGTTCCCGGGATGATGACGTTCAGCTACGCCGAGGGTCTCGTGATTCAGACCGGCAGCATCCACGGCACCGGGCTGGCGTTCCTCCACCTGGAACTCGACATCAAGGCTCCCGTCTTCGTTGGCGATACCGTCGCCGTAGTGGTCGAGGTCATCGAGTCCCGGGCCGCGTCGAGCGGCAACCGCGGCCTGGTTACGACCCGCAACACCGTCTACAAACAGGAGGGCGTGGTGGTAATGGTCTACGATCCGGTGCGCCTGACCCGAGGTCCGGCGAGGCCTTGAGCCCGGCCCGGCGCCGGCCGGGGCGTTCGATGTTGCCGGTTCGGGTCACGCTTGTCCGTTCCACGCCGACGCGGCGCGAACCGTGACGGTGCGGGTGTCCCGGCCGGATCGGAGCACCTTCCCGGGGAGGGCGCCGGAGACCTGGGCCCCGTCGCGGACCACTTCAGAACCGTTCACGAACACGTGCCGGACACCGGTCGGCGTGCTGAAGAGCCGTCCCGCTCCGGAAGGGAGGTCGTGGCGCATCTCCACCCGGCCCGGTCCCACCGTGGCCGGATCAAAGACGAACAGATCCGCCCAGGCGTCCTCGCGGAGCACACCTCGGTCCACGATCCCGTACACAGTGGCCGGCGCCCCGGTCAGCAGGTGGACGGCCGCTTCGAGGGTGAGCATCCGGCGGTCTCGCACGATGGGGCCGAGCAGCTGGGTGTTCATGGCGAAGGTGTCGAGCATGTCGACGTGGGCGCCGGCGTCAGATCCGCCCACAATGACCCGAGGATCGGCGATGACCCGCTTGCGCAGCTCCCAGCTCTCGGGGTCGTCGCCGCGCAGGGGCGTGACGATCATGGTGCGCAGGTCGTCGGCGACGGCGATGTCGAGGAGCGTGTCCAGCTCGTCGGCACCTCGGACCCGGGCGATCTCGCCCACGGTCTTGCCGGCCAAGCCGTCATTCGAGGCGGAGTAGGTCTGGCCGATGGTGAGACTGCCCCAGTCGGTGAGGTAGTAGAGCGCTCGTCCCTCCGGCGTGTCGGCGCCACGCTTGAGCAGGGTCCGCACCTCGGGACTGGCGAGGAGGCGGATTCGCTCGGGCGGCGGCACCTCGAAGAGCTGGCTCCAGACCGGGAGTACGTCGAACATGAAGCCGCTGTGGAGGTTGAGACGCATGGCATTTGCGACCGGCATGGTGAGAGCGAGAACTCGTCCGCCTCGCGCCGCGGCGTGGTCGCTCGCCTCGAGGCGCTGTACGCAGTCCTCCCAGATGAGCTTGGAGACATTGAGCAGATTCCAGTTGATGGGCCGGTCGGCGGCGGCCGACATGGCCGCCATGAGCTCGATCTGGTCCTCGGCGAAGCGTCCGGGTGGTGGGACGATCTCCAGCATCGTGCCCGGGAACTCTCCCGCCACGCCCGCTAAGGCGATGTGCTCGGCCGGAGTAGCGAACCGGTTGGGCACCGGCCGGCCGGCGGCGTCGTTGTGGGTCGGACTGGTCCCTGTGGAGAACCCCAAACCGCCAGCGAGGATGCTCTGACGCAGCAGATCGGACATGGCATGCATCTCGGCGTCGGTCGCGGCGCGCTCGAAGTCATCACCCAGGACATAGCGGCGCAGGGCCGTATGCCCGACGAAGAAGCCGGCATTGACCCCGATGCGGCCCTGGAAGCGGTCAAGGTACTCGCCGAACGCCCGCCAGTCCCACGGCACGCCCGCTCGAAGGCTCTCCAAGGGCATTCCCTCGACCCGCGCCAGCAGCGTCGTCATGTAATCAAGATCGCGGTCCTGGACCGGCGCCAGGGAGAAGCCGCAGTTCCCGCCGATGACCGTCGTCGTACCGTGCAGCGACGACGGTGAGGCGTAGGGGTCCCAGCACAGCTGGGCGTCGTAATGCGTGTGCAGGTCGATGATGCCCGGGGTCACGACCAGCCCTTCGGCATCGATCGTCCGCGCCGAGGCTTGACCCAGCTGCCCCACGGCGACGATCCGCCCGTTGCGGACGCCGACGTCGGCCAGGCGGGCCGGCCCGCCGGATCCGTCAATAACGGTCCCGTTGACGATGGCGAGGTCGAGCATCAGCGCCTCCTTTATTTCCCGGTGAACTGAGGTGGACGCTTGTCGAGGAACGCCCGGATGCCTTCGACACGATCCTCCGTGTCGAAGAGGGCACTCACCCGCTCACGTTCGAGCGTGATGCCGGCGGAGAGTGGCATCTCCGCGCCCACATCGACGAGGTGCTTCGCGGCCGCGAGGGCTTGTGGTGGGCCGGCGGCGAGGGCCCGGGCCAGTTCCATGGCTGCCGGCAGAACGTCGTTTGCGAGTGCGTTGACCAGACCGAAGCGCAGGGCGTCCTCAGGAGTGAGGTTGGCACCCGTAAAGAGCATCTGCTTGGCGACGGCAGCCGGAAGCATCCGGGCCAGGCGCTGCGACCCGCCGGCGGCCGGGAGCAGGCCGAGTTTGACCTCGGGCACACCCAGCCGGGCGTGGGGGTGGGCGACACGCAGGTCGCAGGCGAGCGCCAGCTCCAGACCACCCCCGAAGGCGATCCCGTTGATGGCGGCAATGGACGGCACGGGGCAGGCCGCCAAGCGGTCGTAGGCATCGGTCAACCCCTTCACGAAGCGGGCGAAGTCACCGCCGCCGCGGAGGCTGTCCAGTTCGGTGATGTCGGCACCCGCGGAGAAACTGCGACCGGCGCCGGTGACGACGACGGCCCGCATGGCGGCGTCGGACTCGATGGCGTCGAGATAGGCATGCAGCTCCTGGATGGTGCCGGAGCCGATGGCGTTCAGGCGGTCTGGTCGGTCGAGGGTCAGGACGGCGACGCCGTCCATGCTCGCGAACCGCAACGTCGAGGGCATCGCGCTAAGTGTTCCAGAACTCAACTACCAGCGTGATCACTGCCTCATGCGGAGGGGGCCGGACCGGCATCTTTAGCTACTCAAGATCAAGATGATCACGCACGTAGTTAAGTTTCGGACCGCTAGGCCATGGTGAGGCCGCCGCTCACCGACAGGGTCTGCCCGGTGATGTACCCGGCGCCGTCGCTCAGGAGGAAGGCGACCGACGGGGCGATGTCGGAGGGTTGGGCGGTTCGCCCCAGCGGGATGGCCCGGGCCAGTCCGGCATAGAGCTTCTCGGAATAGGCAGCCACCTGCCCGAGCAAGGCCGTCTCGGTCGGTCCGGGGCAGACGCAGTTCACGGTGATCCCGTAACGGGCCACTTCGCGCGCCAAGGTCTTGGTGAAGGCGATCACGCCACCTTTCGTCGCGGAATAGACCGCCTCCCCCGAGGAGCCAACCCGACCGGCGTCGGAAGCGACCGACACGATGCGACCGCGCCGGGCTGCGATCATGGGATCCAACACCGCCCGGCAGCACGCGATCGTGCCCTTCAGGTTCACGGCGATGACACGGTCCCACTCGTCCTCGGTGGAATCGACAAACGACTTGATGATATCGACGCCCGCATTATTGACGAGGCCGTAGACGGGCCCGAGCGTCGACTCGACGAGGGCCGCGGCCGCTCCCACCTGGGCGGTCTGGGAGATGTCAACTCCAAAACCGCTGGCGGCTACACCGTGAAGATCGGTGAGCTGGCTTGCGGTCGCCGAGGCGGCCTCCAAATCGAGATCCCACACGGCGACCGTCCACTCGTCGGCAGCGAGGGCGGCGCCGATGGCGGCCCCGATACCCCGGGCGCCTCCGGTCACGACCACCACCCGCTTGGGAGCTTCCTCAGTCATGTCTGTCGTCCCTTTCTTGCCAGGCGCCAGGCCGGCTTGAACCACCGGCTCGGGCAGGGCCGACACGCTCGGCTTCGAACAGTTGACCACGCCAACACGTCGAGCATAGACCCGGCGGGTTCCAATCGTCTAACCTCTTGTACGATATTTCTTCTGACCCAAGGCGGCGTATGAGCTTCGGCCTCTCCGACGAGCAGGAACTCCTCCGGCAGACCGCCCGGACGTTTGTCGCCGAGCACTGCCCCGCCGAACGAGCCAAGGCGTGGGACGACGCCGGCGAGTTCCCCTCCGAGTTGTGGGAGCGCATGGCCGGAATGGGCTGGTTCGGACTGCCCTACCCCACCGAGTGGGGCGGCGGCGGCGGGTCGGTAGCCGAGCTCTGCATCTTGGCCGAGGAGCTCGGCCACGCCAGTCTGGACGTCGCCATGGCCTATGTCGGCACGTTCATCCCGGGTCTGGTTATTTTCCGCTATGGGTCAGACGAGCAGCGCCAGCGCTTCCGCGCCGGGCTCCTCGACGGCGGGTACCGGATCTCGGTGGGGATCTCCGAACCGGGAGCGGGCTCGGACGCGGCGGCGCTGCGCACCGCGGCGGTGCTCGACGGAGATCATTACGTCGTCAACGGTCAGAAGTCGTGGTGCACCGGCGCCGGGCTACAGGGGGCGTGGATCGCACTGTACGTGCGGACCGACGCCGATGCCCCCAAGCACAAAGGCATCTCCTTGCTGCTGGTTCCCAACGATGCTCCAGGTCTGCACATCCGGCGAACACCCACGCTGGCCCGGCATTTGCTCGGAACCAACGAAGTCTTCCTGACCGACGTCGAGGTCCCGGTCGAGAACCTGGTCGGCCCGGTCAATGGAGCCTTTTCGATGCTGATGGCTGGACTCGATCTGGAAAAGATCATCATGGCAGCTGCCTATACCGGAGTCGCCCAGGCCACCATGGACGACATGCTCCGCTACTCCAAGGAGCGCGAGCAGTTCGGCCGGCCCATCGGCGCCTTCCAAGCACTCGCCCACCCCATGGCGGACCTCCAAACGGAGATCGACGCGGCCCGTATGCTGATGCAGCGCGCCGCCTGGCTGCTCGCCCAGGGTACGAGCTGCATCCGGGAGGCGGCCATGGCCAAACTGAAATGCTCGGAGACTTACGTGGCCGCCGCCCGGCTCGGTATGCAGGTCCTGGCCGGACACGGGTTCGCCACTGAGAGCGTGATGAGTTTTCGCTGGCGGGAGTCAATAGTGGCCACGATCTCCGGCGGTACCAGCCAGATCCAGCGCAACGCCATCGCCAAGTCGATGGGACTCGTCACCTACTAGACGGCCCAGACTGATCCCGACTCACTCGAGGAGATCCACCACCGTGGTCGCTTCGGGGAGCTCCAGCAGGTAGCGGTTGGCTGCAACGAGGTGCTTCAACCAGAGCGCACCAGCCGCCTCGGCGTCTCGAGCCTCGACGAGCTCCACCAGCCGCCGGTGGGCCCGCACCCCGTGGCGGAACGCATGGTCGTGGGACTGCTGCTGCGGCTGGTAGGCGACCCGTCGGACATTGGCGGTGTCGAGGATCGACCGGATGATCCCGCTCATCAACGACATAGTGAGGTTGCCGCCCAGGTCGACCACGAGGGCGTGGAACTCGGTGTGGTGCACGATCAGCCGGGCCCGATCGTCCTCGATGCTCTCGCCGTGGTCGACGCTGTCCCACAGCACCTTGAGATCGGCTTTGGTCCGTTGCCGAGCCAGGCGGGCCGCGCACGGAACTTCGATCATGGTGCGAGCCTCATAGACATCAGTGAGCGTGGCCCCCTCGAACTCCAGGACCAGCCCCGCATACCGGGCCGCTACCTCTGCGCTCGGGGCGTGGACCCGGGCCCCACCGCGGGACCCGCGACGCACGGTGATGAGTTGCTCGGCCTCCAAAACCCGGAACGCCTCGCGCAGGGTAGGCCGGGACACGCCATACTGCTCGACCAGTGCGCTCTCCGGCGGCAGCGCCGCGCCTGCGGCGAGATCACCGCGGATGATTTGGCGTCGCAGGCGTTGCGCCAGCAACTCGGCCGTCTTCGGCACGCGAAAGGCCAGCTCCTTCTCCGGTCGATCCGGACGCCTGGCTCGCTTCTCCACGACTCCCATCCTGTCAGTGACAGGCCGAGCGGTCGGGACGGCCGCGGTGGGCAAGGTGGGCGATATCGACCGCTCGTGGGCGTCCGGTCTTCGACGGACGACTACCACTGGGCCTCATTCCTGTCCTGTCCTTCACTACGAGCATTTTCCGAAGACTTCTCGACCGGCGGGCCGAAGGGCACGAAGAGGAACCGCGAACTCGCGACGGCGCTAGAGGTCTCCGGAATCGAGCGACCCACTGGACGGGCTCCTCGGGGACGGAGCGTCGCTGCCCATCGGGCGGGAGCGGGCGTCGATCACCGGCCAGTACCCAGACGGAGTCGTCTGAACCCGACGGGCTATCCACCGGCCGCCCGCGAGGATAACCAGGCGCCGGACCGGTCCGATCATGAGCAGCAGGCCCAGGGTGTCGCCGACAAAACCCGGCACACAGATCATTACTCCGCCGATGAGGACGACCAGTCCGTCGAGCAACTCGGTGGTCGGCACCTCTCCCCGGGCCAATCGCTCCTGAGTGTGAGCCAGCACCCCAATGCCGACGCGCCGGACCACGAGGAATCCGAGCGCGCTCACGACGAGCAAGATCGCCAACGCCGAGAAGAAGCCGATCTGCTCGGCTACGAGAACGAATGAGGCGATCTCGGCGGCGACAAAGAGGAGCAAGCTGACAAGGAACACCAACTGCAGAGTAACGTGCTCCCCCGCCTATTCTGAGGCCAAGCGGGCGACGGAGGAGGTGCGAGGGCCGACGCGGGGCCACCACCTTGTTTACAGTTGCTCTTCTTCTTCGTCGGGCGTGTCATCAATCCCGGCTTCTCGAAAGCGACGGCGCTGTCGGGACATGGTGGTGACGCCGGCCGCGACAAGAAGCACAGCCAAGGCACCGAAGACGATGATGTAGAACACGCCAACAGTTGACCACACAACCACGAGCAGCATGCGGCTCCCACCGCCGAGGCGTTGCACCGCCAGACCGAACTCGGCCCGGCGATCGGCCGGTGCGAAGACGGCGCGACACTTCTGGCATGAATCCGACCTCGCCGCCCATCGTTGGTTTGCTCCACCCTGGCCAAATGGGAGCTTCAGTCGGGGGCGCCCTGACCGAACGGGGTGTGACGGTCCTGTGGGCATCCCGGGCTCGTAGCGAGGCCACCGCCGCCCGTGCCGTAGCGGCCGGGCTGACCGACGCCGGCGACCTGGCGGCTATCACCGAGCGGGCCGACATCTTGCTGACGGTCTGCCCACCCCACGCCGCACTCGACGTGGCCGTCGCAGTGGCGGCCAGTGGCTTCGCCGGGCTCTACGTAGACGCCAACGCGGTGGCGCCGGCCACCGCCGAGAGGATCAGGGACATCGTCGGGCGCAACGGCGCCCGCTTCGTCGACGGCGACGTGATCGGCGGCCCCATGGTCTCCGGGGCGAGCACCCGGCTCTATTTGAGCGGCCCCGATGCACCCTCGGTGGCCCAACTCTTTCGCGGCAGCGACCGCGGCGAAGCGGTGGTTCTGGGCGACGACCCGACGGCCGCCTCTGCACTCAAGATGGCCTACGCGGCGTGGACCAAGGGAACCGCTGCTCTCCTGCTCGCGGTGGAAACGGTGGCGATCGCCAGCGGGGTGGAGGACCAGCTGTTCGCCGAGTGGCGACGGTCCCAACCGGACTTACCCGAGCGGTTGGCGGCCGCCCACCGGTCCCTACCGAAGGCGTGGAGGTGGTCCGGCGAGATGGACCAAATCGCCCGGTGCTTCGCCGATCTGGGCGTGACCGACGGGTTCGCCCGGGGCGCCGCCCAGGTCTTCCGGACCGTCACGCCCGGCCCCCGCTCGAGTGACTAGTCACGGGGAAGAATCCTGAGGACCCCAGCGGCCGCGCCGCCAACCGGCACGGGGCCGTACGGGCGCCGACGCCCGTTCAGCGAGGTCAAGGCCAGGGCTGGGCAGGAACACCCGGCCGAGCCTGATCGCCGCCCGCTGAGCCCTCCGCGGGCAACCGGGGAGACCTCATCTGGTGGTCAGGCCTCGGAAGGGCCGTCTCCCTCTGGAGATCGTCCCTCGGCGAGGGCGACTCGGGCCAGGGGGATATACAACACGACAGAGGCCCAGCCCAGTACGAGCCCGATGATGGCCGCCGTCCAGGCGAGCACCAGTGCGGTGTGATGCCAGCCAATTGACGAATGCCCGGCGAGGAACAGCGGGAAGGCGCACATGAGCCCGAAGGTTCCCGCCTTGCCGACTACGGTCACATCGATGCGGCGGGCCCCGGCGAGGGCTAGCCCGACGGCGGCCACCGCCACCAGACCCTCTCGGGCCAGGGCGATCACGGCGAGGGGGATCGGTACCGCGCCTACGGCGAGGATGCCGATCACGGCGGTGGCCAGGAGGACCCGGTCAGCGGTCGGGTCGAGCACTTTGCCGAGGTTGGTCACCTGGTCCAAGCGGCGGGCCAGCTGGCCATCTACCCAGTCGGTGGAGCCCAGTGCGGCCAGAAGGATGGCGGCTGCGAACCAGTCCCGGTGATGCGGTTGGACCAGCAGCCAGACGAACACGGGCACCAGGACCAGGCGCATCGTGGTGACGACATTGGGCAGCGAGAGAATCCGGTCCTCGCCGACGCGGCGCGACCGTCGTGGCTGGGCGGCCGGTCTCGCGGCGCTCACGGACCGTCCACCGGCTCGATCATGGTTGGCCCGGCCCGCAGGGCCGAGTTGAGGTCGCCGCTTTGGGCCAGCTCTCGTGTCGCGCCGCAGCCCGGATGCGGTGGAGGCCCATATCGAGCAAAGGATGGTCGATCCTTGGCGTTCGCACAACAGATCCGGCCACCAGCGCCACGCCGATCAACCGAAACCACAACCGACTGGCGAGCACGCAGCCGACACCAGACGGCCGGGCCGGGTGGTGCCCAGACCATCTGGACGATGTCTCCCGGTCAAGGGGGCCGAGTCTCATCCAGAGCGTCAGGCGATCGCCCGTCTGAGCCGGGCGTACACTCGCCGTGTGGACCCGGCCATGGAGGAGATTCACGACGGTGAAACGCTGTGGCGCTTCGATCGGGACTTCCTGAGCTCGAGGTGGGCTTGCCTGTGGGGTCGAGGCTGCCTGGGGATCGCCGCCGAGCCGGCGGAGCATCTCGGTCTCGGCTGCTGCTCCATTGGCGCCGAGCTTGGCGATGAGGACGAAGCCCGCCTGATTGCCGCCCTGGCCGCGACGCTGGACCCGGATCGCTTCGAACGTCACGCCGAGGCTGGCGAAGGTGGCATCTTCAGCGATGACGCCCGAACTCAGACTCGCGTCGTCGACGGCGCTTGCATCTTTCTCAACCGCCCCGGGTTCGCGGGTGGGGCCGGCTGCGCCCTGCACCTGGCGGCGACAGATGCGGACGAGTCGCCCATCGACTGGAAACCGTCGGTGTGCTGGCAGTTGCCCATCAGGGTGGACTGGGAGGCGGGCGCGGCGAACACCGAGGTGGCGACGGTTCGCCCCTGGACCCGCCGCGACTGGGGCCCCGAGGGCGAGACCATGGCCTGGTGCTGCACTGAAGGTTCGTTGGCCTACGTGGGCGACCGCCCCGTGATCGAGTCGCTGGGCCCAGAGCTGACGGCAATCGTCGGCACCGAGGTCTACATCGAACTGCGCCACCGAATTACCGGCCAGTGACGGGCAGATCAGCAGTAAAAGGAAGGTCGAACTCCTTGGCACCGACTGGAAGCCGGACCTAACCACGAGTTGGGAAGATCTCGACATCCGTCACCCGCCCGCCGGCGACGCCGGCGCAGGACACGCAGACCCGGGTAGCCGGGAGGGCTTCCAACCGTTCGGCACCTATTTCACCCCCGCATCGCTCGCAACGCGGGTAGGTGCCGGTGAGAACCCGCATCAGGGCCGCCTCGAGATCGGCAACCCGGCGCTCGCTGCGAGCCAGCAGCGCGGCTATCCGGGCCCGCTCGAAACCGATCGTCGATCCCTCGGCGTCGTGCTCGTCGTCCGGTACCAGGACGGTCGAGTCAACGATTCCATCCCGCTCCCGGCGTAGGTCGGCCACGCTCCGGCGCGCTGCCACCAGGTCCGATTTGACCGTCTCCTCGGCCCGGAAGGTCACTCTCGTACCGTACAAGCGAGGCTGTCCCGACCGGGGGCCAAAGCGTGGCAGCCGTCGTCGCACGGGTGCACCGCCGGCGTTCGGTGCTCCGGCGGGGCTGATCGGCGTCGCCCCGGGGCTTCGATGACCTGTCTCGGCAGGATCCCTCCTCTTCAGCGGGCGTCAGTTGGACGTCAGCGGCCGCGCCAGCGTCCTTGTGGGCGGGTAGCACGAGGTGTACCGTCCGACTTGACACGGACTGCGTACCCGCACCGTGTTGGACTCTGCCGATAGCGCGGCACCCTCCCGGGAGCGTTGCTCCAGACCCTGGTAGCGCAGCCAGCGGATGCGTCTACAACCCAGGGAGGCTGCCACATGGCTCAGAGGACGCTCCCCGCACCAGCGGACACTGTCCGTGGCGGCCGCCGCGGTGCGCCCAGGTCCCCGGACGAATCCGGACCAGCCATGGGGTCCATCCCCCGCCGGCGGTGACGAATCGCTTGGAATCGATCCTGGGCTCCTTCGACGGCGCCAGCAATCCCGACGCCTCACTGGACTGGTTGTGCCGCGCCGGGGCGAGCGCACTGGGGGTGAGCGGGGCCGCGGTAGCGCTTATCGTGACCGGCGATGACCCCGGCAGCCTGGCGTCCTCCGACGAACGAGCCTCGCTGGTCGTAGATCTGCAGTTCAGTTTCGGTGAGGGTCCGTCTATCGACGCCCACAGCACCGGACGGCCCGTGCTGGTGGCGGACCTGGCCCGCGCCACCCGGTGGCCAGCCTTCGGCCCCGAAGCAATCGCGGCCGGAGCGGCGGCGGTGTTCGCCCTGCCCATCCAGGTCGGGGCGGCCCGCTTCGGGGCCTTCACGCTGTACCGCGACCGGACCGGGCCACTGGCCCGGGGCGTCCTCGGCGACGCCCTGGCCCTCGCCGAGCTGGTCTGCGAGATCACGCTTTGCTGGCAAGCCCGGGTTCCCCCCGGCTCACTGGCCCAGATCATCGAGGACCTGGCCGCCCAGCGGACCGTGGTCTACCAGGCCACCGGCATGGTGCTGGCCCAACTGGACGTCAGCCCCGAATCGGCACTCGCCACTCTGCGAGCACGGGCTTATGTGGCGCGGCGACCGGTGGGAGAGGTGTCCGCGGACGTGGTCGCCGGACGGCTCCGTTTCGACTCGTGAGGGGCAGCCACCACCTCGTTGCCGCCCCGCCGCCCTGCGGGTGCCGTCAGAGGGTGTCTGCGCGATAATTGGGCCGTAGGCGCCGGTTTCCGACTAACTGAGAAGCGAGAAGCAAAGGACCAGCGTGGCTAGAGAGGATTTGGTAGCACGTACCTTCGTAGAACTGGCTGACACCCTCGTCGAGGGCTACGACCCCATTGAGTTCCTGCACCGACTGACCGAGCGGTGCGTGTCGCTGCTCGATATGGCTGAAGCCGGCGTGGTGCTGGCAGATTCTCATGGGCAGTTGCGAGCGTTGGCATCCTCCAGCGAACGCATGCATCTCATCGAGTTGATCGAATTGCAGCGCCAAGACGGCCCGTGCCTGGACTGTTGGCGCAGCGGCGAGCCGGTCCGCGAGGACCGCCTCGCCGAGGCCGCGTCGCGGTGGCCTCATTTCGGCCCCGCCGCTCTCGAGGCTGGGTTCGCCTCCGTGTACGCCGTACCGATGCGTCTGCGTGACGAGCGCCTCGGGGCCCTCAACCTCTTCGCCAACCAGGTTCGGGGTCTGGTCGACACTGATGAGACCCTGGCCCAGGCCCTGGCGGACGTGGCCACCATCGGCATCCTTCATGAGCGGTTCATCCGCCAGGGCGAGGAGGTCACCGAGCAACTGCAGGTCGCCTTCAGGACCAGGATCGTCCTGGAGCAGGCCAAAGGAGTGGTCGCCCAGGCGACCAAGGCGGACATGGATGAAGCCTTCGCGTTGTTGCGAGGCTATGCCCGCCATCACAACCTCCTGCTGTCCGAGGTGGCCAGCCAGGTCATCGCCCGGAGCCTGGCCGTCGATGCTCTGGCCATCCCGGACCGAGCCCCCGGCCCCCCACCCCGCCGAAAAGCCTGAGGGCGTCAGCGTCCGATCCACCCCAAGCGAGTCGGGTCGGGCGGGGTTGGATTCGGCCGGAGACCGCGGCACCCTGGAGTTGCTCCAGACGCTGGTGCCGTCTGTGGCTACTTCACGAGATCAGGGTACTGGTGTCCTCGCCGTTCATGAGCTTGGCGACGAGCGTCGGGTCGAAGTAGTCCCGCCAGTCGGTGATCTTGCCGTTGCGGATCTCGAAGACGCCCATCACCGGCACCGGCGCCACCAGATCAACCGACCCCACGCGGTCGATGCGCTCGGTCAGGACGATGGGCCCGTTGACGGCGATATTACGGATCTCGAACTCGTAGGTTGCGGGGAACATCGCCCACTGTCCGGCCAGGTTGGCCAGGGCGTCCTCGATCCCCTTGGACGGGCTCATACCGATGTTGTGGTACACGACCTCCTCGGCGAGAAGAGGCCGCACCACTTCGACGTCACGCTTGGACACCACCGCACAAAACTGGCGAACAACCTCTTCCGGCGACATGGCTCTCCTTTCAGATACAACCTGTAGGTGAGAGTAACCTACAGGTTGTATGCCAAGCGGTCAAGGTCGAGCGGTGCAGGCGGCGCAGACCCGCCGCGCCTTGATCTTCGCAGCTCGGCGGCTGTTCGCATCGCAGGGGTACCTGGCGACGAGCACGGAGCAGATAGTCGCCGAGTCCGGCGTGGGCACCCGAGGTGCGCTCTATCACCACTTTGCGGACAAGCGGGACCTATTCCGAGCCGTGTTCGATCAAGTCCAGGCCGACTTGGCCAAACGCCAGAAGCAACGTCGAGCTTCGGCCACGCTTGACTCCTTGCGTCTCGGACTACATGGCTTCCTGCGAGCCTCGGCCAGCGACCGTGACGTCCAGCAGATCCTCCTCCTCGACGGGCCGTCAGTGCTGGGGTGGGAACAGTGGCGCGAACTTGAAGCCAGCTACGGCCTCGGAGCTATCCGTTCCCAACTCGAAGAAGCGATGGCCAACCAGACCATCACACCCGCGCCGGTCGAACCTCTCGCCCACCTGCTCCTCGCGGTCGTCGATGAGTCAGCCCTCTACGTTGCCAACTCCGACGATCCCGAGCGGGCCACAACCGACGCCACCGCCGCGCTCGACCGGCTTCTCGATGGACTGCGCCCCACCTAAATCGGCCGACGGAACCGATCGGTGTCGGGCCCGGGCCAACGAGGCCCAGACGGCACGACCGACAGATCGTTCACTGAAGTGCTTCGAAGCGACACCGACGCGGCGGGATCCGCGGCTCGCCGTCGGCGCCCACGGGGACGGGTCGCAGGTCGGGCGACGACCACGTCCGTAACATCATGCGGGAAAACCTCCGCCCCCTCGTCACCGCCCGGTGACGCCACCCGATTGCTGCCGACCTAGGCGGCATCGACCGGCTCGGTCGCCGAGAATATTGGGATTGTCACCTGGCCGAGCGAACGCCGTAGCCCCCCTATCGGGGTCATATGGCTTCCGGATGAGAGAGCGCGAAACCGTTTGATGCGGTGGTGATAGGGCTTCATTTTGCGAGTCCGGCCCGAGAGTTGAGTCCATTTGCACAGGCTCCAGGCCGGCCGGTCCTAGAGCGTCGATATTCCGACCGCGGTTCCCGGGAGATCGTGTATGAAGTCGGTGTGGACACTTTTCGAAGGGACGGCTTGGCGTCGGATCGGGTGCGGTTGCGGCCCCACGTGGCCACTGATGCCGCCGATCACGTTCGGTGGCGGAATGACGCGGAAGTTGCCTATTGGGCGACAGCCGGCGACGTGAGATTCTGGCCGGTCGCGGCCGCGGCCGTCGACCGCTGGTTCGCCGAGAAGGTCCCCGCCATGGACCCCAGATCCGACGGTGTGCTGGCGATCGACCTTCTCGAGGGCCGGCACATCGGAATGGTTGACTACCGAGAAGTCGACAGCGTGGCTCGCTCGGCGACGGTCGGCATCACGATCGGCGAGAAGGACATTTGGGGGCAGGGCTACGGCTCAGAAGCACTCCGTCTGCTGGTCGGTTTCCTGTTCGACCATCTCAACATGCGTCGAGTCCAGCTCGACACCTGGTCAGGAAACGAGCGGGCCATGCGATCATTCGCTCGTATCGGGTTCCGGGAGGAGGGCCGACTCAGGCAGGCCGTACGGGGACCGGGCGAGTATTTCGACTCGGTCATCATGGGCCTGCTGCGCGCCGAGTGGCAGCCAGACCGGCGACCGCTCTAAACACCGCGAGGGCGGCTCGCCCCGACACAGCCTCAAGGTAGACTTTTCCGATGACCGGCTGTCGGGTGATCTTCCAAGATTCCGGGAAAGACAGCCGCAGAAGCGACACGACATACATAAGGGTCCTGGCCTGGGCGGGAGACAAATACCTCGGTGCTTGGTTCGGCCTGTTGAACGGAAGGTCCAGGCTGCGATATCTCACTGATCCAGAGCACGCTCATCATTACGAAGCGATGGCGCCCATATGCCTGGCGCTGACGATCAAAGATGCCCTCGCCCATGGCGAGCACGAAGGGTCTCGCGACGTTTCGCTACACCCGACCAAGGTGCTGTCTCTTACATTCGAAGAACACGATTGGATCCAGGGCGATGAAGTGATGGCGTTCGACCTGTGAACTGCCGAGCCTCAGGGTCGCACCGCTGACCATCACACGCCCGACAGGTGGACCAGATCAGATCATGGTCTCCGCAACCGCCAGCAACAGTGGTCGGGTGGGCCCGTGGGCCCGGTCACGGACGGGACGCCGCGGCCCGGCCCTCCTTCCCCATCGGGGCCGCGGCGCCCCCTCGAGACCGCGCCCGAGGGCTCAGCGTCGACCTGGACCACGCCTGGGGACGGTGGAGGCTCCCTGGCCAGGATCGGGCTCGGAAGAGTCCCGGATGCGAGCGCGGTCGCTGAGAACAGCTGCCATGGCCGGAGATGGACCAAGACGGGACAGGAGGGCGACGGCCTGTCCTTTCGCGGATGAAACGCAATGGGGACGGGGCCAGGGTGCGATGCCCTGGGTTCTGTTATCGTCGTTAAGATATGCGGCTTGCATCGCGACCTGACCGCACTCTCCTACGACGAACTGTTCGACCTGTACCGCACCGCGGTGGCTGCCATGCGTGAGGCCACCCCCGCGGACGCCAAGCGAATCGAGCTTGAGACCGTGACACCGCTCAATAAGGAGTTGACCCGACGCTCCCAGAAGCGGCTCAAGCGTTAACCCCTACAGTCGCCGTTACCGGTCATGCTGTCGCGGGACGACGTCCAGGCCGCCATCCGGTTGCTCAAGTACCAGTTGCCGCCGCGCCTCCAATCCAGTAAAGCTGGTGTGCCTCGGGAGCGCCCGAACGACGGGAGTGACGATGCGTCTGCGGTCAACCGGCCCTTCTTTGCTGCGTGTTGGCAGCGCCGGACTTGTTGGCCTGCTTGCGTTCCTCACTTGGCCCGTGTGGGGCCAGAGCACCGCGATGGCCGCGACACCTGCGGCGCCCAGCGGAGGAATCGAGGTGGCGTTCCAAGCCAACACGGGGGCGTTGTGGACGGTGGGCAACGCCATCAACACCTCAGACAACGTCGAGTTGAGGTCGGGGACGGGCCCAAGCATCACCGCGCTGCCGAGTGGTGGGTACGAAGTGGCGGTCGAGGCCAACACCGGTTCGCTGTGGACGGTTGGGTCGGCGGGGAACGTGAACTGGCGGCTGGGGATGTGGCCGGGCACCAGTCCCGCCATCACCGCCCTGGCAGGTGGCGGGTACGAGGTGGCGTTCGAGGCCAACACCGGTTCGTTGTGGACCGTCGGTTCGGCCGGAACCAAGAACTGGGGCCTAGGTATGAAGGCCCAGACCGGCCCGACTATCACAGCCCTGCCGACTGGGGGGTATGAGGTCGCGTTCGAAGCCAACACCAGCTCGTTGTGGACGGCGGGGTCGGCAGGAACCGTGAACTGGCGGTTGGGAATGTGGCCGGGCACCAGTCCCGCGATCGCGGCGCTGGCAACTGGCGGGTACGAGGTGGCGTTCGAAGCCAACACCAGCTCGTTGTGGACGGCGGGGTCGGCAGGAAACGTGAACTGGCGGTTGGGAATGTCGCCCGGGACCAGTCCCGCGATCGCCGGCACTGGCAACTGGCGGGTACGAGGTGGCGTTCGAAGCCAACACCAGCTCGTTGTGGACGGTGGGGTCGGCAGGAAACGTGAGTTGGCGGTTGGGAATGTCGCCCGGGACCAGTCCCGCGATCGCCGGACTGGCTGGTGGGGGGTACGAGGTGGCGTTCGAAGCCAACACCAGCTCGTTGTGGACGGTGGGGTCGGCAGGGAATTCGCACTGGACCCTTGGGATGCTGCCCCATACAAGTCCCAGCATCGTCGGCCTGCCACAGACGTTGAGATTGCGTATTATCCAGGCCGCCCAAGCCCAGGTTGGCTATCAGGACAATCCAGCCGGCACATTTTGCAATTATTTCACGGCTTATTGGGGTGCCGGGAGTCCCTGCGGCAACGGGAATAGCAGCGAGGAATGGTGTGCAGACTTCGTCGCCTGGGTTTGGCGGGTGGCCGGCGCGGGGGTTCAGTATGGATTCGGAGCTGGAGAGCTAAATGGAGCGGCAGCGAGCGTCTACCAGTGGGCAGTGAAGACCGGCACCTGGCATCCTGCGGGTAGCAGCTACCTTCCTCAGTGGGGGGACGTTGCCGTCTATGGCCTCAACGCTTCCGGCACCGCCGCGGACCACGTCGCAATCGTTACCAACTTTGCCCCTGGCAACGCGGGACCGAATGTCGTCAACGGAGACTGGTGGTCATCGAACAATGGGGCGGTGGTCGCCGCCTCTGACGAGACGTCCGCTGATGGTACCGACACGCTCAGCGGGTACGCCTCGCCGTAGCGCCCGGCGGGTGTCCTCTCCAGACCCGTGACAAGATCAATCCAGGTGACGCGAGCGCCCCAGCACCGCGCCGTTGCGGAGCGCGGTTACCGGGCCGCTCTCGCTTACCGCGATGACGGTGGCGAGCGGATCGTCGCGGCTGTAGCGGCGGCCGGAGGTGTGGCGGGTTCCGGCCAACGCCTCGACGGTCTCTTCCGCAGCGATACTCGGCACCAGGCGGACACCGAGTTGGCGCAACACTCCTTGGGCGTCGAAGATGGCGGCGCCGTCGACCTGGGCCAGGGCGTGCCGGAGCGGGGCCAGATGAGCGGCCCGGCCGATGCGCAGGGGTGGCGGCGTCGGAAGCCGCTGCTCGACGCGAGGACCCGGCTCGTCATAAGGGCGGTAGATGAGCAGCGAGCCGATGCCGACGGATCCGAGGTCGTGAACGGCGAACTCGAGCATCGCCTCGAGCACCTTGGGGTCGCCGTGGGCCTGACATGCGGTGATGGCGTCGATCCAACTATTCACCGGCGGCTCGTGGTGCCAGCGCAGGCCCACCGACCGCAGCACTCCGAAGCTACCGACGACGCGGACCGACCCGGCGGGATGCCGCTGCACGAGCGTGGCTTCGAGCACGCTGGAGAGCACCACCAGATCCCGCTCCGAGCCCGCCGGTCGGTCGAACACCAGCCACTCACTGCTACCGTCCGTGCGGCGCACCAGCCAGCTCGAAAGGCCATCGGCGAAACGGCGGGCGGCCAACAGGGGCTGCATGTTGAGAGGCTGGCGGGTGATCTCGAGCTGGGTCCCCGACGCCCACGTGGCTGGACTCGACATGGGGTCGAGGATCGTGCCGAGGCTCGCCACTCGCCGCTCATGCACGGGCGGGCGCAGAGCATGATCGATCTCCTCTACCAGCATGGCTTGGAACGCCGCACTTCCTGTCAGACGCAGCCCGCTCTCCTCAAGTTCCTCTCCGAGTCGTAGTAGCCGTCGGGAACTCTGCTCGGGCATCGGGCCCGACGCTACCGCCACTCGACGTCCTGCTGTCCAGGGCGTCGGATCGAAACTCCGTACCGACTCGCTGTCCAAAGGGCTGAGTTCCCTCAGCCTGGTTGGCTTTCTCTGTCGCGCCGGGCGGCGACGATTCCACCACCGACCAGAATGTGACTCCAACGGTTCCCTCCTGCACGAACGGCAGGAACTCTTCCAGCAGATAGGCGGTACCGAGCACGTCGATGGCAAAGATCTGTTGCGACGTGGCTCGACAGGTGACACCCCGGCGGTATTGAAAATGGCCCGCACCCGGGCGAGGTTGGCGATAAGGGCCCAGAGGCCGCACCTCGTTCGGGCCGCGCCGTCACGGACTCGGCGCCCTCGCGCCACAAGTCGATCGAGGCGTTGCAGACAGTGCCTATGGCTCCACGACGACACGGAACACGCCGTTGGACCGGTCCTGGGCGACTCGGAATGCCTCCGCGGCGTCATCGATCGGGAACCGATGCGTGATCAGCATCTGGGCGAGTTCGGGCCGCGCCGCGAACATGTCGGCCGAATCGGCGAAGTCGCGGCGGCCGTGATGGCCGCAGTACCCGAGTGACGCCCGCAGGGCGACCTCCTTCATGAACGCCTCCTGCATCGGCCATCGGATATCGCCGTAGACGCCGAGGTGGACGACGGTGCCGCCGGGCCGGACCAGCTCCACGGCGCGGTGCAAAGCACTCTCGCTGCCGCCGGTCTCAACGACCACGTCGTAGGTCCCGGAGGGCTCGCCGACACCAAGCCGCTCCCGGGCCTCGTGCTGGTGTGGGTAGCGGGCCTCCACGGCGATCTCTGGCGCGCCAAGCGTCTGGGCGGCGGCGGCGGCCAGGATCCCGATGGCACCCGCACCGACCACGGCGACGCGCCTGCCCGGGCCGATGCCACCGATGCGGGAGGCGTGCAGCGCCACCGATGCCGGCTCGACGAGGGAGGCGTCCTTTGCGTCCAGGCCCGGCGGAAGCGCCACGATCGCACGGAGGGGTGCCCGGAACCACTGGCACATGCCCCCCGGGTCGGTCATGCCGAGCCCCTGGACGCCTTGCTCGCAGCGGTTGTAGTTGCCCTGCTGGCACTGAGGGCAGGCTCCGCACCCGAAGATCGCCTCTACCGCGACGGCTGTCCCATCCTCGAGCGTCCCCGCGAACTCGTGCCCGGCGATCTCGACGCTACCGAACCGGAGGTAGTTCAAGTCCGACGCGCAAATACCCGTCGCTGCCACCCGCACCAGTTCGCCGTCCCCCTCCGGCTCGTCGATCTCGACGACCTGGACCGTCGGCGGAGCGTTCCGTACCGCTTTCATGGGTCTCCTTTCTAGCCCCCGACGATGGCGGCCGCTGTCGGTCTCGAAGCCGTTCCGTACCCGCCGGGCAGGCGACGTCGCTGAAGTGGACCTATTCTCCTGCTCGCCTTTCGGCCACCACATGGGCCCGCTGGTGCCGACGACCGTCCCCTCCCGCCTCTCAGTCCGGGCCTGGAGACAGGTCTTCTCGACGCCGACGTCCGCCGAAGGCAGGCTCTCGAAGCGAATGCGAAGCAACACCACCCTCGCTATTCTCCATTGCCATCGGCCCCTTGTTCGAGGACCCGCTCCGGCGCTCGGGTTCCACGGCCGCGTCACACCCGCCGGCTATGGGAGGTGTGTCAACAGTAGGCTCCCAGATCGTCCGAACGCACTTCCCATCTCACCCTGGTGCGAGCCGACCTGCGCCCACGGGACTGGATTCACCGGGTTCTCAAGCTATTGCGACTCGCTCACCCTCGCCATCCGAGAGGGCCTGAACCCCGCTGTCGCGGCCGCCGTGGCCGCCCTGGGCTGGTGAGCGAGAAACCTTGTCCGCCGGTGGCGCAACCCGGGCGCGGAGGCTAGCCTCGGTGGTGCCAAATCCGCTCGTCGGTGGGTTGGTCGTGTGCCACCCCGGGGAAGCTGGACAACTCGGCGCGAGGGTTGGTGAGTGCATCGCCCCGCCGTAGCTGTTCTTGGGCCCGTCGACGTCCGCGGCTCGCATCTCCTCCTCGAACCCAACCCAAAGCGGCCGGCTCGGCTCAGACCGGAGCAGGGGGGCGCAGAAATTTTGACGTCTCAAGCGGTCGCGGGCTAAACCGGCCGCATGGGCCACAGTGCCCGGACTGTTTGTGTATCGGTTCAATCAACTCCCCCAGGTCTTTGTGCACACTGGCTTGGAATCGTGGCGGTCTACTGTCTGTTCACATCATTGAAAGTGGGATGGTCATGAAGCTGGACCTCTTGTATGAGGTTGACGTGCCCAGGCCCTGGCCTGGGCCCCATCCGTACGGGCAGCGCCAAGCCGAGCAGGAGGCCTACCGGGATGCCATCGCTCAGATCCGGCTCGCGGACCAGATGGGCTTCCACACCACTTGGCACGTGGAGCACCACTTCCGGGAGGGCCGCTCGCACTCGCCGGCGCCGGAGGTCCTGATCGGCGCCCTTACCCAGGTGACGGAGCGGATCAGGTTGGGCTTTGGCGTGGTGCTCATGCCGCACGGATTCACCTCCCCGGTCCGGGTGGCGGAGAAGGTGGCAACCGCCGATGTCTTGAGCAACGGCAGGGTCGAGTGGGGCACCGGGCGTTCCACCCCGATGGAGCAGACCGCTTTCGGTGTGGACGCGGCGGAGAGCAAGGCGCAGGCCCAGGAGGCGATTGAAGCCGTCGTCCAGGCATGGGAATCGGAGTACTTCTCGTTCCACGGTAAATACTGGGACTTCCCCGCCATCGACAACGTCCCGGTCCGGATGGTGACCCCCAAGCCATTCCAGGATCCCCACCCGCCGTGCTGGATGGCGGCGTCGAGTGACAGTAGCGCAGCGGTGGCGGGCAGCCTTGGGCTCGGCGTGCTATCGCTGTCCATCATGCGCCCCGTCGAGCAGATGGCCGAGACCATCCGCCAGTATCGCCAGGCCTCCCAGAACGCCAAGCCGATCACAAGGGTCCTCAACAACAGGGCAGCGGTCTACACCCTGGTCCACTGCGCCGACTCGATGGCCCAGGCCGAGGCCAACGGGATCTGGGATGCCACCTGGTGGTGGTACTCCAACCTGGCCAAGTTCACTCTGGATTGGGAGTTCCCGAACTTCCCCCAGGAGGACAAGGACCGGATGTTCCCGCTCCTGAGCGCGGGTCAGGAGGGCGTCGATCCACGCAGCTTCAGCGACGCGGACATGATCATCGTGGGTGACCCCGACCAGTGCCTGACAAAGATGCTGCGCTACGCCGACCTCGGTGTGGACGAGCTGCTCTGCTACGTCCAGTTCGGTCATCTTCCCCACGAGTCGGTGATGCGAACCATCGAGCTATTGGGCCAGTACGTCATCCCCGAGCTCGAGAAGCGCGATATCCAGGTGCAGACCACGATCGGGCCCTCTTAGCGATTCATTGGAGTCCGCTGAAACGGATCGAGAAGTTGCTCACGAAGTGACTCGAGTGCGACCTGGGCTGGAATCTCCCCGCCCGCCTCCAGATTCGAGGCCATCTCGCCCGTGAACGCACCCCGTGTGCGGCCACGGCCGCAACCTAGGGACCGGTGCGGCCGTATCAGTCAGTACTGCAGGGGCTCAAGATAGGAGATCAGGAAGTCGCGCTGTCCTGCGAATTGGGGTGGGACCTGGAACTTTCGCCCCAGTTCCTCGTAAGGCTCGTCGATCAGGAAGCCTTCGGCCTTGGACACGGTTGCCTCGAAGAGCGCTCCGCCCGGTGTGCGGACATAGATGGACTCGAAGTAGCCGCGGTCTTTGCGCTCGGAGACGTCGGTGAAGCCGATTCCTTCCAGGTGGGACTTGACGGTCGCCTGGGTGTCGAAGTCGGCGACCTGGAATGCGGTGTGATGGATGATGCCCTCCCCGTACATCCACCCGGCCTGGTCGAGGTGGGGTTCCACGACGAAGTCAACGATCCGGCCGGGTCCACCACCGCCGACTTCGAAGCGGGCCCGGTCAGTCTCCTCCTCGGTGAGGTGACCACTCCACCCGGCGGTCATGAAGTCGGCCGACAAGTCCAGGTCCCGGACTGACACGGTGATCCCGTGGGTCCCGTGGACACCCAGTTCCTGCGGTACCGGTCCAGCGGAATGGGCAACCCGCTCGTCGTGACTGACCCCGACCAGGGCGTAGTCGATCCCGCAGGGGTGCTTGAAGTCCAGGCGTTTCTCACCCAAGACTTCGGACTCTTCTACTTCGAAGCCATGATCGACCAGCCGCGTCCGCCAATAGTCTGTCGCGGTCTCGGGGACAGACAGCATCAGGGATTTCGCCTGATTCGTGCCCCGCCGGCCCCGGCGCCCCGATTGGCGCATCGGGAATGTCGTGACCAGCGTCGACTCCGCGCCGGTGTCATTGCCGTAGTACAGGTGGTAGATCGGTACGTCCCCGTCGTAGAGCGCCGTCTTCTTGACGCTCTTCAGCCCGAGGACCTGGGTGTGGAAGTCGTAGTCCTCTTGGGCGCCTCCGACGCACAGGGTGATGTGGTGGTGACGCTGAATCGCCTTGCTGGTCTCGCTCATTGGTACTCCCTGTCGAAGAGGTAGCGGAGGCAGCCGGATCGTCCGCTGGTGCCTGCGGACTTGTCCAACGTTACCCCGCCGACGGTGGCGCAGGTGGGGGCGCATCGTCGCCGTGGGACCCGAACGGGAGGCGGGACGAGGGCCAGATGGACCGGGCCGAGTATCGTCCAGAGAAGGGGCGGCCCGGTCGAGAAGAGGGGCGGGGCACCAGTCGAGTCAACACCTCCGATCCAGTGCTGGCGAAGCGCGGCCGATTCGTTGCTGCGTGTCGCCGGGTCACTTGCCCTCGAGGCTCGCCGGGAGGTCGCTGGCACACGCCGTCAGGCAGGTGACGACGACGTCGTCGAAGTACTCCACCAGAGAGCGGTTGCCTTCGAAAAGATAGACGCGATTCGCGGCGTCCACCCAGGCGAGCACCATCAGAGTCAAGGCGCGCACTCCGAGTGACGACTCCTGTGGGCCGAGTCGGCTCTCGAGTGCGGCCAGCAGCCCCTTTTCGAAGGCCCGGATACCAATCGACAGCTGGGCGTAGGCGAGCCGGGGCTCCGTCTTCAGTACGGCTCGTATCTGAGCGAGATAGTCCCGGTCATAGCCCTGCTGGCACAGCTCCCGCATGGTGAGGTGGAGGCTGACGATCGCCGGCTCCCCCGGGGGCCGATCCCGGAGGTGCTGGATCGCCACGTCCTGCCGGACGACGAGGTGATCGAACAGGATCGCCTCCTTGGTCGGAAAATGATCGAAAATGGTCCGCCGACCGACATCCGCAGCCTGAGCGATGTCGTCGAACGACGTTGCTGAGTACCCCTGGCTGGCGAAAAGTTCGAGCGCCGACTTCGCGATCCGGGTTCGCGTCTCCTTGGTCTTGCGGTCTCGAATGGAGGTGTCGGGCACTACGCGATGGTAGCGACGGCCTCCATCCGTCACCATGCGCCCGTGGCACCCCCGCTCTCTCATGCGCCGATGCCCGGGTTTGAGGATGCAAAATGGCGGGATGGCTAATCGCATTTCCTGCCTTTGCATCGACGCCGTTGACCCTGTCGCAGTGGCCGAGTTCTGGAAGGCGGCCCTGGGCTTCGAGGTCAGAGAAGAGGATGACGACGGGATCAGCCTGAGCCCTCCCGGGGGCGGCCTGCCCACCCTCGACATTCTCCGGGTCCCCGAGGCGAAGATGGTCAAGAACCGGCTGCATTTCGATCTCCGGGCCGACGGCACCACCACTGAGGCTGAACTGGAAAGGCTGCTCGCCCTCGGCGCCAAACCGGTCGACATCGGCCAGAGCCCTGACGTCGATTGGGTCGTCCTGGCCGACCCGGACGGCAACGAGTTCTGCCTCCTGCGCGGCACCGTTCAAGAAGTGCTGGGCTGAGCGAGCCCCGGGCCCATCCCGGTGGGCGTGGCAATCGGTGTTCCGCCGGTGCCCAGCCGGCTACCCGCGACCACCGAGATCGCTCGGGGTACCCCGATGTCGTACACGTCGCTCGCTGGGGTGCGCCAACATGGGAGAGATGCCGGACCTGTTGGACGATCTCGACGACGAGCAGCGGGCGGCGGTGTTAGCCGTGAGGGGCCCGGTCTGCATCATCGCCGGAGCTGGAACGGGCAAGACGCGGACCGTCACCTACCGTTTGGCCTTCGGGATCAGATCGAAGGAGATCGACCCACGCAGGGCGTTGGCCGTGACGCACTCCAAGAAGGCGGCGGCGGAGTTGGCGCAGCGCCTCCACACCCTCGGGGTGGGGGCGGTCGACGCCCGCACTTTTCACGCCGCCGGACTTCGAGTTGCGGCTCGGTTCTGGGAGCGGGTGGGGCGGCCGGAGCCCGCTCCGAGTGTGCTGTCGGATAACGAGTCGTGGCGGTTGTGGCGGGACAGCTTGGGCGCCGTTGCACGGAAGGATCCTGACCCGGCGACGGTTCGCGACTTGGTGGACGAGGTGGGGTGGGCCCGCAGCCGCCTGGTCGATCAGGAGACATACGAGGTGACGACCGGCTTGGCCGACCGTCACTGCGGTATCGAGCCGGCGATCGTGCTTGGGTGCTGGCAACGTTACGACCAAGTCAAGACCAGGCTCGGGAAGGTCGACTTCTCAGACCTCCTTGACATCGCCGCCCATCTCCTGAACAACGATCCGGAGGTCGCCGAGGCCGTGCGCCGGCGCTGGACCCACCTGACCGTGGACGAATACCAGGACACCGACGCGGCCCAGCAGCGTCTCCTCGATGCCATCGTCGGTGACAGCCAGGACCTCTGCGTGGTTGGCGATCCGCGCCAGGCGATCTACTCCTGGAAGGGCGCGGACTCCACACATTTGACCCGGTTCACCAGGCGATACCAGCAGGCCCGGGTTTTCGATCTGACGCGGAACTACCGCTCCAGCCCCGAGATTCTCGCCTGGGCCAACCGCCTGGCCCGCCAACCTGGCGCCAAGCCGCTGGTCGCGACCCGACCCGCTGGACGGGCTCCGAGGGTTCACCGATTGGACAACGAGAGCGCCGAAGCCGCCTGGGTGGCGGGTGCGACCCGCAAGGCCATCGCCGCGGGCACTGCGGCGTCGGAGATCGCCGTTCTGTATCGGTTCAACGCCGCTCAGGCACGCTTTGAAGCGGCGCTGGCCCGGGCCGACATCGCCACCGTGGTCGCTGACGACGTCCCCTTCTTCGAGCGGGAGGAGGTCCGCGCGGTCCTGCTGCCTTTCGGCCAAACGGCCCGCGCCCAGCCCGAGCGCAACGGTCTCGCGGCGCTGACCGCCATACTGGGTCGGAGGGGCTTCGACCGCGACTCGCCGCCTGCAGGTCTGGGTGCGGCCCGAACCCGGTGGGAGAGTCAGATGGCTCTGCTCGAACTGGTGGAAGGGCTACCGGACGCTCCCCGCCGGGACGCGGAGTGGCTGCTGTCCGAAATCAACGGACTCGCCCGCAGGACCACAGACCGGCCCACCGACGGGGTCACTCTCGCCACCCTGCATCGGGCCAAGGGTCTGGAATGGGATGTGGTGTTCGTGGTGGGTGTCACCGACGGCGCCATCCCCTCTAGCTATGCCAACACACCGGCCGAACGTGCCGAGGAGGAACGGCTCCTGCACGTCGGCGTCACCCGAGCCCGCCGGCAACTCCACTTGACCTGGGCCGCGGCCAACGCTCGAGGGTGGAGCAACCGGCCCAGCCCGTTCCTCGATTTCTTCCCCTCCGAGCGCGGCGACCCCCAGAAAATGTCGTCTCGTCGGCCAGTCCGCCCTCGAGGGCGGCCGGGAGCAACCCGTGCCGATGCCTCCAGTCATGGCACCAGCTGTGGCCACTGCGCCGCCCCGCTCAAATTGGGAGCGGCCCGCCGTTTGGGGGTCTGCGCCGACTGCGCCCTCGGCGCACCGGGCGACCTGGGCCGACGAGCCCGAGCTATCGGCCAGATCGCCTTCGACGCCGCCCGCACGACCGGAGACGACCCCCGGCCGCTCGTCAGCCCCGACGGAATGCTCCGGTTACTCGACAGGCGACCAGGCTCAAGCGAGGACGTCGCCGCCACCCCCGGCGTGCGCCTCAACGGTAAGTGGGCCAGGGCTGTCGTCGAGGTCTTACAGCACTGATCAACGGTCACATCGCCACCCGCAAACCGGAGCCCTCTGGCGTCGTCGTGAGCAGCGGTTCGAAGCGCCCGTCCCCGACGGAAACTGCCCCGAGACTCCATAGGCGAAATTCACACTGCAGTCATCCGCCCGCCAAACCGTGTTCTCAACGGTTCAGTCGCACGACTGTTACCACGGATCGGCGGTCGGGGCACCGTCGAGGCCAGACCCGAGCCGAGTCATGCTGCTCGTCAAGGCGAAGTCGGCGGGTCCCCTCAGACTAAAGTGGGATGCAGAAGCATCCTGAGATTGCCGCACCTGGATATCAGGAGGGACGAGGTCTTGAAACCGCCGATCGGCAGCGAGCGTCATCGCCCAGAGCCACGTGACCCGCGGCAACCGGTTTCGGACCGGCCCGCATCTGGGTCGCGGCTCCGGACTGCCAAGAGAGGCTCCTGGCGTGGATTCGTGGGTTTCATGGGGACGTGCCTGATCGCACTGCTGGTCTGCGGATGGCTCTCCGGTTGGGGTGCACTATCCCGATCTGCCGCGTCGCGTTCAGCAACAACCGCGTCTGATCCCTCGAATGCCTCCCTGCTCGCCGGTCCGTTGAATAGGTCCCCCTCCGTGCCACAGCCGCTTGCCACGAAACGCCCTGAGAGTCCTCCGGTCTGCTCCAGCAACCCGCCGGGTGTGAAGGTACTGGTGGTGAGCATCGCCCGCCAAAGCCTGTGGGCGTGTGAGGGAACGGAAACGGTCAACACCAGCCGGGTTACGACCGGCGCCGGCGGTGCCACGCCGACCGGGACGTTTCACATTCAGGCCAAAGAAGGACCCCAATATCTCAATGGATGCGACGCGAGGGGATGCTGGCATCAGTTTGTGCACGTGTGGATACCATTTGACGGCACCTACGGCTTCCACGATGCGACCTGGCAGACAATGCCGTTTGGCAGTCCTGACTTCACCGTCCAGGGTTCCCACGGCTGCATCCATCTGCCGGCGGCGGAGTCAACGTGGCTGTACAACTGGGTTTCGGTGGGCACGACGACGACGATTGAGAACTGATTCGGCCACAATCCATCCCACCCAATACAACGGAACTCGTGGATCGACGTAGTCTATAATCCCCTTCCGGAGGCTCTCGGGGTGGTTGGGGTCGCAGGTGAGCGACCCCTTGGCGACGATCAACCGGCCCGGCGCTCGAGTGCGAGTTGGCCGCTGCCGTTCGGTTGGCTTCCTGGGGTCAGCGCCACGGTTACCAACCGCCGATTCTTCTGTTTTGTCCGTACTGATCTCTTCCATGGCCGGCCACCTGCTCCCGGGCCGGGCGATGAGGGAGAAGGTAGATGAACTGACCCGGTCAGGTTTCGAGGATCATCACCGCCGGCCCAAACTGGATGCCCAAGTTCCCCGGGAGTTGGCCGTGACTCATAGAGTGACGGTCGATGTGGGAATGCCTGCCGCGGATGGGGCGCGGGGTATGGAGTTCCCGCTTCGCCTGGTGGCTGACCGCATGGACGCTCTTGGGATTAGCGATCCGTGTCCTTTCGGTGCTGGGTCGCGCCCATCGTGTCCCGACCGGCGACGCGTTCTTCTACAGCGGCGCGGCAAACCTATTGGTAGAAGGCAAGGGTTTCATCAATCCCTTCTCGTACTATTGGTTTCACCAGTCGACGCAGAGCGCCGCCTATCCGCCCGGCTTCACCCTCATGCTGACCGCAGCCTCCCTGGCCGGCTTCACCAGTTTCTTCTCCCATCGCATGTGGTGCGCCGTGCTGGGGGCCTTGGCGGTCACCGTGTGCGGATTGACCGGGCGAGAAATTGGTGGTGAGAGAGTCGGGTTGATCACCGCCTTCTTGGTGGCCGTCTACCCGAATATCTGGATGAGCGACGAGATGGCCTTGTCCGAGACGGTCGTTCCGCTGGTAGTGGCCCTCGTCCTGCTCACCGCTTACCGGTTCTGGCGGGTTCCAAGTCTCAGGTCCGGTATCTGGCTCGGTCTGGCGCTCGGGCTGGCGGTCCTGACGAGGGACGAGCTATCGCTACTCGGCCTGATCGTGTTGGTGCCGGCTGTGCTTCGGGCCGGCGAGCTTTCATGGCGGCGACGGCTGATGATCCTGGCCGCGGCGTCGCTGAGTGCTCTGCTGGTGGTCGCGCCATGGATCGGGTTCAACATGAGCCGATTCCGTGATCCGGTTTTCATCAGCACCGGGCTTGGTCCGACGCTCGCGTCGACCGACTGCGCCCAGACGTGGTCGGGCTCGCTTATCGGCTACTGGTCCCTGCAATGCGAAGGCGAGGCGCCTGACGATCCGAACCTCGACGAGTCCCAGCGTTCAGCCGAGGCCAAGGCCTTTGCGATGCGGTTCGTCCGGTCTCACGAGAGCCGGCTGCCCACGGTTGCCCTGGCCCGGGTCGGTCGAGGGTTCGCGTTCTTCCATCCGATTCAGGAAATCGATCTAGATGCGGCCGAGGGCCGGCCGCTGCATTGGGCGCAGTTCGGACTCTGGATGTACTACGGGCTCCTCGCTTTGGCGGTAGCCGGTGCGGTCGTGCTCCGGCGCGAGCGAGTGCCGTTACTCCCTCTGGCCGGTGTCGGGCTGACGGTGGTGGTCGCCATGGTGCTGTCCTTCGGCAACACCAGATACCGGATGCCGTTCGAGGTGTGCCTGGTGGTGCTGGCCGCAGCTGCGATCGACCGCCTCTGGGTCAGGGGACGATTCCGTCCGGCCGCTGGAACCGAGATGGCCGCCGCCGGCTCACGGCACGAGGGCTGACCGCGGGCCTGGTTTGACATATGCAGGTATATGCCTGCACAACCTTCGAGGCGATCTCTGCCGGGTGGCCGGCCGGGTTCGCCAACCTCCAGTCATGGCTCGAGACCGGGGCCGTACTGCCCGGGCTCCATGGGAGATCGCCGCCGAGGTGGCCGACCGGTCCCGCCTGGCTCAGTTCCGGACCACCGGGTGGTCCGGGACGGACCGCTCGCCCTGGCCACGGCCGCTCTCGCCGGCCGGCGGGTCCCCACGGTCGGTGCCATGGCGGGGGCCGGCCCCATGTCCAGCTGGCCCCGGCGCCCGGGCGGGACTCTCGGACGGAGACCAGGCCTCCGAGAAGCTGCTTCCTGAGGCATCTGGGCACGGACTGGTTGGCGGCCTGAGCGCAACCGGTACCAGAGCCCACGGCCTGGTCAGGTCCTGCGGCCTTCGGAGCCCCGCCTGGCCTGCCGGCGGTGGCGTGAGTTCGTAGGGTCTGGACATGCTTGTGTGGATCAACGGGCCCTTCGGAGGTGGCAAGACGCAGACGGCCCACGAACTGCACCGCCGACTCCCTGGCAGCGTCATCTGCGATCCGGAAGAGGTTGGGTTCGGTCTGCACCGGATGACGCCGCGACATTTACGGGGCGATTTTCAGGATCTGCCCGCCTGGCGTGAAGGGGTGTTCGAGGTGCTCGACCTGACCTTGACGGCTGGCACCTGCCCCGTCATCGTGCCAATGACGGTCGTCGACCCGACCTATTTTGCCGAGACGGTTGGGAGGCTCCGTGACCGCGGCCACCCCGTCCATCACTTTGCTCTGCTCGCCGAGCGGGCCACGGTGCTGCGGAGGTTGCGGGAGCGAGTCGTTGGACGGGCCCTGCAGTTTGTGGTGGACCGAGACGCCCCGTGGCGGCGTGAGAGCTTTGCCGTGTCGAGGCTCGACCTCTGCCTCGAACGGCTGCGCGAATCCTCCTTCGCTCAACAGGTGTGGACTGATCATCTCAGGATCGATCAGGTTGCCGACCACATCGCGGCGTCGGCACAGTTGACCCTGACCCCGAACACGGACGGCCCCATGCAGGCGCGGGCGCGTCGAGCGTGGATCGGGGCATCCCACATCCGCTTCAAGTGAGCAAAGACCGGCGCGGTGGGATGGTGATCCAACTTCGTGTCCTCGGCTCTGAGCACCCTGCGACCGAAGCTACGCTACGACTGCTGGCGGAATGGGAGGGGCGATAGCCCAGGATGGGACCCCAGGCCAACTCGATGTGCCCGGCGTCTGGCGACCACCCATTTTCTGTAGGCAGTGCGTCGCTCACCGGGGTCAACGCTTGGCAACATCGGTCCATTGACCGGCGAGGACCTGGGCCAGCGAATGCATCTCGCGGCGGGACGCGACCGCTTCGAGCACGCAGGCAGTCAGAGCGTGGAAGAACGGCTCACCTTCTGGTGGGGACCAGTGGACTCCGAGTGTGGTCAGCTGATCGTCGGACATGCGGTCAATCCTCGCCCAGCAGTCCACCAAACGCTCCACCTCCGCGACCTCCGCCCTGGCGACCCAGTAGAAGTCGTCCGTGGCGGCCGCCAGGGCGCGCCATGTGTCGAGAAATCGATCGAACACCTCGACCACGTCGTCGGGGACCGGTTCGGCCAGCACCCCGGGGTGGGCGCGCAACGCGGCCATGATCGTCAAGGCGTTTTCGATCCACGCCCTGGCGGCCGCGGCGTCGACCGGCCCGAGGCGCACCTCGACGTCAGCTTCGGGCCTGGCCCAGTGACCGAGCAGGATGACCGCGAGCCAGTCGACGATCGACGGCCCCACGACCATTTTGCCGAGCACCGCAAGCGCCCCGGCGGCCAGGGCCCGCCCCGGGAGGTGGAGGTCGACTCCGCCGGTGTAGAGGACCACGGCCGTGCCAGGCGCCAGTCGGCGGATCTCGGGGAGGGCCTCCACGCCGGACAAGCCAGGCATCTGCTGGTCCATCACGAGCAGGTCCGGAGTCGCCGTGGCCGCCAGGCTGATGGCTTCCTTTCCATTGCAGCCCTCGCCCACAACTTCAAAGCGCTCGTCGGCGTCAAGGAATACGCGGAGCAGGTGGCGGATCTCTTCGGAATCAGCGACGATGCCGACGCGCACCCGCATCGACCGGCTCGGCTCCTGTTGCTCAGCCATCACACGAAGCCACCGTGCCCGTCGAGACGGCTAGCGCCAATCGTCCACCGGGCCACACGTCGCCGTCCACGGCCCGGCCCGGGTCTCAAAGCCAGGTCGAATCCCGTCGCTGTCGTGCCGAACGGAGAAAGGTGGACCATGGCGCTCTCCAACTCTCCTTGCACACTACTCGCGCCCTGAGTGCTGTACTCGACGCTGAGCGGGACGGGCTGGCCGCGGCTCCACGGTTCGACCAAACCCCGATGCGCCGAAGCACACCTTCGGACCGGTCATTACTGCGCCGATGGTGCCTGTGCGTCAGCCCGACTCAGCCACCAAATGCCGTGCGGCATCGAGGGAAAGTGCGACAGGATGCGCTCCTCACGGAGCGAGAACCCCAGCCGGCGAGCCACCGCTATCGAGCGGCTGTTCTCTGGCAGGATCACGCTGCAAACCTCCGCCACGTCGAGGTCACAAAAGGCATACTCGACGGCGCGCCGCCCAGCCTCGGTGGCGTACCCATAGCCCCAGTAGTGGGGATGTAACGTCCAACCGACCTCGACACCAGGCCAATCCTGGCGGGCTGGGTAGTGCAAGCCGGCCCGGCCGACGAACGCGCCGGTGACCCTCTCCTCGACGGCCCAGTGGCCGGTGCCCCGCAGCTCCCATTGCCCGAGCCAGGCGGCCATCTGCGACCAGGCATCCCAACGTCCAACGGTCTCAGGGAGGTGAAGCGACCTGCGAACCGCCTCGGATTGGAGCACCGCCGTATAAGCATCGACGTCTGACTCGGCAAAAGGTCGCAGAAAGAGCCGCTCGGTCTCGATCCGTGGGCAACGAGATATCCTCCGACGGTAGCCCGTCACCAAATGGGATAGCGAAGACCCTCCTGCTGTCTTCGCCGCCAAATCCCCGAGCCGGAGACTGAACTCTCGTGAGGAGACGTTGTCCGATGGACGCTCAACGTCGGATGACCGTAAAGTTCCTCGTCAGAAGGCATGAATCGGCCCGAGTAGCTCAGTTGGCCAGAGCAGGCGCCTTGTAAGCGTCAGGTCGCCGGTTCGAAGCCGGCCTCGGGCTCTCGACGAAATCTCCGACGAGTCGCGACCATATCGACAGAGCCCATCGGTCAGGTCAGGGGCTCGGCGCTGGCGGTGAAACCAGGGTGGAGATGGGCGGAGTCGTTGAAGGCCCGCACCACCCAGCGATCTGCCATCAGCACCAGGTGGCTGATCGATCCGTTGTCCGCGCCCGAGAAGGCAAACGGCCGCGATCCGGTCGCCTCGGCCAGGGCTCGACCGATGACCCCACCATGGGTGAAGGCGGCGACGGTCTCGTCGGGGTGACTTGCGGCCAGACGGAGCAGGGCGTCCCTCACCCGGGCGGCGAATTGATCGGCCGGCTCGGCCCCCGGGATGACATCCCAGCGCTCCTCGGCAAACAGCTGCTTGGCAAGCGGATGCCCCTCGACGACCCGTATACGGAACAGGCCGCCTTCCCACTCCCCGAGGTGAACCTCTCGCAGGCCCGCTTCGACGACCGGTGTCAGGCCCAACCGAGCGGCGAGCGGTGCCGCCGTCTCGGCGGTGCGCCGCAGCGTGCTCACGTAGATGGCCGTGATTGGCTCGGTGGCCAGCCGCTCGGCCACCTGCACGGCCTGGGCCTGCCCGTCCGCAGCCAACTCCGGATCGCCGTGACCGTCGACCAGCGCGAATGGGACATCCGGCCGAGCCGGGGCCGACTCACCGTGGCGGATCAGCAGGATGCTGGTGGCACCCGGCGGCCGCACGAAGCGGTACTGCCGGATCTCGGTGGGGGCGATGGCCTCATCGGGGGCTGCGGTCACCGCGGGTGATCGTAGGCGACGAGATCGGCCCGGTCAGCCGGAGGGGAGCCGCCGCCGCGGACCGGTTGGGCCGTGGGCAGTCGACGCCCGGGCCGGTTCCGGTGGCAGGGTCCGACGACGTGGCCCCGACATCGAGGCTAACCGGTTGCGGTCTGGGCCCGACGCCGGCGGGCCACCTCGAAACAGGCCAGAGTCGCAGCCGCGGCAACATTGAGCGAGTCGATCGGCCCGACCAACGGGATGTCGACCGCCAGGTCACAACGCTGAAGGACCAGCCGGCTCAGGCCGCGGCCTTCGCTGCCCAGAACCAGAGCGACCGGCTCGGAGGCCACCTGGAGATCCCAGAGCCGCTGACCGGCGCCGGCATGGAGGGCAACAGACCACACCCCGGCGGCGCCCAAGGCCGCCACCGCGCTCGGAATGCCTGACACGGTCGCGATGGGAAGGTGCTCGGCTGCCCCCGCGGCCGCCTTGAGCGCGGCTGGGGTCAGCCCCGCCGAACGGTGGCGCCCGATGACCAATCCGGTCGCGCCGGCGGCGACCGCGCTGCGCATGACGGCCCCGAGGTTGTGGGGATCGGTCACCCCGTCGAGCACCACGAGGAACGGGACGGTGTGTTCCGAGGACCGGGTCATGAGGGTGGCGAGGTCTGCTTCGGGAAGGGGATCGGCCCTCGCCAACACGCCTTGCGGTGCATCGGTGAGGGCGAGGGAGTCCAGGTGGGTTCGCTCGACCCGGCGCAGGGCCACACCTCGCTGCCGGGCCAAGGCCAGGATTTCCGCAATCGATCCCGACTCGTCGAGGCCCGCGACCATCACCAGGAAGTGCACTCGACGCCGCCCGGCCCGGAGCAACTCGCGAACGGCTTGACGGCCCTCCACCTGTTCCCCGCCGAGGCCGGAGCGCTCACCTCCACTACGAGCGGAGGATGATCCGGATCGGCCCCCAGCCGCGGCCGTCCTGGCACCGGCCCGTGGCGGCCGTCCTCCGCCCCGAGCACCGCGCTTCATCTCGGCACGAGGAGCGCCACCGCAAAGCAGGCCACCCCTTCGCGGCGGCCGAGCGAACCGAGGGCCTCGGCCCGCTTGGCCTTGACGCTTACCGGTGCCCCGATGAGGTCGGTCAAACGCCGTTCCATGTCCGGCCGGTAAGGCGCCAGCTTCGGGGCTTCGATCACCACCGTCACATCCACGTTGCCGACCTCCCAGTCGAACCCCACCCGCTGCACGACGAGGGAGAGCAATTCGGTGCTGTCAGCACCGGCGTAGGCGGGATCGTCGTCGGGAAAGTGGGTGCCGATGTCACCGAGCCCGGCCGCGCCAAGCAGGGCGTCGCAGATGGCGTGAGCGACGGCATCGGCGTCGCTGTGGCCGGCCAGACCCGGCCCGGGAATAGTGACGCCGCCAAGGATCAAGGGGCGACCGGCCTCATCGCTAAAAGGATGAATATCGAAGCCCAGCCCGACGCGGGGGGTCACCGGGAGACGACCGCGGCCAGTGCGGCTGCTACCACGAGATCGAGCGGTGAGGTCACCTTGAGGTTGTCCGCCGGGCCGTCGACCAGCACGACCCGGCCACCGGCCGCCTCCACCAGGGCGGCGTCGTCGGAGGCGTCTGCTCCTGTCTGGTGGGCGCGGCGCAATATCTCGGCCCGGAACGCCTGGGGGGTCTGGACGGTAACCAGGCGGGACCGGTCGAGGGTGACCAAATGACCATCCGAGCCGACCGCTTTGACCGTGTCCGTCACGGCCGCGGCCGGAACCGCTCCGTCGGCACCTCCGACGACCGCGGCCAGCACGGCCTCCCAGAGCGCCCGGCGAGCCAACGGCCGGGCCGCGTCGTGCACGGCCACGATATCCACCGAATCGGGCACCGCAGCCAAGCCGGCTCGAACCGACTCGGACCGGGTGGCGCCACCCGGAACGACGAGATCGGCGTCCCAACGGACTGGCCGGCCCGAGCCGGTTGGGTCGACGGGAACGACCAATACCACGCCGTCACACACTTGCCGGGCCGTCGCCAGGGACCAGGCCGCCAGCGGCCGCCCTCCGAGATCAGCAAACTGCTTGGGACCGCCGAACCGGCTACCGGTGCCGCCGGCGACCACCACCGCCCATGCCTCCACGGGCTGCGCAGCGTACACCTCGCCCCACGGTCGGTCAGGGGAGGGCGTCGTCCAGCTTCTGCTCGGCCTCGGCTTCGCTGACGCCGATGGCGAATGTCAACTCGGAGACCAGGATCTGCCGGGCCCGATTGAGCATGCGCTTCTCGCCAGCCGAGAGACCCTTGTCCTTGTCACGGTTTGACAGGTTGCGGACCACTTCGGCGACTTGATAGATGTCACCCGACTTGAGCTTCTCAACGTGGTTCTTGTACCGCCGAGACCAGTTGGTCGGCATCCGCACATCCTTCTTGCGGAGCACCGCGAAGACTTCTTCGACCTCCTCGTCGTTGATCACCTCGCGGAGGCCGACGTCGTCGGTGTTGTCCGAGGGCACCATCAGGGTCAGGTCGCCATACGCTAGGCGGAGGACAAGGTACTCCTTCTTTTCGCCGAACGCTTCCTTGAGTTCACGGCGTTCGACCACGGCTGCGCCGTGATGCGGATAAACAACCTTGTCTCCTACGTCAAATGACATGCGGCTCCTGGGGCGACACACAGGGGATCTTCCCAGGATACCAGCCCCTTCTCCGACCCGGACAGCGAGGTTTGGGGCCTCCGAGGCCTGATGTGACGGCTGACACGGCCGTCGGGGCTCCGGTGGGCGGACGGCCACTATTGTCCGTCGTCGACATGGACGACATCGAGCTGCTGGCCCGCAGCGAATTGTTCTCGGCGTTTGACCGGGTCGCGCTCTACGAGCTGGTGCGGTTGGCGCGCCCCATTACTTGCGAGCGCAACGTCGTGGTGTTCGAGGAGGACGACGATGCGGACGAGCTGTTTGTGGTCCGCAGTGGGCGGGTGGCGGTCGGCCGGCGCTCGATCGATGGCCGGGAGTCGTTGGTGGCGCTCATGGAGGCGGGCGACCTGTTCGGAGAGATGCCACTGTTCGACCAGGGCACTCGTTCGGCATCGGCTCGGGCCCTGGAGCACTCGGAGATGCTCGGCATCCCGTACGGCGTGGTGCGAGAGGCGCTCGACGCCAAGCCCGAGCTGCTATGGGAGGTGGTGCGCCTGCTGGCGGAACGGCTGCGGAACACCGACTCGGCCTTGGCGGACGCGGTGTTCCTCGATGTGACGGGCCGGACCGCGAAACGCTTGCTGGAGCTGGCGGGCGGCGAGGACGACTTCCAGTTGCCGATCACCCAGGAGGAACTGGCCGGACTGGTCGGAGCATCGAGGGAGCGAGTCAACAAGTCGATCGCGGCGTTCATCCGGCTCGGTTGGATCGAGCAACTCGACCGTCGTTACCGCATCGTGGCTCGCGATCGCTTGGCCCAGCGGGCCAGGTAGCCCGCCGGCCCGTCGAGTCCTCTCCTACACCGGCGCCGATCAGCTGTAGCGATCGAGGATGCTGGACTCGGCCAGCCGAGCCAGGCCGTCCTTGACCGCTCGGGCCATGCCCGCCTCAATCCCGGTCGCGGTTTCGAGATCCTCGGCGCTGGCCCTCATCACCTTCTGCAGGCTGGCGTAGCGGGAGACGATGTTGTTGACCACCGAGTTCGGCAGTCGCGGGATCCGGGCCAGCAGCCGATAGCCACGGGGCTGCAGGCTCGACTCGAGGTCCATGCTCTCCGCCACCTCGAGTACCGACACCACCGATTGCGGCATCAGCAGTCGCTCGGTTGACAAGGTCCCGAGCCCGGCGACGGCGTCGTCGGCGCGACTGGGCTGGTCGTCGGGGAGATAGTCGCGCACCACGTCCCGGCGCTCGTCTTCTACGCCGGCGAGCAACTCGTCGAGCTGAAGGCGGGCGAGACGACCGTCGGAGCCGAGCTCCACGATGTAGCCCTCGATCTCCTCCGCGATGCGGCGGACCATTTCGGCCCGCTGGAGCACCGTGACCACGTCCCGAACCGTGACCAGGTCCTCGACTTCCAGGGCCGAGAGCGAGCTGGTCACACTGTCCAAGCGGTCGCGGTAGCGCTCCAGCGTCTGCAACGCCTGGTTGGCCCGGCCGAGAAGGCGGGCCACGGAGTCCAGGGCGTGCTTGGTGTCACCACGGTAGAGGGTGATCCTGGACATGTCCTCCGACACGGCGATCACGGGGACATCGATGGATCGGGCCACTCGTTCCGCGGTGCGGTGGCGGGTGCCCGTCTCGGTCGTCGGTACGTTCGGGCTCGGAACCAGGTGCACATTGGCCCGGGCGATGCGGCTGCCGTCCGCAGCCATGATGATCGCCCCGTCCATCTTGGCCAGCTCCGACAGGCGTTGCGGAGTGAACTCGGCGTCCAGCAAGAACCCACCCGAGCAGATTCCGAGCACCTCGGGTCCGTCCCCGACCACGATCAGGGCGCCCATATTGGCCTGAAGAATGCGATCCAGGCCCTCCCGGAGCGAGCGCCCGGGTGCGATGGCGCCGAGCGCCTCGATCACGGCGGCGCGGGGGCGTTCCGGCACCAGCCAATCCTAGCGGAATGGACCTCCGTCCCCTCCCTCCCGCCCACCCCTGAGGCGGGGTTCCGGGCCCCGCCTCAGGGGTGGTGGAAGGCGGTCTTCGGCCCGGCCACCCCGGCCGCAATCCGACCTGAGGACGCCGGCGAGCGGGTACGGACGGGGCCGCCGGAGGCCGGCTCGGGGGCCGCGCCGTGGCCAGGGGCGGCGGGGTGAGAGGTGGCGGGGTGAGAGGTGTGCGGCGGCGGGGTGAGAGCTGCGGCGGCGCCACCGGCGAGGTCGAGCCGGGGGCCGCTACCGGCTAGCGCTCGTGGGATGAAAGCGCCGGCGGGGGCGAAACCACGGGCGGCGAAACCGCCGGGGCCGGTGGGGGGGACACGGCGGTGGGCGACGGCGTCGGTCGCCGACCGCCGGTTCCCAGGTGCCTCGCCAGAGCGTCCGACAGAGTGGCCACCCGGTACAGGTCCACCGCCGCCTCCTCCGGGCCCCGGTCAGGCACCACCGCCCGACTGAACCCGAGGCGAGCGGCCTCCGCCAGTCTGCGGGGCGTCTGGGACACCTGGCGGACCTCCCCAGCCAGTCCGAGCTCCCCGAGCACGACCATGCCGTGGTCTACGGGCGCACCTATGACCGCGGACGCCAGGGCCATGCACACGGCTAAGTCGGCACCCGGGTCAGCGACGCGGACACCTCCGACGGAAGACACGTACACCTCATGCCGGCTCAAGCTCAACCCGGCGCGCTGATCGAGCACGGCCAGCAGCAAGGCCAGTCGACCCCCGTCGAATCCGGTCGTCGAGCGGCGTGGGCTGACCATGGGACTCGGCACCACCAGAGCCTGAATCTCCACCAGCATGGGCCGCTGCCCCTCGATCGAGGGAAACACCACCGAGCCGGGGGTTCCCACCCGTCGATCGACCAGAAACAGCCCGCCGGGATCGGCGACCCCTTCCAGGCCGCGGCCGGTCATCTCGAACAGGCCCAGCTCGCCGGTCGGCCCGAACCGGTGCTTCACCGATCGCAGTAGTCGGAGCGCATGGTGACGATCACCCTCGAACGACAACACCGTGTCGACGAGGTGCTCGAGCACTCGGGGTCCGGCCAGGGTGCCCTCCTTGGTGACGTGCCCGACCAGGATGGTCGCCGGACCACCCGTCTTGGCCAGTCCGGTCAGTTGATGGGCGCAGCCGCGGACCTGGACCACCGAGCCGGGCGGCCCATCGATGTCGGGATCCCACACGGTCTGGATCGAGTCGACCACCACCAGATCGGGCGCCAGCTCCCGCACGGCGGACTCGATCTCGGGCATCGTGGTCTCGGCCACCATCCACAGGCCGGGAACGACGGCGTCGAGGCGCTCCGACCGGCGGCGAACCTGCGTCGGCGATTCCTCCGCGGATACCAGCAGCCCTCGCCCGCCCTGCCGGGCCAGGGCCGCCAGGACCTGCAAGACCAAGGTCGACTTCCCGATCCCGGGTTCGCCCCCGAGCAATGTCACCGATCCAGGCAGCAACCCACCGCCGACGACCCGATCCAGCTCGGCGACACCGGTCGGCAAGGGATCGCCTTCGTCCCGGGCGATCTCGGTGAGCGCCAGCGGCGGCCGGGTGCGACCGGGGCGGCTCCCGGCGCCCGAGGCGGACCAGCGTGCGGGCCCGCCGCGGCCGGGACCGCCGACGGGCAGATCAACCTCCTCGACGAGCGAATTCCATTCCCCGCAGCCGGAGCAGCGTCCCGCCCAGCGGGGCGCAGCTGATCCACAGGCGGTGCAACGGTGGACGGTCCGAGGCTGGGCCACACCCCGCACCCTACGAGCGGGGTGCGACGGTATCCGGGACCTGACCGGAAGTCTTGCGGTGCAGACCCCCTCGGGCGCGACCGGCGCCCTTCCCGCCCCCAGCTCTCCCGCCGGACTGCCGCCGCCGGCGGCGGCGACGCCAGCGGTACAGGATCAGACCGAGCAGTACGATCAAAAGGGCCACGAGCACCCCGCCGGCGATCACGAACGCCCTGATCCGGCCTTCGTTCCACGAACGAGTGAGGGCGGACATCTCCAGGCTCTGCCCCAACCGGGGCGTCCAGTGCAAGGTGCCGTTCTTATCGGCCACCCCGTCGGTGTCGAGCACCTTCCCGCCCAAGCGGGCCGCGATCGAGAAGGTGAACACCTGGTCCGGGCTTTGATGGGCCGCGGACGCTAGCGGGCCCGCATTGACACCGACGGGAGAGCCGAGGCTGGTGCGGAGACCCGAATCCCCGAAGCAGGCCAAACCGCACGTCAGATCGACCTTCCCGGTCAAGGTGGTGTCGGTCCGCCAGAAGCTGTGGTGTTCAGAAATGGAGAGCCGGAACGGCCGGCTGGAATCCGGCCCGGTGCCGGCCAGCTCGCCGACCAGGGCTCCGGCCTGGGCGGTGGTTTCGAACGGATGGCTGGCCGAGATAACTGTCGTCGACCCCGGACCGGCGATGGGGCCGGTAACCGCCCAGCCCGCGGCCACCAAGTCGGCGTCCTTGAGTTGGGCGGCCAGGGCCGGCCGCCCTCCGACGGCGGCCACCGCGGCCCCGTCCAGGGTCACCGTCACCTCGACGGTGCCGCTCCCGCCGGCAACCTCGTTGATGGCGATCTGGGTGTGGACCTGGCAACCGGTGAGTACGGCGGTGACGGCCGCCAGCGCGCCCAGGATCAGCAGGCTGCGAGCAACCCGATTCGGGGTGCTCCGGGACTTCGGGCGCGGAGGGAGCAGCCCCCCGCGGATGGGAGCTACTCCCCGCTGCCGGCGCCGGCCATCTCGACGGGCGGCGGTTGCAGCCCTTCGATCGACCGGAACACGATTACCGGCTCGCCGGTCTCGGCGTCGTCCTCGATGTCGACGATGATGGTCTCGCCGGCCCGGAACTCCTTCCAGAGGATCTTCTCGGAAAGGGGATCCTCCACCAGGCGCTGCAAGGCTCGGCGCAGCGGCCGGGCGCCCATAGTGGGGTCGTACCCCTTCTCGACCACGTAGTACTTGGCGGCCTGGGTGAGCTCCAGGGTCAGGCCCTGGCTCTCGAGGCTGGTGCGCACCCGCTTGATCATCAGGTCGATGATCTCGGTGACCTCTTCCTTGGTCAGCTCGTGGAACACGATCACGTCGTCGATCCGGTTGAGGAACTCAGGCCGGAAATGCTGCTTCAGGGCATCGTTGACCTTGAGCTTCATCTTCTCGTAGGTCACCGCTTCGCTGGTCTTGGCAAAACCCACCGATGCCTTGCGCAGGTCGGCCGTCCCCAGGTTGGAGGTCATGATGATGACGGTGTTCTTGAAGTCGACGCTGCGACCCTGGGAATCGGTGAGCCGCCCATCCTCCAGGATCTGCAGGAGGGCGTTGAACACGTCGGGGTGGGCCTTTTCGATCTCGTCAAAGAGGACCACCGAGAACGGCTTGCGCCGGACGGCCTCAGTCAGCTGGCCGCCTTCCTCGTAGCCCACGTATCCGGGAGGCGAACCCACCAACCGGCTCACGGTGTGCTTCTCCATGTACTCCGACATGTCGAGCTGAATGAGCGACCCCTCGTCACCGAACAGGAACTCCGCCAGGGTCTTGGCGGTCTCGGTCTTGCCGACCCCTGAGGGCCCCAGGAAGATGAACGACCCGCTCGGACGCTTGGGGTCCTTGAGCCCGGCCCGGGTGCGGCGAATGGCCTGCGACACGGCCCGGATGGCGTCCTGCTGGCCGATGACCCGCTTGTGCAGCTCATCCTCCATGCGGAGCAGCTTGGCCGTCTCCTCCTCGGTCAGCTTGTACACCGGGATCCCGGTCCAGTTGGACAGGACATCGGCGATGACCTCTTCATCGACCACGTCGAAAAGGTCCACGCCTTCGGCCCGCCACTCCTGCTCTTTGGCGGCCTTCCGCTGGAGCAGCTCTTCCTCCCGCTCGCGGAATTTCTTGGCCTGCTCGAAGTTCTGCTTCTCGATGGCCAGCTCTTTGTCCTTGCGGACGCGGGCGATGTCGTCCTCGATGGCCTTGTAGTCCGGCGGCGTGGCCATACGGCGGATCCGCAGGCGGCTGCCGGCCTCGTCGATGAGGTCGATGGCCTTGTCCGGCAGGTACCGGTCAGCGATGTAGCGGTCGGCCAGGTTGGCGGCCGCAACTACGGCCTGGTCAGTGATGGTGACGCCGTGGTGCGACTCGTAGCGGTCGCGGAGCCCCTTCAGGATCTCGATGGTATGGCTGAGGGAGGGCTCTTCGACCTTGATGGGCTGGAAGCGCCGCTCGAGGGCGGCGTCCTTCTCCAGGTGCTTGCGGTACTCGTCGAGCGTGGTCGCGCCGATGGTCTGCAACTCGCCCCGGGCCAGCATGGGCTTGAGGATCGATGCGGCGTCGATGGCGCCCTCGGCCGCGCCCGCACCCACGAGGGTGTGCAGCTCGTCGATGAACAGAATGATGTCGCCGCGCGTGCGGATCTCCTTGAGGACCTTCTTGAGGCGCTCCTCGAAGTCGCCCCGGTAACGCGAGCCGGCCACCAGCGCCCCCAGATCCAGGGTGTAGAGCTGCTTCCCCTTGATCGTCTCAGGCACGTCCCCGGAGACGATCTTCTGGGACAGGCCTTCAACGATGGCGGTCTTGCCGACGCCGGGCTCGCCGATCAGCACCGGATTGTTCTTGGTGCGCCGAGATAGCACCTGCATGACCCGCTCGATCTCTCGGTCGCGGCCGATGACCGGGTCGAGCTTGCGCTCACGGGCGAGCTGAGTCAGATTGCGGCCGAACTGGTCGAGCACCGGCGAGCCGGTGGGCGTCTCTTGACCGGACGCCGGGCCGGTCCCGGCGGCGGCGCCCTCCTTGCCACCAGGCGACTGGTACCCCGACAGGAGCTGGATGACCTGCTGGCGGACGCGCGGTAGGTCGGCACCGAGGCTGACCAGCACCTGAGCGGCCACGCCCTCGCCCTCCCGGACCAAACCGAGGAGCATGTGCTCGGTGCCGATGTAGTTGTGGCCCAGCTGCAGGGCCTCGCGAAGCGACAACTCCAGAACCTTCTTGGCCCTGGGGGTGAACGGCGGGGATCCGGTAGTCGACGAACCGGCCGGACCGATCGTCTCCTCGACCTTCTCCCGTACCGCTTCGAGGCTGACACCGAGCGACTCGAGCGCCTTGGCCGCCACGCCCTCACCCTCGTGGATGAGGCCCAGCAAGATGTGCTCAGTGCCGATGAAGTTGTGATTGAGAAGTCGCGCCTCTTCCTGGGCCAAGACCAGGACTCTTCGGGCTCGGTCAGTGAAACGTTCGAACATGCTGGTCCTCCGTGCCGACAGTTTACCCGCCGGACCCTTGTTCTGTCTGAGGGGTAGCCGTGCAACCTTCTCACGCCGCCCTCAATCGAGACTTCATTTCGTACTGGCGCCAGTAGTCGCCTACTGTCCCCAATGATGAACGTCGTCGACAAGCTGCGCCTTCCCGGGCTCGAGGCGGCCCTCGTTCGGGTGGAGTTGGCCCTGGCGAACGCCACGGAGTCGGCGGATCCGTTCCTGTCGGAAGTGACGGGGCACCTCGCCAACGCCGGTGGCAAGCGGCTACGGCCCGCCCTGGTCGTGGCGGCAGCCTCGGTCAGCGGCACCGACGGCATGGACGTGCGCGACGACGTGATACAGGGGGCCGTCGCGGTTGAGTTGGTGCACTTGGGGTCGCTGTATCACGACGACGTGATGGACGAAGCAGAGTACCGGCGAGGCGTCGAAAGCGTGAACGCCAAGTGGGGGAACCTGGTAGCCATCCTCGCCGGCGACTTCCTGCTGGCCCGGGCGTCGGAGATCGCGGCGTCGCTGGGAACCGAGGTGGCGGGGTTGCTGGCCCGCACCATCGGAGACCTGTGCGAAGGCGAGGTCGGCCAGCTGCGGTATGCCTTCGACTCGGCCCGGCCCGAGGCCGCCTACCTGTCGTCGATCGCAGGAAAGACGGCGTCGTTGATGGCGACCTCGGCACGGGTTGGCGGCATCGTGAGCGGAGCGCCCCGGCCCTGGATCGACGCCCTGACGGGCTACGGGCGAGCCCTGGGGATGGCCTTCCAGATCTGGGACGACGTGCGCGATCTGGTGTGCAGCGAGGAACATCTCGGCAAGCCGGCCGGTCACGACATGGTCGAGGGCACGTACACCCTCCCGGTGCTGCGGGCCTTGGCGGTCGAGGGTGCCGGAGACGACCTGCGGGCCTTGCTCGGGGGGCCGCTGGATCCCCCGGCCCGGGACAAGGCCCGGGACCTGGTTCTGTCGACGCCGGCGATCACCGAGTGTGTGCTCGAGGCCCGCCGGTGGGCGGAGCGGGCGGATTCGTCGCTGGATGTCCTGCGCGACGAAGGTGGATTTGCCGAGCAGCTGAGCCTGCTCGGCCAGGTTGGTCATCGGCTGATCGACGAGCTCGATATCGCCTGAAGTCGCTCCGCCACTGGGGGCGAGGCGTGGGAAGCCGGGAAGCCGGTAGGGCGGCGGAGCCGTCCTCTTGACGGCGGCGGGGCGGGGGCGGGGCGGCGAGGCGACGGGGCGCAACCGCTGGTGTCGGGCGCTTTCTGCCCGAAACTCGGCCCACTTAAAGGGCGGCACCGGACAGAAAGAGAGCCGGTGGCCCGAGCGGGCTGCCCGGGCTCACGCCGGAGCCAGTGGCCCGAACCGGTGCCAGGCTCCCCGCCAGCCGCCCGGTGGCCGAGCGTCCCGGTCAGCCGGACTCGGGGCGCAGGGTGGGGAAGGCGATGACATCCCGAATCGCCTCCGCACCCGACAGCAGCATCACCAGGCGATCGACGCCGATACCGAGGCCGCCCGTGGGCGGCAGGCCGTACTCCAGGGCCCGCAGGTAGTCGTCATCCACTGGCATCGCCTCTTCGTCGCCGGCGGCGCGGGCCGCGGCCTGCTCCTCGAACCGGGCCCGCTGCTCGTCCGGGTCGGTCAGCTCGCTGAAGGCGTTGCCGAGTTCCCGGCCGGCGACGATGGGCTCGAAGCGCTCCACCCAGCCGGGCCGCTGCCGGTGGTCCCGGGCCAGCGGCGACACCTCCTTCGGGTAGTCGAGGACGAAGATGGGGCCCCACAGCTGCGACTCGGTCGTCTTCTCGTAGATCTCGAGGATGAGCTTCCCCGGCCCCCACGATCCGTCCACGGCAACTCCGGCCCTGGCCGCAAGGGCGCGTAGCTCCTCGACAGGGGTGTCGAGCTCGACGGATACACCGGCATGCTCGGCGATCAGTTCGGTCATGGTGGCCCGCCGCCAGGGCACCGCCAAGGACAGGGCCCGCCCCCCATAGGTCAGCTCCGTCGTGCCGAGCAGGTCCTCGGCCAGGCCCGAGACCAGCTCCTCGACCAGCACCATCATGTCCGTGTAGTCGGCATAGGCCTGGTAGAGCTCGAGCATGGTGAACTCGGGGTTGTGCCGGGTCGACAAACCCTCGTTGCGGAACACCCGAGCGATCTCAAAGACCCGTTCGATGCCACCGACCACCAGCCGCTTGAGGTACAACTCCGGCGCGATCCGTAGGTAGAGGTCGACGTTGAGGGCGTTGTGGTGGGTGATAAAGGGCTTGGCCGCGGCCCCGCCCGGGATGGGATGGAACACTGGGGTTTCCACCTCGACGAAGCCGCGTTCCTCTAACCAGCGGCGGGTCCAGGAGACCACCTGGCTGCGCAGCAGGAGCGTGTCCCGGGATCCTTCGTGCGCCCACAAGTCGGCGTATCGTTGCCGGTACCGGAGATCGACGTCGGTTAGACCTCGCCACTTGTCGCCGAAGCTGCGCCGGGCTTCGGCGAGGAGGACCCAGGAGGAAATCTTCACGGAGAGTTCACCCGTCCGAGTCCGGACCACCTCACCCGTGGCGCCGATCCAATCGCCGAGGGAAAGACGCCCGAACGCGGCGAAGTCCTCGGTCCAGGCCGCCCCCGCGAACAGCTGGATGGCCCCGCTCGAGTCGCGCAGGGTGCCGAACGCCACCTTGCCCATCTCCCGACGCAGCATGAGGCGGCCGGCCACGGAGACCACGATGCCGGTATCTGCCCCGGCGGGGACATCGGCGAAGCGGGTCGCCAGCGCGGCCGCGCTGGCGTCGCGTTCGAAGCGGTACGGAACGTCGGTCATGATGGTCCCCGCCTACCGCTGGTTGCGTCCGAAGATGATGCGGAGACCGTCGAGGGTGAGCCAGGGTTCGTGGTGCTCGATGGTGGAAGTGTACGGACCGATGAGGCCGGCGAGACCGCCGGTCGCGACGACCTTGCACGGCCCGATCTCGTCCCGCAGCCTCCGGCAGAGTCCGTCGACCTGGGCCGCGAACCCGTAGATGATCCCCGCCTGTACGGATTCGACGGTGTTCTTCGCCAGCACACTGCGAGGTTCGACCAGCTCGACGCGCGGCAGCAGGGCAGCCCGGGCGGAGAGCGCCTCCAGGGAGATCTCGATCCCCGGGACGATGATGCCCCCCAGATACTCGCCCTTGGCCGAGACGACCTCGAAGGTGGTGGCGGTCCCGAAGTCGACCACGATGGTGGGCCCGCCATACCGCTCGAACGCGGCCACAGCGTCGGCGATGCGATCGGCCCCGACCTCCTTGGGGTTGTCGTAGTGGATCGGCATCCCGGTGCGTACCCCGGGTTCCACGATGACCGTTTCGACCTTGAACCACCGGTCGCTCATCTCTCGCAGCGCCGTTCGCATCCGCGGCACGACCGAGGCCACCGCGATGCCGGTGATGGCCTGGGCGGGGTCGAGTCCCTGGAGCTGAAAGAGCTGGTCGATAAGCAACGCCATCTCGTCGGCAGTGCGAGACGCCACCGTGGCGATCCGCCAGTGGTGGAGTAGCTCCGCGCTGCTGCCGCCCGGCCCGTCGCCGGGTGCGTACAGTCCGATGACGGTCTGGGTGTTGCCGACGTCGATGGCGACCAGCACCTAGGGCTCCAGGTCCAGGCCGATGTCGAGCACCGGCGCGGAATGCGTCAACGCCCCGACCGAGATGAGATCCGCACCTGCCGCCGCCAGCTCGGCAACCGTCTCCAGCGCGACCCGCCCGGATACCTCGACCGGAATGCGACCATCGACGAGCTGCACGGCCGCGGCCACCTCGGCGGGGCTCATGTTGTCGACGAGCACCAGATTGGCGCCAGCCCCCAGGGCCACCTTCACCTGGTCGAGGGTGTCGCACTCCACCTCGACGGCCAGGGTGGGCCAGCGCCGCTGGGCCATGGCGACCGCCGCCTCGATGGAGATTCCGGCCAGATGATTGTCCTTGAGCAGGATCCCTTCGGAGAGCGAGCCTCGGTGATTTACCCCGCCTCCAGCCCGGACGGCCGCCTTCTCCAGGGCCCGTAAGCCGGGGGTGGTCTTGCGGGTGTCTCGGATCCGGGTCTTGGGTCCGGCCGCGTCGACGTAGCGCCGGGTCAAGGTGGCGACGCCCGAGAGGTGGCCAAGGAGATTGAGGGCGGTCCGTTCGGCGGTCAGTACCGAACGCAATGGGCCCTTGACCTCGGCCAGGACCCGCCCGGCGGCGATCGAGTCGCCGTCGGTGGCCGCCCAACGGGCCTCGATGGCGGGATCAACGGCGGCAAACGTCTCGGCCGCGGCCAACCGGCCGGCCAGCACGCCAGGCGCCCGGGCCACCAGGACCGCAGCCACCACGGCCGCAGGAGGCACCAACGCCGCGGTCACATCGCCGAATACCCCGAGATCCTCGGCGAGGGCCCGGCTCACGACGTCTCGGACCGCCGTCACCGGCGGATCCATCCAGGTCGCCGTCATTGCCCGAACCTATGTGAAAAGGCCTCGGACCGGGCCGGGAAGTCCTCGCGACGGTGGCCGCCCCGGCTCTCCTCCCGGGCCATCGCCGCTGCGATCAAAGCCCGGGCCACCTCGACCAGGTTGGCCAGCTCCCCGGACCCGGGCGCCATGGCGGCGATCTCGTCCGCGGCCATCGCCAGCGAGGCCGCGGTGCGTACTACCCCGGCACCGCGCGTCATGGCCCGCTGGAGAAGTTCCCGTCCCTTGACAGGATCCCCAGGCTCCTCGCCACCGCGGGGCAGGCGGGTGGGAAGCCAGCGCACGCCGATGGCTCCGGGCTCAGCCGCGTCCGGATGAAGGACCGGGCGGAGCGCTCCGGTCGGGCTGGGCCCCTCTTTGCCCGAGAGCACGGCTTCGACGGCCCGGGCCCCGAAGACCATGCCTTCCAGCAGCGAGTTCGAGGCCAGCCGGTTGGCGCCATGGACCCCCGTACAGGCCGTCTCGCCGGCTGCCCACAAGCCCGGCAAGGTGGTGGCCCCGTCGAGATCGGTCAGGACTCCCCCGCACAGGTAGTGGGCCGCCGGCGCCACCGGCAGCCAGTCGCGAAACGGGTCGAGTCCCAAGTCCCCCACCACGGCCGCGAGGGTTGGGAAGCGAGTGGCGAAGTCGTCCACGGCGCCGACGTCCAGCCACACGTGGTCAACGCTGTCCTCGCGCATGCGGGCGGCCACGGCGGCCGCCACCACATCGCGCGGTTGCAACTCGTCCACGAAGCGCTGGCCCCGGTGATCTCGCAGCCGCGCCCCTTCGCCGCGCAGGGCCTCGCTGAGCAACGGTCGCGGGCCGGTGGTGGATCCGTGCAGGGCGGTCGGGTGAAACTGGACGAACTCGATGTCCGCGACCGGCACCCCGGCTCGGAGGGCCATGGCGACCCCATCGCCCGTCGATTGGAGCGGGTTGGTCGTGACCGAGTAGAGTTGGCCGGCGCCCCCGGTGGCGAGGAGGGTGTGGGCGGCTCGCAGTTCGACCACCCTTCCGTCGGGGTCCAGGGCCGTGACTCCCCGGCACCGTCCGCCTTCGACGATCAGGTCGAGCGCGAACCAGTGCTCCCAGATTCGGTTGGCGGTAGCCCGGGCCGCGTCCACGAGTGTCCGCTCGACCTCGGCGCCGGTAGCCGCCCCGCCAGCATGGACGACGCGGGCGGTTGAATGGCCGCCCTCCCGGGCCAGCTCCCAGACGCCCTGGTCGTTGCGGTCGAATACGGCTCCGAGCGCGGCCAGTTCTCGGACCCGAGCGGGCCCCTCACCGACGAGCACCTCCACCGCCGCCGCATCGCACAGTCCGGCCCCGGCCCGCAAGGTGTCGGCCGCGTGCAGGGCGACGGAATCCACTGGGCGCGGACCGTCCGCATCCCGGGCATGCGATACGTCCGCTTCGCTGTGATGCAAGACCGCCGCCACACCGCCCTGCGCCCATTGGGTGGCGGAATCGGCCAGGGCACCCTTCGACAGGACGCCGATCCGCACTCCGGGGTCCTCTTCGGCCCCCCTCGCGGCGGCGGACAAGCCGGCCACCCCGCTGCCGACCACCAGAAGGTCGAGGGGCGGAACGGACGGGGCCGCAGCCGCGGCAATCCCGGCGCCTCCTACCGGGCGGCGGTTGTGCGAGTTGCTCGGGCTCAAGGCGACCCCGTGACGGCCGTCGTCGGCACCGTGACGGCCCGATTCCACTGATCGACGTGCACAACCACCGGTGCGTATCCGTCGAGGTCGGCGGCCTCGTACTCGGCGTAGGTGAGGATGATCACCTTGTCCCCCGGGTGCACCAGGCGAGCGGCCGCCCCGTTGCAACAGACCTGTCCCGGCTGTCCCGTGATGGCGTAGGTCTCGAACCGAGCGCCGTTGTCGATGTCGAGAACGGCCACCTGCTCATGCTCGAGGATATCGGCCCCGCTCATGAGGGCCGGGTCGAGACTGATCGAGCCCACGTAGTTGAGGTCCGCATCGGTCACGGTGGCCCGATGGATCTTGGATTTGAGCATGCGACGACGCATTAGGGCTTCCTCCGTGTCAGGAGTCGGGTGCTGGGGGGCTGCGTTCGGGGAGATTGGGGTCCTCGGCGCTGGTGCTGGGGTCGGTGCGGAAATCGCCGTCGTTGGGGCTCGGAGCTGTGGCGGCGACATTGTCGATGAGACGGGCCCGGCCGAGATGGGCGGCGATGAGCAGACGCACCTCCCCCCGAATCCGTTGGGGGCGGGTCAGGTCGGCCGGATCAGCCACCTCGGCGTAGTCGAGACGGAACTCCGGGGCTCGCGCCAGGGCCGCGGCCATGACCATCGATACCCGGGCGGCGTCGGTCGCCCCGTCATCTTCAATGGCTCGCTTGCCTGCCAGCAGGGCGTAGTAGACGTGGGGCGCTACCCGGCGCTCCGCCGGGGTGAGGTAGGCGTTGCGGCTCGACAGGGCCAGGCCATCGGGATCGCGGACGACCGGACAGCCGAAGACCTCGACCGGAAGGGACAGGTCGGCCACCAGACGGCGGATGACCGTCAGCTGCTGGAAGTCCTTCTCCCCGAAGTACGCCCAGCAGGGCCCGGCCAGGGCGAACAACTTGGCCACAATGGTGGCCACGCCGTCGAAGTGGCCCGGGCGAGACGACCCTTCCAGGGGTTCGGTGAGGCCCTGGACGCGCACCCGGGTACGGGCGGGCTCGGGCCAGAGTTGCTCGGTCGTCGGGGCGAACACCAAGTGGGCGCCCACCTCTCCGGCCAGCCGGCAGTCGTCGTCGAGGTGACGCGGGTAGGCGCTCAGGTCCTCCGACGGTCCGAACTGCAGGGGATTGACGTACACGGTGACCGCCACCACGTCGCAGTCGGCCGCGGCCCGTCGTATCAAAGAGAGGTGTCCGGAGTGCAGCGCCCCCATCGTCGGCACCAGTCCCACCCGCTGACCGGTCGCTCGGCAGGCGTCGAGCCTGGCGCGCCACCCCGCTGGCGCTCGGATGAGTTCGAGAGTCACTGTTGCCTCGCTGACGTTCCAGCCCCGGAGCGGGTGCCGTTCGCTGACCTCAGAGGTTACCGGCTGCCCGTACGCCTCGGGCCAGCTCAGAGGTGAGGTGGCCGAGGACGAGCTCCGGGGCCAGATCTCCCAGGGGAACGAGCACGAATCCCCGGCCCCACATCCGGGGATGGGGAACGATCAGGTCTGACTCTTCAACCTGCTCGTCGCCGACCAGCAACACGTCCACGTCGAGGGTGCGGGGGCCCCAGCGCTCGACGCGGAGTCGTTGGGCACCGGCCTCCGCGGCCTGGGCCACAACCAGCAGCTCGCGCGGCGTCCGGGACGTCAGCAGCTCCACCACGCCATTGAGGTAGGCCCCCTGGCCGGGAGGGCCGCCGACAGGGTCGGTTTCATACAGGGGTGATACCGCGGCCACGTCGGGCAGGCGAGCGACCGCCTCCCGGAGATAGGCCCGTCGATCACCGAGGTTCGATCCCAGCCCCAAGAAGGCTCGTACCGGCTGGCGGGGGGTGAGCCGCTCCTGGAGGGCGCGTTCGGCCGTCGGCGGCGAGGCGTGGGATCGGCGGGGGGCGGGGGCCTCAGGGCGGCGGGAGGCCGGGGCCTGTCCCTGGGGACGTCGGGGGGCGGGCATGTCTCAGGGTTCCGGCTGGTCGGGGGGATGGGGTGCCAGACCTTGGTCCCCGTCGAGGGGCGGGCCAGAGTGACGGTCGGCTCGGGCGGCGCCCTCGGCGGGGCCGGGGGGGCCGGCGGGGCCGGCGGGGGCCGGGGGGGCCGGCGGGGCCGGCGGGGCCGGCGGGGCCGGCGGGGCCGGCGGGGTCAGCGGAGCCGGGGGGGCCGGGGCGGCGGATCGTGACCCCGGCCGAGGTCAACTGGTGGGGAACAGGGGGCCGGGTCTTTCGCACGCTGACCGTGACCGCGGTGGCATGGGGCGCCCCGCTGGCCAGAGCGACTGCGGCGATACGTGCCGCCAGGTGTTCCAGCAGGTTGACGTGCGGACCGGCGACGACCGCGGCGACGGCTGCGGTGACGGATCCGTAATCTACGGTGTCGGCGAGCCGGTCCGTCCGGCCGGCCAGGTGGAGGTCCAACTCCAGGTCGACGTCGACCTCGAAGGGCTGGGCCCGCTCATGCTCCTCCGGGAGGGCGCCGTGGGTACCAAGGACGCGCAGCCCCCTGAGCTCGATCCGATCGGGCTGGATGCGGTCGGGAGGGGTCTCCTGGCCGCTCATCTAGCTCCCGAGCGGCTCGGCGGCGTGGCCATCCAGGCTGGGAGCCAGGGCGACCAGCTCCCTTCCGGCCGGGCCCATCTGGCGGCCAAGAATCTTCTCGACGACCGCGATGGCCTGGGGACCGCTCGGCACCATGCCGGACCAACGGAGATAGCCGGATACCACCCCCATCAGTCGGTCGCCCAACTCTTCCTGGTGGATGAGGATCCGCTCGCCGTCGCCGAGCCACTCCTTGAGCCGGGAATAGAGGTCCGCCAACACGACCGCGGGGTCATCGTGCGGACCGAACGGAACGTGGCTCCACGTGACTCCCATCTCGTCGTAGGCGTGAAGGTTGTGCGGGGACGGGAGCAACGACACGACCCGGGTGAAACCCTCGCCTCGCAGCCACAAGATCTCCTCGTGGCGGCGGACCTTCCGGTGATTGCGGGCGTACCCGCCCGGCCGTTCGCTGACGGCCAGGTGACCTTTGATGATCCAGGCGAAGAAACGGGGAGTGATGCCGCGCGCCCATTTGCCCTTCATGGGCGGCATCCTCCCGCACCGGAGGAAACGGCTCCGGGGCGTGTGTCGGGGGGGTGGGAGCCCGCGGCTGCCCCCCCGACCAGGTAGGCGGCCTGCACCGCAGGCGCCACATCGTGGACCCGGACGACGTCGGCGCCGTGCACCAAGGCCCAGGTCGTGGTGGCAATGGTCGCTTCCAGCCGATCGAGCGGTGGCGCCGGCGTGCCATCTGGTTGGGGCGCCACGCTCCCGAGGAAGGACTTGCGACTGGTCCCGATCACCACCGGGAAACCGGTCGCCACCAGGACGTCGAGGTGGCGCAGGAGCAGCAGGTTGTGGCGGGCCGTCTTGCCGAAGCCGATCCCGGGGTCCAGCCACAACTCGTCCACACCGGCGGACGTGGCGAGGCGGGCCCGCTCCATCAGATGATCCCGGACCTCGGCGACGACGTCGTCGTAGCGGGCGTACTGCTGCATGACGGCCGGATCGGCCGGCATGTGCATGGCTACCCATCCGGCGCCAGTTTCGGCGGCAACCGGCCAAAGGGTGGCAGACACGTCGTTGATGATGGTGGCGCCGGCCGAGACGGCCGCTCTGGCCACCCCGGCCTTGCGGGTGTCGATCGAAACCCGCACCTCCCCCGCCAGCGCCTCGACTACAGGGAGCACGCGGCGCAGTTCCTCGGCCTCGGGGACCGATCCGGCGCCAGGACGTGTCGACTCACCCCCGACGTCGATGATCGCGGCCCCAGCCGCGATCATCGACCGGCCGTACCCGACCGCAGCGGCAGCGTCGAACCATTGGCCCCCGTCGGAAAAAGAGTCAGGCGTTACGTTGAGAACGCCCATCACGCGGGTCACCGGAGTCAGGCTATCGGGACCAACCCATCCACCGCGGCCGGACCCGGCCCGGCCCTTGGGATGGTTCGGGCTACACGGTATTTGGATATGTTTGTCGCCTATTACGCGACTTTTATAACAAGATCGACGGTCGGCCGCGGTCGGACGGCGCGTTGCGACCACCCGCGCCGCCGGGCAACCCGCCCCCCGCTAGCGGCCGTGAATGAAACTCATGGCCTCGCTGCGGGCCGCGGCGCTGTCTCGCATCAAGCCTCGGACCGCCGAGGTGACCGTCACCGTCCCAGGTTTGCGCACCCCGCGCATCGACATGCAGAGATGCTCGGCCTCGACGACGACCAGGACGCCCCGAGGGGCGAGTACCGCCTCGAGGCGATCGGCCACCTGGGTAGTCAGGCGCTCCTGCACCTGGGGCCGGCGGGAGAACCCATCCACCAGCCGGGCCAGCTTGGAGAGCCCGGTGATCCGGCCGTCGTCGTTGGGGATGTACGCCACATGGGCCCGACCGAACCAGGGGACGAGATGGTGCTCACAAACGCTGTAGACCGGGATGTCCTTGACCATGACCATCTCGTCGTGGTCCGCTTCGAAGACGACCGAAAGATGCTCGCCAGGATCCTCCCCTAGACCGGCGAAGATCTCCTCGTACATCTTGGCGACCCGGTGGGGAGTCGCCAGCAGGCCGTCCCGCTCCGGGTCCTCCCCGATAGCGAGCAGAATCTCCCGCACGGCGCGCTCGATGCGGGTCAGGTCAACCTTCGGTCGGCCGGGCTGCCGCGGCTCGCCGACCAAGCCGATCACACCACCGGGCCGGTCCCGGTCGTCCGAATCGCCGTCGCCCGCTGCGGTGGTCATGGCTCGGACGGCTTTGGTCGCGGCCGGGACCGGCGGGCCGGCACGTTCTCGTCTGGGGCGGCGGGCTTCGGACGCCTGGCCACGGCCTCGACGGGGGAAGGGCCGGACCCGGCCGGGTCGACAACCCCAGGTACCGTCCCGACCGGCGGCGACACCGAGTCGACAACCCGAGAAGCGGACTCAACCGCCGGCGACACCGGGGCGGACGGTTGCTGGGCGGGACGGCGCGGCGGCGAGGACTTGGGCGACCGCGGCGCCCGCTTGGCCGGCGGGGCACTCGCGTCACTCTCACGGCTCGCCGGTGCCGGGCCGAGCGCCGGCGACGCCTCCGGGCCGGACCCATGCGGCTTGGACCCCTGCGGCCCTCCGGCTGAACTCCCTCTTGCCGAGGCGGCCGCGGGGGCGCGGCGGCCCGGCACCGGTCCTGGAGCCGGCCCGCCGCCATTCACCGGCGGCGGGTCACCGCTGGACGGATCGACCTCTCCGGACGGCCCCGAAGGCGGAGGGGACTCGATGGGGTCGGCCCCGCCGGCGTCACCACGACGCGGCCGTCCGGCCCGACGGCCCCCACCGGACGCCGGGCTCGCGGCCGGGTCCGACAACGGCCAGGGGTCCAGCGGGCCCAGGATCCCGGCCAGCTCCAACGGGTCCAGGGTCTCTTTCTCGACCAGCTGCTGGGCCATGCGCTCCAACGTCGACCGGTGATGAGTGAGCACCGCCCGGGCCCGGCCGTGGGCCTCGTCGATCAGCCGGCGAATCTCCCGGTCGATGGTCGCGGCCACTTCCTCGGAGTAGTTGGCTTGATGGCCGAAGTCGCGTCCGAGGAAAACCTCCCCGCCCGGCTGCCCCAGCTGCTGGGGGCCCAGGCTGTCGCTCATGCCGTACTCCGTGACCATGGCCCGAGCGATGCGAGTCACCTTCTCAATGTCGTTTTCGGCACCTGTGGTCGGCTCCGAGAAGACGAGCTCTTCCGCGGTACGCCCGCCAAGGCACATGGCCATGCTGTCGCGCAGCTGGCTACGGGAGTGGTTATAGCGGTCTTCCGGGAGCGTGAAGGTGAGGCCAAGTGAGCGGCTGCGGGCGACGATGGACACCTTGTGAATCGGGTCGGCGTGGTGCAGGACGTGGCCGACGAGGGCGTGACCGGCCTCGTGGTAGGCGGTGACCAGTTTGTCGTGGTCGCTCATGACCAGGGTCTTGCGCTCCGGGCCGGCGAGGACCCGGTCGATGGCCTCCTCGCACTCGCGCATCCCGATCTGACGCAGGTTGCGGCGCACGGTGAGAATGGCCGCCTCGTTGAGCAGGTTGGCCAGGTCCGCCCCGGTAAAGCCAGGTGTGCGCTTGGCCAGCACGTCCAGATCGGTGCTGGCGGCCAGCGGTTTCCCTTGGGCGTGCACGGCGAGGATCTTGCGCCGGCCGGTCAGATCGGGCCGGTCCACCACAATCTGGCGATCAAAGCGGCCGGGGCGGAGCAAGGCCGGATCGAGAATGTCGGGACGGTTGGTCGCGGCGATGAGAATGACCCCGGCATGGACGTCGAAACCGTCCATCTCGACCAGCAGCTGATTGAGTGTCTGTTCCCGTTCGTCGTGGCCTCCTCCGAGCCCGGCCCCCCGGTGACGTCCAACCGCGTCGATCTCATCCATGAAGACGATGGCGGGTGCGCTGGCCTTGGCCTGGTCGAACAGGTCGCGGACCCGGCTGGCGCCCACACCGACGAACATCTCCACGAAGTCGGAGCCGGAAATGGAGAAAAACGGCACGCCCGCCTCGCCGGCCACCGCTCGCGCTAACAGGGTCTTGCCGGTACCGGGCGGACCGAACAACAGGACGCCTTTGGGGATCTTGGCCCCCAGGGCCTGGAAGCGTCCGGGCGCTTCCAGGAATTCTTTGATCTCCTGTAGCTCAGCAACCGCTTCGTCGGCACCGGCGACGTCGGCGAAGGTCACCTTCGGCTGGTCTTTGCCCGCCGTCTTCACCTTGGCCTTGCCGAACTGCATCACTTTCGACCCGCCGCCCTGCAACGAGTTGATCAGGAAGAGGACCAGCCCGAACAGCAGGATGATTGGCAGGTAGGTGAACACCAGCGCCGACAGCCAGGGATTCGACTTGGCGTGGGTGACTTTGACGGTGGCGCCCGAGGCCAGGATCTGGGTCGTCAGCGTTTCGGTGAGGCGATCGGGGTATTGGACGACGTAGTTGGTGCCGTCTTTGAGCTTGCCGGTGACCTGGTCGCTACCGTCGTGAACGACCGCGGTGACGACCGATCCGGGCACACCGAGGTCATGGTCGAACTGGCTCAGGCTCAGCGTGGTCCGGCTCGGCCCCGAGCGCACGACACTGAAGATCAGCAGGGCCACGGCCACGCCGAGCACCACGTAGGCGATCGGGCTGCGGACGGCCTTCTTCATGAAGGGCCCAGGCTAGTCGCCGCCTCTGGCTGAGCGGGCTCCTTGTACACGGCCACGAAGGGCAGATTGCGGTACCGCTCGGCGGCATCGAGGCCGTATCCGATCACGAACGCGGGGGGGATCCGGAACCCTTCATAGGCCAGGTCGAGGTCCACGGATTGGAGGCCGTCCTTGACCAGCAGGGCCACCACTTGCAACGACGCCGGGTGGCGAGCCGCCAGGTTGCGCCGCAGATAGGAGAGGGTCAACCCCGAGTCGACGATGTCCTCGACGATGAGGACATGGCGGTCGGTCAGGTCGAGATCAAGGTCCTTGAGGATGCGCACCACGCCGCTGGTGTGGGTGGCGCTCCCGTACGACGAGACCGCCATGAAGTCGATCTCCACCGGCAGATCGATGGCGCGGGCCAGATCAGAGAGGAAAAAACACGCCCCCTTGAGCACGCCCACCAGCAACGGAGGGCGGCCGGCGTAGTCGGCGGTGATCCGGGCACCGAGATCGCGGACGCGTTGCTGGAGGTCGGCTTGGGAGACCACGACTTCGCCCACGCACGGATCGACGAAGCTCGCCGAACGGCTGGAATCCGTTGCCGTCCCGGGCCGGGTCATGATGCGGTGACCCTACCGCCCCGTCACCGACAGCCGCCCGGCGTGCCGTTCGATTCGGCGCCCGCCGGCCAGTTCGCAGGCCTCAGCGGCACCGCTGGCCACCCCGAGGACACGGGCCACTTCACCGGCGGATGGCGGGTGGTGCTCGGCGTCGGACGGGGCGCCAGCAGTGCGCAGCCACCGGCGGACCGCCCGTCGGGCCAGGGGTCGAGGCGCCGCCGCCAGCCGGCGGGCGTCGGTGGCATCGATGTCCGCCGAGAGGGCTTCGAGGAGATCGGCGTCATCGCCGAGCAGGCCGGCCTGGCGAGCCAGTACCGGCACCAGATCGCGCCCGGCCACGTCCGAGAGGAGCGGCAGGACCTGACCGCGAACCCGATTGCGGCGGAACCGCAGGTCCCGGTTGCTCGGGTCGTCGACCGGCTCGAGGCCCTCGGCCGCGCAGAGGGCCATGGTTTCGGACCGACGCAGGCCGAGGAGCGGCCGGTGCGGCCGCGCCGGCGCCGCAGCCCTCCCGTCCTCCACGCCGGGCCATCCGGACGCCGGACCGGGCCATCCGAAAGCAGGGCCAGTCGTCGGTCTCATGCCGGCGAGGCCGTCGAGGGCGGCCCCCCGCAGCATGGCCAGCAACACCGTCTCCGCCTGATCGTCCATGGTGTGACCGGTCATCACCCCGGCCGGTAGCTGGCGGTAGCGGGCCCGGCGGGCCCGCGCCTCCAGGTCCGAACCGGGTGGCACCCGGACCGAACGAGACTCGAAAGCAGCCCCGTAGGCGGCGGCGGCCGCCGCCACCACCGCGGCCTCTCCGTCCGAGCCGGGCCGCAGGCCGTGGTCGACGTGGATGGCGACGACGTCGAGTCCAGCCCGCACCGCCAGGATCAGGAGGGCCAACGAGTCGGGGCCCCCCGAGACCGCCAGGGGAACCCGTCCGCCCCCGTGGCCGTCTGGTGCTGGGGGCGGGAAGTGGCACCGGGCGAGCAGGGCGTCGGACAGGGGGCCGGATGCACTGAGGTCACCTGGCGCCGTCATACCTGCCCCCGCGTCCGCCATCAGGCCAGCGAGACGGCCGCCGGGCCGGCACCGGCGCCGGTCGCCCCGTCAGCTTGGGCCCGGGCGATCCATGCCCCCGGAGTCCGGATCTCCGACCAGCCGGGCAGCCACTCCGGACCTTCCCACACCTTGGCGAGCAAGGACCGACCCCCGGCGCTCTCGACCGCCTCGATGAAGCGTTCTCCCTGCTCGTACTGCTGCATCTTGGCATCCAGGCCGATGAGCGCGCTCATCAGCTTGGCCAGGCCGCGCTGGCGGCGCCGCTCCTTGAGCGTCCGGCTGAACCAGGCCGCGTTGGGAATCCGGTCCGCCCCAGCCCGGTCCATGGTGATGTCACCGTGACCTTCGAGCAGGCTCATGAGCCCGCCGATCTCCTGGATGGCGGCCTTCTGCTCGGGCCCGGCGATCAACGTCAGCAGCCCACCCTCGTCCAGCGGGTTGCGCCCGGCCCGGATCTCGTCCACGGCCCGTCGCAGGGCGGCCAGGAAGGCCTTGGGGTCTGGGTCCACGCCGGCCAGGGTCCGCTCGACCAGGGCCAAAAAGTGGCCCCGCATCCACGGCACCCCGGTGAACTGGGCCCGGTGGGTCACCTCGTGCAGGGCCAGCCACAGGCGGAACTCGCGGGGAGGGAAGCCGTAGCGGCGCTCGACCGACGCCACGTTGGGGCCCACGTAGTAGACGATGTCCTGTTCTTCGGGATGCTCGTCCTCGATGAGCAACTGGTCGTACTGGCCCAACACCCGGGTGGACATCCAGCCCAACACCAGGCCGATCTGGGCCCCGGTGATCTTGCGCGACAGCGATGCCGGGATCGGGCTCCACGCCCCGTTCCGGTCCACCTGGGCCCCGAGCTTGTCCGTCACCGGCCGCAGCAGACGCTGAAAGGACGCCACGTTGGCGTTGACCCATTGGGGTCGATCGGCCACCCGGGCCCGAGCCGGACCGGCCAGCGACCGCAGGCCGGTCTCGATGGTGACCAGCTCCTCAGCTTCGACGGTCAGTTCCTCGAACTCGACCTCCATCAGGCGCTGCTCGTACGGGGTCAGGACCTCCCGATGACGGGCGACTCGCGTGGCCACGTCGGTCGCCGTCTCCCACGAGATCAGGTCAGCCATCGCAGTGCCAGCCCATGCTGCATCGTATCCGTGACGCTGCTGTCACCGGCCCCACCCTGGGCCGTCCCGGCCGGGTCGGCCCGATGCGCCCCGCCGCGGTCAGGCGATCTTCCTGCCGCGGGTCCGGGGCACCGCCATGGGCTCGTGCTGGTAGCAGTACTTCCCGTTGTTGTACATGGACAGCTTTGTCCCGCAGCCGGGCTGGCGGCACGTTCTGTCCTTGCCGAACGACTTTGACGGCCGCTCGCTGCCGCTCAATGTGTGTCCTCCGAGAGATCGCTCACTCATTTCACTTCACCTAACGCTCAGCAGGGCCGCCGGATTCCTGCCTCTTATACGAGCTTCCCGGGCGTCTCGGATGGCTCCGATGCCTGGGCGGCTTGGTGAATGACATCTGCGATGCGCTGGCGGAGGCCCTCGGGAACCTGATCCCGGCAACACCGGGCGATGACGATCTTGAGTTCGGCTTCGAAGTCGAACGCCTCCAGGCAGGGCGAGCACTCGTCGAGGTGCTGTTGGATCGCTTGGCGCCGGTCGGCCGTCAACTCGCCGTCGAGGAAATGGTAGAGGGTCTGCAGCGCTCGCTCGCAGTCCCCGCTACTCGCCCATTCATCCATGTTGGGGTCGCCTACCTGTTTGTCCATCCCGGTGCCCTGATCTGATGCGCTCCTACGAAGGAGCTTCGACGGCTGGTGCGACCAGCCCTCGCTGCATACCAAAATCGTGCAACGTCTTCTGCAACGCCTTTCTTCCGCGGTGCAACCTGCTCATCACGGTACCGATCGGGATGTCCAGTATGTCGGCGATCTCCTTGTAAGAAAACCCTTCGACATCGGCGAGCAGTACGGCCATGCGGAACTGCTCGGGCAGGGCTTCCACCGCAGCCTTGACCTCACCCTCTGTGAAGTGCTCGAGAACCTCCTCTTCGGCGCTGCGGCCGGCGGTCGCGGCCTCGAGACCGCCGAGGCGGCGATACAGGTAGAGATCCTCGACGTCGTCGATGTCCGTCTGCTCGGGACGGCGCTTGCGGGCCCGGTAGGAGTTGATGAACGTGTTGGTCAAGATTCGGTACAGCCAGGCCTTGAGGTTGGTCCCCTCCTTGAACGACCCGAAGGCCCGGTACGCCTTCAGGTAGGTCTCCTGGACCAGGTCCTCGGCGTCGGAGGGGTTGCGCGTCATACGAAGGGCCGCGCTGTAGAGCGAACCCATGTACTCCATCGCCTGAGCCGCGAACTGGGCCTGGTCGGCCATGACGGCCACCCTACCCTGGCCCTGTGACGACCTCGGTCCACCTGGCCGAGCGAGAAGCGACGCCGTCCCCCTAGGTTGGCCACCTAGGTTGGGGGCACCGAGATGGGGGCACCGAGATGGGGGAGACGTGAGCATGAACCTGACCGTGCTCGGAGCCGGATCGTGGGGGACGACTGTCGCCGCTCTCGCCACCGCCCTCAACCCCACCGTCCTGTGGGCCCGCAATCCTGACGTGGCCGCGGAGATCAACGCCGAGCACACCAACGCCGCCTACCTCCCCTCCGTCACCCTGCCGCGACGACTCCGGGCCACCGCCGAACTCGATGAGGCCCTTCGCGACGCGGATGTGCTGATCGTCGGTGTCCCCTCTAGTGGCTTTCGGGACACCATCGAGTGCGCCCGGAAGTGGATCCGGCCGTGGATACCGGTAGTCAGCCTGACCAAAGGGATCGAGTCGGGAACGCTCCTGCGGATGACCCAGATCCTGGAAGAGCTGCTACCGGGGCACCCGGCCGTCGCCCTCACCGGACCGAACCTGGCTCGGGAGATCATGGCCGGCCAGGCCGCGCCCAGCGTGATCGCCACCTACGACATGGGCGTGGCCGCCGCCCTGCAGGCGGTCCTGCGCCACAAGCTCTTCCGGGTCTATCGCAACCACGACGTCGTGGGTTGCGAGATCGGGGGGGCGCTGAAGAACGTGATCGCTATCGCGGCGGGGATCGGTGAGGGCCTTGGCGTCGGCGACAACACCCGGGCCGGGGTGATGACCCGTGGCCTGGCCGAACTCACCCGCCTCGGGACCGCGATGGGCGCGGAGCCGCAGACCCTCGCCGGCCTGGCTGGAATGGGCGACCTGATGGCGACGTGTATGAGCCCCTACAGCCGCAATCGGACCGTCGGTGAGCGGCTCGGTAGGGGCCAGAAGCTCGAAGAGATCCTCGCCAGCATGCACATGGTTGCCGAAGGCGTGGGCACGGCGCGCCTGGCCCTGTCGTTGGCAGAGCGCTACCAGGTGGAGCTGCCGATCTGTGAGGAGATTCACAAGGTGGTCATGGGCGTGCAGCGACCGATGGACGCCTACCGAGGGCTGCGCCCCGCCGGCCACGAGTCCGACCCTGGTTAGCCACGAGTCCCGATTCCGGATAGGGGTCTCGACCAGGGGCCGGATCCGTCCTCATCCGCAGCCCGGATATAAAGACTCCCCCGAGCCAAGCTCCGGGCCGGCCGCCGGTCAGGTGGGCGTTTCGGCCACTTGGGCGGCCTCGTTGCGGATGCGCACGGCCGATCGCAACACGGTCACGGCCAGCGCCGCGCCCGTACCCTCGCCGGCCCGGAGCCGAACGTCGAGGATGGGCTCGAGACCGAGAGCGGCGAGAACCGGCTGATGCCCGGCTTCCCGGCTGCGCTGGCCCGCGATCAGGTGGGCGGCGACGGCCGGTTCCAGCTCCACCGCCACCAGGGCGGCCACCGATGTCGCCATCCCGTCGAGGACCACCAGTCCCCCCCGTCCGGCGACGCCGAGCACAACCCCGGCGAGCACCGCGAACTCGCCGCCCCCGAGGGCAGCCAGCGCCGACAAGGGCTCGGCGGCGCCACCGCGGCGCCCGACCCGCGCCACTGCCGCGGTAACGGCCCCGCGCTTGGCTTCGACCATGGACCAATCCGAGCCCGCCCCCAGTCCGATCAGCAGGGCGGGATCCACGTCGAGCAGTCCGGCCGCCAGGGCGGCGGCCACGGTGGTGTTGCCGACCCCGATCTCGCCCAGAGCGGTCAGGCCGGCGCCGGGTATGGCCCGGCCCGCGGCCACCAGCCGCTCGGTATCCGCGGCCGACAGCCCGTCGGCGCCGACCAGGTCACCGCGGGGATCCAAGGGGCGGATCAGCCGGGCGCCCGCGAGTGGCGACCCGGCGATGCCCGCGTCGACGACGATCAGGTCCAGGCCGGCGGAACGAGCGGCCACGGCCCCCACCGAGGTGCCCGCGACGGCAGCCTCGGCGACAGAGCGGGTGACCTCGGGGGCGTAGGCGGAGACGCCGCGGGCAGAAATCGGGTGGTCGGCGGCGGCGATGACCAGGCTGCCCCCGGGCGGCAGCGGCCCGAGGGCCAGGATCTTGTCCACGACCCGGTCGAGGACACCGAGCGACCCGGGCGGGGTCAGGACGCGATCGGCGCGATCGTGGGCGGCTACCACCGCGGCCGGCGCCGGAGGAGCCAGCCGCGACGGAGGAGGAGCCGGGCCGGTCTCGCCCGTCGGCCAGCGGTCGCGCAGGACCAGCTGCTCGAGGGGCAGGCGCACGGACCAACCCCGCCGCTCGAGTCCTGGGGAGGGCGGGCGCTCGTCCGGCCAGCCCAGGCACAGCCACCCGAGGGTGGCCACCCCGGCCGGGGCGCCGACGAGGACGGCCAGGTCGGCGGGATCGAACAGCGTGACCCACCCGACACCCAAGCCCTCGGCCCGGGCCGTCAGCCACAGGTTTTCGATGGCGCAGGCGCAGGACCACAGGTCAGCGTCCTCGAAGGTGGCCCGACCTAACACGCCAGCGGGCGCGGCCCGCCGGTCGCAGCAGACGATCAGTCCGACGGGCGCCTCGCGGATCCCCTCGAGATCGAGGTCCAGCAGTTGGCGGGCCGCGTCGGCGGTCATCGCCGCGGCCTGGGCCAGACGGGCCCGGTCGGCGAGCACCGCGGCCCGGGCCCGGGTGGACGGATCCGTCACCAGGACGAACCGCCACGGCTGCGAGTGCCCGACCGAGGGAGCGGCATGGGCCGCGACCAGGAGCCGGGCCAGGAGGGCGTCATCGACCGGATCGGCGCCGAAAGCGGCGCACGTCGCGGCGGGCAGCCAGGATCCGCTGCAGGGCGTCGCGATCCTCGGAGGGGAAGGCCCAGCCCCGTGGGTCGGCCGACCGCTCGGCGGCGCTGGACCGGTCACCGATCGTCGGCACGGGACGCGGCCAGGCCTCGGGCATACCCTCGGAGCGTACGCCGCCATCGACCCTCGCCGAGAAGGCCGGCGGGCCGCGCCCCGGCCCGTCGACGGTCGCTAGCGTCACCGTCGTGACCGACGCCCGCTTCGCGTTTCTCGATCATCCGGGCCCGATCGCCTTTGCCCACCGCGGCGGGGCCCTGGAAGCGTTCGAAAACACGTGGACGTCATTCACCCACGCCCGGGACCTCGGCTACCGCTATATCGAGACGGACGTCAACGCCTCGGCCGACGGGGTGGTCCTGACCCTCCACGACCCGTATCTCGACCGGGTCACCGATCAAAGCGGGCTGGTCCGGGAGATGACCTGGCGGCAGCTGTCGAGCATCCGGCTGAACGGCAGCCACGGCGGTGAGGCCATACCCCGACTGGATGAGTTGCTCGGGGCGTGGCCGGAAATGCGCTGGAACCTCGACGCCAAGCACGACAGCGCGGTCGACGCCCTCGTGGAGACCCTCCGCCGGGCCGACGCGGTCGAGCGGGTCTGCGTCACATCCTTCTCCGATCGGCGGCTGACTCGAATCCGGCGAGCCCTCGGACCGGGACTGTGCACGGCGATGGGTCCCGCCGCGGTGACCTCCCTCCGAGCCACCAGCCTGCTGCCGCGGGCTCTGGCGACCCCGGCGGCCGCGCCGCTCGGCCGCTTCGGGGCGGCGCAGGTGCCGCTCCGGCAGGGGTGGATGCCTCTGGTCGACCGCCGCTTCGTCGCCGCCGCCCACCGGGCCGGCGTGCAGGTCCATGTCTGGACCATCGACGACGAGACCACCATGGCCCGCCTCCTCGACCTCGGAGTCGATGGGATCATGACCGACCGGCCCCGCGTCCTCAAAGATCTGCTCGAACGCCGCCACGCCTGGAGCTGACCGCGGAGTCGCTACCGCCGCGTCGGACTCCCTGGAGTGAAAGTGACCGGCAGATGCTTGATGCCGTTGATGAAGCTCGACCGGAGTCGCTCAGGCGGACCGGAAGGGGCGAGATCCGGCATCCGGTCCAGCAGGTGCTCGAACATGACCCGGATCTCCATGCGGGCCAGGTTGGCGCCAAGGCAGAAGTGGGGTCCCCCACCACCGAACGCCATGTGGGGATTCGGGTCCCGGCCGACGTCGAAGACCTCAGGCTGGTCGAACACGGTGTCGTCGCGGTTGGCCGCGATGTGGAAAAAGACCACCTTCTCGTCGGCCCGGATGGGCTGACCGCCGATCACGGTGTCGACGACCGTCTGGCGGCGGAAATTCATCACCGGGGTAACCCACCGCAGCATCTCCTCCACGGCCGTGGGCAGCAGCGACCGGTCGGAGAGGAGCCGCTGCCACTGATCGGGATGCTCGAAGAAGGCCTGCATGCCCCCGGCCATCAGGTTGCGGGTGGTTTCGTTGCCGGCGACGGACAGCAGGAGGAAGAACAGCTCCAGCTCGAGGTCGGTCAGTTGCTCGCCCTCGAGGGTGACGAGGGCGGTCATCAGGTCGTGGTTCGTCCGGTCGGCGCGCTTGCTCTTGTACAGCTCCGAGGCGTAGGCGTACAGCTCCAATGCGGACTGGGTGGCCTGCTCGGCGGTGACGGCGAATTCGGGGTCCTCGCCGCCGATCATCTGGTTGGACCAGTCGAAGACCCGGTGACGATCGCCACGCGGAACCCCGAGCAGCTCCGAAATAACGATCAGCGGAAGCTCCGCCACCACGTCGCTCACGAAGTCCGCCCGGCCCGCCTCGATCACCTCGTCGATGATTTCGTCGGCCGTCTGGTGGATCCGCTCCTCGAGGCGGGCGACCATCCGGGGCGTGAAGCCCTTGTTGACCAGCCGCCGGTACCGGGTGTGCAGCGGGGGATCCATGTTGAGCATCATCAGCTGCTGCTGGGCCAGATCTTCGGGCGGAAAGTCCCAGATGAAGACGGCCTTCCGGGCGGACGAGAACACCTCGAAGTCCCGGTTGACGGCCACGCAATCGTGATACCTGGTCACGGCCCAGTACCCGGGCCCGCCGAGCGGCTCGGGCTGCCAAACCACGCCCCGGCGACGCAACTCTGCAAAACGGGCATGTGGTATGGACTGTACGAAGCTGGCCGAATCGGCCAAGTCAAGGTCCGGCCCGGTCACCGGAGCGAACGTAGGCGCGGCCGGAAGGAACGTCAATGCGAAGTCGACAGACGCACCGAGGCTGGTTCGCCCTCGCTGACCAGGGAGGGCTCGATTTCTTAGCGGTGTACACCATTGCTTGAACAGCGGCCTATCGTGTAGTACACGTTACGGACGTTGCCTGGCTTAGGGTGCCCGGCCGTACATCAATGATCGGGGGGTCTGGATGAGCGTCACCGCCATAGATTCGGAACCGAAACGGGGGGGAATGTCGTGGCTGTGGAATCGGCAGCTCGACACCTATCCGGAAACCGGGCCCAGGATGCTGTATCTGGGCATCACGGTGCTGGCCACGATCATGCTCTATTACGAGCTGTACGTCGGCGGCTCGGTGTCAACCCTGTTCCTGGTCAGGCTGCACATGAGTTTCTCGTTCCTGGTTTACACCCTGGCGTTCGGGAACCTGATCGGGGCGTTCGGCTCCCTGTTCGCCGGCCTGACTGACCGCCTGGGCCGGACCAACATTGTGGTCATCGGCCTGGGTCATCACCGCCATCTTCGTGGCGTTCATCATCCCGGCTTCGACCAACAAGTGGGAATTCACCATCTTCGGCTTCATCGTCGGTTTCGTCGAGGGGATCTGCCTGGTCGCCACCCCGGCCCTCATCCGCGACTTCTCGCCTCAGGTCGGACGGGCCACCGCCATGGGCTTCTGGACCAGCGGCCCCGTGCTCGGCAGCCTGGTCGTCTTCGTGGTGGCCAGCCACGTCATTCACGGCAACCCCAGCCCGTCGTTCTGGGTGACGCCTGTACCGCATCTGCGGCATCGCCGGGCTCATCGTCTTCGCCCTGGCCGCGGTCGGCCTACGCGAGCTGTCGCCCGGCTTGCGGGACCAGCTCATGGTCTCGATGCAGGACCGGGCCTTGATCGAGGCCAGAGCCAAGGGCATCGACATCGAGGCCTCGCTGCGCAACCCGTGGGGCCAGCTCCTCAAGGTCGACGTGATCGTCTCCGCCCTGGGCATCGCCCTGTTCCTGCTCATCTACTACACCGCGGTCGGATTCGCCCTCATCTACTTCACCACGGTCTTCGGCTTCTCGGTTCACGACGGCAACGCCCTGGGCAACTGGAACTGGGGGTTCAACGTCATCGCGGTGATCCTCTTCGGGTTCATCTCGGACAAGTTGCGAGTCAGAAAGCCCTTGATGATCATTGGCGGGGTCGGCGCCGCCATCATGATCGTGCTGTACCTCAATCAGATCGGCAAACCGACCAGCTACTACCACATGGCGATCCTGCTGGCCCTCCTGGCGTTCTCCCTGGGCGTGGCCTACGTCCCCTGGATGGCGAGCTTCACCGAGACGGTCGAAGCCCGCAACCCGGCGCTGACCGCGACCGGTCTGGCCATTTGGGGCTGGATCATCCGGATGGTCGTGTTCGTCTCCTACCTGCTGCTCCCGGCCGTGATCAACACCGTGACGCCCCTGGTCACCTACGGGACCACGGTGGCGGCGGCCAACGCCAAATACGCCAGCGAAGTGGCCTTCGCCACCGCCCACCCGACCGTCGTCGCCAACGCCACCAGGCTGGCGCCGGAGCTGGCCGCCGTCTCCGCCCACCCGGCGCTGTTCGCCCAGCTGGCACGCAATCCGACGCCGGCGCTGATCGCCCAGGCCACCGCCGCGGTCGGGCCCGCCACCTTCGCCAGCATCGTCAAAACCGGGCCGCCATCGCCGCCATCGTCCCGTTCGCCGCCAGCTCAGGCCCTCCAGACGGCCGCCAAGGACCCGAACTTCCAGGTCCTGCTGAAACACGGCGCATCGGTCGCGCACGCGGCCAAGACCACAGGCGGCCAGTGGAAGACCTGGTACTGGATCTGCTTCGGCGGGGTGATCTTCTTCCTCCTCACGGTGCCACTCATGAAGGGCAGGTGGAGCCCGAAGGCGGCCCGGGAAGACGAAGAGGCCCACGAGGCCATGGTGCAGGCCGAACTGGCGAAGCTCAGCGAAGCGACCGTCTGAGCACCGTCGCCGATCGACAAAAACAGGCGTCGAGGGGACACACGGCCGGGACCTTCGGGTCCCGGCCGTTTCATGTCGAAGACCAGGTACGGCCCTCTCCCAGCGTCTTCGCCAGCACCACGAACTCCAGGTCCGGACGCCTCGGTATCCCAAACCGCTCGTCACCGTAGGGGAACGGCTCGGTCTCCCCCGTCGGGAGGTAGCCGAGCCGCCGGTACCAGGCGATGAGGTCGTGGCGCTGCCGAATCACGGTCATCGACATGCGGGTCGCGGCCCAGTCGTCGCGGGCGATCCGTTCCGCCTCGGCCAGGATGGCCCGCCCTCGACCATGGCCCTGCTGACCGGGCCGTACGGAGAACATCCCGAAATACGCCCCTCCATCCGGGCGCCGCTCCAACTGGCAGCATCCCACCAGTTCGGTGTTCTCTTCGGCCAGGAGGAGCTGTCCGTCCTTCGCAGCGATGATGCCCCGCACGGCCTGGCTGTCGGTGCGTTGACCATCCAGAAGATCGGCTTCGGTGGTCCAGCCCAGCCGGCTGGCCGGACCACGATAGGCCGAGTCGACCAGGGCGACGATCGCCCGTACCTCGACCGGATCGCCGGACGCCACTCGGAAGCGCAGGGTCATGGCGGCATTCTGTCGGGGCCGGCCCGGCCCCGACACGAGCACATCGACCCGGTGCGAACCGAGATCGGCTAGGACCAAGGCACGCCGGCCGGGCTGCGAGGCTCGGGCGCGCTGGGCCAGGTTCCGGCCGGGTTCGCCGGAACCTCCACCAGCCGGAGGTATCCGATGACCATGACCGCGGCGAAGAGGGCGTAGGCGGCCATCACGTCGAGAGTGAACCAGCCGGTCAGAGAGAGGTGCAGTTGCAGACCCAGCTGGCTGGACTGGGCGGGAGTGAGCCCGGCAATTGATGGCGGAACGGGGCGGTCGACCTGCACTATGGCCGCGGTGAACTGCGACGCCAGCACGATCAGCGAACCGGTCACGGTCGCGGCGGCGATCCTCCGGTCTCGAAGCCGGCTGGCCAGGACGGGAACTGCGACGAGCGCCACGGCGACCACGACATTGCCGACGACGACCGGCCAGGGGCCGGTGAAGGCATTGCCCAGAGTGAAGCCGATGGAGCGGCCCGTGGTCGTGGCCACTCCTACGTAGTGGTCCCAGGCCGGCAGGAAGGCACCGGCCGTGGCCAGGGCGAGGAACGCAACCAGGACGGTCGGAACGACACCGTACGCCCCGATCGACCCGGACTCGGCGGGGACGGCAGAGGTGGCCACTGGAACGGCGGTGGTGGCATCGAGCGCAACCGCGGCGGTGGAACCGATCTGGATGCCGGCGGTGTCCTCGACACGGATAGGCGCGGTCTCGTCGACCGGAACAGGCAGGTTGGCCGCGATCGCTCCCGACGGCAGGGACACCGGGTCGTAGGCCGCGGGCGATGGCGCCCATATGGTCGCGGTAGCGGGATCGAAGGCCGCAGGAGCCGGTTCCGGCCCCATCGGCGTCTCGGCTTGTGGACCCCATTGGGCCGCCCACTGCGGATCAGGCTCGGGGCCCCATCGCGCCACTGGAGCCAGGGCAGGAGCTTCGTCCATCGTCATGGCGACCGGAACGCCGAACCCGGCTTCGGAGGCGACGACCGGAGTGGGCGCCGCCGGCCTGGACCGCCGGCGCACGGCCAGCACGGCCAGCACCGCCCCGGCCGAGCCCACCAGCCAGGCGGCCGTCATCAACCACATGCCGACTGCAGATTGGGCCCCTCCGAAGCGGAGCACCTCGTCGACGTCGGTGAGCCGGAAGCCAAGCTCTGTGGCCGCCAAGCCAACTGCCACGGCCGCGCCCAACCGGGCTCGGGCCGGCCCAGCGAGGACCAGACCGAGGGCCAGCGCCCATCCCGCGGTCAGAACCGAAAACAACGCGGCCTGATCAGGCTGGGACCAGACCGATCCTTCGCCCGGCCCACCGAAGTAGCGAGGGAACATGGCGACCACGTGCAGGATCACGGTCAGGAGCAGGAGACCAGCCGCCCACATGTCAAGCGCAGTCGGGCGACGAGACCCATCCCCCTGCCGCTGGTCGCGGTCCATCACTTGCATACCCAGATCCTTGTCTCGCCACGTGAACAGAACCTGAAACAGCGGGTCCGGCCCACCTGAGGTGTCGAACCCGGGTCCGAACGCTCGCCGCTCGCCCGGCCGGGACCTTCGCCAAGGAGAAGGCCGCCCCCCATGCTACCCGAGCCTGTCCAGCTGCTCACGAGGAGAGGCCAGGCGGGGGCCGGCCTCGAGCCGGGCGGCAGGGATGGGCCCCGGCGCGGCCGAGGGCGCCCTCCGTTGGCTCCGGCGCCATTCCCGGATCGGCGTTTGGTGTCATTCTGGGCCTGAACCCCACAGGCGTTCGATGAGACCGGAAGCTCGAGCGATCGGGCGGCCGAGTGCGGCCCGGATGGCCTGCTCGCTCCCCGTCAGGACCAGTCGCTCCCGGGCCCGGGTGACCGCGGTGTACAACAACTGGCGGGTCAACACCGCCGACGCGGACCCAGGCAGCACCACCGCCACCTCGGTGAACTCGGAGCCCTGGGCCTTGTGCACGGTCATGGCGTACACGGTGTCCACCGACGACAGTCGGGCCGGGCTGATCGACACCGGAGCGCCGCCTCGCCGAAAAGCGACGGTGACACCCCCGTCTTCGCGCCCCACCACGACCCCGGTATCGCCGTTGAAGAGGCGCAGGCCGTAGTCGTTGGCGGTCACCATGACGGGGCGTCCCAAGTACCAGGTACTCCCGGGCGCGAACTCGGGGAGCGACGACGACAGCCAATCCTCTATTCGCTGCGTCCAGCTGCTGACCCCGCCCGGACCATGGCGGTGGGCGCACAAGACTCGGAAGCCGGCCAGGGCGGCGAGGGCCGCTTCACCATCACGATCGACTGCCGCGGCAAACAGGGCCGCGCCCGTGGCGATGGCCGCCGAGCGAACAGGTTCGAGGGCGGCGTTTAGCGCCGGTCCCTCCCAGTCCACGGCATCGTCCAACTCCACCCATCGCAGGGCCGGCTGCCCCGACGACAGCGCCCGCATGGCCCCGTCGGCGTCCCCGCGCCGGACGGCCTCGGCCAAATCCGCGAGCGGCCCGGCGAAGCGATAGTTGGCCCGCAAGACCACGACGCTGTCGCCCACCTCCGACGCAGCCGGTGGCGCCACGGCAGCCGGAGCCGAGCCGGCGATCCTCGTCAACAGTCCCCGCGTCGCAGTCGTCATGCGCAACCCGTCGAGGGCGGGACCCACGATGTCACCCAGGACGGCGCCGGCCTCTACCGACGCCAGTTGCTCGGGGTCGCCCACCAGCACCAGGCGGGCGTCCGGACGCACGGCTTCGACGAGGCGGGCCATGAGCGACAGCGGCACCATCGAGGTTTCGTCAACGACGATCACGTCGTGAGGCAGGCGGTGGTGGCGATGGTGCCGGAACCGGCTGGCGCTGTCGGGCCGGGCGCCGAGAAGCCGGTGCACGGTCGAGGCCCGAGCCGCCAGGAGATGCTGCTGCACCCCGGGCGCCACATCCAATTGAAGTGCTTGACCATGGACGGCCTCCTCCAGCCGAGCGGCAGCCTTGCCGGTGGGCGCCGCCAGGCCGACGAGGGGCGGGCGGTCACCCGAGACGGCGGCCTGCTCCGCAAGCAGGGCCACGATTCGCCCGATGGCGGTCGTCTTGCCGCTGCCCGGCCCGCCGGCAATGACGCACAGACGCCGCACCACCGCGATCGTGGCCGCCCATCTCGGTTCGTCCAGGGCCGGGTCACCGAAGAGCCGCGCCACCCCTTCCGCCAGCACCCTCCCGTCCACGCCGGGGATCTGAGCGACGGCGCGGTCTCGAAGGGCGTCGGCCACCGCCCGCTCGTCACGCCAGTAACGATCCAGATACAGGGCCGTCCCGATCAAACGGAGGGGTCGATCGTCGGGACCCTCCTCCCCGACCGCAACCAGCGGGCTGGCCGCCAGCACCCCGACCCAGGTGCCGGGATCCGGCCAGGGCAGGCCGCTGAGGTCCAGCTCGGCATCCTCATCGGTAGCGGTGATGCGCACCGTCTCCAGGTCCACATAGACATGTCCGACCCGAGGGGCCCGCACGGCCAGGGCGAGCGCCAGCGCCACCCGCTCATCAGCATCGGCCCCGAGCTGCGTCAGTCGGGTCGCGACGTGCACGTCTGCGGCGCCAACTACACCGGCCCGGTTGAAGGCGGCAAGGGTTCCCGCCGCGGAGAGGGCGACGTCGGCGTCGTAGCCGCCGGGCCAGGCCGGCCCGGCGGCCGCCGTCACCAAGGGGACGATCCTCTGTCCAGGAGGTCCGACAGCGAGGTCACCAACGCCGGAGGCGTCGTCCAGGCGAACACGCCGCAGGGGACCCCGTCGACGGCGGGGCCTTCTGGACCGGCCATGCCGCGGACGAACAGATAGAGAACTCCGGCCAGGTGGGCGGCCGGGTCGTAGCCGGGCATCCGCCAGCGCAGATACCGGTGCAGGGCCACCATGTACAGGATCGCCTGAAGCGGGTAGTGGTCCCGCTGCATCTCCGCGGCCAGCGCTTCCGGCCGGTAGTGCCAGGCGCTCAGCACCTCGTTTCTCGGTCCGAGCCAGTTGGTCTTGTAGTCCACGACGAGGAATCGCGGCGCGCCCACGCCGTCGCGGTTCCGCAGGACCAGGTCCAGACTGCCGGTGAGATAACCCCGTAGGTGGGTGGCCAGCGCCGGGCTGGTGAGCCGGGCCGCATAGCCGTCGAGGGCGGTACCGGGGCCCGCGAAGGCCGCAAACAGCCTGGCGATATCCGCAGTGAGGACCTGCCCTGTCGGTCGGTCCCCTCCGGCCAGGGGCAGTTCGAAGCGGAGCTCATCGAGTCGGTCGACCGGCGCGAAGTCGACCAAGGACTTTCCGTCGACGAGCGAACCGAGGGGCGTGGAGAGCGCGGCCACCAGTCCGCTCGCCAGCTCGGCCGGGTCGCCGAGTTCCGTGCCGCGCCGGCCCTGCTCGGCGGTGATGGCCGCGGTCAGCTCGGCGGCGAGATCGGCCGCGGTGAAGTCCACTGCCTCCAGCACGGCGTGCACGAGAGTGCCGACTTCAGCGCCCCCTGGAAGGCGGGCGAGCGGGGAGATAACGGCTCGCAGTCCTGCCTCCGTGCCGGCTTCAGAGTCCGGCTCCGACGCCTGGGACCAGGCTCCGGCGGCGCTCACTCCCGGCTGGGCGACGGCCTCGGCCGGGCCGACTCCGGGGCGGCGCGCTGGAGTGGCGGCGGCGTCATCGGGTTCGTCACTGATCCCCGGTGTCTCCGGCTCGCTGCCCACGACTTCGCTCTGATCCCCGGCCGTGATCCCGCTATAGGACGTGCGCCCCCAGGCTCGGTCCAGGTCGCGCTCGAAGCGGGCGGCGGCCAGGTCACCGGAAGCGGAGGCCGCCCCGTCCCAGTGGGTAATGGGAGCGGCGGCGCAGCGTTCGACGCTGATGCGACCGGGGACGCGGGCGGCCAGCTCTTCCAAGCGGGCATGGACGGCGGCTTCGGTGGGCGCGTAGGTGGCGCTGGCCGCCACGTTGCCGCGCTGATCGCGGCACATCAGGAGGCGACCCAGGGGGGAGTGCTGAGAGTCGTAGGCGCGAACCCACCAGATCACCACCTGGTGTCGGGCTCGGGTGAGCGCCACATACAAAAGACGCAGGTCTTCGCCCCGCTGCTCGTCGTGGGCGGCCGAGAAATGCTGAGTGTAGGTCGGGGAGGCGGCCGCGACACCGACGTCCAGGGTGCGTTGGTTGGCGGCGGCATCGTCGTGGAACACGACGGGTCGTCCTCTTCGCAACGCCAGCCCGCTATCCCAGAGGTACGGGCAATAGACGATGGGAAACTCCAGTCCCTTGGCCCGATGGATGGTCAGGACCTGGACCGCGTCGGCGTCGGAGTCGAGTCGACGGCTGCGGTCCTCGGCGTCTGCGGTCTCAACGCCGACCTCCTCGGTCCGGCGGGCCAACCAGGCCCGCAGGGCAGGTGGCCCGAGCTGACCGGTGGACGCTTCGGCGTGCAACAACTCGGCGATGTGGCCAAGGTCGGTCAGATCGCGTTCGCCGGTCGGCTGGACGAGGAGGCGAGCCGGGAGCCCCTCGGCGGCCACGATGGCACGAGTCGCGGTCGCGACCCCCCGCTGGCGCAGGATGGCGGCCCAGCGATGCAGGCGGGCGTGCACCGCCTCCCACGTGGCCTCGTCGGCCGCGGCGACATCGTCGGCGGTCATGCCGACGAACGGCGTCAGGGCGACGGCGACGGCACGAGGCCGGGACGCGGGCTGCTCGAGTGCTTCGAGGAGACGCAGCCAGTGACGAGCGCTCGGCGACCCGAACACGCTTTCGGTGCCCCCGACCACCGCCGGCACGCCGACGGCCCGAAGGGCGGCCTGCACCAGGCCGGCCTGGCGATTGGTGCGAACAAGAACTCCGACATCGCGGGGAGACAGCATGCGGGTGGCGCCCGCCTCATCGTCTCGCCACCTCACCAGCCGGGGCTGAGCGGACAAGAGACCGACGATGTCGGCAGCCACGTCCGCGGCGACCCACTCCAGGGCGGCGTCCTTTTGCACCCCGGACTTCGTGCGCCGGACGAGGCCGTCGCGGGCGTGCAGCACTCGGGCTCGCAGCGGCGTGTCCGTGGGCCCGCCCTGCAGACCTGGCCGCCGGTGCGCAGCCGGAGCGGCGACCCTGCGATAGGTGATATCCGGATGGCCGACATGAAGGGGGTCGAGAAGAGCGTCGTAGGCGGCCAGCAAGCCTTCATCGCTCCGCCAATTCTGGGCCAGCGTGAACCGGCTACCCGCCAGCCGGGCTGCGTCCAGGTAGGCATAGACATCGGCGCCTCGAAAGGCGTAGATGGCCTGCTTCGGATCGCCGATCAGCACCAGGGTGGCCCGGCCGTCGCCGAAGGCCCGACGCACCACCTCCCACTGCACCGGGTCGGTGTCCTGGAACTCGTCCACGAGAACGACCCGGTACCGATCGCGAAGCAGCCGGCAGGCTTCCTGACCCCGGTGCGGATCGGCGAGGGTGTCTCTCAGGCGTACGAGGAGGTCGTCGTAGGTCAACAGGTTCCGATCGACCAGCCGGCGAGCCACCTCCCTGCGGACGCCCTCGGCCAGGCGGCGCTGGCGACCGGGGGTGCTCTCGCCTGGTGCTGGCTCGAGGGGTGTCACCGGATTGGCCACGGCGATACGGGCGATCTCGTGGGCTGTCCTGCGGTCGAAGGGCGGGACGCCCCAGCCGAGCACCCGTCGCAGAAAGAGGTCGTCGACCACTTCATCCACGGTGTCGCTGGCGTCCTCTACCAGCGTCGCTCCCACGCCGACGCGGCCCGCCACACCCAGGCCGGCGAGGACCAGATGACAGAATCCGTGGGTGGTCGTGATCGTGGCCGCATCGAACATCGCCAGGGCATCGCTCAGCAAACGGCGCCGCTCGCTCACTTCCGCCCCGGACCCCTCGGCAAGCAGGCGCGCTACCCGGTCCTCTGGGGGTGGACGCACGCCGGCCTCGACATAACGACCCAGGCCAGCCTCGGCCGAGACCATCCGGGCGCGGACGCGGTCCCGCAGTTCGGCAGTGGCGATCCGGGTGAAGGTGACCGCCAGGATGTGCTCGAGCGGTACGCCACTGGCGACGTACCGGCTGGTGAGAGCGGCGATGGTGTACGTCTTGCCGGTGCCGGCGCTGGCCTCGAGGACGGTCACCCCCGGTCCGGGCAGCGGACCGCAAGGATCAAAGGGCGCCGGGGCGGGATCCGTCATCGCTCCTGCATCTGCTCGCGGTCGAGAATGCCGTCCCACAACCGGCGGGCCAGGCAGCCGAAGCGGGTGACCTCCGATTCCTCCCATCCCGGGCCGCCCTCGTCCGGGCCCGGCTGGTCCCCCAACAACTCGTCGAAGGCGAGTTCCCCGCCGAGAACCATCACGTGTTCCGGCTCGGCGTCCTCGCGCTCAAACTCGTACGACGACTTCCAGGCGGCGGTCGACGCTTCCCGCGGGTCGCCCCCCTGCCGGCGCGCCTCCGCCCACGCCGCGGAAGTGTCGCAGTAGATGGGCACCGGCTCGCGCATGCCACGGTCGAAGAGATCGACGAGGACGCCCAGTCCAGCCAGGGCCGGGCCCGCCCGGTCAGTGGGTGCCAAGGGAGGGAGTACCGAGATACGAATGAGCTGCCGGCCACCGGGCTGGGTCCGGCCGCGGCCAACCAGGACGCTGGCGATCGCTCGGTCGGGCCAGGCCGCGCTCAAGGCCAGGAATCGCACCCACGCCGCCAGCCGGTGCTTCGGGGCCAGCCGGGAATAGACGCAACGAACGATGAGCCCATCGCGGACGCCCGGCACCGTCCCGATGAGGAGGCGACCGTCCGAGAGCCGTACGTTGACATCGAGTGATCGCGGCCCGGCGGTCGCACCCGGCAAGGCGGCCACCGAGTCCATCAGGGCCTCGACCGTAGGCACCACGTCAGCTACCACCCCGTCGACGAGACGGCCGGGAGGCAGGATCCCTCTCGCCAGCTCAGCGGCCAGCGCCCCGCCGATATCCGCCCCGGCGAGCCGGGCGGTCAGCAGCCGGTCCCCCACCGCCCATTTCTCCAAAGGGTCCAACTCGAGGGGCAGCGCATCGTTGACCTCGTCGGACGCCGTGCGGGCGTACCATCCGAGTCGTTCACGCAAGAACGACTTGACCGGATGCTCGACAAAGCGGACCAGCGAGTCGAGCTGGACCACCTCGCCACCCATCGGTGGCAGGGAACCGGTCAGGAACGCCCGGGGGGGTCGCCGGGGACCGGACAGCGCCATCGCCCCGTCGAGACTGACCGGATCGAAGCTTTGCGGACTTCCGCCATCGGGGCCGGCCATGAAGTTGCGGGGGTCGAACGATTGCAACGGGTGCCGGACCAATACCGTATGGCGGGCTGCAACGGAATCGCCGGGGGCTCGGACGGTCCGGTCCACCACGTCGAGTAGCTCAGCGATGGGGACGGCCGGGGGTCGCTCGCGGTTGGTGCGTTCGTCGCGACCGCTGAAGGTGATCACCAGGTGGTCCGTGGCGGCCAGCATGGCGTCGAGCAGCAACTGGCGATCCTCGTTCCTCGCCACCCGGTCGCCGACCCGCGGGTCATTCGACAGCAGATCGTCGCCGTCTCGTTCGGTGTGACGGGGAAAGACACCATCGTCGAGTCCGAGCAGGCCGACTACCCGGTGGGGGACCGACCGCATCGGGACGAGAGTGCACACCGTCAGATCACCAGTGCGAAAGTTGGCGCGGGTCGGGCGGCCTTGCAAACGTCGGGTCAAGAGCGAACGGGCCTCCGAAAGATTCAGCCGGGTCGTGGAGGTGGTCGGGGTCCGACGGGTTTCGGCAGGGGTGGGCCCAAGCCCGGCGCCGGGTGTCGCGACCGGGGTGGCCTCGTCGACGACCTCATCGAGGACCCGGTAGAGCTGGTCGCGCTGCCAGGCGTCGGATGGGGCGACCGTGGCGAGCGAGTCCGTGGCGGCCGCGATGGCGTCCCGCCAGCTCTGGATCGACTGGGGTCGCGACAGGCGATCGATGGCGGCGCCCAGGCGGTCGAGCAACTCGGAGAGATGACCGGCCAAGTCGACCGTACCGCTGACCACGTCGTCGAGCGGGAGGGTCCCGGCGAACAGACGCTGGTCATCTTCGGCCATGGCCACGCCCAACAGCAGACGGTCGAGCCCGGACGACCAGCTATTGGCGTCGAGGCCCGGTAGACCCCACTCGGCCCGGTGGGCGCCATCAAGACCCCATCGGATCCCGGCCCCGGCGACCCATCGTTCGAGCTGAGCCCGCCCTTCTTCGTCGAACTGGAACCGGCGGCGGACCGGCTCCCTCGAGGCCAGATCGAGGACCTGGGAGGCGGTGAGTCGGCTACCTGCGAGTTCGAGCAGGAGGTCGGCGACGGCGAGAAGGGGGTTGGTCTGCAGTAGCGAGCGGTCCGCCAGACGAACCCGCAACTCCGGTAACCCGAGGCCCGACGAGTCGAGCGTCACTTGATGCGGGTCCTCGCCGGGTAGTGCCCGATCCCCGGCTCCGAAGGCGGCGTGTACGAGAGGCGCGAAAGTCTCGATATCGGGGCACATGATGATCACGTCGCGGGGCTCGAGGCTGGTGTCGGCGGCAAGAAGGTGGAGCACGGCATCCCGCATCACCTCCACCTGTCGAGCCCGCCCGTGGCACGAATGGATACGCAGGCTTCGGTCGTCGGTAGCGAGGAGGGGCCGGGGCTCCGGCTCGCCGGTCTGGATCGGAGCCGGTGGCTGCCGGTCGGCTCGGATATCGGCCTGGATGCGATGGAGAAGCGTCTGCGAGGCGCCGACTACCGGGCGGTACTCGCCCCTGACCGCTCCGTGCCCAGTGAGAACGAGCTGCATCTCCCGGGCGTCGCGGCCCCAAGACCGCAACAGCGGGTTGGCAGGCAGCGCCGCGGTGGGGTCATCGACTCGTCGTATTCCCGCCGGCGGGCTGGGCGCGACCTGTGACACCTTGTCCCAGAGGGCCCCGGAGGGATGCAAGAGGAAGAGATGAACATCCCGCCAGGTGGCGATGGCCCGGAGAACCGTTAGATGGCTCGCCGGCAGTCGGGTCAGGCCGAACAACGAGAGGCGCGGCGGCAGGTCGACAAGGGCGGCGCTCTCGGCGAGGCGCGGCGCCGCGGCCAGGATCCGCTCCGCCGGGCTCTCGACGCCGATTCGCTGGCGAAGCCGGCGCCACAACTCGGCCTGCCAGTGGGCGTCGACAGCAGGAGCGGACCTCGGATCGGCGGTGCCCAGGTGGCCCGCCCAGGCCTGAACCATGTCGGGACGGTGCACGCCGTAATGGTCGAACAGATCGGCGAGGTGCCGAACGGTGGCGAAGCGCCGGAGCGGAGTGGAGCCACCTGCGGCTGGCGCACCCACCGGTGCCACGGCTCCGGCCAGGGCTGGCGCCGAGCCCGGGACCGGCGGGGCGAACGGGGCCCCGGCGCGGGCCGGAGCGGTCGGCGAGGCGGCCCGGAGATGGGCGGCGAGAGGCTCCAGAAATGGCTCGTCCAGGCAGGCGTCGACCACCTCCAGCAGCGGCCACACCGACCGCTCCGGTAACCAGGGATCGTCACCGGGCGCCAGCCCGTTGGCTTCAGCCGTCGCCCGGTTGACCACGGCTCCGGGAAAAGGGAAGGCGATGTTGGCGCACACCCCATCGGCACGGTCGAAGGTCGTGCCGAGCTGGTGGGAAAGGCGTTGGGCCAACCAGCGTTCCACGCCTCGGGTCGGAACGGCGACTACCTCGGCCGTCATCGGGTCCACCAACGGCTCAGCCAGCACCTCGCCGAGGATTTCGACCAAGAGGTCCGCTCGCTCCGAGCGATGCACGTACAGCACTGGTCACCCTTCTCCCACGCCGCCCAGGGTAGAGACCGCATGTGACAGCTGGCGAGGGTCAGGGAGGGCCGGTCCGCTCGACGCGGTCATTTTGCTATGCAAGTCGTGGCCTAGGACACACCCGAACCCGGCCCGAGGATCAACCGGGTGGACCCAGTGTCGCAGCCTGGGGGCCGAACTTGTCCACGTAGCCAGGGTGGACTTCCTCCCAGCGCTGGCGGGACTCCCACGGCGCCGGCTTGGCCGCCAGGTGGTGGGCGAGAAAGTCCAGGCAGGTGTGCCAGCCGGCGCCGTCGCGAGCCGCCTTCCCGAGCGGGGTGAAGGTGTCCAAAAGGGTCAGCGTGGTGCTGTTGCCGGCCGGGCCCGGCGCCACTTCGATGCGAATGACGTCGGTGCCCCAGAGGAACTCCACCAGCGTCTCGGGCTCGAAACGGAGCACCCGGCCGTCGAACGACCCCGACTCCCCCTCGAAGCGCAACTGAGCGCCGACCTTCCAGTCGCCGACGATGCGCTGCGGAAACCAGGCCCGAAGATGGTCAGCTTCGGTAATGGCCCGCCACACCTGGGCGGGTTCATGGGCCAACTCCCGGGTGAAACGCAGCCGCCACTGATCGCCGACCGCTTCGAGCTCGCCATCCATGTCGTCAACCTCCCTGGGGATCGTTCTCGGCGACCGTGGTGTCCAGATGCGCGGTGTCCAGATGCGCGGTGTCCAGATGCGCGGTGTCCAGATGCACGGTGTCCAGATGCGCGGTGTCCAGATGCACGGTGTCCAGATGGCGTTCGAGGTCGTCCAGACGGGAAGCCCACAGGACTCGAAACGGCGCCAACCAGTCATCGATCTCGCGCAGCGGCTCGGGCCGGACTCGGTACACCCGGCTCTGGGCGGACACCTGAGCCTCGACGAAGCCGGCCTCCCGCAGGACGCGCAGGTGCTTGGAGACGGCAGGCTGACTCAGGCCCAGGACGTCGACCAGGGCGCCGACCGAACGGGCCTGCTCCCGTAACAGGTCGAGAATCTGGCGGCGATGCCCTTCGCCCAGCACGTCGAAGGCGACCATTTCGCTAATATGCTCACACAGTTATATACATGTCAAGGCATGTATGCCAGGAGAGTCCCGGGCGGACGGGAAACAGGGGTGGGACCCGGATCGGGGCCGCGGCCGCAGAGGCCGGTCGGGAACGGGAGGCGGGCCCCCTCTACCATCCGGACCGTGCGCGACGCCGGGACCACTATCGCCTTCGCGCCGGGCCGGGTGAACCTCATCGGCGACCACACGGACTATGCGGGCGGCTTCGTCTTGCCCATGGCGATACAGCTGGGCACCACGGTGACGTTGCGGGCGGGTGGCGACAGGGTGCGACTCACGTCGAAGGAGGAACGGGACCCGGCTGACATCCCCCTCGCGGGCACCGATCCGGCGACGGCGGCGCCCCCCTGGGCCCGCTACGTCGCCGGTGTCGTCGCGGAAGTTCGTCCGGTCCGGGGCGGCGCCGGCTCCGTCACGACCACGCTTCCCATCGGGGCCGGGCTGTCCTCGAGCGCGGCACTTGAGGTGGCACTGGCCCTGGCCCTCGGATTTACGGGCGCACCGCTTCAGCTGGCCCGGAGTTGCCAGCGGGCCGAACAACTGGCCTCCGGCGTGCCGTGCGGCCTCATGGACCAGCTCGCCGCGGCCGCAGGGATCGAAGGTCATGCTCTGCTGATCGATTGCTCCTCCAACCGATTCGAGCCGGTTGCCATGCCCCCGGGATGCGAGATCGTCGCCGTCCACTCCGGTCAGGCCCGATCCTTGTCTGGATCGGCCTACGCAGCCCGCCGATCGTCCTGCGAGGCCGCCGCGGCCATCGTCGGCCCGCTCCGTCAGGCCCGCCTCGACGATCTGTCCGCCATCGACGATCGCGAGGTGCGGAGGCGGGCCCGGCACGTCATCGCGGAGAACGGCCGGGTCCTCGCCTTCGTCGCCGCCCTGAGGAAAAGCGACTTCACCACTGCGGGCGCTCTCATGATCGAGAGCCACGCCTCGCTTCGAGACGACTTCGACGTTTCAACTCCGGTCCTCGACGATCTGGTGGCCGGAATCCGGCGACGACCGGGCGTATTCGGTTGCCGGCTGACCGGCGCCGGGTTCGGCGGATGCGTGGTGGCGCTCACCGAACCCGGCGCCCTCGAACTGGGCTGGAGGCTGCGCGCCTCCGGACCGGCCCGGCTGCTGTCCTCTGTCGAACCGTGAGGAGAACACCAAGCAACCCGCCAGGAGTCAGGGGATCGGGTCGAGGGATAACCCCACGTGCGTGGCACCCTCGGACGAGGATGCCACGATGGCCATCACCGCTCCGCGCCATGTTGGCCCCTGCGGTCATGGGCGGCCAGGGCCCGCTCGATCCAGATGGCAGTGGCGCCCAGGTAGCCGGCCGGATCGAGCAACTCGTCGATCTGCGAACGCGACAGCACCGAGCCCACCAGAGGATGCTCGGACAGCGCCGCCGCAAAACCGTCCGTTCGCCGACCCGCATCTTCGACCGCCTGGTCGACCCCGATACGGGCCGCGGTCTGGTCGCCAGTGATGGACGCCAGGGTGAGCACAACCCGCTCGGCGAGGAGGACTCCGCCCGTCGTGGCCAGATTGGCTGCCATGGCGTCTCGATGAACGCGAAGGCCCTCGACCAGGTCGCCGGTTCGACCGGCCGCCCCCCCGACGAGGGCCAGCAACTCCGACAAGGACTCCCACTCGGCCTGCCAGGCCCCAACGGCACGCTCGTGCTCGGCGACGAGCGCCCCCAGCAGTACCGGTACCAAGCCATGGGCCCGCCGGGCCGCGGCGGCCACCGCGACCGCGACCGCCGGGTTGCGTTTGTGCGGAAGCGTGGACGATCCGCCGGGGGTCTGTTCGGCTACCTCGGCCACTTCGGTTTGGGCCAGCAGAACCACGTCGGCACTGATCTTCGCGGCCGTGCCCGCCACGGTCCCGAGTGCGCCCGCCAGACCAGAGATGCGCTGGCGGGCGGTGTGCCACGGCAGCAGCGGTTCGGCCAGGCCGAGCCGGCGAGCAAAGGCGGCGAGCACTGCCGGCCCGGCCGAGCCGAGCGACGCCAGCGTGCCTGCGGCCCCGCCGAGTTGCACGGCCAGCCCGGCCCGGGCGGCGCCGAGTTGGATGCGGGCATCGTCCACGCCGGCGAGCCATCCGGCCGCTTTGAGGCCGAAGGTGATGGGCAGAGCCTGCTGCAGGAGGGTGCGGCCCGCCATCACCGTGTCGCGGTGAGTCCGGGCCAACGCCGCGCAGGCCTCCGCCAGGCGGACCAGTTCGGCATCGATGAGGGCCACGGTCCGGGCCGCCACCAGCATGGCGGCGGTATCAAGGATGTCCTGGCTCGTCGCGCCCCAGTGCACCCAGGAGCGCGCCGTGGCCGCCACCTCGCCGCGGAGGGCGCTCACCAGGGGGATAACCGGGTTCCCGTCCGAGCGGGCCGCCCGGCCGAGGGCGGCCGGGTCGAACCGGGTCGCCTGGCAGCAGGCGGCGATGGCCTCCGCGGCGGCGCCAGGGACCACCCCACATTCGGCCTCGGCCCAGGCGAGGGCGGCTTCGGCGTCGAGAAGGGCCTGGAGCCAGGCCGCATCCCCGGTAGCAGCCAGAAACTCGTCGGGGATGAAGATCGGCGCGAAGAGACGATTACCAGTCAAAGAACACCGTCTCATGATCGCCCTGCAAGGAGATGTCCAACTGCAGCCCCTCTGGAGCGGCGACGGCGACCAGGGTGGCCACCCGCCCCGGATCAGCAATGGCCAGCAACAGGGGATCGGCGGCGTTGGCGGCGGGCTCGTCAGGAAAATAACAGCGGGTCCACAGCCGCTGCAGCAGGCCGCGAGCAAAGACCGACACCTCGAGGTGCGGAGCCTGACGGCCGTCCACCCGGCCGGGCTTGGCCGTGACGAACCGGTAGACCCCGGATGGATCGGTACACGAGCGGCCGAACCTCGGCACGGGTCCGGCCTGGAAGACCTCGACGACGGCGTCCGGGACCGGCTCACCGTCGCCATCGAGCACCCGCCCCCAGACCCTGAGGGCGCCGGGCGACCCGGGCTCGACAAGGTGTCCGCTCGCCATCCAGTCGAAGGCGAACCGAAAAAAGGGGCCGACCGTCTGCGAGGGGGTTGGAACGACAGTCACGACAGCGGTCCAACGGGGGTGGCTAGATGACCGCCCACTACGACATCAAAGCAGTACCCGAGCGCTCGTTCCGCTTCGGTGGTACTCCAGTCAAAGGACGAGACCAGCCGAGCTCGGGCCTCGGGGTCGCGAACCGAGCAGAAGATGGGGTCAAAGGCCAGCAACGGGTCTCCGGGAAAGTACATCTGAGTGACGAGCCGCTCGGCGAAGGTCCGGCCGAAAACGGAGAAATGGATGTGGGCGGGCCGCCAGGCGTTGGGATGGTTGCGCCAGGGATAGGCTCCGGGCCGAATGGTGACGAAGTGATACCCGCCGTCGTCGTCGGTAAGGCAGCGGCCCGCCCCTGCGAAGTGCGGGTCGAGCGGTGCCGGATGCTGGTCGGCCTCATGGGCGTAACGGCCGGCTGCGTTGGCTTGCCAGACCTCGATCAGCCGGCCGGCCAGAGGGCGGCCGTCCGATCCGAGTATTCGTCCGCTCACGTTGATGCGCTGGCCTTGCGGGTCGCCTCCGTGACCGACGGTCAGGTCCGCGTCGAGCGGGTCGATGTCGTCGGGATCGAAGACCGGGCCGGTGATGGGCATGAGCTCGGCCGGAAGCGGCACAAGGGGCCGGCCCGGCGCTCGTAGCGAGGACGAGCGGTACTCGGGATCCGCGTAGGGAGGATCGATCTTCCACCCGGCCGGACTCAGGGACGTACCTCGTAGTAGAGGTTGGCGGGGTCGTCGAAATCGTGGACGAGGAACCGGGTGAAACCCGCCTCCCGGCACATGGTCTCGGCCAGCCCGGGATGGAATCCAAGCGTGCCGAGACCGGCGCCCCCCGGTTCGGAGAGCGCCGACGACATACAGGTCGCCACCGACGTGCCGTACATCATGGCCAGTACGGGATTGCGCTGGTTGTCGCGCCAGGTAGCCCCCGCCCGAATGTCCTTGATGAGCCAGGTGCCGTCGGCAGCCATGGCCCGCCGGATAGCGGCGATCGCCTCGGCCGGATGGGGCATGTCGTGAATGCAGTCGAGGGTGACCATCAAGTCGTAGGTTGGTTCGTTTGGGAGCTCGACGGCCCCCGCCACGTGCAGCTCTACGTTGGTCAGGCCAGTCTCGGCCAGGCGAGCCCGGGCTCGGGCCATGGCGTGATGGGACGGATCGAATCCGTCGAAGCGGGAGTTCGGGAATGCCGCCGCCATTGTCAGCAGGGCCACCCCTGAGCCACAGCCCACATCGGCGACCCGACCTCCCTTGGTGAGCCGAGCCCACACCCCATCGAGAGCCGGCAAGATCCGTGGTACCAGCGCCAGTCGCGTCCAGGGCGCCAGCATCCGCTCCACCCCGTGGGCGGCCGACGGTCCGAGGTCGTCGTAAGTCAACCCCCGGCCGGTACGAAAGGCGTCGGCCAAACGATCCACCACGTCGGGTGGTGCCATGCCTCCCTGGAAGGCGCCGGCGGCGAACCACAGACTCTCCTCCTCGTCGGCAAGGATCTCCGCGGCCTCCGGACTCAATTCGAAGACTTCACCATCTGTGGTGTCCACCAACCCGGCTGCGGCTTGACCGCGCAACCATTCGAGCAGCCAGCGTTCGTGAAGGCCGGTCCGGGCGGCCAAACCCGCCGCCCTGATGGGTCCCTGCCCGGCCATCGCCCGGTACATCCCCAACTGGTCGCCGAGGTAGATCATCAGCGATACCACCTCGCCCTGCTTGTAACCCCACACTTGCAGCGCCAACGAGGCCCGACGGTCCGGGTCGGATATTGTCATCACTATTGACGCTACCTCGCGCCCATGACGGCTTCAGAAGACCACCACGCCGCCATAGGACGGACGGTTCCCGACTTGGTCGCCCCCGGGTTGCGGGTGCTCTTCTGCGGAATAAATCCCGGGTTGGTCTCGGGGGAACGCGGCCAACACTTTGCCCGACCAGGCAACCGTTTTTGGAAAGTCCTGCACGGAGCAGGATTCACCGACCGGTTGTTTGACCCTGCGGAGCAACGGCATCTCCTGGATTTCCACCTGGGCATCACCAACCTGGTGCCGTTTACGTCGAGGGCCGCAGCCGATCTCAGCCCGGCGCAGCTTCGGGAGGGCGCCAAGACCCTGGAGCGAAAAGTCGCCCGGCTGCGGCCGGCGTTCGTGGCCGTGCTGGGGATGCAGGCGTACCGAACGGCCTTTGGCCGCCCCGGAGCCGGCGTCGGTCCGCAGAACGAGAGGTTGGCAGCCGCCTGCCTCTGGCTGCTCCCCAATCCCAGCGGCCTGCAGGCCCGCTATGGATTCGCGGAGATGGTCGTCATGTATGAGGAGCTGCGGCTGGCGGCAGGGGTCGCCGTCACTCCTGCGCCGTAGCGACCCATCGGCGCATCGACGCCTCGGTGTCGGGAAGGCTCCAGAGCAAGGCCCGCTTGGGCACGAGGCGGTACAGGATGTCGAAGTCCGGGTTGGTTCCCGGGAGAAACGGCCGCTCGTCCGGGCCGTCGTACTTGGCGGCGAACGCCTCGATGACCTCTCCGGCCGCACCCGGGATACCCAGATCGGCGAGGAGGCCGTAAACCACCACGACGTCGGCGCCGCTCTCGAGGTGTACGGCGACGCGCGGATCGTGGCGGAGATTGCGAGCCTTGACCGTCTTCCGCTCGCTGTAGTGATACAGGGCGCCGACCACGACGACACCCCACACCACACTCACTTGCGGCGCGCCCCTCGGATCGGTGGTGTGCAGCCAGTAGGACCGGGCCGGAGCCAATCGTCCGGCGATCTCGGGCCACTCGAGCGAAAGGACAGCTGAGCCGGTCACCCGACCATGATGCCGCTGCCTTACCCTCGTTGCATGTGCCGCAACATCACCACGCTCCGAGGACTGGATCCGGCCGCCACCGCCGAAGAGATCGAAGCCGCCGCCCGCCAGTACGTCCGCAAGGTCAGCGGGGTTCAGACCAGGTCACCGAACACGGACGCCGCATTCGAGCGGGCCGTCAGCCTGGTCGCCTCGGCGACAACCGAGTTGCTCGCTGGCCTGCCGCCCCGCCGTCAGCCGCCGCCGACGTTGCCGCCCCTTCGCCGGCTCGCCAGCCGCAAAGCCGGTTGACATCGAATGATTCGATGTGGAACGATCGGGACGTGGAAGAGCGTCTGGGCAAGCAGCTCGCGGTTGCCGCCAAGACCGCCCGGGCTGAGTTCGATCAAGCCCTGGTGGGCATAGGCTCGTCCTTTCACACCTTTCTGGTGCTCCGCCACGTCGAGTTGTACCCCGGAGTCACCCAACGTCAGCTCGCCCGGCACCTCGGCATCGAGGGTCCGACACTTACCCATCACCTCGACCGCCTCTGCGCGGACGGCCTGGTGGAGCGGGTCCGCGGCCAGGACGACCGGCGCACCTCTTCGACGGTCCTGACCGCGACCGGCCGGGCCCATCTGCGCCGGGTGGTCAAGTTCGCCGACCAACTGGACGCGGAGTTCCGAGAGCTCTTTTCTCCGACGGAACTGCTCGTACTGCAGGAGTGCCTGCAGCGCATCATCCACCATTACGGGAGGACCGACCATGACGTCGACCAATCTCGCACCGGCTGACACCGGCCTGGCCGGAACGCCGGTGATCCGCACGACCGGTTTGACCAAGGTCTATCCCGGCACCGATTTCAAGGCCGTCGACAATCTCGATCTGGTCGTATACCACCGCGAGATCTTCGGGCTACTCGGACCGAACGGCGCGGGCAAGACGACCACGGCCGGCATGCTCACCACCCGGGTCGTACCGACCGCCGGCTCCGCGGTGGTCGGCGGAGTGGACGTGGTGGCCAACCCGACGCTGGCCAAGCAGCTTCTCGGCGTGGTATCGCAGCAGAACACCCTGGACCGCCAGCTCACGTGCTGGGAGAACCTGTACTTCCACGGCCGACTGTTCGGCATGGCGCCGAAGGAATGCCGGGCGACCGCAGACGAGATGCTCGAGCGTTTCCACCTGGCCAAGTGGGCCCAGGCGTCGGTGTACGCCCTTTCGGGGGGAATGGCCCAGCGGCTCATGGTCGCCCGGTCGATCTTCCACCGGCCGGCGGTATTGTTCATGGACGAACCAACCGCCGGTCTCGACCCCCAAGGCCGGCTGGCGCTGTGGGACATCCTCGGCGAGCTCAACCGAGACGGACAGACCATCCTGCTCACCACCCACTACATGGAGGAAGCAGATCGGCTGTGCGATCGGGTGGCGATCATGGACCACGGCCGCATCCTGGCCCTCGACACGCCGGTGGGACTCAAGGCAACCGTGGGGGCGGACACCATAGTGACCGTCCGCGTCGCGGGTGACGCGGTGGGCCTGGCGGGGGTGCTCGAGCAGCACGTGGCCGGTACCACTCGGGTCCGGCCCATCGACGGCGGCGCCGAGCTACACGTGAAGGGCAGCACCGGGGTGCTGCCCCGAGTGATCGCTGCCGCGGAGCAGGGCGGCTATCAGCTGGCCGATATCTCGGTGACCGAGCCCACCCTGGAAACCGTATTCATCAACCTGACCGGGAAGGACCTGCGCGACTGATGGCCACGTCCACGACTGCTGGCGCCATCGGCTCGGACGCCCCTGGCCCGTCGGCTCGCCTCATCGGAGAAGCGCCGCTGCGCTCTGCGGCGGCCGCGAGTCGCACCGCCCTCTACGCACTCCTCTTGCGGGATCTGACCGTACTCCGCAAGCATCTCGTCGAATTCGTGCTGCGGACCATCATCCAGCCGTTCCTGCTGGTCTTCGTGTTCCTGTATGTGTTTCCCGAGATCGGCCAGTCCGTGGGCGGTCGGGGCACCTCTGCTTTCGCGACCGTGCTGGTCCCCGGGGTGGTGGGCATCTCGATCATGTTCCAGGGCGTCCAGTCGGTTGCCCTGCAGCTGTCCCAGGAGTTCGGATTCACCCGGGAGATCGAGGATCGGGTGCAGGCTCCATGCCCGGTCTGGCTGGTGGCGGTGGCGAAGATCCTGGCCGGGGTGATCCAGGGACTGCTAGCGGCGGTCATCGTGTTCCCAATCGCCACCCTCGTCCACGCGCCGGGGGTGCACGCCGAGTTCGACATCCGCTGGTGGATAGTGGTGACCCTGTTGCCGCTGTCGTGCCTGGTGTTCAGCGCCCTCGGCCTGGTGCTCGGGTGCGTCTTCGAGCCCCGCAATATCGGGCTCATGTTCGGGTTCATCGTGCTGCCGATCACGTTTCTCGGCGGCACCTACTACCAGTGGACGCGCCTCGCTCCCGTTCGCGTCGGCGGGTTCCACTGGTTGCAGGTGCTGGTGCTGATCAACCCGTTGATCTACGTCAACGAGGGCCTACGGGCCGCCTTCACGGACATCTCGCACATGCACCTGTACATCATCTATCCGGCGCTGGTCGCCTTCTCCGTCGCCTTCCTTGCCATCGGGATCCGGGCGTTCAAGCGGCGGGTCCTGTCGTAGAACCGCTCGAGCGGGCCCGCCCGGGTGCTACCGACCCCTGAAGACGGGTGATCGCTTCTCCACGAAGGCTCGGGCCGCCTCGCGGTGGTCCTCCGTACGCCCCAGGTGGGAATGGTGGGTGACCTCCAGATCCATACAGTCTCCGAGTTCGCCGTGGACGGCCCGGTTGAGGTTCTCTTTCATGTACCGGAAGGCGAGCGAGGGGCCTGAGGCCAGGCGGCGGGCTCGAGCGAAGACCTCGCGCTCGAAGTCGGCAGCCGGAAAAACACCGTTGACGATGCCGAGCCGCTCGGCTTCCTCGGGCGTCAAGCGGTCCGAGAAATAGTAAAGCTCCTTGGCTTTTCCGCTACCGATCAGCCGGGTCAGGAACCAGCTACAGCCGAAGTCCCCGGAGAAGCCCACCCGGGCAAAGGCAGTGGTCAGCACCGCCCCCGTCGCCGCGTAGCGGAGGTCACAAGCCAGGGCCAGGGCCAGGCCGGCTCCCGCCGCCGGGCCGGAGATGGCGGCGATCGTCGGCTTGGGCATCGAATACAGGCGGCCGCTGATGTGGCGCTGGCTGAAACGTTGTCGTTGGACCGCGGCGTCGGGAGAGTCACCGGATCCGTCGTTGCCGGCGGAGTCTGCCGCCGGCCGTCGCTCGGCCATGCCTTTGACATCGCCGCCGGCGCAGAAAGCCCCGCCGGCGCCGGTGAGCACCACGCAACGGACCGCGTCGTCGCTCTCCACTTGGGCCAGGACCGTGGCCAGGCCTGCCAGCATGGGCTCGGAGAAGGCATTGCGTCGGTCGGGTCGGTTCATGGTCAGCAGGGCGACTCCATCGTCGATCCTGGCCAGCAGATCGCCAGTGCCGGTATCGATCGCGCCGGTATCGCCTGGGCCCGTATCCCCTGGGCCCGTACCGATGTCACTCATGGGTGCCGTTCTCCTTCGTTGACAAAGGTCACCCCGCCGAGACGAGTGTGACGCTGGCCCCTAAGACCTCTCATGGCCACCTCGACGATCCCGGCCCCGCGCCCGGAGGTAACCGGTACGAAGCGCAATCGCTGGCCGGCGCTCGCCAGTTCGACGTGGGCGGCGTCGCCTGCGAAGGTCGCGCCGAGCCCCAGGACCGCCGCCCACCGCTGCGCCGCCGCCCCGGGATCGTCCACCTCGATAGTGACGCCAGCCAGGCCGCCCGGGTCGTGTTCGGGCGACCGCCCGGTCCATTCCGGTCCCGCCCATCGCCATGATTCGGGCGGATTCGCCCAATCCAAGGACACGATCGCACCTGGAACGTCCTTGGGGTGGAGGTGGGTACCGGCCATGTCATCGTGATCCGTGGTCCAGACCACGCGGACACCCAGGTCAGCGAGCCGCTGCCGGGCGGCAGTCAGATCCGGCATCTGGAAGATGGCCATGTACCCACCATCCCCGCCCCGTCGCTGCCGGTAGCGACCCGCGGTGGTGCCCGGCTGCACCGGCGCGACCACTTCTACGAACGTGTCACCAGCCGCGAACACGGCATTCTGCAGGCCGAACACGGCTACTCCGGGGTCGTGGAACGGCTCGGCCCAGCCGAACGTGCGTCGCAGTTCGCCCGCCACCGCCTGGCAGTCCCCGGCGACCAGGGCCACCTGGCGCAAACGGGGTCCGGGAAGCACGCCCCGACATTAGGGCCGGCGCGTCACCCCGGGCGCGCCGCGGCCGCCGCTCAGCACCTGGACCGATCCGAGCGTTCCAAACGCTCGGGCCGCGATCCGGTGCCGAGGGCGGCGAAGGCCCGACCTACGGGTCAGGCCGGGGGCCTGCCGCCGTGGGGCGACGGAGGCCAGACCGGCAGGTCAGGCCGGGGGGCCGCTGCCGAGGTCGACCGTCACGGTGTGGGACTGGCCCGACGAGTCGACGTATCCCAGCTGGACCTTGTCGCCGGGGTGGTGGCTGACCATCAGCGCACTGAGGGTCGTCGGCGAGTCGACGGTCTGGCCGTCGAGGGAGGTGATCACGTCGCCGCCCGTCAGGCCAGCCTGGGCCGCGGGGCCGCCAGTAACTGCGGAACTGATGGCCGCACCCGATGTGGTCGATCCGCTGGAGTTCCCAGATCCAGAGCCGAAGCCACCGAAGCCACCGAACCCGCTCCCGGCGCTGCCCTGGCTACCCTGGCTGCCGGAAGTGGACAGCTCCACACCGAGGAACGCGGTCGCCCCGACGTGGGTGGTCGTGGTCCCGTGACCAGACTCGATCTGGTGGACGATCGTGAGCGCCTCATTGATCGGGATGGCGTAGCCCTGACTTCCGGATGACTGGAAGGAATAGCCCTGGGAGGCGGCGGTGTCGATCCCGATAACGCTCCCGGCGGTATTGACCAGAGACCCGCCGGAGTCACCCGGCTGAATGTCGGCGTTCACCTCGATGAGTCCCGTGAGTTGCTCGTTGGCGCCGTCGAGGTCATCACTGGCCGTGATGGACTGGTTGAGGGCCGTGATGGAGCCGCCCGCGTAGCTGGGCTTGCCGCCAGTGCCGCCGGCATTACCGATGGCAACCACGCCTGCGCCCACGGCGGCTGTCGACGAGCCAGCGACCTTTGCGGTCTGCAACCCGGACGCGCCCTGCAGCTGCAGTACCGCGATGTCGTGGGAGTCGTCGTAGCCAACGACTTTGGCGGTGTAGGTCTTGCCGTTCCCCACGTCGGTCACGCTGATCTTGGTGGCGCCGTTGATGACGTGGTTGTTGGTGAGGATCTCGCCATTGGAGGTGAGCACGATGCCGGTGCCAGCGCCCTGGGCGCTCTGGTAGCCGAACGTCGAATTGATGTCAACCAGGGCCGGAGAGACCTTGGCGGCGATGGCGGCCGTGTCGGCGGGGCTCCCGGTGCTGTTCGTCCCGCTGCCACTGCTACTGCCAATCCCGGTCCCGTTACCGGAACCGAAGGGTGTTTCGTTGCCTGACCCGGAGCCGAAGGGCGATTCGCTCGACGAACCGCCGGACCCAAACGGCAATTGCCCGAATGAGCCATACGGATCGGACGAGCTCCCAGAGCCCGTGTTGCCCGAGCCCGTATTGCCCGAGCCCGTGCTGCCAGAGCCTGTGCTGCCCGAGCTGTTCGGCGAGGTGGTGCTGCCCTGGGCGCTGGCGTTGACCACCGTCCTCGTCGGCCAGACCGAGTGACCGATACCCAGGCCGGCCACACCGGCGATCCCCACCAACGCGGTCGCCAGGACGACCGGCAGGGCCCGGCGGTGCTTGGGCGATGGCGCCGGGGGCGGCGAGGAGGGGCCCGGACCGGGAACCCAGAAGCCGCCGGGACCACCAGACCCGCCGGCCGGGGGGGATGCCGGCGGGTACGGCGGGGGGGGTGGCGGCGAAGCCGTCGCGCTCGGCCCCCACCCGGTGATTGCGGGCTGCGCCCAGACCGGGCCGCCGCCGCTCGTCTCACTGCTGCCAGCAGGCACCCAGGCTCCGCCGCCCTCGAGTGGTACCCAACCTGCCGGCCGTTCCTCGAACTCGCTCATCGGTTCTCCTGATCGTGGGCTCGATACCGAGCGCATCTCCAGTAGAGGACGGCCAGCTATGAAGGCCATGAGACATACCTGAAAGCTTCCTGGTTTCGGGGCGCCTCGACCCGGCCGGGTCGGTATCCGTAAGGGGCGAGCCCTCAGTCGCTTTCGGTTCCGCTTCTGGCCAGGAACCGCAGGCGGGCGGCCCGGGCGTCCCAGCCGTACACGACGGCCGTGCGGCCAATGAGATCCTGAAGGGCCCGGCCGTCCCTCCGGAAGAGAATGAGAAGGAAACCGACGCCCAGCGTCAAAAAGCTGAGGGGCAGGGCGAGGACCCGGACCAGGGCTTCTCGACCGCTCACCGCGCTCCCGTCCGGGCGCACCACCCGCAGGCCGGTCACCGCCATGCCGAATGTTCGACCTCCCGCGGCCACTGGATAGGCACAGTAGAAGATGGCCCAGAGAATCAGGACCAGCCATGACGCCACGGGGAGATCCGAGACCTTGAACTGCTGCCCCGACAAGGTGGTGACGAGATACTCCGCCGCTCTCACGAACACGTCGTAGACGAACACAATCGCCAGCACATCGAAGAGGAAGCCGACGAACCGGGTGCAAATGCCCGCATAGTGCCCCTGCAGCCCTACGTCCCGGTCAGGTGCGACGTAGCGGGTCACGACGTCACCGGTTCGTGCTCGTGGATCAGCACCGCCGGACCACCTGGTCGCGGCGAGGCCCGCCGCCTCAGCACGCGGTCCGTCCAGCGCTGCACGAAGAAGTCCAGCCCCACACCCTGGCTGCGAGCGACGTCGATCGCCTTGCTGGCGATCCCGGCGCCGGTGGCGGCGATGATCGAACCAATCTCGGTCCGCGCCACGAGGGCGTCGAGATCGACACGCCCCACGATGGCATTGATATCGAGCTTGTCGATGATGCGGTCCATGTCGATCTGCTCGACCAAGGCGTTGACATCCACGTGTTCGAGCAGCCTGTTGAGATCAACCCGGGCCAGGAGGGTGTTGAGATCGGCTCTGGCCAACACGGCGTCGAGATCGACGCCTTCCAAGACTTCGTTCAGATCGACACGCTCGATCACTTCCTGAAGATCCACTCGGTCGACGATCCCCTGAATGTCGACCCGCTCCACGACCGCTTCAATGTCGACCCGCTGCACGACGCCATTTATGTCTAAGGCGCCGACCACCCCCGGAACGACTTCATTGGCGACCGACTGTATGACGCCACTGGCGTCGTCGATCAGGTTGCCGAGAACCCCTTGCCGACGGCGTCGAACGGCACGTCCTGGGCGACGCCGGGGGGGCATTGCCCCATTCTTGCAGCCCACAGGGCCCGGCCGCTCGGCCGCCCACACAGGTGAGCTACAGTACGCGACCGCACTCCGACCTGGCCACGGAACGGATGATAATGAGATGCGTTGAGAGTCTGTCCCATCTGGCCTCGAGTTCGACCGGGAGAGAATTGAGTCGATGAGCGACGCCCTGAGCCCCATCGAAACGGTGATGTGGAGGGTCGGACACGACCCGACACTGCGAATGACCGTAGGGAATCTCATGCTGCTCGATCGGGCCCCAGCCCGATCTGACCTGATCGAGCGCTTCGGCGCGGCCTCCGAGCACGCCTGGCGGTTGCGGCAGCGGCCCGGTGATCCCACCTATATCCGGCGACGGCCGCAGTGGGCCAGCGACCCGGATTTCGATCCCGCCCGTCATATCCGGAACCTGACCATTCCGTCACCGGGTGACCTGCGCCAGGTGCTCGACATGGTCGCCCTGCTCGAGCCGATTCCGTTCGAGCCAGATCGCTCACCGTGGGACGCCACGATTATCGATGGGCTCGCCGGCGACAAAGCGGCCGTCTTCCTGCGAGCCCATCATGTACTCACCGACGGCATCGGGGGGACGACGATCCTCAGCCTGCTGCTCGACGAGACCAGCCGTCCGCCCGCGGCACGCCCGGCGGCATCGTCCCCCCCGACCGAGGAGGAGCCGGTCGACGACACCCGCCGGCCCGGGACCGTCACTATCGACATCACCCGGGCCGTACGCCCGCTGACGACGGGCGTGGCGGCCACGCTCAACGTCGAACCGACCGGCCTGGTGGTGAGGAGCGTGCAGCGCAGCCTGGATGTGGCGAACTCCGTGTCGCGCCAGGTGCTGGTGACCGGCGGTCCTCTGGGAGCATGGCCAGGACTGCGCTCTATGACCAGCCGCTTCGAGACCCTCTCCGTGCCCAACGCCCGGGCCGCGGCGCTGGCCCTGGGCGGCAGCCGCAATACCCTCCTCGTGGCGGCCGCGGCCAGTGGAATCGGCCAGTACCTGGGCCACATCGGCGAACCCTGTCCGGAGTTGCGGCTGGCCACACCCACCAGCCTCCGCCACAGCAGCGAGGTGGGAGGGAACTGGTTCGCGCCGATCCGGGTCGAGGTTCCGACCTCGGTGGGTCACCCCGGTCCCCAGTTCGGAGTGGTAGCCGAGCGCCTGGCCCGGGCCCGGAGCGAGCCGGCCCTTCGCCTGACGTCCGCCCTGGCCGCCACCATCGGCCGGCTGCCCACCCGCCTCTTGATCCCCGCCCTGCACGCCCAGGCGGATACTGTCGATTTCGCGGCTACGACCCTCCCCGGTCTCCGGCGATCGAGCCACCTCTGCGGCGCCGCGATCGAGCAGAGCTATCCGTTCGGACCGCGCCTCGGCTGCCCCGTGAACATCAGTGCCTTCGGCAACGCCGACCGCCTCGATGTCGGAGTGGCGCTCGACCCCACCACCATCCTCGAGCCGGACGTGCTGCTCGACTGCCTCCAAGCGGCATTTTCCGGCTTCGCGGCCGGTGCCGTCCCGACCCCCGCGCCGGCCGCGAAGGGCTGACGAAAAGGCCCTCGTCAGTCGGGCCGATTCGCGGCACGCGGCCGACCGCCGACGGCGATGGGCCGGCCCGCCTCGCCTCTCTCTTCGGGCGTGCAGACATCGCGCAAGAGGCGCCGGCTCGGCACGATCGGGCGCCCCTCACGGAGGACCATATGGGGCACCAGGCGGACATCGGCGTCGAGGGAGCAGCCCTGCGAGTCGAAAAACGTCCAGTCCTGGCGGCGCACGTCCAAGATCGTCACGTCCGCCCTGGTTCCTTCCCGGAGCGTTCCCAGCTCCTGCGATCGACCAATCACCGCCGCCGGATGGGCGGTCGCACCGGCAATCACGTCGGTCAGCGGCAGGCCCAGCGCCATCAGCTTGGACATCGCCCCCACCAGGCTGTAGCTGCAGGTGGTGTCGTCGTGCACGCCACTCAGCAGGCCGTGGGTGTCCGAGCTGATGGTGTACGGCAGGAGGCCGGCCTCCATCATTCGACGGGCCGTGTCCAACGAGAAGTTGATGCCGTGGCCGACATCGAGGCGGACCCCGTCGGCGACGGCGTCGAGCAGCTGCCGGCTGGGTCGTTGGGCTCGGCCCAGAATGCCATCCGGCATGCAGCTGTAACAGTGACCAAGCACATCGCCGGGGCGGGCGTTGGCGAGCACCTCCGGCATGATCGTGGCCGGGTCGGGCCGGTTGCTCTCATCGACCGGATAGAGCTCGCCAGTGTGAATGTAAATGGGGAGACCGGTCAGATCTCCGGCCGCTCGGCCCATGTGCAGGAACCGAAATCCCCATTGCGAGGTGCTCCCTGACTCGCCCCAGGTCTTGAAGCCCCGCACCAGGTCGGGGTAGCTCTCGTGCATGGCGGCCAGTGACTCGGCATCCGCCCAATCCGGGTTGAGGATCGGGGGCCCTCCGAGCCGGATTGTCGCTCCCACGTATCCCATCATCAGAAAGGCGACCACGTCGGTGCGGGCGCGGTCGATCACATAGGCCTTCAAAATCGGAAAATGCCAGGTGCCCGTGCTGCCCATATCCACCAGGGTGGTGACGCCGGCGTTGACACCGGCGTCGTCGACATCCACACCGAATCCCGTCGCCCACCCGAACACGTGGGTGTGCAAATCGATCAGGCCGGGACAGACGATCATGCCCGAAGCTTCGAGCACCGTCGTGGTCGGGTGCGCCTCCAAGCGGGGCGCCACCTCCGCGATCCGCCCGGCCCTGATGCCGATGTCCATGACGCCATCGCGCCCAGCCTCGGGGTCAATGACCCGGCCTCCCGAGATCACGGCATCGAACATGGCCACCACCCTTGTCGTCACGGCCTCGGCCAACCCGGATGGTAGCGGGCGGTGCCGGTCCGCTCCGGCCAAAGTGCCCCGTCCCCTCCTACCCAACGGTGTGAAAGGATGAACCTCATGCAGGAGACCTTGGCTCCGGGGATCGAAATGCGCCGGGACTACGAGATCCTTGCCGACATGTCCCCGCCTCACCTTCCGGTCGCCGTGCTCTCCACCCCCAGCATGGTGGGCCTCATCGAGGGCACCTGCCTCGGACTGACCCAGCAGCACCTCGAGGAGGACGAGACGTCGGTCGGGACGCACGTATGCGTGAGCCACGAGGCCGCGGTCAGCGTGGGCGAACACGTCACGGTCTGGTGCCGGCTGACATCCGTGCAGAAGCGCCGGCTCGAGTTCGAAATCCGGGTTGAGGGTCCGCGTGGATCCGTGTCCAACGGAACCCACCAGCGGGCGGTCATCAACACCTCCCGGTTCGGCTGACCGGGCCGCCCCAAAGCGGACGCGGAAGAGGCAGGCGCCCCGCAGCGTTGGACCGAACATGAGAATGACGCACCGGGTGCCGGTGTCGGTGCTCGACCTGGCACCGGTCGCGAGCGGATCGACGACCGGACAGGCCCTGCACAACAGCATCGACCTGGCCCGGCGGGTCGAGGCCTTGGGCTATAAGCGCCTGTGGGTGGCCGAGCACCACAACATGCCCGGCATCGCCAGTTCGGCGCCAGCGGTGCTCATCGGCCACCTGGCATCGGCGACCACTACGTTGCGGGTCGGGTCGGGAGGAGTGATGCTGCCCAACCACGCTCCGCTGGTGGTGGCCGAGCAGTTCGGCATGCTGGAGGCGCTCCACCCCGGACGGATCGACCTCGGCCTGGGCCGAGCACCCGGCACCGATCAGGTCACGGCCTTGGCCTTGCGGCGCAGTGTCGAGGCCCTCTCCGCAGATGACTTTCCTGAGCAACTCGCTGACCTATTTGGCTTCTTCCGAGGGACATGGCCCGAGGGGCACCCCTTCGGGCAGATCCGAGCTGTTCCCGCTCAGGGCAACCAGCCCGACATCTGGCTACTCGGATCGAGCGGCTACAGCGCTCAGGTCGCCGGATTGCTCGGCCTGCCGTTCGCCTTCGCCCACCATTTCTCGGCGGCCAACACCGAGCCCGCCCTGCACCTGTACCGGGAGTGCTTTCGGCCCTCGGAGACGCTGGCGGCACCCTACGCCCTGATCGGCGTGGCCGTGATCTGCGCCGATACGGCCGCCCGGGCCCGATATCTGCATGGTTCGTCAAGGCTTTCGATGCTCCGCCTGCGCACCGGACGTCCCGGCCAGCTGCCGAGCCCGGAGGAGGCGGCGGGATATACCTACACACCGAGCGAACGCGTCACCGTCGAGAGCTTCACCGGGTCGCACGTGGTGGGCGACCCGGAGTCGGTCGCGACTGAGCTGGACGAGTTGCTGGCCCGGACGGGTGCCGACGAGATGATGATCACCACCAATGCGTGGGACCACGGCGAGCGGCTGCACAGCTTCGAGTTGGTAGCCGAACTGGCCGGCTTGCAGGTGCCAGGCGGCCAGCCGGTACCGGCGGTTGTCGACGAGGGCGCCAGCGCAATCCTGTAAGCCGTCCGCAGCGGCCGCGGTGGCTATCCGTGGTGGCGGGGCCAGCGAACCCGGCTGGGCTGGACGCCCTGATGGCGCTAACCGCGGCGAGGCGGGCACCAGGTCGGGCGCAGAGGCCGCTCGACGGCCCGGCACACGGCCAGCAGCAGCCCCTCGGAGCCGGGCCGGCCGACCGCGCCCATGCCCACCGGCAAGCCGTCGACGAGCCCCATCGGCGCGGTCGCAATCGGCCAGCCGGCGATGGCGGGTGCCATGGTGATCGGTGAGGCGACGGCGGGGTGGCCGCCGAGCACCAGGTCGCTCTTCCACGCCGGACCGTAGGTCGGAGCGATCAGCACGTCGACGTCGGTCATGGCTGGCGCCAGGCAGCTCTCCACCGCCCATGACAAGTTGCGAGCTCGGGCGGCCTGGTAGCCAGACGTTCCACACCCGCCGAGCTCGAGGGCCCGCTCGAAGAGATCGTGTCCGAAATGGGCGAGCTCCACGGAAGCGTGGCGCTTCTCGTGGGCCACGACCTCTTCGAGGTTTTGGGGACCGTCCGCGCCTCTGGTCGGCAGGTAGGCAGCCAGGCCGTCGACGAGCTCGGAGAGCAAGACGGTCAGCTCGTCCTCCTCTTCGCTCGGACCGGGCACCGCAGGCTTGACCTCGGTCACGCTGGCGCCGGCGGCCTGAAGTTGACCGACGGTGTCCTGGAACAGCTGGTCGGTAGCTGGGTGATCGGTACGCCACGTGGAGGCCCGGCCGATTCGCAGGCCGCGGACGCCGCGGCGGACTCGATTGAGGATTCCCGGGGTCGCGGCCAGAACCTCCAGGAGCAGGGCCACCTCGTCGACGGTGCGGGCCATCGGACCGGGGCTGTCCTGGCTGGCGCTGATCGGGACGATACCGCGGGTCGGGATGGCGCCCACGCCCGGTTTGATCCCGGCGACCCCGTTCAGCGACGCCGGACACGTAATCGATCCGTCGGTCTCGGTACCGATCGCCAGCGGGGCCAGGCCCGCGGCGACCGCCGCGCCCGAACCGGACGAGGAACCGCCCGGACTCCGATCAAGCGCCCATGGGTTGGCGGTGAGCCCACCGATCGCCGACCAGCCCGACGTCGAGCGGGTGGACCGAATGTTGGCCCACTCGGACAGGTTGGTCGTGCCCAGGATGATGGCGCCGGCGTCCCGCAACCGACTTACCAGCGGGGCATCGACGGTGGCGGGCCGCCCGGCCAGACTGGTGGCGCCGGCCGTGGATGGCAGGCCCGCAACTTGGATGTTGTCCTTGACCAGGACAGGAATGCCGTGCAAGGGACCACGCGGTTCTGTGGCGTCGCAATCCCGAGCGTCATCGCGGGCGGATTCGGAGACCGCGAGCACGCTCCGCAGGGCCGTGGGCGACTCCGGGTCGTCCAGGGCGGCGATGCGTTGGAGCAGGCCGTCGACCAGAACCCGAGCCGGGACGCCTTGGCGGCGCAGAGCGAACACGTCGGCGAAGGCCAGATCGTCGTCCACCGCCGGGCACTCTAGATGAGGGCCCGAACGCCGCTCCGGCTACGCTCCCCAGGGCCGGCAACGAACCGATGCCGGACCGGCCGGCGGCAAGGGCAACCTGGGCCCTCAGCCGCTGTCGAGCCCCGTCGGTCGTGGGTTGTCGGGTTGTCGGACATCGCGGAGGAGTGGACCAAATGTCAATGGTCAAGGTAGGACCGTTGCCTCATCCGATCATGACGGTCGAGCGAGCGGCCCGGCGATGAGCGACTTCGAGCTTCTCGCCAGCGGGTACAGCACCGTCGAGGGACCAACCGTAGATCCCCAAGGAAACCTCTACTTCGGCAATGTGCAAGCGGGCGGGGTGTACCAGCTGACGCCATCCGGTGAACTGAATCTGGTCATACCCAAGCGCAAAGGAGTCGGGGGAATCTGCTTACACGCCGACGGGGGCATCGTCGTGGCGGGACGCGATCTCACCCACGTGCGAGACGGTGAGAGCCGCATCCTTCTCGGTCGCGACGATTACCAGGACATGGGTTTGGTTGACGTCACCGGTTTCAACGACATCCATGCCGACGACTTGGGTCGGGTTTTCGCCGGTGCGGTGCGCAACCACGATTTCGACGGCGGTCTGGGCTGCCTGCTCCTGGTCACCGGCCCGCACGAAGCAACGATCGTCTATGACAACGTCCGGGGCAGCAATGGCCTGGCCCTCGATTGGAGCAAACAACGCCTGTATCACTCGGTCAGCCACGACCACAACATCGTGGTCTCGGACCGGGTCGGCGACCGCGAGTACCGGGTTGTTGATCGACTGTCGACGGACGAGCTTGGGGGGATACCCGACGGCCTGGCCCTGGACGAGGAAGGCTGTATCTGGGTAGCGATCTACCAGAGCGGCTGCGTGATTCGCATGTCTCCGACGGGCGAGATCTTGCACCGGATCGACGTGCCGGCCAACCTGGTCACCAGTGTGTGCTTCACCGGATCCGAGGGCCACGACCTGTTGATCGTTACGGGCGACAGCACCGAGGAACCTGATCGGGGTGGCTGCGTCCTACGTACTCGCGTCGGCGTGCGTGGCGCGCCGGTGGGTGTCGCCACCATCTGACCGTCTGCTCACGCTGCGGGCGCCACCGGATGCTTCGTGGGAGAACCCGCACGTGCTGTTTAACGACAGGTGGGGCGGGGGGGACGATCCTCTCCCGGCCCGGCGGCCCATCGGGTGGGTGCGATTCGGTGAGCCGGCACCCACCCCATCAACGGAATACCGTCAGGGGCCGATCTCATTGATACAACAACGACCCCGGCGTGGTGAGCCGCTCGCCCGTCTCGAGCCAGGTCTTCAGCCCCGACAGGATCATCGGCCAACCTCCGTAGAGTTGCTCGCTGGCACCGTCGCGAAGTTCGTCGTGGGTGAGTATCAACCGACAGGAGTCGGCGACCGGCTCGATCAGCCACGTGACGCGCGACGGACCCTCGGCTCGAACCTCGTCGTCCCACAGGGCGGTCATGGTGTGGACCAAACGGCGGGGTGGGTCGACCTCAAGGACCTCGCCGCCACCGAGGAGGCCGGACGGGCTGTGCATTTCTATTGAGGAGCCCGGTTTCCAGTCGGATACGACTCGGGCTCCGAAGTTGTAGTTGGCCCGAATGTCGGGGTCGGTCATGGCGTCCCACAGCCGCTCCGGTGTGGTGCGGATGTAGATCTCGTACACCTTCTCCATCTGACTCTCCAATCGCTGCTTAAGGCCGCTGAGCGTCGCCACCCAGGGTTCGGCGTATTTGCTCACCCACCGGTCGTGGATGAGCCGGATCGGGACCGGGTTCAAAAAGTGGTGCTTTTCGCGGCCATGTCGCTGGGTCACCACCAACCCCGCCTCCTCGAGCTGCCTCAGATGCTTCATGACGCCGAAGCGGGTCATCGAGAAGTGCTCGGCCAGCGCGCCCAGGGTCTGCCCATCCTGACGGAACAGCTCGTCGAGCAGGCTCCGTCGAGTCGGATCGGCCAGAGCCCGGAACACCGGATCCACTCCTCAGACATTAGGTGACTATATAGTCACATGTCAAGCGGTTTCGGGCCACCCGGTGGCGGGGCGGGCGAACCGCCGGCGGGGCGAACCCGCTCAGCGCTCCGGCGGAACCCAGACGCCGCGCTCCTGCAGCAGGGCGATCTGGCGCTCGGTGACCTCTCGTCGATACCCGGCGTGGTTGTAGGGCGGCCGATCGAGGTACAGGTTCTTGGGATAGATGGGCTGCTCGTAGAGGATGCGGTAGAGCTCGGTACGCACGTCCTTGAGCCAGTTGTCCCAGCGGGCGGACGCGCGGTGGTGGCGCAGGGCAGCGATGTCAATCGGGGCCGCCACGTACGTCGACCCGGCCCCGTAGTCCTGCCGGCCTACGATCCGACCTCTGTAGTCGATGATGTAGGAACGCCCCCCGAAGGTATCGATGGGGATGTCCTCGTCCGGTGTCAGGTAGTACGTCCCCATGTTCGGCGCCACCACGTAAATGTTGTTGTCCAGCGCTCGGGCCCGGCTCTGGATCTCGAAGTAGTCGTTACCGGTTGCGGGGTGGGGATACGAGGCGCGGTACACGACCTCGGCCCCGTTGAGGGCGAGAGCCCGAGCGTTCTCCGGATAGGAGCCCTCGTTGGCCATCATGATCCCGAGCCGGCCAATATCGGTGTCGACGACGGGCCAGAACGCCTGCAGGGTGTTGCCATAGCGCTCCACCCACCAGTCGTAGACGTCGTGGGGGCAGACCGAGTGCTCGACGGGGAACAAGGGTGAGACCTTGTAGTGCTGGAGGATCACCTGGCCCTCAGGGTCCAGAATGAACCCAACGTTGAAGAACCGGTCCGGCCAGTCGGGGTGGCGGGCCTTGGCCTGGGCAATCAAATACGAGCCGTACTCGCGGGCCATCTCGCCGAGCGCCTCGGTCTCCGGCCCCGGGATGTCGATGGCGCAGTCACGAGCGAAGGAGGCGTGATCGAGATCCATGACCTCATCGTTGAACGCCTGCAGCGCCCCTTCGGGGAGGGCGATCAGCCGAACTGGGATCGACAGGTTCGACAGCCAGGCAGCGGCCTTTACCAGATGCCGGAGGTGCTCGAGGTTAATCTCGATATCGGCCCGAGTGCGGATGCCCCGCACGGTCGGGACCAGGCCGACGGCCATGTACGGCTCCACCATGTCGTTGCGGCCTCCTCCCCCGATGGGTGTCCCATTCGTATCACGCCAGGTACCGGTGCCGCCTCGGCAACCGGAAGCCCGCGGTCGCTCGGCTTCGTTGGGCCGGGGGCGGCTAGTGTCGAGACTGGAACGCTCGGACGAGGGGGTCTTATGGCCGAAGCCGGTTCAATACTTGGGAATGCGGTCGTGCGGCTGGAGGACCCGGCGCTCCTGACGGGCGCGGGCAAGTACGTCGACGACCTCGACTCGCCGGGCGCAGCCCGGATCGTGTTCGTCCGGTCATCGATAGCGCACGGGGCATTGCACGCCGTGGACGTGGAGGCGGCCCGGAGCATGCCCGGGGTGCTCGCGGTCTACCACGCTGACGGCAACGATCTGGGCCTGCCCCCCTTCCAGTCGTTCCCGATGCTCCCGGAGACGTTCAACCGGCCGGTGTTCGCCCGTGATCGGGTCCGATTCGTCGGCGACATCGTGGCGGCCATCGTGGCTGAGTCCGGGCCGCAAGCTGTCGACGCGGCTGAGGCCGTCATCATCGACGTGGACCCCCTGCCGGCGGTGATCGCTCAGAAGGACGCCCTCGCTTCCGACGCTCCTTTGCTCTTCCCCGAGGCCGGTAGCAACGTCTGCTTCCACACCTCGTTCGGTGATGACGAGGATCCCCTCGCCGACGCCGAAGTCGTGTCCGAAGTCACCATGGTCAGCCAGCGCTTAGCCGGTGTACCAATGGAGCCCAACGGTTGTGTCATGGCTCCCGGCGAGCCGCCCGGGGGGATTACCTGCTGGATATCGCACCAGGCCCCGCATTCAGTGCAACCGGCGGTAGCCGCCATCCTCGGGCTCGAGCCCGAGTTGGTGCGCGTGGTGTGCCCGTGGGTCGGGGGTGGCTTCGGCCCCAAGGCGGCGGTCTACGTGGAGTACCTCGCCGCGGCCGCGGCCGCCATGCAACTCGGCCGGCCGGTCAAATGGGTAGAGACCCGGTCCGAAGACATGGTGGCTCTCGTGCAGGGCCGGGACTACGCCATGACAGCCAAGCTCGGGCTCACCAACGACGGCAAGATCGTGGGACTCGATGCCACTGTGCTGGCGTCGGCGGGCGCGTATCCGGCCATCGGAGCGGTGTTGCCGATGCTCACCCAGCTGATGGCCGTCGGCGTCTACGACATCCCCAAAGTGCGCTTTCAAGGCACGTCCGTGGCAACCAACGCCACGCCAATCGGGGCCTACCGAGGTGCGGGCCGCCCCGAGGCCACCCAGCTCATCGAACGCGTCCTCGACGTGGCCGCCGACCAGCTCGGCATCGACCCGGCCGAAATCCGCCGGCACAACTTCCTTTCGCCGGCAGCCTTCCCCCTCACGACGACCACCGGCGCGGCCTACGACTCCGGCGACTACGCCAAAGCACTCGATGCCGCCCTCGCCGCCGCCGGCTACGAGGAGCTACGGGCCGAGCAGGCCCGCCGGCGGGTGGCCGGTGATCCCGTGCAGCTCGGGATCGGCGTCTCGACCTATGTCGAGGTGACCGCTCCCCTCGGCCTGCACACCGAGTACGGAGCAGTCGAAGTTCACGACGACGGCACAGCAACGATGGCCGTGGGGACCAGCGTCCACGGCCAGGGTCACCACACCGCCTTCGCCATGGTGGCCAGCGATGTGCTCGGAATCCCTATGGAAAAGATCCGTCTGGTGAACTCTGATACCGCTTCTGTGCCCCGAGGCGCAGGCACGCTGGGTTCACGGTCGCTCCAGACGGCTGGCAACGCGGTCCTGGCGGCTTCCAAGGAGGTCCTGGTACGCGTCCAGCAAATCGCCGGTCACCTGATGGAGGCCAGCCCGGACGATATCGTCGCTGGTGCGGACGGCGTTCACGTGGCCGGGGTACCCGGGCGAATCCTGTCCTGGGAAGAAGTGGCCGCCGCCTCTCGCGATGCCAGCCGCCTCCCCGAGGGCCTGGATCCCGGCCCCTTGCGTCACGAGGGTGATTTCGATGGCACCGGCTCCACCTTCCCCTTCGGTGCGCATATCTCGGTCGTCGACGTCGACACCGAGACGGGCCGGGTGACAATGCGGCGCCACGTTGCAGTGGACGACTGTGGCCGCATTCTCAACCCGCTGCTCGTGCGGGGCCAGCAGCACGGCGGCATCGCTCAGGGCGCGGCCCAGGCTTTGTACGAATGGGTGCAGTACGACGGGGAGGGGAATCCGCTGACGTCCAACCTGATGGACTACGCCATCCCCGCGGCCACCGAGCTTTCCAGCTTCGAGGCATCGAACACCGAGACCGACAGTCCCCGCAACCCGCTCGGGGCCAAAGGCATCGGCGAGTCCGGCACTATCGGCTCCACGCCGGCCATCCAAAATGCCGTCGTCGATGCGTTGTCCCACCTCGGGATCACCCACATCGATATGCCCTGCACGCCCGAACGGGTGTGGCGCGCCATTCAGTCCGCAGGAGAGAGTCCCGTCGCGAGCGGCTGACCGGTAAAGCGGCTCGGCGTCGTTGTCGACCGAGCCGGCGAACTCAATCGAACACCCACGAACGCTTTCCCTGACCCGACAGAAGCCGGCCAAACTCCATCTCAGGAAAATGAGAGGCGACGACGGGGATCTCCGAGCCTTCCAGCTCTCGGATGAGCGCCCGGCGGGTACGCAAGGCCAAGTCCGGGTCGACATCGCCCATACCCGCCCATTCGTCGTCAATCAGTTCGACGGCGCAGTGTACGACATCACCAAGCAGCATGGCCCGATCCGCTCCGGAGGAGACGACGAGCATCGAGCTGCCAGGTGTGTGCCCGGGCGCGGCGACCGTGTCGACGCCGGGGAGGAGAGGTCCCGAGCCCTGCCAGGTTTCCAAGCGGCTCTCCAGAGGACTCAGCTTCCGGGTGGCGCCGGCATCCGGGCCGACGAAATGCTCCCAATCCCGTCGATCGCAGCGGTAGGTTGCGTTCTGGAAGACCACTATCCCCTTCTGCGTCGTCCATCCGACATGGTCAAAATGCAGGTGGGTCAGGATGACGTCGGTGATGTCCCCGGGATCGACGCCGAGCCTCCTCAACTCCGTGAGGAGCGCTCCGCCCCGCATCGCGCCGGTATCGAGAGGTCCGAGGCCGGTGTCGACCAACGCCAGCCGATCGGAGGCGCGCAGCAAGAAGCCGCCGAGGGCCAATGTCAGCATGCCATCGTCGTCGAGCAAGGCCCGATGCGGTTCCCAGTCGGCTTCCTCCATGCCCCTCCCCATGGGCGGGGGAAGGTTATCCGAATCCGGGAACACGCGAGCGGCGTAGGCGTCGGTCGGAACCATCTTGCCGATGCCATCCATGACCGGGACGATGTCGATATCTCCGACTCTCACGGGTGGCAATGTAGCAATCGGGGAGCGGCGCCAGCGGCGATCCCGCCGAGAAGACCATGCCGCGATAACTCGCCTAGGGCCGGGAACTTCCCAGGGCGGCGTGGCGGCCCCACCAGAAGGAGGGACGCTCCATCGGGCTGGTCACCTGGCGAGGCCGCCGGGCATCAGGCGTGCTTCCAAGTGGCGCGGGAAAACTCTGCCACCGCCCGAAGCGGTGACACCGTGGCGTAGGTGACTCCACCCGATGTTTCCTTTACCGACCCTCGCAGCCAAGCCGCGTTCGTGAACGAACCGGCCTGGCCCTTGATGTTCGTGATCTTGGCTCCTCCGAACGACATCGTCTGGTAGTCGGCCAAGGGGAAGAACCCCGATCCGCCAAACATTCCGACGTCTTCGGCGATCACATCGGCGGAACTCCGATCGCAAGTGAGATTGGAGGCGCACTTCTCATTCCTGGTCAACGACTGCCCGGACGTGATGTCGTTGACATTGATCACAAAGGTATCGGTAGTGCTTCGGGTTCCCCAGAGAGGTTAGTCGCCGCGCCTGGGCCACGAAACAGGCGATCTTGCCGGCTTCCGTTTTCGTCGGGGTCGCCGAGCACAGGATTGGCGTAGGGCCGTTGCCGACGAAGTCGGCGCGCTAGGTTTGTTCTCGCGATGGCAGGCGACGGTGCGGGTGCGGCAAGCGGCGAGTTGGCGGCGGATGTCCACGCCCGTCAGACCGAAGCGCAGATGACCGATGAGGAGCGCTTCTCGCTGGTGATCAGCGTCATGGGCGCCAACAGCATCAATCCGACTCGAGACCCGCGGATACCGGCTGGGACGCCGATGTGCGCTGGGTATGTCCCCGGGGTGGCCCGCCTGGGGGTGCCGCCGCTGCTGATGACGGATGCGAGCCTGGGCGTCACGAATCCCGGCTACCGACCGGGCGACACCGCCACCGCGCTGCCCGCCGCACTGGCGCTGGGCGCCAGCTTTAATCCCGAGTTGGCTCGACAGGCCGGGCAGATGCTGGGGCGGGAGTCACGCAGCCGCGGCTTCAACGTTCTGCTCGGCGGCGGGATGAATCTGACACGGGACGTCCGCAACGGGCGCAATTTCGAATATATCTCGGAAGACCCATTGCTCACCGGCACACTCGCCGCTGAGACGGTGGCGGCCACGCAGGCAGAGGGCGTCATATCCACGGTGAAGCATTTTTCGCTCAACTGCAACGAGACCAACCGGCATTGGCTGGACGCCGTCATCGACCCAGTCGCCCATCGCGAGTCCGACCTACTCGCCTTCGAGATCGCCGTCGAGCGGGGCCGTCCCGGCGCAGTCATGTCCGGCTACAACAAGATCAACGGCGTCTATGCGGGCGGCAACAACGTGATCTTGAACGAAGTGCTCAAGGGTGCGTGGGGCTATCGCGGCTGGGTCATGTCCGACTGGGGCGCCACGCCGAGTTGGGAGTTTGCTTTACACGGCCTCGATCAGGAGTCCGGGGCCCAGATCGACGCACTCATGTGGGGAAGTGAGCCGTTCGACGGACCGCTCAAGGCTGCGTTTGCGGAAGGCAAACTGACACCGGCCCGCCTTTCCGACATGGTACGTCGCATCCTGCGGGCCGTCTACCAGGTAGGGGTGGACCGGTGGGGACCAGCACCCGAAATCGACATGGACGCACACCACCAGGTGGCCCTGCAAAACGCCAGACAGGGCATGGTGCTGCTGAAAAACGACAAGGTGCTCCCCCTCGCATCGCAAACGAAATCGGTCGCCGCGATCGGAGGCTTCGCTCAACTTGGAGTGCCAACCGGCACCGGGTCAAGCGCGGTCACGCCGCCGGGGGGCTTCGCGACGGTCGTCCCTATCGGCGGTCCCGGGATCATGGGCGACTGGCGGAATCTCTACCTTCTGCCCACCTCGCCGGTCACGGAACTCAAACGCAGGCTGCCGGAAGCCAGGATCGAGTTCGATCCGGGGATGAACCCGGCAGAAGCCGCGGCCCTGGCCCGCCGCTGCGAGGTGGCCGTCGTGTTCGGTATCCGGGTCGAGGGCGAGGGCTTCGACCTTCCCGACCTGACACTCCCGTGGGGCCAGGACGCAGTGATCGATGCGGTAGCGGCGGCGAACCCGAACACGATCGTCGTGCTCGAAACGGGCTCGGCCGTGGTCATGCCTTGGCGCGGGCGGGTAAAAGGGATCGTGCAAGCCTGGTATCCCGGACAGGCCGGCGGCCAGGCCATCGCCGAACTGCTCACCGGCGAGATCAATCCGTCCGGACGTCTCCCGATCACCTTTCCGTCCGACCTGGCCGAGACGCCGCGGCCCGAACTGCCCGGGCTGGACACACCCTGGGGAACGGCAACCACGATCGAGTACCACGAAGGCGCCGAGGTCGGTCATCGCTGGTATGCGAAGACCCAGGCCGCACCCCTCTACGCCTTCGGTCATGGTCTCAGCTATACCCAGTTCACGTACACCGACCTGGAGGCCACCGGAGGAGAGACCCTCACCGCAACCTTCTCCGTCACCAACACCGGCGAACGCCCCGGCGCCGACGTACCACAGCTCTATCTGATCCATGCCGCAGGTGAGCGACGGATGCGACTTCTCGGCTTCCAAAGGCTGGAACTCTCACCCGGGGAGTCACGCCGGGTGACCATCACCGCCGAGCCTCGCCTCCTGGCCCGCTACGACGGCGACGCTCGTCAATGGCGCATCGCACCCGGTACGTACCAGGTCGCGCTGGCCAAGGCCGCGGACGACTTCGCCCTCACCGCCCGTACGACCATGCCGCAACTGCTCTTCGGGTCGTAAGGCCGACGCCACTCCCGGAGTTGCCATCAGGGACGTAGGTGGGTTACAAACCAATCACGCGCCTCAGTGCTCGTTCGCTCGAACTGCGGCCCGTAGACGGCGTAGTGGGTGCCGGGGACCCTGACGAGGCGCTTCGGCTCGCCCGCCCTCGCGTAGGCCTCGAGGGCGTCCTCCGTGGGGGTCATGGTGTCATCGAGCGGGACGATCATGAGGAGCGGGGTAGGCGCGATTCGCTCGATGAAGGCGGCGGGCTCGTATTGGTCATACAGCTCCCAGGTCCGCACGGTCACCTGGTTGCGCCAGTTCCCCCGCTCGTCGGGCGGTCGAGCGGCCTGATAGCGGACGGACTCGCTTTCGTCGGCAAAGGCCTGTAGCAACGTCGGCGCGTCGCCGCCGGCCAGACGGAGCCGTTCCTCGGCCCAGCTGTGCTGCAGCTGGATGTAGCCGGCTGCCGTGTGCCTCCGGAGGAGATTGCGGTGCCCGCTGATCGTCATCGCCTGGGCGACGACCGCCCGCACCCGCCTGTCATGGGCCGCGACCGCCAACACGTGGCCTCCGGAGTAACTGGTGCCCCAAATTCCGATCCGCCCGGCGTCGACCTCGTCGCGGCGGGCGAGAAAAGTAATGGCATCCTGGTAGCCCCGTTGCTGCAGGATCGGATCAAGCTCCTGGCGAGGCTCGCCGTCGCTGCTCCCGGTATTGGCGTGATCGTAAAGCAAGACAGCCATGCCGGCTTCAGCGACCACGGTATGGAACGGGTTCCCGAGAAAACCCTCTTTAACACCAGCGAAACCACTGCTCATCACGACGCCAGGACACGGTCCGTCTCGTCCGGGCAAGAACAGCCAGCCCCGAAGCATGCGACCCTCAGATTCGAAGCTAACGTCGAACTGTCGAATAGGGCGCGTCACTGGCTGGCACCGGGTGTCGGCCCGGACCAGTCTGGGTATGAGGAGCGTTCGAAGGGGAGAACGGGCATGATGTGAACGCTACCTCTGGAGACCGGGAGCTACCCGGTCCCGAGAGATCGCGGCAGGTGCTCAAAAATACCTGGTGTCAGTCGACGCTGAAGTGCACCGCGAAGTCAGGAGTCGCAACTGCGACCGTGCCGTACAGTGGTCAGCGGCCTTTGAACGCCTCGACCAGCGTAGCCGCCGCCTCGTCGCCGACCCCGTGGAAGGTGAATCGTAGCCTGGCCGAGCTCAAGACCGTCACGTCGGACCTTACGGCGTGGGCCCGGTCGACCGTACCCGCCATCTCCGTCTCAACCCCAGAAATCTCGATCTCCTCCTGGCGGGCGATCACGGCCACCAACTCGGCCGCGCATGCCGCCACCCCGCCGAGGAACAGCTCGGCCGGTGTCATCGCCTCCCCCGGGCAGCCGTTCTGGGCCGGCCCATCGACCACCAGGTGCTGGTCGCGCCCGCTCAGGATCACCCGCCCGAACGTGGCGGTTGAAACCGACCGTACGAGATAGTCAAATCCGTCTTCCCTTGACATTGCCGACCTCCCGGTGAGGGCCGGCCTGGCGATATGTCGAGCCTCCCTCGTTGGTCGAACCTAGCGAATGGGCCCGGCGTGAGGTCCGAGCCCACGACCCAGAGCCCTCTTTTTCTATCGAGCGTGCTTTGCCGTACTGTGAGACCGTGAGCGCCGAAGCCGAGCTCAACTCTTCGGAGCTACTGGTAGCACCTGTCGGGGGACGAGCGGCCAACCCGTGGGGGACCCTCCTGACCGTGGCGTTGGGCGTGGTGATGGTCGGGCTGGATGCGACGGTTGTGTCCATCGCCAATCCGGCGATCGGACGGAGCCTCCACGCCTCTCTGGCCGACCTGCAGTGGATCACGAACGCCTACCTGCTCGCCCTTGCGGTCGTGCTGATACCCGGGGGCAAGCTCGGCGACCGCTATGGCCGGCGTCGGGTGTTCCTGATCGGCGTCGTAGGCTTCACCCTCACGTCGGTAGGGGTCGCCGTGATCGGGTCGGTCGCCGGCGTGATCATCATGCGCACCCTCCAGGGAGCGTTCGGCGGACTGTTGTTACCGAACACGATCGCCCTCCTACGGGCCGCGTTCCCCCCCGAAGAGCTCAACCGAGCCGTCGGAATCTGGAGCGCCTGCTCGGCCGCGGCCATCGCAGGTGCCCCCGTTATCGGCGGTGTGCTGGTGGAGAAGGTGTCATGGCAGAGCGTCTTCTTCCTCAACGTGCCGATCGGCATCGCCACGGTGGCCTGTGGTCTGGCGGTCATGCCCGAAAGCCGCGAGTCGGTACGGCAGCGATTCGACATCCCGGGTCTGATCCTTCTGGCCTCGGCCGTGTTCTGCTTGATCTTCGGCGTGATCCACTCAGAGGCCTGGGGCTGGAGTGATCCCCGCATCCTCGGACTTCTTGCCGCCTCTGCGCTGTTCACCGCGACTTTCATTCTTCTCGAGCAGCGGACCAGGTCTCCGCTCATCCCACTACACCTCTTTGCCGATCGTTCGATCACGCTGGGCGTCATCACGCTCATGCTGACGTTCTTCGCCCTGTATGGGGTGCTCTTCTTTGTCAGCCTCTTCTTTCAGAACGTCCAGGGCCTTGACGCCGTACAAGCCGGCATACGACTGCTCCCGCTCATCGGTGTGTTCGCAGTGACATCGCCTTTCGCGGGACGGATCACCACCCGTTTCGGCGCCCGGGTCCCGATCACCGTCGGGCTGGCCATGGTGACGATCTCTCTCGTCGGGCTGGTAGGGCTGAACGAGAATTCGTCGTTCTGGGCCCTTTGTCCCAGTCTCGTCGGCATAGGGCTCGGCGTCGCGCTCGTGGTCGTGGCCTCGACGGAGGCCATCATTGCCAACGCCCCGCTCGATGAAGCGGGCCTGGCGGGCGGACTGCAAGGCATCTCGGTCCAACTCGGCGGCGTCCTCGGTGCCTCGATCCTCGGGTCGATCCTGGCCGGGAGAGTGGACGGGGTGCTCCCGGGCGAGCTTTCCCAACACGGCCTTCCCCCGTCAGTAGCGGCCGCCGTCAAGGCCCAGGCGGACGTCGTGGATCAGGGCTCGGTCCCCTCTACTGGTGGGGCGCGCTGGCATGATGCGGTGACTGTCGTAAGCCACCACGCCTTCCTCTCGGGGCTTCGTCTGGCCATGATCGTCGGCGCGGCCGCGACCTTGATCGGAACCGCGTGCGGGCCGTTCATTCGGGCGACAGTTGGCGAGACCGAAGGGTCCGGCCACCTTCCCTTCTAGCTACTCACCCCGACTGTGCCATCGCTGACGTTGCGGGGCCCGGTGATGGACTCTGATATCCAGCACTCACCGCCGCCTTCTTAAGCCAAGTAGTCAGGCCTATCAGGACGGTCTTCCATGGCGATCGAGCTACGGCGACGGCGGCAGATTGATGCTGTCCTGATACAGCCCGGCCAGGGCCGCCGGTACCCAACCGCTGTCCCAACGGTGGGCGAGATATTGCGAGGGCCCCGTTGTGTAGGCGATACCTTGCGACGTGAGGAGGCTGTCGTAGTCGGATATGTCAGTTGGGAACGCGCTGTAGCCGCCGATCCAGATCCGATTCTCGTTCAGGAACGGTGCCTTGTGGGCGCCCACAAAAGTGCTCGTCAGCTCATAGTTCGTCTCGAAGTTTGCCTCGAGCCCATAGTTGACGCTGCTACTCGGACCGTATTCGTCGTATGAGTTCATATCAGCCGGGAAATCCCAGGACGCGGCCAGGGTAAACACATCGGGGTGTTTCAGAATCAGGTCCTGGCCTCCAATGCCAGACTTCGAGAACCCGATCAACCAATTCTGCTCCGTGCCATTGGTGGAAAGGTTGGCCTTCGCCCATGGCACGAGCTCATTGGTCATGAATGTCTCATACTGGAGGTTCGGATCGTTACTAGCGTTCGCGTACCAAGGATCGATGTAGAAAGAGGGTTCGATGATTGTCAAGTTGTACTGGTCCTCGGCGTCGAGTGTTTGCAGGGTCTGCAAGCCGTCGCCGTAAGTGGTGCCGAGTCCGGCCTCGACCGGAAGCACGTAGAGGAAGTTGTGTGGGACACCGGCGGCCGGGTGAGTGGGCTGCAACACCCGCAGGGTCTGAGGTCCGTACCCGTCATTGTCAGAGATGACGTTGTATGACTGGATGCCGGTGGCGTCTGTATTCAGATAGTCCACCTCGAAGCCTGCATTTCCGCCCGTCCAAGTACCAAGCGTGGCCGTGTCGTAGGCCATGATGCCCGGAGCACCGCCGGTCAGGCTGCTGTCGGCCGCCGTGATCCGATCCACCCCGTTCGCCGAGAACACCAGCGAGGAGCCCACCACCGTCAACTTGAGCTGAGTACCAGCCGCCAGCGGTCCGCTCGGATACGCCGAGCCCAGCTGCGTCCAAGCCCCGCTGATCCGCTTGAACAACATCAGCTCCGGACTACCACCGTTCCAGCTGTAAAGCCCCAGATACAGGTCCTGACCCCCGTTCTGCGCCCGCACCGCCGGACCGATCCACTGGCCACCGGTCAGCGCAGTGGAGGTGACCAATACCTGCGAGTACTGATCGCTGCCATAGGACTCCCCGGTGCGAATGTCACCCGAGACCCCACCCGCGTTCGTCCCGACCACCACCCCATTCGAGATAGCCAACCCGCCATCGCTCACCGCCGTCCAACCCGAACCCAAACCCGTGGGCTGAGCGACGCACGAGACGGCCACGCTGGTGACATTGGCCGACCCCACCGTCCCCGACCCATTGCCCACCGTGCAGGACTGACCCGCCGGAGACGACGCCACCGTCACGTTGTACGCCGCCCCCGAAGCCAACAGCGTCGCGAAGCTAAAAGCCCCATTAGCGCTCACACTCAGATCATCACCACCATTGTCCCGCAGCACCACCGTCCCCGACAGCCCCGAAACCGTCCCACCGATCGAATTCGTCCCGGCGACCACACTGCCGCCCGTCCACGTACCCAGCCGTGGCCGTGTCGTAGGCCATGATGCCCGGAGCGCCGCCGGTCAGGCTGCTGTCGGTCGCCGTGATCCGAGCCACCCCGTTCGCCGAGAACACCAGCGAGGAGCCCACCACCGTCAACTTGAGCTGAGTACCAGCCGCCAGCGGGCCGCTCGGATACGCCGAGCCCAGCTGCGTCCAAGCCCCGCTGATCCGCTTGAACAACATCAGGTCCGGGCTACCATGGTTCCCGAAGTAGAGCCCCAGATAGAGATTCTGGCCGCCGTTCTGCGCCCGCACCGCCGGACCGATCCACTGGATACCGGTCAGCGCCGTCGAAGTAACCAGAACCTGCGAGTACTGATCGCTGCCATAGGACTCCCCGGTGCGAATGTCACCCGAGTACCCAGCCCCGTTCGTCCCGACCACCATCCCGTTCGAGATAGCCAACCCGCCATCGCTCACCGCCGTCCAGCTCGAACCCAAACCCCCATTGGCCCGAGCAAAAGTATCCGACACCGTCCCACTCGAAGCGGTCTGAGCCGCACACGAGACCGCCACGCTGGTGACATTGGCCGACCCCACCGTCCCCGCGTTGGCTGAGGACGCACCAAACGGTCACACTGGTGACGTTGGCCGACGCCACCGTCCCAGACCCATTGCCCACCGTGCAGGACTGACCCGCCGGAGACGACGCCACCGTCACGTTGTACGCCGCCCCCGAAGCCAACAGCGTCGCGAAGCTAAAAGCCCCATTAGCGCTCACACTCAGATCATCACCACCATTGTCCCGCAACACCACCGTCCCCGACAGCCCCGAAACCGTCCCACCGATCGAATTCGTCCCCGCCGACCACACTGCCGCCCGTCCACGTACCCGCCGTGGCCGTGTCGTAGGCCATGATGCCCGGAGCGCCACCGGTCAGGCTGCTGTCGGTCGCCGTGATCCGAGCCACCCCGTTCGCCGAGAACACCAGCGACGAGCCCACCACCGTCAACTTGAGCTGAGTACCAGCAGCCAGCGGTCCGCTCGGATACGCCGAGCCCAGCTGCGTCCAAACCCCGCTGATCCGCTTGAACAACATCAGCTCCGGTCTGCCACCATTCCCGTAGTAAAGCCCCAGATACAGGTTCTGGCCGCCCTTCTGCGCCCGCACCGCCGGCCCGATCCACTGGCCACCGCCCACCGCCGTAGAGGTAACCAAAACCTGCGAGTACTGATCGCTGCCATAAGACTCCCCGGTGCGAACGTCACCCGAGACCCCACCCGCATTCGTCCCTATAACCACCCCATTCGAGATAGCCAGCCCGCCATCGCTCACCGCAGTCCAACCCGAACCCAAACCACCATTCGCCCGACCGAAACTATCCGACACCGTCCCACTCGAAGCGGGCTGAGCCGACACACGAAACCGCCACACTGGTGACATTGGCCGACCCCACCGTCCCCGACCCATTCGCCACCGTGCAAACTGACCCGCCGGAGCACGCCACCGTCACGTTGTACGCCGCCCCCGAAGCCAACAGCGTCGCGAAGCTGAAAGTCCCATTCGTGCTCACACTCAGATCATCGCCACCATTGTCCCGAAGCACCACCTTCCCCGACAGCCCCGAAACAGTGCCACCGATCGAGTTCGTGGCCTGAGCGACACACGAAACCGTCACATTGGTGACGTTGGCCGACGCCACCGTGCCAGATCCATTGGCCACGGTGCAGGACTGACCCGACGGAGCGGACGCCACCGTCACGTTGTACGCCGCCCCCGAAGCCAACAGCGTCGCGAAGCTGAAAGCCCCATTCGTGCTCACACTCAGATCATCGCCACCATTGTTTCGCAGCACCACCGTCCCCGACAACCCCGAAACGGTGCCACCGATCGAGTTCGTCCCCGCCACCACACCCCCGCCCGTCCAAGTACCAGCCGTGGCCGTGTCGTAGGCCATGATGCCCGGAGCGCCACCGGTCAGGCTGCTGTCGGCCGCCGTGATCCGAGCCACCCCGTTCGCCGAGAACACCAGCGACGAGCCCACCACCGTCAACTTGAGCTGAGTACCAGCAGCCAGCGGTCCGCTCGGATACGCCGAGCCCAGCTGCGTCCAAACCCCGCTGATCCGCTTGAACAACATCAGCTCCGGGCTGCCACCATTCCCGTAGTAAAGCCCCAGATACAGGTTCTGGCCGCCCTTCTGCGCCCGCACCGCCGGCCCGATCCACTGGCCACCGCCCACCGCCGTGAGGTGACCAAAACCTGCGAGTACTGATCGCTGCCATAAGACTCCCCGGTGCGAACGTCACCCGAGACCCCACCCGCATTCGTCCCTATAACCACCCCATTCGAGATAGCCAGCCCGCCATCGCTCACCGCAGTCCAACCCGAACCCAAACCACCATTCGCCCGACCGAAACTATCCGACACCGAGGTGACCGAGGCGGAGGCCTTATCGGCAACTGCGAGGATAGAGCCGAGGAGAGAGCAGAGGACCAACAGTGTCAGAAAGAAGGTTCGCATGACGCCGCTATTCTCGGCTGGCGATCTCATCAGATTGTCCCGTTCTCTCCGCGACCCAGATGCGACCTCCGGCTGGAGCGGCCTTGGGGGGCTTCGGTTGTCCAGACACCAGGTGCCCGTGGTGTCGGCACTCGAACCGGCACGCTGATACCAGGTCCCCGGCCGCAACTTTTCAAGCGACCCGTCAAGGAGCTGACCGGTCGGTGAGAGGGGGGTACCGGCTTCTCCGACCTGGACGTTTTGTACGGCTTTCGCAAGCCATTACAGGAGTGTTGTGACGATGTATCAAACAACGTATCAAAGACCGCAGTCGTCAACACACTGATTGCGAAAGTCCCATTCTGCGCTACTGCCCCTAGCCTTCGTCCTAAACGTCCAGAACTCAGAGACGGCATAGGCCGAATCTGATACAAACTCCTGCGTGAGCCGCAAGTGATAGCAAGCATAGTCTTCTTCCCTTAATACACGACGATACAGTCATCACGCCGTCCGGAAGTCGAGTCTGCCCTCACCTGAGAGAGTCGAGTGCGTCGCCCGGGGCGATGTGGAGCCGCCCATCCTGGTCTCCTGCCGGGCCTAGCCTGGGAACATGGTCGAACCACTCCAGGAGACCGTGGCCCGGGCCGACCGGGCTCGGGCCGAGCTCAACCAAGTCTTAGAACAGCTCGGAACGGAGCGGGAGGCGGTCAAGGCCGCGACTGCTGAGGCCCACGAAGCGATCCAGGGACTCCGCACCGCGATCCGGGAAGCGAAAGAGGAGATCCGCCAGGTCTCCAAAGCAGAGGCACGCAAGCACCTCGCTCGCCAGATGAGAGCAGCCGCCGACATCCTCGCTCGAGAGAGCTGACCCCGGCCCAACCTGAGCGCCGGACCATGCCATGATGACCATCCGTGGGCCGCGAAGGGTCTCGCTTGGGCGGCGAGGATCATTTCGGGTCGGGTCAGCCCGCTTCTGGCACGAAGCGAAGTCGTAATCCCCTCGTTCGACCGCGACGTCGGTGTAGCCGATCGAAGCAAGCCGATCGGGCAGCGCTTCGGGGTCCAGGGGCACGAACACGTCGTCCTCGTGGGCCTGGCGGGTTCCCTCGTTGTCGTAGCCGTCGGAGCCGACGAGTGCCCCTCCAGGACGTAGCACCCGCAACAGCTCCCGGAAGATCTGATCCTGAGCGGCCGGGGATTCGACGTGGTGGAGCACGGCGAAGCAGGCGACGGCCGAGAACCGTCCGTCTACGAAGCCCGTGTCCGCGGCGTTCCCATTGACCACCTCGACGTTCGTATCGGCCAGCCGCTGGGCAAGTGGCTCAGCCAACGAGGGGTCGATCTCGACGACTGTCAGCCGAGCCGTCCTCCCACGCAGCAGGTCGGTCGTCAAACCCGGTCCCGGCCCCACCTCTAACACGTCATCGCCGAGGTCGATCGCCGAGGTGACCCACGGAAGCAAATCCCGCTCCAGCATCTCGGCCCAGCGGGGGCTGGCCAGCATTTCCAGATGGGACTTGTTCATGGTGTGGTCGTCCGTCCCGTTCGGCGCCCGACTGTCATGAACCAAGGATCTATGCTCGAGCCGTGGCTGTCTCGGCGCTCGCGGCCAAGATGGTGACCGTACCGGCCAAGCGGGGCATCGCCCTAACCGGGGCCGCTCACCTGCGCTGGCTGGTACGTACCCCTTTGAGATCGGCGACGAGGTCATAACCGGTTGGCACTCCCATGACCTTCACCAGCTCGAATACGCCTTCGAAGGCGTGGCCCAGGTCGAGACAGCCACGGCCCGCTACTTGCTGCCGCCGCAGCAAGCGGTTTGGATCCCCGCGGGGGTCGACCACTGCACAACGCTGACGCGGGTAAGGACCGTCTCGGTGTTCTTCGATCCGGTGCTCGGCATCCAAGCCGGGGATCGGGTGCGCGTTCTTGCTGCCGCGCCAGTAATCCGGGAGATGATCCTCCATGCCCGGCGCTGGCCGATCGGGCGCCCTGCCAGCGACGCGGTGGCCGATGGCTTTTTCGCCACCCTGGCGCAGCTGATCGTCGAGTCCCTCGATCAGGAGATGCTCCTCTTTGCCCAACCTCGCAGAACTCGCTGGTGGACGCGGCCATGCGGTTCACGGTCGCCCATCAGGGCGAGCCGGTCACGATCGGAGAGGTTTGCGCGGCGGTCGGGACCTCTCAACGCTCACTTCGACGAGCGTTCGTGGCCGAGACGGCCATGTCCTGGCGTCAGTACCTGCTCGAGAGCCGGCTCCTGCACGCCATGGCCTTGCTGGCCCAACCCGAGCCCAACGTGCTCGCAGTCGCCACCGCCGTCGGCTTCGACAGCATGAGCGGGTTCGCCCGGGCCTTCAGGCGCTATACGGGCGAAACGCCACTGGGCTACCGCCAACGGGTGCTCCCACCTCGTCCGCCGACCACCCCCCGACATCCGTCCCCCGGCTGACAACTCCCCGGGCGTTGTCACACCACGCCAGCCCTCGGCAAAACGCTGGTATCACAGCCCCCCTAGGTGACGATTAGGCTACGAGATACCCATGGCGGCGTCCCACCATCTGGGTGCTGGGGGCCGGCGCTGGCGTCGGTCGGGCGGCGATCTGGATCTCGTCGAGCTCGAGGGTTGCCGCAGCAAGGTTCTCCTCGAGTTGGGCGAGCGACGACGCCCCCACGATCACCGAAGTGACCTCGGGCCTGGTCAAGAGCCACGAGATGGCGACCCGTGCCGGCGTGGCCCCAACTTCCTCCGCGACTCGTCGGAGCTCCGTCACCACCCGCGGCCCCACCGCCTCGTCGACGGGCGGGAATTCCCATGCCGACCTTCGGCCGTCACTGCGCCCCGCCAGGTAGCCACCAGCCAGCGGGCTCCAGACGACGATGCCGACGCCGAGACGCTGGCAGGTGGGGGCGATCTCCTGCTCGACGTCGCGGCCGACCAGCGACCAGTACACCTGCACAGACGTCAGCTCAACTCGGCCGAGGGCGCGCTGGCGCCCAACCGCATAGCCCGTCTCACCGGCGGTCCAGTTCGATACCCCGACGGTTCGCACCAGCCCGCGGGAAACGAGCGCATCGAGCGCGTCGAAGGTCTCGTCGATGGGCGTCGACCGGTCCGGCCGGTGCAGGTAAAGGACGTCGATCCGGTCGGTGGCGAGGCGACGGAGACTGTCCTCGACCGACAGGGTCACGTTCTCCCGGGAGAGCGGCCGGTCCTGACGGCCGCCCATCCCCAGCTTCGTCGCCACGAGGAGCTGGTCGCGGTGCCGGGCTAACAACGGCGCCAGGATCTCCTCGGACTCGCCCCCGCTGTAGGCATCCGCGGTGTCCACGAGGTTGACACCGCCCTCAACGGCTCGTTCGAGCATGGCCTCGGCAAGGGCGGTGTCAACGTTGCTGATCGGGGGCATGCGGGTACCGAAGGTCATCGCCCCGAGCGACAGCCGCGACACCTCGAGCCCCGACACCCCGAGTGCTCGTCGCTCCACAGTTCGTTCTCTCCCCTCCGCGCCAACCACTGCGGTCGCCGCGGACGCTAGCCGACGCCGGGACGCCGGCGGTCCGAGGCCCAGCTGCCATCCCTCTCACGTCACCGGCGCAACGAAGCGTCAGGCGTCAGGCGTCAACAGGAAAGACTCACCCGAACATCCCGCGGGCGAAGTACTCATCTTCTCCCCGTACACCAGGAGGAACGAAGAAATACCCGCCCCCCACGGGACTGATGTAGTCGACGAGGGGCTCGTCAATGAGGCGCTTCTGGGTGGCCTCGAACTGACGCCCGATGTCCTGCTGGTAGCAGGTGAAAAGCAGGCCCTGGTCGAGGTTGCCGTTGACATCAATGCCGCGGTCATAGTTGTAGGCCCGGCGAAGGATACGGCTCTGGGCCGTGGCGGCGGTGCGCGGGTTGGCGAGGCGGATGTGGGCGTCGAGCCGGATCACGTTCCCCTGAGGATCGGCGCCGTAGTCGGGCGTGGCGAACTCGTCGTTGGCGTCCAGCGGAGCCCCGCTGTCCCGTCGCCGGCCGATCATATTCTCCTGCTCGTTGACAGAGACTCGATCCCAGAATTCCACCAGCTCTCGAATGATGCGGACCACCAGATAGGTTCCTCCTGTTGTCCACGCCGGCTCGGGTGCCCCGGGCGGCACCCAAATGAGCTGGTCGAGCTCGGATCGGTCCGTCACATCAGGGTTGGCGGTTCCGTCCTTGAAGCCCAAGAGGTTGCGCGGGGTACCGGCGGGGCGAGGCGGACTGACGAAACCGTCGACCTTCCACTTTGGCTGCATGGCGCCCCGAGTATGTTTGGTGATGTCTCGCAGGGCGTGGGCCACCGTATCCTCGTCGGTCGCACAGACTTGGATGCTCAGGTCACCCTGCAACTGGGCGGGATCGAGATTGTCGTTGGGGAAGGGACGCATGGTGCTGAGGTGCGCCGGCCTTCGGCCGGCGAGACCGAATCGGTCGTCGAAGAGCGATGCGCCCAGGCCCAGAACGAACGCGACCTGTCGGGCCGGGATGCTTTCACCAAGTATTCCGTTGTCGTCGGCAGGCACGGCTGGTCCGAGACTTACCGGCAGCCCGCCGGCATACAGCAGTCGTTGACGTTGCGTCACCGTCCGCAACAGGTCACGGAGCTCCGAGGCGTCAGTGGCAGTTGCGTCAAACGACACAAAGGTGGTGTGGCGAGTCGGGGTGCCGAGCAGGGCGGCCTGGTGGGGTCCGTCGAGGGCGATGGCCTCGGTCTGAACGGCCGGCGGCGCCGAGCCATCAGGCGGGGACGGGGCAGACGGGTCGGCAGACGCGGCGCCGAGGCCGGCGACCGACAGGGCGGCACCGGCGCCGGTGATCACCCCGGCCTGCAAGAAGCGTCGTCGCGAGATGGCTGTCATGCCGGCCTCAGCTGTCGGCTGTGCCGGGTTGCACGGGCAACTCGAGCAGATCGGGGATGACGGACATCTGCTCGAGCAGAGAGCTGACCGCGGCGTCCAACTGCTCCCGCTGCCGCTGGGAGAGGCCATCGAGGGGAGCCCACGTGCCGCCGCGGTCGTAGCCAGCGATACGAACAACCAGAGCCTGCAGGGCCACATCAGCCGCAGCCAGCAACTCCGGCTGATGTGGCCGCAAGAGCGGGGCGATGGCGTTCAGGGCCAACTGTGTACCCTGGACGTTCGCCAACGCCGTCGCCAGAGTGGTATGGCTGCCCTCGTCCTCCTCGCCGGTCAACTCGAACTGCAAGGTGTTCTCGAGGATCTCGTGGGTCCGCAGGGATAGGTCGTTGGCGGGTGTCTGCATCAACGGGAACTGCTGGACCAGACCGTGGACTGCCACGTCGAGCCGTTCGGCGACGGACTCGAGCACGGGGAGAGGTTGCCCGTGCCACAACCCGTACTCCAAGCGCAGAAACCCCTGGAAGTTCGGATCTTGGACGCCGCCGGGAAGGCCGTTCGGTCGCCCGTCGATTTCTGCACCGAAGTCACCGAAGGTGTCATAGGCGGCACCCAGGCGGGCGTAGTCGAGGTGGGCGGGCAACCACAGGCGTATGGCCAGGGCAACATCTCCGGACTTCAGGGCGTGGTCGAGGGCGTCCGTGTCGGCCGCCAGGCGGCCGAGGCGGGCCGTCAGCTCCGATCGGTAGTGGAGTGTCGCCAGCTGGATCTGACTGAAGTCAACCGGCACATACGGGTGGGCGCCTGGAACGGGTGGACCGGTCACCGTTCGTACTTCTGAAAAAGACGAAGATCCCGCGATCGATTGGCACTCCACTGAGTAGCGTCCGGGCGGCAGGACCACGTCCATCGTGGCCGTCGTCCCCGGACCGAGTACCTCGACCTCGCCGTACACGGTTGACTGGTCGGCGCCGAGCAGGTCGACGGAATAGGTGCCCCGAGTTTCGTTTTCGACGGCCAGCAGCCGTCGCCCCGAGCGGGGGGGCTGCCAGCCGGGCGCACACGCGACCGGCGTGATCACGACAGCTCCTGGCGGCGGCGCCGAGGAACCCCGTCCGCCTGAACCAGCACAACCGGCAAGGGAGGCGATCGCGACCAGACCGGCCGCCATCGCTGTCCCGCCGCGGTTCACGCGTGGTAGGTGAAAGGAGGCGCTTCGTCGAGCGCCTTGACCCCGTTGACGACGACGGTCACCTGGACTGGAGCGGCAACCGACGACTTCGGCGTGACCGCTACGCAGGCGGTAGTCGACGCGCACGTCACACTGAGCGCGGCCCGGTTGCCGAACCGGACGATGGTTCCACCTGGCTGGGTGGAGAAGTTGATGCCCTTGATCCTGACCGAGGTTCCGCCCGACACTGGCCCGAGGCTCGGACTGAGCGTACCCACCATCGGGAACGTCGGCTTACCGGTCCTCGGCGAGAGGATCAACGCCGGGGTCTTGGCCGCGCCAGGGGAAAAGTTGAACATCCCGTCGAGCGATCCGGCGATGTTGGCGGCCGAGCCCGGAATCTCGCCCAGAGTCCAATTCTGGGCGACGAAGTTGATGATCGAGGACTGATCGGTCAGGGTGTTGCTGACGAAGTTGCTCCGGGCGTACGGCGAGATGACCATGAGGGGAAGGCGCGGGCCATACCCGCAGCGGCCCTGCTCGTTGAAGAAGTAGGTGGTGCCCGTCCCGCACTGGCCGGTGCCGGTCAGGACATCCGACGCCGTCTGCGATGGGTTGGTCACGCCGCTGTACACGTGGTCGTACCATCCATCGGAGTCGTCGTAGGCAACCACGACGGCCGTGCTCGACCAGGTCGGCAGCGCTTCGAGCGAGTTGATCGCTTTTACCACGAACTCCTGCTCGTCGATCGGGTCGGAGTAACCCGCGTGGGCGTCCTGGTAGCCGGCCGCCTTCAAGAAGCTGACGGCGGGCAGATGCGACGGCGCCAGCTTGCCGTTCTTGATGGCTGCCACGAGGGCGTTGAACGTGCTGAGGTCGTATTGGTGGTTGGCGGTGTTGAATTTGCCCGGCGTGGCCGTGTCCGTACCGACCACCGACAGCGATGCCGGCGCCAGGTGGTGCGGGTTGGCGGTTGATGAGTAGTACTGGAAGGGCTCGTGGTGCGGGATGTAATCGGCCTTCGTCCCCCACTGGCCGGTGCCGCCCAGGGCAGCACCCACGTTGTGCTGTGAGGTGCACGTGGCCCGTCCGGGCTCATCGAGCTGGTTGTAGGTGGACGCCGTGTCAGGCGACCCGGTGTACGGCGTGTTCGGGGTGAAGCCCCCTTCGAACCAACCCCAGCTCAGGCCCTTGGTATTGAGGAGGTCGCCGATGTTGGTGCCGGTCAGGGCGACCGCGTCGCGACTCGAGCAGTCGTCCCAGTAGGGCTGGGCGTCGGAGATCAGGCTGAACCCACCCTTGCCGTCGTGGACCGTGTCTCCGTCGGTGAGGGCGCCGCGCACGCTATGGGCGGTATCGACACCACCCGTATTGCCCGACACCAGATTGAGTGCCCCAGGGGCGGAAGGACCGAACGTCGTGCCGAAGGAGTTGTCGTTGAGGGCGAAGCGCTGGGCATAGTTCCACATGGCGGTGACGCTGTTGCCGTCGTAGTAGTTCATGACGTCGCTCGAGGTGCAGTCCTGGCCCGTCGGACTGGTTCCGGTCGTGGTCGCCGTACCGCCGGCGGCGGTGAAGCGGTCCATGGCACCGTTGTCGAACGCGAACTGCTCCGGGGTGTAGTCGTGGTTCTGATCGCACGTGAGCAGGTCGTTGATGTTCGACGGGTCCAACCGTTGGGGGTTTGCTCCGTTCGGGTTGTGGGTGAGGAGCGTCCCGGACAGGCCGTTGACGGCCGGGGTTCCCGGGGCCGCGTAGAACGGCTGGCCGCTGGTGTTGGCGGCATTGGGATAGGTGCCGAAGTAGTGGTCGAACGATATGTTCTCATCGAAGATCACGACCACGTGTTTGATCGGAGTCGAGGTCACGACCGGCGCGGCGGTGGCCGCCGCCTTGGCATGGCTGCCCGACCCCAGGCCGGATCCGAATGTTCCCAGCCCGACCAAGGCGACCGCGCTCAGAGTGGCGGCAGCCGCGGTGGTGGTACGGAGGTGAAGGGGACGACGACTCATCTCAACATTCCTCTCCCTCGTGGTCCATTTTGTGCATCGTGGGCCGAGCGTTGTAGACGCGCGTCAGCGCAAACGTGACTGGGACACCCCGTCGCTCAGTAGGCAAACACGGATCTGGCGGCCATGTCTACAAACCTCATATGAATGCGTCTTACGGGAAGGTGAAGTCTCGGTGTACGGCTGGCGCGCTGACCAGCCCGGCGATCACCGGAGTCTGTCGTGCAGGGGCGCTCAACGACGGGCGGTTGAATCGAAACATCCGGTGAGGTCGCCGCAGACCGTACGCCGCGACGACCGCGCTTCCCGCCGCCCGGGCGGATGGACCGTGAAACCAGCTACCTCGCTCCGTCTCGCCTGGCGTTACGGGTTGTAGACGATCTCCAAGGCGGTGTTGTCCGGGTCACGAAACGTGAGGACGTGCCCGTAAGGAACGACCTGGGTCGGCGTGTAGTGCGAGCCCACGGCCTGGATGCGGCGCTCGATCTCCTCGAGGTCGTTCGGTGCTGTGGTCCCGAACGATAGGTGGTCCAACCCGGGCCGGCGCTCGTCGAACCGCTCAGCAATAGGGTCATCGTGCACCCGCAAGACCAGTGTCGTACCGTCGGGCAGGATTCCATAGGCGAACGTGGTCGTATCGGTCCGATCCGTCAGCTTCTGGTCCCACCCGAGCACGTCCCTGTACCATTCGCAGCTCCGGTCCAGGTCGCTGACCGTCAGACTTACATGCGAGACACCCGACAGCGGCATGCCACTCTCCTTTCGATGGCGTTCCATCCGACTACCGACCAGTGTGCACCGGCGCACCGAGTCGTGGTCAGACCGAACAGCGCAGTTCTACCAATAGGAACGGAGTTGCGTCCCGATCTGCCGGGCTCGGATTCGCTCGATCCGTTCTTCGGGAGTTATCGGCGCCGCAGTGCCGGGCAGCACCTGGTCGAGAGCGGCGGCGGGTACGGCGCGGATCGAGACGGCGGGCGCGGCATCTCCGCCCAGCCACCGGCACTGAAGTACGCCAGACTCGTGCCCGGTGGTATCGAGCCAGTTGTGGACACCCGGGTCCTTCTCGGCGACCACCGCCCGCAGCACCCCATCGGAGTCGATCACCGCTTGGTGACGGTTCAGACTGCTCTGGGCGTTGGCCCAATCGATCGTCGAGAAGAACGGGTCTGTCAGCGAGAGTGAGAATGCTCGACAGTCCGGATGCAGGTGGGCCTCGACGACAACCACCTGACCGTCGTCCAGTGAGAAGCACCCCTCCTGATACCACTGGTCCTTGAGACCTCCGCTTCCTGAGTAATCGACCTCGACCACTCGGTTCACCACATCGTCAGCTCGAAGGTCCTCCACTCTCTTCACGCCCGACATCACCATGGCCTCGACCACGACCGCGAACGACTGCAGTCGTGGTCGCAGGGCTTCCGCCGCGACCCGGGGCCGACGTGGATCGCAGTCGAGGCGAACGATCGCGACCCTCGGCTCGGTGTGACGGCCCCACTCATCGGTGACACTTCGCATCATGAGCGCACGCATCCCCGGCTCGAGCTGCCACCAGTTCCGTGCGTTCGGTGGGCGCTGTTGACTCAGCGAGACGTCGAACCTGCCGTCGTCGTCAATCGCGAGCCCGGCGAACTCGAAGGGTGGAAAGGTCTGAAGCCCGCTCGCAGTCGGTGGACCAAACGGCATAATCGACACATCCGGAACAGAACCGCGGTACCCGGTGATCAGATATTCACCGCCGGCATCGATGGCCGCCGTCCGGTAGACGGTGTCGGGATTCGGCGAACCGTACATCTGGTAGTAGCCCACGCTCGGAAGGAACGATGGATGATCTGGTTCGGCCCACAGGTGTGAGAGGTAGGCGCCCATGATTGCCCCGAACAGCTTTACGGCGAGATCGGCCTCCCGCCTCGAGTTCCCGGCCGCAACCGCCCTTTCCGCCAGACGAGCCCCCACGTGGCGCAGGTCGTCGAGGCACCCAATCCAGCCGACGCCATTGTCCCCCATCAGGCGTCGCCGGGCTCGGCCGGGATGTCAAAGCGTTGCGTGTAGTCGGAGAAGGCCTCGGCGACCATATCCCGATCGAGGCCGTAGTCGTCGAGCGTATACTCGTGAGTACCGCGTTGGCCTTTCGGATTTGCGGCCCGCCAGGTGCGAATCCGCTCCTCAATGGTCGGCGTCCACTCGAGGGCGATGGCCTCGAAGACGGCTGGCATGACCGTCTCCGGAGCGTCGACCAGCTGGTAATAGTCCACGTGCACGAGGCGCGAGCGCCCCTCTTCGGACTGGGTGATGTCGAATGCCACCAGCCGGTCTACGTGCTGACGAACCAGTTCGAGCATGTCGCGCCCAGTTTGCTTCGGGTCCGCGTCCGGGGAATTGCCCGAGCGCAGGAGCTGGGCCAGGCTGCAGTTAGAAGCGAGGGCTTGCACCGGGTCTCGATGGGTCACGACGAATCGCGAATCCGGGTACACGGCCGCGATGGCCTCCAGGGCGAGGAGGTGGCAGGGCCACTTCAGCGCCCAGCGCTGAGGAGATCCCCCCCACTGCAGCAACTTCAGGACCCTGGCGTGATACTCGTAGGCCGAGTGGAGGTCAGCCGAGTTCAGGAGAAAGTCGAGGTATCCCTGTGCCGACATTGTCCAGAGTAGGCCCGGGTTGACGAAGGTCTGGTCCAGGATGGCCAGACACTCCTGGGGGCCGTCGACGTCGGTGAGATGCAGCGCATCGATCTTACCTCCGGTGAGTTCGCGTACCTGGCGAGCCTTCTCGGTACTGGCCTGACGCCGGCGACCCACGGAGTCGGAATCGGTCGCAGGCGGCGGAACAGGTCGCTCTCCCTCCCAGGTGCGCAACATCCGCAGCGTGGGATCCAGGTCGAAGAGGTACTGGAAGTAGGTCGTGCCGGATCGAGGCAGGCCGGTGAGAAAGATCGGTGCATCGAGCTTGGAATCGTCCACGCCGGGTTGATCGGCCGCGTACCGGTCGACCTCCATACGGTTCCGCAGCGCCACCGCCATCATGCCGACGGCACCGTCGAGGCCCTCGGGCGTCCACGTGGCTTCCTGGTTCATGCTCCGAACGACGGCGTCGAGGTTCTCGATGAAGTGGGTCGGATCCGGATCCTCCACGTCGGTAAGGGCGCGGGCGCGTTCGACGACAGCTTCCAGGGTCAAAGACGGCACAGTTGTGGACCTTTCGATCAGGGTTCCCGATACGGTCCGACGGCTACACGAAGAGGGCGAGCCCCCGCATTTCCACGCTCGCCCTCGTCGGCACCCCCGGCGGACAGGTCAGGTCGGTGAATGCGGTATGCGGCACCCGGCGAGCCCGCCTTCGGTCGGTGTCGTGGGCCTTGAAGACGATCACTTCGTCGCGGGTCATATCGGGGTAGTAGTGCCAACGGTGGGCACCGTTGTAGAGGTAGCTCGTGGTGTCATGGCGGATCTCACCGACAGCACGTTCCATCGTGATCGCCGTCACGGTGACCTCGTCATCGAGAGCGACGCTCCTGGCATCGCATACCGCGAGGGGAAAGTCCTGTGGGGGTGGTGACACCGCTCGCCACATGTTGTACAAGGCGTGGCGTGAATAGTCCTTGATATTGATGTCCTCGACAAAAGCATCGATCATCTCGATCTGAGCCGTCGCCGAAGAGTCGGTGTTGTCGGCGTGCGGATAACGGGCCGGTTTGGCATTGAAGAGTGAAGCCAACTTGTCCGTGGCCCCTTCTCCGTAGCGCTTCTTGCCGCCACCCAGCATGAAAACCTTCGACGCGCCCGTCACCTCGCGGCAGAAGGTTCGTCATCTCGTCGATGTATTGCTGATCGACAACGGGATCCTCCTGGATCAGGTCGAAGTCTGCAACCGAGCTGGCATGCGCCACGAGCAGGAATCCCTCACGGTCGAGATCCGTCGTCAGTGGCCGGGCGTTCGCGATCCAGACGGGACGCCCGGGTAGCGTCCGCATGGTCGTGTGTTCCTCGGCCTCGGTCACGAACTCGAGGACCTGGCCCGATGCCGTCGGGGGGTTCCAGACGTAGTTCACGTCCGCGCCAACACCCGGTCCAGCCGTCTGTTCGGATGCGACCACCACGGGTACCCCCTAGCCACTCGGTCGCTCCCACCTCTGGGCGGGAACGCCCATAGTTTACAATTCTGGACCAGAATGTCAACTCCGGGCGGATCCGATCATCGGGCAGCAGCAGCGGTCCACCACCCGGTCGAAGGGTTTGGTTTCGGCTCGAGACCCTTGACACTCTCCGATAAATGTGTAATGTTGCCACCTTATAAAGCCCGCTCCGACCACCGCCGACTCGATTCTCCAGGCGGCAAGAAGAGCAGTCGCCGAACGAGGGCCCGAGCGGCTGACCTTGTCGGCTGTTGCTGTCGCAGCCGGCATCTCCCGGCCGACGCTCTACCGTTGGTTCCCATCGAAGACGGATCTCCTGACGGCGATTGCGGCCTACGAAGAAGCCCAATTCGACATCGGACTTCAGGTGGTGATCGATGCGCACCGTACGCCTCGACGCCGCCTCGACGCCGCCGTGCGCTATCTCGTCAACTACCTCGACGAATCGATGATGCCGGACTCGATTGGCGCCGACCCCGCCTTCGCTCTGGAGGGACTGGCCAAGGCGCTCAAACCCCATGTCGAGATACTGGCCCGGCTACTGGGTGATGCCCTGGACGAAGTGCCGGCGGTCGGAACCGGGACCCTCTCGCGGGAGCAGGCCGCGGAGATATTCCTTCGATTGGCGTACTCGCATTATCTCGTACCGCACCCCGACGCCGACGTGCTCCTCGCCACCGTGCGGGACTTCGCCGGTCTACCGCGACGAGCCGCCCGAGTGCCGGCCGGATGAAAGAGCCATCAGGTTGCGAGCGTCCTACCCGCTGCAGCCGTCTGCACCTCGGGGGCCAGGTGGATGCCACCTCGACGGGTGCCATCGGACAGCTGGCGAGATTTCATCACCGCGTCTTCCCGCCGCTCGGCGGGGTCGTCGATCAGGACGGCTCACGCCCAGCCAGAGTTGGCGAGATCACGGCGGCGTCGCCGAGTCGAACCACGCCCGGCCGCCGGACCCAGCCGTACCACCCGGCCCACTCCGGATGCTCCTCGTGGGACAGCCGGCTGACATCGCCGTCACTCAACCAGCGGTTCTGCTGCTGGCCAGGGATCGCCGGGTAGGACAGCCCAGGAGAGCGGTTCCGGCCCGCAGGCGGGTGCCCGGTCGCAGGCGAGGCCAATCGGCGCCCGAGAGGGTCAAGTTCTCACTGGCTGCGCCGGCCCCCAAAGGGTGATCACGACCGGCCAGCTCCGCAATCACGTCGCTCGACCACAAGCACACCGCCTGGAAAGGGGGGCCGTTGTTCTTCCTTTCGGCCCGGGCGCTGGCCGTGACGCCTCCGGGCGCCACCGAGATCGACGTGACTGGGAGCTTCGAGACACCGCCATCAGAAACGTTCACCGATTCGACGAGTGCGGTGACGGTGGGCAGGGCCGCTCCGATCCTGGCCAGTCCCTCGGCCACGTCCAGGAAGTGGTGGGTGGTGTCGTGCACGATGTGCATCAAGGTGGCCTCGGCCTGCCACCAGGTTCCGTCATCCATCCGGCCAAGATGCGCCCACCCCTCTTCGCAGCTGTCGACGAGGCGGCTGAGCGTGGCTCCCTCCCGCTCGAGGGCGTCAAGTATCGAGGCCGGATCGAGAGTCAAGGGCCGGGTGGCATCCTCGATGTCAACGTCGGGACAGGGATCGCGCACCTCGGCGCCATCGTGGGCCAGGATCAATTCGATCCCGTCGCGAAGAATCGGCAGGACCATGGCAGAGTGAAGCCCGTACTCCAGGACTGACCACACGCCGGGACCGGGCCGGCGGTTGAGGTCGTCCGCGCCAACCCCGACGGTGGCCGAGCGCCACCAGTAGCCGAGACGTTCGAACACCAACGAGGCGTCCCGGCGCCCCCACCACCGAGAGTCGAACCCGCAACGCCTACAAGTCTCGGGCTCACTCCCGTCGAAGCGCACGGCGCCAACGCTACCCGGACCGATGGTAGCGAAACCTGCCACCCCCCGGCCGTCTCTATCGAGGAGCCACAATCTTCCCATGCCTGAATCCCAGAAGTCGTCTCGTGACATAACCGTGGTCCTCTTCGACGGGTTCGAACTGCTCGATGTCTTCGGGCCTTTGGAACTGTTCGGTGCCCTCCCTGACCGCTTCCGGATGGCCCTGGTCGGTCTCGGGGTGGGGCCAATACGAAGTGCCCAAGGCCCGGTGGTGATCGCCCAGGACTCCTACCACCAAGCCCCTCCCACCGACATTGTCCTGGTCCCCGGCGGAATAGGTACCCGTCAGCTCGTTCACGATCGTGAGTTCCTGACGTGGCTAGCCCGCTGGGCGGGCCCAGCCGAGTTCATCACGTCGGTCTGCACCGGATCCGCCGGGCCGCGTCGTCCTCCGCTCCGAGCGTAACGCCGACCCAGTTGTCGAGAGTCCCCTGCGGCGGATTGCTCTCGTTGCTGATCCGGCTGACCCCCCACACCGGTGAGAGCGGTCCGCTGCGGGTCACTTTCGGCGGCGTCTCGGCCGTGAAGTTGTCGCAAAACGCCGGAGCGGGCAGTCCGCATTTTTCGCCGCCCGCCGGGACGGTCGTCGGAGTCGGCGGCTGTCCGGTCGTAGTGCTCGTCGTGGTCGGCATGGTTGGACTCGCGGTGGTCGTCACCGGCACCGTGCTGCTGGTCGTGGTGGTTGGCGCGGCCGCGCACCTGATGACCTCCGAGTCGGCCGTCTTGACCCCGTTCGATAGGGCGCCCGGGCAGGAGACGATGCTCTTGCCTACGCTAGGGTGATGCCCGGGTTCGCCCCGAACGCTCCGGTAGCCATCCCGACACCGACGACCAGAGCTGTTGCCCCGGCGACCGCGATGGCCCGGCTTACGTAGTGCATGCTGCCTCCTGGGGCTAGTTGAAGGTGAGGCCCACTCCCGACGACCAGGCCGCCGGCATGCGCCAACCATCAGGGGTCCGTCGTCGGGCGCTCTCGTGGGAGCCGCCGCCCGGGACCCGGTGGCCGGATCCGGAGTTCTCGGCTCGGGTCAAGGTGGTTGTGTTATAAGGCCGCATAACGATTGGCGGGGCGCGACAGCCCGAGGAGACCGCGGAGGGTGTTCGCTTGGTAGGCGGTGCGGAAGGCGAGGCGCCGTTGTAGTTCGGGGACCAGCCGGCGGGTAATGGTTTCGAGGTCGTAGGGGATGGTGCCGGGCCGAAGGCGGAACCCTGACAGTCCGGCCTGTTGCCAGTCTTCGAAGAGGTCGGCCAGCTCTGTCGACGTGCCGGTGAACACCAGGGCGTCGCTGCCATACGCTTGGCCGGCCTGCTCGTCCAGGCGGGCTTTGCGGTTGTGGGCTGCGGTCGGCGTGTCGTCAAGGAACACGACGAGGTCGCCGAAGACGTGGATGATGTCATCGGTCCGGCCGGCGGTGTCCTGGTCCACCCGGATCTGCTCCGTGATCGCTGCGGCCTCGATGCCGTCCCGGGGGGTCACGTAAACGACGTCAGCCGACCGGGCCGCGAACCGATACGGAACGGTGGCGTGGGCCAGGGCGGTGACCAGGGGCTGACCTTGCGGCGGACGGGGCACGATTGAGGGGCCTCTGACGTTGAACCACCGGCCCTCGAAGTCGATGTAGTGGAGTTTGCCGCGGTCGACGAACCGGCCGGTGGCTGCGTCGCGGATCACGGCGTCGTCCTCCCAGCTGTCCCACAGCCGGCGGACTACTTCGACGAAGTCGGTGGCCTCCTCGAAGCGCTCGGCGAGTACGGCTTGGGCCTCGGGCGTTTGGTAGTCCTCGATCCGGACCTCCGGGTCGCTGCGTCGACCGAAATGGGAGGTCTCGGCGGGCCGCGACAGCTGCGCTCGCCAGCCGGCGCGACCGGTGCTGACGTAGTCGAGGGTGGCGATCGCCTTGGAGACGTGGAACGGTTCGGTGTGGGTGACCGTTGCGGTCGGGACCAGCCCGATGTGGCTGACGAGCGGCGCCACTCGCGCCGCCACGAGGACGGCGTCCAGGCGGCCGCGTACCTGGTCGGTCCGTCCATCGGGCCGGTCGTAGGGGGTCGACTGCAGAGCAAGCGAGTCTTCGATGGTGACAAAATCGATCAGGCCCTGTTCGGCTTCGGCGACCAGGTCAACCCAGTATCTGGCGGTCAGCAACTCGGCCGGGCGCGCCTCTGGGTGGCGCCATGCGGCGGGATGCCACCCGGCGCCGTCGAGCGCGACCGCCAGGTGCAGTTCGGAGGATGCAGCCATGCGATGGGTTCCCTTCGTGTCAAGGGGGCCGACGGACGTCCTGACGGCCGGGTTGATCAGGGGGCTAGCGGTGGGCCCTGCCCCGGCGGCGTCGGTTGGCGGGTTTGGCACACGACTCGAAAGTCAACTTACTCGATCGACTTTATCGACAAGAAGGCTGCCGTGCAACAAGGAAGCGAGACCAATCGCCCGTGGGCGCAGCGGCCGCTGATCGCGCTCAAGCTGGGCGGCGGCCAAGAAGCGGTGATCCGATCGGCGGCCGACCCCGTCCATGGCGGTCGGGCCGGGCGTTTCGAACGGGCCAGGTCACCGACCCGGCTGGTCAGCAGGACGACAGGACTAGTGGAGCTGCTCACGTACGGAGGTGAATGACACGGTGCGGCGCAACTCGAACCCCAACGTCCGGTAGAGGCGGATGGCCGGGTCGTTGGTGGCCGCGGCGTGCAGGAAGGGCCGCTCATCGCGATCGCGGATGGCGGCGGCTACCGCTCGCACCAGACGGGTGCCGATCCCCTGGCCACGGAACGCGGCGTCGGTGCACACCGCACTGATCTCTGTCCAGCCGGCTGGGCGGAGCCTCTCCCCTGCCATGGCAATGAGCGACTCCTGGCACCGCAAACCCACGTAGGTGCCCATTTCGATCGTCCGGGAAAGGAAGGGGCCGGGCCGGGTTCGCTCGACGAGGGCGAGCATCTCGGGCAGGTCGGCGGGGTTCAGGGGCTGGAGCTCCCGGTCGGCTGCGGGCTCGAGCAGGGTCCCGTCCATCTGCACCCCTCGTATGGTACCGGTCACTTCCCAGCCGCCTGGCAGCTCATCCGGATCGACGATCAGGACAACGCCCCTACCCTCCAGCAAATAGGCGAGGGCCGACCAGGAGGATGGGTCCCTGGGGTCGGCCACGGCGCCGAACGGGGAAACGCCACGCTGGTAGCGCCCGGCCCGCCCGCCGTCGACCTCGGCCAGGTCGGCCAGATAGGAGTGCGCCGCCGACAGCGAGCCCCACACCGGGTTGTCGAGGGGATGAGCGTCACCAGGAGGAGCGGTGTTCACGACGCGTCCCACTGCTCGACCAGCAACTCGTACGAGCGGATCCGGTCGACGTGGTCGTGGGTCATGGTGGTGACGGCGAGCTCGTCGGCTCCTGTCACCGCTACCACCCGCTCAAGCTGGTCCACGACGTCCTTTGGGGATCCGACAATCTGAGTCGGGATGCGGTCGGCGACCAGCTCCCAGTCATGGGTCGTCCAGGTGTGGGCGGCCGCCTCCTGGTCGGTGGGGAAGGGGATGGCACCTTCGCCCGATCGGATGCCGAGGACCCATAGCCCGTAGCCCGCGGCGAGCCGGCGAGCTTCACTCTCGCCCTCCGCTACAACAACGTCGACCGACACGCAAATGTAAGGGCGTTCGACTTCGGGACCAGGACGAAAGGCCGCTCGGTACGCGTGCACGGCATCCAGGACGGTGGCTGGGCTTACGTGGTAGTTGGCGGCGAAACGCAAGGCGTTGTGGCCGGCCACTTCGGCGCTCTCGCCACCGCTGCTGCCCAGGATCCAGAGCTCCACGCCGGCGCGTTCGCCCGGCGTGGCGTGCGCCTCCAGCCCGTGGGACCGGTACTCGCCGCGCAGCAGCGCCAGGAGGTCACCAATCTGCTGGGTGTAGCCCGGCGTTATCGCTTCCGGTTGCTGGAGCAGATCCCGGGCCAGAGCGAGGCGCGGTGAGTGCCGGAGCCGCTCCAGTGGAGGCGGAGAGGGGATGAGGACGCCGTCGACCGTGTGGGCAGGGCGCCGGGGGCGGGGCGGCACCGATTCGCGGGCCATCCCGGCCTGGCCGGGACCGGCGCCGGCGGGCCCGGGCGCGTCGGGGTCCGCCAACGCCGGTAGCGGAGCGAGCGCGGGGGTAATGGAGTCGGCTCCGTTGTTGTCGGATCGCCGGGGCGTGCCCTGGGTGCGGCCGATGCCAAGGTCCAGCCGGCCGGGATAGGCACAGTCGAGGAGGCCGAACTCCTCGACCACCGACAGCGGCGTACGGTGCCCCAGTTGTACTCCCGCTGACCCCACCCGGATGCTGCTGGTCGCGGCGGCGGCCAGCCCGATCATGACCGCCGGCGTGGTGCCGGCTACTCCCGGGTTCAGATGGTGCTCGGCAAACCAGTACCTGCAGTAACCCAGAACCTCGGCGCGGCGGGCCAGGTCTATCGAGTTGTGGACCGCCTGGGCTGGGGTCGAGCCGGACGGCACCGGCACCAGATCCAGCACCGAGAGGGGAACACGGCGCCGGCTCACGACCTCCCTCCCGCTTCGCCCGAGTCCGACATGCTGGCTACGGCGCGGCCCCGGCCCGGGCCCAGAGGCGGCAGCCCGAGATGATCCCGCAGGGTTGTCCCTTCGTAGTGGGCGCGAAACACCCCCCGTTCCTGCAAGATCGGAACGACGTTGTCAGCAAAGTCGTCGAGGCCCCCGGGGGTGATGTGAGGGACGAGGATAAATCCGTCGCAGACCTCGTCCCTAACGAACAGCTCCATGTCGTCAGCGACGGTCGAGGCTGAGCCGACGAAGGACTGACGGGCGCTCACCTCGATCATGAGCTGGCGGATGGACAGATTCTTTGCCTCCGCTAACTGCCGCCACTGGTTAGCTGTGCCGAGTGGGTCCTTGTTCATTCGGACCGAGGCCCGGCCGGGAGCTATCGTCTCGGTGCCGATCAGGGGCTCGACGTCGGGGAGCCGCCCGTCCGGGTCGTATTGGGACAGGTCGCGGTTCCAGACCTGCTCCAGCAGTTTGATGGCGGTGGCACCGCTCACCTGTTGCTCTCTGATGTGCCGTGACCGCTCCTGGGCCTCGGCGTCGGTATCGGCCAGCACGAACGTGGCGGCCGGCAGGACGACGAGCTCATCAGGCTGGCGTCCGTAGCGGGCCAGCCGGCCCTTCACGTCGGCGTAAAAAGCGCGCCCACTGGCGTAGCCGCTGTGCCGAGTAAAGATGGCGTCGGCCGTTTCGGCGGCGAACTCTCGGCCCTCTTCCGAGTCTCCGGCCTGGAGAATCACGGGCCGACCCTGAGGGCTACGAGGAACATTGAAGCGGCCGGAGATCTGGAACTGGTCGTCGTGATGATCGAAGGCCCCGGCGTCGCGGTCTGAGAGAAAGACACCGGACGTCTTGTCCGCCACGATCTCGTCGCCTCTCCACGAGTCGAACAGCTCCCAGGCCGTCAACATGAACTGCTTGGCCCGGTTGTAGCGCTGCTCCTGAGGCAGAAAACCCCCCCGGCGGAAGTTCTCACCGGTGAACGCATCCCACGAGGTGACCACATTCCACCCGGCCCGCCCCGCGGAGAGATGGTCGAGGGTGGCGAACTGCCGGGCGACTTCGTACGGTTCGTTGAAGGTGGAGTTGATCGTGCCGGTGAGGCCCAGCCGATCGGTAACGGCGGCCAGGGCGGCCAGGACGGTGAAGGTGTCCGGGCGGCCGACCACGTCCAGGTCGTAGATTTGCCCGCCCTGCTCGCGCAGGCGCAGCCCCTCAGCCAGGAAGAAGAAGTCGAAGCAGGCTCGCTCAGCGGTGCGGGCCATGTGGGCAAAAGAGCTGAATTCGATCTGGCTCCCCGAGCGAGGATCGCTCCAGACCGTGGTGTTGTTGACGCCGGGGAAATGGGCCGCCAGGTGAATTTGCTTCTTTGGTGTCATGGCTCCAAGCTCATTTGTACGTCGCGGTTGGCCGGCGGCCCAGGTGCTGGCGGCCCAGTCATGTGAGGAATCTCCTGGCCTCCTGGACCCAGTCGTCCAGGCCGGGCGGGTCGTGGTAGTCGGTGTCAAGGAGGTAGAGACCTTTCACCGGGCAGGTGGCGCCCAGTTCAACCAGCACCGGCCGCAGGAAGACCTCCGGGGCGAGAGAATGCAGCCACGCCCCGCCGAGCATGACCGGAAAGGCCACCACTCCGGCCAGGCTGCCGGTGGCGAACTGATCCAGGAACAGCTTCAAGATCCCGGTGTAGCTGGCCTTGTAGGTCGGCGACGCCACCACTACCGCGCCAGCGGATTGGACGCTCGCTACCGCGGCCGCGACCGCCTCATCGCCCCATCCCAGGAGGCCGGGGCCCAGATCGATCACATCGATTACCAGCTTGGGGGGCCCGTCACCGAGTCGGGCGGCCAGCCGCCTGGCGGCCTCCAGCGTCCGCGATCGGGGCTTGGGATTACCCACCACCACAGCCACGTTCACGAGGGGGCACCTCCCCCAGTGACGGCCCGCCACCGGCAGATGGACCTGGCGTGGCGATCTGCCTGTAAACCCGATCGAATGAGTCGAGAATCTATCTGCGCCCGAACCCAGCGTCAACTGGTTCCCCATCCGGGACGGCAGCAACACAGGGAATCAGGGCCGAACGGTCGGTTCAGGACCGGCGAGCCAGTGCCACGGCCTGGACACTCGGACCGGGCATCCGTGTTGGTACGGTCGGTTGGGCAGGACGTTCGCCCCTTCGCCTGGCGTGAGGTCCCGTCCGGCAAACCTGCAGGCGACGACTGGCCGCTTGAGGGGTGCCTCCTACCCGTCGAGCAGTCTCGAGGGAGTGCGCACCCGGTGCAACAATCTCCGAAAAAATTCCCGCACCATCCGTCACCAGGACTACGCCACGGCAAAGGTCGGGAAGGAGGTCAGACGCTTCGGGGGGCTCGACGATCCGTCGTCGACTGACCACCCCCGCAACTGCATATCCCTCGCTTAGGCGGCGACCCGCCACGGCAACCGCTCTCTGTCGCACGCGTCAACACCTCGTTACCGCGGGCCCGATGAGTTCCGACTCCGCCGCCGGTATGTATTCACGAGTTCGCCGGAATACCTCGGGCGAACCGATCGTAAGGGAGAATCCGATGTCAGACAGTCGTACGGAAGACGAGGCCGCCATCCAGGCCGTACTAGTTGACTCCTACCGGGCGTGGGAGGCTGGCGACGCCGACGGTATGGTCGCCAACTACACCGCTGACGCGACCGCCATCATGACCGGCTCGCGGCGCGACAGCCGTGACGTGATCCGGGAGAGCATGGCCCTGGCCTTCGAGGGGCCACTCAAAGGCAGCTCGACCTACAACAAGCAGCTCAGCCTCCGCTTCGTCGGCAGGGACGCCGCGATCGTCGTCAGCGAATCCGGCATCCTGTTCGCCGGCGAGACCGAGGTTCCGGACACGGGTAAGGTACACGCGACCTGGACTTTCGAGAAGCGGGACGGCCGCTGGCTGATCGCCGCCTATCACAACAGCCCGGTGCTGGCGCCTGGGCCGTGAACCCCGGATAGGAGCAGAGAACGGGCGTGGGCGTGGCGACGAAGGTAGACGGCTTCGGTCGCCGGGTCGAACCGTTCCGGGCGGAACTGCTGGCGTACTGCTACCGGATGCTCGGCTCGGCCCAGGACGCAGAGGACTTGGTCCAGGACACCTACCTGAGGGCGTGGCGGGCGCGGGAGCAGTACGACGAGACTCGCAGCTCACTGCGCACCTGGCTCTACCGGATCGCAACGAACGTCTGCCTGACCGCCTTGGAGGTCCGCGGCCGCCGACCGCTGCCGTCGGGGCTGGTGGCCGCGTCGGACCCGCTCGCGCCGCTCGTCCAGGCAGAGCACGCCGCCTGGCTCCAGCCCTTGCCGGACTCGTGGCTGGACGCGGGCGATCCGGCTAGAGCCGTGATCGACCGCAGCAGCCTGCGCTTGACGTTCGCCGCCGCCCTGCAGCACCTGTCGGCGCGTCAGCGTGGTGCGCTGATCCTGCGGGACGTGCTCAGCTTCTCCGCATCCGAGGCGGCAGAAATCCTCGGCACTACCGTCGTCTCGGTGAACAGTTCCCTGCAGCGGGCCCGGGCCCGGATGAAGGAAGTCGGGGTCCGCCAGGAACGTCTCAGCGAGCCGCCCGCAACCGAGCAGCGGGCCTGGGTCGATCGCTATATGAAGGCGTTCGAGCACGCCGACATCGAGGGTCTCAAGCGGCTGCTCACCGAGGACGTGCTCATGGAGATGCCGCCAATGCTCAACTGGTTCGCCGGCCCGGGCAACTACGGCCTCTTCATGGAGTGGGTCTTCGCCCAGGCCGGAACGGACTGGTGTCTGAAGGCCGTCGCGGCCAACGGCCAGCCCGGATTCGCCGCCTATCGGCGCGTCGGTAGCGGATACGAGATGCACACGCTCCAGATCTTCACCGTCACCGACGAGGGCATCAGCCGGAACTCGGTGTTCCAGGATTCCGAGGTCTTCGCGTCCTTCGGTCTGGCGGCCAGACTCGACGCCCAGTGAACTGTCAAGGCCGGGTCTGGTTCAGCACGTGATGGGGATGGCCGTTCAAGTAGCAGCAGGGCACGGCGCGAGAGCCCGGCCTGACGACATGGGGTGTCTGTTCCGGCCGCTTTGAAGAGCACGATGTCGCAGAGGTGAGGAGATTGAACCGGGTGAAACACTCATAGTGGTTGGGTGGGGGTGCCGAAGGTGCGTCGGTAGGCCAGTGGTGAGACGCCGACGTGTTCGCTGAAGTGGTGGCGGAGGTTGGCTGCCGATCCCATGCCCGACCGCTCGGCGATGCGCTCGACGGGTAGGGAGGAGGTTTCGAGGAGATCTTGGGCCAGGAGAAGCCGTTGGCGTAGGAGCCACTGTTGGGGAGTCACGCCGAGGGCGTCGTGAAAGCGTCGGATGAGCGTTCGCCGACTGAGGTGGGCGTGTCGGGTGAGGTCCTCGACCGTGATGTGGCGGTCAAGGTTGGTCTGGACCCATTGCAGGGCCTGGGCCAGGTCGTGGTCGGGGTTGGGCGGCATGGGCCGTCGCAGGTACTGGGCTTGACCGCCGTCTCGATGGGGCGGAATCACCATGCGTCGGGCGACCTCGTTTGCTGCTGAAGCACCGAGGTCTTGGCGGACGAGTTCCAAGCATAGGTCGATGGCGGCGGCGGTCCCGGCCGAGGTGAACACCCCGCCGTCTTCGACGTAGAGCACCGACGGGTCGAGGATGACAGCGGGGAAAAGAGCGGCGAAGTCGTCGATGTGCATCCAATGGGTCGTGGCCCGGCGGTGGTCGAGGAGGCCGGCGCGGGCGAGCACAAAGGCCCCCGAGCAAATGCCCACGATGCGGGCGCGGCGCCTGTGGGCGCGGCGGATGGCGTCGATGAGTTGCGTCGGGGGTTGGGCGCGGACGTTGGTGCAGCCGAGGATGATCACCGTGTCGGCTTGGGCCAGATCGTCCATCGATCCGTTCTGATTGGCCACGAAGCCGGCAGCCACCTCGGCCGCCGGTTCGGTGGGGCAGACCTCGAAGTCGTACCAGGGGTCGTGGATTTCCGGACGGTCGGTGCCGAAGATCTCGCAGGGGACTGACAGCTCGAATATGGGGGCACCGGGCTGGACGGCCATGGCCACCCGGTGCTTGGCGAGCGTTTTGCGCATTATGGCTAGTTTGCCACTTGTCGCTCGAAGCGTGAAGTCGCATTGTGACCGTATGGGCAGCGAATAGCGCGGTGGGACGGCCGGAAGGCGTCCCCTCTGCCGGACCTTGAATCTCCACCATTGATCCCACGCTCGGTTCGGCGGGTCGCGAACCGCATCGGGGTCGCGGCCGTACTCGTGCATGTAGTCACCGGGTGGAAAGGACTCGTTAGATGACGGTTATGCGTTTGGGTCGCGTTCACCTGCTGGTCGGCGACGTAGAGGCCGCCCACCGTCACCTGGACCGCCGACCAGATGGCCAAGAGCGTCTTGTACATCCAGCGGGAATTCTGCGAGTCATTCCCGACCTATCTCACCTGATCGACACCCGATCGCTATCAGCCAAGCCGCTTCTGAGGCTCCCTACCCCTTGAGGAAATGGACATGGTCGTACCCGTGAACCCCACGACAAAACGAGACTCGAGAGGGCCCTCTGCATCGGTCTACACCTTGGGCACCAACCCGGCCGAACGTGAACGGCTTCGGCGCCAATCCCACGACCTGGAGGCCCATTCGCTGGCCTTGCTTGGCCGTGTCGATCTACCGCCGGGTGGCCGGGCCCTCGACCTCGGCTGCGGCCCGGCGGGGACGATCGAGTTGCTCGCCGAGCGGGTTGGGCCAACCGGCTCGGTGACCGCCGTCGACATCGACCCGGCGCACGTTGCCATGGCCCGGCGTCTGGTGCAGGACCGTGGCCTGGCCAACGTCGAGGTGCTCCAAGCCGATGCCCGCCACACCGGATTGTCATCAAGCTCGTTTGATGTCGTGCACGCCCGGCTGCTCCTGGTCAATATTCGATCACCCGAACAAGTCGTCGCCGAGATGGTGCGCGTGGCGAAACCAGGAGGGTGGGTCATCTCTGACGAAGCGGACGCCATGGCGGGGATCTGTTATCCACCCGACCCCGAATGGGATCGGCTCCACGCCATCCTCCACGCCGCTTACCGCGCCGACGGTGCGGACCTCTCCATCGGCCGCAAGCTGACCCATCTGCTCCGCCAGGCCGGGCTGACCGACGTCGGGGCCGACGGACGCGCCGACGTGTACCCGGCCGGCCACGCTCGGCGCACCCTCCTTCCCGACCTGGTAGGCAGCATGTGGGCCAAGATCGTCGAAGCCGGGATCGCCTCGGAGGACGAACTCGCTCAGCTGGACCGCCGGGTTCGCATGCGCCTGGCTGACCCGTCCACGCTGGCCATGTCCTGCCTGTACTTCCTGGCCTGGGGCCGCAAACCGCACCTCAAGGAGAGATGACCATGCCGGTCGAACGAGTCCTGGCCGAACAAGACGTCGACCTGCTGGTCAACAACGCTGGCTTCGCTAACTACGCCCCCTTCGTTGACGTTGACCCCGAGATGGTCGACCACCTGATCATGGTCCACATAAGAGCCGCCAGCCGGCTCACCCGGGCCGGCCTGCCAGGCGGGGTCAGACGAGGCTCGGGGGCGATCATCAACGTGGCCTCCCTGCTGGCCGAGCACTGCCGCCGCCATGGCTGACATCGTGATCCTCGGGGCCGGGGTGGTCGGCTTGGGCACCGCCCTGTTGCTGGCCGAGGACGGCCACCGCGTGACGGTTCTCGAGCGTGACCCGGCCCCGCCGCCAGGCCCGCTTGACGCCTGGGACAACTGGAGCCGCCGGGGTGTCAACCAGTTCCGGCTCCCCCACTTCTTCATGCCCCGCTACCGGGCCATCCTCGAAGCCGAGCTGCCCCAGGTGGCCAACGCCATCGAGGCGGCCGGAGGGCGGCGCTACAACCCCCTGCTGGCTATCCCCGAGTTCGTCCGCGGCCCCGAGCGGCCCGAGGACCACGACGTCGAGGTGCTCACGGGCCGGCGACCCCTGGTCGAATCGGTGTTGGCTGCCGCGGCCGCCACCCACCCTGGTGTGACAATTCGGCGGGACGCCGCCGTCGCCGGGTTGTGCCGCGGCCGGGCGACCCGGGCCGGTGTCGCCCACGTGCGCGGCGTGCGCACCGAGGCAGACGAGGAGATCGGCGCCGCTATCCGAGGCGAGGAATACCGTCCCGCGGACCGGTGGTGGGAGCTCGACCAGGCCATGAGGTGGGCGGCGACCCGCGATCCCGACTGCCTCCGCCTCTTCGTTCGAGCCGATCTAACGATCGAACCGCTCGACGAATCCCTCGCGTCCGATGGCCTCACCGAACGCATCCGCGAGCTCGGAGCGGACTGGCGCCACGAACCCGTTCCGGCACCCGATCGGGACCAACTCGTCGCTCTGGCCAACAACTGAACAAGTCTGCACCCCTCGATGAGCGCTCCGCTCCTGCCAACGGGGGGACCAGTCACCAGGCGGGTGTTGCGCCCGAACGCCGGTGATGTTCAGTGCCGAGCAAATGTACCGGACGTCGATCACCAGGCTGTGATCATGTTCTGCCACCTTGGCCCGAGACCGGGCCGGAGCGACGACCCGCACGGTGCCGGCGACGGCTTGCTGGAACCAGCGGATGTCGACCGGGCGTGCGGCCAACGCCGCGACACCCGCGGCGAAATTGACGCCCCCCACGGGTTTCACCTTCGGGGGGGTGTGCGATGTGGGCGTGACGGGTAGGACTAGGTGGTGACTGAGTCGACTGGTGTTCCTACTACCACTACTACTGATGCTGGCATTCCTGTCGAGAGCGACGAGTATTCGTTGACCGTCGGGCCTGGCGGTCCGATTCTGCTACAAGATGCCTATCTGATTGAGCAGATGGCGCAGTTCAACCGGGAGCGGATCCCCGAACGCCAACCGCACGCCAAGGGTAGCGGCGGGTTCGGTCACTTCGAGGTGACCAACGATGTCCGCGAGTACACCAAGGCGGCGGTGTTCCAGCCCGGAACCACTACCGAGCTGGTAGCCCGGTTCTCCACGGTGGCCGGCGAGCGCGGCAGCCCCGACACCTGGCGGGACCCCCGGGGTTTCGCGGTGAAATTCTATACCTCCGAGGGCAACTACGACATGGTCGGGAACAACACCCCCGTCTTCTTTATCAAGGACCCCATGAAGTTCCAGCACTTCATCCGCTCCCAGAAGCGCCTGGCCAGCAGCAATCTTCGTAGCCACGACATGCAGTGGGACTTCTGGACGCTGTCGCCCGAATCGGCCCACCAGGTCACGTGGCTGATGGGTGACCGGGGGATCCCCCGCACCTGGCGGCACATGAACGGCTACACCTCGCACACCTACATGTGGATCAACGCCGACGCCAAGCAGTGCTGGGTCAAGTACACGTTCAAGACCGACCAAGGGATCGAGTTCTTCACCCAGGACGAGGCCGACCAGATGACCGCGGTGGACACCGACTATCACACCCGCGACCTTTACGAGCACATCGAGGCCGGCGACTATCCGAGCTGGACCATGTACGTGCAGGTCATGGCCTATGAGGACGCCGAATCCTACCGATTCAACCCGTTCGACCTGACCAAGGTGTGGCCGCATTCGGACTACCCGCTGATCGAGGTCGGCCGGATGACGTTGGATCGCAACCCGACCGACAACCACGCCCAGATCGAACAGGCCGCCTTCCAGCCGAACAACCTGGTCCCCGGGGTCGGACCGAGCCCGGACCGCATGCTGCTGGCCCGGCTGTTCTCCTACGCCGACGCCCACCGGGCCCGCATCGGCGTCAACTACCAGCAGATCCCGGTCAACGCCCCCCAGGCCCCCGCCCATAGCTACTCCAAAGACGGCGCCATGGCCATCCGGCTCACCACCGACCCGGTCTACGCCCCCAACTCGAAAGGCGGCCCCGCCGCCGACACCAGCCGCTACCGTCCGCCGACCTGGCCGGCCGACGGCCAGATCACCCGGGCCGCCTACCTGGCCCACCCCGACGACGACGACTGGGGTCAAGCCGCCACGCTGGTCCGCCAGGTCTTCGACGACGGCGCCCGGGCCCGCCTGGTCGACAACGTAGTCGGACACCTGCTCAACGGGGTCAGCCAACCCGTCCTGGAACGAGCCATCCAATACTGGCGTAACATCGACAAGAACATCGGCGACCAAGTCGAAGCCGGCATCACAGCCAAAAAGGACAACAAAGACCCCAAGGCCGCCCAGCAAGCCAACCCCGCCCGCACCAACATGCAAGCCAAAGCATGACAACTACCCCCGTGACCGCCAGCCCGCCGACTGTTCTCCGATGCCCGTAGCGGTCTGAGAGTCCCAGCGAAGTGAGACTGCCGTCTTGCACCTGGGGACCTCCGACGCTGAGCTCCACTGCAGGAGTTGGGGCCACGGTGCGTCGCCACAACGAATGCCTGCTCTCCGACTGACGATCGGATGGTACCGGGTGCTTCTGGCCCCGCAAGGCCGGATGCTTCAGTTCTTGCGGCTCCAAAACACCGAGAACGCGGAGGACGCACCCAGGCCCGGGGCGGTGGCCAGCGGGCCAGGCGTGGTGTCGACGTCGCCGTACTCCCCGAGGGCGATGCCTTCACCCGTCTTCCACACCTTCGGGTTGGAGAGGCCCCCGACATGGCCGCTGCTGTCCGTCACGGTCACGTCCTCGTAGTGCTCGTCGCCGAAGTCGCTCGTGCCGGCGTAGCGCCTGTTGTAGTAGTAGGCCTCCGTGATCGCCTCCGCCGAGGAGTTCGCACAGACCGTGACGGGGCAGGTCTGAACCCGGTCGAAGTCCCGGCCGGTGGTGACGTCCTTAAGAGAGAGCTCGTATTTGGCGTTGCCAAGGTAATGGATCGCGGACTCGATGGCGTCGCCCGGTTTGACCGCGAAACTGAACTTGAAATTGGCGGGATACATCTCGAACCAGGCCGCGTACTGGGCGGTAGTCCCGTTGCAATCGGCGGCAATGCCGTCTTGCTCGACCGTCTGGTCGGCCCAGCCGTCCAGGCCGATCCAGTGGTACGAGAAGGTGTTGGGTGTGGCGGAACACACCACTGAGGGCACGTTGTAGTCACCAACGATCGAGATGAAAGTGTCTCCGGCCGACTTCGGCAGGGCCGCGTACCCGGACCAGTTGCTGCTGTAGCTGACGGTGATTCCGTTGGGCGCCGCCACCGGCTTGGCCCCACCCGTGGCCAGGTTCAGCGGCCGCGACAGGTTGACCGCCGGCGTGGCGGCATTGGCCGTCACGGTGGTCAGGCTCATGCACGCCACGATTGTCGAACCGATAACCGCGACCTTTCGGCGAACCTGCATCCCGAAACCCCCTTTCGTAGGCCGGTGCGCGCCACGCCGGACCGGTTCGGGCACGCTAGCACCGGTGCCCGACTCGGGAGATATGGCGGGGAGAAGCCGGCTTGCTTCGAACCCCAACCGAGGGAGAAACGTCACTACCCGGAGCAGCCCTCTCGGCCGCGCCGGTAAGCCCGGGCGACCCAGGCGGAAAGCGGCCCATCTAGGGTCACCGGGAGACGCCATTCGACTGCCGTTCGCCCCTTCGAGCGGTGTCACGATCGTTCCACCGACCAACACGGCCGAGGCTGGACGAACACCAAACCGGTGGGGTGCGAGCCGGCGCTCGTCGGGACGGCCATCAGAAGCGAGACCGACGCCGCTCGCCGGCCCTGCGTGTAGTTGCCTACGGCGGGTATAACAATAGCGCGAACGATCCCAAGCAACGCGGGAGACCCAATGTGTCACCTGGCCACAGAGCGGTTGCCGTGCATGAGCACCTCCGTCCGCTCCGCTCGGGCCTTCGTGGCCACCCAACTCGTCGAATGGGGGGTAACCGCCAGCGATGTCGCCCACAGCCGAGTGGCGGACACTGTGCTCATCACGAGTGAGCTGATCACCAACGCGGTCAAGTTCTGCACCGACGAGGTCGAGTTGTCCCTCGTCGCCCATCGCCACTGCATCGAGATTGCTGTGTCCGACGACAGCCCAGGCCTCGCTCTCGTCCAACATCCCGAGCCGCTCACGCCCGGTGGTCGCGGCCTCCTTCTGGTCGACACCATCGCCGATCATTGGGGTCAACGGCGCCGCGAGGGAGGTAAGACCGTGTGGGCCCGTCTTTCCCTGCCAGCGGGCTCAGCCCTCAGTCGAGGTTGCGCGCTCGCGGACTCATAGCGACGCCTCGATCGCTGCCAAACCTCGGCATCTGAACAACGGTACGCCGGCCAGGAGCAAAACGGTGGCCATAGCCGACAGAGAAGCCGCCGACAGAGAAGGCGCCGACAGTGGCTCGGCCGGGGGGCGGGGACGCGGCGACGAGGGGCGGAGCCCCACGTCCGTCCCGAGTCGGTACTACCTCGCCGCGTTTGCTGGTCGGCGACCGGTGTCCGGCCAGGATCGAACCGACCGCGATCGCCATGACCACCCTGGTGCCAATCCAGAATATCCGGCTGGCGAACCCCAGGCCGCCGATCAGCAGCGCCAGACCGATGGTCGCCAACCCGGCCACGTCGCCGCAATCTGCCGAGCCTACGGGATCGTCCTCCGACCAACGGGCGGCTCCTCGGAGGAGACCGGACCGCTCGGTTGCACCGTCCGGTCAGCGGGCTAGCCACGGGCGGTCGGGGCCGCAGCGCGGGCCGGGGCTGTGTCGGTCAGAGTGCTCGGAGGGATCGAGGGTCGACCGGCTCGCCAAGGGTGATGCCCTCGGCGCTGATGTGGAACTCGCGGGTGGTGCGAGCACTGTCGGAGCCGCGGGATTTCACCACGGTGAGCGAGCGTTTGAGGCCGGAGCCGTCTTGGACATTCTGGAGCAGCACCACGTTGTCGGCGATGTGGGATATCCCGAAGTCGCTGATGCGCCTGATCTGGAATAGCTCGAGGATCTCGTAAGTGAACATGAGACTGACTCCCAGGTGCGAGCAGCGCTGCACCAGCGAATACACGAGTTCGTTGAAGCGGGCCGGGTCTGAGGCGCTGGCCGCCAGGTCGCCGAGGCTGTCGATGACGACGCGCCGGGCTCCGAGCTCCTCCACGCAGTCGAGCAGCTCGTACACCAGCTCCTCGAGGTACACGTCGACCGGTGACCGGTCCAGGATCCGGACGTTCGGGTCGCCGATCGACCATCCGAACCGGGCCAGGATCCGGGCCAGCTGGTGCCGGTTCTCCTGGAGCGTGAGCAGTATCCCCGGCTCGCCATGCCGGCCGCCTTCGAACACGAAATGCAATCCCATCAAGGTTTTGCCGATCCCCGATGGCCCCGCGACCAGGGTGGTCGATCCGGGCCAGTAGCCGTCCTCCAGGGACTCGTCAAGGGCGGCGACCCCCGTCGAGACCCGTTCCTCGCTGGGCGCGTAGGGGCCGGCATCGAGGGGGTCGGCCAGGCGAGGGAACACCGACAGCCCGTGGCTGGTAATGCGGTACAGGTGGTCGCCCGAGAGGAAGGCGCTGCCACGCAGCTTGCGGACGCTCAACAGGCGGACAGAGCGCTCCTCGGTCCGCCGCGTCTGCAGGGCGATCACCGCGTCAGCCACCGCGAACTCCGGTGAGTCGATGGCGTCGTCCACGTTGTACTCGCCGACCCACACCGACGAGATGGCGAGAGCGGTGAACCGTCCGGCGATATTTCGAAGGAAGCGACGGAAGTCCGCTTCGTCGGCCGCGAACGCCTTGAGCGCCCTGAAACTGTCGATGACCACCAGGGCGGGCCCGTGCCGTTTGACCAGGGCATCGACGAGGCTCAGCACGGCGGGCAGGCCCTCGTCGGTCAAGGCGTCCCCGAGGTCGTCGTAGAACACCGAGCTGCCGACCTTCCTGACGTCGAAGAACTCGAGCGACTGGCCGTAACGCAGCAACTTGTCGAAAGGCTCCGCCGCCGTCGAAAGGTACAGGCCCGGCCGGTCCGCCGTGGCGTTGGCAAACAGACACTGCTCGGCCAGGATCGTCTTGCCGCTGCCCGGAGCGCCGACCACGAAGGTGATGGCATTGGCCACCAGGCCGCCCCCGAGCACGGCGTCGAGGCGGGCGTTGCCGGTCGAGACCCGCTCCACTACGACACCCTCGTTGGCGACGGTCCGGTCAGAGCAGATCCTGGACCGCCGAGACGAACTGCAGCGGGTTGATCGGCTTGGACAAGAAAGCGCTGGCCCCTACTGACAGGGCCTCGTCGGCCAGATCAAGAGCCGACAGGGCCAGCACCGGCGCCTCGCTTGACTGCGCCAGTCGGCGGCACAGCTGCAGGCCGCCGCCCGACAGCATCAGCTCGACCACCGACAGATCAGGGTGCCGCTCGGCCAGAGCGCGCTCGGCGGTGACCGGATCGAACACCACGCAAACCTCGTAACCCTCGGTGCGCAGGAAATACTCCGACAGCTCCGCGGCATAGCGGTCGCGTTCGGCCAGCAGTATCACCATCGACGGGCTCTCAGGTTCCACGGCCGTCACACTGGCCGCGGCCTGGAGTTTCTCCACCAGCAGCCGATGGGCATCGGCCGGGCTCGACCCCTCCCCCATCTCGCTCAGCACCAAGCGGAGGTGTTCCAGGTCGTCTCTCGAATACAGCCGCTGACCGCCCCGGCTACGCCGTGGGACCACCACCTGATAGCGGTCCTCCCAGGCCCGCAGGGTGGAAGCGTCGACCCCCAGCATCCTGACCACTGCCCCGATCGAGTACACCGGCCGCATGGTCGATCCGCCCCCAGCGCTATCCCCGTCCGACTCGGCCTCGGACATCACCCTCCTCGCCCTGTCCGGCCCGAACGGACCGTAAAAACCGTGTCGAGCTGGGCCAGCTCTAACAATCGGGTCAGGCACGGGGCCGGGTCGACGAGGATCAGGTGGGCGCCCGCAGCTTCGCGGGCCTGGTGGGCCCCGAGCAGGACGCGCAGACCGGCGCAGTCGATGAACGTCAACCCCGAGCAATCGATCACCAGGTCACCATCGACGCCAGCCAGGGCCACCTCCACCCCGGGAACACCGGCCAGATCCAGCTCCCCGACCAGACGCATCGCGCCTGCCCCCGCCGCCACCGCCCTGAAAGCACTGGCGGACAGTCCCCCTGTATCTTCCACAGTAGCTCTACAAGACCTCTGCAAATGCTCGATAATAGTACTTTACGCCGCCGCGGCAAATTGTCAACCGCCGCCTGGCTACCAGTCGCCCCGGCGGGCCGCCGCGCCAGCAACGGAATGCATGAGGCAACATGGAATGATCGCTCCTAACCGCCGGTCGCCGTGACCACGACGGTGGCATAGCCCATCGTGATGGTGTCACCGGCGGCGTCGATCGCCTCGCCGATGCCGGCCAGTAACCGTTCGAGTTCGGCCGGCGGTATCTGGCTGTGGCCACCGAAGGTCGGCACCTGGTCGAGCCACTCGTCGCGGCGGTAGGGGCGATCCCAGTCGAACCGCCACCGCTCGGGTTCATTGAACTGGCCGGACAGTCCGAGGCCGTCGGCCGCCGTGTCGCACATCGTCTGGTAGCCATCGAGGGCGGACTTCGCCCAGGGATTGAAGGGCAGTCCGGTCTGAACACGCCGATACACATCCGCGAAGGCTTCGCCGAGACGGGCAGACGGTTGGAACGCGTTCCAAAAAGCGGCGAAGCGTCCGCCGCCCACAACGGCCTGAGCGGCCTTGGCCGCACCGGCGACAGGGTCGACCCAGTGCCAGGCCTGGGCGGCTATGACCACGTCGAACGCTCGGCCGGCTGGATCCCAGTTCTCGAAGGTCGTTACCTCGACTTCTAGCCCGCTTTGCCTGGCAAGTTCGGCCATCCGCTCGTCCGGTTCGACACCGAGCACCCGGCAGCCGGCCACGCGGAACTGGCGGGCGGCGATGCCGGTTCCGCAGCCGACATCAAGCACATCGAGGCCGGGACTGGACTCGAGGATACGCCTCACCATGGCATCTGGGTAGCCCGGCCGGGACCGTTCGTAACGATGGGCGTCCGACCCGAAGGACTCGGCCACCTCTCTGGCCTGGTGAGGTTGGCGTCCTGGGTCCGAATAGTGGGTCATGGTCACAAGTCTCCAACGCGGCCAGCACCTGTGTGGGGCGGCGCGGGATCCCCGGCGGCCTGCTTGACTGCAGGTGTGACGACCAACGCTTACGTTGACGGATTGGCTCATCCGCGTAGCCAATGACGAGTGGTGAAATACGACGAGTAGCAAGCTATGAGACTGGAGCAGGCCCAGCACCCCGCCTCCCATGGCCGGCGGCGGCGCGTCCTGCTCGCCGAATCGCAGCCTATGCTTCGGCTAATTCCGCGAGCACCATGATGTGGATAGGCCTGTCGTGGATGCGCTTGGCATAGGAGTCATAACCCAAGTAGAAGTCACGGGCCCGATTCCAGATGGCCCGCCATTCGTCCCCCTCAGCCTCCCTGGCGACAACCGTGATACGACTATCACGGTAAGCGACCTCGGCCGTCGGATCGACCAGCAGGTTGTAGTACCACCCGGGCGTGCCGGGCTGGCCGAAGCGGGTCCCGATGATGGCCAGATCGTCACCGTGAGGAATGCCCAACAGCGGTGTCGAACGACGGAGTCCGCTCTTGGCGCCCGTGGTGATCACTGTGAGAACAGGTATGCCGGCGGCGATTTGAGGTAGGGCGGCGCGACCCCCGGTGAGTCGTAGCAGGACGCGGTCGACATGGTGCATTGACCGAGCGAACAGCCATGCCCCTGGCCGCGACGAAGCCACGCGGCGCATGCCCTTCTGCACGGGATTCGGCTTGGGCAGTCTGTAGTCGAGCGCCTGGATGACCCCCATCAGTTGACGGAGAGGACGACTGTTGTCGGAGGCATCGTCCCGACAGTACCGCCACCCACGGCGCGGTCGACAAATCCGGCTGGACTGCCTGCCGACTCCAGCCTGCGCCCAATGTGGTTCTTGGCAATGAGAGCCCTGGACGTTGTGTGTCGCGCTCTCCGGCTGCGCCCGGCATGGCGTCGGGTCAGCACGAATACCTGTTCTGGTATCCCTTTACCGGCTTTACCTGGGACGCGGCGTTGACCTCTTGGAGCCCCGGCCCCAGCCCTCGGAGGGTCGGCGCCCTCCCCAACTCGAACAATCGGGAGAGCAGCTGGGTGAACTTCGAGCCGAAATTCTATTGCACCCGATTCTTAATGGAATCAGCATTTTCCGAACGGTCGGCTTCTTCTGCTTGGATCCGAGCCACGGCCTGTGGTTGCGATTGGTGGCCGATCAAGCGGCCGAGCGACGAAACGAGTCCCGCGTCCCAGTCGCCAACAAGTTCCCATGCCCGGCCGATCCCGATAAGGAGTGACGCAACAAGAATATCCCCAATGATGTCCAACGCCCCGGCGTGATGTGAGTCAATGATTAGCTCGACCCCATTGGCGGTCTGAAATCCGAAGATCAGGAGTAGAGCCACGACTAAGGCGACCTGTGGTCGGCGAAGGTGCTGTTGGGACGGGAGAGAGAGGATAGTGCGCACACCAGCCGCAGTGAAAAGAAGACCGATGACTCCGACGATTGCAGCGGGATATCCGATGTTGTTCCCCGGTACCAACCCGAAAAGTGACACGGTGAACGTGTTGGTAAATGCCAGAAGTGAAGCGGCAGCCCTGAACTCACGTATGATCTGTGGATGGGCTTGTGCGCGACCTTTGGACACGGATATGGCGACGAACAACAGGCCGATGAGCGTGGCGGCGGAGGTTGCAATAACTACGAACAGATCCCTGTAGTTGCCGACTACCACAACGGCCACTCTACTGGATCTAGCCCAACGAAAAGGATGGCGAAAGGCTCTCCTTCCGCTCGGGGCGGTTCCGGTCCGAAAGTTGGTTGCCTATCGCCGCCGGCGCGGCCACGCTGGTCCAGTCAGACCCCCGTTAGGCGACCTCCACCGGCGAATAGTCCACCGCCCCCAGCCAGCTCGGCCTCACGCCCAACATAAGGAGTCGAGACTGGACCGGCCCAAGTCGCGTGGCGTGGTGCCAGCCAGTTCTTGACCGAACCCACCAGGCCTTGCGATCGATGCCGATTATTCGTTTCGCTGAGGCGGTTGATAGCTGCCGAGGCCCCCGCGGTATGGCATGTTGGTCTCGGGGTCTCGCTGGTACCGGCGCCTCTCGGCTGTTATAGTGCTCTCAAAGAGCCTGACAGCGCCCCGGCGGGAGCATTGCCTCACTCTGGTACAGCCATCTGCAGTACCCCAAAGAGAGGCAGAACCAATGTCCGCAACATTGATCGCACGTCAGAACGTGTCGGAGTACGACGCCTGGAGAAAGGTGTACAACGACGCCGCCACCATCCGTGCCCGCCACGGATGCACCGGTGAGTCAGTACTCCGCTCCCCGAAGGATCACAACCTGGTGTTCATCACCCACCAGTTCCCGACGGTCGAGCAAGCAGAAGCCTTCGCCGCAGACCCGGAGTTGCACTCGGCGATGGCGCATGCCGGCGTCGTCGGGGACCCTGGCATCGAGGTATTCGAGGACATCACATGAGCGTCGTCGTCGTAGCCCGCTTCCCCACCGATGATCCCGGGAAGGCGCTGGAGTGGGCACGGGCACACTCGGACGTCCCAGAGGAGATCACGGCCCATGGGAAGACTCTCGGCCAGATCGGTCACCGAATCCTCCTCGGTGAGAAGGAGTTGGTCGTGATCGACGAGTGGCCGAACGAGGAGAGCTTCCAAACGTTCTTCTCCGGGGCCCCACGGATGCAGGAGTTCCTCTCCGGGGCTGGGCTGTCTTCTGATCCAGTCATCTCCATACTCGCGGCAGTAGATGCGCCAGGGACCTTCTGGACCTGAGTGCTGGTCGCCGCACCAACACCTTCACGCCTACGACTGAGGGGACCATTCTGGTCCCCTCAGTTATCTTGGCGGATGGAGGCGCTGCCGGACCTCACCACGGCGGCTCTGCTGCGCCGGCGGGCGAGACAACGCCCTGGATCCCGCTGGGGTCTCTTTCGGGAAGGCCGTTGCGAGGCGATTGGACCGGACACCAGCACAGATGAAACACCTACATTCTCGCGTCGGAGGTAGCAGCCGACGTCCCATCCGTCTCTGGACTGGTGCCGACAGCAGCGTTCCATTCCGAAACGGAGGACCCTTGCCATCCGAAGTGGCCCCCAATGGTTGAGCGTGCGCTCGAACTCCTCCACATTGATTTTGCCCCCACCCACCGCCAGCCCACCCACGCCCGAGTGGCAACGGCAACTATCGTCGCCGTAGTCGCTTCCCTGCTGGCTGATGCGGCACTAGTGGCTATCGGGACGGCCGTCTTCCCCTCGACACACGGCTACGTTCACTTTGGCTTTGCTGACTATGCCCGGCTGACGGTGTTCGGCGTCGTGGTCGCCTGCCTCG
>CAVYMU010000010.1:0-276940 GCA_963769725.1 uncultured Acidimicrobiaceae bacterium | reverse complement strand
CAGCCTGATCTCCACCAAGAACCCCGACTTCCAGCCGGTGGCGGAAGGCGCAACCAATCCCTACATCGTGTTCAATACTGTCTCCCCGAACAACAGCGGCGCACTGGGGAAGGTGCAGGTCCGACAGGCCATCTCCTATGCCCTCAACCGGCTGGACTTCGTCCAGAACGCCGGCGGCTCGGCGGTGGCGCCCCCGCTGACCCACCTCCTCGCCCCGGGTACGGACGGGTCGTCGCCCAACTTCGACGACTACCCCTACAACGTGGCCAAGGCCAAGCAGCTGCTCAGCAAGCCGGCTACCCCCACCTGACCCTGACGTGGCTCTACCGGCCGCAACAGAGCGTCACGTCCCAGAAGGACTTCGAGACCGCCCAGGCCCAGCTGGCCCAGGTCGGCATCACCCTCAAGGGCCTGGCCGCATCGGGCAACGACTTCTACGGGAAGTACCTGACCCCCGGGACGGCGGCCAAGGCCGGCATGTGGGACCTGGCCGAAGCGGGATGGGCCGGACCGGTACCCGACGGGTGGCAAGTCCTACTTCCTTCCCATCCTCGACGGCAACAACTTGCCGCCCAACTCGAGCAACTTCGGCTTCTTCAACGACCCGAAGCTCAACTCCATCCTGGCGTCGGCCCTGGCCGCACCGCCGGTGTCCGCGGCGACGTCCCTCTGGCACCAGGCTGACGAAGAGGCCATGGCCCAGGCCGCGGTCTACCCTTGGAGTCACCCAATAGGCCAACGATCCATGGCTCCCAGGTCCACAACTGCGTGTTCATCGGGGCCATCCAGGGCTGCGATCTGGCCAATGTCTGGCTGAGCTAGGCAGTGGGTAGGTACAGACGTATGGCTGATCGGCCCGGCGGTTTAACCGCCGGGCCGATCACGTCGATAAGCTCCCCTGCGACACCCTGGAAACCAATGAGATAGAGGCCGGAATGGCGCTGCTTGAGGTCCACGATCTACACGTGTCGTTCCAGACCACGGATGGGTTGGTGGAGGCCGTCCGGGGCGTGTCCTTCTCCGTAGACGCCGGTCAGACGCTGGGAATCGTCGGCGAGTCGGGATCGGGCAAGAGCGTTTCGACGCAAACGATCATGCGTCTGACCCGCGGGGCCCAGATCTCGGGGGAGGCCTTGTGGAAGGGCAAGGATCTGATGACGATGACGGAGGCGGAGTTGCGGGGGGTCCGCGGCGCCCAGATCGCCATGGTCTTCCAGGATCCGCTCTCCAGCCTCCATCCGTACTACCGGGTGGGGTGGCAGATCGTGGAGATGATCCGCGCCCACGAGCCACACACGAAAAAAGCGGCCGCGGGCAAGCGGGCTGTCGACCTCCTGCGTCTCGTCGGGATACCGCAACCCGACGTGCGGGTCAACGACTTCCCTCACCAGTTTTCTGGCGGGATGCGCCAGCGGGCCATGATCGCCATGGCCATGGCGCTCAACCCCGCCCTGCTGATCGCAGACGAGCCGACTACGGCCCTGGACGTAACCGTCCAGGCCCAGGTGTTGCGGGTCATAGAGCGGCTCCAGGAGGAGTTCGGCACTTCGGTGATCCTGATCACCCATGACCTCGGGGTGATCGCGGAGGTGGCCGATGACGTGATCGTGATGTACGCCGGCAAGGTGATGGAGGGGGCAGGGCGCGACCCTCTCTTTTATGCCCCCCACCACCCGTACACCGAAGGTTTGCTGCGGTCGCTCCCGGCCTACGGTGGCGAACGGGTCCGGCTGCAGCCGATCGCCGGCCAACCCCCGAGCTTGATCGGGCCGCCCCGCGGTTGCCCCTTTCACCCGCGATGCGCCTACGTGATGGACCAGTGCCGCACCAACGTCCCGACGCTCGATCCCGTTGACGGCGATCCGCGGCATTCGTCGGCCTGCTGGCTTCCCCACACGGCGGTGGAGCGGGCCGCCATCCGAGCTCAGGTAACCGGAGAGCCGGTGGCGTCGTGAGCGATGACCCCTTGGTGAAGCTCACGGACGTCGTCAAGTGGTTCCCCGTGCAGTCAGGGAGCCTCCGTCGCAGCCGGGAGTTCGTGCATGCCGTCGACGGCGTCAGCCTAGAAGTGCGCCGGGGCGAAACCCTGGGTCTGGTCGGTGAGACGGGGTGCGGAAAGTCGACGCTGGCCCGCTGCGTCATGCGTCTCTTCGATCTGACGTCCGGACAGATAATCTTCGACGGCGCCGACGTCAGCAAGCTCTCGGCCTCGAAGCTGCGCCCCTTCCGGCGGAAGATGCAGATGATCTTCCAGGACCCGTACGGGTCGCTGAATCCGAAGCGCCGGGTCGGGTCGATCATCGGCGACCCGTTCGCCATCCACGGAATCGCCAGCGGCTCGGAGCGCAAGCGGCAGGTCCAGGAACTCATGGAGCTCGTCGGTCTCAATCCCGAGCATTTCAACCGGTTCCCGGCGGAATTTTCCGGCGGTCAGCGGCAACGGATCGGGGTGGCTCGGGCCTTGGCCCTCCGGCCCGAACTGGTGGTGTGCGACGAGCCGGTCTCGGCCCTTGACGTGTCGATCCAGGCCCAGATCCTCAACCTGCTCTCCGATCTCCAGCAGCAGCTCGGCCTTACCTATATCTTCATCTCTCACGATCTCTCGGTCGTGCGCCACGTCAGCGACCGGGTGGCCCTGATGTATCTCGGCAAGATCGTCGAGTTGTCGCCCTCGGAGCAGTTATACCAGCGGCCCCGCCATCCATACGCCAACGCCTTGCTGTCGGCGGTGCCCGCACCGGACCCGACGCAGGCGGCGTCCCGGGAGCGGATCATCCTGGTGGGGGACGTGCCGTCACCCGTGCGTCCGCCGAGTGGCTGCCGCTTCCACCCCCGGTGCCCGAAGGCGCAACCGCGCTGCGTGGACGAGGATCCTGAGCTGGTGCCGAGGACGGGGGACAGCGCCGACCACGCCACCGCGTGCCACTTCCCGGTCGATTCGCCGGAGGAGATGATTCGGTCTCGTCCGACCATCGCCGCAGAGCAACGGGTCGTCGAGCCGGACATCGTGAGCGCCGAGGCAGTAGCGGAGTTGAGCGAGTTGACAGACAGGGGGACACCATGAGCCTGAGCGGTCTGGCCATCGACCGAATTGAACACGAAGGCGGTGAAGGAGGGACCGAGCAAGCCGCCGCCAAAATCGAAGGGCGAAGCACCTGGCAGCTGGCCTGGGCTCGGATCCGGCGCGACCGAGCCGCAGTCATCTCCTTCGTGATCATCGTGCTCATCATCCTGGTGGCCATCTTCGCCCCGGTCTTCGCGGCCCTGACCGGGCATGGCGTCAATGAACAGTTCCGCACCACCGGGCTCACGCCCGATGGGCTACCGGTAGCACCCGGCCGGACGTTCCTGATGGGCACGGACGACCAAGGTCGAGACATCCTGGTGCGGCTGGCCTACGGCGCCCGGGTCTCCCTGTTCGTCGGGGTGGCGGCGACGTTCGCCACGGTGGTCGTCGGCGGCGTGCTGGGCCTGGCGGCCGGGTTCCTGGGAGGGATCACCGACACCATCGTGGCCCGCTTTGTGGATCTCGTCCTGTCCTTGCCGTACTTGCTCTTCGCTATCTGCCTGGTGTCGGTCAGCCATCCCAGCCTGCAAATCGTGATCATCGTCATCGCCCTGTTCGGCTGGGCCGCCGTAGCCCGGATCGTCCGAGGCCAGGTGCTGTCGATCCGGGAGAAAGAATACGTCGAATCGGCCCGGTCCCTTGGCGCCGGCAACTGGCGGATCATGTTCGTGGACATTCTCCCCAACGTCACGGCCCAGCTGATCGTGTACGCCACCTTGCTCATTCCGGTATCGATCGTGGCCGAGGCCAGCCTCTCCTATCTCGGCCTCGGGGTCCCGCCGCCCACCGCGGACTGGGGTCAGATGCTGTCCGAGGCCCAATCCGTCTACCAGCAGGCATGGTGGTATCTGGTGTTCCCGGGGCTGGCGTTGGTCATCACCACGCTGGCCTTCAACATCTTCGGCGACGGGGTACGCGATGCCCTCGACCCCCGTTTCGACCGGCTGTAGGAGGGCGGCATGGCCAGATTTCTTGTCCGGAGAATCGCTCTCGGCCTCCTGGTGATGTGGATGGTCACCGTGTTGGTGTTCGGGATCTTCTTCATTGGCCCGGGGCCGGACAGCGTGGCCCGGCGTATTGCCGGGAAGAACGCCACCCCTCAGACGGTCGAGTTGATTCGAGCCCGCCTCCATCTCAACCAGCCGATCGTGGTGCAGTACTGGGATTTCCTCAAGCAACTGGTGTGGCACCACAACCTCGGCTACTCGTACTACCACGACCAGTCGGTCGCCTCGGTGATCAAGCAAGCCTTCCCGATCACGTTTTCACTGGCGATCGGGGCGGCCATCATCTGGTTGGTGCTCGGGGTGCTGTCGGGCGTGCTCTCAGCCGTGCGGCGGGGCTCGGTTTGGGACCGGTCGTCCACGACGGTGGCGCTCTTCTTCTATTCGATGCCGACATTCGTGCTCGGCCTGCTCATGCTCTGGCTTTTCTATTACCAGTTCACTATCCACGGGATCAAGTGGTTCCCCGGCCAGGGATACACGTATTTCACGAAGAGTCCACTCGACTGGTTCCGAGGCCTGGTGTTGCCGTGGATCACGTTGGCGCTGATCTCGGCGGCCGCCTACACCCGCCTGACACGCGGATCCTTGTTGGAGGTGCTTGGCGAGGACTACATCCGCACGGCGCGCTCGAAAGGTCTGACTGAGCACCGGGTGATCTATCGCCATGGTCTCCGGTCGGCGCTCACCCCTGTCGTGAGCCAGTTCGGCATCGACCTCGGCGTGCTGCTCGGTGGCGCGATCATCACCGAACAGGTCTTTGGCATGCCGGGCCTCGGTTGGACCGCAGTCAATGCCATTGAGTCGCAGGACCTGCCGGTGATCATCGGGATCGTGATCGTCGCGTCCGGCTGTGTCGTGATCGCCAATATCCTGGTTGACGTGGCCTATGCCGTCCTCGACCCCCGGGTGCGCCTGCACTGAGATCCGGCTTGCCGAGCCGACCTAGTGTCGGTCTTCGTGGCTAACAGTCCCGAGATCTCGACCCTCTTCGACCCGTCGGCGTGGCGGTCGGTGGAAGGGTTCTCCTTCACCGACATCACCTACCACCGGGCGGTCGAACAGGGCACGGTACGGGTCGCTTTTAACCGACCGGAGGTGCGTAACGCCTTCCGGCCTCACACCGTCGATGAGCTGTACCAGGCCCTGGACCACGCCCGCCAGACCACGGACGTGGGGTGCGTGCTGCTCACCGGCAACGGGCCCTCGCGGCGCGACGGCGGCTGGGCGTTCTGCTCGGGTGGTGATCAGCGCATCCGGGGCCGGGACGGCTACCAGTACGCCGCCGGGGAGGGTGCCGACAGCGTCGATCCAGCCCGCACGGGCCGCTTGCACATCCTGGAAGTCCAGCGGCTCATCCGGTTCATGCCGAAGGTGGTCATCTGTGTGGTTCCGGGCTGGGCGGCAGGTGGTGGCCACAGCCTGCACGTGGTGTCCGACCTCACCATCGCCAGCGCCGAGCATGCCCGCTTCAAGCAGACGGATACCGACGTCGCCAGCTTCGACGGCGGTTTCGGCTCCGCCTACCTGGCGCGCCAGGTCGGGCAGAAGTTCGCCCGCGAGATCTTCTTCCTGGGCCGAACCTATGACGCCAGTCAGATGCACGCCATGGGTGCCGTCAACGCGGTCGTGCCGCACCTCGAGTTGGAGCGGACGGCCCTGGAGTGGGCGGCCGCGATCAACGGCAAGAGCCCCACGGCCCAGCGCATGGTGAAATTCGCCCTGAATCTCATCGACGACGGGTTGATCGGCCAGCAGCTGTTCGCCGGGGAGGCTACCCGTCTGGCCTACGGCACCGACGAAGCGGCCGAAGGCCGTGATGCCTTCTTGGAGAAGCGGTCCCCGGACTGGTCGGCCTACCCTTGGCACTTCTGAAGCCGGCGCCCGGCGGATGCCCACCCTGGGCAACTATGATGTTTGGCCTTGCCGGACCGATCCGGCAGCCACGTCGGAGTGGCGGAATAGGCAGACGCGCTAGCTTGAGGGGCTAGTGTCCTTCGGGACATGGGGGTTCAAGTCCCCCCTCCGACACCAGGTAAAAGTGCTGGTCAGAGGCCACTCCGGCTGGTTCGCCGGAGTGGCTTTCTTTTTTGCCTTCTCGCATTATCGCGCGTCTATCGCGCGGACGGATCCCGGAGGCTGCGCAGGATCGTGTCGAGACCGGCGGCGATGGCTCGGTCCCGATCCCTGGCCGCGTGCTGGTAGCGCCGAGCGGCGGTCGGATTGGCGTGGCCGAGGCGGGCCATCAGCTCCCGCTCGGTGGCGCCCGTCCAGGCGGCGAGGGTTCCGGCGACGTGGCGAAGATCGTGAAGGTGCAGATCGTCCCGGCCGATTTCGTGGCGGGCGCGACGCCAGTGCTTGTAGAAGGTGGTGGCGGGGAGAAGACCGCCGTCCTCGGCCGGGAACAGTGGCGCGTCGGGGTCGTCGTGGAGCTTGAGGTGCTCCGTCACGGCGTCGATCACCAGCTGCGGCAGGGCCACCACCCGCCGGCCGGCGTCGGTCTTGGGCTCGGTTACCAGCCGGCGGCCGCCTTCCAAGTTCACGACCTGTTGGGCGACGGTGACGGTCCCGGCGTCGAGGTCGACATGGTCTTGACGAAGGGCGAGCAACTCGCCCAGGCGCAGGCCTCCGAAGCCGGCGAGCAGGATCATGGCGCGCCATCGCGCACCGATGGCATCGGCTAACTCGAGCACCAGCTCTGGGCCGATGATGGGGCGCTCGGCAGATCGCTCCACGCCCGCGCCCCGCACCCGACACGGGTTGGTTTGGGTCAGACCGTCGGAAACCGCGGTAGCGAGGATGGCCCTGAGCAAGCGATAGGACTTGGCAGCGGTCATGGCACCCGAGTCGCTCGAAACGCTGGCGTGCCAACGACGAACAGCCTCCGCGGTGATGGCGTTGAGGTTGCGCTTACCGAAGGTCGGCTCAATATGGACCCGCAGCAGCACTCGGTACAGTTCCTGGGTCTTCGGCGCCAGTGGTCGCCCGCGTACCCGGCGGCTCTCGAGCCATCGAGTGGCGTACTCGGCGAATAGTTGAGCCCCGGACCGAGGGTCGACCGCGATCCCCGCCAGCTTGTCATGAGCGACTTTCGTGGCCCAGGCGTCCGCCGCTTTACGGGTCGAAAAGGTCTTGGTAAGCATCCGCCCGTCGATCCGAGTCCGTACGTCGTAGAAGGTTCGCGTGTCTTCCAAGATCCCCGCCCAGGATTGAGCTGCCTGGCGTCCGTCACGAGTGTCCGGGAAGCGTCGGGTGACGCGCCTACGGTTCTTGTCACCTTTCTCGACACCACTGATCCTCCGAACGAGCTGCGCCACGGCAGGGACACTAGCTTCCGGGCGCGACAGTCATCTGGTTGCTATTCACGGATAGGAACGATCCGGTGCGACGCACTCGCAGTTGGAGTCCGATTGCTGTCGTCGTTAGGCTCGCTGAGTAAATGCTCGATGTAGTCGTGGACCGCTTTGAGGGGTACCCGTCGGCTGGCCCCGCGCTTGACGGACTTGAGCTCGCCGCCATCGATGAGCTCGTAGATGGTGGATCGGCCCATGCCCAGGAGTTCGGCTGCCTGGTTGACGGTCAGCAGCAGCGGCACGACGGGTAACCCCGAGTCAGGATCCCGAGGTGCGCCGAAGGGTTGGGGAGGGGGAATCATGGTTTGGACCTCCTGAGCTGTGGGCGGATTGATCGAGCGGGAACGGGGTGCGGGGAATGAAGTGCAGTGGTGGTCGCCGGCGAGAGCATCGAGGGCGGAGCGGAGGGTGGCGCGCGTCTGGCGACGGTCGAGTCCATGGCGACTACCCGCGGTTGACGGATCTTCGTCGAGGAGGGCAACCCGGTAGGCGATGTCGAAGCTGGCGCGGTCAAGCCGGCCGGATTGGGCGCTCTCGATGAGGGCGAGTGCCAGCGGATCAGCGCCGGCCTGGTCCGCAAGACTCATGGTGGTCGTGTTGTTGAGGTTTCCCTGTGGGAGGGTGCGGGCGCTACGGCGGCGATAGGCATCGTGGCTGGTGCGCAGGTGTCGTTCCGCGGCCCCGATGATCAGGCGGGCGGGACGATCGTGGCGCTCGCCGGCGTGGGCCGCGATGGCCTGCCAGGCGGCACTGATGGCGTCGGTGTCGAACTCGTCACGGCTCGTCCATGGGCCGCCGCCCCGGGCCACCTGCCAGCGCCGACCGGCCGCGACTCGCAGTCCGGGAATGAGCGCAACCAGTACGGCGTAGGCAGCGAGTCCGTCGTAGCGCGCGACGAGCAGAAGTCCGCTGAGCAGGCGGCACGACTGCTCGGCGGCACCCAAGCATCCGACCGCATCGAGGAGCTCGGCGGGGGACGCGAAGCCGTCGAGTTGTGGGGCGGCCTGCGTCCAGATGGCGACGTGTTGGTGGGCATCGGGTGTGGAGGCGCGCCGCGCCCAGTCCATTTGTAGGGCGATCCACACGCTTCTGCGGGGATGGTGAGGCGTAGCCCCGGGAGAGTCCACGCTCCAGGGCGCACCGGTGGTGTTCGCTGAAGAGCACGGTTGCACCACGACAGTGTCGGTTGTTTCGGGGTGTCGGTCTGTGGTGATCTCGGGTTCGCCTTTCAGGGTTCGGGTGGGGGAATTGGTTCTCATAACTAGGGCGGGGCTCGTGTCACTCATGGCGCGATGGGGTCCTCACCCACCGGTGCCGGGGTGGCCGATCTGCTACACGCCCAGGGTCCGTGTCCTCTCCGGTAGGGGAGCGAAGTGCAGGCTGTCGTGGCGGGCGGCCAAATTGAATAGCGTCGGCTGGATGACGGCTGCTGGTCGGCGGTGTTGTGCAGCCGCCTGGGGCGACGTGTCGGTTACTTGACGGCGCCGGTTGGGTGGGGGACCGGGCGCCGCTTGGGTCGGTGCTGGGCTGTCCGGTCGAGTAGGACAGCCGTCGCCGTGGTCACTCGTGGGGGAGTGGGTGTCTTGGCCGTTTGAACAGTGGTCGCGGCTGTCGTTGCTTGTGGGACAGCGGCTGTCTTGCCGATCGGGACAGGAGTCGTTGGCGTTGGGTAGGGCGGTGTCTGGATGGTTCGGGCGGGCTCGCAGTTCAATCCCGTCGGGGAGTTGGAGTCGGTAGCCGGAACGCCACTGGCCGTCTGGTGCTGGGACGCGCTGCAGGACGACCAGACCGGCCGCGCCCAACACCGCGACGGCCCGGGCGGCGGTGTCTTTGGTGACCTCGACGCGGCTGGCGATATGGCGGACACCGACGGGCGCGACCCAGCCCTGCTCAGTGTGATGGGCGGCGAGCGCCAGGTCCTCGAGGGCGGCCCAGGCCAGCGGACCCAAATGTCGACGCCAAACACTGCATTGTGCCTTCACGATGAGGCCGCCGGCCGGCGCGCTGCCCGCGGCGGTGGCGCTGCGGGCAGGTCCGCCTGTGTCGCGATCCGGTGTGGTTGAGGATGGATTGGTCATTACTTCGTATGGGACCGGGCGTGTCACTTTGGGGACTCCGGCGACGGGGGAGTGCTGCTGAGCGTTCAGTTGTGGTCCTCAGCTCGTAGCCATCGAAGTGTCACAACGGCCTGTCACCTCTACGCCGAGGCTGGCGCCACCGTGGGGTGCTGTCTGGTATCGGCGAGCCTGAACGCCCTGGGTCAACGTCGCCTTTGGACCGGTCGTGGCCCGTGTGAATCAAGCCCGAAACCGGCTCGTAGGGGATGCTTGGCCGTTCGCCCCCCGCTTGCGGAGAAGCAAACGGGTGGTGGTCGCAGCGGTTGCTCGGGCGGCACATCTCATCCCGAGCGCGCCGCAAAGGGGGGTGTCGATCCAGGCTGCCCGGATTTTTTCTGTCCGGAGGTGTCCGTGGCCGTATTGGTCGAAAAAACGGGGTGGTGGGCGCGCCGTTTATTCAGTAATGACGATCTTGGGTCGCGCCCGAACCGTGCTGGCGGGGTGAGCGGCGGTGTTGCGGCTGGCCAAGTTGACCGACGCCGAGTATGTACTGGACCAGGTGGCGGCCGGGGTCGAGGACTACTACTTGGGGTCGGGGGAGGCCCCGGGGGTGTGGACGGGCCGGCTGGCCGAACAGGTGGGCCTGGTCGGGGTGGTCCAAGCCGACGATCTGCGATCGTTGATCGACGGCTGTGATCCGAGCAGCGGGGAGCGGCTGGCCGGATCGAAGCCGGCCACCGTGCGAGCCATTGACGCCACCTTCTCGGCACCCAAGAGCGTGTCGCTGTTGTGGGCGTTCGGCCCGCCGGAGGCGGCGACGGCGGTGTCGATCGCCCACGTGGAGGCGGTCCAGGCCGCCTTGAGCTTCGTGGAGGGCCGGGCGGCGGTCACGCGCCGGCAGGTGGGCGGGGTGCGCCAGCGGGCCAAAACGTCGGGGTGGGCGGCGGCCACCTTCGTGCATCGCAGCAGCCGGGAGGGCGACCCTCAGTTGCACACCCACGCGGTGATCGCCAACCTGGTGTGCCGGGAGGACGGTGTCTGGGTGGCCATCGATGCCACCGCCCTGTACCGCTGGGCCAAGGCGGCCGGCTCGGTCTACCAGGAAGAGTTGCGCCGCCGACTGTCGGCCCGGCTGGGGTTGGGCTGGGGGCCGGACCGCAACGGCTGCCGGGAGATGACCGGGCTGAGCGAGGCGCAGCTGCGGGCCTTCTCGAAACGGACCGCCCAGATCGAAGCCCACCTGGCCGCCACCGGCCAGGTACCCACGGACCGCAAGGCCCGGATGCAGGCCGACGAGGCGGCCAGCCTGGCCACCCGGGCCCGCAAGGACCGCACCCTGACCCCCGACCGGCTGCGCCACCGCTGGGACCGCGAGGCCGTCGCGGTGGGCCTGCCCGTCGGTCACGCCCTGCTGGCCGGCGTGACCGGCCCCGCTCCTGTTGCTCCGCTTGGTCGGGCGGAGCTGCGGGAGCTGTTCGACCGGCTGGTCGACCCCGAGCGTGGGTTGTGCGCCCATGGGTCCCGCTTCGGCGAGGCCCAGGTGATCGAGGCGGTGGCGGCCTGGGGGGCGGGCCGACTCAGTGTCGCCGATATCGAGACCCTGTCGCGGTCGTTCCTGGCCTCGGACCGGGTGGTGCGTCTGGTCAACCGGGACAGCACCGGCCGGGCGCCCGGCCAGTGGTCGACGGTGGCGCACCGCCGCCTGGAGGACCGAGTCCTTGATCATCTGGCCGTCCTGCAAGCGCGTCAGGTGGCCCCACTCGACCAGGCGGCGGTGACGGCCGCCCTGGCCCGCGCCAGGCGGCTCGGTGACGATCAAGCCGCGGCGGTGGCCATGCTGGCCGGGCCCGGGGCCGGGCTGCGGGCGCTGATCGCCCCGGCCGGCTACGGCAAGACCACCACCCTGGCCGCCGCGGTGGACGCCGCCCGCCGAGCCGGCCGGCCGGTCCTGGCCGTGTCGACCACCAATCAGGCCGTGGGCCAGCTGCGCCAGGTGGGCATCCCGGCGACGACGGTGGCCCGCTTCGCCTTGGGCCACGACGCGTTGCCGCCGGGTTGTGTGGTGATCGTCGACGAGTTCTCCCAGCTATCCACCCGCGACGCCGAGGTGGTGCTGGCCGCGGCCGCGGCCTGCCCGGGCGGCCAGGTGTGGATGGTCGGCGACCCCCTCCAAGCCCAGCCCGTCGGCGCCGGCGGGCTGGCCCGCTGGCTGTCCGACCAAGTCCGACACGGTCGGGTGCCGGCGGCCGAGCTGACCGTCAACCGCCGTCAGGCCGACCCCGTCGAACGCGACGCGCTCCGCCGTTTCCGGGCCGGTGAGATCCCCACCAGCCAAGAGCTGCGCGACCAGGCCGGCTGGGAGCACCACCACGCCGACCGCGACCAGGCCCTGGAGGCCATGGCCGCAGCGGTGCTCGGTCGATCTCGAGGTGTACGGGCCGGAGCGGGTGGCCGCCCTGGCCGTCACCCACGCCGACTGCGAAGCCCTGGCCGACCGCATCCGGGCCGAGCTCGTGGCCCAGCAAATGATCACCGGGCCGGCCCTGGAGGGGCCGGGCTGGGCCGGACCGCGGGCCTATCAGGCCGGTGACCGCATCCTGCTGCACGCCCATGTCGATCTCGACGACGGCCGCCGGCTCACCAACGGCACCGTGGCCACCGTCACCGCAGGTGACCCCGGCCGGGCTGGCCGTGCATCGACGGCACCGGCCGGATCGCCCACGTCGCCGGCCGGGTTCGTGACCGGCCGCGGCCGCGACGGCCGCCCGCTCGTGTCGCACGCCTGGGCCCGCACCATCGACGGGGTCCAGGGCGGCACCTGGGACCAGGTCCACCTGCTGGCCACCCCGGCCCTGGACCGCTACCGCGGCTATGTGGGCCAATCCCGCTCCATCGCCCCCACCCACACCTGGAACACCACCCGCCAGCCCCTCGACGACGGCGACCACGGCGGCCGGCTGGTCACGAACCGCACTCCACCCCGGCCGAGCAGATCGCCGCCGCCCTGGCCCGAGCCCAACCCAAGACCTTCGCCGCCGTCGACGACCCCTACCGCATCGAAGCCGCGCTGCGCGCCGAACAAGCCGTCCACCGAGCCCACCTGCGCGGCCGCCCCCCGACATCAGCGACCGCATAGCGCAGGCCGACGCCACCGTCCGGGCCCGTCAGCGGGACCTGGCCGACTGGGAGCACCGGCTGGCCCACTGGCAAGCCCAGCAGGCCGCCACCGCCGGCCTGCGCGGCCTGACCCGCAGCCGCCGCCACCAGCACCACCAGGCCGCCGCTCACATCGACACCATGACCCCCATCCTCGAGCAAGCCCGTCACGACCTCGACCAGGCCATCCTCCAACGCGACCAGCTCACCGCCGAGCACACCCGGCGCGAACAGTTCGACCTCGCCAACCAGTGGCGGGTCGAGCGCATCGCCCAACTCGACGAGCAACTCGCCCAGCACTGGACCGAGGCCGTCATCGACGCCGCCCGAGACGGCCACCCCACCGCCTACGGCACCCAGCGCCTGCAAGCCGCCCGAGCCCACCTGGCCACACGAGCACCCTTGGGGGGCGACACCCCGGCGCCCGCTGCTCGCAGTGACCTGCGGCTACTCGATCAGGCCATCCACGACCTCGTCCAACAGCGAGCCCGGCATCTCGCCGCTCGAGCCCGGCCACCGGTCAGCCCGAGCGTCCACCAGCCTGAGCACGCCACCCACCTGGGCTACACGCCACCCACCCCTTCAGGACCGAACCTCAGTATTTGAGCCCACCAACGCGCCTGAAGACCTTCCTCGGATAGCCGGTCTGGCGGCGCGAGATACGCCAACTCAGTCATGGTCGGACTCATTCGCCTGCCGATCACGGGACGGCCGGTAGCATCGAGGACGTGAGCATCCGCCACGCTGACCTCAACGAGCTCGACCAGCCGAGCACCGTAAAGAGCGAGACACGCCAGGCGCTGAACGAGTGGTGGAGCCGCTGGGACACCCTGCCCGCCACCGATCGGGACCGGCCCGTCGCCGAGGTGCTCGCCGAGCAACGCCAGCACGATTAGGCCGTGCCCGCCCGGTACGTGCTCGACGCCTCCGCCGGTGTTGACATCCTAGAACGGACCCCGAAGGCCAAGCCCTCTCCACCGTCGTTCGCGCCACCGGCGACGACGAACCCGAGCTATGGACCGTCGAACACTTCCACCTGGAGGTCGCCAAAGTCCTGCGAAGAGACACCCTCATCGGCGTCCTCGACGACCAGCGCGCCACCCAGCTCATCGACGTCCTCGCTGACTGGCCCCTCACCGTCGTCTCCGTCGCACCCCTCCTCGTCGAGGCTTGGCAGCTGCGCAACACCCTCACCGTGCACGACGCCCTTTACGTCGTCGCCACCCGCCGCCTCGATGGCGCCACCCTCGTCACCACCGATCGCAAACTGCCTAACGCCCCCGGCGTGGACGTGCCCGTCATCACCCCCGACCAACTCGGCTGAGCCGCCCTTTCCCGGCAGACGAAGCAGCCCACATCCCGCCTAAAAGGGCGAGGTCCTGAGCACCTGCTACCAAGGAGCCCAGTCAACCTCGATTGCAAGAAATCCTGACTCTGAGTCCCACAGCGATCCTGCTCGGACGCCGCCTCTCGGATCCTGTCTTCATAGCCGACATCACCCATCAACATCACCCGCCATCACAACCAACCGATATCACAAGCCATCAACAGCACCCCGCAGACCAGCAACTCGACCCTTCCACGAGCCGCCACGACCTTCCTTCAACAGCAAGATTCACAGCAGCAGACATTTGCCACCGGTTCCCGGAGGCGTTCCCCGGTGGCGCGGTGCTGGCTGAGAAGGGCGGACGACTCTCTTCGCCCTTAGGTCGATGCAGAACCACGGTTGGTGGCGACGTGTTGGACCAGCGTCATGCATTCCCGGACGACGTGTCCTTTCGGTGGTTGCAGAAGGGAAACTGCCATGAGGCCCGCGGCAACGTCGCCCGCCTTGTCCAGCGGCCCGACTGGTCGGGTGTCGATCGGATGCTGGTGACGTCCTCCAGCGGCGACGCCATCGGGGAGCGTCGACGGGTTCACCAGCCTCGATAGCCGACATGCGCTCCGTGGCGGCGTGCAGTTCCTTCTGCCATCGCCTGGGGTCCTGGCGTCGATGACCAGCCCGGAGCGGACCAAGAGGCCGTCGACCCCGATCACGTGGGCGTGGACGCTCCCGCCTATGGTCGACTTCAGTTCCGAGTGGACCCGCCGGCGGATCGATCGAGTCGGGGAACCGGCACCCCCTCGACCATCGCTTCGCCTATCTCCATCTCCGCAGCCACATCCAGCGCAACACGTCGGCTCCGCCCTCGGCGACAGGGCGGGCTCAGCCATCTCTCCAGAACGCGCCACAGGACTTCCAGACCCGGCGCGTGTCGTTACGAACCAGGTCCAACCCGGGTTCGGTCACGATCCGCACGTGTCCACCGCACAGGCGGCGTGTCGGCCATTCCGCCCCGGCCCGGAGGGGTTGCTGCTTCCTCCTCTCGGCCGGCGAGACCATGCCGCTTCCTCTGGCACGTCCTGGCGAGGCGGACCGCGCCCGCCCACCCTCCAGCGACCTCCACCGGGGTCACCTCACGTGATCCGACCTGCAGAGGCCACGACGGTCCCATACCCCTCACCATAGGCCCGGCACGATCTCACCGCACGAGGGCCCTGCCCGCGCCTACCAGGCCTCCCCATCGGCACCGATGCCGGACGCTTGGACTCGCGGCACAGTGACGCAGTATCCCGGACCGGCACTTGGAGGACGCTCTGGATGGCTCGGCCGGAGGGGATAATGGGGCAGGAGGCGCGCTGGATCCGAGTTCCGCTGGAGCGTTCTGTGTCGCGTCGCGTTCGACAAAGGGCGCTGGCCCGCCTGGCCGCGATCGAGCCGTCGTTATCTCAGCCGTCGCGGACACGTCCTCTCCGACGTGGAACCTATCCAACTGCCGGTGCTGGGTCTTGGTGAGGACGTGTTTGTTATCTGGGGTGGTGTCTCCGCTGTCAGCCGCATCAATCCTTTTCTTCTTAGCCGTCTTTTGGTTTCTCACGTCACGCCGCCGCCCTCCGCTAAGACATGTCCACGCCGAACGGGGCATTGTCCCACGAGGCTCTTCGACAAGCTGAGATATCCGTCGTTCCGGCGCGTCGGTGGAACGAGCCGGTTGGAGGTGGTCGTGGGAAGCCCACCACTCGAGACAAGTTCCACGTCCCCAGGTGTTCGAGGCAGCTTTTGGCGCGTTGGCGGTGAGCGAAGGCCTCAGCGGTGGCGGCGGCCGGTGACGATCCCGTCGGAGTTCGGGGTTGCGGGATTCGTGGTGGTCGCAGCGGTCATGTCGAGCTCACTGTTCTGGCGGGTTGGTTGGCCCAGCCGGCCAGGGCGGTGGCGAGGGCTCGGACGAGGCGGTCGAAGCTGCGGTCGATGTCGGCGGGGTGCACGAAGCGTGGTTTCGAGGGTCACGAAGCCGTGGAGGGCGGCGCGAAGCGCCCGGGTGGCGTCGATGGCGTCGTCGCCGTCGAGGTCGTAGCCGGCCAGGATGGCACCGACGATCTCTACCGCGGCCCAGTCGGCGGCTTCGGCCTCGGTGTCGCCGGGGCAGGGACCCTTTGGGCGGCGGCGTAGCGGCCGGGGTGCTTGAGGGCCCAGTTGCGATAGGCGTGGGACATGGCGGTGATGGCGTCGCCGCGGGCTCGGCCGATGGTGGCCCGGGCGAGGGTGTCGGCCAGCTCGTTCTTGGCTCGGATGGCCATGCTGCGTTGCAGGCCGTCCATGCCGTCGATGTGTTTGTACAGCGACGGTTGGCGCACCCCGAGGCGGCCGGCCAGCGCGGCCAGGGTCACATTCGACAGGCCGACTTCGTCGGCCATCTGTTCGGCCTCTTCGACCACTCGGGCCTGGTTGAGGCCGGCTCTAGGCACGGTGGTTCACCGTTTGTGGCGAAGTGGACTGACGGCAGGGGTACGTCATGTCGGCCGGCATCGCCCCGTGGGCCGGTCCCGTCGATGTCGTCGGCTATCAGCCCGCCCCGACCGTCGAGATAGTTGGCGGCGGCAGGCCTGATTGGTGGCCATGCTAGGCGTCCCGCCGGCGGACGAGGACCACGCTGATGGCGGCCGCGGCGGCCACGTAGAGGGCGAAGACGGCCAGGCCGGCCCACGGAGACAGGGTGGAGCTGTCCTTGGTGGTGGTGAAGATGGCCTGGCCGGCGTTGCCGGGCAGGAACTTCACCACCGTGTCCTGGATGGAGGCGGGCAGCGTCAGGAGCAGTGCGGGCAGGACCAGGATCAGCCCGACGAGGGCGGCGATGGCACCGGCGGTCCGGCGCACGATGGTGCCCAGGCCGACGGCGAGGACGGCGAGGAGGCCCAGGTAGAGGCCGACGCCGATGACCGAGCGGGCCGCGCCGGGCGAGGTGAGGCTGACGCCGTGGGCGCCCAGGATGGCCTGGCCGACCAGGAAGGCGATCAGCGCTGGCCACCGTGCCGACCGCGAAGGCGATGGCCCCGAAGGCGCCGGCCTTGGCGGCGATGACCAGGTGTCGCTGGGGGGCGGCGGCGAAGGTGGAGCGGATCATGCCGGTGGAGTATTCGCTGGTGATGACCAACACGCCGAGAACGGCGATGGCCAGTTGGGCGACCAGGATCCCCGACAGGCTGGTCAAGACCGGGTCGAAGCTGGCGGGCTGCGGGCCGGTGTGGGAGGCGGTGTTGATGGCGCCGTAGCCGATCATGGCGACAACGGCGACGGCGAGACTCCAGTAGGTGGAGCGGACGCTGCGCATCTTGGCCCACTCGGAGCGCAGCAGGTCGGGCAGGACTGACGGCTGGCCGGTGGAAGCGCCCAGGCCTGGTGGTGCGGTGGTTGGGGCGGCGAGGCTGGTGGTCGGTCATGATCAGGCGGCGCTTTCTTGGTGGGCGGTGGGATGGGTGTTGGTGCGGTATTCGACGCTGTCGTGGGTGAGTTCCATGAAGGCCTCTTCCAGCGACGCCTGTTGGAGGGACAGTTCGTGGATGGTGATGCCGTTGGCGGCGGCGAGATCACCGACGCGGTCGGTGGACGGGCCGGCGACGGTCAGTTCGCCGGGTGTGGTGCTGGTGGGGGTGGCGCCGGCGGCGGCGAGCAGGGCGGCCAGGCGTTCGGCCTGGGGGGAGCGGACGTGCACGGTGCTCTGGCCGGCGGCGGCGATGACGGCTTCGACGCTGTCGTCGGCGAGCAGCCGGCCGCGGCCGATCACCACCAGATGCTCGGCGGTCAGGGCCATCTCGCTCATCAGATGGGAGGACACCAACACGGTGCGGCCTTCGGCGGCCAGGGAGCGCAACAGGTTTCGGATCCACAAGATGCCGTCGGGGTCCAGGCCGTTGATGGGCTCGTCGAGGATCAAGATGGCGGGATCGCCCAACAGGGCGGCGGCGATCCCGAGGCGCTGTCCCATCCCCAGCGAGAACCCGCCGGCCCGCTTGGACGCCACCGTGGTGAGACCGACCAGATCCAGCACCGCGTCGACCGCGGCCGCTGGTCGATGCCGTTGGCCAGCGCCAGGCCGCGCAGATGGTTCTCGGCGCTGCGGCCGGGATGGAACGCTTTGGGGTCCAAGCAGCGCGCCGACTTCGAACAGCGGCCGACGGTGGTCGGAGAACGGTCGCCCGTTGATCAGCGCCGATCCCGACGTGGGATTGTCGAGGCCGAGGATCATGCGCAGGGTGGTGGACTTGCCGGCGCCGTTGGGTCCGAGGAACCCGGTGACCACGCCGGGATGCACGTCGAAGCTGAGATCGTCGACCGCGACGGTCTGGCCGTAGCGCTTGGTCAGCTCCCGTACCTCGATGCTCGGTGAGTGGGTGGCCATCGTCTCGGTCCTTTCGGGTTGGTAGCGGCACGACCCCCCGTCCTGCCCCGCCAGCGGCGTGGCGGTTGCGGCCTGGCTCAGATTCGTCCGTATAGCTATGATACATAGCTAATTAGCTAATGTCAATAGCGAATCGGAGGTCTCACGGCGCACCGGCCCCGCCGTCGGCCCACGGTCCCTCTGCAGCTGCCTCGGTCGTATCCCGCCCACGAGCTCGAGCGCCCGGCATCAACCGAGCCCGAGGAACCAACCGACGGTCGTCGGAGCTTGGCGGCCACCATCTCCCAGTGCGGGCGACGGGTGCGAGCGAACACGGGGGCCGAAGTCGCCGTCACGGTAGCTGGTGGCCACGAAGGGTTGGTTGCTCGGACTCGAGTTGGTGCCGAGGCGCTGGAGCTGATGGGCGGGGATGCGACCAAGGCGGCTGCGAGAGGGACCGTGAGGCCGACGGCAAGGCCGGGTGCGCCGTGCGACCTCCGATTAGCTATTGACATTAGCTGATTAGCTATATATCATAGCCGTACGGAGGCGAACCTCAGCCAGGCCGCAACCACCACGCACCTGGCGTGGCCGGACGGGAGGGTCGCCTGCCGATACCAACCCGAAAGGACCGAGACGATGGCCACCCAGTCACCGAGCATCGAGGTACGGGAGCTGACCAAGCGCTTCGGCCAGACCGTGGCGGTCGACCATCTCAGCTTCGACGTGCATCCCGGCGTGGTCACCGGGTTCCTCGGACCCAATGGGGCGGGCAAGTCCACCACCCTGCGCATGATCCTCGGCCTCGACAATCCCATGTCGGGTTCGGCGGTGATCAACGGGCGACCGTTCTCCCACCACCATCAGCCGCTGTTCGAAGTCGGGGCTCTGTTGGACCCCAAAGCGTACCATCCCGGCCGCAGCGCCGAGAACCATCTGCGCGGCTTGGCGTTGGCCAACGGAATCGACCAGGGCCGCGTCGACGCGGTCCTGGATCTGGTTGGCCTCACCGCCGTGGCGTCCAAGCGGGCCGGCGGGTTCTCGCTGGGGATGGGACAGCGCCTCGGCCTGGCCGCCGCCTTGTTGGGCGATCCGGCCATCTTGATCCTCGACGAGCCCATCAACGGCCTGGACCCCGACGGTATCTTGTGGATCCGAAACCTGTTGCGCTCCCTGGCCGCCGAAGGCCGCACCGTGTTGGTGTCCTCCCATCTGATGAGCGAGATGGCCCTCACCGCCGAGCACCTGGTAGTCATCGGCCGCGGCCGACTGCTCGCCGACGACAGCGTCGAAGCCGTCATCGCCGCCGCCGGGCAGAGCACCGTGCACGTCCGCTCCCCCCACGCCGAACGCCTGGCTGCCCTGCTCACCGCCGCCGGCGCCACCCCCACCAGCGCCACACCGGGCGAACTGACCGTCGCCGGGCGGTCCACTGACAGCGTCGGTGATCTCGCCGCCGCCAACGGCATCACCATCCACGAACTGTCCCTCCGACAGGCGTCGCTGGAAGAGGCCTTCATGGAACTCACCCACGACAGCGTCGAATACCGCACCAACACCCATCCCACCGCCCACCAAGAAAGCGCCGCCTGATCATGACCGCCACCAGCCTCGCCGCCCCGACCACCACCACCAGGCTGGGCGTTTCCAGCGGCCAGCCGTCAGTCCTGCCCGACCTGCTGCGCTCCGAGTGGGCCAAGCTGCGCAGCGTCCGCTCCACCTACTGGAGTCTCGCCGTCGCCGTAGTTGCCATGATCGGCTACGGCGCCATCAACACCGCCTCCCACACCGGCCCGCAGCCCGCCGGCTTCGACCCCGTGTTGACCAGCCTGTCAGGGATCCTGGTCGCCCAACTGGCCATCGCCGTTCTCGGCGTGTTGGTCATCACCAGCGAATACTCCACCGGCATGATCCGCTCCACCTTCGCCGCCGCCCCCCAGCGACACCTGGTCATCGCCGGCAAGGCCGGCGCCTTCGCGGCAATCGCCTTCGCCGTCGGCACGGTGGCTAGCGTGATCGCCTTCCTGGTCGGCCAGGCCCTCCTGGGCGCCCACGGCGTCAGCCTCACCTCGCCCGGCGCTGCCCGCTCGATCATCGGCGTCGGGCTCTACCTGGGCCTCCTCGCCGTCCTCGCCGTCGCCCTGGGCACCATCGTGCGCCGGACCGCCGGCGCCATCGCCGCCCTGGTGGGGCTGATCCTGATCCTGCCCGCCCTGCTCCTGACGCTGCCCGCTTCCATCCAGGACACCGTGGTGAAGTTCCTGCCTGGCAACGCCGGCCAGGCCATCTTCACCACCACCAAGGACAGCTCCACCCTCTCCCCGTGGGTCGGCCTGGCCATCTTCGGCCTCTACGTGGCCGCCGCGGCCGCCATCAGTGTGGTCCTCGTCCGCCGCCGGGACGCCTAGTCATGGCCACCAATCGGTCATCCGCCGCCAACTATCTCGACCGTCCGGGAGGGCGGATCGCCTACGACATCGACGGGACCAGCCCACTGGTCGTGCTGGCCGACATCACTACCCCTGCCGTAGTCCACTTCGCCAAAACGGTGAACCACCGTGCCTAGAGCCGGCCTCAACGAGACCCGCGTGGTCGAAGAGGCCGAACAGATGGCCGACGAAGTCGGCCTGTCGAATGTGACCCTGGCCGCGCTCGCCGGCCGCCTCGGGGTCCGCCAACCGTCGCTGTACAAACACATCGACAGCATGGACGCCCTGCAACGCAGCATGGCCATCCGAGCCAAGACCGAACTGGCCGACACCCTGGCCCGGGCCACCGTCGGGCGCGCCCGCGGCGACGCCATCACCGCTATGTCCCACGCCTATCGCAAGTGGGCCCTCGCCCACCCCGGCCGCTACGCCGCCGCCCAGCGGGTACCTACCCCCGACGACACCGAGGAGAAAGCCGCCGACTGGGCTGCGGTAGAGATCGTCGGTGCCATCCTGGCCGGCTATGACCTACAAGGCGACGACGCCATCGACGCCACCCGGGTGCTCCGCGCCGCCCTACATGGCTTCGTGTCCCTCGAACACGGCTTCGTGCACCCCGCCGGCATCGACCGCAGCTTCGACCGCCTAATCCAAGGCCTCACCACCGCGCTGGCCGGCTGGGCCAACCAACCCGCCACAACACTGAGCTCAACATGACCGCTGCGATCACCACCGAACCCGCAACCCCGAACTCCGGCGGGATCGTCACCGGCCGCCCCCACCGCTGAGGCCTTCAATCAACCGCCAACGCGCCAAAAGCTGCCTCGAACACCTGGGGACGTGGAACTTTGTCTCGAGTGGTGGGCTTCCCACGACCACCTCCAACAGGCTCGTTCCGCCAACGCGCCGGAACGACGGATATCTCAAGCTTGTCGAAGAAGCCTCGTGGGACAATGCCCCGTTCGGCGTGGACATGTCTTCGCGGAGGGCACCAGCGTGACGTGAGAAACCAAAAGACGGCTAAGAAGAAAAGGATTGATGCGGCTGACAGCGGAGACACCACCCCAGATAACAAACGCGTCCTCACCGAGGCCCGACACGCGGCAGTTGGATAGGTTCCGCGTCGGAGAGGACGTGTCCGCGACGGCTTGAGATAACGACGGCTCGACTCGCGGCCAGGCGGGCCAGCACCCCTTTGTCGAACGCCGAACGCGAACACAGAACGCTCCAGCGGAACTGGGATCCAGACTCGCGCCTACCTGCCCCATTATCCCCTCCGGCCGAGCCATCCAGAGCGTCCTCCAAGTGCCGGTCCGGGATACTGCATAACCTCGGCCGCGAGTCCAAGCGTCCGGCATCGGTGCCGAATGGGGGAAGCCTGGTAGGCGCAGGGCAGGGCCCTCGTCCGGTGGACCGTACCGGGCCTATCGTGAGGCGTATGGGACCGTCGTGGCCTCTGCAGGTCGGATCACGTGAGGTGACCCCGGTGGAGGTCGCTGGAGGGTGGGCGGGCACGGTCCACCTCGCAGGACGTGCCAGAGGAAGCGGCATGGTCTCGCCGGCCGAGAGAGTAGGAAGAAGAACCCCTCCGGGCCGGGCGGAATGGCCGACACGCACCCTGTGCGGTCGACCTTACGTGCGGATCGTGACCGAACCCGGGTTGGACCTGGTTGGTGACGACGCGCGCCGGGTCTGCAAGTCCTGTTGGCGCATTGTGGAGAGATGGCTGAGCCCACCCCCTGTCGCCGAGGGCGAAGCCGACGTCTTGCGCTGGATTGTGGCTGCGGTGTTGGAGATAGGCGAAGCGATGGTCGAGGGGGTGCCGGTTCCCCGACTCGAATCGATCCGCCGGCGGGTCCGCTCGGAACTGAAGTCGACCATAGGCGGGAGCGTCCACACCCACGTGATCGGGGTGAACGCGCCCTTGGTCCGCTCCGGGCTGGTCATCGACGCCAGGACCCCAGAGCAATGGCAGAAGGAACTGCACGCCGCCGCGGAGCGCATGTGGGCTATCGAGGCTGGTGAACCCGTCGACGCTCCCCGATGGCGTCGCCGCTGGAGGACATCACCGGCATCCGATAGACACCCGACCAGTCTGGGCCGCTGAACAAGGCGGGCGACGTAGCCGCGGCCCTCATGGCAATTCCCCTGCTCTGCAACCGCCGGAAGGACACGTCGTCCGGGAATGCGTGACGCTGGTGCAACGCGTCGCCACCAACCGTGGTTCTGCATCGACCTAAGGGCGAAGAGAGTCGTCCGCCCTTCTCAGACCAGCACCGCGCCACCGGGGGAACGCCTCCGGGAACCGGTGGCAAATGTCTGCTGCTATGAATCTTGCTGTTGGAGGAAGATCGTGGAGTGGTGAAATGGGTCGAGTTGCTGGTCTGTGGGGTGGTGTTGATGGGTGGTGATATTGGTTGGTGATGGTGATGATGGCGGGTGATGTTGATGGGTGATGTCGGCTGTGAAGACAGGATCTGAGAGGTGGCGTCCGAGAGGACCGCTATGGACCCAGACTCGGGATTTCCTGCCATCGAGGTCGACTGGCCTCCTCGGTAGATGGTGCTCAGGACCTCGCCCTTTTAGGCGCTCGGTCGGCTGCTTCGTGGGCCGGGAAAGGGCGACTCAGCCGAGTTGGTCGGGGGTGATGACGGGGACGTCCACTCCGGGGGCGTTAGGCAGTTTGCGGTCGGTGGTGACGAGGGTCGCGCCATCGAGGCGGCGGGTAGCAACGACGTAAAGGGCGTCGTGCACGGTGAGGTTGTTGCGCAGCTGCCAAGCCTCGACGAGGAGGGGTGCGACGGAGACGACGGTGAGGGGCCAGTCGGCGAGGACGTCGATGAGCTGGTTGGCGCGCTGGTCGTCCAGAACGCCGGTGAGCGTGTCTCTTCGGAGGACTTTGGCGACCTCCACGTGGAAGTGTTCGACGGTCCATAGCTCGGGTTCGTCGTCGCCGGTAGCGCGGACAACAGTGGAAAGGGCCTGGCCTTCGGGGGTCCGTTCTAGGATGTCAACACCGGCGGAGGCGTCGAGCACGTACCGGGCGGGCACGGCCTAATCGTGCTGGCGTTGCTCGGCGAGCACCTCGGCGACGGGCCGGTCCCGATCGGTGGCGGGCAGGGTGTCCCAGCGGCTCCACCACTCGTGCAGCGCCTGGCGTGTCTCGCTCTTTACGGTGCTCGGCTGGTCGAGCTCGTTGAGGTCAGCGTGGCGGATGCTCACGTCCTCGATGCTACCGGCCGTCCCGTGATCGGCAGGCGAATGAGTCCGACCATGACTGAGTTGGCGGTATCTCGCGCCGCCAGTCCGGCTATCCGACGAAGGTCTTCAGGCGCGTTGGTGGGCTCAAATACTGAGCTTCGGTCCTGAAGGGGTGGGTGGCATGTAGCCCAGGTGGGTGGCGTGCTCGGGCTGGTGGACGCTCGGGCCGACCGGTGGCCGGGCTCGAGTGGCGAGATGCCGGGCTCGCTGTTGGACGAGGTCGTGGATGGCGTGATCGAGTAGCCGCAGATCTCTGCCGGCCTCGGGCTGCGGAGTGTCGCCGCCCGAGGGTGCTCGTGCGGCCAGGTGGGCTCGGGCGGCTTGCAGGCGCTGGGTGCCGTAGGCGGTGGGGTGGCCGTCTCGGGCGGCGTCGATGACCGCCTCGGTCCAGTGCTGGGCGACCTGCTGGTCGAGTTGTTCGATGCGCTCGACCCGCCACTGGTTGGCGAGGTCGAACTGTTCGCGCCGGGTTTGCTCGGCGGTGAACTGGTCGCGCTGGTGGATGGCCTGGTCGAGGTCGTGACGGGCTCGCTCGAGGTTAGGGGTCATAGCGTCGATGTGATGGGCGGCCTGGTGGTGCTGGTGGCGGCGGCTGCGGGTCAGGCCGCGTAAACCGGCGGTGGCGGCCTGCTGGTCTTGCCAGTGGCCCAGGCGTTGCTCCCAGTCGGCCAGGTCCCGCTGACGGGCCCGGACGGCGGCGTCGGCCCTGACGCATGCGGTCGCTGACGTCGGGAGGACGGCCGCGTAGGTGGGCTCGGTGCACATCTTGTTCGGCGCGCAGGTCGGCGTCGATGCGGTAGGGGTCGTCCACCGCCGCGAAGGTTTTGGGTTGGGCTCGGGCCAGGGCGGCGGCGATCTGCTCGGCCGGGGTGCCCTGCGGTTCGCTGACCAGCCGTCCGCCGTGGTCGCCGTCGTCGAGGGGCTGGCGGGTGGTGTTCCAGGTGTGGGTGGGGGCGATGGAGCGGGATTGGCCCACATAGCCGCGGTAGCGGTCCAGGGCCGGGGTGGCCAACAAGTGGACCTGGTCCCAGGTGCCGCCCTGGACCCCGTCGATGGTGCGAGCCCAGCCGTGCGACACCAGCGGGCGGCCGTCGTCGGCGCGGCCGGTCACGACCTCGGCCGCGACGTGGGCGATCCGGCCGGTGCCGTCGATCACGGCCAGCCCGGCCGGCGTCACCTGCCGCGACGGTGACCACGCTGCCGTTGGTCGAGCCGGCGGCCATCATCGAGATCGATATGGGCGTGCAGCAGGATGCGGTCCCCGGCCTGATAGGCCCGCGGTCCGGCCCAACCCGGCCCCTCCAGGGCCGGCCCGGTGATCACTTGTTGGGCCACGAGCTCGGCCCGGATGCGGTCGGCCAGGGCTTCGCAGTCGGCGTGGGTGACGGCCAGGGCGGCCACCCGGTCCGGCCCGTGCACCTCGAGATCACCGAGTACCGCCGCGGCCATGGCCTCCAGGGCTTGGGTGCGGTCGGCGTGGTGGTGCTCCCAGCCGGCCTGGTCGCGCAGCTCCTGGCTGGTGGGGATGTCACCGGCCCGGAAACGGCGGAGCGCGTCCCGTTCGATGGGGTCGGCCTGGCGGCGGTTGACCGTCAGCTCGGCGGTCGCCACCCGACCGTGTCGGGCTTGGTCGGACAGCCAGCAGGCCAGACCGCCGGCGCCGACGGGCTGGGCTTGGAGGGGATCGCCCACCATCCACACTTGCCCGCCCGGGCAGGCCACGGCCGCGGCCAGCACCACCTCGGCGTCGCGGGTGGATAGCTGGGAGAACTCGTCCACGATCACCACACAACCCGGACGGCAACTCGTCGTGGTCCAAGGCGAAGCGGGCCACCGTGGTGGCCGGGATACCCACCTGGCGCAACTGGCCCACGGCCTGATTGGTGGTCGAGACGGCCAGGACCGGCCGGCCGGCTCGGCGGGCGGCGTCCACCCCGGCGGCCAGGGTGGTGGTCTTGCCGTAGCCGGCCGGGGCGATCAGCGCCCGCAGCCCGGCCCCGGGCCCGGCCAGCATGGCCACCGCCGCGGCCTGATCATCACCGAGCCGCCTAGCGCGGGCCAGGGCGGCCGTCACCGCCGCCTGATCGAGCGGCGCCACCTGACGCTGTTGCAGCACGGCCAGATGGTCAAGGACTCGGTCTTCCAGGCGGCGGTGCGCCACCGTCGACCACTGGCCGGGGGCCCGGCCGGTGCTGTCCCGGTTGACCAGACGCACCACCCGGTCGGACGCCAGGAACGCCCCCGACAGTGTCTCGATATCGGCGACACTGAGCCGGCCCGCCCCCCAGGCCGCCACCGCCTCGATCACCTGGGCCTCGCCGAAGCGCGACCCATGGGCGCACAACCCGGCCTCGGGGTCGACCAGCCGGTCGAACAGCGCCCGCAGCTCCGCCCGACCAATCGGAGCAACAGGAGCGGGGCCGGTCACGGCGGCCAGCAGGGCGTCACCGACGGGCAGGCCCGCCGCGACGGCTTCGCGATCCCAGCGGCCGCGCAGCTGGGCGGGGGTCAGGCTGCGGTCCTTGCGGGCCCGGGTGGCCAGGCTGGCCGCCTCGTCGGCCTGCATGCGAGCCTTGCGGTCCGTGAGATACCTGGCCGGTGGCGGCCAGGTGGGCTTCGATCTGGGCGGTCCGTTTCGAGAAGGCCCGCAGCTGCGCCTCGCTCAGCCCGGTCATCTCCCGGCAGCCGTTGCGGTCCGGTCCCCAGCCCACCCCCAGCCGGGCCGACAGTCGGCGACGCAACTCTTCCTGGTAGACCGAGCCGGCCGCCTTGGCCCAGCGGTACAGGGCGGTAGCGTCGATGGCCACCCAGGCGCCGTCCTCCCGGCAGACCAGGTTGGGGATCACCGCGTGGGTGTGCAACTGGGGGTCGCCCTCCCGGCTGCTGCGATGCACGAACGTGGCCGCCGCCCACCCCGACGTCGCCGCCCGCTGGCGCACCCCGCCCACCTGCCGGCGCGTGACCGCCGCCCGGCCCTCCACGAAGCTCAAGGCGGCCTGGACCGCCTCCACGTGGGCGATCGACACCATCGTCGCCGCCTCCGGCGGGCCGAACGCCCACAGCAGCGACACGCTCTTGGGCGCCGAGAAGGTGGCGTCAATGGCTCGCACCGTGGCCGGCTTCGACCCGGCCAGCCGCTCCCCGCTGCTCGGATCACAGCCGTCGATCAACGATCGCAGATCGTCGGCTTGGACCACCCCGACCAGGCCCAGCTGTTCGGCCAGCCGGCCCGTCCACACCCCCGGAGCCTCCCCCGAGCCCAAGTAGTAGTCCTCGACCCCGGCCGCCACCTGGTCCAGCACATACTCGGCGTCGGTCAACTTGGCCAGCCGCAACACCGCCGCTCACCCCGCCAGCACACGTTGGGCGCGACCCAAGATCGTCATCACTGAATAAACGGCGCGCCCACCACCCCGTTTTTTCGACCAATACGGCCACGGACACCCACGGACAGAAAAAAAATCCGTGCAGCCTGGATCGACACACCCCTCTGCGGCGCGCTCGGGCTGAGATGTGCCGTCCCAAGCAACCGCGGCGACCACCACCCGTTTGCTTCTCCGCAAGCGGGGGGCGAACGGCCAAGGATGACCTACGGGCCGGGCTCGGGCTTGATTCACACGGGCCACGACCGGTCCAGACGCGACGTTGACGCAGGACGTTCAGGCTCGCCGATACCAGACAGCACACCCAGGGTGGCGCCAGCCTCGGCGTAGAGGTGACAGGCCGTTGTGACACTTCGATGGCTACGAGGTGAGGACCACAACTGAACGCTCAGCAGCACTCCCCCATCGCCGGAGTCCCCAAAGTGACACGCCCGGTCCCATACGAAGTGATGACCGATCCATCCCCAACCACACCGGATCGCCACACAGGCGGACCTGACGGGAGCGCCACCGCGGCGGGCAGCGCGCCGGCCGGCGACCTCATCGTGAAGGCACAAAGCAGTGTTTGGCGTCGACGATTGGGTCCGCTGGCCTGGGCCGCCCTCGAGGACCTGGCCCTCGCCGCCCATCACACTGAGCAGGGCTGGGTCGCGCCCGTCGGTGTCCGCGATATCGCCAGCCGCGTCGGGGTCACCAAAGACACCGCCGCCCGGGCCGTCGCGGTCTTGGGCGCGGCTGGTCTGGTCGTCCTGCAGCGCGTCCCAGCACCAGACGGCCAGTGGCGTTCCGGCTACCGGCTCCAACTCCCCGACGGGGTTGAACTGCGAGCCCGCCCGAACCATCCAGACACCGCCCTACCCAACGCCAACGACTCCTGTCCCGATCGGCAAGACAGCCGCCGTCCCACAAGCAAAGACAGCCGCGACCACTGTCCAAAAAGCCAAGACACGGCACTCGCGCCGACGGACCCCAGCGACGGCTGTCCTACTCGACCGGACAGCCCGGCACCGGCCGAAGTGGCGGCCCCTGTCGCACCCATGCGGCGCCGGCGGCTGACCGACACGTCGTCCCACGCAGTTGGACATCACTCGCCGCCCGGCGAGCCGCCATCCAGCCGACGCTATTCAATCTGGCCGCCCGCCACGACCAGCCTGCACTTCGCCCCCCTGCCGGAGAGGACGCGGACCCTGGGCGTGTAGCAGATCGGCCACCCCGGCCCCGGTAGGTGAGGACCCCATCGCGCCATGAGTGACATCAGCCCCGCCCTTGTTATGAGAACCGATTTTCCCGATCGAATCCGGAAAGGCGAACGGACATAGCCAAAGACCGACACCCCGAAACACCCGGCACTGTCGTGGTGCAGCCGCGCTCTCCAGCGCATACCAACGGTACGCCCTGGGGCCTGGACTCTCCCAGGGCTGCTCCTCACGCCCCCAGAAGCGTGTGGGTCGCCCTACAGATGGATTGGGCCCGGCGCGCCTCCCGACCCGACGCCCATCAACACGTCGCCATCTGGACGCAGGCCGCACCACAACTCGACCGCTTCGACTCCCCCGCCGAGATCCTCGATGCGGTCGGATGCTTAGGTGCACGCCGAGCAGTCCTGCCGCCTGCTCAGCGGACTTCTGCTCGCCGCGCACTATGACGGACTCGCTGCCTACGCCGTCCTGGTTGCGCTCATTCCCGGGCTGCGAGTAGCGGCCGGTCGGCGCTGGCAGACGGCCCGGAGCGGCGGCCCATGGTGGAGCCGTGACGAACTCGACACCGACACCATCAGCGCCGCCTGGCTGGCCATCGCGGCCCACGCCGGCGAGCGCCATCTGCGTCCCGCCCGCCTGATCACCAGGGCCGCGGCGCGACACCTGCGCACCAGCCACGATGCCTATCGCCGCCGTAGCGCCCGCACCCTCCCACAGGGAAACCTCAACAACACGACCACCATGAGTTTTGCGGACCAGGCCGGCGCTGATCCGCTGGCACTCGCCCTCGTCGAGAGCGCCCGATCCGGCCGGCTTGACCCCGCCAGCTTCGACATCGCCTGCCGGGTTGCCTTCGTCGACGAGGATCCCTCAACCGCGGGTAGTCGCCATGGACTCGACCATCGCCAGACGCGCGCCTCGCTCCGCTCCGCCCTCGATGCTCTCGCCGGCGACCACCGCCGCGCCACATTCCCCGAACCCCGCTCCCGCTCGATCAATCCGCCCACAGATCAGGAGGTCCAACCCATGATTCCCCCTCCCCAACCCTTCGGCGCACCTCGGGATCCTGGCTCGGGGTTACCTGTCATGCCGCTGCTGCTGACCGTCAACCAGGCAGCCGAACTCCTGGGCATGGGCCGATCCACCATCTACGAGCTCATCGATAGCGGCGAGCTCAAGTCCGTCAAGCGCGGGGCCAGCCGACGGGTACCCCTCAAAGCGGTCCACGACTACGTCGAGCATTTACTCAGCGAGCACAATGACGACAGCAATCGGACTCCGACCGCGAGTTCGTCTCACCGGATCGTCCCCATCTATGAATAGCAACCGGGTGACTGTCGCGCCCGGAAGCTAGTGTCTCTGCCGTGGCGCAGCTCGTCCGGAGGATCAGTGGTGTCGAGAAAGGCGAAAAGAACCGTAGGCGGGTCACCCGACGCTTCCCGGACACTCGTGACGGACGCCAGGCAGCTCAATCCTGGGCGGGGATCTTGGACGACACGCGAATCTTCTACGACGTACGGACTCGGATCGACGGGCGGATGGTTACCAAGACCTTTCCGACCCGTAAAGCGGCGGACGCCTGGGCCACGAAAGTCGCTCATGACAAGCTGGCGGGGATCGCGGTCGACCCTCGGTCCGGGGCTCAACTATTCGCCGAGTACGCCACTCGATGGCTCGATAGCCGCCGGGTTCACGGGCGACCACTGGCGCCGAAGACCCAGGAACTGTACCGAGTGCTGCTGCGGGTCCATATTGAGCCGACCTTCGGCAAACGCAACCTCAACGCCATCACCGCGGAGGCTGTTCGCCGTTGGCACGCCAACGTTTCGACCGACTCGGGTGCCATGACCGCCGCCAAGTCCTACCGCCTGCTCAGGGCCATCCTCGCTACCGCGGTCTCCGACGGTCTGACCCAAACCAACCCGTGCCGGGTGCGGGGCGCGGGCGTGGAGCGATCTGCCGAACGCCCCATCATCGGCCCAGAGCTGGTGCTCGAGTTAGCCGATGCCATCGGTGCGCGATGGCGTGCCATGATCCTGCTCGCCGGCTTCGGAGGCTTGCGCCTGGGCGAGTTGCTCGCCCTTCGTCAGGACCATGTCGACCTCGACGCCGGGACCGTCACCGTCGCCCAACAGGTCGTGAACTTGGAAGGCGGCCGCCGGCTGGTAACCGAACCCAAGACCGACGCCGGCCGGCGGGTGGTGGCCCTGCCGCAGCTGGTGATCGACGCCGTGACGGAGCACCTCAAGCTCCACGACGACCCCGACGTGCCACTGTTCCCCGCCGAGGACGGCGGTCTTCTCCCCGCCACCACCTTCTACAAGCACTGGCGTCGCGCCCGCCACGAAATCGGCCGGGACGATCTGCACCTTCACGATCTTCGCCACGTCGCCGGAACCCTCGCCGCCTGGACGGGCGCCACCGAGCGGGAGCTGATGGCCCGCCTCGGCCACGCCAATCCGACCGCCGCTCGGCGCTACCAGCACGCGGCCAGGGATCGGGACCGAGCCATCGCCGCCGGTCTCGACACGATCCTGCGCAGCCTCCGGGATCCGTCCCCGCGATAGACACGCGATAATGCGAGAAGGCAAAAAAGAAAGCCACTCCGGCGAACCAGCCGGAGTGGCCTCTGACCAGCACTTTTACCCCGTGTCGGAGGGGGGACTTGAACCCCCATGTCCCGAAGGACACTAGCCCCTCAAGCTAGCGCGTCTGCCTATTCCGCCACTCCGACGTGGCTGCCGGATGCACCGGCAAGGTAAAGCATCATAGTTGCCCAGGGTGGGCGCCGCCAGGGCGCCGGCTTCAGTAGTGCCAAGGGAACGCCGACCAGTCCGGGGCCGCTTCTCCAGAAAGGCGTCCCGACCCTCGACCGCTTCGTCGGTCCCGTAGGCCAGCCGGGTGGCCTCGCCGGCGAACAGCTGCTGGCCCACCAAGCCCGTCGTCGATCAGGTTGAGGGCGAACTTCACCATCCGCTGGGCCGTCGGGCTCTTGGCGTTGATGTCGGCGGCCCACTCGAGCGCCGTCCGCTCCAGCTCGCGCGTGGGGCACGACGGCGTTGACCGCACCCATGGCGTGCATCTCGGCGGGCGTCGTAGGTTCGGCCGAGGAAGAAGATCTCCCGGGCGAACTTCTGGCCGACCTGGCGGGCCAGGTAGGCGGAGCCGAACCCGCCGTCGAAGCTGGCGACGTCGGTGTCGGTCTGCTTGAAGCGGGCGTGCTCGGCGCTGGCGATGGTGAGGTCGGACACCACGTGCAGGCTGTGGCCACCGCCCGCCGCCCAGCCCGGAACCACGCAGATCACCACCTTCGGCATGAACCGGATGAGCCGCTGGACCTCCAGGATGTGCAGGCGGCCCGTGCGGGCCGGATCGACGCTGTCGGCACCCTCCCCGGCGGCGTACTGGTAGCCGTCCCGGCCCCGGATGCGCTGATCACCACCCGAGCAGAACGCCCAGCCGCCGTCGCGCGGCGACGGCCCGTTGCCGGTCAGCAGCACGCACCCCACGTCCGTGGTCTGGCGGGCGTGGTCCAGGGCCCGGTACAGCTCGTCGACGGTGTGAGGCCGGAAGGCGTTGCGCACCTCGGGCCGGTTGAACGCGACCCGTACCGTCCCTGTTCCACCGCCCGGTGGTAGGTGATGTCGGTGAAGGCGAACCCTTCCACCGGCCGCCACGCGGACGGGTCGAAGAGGGTCGAGATCTCGGGACTGTTAGCCACGAAGACCGACACTAGGTCGGCTCGGCAAGCCGGATCTCAGTGCAGGCGCACCCGGGGGTCGAGGACGGCATAGGCCACGTCAACCAGGATATTGGCGATCACGACACAGCCGGACGCGACGATCACGATCCCGATGATCACCGGCAGGTCCTGCGACTCGATGGCATTGACTGCGGTCCAACCGAGGCCCGGCATGCCGAAGACCTGTTCGGTGATGATCGCGCCACCGAGCAGCACGCCGAGGTCGATGCCGAACTGGCTCACGACAGGGGTGAGCGCCGACCGCAGACCATGCCGATAGATCACCCGGTGCTCGGTCAGACCTTTCGAGCGCGCCGTGCGGATGTAGTCCTCGCCGAGCACCTCCAACAAGGATCCGCGTGTCAGGCGGGTGTAGGCGGCCGCCGAGATCAGCGCCAACGTGATCCACGGCAACACCAGGCCTCGGAACCAGTCGAGTGGACTCTTCGTGAAGTACGTGTATCCCTGGCCGGGGAACCACTTGATCCCGTGGATAGTGAACTGGTAATAGAAAAGCCAGAGCATGAGCAGGCCGAGCACGAATGTCGGCATCGAATAGAAGAAGAGCGCCACCGTCGTGGACGACCGGTCCCAAACCGAGCCCCGCCGCACGGCTGAGAGCACGCCCGACAGCACCCCGAGCACCAACCAGATGATGGCCGCCCCGATCGCCAGTGAAAACGTGATCGGGAAGGCTTGCTTGATCACCGAGGCGACCGACTGGTCGTGGTAGTACGAGTAGCCGAGGTTGTGGTGCCACACCAGTTGCTTGAGGAAATCCCAGTACTGCACCACGATCGGCTGGTTGAGATGGAGGCGGGCTCGAATCAACTCGACCGTCTGAGGGGTGGCGTTCTTCCCGGCAATACGCCGGGCCACGCTGTCCGGCCCCGGGCCAATGAAGAAGATCCCGAACACCAACACGGTGACCATCCACATCACCAGGAGGCCGAGAGCGATTCTCCGGACAAGAAATCTGGCCATGCCGCCCTCCTACAGCCGGTCGAAACGGGGGTCGAGGGCATCGCGTACCCCGTCGCCGAAGATGTTGAAGGCCAGCGTGGTGATGACCAACGCCAGCCCCGGGAACACCAGATACCACCATGCCTGCTGGTAGACGGATTGGGCCTCGGACAGCATCTGACCCCAGTCCGCGGTGGGCGGCGGGACCCCGAGGCCGAGATAGGAGAGGCTGGCCTCGGCCACGATCGATACCGGAATGAGCAAGGTGGCGTACACGATCAGCTGGGCCGTGACGTTGGGGAGAATGTCCACGAACATGATCCGCCAGTTGCCGGCGCCAAGGGACCGGGCCGATTCGACGTATTCTTTCTCCCGGATCGACAGCACCTGGCCTCGGACGATCCGGGCTACGGCGGCCCAGCCGAACAGGGCGATGACGATGATCACGATTTGCAGGCTGGGATGGCTGACCGACACCAGGCAGATAGCGAAGAGCAAGTACGGCAAGGACAGGACGAGATCCACAAAGCGGGCCATGATGGTGTCGGTGATCCCTCCCAGGAACCCGGCCGCCAGGCCCAGCACGCCGCCGACGACCACCGTGGCGAACGTCGCCGCCACCCCGACGAACAGGGAGACCCGGGCGCCGTAGGCCAGCCGCACCAGGATGTCTCGACCTTGGTCGTCCGTGCCCATCAGGAACGTCCGGCCGGGTGCTACCGGTAGCCCATCGGGCGTGAGCCCGGTGGTGCGGAACTGTTCATTGACGCCATGCCCGGTCAGGGCCGCGAAGACCGGGGCGAAGATGGCCACCAGGATGATGAGCACGATGATCACGAAGGAGATGACTGCGGCTCGGTCGCGCCGGATCCGAGCCCAGGCCAGCTGCCAGGTGCTTCGCCCTTCGATTTTGGCGGCGGCTTGCTCGGTCCCTCCTTCACCGCCTTCGTGTTCAATTCGGTCGATGGCCAGACCGCTCAGGCTCATGGTGTCCCCCTGTCTGTCAACTCGCTCAACTCCGCTACTGCCTCGGCGCTCACGATGTCCGGCTCGACGACCCGTTGCTCTGCGGCGATGGTCGGACGAGACCGAATCATCTCCTCCGGCGAATCGACCGGGAAGTGGCACGCGGTGGCGTGGTCGGCGCTGTCCCCCGTCCTCGGCACCAGCTCAGGATCCTCGTCCACGCAGCGCGGTTGCGCCTTCGGGCACCGGGGGTGGAAGCGGCAGCCACTCGGCGGACGCACGGGTGACGGCACGTCCCCCACCAGGATGATCCGCTCCCGGGACGCCGCCTGCGTCGGGTCCGGTGCGGGCACCGCCGACAGCAAGGCGTTGGCGTATGGATGGCGGGGCCGCTGGTATAACTGCTCCGAGGGCGACAACTCGACGATCTTGCCGAGATACATCAGGGCCACCCGGTCGCTGACGTGGCGCACGACCGAGAGATCGTGAGAGATGAAGATATAGGTAAGGCCGAGCTGCTGCTGGAGATCGGAGAGCAGGTTGAGGATCTGGGCCTGGATCGACACGTCAAGGGCCGAGACCGGCTCGTCGCACACCACCAGTTCGGGCCGGAGGGCCAAGGCCCGAGCCACCCCGATCCGTTGCCGCTGACCGCCGGAAAATTCCGCCGGGAACCGGTTGAAATGCTCGGGATTGAGACCGACGAGCTCCATGAGTTCCTGGACCTGCCGCTTGCGCTCCGAGCCGCTGGCGATTCCGTGGATGGCGAACGGGTCGCCGATGATCGACCCGACCCGGCGCTTCGGATTCAGCGACCCGTACGGGTCCTGGAAGATCATCTGCATCTTCCGCCGGAAGGGGCGCAGCTTCGAGGCCGAGAGCTTGCTGACGTCGGCGCCGTCGAAGATTATCTGTCCGGACGTCAGATCGAAGAGACGCATGACGCAGCGGGCCAGCGTCGACTTTCCGCACCCCGTCTCACCGACCAGACCCAGGGTTTCGCCCCGGCGCACTTCTAGGCTGACGCCGTCGACGGCATGCACGAACTCCCGGCTGCGACGGAGGCTCCCTGACTGCACGGGGAACCACTTGACGACGTCCGTGAGCTTCACCAAGGGGTCATCGCTCACGACGCCACCGGCTCTCCGGTTACCTGAGCTCGGATGGCGGCCCGCTCCACCGCCGTGTGGGGAAGCCAGCAGGCCGACGAATGCCGCGGATCGCCGTCAACGGGATCGAGCGTCGGGACGTTGGTGCGGCACTGGTCCATCACGTAGGCGCATCGCGGGTGAAAGGGGCAACCGCGGGGCGGCCCGATCAAGCTCGGGGGTTGGCCGGCGATCGGCTGCAGCCGGACCCGTTCGCCACCGTAGGCCGGGAGCGACCGCAGCAAACCTTCGGTGTACGGGTGGTGGGGGGCATAAAAGAGAGGGTCGCGCCCTGCCCCCTCCATCACCTTGCCGGCGTACATCACGATCACGTCATCGGCCACCTCCGCGATCACCCCGAGGTCATGGGTGATCAGGATCACCGAAGTGCCGAACTCCTCCTGGAGCCGCTCTATGACCCGCAACACCTGGGCCTGGACGGTTACGTCCAGGGCCGTAGTCGGCTCGTCTGCGATCAGCAGGGCGGGGTTGAGCGCCATGGCCATGGCGATCATGGCCCGCTGGCGCATGCCGCCAGAAAACTGGTGAGGGAAGTCGTTGACCCGCACGTCGGGTTGCGGTATCCCGACGAGACGCAGGAGGTCGACAGCCCGCTTGCCCGCGGCCGCTTTTTTCGTGTGTGGCTCGTGGGCGCGGATCATCTCCACGATCTGCCACCCCACCCGGTAGTACGGATGGAGGCTGGAGAGCGGATCCTGGAAGACCATGGCGATCTGGGCGCCGCGGACCCCCCGCAACTCCGCCTCCGTCATCGTCATCAGATCCTTGCCCTTCCACAAGGCCTCCCCCGAGATCTGGGCCCCGCGGGTCAGACGCATGATCGTTTGCGTCGAAACGCTCTTGCCCGATCCCGACTCGCCGACGATTCCCAGCGTCTGACCGGCGTCTACGGAGAAGGACACGCCCCGGACGGCCTCCACCAACCCATCCGTGGTCTGGAACGACACGTGTAGATCGTGGACCTCAAGCAGCGCCATTCCGGCCTCTATCTCATTGGTTTCCAGGGTGTCGCAGGGGAGCTTATCGACGTGATCGGCCCGGCGGTTAAACCGCCGGGCCGATCAGCCATACGTACTAGTACCTACCCACTGCCTAGCTCAGCCAGACATTGGCCAGATCGCAGCCCTGGATGGCCCCGATGAACACGCAGTTGTGGACCTGGGAGCCATGGATCGTTGGCCTATTGGGTGACTCCAAGGGGTAGACCGCGGCCTGGGCCATGGCCTCTTCGTCAGCCTGGTGCCAGAGGGACGTCGCCGCGGACACCGACGGTGCGGCCAGGGCCGAGGCCAGGATGGAGTTGAGCTTCGGGTCGTTGAAGAAGCCGAAGTTGCTCGAGTTGGGCGGCAAGTTGTTGCCGTCAAGGATGGGAAGGAAGTAGGACTTGCCACCCGTCGGGTACCAGTCCGGCCCCCATCCCGCTTCGGCCAGGTCCCACGTGCCGGCCTTGGCCGCCGTCCCGGGGGTCAGGTACTTCCCGTAGAAGTCGTTGCCCGATGCGGCCAGGCCCTTGAGGGTGATGCCGACCTGGGCCAGCTGGGCCTGGGCGGTCTCGAAGTCCTTCTGGGACGTGACGCTCTGTTGCGGCCGGTAGAGCCACGTCAGGGTCAGGTGGGGGTAGCCGGCTTGCTGGAGCAGCTGCTTGGCCTTGGCCACGTTGTAGGGGTAGTCGTCGAAGTTGGGCGACGACCCGTCCGTACCCGGGGCGAGGAGGTGGGTCAGCGGGGGCGCCACCGCCGAGCCGCCGGCGTTCTGGACGAAGTCCAGCCGGTTGAGGGCATAGGAGATGGCCTGTCGGACCTGCACCTTGCCCAGTGCCCCGCTGTTGTTCGGCGAGACGGTGTTGAACACGATGTAGGGGTTGGTTGCGCCCTCGGCCACCAGCTGGAAGTCCGGATTCTTGGTGGAGATCAGGCTGGGCACGTCGTTGGGCGGCACGGCTACGTCCCACTGCATGTCGGCCTGGGGCGTGTTGGTCAGGATCTGCTGGTAGATCGACTGCGGGTTGCCGGTCTCCGAGACATCGATCTGGTTGACGTAGGCCTTGCGGATCGGGTCACTGGACTGCTTCCAGGCCGGGTTGCGCACGAATACGATCGACTTGTTGGGGACGTAAGACTGGACCTCGTAGGGACCGTCCGAGAAGGAGTGGGCGGCCTGGGCGGCGCTGTCGGGCAGATAGGCGAGATACTCCTCGGGGACGGGGTTGGCCCACGACAGGTTGAGCGTGCCCGGGAAGTAGCTGGCCTGCGAAGTGAGGGTGAAGTCGACCGTCAGCGGATTGGACGGGTCGACCGTGACCCCCGAGATGTTATTGGCGTCGATATACGCCTTCTGAGCTGACGCGCTGGTCGAGGACACCTTGGCGAAGCCGTCGCAGAACGTCTTGTACCCGGCCAGGATGTCGCTGAAGTCGGGCTGCCCGGCAAACGGGAAGGTCGGGTTGCAGCTGCGCTTGACGCCCCGGACCACGTCCGCGGCCGTCACCTGCCGGGGCGGCGAGGTGTTCCACATGGCCCCGTTGCGGAGGGTCACGGAATACTTGAGCCCGTTGTCCGAAACCGTAGGCTGCGCGGTCGCCAGGTCGGGGGCCAGGGTGAAGGTCTGCCCGAGTACGCTCGGATACGTGTACAGGTTGCGCTCGTACAGCTCGTAGGCGACGTAGTCAAGCGTGTAATAGCCGTAGTTGGGATCGAGGTTGTCGTCCACGTCGCTGCTACCCAGGACCGTCAGGGTTCCACCGGTCTTCGGCGTCCCGCTGCTGTTGGGGTTGTTGATCTGCAGACCATTACTACTCGCGGACCCCGACCCACTGCCGCTCGAGCTGCTGGAGCTACCGCCTCCGCAGGCGGAAACGGCCAGAGCGATGGCGGCCACGCTGGCTCCCCATATCAGGGTACTTCGTCTGATGCCTTTCACCTTTTGAGACCCTCCTCGTCTCTAGACCAGCAGAGGGCTGCCGGTCGCGTATGTCGTCCGCCTGTTTCGTGGTGATCCCATCCCGCTCCGGTCACCCCTGTAGGCGAATGCCCAGGATGATCGTGGTAAAGAAGAAGACGACGGCGCAGACGATGGTGGCCCTGTCGAGGTTGCGCTCGGCGACGGTGGATCCGGCCGCGGCCTGCCCCAGGCCACCGCCAAACATCTCCGAAAGCCCGCCGCCTTTACCGCTGTGCAGCAGGATCATGCCGATCAGCAGCAACGAGACGATGACCTGGATAACAACGACGATGGCGGTCAACAGCAACCTGACTCGCCTCCTCCTCTTCTTCTCTTTCCGCCGGAGCTTCCTCAGGCGGCGGACGCAACATAGCAGCACAATCTCCCGGTAGCGAGACAGCTGTGTTAATCTCTCTCAGCTTTGTCACAGCTGTTCCAAGGGCTTCGCCGTGGTCAGCCGATTTTCAGCCCTTGGCGAAGGCCACGATTTGGGCGAATTCGTCGGGATCCAGGCTGGCGCCACCAACCAGGGCTCCGTCGATGTCGGGCTGGGCCATGATCTCGGCGACGTTGCCCGCTTTCACCGAACCCCCGTACTGGATACGCACCGCGGCCGCGGCTTCGGCGCCGAAGTCGGCCGTCACCGCGCTGCGGAGCGCTGCGCTCATGGCCTGGGCGTCTGCAGCAGTGGCAGTCCGGCCCGTGCCGATGGCCCAGATCGGCTCGTACGCCACTACCAGGGCGGCGACCGCCTCCGGATCAAGTCCAGCCAGCCCCTGCCGCAGCTGGTCCACCACCTTGACGTCCGGCGAACCGGCCTCGCGCTCGGCCAGGGTCTCCCCTACGCACATGATGGGTGTCATACCGGCCCGAACTACCGCGGCGACCTTCTTGTTGACCGTCTCGTCGGTCTCGGCAAAATACTGGCGCCGCTCCGAGTGGCCGACAATCACATAGGCCACGTTGAGCTTGGCCAGCATCAGGGGGCTGACCTCCCCGGTGTAGGCGCCCCGTTCCTCCCAGTGCACGTTCTGAGCCCCGAGAAAGATCGGGATGTCGTCCGCGTCGAGCATGGTCTGGACCGACCGGAGGGCCGTGAACGGTGGGTGGACCGACACGTCCACGCCCCGGCGCTCAGGACGATCCAAGCTGAACGCCAGCTTCTGCACCACGGCAATGGCGTCCAGGTGGGTGAGGTTCATCTTCCAGTTTCCGGAAATGAGCGGCCGGCGCGGGGCCGCCCTCACGCGTGGATCCCCTCCCGGAGGGCAGCCAGACCGGGGAGATCGCCGTGCTCGAGAAACTCGAGCGATGCCCCCCCTCCTGTCGACACGTGGTCGATCCGGCTGGCCAGCCCGAAGCTGTTCAAAGCGGCGGCGCTGTCGCCTCCGCCCACCACGGTAAACCCACTCGCGGCTGCGACGGCCTCGGCCACGGTTCGGGTCCCGGCCGCGAACCTGAGGTCTTCAAACACGCCCATGGGGCCGTTCCACAAGATGGTCCGGGCCTCCCCGATCACGTCCGCGAAGGCAGCCGCCGTCCCGGGGCCGATATCGAGGCCGCTCCATCCGTCCGGCACGTCTGGGCCCACCTGGCGCACTTCCCCGCTGCTGCCGGCCTCCCCGAAACGGCCGCCCGGGCTCAGCACGGTCAGGTCGTTGGGAATCAGTATCCGGCCGGAGGCCAGCAGCCGGCCGCAGATCTCGACATAGTCGGGCTCGAAGAGGGACGCCCCAATGGCATGTCCCTGGGCAGCCAGGAAGGTAAAGCACATTCCCCCTCCCACGAGCAGGGTATCCACCCGCTCCAGCAGGGCCTCGATCACTCCCAGCTTGTCGCTCACCTTGGACCCACCGAGCACGGCCACGAACGGCCTGGCCGCCCCGTGGAGAAGTCGACTGAGAACCTCGACTTCCCGGGCCAGGACTCGTCCCCCGGCCGACGGCACCAGCAGGGGTGGGCCGACGATCGACGCGTGGGCGCGATGGGCGGCGCCGAACGCCTCGTTGACGAAGAGATCCCGACCGGCCACCAACTCCCGGGCCAAGGAGAGGTCGCCGGCCTCTTCTCGGGGGTCGTAGCGGAGGTTTTCCATCACGGTGACCCGGTCGGCGTCCGCACCAGCGGCCGTCAGCAGCTCCCCGAGGTGCCGGCGGATCGGCTCCATGGCGAAGGCGGGATCCGGTTTGCCTTTGGGTCGGCCGAAATGGCTGGCCGTGGTGATCTGGGCCGCTCCGTGGTCGAGCAGCCAGATGAGGGTCTCCAGCGCCAGCCGGATGCGCAGATCATCGGCAATACGACCGCCCGACATCGGAACGTTGAAATCCGTGCGCACCAGGACGGTCCGGCCCTCGACCGACGGCAGATCCTCCAGGACGGGGACACTTTCTCCCATGTGAGCGCGGTCAGACCGTGTGGTTGGCGGCGCCCACGATGCGCGCCATGTCCACCAACCGGTTGCTGTAGCCCCACTCGTTGTCGTACCACCCGAAGATCTTGACCAGCGAACCGAGGGTCAGGGTCAGGAGGGAGTCGAACACGCACGACGCCGAGTTGCCGACGATGTCCGAGGACACGATGGGGTCATTGGTGTAGACCAGGATTCCCTTGGCCATGGGACCCGCGGTCGCGGCCGCACGGAAGGCGTCGTTGACCTCGTCGACGGTGACCTCTCGCCCGAGGATGCCGGTGAAGTCCGTGATCGACCCGTCCGACACCGGCACCCGGAGGGCACTGCCGTCGAGCTTCCCTTTCATCGACGCCAGGACCAGACTGGTGGCCCGGGCCGCCCCCGTCGAGGCCGGAACGATATTCACCGGCGCAGATCGGGCCCGGCGCAGATCCTTATGGGCCAGGTCGAGCAGGTTCTGGTCGTTGGTGAAGGCGTGGACGGTGGTCATCAACCCCTTCTCGACCCCGAAGGCGTCGTCGAGCACTTTCACCATGGGCACGAAGCAATTGGTCGTGCACGAGGCGTTCGACACGATGTGGTGGTGGGCGGGGTCGAAGGCGTCGTCATTGACGCCGACGACGAAGGTGGCGTCGACGTTGGTCGCCGGGGCCGAGATGATGACCCGGGGGGCGCCGGCGTCGAGGTGGGCTGCCGCCGCCGGCCCGTCGGTGAAGATACCGCTTGACTCGATCACCACATCGACGCCCAGGTCGGCCCACGGCAGGGACTTGGGATCCCGCTCCGAGAAGACCGAGAAGGTGAGATCTCCGACGGTGATGGACCGGTCCGTGTGGCTCACCGGGGCGGCCAGGGTGCCGTGGGTCGAGTCGTACTTGAGGAGGTGGGCGTTGGTGGCGGTGGGGACGAGGTCGTTGACACCTACCACCTCGAGCCGGGTGGCGGTGCCGTCGGCGCCGTCGACCCCCGACTGATCGAGGGCGGCCCGGAAGAAATTGCGTCCGATCCGCCCAAACCCATTTATCCCTACTCGAACCGCCATGATTTGCTCCTTGGTGTCCCCGGTCGCGGCTGCTGGGTACAGGCCCCCGACGGTCACTATGTCAGCAAACGCAGGACCGCGGCCAGCCGTTCGGGATCGTGGCCCTTGCCGTCGGGCCGGGCCAGATGGCCCGGCGGCACCATGACGTCCACCACCACGCCGTGGCCGCGGACTGCTCGCAAGTAGTCGTCGGTCGTGAAACCGGCTGTCTCGGGCAGCTGCGGACGCAGATTGCAGACGTAGACCCGGCCTCCCGACCGAGCGGCCAGGGCGGCCCGGATGTCGGGAACCACGCATGCGGCCAGCACGCTGGTGAACAGCGAGCCGGGACCGATGACCACCTGGTCGGCTTCGGACAGGGCGACCAGCACCTCGGTGGGCGCTGGGGCGTCTGGGGGGACGATCGACACCGACGAGATAGGGCCGGCGGACTCGGACACATTGACCTGACCCAGCACCTCGGTGCCCGCCACATCGGCCTTGAGCACCACCGGGACCGTGGTGGCCGGTAGCACCCGCCCGCGCGTCGCCAGCAACCCGGCCGCCAGGTCCAGCGCCCGGGCGAAGTCGCCGGTCACGTTGGCCAGGCCGGCGATGATCAGGTTGCCGAGGGCGTGTCCTTCCAAATCACCCGACGGGAAGCGGTACTCGAAAGCACCGGCCCAGGGCGACCCGGGGGCGGCCATGGCCACCAGGCAGCGGCGCAGGTCGCCCGGCGCGGGGATGCCGGCGATCTCTCGCAGCCGCCCACTCGATCCTCCGTCGTCGGCCACCGACACCACGGCGGTGACCCGGCCGGCGTAGCGCTGGACGGCGCGAAGGGTGGTGGCCAGACCGTGCCCGCCACCGAGGGCCACGACGTGGGGGCCGGGCCCGGGGGTAGCGGGTCCGGGGGTTGCGGGTCCGGGGGTTGCGGGTCCGGGGGTTGCGGGTCCGGGGGTTGCGGGTCCTGGGGCGCCACTCGCCTCGGTCATCGATGGAGGTCCCGGTGGTAGACGACGGGGTCGTAGCCGCGCGCCCGGATCCGAGCGCCGAGCTCCTCCGCCAGCGACACCGAGCGGTGCCGGCCCCCGGTACAACCGACCGCCACCGTCAGGTACGACTTCCCCTCCTTGACGTAAGCCGGGAGCAAGAATCCAAGGAGGTCGTCGACCTTGCGCACGAACTCACCGGCGTCCGGCTGGCACAGAACGAAGTTGCGCACCGGCTCGTCCAGTCCGGTCAAGGGTCGCAGCTCGTCGATCCAGTGCGGATTCGGCAAGAAGCGGGCGTCGAACACGTTGTCGACGTCCAGGGGGATCCCATGTTTGAAGCCAAATGACATAACCGAGATCTGCATTCGCTCGGCCCGGTCGGAAGTGAAAAGGTCGATGAGCCGCTCCCGCAACTGATTGACGTTGAGGTCGGTGGTGTCGACGATGACGTCGGCGAGGGCTCGGATGGGCTCCAGCCGCTTCCGCTCCAGGTTGATGGCCTCCGTGACCCCTTCCTGGCCAAGGGGGTGACGTCGCCTGGTCCCCTCGAAGCGGCGCACCAGAACCTCATCCGACGCTTCCAGGAACAGGGTGCGTACCACCGATCCGCTGGCCCGCAGTTGGTGGACGGCGTTCTCGAGCTCGCCGAGCTGCTCGGCATCCCGGCCCACCACGACCACCACCCGGTCGGTGGTGGATCCGGGGGCGGCGATGAGCTCGGCAACCTTGGTGATCAGGGCCGTCGGCATGTTGTCGATCACGAACCACCCGAGGTCCTCCAGGGTGGCCCCGGCCTGCGAACGGCCCGCGCCGGACATCCCCGTGATGATCAGGAATTCGGCCACGCTGCCATTGTGCCGCCGCGGGCGGGGCTCGGGGGGACTGCCGGCGGGCTCGGGGGCTCGTGAGGCTTGTGTGGGCCTGGGAGCTCGGGGGGCTTGTGGACCCGGGGCCGGGGGCAGGGGGCCGGGGGCCGGGGGCCGGGGGCCGCCACCGGCCAGGGCCCGCCACCGGCTAGCGGTCGAGACTCGCGGCCAGGCGCAGGGTCCGGGGACCGGGCGACGCCGAGCCAACCCTGGCTGCGATTCGCACCTTGGGCACGGTTGACATCGAAAAATCGTCAAAAGCGTACCCGAGGTGAACAGCGAACCCAAAATCGCGCCACCGATGCCTCGTTGAAATTACTGTAAACTCATGAAAATATCTCAAGAGAGGTCGACGAGAGCTCACGTCTCGGCTTGGTTGGCCAGCCACTACGGAGTGATCAGCCGCCGCCAAGCCCTGGAGTTGGGTCTGACGTCGGCCCAGATCAACGCCCGGTTACGAAGCGGGGCGTGGGACGTCGTGTATCGGGGCGTGTACCACCTGGCCGGGTCGCCGAGGGACCTCCTGTCGGATCTACGGGCCGCGCTGCTGGTCGGAGGTCCAGGTGCAGCCGTCTCTCACCGATCTGCCGCCTGGCTGTGGGGAATAACCCCCACCTCCCCTCCATCCGACGCCGCTTCGGACCTCGACGTGCCCACCATCACCGTGCCGCACAACCGCCTCCTGCGGGTTGACGGCATTCACGTGGTTCGGTCCCGCCGACCCCCGCGGCCAGTGCCGCGACACCGGCTGCCCTGCACGACGGCCGTCCGGACCCTCGTGGATTGCGCCGGCCAGATGACCAGGAACGAGTTCGACCTGCTCGTCGACACCGCCCTCGCCCGCCGGGTGGTGCCCATCGACGCCCTGACCCGGATCACCCAGGACCGGAACCTGCAGTACTACCCCGGCCGCCGATTGCTTGCCGCCCACCTGGCGGGGCGCGGCGTCGCCGGCTCGCCGCATCCAAGCGTGTTGGAAAGCCGGATGGCGCGCCTGTTTGTCCGTCATGGCCTCCCCCAGCCCCAGGCGGAGGTGGTGTGGGGCCCGAATCGTCGCTACCGACTCGATTTCGCCTACCCCGGCCTGGGGTTGGCCATCGAGGTCGACGGCTGGTCTGCCCACTTCGCCCCGGAGCAGCACCGCTACGACAACCGCCGAGCCAACGCCCTGACAAGGGCGGGCTGGACGGTCCTCCATTACGACTGGTGGGAGGTCACCTATGACGCCGAGCGGGTGGCCGGCGAGATCGCCCTCACCTACCGTCAGCTGGCGGACAGGGCCGAGAGCCGATGACCGCCCGCCCTCGGCCCGCCTGGCGATGACCGCCCGCCCTCGGCCCGCCTGGCGATGACCGCCTGCGCTCGGCCCGCCCGGCGATGACCGCCTGCCCTCGGCCCGCCCGGCGACGGTCGCCGCCCGGCCGCCCCCCGGCCGCCGCCCGGCCGCCGCCCGGCCGCCGCCCATCCCCTCAGCCTCCCAGCTTCTCGGCCCGCAACACCAAGAGGCGAGGGATGGTCGCTGCCTCCCCGTACTCCCGGGCCCGATCCAGGAACCCGGGCGGCGGAGCCGGCTCCTCCATCCGGGTCAGGTACAGGCCCACCCCGGCCATGGCGTTGATGTACCGGGACAGCGGACGGTGGATGAACCGGATCCACACGTCCTTCTCCACCTCCTCCAGACGCGAATCGTCGACCAGATAGGGACCGATCCGCCAGTACTGCTCGTCGAGGATGGTGTCGTCGATCCAGCCCGACCCCGGCGCCTGCAACAGCGGATGGTTGAGCAGCAGGAGGAACCGGCCGCCGGTGACGAGCACCCGGCCGACCTCGGCGATGGCCTCGTCGAGATCATCGATGTGCTCGAACACCAGGCAGGCCACGACGGCGTCGAAGCTGTTGTTGTCAAAGGGCAGGCCGGCCGCCACCGCCCTGGTCACGGTCACTCCCCCGCCCCGCTCGGCCGCCACCTTGACCTGGGCCCAGGTGGGATCCGCACCGACGACCAACTCGACGCCGCTCAGGCCGGCGGCCCGCCTCCCCACTTGACCTTCCCCGCAGCCCACATCGAGCACCCGGGCCGCGCCCTCGAGGTGCGTCGCCAGGAGCGGGAGGATCTGTTCCTCGTACTCGGCGTCAGCTCCGTTGGTGAAACCCTCTTGCCACCAAGCTGCGTGACGCTCCCACAGATCGACGTCGCGGGGGTCCGTCACACCTGGGCGAGCGCCGCCACTCGATCGGCCACCGGTTCGAACAAGACCGGCGGCAGGTCGTGGCCCATGCCCGGAATGGTCCACAGGGAGGCCCCGGGTACGGCTTCGGCAGTGGCTCGGCCGCCACTCGGATCCACCAGCGGGTCGCTCTCGCCGTGGATCACCAGCGTCGGAACCTCAACCTTGGCCAGGGCCGGAGTCCGATCCGGAGAGGACACGATCGCCACCAGCTGCCGGGCCGACCCGGCGGGATGAAAGGCCCGGTCGTAGGCGGCGCCGGCCTTGGTCCGGATCCGATCCTCGTCGAAGGGGAACCCGGGCGAACCGATGACCCGCCACGTCTGTAGGGACTGCTCGATGACCGCCTCGCGATCGACCGGCGGCGGCGCCAGCAGCGCGCCCATGGCCTCTGGGTGCGGCGCGCCGACCGACGGGTCGCCGGTCGTGGACATGATCGAAACCAGGGTCCGCACCCGGGCCGGATGCTGGATGGCCAGGGCCTGGGCGATCATGCCGCCCATGGAGACCCCGATCACGTGGGCGGACTCGATGCCGAGTGCATCGAGTAGTCCGGCCGCATCGTCGGCCATGTCGGGCAGGAGGTAGGCAGGCGTAGGGAGGGCGCCACCGGTCGCGACCGCCAGCAGATCGGGCAGCCCGGCCTCGTCGAACCAGGTGGAGCGCCCGACGTCCCGATTGTCGTGGCGAATAACGTAGAAGCCTCGCTGTACCAAGGCCGAGATGAACGGCTCGTCCCAGGCGATCAGCTGGGCGCCCAGCCCCATGATCAACAGGACCGGCGGCTCGGTGGAGTTTCCCGACGTCTCATATTCGATGGTGATGCCGTTGGCACCTGCGGAAGCCATAAACAAACGCTAGCCGTGCAGCTTCACATACACCGCTTCGCCCACCCGGTCCGGCAGCCACGACAACTCTTGCAACGACTCGAGCGACGCCGCCTTGACGGCGTTGACGCCCCCGAGCTCGCGGACCAACCGTTTCCTGCGACCGGGTCCCAGGCCAGGAACATCGTCGAGCACCGAGGCGGTCATCCTTTTGCCCCGGAGGTTGCGGTGATAGGTGATGGCGAAGCGATGGGCCTCGTCTCGAATCTGCTGCAACAGGTAGAGCGCCGTTGAGGTCCGGGGGATGCGCAGCGGATCCGCCCGGCCCGGGAGGTAGACCTCCTCGAACTGCTTGGCCAGGGCGGCCACGGGGATCTCTTCTTCCAACCCCAGCTCTTCGAGGACGCCCAGGGCCACGTTGAGCTGTCCCTGGCCGCCGTCGACGAGCAGCAACTGGGGTGGATAGGCGAAACGACGCCGCCGGTCCTCGACCGGCTTGTCGCGCTCGGCCAGATAGGCGCGCAGCCGGCGGGTGAGGACCTCGCCCATGGCGGCGAAATCATCGTTCTGCTCGACGGTGCGGATCTTGAACCGGCGGTACTCCTGCGGCCGGGGCAGGCCGTCCTCCATGACCACCATGCTGCCGACGTAGTCGGTGCCCTGCAGGTGGCTCATGTCGTAGCACTCGATGCGCAGGGGAGCCTCGGGCAGGTCCAGGTCATCCTGAAGGGCGTTGAGCGCCCTGGCTCGGGCATTGTGGTCCGCCGCTCGCTTCAGGCGATGCCGGGTGAACTCCTCGCCCGCATTTCTAGTCACCATCTCCAGCAAGGCCTTCTTCTCGCCGCGCTGGGGGACCCGGATCTCGACGCCGGCACCGGCCCGGGCCGTCGGGTTGACGCTGCGCTCGACCCGGTAGCGCCCCGATGCCGCCCACCATTCGACGTCGGCCAGGACGCGGCGGGGCGGGGCTGGCTGGTCGCGTTCGGGCTGGTCATCCCCGTCGACGGGTTCGATGCCATCGAGGGGAGGACCGGCCCGAACCAAGGCCAGCCAGGCCTGGATGACCTCGGGGTCATCGGGAGCATCCGGCACGACCACCAGCGGGGGGATTCCGAGCGGCGCATCGGCGTAGTGCTGCTCGAGGACGCGAGCCACCAGCTGGGCCCGGTTGAGATCCTCCACCTTGTCCACGATGAAACCCTTGCGGCCGACCACCCGCCCCCGGCGGACGTAGAAGACCTGGATGGCAGCTTCCAGTTCATCCTCGACCAGTCCGAAACAGTCGAGGTCCTCCGCCCGCTCCACCACCATCTGCTGCTTCTCGATGGCCTTGCGGACCGCGGTCAATCGGTCGCGCACCCGACCGGCTCGTTCGTACTCGAGGGCGTCGGAGGCCTGGAGCATCTCCGCTTCGAGGCTCTTCAGGACGGGCTGGGTGTCGCCGTCGAGGAATGCCACCAGCTCCCCGACCAGGCTCTCGTAACCGGGGCCGTCGATGGCGCCGACGCAGGGCCCGGAGCACTTCTCGATGTGATAGAGCAGGCAGGGCTTGCCCAGCCGTTGGTGGGTCCGGAACTTGTTGTCGCTGCAGGTGCGGATCGGGAAGGTGCGCAGGAGCGAGTCGAGGGTCTCGCGTATGGCGTAGGCGTGGGCGTAGGGTCCGAAGTACCGGCTGCCCTTGTCCTTCGTCCCCCGCCGGACCAGCGCCCGCGGCCACTCGTCGCTCACGGTTACCGCCAGGAACGGATAGCTCTTGTCGTCCCTCAACCTGATGTTGAAGCGGGGCTTGTGCTGCTTGATGAGGCTGTACTCGAGCATGACGGCTTCGACGTCGTTACGGACCTGGATCCACTCGACGGTCTCCGCCTGGGCCACCATCTGGGCGGTCCGGACCGGAAGATTGGCGGGGTTCCCGAAATAGTTGGAGAGCCGGCTGCGCAGCGATTTGGCTTTGCCGACATAGATGACGCGCCCGTCGCGATCCCGGAACTGGTACGAGCCGGGAGCGTCCGGGATCGTGCCAGCGGGCGGTCGGGTGAGCATCCTCCCACTTTGCCGCAGCGCAGCCGCATCGCGGTTTCCCGCGCCACGTCGCTCGGAGTCGTATGATGGAGACACGCCGGCCCGGTATCCGGCGACATATCCACCTCGAGGCCGACATCCCCGCGGATGGGCGACCGGGCTGTCCCCGCCGACCACATCGAGGTGCTCCGTCCCTGGAGGTCTATTTCAGTGCTTCGGCTCCAGACGCCCCTCCCGGGGGGCTATGCGAATGCAACCAGCGAAGATCTGGCGCGCCGGATCGCGGCAGCCAAGGAGACGCTGGGCGCCCGCCTGCTGATCCTCGGCCATCACTACCAACGAGACGAGGTGATGTGCTGGGCCGATGCCCGCGGTGACTCATTCGGGCTGTCCCGGCTGGCCGCGGCCGCCGGCGACGCCGAGTTCGTGGTGTTCTGCGGCGTCCACTTCATGGCCGAGTCCGCGGATGTCCTCACCGGACCCCACCAGCAGGTGATCCTGCCCGACCTCAACGCCGGGTGCTCAATGGCCGACATGGCCGATCTCGAGTCGGTCGAGGAGGCCTGGGAAGAGCTGGCCGAGGTGACCGATATCGACGCCGTGGTTCCGATCACCTACATGAACTCCGCCGCCGCCCTCAAGGCCTTCGTCGGCCGCCAGGGGGGGGCGGTGTGCACATCGTCCAACGCCCGCGCCGTGCTGACCTGGGCCCTGGCCCAGCACTCTGGACCCGGTCAACACGGCTCTGACGTCAAGGTGCTGTTCTTTCCCGATCAACATCTCGGTCGCAACACCGCCTTCCAGCTCGGTTACCCGGCTGAGGCCATGGCGGTCTGGGACCCTCGCCGCGACCTTGGCGGCCTCGACGAACGGACCATCAAAGAAGTCCGGTTCCTGCTCTGGAAGGGCCACTGCTCGGTGCACCAGCGCTTCCGGCCCGAGCACGTGGCCGATTTCAGGGACCGGCACCCGGATGGGCGGGTCATCGTGCACCCCGAGTGCAGCCACGACGTGGTCGAGCTGGCCGACGAGGTCGGTTCGACCGACTACATCATCGCGGCCGTCGATCGGGCGCCCGACGGCGCCACCCTCGGCATCGGCACGGAGATCCACCTGGTCCAGCGCCTGGACGCCGAGCACCCGCAGCTTCGGGTGGAGTCGCTGGATCCGCTGATCTGCCCCTGCTCGACCATGTTCCGCATCGACGCCGCCCACCTCTGCTGGGTGCTCGAGGAGCTGGTCGCCGGCCGGGCGGTCAACCGCATCCGCGTCGACGGTGCGGTGGCGGAGTGGTCACGGGTGGCCCTCCAGCGCATGCTCGACATCACCTGAAGCCGGGGTCATCTGGTTCGGCTGGTTCCGCTGATTCATCCGATTCGTCCGCTTTCGGCCTGGGCGTCGAGCGTTCCTACCCCCCGACCGGCTGGCCCGCCCAGAGACCGTCGGTTGGGGCCGATCGAGCCGCGCCGTCGAGCCGGCCCGGTCGCGCTTACGCCGGGTCGAGCAAGGGCTCCAGAAATCGCCCGGTGTGGCTGTCCCGGGTCTTGGCCACCGTCTCCGGGGTGCCCTCGACGACCACCCGGCCTCCGCCGTCGCCGCCTTCGGGTCCCAGGTCGATGACCCAGTCCGCAGTCTTGATCACGTCCAGGTTGTGTTCGATCACCAGCACCGTGTTGCCCTGATCGACGAGGCGCGACAGCACCGTGAGCAGCTTGCGGATGTCCTCGAAGTGCAGACCGGTGGTCGGCTCGTCCAGGAGGTAGATGGTGTGGCCGGTGGACCGCTTGGACAGCTCGCTGGCCAGCTTGATGCGCTGGGCCTCACCGCCGGACAGGGTCGGCGCCGGCTGCCCCAAACGCACGTAGCCGAGCCCGACGTCCACCAGCGTCTGCATGTGCCGGGCGATGGCCGGCTGGTTGGCAAAGAACTCGAGGGCCTCCTCGCAGGGCATGTCGAGCACCTCGGCGATATTTTTACCCTTGAAGCTGATGTCCAGGGTGTCCCGGTTGTAGCGGGCCCCCTTGCACACCTCGCACGGCACATAGACGTCGGGCAGGAAGTGCATCTCGATCTTGATCGTCCCGTCGCCGGCGCAGGCCTCGCAGCGTCCGCCGTTGACATTAAACGAGAACCGTCCCGGCTGGTACCCCCGCACCTTGGCTTCCGTGGTGGCGCTGAAGAGCCGGCGGATGTGGTCGAACACCCCGGTGTAGGTGGCCGGGTTCGACCGTGGCGTCCGTCCGATGGGCGACTGGTCGATGCTGATCACCTTGTCGAGGCTCTCGGCGCCCTCGATGCGGGTGTGGCGACCGGGTACCTCCTTGGACCGGTAGATGCGCTGCATCAGGGCCCGGAGCAGAATGTCGTTGACCAGTGTCGACTTCCCCGAACCCGACACGCCGGTCACGGCCACCATGCAGCCGAGCGGGAAATCGACGTCGATGTCTTTGAGGTTGTGCTCCCGTGCGCCCCGCACCGTCAGCATGCCCTTGGGCTCGCGGCGCATGGAGGGCACCGGGATCCGTCGTTTGCGGGTCAGGTACTGGCCGGTAATGGACGCCTTGGACTTGAGCAGGGCGCTGACCGATCCCGACACGACAATGTTGCCGCCGTGCTCGCCGGCACCGGGGCCGATGTCGACGACGTGGTCGGCGACTCGGATGGTGTCCTCGTCGTGCTCGACCACAATCACGGTGTTGCCCAGGTCCCGGAGGCGCAGGAGGGTCTCGATCAGCTTGTGGTTGTCCCGCTGGTGCAACCCGATCGATGGTTCGTCCAGCACGTACAGCACGCCGACCAGACCGCTGCCTATCTGCGAGGCCAGCCGGATCCGCTGGGCCTCCCCTCCCGCCAGAGTGGAAGCCGACCGGTTGAGGCTCAGGTAGTCGAGGCCGACGTCGAGCAGGAACTGCATCCGGGCCTGGATCTCCCGCAGCACCCGGTCGGCGATGAGATGGTCCCGCTCGGACAGGTCGAGACTCGTCATGTGCTGGGTGGCGTCGCGCAGGGGCAGGTCGCACAGCTCAAAGATGTTTCGCCCGTCCACTGTCACCGCCAGGCTCTCTGGCTTGAGTCTGGCCCCGCCGCACACCGGACAGGGCACCTCCCGCATGTAACCCTCGATGGCCTCCCGGGAGTGATCTGACTCGGCCTCGGAGTGCCGGCGGGTCAGCCACGGCACGACTCCTTCGTAGTGGGTGTCGTAGGAACGGACCCGCCCGTATCGATTGCGATACTGGACGTGCACCTTGCGGGCCCCCGATCCGAAGAGCACCACCTTCTGGTCGGCCTTCTTCAGGTCCTTCCACGGGGTGGAGACGGAAAAAGAGTTGGCCGCCGCGACGGCCTCCAGCACCCGCCCGAAGTACTCGCCGCGCGTCCCTCCCCAAGGAATGATGGCGCCGGCGTCGATGGATAGCTCCGGGTCACGCACCACCAACTCCGGATCGACCTCAAATCGGGTGCCGAGACCGTCGCAGTTGGGGCAGGCCCCGTACGGCGAGTTGAAGCTGAAGTTGCGGGGCGCCAGTTCGTCGAATGACAGGCCGCACGTCGGGCAGGCCAGATGCTGGCTGAAGGTCAAGGTGTCGTCATCGAGCGGCGGGTCCCCGTCCCGAGCGACCAGCTGCACCTCAGCCACCCCCTCGGCCAGTCGCAGCGCCGTTTCCAGGGAGTCGGTCAGCCGGCGCTCGATCCCCTCCCGCTTGACCAGGCGGTCGACTACGACCTCGATGGTGTGGATCTCGTAGCGGGCCAGCTTCGGCGGGTCCGACAGCTCGTGGATCTCCCCGTCGATGCGGGCCCGGGCGTATCCCTGCCCGGCCAGCTCTTCGAGGAGGCTCTGGTACTCCCCCTTGCGGCCGCGGACGACCGGAGCCAGGACCTGGAAACGGGTGCCGTCGGGCAGCTCCAGGATGCGATCCACGATCTGCTGCGGAGTCTGGCGCTGGACCACGGTGCCGTCTCGGGGACAGTGCGGCACCCCCACCCGGGCGTACAGGAGCCGGAGGTAGTCGTAGATCTCGGTGATGGTGCCGACCGTCGAACGGGGGTTGCGCGACGCGGACTTCTGGTCGATCGAAATGGCCGGCGAGAGGCCCTCGATGAAGTCGACGTCGGGCTTGTCCATCTGGCCGAGAAACTGCCGGGCATAGCTTGACAACGACTCCACGTAGCGTCGCTGCCCTTCGGCGTAAATGGTGTCGAAGGCGAGCGAGCTCTTGCCCGAGCCGGACAGGCCCGTGAACACGATCAACTGGTCGCGAGGCAGGTCCAGGGAGACATTGCGCAGGTTGTGCTCGCGGGCGCCGCGCACCACCAGCTTGCTGCTGTCCGACCGGAGACCTTGTGGTCTCTGGCTGTCGGATCTCTGGCTCTGTGATCTCTGGCTGGCCGCCACCCTCTCCGGCACCGTCCCAGGGTACCAGCGAACAGACGTTCGACCGTGCATTAACCATACCGTGAAGTAGTACAACCTGGGTGTGACCATTCGGCCCCGCGTCGTCATCGTCGGCAGTGGCTTCGGGGGGCTCAACGCGGTGACGCGCCTGGCGCCGGCCCCCGTTGACATCACCCTGATCGACCGGGACAACTATCACGGCTTCTGGCCGCTGCTGTACGAGGTGGCGACCGCCGCCCTGGCGGCCGAGAACATCGCCCATCCGATCCGATCCACGTGCGCCCGGTACCCCAACGTGCGAGTCCGTCTCGGCAGTGTCTCCGGTGTCGATCTCGACGCCCAACTGGTCGAAGTCGACGGCGATCTAAAAGTGCCCTACGACTACCTGATCCTGGCGGCCGGGTCGTCCACCAGCGACTTCGGGATCCCCGGAGTCGCCGAGCACGCCTATCCGCTCAAGACCCTGCAGGACGCCGTGCGCTTGCGCAACCACGTGCTGAGCACCTTCGAGCAGGCCGACGGGATGGATGCCGCCAACGGATCGGCACCCGTCGCAGGTGCGCTCACGACGGTGCTGGTGGGAGGGGGCCCGACCGGTGTCGAGATGGCCGGGGCCCTGTCGGAGCTGATCGCCCACAGTCTGTCCAGCGACTTCCACTACATGGACGTCTCGGCGGCCCGGGTGGTCCTGGTGGAGATGACCGACCATCTGCTGCCCGGCTTCTCGGCCGCCTCGCAGGCGGCCGCCCTGCGAACCCTGGAGAGCAAGGGCGTCGACGTGCGCCTCGGGCTGAGCCTGGCCCAGGTGACGGCCGATGGGGTGACCTTCCACGACGGAACCTCGCTCGCCGCCCGCACCGTGATCTGGACCGCAGGGGTGCAAGCCAACCCCGTCGCCGCGCTGATCCCAGGGGACAAGGGACGGGGCGGCACCATCCCGGTCGGCGCCGACCTCTCGCTCCCCGGCCACCCGGAGGTGTTCGTCATCGGCGACCTGGCCGCCACCATGGGTCGGGATGGCCAGCCCCTGCCCCAGGTGGCCCAGGTGGCGATCCAAGGTGGCCGTCACACTGCCCTCAACATCCGCCGGCGGCTGGCCGGGCAGTCGACCCGGCCGTTCCGCTATCGGGACAAGGGCATCATGGCCACCATCGGACGGCGGTCAGCCGTGGCGGAATTGCCAGGAGGCCTCCACCTTCGGGGCACTTGGGGTTGGCTGGCCTGGCTCGGGGTCCACCTGGTGTTCCTCGTCGGCTTCCGCAACCGGCTGCTGGTCCTGGTGAACTGGGCGTGGAACTACTTCACGTGGGATCGGGCCTCACGGGTCATCCTCGCCGACGGGATCCGAACGCCGACCGGCGAGCATCGGGCCTGACCCACTCGGTGCGGATCGGCCCGGATGGCGCCGGTCCAGTGGCGTGCCAGGGGAGGACCGGGCCGGCCGACCGGGACGGGCCCGACTGGGCCGGCCGACGGGGATGGGCCCGACCGGGTCGAGCCGACCGGGATGGGCCCGACCGGGCCGGCCGACGGGGATGGGCCCGACCGGGTCGAGCCGGCGTCCGTCCCGTTAGCGGGGCGACAGCTCCTTGAGTTCGCCCTTGAGGTCGGTGATCTCGTCCCGGAGCTTGGCCGCGTACTCGAAGCGGAGATCCGCCGCCGCCTCGCGCATCTCCTCCTCCAAGGTGGAGATCAGCCGGGCCAGCTCGTCGTGGGGCAGCTCGGCCAGGTCGCTGCGGGCCCGATCCCGCCGCCGGCTCCTCCGATCCTGACCCGGAATCGGGGCGGTACCGTCCCGGGAGCCCAGCATGACGAGAATGTCGGTGATGGCCTTGCGGATCGTCTGGGGGTTGATGCCGTTCTCGGCGTTGTAGGCCTGCTGCAGCGCCCGCCGGCGGTGGGTCTCCGAGATGGCCCGCTGCATGGAATCAGTCGTGCGGTCGGCGTACATGATCACCTGGCCATCGACGTTGCGGGCCGCCCGACCGATCGTCTGGATGAGGGAAGTCTCGCCACGGAGGAATCCCTCTTTGTCCGCATCGAGGATGGCGACCAGCGAGACCTCCGGCAGGTCGAGGCCTTCTCGCAGCAGGTTGATGCCGACCAGTACATCGAACTCTCCGAGCCGCAGGTCCCGAAGGATCTCAATGCGCTGGATGGTGTCGATGTTGGAGTGCAGGTAACGAACCCGCAGCCCCATCTCCAGCAGGTAGTCCGTGAGATCCTCGGCCATCTTCTTGGTGAGGGTGGTGACCAACACCCGGTCCCCTCGCTCGGTGCGGTCGCGGATCTGGGAGATGAGGTCGTCGATCTGGCCTTTGGTGGGCTTGACGATGACCTCTGGGTCGACCAGCCCGGTCGGCCGCACGATCTGCTCGACCACCTGTGTCGATTGCTGGACCTCGTATGCCGACGGGGTGGCCGAAAGGAAGAGGCACTGGTTGACGCGCTCGTAAAACTCCTCGAAGCGCAGGGGCCGGTTGTCGGCGGCGGATGGCAGACGAAAGCCGTGCTCAATCAGAGTCTCCTTCCGTGACCGATCCCCTTGGTACTGGCCATGTAGCTGCGGCACGGTCTGGTGGGACTCGTCGATCACGAGCAGATAATCCTTGGGGAAGAAGTCCAGCAAGGTATGCGGAGGCTCGCCGGCATGGCGCCCGTCGATGTGCCGGCTGTAGTTCTCGATGCCTGAGCACACCCCCACCTCGGCGAGCATCTCCAGGTCGTACGACGTGCGCATCCGGAGCCGTTGGGCCTCGAGCAGCTTCCCCTCCGCCTCGAACCAGGCCAGACGTTCCTGCAACTCGGCTTCGATCCCGGTGATGGCGACCCCCATCCGTTCGTCGCCCGCCACGTAGTGGGTGGCCGGGAAGATCACCAGCTCGTCGAGCTCGGCGAGCTTCTCGCCGGTGAGGGTGTCGAGGGTCGAGATGCGCTCGATCTCGTCACCAAACAACTCGATCCTGACGGCATGCTCTTCGTAGGCGGGGTGGACCTCGATGGTGTCGCCTCGGACCCGGAACTTCCCGCGCACCAGATTGGCGTCGTTGCGCTCGTACTGCATGTCGACGAGCCGGCGCAGGATGGCCCGCTGGTCCTGTTCGGCGCCGCGCTGCACGTGCAGGATGCGGTCGGCGTACTCCTCGGGCGATCCGAGACCGTAAATGCAGCTGACGGAGGCCACCACGATGGTGTCCCGTCTGGTCAGGAGGGCTGAGGTGGCGGAGTGGCGAAGCCGATCGATCTCGTCGTTGATCGAACTGTCCTTCTCGATGTAAGTGTCGCTCGACGGGAGATAGGCCTCGGGCTGGTAGTAGTCGTAATAGCTGACGAAATACTCCACCCGATTGTGGGGAAAGAACTCCCGCATCTCGCTGGCCAGCTGCGCCGCCAGTGACTTGTTGGGGGCGATCATGAGGGTCGGGCGCTGCACGGCCTCGATCGTCCAGGCGACGGTGGCGCTCTTGCCGCTGCCAGTAATGCCCAACAGGGTCTGGAATCGATCGCCCCTCCGCACGCCCTCGGACAGCTGGGCGATGGCCGCGGGCTGGTCCCCGGCCGGGGCGAAATCGGAGACCACTTGGAACTCGGGCATAGGTCGATGCTACCGGGACCCTGCGACGATCAAGTCTGGGCTGCTCGTTGCAGGAGCCACTCCCAGACCCGGTCGATCTCCGTTTCGAGCGCGGCCTGGCCATCGCTGTTGTCAACGACGACATCCGCGAGCCGGCGTCGCTCGACCCTGTCAATCTGGGCGGCCACACGGGACCAGGCGTCCTCTTCACTGAATCCCCGGTGCTGGACCAGGCGAGCCACCGCGACGTCCTCCGGGGTGTCCACGACGACGACCGCGCCGAGCTGGAACCGGTTGGTGGTGACGATGCTGAGCAGGGCGACGTCGAGCACCACGATCTGGTGGTTCGATCCCAGGGCGTGCGCCCGCTCCGCCATGACCTGGCCGATGACCGGATGGGTGAGCTGATTGAGCGCGGCCAGGGCGTCCGGGTCGCCGAACACCATGCCCGCCAGAGCCGATCGATTGATGGATCGGTCGGGCCTGATGACACCGGGTCCGAAGTGGTCCACCACCGCCTGGTAGGCAGCTCCATCCGGCTCGAGGATCTCCCGGGAGACGCCATCGGCGTCGACGACCGCCGCGCCCCGTTCCGCCAGGCCAGCGGCAACGGTGGACTTGCCGGAGCCGATTCCCCCGGTGAGGGCTACGAGCAGCATGCGGGCACGGTAGTGCGCCGGACGCCGGCCGGCGCCCGGGAGGGCGGCTGAAGACGGGCGGCTGGGTAGGGATAGGACCGATTCGGGGTCAGCCCCGACCGACGCCCAGCCCACACCGACGCCCAGCCCACACCGACGCCCAGCCCACACCGACGCCCCCACCACGTCGTACCCCTGTCGTGTCACCCCAATCGCCACGAACCCAGCCCGGTGACTACCCCCGCGACCGGCCGAAATAGCTCATTCTGACCATTGCGGCGAAGCGTGCGGCCGGGAAGGCTGGCCCGGTGCTGGTCGAGCGCCACGGGGCGGCGCGACTTCGGAGGGGACGTAGTGGATATGGCTTCTAACGTGCAAGAGACCCGCCGGTATCAGTTGCTGGGCGTACTGTTTGGCTCCGACGTACCGAGGGGACTCGAAGGGCAGTTGCTGCGGACCTCTGATGTCGCCATGTTGTTCCAGGTGTCGGAGCGGACCGTCTCCGAATGGGCCAAGCGGGGCCAGATCCCATCCGTCCGCACGCCGGGCGGTCATCGTCGCTACCCCGCCGATGGGATTCGCGCCCTGCTCGAGGACGGCCGTCACGGGGACGAGCCCACCGACAGCAGTCCGGTCGGAGGCTCAGCTTCGGTCACGGACTTGAGCGAACGCCGGCCCGCCAGCGCCTGAGGCGCCACTTGATCGTCACTGGATGAGTGGGTCCTCGGACCGAATCATCGAACCAGCCACACCTACGATCCGAGCGGACTTCGCCGGCCGGCCCCCGGCCCCCCGGGCCGGCCCGAAAGGCCCCGGCGAAGCCACCACCCGACCTTTTCTGGACTGACCCGCCCTTCAACGGGGCCGAGTAACGTCACAACGCGCGCCGACCGCCCATCCGAGCCAGCCCAACCATCGACCCACCCCGGGTCGGGCCGGGTCTCGAGGATCTGGGCCGGCCGGCAGTCGGCAGCCGGTTTTATCCCAGCACCGCTTCGATCGACACGGCCGGCAGGTCGTGGGCCTCGGCCACGGACCGATAGGTGATCTGGCCATCGTGGGTATTGAGGCCCAGGGCCAACACCGGGTCGGACCGGAGGGCGTCCCGCCAGCCCCGGTCGGCGATCTCGAGCGCGTAGGGCATGGTGACGTTGGTCAACGCGTACGTCGAGGTGTGCGGCACCGCACCGGGCATGTTGGCCACGCAGTAAAAGACCGACTCGTGGACCTTGTACACCGGATCGGCATGGGTGGTCGGCCGCGAGTCCTCGAAGCACCCGCCCTGGTCGATGGCGATGTCGACCAGGACCGAACCGGCCTTCATCCGGGAGACCAGCTCGTTGCTGACCAGCACGGGCGCCTTGGCCCCGGGCACCAGGACGGCTCCGATCACCAGGTCGGCGTCGAGCACGGCCTTCTCCACCTCGTAGGTGTTGGACGCCACCGTTTGACAATGGCCCTGGTAGATACGATCCGCCTCGCGGAGCTTGGCGATGTTGCGATCCAGGAGGAGCACCTCGGCCTGCATGCCGAGGGCGATCGCGGCCGAGTTCATGCCGGACACGCCCGCACCGATGACCACCACCTTGGCCGCGTAGACGCCGGATACTCCTCCCATCAGCACCCCGCGTCCCCCGCCGTCGCGTTGCAGGTGATGGGCTCCCGCCTGCGGGGCCATGCGCCCGGCCACCTCCGACATCGGTGCCAGCAACGGGAGCGACCCGTCGGGTAGTTGGACCGTCTCGTAGGCGATCGCGGTCGTGCCGGCCGCCAAAAGGGCCTCTGTGCACGGCCGGGACGCGGCCAGATGAAGATAGGTGAAAAGGACCAGATCCTTGCGCAGCCGGTGGTACTCCTCCTCGACCGGCTCCTTGACCTTCAGCACCAGGTCGGCCTCGCCCCAGACCTCGTCGGCGCTGTCGATCAGCACGGCACCGGCCGAGATGAAGTCGGCATCCGGTAGTGACGACCCGGTACCGGCCCCCCGCTCCACCAAAACTTCGTGGCCGTGCCGCACCAGCTCGTGCACGCCGGAAGGCGTGCAGGCCACGCGGTACTCGTGATTTTTTACCTCAGAGGGAACACCGACTCTCACGTTGGTTCCTCCTCAACTATCGGGATCCTGCACCAAGATAGGAGTGTCCTTGTTGAGTGTCTCACCCCGGAAGAACGGTGGGTTGACCGCCCGGTAGATAAACATCAGGATCGCCCCGAAGACCAGGGCCCCGATCCCGGTCAGGAACACGCCCCCAATCTTCCAATGGGGCGGGAACGGCATGGTCCAGTAGCTGCTCCCGTAGCTGTAGTTCCAGAAGTCGTAGGCGCCCTTGAAGAAGAAGTAGGCCAGGGCCACTGCGCCCACGAACGGCAGGATCCCCTTGAGCCAGAGGTCCCGCCCCCCGTTGCGCAGATCCCGGCGGAACCACCATACGCAGGCGAATCCGGTCAAGCCGTAGTAGAAGGCGATCATCAAGCCGATGGCGCTGATGGTGTCGGCGAGCACGTTCTCGCTGACGATGGTCATGAGCACGTAAAAGGCGATGGACACAAGCGCCATACCGGTCGTGGACCAGGTCGGGGTCAGAAATCGGGGGTGGATGCGGGCGAACTTGGCCGGGATGCTGCGATAGGCGGCCATCGACAGGGTGGTGCGCGCCGTGGGCAGGATGGTGGTCAGGGTGCTGGCGGCAGCCGAACTGAGGACCATCAGGACCAGCAGCTTGCCGAGGAACCACCCGAAGCCGCTGGTGCCAAAGACGCTGCCGCCGAGCACCGAAAGGACGTCACCCGAGTTGTCCGGGTTCTCCAGGCCGATGCCCTTGGTGCCGACGCCGGCGTAGGCTTGGGCTGCCACCGTGACCAGAACGTAAACAAGCAGCAGGACCACGGTCGAGGTGACCGCGGCCGTTCCCGGCGCCCGGCTCTTGTCTCGGGTCTCCTCGTTGACCGACACGGCCGTGTCCCAACCCCAGTAAATGAAGATGGCGACCAGCATCCCCGAGGTAAGGGCCGAGAAGCCGAGGTGGGAGGGGTTGAACCAGGACCATGCCGGGTGGATGTTCCCCGGCGGGGCGCTGTGGCCGTAGACCTTGCCCAGGGCGGTGATGCTGAAGATGATCAGCATGACCAGCTCGATGCCGAGCAGGCCGTACTGAATGAACGCCGCGATCTCGATGCCGATATAGCAAATGGCGCACATGACGATGATCCAGATCACGCCGCCCGCGAGGGTCCACCACTTGCTGGCCGCCAGCCCGTACGCCCCGAAGAACGTGAAGGTATAGCTGGCGGCGATCTGGGCCAGATTGGCCATCACGATGACATCGGCGGCCACGATCCCCCAGCCACCCATCCACCCGACCTTGGGTCCGAAAGCCTTGGTACCCCAGGTAAACGTGGTGCCGCAGTCCGGCATGGGTCGGTTGAGCTGCTGGTACCCGATGGCGATGAACAGCATCGGGATGAACGCCAGCAACATCACAACCGGCGCTTGAAGGTTGACGGCCAGCACCACGAAGGCCAGGGCCGCAGCCAGGCTGTAGGCCGGAGCCACCGAGGCGATGGCGATCACGGTGTTGGACAGCAGGCCGATAGCCCCGTCCTTCAGTCCCTTGCCCTCCTCCCCGTGGCCGCGGGCTGGTGCTGGCTCTTCAACGACGCTGGTCATGCAATGGCTCCCCTTTTAGTCAATGTTGCTCATGACGTGCTTGATGCGGGTGTAATCCTCGAGACCGTACATGGAGAGGTCCTTGCCATAGCCGGAATGCTTGAACCCCCCGTGGGGCATCTCGGCGACGAGCGGGATGTGGGTGTTGATCCAGACACAGCCAAAGTCCAGGCGACGTGACACCCGCATGGCCCGACCATGGTCACGCGTCCAGACGCTGGACGCCAACCCGTACTCGACGCCGTTGGCCCACCCCACGGCCTGATCCTCATCGCTGAAGCGTTGGACCGTGATGACCGGCCCAAAGATCTCCGTCTGGGCCAGTTCGTCGGTCTGCTCGACCCCGGCTACCACGGTCGGGGGGAAAAAGAAGCCCGGTCCGCCGGGCGCCTCCCCGCCCGCGACCACCTGGGCGTGGCTCGGCGCCCTCTCCACCATGCCGCTCACCCGCTCCAGCTGGCTGGCGTTGTTGAGCGGACCGAACGCCACGTCGGGCTGATCCAGCCCCCCAAAGGTGGTGTGGCGAGCCTGCTCGGCCAGGGCGTCGACCATGTCCCCGTACGTCTGCGGCGAGGCCAGGACCCGGGTGGCGGCGGTGCAGTCCTGGCCGGCGTTGAAATACCCGGCGATGGCGATGGCCTCCGCCGCCTTCTCGACATCGGCGTCGTCGAAGACAATCACGGGGGCCTTGCCGCCCAGCTCCAGGTGCACCCGTTTCAGGTCCGCGGCCGCCGCTGTGGCCACCTCCCGGCCGGCCCGGACGCTCCCGGTGATGGCGACCAGTTGCGGGATGGGGTGGCTGACCAGAGACCGGCCGGTGTCGCGGTCGCCGCAAATGACGTTGAGGACGCCCGCCGGGTAGATCTCGCCGGCCACCTCGGCCAGCATCACCGCGGTGGCGGGGGTGGTGTCGGACGGCTTGAGGACGACGGTGTTGCCGGCTGCCAGGGCCGGAGCGATCTTCCAGACAGCCATCATCATCGGGTAGTTCCACGGCGTCACCTGGGCGACCACGCCGATGGGTTCACGGCGCACCCATGAGGTGTGTCCGGCCAGGTACTCGCCGGCGGACCGGCCTTCGAGGACTCGAGCCGCCCCGGCGAAGAAACGGATCTGATCCAGCATCGGCGGGATCTCCTCCGAGCGGGTCAGGGCCAGCGGCTTGCCGGTATTACGCCCTTCTGCGGCCACAAAGTCCTCGGCCCGGGCTTCGATGGCGTCCGCCAACTTGAGCAGCATGCGGCTGCGCTCCGACGGTGTGGTGTCCCGCCAGCCTTCGAACGCCGTGGCCGCGGCTTGGCAGGCCAGGTCAACATCACCGGGGCCGGAGAGGGGCGCTTCCGCGTAGGTCTCGCCGGTGCTCGGATCGACCACGGGGGTCACCCGGCCGTCCTTGGCCTGCACCGGCGCCCCGTCCACGAAGTTGTGCAGTCGTTCCGTCATGTCAAATCCCCCTGCCATGCTGCCGTCCGGACCCGGACATCATGTCACATCGCCGGTTCGATGCAAGGGAATCCTTTGCATCATCGGGACCTAGTCAGTAGAATCCGTGGTTGTGTGCCCGGCTGACACTCCGATCCGTGAGATCGGGGCGGGCCGGGAGTTGGGAGGCTCGATACGCGACAGCAGGGGCGGCCTCGACCAGCTGAGCAAGCGGATCATCGAGCAGCTGCAACAGGACGGCCGGCGGTCCTACGCCGCCATCGCCCGAGCGGTGGGCCTGTCGGAAGCGGCCACCCGCCAGCGCGTGCAGCGGTTGCTCGACGAGCGGATCATCCAAATCGCCGCGGTCACCGATGCCGCTGCGGTCGGCTTTCACCGCATGGCCCTGCTGGGCATCAACGTCGAAGGCGACATCCGGGCCGTGGCCGACAAGCTCGCCGGGCTCGAGGAGGCCGAGTACGTGGTGATCTGCGCCGGCCAGTTCGACATCCTGGCCGAGCTGATCTGCGAGGACGATGCTCACCTGCTGCGCACCATCGACGAATCGGTACGAACCATTCCCGGCGTGCGCAGCACCGAGGCGTTCGTGTACCTGCGTGTCGCAAAGGAGACCTATCAATGGGGGACGCGATGAGCACCCAGATCGACAATCAACATCTTCAAGAGGCGGCTCGCCGGCATCTATGGATGCACTTCACCCGGATGAGCACCTACGCCGATCACGACGTGCCGGTCATGGTTCGGGGCGAGGGGCCGTGGGTGTGGGACAGTCGAGGCCGGCGCTACCTCGACGGCCTGTCCGGCTTGTTCGTGGTGCAGGCGGGCCACGGCCGCAGAGAGCTGGCCGAAGCCGGGGCCGAGCAGGCCAGTCAGCTGGCCTACTTTCCGTTGTGGAGCTACGCCCACCCGAACGCCATCGAGCTATCGGAGCGGCTGGCGTCCCTGGCTCCGGGGCCGATCAATCGGGTGTTTTTCACCACTGGCGGCGGTGAGGCCGTGGAGTCGGCGTGGAAGCTGGCCCGTCAATATTTCCGGGCCACCGGCCAGCCCGGCCGGTACAAGGTGCTGTCACGCCATATCGCCTACCACGGCACCACCATGGGGGCCCTGTCGATTACCGGTCTGCCATCCATAAAGGAGCCCTACGAACCATTGGTTCCCGGCTCGGTGCGGGTTGCCAACACCAACTTCTATCGGGCGCCCGAGCATGGCGACGACCTCGAGGCGTTTGGACGGTGGGCCGCCGACGACATCGAGCGCCACATCCTGATGGAAGGACCGGAGTCGGTGGCGGCGGTATTTCTCGAGCCGGTCCAGAACTCGGGAGGCTGCTTCCCACCTCCGCCCGGCTATTTCCAGCGAGTCCGCGAGATCTGCGACCGTCACGGGGTGCTGCTCGTGTCCGACGAGGTCATCTGTGCGTTCGGCCGGCTGGGAACCTGGTTCGGCTCCGAGCGGTACGGCTACCAGCCCGACATGATCACCTGCGCCAAAGGCATGACCAGCGGGTACTCCCCTTTGGGCGCGCTGCTGGTAGATGACCGTTTGATGGAGCCGTTCCTGGACGGGACGACGACGTTTACCCACGGCTTCACCTTCGGTGGCCATCCGGTCTCCACCGCGGTTGCCCTCGCCAACCTGGATCTCTTCGAAAAAGAGGATCTCGTCGGCGGCGTCGCCAGGCGCGGCCCGGCGTTCCGGACGGTGCTCGAAGGCTTGCGGGACCTGCCGATCGTGGGCGACGTGCGCGGCGACGGATTCTTCTACGGAATCGAGCTCGTCAAAGACAAGGCCACCCGGACCACCTTCGACGACGGCGAGTCTGAGCGTTTGCTGCGCGGCTACCTGTCGGGGGCGCTCTTCGACGCCGGGCTGATCTGCCGGGCGGACGACCGAGGCGACCCGGTGGTGCAGCTGGCGCCGCCGCTGGTGTGCGACCAGGAGCACTTCGACCTCATCGGGCAGATCCTGCGGTCGGTGCTCACCGAAGCCTGGACCCGGCTCTGAGCGACGACTTGGCTAGGTCGGTCAAGGCGGGCGGCCCGGGATGGTGACGGCGGTCCGGTCCAGAGCGAGTTCGCCGGCGGGAGCGGGCCCGGCCGTCGGGGCTTTCCGCCGATTGTGTGCAGAACTACCGTCCCTGCGCCGGACTACTGCACACAATCGAGATGATCGGGACGGCCGCACCGCGTCGCCGCCCGTGATCCGAGTGGCCACAGTCATGTCGAAGCCCGGGGACGGGGCCATGTCACGTCCTTCTCGACCACACCGGGTGGGTCGTGGCGCCGGCTGCCCCTCGGAGCGGTGATCCCTGACGCCGTCAGCTTCTGGCAGGCCTCGCTCGGACCTCCACCCGCCCGGCCAGCTCTCGACGGCTCCGTCCAGGCCGACGTGTGCATCGTGGGCGCCGGCTATACCGGGTTGTGGACCGCACGCGCCCTGGCCGCGGCTGACCCCACCCTGCGCATCGTGGTGGTCGAGGCCGCCCACGTCGGCTTCGGGGCGAGCGGCCGCAACGGCGGCTGGCTGTCGGGCCTGATGCCGGGCGATCGGGACCGCCTCGCTCGGGAATCTGCGGAACGAGCGGAACGAACCGGGGGCCGCGGTGGGCGGGCCGGGGTCAGAGCCCTGCAGCGTCAGCTGATCGATGCGGTCGGCGAGGTGGTGGCGGCCTGTGTCGAAGAAGGCATCGAGGCCGACATTCGCCTCGGAGGAACCATGGCGGTGGCGACGGCCGCGGCCCAGCTGGGCCGGCTTCGATCCTCGTTGGAGGAGGATCGCGTGTGGGGGGTTGGCCCCGATGACCAGTGGGAACTGAGCGCCGGCGGGGTCAGGACCCGACTGGCGGTTGCCCACGCGGTTGGGGGCGTCTACAGCCCGCACTGCGCTCGCATCCATCCGGCCAAGCTGGTCCGGGGGCTGGCCGACGCGGTCGAGCGACGTGGCGTCACCATCTACGAGCGCACGCCGGCCCTGGCCCTGGTCCCCGAACCACCCCGGCCGCGCCGCCAGCCCGGATGGACCGGGCCGGCCCGCACCGGGCCCCTGCCGATCGGAACTTTCCCCGCCGGAGCCCCCGAGCCGACGCCGACCGGGCCAACGGTGACCGGACCGACTTCGGCCGGGGCCGGGCCGGCCTCGCCACTCGGACGGGTCCGCACCCCCACCGGCGACGTGCGCGCCCGATGGATCGTCCGCGCCACCGAGGGATTCACCGCGACCCTGCCCGGAGAACACCGCCGGTTGCTGCCCATGAACAGTTCGATGATCGTTACCGACCCCCTTCCCCCGGAAGCCTGGGCCCGCCTTGGCTGGGACGGGGCAGAGACGGTGCGAGACGCCGCCCACGTGTACGCCTACGCCCAGCGCACCGCGGACGGCCGGATTGCCATCGGTGGCCGAGGGGTGCCCTACCGCTTCGGGTCGCGGATCCTGGCCGCGACCGCCACTCCGGCGGGCACGGGGGATCAGCTGGCGGCAACCCTGCGCCGGCTGCTGCCCGATGTCGGGACGGTCCCGGTCGCCCACCTGTGGAGCGGTGTCCTGGGCGTGGCTCGGGATTGGTGTCCGGCTATCGGAGTGGCCGCTACGGCCTCGGGCGAGGGGGGCCTCATCTGGGCGGGTGGGTACATCGGCGATGGCGTCACCACGTCCTATCTGGCCGGGCTGACCATGGCCGACATCATCCTGGGCCGGCCCAGCCCCCGCACGGAGTTGCCCTGGGTCAACCACCGCAGCCGGGTGTGGGAGCCCGAACCGCTGCGCTGGCTGGGCGTGCGTGGCGTCTACGCCCTCTACCGGGCCGCGGACCGGGCCGAGTCCCGCCACCCCACGAGGGCCGCCACCTCGCCCTGGGCCGCCGGTGCCGATGTCCTCAGCGGCCGCAGGGTGCCGCCCTCACCACTTCGCAAACCGGTCAGGTCCTGAAGCCCGGATAGGCCCGCGGCTAGCGACGGTTTCCTGGTCTGAAGGGCGGCGCCCGCCAACCGGGCCTTGCGGGGACAGACAACCTGCACCTGTTGCGCCTGCCGGGCCGCCACGGACCGGCCCGGATGTCCGCTTCGTCTGACCACGGCCAGGCCAGCAGTAAGGTGCTGCCGGCCTCGTGGATCGGGCCCCGGTCGTCGTTAATTGCCAGGGCCGCGCCGGGCGACTCGGGCAAACTGTCGACGTGGCGTACCGATCAGTCGAGAACCTCCAGGCCGGCTTGGACCACATCCGTCGTTCCCCTGCCTCCGAAGGCACCCTCGAACTGATCGTGCGCCGGCCCGCCATCGACGCCCGCGAGGTCCTCGACGAAGGACACCTCGACCAGACCGTCGGGTTACGCGGCGACAACTGGAGTGTCAAGGCCAGCACCTCCACCCCGGACGGGTCACCCCACCCCGACGCCCAAATCACGGTCATGAACGCCAGGACCGCCGCCCTCGTCGCCGGACAACGCGAACGATGGGCCCTCGCCGGCGACCAGCTCTACGTCGACCTCGACCTCAGCGAGACCAACGTGCCCGCCGGCACCCGGCTGGCCATCGGCGACACGCTCATCGAGATCACCGCCAAGCCACACCGTGGGTGCAGCAAGTTCGCCGCCCGCTTCGGGCCTGACGCCCTCCGGTTCGTCAACACCGGCCCGGGACGGGCCCTCAATCTCCGGGGTCGAAACGCCCGCGTGCTCATCGGCGGCGTCGTCCGACGCGGCGATCGCGTGCGCCGCCTCCCGCCGCAAGCCGCCCAAGCCGGCCCAAGCCGCGGAAGTACCGCAAGCCGCCGGGGCCGTGGCCAGCCACAGCGGGAGCGGGGCCGCAGCCGGCCCCGCCGCCGGCGCCGCTACGGCTCGGGATTAGCTACGTAGGGCTCGTCACCAGAGCTGGGGGCCAGGTCGGCTCCACTCTCGTCCTGGGACTGGGACCCGTCGTCCCCGCCGCTCTCGAGATATTCGGCCCACGCCGCCTGGGCCTCTGACTCCGGCTCGAAGCCTGCGAAGCCGGCCCCACCGATGTAGTTGCCCTGCTCGTCGTAGGCATGGTCACCGAACGCCTCGCGGTACTCGGCCGCCACCTCGCCGCCCTCTGCCGCCTGCTTGATGGACAGGCTGATGCGCCGGCGCTGCAGGTCGATCTCGATGATCTTGACCCACAGCTCCTCGCTGGGCGTGACGACCTGCTCGGGCAGGTCCACGTGGTGGTTGGCCATCTCGGAGATGTGCACCAGACCCTCGATGCCCTCCCCTACCTGTACGAAGGCACCGAACGGCACCAGCTTGGTGACCCGCCCGTACACCAACTCACCGACCCGGTGGGCGTTGGCGAACTCCTGCCACGGGTCGGACTGCGTGGCCTTGAGCGACAGGCTGATGCGCTCACGGTCCATGTCGACATCGAGCACCCGCACCTCGACCTCGTCCCCCACCGCCACGACCGAGGAGGGATGGTCGATGTGCTTCCACGACAGCTCGGACACGTGGATGAGACCGTCCATGCCGCCCAAGTCCACGAAGGCGCCGAAGTTGACCACCGACGACACCACGCCGCGGCGGACTTCCCCGGGCTTCAGGTTGGTCAGGAACTCGTCGCGCTGCTCTTTCTGGGTCTCCTCCAGCCAGGCCCGCCGGGACAGCACGACGTTGTTGCGGTTCTTGTCCAGCTCGATGATCTTGGCGTCGAGGCTCCGACCGACGTAGGGCTGGAGGTCGCGCACCCGGCGCAGCTCCACTAGAGAGGCGGGAAGGAAGCCCCGCAGTCCGATGTCGAGGATGAGCCCACCCTTGACGACTTCGATGACCGGCCCGGACACCACGCCGTCGCGCTCCTTGACCTCCTCGATGGTCCCCCAGGCCCGCTCGTACTGGGCCCGCTTCTTCGAGAGGACCAGGCGGCCTTCCTTGTCCTCTTTCTGCAGGACCAGGGCTTCGATGCGGTCGCCGAGGGTGACGATCTCGTGGGGGTCGACGTCGTGGCGGATCGACAGCTCCCGGGCCGGGATCACTCCCTCGGACTTGAAGCCGATGTCGAGAAGGACCTCGTCGTTGTCCACTTTGACCACGGTGCCGGAGACGATGTCGCCGTCGTCGAACTCGACGATGGTCCCGGCGATGGCATCCTCGAGCGAGGTGCCGTCGAGATCGTCAGCAACAACCTGGCGCGGCGTGTACTCGCCGGCCTCGTCGAAGGTCCCCATCTCCGGCTCAGGGGCCAAGCCTTCGGGGCTGGCCGGAAGCGGAGCTGCGGGGGTGGTCGTAGTGTCGGACATGGAATCGTCGCCTTCTTTCCGGGCAAAAGCACCCCCCGAAAGAGGTAGTGGGGGGAGAGAGCAGCAAACCGTTCGCCGCCGTTCAATCCTACACCTCGGCTATGAGCAGGAACTCAGGGTGTTCCAGATCGGGCGGCAGCCGGGCGTAGGCCCCGGGGCTCACCGTCCACAGTCCGGTCACCCGTAGTCCGGCCGCGGCGGCCAGCAGCCGCAACTCTCTCGGAGTGAAGCAGGTGGTCCAGAGATCGAAAGTGTCAATGTCCCCCTCCGGACTGCGGACCTCGGCCCGTTCGTGGTTGACGCCGGCGCCGGCATCAAAGGTGTCCCCCGGTTCCAGGTGACGAACCGCGAAGTAGGCGGAGAACGCCGTGACCGCCACCCGGCCCCCCGGTTTCACCGCTTCGGCCATCTCCACCAACACCCGTCCGTCATCGTCGCCGCCGAGCAATCCGAATCCACCCTGACAGAGCGAAATGGCGGCGTCGAAGCTCCCGCCGGCAAAGGGCAGTTGCCTGGCGTCGGCGCGCACCCAGGTGCCGGCCCCGGCCGCGATCAGGAAGGCGGCGGCGATGTCCACGCCGACGACTTCGACGCCGAGACCAGCCAGGACGTGGGCGTGGCGACCCGGCCCACAGCCGACGTCGAGCACCCGCATGCCGGGCTGCAGGTCCAGCACGTCCATCAGGAACGCCACCTCGTGATCGGTGCCGCGGGTGAACGAGTAGCGAAGGTAGGCCTGGCGGGTGTGGGCCGCGATGGCCTCGAATTCCCGCCCCGATAGCTCCAGACCCGGGCCCGCGTCGAAGGGTCCCGGGCTGGCCTCAGCAGGGGGCGGGGCCGGCCCCGAGCCGCCCGGCCCGCCCTCCCCGGCCGCGCCCGCCGCCCCCGCGGGCCCGGGGACTTCCTCACGCCCGCGGTCGCCAGTCTCGGTCACGGCCGGGGGCCCTCGCCGGCCAGGATCGCTTCACCATCCAGGGTGGCGACAGAGCCCGGCCCCGCCGCCTGGGGCTGGATCGGCCCGGTGCCAACCCGGCTGCGGTCACCAACTCCCGGCAGCTGCGCCACGGCGGGTCGCTAGCCCTTGGCGTCGGCCCAGGTGTCGCCCCACGACAGGTTGATCGTTAGGGGCACCCGCAACTCAGCGGCACCCGTCATGGCCTCAGCGACGGCCAGGGTGGCCGCCTCTTCCTCCTCGGGCGGAACCTCGAGGATCACCTCGTCGTGAACCTGCAAGACCAGCCGGCTCGACATGTCGCGGCGGTGACGGGCCCCCGCCTGATCGCCGGGTCCGGGGGGGGTCGCCGGCCCGAGGCGGGCGTCGAGGCGAACCAGCGCCACCTTGAAAATGTCGGCGGCGAGGCCTTGGATCCCGGCGTTCATGGCTTGCCGCTCGCCGGCCGCCCGAACCTGATAACGGCCCGACTGCAACTCGGGGATCAGCCGGCGCCGACCGAACAGGGTCTCGGTATAACCACGGTCGCGCGCTTCGGCGACGACCCGATCCATGTAGGCCCGGACGTTGGGAAACCCCTCGAAATAGGCTTTGAGGATGGTCGCCGCTTCCTCCACCGGCACGCCCAATCGCTGGGCCAGCCCGTAGGACTCCATGCCGTAGGCCAGCCCGTACGACACCATCTTGGCTTTGGATCGCATGGCGATCGTGACATCCTCGGGGAGCACCCCGTAGACGCGCGCCGCAGTCACATTGTGAATGTCGGTTCCGGTCCGGAAGGCCTCGATCAACCCGGGGTCCTCGGCCAGGTGGGCAATGACGCGCAACTCGATCTGGTTGTAGTCCGCCACCAAAAAGCGGCAGCCCGCCGCGGGCAGAAAGCAGGACCGGAAGCGCCTCCCTTCCTCGCTGCGGACAGGGATGTTATGCAAGTTCGGCTGGTCGGAGCTGAGCCGGCCCGTCCGTGCCACCGTCTGGTTAAAGGTGGCGTGGATGCGTCCGTCCGGGGCGACTTCGGCGAGCAACGACTCGCCGTAGGTGGATCGCAGCTTCTCGACTTCCCGGTAGCGCAGCAGGGCCTCGATGATCGGGTGTTCCCCGCGAAGCTTCTCCAGCGTCTGGGCGTCGGTCGAATAGCCGGTCTTGGTTCGCTTCTGGGGTGTGAGGCCCAGCTTGTTGAAGAGGATTTCCCGCAGCTGCGGGGTGGAATTGACGACGAACTGCGTGCCCGCCAAATCCTGGATCTCCTCTTCCAGCCGGCGAGCCTCCGACGCCAGCTCGCCGGCCAGCTGTTGCAGCCGCTCAACGTCGACCCGCACCCCGACGTCCTCCATCTTGGCCAGCACCCGCACCAGCGGCCGCTCCACTTCGTCGTACAGGTTCGACATGCCGCGGGCCGCCAGGGCCGCACTCATGGGCTCGACCAGTCGGGCCACCGCGGCCGCCCGCCGACCCGCCTCCTCACCCGCGTCGAGCCCGGACCCGGTGAGATCCAGCTGGCCCGGCGGGGGACCATCGGGGCCCCGCAGCTCCACCCCGGCGTAGCGCAGGGCCAGATCCTCCAGCAGGTACTGGTCGCCGGCCGGATCGACGAGGTAGGCCGCGATGGCGGTATCGAGCTGCAGGTGCGAAAAGACCAGGCCCATCTCGCCCAACCCCCGTATCAGGGCCTTGGCGTCGTGCGCCGACAGGTCTACCCCGTCGACGCCCATCAGCTCCTGCAGGGCGGCTCGCACGCCGGCGTCGGCGAGCACGGCCCCGCCCATCCGAACCACCTCGACCGGACCAGCAGCCGGTGGCAGCGGAGCGAAAGCCAACCCGCAGAGGGCCGAGCGACCCTCACGCCCCTCCCACGCCCCGGCGATGGCCAGGGGAACGCCACGGGCGACCCAGTCGGTGCAGCGCTGGACCGCCGCGGTCGGGTCGCCAAGCTCGTCGAGGGCGATCTCCAAAATGACGCCCGCGGGTGCTTCGGACGGGCCCCCTCTTTCCCCGTTGTCAGTCGCTTCCATGAACCGGTCCCAGAGGGTTCGGAACTCGAGGAAATCGAAAAGGCGGCGAAGCTCCTCGAGATCCCACCCGCCCAGGGCGGCGTCGTCGGGGTCGACCTCGACGGGAACGTCCCGCCGGAGCGGGGTGGCGGCGGCGTTCGCCCGCACCACCGGTTCGGCGGCGGCCAAGCTCTGCCGCAGCTTCGGCGACAGGTCGTCCAGGTGGGCGTAGATGCCGTCGATGTCGCCGTAGGTATTGATCAGCTTGGCTGCGGTCTTCTCCCCGACCCCCGGGACGCCGGGGAGATTGTCGGACGGGTCGCCACGGAGAGCGGCGTATTCGGGGTAGCGGGCCGGTGTCACTCCGGTCCGGGCCTCGATGCCAGCTTCGTCGTAGAGGGCGTAGTCGGACACGCCCCGCCGGTTGTACAGCACCTTGACGTGAGGATCCTCGACCAGCTGGTAAGTATCTCGGTCGCCGGTCACGATGAGGACGTCATCACCCCGCGCCGCGGCCTGGGAGGCCAGGGTGGCGATCACGTCGTCGGCTTCAAAGCCGATCTGCTCGACCAGCGGCACGTGAAGGGTCTCGATGAGCTGGCGGACCAGGCCCATCTGCTGGCGCAGGATGTCGGGCGCCTGGGCCCGCCCGGCCTTGTAATCAGCAACCATTTCGTGGCGAAAGGTCGGCTCGGGCCGGTCGAAGGTGGCGATCAACTGGTCGGGCCGGTGATCCTTCAGCAAGTTGACGAGCATGGAGGTGAAGCCGTACACGGCGTTGGTCACCTGCCCGGACGCCGTCGCCATGTCAGTGGGCAAGGCAAAAAACGCCCGATAGGTGAGGGAGTTACCGTCGATGAGCATGAGCCGGGCCATCGGGCCCGAGCCTACGCCGGTGCTCAGGGACTCAGGTCACGAGCGGGATCCGGTGTCGCCCGCCAGTCCGGCCGTGGCCGCGCCGGTGACGAGAGGACCCCGGACCCTGTGACTTTCGAAACGCAGAGAGTGAGACGGCCTCGCTGGAGCCTGGCGGCGGTACGCTTGCGCCCATGCCCGAGGGTTTCCACCCGCCGTTGGAAGAATACCTGGAGGCAATTCATGAGTTGGGTGAGGAAGGCATGGTGGTCATCCAGGCCCGGTTGGCCGAACGACTTGACCATTCGGCCCCGGCCGTCTCCGAAATGATCAAGCGGTTGCGTGACGATGGCTACGTCGAGGTTCGGGGTCGTTCGCTGTCGCTCACCCAGGAGGGCCGGACCGTCGCCGAGAGCGTGGTGCGCAAGCACCGCCTCGCCGAGCGGCTCCTGACCGACATCATCGGGCTTCCGTGGGAGAAGGCCCACCTCGAGGCGGGACGATGGGAGCACGTCATCTCCGACGAGGTCGAGGCCCGCCTGGTCGACCTGCTGGGGCACCCGACGACCTGTCCCCACGGCAATCCCATCCCCGGTTCCGGCGGGTCCGAACGCCCCTTGATCGCCCTCTCCGAGAGTCACCGAGGTGACCACGTTCGGCTGGAGCGGGTCACCGAGCAGGTGGAGATCGACCTCGACCTGCTCGCCTACCTCTCCGCCCACGGCTTCGTCCCGGGAACGGTGGCCACCGTGGCGTCGCGCGCACCCGACGGAACCCTCATCCTGGACCTGGGACCGCGTTCCATCGCCCTCGGGGCGTCGCTGGCCCAGCAGCTGTTCGTGACTGCGGCCTAAGGCGGCCCGGCTGCCCCGGCTCGGCAACATGTACGGACCGGACGCCACCTTCGTCGGGGTCCCGGCCGCCGACCTCGCCGACCCGGCGTCGTACGGGGGTGCCGGCGCCGTGATCCTCGGGGCCCCGTATGACGGCGGAACCTCGTATCGGCCTGGCGCTCGCTTCGGTCCCCAGGCCATCCGTCTCACGGACTATCTGCCTCATGACGGCAGCCGGCCCCACCTGGCGCTCGGGGTGGATCCCCTGATCGAGCTCGGGGTGGTCGACGTGGGCGACGTCGAGATGCCAGCTGGCGACATCGAGGCATCCATGGCCCGGCTGGAGGCGGCGGTGCAACAGGTGGCCGCGACCGGCGCTCTGCCGGTCGTGCTCGGCGGTGATCACACCATCGCCTGGCCCGACATCACGGGAGTTGCCCGCCACGTCGGTTGGGGCCGGGTGTCGGTGATCCACTTTGACGCCCACGCCGATACCGGCGACACCCAGTTCGGGTCGTTGATCGGTCACGGGACGCCCATGCGCCGCCTGATTGAGTCCGGCGCGGCCCGGGGCGACCGGTTCCTCCAGGTCGGGCTCCGCGGCTACTGGCCCGAGCCGGCGACGCTGGCCTGGATGGCCGAGCAGGGCATGCGCAGCTTCGAGATGGCCGAAGTGGTGGCCAGAGGCCTCGACGACTGCCTCAGCGAGGCCATGACGATTGCCACGGACGAATGCGACGCCGTCTTCCTGTCGGTGGACGTGGACGTGGTCGACCCCGGGGCCGCGCCAGGCACCGGCACGCCGGAGCCCGGAGGTCTCACTACCCGTCAATTGCTGGACGCAGTCCGCCGCATCGCCATGGAAGTGCCGTTGGGCGGCGTCGATGTGGTGGAGGTATCGCCACCGTACGACCACGCCGAGGTCACCGCCTTTCTCGCCAATCGCGTCGTTCTGGAAGCGTTGTCGGGTGTGGCCTGGCGCCGGCGGGCCGGCGGCGCCAACGGTCGGGCCGGCGAGGCCGGACCTCCCGACCCGGGATGGCCCCTCCTCGACGCCCGCCGGCGTAGGGGTGAGGGGGCCTAGCCGCTTTCGGCCGTGGTGGTGGGGGCCGGCGGTGGTGGGGCCGGTGGTGGTGGGGGCCGGTGGTGGTGGGGGGCGGTGGTGGTGGGGGCCGGTGGTGGGGCCGGCGGCCCACCTGGATCGCCGGGGACCCCCCAAGGCCCTCAAGATGGTTCGACCCTCTAACCCTGGACGACCGCCCCCTCCAGGTGGGCCATTCCCCGTCCACAGTTAGCACCACGAAACGATCCCCGTTCCCAAAACTGATTCGACCCTCTAACCCTGGACGACCGCCCCCTCCAAGTGGGCCATTCCCCGTCCACAGTTAGCACCACGAAACGGTTTCGCCACCAACAAGCACCCCACCGGCACCCCCGACCCAACGGCGGACCCGTACCGGGGGCGTCGCGCCGCCCGTCCGGCCCGGCCCGGCCATGTACCCGAAGGCACGCCCGGGCTCGCTAGCCCTCGGCCTGAGCCGTGCCCGGCGGGCGACGCGACCCGTCGATGATCTGGTTGGCCACGTCGACCATGCGGATCCGCTCGTTCATGGCCTGGCTTCGGATCCAGGTAAAAGACTCGTTTTCCTTCCAACCGAGCTCATCCATCAGGACCCCCTTGGCCCGATCAACGGCTTTGCGGACCTCGAGGCTCTCCTCCAGGGTCTTGACCTGCTCGTCCAGCGCTTTCATCTCGGCGAAGCGACCGATCGCCATCTCGATGGCGGGAAGCAGCTCACTCTTCTGGAAGGGCTTCACCAGGTAGGCCAGCGCACCGGCGTTGCGAGCCTGTTCGATGAGATCCCGCTGGCTGAAGGCGGTGAGAATGAGGACCGCGCACAACCGCTCGGCATTGATCTCCCGCGCTGCGGTCAGTCCGTCCGACCCGGGCATCTTGATATCGAGGATGGCCAGATCAGGTCGATGGGCGCGAACCAGCTCGACCGCCTCGTCGCCGCGGCCGGTTTCACCCACGACCTCGTAGCCCTCCTCCTCCATGATCTCCTTGAGGTCGAGTCGCACGATGGCCTCGTCCTCAGCGATCACGACACGTACTGACACGGTCCTCGCTCCTTGGGGGTCAACGACACTCGTCCGGTCTGCTCATCCCAACCAACCCATCCGCCCACCGGGGTCACGACCCGGGGCGGTCACCGCTGATCAACCGGTCGAGCAGCTGGTCCTGGGCCACCTGCAACTCTGTCACGTCGGCTTCAACCATCTGGCGGCTGCGGGCCATGGCGTCGGCGTGACGCCTCGCTTCTGTGTACTCGCGCTGAGCCAGCGACGTCTCGGAAACCAGGGATCGGATCCGGGCTTCGTCGGCGACGTCAGAGAGGGCGGCCAGTTGGTCGTCGATCACGGCGAGCTCCTCCCGGGCGCGCTTGAGGCGCTGGGCGACATCCATCAACCGACGCTCGATCAGGGCTCGTGACATTGCCCCCAGAAGACTACTGGAGCCGGTAGTGGACTCCCGGCAGATCTGCGGCGGTGGGGGCGCCGCAGTGTTCAGCGCATTCTCATCTCGTTCCGTCAAACTGGAGGGGATGCGAGTGCTGGTTGTGGACGACGAACCCGCGGTGCGCCAGGCCCTTGATCGCGCCCTGCGGTTCGAGGGCTACCAGACCGAAGCCGCCGAGGACGGCCCGGCCGCTCTCGGCGCCCACGCCGAACGCCCCGCCGATGCCATCGTCCTCGATGTGGCCATGCCGCGGATGGACGGCCTTGAGGTGTGCCGTAGGTTGCGCCGAGCCGGCGACCACACGCCGGTGCTCATGCTCACCGCCCGCGCCGCCGTCAACGACAGAGTGGCCGGTCTCGACGCCGGTGCCGACGACTATCTCGTCAAGCCGTTCGCGCTGGAAGAATTGCTCGCCAGGATCCGGGCCCTCCTCCGCCGCAGCGCGCCGACCGGCGACGACGAGGTCTTGCGCTTTGGGGACCTGTCCCTCGATCCGGGCACGCGGGAGGTCCGCCGCGGCGACCGGTCGATGGAGCTGACCCGCACCGAGTTCCTTCTGCTCGAGCTGCTGCTTCGGAACGCCCGCCAGGTGCTGCCTCGTGAGCTCATCTTCGACCGGGTCTGGGGCTACGACTTCGGCGCCAACTCCAATTCGCTGGAGGTCTACATCGGCTACCTGCGCCGCAAGACCGAAGCTGGTGGCGAGCCCCGGTTGATTCACACCGTTCGTGGCGTGGGCTACGTGCTGCGCCAGCCCTTGGAGGCCTGACGCTTCATGACGGGCTGGCTGCGTCGCCAGAAGTTCCGGGTGCGTCTGGGCACTCTGGTCGCCGCCGCAGTGGGCTTGACGGTAGCCCTGGCCGCCCTAGCCGCCTACATCTCCGTGCACCACCAGCTGTACAGCCAGGTCGATTCATCCCTTAACGAGGAGCTGGCCTTCCTTGCCCCTCAGGGACAGTTCCGCGCCGACGTGGCAGGGGTCCTCCAGCGCCGTTACAGCAACAGCTATCTGCAGGTCATCGACCCCAACGGCAACGTCGACTTGGTCCTGCCACCGAACTCGCCGGCCCTGCCGATAAGTCGTGCCGACACCGGGCTCGCCGCCGCCGGCTATGGGGCCCATCTCCGCAACATCAGCTTCCGAGGTCAGACCTACCGGCTTCTCACAGTCGGTGCGAACCAGAACACCAGCAACACCGCCGCCATCCAGATCGCCCAGCCGCTCACCGACATCGAACACAGCCTGCGGGACCTGCGCTTGATCTTGTGGCTGGTGACTCTCGGAGGCATGGCCGTTGGAGTCGGGCTCGGGTACCTGATCGGCCGGGCGACCATCCGGCCCGTCGAACGGCTGACCGCCGCCGCCGAGCACGTAGCTGCTACCCAGGATCTCGCCCAGACGATCGACGATAGGGGCGAGGACGAACTGGCCCGACTGGCTAGGTCCTTCAATGCCATGTTGCGCGCCCTGGCCGCCTCCCGCCAGCAGCAGGCCCAACTCATCTCCGATGCCGGCCATGAGCTGCGGACGCCGCTGACCAGCTTGCGGACCAACATCGAGGTCCTGCTACGGGTCAAAGACCTACCGGACCAGGACCGGGCCGATCTCTTCACCGACGTACACGCCCAGCTCGAGGAGATGACGACCCTCGTCGGCGATGTCGTCGAGCTGGCGCGCGAAGACGAAAACCAGCCGGAACCTATTGAGGTCCGGTTCGACTCCATCGTGGAGCGGGCCGTCGAACGAGCCCGACGCCGAGCTCCATTGGCGGTCTTCGACGTCGAGCTGATGCGGGGGTCGATCCGGGCTCAGCCAGCCATGCTCGAGCGGGCGGTGCTCAACGTCCTGGATAACGCGGCCAAATGGAGCCCGCCTGGCAGCACCATCCGGGTGCGCCTTCGGCGCGATCAGTCGTGGACCCTCGAAGTGCTCGACCAGGGCCCAGGGATCGCGGCCGACGACCTACCCCACGTATTCGACCGCTTCTACCGGGCGGAGTCCGCCCGGTCTCTGCCCGGCTCCGGACTGGGTCTGGCCATCGTGCAGCAGGTCATCACTTCGCACGGGGGCAGCGTGACCGCCGCGTCCCCCCGGGCGGCGGTGCGCTCATCCAGATCGATTTACCGACCGTGGCCGAGCACGAACCGGAACCCGAGCTCGGGCCGACAGACTCGTCGGACATCGATTCGCCATGGGCGCCCTCCGGCCTATCTCCCGATGCGGCGGTACCCGGGCCGCCCGCCCAGCCATCCGCCCAGCCATCCGCCCAGCCGCCCGCCCAGCCATCCGGACCGCCGGCGCCCGGACCACCCTCGCAGCCGAGCCCGGTGGCACCCACCGGGCCAGGACTCACGCCCAGCGCCGAGCCGAGCGCCGTCGCACCAACCGGGCCAGGACTCACGCCCAGCGCCGAGCCGGGCCCCGTGCCACCCACCCCACCGGTGCCCGGGCCCCACCCACAGCTGGTACCCCGGGCCGGCCTGGACCTGCTCGAGCCCAATCCTTACGGCGAGCCGGCCTCGTAACCTGCGGATTCCCGGGCCGAGAGGTCCTCGACGCTCCCCGAAGAGGGCGCGGGCCGGGCCGCCGACGCGCCGCCTTACCGTTTGGCAGTCGCCCGAACCGGACTGGCCCCCGACCGGACCGGCGGCGGCGTTCGCTCCAGCGGCGGAGGTCACCAGCCCGCGTTCGTCGCCGGTGGTCGCCCGCCAACCCGGTGTTGAGCGACAGGAACACGAAAGTGACCGTTCAGTAGCTTCGGACATGGGTTTGCGCTCGGTTACGACCGGGCGACAATCACGCAACGGCGAGGTAACGGGAGGTATTTGTGCCCGGAGCGGGATTCGAACTCTCACCAGACTCGTGTCAGTCGGTGTCACCGAGTCCCAGATAGCGCCGCTGAGCAGGCAGTTTCTAGACACCCTAATTCACGTCGTACCGTCTCGTGTCAGCTCGTTATGGTGAGTTTGTGACCAGGTTGTGACCACGAAAACCCTCCCATGAGCAAGCCGCCACCTAAATTCGGGGGCGCTGCTGGGCCTCCTCTGGAGTATTGAGCACATTCACGGAAACCCCGGTTGGGGGCGTGCCGGACTTCGAGCGAACGACGAAGAGGATGAGCGGAGGTCTGGAAGCCGACTGTTGGTTCTGCTGGTTCTGCGAGCGAGATCCTGATCGCCGACCGCTTCGACGAGCAGGATGGCGCGCCAAAGATGGCGGCGAGTGAGTTAACGACTTCGAGGCCCGTTAGGAGCGCGGCGACGGCCGTCGTCTTCCCGGGAACTCAACGCGTCAGCGACGCCGGTCGCCACGTCTGGAGTCCATCTACCACTTCTTGCGCGACATCGACGGTTCCACATGTACGAGGCGCGCGGTGGGTCTACTGGCAGGGGGCGCGCTGACAGACCGAGCGGCCCTTGCCGATCCCGAGGTGTTGTTGAGCGACAACGCCCGGGCCACACTCGTTTTGGCCAACGCGGAAAGGAAGCCGGGCCTCTCGATTGTGGGCGAGCATCAGGATCCGCCCACTGGCGGACAACAACAACTGCCGCCGGCGGCCAGCTCGCCACCGAGAGCGCTCGTCGGGATCGCACCCTCGCCGTACGGCGACGCCCGTAGACGTCTGATTGTGTATCCACCATGGCGTTGCGGCTGGTTCGTAGCGTCGAGAGATCCTGACGGCTTGGCTCCCGATTTCCGTCGGCCGGTCGCGTGCGGCCTGGTTTCCTAACGAGGTGCCGGCCGTTGGGGTCTCGTTGGTCGACGACGCCCGCCGAGCGGCCAAGGCGGGCCCGGGAGGACAAACGGGGTGCGACTCTGTCTCCAGCGCGGCCGGCTCACACCCCGCGACCGGCTCTTCGGACAAGCCACTTCCGGACCCGCACCAAGCCTAAGGCCACCCGCGCCACCCGTCGCCCGACCAAGTCCGCAGCCACCGCAAAAACCTCCCGCCGAGCCTCTTGACACACAAAGAGGACTCGCTATGGGCTGCCTGAGTCTGGCGTGTTCCACCGATCGGCGGCACGCAGATGCGATATTCGGGCGCGCTTGCGGCGGTGGTAAGGGAGTCAGTTTGCGGACCAGGATTGGGTATCCCGCGTACCCGGTGGTACGGGCCCATTGGTCCAGAATCTTCTCGGAACGATTGGGACCTTGTGCCCGACGAAGAGATAAGACTAGAGTGCGCTGGGCGTCGGGGTAGCAGGTGGCTTCGGGGCTTACATAATCTACGAAGGGGCCAAGGATGAAGTTTCGTATCTTGTTTGGCGCGGCCGTGATGGTGGCGTCGTCTGGGGCGGTGGCTACCGGATTGGTGGGTACCACAGGTATCGCTAGCGCACACCCGTCCAACGGGTGGCCGGTGGCGTACACGTGCACCGGTGGTGAATTCAACCCCGCCGACCCCCCCTCGTCCACCTTCGTGGCTATCCCGTCGGGGACCTACGCGAGCATCACGGTTAAGGGCGCGTGCCAGCCAGCGCCGAATGCCGTGATCACCGTGCTCGGCGACGTGAATGTCGCTGCTGGTGCTGTGCTCGACGCGCAAAGCTACCCGTCGACGATCACCGTCCGACACGACGTCACGGCCGGTCCGAGATCGCTTCTTGGTCTGGGCTGCCTGCCTAACCCAACACCAACAAGCACGACAGGACATCCCTGCGTCGACGCAAACGGCAACCCAACAACCTTCAGCTCCAGCATCAAGGTCGACGGGAACGTCACCGCCTGGGCCGCGAACACCGTTCTGCTGAACGGAATCACGGTCAAAGGGAATGTCACACTGATCGGCTCAGAAGGTACAGCCACCGTCGCCGAACGGGCGACGGCTATTCCCTGGGCGATCAAGACCAACACGATCGGCGGCAACCTCATTGTGGCCGACACGACACCCATCTGGGTCGGCGTGATCGTCAACAAGGTTGGTGGCAACGTGATCCTGTTCAACGTCCACATCACCGACGGGCTCCCCCCGAACAACGACCCGATGCCGACCATCTTTGTCGCTAGCAACACGGTCGGGCAGAACCTCGGCTGCTGGGGACTCGGCCCATACCTGTCCGGAGGTTTCGGCACCGAGCACAACGTCGTCGGCGGCCAGGCGCTCGGCCAGTGCGCAAACCTGCCGGACGAATGACCACCGCCCGACTGGACCGTGGAAATCCCTGATCTGAACTAGTTGGCACCCGCCCGTCCAACACCCACTTGAACTCAGGGGTGGCGGACGGGCGGCTCTCACGAGTGGGTTCCGTCAGGGGCGGGTGGATGCTCCGTTACCGACGCAGGCATCCGTTTAGGGCGACGCCGCAACCGACGACCAGCAAACCCACCGAAGGCTCACTCTAATCGGAAGAGGCGGGGGACCGATCACGCTCGGGACCAGAGCGTCGAAGATGGAGGCGATGAAGAACGACTCGCCTTCCAATCCGTGGATAACCTCGTCAAGCCTCCCGCGGCGTCGTCCGGCGCACATAAACACCCCCGGAGTCGCCTGAGAGAAACTCACCACCCGGCGACCGGCGGATCCGATTCGGCATGGGCGTCACTTACCCGGCTCCATGTCGTCGTGCCGCCTCACTGAGAGTGGCGGTCGTCACTGTGGACTCGCTGGCCGCCAGTGGGCAGTTTCTGCTGGACACCAACACTCGATCAAGCGGTCGATCCAAAATTCTGGTTAGACCCGACCCCTGGGGCCCTCCCGGACAGTCACCTGGACTCCGCGACGTCCCGATACTCCGCAAAGACGCTTGAGGCGTCACGCCAGAGCGCCCGGCCGATGTCTCTCAGGAGAGTCCGCGCTGGCGAGCCCGGCGGGTGGTCCCACTGCTGGCGGAAAGGTGGTCAGGGGCGACTCTCACATGTAGAGGCCCGAGGAGTCGCAACACCGGGTTGGGCGACGGGACGCTCAGGTGGTGGGTTGCGTGTGGTGTTGGGGGCGGACGACGACGACGGGGCAGTGGGCATGCTGGGGGCACCTCGATCGCAACCAGCCAGTCCCGGTGCGGTGGAGGTCGGCCCGGTCGACGGTGATGCTCACCGCTGTCCACTACCGCGATGTTCCTTCGCCCCGACGACCGGACTTGAACCCGATCGCTTCCTGCATCCCGATGATGGGGTCGAGTGATCGTTGGCGGCTAGAGCCAATGGTCTCGAACCGACGACCCTGTCCGGTGGGCTGCCGCGGAGGCTGCCTACTGTCAGGCGTCTCGGCGTTCGAGGAGCACGAAGGCGGCGGTGAGTACCACCGCCACGAAGGCCCCCAGCACGGCGAAGCCGGTCCAGGCGGCCAGCGTGTGGCTGTCACGGATGACCGCGGCGACTTGCTGGCCGGCGTTGGTGGGCCACCACTGCTCTATGGGTTGGGACCATGAGCGTCGGCAGTGCGGCTGCGATGCCGGGGAGCACGAGGAGGATGGCCACGATGGTGCCGATGGCGGCGGCGGCGTGGCGGAGGACCACGCCCAATGCGGAGCCGAGGACGGCCAGCACGGCGAGGTACAGGCCCGCCCCTATGACGGCGCGCAGCACGTCGTGTTGGCCCAGGGTGGCGGAGGGGGCCTTGCCCGAGATGAGGGCCTGGCCGACCAGGAACGTGGCGAAGCTGATGATCTCACCGGCAATTAGCGCCACCGTCGTGAACACCGTGACCTTGGCCGCCAGCATGCGGCTGCGCTTGGGAACCGCGGCCAGGCTGGTTCGGATCATCCCGGTTGAGTACTCGCCGGTGATGACCATGACCCCGAGGATGGCAAAGGCCAACTGGGCGATCTCTAGGCTGCGCAGGCTGCGATCGGTAGGGTTCCAGCGAAAGTGAACCGTCGGGTCGGTGGCGTAATGGCTGGCCGAGATGCTGCTGATGAGGGCGCCCAGCCCGATGCCGAGGAGGGCGGCGACGATTAAGGCCCAGTAGGTGGAACGGACCGACCGCAGCTTGGTCCACTCGGAATGCAGGGCGTCTACGAAGGTGGCCGGCCGGTAGGGCCGTCTGGGGGTAGGGCTCAGAGCGGTGTCGACGGCGACTGCGGTTTCCATCTAGGCCACCGCCCGGTTGGCGTGATACTCCACGCTGTCGCTGGTGAGCTCCATGAAGGCCTCCTCCAGGGACGCCTTCTGCGGCGTCAACTCGTGCAGGACAATCCCATTGGCGGTGGCCAGCTCCCCGATCGCCGCCGCGTCGAGTCCGGTGACCTCAATGGCGTCTTCGGGCAAGGGTCGGACCTCCGCCCCGGCGGTATGCAGGCGGACGGTGAGCTCGGCGATTCGGGGTGAGCTGACCCGGACCGACTGCTGGGAGCTGGACTCGACGAAGTCGTTGACCCCCTGGTCGCGGATGAGCCGACCTCGGCCGATGACGATGAGATGGTCGGCGGTTAATGCCATCTCGCTCATGAGATGGCTGGACACCAGTACGGTCCGGCCCTCCGCTGCTAGCGCCCGCATCAGGGTCCGAACCCACACGATGCCCTCGGGATCCAGCCCGTTGACCGGCTCGTCGAACATCAATACGGCCGGGTCACCCAGCAAGGCGGCGGCGATGCCGAGCCGTTGACCCATACCAAGCGAGAAGCCGTTCGCCCGCCGGCGGGCGACCGACTCCAAGCCGACGATCTGGAGCACCTCGTCGACCCGCCGAGCCGGGATGCCGTTGCTCTGGGCCAGACAGAGTAGATGGTTGTAGGCGCTTCGCCCTCCGTGCATGGCCTTGGCGTCAAGCAGGGCCCCCACCTCGTGCAGCGGGGCGGGCAGATCCCGGTAGCGCTTACCGTCCACCCGCACCTGGCCGCGGTTGGGGTGGTCCAGTCCGAGGATGATCCGCATGGTCGTCGTCTTGCCCGCCCCGTTGGGTCCCAGGAAGCCGGTCACCAGTCCCGGCTTCACGTCGAAGCTCAGGTCGTCGACGGCCACGGTGGCGCCGTAATGCTTGGTGAGGTTTCGAGCCTCGATCACCGGGCCTCCTCGCGGGCGGTCCGGTCGGCGCCCTCCGGGCCAGCGTGATCTCGGGCCAGGGCCACGTTCATGCCCTCCATTACCCCACAACCACCTGAACAGCGCCTGAGGACGACGCCGAACCCCGGCCGGATCAGGTTAGCGTTCGGCAAAGTTTCCCCCCAAAGCTCGCCTGGCGGTCCGGAGCCGGGCAACGCGCCTCGGCTGGCAGTGCGACGGTCAGCCGAAAAGTTGCACCACCAGAGGGAAGCGGGCCTTCCGGACCTGAGGGGCCTCGCCTCGTGCCGCATCCCGCAGGCCCGTACGCTCCCCGCGTTCGCCGGTTGAAGCCTCCTGAGTCCAGGTCACCGGCCGGCGTGATCGGCGCCTCCACGCCCGGATCTGGTGCTGGGCGCGGATATCGGTGAACGTTTGCCGAACGATAACCCTGGCCTTCAGGCTTCGCTCAGCTTGATGCTGGAGGATTGGGATATGGCCACTGGGCGCCCAGCGGGGATATTAGGCCGATGATCACCTCGCCGCCCACGGCCCGCCACCGGAGCTTGCGTTCGTTTCCCGGGTCGCCGCCAGCAGCGAAGTTGGACCAGCCCACCCGGGAAGGTCTAGTCGGGGCCGTCATCGGCCTGGGCGCAGGGTTGGTGTTGTTGATGTGGTGGGCGGACACCTCGCCGGCCTCGCTTGAGGGGGCCGGGGCCTGGTTGACCGCCGCGGGCCGGGTTACCGGGCTGGTGGGCACCTATCTCATTGTCGTCGGTGTGCTGTTGATGAGCCGGGTGACCTGGCTCGACCGGCTCATCGGCATGGACCGCCTGGCGGTGTGGCATCGGCGCATCGCCGAATACAGCGTTTCGCTGCTGGTCGCCCACGCCGTGTTGATCATCTGGGGTTACGCGGTCATGGCTCATGAGGGGGTCTTGCGGGAGACGAAGGCGGTCGTGCTGTCCTACACCGACATGCTGGCGGCCACCGTTGGTCTCGGTCTGATGGTCATCATCGCGGTGATCTCGGCTCGGGCCATCCGCCGGCGCATCAGCCATCAGGCCTGGTATTTCATTCATCTTTATGCGTACCTGGCTTTGGCCTTGTCCTTCGCCCACCAGTTCGCGACGGGGGCGGACTTCGCCACCCATCCGTTCAACCGGGCCGCCTGGATCGCCCTCTACGCCGGGGTGGCGCTGCTATTGCTCGTCTACCGGGTTGGTAAGCCCGTTCGCGACGCACTCCGTCACCGGCTGTGGGTGGCCCAGGTGGTGCGCGAGAACCCCGACGCGGTGTCGGTCTATCTGGGCGGCCGCCACCTCGAGATGCTCGGCGCCGAGTCGGGCCAGTTCTTCTTGTGGCGATTCCTGACCCGCGACGGCTGGTGGCAGGCCCACCCCTACTCGCTGTCGGCGGCGCCCAACGGCCAGTGGCTGCGGGTGACGGTCAAGAGTCTCGGCGATCACAGTCGCGACATGCCCCGGGTGCGACGCGGCACCCGGGTCCTGGCCGAGGGCCCCTACGGCGCTTTCACCTGGCGGCGTCGCCGGCTGCGCAAAGTGCTGCTGATCGGTGGCGGCGTCGGCATCACGCCCCTACGGGCCCTGTTCGAGTCCCTGCCCGGGCGCGGTCGAGAGATCACCATGCTGTACCGGGCTCGCCGCGACCAGGAGGTCATGTTCCGCGACGAACTCGACCGTATCGCCCAGGCCCGCCAGGCCCGGGTCGTGTACCTCGTCGGGTCACGAGCCGAGCATCCGGAGTTCCTGACCGCCCGCCATTTACGGGCCCTGGTACCCGACATCACCGCTCATGACATCTACGTGTGCGGACCCCCAAGCATGCTCGAGACGGTCCGCCAGGCGCTCGACGACCTCCACGTGCCTCGCCGCCAGGTGCACAGCGAGAACTTCGAGTTGTAGCAGGAGCTGAGCATGCGACGCGCCATCATTGCCACCGCAGGGACCATCGTCGGGTTGGTCGCCCTGCTGGACTACAAGTCCTCCGGGACCATCCACCGTTCCCACGTGTCGGTCAGCGGGGCCGCTCCGGCGGCCGCCGCGCCGCCTACCACCACCCCGGCCGCCCCGACGACCACCCCCACCGGGGGGACGGCCACGACAGCCCCCGCCACCACCAACCCCCCAGGGCCGTCGGGGCAGTACACCGGCACCGATGTGGTCTATCGCTACGGCGACATTCAGGTGCAAATCACCGTATCCAACGGGCGGATAACAAATATCTTGATCCCGCAGGAATCCGCCCGTGATGCACGCTCGCAGTCCATCAACGGCCAGGCCGTGCCCATCCTGACCAGCGAAGCCCTCGCCGCGCAGAGCCTCCAGTTCGACGTCGTTTCGGGGGCCACCTTCACCAGCTACGCCTTCGCCCAGTCGCTCCAGTCGGCCCTGACCAAGGCCGGAAAATGAACACGGTCGTCCGCTCCCAGGAGGTCATGGGTACCGTCGTCACCTTTGACGTGCGCGGCCAGGAAGCCGCGGTCGCCCAGCCGGCCATCGAAGCAGCCGTAGCCTGGCTGCATTGGGTGGACGCAACCTTCAGCACCTTCCGGCCCGACAGTGAGATCAATCGGCTCGACCGCGGCGAGCTGACCGAGGACGCCTGCCACCCCCAGGTGCGCCACATTCTCGCGCTGTGCGAAGGATTGCGCACCGCTACCGACGGCTACTTCGACATCCGTGCCGCCGGCCGCCTCGATCCGTCCGGAGTGGTGAAAGGATGGTCTATCGAACAGGCATCCGAGATCTTGGCCGCGGCCGGCTGCCCCGACCACCTCATCGACGGGGGAGGCGACGTCCGGCTGCACGGCCGGGCCGGACCAAACACGCAGTGGCGGGTAGGTGTCGTTCACCCCCTACGCCTCGACGCCTTCTGCGCCGCCCTGCAGCTTTCCGACGGGGCGGTGGCCACATCGGGGACCTACGAGCGAGGCTGCCACGTCATCGACCCCCACCGCCGACGCCCGGCCACCGACCTGGCCGCGGTAACGGTCATCGGCGCCGAGCTCACCATGACCGACGCCTACGCCACCGCCGCCCTGGCCATGGGAACCGCGGCCCCCCGCTGGCTCCAGGGCCTCGCCGGACACGAGGCCATGGTGATCGACACCGAAGGTTCGGGATGGGAGACCGCAGGGTTCCACCGTTTCCGGCTCCAGCCAGCCGTCCCCGGACGCTGAGCACCTGGCTGCACCGCCGAGCGCTTCGCGTTCAAGATCAATGTGCAACAAGAGATTTCGCTCGGCCGCGAGAAACCCGCCATGCCCGCCGGAGTCGGGAGGTTCGACTGCTGGCCCGGCGCGCAGACTGGAAGCAGCATGTCGAGCGAAAGAATATCCAAGGCACTGAGCGCAGAACCATCGACGACTTCCTCGCCCAGCCGACATCTGGCGTGCCGTCGGAGTATGGCGGCATACCAAACAGTTCGCCAACCCCATCTTTGTCCTGTGCGCGCCCGAGGAACGATCATCGATACCGTCAATCCGTCGCCGCGTCGCTGCCGGCGAGCCCAGAGACGGAAACCGCCGCCACTCCCCGGCCGGTGGAGGTGTCCGATCCCGTCAAAGGCGTATTGGTCGTAATCCCCCGAGGCCGCCGCCCGGGTGATACGCCAAGCCATCGACCGGGGCGGGCCTCGGGTGTGGCTGCACCGCGGCGTCGGACGAGGCTCAATCTCAGGCGGTGCAGGACTGCCGAGAGAACGGTATGACCGTCATCGGTGGCGCCTGCCCGCTCCTGTTAAACGAACCCGTCGGCGGCATCCACCCAAATCCACCGCACCTCGCCGACCGCCGGATCGCGGGCTAACGCTCAACAATATCGGTGAGTGGCAGGGTTCTCACCGGCTACGACGGTTACGCGCCCACGAGCGGACGAAGCCAGCGGGGTACCGGATGCTCGACTTCGTTAATAATCACGTAAGGGGCGCGCTCGAGCGAGTCGACAGCTCGTTTGATTTGGTCGACGGGGGCCACCCCAGCGCGCACCACCAACAGGACGGTGGAGCAGACGGCGGCGAGGTAGGCGCCCGGGCCGTGAGGGGGCAGGGGGGGGAGGTCGACCACAACGACGTCGGCGATGGCGCTGACCTGCTGCATAAGCTGCCGTCCGGGCAGGAGTGGCCGCATGCCCCACAGGCTGTTGGGATCCGAGCCGGCCACAATCACGCCCAGCCGGTCGTCAGGCCACTGGACGCACTCGTCGATGGATGCGCTGCCCACCACCACGTCGGTGAGGCCGGGACTCGGCTGCAGTCCCATGGTGTGGGCCAGGGAGGGGGCCTGCAAGTCGAACTCGATCAGCAGGGTCCGGCGCCGGTACTCGTAGCGTTGGACCAGGGCGGTGGCTCCGGCCACCGTGGTGCGCCCCTCCCGGCGCAGAGTGCTGGTGACGCCGACGCTGGAGAGGCGAGTTCCGTGGATGCGCTGGAGGGCGGCGCTACAGGACCTCACCACGGCGGAACGAAACCAGTCGGGAGTGGACGCCGCCGTGATTTCTTTGGCCGCGGCGCCGATGGCCAGGGGCTCGGTAGAGTTGTGATCCTCGACCGACGATCCGAGCGCTGGAGCTGTCACAGTGAAGTCAGAACTTTGCGCGGTCTGCTGCGCCGGCGGACGAGACAGCGCCCTGGATTCCGCTGGGGTCTCTTTCGGGAAGGCCGGCGCGAGCGATTGGGCCCGCACCGATCCTCCCTCTGCTCGCTCCACCTGGCGACTAGCGATCATCGCTGTTGAGTCTGGCATGATGTGGTGCGGTCGGAACTTCGCCCAAGGCTAAGGTTCGGCAAAGTTCGTACTCTGCCCTTCTGGTCGAGCCCAGGCGGCCCATGGCGGCGGACGGCTGGGCCCTGACGATTGCGCTCGGCTCCGATGCGAATCCGTCTGGTAGCCGCATCCCGGACACCAGCACAGATGAAACACCTACATTCTCGCGTCGGAGGTATCAGCCGACGTCCCATCCGTCTCTGAACCGGTGCCGACAGCAGCTTTCAAGTTCGAAAGGGAGGACCCTTGCCATCCGAAGTGCCCCCCATGGTTGAGCGTGCGCTCGAACTCCTCCACATTGATTTTGCCCCCACCCACCGCCAGCCCACCCACGCCCGAGTGGCAACGGCAACTATCGTCGCCGTAGTCGCTTCCCTGCTGGCTGATGCGGCACTGGTGGCTATCGGGACGGCCGTCTTCCCCTCGACACACGGCTACGTTCACTTTGGCTTTGCTGACTATGCCCGGCTGACGGTGTTCGGCGTCGTGGTCGCCTGCCTCGCATGGCCGGTGGTGACGCGGGTCAGCTCCGCGCCTCGCTGGCTGTACCTGCGTCTGGCCGTGGCCGTCACCCTGGTCCTGTGGATTCCCGACCTGTGGATCCTTGCCAAAGGGCAGCCGGCCGAGGCCGTCGCGGTCCTGACGGTGATGCACCTCGCCATCGCGGTCAGTACCTACAACTGTGTGGTGCACATCGCCAAGGTGACGAAGCCGGAAACGGCCATGTCGCTGGCGTCCTCCCGTTAGCCGACCGGCGTTTGGTGCCGGACATTCGAAGTGACGGCCGTTCAGGCTTCTGAGTCTCGTGGCTTTCGCGGGTAAGGCGCTGCAAACCCTCTCGTGATTCTCGGTGGGGGTCGCACCGCTCCGCAGGCAGGGTTCGTTGGGGCCAACGTCGCTGCCAACGAGCGCGGGCCGCACGGCGGCTATAGCGGTGGGATCGCCGGGTGGCTCTCCCCGGGCTGAGAGCTCCGATTTGTCTGTCAGTACGCGTTGGCAGTGCTCGAGTTGGTACTTGAATGCGGGCAGGGATGTGATGACGGCGTGGTGGTGGGAGTCGATCCTGACGAACTGGACGGGGTGGTGGTCGAAGGTGTCGAGGTGGCCGCGCTGGATACTGCCGTCCCGATGCCGAAGCCAAGCCCGAGCGTCCCCCCAGTCACGCCCAGCGCTAAAACGATTTTACTGAAACGACTTCGCATGTTGGGTTCTCCGTGTTCTAGAGAGAGGTGGGCTGTCAGCCCGATCTACTCGTCGATAGGTAATCACGCCATCCTGGGAGTGGGCTGTGTCCTGGCGTAATCTCCAGCCCGAATCCTCGTTCTCGGCACGTGCTCGCTGTCGCCGGGATAGTAAACGATCTTGCGCAGCTCGGCATCTGTCTACGCTCGACCCGGTCGGCGAGCGACTTAATGGCAGACCGGTCGCGTTAATGGCAGATGGTCGCGGTGACCGGATCGGCAAGAGGTCCGTGGCGGGCGGCCGCCGGCCTGACCCTTGGACGGCGGGCGTTTCTCTACTGAGACCGGCGGCTCGTTCCCGAACGTTAACCTCGATTTGAGCGGACGCTGCTCTTGTTGTTAGGTTCCGTTGTGCTGGCTGTGGCGTGATGGAGGGTGTGTCGAGTTGCCCGACGGTCGGTGTAGGCCACCCGGCCGGGCCCGGTGGCCCGGCATGCCGCCGGATTGCCGCTGGCAGCGCCTCCTCGCCGGCGACGGAGAGATGATCCGCTGGCTCGCTCGGCCGGGAGCGGCCCCGGCTGTCCGATGGCGCTTGAGAGCCGGTCAGGGGGCTGCGCTCCCGTTGGCGGCCAAGGCGTTACCCAATCTCATCGTGGCCGGCGTCATGCCCGCGGTGTGCTTTCTCGTCGGCCGGCGCCAGTGGGGCCTGGCCGGCGCCATCTGTGTGGCGTTGGCGTGGAACGGGGGCTGTCAGGTTGTCCGCCGGCTCTTGGGCAGGCCGCTCTCCGGTCTGCTGATCATCGGTCTGCTCGAACTGGTCCTGCGGGCATCGGTGGCGCTGGCCCTCAAGTCAACCCAGGCGTTTTTCATCGCGCCCGCCATCGTCACCGCCGTCACCGGCGTCGTCTACATCGGTTCGGGGTTCACCTCCACCCCTCTGGTCGGGAAGGTACTGGCCGACCTGGTGCCCGAGTCGGTGCTCGATGTCAACGATCCCGGCCTGGCGGTCCTGCTCCGCAAGGGCTCGCTGCTCTATGGTGCCGAGCAGTTGCTGATCGCCGTGGTGTCGCTGGTAATGGTCGTGAACCTTTCCACTACGGTCTACGTGGCCGTGCACTCGCTGGTGTCCTGGGTCCTACTTGGGCTCATGGCCGCGGTGGTCACCCCGTTCTTGCTCGGGGAGGTGCGCGCCGCGGCCCGCCGGGGGCATGCGGTGCTGGCGGCCGCCTGTTGATCTCGACGTCTTGCTCGGCTCCGGCGTGGTCTGGGGCCAGGTTCCGCCCGTTTCATCATGGGTTGCGCCCGCCGCCGGCTGGCTGGTGTGGGGGCTTGCCGCCCGCCTGGCGGTTAGTGCCGACCTGCTGGCGCGGGACGGGGGGTTCGGACGCTGTGTTTGCCTTCTGACGGGTGCGCCGTGGGCATGCGGAGCACTGCGTCCAGTCCGCTGGGCTCGGAGGGGCGCAGCTGCACTGCAGCGTCGTTGCGCACGGCCAGTTGCCTGACGATGGCCAGGCCTAGCCCGCTGTGGCCACCCTGGGTTCCCGCTCCCTGCCAGAACCGGTCGAACGCCCGGCGCCGATCGTTTTCGCTCATGCCGGGCCCCTCGTCGATCACGTGCAGCTCCAGCCAGCCTGGGTCGGTGCCGACCAGCTCGACCCGGATCCGCCCACCCTCAGGACTGGCATCAAGGGCGTTGGCGAGAAGGTTGTCGAGGATCTGGTCCACGTCGCCGGGCGCCAGCGACGCCGTCTGAGGGGCGCGGTCGTCGTGGGACACGACCAACGCCACGTGTCGTTCGTCGGCCAATGCCGACCAGGCGTCACAGCGGTCCTCGATCACCTGTTCGACGTCGATCGTGCGGCGCGGCGGTTCGACGCTGTCAGCTCGGCTCAAGGTGAGCAGCCCGTCGACCAGCCGCGACAGGCGCTGTACCTCGCGTCCGGCCGCGGCCACCTCTTCGGTCGTCGGGACTGTTGAGCCGACCTCCAGGTTCTCCAGGCGCAGCCGCAGGGCCGTGAGCGGTGATCGCAATTGGTGGGAGGCGTCGGCCACGAAGCGGCTCTGGGCGTCGACCAGCTCGCTGAGACGTCCGGCCATGTGGTTGAACTGGCGGGCCAGGGACTGCATCTCCGGCGGGCCGATGTCGGCGTCGGCCCGGACGGCCAGGTTGCCCTCACCCAGGCGGGTGACCGCCGATTCGAGTCGGGCCAGCGGGCGCGACAGCGACCGGGCCAGCAGCACGCCGACCAGCCCGGTGAGCGCCAAAATCCCGGCCGCGAAGCCGGCCAGGGCGAGCCAGATGGCGTGGATGCGCCGCTCGGTGGCCGACGCCGCCACACCCAGCAGGACAGCCCCCTGCGGTTGGCCGTCGGCGCTGATAGGCACGGCCGCGTACGCCCAGGGCTGGCCTTCGTCACTCGAAAAAGAGGTAGCTGACCGCCCGGACAGGGCGGCTTGCACCAGCGAACGCTGGGTGCCGGCCGCGTCGTTGTCATTGTCGCGGTCCGAGGACGCGATGACCGTGCCGGCCGGGTCGATGATGGCGACCTCTTCGCCGGTGCGGGACTGATACTGGGCCATGATGGCGCTCAGGTCGTTGAGATGGCCGTGTTCCATGTCCTCGTTGGCCACCGCGGCCAGACCGCTGGCTTCCCGGGCCGCCTGGCCGGCGGTCAGGCCGTGTTCGTGTCGGGCGGCCAGCACCGCCATGGGGATTTCCAGCAGGACCAGGATCAGCAACGCCAGACCCAGGTAGGACAGCACCAGCCGGCGAGTCATGGCGCCCTTGCCTCGTCGGTCTCGCCTTCGGCGGGAGTTACCCTCCTGCCGCTGTTCGGGCCTGGAGAGCTCGTGTCACCGAGACGGAGCCCGACCCGCCGCACGGTCAGAATCCACTCCGGGAAACCGAGCTTGCGCCGCAGGGTCGCTACGTGCACATCGATGGTTTTGGTCGGACCGTACCAATGGGGATCCCACACCTCTTCGAGGATGGTCTGTCGGCTCACCACGGCGCCGGGATCCTCGGCCAACAGGGCCAGCAGATCGAACTCCTTGGGTGAGAGCGCCACCTCCTTACCCTCTACCAGGACTCGCCGGGTCCGCCGGTCCACCGTCAGGGCACCGATGGTTTGCACCTGTTCGGGGGATCCGGGCTCCGATGTGCGGCGCATTACCGCCCGGATTCGGGCCATTAGCTCCCGGAACCCGAACGGTTTGACCAGGTAATCGTCAGCACCGAGTTCGAGTCCGACCACTCGGTCCATCTCGGCCCCCCGCGCCGTGAGGATCAGGATCGGAACCACCGACCGGGCTCGCAGCTGCTGGCACACCGCATACCCGTCGATGTCGGGTAACCCCAGATCCAACAGGACCACATCGGGCGGCGGGGCGCTGAGGGCCTGGGCGCCAGTCGCCACCCTGCTCACCTCGAACCCCTCCCGGGCCAGGCCCTGCGCCAGAGGCTCGGCGATCCCGTCGTCGTCTTCGACCAACAGGACACGCGCCCTGACCGGGGCTACCGCGGTGTCGGTGTCCGCCACCCCACGGTGTGGGACGACGGTCATGCTGCGCTCGGCGGGCTCGTCGCCGGCGGCGTGAAATACTGGTCCACGGCCTGATCGAGTCCGGTCGCGATGGCGTGCTGGCCGGTGGCGCTGGCGGCGATGGTCGCTTCGAAAGGGTCGGTGATGAACAGCGGCTCGATGAGGGCGCCGGGCATCTGGCTGGGAGCGGAGAAGTAGCCGGCCATGGCGGGGCCCAGCAGGAGAAGGTGGCCGTAAGCGGCGGCGGCGCCGGTGAGGGCCGGCCCGCCCAAGCTGACATCGGACACGACGCCGTCGTCGGGGACACCCCAGCCATGCCCGTTCAGGGCGGCGAGGACATCGCTTTGGACCAGTCCGGCCAGGTGGAGATTCGCTGGGGCGAAGGGGCGGGCCGCGTCATAGGCGGTGACGCTGCCGGCGTTCTGTTCGCTTGCGCCGGCATCGAAGTAGATACCGATCAGCAGAGCGGCCCGGGCCAGATTGGCACACAGATCTCGCGCCGCCACATCGTCATGAACACCCTGGACACTCAGGGCGCCTTCGGAGAGGTCGTCAGGCCCGAGTCGGACCACCGAAGTGGCCGCGGTTCGCGACACGACCACGGTGAAACCCTGGGCCCGCAGCAGGCCCATGACGTCGAGCTCCACCGGCAGGGTCAAATCCGCCTCATGAACGGTCTGTCCCGACTCGGTGACGCCGACGGCTCCGGGGTCGATCCCCCCGTGGCCGGCATCAACGAAAACGGTCTGGTGGCGGTCACCGGCCGTCGGCGGGAACGAGACGCACGCCCCCGGGCTGAACTGCGCTGGGGCGACCGGATATCCGTCCGTACCGCCGGCCCCTGTGTGAACTACCAGACGCTTCGTGTCCGACACAACCGAACTGACCGATGTAGCCGAGTGCCAGAGCGCAACGGCCACCACCATGAGTCCGACCAGGGCCACGGCGAGGCGCCGTCTCCGGATTTGGGCGCGTCGTCGGGAACGGCCCGGGTCGCGTCGGGGTGGAGGCCGATTGCTCGACCAGTCCGCCGACGGACGGACCCCGCTCATCGTCGTCGCGGTCCGAGCGGCCCGCCGTCGGGCCCAGGCCAGCCGTTGATCCAAATGGCGCCGCCATGTCCGCTCGGCCCATTCGGTGATCCGTTGCCGGCCCTCTCCGGCCGGGGCAGGCTCGCTCCCAGGCGATCAACTCGGAACGGGCGCGGCCCCGAACGTGTCTGGCCGCGTGGGGCGGTCACGTCATCACGGCCTATGCCGGTGCGGGTACGGACACGGTGAAGAAGTCTCGGGACTCTGGGGTGGGACCGAGGTACCGGTCGGCAGGACGTTGCATCTGGGGATACAGCTTGGCCGCGTTAATCAAGCTGGGGTCGGCAGGGTTGGGGTGGCTGTAAAAGTTGAAGGTGACCCACTCCGGGTTGATATCGAGGGCCATGGCTCGTACCGCCCCGGCCCGCTGCAACGACTCGGCCAGGCTGCGGGCCGTCAAAGCAGGGCCGGCCACGTAGACGAGCGCCCCGGTGGCGGTGACGCCGATACCGGAGCGGGCCACCACGGTGTTGGCCCCCAGGGTGGCCCCCCAGATGCGGGTGTCGCCGTAGGTGGCGTCGGGGGCGGTCTGGCCGCCATCGACGATGGGCACCAGGTTTTGCAACACCGCAGTGACCTGGGGGGTCATGCTGACCTCGCTCCCCCAGGCCCCGATATTGATCCGCCCGTCGGCGTAGATCACCATCGACTCGGCCCCTTGCTGCAGCGGGACCGCCTGGCGGCCGTCGAGATAGAAGCCGCCGTGGGCGTCTTGGATCCGGAACCCGCCGTTGAAGGCGGCCACCGCGCTGGCCAGTGCTGGCCCGGTTATGTCGGGCGGCTCGGCCCAGGTCCCGCCCGGCTCCTGGGCGCCCGGCACCAGGGCGACCCGCAGCCGGGTCGGGTCGATCCACACCGCCGAGGTGATCTGACTGGTATAGACGGTGTCGGCGCGGAACTGGGCCACGTACATGGCCGGCACACCGCCCACGGCGGCATCCGCCGGCGTCCACTGGCCCTCCCCGGGCAACGCCGGGCTGACCACCAGCGGCACCGGGCGGGGCGGGGGCAGACCGGCCCGGACCGCGGCCACGGGAGGCCCGCCAGGGGCGGGGACGGCGTTGAGCCGGGCCGGCCGGCCCCCTTTGGGGGGCGCGTGATGGCTGTAGTAGTACTGCTCGACTGCGTTGGCCAGTACGGCGGCGTGATGGGATCTCAGCCAGTCCGCCCATTTGGCCTGGAAACTCTGATTACCCGGCGTCGTCCACGCGCCCCACAGGGACACGGAAACCAGGGCGACGACAACCAGCCCGATGGCGAGCACTGCGGCCAGCAAACGGCGCAGACCGTACCGGCGACGCGGCGGCAACGGGGCCCGCTGCTGGTAAGGGGCGGGAAGGGTGTACATCCACGGCCAGTCTCCGCTTCCACGGGTGAGCCCACCGCCAAGGCCAGGTAAAGGAACGGCAAAACTTGCCGTTGTGACCTCGAGCCGGCCTCGGGCGGTCCTACTCTCCCGATGGCATGGACGCGCAGGACACCCGTAAAGTCCCGCCTAATTCTGCCCGGTCAGGACCGGGCCACTCTCGCCGCCGTGGCTCCGACGCCGGAGTCGAGTCCAACGCCCGACTGACCGGGACCACTGCGGCGGTGCTGCTGGTATTACTGGCCGCCGAAGGCGTCACCGTGCTTAGAGTCCGCGCCCTTTTGACCCCGCACGTGTTCATCGGAATGCTGCTCATCCCGCCCGTGCTACTCAAGATCGGGTCTACCGGCTGGAGGTTCGTCCGCTACTACCGGGGATCCCCCGCCTACCGGCGCAAAGGCCCACCCCCCGCCCTTCTGCGCCTCCTCGGCCCCGTCGTGGTCATTTTGACCGTCGTGCTGCTGGCCAGCGGCGTGGCTCTGGTAGTCGGCCCCCACTCGCTGCGCCACACGCTGCTATTCATGCACAAGGCCAGTTTCGTGTTGTGGTTCGGGGCCATGACCATCCACGTGGTCGGCCACCTCGTCGAGACCGCCCGGCTGGCCCCCAAAGACTGGGTCCACCGGACCCGCCACGACGTGGCCGGCGCTGGCGCTCGTCAATGGGCTCTCGCGGCCAGCCTGGTGGCCGGTGTGATCCTCGGGGTCGTGATGCTCGGCCCCGCCGCCCACTACCGACACTTCTAAGCGATCCCGGGCTGCGTCCTGGAAGCTTTGAATGCCGATGGGATCTTTACGAAACCTTTGCCTCTCCCTCGACCCGGCCTAAAGGTCGGACCCCGATACTGGACATATGGCCTCTAGCGCTGCTCGTGATCTAGGACTGCAGCGCATCGGCACCAGCACCCGTTTCCTGGCCGTTGGTGCGCTGGTAGCCGGCGGGGTGCTGTCGGCTGCCGTGGCCAATGCCTTCCCCGGCAAGTCAAACCACCCTGCTGCGCCCCTCAGCACCAATACGGTAAGGCCGGCGCAAACGACCCCTGCGCTTTCCACTCCCTCCGGAGACGACCGCGGCACGACCGCCCCTCCGCTCACCGCCCCCTCTCAGGCCCCCCAGTCGGTAACGGCGCCGCCGGTGGTCTCCTCAGGGGGGTCGTGAGCCTGCGATAGCTGCGCCGCCATGCTGTTATCCGCCACCTCGGCGACCAACGCCAAGGCCCTGTGGTACCTGACCCGCGGCTTCGGACTGGTGGCCCTGCTTCTGCTCACGGCGACCATGGTGTTGGGATTGACCCAGGCGGTGCGCTTCGCCCGCCCCGGCTGGCCCCGTTTCGTGGTCTCGGCCCTGCACAAGAACACGTCGCTATTGGCGGTCGCAGCGCTGGCCGTTCATATCGTCACCGCCGTGCTCGACAGCTACGCGCCCATCCACCTGGCGGACGTGTTCATCCCATTCGTGTCCAAGTACCGGCCGTTCTGGTTGGGACTGGGGGCGGTCGCGGTGGACCTGTTGATCGCCTTGGTGGTCACCAGCCTGGTCCGCGAGCGGCTCGGCCATCGGGCCTGGCGGGCCGTGCATTGGGCCGCTTACGCCTGCTGGCCGGTTGCGGTGCTCCACGGCCTGGGGACCGGTTCGGACACCAAACTTGGTTGGGTGCTGGTCCTCAACCTGATCTGTACCGCCTCGGTCCTCTTTGCCTTGTGGTGGCGGCTGGCCCGAGGCTGGTCGGTCGCCAACGCCGCCGGGCGGGGCGCCGCCGTAGCCGCCAGTGTCGTCCTGCCGCTGGCGCTGGCCGTCTGGACCGTCACCGGGCCACTGCGCCCCGGCTGGGCCCGCAAGGCCGGCACCCCCAGCGCCCTGATCAGCTCCCAGATAGCCGCCGCCTCCCAACCCGCGGCCTCCAGCGCTAGCGGGTCGGGCGGACGCCCGGTCGGGGCGGCGCAGCTGGCTGTTCCACTCGCCGCCAGTTTCGGGGGGACCCAACGCCAGACCGGCCCCGACAGCAACGGGCTGGTCTCGGTCGTCATCGCCGCCCAGTTCGACGGCGCCCAGCCGGGCCGGCTGACCATCGTGTTAACCGGCCAGCCCGCCAGCGGCGGCGGGGTACAGCTGACCGGCAGCCAGGTCAATGTCGGGACCGCGGCCGATCCAACCCAGTACCAGGGTCACGTCACCCAGCTCGACGGATCGACCGTGGTGGCGGCGCTGGCCGACGCCAACGGCAACGCCCACACCGCCACCGTCCAACTCCAGCTCACGGGCGGTCGGGCCATCAGCGGCACCATCCAGGTGGGCGCATGAGTCCACCAGCCGGTCCTCCGCCGCCGTCGGCTGCCGTCATGGCCGACCCACGCTCGCTGCCCCGGCTGCTCGCCGGGGCCGCCGGTCCGGGCTTGGACGCCCATTTCCGGCGGTGGGGGCCAGTGCCAGCAGGCGGCCCGGTGCTGTTCGACGAGGTCGAGCGGGCCGGTCTGCGCGGCCGGGGCGGCGCCGGCTTCTCGACCGCCACCAAACTGCGCAGCGTCGCTGCGGCCCGGCGCAGCATCGTGGTCGCCAACGGGACCGAAGGCGAGCCGGCCAGCGGCAAGGACAAAGCACTCCTGGTCGGCTCGCCCCATCTGGTCCTCGACGGGCTCAGCCTCGCCGCGGAAAGCGTCGGCGCCGGCGAGGCCATCATCTGCGTCGATCGGGCCGCCACCGCCGCCATCAAGTCGGTGACCGCGGCGCTCGCCGAACGTGATCACGCCGAGGCCGACCGGGTCCCGATACGAGTCGAGACCACCCCCACCGGCTACCTCACCGGCGAGGAGTCCGCCCTGGTGCGATGGCTCAACGGCGGCGAGGCCAAGCCGACCTTCGTGCCGCCCCGCCCGTTCGAGCGGGGCGTTGGGAACCGCCCGACGCTGGTCAACAACGTGGAAACCCTCGCCCACCTGGCTGTGATCGCCCGCTTCGGCGCCGACTGGTATCGCAGCCTGGGGACCGTCGACGATCCGGGCACAGCACTGGTCACCCTCACCGGTGACGTGGCCCGCCCCGGCGTCTACGAGGTCCCCCTCGGCGTCCCCCTGTCCACCGTGCTGGGCGCCGCCGGATCGAGCCGCGAACCCCAGGCCGTCCTGATCGGCGGGTACTGCGGAGCGTGGATACCCGGCCAGGTAGCCGCCAAGGTCACCCTCGACTCGGCCTCGCTCGGCCGGGTCGGCGCCAGCATGGGATGCGGAGCCATCTCCGTGATCGGCCCCGCCACGTGCGGTTTGCGGGAAGTCGCCGCCATCGCCGCCTGGATGGCCGGGCAGTCCGCGGCCCAGTGCGGACCGTGCCTCAATGGGCTTCCTTCCATCGCCCTCGCCCTCGACGCCCTGGCCGCCGGCGACCGAGGCCACCGCTGGGAGAAACAGCTGCGCCGCTGGCTCGACCTGGTCGAAGGCCGGGGCGCCTGCCACCACCCCGACGGGACCGCCCGCATGGTGCGCAGCGCCCTCAGCACCTTCGCCCACGAAATCGACAACCACCGCCGCCACGCCGCCTGTCCAGCCCACCCGACAGTCCTACCCATCCCCAACCTCGGGGGGGGCTGGCGGTGAGCCGCCAGCTGGTCGTCAACCCCATCGCCTGCGACGCCCACGGGCTCTGCGCCGAGCTGCTCCCCGAGCTCATCCGCCTCGACGATTGGGGTTACCCAATCATCGACCCGGGCCCGATCCCCTTTCACCTCGAAGATCACGCCCGCCGCGCCGTCGCCGCTTGCCCCACCCTGGCGCTACTGATCCGCGAACGCCAGCAAACTGGCCGGGCGGCGGCACCTCCCAACGGCGCTCGGAAACGGCTTCTTGGTGAGCGGTAGACGAAGGTTCGCTCCGGAAGGCCTCCTCGTCACCGAGTCGCCGGGGCCTCGCCACCCACCAGATCGCCGTCTTCCGCTGCTCTCAGCCCGGTTGGCGGCACTCGCCCTCATCAGCGTCGTGGCCGGCTGTTCTTCCCGGTCGCCTGCGGCGTCGCCGCCGACCGTCCCCTCGACGTCAGCCGCCACCCCCGCAGCGTTCGCAACCGGCCGCGCCTCGCCGGCTACGCCCCCGCCCACTCGCCCGGCACCCGCCACCACCGTGACTACGCCGCCCACCACGACCACGACGGTGCCGCGGCCCCCGCCCCTGCCCTCCCCCATTCCGATCCGGCCCCTGGTGTCGCCGGCACTGCCGGGCGAGGGGGTCTGGCAGCCAGCAATGGGAGCCAAACTGGCCCGCGGTCACCCCGTCTACACCACCGAGCTTCGCCCCGGGCCCGGCTACCCGCCCGCCGGTATCGCCTGGATCGATTCGGCCGCCACCCGCATGGCGCTCTACGCCGGCACCAGCGAGCCCTACGGCATCTGGCCCCAGCAGGGGGACGTCGCCGTACCGCAGCTGCCGGCGCTGCTGGCCGCCTTCAACTCCGGATTCAAGATCTACTCCTACTACACCGGCTGGTACGACCAGAGCCGCACCGCCGTGCCCCTAAAGGCCGGTGCCGCGTCCTTCGTCATCTTCGCCAACGGCACCGCCACCGTCGCGGATTGGGGCCGCGACCTCGGTCCCGGGCCGACCGTGGCTGCGGTCCGCCAGAACCTGACCCTGCTCGTCGACCACGGTGTCGCCGCCCCCACCGTCGGCGCCCCCAGCCAGTGGGGTGCCGTGCTCGGCGGCGGCACCAACACCTGGCGCTCCGGAGTCGGCGTGACCGCCGCCGGCGATCTCGTCTATGCCGGCGGCGCCGACCTTGACCCGGCCGGCCTGGCCCGTCTGCTCATCGCCGCCGGCGCGGTGCGGGCCATGGAGCTCGACATCAACCCGGAGTGGGTGTCCTTCGCCACCTTCACCCACGCCGGTGGGATCGCCGGCACCGGCGTCATCGGGGCTGCCAACCTGCTCGCCGGCATGTACCTCGCCCCCGGCCACTACCTCCAGCCCTACTCCCGGGACTTCTTCGCCGTGTTCGCCCGATGAGCGCCCACCCATGAGCGTGGCGGTGGCCTCGAGCGCCGCCGTTGGCGCGGCCGGCCTGTTCGCGCTGGCCACCGCCGTGCATACCCGGGCCCTCCGCGACGTCGAGCGGCGGATCACCGGAAACGCAGGCGGATCGGCGCCGTCAGGGACCGGACCAGGCTTCCGGGTCGTCACTCGCGCCGTCTCGTCGCGTGTGTGGCTGGCCGGCTCCGCCATCGCGGTGGTGGCCTTCTGCCTGCACGCCCTGGCTTTGCACGAAGGGAACCTGACCCTGGTGCAACCCCTGCTCGTCACCACGGTGCTCTTCGCCCTACCGGCCAGCCGGGCCGTCAGCGGGACGCCGGTGAGCCGCGCCCAGCTGGAGTGGGCGGCCGTCCTGGTCGTCGCCCTGGCCTGCTTTTTCGCGGCCGGCGACCCGGCCACACCAACCAACAACCGCGTCGACGCCTGGCCCGCCGTCATCGCTTCGATCATGGCTGTGGCGGCCGTCGGCATGTGCGTCAGGCTGGCCCGGCGGCGAACCGCCAGCACCGCCGCCACTCTGCTCGGCACCGGCGCCGGCATCGCCTTCGCCGGGGCCGCCGCCCTGATCAAAATCGCAACCAACCTGCTCGCCCAAGGAGCGGTGGCTTTGGTGTCCGGCTGGCAGCTGTACGCCCTCATCGTCGTGGGCGCCACCGGCATCGTGCTCAGCCAGTTGGCCTACCGGGCCGGCCCGGTGTCGGCCAGCCTGCCCGCCATGAACAGCGTCAACCCCCTAGCCAGCGTCCTCATCGGCGTCGCCGTGTTCGACGAGCGTTTCCGGACCGGGCCCATCCCCGCCACGGTCGAGGCGTTTGCCCTGGCCGCCATGACCTTGGCCACGGTCCTGCTCAGCCGGGGGGCGGACGCCCCAACCTCCGACCCGGCGCGGACCAGGGTTGCGCCGCCGCTGTGAATTCCATTCGTCATCGCTTCCGGGTCGTCGCTGACGGCCAGTCAGCACCGCGTGATGGGCGCCCGCTCCAGGTCGTCGGAGGCGGCCGGCGCCGTCCACTTTGGTGGCCACCCGCCGCGGCTCGACGGCGTTGCTCGCCACATCCGGCGATCGCCGGGCTATTTCCCCGAATCCGGTTTCACGACTTGCGACACACCCACGTCGCCCACCTGGTCGCCGCCAAGGAGATGCGAGGACGGCCACACTGGCGCCTGCAGCGATCCCGATCGATCCGATCAGGCTCACCCCGCTCACCTACCGCGCCGTAGTTCGGCATGAAGTCACCAACCTGAAACGTGGCGCCACTACAGTGAGCAAACTTCCTGTGACCAACTTGTGACCATGGACTGCATTTCGTGCCATCCCGGCTAGGCCCTCCTCTGCCATGACCAGCCAAAACGCTTCAAAGGGGTTGTGCCCGGAGCGGGATTCGAACCCGCATGCCCTTTCGGACAATGGTGTTTGAGACCATCGCGTCTGCCTGTTCCGCCATCCGGGCGGGAGCCGCGAGCATACCTGTTACGTATTGATCCCCCAGCGGGTCAGACCACTATCGGCTGACACCTCCGTCCCCCCACGCCGCCTACTTCCAGGAGGATTCGCGTAGTGCCTGCTTTCGTATTCCCCGGCCAGGGTTCCCAGCGGCCGGGGATGGGTCGCCCTTGGACCGCTCACCCATCGTGGGAGGTGGTCGCGGACGCGTCCGAGACGGCTGGCCGGGACATTGGTCGCCTGCTGCTCGACGCCCCTTTGGACGAGCTGACCGAGACGCGCAACGCCCAGTTGGCGACCTTCACCTTCAGCTTGCTCGTGACCGATGCCATCGAGCGGCTCGGCATCGAGCCGACCGGCGTGGCCGGACATTCGGTAGGTGAGTACAGCGCCTTGGCGGCGAGCGGTGCCATCGGATTCGAAGACGGGGTGCGGGTGGTCACCGAGCGGGGCGACGCCATGCAGGCCGCCGCTGACGCCCAGCCCGGGGTGATGAGCCTCATCCGAGGCTGTGACGCCGACACCGTCGATATCGCCTGTCGCCTGGCTGATGGGGAGGTGTGGGTCGCCAACTTCAACAGCGCGGACGAGACCGTGATCGCGGGCGAGGTCGGCGCGGTCCGGCGGGCTGAGGCCCGGGCCATCGAGCTGGGTGCGGACAGAGTTCGTGCCGTCGCAGTCGGGGGCGCCTTTCACACCCCGTTCATGGCTCCGGCCCGGAACCGGCTCCGGAAGATCCTGGCCACCGTCACCTTCCACGATGCCGAGATCCCTGTCATCGCCAATGTCGACGCCCGCCGGCACAGTGCCGCCGCGGATTGGGAGCTCCTGCTGTCGGCCCAGCTGGTCAGTCCCATCCGCTGGCGGCAAAGCATCATGCGCCTCGGTGGGCTGATGGAGCCGGGCGCCGAGGCTGAACGGCTGTTCGTGGAACTTGGACCCGGAGACGCCCTGTCCAACATGATCGGCAACACCCTGCCCAGCGTCTCGACCGTCGCCGTGTCCGTTCCCGCCGATCTGGACCGTCTTGTCGACGCCGTCTCCGGCGACACCGCGTTGCACACCTACGCCCTCGGTCATCAGGGCGAGCACCTCTACGTGTCCGAGCGGGTGGTGATCAGTCCGGGGGCCGGCATCTTCCAGCCTGCTGACGAGCTCGAACTTCAGGTCGGGTCTGGCATCGAGGTGGGCACCCTGCTCGGCACCGTCGGAGAGAGCGAGGTGCGGTCTCCGTTCGCGGGCCGCCTGGAAGGGGCTCTGGCCCGCCCCGGTGAGCGGGTGCAGACCGGCCAACCTATCGCCTGGCTGCACGCGTCATGACAGGTGCGGCCATCACCGGTTGGGGCACGGCCCTTCCTGAACGGGTTGTAACCAACGTCGAGCTGACGGCTCTGTTCGAGACGAGTGACGAATGGATCGTGGAGCGCAGCGGCATTCGGACCCGGCATGCCGCCACCGGGCCCTTCGTAACCGAGCAGCCGCCCCATCATCCTGAAAACGGCCTTGGAACCACCGCGGCCCTGGCCGTCCAAGCCGGAGCCCAGGCGCTCGACCGAGCCGGACTCCGAGGCTCGGACATCGGATTGTTGATGCTCTGCACGACGACGCCGGACCAGCTCATCCCGGCGAGCAGCGCGGCGGCGTCCGCGGCGCTCGGCATCGGCGGTGGAGCCATGGATCTCAATGCCGCCTGTGCCGGTTTCACGTACGGCCTGGTCACCGCGGCCGGCCTCGTGGCCCTCGGCGTGGACCGCGTCCTGCTGATCGGCGCCGAGACCCTGACCCGGGCCACCAACTGGGCCGACCGGAGCAACGCCTTCCTTTTCGGTGACGGCGCCGGAGCCGTGGTCATCGAGGCCATGCCCGGCGAGGGTTCGCTGCTCGGCTGGGACCTCGGCGTCGACGGTTCCCTGGTGCAGTTGCTGTTCGCGGATCACGGCTCGGGCATGGCGATGCGCGGCCAGGAGGTGTTCCGCAAGGCGGTCCGGGTCACCGTCGACTCCGCCCGGCTCTCACTCGAGCGGGCCAAGGTGACCCTCGACGACGTCGCTCTGTTCGTGCCCCACCAGGCCAACATGCGGATCATGGATGCGGCCGCGTCCCGGTTGGGGTTGCCGCCGGAGCGGGTGGCCTCGGTGATCGACCGCACCGGTAACACCAGCTCGGCATCGATCCCGCTCGCCCTCGTGGACGCGGTCGAGCGGGGCCGGCTTGTTGACGGCGACCTCGTCCTTTTTGCCGGGTTCGGCGCCGGTATGACCTGGGCCTCGGCGGTGTGGCGATGGGGCCGATGAAAGACGGCGGGTGGCAACCGCCTACTACATTCCGTTGCACACTCAACCCGGATGGAGGATGCCATGGCTGAAAGCGACGCCTTCGACAAATTCAAGGAATGCGCAGTCGAAGTGCTACATGTGGCGCCCGAAAAGGTGACGCCCGAAGCCAACTTCGCCGATGACCTCGACGCGGACAGCCTGGACCTGGTGGAACTGGTCATGGCCCTCGAAGAGCAGTTCGGCATCACCGTCGACGAGTCCGAGCTCGAGGGAGTCTCGACCGTCGGCCAAGCGTTCGACCTGGTGTCCTCGAAGCTCTGATGCTGGCGGTTCATCCATCGCCCGACGGCCGGGAAGGCATCCAGGGCCGCCGGGTCGTCGTGACCGGCATCGGTGTAGTGGCCCCGTGTGGCATCGGGCGGGACGCCTTCTGGGCGGGTTTGCTTGGCCCGGCGCCTTCAGGGCCGCGTCGGGTCAGCGATGAGTTCGACGCCACCCCTCTCTTCGGTCCGAAAGAGGTCCGTCGCGTCGACCGTTTCACGCAGTTCGCCGCCGTCGCGGCCGACGAAGCGCTCCTGGACGCCGGCGGTCTCAGCGGCGAGGGCGGCCTCATGCTCGACCCGGATCGCACCGGCGTGATCATCGGCACTGGTGTTGGTGGCATGGAGACCCTTGACGTGCAGGTCGAGATCCGGCTTGGCCGGGGCGCCCGCCGGGTGAGCCCCTTCCTGGTGCCCATGATGATGGGAAACCGCGGCGCGGCTGATGTATCCATGCGCTATGGGTTCCGCGGCCCCTGCGAGACGACCGTAACGGCGTGCGCGGCGGGGACCCACAGCGTGGCCAACGGGGCCCGGCTCATCGCGACCGGTCGCTGCGATGTGGTCGTGGCCGGATCCGCCGAGGCGGCGATGACCCCGACGAGCACGGCCGCCTTCTCCAACATGACCGCTTTGTCGACCAGCGGCATCTCGATGCCCTTCGATGTGAAGCGGGACGGCTTTGTCATGGGCGAGGGCTCGGCCGTGTTGATCCTCGAGGACCGAGACCGGGCCTTGGCCCGCGGGGCCCACGTGTACGCCGAGGTCACGGGCGCGGCCAGCACTGCTGACGCTTATCACATCACGGCACCATCGCCGCACGGGGCCGGAGCGGTGGCCTGCATGGAACTCGCCTTGCTCGACGCCGGCCTGACCCCCGACGCCATCACCCACATCAACGCCCATGGCACGTCGACACCGGCCAACGATCTGCCGGAGTCGGAAGCCATCGTCAAGGTGTTCGGTCTACCTGGGCCCGCCGTCACCTCGATAAAAGGGATCACCGGGCACTCACTGGGCGGCGCTGGGTCGTTGGAGGCCGCGGCCCTGGCCTTGACGATCGAACGGGGCCTGATTCCGCCCACCGCGGGGCTGACCGAACAGGACCCGGAGATTCTCATCGACGTCGTGGTGGGCGAACCCCGTCCGTGGACGCCGGCGCCGGCCCTGTCGAACTCGTTCGGCTTTGGTGGCCACAACGGCACCCTGGTGATGGGTCCGGCCCGGTAGTCGACAGCCGGCCCGCCCGCCGGCCAGGGCGCCGGTGCAGGTTTGCGTTCGCCCCCCGCGCTCTCCGGGCGAAAAGATGAGCGTCCAAAACCGCCCACCAACCCCGCCGGCCCCTCCCTGCCTCACGCGTCCACCGGCCAGGGCCGGCCCAGCCCGGCCGGCCCGGCGACTATCCGGCCAGCGCGGCCAGAAGATTTTTCGGCGTGTCCTTGGGCGAGATCTTGTACCACACGTCGGCCAGCTTGCCCTTGCCGTCGATGAGGAACGCGGACCGGACGATCCCCATGTAGGTGCGGCCGTACATCGACTTCTCGGCCCAGACGCCGTACGCCTCGGCGACGGCGTGGTCCTCATCGGCGAGCAGCGGGAATCCGAGGCCGTACTTCTCGTCAAACTTGGCCTGTTTCTTCGGTGCGTCGGGGCTGATGCCCAGGACTGCGGTGTCGCCGATCTCGCCGAGGACGTCGCGCAGCCCGCACGCCTGGGTCGTGCAGCCAGGCGTGTCTGCCTTCGGGTAGAAGTACAACATCACCCGTCTTTTCCGAAACGAGGAGAGCTTGACCTTCTTGCCGGTCTGATCGAGAAGCTCGAAGTCCGGCGCCTTGTCCCCCACCTTCAGCTGCTCTGCCACGCCGTTGATCGTAGAGCACCAGGATCGGACCGCGGTGGTACCGGGCACGTCACCGCCACGGATAGCTTCGGAACCCCGGTTGTTGCATCCGGTACCGTGAACTTCGTGGCCATGTCAATCGAGGACCTCCGCGCCATCGCCCAGCGGGCGAGAGCCGAGGCTGAGGCGGCAGGCGAGCTGGCACCCCCGAAGGTGGGCAAAGCGAGATGGGACGTGCCCGAGTCCGTGCGGGAGGCGCTGCTCGAGGACCTGGCGTCCGGGCACTACGACGAGGCCGCCCGGGTCGTCACCGACGGCGATCCTGAGATGACTCAGAGCTGAGCTCCCGCTCAAAGTCTTGATCGTCGTCGACGACAGGCTCCTCTTCGCCGTCCTGGCCGACCGGCATGAGCCCACGGTGGCACGGTTCATCGATGCTGCGGACCGAGGCGAGGTGTTCACGACCGGGTCGTGGTATTGGCGGCTCGCCCGAGCGCTGGCCGGCCCAGGCGGGGGTTCACTTTCGCGGGCGGTGGATGCGCTCTCGGAGGCGGAGAGGATCCGGGTTCGAGTTTCCCTAGAGACCCTCCCGCCGAGCATTGGCGTGCTTACCCTTCGGCGACTCGTGCCGGTGATGGCGGCACTCCCAGGTCAGCTGAACTTGCTCACCGCGGAGGCCGTTGCTGCCGCCGTAGTGCTCGATGCTCCGATCGCTGTCACGACCGACTCGGACCTCCTGAACGGGACCGCTGCTCAGGTGGGAGTTGCGGTGGAGAAAGTCACCTTCGACGCGTGAGGTTGCTCTGCACCTGACAGCCGTCCTGCACAAGAACGGATAGCAGTCGGGACCGCAGGCAACCGCGCTCCGTGACGGCCGGCGTGCCGTCCGAGTCCGACAGTAACCGTCGATCGGCTTGGTAACGCCGTGTTGGCAGCAGGACGTTATCCGCCCCGATCAACGATTCGGGGACGCTTGGCAAAGTACGCAGGCACCTGGAAGTCTGGTCCGAAGACCATCCCACCGACCCGGCGTTCGGTGATAGGGGGCGCGCGATGTTGGGATGCCGAGGGCTGCGGTTATTGGGACGCTTTTCGAGGGTCTGGGGTGGTGTGGCGGCTGGTCGGCGGTCTCTTGGGCGCTCGTTCGTGAGCAGTTGCTCTGGGTGGTCGTCGGTTCATATCGGCGCCGATTGCTAGGACCGTGCCTTGGGGTTCACGACCCGAGGAGGGGGGCGCAGCTACGAGTGCAGCGCAGCCCAGCCCTCTCTTGCGCCGTAGACCAAGAGCACGTAGCCGGCGAGCGGGTCGGCCCACCACCAGCCGAGGGCGGCGTTGAGGACCAGGCCGGCCAGCACTGCGGTGGCCAGCAACCCGTCGACCAGGGTCACCCTGCCTTCGGTGCGGAGCACGGGGTTATCCAGCTGGCGGCCGGTGCGGTCCTTCCCGGCGGCCAGGGCGAACATTACCGCGGCGGTGAGCGCCGTCCAGGCGATCCCGACAGGGCTGTGGCCGGGGTGGTAGCGGGCGACGAGCACGACGGTGCTCTGGACCGCGAGGTAGCAGGCCAGGAGGGCGAAGGCTGCGCCGATGAGTCGCAGCGCACGTCGCTGGCGCTCTTCGCCGGTGCCCGCCAGCTCCCACAGCACGACGGTGCTGGCTCCGATCTCGATGAGCGAGTCGAAGCCGAAACCGCCGAGTGCCACCGATCGGGCGGTCACCGCGGCAATGGCCAGGACCACGACCCCGACCACGTTCCAGCCCAGAGTGACGCCTTCGAGGATCCGACCGCGCCGCAGGAGGCGACCCGGCAGGATGTCTCGATGGGCCCGGCTGATGCTCACCGAAGCATTCTGGCTCGCCGATCCGGGCGCGCCGGCGTGTCCTCAGCGAGTCCCGGTCAGCACCAGGGCGCCGAGGGCGGCGGCCATCGACAGGGGCACCGCCACCGCGCCGAGGCGGCTGGCCTTGGCGATCGAGGGTCGGGCGCCGGCCGTTCGGGCCGCTCGCAACCACAGGAACCAGGCCAGAGAGCCCGTCACGAACAGGTTCGGCCCCAGGTTGAGCCCGACGAGCATGGCAAAGGGATGGGCGGGGACGCGCGCCGCGAAGAGCGACGCGGCGGGAAGATTGTTGAGCAGCACCGACGAGACCGCGGCCACGACGGCCGTACCCCACAGGTCGAGATGCGACATCAACGTCGCCGGACCCGACCACACCCGGCCGAGGGTGCCCAGCGCCACCGCCACCCCGAACAGCCCGACGAGCACCGGGACACCCAACACGTTCACCACCCGCCGGGGCTGCTCCGCTCGGGCCGCCAGGCGGATCCCGACGACGGCGACACCGACCGCGGCGACCGGGATGGCGGGATTGTGCAGGACCACCACGAGCACGGCCGCGGCCGCGACCGCGACCAGACCGAGTCCCAGCGCCGGTCGGCCGGCCGGGCTGGGATCCTCGACGCGAGCCCGCAGGGCTCGGCGCTCGGCCACGGCGACCACGGCTGCGGTCACGACCAGGGCGGCCAGCGCCGGCGGCCCAGGTGTGGGCGAGGAATTGGCCCCCGTTGAGGTGGAGGTGACCAACCACGATCAGGTTGGTCAGGTTGGAGCCGGGCAGGAACAGCGACCCGGCGTTGGAGAGAAGAAGACACCCATACAGCAGCGGCGCCTCGCCCTCGCCCCGGCTGCGGGCGGTGTAGACCAGGACGGGGGTGAGGAAGGCCACCGAGGTGTCCAGGTTCAACACCGCAGTCACCGCTCCCACGACGGCGACCGCCCCGACGAAGAGGACGACACCGTTCGGCGCCGTGGCGGCCAGACGGTGCCCGGCGACCGCGAACAGGCCGTCGTCGTCGGCCACCAGACCGATCAGCAGCAGCCCGGCCACGAGGACGAACGGGGTCCAGTCCTGCGACGCGGCCGAGCGGGCCGCCGACGGGTACAGCGAAGCCGCTACCACAAGTCCGGTCAGGCCCACGGCGGCCAGGACCCAACCGACCAGACGCTCGCCACCGGGGCCGGCCGCCAAGGCTAATCCGTTATCGACCGGCTCGGGATCGACCACGTTCTCAAGCTTGACCGGTCCGCAAGGAATGGGTCCGTGCAGCACTCGTCTGAGCAGTTTGTATCGCTCAACTCCCCGGCCCCCCCAAAGTCCCTCGCAGTCAGGACCCGCCGGGGCTGGGACGAAAAATGGGGTCACGAACCCGGCGTACTGGGACTCCACCAATCATGGCGGAATCCTTGGTGCCGGCTGTTGTTAGGCCCCGAGGGCTAGGTCGGCTTCGGCACGTATCTGACATCCGGGGCCCGCTCCTCGTCGCCAGCGCCCTATACCTCGACCCGAGACGCGCAGTTCGGGAGCGGCCGCTCGTAGCCCGTCACGTCGGCCCGGGCCAGCCTACGAAGCTTGAACGAGGCCAGCGCCCCGCCGCGATCATCCGGGTGATCGCCGCTGAGGCTTACCCCAGCCGCGCCGCGACCTCGGCCCCGGCTGTACCTGGCCCACTCCATGGGGTGAGCATCTGCCGGCAGCGCCCAGTGCACAAAAAGCCGCAGTGTGTGCGCTCGCGCTGGCCAGCGTTAGTCCGCACTTCCGGCGGTCCCGGCGTTCGACTCGTCCCGGTTACCTGCCGTCGCTACAGCCGGCCAACGGCCTTCGTTCCAGCGGTAGAACACGAGCTCGACCCCAGACACGACACCCAGCAGGACCGCTATCAGCGCGATCTTCGCCCACAGACTGATATGCAGGGCCTCCAGTATCAAGGCGCCGCCGACCAGCCAGACACCGGTCAACACCCAGTTGAGCCAGCGCTTGACCGTCGGCGATACCCGAGGATGCCCCGGCGGGTCCGAGTCCATGACCCGCCAGCGTAGTAGTAGCGACCCGCACGAACCGCAGTCGAGCCCTGCCCCGTAGTGCCCATAGCGCGCCCCCCGAGCACGTCGCAGAGCGCCGAGGGTCGCGGCCGACGGCCCGCCAAGATGCCAATTTCGCACCGCCAAGCGCGTCCCCTTCTATGACAGCGTCTCAAGCGCACCGGTGGTCGGGGTTGGCCGATCCGCTACTGGGTGCGCACGGCGGCGTTGAGATCCGCCGTCGTGAACGGCCCGAGGGTGCGGTCCTCAGCGACGAAGCGGTACAAGGCCACGCCGAACACGCCGCGGGTGGCGCCGCCGAACACCGCACCGCCGACGCCGACGGCCGCCCCGACCAGAATGAGCAGGCCGCCGGCGACCACCTCGGCGCCGGCGCCACCCTCAACCAGCACAACCACCCCACCGACGACGAAGACGATCCCCGCCACCACGATCAGTCCAGACACGCCACCGATGACCAAGGTGCCGGTCACCTGCTCACCCCAGCGCTGGCGGAACATCATCGCCGAGCGTTTCATGGCCGGGAACGGCCCCAAGCCCTCGAAAGCCACGACCGGCACGACGAGGAACGTGACCAGCGACCAGATGTCCGCACCGACATCGGCCGCGAAGTGGCCGGCGCGGCCGCCCCGGCTGCGCAGCGCATTGAGCACCACCCTCACTCCCACCGACACCAGCGCCCAGGCGGCGATCTTCCCGGCCCGGTCACGAGCAACGCCCCTGGCCGCGGCCAGGTCCGGTTGCTCGCCCCGCATGGCCTGATCAGCAGCGGCGGCGAGGGCCACGTTGAAATAGCTCACCGTGAACGCGGCCACGTACGCCGCCATCGCTAGCAGCACACCCCCGCCGATGACGGCCCCGGTGCTGTCGCTATCGACCAGCAGCCCGCCGGGGACGCCGAACACGACAAACACGACGAGCGCGAGGGCCCCACCGGTCAGCGTAAGTCTGGCCAGACGCGGGTCGGAGCGGACTACCGCCCACGCCTTCTTGGTCAGACCCGAGCCACGACGGACGCCCTCGAACACACATGAACGCTAACCGCTCCCAACCGCACCGAGCCCCACAGACGACAAGGCCCAGGCGTTGACCCGCACAACCCAACCAGTCTCCCAGCGCTCGCAGCAGAACTCGAACCGCCGGCCTGAGAGAACAGGCACATGACCATGACTGGCAGTTGCAAGGCCCCGTTCAGTCTCAATACGAGTACGGCCCCTCCCAGCTATAGCTGGGTTCAGCGAGAGGCGCGACCACAAGGTCCGCCGCGAGTTTCTCCAACTTCCCGGTACCACCCGCCAGCGTCACCGTGCCGGTCTGTGTCGCGCCATCGAGGAGCACATGGCCGTGGGCGGTGTCGCCGTTCGGGGTATTGACAACAATATCGGTATCCAGTCCGCCGTCGGCCGTTGCAGCCTTGGCGTAGACGACTTTCGAGCCGATCGGGATCGCATCGAAGTTCGAGGACGCGATGGTGCAGAAGGAACCAGCCTCGCCTGTGTACTCCGAGCATTCTTTCGTCACATACAGTGTTTCTTCTCGCGGAGCGCTCATGCTCATGCTCAAATGATCCTCCCCTCGCCCTATGATGCCCATGACTGGCAGGCGGGCGTCCACTCAACATGGATGCATACGGATGGAGACCGTGTGTAGTTTGTGTGCAGATCATATGGAGATACCCTTTCGCCCGGTGCTGTAGACCACGATGAACCGGCCGGATCCTCCCTTGTGATGCGCGGGCCGACGGGCCAGCGGGAACACGGCGCGTATATCAGTCAGATACATCCCCGCCACACCCTGAGCCGCACTATCAGAAGGGCGTGCCCGATCAGGTGGTCTGCCACAGACTTTCACGGTCACTCGCGGGCAGCCCGGCACGCGTTTCGCTGGATGGTGGGCTTCCCGAAATCCGGCCCGGGCGTGTCAGTGCCACCGTCCCAACTCCGACCGGATTTTCCACTAGAAGGAGGCGTGGACCTCGGTTACAAGTCCCTCCACAGACACAGGTCGCCAGAGGATCACGGTAGTGCCCCCATCCGCATCCCCTCGTAGCGTCCTCTGGTCTCGTAGTGACGCGGGTCCATCGCGCCTTTATCGGACGCGCGGCGCCGTTCGCCACCATTCACCTGGATCCAGAAGAACGCTCTGACCAGCCACGATGGGTTGCGGCCGTACGCCACCGTACGCCACCTTCAGCTTCCCAAGCTGATGGCCATCTCCCCTGCTGCGGTCAGATTGCGGGGCCGCCGATCTGTGGAGCGTAGACGGTTTCGGCGATTTGCTGGTGGTGGACGTGTTCGAGGTGGGGGTCGTGACTCAGGCGGGGTTGGAGAGTCGGCCTGGTGGGCGACTGGATCGGTGGTCGGGTTTGTTGGACCTGGAGTCGTTGGTTTTGGGCGATGGCGTGATCGAGTTGACTGATGCCCTCGATGATGTCGGGGTTGGTAGCGAGAAAGTCGACGCGAGTCTGCTGGGTCGCCTCGAGCTTGTGGACGTCCTTGCCGAGCCGGCTTTGCTCGATGCGGAGTTGCTCATCGTAGGGTTGGATGGTCGCCTGCCAGACGGTGTCGGCTTGGGTGAGGTTGATGGCGCTGGTTTGTTCGGCTTTGCGGGCTCGATGTCGGGCCCACAGCCCGAGATGGGGGTCGTGGGCCCGGAACAGGTCGTGGTCGTGAGTGCGCTGGGCGTCCTGGAGGGTCTGGTGGGCGTGGCGGACGGCGGTGTCGGCCCAGCGGCCCGTCCCGGCGTACAGGTCCGCCCGGTCGGCCTCGATCTGGGTGATCTGGCGCCGGACAGCGGTCAGTTGGTCGGTGACGTCGGGCGGGATTGTCGCGGCCAGCCGGTCCCGTTCCGCGACCAGGTCGGCGGTGCGGGCTGCGGTTCGGGCGGCGAGCTGGTGGCGGTGGGTGATCCATTGTTGGCGGCGCTGCTGGTCCCATCCCCAGGTGAGCCGCTGGGCGGCGTGGTCGGGGTCGAGGGCGGTGACGTAGATGTGGCTGGCGGTGCGGGCTCGGCTCATGGCCACGTAGGCGAGCTCTCGTCCGCCGCCGTCGTCGAGGACGTGGGCGACGTCCACGGTGGAGCCCTGGCTTCGATGGGCGGTGATGGCGTAACCGTGGGCGAGCCGCTCGGCGCTGATGTCGTCGGGTCCCATGCTGCAGCTGCTGGCCGTCGGGGGTGACGGCGGTCAGCTGCTGTGTCTGGGGGTCCACGGCGGTGACCTGGGCGGCCTGGGAGGTGACCCAGGCCCCGCCCGGTCCGGGGGCGAGGGTGATGATCCGGTCGCCGGCCCGGTAGCGCCGCCCGCCGGGGGCGGTCAGCTCCGGCCCAGACAGCAGGCCGGCTTGTTCCCATAGGCGGCGGGCGGTCTGGTTGAGGGCCTCGACGTTGTCGCGGCGGTAGGCCAGCATCAGCGTCTCCCGCCCGGCGGCGGTGTCTTTGGCCCAGGCTTTGACCATGGCGTTGACGGCCCGGTCCCGGCCGGCGACGGGATGGATGCGCCCGGCCCGGGCGTACCAGCCCACCGCGGCGGTCACGTTGCCGTCGCGGAGTTGGGCCAGGGCGGCCCGCTCGCCCGGTGTCGGTTTGGCGCAGGTTGTCGCTCAACGTCCACACCTGTTCGGGGTGGCGTTCGCACAGGGCGGTGAGGGCGCCGCCGGGGCCGACGGCGTCGAGTTGGCGGTCGTCGCCGACGACGATCATCTTGGCCCCGGCCCGCTCCACCGCCCCCAGCAGACGAACGAGGTCGACATCGGCGGTCATCCCGGTCTCATCACAAATCAAGACATGCCGGTCGGTGAGGGTGAGGGTGCCGTGGTCGAGCCGCCATGTCAACGAGGCGATGGTCCGTGACTCCATCCCGGCGCCCTCGCCGAGGGTCCTGGCCGCCTGGCCGGAGGTGGCGGTGCCGACCACGGTGTAGCCGGCGGTCTCGAACCCGGCCCGCACCGCCGACAGCGTGGTCGTCTTGCCCGATCCGGCGATACCCACCACCACATCCAGGCAGTGCCCGTCGGTCATCAGCCCGAGAGCGACGTCACGTTGGGTGTCGGTCAGCGGCGCTCCGAGGCGGGCCTTGAGGGCGTCGATGGCATCGCAGGCCGCCGACCAGTGGACCCGGGCCCCGGCCCGGCCGGCCATGGCGTCGGCCAGCTCGGCGATGCGCTCCTCGTCGGCCAGCACGCAGGCGGCCGCCCACACCGCCTCTCTGGCCCCGACCACGGCGGGCAGGCGTATGGCCTGGGTGTGGGCCAGCACCGCCTCGACGGCCTGGTCGAGGACCGGGACGGGCAGGCCGTGCAGATGGGGGGCGACGGCCACGATCACGTCCCCGCGGCGTGAAGGTCTTCTCCGAGGCCAGCCGCCCGCCCGGAGCCAGCAGCTCTCCGGCCAGCTCGTCGAGGTCGACGGCGGGCGGCCGGTAGGCCAGCCCGGCGGCCTCGACGGCGGCGTCGAGGGCGGCGGGCGGGTAGCCCAGCGCGGTCAGCTCGGCCTGCCAGCGGAACATCAGATCCCGCAGCGGCTCATCGGCTTTGCGGTCCCGGGTGGCCCGGGCCGCCACCGCCCGGGCCGCATACGAGGCGTCCGCGCCCACCGCGGCGGTGATCTGGGCGGAGCGGGTGGAGTGGATCTCGCACACCTCGGCCGGGATACCGGTGATGGCCCAGCCGCCCAGCCGACCCGACGGGCCCTCGTCCGCCTCGATCCCATAGCCCAGCTCGACCGCCTTGGCCGCCGCGGCCATACGGCCCACCGCGGTGGCGGCGTGCAGATGGTCGCGGACGAAGGCGGTGTCGAGGGCTTTCCAGCCGCCCCGGGTGTCGCCCATCCGCACTGCGTTGGCGATCAGCACGTGATCATGGACCTGAGGGTCGCCGGCCCGGGTGGTGGCGTGGCGGGAGGTAGCCCAGATCAGCCCGCCCGTTGACGTGGCCACCTGGGCTCGGCCCCGCCGTCCCCCCCGCTCGGACACCAGGTCGATCCAGGTAGGCCAGGGTGGCGTCGCGCTCGGCGTCACAGATGGCGTGCATGTCCTCGGCCCGGCCGATCACTCCCAGCTCGGCCACCGACTTGGGCGGCGACACCACCAGCTCCAGGCCCGGCCGCCGACACCCCACCAGCCGTGTCCCGGTTATCGGGTCATGGGCGCCCCCCGGCCCGAACATGGCCCGGTACTCGCCCAGGTCGACCTCGCCGTCCAGGCCCAGCAGACCCCGGCCCCGGCCACCCCACACCATGGGTGTCTCCCCCCGGGAGGCGTAGTAGGCGGCCGCGGCCAGTGACCGGGTCGTCGCCCCGGCCGGCCACGGTGTGCTCGTGGTAGTCGACCGAGTCCACCCCCATCATCCGCATCCACGCCATTCCCACCACCCGGTCCCCCGGCCGTTCCCAACCGAAGGTTGCAAACGTGTTCGAAATGTTTTGGTTGTTATATCAGAGGTGTGGGGTCTTGTTGGTGTTTTATTGGATGTGAGGGCAGTAGTGGTCAGTAAGGGTCAAATAGAGGGAATGGTTCGGTGTGAGGTGAGATTTGGGTGGTGAGGATGTGGGAGGGTTGAGGTGTGTGAGCACTGCGGAGAATTTCTTTGTAGTGAACTGGGCGGGACAGAACGATACTAGAGCGCACTCAAGAGTACGCACCGGACTTCCACGGACGTATACGTACGATTATCGACCAGCATTTCATTCGCCAAGGCGCCGATAATGGACACAAGTCCGTGGCATCATTGTTCGCATGGCGGCGGTTAACCCGGTCGGTCAAGCGGCGGAGGACAGCGAGTCCGCAGGCCCGCTACAGCCCGACTCCCGACCGGCACGGCCGTCTTCCGCCAAGGGCGAGACCGCCAACTCGCTGCTCCTCGGCTCGGAGAGCCGACACTGGCGGCGCCAGCTCGGCGCGCTGGCGTGGGTCGCGCTGGAGGAACTCGCCCTCGCCGCCCACCCAGACCACCAAGGTTGGGCCGCCCCGTTGGGGGTGAGTGACATCGCTTCCGCCATCGGGACCACCAAGGACACCGCCGCGCGTGCCGTCGCAGCGCTCGGCGCGGCCGGCCTGGTCACTCTCGACCGAGTCACCGACCTCGACGATCGGCGCCGCTCCGGCTATCGGCTCCGCTTGCCCGACGGGATAGCGCGGCACGGCTGTCCGAGTATTCCAGACGACGTCCGCCGTCCGAAGGAGCGAGACCCCGGCTCGCCGGTAGTAGCAGCGGACCGCTGTCCCAAGATTCAAGACAGTCACGCATGTCCGGCCGACAAGGACGGCTCCGACCTGCAACGCCCGGAGGAACGGTCCACGAATCCGCCTTGCTCTGACACGCGTCAGGCGTCCCGACTCACAGCCAAGGCTTTTCGATCCTCAGTCCATGGCGTCAACTGAGGCATTGTGGTGACCGACGGCGAGAAGATCACGCTGTACTCATGGAACGACCTCGCGTCATGGCCTGCCGTTGACCCCGCCACGCTGAGACGCGCCGCGAAGACGTTCCTTGACGCCGAACGAGCTATGACCGCATCGGACCCTCTAGCCGGGTCAGCTGGTCGAGAATCCTCTGCCGCGTGACTCGGCGCCCGCTCGTTCCCACCGAGGACACCTTGCTCGGTCCCACGACATCGAGCAACAGGGCTCGCTGACGGCTCTTCTCCATCGTGGGCCAAACCTTCTTGAGCCGTTCGACATCTTCCAGCCATGTTCGCGATGGACGCCGTGCCTGTTGGAGTTGCGACCGCAAGCGAGCAATCCTCTCGCTGATGGCTTCGAACTTCGCTACGTAGACGTCCACGGGCAGCGCGTCGGCGTGCAACTTCAGGGCCTCGACCTCACCTTCCTGGGCAGCCAGCTCGGCTAAGACCGGCTGCGTCGAGTCATCTTCGGCGAGGGAAGAACGAAACAGCGGGTCATCGAGGCGGCGCCACAGAAACTCGACATAGACAGCTTCGACCGCCTCAGCGTCGATATTGGATCCGCCGCAGGCTATACACCCGTAGACCCGTTTCGTGGGTCGACCCTTGGTGTTGGAGTTGAGCCTCACGAAGCCATCACAGCGACCGCAGTACAGCACCCCGGTGAGAAGCTCCGAGCCACTCCTCGGCTTGTTCTGCAGACGGCTGCTGAAATACCCCTGAAGTTGCCGCAAGGTCGCCTCGTCGAGGATGGGCTCCCAGGTTCCCCTGCCGATCTCGCGGCCCTTGTGAACGACGATCCCGGCCAGCGCGGGCTTTGTCAGGACCCGGCGCAAGGTCGTGAGAGTCCACCGCCCACCGAGCGTCGTCCGAACACCCGCAGCGGTCCACTGCTTCACAACCTCCGTGGCCGTCTTTCCCGCCAGGATGTCGGCTGCTGCGGTGCGGATGAGCTCGGCCTCGGTTGGCTCCACCGTCCATTCGCCGTCCGACAGCCGGCGGTACCCGAAGCCGGGAAACCCGGTGCCGGCGCGACCCTGCTTGCGTCGCTCCTGATGCGCCCTAACCACCTTCTCCCTCACGCTGTCGCTATAGAACTGGTCCCCGGCCGCGATCACCGTCGAAACGAAACGATCGCGGCCGTCCTGAGGATTCCAGACACCCGCCTTCGTGTGCACGAGCACATCGCCCGCCCGAGCCCACCGGCGGAAGTAGTGCTCCTTGTGGCCCGCGTCCCGGAAGAGTCGTCCTGGCTCCCAGGCGACGACGGTCACCGGGGTGCCGTGCACAGCCAGCAGGTGCAGCTCTCGATCAAGAGCCGTCAACCCCGGACGCTCGCCCTTGCCCTGGCGGTGGCGAGTGTCCTCGTTGCCAGACTCGTCCTCGTCGGTGAAGAGGAAACCGGCCTCAGTCGTGTAGCCGTGAAGCTCGCAAAGGGCATCGACGTCCACCTCCTGGCGTCGCAGCTGCTCCGCGGTGTCATCGAAGGACATCCGCCGGTAACGGAGCCCCACCCTTGTTCCGAGCGCTGTAACCACGGCCATGGGCCAGCGAGGTTACCACTAAGGTGGGGTGAAGTGCTACCTCTAGGGGTAGAAGTACACCAATACGTTCCGACCCTTGAAATCGGAGAGCTTCACCTCCGATCCCGACTGATCCACCAAGCTAAACGTCGGAGCCTTCTCGCCTGCACTGAGCACGTAGTCACCCTATCGAAGCGCCGCCCGGGGGATCCACGTTCCGAGCGGCGCGGATGTGGCAAGCTTCCGCCAGGCGGAGAGCACTTCCTTGGAGGTTCTCACATGCAAACGCGGAAGCTCGTCGCCGAATTCGTCGGCACCTTCTTCCTGGTCTTCTTCGCGGTCGGGGTGGCCACGCTGAGCTTTGGGTTCAAGTTCGCTGGTACGAGCACCTCCGCGGGCGTGGTGGCGACCGCCCTGTGCTTCGGCCTGGTCCTGCTGGCCTTGGCCTACACATTGGGGCCGCTTTCCGGTTGCCACATCAACCCGGCCGTCACCATGGGCTTCCTCGTCTCCGGGCGGATGGAGCTCGTCGAGGCCGTCGAGTTCTGGATCGTCCAGTTCCTGGGCGGGATCGCCGGGGCCCTCGTGCTCTGGGGCATCTTCTCGGGCTCACCGCACTACTCCCGCCACGTGCAGGGTCTGGGCGCCGACGGGTTCGGCACCCTCTCCATGATCAACATCAACGCCGTCGGCGCGTTTTTCACCGAGGTCATCCTCACGTTCCTGTTCGTCTACGTGGTCCTCGCCGTCACCAGCAAACTGATGGCCTCGCCCGCCCTGGCCGGCTTGGCCCTCGGCCTGGCCCTGACCGTCGTGCACCTGATCGGGATTCCCATCACCGGCACGTCGGTGAACCCGGCCCGCAGCCTTGGTCCCGCCCTGATCGTCGGGGGCCAGGCTCTCAGCCAGGTCTGGCTCTTCATCGTGGCCCCGCTCATCGGGGGTGCGGTCGCCGCCGGGCTCTATCGGTACTTCGCCGCCGGGGCGCCCGCCGCGTCCGAACCCGCCGCCAGCTGATCGGGCCGCCCCCCTCCGCTCCCAGCCCGGGGCTCAGGTAGCGTGAGAGGGGATGACCTCGGTCTCCCCCGCCGATCTCTCCATCGGGGCGTTCAGCTCCACGCCGCCCTGGATCATCGATCCCGATGATCTCCAGTGGCGCGCCGGAGCGACCGGCTTGCGGGCCAGCACGGCCGCCCAGGTTCCCCATCTGCTGCGAAAGCGCCGCCTCCCGCCCGGCCGCCGGGTGGTCCGGGTGGGCGGCGAGCTGGCTCGAGCCGTCGGCTCCTGGTACCTGATCGAACGGCGGCAGGGACGCCGGCAGGGCCGGCCGGAGCTGTCCCGATCCGGCTTGTCGCGCCGGCTGCGCATCGCCTTCCAGACTTTGGGGCCGACCTACATCAAGCTGGGCCAGATCCTCTCGTCGGGGGAAGGGTTGTTCCCGCCCGAACTGGTCAGCGAGTTCCGCCTCCTCCGCGACCGGGTACCACCGGAACCCTTTGAGGCGGTCCGGGCCGTGGTCGAGGCGGACCTGGGCCGCCCGCTCGACGAGCTCTTCACCCGCTTCGACCGGGCGCCGCTCGCCGCCGCGTCCATCGCCCAGGTCCACGCCGCCACCCTGCGCACGGGCGAGGAGGTGGTGGTAAAAGTGCAGCGTCCGGCGGTCGCCACGACCGTGCGGACCGATCTGGCCGCCATGAGCTGGATCGCCCCCTACCTCATCGGGCGGATCCCGGTATCGGCGCTGGCGAACCCGCCCGCCTTGGTCGAGTTGTTCGCCGAGACGATCGTCGAGGAGCTCGACTTCCGGCTCGAGGCCGACAACATGCTCGACATCGCCGGGGTGCTGGCCGACCACCGGCCAGCGGTCGGTGGTCGTACCCCGGCCCCATCCCGGAGCTCGTCACCCGCAGGGTCCTGGTCATGGAGCGCCTGAGCGGGTTCTCCTTCGAGGACGTGGCCGGCATGCAGGCCGCGGGCATCGATACCGCCGCGGTGGTGCGAGCCCTGATGATCTGCTTCTTGGAGGGCGCCGTCCTCTTCGGCGTGTTCCACGGTGACCTGCACGGCGGCAACCTGTTCGTCCGACCGGATGGCACCGTGGCGCTGCTCGACTACGGGATCACCGGCCGTCTGGACGAGCCTCGCCGGTTGGCGTTCCTGCGCATGCTCATGGGGGGAACCATCAACGACCCCAAGCTCCAGCTGGCCGCCCTCCGCGACCTGGGCGCCCTGCCCGCCGACACCGACCTCGACGCCGTGATCCGCGACCTCGGCATCGACCAGCCGGTGAAGGACCCCACCGCGATGGCGCCCGAAGAACTCCTGGCGCGAGATCCGAGAGATCATCAAGCACCTCCTCGCCTACGGGGCCCGCTTCCCCAAGGTGCTCATGCTCTACGTCAAGGACCTGCTCTTCCTCGACGGGGCTCTGGCCACGCTGGCACCCGACGTCGACCTGTTCGACGAGGTCACCCACATCGCCGCCTATTTCACCGACTCGCTACGGGGAGCGGATCGCCGCCGAAGTCGGCATCGATCCCCGCCAGCACGGCGTCGACCTCGACGGCATGCGAGCCCAGTTGGGCGTCACTTCCGACGTGGAGCGCATGAGCTACCGCGACCTGCAGGCCCGCCGGGAGCTCATTCGCAAGCGCATGGAAGACCACCGCCGCAAGCGATAGCGGCCGGACCGGTAGGCTGGTGGTGCGGCCGTGCCCCGCCGCCGGCCCCCTCTTCCCACCTTCAGGACTTCCATGCAACGCGCCGATCTCCGCAATGTCGCCATCGTGGCCCACGTCGACCACGGCAAGACCACCCTGGTCGACGCCATGCTCCGCCAGTCCGGCGCCTTCGGCGCCCATCAGGCCGTGGCCGACCGGGTCCTGGACTCGATGGACCTCGAGCGGGAGAAGGGCATCACCATCCTCGCCAAGAACACCGCCGTCCACTACGGCGATCTCACCATCAACATCGTCGACACCCCCGGTCACGCCGACTTCGGCGGAGAGGTGGAGCGGGGCTTGACGATGGTGGACGGCGTGCTCCTGCTCGTCGACGCCAGCGAGGGCCCGCTGCCTCAGACCCGCTTCGTGCTGCGCAAGACCCTCGAAGCCCGGCTGCCGGTGATCTGCGTCATCAACAAGATCGACCGCCCCGACGCCCGGGCCGCGGAGGTCATCGACGCCGTGTACGAGCTGTTCATCGATCTCGGCGCGGACGAGCACCAGATCGAGTTCCCGATCGTGTACTGCAACGCCCGCGCCGGGCAGGCTGCCCTGGCGCCCGATGACGTCGCCGACAGCCCGGATCTGAAGGTCCTCTTTGACCTGCTGGTCGAGCGGATCCCGGCGCCCGACCTACGAGGAGGGCCATCCCTTCCAGGCCCTGGTCACCAACCTGGACGCCTCGCCCTACGTCGGACGGCTGGCCCTGTGCCGGATCCGCAACGGTCGGGTCAAGAAGGGGGACATCGGTGGCCTGGTGCCGCCACGACGGCACCATCGAGCGAGTCCGTCTGTCGGAGGTCTACGTCACCGAAGCCCTGGATCGCGTCGACGCCCCGCCGGAGGGGGCCGGGCCCGGCGACATCATCGCCGTCGCTGGCATCCCGGAGATCATGATCGGCGACACCCTCGCCGACCCCGACGATCCCCGACCGCTCCCGGTAATCACCATCGACGAGCCGACCATCAGCATGACCCTGGGCGTCAACACCTCACCGCTCGCGGGCACCGCGGTGTCGGGCGCCCCGGCCGGCACCAAGCTCACGGCCCGGCTCATCAAGAGCCGACTCGACGCCGAACTGGTCGGCAACGTCAGCGTCCGCGTCCTGCCGACCGAGCGGCCCGACACGTGGGAGGTGCAGGGGCGCGGCGAGCTGGCCCTGGCCGTACTCGTCGAGCTCATGCGTCGCGAGGGATTCGAGCTCACCGTCGGGCAAGCCTCAGGTCCTCACCCGCGAGGTCGAACGGCAAGCTGCACGAGCCCATGGAGCGGGTGTCCGTGGACGTTCCCGAGGACTTCATGGGGGTGGTCACCCAGCTGCTGTCCTTGCGCAAGGGGCGCATGGAGACCATGGCCAACCACGGCCACACGGGCTGGTGCCGCATGGAATGGCTGGTCCCGTCGCGGGGCCTGATCGGCTTCCGCACCGAGTTCCTCACCGAGACCCGCGGCACCGGGCAGCTGCACCACGTGTTCGAGGGGTACGAGCCGTGGCACGGGGAGCTGCGCACCCGCCCCAACGGGGTCATGGTCGCCGACCGCCGCGGCCCGACCACCGCCTACGCCCTGACCAACCTGCAGGAGCGGGGCGCCATGTTCGTCGGACCCGGCATCGAGGTCTACGAGGGGATGATCGTCGGCGAGAACGCCCGGTCGGAGGACATGGACGTCAACCCCACCAAGGAGAAGAAGCAAACCAACATGCGCGCCGCCGCCGCCGACGAGACCGTCCGGCTGGTCCCGGCCCTGCACCTTTCCCTCGAGCAGGCGCTGGAGTTCATCCGCGAGGACGAGTGCGTCGAGGTGACCCCGGCCACGGTCCGGCTGCGCAAGGTGCTCCTCGACGCGGCCGAGCGGGGCCGCCGGCGGGCCGCCGGCCCGGGGACCGCGAGCCTGAGCGCCTCGGTAACCTGCTGGCAACACGGTCCTGCTATACCGGTAACACCCATGGGCGATCTCTTCGACGGCTACGCCCCGGCCGACATCCTCGGGGTCCGGGCGTGGGACGAGATGTTCGAGGCGGCCGGCGTGCCCCGCCCGGCTGCCCGGACCCTCCGGGACGCGTTGCAGGCGCTGCCGACCGACGAGTTCGAGTCCGCGCTGCGCGGCCCGGGACCGGAGTTTCCGGGATCGGGGCATCACCTTCCAGCTGTCCGGCGAGGAGCGCCCGTTCCCGCTCGACCTGGTGCCGCGGATCATCCCCGAGGAGGAGTGGGCGGTCCTTGCGGCCGGGGTGGCCCAGCGGGTCAACGGCGCTCGAGGCGTTCCTGGCCGACGTCTACGGGACCGGCCAGATCCTCGACGACCGGGTCGTGCCCCGCCGCCTGGTGACCACCTCCGACCACTTCCACCGAGCCGCGTTCGGGGTCGAGCCGGCGAACGGGGTGCGCATCCACGTCGCCGGCATCGACGTGGTGCGCGGCGGGGACGGCCGGTTCTACGTGCTCGAGGACAACATCCGCTGTCCTTCCGGCATCTCCTACGTCATCGAGAACCGCCGCATGATGGCCCGGATCTTCCCGGAGCTGTTCGCCAGCCACCGGGTCCTGCCGGTCGACGGCTACCCGGCCAAGCTGCTCGAGGCGCTGCGGGCCGCCGCCCCGCCAGGGGTCGACGATCCGACCGTCGTGGTCCTCACCCCCGGGGTCTACAACTCGGCCTACTTCGAGCACTCCTTCCTGGCCCGCCAGATGGGCGTCGAGCTGGTCGAAGGCCGGGACCTGATCTGCCGCAACGGGGTCGTCTACATGCGGACCTCGACCGGCGAGCAGCGGGTCGACGTCGTCTACCGCCGGGTCGACGACGAGTTCCTCGACCCGCTGCACTTCCGCCCCGACTCCCTCGTCGGCTGCCCGGGAATCCTCAACGCGGCCCGGGCCGGCAACGTCACCATCGCCAACGCCGTCGGCAACGGGGTGGCCGACGACAAGCTGACCTACACCTACGTGCCCGAGATGATCCGCTACTACCTGGGCGAGGAGCCGATCCTGCCCAACGTGGACACCTACCGCCTGGAGGACCCCGACCAGCTCGCCCACGTCCTCGACCACCTCGACGAGCTGGTGCTCAAGCCGGTCGGCTGGCATCGGGCGGCTACGGCATCCTCATCGGACCGCAGGCCAGCGACGAGGAGCTGGCCCAGGCCCGCACGGCGGTCGAGGCCGATCCCGCGGGCGTGGATCGCCCAGGAGGTGGTGGCCCTGTCGACCGCGCCGACCAGCGTCGGCGACCGCCTGGCCCCTCGCCACCTCGACCTGCGCCCCTTCGCCGTCAACGACGGCCAGCCAGTTCTGGGTGGTCCCCGGCGGCCTGACCCGGGTGGCGCTGCCCGAGGGCAGCCTGGTCGTCAACTCCAGCCAGGGCGGCGGCTCCAAGGACACCTGGGTCACGCTCGACGATCGCAGCTCCATGCTCACCCAGGCGCCGGCCCGGACCGCGACGACCGCGTCGACTCCAGCCCGGGTCCGCTCGCCCGCCGGGCGGGCCCCGGCGGCGCCAGCCCGAAGCCGGCCCCGGCCTGGACAGACGGGACCCGGCAGCAGCAGCAACAACAACAGCAGCAGCAGCAGCAGCAGCAGCACGATCCCGAACCGGCCGTCGGAGATCGGGCCGGCGCAGAGGGCCCGTCGTGCTGAGCCGGATCGCCGAGAGCCTGTTCTGGATCGGCCGCTACGTCGAACGGGCCGAGGACACGGCCCGGATCCTCGACGTCCACATCCATCACCTGCTCGAAGCGCCGGCCAGCAGCGAGACCGAAACCTGCCAAGCCCTGCTGGATGTCATGGGGGTATCCCGTTCCACGGCGCCGCCCGGGTTGATGCCGGGCCCGAGCGACCGCACCATCGCGGCGACGGTCCGGACGCCCGCCTGGTCACCGAGCTGCTGGCCTTCGACGAGACCAACCCCAGTTCCATCGTCTCCTCCCTCACCGCGGCCCGGGCCAACGCCCGAGGCGTCAGCGAGGCCATCAGCTCGGAGATGTGGGAGGCCCTCAACACCACCTACAACGCCCTGCCCGGCCAGGTCGGATCTGGGCCGGCGGATCGGCCCGTACGGCTTCTTCCGCTTCGTCCGAGAACGGGCCGCGATCATCGCCGGCCTGACCGACTCGACCATGAGCCGGGACGACGCCTGGCGGTTCCTGGTCCTCGGCCGCAGCCTCGAACGGGTCGACATGCTGGCCCGCCTGCTGAACACCGCGGTCCGGGACGGAGACGACGATGTCGACTGGGTCATCCTGCTGCGCTCCTGCTCGGCCCACGAGGCGTTCCTGCGCACCTACCGGCGCGAGCCGGAGCCGGCTCTGGCGGCCGAGTTCCTGCTGCTCGACCGGCTGTTCCCCCGATCGGTGTTCTGCGCCCTGTCGACCGCCGAGGAGTGCCTGGCCGAGCTCGACCCCAGGTCCGGTCGGGCCGGCATCACCGACGAGGCCCGCCGGGTGCTCGGCCGGGTCCGGACCAACCTGGAGTTCCGCCGCATCGACGACGCTGCTGGAGGACCTCCCCGGCCAGTTGGACGCGGTGCAGGCCGGATGCGGGGCGGCCAGCGCCGCTCTGGCCGCCCGGTACTTCCGCCAGACCAGCCCCATCGAGTGGACCCGCGAGGGCCTTCAGGCCGGGGCCGCCTGCGGCGGGGAGACCCGATCGTGACCTGGCGCATCCAGGTCGAGCATCACAGCCACTACGAATACGCCGACGTGGTGTACTCCTCCTACAACGAGGCCCGCATCACGCCCATGACCACGCCCGCGCAGCTGGTGCTCGACGCCCGGCTCGAGGTCGAACCGGCCCACCAGCCCTACCGCTACGTCGACTACTGGGGCTCGGTCGTCCACGCCTTCGACCTCCATCAACCCCACCGGGAGATGGACGTCAGTGGGCCGCTCGGTCGTGGAGACGACGGCGCCGACCGTCCCGGAATTCCACTTGAACTGGGCCGAACTACAGAGCGATGCCGTTCGGGACGAGTTTGCCGAGTTGCTCGCCCCCACCGGGCAAGTCCCGGTCGACCTGCGCCTCTGCCGACGTCGCCAGCGGCCTACGCGCCGGCCGACTCTCCCGCCGACGCGGCGCTGGGCCGCCGTGGCCTGGGTACGGGAACAGTTGGCCTACGTGGCGGGCACCACGGCGTCCACACGTCGGCTATCGAAGCGTGGGACGGAGGCGCAGGGCGTGTGCCAGGACTTCGCCCATCTGGCCCTGGCCGTGGTACGGGCCATGGGGATCCCCGGCCGCTACTGCTCCGGGTACCTCCATCCCAACCCGGACGCCGGGCATCGGTCCCACGCTCGACGGGCAGAGCCACGCCTGGATCGAGATTTGGACGGGCGACTGGCACGGCACTCGACCCGACCGTCGGCTCCCCCATCGGCGACCGCCACGTCCTCGTGGCCCGGGGCCGCGACTATGCCGACGTGTCACCCGTCAAGGGGATCTTCCACGGCGGCCAGACGGGCCGACTCGACGTCACGGTGGGCCTCACCCGCCTGGCCTGAGCCCGACCCGGGTCACTCCTCCCGTCAGTTCATGCGGGGCTCGTCCGGGTAGGAGGCGACCAGCGCCAGCGAGCCACCTTGACGGCGCAGCACCCGCTCCAGAGGGCCTCCGGTTCATCGCAGAAGGGGTCCTCCGGAGCGGAGTCGAGCATCCACCAGGCGTCAGCGGTCGATCTCCGCCTCGAGCTGACCGGGGCCCCATCCGGCGTAGCCCGCGAACACCCGGACCTGGCTGAACGCCGTGTGCAAGCCTTCGGGATCGAGGTCCAGATCGAGGGTTCCCACCTCGGGGAGCACCGCGGTCCACCCGTCCGGCGGCGCCCCCGGCCCGGCCCGGCTGAAGGCTCGAGCCAGGCAGATGACCGCCTGATGCTGGACGGGACCACCGACGAAGACCACAGGAGGCGATGCCGCCAAGGGCTCCCAGCCAGGCAGTGGTCCGGCCAGCCTGGTCTCGCTCGGCCGGTTGAGCACCAGCCCCAGCGCCCCTTCGGGGCTGTAGGCGAGCAGCAGCACGACGGTGCGATCGAAGTTGGGGTCGGGGAGCAGGGGGTTGGCGACGAGGAGCCGGCCCGGCCGCAGGACCTCCAGCCCGGCCCGCTCAGGCATCGGGACGCCGCCTCGCCTCGATCACCGCCGGGCCTCGGCCCGCTGGCCGCCTTGTGGTTCCACGCTGACTAGCTTGCCACCCATGCGCGCCGTCACCGTCGTTCCCCTCGAGTCCGGCTCCGTCGACCTCACCGACCTCGACGAGCCGCCGGCCACGGACGGACCGGTGCTCGTCGAAACCAGAGCCATCGGGGTGTGCGGCACCGACATCGAGATCATCGACGGAGACTACGGCTGGGCCCCGCCGGGCGAGCATCGCCTCACCATCGGCCACGAATCCCTCGGCGAAGTACGCCGAGGCGCCCCCGGACGGCGGACTCGAGCCCGGCGACCTGGTGGTGGCGATCGTGCGCCGCCCGGATCCCGTCCCGTGCCCGAACTGCGCCATCGGCGAGTGGGACATGTGCCGCAACGGCCAGTACACCGAATGGGGAATCAAAGAGCACCACGGGTACGCCCGCGAGCGCTTCCGCATCACGGCCGACTTCTGGTCAAGGTCGATCCCCGCCTGGGCCAGCTCGGCGTTCTCCTGGAGCCGACCACCGTGGTGGCCAAGGCCTGGGACCACATCGAGCGCATCGGGGCCCGGGCCCGCTGGCAGCCCACCACGGCCCTGATAACGGGCGCCGGGCCGATCGGACTCCTGGCCGCCCTGCTCGGAGTGCAGCGTGGTCTCGAGGTCCACGTCCTCGACCAGGTCGCCGACGGGCTCAAACCCGACCTGGTTACGGGGCTCGGGGCCACCTACCACCAGGGCTCGGTAGCCGATACGGGCCTGCTCCCCGACGTGGTGATCGAATGCACCGGCGTCGGTCAGCTCATCCTCGACGTCATGGAAGCCACCGACGCCAACGGCATCGTCTGCCTTACCGGCGTCTCCTCCGCCCATGAGGCATCGGTCGACGTCGGCCTGCTCAACCGCCGCCTGGTCCTGTCCAACGACGTGGTGTTCGGCTCCGTCAACGCCAATCGCCGTCATTACGAGATGGGGGCGACCGCACTCGCTGACGCCGATCCGGCCTGGCTGACCCGGCTCATCACCCGGCGGGTCCCCCTGTCCTCATGGCGCGACGCCTATGAACGCCAACCCGGAGACGTCAAGGTGGTGCTGGAGTTCGACGCCGGTTCAGGCTGACGGCGCCGCGTTCCCTCGGTGCTCGCAGGTCGGGACGCCGCACCCACCCGAAGCCCACCCCACGTCCGACCGCAGATCGGGCCGCGACCGAGCTGGCTGCAGCCCACCCGTGGCCGCGGCTCACCCCCGATCCAGCACCGATCGCAGGGCCGCGACCGACCTGGCCACCGCCGTCACGCCTTGACCGTCGAGCAGCAGCCGCATGAGGGCCGAGGCCACCACCACGCCGTCCGCCTCCGCCGCCACCGCCGCGGCCTGGTCGGGCGTCGAGACTCCGAAGCCCATGATGACCGGCTTGTCGGTCGTGGCTTTCAGCCGGTGGGCCAGTACGGAAGCGGAGCCAGCCAGCGACTTGCGCTCACCGGTGACTCCCATGATGTTGACCCCGTACACGAAGCCGTGGGACCGCTGGCACAGGGCGGCCAGCCGGTCGTCGGGAGTGACCGGGGCGGCCAGGAGGATGGTCTCGACTCCCGCCGCGGCGGCCTCGTCCTCCCACCCTGCTGACTCCTCGAGGGGCAGGTCGGGCACGATGGCGCCCCGGACCCCACTCTCGGTCAACAGGTGGGCGAAGCGAGCGTGCCCGGCTCGGAACACCATGTTGTAGTACGTCATGGCGACCAAGGGGACGGGCACGTCGAGCGGGCGCAGGGCTTCCAGGACGGCGCCGGGCGTCGCCCCTGCGGCCAGGGCCCGAACCGACGCCTCCTGGATGGTCGGACCGTCCATAACCGGGTCGGAGAAGGGGATGCCGATCTCGACCAGGTCGGCGCCGTTGTCGACCATGGCCCACAGGGCGTCCACCCACCCGGTGCCGAACCCGCCCGTCACGTAAGTGACCAGCAGTTTGCGGCCCCGGGCCCGCCCCTCCCGCAAGGCCGCTTCGACCGGTCCCACCGTCAGGCTCCCATCACTCACCCCAACACCCGCATGACCTGCTCGGCGTCCTTGTCGCCCCGCCCGGACAGGGTGAGCAGCACGGTGGCGCCGGTGGGCACCGTCCCCGCCCGGACCGCTCCGATCAGCCAGGCCAGGGCGTGCGCCGGCTCCAGAGCCGGAATGATGCCTTCCGTACGGGAGAGCAGCTGCAGGGCGGCCAGCACCTCGTCGTCGGTGGCGGTGTGGTACGAAGCCCGGCCGCGATCGGACAGATACGAGTGCTCCGGACCGATCCCCGGATAGTCCAGGCCGGCCGAGATGGACTCCGCTTCCAGGATCTGACCCCACTCGTCCTGGAGCAGGTACGAGTGCATGCCGTGCAGAACACCCGGTACCCCCCGTCCGATCGCCGACCCTCCCGCCGCCTCCACCCCTACCAGCCGGGCCTCGGTGTCCACGAACCCGGCGAAGGTACCGGCCGCATTTGATCCGCCGCCGACACACGCGACGATCACGTCGGGATCGCGGCCGCCCAGGAGGGCCCGGCACTGGGCCCGGGCTTCTTCTCCGATCACCCGCTGGAACTCGCGGACCATCCAGGGAAACGGATGCGGTCCCATCACCGAGCCCAGGCAGTAGTGGGTGGTCTCCACGGTGGCCACCCAGTCGCGCAGGGCCTCGTTGACGGCGTCCTTGAGCGTGCGGCTGCCCGAGATCACCGGGCGCACCTCGGCACCGAGCAGTCGCATGCGGAACACGTTCAGCGCCTGCCGCTCGGTATCGACCTCGCCCATGTACACCACGCATTCGAGGCCCAGCAGGGCGGCGGCGGTGGCGGTGGCCACGCCGTGCTGGCCGGCACCGGTCTCGGCAACCAGGCGCGGCTTGCCCATCTCGACGGCCAGCAGGCCTTGACCGAGGACGTTGTTGATCTTGTGCGAGCCGGTATGGGTGAGGTCCTCCCGCTTCAGCAGCACCCGGACCCCGAGCAGCTCGGAGAGCCGGGCACAGTCAGTGACCGGCGTCGGCCGGCCGGCGTAGTCCCGGAGCAGACCGGCATACCGGTCCCGGAATGTGTCGTCGGACCAGGCGGCCCGGAAGGCCGCTTCCAACTCCACACAGGCGGGAACGAGGGATTCGGGGAGGTACCGACCCCCGAACGCGCCGAAGCGTCCCGTCGGCCCCGGGTCTCCCATGCCCACCGCCGCGGCCGGCTGTTCGGTTGACGGCCCGGCCGGCTCACCACCAACCGCGACCGGCCGGCTGGCCGCGGGGGCGCCTCCCGGCCCACTCATGGCTCGTCCTCCCAGTCGTACACCGGGATGCTGTCGGGGTCCGGCTCGGCGGCCTCCGCCGCCACCCCCGCGGCGCGCGCCGCCGCCATGAACTCCCGCATCTTGATCGGGTCTTTGCGGCCCGGCTCGCGCTCTATCCCCGACACGGCATCCACACCCCAGGGGTGGGCCCGGGCGATGGCGGCGCCCACGTTGACGGCGGTCAGGCCACCGGCGATCATCAGTCGTTGTCCGGTCGGGACCTCCGCGGCCAACGACCAGTCGAACACCTGTCCCGATCCCGGGTGCGGCGCATCGAGCAGCACGACGTGGGCCTGGTACTCCCGGGCCCGGCTGACGCGGGCGTCCCCGGCAGGAAAGGCCTGGATGACCATGGGCAGTCGAGTGCTGAGCCACCGAGCGGTGGTGACCGGCTCCCGACCGTGCAATTGCACGCCCCGCAGACCGGCCGCGTGAGCGATCCGAAGCACCCGCTCGGGCGGTTCGTCCTGAAAGACACCGACCGCCACGATCTCAGGCGGCAGACGCTTGACGATGTCGCCGGCGATCTGCGGAGCGATCTGCCGGGGCGACGGTGCAAACACGAAGCCGACCGCGTCGGCCCCGAGCGCCACGGCCAGCAGGGCGTCGTCTTCGTTTGTCGTCCCGCAGACCTTGATAAACATCAGCGGGCCGCCCGCGACCCCGCCCCGCTGCGCAGGGCCCGGAGGGCGACGGCCGGGTCCGGCGAGGAGACCAGCGCCTCACCGATCAGTACTGCGTGGAAGCCGGCGTCTCTGAGCCTGCGTACGTCGTCACCGTCCCGAATGCCTGACTCCGCCACCCGGATCACCCCGCTCGGCAGGGTTCTCCCCACCCGAACGGCCCGGTCGGTATCGACGTCGAAGCTGTACAGGTCCCGCTGGTTGACGCCGACGAGCGCAGCACCGGCGGCCACGGCTCGGGCCGCCTCGTCTTCATCGTGTACCTCCACCAAGGCGTCGAGCCCCACCGATGCGGCCAGGTGCATCAGCTCCGGCAACTCGGCCGCGGACAGCGCGGCCGCGATGAGCAAGACCGCGTCGGCACCCATGCACCGGGCGTCGAGGACGTCGGCAGGGCCGACGGTAAAGTCCTTCCGCAACACGGGGAGGGCGGTGGCGGCTCGAGCGGCGATGAGGTCTGCAGGGGACCCTTGGAAGAATCCACAATCCGTCAGGACCGAAAGGGCCGCCGCCCCACCCGACTGGTAGGCCATGGCCACCCGGGCGGGGTCGAGGTCCGCAGCCAGCATCCCCTTGCTGGGACTGGCCCGTTTCACTTCGGCGATGACGGCCACTTCGTCGCCGCCCGCCAGGGCCTGCGCAAAGCCGCGAGCCGGTCGGGTCGATCGGGCCTGCTTCTCCAGGGCGTCGAGATCGCGACGATCGCTGGCCGCCGCCGCTCGATGAGCGTCGAGGATGCGATCGAGGTAGGTGACCATGCCGGGGCGAGCCTACCGGGGAGGCTGCCTGCGGCCCGGCGAGATTCGGGAAGGTCCACCGCCCGGCCAGCCCGGCCCGCTGGGCGGCCCGGGTGGCGTCCGCCTCGTCAGCACTGTCCGAAGAACAGCGTGGTGGGGGGTGCGGCCGGGCCACCGGGCGGGACGGAGAGGGTCGGAAGGCAGGGGGTGGTCGTGGTGGTCGACGGCGGCGCCACGGTCGTCGTGGTAGGAGGTCCCACGCAGGCGGGCAGCTGCAGGGCGACCGGTGCGGCTCCGCCGACGGAGACGCTCAAGGGAATGGCGCCATCGGCCTGGCAGCCCACCTCGAACAGGACGGTGCCCGCGGCCCCGGTCGACAAGGGGTTCCCGTTGTACACCTGCCAGAGCGGACCCTCGGTGAGGGTCACGCTCACTCCGACAGCCGGCAGATCGCGGACCACGCCGTCCGAACCGACCGTCGGGTTGGTCACCTGCACCACCAGGTTGGCGGGCTGGTCCACCAGCGGCGCGGCGGGGGCGATGACCGCAGCCACGCTCGGTCCCGTGAACGCGGTGAGCTGTATGGTCAGCGAGCGCGACTCGGCGCCGGAAAGATAGAAAATCTGCGGTGCGGTGACCGCCAGGCCGGGTTGCTGCCAGGCCCGCACCCGGTAACGGCCGCCGAGGACCGAGCCGATGGTCCAGCTTCCATCCGCAGCGGTCGTCGTCTGGGTGCTCGATACCTGGTCGCCCGCCAGCCGGTCCGCCTCCACGGTGGCGCCAGCTACCGGACCGGACGGTCCCAGCACGGTGCCGTTGAGCGAGGCGTCGCCCGGGCCGATCCGTGGCGGCAACGACGTCGTCACGCCCGGCACCGGCGCCTCGGTGACCGACGACAAGTTGGTCGGGAGCGTCGGTCCGGCGGTTACCGGGGGCGCCGTGATGGCGGGCGGGCTGGGGAAGGCCATGGTCTGCACCCCGCAACCGGCCAGCGCCAGCGTGCACCCGGCTGCGGTCACGACCATCCGCCGCACCCGGCTCACCGCACCAGCTCCTGCACCTCCACCTCCGGCCCGTCCGGGCCGGCTCGCAGGGTCGCCGGGACATCGACACTACGGCGGACATAGCCGAGCGCCACCCATCCGGTCTCGGCGGAGTGGGCGACACTGGTCACCGTCCCGGCTGTTTCGCCAGCCGGGTCCAGCAGCGTGGTCCCGGCGTCCACCTGGGCGGCCGGCACGAGACGGCGGAGGTGGCGGGGCACCCGGCCACCTCTCGAATCGATGCGGGCGACGAGTTCCTGCCCGGTGTAGCACCCCTTGGTGAAGCTGACGGTGGGCTCGATCAAACCGGTCTCACCGGGGATGGTCTTCTCGGTGAGCTCGGCGCCGAGACGCGGGATACCAGCGACGATGCGGACCGCCTCGTAATCCGCCGGGTCCATGAGGGGCCACCCGGCGGGCACTGCCGGCGCCGGACCGAGCCAATCGGCGCCGGCCAGCCCCGGCCAGGGCGGGACCGCCACGCAATCGGGCGGGGGCTCAGCTTCACCACCGCGTAGACCAAGAACCCGCCAGGGGCGAGCGGCGAGCTCGACCTTCGTCCTCAGCTTGAAGCGGTTCAGCCGGGTGAGGAGGGCCAGCCCCCACCCGCCGTCCGTGTCGAGCAACCAGTCTTCGTCTGCGAGGCGGATGACCCGCACCAGGGCATCGACTTTTCCCGTCGGAGCCAGCACCCACGACCAGGCGGTCCCTCCCTCGGCCAGCGCCAGTACGTCCTGGCTGAGCTGGCCCTGGAGAAACGTCCCCGCCTCGGGACCGGACGCACCCACCACGTCCCGGTCCAGCCACACCGCGTAACGTTCAGGCACCGGCCTGCACCGATCGACGGGCGGCGCTGATGCGGCGGGCGCCCGGTACCGCCGCGAGCAGGGCGGCCGCCTTGTTGCGGCATTCCAGGTCCTCGTCGGCCGGGTCGCTGTCGGCGACGATGCCCGCTCCGGCCTGGACCGTGGCCGTTCCGTCCGGAGCGACGAGCATGGTGCGGATGGCGATGGCGGTGTCGAGGTTGCCCGAGAAGTCGAAATAGCCGATGACGCCCGCGTAAGGCCCTCGCTTGGCCGGTTCGAGCTCGTCAATGATCTCCATGGCTCGAACCTTCGGCGCGCCCGAAACGGTGCCGGCGGGCAGGGTAGCCCGCAGCACATCGATGGGTCCGAGACCATCCCGCAGGCGGCCCGACACTTGCGAGGTCAGGTGCATCACGTGGCTGTAGCGCTCCAGGGTCATCAACTCGTCGACCGCTTCGGTGCCGAAGTCGACGACGCGGCCGACATCGTTGCGGGCCAGATCGACCAGCATGACATGCTCGGCCCGCTCCTTCGGGTGCTCCGCGAGCTCGGCGGCGAGACGCCGGTCGTGTTCGTCGTTACGACCTCTCCGGCGCGTTCCCGCGATGGGTCGAGAGACCACCCGCCCGCCCACCAGCTGCACCATCGGCTCCGGTGACGACCCGACCACGCACAGCTCCGGGTGGCGCAGGAAGTACATGTACGGGCTGGGGTTGACCTGGCGCAACGACCGGTACAGGTCAAAGGGGTCAGCATCGAGGTCCAGTTCGAAGCGCTGCGACAGGACGACCTGGAATATGTCGCCGGCGAGGATGTGCTCCTTGGCCACCTCGACCGCTTTCGAATAGAGGGCTTCGGACGTGCGCCGGCGCACCTCAGGCAGGTCGTCGTCTCGTTCGGGCGGGACCAGAAGGGGCTCAGCCAGCGGGCGGGCCCCTTCTGCCGCCAGGGCGTCGAGTCGGATCATGGCGGCGTCGTACAGGGCGTCGCAGGCGGCGGCGTCGCCGACCGCCTCAGGGGGGATGGGCACCGACTCGATCAGGGTCACCCGTTGGCGCCAGTAGTCGTAGGCAGCCGTCTGGCCGACCACCGAGAGGATGGCGTCGGGATAACCCGCTTCGTCGGGCGGGGCCGCCGGAAGCCGTTCGATCTCCCGGACCACGTCGTAGCCCAGGTAGCCAACGATGCCGCCGTGGAGCGGCGGGAGGCCCTCCATGGCCGGCGATCGATAGGTGCGGAGAAGCGCTTCGACCGCGGCCAGGACCCCCCGGTCCAGCGGGATGCCCGCCGGGAGGTCGCCCTCCACCGAGATCCGCCCGTCGCGTGCGATGAGCGTCGCCGATGGGCGCCGCCCCACGAACGACCAGCGTCCCCACCGCTCGGCGTGCTCCACCGACTCGAGAAGGAAGGCGCGATCGGTCGGGTCGGTCCCGGCCAAGCGGGCAAAGGCGGCAACGGGCGTGGTCAGGTCGGCGAGGAGCTCCCGCCATACCGGGACGACGGTGTAGCGGCAGGCCAGGGACGCAAAGTCCTCACGGCTGGGATGACTCACGGGGTGGGCGGTTCCAGCTGGCCGGGATCGGATCCTGACCCTGCGACGGGGCCGAAGGGGCGGTAAAAACAGCTGGGCGCGCCGGTGTGGCAGGCGCCTCCTCCCTCCTGTTCGACCTCGATCAGCAGGGTGTCGCCGTCACAGTCGTAGTAGGCGGCCCGGACCCACTGTCGGTCCCCGGAGGTATCGCCCTTGCGCCAGCGCTGCTGGCGGCTCCGGGACCAGAACACGGTGCGGCCGGTGGAGAGGGTCTCGGCCAACGCAGCCGCGGTCATCCACCCCATCATCAACACGGCCCGGCTCGAATGGTCTTGCACGATGGCGGCTACCAACCCATCCGCGTTGTAACGGACCTGGGCCAGTTGATCGGAGCTGGCGTCGATGGGCGTCGCGACCGGCATGGCTTCATGGTAGGCACCCGGCCAGGTCCCGCCTTCGCGTTCTGGGCCTGGCCGGGCGCCCGCCGGCCCCGCCAGCCGGCTAACGACCCCCGCCCGCGGGTCTACAAGTACAGCCCGGTGCCGTCGGTGACCCGCTCGGAGGCCACCGCGTGGATGTCGCGCTCGCGCAGGATGAGGTAGTCCTCGCCCTGGACCTCCACCTCGTAGCGGTCCTCCGGGTTGAACAGCACCTGGTCACCCTGCTTGATCGACCGCACGTGGGGGCCGGCCGCCACGACCTCCGCCCACGCCAGCCGCCGGGCCACCTGGGCCGTGGCAGGTATGAGGATCCCGGCCCGGGACTTTCGTTCCCCCTCGCTGCTGGGAATCTGCACCAGCACCCGGTCGGTCAGCATCTGGATGGCTTGCTTGGCCGAGCTGGCGCCGCCGCCAGGTGTCGTTGGCATCCCGGTTAACCTAACTCACGCCCAACGGGTACGGGGCGAACAAGCACTCCGGCGGCTCGCAGTCGGGCTTTGGCTTCGGCCACCGTCGCCTCCCCGAAGTGGAAAATGGACGCCGCCAGCACCGCGTCGGCGCCACCGGCGAGCGCCCCTTCGACCAGGTGGTCGAGGCGGCCGACGCCACCGCTGGCGACCACCGGGATACCGACGGTGTCCACGACCTGCCGCGTCAACTCGAGGTCGAACCCGTCTCTGGTGCCGTCGCGGTCCATGGAGTTGAGTACTACCTCGCCGGCGCCCCGGTCCTCACATTCGGCGGCCCAGGAGACCGCGTCGATCCCGGTCGCGAGGCGGCCGCCGTGGACGTACACCTCGAAACCCGAGGCCGACCGCCGTACGTCGATGCCGACCACCACGCATTGGGCCCCGAAGGTGTCGGAGAGCCGATCGATCAGGACCGGTTCGGCGACGGCCGCGCTGTTCACGCTCACCTTGTCGGCCCCGACCCGCAACAGCGACCGGGCGTCGTCCAGGGTGCGGACGCCGCCGCCGACGGTGAGCGGAATGAAGACCTGCTCCGCGGTCCGGGCCACCACGTCGATCATGGTGTCTCTGCCGTGGGCGGAAGCGGTGATGTCGTAGAAGACGAGTTCGTCGGCACCCTCGAGGTCGTACCGGGCGGCCAGCTCCACCGGATCGCCGGCGTCACGCAGATTCTGGAACTGCACCCCTTTCACCACCCGGCCGGCGTCGACGTCGAGGCAGGGGATCACCCGGATGGCCCTCACCGCACGGGTTCCGAGTTGGCCTGGCAGGCGGCGACGCCAGCGCCCACATCGAGTCGGCCTTCGTAGATGGCCTTGCCGGCGATCACCCCGGCCAGCCCTTGACCGCCCGGGACTCTCATCCGGGCCAGAGCTCGGACATCGTCCAGATCCCGGACACCGCCAGAGGCGATGATTGGCGCGCCGGTCTGCACCAAAAGCGCGGCCAGGCCGTCCACGTCGGGGCCGTTGAGGCGACCGTCCCGGGCGATGTCCGTGACGATCACCGCCGCGGCCCCGGCCGCCACCGCCTCCGGCACCAGCTCGGCGACCAGCCGGCCGGCGCCTTCGGTCCAGCCTCGGATTCGGACCTCCCTCTGGCGGTGGTCCAGGCCTACCGCGACCCGATCCGGCCAACGAGCGGCGATCTCGGCTACCAACTCGGGTCGTTGGAGGGCGGCCGTGCCCAGGACTACCCGGGCCACGCCGGCGGACAGCAGGGCCTCGGCATCATCCAGCGTCCGTACACCGCCGCCGGCCTGGACCCGGACCGTGCCTCCCTCGAGGGCGGCGGCGATCCGGGCCACCACGGCCCGGTTGGTGGCCCGGCCGGTCCGAGCTCCGTCGAGGTCAACCACGTGGATCCAGCTGGCGCCGGCCGCCTCGAACGACCGGGCCACCGCGACCGGGTCATCGCTGTACTCGGTCTCGCGGGCGAAGTCTCCCTCGACCAGGCGCACGCAGCGCCCGTCGCGCAGATCGATGGCGGGGTAGAACTCCATCAGTCCATTCAGACGGCGCCGGCTGGGCCCGGTCCCCCGGCCGCCACCGCCGCACCAGGCGTACCAGGCGCCCCAGGCGTACCAGGCGCCCCAGCCGTCCCAGGCGCCCCAGTCCCCGGTGGCGCAGCCGCCACGGCCGCCACGAAGTTGGCCAGGAGAGCCAGACCCACCGGGCCCGATTTCTCGGGATGAAACTGGGTGGCCCAGACCCGGTCCCGAGCCATGGCGGCGACGACGGGCCCACCATATTCGCAGGTCGCGACCACGCCGTTGTCTGGCCGAGGGGCATAGGAGTGCACGAAGTAGACCCACGGATCGGGGCCCAGACCTTGGACCATGGGATGGGACGGCTGATCCACCAGCAGTCGGTTCCATTGCATCTGCGGTCGCTTCACCCCTTCAGGCAGACGACGGACCAGGCCGGGTAACACTCCGAGGCCGGCCACTCCCGGGGATTCCTCCGACCCCTCGAACAGCAACTGCATTCCCACACAAATCCCCATGAACGGCCGACCCGCCGCCACCGCGTCGAGGGCCACCCGGTCGAGGCCACTTTCCTGCATGGCCTGCATGCAGCGGCCGAAGCTGCCGACCCCGGGCAGCACCAGCCCCGCCGCTCTGGCCGCCGCCCCGGGATCGGACACCAGGGCCGCATCGGCGCCCAGGTGCTGCAACGCCTTCTCGGCCGAACGGAGGTTGCCGATGCCGTAATCGAGCACGGCGATCACGCTCCACTCCTCACAGGATGCCTTTGGTGGAAGGAACGGCGCCCCCTTCGACCCGGACCGCATCTCGGAGCGCTCTGGCCACCCCTTTGAAACAGGCCTCCAGGATGTGGTGAGCGTTGCGACCCGACAGCATGCGCAAATGCAACGTGATCCCGGCCGAGGTCACCAGGGCCCGCCAGAACTCCTCCGCCAGCTGCGGGTCGAAGGGCGGCGAACCGATCGGGTAGGCCTCCCCGCCCGCGCCCGGGTCAACCTGGTACACGAGGAACGGACGGCCCGACAGATCCAGCGCCACCGCGATGAGCGCCTCGTCGAGCGGGATTTCGATGGAGGCGAAGCGGCGCACGCCCGTCTTGTCCCCGAGCGCGTCGCGTAGGCACTCGCCGAGCAGGATGCCGGTGTCCTCCACGGTGTGATGGGCGTCCACTTCGAGGTCGCCCAAAGCCCGCAGGGTCAGGTCGAAGCCGGCGTGCTTGCCCAACTGGGACACCATGTGATCAAAAAACGGCAGCCCGGTGGACACCGAGACCAGCCCCGCCCCGTCCAGGACCAGGCTGACCTCGATGGTCGTCTCCTTGGTGGCCCGCCGCCGCTCGACCAGCTCTCTGCGGGTCACCCGAGGACCTCGGCCAAGGCGCCAAGGAAGACGTCGTTTTCCCGGGGGGTGCCGATCGTGACTCGAAGGCAGTCGGCCAGGCGGGGCCACGAGGAGGTGTCGCGCACCAGAACCGACCGGTCCAGCAGGCTTTGCCACACCTGGGCGCCTTTGCGATGCCGGGGCCGGAACAGGATGAAGTTGGCCTGCGACGGCCAGGCCGTGACGGGCATCCGGTCCAGAGCCGCCAGGACCCGATGTCGCTCGCGGACGATCAATGCCACCCGCTCCTCCATTTCACCGACGAAGCGGACCGCCAACCGGCCCGCAGCCTGCTTCAAGCCGTCAAGGTGATACGGGAGGGCCACTCGCTCGAGGTCGGCCACGACCGACGCCGGCCCTACGAGGTAGCCCAACCGGGCCGCTGCCATCGACCACGTTTTGGAAAAGGTACGGGTCACCGCGAGCGGCACCTCGTCGTCGACCATCGTGAGCGCCGACCAGTCGGCGAACTGGCCGTACGCCTCGTCGACCACCACCAGTCCGGGCGCGGCGCCGAGCACGGCCCGCACGGTCGAGGGGTCGTCCGCCAGGCCGGTGGGGTTATTGGGGGAGCACAGGAAGGTGATGGCCGGGCCCTCCCCCTCGAGCACGTCCCCTACGATCTGCAGATCGAGGGAAAAATCGGGCCGGCGCTGACCCTCGGCCACCGCGGTCCCCGTCAGGTGGGCGATGTGCGAGTGCAGGGCGTAGGTGGGCTCGAAAACCGCGACCGAGCGGCCCGGGCCACCGTAGGCCAGGCAGAGGGACTGCAGCACCTCGTTCGAGCCGTTGGCGCAGAAGATCTGATCGATCCGAACCCCGTGGAGACCGGCCAGAGCCGCCCGCAGCGCCGTCGCGCTCCGATCGGGATAGCGATTCCAACCAATCGAGCCGACCTCCAACTGGACAGCTTCGACCCACCCGGGCGGGGGTGGCAGCGGCGACTCGTTGGTATTGAGGCGCACGTCTACCTCGACCTGGGGCGAGTGGTAACCCTCCCGCAAACCGAGATCGGGGCGGGGCGCAGGCAGCGCCATCAGAATCGGCCCGGATCGACGCGGATCCGAACCGAGTCGGCGTGGGCGGACAGGCCTTCAGAGGTGGCCAGGGCCACGACGTGCGGCGCCAGCCGGGATAGGCCGTCCCGATCGACCTCGACCAGGTGGATGTGCTTGCGGAAATCGTCCACTCGCAAAGCGCTGCCGTAGCGAGCGGTCCGGGCGGTCGGCAGCACGTGGTTGGGACCGGCGATGTAGTCCCCCACGCTGGCCGGGGACCAGGGCCCGAGAAACACCGCCCCGGCGCTGCGAACCAGCGGCACGAGCGATTCGGGATCGTCGTTGAGAAGCTCGAGATGCTCGGCCGCGATGGTGTTGGCGACCGCCATGGCCTGTTCGGGGCCGTCGACCAGGACCGCAAATCCGCCCTGCTCCAGGGTGGCAAGAATCTCCGATCGTCGAGGGGAAGCATCGGCGAGACGAGCCACCTCGGCGCTGATGGACGCGGCGGCCTGCTCCGACCAGGTGATCAGGTAGGCGAGCCCGTCGGGGCCGTGCTCGGCTTGGACGACCAGATCTACCGCCGCATAGGCCACCGGCGTCGAGGCATCGGCCACCACGGCCACCTCGGAGGGCCCGGTGAACGCCGACGGCACGCCCACCAATCCCTCGCCGGCCACCAACCGTTCTGCGATCGCCACATAGCGGTTTCCCGGGCCGACGATCACGTCAACGGGCGCGACCGTCTCGGTCCCGTAGGCCAGGGCTCCGATGGCCTGGGCCCCCCCGATCCGGTACACCTCGTCGACGCCGGCCACCGCCGCCGCGGCCAGCACGGACGGGGACAGGCGACCGTCCGCTCCGGGCGGGGAGCACAGGGCCAATTCGCCCACACCGGCCACCCGGGCCGTTCCCGCTGTCATCAGCACCGTGGACGCAAGGGGGCGCGTCCGCCGGGCACGTAGAGTCCGGCCCGATCGACCGGGACAGTGATGTCACGGATGACAACACCGTCTCGGGCCAGTCGCCGGTCGGCCTGTAGCTGGGTGCGATGGTAGGCGACGATGTTGTCGTGGGCAGCGTCGAGGGCGGACCGCAGCGAGTCCGGGATGACGGCGAGCGCCGCATGCACTTCGTCGGGGGGGACGCGGAGGTCGTCCAGGGCCACGCCATCGAACTGCCAGGTGAGCTCCCGAACAGCCAGATCGCCCTCGACGCGAACTCGGTTGAGGATGGCTCGAACCGCCCCGGTGGTCTCCGTGACGTCCTCGCCAGAGAGCGACGGGGCCGGCAACAGCCGGTGCAGATCGCGGCCCGCGCCCCGCAAGTCCAGCCAGGTCAGCACGTCGGGCCTGGAGCCCGACGACGATGGGCGCGGCGACTCCGGGGCCGGCGCAGCCGGGATCGGTGACCCTGAGCCGGACGGCGGTCGGATCGGTGCCGCCGAGCTCGATGCCCCGGAGCGGGCTGGAATTGGAGGAGGGGACATCGGGTCAATGATGGTATCGGTATGTCCGCCCGCGCCGAATTCGAGTTCTGTGGCAACCAGCCTCGATGAGCTGCTGGCCCGCGTCACCCGCATCGCCGAAGGTCTCGCCGGCGACGACCGGGATGTAGTCGGTCCCGACCTCTACGAGGTGGAGCGAGCCCTCCGCTCGGCCCGGCGGCGGCTGAGCGCGGTCGAGGCGGGGACCTGGGGCGACAAACGAAGGCGGCCCTGAGGGAGGGCGACGAGCGGTCCCATGCTCTCAGGTCGGGCCCAGCTCGACGCCAGCCTGGCTGCCAGGACCGGCTTGGGTGGTCAGCTCGGGCTCGGCGCTACGAGCACCGGGCTGGGCTTGGGGGCGCGCCGGACGCCGGCTGTCGTCCCGGCCGCTCCGGCCAGACCGGCCCGCCCCCTCGTTTCGGGCGTCCCCGGCGGCCCCGCCGACCCGCACCGGGAGCTGCACCGATGGACAGAAGTCCGCCAGCACGCACTCGCTGCAGCGGGGCCGCCGGGCCACGCAGATCCGCCGGCCGTGCAAGATCAGCCGGAGGCTGAACGCGCCCCACTCCGAGCGGGGCAGAAGGGCGGTGACGTCAGTCTCGATACGCACGGCGTCAGTGGAGGTCGTGAGGGCGAGCAACCTGGTGAGCCGGGTCACGTGGGTGTCCACCGGCAGGCCGGGCAGTCCGAAGCCGACGCTGCGCACCACGTTGGCGGTCTTGCGGCCCACACCCGGCAACGTGACCAGGTCTTCGATGGCTTGCGGCACCGTACCGCCGAATCGTTCGTCGAGGGCCCGGCCGAGTCCGATCAGGCTCCTCGCTTTGGACCGGAAGAAGCCCGTCGAGTGGATGAGCGCCTCCAGCTCCATGGGATCGCTGTCGCCCAGATCGGCCGGCGTCGGATACCGAGCGAAGACGCCAGGGGTCACCATGTTGACCCGTTCGTCGGTCGTCTGCGCCGACAGAACGGTCGCGACCAGTAGCTGGAACGGGGTGGTGAAATCCAAGGCGCACAGATCCTGGGCCGAGCCCGGGTACTCGTCTGCCAGGCGGCTGGCTGTCTCCCGGGCACGGCCTTTCGGGGTTCGAGGTCGGGCCACGGCATCAGGGTAGGGACCACCAGCCGTGTGGGCGATGATGATCGGGCCGACCGGTTGTTCCCGGGGGTCGATGGCCGGTCAGGCCATCGCTCGGCTGGTGAGCAGGTGGGCCGGTCAGTGGGCCGGCCGAGCGAACGGCAGGAGGACCGGCCGGCCGGTCCTGCCGAGCGAACGGCAGCAGGATGGGCCGGCCGGTCAGGCTGGCCGGCCGATACCCTGCCTGCGGTGCACCGCATTGTGACCAAGACCCACCTGGAGCGGGGGGACGTGGAGGCCGTCCGGGGTCTGCTCGACGCCGCCACGGCTGCTGACGCCCACGCCGCCCTCGACGAGCACGCCTGGCTGGACCTGGCCCAGGGCGGGCGAGGAGATTTCGCCGGACTCGTCGCCTGGGAGGACGACCACGACCATCCGGTTGGGTATGCCCAGGTCACCCGCGGTGCGGGCAGCTGGGCGCTGGAGTTCGTGGTGGACCCGCACCACCGCGTCCCGGGTAACACCATCGGCCTGGACCTGGTGCGCGAGGCGACCCAGATCATCGCATCCGAGGGCGGTGGTCACGTGCACATGTGGGTCAATCAACCCCGACCCGAGCACGATCGCATCGCCGCCGCGGTAGGGCTCAGACCCGGACGGGTCCTTTATCAGATGCGACGGCCCCTACCGGTGCCCGAGTCGCTGCGCCACGCGGGCCGGGCCGACGGAGTGGAGCCCATCGCCATCCGGTCGTTCCGGGTGGGCGTGGACGAGGACGCCTGGCTGGAGGTCAACAACCGGGCCTTTGACTGGCACCCCGAGCAAGGGGGATGGGACCGGGCCACCTTGCGGCAGCGAGAGGCGGAGCCGTGGTTCGACGCGCCCGGTTTCCTCCTGCACGACGATGCGGAGGGTCACCTCGACGGCTTCTGCTGGACGAAGGTCCACAAGGACACCGACCCCCCGCTCGGTGAGATTTACGTCATCGCCGTCGACCCGCGCCGACGCGAACGGCGGCCCGGGCTCGGTCGCCAGCTGGTCCTGGCCGGCCTGGACTACCTGCACGGCCGCGGCCTCGACGTCGGGATGCTGTACGTGGACGCGGACAACGCCCCCGCTGTCAAGCTGTACGTGGACCTTGGGTTCGTCATCAACCACCTGGACCAGGCCTACGTCGGCGACATTCCTCCTGCAGGCTGACAGTGGGTCCGTACGATCTGGACAGGTTGGAACTGGCCGCCCTCCTCGACGACCAGCCCTCATACCGGGTGGATCAGGTATGGCAGGGCTTGTATGCCCACGGGCGGCGGCCGACCGAGATGACAAACCTGCCTCGGGTCCTTCGCGACCGCCTCGACGCCGCCCTCCCGCCGGCCTTGCGAGTCGTGACCGAGGCGGTCTCAGAGGGCGGCCAAACGATCAAATGGCTATGGGGGCTGGGTGACGGCGTCCGGGTCGAGACGGTGCTCATGCACTATGCCGACCGGGCCACGGTCTGCGTATCGAGTCAGGCGGGTTGCGCCATGGGCTGCTCGTTTTGCGCCACCGGCCAGGCCGGGTTCGCCCGCCAGCTGAGCACCGGAGAGATCGTGGAGCAGGTGGTCGCAGCCCGGCGGGCGGCTCTCCCCTCGCGCCTGTCGAATGTGGTGTTCATGGGTATGGGCGAACCGCTCGCCAACTACGACCGGGTGTGGGCGGCGGTGGTGCGCCTTCACGAGGATCTGGGCTTGTCTGCCCGCCATCTGACGATCTCGACGGTGGGCGTCGTCCCGGGTATCCGCCGGCTGGCCCGCGAGGCCCTGCCCGTCAACCTGGCCGTGTCTTTGCACGCCGCCAACGACCGGCTTCGCGACACGCTTGTCCCACTCAACCGCAGGTACCCGTTGCCGGTGTTGATGGAGATCTGCCGCCAGTACCTCACCGCCACGGGCCGGCGGCTCAGCTTCGAATGGGCTCTCATCGATGGGATCAACGACCGCCCCGTCGACGCCGCCGAACTGGCCGAGCTCGCCCGGCCCCTCGGCGCCCACGTCAATATCATCCCTTTGAACCCGACGCCCGGGTACCCGTTGCGGGGTACCCCGCCTCCGGGAGTGCGCCAGTTTCGGGACCTTCTCCTGCAACTCGGGGTCAACGCCACCGTGCGGCGTAACCGCGGGACCGACATCCAGGCCGCCTGCGGCCAACTGGCCGCTCGGACCGCGCCCTGATCGCCACTATCGCGAGGCTTTTGCCAGACTGATACTCATGCCGTCCAACCGCTGGGTCGATCGGACTCAACCGCAAACGTTGATGATGGCGACGGTGTTGATGTACGTGAACGCCGCCTTGGACCTGTTGCTCACACTCGGTCGACTGTCGGCGCTCGGACTGCTGCTCGTCGTCGGCCAGGTTGGGGCCGGATGGGGCATCGCCAACGAGAAGAAGTGGGGCTACTGGTTGGGCGTGACCTTGGCGCTCGTCCTGGTGGCGTTCACGGTCGTGGACTTCTCGTTTGGCTCGATCGTGAGCTTGCTGTTCTACGGCGCCTTAGTGGCGCTTTTGCTGCATCCGCAGAGCCGCGCCTATCGCCGCACCTGGTTTCGATAGGCATCCTGGTCCTGGCCTAGCCTGCTGGTCATGACGACGACGATCGACGGGATCGGCGGGCTCAACCAGCTCGTCGGTGAGCACCTCGGCTACAGCAAGTGGCGCCAGGTGACCCAGGAGCAGGTCAACAAGTTCGCGGACGCCACCGACGACCACCAGTGGATCCACGTTGACATCGAGCGGGCCAAGGCCGGCCCGTTCGGCGGCCCGATCGCACACGGCTACCTCACGCTCTCGCTCGTGCCGGCGATGCTCCACGAGATCGTGGATGTCACCGGCCCCTCGATGTCCATCAACTACGGCCTCAACAAGTTGCGATTCCCGGCCCCTGTGCCGGTCGGCGCGCAGCTTCGGGCTGGGGCCACGCTCTCCCAACTCGAGGAGGTGAGCGGCGGCGTGCAGGTCACTCTGACGATGACGTTCGAGGTCGAGGGCGGAACGAAACCGGTGTGCGTCGCCGAGGTCGTGCTCCGCTACTACGCGTGAATGCCGATCACGGCCCGACGGGCACCTGACGACGACGTGGACGCGACGACCGGAGACTCCCTTCCCGAAGGGCGCGGCCAAGGTCCGCGCCGTGCGGTCCATGTTCGACACCATCGCCCCCCGCTACGACCTCGTCAACCGGGTCATGACTTTCGGGCTCGATCGTCGCTGGCGGCAGACAACGGTCCGCTCGCTCGGCTTGCCACCCGGCGGGCCGGGTGCTCGACGCCGCCTGCGGAACCGGGGACCTGTGCCGCGATCTGGGCCTGGCCGGTTACGACGCCTTCGGCGTGGACCTCTCGGCCGGGATGCTGGCCCACGCTCGCACGGCGGCGCCGCTGGTCCATGCCGACGCCCTGCGACTCCCGCTCCGTCCCGCCAGCCGTCGACGGTGCCGTGAGTGGGTTCGCCTTACGGAACTTCGCGGCGTTGGGACCGTTCTTCGCCGAACTCGCCCGTGTCCTTCGACCCGGCGGTCGCGTCGCCCTGCTCGACGTGGCCATTCCCGCCAATCCGGTCCTGCGGGCCGGCCACGCCGTGTACTTCGGACATGTCGTCCCCCGTATCGGCGCCCTGCTGTCGGATCGCGACGCCTACCGCTACCTCCCGAAGTCCGTGGTGTACCTGCCCCCACCGGACGAGCTGGTCGGCGGGGTGGCCGCAGCCGGCTTCGAGAGGGTCGAGCGGCGTCTGTTGTCGGGCGGCGTCACCCAGCTGATCACGGCCACGCGGAGTTCGACGTGACCGCAACGGGTCGCAGCCGAGCTGGCACGGCGGCAGCCGCCGGGACGGGCGGCCTGGTGGCCCGGACGGTTCCGCTCACCGATCCCCCTGATCTCATCGAGGTCGCGGGCGACGAGGGGCTCATGTGGAGGGACGAGCACGGCGGCCTGGCCGCTCGCGGGGTCGCCCTCCGGCTGGAGCTGCCGGGCGGACTAGCGGATGCGGATGCGGTCGCCCAGGTCGGCGAAACCCTGGCCGGTATCGAGGTTGCCGACCAGGTCGGATTACCGGGCTGTGGGCCGGTGGCCATGGGCGCCCTGCCGTTCGACCCGACGTCGCCGGGAACGCTCGTCGTCCCCCGGTGGATTGTGGGCCGTCTCGCCGACCGAGGTTGGTTGACGACCATCGAGCCGATTGGTTCCCCGGAATCCGGGTCCCGGGCGGGCGGAATCACCCCGGCGCCGGGTCCGACCTCCGCCGGCTCAGACGCCGGCGAGGTGCTCGGTGTCGGCGAGATGGTCGGTGTCGGCGGTGTGGTCGGGCCGGTGCGAGCGCTGGGGCCCCCGGGCGAGCCGCCCGATGAGTTCACCCTCACACCTTCGCTCCCGCATGCCGAGTGGAAGGAGATCGTGGCCGCCGCGGTCAAGTGCATCGCAGCCGGAGATTTCAACAAAGTGGTGCTGGCCCGGCGGGTCGATATCGAAGCGAACCGGCCGTTCAACAAGAGCGACGTTCTGGCCCGCCTGGTAGCCCTGTACCCGTCGTGCATGGTGTTCTCCGTCGACGGGTTCATCGGCGCCAGCCCGGAGCTGCTCATCGCCCGCATTGGCAACCAGGTCACGAGCCATCCCCTGGCCGGAACGGTCGCCCGCAGTGGGGACGCCCACGCCGACGAGGCTCTGGTCGCCGGGCTCATGGCGTCCCCGAAGGCCCGGAGGGAGCACGGAGTGGTGATCGACGCCCTGCGCGCCGCGCTGGCCCCGGTGTGCGTCGATCTCGACGTGCCTGACCGTCCTTCGGTTCTCGGCTTGCGCAACGTGTCCCATCTCGCCACCCGCATCACCGCTCGCATCCGCCCGAGCACCCCGCTGACAGCCCTGGAGCTGGCAGCCCGCGTCCATCCTTCCCCCGCCGTGGGCGGCTACCCGACACCAGCCGCCTTGCGCTATCTCCAGGAAGTGGAAGGGTTCGACCGGGGTCGCTACGCCGGCCCGGTGGGCTGGGTCGACGCCCGGGGAGACGGCGCCTGGGCCGTGGGGATCAGGTCAGCTGAGCTGGCGGGGGCACGGGCCAGCATCTTCGCCGGCAACGGGATGGTGGAAGGCTCTGATCCTGCCGACGAGCTGGCGGAGACCCAGCTCAAGCTCCAGGCCCTCTTGGCCGCGCTGGTCCGCCCCTAGAGGCGTCAGGCCGCCCGGCCGTCAGGCCGCCCGGCGCCGCCCAGACCCGCCCAGGCCCGCCGGCCAACGTTCTCTGGACCGAACTCGGCCCACCTAAAGGGCGCCACCGTCCAGAAAGTAATCTGCTCCCCTCACCCCCTCCCCACCCGGCCTGACACCCACACCCCTCACCACCCCGCCCCCCCGACACCCTCCGGCATCCCAGGCTGCTAGGTCGGCCTGATCGCCTCAACGTACCAGCGGACGGTGGGATGCTCCGACCGATACGGGGCTCGTCGCTCCGTCCGAGCCACCTCGAGACCGGCGGCCGAGGTGGCAGCCACGAGCTCGGGCAGGCGGAAGAGGGTGGCGATAAACGGCACGGGCTCCCCGAGAAACTCGTCCTGCTCGATCTCGCCGTCCCCCTCATGGGCGGAAAACAGCAGACGCCCCCCGGGCCGGAGCACCCGGTGGAACTCCCCGAACACCCCGGCCAGTTCTGACCTACGCAGATGAATGATCGAGTAGAAGGCGAGCAGGCCGCCCGCGGACCTCTCCGCGAACGACAGCGCCCGCATGTCGCCGACCACAGCGGCGTCGAGATGGCAGGCCGCCCGCCGGCTCATCTCGGCGCTGAGGTCCACCCCTACGACGCACCGGCCCCGATCCCGGGCATACCCGCCGATCTGGCCCGGACCGCAGCCGATGTCGATGAGGGGGTCAGCTGCGGCGGCGCAAAACTCGTTGAGGAGGTCCCTGTCGCGGGGCTTGGCCGCCAGCTCGTCCCGGAAGATCCCCTCGTAGCGGGCCGCCACCTGGTTGTAGCTGGGCCCGAGCTGGTCCCACACCGATGCCATCAGGGCCGATTCTGCGTCGGGCCCGCCGCCCTCGCCCCACGATTTTCGGCGTCGGACCGTTCGAAGGCCGCCGTCTCGCCCCCGCCCCGCTCCGCTCGCGTGCCGAGGAGGAGTCCCCCCTACTCCCCACCCACCAACGATGCCACCGCCTCCGCAATCGCACCGTGCAACCGGTCGTGGGCGGCCACGTTCGCCCGCCGGGACGACTTCACTATCGCCACCCGGACTCCTGGTCGCGCCGCCTCGGCCACGACCGCGTCCAAGGCGTCGCGGTCCCCGACCGGCACCACCTCGACCCCGTAGGCGGCCGCGATGGCGGCCAGGTCAGCACCGTGCGGAGTCCCCCAGAACCGTTCGAACTGAGCTTCGGGGAGCGCCGCCGCCTGGGGCAGGAACGAAAAGATCCCCCCGCCATCGTTGTCCACCACCACGATGGTGAGCGCCAGGTGGCGCCTCGTTGACCCGAGCAAGGCGCCGGCGTCGTAGAGGAAAGCGAGGTCGCCGACCAGGGCCACCGTTGGTGCTCCCCTGAGCGCCACGCCGATCGCCGTCGACAGGACCCCGTCGATCCCGTTCGACCCCCGATTGGACAACACCGTCACCTTGTCGCGCGGCACCGAGTACCACTCCACGTCGCGAACGGGCATCGACGACGAGGCCAACAACACCGCACCCTCGGGCAAGCCGGCCACGAGGGCTCGGGCCACGCCCGGCTCGCTCAAGGCCAGGGGGCCGCCGGCGCCGAGCTCGACGTCGAGGACACCCTGGGCGGTTCGTTCGGCGTCCGCCCACCGCCGGGACCAGCTCGGGTCAGGCCGGCAGGCGGGGTGGGCAACCGGAGTGGCGGCAGCCAACGCCTCCGCCACCGCGGTGGGATCCGCGGCGATCACCCGTCCGACCCGGCGGTCGGGGTCCGCCCACCGCCCCCAGGGATCGACGAGCACCTGAGACACATCGGAGCCCAGGCCCGCCAGCCACTGCGTGAGCACCTTGGACGCCCAGGGGGCTCCGAATCGCAGCACCACGTCGGGTCGCCACCCGGCGATTTCCGGAACCCGCAGCAAGGCGTCGGCGGCCGCCACCACGGTTGCGCCCGGGACCCGGCAGCCCGAGCGGGGGTCGGCCAGGAGCGGCCAGCCGAGGGCGCGGGCCGCCGAGATGAGCATGGCGGGGTCCCCCGAGCCCGCCCCGGCCACGATCACGCCCCGACCGCCCGAGTGGACAGCGAGCGCGTCGACCACTGCTGCCGGCGGGGGACCGGGCCGGGCGACGAGCCGCTCGTGCCACGGGGCGCCCCCGTCCCGACCGGCGGGGAGGACGTCCGCCGCCGCGGTTCCAAGCAGCGGATCGCGGAACGCCAGGTTGAGGTGCACCGGTCCCGGCCCGGCCGGGCCGCCCGTCGCGACCGCGACCGCCCGGGCAGCCAGCGGACGCCAGCTGCTGGCCGCCTCCGCCTCCGCCACACCGGGAGACACCGCCCACCGTGGGCTGGAACCGTACAGGCCATCCTGCTCCACGGTCTGGGGAGCTCCCACGTCGTGCAACTCCGCGGGTCGGTCCGCGGTGACAGCGATCAGAGGGACCCCGGCGTGCGACGCCTCTACCACCGCCGGATGCAACTCAACGGCGGCCGTTCCGCTGGTGGTCACCACCACTGCCGGCTGGTCCGTACCCATGCCCATGCCCAGCGCCACGAAACCGGCCGACCGCTCGTCGAGGACGACGTGCACCCGAACCCGCGGGTCGCGGTCCAGCGCCATCACGAGCGGCGTCGAGCGGGACCCGGGGGCCACCACGGCGTCTGCGACCCCCGCTCGGGCCCACTCGTCGACCAGGACGGAGCAAAACGTCGCCTGCACGTCCGCGGCCGCCGGCTCGGTCATGCCAGGATCGTGCCGTGCTGCACGCCGAGATCTCGGGAAAGGGTGACCCGGTCGTGCTCATCCACGGCTTCACTCAGTCGGCCCAGTCGTGGGGGACGGTGGGGGCCGTCCTGGCCCAAGAGCACACCGTCATCGCCCTTGACGCGCCCGGACACGGCCAATCCGCAGCCGTTGCCGCCGACCTGCCTACCGGGGCCGACCTGATGGCCCGGGCCGGAGGCGACGCCAGCTGGCTCGGCTACTCGATGGGCGGTCGCTATGCCCTGCACGTCGGGCTGCGCCACCCCGACCTGGTGCGCCGGCTGGTGGTCGTCAGCGCCACGGGCGGCATCGACGATTCCGCCCGTCGAGCCGACCGCCGAGACGCAGACGAGGCGTTGGCGGCCAGAGTGGAGGCGGAGGGCGTGGCCCCCTTCGTGGCCTGGTGGCTGAAGCGTCCCCTGTTCGCCACGCTGCCCCCGGAGGCCGCCGCCCTGGAGAGCCGGCTGGGGGGAGCGCGGCGGGCTTGGCCTCCAGCCTTCGACTGGCTGGGACGGGGACGCAGGAGCCGCTGTGGCCGCATCTGCACCGACTCGCGATGCCGGTCCTGGTGGTCGCAGGCAGCAACGACGAGGCCTATCTGGCCCAGGGCCGCCGCCTGGTAGACAGCATCGGCGCCAATGCCGCACTGGCAATCGTTCCCCGCGCTGGGCACGCCTGTCACCTGGAACAGCCCGACGCCTTCCTCGAGATCGTCCGGCCGTTTCTGGATGGACGTTAGCGACATCAAAGCGCCAGCCCGGCCGCAAGCAGGGCACCGAACACCAGCTGCAGGCGGCCGGTGGCCCCGAGCACGCCGATCAGCCCTTTGCCTTCCACTCCCCCCAGCACCTGGCGGAGCGGCGGAATCGCCAACGGCAGGGCCAAGAGGGCTAGGAGAGTCCCCGGTCGCCACACCGCCAGCAGGACGGCCACGCCGAAGGGCACCAGCACGGCGCCGGCGTACAGCTTCCGCGTCGCGGCCGCCCCGATCCGCACCGCCAGGGTGCGCTTCCCGCTCGCGGTGTCCCCCGGAATGTCGCGGAGGTTGTTGACCACCAGCAGCGCTACGGCCAGAAGCCCGACCGGCACTGCCGCTCCGACGGCCAGGCCGGTGATCCGGCCGACCTGGACGTATTCGGTACCCACAGTGGCCACCAGGCCGAAGAACACGAACACGAACACCTCTCCGAGCCCGGCGTACCCGTAGGGTCTCGGCCCGCCCGTGTAGAGCCATCCGGCCGCAATGCACGCCGCCCCGACCAGGATCAACCACCAATCGGCAACCGCGGCCAGGGCTAGTCCACCGGCCGCGGCCACTGCGAACGACCCGATCGCCGCCCGCCGCACGGCTCGCGGCGAAGCCAACCCCGACGCGACCAGTCGCACCGGGCCGACCCGGACCGCATCCGTGCCCCGGACCCCGTCGCTGTAGTCGTTGGCGTAGTTGGTCCCGATCTGCAGGGCGACGGCGACGAGCATGGCAACCGCGGCTCGCCACCAGATCACGGATCCTGCCGCGCTCGCCGCGCCTGTGCCCACGACCACTGGCACCGCTGAGGCGGGGAGAGTTCGGGGTCGGGCCCCGGCCAACCAGGGGTGGCGGGGGCGGGGTACCTGATTGGCCGGTCGGCTCATACGGAGCGCAAACTAGCTGCCGTGCCGGAGTTGGTCGCAATCGACCTCCCCGCCGGACCCGGGTTCCTCACCGCCCTCCGGGTCGCCTGGGATCGCGGCGACGCCGTCCTGCCCCTCGACCAGCGGCTCTCCCCCGCCGCCCAGGAGGCGGTGCTCGACCAGCTGCGGCCGGCTCGGGTCATCGGGCCGGACGGCGCACAGCACCGCCGGGACGGCCTACCGGTCGAAGCCGGCGACGCCCTGGTGATGGCAACGAGCGGAACCACCGGCACGGCCAAAGGGGTGATCCTCACTCACGGCGCAGTCGCGGCCTCGGCTGACGCCACCACCCGGCGGCTGGGCGTCGATCCGGACCGGCATCGGTGGCTGGCGTGCCTCCCCCTCAATCACGTCGGCGGAATGGCCGTCGTGACCCGCAGCCTGCTCACCGGCACCAGTTTGACGATGCTGCCGCGCTTTGATCGCGACGCGGTACGAGCTGCCGGCGGTCCCGAGGTGCTGGTATCGCTGGTGGCTACCGCCTTGGCGAGGGTCGGCGCGGCGGCGTTTCGAACCGTGGTACTCGGCGGTTCGGCGCCGCCACGCAACCTCCCGTCGAACGTGGTCACCACCTACGGGCTCACCGAAACCGGCAGCGGCATCGTGTACGACGGCGTTCCTCTCCCGGGCGTTGAGATCACCATCGACGCGGCCACCAAGGAAGTGCGGCTGCGGGGTCCGATGCTCATGCGGGCCTATCGCGACGGCGCCCGAGCGCTCGACGCCGACGGGTGGCTGGCGACTGGTGATGCCGGTGAGCTCGGTGTCGACGGGAAGCTGCTCATCCACGGTCGGGTCGGCGACATGATCATCACCGGCGGTGAGAATGTGTGGCCGGCGCCCGTCGAGGCCGCCCTACTTTCCCATCCCTCGGTCGCCGAGGTCGCTGTCGCCGGACGGACCGACCCCGAATGGGGCCAGCGGGTGGTCGCTTGGGTCGTCCCAACCGATGGCGCCCACCCACCCCGGCTCGACGAGTTGCGCCGCCTGGTCGCCGAAGCAGTCGCCCCTTTCGCCGCCCCCCGTCAAGTGGTCCTCGTCGACCACCTGCCCCGCACGTCGATCGGCAAGGTGCAACGCGCCCTGCTCCCACCCCCTCAACGAGAGGACGCCGGATGGACCGGTACACCCACGAGCGACTGACTTTCGACGTCACAGAGAAGGGCCCGCCCGACGGAAGGGTTGTCATCCTGCTGCACGGCTTCCCCGAGGATCGTCACTGCTGGGAGCAGGTGGCGACGTCCCTCGCCGACCGCGGTTATCGCGTCTTGGCGCCGGATCAGCGTGGCTACTCCCCCGGGGCGCAGCCGGCGGGTCGCCGCTCCTACACCCTCAGCCGGCTGGCCGGCGACGTGCTGGCCCTGGCGGCCGCGGCAGGGGCGGACCGATTCGACGTCGTCGGCCATGACTGGGGCGCGGTGGTGGCGTGGTATCTGGCGGGCGCCCACCGTGACTGCGTCCGCAGTCTGGCCGCCTTGTCGGTCCCCCACCCTCGTGCCTTCGCCGAGGCCATGCTCCGCAGCCGCCAGCCCCTGCGGTCGTGGTACATGCTGGGCTTCCAGGTTCCGAAGCTGCCGGAGCTCGCCCTGTCGCCAGCGGGGGGACGAAGGTTCTCGGATCTGCTGCAACGCCGCGGTCTCGACGCCGAGTCGGCGCGGCGGTATGCCCGACGGGCCACCTCGGCCGGCGCCATGACGGGCCCCCTCAACTGGTATCGAGCCTTACCGTTCGATCTCGGCAACCGGGTCGGCCCGGTGGCGGTGCCGACGTTGTTCCTGTGGGGCGAACAGGATCGCTTCATCACCCCGCTAGCCGCCCAGCGGTGCGGTCGTCACGTCACCGGGCCGTTCCGTTTTGTCCCCCTTCCGGAGGCTGACCATTGGCTACCGTCCGGCTCGCCGGGAGTGGTGGCGGCGCTGCTCCTGGAGCACTTGGACGGCGCCGGGGAGGTGGGACCGCCTTCCGACCCGTGATGTTGTTCTATCTGTCGCGTATTACGCGACTTTTACAACCAGATCGCCGGCGGGGTTGGACGACCGGCACGGGTCGGGCGGGGGGGACCGCGACGACGCCGGCGCCACGCCGGCCAGCGGGGGCGGGACGGGGACCTAGCCTGGCTCCATGAACCGTCTGGCCGACCAGACCAGCCCCTACCTGCGCCAGCACGCAGAGAATCCGGTCGACTGGTACCCGTGGGGCCAGGACGCCTTCGCCGCCGCCCAGCGGCGCGACGTCCCCATCCTGCTCTCCATCGGCTACTCGGCTTGCCATTGGTGCCATGTGATGGCGCACGAGTCCTTCGAGGATCCGGCCACGGCCGGGGTGATGAACGCCGGCTTCGTCAACATCAAGGTCGACCGCGAGGAACGACCCGACGTCGACGCCGTCTACATGGAGGCCGTCCAGGCCGTCACCGGGAGCGGCGGATGGCCCATGACCGTCTTCCTGCTGCCCGACGGCCGGCCTTTTCTGGGCGGAACCTACTTTCCCCGGGCTCGCTTTGTGGAGCTGCTCGGCCAGGTCGGCCGGGCCTGGCATCAGCGCCGGCCGGACCTCGAAGCGTCTGCCACCCAGCTCGCCGAGGCCGTCCGCGCCGGGACCGCCCTGCCCGGCCGGGGTTGGGATTCCAAAGAAGGCGGCGCCCCGGGCGGGAACGCTGGCGGGGCGCCGTTGGGCGCCCTCCTCGGGGCCGCCTCGGACACCCTCCTCGCCCGCTTCGACGCCGAGTGGGGCGGCTTCGGCGGGGCTCCCAAGTTCCCGCAGCCGGCCATGCTGGAGCTGTTGCTGCTGGCCGCGTCCCGGACCGGCCGGACCGATGTGGCCGGCGCGGTCACCACGACCCTGGACGCCATGGCGGCCGGGGGGATCTACGACCACCTCGCCGGCGGCTTCGCCCGCTACTCGACGGACCGGCGCTGGCTGGTCCCTCACTTCGAGAAGATGCTCTACGACAACGCCCAGCTGGCCCGGGTCTACCTCCACGCCTTTCAACTGACCGGGGCGGTGCAGTACCGCCAGGTCGTCACGGAAACCCTGGAGTACCTGCTGCGCTCGCCCATGCGCTTGTCCGGCGGGGGACTGGCGTCCGCCGAGGACGCCGACAGCGAAGGGGAGGAAGGTCGTTTCTACGTCTGGGACGAGGCCGAGGTGCTGGACGTGGCCGGCCCGCTCACCCGCGACTGGTACGGCGTCACCAAGCAGGGGAACTGGGAGGGCCGCAACATCTTGTGCCGGCCGCTCGGGGCGTCACTGGCGCGCTCCCCCGAGGTCGAGGGGGGCCGGGCGGCCCTCTTCGCCCGCCGGGAGGAGCGGGTTCGGCCCGGACTCGACGACAAGGTGCTGACCGAATGGAACGCCATGGCCGTGGCCGCCCTCGCCGAAGCGGGCGGTTGCCTGGCCAACGAACGCTGGCTCCTTGCCGGCGAAGCGCTTGGCGATTTTCTGCTTTCCAACCTGCGCCGGCCGGCGGACGGGCGATGGTTGCGCAGCTGGCAGTCCGCCAGTCGGAGCCGGCACAGAACGGGCCGGGCTCGACAGGAAACGGGCCGGGCCAGGCTCGCCATTTGGCCTATGCCGCCGACCACGCCTGGCTGGTGGAGGCCTTTGTCCGCCTGGCCGAAGCGACCGGCCGGGCCCGCTGGATCACGGCCGCCACCGAGGCCGCGGATGCACTGTTGGAGCTGTTCGTGGACGACGAGTCGGGCGCGTTCCACATGACCGGGCGCGACGCGGAGCCGCTGATCGCCCGACCCATCGACAGTCAGGACGGCGCCGTGCCCTCCGCCAACTCGGTCGGGGCCGCCGCCCTGCTGCGATTGGCGGCGCTTAGTGGAGTAACCCGCTACCAGGCCCGGGCGGAGGCGATCATCGCCGCCATGGGGCCGGCCCTCACCGCGGTGCCCGTTGCCTTTACCGGCCTGGTGGCGGCCGCCGACCTGGCGGCTCGAGGTGTGACCGAGGTGGTGGTGACCGGCGACCGGCCCGACCTGGTCGCGGTAGTGCAGGCCCGCTACCTGCCCGGCGCGGTTCTGGCTTGGGGCGAACCGTACCCGTCTCCCCTGTGGGAGGGTCGCACGACGCCGGAGGTGGCGGATCTGGCCTTTGTCTGCCGGGACTACGCTTGTCTGGCACCTACTTCCGATCCCGTGACCCTGGCGTCACAACTCTAAAAGTTGACCCGCTAGCATGCCTTGACGGGGCATCCACCGCTTAGGGGTCCGTGATTGGCAACTATGAATACCCGTGCCCGCTAGTACTGCGCCCGACTTCTCTCCCGTCGTCAAGGATCTGCCCCGGGTGGCCGTCGCCCCCGGTGCAACCCTGGAGCTTCTCGTGCTCTCGGCTGACGGCAACCACTGTGCCGGCGTCGACATGGCCTCCGGGGCCCTGGTGCGAGCCTGGTCTCCCGCGCCCGCCACCCACCGGCTGCGGCCCTACGACGTCGTGACCGTCACCCTGGACGAGGACTTCGACGACGTCCCCGACCCGCACCAGCCGGAAGCGCTGGTGCTGACCGGTCCACCCGAACCGGTACGGCGGCTCACGGGTCGCCGGGTGCAGCGAATGCTGCGCCCGCTTCTCCACCCCAGGGGGCAGTCGTTGCTCGGCATGCCGTCGCCGGCGATCCCGTTCTGGGAACGCCGGCCCGACCATCCGTCCATCGCGGTGGTCGAACCCGAAGGCCCGATCAGCCTGTGGCGGGAGGGCCCCTACCTGGCCTGCCGGTTCGCCTGGCTCGACCACGAGCGCGAACTACCTTGCTTGGATCGGTACATGGCCGCCCTCATGGACCGCTCCGGTCGCCGGCACCTGGTCGCGGGCAAAGGGGACCGTCTCCTGGTCGCCCTGACGCCGCCGATCGACGGTCGCTGTCACAAGGTGGTCGAGACCCTGCTGCCCCGGCCGTAGGCCCGGGTCGACCCGATCAGGGCGAGTACTTGCTGGCCAGGTCCTCGGCCATGGCCCAGCCGAAGGCGATGAGCACGTCCCCGCGTTGGTGGTCGAGCGCCTCGAAGAACCCGGCTACGTCTTCCGGCACGCCTTCTGGCTTGGCCGGAGCGAAGTCGAAACACCCCGAAGCGCTGCCGTCACCACTGACGATGAAGGTGCGGTCGTCGATGCGACCCTCGGCCGCCGAACCGCTTGGCCAGTCGCCGGCTCCACGCCCGCTCCTCTCCCGTCGGCTTGTGACCAGGACGGGGGCAGATGTCCTCCAGTCCCTTGAATGTCTGGAAGCCGCCGGCATCGATGAACCGGGTGCCGATCAGCACGTCCTCGTCCGGGAAGGCCAGGACGGCCCGGCGGAACTGGGCCGCGATGATGGACTTCAGCACCTGGTCCCGCTTGGCGCTGCGCTTCACCGAAGCCAAGCCCCACAGCAGGCAGGGGGTGCCACCGATGCGCTCCAGGGTGCAGAACGAAAAGCCGACCAGCTTTCCGACGTCACGGACCTGGGTGATCAGCACCCATTCCTCGGCCTGCTTCGACAGCAAGCCGATGTCGAAGCCAGCGGGGCCGTCGGTGACGATGTCGGCCATGTCGGCCAACTCGCCATCCGCCAGGGCGGTGCAGTCTTTCGTTTCGACAGCGAACGTCATACCGCGTGAACTCTCCTCACCACATCGTGCGTGAGCAGGTAGTTTAGCTCCCGCAAGGAAACTACCTCAGCGCCAGGGCCGTCAGCGAACCGCCAGGCAGGCCGGCCCGAGCAGGACCCGCAGCTCGGCCAGGAGACCACGGCTGGTGTCGACCCTCCACTGGGATGCCAGCTGGATGCACTTCGATCCCACGTGGAGCAGCACCGGCGACGGCCCGGGATGTTCGCTCAGCAAGCGTTTCAGGGACTCCACCCGCTCGTCCGTGAGGGCATGGACGGGCAGATCGACGTGGAGGGGCTGGTCGGTCAGGTTGAGGTCCGGCCGCTTGATCTCCATGCACACCAGCTTGGCCGGTTCCTCCCGCAGGTCCAGGCGGCCCTTGACGCAGACCACGGCGTCGTCGGCGAGGAGGTGGGCGACGTCGGTCATGGTCCGGGGAAACACCCACACCTCGATGGAGGAGACCAGGTCCTCCAGGACGAAGGTCGCCATCAGCTCGCCCCGCTTGGTGTACTTGCGCGTCACTCCAGTGACCACGCCGCCGACCCAGCGCATCTCCCCGTCTCTGGCCCCTTCGCGCAGGTCGACGATGGTGGCGTCCGCGTGGCGGGCCAGCGCCGCCTCCAGCCCTTTGAGCGGGTGGTCGCTCAGGTACAGGCCGAGCATCTCCTTCTCGAACGCCAGGCGAGCGGACTTGGCGAAGTCCTGGTCGGGGACCGGCACCCTGGCTTCGTCGAAGACCGCACCGCCCGCTCACCGAGGTCACCGAACAGGCTCATGATTCCCTGGTCGGCCTCACGCCGGCGGGCCAGGGTCCGGTCGACGATCTGCTCGAACACCAGGCACAGGCCCTGGCGGGGATGGCCGAGAGCGTCGAAGGCGCCGGCCTTGATGAGCGACTCGACGGTGCGCTTGTTGAGGACCATGGGGTCGACCCGGGCACAGAAGTCGTAGAAGTCGGCGAAGGGGCCGGCCCGAGCCCGCTCGGCGATGATCCGCTCCACCAGGCCTTCGCCGACGTTGCGGATGGCCGACAGGCCGAAGGGGATGACCGTCCTGGCCGGGGCCGCCGGATCCGAGCCGGTCTGGACGACCGCCGTGAACTCCGAGCGCGACACGTTGATGTCGGGGACGAGCACCTCGATGCCCATGGGCCCGGCACTCGGCCAGGTACACCGCCGGTCTTGTCCTTGTCGTCCTTGACGCTGGTCAGCAGGGCGGCCAGGTACTCGGCCGGGTAGTGGGCCTTCAGCCAGGCCGTCTGGTAGCTGACGAGGCCGTAGCCGAAGGCGTGGCTGCGGTTGAAGCCGTAGTCGGCGAACGGCTCGATGATGTCGAACAGCATCTTGCCGATGACCCGGCCGTAGCCGGTCGTCTCGCAGCCGGCTTCGAACTTCTCCCGCTCCTGGGCCATGATCTCGCGGACCTTCTTGCCGGCCGCCTTGCGCAGGTTGTCGGCCTCGGCGAGCGAGTAGCCGGCGAACTTCTGGGCCAGGAGCATCATCTGCTCCTGGTAGATGCACAGGCCGTAGGTGTCGCCGAGCACCTCCTGCCATGTCGGGGTGCTGGTAGGTGACCGGCTTGCGGCCGTTCTTGCGGTCGGCGTAGTCGTTGTGCATGTTGGCCGCCATGGGCCCGGGCCGGTAGAGGGCGATCGAGGGCGGCCACGTCCTCGAACTCGGTGGGGGCCAGGGCCCGCACCAGGTTGCGCATCGCCCCACCCTCGAACTGGAAGATGCCGACGGTGTCGCCCCGCTGCAGCAGCTCGAAGGTCAGGCTGGTCGTCGAGGGCGACCCGGTCGATGTCGGGCCGCTCGCCGGTGGCGGCCTCGATGAGGTCCAGGGCCCGCTCGATGACCGACAGGTTGCGCAGCCCGAGGAAGTCCATCTTGAGCAGGCCGAGCTCCTCGACGCCGTGCATCTCGTACTGGGTGACGATCGGGGCGTCCTCGGCCCGGCCGCCCGGTTCCGGTTTGCGCTGGATGGGCAGGTGCTCGGTCAGCGGATCGCCCGAGATGACCACGGCCGCGGCGTGGATACCGTCCTGGCGGCGCAGGCCCTCGAGGCCCCGGGCCACGTCGACCACCCGGGCCGCGTCGGGGTCGGTCGCGCACATCTGGCGCAGCTCGAGGGCGGCCTTGTACCCGTCGGCGTACTTGGGGTCCTCCTCGAAGCAGGCCCACAGCGGGGTGTCCCGGCCCATCACCAGCGGCGGCATGGCCTTGGCGATGCGGTCGCCGACGCTGTAGGGGTAGCCGAGCACCCGGGCCGCGTCGCGGACCGCGGCCCGGGCCTTGATGGTCGAGAAGGTGACGATCTGGGCCACCCGGTCCCAGCCGTAGCGCTCGGCCGCGTAGCGGATCATCTCGCCGCGGTAGCGCTCGTCGAAGTCCATGTCGATGTCGGGCATCTGCTTGCGGCCCGGGTTGAGGAAGCGCTCGAACAGCAGCCGGTAGCGGATCGGGTCGAGGTCGACGATGCGCAGGCAGTAGGCCACGCAGCAGCCGGCCGCGCTACCCCGGCCCGGTCCCACCCGGATGCCCTGCTCCCGGGCGTGGCGGATCAGGTCCCATACGACCAGGAAGTAGTCCGAGAAACCCATGTCGGAGATGACGCCGAGCTCGTAGTCGAGCCGCTGGCGCACCTCGGCTGCGAGCGGCTCCCCGTAGCGCTCCACCGCCCCCTCGTAGGCCAGGTGCCGGAGATAGGCGTCGGCGTCGGGGAACTCGCCCGGGCCGGGGAAAGGACGGCAGCTTCGGCTTGCCGAACTCGATCTCGACGTCCGCCCGTTCGGCGATCCACAGGGTGTTGTCGCAGGCTTCGGGGTAGTCCCGGAACAGGTCGCGCATCTCGGCCGCGGTCTTCAGGTAGTGCTCGTCGCCGTGGAACTTGAAGCGCTTGGGGTCGTCCTTGACCGAGCCCGTCTGCACGCACAGCAGGGCGTCGTGGGCCTCGGCGTCGTGACGGGAGACGTAGTGGCTGTCGTTGGTGGCCAGGAGGGGCGCACCGATGCGCCGGGCCAAGCGGACCAGCTCCGGGTTGGTCCGGCGTTGCTCGTCGAGGCCGTGGTCCTGCAGCTCCACGAACAGGTTGTCCCGCCCGAAGATGTCCTGCAGCCGGGCGGCCAGGGTGGCGGCGCGCTCGGTGTCGCCCTTGAGGAGGGCCTGCAGCACCACCCCACCGAGGCAACCGGTGGTGGCGATGACCCCCTCGTGGTAGCGCTCGAGCAGCTCCCAGTCGAGTCTCGGCTTGTAGAAATAGCCCTCGAGGTAGGCGGCCGACGACAGCTTGAGCAGGTTCTTGTAGCCGGTCCCGTTCTCGGCCAGCAGGGTCAGGTGGTAGTAGAGCTTCTCGCCGGCGTCGGCGTCGCCACCCGCCGTCGTCGATACGGCCCCGGCGCACGGGCCGCTCGAAGCGGGACTCGGCGGCCTGATAGGCCTCGATGCCGATGATCGGCTTGATCCCTGCCTGGCTGGCCGCCTTGTAGAAATCGAGGACGCCGTACATGTTGCCGTGGTCGGTGATCCCGACCGCCGGCTGACCGTCTGCCACCGCCCGGGCGATGACCTCGGGGACCCGGGCCGCACCGTCGAGCATCGAGAACTCGGTGTGCTGGTGCAGGTGGGTAAACGATGCGCCCACGGACGAACTCCGCCTCCCTCGTGACAGTTCGATCTTGGTGATCCACAGCGACTGTGGGGGACCCTGTGGATGAACTACAGAGCTGTGATTTCCGCCTCCGAGACTAGCGCGGTCGAGCCCTCGGGCGCTCCTGGTCTTGTCGACCGTATCTGGATCGGCGGGCCCGCCCGGCGGACGGATGGGTACCCTTCGACGACCGGTTTGGCCACCCGGTCCGCCTCTTTACCAAACCGCCCGCCGAGGCGTCACAGATAGGTGCCAGGTACGGGCCGGTCGTCCGCACCGGCCGGCAGGCTGCGCTGGCGCATGTGCTCGAGCTGAGCCCGGGCGGCCATCTGCTGGGCGAACAGGGTGGCCTGGATACCGTGGAACAGCCCCTCCAGCCAGCCCACCAGCTGGGCCTGGGCCACCCGCAGCTCGCCTTCGCTCGGCACCTCGTCGGGCCCGAACGGCGATGCCATGCGGGCCAGCTCGTCGCGCAGGTCGGGCGACAGGCCGTCGGACAGCTCCGCCACGGAGGTGTCGTAGATCTCCCGGAGGCGGGCCCGGCTGGCCTCGTCGAGCGGGGCCTGGCGGACCTCTTCGAGGAGCTGCTTGATCATGGAGCCGATCCGCATCACCTTGGCCGGCTGCTCGACGGACTCGCGATCCGAGTTCGCTCCCGCAATCTCGCCCTGCTCCGGCGAGGTGACCACGAGCACCTCTTCCGGTCCCGACTGCGCCACCTGTGTGGGGTTGTTTGGCATCACGCCCCCAGTCTGCCCGGCCCGGCGACCAGAGGTACCAGCATCTCGTCCGGCGTGAGCGATCCGTGCCGGCAGACCAGCCGGGCGTCGCCGCCGTCGGCAGGGATCGAGATAGGCGACGGGCTGATAGGGAATGACCGCCACGTCGCCCAGCCGGGCCCGCACCGGAGCCGCCATGGCTCCGCCAAACCACCCCTCCGCCTCCATCTGATCGATGGTCACCACCCAGGCCTCTTCGCCGTAAGCCGCTTGGGCCATCGCCGGCCAGATCGATCGACCGCACCGGCATCACCGGGTCGGGCGTGCAACCAGCGAAACCGGGCCTCGCCGCTCAGCATGAGCGCCTCGTCCGCCAGCCGCCTGGTCGAGCGGGGTGGCCCGAGCTCCCACCTCGACCTGGCCGTGGTCGGCGGTCACGGCCAGGGCCGCCCCCGCTCGGCAGCGACCTCGAGCAGGTCGCCCACCATGCGGTCCACCGCGACCAGCTCGGCGTCGTAGTAGGGGCCGAAGCCCCGCGAGGTGGGCGATCTTGTCGATGCCCTCGTAGTAGGCGTAGACGAACGGCTCGCCCGCCGTCAGCAAGGCCCGCACCTCGACGGCCAGGCTGGATGCCACCGACCACCCGGCGACGGGCGCGTCCCGCTGGTGGGCCTGGGTGAATCCGGTACCGACGAACTCGCTCTTGCTGACCACCGGGAACGGGATGGCCCTGGAAGGGGGGCAGGGGCTGGAATGCCATCCGGTTCGACGAAGGGGCGGGCGTCGCCCGACACGGTCCTCCAGCGCAGCACGTTCAGGACCTCGGGTCCCGTCGGTCCCGTCGCACCACCAGCCGGTAGCCCACGATGCCGTGCACCGCCGGGGCCACCCCTACGGTCAGCGACGTCAAGGCCGTGGCGGTGGTGCTGGGCACCACCGAGGTGATGGGGCCACCGGCCAGGGCCGCCAGTTGCGGTGCCAGGTGACGGCGTTCCTGGAGCTGCAGCCAGCCCAGACCGTCGACCACCAGCAGGACCACCTGGGCCGCAGTCTGGACGGGCTCAGGGAACCACTCCGGGCGCTGCTCGGGGGGTCGCAGGAGACCAGGGACCACGCCGGCCAGGTTGGCGCCCTGATAGGACGGCAGCACCGGCTGGGAAGAAGTCATCGCTCGACCACCCTAGTGGTAGAATGTGACCGTGAAGGTCTCCACCCGGGGCGACTACGCCAGCCGGGCCCTGTTGTCCCTGGCGTTGCACGCCGGGCAGACCCAGCCAACCTCGGTCCGCGACATCGCCGAGCGCACCGGACTTCCGCAGCCGTATCTGGAGCAGATTCTCCTGGCCCTAAAAGGGGCCGGCCTGGTGCGCTCCAAGCGGGGCGTCGGCGGCGGCTACGTGCTGGCCCGCTCTCCCGGGGACATCACGCTGAGCCAGATCGTCAGCGCGGTGGAGGGCCCGATCGTCGCCGGCGACTTCGGCGAGCCGCACCAGAACGGCGCGTGCGACCACGAGGGCCAGTGCGTGCTGCTGGCCGTGTGGGCCGATGTCGGCGAGCACATGCGCCGGCACCTGGACTCCTTCACCCTGGCCGACATGGCGCTGCGGGCCCAGGGCGGCCTGCCCGCGGCTGCCGCCACTCTCTCGTAGGGCCCCGCCCCTCGGATCGTCCCCAGCCGTTCTATTGGTGGGCGCCTCGGGTCGGACCCGGCGGGCGTGGGTGGCGGTGGCTGACGGCCAGGTGCGAGTGGCCAACGCCGATCGCCTGGCCCACCCGGTCTTCGCGCCCGGGCCACGGAGCCCGGTAGGCGCAGGTGTCGCAGTTGACCTCCACCCGGCCGGCCAGGGCTTCTTCGTAGCGAGCCGTGAGCAACGGCACCAGGGCCGGGTGCGGTCCGAGGTGACCGGCATCGATGACCTCGACACCCGCGCGGGCGGCGAAATGCCGCCAGCTCCTGGCGGCCCCGCTCGATCAGCTTTCCGTGGCAGAGGTACCACCAGACCACGGTCATGCGGCGATAGCCCGAGTCGGGCGAACACGTCGGCCGCCTGGCCGACCGACGGGCCGGTGACGCCGCTGAAGCCGACGTGGACGAACGGGGCGCCCGTCCATTCGGCGACCAGGCGGGCGGCCTTGTAGGCGTCCGCGTTGGCGTCGGGGTCCGACGTGCCGCGGGCGATCATCAACAACGGCAGACCGGCGCCCCCCGCCGCCATCACCGCCTTGCCCAGCACCTCGACCGGCGCCCGCGACACGCCGATCGGCCGCCCGAACGGGAACGCCACATGCGGGATGGCGGGCACGAGCGTCGACCACCACGGCCGGCACGTCGCTCTTGGCGTGGCCGGCGTCGAGGAGCACCAGAGGCAGGACGACCACCCGCCGGCAGCCCCGGGCCACCAGCCGATCCGCCTGGGAGCCCGCCGGGGGATCGGTCATCTCCAGGAAACCCACCTCGACCGCGACACCAGGGAGCGCGGCGGCCACCCGGTCCGCCAGGGTGTCGCATCTCCTCCGCGCTGCGGACGCACTCGCGAGCCGTGGGCGACCAGCAGCAGGCCCTCGGCGGTCGGGGCCGGTGCCTCGCACTGCCCCGTCGGCCGGATCGGGATGCCCTGCTTGCGCACATGCCGCCCGGTACCGAGCCGGATCGCCGGATGCCCGCTGGCTCGAGCGCCATCGCCGGACCAAGGTAACCGAGCTCGCCGGGCGGCGATGGGCCTGGCAGCCTGATGGCATGTCCAGCCCGCGCTCTCGGTCCCCGGCTGGTGGTCGGCCGGCACCCACTCAGGGGTCGGCAAGACCACTGTCGCCACCGGGCTCGATCGCCGCCCTGCGCCACGCCGGCCATCGCCCGGCCGCGGCCAAGGTCGGCCCCGACTTCATCGACCCCGGCTACCACGCCCTGGCCTCCGGGCGGCCGCCCCGCAATCTCGACGCCTGGCTCTGCGGTGCCGAGGCCATCGCGCCCGCTGGCCGCCCGGGCCGCGCGCGGGGGGCGACCTGCTGGTCGTCGAAGGCGTCATGGGCCTCTTCGACGGCGCCGGCGACGGGACCGCCGTCGTCGACGGCCGACGTGGCCCGGCTGCTCGAGGCCCCGGTCCTGCTGGTGGTGGACGCCTCGGCCATGTCCGCTTCGGTGGCCGCCGTGGTGCACGGCTACGCCACCCTGCAGCCGGACCTGTCGATCGCCGGGGTCGTCCTCAACCAGGTCGGCTCGCCCGACCCACGCGGCCATGCTGCGCGAGGCCCTCGTGCCGCTCGGGATCCCCGTCCTCGGCGCGCTGCCCCGCGACGACGCACTTCGGTGGCGGGACCGCCACCTGGGCCTGGTCCCGGTGGCCGAGCAGCCCGACCAGGTCGGCCGTGCGCTCCAACGACTCGCCGCCGTGGTCCGGGCCCACCTCGACCTCGACGCCGTCGTCGCCCTGGCCCGCTCGGCGCCGGCCCGGTCCGCCGGGGCGGTGGCGCTGCCGGCGCCCGGACCGCCGATCCGGGTGGCCGTCGCGGCCGGCGCCGCGTTCACCTTCACCTATACGCGACACGCTGGACGCCCTCGAAGCCGCCGGGGCGGAGATCGTCCCGTTCGACCCGTTGGCGGCCAGCCGGCTCCCGCCCTCCATCGACGGCCTGGTGGTCGGCGGCGGTTTTCCCGAAGTCCACGGCGCCGCCCTATCCGCCAACCGCCCGCTGCTCGGACGACATACGGCGCCGGGTGCTGGCCGGCCTGCCGACCTGGGCCGAGTGCGGCGGGCTGCTGCTCCTGGCCGAGTCGCTCGACGGGCGTCCCATGGCCGGCGTCGTGGCCGGCCAGGCCGTCATGACCGACCGCCTCACCCTCGGCTACCGCCACGCCGTCACCACCACGGCGTCGCCCATCGGCCCGGCCGGTACGCGCACTCGGGGCCACGAGTTCCACTATTCGGTGCTCGCTCCGACAGGTCAGGCCCTGCTACTCAGCAGAAGATGGGGCCGGCGGACAGAGGGCTGGGCCACGCCGACCCTGCTCGCCACCTACCTCCACCACCACCCGGGCGGGGATCCCGGCGCCGTTGCCGCCTTCGCCCTGACCTGTGCCCTACGTCGTACCCTACGTGGGGCCTAGGCTGATGGTCGGTGCGCAAGAGCAGCCTCTATCTCACCGACCGGCTGAAGGCCGGTCTGGCCGGCCGGGCCGCCCAGACCGGAAGGTCCGAAGCCGACCTCATCCGGGCCGCCCTCGACGCCGCCCTGGCCGAGCCGGTCCCTGGATCCGGCCCGGTCGGCCCCGTCGGCCCGGTCGACCCGCCGGTTCCCGGCCGCCTGGTCGGCGTCGGTGTCGGCCCGGGCGAAGCCGACCTGCTCACGGTGCGGGCCGTATCGGCGTTGCGCCGGGCCGACCGGGTGGTGGCCCCAACCACCGCGGTCGATGCCGTCGGCCGGGCCGAGGCCGTCGTGCGCGAGGCCCTCCCGGGCCTGGCGATCGAACGAATCCCCTTCGCCATGACCCCGACCCGGGCCGGCCGGGAGCGATCGGTCGGCCAGGCGGCCGGGGCCGTCGTTCGTCATCTGGCCGCCGGCGAAGAGGTGGCGTGGATCACCCTCGGCGACCCGCTCACCTACTCCACCTTCTCGGCCGTCGCCGACCGGGTCCGGCAGCGCCGGCCGACGACCACGGTGACCCAAGTGCCCGGGATCATGGCCTTCCAGGCCCTGGCCGCCCGGACCGGGACGGTCATCGCCGACGAACGGACCCGGCGTCATCGATCCGCACCGCCCTCGAGGGCGACGACCTGGAACCGGACCTGCAGGACCCGCCACCACGGTCGTCATCTACAAGGGCGGCCGCCGGCTGCCCGAGCTGCGCCGGGACGGCCAAGGCCGTGCGGGCGCAGTGACGGCAGCCGTGGCCGGCGAGCTGATCGGCATGCCCGGCGAGCGAATCGGAACCCTCGGCGAGCTGGCGGCCGGCGGTCCGGCCTCCTACCTGGCCACGGTGATCGTCCCGGCCGACCGATGGACGATCCCGGTGATCTCTTTCGTCGGCGCCGGACCGGGCGCACCGGACCTGATCACGTTGCGAGGTGCCCGGCGTCTGGCCGCCGCCGACGTGGTGATCTGGGCCTCGTCCCTCGTTCCACCTGACCTGCTCCAGCATTGCGGGAGCGGGGCGGCGGTGCACGACTCGGCCACCATGACCCTCGAGGACGTGATCGGTGTCTACGCGTCGCACGCCGAGCGCACCCGGATCGTGCGCCTGCACTCCGGCGATCCGAGCATCTACGGCGCCATCGGCGAGCAGATCGACTGGTGCCGGTCCCACGACCGCGCCTGGGAAATCGTGCCCGGGGTCTCGTCGCTGGCCGGCGCCGCCGCCGCGCTCGGGCACGAGCTCACCCAGCCAGGTGTCACCCAGAGCGTGGTGCTCACCCGCCTCGCTGGGCGCACCCAGGCGTCGATGCCGGCGAGCGAATCGGTGGCGGCATTTGCCGCCCACGGCGCCACCATGGCGGTCTTCCTGTCGGCAGCCCGGCCCGACGAGCTGGCCGCCGAGTTGCTGGCCCCAGGTTCCGGGTACGGGCCGGACACCCCGGCTGCCATCGTGATCCGGGCCACCTGGCCGGACGAACGAATCATCCGTACCACCGTCGGCGCCCTGGCCGCTGACCTGCGGGCGACCGGCACCACCATCACGGTGCTGGTCCTGGTCGGCGACGCCCTTGCCGACGGGCCAGTCGCCCGCCGCTCGCATCTCTACTCCCCCGGACACAGCACGGCCTACCGGCTGCGATCCCGCGCCGGGCTCCACGGCGGGCCGGCCCTCGGCGCGCCGGCGGTGAACCCGCAGCCGGACCAGCCGTTGCCCGGGCCGCCACCTCCGGGGCCGCCGGCAACCGACCCCCAGCCCCGCCGGCCGCCGCACCAGCCGCCGGCAATCGACCCCCAGACCCGCCGGCCGCCGCACGAGCCGCCCCTCGCCCCTGAGGTGGCCGGGGCGAAGGGACTGCGCACCGGCTGGACGACGGGCACCTGCGCCTCGGCGGCCGCCAAAGCCGCCGTGGCGGGACTGCTGGGTGGAACCCCTCCGACGGAGGTGGAGGTGGGGTTGCCGGGCGGGCGGCGGGTCCGTTTTGCCGTGACCGACACCGAGGGCAGCACTCCCGGCCGTCGGGGGCGGGCCGCCGTGGTCAAAGACGCCGGCGACGACCCGGACGTCACCCACGGGGCCCACCTCACCGTGACCGCGATGTGGCTTCCTGCCGAGCGGCCCGTGGGGACGGTCGAGCTGCGCGCCGGGGCGGGCGTCGGCACCGTGACCCTCCCGGGGCTCGGCCTGCCCGTCGGCGCTCCGGCCATCAACCCGGTCCCGGCCCGCATGATCCGCGCCGCGGTCAAGGAGGTGACCGACCGTCCGGTCGCTCTCACCATCTCCGTGCCGGGAGGCGAAGCCATGGCCGCCCGGACTTCGAACGCCCGCCTCGGCATCGTCGGCGGCATCAGCATTCTCGGTACGACCGGCATCGTGCGTCCCTTCTCCACCGCGTCCTGGCGGGCCAGCGTGGTCCAGCAGGTCGACGTGGCCGCCGCCCAGGGCCGGGATCACCTGGTGCTGTCGACGGGAGGACGCACCGACGCTGCCGCCCAGCGACTGCTCCCGGAGCTGCCGGCGGTCTGCTTCGTCGAGGTCGGCGATTTCACCGGGATCGCCCTCCGGCGGGCCGCCGCGGCCGGCATGGCCCGGGCGACCTTCGTCGGGATGGCCGGCAAGATCACCAAGCTGGCGGCCGGGGTGTTGATGACCCACTACCGGCGGTCCAAGGTTGACGGCCGGCTGCTCGAAGAGGTGGCTCGCCAGACCGGAGCCGGGCCCGCGGTTGTCGAAGCAGCCACCGCCACCGCGACGGCCCGGCATTTCGCCGAGACCTGCCTGGCCCTGGGACGGAGCGAGCCGCTGGCGGAGTTGTGCCGGCGGGCCGCCGCCGCCTGCCGGACCTTCGTCGACGACGCCTTGGCGGTCGAAGTGGTGATGGTCGACTTCGAAGGCGACGCGGTGATCGCTCGTGGCTGACGGGCCAGGATCCATTTCGCTGGTCGGGGTGGTCGGCGGTGAATGTTTCGGCGCCGCCGCCGGACGAGCCTTGTCGGGCGCCACGGTGCTCGTCGGTGCGGCCCGCCATCTCGCTGCCCTACCGGCGGACCTTCCGGGCGAGCGAGTAGCACTCGACGGCGCCCTGGACCGAGTGCTCGACCGGGTCTGGGGCTACCGGGACAGGGGTCAAAAGGTGTGCGTGGTGGTCTCCGGCGACCCCGGTTTCTTCGGGCTGGCTCGGCTGGCCCGAGCCCGTTTCGGAGCCGGAGAGATCACCGTGCACCCCGCCCCGTCGTCGGTGGCCCTGGCCTGCGCCCGGGCCGGACTGGCCTGGGACGACGCCGTGGTGGTCTCGGCGCACGGGCGACCGCTCGACGGCCGCGCGTCGACGCCGTCCTGGCCCACGAAAAGGTGGCCATCCTGACCTCGCCCGATCAGCCGCCAGAGTCGGTGGGCCGGGCCCTGCTCCAGCGCAGGAGCCCGGCTCGGAGTGTGGTCGTCGCCAGCCGGCTGGGCGAAGCGGACGAGCGGGTGTGGAGAGGCGATGTCGTTGGTCTGGCCTCCGGGCGTTTCGATCCCCTGTCGGTCGTGGTGTGCACCGCGCCCGTGACCCGGGCCCAAGCCGGCGGCGGACCGGTGCGGGCCTGGGGACTGCCCGAGGCCACCTACCGCCACCGAGACGGGATGATCACCAAGGCCGAAGTCCGGGCGGTGGCGCTCGGAAAGCTCCGACTCCCGGCCGCCGGTGTCCTGTGGGATGTGGGCGCCGGGTCGGGTTCGGTCGCAGCCGAATGTGCCCGCCTCGCCCCGGGCCTGCGGGTCTTCGCGGTGGAACGCCGGGCAGACCAGGCCGCCGACTTGATCGCCAATCTGGCCGGCACCGGTGCAACGGTCGTGTCCGGGACGGCGCCGGAGGCCCTGGCCCGTTTACCCGACCCCGACCGGGTGTTCGTCGGGGGCGGTGGCCTCGGAGTCCTCGACGTCGCCCTGGGCCGGTTGCGAGCCGAGGGGACGATCGTCGCCACCTACGCCGCCCTCGATCGGGCCGCGGCCGCGGCCGTCCGGCTCGGCCACGTCGTGCAGGTGACGGTCAGCCGCGGCGTCGCGGTCGGCGCGGAAGGGGCGGTGCGCCTGCAGGCCGAGAACCCAGTCTTCGTGTGCTGGGGGCCGGGGGAATGACTCGGGTGTTGTGTTGTTCGGTCTCGGCCGCGGGAGCAGAAATCGCCAGGCGCCTGCCGTACGAGCACCGGGGCGGTCGGTTGGTCGAGACGGTCCGGGTCGAGTGGGGTTCGGTCGAAGGGCTTGTCCTGGTCGGTGCCGTGGGTATCGCGGTGCGGGCCGTCGCTCCCTTGCTGGCCAGCAAACAGACCGATCCGGCGGTGGTGTGCGTCGACGACCAGGGCCGTTTCGCGGTGGCGCTCTGCGGCGGGCACCAGGGCGGTGCCAACGATCTGGCTCGGCAGGTGGCGGCCTGGCTCGGCGCCGAGGCGGTCATCACCACGGCCACCGACGGATCCGGGTTGCCCAGCCTCGACGACCTGCCGGGGTTCCGGGCCGAGGGCGACGTCGCGGGCGTGACCCGACGTTGGCTGGACGGGGCCCCGCCGCTCGTCGAGATCGATCCCACCTCGGCCGGGTGGCCCCTGCCAACGCCGCTGGCCGACCTGGCGAGCGAGGGAGGGCTGGCCGGCGCCGGTGAGGTTGCGGGGGGGCGGGTCACCGTTACCGACGCGGCCCGGCCACCGCTCCGCCTCGAAGTCCTGTTGCGGCCGGCATCCGTGGTCATCGGTGTGGGGTCGAGCCGCGGCGCCGACTCTGACGCCTTGTGGGAGCTGGCTTCGGGCGCCTTGGCCGACGCAGGCGTGGCCCAGTCAGCGGTCAGCGAGGTCGCCACTCTCGATCGCAAGGCAGCCGAGCCCGCCATCGTGGCCCTGGCCGCCCGGTTGGGCGTCGCCCTTCGGACGTTCGGCGCGCCCGCGCTGAAGGAGATCGTCGCCAGCGGCCGGGTGCCCAACCCGAGCCAGACCGTGGCCGCCGCGGTCGGTACTCCATCGGTGGCGGAAGCCGCCGCCTTGCTGGCCGCGGGCCCGGACGCCAACCTGGTTACGCCCAAGCGCGTCAGCACGTCGGGCGACGCCACCGTCGCCCTGACCAGACGGGCGACGCCGGCGGGCCACCTGGCCGTGGTGGGGATCGGTCCCGGCGACGCAGCGATGCGAACCCCCGCGGCCACGGCCGCCGTCCGCCACGCTCAGGTGGTCAGCGGGTACAGCGCCTACGTGGAGGCGGTGAAGGACCTGCTGCATCCGAGCCAACTCGTGCTGCGCTGGCCCATCGGCGCGGAAACGGACCGGTGCCGCGACTCGCTGCAACGCGCCGCCGGCGGCGCCCGGGTGGCCTTGGTTTGTTCGGGCGACGCCGGCGTCTACGCCTTGGCCTCGCTCGTCTGCGAGCTGGCGCCCGGCTCCGGCGACCCGCCCATCACCGTGGTCCCCGGCGTCACCGCGGCCTTGAGCGGCGCCGCCGTCCTCGGCGCCCCGCTCGGCCACGACCATGTGGCCATCTCGTTGTCCGACCTGTTGACTCCCTGGGAACTGATCGTCCGTCGGTTGCAGGCCGCCGCGACCGGCGATTTCGTGGTGTCGCTGTATAACCCTCGCTCGGCCCGCCGTACCACCCAGCTGGTGGAAGCGCTTGCCATCCTCGGGACCCAACGACCCCCCTCCACCCCAACCGCCGTCCTCACTGACATCGGCCGCCCGGGCCAGCGGGTGGTACGGGCCACTCTCGCCACCCTCGATCCGGAAGCGGTCGGAATGCGGTCGCTGGTGATTATCGGAGCCTCGACGACGCGTTGGATGGGCGACCGGATGGTGACCCCTCGGGGCTATCACGAGGCGGACCGGTGACCGTCCGGGTCGGCCCCGCCTGCACGGCCTGCGGAGCCTGTTTGATCACCTGCCCGACCCGGGCCCTGTCCCCCGCGCCTCGCCTGCCCACCGTCGACGCCGGACGCTGCACCGACTGTCTGGCCTGCGTCGAGGTCTGCCCGAGCGACGCCATCGCCCTCGCTCCTGACGCTCACTTCCCGGCCGGATCGCTCCCGTGGTCACCCGAAGTGCCCCGGACTGGCGAGAAATCCCGCCGGGCTCAGAGTTCAGTGGCGGACCCGACTCGCGGCTCCGCGCTCGACCTTGGGGGGCGGTCTCCTGCGAGGATGTCGTCATGACGATCGTGCGCATCAACGCCATCCAGGTGGGCGAGGGCAAGGGCGAGGAGCTGGCCCGCCGCTTCGCGGCCCGAGCCGGCGCCGTGGACCATGCGAGTGGTTTCGAAGGCTTTGAGCTGCTCCGACCCACCGATGGCCGGGACACCTGGTTGGTGATGACGCGGTGGCGGGACCAGGAGTCATTCGAGAGCTGGGTGGCGTCACCGGCGTTCGCCCAAGGCCACCGCGGTGCCACGGAGACCTCGGAGGGACGGCCCGTCGCCAGCCACAGCGAACTGTGGTCCTACGACATCGTGGACTTGAGTGGTCCGCCTGCCTGAGCGACATGACCCGGCCCGACCCTGCGCCGGCACCGCGTTGGCGGGCCCGAACGCCCACCCCATCGAGGTGGAGTCGTACCGCCGGCTGGCGGAGCGGGTCGACCTGTCGGGGTGGCCGGCCGGCGCCCTGGAGGTGGTGGCTCGGATGATCCATGCGACCGCGGACGAGTCGTTTTGCGAGTCGGCGCGCATCGGCGGGGGGGCCGTCCGCGCCGCGGCCACGGCCCTGGGCGCCGGCGCTCCCGTCGTCTGCGACTCGCGTATGGTGGTCGCCGGTATCCCGACCGTGAGCGCGGCCCGCTGCTTCCTCGACCAGGTGCCCACTGCCCCACCCGGCACCACCCGCTCGGCCGCAGCGGTCGAACTCGCCGCCGCCGCCTTCCCAGACGACGCCCTCTGGGTGATCGGCAACGCCCCAACCGCCCTGGCCCGACTACTCGAACTGCACGCCGCGGGAGCGGTGCGACCGGCGGCGGTGATCGGGCTCCCCGTGGGGTACGTCGGCGCCGCCGACGCCAAGGCCGGGCTATGGGCATCTCCTTTGCAGCCGGTCGCCATCACCAATGTCGGGCGCCGGGGTGGCAGCCCGGTGGCGGCCGCCGCGGTCAACGCCCTCGTCGCCCTGGTCCCGCCGCCGGGCTGAACCCCGTACCCCTGCCTGCGGGCCGGCTACCCACCCCCCGTGGCGCCACTTCTGGAGGGTTCCAGGGACTTATGGAGCGTGATGTACATCCTGTGTACATCACGCTCCATAGGTGTACGCCGGCGCCAAAGGTCGCCGATCGCACTGGCCCGGCAGGGTCGCCGATCGCACTGGCCCGGCAGGGTCGCCGATCGCACTGGCCCGGCGGGTCCGGCGGCCAGGAACAGCCGCGACCCGGGGGCCCACCAACGGGCGGTTGCCGGCCGGGCTACTCCGGCTGGTGGGTCGTCGCCACCCTGACGATCCCTCCGTTCTTGGCCTGGTAGATGTAGACGGGTGCGGCGCTGAGGTCGCCATCGATGAGGAACCTGATGGTGCCGGTGATCCCCACGTAGCTGCTGGTCGCCAGGTAGATGTTGATGGCCAGCGGGGTGGTGGCCCCGGACTTCACGGCCGCCAGCACGAAGGCGGTGGCGGAATAGGCCTCGGCGGCGTACGCACCGGGGGCGCTCCCGTAGGCGGCCCGGTAGGCAGAGGCGAAGACCTGGGCCGCGGTACCGCCGGTTACGTTGGCGCACGGGCAGCTCACGTAGGTAGCGCCGGCGCCGCCACTACCGCCGGTGCCACCACTACCGCCACCGCCCCCGCCGCCGGCACGACCGGCATCGCCCCCGGCGCCGGCACCACCACCTGCCGTCACCTGCCGGCCGGGATCGCCGACGAAACGCGGACCTGCGGCGCCGGCACCGGTCAAAAAGTCACCCTGGTATCCCGCGGACCGCAGCTGAGCCACCAGCCGGCTGGCCGGGCCGGAAGCGCCACCGAGGAACACCGCGCCGGCCTTGGCTGCCACCACCCGCTCCACCACCAGGCTGTCGTTGGTACCCGTCGCGGTGACATGGCCGTCGAATACGTCGACACCCCCGACGGTCGCAAGGGCGGATCGCACCGCGTCGGCAAGGCCGACACCGTAGGAGCTGGAGTCGTCGACGACCGCTACGGATTTTTGTCCTAACGTCTTGACCAGGTAGTCGGCGTCCCCGGCGGCCTGGGTGGAGTCCGCCGCGACGACCCGGTGAAAGTAGCTCCAACCGTTCTCTGCCAGTTGGTCGCCGGTGGCGGACGCGGTGACATTCGGGATGCCGGCAGCTTCGAAGGTGGGATCGGCGACGGCGGCCTCCGACGAGAGGGTGGGGCCGATCACCGCCACCACCCGGTCGTGGGCCAGCACCGAAGCCCCCGCAGCGGCCCGAGCCGGTAGTCCTTGACTGTCGAAGGCATCGATCTCGACCGTGATGTCGGGATTGTCGACGTCGTACTGGCTGACCGCCAGCTGCTCGCCGGCCTTGATGCTGCTACCGAGCTGGGCGTCGGGTCCGGTGAGGGCGCCCAGAAAACCGAGCTTCAGCACCTGCCGGGTGACCCCGGCTGAGTTGGTTTGGGGAGTGGTCGGGCTGACCGTGTCGCTCCTGTTCGAGCCGCACGCCGTCAACCCCAACGCCGCCGCTCCCAGGAGAACTGCGGCCATGACCCGAACCGGTCTGGCCAGTGGCACTCGTCGTCCTCTTACATCGATGTTCCCCCGCAGGGGCGTCTGCAGAATAGGTCTACCCCGCCCGCCCGGGGCTCATCGCCTCCAGAACGGCTTTGAGATCCGCGGGCAACGGCGAGGAAAAGGAGAGTCGGGCGCCGGTGACGGGGTGGTCGAACACGAGGGTAGCGGCGTGCAGAAACGGGCGCCCCGACGGAAGCGGTTGCCAGCTGCTGAGGACCTTCGGCCCATAGCGCTCGTCGCCGACCACGGGGTGGCCGATGGACGCCAGGTGCACGCGGATCTGGTGGGTCCGTCCCGTTTCCAACCGACAGCAGAGCAACGTGCTGAGGGCGGGCTCGTCGAACCGTTCGTCTACCCGGTAACGGGTCCGAGCCGGGCGACCGCTCGCCAGCACCTGAATCCGGGTGGGATCACGGCCATCCCGCCCGAGCGGCGCGTCAATGAGGCCCGAGTCGGCGGCGACGGTCCCCCTGACCAGGGTCACGTACTCGCGACCGACTGTTCGCGACGCCAGTTGGGACGCCAGGCTGGTGCGGGCCACCTCGGTGCGAGCCACCATCAGCAGCCCTGACGTGCCCTTGTCGAGGCGGTGAACGACGCCAGGTCGGTCGCGATCGCCGTCGCCACCCGGCCGCTCCGCCAGCCCAGCCAGGTCCGGAAACCGGGCCAAGAGCCCCTGAATCAGGGTTCCCGAGCGGTTCCCGGCCCCCGGATGGACGACCAGGCCGGCCGGCTTGTCAACCACGATGACCTCGTCGTCACTCCAGACCACGGTCACATCCACCCGCCCGTCCGGCGTCGGGGCCGACGGCCGGGCTCCGTACGAGCGAGCCCGAGATCGAGAGCCGCTCACCGGCTCGGACCCGGCGGGCGCGCGACGCGATCACTCGTGCATCGACTCGGACCCGGCCTGCGCCGATCAGCTCATCGATCTCCCGCCTGCTGTACCCGGTCAACAGGGCCAAGGCCCGGTCGAGTCGCTCACCGTCGAGTGCGCCGGGGAGGGCCCACCCCTCAGCCATGCCGGGGATCAGGGGCGTTGGTCGGCTCCGTCACCGGGCCGGCCCGGCGACGGTAAGAGAGGAGCAGGACCGCCACCCCCACGACGATCGCGGCGTCGGCCAGGTTGAAGACTGGCCACCAGTCCCGGGTCCCGACTCGGGCCGGGTCGATGAAATCGATGACGGCGCCGTGGTTGTGTCGGAATAACCGATCCGTGAGGTTGCCGGCCGCCCCGCCGAGCAGGAGCCCGAGGCCGACCGCCACCGGCAGTGACGCGGCCCGGCTGGCCCGGCGGCTGAACACCAGGAGCCACACCACCAGCACCACCACGACCGCCTTCGATGACCGGGGTGACCCCGCGCCCGAGGCTGAAGGCGGCCCCGCTGTTGAAGGTCAGCACCAGCCACACCGGACCGATCACGTGCCGGCCACCGGGAGCGAGGGGGACGTGATGAAGCGCCCAGGTCTTGCTGGCCTGATCCGCGGCGAGCACCGACGGCCGCCACCGCCGGGATCAGCAGCTGGCGGACGCGTCGCCGCTCCGTGACGCTCAGCGCCGTGACGACAACCCGCCGCTCTTGCACGCCACGCACAGGGCAGCCTGCGGCAAGGCCTGGAGTCGGGCGTCGGGGATCTGTTCACCACACTGTTCGCACGACCCGTAGGTCCCGGACTCGATCTTGGCCAGGGCCCGGTCGATCTCTACCGCCGCCGCCCGGGCCTGGGCGGAGAGGACCAGGTCCAGCTCGCGATCGACGTTCGAGGTGCCGCCCTCGCCGCCCTCCTCGTCGAACTGCACGTCGCCGGGCTCGTGCTCGAGGGCCAGCGAGTCGGCCTGGGCCTTCAGCACCTCGGCCGAGCGGATGTAGTTGGTGCGCTCGTCGAGGAGCAGCTGGCGCTGGCTGGCCAGGAATGCCGCCCGATCGTCACTGGGCTCGGCGATGACCGCCGTCCGGTTTTGGCTGGCGTCTTGTCGGCCTTGGGCCCGGCCGCTCTTGGCCGCGAGCCGCCTTGGCGGGCTTCGCCGGCGCCGCGACTGGGGCCGTCTTGTCGGCGGGCCTTGGCGACCGCCTTGGCCGGGCTGCTGGTGGTGGAGTTGGAAGAGGTCGTGGATTTTCTCGCCATCTCGTCCTGCCTTGCGGCGTATCGTGGTGCCGTGGGACTTCCGGAGAGCCAGGAACCCTACCACGGGCAGCCTGGCGTCCCGGTCCAGCCGTGAAACGCCGCCAGGCGTGCGCGCTTGTTCCCTCGTATCGTGGTGGGATGCCCGCCGGCCCCGATACTGGCGCTCCCGACGCCCCTCACTATCCCGACGTTCCCGCCTCGCCCCGCTTCCCCGAGATCGAGGAAGCGATCCTGGCCGCGTGGGATGCCGAGGACGACGTTCCGGAGGTCGGTGGACGAGCCGGCCAGCGGAGCAACGAGTTCGTCTTCTACGACGGTCCGCCCTTCGCCAACGGCCTGCCGCACTACGGCCACCTTCTGACGGGATACGTCAAGGATGTCGTCCCTCGCTACCGCACCATGCGGGGCCAGCGGGTCGAGCGGCGCTTCGGGTGGGACTGCCACGGTCTGCCGGCCGAGACCGAGGCCGAAAAGGAGCTCGGCGTGTCCGGACGGGGCCCGATCACCGAGTACGGGATCGCCCGCTTCAACGAGCACTGCCGCACCTCGGTGCTGCGCTACACCAAGGAGTGGGAGCGCTACGTCACCCGCCAGGCCCGCTGGGTCGACTTCGCCAACGACTACAAGACCATGGACCTCTCCTACATGGAGAGCGTCATGTGGGCCATCAAACAGCTGTGGGACAAGGGCCTCCTGTACGAGGACTACCGGGTGCTCCCCTACTGCTGGGAGTGCGAGACCCCGCTCTCCAACTCCGAGACCCGCCAGGACAACGCCTACCGTGACCGCCAGGACCCGGCCGTGACCGTCGCCTTCAGCCTGGAGCCGCGGCCGGGTCGACGGAGCCGACCGGCCAGACGGCGAGGTGAGCGGCGACGCCGGCGGTGATCGCGGGATCGTCGAGGTCTGGGTGTGGACGACCACGCCCTGGACCCTGCCGTCCAACCTGGCCCTGGCCGTCGGGCCCGATGTCCCGTACGCCGTCTTCGAGCGCGACGGCGCCGCGGTTCGTGCTCGGCGAGGGTGTCCTCGGCCGGCTACGAGACGCAGCTGGAAGGCGCCGCCCGGCTCGGCACGGTGACCGGGCGGGACCTGGCCGGCCGGCACTACCGGCCCCTGTTTCCCTACTTCGCGACCACGCCCAACGCCTTCGTCGTGCTCGCCGAAGACTTCGTCACCACCGAGGAGGGCACCGGGGTGGTCCACATGGCCCCCGGATTCGGCGAGGACGACCAGATCGCCTGCGCCGCCGCCGGCATCCCCGTGGTCTGCCCGGTCGACTCCCGCACCCGGTTCACCTCCGAGGTGCCCGACTTCGAGGGCCTGCAGGTGTTCGAGGCCAACCAGCCCGTCATCCGGGCCCTGCGCCAGCAGGGAGCGCTGGTCCGATCGGACTCGTACGTGCACGCCTACCCGCACTGCTGGCGAACCGACACCCCGCTCGTCTACCGGGCGGTGACGTCGTGGTTCGTCAAGGTGACCGCCATCAAGGACCGGCTGCTGGCCCGCAACCAGGAGATCACGTGGGTGCCCGAGCACGTCCGGGACGGCTCGTTCGGCAAATGGCTGGCCAATGCCCGGGACTGGTCGATCTCGCGCAACCGGTTCTGGGGATCGCCGATACCGGTCTGGAAAAGCGACGACGCCCGCTACCCGCGCATCGACGTGTACGGCAGCCTCGACGAGCTGGAGCGGGACTTCGGCGTGCGGCCCACCGACCTGCACCGGCCCGCCATCGACGAGCTGACCCGACCCAACCCCGACGACCCGACCGGCGCGTCCACCATGCGACGGGTGACCGACGTGCTCGACTGCTGGTTCGAGTCCGGCTCGATGCCGTTCGCCCAGGTGCACTACCCCTTCGAGAACCGCGAGTGGTTCGACGAGCACTTCCCCGGCGATTTCATCGTCGAGTACATCGGCCAGACCCGGGGCTGGTTCTACACCCTGCACGTGCTGGCCGTCGCCCTGTTCGACCGGCCTGCCTTCACCACCTGCCTGGCCCACGGCGATCCTCCTCGGCGACGACGGCCAGAAGATGTCGAAGCGCCTGCGGAATTTCCCCGACCCCGAGGCCATGTTCGACACCCACGGCTCCGACGCCATGCGGTGGTTCCTCATGTCCTCGCCGGTGCTCCGCGGCGGCGACATGATCACCGACGAGAAGGGCATCACGGCTGCCGTCCGCCGGTGCCCTGCTGCCGCTGTGGAACGCCTGGTATTTCTTCTCGCTCTACGCCAACGCCGACGACCGGCAGGCCGTACTCGGCCGCACCGACGTCACCGGCACGCCTCGACCGGTACATCCTGTCCAAGGCCGGTCAGCTGGTCGACCAGGTCACGGCGGCCATGGACGCCTACGACCTTTCGGGTGCTGCGAGCGCCATCGAGTCCTTCCTCGACGTCCTCAACAACTGGTACATCCGCCGGAGCCGGGACCGTTTCTGGGGAACCGGCACCGGCGACCCGGCGGCGACCAAGGACGCCTTCGACACGCTGGCCACCGTGCTCGAGGTGGTCTGCCGGGTAGCCGCCCCTCTCCTCCCGTTCGTGACCGAGGCGGTCTGGAAGGGTCTGACCGGCGGCGGCGAGGCCGACGTCGGTGCACCTGGCCGACTGGCCGGAGTCGGCCGTCGTTGCCGGCCGAGCCCGACCTGGTGGCCGATATGGACTGGGTCCGCGAGGTCTGTTCGGCGGCCCACTCGATCCGCAAGGCCAACGGGCTGCGGGCCCGACTGCCCCTGCGCCACCTGACGGTGGCCGCCGTCGACGCCGGCCGTCTCGATCCGTACGTCGATCTGATCGCCGACGAGGTCAACGTCAAGTCGGTGACCTTCGACCGACGACGAGGATCGCTTCGCCTCTCGGGTCCTCACCGTCGTGTTCAAAGTGGCGGCGCCGCGGCTCGGGCCCCTGACTCCCGGCGTGGCCGCCGCGGCCAAGGGCGGGGACTGGGAGCTGCTCGAGGCGGGCCGGGCTCGGGTCGGCGGCAGCGTCCTCGAAGCCGGACGAGTTCGAGATGCGAGTCCAGCCGGTCGACGAGGCCACCACCCGAGCCCTCGACGGCGGACACGGTCTGGTGGTCCTCGACCTCGGCCTCACCGACGACCTCGTGCTCGAGGGCCTGGCCCGCGACCTGGTGCGCGCCGTGCAGCAGCGCCGGCGAGAACAGGGGCCTCGACGTGACCGACCGCATCCTCCTCGAGGTCGCCGGGGACGGCCCGGTGCTCACCGCCCTGGACGCCCACCGGGTCTGGGTCGGGGAACAGGTACTGGCGGTCGAGATCCGCGTCCTCCCCGAACCGGCCGGAGACGGCTGGCACCGGGCCCCACTGGCCGAGCAAGCCCCTGCTGCCATCCGCGTCACCCGGATGGCAGCACCCTGACAACGACCCGAGACCTTCAGTCCGGCTCGGCGTATCCAGCCGGTCGATCGTCCCCGGCCACCGTGGGCCGCGGGCCGTCAGGCCCAGGCGGGGATTGAAAATCTGAGGCCGGCGCGGCCGCCAACCGAGCGGCCCGACGGCGGCCGCGCCTGCTGAACGCGATCAAGGTCACCCCGGCGACGGCTGCGCACCCAATAGAGACGTAGAGCAGCCGCATGCTGCTGTTGACGAACCCCAACACGAGCAGGACCAGCCCGGCCAGCACGAACACGACGGTGACGAGCAGCAGGATCTCCTGGCTCCGGCCGGCGAAGGCGGTGACCCCCCCATCGGGAACGGGCTCATCGCCGGACACGGGTCGATCTCCGATGCATCGGTCTACCCGGAGCCGGTGGGTTCAGTCTCGGCCGATCCCCGGCGGCCCCGCCGGGCGGCGTCAGCTCCGGCTGGACGCTCGTCAGCGCCGGCGCCGGAGCCGGCCGCCGAAGCGGCGGTCGTCACCCAGTTCGTCGCTATCTTCGAAAAAGTCGTCGAGGGCCTGGTCGTTGGGCCCGTTGGTCGCCTCTGCGATCGCTGCAGGCGGATCCGAAGGGGGTGCGGCTGCGGATAGGGGCGGGGGGGCCGGCGGCGGGGCCGAAACGGGCCCGGGGCCCGGGCCGGGGATGGCAGACGATCCCAGCCGGTCATCATCCGGTGGGGTCCACAGGGCTGTATCCGGACCGGATGCGCCAGGATCGGGCGAGGGGGGAGCGGGGCTAGGGGTGAGACGGCTGAGCGGTGGGAAGCCCGCCACGTCGATCGGCCGGGTGGATGGCGCGGCCCACAGCACGCCGGCACGCTCCACCGCGGCCGTCGCTTCTGAGAGCGACTCGAGCAGGTGGGCCTTGTGCTCCTCCAGCCACCGGTTGAGCGTGTCTACGTCCTGCTGGGCCTGGGCCCGAGCGGTCTCGAGACGGGCCAGTTCGGTGCGGGATTCGGCGGTGGCATCCTCGAGCGTGCGCCGGCCCCGCTCCTCGGCGTCGGCGATGAATCGCCTGGGCCTGCTGCTCGGCGCCGGCCAGGATGCGGGCGGCCTGCTCCCTGGCTTCCTGGACGGCCAGATCGGCGGTGCGCTGGGCCAGCACCAGGGTCTTGCGCAAGGCTTCGTCGTTGCCGCCGGCCTCGGATGCGGCCGCTTCGGCCCGCTGGGCCCGCTCCACGGCCTGGCGCAGCCGCTCCTGCATGCACCTCGAGGCCGGCGGCTACCTCCTCGAGGAAATGGTCGACATCCTCGGGGTGATAGCCGCGCATCTTCTCGCGGAACTCGACCTCACGCAGCGTCTTGGGCGAGACGTCCATGGAGCCATGCTAGTTCGGGTCGAGGCCGGGGTCCGGGACCGTGGGCCGGACCGCTACAACCGGGCGAGCACGTTGCTGACGATCAACTCCACGACGATGAATGCGACCAGGAAGGACAGGTCGAACATCCCGACGGGGGGATCACCCGCCGAAACGGCGCCAGCACCGGTTCGGTGAGCGTGAAGACCACCCGCCGGACGGGATTGAGCGGAGAGTCGGTGCTGTAGGGGAACCAGCTCAGAACGGCGCGCACGATCAGGATCAGCACGTAGATCTGACCGAGGTCGTAGAGGATATTCCCCCCGTGAAAGTTCAGCACGAATCGGCGCTTCGCGTTTGGGTGCACCCGACCCGCGCCAATCGAGGCGGCGGCCGCCGCTTACCCCGGGCCCGCGGCGCGGTCGGCAGGTGTGCAACCGGGCGCCCGCGGCCTCGGGTGCCCTCTGGTGGCATGAGCGTTGCCACTCAGGACCGGTACAGACCGCGCTCCTGCAGCCGCCGCTTCTCCTCCGCGGACACCTCCACGTTGGACGGGGTCAACAGGAACACCTGGTCGGCGACCTTGTCCATGCTCCCGGCCAGGGCATAGGTGACGCCGCTGCAGAAATCGATCATGCGCCGGGCCAGCTCCCGCTCATTGGCCTGCAGGTTGACGATGACCGGCTGGCCGTTCTTGAAGCGGTCGCCGATCTCCTGGGCGTCGGCGAACTTGGCGGGCGCCACCACGTGGACCTTGGCGCTCTGCATCGGGGTGATCGGGCGTACGACCGCCGGCCGCGGCGTCACCGTCACGCCATTGGAAGGATCGGCCGCGTCACGGCCGAGAGGGCGGACCGCGGACACCTGACCCGACGTGTTTTCGGCCGGCTCCGGATAGCGCCGGGGCGGTCGCTGATCCGCCGTCGTCGTAGCCCTCGTAGTCCTCGTACTCGTCGTCGGTGAGACCCAGGTACACCATTGCCTTGCGCACGATCCCTGATGCCATCAGCAGCCTCCCACTAAACCTCAAAGCCTATCGTGGTACCCGTCCTGAAGCTCGGTCGGGGACCGAAGAGGACGCGCCCCAGCCGGAGTGTGGTGGCGCCCTCCTCGGCCGCCACCTCGAAGTCGTCGCTCATGCCCATGGAGAGCTCCCGTAATCCCAGCTGCCGGGCCCGGCTGGCCAGCCAGCGGAAGCACTCCCGGGCTCCGCGCCAGTCACCCGCCGGGCCCGACGGTCATCAGCCCGCTCAGGGCCAGCGGCCGGCTCCGGCAGTGCTCGACCAGGTCCGCCACCTCCTCGGGCCGGCAACCCGGGCCGCCCGGCGGTGCCGGTCACATTGACCTGGACGAAGACCTCCGACGCCGGGATCGGCCGCCGCCACCGCGTCGGCGGCGACCGCTCGGTCGAGGCCATGCCAGGTGGCACCAGCGGAGCCAGCCGCTTGACCTTGTTGCGCTGGACCGGACCGAGGAAATGCCAACGCACGTCGCCCGTGGCCGTGGCTGCCGCCTTGGCCAGCAGCTCCTGGGCGTAGTTCTCGCCGAGGTCGGCCAGCCCGGCCGCTCGGGCGGCCTCGACGGTTTCCGCGCCCCAGCCCTTGGTGACCGCGACGATGCGAAGCGAGGCGGGATCCCGCCCGGCCCGCTCGACGGCGCGCGTCGGACATCCGCCAGGCGCGCGACGCCACCGCCTCGGAGTCGTCGGCCGGTGGGTTCACGGCCGCCATACGACCGTCGCCTGACGGAACGGGGCGGCCGACTGGCGCCACGACCAATGGTCGTCCGAGCAACTGGTGCAGGTCGCGGCATCGCCGACCAGGACGGCTCCGGACGAATGCAGGGCCGACTCGACCCCGGCCGGGGAGGTCGAGGGCCGGCGCCCCGTCGCGGTCGACGGCCCGCACCTGCTCGCCCAGGCGCGCCGCCAGCCGGTCGAGGTCCTCCGCTCCGAACGGGTAGCAGCACGGGTGGATGCACGGGCCGAGGACGGCCTCGACGCGGGTGGCACCGAGGCGGCGCATGGTCGTGACCGTCGCCTCGACCACGCCGGCCCGCAAGCCCCCCCAGCCGGCGTGGGCGATGCCGAGAATCGCCCTCCGGGCTGGCGAAGGCGACGGGGCGCAGTCGGCCGTGAGCACGGCCAAGGCGGCACCGCTCGAGGTGGCGACCGCGGCGTCGGCCGACGTGCCGCCGGCCGCCCCCGGGCCGTTCCACGACAACCACCCGGGCCCCGTGCACCTGATCGAGCACGGTCCAGGGCAGATCGACGACGGCCCGGCGCCGTTCGTCGACTCGTGGACCGTCGCCGCCGAGGTCGCCCTGGGCGCACCCGGTGCTCCGCACCCGGATCCCGCCGGCCAGCTTCCAGTCGGCCGGGTGCGCACCGGCCCCGGCGTTCATCATCTAAACCCTGCGAGAAAAAAGGCGTCGCGAACGAGCCGGAGACGACGCATCCGGCTGACGGAGCGGTCGGGAGCCGCAACCGGGAGCCGGCCATGACCGCATCTCTCCACTCGTCTCGGTGCAGTTGGTTTCTTGGCCAGCACTACTTGAGGAAGTCCGGGACGTCGAACTCGTCGCCGGCGAGGCCGAGCTCCTCTTCGTCGCGCAACTCCCGCTCGGTCTCGAGCAGTCCGATGCCGCTGCTCCCCGGACCGCTCCCCGCCTGCTCTCGTTCCGGCTGATCGTCCCACCGTTCGAAGCCGGCCGCAATCACCGTCACCCGCACCTCGTCGCCCATCGAGTCGTCGATGACCTGACCGAAGATGATGTTGGCGTCGGGATGGGCCACCCCGTGAATGATCTCGGCCGCCTCGTTGACCTCGAACAGGCCGAGATCGCTGCCGCCGGCGATGTTGAGCAGGATGCCGCGGGCCCCCTCGATCGAGGCCTCGAGCAGCGGCGAGGTGATCGCCAGCTTGGCTGCGGTCACCGCCCGGTTGTCGCCGGACGCGGTGCCGATGCCCATGATGGCGGTGCCGGCATTGTTCATGATCATCTTGACGTCGGCGAAGTCGGTGTTGATGAGCCCCGGCGTGGTGATCAGGTCGGTGATGCCCTGGACGCCCTGCAGCAGCACCTCGTCGGCCATCTTGAAGGCATTGACCATCGAGGTCTTGTCGTTGGAGACCGTCAGCAGCCGGTCGTTCGGGATGACGATGAGGGTGTCGACCTTCTCCTTGAGGCGCTGGATTCCGGCTTCGGCCTGGACCGAGCGCCGGCGCCCCTCGAAGCCGAACGGCCGGGTCACTACGCCGATGGTCAGGGCGCCGAGCGACTTGGCGACCTCGGCCACGACCGGCGCCCCGCCGGTCCCGGTGCCGCCGCCCTTGCCGGCCGTGATGAACACCATGTCGGCGCCCTTCAGGACCTCCTCGATCTCCTCCCGGTGCTCCTCGGCTGCGGCCCGACCCACCTCGGGGTCGCTCCCGGCTCCGAGGCCGCGGGTCAGCTGACGGCCGATGTCGAGCTTCACGTCGGCGTCGCTCATCAGCAGGGCCTGGGCGTCGGTGTTGACGGCGATGAACTCGACCCCCTTCAGACCGGCGTCGATCATGCGGTTGACCGCGTTGACCCCCCCGCCGCCGATGCCGACGACTTTGATGACGGCGATGTAGTTCTGGGCGGCAGCGGCCATGTGGACCCTCCCGGGCACAGGACCAGGTCGGCGCTCGGCCGGCTGGCTATCGATTGCTGACAAGGCGTGAAAAGGGGATGGAGACTTAGCAGGACAGGCAGTGAGCCAGGTGATCAGGAACGAGTGCGGGCCGCGCCAAGCGGCGAGAAATCGAGCGCCAAGAGGCCAAACGACGGAGCGTCGTGCCAAAGGCCATAGCGGCGAGCGTGCCACGCCAGCAGACCGAAACGGGGGATCCTTCGAGAGAAATACTCACTAAACTCTTGACTTAAAGTAGAAGGTTATGTCAACCTTCGGCGGGGGTTGAGACAGTACCCGCAGTTTGACGCGCCGTCAAGACTGCGGGTCGGTCGGGCACCGTCAGGTTGATCCCGGCCGCTCCGGACAGGTTCGCCTGGGTAAGCAGGGCCACCAAGGCGGTGAGCTTCTGAGCCAGTAGCGACCCATCGCCGAGGGCCACCGCGATGGCACCAGAGGCGATGTTGAGTGGCAGCACGGACAGGGTCAGCTGGTCTCCCGGTCCGGTCCGAACGCTGAGGACGGCGGTGCGGACCGACGCCGGGAGGGCCGCCGCGATAGCCAGGGCGGCGGCGGTACCAGCCGGCGTGGTGGGGCTGTCCGGTTCGGCCGCCAGGTCCACGAGCGAGCGGTGGGACGCGGTGCCGTCTGTCGTGGCGGGGAGGGGCTCGGAGCGGGGCCCGGCCGAGCCGGTGAGCCAGCCACCTGGTTGCGGTACCGGGCCAACTCCCAGCAGAACTGGCAGCCCCGGCGGCGGGGCGACCACGTCGGCGAGGACCCGCCCGGTGGCGTCCACGGTCGCCCAGACCGGTGCCGTCCGGCCGACCGACGGCCGGGCTACCACTGCCACCGGTGTCCGAAGCGTCACCTGAACATCCAGCGTGGTCGGCCACGACCGGCGGACCCGGGCTCCGCCGAGCGCCGCGACCGCGTCGAGGCGGGCGGCCAGGGCGCCGGTATCGATCTCGATGAGCGGCTGTTGATGTCCTAACCCGGTCAGGGAGAGAACCTCGGCCCGCGACACCGGACCCACGGTTGTGATCCGGACATGGCGCAACGACAACCACGGGGAATACAGCGATCCGATGGCCGCCGCGATCAGCGCCACCGCGGCCACGGCCGCCACGATGATGCGCAGCCGGCGCCGGCCCTGCTCCCGGCGGACCTGGGCCCAGCGACGGGCAAACCGGGGATCGATGCGCACCCGCCCCGTACCGACGTCGCCCCAATTCCCCTCGCCCAATCCCCCTCGCCCCAATCCCCCTCGCCCCAGTCCCCATCCCCCTCGCCCCCATCCCCTTGGCCGGGATCCGGGCGGCCGGAGTTCCCGCCATCCGGGTCGGCACGGCGCCGGTCTGGTCGGGGCGGCGCCAGGCGGGCCAGGGTCCGCGAGAAACGGGAGGCCCGGCTTGGAAGCGAGGATCGGGTCTGGACGCCGGACCCCTCGGGCCGCGATCCCGCCTTCACAACTCTCCACTAGAGGTTGAGGGTTGGGGAAAGCCGATCATCTGCACCTCCGGCTGGAGACGGATCCCGTGGACCCGATGCACCTCGCTTTGGACCACCGCCATGAGCCTTCGCACGTCGTCGGCCGACCCCCCGCCGTCGGCCTGGATGAAGTTGGCGTGCTTGGGTGACACCATGGCGCTCCCCCACCGCCGGCCCTTACAACCGGCGCGGTCGATCAGCCAGCCGGCTGAGTTGGCCGGCGGCTCCCCGGGAGGGTTGGTGAACACCGAACCGGCGTTCTGCCCTCCGGGTTGATGCTGACGCCGCCAGCGCACGATGTCGCGGATGGTGGCCCGACCTCGGTCGCGCTCACCGGGCCGCAGCTCGAAGTCCGCCTCCACCACCACCTGTGTCCTGCCGATCGCCGACGTGCGATAGCCGAACCCGAGGTCGGTTGCCGCCAGGCACCTGCCCGGGGCGACCAGGCCGGTCCCGGCGGGACCGGGGCGACGAGGACCGGGACCGGCATCACCAGAACCCGCACCACCAGAACCCCGACCGCCAGGATCTGCCCCACCCGGACCGGCACCTCCGCGCCCGCCGCGCCGGGCCCGCCAGGTCGACCACCCGGCAGGAACGCAGGCTGTGGGCGATGTCGGAGCCGTGGCCGCCGGCGTTCATCCGCACGCCGCCGCCGACCGAGCCGGGGACGCCGACCGCCCACTCCAGTCCGGTCAGGCCGGCCTCGACCGTCTGGCGGGCCAGGGCCGGCAGCGGCACGGCGCCCCCGGCTCGCACCAGCAGGTCCGTCGACGGCGACGGCCCCGAAGCCCGTGGCGTCGAGCACCACTCCGATGCCCCGCGAACCCGGAGTCCGCCACCAGGAGGTTGGACCCGCGTCCGACCACCAGAACCGGCAACCCGGACGCCCGCACGGCGGTCGCGACCAGGACCAGGTCCTGCTCTCCGATGGCGGTTACGAGCAGCGCCGCTCGCCCACCCACCCGATAGGTGGTCAGCGGTCCGAGCGGCTCCGCCCGCGACGGCCCGGTCGCCGAGGGGGGCCAGCAGCTGCGACGCGGTACGGACGGCCGCTGCATCGGCGCCGCCCGGCCACCCCGCCTCGCCGGTCCAGGGCTCAGCCATCTGCACCACCCGCCCCACCCGCACGACCGGGCGACCCCGGAGGTCCGAGGAAGCGCCCGGGCAAGGTGGTCAGGTCACCGGCACCGAGGGTGAGACAGAGTCTCCCGGCCGCAGGATCCGACCCAACTCGATCTCGGCCTCGTCCAAGGTAGGCACGTAGCGGACATCAGCCGTCAGGGTGGGCGCCGCGTGACGGCATTGGCGATCAGGCGCCCGGTGACTCCCGGACGGCTCGGCTCTCCGGCCGAATAGATGTCCGTCACCACCACCACGTCCGCGCCTTGGAAGGCATCGGCAAAGTCCGGCCACAGGGCCGCCGTCCGGGAGTAACGGTGGGGCTGGAAGACCGCGACCACCCGGTCCCACTGGCCGGCGACCGCACCAACCATGGCGGCCACCTCCCCGGGGAGGTGGCCGTAGTCGTCGACGAAGGTGACGCCGTTGCGCTCGCCCCGCCGCTCGAAACGCCGGGCCGACGCCCCGATAGCTCTCCAGGCCCGTGCCGCCGACCTGCCACGGCACCCCCAGCGCCTGGGCCATGGTCAGAGCGGCCACCGCGTTGCGGACGTTGTGCAGGCCCGGGACGGCCAGCTCCACCGTCGCCAGCCGCGTTCCGCCCGCCTGGACGCGAAAAGGTCGGCGCAGGTCTGCCCCGAGGGCCACGTCCACGATGCGGATCGATGCCGCCGCGGTGGTGCCGTAGGTCGTGGCCGGCACCGACCGTCGACGCGGGCTGGCGGCCTGCTGGGTCTCACCCGCGCCGGCGAGTGCTGCGACTGGGTCAGCCGCCCGGGAGCCGCCGAGCTCGGCGCCAGCCAGCAACGACAGCGCCCCCGGTCGTCGGCGCACACCACACGTGGCCCTGGTGCGGCCTCGACAAACCGAACAAACGCCTGGCGCAGGGCGACCTCGTCGCCGTAGAAGTCCAGATGGTCCGGCTCGACGCTGGTGACCACGACCGCTTCGGCGCCGAGCTCGAGGAAGGTGCCGTCGCTCTCGTCGGCCTCGACGACCAGCCACTCCCCACCCGATTCCCACGCCGCTCCGGATCCCAGGCCGACCACGTCGCCGCCGATGATGTAGGTGGGCCGCAGGCCGGCCTGGCGGAGGATCACCGCCAGCATGGCCGAGGTGCTGGTCTTGCCGTGGGTGCCGGCCGACGGCGATCGGTCCGGCGCTGCGCGGCAGATGGCGGCCAGCAGTCTCGGCCCGCCGCCACACCCGCAGGCCCCGGCTGCCCGGCCTCGGCCACCTCGACGTCGTCGAAGGGGATTGCGGTGGACGCGTGACCACGTCCGCGTTCCCGATCCACCGGGGTCGTGGCCCACGTGCACCTGGCCCCGGCCGGCGGCCAGGCGCCGGAGCCGGTCGGAGTCGGCCGCGTCGCTGCCGCTCACCTGGTGGCCCATAGCGAGCAGCACGGTGGCGATGGCGCTCATCCCGGCCCCGCCGATGCCGACGATGTGCACCCGGCGGGGCCGGCTCAGGTCCGGCCGGGTCGGGTTCGACCCGGCTCCGATGCCATTCGGCGCCCGGCCGCGAGCAGCGTCACCCACGAGCGTGCTCCTCGACACCCAGCGGCGCCCGGTAACGAGCGGCCTCAGCCACGAGCGTGCTCCTCGGCCAGGGCGGCGACCGCTCCGGCGGCCTCCGGCCGGGCCAGCGACCGGGCCGCGGCGCCCATGGCGCTGCCGGGCCGGACCATCGTCGATGAGGCGTTCGAGTCTCGACGGCCGAGCCGGGCGGCGTCGAGCTCGGCGTCCGGCACCACCACCGCCGCGCCCGGCCGCGGCCAGGCGCCGGGCGTTGGCGGTCTGGTGGTCGCCGGGTGCGCCGGGAAGGGGAACCAGGATGGCGGGCAGCCCGGCGACGGTCAGCTCGGCCACGGTGCTGGCGCCGGCCCGCTGCACCGCCACGTCGGCCGCCGAGAGCAGCAGCTCCATGCGATCCTCGAACGCGCACCTGCTGGTAGATGAGCCCGCCCGGCACCGGCGCCGGGGCGGATGGCGGCGCAGGCGTTCCGAAGTCCCGGTCCCCGACACGTGGCGGATGGCGACGTCCGGCACGGCCGGCCCAGCCTGGGCCGCCAGGTCCAGCACCGCCTGGTTGATCCGCCGGGCGCCGAGAGAACCGCCGGCGACCGCGACCACGAAGCGGTCCGCGGGCAGACCGAGGGCGGCGCGGGCCGCGGCCCGTCCCGCGACGACTGCGGTCGACGGCGCAGGATCTGGCCGGCGCACGGGGTTCCCGGTCACGACGGCCCGGCGCAGCGGGGTGCCCGGGAACGAGACCGCGCAGGCGGCCGCGAACCGTCCCGCCAGGCGGTTGGCCAGACCCGGAACGGCGTTCTGCTCGGCGACGACCAGCGGAACCCGCCACACCACTGCGGCCAGAGCGCCGGCCACGCTGGCGTAGCCGCCGACGCTGATCACCACGGCCGGACGGACGCGGCCCAGCAAGGCGACGGCCTGGACCAGCGGCGGCGAGCAGACCGGCGACGGCACCGATGTTGTCGACGGTGAGCCGGCGGGCGATGCCCCGGCCGGGAAGGAGGGTGACCGCGAAGCCGGCCTCGGGCACCATGGTGCGCTCCAGCCCCCGGCGGGACCCCAGAAAGCGGATGGTCTCCGGCCGGTGGCCCCGCTCCACCAGCGCCTGCCCGATGGCGATGGCCGGAACCACGTGGCCGCCCGGTGCCGCCGCCGGCGATCATGGCCCAGACCGCGCCGGCGCCGGCGCCGGCACCGACTCACGATTGCTTGGCGATGTTGGCCAGCATCCCGACGCCGAACAGGGCGATGACCAGCGACGACCCGCCGAAGGAAACGAAGGGCAGGGGCACGCCGGTCACCGGCAGCAGCCCGACGACGGCGCCGATGTTGATGACGGCCTGACCGACGAGCCAGGCGGTGACGCCCGCCGCCACCAGGGCCGCGTAGCGGGAGGGCGCCCGGCAGGTGATCCGGGTGCCGACCAGGGCCGAGCGACAGAAACAGTCCGGTGAAGACCAGCCCACCGACCAGACCGGTCTCCTCGCCGATGACGGCGAAGATGAAGTCGGTTTGGGCGTTCGGGCAGATAGCCGTAACTGGCGATGCTCGCCCCGAGCCCTTCACCGAGCACGTGGCCGTGGCTCAGGGCCAGCAGGGCCTGCACGGACTGGTAGCCGGTGTTGCTGGCGTCTTTGAACGGATGAAGGAACGACGTCAGCCGCCGCCAGCGGTAGGGGGCGGCCATGGCGAGAACGACGGCGGCCGCCCCGCATCCCCGAGCAGGACGCCGAGCGGCTTGAACGGGATCCCGGCCGTGATCATCATGGCCACCCCGATGCAGGCCAGCACGATGGCCGTCCCCATGTCGGGTTGGGCCATGACCAGCAGCACCAGCAGTACGAGGACGGCGATGACCGGGCCTCATCTGATATCGCCAGTCCCGCGTTGCCCGCCCGGCGATCGAGGACGTCGGCGGCGAACACGATCGAGCGCCAGCTTGGCCAGCTCGGCGGGCTGCATCTGCAGAGACGACGTTCCCAACCACCTCGACGCTCCCGAGGCTCTCGCACCCCGATCCCCGGGACCAGCACTGCAACAGGAGGCCGACGGTGAGCGTACATGGCGACCGGGGCCAGCCGTCGCCATCGGGCCGGGTCGATACGAACGGCGACGAGGAACCCCACGGCTGCCGATCGTCAACCACATCAGCTGCCGCTCGAAGAAATACCAGGGCGAGCCGAACTGCTGCAGGCTGACGATCGAGGACGCCGACAGCACCATCACCACGCCGATCAGGCACAGGATGGCCACCAGAGCGACGAGCACCCAGAAGCGTCCCGACCCCGACGGCTGGCGGGACGAGGCCGTACTTGGCGCGGGATCGTTGGCGGGTGCGCAGCAGTGCCTCGCCGGCCGGCAGCCCGATTGGATGGCAAAGAGGCACGCGGTTCGCTGGTCAGCACTGGCCTTCTCCTCCGCCAAGTCTGCGGGTCACGATCGAGGCGAAGTGGTCACCTCGGGCGGCATAGGACGTGTACCAGTCGAAGCTGGCGCAGCCCGGGGACAGCACGACGGCGTCGCCGGCGTGGGCCAGAGCGTGCGGCCGCTTCCACGGCCGCATCCATGCTGCTGGCCGATGGTGACCGGTGCCAGGCCCGAGAAGGCCGCGCCGACGTCGCCGGCCGCCTCACCGATGGCGACGACGGCGCGCACGGGGGGAACGGTGGCCCGCAGGGCGGCGAGGTCGAGTCCCTTGTTGCGACCGCCGGCGATCAGCACGACCGACGAGAAGCCGGCCACGGCGGCCAGCACCGACGCCGGCGTGGTGGCCTTGGAGTCGTCGTACCAGGCCACCCCGTCGCCCGAACCGACCAGGCTGACCCGGTGCGGCAGGGGCGGGGTGCTCGCCAACGCCGTCTCGGCAGCCCGCCGGGGTCGCGCCGGCTGCCGTGGCCACGGCCGCCGCCGCCAGGGCATTGGCCAGGTCGTGGGGTAGGGCACGGGGCAAGCTCGGTCGAGTCGGGATCACGGTCGCTCCGCCGGATCCGACCAACCGGTCGTCGATCGACGCGGTAGTCGGCCGGCTGATCGAGCCCGAAGGTCACCTGGTCGACCCCCACCGGGATCTGGGCCGGCCGCGGCCGCGACCACGGGGTCGTCGGCGTTGAACACTGCCGTGTCCCCGCCACCCTGGTTGGCCCAGACCCGGGCCTTGGCGGCGGCGTAGTGGTCGAGGGTCGGATGCCAGTCGAGATGGTCCGGGGCCAGGTTGAGCCAGCAGCTGACCGCGGGGCGGAACGTCTCGGTGAACTGCAGCTGGAAGGACGACACCTCGGCCACCACTACGTCGCACCCGCAGGCGACGGCCTCGATCATCGGAACGCCGATGTTGCCGGCCGCCACCGCTCGCAGCCCGGACGCGTCCAGGATGGCGGTGACCAGCGTGGTGACGGTGGTCTTGCCGTTGGTGCCGGTGATGGCGACCATATCGGGGCCTGCCGGCTCGCTGCGACCATCCGGGCGGCCAGCTCGATCTCGGCCTGTACCGGAACCCCGGCGGCGGCGGCGGCTGCCGAAAACCGGGTGGCCGACGGGAACACCCGGGCTGGGCACCACCAGATCGCAGCCCGCCAGTCGAGCGGCCAGGGCCGCACCGGTCGGCATCGGCTCGACCGCGACCCCGATGGCCGCCGCGGCCGCGCGCGGCCTCGGGCGGGCACCGATCGTCGAACACCATCACCTCGTCGCCGCCGGCCAGCAGGGCCCGGGCGACGGCCCGGCCGGTCGTGCCGAAGCCGACGACGGCGACGTGACGGCCGCTCATCCGGTGCCGCCCTTGGACAGAAAGTCGGCGTAGAAGGCGCCCAGGGCCACGGCCGTGCACAACCCGGCCAGGATCCAGAACCGGATGATCACCGTCGTCTCGGGCCAGCCGAGCAACTCGAAGTGGTGGTGGATCGGGGCCATGCGGAACACCCGGCGCCGGAAGAGCTGGTAGCTGGCGACCTGGATGATCACCGACAGCGCCTCGATGACGAACAGCCCACCGATGATCAGCAGCAGCAGGTCGACGTTCTCGAGCAGCGCCAGGACGGCGATGGCCGTGCCGATGCCGAGCGATCCGGTGTCGCCCATGAAGATCCGGGCCGGGGCGGCGTTGAACCAGAGGAAGCCGGCGCAGGCGCCGATCATGGCCGCGGCAATGGCTGCCTCGTCCAGGGCGGCCGGGTTGCGGTAGATGGCCAGGTGGCGCAACTGGTAGAAGCCGATCACGGTGAACGCGGCGAACGCGAAGATCGCCGACCCGGCGGCCAGGCCGTCGAGCCCGTCGGTCAGGTTGACGGCATTGCTGAAGCCGACGATCACCAGCACGGCCACGATGACCCAGCCGACCTTGCCCAGGTCGATCCCGATGGAGTTGTAGCGGGTGAACGACAGGTGGGTGTCGACCCTGAGCCACGTCACGCACAACACCGCGAAGGTGATGGCGATGATGAGCTGGCCGGCCAGCTTGGCCCGCTTGTTGAGACCGAGGCTGCGCTGGTGGTGCACCTTGATCCAGTCGTCGATCAACCCGAGCCCGGCGGCCGCGCAGACGGCGAGCATGGCGACCAGCCCCCGGGTGGTGAAGGTGCCCTCGACGTGCTCAACCAGATAGCCGGTCACGGCGGCGCCGATGATCGCCACCCCGCCCATGGTCGGGGTTCCGGCCTTGGTCAGGTGGCGGACCGGTCCGTCCTCGCGGATCTGCTGCCCGATGCCCCGAACCCGCAACCAGCTGATCAGCAGCGGCGTGGCGATCATGGCGACCAGCAGGGCGATGCCGCCGGCCAGGAGGAGGTCGGTCATCGCCGCTCTCGCTCTCGACGCCAGAATCCGCAGTCAGCGACGCTCGGGCCACCTCGACATCGTCGAAGGGCAGGATCCGGCCGGCGATCTCCTGACCCGGCTCGTGGCCCTTGCCGGCGATCAAGACCACGTCGCCGGGCCCGGCCTGGGCGAGGGCGCCGGCGATGGCGGCGGCCCGGTCAGGCTCCACGACGAGCTTCGACCGGTCCGGGACGCCCGCGACGACCGCTTCGATGATGGCGTCGGGGTCCTCGGAGCGAGGGTTGTCGGATGTCACCACCGCCACGTCGGCCAGGCCGGCCGCGGCGGCTCCCATGAGCGGGCGCTTCTCGTGATCCCGGTCGCCACCCGCCCCGAACACGACCAGCAGGCGGCCCCGGGTGAGCTCCCGGGCCCCCTGGAGCGCCTGGGTCAGCCCGTCGGGCGTGTGGGCGTAGTCGACCAGGACGGTGAAGGGCTGGCCGGCGTCGACCGACTCGAAGCGGCCCCGCACGCCCGGCACCGCGGCCAGCCCTTCGGCGATGGCCGCGGGGGTCGATGCCGAGGGCCCGGGCGCACGAGGCGGCCGCGACCGCGTTGGTCACGTTGAAGTGGCCGGCCGACGCGAATGGCTATGCGCGCTGACCGGCCCAGGTGAAGCTGACTTCGGTTCGGGGAGCAGTTCGACGTCGGTAGCGTCTTCGGGAGCGAAGGTCTCGGTCGGCAGCCCGGTGCAGGCCAGGCGCTCGAGCAGCCGCCGACCCCATGGGTCCGCCCGGTTGACCACGGCCAGGTCCGTCCGGCTGGGGGTGAAGAGCGTGGCCTTGGCCTCGAAGTACTCGTCCATGGTGCGGTGGTAGTCGAGATGTTCGGGGCTGAGGTTGGTGAAGACGCCGCCGCGAAGCGAACGGCGTCGACTCGGTGCTGGACGAGGGCGTGGGACGAGACTTCCATGGCGACGGCGGCCCCGCCGGCGCTTCGCCACTCGGCCAGAAGTCTGTGCAGTTCGGGCGCCTCGGGCGTGGTGCGGGGCTGCGTGAGGGTACCGATGGTGGCCGCCGTCCACCCGGCGGCCTCGAAGACCCCCTGCAGAAAGGCGCAGGTCGTGGTCTTGCCGTTCGTGCCGGTGACGCCGGCCACGGTCAGGTCCCGGGATGGATGCCCGAAGAGGGCGTCCGCAACCGGTCCGAGGGCCCGACGGGTCGAGCGCCACCACGACCTGCGGCACATCCAGGTCGAGGGGGCGCTCGGACAGGACTGCGACCGCCCCGCCTGCGACAGCTGCCGGCGCGAAGTCGTGTCCATCACGGTTGTAGCCGGGCACGCACGCGAACAGGGCACCCGGCACCACCCGTCGAGAATCCATGGTCAGGGCCAGCACCTCCGTCGCCGGATCACCGATGAGGGTTTCCAGCAGGCCCAAGTCCGGCAGGCTCGCCTCCGCTACCAACCCCACGAGACGCACGCCGGCCTCAGCCCGGCCCGGGACTGGATCGGGACCGGACCGCACCCGCGGTCGTAGGCGGGTCGGCCGTCGTGGCAGGTACCACCGGTGGGCCGGACGTGGAAGGGCCCGGGCCGGGCTGACGGCCCGACCGTCGGGCGCGGTGTGCCGCCGGGTGTGCCGCCGTGGTCGGGTCGTGCCGCCGGGTTTGCCGCGGTGGACGCCCGAGTCACGGCCGGAGGTGTGGCCAAGCCCGGAAGGGGCGTGCCGGCCACCTCGCCGGCGCCGGTGGCCGAGGCGCTGGTCGCCAGCGGCACTCCGGGGGCGGGGGGCTGCTTCGGCAGGGGCGGGATGTTGAACGCGTGCAGGGCGTCGCGTGCGATGGTCGCGAAGGTAGGAGCCGAGGCGGCGGCGCCGTAGTCGGGCGTGTTGTCGATCACCACCATGCCGGTGATCTGCGGATTCTCGGCAGGCACGAAACCGGCGAAGCTGGCCACGTAGTGCCCCGCCTCGTAGCCGCCCTGAGGCGATGGCACCAGTGCCGTTCCGGTCTTGCCGGCCACGGTGTAGGGGTCCAGGTTGGCAGCCTGTGCCGGTTCCGACCCGGACGACCTCGTCGAGCATGGTGGTCATCTCTTTGGCCACGGCCGTGGAGACGACCCGATGGGAGCTGGCTGGGGGCAGGACGTGCTCGCGGCCCTTGGCGTCGATGGTGGCGTCGACCAGCTTCGGGGGGCACGTAGACGCCGCCGTTGGCGATGGCGTTGTAGGCGGCGAGCATCTGGATGGCGGTCACGGCGATCCCCTGGCCGATGGGCACGTCGGCGATCGATGTGCCCGACCAGTACGTCGGCAGCAAGCCCGTCCGATTCGCCGGGGAAGTCGATGTCGGTGGCGGACCCGAGACCGTAGCCGTGAATGTAGTTGAGAAGGTTGGTCCTGCCCAGCCGCTGGGCGATCTGGATGGTGCCGATGTTCGACGAGTTGGCCAGGATGTCGGTGACCGTCCAGTGCTCGGTGGCGTGGTCCTCGGCGTCGTGGAAGGTGGTGCCGGCCACGCGGTAGCTGTCGGGGATGGTGAACGATGTCCGACGGCACGATGACCCCGGTGTTGAGGGCGGCCGAGATGGTGATCAGCTTGTTGACCGAGCCGGGCTCGTACACGTGGGTGAATGCGGTTGCCGACGGGGCTTCGACCGGTGCGGCGGTCGCGGCCGGGCCGGGCGATTTCGGGGCGCCGGTCACGTTGACCGGCACCGCCGGGGGCTGCGGTGTTGCCGGCGGCCGGCATGGTGAGCTCGGCGTCGGCGAGGATCTCGCCGGTCTTCGAGTTCATCAGCAGGGCGATCCCGTCCGAGGCCTTGGCCGCCACGATGGCCTGGGCCAGGGCCTGCTCGGCGTCGTACTGCAGGGGCTCGTCGATGCTGAGGACCAGGTCCTGGCCGGCGACGGGCGCCCGGTACACCTGCCGCCCGCCGGGGATCTCATGCCCGTACGGGTCGATCTGGGTCACTGACTCGCCCGCCCGCCCGGCCAGGACAGAGTTGTACTTGTACTCGAGGCCGCCGAGCCCGTTGCCGTCGGTGCCGACCGAGCCGAGCAGGGGCTGGGCCAGCTGACCGGCCGGATAGAACGTCTTTGGCTCCTTCAGGCTGTAGATGCCGGCCAGGTCGAGCTTGGCCACCTTGGCGGCCGTAGCGTCGTCGACGGTACGGGCCAGATAGACGAAGCCGCTGTTCTTGGTCAGGAGGTTCTGCAGCGTGCGCGGCAGACATCGAAAGGATAGGAGCGAGGGCCGTTGCCTCTGCCACCGGATTGCTCACCTGGTGGGGATCGGCGTAGATCGTCGTCTGAGGGATGGACATGGCGAGTTCGTCGCCGTTGCGGTCCAGAATGCTGCCGCGCTCGGCGGGCAGGGTGATGGCTTGTTCCCATTCTGATCCACCGGCGGCCAGGTATTCGTCAGAGTGGACACCCTGGATGACCACCAGCTTGAGCCCGATGGCGGTGAATGCGACGGTGACCAGAAGTAGCAGTACAAAGGACCGGGAGCGGCCGGATGAGCTGAGGCCGCGACGGGGCGCCCCGGGCTTGGGTTGGCGGTGGCCCGGGCCGGGTCGAGGCGCGCCCCGATGCGCCCCTCGAGGGGAGTCGGCGCCGGGAGTGAGACGGCCCCGTGGGGGGGGCCGTCGGGTCATGGACTTCCTGCCAGCTGGGCTTTGATCTGCGGCCAGTCCGCGTCGCCCGCAGGAGCCTGCCCGGAGGTCCCCGATGCGGGCGTGTTACTGGGGTCGGGCGGGGACGACCCGCTGATCGTAACGGTCGGGGTCAGGTACCTGACCGCCGGGGGCTGGCGCATCCCGAGCTGTCCCTCCGCGGTGGAGATGATCTGCTGGGGTGACCCTAACTGGGCCGCCTGCAGGCGGAGATTCTGATAAGTCGCCTGCTCGGCCTGGACCTTCGATGTCAGTTGGTCCAGGGCGAACTGTCGCTGGGCCAGGACGACGTGGAGATAGACCAACCCGAACGCCACCATCATGACCAGAGTGACCGCGAGCAGGGCCGCGGCTCGGGCCCGGCGCCGGCGCTGGGCCGCGCTCCGGACCGGGACGGCGACGACACGAAGGTGACGAGCTTCCTCGAGACCGGCGGGATCGGGACGAAGGGCGGTGGCGGCCGCACCGGCCGCGGTCGTCACACCCATGGCCCGCGCCGCCGCCGCGGCTCGAGCCGGCGACGGCCGGGAACGGCGGGAATCCGAACCAGCGCCCCCACCGGCCCCACCGGCCGCCGTCACCACACCCATGGCCCGCGCCGCCGCCGCGGCCCGAGCCGGCGACGGCCGGGAACGGCGGGAATCCGAACCAGCGCCCCCACCGGCCCCACCGGCCGCCGTCACCACACCCATGGCCCGCGCCGCCGCCGCGGCCCGAGCCGGCGACGGCCGGGAACGGCGGGAATCCGAACCAGCGCCCCCACCGGCCCCACCGGCCGCCGTCACCACACCCATGGCCCGCGCCGCCGCCGCGGCCCGAGCCGGCGACGGCCGGGAACGGCGGGAATCCGAACCAGCGCCCCCACCGGCCCCACCGGCCGCCGTCACCACACCCATGGCCCGCGCCGCCGCCGCAGCCCGAGCCGGCGACGGCCGGGATCCGGCCGGCACGCGAGAACCCGAGGCGGGGTGAGCTGACCGGCTGGCTCGGGCCGACCGGGTTGAACCCGGGCCCGGGATGGGGTCGAGGGTGCCGTCGGCCCGATTCGTGCGGCCGGCCCGGGTCATCCGGCCAGGGCGGAACGGCTCGCCGCCCCGGGTCTTCTCGCCGGCCCGCGCCGTACGGCCGGCGCCATTCGTCTGGCGGGAACGGGGTGACGGGCTCGCACCGGAGGACGGGCCGGCGGAGCTGGCCCGCTTGCTGCGGGCGGTCGGCTCGGCGCCCTCGGGACGCGATTGACGTTCAGGCCGGGGAGGTCGAGAGGTGACGGTCGGCTGCGTCATGAGGAAGCCCCTGGCGTCGAAGTGCCGATCCGACCGGCCGGCTGGGCACCCGTCGAGGGCGTGGGGAGACGCTCCGCGACGCGGAGCCGGGCGCTTTCGGCCCGCCGATTGACCGCGATCTCCTGGGCGCTTGGCCGCCGGGCCCCTCGGGTCACCAGGCGAACCAGCGGTACCGCTCCGCATCCACACGGCAGACCGGGAGGGCATTCGCACCCGCCCGTGACGGCGAGCCGAAACCGCTCCTTGGCAATGCGATCCTCGCCCGAGTGGTAAGAGATGACCGCGCACACGCCCTCCCGGCCGTAAGGCCACCAGCGCAGCATCGATGGCGTCGGGCAGGATGTCTAGCTCCTGGTTGACGGCAACCCGCACCGCTTGGAAGACCCGACGAGCCGGGTGGCCGCCCGTTCGACGGGCCGCCGCCGGGATAGCCCGGCGCACCACCTCCGAGAGGGCCACGGTGGTCTCGATCGGGCGGTTGGCCACCACCGCCCTGGCAATCCGGGATGCGAAGCGGGTCTCGCCGTGATCCCGGAACAGCTGGGCGAGGTCCGCTTCGGACCATCGATTGACCACGTCGCGGGCCGAGGTGTTCTGGGCCGGATCCATGCGCATGTCGAGCGGCCCGTCGTGTCGGTAGCTGAAGCCACGATCGGCCCGGTCCAGCTGTGGAGAGCTGACCCCCAGGTCGAACAGCACCGCCGACACGTTGCCGATACCGAGGTCGTCGAGTACGGCGGGGATCTGATCGAACCGGGATCGCACCGACGCGGGCCCGGGACCCATAGGGTGCCAGCGCCATGGAAGCCGCGACTACCGCGGCGGGGTCCTGGTCCAACCCCAGCAGCGACAGGTGGGGAGCGGCGTCAAGCAGAGCCCGGGCGTGCCCCGCTCCGCCGAGGGTGGCGTCGAGCAGCACCCCCGGCGGGCTGGGAATCAGCAGCGCAACCACCTCGTCGACCATCACGGGACGGTGGTCGAACGAGTTGGACCCTAGGTCGGTCCCGGTCATGACTTCGGACGGCCGGGGCCGGCCCATCCGCAGCCCCTCGACCAGCGTGCCGTCGGGATTTCTCCCCGATCGAGCCGAGTGGAAGCGGGCGGAGAAGGGGACTTCCACCCTGCCAGTCGAAGGGCTGCGCATGAGCCGGCCGCAGCCGGGGAACGCCGTTTGGGATCGCGGTTCAGCAGTCACACTCCATTCGGGGGTGAGGAGGAACTCGGAGCGGGGGTAACGGTGGAGCCGATCGATAGGGCCGGGTCGGCCAGCTCGGCGTCGCCGGACTCCCCCCGCACCGCCCACTCGTCCGGATCCCAGAACTCGATGTGAGTGATGGCTCCGTGGATCAGCACGGCAGACTCCAGCCGGGCGTACTCGCGAAGGTACCCGGGGATGGCCACCCGGCCCTGCCGGTCCAACTCCACGTCGGTCGATCCGGACGCCCAGGCCCGCACCATGGCCCGGTCCTGGGTGCTGCCGTCGAATCTGGCCTCCATCTGATCGAGCTTCCGTTCGAAGGCATCGGGTGTCCACAGGGCCAGGCAGCGTTCGGTGTTCTTGGAGAGGTAGGCCAGGGTGTCGAAGTTGGCTCGGTAGCGCGCCGGAAGAATGATCCTCCCCTTCACGTCCAGGGAGTGCTCGTGCCTCCCGACGAATCGCAACGCCACTCTTCACTCCGCTCCTCAGTGGCGTCAGGGCCCCTCCCCTTTGAACCACTTCTCGCCACTATATGGCTCATTCCCTCCACCGTCAACCACCGGACCCCCCCGAGCCGCCCATCCAGGTCCTTGGCGGTCATCTCTTGGGAATCCGCCCGCACCTGACCACGTCGCCTGACCAGCCCGGCCCGGCGGCGGGGTCGGTGGTCAGCCCACCGGGTCCGGCCGCGGCGGAATCGCCCGGCGGCCGCTCCTGCCAGCGACCCAGCCGTCCATGGCTCGGTCCCGCCGGTGGCTCAACCCAGCCAGGGGCCGACCCCTCGACAGTCAGCCCAGCGGCGGCCCAGCCCGGCCCGTCAGCCCTGAGCCCGGTCGAACGCCGCCGGTCGAACGCCGCCGGTCGCGCGGGCCCGATGGCAGTCGGAAAGCTTGCGGGCGCCGGCCCTCCAAGCCTTCGCCCCCACCCGAGACCTGGGCGCGATGTGCACCTTGGGCACGGTTGACATCGAAATGTCTACAAAAGCGTGCCCGAGGTGCACATCGCTCTGACCCTGACCCGTCGGGCGCCGGCCGAGGCGGGGCGACGTGGCGTTCGGGCCGCCGGCCCCGCCGGCGGAGGGCCGTCCCCGAGCGACCGCCGTCCCCGTCCCCGTCCACGAAGACCGGGGCCCGGCCCGACGGCCGGTTGCCCCTGAGTCCGCGCCAGCCCCCGCCGGCGGTTGGTTTCGCTTCGGCCGGCGGGTCAGATCATTCGTCAGACCAATCGGGAGCCGACGCTCGGACCGGGCAGGGCAGCCAGCAGCGCGTCCGCCAGGACGTCGGCCCGTTGCCCGCCGACACCTACGGCTCTTTCCTTGAGATCAACGACGGCCTCGCTGCGGACCGACTCGTCGACACCCAACAGGGCCAGCAGTGGAGCCGGGTCCCAGTGCAAGCAGGGCCGCCGTCTGGAACAAGGCGGCATGGCGGGTGCGACGCTGGGAGATGCCGACCACCTTCCTGGCCCCGACGGTGACCTCGCCCGGACCCAACCCGGCAAAGCACACTCGCCCCGACCAGGCGCTCGGGCGCAACCCTCCCCGCCATACGTCCGCCGGACCGGCGCCGAGGCGGTCCACGGCGGCGGCCCAGGCCTCACCCACCCACCAGGCCCCCCGCCGCACGTCGGCATCCCAGAGCGGGTCTCCGGCGGGGACGATCAGATCGATCCAGAGCACCGCTCCGGCGTCGACGAGTACGGCGCCGCCTCCGCTGCCCCGTCGCACCACCTACCACGCCGGCGGCCGCCGCCGCGCCGAGGTCCACATCCGACTCAGGCTGGCCGCTTCCCAGTACCAGCGCAGGCTGGTCGACGAGCAGGATACGTGCCAGACGGGTCGCCGCCATCCGAGGAACCGACGACGGCCAGCGAACCGTCGAGGAGAAGGCGGGCGGAACCGCTTCGTCGTTGGACGTGCCAAGGCCCGCCGGGAAGGTTCAAGCGGACAGGCTGGCGGCCCTCGACCCCAGATATGGTTCCCAGTCGGAGCGAATGACGCCGGTGGCGACCAGGATCCACGTCCGCTCTCGGGGAGCCATCGGCCGGCGGCGCAGCCGCATGCCGCTATCTTCGAGCAGCCGGTCTCGCTTTCGGGTATTGCAGGGTCGGCAGGATGCCACCACGTTGTCCCAGGCGTGAGGCCCTCCCTTGCTCCGGGGAATCACGTGGTCGATATTCTCCGCGGACGCGCCGCAGTACTGGCATCGATGACCGTCGCGAGCGAACACGGCCCGTCGGTTGAGAGCCACCCGGGCCTGATAGGGAACCTTGACGAAATAGCACAGACGCACGACCGAAGGCTCCGCCAACTGCGACCCGCTCGGCCCGGAACACTCGGTCGGTGGCGTGCAGCAACTCCGCCTTTTCGGCGAGGATGAGCATGAGCGCCCGACGGCTCGGAACCACACATAGCGGTTCGTAGGTGGCGTTGAGCACGAGTGCCTGCGTCATCGCCGCCCGGTACTCTCCTACCGGCCCGGTGGCCGCCGCTGGGCTGCGGCGGGGTCCGCGCCCTCTTCCCGTGGTGCCCAGCGCACGGCCAGACGTTACCGCGCCGGCGCCCCCATCCGGCGACACCATTCGAGGTAGGCGATGAGATCGTGGGAATCGAGCTGCCCGGCGTCCCCGTACATGGTCTGGGTCCGGAAATGCACGTAGTCAGCGGGCGGAAACGGGCGGGGCGGCCATCGCCGCCACCAGCCGGGTGGCGCCTGTCGAGCCGCGGTCGACCACAGCCCGGGCCGGCCCAGAAGTGCCAGCCCGATAGGCACCAACCGAGTTGCCCGGTTGAGGTCGGCCCGACCATTCATCCTGGCGGTCGATGGCTGCCGAGGCCCCGCCATCCGACGGCCCCGGCGCCGATCAACGGACCCGTCGCGCCCAGCCGGCTGCTGACGATGCGGCAGCCGCTCGAGAACTGCAATCGGGCTCGGGCCTCGAGCTCGGCTCGGGCCGCGGCGAAGAACGGCTCACCGAAGCCCAGGGCAACCGATCCGCTAACGGATGCCAACTGCAGGTCGAGCAGGTTGGCCACGCTGGCCACCGCCCGACCGACCAGCGTGCCGGTCCGGACCACTACGTCCGCCCCGGCGTCGGCCGGGGATCCGCCGGTGATGGCGGCAATGGCCGTTCCCGACGCCTCCGCCTCCAGGCACCCTTGACCACCGCACGCGCAACGCCGCCCGGTGGGCTCGACGACGACGTGGCCGACGTGACCGGCGTTGCCGTCGTCCCCATCGAGCAGCCGTCCGTCGAGCACGATGCCACCCCCGATCCCGGTCGAAACCACCATGGACAGTAGTTCCGCACGCCCGGCGGCTTCGCCCACCCACCCGTCGGCGAGGGCCAGCGCCTTGGCGTCGTTGTCGATCCAGGTGGGCAAGCCGGTCAGCTCGGCCACCCGGGCCCGCAAGGGGAAGTTCCTCCAGCCCGGGATGTTGAGCGGCGAGACCAAGTCGCCGCCGGACGACATGGGCCCTCCAGATCCGATCCCACATGCCAGCGGCCGGACGGCCGGCATCCGCTGGAGCAGATCCTCGAGAGTCGACCAGATGGTCTCGGCCGCGCCACCCGGGGTGGGCGCCTGTGTAGTCCAGGTGAGCTGTCCGGTGCGGTCGACGAGACCCACGGCCAGCTTGGTCCCGCCGATGTCGACCGCCAGGACCGATTCGGACTTGGGCTCCAGCGGGCGCGGGACTGATGAAAGCATTTCGAGCAAGGTACGCTAGCCGCCAGATCGTTTCTGGAGGCCCGATGGTGAGACAACCGGCGGTGCAAATGCAGACCGTCGGAGCCTTTGCGGAGACCTTCGAGGCAGTCATCGACAACGTGGCCCAGGTCCTGCAGGGCAAGGAGGATCCCGACCCGGTTAGCCCTGGTGTGCCTGGCCGCCGAAGGGCATCTGCTGCTCGAGGATGTGCCGGGCGTTGGCAAGACCAGCCTGGCCAAGGCGCTGGCCCGACTCCTTCGACCTGCAATGGCGTCGCATCCAGTTCACGCCCGACCTGCTGCCCTCTGACGTGACGGGCGCCAGCGTGTATGACCGGGACACGGGGTCGTTTGCCTTCCGACCCGGCGGGGTCTTCGCCAACGTCGTCCTCGGCGATGAGATCAATCGGGCCTCGCCGAAGACGCAGTCGGCCCTGCTGGAAGCCATGCAAGAAGGCCAGGTCACGGTGGACAACGTCACCCACCGCCTGCCGGACCCCTTCCTGGTGATCGCCACCCAGAACCCCGTGGAGCACGAGGGAACCTATCCCCTGCCGGAGAGCCAGCTGGACCGGTTCCTGCTGCGGGTCCGGATGGGATATCCGGATCGACACGCCGAGATGGCGATGCTCGACCGCCCCGAGTCGAGGACATCCGTGGACGAGTCTGCGGCCCCGTAGCCGGCCCCGACGCCATCCCGACCATGGTGGCCCTCACCTCGCAGGTGCACGTGGCCGTGGCCCTCAAGGGCTACATCGTGGATCTGGCCACGGCCACCCGTAACCACCCCGCCCTGTCGCTGGGCATGTCGCCGCGGGCCGCGCTCGCTCTCCAACGGGCCGCCCGAGCCCTGGCCGCGTCCACCGGACGCGAGTACGTGGTGCCCGACGACATCAAGTACCTGGCCGGGCCGGTCCTGGAGCATCGCCTCGTCCTGTCTCCCGGAAGGGGTGGTCACGCGGGGTGGATATCGCCGAGGTGGTGGCCGAGGTGCTGCGCAGCGTGCCGGTGCCGTCCGGGCGAACGGGCGGGTGATGGGCGGGTGACGGGCGGGGGCCGGGTCGGTCTCACCCGAAGGGGGTGGGCCCTCCTGGTCGTGGCCCTCTTGATGGCGGCTCGGCGCGTTCCTCTTCGGCGTCGAGGAGCTGTACCCGATTGCTGCCGCGGCGGTGGTCCTGATCGTGGCTTCCCGAGTCTGGGTGGCCAACCAACGCTGGGACGTCCGGGTGGTGCGCCATGTGCGCCCGGCCCGGGTCCCGGCTGGAGCCCCCGCTCGCGTCGAACTGGCCGTGGTCAACCATGGGTCCCGCCCTTCGCCGATCCTGGCCGCTCAGGACCCTTTCGACGGTGGCCGGCGCTGGGCCCGCTTTCTGGTCGCGCCCCTCGCTCCTGGCGAACTGCGCTGGGCGGCCTACTCCTTGCCGACATCTCGACGGGGGGTGTTCGAGCTCGGGCCCGTTCCAGCTGGAGCTGTCGGATCCCTTCGGGCTGACCCGGGTGGGCGACCATCGGCTGTCCGACCTCCACCCTCACGGTTCATCCGAAGGTGGAAGCGATCTCGACTCGGGCCTGGCCGGCCGAGCCGGATCCCGATATGCGGGTGCCGCAGCCGGTTGTGGGACGGCTGGGCGACGAGTTCTACGGGCTGCGCGAATACCGGATCGGCGATGACCTCCGCCGGGTGCACTGGGCATCCACGGCGCGAACCGACCAGCTGATGATCCGACAACCCGAGAACCTCTTGCAGGGACGGCTCACTATCGCGGTCGACCTTCGCTCGACGGTCCACGATGCCGCCACCCTGGAGGCCGCGCTGTCGGCGGCAGCCAGCCTGGTCATGGCCGGGATACGCAGCCGGATCCACGTCCGGGCCGCCACCACCAGCGGCATCGACAGCGGGTTCGGGATCGGCCGCCGCTCACGGAGCGGCCATCCTCGACCTTCTGGCCGCCGCCGCGCACCCGCCCGGGGTCGAACTTGATCGACGATCTGCCGTTTGGATCAGGTGCCGGTCCGCTGGTGCTGATCACCACCCAGTCGGCAAGTGATGGCGAACTGTCGGCTGTCGCTCGCGGCAGTCGCCGAGGTCGGTTCACCCTGGTCGTCTTCGAGCGCGCCGGCGAGGGATCGCGACGCCTTGGGATGGAGCAGGCCACGGGTCGGACCCGGGTGGTAACCGTCCCGACCGGCACCTCCTTCCACTCGGCATGGGAAGGGGTCGTGTGCTGACCGCCAGTGGCACGACGGCGACCGCGGACCGGGCCGGGTGGCGTGGTCCTGCTCTCCCCGTAGGTCCGCCCCGGCCCGCGCCGCCACCGCGGTCCCCATCAACCGAGGCAGGATGGTTACCCCGCCGCCACTTTGGCCCTGACGGCTCTGACGATCATCTCTGCGGTCGGCTTGGATCGGGTCTTCACCGACCTCGGCTGGGCCGGACCGGTCCTACTCACGGCGATCGTCATCCACGCCATCGGATGGGCGGCCCGCCGCTGGCGGATTCCTCGGCTGGCGGCGGCGATCGCGTCCCTGGTGGCATTGTGGGTGCTGACCGGCTTGGACGGTGCTCGGGTCGTCCACCTACTTCGGCTTCCCGGGTAGCGGAACCGCCTCACACCTCTGGGCGGCGCTCGGGCAGGCCCACGCCGACTTCGCCGCCGCCGTCACACCGGTGACCACCACGACTGGGTACACGCTCATGGCGGTGCTGGGTACCGGGCTGGTCGCCATCCTCGGCGACTGGGCCGCCTTCCGATGGCGATCAGCGCTGTACGGCGTGGCCCCCGCCTTCGCCTACTTCGTGGTGTGCTGCACCCTCGGCGCCGGGCCGGGACGGGAATGGATCGTCGCTCTCGAGGTAGCGGCCCTCCTCGTATTCCTTGCCGTCCATCGAGCCACGGTCGGCCGAGCGGACCAGGCCTGGTTCGGCAACCAACGCGCCGGTGCGGCCCGATGGGCCGTCCGCGCCGGTTGCGCGGCGGGAGCCGCCTCGCTCCTGACGGCCATAGTCATCACTCCGGCGGCGGGCGGCACCGAGGGACACGGGATCTTTGGCTGGCGGGGAGGGTTCGGCGAGGCCGGCTCCGGCCCCCGACAGGTACCCAACCCGATCGTGGACCTGCACACTCGCCTGCTGCTGGAGAGTTCGATACCCCGGTATTCAAAGTGCAGAGCCCGGTCCCGTCGTACTGGCGGCTCACGTCCCTCGACACCTTTACCGGCCAGGACTGGGTTTCCACCAACTCCTACCGGAGTTTCGGGGCTCAGCTGCCCGGCGTCCAGGCTGTGCCGACCGGCACCCGGACTGGTGCAGGAGCAGTTCGAGGTGCAGGCGCTGGATTCGGTCTGGCTGCCCGACGCCTTCACCCCTCGTGTCGGTCTCGGGCGTCCGCCACGTCAGCTACGACCCGGTCTCGGGCAGCCTGATCACTTCGCATCCCACCTCGAACGGCCTGACCTACACCGTGGAGTCCTATCAGTACCTGGCCGACCTCGATCCGGCCCAACTGGAAGCCGCCCCGCCCGTCGCCATCACCAGCTCGCTCCACCGCTATCCTGCAGCTGCCGAAGTCGGTGCCGGACAGCGTGTACGCCCTGGCCCGGAGCATCACGGCCGGTCAGACCACCGAATACGGCAAAGCCCTGGCCCTGCAGAACTTCTTCTTGGGCCCGGCACGTTCACCTACAGCCTCAACCCTCCCGACGACGGCTACGGCATCTAGGCCCTGACCGACTTCCTGTTCGATTCACCGGACCGGCTATTGCCAGCAGTTCGCCGGAGCGTACGCCGTGCTGGCCCGGGCCATCGGGTTGCCGACCCGACTGGCGGTTGGGTTCGCTACCGGCACCGACGAAGGCAACGGCAACTACCAGGTCCTCAATGCCGACGCCCACACCTGGCCTGAGGTCTACTTCGGGCCCGAATACGGCTGGCTGCCCTTCGAGCCCACCAAGAGCTACGTCGATCCCGTCTCCTCGGGGTATGCGCCGACGGCCGGCGGGAGCGGGGCACCGGCGGCGCCACCCCGACCGCCCCCGTCTTGCCTATTCCCAAGGGCGGGTTGACGGCCCCCGGGTTGGCGGGTGGGGGCAGCACCGGCCCGACCACTACCGTGACCGGAGGGGGTGCCGGCCAGGTGACCAGCCACGGCCACAGCGTGGCGTGGTCGGTGCTGCTCCTTCTCCTGCTGGTGCTGATCGGATGGGTGGGCACGGTCGCGGTCACCCGCCGGGTCCGTTGGCGATGGCGGCGGCGGAGGGCCCGAGATGATCCCGGCGCGATTGTGCGTTCCCACTGGGCCGACGTCACCGAGATGCTCAGCTGGTGGGGAGCCAAGCCGGCGCCGGGAGAGACCGACGAGGAGTTCGCCGACCGGGCCGCCGATCTCCTGGTCCTCCGTCTCCGCGAGCCCTCGCCGTGGTTGCCGGGCGGCGTGCGCCGGCTGGCCCATCTCGCGACCGAAGCGGCTTTTGCGCCCTCCGTACCCGCCGGAGCGCGCCGATGAAGCCGCCGTGGTGGCCCGTGAGATCCATCAGGGACTGTTCCGCTCCGCCTCGGCTCGGCAGCTTCTCGTTTGGGGCTTGGTGCCGCAACCGGGGCTCCGCTCCGGCTCGGCGCCCGGTCATTCGGCCGGAGGATCCGGCCCGAACGAACGGGTCGTCCCTGGGCCCTGGCCAGTCAAGCTGGCCGATGCCGATGGGCTGTCCTGACGAATCCGAAGCCGGACACCCGAGGCGTCCGCGGCGGGTAGCCGGCGGGCCGAGAAAGACGGCCGGGACAATCGATCCTGACCTGGTGGTCTGGCCATCCGGACCGGGTCTTAGCCCCGCCGGTGTGGCCGCCGGTCGGGCCAGCCGTCCAACCTGGGGAACGCTTCGCTTCGAACCGCTCCCGGCCGCTAGGACTCGTCTCCACCGAAGCGGCGCCGGAAGCGGCGGGCGGCGTCGTCGATCGCCTCGTTGAAGTTTCGGCCCCGCATGGACTGGCTCAGTTGTCGAAAACCGTGCTGGCCCATCCGGCGCAAGTTGTGGGTCAACACGATGGCGCTGACCAGCATGACGGCGAAGCCGAACACCCCGACGATCCAGCTGGACGCAAAGCCCACCAGCAATACCACCAGCCCGGCCAGGAAGCCGAGTGCGGCCCATTTGCAATTGCGGGCCAGGTACTTCGGGAGGGTGGTCGAGCCCAGCCGATTGGCGGATTCGGGATCGTTAGCGAGGAAGCGCTGCTCGATCTCCTGCAGAATGCGCTCTTCGTTCTCGTTCAGCGGCACCTTGAGCCCTCCGTCGACGCCATCTTCGCGCCCCTCCGCAACCTACAGCAACGCGCCGACTATTTCATCTGCCTGCCGGTTTCGCCCCCGACTGGTCCCGAAGGGGCATCGTCGGCCTCGCTCGGGCCCCATTGGGTGGCGCCGGGCTGCTTGACGCCCAAGCCACCCGGTCCCACAAGCGTGGCGGGACCTACCGCGGCGTCGCCGAAGCGGCCCCGCACGGCGTCGACCGCACTCGACGCATCCCGCCACAGGCGGTCACCCGCCGGCGTCCCGCCGGGGCTCGGTCCGTCCAGCGCCAAGCGCATCTGTTGGGCGGCATCCGTCCCCGATGGGCGTAAGGTTGGAAACCCCCACTCCGAGCAGCCGCACGCCTGGGCTCAGGTCCTCCCGGTCAAGGAGGGCGACCGCCCGGGCCGCGATGGACGGCCCGTCCGACAGGCTCTCCGCGCCGCTGCAGGACCGGAGCCGGGTGACGAAGTCCGCCGATCGGATCTTCAGGGTGACGGTCCGCCCCGCCAGGCCGGCCCGGCGCAACCGGCTTGCCACCGAGTCGGCCATTCGCACGATCTCCAGGCGCAAGTCCTGACGCTCGTAGCGGTCGACGGGATAGGTCTCCTCGTGGCTTACCGACTTGACCCTCCGATCGGGCTCGACCGTCCGCTCGTCGATGCCACGGGCCAGCTGACCCAAATGCCTGCCGTGGGCCCGGCCCACCGCAGTCTCGAGGACGTCCGGAGGCACCGCCGCCAGATCACCCACCGTCGATACGCCGAGGCCGCGCAGCCGGGCCGCGGTCGCCGGACCGACCCCCCACAGCGACTCGATCGGCAGCGGATGCAGAAACCGCAGTTCCTCGCCGGGTCGAATCACGACGACGCCCGGTCCCGGAACCGCCCCCTTCAGGCTGGCGGCGGGCTTCGCCGCCTCGGACGCCAGTTTGGCCAGGAACTTCACCGGAGCCACTCCCGACCGAACAGGCCAGGCCCAGCTCGACTGCGACTCGGTTCCGGATGGTCACGGCCATGTCCGGAGGCGGGCCCGAACAAGCGCTGCGAACCGGTCACGTCGAGAAATGCCTCGTCCAGCGAGATGCCCTCGACCAAGGGGCGTGAAGTCCAGGAAGATGGCGTGGATGCGCTTACTTATCTCGGCGTAACGGTGGTAGCGGCCGGAGACGAACACGGCCTGCGGGCACAGCTGTCGAGCCCGTCCGGACGGCATCGCCGACCGCACCCCGTACGCCCGGGCCTCGTAGCTGCAGGAGGCCACCACACCCCGACGACCGGTGCCGCCGACGATCACCGGCTTGCCGGCCAGCATCGGATCGTCGAGCACCTCCACCGCGGCGTAGAACGCGTCCATGTCGACGTGGAGGATCGTCCTGGTCGCCAGATCGGGCGGCACGTGCCGCAGTCTGCCAGAGCCGGCCGCGTGGGGCGCCGATGGGCCCGGTCCGTCTTTTCCCGGCATCTCGCCCGGCCGCCTTCAGCCCAACTGGACGAACCGGTAGGCCTCGGCAAAAGCGGACAGACGCCGACCGGCCAGCGTCCTCGGCCCGCTGGCGGACCGCGCCCCGCAGCCATTCGCCATTCTCCCCGACCTGGCTGGAGTGGCAGGCGATCGCGGCCGCCTTCACATCGATCGTTTCGGAGATGTCGACCCACACGTCCGGCTCCAGTGTGCCCGACAGATAGACCGCACTCACCTGGTGGGCGGCGCCCGCTTCGGGGAAATAATGGGGGTTGCCGGCGGCCGGCGACACGGCGTCCAGAACAGCCCAGCCGACCACCCGGTGATCCCGGTGGTTGACGTAGTGCTGCCCGAAGTAGATGGCAGTCGGGTCAGGTGCCACCACCACGTCGGGCCGGACGTCCCGCACCAGCGCCACCAATCGGCCCCGCAACTCCAGGTCGTCGTCGAGCTCGCCGTCGCGAAACCCGAGCCAGTGGTGGGCTTTGACACCGAGGATCGCCCCCGATGCCGCCACCTCTTCCCGGCGCCGGGCCACCAGGTGGGCCGGATCGGTTCGTCGGATCCAGCGATCCTTTGTCGCCGTCGGCGCAGATACACACGTGAATCGTCGATCCCGCGGCCGCCCATCGGGCCAGTGTCCCGCCTGCCGACACATCAGGGTCGTCGGGATGGGCGTACACGGCGAGCACCCGGTCGGGCACGTCGCGCAACAGGTCAGGCACGGACAGACCCTATCCGGCCCTATCCGGGCTGCCATTTGGTCTAACCGATCAAGGGCGGACCCGATCGGCTGCTCCCCGAGTCGGAGGCGTCGTGACTACGGAGCGCCGCGATGGCCTGGCAGGCCACTTCGATGCCCTGGTCATCCACATCGGCGTGGGTGACGAGGCGAACGACTCCAGGGGCGACGGTGCCGGCCAGCACGCCCTCGCCTTCGAGATAATCGATCAGGCGAGCGGGATTCGGGTGGGAAAAGACCACGATGTTCGTGACGACCGCCTTCGGGTCGAGTCCGGCTTCCGGCCAGCGGTCGGCGACCGCCCCGGCCAGGCGCTGAGCCCGCTCGTGATCGTCAGCCAGACGATCGAAACCATGGCGCATCGCCACCAAGCCGGCCGCCGCAATCACGCCGGACTGCCGCATCGCACCACCAAGCCGTTTCCGTTCCAGCACGGCCGCATCCATCAGATCCGCCGGTCCGGCCAGGACCGATCCCACCGGGGCGCCGAGACCCTTGGAGAGGCAGCAAGTGACGGTGGTCGCCAGCGCGGCTCGTTCCCGCATCGTCTGGCCGCTGGCGATGGCGGCATGCCACAGTCGGGCGCCGTCGAGGTGGACGGCCAAGCCGGTGGCGGCGGGCCACCGCCGCCAGGGCGCGCAGCCGGTCCGGCTCCCACACCGCGCCACCGGCAGCCATGTGGGTGTCCTCGACGGCGATGGCCGCCACGTGCGGCTGGTGGTGGGCGCCGGCCTCGACCAATTGCTCCGCCACCGCGGCGGCATCGAAGCTGCCCTCCTCGTCGGGAAGGGTGAGCCATGTCACCCCAGCATTCAACGGCCCGGCGCCGGCCTCGTAGAGCACCAGATGCTGGCGGGCCCCGGCGACGACCGCGTCGCCGGGGCGGGTCAGGACGCGAAGGGCGATCTGGTTGGCCATGGTGCCTGAAGGGACGAACAGCGCCGCCTCGGTCCCCGTCAGATCGGCGAAGGTCTCCTGCAGCAGATTGACGGTCGGGTCCTCGCCGTACTGATCGTCGCCGACCTCGGCCTCCGCCATGGCCCGGCGCATCTCGGGCGTCGGCCGGGTCACGGTGTCGGAGCGCAGGTCGACCAGCACGGCGCCACAGCTACGCTACAACTGGTTCCTGTTGGCTCCCCCCGACATCCCCTCCCTGACCCAGACGGTCGCTGATATCTTCGGCGCGCCTCCCGACCGCGAACGCCCGGATCCGTTGCTGACCGAGCTGGCCGCCGTCGCTCTGGCTTGCGCCGGCGCGGCGGCGGCAGTCCTGCGGCGAGGCCTGGAGGCGCCGCCCCATCCGTGGCTACGAAGTCGTCGTCGACGGACATGGTCTCGGAAGTGGATCGCGATGCCGAGGCGGCCGTCGCACGAGTGCTGGCCGCTCTGCGGCCCGACGACGGTGTGCTCGGCGAGGAAGGCACGGCCCGACCCGGCGGCTCCGGCGTCAGATGGGTGGTGGACCCCCTGGACGGGACCACCAACTTCCTGTTCGGCATCCCACAGTTCGCCGTGTCCGTGGCGGCCGAGGTGGACGGGGTGACCAAGGTGGGCATCGTCGTTGATCCGTCCCGGCAGGAGACCTGGGCGGCGGTCGCCGGTTGGGGGGCGCGCCGCAACGGGCGCCCGTGCCGGGTGGCATCAGGACGGTCCACACTGGCGACGGCGCTGGTGGCGACCGGCTTCGGTTACCGAGCGGCCCGCCGGGAATGGCAGGGCGGCGTGGCGGCCAAGGTCCTGCCTCGTGTCCGGGACATCCGCCGGTTCGGGGCTGCGGCCCTCGACCTGTGCTGGACGGCGGGGGGGCGCTTTGACGCCTACTACGAATGGGGACTCAATCCGTGGGATCTGGCCGCGGGTGCACTGATCTGTGCCGAGGCGGGAGGACGGGTGGCACGTGTTCCAGGGCCGGCTGATCGTGGCCACCACCCCGGAGTTGTTCGACCCTTTCTGCACCCTGCTGATCGAGGCCGGGGCGACCGATATTCCGCCCGGGCCCGAGCCGAAGCGGTGGTAGCCGGCGCGGTGCCCGGCTGGCGGGGTGGCTGATGCGCCGGCGGCCAGGCGTGCGCCCCGGGGTGGCTGATGCGCCGGCGGCCAGGGGTGCGCCCCGGGGTGGCTGATGCGCCAGCGACCGGCGGCAGCGACCGGCCCCGACCGGCGACTGGCGGTCCCCACCTCTAGCCGTAGAACACCTCGGCCACGCCGTGCAGCAGTTCGGGGTCGACGGTCTTCAGCTCAGCGAGGGCCTCGGAGAGCGGCACCCGCACGATGTGGTCGGACTGCAGCGCCACCATCTGCCCGAAGGCCCGTCGTGCACGGCGTCGATGGCCGCCATGCCGAAGCGGGTGGCCAGCACCCGGTCGAACGCGGTCGGCGTGCCCGCCGCGCTGCACGTGCCCCAGCATGGTCACTCGGGTCTCGAATCCGGTTCGGGCCTCGATCTCGGCAGCCAGCAGGTTGGAGATACCGCCGAGGCGCACGTGCCCGAACTGGTCCACCTCGCGCGACACGACCGCCATCGTCCCCTCCGTGGGCGTGGCTCCTTCCGCGACCACCACGATCGACGCGAAACGACCCTTGGCATGACGGGCCTTCAAGTTGCGGCACACCTCATCGATGTCGAAGGGCTCCTCTGGGACCAGGACCTCCGCAGCACCGCCGGCAATGCCCGCGTAGGTGGCGATCCATCCGGCGTGTCGGCCCATGACCTCGCAGACGATCACCCGATCGTGGGACTCCGCGGTCGTATGCAAGCGATCGATCGCCTCCGTTGCGATCTGGACGGCGGTGTGAAAGCCGAAGGTCACCTCGGTGGCGGACAGGTCGTTGTCGATGGTTTTCGGCACCCCGACGATCGCGACCCCGTCGGCCGCCAACCGGTTCGCCACCCCGAGGGTGTCCTCGCCGCCGATCGCCACCAGGGCGTCGATGCGCTGGGCGCGCAGGGTATCGAGGGCCTGGGCCGCGCCGCCGTCGATCTTGTAGGGATTGGTCCGGGACGTCCCGAGGATCGTGCCGCCCCGAGGCAGGATTCCCCGGCACCGCTCGACGTCCAGCGGCATGGTCCGATCCTCGATCACCCCGCGCCATCCATCCAGGAAGCCGACGAACTCGTCGTTGTAGGCGACCTCGCCCCGGCGCACGACGGCCCGTATGACCGCATTCAGTCCCGGGCAGTCTCCGCCGCCAGTGAGCACACCAACTCGCATGGGCGTCCTCCTCGTCGTTGCCGACCTGCGCCGCTCGGTCGCCTGTCGTCGCGAACGCTACCCGCGTTGATCGGCTCGCCCCTACACCCGGGGAGCTCGATGTCGCTTCGGGGCGGTGGCCTTCGTCAGCAGAACCGCTTCTCGTTCGAAATCCACCGCGCCCGAGAACCCCTTGTACACGCTGGCGAACCGCAGGTAGGTGACCTCGTCGAACAGCTGCAACCGATCGAGCACCGCCAACCCGATCTGCTGGGCGCTCACCTCGTGGCCGCTCAGCCGCAGCTCCTCCTCGACGTCGGCCGCCAACCCGTCCATGTCCGACGCGCTCACCGGACGGTTCTTGGCCGCCGCCACCACTCCCGCCACGATCTTGGAACGGTCAAACGGCTCCCGGTGCCCCGACCGCTTGACCACCACGAACGGCACCTCCTCCAGGCGTTCGTAGGTGGTGAAGCGCCGTCCACAGGCCAGGCACTCCCGTCGCCGGCGGATGGCACCCCCTTCTTCGACCGCCCGCGAGTCGACGACCTTGTCGTCCATGCTCGAACACTGCGGGCACCGCACCCTCACGAATGTATCCCCGACCGGCCCGCCACCGGACCCTCGGCCCCGCACCAACTGCCTCGGGTCGCCGGCGCTCGGACGGTCGATACCGCGCCAGCAGAACGACGACCTTCAGCGACTCGGGATGGCGATGGTCTCCCCTGGGTAGATGGAGCTACCGCCCACTTCCGTGTCGAGGCGGTCGACGAAGGGGCGGACGTCCCCCGCGGGATCGACGGCCTCCGCGATCGACCAGAGGGTGTCCCCCGGCCGGACCACCCAGACCCGGCTGGCCGCCGGCAGCGCGCCGCCGGGCGCACCGGTGGTGGCGAGGGGACCACCACCGATGCGTCCCAGGGCCGCTCGCATGGCGATCCAGGAGCACGACACCACGACCACAAGCAGCCCAATGGCGACGGCGCGCCGGCACCACCACACCGCCCGGCGGTCGGCCGCCCGCCGCGCCCGTACAGGTGCGCAGTCCGACCGCCGGGATCCGGTCAGGACGAAGCCCGCTGGCGCGGGCCGTCCCGCAGGTGACGAAATGGCCACCATCCCCTGAGCCGACGCCCGACGGCGACGGTGATCAAGGCACCTGCCCACCCGGCCCGGGTCGTCCGCAGGTTGGTATGTCGGGATGTCGGCGAGCAGCGCTACCACTGAGCTTCTCCTGCGATCGAATGTGGTTGCCAGGACGCCGGAACCGGACGCCCGAACAGGTGTTCCCCGTCATCTGACCACGAACACCTGTTCCCTGTCAACCGCCTCCTACGAACAGGTGTTTGCATTCCTTCGCCGTGTCGGCTACGATGAAACAACGCGAGGGAGCGCCAGATCCACCGTAGGAGGCCACCGTGATCGATAATGAGCTCACCGGCAAGCGGAGAGAGATCCTCGACTTCATTGCGGCCCAGCTGCGCGAGCGGGGCTATCCGCCGTCGGTGCGGGAGATTGGTGACGCGGTGGGGCTGACATCCTCGTCGACCGTCCATACCCACCTCACGACGCTCCAGCGGCAGGGCTACCTCCGACGGGACCCGACCAAACCCCGCGCCATCGAAGTGCGCTACGACACCAACTCCGGTATCGCCATCGATCGGCGACCGGCCCGGCACGTGCCCCTTGTCGGCGAAGTCGCCGCCGGCGTCGATGTCCTGGCCGAGGAGAACATCGAGGAGCTGCTGCCCCTGCCTGAGGACTTCACGGGCGACGGACAGCTGTTCATGCTCAAGGTGCGGGGCGATTCCATGATCGAGGCTGGGATCCTCGATGGCGACTACGTGGTGGTCCGCCACCAAAACGAGGCGGACAAGGGCGACGTGGTCGTGGCGGGAATCCCAGGCGGGGAGGCGACGGTGAAGCGGTACAGCAGGCGTGGCAGCAAGGTGGTGCTCACGCCCGCCAACCCCACCATGACACCGATGGTCTTCAGTCCCGACGAAGTGGACGTCTACGGCAAAGTGGTGACGGTCATGCGTCGCTTGTAACGGCGGGCCGGACGACCGGTTGCCACGCTCCGCGGGGCCGGCCGGTCACGCCGGTGCGGACAGTAGCTCGTGCAGGATGCGATAGGCCCGGTTCAGGGCCGCTCGCTCCAGCCGCTCCCCGGCGGTATGTGCCAGCTCGGAGTCACCCGGACCGAAGTTGACCGCCGGGATGCCACGCTCGGCGAAGAACGCCACGTCCGTCCAGCCCAGTTTGGCTTTCGGCGCGGCACCTGACGCCAGGAGCAAGGCCTTCAGGAACGGATGGCCGAGTGACGGGGCCGCGGCGGGTTGTGCTTCGATGACGGTAATCCGGTCCCCGATGTTCTCGTTCAAGAGCGGCTCCAGCAGCTCCCGGAGCCACGCCTCCGCGGCGGCGGCATCGCGGTCCGGGGCGAAGCGGTGGTTGATGACCACCGTGGCGCGGTCTGGCACCACGTTGGCGGCCACTCCTCCCGTAACTCCCACCACCTGTAGCGCCTCGCGGTACCGGCAGCCATCGATCACGGGCTGGCGAGCCTGGTAGCCGTCGACTCGGGTCAGGACCGGCGCCAACCGGTGAATGGCGTTCGTGCCCATCCAGGGTCTCGCCGTGTGGGCTCGGGCCCCGCCAACCTCGACCTCCAGCTTGAGCACGCCCTGACAGCCGGCTTCGACTTGGGCGTTGGTCGGCTCTCCCAGTACGGCCACGTCGCCGTCCAGAAGCTCTGGAGCGGCGGCCGCGATCGTCAGCAGGCCGTTGTGCTCCCGACCCACTTCTTCCCCCGCATAGAAGACGTAGGTGACGTCTACGGCCGGCTCGGCCAACCCCGTCGCCAACTGCAGCATGACCGCCAGACCGCCCTTCATGTCGGCGCTCCCCAGTCCCCACAGGGTGTCGCCCACCAGCCGAGGCGTGGCATTGCCGTTGGCCGGGACCGTGTCCAGGTGCCCGGCCAAGACGACCCTCGTACCGCGACCGAGATCGGTCCGCCCGATGACGTTCGCTCCGATCCGATCGACGCCGAGCGTCGACTGGCCCCGCAGCACCGACTCCACCCGATCGGCGAGGGCCGACTCATCGTGGCTCACCGATGGGACCGCGACCAGTTCGGCGGTGGCAGCAAGCAGGTCCATGCTGTTGCTCAGAGGGTGCCGCCGTGCTGGCGCAGGATGTCGTTGAGCCGAGACTTGTCGTGACGCTCGCCAGGCTCGAGACGCTTGATCACCAGGACGCACGGCAGCCCGAACTCCCCGCCGGAGTAGGACCGGGACCGGGTGGCCGGGACGGCCACGCACCACGGCGGGACGACCCCTCTTGACAGTTCTTCGCCGGTGTCGGCGTCGATGACCGGAATCGTGGCGCTCAGGATGCACCCGGCCCCGAGCACGGCGCCGTCGCCGACCCGGGCTCCCTCGACGACCATGCTCCGGCTTCCGATGTAGCACTCATCACCGACGAAGACCGGGACGGCCTGCGGCGGCTCCAGGACGCCGCCGATACCGACGCCCCCGGACAGGTGGGTATTGCGGCCGATCTGGGCGCAACTCCCGACCGTGGCCCAGGTGTCGACCATGGTGCCCGACCCGACCCGGGCGCCGATGTTGACGTAACTCGGCATGAGGATGACGCCGGGCTCGAGGTAGCTCCCCCAGCGCGCCGAAGCTCCCGGTACCACTCGCACCCCCGCGGCGGCGAAATTCCGCTTCAGCGGCAGGCGGTCGAGGTACTCAAACGGTCCAGCTTCCGTGACCGACAGCTCTGACACCCGGAAGAGCAAGAGCACGGCCTGCTTGCACCATTCGTGCACGACCGGATCCCCGTCGGGTCCCAACTCGGCCACCTGGGCTTCTCCCCGGTCGAGTAGGTCGACGGCGGCGTGGACCACGGCCGAAGCCTCGTCGTCGGTGGGACTCAATCCGTCCCGTTGTTCCCACAAGTCCCGGATCTGCGATTCGAGATCAGCCATTGCCCAGCGACGCTACCCCAAGCCGGCCGAGGCCTTGGAGCCGGGCCCGCCCCGCCGGCGAGTTCCCGCCGGCCCGGTCCCCAGCGGACCGCGGCCGGATCGGGGCCGCCCCGCCGGCGAGTTCCCATCGGACCCGCCCCGCCGGCGAGTTCCCCGCCGGCCCGGTCGCCAGCGGAGCGCGGCCCGGCCCGGTATGGAAGAATTCCTGGCCGTGGATCTCAACCACCTCAACCTGAGGGTGGCTGACCCGGAGCAGGCCCGGACGTTTTACCAGCAGTGGTTCGGCTTCCGCGAGAAGCTCTGCGATGGCGGCGCCGTGTTCCTCATCAACGACGACCGTTTTCTGCTCGCCCTCTTCCCCGCCGAGTCGGCCGCCACCCTGCCTCCCGGTTATCACTTCGGATTCAATCTCGACGATCCTGCTGCGGTGGGCCGGATGCACCGAGCCATGACCGAACGCGGTGTCGAACCCGGTGAGCTCGAGGAGTTCGAGGACTACGTCACGTTCCGCTGCCACGATTTGGATGGGCACGAGATCGAGGTGTTCTGGGAGCCTTGAGGCTCTCAATTCCCACGTGCGACGGCGCGGGGCAGTGCGGCCCGGCGCGTCGAGAGCTCGGCCGAACCCGGCGCTACCCGCCCAGCCGGCGAGCGACCAGGTCCAGGCGCTCGAGCGGGGCGACCATTGCCAGGCGCACATGGGCGGCGGCGGATTCCGAATCCCCGTAGAACGATCCCGGCGATACCAGGACGCCACCGTGCTCCGCCAGCCAGCTGCGTCCAGGCCCAGCCGTCACCGCCCGGGGCCGGCGCCCACAAGTAGAACCCACCATCCGGAAGGAAGCAGTCGACCCCGATGCCAGCCAGGATCTCCCGGGCCCGGACCAACCGCTCCCAATAGCGCTGCCGCTGCGATTCGACGTGGGCGAGGTCACCGAGGGCGGCCGCGGCAGCCTGTTGGATCGGGCCGGGGACCATGAATCCGGCGTGCTTGCGTACCTCCCGCAGGTAGGCGACCAGCTCCCGGTCCCCGCTGTACCAGCCGACCCGCATCCCGGCCATGTTGGAGCGCTTCGACAGCGAGTGCACCGCCACCACGCCGTCCAGGCCGTCTGGCCCGGTGCCGTGACCGAGAATGGTGCGGGGCGGGCCGTCCCACGTGTAGTCCACGTAGCACTCGTCGCTGAACACGAGGACGCCCCTGTCTCGTCCCCATCGAGCTGCCGCGGCCAGGTCGTCGAGCCCGCCGGCCGGGTTACCCGGCGTGTTGACCCACAGTAGCAGGGCCCGGGCCGCGTCGCCGGCATCCACCGCACCCAAGTCGAGGCGCCAGCGGTCGTCGACGGGGACCGGCACGGCCCGCAGCCCGGCCAGCAGGGCACCCATGGCGTAGGTCGGGTAGGCGACGGCCGGGTAGAGGACCGTGTCACGCTCGGGGTGGCGCAATCGGCACCACGCCGGCACGCCCGCCACGAGTTCCTTGGTACCCACGCAGACCGCGATGGCATCGAGAGGGATGTCGACGTCCAGGGTGTTCTTTTCCCACTGCTGGATGGCCTGCCGCAACTCGATCGATCCCGATCGAAGGCGGGTAGCCCCGGACCGCCCCGGTCTCGTCCGGACCGGCGACAGCCCGGACCAAAGCCTCGACGGCGGCTGGCGGCGGGGGGTCGGTAGGTGTGCCGATCGACAGGTCGACAACGCCGCCCGCCAGCTGGGCCGCAACCTGGCGGGCCGTGTCCAGCCGGTCGTAGGGATAGTCGGGAACGACAAACCCGGCGGTCATGCCGGCGCCGCCGACGAACTCCGCGAAGCGGGACGCCCCGACGTGGTCGACCCGAACCCGCAGCCGGGCGGCATGGTCCTCGTGGGTCTCGACCAGAACCTCGCCCTCGCGGTGGACCGCGGCCAGGATGTCACCCCGCTCGTAGGGCACCACCAGCTCCAGCACCCGGGCAGCTGGCCCGAAGGCGATCGCCGATGGCGGTCAGCAGCTCCACGATGCCTTCGCCGGTCAGGGCCGAAATCGACACCGATCCCGGATGTCGTTCGGCGAGACGGCTGGCCTCGGTGCTGACGTCGCCCTTGTTGAACGCCAGCAGCTCGGGGACCGCCCCGGCACCGATCTCGTCGAGCACCGAACGCACCGCGTCGATCTGCCCTTCGGGATCCGGGCTGACGCTGTCGACGACGTGGACGAGGAGATCGGATTCGGTGACGACTTCCAGCGTCGAGCGGAATGCCTCGACCAGTTGGTGGGGCAGCTTGCGCACGAATCCCACCGTGTCCGACAGCAGCACCGTCTCCCCGCCCGGCAGAGTCAGCCGGCGGGTGCGAGGGTCCAGGGTGGCGAACAGCCGGTCCTCGACGAGGACGCCGGCGTCGGTCAGCTGGTTGAGGAGAGTGGACTTCCCGGCGTTGGTGTAGCCGACGAGGGAGACGGTAGCCAGCCGGCTCCGACGCCGGGACTTGCGTTGCAGCCGCCGCTGTTCGGTGAGGCGGCGCAGGTCGCTTTCCAGCCGGGTCATGCGCCGGACCAGGCGGCGGCGATCGACCTCCAGCTGCGTCTCACCAGGTCCGCGGGTGCCGATACCGCCGGCCTGCTGGGACAGCGCCAGGCCTCGGCCCCGGAGGCGGGGCAGGCGATAGCGCAGCTGGGCCAGCTCGACCTGGGCCTTGCCTTCCTGGGTGGAGGCGGTCTGGGCGAAGATGTCGAGGATCACCGCGGTGCGGTCGATGGCCGTGCGGCCCAGGATCTTTTCCAGGTTTCGGGACTGGGCGGGGGTGAGTTCGTCGTCGAAGACGACGGTGTCGGCGTCGACCGCCAGCGACAGCGTCCCGCACCTCTTCGGCCTTGCCCGCGCCCGACGTAGGTGGCCGGATCCGGCCGCTCCCGCCGCTGGAGCACCCGGGCGGCCTCGTCGGCCCCGGCCGTGTCGACCAGGAGGGCCAGCTCGTCCAGGTGCCGCTCGGTCTCCTCCTCGCGTTCGGGTGGGACGGTCACCCCGACCAGGACGATCTTCTCCCGGAAGCTGCGCTCGATCAGGCTCATATGACGCACCCGGCAGGCGGCGATGTGGACGCTCGGGCCGCCGAGCGTCACTGTCCCGTCGGAACGCAACTCGACCGCCGCGGCCCCGCCGGGCTGGTGGACCGTCACCGACCGCCCGACCCGGCCCCAGTGGTGCAGGGCCGCGGCCGCGGCGCTGGCACCGGTCCCGCAGGCTCTGGTCTCGCCGACGCCGCGCTCCCACACCCGCATGGTCACCTCGTCGGGACCCGGGCCGAGGGCCACGAACTCGACGTTGAGACCGGCGGGATCGGTGGCCTCCAGCATCGGGCCCAGCGTGGCCACATCCACCGTGGCCGGGTCCGGCCCCAGCACCACCAGGTGCGGATTGCCGATATCGACGAGCAGCTGACCGTGACCGACGTTGCAGCGCTCCACCTCGCCCCGGACCTTGGCTTCGCCCATCTCTACCGTTGCCCACGTCGTCCCCGGCTCCGACCCCGCGCCGAATCCTGACCTGGCGCCGCCCGGCTGGGGTGATGACCCCGAAAGGAGCGTCGTCGGCGACCCAGCCCGCGTCCAGGGCAGCGTGGGCCAGGCAACGGATCCCGTTGCCGCTCATCTCGGCCTCGCTGCCGTCGGCGTTCCACAGCTGGAAGCCGAGACAGGCGTCGAGGCCGTCCGCGGCTCCCGCTCCCGCTCCGACCTGGGACCGGCTGGGGGTGACGGCGTCGGGTGACCACGTGGCCAGACGGGTTCCGAGGATGAGGCCATCGGCACCGATGCCCAGATGGCGGTCACACAGCCGGCGGGCCAGGTGGGCGTCGACGGGCCGGGTCCCACCGGCGGCTGCGAAGGCGCTGGCACCGCCAGCCCGGGTGTCTCCGACGGCCCCGGCGGCGCCGGAGGGCAGCACGACGAGGAAGTCGTTGCCGAGGCCGTGCAGCTTCGAGACGGCGAGGTCGCCGGCAGGCAAAAGGGGTGTCATGGTCTCCTTCCAGTCTCCCAGTAACTGGGGCATCACGGCGAACGGGTTATCGGCGGCTCCGTACCACCGCACCCGGGGATCGCGCCGCCACCACACCCGCTGTCGCCGGGCGAAGGCCCGGGTGCGCCGCTCCGCCTCGGCCATGGCGGTGGCCAGGGGGACCCCGTCCTCGAGGTGGGCGAGCACCTCCCGGTAGCCGAGCGCCTGCCGGGCGGTGCGTGACAATCCACTGGGCCGGCGTTGCAGCGCCGCCACTTCGTCGACCCAGCCCGGCGTCGAGCATGCCTGCGAGTCGGACCTGGATCCGGCGGGCCACGACCGACCGGGGCAGCCACAGCCCGGCGATTCGCCAGGTAGTCGGCGGGAAGTGGGCCACGCCGGGCCCGAAGCTGGAAAAACGACGGCCGCTGCCGAGGGTCACCTCCAGCGCTCGCAGGATCCGCCGCCGGTTGGACGGTTCCATCCGGGCCGCGGCCACGGGGTCGACCGCCTCCAGCCGCCGGTGCAGGACCGCGGTGTCCGCATCGGCGTCAGCTGGTCCCGTACCGCCGGATAGCGGCCGGGCGGGCACAGACCGTCGACCAGCGCCTGGAAGTACAGGCCGGTTCCCCCGACCAGCAGGGCCCGCTGGCCCCGGGCTTCGATGCCGGCCACGACCCGCCGGGCCTCGCCGGCCCAACGGGTCACGCTCCATTCCTCCCCGGGGTCGGCCAGGTCGAGGAGATGGTGCGGTATCTCGGCCCGTTCGGCCCGGCGTCGGCTTGGCGGTGCCGATGTCCATGCCCCGGTAGACCTGCATGGAGTCGACCGTGACGATCTCGACGTCGGCGAGGCCGCGGGCGAGCTCGAGCGCCAAAGCGGACTTGCCGGACGCCGTGCACCCCACCAGGGCCAGATGGCTGGTCAACGGCCGCGATCGGGCCACTGGATGGTGTGGTTCAGCCGGCCACCACCGGGATGCGGGTGCGATGAGCCGGACGGGCCGTAACCGCCAGCAGCTCCCCGGTGAGGAAGTGCGGAGCGGCCCGGGTGATCCGGACGTCCGCCCAGGTGCCGGCGGGCAGGGTGCCGGGTCCGGCGGGCACGTGCACCAGCTTTCCCTGGGCGGTTCGGCCGCTTACTACGCCCGGATCGCGCTTGGACGGACCTTCGACGAGGATCTCCTCGGTTCGCCCCACCCGGGCCTGGTGGCGGGCGAGGGCGCTGCGCTCGACCACGATCCGCAGCCGCTCGAAGCGGTCGGCGGCCACGTCGGCTGGGATCATCTCGTCCACTTGGGTGGCCGCCTCGGTGCCGGGCCGCGGCGAGTACACGAAGGTGTAGGCGCTGTCGTAGGCCGCTTCGGCCACCACTTCCAGGGTCTGCTCGAAATCGGCCTCGGTCTCGCCGGGGAACCCGACGATGATGTCGGTGGTCACGGCCAGATCGTCGATGGCGGCCCGGGCCGCGGCCAGGCGTTCCAGGTAGCGCGGCGGCGGTGTAGCCCCGGTGCATGCGGGCCAGGATCCGGTCGCTGCCCGCCTGCAACGGCAGGTGCAGCTGGGGGCAGACTGCCGGTTCGGTGGCCATGGCCGCGATCGTCTCGGGCCGCAGATCCTTGGGGTGGGGGCTGGTAAAGCGAACCCGGCGGATACCTTCGACCTGAGCCACGGCCACGCAGCAGATCGGCGAACAGCGGCCGGGCCCGGGGCCGGTCCGCCGCGGCCCAGGCCGGTCCGGTCAGGCGGGCTTGCTGCCTGCCAGTCCGGCGCGCGTCCGCAGGCCGGGTGGTGAGGTCCCGGCCGTAGGAGTTGACGTTCTGGCCGAGCAGGCGTCACCTCGACGGTGCCGGCCGCGGCCAGCGTCTCGACCTCGGCCACGATCTGGCCGAACGGCCGGCTGACCTCGGGCCCGCGCACCGCGGGCACGATGCAGAAAGCGCAGTTGTTGTCGCAGCCGATCTGGATGGTGACCCAGGCCGCCCAGGCCTGTCCCCGCCGGACCGGCAGGGCGGAGGGAAAGGCGTCCTCGTCGGGACAGGCTCGGACGGGGCCGTCGAGGATCTCCATTACCGGCGCGCCCGGTGGCTGCGGCGGCGGTCAAGCAGCTCGCCGGCCCGGCCCACGTTGTGGGTGCCCCAGACCGCGTCCACCCACGGCGCTCGCTCCTGGATGGCGGCCCGGTCCTTTTGGGCCAGGCAGCCGCCGACCGCGATCTGCAGATCGGGCCGGCGGTCCTTGACCGCCTTGAGATGGCCGAGATGGCCGTAAAGCTTGTTGTCCGCGTTCTCGCGGATGCAGCACGTGTTGAGGACGACGACGTCAGCGTCGTCGATGCTGTCGGCGGCCACCATGCCGTCGCGCTCGAGGAGGCCGGCCAGCCGCTCGGAGTCGTGCTCGTTCATCTGGCAGCCGAAGGTGCGGATGAAATAGCGGCGAGGCTCGGCAGACGGCACGACGATCAAGTCTAGGTGCGGGCTCGTCATTTGGCTGCGTCAGACCGCCGCCGGCCCGCTTCGGCCGGGCGTCGGATCGGGGAGCGTCAGTCGTCGAGACTGATGGGCTCGTCGTCGCTGGGATCGGCCCCGAGGGGGACCTCGCCCCGGTCCTCCCCGAGACCCACCTGCTGGCGAACCTTCTCGGAGATCTCGATCATCACCTCGAGGTTCTCGGCGATGAACGCCTTGGCGTTCTCCCGGCCCTGGCCGAGCTGCTCGCCCTCGTAGGTGTACCAGGCACCCGACTTCTTGACGATGCCGAGGTCCACGGCCACGTCGATCAGCGACCCTTCCCGGCTGATCCCCTTGCCGTACATGATGTCGAACTCGGCTTGCTTGAACGGCGGCGAGCACTTGTTCTTGACCACCTTGACCCGGGTCCGGTTGCCGATGACCTCCGCTCCACTCTTGATGGATTCGATCCGGCGGATGTCCAGGCGGACCGACGAGTAGAACTTGAGGGCCCGGCCGCCGGGGGTCGTCTCGGGAGAGCCGTACATCACCCCGATCTTCTCCCGGAGCTGGTTGATGAAGATGGCAATGGTGTCGGACTTGTTGAGGGTGGCGGTCAGCTTCCGCAGGGCCTGTGACATGAGGCGGGCCTGCAGCCCGACGTGGGTGTCGCCCATGTCGCCCTCGATCTCGGCTCGGGGCGTGAGGGCCGCGACCGAGTCGATGACGATGACGTCGAGCGCTCCGGAGCGGATCAGCATGTCGGCGATCTCGAGGGCCTGCTCTCCGGTGTCCGGCTGGGAGATCAACAGGTCGTCCACGTTGACCCCGATGGCCCGGGCGTACACCGGGTCCATGGCGTGCTCGGCGTCGACGTAGGCGCAGATCCCGCCGTTGCGCTGGGCCTCGGCCACCACGTGCATGGCCAGCGTCGACTTCCCCGATGACTCCGGCCCGAAGATCTCAACGACGCGACCGCGAGGCAGCCCGCCGATGCCGAGGGCGATGTCGAGGGCGAGAGCACCCGTCGGGATGGCCTCGATCTGCATGCCGAGGTTTTCGCCCATCCGCATGACGGCACCCTTACCGAACTGCTTCTCGATCTGGCTCATCGCCATCTCAAGGGCCTTGTCTCGCTCCACCGGAGTCCCTTCCTGTCGCATCTGATCGGTACCGGGCTCACCCTACGAAGGAGGTGTGACAGTCATCGTGACCGGGTTTTGGCACCGACAAATGACACGCCTGTGATGCAGACCCGAATTGTAGGCCCAAACACCTGTTCGATGGTGGATGGTGGAATGTAGTCCGACCCGCCACCCTCAGATGACGCCCGCCGCGAGTCACCGCGGGCCCGGCGGGCGATCAGATATCGGCGTCGGCCGCCTCGGGACGCTGGGCCGCTCCCGGTCCGGGCAAGCTGTCGAATACCGAGCCGGCGGATCGCGCCAGAGCGGTCGTTCGCCGGCGAACTCTCCCCGACCGGCGGCCACGATCGCCCGCCACACCCGCTCGGGGGTACAGGGCATGTCGACGTGGCGCACACCCAGATGCGAGAGCGCATCTACCACCGCGTTGTGCACCGAGGGCGTCGACCCGATGGTCCCGGACTCGCCGATGCCCTTGGCGCCCAGCGGGTTCCGCGGTGTCGGGGTCTCGGTGTTGGCGGTCTCGAAGAACGGGAACTCGGCTGCGCTCGGCATGGCGTAGTCGGCGAGGTTTGCGGTCAAGGGGTTGCCGTCGGCGTCGAAGACCACCTGCTCCCACAGGGCCTGGGCCATCCCTTGGGCGATACCGCCGTGCTGCTGACCCTGGACCAGCAACGGGTTCAGGATCCGCCCGCAGTCGTCGACGGCGACGTGGCGCAGCGGCCGTACCTCGCCGGTCTCCATGTCGACCTCGACGACGGAGACATGGGCACCGAAGGGGAAGGTGGCTCCGTCCTGGCTGAAGTCGACCGCGGCCGCCAGCGGACCGAGACCGTCGTGGTCCGGGTCGGCGCCGGGTGTCGAGGGGTGGCTGCCGGCGCTCGAGGATGCCTCGCCGGCGACCTCCAGGCGGGCCGCCCCATCGGGATCGGGCCCGGGCGCCGATGCGGCTCCATTCTCGGCCAGCTCGGCCAGTTCCGCCCACGACAGGGCTCGGGACGGCACGCCGGCCACCCCGACCCGGCCGTCGTCGTGGACGACCATGTCGTCCACGCTGGCCTCGAGGTGGGCGGCCGCCATCTCCTTGGCCCGGGCCAGCACCTCTTCCGTCGCGGTGAGCACCGCGCTGCCGCCGATCTGTAGCGAGCGGGACCCGCCGGTGCCTCCGCCCCTCGGCACGGCCGCCGTGTCGGACTGGACGAAGCGGATGTCCTCCAGTCGGAATGCCCAGCCGATCCGACACGATCATGGCGAACGCCGTGGCATGCCCCTGCCCGTGGGCCGAAGTGCCGACCCGGATGGTGGCGGTGCCGTCGCGATGGATCTCCACCGAGCCGAACTCCTTGTTGCCCCCACCGGCGGTGATCTCGACGTACACCGATACTCCGATGCCGAGTTGCCATCGGTCTCCGGCTGCCCGCCGGCGGCCTGCTCGGCCCGCAGGGTGTCGTAGCCGGCCAGGCGCACCGCCTCGTCCAGGGCCTTCTGATAGTCCCCGGTGTCGTACACGGTGCCCATGACCGTGCGCAGCGGATCGGCGAACGCGGGCAGCAGGTTACGGCGGCGCAGCTCCACCGGATCGATCTGCAGCTCGGTGCCGGCGAGATCCATCATCCGCTCCAGGAACTCGGCCGCTTCCGGCCGCCCGGCTCCCCGGAAGGCGCCCATCGGTGTGGTGTTCGTCACCGCCACCGCCACGTCGTAGCGGATGGAGGGGATGCGATACACGCCCTGGGCCATCATGCGGGTGGGACCGATCGCCAGCGCGCCTCCGAAGCCGGCGTAGGCGCCGGCATCGCCCAGCACCCGGCAGCGCATCCCGGTGATGCGGCCGTCGGCGTCGAAGCCCATCTCGATCCACTGCACCTGGCCCCGGCCGTGCGGCATGGCCACCAGATTCTCCGATCGGCCCTCCACCCAAGCGAGGGGCCGGCCGAGCAGTCGGGCGGCCGCGATGACCGCGGCGTGCTCGTAGCCGACCCCGGCCTTCCCGCCGAACGCCCCGCCGACGTGGGGAGCGATGACCCGCAGGCGGCCTTCGTTGAGACCGAGGGTGCGGCTCACCGAGCTCGCGAAGCCGTGCGGCATCTGGGTGGACACGTACACGGTCAGATCGTGGCCGTGGCCGTCGTCGCCGGGTATCACGGCGATCGAGTTGCCTTCCATCGGCACGACCGCCACCCGCTGGTTCTGCAGGGTGGCGCGCACCACCGTCGCCGCCCCCGCCAGCGGGTCCGAGCCGGCATCACCGCTGTTACCGGCGACCAGGTTGGTGCCGATCTCCTCGAACTGCAGCGGGGCGCCGTCGGCCAGGGCCAGCTCGGGGTCGGCCACCGCGTCGAGCGGCTCGTATTCGACGTCGACCAGCTCGGCGGCGTCGAGGGCGGCGGCCTTGGTCTCGGCGACGACCATGGCGACGGCCTTCTCCGACGAAGCGAACCTTGTCGGTCGGCCAGCGGGGACCGGGCGCAGGCCGGGTTCAGCACCATGAAGCCGTGGAAGGGGCCGACGCCGAGGTCGGCTGCGGTGTACACGGCGATGACACCGGGAGCAACCTCGGCCGCGCTGGCATCGATCTTCGCGATGCGGGCGTGGGCCATCGGGAGCGCGAACGAACGCCGACCTGCAGCATGCCGTCGATCCGGAGGTTGCCGACGTAGGTCGCCCGCCCGGTCAGCAGGTCGGGATCCTCGAGACGGCGGACGCGATTGCCGAGAAGTGAGCCGGGCATGCCGGCAACCTACCGTGGTCGCGGCCTGGAGCCGAGTGGCCCGAGCGCGTCGGGCCACTCGGGCCTCGGGCTACGACCGGGCCGGCCCGGTCCCCTCGGGCCTCGGGGTAACGAACGGGCCGGGCCGTTCCACCCACCCGACGAACGGGACCCCGCCGGCCGGACCATCCACCTCACCCCGGCTGGGACCCGGCCCGGCCCGGATCGGATCTCAGGGAACCGGACCGCCGAGCGCCCACCTGCCTGCGACCTGGTAGCGGGCTCCCGACGGGCTCAGGGTGCTGCGCACCAGGGTGACCTCCCTGACCGTCCACGTTCCGGCCAGCGGTGCCGCCGGCAGCCCCAGCAGCGAATCGGGTCGCCGGCCCCGGGCCAGGGTGAGGTGACCCCGGTACGGCCGGCGGGGCGGTGGTTGGCCCAGATCGCGGGTGGCGGCTTCGATGCTGGATGCGAGGGAGCCGAGCCCAGCCACCGGTAGCACCCAGACGCCCGGGCCCGAGCGCTCGCGGGCCCGGCCCGGCCACGGCCTCGAGGGTCGGGGTCATGGCCGTTACCCGGCCAAGGGCGGCGTCCAGCGTCTCCTCGGCCGCGGCGCCTGTCGCTCCCAGGAAGCGCAAGGTGACATGCCACTGGTCCTCGGTTGTCCAGCGCACCCCCGGTCGCGGCGGTCGCTCCATGGCCCGTAGCTGGAGGATGAGGGCAGGAGGTGGCCAGACGGCGACGAAGAGCCGGCTCACGGCCGGCCGGGGCCGGCGTGATCTGAGCCGGACCGACGGGGCCGCGGATTCATCCCGTCGCGCTAGCCGCCTTCTCGGCGGGGCCGCACCTCATCCCGGTCCGGATCCTGGAGGCCCGGACCCGGGTTCCAGCAGGTGGCGGCGCAAGAGATCCAGGGCGGAGATGGTGGCGATCTGGCGGATCTGATCTCGGTCCGCGCCCCCGCCCATGCGCAGCAGTTGGGCGTCCGTGCCCCCGCCGGCCGCCAGCCCGACCCAGACGGTGCCGACCGGCTGGCCCTCCTGCTCTGCGGGTCCCGCCACGCCGGTGAGCGCCAGGCCCACGTCGGCACCGAGGGCCGTGGCCGCGCCCGTCGGCCATCTCCCGGGCCGCGGTCTCGCTCACCACCGGGCCGTCCCCTACCCCGAGCAGGGTTCGCTTGACGTCGCTGGCATAGGCGACGATCGAGCCCCGGAACCACTCGGACGCCCCGGGGACGGCGCTCAACCGGCTGCCCACCAGCCCGCCCGTCAACGACTCGGCCACCCCCAGCGTCAAGCCCGCCGGCCACCAGCAGCCCGCCGACGGCAGCTTCCATGCCCTCGTCGTCGACGCCGAACACGGCCGAGCCCGAGCAGGTCTCGGATGGCTGGTCTCTTCCGCACTGAGCGCCGCCTCCGCGCCCGCCCGGGTAGCGGCCTTCGCGGTGAGGCGAACCTTGATGCCCTCGATCCCGCTGGCCAGGAAGGCGATGGTCGGCCCGTTCGGGGACACCGTCGAGAGCGGCCATGCGCCCGGCGAGCCGTTCGGCCAAGGCGGATTCGGACAGCCCCCAGGTTCGCAGGGTGCGGCTGCGGATGGTCGCAGTCACTCCTGCCCGGGCGACCAGGTCGGGTATGCACCGCCCGCTCGATCATCTCCCGCATCTCGCCCGGCACGCCCGGAACGGCATAGATGCTGCGGTCACCCGAGCCGGCAGATCAGCCCGGGCGCCGTGCCCCGGACCTGGGGGATGACCGTCGGCGCCCGCGGGGCACCTCGGCCTGGCGAAGGTTGTTGCGAGCCATGGGGCGGCCGCGTGCCGGCGAACATCTCCTCGATGCGAGCCGCCATGGCCTGGTCGATGTCGAGCGGAACCCCGAGGACCTCGGCGATGGCCTCACGGGTGATGTCGTCCTGGGTGGGCCCGAGCCCGCCGCAGCAGATCACCGCGTCGCTCCGGGCCAGGGCCTGGCGGATGGCGGTGACGATGCGGGCCTGATTGTCACCGACCTTGACCTGGAGGTAGGAATCGATGCCGGCCAGCGCCAGCTGCTCGCCGATCCACGCCGAGTTGGTGTCGACCACCTGGCCCAGCAGCAGCTCCGTGCCGATGGCGAGGACCTCGCAGCGCACCGGTAAAACCGCCCGATCTCAGCGCGTCAACGACAACGATAGGCGAGATGTCCGCCCAGCCTCGCTGTCGGTGCGCAACGGTTTCGTCGGCTCCAGCCACAATCCCAACAACAACGGACGATGCACGCCATCGAGTGTAGGTGCAGTCAGGTTTGCGATAGGTCGCCGAGCGTCGGATGCCGGCTGTCGAGGAGGTACTGGGCGCCGCTCACCACGGCCAGACCGGCGGAGATCCACAGCAGCGATCTGGCCGATCCCGGGGTGGTGCAACCCGGTCGCCGGCAGGAGAATGAAGCCCACGGCCAGGTCCTGGGCGGCGGTCTTGCACTTCGCCAGGGGACGGGCCGGCACCGAGATCCCGTTGCGGCCCACGACGGACCGGTAGACGCTGATGGTGACCTCCCGCCCGGCGATGATCAGCACCGGAAGCCACGAAGCCAGGCCGGTGGCGGCCAGGGCGCCCAGGGCCCCGAGGACCAGCACCTTGTCGGCCAGGGGATCGAGGAAGGCGCCCGAAGTGGTCGCGCCCTGCCGGCGGGCCACCCACCCATCCAGGAAGTCGGTGCTGGCAACCGCGGCCCAAGCGAGAGCCGCCTGCCAGGAGACGCCCAGGTGCACGATGAGCATGCAGCACCGGCAGGGTGGCCAGCAGCCGAACGGCGGTGATGGCATTGGCCGGGCGTGATCAGGGCCGACGGCTCGAATTTTCCCTGGATCTTGGTCGCCATCTAGGGCACCGCCGCGGCCACGAGTTCGGCGTCGAGATCAGGGCCTTCGGCGCCGGTCACCATCACGTCGACCCACTCGCCGACAGGAACAGAGCTCGGAATCCGGATCACCCCGTCGATCTCCGGCGCCTCCCGGTGGCTGCGGGCCACGCCGGGCTCGTCGACCAGGACCCGGACACTCCGGCCCGACCAGGTCGCGGCGCCGCCGGGCCGTGATGGCGTCCTGCAGCTCGCCGCACTCGGCCAGGCGCTCGCGCCGCCAGCTCCGGCGGCACCTGGTCCGGGAGGCCGGCGGCGTAGGTCCCCTCCTCGGGGGAGAAAGGGAAGAATCCCGCCCAGTCCAGGTCCGCCTCGGCCAGGAACGCCAGCAGCTGGTCGTGGTCCTCCTCGGTCTCGCCCGGGTAGCCCACGATGAAGGAGGAACGCAGGGCGGCATCGGGATAGACCGCTCGGATGCGCTCGATCCGGCCCAGGAACCGGTCGCCGGTCGCCCCAGCGCCGCATGCGGCGGAGAAGGGGCCGCGACACGTGCTGCAGCGAGAGATCGAAGTAGGGGCAGCCGGTCGCACCCATGACGTCGATCAGACCGTCGGAGAGCTCAGATGGATACAGATAGAGCAACCGGGTCCTGGTCACCCGGGCCGACACCGCCCGGACCAGGCCCTCGATCGGGACCGGCTGGCCGGGACGACGCAGACCGAGGTCGCGACCGTAGGAGGCCAGGTCCTGGGCGACCAGCACGATCTCCTCGACTCGCAGCGACTCCACCTCGGCCAGGATGTCCGCCGCGGCCCGGGACCGTTGACGGCCCCGGAACGACGGGATGGCGCAGAAACCGCATTTGCGGTCACAGCCCTCGGCCACCTTGACGTACGCCCACGGAGCCGCCGCCGCCGGTCGAGGGCAGGTTGAGCAGATCGAACGAGGGAACGGGACGGTCCCCCAGCCGGGTGGCGCCCATGGTGACGGGGACGCCGAAGCCGGCCACCAGATCAGCTTCGGGCAAGGCCTCCGCCAGCTCGTCGCCGTAGCGCTCCGCCAGGCACCCGGTCACCACCAAGCGGGCGCCCGGGCGCCGGGCGTCCGCCAGGGCCAGGATGGTGTCGATTGACTCCTGACGGGCCGCTTCGATGAAGGCGCAGGTATTGACCACGACCAGATCGGCCGCCTCCGGCCCGCAGGCGGGGGCGTAGCCCTCGGCGTGCAAGGTGCCGGCCAGCTTCTCGGAGTCCACCTGGTTCTTCGGGCACCCGAGCGTCTCCAGCCAGTACCGCACCCGGTGCAGCCTACCTGTCCGCCAGGGCGCGGTCAGGGGCGGTCGAACCGGTCGTGGTTGTTTACTTCTTGCTGCCGAGCATCCGGTTCATCTTCGTGCCGCACACCGGGCAGGTTCCCTGGGCGGCGGGGCGCCCGTTGGCCAGGGTGACTTCCTGGCCCTCGAACTGACGCTTCTCCTTGCATTTGACGCAGTAGCCCTCGTACGTGGCCATGCCCGTTCCTCCTCAGTCAGGGATGGGACGCCGCCACGCTACTTAGCCGGGGACCCCGATACGGTGACCCCCCCCAGGTCGGCGTCGAGGAGGCGGACCTCGCCGGCCACCTGATGGGTGTCCAACAGCTGCTCGCCCGCCCGGGCAACGGCTCCTGCCGCGTCGTCCGCGCACACCGCCAGCAGGCTCGGCCCTGCCCCCGACCAGCACGACATCAAGGCGCCGGCCTCCCGCAAGCCGGCCAGGATGAGCGGGGCCTCGGGAAACAGGGCCGTGCGGGAATCCTGGTGGAGTCGGTCCTCGCCCGCCTCGGGCAACAGCATCGGTGCTGTCCGCCAAGCCCGGCGATCAGCAGGCCCATGCGGCCGAGATTGAAGGCGGCGTCGGCGTGCGCCACGGTGGCGCGGCAGCACGGCCCGGGCCGCGGCCGTGGCCAGCTGGACGGTCCGGGACGACGACGACGAAGCGGAGGCCGGGGTCGAGCGCGAGGCGTCGGGAGACGGGGCGAGCCGCCGATCGTGGTGGCCACGACCAGGCCGCCGAAAGCGGAGGCCGCGGCGTTCTCGGGATGGCCGTCCACGACCACGCCGAAGCGGAACGGGTCGGCCGCGCCTGCCGCGGCCGCCGCCGCCACCGCCAGTGCCGCCGACGAACCGAGACCTCGCCCGACCGGGATGTCCGAGTGCGACGTCGATGCGAAGGCGGTCGTGGCCGTGGATCTCGATCGCGACCCGGGCCGCCAGATGCGATGCGTCCGCGGGCAGTCCGCCCCACAGCCGGTCGTGCGGACTTCGAGACGAGCGGCCGGTTCGACCGACACCTCGACGTAGCAGGCCAGGGCCACGGCCAGGGCGTCGAAACCCGGGCCCAGGTTGGCCGATGAGGCCGGGGCGCGCGCTCGCATCGATCGAGACGGTAGCGGCCCTGGGCCAGCGGCAGCCCGGGCGCTTGGAGGCCCGGTCGAGGTGGACCGGTCAGGGGTAGTCGGATCGGACCGTCACTCGGGCTCGGCGGTGGCGCCCTCGAACTCCTCGACGGTCATGAGCACCACCCGGGCCTTCGAGCCTTCCGAGGGTCCGACCACGCCACGCTGTTCGAGCAGGTCCATCAGCCGGCCGGCCCGGGCGAAGCCGACCCGCAGCTTCCGCTGCAGCATCGAGGTCGAGCCCAGCTGGGAGCGGACCACCAGCTCCTTGGCCTGTTCGAGGAGGTCGTCGTCATCGTCGTCGCCACTGGACGCCGTCCCGCCCAGGCCCTCATCGCGGCCTTCGACGCCGTCGACGTAGCGCGGCTCGGACTGGCGGCGCCAGTGGGCGACTACCTTGCGGACCTCGTCCTCGCCCACCCAGGCGCCCTGGATTCGCCGGGCCACGCTGGATGACGCCGAGAGCAGCAGCATGTCACCCTGGCCGATAAGCCGTTCCGCCCCGGGCTGATCCAGGATGACCCGGCTGTCGGCCAGCGAGGAAACGGCGAACGCCAACCGCGACGGAATATTGGCCTTGATGACGCCGGTGATGACGTCGACCGAAGGGCGCTGGGTGGCGATCACCAGGTGGATCCCGACGGCGCGCGCCATCTGGGCGATACGGCAGATGGACTCCTCCACGTCACGAGCTGCGACCATCATGAGGTCGTTGAGCTCGTCGACGACCACCAGGATGAAGGGCAGGCGCTCGTAGCGGCGGGGCTCCTCGCCGAGGGCCGGGGCGCCGTCGAAGTCGCCGCGATCGTAGGCGGCGTTGTAGCCGGTGATGTCCCGCACACCGACCTCGGCGAGCAGGTCGTAGCGCCGCTCCATCTCGTGCACCGCCCACGACAGGGCGTTGGCGGCCTTCTTGGGGTTGGTGACGACACCCGTCAGGAGATGGGGCAGGCCGTTGTACTGGCCGAGCTCGACCCGCTTGGGATCGACCAGGATGAGCCGCACCTGATCGGGTGTGGCCCGGAAGAGCACCGAGGTGATCAGCGAGTTGATGCACGACGACTTCCCGGCGCCCGTCGCCCCGGCGATGAGGATGTGCGGCATGGTGGCCAGATTCTCCAGGATCGGGCGCCCGGCGATGTCGCGTCCGAGGGCCACCTCGAGGGGATGGGTGGCGGCGTGGGCCTCCGCTGAGGTGAGGATGTCCCCCAGCGCGACCAGCTGCCGCTGCTGGTTGGGCACCTCGACGCCGATGGCCGATCGGCCCGGGATCGGGGCCAGGATCCGCACATCGGCCGCGGCCATGGCATAGGCGATGTCGCGCTGCAGGTTGGTGACCTTGGCCACCTTGACGCCAGGGCCGAGCTCCAGCTCGTAGCGGGTCACCGTGGGGCCGACGGTCATGCCCACCAGCCGGGTTTCCACCCCGTGGGCGGCCAGGGCGTCCTCGAGGGTGTGACCGAGGCTCTCGACGTAGCGGCGGTCGATCTCGGTCGCCTTGGACCGCTTCAGCAGGGCCAGGGGCGGCAGCCGCCAGGTCCCGGGCTCGCCTGCGGGCCCGAGCGCGATGGAGAGCTGCTCGGCGCCGGCCGGGGTCGGGGCCACAGCGACCGGGACGGTCCGGCCCTCGCCGGGAGCGTCCGGCGTATCGGTCGAGGCCGCCTCCGCGTCCGGGTCCGGACCGGACTCGCGGCTGCGCCTGCGGTCTCGGCCTACGGCTGCGACGCCCGAGGCCGATCCTTCCGGCTCGTCTGTCTCCCGGTCGTACAAACCGGGTCGACGTCCGTCCGGTTCATGGGCAGAGGGGTGACGGGTCGACGCGGCCCGGCGCTCGGCCCGCCGGAAGGCGGCGACCGCCCACTGGCCGGCGGCCGCCGCGGCCCGGGCCGCCGCGGCCAGGCCGGTACGCATCCAGCGGGCCGCGTCTCGGGCTGGAGTGGCGGTCACGATGAGTAGGGCCAGGACCGACAGGGCCGCCAGCACCACCCCTGCTCCCCACGGCCCGATCCCGGCCCGCAGCGGAACGCCGACACCTGTCCCGACCAACCCGCCACCGGCACGTAGATGGGAGGAGAGTCCGTCCCAACGGCGGGGGCCGTCAAGCTGGTCGACGAGGCCGGCCACTGCGACCAGCAGGAGCACACTGCCCACGACCACCCGGGCCGGCCCCGCTACGGGGCCGGCCGTGGTCCGATTGCCGGCTTCGACGGCGCTGGCGGCCGCAGCCCGCCGAACCCGGGGCGCCGGCGCGGCCCCGTCCCGACCCCGGATGAACGTCCAGCCCAGATAGGCCAGGGCGATCGGCAGAAGGTCCCGTGCCGCGCCGAGCAGGTCGGCCGCTCCTCGGTCGAGTTGACGCCCGGCCGGTCCTGCCAGCCCGCTGTAGACGCTCAGTCCGCACAGGATGGCGAGGGCCAGCCAGGCCACACCCCACACATCCTCGGATTGGTGCCCGAGCAGACGGCGCAGCGGGCCGGGCCCGGCCCGCTGCGAGGCGGACGGCTGCGTCCTGGCGGCCCGGCCCGAGGGCCGCTTCGGGGCCGCCGCGCCCTGCCGCGGCTGCTGTCGCCGTCGCAGCGACCTGCGCCGCCACCGCTTCGGTTTCTTCGGGGCGGCTGGTCGCCGGGAGGAAGGTCGCCGAGTCGCAGTAGCCACAGTACTAACGAGACTAACAGCAGCCACTCCGGCCACAGGAGAACGGCGCCGGCGGCCTCTTGGTCAGGGGCAATCAGACGGCCTCAGGGGGGCGGCGAGCCCCGACCTCCTCAGACCTCCATCACCACCGGGACGATCATGGGCCGGCGGCGGGTGCGCTCGGAAACGAAGCGGCCGAGGGCGGAACGGACCCGCCGGCGCATGGTCTCGAAGTCGACCGACCCCGAGTCGGCGGCCTCCTCCAGAGCGGCCAGGACGGCCACCCGGGCCTCCCCGAGCAGCTCCTCCGCCTCCGGTGCGTACACCCAGCCCTCGGGTGATGATCTCCGGTCCGGTGAGCACCTCGCCGGACTTGGCGTCGACGGTGACCACCACCACCACGACGCCCTCCTCGGCCAGCACCCGCCGGTCCCGCAGCACCCCCCTGCCCGACGTCGCCGACGATGCCGTCCACGTACAGGTAGCCGGCTGGCACCTCACCCACGAAGTCGATGCCGCTGTCGGTGAGCTCGATCACGTCGCCGTCTTCGGCCAGCAGCACCCGATCGGCCGGAACACCCATGTCCTGGGCCAGGCGGGCGTGGTGCGACAGGTGCCGGAACTCGCCGTGGACCGGGATGAAGCAGTCCGGACGGGCCAGCGACAGCAGGGTCTTGAGCTCCTCCCGCTTGGCGTGGCCGCTCACGTGCACCTGGGCCAGGCCGGAGTGGATCACCTCAGCTCCCAGCCGGCTCAGGCCGTCGATGACCTTGCCGACGTTGGTCTCGTTGCCGGGAATGGCGTGCGACGACAGGACCACCAGGTCGCCGTCACCCACCGAGATCCACTTGTTGTCTGCGGCGGCCATCAGGGCCAGGGCCGACATGGGTTCGCCCTGGGAGCCGGTCGATATGACGCAGACCCTGCGGGGGTCGTGGTCGACGATGTGCTCGATGTCGACCAGGTCTTCCTCGGCGATGCGCAGCAGGCCCATGGAGCGGGCCAGAGCCACGTTCTTGGCCATCGACCGGCCCAGGGTGGCCACCAGCCGTCCGTTGGCCGACGGCGGCGTCGGCGATCTGCTGGACCCGGTGGATGTGGCTGGCGAAGCAGGCCACGATGACCCGCTTGTCCGGATGGGCGGCGAACAAGCGGGCCAGTACCGCGCCGACCTGTCGTTCGCTGTCGGTGTGCCCGTCCTCCTCGGCGTTGGTGGAGTCCGACAGCAGCAGCCGGATCCCCGGCCCGGCGGCCAGGGCGCCGATCTTGGCCAGGTCGGTCGACCGTCCGTCGACGGGAGTCAGGTCGATCTTGAAGTCACCCGAGTGCAGGATCACGCCCTTCGGGGTGTGGAAGGCGGTGGCGAAGCCGTGGGGCACCGAGTGGGTGACGGGGATGAACTCCACGTCGAACGGACCGATCTGGCGGCGCTCCCCGTCACGGACGGGGATCAACTCGGTCCGGTCGAGCAGCCCGGCCTCCTCGATGCGGCTGCGAGCCAGACCCAGGGTCAGCTCCGAGCCGTAGATGGGGAACGACAGCTCCCGCAGCAGGAAGCTCAACCCGCCGCAGTGATCCTCGTGACCGTGGGTGATGATGCACCCCTCGACCCGGTCGGCATTTTCCCGCAGGTAACTGAAGTCCGGCAGCACCAGGTCGACACCGGGCATGTCGGTGTCGGGAAACATCAAGCCCGCAGTCGAGGATCAGGATCCGCCCCTCGACCTCGATGCAGGCGCAGTTTCGCCCGATCTCCCCCAGGCCCCCCAGGAAGACGATGCGGACCGGGTGATCAACCACGGAGCTGGGAAAAAACCTCGCGAGCGGCGTCCTCGAGCCCCTCGGGCGCCGGACCGAGCGGCAGCCGGCACTGGCCGGCGGGCAGCCCCAGGGTCCGCAGCATGGCTTTGGCGGGGACCGGATTGGGAGCCGCGTCGCTCGACTGGAACCGGTGGGATGGGACCAGCCGGGCGTTCAGGGCCCGGGCATGGTCGACGTCGCCCTTGGCGAACGCCGCCACCATCTCGGCCACCTCCTCGGCCGCCCAGTGGCTCTCCACCGAGATGGTCCCGACTGCGCCGACCGCCAGCAGGGGCAAGGTGTCGCCGTCGTTGCCGCTGTAGCACTCGAAGCCCGACGGCGCCCCGGCGAGCAGGGCGGCGGTGCCGGCTGGGCTGGCCGTGGCGTCCTTGACGCCGGCGATGACGCCGTCTCGGGCCAGGCGGATGATGAGGTCAGGTGCCACCTGACGGCCGGTTCGCACGGGAATGTCGTAGAGCAGGACCGGCAGACCCCCCGCCGCCTCGGCCATCGCTCGCACATGGGCCTCGATCCCCGCTTGGGACGGGCGGCTGTAGTACGGCGTCACGGCCAGGATGCCGGCGACACCGGCCGCGACCGCGGCTCGGGTGAGCTCCGCCGAATGCGCCGTGTCGGCGGTGCTGGTGCCGGCCACCACCGGGACCGTGACCGCCCCGGCGACGGCGCGCCACAACGCTGCCTTCTCCCCGTCGGAGAGGACCGGGCTCTCTCCGGTGGTGCCGGTCACGACCAGAAAGTCGTTGCCGTGCTGGGTGAGCCATCGGGCCAGCACCACGGCCCCGTCGAGGTCCAACCCCCCTCCCTGGTCGAAGGGAGTGACCATGGCGCACCCCACGGCGCCGAAGCGCCCCATCGTTGGCATGGGCAGAGCCTATCGGTCGGGCGCGCCTACGACCCGGACCCCTCTGAGCCATAACGTCGCCGTCGGCGCCCACACGTTCCGAGGCCGGCCAGTGGTTCGTCGTTGGGGCGATCGGCCGGTTGTTGGCCGGCCAGACCCAAAGCCGCCCCCCCGCCGGGTGGTCGGCCTCCGCCGGGTGGTCGGCCTCCGCCAGGTGGTCGGCCTCCGCCGGGTGGTCGGGCGGGCGACCGGCGGAGCGGAGCGGCGGGGCCGCTCAGGCCAGCTGGAAGGCCTCGAACTCCTCGCCGGTGTCGGCCAGATGTTCGAACTCGATCACACCGAGCTCGGTGAAGCGGTCGCGCAACCATCGGTCGCCGTGGTCGAGGAGGCCCAGCTTCTTGCAGTTGGGCACGATCTTGGCGAACAGCATGCGTTGGAACAGCTGGCGCTCCGGGGAGCGCGTCACCACGGAGATGGCCTCCTTGACCGGAACGCCGAGGCGCTCCCACACCTCCTGCTGAAGAAACCGGTCCCGCATCCGCACCGCGGCTTCGAAGGCGAACTCTTTGCGCTCCTTGAGCTCCGCCTCGACTGAGTCCGGCGTAGAACTCCTGCAGCGACAGCACCCCGAACGCCACGTGACGGGCCTCGTCGGACATCACGTAGCGCAGCAGCTGCTTCAGCAACGGCTCGGTCGTCGTGTCGTGGATGAAGCCGAAAGCGGCCAGCGCCAATCCCTCGACCATGATCTGCATTCCCAGGTAGGTCATGTCCCAGCGGTTGTCGGCGATGATGTCGTCGAGAAGCATGGCCAAGTGGGCGTTGACCGGGTAATGGCCAGAGAGCTTGTCGTTGAGGTATTTGGCGAAGACTTCGACGTGGCGGGCTTCGTCCATCACCTGGGTGGCGGCGTAGTACTTCGCATCGATCCACGGCACCGTCTCGACGATGCGAGCGGTGCAGAGCAGAGCGCCCTGTTCGCCATGGAGGAACTGCGACAGCGTCCAGTTCTGGCTTTCGCAGCCGAGCTCCAGCCATTGGGCGTCGGTCCAATGCTCGAAGGGGGTGCCGGTGACGTCGATGTCCATGCCGTTGGCGCCCATGAGTTCCCGGTTGGCGGCCACCACGGCTTCCTGGTCGACTTCGATCTCCCAGGGGAGATCGGTCTGGGCGTTCCACTGGGCCGTTTTGGCCTTCTCGTAGAGGCGATCGAGACGGGCCCGGGCTCCCTTGTCGTAGTCCCAGGTGAAGAGGGTGTCGTAGTTCGACTCGACCCGGTGGTCGACCGCGCCGGCGTCGTGATTGCTGACCGCCAGAATGGCTTCGAGGTCGTTTACCGCCTCTCGGCCGATGAGTTGGTCGTTGGTCAGGGTCACGTCGACTCCTCCCACGTCTGCGTGGAGCGACACCGACAGGTGGTGCCGGCACCCGCCCGAGGATTAGCTATCGGTGTTATCTTATCGCTGATCCAACCCCAGTCAAGGGGTCGGGAGGACGAGGGATGGGCATTTGGGGCAGTTTTCCGTCGGCGGTCCAAGGGGAGCGTGGGGGTGGTGCGTTCCAGCCCACGCCGGGTCAGATGCCGAGCAGAGCCTCGAGGCCAACGGTGAGACCGGGCCGGTCGGCAACTTGGCGTATCGCCAGCAACACACCGGGCATAAACGACACCCGGTCATAGGAGTCATGACGAATCGTCAGGCTCTGGCCCTCGGTGCCCAATACCACCTCCTGGTGGGCGACCAGGCCCCGCAGGCGTACCGAGTGGATGCGGATGCCCGCCGGCCCCGCTCCCCCGCGAGCGCCTTCGATCACCTCGACCCGGGTCGGATCCGCGCCCCACTGGGGAGACGCGGCCGCCATCCTGGCCGCGGTGAGCAGGGCCGTGCCGGATGGGGCGTCGACCTTGGCGTCGTGGTGCAACTCGATGATCTCGCCGGTTTCGAACCAGGGGGCCGCCATCTCGGCGAACCGCATCATGAGCACGGCGCCGATGGCGAAGTTCGGTGCGACCACGCAGCCCCAACTACCGCTGGCCGGGAAGGCGCCGGCGAGGTTCGCCAACGCGCCCGCGTCGAGGCCGGTCGTGCCGATGACCGCATGGATGCCCTGGGTGGCGCACCAGGCGGCGTTGGCCGTGGCCGCGGCGGCGACGGTGAAGTCGACCGCCACCTCGACGCCGGCTCGGACGAGCGCGTCCCGGTCGGGGGCGATCTCCAGATCCGCTCCGACCCGCCCGCCTGCCCCCTGGGGGTCCACGGCCGCAACCAGCGCCAGGTCGTCGGCGGCGTCGACGGCAGCGCACACCGTTGCGCCCATCCGGCCGGCCGCGCCGAGAACTCCCACTCGCATCGTCGCCGACAGTACCCCCGAGCGGGCGGTCCGGGTCAGCCTGGTCTTGCCGTGGTCCCCCTCGACGCCGCGGTCAAGGCCGCCGCCGCGAGCCGGGCCGTCGAGTGGTCAACTCTTTGACGAGCGGGGACTTTTTGACGCTATACGCACAAAACTTGACCACTCGTCAAACGATCGACCACTCGTCGCATCCAGCTGCCGGCGGCCGCCACCCCCGAGGCGGGAGGCAGGCGCGGCGCCTACCGCGGCCCTTCGACTCCGTCCGGGTCGAATGGCCCCACGCACGCCAGCGTGCGCGGGCCCGACAGCCAGCGAGATCGCCACCTCGTTGACCTGGTCCAGGTCGAGGGCCGAGCAGCCGGGCGTCGAGTTCGTCGAGGGTCAGGACCCGGCCATGCACGATCTGGCTGTGGCCGAGACGGCTCATGCGGGCGCCGGTGTCCTCGAGCCCGAGCGCCATGGAGCCCCGGATGTGGCCCCGGGCCTTCTCCAGCTCGTCGGCGGTCAGGCCTTTCGAGACCAGGCCATCGAGCTCGGAGCCGATCAGATCGAGGACCTCGGTGGCGTTCGACGGGTGCCGTGCCGGCGTAGACGGCCAGGGCGCCCGCGCCTTCGAAGGCCAACCGGTAGCTGTACACCGAGTAGGCCAGGCCCCGCTCCTCGCGGATGGACTGGAACAGACGGCTCGACATGCCGCCGCCGAGAACGTGCTCGACGATCGACATGGCATGGCGGTCGTCGTCGTCTCGGTCGGGCGCCGGAGCGGCCACGGCGAGATGGACCTGCTCGGTCGGTCGGGACAGGACCACCCGCGACAGCGGCGGCAGCGACGGGCCGCTGTCGGGCCGGGGCCGCGCCACCCGTCTGCGGCCGAGAGTCGAGCGGCCAGCCCCTCGACGACCTGGTCGTGGTCGAGCCGCCCGGCGGCGGCGACAACGATATTGGCCGGGTCGGTAGTGGGCGGCGTGAAACGCGGCCACGTCCGCCACGCTCATGGCGTCGACCGTGACCTGCTCGCCCAGGACCTCTCGGCCGAGCGGGTGCTCCGGGAAGAGGGCGCCGGCCAGCACGTCGTGCACCAGGTCGGCCGGCTCGTCGGCGTGCATCAGGATCTCCTCCAGGATGACCTGACGCTCCGATTCGAACTCGTCGGGCCGGAACGCGGGCGACCAGATGATGTCCGAGAGGATGTCGAGCCCGAGTTCGTGGTCGTCGGCCAGCAGCCGGACGTAGAAGGCGGTGTACTCCTTGGTCGTGAAGGCGTTCATGTCGCCTCCGACCGCGTCGACGGCTTCGGCGATGCTGCGGGCGGTGCGCGTCGGCGTGCCCTTGAACAGCAGGTGCTCGAGGAAGTGCGACGCCCCGGCCTGCGGCCGGGGCCTCGTCGACCGAGCCGGTGCCCACCCAGAAGCCGATGCTCACCGAGCGGACGTCCGGCATCCGCTCGGTGACGACCGTGAGGCCTCCGTCGAGTGTGGTCTGTTGCAGGCTCACCGGCGAGGTGGGACGGCTCCGGGGCCGGCTGGCCGGCGAGAGCTGGCTCATGAGCGGCGGCGGCGGGGGTTGCGCCGCGGACCCGTGTCGGCGTCGTCGCCCGCCTCGACTCGGCCCGGCGGCGGTGTGGGCCGGGCCGAGGTCGCCGAAGGTGGCCTGCGCCTCCGCTTCCCAGCTGTCCTCGAACGACACGACGCTGGCCCGTCGGCTTCGCCGGTCGTGACCGTCTCGGCTCGGCGGTTGGCGGTCCGACCGTCAGATGCGTTCCCGGCACCGTTGCCATCGCCGTCGCCGGCCAGCGACAAGGACACCTTGCCCTGCGGGTCGATGTCGTCCACGCGGACCTCGACCTCGTCGCCGAGGTCGACCACGTCCTCGACCTTCTCGACCCGCCGGCCGCGGCCCAGCTTCGAGATGTGGACCAGGCCGTCACGCCCGGGAAGGATGTTGACGAACGCGCCGAACTTGGTGATGTTGACCACCTTGCCGGTGTAGACGGTCGCCGACCTCCGCCTTGGGCGGGTCGAGGATCATCTCGATGCGCCGGCGGGCCTCGGCCACCGCGCCGCCGTCCCTGGCGCCGATGGTGACGGTGCCGACCATCCCGTCGTCGTCGACCGCGATGTCGGTGCCGGTCTCCTGCTGCAGGGCGTTGATGACCTTGCCCTTGGGCCCGATGACCTCGCCGATCTTGTCGATGGGGATCTCCAGGCTCACGATCTTCGGGGCGGTGTCGCGAACGTCGGCTCGGGGCTCGGTGATGGCCCCGGCCATGACCGCCAGGATCTTGATCCGGGCCTCGTCGGGCCTGCTGCAGGGCGGCGGCCAGCACGTCGGCCGGCAGCCCGTCGATCTTGGTGTCGAGCTGCAGGGCGGTGACGAAGTCGGCGGTGCCGGCCACCTTGAAGTCCATGTCACCGAAGGCGTCCTCGGCGCCGAGGATGTCGGTGAGGGTGATGTAGCGGTCGTCGACCTTCACCAGGCCCATGGCGATTCCGGCCACCGGCGCCTTGATCGGCACGCCCGGCGTCCATCAGCGACAGCGTCGACGCGCACACCGACGCCATCGAGGTCGAGCCGTTGGAGGACAGCACCTCGGACACCAGGCGCAGGGCGTAGGGGAACTCCTCGACGGGGGGCACCACCGGGAGCAGGGCCCGCTCGGCCAGCAGGCCGTGGCCGATCTCCCGTCGCTTCGGGCTGCCGACCCGGCCGGTCTCGCCGTTGGCGTAGGGCGGCATGTTGTAGTGGTGCATGTAGCGCTTCTTGTCGTCGATGCCGATCGTGTCGAGCATCTGGTCCATGCGCGGCATGCCGAGGGTGGTGATGTTGAGGACCTGGGTCTCGCCCCGCTGGAAGAGACCCGAACCGTGGGCGGTCGGGATGACCCCCACCGCGGCGGACAGCGGCCGGATATCGGCAGGGCCGCGGCCGTCGATGCGGACGCCGGTCGTCGGCGATGCGCTGGCGCACCAGCTGCTTGGTCAGCGACCGCACGGCGGCCTTGATCTCGCCTCTCCCGGCCCTCGAACTCGCCGGCGAGCTCGGCCACGATGGCTGCGGTGGCCTCGTCCGTGGCCGCCTCGCGCTCGGCCTTGGCGGTGATGGTCGTCACCTTCGTCGACCCGCTCGGTGCCCACCTGGGCCACCCGCTCGGCCACGTCCTCGCCGTAGTCCGACCTGCGGGACGATAGGCGAGCGGCGGCCGGCTGCCCGGCCTCGGCGACCAGCTCGCGCTGCAGCTCGACGCTCTCCCGGATCCAGGTCTTGGCCGCCTCGAGGCCCGTCGGCGATGACCTCCTCGGTGACCTTCGGCGCGCCCGACTGGAACAGCTCCCAGGCCGACTCGGTGCCGCCGGCCTCGACCATCATGATGGCGACGTCGCCGTCGTCGAGCTGGCGCCCGGCGACCACCAGCTCGAAGGCCGACTCGTCGCCCTCCTGGTAGGTCGGGTGGGGCACCCACTCGCCCTCGCCGTTGTAGGCGAGGCGCACCGCGCCGATCGGGCCCTTCGAACGGGATGCCGGAGAGCATGAGGGCGGCGCTGGCGGCGTTGATCGCCAGCACGTCGTGGGGATTCTCCTGGTCGGCGCCGAGGACGGTGATGACGACCTGGGTCTCGTTGCGGTAGCCGTCGGCGAAGCTGGGGCGCAGCGGCCGGTCGATGAGCCGGGCGGTCAGGATGGCGGTGTCGGACGGCCGCCCCTCCCGACGGAAGAACGAGCCGGGGATCTTGCCGGCGGCGTACATGCGCTCTTCGACGTCGACGGTGAGGGGGAAGAAGTCGATCCCTTCGCGGACGCCCGAGGCGGCGTTGGCGGTGGCCAGGACGATGGTGTCGCCGAGCTGGGCGACGACGGCGCCCTGGGACTGCTGGGCGAGCCGGCCGGTCTCGAACGACAGGGTCTTGCGCGGTCCCGCTGACGGGGGCGGAGACTTTGGTCGGTTTCGGAGGAATTGGCGGTCATGTGGCCCGCTCCTTTCTGGGGCCCGGGTTACCCGGGCGGCGGAGCGGCGGTGGGGCCAGTTCCCAGTCGGCGACCCCCGGCCGCGCTCCCGGAACCTGGCCCGGGGATCCTCGACTGGCAGCTGACCTGCGGTCGCCGCTCATGACTGTGTTGTGCTCCGGTTCGGCCGATGTGGCTCGAGCCCGGGGCGATCGAGCGGCACCGCTCGGAGCGCTCGTCGGGCTGCTAGCGGCGCAAGCCCCAGTCTGGCGATCAGCTCCCGGTAGCGCTCGACGTCGTTGTCTCGCACGTAGTCGAGCAGCCGCCGCCGGCGGCCGATCATCTTCATCAGCCCCCGGCGGGTGTGATGATCACCCTTGTGGACCTTCAGGTGTTCGGTCAGGTGGGCGATACGCTCGCTGAGGATGGCGACTTGGACCTCAGGCGAGCCGGTGTCGGTCTCGTGGGTGCGGTAGGCCGCGATCGTGGCGGCTTTGTCTGGCATGAATGCGGCGTTTCCTTCAGGTCGGATCGAACTCATCGGGATGCGGCACGCGCGGCTGACGCACATTGGGATCACGTACATGGCGGACTCGGGTGAACGGACTCGACCCTCGCGCGGGACACTCGTCCCGGCGCGCCCGAGCCAGGTCGGCCACCAGGCCATGCTAGCAGGCCGGCCCGGCATGACCGAGCGCACGCTCGGACCGACGCCGCCCGGCCGGCTGCGATGTCGGCTCCCGGCGTACGGATCCCGCTCCAGGAGCTGACCTGGCGGTTCTCGACCTCGAGCGGTCCCGGGCGGCCAGCACGTCAACACGTCCAACACCCGGGCCGAGGTGCGCTTCGACGTCGCCGCGTCGCCCAGCCTGCCGGCGTGGGCCCGCGATCGGCTGGTCGCGCGCCTCGGCCCGGTCGTGGCGGTTGCCGCCAGCGACGAGCGCTCGCAGGCGCGCAACCGGGCTGCCGCCCTGGACCGGCTCGCGGCCCGCCTGGCCCGGGCCCTGGAAACGACGCCCGACCCGGACCCCGACCCGGCCGACCCGGGCCTCGCAGCGCCGGCGGCTCGAGGCCAAGCGCCGCCAGGGCGCCCAGAAGCGCCAGCGCCGGTTCCAAGCGGGCGCTGACGACGACCTGAAGGACGGCCCGGGCGGCGAGTGCGCCTGATCGAGCGCCGGACGACGTCCGACCCGTCGCGCCGGCGGACGCCCGTTGCAACCGGTCAGGCGGGATCGGCGACGCCCGAGGATCTCCCGGGTGGCGGCGACGTCCCGGTCCATCTGGTCGATGAGGTCGTCCACCGACTCGAAGCGGGCCTGGCCGCGCAGGTGGGCGACGAACTCGACCCGGGCCGGCTCGCCGTACAGGTCGCCCTCGAAATCCAGCAGGTAGGCCTCGAGCAGGGACAGGTCGGCTTCGTCGTAGAAGGTGGGACGCCGCCCGAGGGACAGGGCCGCCGGCCGGCGGGCCCCGTCGGGACGCTGGTACCAGCCGGCGTACACGCCGTCGGCCGGGAGGGCGATCGCCGCCGGCAGGGCCACGTTGGCAGTCGGAAAGCCCAGCTCCCGGCCCCGCCGGTCACCCTCGGTCACGACGCCCCGCACCTGGTGGGGCCGGCCGAGCAGGGCGGCCGCCTCAGCGACGTCGCCCGCCGCCAGCAGCTCCCGGATCCGGGTGGACGACACCGGCTGGCCGCCCGGGCCGGCGCCGAACAGCCGGAGGCCGGTGACGTCGAAGCCGAACTCGGCACCCATGTCCTGGAGCAGGGCCACGTTGCCGCGCCGCTTGTAGCCGAAATGGAAGTCGTGGCCGACGACCACGGCCCGGGTGTCGAGGCAGCCGACCAGGACCTCGCGGACGAAGTCCTCGGCCGACTCCTCGGCCCGGGTCCTGGTCGAAGTGGACCACCAGGACGTAGTCGACACCGGTGTCCTCGAGGAGCTCCAGCCGCTGCTCCAGATCGGTCAGCAGCCGAGGCGCCGACTCCGGGCGCACCACCGCGGCGGGATGCCGGTCGAAGGTGACGACGGCCGAGGCCAGATCCTGCTCGGCGGCCACCCGCTTGACCCGCTCGATGACCAGTCGGTGGCCGATGTGGACTCCGTCGTAGGCGCCGATCGTCACCGCGCAGGCGCGCCCGGTTGCGCAGTCGCCGGGGTGGTGGAGGACCTGCATCCCCCTGCAGGTTACGGGGCGGTTTCGGGAAGCGTCGACCCGGCGTTCGATCCAGGTTCGAGCCGCGGCCCGACCGGTGCCGCCACGCCGCCGCCCCCGCCGGTGTCGGCCTCGGGTTCGGGCGGGGGAGGACCACCGTCGGCTTCACCGTGTGCGGCGCCATGCGTCCGGTAGACCGCGAGCAGTTCGCCGCTCGAGCCGATCACCCGCCAGGGTCCGTCGCCCTCCCCGCCGAACCCATCCCGCTCCAGGACCCGCCCGTTCACCACCTCCCGAGCCCGATCGTCGTCGACGACGATCGGGTCGAGCCAGGGCAGCGAGGCCGCCGGCGGCAGGACATCGGCCAAGGACAGGTCCGCCAGCGGCGTAGCCGTGGCCTCGGCCCAGGGTCCGACGGCCGTGCGGCGCAAGCGACGCAGGTGGGCGCCGCCGCCGAGGGCGGCGCCGAGATCCGCGGCCAGCACCCGGACGTAGGTGCCGGAGGAGCACTCCACCCGCACCGCCAGCACCGGACCGTCGCGACCGGTCCAGGCCGCCGATCCCTCGGACCCGTCGCGACCGGTCCAGGCTGCCGATCCCTCGGACCCTCCCGACCGCTCCGACCCGCCGAGACCCCCCCGTCGCCCCTGTGAACGGACCGGCCGGATCGCCTCCAGGAGCACAGGCGTCGACGCAGAAGCTGGTCACATGGACCTGGCGCGGTTCCCGGTCGACCTCGACGCCCTGCCGGGCCAGCTCGTGAAGCCGCCGGCCCCCGACCTTGACGGCCGACACCATCGGCGGCACCTGCCAGATGGTGCCGGTGAGCTGCGGCCGCGGCCCGGCGGGCGTCGTCGAGGGTCACGTGGCGCTGGTCCCAGCGCCCCGTGACCTCCCCGGCGGCGTCGAGGGTCGTGGTGGCCACGCCGAGGACGATCTCGGCCGGTGTAGCGACTTGGTCAGCCCGGTCTGGAACTGCAGGAGCCGGGTGGCCCGGCCCAGGCCGACCAGCAGCACCCCGGTGGCATCGGGTCGAGGGTGCCGGCGTGGCCGACCTTCCGCTGACCGAAGATCCGCCGGCACCGGGCCACCACGTCGTGGCTGGTCATCCCGGCGGGCTTGTCGACGACCGCCAGGCCGTCGATCACGAGTCGGGCTCCTCGTCCGCGGCCGGGCGGCGGCAGCTGCCGCAGGATGTCCTCGATGCGGACTGCCGGCGGCGACGGCCGGATCGGCTGCGAAGCGCAGCAGCGGGGTGCGCTTCAAGCGCACCTGGTCCGAGATCGCGGCCTGCAGGCGGACCCGCGCCGTCGGCCAGGACGACCTGCATCTCGTCATCGAGGGAGGAAAAGAGCACGTGGGCCTGGCGCAGATCCGGGTCGCAGTCCACCGCCGTGATCGTCAGCAGGCCGAAGCCGCTCGTCGGTGTCGGCCATGCGCTCCAGGGCATCGGCCAGCACCTCGCGCAGGCTCTCGTTGACCCGGGCGGCACGCGGATACTGCCGGGCCGCGGCGCTGCTCCCGGACCGTCTCGGCTGCCTGCCGACCCGCGGCGGTGACGGGCGCCTGCCATCTCAGCGCTCTCCCGCGAGCAGCCAGTCGCGCTGGCTGGCGGTGACCTCCACCTCGGGAAACGACCAGACGAAGCGCTCCGGCCGCGTCGAGCACCTCCCGGGCGTGGCCGGCCGACCCGAGACCGCGGCCAAGCCGACGGTGGCCCGCTGCCACCGGTCCTGGTGGTCCACCTCGGCCACCGCCACCCCGAAGCGGCGCCGGACGCCTTCGAGGATCGGTCGCAGCACGGCCCGCTTCTCCTTGAGCGAGTGCACGTCGGGGAGGTGCAGCTCCAACGTGCAGACACGCCACGTGCATCACCGTTCGCGCGCGCTAGGCCCGGGGGATCTCCCGCTCGTCGAAGGTCTCGATGACGTCACCCTCCCGCAGATCCTGGTTGTTGGAAAGGCCGATGCCGCACTCGAAGCCCTCGTGCACCTCGCGGACGTCGTCCTTGAAGCGCTTGAGCGACGTGATGGCACCCTTCCAGATGATGACGCCGTCGCGGAGGAAGCGGACCTTCGACCCCCGGGTGATGACGCCGTGGCGGACGTAGCACCCGGCGATGGCCCCGACCCGCGGGCACCCGGAAGATCTCCCGGACCTCGGCCTCGCCGGTGATGACCTCCTCGAACTCCGGGGCCAGCATCCCGACCATGGCGCTCTCGATGTCCTCGATGAGCTTGTAGATGATCTCGTAGGTGCGGATCTCGACGTCGTGGACCTCGGCCAGGTCGCGGGCGCCCCGATCGGGGCGGACGTTGAAGCCGATGATGGTGGCGTTGGAGGCGGCCGCGAAGGTCACGTCGTTCTCGGTGATGCCACCGACGGCCCGGTGGATGAACGACAGCTTGACCTCGTCGCGCTCCAGCTTGCGGAGGCTCTCGGTCACCGCTTCGAGCGAGCCCTGGGTGTCGGCCTTGAGGACCAGGTTGAGGGTGGCGGTCTCGCCTCGCTGGATCTGCTCGAAGATGTCCTCGAGCTTGGCCCCGGTGCCGGTCGCCGACGAGGTCCGGCGCTGGTCGGCAGCCCGGAAGCGCTGCTCCCGCTGCTCGGCGATGTCGCGGGCCGTCCTGGCCTTGTCGGTGACCCGGAACTCGTCGCCGGCCGAGGGCACGCTGTCGAAGCCGAGCACCTGGACCGGCATGGACGGCGACGCCTCCTTGACGTTGTCGCCGTTGTCGTCGAGCAGGGCCTTGACCCGGCCCCACGCCGCGCCGGCCACGACCGAATCGGCCACCCGGAGGGTGCCCGACTGGACGATGACCGTGGCCACCGGCCCCTTGCCCGGGTCCAGGTTGGCCTCGAGGACGATGCCCCGGCCGCGACCCTCGGGGTTGGCCACCAGCTCCTCGACCTCGGCCACGAGCAGCACCTGCTCGAGCAGGTCGTCGATGCCGAAGTTCTGCAGGGCGGAGATCTCCACCATGATGGTGTCGCCGCCCCAGGCCTCGGGGACCAGGCCCTGCTCGGACAGCTGCTGCATGACCCGGTTGGGGTCGGCGTTGTCGCGGTCGATCTTGTTGATGGCCACGATGATCGGCACGTCGGCGGCCTTGGCGTGGTTGAGGGCCTCGACGGTCTGCGGCATCACGCCGTCGTCGGCCGCCACCACCAGGATGACGATGTCGGTGACCTCGGCGCCCCGGGCGCGCATGGCGGTGAACGCCTCGTGGCCGGGGGTGTCGATGAAGGTGATCAGCTGGCCCGTGGTAGTCGACCTGGTAGGCGCCGATGTGCTGGGTGATGCCGCCGGCCTCGCCGGCCACCACGTTGGTCTGGCGGATCCGGTCGAGCAGCAGCGTCTTGCCGTGGTCGACGTGGCCCATGACGGTCACGACGGGCGGGCGGGGCCGCAGGAGGTCCTCGTCCTCTTCCTCGTCGTCGAAGTACTTGGCCTGGAGCTCGGCTTCCTTTTCCTCGCCGGGATCGACGAGGCGGATGGTGGCGTGCAGCTCGGCGGCGAACAGCTCGATCATGTCGTCGGAGAGCGACTGGGTGGTCGTGACCATCTCGCCCTGCTGGAAGAGAAATCGCACCACGTCGGCACCGGAGCGGTTGAGCTTCGGACCCAGCTCCTGGGCGGTCGAGCCCCGCTCGACGATGATCTCGCCGTCGGGAACGGGGGCGTTCGACGGCGTGTAGTGGGTGATCTCCTGCGCTTCGAGCTCCTCGATGTTGCCGGCGCCGGCGCCGGGCCGGACGCCGGCCGCCAGGACGGCCGCGGTTGCCGAATGGCGGGCCGCTACGCGCGCCTCCGGCCCCACCGGGCGCTCCGCCCGCACCGGGACCTGCACCGGCGCCCGGGCCCCGGAAGCCACCTGCCCGGCACCGCCGCCACCGCCCGCGATAGCCACCGGTCCGGTGCCGCCGGCGCCCGGGCGCGGCGCCGCCGCGGAATCCGCCGCGCGCCGGCGCCGCCGGGTCGTCCGGTCGACGGACCGCCTGGACGGCCGCCGCCGGCGCGCGGGTCGGGCCGTCGGACCGCGGCCCGGGGGCGGCGGGATCGGCTTGCCCGAAGCGGACAGCGGGGGGCGCCGCAGTCCGGGCGGGGGTGGGATCGGCTTGCCCGACGACGAGAGCATCGGGGGGCCGTCCGGGCCAGCCGCACCGGAAGGTCCAGCCGGGCGCCGGAAGGACCGGCCGGGCCCGGGGCGCCGGCCGGGCCGGGAGCGCCCGGTCCGGGGCGCGTCGCCACCGGCGGGCGGCGGTCCGCTGCCTGCCGGTCGCGGCGAGCCGGCCGGCGCCCGACCCGAGCCCGGGCTCACCGGCGCCGGAGCCGGAGCCGGAGCGGGGTGATGGCGCAGCCGCGGCAGCCAGCCCGCCAGCGGGCGAGCCCGTCGCGGGCCGGGGCGCCACTGGTGCCGCCGGGGCCGTCGAAGGGCCAGGACCGCCAGTACTGCCAGATCCGGGCGGGGCGGGGAGGCTGAGCGACAGGTGGCGGGCCGGTCCGGGCCGGCTGTCCGCCCACCGGCGGCGAGGGCGCCGGCCGGGCGGGAGCGGGCCGGGCGCTCGGTGGGGCCGGGCCGGCGGCGGCCGGGGCGGCCGGAGCGGTGGCAGGCGCGGCCGGCGCGGCCGGCGACCCGACGGACGCCGGGGCGGCCGGGGACGTGGCGGCGCGGGGCGGGCGGCGGCGCCGGCAGGAGCCGGTGCCGGCCGAGCAGCCGGGATGGCAGTGACCGGCGGGCGCGGGCGGCGGCGGGCGTCAGGCGGTGGGGCCGGTGGAGTCAGAACGGCTGGCTGCCGCCGAGCCGGGGAGACCCGGAGCCTGAGTCGGGCCGTGATCCCCCAGGGCTCGGCCCTCGCCCGTCAGGCCGTCCGAGGGCGATCGGCTGGAAACCACCCGGCTCGCGGCTCGGACCCGGCTGGGCCGGGCCAGCGGCCGGCGGGGGCGGCGACTTCCGGCGCTTCGACGGCGGCCGAGCTTCGGGTCTCGACCGGGCGGCGCAGGCCCTCCTGGTCCGCCCGACGGCGGACGCGGTCGGCCTGCTGCTCCTCGATGCTCGAGGAGTGGCTCTTGACGCCGATCCCGAGCTGCGAGGCACAGATCGAGCGCTTCTTTGTTGGTTAGGCCGAGCTCACGTCCCAGCTCGTACACCCGGATCTTCTTCGGCAAGTTCCTGCGTCAGTCCCTTCTCATGCCGGCCGGCCTGATGGCAGAGCCGGTACCTATGTTCGCACGTTCGCGGGAGCCGCTTTCAGCGCCTTCCACGAGCCGGCCGCGACCGCTGTCCTGAAGGCCCTGTCAAAGGCGTTCCGATGGGCGGCCGCTTCGAGGCAACGGTCGCTCACGCCTCCGGTCGCCGGCTCCTGGCAGAGCCAGGCGCCACGGCCGGGGGCGCCCCGGTCGATGACCAGCGACCCGTCGGGGCGGCGGGCCACTCGAACCAGGGTATCCGGCTGAGCAGCCGGATCCGGCAGCCGACGCAGGTCCGGGTCGGCCCGGCCTTCTGCGTCGGTCCTACGGCTCGCCCTCCCCGCCGGAGCCGCGACGGGTTCGCCTCCCTCCCCAGACGCGGTGCCGTCGCCGGCTCCGACGACCTCCCCGGCGCCGCGACGGCCTCGCCGCTCGCCCGCGGGCAGCTGGCGTCACCGTTCTCGCCGGGCGCTCCGTCCCCGGCCGCACCGTGCCGCTTCCTCGTCGGCGGTCTCACCCGAGCGACCACTGCTCGGCCGACACGGCCTCGCCGCCCTCGGCCGGCTGCCAGACCATCTCGCCCGCCTCGTTTTCCACCCACTCGCCTTCGGCCCACTCCTGGTTGGCGTAGGCCTCCTCCTCGGCGATCTGGGTCTCGCTCTTGATGTCGATGCGCCAGCCGGTCAGGCGGGCGGCCAGGCGGGCGTTCTGGCCTTCCTTGCCGATGGCGAGCGACAGCTGGAAGTCGTGGACGACCACCGTCGCCGTCCCGGTCAGGTCGTCGAGATGGACCTCTTTGACCTTGGCCGGCTGCAGGGCCCGCATGACGAACTCCCGCGGCTCGTCGGAGAACGGAACGATGTCGACCTTCTCGCCGCGCAGCTCGTTGGTGACCATCCGCACCCGCGCCCCCCGGGCCCCGACGCAGGCGCCGACCGGGTCCACGTTGGGGTCGTTGGACCACACCGCGATCTTGGTCCGGTGCCCCGGCTCGCGGGCGGCCGCCTTGATCTCGACCACGCCGCTGGAGATCTCCGGCACCTCGAGCTCGAAGAGCCGCTTGATCAGGCCCGGGTGGGTCCGGCTGACCACGATCTGGGGGCCCTTGGTCGTCTTGCGCACCTCGACGATGTAGGCCTTGAGCCGGGCGCCGTGCTCGTAGCGCTCGTAGGGCACCTGCTCGGCCTGGGGCAGCAGCGCCTCGACCTTGCCGAGGTCGAGCAGGGTGTAGCGGTTGTCGCTCTGCTGGATGATCCCGGTGACGATGTCGCCCTCGCGGCCGGCGTACTCCTCGTACTTGAGGTCCCGCTCGGCCTCGCGGATGCGCTGGGTCATGACCTGCTTGGCCGTCTGGGCGGCGATGCGGCCGAAGTCCTTGGGCGTGTCGTCCCACTCCCGGACGACGTTGCCGTCCTCGTCGAGCTCCTGGCCGTAGACCCGGATGTCGCCGGTGTCGGGATCGATGGTGACCACGGCCTCCTCGGCCGCGTTCGGCATGCGCTTGTAGGCGGCGACGAGCGCGTTGGCGAGGGCGTCGAGCAGGGTGTCGACGCTGATGCCCTTGTCCTTGGCGATCTGCTGGAGGGCGTCGAGGAAGGCGAAGCTGTCTTTCATGATGCGGGGTCTTTCGATTGTGGGCATGGCGGACTCCGGCCGGGCACGCGGCTGGCGGCCAGGCGTCCCGTGGCTGGTGCTCGGCCACTGCCGGGCCGGCCCGGAGCTTCGGGCGCCCGGCCGCGGGCCCCCATACCATCACGGTCCGGGCCCGGTCCATCTGGTCGAAGCGAAGCTGGAATGCGCTCGCCTGGGTGGCGTCGTCGGGCTCGAGGTCGATGCCGGCGGCGTCCGACATCGACGAGGCGGCCGCGGTGGCGGCGGGCCCCGGCGACCGGCTCGGAGGTCTTGACGGTGATCTCGGTGCCGATGTAGCGCCGGAACTGCTCGGGAGTGCGCAGGGTCCGCTCGACTGCCCGGGCTCGACACCTCCAGCTGGTAGCGGCCCGGCGGGACGGCCTCCGGATGGGCGTCGAGCACGGGTGAGAGGACGCTGCTGGCGTCCGAGAGGGCGTCGAGGTCGACGCCCGGTCGCAGACCGCCGTCGGGCCTGGACGGCGCCGGATGGCCGGGGTCCACGGGGCCGGAGGCCAGCTGGGTCGGCCGTCCACGGGCCGGTCCGGAGCGCTCCACCATGATGCGAACCACGTCGCGGGTGATCTCGACGTCCCAGAGCTCGAGGCCGACGGAGGCGAGGACCGGCTCGACCAGCTCACGGATACCCTCGGTCGACACCATCTTCCACCTCCTTCGGACTCAAGAATCAGAAACAAAAGCGTGGGCACCCTGCCCACGCAGGTACTGCCCACGCCAGCAACCGCCCGACTCGGGCGGTTACGCAATTATAGCCCTCGCGGGTCGCAGCCCGGTCACGACGACCCGCGCCGGGCGTCGCGAGCGATCAGTACGCCCTGGCCACCACGGCCAGCAGACCGGACTCGTTCTCGTCTGGCGGCAACGATCCGTCGGCCGCCTGCAGGCAACGAACGCTGCATCCCTCCGACGCCAGCGTCTCCTCGCCGGCCAGCCCGACTGCGTCCCAGGGCACGACCGCGAAGCCCTCCGACGCGGCGGCCAGCCGCCTCGGCGACCGTCGCCACCTGCGCGGTTCGCTCGGCCTGACGAGCGGACGCCTCGGCGTACAGGGCCGCCTGGATCGTCGTCCAGGTCGGCGCTGCGCCTGGCGCGGCCGCCGCCGGCAGTGGCACCGTCCGCTTTTCCCGGAGGTCCCGCCGCACCAGGGTCACCTGACCGGCGGCCAGGTCCCGAGGGCCGACCTCGATCCGGACCGGCACACCTTTGAGCTCCCAGTCGACGGACCGCCGGCCGAACGACGTCCCCACCCGGTCGTCGAGGCGCACCCGCACGCCCGGCGGCGCCGAGCTCGTCGACCAGGCTGGTCGCCGCCCGGCGGGTGCCCTCCTCGTCGCGCACCAGCAGCACGACCACCTGAACGGGAGCCAGCCGGGGCGGCAGGCGCAGGCCGGCGTCGTCGCCGTGGGCCATGATCAGCGCTCCGACCAGGCGGGTCGACGCCCCCCAGGACGTCTGCCAGACGTACTCCTGCGTCCCGTCTCGGACGAGAACTGGATGCCGAAGGCCCTGGCGAAGTTCTGACCCAGCTCGTGGCTGGTGCCCATCTGCAGGGCTTTGCCGTCGCCCATCATGGCCTCCAGGGTCCACGTGCGGATGGCGCCGGCGAAGCGTTCCCGGGCCGTCTTGAGCCCGGCCAGGACCGGCACCGCCGAGCACGTCGACCATGGTCTCGCGATAGACGTCGTGCAGGATCTGGAGGGCGTACTGCGCGGGCCTCGGGCTCGGTGGCGTGGGCGGTGTGGCCCTCCTGCCAGAGAAACTCGCTGGTGCGCAGGAACAGCCGGGGCCGCAGCTCCCAGCGCACCACGTTGGCCCACTGGTTGATGAGCAGGGGCAGGTCGCGGTAGCTCTGCACCCACTTGGCGAAGAAGCTGTTGACGACGGTCTCGCTGGTCGGGCGAACCACCACCGGCTCCTCGAGCTCCCGGCCCCCGCCGTGGGTGACGACGGCCAGCTCGGGGCTGAACCCTTCGACGTGCTCGGCCTCGCGGCGCAGGTACGACTCGGGGATGAACAGCGGGAAGTAGGCGTTCTCGGCACCGGCCGCCTTGATGCGGGCGTCCAGCTCGGCCTGCATCCGCTCCCAGATGGCGTAGCCCCAGGGCCGGATGACCATGGTGCCCCGCACCGGCCCGTTGTCGGCCAGCTCGGCCTGGGTGATCACGTCCTGATACCAGCGGGGAAAGTCGGTGGCGCGTGGGGTCAGGGGCGAAGCCATGGTCCGCCAAAATAAGGGATAAAAGACCGCCCGATCAGAAACCGGTCGCCGGTCAGCGGCGCCGGCGAGGTGGCCAGCAGGGCGTCGGCCCGGTCGAGGCTCCCGGGCCGCAACTCCTCCACCCGGCCGGCGGCGGCGAGCGTCGAAGCCGCGACACGCCGCCCAGATAGAGGGCGCCGAGTTCGGTCACGCCCAGGCGCAGGTCGGCGTCCTCCCCGGTCCGGGCGGCCCGGCAGGACGCTCCGTCCGGGCCCCGCCTCGAGCACCCAGCGGCCCGCGCGCCGGGTCGGGCCGCGCCGTCGAGCTGGTCGCCGGGCGGCAGGACGTCGAGGACGAGCCGGCCGGCCCGCCGGTAGCCTCGGCTCCTCGAACGCGGCGGGGACGTCCAGGATGCGCAGGTACAAGCGGTCGTCGAACTCACGGTCGACCTGCAGCTGCCGGGGGTCGGCGAGCCGCCAGCGCAGCGGCTCGTCGAGCGGCCGCCGCTTGGCCGTGACCTCGCCGACCAGGTCCAGGTCGAAGACGAACCGCCAGAGGGCCGCCTCGACCTCGGGGGTCGGCGCCGCGGAGCTCCTCGATCACCACCGTCGGGTAGGCGGCCGCATGATGTCGGCGTCGTAGGCCCGGTAGGTGACGTAGCCCGTCGTCGCAGACCGCCAGGAACAGCCCGCTGGCGCCGTGGCGCCGGACCGGGCCGGTCCTGCAGGTAGTCCTCCCAGACCGCCGCGTTCGCGGCTCGGCTCCCCGGCTCTCGAGCGACGGAGACGGTCGAACAGGTCAGGCAGGATCTTGGCGGCCTCGTCGCGGTCGACGAGGCGCAGGTCGAGCGCGGGGCCGGCACCAGGAACTCCGACCGTCGGCTGTCGATCGTCACCTCCAGCGGCGGTGGTGGCGTGGCCGAAACCGAAGCGACCGTAGATGACCGACTCGGAAGCGAGAGGCCGGCGAAGGCCTCGCCGCGGCGGCGGGCATCGTCGAGCATGGCGGCCATCAGCTGGCGCAGCAGGCCACGGCGACGATGGGTGGGGTGCACACCGACGCCGCTCACGCCGGCGAAGGGGCGAACCGGGGCCGGCTGGCCAGGAGCGGCCGGGAGGGTCAGGTCCAGGCTGTAGATGCAGGCGTTCCCGACGAACCGACCCCGGTCCACAGCCACCCAGGCCCGGTCGGTCTCGAGGTGGGCGGCGGACCGCTCGTCGGCGTCGCCGCGCTTCGCCGTCGTCGGTGGCCGGGTCGAGGAACGGCACCCGCTCCGACTGCACGAAGGCCATCTCTTCCCCGGGATGCAGCTGGCGTACTTCGACGTCCATGACCTCAGTCTGACGTCGGCCCCCGGTGCCGCGGCACGAGGTTTTCGCCGCCGGGGACCGCGCCTAGACCGTCGCTGGCCGTCGCGGAGGCGGCGGTCGATCAGCTCGACCCGCGCCTCGCTGTGGTTGGCGTCGGCGCCCTTGGCGTCGAGCAGGGCCGCCCGGTCGGCCTCCGCCTCGGCCGCCGCGCCGGAGTCGGCGGCGGCCAGGCGGGCCGCCACCCCCTCCTTGACCAGCTTCTCGGCCTCCTCGACCAGGGCCGCCACCATCTCGTCCTCGGGCACGACCCGCACGATCTGACCCCGAATGAACAGGTGGCCTCGGTGCCGGCCGGCGGCGATCCCGAGATCCGCGGAGCGGGCCTCGCCCGGGCCGTTGACCACGCAGCCCATGACCGCCACCTGGAGCGGGATCTCCTTGCCTTCCAGGGCCGCCTGGGCCTCCTGGGCCACCTTGTACACGTCGATCTCGGCCCGCCCGCACGCCGGGCAGGCGATCAGGTCGACGTTGGTGCGCTCCCGCAGCCCGAGCGACTCGAGCAGCACCCGGCCGGCCTTGGCCTCCTCGACCGGGTCGGCCGTCAGCGAGTAGCGGATGGTGTCGCCGATCCCCTCGGACAGCAGGGTGCCGATCCCGGCGGTGCCCTTGATGGTCCCCGCCGGCGGCGGCCCGGCCTCGGTCACACCCAGGTGCAGCGGATGGTCGGTGACCTCCGACAGCTGCCGGTAGGCCTCGATCATGAGCGGGACGCTCGACGCCTTGACCGAGATCTTGACGTCGTCGAAGCCCACCTCGGCGAACAGGCCCAGCTCGATCTGGGCCGACTCGACCAGCGCCTCCGGGGTGGCCCCGCCGTACTTCTTGTACAGGCGGGGATCGAGCGAGCCGGCGTTGACGCCGATGCGGACCGGGATCCCGCGGTCCTTGCACTCCCGGGCCACCAGCTTGATCTCCTCGGGCTTGCGGAGGTTCCCGGGGTTGAGCCGCAGGCAGTCGACCCCGGCCTCGATGGCGGCCAGGGCCATCTCCACGTGGAAGTGGATGTCGGCGACGATGGGCACCGGGCTCCGGGGCACGATACGGGCCAGGCCCTCGGCCGCCTCCCGCTCGTTGCAGGTGCAGCGGACGATGTCGGCGCCGGCGGCCTTCAGGGCGTAGATCTGGGCCAGGGTGCCTTCGACGTCGGCGGTCTTGGTGATCGTCATCGACTGCACGGTGATCGGGGCGCCCGCCACCGACGGGCACCGACCCGACCAGACCTGGCGGGTTTGTCCGACGGGGAAAACGGGTTGCAGTCACCAGCGATCGAGCCTACCGTCGGGGCCCTCGGACTAGGTGACCAGGTCCCGCAGGTCCAGGAAGAGGGCGCTGGCCCCGAGGAACAGCATCAGGGCTAGTCCGGCGTAGAAGAGCGGGAGCAGCTTGGCCACGTCGGCGTGGTACCGGCGGCGACGTCGGCTGCGCACCCCCTCGTAGAGGGCCACCACCACGTGCCCGCCGTCCAGCGGGAAGAACGGCAGCAGATTGAAGATGCCGAGCGACAGGTTGATCACCGCCAGCAGCCACAACACGGAGGGCAGGCCGCTCTGGCCGGCCTGGTGCAGGAGCCGGACGATCCCCACCGGTGACTCGAAGCGGACGCCCCCGGTACCAGGGTTGTCGGCCGCCTTCTGGTTCGAGAGCATGTGCAGGTAGGAGCTGGCTCCGTGCAGGGTGAAGAGGTGGCCGAAGGCGCCGAGCGTCAGGGCGGAGACATGGACCCACGCCCCACCGGCCCGGCTGAACGACGTGGCCGAGACCGGAGTGGATCACCGGGCTTGGTGAGATCCCGATGAAGCCGACCGGCGCCGCGCCGCTCGACGCCGACGGCAGGGCCCCGGCCGCCGGCCCGGCCAAGCTGCACGTCGTTGCGGTTGACCGGGACTGGGAAGAGGTGCACCAGCGTGCCGGCGCGCTCGACGGTCACGTCGAGGCGCTGGCCGGCCCGGGCCTGGATGTAGCCGCTCAGCTGGGCCCAGTTGGAGAAGTGCGCGCCCATCGACGGCCACGATGCGGTCGCCGAGGTGGAAGCCGGCCAGCCTGGGCCGGGCTGGCCCCGGACGTGAGGCCGTCGATCTCGACGATGGGATTCGACGCCGGCAGCGACGCCGGCGACGCAGGTAGTTGCCGCTGTCGCCGGTCCAGAAGAACATGACGAACAGCACCACGGCGGCGATGAGGAAATGCATGGCCGAGCCGGCCAGCGCCACCGACAGCCGGCGCCACAGCGGCGCCTGGCGGTAGGTGCGAGCCTCGTCGGCCGGGTCGACCTCCTCCAGATTGTTCATGCCGAGGATCCGGCAGTAGCCGCCGAGGGGCAGGGCCTTGACCCCGTACTCGGTCTCGCCCCGGCGGACCGACCACAGGCGGGGTCCGAAGCCGACGAAGAACTCGGTGACCTTGATGCCGGCCGCTTTGGCCGTGACGTAGTGGCCGAACTCGTGGGCCACGATGCAGCCGATCAGGGCCAGCACCAGCAGCACGGTCTCCCCGGCCCCGGCGGCGAAGCCGAGACCGACGACGAGCACCCACGATGACCACCAGGCGCAGAAGGGCGCCAGCGCTGTTCCGCCGCGCGGCGGGGCCGGCGGCTCCTCCCACTGCTCGATGGCTGGCCAGGCCCAGAGGGTCAGCTTCGAGGCTCTCCCGCCAGCCCGGGCGCGTGGCGGTCATCGCCGGGCGCTCGACCGCCGGCTCACCTCGGCGAGGGCCAGGTCCCGGCCCGAACGGTCCGCATCCAGCACGTCGGCCACGGTACCGGGAATGGAGCCGACGACACTCGTCAAGGACGGCGCCGAGGACGTCCGGGATGTCGACCCAGCGGATGCGGCCCTCGAGAAAGGCGGCGACCGCCACCTCGTTGGCCCCGTTGAGCCAGGCCGGCGCGCACGCCACCGGCCCGGCCGGCCCGGTAGGCCAGGTCGAGGCAGGGAAACGCCTCCCGGTCGGGCGGCTCGAACTCGAGCGGTCCCACGCGGGCCCAGTCGATGGCCCCGAACGGCACCGCCAGCCGGTCGGGGTAGGCCAGGGCGTAGCCGATCGGCAGGCGCATGTCCGGGAGCGACAGCTGGGCCAGGGTGGCGCCGTCGGTCGTCTCGATCATCGAGTGGACGATCGACTGCGGGTGCACCACCACCTCGATGGCGTCGTAGTCGACGCCGAACAGCTCGTGGGCTTCGATGACCTCGAGCCCCTTGTTCATCAGCGTGGACGAGTCGACGGTGATCTTCGGGCCCATCTTCCAGGTCGGATGGGCCAGGGCGTCGGCGACGGTCACCTCGGCCAGCGACTGTTGAGCGCGGCCACGGAACGGGCCCCCGCTGGCGGTCAGCACGAGCCGGCGGAAGGGCATCGACGGGCGGGTGCGGCAGGGCGGCCATCTCTTTTTCCCCGAGGACGGCCCGCAGGCACTGGTGGATGGCGCAGTGCTCGGAGTCCACCGGCACGATCTCCGCCCCCGGCGTCGCCCGGGCCGCCTGGACGACCGGGCCGCCGGCGATCAACGACTCCTTGTTGGCCAGGGCCAGCCGGCGCCCGGCCTGCAGGGCCGCCAGGGTCACCGGCAGGCCGGCGAAGCCCGACCACCCCGTTGACCACGACGTCGGCGCCGGTCGCGATCTCGGCCAGGGCCTCGTCGCCGACCAGCAGCTCGACGCCGGGCGGCAGCCGGTCGGCCAGCTCGCCGGCCCGGGCCGGGTCGGCGAGGGCCACCCGGTCGGGCCGCAGCAGCTCGGCCTGGGCGGCCAGGACGTCGACCGACGACGAGGCGCCCGATGGCGACCACCCGGTAGCCGCCCGGGTTCGGCGCGCGATCACGTCCACGGCCTGGGTCCCGATCGACCCGGTGGAGCCCACCAGGCTCACGGTCTTCATGGACGGGTCCTACTTGACGATGTCGAACAGGGTGGCGAGGTAGTAGGCGGCCGGGAGGGCCAGCAGCAGCGAATCGAAACGGTCGAGCAGGCCGCCGTGGCCGGGCAGGGCCGATCCCGAGTCCTTGACCCCCAGGTCCCGCTTGATCATCGACTCGAACAGGTCGCCGGCGGGGGCGACGAGCCCGACGATCAGGCCCAGGACCAGCCCGTGCCGCATGCCCGCCCCACGGCGTGACCTCCTTGCCGACGATGGCGCCCACGATCACCGCGGCGATCAGGCCACCGACGAAGCCCTCCACGGTCTTGCTGGGACTGATGCTCGGGGCCATGGGCCGCGACCCGATCCACCGCCCGACCACGAAAGCCGCCGATGTCGGCGGCGACGGCGACCAGGACGGCGCCGAGGAGCAGGCCCTTGCCGTGGGCGGCCCGCAGCATGATGGCGGAGTAGGAGCCGAACAACGCCACCCAGACGAAGGCCATGGTGGTCACCGCCACGTTCGCCAGGGGGCGGGCCTCCACGATGCGCAACAGGTACCACGTCATGCGACCCGGCGAAGACCAGCACGACGGCCAGCGGGAGGGCTTCGAGCCCCTTCCAGTAGGCGCCGAACACCAGGCCCGACGGCCGCCGACCAGCCCGAGGAGGGTGGCGGGCCGGAAGCCGGACCGCTGGAGCATCCCGTAGGCCTCGGCGGCGGCCGCCACCACCACGGCGGCGGCCAGCACGACCAGGGCCTTGGACCCGATGGCGTAGGCGATGATCAGCAGCACGATGAAGTCCGACGCCGACCACCACCCGGGTGACCAGATCATCGTCCGCCACCGCTGTCCCGGCGGGCCGCTCGACCCGACTGGCGGCTCGGCGGGCCCGTGGGCGCCGGTCCGGGTCGCGGGCCCGGGGCGCGGCGGCCGCAGCCTGCGGCCCGGCTGCCGGCTGTCTCGGGCTCGAACTCCTCGTCGAAGTCGGCCAGCGCCGGGCGCCGCGCCGGTCCGTTCGGCCTCCACCCGCTCGAACTCCTCGTCGAAGGAGTACAGGTCGGACTGCTCCGATCGGGTCTGGTCCAGGGCGCCCTACCGGCGGGACGTCGCCGGCCAGCTCGCCGATCTCGTCGACGTCGGCCCAGTCGTCGGCGTCGTCGCGCCAGCGTGTCCCTCGAGCACCGAGGGCATTCCACGCTTCCAGGTCGTCGGCGTCGCCTTCCTCTTCGCGGCCGTCGTCGGGGAGAATGAGCGGCACCTCGCCGGTCGGCGGATCGGTCCAGTGCGGCAAATCGGTTCCTCCTCCGGTCACGGTGATCCCTTCCTCGGGGGGAGCCAGCGGCGAGCGCTCCGCGTGCGGCAAGGGCGCTGGGGGCGGCATCCCGGTGGCTATCGGCTCGGTTGGACCGATGCCTGCCGGCCTCGTTGCCGGGTCCGGCGCACCCGTCGGGTCCGGCGGGTCGACCTCCGGGCCGGCCGACGGACGCCGAGTCCACCTGCGGCCTGGGGCACCGCGAACTCCGCCGTCCGGTCGCCGATCCCCCACTCCTCGGTGCTGGAGCCGGCCCCAACGGGAGCCGCGGCCGGAAGGCCACCCCATGTCGCCGTCGCGGCCGGGGTGGAGGCCTCGACGATGTCCGGAGTCGGGTTGGTCATCGCCGCCGGCTGCCGAGGCCAGCGGGGGGCAGTGGCACCGCATCCGCCGGGTCCACCGATATCGGGAGTGGGAAGCGATGGGGTGGGCGAGGACCGCTCGGCGCGGGCGGCACGTCTCCGAAGCGCAGTTCATCGTCGGGCCGGCGTCCCGCGGCCTCCCCCGCATCGAGGGCCGCCTGGGCCTCGTCGGCCCGGATGATGCGCACGCCCTCAGCCGGACGGCGCTGCGGTGATCGATCGCCCTGGTTTTTGCGCTCGTTCACGGCAACCTCCTCACTGCCTCGCTCCATCCGGCGGCGGCCCCGCAGCCGGCGTCAGACGGCGAGCAGCTCTTCCTCCTTGTGGTGAAGCACCCGATCGATGTCCGCAACGAATTCATGGGTGACCCGCTCCAACTCCTTTTCGGCCCGGTCCAGCTCGTCGCTCGAGATCTCGCCGTCCTTCTCGAAGGCCTCGAGATCCTTGCGGGCCGATCGTCGCAGGTTGCGGACCGCCACCCGTCCGTCCTCCGCCTTGGCGTGGGCGACCTTGACCATGGCCTTTCGGCGCTCCTCGGTCAGCGGGCGGGAAGGTGAGCCGGATGACGACGCCGTCGTTGTTGGGGTTGACACCGAGGTCCGAGTTCTGGATGGCCCGCTCGATCGCCTTCAGGGACGATTTGTCGTAAGGCGTGATCACCATCAGCCTGGCCTCGGGGACCTGGATCCCCGCCAGCTGCTGCAGGGGCACCTCCGAGCCGTAGTACTCCACCCTGAGCTTCTCGACCAGGGCCGGAGCGGCCCGCCCGGTCCGGATGGTCGCCGAACTCGCTACGGGTGTGCTCCAGCGCCTTGGCCATCTTGTCCCGGCAGTCCTCGAGCACCGCGTCGACGTAGCTGTCCTCCTCCATCAGCGGATCAGCGTACCGATCTGCTCCCCCTGGAGGGCGCGTCGGAGGTTCCCCGGCTCCATGATCGAGAACACCTGGATGGGAAGGTTGTTCTCCTTGCAGAGGGTGATGGCGGTGAGGTCCATGGCCCGCAACTGGCGGGCCATGACCTCGTCGAAGGTCACCTGTCGGAGCAGGCGGGCGGTCGGGATTGGTCCGTGGGATCGTCGTCGTACACGCCGTCGGCGCCCCCGTGGGTGCCCTTGAGCAGGATGTCCGCCTCGATCTCCACGGCTCGCAGGGCGCCGGCGGTATCGGTGGTGAAGAACGGATTGCCGGTCCCGGCCGCGAACACGACCACCCGCCGCTTCTCGAGGTGACGGATGGCCCGGAGCCGGATGTAGGGCTCGGCGATCTGAGACATGCCGATGGCGGTCTGGACCCGGGTTGGCTGACCCTGGCGTTCCAGGGCGTCCTGGAGGGCCAAGGCGTTGATGACCGTGGCCAGCATGCCCATGTAGTCGGCGCTGGCCCGGTCCATCCCGGTCGCCGAGCCCGTGGCGCCCCGCCAGATGTTGCCGCCGCCGACCACCACCGCGATCTCGGTGCCCAGATCGGCGCGAACCTCCGCCATCTCCTTGGCGATCCGCTCGACGACGGCGCCGTCGATGGTCTCGTCAGCGGCGCCGCTGGCAAACGCCTCACCCGAGAGCTTGAGCACGACCCGCTTCCACGGCGGTGGTTTGTTCACGAGGATTCCAGCCTAGTGCGGGCTCTCCCCCCGGGGGCGGACTGCCGAACTCGGGAGGATATCGGGGCCGGCCCAGCCGCGAGGTGGTGCGGCGTTGGTGCGGCGTTCCTGGCCGGCGGCCCAGCCCCGTTCCTGGCCGGCGGCCCAGCCCCATTCCTGGCCGGCGGCCCAGCCGCGTCCCGGACCGGCAGTCGTGCGGCGCTCCGGGCCAGCGGTCGTGCGGCGCTCCGGGCCAGCGGTGGTGCGGCGCTCCGGGCCAGCGGTGGTGGCGGTGGCGCCGGCCTCGTGGCCGGCGCCAAAGGGCCCGGGAGGAACCACCGGGGCAGCCGTCAAGCCCGGTCCAACCATCCGGTCGGTACAGCCGGCCATCGGGTCGCTGAGCTGATGCCGGCGCCGGGACCTTGAGGCCCGACCCGCGGGCGGTGGAGGGGTCAGCCCCCGACGACGGCCTGGGCGACGCGGACCACCTTGGCGTCACCGAGCACCTGGGCGACGGACTGCTTGTCGTCCTTGGCGTAGGGCTGCTCGAGGAGGACCCCGCCGGGGACCCGCTTGTACCAACCGTTGAGCTTGCCTTCCACGATCTTCGGAAGGGCCTGCTCGGGCTTGCCTTCGTTGCGGGTCTGGGCCTCCAGGGTCGGCCCGCTCAGCGGCCACCTCGTCGGCAGGAACGTCGTCACGGCGCAGGTGCGACGGCCGGCCGAAGGCGACGTGAACGGCGATGTCATGGGCCAGTTCGGCGCTGCCTCCGGCAATCTCGACGACCACGCCGTTGACACCACGCCCGTTCTGCACGTGAAGATAGGTGTCCAGATAGTGGCCGGGCTCACGCCACGAAGCGGACGACCTGCCCGATCTCGATGTTCTCCTTGAGGGTGAGCCGCAGATCGTCGACGGCGTCCTTGTGGGTGTCGACGGCTGCTTCACCCTCGGCGGCAACGGCCCGGGCCAACTCGTCGAGCCGTGCTGACGAAATTGCGGGGACTTGGCCACGAAGTCGCTCTCCGCCTTCAACTCGACCAGGGCGGCCACGTTGTCGACGAGGGCCACCGACACCGCCCCTTCGACATTCTCGCGGCCGGCCCGCTCGGCAGCCTTGCCGAGCCCGCGCTCGCGCAGCCAGGCCGCGGCCTCAACCGGGTCTCCCTCGGTCGCCTCGAGCGCCTTCTTGGCGTCCATCATTCCCGCTCCGGTCGCATCCCGGAGCGTCTTCACATCCTGGGCGGTGAACTCTGCCATGGCCCTGTATCTACTCCTCTGTCGTGGTGATAACAGCGGTCGTACCGACCGCTGTTGTTGGCGGCGCAGATTCGGTTTGCGCCGCGTGCGTAGGGACAACCGATTCCGCGGCTTCCAATCCGGCGGCCTGCGTCGCCGGCTCGGAGGGGCCCGCCGGTGTAACTGGCGCCGCCGTGGAGGTCCCGTGCGGATCGGTCGAAGTGGGGGTCGTTGCGCCGCCATCCTCGCCGGCACCTTCCTCGGTCGATCGGCGCCCGGAAGCCAGGCGAGCCTCGCGCTCGGCCTGGGCCAAGGCGGCCTGCCGACGGGCGTCGCGCTGCTGTTCGGCCCGGCGAGCCTCTTCCTCGGGGTCAACTGGCGGTGGGCCGCCGGCGGCCGGACCGCCGGCTCGGGCGGCACGGCGCGACGAGATAAACCGACCTTCCTCTACCGCATCGGCCACCACCCGGCACATGAGCGTGCCGGCGCGAATGGCGTCGTCGTTGCCAGGAATGACGTAGGTGATGACATCGGGATCGCAGTTCGTGTCCACCACGGCGACGATCGGAAGGCCGAGCTTGTTGGCCTCGGTGACGGCGATGTGCTCCTTCTTGGTGTCGATGACGAACACGGCATCGGGGAGCTTGGTCATGTCGCGGATGCCGCCGAGGTTCCGCTGCAGCTTGTCCAGTTCGCGCGTGTGGATGAACGCTTCCTTCTTCGGCATGGCGTCGAAGTCGCCTGCGCTACGCATCCGCTCGAACTCCTGCATCTTCTTGACCCGGCCGGCGATGGTGTTGAAGTTCGTCAGCATTCCGCCCAGCCAGCGCTCGTTGATGTAGGGCATCCCGCACTGAACGGCATAACGAGCGATGGGATCCTGCGTCTGCTTCTTGGTCCCGACGAAGAGGACCGTACCGTTCTCGGCAGACCAGATCCCGCAGGAACGAATAGGCGACGTCGATCCGGTCGAGCGTCTGATTGAGATCGATGATGTAGATGCCGTTGCGCTCACCGAAGATAAAGCGCTTCATCTTCGGGTTCCAGCGCCGGGTCTGGTGACCGAAATGAACTCCGGCCTCGAGCAACTGCCTCATGGTGACGACAGCCATGTGAACTCCTTCCCATCGGTTGGTCGAAACCCGATGCGCACGCTGGAGGGGCAAGCCACAGCGACCGTGGGTGCATCGGGGGTGGACACAGGGTCCCGCCTGTTCGGGACAGCTACTCATAGTAGCGCAACCAGGCTGCATGTCCGACCGGATGCGGACCGGACGTAGACTGCCGGTCGGCGCCCGGTCGGCGGTTGGCGGGGCGACTGGCAGGGGCGGCTGCTCGGCCCCCCCGCCGGCGGCGGCCCGCCCCTTCTGGACGGTGGCGCCGTACAAGTAGGGGCGTGGGTGGAGTCTCGTCCAGAAGACGCCACCCTCACCCAGGCCCCGGACCCGCCGGCCGGCCCCCGATCACTCTCTGGACGGTCCCGCCCTACAACTGGGCCGAGTTTCGTCCAGAGACCGCCGCCCCACGCCGGCCCGGACCGCCGGCCCCCCCGATCACTCTCTGGACGGTCCCGCCCTACAACCGGGCCGAGTTTCGTCCACAAAGCGACCTCCCCCTGCCAACTCCCACCTCACTCGCCAGCACTTCTCTGGCCGCCGGATGGCTCGATGGCCCGATGTTCCTCTGGTGATTTGCTCCGTGGGGCGTCGGGCGCGACGACAGGCAGCTCTCACTGCTGCGACCGGCGGCACCACCACCCTCCGTCGCGGGTGACCAGACCCCTCGCTTCCAGGAAGTCCAGCACCCGGGACGCCGTCGCCACGCTGAGCCCGCTTCGGTCCACCACTTGGCTAAGCGTGGTCGGCTGCCACGAGACGGCCTCGAGGATCGTCCTCGTCTCAGTCCTGGACCGCTCGGTATCGGTCCGCGTCGCAGTCGGTGCGACCGTCGCAGTCGGTGCGACCGTCGCAGTCGGTGCCACGGTCTCGGCCGGTGCCACGGTCTCGGCCGGTGCCACGGTCTCGGGCGGTCCCACGGCCGCAGTCGGCGACGGATCCGCAGTCACCGGCGGCACCGTCACGGTCGGGCGCACCGCCGTCGCGACCGACGATTCCCGACCGCCCAGAGTCCGGCGTGCCGCCGGCGTCGAAGAGGCGGTCTTCGAACGACTCGCCCGTGACGAAAGGAAGATCCCGAGGCCGTCGAGCACATCCTGCGCATTTCGAACCGGTCCCGGGCCGTCGTATAGCAGTTGGTTGCTCCCCGCACTCGCTGAGCTGTGTACCGGCCCGGGAACCACTCGGACGTCGATGCCACGAGCAATGGCTGCCTCGGCCGTGATCAGACTTCCCCCCGCCGCGTGCGACTCGACCACGACCACCATGGACACCAATGCGGCGATGACGCGATTGCGGGCCGGAAACCGCCAGGCCTGGGCGGGTCTCCCCGGCAGCGTCTCCGACAGCATCACTCCGGAACGCGCTACTTGTTCCCAGAGTGCGGCATGGCGGCGGGGGTACGGGACGTCGACCCCGCTGGCGGCCACTCCTGCCGGTCCGGCCACTGTTCTTCCGGGCTGCGGGGTCGAGTCAGCGCCGCGCAAGGCTCCGGCATGAGCGGCGCCATCGATACCGAGCGCCAGGCCTGAGACGATGCAGATTCCCGCCTCGGCGAGATCCCGACCCAACTCGAAGGCGACCATCTTCCCGTCGGGAGTGGCCCGGCGAGTACCGACGATGGCGACGCAGGGCGATGACAGGTGGCGCAGGGCGCCCCGCCAGAACAGCACGCCGGGCCGCTGCGGATCGTTGACGAGTGCTGACGGATAGTCGGGCTGGCCCGGCCAGGTGACGCCGATCCCCGAGTTGGCGTAGCGGGCCCACCACTCTGGTGGATCGATGCGGCGGGCCAGGCGGCGCCATGAGTCATCGAGCCGCTCCGCCCGACCTCCGGCCTGCGACGACGGGCCGTAATGGCGTGCCCGAAGCGGCTGATGCCCGGCGCCGGCGAGCTCGAAGCCAAGCTGGGCCTCGCTGACCTTGAAGGGGGGTTGAGGGCGGTTGAGGCGACCGTCCCCCACCCTCCGCCAGGCCTCCTCCGGAGTCCAGTCCGCCAGGATCCGCACCAAAACGGCCGGACCGGCACCGGGCAGCGCAGCCAGGGCGGCGGCATAGGGAGCGCCGAGATCGGCCCCGGCCCCGGCCCCCACCCCAGCCCCCACCCCAAACCCGTCGGCCGGACCGGCACCGGGCAGCGCAGCCAGGGCGGCGGCGTAGGGAGCGCCCAGATCCACCCCAGCCCCGTCGGCCCCAGTCCCGGCCCCGTTGACCCCGGCCCCGGCCACCCCAGCCCCGGCCCCCACCCCAGCAGCGGTGTCGCCGGAATCCGGTCGGCGCCCGGGCTGGCCCTTCCCCTGTCCGGTCACGACGCCACGTCCTGGCTGGCGAACACGTCAGCACGCAAGGCCAAGGCGCCGTAGACGTCGTCCGACGTCAACCGGCCATCACGCCCGGCCAGATCGGCAAGGGTGCGGGCCACCCGGCGGACCCGGTGCAAACCCCTCGCAGACAATCGGCCCTGGCGCAGGCGGAGCTCGAGCAGGCGCCGGCCTGAGGGCTCCAGAGGAGCCAGGTCGTCCAGCCGACGGTGCGGGACGGCCGCGTTACAGGCCACCCCGCGTTCCATGGCCAGCGACCGGGCGGCCGCCACCCGACGGGCCACCACCTCGGTTGACTCGACGGCGGGGTGGGCCGCATCCTCCAGGGCCAGCAACGCGGCCACGTCGGGCCGGTCGACCATCACCCGGAGGTCAAACCGATCCAGCAGCGGACCGGACACCCGCGAGACGTAACGGGCCTTGGCGGCGTCACGGCACCGGCAGGATCCCGGGCCTCCTTCAGCGCCGCACGGACAAGGGTTCATGGCCGCGACCAGCAGCACCGAGGCCGGGAACACCACGCTCGCCCTGGCCCGGCAGACCAGCACCCGACCCTCCTCGAGTGGCTGTCGTAGCGTGTCGAGGACGTCAGAGGGGAATTCCCCCAACTCGTCCAGGAACAACACCCCGCGGTGGGCGCAGACTCCACAATTTGACTCATGACGAGGGTGTCGATCGCTAGGCATCATGGCCTCCTGAAGCCAGCGTCGGCGACAGCGGTGACGCTGGCACGTCGCCTGACGACCGGTCGAACCATGGCATGCGACGGTTACATGCGATGTAGAGAATTGCCTGCGCCAACTCGCTTGCGTGGAATATCCTTGAGCATGTTGGCGTACCTGATCCCGGTTGTCTGCTGCGGGATAGCGTCATTTACCGCGTTGGGGATCGCTCTCCAGAACAGACGTTGGATTCAGCGAGATCGCAAAGCCGATGCAGCCGCTGAAATTGCTGCGGCTGCGGTTGTCAGCGCAGTTGGAGACGCGTCGCGAGGCGGGAAGGGCCTTGTTCGGCTTCGACGCCGGTAGCTGCCCGGTCTTCTCGGGAAGCTCGGGTGTGGACTTGGACGAATTTGCCAGTGCCATCACGGCGGGCATGCAGTCCGTGGAGCCATACCGCCGCTGGGCTGCCACGCTTCCACTGGTTTGGCAGCTTCGCCTTGACGTGCAGCTGTCGCTTTTGGCCCATTTCGGCCAGGGGCCGGTTGCGCGACAACTGCGAAGCGACGTAGCCGATCTACTAAATGGCGAGGAGCATCCATCGGCGATGGATCCCGACGCACGACAACGTTTCCTCGTGTACTTGTCTGTGCTGTTGCACACCCCTCGTTATCAGCAGGATCCGGAGCTGGCGACGCTCACGGAAACCGCTTTGGCTGCAGCAATGGATTTGGCGCTTTCTACCAGCGAGGAAACTGCGGGGGCCACACGTCTCCTCGATGCGGCCACAGGGCGAGTCCCGTTCGCGCTCTCCGCCTAACGCGACGAGGAGCACAGAGCAGAAGAGGCAGCCAAGGACAAGCATAGAACTACACGAAGTGGGCACAGGCTCAGCATTATTCCTTGACCATCACGAGATCCTCGAAGATACAGCAGCGATGCCCCTCCAAGAGCTGCTCCTCGACAAGCCGAGCGATCGTTGCCTGGTCGCCCCCGCGGCGGCTTAAGGCGTGCGCAACGCCCGATAGTCGGTGTGCGTCGTTTCGGCGCGATCGGAGTCGCTAGCGGTGGTCATGGTCCTCGTGGTCATCGTCGAGGTCCACCATCTGGGTGTTGTCCACTGGACACACGCGCTGAAGATCGCTCCGCAGTGTGAGCCCGCACGTTGGGCAACGGAAGGTTCGTAACCTGATCTCGTAACGGCCGGGGACCCTGCGGTCAACCATCGGCGAGCCTTCCTACTTCGACGGGGACGAGCGAGAGATGATCTTATCTGCAGCATACTGTCCAACCTTCGTGACGCCTACCGCAGCGACCCGAATAGCCAGGACCTCTTCGGGCGGCAGAACGAAGAGTGCTCTTGCGTACCAGATTCCCCCGGCTCGATCGGGACGGGGGTTGGCCCCGTCAAGGATGGTATGGCCTGAACCGGGAGATTGGTCCAGTTGACCTCGCCGGTTCCCGATGTGGCGAAGCGAGAGCAGTCCGAGGTTCGAAAACGCTCCACCGTGATCCCACTGAGCTCCGTTTCTTCGATACATGCCAGCACCTTGCCAGTATTCACTACCTTGACAACCACCGACACCGCCGTGGTGTCGTTCAGTAGGTCGACCATATCGCCATCAATGGTGAACTCGATCCGTTCCCTGTGTTCTCTTTCGACGTAGAACCGGCGATACGCCCAGATACCACCTACAACTATGGCCGCGGCCGTGACAAGTTTGGTCAACTCATCAATGACGGGTTGCCATATTGTTGAGGTGTCGTAAAAGCGTTGCGCTGACAATCAGAGCTTCATCCCATGAGCGCTGCGCTCCACAGCCCGACGGTAGCCAAGGCACCCGTTCGAGATGTTGGATAGCAGACGCGTTATTAAAGGAGTCTATCTGAAGAAGGAGTGCACACCGCTTCCTCAAGAGGGTGCACATCTCCGGTGATGTGGCGGTGTCCCGGGGGGTCGCCCGCTCGGGTTCAGGTCTGTTACCCGGTGCATCGACCCAACTCATGTGACGTCCGTCACATCAGGTCAGAGCAGGTCACAGTGGTGGAGTGCACAATGTTCCTCGATGGGGCTGACACTCGTCGTTGGAGGGCAAGTCATTCGCGAAGTGACTCCGAGTGCCATGACTGCCCCCAACTGCCTTCGGCTCCAAAGACAACCCAGCCGAGCCCACCCCTGTTTCTAGAGGTTGCGGCTCGTGTCCGCCGTCACCTGTCCGTTCAGAACGAGCGCCAGCACACCACGATCTCGTTGGGCCTCAGCCACCAGCGCGTGGGAACGCCCCGCTGAAATCCAGATCGCTGAACGAGATCTGTACGGGAACCATGGCGGCAAGCACGGCCAGAATCCACTCAGGTTGTGTGGGCAGATCGCACGCCCCAGCAATGGGCGGGGACTCGAAGCCCACCCAGATCTCCTCCAGGGACTCGTCCTCGCCAGCGATCACGACCACTTCCACGAGCACCCCGACTCCGAGTCGTCCAGCGATGAGGCCGCGCACTTCTTGTCCGAGGGTCTGTCGGGCCTCGTCACGATGCTGGGGCCTGTTCGCTGACCTGCGTGACGAACAGCTCCGTCTCAAAGCACGCATCTCAAGGTCGAGATAGTCCTGTTCGCCGGGCATAAGAGTTCCCGCTTCATCGCGAGCTTTCAGCACCTCGTAGGCGTCGTCGCGGCTGTCCGCCTCATGCCAGCCGACGCCGAGGAGCCATAGGACGTCGCTGTCTTCGTCATGCCACGTCAAGCCCCGATAGCGACCGTGATGCAAGTTGTATGCCGGCGCCGAGGTCACCGGCAACTTTGTCCACTCTTGGCCTTTTGGGTCCTGGCTTCACGCTCGACGAACGCCCGAACGACATCGTGGGCATCCTGGAAGTCCGTTGCGGGTCGCCCTGCGTAGACGTCAACCGACAGACCGAGGTCCTCAGGGCGTGTCGGGTGAGCCTGAACTGCACCCTATGACGGTAATCCAGATAGGAATCGCGTTCAGGTGGTGTCCTCGCGGCGCAACGCCATAACGTTGCGGCCCGTCGTCTTGCTCGGTCTGTGGACTGCTCGAAAAGTTGGGACGCAACGGCGTTGATATCGCCCACCGAGAAGGCCTTCTGGGCTTGCTCGAAGTCCGCGACGAACCCCGGGCTCTGGCGAAAAGAGAGCCATGCCCGCTCCAGCCATCCGCCACTTGCACCCCAGCACCCGCGCCGCGGCGAGAACCTCGCTGTGCACTGACTCTGGGACCCGGACTGGATTAGTGGTCATCAGACTCTCTCCTCACCCGTTACGGTGTAACACTGATACTACCTATCGGCTTCGATCTGTCAACCCTGAAGTTCCGGCGACAGTGGCGCCATGACAGTGAAGGTGACGACGTTATAGACCTGCCATGAGCGTTGGCTCCACAAACGGCCCGCTAACTCCTGTGTGGAGATTCACGAAGTGCCTTTATAAGTGACGGCATACCGCAGTGGGGGCAGGCATCCGGCAATTGAATTTCCCGCCGTCAGGAACGGGATTGGGTCGCACATCGAGCCCGCCACTACGCCTCTCGTCGGCCGATCGTCGAGCTTGGCTGAGACGAGGTCTTCTTGTCGTAAGCGCCCACAACGTCCGAGATGAGGCGGGGTCTCCCACATAGGCCGAAGCCAGGGCCTCCAGGCTCGCCACGGTGGCGTCGGCGACCAGGATAAAGGCCTGCCCAAATCCGTGGGCGTCGAGTCCGCCGGCCGCTCCGAGTACGAACGTGTCGGCATCGTCGTAGTTGGCCTTCTTGCGCATCCGCCACAGCACGTCGAACATCGTCGTCGGCGCCATCGACTCGGCGATCCGCTCCTTCTCAAACCTCGACAAGTCGCGCCGGGTGCGACCTGGCGCCGCCTTCCGAGACCGCTCCTGGTCGAACCGACGGTTCAACTCCTTCGCCCGGGTGGTGCGGAGAAACATCGCCAGGCGGTCGTCTGAGGTCCATGGATCAGGTGACGACAGCACGTGCACGGGAGTTGTCGACGGGATGAGCCCACCGAAGGTCAGCGCACCGGTTTGGGGGCAGCCACTACACCAAGCATCCCAGGGCGGTGGCAGCACTCCGCGCTCGACGAGCTTACCGGCCAGCTTGAGAGCGGCGGCGTGGTCTCGCGGCACCGTTGCCGGTGGCGACCGCCACACCAGCACGGCGTGGTACACGGCGTAGTACCCCTGCGAGGGATCCAGGCATTTGCCTCCTCGTCGTACACGCTCGGGTCTTCGAGTTCCCGGTCCAGTCGCCGAAGCGTCGACCACGACTTGCGGAAGGCCAGCGTGAGTGCCCGCTCGGCGTCAGCGCTCACGCTCCGACGCTGGATCTTGCCCACCGGAGGATGGTTCAGAACACCGTCATGGACGCCGCTTACCAAGCTGGCGGACATATACAGACCGCCGATCAGGCCCGCCGAGACCCTCGAAGTAGTTGACGTAGGCCCGGAAGGCCTCGGAGTACTCGGGGTCAGGAAAGCGGATCAGCACCGCTCAACAGCGAAAACATCTCAAGTGTGTCAGTGGACATGAGATCCTGCCCGTAGACGGCCACGAATCTGCCCGCTGGGCGGCGAGGGGAACTGCCCGCTGGTGGACATCAGATCTGCCTTATTGATTGACCGTTGCCCTGGTGGGTCCACCACCGGGGGCGCTCCTCCTCGGTGTGCTGAGCGTGCTCAAGCACCCAACAACCGAGGAGGAGCACGTGAAGTCTGACGAGGAGATCATGGAGATTCTGGAGGCATCCCATCTGACCGGCAGTTACTGGGATGCCGGTGCGTCGGCGGGCTGTTCGCATCACACCGTCGCCCATCACGTCGAAGCCCGCGGGCGGGCACGTTGGGTGAGACGGCCCGGAGGGAGGAGCTCATCGACCCGTTCTTGGCCAAGTTGGAGGAGTGGGTAGAGGCGTCGCACGGCAAGGTCCGCGCCGATGTGGCGCATGACAAGTTGGTAGCGATGGGCTATCGGGGCTCGGAGCGCACGATGTGCCGGGGGTGGCGGCGGCCAAGAAGTCCTATGTGGCTGGGCGGCGCCGGATCTACCGGGCGTGGCGCCCGAGCCGGGTATGTGGTTCCAGTTCGATTACGGGGACGGCCCGCTGGTGTGCGGGGCCCGGACGTGGCTGTTCTGCGCGTGGTTGTCGTGGTCGCGTTTTCGGGTGGTGCTGCCTGTCTTGGACAAGACGTTGCCCACGGTTATCGCGTGCATCGACATGACGCTGCGCCGGTTTGGTGGTTGCCCGACGTACCCCTTGACCGACAACGAGAAGACCGTGACCACTGTGCACGTGGCTCGGATCCCGATCCGCAACGCGGCCATGGTCGAAGCGGCCGGCCATTACGGGCTGACGGTGACGACGTGTGTGGTGGCCGACCCCGAATCGAAGGGCGGCTCGGAGGCCACCGTGCGTATCTCGGCCGCCGACCTTGTCCCCTGTGACGCCAACCTGCTGGCCGCCTATGAGAGCTTCGCCGCGTTGAAAGCGGCGTGCGTGGCGTTCTGCGCGCAGGTCAACGGTCGGGTGCATGCCAGCACCCATTGGGTCCCGGTCGAGATGCTGGCCGAGGAGCAATTGCGGTTGCACCGCCTGCCTGCCCATCCCTAGCGGCCGTGTTCGGGGTGACCCGCATCGTGGGGGCGAACACGCCGAGTCATCGCCCTCGACGACTGCGCCTACTCGGTGCCGCATGAGTTTCGGGGCGAGAC
>CAVYMU010000009.1:0-104980 GCA_963769725.1 uncultured Acidimicrobiaceae bacterium | reverse complement strand
CACCGGCGATTTCGCCCTGACCGAAGGCCAGATGACCCGCTCGGCCGAGCACGTCGCCGGCCTGTGGCGCTACGAGCGGGTCGAGGGACCAGGACACTGGATGCAGCTCGAGGCCCCAGAAGAGGTGAGCCGGCTGCTCATCGACTTCCTGAGCTAGACGATCACGACCAGTACGGCGCCGACTCCGGGCGGCAACGAAACACCTCATCCGTAGCCGATCGCGGCCACGCTCATTGATGCCAGAAGCGCCCCAATCAGACGGCTCGGGGGTCAGCCTGGCGGCGGTCCTCCGACGCAGAGGGGCGCCCATAAGGTACGGCCGGCACGTCCCCAGATTCCGGAGTTCAAGTGTCCCAACACGCCGGCTGCGCGGCGACATTTGCGTCCCGGCCGGACCTCGGGTGGTGATCCGTGAGGGCGAGCCGATCGATGCCGAATCCGTCTCGCTCACCCGTACCCGGCGGCGTCAAGGTCGAGCGAAGTACTGATCGTTATGTCGGTAGGTCTCTTCGATTCAACGGGCAGAAGCATCAGGTCGATTGCAGCACTGTTAGCTGTCTCGGTCCTGCACAGGCCCCAAGGGGCTCTGGGCCGATCTGAATGCGGTGAGGCTAGGACGACGGCCTGTTCGGGCCGAGCACCCTCTCTACGGCCGTTAGGGCATCTTGTGGACCCCGTACCAAAACGATGCGGGCCTCCGGCGCTTCGACATGGATGATGTTGAGGATCCGGTTAAACCATGCCGTCGTCTGCTCCGTGGCCGGATAGGCATTTGCGTCCTGGCCATTGATGAAGCCGCCGATAGCGACTGCGTCGTAAGAGTTTTCAGCGAGAGCTGACTTGAGACGGGCGTCGCTCTCCTCGTCATCACGGAGAGCGAAGTTCGTCGAGCGCAGGCCGGCCTTGCGCAGGTTGTCCTGGATCTTGGCGGCGATGTCGTCGTGAGCTCCGAAGCCCAGTATCCGCCATCCAGCGTCGGGCATTCCTACTGACACGATTACCTCCGTCAACTCCGGGGCGGGCTACGAACCATAGCGCAATCAAGGGTCAAGAAAGCAGGAGACAAGTCGGCGGCCCGCTGGGGTCACGCCGTCGAGCTGTCCCTGACCTAGGGAAGCGACGCCGAATATCTCTCATCTGCGTTGGCCTTGCTCTTCTGGGATTGCTCAAGCCGCTCGTACCACGGGTGTTGTGTTCGCCGTCGCCATCCGCTGTGAGCGCCGAAGGTGCGCCCATAATCCCGCCGTCAACTGTCCCCGATCCGCGCTGGCCCCGCGCCCCTGATCGCCGGCTCGGCGGGGCACCGATCTGGCGACCCCTTGATGGCCACGATTACCGGGCGGCGGTCACTGACTTCGCCGGTTACCACGCAATGGCGCACGAGATTGGGCGGGCGGTCGCGCTCTGAGTGGTGGAGAACGAGGGCTTCCGCCTGGATGCCCGCGGGCTGATGCAAACCGACTAACGATGCCTCCTTTGAGGAGACCTGGAAAGGTTCGTTGGCAGCTTGGTCAAAAGTGCAGGACCGTGTCTCCTTCGATGATCACCGGTGTGACCGTCACAGTGACGTTCTCCTTGACCCATCCTGCGGCGCGTCGTGACGACTCGTCCGTGCCGGCCTTGTCTTCGCAGACGGTTACTGTGCTGCCGCCGTCAGCGTTGCGGAACGCCGCATAGCTGACGAAGCCAGGGACTCTGCTGATGAGGTTCTTGACTTCGTCCTCTCTCTGTCCAAGCAGGTCGAACAACTCAGAAGCGCCCTCACCGGAATAGCTGCGAACGACCACATGCATTCTCGTCCCTCCTTTTCTGACCCGTACCCCTGGCTCGACCAAAATTATCCTCAGCTCACGAGGCGTCGCCAAAGGCTCGCCCCTAACATGAGGCTCGCGGTATCTCGGAGGACGCCGGGCATATGTCCCCACACGCCGGGCGGGAGGCGCGCCGCCCGAGGTCAGCGGACCGAGATGTCACGGAAGTACCGAGGGTCCTCCTGATCGTCAGACCCGGAACCGCTGGAGGAGGACGGCGTAGTTGCAGCCGGCCGCCATGCCGTCGTAGCCGGCCATGTCCCGAAGGAAGCGATCGGGATCGAAGTCGGTGCCCAAGCCCTCGATGTAGGCACGGTGCTGGGCCAGGGACGCCACCCCGGCTGAGATGGTCTCGGTTACGTCCACGAAGTGGGTGGGAGTGCTACTCCCGCCGACGAATACGCCAGTGATGCCCTGCCAAGGATCGCCCTTTCCTGGAAACATCCAGCGGTTGGCAGCATCCCGGCAGGCGTCGAGGGTGGCCAGGCCGACGGCGCGATGGTCGGCGTGGTTCACGCCACCGCTGTCTCCCCACGTCAAATCGAAGCTCATGCCGAAGACAATTTGCGGCCGCAGCCGGCGGATAGCTCCGGCTAGGTCCCGGCGCAGCGCCAAGCCGTATTCGACTGAACCGTCCGGATGACTGAGGAACTCGACGTGATCCACGCCTACCAGGGCCGCGCTGCGGCGCTGCTCCTCCTCCCGCAGAGGACCACAGCGCTCGGGGGCCACTGAATCGATGCCTGCCTCCCCGCTGGTCGCCAGGACATAGGAGACCTTCTTGCCTTGGGCGGTGAAGCGGGCCACGGCACTGGCCATGCCATATTCCAGGTCATCCGGGTGGGCAACGACCGCCACGGCCCGCTCCCAGTCCTCCGGCATCGGCTCCATCACCCACTCCTCTGGTCAGCACCCCTGCCAAGGTAGGCCGTACTGAGCCTGACACGCACTCGCTGCAGGCGAAGAGTCGACCGCTTAAGTCACAGCCGGAGGGTGGCCGCTAGGCATCCCTTATCCGCGGGCACTCAAGCCGAACAAAGCGTCGCCTAACGCCGGGTCAATGCGACACGTTCGTGCGGCGACGCCTGGTGGCTCCGTAGACTGCGCTGTCACTATGATGTTCTCAATGTCATTTCCGTGATCAAGAGCCTGTATCGCTCCGGATACGGCCCCTAATCGTGTCCCTGATCGTGTGATCAATTGCTGGTTACTGCGACGTCACGATAAGTCGCTAAACATGATGAGCGCTGCGTCAGGCCGCCGGTTCCCGAAGTACCGCGGGACGGAAGGCAGCGACTCGACGGAGCCGCGATCGGGGTCCTGTTGGCGACCCGGCGAGCCCGGCCTACGCCAGTAAGATGCTCAGATGCTATTTCATGGGCTTCGAGCGCCCGCTCCGACGACCCTGGCCTACGCCCCGAACGATGGCACTTAGGAGATAGCTCAACTCGGGTCGAGGGTGAACATTCTGGGGCAGTGCCGGACTGCTCGGCTCTTAACAGCAGAGTCGTCAGTTCGATTGATTCCCCCGCCACCATTGAACCGCTGGTTAGCGCGTCTCATGCATAGGGCACAGGCGCCTAACCATGCGATTTCGCGTCTGGCTGAGGTGCCGAAGATTAGGTTTATCGGGGATGTTTCTCGGCACCTACACAGCGTCGGCGTCTGCTGCCCCTATGCAGCGTGGCGCGACACGTGCGGCTCTTGCGGTGCGGTTTCGCGACAGAGGACTGCGGAGCTGAGGCACTGCATGGGGCATGCCCCGTGTAGCCCTATGCAGCTGCACTGCTCAGCTCTACTCCGTGGCCGGCCGGTTGCATGGAGTCGACCTGGCGTAGCCGTATATTGGCGTCGGAGGTGGGGTCCCTGACTCAGTTCCCAGGAAGTGCGCCGGGTTCGGCGCCAGCGAAGGCAGCTGCAATCCGGTCAAGGTGACGGGCCCAGAGTTGCTGATAGAAGGCGGCATCCTCGCCACTCAGGCCGGACAGCTGGACCTTCACAGTTGTGCGGTCACCCGTCGGGGTGAGCGTGATCTCAATGAATGCAGGTGTCGGCGTCGCTTTGTCGGTTCCTTGACGGTCCCATCCAATCAGCATGCGGTGCGGGGGATCGACTTCGATGTAGCGGCCGGCGACCACCGTCCCGTCGAGGTCAAGGTGGAACGCGTCCCCCAGCCGAGGAGCCGTCATGAAATGAAGCGGTGGATGGCCTCGTTGGCGTGGTCCTGAAACGACGGGTTGGCCAAGTCGGGGAAGATGTCCGCTTGGTTGACCAAGGGACCGGTTATCGTGTTGGCCGCGCTGGCGTAGAACACGCCGCTAGACAGGTTTGGGTCGATGACGCCGTCGACTATTCGCTTTGAGCCCACGTCAAGGTTGTGGGCGATCCCCAGGTGTGGCATGACGTATTTGGCCGCTATACGTAGTGGTAGCTTGAGGCTGTCGGGGGCTTGAGTGCCGGTGGTATTCCCAGGGCTCACGGTAATAAGTCGGCGGTCGGGGTATTGGCGGGCCAAGTAGGCCATCCACAAGGCCCCTATGTACTTGACCTGACTGAAGGCTAGGCTGGGTTCAAATTTTTTGTCCGCGAAGTAGGTGCCGTCGATGACGGTGGCGAGTTCATCGGCAGAGGTTGAGGCGAAGGATGGCCGTTTCATCCTTATCTTTGGAATTCCTCTGGCTGCTTCACTTCCGACGAAGACCGCAACCTCGCCAAGCCGGTTCTGGGTTAGGAGACCTTCGAGGAGAACGGCGTGACCAAGAACGTTCGTTGCGAACAGGGTGGTGACCCCGTCAGCAGTCAAGTTCATCAACTTCTTGTCGCCGATGACACCAACGTTCATGACTAGCGCGTCGAGGGATCCGTTGATGGCCGCCAGGCCGGCGCGGACCGAGCCCAGATTGGAGACGTCCATGAGGATGATGTCGAATATGCTTCGGCCAGTCACGGCTTCGAGTTCGGCCTTCGCCGCTATCGCCCGCTCTCGGTTTCGGCACGCCAAGTAGATGCTGGTTATCTCGGGACGTAATGCCAGTTGCCGGGCCACGTCCTTGCCGATCCCGGCGTTGGCGCCCGTGATGAGTGCTGTCTTTCCTGGGTGTGTGTTCATTGGTATTTCCTCTGGTTCTTTGTGGGCCTAGTCAGGCAGGACAGCTCTTGCCGGGTTCGTCCACCGGCTCTCCCGGGTTGCAATTGAGATCTGGAGCCACCTCGATCAGCTAGGCAGGCCGTCGAGCAAGCTAAACCGGGCATCCATCGCGACACTTCGGACACCGATCAGCTGCTGATATTCAGGCGAGTTGTACCACTTGATGGCCGTCTCACGGTCAGCAAACCGCACGAGTGCCCCTGAAGTGAAAGAGCTATCGCCGTGCAGGATCTCCCAGTTGCTGTTGGCGAGAGCCTCGCCTCCGTGCTCTTTGGCCGTCTGCCCAGCAATGGGGCCGTATTTCTCACGGTACATTTCCGGGTCCTTGACTGTGAATTCGACAACTACGTATGCGCTCATGTTGATACTCCTCAGTCGTTAGTTGTGATCTGTGTTCTAGGACTTCACTCCTAAACGTCGACCGCCGACCGGCGTTACGTCGCTACCCGGCCCCCGTCGACCGCAAGAGTGACGCCGTGGACGAAACTGGCATCATCACTGGCCAGGAAGACGATCGCCGCAGCAAGTTCCTCCGGCTCAGCGACGCGACCTGCTGGTGCGAGTGCTGCGAGCTGATTCACCATCTCGTCGGGGACTGCTTCCATCATCCGGGTGCGCGTCGGACCCGGAGCAACGGCGTTGACCCGAACACCACTCGGGCCGTATTCGGCCGCCCAAGCCTTCGTCAACAGTTCGAGGGCTGCCCGGCTGGCGCCATAGAGAGCCATGCCCGCCTGCCCAAAGCTGGCGACCATCGTGGAGACGTTGACGATCGAACCCCAACCGCGTTCGGCCATGGCTGGCGCCAGTGAGGCGACCAGGAAGAACGGAACCTTGACGTTCAGGGCAAAGGTCTCGTCGAACTCTGCTTCGGTCGCTGCGCTGCTTGGTCCAAGCAAGGCGACGCCAGCGTTGTTGATGAGGATGTCGACGTGACCGTCGCCCGCCTCAGTGGCCCACTCGACCAGCTCCCGGGCTGATTGCAGATCGCTCAACGAAGTGAGCTTGAACGATGCGCTACCGCCGCTGCCCTCGATCTCGGCGACCACATCCTTGGCACGTTGTTCGTTGCGCCCGACAACCAGTACGTGAGCGCCGCGGGCGGCCAAGGCGATGGCCGTAGCCTGGCCGATCCCGCTCGTCGACCCGGTAACAAGCGCGGTCCGGTCCTTTAGGTCAGTCATGTGTTGGTTGGTCCTCTCTTGTGAAACTGGGTTGTGCAACCCACTATGACACAGCCCGACTGGGCTGTCAAACTCACAATTCTGCTAACATTGGTGCATGGTCAACGAGACGAGTGACCGGCCGAGGCTCACCCCCAAGGGAGCACGCGTCCGGGCACGAATAGTGGAGGAGGCCGCCGCCCTGATCCATGAGCGCGGGGTGGCGGGCACCACCTTGGAAGACGTCAAGGTGGCGGCGGAAGTCAGCGGCTCTCAGATGTACCACTACTTTCCCGACAAGAACGAACTCGTGCAGGCGGTCATCGACTACCAAGCCGAGGCCATCGTCAATCGCCAGCGGCACGCGCTCAGCAGCGCGAACGGAGTCGAAGCCTGGCGGAACATGGTGATCACCGCAGCGAAGCGCACCAAAGCAAAGGGGGGCTGCCAACTTGGCTCGCTCGTTGGTCAACTCGCCGAGAGTGACCCCGAGGCCCGAGCGCTCATAGCGGCAGGATTCGATCAGTGGGCCGCCGCAATCGGCGATGGACTCAGATCCCTTCATGCCGACGGGAAACTCCCGTCCGACATCGACCCGGACGACCTCGCTATCACCTTGCTCGCCACGCTCCAAGGAGGACTTCTACTCGCCCAGGTGCAACGGAGTTCCCGCCCGTTCGAAACTGCCGTCAATACCCTCCTCGCCCTTACCATCGGCAGATGAGCCCAAGCCGGGTTCGTTCACAGCCATCGCCGAAGTGGGCTCACGGCTGTTGGACGAAGCAGTTGCGTGAGCACGATGCGCTTGTCGACCGGCTGCCCTTTCCGGTGCCGGACACCTGGTTGCGATGGCGCTTCAGGATGAGACCCCGCTTGCCATTGCATTTGATGCTGCCCTGGATCATCTCGAGGCATTCGCCGGCACCTGACCGGCCGTTCGTCGGTCAACCCGTATAAACAGCGCGTCGGGCCGGACCCTCCCTAACAGCGAATTCGGCCAGGTCAGGGGCTCCCCGAGAAGGACTCGACTGCCCCCCAAACGCGGCCAACCATGACCCAATAACACACGTCTGAAACGTCCCAGACCGCCGGGTAGGTGGGATGCACGGGACCCCCGAGACCGGGGCCCAGAGCCGGAACTGCTTACTGCCGCGAGCGTGGCCGAATATCGCATCTGAGTGCGGCCGATCGCCTTCGCCTGGCCCGGGTCGAGGCCATCGATCGTAACGAGGGTTACTGTCGGAGCGCCGGGCTCGCGCCACCCTGAGTAACGAGCGGACCATTAGTATTAGTGAGAGACTGGATCCTCTGCCGAGTCGATCGCGCATTTATCGCGCCGACTCCGTTGTCCGGGCCAGTGCATCACCGACCGGTCGACCTATCTGACCAGCTGATGGTCCGGGACCCGTGTGCACCGGTACGTTTCCCGCGGCTTCCCAAGCTGATGGCCATTCAGGGGGGTCAGATTCCGGGGCCGCCGATTTGTAGCGCCTGGACGGCTTCGGCGGTTTGCTGGTGGTGGAGGTATTCGAGGTGGGGGTCGTGACGGAGGTGGGGTTGGGGGGCGGCCCTGGGCGACTGGATGGGTGGTCGGGTTTGCTGGACCTGGAGTCGGTGTTGTTGGGTAAGCGCCTGGTTGAGTTGGCTGATGCGGTCGACGATGTCGGGGTGGGCCGCGAGGAAGTCGGTGCGAGTCTGTTGGGCGGCCTCGAGCGTTCGGGCGTCGCTGCCGAGCCGATCTGTCTGGATGTGGAGTTGGTCGTCGTGGGGTCGGATTGTCTCCTGCCAGTCGGTTTCGGCTTGGGTGACGTTGATGTTGCTGGTTTGTTCGGCTTTGCGGGCTCGGTGTCGGGCCCACAGCCCCAGATGGGGGTCGTGGGCCCGGCGCGGGTCGTGGTCGTGGCTGCGCTGGGCGTCTTGGAGGGCTTGGTGGGCGTGGCGGATGGGGGTGTCGGCCCAGCGACCGGTCCCGGCGTAGAGGTCGGCTCGGTCGGCGTCGATGTGGGCGATCTGGTGGCGGAGGTGGGTGAGTTGGTCGGTGACGTCGGGCGGGATGGACGCGGTCAGCCGGTCCCGTTCGGCGATCAGCTCGGCGGTGCGGGCGGTCGAGGTCTGGTGGCGGTGGCGTGATCCATTGTTGGCGGCGCTGTTGGTCCCATCCCCAGGTGAGCCGCTGGCCGGCGTGGTCGGGATCGAGGGCGCTGACGTAGATATGGCTGGCGGTGCGGGCTCGGCTCATGGCCACGTAGGCGAGTTCTCGTCCGCCGCCGTCGTCGAGGACGTGGGCGACATCGACGGTGGAGCCTTGGCTGCGATGGGCGGTAATGGCGTAGCCGTGGGCCAGCCGCTCGGCGTTGATCTCGTCTGGTCCCATGGTGAGCTGCTGGCCGTCGGGGGTGACCGCGGTCAGGTGTTGGGTGTGGGGGTCGACGGTGGTGACGTGGGCGGGCTGGGAGGTGACCCAGGCGCCGCCCGGTCCGGGGGCGAGGGTGATGATCCGGTCGCCGGCCCGGTAGCGCCGCCCGCCGGGGGCAACCAGCTCCGGCCCAGACAGGAGGCCGGCTTGTTCCCATAGGCGGCGGGCGGTCTGGTTGAGAGCCTCAACATTGCTCGCGGCGGTAGGCCAACATGAGGGTCTCCCGCCCGGTGCCGGTGTCTTTGGCCCAGGCTTTGACCATGGCGTTGACGGCCCGGTCCCGGCCGGCGACGGGATGGATGCGCCCGGCCCGGGCGTACCAGCCCACCGCGACGGCCACGTTGCCGTCGCGGAGTTGGGCCAGGGCGGCCCGCTCCTCCGGTGTGATCTGGCGCAGGTTGTCGCTCAACGTCCACACCTGTTCGGGGTGGTGTTCGCACAGGGCGGTGAGGGCGCCGCCGGGGCCGACGGCGTCGAGTTGGCGGTCGTCGCCGACGACGATCATCTTGGCCCCGGCCCGCTCCACCGCCCCCAACAGGCGGGCCAGGTCCACATCGGCGGTCATCCCGGTCTCATCGCAAATCAAGACATGCCGGTCGGTGAGGGTGAGGGTGCCGTGGTCGAGCCGCCAGGTCAACGAGGCGATAGTCCGTGACTCCATCCCGGCCCCCTCGCCGAGAGTCTTGGCCGCCTGCCCCGATGTAGCGGTGCCGACCACGGTGTAGCCGGCGGTCTCGAACCCGGCCCGCACCGCCGACAGGGTGGTGGTTTTTCCCGATCCGGCGATCCCCACCACCACATCCAGACAGTGCCCGTCGGTCATCAGCCCGAGAGCGACGTCACGTTGGGTGTCGGTCAACGGCGCCGCCGAGGCGGGCCTGGAGGGCGTCGATGGCATCGCAGGCCGCCGACCAGTGCACCCGGGCCCCGGCCCGACCGGCCATGGCCTCGGCCAGCTCGGCGATCCGTTGCTCGTCGGCCAGCACGCAGGCGGCCGCCCACACCGCCTCCCTGGCCCCGACCACGGCGGGCAGGCGTATGGCCTGGGTGTGGGCCAACACCACCTCGACGGCCTGGTCGAGCACCGAGACAGGCAGGCCGTGCAGATGGGCGGCGACGGCCACGATCACCTCACCGCGGCGGAAGGTCTTCTCCGAGGCCAGCCGCCCGCCGGGAGCCAGCAGCTCTCCGGCCAGCTCGTCGAGGTCGACGGCGGGCGGCCGGTAGGCCAGCCCGGCGGCTTCGACGGCGGCGTCGAGAGCGGCGGGCGGCCAGCCGAGCGCGGTCAGCTCGGCCTGCCAGCGGAACATCAGATCCTGCAGCGGCTCATCGGCTTTGTGGTCCCGGGTGGCCCGGGCCGCCACCGCCCGGGCCGCATACGAGGCGTCGGCGCCCACCGCGGCGGTGATCTGGGCGGAGCGGGTGGAGTGGATCTCGCACACCTGGGCCGGGATGCCGGTGATGGCCCAGCCGCCCAGCCGCCCCGACGGGCCCCCGTCCGCCTCGATCCCATAGCCCAGCTCGACCGCCTTGGCCGCCCCGGCCATCCGGCCCACCGCGGTGGCGGCGTGCAGATGGTCACGGACGAAAGCGGTATCGAGCGCCTTCCAGCCGCCCCGGGTGTCACCCATCAACACTGCGTTGGCGATCAGCACATGATCATGGACCTGAGGATCACCGGCCCGGGTGGTGGCATGCCGAGAGGTAGCCCAGATCAGCCCGCCCGTCGACGTGGCCACCTGGGCTCGGCCCCGCCGTCCCCCCGCTCGGACACCAGACGATCCAGGTAGGCGAGGGTGGCGTCGCGCTCGGCGTCGACAATCCGGTGCATGTCCTCGGCCCGGCCGATCACCCCCAGCTCGGCCACCGACTTGGGCGGCGACACCACCAGTTCCAGGCCCGGCCGGCGACACCCCACCAGCCGTGTCCCGCGTTATCGGGTCGTGGGCGCCGCCCGGACCGAAGAGGGCCCGGTACTCGGCCAGGTCGACTTCGCCGTCCAGGCCGAGCAGGAACCGGCTACGGCCACCCCAGCCCATGGGTGTCTCGCCCCGGGAGGCGTAGTAGGCCGCCGCGCCATGCACCGGGTCGTCGCCCCGGCCGACGACGGTGTGCTCGTGGTACTCGACCGAGTCCACCCCCATCATCCGCATCCACGCCATTCCCACCACCCGGTCCCCCGGCCGTTCCCAACTGGAAGTTGCAAACGTGTTCGAAATGTTTTGGTTGTTATATCAGATGTGTGGGTTCTAGTGGTGTCGTTCTTGTGGAGGGGGCAGTAACGGTCAGTAATGGTCAAATGGTGATGTAGGTAAGGGGGTTGGGCGTAGGGTGGAGAGTCGGGTTACGGGGATGTGGTGGATCGAGGGGGTCTTGTGGGTGTTGAGATTTTTTTCTGTGATGAACTGGACGGCACAGGACGGTACTGGAGCGTACTCAAACGTACGGGGTGGACTTCTACGGACACATACGGACGATAATCCAGGGTTATATCACCTTCGTCACCTCGCACTAATCGTCACAATCTCGTGGCATCATTACCCGCATGGAGGACGCGCACCGCGATCACGCACGTCGGCCGGGACCAGCCCGTCGAGCCGCTGGTGTGCGGCCCGGCCAGCCGACCCTGGCGGCGCCAGCTCGGGCCGCTCGCCTGGGCGGCCCTGGAGGAACTGGCCCTCACCTCCCACCCCGACGACCACGGATGGGTATCACCGGTCGGGGTGGCCGCCATCGCCACCGGCATCGGCACCACCGCGGCGACTGCCGTTCGCGCCGTCGCCGCTCTCAGCGCGGCCGGCCTCGTCGTTCTCGAACCAGTCACAGACCTGAACGAGCAGCGCCGCTTGGGCTATCGGCTACACCTCCCAGACGGCATCGAGCTGCGCCACTGTCCCGATCAAGACGGCGATGCCGCACAGGGTCTACCTCGTCGCCGTCCCGACGACCAGGACGGTCGCTCTCCGACGACGTACGACCATCGCTCAGCAACCAGCCACAACAATCACTGGTGTCCGACCCATCAGGACACCGTGCCGGTCGGCGAGGAGACCGGTGGCGACCACGACACCGAATCGGGCGGGCCGACCGAACCGCCCCGACATCACCAGTCCAGCGGACGTCAAACCAAGGAGCAGCAATGAGCGCAAACGAGCTCACGCCCGCAGAGCGCAGCCTGTGGGCCCGAGCCGCCGCCTACCGGCTGCACAGTCTGTACGACAGCCGACAGCTCACCGCTAACGCCCGCGCCGCCTTCCACGACCGCTTCACCCGCCAGGTCGACCCGGACGGGATCCTGCCCGAGGCGGAACGCCAGCGCCGAGCCGAGTCCGCCCGCAAGGCCTACTACACAGCCCTAGCCGCCAAATCCGCCCGAGCCCGCCGAAGCCGGCGCAAAAAGCGGGCGGACGGATCGAGCGGAAACGAAAGCCGACCCTGATGCGGCCCGCTGTACCGGCGCTCGGTGTCGCTCGGGGGGATAACCTGGTTACGTGTCGGAGCAGACCACGATCAAGATCGAAATGCGCTCGGCCGACGCCGAACGCATGCGGCTGCGCACGCTGCTCGACGAGTTCGAGTCCAAGCACGGGATCCCATCGTCTCGACTCCTGGAGGCGTTCATGGGTCCCGACGGCAAGCTCCAAGAGACTGACGAGTTCCACGCCTGGGATGAGGCCTGGATCGGCTACCAGATTCTGACCGGGAGGTAGCCATTGCTCCCCGCCCACGGGCGGGAGCCGGGCGCGGCGGTGATATGGATCACCGGTTGGTTGGATCGGCTCGGAGCGGCCACCCTTACCCCCTGACACCCCGATTACGGCGTTTTCCGAGCCTTCGGGGATCGTCCCCCGGATTCGTGTCGACGTCGGCACACGCTTTGCCGATGGCCGTGTGCTGCATGCCAGAGTGGAGCTCGACGGAGGACTCGTAGCAAGGGCGTACCGGTTCGACTTGGTGAGCGGCGGCGAACGGCAGTGGGGCTGGCACGGCCATCCCGAACCGGTTGGGTTCCACCACCGCCATCTCCCGCCCGAGTTCGCCGCAATCCCTTCAGACGCCGCCACGTTCGAACAGATCGAGGCACTGCTTCACGGCGGCAACTTCAGCAGATAACCCCGGCCTTTTCGGAGCCTTCCGAGGTGCATAACCGCAGGTCAGCACACCGTCTACGTCTTGCTAGTCCCAAAGCAGGTGCGCTACCAGACTGCGCTACTCCCCGGTATAAAGACCCTCTGATCTGCTTATTATGCCCCAGCTTCGTCGGCGGACCACGGGCAGAGCGCTCCTTCTGCGGACAAGCCCACTTCAAGCGGATAATTACCTGGCGAGACGGCGTTCACCCGCACGTTGGGGGCGAGCTCGCTGGCCAGCTGCTTCGTGAGGTGCACCAGAGCGGCCTTCGTCGCCCTGTACCAGCCGACCATCGGGACCACGCCGAAGGCACCACCGCTGACGATGTTCAGGATCGTGCCACCGTGCTCCTCCATCGACGCTCGCCATGCTGCCTGCCTCCAGAGCAGGGGCCCCCACTGGTTCACCTGGACGGTTTTGTCGGCGCGTGACCGGTCGAGACCGATGATCGGACCTCTATACGGCTCGCAGAACCCCGACCGCTCGCCGGGGCGGCCCGGCGGGGCCGCGGGCCGGCGCGGGCCGGACCGGGCGGCGCGGGCTGCGGACGCCGCCGGCGAGGTCCGGGCTAACGGGAATGGTCCCACCAGACGGTGGGGTGGGCTCCGCCCCTGGGGCGGCGCCGCGCCTGGGGGGGTCGGCGCCGGGTGGAGCGCCCGCCACCGCCCGGCCCGCCCCTAGACTCCCCAGTCTCTATGAAAGCCGTGGTCGAGCCCCTCGAGGGCAACAAGGTCAAGCTGAGCATCGAGGTCGACGAGCAGGAGTTCGAGAAGGCGGTCGACGCCGCCTTCCGCAAGATCGCCAGGGAGGTGCGCATCCCGGGCTTCCGGCCCGGCAAGGCTCCCCGGCGCATCCTCGAAGCCCGCCTGGGCAAGGAGACGGGCCGGAACGAAGCCCTCCGCGACGCCCTGCCCGACTACTACTCGCAGGCGCTTCGCGAGCACGACGTCGATGCCATCGCCCCACCCGAGATCGACATCACCGCCGGTCAGGACTCCGGGCCGCTGGCCTTCGACGCCGTCGTGGAGGTCCGACCCCAGCTGCACCTGGCCGGCTACGAGGGCCTGCGGGTGGAGGTCCCGAGCCCGGTAGCGACCGAGGAGGAGATCGACGCCCAGATCGACCGGCTTGCGGGGCAACTTCGGCGAGCTGTCGTCCGTCGACCGTCCGGCGCGCGACGGCGATCACCTGACCATCGACCTGAAGGGATCTCGCCACGGCGAGGACGTCGCCGGGGTGACGACCGACGACTTCCTCTACGAGCTCGGCAGCGGCACCGTCCTGCCCGAGCTCGACGACCACCTGCGCGGGGCTCGGGTCGGGGACATCCTGGCGTTCGATGCCGACCTGCCCGACGGCCCCGTGCAGCTCAAGGTCCTGGTCAAGGACGTCAAGGAGAAGGTCCTACCCGAGGTCACCGACGAGTGGGCCGCAGAAGCGTCGGAGTTCGACACGGTCGACGAGCTGCGGGCCGACATCGCGCAAGCGCACTCGAGCTGGTCAAGCGGGTGCAGGCCGCCATGGCGCTGCGCAACGGCACCGTCGAGGCGCTGGTGCAGCTGGTCGACGCCGATCCGCCCGGCGCCCCTCGTCGACGCCGAGGTGCGAGCGCCGGCTGCACGACCTCGAGCATCGCCTCGAGGCGCAGCGAGCCACCCTCGACCAGTACCTCGAGGCGACCGGGCAGACCCCCGAGCAGGTCGTCAGCGGGCTGCGGGAGGGTGCTGCCGACGCCGTCAAGGCCGATCTGGCCCTGCGGGCCGTCGCCGAGGCCGAGCACCTCGAGCCGACCGAGGTCGACATGGACGCCGAGATCGACCGGCTGGCGGAGTCGTTCAAGGTGAAACCCGCCGAGCTTCGGCGCAACCTCGAGCGCGCAGACCAGATGCCCGCGGTACGCTCGGACTGGAAGAAAAGCAAGGCCCTGGAGTGGCTCGTCGAACACGTCGAGGTGGTCGACACCGACGGTCAACCCATCGACCGGGCCCTTCTCGAGCCGACGACACCCGACCGCCCGAAGCCGAGCGGCACCAGGACCAGCAGGACAGGACGCAACGGAGACCGGAGAACCGTGATCAAGCCCGTCGCCCAGTACCACATCCCGGGGGTCTTCGAGCAGACCAACCGGGGGGAGAAGAGCTACGACCTGTTCTCCCGGATGCTCGAGGAGAACATCGTCTTCCTCGGCACGCCGATCGACGACTACGTCGCCAACGCCGTCTGCGCCCAGATGCTGTACCTCGAGTACAAGAACTCCGATAAGGACATCAGCCTCTACATCAACAGCCCGGGCGGCGACATCACGGCCCTGTTCGCCATCTACGACACCATGAAGTTCGTCAAAAATGACATATCGACGTTCTGTTACGGCCAGGCCGCCTCGGCGGCCGCGGTGATCCTGGCCGGGGGCACCAAGGGCAAGCGCTACGCCCTGCCGCACGCCCGCATCCTGATCCATCAGCCCTACGGCGGAGCCGCCGGCCAGGCCGCGGACATCGAGATCCAGGCCAAGGAGATCCTCCGCATGCGGGACCTGCTCAACCAGATGGTGGCGGCCGACACCGGCCAGGCCGTGGAGAAAGTGGCCCGCGACACCGATCGCGATTTCATCATGAGCGCCGCGGAGGCCCAGGAGTACGGCATTATCGACGAAGTGATCACGCACCCGAGAGCTCGCCGTCGTCCCGCAGGCTGCGGGCGTCGCCTGAGGCCCGGGGGAGAGCGGGGTTGTGGCCAAGTTCGGGGAGTCCAGTGACCTGGTGAAGTGCTCCTTCTGCGGGAAGTCGCAGAAGCAGGTCAAGAAGCTGATCGCCGGTCCGGGCGTCTACATCTGCGACGAGTGCATCGACCTGTGCAACGACATCATCGAGGAGGAGCTCTCCGAGAGCTCCGAGGTCCACTTCGACGAGCTTCCCAAGCCGACCGAGATCTTCACCTTCCTCAACGACTACGTCATCGGCCAGGAGCGGGCCAAGAAGATCCTCTCGGTGGCGGTCTACAACCACTACAAGCGGGTGCAGTCGGGCGGGTACGCCGACGCCGAAGTGGAGCTGCAGAAGTCCAACATCCTCCTGCTCGGCCCGACCGGCTGCGGCAAGACGTTCCTGGCCCAGACCCTGGCCCGCATGCTCAACGTCCCCTTCGCCATCGCCGACGCCACCGCCCTGACCGAGGCCGGCTACGTGGGCGAGGACGTCGAGAACATCCTGCTCAAGCTCATCCAGGCCGCCGACTACGACGTCAAGAAGGCCGAGACGGGGATCATCTACATCGACGAGATCGACAAGATCGCCCGCAAGAGCGAGAACCCGTCGATCACCCGGGACGTGTCCGGCGAGGGCGTGCAGCAGGCCCTGCTCAAGATCCTGGAAGGGACCACGGCCTCGGTGCCGCCGCAGGGTGGGCGCAAGCACCCCCACCAGGAGTTCATCCAGATCGACACCACCAACATCCTGTTCATCTGCGGCGGCGCCTTCGCCGGCCTGGACCGCATCATCGACAGCCGGCTGGGCCGCCAGGGCATCGGTTTCCGGGCCGACATCCGCCGGGCCGAGGATCGGGGCGAGGGCGACCTGCTGGCCCAGGTGCTGCCCGAGGACCTGCTCAAGTTCGGCCTGATCCCCGAGTTCGTGGGCCGGCTGCCGGTGATCGGAGCCGTGTCCAACCTGGATCAGCACGCCCTGGTCCGGATCCTGGTCGAGCCGAAGAACGCCCTGGTCAAGCAGTACCGCCGGGTGTTCGAGCTCGACAACGTCGAGCTGGTCTTCAGCGACGACGCCCTGGAGGCGGTGGCCGAGCAGGCCCTGCTCCGGGGGACCGGAGCCCGGGGCCTGCGGGCCATCCTCGAGGAGGTGCTGCTCGAGGTCATGTACGACCTGCCCAGCCGCAGCGACATCGGCCAGTGCGTCATCGACCGCTCGGTGGTGCTGGAGCGGGTAGCGCCCACCCTGGTGCCCCGGGCCGAGCAGGCGCGCACCCAGCCCCGGCCTCGCCGGGCTGCATCCTGAGGCCCGGCATCTCGGGGACCCGCATCTCGGGCTGGCATCTCACCTGCGAGGAGAGTGCCCTGACATTCCGGGGGCCCAGCCTGGGTGACGCCCTGGCCTGGCTCGACGGCCACCAGAACCTCGAGCGCATGCTCGCCGACACCCGCCGGCCGCCTCCCGATCTCGCTCGCATGCGCCGGCTGGTCGACGTGCTCGGCCATCCCGAGGCGGCCGCGCCCGGCCATCCACGTCACCGGCACCAACGGCAAGACCTCGACGGCCCGGGCCTTGACGGCCCTGCTGACGGCCAAGGGGCTTCGGGTCGGCACCTTCACCAGCCCCCATCTGGAGCGCATCAACGAACGACTGGCCGTCAACGGCGAGCCCATCAGCGACGCCGATCTGGCCCAAGTCCTCACCGACCTGGCGGGCATCGAGCCTCTGCTCGGCGACGGCCTTCGGCTGACCTGGTTCGAGATCCTGACCGGGGCGGCACTGCGTTGGTTCGCGGACCGACCCGTCGATGTGGCGGTGTTCGAGGTGGGTCTCGGCGGCCGTTGGGACGCCACCAATGTGGTGGACGCCAGCGTCGCCGTGGTCACCAACGTGGGCTTGGACCACGTCGAGTTCCTCGGCCCGACCCGGGCCGACGTCGCCGGCGAGAAGGCCGGCATCGTCAAGCCGGGTGCCACCCTCGTCCTCGGCGAGAGGGATCCCGACCTGCGGCCCATCTTCGAGCGGGAACGACCGGAGAGGTTGTGGTGGGCCGGCCGGGACTACGACTGCAGCCGCAACGACCTGGCCGTCGGCGGGCGGGTGCTCGACGTGCGGACGCCGCAGCGACCTACGAGGACGTGTGGCTGGATCTGCACGGCGGCTACCAGGGCGACAACTTTGCCGCCGCCCTCGTCGCCACCGAGGCCTTCTTCGGCGCGCCGCTCGACGACCGGCTGGTCCGCGAAGCAGCCGCCACCGTACGCTCACCCGGCCGGCTCGAGATCGTGGGCCACGATCCGCTGGTCGTGCTCGACGGGGCCAAGAACCTTGAAGGCGCGGAGCGAGCCGCCGCCGCCGTGGGCGAGGAATTCGCCGACCCGATCGCTGATCCTGGTCGTCGGGATGCTGCAGGGAAAAGACCCAGAAGCGATGTTGCGGGCCCTGGGCGCCGGCGCGCGCCCGTCTGGTGGTGGCCTGCCCCCCGCCGTCGCCCCGGGCTCAGCCCGCCGCCGCCCTGGTCGCGGCCGCCCTGCGCCTCGGGGCTCGGGCGGTGGCGGCGGACTCGGTCGCCGAGGCCCTGCAGGTAGCCTTTGCCGCGGCCGGACCTGACGACCTGATCCTGGTCACCGGCTCGCTGTACGTCGTGGGCGCAGCGCGCACCGCCTTGGGAGTCCGGGCCTGAGGGCTCGCAGCCAGGCCGGCTCGCCGGGATTCGGTGACACCTTGAGCACGGTTTTAACGATCTTTCGACAACAACCGTGCCCAAGGTGCGAATACGGGCCCAAGTTGTCGCTCGGCGGCCGGGACCGACGGACCTTCGCCCCCTGGCCAGGCCCGGCCCCGCCGCGGCCCGCTACCCTGCTCCGCTCGTGAAACGAACCCTCGTCATCTGCAAGCCCGACGCGGTCGAGCAGGGCCTCACCGGAGAGATCATCGCCCGTCTCGAGCGCAAGGGCCTGCGGCTCATCGCAGCCGAGCTGCGCACTCTCGACCGGATGACCGCCGCCCGCCACTACGCCGAGCACGAGGGCAAGGGGTTCTACGAGGACCTGCTGGCCTTCATCACCCGCTCGCCGGTGATGTTGCTCGTCGTCGAGGGACCGGACGACACCTGGCAGATCGTGCGCACCATGATGGGCGCCACCAACCCGGCGCTCGCGGCCCCCGGGACCATCCGGGGTGATCTGGCCGTCGAGACGACCGAGAACCTGGTGCACGGCTCCGACAGCGCCGAGTCGGCCCGGCGTGAGATCGCCCTCTTCTTTCCCGACCTCGCCGACGATGTCTAGGCGGGCACCGCCTGTGCCGCCGGGCCCGCGACGCCTCGCCTCGAGGCGGCAGGTGGTCAGCTCCGGGCGGCCGGTGGTCAGCTCCGGGCGGCCGGTGGTCAGCTCCGGGCGGGTGGACGCCATGGCCGGCGGCGGGTAGCCTCGTTTCACCTCCGGCGCTCCCTGACAGGAGGCCCCCTTCGCGTGTCGGACAACCTTTTCAGCGGCTTCTTCGGGCGGGATATGGCTGTCGATCTCGGCACCGCCAACACCCTGGTCTACGTTCGCGGCCGCGGGCATCGTCCTTGACGAGCCGTCCGTGGTGGCAGTCAACGTCAAGGACGACCGCCCCCTCGCGGTGGGCCTTGAGGCCAAGCGGATGATCGGGCGCACACCCAGCCACATCCAGGCCATCCGGCCGCTGCGGGACGGCGTCATCGCCAACTTCGATATCTGCGAGAAGATGCTGGCCTACTTCATCCGCCGGGTGCACGGGCCGCGCAAGTTCGCCAAGCCCCGGATGGTGATCTGCGTTCCGTCGGGCATCACCGGCGTGGAGCAGCGAGCCGTGCAGGAGGCGGCCGAATCCGCCGGCGCCCGCAAGCCGGCGTACATCATCGAGGAGCCCATGGCCGCGGCCATCGGCGCCGGCCTTCCGGTCCACGAGCCGACCGGCAACATGGTCGTCGACATCGGCGGCGGTACGACCGAGGTGGCGGTCATCTCGCTGGGCGGCATCGTGACCAGCCAGTCCGTGCGCATCGGCGGCGACGAGCTGGACGAGGCGATCATCCAGTTCATCAAGAAGGAGTACAGCCTGGCGCTCGGTGAGCGCACGGCCGAGGAGATCAAGATCGCCCTGGGTTCGGCCTGCCCCCTCGAGGAGGAGCTGCACGCCGAGATCCGCGGCCGGGACCTCATCACCGGCCTGCCGAAGACGATCGTGACCACGACCGAGGAGATCCGCGAGGCCATCGACGAGCCGGTCTCCTCCATCGTCGACGCCGTCAAGGTGACGCTGGACAAGACGCCACCGGAGCTGGCGGCCGACATCATGGAGCAGGGCATCGTGCTGACCGGCGGGGGCGCCCTGCTGCACGGGCTCGGGGCCCGCCTGATGTCGGAGACGGGGATGCCGATCGTGATCGCCGACAACCCCTTGCACTCGGTGGCCATCGGAAGCGGCCAGTGCCTCGAGGAGTTCGAGGTGCTGAAGGGCGTGCTGATGTCCAGCCAGAGTCGCTGACTTTCGGGCCGCCTGCCCCTCCGTGGCTGTCTACCGACGCTCGACCCGCACCCGCTATGTCCTGGCGGTGCTCGTTCTGGCCGCCCTCACCCTGGTCACCATCGACGCCCGAAGCAGCGACACCGGGGTGACCAGCGATATCCGGGCCCGGGTTCACGACGCCTTTTCGCCGCTCCAGCGGGCCACCCACAGCGCCCTCCAGCCGATCGGCAACTTCCTGAGCGGCACCGTCAACTACGGGTCGCTGCGCCACGAGAATCAACGACTGCGCGATCAGATCGCCGCCCTCCAGCAGCAATCGATTCAGGCGGCCGCGGAGCAGTCGGCCGCGCAGCAGCTGTTCGCGACGGAGCACCTCCCCTTCGTCGGCTCCATCCCCACCGTTCCGGTAGCCGTGATCGACAATGGGTTCTCCAACTTCGAGAACACCGTGACCATCGACAAGGGCACCAGCAGCGGCATCGCGGTTGGCCAGCCGGTGGTGGCCGGCCGGCGGACTGGTCGGCAGCGTGGACGCGGTCAGCGCCACCACGGCCACCGTCGTCCTGCTCACCGATCCGACCTTCGCGGTCGGCGTCCGTCTCGGGCCGGTCAACGTGGGCACGGCCCAGGGAGTGGGCCGGGATGTACCCCTGCGGGTCACCGTGGACACCACCAGCCAGGCGACGCCGAAGCTGACCAAGGGCCAGACCGTCGTAACCAGCGGCCTCGACCTCGAGAAGTTTCCGCCCAACATCCCGGTCGGTCGGGTCGTCAGCGTCAGCACGCCGCCCGGCGCCGCGGAGCCCGACATCACCCTCACGCCGGTTCGTCAACGTCAGCCAGCTGGCGTTCCTCCAGGTCCTGATCTGGGCCCCGAGAGCGCCGTGATGCCCGAGATCGCCTTGACGCCCGAGATCGCCGTGATGCCCGAGAACGCGCCGATGGTGGCGTCAGGGCCAATGGTGGCGTCCGGGCCCGATCGCCGCGGCCGACGACGGCGGGGGCGCCGCGGGTGGGTTTTGCACCGATGAGCCCACATGTCCGCGCCCGGCTGCGCATCGCCACCCTGCTGTTCGTCGCCATCCTGGTCCAGACCACCCTCGGCAGCGACCTCAGAGTGGCGGGAGTTGCCCCTGACCTCATGGTGCTGGTCACCATCTGCGCCGGCCTCACCGGCGGCGCCGAGGCCGGGGCCTGGGTCGGATTCTGGGCCGGCCTGATCGCCGACCTGTTCCTGACTGCCACGCCGCTCGGGCTGTCCGCGCTCACCTACTGCCTGATCGGTGCCGCCGTCGGGGCGTTGCGGACGGCGGTCCTGCCGGACGGCCAGGGTGATCACGCCGGCGGCCGCCCTGGTCGGTACCGCCGCCGCCGTGCTGTTGTGGGTCGGCGCTCGGGGACGTCCTCGGCCAGAGCCAGCTGCTCGACGCCGGCCGGTCCTGGCTGATTCGGGTGGCGGCGGTAGAGGCGGGGTGGGCGACCCTGCTGGCCTTGCCGGTCGGCTGGCTCTACGCCCGGGCGGCGCGCGGTTCAAAAGGATCCGAACTGGTGGGCGGCGACCGGACCCCGGTGCTGCTCAGCGACAGACTGGCCACCAGATGACCGCGCTCGAAGCCAGATGACCAGCCCCGAAGCGACGTCACCGCGGGTCCGTCTGAGCATCCTGCTGGTCGTGGTGGTCTGCCTGTTTGCTCGCCCTGTTCGCCCGGCTGTGGTTCCTGCAGGTCATCAACGCCCCCAAGGCCCAGGCCGCCGCCGCCAACAACGGCGTCCGCCTGGTCTACACCCAGGCCCCCCGGGGCCTCATCGAGGACCGCAACGGCAACGTCCTGGTCGGCAACGTCAACGAGCCGGTCATCGAGGTCAGCCGCCTGATCGCCAGCCAGAACCCGTCGATGGATGCCCGGCTGGCGCCCCTGCTCGGCATGACCGTCGCCGCAGTTACGGCAGGCCATCAACAACTTGCAGTACAGCCCGTACGCGCCGGTGCCGGTCATGCCCGACGCCACCCCCCAGCAGATCCTCTACATCCAGGAGAACCAGGAGCTCTTTCCCGGGCGTCCAGGCCACCACCATGTCCGTCCGCACCTACAGCGCCATGGGCAAGGCGGCGGCCAACGTCGTCGGCTACGTCGGCCAGATCGACCAGGCCCAGTATCAACGCCTGAAGTCGCAGGGCTATCAGCCCGGCGACCAGATCGGCCTGGCCGGCGTCGAGGCGGAATACGAGAGCCTCCTGCGCGGCACGCCCGGGTGTGCAGAAGCTCCAGGTCGACTCGCGGGGCAACGTGCTCACCACGCTCAGCACGCACGCCGCCCGTTCCCGGGGACACTCTGCGCCTCAGCATCGACGGCCACATTCAGATGATCGGCCGAGATCGCCCTCGAGCAGGGCATGGCCGCGGCCCGCCGCACCTTCGACAAGGTGTCCGGGCGGAACTTCACTGCTCCGGCCGGCTCCGCGGTCGTCGAGGATCCCAACAACGGACAGGTCCTCGCCCTGGCGACGAATCCCACCTACGACCCGACCGAGTTCGTCGGGGGCATCAGCCAGGCCAACTACCAGGCCTTGCTCAACAACCCGAGCGATCCGCTGCTCGACCGGACCATCCAGGGCCAGTACGCGCCGGGCTCGACGTTCAAGCTCATCACCGCCACGGCCGGCCTGCAGTACGGGCTGATCACGCCCAATACGCCATTCGACGACACTGGCAGCATCACCATCGGCAACTTCGTGGCCCACAACGACAACGGCGCCGCCTACGGCATCATCACCCTCCCCACCGCCATCACCGTGTCGAGCGACAACTTCTTCAACACCATCGGCCTCAACCTGTGGTACGGCCGGGCGAAGTACGGCGACGACGCCCTGCAGAACGTCGCCAAGGAGTACGGCCTCGGTGCCGCCTACGGGGATCCCCCTGCCCAACGAGGACGCCGGGAAGATCCCGACGCCGGAGTCCTACCTCAAGGACCATGAGGCCGACCCCAACGTGTTCACCCAGGCGCAGTGGTATCCCGGCAACAGCGACCAGGTCGCCATCGGCCAGGACGAGGTGCTGGTCACCCCGCTGCAGCTGGCCAACGCCTACGCCGCCTTCGCCAACGGCGGCAACCTGCTCGTCCCGCAGCTGGCCATCGACGCGCCAGACCCGACCACCGGCCATGTCGTCCAAGACCTTCCCCGCCAAGGCCGTCGCACACCATCAGCCTGCAGCCGCCTGGCGGGCCGCCATGCTCCAGGGCTTCACCGGAGTCGTCAACAGCCCCGTGCGGGACGGCGTACGGCGTCTTCGCCCACACCCCGCTCGCCGCCATGGACATCGCCGGCAAGACCGGCACGGCCCAGGTGAACGCGCCGCGCCAGGACACGTCGGTGTTCACCTCGTTCGCGCCGGCCACCAGCCCGCGCTTCGTGGTGGACGCCTTCATGGAGGACGCCGGCTACGGGGCGTCGGTGGCGGCCCCGGTGGTGCGGGAGATCTACGACGGTCTGTTCAACTTCCCGCTCCAGCCGGTGACCTACTCCGGCGTCGGCACCGGAGGCCAGAACTGATGCTCGCCACCAAGCCCGCGCCCGGGCACGGTGACGCGCGCGCCAGAAGCCGGCGCTCTGGCAGCACGTCGACCCCATCCTGATCGTGGCCACCCTGCTGATCGGCGCCTTCGGGTGCCTCATGGTGTACACCGCCACCCGGGACGAGCTGCAGGCGGCCGGTCTCAGCCCCGAGCTACTACCTCAAGAAGCAAGCCATCTTCATGGTCGATCGGGGTGGTGGTGATGCTGGCCGTGATGGCCATCGACTACCGGCGCTATCGGGACTGGGCGCCGGCCATCTACGGCCTCACCATCTTCGATGCTGCTGGCCGTCTACGTGGTCGGCCACAAGAGCAAGGGCGCCCAGGCCTGGTTCCAGGTCGGCAGCTACCAGCTGGAGCCGTCCGAGTTCGCCAAGATCGGGCTGATCGTGGCCCTGGCCAGCTACTGCGCGGCGGCCAAGGGCCGGCTGACCGCTTCGGGCCCTGGTGGTCGTGCTGGTCCTGTCCGCCATCCCCTTCGCCCTGATCTACAAGCAGCCCGACCTCGGGACGGCCCTGGTGCTGGCCGCCGTGCTGGTGGCCGTGCTGCTCATCGGCGGCGCCTCCGGCCGCCATCTGGCCGCTGCTGGGCCGTGATCGCGGTGGTCCTCGGGGTCGGCGTGGTCCACTTCGGGGTCCTCAAGAGCTACCAGCAGGCCCGTCTGGCGTCGTTCGTCAACAGTCCGGACCAGCCCAACGCGGCCCTGCTGCGCTCGGCAGCCGGCGCCAACGAGTACAACCTGGCCGAGTCGAAGATCACCATCGGCGACGGTGGGCTGGCTCGGCAAGGGCATCGGCAACGGGACCCAGACCAACCTCTCGTACGTGCCCGAGCAGCGCACCGACTTCATCTTCACGGCCGTCGGCGAGCAGGTCGGGCTGGTGGGTTCCGGCCTGCTGCTGCTGCTGTTCGCCATCGTCATGTGGCGGACCTGGCGAGCAGCCACCCTGTCCCGGGACCTGGTCGGCACCCTGATCTGCGTCGGGGTGCTGGCCATGCTCGTGTTCCAGGTGTTCGAGAACATCGGCATGACCATGGGCATCATGCCCGTCGCCGGCATCCCGCTCCCGCTCATGAGCTACGGGGGCTCGGCCGTGATCGCCACCTTCGCCGGCATCGGGCTGGTCCTCAACGTCCGGATGCGCCGGTTCACCTGAGACCGGACCCCGAGCCCTGCCGTCGCCCGCAGGTGCGCCGCGGCCGTCGGAGGGGTGCCCGCTACACTGGCCAGGGACATGACGTCGCTGTGGCCCCAGATCGAGCCGATCCTCGCCCACGTACAGAAGCCGGCCCGCTACATCGGGTGCGAGGACGGTGCCATCGGGCCGGGCTCGCTGGCCGGCAAGGTCGGCTGGCTCCTGATCTACCCCGACGCCTACGAGATCGGCCTGCCGAACCAGGGGCTGCAGATCCTCTACGAGCTCATCAACGAGCGCCCCGACGCCCGGGCCGAGCGCTCCTACGCCCCCTGGACCGACATGGAGGCGCGAGCTGCGCCGGCGGGGTCTGCCGCTGTTCTCGGTCGACAGCCACCGACCGGCCGGCGAGTTCGACCTGCTGGCCTTCAACCTGTCGGCCGAGCTGGTCTACACCAACCTCCTCAACTGCGTCGACCTGGCCGGAGTGCCGGTCCGGGCCGCCGATCGCGGTCCCGAGCACCCGCTGGTGGTGGCCGGCGGTCACTGCACCTTCAACCCCGAGCCGCTGGCCGACTTCGTCGACTGCTTCGTCATCGGCGACGGCGAGGAAGTGGTCGGAGAAATCACCGACGCCGTGCAGGCCTGGAAGGCCGGGGGGCGCACGCCCGGGTCCCGGCAGCGGTTGCTTCGCGACCTGGCCCGGCTCGCTGGGCGTGTACGTGCCCGTCCTGTTACGACGTGGTCTACGACGGGCCCCGCCTGGTCGCGGTGACGCCCCGGTACCCGGACGTCCCCGAGCGGGTCGAGAAGCGCACGATCGCCGACCTGGCCGCCTGGCCCTACCCCAAGCAGCAGCTGGTCCCGATGACCGAGGTCGTCCACGACCGGCTCAACGTCGAGATCTTCCGCGGCTGCACCCGCGGCTGCCGCTTCTGCCAGGCGGGCATGATCACCCGGCCGGTCCGGGAGCGCCCGGCCGAGCAGGTCCGCCAGATGGTCGGCGACGGGCTGCGACGAACGGGCTACGACGAGGTCAGCCTCACCTCGCTGTCGAGCGCCGACTACTCCGGCATCGACGAGGTGGTCGCGCGGCATCATCGACGATCCCGGCGTGCCGCGGTCAGGTCTCGGTCAGCCTGCCCAGCCTGCGGGTCGACGCCTTCACGGTGGGCATTGCCAGCCAGATCCAGAAGGTGCGCCGCACCGGCCTGACGTTCGCGCCCGAGGCCGGCACCTGGCGGATGCGCCAGGTCATCAACAAGCTGATCCGGGAAGAGGACCTCTACGGCGCGGTGGAGTCCGCCTTCTCCCAGGGATGGCGGCGGGTGAAGCTGTACTTCCTCACCGGACTGCCGACCGAGACCGACGAGGACACCCTCGGGATCGCCGAGCTGGCCCGCAACTGCGTCGCGGTCGGGCGCCGGCACCACAAGGGCGCCTCGGTCACGGCGTCGGTCGGCGGGTTCGTGCCCAAGCCGCAGACCCCGTTCCAGTGGTTCGGTCAGGACACCGCCGCCGAGCTGGGTCGCAAGATCGGCTTGCTGCGCGACGCCGTCCGCCGGGACCGGGGCGTCCAGCTGCGCTGGCACGACCCGAAGGCCGTCGCTGGCCGAGGGCATCGCCAGCCGGGGGGACCGCCGCGTCGGCGCCGTGATCGAGACGGTGTGGCGGCGGGGCGGCACCTTCCAGGAGTGGTCGGAGCACTTCTCCCTCGATCTGTGGACTGAGGCCATGGCCGCCCACGGCCTGTCGATCGACTGGTACGTGCACCGGCATCGCGACCGCGACGAGGTGCTGCCGTGGGCCCACATCTCCGCCGGCCTGCACGAGGACTTCCTTTGGCAGGACTGGCAGGACGCCCTGGCCGCAGTCGGGCACGCCCGACTGCCGCTGGACGCCGTGCTACGACTGCGGGGCCTGCACCGGCTACGGCATCGAGCACGTCGTGGCTTCGTCGACGCCGCCGGCCGGAGGCAGCCAGGGCACCGGCCAGGACCTGTCCCGGGGCCACGAGGTGCCGGTGCAGCTGCGGCCCATCGCGGCGGCGGGAGCCCGTCCGTGACCCGGGTTCGGATCCGCTTCGTCAAGCTCGGGAAGATCCGCTGGACCAGCCATCGGGACGTGGCCCGCATGTGGGAGCGGGCGTTCCGGCGGGTGCAGCTGCCGCTGGCCTACAGCGCCGGCTACTCCCCCCGTCCCAAGGTCAGCTTCGGCCTGGCCCTTCCCACCGGTCACGAGTCTGTGGCCGAGTACCTGGACGTCGAGCTGGTCGATCCGACCGGAACAACCGATCTCGATGTCCGCCCCCTGCCCGGCCGGCTGTCGGCGGCTCTCCCCCTCGGCGTCGACGCCACCGCGGCGGAGGTGATCGCCCCGGGAACCCTCTCGTTGCAGGAGGACGTCACGTCGTGCACGTGGCGCTGGGCGGCCGCCCCCAAGGAAGGCACTGACCCGCTCGGATCGGAGGAGCTGGCCGGCCGCGTCGACGGCGGTGCTGGCGGCCTCTTCGGTCGTCGTCACCCGAACCCGCAAGGGCGAGGAGCAGACCGACGACATCCGGGCCGGTATCTACAACCTGCAGTTGCTCGGGCCCGTCGGGCCCGATCCTTCGCAGGGCGTGTGGCTGGAGGCCGATCTGGCCTGCCGGCCACGCTCCCTTCGGCCGTCCGAGGTCCTCGTGGCCTTGGACCCCGGTCTGGAGGAACGCCAGGTGCGGAGGACGCATCAATGGATTTTGCGCGACGGCGCCCGGAGGGAGCCGCTTCTGGCGGCGGACCCGTTCGGCGCGACGGCCGCGCCGCACGCCCTGGAGCGTGCGTCATGAGAAGGGAACGTGTTCATGTCCGACCCTGCGTCGGCCGGCCCGAGTATGCCCGGGCCCGGTCGTTCAGATGGCCATTCCACCGGTTCGATTCCGGATCCTTCCGACCGGCCTGATTCCAGCCCTCCACCGAACGCGGTGGCCGGTGCCGGTGCATCCCCCCAGCCGGTCCGACCGAGAGTGGCGGCGACGGTGCGGAGGACGCCGGCTTGGCTGGCGCCACGGGCGCTCAGGCGACCCGCCGGCGCCGGCGGGGCTCGCGAGGTGGGCGGAGTCGCAACCGGTCCGGATCGGTCCCGACCGAGGGCATCACCTCTTCGGGTAGTGGTGTCGTAGCCGCCGGCGTCGGCGGTGGCTCGGGGTCCGGTTCCGGGTCGGGCTCGGGGTCCGGTTCCGAAGAGGAGGCCCCGACGCCGGTTGTTTCATCGAGCCCTGCGAGTCCGGTGAGCCCAGTCCCTGCTCCCGACCCGGCGGGTGGGCGAGCTGTGGCTGGCCAGGCGGAGCCGGCCACCCGGCCCGATGCGGCCGGCTCGTCGAACTCGGCCGACTCGTCGAACTCGGCGGGTCGGCCCAGTCTGGTCGGCTCGAACCCCGCCGCCTCGAACCCCGCCGCCTCGCCTGAGTCCGCCAGCCTCGCCTGACTCCGCCCGCTCGGACCCCGCCGCCTCGCCTGAGTCCGCCGCCTCGCCTGACTCCGCCCGCTCGGCCCCACCGCCCGCCTGAGTCCGCCGCCTCGCCTGAGTCCGCCGGCTCGCCTGACTCCGCCCGCTCGAATCCCGCCGGCTCGAATCCCGTCACCACGCCCAACGTCCCCAACGGGCCGCCCCCATCGAACCCGCTCGACGCCGGCGCGCCGCGACCGCCGGTCGCCAAGCCGAAGATCGGCGACACCCGCCCGCGCCCGTCGTGGCGACCCCTCCACCGGAGCGGTCTGGGGCGCGAGGCGGGTCGAGCACCGCCGCCCCGGGCCTGAGTGAGGCGGATCGTTCGAGTCGACGCCGGCGCCGGAGTGGCCGCGGTCGGGCACCTTCCGACCGCCGCCCCGTGGAAGCCGTGCTCGTCGACGATCCCGTCGACGTCGACGAGGAGACGCTCGAACGCCGGCGCGGCCGGGAGCGCAAGGGTCGCCCGGTCGGCCGGTACCTGATGGTCGTCCACTCCGCGCCCCGCCGCCACCCAGATCGCCGTTCTCGAAGGCCGGTCCCTGATCGAGCACTTCGTCTCGCGCAAGGCCGACGACGCCACCCAGATCGACGGCAACATCTACCTCGGTCGGGTGCAGAACGTGCTGCCCGGCATGGAGGCGGCCTTCATCGACATCGGCACGCCGAAGAACGCCGTCCTGTACCGGGGCGACGTGCGCTACGACAAGGACGACCTCGAGCCCACCGCACCCGGAGACAGCGGCGTCGGCTCCCACCCGGGGCCGGCTGGCGGGCGTGGCCCGAGGGGCCCGGATCGAGCAGCTGCTGAAGACCGGCCAAACGGTGCTGTGCCAGGTCACCAAGAACCCCATCGGGACCAAGGGAGCCCGCCTGACCCAGGAGGTCTCCCTGCCTGGTCGGTTCGTGGTGTTGATCCCCAACAGCGACACCTACGGGATCTCGAAGCGCCTGCCCGACGACGAGCGCAAGCGGCTGCGCCGCATCCTCGACGAGGTCCGCCCGGAAGGGCACGGCCTGATCGTGCGGACCGCGGCCGAAGGCGCCACCGCCGACGAGCTCCGACGCGATGTGGCCCGCCTCAGCCAGCAGTGGGAGCGCATCGATGCGCTGGCAAAGTCGTCCCGGACCCCGGCGCTGCTCTACCGGGAGCCCGACATGGCCGTCCGGGTCATCCGGGAGGAGTTCAACCGGGACTACCGGGGTGTCGTCATCGACGACCGCGAGCTGTTCGAGGAGGTCCGGGACTACGTCGGGAGCATCAGCCCCGAGCTGGCCGACCGGGTGGAGTGGGCGGGAGACTCCGACGATCCGCTGCCGGTGTTCGAGCGCTACCACGTGCACGAGCAGATCCACAAGGCGCTGGATCGCAAGGTGTGGCTGCCGTCGGGGGGCTCGCTGATCATCGAGCGCACCGAGGCGCTCACGGTTATTGACGTCAACACCGGCAAGAACGTCGGGACGTCGAACCTGGAGGAGACCGTCTTCCGCAACAACCTCGAGGCCGCCGACGAGATCGCCCGACAGCTCCGGCTCCGCGACATCGGCGGCATCATCGTCATCGACTTCATCGACATGGAGGTGATGGCCAACCGGGCCGAGGTGATCAAGACCTTCCGGTCCGCACTGGCCCGGGACAAGACCCGCACCCAGGTCTTCGACATCTCCGAGCTCGGGCTGGTCGAGATGACCCGGAAGCGGATCTCCGAGGGCCTGGTGGAGTCGTTCTCCGAGACCTGCCCCACCTGCGGCGGGCGGGGCATCATCTTCGACGAGTCCTTGCTGTAGCGCCGGCTGGCCGGGGAGCCCGGGCGCCTGGGCGCGGTGTGGGGTGGTGGGTGCTGCCATATCTCCGCCGGCGGGGGGCCTCCGATGGTCAGGCGGCCTCCGATGGACTGGTGGTGGTCGGGTGGAAGGCGGGATGCCGAAAGGTACGAACTCCGACCCGCCGACGGCCCACTTCTGTACGTCTCCAGCGACTTTTGGAGAGTAATATACATCCTGTGTACATTTCCCTCCAAAGGTGACGGGAAATACCAAAAGTCGGCCAACCTTCCGGATCCCCTGCGCCTCGGGGCATCCCAAGATGCGACCCGCCCGCTCGCCCGTCGGCCGGGCCGCCCCGCCCAGGTCCGCCGTGCGACCCGCCCGCCCCCTTAGGTCCGCCGTGGCGACCCGGCCAGGAGCCGCCAGCGTGGACCGCGGCCGGGCTCTCCCGGCCGCGGATATACTGTCTCTCTTGTGTATGCGGTGATCAAGACCGGTGGCAAGCAGGAACGGGTCGAGGAGGGCCAGACGCTCGCGGTCGAGCTGCTGGGCGCGGCCGAAGGCGACGAAGTGACCTTCGATCCGATCCTGGTCGTCGACGGGGACACGGTGCTGTCCCAGCGCCACGAGCTGACTGCCGCCAAGGTGTCGGCCCGGGTGGTCGGCGAGACCAAGGGCCCGAAGGTGCGCGGCTTCACCTACAAGCCCAAGACCCGGGCCCGCCGGAGCTGGGGTCATCGCCAGCGCTACACCACCATCGAGATCACCGGCATCAGCCGGGAGGCATAGGGAACATGTCCAAGACCAAGGGTGGCGGCTCCACCCGCAACGGGCGCGACTCGACACGCCCAGCGGCTCGGCGTCAAGGTGTTCGACGGGACGTCGGTCACCGCCGGCTCCATCATCGTGCGCCAGCGTGGCACCCACTTCCATCCGGGTGAGAATGTCGGGCGCGGTGGCGACGACACCCTGTTCGCCCTCGCAGGACGGCAAGGTGAAGTTCGGCAGCCGCAAAGGGCGCCGGCTGGTCGACATCCTCACCGAGGCCTGACCAAAGACGGCGCTCCCGGCCGCAGCCTGCCGGCCGGGGAAAGACGGGGTCACTGTGTCCGCGTTCGTCGACGAAGCCCAGGTCCACGTCAAGGCGGGTGACGGTGGAGCCGGGGCGATCTCGTTTCGCCGGGAGGCGCACGTGGCCAAGGGCGGCCCCGATGGCGGTGACGGGGGCAGCGGCGGCAGCATCTGGCTGGTGGCCGACCGCAACGTGGCGTCCCTCTACGGCTTCCGGGACCATCCCCACCGCCGGGCCGGCAACGGCACCCACGGGATGGGCAAAGGGCGGCACGGCAAGGCCGGAGCCGACCTGGAGGTGCCCGTTCCCGAGGGCACGGTCGTCCGCGATGCCGGCGGCGAGGTGCTGGCCGACCTGGTCGCCGAGGGGGACCGGTGGCTGGCGGCCCGGGGTGGGCAAGGGGGGCGCGGCAACGCCCGCTTCCTCTCCAACCGTCGCCGGGCACCGTCGTTCGCCGAGCAGGCCGAGCTCGGGGAGGAGCGCTGGCTGGACCTCGAGCTCAAGCTCATGGCCGACGTGGCCCTGGTCGGGTTCCCGAACGCAGGGAAGAGCACGCTTATCTCGCGGATTTCGGCGGCCAAGCCCGAAGATCGCCGACTACCCGTTCACCACCCTGGAGCCGCACCTGGGCGTGGTCCGTTTCGATGATCACGAGTTCGTGGTGGCCGACATTCCCGGCCTGATCGAAGGGGCCAGCGAGGGCCGCGGCCTGGGCACCGCTTTCTCCGCCACATCGAACGAGCCCGGGTGCTGGTGGTCCTGCTCGACCTGACCGAACCCGACGGCTACGCGCTCCGGCCGACCAGGAGCGGATCCTGCTCGAGGAGCTGCGCCGGCACCAGCCCGAGCTGGCCGCCCGGCCCCGGCTGGTCGTGGGTTCGAAGGCCGACGCCGCCGCCGCAGAGGTTGGTTGGACAGGGGAGCGCTTCTCTGCGCTCGACCGGTGAAGGGCTTGCGCCCGTTGCTCGGCCGCATGGCCACCGTGGTCGCCCAGGCCCGGGCCGAGATCCCCCGGCCGGCCCGCTTCGTCGTGCACCGGCCCGAACCCGCAGGAATCGCGGTCGAGCGGGCCGCCGACGGCGGCTGGCTGGTGCTCGGGCCGAGCCGCGGTGCGGGCCGTGGCCCTTTCGGATCTCACCAACGCCGAGGCCCTGGCCTACGCCCAGGGGCGGCTGCGTCGTCTCGGCGTCGACCGGGCCCTGGCCCGGGCCGGCGCCCGGGCCGGGCGAGCGGGTCCGCATCGGCGACTTCGAGTTCGACTACCAGCCCGACGACGACGTGGCCCGGATGACGGCGAGCCCGGGTCGTCTGGTCGTGGCCAAGATCGGCACCTCGTCGCTGACCGATGAGAACGGCGCCATCGTCCCGGCGAATATCGAGAAGCTCTGCGCGGAGGTAGCCGCCTTGCGGGAGGGAGGCGATCGGGTGGTGGTGGTCTCGAGCGGAGCGATCGCCGCCGGCCTGCCCGGTGCTGGGTCTGCACGAGCCCCGCCCCACCGATCCTGCGGTGTTGCAGGCCGTCTCCGCCGTGGGGCAGGCCCACCTGGTCGGCCATTACAACCGGGCCCTCGCAGCCCACGGCCTGGTCGGCGGTCAGGTGCTCCTGGCCCCCCTCGACTTCGTCAACCGCCAGCAGTACCTGCACGCCCGCCGCACACTCTCGGTCCTGCTCAGCTTGGGTGTGGTGCCCGTCGTCAACGAAAACGACGCCGTCGCCGACGACGAGATCCGCTTCGGCGACAACGACCGGCTGGCGGCGCTCGTCTCGCACCTGCTGGCCGCGGACCTGCTCGTGCTGCTGACCGACACCGCCGGCCTGCTGACCGCGAACCCCCGGGTCGACCGAAACGCCTCTCTGATCGAGGAGATCGTTGCCGTCGACCACGAGTTGGAGGCCCTGGCGGGTGGCAGCGGTACGGCCCGCGGCAGTGGGGGAATGGCATCGAAGCTGGCGGCGGCCAAGATGGCGGCCTGGTCGGGGGTCCGGGTAGTCATTGCTGCCGCGTCACGGCCTGGAGTGCTGGCGGATGCTGTGGCCGGTTTGCCCGGTGTCGGCACTGTGTTCATCCCCCGGGCCCAGCGTCTGCCCGCCCGCAAGCTGTGGATCGCCTTCGCGGTGGGGTCGTCGGGGACGGTGGTCGTCGACGAAGGGGCCCGGACGGCGTTGGTCGAACGGGGGGTTTCCCTGCTTCCCGCCGGCGTGGTCACCGTGCACGGCTCCTTCGAAGCCGACGCGGCGGTCGAGATCGCCGGCCCGGATGGACAGGTCTTCGCCAAGGGCTTGACCCGTCATTCCGCTTATCGCGTCAAGGAGTTGGCTGGCCGGCGGACCTCGGAATTGCCCGAGGATGTGATCCATGAGGTCGTCCACCGAGACGACCTGGTCCTGCTCCCGTGAGCGCCGGCGCCCTCTTGGGCGGTCGTCGACGGGCCAGCCGGACCAGGACGGCGTTGGCGGTAGTGGGCATCCTGACCGCCACCCTCGGCCTGGCCGGATGCGGTGGGCTGGTCGGTTCGTACGTCGGCACCCAGCAAGCCTTGCGAAACGCTGGCTTTCAATCGGTGAGCGTCCACTTCCATTTCGCCAACTCAGGCGATCGGGTCGCTGCCAACGTGGCAGTTGCCGCGCCCCCGTCACAGACCGATGTCCGCGATGTGGCTCAGGTGGTGTGGACGCACGTTCAGCAACGATTCAGTACACTCACCGTTTCGGTTCGAGGTACAGGGAGCGGCCAGGGACGGGTGGCCGGCGGGACGTACTCGTTTGAGCAGCTGGAGCAAACCTTCGGACCTCGCGATTCGAGCTGGAACCACACCACGCTCACCGGGTCCGCCGAGCACCTCGGCTACGCCGTGTTGGGCGGGGTCGTGCTGGTGATCGCCTTCGTGGTAGTGATCGCCGTGGTGGTGTCCCGCCGTCGGCGCCGCGCCGCGTGGGCCGCGGGTGGCGCCGGGTACGGGGGCGCCAGCGGAGTGCCAATGTGGCCACCGCCACCCGGACCGCCGGTGCCGGAATGGACACAACCCGGCCCGACATGGGCGCCGGATCTCCCGCCCCAGGCCGCGCCCCGGCCGTACCCGCCCGGGCTCCAAACGGCACCCGCCGCACCCCCTCCGCCCCCGCCGGCCGCAGCGCCCCCTCCGCCAGCTCCGCCCCCGCCGGCCGCGGCGCCAGCTCCGCCCCCGCCGGCCGCAGCGCCACCTCTGCCCCCACCGGCACCCCGTCCGTCCCCGCCTCCGCCGCCGTCAAACTGGCCGCGGCCAGCCGATCCATCTCCTCCCGGCGGCGACGGGGGCTGGGGGCCGCCAACCGAACCTGACTGACCGCAACAGGCGGCGGCGTCCACCGCGACCCGGGCGTGCCAGGATAGGAGGGTCCGCTCGGGACCTTGGAACGGAGGCACACGGTGCAGCTCGGCATGGTGGGATTGGGGCGGATGGGGGCCAACCTGGTACGCCGGCTGATGCGGGACGGGCACTCCTGCGTCGTCTACGACGTCAATGCCGAATCCGTGCAGGCCCTCGAGGCCGAGGGTGCCACGGGGGCGGCCAGCCTCGAGGAATTCGTGGCCAAGCTCGATGCGCCTCGGGCCGTCTGGGTCATGGTTCCCGCCGCCTACACGGGAGAAACGGTCGACAAGCTGGCGGCGGCCATGGACGAGGGCGACCTCATCATCGACGGCGGCAACTCCTATTACCGGGAGGACATCCAGCGGGCCGCCCAGCTGAAGCCCAAGGGGATCCACTTCGTCGACGTCGGCACCAGCGGAGGAGTGTTTGGTTTGGAGCGGGGATATTGCCTAATGATCGGAGGCGAAACGGACGTCGTGGCCCGTCTGGATCCCATCTTCAAAACGATCGCCCCGGGTCTCGACGCCGCCCCCCGTTCCGACGGCCGTAGCGGGCAACCGTCGACATCTGAACAGGGCTACCTGCATTGCGGCCCGCACGGCGCCGGGCATTTCGTCAAGATGGTCCACAACGGGATCGAGTACGGGCTCATGGCCGCCTACGCCGAAGGTCTCGCCGTGCTGCACAAGGCCAACGTGGGGTTGGCCCCACCGAGTCCTGCGGATGCGGAGACCACCCCGTTGTCGAATCCGGAGTACTACCAGTACGACATCGACACCACCGAGGTGGCGGAGCTGTGGCGGCGGGGCAGCGTGATCTCGTCCTGGTTGCTCGACCTCACTGCCCATGCGTTGCTGGAGGACCCCAAGCTGGCCGGGTTCCAGGGCCGGGTGTCCGATTCCGGTGAAGGGCGCTGGACGGTGATGGCGGCTATCGACGAGGCGGTCCCCGCCCACGTGCTCACGGCCGCTCTCTACGAGCGCTTTTCGTCGCGAGGCGAAGGCGACTTCGCGGATCGGATCCTGTCGGCGATGCGGAAGGAGTTCGGCGGTCACGCCGAAAAAGACGACGCGTCGTAACTACCCACACCATCGCCGCTCGCCCGTCGCCCTTCTCCCCGCATGCTGACGGCGCGGACGTCGTGGAGTCCGTGGAGCACCACCCGAGTCCGGGCCAGCCCGGGCCCATCCGGTCGATGATCCGGGCCCGATCGGCAGGTCGACCTCCGCCCGGCCCGAACACCACCCGCGCCGGGAACAACGGCGAGTTGGGCGGACGGCGGGACGGCGGGACGGCGGGGCTATGCGGTGATCTCAGCGAGCCCCGTCGGCGGGGTCGGTCGCCCCTTCGGCCGCGGCGGCTTCAGCCGGCGTGCCTGCTGGCCCCGAGGTGGCGCCAGTAACTCCAGTCGAGCCGGTCCCGAGTGCGCCCGCCGAAGCGGCCCCGAGTTCGCCTCCGCCCGGACTGGGTAGACCCAATTCGACCCGCATGGTGTCGAGTCGAGACCGAGCCTCGGAACCCATCGCCGCTTGCTGCACCTCCAGCATGCGGGCCTCGACGGTCTGGCCGCTCAACTCGGATGATCCCAGCGCCTTGGCGTAGCGAGCTTCGATCTTGGCTCGCACCTGCTCCAACGACGGGGCCTCGCTGTCAACCGTCTGGTTAAGGCTGGTCATGGCCCGGTTGAGTTGCTCCTGCATCTTGGCCTGGTCGAGCTGGGACATCAGCTTCTGGCGTTCGGCCAACTTCTGCTGGAGGGCCAACGAGTTTTGCTGCACGGCGGCCCGGGCCTGATCAGCGGCCTGAGCGGACTGCAGGCTCAGCGTCTTCAGGTCGTTGACTTGATTCTCGGTGGCGATGAGCCGGTTGGCGAACGCCTCTGCCGTCTGGTTGTACTCGCGGGCCTTGTCGGCGTCCCCTCTCTTCGAAGCGTCCTCGGCCATCATGAGGGCCTGCCTGGTCGAGGCGTTGACCTTGCCGAGCTCCTCCATGGCCCGGTTGAGCTGCAACTCGTGCTGTTTCTGGTTGGCGACGACGTTCGCAGCCTGCTCTACCAACCGTCGATGCTGCTCCTGGGCGTCGGCGATGGCCTGCTCCAGCTGGATCTTCGGGTCGGCGCTGGCCTCGAAACGGCTATCGGTCTTGGCGGTGAAATACCGCCACCGCTTCTTCAGCACATCGATCATTCCCATGGTCGACATGCTACGGCGTGGTCGGTGACGACGGCGGTCCGCCCGGCGGTGGGGGTCCGGCGTCGCTCGCCGGCAGCCCAGCCGGTCCGCCTGCCGGGCGCGTGCTGCGGCCACCCGCCTGGCTCGCCGGCCGCGTGGCCGGCTCATCTCCATCGGTACCGGCCGGTAGGCCGGGCGGGCCGGCTGGTTCTCCGGCTCCCGAGGCCGCCTCGCCGGCCTCGCGTAGGCCCTGGTGCAGGGTCGAGATCTCCTCAACCAGGGCATCAACCGACCCGAACGCCGCCTCCGCCGCCGGGCCCTCGATGGGCCCGCCGGCCGGCTCCAGGCCCAGCTCCAGCAGCTCGGTCACGGCCTCGTCGAGTCGAGCAGTGAGCAGGCGCAGCCGGTCGAGCACCTGCCCCTGGGCCGCCTCGGACCGGCGAGCGGCGCGGAATTGGGCGGCGACGGCCTCCTCGGATCGGGCCAGGGCGGCCGAGCGATCCGATAGGCCGGCTCGCTGGCGCTCGGCCTGGATCCGCCGCAGCTCCTTGGAAAGGGTCACCGCGGCTGGCCGAGACGGGCCGGCCCCTGCCCCGCCGGCGGTGGAGCCGGCCAAGGCGGCGCCTTGCCGGGCGACGGCCCACACCTCTTCGGTGGCCTGCGCCAGCCGGGGCTGGATGATCACCAGACGATCGTGGAGCGGTCCGGCCGGCCACTGGGTGACGGTCTGATCGAAGCGCTGCCGCGACGCCAGCGCTTGGCGGACGTACTGCCGCCAGGGTTCGGGCACGGCCCAGGGATCGATTGTCGGGGCGTCAGGCTGCTTCCGACGCCGCCGGCCGGCCTGGATAACGGCAACGGCCATGCGGCCCAGCCAGGCGCCGCCACCCAGCACGATCGCCAGGATCACCGACTGCTCGGCCACCCCGATGCCTACGCCAATGGCGGTGACGACCGCGGCGGAAGGCGAGACGGCCGCCCGCACCACGCTGGGATGTCGGACCGGCTCGGGGAGCTGCGGAAGCATGAGTTCCAGGCTAGGACCGGCCACCCGACCCGTCTGGGCCGCCGGCCCGAAGACCTAGAATCCTGGGTATGTCACCCGGCGCTCGGCAGTCCGCAGGTGAGGGCCAAGCCGGGCCGCTGGCGTCGCCGTCGGTGCCGTCACGGTCCGGGACGCCTTTGGTCGCCTTGGGCCAGCGGGCCCGGGCCGCGAGCGTGGCGTTGGCGACCGCTTCGACGGCCGCCAAGGATGCGGCCCTCGGTGAGGCGGCCGACCTGCTCGAGGCCCGGGTCGACCAGGTGCTCGAGGCCAACGCAGGCCGACGTGGCGGAGGCCGAGGCGGCCGGGGCCGCGGCGACGGCCGTCGATCGGCTCCGGTTGACTGAGGCTCGAGTGGCCGCCATGGCTGGAGGCCTGCGCCAGGTGGCCTCCCTGCCGGATCCCGTCGGCGAGACCATCGCCGGTTGGGTACGACCCAACGGGCTCGAGATTCGCCAGGTGCGGGTTCCTCTCGGGGTGGTCGGGATCGTCTACGAGAACCGGCCCAATGTCACCAGCGACGCCGCTGCCCTTTGCCTGAAGTCGGGCAATGCCGCCTTCCTGCGGGGCAGTTCGACGGCCCTGCGTTCGAATCAGGCCATCGCCACGGTCCTGCGCCAGGGTTATGAAAAAGGGGGCGTTCCGTCCGATGCCCTCGTGCTCGTGGAGGACACCAGCCGCGAGTCGGTCAAGGAGTTCGTGCGGCTGCGAGGAGTGATCGACTGTCTCATCCCGCGCGGCGGACCGTCTTTGATCGATGTCATCGTGGAGCACGCCACCGTGCCCTACGTGATCGACGGCGACGGCAACTGCCACGTGTACGTCGATCGGGCCGCAGATCTCGACATGGCCCTGCGCATCGTCGTCAACGCCAAGACCCAGCGACCGAGCGTCTGCAACGCGGCCGAGTCGCTGGTAGTGCACCGCGACGTCGCTGCCGACTTTCTGGCCCGGCTCGACCCGGCGCTCGAGGGCGTAGAGCTGCGTGGCGACGATGAGGCCCGAGCCATCCTGGGTGCGGACCGGGTGCTGGCGGCCACCGAGGCCGACTACGGCCGGGAATTTCTCGCCCTCATCTATGAGCGTCAGGGTGGTAGGAGACCTCGACGAGGCGATCGACCACATCCGCCAGTATGGCTCCGGGACACACTGAGGCCATCGTGACCCAGGATCTGGTGGCGGCCCAGTCGCTTCCAGCTCGAGGTCGACGCCGCGGCGGTCATGGTCAACGCATCCACCCGCTTCACGGATGGCGAGGAGTTCGGCTTCGGAGCCGAGATCGGGATCAGTACTCAGAAGCTCCACGCCCGCGGCCCCATGGGCCTGCACGCGCTGACCACGACCAAATACCTGGTGGAAGGGACGGGCCAGATCCGGATCTGACCGAAGGATGTCGCCCCAGCCAGAGGGGCCGCCGCCATCGGGCTTGGGATGAGCGGACCCGTCGACGATCGTCGCCCAACCAATCACGCCGACGAAGAAGGGGGCCCAGCCACCTGGCCGGGCCCCCTCTAGTCAAGCCAGCGGAAAGTCGGTCAGCTGGTCGTGTTGTTGTCCGTCGTCGTCACCAGGCAGAACCCCTTGGGCGATGCACCCTGACCGACCTCGTCGGCAGCCTTGGCTTCTTTGGCCAGGTTGTTACCTTTGCCGGCGTAGGTGGTCAGCAGCGCCTTGACCGGATGGGTGACGGTGCCCTCGTTGGTCTGGAATGGCATTGGGATAAATCCGGCCCCGGTGATCACCGCCGAGATCTCGCTGCGGTAGGTATTCCCGGTCGTCGGATCGATGATGTCCTTGGCGGCCTGGTTCGTTCCGTTTGTCGAATTGGGCTTGCAGACGAAGCCTTCTTCGCTGACGTAGTTGAGAACGGACGGGGTGGCCTCAGGGATCGCCGGGTTGGAGCCATTCGAGTAGACGTTGTAGATGAACCGGCTCGGGGCGAAGTCCGCTGTCGGCCCGCATCCCGTGCCACCCACAGCCGCCCCGCACAGGATGGTGTTCTTGCTGGCCGCGATCCCGTTGATTTTCCCCAGCGACTCAGTGGTCGTACCGGTAGCGCCGGGTACTTTACCGCAGTCGCCCGTCGCGCACGTCACCTGGAACTTGCCCCAGGAGAAGAAGAAGATGGCGTTGGCCTCGTCTCCGTTGGCGACGATCTGACGGTCGGTATTTTCCAGGCTTACGTGCTGGGCCGAGTTGTACGTCTCGGTGAAAGTGCCACCGGTGGTGTTCTGGACATTAGGGATGCTGACACCATTAATGCTGTTGGGGTAGGTCGTATTCTTGATACCGCCCAGGTAGCTCTCCCATGTCCCGGCGGTGCCCGACCCCTCCTGAGCCGCATAAACGATGATGGGCTGGCAACCCGCAGACGTGTAGGTCATGGACGGTGTCCCGTTGCTGGCGATAGCCGGATCGTTCCAGCATTGAAGAGTGCCCGTCCAAACGTCGATCAGCAGTTGCTGAGTCAGGTTCGTTACCGCCGCGGACGGAGTGGTGTGGCCGTTGACCTCAGGATAGGAAAACCAGGTCACCCCGTCGACGGCGTACGCCACGAAGTTGAGGCCTTTGCAGTCGGTGCTTGCGAATGCTCGTGACGACCGAGCGAATCCCTCGATAGAGGTCGGCGTGGTGGACGCGCAGGTGGACCCAGTTCCCTGGGTTTCCAGAGCCTTGATGCCGTTGCTAGATCCGTACGGCGGCTCTTGTACAGAGATGTCGTTGGCCGGATTCTCGGTATAGCCGTCCTGCGAGGTGTCGGTGCTGCTGTAGGCCGGATAGTTGCCGAAGCTGCCGACGGTAGGCGGGGCCGAAGTGTCGGCCGCGGTCGGGCACGAGTAGTCCAACGGCTGCGGAACGCTTGAAATAGTGATGAGATTGCAACCCAGGGCACTGTTGTAGAGCGTATCCACGCCCTGCATCAGGTTGTACGTGGTCGCCGAACCGCCCCCGATCATATTGGCGTTCTGGGCGGCATTGGTAGAGGCCCCAGCCGGGGCCGCAGCCCACAGGATGGCGCTCGCTGCCGCTACCAGACTGGTGCCGATAATGGTCGCGCCACGCGACCGCACACGCAGGTTTATCAACGTAATGTCGCCTCCTTCAGAGTGGACCCGGCGGGACTATCCCGTCTGCGGAGTTCCGATCCGGACACTAGATTCAAGGCTGGGCGGGCAGGCTACGAAGGAGCGGCTGGAAGCTGAACGTCAGGTGAAGATTACGGTGTTGGTCCGATGGTTGAATCCTGTCCGCGACCAGATGACCGCATCGGGTCCTGCGAGCGAAGTGGAGGCATGTCTGGCCAAGGAAAGCGATTGCCCGACGTGATCAAACGACGCGGTTCCGGCCGAAGCCGCGGCGCGCTGGCGAGTTAGGCGTCAGACTCGGGTTGAAATCGATCGCTCCCATGAGACCCGACGCAGTCTGATAGTGGATATTGGTGCCGGTCCGGGCCAGGTAGGACCACTTGCCTCCAGGGGGGATTGCTCCGAGTCGAGGCGCATCGGCGCGAAGAACTCGACCGTCTGGACTGCCGTGGTGAGGTTAGTCCAGGTGATCGTGTCGTGGACGTCAGTGATGAGCGGCCGCGGTTCCACCTGACTGGGAGTGATAAGTATTTCATCGCCAGTGTCGACCGCGGCGGCGATAGGCCGCACGCCGCTCTCGGTGGGCACCGTCACGACCGGCCCGGGCTGGCCTCCCGCCGTGGCCGGGGCCAGGCGGGTCGTAGGCGTCGGCCCGAGGGAAGTCCGTGCGCTCCCGCAGCCGGTCGCAATCAGGGTCACTGTCATGGCCAGGGCAATGAGTGGGCGGCGGAGGCGATTGTGGGGTGATGTGCTGATCGTCATCACACTGTGCCGGGGAAGAGCCTGATCAGATTTTCAAAGGACAGCAGCATCAGGGCCAGAAGAATCGGCGTGCTCAGCAGGTAGGTGGCCGCTGGTTGCCGCCATCGGCGATAGGTCAGCAGGGTGGCCAGCAGCGTGAGGACCAGGAGCTCGGTCCAAACGATCGCCGGCGCGATTGCGGCTGAATCGCCACGCAAGGCCCGCTGGGACGGCGATGGTTGGTAGGCTGGCACCAAGGCGGCATCCTCAACGGGCTTCCCCTTGAGCGAGGCGACGACCGCCAGCCGGCCGGTGCCGAGCACAGGCGGGTTCGAGGTCACTAGGGTGAGGACCGGGCGCGTCGTCTGGCTGATGGGATCGGTCTCCCCGGGTGTGACCTTCCCGATATGGGTCACGGTGTACACGAAGGTGCCGAGGGCGTCGGTCACCTGGACGCTGTCACCCGCCCGGAGCCGACTCAGGCCGGCGAACGGGTGCCCGAAGGCGACCCGACGGCCGGCGATGACGGCGTTGCCGGTCATGCCCGGCAATACGCTGCCCGGCATGAGACCGGGGCCACTCTCGAGGTCCCGGGCGCTGGTGCCCTCCACCACCGCTTTGTCGAGATGGAGGGCTTCGATTTCAGCAAGGCGACCGGCGCTCCCTGGGGAGGAAGCTGACCACGGAGGGCGGGTGCGCCCGGCTTGAAGTGGGCGAGAAGGCGGCGCTGGCTCCGGTCGGCCTGGAGGGCGGTGAACACGAAGACGTAGGCGGCGAAAACGGCGGTCAGCACCCCGAAGGTGGTAATTACCATCCCGGACCACCGGAGGAGCGAACGCCGGGGCCTCGGTCGTTGGGGCCACGCCCGGGCTGGTCGGTGCGCCGGTTCGCGCTCGGGCGGGGGGAGCAGTGGTGTGTTTGTGACGACTACGGCATCGGTCGCGGCGGTATTCGCCATTTCTTAGCGTCCTGGCGGCTTGGTGAGGCCGGTGTCGGTCACAGTTCACCGCCGCGACGCCGGCCCCCGGGATTGATGGGTCGCCCCGGTCGCCGGAGACGACGACCGGAGAGCAGCAAGAGCGGCCCGATGACCAGGGCGGCGGCGCCCAAGCAGAAGAGCGACAGGAGGAGCCAGCCCAGTCGCGACCCGCCCAAGACGAACGTGGACGGCGATGTGCGGCGCGGCGAGAGCAACTCGACACTGGGTGGCTCCTGGGAACTCGGGGTGAAACTCGTGCCCACCCGCGTGTTGGGGCCCCGTCGATCGTCGAGAGCTGCCGCCTCCCGGCCCGGTGATTCTCGGGCCGCTGGACGAGTCAGAGCCAGTCGCGGCTGCAACCACCGGGACGTTCGGGACCGGTGGTGGGTTGGTGGCGCCGGCGTCCGGCGTCGGAGATATCGCCGTCGTGACTTCAGTGGTCGACGGCGATGGCGTGGTGGGGGATTGGGTCCGGATGTCGGTGGCTACGTCGGTAACCGCTTGGCTGGCTACTGAGGTAGGGAGGCGGAAATAGCCGGGCGGGAGATCGGCCACGTTGGTGGCCTTGGAACCTCCAGTGATGGAAAGGACATCAACCAGCAGCTTCTTCATGGCGGCCGCGGTTGCGGGCGTTTGGGGCTTGGTCGGCACCAGGGCGTAGGTGAGCATCGGCAAGGGGTAGGCGGCCGCATCGGGCGACGCCGGATCGTGATCAAACGTCAGCGTTCCGTCGGCGTTGGTCGTGGCATCGGCCATCGCGGCCGCAACGGCGGTCGCGGTCGGACCAACGAACTGGCCGGCCGCGTTCTGGAGGGCGGCCGCGCTGAGCCCCGAAGTACTGGGCCTGCGACGAGTCCATGAGGGCGACGGCGCCATACGGGGCGGCCGATGCCCCGGACTGTCCAAGGGCCTGGTAGCCGTAGGAGGTGACGTGCGACGCCTGGTCGGCCGGCGAGGTTCGTCCGACGGGGTCGATATTGGTCGGTATGCCCTGGTTGGTCAGCGGCGGGATCGTGTCCGAAGGGCTGCACGTGCTGATCGGCCAAGCGGCATGTCCTGACCACCCCACGCCCGGATCGGTGAGGGTGACGGACGGGACATGCGGGTCCAGATAGGGCGTGCCGGCGATGGTCATGGGCACGTTGGGCGTGTCACAGAGCCAGGTGAGGGCCTCTCGCACCGTGCCCGAAGACGCCGAGTACGGTTCCGACGCCACTTGCACGTTGTATAGCTGCACATTGGTCGGAGTCGGGTTGAGGGCCACGAGAAGGGGGCAGGTGAAGCCCACCGCACACACACCTGGATAGAACGAAGCTGGTACCTCGTCCGAGACTTGAGGAGGATTGCCGAACACGATGCCGTTGGCTGACACATACGCCCCGGTCAGGAGTCCGGCCACCAGATTCGGCGTGAGATTGAGAGATGTCACTGGGATGTCGACGCCGCCAGGGACGTTGCGGTTGGTCACGGAGAAAGTGAAGGCGTCCACAGTGGCGCTGAGCGCCACCGGGATGAGGGCGAACTCTCCTGAGTGCACGGCTTGTTGGGTCGCCGGGTCCTGCGGGTCGTCGGTGAATCCGATTTGGGCGTTCCCGGCGACCAGGTCGGAGCCAATGGTGTCCGACTGCACGGACGTATCGAAATCCAATAATGGAGGCGAACCGGCACAGGTGACCTCGTTGACGATTGGGATGAGGCGCTGCATCGTCCACGCGTCTTCGGTGGCGACCGGCTGGGTGAGCGGGTTGCAGCCCGCTGGTGTGGACGGCCGGAAGGTCACCGGGATGATGGCGGTGTTCGTGGCCGCCGGGGTGGTCCCCACCGTGCCCTCGACCACCTCGAGGGCGCACGGGTTGCCACTTGTGGAGCAATAGAAGGGCGGCTGGCTGCTGTTCCATACGTCGTCTGCGGGAAACGGCGTATCGCCGGCGACGGGATCCGCCGACTGAACGACCATCGATGCTGAAGCCGTGCCGGTGGCGCCGGCGACGATGCTCTCCCGGGCGAAGAATCCCGTCGATGGATAGGTGTTGTCGGACATGCAGGCCTGCGGCAAGGTGGCGGAGGTGTCGGCGCAGTAGTACAGAACGAGCGTCTGGTCCTTTTTGAAATTGGAGAGGTTCAGTGACACGGCCTGGTCGTCACCCAGGTTGCTGGCCGGGCTGGCGGTCACAGTCGGACAGCCCGAACCCTGGCAGTCAGCGGGGATGGTGACGGTGACCGACGCACCGGCGGACTCCTGCTGGTCGAGAACCGCCCCGGTGGCTCTTGTGGCGGCCGTCGCGAAGGCGCAGATGGCGATAGCGAAGCAGGCCATGGTGTATCCGGTCCGGCGCCACGTCGTTGCCGGCAACAGGCTCATCCGGTCCTGCCGGTCGCTTCGCCAGCGGTTGCTTGGTGTGACGACGTCACCCGACGCCGCCGCACGACGATGAGCGGCGGGACCGCCAGCAGAGCCAGCAATCCGACGGTCGAGACCACCATCGTCATCGTCGAGCCCCCAAGTGCCGATCGAAGTCGAGCCGCGTCCGTGGCGAGTACTGCGGTGTCGAGACTGATGGTCGCGCTCGCTGAACCGGCCCCGAGCGCCGAGGATGGGGCTCCGGTGGTCGTGACGCGACCGTAGACGGCCGACCGGCCAGACGAGCGGGCCGATCTCCCGGCGACCGACGCCTTGGCGGTCTGACCACCGGCGCCGGTGCTGGACGGGCTCGTCCCGGTCGCCATCGAGCCGGAAGCTCCGGCGCCAGAGTTGGTGCCCGACCCCCCGCCTCCGTTCGCGGCGGCCGCTGATGGACCTGGGCCGTTGCCGTTGTCCCCCGGGGAGGGGCCCGTCGCGATCACGGTCGGTTCGCCGACCAAGGGGGTCTGCCCATCGATATAGGGGTTCTTGCAGTTGGCGGCGTTCATTGGGGGGGCGCTCGTGGCGCCGTTGATGCGCTCGCCGGCGGCCAGGTCGTCCGCGACCAGGTTGGGCGGTATCGGTGAGTACCCGAGCGCGGCCATCTGGGATTGCCCGCCGCATGCCAAGAAGTAGATGAACTGACTCAGCTCCGCGCCCTTGGCGGGGCTCACCGTCTTCTCAGCCGTGATGAGGTAGCTGTAGCTGGACAGCGGGTAGGCGCCCGCCGCTGGATTGGTGAACACGCCGCGAAGATCCTGCTCGAGGTCGGGGTAGAGGACCGCCTTCGTCAAGGCCACCGCCACGTTGACCGACGTAGGCTCCGAATAGCCCCCGGCAAAGTCCTGGATGGCCGCGGTGGGCAGGTTGTAGAGCTTGGCCCAGGCGGTTTCCACGTAGGTGATGGCGCCGTCGTCACCGGCCGCCGCCACGTAGCCTGCGGCCGCGTCCGAGCCGTTCTGGCCCACCCAGTTGTTGAAATTGTATCCGGGCGGCTCCGCCCCGTTGCTGGCGTCGTAGTGCGGATAGAACGCGTTGCAGTCAGGACAGAGCGTCGATGCCGAGGTCCCCTTCATGGCGGTGGCGAACTGGGACCATTGCGTCGGGTAGAGGTAGTCGAAGTAGTAGCTCAGGATGTAGCTCTCGCCCGCAGGATCCGAGCGGTACACCACTTTGATGGGGGTGTTGGGCAGAGCGACTCCGGGGTTGTCGGCCAGAATCGCGGCGTTGTTCCAGGTGGTGATCTGGTCGGTCCAGATCTTCAACAGGGTCGGAGCAGAGAGCCGCAGCGTCGTGATTTTCTGTCCGTTGGCGTCGGTCAGATTGAAGGCAAAAGAGATCCCTCCGGCGACATCCGGCATGTACTGGTACGGCTCGGTTGGGACCGAGCTCGCCTGCTGGGTGCTGTATCCGATTTCGCTGGCACCGAAGTCCACCAGGCTCTGGGCGAACTCGTTGAGCCCGTTGACCGAGGAGGACGACTGATAGTTGATATTGAGCCCGAAGGCGCTCGCATCCGACTGCCACTGCTCGATCGCAGGTGCCGCGAAGCTCGACCCGGTCCCAAGAATCTGGGGGGCGCTGGCGGCGGCCGGGGTGGGGGCCACGGAGGCCGCGGTCGCGCCGCCGAGCCCGACTGCCACGCCGATGGCGGCGAGCGCCGCACCCAACCGGCGCCCTCGGCTCCGTGACTTCCGCACCGGGCTAGCCGAATCGACCGCGTACATAATCTGCCGTCCTGGGATCGGAAGGGTCGCCGAATATGTCAACGGTCCGGCCCGCCTCGATGATGCGGCCCGGTTCGTTTTCCGAAGCGAGGAAGAAGGCGCAGTTGTGGGAAACCCGCTGAGCCTGCTGCATGTTGTGCGTCACGATCACGATGGTGACGTCGGCCGCGATGTCGCTGATGGTCTCCTCGATTCGGTGGGTGGAGGTGGGATCGAGCGCGGAGCACGGTTCGTCCATCAGCAGCACCGAGGGCTGCACCGCCAGGGCCCGGGCGATGCACAGCCGCTGTTGCTGGCCACCAGAGAGCTCGCCGCCGAGCGCGTCGAGGCGGTTGCGAACCTCGTTCCACAGGCCGGCCCGGGTCAAGGAGTCCTCGACCAGCGCGCCCGATTCGCCGAGGAGATGCGCGAGAACTTCAGCCCCGCCAGCACGTTGTCGCGGATGGTCATAGCCGGAAACGGATTCGGTTTCTGGAAGACCATCCCGATAAGACGGCGGGTTTCGGTGGCCCGCTGGCCCCGACCGTAGATGTCGACCCCGTCGAGCTCCACCGTTCCGGCCAGTTGGGCCTGGGGGACGACCTCGTGCATCCGGTTGAGGATCCGGAGAAATGTCGACTTGCCACAGCCAGACGGGCCGATGAGGGCGGTTACCCGAGCTCGCTCCATTACGAGCGACACCCGGTCGAGAACCAGCCGGCCGCTGAACCAGGCGCAGACGCCGCGGGCGACGAGCTCCTTGGCCTGGCCCGGCGATCCGGGCTCATCCGTGACGGTCACGGTGAAAGGGTTGGTCGGCTCGTGGATCACCGCATTCCTTGCGTGGGGGTGAGGCGGGCCAGGCGTCGATAGGCGCGGCGCAAGCGGCCGCGCCGGCGATGGGTTCGTCCTACCACCCGCGCCGTGATGAACAGGACGAGGACCAGCGCGAGCAGGACCAGCAAACAGGTGTAGCCGACCGCTCGCTCCGATGGAATAGGGGAGGTGACGTCCTGGAAAGCAACGAGCGGCAGAGCTGCCTGCGGTCCCGAAAACGGGTTCACGTTGGTGCGGGAGGCACCGAAGGCGGTGTAGAGGAGGGGAGCGGTCTCTCCCACGGTCAACGCCAATCCAAGCAGGACGGCTGTGATCATTCCGCTACGGGCCGTGGGGAGCACGACCGACCAGGTGGTGCGCCAGTCGGGAGCTCCGAGCGCCAGCGACGCCTCGCGCAGCCCGCCGGGGACGAGGCGGAGGACCTCCTCGGTCGTCCGCGTCACGGTAGGAAGGAGGATCACGGCGAGGGCCAGGGCGCCCGCGAACCCCGAGAAGTGCTGGTCCAGGCCGCTGACCAGGAAGGAGAACACGAACAGCCCGGCGATGATCGAGGGAATGCCACTCATGGCGGTGACGACGGTACGCACGGCCCGGGTGACGCGGCCGCCGACCTCGTTGAGGAACACGGCCGTGAGCAGGGCGGCTGGGACGCCGATCAGCAGGGCCAGACCGTTTTGCTCCAGCGTCCCGATGATGGCGTGCAAACCGCCGACCTGACTGACCGGCGCCAGCGGGCCGGCCCGCCTCGAGTCAGTGAAGAAAAAGTGCAGGCGCAGCGTCCGCCACCCGTGGGAGACCACGAAATAGACGATGATGAGGAGGGGAGTGAAGAGGACCGCCGCCGCGCTCCACATGAGCAACGTCATGATGCGGTCCTTCGCCACCATCGGGCTCTCGACCATGGCATTGACCGCCCAATACAGGGACAGCCAGGCAACGTAGCCGCACAGCACGAACCCGAACACGCCGCTCAGGAGGGTGAGCTGGTCGAAAATAAGCCAGGTCAGCGCCAGCGCGGACAACGCCGAGGAACTCAGCAGCGCGACAGTGTCCCAGCCGAGGTCGCGGGGCCGAATCGGGACGGGAAGGTCGGATGCTCGGACCTGGGCCGGCGGGCTCATAGTTCAACCCCGGCAGCCGAGCGGGAACGTCGGGTGATCCGGGCCGCGATCAGGTTGACCGTCAAGGTGATCAGGAACAAGGTGAAGCCCGCCGCCAGGAGACCGCTCTGGCCGATCTTGCCTCCGGTGCCGAAACGGAGCGTGATCAGGGCCGCGATCGAGTTGGCCCCGGCCTGCAGGATGTGGGGCGAGATGGCGAAGGTGGGGCTGACGATCAGGTAGATGGCGATCGTCTCGCCGAGGGCTCGGCCCAGGCCCAACAGAATGGCTCCGACCACCCCGGCCCGGCCGAAAGGCACCACTACGGTGCGCACCATGTCCCAGCGTCCGGCCCCCAGGGCCAGGGCCCCTTCCCGCTCGCCCACCGGTGCCAGAGAGAACACCTCACGGCTGATGGCTGTGATGATCGGCAGGATCATGATGGCGACGATGACGCCGCAGACAAATGCCGAGGAGGTGTACACGGCGGTTGTGCTCTTGAAGAAGGGAATGAACGCCAGGTGTTTGGACAGCCAGCGAGCCAACCCGACGATGTTGTGTTGCAGGTAGAACAGGCCAAACAGGCCGTAGACGACGCTTGGGATGGCAGCCAGCAGGTCGATCACCGTGATCAGGGGGCGTTTGATCTGCGTCGGGGCGTACTCACTCATGAACAGCGCCGTGCCAACCGCAATAGGGGTGGCCAGGATGAGGGCGATGGCGGCAATCGCCACCGTCCAATAGAGGACCGATGCCACCCCGATCTTTGGATGGGTGCCTTGCGGATTCCAGGCTTGGGTGGTGAAGAAGGCCAGGCCCATGCGGTGGAAGGCGTAGCCGCCCTTCAACAGCAGGAACAGCCCCACCAGGAAGAGGACCACGAACGTCGAGATGCCTGCGGCCCTAGCCGTCCGCCGGTACACTCGGTCGGCCCGGCTGTACTCAGGCACTATCTCTCTCGGGCGGGGCAGGCCCGTGGCGGGTGGCTCGGGGGTCGTCAGAGCCCGCAACCCCATGTTGCCGCGGTCGCGATCCCCGCTGGGCCGCAACTGAGATCACCGGTGGCCCTCACTGGTTAGCAGTATCGCCCGCCCCTCCATGACGTCTGCGCCTGGTGCGCAAACGGTCACTGTCCTACAAGTGAACAGTTGGAGCGGACGCGCCTCCAGTGACCCGACCGCCGCCGAGAGCGTCGCCGCGGCCTCTCGGGGTCGCCGCCCCGGCCGCGCACCGGCCTACCCCAGCTGCTCGACGAAGCGCTCCAGCTGCTTGAGGTTGCGGCACTCGTAGGCCCCGTCGCAGTGGGTGGCGTACTGGCTGACGATCGAGTCGCCGGTGTCCCAGTAGGAGCGGGGCTCGGGGTTCAGCCAGTACACGTGCCGGGCCTTCTTGGCCATCTCGGCCAGGACCCAGGCCTGGGCGGCGTGGTAGTTGTTGCGGGCGTCGCCGAGCAGCAGCACCGTGGTCTTGGAGTTGACGTCGCGGCCCCAGCGGTCCCAGAACACCTCGAAGGCGTGACCGTAGTCGGAGTGGCCGTCCACCCAGATCACGTCGGCCTCGGTGTTGATGCGGTGAATGGCCGCGGTGATGTCCTCCGTCGCCCTTGAAGTAGTCGGTCACCTCGTCGATGCCGTCGATGAACACAAACGACCGCACCCGGCTGAACTGTGAGCTGATGGCGTACACCATCTGCAGGGTGAAGCGGGCGAAGGCGGCCACCGAACCGGAGATGTCGGCCACCACCATGATCTCCGGCTTCGACGGGCGGGGGTACCGGAACTTGGGCTCGGCCGGCACGCCTCCGTAGGAGAGCGAGTGGCGCACGGTGCTGCGGAAGTCGAGCGGGCCCTTGCGCCCGTGGCGCCGCTTGCGGGCCAGCCGCACGGCCAGCTTGCGGGTCAGGGGGGCGATGGCCTTGCGCAGGGCGGCCAGCTCCTCCCGGCTGGCGTGCATGAAGTCGATGTCCTCGGGGAGCGGCTTGCGCACGCGACTTGGCCACCGCCTCGGCCCCCCGGTCGGCGACCAGCCGACGGCGGATCTCGGCCTCGATCTCCCGGCGCAGGGCGTCCAGGCGGGCCTCGTACTCCTCCCGGGCCAGGCGCTCCTCCAGCTCGGTGAGCTCCCCGTGCGTCTGTTGGCGGGCCGCCTCCATCATCCGCTCCAGCACGGCGTCGAGGTCGAGCTGCCGGAGGGTGCGGTACAGGTAGTAGGTGCCGCCGACCGGCCGGCCCGGCTCCATGCCGGCGTAGCGGGTCACGGCGGCTCGGGCCACGGCCCGCATCATGGCGTCGTTGCCGTCCATGAGGGCCCGGTACAGCAGCTCGGCCAGCTGCTCGGGGGTCAACCCTTCGGTGCCGCCGCCTTCGCCCTCGCGGGCGCCGAGCAGATCGGTGATCATCTCGTCGACGGCCCCGTCGCCCTCGCCGTCGTCGGTGAGGTGGTACTGGCGCCCTCGCAGCGAGAAGTAGACCTCGAAGACGGTCTCGAAGGCCTTCCAGTGGGCGTTGTTTTTGACCATGGTGGCGGCCAGGGCGTACTTGAAGGCCTCGCGGTCCTCGAGGGGGATGTAGCGGAGCGCCTCCATGGCATCGAGGTTCTCGGTGAGGCTCACCGGGATGCCGGCGGTGCGCAGCTCCTTGACGAACCCGGACAGCGTTCCAGCAGGCCGGCCGAGCTGCCGGCCGGCAATGCCGAGGCGGCGGGCCGCCTCCACTACCGGGAGGATGCCGCGGTCGAAGCGTTCAGGTCCTTGGCCGCCTTGTCGATGTCGGACTGGTACTTGAGCAGGATGTGGAGGGTCTCGGTGGCGGCTCGCGGCGTCCACGGACTGGATCCCGAGCAGCAGCAGGGTCCGGGCCCAGTCGAGGGTTTCCGACACCGACGGCGCCTTTTTCAGCTCCAGATTCCGGATGGAGCGCACGATGCGGACCACCTGATCGGCCAGGGCCTCGGAGATGCCCGGCACCCGGGTGAGCACGATCTCCTTCTCCCGCTCGAGGTCGGGATAGTCGATGTGCAGGAACAGGCAGCGCCGCTTGAGCGCCTCCGACAGCTCTCGGGTGTTGTTGGACGTGAGGAAGACCAGGGGGATCTGGGTGGCGCTGACGGTCCCGAGCTCGGGGATCGACACCTGGTAGTCGGAGAGGATCTCGAGGAGCAGGGCCTCGGTCTCCACCTCGACCCGGTCCACCTCGTCGATCAGCAGCACGACCGGCTCCTCGGCCCGGATGGCCTCCAGCAGGGGCCGGGTCAGCAGGAACGGCTCGGAGAAGATGTCCTCCTCGATGTCCTCCCATTGCTCGCCGCTGCCCGCTTCGCTGACCCGCTGGGCCTGGATGCGCAGGAGCTGCTTCTTGTAGTTCCACTCGTAGAGGGCCTTCGACTCGTCGAGCCCCTCGTAGCACTGCAGGCGGATCAGGCGGGCGTCGAGCATCTCGGCCACCGACTTGGCCAGCTGGGTCTTGCCGGTGCCGGCCGGGCCCTTCGACCAGAACCGGCTTGCCGAGCCGCTCGGCCAGGTACACCACGCCGGCGATCCCTTCGTCGGCCAGGTAGCTCACCTGTCGCAGCCTTCACGGACGGTGGCGGGGGACTCGAGGCGGGGGGGTGCGGCGTCGCTCACAGGTAGGGTGGCCTTTCTCGGGTCGGCGCGCGGGCGCAGGCCTGGCAGCTTACCGGGGGGTCGGTGCCGGCCGCCTGCTCGACCCGGCGAGGCGCCGTCAGGCCGGGTAGGCGGCCGCCAGCCTGGCCCGCAGCGCGAAGCGCTGGATCTTGCCGGTAGCGGTCTTGGGCAGGGCCTCGACGATGTGGATCTCCCGCGGCCGCTTGAAGGCCGCCATCCGGGCCCGGCAGTGGGTGTCCAGGGCGGCCGGGTCGACCGTGCGGCCCCGTCCGGGAACCACGAAGGCGACGGTGACCTCCAGGCCGTCGGCGTTGCGGCCGCCCGACCACGGCGGCCTCGAGCACGTCCTCGTGCTCGAGCAGCACCGCCTCGACCTCCGCCGGTGACACCCAGATCCCGCCCGCCTTGATCATGTCGCTGTTGCGGCCGATGAAGCGGTAGTAGCCGTCCGCCGAACGCTGGTAGACGTCCCCGGTGCGCAACCACCCGTCGACGAAGGTGCTGGCCGTGAGGTCCGGTCGCTGCCAGTAGCCGGCGGCCACCGAGTCGCCGCCGCACCCACAGGGCTCCCGACGCTGTCGGCGGCGCTGATACCTCGTCGCCGCGATCGTCGAGCAGCCGCAGTTCGATAGCCGGCGACCGGGCGGCCGGTCCATCCCGGCCGGACGTCGCCGGGATGGTTCGAGCAGAAGATGTGCAGGGCCTCGGTCGAGCCGATGCCGTCGAGCATCTCGGTGCCGAAGCGGCCGGTGAAGCGGCGATGCACCTCCGCCGGGAGGGTCTCGCCGGCGGTGACGGTGGCCCGGACCGACGCCAGGGCGGTCTCGGGCAGTCCGGCGTCGACCATGGCGGCGCAGAAGCCAGGTGGGGCGAAGAACAGGGTGGGCCGGTGGCGGGCGAGCAGCTCGGCGGCCCGAGCCGGGCGTGGGCGGATCGGGATCGAGCACCGCGCTGGCCCCCACGCCAAGAGGGAAGAAGAGGGCGTTGCCGAGCCCGAAGGCGAAGAACAGCTTCGGGACCGAGTAGCACACGTCGTCGGCTCCGATGCCGAGGACCGAACGGGCGTAGGTATCGCACACCGCCTGGATGTCGCCGTGGCGATGAATGGCGGCCTTCGGGGTGCCGGTGGTGCCCGAAGTGTAGAGCCACAAGGCGGTGCTGGTTGCGGTGGTGGGCTCCGCCAGCACCTCGGCTGCATCGGTGAAGTCTTCCCAACGGTGGACCGCGACTCCCTCCGGAACGGCCGCGCCGTCGCGGCGTCCGCCGTCATGGGTGGCGACCACCGCCTCTGGCGTGACCCTCCCGGTGGCGGCGTCTGTCAACAGGCCGAGATGCCGGCCGGACGCCACCACGACCTTGGCGAGCGAGTCGGCGACCAGCCCGGTGACCTCATGGGCCCGAAGCATCGTGGACACGGGTACCGGAACCGCGCCGATGCGCAGGGCGGCGAGGAAGGTGACCGGGAAGGCCAGCTCGTCGGCCACCACCATCAGGACGCGGTCGCCGGGCCGGACACCGAGGGTTCGCAGCCCGTTGGCGGCCACCCAGGTGGCCCGCTGCAGCCCGGTGTACGTCATGGTCTCGTCTCGGCAGCAATAGGCCACCGCCCGCCCCGGCCCTCGGTGACATGGCGGTCGACCAGCCAGGCGGCCGCGTTGAACGGCGGGGCCGGAGCAGCGGGCATCAGATCCGGACGTACTCGAACTCGACCGGCTGGCTGTGGATGCCGCTCGCCGGGGGGGCCACCCAGCTGGCCATGCGACCCGGCTCGCGGACGGGGCTCATCACCGACGTCACGTGGTCGCGGTCGGCGGCAGTAGGCAGCCAGTCCCCTCGGCGCGACTCCCATTCAGGTTCGGTGACCAGATCGCCGGTCGGGGTGACGAAGCGCCCGGCGAAGGCCCCGACCCGCCGGTGAAAGCCGATGTGGGGAAGGGCGCAGCTCGCGCCGGCGCCGAGCGACGCCAGGGTGCGGTTCCAGCGGTCGACGCCCTTTCTGGCAGTCTTCGATGTAGTCGTCGCGGAGGGTGGCGTTGAGGGCGGACAGGGCGGCGACCGGGCGGGTCCACGATCCGGTCCGTCGTCGACGGCGTCGATGGTGCGGGACGCACCGTGCAGACCGGTGGTCGTCCTGGCGGGCCGCCTCCTGGAAGCGACCCTTGAGCCCGGCCGCGTAGTAGTTGGCCGCGTTGGTCGAGGTCTCGGCGCCGAAGAGGTCGAGCGAGACGCTGTAGTGGAAGTTGAGGTAGCGCTGGATGGTGGCCAGGTTGATCCCACCGAAAGGGGCGACGTCCTCGGTGTCGTGCTCGCTGCATCAGCTCGGCGGTGCGCTGCACCACCCGGCCCACCCCGCCGGCGCCGACGAACATGTGGTGCGCCTCCTCCTTGAGCATGAACTGGCAGGTCCGGGCCAGCGGGTCGAACCCGCTCTCGGCCAGCGAGGCCAGCTGGAACTTCCCGTCCCGATCGGTGAAGTAGGTGAACATGAAGAACGACAGCCAGTCGGTGGTCGGCTCGTTGAACGCCCCGAGGATGCGGGGGTTGTCGGCGTCGCCCGAATGGCGGGTCGAGCAGCAGGTCGGCCTCGTCGCGTCCGTCCCGGCCGAAGTAGGCGTGCAGCAGGTACACCATGGCCCACAGATGCCGGCCCTCCTCGACGTTGACCTGGAACAGGTTGCGCAGGTCGTAGAGGCTCGGGGCGGTCAGGCAGAGCCGGCGCTGCTGCTCGACCGAAGCCGGCTCGGTGTCGCCCTGCACCACGATCAGCCGGCGCAGGTCCGACCGCAGCTCGCCCGGCACGGCGGTCCACACCGGCTCGCCCGATGCGGTCCCCGAAGCCGATGGTGCGGTCCGGCCTCGGCGTCGGCCAGGAAGATGCCCCACCGGTAGTCGGGCATCTTCACGTAGTCGAAGTGGGCCCAGCCCTCCTGGCCGACTGCGACCGCGGTACGGAGGTAGACGTCGTCGTCCTGGTGGGCGACCGGACCCATCTGCTTCCACCAGTCGAGGAACTGTGGCTGCCAGCGCTCGAGGGCCCGCTGCAGCCGGCGGTCGTCGGAGAGTCCGACGTTGTTGGGGATCTTGTCGCCCGTGTCGACCGTCGCTCATCGGCCTACACCCTCCCTCGGTCGTACACCGGCCGGGACCCGGTGCCGATAGCGGCGCAGGGCGCCTTCGACGCCTGTCGCATTGGGTCGCAGGAAGATCCAGTTCTGCCAGGCCGAGAGCCGGCCGAAGATCTTGGTCTCGGTGGTCTCCGGTCCGACGAACCGCAACGACGCCTCCATCCCGGTCAGGGCGTCGGGGGAGAAGGCGGCTCGCTCCTCGAGGGTGAGCCGCACCTCGTCGTCCCAGTCGAGGTCGTCGGGGGCGAAGGTCACCAGCCCCAGTTCGAGGCACTCGGCCGGGCCGCAGCTCCTTGCCGAACGCCGCGCCGAGCCCTGTCCAGGCTGGTCCGGGTGACCCCAGAAGCGGCTGGCCAGCCGGCTGAGCCCGTTGGCCATCGGCAGCGGTCCATCGTTGACCTCGGTGAGGACCAGGGTCGCCCGGCCGCCACGGCCGGGTCCTCGTCCTCCCGGTTGGCCTTCGAGGATGAACGACCGATCGGCGGCGAGGGCCAGCTCGGCCAGGGTGCCGGCGAAGCAGCTGCCCGGCTCGATCAGGGCGACCAGCGTGCGGGCCGACACGTCGAGCCGTTTCAGGGTGCGCTTCCAGTAGGCCCGGACCTCGCGGACCAGCCAGTGATCGTGGTGCTCGGCCATGGTGGCGTCGACGCCGAGGACCAGGGCCGGGTCCCCTTCGGTCGTGAGGACCCACGTCCCGAGTTCCGGCTCGTTGAAGCGCAAGTGCAGGATGGCGTCGTCGAGCTCCCGGCAGGCGGCGAGCGGCCACCAGGATGCCCCGGCCGCCTCGATGGCGGCGGCGCCGTCCGGCTGAGGGCCCTGCGGGCCGCGGATTCAGGATGTGGCGGTGCCCAGCTGGCGTTGGTAGCTCGACCTCGACAGTGAATAGCGGAGACCGTCCGGCAGGGCACGGCGGTGCGAGCGGTGGCAGCGATGATCCCGGCCGCCGACCCGGACGATCGGACCCGGCCGCCCAGGCCCGAGCCCGAGCCGTCACGTGATCAGCGAAGTGGCTCCGGGTGGCGGTCGAGTCGACCAGGCCCCATTCCACCGCCTGTCGACCCTGCACGCCTTCGGCCCGGGTGGCGAACACGTCGGCCAGGTCTCGGCGGACGTGGCGTTTGTCGACCAGCCGGGTCAGGCCGCCCGTGCCCGGGAGCACGCCGAGCAGCGGCACCTCGGGGAGGGACACGGCCGAGGCCCGGTCGTCGACGAGGATGATCTCCTCGCACGCCAGCGCCAGCTCGTAGCCGCCGCCGGCGGCGGTGCCGTTGACGGCGCTCAGCCAGACCTGGTCCGACGCGGCGGGCGGCGTCCTCGATGGCCATTCGGGTCTCGTTGGTGAACTTGCAGAAGTTGACCTTGTGGTCGTGGCTGGACCCGGCCAGCATCTGGATGTTGGCGCCGGCGCAGAAGACCTTCTCCAGGCCGCTGGTGAGCACGACCGCCTTCACGGCCGGGGTGCTCGAAGCGGAGGCGCTGGACGATGTCGTACAGCTCGATGTCCACGCCGAGGTCGTAGGTGTTGAGCTTGAGCTCGTAGTCGCCGTCGCAGAGTGGCCGACGGGTCGACGGCCATGGTGACCGTCGCCACCGCATCATCGATCTCCAGCCGCCAGTGCCGGTAGGAACCGGGCTGTCGTTCGAAGGTCGTGGTTTCCGGTTGGGGCATAGCGCTTCCCCCTCCTCGTGAGGCCCATTCTGCCCGGCGCGCGGGTGGAGTGGGCCGGACCGTTCGGGCACCCCAAGTGGTGCTCCGACCACGCCGACCGGCGCCCCTGCACTTCTCGGCCTCATCCGAGCGCCCGGCCCACCTCGGGACCGAGAACGATCTCATCCGTACGGATGATTTCGCGGGCTCGCCTGCCGGTGTTGTTCGGGGGTAGCTACCCTGATGAAGGCTGATCCCTGACGCAAGGGGCCATACAAGGAGGACGGGTCATGGCGCTGCTCGGTCGTGAATTCATTGCCGTACCTGATGACCGGAAGCACCAGATCGTCTTCAAGTGGCCGGACCACAACATCCGGAAGCACACCCGCGCCATCGTCAACGCCGACGAGCTGGCCATGTTCGTCAACACCGGCCAGGTCGTCGGCACGATGGGTCCGGGTCGCCACCAGATCGACGCCGACGAGATCCCCGGGCTGGGCGCGGTGATCGACTGGGCCACGGGCGGCAACGCCTACCGGGCCGAGCTGTACTTCGTGGGTACACGAGAGTACCCGGGCAACACGTTCGGCGGCCGTATCGACGACGTGCAGGATCCGCAGACCGGGATGATCGTGACCCTCCGGGTGTTCGGCGACTACTCCATGCAGGTCAAGGATCCGGTGGCCCTGATCACCAATCTGGTCGGCACCGTCGACGTCGCCAACAACGAGGCCATCACCGGCTGGATGAGCGATCAGCTGCTCAAGGTGATGCGGACCCACATGACCGTGCAGATCGTCCGCAACGGCTGGCCCATCCTCGGGTTGTCGGCCTACACCCCCGACATCGAAGAGGAGGTGATGGCCAAGGGCAACGAGCAGCTCGAGCCAGTACGGCGTCGCCATCATCCGCATGGGTAACTTCGACATCAACCTGTCCGAGCAGGACGAGACCCAGCTGAAGACCCTCGCCAAGGACACCGCCTACTCGCGGCTGGCCGGCAGCTTCCAGCAGTACGCCGCCGGCGAGATGGCGCTCGGCGCCGGCCAGGGCATGGCCCAGGGCGGCGCGGGCGTCAGCGGGGCCTTCCTCGCCGCCGGTCTGGGGGTGGGCGGCCAGGCTGCCGCGCCGGCGGCGCCCGGACCGCCGCCTCCGCCCGGGCCGGGCTTCGCGGGTGGCGGAGCCGGCTTCGCCGGTCCGCAGGCCGCCGGCGGTGGAGTGCCCGAGCTGCCACGCCGGCAACGCCGACGGGCGCCAAGTTCTGCGCGTCGTGCGGCACGTCGCTGGCACCGCCGGCTGCGGCGTGCGCCAACTGCCAGGCCGAGAATCCCGCCGGGGCCAAGTTCTGCTCGTCGTGCGGGCACCGCGATGGTCGCTGCCGCGCCACACTGCACGTCGTGCGGGGCCGAGATGGCGCCGGGCGCCAAGTTCTGCCCGTCTTGCGGCACGGCGGTCGGCGCCCCTGCGGCAGGCGGAGCTGCCCCGCCCCCCGCACCTCCTGTTCCCCCCACCTCACCCGCTCCGTGATCGTCCTCCTCGCCGACGTTCTCGTCCGGGCCGGTGGCGGCCAGAGCTTCGACGGCGGCGGGGGTGGTGGCGGCGGCCTGGGCGGAGGCGGTATCGGCGGGGGTGGTGGTGGGTTCTTCTTCTTCGGTGGCGGCGGCGGGGGAGCCGCGGCGGGAACCGTCCTGATCGTGAGCGTCGTCCTGGCCCTGTTCGTGCTGCGCCTGAGTTGGCCTCGGTGGCGGGACCGGCGCCGGCCCACTGATGTCCTCACCGGGGCGCCACCCTCCCCGCCGGCCCAGCAGTGGAGCCATGATGACCAGCCGGCGATCAACACGGTCCAGGGCGATCTTTTTCCTGGATCGGCGCCGGCCGCGGCCCGACCGGAGTCGGCCGCGAGCGGGCTGGCCGCCATCACCGCCCATGACCCCGGGTTCTCCCAGGAGGCGTTCCTCGAGCAGGCCCAGCGGACGTTCTTCGTCGTCCAGCAGGCCTGGACGGAGCGCCAGCCGGGCATGAGCCGCCAGGTCATGGCGGACGGCCTGTGGCAGCAGCACCGCAGCCAGATCCAGGGATATATCGACGCCCACAAACGCAACGTGCTGGAAGACCTCGCCGTCGCGGACCTGACGATCATCGCCGCCCACCACGATCAGCGCTACGACACCATCACGACCCGCGTCGTCGCCGCCTGCGCCGACTATGACGTCGAGGACGGGAACGGCCGGGTGGTTCGTGGCAACAAGCACGTCGGCCAGTGGGCGGAGGACTGGACCTTCCAGCGCTCCGGGACGGCCACCACGCCGACCGCGGGGGGCACCCTGACGGCCAAGTGCCCCAACTGCGGGGCGCCGCTCGATCTGGACCTTGCCGGTACGTGCAAGTACTGCAAGGCCCCGGTCAGCTCCGGCGCCTACGACTGGGTCCTGGCCCGGATCGCCCAACTGCCCGGGTACTAGGCAGCTCCCCGGCCGGGCCTGGTCGTCGGTGTGGGCAGCGCGGTCGTCGGTGTGGGCAGCGCGGTCTTCGGGGTCGTCGGGGTCGTCGGGGTCCGAGGGGTGGTGGTCGTGGGTGCGATGATCCCTGGCGCCGGGCCCGAGCCCGCCGGGGCTGGATTCGGCGCGGTCGGAGTGGGGTGGGTCGGTGCCGGCCTGGGCGCCGCCAGCAACCCGGCGGCCACCAGTCGCTGGGGTATGAGCCAGGTGAGCATCTGCCGGTAGACGGTGAGGATCGAAATGCCGTAGGCGGTGCTCGAAGCCCATTTGCCGGCCAGCGCCATCCAGGTCGGGCAACAGCCACCGACGCCGACCGATCCGAGCAGCGGGGTGGCCACCGGGGTCGGCGAAGCGTAGGCCTCGAGCAGCTCCAGCTGGGCGCTGACGCCGGTCGCGGCGTTCGGGAATGTCCACCCGTGGGCGCAGCTGTCGCACGCACCTATCCCGGCGAAGTTGTTGTCGGCCTTGGTGAGCTGCCCGTAGGAGGGAAACGAGAAGTACCCCGTTTCCACGATCGACTGGGCGAACGCCAGGTCGGCGCGCACGCCGGTCTGCTCGCCGGCGCTGATGTAGTCCTGGGCCAATTGGACCATCGGAACGGTGATATTGGCTTTGTGTCCGCCGCTCGAGAACCAGCTGGCCAGTTCGGCGGCACCCAGGACCGAAGGGCCGAGGATCGTCGGGGACGTGGCGGGGGGCGCGGTGGCGTCGGACTGGACGAACCAGGAACCCTGGGTCGTGGTGGCCGGCCCCGGCGTCGCACCAGCCGGAGCAGGTGCGGGCGGAGAGGACGGAGCGCTCGACGGGCTGGGAAGATTCAGAGTGGCGGCCAGGCCCGGAGTGGTGGCGGCCCGGGTCAACAGGTTCAGGGTTTGCTCGCTGGCGGACAGACCTTGCTTGGCGCTGGCGAGTTGGGCCTGGGCCTGGGCCACCCCTTTTCCTGCCGTCCCCTCAGTGCGTGCCAACTGGGCCAGCGTGACGCGGCTGGTCGTCAGGTTCTTTCGATCGTGTTGGGCGACCAGGCGCAGCAGTTCCAGGGCGTCCATGGCGGCCGGCCCGGCCAAGCCGCCCGGCGTGGTGACCGTGCCCTTGGGGCCGGGTGGGTCGTTGACCGGCCCGGCTGCAGGTGTGACGTACCCGACGCCGACGCCCATGTAGGCCGCCACCGCCAGACTGCGCAATCGATTGGCGGCCGCATCGACCCGGGCTTGGGCCGATCGGGTCCCGGCGCCGGCCTGGGTCCGGGTGGCCACGGCCGCCCTCAGCGCGGTCGACGCCACCGCCACTCCTTCCTGACTATTGGCTACGGCGGCCCGGGCTTGTCCGTAGGCCTGGATGGCGCTGACCTGGGAGAGATCCGCCTGCACCGCGGTCAGAAGTTGGGTGGGGTCCGCGGGCGCGGCATGAAGCGAGGTGGTACCCGGCGCCGGGAGTGTCGTAGGCGGCCCACCGACGGGCACCGACGGAACGCCGGTCACGGGGGTGCCGGGTTTGGTGGTCGTGGTGGCCTTGGGGGTCGTCGTGGTCGTAGTGGTGGGCGCCGGAACAGTGGTGCTGGCGGGTGGGGTCGTGGTGGTGGTCGTCGTCGCCGGCGGCACGGTGCTGGTGGTCGTGGTGGTCGTCGGGTCGGTGTCGTCTGCGGCGGGGGTGGCAGGAATGGCAGGGGTGGCAGGGGTGGTGGCCGCCTGCATGGCAGCGGCGTGACCCGCGGCGGCGGACGCCGCCGGTCCGGATGCGGTCAGGATGGCAACAGTCATGGCGACTGCGCTCATCACGGCCGCCGCTCGCCGGGTGAGATGAGGTTTCGACATCGACTTTGGCCGCTCGAGGCGCAAGGCTTCAGGGCCCGCCCCGGCGCGTCGAGGCTAGCAGCACCGGCCCGGACCGCAATCCAGGGTCGGCGGCGGGCCGCCCGGTCGGGTCGCGGTGTGCTGGCCATCCGCGGCCTGGTTCAAGCCGCCGGCCGGCCTTCATATGGCATCCGCCGGCCGGGTGGCGCGGGTTACCAGAGGTCGAACGCGTTCGGCGGTACCAGCCCGCCGGTCAGAGGTGCAAGCCGCACTCCGTCTTGTCCAGTCCGGCCCAGCGCCCGGAACGCGGGTCGGCGCCCTGTGCAACCGGCTGCGTGCACGGACGGCACCCGATAGACGGATAGCCCTGAGCGAGAAGCGGGTTGACCGGGACATCGTGGTCGGCCACGTAGCCGGCGACGTCGGCGTCGGACCACGTGGCGAGGGGGTTGACCTTCACCAGACCCCGGAGGTCGCGGGCCACGATAGGGGCCTGCGCGCGTGACGGGGCCTCCGCCCGCCGCAGCCCGCTCATCCAGGCCAGCTTGCCGACCAGGGCCCGATCCAGCTGCTCCACCTTGGCGGCCGAGCAGCAGTTGGCCGGATCGGCCTGCCACAGCTCCACGGGCTGCGGCGCCACGGTCAGGACCCGCAGGTTCAGCCCGTAGTGGCGGCGCACCCGCTCGACGGTGTCCAGGGTCTCGGGGAAGTGGTACCGGGTGTCGATGAACACCACCTCGATCGACGGTTCGACCTCGTACGGCCAGATCGATCAGGACGGCGTCGGTCATCGAGGCGGCCAGCACATGAACGGATGGAACTGCTCCACCGCCCATTCGATGATGGTCTGGGCGGACGCGGTCTCGAAGCTGCGGTTCAGGCTCCGCCAGTTCGGCGTCGCTGAACTCCGGAGCGTGCAGATGGGTCCCACTGGAGAGCAAGGTGGTCATGTCGTTGTCAGGTCCTGGTAACTAACTCGCCGCACACTCGCCTTCGCCGACCTCGGCCACGTAGGGCCCGGTTTCGTCGAAGTCGATGTAGTAGTCGGGTCGCTCCTCAGGATCGGGCCAGAAATCGAGGTCCTTGAGCTCGGTCGCCAGGGCCTTGGCCCCGCCGACCCGCTCCAACCAGCTGGCGAAGGGCTCGCCCGACCGACCGCTCGTCGGCGTAGCGGCCGACCAAACGGACCGTCGCCTCGGCCGCGGCCTTGGCCGGCAGGCGCAGGGCCCGGTGGCCGAACTCGATCTCGGTGTCGCCGACGTGGCCGCCGAGGAGCAGCTGGTAGCCGGGGGCGGGCCGGCCGTGGGCCCGGCGCTCGGCGCCGTTAGAAACCGATGTCGGCGATGTGGTGCTGCCCGCAGCTGTTGGTGCAGCCGGAGATGTTGATCCGGACGCCGCCGACGTCCGCCAGCCCGGCCTCCTCCAGGGCCCGGCCGATGTCGTCAGCCAGGCCCCGGCTCTGGGTCACGGCCAGATTGCAGGTGTCGGCGCCGGGGCAGGCGACCACGTCGCGGGCCAGCTCGGCGCCGGGCTCGGCCATGCCGATCTCGTCCAGGCGGTCGTAGAGAGTCAGGGAGCTGTTCGGCAGACAGGCCTCGGAAGGCCAGGTTCTGCCGGTTGGTGATCCGCACGTCGATGCCGAAGTCCCGCACGATGGCGGCCATGGCCCGGAACTGCTCGGAGGTGACATCGCCCAGCTTGGCGTAGGCGATGGCCGACACGGTGCCCTTGGCCACGCCGACGACGACGTTGGCCGACTCCCAGCGCTGGTAGGGGTCCTGGGCGCGGTTGATCCGGAACGTCACCGGGGTGCCGACCGGGGTGGGATCGCTGCCGGTCGCCACGCCCGGCCGGGCCGTCGCCGAGCTCCTGCGACGATGGCGGGGATGCCGCCCGGCCAGGTCGACGAGGCCAGCAACAGCTGGCGCTCTCGGAGCACCCGGCGGCGCAGCTCGTCGATACCGATCTGGTCGACGACCCACTTGAGCCGGGCCCGCAGCTTGTTGTCCCGGTTGCCGTAGTGGTCGAAGGTGCGCAGGATGGCCTCGATGGTGGGCAGCAGCTCCTCGCGGGGGGTGAACTCCTCGAGCGCCTGGGCCGGGTGCGGGTTGGCGCCCAGGCCGCCGGCCATGAACACCCGGAAGCCTGGCTCCAGGGTGCCGTCCGGTAGGGGGCGGGAGACGGCGACCACGCCGACGTCGTTGAACATGGCCTGGCCGCAGTCGGTGGCGCACCCCGAGAAGTTGATCTTGAACTTGCGGGGCAGGCGCTGGGCGTACGGATGGTGCAGGAAGTGGCGGAAGGTGGCTTCGGCCCAGGGGCTGATGTCCAGCACCTCGTAGGGGCAGGCCCCGGCCAGGTGGCAGCCCATGACGTTGCGGACGGTGTCGCCGCACGCCTCCCGGGTGGTCAGGCCGACGGCGGCCAGCTCCCGGAGCAGGTCGGGCACCCGCTCCAGCTGGACGAAGTGGAACTGGACGTTGAGACGGGTGGTCAGGTGGCCCCAACCCCGGCTGTAGCGGTCGGCCACGCTGGCCAGCAGGTCGAGCTGCTCGGCGGTCACGCCGCCGTAGGGGAGCTTGATGCGGACCATCTGGTTGTGGCCGCCCTGCCGCTGGCCGTAGATGCCGTTGTTGAGACGGAACACCCGGAAGGCGTCCTCGTCCACCCGGCCCGCCAGGTGGTCTGCCAGCAGCCGGTCGAACTTCTCGATGTCGGCCGCGGTCTCGGGATCGATGACACCGGTCTGCACAACGTCCAGTCAACCAAAGACGACTGAGATTATCAACTTTTGCGACTTTCGGCCTCGGGCCGCCACCGGCGTCGCCACCATGGGGCGCATGTGACCGTCTTTGAGGGCATTCTAGTCGACACTCCGGCCTCGGGTCCTCGTGCCGGCGGGTCCCCGGCGGCTTCGGCGGCTTCGGCGGCTTCGGCGGCGGAGGCTCTATCGACCCGTGGCCGGTCAGGCCGCGGCGCTGAGGCGCCGGTACGCAGTGGAGATCTCGGCGGCCACGGCGTGCGGGTCGGCCGCCACCTGGCGCCAGGTATAGGCGAGCACCGTCCACCCGCCGCTGACCAGCCGGCGTTGTCGAGCCAAATCGTGGGCCAGCTGGTCGGGGGAGTGATGCCAGGCATAGCCGTACACCTCGATGGCCAGCTTGATGGCCGGGTAGGCAAAGTCGAGGCGGTACTCCCGTCCTTCGCCCCAGACGACCTCGGCGCGGGGTTTTGGTAGTCGGTATCGGGTGAAGAGGCGCGCCATGCGGCTCTCCAGCACGCTCGGCCCGGGACCGCCGACATAGCCGCGCTGCTGAAGGCAGCGACGGAGGACGGCAGTCCCCCGAACCCCGCCTCCCGCCCGGGTGGCGTCATCGAGATCCCGGAGCCGGACCAGCCGGGAGGCCAGGGCCCGGTCAAGCGCGGCGGCCACCGCCTCGGCGGGGACGACGGTAGCGAGGTCGATCAGCGTCCGGACCGGGCTGGTGCAACGCACGCCCCTGAAGGCCTGGACGGCCACAGGCTGGTTGCAGCGGTGCACCTGTACCCCAGATAAGCAGCATCGTTGCTCGGCGCCCACCACGGCGTGGACCACAGCGGGTGGCTGCTCGACCAGCCCGGCCAGCCAGGCCGCCGACTGGTGGGACGCCACCGCATCGGGGCCGAGGGCGGCCAGGCCGGCCCGCACTGCGGTGGCGTGACCGGCGGGCGTCCCGGCCAGGATGTACACCCCCGGGTGGCAACGCCGCAGCGCCGCGCTCCGTACCAGGCGAGCCAGCACCCGATCGTTGGCGCCGAGGCTGAGGGCCTGCTCACGCGTGACTATGCCCGCATGGCGCTGCGCCCAACGGGTCACCACCAGCGCCTTCTCATCACTTTTCACTATTTTTTATAGTAAAAGAAACATCGTCCAGTGGTCAATCGTTTGACGAGTGGGCAATCGTTTGTCGCTATACGTACAAAAGTGACCGTTCGTCAAACGATCGCCCACTCGACGACAGCACCTGGCGCCCGGCGGGGTCGGGAAGGCGAGCGCGGCGACGGGCCGGCGGCGCCGGCGGGCTCGGGTAGGCGAGGGTGGCGGCGGGCGGGCGGCACCGAACGGCCCCCGCCCCCCTGGCAGCGGCGGGCTCGGGTAGACGAGGGTGGCGGCGGGCAGGCCGAGCCTGCGACTAGCTCCGCAGCAGGTCGGCCACCTGGAAGGCCAGGTCGAGCGACTGGCTGGCGTTGAGGCGGGGGTCGCAGGTGGTGGTGTAGCGCAGCTCCAGTTGGTTCTCGAGGATCTCGTCCGTCCCGCCGAGGCACTCGGTGACGTTGTCGCCGGTCAGCTCGACGTGGACGCCGCCCGGCCAGGCCCCCTCCGCCCGGCAGGTGGCGAAGAACTCCCGGATCTCGGTGAGCACGTGGTCGAAATGACGGGTCTTGCGGCCGCCGGGCCCGTTGATAGGTGTTGCCGTGCATGGGGTCGCACGCCCAGACCACCGGGTGGCCGGCCTGGCGCACGGCGTCGCATCAGCGGCGGGAGCAGCTCCGGGGTCCGGCCCGCCCCCAGGCGGGTGATCAGGGTCAGCCGGCCCGGGCGTGCGGTCCGGGTCGAGGACGGCGCACAGGCCGACGACCTCGTCGGGCGGATGCGCTCGGGCCGACCTTGGCCGCCGACCGGGTTCGACAGTCCGGACAGGAAGTCGAGGTGGGCGCCGTCGAGCCGCCGGGTGCGCTCGCCGACCCAGACCAGGTGGGCGGACGTGTCGTACCAGTCGCCGGTCAGCGAGTCCCGGCGGGTCATGGCCTCCTCGAAGCCCAGGATCAGGGCCTCGTGGCTGGTCCAGAAGTCGACCTGCTGCAGGGACGCCTCGCCGCCCAGGTTGATCCCGCAGGCCCGCATGAAGCGCAGGGCCCGCTCGATCTCGGCGGCGAGGGCCTCGTAGTGCTGGCCGCCGGGGCTGCCGGCGACGAACTGCTGGTTCCAGGTGTGGACCTGCGAGAGGTCGGCGAATCCGCCCTTGGTGAAGGCCCGCAGCAGGTTGAGCGTGGACGCGGACTGGTGGTAGGCGGCCACCATCCGGGCTCGGGTCGGGGGTGCGGGCGGTCTCGGTGGGGGCGTCGTCGTTGACGACGTGGCCGCGGAAGCTGGGCAGGATCCGCCCGTCGACGATCTCGGTCGGCGAGGAGCGGGGCTTGGCGAACTGGCCGGCGATGCGACCCAGCTTGACCACCGGCACCCCGGCGCCGTAGGTCAGCACGATCGCCATCTGCAGGATCACCTTGAGCTTGTCGCGGATGCTGTCGGCGGTGAAGTCGTGGAACGACTCGGCGCAGTCGCCGGCCTGCAGCAGGAAGGCGTTACCCGCCGGCCACCTCGGCCAGGGCCCGCTGCAGGCTGCGCGCCTCGCCCGCGAAGACCAGCGGGGGCAGGCCGGACAGGGTCTTGAGGGTCTGCTCCAGGGCGTGCGGGTCGGGCCAGTCCGGCTGCTGCTCGGCCGGGCAGATCCCGCCACCTGCTCGGCGTCCAGGACCGGTCCATGAGTCCTCCAGCGTGGCGGAAACCGCGGGCAGAGAGCAAAGCGGTTGTCGCCATCCCGTATCGTCAGGCGGTCATGGGCCAGCGGATCGGGATTTTCGGAGGCACGTTCGATCCCATCCACGTCGGCCACCTGGTGGCCGCCGTCAACGCCAAGGCACGCCCTGCGCCTCGATCGGGTGCTGATGGTGGTGGCCAATGTCCCCTGGCAGAAGGCCGGCGACCGGGCCGTGAGCTCGGCCGAGGACCGCCTGGCCCTGGTGGAAGCGGCGGTCGGCGACGTGCCGGGACTGGAGGCCAGCCGCCATCGAGATCGAGCGCGGCGGGGAGTCCTACACCGCCGACACCCTCGACGAGCTGCACCAGGCCGGCCCCGACGACGAGCTGTTCCTGATCGTCGGCTGGGACGTGGCCGCGCGTGCTGACGACCTGGGCCCGCCACGAGAAGATCCAGCGCCTGGCCACCCTGGTCGTCGTCAACCGTCCCGGTGCCGGGCCGCCCGCGCGGGCTCGACGACGAGGGATGGAAGGTGGTGGAGGTCACCGTCCCCAACCTGGAGATCTCCAGCACCGACCTGCGGGCCCGGGCCGCCGACGGGCGCCCGCTCGACTACCTCGTCCCCGAGTCAGCTGTCCGCTTCATACGAGCCCGGGGTATGTACGCTGGAGGCGGATGACGACGGTCCGCTCGGTCGCCTCCGGTGGTTGCACCCGCTGACGCGGACGGTGGAGGTCCGGGCGAGCGGCTCCGCCGACTGCGCCAGCGGCGGCGGCTGGTGCGCGAGGAGCTGCTCACGATCGCCGTGCTTTTGGTCGCCCTGGCTGCCACCCTGGTGGTGCTGGGGCTGCAATGGCTGGACAGCGGGCAGTCGGCAAGTTCAGGCGGCGGTCAGCGTGCCGCGGCCCGCAACATATTCCGGGAGGTCATACGTGACGCATGCGCCAGGCCCGCGCCGGTGAGCGGCACCGGCACCGCGATCGGGCGCCGCCACCGAGCGTCACGCCTCGAGCGGGTTCGGGACTGGTGTGAGGTGGCCGCCCAAGCTGCCTGGGCCAAAGGGGGTGAGGACAGCGTGATCCTCTCCGTCGGAGCGGTACTGGCCATCACCGACGCCTTCGTCATCACCAGCGGATCCAACCCCCGCCAGGTGCGCACGATCGCCGAAGAGGTGGAGGAGCAGCTCAAGCGGGCCGGAGGCCCGGCGCCGCTGCGCATCGAGGGCCTGGACGACGCCCGCTGGGTGCTGATGGACTACGGCGACTTCGTGGTCCACGTCCTGTTGAGCGAAGCCCGGGACTTCTATCGCCTCGAGCGGCTGTGGGCGGACGCCGAGGCATGGCCCTGGCAGCAGGAGCCGAGCGGCCGGCAGGTCCAGGCCGGAGAGGCCGTGGCGTCCGGCGGGTAGCGACCGGCGAAGCTGGTGTGAACGGCGCCCCTCCGGCTACTCGAGCCGGAGGCCCGGCAGGGACCGCCCTGGTTACATCCGGAAGTCGGGAGCGTACTTGCGGATCTCACGCCGGGCGATGGTCATCTTGTGCACCTCGTCGGGTCCGTCCACGATCCGCAGCGTCCGGGCGTGGGCGTACATTTCCGCCAACGGGAAGAACTGTGTCACGCCGGCCGCCCCGTGGACCTGGATGGCCCGGTCGATCACCTTGAGCACGATGTTGGGGATGGCGACCTTGATGCCGGAGATCTCGGTGGCGGCGGCCTTGTTGCCGACCGTGTCCATGAGCATGAGCGGTGCGGAGCACGTACTCACGGGCCATGTCGATGTCGATCCGCGCCTCGGCGATCCAGTCCTGGATCAGGCCCTTCTGGGCCACCAAGGTGCCGAAGGTGGTGCGGTCCAAGCGAGCGGCGCACCATGCACTTCGAGGGCCCGCTCTGCGACCCCGATGGCCCGCATGCAGTGGTGGATACGACCGGGTCCGAGCCGGGCCTGAGAGATGGCGAACCCGCCGCCCTCCTCACCCAGCAGGTTGTCCGCCGGCACTCGTACGTTGTCGAATATGACCTCGGGGTGGCCGCCCAGATCGGCATAGCCGAAGACGTGGGGGCTGCGACCGATGGAGATTCCCGGGGTGGCCTTCGGGACCACGATCATCGACTGCTGGAGATGGGCGGACGCGTTGGGGTCGGTCTTGCCCATGACGATCAACACCTTGCACCGCTCGGACAGGGCGCCGGAACTGAACCACTTGGTCCCGTTGAGCACGTACTCGTCGCCGTCCTGGGTCGATTCGGAGCCGAACGTTGGTCGCGTCGGATGAGGCGGTATCGGGTTCGGTCATGCAGAACGCCGACCGGATCTCGCCCTCGAGCAGCGGCGCCAGCCAGGCCTGCTTCACCCGTTCCGAGCCGTACGTGTTGAGAATCTCCATGTTGCCGGTGTCGGGCGCCGAGCAGTTGAGCGCCTCCGACGCGAAGGTCGTCTTTCCCAGCTGCTCGGAGATCGGCGCGTAATCGAGGTTGGACAGCTTCGTGCCTGGCGCGTCAGGGGCCAGGTGCGGGAGGAACAGATTCCACAGGCCGCGCTCTCGGGCCGCCGCCTTGAGCTTGTCCATGATGGGCGGGTAGCCGGTAGGTCCAACATCGTCGAGCCTGCTCGTGGTACTCCCGTTCATTCGGGTAGATGTGATCGTCCAAGAACTTCTGAACCTCTTGCTGCAGGGCGACACCGGCGTCGGTGAATGCGTACGGCATGGTTGAACCTCCAGGTTGACTACGAACGGGTGAATCCGAAGAGGTGCTGGCCCACCTTGCGCATCTGGATCTCTTCCGAGCCCTCGGTGATGCGGTAGCGGCGGTGATGACGGAAGATGTGCTCGAACGGCATGTGGCGGCTGTACCCGATCCCTCCACAAGTCTGCATGGCCCGGTCGGCGGCGTCGCAGGCCAGGCGGTTCGCTCGATAGTTGCACATGGCGACCTGGTGCGTGACCTCCATGTGATTGCGCTTGTCGAGCTCGGCGGCGGTGGCTCGCACGAGGAGCCGAAGGGCGGCGGCATCAGTATGCAGCTCGACGAGGGGAAACTGGATGGCCTGGTTGGTCGACAGTTTCTTGCCCCAGGTCATGCGGGTGTTGGCGTAGCGGACGGCCTCGTTGATGCAGTACTGGGCCGCGCCGAGGGAAGCGGCCGCTTGGCGGATGCGGTTCTCGTGGACAAAGTGCTGGGCCAGCTCGAGCCCGTGATCGACCCGGCCGAAGACGGCGTCGGCGCCAACCCGGACGTCGCTCAAGGTGACCTCGGCGTGGTCAGTGGGCATGTTGAACGTCCACCAGAAGAAGTCGACGGAGAATCCGGGCGCGTCCGTTGGGACCAGGAAGGCCGTAATCCCGAGGGGCTCCCCGGGCTCGCCCGACGTGCGGGCGAAGATGATGTCATGCGAGGCGTGGTGCAGCCCGGAGTTGAAGCGCTTCTGGCCGTTGATGACCCACTCCTCGCCGTCGGGCACGGCCACGGTCTCGAGTCTGGCCGCGTCGGATCCGTGACCCGGCTCGGTCAGACCGAACGCCAGCCTGCGGCTGCCGTCCAGGAAGCCGGGCATCCAGTCAGCTTTCTGGGCCTCGGTGCCGAAGTCCCGCATCATCAGTACGGTCGGGAAATTGCCGACCACGCTGGATTCTTGCTGCAGGTCGTTGTGGAGGCCCAGGCCACGACCGGCCAGGTGCTCACGGATGATGGCCATCTCCAGATTGCTGGCTGCCTGGCCGCCATACTCGGTCGGTAGCGCCAGCCGGAGCCAACCAGCCTGGTCCGCCCGTCGGCGCATCTCGGCGAGGAGTGCCTCCCAGTCCGGACGGGGCACGCCGCCGTGCTCCCAGTCGGTGCGAGCCCATTCCCGTCGGTGGTCGAAGAAGCGGATGTTGTCGTCCTGCGCTTCGAGGGGCTTGATCTCGCCCTCGATGAACTCGTCAAGAGCGTCCAGGGTGGCCTGGATCTCGTCCGGAATGGTGAAGTCCATGGATCCCATCCTCGTCGTCGCAGGCCGCGTCAAGCGCCGGTCACGCTAGGTGATTCTGGCATCGATCGGTCTGAGAAGAGTGGGGACCGGAAGATCAACCTGGTCTGCTGGCCGAAATCCGATAGAACTGCCGGTGTATGGCATCGTTCGCCGGCCTGCCTCCCGGCCAGGCGAGGGGAGGTCTCGACGAGACCAGAGCCGCCGGCGGCGGGGGGCCCGAGGCAGCCTGCCCCGAGGTCGACCCGGCCCGGCGATGCCTCGCGTGATCGCACCATCACCCTCGGGTTGGACGCATGCGTGACGACGAGACTCCACTGCCAGGAGGAAAGCTGAATCTCGTCGTCAGGATCGGCGACACGGTGCACCGCCCGGCGGGTCCGTGGACGCCGATAGTCCACGACCTGCTCCGTCACATCAGAGGGCACGGCTTCGCGCTCGGCCCCGAACCGCTCGGCTTCGACGATCAGGGCCGCGAGGTGCTGTCCTACATCGGCGGCCACACCGTCGGCGTGGACTTCCCTTGGCCATCCTGGGTTTGGGACGAAGGCCTCCTGGCCCACGTCGGCCGGGCCACGGCCCGCTATCACCGGGCCGCAGCCGACTTTCGACCGTCGGGTCTGATCCCCTGGAACTGGGGCCCGGCCGAACTCCGCTCCGATCAGATCGTTTGCCACCACGACCTGGCTCCCTACAACGTGGTCGCCGGGGCCGGTCGCCTCCGAGGCGTCATTGACTGGGACCTGATCGGTCCTGGCTCCATTCGATCAGAGCTCGCGTTCGTGGCCTGGCAATGGATTCCACTCCACGATCCCTTCGTCACGCGCGCGTTCGGGTGGCACGGACTACCTGACTACGGACGCCGGATCCGGATCCTGCTCGACAGCTATGGCCTCGCGGACCGGGACGGCTTCATCGACGACGTCATCGCCCGGGTCAAATTGAACCGGGATGTAATGGTGCGCCGGGCCAGTGAAGGCGTCGCCGCCTACGTCCGGCTCGAGCGGGAGGGTCACGTCGTAGGCATGAATCGTGCCGTTGAGTTTTTGTCCGAGGAAGGAGCCGCCCTGCAGGCCGAGCTCTAGCCGGCCGTCCAGGCCGGCGGGACCGGCGAGGCGGACTGGGGGCGGTCGGCGACACCGGCGAGGCGGGCGGTCGGCGACACCGGCGAGGCCGGCGGGGTCGGTGGGACCCGTCCGGGGGCGGGCGGGTTCGGCGGGGTCGGAAGGGGCCGGGTCGGCGGAGGGCGGGCCGGCGGGGCCGTGGTATCACCCGCCTGCCTTCTGTCACACTGGCGGCGAGCAGTCCCCGTGTCTCCAAGCCAGGGGAGCGAGGGCAGGGAGGGAGCTATGCGACGAGGTATTCCGAAAGCCGTCATCGAGATGCTGCACGCCGTGCCACTCCTGTCGGCGTGCAACAAGAGGGAGCTTCGGGAGGTTGCCAAGCTGGGTGTCCCGTTGCCGGTCGCCGACGGTGCGGTCCTTACCGAGCAGGGCCAACCCGGGCGGGAGTTTTTCCTGGTGCTCGACGGGAAGGCCCGATGCGAAGTGGACGGATCGGTCGTAGCCGAGTTCGGTCCCGGGGACTTCTTCGGGGAAATGGCTCTCCTGGATCACGGCCCGAGGCACGCCACGGTGGTGGCAGACGGACCGGGTGAGGTGCTGGTTCTCGACGGCCGTGAGTTCAACTCCCTCCTGGATGCTTCGCCGACGATTGCCAGGAAGCTGCTGACGGCCTTGGCGGAGCGGGAGCGGGCCAACGCCAGCATCCACACCTGACCAGTCGTGACGGTTGAATGGCCCGACCCTCTTGGGCAGTCGTCCCGGCCGCCCCGGGGGCGGAACCGGTCCGGAGTGGAGCCGGGCGCCAGGAGCGTTGGGCGAGGCGTGTCGTTGGGTTGGGCTGGCGTTGATGTCGTCCTGCGATCATCTGCCGTAGGTCGGGCGGTGAGGGGCAACCTGCCCGATCGATTGGGGAACGCGGGCTCGATGACCTACGAGGGCAGGGATATCGGGCCCGCCTCCCCGGATTTCCGGGCCGGGCGAGAGGGGAGACCTCAGCGGACGGCGAGCTCGGGGCTCGGGAGCGTCAGCTGGTCGAATTCGAGTGGTCGATAGATGTCGCTGGCCCTGGCGCCGAGCGCTGTCAGCTGCCGGAAGTACTCGTCGACCGACGGCAGCTCGCCCTTGACGGCGGCAAGGGCGGCCAGCTCGGCTGACGCCAGGAACACGCTGGCGTTGCGTCCCATGCGGTTCGGGAAGTTGCGAGTGGACGTCGAAACCACGGTGGCTTCAGGGCGGACCCGGGCCTGATTCCCCATGCAGAGCGAACACCCGGGAATCTCGGTGCGGGCCCCGGCGGCGGCGAAGGTGCTGTAGTAGCCCTCTCGGCGAAGCTGGGCCTCGTCCATCTTGGTAGGCGGGGCGATCCACAGCCGGCAGGTGACGGGATTGGAAGCTCGGGCCAGCAGTTCTCCGGCGGCTCGGAAATGGCCGACATTCGTCATGCACGAGCCGATGAACACTTCGTCGATGGCCCGGCCTGCGACCTCGGAGAGGGGTCGGATGTCATCTGGATCGTTCGGGCAGGCCAGCAGCGGCTCGGTGACCGCCGACATGTCGATATCGATGACGGCTGCATATTTCGGCGTCCGCGTCGGCGCGCAGGAGGGTGGGATTGGCAAGCCATCGCTCCATGGCCTGGGCCCGTCGTTCGAGGGCCCGGGCATCCTGGTAGCCGGCGTCGACGAGCCAGCGCAGCAGCGCCGACGTTCGAGCGCAGGTACCGGGCCACCGAGTCTTCGGAGAGCGAAATCGTACAACCGGCGGCTGAGCGTTCGGCCGTGGAGTCTGACAGCTCGAACGCTTGCTCCACGCTCAGCTCGGGGAGTCCCTCGATCTCTATGATGCGCCCGCTGAACACGTTCCGCTTCGCCTTGGCATCGAGCGTGAGCCGGTCCTGCCGGCGGGCCGTATACGGGATGGCGTTCACCAGGTCCCGCAGCGTGATCCCGGGCGGCCTGGTGCCTCGGAACCGGACGAGCACGGACTCGGGCATATCGATGGGCATAACCCCGAGGGCGGCGGCGAAGGCGACGAGGCCGGAGCCGGCCGGGAAGGAGATGCCCAGGGGGAAGCGGGTGTGCGAGTCGCTACCGGTGCCCACCTGATCGGGGAGCAACATCCGGTTGAGCCAGCTGTGGATGATCCCGTCTCCGGGCCGCAGCACGATAGCGCCCCGGTCCTGCATGAAGCCGGGAAGCGTCTGCTGGGTCTCGATGTCGACCGGCTTGGGATAGGCGGCAGTGTGACAGAAGGTCTGCAGGACCAGATCGGCATTGAACCCCAGGCAAGCCAGGTCCTGGAGCTCACTCCGATTCATGGGACCGGTGGTGTCCTGGCTGCCGACCGTGGAGACGACGGGTTCGCAGTAGCTGCCAGGGCTGACGCCTTCGGCGCCGCACGCCCGCCCCACGATCTTCTGGGCCAGTGTGTAACCGGTGCGGGGGGGCGAGGCCTCCGGACCGGCCCACAACGGGCTCGGCCCGAGGCCGAGGGCCCGGCGGGCCTTTTCGGTGAGCTGTCGTCCGATGATGAGCCGGACCCGACCGCCCACCCGGACTTCGTCGAGGACGTTGTCCGGCCGAAGGGAAAACTCGGCTATGAGATCGCGGCCCGGAGTCTCGATCCGCCCCTCTCGGCACCGCAGTACGACATGATCCCCCGTGCTCATCCCCGCCACGTCGCATTCGAGCGCCAGCGTCCCGGCGTCCTGCAGGGTGTTGAAAAAGATCGGGGCAAGTTTGGCTGCCATCACTACGCCTCCCTGGCGCTTGTTCGGCACGTAGGGAATGTCGGTGCCGATGTGCCACAGCAACGAGTTGACCGCGCTCTTGCGCGACGATCCGGTGCCGACCACGTCTCCCACGAAGGCGATCGGTCGTCCGGCGGCCTTGAGTTCGGTGATTCGACGGATGGCGTCGCCAACGTCCGTTCGGTTTTCCAGAAAGGAGAGGGCGTGAAGCGGGATATCAGCCCTCGACCAGGCATGGGGCGCGGGCGATAGGTCGTCGGTCGTAACTTCTCCCTCCACCTTGAACACGGTCAGGTGGGTCTCTGCAGGCGCGGCCGGACGCTGGGTGAACCATCTGGCGGTGGCCCACGATCGCATCACCGCGAGGGCGTGCGGGTGGCCTTGTGTGGCCCGGGCCGCGACATCGTGGAAGGCGTCGAAGACCAGCAGGGTGTTCGCGAGTTGCTCCGCCGCTAACCCACCCAGGGCGGCGTCGTCGAGCAGATCTACCAGGGCGCTCACGCTGTACCCGCCCAGCATGGTGCCGAGCAGGACCACCGCTTCGGTCGGGCTGGGAGCCGGAGCAGTGTGCAGGCCTCCGGCGACAGCGGCGAGAAACGTGGCCTTGGCTCGGGCCGCGTCGTCCACGCCGGGGGGACGCGCTCGGTCAGGAGACCGAGCAGAGCAGCCGTGTCGGTGGCCCGACCCACCTGTAGCTCCTGGATGAGGGCCGCGACGTCAGCAGCGCTGAGCGGTAAGGCAGGGATGCCGAGGGCATTCCGCTCGGCTTCATGGGTTCGGTAGTCCGCAAGCACACCTCGACCGTACGGGCCAGGCGTCCTTGTGTAAAGCGCATAATATGCACTCTGTTCATGCAAGAATCGCATGCATGGACGTCGTCCTGCTCCGATCGCTTCTTGCCGTCTCCGATGCCGGCACCATTACCGATGCCGCCGACGAGATCGGCGTCAGCCAGTCGGCCCTTTCCCGGCGGCTCCAACAACTTGAACGCGACCTCGGCGCCCAACTCCTGGTGCGCGGTCGCCATGGTGCCGATCTCACCGACCTGGGGCGCCAGGCCGTCGAGCAGGGCCGGACGATCGTGGCTCGCTACGACCAACTCCGCCAGCACATCGCCGAGTCCCTGGATTTGCGCCGCGGCATGGTTCGGGTGGGCGGAGGGGCGACCGTGACCTCATTCCTGTTGCCTCCAGCGATCGCCGAGTTCCAGTCCAGCCATCCCGGGATCCGGTTCTACGTCAAGGAGGCAGGTAGCCGCGAGATCGCATCCGATGTCAGTGCCGGTCAGCTCGAACTCGGTGTCGTTACCCTCCCGGTGCCGGACCGCGACCTCAGCATCACCGATCCGTGGACCGACGAGATCGTGCTGGTCGTCAGATCGGACCATCCGTTCGCGGCGCGCCGCATCCTGGCCCGCCACCTCGAGGGGCAGCCCTTCGTTGGCTTCGAGTCGGGCAGTGCGATCCGCCAGATCATCGACAGCGCCCTGCGAGCCGCGGGCGTGCAGGTGGAGGTCGTGATGGAACTGCGGTCGATCCCCTCGATTCTGCGCATGGTGGCGACTACCGGCAATTTGGCGTTCGTCAGCCGGGTGAGCCTCTCGGCCGAACCCGATGTCCGTCAGGTGGCGCTTCGCGGCCTGGCGATTTCGCGAACCCTCGGACTTGCCACCCGGCAGGGGTTTCCCTTGTCGGCGCCGGCTCAGGCCTTCGCAGTCCTGCTTCGATCGGCCTTCCCGACCGGACGCTGAGGGATCAGGGTGGCGGCCTGTCTGTTACCGCCCGAGTCGCAGGTCAGCTCGGCTGTCCCGGCTTCTCGGCGACGAAGGTATTGACCATTTCTCCGAGGCCCTCGATGCGAGTGGTCACCACCTGTCCGTCCTGGAGGAACACGGGCGGTGTTCGGGCCGCACCCACACCGTCGGGAGTGCCGGTGAAGATGAGATCGCCGGGCCGGAGCGTCATGATGGTGCTGGCGTAGCTCACCACCGCCACCGCGTCGAAGAGGAGGTCCGCGGTGCGGGCGTCCTGCATCACTTGACCGTCCACCAAACAGGTGACGGCGAGGTCCGGCCGGACGCCGCCGATTTCGTCCGAGGTCACCAGCGCCGGACCCACGGGAGAGGACCCTTCCCAGGTCTTGCCCTGAAGAAATTGGGTGGTGCGTCGTTGCCAATCCCGCATGCTGACGTCGTTGCCGATCGAGAATCCCGCGATGGCCGCGGCAGCTTCGGCCTCCCCGGCGTTTCGCACTGGGCGTCCGATCACGGCCACCAACTCGGCCTCCCAGTCCACGCCCTCCGATGCGGCGGGTAGGACGATCTCGTCATAGGGACCGGTCAGGGCGTCAGAGAACTTGGCGAAGAGCGTCGGATGCGAAGGAACCTCCCCGCCGGACTCCTGGACGTGGCGCAGGTAGTTGAGCCCGACGCAGAACACTTTCGATGGCCGGGGCACGACCGGCGCCAGATCAGCTCCATCCAGTGGGACTCGTTGCCCGTCGGCCCCGGCGCGGACCTGCCAGTCCTCGCCCGATGCGAGGAGCTCTCCCACGTCACCAAACGGCAAGAAGACGATCCCGCCGTCATCGATCCGCCCTGCGGTGGTGCCGTTCCCGGTGCGAACTGTGACAAGTTGCATGGCCGCATCCTGCCAGATCGGGACCGGGCTGGTGAGGGGTGGGTCAGGGCCGAATCAGGGCGCGGTTACGATGCCCTCTGCCACCGGTGTGGGAGCCGACTACGGCATCGCCTGTTGAATCTCCTCGACCGTCGAGCTCGCGACGGTTGTCGTGGTCTTGGAGCCGGTCAGGGTGTTACAGATTCCATTGGTCGATTGGGTGGGGGATACCACGATGATCGCCATGGCTCCGCTGTCGAGGGTCTCGCCCAAATCCTTTACTTTGCTACGTCCCAGGGCTCGCGTCATGCGGGCGACCAGGGCACCTCCGCCCGCGCCCAGGGCGGCGGCGCCGAGGATCGAGGGTGGGAACAAGACGCCCACCACCGCGCCGACGACCGCCCCTTTTCCCCAACCGTGATGTGATTGGCGCTGCAAGATCACGGCCTCGCCATTTTGGTTCTCCACGAGCGCGGCGTCGGCGATGTGGACCTGGCCGGCCTGGATGGCGGCTTCGAGCGCCGACCAGTCCGTCTCCGCCGTGCCGGCGTCGTCGTATACCGCGACCGTCGTGTCCAAATCGGGCATTGTCATCTCCTTGTCCAGACCTCGATCCTCGAGGGGCGGCTCGAGGATAGAACACGGCTCGTGGTTAGCCGAGGGTCGCGGGCCGGCTCAGGTGGTTCCCTCGGCCCCGCGCCGGGAGCGGCGCGAGGCCCGGCCTTGACGGCCGGGCCAGGTGGTGACGGCAGGGGTCGCTACTGTGACCGCGGGGCATCGAGGCCGAGACGGCGCTGCTCGATGACAAGGCAACGGTCCTCGACGTAGAGCAGGCCGGCGTCGGCAGCGATGGCTCGGGCTTCATCGGAGGCGATGCCCAATTGCAGCCACAGCGCGGTCGCGCCGACCGCGACCGCTTGGCGGGCGATGTCGGGCGTCTGACCCGAGGGACGGAACACATCAACCAAGCCGACCTGTTCGGGTACGCCCGCAAGGCTTCTATACACGGCCTCACCCAGAATCTCGTCGGCGTGTGGATTGATGGGGATGATGCGCCAACCGTGCTGTTGCATGTGCGCCGGCACCGAGTGGGCTGCTTTCTCCCGCCTGGCGCTGGCGCCCACCACGGCGATGGTGTCGTAGGTGGTGAGGATCCGCTCGACGGTGGCGTCGCTGTCGACCACGATCTCACGGTACCGGTCCGGACGGCTATGGGCAGGTGCCGGTCCGGCCGTGCTCGCCCCGCCTAAGGGCCCGAGCCGGTAGGGCCGGGTGATCGAGGGAGGACACATCGAGGCCACCCCTCGATCCGCCGCCATCGCTCTCGGCGACGATCCGCTTATCGATGACCGCATGGCGAGGTCGCCGTCGCGGACGGTTTCGAACGACCGCGCTCCCCGTTCCGCGTCGGCGGCTAATCGATATTTCGGAGCAGCGCACCCTCTCGATCCGGATCAAGTCCGATCGAACCGTCGGACAGGCTGGCTGGGTCGCCCTCGGTCGTCAACCAGGCCCACGTATCCGCAACGGTCTCTTCGGCGGGTCGGCAGCACAAACCCTGCGCATAGGCGGCGGCCACGTCCCCGGTGTGCAATCCGATCATGTCGCTGTTCGGGGGAACCCAGATCGGTAGTTCGGTCCAGGGCTCGATGCCCGCGGCGAGTATCACGTCGGATGCCACCCAGACCAGCTCGGCCTGGTCGCCCGCCGCAGCCCGGGCGGCCTGGAGGAGGTCGCCCATGGTCGTGTGACCGGGCTCGCTCACGGTGTTGTACACACCTCCGAGCCCCCGGTCGCCGGCGGCCAGCAGCCAGTTGGCCAGGTCACGGCCGTCGATGTACTGGAGCGGGAGCTCCTTTGGTCCCGGACAAAGGACCCGACCGCCCCGCTGCATTCGCCGTAGCCACCATGGGAGCCTCCCGACCCACTCGTACGGACCGAGAATCAAACCGGCTCGAGCCACGAGGGCGCGATCGCCGAACGCGGCGATCGCGGCCAACTCTCCGCCTCGTTTGGCGGCGGCGTAGCCAGCTGGGTCGGTCGAAGCACCATCGGCGTCAACGACGGGCCCGGTTTCGTCGAGTCCAACCGGTATCGGCCATGTGTACACGGAGCGACTCGATACGTAGGCGTAGTGCCCAACCCGATCGGAGAGCATGGTGGCGGCATCCCGAACGGCACTCGGGGCGCCGCTCCACGTGTCGACCACCACGTCCCATGTTCGCGACCCGAGGGCCGCAGTCAACTCGGCGGGGTGGGTCCGATCGGCGTACCGCGGGCTGGCGCCCTCCGGCGGCGGACCGCTGACCCCCCGCGTTACCGTCGTGACTCGATCACCCCGCTCCAGAGCAACCTCCACCACCGACCGGCCCACGTGGTGCGTGCCTCCGAGCACGAGAACATCCATGCTCACAACTCTATCTGCAACCAGTGAGTTGCAGATAGAGGACTGGCGCGGGGAGTCCAGGAGCAACTGCCGGCGTGTTCCCCGCGGCCCATCAGATCATGGACTTCTACTGTTGACGGCTAGCATTCAGTGTGTTTTGATAGAACGATGTTCTACCTCGAGGCCTCTACGATGACGGGGGACGTAGCCAGCCTTCTGAGCCGGTGAGCTGAGATAGTGTCTCCCGATGTCCTGGGTGGAACGTGCCGCCGATCGCTCTCCGATCGTTCAGCGCTCGCGTTCGCGCGGGATGCAACAGGCCCAGGCCATGGTCGACGCCGCCAGCCGATTGATCGTGGCCAACGGCTCTGCTTTCACGACCCAGGAGCTCGTGAAGGAAGCAGGGGTTGCGCTCCAGACCTTCTACCGTTACTTCGCCAGCAAAGATCAGCTCTTGCTCGCAGTACTCGAGGACATGATCGGCCGGTCCTGCGTGGAGTACGAAAGGCAGGCCCGAGGGCTGGCGGATCCGGTGCAGCGGCTGAAGTTCTACGTCACCACGATGCTGTCGTTCCCGGGATCCCCCGGGCAAGAGTCCTCCACCCGCCAATTCATCACGGCCGAGCATTGGCGGCTGCACCGCCTTTATCCGGAGGAGCTGGCCGCCGCCACCAGGCCGGTCACCGACCTCATCCTGGGCGAGGTGGAAGCGGCGGCGGAAGCCGGCCTGCTCGCGCCGGCGAACCCGGTGTACGACGCCTGGCTCATCACGCAGCTGGTCATGGCGGTATTCCACCACTACGCCTTCGCGCCAACCGACGAGCCCGGAGAGGAAATCGCGACGCGGGTGTGGACGTTCTGCCTCTCCGCCCTCCGTGGCTCGGCGGAGTACGGGCAATCAACGCCATAGACGTAACGCGGCCTCCACCGCCGACCGGACCGTACACTCTGTCCGGCTCCCTTTCGTACGACAAGCAAATCCACGATTCATGTAGGGGGAGAAACTGAAGATGCCCGGCAAGGTCAGTTCTTATAACGCGGGCGGTCTGCTGCCGAGCCCCGTTTCCTATACGAACTTCGCGACCGTCGGCATGCTGCCGGCGACAACCTGTGGCTACTTCGTCCAGATAGTGGGCCACGCCTTCGTTCCGGTGCCGTCCAACGGCCAGCCCGTCTGCGGCAACCGGATAGGGGTCCCCTGACACGCCCATGGACGTTCGTCGGAGAGTGGTCTTCTCCGGACTCATTTGAAGGAGGGTCATGACGCCTGAAATCCTGAAGCTCGACCGAGCACGAATTCGGGATCTGTTCGACTTGCGGCGAAGGGGGGAGGGCAATGCCCCGCTCTACGAGGTCGACCCGTACCCCGCCTTCCATCGCCTGCGGGAGACCGGTCCGGTTCATCCCGGGACCGTTCACGAGCTGCTCCACGTCGACATGGAAGGGGGCTTCCAGGGCCTTCCCGAGCCAGACCGGCCCCACTTCTCCGCATTCAGCCACACCGCTTGCTCCGAGGCATTTCGAGACGACGGGTTGTTCACCTCCTCTCCTACCGAGGTCCGAGGCGACGAAGGTGTCGGCGTGCAGAGCAGCATCCTGAGCATGAACGGGGCGGGTCACCGGCGCTACCGCGGCCTGGTACAGCCCTCCTTCGTTCCCAATCAGGCAAAGTGGTGGATCGAACGGTGGATCGCCACGACGGTCCATGCCCTGATCGAGACCTTCGAGAGGGACGGAAGGGCGGAGCTCAACGTCGACTTCGACGCCGCGATCCCACTGCTGACCATCACCGGGAGTTTCGGGGTCGACGTCGAGGACGCCCTCGACATTCGGGCGGCAATTTCCGCGAGGCGAGGGAAGAGACCCAGGCGCCGGCTACGCCACCATGCACCGCATTCTCATGCCGATCATTGCCGCGAGGAGAGAGAAGCCGGAGGACGACCTGATCAGTGTGCTGTGCCAGGCCGAGCTGAAAGACGAGGAGGGGGTGCACCGCTTGTCGGACCCCGAGATCTTCTCCTTCTCGTACCTCCTTCTGGCGGCCGGCTCGGGCACGACCTGGAAGCAACTCGGAATCACGCTCGCAGCTCTTTTGACACACCCGCTCGTCCTCGACAGGGTCCGCGAAGACCGCGCCCTTCTGCGACCGACCGTCGAGGAGTCGTTACGCTGGACCTCGACCGACCCGACTTTCGCCCGGTACGTTGCACGCGACGCCGACTTCTACGGCGTGTCGGTCCCGGCGGGCTCGGTGATGCATATGTGCCTCGGTGCGGCAAACCGGGACCCGGAGCGCTGGCCCAATCCCGATGCCTTCGATGTCGACCGGCCGATGCTACCCAGCCTGGCCTTTGGCAGCGGCCCACACATCTGCCTCGGCATGCACGTGGCCCGAGCGGAGATCAGCACGGCCATCAACGCACTTCTGGACCGACTGCCCAACCTACGCCTCGATCCCGATGCGGAACCTCCGAGAATCATCGGTATGTATGAGCGTGGCCCAGATCAGCTGCCGGTCGTCTGGGACTAGCACTTCAGGTTGTAGTCGATGCCCCGTCCGTTTCCGCGTTGTCGTGACCGCCGCACCCCCCGGGATGCCGTCCCCCGGGGGGCAGGGCGTCGACTCCGACTAACCGACGATCCGGTACACGCTGACCTGGACACTGCTGGCCGAGACGGTGGCGCTCGTTGGGTTGCAAAAGTCGATCGGTAGCTTGTTGCTGGCCGTCGCCCGGAGCGGCATCACGATGAGGCCGGCGGGCCACTTGCTGGAGTCGGGAGCCATGATCCCGGTGTCACCCGGGAGGATGCCACCCACTGAAAGCGAGAGGATGGCGCAGTGCTGCGCCCCCAACGTCACTGAGACACCGCCGTTGGTGACCAGTAGTTGCAGATTAGCGGGGCCCGCAGGGCCTTGAGGCCCTTGCGTACCCTGAGGCCCTTGGGGACCCTGAGGCCCTTGCGCTCCGGTCGATCCCTTTTTGGCCAAAACGGCCCATGTAGACGGATTGCCCGCTGGGTTTGTAGCGGTGTTGGCTAGGAGGGCCAGGTAGCTACTGCCGGCATTTGTGACCACATCGCCGACCGCGTACGAAGCCGAGACGGACCATGGTCCTCGGAAGTTGAATGCGCTCTGGTTCCAGTTGAGTGCGACCTCGCCCGTGCTGCAGGACTGCCCGGCACTGGTGTCGATTACCCGAAGCCGGCCGATGGGGGTGCTCGTTGTCGAATAGCAGGCGTGGATTACACCGTCAGATGCCGGGATCGACGCGGACGCGATACCGGTCGCGAGCGCCCCGACTACCAGGCCAGCCATGACGAGCCCACCTATCTTGAGGGCTCGGGACATTCTCCTGATCTGGCGAGGAAGATCGGCCTGTGAGGCTGCGGAATTGACGGATTTTGTCTGGATCCAACATTGCTCTTTCACCCTCCTTGGTAGAGACCTCTTGATAGGTGTCCTCCGATGTCGCTGTCAAGCATGCGCCAACCGATATCGCCTGGTGGGACTCCGGTCTGCCAGAACGCGTCCATCACTCGAGAGCGCAACCTGGCAACGGTCACCGCCATGTATCTCGCCTTCGGTGTGGGTGACATAGCCGCGGTCTGGGATCACCTTGACCAGAGGGTCGAATGGTCCAACCGAGGTCCCGAGGAGATCCCCAACTTCGGAGTGAAGCACGGCCACGAGGGGGCATTGGCAGTGTTCGGTTTCCTCGGCGAGAACGTTGACATCACGCTATTCGAGCCGCACAATGATGGCCGACGAAGACCACGTTGTTGCGCTGGTACGAGTTGCCGCCACAGTCAGATCGAGTCAAATGAGCTACGACGAGGAGACCGTCCACGTGTTTGATTTCAGTTCAGATGGCAAGGTCGTGCGTTTTCGCGATTACCAGGACACCGACGCCGTCGCAGGAGCATTGAGAGGTCCAAACTGACCTTCTGGAAGCTAACGCAGACGACAAAGACGCCCCCCGCCAGACGACCTGAAAGAAATGCGATGGCGCTCTCCAGCCCAAAGACGATGCACGCGGCTCGCTGGCGACGACCGCCAGTCGATATGGAGGTGAGGTCAGGTGAGCGCCATCGTGGCGGCGAGGGCCATGCGGTGGTCCTTCGTCCACGGCGGTCCCAATGTCGACCGGGCGCGGTCAAGGATCTCGTTTGCTCGCTCACCCAGGACGCGGACCGCCTCGTCTTCGACGTCCTTGGCGTCATAGAGGTGGACCGCCCAGCCGCGATCGCGTGCGAGCTGGGCCAGTACCTGGCGGTACATCACCGAGTCGGCGCGGCTCTCGTATGGCACGCGACGTTGGACGGCGATGTCTTCGGGAAAGTTGGCAGGCCAGGCCCGGAGCGACATAGAGACGATCGGCTCGGGCAACTCGATGGCAAGGTCGTCCAAGGCCGCAGACGCGGCCCGGACCACCGACGCTCGCACGCCGGTCACCAGCACCGCGAGCGCGTGGTCATCGAGAGCCTGCGCCCGCCGGTGGAGGAGATGCGGGCCGCCGTCGTGGTGGATCGGCGCGGCCGGCATACCGGTTTCGATCAACTCGATCCGGCGACGGTCCACGACCCTGTGGTCGTCGGAGGCCGTGACGGCCACGGCCCAGCCGAGATGATGAGCGATTCCGACACGCACGCCACAGATTCTGCCTCCCCCACACCCTCTAATGGCCCCGATCGGCGGGTGATGTCCCGGTGCGCTCGCCCGCGGCGAACGCGTCGGGGCTGGTTTGGTGACGCAAGTTGGCTGCTATCGCTCCTGTTCGGTGGGCCGGATGAGGATCTCGTTGATGGTGACGTGGCGAGGCCGGGTGACGATGTAGGTGATGGTGTCGGCGATGTCCTCGGCGGTCATGGTCTGCCCGAACTGACTCTTGATGTTCTCGAGCGTCACGCGTCGTCCTCCGCGTCAGGGAATATTGGCCTATGGCTCGTGGCCGAAAGTCTCGGTTGCCGAGTACGGGCCCCGGCGTTTCCGATCGCCGCCATGCCTCACCCGGCACCCCACGACCGCCGGCGTGGGCACTAAGCCGCGACCCCATTCGGACTGGGGACTGAGGTCTCCGGAGACGTCCGCCACGCAATTTGTCGGCCACCCATGTGGTACGTAGGTGTAGCGTCAGCCCACGGGCCTCGGCACCGCCGTCGGACCCACGTACTTCAGGAGGAGCTATGCCGACCATCATCGGTCACCACGATGTGAAGGACACGAATCACTGGCTCTCCTCACCAAAGCGCGACGAGTTTTTTGGGCCCCTCGGTGTCACCAACATCCGGACGTTCGTCGACCCGCAGAACCCGACCCATGTTGCGTTGCTCATGGACGTAGCCGACATGGACTCGTTCGCGGCCGCCATGAAAAGCGACGGGGCGTCCGATGCGATGGCCTACGACGGCGTGTTGCCCGAAACCCTGGTGATCCTCGTCGAGGCATAGTTGCGACCCTCGTCGGGTTGACCGGGGTACCGTCGCCGGGTGAAAGTCGACGTCATCGTCTTGAACGGCGGTTCGAGTTCGGGGAAATCCTCGCTCGCCATCTGCCTACAGAAGCGTCTGGCGGGGACGTGGCTACGGCTCGGGATCGATGACCTGATTCGTGCCATGTCTCAGGGCCCAACCGACACGACGGTGGCGGGCTCCCTCGAGTTCAAGCCCGACGGCTCCATTGCTATCGGGCCGGCGTTCCGCGAGGCGGCGGCATCGTGGTACGAAGGTTTGGGTGCAATCGCTCGGGCCGGCACGGGTGTCATCATTGACGAGGTATTCCTCGACAGTGGCAACTCGCAGGCTCGGCTGGGGGCGGCGCTTGAGGGTTTGGCCGTGGTCTGGGTCGGTGTGCGCTGTCATGCGGCAATCGCCGAAGCTCGCGAGCTTCGACGGGCGGACCGGATGAAAGGCCTGGCGAGAGACCAGGCCGAACGGGTGCACGAGGGCGTCAAGTACGACATCGAGGTGGACACGACCGACACCCCGACAGCAGCCTGCGCGGCGTCGATTGGTGTCACGCTGGAGGGCTGGCCTTGAGCCTCGCCTCCGGAAAGCGGGTCGTAGAGTGAGCGCGCCTCTTGCGAGCGCCGGACTGCCAGGTCTCCCCATTCGTCAGGCTCATCGAGGAGATGATCGTCATACCCGGAGTAGCTTGCGTCTACCTCTGCGGTCCGTGCCGAGAGAGGAGCGCCTCGAGTCCCTCGTCAATCAAGGGGGAGTCGGGCTTGCCCTTCCGGCCTGGCGGGCACTCTGTCGAGCCGACCGGGACGCCATCGTAGGTCGCTGTGGTAGGTATCGTCGAGCGATGGCCGCCATTGCCGACGCCCCCTTCACGCCTGACGTCGGCTCAGATAGGGGGCTGGTCCTCGCCCGTAGGTTGGCGCTCGCGTCGGTCCTGGCCGTTATGTGCGCCGCGCTTTCCTATCTGTTGATGGTCCGCACTTCACTCGGGCAACGTTTCGACGAGGCCGCCTTCGACGGCGCCAGAGAGCAAGTTCCGGGCCTGGTGGCTACCGCCGGCAGTCAGCTCAGGCGCATTACCGCCGACTCCTTTGCCGTTGTGTTGGTGGCCCTCGTCGCGATCGGTGTTCTCCGCCGGCGGGTGCTGCTCGGACTAGGGGCTGCCTTCGCGGCGGGAATCGCCGTCGTCGGTACCGATGTTCTCAAGAGCGATCTCCTCACCCGGCCCGTGCTCACCGAAGCGGGATCTGCGGTCAACACGTTTCCCAGCGGGCACACCACCACCGCGGTGGCTTGCGCCATGGCGCTGATACTCGTCACCCCGCCTCGATGGCGAGGGGTGGCGGCCGTCGTCGCCGGCGCCTACGGATGGGTCACGGCCGCCCAGGTGCAGACAGCCGGATGGCACCGGCCCAGCGACGCTATCGGCGGGGCGTTTCTCGCCTTTGCCTCCGTGACGGGGGTCGGCGCCGTCCTGGCGTGGGTCAGGCCGACGGGGCCGCCCGCTCAGAGAGGTCATCTCATCGCTCAGGGCATCCTTGGCCTGGTCGGAGTGGCCAATGCCGCCGTGATCACCTGGGGGCTGCTCGAGGTCCTCCGCTATCTGCGCGGCCACGCTCTGGGGCTCCCGGTTCCCCCTGGCATGCGTCACGACGCTTATGTCACGGGGCTGAGCGTCACCGTCGAGGTCGTCATCATTCTCCTCATGGTCCTGCTCGGCCTGCTGGGCAGAGCGAACATCGACGCCGCGGAAAGGTCGTCCGCCTTCTGGGCTCGGCACTGACTCGGGACGACGATCCACCCACGAGCGAGGCGATCGGGTGGACCGAAATCTCCCTGGAAAGGCTCGGCGGGCTAGGGCTGGGAGCAGACAGATCGTTAGCCGGAACATCTCAATTCGGGACCAGAGCAGCCCAGACGATGACGTTGTCGGTGTAGTGGCCGGTGGCGCGATCGAACGGGCCGTCGCAAGTGATCAGGGCCAACCGGTCCGGGCCGGTGGTGGCGAATAGCGATGTCGTCAAGCTCACCACCCACGAAGTCATCGACCGCAGCCTGCGTCTTCGACACGGTCCCGCCGGGGCGTCGCGGTGATGCATTCGTCAAGCTTTCGCAGTCGGGCCAGATGCAGATGGCCCGGGTCGTGCCGGCCCGGGGGGTTGCTAGCCGTTCAAGGCACTGCATAGCTCGGCTAGGTGAGCGCGATCTAGAGAATACCAGACCCATTTACCTCGCCGGTCGCCGTGAACGAGTCCAGCGTCGCTCAGGATCCTCAGGTGATGGGAGATGGTCCCTTGGCTCTTGCCTATGGGCTGGATGAACTCGCACACGCAGATTTCACCTTCGGGTGCGGCGGCCAGCATGGAAAGGAGCCGCAAACGCACCGGGTCACCGAGGGCGCTGAAGCCAACCGCCAACTCAGAGGCGCCGGCCGGGTCGAGGGGGGCGGTTAGCAGTGACGGGCAGCACTCGACTTGGTCGTTGACCTCGATGACGGCTTTCGTTCTGGCCACAGGGCTCTCCCATTGACAACCATTGATGCATAGACGATCATAAACGCATCGACTGTTGTCGATGGTATCAGGAGGTCGTCCTTGTCCCGGGTTCCAACTAGCCCTCAACGTCACTGACCTCTGGACGCTCTATCGACTTCTACCGCAATCTGTTATCTGGGTGTCGACGTCGCTACCGAACCGGCCAGGGTCCGACCCTGGCTATGCCAACCTCGCCATTGCCGAGCCGCCGCTCAAGCTGGTCCTCATCGAACCACCCGACGGGCAAGGAAACGGCACCGCCGGAGCGCCCTGCGCGTCCAAACTCTCGTTACGCCTTCGAGAGCCGCCGCCTGCACCGGCTGCACAGCCGCTCGGTCCTCGGCCCGGGCCGGCCTGAGGACCTAGCTGGACCATCTCGGACGGCTGTGGACGGCCGCGTTCCAAACCAGTTCCACCATGGTCGTTCGCTGTTCTCGCGGGTAACCGGAAGAGGATCGTGCCCACGACGCGATCGCTATTGATCTGCGGACGCATCGATGGCGAAGACCAGGTCGTGCCCGTCGTCCTCACCCGAAACGTCTTCTAGGGTTCGCTGGGCCGGCTCGGGAAGGACCAGGGTGAGTAGGAGGCCGAGGACGGCGGCGACCCCGGCGACGGTGAGCAGTCCTCGCAGCCCGATGTGCTTTTGCAACTGGGGAACGAGGAACACGCCCACAAAGGCTCCCAGCTTGCCCACCCCGGCGGCGATGCCGTGCCCGGTGGTGCGCATGCTGACAGGGAACACTTCCGATGGCAGTACGAAGGTGGTGGTGTTCGGACCGAATTCGGTGAAGAAATAGCTCAGCCCGAAGATGGCCAGGAAAGGCCCTACCGATGCAGTCAGGGCGGGCACGGCCCCTAAGGCGACGAAGCAGGCGGCCATGACGGCGAAGCCGATCAGCTGCAAGCGGCGGTGGCCTATGCGGTCCATCTTGGCGACCGCCAGGAGGTATCCGGGCAGGGCGAAGACCACGAAAAGGCCCAGCGTCCACACCAGTTTGGTTTCGATGCTGGCGTGGGGGGAGACAGCTTTGAGGATGCTGGGCAGGGACAGGGTGTTGCCGTAGTAGGCGTAGTCGAACAGGAACCAGGTGCCGGCCGTGCCCAGGATCAGCTTGAGCATGCGGCGGTTGGTGAGGAATTGAGACAGGCCCATGCGCCGGGTGCCCTCGTCCGAAGTGCGTTGGGCGTCGATGGCCCCTTCGGCGAACATCTGCAGCTGGGAGGCGGCTTGGTCGGCGCGGCCTTGGACCCGCGACTGAAACCGGGGGGACTCGGGCATCTTGGCCCGCAGGTAGACCACCGCCGCGGCAGGAATGGCGCCCACGGCCAGCAGGATCCGCCAGGTCAGGTTGTCGCTCATCCCTGAAGAGAGCAACACCAACGCCACCAGCGGTCCCACGATCAGGCCTAACGCCTGCATCGAGAACACCAAGCCTACGAGCCGGCCCCGATCTTTACGGTTGGAGTATTCGCTCATCAACACTGCCGAGACCGGATAGTCACCGCCAATACCCAGCCCCAAAACGAAGCGGGCGATGACCAAGAACAGGAAACCGGGGGCCAGAGCGGAGGCCAACGCCCCCACGATCATGATGGCTGCCACCACGGTGTAGATGGTCTTGCGACCGAACACATCCGCGATGCGCCCGAAGATCACCGCTCCGAAGAAGGCGGCCAGGATGGCCGACCCGGTGACCCAGCTGGTCTGGGTGGTCGAGAGATGCCACTGGGTCTTCACCAGGGTGGCCACCGTGGCGATCACGAACAGGTCGTAGGCGTCGGTGAAGAAGCCCATCCCCGAGATGACCACCGCCCGCCGGTGGAAGCGGCTGGTCGGGGCCTCGTCGAGGAGTTGGCTCAACGTTGGCCCCGAGGGCGGGGGCGATCCCTCGGCGCCGGAATCCTCTTGAACCTGGGTCCCTTCGCCAGCCGCTGGCGTCGACCGTCCTGTCACGCCCCTTACTGTGTCACATCATCTGGACGTTGTTCATGTCGTGTTCATGCCTGTGGACTGAAGTGGCATCAAACGATGTTCAGAGTGAACTTGAGGTGAACACAGACTGAACCATAGACATCGGCACGGTGAACTCCTGGGTAGCATCCTCGTATGTCGGTCCATGGGTCAGATGACGAGCGGGTCGGCCTGCTGTTCGCCCAGGTCACCGAAGCGGTGGCCCGGTCTAGTTGGGCCTTGTTGAGCGAGGATCCCCAAATGGGGCAGGGGGTGGTCGACCGGGACCAGTCCATCGACGAGCTGACCGCCGAGATCGAACTGGAGGTATGGAATCGGCTGCAGCAGGAGCGCCCCGGCTGGGAGCAGCTGCAACGGGCCGTGGGGGTGCTGCTGATTCTGCCCGAACTGGAGCGCAGCGCCGACCTGGCCGAACACATCGCCCAGCGGTCCCTCACCGGTCTGGGCGCCGAGATGACCCTGCTCAGCCGGGGCATCATCCAGCGCATGTCCGAAGTAGCCATAGCCATGTGGAACCAGGCCGCCGAGGCTTACACCGAGGGGACCGTCCACTTTGACGAGCTCGACGAAGCCGACGACGAGATGGACGTGCTGCACGAGCGCCTCAGCAGCGAGGTCGCGGGCGGGGCCATGGACGCGGCCGTAGCCGCCCAAGTCACCCTGCTGGCCCGGTTCTACGAACGCCTCGGCGATCACGCCGTGAATCTGGCCCGCCGCATCGATGGACTGCCCAAGTAGACCACTCGCTTCACTAATCGTGGATCCCGCTCGATCCCGCCGTGAAGTTTCACGGTAACGGTCCAGACTCACCGTGTTCTGGTAACCCCAGCTAACTCCGCGGGGTGACCGAGCCGAGGCTTACTTGACGCCGGTGGCTAGATAGATCCCCACCGCGACAATCGCCAGCAACGCAACTCCCGCGCCAGCCGCAGCCGGCCACCTGGACGCCACGAGTGGATCACCGTCGCGGACGAGAAGGTTTGAGACCTGGCGGTGTTGGAACAAGCCGATGATCAGCACCAGCGCCGCTAAGACCACCAAGGCCAGGCCTAGGGCGCGGGCCGCCTCCCAACTCGCGGTGGATACGTGCTGCACTTCTCGCAGAAACACATTGAACCTGGCGACCACGAAGCCCAGGGCCGCCAAAGCGATAGCAGTCCTAATCCAGGCCAACAGAGTTTGATCGGCAGCCAGCTGCTGACGAACATCGATCGATGACTGCGATCTCGGCTCGGGGGATCGGGCTGTTTGGTCCGAACTTATCGCCTCGCTCACCTCGGCCCTTTCGGGTAGACCACTTCGCGAGCACGTTAGACGGACTTGCAGGAGCAGGCTGGCGACGGCCGCGAGGTTGCGGTGTGACTCCAGGAGCGCGACGGCGGCGTAGCCCATGGTCTCCATGGCCGCGAAGCCAGCCCCGCAGGCCACGTGCAGGGCCGGTGCGCAAAGCGAGACTAGGAACCTATGGGGCGACGACGACGAGGTGGTTCACGGTCGGGGCGGGGTCGTCGGTAGGGTTGTCTGGTGGGCCGGTGATGGCTGACCGCGTGGTTGGCGCCCCTGGCCATCCGGCGACGAGCGAGGGGTCGGTGGATGAGGTCGTGGCTTCGGCGCTGGTGGAGGCGGCCCTTGACGGGATGGCGACGGTGGACGAGCACGGGCAGATCCCTGCTGGTCAACCGCCAGGTGGAGATGGTGTTCGGCTACAGCCGGGAGGACCTGGTAGGTCAGCCGGTCGAGGTGCTGCTCCGCGATGCCCTGGGCATCGGGCTCATCAGACCAGGTTTGGGGCTTTCGGCGGCGCTGAGCTGTCAGGGGGGTGTCTTCGGTTGGTTGGGACTTTCGACCCTGGCGAGGGCTGGTGCCTTCGGGCAGGGTGGTCGACAGCCGGCATCGTTCACGATTGGATCACTCGGCGAGCGCCGAGCCGGGAAGGCAATGTGAGAGAGGAGTCGATATGAGCGAGGTCACCGAGGAACAGCTTGAGGATATGGAGGCGCTGTTCGTCCAGACCGCGGCGGGTATGACCAGCGACGGGAGCACCCTCACGCTGAAGGGTTTGTCGCCGTCGACGCTGTACTTCGCGGATCGTCCGCAGCGCGAGGTCGGACACCTGTCGTCTCGCCAGTTCGTGGCCAACTGGGGAGATGGCGATAACAGTTTCGCCCAGGATCCACCGAATGCCGTCCTCTCGTTCGCGGAGCCGGGCGACCGGCTTCCCGAGGATGCCGTGGTGGTGATTCAAGATCCTCACCTGGATGGGGACGCCCTCCGCTACAGCATCAAGGTCCTCGACGGCACCGTGCCCCCCGCCACTGGACCCTGCGCCCTGTTCATCGACCCGTTCGGTCGCCCCCTGTCACCGGTGTCCGCCGCCGGCATGCACCGGCGAGCGCGTCGCCGCGGACGGTGAGGAGCCGAGCCGCATGGCTAGGTCAGCCCGTCGTATCGAAGCCGGCTCGGGGCTGACCGAGCCGCAGGTCGCCGGCGTCGATACTGCGAGAGTCAATGTGCTCTCACGGCGACAACTGCAGTGGGCTGTGGGCCCGGTCCTCTGACTGGGGGTCGCGGCTCACCGCGGCGATGAGCTCGATCGCACCGGCCACGGGTTGGGTGCAGCAAATAGGAAAGGAGAAGGGGAACATGGTTATAGCGAAGGTGGCGCACCCCAGTGTGGAGGAGCGCCGAGCCCAAGGCCGGGCGGCCCGGGAACGGTCGCCGCTGTCGGGGCATGCCGGCTGGGTCCCGGCCGGGGATCGTCCCGACCCGGTGGGGTTGTTGGAGGGGCAGAACCTGACCCGCGAGCCCGATCTGGTCCCGGTTCGCCACGGCCGGATGTGGGTTTCGCCGTTCACGTTTTATCGGGGCGCGGCCAAGATCATGGCCACCGACTTGAAAGACACCCCGACCGCAGGGCTGAACGTGCAGCTGTGCGGCGACGCCCACCTGTCGAACTTCGGCGGGTTCGCGTCGCCGGAGCGGGCCTTGGTGTTCGATCTGAACGACTTCGACGAGACTCTGCCGGGACCGTTCGAGTACGACGTCAAGCGCATGGCGGCCAGCTTCACCATCGGGGCCCGCAATAACGGCTTCAGCGCCGGCGACGTTCGAGAGGTGACCCTGGCCGCGGTGGCTGGCTACCGGGAGGCCATGGCCGGTTTCGCGGTGATGGGCAACATGGAGATCTGGTACGCCCACCGCGCCGAGCCGGAGGTCATGCAAGCCATGAGTTCCTTTATGGCGGGCGGAGCCCGCAACAAGACCGAAGCAGCCCAGGCCAAGCAGGCCGAGAAGTTCGCCCGCAAGAACGTCGAGAAGGCGCGTACCCGCGACAGCCTGCAGGCCCTGTCGAAACTGGCCGAAGTAGTTGACGGCCGCTACCGGATCGTCAGCCAACCGCCGGTGGTCATCCCCGCCCGCGACCTCGAGGCTATGTATGGCTACTCAGCCGAGCAGATCCAGGACGCAATCCACCAGGAGTTCCGGGCCTACCGAACCACGCTGCAGGACGACCGCCGGCATCTCCTGGAGCGCTTCGAGATCGTCGACATGGCCCGCAAGGTCGTCGGCGTGGGCAGTGTCGGCACCCGGGCTTTCATCGTGTTGCTGCAAGGCCGCGACGAGCACGACCCGCTGTTCTTGCAGGTCAAGGAGGCCACCGCCTCGGTCCTCGAAGACCACCTGCCCAAGAGCCGGTTCCGCCAGCCCGGCGAGCGGGTGGTGCAAGGCCAGCGGTTGATGCAAGCAGCCAGCGACATCTACCTGGGCTGGACCAAAGGGATCGAGGCCAACCGCTGGCTGTACTGGCGTCAGCTGCGGGACATGAAAGGCTCGGCCATCGTAGAAGCCATGGCCCCGGTCACCCTGCGGTTCTATGCCGGCCTGTGCGGCTGGACCCTGGCCCGGGCCCACGCCCGCTCCGGTGACGCCATCGCCATAGCCGAATACCTCGGCAAGAGCGACAAGTTCGACAAGTCGATCACCGACTTCTCCCAGCGATACGCCGACCAAAACGAACGGGACTACCTGGCCTTCTCCGAGGCCATCAACTCCGGGAGGCTCCAAGCAACCACTGGCGTATGAAATCGGGGCCCTTCTCCCGGGACACGATCGTCCACCGCTCAGCGGGGGCGGTGAACTCAAGGACCCCCAAGTCAGGGTCTGCGTCTAGTCCGAGAGAGCCGGCGCCGGGCCATCTGTTCTCCACGTTGGCCCCCATGAGCTGGTTGATAGCGAATTGGAGATCGGGTTGCGCTCCAGAACTCCTTTCGCAGCTGTGACCTGCGGGGACGCCCGGCGCGGGCAGTGGCCGGAGTGACGGTGATGGGGGATGCCTCCAGCGAACTATTCGCAAAACCGACGGTCACACCACAGTTCACAGCGAGGGTGCTCATCGTCGCGTCAGGCAGTCTTGGTGAGCGCCTGGAGAGGCCGATAGGGTCAGGTTTGTTCAGGCGGGGCGACGTCGGGTTCGTTGAGGAGTTGGGTGAGCCGGGCCAGGGCGGGCAATGCCTGGATGATGGCGTGACGGTCTGGGCCGGAGAGCTCAGTGGTCACGACCGAATCATGGCCGACCCCCGCGATGCCAACAACTCCAACATCAGGTCAGCGCTAGTGAGCCGAGCGCCGGTTGACGCTGCCTCGCCCCAAACGCTCGACTTCGGCATCCCTAAATCGCGAGGCCGCACTGCCACCCAACGCCGACCGTGGGTCGCGTACGCAGCCCCTCCGAGGGGCAGTGTGCTCACGGCTGGCAGGCGCGTCGTCGTCAAGGCGGTCCGCCGCTTGCTGGATTTGCCACACCCGGTGCCGGAACTTATCGGCTACGGCAGCACCGGGCTCTTGGGATAGGAGACCGCGTGGTATGGGACAGGAGGCGCTGACCGAGGTCGCCTATCAACCCGCCGGGCCGGACATCCCCCGTGAACTACAAGTCTTCGCTTCCGTAGCCGGCCTGGCGTCCGACAGCGGTCCGTGACCGTACGAGAGCAGCCCTCAACACAGACGCCCTGCGGTGACTATCGGGCTGGCCTCGGGTGCGCCAGTTCCCGAGTTCTTGCCTGCCAGGACTGCTTCCCGAGTCCCACATGAGTATGGTCCGAAGCTGGCGGGCGTTGTCGAGGAGCGTCCCGATCGACGTCGATGGGGCATGTCCGCCGCACCCGGGGTCTACGTCGACACAGAACACCAGACGGCAACAGCCTGCCCGCCAGCCGGTGGGGCGTTTGTATTGTGGATGGTTCGAAGGTGGTTGACAGGCTCGTCGTTTAGTGTGACCCTGTGGACACTGAGCTGTTGTGATGCGGGGGTAACCGACGTGATCGTCGATCCTATGACCAGCGTCGACGACATTCTGAGAGGTGTCTCAGGGTTGCGCGAGCAGATCGAGGACGGGGGACGTCGATCGGAAGAGTTGCGCACCTGTCCGGCAGACCTCGTTGCGCTGTTGCGAGAGGCAGGGCTGTTCTGTCTCAAGGTCCCAGCGGAGCTGGGCGGGGTTGAGCTGCCCTTCGTCGACCAGATGCGGGTATTCGAGGAGGTCGCCCGCCTCGACTCCAATGTGGGCTGGACGGTCATGATTGGCAACGGCGCGGCTGGCTTGGTGAGCGTCCGCCTCTGTGATGAAGCGGTCGGCCGGGTGTTCGCGGGATCGACCCCGCCGCTGACGGCCGCCGCTCTTTTCCCTCCAGGGGTGGCGATCCCTGATGGCGACGGGTATGTGGTGAGCGGCAGGCTGAGCTTCGCGAGCGGGATCCGTCACGCTGAATGGGTGGCGTTGGGTGCCCTGATCGCCGATGAGGCCGGCGCGGTCGACCCGTCGATCGGTGTTCGTATGTTCGTCGTGCCGCGGGATCAGGTCACGGTTCACGACAACTGGGATGTGGCGGGCCTGCAGGGTACGGGGAGCTGCGATTTCTCGGTGGAACGGGTCCGCGTCGAGCCGGAGTTCGTTCTTGACCCGCTGAACGGTGAAGCGCATCGCGGCGGGCCTGGCTTCCGGGTGCCCCCGTTCCTGTTCTTGGCCAACGAGCACATCGGGTTCGCGCTCGGCGTCGCCCGGCGAGCGCTTGACGAGGCTACGGCTGTCGCAAAAGGCAAGCTTCGCTTTGGCAGCACGACCACCACTGACCATCAGGGGAGTTTCCAGGGCGAGTTGGGCCGGCATGAACTGACCCTTCGATCCGCCCGTCTGCTGGCGTTCGACACGCTCGGGGGTATCTTCGAGGGTGTCGAACGAGACGGGACGCCGCGCCCTGACGCCGTCGAGGACGTCATGGCCGTCGCGACGTATGTCACCGGGGTCGCTGTCGAGGTGTGCAGGTGGGCGTTCAAAGCCGGTGGTGCTCATAGCCTGTACCGCTTCGATCCGTTGCAGCGCTGCCTCCGTGACATGATCGCGGGGGCCAACCACGTGTATGTAAAAGACGAGAATCTCGACAGCTGGGGAAGGCATCTGCTCGGTGTGCCTTGAGGGGTCGCGGGATACCGACTCGGGGCGGAGCCGCGTCGCCCGGTGTGCTCGAGCGGGTCGGTTGGGTGGATTCACGAACCACAGGAGGAGGACCTCATGGCAACGATTTGTGGCCTCGGACACGTCGGCCTCTACTGCTTTGATCTGGCGATCCAAGCGGAGTTCTACGCCGAGGTCCTCGGCCTCACCAAGACCGACGAGGACCTAGAGCACGGTCTGGTGTTCTTCTCCGCTCAGCCCGACGTGGAGCACCACGAGCTGCTGCTGATGGCAGGGAGAAATGTGGGCGACGACGCGCATGTCGTGCAGCAAGTCTCATTTCGTTGCCCCTCACTCGCGGATGTGATCGGATACTACAAGCGTTTTCGGCAGCGCTCGGTGAGCATCGACATGGTCGCCTCTCATGGGAACGCCATCGGCGTGTATTTCTACGATCCCGAGGGCAATCGCTGCGAGGTCTACTGCTCGACCGGACTTACCGCCCGTCAACCGTTCTTGCAGTCAGTGGACCTCGACGATGATCCTGAGACCATCTTGAAGACGGTGGCCCGCTCGGTCGAGCAGTACGGCACGAGCGGGGTACTAGACGCCTCGATGTCGAAGGGCCAAGGCATCGACGACGACCTCTAGACCGTGGTATCGCCTCGCGGTAAGTCTGCACCCTACATCCCCCTAAGCGCGTCGACGCTTCGACCCCCTCCCCGCACCACGATCGGCGCGGTGCACAATAGCCTCCGGATCTCCCCTGGCGACCTGACTTGACCCGCCCGTATTCCGCGCTGCGAACCGAGGCGGGCTTATCCAGGCGGCCGGCGTCCCCAGAACATTGTTCCCACCCGATCCGGATGTTCACCGCCGCAGCGGCGACACCGTGCGCCCGGCCGGGGCCGTGACCGAGCGGTCCAGCGATCGCCCTTCAGTGGGCATTCAGGACCGACGCTGTGCTCGCCTTCGTCGAAGCTTTCGCGGACCGGGCCCCGAGCGTCCGACCCGTTCGGCGCTCTCACTCCGACGTTGGTTGGTCGATAGTCGGTGAGTCGGGTGTTTCGGGCTCCTGGCGTTGACGGGCCGTGTCGCGAAGGTAGCCGGGGTCTGAAGTACCTCGGATCTCGCCATCGCGCCGCCCGTAGTTACGGAGTGAACGCAGACGTTCTTTACTGGACGGCTCGCGGCGGCTCGGTCGGCGGGGTGGGTCGCGGTCGGCGCCCAGGTTAACCCGGGGTGAATACCCGCCAACCGCGCCTTGGCGGGCAACCCAATGTGGTAGCCGTTCGTCTTTGTTTCAGTGGTCAACTACGATACAAGCGAGGAACTATTTTTGCCTAGACGTCTGCTCGGCTCGAGAGCTGCTGCACTGCTCAGCGCCACCGCCCTCCTCGGAGTCGCCACCGGTCCGACCGCCTTCGCCGCCGGAGCGCGGATCGGTCCCAACCAGCGGTTCGACGGGTCCGCCAACCACCGGCGGCCGGTATCGATGATCAACATGGCTTGCTTCCGCCCGGTCAGGCCAGGCCAGACCGGGCACCCACTCGGCGGCCTGACGGTCTCGGTAGAACCGATCGTCGACGCGCCCGGCGGGTTCACGGGCTCGAGAGCCGACAGGATAGAAGTCTTCTTCGCAACTCCAGCTGCCACGCTCAGCCCGGAGATCATCTACCGCCGTTACGGATCCCTTCCGATCCCTACCCCGGTAACGCTGCCGTGCAGTGGCATATGGTTGGTGTCGTTCGTTCCCTGCCGTCGAGCCCGTCCGCCCGTGCCGACAGCGTCCGTGTCACCTTCGGCGGCCAACCTTGAGACGAAGCACCTATAGAACCCGCCACACCGGCGAGAGAATGGAGGCATTCATGCGCACAGTATTTCGCTCCGGCCTGGTCGGCCTGCTGGCCGCGTTCTCCTTCTTGGGGATGACCGCGGCGCCGGCGACGGCACAGACACCCATCGGGCCGAACCAGCACTTCGTGGGCTTGGTGAACGGAAGCAACGACAATCCGATCATCCACACGGTCTGCCCGGGACCGATCTGGCCAGGCCGGACCGGCCCCGTTCGGGGCGGACAGACGCTGTCGGTTGCAGAGGTCGCGAACGCTACGGGTTACACGGGCCTGTTCAGCTCGATCCACGCCTGGTTCGTGCCCGGGATGGCCACACCGCGACCACCGAGCTTGAACTTCACCGACTACGGCAAGCCGAAGCAGATCCCCACGACAAAGAAGTGGTGGGTGCCCTGCAACGGCACAGGGCAGGTCGAGTTCAGCTCCTGTCCGTTTCTCGCCCCCTGCGCCTTCGGGTGGGTCCCCGATTTCGTCGACGTGACGTTCGAAAACATTGCGGTGTGAGCCGACAACCCGAGGCTTCACCGCAGCAATAACGTGCTCCCCGAGCCGGTCCCCGGTTGGCTCGCCGAGCCGCAGGCTGCTGTCCTTGCCGGGCGCGAGGTACGGGCCGAAGTGAGGGTTCCAGTGGTCATCAATTTTGTGGTCCCAGGCTATTCTTCCGCCGGCCCGCCGCAGCCCCTGGAAGGCCGGGCACCCGAGCGCCGGCCCGTCGGTCGGAGTTTGTGGCCAGCCGTGTGGCTTGATATTCGGCGTTGGTGTTCTGCGCTTGCCAGGCGCAACCCACCCTGAAGCCCTTCCATTGTCGGTTCCATCACGTCCCTCCTTCGGGACCACAGCCCAATGGTGCCCGGGCCCGGATCGGTCGGCGGACCGGCAAAGCCACCGGAACGTGCCGACTCCTTGACGTTACCCAACCTCGTCCCTGGCGAACACCAGGGTTCGCCGTTTCTATCCGGATTTTTGGTGGTAACCGGACCGGCCGATCCCGGCTTGACCGGGTCGAATCCGCGTCTGGCCATCGGGTCGTGGCGAGCGATGACATCCACTCTGCTCAGGCGTACCGCCCGGCATGGGCTGAGTCGCACATCGGACGTTGTGCGATCGTTACGCCCTTTCGTCCGTCGGCGGGTTTGCGGCAATATGGAGGGGTTGGTTCAGTCCGGGCGTTCTTCGAAGGGGGCCGAGCATGGCAAGCGAGCACGTCAGGCGTGGGTCAAATGGCTGGCCATGGCCGGCCAGACCCTCGACGCTGAGCAGGCTTTGGCTATCGGACTGGTCCAAGCGGTCTACCCCGCCTCGGTCTTTCCCGACAGAGCCATAGAGTTCGCCCATCAACTAGCAGCCATGCCCCGCGAGGCCATCGGAGTCGCCAAGATCGCGGTCGATACCGCCGCCTCGGTCGACCGCCGCAGCGCCCGCGATTTCGACCGGTTCGCCAACACCACCCTGTTCATGTCCCAAGAGCACCACGACCTAGTGGAAGGGTTCCAACGACGCGCTGCTGAGCATCAGATCCAACGTTCCGGCTCGGAGGGGGGCCAGGCCTAACCCCCTCTGATCGCTGCCCGATGGTGGTCGAGCCCACTGGTCGCCGGGGATCTGGAGGAAGATACCGGCTCTGCTCGAACAGGCCAAGCCTTATTCCCTTTCATACCAGGCCCGGCCTGATTCGACCTGATCTCCTGGTAGAAGTCCCAAGCGACTGGTTCGAGACCCACCCAGAACGGCACGGCCCCCGGGGGCTGATCGACGTTGCCCTTGCTTGCCCGGGTTGGGCAGCCCGGCCTGAGACCAGATCAGGCCCGCGAGATACGTCGAGGCGTCCCGCGATACCGTGCGCCCTGGTGGGGCCGAAGTGGTGTGGTTTCGGTTACGAGCAGAGCCGCTCTGTCGGGATGGTCCCCTACCACCGTGCGAACCTGGTCTCGACGCATACAACTGTGTGTGTTACGGTAGTATGCATGGCGCAGGTTGATCGGTTCTCAGTGACCATGCCACCCGAGATCGGTGCGGCCGTGCGCGAGGCAGCAACCCGATCGGGCATGAGCGTCTCCACCTGGCTCGCCGCGGCCGCGGCCCAGCGTCTACGCAACGAGTTACTCGGAGCCGCTCTGGACGTCTGGGAAGCCGAGGACGGCCCCTTCAATGACGAGGAACTCAACGCGGCCGCAGCCGCGCTCAATGCCGGCGCCCGCCGCGGAGCGGCGTGACGGCGGTCCTCGACGCTGGCGCCCTGATCGCCATCGATAAGAAGGACCGAAAGGTCGGGGCGATGCTACGTGTGCTCCAGCGCGACGGGGTCGCGGTGCGAACCAGCGCCGGCGCGGTCGCGCAGGTCTGGCGTAGCGGTCGCCGGCAGGCCGACCTGGCGCGCGTTCTACCCGGCCTCGACACTGTGGCGCTCGACGAGGCGGCGGCGAAGAAAGTCGGCGACCTCCTCGGCTCAAGTGGCACCAACGACCTTGTCGACGCCCACGTGGCGCTCCTGGTCGAACCGCGAGGCCAAGTCCTCACCAGCGACGAACCCGATATCAAGGCCCTCCTTCAGGCCCGTCGAGTACAGGCAACCGTCATCCGCGTCTAATCGAACACTCGATCGGGACGGTAACCATTTCATCGATTCGGAGAGCTGTGGACATCACCGTCTCTACGACGCCTCGCCATTATCGGGCGCTCGGGACGGGCCGAAGTGTGCGGTCGCCGTCGTCGTCCGGTTGCCGTTCTGGATTGACGTTCTCCTCGACCTCCTCGAACCGTTGTCAGACCGGACACCTAAATCCTCGGGGAGGTGTCCGGCCATCGGAGGGGAGGTTCAGATCGGATAGCTCTTCTCTCTTCGGCTCGCCCCGACACGCTCACATTTCCCGCTCGATCCTCATGGCAACCAGAAATCGCGAAACAAGGTTGTACGCGCCAATCGTGGCGGTGAGCTCGACGAGGTCTCGATCGTTGAGATGCTCGCGAACGCCTAAGAACACGTCATCTGGAACGCGGATGTCCGTCGTCATGACCTCGGCATAGGCAAGGACAGCACGTTGAACATCGGTGAACGTGCTGATGGCCCGCCAATCTCGCAGACCAACGATTTCTGCGTCAGTAATTCCCACTTCGCGGGCGATCGGCACGTGCCATCCCCAGTTATGGAGATCACCATTCAAGCTCGCCACCCGGAGCATCGCGAGCTCGCGCAGATCGGCTGCCAGGGTCGTCTCCTCCCGGATGGCTGCGAACATGTGGTTCCATCCGTCCGCGACTGGCGGGCTGTGCAACAGAATTCGATCGAGCGTGGCAAGCTGACCGCCACGACGGTCGCGGATCGCGTTTGCGAGCTCATCGTCAGCATCTGCTGGCAACAGAGGAACCCGAGGCACGGAGAGAGAATCCATCTCCCCACAATACGTTGATACGGCTACGGCCCGGATCTCCCCCGGCCTGGACGTGACGAACGAATAAACGGCGTCCTCGTGCCTCGTGCTTGCGGCGCCATGGTAAATGTGCGTGAGTACGTCGGTCAACCGCTCACGAGAGAGAGGCTTGGCTAGCTACCGCATGCGCGCCGGCGGTCGCGGCGGCAGCATCATCAGGTCGCGGACGCAGAACGGCGCGGATCACCGGGACCCGCAGGCACCCCGAATCTGCAGGCGCTGCGACCGGAGCTGAGTTCAACGAGACGGTACGCGCCCAGAATATCGTTCGCACCCGATCCGAAGGTTCACCGCTGGAACGGCGATACCGTGCGCCCCGTACGGACCGAAGTGGGGCGGTCCAGTCCGGGATCGGCAACGATTCACTCGGCGGGTCGAAAAGGTTCTCAGTTGATGACGGTTGGCACCGGTCGACTTCCCGGTGTTTTAGGTCTGGTCGGACCGTGCCATGGGACTGGTCCGCAGTTCTCGACGACTCCGAACGCCCCGTCGTCGTAGACGCGGGAGAGGTGCGTTTTGACGGTTTCGGTGCCGATGTAGAGTTGGTCGGCGATTTCGCGGTTGGTTAGACCCTCGATGGCGAGAGCTTCGACTTTGGTCTCGGTTGCGGTGAGGACGTGAGGATCTTGGGCCCGATGGCGTGCAGCGGTGGCTGGTAACGCCTGGGTGACGGCGTCGATTTCGTTGACGGTTCCGCCGTTCAGCCAGGGCGACCTCGAAGCCCGGGCCTCCCAGGGTCGCCCGGGCTGCTTCCAGGTCGGCGCCGAGCCGGCGCTGTTCGTGCGGCCAGCGCAGCTGGTAGTCCATTTCGCAGCGCATGGCGAGCGCCGCGCCCGCGAATCGTGGGCAGAGGTCTGGTCGGCCGGTGGCCGCGGCCACGCCGGCGCAGCCTTCGAGAGTATCGACCAAATCGAGTCGCCACCCGCCGCGTTGTTGAACTTGGAGCGCTTGGCGGTAGCCGTTCCGGGCAGAGACGAGGTCACCGCTGGCTCGTGCCACCATGGCGGAAAGCGCGACGAGCCGCCCGGCGTGGATACTTCCCGACGCCACCCGGGTCTGCTGCACCGACAGCTCGGTGCGGGCCTCATCGAGCCTCCCATCCGCCATTAACGCTTCGATGACGGTCGGTAGCGCCGGATGGTCCAAGTCTCCGGCGGCGACTCGGTCCCGCCATTGGAGCAGCGAGTCGAGCCCGCCGTGTACCCGAGCAATCCTCCGCGCCATGTTGAGTCCCCCATATCGCCGCCGCCCTATCGGGAAGGCTGTCGCTTCTCCACGGGCGAACGCCTCGCTGACCTCCGCCCAGGATCTACAGGACTACTCCAAACGGCGGAGACTCGACCGACACGACGGGTGCACGCCGGGCCCGGGACCAGCACTTATGTCGTCATGTTGAGGCTGCGAACGGTCGCAGGCCCGCCCGAACAACCCGTCCGCGCCCTGGCATCGGGAAAAGGCCCGGTCCAGGCTCCGCTGAATATCAGACGGCCCGGATATTTGGCCATGCTCAGGATTCTTGGAACCGAACACTCGCCTATAGCCTTCGCAGCTGTAGCCCAAGACGACGCGCGCCCTGTGATTCCCAGAACGCCGAGTCGTGCGGATGCTACGGCGATCAGGAGGCGTCGGCTGCGCAAAGTACGCGAGCGTTATGGCGCAGCCACCTGGAACGTGCCCGTCGCGTCTGTGTCACCGCAGCGAGAGCACGGTACGCGCGAGGAAGTGTTGTGAATCTCGACCGGCGGAGCGCGAGGTAACCGGCGAAGCCGAGCGACGACCACGCGCCATAATACGCGATCAGAGCGCGTGCTCGGTAGGCATGGAGAGCTCGACAGTATAAGCCCTCAATGGAGCATTCAGTCGGAACCCGTGATGACCCTCACCAGGGCGCCACTCGATGCATCTACTTCAGTGACCGAATTCCCGAGCTCGTTGGCGATCCACACGTGGGTGCGATCTGACGACACGGCAACGGGGCCCTCGAACTTGTAGCTCGGCGAGCTCATCACCCTCACCAAAGAGCCGCTGGCGGTTTGGAGTTCTGTGAGCGAATTGCCATCGTAGTTGCCGACCCAGGCGTGTGTGCGGTCCGAGGAAACAGCATCCGGATCATTGAACTTGTACTTCGACGCGCTGATCACACGAACCAGAGAGCCGCTCGACGCGTCGAGCTCGGTGATCGAACCGTCCGTGCTGCTGCCTCCACTGGTGTTGGCAACCCACACGTGGACGCCGTCCGAGGAGACCGATGTTGAGTTCACGAGGTCGTACTTGGACCCGGCGAGTACCCTCACCAGCGCTCCAGTCGAGGCTTGCAGCTCGGTCACCGAGTCGCCGATGGCGTTGACGACCCAGACGTGCGTGCCGTCAGATGACACGGCATCGGGGCTCGCGAACATGTACTTCGACGCGCTGATCACCCGGACCAGAGAGCCGTTGGAGGCGTCGAGCTCGGTGAGCCAAGTGCCGCCGTCGGTGTCGTCGACCCAAATGTGGGTGCCGTCAGATGACACGGCGCCAGGACCGTCGAACTCATACTTCGACGCGCTGACCACCCGGACCAAAGAGCCGTTCGAGGCGTCGAGCTCGGTCACCGAATTGCCTAAGAGGTTGGTCACCCACACGTGCACACCGTCACATGCCACTGCATCGGGGGCGTCGAACTGATATTTGGAGCCCTCGATGACCTTGATTACGACTCCAGTGGAGGCGTTGATCTCGGTCACAGAGGATTCGTTATAGTTCGCGACCCACACACGTTCGCCGTCCGAGCAAACAGCAACAGGATCGTCCAGGTTTGATCCCGGGACTCGGGTGCTGCCAAGGCGGTGGCCGCGAAAGCCGGCCGCCCCGCTGCCGCCGGAGCCTGGGACGCCGAACCTTGGTCTCTCAAGTCCGGCCGCGGCGGCGGCCACCGAGCCGATCGAAGCGACCGCCACCGTCGAGACCACCAGACCAGCTAGCGTCGCCCACCGCACGCTTTTGAAGACTCTCGACACAGGCCCCACCTCCTCGTCATCACCCGACAGAACTCGACGAGGCTAACTCGGGCCGCCCTTGTCCTGACTCGTCTGTCGCGTTGAGCTGGTGGTCGGCCAGACTGGCCTATCGACTCACCCTAACGGAAAGGCACGACCGAAGCTTCGCCTTTGGCGCGACCATGGTCAAGCAGAGGTCTGCCCCTGAATGTTCAGCCAGGTGCTCTTGTGGACATGACCCGAAACGCGGGTGGACGGCGTTGTGGCGCGGGGCGGGGAACCCGGTCGGCCGTACTTGTGGCAGGGCCGTCGCAGCGGTGGCTTTCTGGCCCGTCTGGCAGCCGGGGATCTGACGGACATCGCGGTGGCGCTGCGCCGGGTGGATCCTGTCTTGTTGCAAGCGTGGGACCATTAGAGGAGCTGGACGTGTCCCTCCCGGTCGAGCGACGGCTGCTGGCGCTGACCGGAGGCTGGCTGTGGCTGATCGAGCGTGCCCTCACTGCCGCCCAGGCGAACGTCCGGTTCAACGAGGCCTCGCCGAGGCGGAGGCCCGTCTGGTCAGCCAGAAGGGCCAGGGAATTGGTTGCTGCGGTCGGCCTTGACGCCGACGACCCCGACCAGGCCGCGGACCGGAGACTGGGGGCAGCGTTCGAACGGCTGGTGGAGACCAACGGGCGGGAGCAGCCGGCCAGCCTCGTTGACCTTCTGGGGGAGTTGGTGGCAGAGGATGGCGGTGACGGAATGAGACGGATTCGGCGGAGACGGTCGCCGCTCTGGGTTTGTTCGGAGCGCTCGCCGGGGCCGAGGACGGCACGATCGGTGTCGAGCCGGTCCTGGTGTCCTGTTGGAAGTAGGCCCGATCGGCTAGTGCCGACGGCTGGCAGCACAGGTGTCCGCAGGCAATGGGCCAGCTCGGGTTCGGAAGCCCATAAGTGCTGGTCAGCGAGTGGAGGCGATGGGAATCGAACCCACGAACCTCTTGCATG
>CAVYMU010000008.1:0-224270 GCA_963769725.1 uncultured Acidimicrobiaceae bacterium | reverse complement strand
CACCGCAGCCATGATCGGATAGCCATACGGGCTGGTCTCCAACTGCGCCGCACGGGCAGGCCGGGGGACCGATCTTGCCCGAAGTCCCGTGGCGCGATGTTCCGCTTCGTGGCGGGTTTCAGACACGAGTATCGATCCTAGGATCACGACCGAGCGGCCCGTCCCGCCGACGCAGCCCCACCGCCAGCTGGAAGGCCGGTCATCTGAGATTGGTCACGGAGGGTTATTCTGTGTGCCGCTGGCGGGGCGGCGAAGGGAGTGTCGGGGCGAGCCGAACGCTGCCGAATCCGGCGCGTTCTTCTTTGCGGGGCTTGGCCTATTACCTGGTGTTATGTGTCCAATGGAGCGACGGGGAAGCCACGAAGAGGTGGCGTTAGGGTTAGTAGTTGAAGGTGAGTGCCCCGCCCTGGGTGAACTCGTAAAGTGACGGCGCCCCTTTGACTTCGGCGCCTTTGACCCAGTTGGCGGACTCGAGGTTGCGAGTCTTGACGCACACCGGACAGGCGAAGAAGCGGCCACCCCTCTCGATGTACTCGGCGTGGAGGTCTTTGATCGACGGGGCTCCGGGCACAGAGAGTTCATCGGAGTAGCCCTCTGTAGCGACATGGACGCCGTCTTTGGTGAGCCACATGACGACCTGCTTGCCGGCGCGCAGCGCCTCTACCCCGAGCAGGTATCCGATCAGCACCGCTTCGGCGTCGTTAGACCCATGGGTTTGGCCGATCACGACCTTGTCGTCTGCTGCCATGTCAGATTCCTTCCTACGTCGTCGTCCCTGGGGAATCTACCCTGTCCGGACAGGGCGATCGCTGCCGACGCAGGTCGCGCTGTCCGCATACCTTGGGGTCCCTTTGGTCAAGAGGTGAGCGACGGAGGGCCCTATCGGCAATACTCGGGAGCAAGGACAGAGACCTTGGAGGAGAACACATGGCGTTCGTGCAGATAATCGAGTTCCACACTTCCCAACCCGATGACATGCGCAAGGTCGCCGACGAATGGGAGAAGGCCACCGAAGGCAAACGTAAGGCGGGCCGGCGCGTCCTGTGCCAGGACCGCGACCAACCGGGCCGATACTTCAACATCGTGTTCTTCAACTCCTACGAGGAGGCCATGCAGAACTCCTCGCTGCCCGAAACAGACACCCTCTCGAAGAAGACGATGGGCCTCGCCGAAGGACCCCCCACCTTCTACAACCTCGACGTCGAAGACGACCGCTCGCAGTAGCTGACGCTGAGAACGACGCACGCGTCGACTACGGAGCGTCCATCCGACGGCGTACCCGTGCCGTGTCATGGTGTTGGTGGCTGGTACGCGTCGGCTTGGCCAACAAGTAGAGCGGCCCGTCCCCACACTCCAACTGTCTCGGGCTGATGGCGCCGAGCGATCCATCTGCGTCGTCGGCTGGAAGACCACGCAGCCTCTCGCGAAGGCACCTAACGACGGGCAGGCGCTCGGAAGTGAAGGCGATCCCGAGGGACGAAGTGTCCCATATTGTCCGCCCAAAACGTTCCGGCCGGCCTGCCTCCAAACGCCGGTATCGGGTCGCGAGCGTGAGCGTCCTCGCAGCGCTCGCTCTAACGGTTGGCCGATTTAGTCTCGCCTCGCGAGCGCCGCGTCCTTCACTGATCCAATGGTGTTTGGACTCTGAGGGATCGATTTGTCGTCACGGTGCTCCGTAGACCGGTTTTCGGTCGACGCCCCGGTCAGTTTGACAAGTGAGGAGTCGCCGCCTCTAAACCTAGACGGGGTCGGCCAGTGCTTCAACCTGACCCGGGAGCAGATCCGCTAAATCGAAACCCCGGGCCATGTCCAAGCTGCGCCACCCCCTCCCTCGACCGCGGCGCCCACGAACTGGTCAACGGCTAAAACCATCCACACCACTGGAGCTCGTCCCCTCAGCCAGGTCGTGGACGCCGTGTCAGCGGCCGGTACACATCGCCTGACACGTGATGACGTCGCGGCGACGGTAGTGGGAAGCCTAGCGGCCAGCCGACGGCGTCGAGGACGTCACCACCACCGAGGGGTCCCCGCCGTGGACGAGCCGGGCGCGGACGGCTTGGGCCAGATGGCCTGCGCAGACCGGGACGCTGTTGACGACGAATTCTGATTCCCGACCGCAGAGCGCTCCGGCAGGCTCGCCGACGGCCCCGTGGCACAGCGCGTCGCGGAGGATGCCGTCGTCGTCAATCATCGCCTGCTGTCGGGCGTCGACCAGTGGGTCTTCGTCGGCCATTGTCAGCTTCCTTTCCGAGGCTTCCCTGCCCCGTCGGGCAGTCCCCACCTAGTCCTCAATTGCTCCTCACATTGAGTGAGATTAGGCGAGACACACCGAGACATTGCGAGACGTGAAGGGGCAGGTCAGGACCCCTTCCCAGAATAATCCCGGAGGTTTAGCCACCCTCGCGCCTGGTCAGGTTCCTCCACGTCGGCCTGTGCGCCGGTGGCGACGGGTGCGACTATCTGGTCACCAACCCGATAGTCGACGACGGCCATCCCCAGCCGGGACGAGACAGGCCAGGTCAAGCCAGCCGCAGTCAGGCCGACTCTGTCAGCACCTCCTACACGATGCGGGCAGAGAACGCAGAACTCGTTGCCCTCCGGGTCGGCGTTAAACCACCGACGTCACATCCGAGCCCCGACCAACGTCAACCCGCGGGGCGCCGAGGCCCTGGAGCAGGACAACCTCGGCCTCAAAGCTGGTCCCGTCAGCTCGTAGGTCCAGGTGCAGGTGCAGGTGCAGGTGCAGGTGCAGGTGCAGTCTGTTCTTCAACTGCTTCCCCTCCGGCACGGGCAGGGTGTCCAGAGTAGGCCCGTCGCCGTCCGGAGAGGCTAGGCTGATGCCCTCGTCGCCGCCTTCGAGCACCTCCCATCCAAGGGCAGCGACCAGAAGTCGGCCACGGGACGAGGTTCGACAGCGTCGATGCACACGCAGGAGATGCGAGCAGGCACGCCCAATCCTGCCATCCGGGCAGCTCCGTGCCGGCCCGGGCTGGGCAGATGTCCTCAGGGCGCGGCCAAGAGCTCTCCCATCTGTCGCCGATCTGGAGCCCCGAAAACGCCTCCTAACGTCGACCGAAAATGTCCCCGAATCCCAGTAACACAGTGTCCCCACACGCCGGCCTGGTGGCACATATCCCTGACCGACGTTGCTGGGGTTGCTCCACGGGGTGCGGCACTTGAACGGCAGGGGCGCTGGTTTTGTCGGCGGCGATTCAGGGACGTGCCGGTCGACTCGGGAAAGGTCTCACCCGCTGTGTACGCAGACACGACGGGTGCCGGGGTGGGCCTGCGGGTTGCCGGGTGGATGGGCGGCAGAGGGGAGGGGGGTTTTGCCGGACATCCCCGAGGTCCTGTTTCGTAACGTTCGCCTCGTCGACCCGTCGCCTGGTCGGCAGGACCGTTCTGGTTCTGCCAGGTCCTTACGCGTCGGGGGCGCGTCGCGTTGAGTGGTGCAGCGGACGGCAAGTCAAACTGCAGTCCCAATCTCTCTCTTGGTGACTGGGGGACGGTCATCACGCTGTGTGGCCGAAATGTTGCTTCGTGGAAGCAGCGTGGAAGGAGTGGGTGACGACCACGCCGGGTGTGCCGAACAGCGGTTGCTCATGGGTGTCTTGGACCCTTGCGCTACCGACTGGATTTCTTGGCGCAGCGGCTCACGTTTTTTATTGCGGCAGGGCTCGCCGCAGGGACTCCTCGATTCGCTCCAGGCGCGCTTCGAGTTCGTCGAAGCGTGGGTGGAGACTCGTGTCCTCGGCCCTCTCTTCGGCTCCCTGTCGGGGAGCGGGTCTGGCTGGCACGTTGAACGAATGTTGAGGTGATGGCGGCGGTGATGATGGCCAGGAAGGCGACGCCCTCCAACATTACGAATGCCGCCACGATCCTTCCGGCCGGGTTCTTGGGGTGACATCGCCGTAGCCGACGGTCGTGACCGTCTGGATAGCCCACCACATCCCGACCCAGATCGTGCTGTACTCCGGGTGGTCGATGAGCCGCATGAGTGCGCCGCCGGCTACGACGACCGCGACGGTGGCGACGGCGATCACGCCCATCGCGCCGCGCACCGAGGCCGGATTGCGCAGGAAGCGGTTCAGTCTGCGCTCGATGGGATTCAGTTTGGGCATGTCATCGCCTTCTTTCTACTCCTGATCCTGACCAACACCTCGGACCGGCGCGTCTCCCGGTCCCCCCGCTCCTGGCCTCCAGGGCCTCGAAAGGCCATCCCCGGATTGCCTCGGCCCGCTCGGTTGCGTCGACGCCAAGACCCGGGACAGACCCTCGACGCTCTGTGATCCCGCAGAACCGGTTCCAAGCTGCGGGACTGAACATCATCGTGCTCACTCATGCTCGGATTCTGGCCGATCGATCGGGGGCTCTATTTGATGGGTCACTTAACTGGATTGCATCCCCGAGCAGCGGGAGGTGGTGCACCGCCGTTCACGGCCTGGGACGGCCCACACTGAAACATCGGGTGTCCGAACCACCTCCCGCACAAACGGGGGTCACCCGGTCGACCATGATCGAACAGCTCGGAACGACCGATGTATGGCTCTCCCCGGCCGGCTCAGTGCGGGGTCAGGTGGATGACGCCGACGTTGTGGAGTCCGTCCAGGATGAGTTGGACGGCCAGGGCGGCCAGGAGGATGCCGAAGACCTTCTCGGTGACGAGCATGCGGCTCTCGTCGAGATGGTCGCTGACTCGGTTGGCCCAGCGGAACACGGCCACGTCCAGAGCGAGGACCACGCCCAGCAGGACCACCACCATGGCGAACACGCCTACCGAGTCGGCCTCGGCGGAGAGGGTCACCAGGGTCACGATGCCGGCCGGGTTGAGCAGGTAGGGGACCGCGAGGGGGAAGGTGGCTACTCGCAGCGGATCGCGTCCCTTGATGGCCTGACTCTCCTTTGGTTCGCCTGTGCCGAGCACCATGGTGATGGCGATGATGACCAGGATGAGGCCGCCGGCGATCGAGAGCGACCCGGTGGAGAAGTGCAGCAGGCGGGCTAGCAGCTCGCCCAGTCCGACCAGTAGGAGCGAGACCACGCCGGCGGTGGTGATCATTTTGCGGACGACGAGGGCTTTGGTTTTGGTGTCGAGGGCGGCGGTGATCTCCACGAACGGCACGAGGGCGATCTTCGGTCCCACCCCGATCAACAACAGCAAGAACGTGTCGATGACAAAGTAGAGGTCAATCGACGTGTAGTTCATCGGGGCGTCTTGCTTGCGGGGGTCGTTATCGCCGGGCCAAGGCCAGGCTTGGTCCCTGGCGTAGCTGGATTTGATCGCGGCCCGTACCTTCCACAGTGCCGCCGACCCTACCCGCCGGGAACGGGGGAGGAGCAGCATCACCGCCCGTATACTCGCCGGGATGGCCTCCTCGAGCCGGGACAGCCTCGATGTGGTGGTCATCGGCGGGGGCCCGGCCGGGGTGATCGCGGCGTTGCGTGCGGCGCGGCTGGGAGCCCGCACGGCGCTGATCACCAGTGCTGGGCTGGGCGGGATGGCCGCGGCCGACGGGCCGGTCCCGGTGCGCACCCTGGCCCATGCGGCCCGGTTGATGCGCGAGGCCCGACAACTGCCCCGCTATGGCATCACCGCCGGCGAACCTACCCTCGATTACCTGCGGCTGGTGGATCGCGTCGGCGAGGTCACCGCCGAGGTTCGGGCCCACTCGGCGCTAGGCCAAGAGCTCCAGCAGTCCGGGGTCACTCTCTACGAGCACGCCGGCGCGGCCCGGTTCGTCGACGCCCACCTGATCGAAAGCGGCCGCGCACCGCCGCTGCGCGCCGAGCAGTTCATCATCTGCACCGGCGGCAGGCCACGCCGACTGGAGCTGCCCGGCTTCGATTTGACCTGCACCCACAGCGATGCCTGGGGTTTCTCCTCGGCTCCCCCGTCCATGCTGGTGATCGGCGCCGGCGCCACCGGTGTGCAGGTCGCCTCGATCTTCAACGCCTTCGGGTCCCAAGTGACGATCTTCGAGGCCGCCCCGCGCATCTTGATGAGTGAAGACCACGACGTCGCCGCGGCCGTCCGCGCCGCGTTACAAGCGTCGGGGATCCGGGTCCTGGAGCAGGCCGGGACCATCGAGCGTTTTGAGTCCTGCCCCGCCGGCGTCCGGCTCATCTACACCAAAGCCGGCACCCAAGAGCACGTCGAGGCGACGGTGGCGGTAGTGGCGGCCGGATGGGTCGCCAACACCGCCGGACTCGACCTGGCCGCCGCCGGGGTGGGGACCGACCAGCGCGGCTACGTGCGGGTGGACTCCCAGCTTCGCACCACCGCCCCCCACATCTTCGCCGCCGGGGATATCACCGGGCACCTGATGGTCGTCCACGAGGCCGTCCGCGAAGGCTACCTGGCCGCCACCAACGCCGTGCTCGGCAGCACCACCGCCCTGCCCGCCGAGGTCAGCCCCATCGGCAGTTTCACCGACCCCGAGTACGCCTCGGTCGGGGTCACCGAGACCACCGCCCGCAACGGCCGCGACGTGATCGTCGCCACCGAGCGGTTCGACGCCCTGGCCCGACCGATCATCGACGGACGCCCCACCGGCTTCTGCAAACTGGTCGTCGACCGGCAGTTGCACACCATCCTCGGCTGCCACATCGTGGGCGAGCGCGCCGGCGAGCTGGCCCAACTGGCCGCGGTCGCCATGGCCGCCGGGATGACAGTCGAGCAGCTGGCCCTGGTCCCGTTCTCCTTCCCCACCTACGCCAACGCCATAGGGCGCGCCGCCCTCAAAGCCGCCCGCAGCCTCGAACCGGCCACCGGGCGGACCGAAGATGATCTTCCGCTCGAAGCCGACGTCGGTTGACGCGCAATGAGCCTCTATGCCTCGGCACAGCCGGGTCTGGCCCAGCAGAGCTCGAGCCGCAGCGACGTCCCCGAGCTCCACCCCCCTTGAAGGGGTGCCACCGGTCGCCCGCCACCGCGACGCAAAGAGCACGTTTGCTGTCATCGCCGGCCGGAAGAAGCAGGTGGCAGTAGCGTCGGTCAAGCTGCGGGCTCGTCTACGGACGTAGCGGAGGGTTGCTTGGTCGGCAGCCGGCGGGTCAGCAACAGGGCCAGCACCGCCAGGACGGCGAGCAGGGACAGCGAGGCGCGCAACCCGTCGATGCGAGCGTCGGCGTTCTCGGCGACAATGGCGTCGGCCGTCTTGGGGGGAACCCCGGCCTTGTCGAGCTCGGTCTTCAAGTCGGCGTCGGAGATGAACGGCACCCCGCTGGTGAGCTCCACTTGGGCTTTGGAGGCCACCTCGGCCGGCACCGCGGGGTTGTGGGCGATGCCGCTCAGGAACGACGCGGTCAGCGCCGAGATGAGTACCGCCCCGGCCAGGGCGGTGCCGATGGAGGCGCCCAGGTTGGTCATGGTGTTCTGGACGCCGCCGACTTCGCCGCTCTGTTGGTCGGGCACCGACGAGACGGTCACGCTGCCCAGCTGGGAGGCCAGGGCCCCGACACCGAGTCCTGCCAGCAGCATGGGCCAGGTCACGATCTCCGGTCCGGCGCCGGCGTCGAGGGCGGCCACCATGATGGCGATCCCGGCGAACAGGGCCAGGAACCCTAGCTGGGCGACCCGGCGTGGGGAGGCGTCAGGGAAGACTTTCGGGACGCCCACGGCGGCCAGTAGCAGGGTGATTGACAGGGGCAGGAGCCGTACGCCGGTGGCGATGGCGGACAGGCCGAGCGCCACCTGACAGGAACAGCGGCACGGCGAAGAACAGGCCGGCCTGGAGCAGGTACTGGAAGAAGAAGGCGGTGAGCCCGCCGCGAAGCGTCCGGTTGCGCAGCAGGGCCGGGTCGAGCAGCGCCGCCTTCCCAGCGGCGAGTCGGTGATCCTCCCACCATAAGAAGCCCCATAGCACCAGCCCGCCACCCAGAATCAGCCAGATCACCGGCGACACCCCCAGCCACTGGGGGGCACCGGCCTTGGCTTGCACGAAACCCCAGGTGCCCGAGCGCAGGATGCCGTACACCACCAGCCCCAAGCCCAGGGCGGACAGGACGGTGCCCACCACGTCCAGGTGGGCCCCCTCCTCGGCGGGGGTGTCACCTATGCGGCGGGTCAGCGCCAGGATGCCCAACACCACCAGGACTTCGCCGACGAACACCCACCGCCAGGACAGGTAGGTGGTGAACAGGCCGCCGATCAAGGGGCCGGCTGCCACCGCGATGGCCCCGGCCGATGCCACCAGCCCGTAGGCGCGGGGCCGCTCGTTCCGGGCGAAGTTCGACGCCACCAACGCCACAATGGCCGGCAAGATCAGGGCCGCCCCCGCCCCCTCGAGGACCGACCAGCCGAAGATCAACACGGTCAGGTTCGGTGACAGGGCCGTGGTCAGCGATCCGCACCCGTAGATGACACAACCGAGCATGAACGCCCGTTTGCGGCCCAGGATCTGGCCCAGCTTGCCGCCCGTGATCATCAGGGACGCCATCACCAAGGTGTACAAGGTGATGGCCGTCTGGATGCCCACCACCGTGGTGCCCACGTCCTTGGCCACAGTGGCGATCGAAACGTTCATCACCGAGCTGTCCAGCGTCATAAGGAACTGGCCCGACGCCAACGTCACCAGGACGATCCCGGCCCCCGTAGCCCGACGTTCAGCGGTATCCGCCACGCGGTTTCACCATCCCGTCCATCCCGCCAGCCACACACAAGCGAAGAAACACCGAGCGCACATGATCGCAGACCACAGAGGCTCCCCAGCTCATCCCGTGCCGTAACCCCACCACCCCGGTCGGGGAACAACCTCCCCCCACCACCCGTCGGCCTATACCCCTTGGCTGCCCGAGCCATCCGGTGCCCGGAATGGCCTACAGCACCCGCCGGCCGGGCCGCCGCCCCCCGCCACAAGGCGGCAAACGGCCGTTGCAAGCGAACCAACGCGTGATAGGCCAAAACAGCCCATCAGGTTCGGACCGGCTACGGCCATCAGCCAGTCCGCGCGGCGAGTAGACGGACACCGAGCACACTCCCGGGCAGGCCGCCCGGACCCGTCGTGTCCCATATCGTACCTGCCCAACGTCGCCCCAGGCCGCTCATATCGCCGGTTAGGTGGGACACTGTCAGCCCCGTCTCCCGACAGTCGGCCAGTCCGCTCAGGAGAAAGCAGCCCGCCACCATGGGGTCAAAGTCGAACCTCTCTGGCATCCACCCGTCACGCCTCCGCCCGTGTTTGCCGCCCAGACGCCGAGCGCAGCGCCCGCCATCCTCCCTGAGCTCGGGCTCGAGTCCACCGACTGGGACACCCCCCCGACCTGTTGGTTGTGCGGGGAGTTCTTGCCGAGCCCGGACATTCACCCCAGCCTGGCTTGCCGTGGGCATCTTCCGCTACGGCTCGGTACCGTGCCCAACCCGAGGCCGACTGGCATTATGCCCGCCATTCCTACTGAGGAGGGCGGCATCCATTGAGCTATCCCGGTCGCCAGCAGTCCATTGCCACTACCGGCCCATCCGAACGAGGTGATCATAAGACTCATAGCGGCCGCGGACCACCTGGGCTTCGACGTGCACATCGGCGCCGTCCCCGACGGTTTGCGACGACGCTTTCTCGACCAGGACGGTCGGCGGATCGTCATCTTCACCGGCCCAGCCGACAGCCACACCATCGAGTTGGCGCACCAGATCACGTACGTCATGACCAGAGCACGTCAAGTCAACTACGACCAGGATAGAGCCCGGTTTCACGAACAGAGGGCGGAGTCGATCGCCGTCCTTTGCTGGGGAACCGACTCGGGTGGAACGCGAGCGATCGCGACGACAGCGAGCACGTCTGATCGGTAACGGTCAGCGATGAGCACCGGGCTCGGGTCTGGCCGTACGTGGAGGACTCGGCCTATCGGCTGGGCCAAATCCTGGGGTGTCGATCCCAGTAACGCCGCCATGCCAGTAGCCCCGGCCGACGCGCAGTTTGCGATGCTCTACCAGCTCCTCGATCTTCGTGGGTGACAACTTCAAGCTCAGCATCGAGCTTTGGGGCATCGTCCAGGAGATCGCCGAGGAGCAGGGGGCTTCGTCCCGGCACATACGGTCGAACCTTGACCCGATGAGCGACCACGAGCCGCAAGCTCGCCAGCGGCAGTTGTCATGCCGACGGCGCCGTCGTCGTCCCGATCGAGCTCTCCTACAAGCCGGGCTGGACCTTTGAGGTCCACGAGGGCGGTTACACCAACGTGGGGTCGTATCTGCTCTATCGCGGCCCCAACCTGCTCAGCACCACCATGGTTCCTGACTCCATGATCCTCGGGCGAACCCCGACTGTTCACCCATTCCTTTTCCTCTGGTTCAGACCATGATCGAGAACCTGGAGCGGTTCCTGGAGGTGGTGCTGTGCTGCATCTGACAGATCGAGGCCGACGAGGCCGTGGAGTACCTCAAGGCGTCGGGGCGCGGAGCAAAAATCCGCACCCCTCGCCTGGAGTGGTTCTGTACGGCTGAGATTTTCCTGGTTATAGTCGGGTCTCTCTACTGACAACAGTGAAGGAGCAGGGGGCATGAAACGACCAAGATTTACCGCGCTCATAGGGACAGCTGCCCTGGCAGGCGGTCTCCTCAGTATTCCCGTAGCCGCCCAGGCAGCGTCGGCATCTCCGGGCAACTACACCTGTACCGGGAGCTTCCAGGCTCCTGGATCGCTCCATGGCAGCTACGGGGGCAACGTGCTCGTGGCGGGGGCCTGCATGACCACCGCACCGACCCGGATCGGGGGCAACCTGACCGTGGCCCCTGGGGGCGTGGTAGCTGCTATCACCCACGCGGCCCCCCTGACCGTGGGTGGCAATGTGACCATCAGTCGCGGCGCGACCGCCATCCTGGGCTGCTTCGCCTCCAGCTTCTCCTGCATGGATGACCCCAACCAGAACCACCCCACCCTCAACGGACCGGTGCGGATCGGGGGCAACCTGACCGCCATCGCCCCCCTGGGGGTCGTCAACCACGACATGACCCTGGGTGGCAACGAGACCATCTCCGGAGGGGGTGGAGGCGTCAACTGCAACCCGCAGGGCATCTTCAACCTGTTCCAGAGCCCGGTGTACACCGACAACGAGGACAGCACCGTGCATGGCAACATCGTGATCAGTGGCCTGCGGACCTGCTGGCTGGGCACTCTGCGGGTCAACGTGGGGGGCAACATGGTCGACACCCATAACACCATGGCGGATCCCGATGCCGGTGAGGTGGTCTCCAACCACGTCTCGGGCAACCTGGTCTGCTTCGCCAACAGCCCCGCCGTCCAGTTCGGTGACTCTGGTGGCGTACCGAACCGGGTGCGCGGTAACGCCCTGGGTCAGTGCGGCTTCCATACCCTCCAGCCCGACCCGGCTCCCAACGGACCTCTGACCCCGATCTCGGTCAAGGTCTGACCCCCTTAGTCAACGAAAAGAGCCCCCTGCGGGGGGCTCTTTCGCGTCTGGGGTGATCAGCTGAAGCGGGGCGTCAGCTGGTCATCGGTGAGCAGGTGGAAGGTGAACTGCCCGTTGTTGCCCGAGAACGGGACCAGGCTGGGGTTGTCGGAGCGCTGTCGGGCCGCTACGCACAGGCGCATCCGTGGTACTACACGACCCTGAGATCCCTCTCAGGGCAACGGTGGCGCTCTCCTGGAACACTGCCCGAGCGGCTCCCACGGCCGTACCGTCTCGGAGTTCTACCAAATGCGAGGATGCAGCTTTCCCGGGACACCAGGCGCAGTCGACCCGCTCTTAGCCCAGCCCGACTGGGTGCACTGCCTCGCCCACTACGGCACCCTCGGCCCCGGCGAAATCGAAGTCTTCACCTTCGTCGCCCTCCGCCATCCCCGACCCCAAGGGCTTCAGCTACGGCGTCATCATCCTCGGACTCTGAGACCGGCTACGTGCCCCTCGTCCCCGGTGTCGCCACCGCCAACCCCGGCCACCTCTCCGCACCAGGGGGAACCACCCGCTTCGGAGACGCATTGCGCCGGGGACTCCCCGTGAACCTCGACGTCATGGGAGCCGTCAACTGGTCGACTACGCAAACGACCCCATCGACGACGTCCGACACCACGTCGGTGTCCTGGCCAAGAACACCGATGCGCTCACGGCCGGGTCACTCTGAGCGCTCGATCCCGCCGCCGTCTTCAGCCGCTCGCACTGACAGCCGCCAACGCGGCGGCTCCTTCTCGCTCTACTCACTATTGGTTATCGAACAACCTTTACGAGTCGAGCCGTCGACGCCCCATAACAAGCGTCTGGGCTATCCCCGATTCACTCGGACCCCCCTGCCGCCTATCGCCGGGTCGGCGATTGGCAGTTGGGGCGTTATCCAGTTCTCGGCAGTAGTAGAAGGCGGTCGCGTCGAGGCTCCGGCTCTGGGTCGGTATTGGCTGGTTTCTCCACCTACAAGGAGGGAACCATGATCAGTGACGATTCAGCCGGGCGGACGATCGCTGGGATCTCCGAGCCGTATCCGGCGGCCGAGGCCCAGATGGCCGTGATGGCGTTCCTGGCCCGCTACAGCGGTCGAACCCTGGACGCTTACCGTCACGACCTGCGCAACCTGTTCCAGTGGGCCGCCGATCATGGCCTGGCTGTCTTAGAAGCCACCCGAGTTCACCTGGAGCTGTACCGAGCCTCGATGGAGGAGCGAGGACTGGCCCCTTCGACGATCGACCGGCGTCTGTCCACCGCCTGTGGGTTCTACCGCTTCGCGCACATCGACGGCCGGATCTCCTCCAACCCCGCCCAGTACGTGCGCCGCCCGACGGTGCACCCGACGGAGCGGCGCGGCCTGGACCGAGAAGAGCTGGGTCGGTTCTTGTTCACCGCCGAGCGGTTCGACCACGCCCACGCCGCGCTGGCCGTGCTGCTGGGGTTGAACGGGCTGCGGGTCAGCGAAGCGTGCGGCGCCAACGTCGAGGACATGGCCTTCGAGCGGGGGCACCGGGTCCTGCGCATCGTCGGTAAGGGCAACAAGCCGGCGCTCATCCCTCTGGTGCCGCGCACGGCCCGCACCATCGACCTGGCCGTAGGCGAACGACGCGACGGCCCGATCCTGGTCCGACACGACGGTCAACGTCTGGATCGCCGGACCGCGCATCGCTGGGTCCGCTCGATCGGCAAACGGGCTGGGATCGGGCTAGTGCATCCGCACATGCTCCGGGCGGCGTTCATCATGGCCGCCCTGGATGCTGGCGTTCCTCTGCGAGAGGTGCAGGTCGCCGCTCGACACGCCGATCCCAGAACTACCACGGTGTATGACCGGCGACGCCAAGACCTGGACCGCCACGCCGCCTACGTCGTAGTCGCCTTCGTCGCCGGCGGCTGACCGTCGGCAAGGCCTCGACCGCCTGCCCCGGCGCTTGCTGGCCGCAAGCGCCCATGCGCGGCACCTCGGGGGCGCTCGTCGGGCGCCGATGGAGGGGGATATTGGGACGGCGACAAGTGATACTCGGCTGGATGCCTTCGGGGTGGGTCAACAGCTCGTTCAACTGGAAGCGCCTTTTCGAACCGATTGTCCCGCAGAGTGAGCGATAGGGGTCTCTCGGCGGCCGCGGTGTTTTTGGACCCGATGGGGTGAGCGGTGATTTAGCCGGGGAGTTATGCAGCTTGCTCGGTTGCTGGTGGGTTGCTGAGGTTCTCTGTCAAGGCGGAGAGGATCGGGAGCCAAGTGATGTCGAGGTCGTCTTCGGAGCCCGGGTATGCATCTGGTTCGTCGATGTAAAGCCGGACGATCGTCAGTCCGTCGCCTGCGCGCAACTCCCATGTCACATAGACGGTGGGGTCCGATTGGCATTCTCCGAGGGTGTAGGAGAGTCGATGGGGCGGGTCGGCGGCCAGCACTTCTCCACAGATGGCGACGTCCCAGAACTTGCGGGTGTCGCCCTGTCGCAACTCGTCCTTCTGTCGCATGGTGATCGTCGATCCGGGCCGCCAATCGGATGTGACGGTCATACCGTGAAAGTACGGCAGAGAGGTTTTCGTTGCGGTGAGTGCATCCCAGACCCTCTCCGCATCGGCAGTCACCAATGTGGCAAGGGCAATGCTCGCGAGTGTCGTCATCATGTATCCTCCAAACTGCTTAGGTGGGCGGGGTTATTGGGAGTTCGGACGGAGGGCGCTTTGCAACGCGGCCAGATCGCTGGGGACCGATTCCCGCGGCGTGCGCTTGCAGAAGCGACTCGCCCGGTGGTTCGGGCGGTAGCGGCAGGCTGGGTGGCGAGTGTCGCTGCTGGTGTTTCGAGCGTGTGAACCGCAGGGCTGGCATGGTGCCGGGAAGAGGAGCGGGGTCGGCGCTCATCTTCGAGCTTCCCCTACGCCCTGCCGCCGGCCGCTACCGCCGTCTGGGTGGCGTGGCGGTGTCGGGAACTGCTGATGGTGGCGGCAGCATTCTGGACGGCTTCGTGCGCTGTGGTTGCCGGCCGGCCGATGAGCTTCACCAGGTCCTCGCTTGGGGTGAAGAACTCTCCGCGAGCCAGGCCGGCGTCGGCTTCGGCGAGGGCGGCGGCAACCTCTGCTGACAGCCCCGCAGCGGTCAGGGCGCTGGTGTAGTCAGCGTCCGACATGTCCTGGTAGGCGATGTGGGTGCCGAGGACCTCGCTGATCGTGGCGGCGAGCTCGGTCAGGGTGAACGGCGTCCCGCCGAGCTCATAGGTCGCTCCGAGGTGCCCGTCCTGCGTCAGCACCGCCGCGGCGGCGGCCGCGTAGTCACGTCGGCTGGCCGCGCTGACGAGACCGTCATGCGCGCAGCCCCACAGTGCGTGGTACTGGGTGATCATCGCGAGCTGGTCGGTGTAGTTCTCTAAGTACCATCCGTTGCGCAGGATGACGAACGCCGAGCCCCTGTGGCGCAGGTAGTCCTCGGTGCGGCGATGTTCGCCAGCGAGGGTCATTTGTGCGGTCGAGGCGTTGACCACGCTGGTGTACACGATCTGGGACACACCAGCTCGGGCTGCCGCGTCGATGGCGTGGCGGGCATGGTCGAATCGCTCCCCAACCGTCGTCGTCGAGACCAGCAGCATCTCGTCGGCGCCCGCGAAGGCGTCCTCGAGCGTGCTCGGGTCGGCGAAGTCAGCGCGCCGTACCGTGACCCCGTCCTGTGCGAGGTCGTTGAGCTCGTTGACGTCTCGGCCGGTGGCCACGATCTGAGCCGGCGGCGTTCCCGTAGCGAGGAGTTGGTCGACGACGAGCCGGCCTAGATGACCTGACGCGCCGGTGATGACAGTGGGCATGGGGTTTCCTCTCGATAGGGCAGGTGAGTGAAGGTCGTCGGTGACCAGCGGCGGGTAGGCCGTGGGACCGCTCAGCCTTCGGGTCCGCCGCGGCGAGCGTGGCTGTGGCGTTGGTAGCCCCGCTCGGAGGACGAGGCGCGGTGCGTTAGCCGACGGCGACCGCAGGAGTGGGGTCGGCGCCGACGGCAGCCGCAGGAGTGGGGTCGCTGCTGGGGGCGGCCAAGGAGTGCCCGCGGCTGTCCCGTGAGGGGATCAGCACGAAGGCCAGGATCGCACCGGCGACGGCGAAGCCGGCGCCCACCAAGAACGCCTGGTCGAACCCCTTGGTCAGGGCAACGGAGGCGTTGTGGACTCCAGAGTGGAAGAGGCTCTGGGTGCGGCTGTTGGCGATCGACGCGAGGATCGCCAGTCCGAGCGCGCCGCCGATTTGCTGCGCGGTGTTGATCAGACCCGATGCCAGCCCCGCCTCATGCGGCCTGGTCCCGGTGACCGCGGCGATCGTCACGGACACGAAGGCGAACCCGAACCCCGCGGCCGCCAGCAGCGACGGGCCGAGGACGTCAGCGACGTATGAGCCTCCCGGTGCGGGCACTCGCGAGAACCAGACCAGGCCGCCGGCGACGAGCAGCAGCCCGGCGATCAGCGTCGGCCTGAACCCGATCCGCGTGACCACCTGGGACGCGAGCCCAGCCGAGATGATGATTCCGACCGCCAGCGGCAGGTACGCGATTCCTGTCTTGATCGGCGAGTAGTGCAGGACTTCCTGGAGGTACAGGGAGATGAAGAAGAACATCGAGAACAGCGACATGCCGAGCAGCAGGCCGACGATGTCCGCGCCGCGTAGGGTCCGCAGGCGGAAGATCGAGAACGGCATGAGCGGCTGGCGCTGGCGGGACTCGATCAGCAGGAAGGCGATCAGCAGGACGATCGCACTGGCGATCAGCAGCAGCGTTTCCGACGATCTCCACCCCACGTTAACGGCGTTGACGATCGCGTAGACGAGCAGCGATAGGCCCGCGGTGACGGTGACCGCACCCGGTATGTCGAAGGTGTTGGTGCCATCGTCGGCGCGGCTTTCGACCAGCATCCGGGGCGCGAGCGCTGCCGCCGTGAGGCCGATCGGGACGTTGACGAACAGGACCCATCGCCAGCTCAGTCCGCTGGTAAGGATGCCGCCGAGCAGGACCCCGGCTGCGCCTCCAGCGCCGGCGACGGCACCCCAGATGCCGAGGGCGCGGTTGCGCTCGGCACCCTCGGAGAAAGTGGTCGTGATGATCGACAGCGCGGCGGGCGAGACGATCGCGGCTCCGAGGCCTTGCGCGGCGCGGGCGGCGATGAGCCATGGCTCCGATTGCGCCAGTCCGCCGGCTAGCGAGGCGAGCGTGAACAGCACGAGGCCGACCATGAACATGCGCCGGCGCCCGAGCAGGTCGGCCATCCGGCCGCCCAGAAGTAGGAAGCCGCCGAAGGTCAGAGCGTAGGCGTTCACGACCCACGAGAGGTCCGTTCGCGAGACGTTCAGCGCTCGTCCGATTGACGGCAGCGCGACGTTCACGATCGAGGCGTCGATCACGATCACGAACTGCGTCATCGCGAGCAGGAGCAGGGCGAGGTTCTTCGCGCGGGGAGTGTAGAGGGGGGACGTCGGGGGCTCGGAAAGCGCAATCATTGGAGACCGGCCTCCTGTTCCGAGGTCATCGGCTTCCTTCCCAAGCCGACAGGGCGACAGTCACGCCGCAGTCGCCGTACGTCGGGCAACTCCAGGGTGGCCCCGTCGATGGGGGTGACGGCGAGGTTGGGGAACTTCTCGCCCGGATGCAACAATGTCATCTGAATCTCCTTGTCGGTTGGCACGTTGAGGATGGGTAGGCGGTTGCGGGGGCCGCTGATGCACCGGCAGCGTTGAAGGCGGGTCGCGAGATGGGTCAGGCGCGGATGGCGGTGGTCTCGCGAGTGAACTGGCGATGGCCGATCAGCTTGTAGGCCAGACGAACCGGGGCTGGCAGGACCTGCATGAACTTCTGCCGCTCGGCGTCGTCGGTCTCCTCGGTGATGTATCCGAGGGTCAGCAGGCGCCGCGTGAGCGGGATGGCGCTGATGCCGTCCTTGCCGAGCGCGTCCCATTCGCTCTGGGTGAGTGTGACCGAGACGACCGGGAGCAGTTTCTGCTCCTCCTCATCGCAGATGACCGATCAGTGTCGGCATCGTCGTGTCGATGCAGGCCGCCATCCGCTCGCCGGCGGCGGCGTCCGCGCTGGTCGTCCAGGCCGGCAGCTCGGCGTTGATGGCCACGACGGCGTCGTTGACCTGGGCGTGTTGGGCGTCCATTCGGTCCATCAGCTCCGGGTCGAGCACACGTCGCTCGCGGAGCAGGGGGAAGAGCAGCTTGTCCTCGCCGGTGTGGTGGTGGTGCAGGAAGTCCAACATCTCCCGGGCGTGCCCGCCGACGATCTTGGATCGCGCCGGGTCATTGGCCGCGGCGCGGAACAGTCGGGGTAGCTGACCGATCTCGCGCCGGATGACGCGGTGGATCAGAACCATGTCGTGGGTATCGACGCCAGATCCGGCGGTGCTCACCGTGGCTCCTCGATGATCGCGGCGCTCAGGCGGGATGTTGGCGTGTTCACGGCTGCGAACGGAGCTGTTAGCGGTGGTCTCGGGTGTGGTCATCTCGGTGTCCTTTCCGTCGGGTAGAGGGATTAGTGTCAGGATGGCCGCCCTGTGATGCCCTAGCCAACGGGGGGCGCCCGAAGTGTTAACCGAAGAGTTTTCTCAGCCTGACCGAAGGCCCCCGGTGCTGCTCGAGCGCGAACAGGAGCTCGCCGAGCTTGAGGGGCTGCTGCGGGACGCGTGCACGGGGCGAGGGAGGCTGTCGCTGATCGAGGGGCCGGCGGGGATCGGAAAGACGCGTCTGCTGGAGGAGGTCCGTCGGCGCGCCAGCCTGTCGGAGATGACCGTGCTGGCAGCGCGTGGTGGTGAACTGGAGCGGAACTTTGGGTTCGGGATCGTACGCCAGCTGCTCGAGTCCACCCTGGCAAGGACCGGAGCCGGCGAGCGGGCCGAACTCCTCTCGGGCGCCGCCCGCCTGGCCGAGCCGGTCTTTGGCAGCCCCACCACCGGGCAGGACCTGCCTGCCGATCACGCCCAGGCTCTGCTCCATGGGCTCTACTGGCTCGTGGCCAATCTCGCCGAGGCCTCCCCGCTGCTGCTAGCGGTCGATGACGTCCAGTGGGCGGACGAACCATCCCTGCGGTTCTTGACCTACCTGGCTCGACGCCTCGACGGGGTTCGCGCCGCGATCGCTATCGCCAACCGTACCGGCGAGGCCAAACAACCCCAGGTCCTCGACTCGCTGGCCCTGGAGGCCCGGCCACCGATCATCCGCCCCAGCCCGCTCAGCGAGGCCGGGGTCGGCCAGGTGGTGCGCGAAGCGTTCGGCCGCGGCGCCGGGCCGATGCTCTTCGCCGGCTGCCACCAGGCGACCGGCGGGAACCCGTTCCTGCTCATCGAGCTGCTCGAGGAGCTTCGGCACACCTCGGGCCCTTTGGGTGAGATCAGTCCGCCCGCGGTCAGCCGGCTGGGGCCAGAGCGGATCGCGCGTGCCGTGCTACTGCGCGTCGGCCGCATCGGCCCACAAGCAGCCGCGCTAGTGCGGGCGGTGGCAGTGCTGGGCGTGCAGGCCGAGATCGCAGAGGCGGCAGAGCTCGCCGGGCTCGATCTCGCCCAGACCCGGGCGACGACCGGCGCCCTGAGCCAAGCCGGGGTCATAGAACCGGGCGAGCCGCTGCGGTTCGTCCACCCGATCGTCCGGACGGCGATCTACGAGGACACCTCCACCGGTGACCGATCCGAGCTACACGCCCGGGCCGCCCGCCTGCTCGCCGATCGAGGAGCCGAGCCCGAGTCGATCGGGCTGCATCTTCTGTCCTGCGATCCAGCGGGGGACCCGGCCAGGGTCGCCACCCTCCGAGATGCAGCTGGCATGGCGCTCTCCCGCGGGGCGCCGGATGCCGCGGCCCGCTACCTGCGGCGCGCCCTGGCCGAGCCGCCATCTGACGACGAGCGCCCGGGGTTGCTGTTCGAGCTGGGATCGGCCGCCTCCCGAGCCGGAGACGCCCATGGGCTCGAGCTGATGAGAGAGGGCTTCGAGCTGACCAGTGAGCCTCAACGGCGGGCGGCCGCGGGCCTCGCTCTGGGCGCCGCGCTTCACTTTGACGCCCGCAGGATGGACGAGTCGATGCTCGTCTGCGAGCGGGCCCTCGAGAGCGCCCCAGAGGCCGACGTGGCTGCTCACATCGAGGCCATGCTGCTGCAGTCCGGGGCCACCACGCCACCAGGCCGGGCCCGCGTCGCTGAGCGGCTGCGCGAGGTTCGCCTGCGGGCCGCGACGCTGCCCGATGCGATCGCCCCCGCCCTCCTCGTGCCCGCTGCGACCGACACCGTGATAACCGGTGGCCCGGCAACCCAAGCCGCCAGGATTGCGGAGCACGCGCTGGCTGGCGGCGTCCTGCTCCGGGAGCAGATCGAGAAAGACCAGCCGGTGTTCTACCCGCTGCTGTGGGTGCTGATCTACGCCGGCCACCTCAACGTCGTGGAGCCGACGCTCCGCCAAGCCGTCGCTCAGACCCAGGCCCGGGGCACCCCGTTCGGCCTCGCCCTGGCGTCAGCCTTCACCTCCCTCGCCCGACACCGGGTGGGGGAGCTTGGTCCCGCCGAGGCCGCCGCAGCCACCTGCCTCGAGCTCGCTCCCGAGATCGGTTGGGGCATCACGGTACACATCGCCGCCGCGACCATGGTCTCAGTGCTGGTCGAGCGCGGCGACCTCGAGCGCGCCCAGGCGGTGCTCGACCGGCTGGAAGGAACCTACGATCCCGAGCTGACCACCAGCCAAGTCCTTCGCGAGAGCCGCGCCAAGCTCCACATGGCGAGGGGCGACCCGCAGGCGGCGCTGGACGAGTTGCTCGCCGTCGCTCGCTGGGAGCAAGCCATGAAAATCCCCGGCACGGTCGTCCCGGTACCGTGGCGCTCGGCGGCGGCGCTCGCACACCAAGCGCTCGGCGAAACAGAAACCGCACACCGGCTCGCCGAAGAAGAACTCGTGCTGGCCCAACGATTCGCAGCGCCCAGACCGATCGGCGTCGCCATGCGCATCCTCGGGAGCCTGGACACCGGGGATCAATGCATCGAGCATCTGGAAGCAGCCGTAGAAGCCCTCACGCAGAGCCAGGATCGACTGGAGCTCGCCCGGGCCCACGTCGAGCTCGGGTCGGCTCTACGACGCCAGAGACGAATCCGAGAGGCCCGCCAGCGGCTGGGCGAGGGCATGGACCTCGCCCAGCGGTGCGGAGCCAAAGCTCTTCTCGAGACCGCCCACGCGCAGTTGACTCTCGCCGGCGCACGGCCACGACGCGTAGCGTTGACCGGGGTAGAAGCCCTGACGCCCAGCGAACACCGGGCGGCAGAGATGGCCGCCGAAGGAATGACCAACAAGGAGATCGCCCAAGCGCTGTTCGTAACCCTGCGAAGCGTTGAGATGCACCTCTCCAACGCCTACCTCAAACTTCAGATCACCTCACGCCGAGGCCTCCCCCGTGCACTCCACGATCGGTGACAGGTCTAGCGGCACATCCCGTCGGAGTTCGGATCTCGACTGCTGCCACGTCGTGACGCTACTCGAGGTGACAGGCCCCCCTGCCGCGCCTTGTCGTCCACGATGACGTAGCGGCCAACGGTTCGGCTGCCTCGCGAGGCGACGAGACCGTAGCGCTGGGTTTGCAAATGGTCGACTCTTGATTTGGTGCTGTCCGCCGAAGGCGGACGGTTGTCGGCCGGGCTTGTCCCGGCCGGAGAGGTGATGTGTGGGTGGTTTGTTTCGCGAGCTGGCTCGATTAAACCCTGCTCGCGGAGGGGTTAGCGCGATCAGCCGCATTTGGGACTTCAACGATCCCAAACAGCTACAAGCGCAACGCCACAGCCAAACCGACCGATCCAGCACCGCCTGAACGGCAATCCAAGCTCCCCGTCACGCGACCGTCAAGTGACGCAAAGTGCGTCGGCCAACCTGGGCTCACCCTGCCCCAGAAACGCACCCGGAACCGCCCCGATATCCCACTCACCATATGTCCCAACACGCCGGTTCGCGGGATGGGTGCGTAGCAGCTACCGGCGGCGCAAACCATGATGACTGCGGTCTGAATTTTACCGGGCTCTGGTCCGGCCTGCCGGGTCGGTGTGGCCCGATGGGCTACGCGCTAGGTCCGGTTCTGACGGCGCGCAGGCCTCGGACTGACGAGGTGGCCGCGGAGGTGCTGGCCAGGAGCAGGAAGCACACCGGTCCGATAGCGGTCATCTCGTCGCGGACGCCGATGCCTCCGATCATCAAGACTCGAGTGACGCAGATCACCGCACAGGCGGTGATGGCTGCGAGGGCGACACTGGCGGTGACGGCCACCACCGACGACACGGTGAGCATCGGTGGTGTCAGCTCCGCTGTTCTCAGAGCCCGGCGGACGCTGGTCGTGGAGACGGTCACGCAAGCCACGGTGAAAAGGGCGTAGATCGCCAGCAGAGCCCAGCCGCCGGCAGTGTGAGGGCCCTGGGCAGTGATGTGACGGTAGTTGCCGGGCCGGATGTGGTTGGTGGCGACGGCGAGCAGACCGGTCCCGGCCAGCCACAACACCACCACAACCACCGGTACGACTGCTGCCATCAGAGTAGCGCGGTTCCTGGTGCGGATGGCCGGCACGACGACCAGCAGCCAGTACACGAACCCGACGATGAGGATGGCGGCGGCCGACAGCGAGAAGATGACGTTCCCCACCGCGTACGCGCCCCACCCCCACGAGCGAAGGCCGGGCACAGGCTGGTCGTCCACCGCCCGGGCGAACAACGCCACCGCTACGGTGCTCCATACCCAGAGGGCGAACACGGTGCTGGTGGTGGTTTCCAGCCTCAGTCGTCGCCCTTCGGACCTGGCGGTGATCGGGTCGGGGTTTAGCCGGGCCTTGGCTGCCGATACGGCTAGGTCGAACGTGACTCGCCACCCACCGCCACAGTCAGCGGCCACGGTGGCCAGTTCGTCGCCGTAACGGTTACGGAAGCGCCCGGGGTAAACAGCGAGGATGAACCGGTGAAGGCGGGAGGCGCTCATGCCAGTCGCAGAGTCGGTGAGGCCGCCAGTCGCTTGCGTCCCAAGGCGGCGAAACGTCGCATGTGCTCCAACCGCTCGGCCAGCACCGCTGAGCCGCGCGAGGTGAGCCGGTAGGGCCTTCGGCGCGGGTCGTCACTGTCGAGTGGTTCGATCAACCCACGGTGCTCGAGCCGGGACAGCGCTCCGTACAAGGTGCCCGGTCCAAGCCTCACACCGGTGGTCGCTTCTACGTCCTGGATGATGGCATAGCCATGCCTGGAGCCTTCGGCCAGGCTGGCCATCACCAACAGGCCAGGGTCAGTCCAGTTCGGGTCCTCAACGCGACGCGGCACCATCACCTCCCAGTCGTACTTCGTAGCACGATACTACATTCTACGGTATAGTCAACGTGCCGGGCAGAACCGCGGGCAATTCCGCTGGAACGACCGTCCGCGCACCATGACGGCCAAGAGCGCTTCGCCCATAATGTTCCGCCGAGCTATCCCCGAAGGACGCCGGCCATACGCCCCAGTACGCCGGGTCGGCAGCACCAGGTCGGGTCGCTCCGGGTCGCCATCGCCGACCCCCCGGTCGACGCCTATGCCTCATCTCAAGTTGGCGGTGGCATCTCTCGGGCCGTTCCGCGGACTGCACATGTCGACGATCTATAGGTTGAAGGCCGCGATGTGCTTGGCGGTGTCTATGTAGTGGCGGAGGCGCGTGACCTTGCCTGAGTCGTTGAAGGTCCACAAGTGGATCTCCTCGTCGCGGTAGTGGCCACCGCCCCAAGGAGGAAGGTTCGCTTCGAGCACGAACTCGACGGCGACCTCGCTCCCGCCCTCCATCATGTTAATGATCTGGAGGTCTGTGATCTCCATTTGGCCAGCGGTCTCGAAGAACTTCACCTCCTCCGCCTTGCCATGGCGCGGAACCATGGTCGGGACACCCGCCTTTACCGCGGAGTTGTCTGCCCAGGCCCCCCACTCGACGTCGTCAGCGAGGACGTCCAGGATCGCCGCAACATCGCCCTTGCCGAATGCCTCATAGATGGATTGGACGGTCGACAGGTTGCTCACCGATACCTCCCTCGTTCGGTCTGCCGAGCGTACGCGATGAGCCCGGACCTGAGCGTTGGCGGCGGCTGCGCACATTTCCCGCGGCTCGAGCAGGATTTCGGACCGGACCGAGGCGCCCATAACGGAGCGCCTTCACGGCCGCGAGAACGTCACTGATCGCCGGCAATGTCGCGCGTTCGGGTGGCTCAGTGTGAGATGGGCGGGGAGTCGAAGAGGGCCAGCTCAGCGGCGTCGGGCGCCTGGAACACACCTACCCATCTCTCGAGGTCGGCCCGGCGGATGGGGTAGCTGTCCCAAGGGGGCTCCCAGTTCCGAGCCTCGATGCGCCGCCAGAGTTCGTCGGTAGGTACGTCGAGGAAGTGCAACTCGATGGCGATGCCGAGGCCACGAGCCGCGTCCCGCATCTCGTCACGTTCGATCCGCGCCCAGAGCCCGAAATCAAGGACGACGCTCAGTCCGAGGCGCAGGATCTCTTGGGCAAGGCGCCAGAGTTGGCGTTCAATCTTCTCCCGGGTCGACTCGTCCCAAGGGGTCGAGCCGAGGGCCCAGAGCCATTCGTCCGTCGTGAGGCGCACGGCGTTGCGCTCCGCTGCGAGCTGCGCTGCGAGTGTGGTCTTACCCGCCCCGGGCAACCCGCACGTGAGAATCAGTCGGGCGTTGCTCACGGTCTCCTAGTCCAGCACGTTCGCGACAGAACTGTGACACACTGCCGCCGCCCGAGTCGGCGAGCTCAACCCGGCGTTCTGCCAGCCAAAGCAGTCTCCTGTGCCTGTCCCAGAACACGCAGCGGAGTCCCGACGACGACCCGTCCCGGAACGCCGGTTGCGGGCACGGGCGCTACGGTTGGGCCGTGCCCGTGGACGTCAGATCGGAGGTAGTCATCGAGCGTCCTCGCCACGAGGTGAGATCGTGCAGGTCCTTTCCCCCACCCCGAACGTCGTCATTGCCCATGTCCGGCGCGTCGCACTCGACGACGACGGCCAGCCGGTCGAGCCCACCTCCGACATCACGGGTGCGTTCTCGGAGATGGCGCTCTACGTGCTGGTCCGCCGCAATCAAGCGTGGTGGTTTGCCGCCGGGCAGAACACCATTATTCGTCCCCCTCCCACCTGAATAAGGAGCTGATGGAAGGCTTCCGTTGCAACCGGAGCCCCCTAAACCTCACGTAACCCGAAGGCCCGCATAGGGCTGCACTGGTGTTGCCCTATGCAGTTGCCCTACTCAATCTCTGGGGGTGTTTGAACCGCCCGCGCGGGGACTTCGCGCCCTTGGACACCTGCCTCTTGCCCCGGCCATCAGGAGCAGGGGCGCACTGTCGGATGCAATTGGGTATGGGATCCGTCGATCAAAGTGTCCGTGCTGCCTCCACGAGCGCCGCGTTGGAGGCGGCGAGCGACCCGTCAGGCAGCACGAGGGTGTCCTCGAGGCCAATTCGAATGTCCCAGCCGAGCTGTTTGGCTTGACGAAGGACGGGCCAGGCGGCAGCCTCCTCGCCATGATGGAGGCGGGGTCCGACGATCTCGAGACGGTCGAGCGCGGCGTCGATGGATCGGGCTTCTTTGGCTGGGTCGGCGGAGGGACGGACGATTTCGACGAGGACTCGCTGGAGTGATCTCGCGAAGCCCGACGCGGCCAGCTTCTCGGCGTCCGCCACGCTCCAGATTCCGGCCTCGATGCCGATCCCGGCGGACATCAGGGCTCCCATCACGAGCTCTGCGCCGTCTTCGCTCAAATTGACCGACGCCATGTCTGGCTCCCTCCAGCGAGCCACCATCTCGGCGCGGCGCTTGGGGTCCGGCTCGATCCAGGCGCCGGTGCTCACCCCGACCGGGACTCCGGCGGCAATGCGGACCAGCCGCACGACAGCGTCGATGATCCGTTCGTCGAGGGTTTCGAGCCCTTCCGGGTCGCGGGGGTGGAGATGGACCGCGTCGGCGCCGACCCGTACGCACGCCACCGCGTCGGCGATGAGTTGCTCGGCATCGAGCGGCAGGGACGGATGGCTGCCGGGCGGCCTGCTGCCGTTGAGTGCCACTTTCAACACGTTCTCGACTTTCGCGAAAGTAGGGCAACACCGTCAATCGGCTGCAACGGTGCCTACAAGGGCACGATGAAGCTGGCCGAGCGAGTATCGCTCAGGTAGTCGGGAGACCGATGCTCGGATTCTTCACCGAGCGATCGAGGACCGCCTTTCTCATTCGGGCCTCCGTGGACGGCATCGTTGTTGACATTGAGGCGACGTCCATTCGTACCTGCTTAGCGCTTGGTGATGACCTGGCCACCGCCACTATTAATATTGACCTGGTCGAACACGTCCGCGACGCTTGCGTGTTCTGGTTGGCCGGTTGGCCCACCGATTTGGACCGATCACGGTGAGCGGACGCCGAACAGCTACCCCCTACTGTTTCCCGCAGCAAGCGGATGGGCCAAGTCAGCCGGGCGTCGATTTCAGCTGTTGGCCTGGGTGATGGAGCCGGGAGTAAGCAGGATCAGCACGCCGTCTGGGTCGTGAACAGTCGCGATCGTTATGGGTCCGTTCGGAGTCGGTTGTCTGATTCGCCGGGGCGAGCCGCCAAGTCCGAGGTTGGCGAGCCGGCTCAGCGTGGCCTCGACATCCACGAAGAACGAGAGCATAAACAGCCCTCTCGGTCGCGGCGAGGGGGATCTTGTCTGCGGGACTTGGTCCCCGCCGAGCTCGTTCAGTTCCAATACGCCGGCGAAGACGTCGGGGACATGAGCGTCTCCTATAAAGACAGCGCGTAGGCTGCGGCTCGGCGCTCCGAACAGACCAGGCCAGTCTCCTTCGACCTCGCGGTCGGCCAGTACATCGAGACCAAGCCCGTCCCGGTAGAAGCGGAGGCTGACCTCGAGGTTGTCGACTGCGATCACGGAGTGATGAATCGCACCGGACACGCCACCAACGTATCCCGCAGGATGCGCCCTCTATTTTGGTGGACGGGCCTCCCTACCAGCGACTACTATCCGACTCTTCAAGCAGCAGCCCGGCGGACTTGAAGTGGTCTGATCTGATCAAGCTCTCGTCGGCTGGGGCGGCTTATCCGGGTCCGAGCCACGCGACCGGTTCCGGTCCGCCCGGCGCTGCAGGACGGTGCGTTCGCTCGCGTTCGCGGTACGCGAGGCTGCCTCGGTGAACGCCTGGCGCGCTTGCGCGTGTAGCCCGGCCCGCTCGAGCAGGTCCCCGCGCACGCTGGGAACCAGCGGTGAGTCGCCGAGTGAATCGGCGTCCACCTCCTCCAGCACGGCGAGCCCGGCGCCGGGGCCGTACGCCCGCCCGTGCGCGACCGCCCGGTTCACCTCGACGACCGGGCCGGGCGCGGCGCGGGCCAGGACGTCGTACAACCCGGCGATCCGGCGCCAGTCGGTGTCCTCGGCGCGTCCCGCACGGGCGTGCTGCGCCGCGATCGAGGCTTGCAGGAAGTACCTCCCGACCGGGGTCCGGCGGGCAGCCAGCTGCTCCGCCTTGTCCAGAGCGGCCATGCCACGCCGGATCAGCAGCTGATCCCAGAGGTTCCGGTCCTGTGCCTCCAGCAGGACCGGAGCTCCGTCCTCATCGAGTCGGGCCGGCATCCGCGAGCCCTGGATCTCCAGCAGCGCCTGCAGGCCGAGCACCTCGAGCTCGTCGGGAGCGAGGGCGGCCAGCATGCGCGCCAGCCGGATCGCCTCGTTAGCCAGGTCGGGGCGCATCCACTCCTCGCCGGCGGTGGCGGTGTAGCCCTCGTTGAAGATCAGGTAGATCACCGCCATGACGTCGTCGAGCCGCTTGGTCCGCTCGGGCCCCTCGGGAAGCTCGAACTCGGCGTGCGCTTCGGACAGGGTTTTCTTCGCTCGTGAGATCCGTTGGCCCATCGTGGACTCGGTGGCCAGAAATCCCCGGGCGATCTCGGCGGTGGTGAGCCCGCCGACCAGTCGCAGCGTGAGTGCGGCCCGGGACTCGGGCGTCAGAGTCGGGTGGCAGGACAGGAAGATGAGCCGGAGTACGTCGTCCTCGATGTAGTCGACCTGGCTCTCGACGTCGGGCATCGTCTCCTCCTCTCTGCCTCGGGCACGTTCGAGCTCCGCGACCTTGCGGCGGAGGCTGTCGGCACGCCGGAAGAGATCGATAGCGCGCCGCTTCGCGGTGGTCATCAGCCACGCGGCCGGGTTGTCCGGGACGCCCGTGGCCGGCCACTGCTCGAGCGCAGCGACGAGGGCGTCCTGCGTCAAGTCCTCGGCGAGGCTCACATCGCGGGTCATCCGGGTGAGGGCCCCGACGAGGCGGGCCGACTCGCCCCGCCAGGCGGCGTAGATAGCCTGGTTCGGGTCATCGGGACGGGTCTCTGCCGGCACCACGCCAGCGTAATCAGCCCGGTTTCAGCCTGGATCCGCCGTCCTTGCCGCAGCGGGCGCAGGACCGGCGGATCCAGGGTCACTCGCCGGGCGCCTCGGGGCCGGTCGAGATCTGGCGCAGGGTGGAGATCACCGTGATCTCGGGCCAGTACTTCGCGTGAAGCTCGGCGAACGACTGCTGGTCCGCGGCGGCCTCCTCGAGGCTGGGGTACTCCATGATGGCCCAGCCGCCGACTACCTCCTTGGCCTCGGCGTACGGCCCGTCGACGCGGGTAACCTCGCCCTGGCGGACGACGTAGTTCACGGCGTCCTCAGTCCCGTACAGACCGCCCCCGTCAAGGAACACGCCCTTGGCGGCCCGCTCGCTGATGTACTCGTCCATCGCCTCGAACAGCGCCTGCGGTGGCGTCCCGACGCCCTCTTCCATCCGCACGAATCCCATGAAACGCGGCATCTCGATCACTCCTTGTGGTTCTTCAGGGGTTGCTTTCTCGCACGTACGTCGAACGGGTATGCGCTCCTTCGACATCGACCTTCGAGGTTTTTCGACCATCATGGAGACACCCGGCGCGCGGGCGCCAGGGCGTCCCGACGCGGTGGTGATCCGCGGGAGTTTCATCGAGACCGTGTCGCCTGCTCACTGCGGCGCCTCCTTCGGGTCGTGGACCCGAAGGTCGTCGGACACCTTGAACGAAGCGTTTCTCGGGACACTACGGCTGTGCGGCCGGCATTGAGTAGCGCAACACCCACGGCTGCACAGGGCAGCCGCGGTGACCAGCGGGTTTGTCGGGGATGAGGTCTGGAGGTCCGTGCTCGTGGTGAACCCCCGCAACTATGTGAACAAGCGGCCACTCGCTACAAACCTGACGACCACCAGGATCGCGGGGCCGCGGCCTGTTCGGTCCCGCGAGTCATGGGTGCGATATCCCATAGGTCAGGTACTTCGTGCCCCCGAACTCCGTTCGGACATAGTCCCGAACCGCCGATGTCGGGCCGCTTATAGCGACTTCGAGTTGACTGATGACAAGGGAGTGGGCACTCCGAATCGGCCAGCCCGCCCAGGGTTATAGCGAGCGAGAGGGGCGAGTGTCGTATCCGAGGCTGTCGTCGCGATGGCACATGAGGGCGGTGACTCGGTATGACGGGCCCTCTTGGTTCAGCGCATTCACACTCACTCTCAGTGGTCGATGCACCGGGAGTTTGATCCGTCTGGTGTGGGTCGATGGCCGACTTTCGAGACTTCGTTGAAGGGCGTCCTCGTCCGTCGAGAGGTCGGTCGCCGTTACCTCTCTCGTGAGGGTTCCGCGTCCTGCCGCGTCCTGACCAGCCGGTAAACAGCACGTTTTGGCTGGTCAGAACGGGTGCCAAAGTGGAGGTGGCGGGAATCGAACCCGCGTCCTTCAATGTCCGCAACGGGCCTTCTCCGAGCGCAGCCGGTGATGGGATCTCGGGCTCCCCGCTCGCCACCGGCACCGGCGGGGAGCCCCAGTCAACGAAGATGTCCCCGCCGGCCCGTTGACGGGACCGGTGGGTCAGCCCTGCTAGATGACGCCCGTACCCGACCCGCAGGGCTGGGGCCGGACGGACGGGCTACTAGTTAGGCAGCCAGCGCCAGCTTGTAATTGCTGTTGTTGTTGGCGTTTGTTTATAGGTTCCGGCTCTTTAACGTGGTTCCGGAGACCACGGCTCGCTTCTCCCGCATCGACGACCGAAGTCGAAGCCAATCACCCCCTTGTCAAGGTCCAACCCGCCGATGGTACCGGACCACGGCGGCCTACCCGGACCAGTGCTTCGATGTCGGCGGGCAGCACTGCGCCCACGGTTTGCCCGCCGTCGACCACCAGGATCACCTGGTTGGCGCCGGCACGGTTGAGGACCTCGAGGGCGTCCTCGTCGGGGGTCGCCCCGGTGGTGGCGCTGATCGGCGCGGCCACATCGAGGGGTCGGGCCAGATCCCACTGCGAGAAGGGAACGGCGCCGACCGAGTCGCCGAGCAGCACCCCGCCGTAGCCGCCGTCCCAGTGCTCCAGCAGCCACACCCAGCCCGGTCGCCCGCTCGCGTAGCGCTCCGCGAACGCCCGAACCGTGATCCAGCCCGGGGCGGACCCCACCGGTCGCATGATCTCGGCCATCCGTGTCCCGTCGAGGGACTGGCGGACCTGGCCCAACTGACGCTCGGCTCGGGCCGCGCCGAGGAGCCACCAGCCGATGAAGCTGATGAAGAAGCCGTTGAAGGGGTCGTCGCCCCGCACCAGCACGAGGAAGCCGAGTGCGACCATGGCGGTCCCGAGCCAGACCCCAGCATTGGTAGCGATCCGGGTAGCCCGCCAGCGGTCCCGGGTCGCGGCCCAGGCGACGGCGTGCAGCACCCGGCCACCGTCGAGCGGGGCGGCGGGAAGCATGTTGAACACCGCCAGCACCACGTTGATGACCGCCAGCCACCCGAGCGCCGACACGGCCAGCCGGCCCCCGCCAGCCGCCTCGAACGAGCGCTCGCAGCACCCAGAGCAACGCCCCGAACGCCACGCTGACGAGCGGTCCCACGCCGGCGATCCCCAGCTCCGCGCCCGGTGATCGGGCATCACCCTCGATGCGGGTGACACCGCCCATCCATGACAGGGTGATCCCGTCGACCTCGCATCCGGAACCGGCGGGCGACGATGGCGTGCCCCAGCTCGTGCAGCAGCACCCCGAACAACAGGACCACGGCGGTCAATCGCTCCCGCCACCGCGTACGCCGCTCCCGTGTACCCGGGCGCCTGGACCGGAAAGCGGTTGGCGGCCAGCTCGCCCGCCACGAACGCCACCATGACCAGGAGGCTCCAGTTGAGACCCACCCTCACGCCGGCGAGCCGGCCCAGGCGGATGGTGTCGTTCATGCGTCCAGGGTACGCCGCCGGGCTGCGGATGCACGGCGGGCCTCCAGGTCGGCGTCCCGGGCGGCCATGGCGTGGCGCTTGTCGTAGCGTCTTGCGACCCCGGGCCAGGGCCAGGTCGACCTTGGCCCGACCGTCCTTGAAGTACACCGACAGCGGCACCAGAGTCAGCGAGTCCTGGGTGGTGCGCCGGCCCAGCTCGTCGATCTGGCGGCGGTGGAGGAGCAGCTTGCGGCGCCGATCCGGGTCGGTGGCGCCGAAGCCGGAGGCGAAGGCGTAGGGCGGCACGTGCATGGCGTAGAGCCAGACCTCGCCGTCGACGACCCGGGCGTAGCTGTCGCGGAGCTGAGCCTTCCCCTCTCGCAGCGACTTCACCTCGCTGCCGACCAGCACCAGGCCGGCCTCGTAGGTCTCGAGGATGTCGTAGTCGTGGCGGGCCCGGCGGTTCTGGGCCACGGGCCGGCCGTCGGCGCCCTTCGGGCCCGGATCTCGAGGCTGGCGCCATGGTCGAGTCACGGTAGCGTCGCTGGCGTGCTCCGGGTGGAAAAAAGGATCCTCGACGCCATGGTCGCCAGCGCCCTGGACGGCTATCCCCTGGAGGCGTGCGGGCTGCTGGGCGGGTCGGTGGACGGGCTCGGGAACGGCCACGGTCGACGGCGTGCTACCCGACCGCCAACGTGGCCGCCTCGGCCCGCCTCTACGAGGTCGAGCCCCGGGGCCTGCTGCGGCGCCGACCGGGCGGCCGAAGCGGCCGGTGGCCAGCTGATCGGCGTCTACCACTCCCACACCCATACCGACGGCCAGCCCTCGCCGACCGACGTCGCCCAGGCCCCCGACCCGGACTGGCACTACGTGCTGGTCTCCCTGCGGGACATCCACCCCAGTGTCCGCAGCTGGCGGATCCGGGACGGGAAGATCGAAGAGGAGCCCGTCGTTCTACAATAGTGACCAGACGGGTCGACTTTGAGATCCGCCCCTATAGACCAACGTGGAGAGAACTGGTGCCTGTTGATGTGCGTTTGCCCACCGTCCTGCGAGCCTCAGCCGCAGGGCAGGCCACCGTCGAGGCGGAGGGAGCCACCGTCGGCGAGGTCTTTGACGACCTCATCCGCCAGCATCCCGGCCTCCGAGACCAGCTGCTGACCGGCGACGGGACCATCCACCGCCACCTCAACATCTTCCTCAACGACGACGACATCCGCTACCTGGGCAGCCTCGACGCCAAGGTCACCGACCACGACACCCTGACGCTGATGCCAGCGGTGGCGGGGGGCTGAGCACCATGGCCCGCTACGAGAGCGTCCTCGACCTGATCGGCAACACGCCGATGGTCGACATCAGCGCCCTCAGCCCGAACCCCCGGGTGGCCATCGTGGCCAAGCTCGAGGGGTGGAATCCCGGGCGGCTCGGTCAAGGACCGGGCGGCCAAGGCCATGATCGACGAGGCCGAGAAGGACGGGAGCCTCCGGCCCGGCCAGCAGATCATCGAGTCGTCGTCGGGGAACACCGGGATCGCCCTGGCCATGATCGCCAAGGTCAAGGGCTACCCGATCAAGATCGTCCTGCCCGAGAACGTGTCGGTCGAGCGCCGGCAGCTGCTCGAGTCGTGGGGGGCGGAGATCATCGACTCGCCCGGGTTCGGAGGGCTCCAACGGCGCCATGCGCCGGGCCCAGGCCCTGGCCGCCGAGCACCCGGACTGGTGGTTCCCCTACCAGTACGCCAACCCGTCCAACCCCAAGACCCACTACGAGGGCACCGGACCGGAGATCTGGCGGGACTGCCCGGAGATCACCCACTTCATCGCCGGCCTCGGGACCGCCGGCACGCTGATGGGGGTCGGCCGCTTCCTCAAGGAGCGCAACCCGGCCATCCAGGTCTGGGCGGTGCAGCCTCCGGCCGGGGAGATGGTCGACGGCCTCAAGAACCTCGACGAGGGGTTCATCCCGCCGGTGTTCACCGACAACGACGGCTTCGACCTGCTGGACCGCAGCAAGATCGTCGGCCCCCGCGAGAGCGTGGAGTGGACCCGCCGCCTGGCCGACGTCGGCATCTTCGCCGGGCATCTCGTCCGGCGCCATCATGGCCGCCGCCGTCAAGTGCGCGGCCGAGATCGACGAGGGGGTCATCGTCACCATCGTGTGCGACGGCGGGTGGAAGTACCTCTCGACCGGGGCCTGGACCGACGACATCGACGCCGTGACCGAGCGGGCCAAGCGAGTCATCTACTTCTGAGGGGTGCGCCACCCCAGCCGGCCGGACGGTTCGGGCGGTCGCCACGATGGGTGGTCGCTCATGCCAGCGCCAGAGGAAGTGGAGTCACCCGGGGGTGAGCGCCATCCCTTCGAGACCGGTGTGGCCCGACGATGACACCGGCCCGGCGCCTGTTGGTGGCGGCGGTGCTGGGGGCTCTGACGGTGGCCGCCTGCGGGGGAGGTGGCGGCAGCGCGGCACCGTCCTCCCGGTCCACCTCCCCGCCCAGCCTGGCCGCGACCGGCCCGAATGCCACCGCCGCCCACGCGGCTCCGCCCACGACGAGGGGTGGCGATCGTCCGATCCAGGGTGCCGATTGGGTCACCTACGACCGCGATCCCGGTCGCAGCGGCGTCGACGGGACATCACCTCCCGTCGGCGCGGTTGCGCCGGCATGGACCAGTCCGGTCCTGGACGGCAAGGTCTACGCCCAGCCCCTCGTGGTCGGGTCCAGTGTGGTCGTTGCCACCGAGGATGACACCGTCTACGCCCTGGACGCGGCCACGGGGACACCTCGATGGGTGCGGCATCTGGCTGCTCCGGTTTCGGGGTCCAGCCTGCCCTGTGGCAACATCGATCCGTCGGGTATCACGGGCACCCCCGTGGCCGACGTTGCGACCGGCGCCCTCTGGGTGGTCACCTTCTCGCCGCCGGCCCGCCATACCCTCTGGAGCCTGTCCCTCGCCACCGGAGCCGTCACCAGTTCCCGTTCTGCCGACCCGGCCGGCGCCGACCCTCGGGCCGAGCAACAGCGTGGCGCCTTGGCGCTCGACGGGTCGAGGGTGTACATCCCGTATGGCGGCCTGTTCGGCGATTGCTCCGACTACCACGGCTGGATCGTCGGGTTCAGCGCCACCTCGACCGCCGGCGTTGGCACGACGCCCGTCACCTGGGAGACCCGGGATGCCCAGTCCGGGATCTGGGCACCCCCCGGACCGGTGGTGGCGCGGGACGGCAGCATTCTGGTGGCGACCGGCAACGGCAGGCCGTACGACCTGGTCGGAGAATCGGACAGTGTCATCAGACTGTCCCCAACTCTCACCGTCAACGATAGCTTCACTCCGGCCAACTACCGTCAGCTGTCGGCGGGCGATCTGGACCTGGGCTCCACCTCGCCGGCGCTGGTTGGCGGCCTGGTGTTCGAGGCCGGCAAGCAGGGGATCGGCTACCTGATGGCGGCGAGCCATCTGGGCGGGTTGGGTGGCGAGCAGGCGTCGGCTCGGGTGTGCGGCGGCGGTTTCGGCGGGACGGCCGTGGATGGCGACCTGGTGTTCATCTCCTGCTTCAACGGCCTGTACGCGCTGCGGGTGACGAGCCCGGCAACCGCGTCGGCGCCCCGTCTCACCGTGATCTGGTCGGCGCCGGGCGCTCATCCCGGCCCCCCGATCGTGGCCGGTGGGGCTGTGTGGACGGTGGAGTCGTACGGCGAGTTGATGGCGGTATCGGAGACGACCGGCACGGTCCAGTATGAACGCCCCATCGGCGTGGCGGGATCCTTCCCGAGTCCCGCTGCCGCGGGGGGCTGGTTGTTTGCCCCTGACGATGACCGGGTCGAAGCTTTCCGGGGTGTCTGATCACTGGTGCGATCGCTTCCAACCCCGTCGGAACGAGTGACACCCCCACCCTCCAGGAGCAGTCCAGCTGTCAGGAGAGATAAATTCCGCCGGCCGCGTTGATGACCCAGGGGTTGCCGTTGGGATCGACGGCGATCCGGGTTGCGACACCCGGGACGGAGGCCCAGGTGGTGCCGGTCCAGTGGTAGATGCCGAAGTTTCCTCCCCCGAGGGGGTTGGTCCCGATCAGCCATATGGCCCCGTTGGCGCCGACGGAGATATCCGTGCCCCCGCCGGGGAAGAGCTGCCAGCTACTGCCGTTCCAGTGGTAGATGGAGTGGCTCGAGTTGATGACCCAGGGGTTGCCGTTGGGATCGACCGCGATCTTCACGGCTGCGCCGGGAAACTGGGCCCAGGTGGTGCCGGTCCAGTGGTAGATGCCGAAGTTTCCTCCCCCGAGGGGGTTGGTCCCGATCAGCCATATGGCCCCGTTGGCGCCGACGGAGATATCCGTGCCCCCGCCAGGGAACTGCTGCCAGGTGCTGCCGTTCCAGTGGTAGATGGAGTGGCTCGAGTTGATGACCCAGGGGTTGCCGCTGGGATCGACCGTAATCGTCACGGCCCCTCCGGGAATCTGGGCCCAGGTGGTGCCGGTCCAGTGGTAGATGCCGAAGTTCCCTCCCCCGAGGGGGTTGGTCCCGATCAGCCAGGCGGCACCGTTGGCGCCCACGGCGATGTCGTTACCCGCTCCCGGCAGGCCTTGGAAGACGCGCTCGACGATGCCGGAGCCGACCGACGCGGTTGGGTTCGGCGCCAGACCGCCACCCGGCTTGGCCGTCACTTGCGCGGTGATGGGGAAACCAGGGGGGACGCCGGTCATGGGGACGTTTACCTGCACCGAGATCCCAGTACTTCCCGCCGGGATCATTTCGATAGGAACCACCCCTGCCGGGCAGCTTCCTGTCGAGTTGGTCGCGGTCCCGCCGCTCACCTGCAGGATGGGGCAGGTGGCAAGGGCGAGAGGTTCGGTCAAGGAGACCTGGAACGCGATCGGCACCAGTTGCTGCGAAGTGACGAGCGTGGTCGGGGCATTGTTGACAGTAACGGTCGGGCCGAGCAACCGGAGCAGGCCGATCCCCTCGTCGGCATTGACGGATGGAGACTGGCCCGCAGCTACCGTCTTCCCGTCCGACTGGATCGCGACCGCGGCGGCTGACGCCGGGTCGGTGCCGAATACCCCTTGCACCAGGCCATTCTTTGGGGTCCCGAATCCCAGGTTGGCGGCACCGGTTGTGGTGTTGTATTGCCCCACGACCCAGGTCTGAGATTGGGGAGGAGGCGGTTGCGTGCTGGTCTCCGTCGCCGTTCCGGCGACGGAGAGGAAGCCACTGAAGGGGTCGTAGGCCACCGCATTGAGTTGATCCGAGGTACCGGCAGCGGGCTGGACCACGACCTCGCCACTCTGGGGGGCGCCTACGCTGGTGAACGGCGTGAAAGGGGTTCCGTTCGGCTTGAACTGCAGCAGGATGGGCGAGCCGGAAGAGCCTGGTCCGACCGCGACCACGTTGCCAGCCGCGCTACCCGTCGTGACGATCGTGATGCCGGTGGTGACGGTGGCGCTGGCGGACTGAAGGGCGCCGGAGGCGTTGAAGGCCGCATAAGGGGTTCCACCAGGTTTGAACGCGGCCAGGGTGAGCTGCGAAGCGTTGGCGCCGATCTGGCTACTCCCCCCAACCATGATGATCCCGGCGTCTGATGGCCCGGGAGGCACCACGGCGACGGAGTTGAACTCGGCCTCGTCGGCACCGGCAACGGCGAAGGTCTTGAGATAGCCGGTGGTGTTGAAGGTGGTGTCGAGAGTTCCGGATGCAGTCAGGCGGTCCACGAGTCCTTCGGGGGTGCCGGCGGCCGTCTGCGTCTGGCCGGCGGCGACGATGTTCCCATTCGCGTCGACGGTCACCGCGTTGAATTGGCCATTGTCCACCTGGCTGATGGTGACCGATGGGCTGCCGGTAAGCGTGGCGGGCAGCGAGAGCAACGCAGTGGTCGAGTTAGTCACGGATGCGATCGTGGTCCCACTCGGAACGCCCAGACCGCAAATGGCGGCGCCGACATCTGCAGAAGTAAAGGTCCCGCTCGTCAAGGTTACGGTCGTCGACAGGCTGGTGATCGAAGCGGTGACGTGGCGTGAGGTGAGGGCGCGGAGATCCGCGGTGAACGCGGGGGCGCCGGACGGGGTGTACCCGACCACCACCGGAACCGGTCCCGCCCCGCCGCACGACTGGGAGGACGAGCTGGCATAGCCCGCCGCCACCACCTCACCGTTGGCGGGCTCCGCCGTGACCGCCAAGGCGTAGCCAGCAAACGAACTGATCATGCCCCCTAGGCCGAAGGCGGCATTGACCGCACCCCCCGGCGTGAACATGCCGACCTGAAACTGGGGTGGCGCCGTGGGCGGACTGCCCGACACGACAACGTCGCCGGCATTCGTCACTCCCGCCGGCTCCACCGCCACCCCGGTCGCGCCGGCGCCCAATGACGACTGGGCCATTCCCCCCGAACCAAAGGCAGGGTCGAGAGTTCCCGCTGGTGGGCCCGTGGCCGCACCAGCGGTGGAAGGCACGGTTCCGACCGCGATGGCTGACGCCACGAACGCTGTGCAGGTGAGGGCGATCCATCGGTGCCGCCGGAGCGTCTTCGTATCCGTCTTCCCGATGCGGCCGGTCACCTGGACCAGTCCCAGCACCATCGACCCACGCCCCCCCTGCCCGTCACGACGAGCGGTTATATCACCACCACGGGCGAAGCGTGGCGCGTCTAATGAGTTTGCCTGATGAGGGTAGGGGGTCTGCCCTTCCGGGCAGCAGTTGTTGTGGCCCGCGAGCGGTCCCTGGTCGCGTCGGGGAGCCGCAACGTTCGGCCCGGCTGCCGCCGCCGGCCGGGGAGCCACCGCGACCACTGCGGGCCGTCCAACTAGGCTGGCGGGACCATGGATGATCGCCCGATCGGCATGTTCGACAGCGGGTTCGGCGGTCTCACCGTGGCCAGGGCGCTCATCGACCTGCTGCCCCAGGAACACCTGGTGTACATCGGCGACACCGGGCGTTATCCCTACGGTCCTCGCCCGCTTGAAGAGGTGCGCAGCTTCGCCCGGCAGATCACCACGAAGTTGGTGGTCGAGCACGACGTCAAGATGGTCATCGTGGCGTGCAACACGGCTGCGGCTGCCGGCCTGGACCGCCTTCGCGAGAGTGTCGAGGTTCCGGTGATGAGCGTCATCGAACCGGGTTTGCGAGCGGCGTTGCGAGCCACCGAAACCGGCAGAGTCGGAGTTATCGGCACGGTCGGAACCATCCGGTCAGGCGCCTATCAGCGTTCAGTACGAGCGATGGAGCATGGCTCCAGCGTGGAACTGACCTGCGCGGCCTGCCCGGGATTTGTGGAGTTTGTCGAACGCGGCGAAACCGACTCGGACCAGGTGTATGTGCTGGCCGAGCGGCTCCTGGCTCCGATCCGGGAGGCCAAGGTCGATACCCTGCTCCTCGGGTGTACCCACTATCCCTTCCTGGCTCGCACCATCAGCGACGTCGTCGGGCGCGAAGTGGTGCTGGTCAGCTCGGCCGACGAGACTGCGTTCGAGCTGCGGTTCGCCCTCGAGGGGACCGATCTCAGCCGAGACGGTGACAAGCCTGGCGGCCACACGTGGATCTCCTCCGGTGACATCCGGACGTTCCGCCGGCTCGGGCGCAGGCTGCTCGGTCCGGAAATCGATCGGGTCGAGGCATGGGAGCTCGACAAGTGACTCGGACCATCGTCGCAACCCATGTAACAGGCCACGCCCGTCCTGCCCACCGCCGCGCCTCATGTACTGTCGACGCCATCGTTGCTCTTGCTCGTCACCGGTGCGAGGCATGACCGGGTTTCGGGTCGACGGGCGCCAGCCTGACGACCTCCGCTCGGTGGAGTTTCTACGCGACTACACCCAGTTCGCGGCGGGATCCGTGCTCATTCGGATGGGAAAGACGACCGTGCTGTGCACGGCATCGGTAGCCGACGAAGTCCCGAGGTGGATGCGAAATACCGGGAGGGGCTGGGTCACGGCCGAGTATTCCATGCTGCCGGGATCCTCGCCGGAGCGGATTGACCGAGAAGCCACGCGGGGAAGACAGTCGGGGCGGACCCAGGAGATCCAGCGCCTCATTGGCCGCTCGCTGCGGGCCGTGACCGATCTGGAGGCCATGCCGGAGGTCCAGATCACCCTGGACTGTGATGTGTTACAAGCGGACGGAGGGACCCGAACCGCGAGCATCTGTGGGGCGTATGTGGCCCTGCATGACGCCTGCACCCGGCTGGTCAGCGCCGGGCGGATCAGGCGTCACCCGGTGCGGGAAGCCTGCGCGGCCGTGTCGGTGGGGGTGGTCGATGCCCTGCCCATGCTCGATCTCGCCTACAGCGAGGACAGCAAGGCCGAGGTCGACATGAACGTGGTGATGACGTCGTCGGGCCGCTTCGTCGAGGTCCAGGGCACCGCCGAAGGTGCGCCCTACACCCGCGCCGAACTCGATGAGCTGCTGTCGCTCGCCGAGCACGGTATCGCCGCCATCCTCGACTACCAGGCCACGGTCCTCGCCGAGCCGCCTCCCGCCCGCCCCTCGTGAATCGCCTTCCCAGTGGTGAGGTTCGCCGCCGTGTAGCGGTCCGGGCGCTCGGCCGCGACGAGCATCGACGCCGAGGGCGGCTTGGACCGGCGCCGAGACCCTCGGCCGACCCCTACCCCGGGAGCGACCTTACGACGCCATCCCGCTCGTCCCGGTCTGCGATCGCCCGAGCTGATCCGTGCCGCTCGAGTTCGTACTGGCCACCGCGAACGCGGACAAGGCCACCGAGATCGCCGAGATCGTGGGTGCGTCCGTGATTCTGCTGCCGCGCCCGGAGTGGGTGCCCGACGTCGAGGAGACCGGCGAGACCCTGGTCGCCAACGCCCGGCTGAAGGCGGGCGCCCTGGTCGCGGCGACGAGCCGGGCCGCCCTCGCCGACGACACCGGACTCGAGGTCGACGACCTCGCGGGCGCTCCCGGGGTGTACTCGTCCCGGTACGCAGGGGAGGAAGCGACCTACGCGGACAATGTTGCCAAGCTCATCGGCGCCCTCGCCGGCATCGAGGGTCCTCGGCGGGCCAGGTTCCGGACCGTAGCCGTGGCGCTCTGGCCAGACGGCCGTGAAATGGTGGCTGACGGAGTGGTAGAGGGTTCTATTGCCCTCGCAGCCCGCGGCGAGGGTGGGTTCGGGTACGACCCCGTGTTCATTCCCGACGACGGCGGCGGGCGTACGTTTGCCGAGATGACGGCGGAGGAGAAGCACCGGCTGTCCCATCGAGGTCGGGCCTTTCGGGCGCTCGTCGCTCAGTTCGCGGCGGCGTCTGACCCCGCCAGACCAGCGCGGAGTCTGAACGGACCGGACCAGCTGGGCCGGGTCTGAACGGGCCGGGCCAGGGCAGTAGGAACCGGGCGTTGCCTGGCCGTATTGACGATGCCGCACCGGTCAGCCGCCGTCCGTTACGGCTCACGGGTACCTGGTTCTCCTCGGTTACCTGGTCCGCCTGGCCCCAAGCGGCGTCGGCGTCGCTCCTGGCCGTCCCCAGCAGGAGCCGGGGGCTCGGGGGTACCTCACTGACGCTTGGGCATGTGGAAGCATGGTGCAGGACATGTCAGATCATGCAGACACCCGAAGGCTTCGTGCGCCGTCGTCAGGGCCAGGCTGGGCCTGACGCGCGACGTTGAGCATCTCCGCGCCCCCTCCAGCCTCGGCGCCGCAGGATGTACCGGCAGCCATGACTGACGACCCTGCCGATGGCGACGTAGGGAGCGCCGACGGTGCGGCCCGCGACGACGAGATATCCCTGCCGGTCGGATCCGGTCGGCGTCGGGGGCTGCGCGGGCTGCTTCCGGCTCCGATCTGGCAGGTGGGGCGACTGCTCTTCCTCGCCTTGATCGTCGAGTACCTCGTGGTGCCCCAGTTGGCCGGACCCCGCAAGGTGGCCCACCTGCTGACACAGGTGAATCCTCTCCTGCTGCTCGCCGGTGTGGGCCTCGAGGCGGGAGCACTGGTCTGTTACGCCCAACTGACCCGTACCGTGCTGCCGGGAGGCGACAAGCTCAACCTCTTTACGCTGCAACGAATCCAGTTATCGACCCTGTCGGTCAGCCACTGTGCGCCAGGTGGGTCTGCAACCGGCACTGCGCTCGGATACCGGTTGCTCACGCAGGCCGGGGTGCCACGTAGTGACGTCGGCTTCGCCCTCGCCATGCAAGGGATCGGTTCCGCGGTGGTCCTCAACGTCATGCTGTGGGTGGCGCTCATTGTATCGATCCCTCTATGGGGCTTCTCAGATGTGTACCTGAGTGCGGCAGGAGTGGGTGTGGTGTTGCTGGGTGCGGCCGGCTTCCTGCTCCTCCTTTTCACGCGAGGCGAACGCTGGGTCGGCGACAAGCTGGAACGGGCGGCCGGCAAGATACCGTTCGTAGACGGTGCCGCCGTGCGCCGCTTCTTCGAGCAGGTGGCCGCTCGGCTCCAGGAGATCGGGCAGCAACGGCGAGTGCTGTTCCGCGCCGTGGTGTGGGCCGGCGCCAACTGGCTGCTCGATGCCGGCTCGCTCGCAGTCTTCCTCGGCGCCTTTGGCCACTGGGCTAATCCCGACGCCATCCTGGTGGCCTACGGGCTCGCCAACGTGCTGGCGGTCATCCCGATCACTCCAGGCGGTCTGGGCGTGATCGAAGCCACCCTGACGTCGGTCCTCGTCGGGTTTGGCACGCCCCGTGGCGTGGCCATCACCGGAGTCGTCGCCTACCGCCTGGTCAACTTCTGGTTGCCGATACCCCTGGGCGGGCTCGCCTTCCTCTCGTTGCACGTAAATACGGGGGGGTCATCGACCGACGAGCGGAAACCGCTGCGAAGAATCTCTCGGTTCATACCCAAGCTACCTCGGTCGTGAGCGCAGAAGCCGCTCGTCGACCGGGGAGTCAGGTTATGAAATGCGAACGGAAAAGTTTGGTACGACTTGAAGTATTCTGGGGAAGGTTCTGTCCGCTACACTGTTGCGGTGCGGTTGGGAAAGCAAAGTTCAGGGCGACCCCATCCAGTGCAGTTTGTGGATGCGGACGAGGAGTTGCAAGGGACACTCGATGACCTGGACGGCGCAAGTAACTACGCGGCCTGGATATTCGCTTTGATGGAGCCGTATCTCGGCGCCAAGTTGCTCGAACTCGGTGCGGGCCACGGAACTTTCACGGATCTCTTGGCCAACAGCGGACGCCAGGTGGTCGCGAGCGACCTCTCCGAAAGATGCGCCACGGTTTTGGAAGAGCGCTTCTCGAATGTGCCCAACGTCCAGGTCGTTCACGGCGGCGTCGATGCGAGTGCAACTTACGGACCTTTCGATACGGCTATTCTGGTCAACGTTCTCGAACACATCGAGGACGATGACGACGCACTGGGCCGCCTGTACGAATCACTCGAAGCGGATGGCCGGCTGGTGTTGTGGGTTCCCGCGTTCGAGGCGCTCTACAGTGAGTTTGATCGAAAAGTCGGCCATTTCCGCCGCTATAAGATCGCCGGTCTCAGGTCACAGCTGGAGCGGGCCGGCTTCCAGGTCGAGGATCTCCGGTACGCAAACTCGCTAGGTGCTATCGCCTGGTGGGTGGTGGCCCGCATGCTTCGCCGGACACCGACCCGACGGGCCTCCGTGCAGGTCTTCGACCGGTACGCGGTGCCCATGGTCCGATGGTTTGAGTCGAAGCGCCACCCGCCTTTCGGGCAGTCGGTCTTTGCGGTTGCCATCCGACCGGGCCGACCAGGTGATACGGTGAGTAAGCAACTGCCTTCGAATCACCCGTGACGTTATGATGAAGCAGCTGAGAGTGCCCGTCGATAGGAACTGACATGCAGTGTCTTTCGGTGATCGTACCTTGTTACAACGAGGCCGCGACCATCAAGGAGCTCCTCTCCCAGGTGCTCGAGTCCTCATTCGTGGCCGAAGTTATCGTCGTCGACGACGGGTCCACGGACGACACCGTCTCGGTGGCCCTATCGGTATCTGACCCGCGTATACGGCTCTTGCGACAACCATCTAATATGGGTAAGGGAGCGGCACTTCGTACCGGTTTCCGGGAGGCGACGGCTGACTTCGTCATCGTCCAAGACGCCGATCTCGAGTACGACCCGTCTGAGTATGCGCTATTGCTCGACCCGCTCCTCAGCGGCAAGGCCGACGTCGTGTTCGGCTCGCGCTTCATCAGTGATCGGCCTCATCGGGTTCTTTTCTTCTGGCACTCGGTCGGGAACCGCCTCCTGACTACGGCGTCCAACGCCTTTACCAACCTCAACCTGACCGACATGGAGACCTGTTACAAGGTGTTCCGGCGAGAGGTCATCCAGGATCTCGAACTGCGGGAGGATCGCTTCGGGTTCGAGCCCGAGATCACGGCCAAGGTCGCCAAAGGTGGTTGGCGCGTCTATGAGGTGGGGATCAGCTATTACGGACGTACCTACGCGGAAGGCAAGAAGATCGGCTGGCGTGATGGGTTCCATGCCGCCCGGTGCATCGTTCGCTATTCGCGCCTGTGGGACCGCCTCTCCAGACGGCAATGAAATTATCGCCAAGCGAGACCAGGAATACCTAACCGGCGAGGCGCGTACGGCCCGCAGTCAAGGTGCGGCAACTTTGTAGAGGTATGTCGACGGGGCGACGCGGATGGTTTGGGCGTGGAGTCGGGCGATGGCTGTGTGCCACGTGCCGATCTCACTGGCACCAACGTGATTGAGCACGATCCATAAGCTGGCTCCTGGGTGCTTGGCCAGCAGCAAGGTGGCGCGTGCTAAACCGTCCTGGACATCCACGGGAAGTCGGTTGGACAGGACAATCGTTCGATCGGCGGCCGGATAGGTGACCGAGAAGCCCACTCCTCCCGGCCCGACCTCTGGTCGGAGCGGCGAGTAGTACCCGTAGCCATAGCTGGCTCCCAGACTGACGAGCACGGCGTCGCCGGGATGAGCGTGTACGGTCACGTAGGCGGCCTGGGCCCGGACGTCCTCGAACGGTATGGGATGGCTGTCAACGAAAGGCAGCACGGTCAGGATGTATACGACCGCAGCACCGGCGGCGACCGCAATCCCGGCTGCGAGATGCACCCTGCGGGCCAGTATGGTCGCTACTCCCGCCACGCCGACCGCGGCCACCACTACAGAGGCGGTGATGAGGAACGTTGACGTTCTCAAGTCGAGCAGGGGGTACTTCTGGAGCGCGCTCAGCACGACCATCAGGATCGCCAAGGCCGGAACGAGGGCGGCGGTAGCCCAGCGGCGCTGCCACGCCAGCACCCCCACTCCCAGCAGGACCAGACCGCCGAGCAGAACGGCATGCCGGATCCCGAAGTAGGGCAACAATTGATGCACGCGGGTGTTGATGTAATGGATAGCAGCAGCCGGGTGGCGGGGGATGTAGTAGCCCGCCCAATAGTCCTTGAGTGTCTGCGTCTGGGTAGCCCTATCAAAGGCGAGGAAGATCCCGCCGAGGAGCAGACCAGACGCCATAGTCGCCACGATCGCCTCGACCAGTTCGGCCCAACGGCGTCGAATGAGCAGGACCACGTTGAGACAGCCGAACACCGCGACCGCGACGAAGAAGGCGACTTGACTTGTCAGCGCCGATGCTACCAGCACCACGCTCAGGGTGGTCAGTCGACCGCGGGTCCAGTGGGACTCTAACCTGGAGAGCAGCGCCAGCGCCAGCACAGTCACAAAAGCATCGGCGGTGTACTGCTTGAGATCATCCCGCACGAGCATCGCCGGCACCAGCAGGGCTGCTCCCCCTGCCAGCAGGCCCGTCACGACCGGCAGCAGATGCAGGGTGCGCCCAAAGCTGTAAGCGGCCAGCACGGTAAGTCCGGCAAAAGCCAGCGGCAGCAACCGTTGGTCCTGCTGCCCGGTTGTCGGCATTAGCCGGAGCAGGAAGGTCCAGCCGATAGGACTTACGATCGTGACCTTTGTTAAGTGCCCGACCGAGACTCTGGTCGACATCGCGACCCACGCCTCATCCAGCCAGTACGGTGCTCGTAGCAGGTACGGCACATCATGCACTATCAGCACACACAGGGCTACCGCGACTGAGAGCGCAGTTTCGACCAGACTCAGCGGGGAGAGAGGGCGACGACGATCGTTCGACGACGCGAAGTGGGCCGGCTCATAGGGCGCGACCTGCCTGTGACCAATTCCGGTGACAGGAGCGGTAATGGGACTCGGCACCAACTGCGGAATTTAGCCTACCGCAGTGATCATCAGGTGCCACCCGAACACCCGCCCCAGGGGCTGGAGGAGCCAGGACGGAAGGCGGGTAGCGAGGGGTCCGAACCCGAAGGTAAAGGGATAATCGGCTTGAACCGACACCTGCGAGAATTGGCTGAACAACTTGCGCACCTCGCGCCGGCTGAAGGTGTAGACGACCGGGCAGTGGTCGCTATGGTCCCGGGGCGACTCGTATGGTAGGCGCAGCAGCCGGTGGACGAAGTTCACCAGGGAGAATCGTGCATACAGCATCACGTACGCGGTCCCCCCCGAGCGGAGCACCCGCCGTACTTCCGATACCGACCGCCGGATGTCCGGGGTGTGGTGGAGAACGCCAAATGAGTAGACGACGTCGAAGCTGGCGTCGGGGAAATCGAGGACTTCGGCATTACCGACCCGGAAGTCGACGTCAACGTCTCGGGCCGCGGCAAACTGCCTGGCGATCTCGATGGCGTTCTCCGTCAGATCGACCGCAGTCACCCGGAAGCCGCGTTTGGCCAGCTGGATGCTGTCGATGCCGATGCCACAGCCGACCTCGAGGAGCTGGCGGTTGCCGCCATCAAGGGAAGCAAACAACTCGCGCAGGTGGTAGTGAGTGAGGTAGCGACGTTCCTCGATCTCGCGGAAGTAGTCATCGGATGCCCGTTCCGCCTCCGTGTAGTACTCGTTGTTGACGTGGGACTGCCAAAACTGGCGCACCGTGTCGACGCTCGCGTTCGGCTGAGGCTTCATGCCGTTACGCTCCTTTGACTGCGGCTCGATGAGCCGGGATGGAAGGGCTCTGGGTGAAAGTCTCGTGCCAGATCTCGACACCGATCATTTGCCAGAGAAGAAAATAGTGCCATCGAAGCCGTTGATGGGGCTGGGCGTTCAGGACACGTTGCACAAATACAGGGTTGAACACCCCGGTACGGCGCAGCCGATCGGGCGTCAACATCTCTCGCGCCATAGGCCCGAGGTCCTTTCTGAACTGCTCGACGGGATCAAAGGTGAATCCCCATTTGCGCTTCTGCAGAACTCGCTCGGGGAGTACCGGCCGCAAGGCGTCCTTGAGTAAGGCTTTGGGGCCACCGCCAAAGCGAAAGCGGTCCGGGATGCGAGCCGCGAACCGGACCAGTTCGAGGTCGAGCAGCGGCACACGGGACTCGACCGAGTGGGCCATCGACATGGTGTCCTCATTGTGCAGCAGATCGGACACCATCTTGGTGACGAACTCCGCCCGCAGGGCGCGGCCTTCGAGCCGTCCGTCGCCGACGAAATAGGCGTCGTAGGCATCCCGTGTCGACGCATCCAGCCGGCTCAGGAACTCCGGCGTGTAGACCCGGCGTAGCAGCGACGGATTGAAGTCCCAGGCGTTGCGCAAAAGGAGATAGTTCCGGGTCCCATCCGGTCCGGATGCCAGCCATTCCAGTTTTCGCGTCAGCAGATCGAGTTGGGGCCAGCCGAGCCCTGCCGCGGCCACCGCGGCCCGATCCAACAGCGGGGCGACGGAGCGCAGCCCACCGGCGATCGGACCGGACCGGAGCCGCCGGCTTCGCTCCAGGTACCCGTAGAAGTCGTAGCCGGCGAACAGTTCGTCGCCGCCCAAGCCGGAAAGCACCACATGGACGTGCTCCCCGATGAAGCGATGCAACAGGTACAGCTGCAGGGAGTTGACCTTGGGCTCCTCCGTGTACCGGATGGCGTCGGCGAGGTGGACGAGCGCCGGCTCGTCGAGCACCACTTCGTGATGATTGGTCTCGAACGTGTGCGCCACGAATGCGGCGTCTTCGGTCTCGTCCCAAGGCTCGTTGAATCCCAAGCTGAAAGTGTTGATCGTGCCGCTGGTGCTCTGGCGAATCATGGCGACGATCGAACTGGAGTCGACCCCGCCGGACAGCGACACGCCGACCGGCACGTCGGAGAGCAGCTGCCGCTTCACCCCTGCCGCGTAGTGGTGCCGAATCCCCTCCATCCACTGATCCCGAGTCAGGCTTTCGTCGGGCGACCAGTCAAGGGCGGTGTAGCTGAATTGCCTGGTTCGCCCGTCCATGTATTCGAGGACGTGGCCCGGCGCCAGCCGTCGGATACCACGAAAGAAGGTTCGCTCGCCGGGTACGTAGCGGACGTTCATCGTCAAATGAAGGCTGGTTTCGTCGATCTCGGCTTCGACGAGACCACTGGCGACGACGGCCTTGGCCTCGGAGCCGAAGGCCAACAGGCCGCCGGACGTCGCGTAGACCATGGGCTTGACCCCGAGAGGATCGCGCACCACAAAGAGCTTCCGGTGGACTCGGTCGAACAACGCAAAGGCGAAGATGCCGTTGAGTCGGGCCACGAACTCTATGCCCTCATCCTCATAGAGGTGCGGTAGCACCTCGGTGTCGCAGTTCGTCCGCAGGTGGTGGCCTCGGGAGAGGACGCGATTCCGCAGCTCCGGGTAGTTGTAAATCTCCCCGTTGTAGACGACGACTACGGATCCGTCCTCGTTTGCCATGGGTTGGGCCCCGCCGGGGACATCCTGGATGGCCAGCCGCCTGTTGCCGAGGTGAACGCCCTCGCCGGAGAAGAAGCCCTCGCCGTCGGGACCGCGATGAACGATCGTCTCCGTCATGGCGCGCACCAGGGCTTGATCGCCGAATCCCGCGATGCCTGCGATGCCGCACACGGCTCAGTCACGCCACCTTTGGACAGTCAGGGTGCGCCTGCGAACGTGGTCTCGAAGTAGTCGACCATCCACTGCGTCACGTCGATCTTGTCCGTCAGGAGGTGATCGCGGGCCGCCTGCCAGCTGGATCGTGGCGTGTCCAGGGTTCTCTCGATGGTCGATACGGCCAGATCGAATTGGTCTTCGGTGAAGTGCCGGACCAGCCCGTAACGCCGTTCCTCGTCGTCGGTGTACCCGCGTCCGGTTGTCGCAATGAAGACCGCTGGAACGCCAAGGACGGCGGCCTCAGAAGACATGGTCGCAGACTCGCCCACGACCAGCTGGGCATGGGCGATGAGGTGGTGGATCTGCTCCACTGGTCCGTGGACGGCCAAGTCAGCCAGGTCAGAGCTGAGCGGCGCCTCAGACGAAATCAGGACCCGACCCCGGGTGCGCAGCACCTCCACCAGGTGGCGCTTCTGTTTGGCCGTGAGGCCGCGCTCGCGCCGGTCGTGTACGGCCTGCCACGACACGAACCGCACGATCGAGTAGGGCTCGCTCGGATCCACACCGAACTGGGCCAGCCGGGCCGGATCCGGCTGGAACCGGTTGGGGATGGAGGTAGGCCAACTCGTGGTAGCCGGGGTACTGACGGCGCCGGCGGTTGCGCACCGGCGCCTGGTAGCAGTCCGGGGTACAGACGCTGTAGGCGAGCGGGAAGACCAGCCGATTCGTCTGCACCGCGAATTCCGTGTCGTAGAAAACCACCGCCGGAACTCGCCGGAGCGCGCCGGCCAGCGCGATAGAGGGCCCCATGATGCCGGTCATGGCGTCAGGTCGGAACTCGCCCATGACCCTCATGAGCCGGGCCGTGCGCTGGAGCATCTCGACGGCCAGCCCGGCGCCGCTGCGCTGCACGGAGATCTGCTGGTAGGGGATGTCGAAGGCGCCCAACAACTCCACGGACCGGTCCTTGTCGCCGGGCCGTGACGCACACCTCGTGACCTCGGCCGGTCATCTCGGCGCGAAAGTTACGGAAAAAATGCACGTGAGCAGGATGAAGGATGTCGACGAGGACCCTCATCGCAGAGCTACCGGGTCCCGCGCCGATCCGCCCGGCCGCTGCGCCACCGCGAGCACACCGGCTCCCCATCTCGGCCGCGAAAACTTACCCAGGTAGGAGATGGCCAGGAGGATCGGGAACAGGCCCGCGTAGGCGAGCTTGTGTTGTTGGTCGGCCCCGGTGATCAGGTAGGAGATGTTGTTCGTGAAGGTCTCGAGCAACCCGTATGTGTAGCGATGCTCGGTGACTTCGAAGCCGGCGTGGCCGAGCTTGTCCACCAGTTCCTCGGCTTTGTAGCCGGGGCGGACGTGGCCGGGAACGTCGATGTTGACCCGGCGACCGAACAGGATCCAACGGCGTTCGTAACCCGGCACGTGGACGACGAGGCGGCCTCCAGGACGCACGGCGTGGAACAGGGTCCGCATGGCCCCGGAGTCGTCATCTACATGCTCGAGGTTGTCCACGCTGAGGACGAGGTCAAAGGCATCGTCGAATCCCAGCCGGGTGACGTCGCCCTCCTGGAAATGGCAGTTGGTCAGCCCGGCCCGGTCCGCTATCTCGCTGGCCCGGACGACAAGCCCGGGATCGCTGTCCACGCCGAGCACCGACGCCTGACGGTGCCGCTTCGCCAACTCGAACGTGAAGACCCCGGAGCCGCAACCCGCGTCCAGGATCGTCTGGTAGTCGCCCTCCGTGGCGGGCAGGACCCGCCGGAGACGGATGCGGAGTCCGTTCGCCGGTGCGCCCAACACCCGGGCGTAGACCCGCTCGACCCGGCTGCGTCCGGGATCGAGCGACAACTCGCGGCCGGGGAAACCGGTCATGCCCGATCCTGGCCGTTCTCGAGATAGCTGGCGAGCGCCCACGACATCCAGCCCTGGCACCACCGCAACTCCCGGATAGCGGTCCGGAAGGCCCGGCGCCGCTGGTAGTAGAACCATCCGCTGCGGGGGTCCCACATGTTGGCCAGGGTCCACGTCAGTATGCGCCGAGCGTCGTCGGCCCCCGTCTGCAAGTGGCGCTGCTCGAGGGAGTAGGTGATGATTCCTTGCGCACAACCGTGGATGTCGATCGGGTACAGGCGATCGCTCATGAAGCGGGCGGCCCCGTCCGGCTCGAAAAGTCGTCGCCGATAGAACTCGATGCCATCCCGGTAGGAGTCCTCGAACTCGCTGCTGCGAGCCCAAAGCCCGTAGCGCAGGATGGCGTCGAGGATGAATCCAGTGTGGTAGTTGTCATGGGAGATGTGGCTGGCCGACGGGGGGTCCGAGTAGAACCAGGCGCCTTCATCAGTCTGCTTCGAGACCACGTAGCGAACCAGCCGGCCTCCCTCGGCTACCAGACCGGCGTCGTCCCGCAGCGCTCCTACCCGGGCGGCCAGGGCGCCGGCCAGGGCCGAGACATCCATGACGATCCAATCGACCCGCTCGTCCGGCACGTAGCTCACACAGCGGCGCTGGTCGTCCTCGAAGAGGGTTTTGGGCGCCTCCAGCAGGAAGCTGACGGCCTGGCTGGCGGCATCCAGATAGCGGGGTTCCTTCAAGGTCTCGTAGCCGTCGATCAGGGCTTCGCCGACGAAGGACGTGACTACCCGATTGGGGAAGTCACGAGGGGCGAAGAAGCCGACGTCCTGCCAGGGGTAGGGGTAGCCCCAGCACAACCAGGGAAACCCGGGCGACGGGTGAGCTACCAGCCAATCGAGGAGCTGCCGGGCTTCAGCCGCGGCATCTTGGTCCTCGGTCATCCGATTGCGAGCCAGCCAGGCGCGAGCGAACAACGAGATGCCCTTCGGGTTCCTCGCCTTCCGGACGCCGACCGCAGGCGCATGTCGATGGGACTGCGCATGACCGTCTGGATCGCCGCCAACCGGCGGGTCCGCGACCCACCCGCGAGTCGCTCAAGCCAGGGCGCGTTCAAGGCGTCGTGTTTGGAATAGCCCTCGTAGCGGACGGTCCGGGCGGTGTCGAGCACTCGATCGAGTACGACCGCGGGATCCCAACCGGCGAGTCGGGTCGGGGCGGTAGGAAGGCGGTCTGTCACGGGTACGGAGAACCTGCAGTTTCCTGTGTCGGCTCGACGTCGGCCGGCTGCCATGCCCCGGCCAGGCGCGAGGATCCGCCGCGATGGCACCGAATCCGTCCCGGAGAACGGATGTGGAGCACCCATCCAGGTTAGCAGCCCCCCGGCGCGGATGGATCGAGGGGGGCGGGCATGACTCGATTCCCGGCTCTGATACCCTCAACGGGCCAGGATGCGTTGTGGCAGGCGTCGAGCGCAACCGAGGCCGCCCTGACCAGAGGTGAAAGGTGCCCATGAAGCAGGTGTTCCGCAGGGTGATCGATCGGCGCGGACGCGTCATGATCGCCGAGTTGCCCGTTCCGCACGTCGGGCCTGAGCAGGTCCTGGTCCAAAGCCAGTACTCGCTCATCAGCTCTGGCACGGAGATGGGAACCTTGGCGAAGACCCCGGCCGAGCTGGTCAAACAGACGATCTCCGATCCCTGGATGCGTCACGTGGTGCAAGCAGACCGTGCTGGCCACGGGTATGAGCCAGACCGGCCGGCGGGTCTGGCACGAGATGATCACCCCTCGCGAGATCGGCTACAGCGGGGCCGGCACGGTGCTGGCCCTGGGTGACGGCGTCGAGGGCTTCGAAATCGGTCAAAGCGTCGCCTACGCCGCCAGCGGCCACGCGGAGGTGGCGGCGCCGTACGTCAATCACGTGGTGCCGGTGCCCAGAGGACTCGATCTGCGCCAAGCGGCCTTTGTCACCGTCGGGGGGATCGCCATGCAGGCGCTACGGCGGGCCGATCTGAAGTTCGGCGAGGTGGTTGCCGTGTACGGACTCGGCCTGGTCGGCCAGATCTGCGCCCGCATCGCCCGCGCCGCCGGGTGCGTGGTGGTCGGGATCGATATCAGCCCCAAGGCGACCCAGTTGGCAGCCGAAGCCGGCTGTGCCCTGGTCGGCGAACCCCAAGGATCCCGACTGGCAGCGACGCATCCTCGATTTCACCGGCAAGAACGGCGTCGACGCCACCGTCATCTGCGCCAGCTCCGACTCGGCGGAGATCATCAACTCGTCGATGGAGATCACCAGGCGCCAAGGCCGGGTCGTCCTCGTCGGATACGTGAAGCTGGACATCCATCCCAAGAACTTCCTCTATCGCGAGATCGATCTGCGCTACTCGCGAGCGTACGGACCCGGCAGCTACGACGCCAGCTACGAGAAGGGGCGCGTCGACTACCCGTTCGGGTACGTGCGCTGGACCGAGAAGCGCAACCTGGAGGAGTTCATCCGGCTGGTGAGCTCCGGGGCCGTCACGGTCGAACCGTTGATCGCGGCCGTGTACCCGGTCGAGCGCACCCAGGAGGCGTTCGATGCCATTCGGGGAGGCACGCTCCCCGGGGTGGCGGCGTTGGTGTCCTATGACGGCGATCCGGATCGCAGCACGACGATTGAAGTCGGGCGGCGTCCGAAGGGCAACGGCAAGGTCGGGATCTCCCTCATCGGCTTCGGAAACCACGTGCTGAGCAAGCACCTCCCCAACCTGCGGTCGAGGCGCGATGTCGAGCTGCGCGGTATCGCGTCGGCGACCGCCCGGAACGCGTCGGTCGTGGCCAAGAGCGTCGGGGCCACCATCATCACAACCGATATCGCCGAGTTGCTGGCGGACGCGGGCACCGACGGGGTGATGATCTGTTCGAGCCAGCCCGAGCACTTCGGGCACATCCGTGCTGCCGTCGACGCCGGCAAGGCGGTGTTCGTCGAGAAGCCCATGGTCACCCGGCTGGAAGACTTCGGCGAGTTGCTGCGGATGATGGACGACGCGATCGGCTCTGGTCACGCTGGGTCTCAACCGCCGCTATTCCCCTCTGGTCGCGAAGCTGCGAGAATCGATCGGGTCGCCGATCGACTTCGTCGAATACCTCATCACCCAGCCGTTCACGCCAGCAGACCACTGGACCCTGGATCCCGTCGACGGTGGTGGCCGGCTAATTACGGAGGGCGAGCATTTTATTGACCTCTGCAACCTGCTGATCGGCAGGACGCCGGTCTCGGTCACGGCGCGGGCCCTGGGCCCGACACCTGACGACCTCCGGACGCTCTGCAACTTCTCTCTCACCCTCCACTACGAAGGGGCCGCAGCTACGGTCGTCTTCAACGAGAGTGGTGCCCCGCACTTTCCGAGAGAGCGTCTGACCGTCCTGGGGCGAGGCCAGGTTGCCATTCTGGATGACTTCGCCAAGCTCACGCTGTACGGAAGCCGACGAACAAGCAGGGGACCGGGCTGCGCAAGTCGATGGGGCACGCGGAGGAACTCGAGCAGTTCGTGCGCGCCATTCAAGGGGAACCCAACCATCTCCTTTCCTGGGACGACGCCGCCCTGGCGACGCTCTGCATGTTCGCCGCTCAGGAGAGCATCCGGCTCGGCCTGGAGATCGATCTCACCGACTTCCGTCGCTCGCTGCTCGCGAAGCCGGAAGATCTCTCCGCCGCGGCAGCGGAGGACGGTCACTCCGATCCGGCCCAGACGGAGTCGGTCCAGATCACCTGACCGATCCACGGCCGGAGTCGGGGCCCACGGTCCTTGTGGCCCTCGTCTTCGCCCGGTCTGGTATTCCGCGGGCACCGGACACGGTCGGAGTCGGCGCCCACAGTCGGCTAGCATTGGGTGGCGACCTGCCCAGCCAAATCAGGTAGAGGGAGACTCGCGAAGATGGTCGAAGGCAACATGAGGCCGGAATCCAGTTCGCCGGCCGCGCTGGCATCGTATGAGGAGCTCGGGGCGAGCCTGGAAGAGCACGACCCTCGTGACGAGTACACCTATATGTACTCGAAATTCCGAAGCGATTACACCTTGATGGAACTCGTGGGAGTCGATGGCAAGTCCATCCTCAATGTCGGGTGCTCCTTTCCCGTAGACGAGTTGTACTACGCCAGGAAGATCGGTCGGTGGGTGGCGATCGACCTGAGTCCGCAGTCGCTCGACGGAGCGGCGGAGATTCTCCGACGAGAGCTTCATCCCGACCTGGCGGCGAAATTCTCGTTCCAGGAGGCGGACGCCTGTTACCTGCCGTTCGAAGACGGCACATTCGACGTGGCCGTCTCGATGTCGACGTTCGATCACATCCCTTCCGAGGAGGCCAGACAGAAGGCAGTCGATGAAATGGCGCGTACCACCAAACCGGGCGGTCACGTCATCGTCACCGTAGCCAACCGGTGGAATTTGCCGTATGCCGCTGGCATCCGGAAGATGATGAGGGAGAAGACGCTCCATTATGGGTACGCCTATCTCTTCTCGCCTCTCGAGATCCGGCGCATCGGAGAGCGGGCTGGCCTTCGTCCTATGGCCTTTGCATCGAGCATCAGCCCTCCAGACGTATGGCTTCCCGGTTATCCTGCCGTAGTGAGATGGCCTGCCCAGCTGGAATTCCGGCTGCATCGAATGCTCGGCTATGCCGGTAGGCGGGTTGGGTATGCATTCGAAAAACCAGCCGCCTAGGACGCTCCTCATCTCGGTTCATCCTCACGGAGGTAGCTGCTTCGGCTTCGGTGCTCCGCTATGAGCTCTGACCCGAGCCTCCCGCCCGAGCCGGTCGCGCCGGACCTGAGGACCCCTGCCGGCGATACCGGTGACGTGGTGCCAGGCCCAGAAGAAGTCAGACCCTTCACCTTCGGAACCCAGCTGTTCGCCAAGCGGGCGCCGGCGCTTGTGGCCCTGATGCGGTCGAGGGGACTGCGGCTGGCCTTCCTGGCGGTCGTCCTGGTGCTGCTGATCCTGGCTTTGGTCGATCAGGCGGGCACGTTGTGGAGTCAGGTGCAGCGACTCTCGGCCCCGGTCGTCCTCCTGGCCTTCGTCGCAAATCTGGCCGCACTCATCTGCAGCATGATGGTCTGGCGCACCCTGTTGACCGACCTGGGCTCGAAGCTCTCGATGCCAGAAGCCTGGCGCATCATGTTTATCGGACAACTGGCCAAGTATGTTCCCGGCAGTATCTGGCCCGTGCTCGCCCAGACGGAGCTGGGGGCGGATCGCGGTATTCCCCGGGGCCGGTCTGCGGTGTCCGTCCTCTTGGGCTACGCGGTGATGACCTGCACGGGCGGGATGGTGGCCGCCGTCACCCTGCCATTCGCGGCGGCTGGCTCGTTTGCCCGCTACTTCTGGGTGTTGCTTGCCGTACCAGTAGTCGCCTTTCTCCTCTCGCCGCCAGTGCTCAACCGCGTGTTCGCCCTGCTGCTGCGATTGCTGCGGCGGTCTCCTCTGCAACAAGGACTCAGCGTGCGAGGTCTGTCGCGGACCATGGGGTGGGCGCTAACCAGCTGGTTCTTCAACGGCCTCATGACCTACGTCCTGATGCGGCAGCTTTCGGGAGATTCGCGGGGGACCCTGCTGGTGTCCGTCGGCGGCTATGCCCTGGCATGGGTCGTCGGCTTCGTAGCGGTCTTTGCGCCGGCCGGGGCAGGAGTCCGCGAGGCCATCCTGGTGGCGGTCCTCAGTACCCATACGACCCCGGCCATTGCCCTTACCGTGGCCTTGGTCACCCGGGCCCTGGGAGTCGTCAGTGACGGCGTTACGGGCGTCGCGGCGGCCGCGCTCATCGGCCGACGGCGGCTGCAGCGGTTACGGACAACTGCCCGGTCCGGCGATGTACCGGCCGCCGACGGCTGACCGCAGGGCTCAGGGCGTGCCAGCGCGTTGCCGTGGGGTCCAGTTCGGGTCGAGGTCGGTCATCTCCAGCAGCGAGTTGGGCGCGTACCGTTGTCGCTTCTGCTGCTCCAGGGAATCCTCGAGGAGGATCCGGTTGATGCGGATGAGGTCGGCGATCACCCCGAGTGCGAGGGCGACGAAGGCTGCGCTCATGAGCACGCTGCCCGCCACCAGCGACTGAAGATGGCCGCCGGTGTCGCTGGGCGAAGAAGTATAGACCAAGAACCGGATAAAAGGGACGAGAGCCGCGACAAAGAGGAGCGTGGCCGCGCCGAGAAACAGGGTCATCGGCTTATACATGATGTAGGCCCGGATGATTGTGATCGCCGACTTCGCTACGTGCTCACCCATAGACTTGAAGAGCCGAGATTCTCGGGTCTTGGGATTGGTTTCCACCGGAACGCTGGCGATGGCCAAGCGCTTGTTGCCCGCCTGGATGATGGTCTCCATGCAATAGCTGAACCGGGTCACGGTGTTGAGGCGCAGTAACGCCTCCCGAGAGTAGGCCCGAAACCCGCTGGCGGCGTCGGGCAACTCGGTGCCGGCTGCGCATGTTGACCACCCGACTCCCCAGCCGTTGCAGCAACTTCTTGAGCGGGGAGAAGTGCTCGATGGTGTGGGTCTGTCGATCGGCGATGACGATGTCCGCTCGGCCGTCCAGGATCGGTTGGATCAGGTCGGGGATCCGCTCGCTCGGGTACTGGTTGTCGCCGTCGGTGTTGACCAGGATGTCGGCGCCCATCTCCAGGGCCTTGAGCGCCCCATCGTGGAAGGACCGGCCCAGGCCCATGTTGCGGGTGTGGTGCACGAAGTTCTGGACGCCCAGTCGCCGGGCCACCGCCATGGTGTCGTCCTGTGATCCGTCGTCGATGACCAGGAACTCGATGACATCGATTCCCGGGATGGCTCGGCATGCGCTCGAAGACGAGGGGCAGGGTCTCCGCCTCGTTGAGACACGGAATCTGGACGATCAGCTTCATGGTCGCATCGCGGCCCTCGGCTAGCTCACCCGGCGGGCGGAGCGACCTCACCCTTCCCGGGACCGGTAATTCTCAAGTCTGCAGCACGAGCCGATCTGAGCCAAGATGGTACAGGCCCCCTCGGGCCGAGGGGTGCCTCCGGACCGGCTCGCCGGACTCAAACCGGGTACCCTCGTCCATGTCCTCCCTGATCCTTCCGCACGATCACGGCTCAGGTCCCCGGCGCCGACCAGGCCGGCGACGTCTACCAGCAACTGCTCAAGGAGCGCATCGTCTTCCTGGGGACCCAGGTCGACGACTCCAGCGCCAACCTGGTCTGTGCCCAGCTGCTGCTGCTCGCCGCCGAAGACCCCACGCGGGACATCAGCCTGTACATCAACTCCCCCGGCGGGTCGGTCACCGCCGGCCTGGCCATCTACGACACCATGCAGTTCGTACCTTGTGACGTCTCAACGGTTTGCATGGGTCTGGCTGCTTCGATGGGCCAGTTCCTGCTCTGCGCCGGCGCCAAGGGCAAGCGCTTCTCCCTTCCCCACTCCCGCATCCTGATGCACCAACCCTCCGGTCAGGCTCAGGGACAGGCCGCCGACATCGCCATCCAGGCCGAGCAGATCGTCTACCTGAAGCGGATGATGGCGGAACGGATCGCCTTCCACACGGGTCAGCCGGTGGAGCGGATCGAAGCCGACTCTGACCGGGACCGCTGGTTCACCGCCGAAGAAGCCAAGGACTACGGGTTCATCGACCAGGTCATCGAGCGGGCCGCCGACGTCACCGAGCCCACTCCGCTTGACAGGCGGCGAGACGACACGGGACCGGGAGTTGGCGCCTTTTCGTCGAGCAGGAATGATCGGGAGAGGGTGTGCGGGCGAGAGGACTCGAACCTCCACCCCTCTCGGGACCAGGACCTAAACCTGGCGCGTCTGCCAGTTTCGCCACGCCCGCATGACCTTCTGACCAGCACTTTTATCCTAGCTGGGGCGCCTCCGCAGGGCCGTTCTTTGGAGCCGATTTGCAAACCATTTGCAAACCATCTGAGCACTTAGTCACGGCGGATAGCCTAACCGCGCTGCGGCGATCATCTCTTTCGAGGGAGAGCGGATCGGGCAGGATGAACCGGATGCGCGGCCCGTCCGTCCGTTGGCGCTCCGGTGGCCACCAGCTCCGCCCCGACTCGGACGTATTGAGATTCGAGGTCGCCGACCTCAACCGGGTGATCACGAGCTCGGCGGCCAACGCGGACCTGTATCGACAGCTGCAGGACGACCGGGGCCACCCCGCCGACTGGCAAGTCCTCACCCTGTCTTGCTTTGCCGTCACGTCCGAGTGGCCGGCTCGCCGCCTTGCGGTCGACACGGGTTTTCGCTCCCACCGGCTCGCCCGAGCCGCCACCTTGGTGTCGGCCGGCCACGACTTGTGGCCCACCGAGGTATTCGTCGACGACGTGCCCGACCCGCGCAACGAGGTGCACTATGACTTGATCGCGGCCGCCGGACCCGACCTGATCCCGGTCGAGCTTCGTTCCGGCACCAAAGCCGGGCGGCGAGAGGCGCGTGAACTGCTCCGACCGCTTTTCGAACGGGTCTTGGCCCTTCTTGGCGACCCGCTTCCGCTGGGTTGAGGCCTCACCGGTAGCATGGAAGTCGATCGGAGGTGGCCCGCCGCTATGTCGTCGACCGTGACCAAGCTGCTGATCCAGGCCGGGTGGGTCCTGCCGAGTTGGCGGCTGGGCGTACATATGTCCACGAAGCGGAACTGGACGGTGACGAAGAACTGCAGATCGTGACTCGCGTCGAGACTGGATGAAATTGGAGGGGGACTTCAACCTTATCACTGGTCGGGTGGACCGGGATGCGCCGTTGACCAAGGCGCAGCTGCTGTAGGCCCTGCGGCCGTGGTGGAGTCCTATCGCACCGTGTACCGTTTCGCCACGCAGCGCTACGGGTTCAGGCATGGCCAGCAGCCCACGGTGCGCGTGGCGGACGGCGAGCCGGGGGCGAGTGTCAGGTGGATTTCGGCCGCATGGCCCTGACCCGATTCGATCGGCGGCCCGGCGCAGGGTGTGTTGGGCCTTGATCTTCACCGCCTGCCACAGGCGGCACACCTTCGTGCGGTTGTGCTTCAGCCAGCGCGCCTGGGGGATGTGACCGCCGGCTGTGAGGCGTCCGGGGATTTTTCGGCGGGTTGTTCAAGTCTCTGATCCGGGACAATAAGAAGCCGGTCGTCGACGCTGCTGATCCCATATCGCCGCGCCAACCCGGTTTGCTGGAGTACGTGCAGTCGCGTGGTTTCGTCGTGAACCGGGCTCTGGTGCGGGCCCCGACAAGTCGAGGATGGACGAAGCGTGGCGCACGTGCGGGTTCGTTCTCGCCGGGGAAGAGTTCCTCGATCTCGGCGGCGCCCAGCGCAAGGCCGACCGGTCACGTCGGTCGGTGGGCGGCCAATGTACCCATTGCAGCACGGCCCGGCGCCCGGCCGAGGTTGTTCGCCGCCGAAGAAGCGGCTGTTGCTGCATCCCGCTCCCGAGGGCGCCCGGGACGGTCACGTGGAGATCGCCAAGGCCACGTATTCGGTGCCGCACTGTCATCGGCGCCCCGGCTGGACGCCCAGGCGGACAGCAGCCTGGTCAAGCTGCCTTACCGCGGCCAGCCGGTAAAGCTCAACCCCCAACCCCCAACCCCCGCCTCTCGCCGGGACGACGCAGCACCGACCGGCGCGACGTACCACCCAGCAAAGGGTGTCTATGCCCACCACGACACCGACTGGCTGTTAACCAAACTCACGCCTGGGGCGACTCGATGGTTGTCTTGGCGGACCGGCTGTTGGATGTCGAGCTGCCCTAAATCCGAATGCGCTCCAACTCTACCGTCTGCTGGGCTTGGCCCGCTGCTATGGGTCCGAACCTGTCGAACGGCGGCGAATTTGCCTCGACACTACCGAGAAAGACCTCGAAAGTCTCGGCGTTACGGCTGAGTCTGGCCCTTTATTGTGTTCAGGGTCTGGGTCATGTTGTAGAGATTGAACGGGTGTCCTTGGGGTTTCTGGCCCTCCGCCGCGGCCTCTGAATCTCCGTATTGCAGCATCCCAATCCCAGCCTGTATTTCATTCAGGGTCTGGGTCATGTTGTAGAGATTGAACGGGTGTCCTTGGGGTTTCTCGCCCTCCGCCGCGGCCTCCGAATCTCCGTATTGCAGCATCCCAATCGCAGCCACAATAGCGCTCGTGACGTAGGTCTGAATCCACTGTTTATCTTCGGTGGTTAGGGGCATATCCTCTTCCTCGGTTGGGCCGTTCTGGCAGGGGGCGAAATGATTTGCAGTAGCATCATCAGTCTGAGCGACCATGCTGCAAGTTGAGTCCAGGACCCAGGGCGGCGTACAGGACACGACCCGACAAGAGATCCGCCCGCTACAGACGATCTCCTGATGGCACTGCCCGTAGCGGAACTCGGTACAGCCGACATGACGGTTGCCACAACTTCCGAGAGCACACTCACAGACAAGGTCGTCACATCCGGGGCAGAAGTTGCCCGATCCGCAACCGCACCCGTTACACTCGCCCATGCAGTCGATGTAGTACCGGGGTCCCGAGCAATAGGCCGAACCGTCCGCCTTCCACCAGCCGCCCGCGAAAGTGCCGACTGGGCAGGCGTTGACCCCATTGTTGATCGTGCAACAGAACTGCGTATACCCGTCGCAGCAAAGCGAGGAGCAGTCGCAGTTCGAGCTCGGCACATGAGCATACCGATGCGTAGGCACTCACTGGGTGCAATAGGAAGTCGACCGGAGCTACGGAAAGAGCGGTCGCCGTCATGGCGCTCTTGGCGATGAAGCTCCGACGAGATGACTTCGCCAGAAGGAATCCACCCAGGCGCTCGGTGACGCTCATCGGGCCCCGAACGTACCGATCTCAGCACGCAGCCGAACGGTATCCTGACCTGACCCAACCGGGACAGTTCTCGCTCCGTCCAAATCCGACTTGCCTTCCATCTTACACTTTCTAGCGCACATCAACTGCACCCGCACTCATCCGGCGAATGCTTGTCGTTCCGATAGGCCCGACGGCGTCCCAACTGAATGCTTGCTAACCAGCCGTCGAGGACGCGCTCGCCTGGTAAAGGTTGACCATCTCGGCGGCGCATCGCTCCCAGGTGAACAACGTCACGGTTGAGGCGGATGGCCTCACCCACTCGCATCCCGGTGGCGACCAGCAGTCCGATCATGGTGGTCAGCGTCGCCGCCCGCAGCGGGGACGGTGTCGACGCCCGGGCGCAGGCGGCGTTGACATCGTCGTCGGAGAACAGATGTGGGTTGCGGCGGAGAGCCCGATAGGAGACCACACCGATGGGTGGTATCTCGGTGCGAGCATCGCTGCCGGTCAGGTGGCGGGCGAAGCCCCGCACCGCGGTGAGCCGTCTCGATGGGACACTGCTGGCCGGTCGAGATCGGCACGAGCACGAACGCCATCGCCGTCTTCATGGTGACGGTCTGCTCTCCTATGCCGTCGAGGTAGACGACGAAGCGGCCCAGCTGGCGGACGACATCATCGAGTTTGTGCCCCAACGCCCGTCTCAACTGCAGATAGTCACCAAGGGCTGCTTCGAGCGGGCTCATCGGACCGTCACCGGCCACGGCGATCCCGGGTCGACGAGGCCACTGGTGAGAGGATGCGGTTCCGCAGCTCGATCATCCCGCCGTGGGCTCGAAAGAGTCCCAAGGTGGCCGAGGTGCTGCCGTTGATGTATCTGCACGGGATGAGCTCAGGGGACTTTGCTCCTGCCTTGGAGGAGTTCTTCGGCTCGGCGGGGGGTCTGTCACCATCGGTGATCACCCGGCTCACCGCCCAGTGGCAAGACGAGCACCAGCGGTTCTGCCGGCGCAGTCTGGCCGAGGTGGAATACGTGTCGGGCCGACGGCGTGCATTTCAACGTCCGTCTCGACGAGGCCCGCTTGTGTGCCCTGGCCATGGTCGGGTGTGCGCCGATGGCACCAAGGAACTGGTGGCCATAGCGGACGGCCACCGCGAGTCGACGGAGTCCTGTGCGGATGTACTGCGGGGCCTGCGCCGCCGGGGTATGCCGACCGGTGGCCGCGGGCGACGGGGCGTTGGGGAGAAGGGCGGCGCTGCGCCCTACGTGTTCCCACGTCACGGCGGAGGCCCGCTGCTGGGTCCACAAGGCCGCCAACGTCCTCAACGCCCTGCCCAAATCGGCCCAGCCCGCCGCCCGGCGGGCGATAGCGGAGATCCGCGACGCCGAGGACAAAGACCACGCCCGGCCCGCCATCGAGGCGTTCAAACGGGACTACCAGGCGAAGTGGCCCAAGGCGGAGCCAAGATCGTCGACGACACCAACCCGCTCCTGCTCTCCTTCTTCGACTACCCCGCCGAGCACTGGATCCACCTCAAGACCACCAACCCGATCGAATCGACCTTCGCCACCGTCCGCCTGCGCACCAAAGTGACCAAAGGGCCGGGCTCCAAAGCAGCCGGCCTGGCCATGGCCTACAAGCTCATCGAAGCCGCCCAGGACCGTTGGCGGTCGGTCAACGCCCCCCACCTCGTGGCCCTTGTCCGAGCCGGCGCCAAGTTCGACAAGGGGGTGATGATCGAGCGCCCAACCCAGCAGGACACGGAGGTCGCCGTGTAAACCAACCGAGAAATCTCATCCACAAGTCTTGACTATTTCTCATCTCAAACTACTGTCGGTGTTGTAGGCGCGACGTGACGAGGTGGGGCTGGCGACGCTGTTCGAGAACTGTGGTCCTGTGGGTCGTCCGCGGCCGCGACGCACGTCGGCAACGGACGCGGACCCGTGGCACCTCGCCACCGGCATGCAGGCAGCCAGTGCACCTATGGTTGGCCGGGCCGCCGCTAGCATCGGGCGGATGGCGATCCCGCGAGCGTGCTGTGACCAGCGTCGCGACCTACCGCAGGTCCCGGGAGCTGTACTCCAACCTGGTGCTGCGAGAGCTGCGATCCAAGTACAAGCGCTCGTTCCTCGGCTGGGCCTGGTCGCTGGCCTACCCGCTGGCGACCATGGTGGTCTACACCCTCGTCTTCAAGTACTTCCTGCATATCAAGCCCGCTCCTGGCAATCCGAGTGGTCTCGATGTATATGCGTTGTTTTTATTGTGCGCCCTGCTGCCCTGGAACTTCTTCCAGCTCAGCGTCATGGGCTGCATCGGCAGCCTCACCGGCAACGAGTCGCTGATCAAGAAGAGCTACTTCCCACGCGAGGTGCTGCCGGCGGCCACCGTCGGGGCCAACCTGGTGTCCCACCTCATCGAGATGGGCCTTCTGCTGGTCGCCCTGCTGGCGTTCGGCAACTGGCGGGCGCGTCGTCTTCCTGCCCATCGCCCTGCTGCTCACGCTGCTCATGGCCGTGTTCGCGCTCGGCTTCGGGCTGCTGCTCAGCGTGCTCAACGTCTACTTCCGGGACATCCAGCATTTCATGGGCATCGTCTTCCTGGCCTGGGTCTACCTGACCCCGATCATCTATCCCATCACCTACGTGCCGGCCCACTTCCAGACCTGGCTCAAGCTCAACCCGATGACCGACGCCAGCCTGTCCTACCGGGCCGTGCTCTACGACGGGCGGCCTCCCGGCTGGTTGCAGTTCGCCTACTTCACGGCCTGGGCCATCGGCATGTTCGTCGCCGGCCTGGTGGTGTTCAACCGGCTGGAGGCGGGTCTGGCGGAGGAGCTGTGATCGAACGCCCGCTGGCGGTTGAGGTCCTCGGCGTCTCCAAGAAGTTCCGCCTGTTCAAGGAGCGCAACAACACGCTCAAGGGCACCATCATGCGCGGTCGGCGGGTGATCGCCGAGGACTTCTGGGCCCTCAGAGACGTGTCGTTCGAGGTCTACCAGGGCGAGACCTTCGGGCTGATCGGCGAGAACGGCTCGGGCAAGAGCACCATGCTCAAGTGCATGACCAAGATCCTCCGCCCCAACCAGGGCGTGGTCACGGTCACCGGCAAGGTGTCGGCCCTGCTGGAGCTGGGTGCCGGTTTCCATCCGGAGCTGACCGGGAGGGAGAACGTCTTCCTCAACGGGGCCATCCTGGGGCTCTCGCAGAAGGAGCTCCGACGGCGCTTCGATGAGATCGTCGACTTCGCCGGCGTGGGGGCGTTCATCGACGAGCCGGTGAAGAACTACTCGTCCGGCATGTATGTGCGGCTGGCGTTTTCGGTGGCGATCAACGTCGACCCGGACGTCCTCCTGATCGACGAGGTCCTGGCGGTCGGCGACGAAGCCTTCCAGCGCAAGTGCAACGAGAAGCTGGCCGAACTGCGCAACCAGGGCAAGACCATCGTGTTCGTCAGCCATCGGCCTGGGCGTGGTGCAGAACCTCTGCGATCGGGCCGCCTGGTTCAGTCATGGGCGGCTGATGCAGGTGGGGCGGCCCAAGGAGGTCATCGACGCCTACACCGATACCGTGCAGGTCGACCGCCAGGTCGACGAGGAGGGGCACACCCGGTGGGGCTCCGGTGAGGGGCGGATCTCGGCCGTCGAGCTGCTCGATGCGGCCGGGCGTCCGGTCAACCGGGCCTACGGCGGGGACGTCGCTACCTTGCGGGTCCATTACCAGATGCAGCAAGCCATCGAGCGGCCGGTGTTCGGTCTGTCCATCCATACCGTCGACGGGTTCGAGGTCTCGGTCCTCCGGAGCCGGGACGTGGATTGCGTGCCGGAGAAGCTCGAGGGCGACGGTCACGTGGATGTGACGTTCGATCCTGTTCGACTCCTGCCGGGCACCTACGACGTGACGGTGTCGCTCACCGACTTCTCGTCGTTGCACGCCTACGACGTCCGCACCGACGTCCTGCGCTTCGATGTCGAGCGGGGCGCGCATCGGGAGGAGGGCGGCGTCGTCGCCCTGGGTGGGACATGGAGGATCGGCGACCTGGTCTCGGAGAGCCGCCCGGCCGACGAAGGCTGACGGCCGGCCATCCGGCGGCCGGTCTAGCGGGCGAGGCGTGGTGGGGTGCCGTTGACGAGGTAGTTCCAGGTGTCGGTGGCGTAGTCGTCCCAGGTGCGGCGGGGGATGGTGGCGGCTTCGGCGGCCAGGCGGTCGCGGAGGGGTCGGTCGAGGAGGAGTTGGCGCAGGGCGTCGGTGAGCTGGTGGTCCTGGCGGGGGTCGACGAGCAGGGCGCCGCCGTGGCTGGCCAGGTCGCGCATGCTGCCGAAGTTGGAGGTGATGACCGGGGTGCCGCTGGCCAGCGATTCGGCCACGGGCAGGCCGTAGCCTTCGTGGAGGGAGGCGAAGACGGTGCAGTAGGCCTGGCGGTAGGCGGCCCAGAGCAGGTCGTCGGGCAGGGCCCGGATGGTCTGGACGGGCCGGCCGGCGCGGCGCAGGGCGTCGACCTGGGTGTCGAAGGCGGCGCTGTTCCAGGAGTGGCCGCCCACGAAGACCAGGGTGAAGAGCAGTCCTTCGCGCCACAGCAGTTCGGCGGCGTGGAGGAGGGCCAGGTGGTTTTTGCGGGGTTCGTGGCTGCCCACGGCCAGGACGATGGGCAGGGTGCCGATGGCGAGCAGGTCGTGGGCCTGGCGCAGGGCGGTGTCGCTGGGAGTCTCGGCCTGGACGGGTAGGGGGATGCAGCGGATGTCGGGGCCGGGCAGGCCGGTGCCGGCCAGCATGGTCCGCCAGCCCCGGATACTCGGCCTCGGCCGCCGAGGAGATGGTGGCGATGCGATCGACGTGGGCGGCGGCGGCCAGATAGTTGGCGAATCCGAGCGACATCCCTTCGATGGCCGTCTCGGCCGCCATCACGGGAACGCAATCGAAGCCGATCAACCCGGTCGTCGACCCCGAGAACCGGGCGAAAGCCTGATAGCGAGGGGCCTGCTCCAGCTCGGCCGGCAGTTCGGGGACGAGGTGGGTGCACTTCCATGGCACGAGGACGCTCTCGCTCGCCGATCGGTTGGGCCGGGCGAGTCGGGGCGGGACCGGGCGGTATCGACGCCGTGGACCGCCTTCTCGATCTCGGCCGCAGAGAGCCGCCGGTATCCCGTAAAGCCGTCGCTCCATCCGATCAAAGTGACGTCGTGGTGCTGCTGCCATCGCTGTGTCGCCTGGCGAGCAACGCGCTGGATGCCGGTGGCAATCGGATTCTGGGCCGTGTTGTGGACGTCGACCAGGACCCGGCCGGTGACCACCTCGACCTCCGGCCAGGCCGTGGCAGCGAGCTGGCCGCTCTCATCGAGGGCAGCGAGCAGGGCCGGCAGCGCCCCGTCCAGCCGGCTCGCTCGCGCCAACCGCGCGCACGTCGGATGACATTGGGAGCTGACCGGTGAGCACCGCCAGCGCCAGCCAGGCGGCGGAGAGCCCGCCGTCGGCGATTGATCGATCCAGAGCGGTCAACAGCGCCCGCCCGGTCGAGGCGGGCGAGGGCACGCCCAGCGTGGTCAGAACCGTCTTCACCCGTCGCGCCAGCGCCTCGCTTCGCTCGGGGGGTCCCTGAGCGAGCAGGACGTTGAGATCGGCCGGAGCCCCGCCGTGGTCGCCCGAGGCCGGCGTGCCCAGACCGGGCACGCGTCGTCAGCATCACGGGCGCCCCCGGACCCGGCTCACCATTCCGCTTGCCGTGCGCAGGGGCTTGGTGACCCGCCACGACGTCGACGCTTCCAGTTCTGCGACCCGCCGTTGCAGAGCTTCGACGCGCCGCTGCTGGCCGCCACCTGCTCTGCATAGAGCTGGCTCTCGTGGCGCCGGGCCTGGATTTCGGCCTGCAGCGCCGCCAATTCGGCCTCGCGGTTAGCGCGCCTGTTCCATGGCGGTCGCCCAGCGGGTGATGGCCTGTGCCCGCCAGCGGATCACCTCATCGAGCAGGGCGGGACTCCGCGGCCCGCTCGTCGGCGAGCGCGTTGGCGGCTGCGACCCGATCGTCACAGTCCCGAAAGGCGGCCGTCGTGTAGTTGTCCAGAATGCAGGCCGGATAGCTCAAGGCCGGCCCCAGTTGCTCGGCCGCTCGTCTGAGACATAGAAGCAGGACAGACCGTCGAAGAGGCAGAAGTGGTAGCCCGCACCCGTCACAATGTGCTCCCACAGGTGGCGGGTCGACTCGGTGGTGTTGGGTTCGGTGGCCTCGATGACAAGCACCCAGGGCCGCCAGCCCTCAAATCGAGGCTTTCGAGTACCTCCCGTTCCCAGCCCTCAGTGTCGACCGACATGAAGTGGATGTCCTTTCCCGCCCAGCCCGCCTCCTCCAGGACGGAGTCCAGTCGCCGCGTCGGCACCGTGACCTCACGGACGTCGTAGTCGGCACGGGAGTGGACATCAGCGATGCCCTCGTCCAGGGTGGACAGGCCGGTCCCTCGACGACGTGCAGGATCGCGGTGTCGTGATCGGTGGTGGTGATGGCAGCTTCGATGACGAGGTCGCGTGGACGGTGCTTCCGCAGCAACTGAGCGAACGCGGGGTCCGGCTCCACGGTGAGGCCGCTCCATCCCAGAGTAAAACGCCATGGTCACCGAGAATTTGGTCGGGTCATTGGCGCCGACGTCGATGTAACGGCCGCCGTCACGCCGCGGAGCGCACGCCACAGGACGACGTCCTCGCCGTTTTGGCTGTAAGACTGGAAGGCCGGTGGATCACCGGGCCATCGTAGGTGCGGTCGGGCCCCCGACGAGGTAGTTCCAGGTGTCGGTGGCGTAGTCGTCCCAGGTGCGGCGGGGGATGGTGGCGGCTTCGGCGGCCAGGCGGTCGCGGAGGGGCCGGTCGAGGAGGAGTTGGCGGAGGGCGTCGGTGAGCTGGTGGTCCTGGCGGGGGTCGACGAGCAGGGCGCCGCCGTGGCTGGCCAGGTCGCGCATGCTGCCGAAGTTGGAGGTGATGACCGGGGTGCCGCTGGCCAGCGATTCGGCCACGGGCAGGCCGTAGCCTTCGTGGAGGGAGGCGAAGACGGTGCAGTAGGCCTGGCGGTAGGCGGCCCAGAGCAGGTCGTCGGGGAGGGCCCGGATGATCTGGACGGGCCGGCCGGCGCTGCGCAGGGCCTCGATCTGGCTGTCGAAGGCGGCGCTGTTCCAGGAACTGCCGCCCACGAAGACCAGGGTGAAGAGCAGTCCTTCTCGCCACAGCAGTTCGGCGGCGTGGAGGAGGGCGAGGTGGTTTTTGCGGGGTTCGTGGCTGCCCACGGCCAGGACGATGGGCAGGGTGCCGATGGCGAGCAGGTCATGGGCCTGGCGCAGGGCGGTGTCGCTGGGGGTCTCGGCCTGGACGGGTAGGGGGATGGAGCAGATGTCGGGCCCGGGGAGGCCGGTGCCGGCCAGCATGGCCCGCCAGCCCCGGTACTCGGCTTCGGCCGCCGAGGAGACGGCGGCGATGCGATCCACGTGGGCGGCCGCCGCCAGATAGTTGGCGAAATTGAGGGACATCCCATCGTCGACCGTCTCGCCGGCCGTCAGGGGAATGCAGTCGTGGCCGATCAACCCGGTCGCCGACCCCGAGAACCGGGCGAAGGCCTGATAGCGATCGGTCCGTCCAGGCTCAACCGGCAGCTCTGCGACCAGATGGGTGCACCTCCACGGCACGAGGACCCGATCGCCCGCGGCAGGGGGGGGCCGTCGGGTCCAGGGTCGCTCCCCGGATGACGCCGTCGGCTTCGGCTGGAGAAAGTCGACGGAAGTGTGCGTAGTCGTGGGCCCAGCCGACCAGCATGACGTCCGGGCGACGTATCCAGCGCCGCGCCGTCTCCCGAACGACCCGCTGAATCCCCGTGGTGAAGAGGTTCCGGGCGGTGTGATGAACGTCGATGAGGACTCTGCCACTGACGACTTCCACCTCCGGCCAGACGGGACCGCTCACCTGCCCGGTCTGGTCGAGGGCGGCAAAGAGGGCCTTCAGCGGCCCGTCGAGACGTATGGCCCGGATGGTTCGCTGGACCGTCGCCACGTCGGGAAGCCGGCCGGTGAGAACCGCCAGGGCCAGCCAGACCTCTTCGGGTTGGGGATCGCCCAGCGCATCCTCGAGCTCGGACAAGAGCGCGTCCGGGGCGGAGTTGACCGGCTGCGACCGGAGCGCCGACAGCAGCGCTGCGATCCGACCTGTCAGCGCGGCACTCCGGTTGGACCGATCGCGGCCGACGATGTCGGCGAGGGTGCCGGGCTCAGGAAGCGACGGATCCTCCGGGGGGATACCGGCCCTTACTGGCGGTCGGCGTTGGCCCGGTCCCATCGGCCCTCACGGGACCTTTGCGCCGTAGATCGACAGCGTCATGGGCGTGTAGGCAGACGGTGGCCGATCCACTGTTACCTCAAGTTCTCGAGGACTCTGGCGTGCCGACGGGTAGTGAGCTCTGCGAGGAGGAAAGGGAGAAGAAGGACGAACTAGAATGGAAGGGTCCCGTCAGGCAGGAGGTACATGCCCGCTGAGGCGAGTTGGTGCTTATGTCTGTGCCTGCCCGCGGGGGGGTTCGCGGGGGCCACCAAGTGGAGGGGAGGCCGACAACCGTCGGCGGTGGGGAGGTGCCCGGGTGGGGTTGGTAGGGCGGGTTGGTGGCGATGAAGGTCGAGGTTCATTTTTAGGGCGAGGAGGACGGCAAGAATGGAGGAGCGGGGGGGGGGGACGCCTTTCGCGCCGCCTTCGGGCTGGGGCCGCCCTTAGGGGGCGGGGCGAGGACGGTGCAAAACACTGTCCCCATCAGCCAGAGAAAAGGGAGAGAAACCCCGAAAAATGGCCGGCTACCGCGAGCAGGAGACCAAAACCACCGAACGACAGAACCCCGGCGCACCCCAAGAGGACGATGTACTGGAACCAGACAGGGTGCGTCAGTGTGCGTATCAATGGCATCAGGCCGTCTGCCCGCAGCCTGTCCCCGGCCTTCTGGTCCTGGGACTCGGGTGGTCGGGTCAGGTCGTCCGATCCAGTGCCGAGAGCCTCGGGGGGTAAATCAAGGTGACGAGAGTTAGAGGGAGTGAGGTTGCGTATGCCAACGCCACGAGTGGGGCCATCAAGCCAAAGGGGCTGGGGGGTAGTGGAGTTCGGGTTGGACGAGGTGGTGCCAGAGGTCGTGGGCGTAGTGTTCCCAGGTGCGGGTGGGGCGGGTGTGGAGTTGGCGGCGGAGGGTGTCGAGGCGGTCGTCGTCGGTGAGCAGGCTGCGCATGGCGGCGGTGAGGGCGTCGTCGTCGCGGGGGTCGATGAGGATGGCGCCGCCGGCGGCGGCGATGTCGCGGGTGCTGCCGTAGTTGGTGGTGATGACGGGGGTGCCGTAGGCGAGGGATTCGGCCACGGGCAGGCCGTAGCCCTCGTGGAGGGAGGCGAAGACGCTGAAGCGGGCTTGGCGGTAGGCGGCGGCGAGTTCGGTGTCGCTGACGTCGGTGCGCACGGTGAGGGGGCGGCCCTGGGCTTGGAGGTGGGCGATGCGGTCAGGGAGTTCGTCGCCCCAGCCGCTGCCGGCGATGAGGAGCAGTTCGAAGTGGAGGTGGTCGCGCCAGAGTCGTTCGGCGGCGTAGAGCAGGGCCAGATGGTTTTTGCGGGGTTCGAGGCTGCCCACGCTGAGGACCAGGGGGGTGGCCCGGGCGGGCGTCGGCGGGCTGAATGTGGCGGTCTGGGGGGCGACGGCCTGGGTGGGGAGGGGGCATTCGATGATGGTCGGGCCGGGCAGGCCCTGGGCGGGCAGGGCGGCCCCGAAGCCGCGGAACTCGGTGGTGGCGCTGCGGCTGATGCCGGCGATGCGGCGGGCGTGTTTGAGGACGCTGAGGTAGCGGGCGAAGCGCTGGGTGTCGGCCGCGGGGACCAGGTCGGCGCTGACGACGGGGATGCAGTCGTAGCCGACGGCGACCACGGCGTTGCCGGAGTACTGGGCCAGGGCGGCCAGCCGCTCGCAGGCCTGGCTGGCCGGGGTCTCCAGCAGGACCACCACCGTACGCCAGGGAACCACCAGCCGGGCCGCCGGGTCGGGCTGGAGCCGCCGGCCGGGCCGGGGTGGAGGCCGGGCCGGGGGCGGGGGCTTCGGGGCCGCCCCACTGCAGCGCCCGGCGCTGTTCGGGCTCGCTCAGGGCGCGCAGCCCGGACCAGCCGGTGGTCCAGGCCGCGGCCACCACCGGGTGATCACGCTCCCACAGGGGCAAAGTGCGCCGCACCACCTGCTGGATACCAGTGTGCAGGTCGTGGCGGGCCGAATGATCCACATCCACCACCACCCGATCCGTCACCACCCGCAACCCGCTCGTCGCGGTGGCGCCGTGGCACCGTCGAGGGCGCGATCCAGAAGCCACAAAGCGCACTCCGTTGGCGAGGCCAGCTCGAGGACCCGCGCGGCGGCCAGCACGTCGTCGGCGGCCGGATAGGCCCCGAACACCGCCGTGCACAGCAACCACACCCGGTCGTGGGAGCAGTCGGCCTGGACGGCCTGAATCAGTCGGTCCAGCAGGATCCCGGCATCGCGGCTGCAGCCGTCCTCAGGCGGAGGAGGTGTCTCGAGAAGCACGGCCGCGGCCGCCCGGAGCCGCTCTACCAAGGTGGCTTCCACCAAGGCGACGCCGGTGACGTTCATCGACTTGCTCCGGCCGTGATGGCCAGGCCCGGGCGGCGCCCGGGGCGGGCGAGTCACGGAGACCGGGTGGCGGAGCGGAACCTGTGCAGGGTAGACGGTCGGCTCGGACACGGCGACGAACAGACGTCGGCGGCGCCACCGGTGAGGCGCGAGCGCTGGAGGGTGGTGCGAGGTCGCGTGACGCTGACGGTGGTCCAGGTCGGGCGGTGGAACGGAAGCCACCAAATGACGCTGGGCGGGGGTGGGTGCTGCTAGGTGGGGGCTGGGGGGTAGTGGAGTTCGGGTTGGACGAGGTGGTGCCAGAGGTCGCGGGCGTAGTGTTCCCAGGTGCGGGTGGGCCGGGTGTGGAGTTGGCGGCGGAGGGTGTGGAGGCGGTCGTCGTCGGTGAGCAGGCTGCGCATGGCGGCGGTGAGGGCGTCGTCGTCGCGGGGGTCGATGAGGATGGCGCCGCCGGCGGCGGCGATGTCGCGGGTGCTGCCGTAGTTGGTGGTGATGACCGGGGTGCCGTAGGCGAGTGATTCGGCCACGGGCAGGCCGTAGCCCTCGTGAAGGGAGGCGAAGACGGTGAAGCGGGCTTGGCGGTAGGCGGCGGAGAGTTCGGTGTCGCTGACGTCGGTGCGCACGCTGAGCGGGCGGCCCTGGGCTTGGAGGTGGGCGATGCGGTCGTGGAGTTCGTCGCCCCAGCCGCTGCCGGCGATGAGGAGCAGTTCGAAGTGGAGGTGGTCGCGCCAGAGTCGTTCGGCGGCGTAGAGCAGGGCCAGATGGTTTTTGCGGGGTTCGAGGCTGCCGACGCTGAGGACCAGGGGGGTGGCCCTGGCGGCGCGTCGGCGGGCTGGACGGCCGGTCTGGGGGGCGACGGCCTGGGTGGGGAGGGGGCATTCGATGATGGTCGGGCCGGGCAGGCCCTGGGCGGGCAGGGCGGCCCCGAAGCCGCGGAACTCGGAGGTGGCGCTGCGGCTGATGCCGGCGATGCGGCGAGCGTGTTTGAGGACGCTGAGGTAGCGGGCGAAGCGCTGGGTGTCGGCCGCGGGGACCAGGTCGGCGCTGACGACGGGGATGCAGTCGTAGCCGACCGCGACCACGGCGTTGCCGGAGTACTGGGCCAAGGCGGCCAGCCGATCGCAGGCCTGGCTCGCCGGGGTCTCCAGCAGGACCACTACCGTACGCCATGGAACCACCAGGGCCTCCGGGTCGGAGTGGAGCCGCCGGCCGGGCCGGGGGGGAGGCCGGGCCGGGCGGCGGGGGCCTCGGGGCCGCCCCAGTGCAGCACCCGGTGCTGTTCGGGCTCGCTCAGGGCGCGCAGCCCGGACCAGCCGGTGGTCCACGCCGCGGCCACCACCGGATGATCACGCTCCCACAGAGGCAAAGTCCGACGCACCACCTGCTGGATACCAGTGTGCAGATCGTGGCGGGCCGAATGATCCACATCCACCACCACCCGATCCGTCACCACCCGCAACCCGGTGTCGTGGCGTCGCGCCAGATCGGACTCGACGGAGCCATCCGGCGTGCGAATAGGGCTGCGCACCGGCCGATCTGGCGCCGAACCCGGTGCTGCACCTCTTTCGCGTGGTGGCGCGCTTCGATGAGCCGTTTCCACCCGAACCGAGCCGCCCGCCGAGCCGGGGGGACTCGTGCGAGGAACTGCCTGGTGCCCCGCCGGGCGCTGATCAGCGATCTCGCCACTCTTGGATAGCGGGCCACGAAGGTGGCGCGCCGCGTCGCTCGCCGATCTCGAAGCGTCTCCTCGACCGCCCGGCGCTCTTCTGCTGAGAGCGGCTTCGGCGATCGCAGCCTGGCCCAACAGCCATCTGCCCGTCTCGGCAGCCGTTGAGAGCTCCAGGTAGCGGTGGCAGGCCACGACCTCATCGGCCGTTGGATAGCTACCGAAGACGGCGGTGCACAACAGCCAGACCCGATCCTGCCTTCGGTCAGATTGCACGGCTTGGACCAGAAGCTCGAGCAGAACCCCGGCCTCGTGATTGAGGCTTTCCCCCGGTGGGGACGGGCCGTCGAGCAGAATCCTGGCGACCGATCGGAGTCGTGGCGCCAGGCTCGCCGGGGCGACTCCCGGACCAGCGGTTCGGACCATCGCTGTAGAATAATCGGGTGTCGCGTTTGCGAGTTCGCATCGACGCCACCGCTCTTCTGATCAGTCATGAAAGCGGCGTGAGCAAGTTCTGCCGCGGCCTCCTTTCCGCGCTGGTGGAGCATCCCGTTATAGATGCTTCTGCGTTCGCGATAACGTGGCGAAGACTGGGCCAGTTGCGTTCACAGGTACCATCCGGAATACCAATAACGGGACGTCCTATGCCTGCACGTCCCATCCGGATGGCATGGTTGCGACTGGGTGGGCCGCCCGCCGAGTGGTTCCTCGGGTCCGCCGACGTGGTGCACGGGACCAATTTCGTTGTGCCCCCGACCACGAGGGCGGCGCGGGTCGTCACTGTTCACGATCTCACCCCGGTGAAGTATCCGGAGCTTTGCGACCCCGCTTCGCTCGTGTTCCGAGACTTCGTGCAGCGCTCGGTGCAGCGCGGGGCCTGGGTGCATACGCACTCGCAATACGTTGCCGACGAGGTGGTCGACGTGTTCAAGGCGGATCCCTCGCGAGTGCGGGCCATATGGTCGGGCATCCCCGATCTCGCCATCCAAGCCAGGCCCGGTTCGGCCCAGCCAGGGCACGACCTGCTGAAGGGGGTGCGGCGCTACGTACTTGCCATCGGGACGGTGGAGCCGCGGAAGGACTTTCCGGGGTTGGTCCGTGCGTTTGACCGGATAGCAGGCGAGCGTGCCGACGTCGCTCTGGTGATCATCGGTTCCGCGGGCTGGGGCTCCGCCGCGCTTGACGATACCCTGATGTCGCTGTCGCATCGCGACCGCATCATAAGGCTCGGTTACGTTGGTGATGGCGAACTTGTGGCCTGGTTGCGCGCCGCCGCTGTCCTCGCGTATCCCTCCCGCTACGAAGGCTTCGGATTCCCCCCGCTCCTTGCGATGTCGCTCGGCGTGCCGGTAGTAACTACAGGCGCGGGGTCGATCCCCGAGGTCGTGGGGGACGCGGCATCCGTCGTGCCCCCCGGTGACGTCGATGCCCTGGCGGGCGCACTCGAGGACGTCCTCGACGACCACACCGTGGCCGCCAGATTACGAGACGCCGGGTACGAGCGGGCCCGGCTCTTCACCTGGGAGCGGTGTGCCGGCCAGATGGCCGAACTCTACGTCGCGGCGGCGCATGGGACATAACGGTCGCGGGTCCCCCCTGGTCGGACCCGCTGCGTGCCGGTCAGACCCGGTCCCACTGTCTGGCCCCTCTGACGAGGCGAAAGGACCCCACCCGCTGTTGACCAGTTGTACGCCGACCTGAGCCCATGTCGGGTCGAGCCCCACCGCCTGCTGGACGCCGGCCATCCGTGCGGCCAGCCGGTGACCTCCCCTCCCTCCTCGCAGGCCACGTCCAACACGTGGCGTGTTCCGGTGAGCCAACCTGGATGAGGGGAGGGTCTGCTCCTCGTGCTCAGGGTCGGCCCGTTGGTGAAGCCCTTCTGCCGCGGCCACGTGGTTGCTCTCCGGCCAGACGCTTGGCATGACGGGATCTGACGATGGCCCCGTAGCCAGCGTGGGTCGGAAGGGCTCGACGGCTACTGTCGAAGCGTGCAAACAGCCCGGCTCGTGCCGTGATCGGCGTTCTGAGACCGTAGTCGTTACGCCTCGGCCGCTCTCTTCTAACCCGCCTCGTCGAGCGCTATCCGGCGTGGGTGTCTGACCTGATCCAACCGGTGCGGGGCGCCGACTTGCCGCCGGATCCGGAGGGCTTCGTCGATCTCGGCTACAAGGAGCTCCTCGGAGACCTTCTGATAATCGAGGGCTGCTATCCCTGACTACGGCGGATCCGTCGTTGAAGCCCCTTGACGGCCCGTGCCGACAGCGCACCCCCCTCTCGAGCCACGATCGCGCTGATCGACCCACGGAGACGGCCCGTCTGGTGCTGGTGCAGGTGGCGGGCATACATCGAACGAGGCCGATCTGGCCGAGGCCGCATGGCTTATACCATCGAGCGACCAGGGATTCTTCTCGATGATCAGCCCAGCCGACGTCGTCGCAAAGCCGCTCATGCGCATCTTGAGGTGTGTCTCGGTGAACGGCGGTTCGTCAACGTGGAGGTCGGCTGGCGTCCGCCCCGTCGTGAAATCGACGTCGATGACGTGATTGTCGTCTCTGAGATCGCTCACGAGCCGCTCGATGTCCTGCCGACGGAAAAGCGCGGTCTGGGTCTCGTCAACGGTCTCTCGGTTCGACGAGACGTTGTACTCGGTGGTGTGGACGGCGAAACCGCCCGGCTTCAGGCAGCCCATCTGGCGCAGCACGAACCGAAGGCCGTGCTCCAGGGATCCGAGGTGCTCGAAGGCGCAGGACGACCAGGTGAAATCAAAGTTCCGAAGGTCCGATGGGATGTTGTTCATGTCGACAGCCCTATACTCGACCAACCGGTTGAAGGATGTGTCGTCGCAGAGTTGGTGCTGATTCAGGTCTGCGACACTCGAGGCGTGCTGTCCTGTCTCACGCCAACCCCCCGCGTCCGCGGTCTGCTCGTCAACGTCCGTGGCGACGACGGAGACTCCATGGCTGGCAAAAACCGCGGCCAGCGGGTCCTGCCCGACACCAAAACCCAGTCCCCGACGGCCGGCCGTCAACATTCCGCGTTCGCTCAGCGCCTCGATAATGAAGATCCACTCCCATAACTTGCGATGAAGAACTACGGGCCGGGCGCGAGCTGGCTCGCCATCCCACACCCGCCGGAGCTTGTCGGCCCACATGAGGAACCGCTCAGACGTGAGCTGATCCTGGGTGCACAGAGAAGATCGCAGCACCGGTCAGTCCGCCCACGCCAACAGAGCTCGAACCGCTTGCCCTTTTGCCATCTTCCGATAGTAGCGACCCCGGTTGTGACTCCTGACTCACTTGATGTCGTCGCCGGCTCTCTCAGCATGGACGCAACAGGTCGCGGCTGGACGGAACTGACCGAGCGTGTCCATGGTCCACCGTCCTCAGGTCCTCGGGCAATCCGCAGGCCCGCAGTCCACCGGCGTCGTCATGCGGAGAAACCCGGCGAGCCGCCCGACGCCAAACGCGTATGGGCCTATCCGGTCTATCCAACCAACTTGACCGGTCATGACGTAGTCAACCGTTGGGGGAACGCCATGATTTGGCCTTCCGGGCGGCTGCGGTAGAGGAAACTGGGCTGGGCCTCCCGCGGCGGGTGTGTGGCTCGAGCCCGGACGAACAGATATTGCGCAAGACCTGGCACCGGAAGTCGACCAGAGGTGCGGCCAGCTCATGTCGCGGCGTGCCGGTGTGGTCCGTCAGGTGCCCGTCAGCGGTGAACGAATACTCCACGCTGAAGCCCGCAAAGTCGAGCAGGCGATGCACCTCGTGCCGATTGTACTCACGATTGTGGCGGCCATAGCGACCATAACCTGAGTAGAGATCGTGGACATTAGCGCCATTGAGGACGGCCAGAACACTATCCAGACGGGCGACGTTGGGGGTCGTCAAGACCAGAAGGCCACCTAGTTTCAAGACGCGATGGATCTGGCGCAGCGCGGCGACAAGATCCATCAATAAGTGTTCGATAATCTCGCAGAAGAGGACCACGTCGAACGTGTCTGTTTCGTAGGGGAATACGTCCTCCTCATGTTAAACAGCCGCGACCTTCGCTCCACCTACACCCGTTCCGTGGTCCCTGGCGGGACAAACGATACGGTCTCGGTGGCTTCACCTGCCTGTTTGTAGAAGTTGGCCAGTGACAGTTCGAGCCGGGTGTGCCGGTCCAAGAGGTAGTTCGTGAAGTACGGGTTGGCGCCGAGCTCGACACACGCACCCGTCTCATCCCGCACGATGCCCGAGGTGTGCAGAAACCCGCCGGATCGAGTCGCCGACATAGCCGTCGGCGTGGCCGACGGGCTCGCCGTTGACCGACCACGAGTAATACGTGCGTTCCAGATCGGGGAGGGACACGCCCTCTGGAAGGGGCACCGGAGGCGACTCGGCCACCGGGCGAATCCCGGTGGCCGGCCGGCTGTTTCCGCCCTCGAGGCCGAGGGCAGCGAGGAGAGTATGGCTGCCCGGGCGGATGGCGTCCTGCACAGCGATCGGACTACGCCGCAGCCCGTGGCCGGCCGTGTGTCGAAGCCGCTTGCGGAAGGCGCGCATGGCTTCCGTGGTGCTCGGCGCCTCTGCGCCCGCGGGGGTGGGGAGCAGCGAGAGTCTGGCGAGGAAGGACGGCTACCGGGGGCGGGGTGGTGGGCGCAGGTGTGTCCGAATCACGAGGAGCGTCCCACTTCGCGGCGGGGAAGCACCGCCAACGCCAGGTCATCCCCGGCGCAGCGCGGCCCCTGGCCCGCGCCGGTTGCCGATGAGCAGGTCCACTTCGGCCGGCTGAAAGAACGGCTGTCCACAACCACGTGCTCCTCCCACGGCAGGCCAACCTGCTCGAACGCCATCTGGCAGAGCTCTCGGTCGGAATGGGTCTCGCGGGTCGCGACCACGTAAACCCCGGGTTCGCACGCCGAAGGCGGCGACCTCGGGCCGTCCCGTCACGGGTACGCCATCAGGGGGCTCCGTCGCCAGAGAGCGCCTGGGGCAGTCGGCGGAGGACGGCGACTTTGCGGTCCGCGGCTGCCATTGTCGCTGCATGGTGGCTTAGGCTCGCGGCGATGCGCCTGCTGGTGATTGTTCCCACGTACTGCGAGAAGGACACGATCGTGCCAGTCCTGCGGGGCATCCGCACCGCTCTACCAGGCGCCGACGTCCTGGTCGTCGACGACCGGAGTCCGGACGGCACGGCGGAGCTGGCCGAGGGCCGGCGCGGAGATCGGAGCCGTACAGGTACTCCGCCGCGACACCCGACGAGGCTTAGGCTCCGCCTACCGGTCCGGATATGCCTGGGGACTCGCCCCGGCTACGAGCGGTTCTTCGCAATGGATGCCGACCTGTCTCATGATCCCGCCGTCTTGCCAGCGTTCCTCGCCGCCCTGGACTCCCACGACGTCGTCATCGGCTCGCGGTACATCACGGGGGGCTCTGTGAGCGACTGGTCCTGGCACCGGCGCGCCTTGTCAAGCGCCGGCAACTGGTACTCCGCATGGATGCTCGGTTTTCCTGTGCACGATCTCACCTCCGGGTACCGGGGCTATCGGGCCGAGATCCTGCGCGCCCTTGACTCGAGATCGTCAGAGCGGAGGGCTACGGGTTCCAGATCGAGATGACCTATCGGGCCGCGTCGGCGGGTGCCAGGTTCATCGAGCTTCCGATCTGTTTTGCCGATCGGATGGTTGGCAAGTCCAAGATGTCGGGACGCATCATCGCGGAGGCGCTGGTGCTCGTGACCAGGTGGGGCATTAGCCGGCGTGCGGTCAGATGGCGCCAAGGTGCAAAGAGGCGTAGCGTCGCCAGGGGCCACGGGCAGTGAACGCCCGCGCACGACGCAACTGACCCGCTGGGGAGCACGCCATTCACTCGGGCTCTGGGCTCACGAATCTGCCGCCAACCCTGCGATAGGGTATCTCCGATTTAGCTGGGATCACGAGAGGATTGGTCGTGACACGCGGGCTCAAGAACGTGACACTCGGGTAGTGGGTCGCACCATCCGGGGCAGCCGGGTCGCGCCACAACACGGCATGGGTTCTACTATGCTTGATGAGCCGGCTCGTGGGATTGATGTATCTGGTCGGCCCCGACCTGCGGACCTGGTGCCATTGTGGTTCCAGCGGGGCCTGGTGATCGTCGCAGCGGGCGTCATCTGTGTCGGCGGTGTCGGCCTTCTCCTGGCCGTGCTCGGGGTATATCACCTCGCGATTGCTCTTCCGTCGGCGGCCTGGCGACATCGCACTTACCGCCATAGCCTGGCCTCGTTCCGCATCTGCGATCGGGGTATCGCACCCCAATCGCTGGCCGGCCATCGGAATGTGCATGGTAGCCCTCGGCTCGGCAGCCTGGAACGGCCACTATGCCGGTCACCATGTCACCATCGGCCGGGACCCGGCGTTACGCCGTCACCGGCAAATGGATTGCCACCCACGGCAACCTCGAAGTGCACACCGGGTTGGAGTGGACGAGCAAGAGCGCCGATGTGACCGTGGTCTACGAGGGTTCCTACGGGCACGGTTCCAACACGACCCTCTTCCAGTTCGACCATCTCACGCCCGTCCTCCTCGCCGAAGCCAACAACCTGGGCGGGGACCGGCTCATGTTCAGGGTGCCCGCCCTGTCGGAGCCCTTGCGCTGTGCGCCATTTTCACGTCGGATGCCGCGTCGTGCGCCGACCCTGGCTGGTCGTTGCCGCCGTAACCGCGCTTGCCGTCTCGCTTCCACAACTCAACGTCACCAGAGACACGTTCTCGGAGTCGGCCGTCCAGCTGCTCCTGTGGGCAGGAATGTTCTTTTTGCTCATGGCCTACACGGGCCCGGCCGGGAGTGGCGGTCCTGGCCGGAGCCGCCCTGGCGGGCACTGCGATGAGCCGGATCGATGCTCCCGTGTACTTGATACCGCTTCCGCTGCTGGCCGCCCTGACGTGGCTCTCTGCCCAGTCCAGCGCCGAGCGGCGGATGTTGCTGCGGTTATACGGGCTCTTCCTGGTCGGGGCCATCCCCGTCGCGGTGCTGGCCACGCTCGACGTCCAGGATCGGGCTGGCCACTATTACGACGATTTGCACAGTCAAGTTCGCCAGCTGCAACTCGGGCTGTTCCTATCCACCATCGCCGGGGTGCTCCTCCTGGTGCTGTGGCCGCTACGCCAGCCCGCGTCTCCACCAGGCGACGGCACGCCTCCGATCACACCGGGACGGATTGCCGTGCTGGCCGGGTGTGTCCTGGTGCTCGGCATGGTCGGGGCGTGGGCGATCAGGCCGGCGATCATGCATTTCAGCGGCGCACCCAACGCACTGGTGGCCCCGCTCCAGAAGGGGGCTGGTCTACCCGTGGAACCGACTCGGACCTACGCAGAGCTGAGCGTCGTCTGGCTGAGCTGGTATCTCGGGCCCGTCACCATTGCGCTCGCCATTTTCGGCGCGGCGGTGATGCTGTCACGGATTGTCCAACAGCCGGACGCCTCCTATTGCCTGATGCTGGCCGTGGCCGGCATCGAGCACCGGGCTCTACTTGTGGAACCCGTCGATATCCCCAGACCAGATCTGGGCCAGCCGTCGATTCGTCCCGGCGGCCATGCCTCTGTTCGTCCTTCTCGCCTGCTTCGCGATCGCTGTGCTTGCCGAGTGGACGTGGCGCCGGAGCGAAGGGCTGGCGTCTCGTTCAGTCCTGGCCATCGGGGCTGTGACTCTGGTGGCCTTTCCGCTCGGGACGACAATCCCCGTACGGGCTTTTTCGCCTGGAGTCGGGCTACCTCGCCGGCGTCGAGGCCACCTGTCGTGCCACCGGCCCCCGACGCCGCCATCCTGACCGCTGCTGACGACGTTCTCTCCCAGGAGTTGGTCGGCGCCCTGCGAAGCTGGTGCAACGTACCGGTCGCGATTATGACCCGCCCGTTCTCAATGGCAGAGATCAGCATCTCGCCGAGGAATGGCAGGCGGACGGACGGAAACTCTGGGTGATCGGCTCCACATCCGAAGCCGTGACGAAGTCCGCACCTGGAAGCTTGCCTACCATCCTCGCGAGGCTCGTCCATCCACGCGATCTGGAGATGACTCTCAACCGGCCCCCGCAGTACTATGCGCCGGCCATTCTCCCGGTCTACCCGGCCCGGATTCGTTCTTGAGAACGTTAGAGTCCAGGTCCGTTGCCCGCGACTTCGGTCAGGTGGGCGATGACACCGGGCCAATACTTGGCGGTCGAGCGACTCCCAAAGGGTACGTGGCGGCGAGTTGGCCAAAGCCGAGCTGCAGATTGCGGAGAGATGCGCGTCGTAGGCGACCCTGGCCCCTCATCGCGATCTGGACTCTCGGCGCTTCTCCCCATTCACGTCAGCGGCGACGATGTCGCCGTCATCGACTCGATGACGGCGGCTGGTATGTAGCGTCCGTCACGCCGATCTGTGGTCGCCGGTCTATCTGCTTTCGTGGGCAGGCGGGCTTCCTGAAGACTGAGATCAGCTGACCTCGAGCGATGTAGCGGGTACCCTCGCGGACGAGTCCGTGGTCCTCCAGGAGACTCGGTAAGCTCATCGCCGCTGTAACGAGATGTGCTCGTCGGCGTACGCTCCCGGAGCTACCTTGGCACACACGTTCTCGAGGTACACCTCTCCCGGCGAGCATAGTCGGGAGTGCCGATGACGAGCCGGCCGCCCGCCTTCAGCACCCGGCAGAGCTCATCAATCATAGGCGAGTCCTTCGGTACGTGTTCAACGACCCGGGAGGACAAGACACAGCCCCACGAGTCGCTAGGGAACGGCAACTCGAAGCGATGTCGCTCGGCGTGCCAGTGGTCACTACCATCGCCGGGTCGATCCCCGAGGTAGTGGGGGACGCGGCATCCGACGTGCCTCCCGGTTGACGTCGACACCCTGGCGGGCGCGCTCGAGGCCGTCCTCGATGACCACACACTGGCCGTCAGGTCCCTAGATGCCGGGCAGGAGCGGGCCCGGCTCTTCACCTGGGAGCGCTGTGGCGACCAGATGGCCGATCTCTACGCCGCGGCGGCCCATGCGACGTAGCGGTCGCGAGCTGACTATGCGAGGGCTGTCCCGCCAGTCGTCACGTAATAGCGATAACTAGACCACCCTTCGCCCGCCGGGTTATAAACTCTCAACGGCGACGACCTGGCCGCCCTCCTCCTCCACGGCGGCGATGACGCGATCTCGGGGCAGGGCGTGCATTGAGAAAGGGGCCGGCACGACCTTAGGGGAGTCGTGCTGCCTAATGCGGAGCGGAGCGAACAAGCGATATCGCCGAGGAGCGGGGCGCGACGGCGACCAGAAGTCGCAATGAGGTACCGACCACGGTCGGCGAACCAGCAGACACCCTCCTCGACCATGATCGACCTCGAGTAGGTAGGACCCTGAGCCTTGCCGGGACCCTCACCCACCAGGTCGATTACGGTTGCAGAACCAGGCTCGAGTGGGTCGACGAGGGCAGTTCTGCCGTCGTCGAGGACGAGGAGGGCGCCGTAGAGCTCTTCTCCAATGGTTGCCGACCGCCACCGGGGAGTTCGCGGCCACCGGACCCCGCTCTCGTTGCGGACTTCAATCCGGATCAGACTGTGTTCATCGACCGCCATTGCCGAGACTTTGCCGGCGAGCAGGCAGGTTGAGGCCTTATCGGCAAGGACCGGGAGTCGCTCCTCGGGAGGCGGAACGTATCTCGACGGAATCTGGAACATCGCGGATCGCGCCGTCCGCCAGGAGCCGCACGAACTCCCTCACATAGCGTTCGCTGACGTCTGGCTCTATGTGTTGCAGCACGATGTTGGAATAGATGAAGTCGAAGCTGTTGTCTTGGAAAGATCTTAAGGTCAGCTTGATCATTTAGCCAAAAGAAGCATTGATCGGGATGCCCATTGTTCACCCTTGCCTCTCGAATCATAGTGGGAGAAATGTCGACCCCGTCGCAGATGTCGAAGTACTCCACGAGGGCCTGGGTCGGCCTCCTTGTGCCGCATCCGCGATCAAGCTCGCCGACTTGAGGGACGGAAACGCCTCTCTCGTCGGAGCCTGAACAACAAGACAAGAATCTCGTGTTAGGGAGTGAAGAAAAATTCATCACGATCCCAGCGCCTGTCACTCTTGGCCGGATCACTCAGGATTGCCCAAAGCGGGTCACTTCGGGCCCAGTCTTCCCATACCTTCTGCAGTGCGCTCAGTCGCCATATTCAAACGTACCCGATGGCAAGCGGTTCATGGTCGAGACGGGCCAGGCTCGTCCGGAGAAGCTGGGACGGCCGCTTTACCCAGTGGAGTCTGCGCAAGCTGCGGGAGTACCCTGGCCGACAACCCCAGGCGGAAGGCTGGTTATCGGCCGGAGCGGCTGCGCCAGATTCTGGACAATGATCAGATTCACCTTTCGGCGCACCAAGATCTGGAAGTGGTCCAACGATCCGCGCAAAGGGGCCAAGCTGGACCGCATCGAAGAGGTATTGGCGCGCTGGGCGGATCGGGTGTTCGCTTTTGACGAGTTCGGGCCGCTGGCACTGCACCCCTTCGGGGGATGCTGCCGGGCGGCCAGAACCAAGCCGCAACGGCTGCAGGGTAACGACCGCAAGACTTGCCGGGTGTGCCGGTTCACGTCTGCTATTCGGTGAGCCACGATCGGCTGTGGGGGGTGGTCCGGCTCGTAAGCGGATGAGCGCCACGGCCCTGGCCACCCTTGAGGCCAACGGTGCTCCCGACGTCCTCGTCGATTACGCCCGTTTCGTGGCCGGGCTGAACATCGGGCTCGAAGCCAAGCGGCATCGTCGCAACGCCGCCTCGGAGCTCTTCGATGCCGACCTGCCAGGGTGGATGGGCGGGCCGACCCGGGCCCGCCTGGCCGGTCTGGCCAGGTGGGCCCGGCCTGGTCGTTTATCACTTGGTGCTTTCTGGAACGGATACTCGTCCCCGACTTAAACCTGCTGCTGACCAAGACTCCCTGTGACCTTTACGCCGAGGGGAGCGACGCCACGCCGGCGATGTCGCCCGTGTCACCGAGATCGCCCGCCGTGAAATCAAGCCTGATCAACGGACTTCCCCTTGACACGGCCCCGAGGGCCGGTCAATGGAACGGTGGTTCGCCGAGATCACCAACAAATGGCTCCGGCGAGGCGCCCATCGCAGCGTCAAAGAACTCGCCACATCAATTACCCATTGGGTCGGCACCCTGAACGACGTGCCCCGCCCTACGTCTGGCACAAGACCGCCGACGAGATCTTCCACAACCTCGCCCAATATTGCCAACGAATCTCTGAATCGTGACACTAGTCGAACGCCACGATTTCGCCTTCCGGGCGGCTGCGGTAGAGGAAGCTGGGCAGGGCCTCCCGCGGCGGGCGGTGGCTCGGGCCCGGACGAACAGATATTGCCCCAGATCTTCGCGCCGGAAATCGACCAGGGGTGCGGCGAGGTCATAGCCCGGGCAACGCGGTGTAATCGGTCGGGTGGCCATCGGCGGTGAAGGAATACTCCACGTCGAAGCCGGCAAAGTCGAGCAGGCGATGCAACTCGTGCCGGCTGTACTCGCGGTTGTGCCGGCCGTAGGGACCAAAGCCCGAGTAGGGATCGTAGATGTTGGCGCCGTTGACCATGGCCAGCACGTTGTCGAGACGGGCGACGTTCGGGGTCGTCAGGACCAGAACGCCGCCGGGCTTGAGCACCCGGTGGATCTGGCGCAGCACGGCGACAGGATCCATCAGTAGGTGTTCGAGCATCTCGCAGAAGAGCACCACGTCGAACGAGTCGGCTTCGAAGGGGAATTCGTCCTCCTCGATGTTGAACAGCCGCGACCTTCGCTCCACCTGCTCCCGTCGGTGGTCCCTGGCGGGACAAACGACACCGTCTCGGTGGCCTCACCTGCCCCGGCCCGTAGTAGTTGGCCAGTGTCAGTCGAGCTTGGTGTGCTGGTCCAGGAGATAGGTGGTGAAGTACGGGTTGGCGCCCAGCTCGAGACATGCTCCCGTCGTCGTCCCGCACGATGCCCCAGGTGTGCAAGAAACGCCAGATCGAGTCGCTCGACATAGGCGTCGAGGTGGCCGACGGGCTCGCCGTTGACCGACCAGGAGCGATACGTGCGTTCCAGGTCGGGGAGGGACATGCCGTCGGGAATCGGCACCGGAGGCGATTCGTACACCGGGCGGTCCCGGTCGGCCGGCTGGCCGTTCGAACCGGGGCCCGAGGGCGGCGAGCAACGTGCGGCTGCCCCGGCGGATGGCGTCCTGGACGGCGCCGGACTCGCCGCAGGCCGCGGCCGGCCGTGTGGCGAACCCGTCTTCCGAAGGCGCGCACGGCTCCGAGCGCTCGGCGCCTGCTCTGCGTCAGCGGGGGTCGGCGGAAGCGAGCCAGTGCTGGCGAGGAAGGACGGCATACCAGGCCCGAGTGTACTGCCCGGCTCTGCCGCCGGCGGTGGTCCCAGGCGCGCCACCCGGCAGAGGCCCGAACCCCCGCTCATCCCCGGCGCAGGGCGGCGAGGTCGGCGTCGACCATCATGCGGACCAGCTCCTCGAAGCCGACCTCCGGCTTCCAGCCCAGCTTGTCCCTGGCCTTGCTCGGATCGCCGATCAGCAGGTCCACCTCGGCCGGCCGGAAGAACTGCTCGTCCACGACCACGTGGTCCTCCCAGTTGAGGCCGACGTGGTCGAAGGCGATCTGGCACAGCTCCCGCACCGAGTGGGTCTCGCCGGTGGCGACCACGTAGTCGCCGGGCTCGTCCTGCTGCAGCATCAACCACATGGCCCGCACGTAGTCGGCGGCGAACCCCCAGTCCCGCTGGGCGTCCAGGTTGCCGAGCGACACCGTCTTCTGCAGGCCCAGCTTGATGGCGGCGGCGCTGAAGGTGACCTTCCGGGTCACGAACTCGAGCCCCCGCCGGGGGCTCTCGTGGTTGAACAGGATGCCCGAGCTGGCGTGCAGGCCGTAGCTCTCCCGGTAGTTGACGGTGATCCAGTGCCCGTAGACCTTGGCCACCCCGTAGGGGCTGCGGGGTAGAACGGCGTGCGCTCCGTCTGGGGCACCTCGACCACCTTGCCGAACATCTCGCTCGAGCTGGCCTGGTAGAAGCGGATGGTCGGGTCGGTGAGCAGGATGGCGTCGAGCAGCCGGGTCACGCCCAGGGCCGGTCACCTCGCCGGTCAGGATCGGCTGGGCGAATGAGGTTTGGACAAACGACTGGGCCGCCAGGTTGTAGACCTCGGTGGGCCGGTGATCCCGCAGCACCCGGATCATGGACGCCTCGTCGAGCAGGTCGGCCGGCACCAGGGTGAGCCGGTCGGTGAGGTGCGAGATCCGCTCGAAGGTCACGGTGCTGCTGCGCCGGTGCAGGCCGACGACCTCGTAGCCCTTCTCGAGCAGCAGTTCGGCCAGGTACGAGCCGTCCTGGCCCGTGATCCCGGTGATGAGGGCTGTCCCGGTCATCTCGCACAGTCTGGCCGATGACGCCACTGGCCGACGCGGTCACAGCCGTCGGGAGCTGCCGGCTGAGCCGCCGCGACCAGGTCGGGTGGTCGGCCATGGCGAGCATCTCCCGGTCGCCGGCGCTGTCGCCGTAGGCCCACATCTCCACCTGGCTGCGGACCGAGGAGCTCGGCAGCCGGACGGCCTTCTGGTCGGCCCGCACGTTGGGCCCGTGCAGGCGCCCGGTCAGGCGCCCATCACCATCGGTGGCGAGGCGGGTGGCGATGACATGGTGGAACCCGGTGAGCCGGCCGAACGGTTCCAGGTACACCGCCAGGGACGCCGACACCAGCACCCGGCGGTGGCCCTGCCGGTCGTGCCACGCCATGCGCTCGACCATGGCGGGGCGGATCCGCTCGGCCAAGGCGGCGCCGAACAGCTGCTCCCACCTCGGCGACATAAGCCGACGGTCTGGCCGGCCAGCGTCCGCTCGAGCAGCGCCGCCTTGGACCCGTCGCGGCCGCCCCGCCGATAGCCCGACACCATGGCCGGCCGCCGCCAGGAGCAGGGCCTGGGCGAAGGCCCGGCCGACCCAGGACCCGGGCCAGGAACCGGGGCAGGCTGTCGCCCGGCACCAAGGTGCCGTCGAAGTCGAAGGCCGCCACCCCCGGTCGAGCGTTCATACCGGCATCCTGCGCCACACCGACTCGAGGCAGGTGCCGGAACACTGCGAACACCAGGCGCAGCCTCGCCGGGACCCAGATCATCTCTCGGTCCGCGGCGAGGGCCTTCACGGTGGCGGCCGCGACCGCGTCGGCGGTGGTGGACAGCGGTGCGACGGGCCGTCCCTCAGTCAGCTTGGTCCGGACGAAGCCCGGCCGCACGATCAGTACCCGGGCTCCGCTGCCGGCGAGGGCGTCGCCCAGCCCCTGGGCGAAGCCGTCGAGACCGGCCTTGGAGGAGCCGTAGATGAAGTTGGCCCGCCGCACCCGTTCGCCGGCGACCGACGACAGTACGACGAGGGTGCCGTGGCCCTGAGCCCTGAGCAGCCGAGCCGACCGCCAGTCCGGCCGACACGCCTCCGACGTAGTTGACCTGGGCCAGCCGGACGGCGCCATCCCCGCCTGCTTCGTCGGTCACCTGGTCGCCGAGCAGCCCGAAGGCGAGGACCACCACGTCGAGATCGCCGCCCACCAGCTGGGCGGCCGCGGCGATGACCGCTTCGTGGCTGTCGGTGTCCACGGCGTCGAATGCCAGGGTCTCGACCCGTCCCGCGCCTGCGGCGCGAACGGCCGACGCGGCGGGTTCCAGCGTCTCCGGATGGCGGCCGGCCAGCACGACGGTAGCCCGGCGGGGCCCGGCCAGCTGGGACGCGATCGCGATGCCGATGTCGGAGGCGCCTCCGAGGACGAGGATCGACTGCACCGCGCCGAGGGCGTCTTTCATACCCGTGTGGTACGGATCTCGGGATCGATCAGGTTGGGAAGCCGGCGGGCCAGGTCCGAGCAGAGTCGGCGGTCGGGGTCCAGGCGGTCCCGCACCGCTCGCCAGGCAGGTAGCGCCGGGTACATGGCCTCGAGCAGGTCGGGCCGCAGACGGGAGTCCTTGGCCAGGTAGACCCGTCCGCCCGCGGCGACGACCAGCCCGTCGAGGCGGTCCAGCAGGGCCCCGAGTCCGGACGTCCCGGCCGGCATGTCGAGGGCCAGGGTCCAGCCCGGTCAGGGGGAACGAAAGCGGCGCCGGATTGGCCGCCCCGAACCGCTTGAGCACGGCCAGGAAGGAGGCGCATCGGGCCTGGCTCAGGGCCTCGACCGATCGCCGCAGGGTCGCTTCGGCGCCGTCGGGAACGACCATCTGGTACTGGATGAAGCCGCGACTGCCGTAGATGCGGTTCCACCCGGCGACGTAATCCAGAGGGTGGAAGAACCGAGCCGCCGTCACCAGCTGGCCCTGCTCTTGGCGCGGCGCCTTGCGGTACCACAGCTCGTTGAAGGCGGCGACCGTCCACCGGTTGAGGAGGCCGCGAGGGCGCCCACGGGGGAGCCTGGGCTCGGTCGAACGGGCGGAAGCGAAGGGCCTGTGACGGGTTGCGCTGACGGGGCGGAAGGTCGTCCAAACGGGCGTGGTCGGCGAACTCGAGTACCGACCGGCCGAGTGACCGGCCGCGGGCCAGGCAGTCGATCCAGCTCACGCTGTAGCGGTAGCGATGGTCGGCTTCGGCCATCCGGGCCATCGTGCTGGTCCAGGTCGGGGGCCCGTTCGGCTGTCGACCCGCATCCACGCCGTCTCGACCGGCAAGAGCCGGATGGTGGCTTCGGCGATCAGCCCGGTCAGCCCCATGCCCCCCGCGGTGGCCCAGAACACGTCCGGGTCCTGGTCGGGGACTCACCGTGAGCGGCCCGAACGCCGGCGTTTCGAGGACCAGCGACTCGACGTGGGCCGCGAAGGTGCCGTCAGTGGTGGTGGTTCTTGCCGTGCACGTCCGAGCCGATGGCGCCCCCGATGGTTACCTGTCGGGTGCCGGGTGTCACCATCGGCCAGAGACCGAGCGGCACGAGGGTCCGCATCAGCCGGTCGAGGCTGACGCCGGCCTGCACCCGGGCCCGTCCTCCTACGCAGGTCGACGGCGAGGATCCGGTTCAGGTCGGTCGTCACCACCACGTCGCCGCCGGCGTTCTGGGCCGCGTCGCCGTAGCTGCGACCGAGGCCTCGAGCGATCACGCCGCGGGACCCGGCGGCCGTGATGGCGGCGGCCAGGTCGTCTGGGTGGTGCACCGAGACCACCTTGGCCGCCGGTCGGGGCGGTCCGGCCCCACCCGGTGACCAGCTCGGGCGCGACGGTGAGGCACGACGGGGCCGCCTGGCGAGCGCCGCGACGGCTCGGGATGGCGTGAGCGGCGCCATCGGTCTGCTGCCCTGGTTCTCCCTTCGAACCGCTAGCTGGCATAGACCCCGATGGCGAACAGCACGCAGCCACACCGCGCCCAGTACCTGGAGGGGGCGGTCGCGTGAACACCAGTTCCTCCGGCTTGGCTCCCTTGCCGCCCTCGACGAGGAACGTGTAGCGGAGGAGGGCGATCATGATCGGCACGATCGACAGCTGATACCAGATGGGGTCGCGATGGTGGGTCAGGGCGGTCTGCAAGCTGAACGCCCACAGGCAGTAGCCGATGATCGCCCCGCCGGCCGAGATGGCGAGGACGGTGCGTAAGAAGGTCGGGCTGTACTCGTCGAGCGTGGGCCGGTGGGCGCCGCTGCTCGGGACCCAGTTCGGCCTGTTCGGCTACCCGCTTGCCGGTCACCATCAGCAAGCTTCCGAACGTGGCGACGATGAGAAACCACTCGGATATCGGGACTGGCACCGCGACCGCGCCGGCGATGGCACGCAGGACGAAGCCGGCGGCGACGGCAGCCAGATCGAAGATGGGCTGGCGCTTGAGGAACAGGCTGTAGGCGATCTGGATGCCGACGTAGATCACCAGCACCAGACCCAGGCGCCATTCCAGCGCCGATCCGGCTCCAATGCCTGCCGCCGCCAGCAGGCTGCCCACCGTCACTGCCAATCTCCGGCTCACGGTTCCCGCCGCGACCGGCCGGCGTCGCTTGGTCGGGTGGGCCCGGTCCGCCTCGGCGTCGACGGCGTCATTGATGAAGTACGTCCCCGAAGCAACGGCGCAGAAGGCGGCGAAGGCCACCAATGACCGCAGCAGTGGTCCCGGATGGGTAAGAACCCCGGCCGCGCCGGGGGCCGCGAACACCAGGAGGTTCTTCGGCCACTGCCGGATCCTGGCCGTGCGAACCAGGCCGGCGAGGCGTGAGTCCTGAGACGGCGGGTTCGCGGCCGGCGCCTCAGGCAGCACCTTGCTCACACCCGCGATGGTAGCCCGGTCGCCGCCGGCGGCCGGGATGCACCTGCCCCCTTGGGCCGGATGGTCAGGTGCGCAAGCCGCGGTGGGGTCGCCGAGACGGATCGATGTCCGCTCGGCGCGGGTTGGACTGATCCCGGGCAGACAGGATCGGGTCTTTGATACCCCAGTCGGCGGCCACCTCGGGATCGTCCCAGGCCACCCCCAGCTCGTCCTCAGGGTTGTAGTAACTGTCGACCAGGTAGGTCAGAGTGAGGTCCGTAAGCGATCCGAAGCCGTGGGCCACGCCGGGCGGAATGAAGACGCCGAGACCGTTGTCCCCGGACAGGTCGAGGGTCTGCGTCGCCCCCTCCGTTGGGGACCCCAGCCGAAGGTCATGCAGCACCACTCGGGCCTGACCGCGGGGACACAGCCAGTAGTCCGCCTGATGGAGGTGGTAGTGCAGGCCTACGACGGCGCCGGCCGCCTTGTCCGAGCGGTTGCCTTGCACCATCTCCCGACCCAGGGGAAACCAGGATCGGCGATAGGTCTCGTAGAACCGGCCCCGCTCGTCGCCGTGGCCCTCGGGTTCGACGGTCCAGACGTCGGCGATGATCGCCGACTCGACGATGGTAGCCATGACCGGCCAGCGTACTCGGGCCCTCGGAAGGGCCCGCATTCGGGGCCGCGACCCTTCCCGGCCGGTCCGGCGGTCCCTCCAGCCGACGAGCGATACGGTGGCAGGCCTTGCCTATCTGGTGTTCCAGCCGGCCCGGCCCGGCTGCACCGAGACTCCGCGGCCTCTCGAGGTGCGGGCCTGTCCGGCGCGGCAGGCTCGACGGTCGGCCATCGTGATCGAGCTGCGCTACGGCACATCCCGCGGCCGGTGGGTTATCGCCGCAACCGTTCTCGGCTCCGGGATGGCGCAGCTGGACGGGACCGTGGTCGGGATCGCCCTGCCTTCCATCGGCCGGCAATTCAACTCCGGAGTGTCGACCCTGCAGTGGGTCGTGACCGCCTACACCCTGACCCTCGCCGGCCTCCTCCTGCTGGGAGGCGCGCTCGGCGATCGCCTCGGTCGCCGCCGGATGTTCGTGATCGGTACCACGTGGTTCGCGGTGGCGTCGCTGGCCGCCGGCCTGGCGCCCACCGGGCCGGCGCTGATCGCGGCCCGAGCCTTGCAGGGCGTCGGCGGGGCCCTCCTGACGCCCGGGAGCCTGGCCATCATCGAGGCGTCCTTTTCGTCCGGCGACCGCTCCCGGGCTATCGGGGCCTGGTCGGGTCTCGGCGGGGTGGCCGCGGCCATCGGGCCCTTTGTGGGTGGCTGGCTCATCAGCGCGGTGTCGTGGCGGCTGGTTTTCTTCATCAATTTGCCTATCGCCCTCGCCGTGGTACTGATCTCGATCCGTCACGTGCCCGAATCCCGCGACCCGTCGGTGAGGGGACGCCTCGATATCACGGGGGCCGCTCTCGTCACGCTGGGACTGGTGGGCCTGATCTACGGGCTCATCGAGGGGCAGGTGCTCGGTTGGGGGTCGCCGATCACGCTCGTGGCCCTGCTCGGCGGAGCCGGCCTGCTGGTGGGGTTCGTGCTCTTCGAGCGGCGAGTCGGCGACCCCATCATGCCGCCGGCCCTGTTCCGTTCGGTGCAGTTCTCGGCGGCCAACGCGGTGACTTTCGCCGTCTACGGCGGCCTCGGCGGGGCGCTCTTTCTGTTGCCCGTGGTCCTGCAGGAAGTGAACGGCTACAGCCCGCTCGAGGCCGGCGCGGCCCTCCTGCCGGTCACCCTGCTCATGCTGCTGCTGTCGGCCCGGTCCGGGGCGATGGCGGCGCGGCGAGGGCCGCGCCTGCAGATGTCGGTGGGCCCTCTCGTCGTGGGGGCCGGGTTGGCCCTGCTCTCGAAGGCGACGGGATCAGGCAGCTACGTCACCGAGGTGCTTCCCGCGGTCTGCGTCTTCGGGCTCGGCTTGGCCTGCACGGTCGCTCCCCTCACCTCCACGGTTCTGGCCGCGGCGCCGGCCGAGCACATCGGCGTGGCTTCCGCCATCAACAACGACGTGGCTCGGACGGCATCACTGGTGGCGGTGGCGCTGCTGCCCGCGATCGCAGGGATCACCGGCGACAGTTACACCCACCCGACGGCGCTGGCGGCCTCGTTCCGTACCGCCATGCTGGTGGCAGGGGCGGTGTGCGCGGCCGGAGGAGTGCTGGCCATGTTCACCATCCGCAATCCGCCTGCCCCTGGACCGGCACCAGCCCTATCCGACTCCCACTGCGCCCTCGACGCCCCGCCGCTGCGACCAGGGACCCCGCTGACTCCGCCCGCCGACGCCGCCCATTGACCGCGGCTCACCTCTCGAGGGCCGCCACCGATGCGGCCGGCACCACCGACGGGTCCGCCACGATCTCGTTGGCAAACTGGTCCAGGAGCCCGACCAGGTCCGGATACTGCTCCGGCGTCCAGCCCTGCAGAAGGGCCTCCAGGCGGGCCCGCAGCGTGGTTCGGAGGCGGTCGGCGATCTCCGAGCCTGCCGGCTCCAGCTGGAGGTCCGCGGTGACGAGCTGCCGGGCGGTGACGTCGCCCACCGCGGCCTCTGCCACCTCCTCGGAGATTTTTTGGGCGCGCGCCAAGTCCATGACGCCGGCATGGTCCAACGTCGGTTGGCGCTGGAGCTGTACGAGCAGCCAGCAGTCCGCCAGTGGCAGGTCCACACCGGCCTCGACGGTCAAACGACGGAGATAGGCGAGGGTCTGCCTGCGGCCGACGAGAACACTCAAGGCCCGGGCGATTTCCGCCAACGAATCCGGAGCACGAGGTGAACCGAACGCCTCGCCCAGGCCCTCGGCCGTCACCGTGGTTCGCATCGGGAGCTCCTGGATGAACCATGACGCCGCGAACGCCACGAGGGACACGAAGCCGGCCACCCGGAACGCGGTGTTGAGGGCATGGGCGTAGGCGTCGAGGACGGTGGCGTGCACACCCGGCGGCAGCTGGGCCAGGGCCGTTCCGCTCAAGGTACGGGTGCTGTGGACCAGCTGCGACGAGTTGGGGAAGTCATGGGCGAGGTTGGACGCCAGCTCGGTGGCGAAGATGGTGCCGATAATGGCAGTGCCGACCGAGCTTCCGATGTTGCGCAAGAGGGTGTTACCGGACGTGGCCACTCCCAGGTCCTCGTACCCCACCGCGTTCTGGACCGCCACTACCAGGACCTGCATGACAAGGCCGATGCCGCACCCGGTGATGAACATGAAGAGGGACGCCTCGAGGGTCGAAGTGTCCGGTGACAGACGGGCCAGGAGGAAGAGTCCGACCGACATGACGGCAGTGCCGACGATCGGGAACACCCGATACCGGCCGGTTCGAGAGACGATCTGCCCTCCGACCGTCGACGTGATGAGCAGGCCGGCCATGAGCGGGAGGATGTCGAGACCCGAGACGGTCGGCGAGGCCCCCTTGATCACCTGGAAGTAGAGGGGCAAGAAGGTGATGGTCCCGAACATGGCGAAGCCGAGGAACAGGGCCACGACCCCGGCACTGGTGAAGACGCGGTTGGCGAAGAGGCGAGGCGGGAGTACGGGTTCGGGTGTTCTCCTTTCGATGACGACAAACACCATGAGTGCGATCACCGTGATTGCCCCCAAGCCGATGATCTCGGCCGAGGCCCAGGGGTATGTCGTCCCGCCGAGGCTCACCATGAGCACCAACGAGGCCAAGCCGACCGACAGGACGCCGGTGCCCAGATAGTCGATGGTGGGATGGGTTCTGGCCCGCGTCGCCGGGAACGTCGCCGCCAGGACGAACAGGGCCACCACGCCTATCGGGAGATTGATGTAAAAGATCCAGCGCCATGACAGGCTGGACGTGAGCGCCCCCCCGACGAGCGGGCCGATAACGGTGGCCACGCCGAAGACCGCCCCGAAGAGGCCTTGATAGCGGCCGCGGTCCCGGGGCGAGACGATGTCGCCAACGGCCGCCTGGGCACTGACCATCAGGCCGCCACCGCCCAGGCCCTGCACCGCCCGGAAGATGATCAGTTCGATGAAGCTCTGACTGAGGCCGCACAAGGCGGAGCCGACGAGAAAGATGACCAGACCGACCTGCAGCACGATGCGACGGCCGTACAGGTCGCCGAGCTTGCCGTACAGGGGCGTGACCACGGTCTGGGCCAGCAGGTAGGCGGTGGTCACCCAGGAGATGTGGTCGAGCCCGCCGAGATCACGGGCGACGGTGGGCAGGGCGGTGGCGACAATGGTCGAGTCGAGCGCGGCCATGAGCATGACGAGCATCAGCCCGAGGAACACCGTGAGCAACTGACGGCCATGCAGTTCTCGGGGCCCGTCGGGTTCGGCCAAGCGGGCCCCGCCTGCGCCGGGCTCAGTCACCGGTCCCGCCCTGTGCGTCCGTCCCTGCGCCCACGGCGTCGGGTCGATCGAGCACGGTCGGAGCGTAGACGGCCCCGGCTGGCCACGTCGCCAGCCGCCTGGATCTGGTGGCGGTCAGGACGGTGGGGCACGCCGACCGGGCGGTTCGGAATGGAACCAGCCGGTGGCCGGTTGAAGCACGGGGTCCGCCGGTCGGCGCGAAGGCGTGGGGTTCGGTGCCACGCGGAGGCGCAGGACCCGGATCCATGAGAAAAGAGTGGGGAGGTGGCGTGGAGGAGCTGGTCATCGGAATTCCGGCTCGCGACGCGGGCGAAACCATCGCGTCGCTGGCAGGTGCCCTGCAGCTCGGCGCAGCACGGCTGGGAGAGGCCATCAAATGCGAGCTGGTGCTGGCCTACCAGTCCGGCCGGGACGACACCCTCGACCAGTGGCAGTCCAGTCCCTTCCGGATACCGCAGCGTGTCCTCTCCTGCCCGGACGGAGAGACGGGAAAGGGACGCAACGTCAAGCTCCTCATCCGCCACGCCCAGGAGGCCGGCGCCCACCTGCTCCTCGTCGACGCCGACCTGGGCGCCTACCCGCCCTCGAACGTGAGCCTCTTCCTCGGACCTGAGCGGCTGGCCCGAGTGGGACTGATCCTTCCACTCTGGTGCCGGCCTAGAGGGCAGGGAAACTCGACCGACTTTCTGGCCTGCCCACTGCTGTACGCGGCGTTCGGGGCTCGGGTCCGGCAGCCGCTGGCCGGGCAGATGTTCCTCGGCCGGCGCCTCCTTGCCGGGATAGATGCCGACCGGCTCCCCGACGACTACGGCATCGATGTCGCCCTCACCATGCACGCCCTCGACCGAGGACTTCCCGTGGCCCAGGTCGCCCTGCCCTTTCCTGAGCACCAGGGCGGCGGGAACAGCCACCGCATCATGACCGACGTTGCCGGGGCCATGCTCCGTCGCCTGGCCCAGCCACCCATCCCTGTCCGGCGCGACGTCGCCTGGCCGGCTCGCTATTGGGAACGCCTGGCCGTGCCCCTGCCGTCCGCGAGGAGCCTGGAGGGCCTGATCGAGCAGTTGGCACCGAGCGGACCGGCGGGACGGTGGCGGGAGTGGCTCGACCGCCCCCCGGAGATGATCCGCGATTTCTGGTGCCACGAGGTGGCAACGGCAGTACGGCTGGCCGGCAAGGGCGAGGCCATGCCTGACCTGCTCACCCAACTGGCCTATCCATTTCTCGTTCACGCCGAGTACCGACGCCGACTCGGTGTGGACCACGCCGGCGCGGAGATGTACGTTGCCGAACTCGGCGAGCGGATGGCCGCGGCCCTCCTATGACAGCGGCGCCGCAGATGGCCCCGGCGATCGTGGTCGCCCCCCACCCTGATGACGAAGTCCTCGGGTGTGCAACCGTGTTGTACGGCGCGACGGCGACGGTGATCCAGGTTACCGACGGCGTGCCGCCGTGGACCGAACCCGGCGCTCGAGACGGGTTCCGATCGGCTCGGCAAGTCGAGTGTGCCCGGGCCTGGGAATCGCTGTCCAGCCAGGTTGAGTCCGTCCCCCTGGGATTCCGGGATCTGGAGGCCTGGCAGGCGGTGGAGGAGATCAGCGAGTCGCTCTGCGAGGTCATCGGGGCCATGGGTCCCACCCGAGTGTTCCTGCCGGCCTACCAGCGGGGCCATCCTGATCATGACGCCACCTACCTCGCCGGGGCGCTGGCCCGGGACCGGCTGTCGGACGGATCTGGCCGCTCGTGGTGGGTCTACGGCCTTTACGGATTCGACCGGGCGCGACGGCTCCGCTTCGGATGGTTGCCGCCCGGCTGCGGTGATGACGCCCAGGTAGCAGGAGGAGAGCCGGCCATGCTGGAGGTCAAAGGACGCGCCCTTCGTCAGTTCACCAGCCAGGTGTGGCCGGGCTCCGCCCTCGACCTGTGGTTGCAGGCCCCCGCGCCCGAGCAATTTGCGCCCCTTGCCGCGGCCGTGGGATCAGCTTCCCGTGCTGCCGTCGTTTCTACGACGAGCAATTGGGCTTCGGGCGGTACGGGGCGTCGGCCGCGGCCGTGGAGGCGGCTTTCCGGGTGGCGCTGGCGGCCCGGACCGGCTGAACCCGTTCGGCCGGAGCGACAGGCGTGAACGTGACGGTGGTTCGTCCGAGCGAGCTCGGGCCGAGCGAACGGCAGCTCTGGGAGTCGTTCGGGCGCGATTCGTTGCTTGCCAGTCCGTCGCTCGCCAGTCCGTACCTGTCGTGGGCGTTCGCCCAGGCCGTCGGGCAGGTTCGCGATGACGCTCGGGTGGCGGTCGTCGACGAGGGGTTGGGGCCGTGCGCGTTCTTGGCCTTTCAGGTGGACTCCGATGGCGTCGGCCGGCCGATTGGAGCGTCGATTGCCGATGCGCAGGCAGTGCTGTGCCGGTCCGACTGGAACTGCGACGCCCGGGAGCTCATTGCGAGGGCGGATCTGTGCCGCTGGCATTTTGACCACTTGGTCACCGGGCAGCCGTTCTTTGTTCCCTATCACGAACGCCGTCATCGGTCGCCGGTCGTCGATCTGCGGGGCGGCCACGGGCAGTTCCTCCTGGACTTGCGGGCCCACTCCAAGGACCTGCTCACCCAGGTCGGCCGCCGGCGCAGGAAGCTGGAGCGCGAAGTGGGGCCGATCGTCTGCGAATGGCAGAGCACCCGGCCCGACGACGACATGGGACGGCTGGCCCAGTGGAAGTCGGACCAGTACGCCCGGGACGGGACGTGGGATCGCTTCGCCGAGCCGTGGATCGCGGCGACCCTCTCCCGGCTGCGCCAGTCTCGCGATCCAGCCTGCACCGGCGTACTCACCGTCCTGCGGGCTGGTGACCGGCTGGCCGCCGCCCATTTCGGATTGTTGGGTCAGGACCGGTTGTCGTGGTGGTTCCCGGCCTATGACCCCGACCTCAGTCGATACTCACCCGGCCTGATCCTTCTCCTCAGCCTCATCAGCGAGGCGGCCGAACGGTCCGTGCCGATGATCGACCTCGGTCGCGGTGAGCATGGCTACAAGCTCCGGGTGACATCGCACTTCGACGAAGTCGCTGAAGGCCACGTAGACGCCAGTCCCGCCTAGTTTGCCAGGCCATGGCCGCGCCGACCCTGATGGCAATCCATGCCCACCCCGACGACGAGGTGATCTCCACCGGCGGCGTGCTGGCTCGCTACGCCGAGGAGGGCGTGCGGACCGTGGTTGTGACCTGCACCGACGGGTCCCAGGGTTTCGGCCCCGGAGGGACACTGCCCGGCGAGCCGGGACATGATCGTGACGCGGTGGCCACGATCCGGCGGGTCGAGCTGGAGCAGTCCTGTGGGCGGCTCGGGGTCGCTCACCTGGAGCTGCTCGGCTACCGCGACTCAGGGATGGCGGGCTGGGCCGGCAATCAGGCCCCGGACGCGTTTTGCAACGTACCGGTGGAAGAGGCGGCCAGCCGGGTGGCCGCCCTGATCGAGCGCTACCAGCCCCAGGTCGTAGTGACCTACGACGAGAGCGGCGGATACGGCCACCCGGACCACATCCAGACCCATCGGGTCGCCCTCGCCGCGCTCGACCGGTCCACAGGACCGGCGAAGGTCTACTTCACTGCCCGCAGCCAGGCCCAGGCCCGGCGGATGATCGAACTGCGCACGCAACTCCAGCTGGATCGACGGCCGGGCCGGCCGCAACGGGCCTCACCCGCGGGCATCCCTGAGTCGCTCATTACCACGACCATCGATACCCACGTCGGTCTGGAACGCAAGCGGGCCGCCCTCGAGGCCCATGCCAGCCAGCTGGCCGACACCGTGTGGGTCAAGATCGGTGAAACGGATTTCGCCCTACTGTTTGGCCAGCGAGACGTTTGTGCGGATCCGGGACTCCAGCGGGGCGCCGCTTCCCGAGGTTGACCTCTTCGCCGGGGTGTGACGACCCGGCGGCGCCGGTCAGTCGGCCCCGTCAAGCTCGACCGGAGTGGCGATGACGTCGACGAGGGCGTCGGCGCGCAGAGCGGTCAGCGACAGCGGCTCGGCCGATGGCGTCCGCGAGCATGAGTCGCTGGAGGGCCTGGGCGCTGCTCACCGGTTGGTCCCCAGCGCTGAGGAGCAGATCGCCGCGGCGCAGCCCGGCCCGGGCGGCCGGGCCGCCCGGCACGACCTCGGCGATGCGCAGCCCTTCAGCTGCCGGCGCGGTTCGGCCAGGGTCGGGGGCAGGGGAGCAGGCGTGCCGGCCAGCCCGAGGTAGGCCCGACGAACTCTCCCCTCGCTCAGCAGGGCGGAGATGATCTGGCGGGTAGTGGCATTGATCGGGATGGCCAAGCCGACGCCGACGCCGGCCACCGCCGTGTTGATGCCGACCACTTCACCAGTCGAGATGGCCAGGGCTCCGCCGGAGTTTCCCGGGTTGAGGGCGGCGTCGGTCTGAATGACATCGTCGATGACCCGGATGCTGCTGCCCGCCCTGGTCGGCAGCGACCGGCCCAAGGCGCTGACGACTCCGGCGGTCACGCTGCCGGCCAGGCCCAGAGGGTTGCCGACGGCGACCACGAGCTGTCCGACCTGGAGGGCAGCTGCCTCGCCGAGCCGGACCGGTGTCGGCGTCGGGCCGTCGGCGCGGATGACCGCCAGGTCGGAGAGCGGATCGGCGCCCACCACGTGGAATGGCGTGGTGGTGCCATCGGCGAAGGCGGCCTTGCCGGCGTCGGCCCGGCCCACCACGTGGGCGTTGGTGAGCAAGAAACCGTCATCGGTGAAGATGACGGCGGACCCGGACCCGGTCTGAAAGTTGCCGTCCTGACGCCGGCGAGATACGTGCAGGGCGGCCACACGCGGATTCAACTCGGCGGCAACGGACGTCACCACCTGCGAGTAGGCGTCCATCGCCGGGGTACCGATCGAGGACTGGGACGGCTGGGAGACGGTGTCGGCCATGCGCCTCACCTCCTGCACAAGGCGGTTGATTACATGATTACAGAGGTATGGTAGTTCGGCACCGTCGGCAACCGGCGTGGATCTGGCGGCCCGCTCGAGGCCGCTCCTGGGCATCCCCGTGACCACGCCCACGCCGCCTCCCGGACGGGAACCAGATCATCTGCGGACACCGGGCCCTAAAGGGGCAGATCCTCGGCGTCGGCTTCCGAGCCGGGCAACCCCCACCCGGCTTCACACTTTGCTCACACCGAGATGCCACACTGGTGGAACGATGGCGAGCGAGTCGGAGACCATCGTGGTCGTCGAGGATGACCCCCACATCGCCGACCTGATCGATCTTTACCTTCGCCGGGACGGACACCGGGTGATCCAGGCCGCCCAGGGCCACGCCGCTCTGGAGGCGGTGGCGCGAGAGCGCCCCCGATTGGTCATCCTCGACGTGGGGCTGCCCGGCTCCATCGACGGGTTCGAGGTGTGCCGCCGCCTCCGGTCGACAAGCACCGTGCCGGTGATCATCCTTACGGCGCGTGCTGACGAGATCGATCGGATACTCGGATTCGAATTTGGAGCCGACGACTATGTGACCAAGCCATTCTCGCCCCGAGAGCTGGCGGCCCGGGTCAAAGCGGTGATGCGGCGATCTGGCGCTTCTCCCGTCAAACCGGCGGTGCTGGTGGCGGGGTCGGTCGAGGTTGATGTAGGTCGACGGGAGGCTCGCGTCGCTGGCACGGTCGTGCCGCTCGCGACCCGCGAGTTCGACCTCCTGCAGCATCTGGCGGAGAACCGGGGTTTGGCCCTGTCGCGCCAGCAGCTGCTCGACGGGGTGTGGGGGGCGGGCTGGTATGGCGACGAGAGGACCGTCGACGTCCACGTCGCCCAGCTGCGGAGAAAAATGGGCGACGCCTTGCGGTTGACGACCATATGGGGCGTCGGCTACCGGTTGGACTGAGGATGCGGCGCCGCCTCACCTTGGCCATGATCTGCATGGTGCTCGGCACCCTGGTGCTCTCGGGCCTGGCCAGCTTGGCGCTGGCGGTGCGCAGCACCCAGAATCAGACCCGTCACGAGCTGCTCCGGGAGGGCCAGGGTCTGGCCGCCAGCGTCCAGCAAGAGGCGGACTCGGCGAACCGCAGCGATCCGGCCAAGGCGCTTCGTTCCGTGCTACTGGCGCTCAAATCCCCCCTCCGCCTCGACGGATCAGCGGTGCTGGCGGTGCAACCTGACGGAGCCCTCTTCGACCCGGCCATGCCGAGGGTCAGGCCGGTTCTGCCCACGGGGCTCAGCGAGTCGGACCTCAAACCCCCTTCCCTGCAGGACTTGCAGACGGTATCCGGGGCCAAAGGGGGCCTGGTCTACGCGGCCGTGCCCTACCGGGCCGAGGTCGACATTCTGGGTGTACCTCGCCAGGTGGTCCAGGTCGTGGTGCTCACCCGCCGGCCGCCGAGCGCCCTGAGCGCAGCCGGGCCGTGGTTCGGCCTTTCTGCGCTGGTCATCCTGGTGGTCGCGGCGTTGGTCGCCAACCGACTGGGCCGGCGCTTCGTTCGTCCCATCCACGCCGCCCAGGAGGTAACCGGTCGTATCGCCGCTGGTGATCTCGAGGCCCGCGTGCCCGATCCTCCGGGAGCTGACCCGGAGCTGGCGGCGTTGGCGAGCTCCATCAACTCGATGGCGGTCCGACTGGCCTCGGCCAAGAATGCCGAGCGGCAGTTCCTTCAGTCGGTCTCTCACGATCTCCGCACGCCCCTCACCTCCATACGGGGATTCGCCGAGGCCATCGAAGACGGTGTGACCGCCGACGCGGTAGCGGCCGCCGGGGTGATCGCATCGGAGGCCAGCCGCCTGGAGCGCCTCGTCGGCGATCTCCTCGGACTGGCGACCCTGGAGGCCCGCCGCTTTGCCCTGGAGATCCAGCCTGTCGATCTCGAGGCGGCAGTCGTCGCGACCGCGACGGGGTTTGTCCCGATGGCATCCGGTCTCGGCCTCGCCCTCGTTGTCGAGTCCGCCCCTCCAGGTTCGGACGGTGCGGCCGGGTGGGTGATGGCGGACACGGACCGCTTGGCCCAGCTGACCGCCAACCTCATCGAGAATGCCCTCCGCTACGCCGCCCACGAGGTCCGGGTCAGCGTGCTGGGCCGGAGCGGCCGGAGCGAGATCTGGGTCACTGACGACGGACCCGGAATCGCGCCCGAAGACCTCAGCCGGGTGTTTCAGCGTCTCTTCGACGCTCGGCCCCGCTCCGACCGCCCGATCGGGTCTGGTTTGGGGCTGGCCATTGTGGCCGAACTCGCCGTGGCCATGGGCGGGGCGGCCCGGGCCGAGTCGCCGATAGGGACGGACGGGGGAACCCGGATGGTGGTGACGCTGGAACCCGCCCCAGCGGCGGATCAGACGAACGGGAGGGTGGCGAAGCGCTTCCCGAGTACGGTCGCGGAGTCGACGCCGACGACGCGTTCCAGCACGGTCGCGTAGACGGAACGGAAATCGACGGTGTATCTGGCGTTCCCGTTGGCGTCGAGAGCATCGAGCGAGGGCTCCTCTCCGTAGAACTGTCCGCCCCGGACCTCATGGCCGGCGACGAACAGTGGCGCGGCTGCACCGTGGTCGGTGCCACCACTGGCGTTTTCGGCCAGGCGGCGGCCAAACTCCGAGAAGGTCATCACTACGGCCCTGCGCCCGGCCGCTGTGGCGGTGATCGTCCGGAGGAAGCCGGTAAGCGCGCCGTCGAGTTCGGTGAGCAGCCGCTCATGGTTTGCTTTCTCGCCGGAGTGGGTGTCAAAGCTGGACAAGCTGACCTGGTACACCCGGGTTGTGGCCCCGGCGTTGATCAGGGCGGCCACGATATCGAGCTGGCCGGCCAGGTCGGAGCCGGCACCGGTACCCGTCCGGCCGTTCCGGTCCGCGGTGGCCGCCACCTCGCCACTCGTGGCCCGGAGCCCGTCCAGCTGGCCTTTGGCGGCGAGCAGATCCCGTCCGGCTCCGGCCACCAGGCCGGCCAGACTGCCGCGATCGGCGCCGGCGGCCTGCATGGATGAATACGCCGTCTCGAGGTAGGGCGGTCCGGGGAGGGTGATGTGGGCGGACGTGATGGCGGTGGCGGATTCCTTGTCGCCCCGAAGGAGCGGGGGCAATGTGGCTCCGATGCTGATGGCCCGCATCGGGTCGTGTCCGGTGGCGTCGAGCCAGCGACCCAACCAACCGGGGCCAGTGCCGTCAGACGGATTGGCGGTCTGCCAGATGTCCATCGAGGCAAAATGACTGAGGTTGGGGTTGGGGTACCCCAAGCCGCGGACGACGGCGAGTTGCTTGGCTCGCCACAGCGATTGCAACCCGGCGAGCTTCGGATTCAGTCCGAGCCCATCGTCGAGGTCGAGGACCTCGGGCGGGCGGTAACCGAGCGTGGGCCGAGCCGCGTGGTAGGCCGAGTCGTTGAAGGGGATGACGGTGTTGAAGCCGTCGTTTCCGCCGTAGAGGGTGACGAGCACGAGTGGGCCGGCCGTTGTGGGGGAGGTGACTGCTCCCGCCGCTTGTCGCTGGTGTTCCCAGGATCCGGTCAGCAAGAGGCTCCCTGTCAGGGCGGCGCCGCCAACGACGCCGGTGCCGATGAGAAGGCGTCTCCGGGAGAGGCGCGGCTGCGGCCAGGTGGCTATCGGCGAGGCCACGTCGCCAACCGGGCTGTCTCGGGCGCCGTCGGTCATGCCAGCACGTACTCCGGAGCCGTGAGGGCGAGCGCCGTCAGCGCTTCGGGGTGGCCCGCAGCCTGGGACAGGGCGGCGGCGGTGGTGGGACCCCACCCGTCCATGGCCAGCAGGTGGGCCACTCCAGCGACTCGTTGGCTCTGCGGCAACGATTCGAGGCTGCTCAGGTCGGCCCGGCCGGCGAGGAGAAGGGCGATCTCGAGACGCAGCAGGGCGGACGCGGTACTCACCCAATAGGCGTTCTGACCCCAACCGCCGACGTTCGGCGGGTTGAACGGGGATTGACCGAGGGCGCCGGCCAGGGCCGGAAGACTCCTGGAGGCCTTCGCTCCGACGCCGGGGCCTGCTGGCGATGAGCCGACCGGCTGGAGGGACGCGTCGAGACCGAGGTTTCGGGCCGCGCCGGCCAGGTATTCAATGGGCTGCTTTACCAGTCCGGTCCGTGACGAGGCACCGACAAAGGCGGGGTGGAGGAAGACGGCTCGCATGGCCCGGCCTACGTCAAGATCCGCTCCGTAGGCGGGGAGCAGGTCGGTGACTACCCGGTCGAATGGGTCCACGGGGTAGGCGAAATGACTCCACAGCTTGGCCAGCACGAAGCGGGCCGATTCCGGGCGGCTGACGGCCATGTGGATGATGTCCTCGCCGCTCCAGTCGCCCGTCGTACCCAGGTAGGTCTTGGATCCGAAGTCATGCTGGCGGGATCGGAACTGGTAGCGATAGTTCGCCCGGTCGTATACCCAGCCGGTGAACGCTCGGGCTGCGGCGGTCACGTCGCCCTGGGTGTAATTCCCGAGGCCGAGAGTGAAGAGCTCCATCATTTCCCGGGCGAAGTTCTCGTTCGGGTGGGCCTTTTTGTCAGTGGCCGTGTCCAGCCACACCATCATGGCGCCGTCTTTGGCTACCGCTTGTGTCAGAGCCTCGAATCCGCCGCTGCCCGCGGTGCGGAACAACTGGTTCTGGAGGTACATGAGCTTGGCGTCTCGGACCTTGGCCGCTCCGGTCGCGAAGTGGCCATGCCAGAAGAGGGTAAGCTTCTCCCGCAACGGAGTGGACGTCCTGATCATCCGGTCCATCCACCACCGCTGCAGCCCGGCCAGCTCGGCAGCCTCTATCTCGTTTCGGGGCCTCGAACGGGCCGGACCGGCCGACGAGCCGCCGGCGCTCGGCGGTGAAGGCGAAGTCAAGCTCGGTAGGGCGACTTGGTCGCCGGCCGCATCCGTCGCGGCCCCGAGCCCGGCTATCAGGGTGTCGACGGCCGCCTCGTAGCCGGCCGCGGCAGCCCGGTCGAGCTCGTCCGCCCGCAGCCCGAAGCCCGCTCGACGGTAGAGGAGGGCAACGTCGTCCCGGGACTGACCGGCCATGGTGGCCACTCTGCCGGCTGGTTGTGATGGAACTGTGAACAGCGGGCCATGACCTCGTGATGGTCGGGGGGCCTCGTGATGGTCGGGGCGCCATCGATACCGGACCGGCCGGCGTCCCAATGGTCCGGCCACCATCGCCACGCCGGACCGCCTCGCCTCCGCGCCTCGGGCCGCTCCCAGCCGCTGAATACTGTTGGGGTGTCCAGGCTGCGAGACACCTGATGACTGAACGGGCCACGACTCGCGACACCGAACCGGTCGCGGTGCGCCCCGCCGAGGATCGCGATACTGCAGACGCCGTCCGGCTTCTCGATCAACTGGGCTACCAGCGCGATCGAGCTACCGTCGAGCACGATCTGAAAGTCGGGGCGGCCGGCGCGATCTATGTGGCGGTCCAGCCGGGCCACGTCGTGGGCCTGGTCGCGGTGTCGATGCACCGACAATTCCACTGGGGGGCGTCAGTCGCATCGATCGACGCCCTCATCGTCGACCGATCGATCAGATCTCGGGGCATCGGCGCCGCCCTGCTCGATGCGGCTGTCGCCCACGCCCGCCGAGGTGGTTGCATCCTCATCGAACTGCACTCGAATCGCCGCCGCCGACGGGCCCATCAGTTCTACCAACGGCACGGATTCGAAGTCACCAGCTCCTACTTCGTGAAGCGTCTCCGTTGACCGTCCCCTCCGACGAGTCAAGCCACTGGGCTCGGCGGGACCGCAAGGACTCCGGTGCGAAGACCAGGTGGCAACCGCATGCCCGGCCGGTCCGCCCCGTGCGATCCCCGCCTGATGTCATCACTCGACTGCGGACCGGCCTAGGCCGAGGTAGAGCGTGTTCACGCCGGGGATCACGAAGCTCTTATCACTCACGGCCGTTGACCCCGGCGGCAGGCAATGCCGTTAGGGTGATGGAGTCGGACCGGGATGGCAGCCTTTCTTACGGCGGATCCGAGGGGATAGGTGCACAGCCAGTGAGCAGGAGGTTCGCACCGCGACAGGCAGGCGGGCCATGACACGTGAACTTCAGAACCGGCTACGCTGCCAGCATCATCGTGCGGAACATATGACCGCCGGAACGGGTTTGCATAGCGGAGGTGACTGAGGCGATGTTGATGGATTTTCGGCTCGATGGGAAGGTCGCCGTTGTGACCGGCGTGGCCAGCGGAATCGGGGCAGCCACTGCTGAGTTGTTTGCTGAGGCGGGGGCCATTGTGGTCGGGGGGGATATTGACGAGGCTGGCGGCCTCGGTGTCGTCGAGAAGCTGCGATCACAGGACAGTAAGGCGCTATTCCATTGGGTCGACGTCGCTCAGAGGGGAAGCGTGGATGAGTTGTTTGCGGCCGCGATGGCCGAATTCGGCCAAATAAACACAGTAGCCAATATCGCTGGGGTGATGAGTAGGGCACTAGTGGCCGATATAGATGACGCCGAGTTGGACCGCATTTGGGGCATCAATTTTAAGGGAGTTCTGTATGGGTGCCAGGCGGCAGTCGCGGCGATGGCGCGTTCTGGTGGAGGAACCATCGTGAATGTCTCCTCGGGGGCTATCGACGGCCAGGCTCCCGGGATTGGTGCGTACGCAGTTACAAAGGCGGGAGTGGCCATGCTGACAAAGGTTCTTGCGACGGAGGTCGGAGGGGCTGGGATCAGGGTGAATTGTGTGGCACCTGGTCTCATTGAGACGAGTCTCTCACGACCGCATTTCGCCCGGGAAGACGGGAGTATCGACCCGGCGCGTTTGGACAGTTTCCGGGCGCAGGGGAAGATGTGGCCGGTCGGAAGAGTCGGCACAGCAGCCGACGTCGCTGGGGCTATTCTCTATCTGGCGTCGGAAGTCTCGTCATTTACCACTGGACAGATCCTCCGTCCGAACGGTGGCATGGCCATGCCATGGTGACCGCCTGGTATCCGGCCGGGGACAGCGGGTCAGGGACCGACTATCGCTCCGGCCCGGTACCCCCCTACCGTTCGTAGATCACAAACGAGGTCCGGTGGGCCACCTGGTCGTAGAGTGAACGAGCCGGACCGTTGTACTCCTGCGTCTCCCAGTAGGTACGGCGTGCGCCCCGTCGGTCCGCCTCGTCGAACACCGCGCCCAAAAGATCGGTTGCCGTGGTGCCGCCCCGGGCGGAGCGCAATACGAACAGGTCCTCTAGATAGCAGTAGTCGTCAACGGACCACGTCGACGGGTGAAAGACCACGTGGGCGAGGCCAATAAGGTTTCCGCCTTCATCCTCGGCCACGAAGCCCGCCAAACCGTTCGTTCCTCGCACCAGACGATCGAACGTCGCTTTCGTCACTTCGTCGGAAACGGTCGCTCGGTAAAAGCCAAGGTAGTCGTGCCACAGTCGGTTCCAGGCTGCCAGGTCGCCGCTCTCGAGTGGTCGTATCATGTCCCTTCCCCTTTCTTGCCTTGCCCCGGAACCGGGGCGGGACGGGGCGGGAGATCGTTGCCACTGAGAGGAGGAATGAGCGCTGCGCTAGAGGCGGGTCCCTCTTTTGTGGACCAAACTCGGCCCGGTTGAAGGGCGGCACCGTCCAGAAAGTGCTGACACTGGAGGCGGGCCGGCGGGCAATCGGCCACGACGGGTCAGGTTCTCAGTGCCCTCTTCGTGACACCACCACGACGACCGCAACGATGATGGCGCTCCCGACGACTACGAAGTTCAGCTTGCGAAGGTCGGCCCGGCCACGTTCTGCGGCTGCTTGTGCCTTTTCTGCCACCGTCAGTACTCGCCGAACTTCGTCGAGCACCGCTTGAACCTTATCGAGACGCTCTTCTGCCTCTTGAAGTCGGGTGTCGGCCTCGCTCATGACACGACCTCTTTCTCGTTTACCTCGCATCCCTTCGGATCGGGACGCCGCCTCGGTTGAGACGTCTTGGCAACCTGGTGCGACAGTATCGGAATATGTAACGGCGGGCGCTGCCGTTCTTCGCCTGGTCGGCTAGGACGCCCTGGTGTTGTCGTCCGCGGACCGCGTGCTGGCGGTTCGGAGTGGGGTTCGCCCGTGTTATTGGGAAATTGCCAAGTCCGGCCTCGCCGCGGCCGAGAAATGCCGCCGGCCGCGTGAAGACGGGCCGGGACACCGCCTACTACTTACGGTGAAGGCGCTTCTCCCACGTCAGGATGGTGTCGTCGACGTCAATCGGTCCGGTGCGGATCATGATTGTGGCCAGCACCCGCTCGGGCGGGACCCCCACGTCGAGGTATCCGCACCGGCGGTAAAGGGTCTGAGCCGCCTGGTTGTCGATGCTGACGCCGAGGCGGATCCGATCGAATCCGTAAGCCTGCGCCTCCCGCTCGGCCGCCTCGGTAAGGGCCGAACCGACGCCCCGGCGCCGGTGCTGGGGTCGCACCGAGACGTCCTGCAACTCGGGGGGATCGGTCAGGGCTAGGTGAGCGTGCCCGACCGGCTCCTCACCCTCCCACGCCACCAGGTAGTGACCGTTTCCCTGGTCCAGGCGGGCCAAGCCAAGAACGGCGGCCACCCGATCGGTCTCGGCCGGGGCCAACGCTCTGATCACGAACGGCCCACCTCCTGACTCAGGCATAACCTCTCACCCTCCCCCGACGGTGCCGACCACCGGGAGGTGACTATGGCCAGGGACGGTCGCTGGATCAGGCCAGAGAGATGCCCTCGTGGGCGAGCTCCAGCGTTTCGATGGCGATGTCATTGCCTTCGGCGGCGAACGACGGTCCTCGCCATTTCGCCGGCCAGGCGTTGACGAAGTTCCACCGGATCCTGGCGTTGCCTGCCTCATCGAGCAAGATGATCGAACCGTTGCGGCGGTCGAGCTGACCGTCCAGGATGCTCTGGTACCAGTCATTGAGTTCACGATCGTTGTCGGTTGGCCAGCGGAGAACGAGATTTTGAGTATGGGCGGAGCCGGGGACCTTCTGGGTGTGGCGGGGGCCGGAGCCTTCACGCTCCTCGACGACGTCCACGTCCGATTCCAGTCCATCCACCGAGGTAAACCGACTCCGGGTGATCCCGTCGATCTCAACGAGGAAGTTGGCGGATCGCAAGGGATCGACCTGGGGATTCGAGGGCATCTCGGAGGTTTAGCACGGACTGGTGCGGTGCGGCCTCGAGAGCCCGCTGATGCCACTCGACGAAGCGTCTCGATCCAGCAAGACCAGGGCCTCGACGGGTTAGGCGGCCGCCCCGGTCGATAGGAACTGGTGAGGCCCGGCGTACCCTGACTCGGCCCGGCCGGCCCGGCGCCAACGTCGTAGGTTGTCCCTATGCCAGCCGCCCGCAGCCACGATCGCGACGCCGGTGGCGACCGGACCGTGCTGGCCGCCAAAGCAGCCCTACGCCAGGAGGCGTGGGCGGCGATCCAGGCTGTGGGGGCGGCCCGGTTTCCGGGGGCCGAGGGGCGCATCCCTAACTTCGTCGGAGCGGAGGCGGCCGCAGAGCGGCTCCGGGGCACGCCGGCCTGGCGGGCTGCGGTGACCGTCAAGGCCAACCCGGACTCCCCTCAGCTACCGGTCCGCCAGCGGGCCCTCGAGGATGGCAAGACGGTGTTCATGGCCGCGCCCCGCCTCGCCCAGAACGAGCCCTTTTTCGTCCTGGATCCGGCGACCCTCGACGTCACGCCCCGGAAGGCGGCGTCGATCAAGGGGGCATCGGGGTATGGGCGGCCGGTGGACCTCGACGACCTGGAGCCCGTCGACCTGGTGATCGCCGGGTGCGTGGCGGTGGCCTCCGACGGGGCCCGCCTGGGCAAAGGCGGCGGGTTTAGCGATCTCGAATATGCCGTCGCATGGGAAGCCGGCTTGATCGGCGCTTCCACAGTCGTAGCGACGACCGTGCATGAGGCGCAGGTGGTCGCGGTTGGGCGCATACCCGTGACCGATCACGATTTCCGTCTCGATGTCATCGTCACCCCCGACCGGGTCATCGCCTGTCGTGCGGCTGTACGGAAGCCGAGCCCGGCCCCCTCGGTTCGATGGGACGAGCTCACAGAGGAGAAGATCGCGGCGATACCGCTTCTTGGCCGGCTGCGGGACCGAGCTGGTTCACACTGAGGATGTCAGCGACGTCGCAGGGGGTAGGCGACCGGATCCGTCACCGCGATGGCGGGTCCGGCGGGCCCTCCTCTGACTCTCGCTCCCAGCAGTAGGTGAAGTCGCCGCGAAGAGACGGATTGAACCCGGCCAGACGACGCACCTGAAAGTGGGGATTGTCCTGGCCGACCGGTCGGTAGGAGATGCCAAGCGGACCGGCCGGCTCGAACCCGAACCGCTGGTAATACCCGGGGTCCCCGAGCAACAGCACGAGTGGCCACTTCTGGTGCTCAGCCCGGCGGAGGAATTCCGCCATCAACGCACTGCCAATACCCTGACCCTGGTGGGAGGGTGCGACGCAGAGCGGAGCTACGGCGACCACCGGGCGGCCCTCGAGATCACCAGTGGCACCGAGGGCATGCCCAACAATCTCGCCGACGTCCACGGCCACCAACTCAAGGCCAACGATGCCGGCGGCCCGCGCCCAGGTGCCCCTGACGATAGCGACTTCCTCCGAACCGTCGCGGTCGGCATTGCTGAAGGCGGCCTGCACCAGGGCGAGGATCGCGGGTCGGTCGCGGCGCGTCGCGGACCGGATCGGACAGCTCATGTCCGACAGGGTTCCACCCTGACCAGCAGGTCAGCCAGCGGGTTTCGCCTCCGTTGCGGAGACGGCCGGCCGGTTCGGATGGCTGGAGCCAAACGCCACTGCCGACCCAGCTGTCGCGGCTGGGTGGCGTCGATGGTTGAGGCCGGCCGCCCGGCGGGCCGCGCCCGACGGGTGCGCCTCCCGGGCCCCGCCGCGACGTATGGTGCCATCGGTGCAGAAGGACAGGGGGATAGCATGAGCGACGCGATCGACCGCTACGAGTTGGTAGCGGCCGGATTCGACCGGAGAGTCAAGGCTGTTCCAGCCGATAAATGGGATGCGCAGTCTCCCTGCGAGGGCTGGGTGGCGCGTGATGTAGTGACGCACGTCGTCCGCAACCATCGGTCGATGGCTGCAGCCGCGACTGAAACTGAGGCTGAGGAGGTCGGGGCCGACGAAGATCCCGGTCGGTCCTGGTCGGAGGCCTACGAGCGCATGCGGACCCTGAGCAAAGATCCCGACACCTTGAGCAAGCCCGTTAGCGGTCCCGGTGGCCCCATACCCCTCGAGGAGGCGCTCGGCAGCCTGGTCTCGATGGACACTCACATTCACACGTGGGACTTGGCCCGAGCGGTTGGGGGTGACGAGCGCCTCGACCCTGACGTGGTTCGCCTGGCTTGGGAGATGCTCCAGCCCATGGACGCCATGATTCGCCAGCCGGGCATCTTTGGGCCGAAGCTTGACCCACCATCGGACGCCGACGAGCAAACCAAGCTGCTGTACTTCCTCGGCCGACGGGCCTAGAAGCCTAGAGGCCGAGTAGAGATACCGGCGGCGGAACTTCACGCCGGCCACCCTCGTCGCCATAACCGGGCCCGAGAAATAACCGGGTAGATCGTGGCGCCAGGTCGTGAATCAGAGGAGAGCGAGGACGACCAGGCCCGAGCGTGGACGCGCGCCGGGCCCGACGGCGCTCTTCCCGGGGCAGGTACCGACCAAAGGCGTCATCTCGTTTGGATGCACTCACCGGCGGACCTTGGGAGCTGGGGCTCGTCCCAGACCGGCTGGCTGGTTTCTCGTAACCTGCCTTCGGCGTCGATGAGCACGAAGCGGTCAAAGGAGTTGGCGAACCATCGATCATGGGTCACCGCGAGCACGGTTCCTTCGTAAGCCTCGAGCCCGTCTTGGAGCGCTTGGGCGCTTTCGAGATCCAGGTTGTCCGTCGGCTCATCCAGCAGGAGGGCGGTCGCGCCGGACAACTCGAGGAGGAGTATCTGAAAGCGGGCCTGCTGACCACCCGACAGCCGATCAAAGGACTGCTCGGCCTGGCGATCCAGCTCGTATCGCCGGAGGACCGTCATGGTTTGACCCCGGTCGCGCTCGTGCCCCGCCCATACGATGTCGAGCAGACTTCGACCTTCCAATTCGGGATGGGCATGGGTCTGGGCGAAGTACCCGGGTACGACCCGCGCCCCGAGCTTCCACTCGCCTTGGTGGACGACTGGCTCGCCCGCGAGCAGGCGCAGCAAGTGAGATTTGCCCGATCCGTTTGAGCCCAGCACGGCTACTCGCTCGCCGTAGAACACCTCGAGGTCGAACGGTTGGACCAACCCCGGTAGTTGCAGATCCGTGCAGATCACGAGCGCGGACGCCGGTGCGCCGTCCCTTCAGGCGCATCTTCACGGTCTGCGGTCGCGGTGGCTGTGGCGGCGGACCGATCTGTTCGAACTTACGCAAGCGGGTCTGGGCGGCCTGATAGCGCGACGCCATGCCATCGCTCCTGGTGGCGTACTGTCGTAAGGTCGTAACCAGGCCCTTGAGCTTGGCGTGCTTCTCGTCCCAGCGTCGCATGACTTCCTCGAACCGCTCGAAGCGTTCCGCTCGGGCCTGGTGGTAGGTGTCGAAGCTGTCGCCGTGTACCCACACCTCCGATCCGGCCGGTCCTGGCTCGACGCTTACGATCTTGTCTGCGCAGCTGTTCAGGAGGACCCGATCATGACTTACGAACAGGACCGTCTTGTCGGTGTCGCCCAGGCGTCGTTCGAGCCACAGCTTCCCAGGTACGTCCAGATAATTGTCCGGCTCGTCCAACAGCAGGACTTCGTCAGTCCCGCGGAAGAGCGACTCAAGCACGAGCCTCTTCTGCTCACCGCCTGACAGCGTCCGAACGGCGCGCCACTGGGCGTTCTCGTAGGCCAAGCCGAGGGCCGCCACCGTGCACCGGTCCCACACGGTTTCGGCCGAGTAGCCGTGTGCCTCATCCCAAGCGGTCAAGGCGTGGGCGTAGGCCATCTGCGCCGCCTCGTCGTCTCGGGTTATCAGATCGATCTCGGTCGCATCGAGCAGGGCGGCCGCGCCACGCAGGTCAGGCTGCCCAACCGACACCAACAGGTCCCGCACGGTTCGCGCGTCGGTAACCGACCCCACGAATTGCGGCATCACCCCCAGCGCCCCACCGACCGTCACCGTTCCCGCGTCGGGTCGAAGGTCGCCGGCGAGCAGACGCAACAATGTTGATTTGCCTGCGCCGTTCGGACCCACCAGGGCAACGATTGTTCCGTCACCGACCCGAAACGACACGTCGTCCAAGAGAGCCCGACCGTCCGGCAGGCAATACTCCAGATGCGCAACCTCCAGGTGGCCCACGGGCGTATCCTCTCACCGCGGTAGCGCCCGCTCCACCCATTAGCCGTCGTGCCACTGCCGCCATCCAAGCTGCCGGTTCCGGACAGCACCGGCATGAGGAGAGGCCGGGTCGGCGAGGTTCCAGACGGCCGGTGCGGGGCGAAACGAACGGTCTCGACGGCACGACACCCCACTCCGCCTAGCTCCTCCACCCTCCATGCTACGGTCCGGGTGGTGGGTAAACTGATTCGGCTGCGGATCGCTCTGCCCGACCGGCCGGGCGCGCTCGGCGAGGTCGCGACGATCATCGCCGGCCACGGCGGCAACATCACCTCGGTCGACGTGCAGTTCGTTGACGCCGAGTCTGCCGTCGACGACCTTGTCGTCGAATTCTCGGTGGACCCTGATCTCCTGCAACTGCGAGATGATCTGGCCAGCCACGGGGCGGCGACGGTGATGTCCCATCAGGAGGCCTACGCGACGGACCCTATCGTGGCTACCCTGCGACGGATGGTCGAGGTGGTGGACGCCGGCCGTGGTGATCCAGCCGCGGCACTGACGGACGGGGTCGCCGAGCTCTGCTCCTCACCGGCCGTGTGGGTGAGTTCGGCGGAGGAAGCCGCCCGCTATGAAGCGGGTCGATTTGCCATCGAGCACAGAGCCGCGGTCGCCATACAGACGACGGAGCTACCCGAGCATCTCGGTGAGCGGCTTCACGGCGAAGTGTGCCTGCTCGCGGTATTTGACCCCGAGGGAGTGGGTGAGGGAAGGGTCGTCTTCGTGGCCCGGTCTGTCGCCAACCCGTTCACGGCCACGGAGATTGCCAGAATCGAGGTTTTGGCGGCTCTCCACACCCGGATTGATCGAATTATGCGCCAGCGTGACGAAGACGGGCTCGGGCCGAGCGGGGGTCGGTGAGGGGTTCAGCCGGAGGCCGGAACGGCCCCCGCCTGCGTCATCTGGGCCACCAACGATGCAGGCCAGCGCCCTCCGCAAAAGGCGGTGTCGGCAGCTACTCGTCCGTCCACGATCCGAAAAATGTGGGCCTGATGACAGGTGTGAGGAATCCCCTTCTCTTCCCACGTGAGCGTGAACTCCACCAGCTCTCCGTCGGGCAGAGAGGTGCGCTGCAGGCGTTCGAAGTGGCCTGCGTCGGCGTACCACTGTCCGAGCTCAGCGCGTACCGCCTCGCCGCCAGAAACCGAGAAGCGCCAGTTGGGGACAGTGGCGTCCAACGTGGCACCGGCCGAGAAGATGCCAGCGGGTATCGAGCCGGCCTGAATGCCGGCCAATAGCTGGTCGACCGAAGTCGTGGTCAGGCCATCCATGGGCTCACCCTTTCACGTACGAGAGTTTCTCAGCCACCTTGCCGTCGCGAACCTTGAACACGTCGACGCCCCGAACGTGGCCGCCGTCCCAGCGGTAGCACCAAAGCTGCACCACCCGCTCCCCGGCGGCGAAGGTTTCCTCGGCCTCGAAGCGGGAGGTGACGTCGTCGAAGATTCCCTGCCACGCCTGGCGGATGGCATTGGGACCGACGTGACGGCTGCCGTCGGGGGCGGGCCCGGTGGCGTCGAAGATGCAGTTATCGGCCACCAGGGCCACGGTAGCGTCGAGATCGTGAGCAGCCCATGCGGCCCCGAACGCCTCCACCACCTCTAGAGGAGACGCCGACATCTACTTGGTGCCGTTGCTGTCGAGGAATCAATCGCCCACCACGACCGGCTGGCCGCCGGCCACCAGGGCTGTATCAAGCTCTCGGGCTCGCCGGAGCCGCGCTGCTCGGTCGCTTGCACCACTACCCTCCCTGTTCGCGTCCTCTGCTGCTACGCTGCGAGCTATTCTTACTTATTACTAGGTAAGTAGTCAAGCGGCTTCTGGCCCAGAACCGAGGTATGCATATATGGCCACCCGGCGACCAGCAGACCAGAGTGGTACCCGCGCCGCCATTCTCGACGTCGCCGAGCGCCTGGTACAACACCGCGGCTTCAACGGCTTTTCCTATGCTGACGTGAGCGGCGAACTGGGCGTCACCACCGCGGCCCTCCACTACCACTTTCCGGGCAAAGCCGAGCTGGGCGAAGCCCTTATTACCCGCTATGCCCAGCGCTTCGGGGCGGCGCTCGAAGGCATCGACGCCATGAATGCAGCGGTCCCAGCCAAACTTCGGGCCTACAGCGACCTCTATCTCGGTGTCCTCCGTGACCAGCGGATGTGTCTCTGCGGCATGCTGGCCGCCGAGTATCAAACCCTCCCGGAAGCCATGCGGACGATTGTGCTTCGCTTCTTCGACGACAACCACACCTGGCTGGCCGCTCTGCTAGAGGCTGGGAGAATGGACAGGTCGCTGCACTTCGCCGGGACCGCGCCAGCCGCCGCCCAGATGATCGTCGGAGCGCTCGAGGGGGCGATGCTCGTGGCCCGGCCCTACGACGACCTATCCCGTTTCCAGGTCATCGCCGACGGCGTGATCGGAGGGCTTGCCAACGGGACAGTCTCATCTCGACGCCAACGCTGAGAGTCGCGACCCGGACCAGTCAGGCGCCAGCCCTCGCATGGCGCTGACGGCGCATCGAGTGGGTGGCTTGAAACCCATGAAGAGCGTATCGACCATGGTGCCGCGGTTGGAACGGGACTTCAGTGCGGCTCCCGGTTGGCAATGAGTTCTCTGAAGAGGTAGCCGACGGCCTTCGCTTTCGGCACGCTGTCGGGAGTCAGAATGGCGACCACTGGCTCCTCGCCGACGACCAGCACCCATCTGGTATTGGTCCCGTCGTTCTCGCTCATCATGCGTACCGTGATTGACTCGTCCATGGACTCAGTCTGCCAACGCCCGACCGGGCGAGAGTCTCCCGACCAGCTTCGGTGGCATCCCCACCTGGGATCGCCGGTCCCTTGGCCGCCTCACAGCCATGGCGACCTGAACATCTCCGGGTTGTGATCGGCTGCTGGCGCGCCCTTGGGTCTGGCACCAGGATCGAAACCACTAACCGATCCAGCTGAATCTGCTGTCCGACCTTCGTAGATGAGCCTGTGACCCGGAATGTTGGTCCGGGCCACAGGCTGCGGACGGACTATCGAATCAGGCTGCGTTCGACGGCAACGGCATCCCGCTGGATGGGTTGCTCCCCGCTGGCCCGCCACCAAAGCCGGAGATGGTCTTCACCACACGGAAGGTGGAGCTCAGCTCCACGGTCACGTAGCTGCCGTCCGCCTTCTTCATGTGCACTTCATAGGTGGAGGCGCCGGACGAGTCGGTCTCGGCCCGGATTACCGTGGCACCGGGGACCGCGGCCTTGGCGGCGGCCGTGGCTGTCTCGAGATTGGTTCCCGTCAGCAGAGTCTCGCCCGGGCCGTGGGTCATGGTGGCGGGGTTAAGGGCGCCGGCGCCGGCACCGGGCGGCTTGGTGGCATTCGAGTGGCTCGAGGACCCACTTGACGAGGACGAGCTCGATGTCGAACTGGTCGCGGCCGTGGCGATGCCAGCCGCACCCAGGGAAGCGCCTGCGACCAGCGCACCGGTGACGAGGACCTTGCGGGTTCGGGAGAAGTGTGGGGCCATTTCAAATCCTTTCGGGGTGACTGCGCCGGGCTTTTCCCGGGACGCGATAGCCACGGTGGCCGGTGCAGCTATGAGCCCGCTGGGACCCGGCGTGGAGCCCGCCCAATCATCCCGGCCATTCTGAGAGGCACATTGGGTTATTCTGGACCCGGCGCCTCGAGAGGTTCGGCGACGCCGAGATCGGAGCTATCCCGCGGATGTGTCTGCGGATGACACCGGGCCGGTCGCCCTAGGACCTCCCACGGAGCACCCGGACTGTCATCGGCCCCGGGCCGCTAGGGGTGACGGGCCGCTAGGGTGACGGGCCGCACTGGTGACGGGCCGCACTGGTGACGGGCCACACTGGTGACGGGCCGCTCTGGTGACCGACAGGCCGCTAGGGGGACAGGCCGCTGCAGACCCGGCGCTGGGCCCACTCATTGATACCCGCGGTCGCCGCCGCGCTGGTGGCCGGAACAGGGATCCCATGAGTAATGCGGGCGGGAACCCACGAGTAGGCGTCGACGTGGCGACCGGTGGCCGTGACCAGGAGCACCCCGCTGTCGCCCGATTCACCGTCTTCTCGCCAGTACACGAAGTTGCCCAGCCCGTAGGCGACCAGTGAGCCGTCGAAGTGACCGGCCCCGAACACCCGATGGGCGTGGCTGCCGACAATGATGTCGGCGCCGGCGCCCACCAGCGACCGGGCCAGGCTGTGCTGCTCAGGGGACGCACAATGGGTCTGTTCAATGCCCCAGTGCAGGAACACGATGAGCGTGTCGACCGCCGGTCGGGCCGCCCTGACCGCGGCGAGGAGCCGGGTCGGATCGATCGAAAAAGCCAGGCCGGGCTGGGTTTCCGTGGCCGTCCACCCCGACACCAGGGCTGGTTCGAGCCAGTCGACGGCGCCGAAGATGGCGATGCGCTGTCCGCGTATGACCGTGCGGTACGGGCGGTAGGCCTCTTCTGCGTCATGGCCGATCCCTACGACGGGAATCCCGGAAGACGCGATGGCGTCGAAGGTGTCCTCCATTCCCGTAGGCCCGTAGTCGAGGGCGTGATTGTTGGCCATGTTCACGACGTCGACGCCGGCAGCTTTGAGGGCGACGAACGACTCAGCGGGTGAACGGAAATGGTATGCCTTTCCGGCCACGGGCTCGCCTCGTTGGGTGATCGCCGTCTCCAGGTTGACCATCGCCAGATCGGCGCCGGCGAGCACCGGCGCGATCGGTCGCAGCAATCGGGTCGGGTCGGCTCGCAGCTGGTCGGCCAAGACAGGAATCCCGGCATAGTCGGCTCCGCCCTCGGTGTCCCACTGGTCAACGAAATGCGTGTCACCCGCGAAGGCGAATGTGACCGCCTGCCCGCTCCCGAGTGGCGTGCGGGCTTCGATAGTCGTTGAACCGAGAGTGGCGTTGGGCTCGGGCGGTGGAGACGTGGGTCCGCTGGTGTTTGGCTGGCTGCGGCGTCCCGGCTGGCCGCTGCTGGTACTGCATCCAGCGACGAAGGGCAAGGCGAGAGCAGGAAGGGCAAGGCCGGCCCGCAAGACATCTCGACGTGAGAACTGGCGCTCGTGCCGTTCGGGATCAGGCATCGCGTGACCAGAGCCGGTCGTCAGGAACTTCCACGGAGCCTCCCTGCTCGGCCCGGCGATCCTATCCCTCGGCCCCATGCCTCGGCGGGGCCGCAACCTTGGGCCGCCGTCGGGCCGCCGGGCCGGAGGCCGTACTGGCGACCGAGAAGGAGCCTTACGGCGCCGGGCCGGCCATGTGTCCCGATGGGACGAGGGGAGTACGTTACGGTGCACAGTACGGGTTATGGTAAATAGCCATGCCATTTCATATCGATGGGTGTCCGATTGATGGTGTCTTCGACCGCCTGCAGGCCACACGATCTACTGTCTGAGCATGCCCGACCTGGACTTGCTCGACTATCTGTCGGCGGATCACCAGACCCTCCTCGAAGCTGCACCTGCTCCTCGGGTGGTCGACGTCTCGCAGCACCTGAGCGTCGAGCGGGATTTTCTGTACCCGGCGATCAACCATCACGTCGCCTATGGCGAGGCCATCGTTGAGGATCTGCGCAACGCCGAGCGGCAGCTCGAGGAGAAGCTCAGGGACTTTGAGAAGGGTCCGATTGCCGAGCACCGCGAGCGTCTCCTGGCCGCGATTACCGACCATGTGGACTCTCAGAAGGAGCTGTTCACTCGCCTCCGTGACTTGATTCCGGAAGCAGCACTTCTCACACCGTCCGAATCGATAGCGCTGAGCGTGGGCGGATCGCCCACCCACGCCCATCCGCACTTGGCAGACGGTGGCCTGATTGGTCATCTCGTCGAGGACTTCACGAGCGCCGCCGACCACACGCTCGATCGGCTACACGGTGAGAAGAGCCCGGAGAGCGGCTGATAGGCGAAGTACTCGTGGCTCGAATCGGCCTCGACTTCGGTGTTGGGTGAACGCTAACCGCGGGTGAGCAGGACCGACCCGCAAGCCGTCTAGCTGGACTTTCCTGGTGCGCCCCCCGGGATTTCACGCGAGTGGCCTTCAATGGATGTATCTAATAGGCTACACTGCTGGCATGGGAGATGGCCTCGACCGGGATGGGAAGGGTGGTCGGCTTTCTGCTGGTTACCGCGAGCGTCTCGCCGGAGCTTTGCTGCGCGACGCCAGATGTCGGGCCGGGTTGACCCAGGCGGCCCTGGCGGAGCGTGCGGGTGTGGTCCGCCCGCTCATCTCGCAGTACGAGACGGGTAAGAAGGACCCTTCGGTGACGATGCTGGCCCGTCTGATCGATGCCTGCGGTATGGAGTTGCGGATGCTGGCCGCGGAGCTGACCGACGCCGATCGGGGCCAGTACGTGCGTGACGCGGTCGTGGGCGAAGCGCAGGGACGCCGAAACGCGGCGCGGTTGCGCCGGGATGTGGTGTCGATTCGCCGTCCTACTCCTGAGGAGATGGCGTGGCTGAAGGGTGGTGGTCGTGCGGCCCCGTAGGGCCGAGGATAGCGATCTGAGGCCGGTGCCGATCCTGGGAGCGCTGAATCGTCACGGGGTTCGCTATGTGGTGATGGGGAGCACTGCCGCTATCGTCCAGGACGTCGATCTGGCGTTGACGGACTTGGATGTGGTGCCCGCCGTCGACTCGGACAACCTGCTACGTCTGGTCCGCGCACTACGGGAGTTGGGTGTTCGGGAGAAACGCGGCGAGCTGGTTGAAGATGCCGAGCAGATCTTCGCGGATCCGTCTGTGCGGTTGGATTCCACGTTTTGGACCTTCGTCACCGCGTACGGGGATCTCGATATTGTCCTGCGGCCGGCCGGCTTCGAAGCCGGATTCTCAGCGCTGATCGACAACGTGCAGCTCGTGGCCATGGTTGACGACCGGGATCCATTGCTCACCGTCGAGGCGATAGTCGCAGACGTAGGCGATGTCTATGAGTCCAAGCGAAGAGCGGCACGGCCGAAGGACATCGAGGTCCTTACCCGTTTCGTCGGAATCCACCCCAAGGATCCGAAGAAGTCGGTCCGCGCCCGTTACCGGCAGGAACTCCACGACCGAACTACCACTTCCGCAGACCGCGAGCCGCCCAGCCATTAGCCAGCGCTGGGTGACAGCATGGCGGCCTGGTCCACCTCTGAAGCGGGGCTGGACCCTGGCGGTCCGGACCGCGACGAGATCGAGACCATGAAGAGGAGCGAAGACGACAGATGCGACTTCATTTCACGTCGACCACGACGTCTTTCCGCGCCGAGTTGTCGTTACTGCGTCCAGGTTATCCTTCGGCGCGGACGGAAGGTCGGTCTGCGGAGAGCACATCGACAATTCCAGCATGTCGTGTCGGGTGCCTTTCGGCCGGCGCGGGCGATGCCGACCGGACGTGAGTGTCGACTAATCCAGCGGTCGAGGCGGGCCGGTGCTCACCTCCGGCCTCACCTTCTAGCCGCCGGAAGGCCCGGGCGACTTTGAGGGCTTTGACCGAACCTTGGATGGGTGTGGCTGGCCTGATCGGGCGGGTTGCCCGTCCGACTGGTGGTGCTGGCTAGCGTGTGGCCGTGGCGCGGCGCACGATCGAGTCGACGGCGACGCACCCTGCGCCGGCCTGGTGGACGATGAGCGGGTTGATGTCGATCTCGACGATGGTGTCGTGGTCGGTGGTCATGGCGTCGGCGACACACATGACGGTGTCGATGACGGCCTCTACGTCCAAAGGGGTGGCGGCGCGCCGCCGAACAGGGCCGGCGCCACTCTGAGCCGACCCAGCGCCTGGCGGACGTCCTCGCGGGCGAAGGGCGGGGCCAGTACGGCCACGTCGTCGAGGGCCTCGACCTGGGTTCCGCCGTCGCCGACGAGCACCATGGGGCCGAAGATTGGGTCGCGCCGGCCGCCGATCATGACCTCGTGGCGGCCTGGCACGAGGGGGGCGACGAGCACGCCCGGTGCCTTGGGATCGGCTTGGGCGAGTCGCTCGGCGATGGTGGTGAACGCTGCGGTGACCTCGGTTTCGGAGTTCAGGCCGAGGATGACCAGTCCCAGGTCGGATTTGTGGGCGATGCGAGACGAGCAACCCTTCAGCACGACCGGCCCACCGATGGCATGGAGTGCGGCGACGGCCGCGTCGGCGTCGGCGCAGAGGTGGTGGGCCACGACCGGCACCCCGTAGGCGGCCAGGGTGTGGAGGCTGGTGGCCTCGTCCTCCGCGGCGCTGGCGTTAGCCGGGTGGAGGAGGCCGAGCACGGGGCCGGTGCGGCCCCGGGCGGCGCGGGCGCGGGCGTGCACGGCCTGGGACAGCGCCTCTACCGCTTGGACCTCGGTGTTGTAGACGATGACGCCGGCCCGGCGGAAGGCCTCAGCCGAGGTGGGGTTGGTGATGCCGGCCACGAGCACCTTGCCCGTCGAGGAGAAGGCCGCCGAGTCGGCGGCCAACGTTTCGATGTCGTAGCCCACCCCGATGACCGGCAAGGCGACCACAACGGCGTCGACACCCGGGTCGGCGGCCAGGACCGGGAGCACCTTGGAGAACAGCGAGCTGTCGTTGAGCAGGGCGCCGGTGAGGTCGATGGGGTTCGACGTGGTGGCATACCCGGGCAGGATCTCGACCAGGGCGGCTGTGGAGGCCGGCGTGAGCTCGGCCAGGGGGAGGTCGTGTTGGGCGGCAGCATCGGCGGCTTGCACGCACGACGCCCCCGACTGGCTCAGCACCACCGTCCGAGCCCCGGGGGGTCGAACCTCGTGGAGGTGCATCTCCGCCGCCGCCACCAGCTCACGGCTGTCGTGGACCCGCCAGATCCCGATCCGGTCGAGGAAGGCGTCAACCACGCGGTCCTCGTTGGCCAAGGCGCCGGTGTGTGACTGCGCAGCCTGTTCCCCCGCCGCCGATCGGCCCGCTTTCAAAGCGACCACGGTCACGTCCCGGCGCCGGGCGACGTCGGCCAGTTCGACCAGGGCATCGGCTTGGCGGATGGACTCGACGTAGAGGAGCACGAGCCGGACTGCAGGGTCGGCGGCCACCGCCGCGGCCAGCTCGGGAGCGGTGACGTCGGCTTCGTTGCCGGTGGCGTGGGCGTGTCGGATGCCCAGACCCATGCGGGCCAGCAGCAGGGCGGGCACGACGGCCATTGATCCTGACTGTGACACCACCGCGATCGGGTGGTTGAGCGGTGAGGGGTCGCGGAAGACGGTGGAGAAGCTCAGGATGGCCCCGGTCGCGAAGTTGGCCAGGCCCTGGGTGTTCGGTCCGATCAACCGCATCCCGTTCGCTCGGGCCGCGTCGCCCATGCGCGTCTCGAGCGCCTGCCCCGCTGGCCCGGTCTCGCCGAAGCCGGCGGCGATGACCACGGCCACCGCCACGCCCGCCTCCGCGCTCTCCTCCACGGCCCGCACCGCCGCCTCACCGGGCACGATCACCATCACGGCCTCGGGCAGGGCGGGAAGCGCGGCCAGGCTCGGGTAGCTGGGCAGGCCCTGGATCTCGGTGCGGCTGGGGTTCACCGGCCAGATGGCGCCCTGGTAGCCGTACCGCTGCAGGTAGGCGATCGGGCGACCCCCGACGCGATCGGGATCCGACGAGGCGCCGACGATGGCGACGGAACGGGGATCCAGGGCGGCGGTGAGGCCGCGGCGGCCGTTGGTCATGGGATGTCCCTGGTCGCCACCGGCACCGGGTGACCGGCGCGGGTCTCGATGTGCAAGGCCACCCGGTCGCCGATGGCGAGCTCGATGGCGGCATGGCTCATGCACCGAACGCCCTCGTCGAGGTCGATGAGGGCCAGCCCGTAGGGCACGTGGGGCTGCCAGTCGGCCGTCGGGGGCCGGTGGACGACGGTGAGGGCGAACACCTGACCGAGCCCGGCCGAGGTGTGACGCACGGGTGCTGCTCGACCACACGACGGGCAGAAGTCGCGGGCGAAGAACCATCGATGGGCGCAGCTGGGGCACTCCTGGTAGGTGAGCGCGCTCCCACCGCCCGTCCAGTCGTCGTACGGTTCGGTGGCGATGGCCTTCTCCCTCCCGGTGCTTGGCGGTAGTTCTTCTCAGGGCGTGACGACCACGCTCACGTGGGCGGAGAGGACCCCGCCGTCGCCGTGCAAAAGAGCGGGCCCGGTGGCGGTCAGGCAGTTCCGCGGGCCCGCTCGCCCCGTGAGTTGGCGGTGGGCCTCGACGGTGTGGGCCATGGCCCCGGCCACCCCGCAATGGCCGTAGGACAGCAGGCCGCCATGGGTGTTCAACGGCAGCCGACCTCCCGGAGAGAACCACCCGTCGGCGGCCAGCCGGCCCGCCTGCCCGTCGGGGGCCAGGCCCAGCTCCTCGAGCAGGAGGGCCAGGGTCACCGTGAAGCTGTCGTAGATGGCGGCGTAGGCAAGGTCGCCGACGGCGACGCCGGCCTGCTCGAGGGCGCGCCCGGCCGACGCCGCCGCCCCGGTGCGCAGGAGTGACGGTGCGGCGGTGACGTGCTGGTGGGTCGTGGCCTGCCCGGTGCCCGCCACGGCCACAGGGTGGTCACCGGTGGGCTCGGCGGTGACGATCAGCGCCGCGCCGCCGTCGGAGACGGGGCAGCAGTCGAGGAGCTTGAGTGGGGAGGCGATCGGCCTGGAGTCCAGGACATCGCCCACCGAGATCGGCGTGACCATGTGCGCCCCCTCGGTCTCTCCGGCCCGGGCTCGCATGAGCACGGCTAATTCGGCCAGGTCGGCCTCCGTGGCGATGCGCTCTTGAAGGTACCGGGAAGCCAGCAAGCCGTAGTACGCCGGAACCGTCGGGCCGAGCGGTACCTCGTAGACCGGATGACCCACCTGGGCCAACGTCTGCACCGTGTTCGAGCGGCCCGGGCCGGAGAGGCGGTCCTCTCCGGCCACCACCAGCACCCGAGTGGCGGCGCCGGCGCCCAGCGCCTGGTCGGCGGCTACCAACATGGCCAGGCCCGTGGCCCCGCCCAGCTGGACCGACGTCATCCAGGTCGGGCGAAGTCCGAAATGCTCCGCGAAGACCGTGGCCAGCATGAGGTGCGGCAGGGCGGTCGAATACCCGCAGACCAGCCCGTCGATGTCGTCACGTCCCAACCCGGCGTCATCGAGCGCAGCCGTCGCCGCTTGGGTCATCAGCCCCAACGTGTCGCCGCCGTCGACATGACCGAACGGGGTCGCCGCCGAACCCGACAGGAACGAACTCGTCACCGCGTCCCGTCCCGCACCGGCGCACCGCGCCAGTGCGCGCCGCCCTCCGGACCCCCGCCAACCCCGGTCGCGTTGGCCCGGGTCAGATCATCTGAGTAGAGCGTTACCCAGCGCGTGGAAATCACTACCGTCGTAGGCCGAAGCGTGGCGCGACGGTAACCGGCCGATCGGCGCCAGAGCGTCCAGGCGGTGAAGGCGATCGAGTTTCGGCATGTGGACCACCTCGGATGTCACGGGGCATCTCCGGGAGGATAATCACACCGCGCCATGGACCGCCTCGAGACGACAAAACTGGTGCCGATGCGGTCAGCACGATCGCCCGCCGATCGGTTGCGACGCGTTTGGGTTGGGCTCCTCGCCGCGACGCTCTCGAGGCCCCGCCCGAACAAGGCCATCGGCTGGGAGGCCCATTTTCGGAGCATCGAGCCCAACGGATAAGAGCGAACGCTGCTCCACATCACGTGCGGTCTACCCGGCTTCCAGTACATCGTCAAGACCTCAGCGCCGGGTCTCTTAATCCTCGATCATCCTCGCAACGGCTGCAGTCGGTGGACAAGCCGGACGAGCTTGAGCGACATCGAAGGGCAACGTAGGTGCGGATGTCGTGTACGACAAGCTGCAGGATGAATGTCCTATCCCCGATCATGATCGACACCGAGGTCGCCGACCCGCGCGGCGGGAGGAGATGAGCCTGGGAACTCATGACGACTATCCCGAACTCGTCAAGCGGTTCGTTGCCACGAGGTCATCCACACCGGTCGCGGTCGCCCGCCAAGCTTCAGGACGACCGGTCGCCCGGTCGTCCTGGTCCACGAGGCGGTGCTGTCGCTGACTGGTAGACATCCCTCGTGATGGACTTGGCGAGTGATCGTCGCCCCGATCTCGATGCAGCCAAGCCTTCTACGGCAACTTGCTGGGACTGTGAGAGCGCGCCGACCGGACGAAGGCGGTTCCTGGGGTGATTTGCGACAAGGCCTTTTCAGGGGAGGCCGCTAGCGGAAAAGCCAGCCGCCATCGATGTCGAGGCTGTGGCCCGTGATGTACGACGCCCAGTCGCTGAGGAGGAAGAGTATGGGCCGGGCGATGTCGACGGGCTGCCCGATGCGCCCGAGAATGGCGAGGTCAGCGATATTGGCGGTCGCTTCCGGCTTTTGGCCGACCCACAACATCGGTGTGTCCATGCTTCCAGGGACCACGGCGTTGACGCGGACGTGCTGCGGGCCGTAGATGCGGGCGAAGCCGTGCATCGTGGCCAGGACGGCGCCCTTCGTTGACCCATAGACGGTGGTGCCTGCCACTCCGCCGGTTACCCCGGCCGCGGAGCCCACGAGGACGATGGCGCCCCCACCGCTGCCCTTCATGTGCTCGGCGACGTCCCGGGTCAGGAAATAGACGGACTTCTGGTTTATGGTCACCTGAAAATCCCAGTCCTCTTCGGTGACGTCGGAGAGGTCGTGTTGACGGCGGATGACAGCCGCGGTGGGCGAGAAGGCGTGAATAGGGCCAAAGGCCTCGACCGCCGCGGCCACCAGGCCCGGGAGGGAGGCAATGTCGGTGAGGTCCGCCTGCTGGATGCGGAGCCCGGCCTCCTCTGGGATCGTGGCTAAGGCCTCGGCGTCGCGGTCGACGACTGAGACGCGCATGCCCAAAGCAAGTGCCTCGACGGCCAGCACCCGCCCCAAGCCGCCTGCGCCGGTCAGCAACAGGTGGCGGCCGGAAAGGCCGAGACCGTCGCTGGGAGGGATCACCCGTCCGCCTGGCCCATAGAAGCAGGCAGTGATGAGGTGGACGGGATGCCGCCATTGGCTAAGTGGCCGCCGTCGATGCGCAATGTCGCGCCGGTGATGTAACCCGCGGCCTCCGACAGCGAGAAGGTCACGGCTTGGGCCACATCGTCGGGGTCACCGAGACAGCCGGCCGGAATCCTTTCGACCAAGGGGGAGGGATCGAGGGAGCCTGTCTCGAGCGTCACCTGCAGCATTGGGGTGTCTATATAGCCCGGTTCGACGACGTTGACCCGGACCCCTCGTCCGGCCCATTCGACGACGAGCACCCGGGTAATACCCACAACCGGCTGGCGATCGCTTCTCCCATACCCCAGCCTGCGCCCGTCACGACCGCTATCCGGCCTGCCATACTCATCCGTCGGCATCCTCGAGTTCGCTCAACGCTCCCGCCCAGAGCCCCGAGCGGCCCCGCCCATAATAGACGCATTGCCATCCCTGCAGGGTCAGGATACCCGTTCGCCGCACCGTGTCGTAGGAGGGCGGCGGTGCGCCCTCCTACCGCCACTGCTCATTCGAGTCATTCGAGGATTTCGAGGATGGCGTCGACATAGTGCCCGTCGACCCGCTCCAACTACAACCGAAGGTGGCGAAGCCCCCGATCGACCGATTCGACTGTCCACGACCACGACCACGGCCCGTACCCCGTCCGCCTGGATGTCGATAGCGTTTATCACTACGACGAGATTCTCGACCCATGGTGGGGCCGCTGCCATGATCGCGTCCTGCATTTGGCTCTCCTGAAGCTTGCCGTCGATTAGACCAACCCACCGGGGTCCTCGCGCGTGGACGATTGCCATTCCGGCCGGTGTCGGGTCGTCGGGCCAGGCGGCATGCCGGGCCAGCCATATCACTGTCTTGGTGGACGCGGCCAGCTCGGCTATGAACGGGTGGTCATAATGCTGTAGCCCGTCCGGCTCCAGAGCTTCGCTCCCGGCTCTAGACTCGGTCGATCCGGCCTGGGCCGGGAATGTCGGAGGAGGAATCGATCGATGGGGGTGCCGGACCGGATCCACGAGCACGGCCTGGGATCGATCCTCGTCCGCACGGCGGCGCGTGATCCCGGTCGGGCCGCGATCATCTGGCGGGGACGGACCACCAGCTACCGTGACCTGAACCGCACGGTGAACCGGGTCGCTCACGCCCTGGTCGACCGAGGGGTGGGCCGTGGGGACCGGGTCGCCTTGCTGGCCCATAATTGCCAGGAGTTCCTGGAACTGTTCTTCGCCCTGGCCAAGCTCGGGGCGATTTCAGTACCGATCAACTTCATGCTGAACCCCGAAGAGGTTGCCTTCATCCTCGGGCACTCCGGCGCCAGGGGGATCGTGAGCGAGACGGCGCTGGCCTCCGTCGCCGTCGCTGCTGTCGAGCAGGCGGACGGCGCCAGGGATGTCCGAGCTGTGATCACTGACGGCGGTTCGGCGCCGATCCCCGGGTGGGAGCCATTCGAGTTGTGGAGGGATCACCGGGACGACTCCGAACCGGAGATGGTTGTGAGCGACGACGAACCCGTCCAGCTCATGTATACGAGCGGGACCGAGTCGAGGCCGAAGGGGGTGACCCTCACGAGCCGGTCCCTGATGTGGCAGTACGCGGCCATGATCATCGACGCCGGGATGAGCCGCGACGACGTCGAGATCCACGCCCTGCCCTTCTACCACTGCGCCCAGTTGCACTGCTTCTTGACTCCGGATGTCTATCTGGGCGCGACTTCGCTCGTGCTGCCGGGTCCCGACGCGGCCGGGATCCTGGCCGCGGTCGAGGAGTACCGGGCCACCAAGCTGTTCTGCCCGCCCACAGTGTGGATTGCCCTGTTACGCCATCCCGATTTCGACCGACGGGACCTCTCCACCCTCACGAAGGGGTATTACGGCGCGGCCGCCATGCCGGTCGAAGTGCTGCGGGAGCTCACCGCCCGGCTGCCGGGACTATTGCTCTGGAACCTGTACGGCCAGACCGAGATGTCACCGTTGGCCACGGTGCTGCGACCCCACGAGCAGCTCTCCCATCCTGGTTCGGCGGGCCGGGCTGCGTTGAACGTCGTGACCCGGGTGGTCGACGCTGACGATAATCCGCTGCCTCCCGGCTCGGTCGGCGAGATCGTCCACCGGTCGCCCCACGTCATGCTCGGCTACTGGGACGACCCGGACAAGACCGAGGACGCGTTCCGGGGGGGCTGGTTCCATTCGGGGGATCTCGGCGTGATGGATGAGGCGGGCTACCTGTCGGTGGTCGACCGGAAGAAGGACATGATCAAGACCGGCGGGGAGAACGTCGCCAGCCGGGAGGTCGAAGAGGTCCTGTTCCGGCACCCCGACGTGGCCGAGGTCGCCGTGTTCGGGACGCCCCACGACTACTGGATCGAGGCTGTCACCGCTGCCGTCGTCTTGAGAGATGGCAGCAGCGTGAGCAGCGAGGAACTTCTCGGGTTCGCCCGGCAGCATCTCGCCAGCTTCAAGGTCCCGAAGCAGATCTTCTTCATCGACAGCCTGCCGCGAAACCCGAGCGGCAAGATCCTCAAGCGCGAGCTTCGCGGCGTCTATACGCCGACCACCTGACGGACCATCTCCTCGTGCACCGTCTCCCTGACCCGCCCAGGCAGCTCTGAGGATCGGCCCGGTAAATCAGCCGCGAATCCGAACCCGTCGGCGGAAAGTGGGCGAAGCCGTCTATCAGCGGGCCAATGGTGAAACGGTATTGCGGGTTCCGCGCTGACGCTGCCGTGGCCGGTGGCAAACTGCCCCGCTAGAATTCGTTACAGGTCGTGATTCTGTCCGGACGCGATCTGGGGGAGAGAGTCGAGATCTGGCGACACAGGGGGCGTGCAGAATGGTCCTGACTGGAGCTATGCACTAGTCGCGCGGGTCGGCGGTGGTGGTCTCCAGTGCTTTCCAGCCGATGTCGCGCCCGCTGGGCGGCCCTTTCCAAGCATGGGCGGATGGGCGGTGGGGTTGTCACAGAGTGTTGCCACGTTCTTTGCGGGGGACTGCGACGACAAGAGGGCCGGGCGTCGCTCGCCGAAACTCTGGATCACGACGGCGAGCACGACAACGACGTCCTCGGGCGGCCAATCGAATACCCCCTCACGTGTCGCGGGGTGGGGGAGTCCCACTTCGGAGTCGCGGATCGGAGCCAACGGCTGCCGTTGGGTGCGCCGGGGCACTCCGCGTCCCGCAGCGTCGTTGGCTGCATGGTTGGTTGGACGCAAACTCCCGACACCGGACCGGGACGGCTTCTAGAGTTGGGTGTCTGGCCGCTCAGATGGGGGTTACGATGTCTGTGGCAACGTCCCTAGCGGGTAAGCGGGTGATCGTGACCGGCGGCGGCCGGGGGATCGGCGCTGCCATGGTCGGGGTCCTGGTAGAGGAGGGTGTCGACGTAGCGTCGATGGATGTCACCGACGATGCCGGCCTGGCGGTGGTCGACGCTGCCAACTGTAACGGTCCGGGCCAGGCCAATTATCGTCATTGTGACGTTGCTTCTCGCCCGGATGTCGAGGCGGCGTTCGCCGCTGCGGTCGATGAGATGGGTGGCCTGGATGGGCTCGTGAATGCGGCTGGGATCGAGCGTCACGTTGCTCCTGAGGACATCACCGACGAGCAGTGGCAGGAGATGATGTCGGTGAATGTGACGGGAACGTTCCTGACCAATCAGGTGGCGTTTGGTTACCTGGTCGGCGCCGGTGGGCGTATCCTCAACTTCGGTTCTGACGCCGGGCTCGTTAACTATCCGAACGCGGCGCACTATTCGGCCACCAAGGGTGCGGTCATGTCGTGGACGCGCAGCGTCGCGGCGGCCTGGGGCCGCTACGGGATCACCGTCAACTCCGTAGTACCCGCCATCTGGACGCCGATGTACGACGACCACCGAGCGGTCTTCGACGAGCAGGAGCTGGCCACCCACGATGCGGCGATGGCCGAGGTCATTGCCATCGGCGGGAAGCTCGGTGATCCGGTCCGGGACCTGGCGCCGGTCCTGGTCTTCCTGCTCGGTGACGGTGCTCGGTTCATCACGGGCCAGCTCATCTCGGTCAACGGCGGCGCCAACGGCACTCGCTGACTCTGCGAACTATGGCGCCCCAAACACCCCGACGGAGGATCTCATGGCCACGATCTACCGCTGCGCGACATTGTCGGTCTCCCCGGATGCGGCGTGGGACGTGCTCGACCGCTACACGAGATCGGAAGTCCACATCTTCCAAAGCTGCGCCTCCGAGCGACAGGTGGACGATTACCGGGTCGTGGTCACCCTCGACGGCATGGAGCTCTGGGAGCGGAACATCACCGTGGACCCGCAGCGCCGGCGAGCCGTTTACACAGTGCCAGGCATTCCCAGGACCGAGCACCATCAGGCCGAGATGCGCATTGACGTCGATGCCGACGGCCGCGCCGTCCTGGTGTGGACCACCGACCTTCTTCCCGACGAGCTGGCCGGCGAGATGTCCGACACCTACGACGGCTTGTTCGTCGACCTCGTCGCGGCGTTGGAGGGTCGCTCCGGGTGAAGAACCGGGTCGATAGACGAATCCATGGGTGTTCTTGGATCCGCGGGCTCCGGAGGAGCGGCAGGCCGAGGAGGAGCTGATCTTGGTGGCGGCGTCGTCGTGGCACAGCCCGTTGCCTTCGGTGAGGCTGCCGGTTTGCCTCCGGGCGTACTGAACGTGGTGGTGGAAGAGGGCCTGGAAGGGTCCTATAGCGCTTCGTTTCTCGGCTTAGGGTACCTCAACACGGTTGCCGCATATGGGCTGTCCGTTGGCCGGAACGGGGGCGAAGGCATGACCGACGATTTGTACATAATATCCGCACTGGGTTTCCGGCAGCATACCGACCGTACCGAAGTTCGTGAAGGTGACCGGGCTCACTAATAGGCCGCCCGCGTCGTACGAGCTGACGTTGCGAAGCTTGGAGATGAAGGCCTGGCGGGTGGGGTTCGGCCCGGCCAGTTTCAGGCCTTCGATCATGAGGTCTGCTGCTTCGTAGCCGAAGGCTATGTTGAGACTGGGGATGCCAGCCTTGAAGGGCGTGTATTTCTCCAGGTTGGCGAGCATGGCCTGGGCGGCCGCGTTCGGCGGGCTGAAGTTGATGCTCGATATCTCCGAGTAGTCCTGCTGGGAGGCGGACAGGGCGGTTGGGCTGTCGAGGAGGTTCTGGTCGTAGGATGTGGCGTAGAGTTGTTTGGCTTGGGAACCGCCCTGCTTGACGGCCGTGCTGAGGGAAACGTTGCCGGCCAGTCCGAAGAGGCCGTATACCCCATTGCAGCCGGCCGACTTGATGGCGAGAGCGAGAGGAGTGAAGTCGAAGGCTGCGAACGGGACCGACGTGTTCTTGTAGCACGTCTTGATCCCGTCCAGAGAAGCGGCATACAGTGCATCGTCGAGGGCCTGGATGGCTGACGGACTGTTGATGGCGGCTCCGGCCAGCGACGTTATCCCGATTTGCTGCATAAACTTGGCGACGCCGGTATAGGTATAGTTGACTCCGCCCACCGGCCCGTCGTCGGGAACGCTGACGCTGAACATATTGGTGTAAGGTTGTTGAGCCCACTCCGGGCCGTCCACGGCCGCGCCGGTGACGGGGACCCCTTGCTCGTTGAGGTACTTCACGCCTCCAAACGCCAGGGAGGAGTCCTCGATCACACCGAACGACTGCTTCTGTTGGACGACCTCTTCGGCGGCGAGGTTGTTGCCGGCCGGTGTCGATGCGTCGTCAGCGATCTCGAGTTGCAGGGGATGCCCGTTGACGCCGCCTTCGGCGTTCTGCAGATCGACGCGCGCTTGGGCCCCCCACTCGGAATTGATGTAACTTGAGGCTGCTCCTCCGGTGGCCGAGTAGATGAACCCAATCTTGATCGGCGATCCCGTGGCCGCGGGTTGTGTCCCGGTCGCGGCGCTACCCGAGCTGGAGCTTGTTGGTGTCGCGGCCGCGGTGGTGGACGTGCTCTTCGACGTGGAACTGCCACAGCCTGCGCTGAGGAGAGCGGTGACACCGATAATAGCGAGGGCTATTCCCCCGGCGCGCCTGGCGTGGGTCTCGGGCTGGGCTTGTCTCATGGCCGGTAGCTATCCCCCCTGGTGATCAATAAGCACCGATCTCGGGATCATAGCATCCCCGGTCGGCGATTCCAAGAGTCTTGTTCTCCTAGTTGCCGTTTCAACAGCCCAGAGGGATCTCACCACCGGACATCACAACGAGTAGACGGGGAGTGCTGCACATACGGAGAATCTCAAGAAAGGAGATAGCTGCCACCCCCCTCTTACGGGGAGGTCTTTGTGGCATAGGGGCGTCGCCAGTTGAAGCCCTAGCGGTTCGCCGCTGCCCACTCTGACCTGGTGTTCGGTGCGTTCCGGGGCCGGGCTCGACCCGTCGCGGACGAGCGACCTCTTGTACTTCCGGCCCAGGTAGGGTGGAAAAGACAGACAATTACCAGAGCCACTCCGCCCAGGTAGTAGGTTCTCCTTGAGAAACGAGAGTATCGTTCTCTAGGGTTGCTCGACACGGCGTCATGGAGCACCCGGTCATGGGAGGCTGGATGGATGGATGGCCGCGGCCAGAGCGTTCATCCCCGATAGGACACCACCGTTCTCGGGTTACCATCAGACCATGACTTCGCCACGTCACTGGCAGGACCGGGTGGTCTCCCGCTCGGTCGAGCGCGCCGCCGCTTCGCCGGGAGACCGGCGTTCTCAGGAGTCGGTAGCTCGCAGGGCGCTCAAACCGGCCACCAAGATGGTGGCGGCTGCGACGGAGCTCCTCGAGGAGACCGGCTCCTCGTCTTTCACGGTTCTGGATGTCGTGGCGCGAGCGGATACCTCACTGCAGACCTTCTACCGGCACTTTTCCGGCAAGGACGAGCTGCTCCTGGCGGTGCTGGAAGAGGTTGTCTGCGCGTCCACCGAGGTGTTCCGGGTAAGAGCCCGGCGCAACCAGCATCCGGTGGGGAGGCTGGAGATCGTGGTCAAAGGTCCCTTCAAAACGACCGGGCCGGTCGGCCGAGACAGGCTCATCGTACGCGAGCACCTACGCCTGGTGGAGCACTACCCCGACGAGGTGCGCCTCGCCGACCTGCCCTTCAAGGAGCTGGTCGCGGACGCGATCAGAGCGGCTCAGGCCAACGGGCGGTTCCCGGGCATCGATGCCGACGACGAGGCAGAGCTGATCAACGACTTCGTCCGAGTCCGGTTCCACGGCATGACCCTGGGCACGGTCCGGTGGTCCCGCGCAACAGAAGCCGAGATGGTGTGGAACTTCTGCCTCGGAGGACTCTCGAGAAACGAGAAGGATGCCGGTCGGCAGGCGACCGCGAACGTCACCTCGCTGCGCAGATCGACAGCCCCCAGGTCGGCGACAACTGGCGCGACCGGAACAAGCGCCTGACAGAGAGTTTCGTAGCCCCAGGAAAGGGTGTGGGAGATGAACACTCGGCATACCGGAGCTTCAACCAGATGACGGACGGCCCCCGGTACACGCCGCCCGACGTCACCCTCGTCGGGGCACCGCACGTCAAGCTTTACCAGGAGACCAACGGCGAGGAGGGTTATCTGTGGAACGGCGTGCCGATCCTTCTCCTCACGACCGTCGGCCGGAAGAGTGGGCTCGAGCGCACCTCCGCCCTCATTTTCAGCCGGGACGGAGACGACTACCTCGTCGTCGCGTCGCAGGGAGGCGCTCCGGAGCATCCCTTTTGGTATCGCAACATCCTGACCAACCCGAAGGTGAAGCTACAGGTAAAGGACCTGCACCTCACCGCGACAGCCCATACCGCCAGCGACGACGAACGCCCCCGCCTATGGGACATCGTCCGGGCGGCGTGGCCCAACTATGACGTCTACGTGACGAGGACGACACGCACGATTCCCGTGGTCGTCCTGCGCCCCGACCCGGCGGAAGTTGCCAAGTAACGGACCTGACCACTGACCGACCTAAAGCCGGGACCCTGATAGGCGTCAGGCGACCCCGAGCAGGCGGTAGGTGTCGTGGTCCTTCAACGCCGCGGCGAGACGGGGCATGTGGGCGAGCACCTCGTCCCGGCCGCGGATCTGCGTGATCACCCAGAGGAGGTAGCCGTAGGTGAAGCTCCGCCGGTAGAGCTCGTAGCCTTCCTCGAAATCGGGCGCGGGTGCGTCGTGTGTAGCAAGCTCGGTCAGATAGTGGCGGACCAGTTCCCTCTCGTTGGCTCGCCGGTCGTCGATGGACAACACGGTCCCGAGGTGATAGGCGACGTCCTGGGCCCAGTTCCCCGTCTGTACGACCTCCCAGTCGAAGAAGCAGGGTCGGCCCCCACGATCGAGGTAGACGTTCCCCGTGTGCGTGTCGCCGTGTAGCACGCACGTGACCGGGTTCCGGGCGGCCACCTCAAGCGCGTTGACGAGGTTCTGGGCGTCACGCAGCTGGGGCGGGAAGCCGTGCGCCCGGCCGTCATCGAGCAGCGTTTGCAACGACGTGGCAGTGTGCATGCCGCCAATCGGGTGACGACTGTTGCCGAGCCAGTCGATGTCGCCGACGGATGCAAGGCCCCACGTCGACCCGTGGAGACGAGCGAGCTGCGAGAGGCTCTCCCGGGTGACGTCGATCGAGAAGGTCCGGTGCGGGTTCATGAACAGCCCGCCGCTGGCGACGATGTCCTCCATGACGATGATGGCCGCGTTGGTGTCGGCGTCGATCGCTACGTACGGCACCCGTGGCCGGCGCACACTGAGTCGGGGGGCAAGATCGCGGTAGAACCTCGCCTCCGCCATGGTGCTACCGGCGCCGTCGAGGTACGCCTTGGCACAGTAGAAGCGCACGTCGAGGCCGTCCGGCCCCTCGACCGTCACCGCGAAGCGCAGCTTCTCGGCCCGGGTCTTCGACGTGTCTGTCGACTCCACCTGGACGATGCGGTCCTCCTCCTTGAGATCCCCGAGGGCGCCGCGAAGCCAACCCGGGTCGAGAAGCTCGTCGCGGTTCACGGGAACCATCGTTGTCGGCGCCGTAACCATGTTGCCTCTCCCCATCTCCGTGCCGCTGTGGCTGGCGCGGCTACCCTCGCGGGGACGGCGCACGCGACGATAATGCTACCCGGTCTGGCGGAGTTTCACCCGACGTGGTGATACAAGAACAACTCCGAGGGCAGCGGGCGGCGAGAACCGATCTCACCCGGGCGTCCTTCTCGCCTACCAATGGCAGGCGATTACCTGACACAATAGGTGCGGACGGAACAATAACACAGTTATTGTTGCCGGAATGTTGTTTCTGGACGAGAAGACGGTTATTCTTTATGATTGCTAGCGAGTCTGACTGGATCCATCACCGCTCGACTGGGGGTGGCGCGTTCCACCAGAGCTGCTCAACTGATCGGAGGAACGAGATGGAGATCGATTCGCCTGAGCTCAACTGGCTGGTGTCGGTCGATGACCATGTGATCGAGCCGCCCAATGTGTGGCTGGATCGGCTGCCCGCCAGGTATCACGAGATCGGTCCGCGCATGGTCGAGGACGACTGCTGGGTGTACGAGGACAAGCGGGTTCCCACGGCCGGCCTGTCGGTGACGATAGGCAAGACCAAGGAGCAGTTCTCACCCGAGCCGATGCCGTACTCGGAGATGCCGGCCGGCGCTTATGACCCGATCGCCCGGGTGGCGGACATGGACCGTGGCGGCATCCTGGCGTCGATCAACTTTCCCTCCTTTCCAAGGTTCTGCGGGCAGATCTTCTGGGAGGCCAAGGACAAGGAGCTCGCCCTGCTCTGCGTCAAGGCCTACAACGACTGGATGATCGACGAGTGGTGCGGAGCGGCCCCGGGTCGCTTCATCCCGATGGTCATCATTCCTTTGTGGGACCCGCCCGCGGCGGGCAAGGAGATGGAGCGCTGCGCCGCCAAGGGCGCCAGGTCATTTGCCTTCTCGGAGAATCCGGAGCCGCTCGGCCTTCCAACCATTCACGACCCGGGCCGCTACTGGGATCCGGTCATGGCGGCCGCTCAGGACACCCAAATGGTCGTGTCCATGCACGTCGGCTCGTCCTCCACGATGCCGATCATCTCCACGGACGCCCCGGGCCTGGCCAACCTCACCTTCGGCGCGGTGCGAGCAGCTGGAACGATGCTCGCTTGGATCTTCAGCGACTACTTCGAGCGCATGCCGGGCTTGAAGATCGCCCTGTCCGAGGGCAATATCGGCTGGATGCCGTACTTCATCGAGCGCGCCGAGCAGGTGATCGACAAGCAGCGGCACTGGGCCAAGAACGTCAACACCGCGTTTTACAACAACGCGGTCAAGACCGAGCAGGTCATGGCCGACCTCGACAACCTCAACGTTCGGGACACGGTCCGCAAGCACATCTTCGGCTGCTTCATCGAGGAGTCCTCGGGCCTGCGCTCGCTCGACATCATCGGTGAGGACAACGTGATGATCGAGACCGACTACCCCCACAGCGACACGACCTGGCCCGACTGCATCGGAGTGGCCAGGAAGCTGCTGGCCGGGCTTCCGGTCGAGACGCAGTACAAGATCCTGCGGGGGAACGCTCAGAAGCTGTTCCGCTTCGAGCCGACCGTACCCGCCTAGTTTCGGTACATGGCGGGCTCGGCGTACTGCTCGAGGTGGCGCGCCGTCCCGGTGGGCATGGGCCGGCCGGAGGGTGCGGCTGGTCTCAGTGATCGGAGCTGCCGGGAGCCCGATCAACCCCAATCGCGATCGTCTAGGGAGCACGACATGATGCAACAGGTTCTGGCCGGGGTCAAGGTCATAGACGTGACCTTGGGCCGGTCCGCGGTGGCCGCAGGGCTTGACGGCCCCTACCCGCTCCTCACCCGCTGACGGTACCCCCCGGGGCTCCATCCTGCTGCGGATCCAGGAAGCGGCTCATGAAGCCCTGAACGGCTTCGGTGTTGAACGACTCGCTCTCGGCCGTGGTGGCCATCGGCATCACCCGCAGTACGGCTTCCTGCAGGTGGAGGTTCACGGCCCTTTTCGTCTCCTGCACCGCTTGCCACGGCAGCTCGCACAGCCGTCGGGCCAGGGCCATGGCCTCGCCCAGCACGTCGCCCTTAGGAACCATCCGGTTGGCCAGCCCGAGTGCCACCGCGTCGGCGGCGGGGATGCGCTCGCCCAGCAGCAGGTACTCCTTGGCCTTGAGGTGGCTCATCATCAAAGGCCATAGCACCGCGCCGCCGTCGGCTGCCACAAGACCCACGCCGACATGAGGGTCAACCATGAAGGCGTCCTCGGCGATGACGACTAGGTCGCACATGATCGCAATGCTGCAGCCCAGCCCCACGGCCGGCCCATTCACCGCAGCCACCACAGGAAGGTGGCATCGCAGAAGCTCGTCGGCCAGCAGCCTGGCCTCGCGCATCCAATAGAAGCGGTTCTCGAACTCGTAGCGGTTGGCGAAGTTGGAGATGTCGCCCCCGCCACTGAACGTGGATCCGGCCCCGGTGAGCACCACGGCGCGCGCTTGGGTGTCGCGGGCGAGCTCCCGGAGGCGGGCTACGAACGCCAGCTTCAAATCATCGTTGAAGGCGTTGCGCGCCTCGGGGCGGTTCAGCGTGAGGACCCGAATGGCCCCGTCGACCGCCATCGTCACGAGGTCCTCGACAGCCTCGCTCATCGGAACTCGCCTGTAGCGATGGTCATGGTCTGAACTTTAGGGCAGACGGCGAAGCCGGCCATGGCCTAGGCGCGCAAAGGGTGCTCTCCACCCCGTCTCGAGCCACGGCGAAGTCGTTGGCCGCTGACGCAAACGCATAGTTCCCGCATGGGTCACGCCCGGTTTGTGTCGCTACGCCGATCCCTGCCGAACGACCAGCGATTCAACTCGGCGTGCTTGAGACATCTAGCAAGCCGGTATCGGAGCCGACGTCACCTTCTGTCTCGGGCCGTCCGCGGATGCTGAAGGGTCCGTCGATGAACGGGCTCCATGGCCGCTTCCGGAAGAAGACGACACCAGCCATGGCGGGACGTGTTCGGTGGCGTTACGGGTGACGCGGTTCTGGCGGCCATCACACATCAGAGCTACAACCGTTCAGGGTAATCCGAACCGGCATGATGTTGGCCGTGGTCAACCGCCTTAGTCGAAAGCTGCTGCTGGCTGCTCTTGAGCTTTGCCTCGAACGAGTCGACACTCATGGCTGGGAAAGTCACGATGTTGACCGTGCCACGCGACCCGAGCTCGATGGACATGCTCGCCACCGTCTCGTTGTTGGGCGCCTCGACCAGGGTCGCGAAGTCATATTGTCCGAGCAGAGCGTACTGGACCAGGACCTGGCAGCCGGATCGCTCTATCTCGGCGTTCACTCCGTCTATCCGTTCGGGGTTAGCGTGCAGGGTCTCCCGACCGTGAGGTGTCAGGCTGCTCAGCAACAGATAGACGGACACGTTCAGTCTCCTTTCACCCAAGACCCGGGACCCCGGCTCCCGAAGATAACGATACCCGCGGCGATGCCCCTTCCAGAAGGGTCGGACACTGCTCCATGATCCGGGTTATACGCCAGCGCGAGGATCCGGAGACCTCCTCGCCGGCGGCGACCGGCTCTGCAGGTTTGCGACCGCCGCGAACATAACTCACGCACTTCATTGGACGCGCCCCCTCCGAGGGTCACGCGCGGTTCGCACTCCGTCGGTATGAAGAGGTCCAAGGAAACCCAGTAAGATACCGGCGTTCTCGGGCGCGGTCAGAGAGACGAATCGCCCCGGCGCCCGGATTGCGCGCTTTTTCGTGTCCGCAAGCGTAGCCCGCACGGACCTAACCGGACCAGGACGTCTCCTCAGTAGCGGAGTCGTGAGTTCAATCGCCGTGACACTCAATCCTCGAGTGGGAATCTCACCTTCGTAGTCAGAAGAGCGAGCGGACTGAAGCGTGCTACTATGCTTTCGCCCCAACGTGTGCGCGTAAATCCGCCTTCAGACAGAAGAAGCGTACCCGACCATGTTCGGTGCTTCACGAGCCTTCATGGTCCGATTAGGCGTGTCCTAGCTGCTCGGCTCTCTTGAGCTGACCAGCAAGGGTATCGATCGAGATCGCCGGCAGGGTCACGACGTTCACGGTTCCCCTCGAACCCAGATCGACGGCGAGATGAGCCACGGTCTCGTTGTCTGGCGCGTCGACGACGGTCACGAAGTCGTACACACCTAGCACCGCGTACTGATCGACGACCTTGCAACCGAACGTCTGAATCTCGTTGTCGACTTCCTGCATACGCTCGGGATGCTGGTGAATCGTCTTTCGGCCTTCGGTCGTCAGCGTGCTCAATAGGATGTACCTGGACATGACACCACTCCCTCCTCGGCGACGTCGCGCCAATGGACGTAGTATGACCTCGCCACGTCGTCTCAACAAGCCGTTCTTCGGACGCGAGTCACCGGTTCGATATCGCCCGACCTCGGTCGGCCGACTGATCGGGAATCGCCGACGACCGTGGCCACTCAGCGTGATCGTCATGCCGATGGCTTCACCCAAGCAGGATCGCAGATATCGCTAGGGTCAAGATGGGGTTTGCGTCGTCGCCACGGCCTCGCCGAACGACCGTCACCACAGGTCGGACGCTTGAGAAATCAAGCGTCACTAGGGCGCTCCACACGGCACCTACGGGCATGTCCCACTTGGATATGCCGACGTACAATGGGGCACAGTCGCCGCCAGCGATCCAGTCAGCGGTGGCCTGCGACAAAGCTGACTAGGCGCTCGGTGGCTCTGCAGGAGATAAGACAGACCCGCACAAACCGAATCTGCAACAGTCCGGTGGGCGGTCAAGTTGCGGATACCGGCCGCGCTCACGCGCGGCCGGTATCCGGTATGGGCGGTATTTGGCGGGCCGTTCAGCTTGCGGGAACGGCACCTTCTTTCTCCAGGGTCTGCTACACCAACGGGGCCAGGTCGGGCACCACGTCAGCGCTGTCGGTCGGGGTCGCGCTTTCGGGCGGAAGCGTCGCCATGGCCGCGCCCGCCGACGGTTGACGGAAGAGGCTAACGGCGATCAGGGCAAGGTTGCCTCCTGCGACAGCTCCGATAATGGTGGTGACGAGCCCGAACAGCCCGGATATCGCGGTGAACCCGAGCCACCCTCCGAGCAAGGCGCCGGCGGTTGCGGCCAGCAGACCGAGTGACTTGGTGGCACGATCCCAGTCGCGGTGAGTCCAGGCCAGGTAGAGGCCCAGCGCGATCAGCCCGCTGGGGGCCAGAATCCGGAGCAGTTCACTGGCCAGGGACAGCGCCGGCCAGAGCGACAGGACGACTAGGGCTGCTCCGAAGAAGCCGCCGAGCCCGAGCACGACCGGGACGATGGTGCGGGCCACGACGCTGGTCTTGCGCCCTGCGGAACCGTGCTTGCGTACCCGGAGCGCTACCCAGAGCAGCGACAGGGCAGCCAGGACGACGACGCCGCTCACTGCCCCAAGGATGTCTTTGGCTATCGATGTCTGCGTTTGCGATGTGGCGAAGCTGACCTTGTTCGGGGTGTAGAGCGACGTGTCGACCTGGCCGGTGGCGTAGAACGTGGTCAGCAGCTGGGTGCTGGCGCTCGGCTCGTAGGAGTCGAAGTCGTCCACGTGCCCGAGCCCCGACAGGATGACCTGATGCCCGTTGGGGAGGTGCGGCAGCAGCTCTTTCGTGGCATTCTGGGCCGGCGTTTCGAAGTCGAGCGTCCCGCCGATGAGCAGCGTCGGGACGTTCGAGTTCTGCACGCTGGTGTACTGGTTCTCACCCGGATTGGCCGGCCAGGCGTGCGCCATGCCTCCTGCCCCCCACAAGAACTCCCCGAGGGGATTGCCGATGATCGAGCCCCGGTCCGCGCCGGAGCTGAAATAGCGTTCGACGGGCTGCGCGTCGGCCATACCGATGCTCGCAAACTCGCCCCAGACGAACGACGTGGGGAGGATGAGACCGGCCATATTCGATAGCAGCCAAAAGCCGCTCGGGTTGCCATGCGCGGCGGAGATCCACGAGTTAAGGGTCATCGGCCCGGACAGTGGCGAACCGGTCGCCTCCGTGAGCCCGAGGAACGTGCCGACCAGCACGTTGCCCGGCTTGATCGGCAGGAACAACCAACTGGTCGGCATGTGTGCCGCCGTGTGCTGCATGCTGGCGGCGAGGTTGCCGGTGCGGGCCCGGCAGGCAGGCTGCTGCGCGCACAGCGCCGAGTAAGCCTGGATCCCCTGATCGATCTCGGCTCCGCTGTAGATGTAGTTCCCGGGCGGGTTGACCCCGACCATCACCGACCGGTCGACACTGTTCGGGTACCGCCACTGGTAGATCATCCCGAGACGGGTCCCGGCGCTCTCGCTGAGCAGGTCGATGCGCTGGTAGCCGAGCGCGACGCGAGCGGCCTCGATGTCGGCGGCCTGCTCCTCCAGCGTATAGCCGGCGAGGTCTACGCCGGATCGCTCAAGCCGCTGCGCGCACGAAGCGAAGGCCTGGGAGTACGCGCTCAGCGACGCTTTGGCGAGCAAGTCGGCGGATTTCTCCACCGCCGCTGTCACCTCGGGACAGTTCAGCACCGAAGAGCCGTCGACGCCGCGGTAGCCGACCATGACGACATCGTGCTGGGCGGCCAGGCGGTTCGCTTGGGGAAACGTCATGTTGGTTATGCCCGGGCCGCCGTTGAGGTGGAAGATCGGCGCCAGCGGGTGGGATGAGCGAGCCAGGATCCGGGTCACCGGCAGCGCGATCAGACGGGACCGGGGGTCTGCCCGGTTCTCGGCCACGACGAGCGTTCCGCATTCGGCGCGGTAGCCGCCGCTCTCGGTGCACGGGTGCATAGTCAGCTGACCGGCGTGCGCACCCTGCGGGACCGAGACCGTTTCCGATTTGGAAGAGACTCGCAGGTAGACAAGTCCCGTCAACAGGACGATGGTCGCCAGCAGACCAGCGATTCGTGTCCAGGTGAATCTCCGTGGTCTCTGGGTCAGCGGTACTGGTTGGTCGACTGCCACGGTCTTGCCGTGGCGCTTAGTGAGACGTCTTGCCTTGATCATTGGCTTCCTCTCGTCGGTGTTCCAGGTCCTCGAGGCATCGAATGAGTCCTATTAGCGGGATTGGTCACCGAACGGCGGTGGTCACCGGACGTGGTTGACGCTCGCCGTTGGGAGGGCTCGTCGGTAACCTAAGGTGCGATCGCGAGATCGGCATCGTCGGGAGGCTGGATCGCGGCTCCTACCATCCGACGATTTCGACTCCTACGTAGGTAGGAGGCGGGAACGGAGGGGGCGGAGTACGTTCAGCGCGTGAGCCGAATCGAACACCTCGCCCGTACGTACTGGTTCGACCTGCTGATCGCGCTGCTGGCGATCATGGCGATGCTTGAGGTGGTGCTCGGACGCGGCTCGTCCGGAGCTCCGACAACGACGCTGTGGTTCTGCCTTCCCGCGCTCGCGATCCTGGTGCTACCCCTGTTTGCGCGGCGATGGTTTCCGTTTGCCGGACCGGCGGCGTTCTGGCTTTTGGCCGCGGGAATCTCGTTCATCGACCCGCTGTTGATCCCGTACCCCGAGTCCCTCTTTGCGATGCAGCTGGTGGCCGCATTCCTGCTCGGGAACGTTCGGGACGTCCGGCGGGCCGGCCTCGGACTGGCGATCATGGTCGGCGCTGCGGCGACCCTCATCTACAACATCCCCGGACACTCGGTCGACCAGCTCGTCTTCATTCCCGTCGACTTCGCCGTCGCCTGGGTTGCAGGCCTTGCCGTCCGGGCGCGGGCCGAGCAGGCCGAGGTGGCGGAGTCGCATGCGACACAGGCCGAGCAGGAGCGGGATGCAGCGACGCGCGTCGCCGTGGCCGAGGAGCGGGCGCGGATCGCGCGCGAGCTGCACGACATCGTCGCGCACGCCGTCAGTGTGATGGTGCTGCAAGTCGGCGCTGTCAGGCACCAGCTCCCCGACGCGATGGCCGAGGATCGCGATGCCCTGAGGAGTGTCGAGCAGGCCGGGCGCGGCGCGCTGGCGGAGATGCGCCGTCTGCTCAGTGTGATGCGCCGTGACGGCGACGGCCTAGAGCTCGCGCCTCAGCCCGGCCTTGACGGCCTCGACTCGTTGATCAAGGAGATCGGCCGCGCCGGGCTTCCCGTCGAGCTGCACCTCGACGGGGAGCGTTTCCCACTCCCGCCAGGGATCGACCTCTCTGCGTATCGAATTGTTCAGGAGGGTCTCACCAACGCGCTCAAGCATGCCCGCGCCGGCCACGCGGAGGTCACCGTCCGGTATGCGCCGGACGAGGTAGGGATCGAAGTACGCGACGACGGCACCGGCACGACGCCGAGCGACGGCTACGGCCACGGACTGATCGGCATCCGCGAGCGCGTCAGACTCTACGGCGGCGAGATGACCGCAGGCACGACAAACGGCGCCGGGTTCACGCTCAGCACCCGCCTCCCACTCACCCCAGACCGGCCATGACGATCCGAGTCCTCATCGCCGACGACCAGTCCATGGTCCGCGCCGGCTTCCGAATGCTGCTCGCCGGCGAACAAGACATGGAAGTCGTCGCCGAAGCAAGCAACGGACTGGAAGCGGTGGCCTTGGCGGCGCGGTTTGACCCGACCGTGATCCTGATGGACATCCGCATGCCAGAGCTCGACGGGCTCCAGGCCACCCGCCGGATCCTTGCCGCCGACACCACCGCGCGGATCCTGATCCTCACCACCTTCGGACTCGACGAATACGTCTACGAAGCACTCAGCGCCGGCGCGAGCGGATTCGTGCTCAAAGACGACCCCCCCGAACAGCTGATCGAGGCGGTCCGCACCGTCGCCGCTGGAGACGCGCTCCTCTCGCCCGCGATCACCAAACACGTGATCAAGCAATTCACAAGCATCCCTCGCCACGTGCCGCCGAAAGAACTCGACGAGCTCACCGCACGCGAGCAAGACATCCTCCGGCTCATCGCCGGCGGCCTGTCCAACGCAGAGATCGGCGCGGAGCTCTACATCGGCGAGACGACCGTCAAGACCCACGTCACGCACGTCCTCCAGAAACTCGGCCTCCGCGACCGCGTCCAAGTCGTCGTGCTCGCCTACCAGACCGGGTTCGTACGGTGAGCCCCGCCCACCTAAGCCTCACAGGGGGCCCGCAAGCGCGACTGCCGCCGTTCCGTCGATCCCGCGTCGCAGGACCATCTCTGAGTCGCCTCCGCGCGTCTCCGGAGGGGCCGTTGTGAACGCGCAGGGCCGACCGGCTCCTGCAAATGGCCGCAGGACAGCCGAGGGCCCGCCCGACATGATCTCCGCGCCCGCCTGCGGGATGCCGGCCCTCGCCGTTTCTAGCGACCAGGCGTGGGACAGCGCCTGGGCCCTCGGGTTCGAGGACCGTGACGTCACGATCGTGATGGACGCCGATCGGGCCGGCCGCCTGGCGGCGCAACGCATCCAGGGCGATCTCACCGACGTCGCGCCCACCGTCACCATCACCGACCTCGCTCCCGATCGCCAGGACGGCTACGACCTCACTGACTGGCTCCACGGGCATCGCCACCCTTCGCCACCATACCCTTCAGTGCATGTTGTTGCCCGACGTGTTGCTCGCCGCTGCGTCACCTCGCAGAAGAACCCTTCCCCGAGTAATCCAGTCCGGACCGCTGAACCTCTGCGTGCCGAGGGCTAAGGCAATCCACGGGGCGGGGCAGATGTTGGTGGTCCGTGAATCTCTGCCGCTAACCCAAATCTCCCGATCGATGCCACGGGCCGGGTGGCGCACAGATTGCCCGATCTGGAACGACTGCGTTGGACTCCTGGTCCTCACTCCGTAGATGCCCAGACGGCTCGGCGCTCGCCGTCGCCTTCCGCTGCGAGCGCCGAAGATGCGCCATAATCCCGCCGCCACGTGTCCCCGATTCACGCTAGCTGCGCGCCCCCTAACGCCGGTAGGTGGGGCACCCGAAGTCCAAGAACGGTCGCCGCTGCGTACTTTGTCAAGCTCCCTCGAATGTCCAGTTGTGGGAGCGACCCCGAAGTAGTCGGAGCAATCGAGCCATGAGATAACGCCCTTCCCGACCGCCCGGCGACGTCAACGCCTTGGCCCGCGACCGCGCAAAAGCGTTCCCGGCCTCCTGCCGGCAGGCCCTCGAGTTCGGCGCCGCCCGTGCCCGAGAACCACAACAGCCGGTGGGTCGACGAGCCAACTGACAATTCGCGAAGTTCAGCACGCGTACGTGCCGTTCGGTGCGCTGTATGGGTCTCGGCACGTTGGATCTTGAGCGCACGTTATGTGCGGGGTCCGGCTCCCGACTTCCCATCATATGTGGCGCGGATGGTGGGCACCGCCAGGCGACCCGGAATTCTCACCCAAAGGGAACTGGTTCCGACACGTCGCGGGCGAACACAGTCACGGGCTTTTCGTGAAAGTGTCACGAGGCGGCGCTGTATGTGATGCGAGCCGCCGCTCTGCGAACTCAACGGAACTGGCGGAAGAAAGCTCGGAGTTCGCCAACAAAAAGCTCCGGTTGCTCGAAGGCCGCGAAGTGGCCGCCCCGAGACAGCTCATTCCAGTAGGTGATGTTGGCGAAGCGGTTTTCTGCCCATCGCCGACTCATGTGCACGATCTCCTTGGGGAACACGCTGAAACCGGTGGGCACACTGACCGGGCCGCCCGCCAGCGAGAAGCGCTCCAGGCTTTCCCAGTACAAGCGGGCGGACGACGCGCCCGTCGCGGAGAACCAGTACCAGCTGACGTTGTCGAGAAGATCATCTCGGCTCAAGATGTTCTCGGGATGCCCATCGCAGTCGGTCCACGCCCAGAACTTCTCCAGTATCCACGCCGCCAAACCGACCGGTGAGTCAACCAGACCGTAGCCGACGGTCTGGGGACGGGTCATCTGCTCCTGCGAGTAGCCGGTCCCCCAACGTTGGTGGGTGGCCATCTCCTCCAGAGCGGCCGCTTCCGCGGGGGTGGGCGCGGCCAACTGCTCACTGTTCGGTGCGCTGGGCACGATATTCATGTGCACGGCGGTGCAGCGGTCGCGGTCCTGGGCCGCCAGGCAGGCTGACACCCCGGCGCCCCAGTCGCCCCCCTGGGCCACGAACCGGTCGTAGCCCAGGTCCGACATGAGCGTGCACCATGCCGACGCGATCCTCTCCAATCCCCACCCGGGGCTGGCGGGCTTGTCGCTGTAACCGTAGCCGGGTAGCGACGGGCACACGACGTGGAAGGCGTCGGCCGGGTCACCACCATAAGCCCGCGGGTTGGCAAGCGGTCCGATCACCTTCAGGAACTCCACCACCGACCCGGGCCACCCGTGGGTCATCACCAGCGCCAGGGCGCCGGGCTCGGGGGACAGCACGTGGATGTAGTGGATGTCAATTCCTAGGATCTGGCGGCGAAACTGGGGGAACTGGTTGAGGCGCTCGGCCGCGGCCGTGAAGTCGTAACCCTCCGCCCAATACGAGCAGATATCCCTCAACCACCCCAACGGGACCCCCTGGGACCAATCGTCGACGGGTTCCTTCTCCGGCCAGCGGGCCCGACGCAGCCGGTCGCGCAGATCGTCGACCGCATCGGACGACGGCTCGAACCTGAACGTCGCCTCCACTCAATTCTCCTCAGCTATAGCTATGCCCGGTCCAATGCGCGCTGATAATAGGTCGTCGCTCGGGTGACCCTGCTGGCGACCGGAGACGCCAGCAGAGTTGACCTCCTAGCCGAGGTGGGCATGCTCGGCGATAACAAGCAAAACATCAGGACACCCTACTTCGACCCTTTACCAGGCGCCCGGTAACGACAGATCTGGCCGCGGGCGGCTCCGGGACGTGTCCGCACGCCGAGGTGGCGATCTGCGCCGGGCGGGCGCGCCATGGCAGTCGGATTCTCGGGCGCACATTATGTGGTGGCGCCACCCCCAGTTCAGGGGTCGTGGCGCGCTCGTGACGGCTGCGACACGGCCGCGTGGCGTTCGTGCAAGGGGGACACCGCCTTGTGCGGCGCGGGTTGGGCAAACGCAACTCAGCCGTACCCGCACTTCGGGTCCGGCTTTGAGTAATCGTGGGTCTGTGCCGGCGAGAGCCCTGCCTTCCGGAAAGACCTCCGCCGACCTCCTCTCCGGCAGGTTGGGCGGGTTCCGTCCTCTTCCTGATACGGGGAGCGCCGGCTGCGTGCTGAAGGCGGCATGGCCCGGATACGAGACGAGATCTCGTCGCCCATCTTGTCGTCGGTCGCGGACGGGTCAAAGGGGTCCGACGTGCTTGGAGGTTTCGGCCTTGAGTGGGAACTGAGCGCGGCCACCGAGTCGTCCTAGTTGTCGAGAACTCGACTCGGAGGTGAACGCATGCGACGCGGTCTCGCGATAGTGGCTGTGGTGTTGGCAATCGGGATCGGCTGGGCTCCCTCGGCATTCGCCTGCGGAGGTTTGGTGGCGCCCAACGGGGCGGTGAAACTAGTGAACACCAGTACCCTGGTGGCCTACCACGACGGACTCGAGCATTACGTCACCTCCTTTGAGTACCAAGGAGGAGGCAGCAAGTTCGGTTCGATCATCCCACTGCCGGGCATACCAACCGCGGTCAGTCAGGGCGGGAGCTGGACACTGCAACGCCTGGAGCTGGAGGTTCACCCCCCGTCACCGGTCCCATTCGGCAGGGCCGCACTGGCGGCAGCGGCTGGATCGACCGCTCAGGTCCTCTTCCGCACCCAGGTCGATGCGCTGCAAATCACGGTGGTCAGAGGTGGTGGCCCGGCGGTCACCGCCTGGGTGCGCCAGCAGGGCTTCACGGTCAGTCCCGGTCTACCCGCCATGCTGGAGTTCTATGCCCGGCGTAGCCCCATCTTCCTTACCGCCACCTTCGACCCCGCGGCCGAGGCGTCTCGGGGGCAAACCATCGGCGATGGCACGCCGGTGCAGATAACCATTCCTACCGCCAATCCCTGGGTGCCACTTCACATCCTGTCCCTGGCAAAGGATCCCGACGATGTGGTGACCGCGGACGTTTTTATGCTCACCGATCGCCAGCCCGCCCTCCTGAGCGGCCCCGGCGTTCATCTCGTCCAGAGTCGTCCCGCAGAGACTTCCCTGCTCAACGACTTGCGATCCGACCAGGGCATGGGCTGGATCGCCCACTCCGCATGGTTGTCCTACCTCACCGTTGACGCCCCAGCGTCCAGCCTGAACTACGACCTGGCCGCCGACGTCTCGAGCGCCGACCGGCCCTCCCTGGTCGCGGCCGCCATCGCCCCGAGCGCCCCCCACGCCCTCCTGACCCTGGCCCGCATTCCCGCTACCCGCGGCGTTGCTCCTTCGTCGTGGTGGTGGAAGGCTGCGCTGAGCGGCACCTATGCTGCCCTTGTCCTGCTCGTGGGCCTGGGTCTCCTCCTCCAGCGTCGGCGCCCAACAATCCCAAAACCGATGATGGGCACGCGCCTCCTGCCGCCAGCATCGATCGTGCGGTCAGGACCACCGGTTGGTATCGGCCAATAACCGCAAATACCGCGCGCCGCACAATCGCGGAGGCGTCGAGCCTCCAGGCACCGTGTTCTGCTGGTTCAGTCACACACGCGTACGATCTGTATCGACGGGGGCGCGACGCGGGCCGGATTATTGAGCGCACATTATGTAACGGCGTTACCACCCGACTTTCGCCGGTTATCAGGTGGCCGAAGGCAGTGGCCTCATGCCGGCAATGATAAATCCGTTAAATGTGGCGGGACCAAGGTGGCCGGTCGAGCGGCGTTGCGAAGTCGAGCGGCAAGATCTCAGTATCGATGACTTCGGGCACAGGCGGAGACGGCCCGATATCGGCCCATTTGCTGCGCCCGGTATCACAGGTGGACCGTCTGCTCGCCCGCCAACCCCATCGGCCGTCTTGTGACGCTGCATGCGTTGCCACGACCGCGAGCCAAGGGGAGCCGACGCAGCGATCCTGCCTGCTCTTCGACAGCAACGGCCGCGTCGAGATCAGTCGCGACGCGTTGAGCGCCAGATTTGCCAGTCGGTCAGGGCCTAAATGAAGCCACCAAGATCTGAGCGAGAAGATGCGCCGATACGCGGCGTCCGGCATCATGATCATATGAGCGACGCCCGACCCCCACGCCCCGACATCCGCGAGTCGAACAAGACCGTCATCGCACGCTACCGGGAGACCGGTGGCCGCGATGAAGACCAGAAGGCGCTGGTCCTTCTGACTACTACTGGTGCCAAGACAGGCCAGATGCATACCACCCCTGTATGCGTCCAGCAAGACGGTGATCGCTTGATCGTCGCTGGGACGATGGGCGGGACCCCCAGGCATCCGCAGTGGTACCGCAACCTGATTGCCAATCCGGAGCTGACCGTGGAGTTCCGCGGAGAACAGTACCGGGCAAAGGCCACCACCTTGCCAAACGGTCCCGAACGCGATCGGCTCTTCGGCCGGATGAACGAGGTTATCCCCGGCGCATACGGCTACCAAGACCGCTGCCGGGATCACCGCCAGATCCCCGTGGTAGGGCTCGAGCGTATCGTAGAGGCCTGAGTCCGGGTCAACCTCGCGGCGGAAAAGCGGTTCGGAGGGCCAGACACCAGCCCCCTTTCCCGAAAGCCGGTGAGGCCCGACCCCGCCGTCTACACACCCGCTGCCGGAGACTGATCGGAACTTGCCAATAACGCGGTTATCCCGGCGCCGCCTGCAGTCGCCAGCCCAAAAGGCGGCCTGATAACGGCCCTGACCCGGCGCCCGGTAACGGTCCCTTATCTCGCGCCTGGTAACGACGGGAGAGTGATCGGTCCAGACAGCAAATTAACCGGGGGGCTGCATGAGCATCTGGCCGTGAGTGCGGCGACGCCGGCGTTCGCTTCTCGAGTGTCTATCTCGACCCGTAGGATCGCGGGCGACCTCTTCCCTCCCGGGGGCCTCAGCGAGCCTCGCTTCGTGAACGGGAGGCCCATGACCGAGGACCAGCAAGCCACCGTCGCGCCGCCGACCCTGGCGCCGGTCCTCGACGGCGTCCGAGTCCTCCACCCGCTGGACCCGCTCACGGCAGAAGAGATCCGTAGCGCGACGGGTACGGGGCGCGAAGCTCACCCGGGAGCTATCAGGTCGCCGGGTGGTGCCATAGCCAGCCGACCCCTGTTCGGCCCAGCCGCATCGGACTACCGTCACGGTCGGTAGGTGTGACAGGGTCTCGCCATGCCCAACAACACGACTCTGGACGGCAAGGTAGCCGTGGTAACCGGCGCCAGCCGGGGGATCGGCAAACAGGTCTGCCTAGCGCTGGCCCGCCGGGGTGCCCGGCTGGTGTTGGCGGCGAGGACGGTCGAGCCTCGGGAGCGCACGCCGGGAACGATCGATGAGACGGCCGCCGCGGTCAGGCAGCTCGGTCCCGACCCGGTGGTGGTGCAGGCCGACCTCGGTGACCAAGAGGGCATCGACACCTTGGTGCGCACGACGCTCGATCGAGCCGGGGGCGTCGATATTCTCGTCAACAACGCTGGTTTCACCGTCGGGCGGGCGATCTACACCCATGTCCCCGACCTGCCTCGGGCCCAGTGGCAAAAGGTCATGGATCTCAACGTGACCGCTCCCTTGATGCTTATTCAGGGCTTCTGGGAAGCCATGCGACAACGCGGCGGGGGCCGTGTCGTGAACGTCACCTCGGGGGCGGCCCAGCCGCAGGCGCTCGAACCGACAAACGACCCCGCCACTGGGTTTCCTCCCATTGGCCCGGCTTACGGCGCAACCAAGGCGGCCCTCAATCGTATGGCCAATTCGGTGGCGGCCGACGGGTACCCGCACCATATTGCCATTATCAGCATTGAGCCCGGGTTGGTGATGACCGAGACGATGCACTTAACCCAGGTGCAAGCAGGCCGGGTGAACCCGGATGCCTTACCGCCGACGGTCCCTGCCGCTGCCATCGAGTACCTGTGCACCTGTGACGATCCGATGCGCTACAGCGGTCACGTCCTCGTCGCCACCGAGCTGGTGGTCGAGCTGGGACTCGTCACCGAGGTCGAGCCGCCGGTCTGACTTCGGTTGACGGCTCGGCGGGGGTCAGCGACGCATAACTGGACGATCGCCGTGGTCGCCGCTGCGCTGTTCGTTTGGGCTGTCTTCTCTGGTCGCCTGAAGTGCAGCGCGGTGACCTTGGCTACGGTCTTCGTGACCGTCGGGCTGGCGTTCGCCCCTGATGGGACGGGTTGGATCAACCCTGGACGTCGTTGGAGCACCTCCCGAGGGGACATGATCCGAGCCAGGTTGCGGCTGAATTCCCGAAGCAGGCAGTGCTCGCGAACCGGTTGGTATCGCCGCGTCCTGGTCGGCTGAGCGGTCAAGCAAGGGCGCAGCGGTGGGTCACTCAGCGTGTGCCTTCCTCGGGAGCGACGTCTAACAGGATCGATGCTGCCAGATACCGCATCGGCAAAGTGGCGCTCTGGGTCCCCCTGGCGAGGCGCTGGGACCGGTCGATGCCACAGGTCGGCCTGCTTGAGAAACCGAGCAGACGTTCCGGCGCCGCTGGCGACCGGAAGTCGTAGACCGCACACAGTTGTGCCGATCTGGCACGACGGCGGGTCTCGGGTTGCTCGTCGTTCTGGTGGCGCGCTCGTCTGCGCCGCGCCTCTGGTTGAGGCAACGACATCGTGTGAAGCCGGCAGTGGGTGTCTCACCACCGCCATGGCTAGAAGCGCCGGTGAGGGTACTGAGTAACGCCCGGCCTGTGGCCCACCGCCGGACCTTTCATGGACCTGTAGTCAGTCGATGAGCCTGAGGGCTCGGGCCCGGTTGACCGCCTCGGCGCGGCTGTGAACCCCGAGCTTCTTATAGATGCGCTCGGCTCGGTCTTTCGCCGCCGAGCGGGAGATCCCTAACTTGTCGGCGATAACCGCGAACGACGACTGCGTGGGCAAGTAGCGCAAGACCCGCGCCTCAGCTACGGTAATCGACGCAGCTCGGGTAGTGGCGGCGGCTTCCGTGAGAGCCTCCGCGGCAGCTTCGCCAGCTGCCGCTATCTCCACCGCGTCCTCCGCCACCGCTTCCGCGACTGCTCGGTCCGCGGCGGCGACGATCAACCCAGCGGCGCGCACCGCCTCGATGGCCTCCTGCGCGGCTGCCTCCTCGACCACGCCGGCGCGGATCAGGGCCCGAACGGCGTCCGCCGCGGCGGCGTCACGGATCGCTTGGAAGGCGGCGATCTCCTCCGCGGCCTCTGCTTGTGCGGCCATGGCCTCCAGAGTCGCGTTCACCTCTGCGGCCTGCGCCGCCGCAATGACGCCAGCCGCCTCCTCCATAGCCGCCACCTCAGCCCCGACGATCAACCCCGCCTCCGCGCTCAAGAAGCCCTCGCCCACCAAGGCGCCACCGGTCTCGGAAATCGCCTCGAAGAGCGGCTGGGCCCAACCGTGCTCGATGAGCAAGAACGCCAGCGCGGTGCCCGGGCGGAGGGATTCCGCCAGTGCCCGGGCGTTGCCGGGAGCGAAACCCGACAAGCCGTCGCCGACCGAGAAATCCGTCAGTCCGACACCGTCAAGAGGGACGACGCTCGCCAGAAGGGCGCCAAAGTCGTCGTCGTCGCCGACCACCAATTGGCGGATCGTGCCGTCCTCGTCCTTGGCCACGAACAGCAGATCGAGAAGGCGCAACAGACCGCGGCCCTGCAGCCGATCGACTTCATCCAGGACCCGACCCTCGAAATCGGCGCCGGGACCGAAACTCACGGCAATAACCTGCAACGGACCAGGCATCTTTCAACCTCCCTATCGTGACTGGCTCGAAGCGTAGAGGCTCTATCGCTCCGACGCGCCGGCGCTGTAGGAAACCGTGATCGAGGGTCGAGGTCCTCGCCCGCGCTCAATGGGCTCGCCCCCGCGATAGTGAGAGTCAGTACGGGCCCGGGCAAAACGGCCGTTCATGTCACGGTCCCAGCCGCTTTCGCGTCGGTCGGGGGTGGCGCGCCTAGCTGCCCCGATCGCTCGCGCTCGCGAAAATGTCTGCCGATGGGCAGCCGAAGACGCGGCCGCCGAAGGCGTCTCGATCGGGTAGACGCGTCCTTACCGAGGGCTCACCGGCCGGGCGAAGCTCAGCTCGTGGCCGTCCCGGTCGTGGATGTGGAAATAGCGCTCACCCCACGGGGCGTCGGCAGGCGCGCTCGCCGGAACGAACCGGGCTTCCAGGGCGCGCTGGTACATCGCGTCCACATCCTCAACCCCGAACACGACTCGACCCCAGACGGCATTTCGGGACGAACCCGCCGGATCGAGTTGGAGGTTGAGGTAACCGACGCCAACACGAAAGCTCGTGAAAGGTGCCTCAGCTCTTCCGTACAGCAGATGGAAGCCGAGCGCGAGATAGAAGGTCACCGCCTTGTCCATTTCGATCGTCAGCAGCGTGACGGCGCTGATGCACTCAATCGGCTCAAGATGTCCGTCCACACCGGGCCGCTTCGCAGGCACCCGACACGTCGCGGGCCGCCGCCCTGGGCCAGTCGACATCACGCCAGAGGCGCCGATCTGCGCCTGCGCACTGGCAGGCGGCTGCGGATTCTGGAGCGGACATTATGGGGACCCGGAATCCCCTCCGGGCGCCGCCGACGGAGGGGCAGGGATGCGCAAGCGGTTGAGGGTATGGGCAGGCGCGGAGAGTGGTCGAGGTCAGTCAAAGCGTCCGGTGGAGGACGTCCCCGTCGGCGATGCCTATGGAACGGCTCGGCGAGTTCCTGATCCGTCCCATCTACCCGGCGCTCCAATAGCGAGCCGACGCGATAAAGGGATCCTTCCGGCGACGTTCGGGGCCGTTTGGAAGTCGTCTGCACGAGGTTCGGCGTCCTTGCCGTGCCTGCGCTCTTACCGGCGCTGCAGCGACCACTGGTGAAGTTAAGAAGCGGCGGCTCCGGCTTGGCAGAAAGGTCAAGCGGTTCAGGTGGAGGGCGTGGCTATGAACCCGTAAGTGCGCCCGGCCTGCTTGGCGGTACCTTGAGTGTACGTGTAGTAACCAACCAGGTCGCCCTCCGGGCTGGTACTTTCCACCACGGTCCCATCCAGGGGAGTTCTACCCACCTCTTTGGCGTCGTTGATAGTCGTAAAGCAGCCGGCAGTGTCGACAAACCCCACCGTCGGCTTGGTGGTGGAAAATACACTGCCGGCCAACGTTCCGTCGTGGCTGACACCAGATAGGACGGTGCCGTTGCCCTGGGCTGGCTTGGACTCGCCCGGGGCGGTCACGGTGTGCAGCTTTCCGGCCGAGACGTAGAAACCGAAGTACGCACCGGTGCTGGAAAAGTAGAAGCCGCCGAACTTGCCGTAGTTGTAGAACGCCACCACCGTGACGGCTGCCTTCGGGACGTCGTAGGTGGTGAACTTGCCTTCTCGCAGGATGAACCCCTGGGGCGCCCCTTTGCGGCCCGCGTAGTTACCGACGATCGCCGACCCGTGGAAGCTGATGCCTTCCACGATCGTTCCGGCCCCGTTGGCGTCTGCCGCTGCCGGGTCGTTGATCGCGATCTGCTTCCCAGTGGCCAAACGTTCGAATCCGTGGCTCGACCCCTTCGAGTCGAGGTAGTAGCCGACCACGTCGCCGGCGTTGTCGATACCGTAGACGCCGGCACTCCCCGGCGCGACTGTCGGGTCGTAGTTCTTGAATCTGAGCGTGAAGGAGGTGAGCTTGCCATTGGAGGCGGCCACGAACAGCTTGCACTTCGTGTAGGTCGAGTTGCAACCCACACCGGTATAGGCGCCCGAGTTGTTTATGGCGTTGATGGAGGTGTTGACCTCCCCAGCCACCTTGACCGTCTTGTAGCTGTAGGTGACGGCGGGCTTGAGCCGAGGCGACGCCAGTGAGGCCGTGCTCGGCACCAGGACCATTCCCACCGTCAACGCAAAAGCAACAGCACCTTTGGCTCGTCGAAGCATTGGCTCCACCCCCGTTCTCGGCGCGTCGCGCGGCAGGGGGATGGTATACCTTCAGCGAGGGAAAGGAAATATGCACCCGCTGATAGGGCGTGCTGACGACGATGCCCCACCACGCCGCGTTACCTGCCGGTTATCGGGCTCCACTAATCGGCTTCCACGGAGAGTTCCTGTGCGAGCCGGACTCGCCGGGCGTCGTGGTAACCATCAGCACACCTTCGAGTTGCAGCGGGTGGCCAGAGCGGGCGATCTGGTTCCAGCGCCTACGTTTTCGGTCTCTTCCGCACTAGCCTGGAGGGCAAATTCCCGGCAGCAGATCGGAGCGACGAGTTAGTCTGACGGGCGTGTCGTGCACCGAGCGAGCCGATCGCCGGCTGGCCTGGCGGTCGACCAAGGCCCACCAGAGCGGCTGACTGGCCGCCTTCCCGAAGGTCCACGGAGGCGGCGGGAACCGGACGCGATGAGAAGGCACACTCGTGCCTTGTCGCGGTTGCGCTCCCGCTCGAAGACGAGAGAAGGAGTGTGGTCGTGATGCCCATGCCGCATTGCATCCAGGCACCGCTGGTCAAGAGGAGGCTGGTCGGTAAGGAAGGCCCGGCGCGGGTCAACGAGTTGCGGGTCATCCTGGCCGTGCTGGCCGGCTACAAGAACGGCCCCTACGCCGACCTTCGCAAGTGGGTCGAAGGCGAACTTGTCGAGACGCGGGCCCGGAGCCGGACCCTCAACCGGGACTCGATCTCGGTCAGACGATAGGGTGCCGCCCAAGTGGCGGTGGCCGGTCCGCCCAACGTTGGCAAGTCGTCGCTGCTCCAGGCGCTGTCCGAGATCCAAATCAGGACCGGGGATTTCGCCTTCACCACTCTCCGGCCCGTCCCGGCCGTCACGCCCATCCGGGGCGTTCTCATCCAGCTGGTCGAGATCCCGGGCCTGCTCGAGGGTGCCAACCAGGACCGAGGCAGAGGGCGCTCCTTGCTCGGTGTTTTGAGGGGTGCCGACGCCATCCTTCTCTGTCACCCGGCCGGCGCCGACCCGGGTGGGCTGCTGACGGTTCGATCCGAGCTGACTGCGGCCGGCATCGCCGTGCCCACTGCCCTGGCCGCCACGAAGCTCGACGAAGCCCCGGATGGATCGGTCGAACGGCTGGCGGCGGCCGTCCCGGACGTGCCGATCGTCCCGGTGTCGGTCCTCGACGACGACTCGCTGGATCGCGTGCGCGACGTTATATGGTCTCTCACCGGTCTCATGCGGGTGTTCCTCCGCAAGGGCGACGAGACCGACGTATGTCCCCTGGCGCTCCGCCCGGGAGCCACCGTCGTGGAGGTTGCCGACGCCATCCACCACGAGCTCGTCCGGCGCTGCCGTGGCGCCCGCATTTGGGACCCGTCGGTGCGCCACCCAGGCCAGAAGGTGGGCAGAGACCGCGAGGTGAGCCACGGGGATGTACTAGCTGTGCTCGATTGACTCGGTGCAGCGCGAAGCCAATCAGAGGCGGGCGCGCCGAACGGCCCCGATGTCCAGATGATTCGGATCGTGAGATCCCGTGTACCGATCCGCCTTCAGTTAGGAATCACGCAGTTATCGGCGTTGGCTCGGCCGCCTGGTCGCTGCTCCAGGTCTAAAGGGCACCGAATGACGACCCGGTCCCGGCGGTAGCGGTGACCGGGCTTCTGTGGTCGGCCGACGTTATCAGGGATAGGGACTGTCGGACAGGCGGTTGCGGATCGGGCGGCTTCTTTCGATGTGCGCCGCTCAGCCACCAAGCCGATCATGGTTGACTACCTGGGAGAAATTATTCGGTCTCATGCGGCCCAGGCGGTGGGTCCCACCTAACCCGCCTCGGTCTTGGGAACGATCGTCCGACCGAATGGAGCTAAGGCGAGGGCGGCGAACTTGAAAGCCTGGATGCCGAATGGGATCCCGATGATTGAGATGCACAGGATCACACCGCCGACGCAGTAGCCGAGCGACAACAACAGCCCTGGTATGAACCAGAGGATGTTGCCGATAAGACTGCCAGCCCGGACGCCCGGGTCCCTGACAGCCACGCGACCAAACGGCCAGAACGAGAAGCCAGCGAATTTGAAGCACTGGACGGCGAACGGGATGGTGATGATCGGGATACACAGGAGCAGCCCGATGACGAACCACGCAATGGCGGTGTGCCAGCCGACGAGGATGAGCCACAGGATATTGCCGATCGTCTTCAGCGAAGGCCTCCTTGAGCATTGCGTCCAATCCGAGCAGCGCTGCCGACTGTAGCCGTCGGCCCATGCCGGGATTGACCGTGCAGATCGCCGCAGCTGGCGGCTAACACCCGGCGAAGGTCTCGACCCCCGGTGATGATTGAGAGGCTCGTCGCCGCGCCGGCTGTTAGCCTGGAGGTGCGGGTCATCGACGAGCGTGGGCAGCCCGAATTCGGGAGCTGATCCGGCCGCCGGGCGCATAATCCTTTGGCCACCAGCGTGTTCCGAGATTCATCTCGGGCCGAGGCCGACCCGAGCGTAGCCCCGCGTCTGCGAGACCTGCACGATCCCCGGTTCGGGCCGGCAACCTGCAGTCAGGTGCCGGCGAGAGCGGCGACGATGGGCGCTATGGGGTCGACCTCGGGGGCGTGGAAAATCCAATAGGAGACGTCCCATCGTTCCCGGGCGGACTGAAGCTGCTCGCAGATCTGGGTCTCGGTCCCGAACAAGGCGTGCGCGAAATGGTCGAACTCGGCCGGGTCGATGCCGAAGCGGTTCGCAACGCGAGCCATGATGGCCGCTCGATCGTCGGTCACCCCCACCGCGAAGGCCACCATGTTCAGCTCCAGATCGCCATACCGGTCGCCGGCAGCGTCGCGGACCCAGCCGAGTTTGCGGTCGGTCTCGCCGGCCATGCCGCTTCGGGTGGTGGCGGTGTCCCACACCCCGCTGGCCGACGACGGGTTGATCCCGACGATGTCCGCCTCCCGGGCGGCGATAGACAGAAGCCTGCGGCCGCCACCACCGATGAGCAGCGGCGGATAGGGCCGTTGAACCGGCTTGGGACGGCCGTCGAGCCCGGAGATGGCGTAGTGCTCGCCCGAGTACGAGAACGGGCCCTCGGTGAACAGGCCCTTGAGGACCGTCACTGCCTCGGCCATCCGGCTGACGCGCACCCCTGCGGGGTCGTGGGAGATCCCGGACTGCTCGTAGTCGGCGTTCATCCAGCCGGCGCCGAGACCTAACTCGAGCCTTCCGCCCGAGAGGACGTCCAGGGTGGCGGCCTCTTTGGCCAGCACGACTGGATGGCGGAAGTCGTTGTCGAAGACCAGGGCGCCCACCCGCAACTCGGTCGTCACCGCCGCCGCCGCGGCCAGCGCCGGCACGGGGGCCAGCTGGTCACCGAAATGATCCGGAAGCATCAAGGTGGAATAGCCAAGGTCCTCTACCTTGCGGGCCAGTACCAGCCAGTCACCACCGGTCATGGGGGTGGTGACCTGGATGCCGAATCGGAAGGGACGGGGATGAGCCATTCCATTCAATCTAACGGCACCGCATGGTTGCTCCTGACTACCCCGCCGGCCCAGGCGGCTGTCGCCGTGTGTTTGGCTGGGGAGGCCATCCGTCGCGGGTTGGCGCTGCCGAGGTGTACCACTGGCCTACCAGCACGCTGCTGGGCGCGTTTGCTTTGGATCGGTCCTGGCGACAGGTCGACACTTCACGCCGGTCGTGGTCTGCTGGCGGCTCGGCCGGCCTGATTTACTCGGAGCTGACATGCTGATCGGCGGGGGTGTGCGCGTTGGGCCCCCGAGGAGTCAGCGGACCGCCACATGGTCCCCGACGACGCTGTCAAATGGGTGTCAGCGCTGGCCCGACGCCGGGCTATGGTCAGAGATCCCGAGATCCCACCTGGGGTCCGGTCTGTCTCTGTTGGTAACAGCGGAGTTCTCTCCGTCCAGCCCGATCGCGCGGCCGAGTTTCACGGAGAAGATCCAGCGTGTATCGCCTGACAAACGCGCAGGCGAACGATGGTTTTCGTATGCGAACAGGTGGCTTGGATAGGTGCTGGTTCGTTGGGAGAGGTGGGCTCGCCGCTCCGGTCACGAGGCCCACGTACGCCGGCGCACCGAAACGGGGACCTCAACGTCGCCTCCGAGATTCTGTCTGCGCCGCCGAGGATCCCGTATCTCGATCTGCGAACCGCCAGCACGAGCCCAGTCTTTGCCTTCGTCCGCGCATGGGGCTCCTCTTCGACACCTCGGGCCAACGGGGACAGCTCCATCACCGCAATGGCGACAAGTACACTCGGCGCAAGACGGCCTAGCTCTGGGAGGGCAAAGGGTCCAGGTTTGAACAGCGTCCGGAAACAGAACGATGCAACCGTAGGTGGGGCCCCGCTCGACTTTGGGGTGAATAAGGAGGCACGGTGTACGAGAAGAAGTTCGTGGGGGTACAAGAGGCCAGGTTGGCTGTTGACGCAGTGCTGTCCCGCGCCAGTGAGGATCCCCAGCGTCCGGTCGTGGTGGCGGTAGTGGACGCCGAGGGCGAGCTCGTGGCCTTTGCGCGCATGGACGGAGCCGGATACCTGCCGCGGTCGATGGCCCTCCGAAAAGCGTATACCGCGGCGCGGATGGGGTCCGATTCCGGCACGTTCGGCGAACGGATGCGCGGAGTCGTTACCAGTCTCCAAGAACTCGGCGATCCGATGCTGATCGGCTTCAAAGGGGGGGTCTGCATCCGTGCCGGCGACGCCGTCGTCGGTGCCATCGGCGTCAGCGGCCGGAGCGCAGACGACGATGAGGACCTGGCACAGGCGGCCCTCGTCGCACTGTCGAAATGAGCTCAGCAACCGAGTGCTCGATCGACAGCCTTCGAGCCGACTGCCTCGACCACCTACACGCAATCTCTCAGGGCCGGCTGGAAGGCGTGCTCTGCGACTACATCGTGTGGACCGCTACAGCACTCGGCTCGTCGTGCTCGCCATCCAAGACGTATTCTCGCACTACTAACGGAGTCCTTGGCGACCCGTTTGCCCGTCGGCGTGCGAGGGAAGAACAAGTAGTTCCTTGGGTCCTTGAAGGTGAGGGTCGCCTTGAGGTACGCCACCGCGGCGACTTTGGTGATCTCGTCGATGCCTTCGCCTCCCCGCGGACCGGTGCCGGCGAGGATCATCCGGCGCACAAGGTCGGGGGCTTGCAGAGCGACCATCTGCGCCACCCCGCCTCCTAGGGAGAACCCGAAGAGATCGACTCTGTCGAGGCCCAGGGCCCTGATGAACGCGATGGCGTCGCGACCCATCTCCTCGACGGTGTGCGGTACCGAGCCCCTCGACGCGCCGACGCCGCGGTTGTCGAAGGCGATGACTCGACGCGCCGCCGCGATACCGTCGATCACCCTTGGGTCCCAGTCGTCGAGGACGGCGTGAAGTGGTGGAGGAAGACCACCGGCACGTCGGGGCCGGCACCGAGCTCGCGGTATGCGAATGCCACCCCTCCGACGTCGACCGTTCGGGTCGGCACGTCCTTCCACGCCACGGTGCTCATCTTCATCGTGCTCATCGGCTGACCATTTCGGCGTCCCACTGGGCCTGCAGGGCTGGGTACAGCGCCGTCAGGTCGTTGGCCAGGGACGCTTTCACCATCTCGCTGGTCGGATCGGCCAGCACCTCCTCGGCGTCGGCCTCGATGGCGGTGATGATCTGGGCGGCGACCGACTGGGGGCTGATCTTCTCAGCGTTGACAGCAGCGGCCATGTCGGTGTCGATGAACCCCGAGTGCACAGCGACGACCGGCGTCCCCTGCCGTCGCAGCTCGACTCTTAGCGCGTTGGTGAGCGACCAGGCGGCCGCCTTCGAGGCGCTGTAGGTCGCGACTTGGGGCATGGAGATGAACGAGAGCACCGACAGGACGTTCACCAGCGCGCCGCCCCCGTTATCTGCCAGGACTGGGGCGAAGGCTCGCGACACCCGAAGAGGGCCGAAGAAGTTGGTCTCCATCTCGGCTAGCGCAGCGTCGATGGCGCCTGGTGCCAGCGCTGAGGAGCTCCGGCCGATACCAGCGTTGTTGACCACGATCGACACGTCGCCGCATGTTGCGGCGGCGCGGTCGATGTCGCCGGGGCTGGTCACGTCGAGTTGGATCGAGATGACTTCGGGGTTGGTGATCTTCTTGAGGTCGCGGGCGGCGCCGTAGACCTTGGCGCCGGACTCGAGGAGCGCCTGGGCTATGGCGGCACCGAGGCCGCGGTTGGCTCCGGTGACGAGTGCGGACGAACCTTCAATCTTCATGCAATTCATTTGTGTCACGCCCGGGTTCGGGCTGGTCACGGTCTGGTGTCATTGCTCGACGCGCCATTCGGGGGCGACGAGTCACGGCTGGGTACCACCACGGCGCCGTCGAGCTGGATCTTGAACGAGCGGGCGACGACGCCGTCGGGCTACTGCCCGAGGAAATCGAGTGCCTTCGCCACGAACTGCTCGTGGAACTGGAAGATGCCTCCGTGGCCGGCGTCTAGGTAGACGACCAGCTCCGCGTTCGCCAGGCGCTGGGCCAGGTCGACCGAGTTGCTGATGGGCACCATCCGGTCGCTCTCGCCGTTGGCGATGAGGACGGGCTGGCCGATGACCGAGAGGTCGGCCGGCGCCTCCAGGCCCCACCGATGGATGGCCTTGAGCTGCGCTCCGTAGGACCTGAGCGAGATTCGCTTGTCGCGGTGCTCGGTGCGCTCCTTGAGTCGTCCGAGGAATTCTTTGCCGGCTCGGCGCCCGTTCGACGTCCGAGTGAAGAAGAGGAACTGCTTCGGGTCCTGCAACGTGAGCAGTGCGCGGAGGGTGTCGAGATGCGAGATTCGGGTCACTCTCGTGATGCCCTGGCCGCCGGCGGGACCGGTGCCGGCGAGGATGAGCTTGCGGACTAGGTTCGGTTCGTCCTTGGCGATCGCCTGAGCGATCATGCCGCCCATCGAGAACCCGAGGAGGTCGACCTCCTCGAAGCCCAGCGCTCGAATGAAGGCCACCGCATCCTGGGTCATCGCCTCGATGCTCTTGGGCGTGGAGCCGCTGGAAGCACCAACACCGCGGTTGTCAAAGGTGATGACGCGGTGCTTCGCGGCGATGCCGTCGACAACTCGGGGGTCCCAGTTGTCCAAGACAGCAGCCAGATGTGTGAGGAAGATCACCGGGATGCCGGTCTTGGGGCCGAGGTCCCGGTAGACGAAGTCGACACCCCCGGCCCGGACGGTGCGGGTCGGTGCGTCCCTGTAGCTCCTGACCACCTCGGCGCTCGCGTTTCGATCGGTCCCCTTGGTGGCGACCCACTCTGCCGTGGTCTGTGCGCTCGTCCGAGTTCGTGTCATCGTGGGTGCCTTCCCATTAAAGTATGATCGTACTATAATGAGGTCAGAAGAGCTTAGGCAATGTGCCATTCGGCACAAGGAGCGGCGCATGGCCCGGTACGGCAAGCAACACAAGACAGAGACCAGGCGGCGGATCATCGAGGCTGCCGGTCAGCGATTGAAGCGGGATGGGATCGACGGATCCGGTGTATCGGTGCTCATGGCGGACGCAGGGCTGACCAACGGTGCCTTCTACGCCCACTTCGAGTCGAAGGAGGACCTGGTCGCCACGGCGGTGGCCGACCAGCTACGCCAGCAACTCGAGCGCTACCGCGCCCAGGTCTCCGACCGTAAGGGAGTCGAGCAACTTGTGCGCGATTACCTGTCGATCGAGCACCGCGATGCCCCAGAGCACGGCTGCCCTTCCGCCGCGCTGCTCGACGAGATCGGGCGCTGCAGCGACACCACTAAGCGTGCTTACACCGAGGGAGTCCTGGGACTGATCGACCAGATCGCTTCGATCCTTGCCCCCGGTGATCCTCAGACGGCGCGTGGACAGACGCTCAGCCTGTTCGCCTTGCTGATCGGCACGCTGCAGCTTTCCCGCGCCCTCGCCGACCGACGGCTGGCCGATCAAGTACTCGAGCGGGGCATCGAGAATGCCCTGGCGCTGTTCCCAAGCGCGTAGTGCCTCGCTGGCACGGAATCAGACGACGATCTCGGCGAGCCGGCTGACCTCCTTTCCCGAATTTCATCGAGTGTCGGTCTCTATGCCGAGCACCAGGTCGCCGGACTGAGCCGTAAACTGGGTTTCGATCAGCCCCCCGGAGGTGGAGATTGCCGTTGAACTTCCCAGGGCTTCCAAAGCCGCTCGGCGTCTTGGGATGCCGACGAAGGAGCTTCTCCGTCTAATCCGAGACCGCAAGATCCGCTACGTCATGGTGGACGGCATCGCACACGTCCCCGTTGACGCCGTCGAGGAGTTCCGGGCTAAGGCGTCGTAACCGAGAGGAAATGCTTGTCCCGTAACCACCGGACACGCAGAACGACGGCCCACTTCGGAAGTTGCATCAACAACGAACGCGACCGATTCGGCACGATATGGGCGGTTACGGCCGATCCGGCGGGGTCGACCTCGATGAGTGACCAGACTTCACGACCTATCCGTCGATCTGGATCGGCCCGCAGCGGTTAGGCGCACCAGATCGAGGCGCCCATATCATTCGCTCTGCGTCACGGCTGCGTGTCCAACCGTTCCGTACATCGGGCAGCGGCACGTCTTGCCCACACTCGCCTGTCCGATATGACTGCGCCAGCGATGATCCCGATATCGATGATCAGGCCGTGACACCCGGCTGCCGCGGGGACTCAGCAACACCCTGGCACAACAACTAGCTGCCGCCTGGTTCTGGCATGTTTATTGCTTCGAGCACGTCGAACGTGAAGAGCAGGAGAGGGAGCAGCTGGGAGGCGTCGGGGAGGTCAGGCGAGAGAACCGCCTCACCGATACGAAATCGCTTCCGCAGCCCGATTCCCAAATGGTAGGCAAGGAACTGTCGGGCGGGTATGAGATATCGGGCTACGATGACAGGACTCCCGGCTGAAAGCGAGAGTATTCGGTACGGCTTCTTTCCTCCCAAACAAAATGGATCGAGAGGCGTACCGTCGGGCAGGCTCCACTCTCTGACTGTCCCACAAGGTGTTGTGGCCGAGCTCTGCACACTGTAGCCAGCGTTAGCCCGCATCAGGATCACCGGCCCTGTGTCGGAGATCTCTTCTAGAGTCAAAACCCCGGATCCTGGCCTTACGATTCGGAAGTCTCCCTCCGCCGTGGTCATCTCGCGGTGCATCCTGGATCGTGGCCTTCCGGTCGTGACCGGAGCGTTACCCCAGCGGTTCGTCCGTGCTTTTGCGGTCGCAAGCACCGTCGACGAGTCGTCGCGGAACTCCCACGTCGTTGACGACGTTTGTACCCGTGTCACTCGCCGACCCGGCAGGTTGGCAACGCTCTCCCACTGCTCATCTGGGGTCCTCATAGTGAGAGTGTCAATGTAGCGAGGTGTGAGCGAACGTTTCCGGGAACGTGCAGTTCGGGCTCAAGCCACCGGACGTGAAACACGCGACTGTCAGTCCTCGAGGAACGTCTGAATGACGGTCGAGACAGTCACAGTGGCAGCCTGTCCAGGCACGCTTGGCGTCTGTGATCGTCGCACGGCCAGGGACGGTAACACGGCGCGCGGTACCGAAGCCGATGATTTCATTTCGCTAGGCGCACATAACGTTCGAGCGACTAGGCTAGTCATTTGTCGAGTCCTCCGGTGCTAGCCCCTCATAATCGGCATCGTTCCGCGCTAGAGGACCGACCACAGGGTTGGGGTGTCTGGACAGCGAGATTGCGGTGCCCGAGTTAGCGTGGCTTGCGGTGCCCGAGGATGATCTTGTCTCAGTCGAGGACGCCCTTCGGGTTGTTAGACGGCGGGGCATCTCAATCGAGGAATGGTCTCAAGCGATCGCCGATGGGGCTGTTCCGTCGTGGCCTCAGCACGACGGTCGATTGCGCGTCAGACTCTTCGACGCACGGACATGGCTCCCAACGACTGTCGGTTCGTGGAAGCTTGACGAGCTCGTTCGGGAGCGTCGTCAACTCGACGCGCTCATCGACCAGGAAGTCCAGCGGCTGAGCAGAGCCGGGCGCCGTTGGGCCGACATCGCTGAGATCCTCGGCGTCACTGAGCGCCAAGCAAGGCGATCTTACGAACGACCGCCCGACCCATAACACGCGCCCCTCCGGTTATGCCTGCCGGAGTCCGCGACCCGGCGAGAGCGAAATATTCGGCGATAGCGCGCCCCGGCCGCCAGCGGGCCGGCCCTCCGGCGCCAGAACGCTCGGGTCTGGTCCGGAGCGATCTGATCGCGAGTTCCGGAGCGCGCCTGCTAGGCGGTCGGTGGGGACGCTGAGCGCCAGTCCCGTCGCTACGCGTTCCGGGTCGGGGCATGCTTGCAGCTGCGGCAAGTAACTCAGATGAGACAATCTGTGTCAGTGAGCGAAGCATCAGCGGGAGACAAGGACCCCGCCCAACCAGGCTGGTACCCAGACCCTTGGCGTATTGCTCCCTACCGCTGGTGGGATGGCTCATGCTGGACTGGAAGTGTGTCCCAGCCAATCGGCGTAGACTCCGAGACCACTCTTGCCAACCAAGACGAGTTCGGGGGGGGGATGAACGTCCCTTCCACGCTCGGCGGCCGGCTCAATGCGACGGTTCCGCTGGCCCTGCTGACAATCGGGGAGAACACCCTGCAAATACGGCCCCGGCTGTTTGGCCGGGCCATGTTCTCAGACTTCGAGGTACGACTCGACCAGATCACCGCCGCCTTCCGGCTCAAAGGCACCTTCATGACTTCTGGAGTGGGCTTCGAACTCTCCGATGGCCAAGTCGGATACTTCTGGACGTTTCGAGACCAGGCCCGGCTCTTGTCAGCACTTCGACAACGGGGGGTGCCGATCGACCCCGTGCCACGTCGCGCTACAGGGGCACTCTCGGGGCAGTTTGGCTTGTTGTCGAAGTGGGGCCGATCAACTCTCTCGGTGGCAAAACTCCCGGGGTTTTCTCGGCCGATGAGCGTGCTGATGCCCTTCTTCATGCTTGTCGGAATCGCCGTCATCGTAGTCTCGCCTCGATGGGAACACCCTTCGGGTGATTCGTAGCCGCTTCTGGAACTGTCGGAGTCGTTCGGTCACTCGTCACGTGGAGGCGGAATCGCAACGCATAGCCCCAGCCGTCGGGCACCTACTCGATAACCTCCCTCTCCCTGCGCAGGCCGCGAACTCGGCACAGCGCCTATCGGACTACTCCTCCTGGGTCCTGGCGAGTTCCCCGATGCGACCAAGTGCCCGGACGACGTACTCGATGTCTTCGACGTTGTAAGAATGAGAACGTGGCCAGCCGTAGGAGTAGCTGATCTCGGCTATGAGGATCGTGCCCCCGTCCTCAGCGACAACCAAAGTTCCCACAAGGACCGGAACCGCGTCGTTGTTCACATGGGGACGCTCCAGGCGTACCCGCCGCCCTCGAACCTTGCCGAATAGTTCTGGCCCCTCGCCCCCGGTGGCCTCGAACCACGATCCAAGTTGGGCATTCATCGCTCGGTCGCTGAGGTCGGCGAACCTCGTCGACAGGCAGCGGCGAGTGGAAGGTCAACTTCTCGGTCACCGGTACAGATTGTTCCATCCCGAGCTCCCCCGGTGGTGGGGTTGCCTTCGCTGGCGAGAATAACGATTCGGCATGGAGTGGTCGGGGAACACCGGCCCTGGGGGCCAGCGAGTGTCGGCTGGCGCCCGGAACGCCTGGTCAGCGGGCCGCTCCCGCGTTGTATGTGGACACGATGTAGGTGGCGTGACGGTCGAGGGAGACTCTCGCCCGGTCGTAGCGCATGGTCGTGCGGGGGTCGGCATGCGACGCGGCCTCTTGCACGTCGCGCAGCGGCACCCCCGCATCGAGGGCAGCGGTAATGAACGCGTGGCGCAGTGTGTGCGGGCCAATCGTCTTAGCGAGCCCGGCCCGGCGGGCGACACGTCGTACGATCCGGCTCGCGCCGTGACGATCGAGGCGGTGGCGCCGACCGCGATGAAGATTGGGCCGCTGGCGCGTTCGCCGACGGCCAGGCTCCCGCCCGAAAGTCTCAATGTCGCTTCGGCGGACCTCGAACAGACCGAGGTGGCGCCGGTCGCAGAACGAGACGAACTGACGAAGGTCCAGCGCGTAGGCGTCGCGGGTGAGACCGCGGTAGCCGCCGAGGAACCCGGCCAGCGCCACGTGCTCAGAATCGACCAGGTCAGGGTTGTAGACGACGACAGCCGTCGATGGAATGGTGGTCATTGGCATGCCTCCCGAGTCGATGGGACTCGGGAGACGAGGCCACCCGGCCCCACATGGATGAGACAACCACGGTAGGTACCTTCCCGACCAGCCCGGGTCGCTCGAGGGCGCCGGCAAATCTGTGGGTCTTCGGACACCAGACCCTGGCGCCTCCTGGTCACTCATACCGCCGATTCGGGCAGCAAGCCTCTAGCCGGATCGGGTGCCATATCCGGACGTCAACGTGACATTCTGGCTGGGTGGGCCCTGAGGAGGATCGCACCGATCAGCTGTTGACGATGTTCCGAGAGCTGCCCCGTTACGAGGTAGACGGATGGCCGGGGCGACGTAGCTTCGACGACGCCGGAGGCAGACAGATACCGGTGACAAGGGGAGAGCTCACGCGCTGGGCCATATCCGCCGGTGTCCAACACACCGATGCCACCAGAGCCCGGATCGTCGTGATGTCGCACAACCGGGTACCAGACGGGGATCTGGGGCGAAGGCAGTGGTGGGCCGTCAACGCCATCATGCAGGGATCTCAGGACTTCGGGCTACCTCGTATCGAGCGCATAGAACAGTTGAAGAGGGATATCGCGTTGGAGCAAGAGGCTGGACGCCTGAAGGACTTGGCGGTGCATGGTCAACTCGCGTGTCGTTCGGAAATGATCTCGGTCGACAAGGTCCCGACACCGTTCCAAGTGTACGAAGTTGAACGCGGCCGTCCCTATCCAGGCGAGCCGACTCGCCTACCGTTGTGGGCGGCGTTCGGGCGACTCCCGGAGGTCGACGTCGCCCTCGATAGCTGGGGTGTACCACTGGCAGGCCTGGCTCTTGTCAGGGTGACGACTCCATTCCCTCCTCCGTCATGGCTCCAATCTCGGCGACGAGAGCCTCCTCCAGAGGCAACGTGAAGTAGCGCCGATTCCCGGCGGCTGGGCGATGACGCCCTGAGGAACGAAGCGACGCGGGATAGATCATTATGTAGCGGATGGCGAACGGCAACCACCAGATCTGCTCCCCCGCCGACTGCGCGTTGATCGATGATCGGACAAGTGAACGGGATGAGGGGGCGTTCGGCGCTTCGTGGATGAGCGCGTGCCGAGCTGCGAATTGGGCGAGGGCATATCCGTATCAAGGGCAGCGAAGTTGAGGCGAGGAACGCGGCGGGCGGTGCTGCTGTCGGTCCTTTTCGCTGCGATCCTCATGGCATGTTCGAACGCTTCTTCTGACAGCCGGGCTGCGGGAACCTGCCCACCAGTTAATGCGGCCACAGCCTCGCTGGGCCAGAGGATCGGTGGCGGTCTCTCAGGAAACTTCCAACCTGTAAGGACCACGCTGCACGTCGGCGACTACCTCTGGCTAGTCCTCCGTGAACCTCCGTCGGTCGTGTACTACCCAGATGCCGACTACCCGGATAGCGTCGCGCCAGGGAACCACTCGGGTGTCTTAGGACCGCGTGTGTACCCAAGGCTCTGCCACGACGACGAAGGGTCTGTTCGTGGCCAAAAGGGTCGGCATCGCGACGGTCCTGTTTGAGCCACGCCCGACTCGGGCCGCGATGATTGGATTCGAGGCAGAGGTTACCGTGTTGCCAGCCGCCTCCCAAACGCCGTCGACTTAGGGCTCGCGGGAGCAGCGCAGATCAGCCCATCGGGAACACGCACGTCGCCGTCTGGAGCGCCTGTCATGGCCGATCAGATCGACGGCTAGGGAACTTAGCGAGGCTCACTATCTCCGAGCAGAAGATGCCGCCCAGATCAGCGGGGTCTCTTCGCCCTGCGGAGAGCGTCGGCCGGCACGCCGAACGGCACATCCGACTTTTCGGTCAAGCCCTCGAATCGCGATGTCCATCCTGACCGCGGAGCTTCCCTGCTTTCAATCGCGAGCAGTTTCGGACTAGCCCATCGCATCACATCACGGGAACGTCCCAGTTGGATATGACGCGCACGGCAGGGGGCAGTCATCAGTGATCTTCAAGCTGGATAGTCGCCTCGACCGTACGTCCATGTGAGATAAGACGCAGCCGGCCCTGAGGTTGGTGCAGTGGGCGTACCAGGTCAGCGTTCAACGCGAGCACTTCAGCCTTGACAAAGCGGATCCCTCGGCCGCCGGCCCCGGCGAGAAGCTCTCGCACCAGGGGGTGCCGATTCCCTGTCGCTGCCATGGGTCCTCGACGACCACGCCGAGGTCAGCCCAGCCCTGACTTGTAGCCATTAGAGAAGCCAGTCCGACGACCGCTCCGGCCGCCAGCGCGGCTACTGCTGTTGTCGGCAGGCGCGGGAGGGATTGTTATGCGGCAACGCCATTCCTGAACGGGTGTCGCCGCCTATCGGCTCGTCGTGGCGGGTGGCGACTGCGTCAGTGATGGTCATTGCTCGGGCGGTGGCGTTTGTCGTTTCGGCGGGCGTCCATGGTCCGCTGCTTCCAGACCCGCTTTATGTCTCGCCGCTCGAGGGGGTCGGTGCGACGTCGCTCGGCGGCCGCCTCTCGAGCGAGCTTGTTGTAGCTGGCCAATCGCTGGCTTGGCAGGTCGCCGGCAGCCACGGCGGCGATGACCGCGCAGCCAGGCTCGATGCCGTGGGCGCAGTCGGCGAATCTGCAGTCGGCGGCCAGCGCGTCGATGTCGGGGAACGCCTGGTCGAGTCGGTCCGCCGAGAGCAACCCGAGGCTGCGAAGCCCGGGGGTGTCGATGATTACCCCCCCGCCGGGCAGAGGCAGTAGTTGCCGTGAGGTGGTGGTGCGGCGCCCCCGCCGGTCGTCGGCCCGGACTTCGCCGGTGGCTTGGCGTTGCTCGCCGAGCAGGGCGTTGGTCAGTCTCGACTTGCCAGCGCCGGAGGGGCCGAGCAGCACACCGGTCCGGTCGGAGGCGAGAAGGGCGGCCACCTCGGCGACCCCTGCACCCGTCTCTGCGCTGGTCGCGACCACATCGACGCCGGCCAGCCGAGCGGTCATCTCGTCGACCAGACCGCTGGTGGCAAGGTCCGCCTTGGTCACTACGACCACCGGCCGGGCCCCGCTCTCCCAGCCGATGACCAGCTCGCGCTCGGCCCGGGCGGAGTTGGGTCGGTCGCCGGGGACCGTGACGAGAACGAGGTCGACATTGGCGGCGAGGACGTGCGCACGGCCGGTGTCGGGACCCCTGCGGTCCAAGCACGACCAGCGGGGTAGTACCGCAGCCACCCGCTGGCCGTCGATGACGACCCAATCGCCGACTGCGGAAACAGCGGTGGGCGCGCAGGGTCGTTCAGTCCCGCTGCCGTCGATCACCGCGACGGCACTGCGCTCGAGGCGAATGACTCGCCCGGGCCGTCCAGAGCTTGCGGTCGGCTCGGAATGGAACAAGGTGGCGACGCGATCTGACCAGCCATATGCGGCCAAGGCGCCGGGGGAAACTGTAGACATGTGGGGATCGAGCTCCTTTGAAGGGGCCCGCCCCCGAAAGGCGACCTACAAGGCGAGGGCGGGAAACAAGGGTGCGGCCGGGCACGGCCGCCAGGGGGCACAACTCGTCATCGCAGGCTGCCTCCCTTCTCCTCGCGGGCTCTGCTGAGCACGGTAGTTGAGTGCGCACGTCAATCAAAACGGTTTCCGGCTACACGGCCGCGGCGAAAGCGGTCCCGGCCACGAGACACCCAGCGCCGACTCGAGCGCAAGCCGCTGGCAACCGCCTAAGGAGATGCATCCTCTGTGCCGAATCCGCGCTCCCTGACCTAGAAATACGGACGCTTGTGACTGGCGTGAGATGGATCGTTACGCTGCCGCTGTCGGCGGCCGGGGGAGGTCAGCTGCTCGTGTCGGGTTCGGCTGGGGTGGTGCCTGCTGGGCTGGCGCGCAGCATGGCGTTGGCGAGGGCGTCGTGGTCGGGCGATGGTGGGAGGGGGCCGCGGGCTGGGGCTTCGCAGGACTGGATGAGCAAAGCGACGACGCGTCGCCATGCATCAGGAGCGGCGCCGCTGGTGGCGTTGACGACCCCGAGGTTTGCCATGTGGATCAGTACTAGGTCCGAGGGATCGAAGTCCTCGCGCAGGCGGCCTATGGCCTTGGCGCGGTTGATGAGCTGCACCATGGCTTCGTGCGCCTTGTTACGGCGCGCTTCCATGGCCTTGGCGGTGGGAAAGGTCAAGGTCAGCACGTCGGCAAAGCCATGGTCGGCGGCTTGCATTGCGCAGGCGGTCTCGACGTAGCCAATGAAACCGTTCCACGGGTCGGGATCGTCGAGGGCGACGGAGACAACGTCGGCGTAGGCTTCCATGCGGTCGGCGAACACGGCAGCAACCAGGTCCTCCTTCGCGGGAAAGTGGCGGAGGATGGTGGCGATCCCGACTCCTGCCTCGCGGGCCACAGATGCCATCGATGCGTTCAGACCATCGCGTCCGAGCACGGCGCGCCCGGCGGCGATGATCCGCTTCCGGTTGCGCTCGGCGTCACTTCGCAATGGCTGGTCGGTGTGCTGTGCGCCAGGTTTCACGTCGACGATTCTAGAAAGTGGATTGCCCTATCCATTACGGCGTGGTACCTTTCCTATTGAACCGGATAGGTCTATCCGAATCTGCGGATGCTCATCCTCTTCGGGCTGCCGCTGCATGGCAAAAGCGCCCGAGGTGTTCGGCGCTGGCAAATCCAGCCCACAATCTCGCCCTGGTACCCCTGCGGAAGGACAACCATGACACCGACAGAACCGATAGCACCGACCGGTGGTCACGCTACGCCTCGCGGCATTGATGAAGGGGTCGTGGTGCCTGCGAGCGGTGACGTTCCGAGGGGCGCAGGTTCACGCCAGCGTCTTCGCTTCGGGTTGCTCGGCACCGCCCGAATCGCTCCTGCGGGTTTGACCGAGCCAGCGAAGCGTGCGGGAGTCGACGTCGTGGCCGTCGGGTCACGTGACCCTGATCGCGCCCGGGCGTTCGCGGAGGCGCAGGAGATCGGATCGGGAGCACTTTCCTACGCGGAGTTGCTCGAACGCGACGACCTTGACGCCGTGTACGTCCCGCTGCCCGCAGCACTCCGCTACGAATGGGTCATGCGGGCCCTCCAGCGAGGCTTGCACGTCCTTGCGGAGAAGCCGATCGCCCTGGACGCCGGCCAAGCACGAGAGATGGTCGACGAAGCTGAAGCACGCGGCCTAGTCCTTGCAGAAGGCTTCCATTACGTGTTCCACCCAATGTTCGCTCGCGCCGTCGAACTGCTGGCCCAAGGCCTGCTCGGCGAAGTCCAGCATCTCGAAGCAGTGTTCGACCTTGCCATACCGCTCGGTCCTGAATCAGCGCCCTATCTCGATCCCTCCCTCGGGGGCGGCTCGCTGCTGCATTCTGGCTGCTACGCGCTGCACGCAGTTCGCTCGCTCGCCGCGGCCGAGCCGGAGGTCGTCCGCGCCACGGCAACGATCGGTGAGACCGGAGTTGACGAATCCGTCGACGCCGATCTCGTGTTCGCGACGGGTGTAACGGCCCGTGCTCGATCGTCGATCACACACGACACGCCGATGTTGATGCAGGCAACGGTACGAGGGTCTCGAGCGGTGATGCGACTCGACAACTTCGTAGGCCCGCATATGGGAAGCGTTGACCCTGCGCTGGGTGGTCACATTCTCGTGACGGCAGACAACGACACCGTGCTCGACGAATCGTTCATCGGTGAGACTACATACACCTACCAGCTCCACGCGTTCTGCAAAGCGGTCCTCGGCGGACCGGCTCTTCCAGTGCAGGGTCCGGGCGCCGTCGCCAACATGACCCTGATCGACGCCGTGCGCGCCGCCGCAGGGATCTAGCCGATTTCGACACGACCACAGAGTTCGAGGTCAGCCCAACCCGACGAGCTAACGCTTACAAGCTCACAGCGCCCGGTCCGTAAACTCACTACTGGTCGGTCCCGTCCCCCCTGCAGGTCGTCCATTGACCCGGCCGAAGACTCTCCCCGACTACCCAGGCCAGTCTCGTGCGCACCGCGGGACGAACCAAGGCAACCACGTACCCGTCAGCGAGCATAACGGCGATCCGATTGCCACATCTGATCTCGACTCATTTCAGCCCCCAAGCAATCCCAAAACGGGCTTGAGACAACGACGGCTCTGGCGCACCGCGCCACCCTCAGTCAAGGAACATCTTGTACTTGCGCAAAACCTGAGATGACTTCCCATAGTGTGACGGAGGTCATACCCTTGTCTCACATCGACTCCTGCTGGGCTGCCGCCCCTGCTGCAGCTGAGCCTTGTCGCGGTGACCACTTCTTGACGCCGGTCCCATTTCGGTCAGTGTGTCTGTCGCGGCACTTCGCCGCCCGTCGCCGGATCTCACACCGAGACGGCGAGTCAGGGGGGAAGCGATGATCGCTCAAGTCTTCACCACCAAGGCACCCGCCGGTCCGATACCCAACGAGATGCGCAAGTTCGTCGAGGACGCTCTGGCTGAAGCGCGCACCCACGACGGTGTTGAAGGGGCCTTCTCTATATGGGACCCGGCCACCGGGGAGTCTCTGGCGATAAGCCTCTTCCGTGACCAGGCCGCACTGGATGCGTTCCAGGCGTTCTCGAACGAGAAGATCGCCGAGGCCGGAGGATTTGAAGGAGTCGAAGTACCAGCGGGCCGGATATATTCCGAGGTCATAGGCGCTCTGTAGCGTCGAGCGAACATCTGGCTGGACTCGTGGCAGCCCAGGATCAAGCCCGGCCTGGCCAGGAACATTTGCGACATGAGCACAACCGGACGTGACCTCACCTAGTCTGACGGCGGTCACATCTGGCCCCACGATCAGAACGATGCCGAGTCGGTGCGCGGCGCAAGTCGGCGGGCGTAATCGTAGGCGTCGACATTCTGCGTGGGTGTGCCGCTAACCCGTCCCTTGGCCAATGATCCGCCAGGGCTGTGTGGGTCGATCGGTGCTTACCAGATAACAGCCGTAGCAGCCCGAACCATCGTCGCCATCACGACCCTGCCCGATCAGGTCATCAGCCCCATCACCGCCCGGCGTGGGAAGCCCCCGCGGCCGACCACCAGCCACCTGGACCGTCATCGACCGCGACCACGAATCCCTCGGCGTCGACATGCACACCCTCTTCGACCACGTCGCCCTCAACACCAAAGCCGCCTAGACATCGATTTGTCGATCAGGAACCCCAAGCCCGCCGCCCCGAAGAGCAAAATAGGCGTTCGGCCATTTGTCGCAAGAACCCTCGACATTTTTCCGTGGAGGCCTCATCCTTCCGTTGGTCCGGGCGGAAGAACAGACCGGCTTGCTGGACACGAAAACGAGCGGAAAGGTAGATCCATGAACAACCACAAGACGAGGCGGCCCTGGCGCGGCCTGACGTTCGCCGCTGCTACCGGTGTTGCCATGGCAGCCGGGATGCTCTTCGCGCCCGTGGCAGCCCATGCCGACACCCAGCCATCGCATTTTACCTGGACAGCCACGAGCGCCAACATCAGCGGCGACCTGACCCTGATCAACAACGGAGCCACCAATAATCAGCCGGGCGCCCTACTCTATGTCACCCCCAACTACGCCCCAGGCGCGATCTGCGGCTGCGTGAGCGACAACGCCCCGATCGCCGTCTACTACAACTCGAGCGCCGACAAGTGGGGCATCTTCAACGAGGACGGCACCGCCATGCCCGTGGGCGCCGCGTTCAACGTGTTCGTCGAGCCGGCAGCCACCACCGACGCGTTCCAGGTAACGGCCACCTCGTCCAACATCAGCGGCGACACCGTCTACATCAACTCGACCGCCACCAATGGTCTGCCCAATGACAACCTCCAGGCCACCCAGGTGTGGAACGGGGCCTTCAACGACCACGCCACCGCAGTGTGGTACAACGGCTCCGACTGGGGCGTGTTCAACGAGGGCGGCGCTGCCATGGCCTCCGGCAGCAAGTACAACGTCCTGGTCGGCAGCCAAGGCGGCGGCAAGGCCGCGTTCCTCAAAGCCGGCCTAGCCAACACAGGTGGCAACTCGACCCACTTCAGCAGCTCGACTACCAATGGCGATTCCAACACCTTCATGCTCGACACACCCAACTGGGACCCCAACGGCAGCTGTGGATGTGTGTACGACACGTCGCAGACGGGCGTGTGGTACTTCGAGTCGTACCAGAAGGTGGCCGTGTTCAACGAGTCGAACGCCAACATGCAGCACAAGGTAGACTTCGACGTCCTGTACTGGAACAGCTGAACACTCCCGGCGCGTTGACCGACATGAGTGGGCCCACGCCAAATCGGCGTGGGCCCACTCACGTAGTTCGAGTCGCCACTGGCCAAACATCGTTTCCCAACTCCCCACGATCTAATCGCGACCACATGTTGTCCGATCTGGAATAGGCCACGGCAGTCGGCGTCGGACTGGCCGGCCACCCATATCGACGGCTATAGAAGTTCGCCGAGCAAACGATCCTGGCGCAGAACAGTCTCGCCGAACGTCGCAACTGCTCAACCCGTTGCCGAAGGCGCAGAATCACGGGCTTGACGCCACCGATGGACTCAACGACCGCGCTCCGAACCGGCATCGTTTCGGCACGTCGGAATGGTGGCACCCGCGTCTCTCTCAACGTCACCGTCACAGCCAGATGAGCATCCCTAAGGTGCGCTCGGGGATAGCTCAGTAGCTTCGGCTTGTCCAACGCCTTGTAGGATCGGCTTCGCTTCCGCCGGGTGCCGGTATCGTCAAGTCCGTGGATGAGCAGTGGCCCATGCGGGTGTCGTCTCATGAGGTGATCCCGGTGTCGCTCGACAGCTGGTGGTCGGCCAAGGTGCATTTTGCCGAGCAAGGGCAACCCGGCGACGACACCTCGCCCGCAGTGCTAGAAGGCGATAGTCGCTGGTCGATGGTCTCCGAGCTGGCGCCACCGGTATGGCGGTCGGTGACGCGGTGCGGCCGGGCCCGGGCTGAGCTGGTTGCCGACGCCCATGACGTGGACTTGCTGGGCAGCCCGGAGAAGTGGATGTGCCGTTCTTGCTGGGGCATCGTCGAGGGGTGGCTGGCCGCGCCCCCCGGCCGCCGAGGGCGAGACGCGGTGGTGCGCTGGGTGATCAACGCGGTGCTGGAAACAGGAGAGGCGCTGATCGAGGGGGTGCCGGTCCCGCGGTTGGAGGCGTTTCGGCGTCGGGTTCGAAGCGAGCTCAAGGCGATGATCGGCGCTTCGGTGCACACCTCTCGCATCGGAGCGGCCGCCCTGTGGGTGCGCTCGGGCCTGGTGCAAGACGCCAAGACCGCCGAGCGTTGGCGAGAGGAGATGCACGCCGCGGTTCGCCGTATGGAGGATATTGAGGCGGGCCGGCCGGTTGGGCCTGCGAGGTGGCGTGCCCACTGGCTGGAGATCATCGAAATCGGCGATTAGCGGCGACGGAGGAGCGGTCGGCGATCCAGCCGTGTTCGGTCTGCCAAGGCTAGATGGGCCTCCCGCCTACCGCGTTGTGGCACCTCCTCGGCGCTAGCGCCTCGGCCCTCCCGGTTGCCGGGTGCCCAGATACGTACCTGATCCGGGCCCGGGTAGGCCCGAGGTGGGGGAGCGCGCCGCGGAGCTGGAAGAGCCGGTCCGCGTCTACCAAAACGTCTACCACAAGACCCGTCCAAGCAGTCCAGCCCGCCTTTCTGGTGCCATTCCGTCCACATCGACCCCTCGCGGCGTTTACTCAGGAGTACGAGAACGCACTGGCTATCACCAGAAAGGACAACGGAAAGGAAATTGGAGGGATTGTGCTCGTCGATTGCGAGTAACGACAATTGGCCATCGCCCTTCCAGCGTGAAGTCGTTTGAGGCGAGTTTTTGTGAAGCGAGCTTCATGAGCGCGTCACCCGCCGCCGTGGACGACTCGACCGAGGTGCTCGGCCGCTCGTTTGTCGGCTGATGCTCGTGATCTCGAATAGTGGCGAGTCAGGACTTGGGGACCGTGGCCCTGTCGCTGGGCGACCATGCTGAGGTTGAACCCGGCGTCCAGGAGCTCCGATGAGGTGAACTTGCGGAGGGCGATGATTGATCCGTCAAAGTCGAGTTCGCCGCGGCCGGCCGCTTGGGCCCGCTCCCGGCGCTCGGCCGCTGCGACGGCCAGCGACGCCCAGCGTTCGCTGCGACCCAGATTCGCACCGATTTCCCGGAAGGACATGCCGCCATTTGGGGCCGGCCCCGTCGTGCCTGCTCGACGGGGGAGCGGGGGCTGGCGACGGAGGCGAAGCGCTTCGTCCTCGAGTTCGATGACCTCTGGTCGCTTGTCCTCGATGCTGAGGTGTCCCTTGAGCACACCGACGCGCTTCGTGAAGTGGTCGGGCGCCATCGGTTGGGAGCAGTCGACCTTGAGGCTGAAAAGGAACGGGTCCGAGCACAACTCGACTCCATAGTCGTGAGCTCGTTCGTCGATGCGTTCGTATTGGCGTCGCAGCATCGAGATGGTTTCCTCGTCGACGTGGTATGTCCGTTGGTGGCGCGTCTTGGTCGCCTTGACCTGTCCGGACTCGCTGATGGCGGTGTCCACAGTGATCCGGTTCTTGTCCCACGCCACCCCGGATCGGCGTATCGCGACCAGCTCCCCTCGCCGCATGCCGGTGACCGATCCGAGGACCAGCAGGGGAGCGATGTCAGGGACAAGCTCGGTTGCCGTCGAGAGGAGGAGAGATAGCTCCTCGATCTCGGGGGGTGTCCTCTCCTTGGAACGGTAAGTACTGGTTGGCATCTCGAAGTCGACCATCGGATCTCGTAAGGTCATGCCGCGCCGTTTAGCCCACCGGAAAAATGGCGTGTAGAGGCTCTTGGCCTGGTTCAGCCGCGATGCGCTCAGTCCGGCTTGGCGCATTTCGCCAAAGAGGCGGTCCATGATCGCCGTGTCGACTCGGCGCACGCGTCGTCCGCCGATGGTGGGGGAGAACCAGCGGTAGTGCAGCTTGCGGTAATCGCTGATGGTCTTTTCGGCTCGGCCCTTTTCCTCGTCGAGGTGTTCGGTGAGAAACCGCTCGATGGCATCGTCGAGGGTCAAGTCGCGAAGGTCTCGGGTGTCGGGAAGAGCCGCCGCGCTCATCTCCTCGACGAAGTTCACTAGTTGCGCCGCGGCTTCCCCCTCGGTGCCTGCGGACACGTTGCGGTGGAGGGTGCGGGGCCGGCCGTCTTCCCAGCGACCTACGGTTACTCGCAGCTCCCAGGTGCCCGACCGGATCCGGCGCATAGAGCCTGTCCCTTTGCGGGCCCTAGCGCGACGGGGTTGGCTGGCGTTGATTGCGCCATCTAGGCGCAGGTGGTCGAGACGCACACACGTGGGGTTGACCGGGCAGGCGAGGACCCGGGCCTTCGGCGGGAGCGGACCGTTCGCCAGCTCCCACGCCATCCGGTGTGCAGTGACATCGACCTTGTTGACCTTGATCACGCCAGTGCCGCGGACCGAGTTCGTCCTGCTGAGCCAGAGGTGGTGCTCGCCGGTCCGATCCACCATGCGCTCGAAACGGGTTTGCCAGGTCCTCAGCGCGCCGGGCCATCGGATAGAGGCTATCGCTTGGGGCTATCGAGGTGGCTATCGGGGTTACTACGAACGACGACCCTCACTCTGATAGCCCTTATTTTGCTGTCAACCTGTTTACCTGCCACTTTGTGGTGCGCCCCCCGGGATTCGAACCCGGAACCTGCGGATTAAGAGATGGCCGAAGACCGTCCATCTGGTGTTGTCCTGTACGGATGAACCCGGTCCTGTTCAGTCCAAATGCCATGTCGTGCCGTCTAGTACTGTCCAGTTGGTCGGCGTTGTAGGGACAGAAGTAGGGATGACTGCCGAGCACCCTGGGCTCGGCATCGCCGCGGTGCCTGCTGTGGGGCGCTGACCCGCTGTGGAGCCCCAGTCCGTAGGCGCTTCGCATCAAGGGAGGGCGGTCAAGAGGATCGTCGTTAGGGCGGGTGTTGGCCGTAGGCCGGCCCTAACGGCGGAGCCTCTTGAGGGCCCGGTCAGGGATCGATCGCATCATGGGTGAGGAAGCCCGCAGGGCTTCCTGTGAGACTCGGGCCTTGCGCGTGGTCTCGACGCGGTGGCTCTCGCTAGCCCATTGTGCGCCCGGTTCCGACACGGTCGGTGAGAATCCTCCCTACTTGGTCAAGAGCGCCGGCTTCGCCGGCGTCGGAGAAGCCGGCAATCGACCCTGACCTTCGGGGACTCCTCAGGCCGGTCACCGAGCTGCTCGAGTCCCTCGACCTCACACCTGATCGAAACGCTCTCCTCGAAGATCCGGTAAGGGAACTGGCTCGCCTCGGCCGGTTCCCGGACGGCTCGGCGGGCGAGCGCGGATCCGGACCATCGACGACCACGTGCACGGTGTGTTGCCGGCGAACCCCGCGCGCCCGTCTGATCTGCACTCTGCAATAGCGGACCTCTTCGTCGAGCAGCCCGCGCTCGCTGAGGTGTTGATCGACCAGCTCTCAGACTCGGTCATGGGTTCGCCTCCCGATCGGGGAAGTCTGCTCGCGCTCGCGAAAGCGGAGGGGATTGCCATTGATCGGCTCACCCTGATCGAGCGAGCGTTGGACTCGCCGCGACTGGATCGGGCACGCCAGGTTCTACGACGCGTCGACCGATTGACTGAGTCGTCCACCGAGCCGCGGCGGCCAGGTGGACTGAAGCCGCTCGAGTACCGGCTTCGCCTGGCCCGCGACAAAAGCAGGCTGACACTGGGGGCTCCGCCCCAGCCCCCAACAATCCTCCCTAAACTGTTGTTCTGCCGCGGTGAGAGTTGAGTCCCTGGGAGCGGTGTACGGGCGGCTGAGCTGAGGTAGGGTCCCCCAGAAGTGACCGTCATCGCAATCGTCTGCACTCCACGTCCAGGAGTCACACCTCAAGAAGCTATTCGTACACAAACGACCTGAGGAGGATCACGATGACTGTCCCTTCTACTATCGACGCGGCCGGCTGGCTCGGCAAGTGTCACGAGAAGTACTACCTCCGTCGGCGAAGCGCCCGAAGTGTGAGACGGCCGGTTGGCGCCCCGGGACGTCTGGTCGGGGTGGTGGGCCGACGACGACCTCGGGCGTTGATCAACTGGGCCGACCTCACCGCAGGGACAGCCTTGCCCAATAAGTGGCGGCCAGCGACGGCGTCGCTATCTGCTTGACGGCTGTTAGTGACCACTGGGCTGGCGCCCGTGGCCGACATAGGTGAAGCGGCGCCGGCCTACGCCGCTACTGTGCAAGCAGAGGTCTTGATTGTACAGTTTCAGCCACCATTCGCGCTGCGTCGCGGGGCAGCAGGAATCCGGCCTGTAGGCCCCGCTGTGCCGCTTGCTGGTATCTGCGAGGGTAGGCGTCGTGGGTTGGGTAGAGCGTTCGAAGCTTCGCGTCGTCGAAAGGAACACAGGATCCGAGCATCGCGGCGAGCAGGTCGCCGTCCTCGGCGGCACCGCGGAGTATAGCAACCGGCACTTCGACATCTGGAAGCCGGATACCGCCTTTGGCGATGCCGTGTTCGTCGCGCTCGATGGTCGGTGGGGCGCCTCTCACGTGGAGACGGGGCTGGGCCGGAGGCGCTATACCACCAGCGAGCCAACGGTGTATGTGGTGAATAGCGGCGTCTCGTATCGGGGTGATATCCAGAGTGTTCGGCGCGACACCTCCGAGATCTGCTGGAGGATGCACGACCCTGCCCCACTCGTGTCGTTCCTTGGTTTGGAGCTGGGCTCGGCTATTGGCCGCATGGCAGGTGCCTGCCGATTCCCATAGTCGGAACTGGTCGGTGTCGGGTTGACGAACGGGGAAGTACGACAGCGCCTCGCTTTCGGTATTGACGACCATAACGGGGACGCCGAGGTCGGTCCGAAGCCGCCCAGGCAGGTTCATGATTCGCGTCGGCGAAAGACCAGACGGCCGACCCTCACCTCCGGTGAACAGAGGTGCGCCGGATCCGAAGTGCAGTTCTAGGAGGAAGCCGTCGAACACCCGGCTGAGCGGCGCGATCGCGTTGAAGTAGGTGTGTAGTCGGGCGGCGGATTGAGACCCGCCAATTGCTATCAGTCGGGTCACTTCCAGACCGGCGAGGGGATCGATCGAGGCTGTGGAACGGCGGGGGCCGACAAGCTGAGCGGCCTGGGTGAACACGTCATACGACGCGTCATCGGTAGGTATCGACAGGTTCCCGTAGCGTTCGGGATCCCAAACCGTCAGCCCGAGTGGGTCTGGCGCATCGTAGCCGTGTATGCCGACCGACTGCGCCGACACGGCTACCACCGCGTGGCCCCCTTCGAGTATCTCCGCGCTGTCAAGCTGGACAATGTCATATCCCGACGAGACGTTGATCCACGCCACCAGGACCGTCCCGCTGAACCGCGACGACTCCTTCGGGCGACGTACCAGCATCCGGGTGCGATACCGAACGTGGCCGCCTTCCTCTACCTTCCAGCGTCCGTCTAGTTCCAGGGGGCCGGCTGGCTGGTAGGTAACCGCGGTACCGCCGAAGAAGTACTCCTCCTCCACGTAGCCTTGCGCGCCGATGTCTACCAGGGTTGCGGCGAAGGGCCAGCCGTGCCGGCCGTCCGTCACGGGTCCCTCAACTGTTGGTACTGCCATTGGCTTCCTCCAAATGTGACGGGTTTTCGTTGATACTTAATGGCCGTGCCTGACATTCATGTCGGCGCACCCAACTGGCGGCCGTGATAGCGGGAGCGCCTAGATTGCCTCCACGATTACTCCTCCGGCATCGACTCGATATGTCGTTCCGGCTAGCGCGTCGCGGGGGTGCCGGGTCGCTTGCGTGTTGTTCGAGCGACGAAGGGGCTTGGGTTGCGCCTCGGTGGGGTCTTGCGGGCACCGCAGTCTGTGGAAGTGGTCATGGTGGAAGAGCCGCGTCGGGGCCTTTGTCCGTGTGCTGACGCCCACCGGTAGCAAGGATGGGGCTCCGGTCATCGCCCGACTTCCCGGCTCCTCTGGCGCCGGGCCGGGCGGTTGCTGTCGCCGGCTTGTCGCCAGTTGCTTTGTCTGCAAGTTCGCGGGCCAGCGCCGCGACGATGACCGCGAGTCCGACGTCAATCGAAGTGGACCGGTCCATCTCGGCGGCGGCGGCGGCGACCTGTTTGATCGCCGAGTAGCCGTCGGCTCGCCCATCCGTACCGGCAGCAGCGGCGGGCATGCCGATCCTCTCGGACACCAATGCACCCAACGTGAAGATGAGCAGTGTGGAATAGGCGCGCACCGCCTCCGGTCCGCTGAAGCCCGCATCGAGCAAGATCCGGTAGTGGGCATCGAGAAGGCGGGTCGCCTCGGGGCCGGGCGTGGACTCCAAGGAAGCGGTGGCCATCCCGGGGACGCGGGCATACGCTTTGATGAGGTTGCGTTTGAGGGCCAAGAGCCGTTCGTCCCAGCTCCCCATACTGGCGGGGGGAACCTCGACCTCAGAGAGGAAGGAGTCGACGACGAGGCCGACGAGGCTGCGCTTATCGGGCACGTGTCGGTAGATCGACATCGTGCCCACGCCGAGTTCCCGGGCCAGGGTAGGCATGCTCAGGGCGTCGAAGCCGTGTTTGCGGGTGATCCGGCGAGCGGTTCGGACGATGGCGTCGCGGTCGAGGCCCCGGCGGCCTCGACCGTTACCTAGCCGACGGGGGTTATCCGGAGTTGCCTTCATGGCTCCTAGTGTTCGCTCCCTGCAGATAGGCCGCACCACGGCTTGTACTGTTGTGACACTACCACTTGCATAAGCCTTACGCATCTGGCAGAGTGGTGCGGCACACGCGACAACCGCAGCTTCACCCGCGGTTGCCGGCAGGCTCGGGTACCGCACCAGGGAACCCGGCACCCGACTGCGGTCCTGGCATGGGACACCGGTCAATGTGAGCAAGGTGATTATCGGCAGTGTCGCCTGTGAACCAGGGTTAACAGAGGAGAGATCATGATGACACGTCGGACGCTGCTCGCCAGTCTGGTCGTATTGGGTCTGGTGGCCGCAGCATGTGGCTCCTCGAAGGGCACGTCGTCGCCGACCACCAGCGGCGCGTCGGCGACGACCGTACCGTCGTCGGTTACGACGGCATTGACCAAGTCGACGCTGACGATCGGTGTGGTGGAGAACAATTTCAATCCGTTGGCTAACTCCCAGGTCTCGGACTATCCCATCACGATCAAAGCCTGGACAGATTGGGTGAACTCCCACGGGGGCATCAACGGCCATCCGGTGCGGGTGGTACAGAAGAACGACAACAACGATCCGGGCCAAGCGGTGGCGGCGGCGACCGCTCTGGCCGCTGACAGCTCCGTGTTGGCCATCCTCGACGACGACACCTTTGACGGGTCGTGGGCGGCAGTGGCCACCAGAGACAAGGTGCCGGTGATTTGCGGCAGTTCCAGCGGAAACGGTTTTACTTGCCAGTCACAAGTCGATTTTTTCCCAGCGGGGGGCACGGTGTTGACGAGCATCTGGGGCCAATCCAAGGCTGCCGCCTTGGCCGGCGCCAAGGTGTACGGGCTGATCAACTGCACTCAGCCGGCGTGCGCCCCGGCCGCCCCGCTAGAGAAAAAGTACGCCGAGGAGAACGGGTTGAAGTACGGCTATCAAGTCACGGCCAACCCGGTCGCGCCGGACTACACCGCACAGTGCCTGGGCGCCAAGCAAGCCGGCGTGGACGCTCTCTTTGCCATCGTCGGTCCGAAGGTCGCCGTCGACTGCGGACGTCAAGGATACAATCCGATCTGGATAGAATCTCAGGGAGCGTACTCGGCGTCGCTTCGCAAGGACGCCAACTTCAAGTCGGTCACCGGTAACGTCGGCGACTTCCCGTGGTTCATCGACAGCACTCCGGCCACCCACACCTTCCATCAGGCCCTGAGCAGCTACTGGCCGAACTTCGACTCGTTCGGGACGCCCTATAACGCCACATCGACCTGGGCAGCACTGCAGCTCTTCGCCACAGCGGCGGCGAATGTCCCAGACAATCCGACCCGTCAGGACATCTACACCGGCCTGTACGGGCTGCCGGCGAACTTCACTCTGGGCGGGCTGATCCCGCCGGAGACGATCACGCAGGGGAAGTCGACCCTCAACAATTGCATCTTCATCGTCAACATACAGAACGGCCAGTACTCGGCCCCGCACGGACTGCAGACCTTCTGCCAGACCAGCCCCGGTGCATGACGAGACTCCACAGGACAGGATGACGCGAAGCGCAGATCGAACCCTGTCGAACCACACCGGCAGCCTTCCCCGGACACGCGACGCCCTGGCGGTTCTCGATGCCCGCAACAAGGTTGTACAGTCGATTGCGATTCGTTCGATTCGACGACCGACCGGCACCACCAACTCGTCGAATGCCCCTCGACTACGAGACCATCCGACCCGACCGAGCCCGGCCAATCCCTGCGGTACACGTGCCGGGCGGGTGTGCCTCGTATGCCGGAGAGACCTATCGGCCCCCGCTGCGGGCGGAGAAGACTTGCAACCTCGGTTGCGGGTTGACCGGGTCGAGTGGGCCTCGCACACCTCGGCCGGGATACCGGTGATGGCCCAGCCGCCTAGCCGGCCCGACGGGCCCCCATCGGCCTCGATCCCATAACCCAGCTCGACTGCTTTAGCCGCCGCGGCCATGCGGCCCACCGCGGTGGCGGCGTGGAGGTGATCCCGGACGAACGCGGTGTCGAGCGCCTTCCACCCGCCGTGGGTGTCGCCCATCAACACCGTGTTGGCGATCAGCACGTGATCATGGACCTGGGGATCCCCGGCCCCGCGTCGTGGCATGACGGGACGTCGCCCAGATCAGCCCGCCCGTCGAGGTTGACACCTGGGCCCGGCCTCGCCGGCCACCCCGCGTCGGCCACCAGATCGTCCAGGTAGGCCAGGGTTGCGTCGCGCTCGGCGTCGACGATCAGGTGCATGTCCTCGGCTCGGCCGATCACCCCCAGCTCGGCCACACTCTTATGCGGCGAAATCACCAGCTCCAAGCCTGGTCGCCGGCACCCGACCAGCCGCGTCCCCGTGTGGGTCATGGGCGCCCCCGGCGCCGAAGATGGCCCGATAGTCGGCTAGGTCGACCTCGCCGTCCAAGTCGAGCAGACAGCGGCCCCGGCCACCCCACACCATCGGGGTCTCACCCCGGGACGCGTAGTAGGCCGCCGCGGCGATCACCGGGCCGTCGGCGCGCCCGGCCACGGCGTGCTCGTGGTACTCGACCGAGTCCACCCCCATCATCCTCATCCAACCCATACGCACCAACCGTTCCCCACACTGTTCCCAACGGGACGTTGCAAACGTGTTCCAAAAGCCGTTGTCTTTGTATCACATGGATGAGTGGTGGTGTTGCAGTCTTTTGTTGGAAGGGTTGTGGTGGTCAGTAGTGGTGAATGCCGGTGTGGTTGTGGTGTGAGTGGGAACGGTCGTAGGTCAGAGTGTGGGGGGTGGAAACCTTGTACTGGTGGGGTCGGTTGGGTGATCGCTATAGTCGGCGGCGCGTCCAGAGTGGGCAGATCAGCAGGTGCAGTAACTAGGGCGATATACGACCTGTCCTTGAAATATGGACAGCTGCTATGTCCGAGATTCTAGGACACGGCAGAGCAGCCTATTCGTAGCTACAATGCATGCTCAGCGTGCCCCTGGCCAAACCGAGGTGGGACCGCTCGACTGACCGGTCGCCCCCATACGGATGGGTCGACGACCCTTGGGATCGCCACCGGCGGCGACACCGAGGCCCGGTCGTTCCCGAGAAATTTTTGACTTTCGGCTCTCAGCCTCGCCGGTAGTAGGTGTGGGCCCTCTCGCCGCGACCCAAAGTCTTCCGGACTTTTTCCGACAGAAGCCACGTCCTGTTCGCCAACCAGGACCTTGCCGGTCCGGCTCCGAAAGTCGGGGTTGTCGTGGCAGAGGGCGTGCAACGACAAATCCGCGACCCCGCCTGGCGGCTGGCGCCCATTGCTCATGGGGGGTGGCCGGTCGGTCCAGGCGCAGTGGCCAACAGTGACCGGGAGGGCGCCTTACCTATTGAGGGCCCACGAACAGGAGGACCGCTGTGACGTCATCGGAGGAACTCTCCGAGTTCTTGACATTCGAGATCGAGCCTCCAGCGCGCCGCGTCCGGCCACTCTTGCTTAGGCCACGCCCGGTTCCGGTACATCGGTCCCCGACCCGCCAGCCCGGAACTCGCCATGTCCCGCCAGTCCGGCACCCACCCGCGTTGCGGTCCCGACCCGGGGCTGGCCGTCGGGCTGCTGGTGGTCAGGCCGCCCGCTAGTGGGACTCGTTGCTTCAGAAGGAGGTGTCTGAAATTGAGCTTGGAGGATCTGCCCGAGTTCTTGACCGTCGAAGAAGCGGCTGCCGTACTGCGCATCGGGCGCACCTCGGCGTACGCGCTCTGCCAGCGCTGGCTGAGCAGTGGCGGCCAGACCGGCCTACCGGTGGTACCCCTCGGCCGGTTGTTGCGGGTACCGCGGTCCGCCCTGCAGCGCATGACCGACCCTCCCGGCGACGCAGTATGAGCGCCGAGGACACCCCGCGCTGCAGACCGCCATCGTCGGATCTCCCGCCCGCGCTCGCCGATACCAGGATCGACTCGCAGCTTCGCCGCCATACCGACCAGGACAGACCGTCAGAGGCGCTGGTCGTAGAACTCGAAGGGGCCGATCGCATGCGCCGCCCGCTCGGGCCGGCCATCGACCCGGCCCGCGCCTCTGAGGCGCCGCGGGCGGACATCGACGCCGCATTGGACTCGCAGACCGGGGGAGTACCGCAGGCAGTGACTGACCACGCAGCCCGGCCAACAGGGCGGCCCGGCGGAGCCCGAACGCCACTATCCCGGGCCTCCCGACCCGCCACGGCCGTGAGCGCGGTAGGCAGCCGTGTGCTCCTCGTCGGCGACGAGAGTCGACGTTGGCGGCGCCAGCTGGGCGCCCTGGCCTGGGCAGCCCTCGAGGAACTTGCGCTCCGGGCTTACCCGGACGGCCGGGGCTGGGTCGCCCCAACCGGTGTTCGGGATGTGGCGCTCGCCATCGGGGTCACCAAGGACACCGCGGCCCGGGCAGTCGCCGCGCTCGGCGCAGCTGAGCTTGTCACACGGCAACGAGTCCAGGGACCGGGCGGACGCCAACGGTCCGGGTACCGGCTCAACCTGCCCGAAGGGATCGAACTACGAGACCGTCCTACGGATCAGGACACACCACCCATCCGCAGCGAGATCAATCATCGTCCAGATAGTCAGGACGGCAGCAGGCGTCCGGCTGATGTGGATCGTCCGACGGACATGGACAGTCCGACCGACATGGACAGTCCGACCGACATGGACAGTCCACCAAACGCGACCATCCTCACCTCTCAGCCAGCGTCGAGCCTCTCTGCGCGCGGGCAACGTCTGGCGACCAGGTCAACCACATCCGCGACGTCCGAAGCGCAAGGGACTCTCTTCGATACCAGCCCGGTGGTAACCCAGGACGGAGCCGCACATGAGTCGCACCAGGCCCTGCAAGCCAGCGGATCACGGGGGGACGGGTTAGGCGCGGACGGCGGTTGAGGACGGATCGCCTTCGAGCGAGCGGTGTGCCGGCGGGGGTTACTTCAAGTAGCCGGCGCGGCGGAGAACTCGAACGGTGTGGGGGCGGGACTCGTTGACGCGGTCAAGCAGCTCGGTGATGCGCCTCTGCTCATCCTCGGCGTCGCGAAGAACCTTCTCGCTGCGCTCCTGCAGCTCCTTCACCTGTTCCATCTGTGCCGTGGTCATGTCATCGTCTCCGACCTCAAGTGTAGGCCGACTCATGGCTGTCCCTGCGAAAGTGCGACAAGCGCGTCGCGAAGTTCCCTGATCGTGTCGGTCTGCTCGGTGATTGTCGCCTTGGCCTTCTCCAGCTGTTCGGCAAGTTGATCGTGCTCCTCGACAGTCTTGTTGACCGCCTTTTGGGTTTCGGTCTGGAATGGCCCGATAGCGGTCAGCCACCGCTGCTGGGCGATCAAGGCCACGACCGAGATCACCAGGTAGAGAGCGACCACGAGGCCGATCAGGCGCACCACGCCGACGATGAACCGGCTGTCGATCATCTCGTCCCACACGCTCGGGTGAGTGAACGTCGGTCCGTGAGGTGGCACCAGGACGAGCCAGAAAAAGAACCCGAAGGCAGTGAGGATCACCGCCAGGCCGAGGTATCCGAGCACCCGGTGTTGGGAGTCTGCGGTCGCCATCACTCGCCTGTTGGCGCCAGTATCCGGCCAACGTGGTCAGCGGCATCGGCGTCGGCGGCCGGGAAGAAGTGCGAGTACACCTTGAGCGAGACGCTGGCGTCCGCGTGCCCCAGCCGGCCGGCCAGGGTTCGGGCTGACACGTCGCCTCGGGCGGCGAGTTGGGTCGCCATGAAGTGGCGCAGCGAGTGAAGGTGTACGTGGGTCAGGCCCAGCTCGTCGCGGACGCGAGAGAAGAATCCGGTCACTTTGTCGGGCCGGCAGGGAGTCGTACCGTCAGGACGCTCCGCGAACACGTAGCCGTCAGGAGCGAGCTCGACCTCAGCGCGGCGGGCCCGCTCGAGCATGGCGTCCCGGCGTAACTGGACGAGCGCCAGGCCGGCCTCGCCCAGGGCGAGAGTGCGCTCCTGGTGTGACTTGGTGGCTTTCTCCTCGACGCGGTTGGGCAGGTCGAGCATCGACCGGGAGATCCGCACCGATCCTGCGCCGGTCAGATCGATGTCCGACCAGCGCAGGGCGCACAGCTCACCGCGGCGGGCGCCGGTGAGGGCGGCGAGCATAATCATGGCCGCCAGGTCAGGATTGCGTTCCTCCGCCAGCTCGACGATTGCCCGGACCTCCTTGGCGGTCGGGGGGATGATCCGCCCCGGGCGAGCTACCGGGGGGCTGGCCATGGTGGCGACGTTGGTCGGGCACCACCCCCACTTGACGGCCTGGCTCAGGGCTCCGGAGATGATGGCGTGATGCTGGCGGATTGTCGCGATCGCTTTGCCGGCGTCGATCATGGTGGCGTACAGGGCGTCGAGGTCCCAGGCGGTCACCTTGCGGACCGGGCGTGGCCCGAGGGCGGGCCGGATGGTCGAGGCTATGTACCGCCGGTAGGTGTCGAGGGTTTTCGGCGAGTGGCCCTTGCGGGCCAGGTGCTCCAGGTAGCGATCGAGGAGCAGCCCTACCGTGGCCGCAGTACCCCCGAGCTTGCCCTCGCCGGCCTCGACCTCCAACTCGTGTACGAGGTCGGTGACCTTCCTCGGCGGCTGGCCGGTCTTGGTGCGCGGTCCGGCGCGGATGACCCGCGACACCTGGCGGGGTGCGTTGGTGACCGGATCACGACCCACGTACACCCGCACCTCCCAGACCCCTGGTTGGCGTTCACGGACGGTGCCCACGACCGAGGAGGGTAGCAATAGGAGCGGCGGATTAGGGCGACACTAGGGATGGACCCTAGATGTATCACTGGGTTTCCACTACGACTTGCCTTGTGACCTGCCACTTTGTGGTGCGCCCCCCGGGATTCGAACCCGGAACCTGCGGATTAAGAGTCCGTTGCTCTGCCGTTGAGCTAGAGGCGCGTCTGAACTGCAAAACCCTATCCGGCTTGAACTGCCCCGGGGGTTGCGGTGGGGTGACCGAGGGGACTTGAACCCCCGACCTCCAGGGCCACAACCTGGCGCTCTAACCAACTGAGCTACGGCCACCGCGGGGCACTCAGTGTGCCACACGCTGAACTGCGGGTGCGGCGGGCATATCCGGCCCCGCTTCGGACGTTGTTCGGCACATGGGCAAGGGCAGGACCGATGGGGCCGACGAGGACTCTGTGCGCCTCTATCTGGATGGCATCGGCCAGTACCCGCTACTGACCAAGGATGACGAGATCCGGTTGGCCCAGGCCATCGAGGCCGGGAGGACGGCTGACGGCGAGTTGGGGCAGGGTTTGCCACTTTCCCCGGCCCGCGAACGAGAGCTCCGCCGGACCCGGCGAGACGCGGAACGAGCGTCGGAGCAGTTCGTCAACGCCAACCTGCGCTTGGTCGTCTCCATCGCCAAGAAGTACCAATCGTCGGACATGCCCATCCTGGACCTGATCCAGGAGGGCAACCTCGGGCTCATGCACGCGGTGGAGAAGTTCGACTGGCGCCGAGGCTTCAAGTTCTCCACCTACGCCACCTGGTGGATCCGCCAGTCCATCGGCCGAGGCATCGACAACAGCTCGCGGACCGTGCGACTCCCGGTCCACGCCGGTGATCAGGTTCGGCGGGTGCTGCGGGCGAAGGCTCAACTGGAGGGTCAGACGGGACACGTCCCCACCGCCGGGCAACTCGCCGGGCACCTCCAGATGTCTGAAGCTGACGTCGAGACCCTCCTCCGCTACGTGGTCGAGCCCGTGAGCCTGGCCACACCGATCGGCGCCGACGGCGACACCGAGCTGGCTGACGTCGTCTCGGACGCCGACCGCCCCCTCGCCGTTCGACCAGGTGGCCGATCGCATGCTCAACGCCGAGGTCGAACGGTTGCTCAGGTCGCTGAGCCAGCGCGAGCGGGACATCCTGCGCATGCGCTACGGACTCGACCGGGGCGAACCGCGCACCTTGGAAGAGGTCGGGGCCGAGCTCCATCTCACCAGAGAGCGGATTCGCCAGATCGAGCGGAGCGCCTTGGCCAAACTCCGGCACCCGCGGGCCGACCTCGGCGCCCGGGATCTGCTCGCCTCGTAGGGGAGGCCGGGTGTTCCCCCGGGAACACCCCAGCCGAGTCACGCGCTTGTGAGCCGTGACTTCGGATAGTGTCCCGGAGGCCGCGAAGCATCGTAGCGGCGCGGCTGGCCCGGCACCGGTGGAGAGGGAACGCAGAGGAGGGGCGTTGACCGACCGAGCAAGCTCTGGCGGCAGTCAGACCGGCATCTTGAGGGCCTTCGTCGCCGACCCGAAGCACGGGCCGCTGCCCGCTCTCCTGCTGATCCTGACTGTCGTGACCGGCACGGTCGATGCCGTGAGCATCCTGAGCCTGGGGCGGGTGTTCGTAGCCAACATGACCGGCAACGTCGTCTTCGTGGGATTTGCCATCGCCGGCGCACCAGGATTCTCGTTGAGCGCCTCCTTATTCGCCCTGGCCGGCTTCCTTATCGGCGCCTATGGCGGCGGTGTGGCGATCGGCAGACAGGGCACCAACCGGGGGGTGCTGTTTCGCGATGGGCTCATCGTCGAACTCGTGTTCCTCCTCGTCGCCCTGGTGGTGTCGGCCGTGTCCAGCACACCGTTCAATGGATCGGTGCGGGATGTCATTGCGATGACGGCCGCGATCGGGCTCGGCCTTCAGAACGCCGTGGTCCGCCGGCTGGCGGTGCCTGATCTCACGACCACGGTGCTCACCATGACGCTTACTGGTATCGCAGCTGATGTGCGGAAGCTCGACCGGGTGGTGGTGCTCCGACGCGTCCTGGCTGTGATCACGATGCTCGGCGGGGCCGTGGTCGGCGCACTCCTTGTCCTGCACGTCAGTGCCGCCGCCGCCCTTGGGTTGGCTACCGGGCTGTTAGGTCTGGTGACCGTGTGCGCCGTTCTGGCGGCCAGGCGTCCAGCCGCCTGGCAAGCTTGACCGCACTCTCGCACGGGGCCCGGCGCGGCCGCCGCTTCGGTCCGATGAAGAAGCGGAACGAGCCTGCTTCCGAACCGGGGCACCCGCCGAGGTGATCATTTCATGATCATTCATGGCGACGGTGCGGCGGACCGAGCCCGTCCTGACCACGAAATCTGGGCAGCAGGTAGCTGGCTGCTCGGTGAGGAATCGTCGGCCGGCATATCAGCCGTTCCGGGTGATGCGATCTTCTGCCCTTCTGGGCACGCTTCGTCGATGCCCGTCCCGAGTCGCTCGTCAGCAGGGCAAGAGAGTGATCCGCCGTCACCCGCACCGGCGCAAATATGATTTGAGGATCCGAAACCGGGTGAATCTTGGCGGCGAAGTTGTCGTCAATCCCGACGACATCAAAGTTGCTACCAGCTAGGAGGCCCGAGCCATGCTTGCGTACAATTATCCCCTGTTAGGCGTCTTTTGGACGATGCTGGAGTTCTTCCTTTTCTTCATCTGGATCTGGCTGTTGATCATCGTCTTCGGCGACATTTTCCGGAGTCACGACATGGGTGGTTTCGCCAAAGCCCTGTGGATCATATTCGTGATCGTGGTCCCTTTCCTCGGGATCCTGGTGTACCTGATCGCCCGGGGCGGGAGCATGCAAGAGCGGGCCGCCGAACGGGCTCAGCAGCAGGATGAGGCCTTCCAAGCGTATGTGCAGCAAGCGGCCTCGACTTCGAGCACGGCAGATGAGGTGGCCAAACTTGCCGACCTCAAGGCCTCCGGGGCCATCACGGAGGAGGAGTTCCAGGCCGGCAAGGCAAAGATCTTGGGCTGAGCCCGGCCGGATGGAGCCTCCGCCGCGCCACCATTCGTTCTGCCAGCCCCGTCGTTCCACCGACGATTCGACCTGGCCTACCAGTTCGGGCTGGGTTCCGGTACCTTCCGGCCCGGAACCGCGGCGGGCCCGGACGGGATCCGCGGCAGCCTGATGCCAACCCAGGCCATTCCCTTGGCCCTCCTGTCCAGCCTGTATCCATTCGGGCTGGTAGCATTGCTGCTGCTCTTCGGTGCCACCCGGCCGCGGGCCCGTTCGGCGGTCTTCCTCGTCGGGGCGGCCGTATGCCTACTGGCCGTCGGCTTCCTCTTCGTCTTCGTGTTGCGGGGCGCGGGAGTGACCGACAGCAGTAACTCGACGCCGCGCTATGGGGTGCGGCTGGGGTTAGGCGTGGTCTTCCTAGTTGCCGCTTGGCTGCTGGCTCACCGACCCGTGAAGGAAAAGACGACCGATGCTCAGCCGTCACGAGTATCCAACGCCGTCGCCGGCTCGGGGCTCCTCGCCGTGTTCGTGGTCGGCGTGGCCATGTACACGCCCTCACCCACCTATCTCGCCGCCCTGGATGTCGTGGGTGGCACCAAGATGAGCACGGCCGCCACTGCGGCCTGGGTGGTCATCGTGGTGGCACTGGTTCTTATCACCATCGAAGTTCCGATTGTGCTCTACTTCGTCGCCCCCGGCTGGACGATCCCGAAGCTACAGGCGCTCAATAGATGGCTCGACCGTAACGGGCGCACCCTGCTGGTCTACGTTGTCGCCGTCCTCGGGGTCTGGCAGATCGTCGACGGCCTCGTCGGCCTCTTGTAAGGGGGGCGGTCGGGCCGGCCGGGCGCGTTCCGCCGAGGCATGCTTGATGGGGCTCGACAGTATTCACGGTCGCGGTATTCGACGGCGGGGATCGTCCCGTGAGGGTGAAGAGGTGGGGGATTCCGGTACTACTTCGTCGAACGCGCTGGCGAATCCGGCCTCAAGGTCCACCCGGACGCAGTCGGTCACGATCTTGGTGGTGGCATGGGACAAGACCGACTTGACGTAGTCGGCGCGTGGGTCAACGGCGACGACGACCACGCCGGTCTGTCCGCCCTCGAGCAGATTGCCCATCAGCGCGGAGCCGGTCTCTGGGGACTTCATGCCAGAAGCGACCGACGATTCCCGCGGCTCCTTTCCATTCGGTACCGGTCGCCAACACGGACGCGAGCAGGGTGATGCCGAGGGGGGCGGCCACCGCGGTGATGGCGCTGCCGAGGAGGGTGACTCCCCAGCTCCCGGGCAGACCCGTGCTGCGGTGACGGGCGATCTCCAACCAGCCGTTCGCACCCTTTTCCACCTCGGCGGCGGCGAGGTGATCGACCCGGCCGGCGTGGTTGATGGCGCCCAAAGCGTGGAAGTCAAGCTCGGCCGCGGCCCGCGACGGGTACGAGGCGACGGCGAGGACAACCGGTTGGTCGGTCATGAGCGAGCTCCCTGCGATCTACGAATCCCTTGCCTCGCATCACGATTGTCGCCGGTGGACAACCTGCCGTCTCCGTCCACAGGGGGTGAAAGGCGCGGCAATTTCGAAGATCAGCTCTGGGCCGGGGAGCCGTTCCAAGCGGGTATGCTTCCGCCCCGTGACGGCAAGGGCCCCCGCGGGTCTCCCCCTGGCGTTGCGACCATCTGGCCATTCCGATCGTCCGTTTGAGCTGTCAGAGTCAAAGCTGCATCCGCCGGTGGTCAGGGCCGGGACGGTGCCCCGCACCGTGCTGCTGGACCGCCTCGTCGGGGTAGGTGTCCCTGCGGTTATCTCTGTCGTGGCGCCGGCTGGCTACGGCAAGACGACGCTGTTGGCGCAATGGGCCGAGTCGAAACAACCTCGCCTGGCCTGGCTGTCAGGCGACCGCGGCGACAACGACCCGATCGTGTTGTTGACGTATTTGGCCGTAGCCCTGGATCGGGTCGAGCGGATCAACCCCGGGATCTTTCGCGCCCTGGCTTCGCCGGGTGGGGGCCAAACCGTTGTGCCGCTCTTGGTGGCCGCGCTGGCGTCGATGCAGCAGCCTTTCGTCATGGTGCTCGACCACGCCGAGGCGATTACGAATCGCGAATGTCTCGACGCCATCACCGAACTGGCTCTCTCGTTGCCGCAGGGGTCGCAGGTCGCCATCGCCTCCCGGGACGTCCTGTCGTTGCCGACCGCCCGCCTGCGGGCCGAGCGGGGCATCGTCGAAGTCGGCGCCGAGGACCTCGCCATGGGCGAGGGCGAAGCCTCGAGGCTGCTCACCGACGCGGGTATCGAGATGGTGGGCGACGAGGTCCACGTCCTCGTGGAGCGAACCGAGGGATGGCCGGCCGGGTTGTACCTGGCTGCACTCGCCATGAAAGCTGGCAGCCCTCGGGCCGAGGCGGTGTTCTCCTTCACGGGCGACGACCGTTACGTGGGCGACTACCTCCGCTCTGAGATCCTCGACCGGGTGTCGCGTGCCGAAGTCTCGTTCCTTACCCGTACGTCGATCCTTGACCGCCTGTGCGGTCCGCTCTGCGACGCCACTCTTGACACCGAGGGATCGGGCCGGGTGCTCGACCAACTCGACCGCCGCAACCTCCTGGTAATCCCCCTCGACCGACACCGCGATTGGTACCGCTACCACCAGTTGTTCCGGCAGCTGTTACACGCTGAGCTCAAACGCCGGGAGCCGGGGATGATCCCGGCGTTGCATTCCCGGGCGGCGGCCTGGTTCGAAGCAAACGGCAGTCCGGAGACGGCCATCGAACACGCCCAGGCCGCCGGCGACGCCGAGCGGGTCGCCCGACTCGTGCTCCAATGGATGCAGCCGGTGTGGGCCAGCGGGCGCGTCGACACGGTCCTGGGTTGGATGGAGTGGCTCGAGGACAAGACCTGGGTCGAACATTATTCGGCTATCGCCGTCCACGGCGCGCTGATCCTCGCCCTCCTTGGACGCCCCGGCGGGGCCGAACGGTGGGCGGCGGCGGCGGAGGGAGCGGCCTCTCCTGGCACCCTCCCCGACGGCGACACCACCGAGGGCTTGCTCGCCTACCTGCGGGCCCTGCTGGGCCGTCACGGTGTCGGCGACATGCGCGGCGACGCCCAGACGGCCTTGGAGAAGCTCAGCCCGGCGAGCCCGTATCGAGCCTCCATGCTGCACACCGAAGGCGTCTCACACCTGCTCGACGCCAACCCTGACCGGGCCGATCCGATCCTGGCCCACGCCGCCGATGTCGCCGTGGCGGCCGGCGCGGTGCCCCTGGTCGCGCTGGTCCTCGCCGAACGCGGTATCGCCGCCGCCGAACGCACCGACTGGCCTGCGGCCCAGGTGTTCACCGAACAAGCGCTGACCATCGTACGCGATGGTCAGTTGGACGACTACTGGACCAGCGCCCTGGTCTACGCCGGGGCGGCCCGGATCGCCGTCCAGCGTGGCGACGTGGCCGCGTCCCGCCACTATGTCACCCAAGCAGCTCGTCTCCGGCCTCTGCTCACCTACGCCCTGCCGGTCGTTTCGACCCAAGCCCTCATCGAGCTTGGACGGGCCTACCTCGCCCTGGGCGACGCCAGCGGGGTCCGAGCGGTGCTACGCCAAACCCAAGACATCTTCGCCCAGCGACCGGACCTCGGCGTACTACCCCAACAGGCTGCCGAACTGCGAGCCAAGTTGACCACCATCACCGCCGGCACCGGCGGGGCCTCCTCGCTCACGACTGCCGAGCTTCGACTCCTGCCCCTTCTGTCCACGCATCTCACCCTCAAAGAAATCAGCGAGCGCCTGTACCTATCGCGAAACACCGTGAAAACGCAGGCGACATCCCTGTACCGGAAGTTCGGCGTCTCCTCGCGCCGTGACGCCATCACCCGCATGCACGAACTGGGCCTGCTCGCCCACGATTAGTGCAGTCGATCATATGGGGAGCGGTGGGCTCTCAGCGCCCATACGGGCGCAGCATCGATCACCGTCAGCCGCCGCTCACAGCCGAGCCGATCGGTCCAGGGCCGTTCGAAGCCCACCGCTCTTCACCCGATCGGGGGGATCTGCGCACCAACCCGGCCCGCCACAATCGGACCGTGGGCGCGGTCGAGCGGCGGCGGTTGAGACTGGGGCGGTCCACGCAGGAGCACCCACAAGCGCCCGGTAACCCGCCCTCGGCCGTCGGCACCGGCGCCGGGGGGCGGCGGTCCGGTCCCATCGACCCCCGACTGCTTCGCTACACGCGAGGCACCAGGCGGTATCTGGTGGCCACGGTTCTCCTGGGTGGAATCACTGCCGGCCTCGTGGTGGCGCAGGCCTGGCTCATCGCCAACGTGGTCGCACGTGTTGTCGCCGGTGTTGTCGCCGGCCACGAGGGGCGCGCTCAGGTCGGCACGCTCGTCGTGGTGCTGTTGATGGTCATCCTCTGCAGGGCGACGGTAGGGTGGCTGGGGGAGCGAATGGCCGATCGGGCCTCGGCATCAGCGAAGTCGGATCTGCGCCGCGCCCTGGTGGAGCGGATCGCACGGCTGGGGCCTTCTGACATCGAGCGGGAGCGCTCGGGCCGCCTGGTGGTGCTGGCGACCAGTGGAATCGACGCCCTCGACAGCTACTTCGCCCGGTATCTGCCGCAACTGTTCCTGGCCGTGATGGTTCCGGTCACGGTGATCGTGGTGGTGTTGGCTTCCGATTGGATCTCGGCGGTGATCATCGCCGTAACGGTCCCGCTGATCCCGTTGTTTATGGCGCTGGTGGGGGCGTCGACGAAGGCTCGGATGCAGCGTCAGGCCCGGCTGCTCGAACGCCTGGCCGGACACTTTCTCGACCTGGTTTCCGGGCTCCCCACGCTCAAGGTCTTCGGACGGGCCAAGGCCCAGGTGGCTGCGGTCCGTGACATCACCGACCGGTACCGCACGGCGACGATGGCCACCCTCAAGGTGGCGTTTCTTTCCTCCCTCATCCTGGAGCTCCTGGCCACCTTCTCGGTGGCCCTGGTGGCGGTGGCCGTCGGACTCCGGCTGCTCGACGGCCATCTGACGTTCGCGCCGGCCCTCTTCGTGCTCATCCTGGCCCCTGAGGCCTACCTTCCCCTGCGGGCCCTGGGTACGAACTATCACGCCAGCGCCGAAGGGATGAAGGCGGCCGAGGACGTGTTCGAGGTACTCGAGCGACCGCTTCCCACGCCCGGCACCCGCCGCGATGTGCCCGACCCATCCCGGTCGGTGCTGCGGGTCGACGAGCTCGACGTCTGCTACCCCGGGCGGGCCCTCCCGGCCCTGCGGGGCGTCAGCTTGGCGGTGAAGCCCGGTGAGGTCGTCGCCATCGCCGGCCCCAGCGGTTGCGGGAAATCGACCCTCTTAAGCGTTCTGCTCGGCCTGACCCCGATCGACCGGGGCTCGGTCCGGGTCGGGGAGGTGGACCTGGCTGACCTCGACCCCGACGCCTGGCGGGCCCAGTTGGCCTGGGTCCCGCAGCACCCGCATCTGTTTGCCCGGTCGATCGCGGCCAACATCCGCCTCGGCCGTCCCGACGCGACCAACGACCAGGTCCAGGCTGCGATTACCGACGCCGGTCTCGTCGGCGTGGTGGCTCGCCTTCCCCGTGGGATCGAGACCCCGCTGGGCCACGAGGGGGCCGGACTGTCTGCGGGGGAGCGCCAACGGGTGGCCCTGGCCCGGGCTTTCGTGCCGCGACGCGCCCCTGCTTCTCCTCGATGAGCCCACTGCCAATCTCGACGGCCGGACCGAGCAGGGCGTGCTGGCCGCCGTGCGGCGGCTCATGGTTGGTCGCACGGTGGTAATCGTTGCCCACCGCCCTTCCTTGCTGGCGCTGGCCGATCGAGTGGTTGACATGGCGCCGGCGATGGCGACGCCGGCGGCGTCATGAGATCCGATGGCGACGCCCGAATGAAGGTTGACGGTCAGCTCGCCCCGTTGCGCCGGACCTTCGGCATGGTCCGGCCGGCATGCGGTCGGGTGGCCCTGGCGACCATTCTGGCTGCGGGCGCGGTCGCCGCCGATATCGGTCTCATCGGCACTGCGGCCTGGCTCATCTCGCGCGCCGCCCAGCACCCCAACGAGGCGTCGCTGGCCGTGGCCATCGTCGCCGTGCAAGTCTTCGGGCTCTCTCGCGGGTTGTTCCGCTATGGGGAGCGACTGGTCGGCCACGACGCCGCCTTCCGACGCCTCGCTGACCTCAGGGTTCAGGTGTACGAGCGACTCGAGCGCCTGGCACCAGCTGGCCTCCCGTCGTTGCGGCGCGGGGACCTCCTGGCCCGGATCGTCCGCGATGTCGACTCACAACAGGACCTGGTCATCAGGGTCATCCCTCCATTCGGCACGGCGGTAGTAGTCGGCTTCCTGACCGTGGCCCTGATGTGGTGGATGCTGCCTGGCGCCGCCATTATCCTGGCCGCGGCCTTGGTGCTGGCGGCCACGGGTGTCCCGTTGCTCACCGGATCGCTCGCCCGGCGCCGAGCGTCGCGCTTTGCGGGGGTGCGGGGGGACCTGGGTGCGGCCATGATCGACCTCACCGAGGGTGCCGCTGAGCTCGTCGCCTTCGGGGCCATCGCCGCCCACGCCCAGACCATTCGGGACCTGGACGCGGAGTTGACGGCCATCGGCACGGCCTCGGCGGGGACCGCCGGCATCGGGCTGGCCTTGACCACCCTTCTGGCCGGGCTGGCCAGCTGGGGTTGCCTCCTCGTCGGTATCCCGGCGGTTCGCTCCGGCCGGTTGGCCGGCACGGAGTTGGCGGTCGTCGCCCTGGTCCCCCTGGCCGCCTTCGAGTTGGTCGTCGGCCTGCCGGTCGCGGCCCAGGCCCTCCACCGCGTCCGCCAAGCCGGCGCTCGCGTGTTCGAGGTGATCGACGCGCCAGTGCCGGTGACCGAACCCGATTCACCGGCGCCGCTGCCTGCCGGCCCCTATGGCCTGGAGGTCGCTTCGGTCTGGGCCTCCTATCCGGGGGCGCCAATTCCGGCCTTGCGGGGTGTCGATCTCTCGTTGCCCGCCGGGCGGCGGGTGGCCATTGTCGGTCCGAGCGGGGCGGGAAAGTCGACGCTGACCGCGGTGGCGCTGCGCTTCTTGGCTGTCGAGGCGGGATCGATCACCCTGGGCGACCAGCCGATCGATCGGCTGAGAGGCGCCGATGTGCGCACGGTCATCGGTTTGGTCGGCCAGGACGCCTATCTGTTCGATGCGACCATTGCCGAAAACCTGAGAGTCGGCAGGCGAGACGCGGCCGACCACGAACTGCTCCGTGCCCTCGATCGGGTCGGCTTGGCCGGCTGGCTCGAAGGCCTGCCCTCCGGCTTGGGCACACCGGTGGGCAGGCATGGCGCCCGTCTCTCGGGTGGCCAGCGCCAGCGGGTGGCGATGGCTCGCGCCCTACTGGCCGACTTCCCGGCGTTGATGCTCGACGAGCCCGCCGAACATCTTGATCCGCCCGCAGCTGACGCCCTCATCGCCGACCTGCTCCGCGTGACCGACGGTCGCTCTCTGGTCCTCATAACCCACCGGCTGGTGGGGCTCGAGCCTGTTGACCAGATCATGGTAATGGACGCGGGGCGGGTGGTCGAGGTCGGTACGCACGACGACCTGCTCGGGCGGGGCGGACGATATTCCAGCTTGTGGTGGGAGGAAATGGCCGCCGCGCCCTATGGGGCGACGCTTGAATCTCCGTCGCGACCACCACGTGACACCGTCGAGAACACGACCGATGCCATTTTGAACGATGGGATGTTCATGTCATGAGTACTGATCTGGCCCGATGGCAGTTCGCGACCACGAGCATCTATCACTTTCTGTTCGTGCCGGTCACTATCGGTTTGGCTTTTCTGGTCGCGGTCTTGCAGACGACCTGGTATCGCAACGACGATCCCGCGTTCCGTCGGCTGACCCGGTTCTTCGGGACGCTGTTGCTGATCAACGTGGCGGTCGGAGTAGTGACAGGTTTGGTGCAGGAGTTCGAGTTCGGGATGAACTGGTCGAACTACTCCCGCCTGGTCGGCAACGTGTTTGGGGGGCCGCTGGCCATGGAGGGCCTGGTGGCGTTCTTCGTGGAGTCCACGTTCCTCGGCCTGTGGATCTTTGGCTGGGATCGCCTGTCAAAGAGGGTGCATCTCACTTGTATCTGGCTGGTGGCGGCGGCGTCCATGCTGTCAGCTGCGTTCATCATGGCGGCCAACTCGTGGATGCAGCATCCGGTCGGGTATGTCATGAACGCTCAGAATCAGCCTGTCCTCAATGACATCGGGGCTCTGTTCACCAACCCGGTGTTCCTGTGGGGCTACCCGCACGTGGTGCTGGCCGGGCTGGTGACCGGAAGTATCGTCATGCTGGGCGTCTCGGCTTGGCACCTGCGGCGGAAGAGCTCCGTCCCGGCTTTCCGCCGGACGGCTGCCATTTCTCTGATCGTGTTAGCCCCGGCCGTGTTCTTGAACATGTTCATCGGGAGCGAACTTGGTGTGGTCGAGGGCAAGTACCAACCGATGAAGATCGCGGCGGCGGAGGCGCTGTGGACGACCTGCCCGTCGCACTGCCCCTTCTCGCTGTTCCAGATCGAAGGCGGCAAGAACGACGAGACGCCCACTCAGATCTGGGAGGTCCCCGACCTGCTGTCCATCCTGGCCACCAACCATGTGGACGGCGAGGTGCAGGGCCTCAACAACCTGCAGGCCCAGTACCAGCAGCAGTACGGTCCCGGTAACTACATCCCCAACGTCTTTCTCCAGTACTGGGGTATGCGGGTGATGGCCTATCTGGCCGCCCTGATCCTGCTGTTCGGTCTGTGGGGGCTTTGGTTGCTTCGTCGCAAGACCCTGGAGAAATCCAGATGGTTCCTCTTCGCTGCCCCCTGGGTGGTCATACTCCCGTTCCTCATGAACACGGCCGGGTGGATACTGACCGAGAGCGGCCGACAACCCTGGATCGTGCAAGGCATCATGAAGACCTCGCAGGCCGCCTCGCCGTCGGTCACCTCCACCGACATCTGGATCAGCCTGACGGTGTTCGTGCTGCTGTACGCCTCGCTCGGGGTGGCCGACGCCTATCTCATGGTCCGCTTCGGCCGCAAGAATCTCGAAGCGGGCGACGAGGAGGATCATGGTGGAGGTGACCGCCCCGCCGGCGTTTCGCCCGACGAATCCGACGACGACCGGGCCGCGGCCCTCATCTACTAGAGGACGGCAACCGTGCAACTCGACAACATCTGGTTCGTCATCGTGGCCATATTCTGGGTGGGGTTCTTCATCCTGGAGGGATTTGACTTCGGCGTGGGCATGCTGCACTCCTTCGTGGGACGCAACGACGTGGAGCGCCGCATCGCCGTCAACTCCATCGGTCCCATCTGGGACGGCAACGAGATGTGGCTCGTCATCGCCGGGGCCGCCACCTTCGCCGCTTTCCCAGGCTGGTACGCCACCATGTTCTCCACCTTCTACCTGGCCCTCCTGCTGGTCCTGGTGGCCCTGATCGGGCGGGGCGTGTCCTTCGAGTTCCAGCGCAAGACCGACAACGCCCGCTGGCGGGCTACATGGAAATGGTCTTTCACCATCGGCAGCGCTCTGACCCCGCTGCTACTGGGCACCGCCCTCGGCGACCTCCTCCACGGGCTAGCCATCAACTCCAGCCACAACTACACCGGCAGCTTCTGGGGGCTGCTGGTCCCCTACGGGCTCTACACCGGCCTCACCCTCACCGTGCTGTCGCTGTTCCTCGGGGCCACCTATCTCACCCTCAAGACCGACGGTGCCCTCCACGACCGCTGCGCGGCGCTGTCCGGCCGGCTCGGCTGGCTGGCCGCCGCAGTCGCCTTCGGCTGGCTGACCTGGAGTCACGTCGGTCTCAATGTGGGCTTCGTCCCCAACCCGATCGACGCCCTGGCCTTCGTCGCCATCGTGGCGGCGGCCTGGCTAGCCGAAGCCCGCTCCCAGGGGTGGGCCTTCACCGCCGCCGCCATCGCCATCGGCAGCATCGTCGGATCCATCTTCTTCGATCTATTTCCTCGGGTCATGGTGTCGAGCACCAACACCGCCTACAACCTCACCATCGCCAACACCGTCAGCCCGTCGTACACCCTGACGGTCATGACCATCGTCACGGCCATCTTCTTCCCGGTCGTGCTCGCCTACCAAGCCTGGAGCCTCTGGGTGTTCCGCAAACGGCTCAGCTCCCCCCCACCAAATCGGACTCGCCCGCCGAGCGTCCCACCCAGCCCGGTCCCTACACCAGCGCGGACCTCGAACCTGGGACGGCCTGAGGGGGGCCGCCCGATTCTCGAGCGTGCGATACCATCATCCTTCACCGTCGGAATTGGGACGCGACCGCATGATGGTGACGAACTGACCATGAACACGAGGTGAACTAAACGGGTCGGTCAAGATTCAGGGCGCCGCCCCCGGAAAGGGAATCACTCGGAAGCGCGTTGCCCATTTTGGGCGCGTCTGCTGGCGTCCAGGTCGAACCTGCTCCGGATCAAAATGATCGAGAAGTCGTCCGGATCGGATAGACGGGTCACGCGGGGTCGGCCGTTTGATGAGAGCCGCCGGCGCCTTGAGACCCAGACATGGGGGTTCTGGATTACCTCACGGCCTGTGTTGTTAACGTTCGCCTGGTGAGCACGAGCGACATCTTCATCGGGTTTGGCCTGACGGTGATGCTCGCGGTCGGCTGCCAGATCCTGTCGGCCCAACTTCGCCTGCCCGCCATCATCGTGCTGTTACCAGTGGGGTTTGTCGCCGGACACTATGTGAGCGCTCTCGACCCTGAGAAGAGCCTGGGCTCTGCCTTCTCGCCGCTGGTCGCGCTGGCGGTTGCGATCATCCTCTTCGACGGCGGTCTCGATTTGAATTTCCGCGAACTCGAAGGCCACAGCCAGCGGGTCGTGCGTCGCCTCCTCTACCTGGGTGTCCCGATTACCTGGGCAGGCGCGGCGCTACTGGCCTGGCCATTGCTAGGCTTGACAGGACGGGCAGCGGTGATGCTGGGCGCCATCGTCATCGTATCGGGTCCCACGGTCGTGGTCCCGCTGCTCGAGGCGGCCCGGCCGGGCCGGCGGGTCTCGCAGATCCTGGGTTGGGAAGGCGTCACGATCGACCCCGTCGGCGCCATCATCGGCGCCCTGGTGTTTCAAGGGCTGGTCAGTCACGTGCAAATCGGGCGAGGCACCGAGGCCCTGGCGTTCCTACGCAGCGTCGGGATCGGCGCACTCGGGGGAGTGATCGGAACGGCCGTTTTGTGGCTGCTGTTGAGCAAGGTCCACCTGACCGGGGTACTGGCCACCGAGGCCATCCTGGCTGTCGTCATCGGCACCGCGGCCCTCTGCGACGCCCGCCGCGACGACACCGGTCTCATCGCCGCCATCGTGATGGGCGTGGCGCTGGCAAACCTTCCCGGAATGAACCTGCCCGAGGACCGGCGTTTCTTCAAGACGATCGTGCAACTCGTCATCGGCCTCCTGTTCATATCCATCTCCGCTACGGTGACAACCGCGTCGGTCCGCGCCGTGCTCGCGCCCACGCTGGTGCTAATCGCCGGGCTGGTGCTGGTGGTGCGTCCGCTGATCGCGGCGGCGTCGACATTCCGCACCGCCTTATCGGTTCGAGAGCGGGTCTTCGTCGGCTGGATGGATCCTCGGGGGATCGTGGCCGCTTCCACCGCGGCCACCTTCGGTGCACCGCTGGCCGCGGCGGGAATCGGCGGAGCCAACAAACTGCTGCCCGCGACCTTTCTGGTGATCGTGGGCACAGTCACCATCTACGGCCTGACCGCGGCGCCAGTCGCCCGGCTATTGGGATTGACCGAAACGACCGAGGAAGAACAGGCGGAGCCCGACCTACCCGACGAGCCCAAGCTGGCCCCGCCGATGAGCGACCAGTAGCGCCCCCCAAGAGACAAGGGAACGTAACATTCGTTCGGTCATGAATCGTTTACTCCAACGGGGGGTCGGGTGGCGAACGAGTCATTGCCGCGCCCTTACGACGACGGCCCTGATTCTCTTGTTGATCTCGGCCTGCGGTCCGGCCGCGACGGGAAACTCCACCGCCCCGACGACCAGCGGCATCCCGCCCCCAGCCAGCCGAACCACCAACACCGCAAGCGCACCCGGTGTCTCCACGGACACGATCCGGGTGGGCTTGTTGACTGACCTTACCGGGGCGGCGGCGTCGACGTTCGGGGACACCGCGGACGGGGCCAACGCCCGCTTCTTTCTGCAGAACGCAGAGGGCGGGGTGAACGGTCGCATGCTGAAATTGGATACGGCTGATACCACGTCCAGCCCGACTGGGGCACTGGCCGCGGCTCAGGTGCTGGTGGCCCAAAAGGCGGTATTCGGGGTGATAGCGGTGAGCGCGCTGACGTTTGGTAGCAGTGTCTATTTGCACTCCGCCGGCATCCCGGTCGTCGGGTCCGCCCTGGACGGCCCCGAATGGTACATAGAGCCGAACACCAATATGTTCAACATCGAGGGCGCGAGTAGTTCTCACTATCCGTCCTACACCACCGAGGGCGCCTTCTATCGGAGCCTGGGCGTCGACCGGATCGGTTTCGTGGCTGACGACACACCATCGTCGGCGCGGGGGGTCAAGCAAGTGAGCAACTCGGTCAGGAGCGCCGGCTTGGGCGTGTGCACCGATATCGTCGTTCCGCTGGGGGCGGTCGACTTCACCGCGACCGCCCTGTCGCTGAAGCAGGCCGGCTGCGACGCGGTCGAGTGCTCGTGCCTGCTGCGATCGGCGCTGGCCCTGGCCACCGCGTTGCAGGACACTGGTGTCCATCTCCCGATGTTGTTCGATGCCGGCCCCGCCCAGAAAGTCCTCGGGTCGGCCGCCACCATAAAGGCGTCGACGGGCGCGTTTTTCCCGGTTGAGACGTACTATTCCGGGCCCGCGTACGATTCCTTCCAGAGAGCCCTCAAACAGTTCGATCCTCACTTTACGGGGGGTCTGCCCGACCTGGGTGTGATCGATGGCTGGCAGGCCGCCGACCTGTTCGTCAAGGGTCTGCAGGTCGCCGGTCAGAATCCGACCCGCCAGTCCTTCGTAACGCGGCTCAGGCAGGTCCGCAGGCTGGGACGCCGCTGGACTGCGGGTTTCCCCGGTTTCTTTCGCACCCTTCGGTCAGGCGCCCCCACAGTTCTGTCTTCTCTACCTGACGGTCGAGAACTCGCGGTACGCCAACTACCCGGCCAGCGGCAAGCCGTACTGCGGTACGCTGATTCCTAACTCGAACGCGGCGTAGCAATCAAAGGGCCCGATTTCGTCCATCTTGTCGCTCCGCTGGCCGAACCCCGACCCCAGGAACGCCGTCGTGGTCGCGGACTGCGAGCTGGTGTTTGGTGACGGCGCCTGTCGTCTAGATATCGGCCGTTCGGATTCCGGCGCCCCCTGGTACGACCACCGCGTCGCCACCCCACGGGGTCACCAGATCATCACCTCGCCGAAAACGTTCAGGCAGGTCGTCGGTGACGCGCCAGGTGGCAACCAGGCGGCCCATCCCGACGTCCACGGCGCAGTTGAGTCCGATCTCGACGAGCTCCCCCTCCGTGAAGTAGAGGCGCAGGTCGTCGTAGACGGCGTCATCGATGGCGAGGTGGTTCGTCGCGAAGAGATCGGCGAAGCGCAGAGCGGCGCGCTCGGCCGGCGAGAGGTCGTCAGCCTCCTGGGGCATTTCGAGTGAGCACACCAGGTCCTCGTCGACGCCGTCCTCGACCGCGTTCGCGTACCGGATTGCCATGCAGCTTCGGCACTGGTTGTGGAACGCGATGCGCAGCCGGATCAGCTCGATCAGGCGAGGCGAGAGGGTGCCGGAGGTGTTGATCGCGTTCACCGCCATCCCGAAGCCGGCCGCGATCTCGGGACGGTGGGCAGTGATGCTGCCCACCCCGTGCTGGATACGGGCGGCCCGGGCATCATCGGGGGTGGTCCAACCTAAATCGACCCCGCGAATACGCGCCATCACGGATCCTCCTCGCTGCCGGGTTCCATCGCCCCAAGCGTTATCGAGCCTAGCCGGTTCCCCATGACGGTCGTTTCCCGGGCCGAGGCAGTCGTATCCCCCCTGCCGAGCGACGCCACCAGCGAGGACCGCTCACTGCTCTCCGGGATCTGGGTTGGACGCGGCTGCGCCCCGAGTGGCGGCGTAGAAACGGCAAGACCCGGCTGGAGGACGGGGAACAAGAACTCCCTCGCTCGAGTCCACGACCCGCGGGGGTCGCGGGCCGGGACCTCGTCCGGGGCGGCTCAGATGTCATAAAGCCGGGCCGCATTTTCGCCGAAGATCAAGCGACGCTGCGGTTCGGTGAGCGTCTCCGTAGCCTCTTCGAGTTCCTGGACAATGCCCGGAATCTTTGCATCCGGGTGCGGGTAGTCCGAAGCCCACACGATCCGGTCGGGGCCGACATACTTGCTGTTCGCCGTGTAGGCCAACGCCTCTTCATCGGGATCAAAGCTGATATAACACTGACGCTTGAAGATCTCCGATGGCGGCGTCTTCTGGTAGCGGCTGCCGAACACCTCAACATGGTGGTCGAACCGCTCCAACATCGGCGCGCACCACCCCCCGGAGCCCTCGAGCAAGACCACGGTGAGCTTCGGGAACCGCTCGCAGATGCCGCCGGCCACGAACCAGCCCATAGCCACCATCACATCCAGAGCGTTGCCAAGACCCTGGCGCAGAGCCAGGCCCTTCTCGGGATTGCCGAAGGCGTCCTCTTGCAGTCCGAGTCTGCTCACCACGTTCCACGGCATGTCGTGAAACGAGTAAGGGTGGACCGCGACGGGGCAGCCGAGCTGGGCCGCCGCATCCCAGAACGGGTCATAGACCGGGTCGTTGAGCTTCTTGTTCCCGATGTAGGGCGCCGGGCGGATCATGACGGCCTTGAAGCCGAGGTCCTGCACGCAGCGCTCCATCTCCTTGACCGCCAGTCCAGTGTCCTGGAGCGCGACCAGTCCGACGCCATAGAGGCGCGCCGGGTCGCCCGAGCAGTATTCCTGGAGCCAACGGTTGTACTCCTGCGCCATCGTGTGGAACATATCCGGCTCCGGCACCCACATCAGGCCCTGCAACGTCGGGTACAGCACGGCGATGTCTATGCCGTCAGTATCCATGTCCTCGAGGCGCGGAAGCGGCTCGGTGGCGCCGGGCCGGTACATCAGCTCCGCGTGCGAGGCCTCCATCGGCGCCGGGTCCTCGCCCGTCGGAGGCACGTCTCCCACCACCCTGGCCATGAAGGCGTCGAGGATTTCCTGAGGCAGTTGCAACTGCTCGAGCACGTGCCCGTCCGCGTCGATCATCCGGATGCCGTCACTACTGCTCACCGGTTCTCCTTTCGTGTTCCAATCGACCAAGACCCGCCGGACCGCTCGCGCCATCGAGCGCGGCGAGGGCGACGTCTGTCACTCCATCCCAGCGTCCCGGTTGGATTCGCACGGCATCGCCGGGCTCTTCTCCGGCCGGGCGTCACGACCGCCTCGCCCAATGCCTTGGTGACAGGGGGAAACGCGGCGTCTGCCGGTGAGGGTCCGATGCTGAGAGGACCCGACCCGCGCCGCCCAGGTGCGGAGCAGCGCTTCGTCGCCAGGTATCGTGATCGTCACCCCCTTATCCGGCGTGTGGGCGGAGTATAGAGCGTCCCGATCGGACCCGGCCCCAGCTCGGCTGTCTCCCACGCCTGCTGGTGGCGCGAGACTGTCGGGCATGCCGACCCTTACCGAGGACCGTGACGCCATCCGCGATCTTTTCGCCCGGTACTGCCTGTACATCGACACCGGCGCGGCTGACAAATGGGCCGCAACCTTCACTGACGATGGCGAGTTCCTGGCGGGCGGCGATCCCCTGGCGGGCCGCCAGGCCCTGACGGCGTTCGCCGCATCCCTCCCGAGCGGGACACTTCACCACATGGTGCTCAACGAAGTTATCGACATCGACGGCGACACCGCCACGTGCCGCTCGTCGGTATTCGTGACTTCTAAGGGCGCGGTGGTCACGACCGGCCGCTCCGAGGATGAGCTCCGACGGGTCAACGGCAGCTGGTGCATCGCCCGCCGAGCGTACGAGCCCGACCCCCAATGACGCCGCCGCCTTGTCTTGACGCCCAGGTTGTATCGGCGAGGGCAAGTAACCCTGGCGGCCTGAAATGGCTGCTCGTGGACGAGAGGTAGGCATGATGACCATGGACCGCTTGAGCCCGCTGGACGCCTCATTCCTCCATATCGAGAATGATGTCAGTCACATGCACATCGCCTCGGTGGCGGTCTTCGAGGGGCCGCCCCCCACCTATGAGGAGGTGGCCGGCATGGTCGGGGGCAAGCTCCCGCTGGTGCCCCGCTACCGTCAGGTGGTCCGGTCAGTTCCGCTCGACCTGGGCCGACCGGTGTGGGTCGATGACCCGCACTTCAATCTCGACTACCACGTTCGGCGCACGGCCCTGCCTGCCCCGGGCGGGGAGATGGAGCTGCGCAGGCTGGTCGGGCGCGTCATGGCCCAGCAGCTCGACCGCCACAAGCCGCTGTGGGAGATGTGGATGGTAGAGGGACTCGAGGACGGCCACTGGGCCGTCCTGTCCAAGACCCACCACGCCATGGTCGACGGCGTGTCGGGCACCGACCTGCTGTCGGTGGTGATGGACACCTCCCCCGTGCCTTCTACGCCCCAGCCCGATGACTGGAAGCCGAGCGTGGCGCCTTCCGGGTTCGAACTGGCCTCGGCAGCCATGCTGGAGATGGCCCGTAGCCCGTATGAGCAGCTCAGGGCGCTGCGGGCGAGTACCCGTGCCCCCCGTCAGGCGGCCCGCCAGTTGGGCGAGGTCCTGCTGGGCGTGTCCAACCTGGCCGGCTTGGTCCGACCGACTCCCCTCTCAAGCCTCAACGGGCCCATCGGCCCGCACCGCCGCTACGCCTGGGCGTCCACCACGGTCGACGACATCAAGCAGGTCCGTAAGAGCCTGGGCGGCACATTCAACGACGTTGTGCTGACCGCGATCACCCGCGGCTTCCGTGACCTGCTGCTGTCGCGTGACGAGTCGGTCGACCGGGTGGTACGCACCCTGGTGCCGGTATCGATCCGTCCCAGGGACGCGAGCGGCAAGGCTGTTGGCGACGGCAGCTACGAGAACAAGGTTTCGGCCATGTTTGCCGAGCTGCCGGTCGGGCTGACCGACCCCGTCGAACGGCTGCAGGCGGTCGGCGATCAGATGGCTGGGCTAAAAGAGTCAAAGCAGGCCATGGCCGGGGAGGCTCTCACGTCGCTGTCGGGGTTCGCCCCGCCCGTCCTGCTGGCAGTGGGCACCCGACTGGCCAGCCGAGCCGGGCAACGCAACATCAACACGGTCACCACGAACGTGCCAGGGCCGCAGACCCCCCTCTACGTGGTCGGGCGGCGCATGCTCAAGGCCTACCCGTATGTCCCGCTCGCCGGCCAGATCCGGATCGGCGTCGCCATTTTCTCATACCACGGGCAAGTCAACTTCGGCGTGACAGGGGACTTCGACACCGCGCCTGATATCGAGGTGCTGTGCCGCGGTATCGAGGACGGCATGGCCGAACTGGTCAAGCTGAGCGGCTGATGGGCAGGGCGTGGTCCGCAGCGGGCATTCGGGCCCGGCGGCCCAGCTGGCCGCTCGAGCGCACCTGATGATCCAAACGCTGGGGCTTCAGATGGCGACCAGCAGACCAAAGCCACCGACGATGATGGCGACCAGCCAGCCGGCGATCGCCAGCCGGCTGGAGATGCGATCGGCGCCCATGACGCGGCGATCCCGGGCGAGAAGGACGAGGACGACCAGCCCGATGGGCGTTCCGAATCCCCCGATCACGCTGGCCGCGACGAGCATTCCGATGACGGAGACGTGAGCGAGCGTCACCGCGAAGGAGAGTCCAATCGAAGCGGCCAGAACGCCGTAAAACCCCCGAGCTTGCCGGACCGGTTCGGACAGGCCGCGCCGCCAGTCGAATTGGGCGCCGACCATGTAGGCGGTAGTGGCCATCAACACCGGCAGGGCGACCACCGCGGAGATCACGAGTCCGACCGCAAACAAGTAAGCCGCCCAAGATCCGGCCAGCGGGCCTAGCGCCTGAGCCGCGTCCTGGGCGGAGGTGACTGTCTGCGGATGTTGTCCAAGAGTCGCCGCCGAAGCGATGAGCGTGAACCACAGGATTGCCGCCGTGAACACCGCACCAATGACGGCGCCGATCCTGGCCCGGGTCAGCCCGCGGAGCCGGCCGGCGGCGTCTGGGGGCTCTTCGACGCCGCGGCCGATCGTCTCCCATATATAGACGTAGCTCGTCAACGTGGTACCGAGCAGGGCCAGGCCACCTGTCACCACGTTGCGATGCAGCGACAGAGTCGGGACCAGGCTCGATCTGACGACACGCGACCAGTCTGGATGGGCGGCGATGGCAGCTGCCCCGAACACGAAAAAGCCCAGAAGCAGGTAACGCAACACGACTACCACCTCGTCGTACTTGCCGACCAGCAGCAGCCCGACAAGAGCCAGTCCCAACGGCACGACCAGCCAGCGGGGGTCGACCCCAGCCAACAGCCCGATCCCGGCGGCGCCTGCCTGCACGTCGGCGGCGATGGTGACCACGTTGACGACCACCACCGAAACCAGAAGGATCGCGGCCACGCCTCGGCCGTAACGCTTCAGGGTGAGCGTTTGGAGGTCGTGGCGCGCCACCGAGGCGACTTGGGCGGCGATGGTCTGGACGACTCCCAGCAGAGGAGCCACCAGCAACGCCAACCAGGCCAGCTGGTAGGCCGTGGCGGCCCCGACGGCGACAGCCGTCCCAAGGTTCGTCGGGTCGTTGTCAGATGCTCCCGATAGCAGTTCGGGGCCGATGCTCCCCAGCCCCTTCGGGAAGCCTTGTCGCCACCGCGTCCGCCTCGTCCCGCCCACGCCGGACATGCTCGCAGAACGATCAACACTTGGAGGCATGCGACTGCGCCCCCCTGGTTATTCGAGCCGGCCTGGTTATTTAGAGGAGACCACGGCGACGCGGCGGCAAACCGTATGAGCACCACGGCCCTATTTCGGTATTCAACTCCTCGACGGGGCGGTTCGAGACGGCAGCCGATTTCGAGGCCGACAATGGACATTCGCACGCCTACGACCGCGGACACGCTTTCCGTCCAGCCGGGAGGCCCGAGAGGATGGTGGGATGGCTGGTGCCACATTTGCTAGACGGGCGGCGACCACGCCGAATACTCCGGTCACCGGACCAAGAACATGTCTCGCCGTACGTGGACCGGGATCCGTAACAAGCACCCGCTTCGATCACACCTCGGTCATCAAGACCGCGCCCTGCTGCGGATTTGCCCGGCCGCGCCAGACCTCCCGGCGGCACCCGGCCGTCCAACGACCTGCAGAAACGTATCCTTGCCGGCCGGCACGATCTGCGCCGGCGGGGCATCCAGTGGACACGCGTAGGTCGCTAGGTCTGTGGGTCCGCCGCGGCGGCGAAGGGCGGCACCGTGGGGACACGTGGCGTCGGCGCGTCCGCGTCGCCGTCTGGTGCTCGGTCGGGCGTCCCCGCCGCGGTGTGGTACTCGGGCGGGCGTCCCCGCCGCGGTCTCGTCCTCGGTCGGGCGTCCCCGCCGCGGTGTGGTACTCGGGCGGGCGTCCCGGCGCCGTCGGGGGTCTCGTCGGCCATGAAGTGGTCGGTCATGGGTCCAGGAGCGGGCCGCGTCCTGTAGCCGCCTCGGGCTGCGCTTGCGGGCCTGCCGTCGGCCCGCCAGGCTCGAAGTCGAGCCCGAGCAGGCGCCGATCACTTACGCTGAAGCGGGTGGGGTCGACAGTCATCCGTCCTCGACCTTCGTGGCGGCCGGCCTCCCTGTCGGGGGCGAGCGCCGAGATCCGGCGTTCCGGCGGGCCAGGGATCGTCAGCTGGGCCCGCGCCATGCGAACATCGAAGATGGCGCCAGGCGCGAGCAGCGATTCAACCGCAGGTCATAGCCTACAGGCGTTGCCCCTGTAGCTCAGCTGGACAGAGCGGCTGCCTTCTAAGCAGCGGGTCGCAGGTTCGAGTCCTGCCGGGGGCGCGAAGTTTCAGCTGATCAGCGGCCAGATCGAGCAGCGTGAAAGAGCCCTGCGGTCACGAGTTGGTCACGGGATGTTGCGGGCGCCGTCGATGAGGTCGGCGAATCCTTGGGCGGCGTCGGCCTGCATCCCAGGAAGGATGTGCTGGTATCGCGACATTGTGAAGGACTCTTGGGCGTGACCGAGCCGCTCGGAGACGACCTTTGTCGGCACTCCTCTAGCGAGCAGATGGCTGGCGTGGGCATGCCGTAGGTCATGTAGCCGACAGGCGGGCACACCCGCAGCCGCGGCCCGCCGTTTGAACCACTCGGTGACCCGTTTCGGGTTGAGCATGTGGCCGTCAGGATGGGCGAAGACGAGGTCTGCGTCCGTGTAGTCAGCACCAACGGCGAGCTTGTCGGCGCCCTGTCGGGCCCTGTGGCGGCGTAGCTCGGCGAGCGTGGTGGTGTCGAGGTCGATGGTCCGCTCGGATCGGTGGGTTTTAGTGTCGCTGACGGTCGGTCGGCCGTGCACAGGGACGATGGTTTGTCGGATCGAGAGCCGATCGTGGTCGAAGTCGACGTCGGACCACCGCAATCCGATGAGCTCGCCTCGGCGCATCCCGGTCATGCACGCCAGCCGCCACAGCGCGAAGTAGCGATCACCTCGGACTGCGGGCGAGTCGAGGAAGATCCGCTCCTGCTCGATCGACCAGACCTTCGCCTCCGGCGGGCGGGTGGAGCTGCGAGAGGGGGCGTTCGCAGCCGTGGCGACGTTCACCGACACGAGCCGCTTACGGAGAGCGTCGTTGAGCGCCCGGGAGATCACCGAGTGGACGAACTGCACGCTACGGTGGCTGAGGCCGCCCTGGCGATCGGCTCGGCCGTCTTCGAGTAACTCGGAGTAGAGCTGGTCGAGATGCAGCGCCGAAAGCTGTTGGAGCCGGGCTTGCGCGACCGGGTAAGCGAGGACGTGGAGGCGCACATGCCGGCTGTAGGACTCGACGGTTGTCGGGCGCCGACCTTTGGCTGGCAAGGCGGCCAGCCAGGTCTCCAGGTATTGGCCGAAGGTGATCTTTGTGGGCTCGGTGAACGATCCGCTCTTGAGCCCGGCCAGGGTTTCGTTGAGCCAGGTCTGCGCGTCGTCTTTGCGTGGAAACGTTCGCTTGATCTGCTTGCGTGGCGCGCCCTCGGGCGCCACGTCGACGACAGCGGTCCACGGCTTACCCCGACCCTTGATCCGCTGGGCTACATGGCCGGTACGACTCATTTTCTGTTCCCTGTCCGTCGCGCGGTGCGCTTAGATGGGGCCTGTTGCGCGTTTGGTGGTCGGGGCTTGTCGGTAGTCTCCGCTGGAGTAAACGTCGCTGACGTACTTTGCTTCCTGGGCTGCTTGTTCGTTGCTTCTTCACCAGATTCGACTTTGGACGTGAGGTCGAGGGTGCTGAGGTCGCCGGCTCGGATGCGGAGGTCTTCGAGTTGGTTGGCGAGGGAGCGGAGGGTGGTTTCTTTGCTGGCGATGTCGGAGAGGGCGTGGCGGATGAGGTTGGTGAGGCGTTCGCGGGTGTAGCTGGCGATGCGTTGTTGGGCGTCGGAGAGTAGTCCGGTGTGGGCGGGGAGGGCTTGGAGGAATCTGCTCATGCGTAGGGTGAGGAGGCCTTGGTCGGCGGGGGTGCCGAAGATGAGGTCGAAGAGGCGGGCGATGGGTTGGGTGGGGGCGGGTGGGGGTGCGGTTTCGAGGTGGAGGGGGAGGTGGTCGGCGGTGGGGGGTGGGGGGAGGAAGAAGAAGGTGATGGGCAGGTCGAAGGCTTGGGCGAAGGCGACGATCTCGTCGGCGTCGAAGTTGCGGACTTTGGTGGTGGTGTAGGAGCGCTCGGCGGCGGAGAAGGTGGCTTTGGACCAGCGGGCGCCCAGGTAGGGTTCGAGGGCGGCGGCGGCTTGGTCTTGGGTGAGGCGCCGCCAGTTGCGGGCTTGGGCCAGGTTGTAGGCGATGACCCGGTTGGGGGTGATGCCCCAGTAGGCGGGTTGGCCGGCCAGGGTGCGCAGGGGCGCCTCGACGTCGTCGTCTGGTTTGGGGGCGGCGGGTTGGCCGCGTTTTCTACGCCCGGCCATGTGCTGGCTGGTGTCGGCTGATGTCCGCTGCTGTCCGCTGGTATCTCCTAGGCACGACTCTCATGCTACCGCTTGACTAATGACATGGGTGGGATTATGGTCGGACGGCTGGTCGTCTCGTGGTGTTCGCAGGGGTGGAGGGTGGTGATCGGTGGTGTCGTTGGGGGAGCTGCCGGAGGTGTTGACGATCGAGGAGGCGGCGGCGGTGTTGCGGATCGGGCGCACCGCGGCGTATGCGCTGGCTCGCCGCTATCGGGTGTCGGAGGGCCGCCAGGGGTTGCCGGTGGTGTCGTTGGGCCGGTCGCTGCGGGTGCCGCGCCGGGCGCTCGAGGCAATCCTGGCCGACCCAGGCCGCCTGTGGGGTTGGGGGCCGGGCTCGGACTATGCCGCCTCGTGAACCCGCCCCAGCGTCGAATGGCCGACGCGTCGCAGGCCCGAGGCTCGGAGCGTCGAGTAGTGGTGTTGGAGGCGGGGTGCGGGCCGATGCGGGCCCGGCTGGGCCCGACGGCGTGGGTGGTCCTCGAAGAGCTGCTGCTGCGAGCCGACCCGGCCGGCCAGGTCGGCGACGGGGTGCGCGGCCTGGCCGCCGGCCTGGGCCTGGATAAGGACACGGTGGCCCGGGGGTTGCGGCGCTTGCGGGCCGCTGGGCTGGTCACCGTCGTTGTCCCGGCCGGCTACGCGGTCGACATGTCGGCCTGTCATGGGATCAGTGTGACCTTCGCCGGCGACGCCGACCAGTCCCGTCCCCACCATCCCGACAGGCCGGGCCCGGCCACGCTCCCCGGAGCGGTAGCGCCCGCCGCTCACAGCGATGCCGACCGGCGCATGGGCCCGGCCAGACGAGCCCAGACCATCGGAGTGATGGTGTCTCCGCCGGGCAGGTCAGCCTGTTCGATTCCCAGGACGGCCACAGCCACGGCGACGGCCGGGTGTCGGGGTGAGTGGACGGTGTTGCGGATTTCGAAGTTGACCGACGCCGAGTACGTGCTGGGCCAGGTGGCGTCGGGTCTGGAGGACTATTACCTGGGTTCGGGGGAGGCGCCGGGGGTGTGGGCGGGGCGGCTGGCGGCCGGACTGGGTTTGGAGGGGGTGGTCGAGGGCGAGGTGCTGCGGGCGTTGCTCGACCGGCATCATCCTGAGACTGGCTATGCCGCTGGTGGTTGGGGGCAGGTCGGTGATGGTGAAGGCGTTCGATGTGACGTTCTCGGCCCCCAAGTCGGTGTCGCTGCTGCACGCTCTGGGGGATCCGGTCACGGCCAGTGTGGTGGGTATCGCCCATGTGGAGGCGGTCGCCGCCGCCCTGGAGTTCCTAGAAGCGCAGGGCGGCGGTGACCCGCCGCCAGGTGGACGGGGTCCGCCGCCGGGTGGGCACGTCGGGGTGGGCGGCGGCGACCTTCGTGCATCGGACCAGCCGGGAGGGCGATCCCCAGCTGCACACCCACACCGTCATCCCCAACCTTGTCCACAGGACGGACGGGCGGTGGGTGTCGATCGACGCCGCCGAGCTGTACCGGTGGGGGAAGGCGGCCGGGTCGGTCTACCAGGAGCAGCTGCGCCGCCTTCTGGCCGACCGCCTGGGGGTGGCCTGGGGGGCGGACCGTAACGGCTGCCGGGAGCTGGCCGGCGTCGACGAGGGCGTGCTGCGGGTGTTCTCGAAGCGGACGGCCCAGATAGAGGAGCACCTGGCCGCTACCGGGACCACTCCGAGCACGGCCCGGGAGCGGATGGAGGCCGACGAGCGGGCCTCGCTGGCCACTCGCCGGCACAAGAACCCGGTCTGGACCCATGCCGTGCTGTCGGCCCGGTGGCAGGCGGAGGCGGCCGACGTGGGTTTGCCGACCGGGGCCGGCCTGGTCGAGCGGCTCCGCCGGGCGGCCCGGCCCGGCCCGGCCCAGCCGAGCGTCCAGGCCATCTTCGATCTGCTGGTCGACCCCGAGACGGGGTTGTGCGCCCGCGACTCCCGCTTCGGCGCGGCCCAGGTGATCGAGCGGGTCGCCGCGGCTGGGGCCGGCACCTTGTCGGTGACCGAGATCACCGGCCTGGCCCGACGCTTCCTGCAGTTCGGATCTGGTGGTTCGCCTGATCGACCGGGAGCCGTCGGGGCGGACCCCGCCCTCCTACAGCACCCGGGCCCACCGCCTGGTTGAGGACCGCCTCCTCGACCGCCTGGACGTCGTCGCCGAGCGCACCACCGTGGGCGTGCCGACGAAAGTGGTGGAGACGGCCATCGCTGGTCGCCCGGGTCTGGGCGACGACCAGACCGGGGCTATCCGGGCCCTGTGCGGGCCCGGCCCGGCCCTGCGCGTGTTGACCGCCCCGGCCGGGCACGGCAAGACCACCACCCTGGCCACTGCGGTGGCGGCGGTGGAGGCGACCGGCTGGGTCGTGCTGGCGGTGTCGACCACCAACCAGGCCGTCGACCAGCTCCGCCAGGCCGGCCTGGCGGCCATGACCGTGGCCCGGTTCGCCCTGGAGCGTCCGCATCTGGCCGATGGGACCGTGATCATCTGCGACGAGTTCTCTCAGCTGCCCACCCGGGAAGCCGACACTCTCTTGGCCGCCGTGGCGGCCTGCCCGGACGGGCAGGTGTGGATGGTCGGCGACCCTCTCCAAGCCCAGCCGGTCGCCGCTGGCGGTCTGGCCCACTATCTCACCGCCGCTCATCCGTCCGAACCATCGGGACAGCCTCGCATGGTCAGCGCGGGCCTGTCGGTAAACCGCCGTCAGGCCGACCCGGCCGAGCAGGCCGCGCTGGGCTGTCTGCGGGCCGGGGACGTCCCCGCCAGCCAGACACTACGAGACGCCCACGGCTGGGAGCACCACGCCGAGGACCCGGCCCGGGCCCTCCAGGCCATGGCCACCGCGGTCACCGCCGACATCGCCCGCTACGGCGCCCGCCAGGTGGCTGCGCTGGCCGTGACCCACACCGACTGCGAGCAGCTCGCCGACCGGATCCGAGCCCAACTCATCGTCGGCCGGCCAGATCGCCGGGCCCGCCCTGGACGGGCCGGGCTATGCCGGGCGCCGCCGCTACCAGGCCGGGGACCGGATCCTGCTGCACGCCCACCTGCGCCTCCCCCCCGACATCGGCGGCGGCCGCCTCTATAACGGCGCCACCGCCACCGTGGTCGCGGCAGGGCCGTCCGGGCTGCTCATCGAGCCCGACCGCCCCCCCAACCCCGACAGGCCAGGCCAGACCGTTGAGGTTCCCGCCGGCTTGGTGCAAGGCCACACCCCCGACGGTCGACCCTACCTGTCGCACGCCTGGGCTCGCACCATCGACGGGGTCCAGGGCGGCACGTTCGCCCAGGTCCACCTATTGGCCACCCCGGCCATCGACCGCTACCGGGGTTACGTGGGCCAATCCCGGGGCGTGCAACCCACGCATACCTGGAACACCATTCCCGCCGTTGACGACGACCACGGCGGACGGGTGGTCACCGCTACCGGCACCCCCGCCGAGCAGGTCGGTGTCGGCCTGGCCCGAGCGCAACCCAAAACCTTCGCCGCCCTCGACGACCCCTGGCGGGCCGACCGCAACCTGCGGGCCGCCATCGACGGGCACCGACAGAAACTGGCCCACCCGCCGCCCGACGTCACCGGCGACCTCGACACGGCCCGGGCCTGGCAGACCCGAGCCCAACGTGACCTCGCCGACAGCCACACCCGGGCCCGCCACAGCCAAGAAGAGCTGGCGGCCACCGCCGGCCTGCGGGGCCTCACCCGCAACGGCCGGGACCGCCACGCCCGAGCCCGCACCAACCTGGACGCCAACAAACGGGTGATCGACTACCACGCCGAGCAGCTCGCCCAGCGCACCGCCGCCCTCGAAAGTCTCCAGACGGCCGCCGACCACGCCCAACGCTTCCAGCAAGCCCACGCCTGGCGTCACACCCGCGTCCACCGGCTCGAAACCCAACTCGGCGCCCACTGGGCCGCCGTCGTAGTGGCAGCAGCCCGAACAGGCGACCCCTACGCCTACGGACAGCGCCCCCTCCAACACGCCCGCCAGCACCTCCAACAACAGCTCGACCAAGCAGCACTCCACCCGACAACAGCACCAGCAGCAGCGTCGGCGTCGACCATCTCGGCGTCGACGGTCGCAGACGTCGATCAGGCCCGCCAAGCCCTCGCCGACCTCGACACCGCCATCGCCCAGGTCCGCCCAGCCCCCACCATGCCCCGGTCAGCCGCCACCCGAGCCGCCCCCAGGACCGACATCCACACCCTCCACCAGCACTACCAACACGTCGTCGAACACACCCCCCAGCCCGGGATGCAACCCCAGCTGTGAGTCCCCGGCCACGGCCAGGCCCACGCAGATTCGCGGACGCCGCTATGACGTCCCGGTGGCGGGACCGCCTACCGCTCCGGCTTCTACTTGGCCATCAGATCAGATACGAAGCGGATCTGGCCGCTGGGCGGCGGTGACCCGTCAGACGGGTCGCCTAACACCAGTGGCAAATTGGGTATCTTCGCGGTGGTGCCGGCGAGAGGGGCTCGGCGCGGTTGCTTCCCTGTCGACGATGATTTGAGGTCTTCGTGTCAATCAGCGTGCTTGACCGCGAGTTGTACGACATCAATCTGGCCGCGTCTGTGCTTCACATGCCCCCCTCTACGTTGCAATGGTGGCTGGAGGGCGGCATGCGCAACCACACGCGATACCCGCCCGTCATCCGAGAGGAACCGACTGGAAGCAAGACCGTGACCTGGGGAGAGCTGGTCGAGGCGCGCTACCTGCTGGGATACCGCCGCGACCTGAGGGTCCGCTTGGCTGAGCTTCGCGGCTGGATCGTGGCGACTCGGGAGAGGCTAGGCCTGCCCTATCCGCTCGCTCACGAGCGGCCGTGGGTCGGGGAGGGACAACGCATCCTCGCCGAGGCCCAGAAGTCGTCGGGACTTCCTGAGGAGCTGTGGGCCATGTGGGTGGCCGACAGCGGCCAGATCCTGCTTACCGCGCCAGCCGAATCCTTCCTTGAGCGGGTCGAGTTTGCCAACGATGAGGCCATCCGCATCCACCCGGTTGGCCCCGGGTCGCCGATTATCATTGATCCGCTGATCCGATTCGGGACGGCTACCGTCAGGGGGATCCCGACTGAGGCGGTTGCCGAGCAGATCGAGGCCGGGGATCCTGTCGAGATGGTGGCTGCGGACTTCAACCTTGATCTTGCCGAGATAGCCGCCGTTCTCAGCTACGAGCTTCCCGCGGCTGCCTAATCGGCCAAGGCGACGGTGGCCATCCGCTTCTACGTCGACGCTGACCTGATCGGCCTTGGGAAGCTACTCGTCCAGGTCCGAACGGACGTGACCTACGCCGGTGACCCGGGCGGCCTGGGTATCGACAAGCGACCGCGACCTCCCAGCCCGGTCCAGCCGGGCGATCGCGACGTCGATTGGATCCCGATAGTCGCCGCCAACGGATGGATCGTGGTCACCAAGGATCGCCATATGCGCACCCGGCCGGCCGAACGACAGCTCATTCAGCAGTCCCTCGCCCGTCACGTGCGCATCGAAGGATCGCCCGGCTCACGACGGTTACGTAAGTGGGACCAGCTGGAGATCCTTATCAACGGCTGGCGTGGCATCGAAAGACTCCTGGAAGAGACGGGTCCCTGGATCTACGTGGCGTCACGGACACGTTTACGCCGAGAGTTGTAGTCCGTGCGGTGGCCTAAGACTGGTGGCAGGGTCCGTCCCCAAATCCCCGACGTCCCTCGACACGGCGCCGAACTAGCTGGATAAGCGCATCGAGGCGCATCAGGGTCTGCTGACCACAACCGTCATACAGCGTCAAGGATCAACGGCCACGAGTGACCCTCGAGAACAGCACACACAGCGGTTCACTCTCGAATGCAACATCCAACGCCGACATTGACACCAAGTCCATCCATCACATCAGCATGACCAACTCTCTGACTTCCTCTCCGTTCATCACACCAAAATTCCAAGGAGCAGACATTTGCCACCGGTTCCCGGAGGCCTTCCCCCGGTGCCGTGGTGCTGGTCTGAGAAGGCCGGACGACTCTCTCCGCCCCTAGGAGGATGCAGAACCACGGTTGGTGGCGACGCGTTGCACCAGTGTCACGCATTCCACGACGACGTGTCCTTCCGGCGGTTTCAGAGTAGGGGCATTGCCGTGAGGACCGCGCCTACGTCGCCCGTCTTGTTGAGCGGCCCCGACTGGTCGGGTGTCTATCGGATGGCGGTGATGTCCTCCCAGCGGCGACGCCACCGGGGAGCGTTGACGGGTTCACCAGCCTCGATAGCCCACACGCGCTCCGCGGCGGCGTGCAGTTCCTTCTGCCATTGCTCTGGGGTCCCGGCGTCGATGACCAGCCCGGAGCGGACCAAGAGCGCGTTCACCCCGATCACGTGGGTGTGGACGCTCCCGCCTGTGGTCGACTTCAGTTCCGAGCGGACCCGCCGGCGGATCGACTCCAGTCGGGGAACCGGCACCCCCTCGACCATCGCTTCGCCTATCTCCAACACCGCGGCCACAATCCAGCGCAAGACGTCGGCTTCGCCCTCGGCGACAGGGGGTGGGCTGAGCCACCTCTCCACAATGGGCCAACAGGACTTGCAGACCCGGCGGCGTCGTCACCAAGCAGGTCCAACCCTGGTTCGGTCACAATCCGCACGTAAGGTCGACCGCACAGGGTGCGTGTCGGCCATTCCGCCCCTGGCCGGGAGGGGTCGCTGCTTCCTACTCTCTCGGGCCGCGAGACGACGCCGCTTCCTCCGGCACGTCCGGCGAGGTGGACCGTGCCCGCCCACCCTCCGGCGAGCTCCACCGGGGTCACCTCACGTGATCCGACCTGCAGAGGCCACGACGGTGCCACACGGCCCACGATAGGCCCGGTATGGGTCCACCGGACGAGGACCCCGCCCCGCGCCTACCAGACTTCCCCCATCGGCACCGATGCCGGACGCCCGGACTCGCGGCTGAGTTATGCAGTATCCCGGACCGGCACTTATACGGGTGATCCACCTCCTGAGCGACCCGCCCGGGGAAAATCTTCTCGGGCGGAGCTCGGACAGGGAGGATCATCATGGTCTGGTCTCCGCAGGTTCGCCGGGTTTCCCGTGAGGGTGGCGGCGAGTGCTTCGTTGTTGGTCATCGGCTCGTAGACGAGTTCTTGTAGTTCGCCGCCAGCCGGGCCCGGCCGAACACGGTGCGGGCGTACGCGGACGATCTGAAGGCGTTCTTCACGATCGTCGGCAAGGAGCCGGTTGATGTGCGTCCGGCGGATGTGCTGGGGTTCGTGACCGCGCAGCGCCGGCCGCGGCCGGGGGCGGAGAAGGTGGTGCGGATCGCCGATCGCGAGTCGGGGCTGTCCACCTCTACGATCCGCAGACGCCTGGCCGCGGTGTCGGCGTTCTATGGGTATCTGATCACCCGCGGGGATGTCGGGGTGGAGAACAATCCGGTCCCTAGAGGCCTGCCGACTCGCAAGGCACGGCGAGAGCTGCGGGGCCAGCCGCTGGTGCGAGCGGTTCGCCGTTTGCCGCGGATTTTGGATCCCGAAGAGCTGGCCGCGTTGCTGGGTGCGCTGCGCACCGATCGCGACCGGGCCATGGTCCAGGCGATGGCGCTGGGCGGTCTTCGCCGAGCCGAGGTGATCGGGCTTCGCCTGGAAGATCTTCGTCTGGGTGAGTGGCGGGTCTTCGTGGCTGAGGGCAAGGGCGGTCATCAGCGGCTGGTGCCGGTTTCTCCCAGCTTCTTCGCCACTGTGGCCTCGTACATGAACAACGAGCGGCCAGCCAAAGCGACCGACTGAGCGGCTGTTCGTGGTGCTGAAAGGTCCCCGCCGTGGCCAGGCGCTATCGATCGAAGGCCTCGACGAGATCATCTCCGGCGCCCGCTCCGCGTGCCGGCCTGGTGCACGGCACCTGCCACGAGCTGCGACATACGTGCCTGACGCGCCTGCGAGAGGCGGGCATGTCCATCGAAGCGTTGCAAGCCCAGGCGGGACATCGCTCGATCGCGTCCACCCAGCTGTATCTGCATCTGGGGTCGGACTGGCTGGCCGGCGAGTATCGCCGGGCTGCCGAGGTCATCGAAGCCCAAGCAGCGATGGGGCTGACCCGATGATCACCGCCTCCGCCACGGCCGCACCGGTGCTCGAACTGCCCCGTGCTTGGGAAGAGATCGCCCATCGGGCGCCGCTGCTCGCCGAGACCATGACCGCCTATCTGCATGAGCTCTCCGGTCGGCTCGCCCCGGCCAGTGTCGCCGCGGCAGAGACGTGCTTGCGGCACTTCGCCCTGCACGTGATGGCCACCGACAGCTCCTGCCTAGCTGCACGAGACGTGACGGCCGTCCACCTGGGCAGCTGGTGCGTTGCGCTGTCTGCTCGGTGGAGCTCGCGCCGCAAGCGGCCGGTGACCGCAGCCACCATCAATCAGAAGCTGGACGTCCTGCGGCGCTTCTTCGAGCACATCCGCGACTCTGGCTATCCCGACGCCCCGGCCCAGTTACCGATCTTCCGTCCCCCACGCAAGCCCCGGCGAGCCAAGGTCAAGAAGGTATCCAAGCCGACGACACCCAGTCGGGCGGTGCTACCGGAGACCACCTGGGAACAGATCGCCCTCCAAGCGCCGCAGATGGTGGCCACCATGAGGGCCTACCTGGATCAGATCTCGGTCTCTCAACGGACCACCAGCGTCGGGGCTGCCTCGTTGGCGTTGCGTCACCTAGCCGCGTATCTCACCGGCACACACCCAGACTGCTCGAGCGTGGCGGCCATCAACCGATCCCACATCGAGGGCTACAAGCTCGCCCTAGCGGCACGGCCAGGACAGAAAGGCCCCATCTCGAAAACGACCATCCGCCACAACCTGGGCATGCTCCGAACGTTCTTCGAGCGGATCATCGACTGGGACTGGCAAGACGCACCAAGAAAAATGCCGATCTTCGCCGGTGACATCCCCAAAGCCGACGAACCTCTCCCCAAGTTCCTGGACGACCCCACCGCGGCGAAATTCATGGCCACCCTGGCCGTCGATCCCGACCGGCGCCGACGGCTTCTAGTCGAGCTGTTGGCCCGCACCGGGATGAGAGCCGGCGAGCTGGGAGGCGTAAGCGAAGACGCCTTGTACCGCATCGGCGACACCTGGTGGCTGCGCATCCCCATCGGGAAACTGCACAACGATCGCAACGTCCCTCTGCACCCGCTGGTGGTCGGGCTGATCACCGACTATCAATCCTGGCGGGGACTTGCACTTCCAGGGTCGGATCGAAGGTCTCGAGCCGTCCGAGCTGGAGGAGTTCGTTGTTCACGAAGCGGGGCGGCTCAAGCGCGGGTTGCTGCGCAGCAAAGTCGGCTTCATGAGAACCTTCGTGCGGTTCCTGTACGCCACCGGGGTGACCGATCGTGACCTGTCATCGAGCGTGCCGTGGGTAGCGAACAGCCGTTTCGACGGGCTACCCACGAGCCTGGATCCTTCGGTCGGCTGTTTGGTGAAGACGATGTCCGCTCAGGCGCCGGGCTCTCGGCTCGGAGTGGCAGGGTAGGGGCGAGCATCTATGTGGTTGTCACCAGACCGAGTCGCTAGCAATCGATTCAGGCACGACCCGGTACGATCACGAACTGATGCCCATCTCGACCATCTGGGCCTGGACTCTGGCCTCGTGGGCCTCCTCGTCAGCCTTGGCAGCCTTCGGTGACCAGCGGCCCCGCATGAGCGGAACGGTCAAGAGGAAGAAGATCATTCCCCCGAAGCAGATCCAGTACCAGTCCTTCCACTGGTTGGGCTCCTCCTTGGCGGCACTCGCCACCGTAATTCGATGGGCGTCGAGAAACGCCAAGGCCGGGATCAGCCCCGGTCCGGCATTGTGGAACTGAGCGAGCGTCTGTCGGTAGTTCGGGCCGAGGATCTGCTGCGCTTCGGCCAGGGCGGCGGGGCTGATGTCGTTCTGGAGCTTCGCTAGCAGGGGCATGATCGCCGGATGGGCTTCGATGGCGGCGACTTGGGGTGCGTACTGGGCGGCGTAGGCCTTGCTCTCGGCCCCGTATGTGACCAGCGGCGTGACCGAGTGGACCACCACCGGGAGGAACAGATACGACCCGAAGACGACCGTCCGGGCGATCCAACCCCATACGGCCAGACCCGTCGCGGTCAGCGCTGGGTTGCGGGCCTCGACGGTCTCGGTGAAGCTGGCGATCCACGGTACGTAGGCAACGCCCAGGCAGAACGCGAGCGCGCCCGACAGCACGGCCAGGTGGTAGTAGCTGGTCGGATGACCAATCTGCTTCAGATAGAGGACCATCACGACGGCGGCCGCCCCACCGCCGACGACCATGACGGGTTTCCTGACCCGGAGCCTGTCGGAGACGATCCCGCAGAGGATCACCGCGATGACATTGAACCCCCACATCCAGTTGCCCAGCGAGTTGCCGTTGTGCACTGGGAATCCGAAGACAGTCGTGAAGTAGATCAGAGCGAAACCGACGGCGGTGGAGTAGAAGAGGAGGAACATGGCTATACCGAGCGCCGAGACGATCACGTCGGCTTTGAGCAGCTGGCCGAACGGGTTGCGGAGCGACGCCACTATGTCGATGCCCTCGGCCTTGGCCTCGATGAGAGCCGCGGTCGTGGATGGTCACCATCAGCTGGTCGCGTAGTCCCGGTGAAAGTTCACGCAGCCAGATGCCTGCGACTACGAAGACCACTAACCCGACTGTTCCGGCGATCTTGTACTCGTGCACCCAGAAGGCCGGGCTTGGGTCGCGCCGATGGTGTGGCTGGCCACGACAAATACGATCAGGCTTCCGACCACCGGACCGCTGGTCCAAAAGCCCATCGCTGTGGCTCGTCCCACCTGTGGTGAGAAGTCGCGGATCAGGGCTGCGGTGGCGATCAGGCAGGCGCCCTCGACTAGGAAGACGAGGTAGCTGAGGAAGGTGAATTCC
>CAVYMU010000007.1:0-94760 GCA_963769725.1 uncultured Acidimicrobiaceae bacterium | reverse complement strand
GATGTGGAACGGGATTGCAAGTGGACCTCGCGGGTTCATGGGATGCCTTTCTGGGCGCGTTTGAACAAGGGTTTCTGGGGTGATCGCTTGACGATGGGGGTTTGGTCGTCTGGGAGGACGGACCTCTTGTGTCCGTCCTCATGGTTGCCCCCAGCGCCGGCCGGGTCCCGGGGTCAAGGCTTGGCCGTGGGCCAACCCGAAGGGCGTGGCCTTGAGGCCGGGACCCGGCCGGCGCTATAGGGGTGGGGGGCGGTTGCGGTGGGGTCCACGACGCAGCGGGGCGTGGGTCGGCGCACCGCCACTCTGATGTACGCGGATCGAGACTCGCATGTCGGTCATGCGCAGGAGGTTGCCCCACACTAAGGGCGGCTGTGCCCGCGAGCGGGCGGAAGGCATAGTTAGCCCGGGGATCGGTTCCTGCAACGGCGGCGTGTCCCGCTGCGTCGTGGAGATCGTGGTCACCTCCTGCCGAGACGGAGGCGGTGGACGGTTGTCACGCGACCATCTCGGCCCACAAGAAGCCGGCGAGCTCTCGGGCGATAGCGGCCACGACCACCGGCTTGTTGTTCTTGCGGGCCTGGAGGCGCTGGAAGCGGCCGCACAGGCGTTGTTGGGCGGTCCAGGACCGGGCGATGGTGGCCGGGTCGAGACCGGCTTGGCGTTTGCGCAGTTCGACGCCGACACCCGGGCGGTGCTGATAGGCCCACGCTGATTCGACCAGCTGGAGGCGGATGTGGCTGTTGCCGGTCTTGGTCAGATGTCCCCGGCTGGTGGACGCGCCGCTGGAGTACTCCGAGATGGTCAGCCCGCAAAAGGCCATGAACGCTCCGGCGGCCGGGAAGCGCCGCCAGTCGCACACCTCTGAGGCCAAGGTCAACGCCCCCAGCGAGGCCACCCCCCGATAGGCGCACAGCCGGGCGATCTGGCCGGCGAAGACAGGATGCTCCAGGTAGGGGCGCAGCTCGGCCTCCATGGCCTCCAGTTCCGCGTCGCGGGCCTCGACCACGGCCAGGTAGCGGCCGAAAGTCAACCGCAGAGCCCGGTCCTCGAAATGGCGGGCCCGTAGCCACTGATGGTGCTTGAGGGTCCAGGGGCTGCCGTCGCGATAGACCTGGGCGTGGCGTAACAAGAATGCCTGCAGACGTTTGCGGGCCCTGGCCAGGTCGTCGACCATGTCGGCTCGGGCCCTACTGGCGTCGCGCACCGCCTCCTCCTCGAGCGAAGGAACCCGGATAGGGGTCAGTTCCCCCGCCCGGTGCAGCCGGGCCAGCCGCTTGGCGTCGCGTTTGTCGGTCTTGACCTTGTCGCCGGACCTTTTGGGGATCAGCGACGGGGCGACCACATCGCAGCGCACTTTCATCGAGGCCAACAGCCGGTACAGCTCGTAGCCGGTAGGGCCTGCCTCGTAGCACACCATCAGCCCCGACGGGCTGGGAAACCGGCGGATCAGACGCCGGATGCTGGTCTCGTCGTGGAGGATCTTCTCCACCACCGGCACCTCCTCCTCGGGGTGCAGGATCCCCACCGAGATCGAGTCCTTGGACACGTCCATGCCCACATGGATCGCTCCACGGCGAGCACTCCTACGCGACAAACTTGTTGCTGGCACGGGTCGGCTCCTTCTGTGTTGTGGCTCCGTCCGCCTCATCGTGGACGACCCACGTCCTTATTGGCAGACCGGAGCCGGCCCGTTCCATGATGACTAATGCGTCGTCGGCGAGTTGGAAATGCTCGGCGTGGCGGTGTCGAAGGCCAGCGTCGCCAACGTGCTTCGCCGTCACAGCCTCGCACAGTGGCCGATTTGGGGGCGCAGTGGATGGCCTCGAACCGAGCGAAGAGGCCGGGGTCCAGGCACCCGAGAAGTTTCGATCGACCGCCTGCATGTCAACCCCGCCTTGGGTGCCAAGTCCATAGGAGCGGTGACCTAACCGAACATCCAGGGTCTGGTCTACTCCTGGATAGCCAACCGGCAGGCACCGAGGACGATCAAACGGCAATACGAGGTCGTCCGGGCGATGGTCAACTTCGCCCGTCAAGCTGACTGGTTGGGCCGTACACCGTGCCGCAACACCAAGTTGCCTAGGGTGAAGCCGCTCAAGCGCAAGCTTCCTGACAACGACGGACTGGAACGCCTGGCACTGGAATTAGGCGAGTAAGCCCCGATGCTCTGGATGGGAGTCTTGACCGGATTGCGGTGGGCTGAGGTGGCCGGGCTTCAAGTTGGCAGCCTTCAGTTACTGAAGGGGAATCTGTTCATCACCGAGCAGCGCACCAGGGATCTCGATGATGACGATGTAACGGCGGAACCCAAGTCCGAAGCCGGGATCCGACCCTTGGCCATCGATCCGATACTTGCCGAGATCCTGGTCGGGCACATAGCTGCTCGCCGCCTTACGGCCGCGGACAGCGAGCAGTTGCTCTTCGTGGGCCGTCGAGGCGGTCCGCTGAACTACAGCCACTGGAGGCAGAGGGTCTGGGTACCTGCATGCGAGCGGGCAGGTCTTCCTGGTCTCCAGTTCCATGATCTTCGCCGGGTGAACGCCACCGGGATGGTGGCCGAGGGCATCGACCCGAAAACTGCTCAGGTCCGGTTCGGACACACCGATATCCGCCTGACTCTCCGGCTCTACGCCCAGGCCGTCACCGCCTCCAACCGGGCCGCAGCGCAATCCCTGGCAGCCCGGTTCACGCCCCGCCACCGAGGATCTTCCCTCTCGGATGTTGAATGAATGTTGAATAGCGGTTGTCGTGGCACTCTGTGGATAATCAGGAAGGTGCTCCTGAACTGCACCTTCGTTGGTCGGGAAGGGGGGATTTGAACCCCCGGCCTCAGCGTCCCGAACGCTGCGCGCTAACCAAGCTGCGCTACTTCCCGGTCTGCGGCATGCTAGTCCAACGGCCGAGCGGCCTACCGGGCGAGCGGGCGCCCATGGCGGCGATCGAAACTTTGACCCGCCCCCTCCGCTGGCCGTTGGCCCCACCCCCCACCCTGGCGGGCCACCGGTCCCGCCGGCCTCCCCCCGGGCGGCCTCACCAACTGCCGGTACCCCCCACCCTGGCGGGCCACCGGTCCCGCCGGCCACAAGCCGCCGCCGGCCCTCCCCCCGGGCGGCCTCACGAACCGCCGGCCACAGGCCGCCACCGGCCTCCCCCGGGCGGCCACCCCCGGTACCTCGGCCCGCCCGCCTCCCTGTCCCTAGTTCTCCCAGAAAGGCGTGTAGCCCTCGGCCACCAGTGGCCAAGGTCGTTCCCGTTCCAGCACTGCGGCCAATCCCAGCGCCAGGCCGTCCGAGAAGCGGGGTGCCACGATCTGCAGGCCGAACGGCACGCCGGCCGAGTCCCGGCCGAGGGGCACGCTGACCGCGGGGTGGCCGGTGAAGTTGAGGTCCGGAGTGTTCACGGCGATGGCGGCATCGTCGTGCACCTCTCCTGCGGCGGTCGGAAGCGGGCCTTCCGGCGGCCAGCTGACCGCGTTGACCGTCGGGACGACCAGGACCGAGTCGGCTCCGAGCAGGTCGTCGAAGCGCGCCGTCACCTCGTGGCGCAGCCGTTGGGCGGCGATGTACTCGGAGGCGCTCACTCCCGCTCCAAAACGGAGCTGATCCTGGAGCGATGGTTCCAGTTCGTCCCAGCGGTCGCGGTCGGCCTCGAGGCTTTGGGCCAGCTCGGCGCTGGCCATCTTCGCCCAGGCCGCGGCCACGGTCCGGTCGGTTGGCGACGCCACCCGGTTCGGTGGGAGGCCGGCCCGGCCCAGAACCTGCAGGACCTCCTCGAAGGCGGCTTCGATCACCGGATCGACGCCGGCCCGGAAGCTGCGGGTGGCCAGGACCGCCTGAGGACGGGCCGGCTCGAACGCCACCGCCCGACGGGGGACGGAGAGGTAGTCACCGGCGGCCGGACCGAGGATTACCGACGCTTCGAGCACGACGTCGGCCACCGTGGACCCGGTGGCGCCCTGGGTGGAGAAACTGATCCACCGGGACAGCACGTTGCGGCCGATGCCGCCCATCGTCGGCTTGTAACCGACCAGGCCGCAACAGCTGGCCGGTATCCGCACCGATCCGCCCCCGTCGGAAGTGGTCGCCAGTGGCACCAGGCCTGCGGCCAGCGCGGCAGCCGAACCTCCGCTCGACCCGCCTGGCGAGCGGTCTGGATTCCACGGGTTCCGGGTCGAGCCGTACACCAGGTTGGTGGTGTAGGCGGCGTGCCCGAACGCTGGAGTGTTGGTCCGGCCGAGGACGATGGCGCCGGCCGCCTTGAGGCGGGCCACGACGACATCGTCGAGGGCATCGGGGGGCGAGTCGGCGTAGAGGGCCGATCCCATGGTGGTGACCAGACCCTGGCACCGGACCAGGTCCTTGACCAGCACCGGCAGTCCAGCCAGTGGACCCTGGCGCGGTGACAGGGCCGCCTCGGCCAGGGCCGCTTCGGCCCGGAGGGCGGTGACGGCGTTCAGCACCCCGTTGTGGGCCTCGATGCGCCGGAGGCTCTCCTCGACCAGGTGCACCGGGTCGACGCGCCCGTTGCGAACGGCCGCCGCCAGGTCGCTTCGCATTACGGAAAGGGGACGGCGACGGGGTCCGGCATAAAGCTCGTGTCGTGCCAGGTCCCGCCGGCCAGGAGGGCGGCGACGGCTCGGCCGAGGCGTATCGGGTCCAGGGGCTTGAGAATCCACCCCTCGGCACTGCTCCGTCTGGCCATGAAGACGTCGGGGCGCCGGTCCAGTACCAGCAGTACCGGGCAGGGTTCGAGCCGGCCTGCGTCAGCCTCGAGCCGCAGGTCAAGAGCCACGGCTATGCCTCCCATGGTGCCGATCTGGCTGTCGACGATGGCCAGGTCGGCGGGCTGGGCGTTGATGGAGTCCCGCACCGCTTCGCCCCGGTTGATCCATCGGACGGCGGTGTCCGGCCCCGCGACCATGGAGCGGATCTCGTCGTACACCGCGGCCGCGTCGGTCGGCGATGAGGATGTCGGGCATGAGGCGAGGGTAGCGCCGGCCCCGGCGTGGGTACCATCCTGGGAGGTGCCGCCGGGTGGCGGTTCGGGAGGTTGCGTGCTCACCATCCACCAAGACCAGACACCGGAGGGCTACACCATCTGCCGGCCGGTTGGCGAACTTGACGCCTTCACGGTCAGTCAGTTCCGTCAGGCGCTGGCCGAGATGGCGTCCAGTAAGCGCCTGCTCATCGACATGTCGGGGATCCCATTCGTCGACTCGGCCGGGTTGGGTGCGCTCATCGGTGGCATCCGGCGCACCCGCGAGCTCGGTGGAGATGTCGCCGTGGCCTGCAACCGGCCGACCCTGATCCGGCTCCTGCGCACGACCGGCTTTGATCGCATCGTTACCGTGGTCGAGACCATCGAGGAGGCCGCCGCGGCTCTGGAGGACAACGACCCGGTCGAGGAGTAAGCAAACCACCGGGTGGCCCCGACCGCGTTCCCCGTGGGAAAAAGGACGGCTCCTGTGTCGGGAACGATCCCGCCGACGCTGCCCCAACCTCGTTGGTTGGCGTCGTGCTCAACAACGGTGGCAACGCCATCAACAGCGCGGTCAGCCGCCGGAGTCGACCGTTCGAAACAACCAGCGGCCCACCTCGGTCAACCCCGACACATCGTGGACGTCATCGGCGAGGAAGGGACCTGGATCACGGCCGCCCCCGGCAAGCGTTCGGAGAGGGCGGCGACGTGTTGCTGTTCTCGTCTGGCGACGCGGTCCAGGTCCGCCAGATTGGCAGTCAGGGCCGCAACCGCGTCTCCGTGCCCGCCTGCGACGAGCGGGGCTGGCACCCGACCGAAGTCCGGGAACACCCGGTTGACGACGAGGGCCTCGACCCGACCTGACGAAAGCCGGAGCCGGTCGGCGAAGAAGAGTGCCTCGTCGACCGCGTCCCGCCGGGGCGAGGCCACCACCACGAACGCCGTCGTCCCGTCGACCAGCAGCTCCTCCACCAACGCGGCCCGGTCCCGGAAGCCCTGCTCCATCCCTTCGAAGGCGGCAAAGAAGGCCATGGTGTCGGCGACGACCGCACCGCCGACCACCCTGGAGACGGTCCGCAGGAAGAGCTGGGTGGCCACCCCCAGCGCTCGCAGGCTGGCTCGGGTCGGCATCATGAGCAGCCGGAAGACGCGGTTGTCGAGGAAGCGGGTCAGCCGGCCGGGGGCGTCGAGGAAGTCCAGGGCGTGCCGGGTCGGTGGTGTGTCGACGACGACCAGGTCGAAGCGGCCCCCACGGTGCAGCTCGTACAGCTTCTCCATCGCCATGTACTCCTGCGTGCCACCGAGGGCGCCCGAGATGTTGCGGTAGAGGCGATTGCCGAGGATGGCCTCCGCCTGTTGCGGCGATCCGGCGTTACGGACCACGACATCGTCGAAGGTGGTCTTGGTGTCGAGCATGAGGGCCCACAGCTTGCCCGGGCGGCCGCCAGTCGCCCTGCACCTGGTGGGGCTCGTTGGTCAGCTCGTCCAGCCCGAGGGCGTCGGCCAGGCGCTTGGCCGGGTCGATGGTGACCACGCAGGCCCGCCGGCCCAGCCGGGCTCCCTGGAGGGCGATGGCCGCCGCCGTGGTGGTCTTGCCGACACCGCCCGGTCCGGCGCAGATGAGAATCTGGCGGCCCGTCACCAACCCGGTCAGGGCCTGACCGGCCCCGGCGTTCACCGGTCTGGGCTCCCTGGCCGGGTCCGGGTTCACGAAGTGGCGCCGGCGAGCTGGGCGCCCAGGGCGTCAGCGAGGGTCTCCACGTCCTCCGGACCGAGCTCGGTGCGTGAAGAGGTAGGGCAAGCGCAGCTGCGGCAACGGCAACAGGTCGGCCAGCCGGCGCACCTGCGCCTCCTGCAACTCCTGGCGCTGGCGGCGGAAGGCGGCGGCCCGGTCCAGGCTGGCGATGTCGGACGCGGACAACTCCAGCCCGGTCGCGCCCACCGCGGCCGCCGTGTCGATCGGCAGGTCCAGGTGGGGCCAGAGACCGTTGACGACGATCGGAGCCAGCTGGACGCCGGCCCGGTCCTCGAGGTGGAACGCGGTCTCCGCGGCCTCGTTGACCGGCGTCTCCTCCGGCAGGGTCACCAGCATCACCTGGCAGCGAGCCGGATCACTGAGCAGTCCGATCACATCGAGGGCCTGAGTCCGGATCGGGCCGACCGCGGCCGCGTCCAGGAGGCCGTAGGCGCTGGCCAGGAAGGTCACCGCGTGGCCGGCCGCCGGGGCGTCGACCACGATGAAGTCCGGTGCGCCCCCCGCCCCCGCCGCGCTCATCGCTTCGAGCTGCTTGACCTTTCCGAGCACCAGGATGTCCTTGATTCCGGGGACCGCGGTGGCCACCACGTCGAGCGTGCCGCTCGACACCAGCCGCTTGGAGAGCCGGCGCATGCCGTGATCGTCGAGGTACTCGAGCAAGGCGTCGTCCGGCGTCAGCGTCCGGGCCCGAACCTCCGCCGACCCGGCCCCCGCCTCGCCGGCTTCCAGGAGCACTGATTCCTGGTAGATGAGGGGCTCGGGCCGCCCGAACAGGGCCGGGAGCCCGCTCTTGCCCTCCACCTCCACGATCAGGGTGGTGTATCCGGTCCGGGCCGCCAGGCGGCTCAGCGCGGCCGTGACGGTCGTTTTGCCCACTCCGCCCTTGCCGGCGACGATGGTCACTCGTGCGGGCGGAACAAACGGTGCGGGCTCCACGTGCCTCCCAGTGGCAACGACTGACTCGGTCAGGCTGACGGCCTGGCGCCGACGGGGCTCGAAGGGATCGGCGTCGGGTGAGGCTCAGCTAGATCGTCAGGTTACCCATCGGGCCCTGTCGCCAACCGCAGCAGGAAAGTGCTGGTCAGCGAGGGTGGATTTTGGGAAATTGCCTCTTGTTTGCCAGACGGGGGTAGGAGTACGTTGCACCTCAGAGAAAGGGGGGTTGGTGGCAAGCGTCCAGCCTGTCGAGGATGCGTGGCAAGCGAAAGCGGCTTGTCGCGGCCCGCACACGGCGCTGTTCTTCCCGCCCTCACACTTCGAGCGTAAGGACGACAAGGAGTTCCGGGAGGCCCAGGCCAAGGCCATCTGCGCCACCTGCCCGGTCAAGCGGCCCTGCCTGGACTACGCACTTCGCATCCGCGAGCCGCATGGCATCTGGGGCGGCTACAACGAAGTGGAACGCCGGGAGCTGCTCAGCCACTGAACAGGGCCCGGTAGGCCCGGCCGCAGGCACCAGTCAACTGGCGACCCGCCGGTAACGTTCACCTTGATGGTCACGCCTGAGGACCACCTCGAGTGGGATTCGGTCCAGGTTGCCGGTCGCCGAGTCAACTACGGGGTGGCTGGGGGTGGCCTTCCGGTGGTCAGCTTCGACGCCCTGGGCGCGGCCGAGCATGCGACGGGGACGGTTGTCCCTGAGCGGCACTCGTGGCTGCGGGCCGACCCGGACAACTTCGGAGAGGTCCTGGCATACTCGGTGACGGTCGCCCGGGCGGCTCGCCCCGGGGCCGGGCCCGGTTCGGCCGGACCCCGGGGGATGGTGGCGCCCGAACCCCCCGGCACCCGGCGGGCTATGGCGCCGTGTACCTGATCTGGAGGACCGGCCCATTCGCGCCGTGACCCGGCGATGACCTGGCGAGCCGCCTGTCGTCGCGACGAGATCCCCGCCGATCGAGGGTGGCCGGTGTGGGTCGGGACGCGGCCCATCGCCGTGTTCCGGGTGGGGGGGAGACTGGTTGCGGTCGACAACGTGTGCCGCCACGTCGGCAACCCCATCGACGACGGGATCGTCGAGGCGGGCTGCCTCACCTGTCCGTGGCACGGCTGGCGATACGACCTGGTGACCGGCGAGCACCTGACCTTGTTCGGGCGCCGCCCCGGGCTGCGGACCTACCCGGTCCGCACCGAAGGTGAGGATGTGCTGATCGACGTGGACTAGATCAAACGAGTCTCCCGCCCCGCCGGGTGCCCCCAGCGACAGGGGTCCGGTGCGCGAAGCTGAGCCGGCCATGCGGTTGCTCTGGAAGATCGTCAAGACGATCTTCGGCTCCCTGTTCCTCGCCATCGTGGTGGTGGTCGGCGCCCCGGCGGCGTTCGGTGTGACCGTGCTGGTGGGGCTGATCTTTCTGCCCCTGCCGGCCACCATCCCGATTCCGAAGCCCAACCCGACCATCTTGCCAACGGTCCTCTACGACCGATATGGGCATCAGATCGCCACCCTCCAGCAGTACGACCGCAACGTCCCGGTTACCGAGGCGCAGATTCCGCAAGTCCTCAAAGAGGCCGTTATCGCCGACGAGGACCGCAACTTCTACCACCACGGTGGCGTTGACGTGCGCGGCACCCTGCGGGCGCTCTACGACGACGTCCGGCACAAGGGCCCGTTGCAAGGCGGATCGACTATTACCCAGCAGTACGTCAAGCTGGCCTTCACCAACCAGCAGCGCACGCTGGTCCGCAAGGTGCGCGAGGCCATCCTGGCCAGCCAGCTCGATCGCGAAGCCAGCAAAAACGAGATCCTCTACCGCTACCTCACGATTGTGTACTTCGGCGACGGCAACTACGGGATTGGCGCCGCCGCCGAGAACTACTTCCATGTCCCCGTCAGCGCCCTCAACGTCTCCCAGGCCGCCACCTTGGCCGGGTTGATCCCGGCTCCGAGTGCCCGGGCGCCCCGCGAGAACCTGGCCGCCGCAGAGGCGAACCGGGAGCTGGTCCTCAAGGAGATGCGGCAGCAGGGCTACCTCACCGCCAGCCAGTACCAGGCCGCTCTGGCCGAGCGATTGGCACTGGCGAACGGCCACACCCTGCCGCCCCACGCCACGGTGATCTATCCCCTCGAGGTCACAACCACCGCGTATCCCGACTTCGTCGACTATGTGACCCGCTGGCTGCTCGCCCATTTCCCGGCCTCGGAGGTGTACGGGGGTGGATTGCGGGTGCAGACCACCCTGGACCCGGCCGTGCAGGCCGACGCCTACGCCGCGGTGCGCTCCACCTTGTCGGGAACCCGTCCTCCGCTGGACATGGCCTTGGCCGCCGTCGAGCCGAGCACGGGCTTCGTGCCGGCCCTCGTCGGCGGCCGGGGCTTCGGTACCACCACCCAGGTCAACCTGGCCTTGGGGGGGTGCGATCCCAGGCCCTCGAGTGGTGCGGTCGTGCAGGTCGCCGCGACCTGTTGGTCAGGCCAGACCATCACCGGTGGCGGGGAGGGCCGCCAGCCGGGGTCCGCGTGGAAGCCGTTTACCCTGGCCACGGCGTTCCAGCAAGGCGTCCAACCCAGCGCGGCCTACGCCGCGCCCGGGGTCTACGAGATCCCTGGCTGCAAGGTGCCAGCGGGGCAGCCGGCGAGCGCCTGCCAGATCCACAACGACGAGCCTGGCAGCGTCATCGGCAGCGAGACGCTCTCGCAAGCGACAGCCGAGTCCACCAATACCGTCTACGCCCAGGTCGCAGCCCAGGTGGGCTGCAATCATGTGGCCGCCACGGCCAAGGCCCTGGGCATAGAGTCCGCCTACTACTCGACTCCGCCGTTCTACTACTGCCAGAGCTACGCCCTCGGCGAGCTCGATGTCTCTCCGCTTGACATGGCGTCCGCGTATGGCGTCTTTGCCGACCACGGTCAGCGGGCCACCCCGACGCCGGTCCTCGAGATCGTGAACAGCGTGGGCAAGGTCCTGGTCAACAACATCAGCCCGCTGCCGAAAACCGTCACAGCACTGCCGGCCAATGTGGCCGACAACGTGACCAAGGTGCTGCAAGGTGTCATTGCGGATGGGACCGGTACCGCCGCCCAACTCGGACGTCCCGCAGCCGGGAAGACCGGGACCACGAGCAACTACACCAACGCCTGGTTTGTCGGTTACACGCCGACCCTTTCGACCGCGGTGTGGATGGGCAACGCCGCCAGCCAGGCCACTCCGATCGGGGCGGTCAAGGGGTTCAACCCCGTGTACGGAGGGACCTGGCCCGCCCTCACCTGGCGCAACTTCATGACCACCGCGCTAGCTGGCGTGGCGGCCACCCCTTTTACCGAGCCGGCGCCGATTATTCCCCCTCATCAAGCTCCGGCATTGCATGCCGCACCGCCAACCACCCTGCCGATACAGCCTGGTCCACCCGGAGTGGTGCAGGGGACGCCCCCCGGGGGTCCCTACCAGGTGTCCCCTCCCGCCTTCGGGGCGCCCGAACCAGTGACCACGACCGTCCCACCTACCACCACCACGGTCCCCCCGACCACGGTCCCCCCGACCACGACCACTCCGACCACGGCGCCGGGCCCGGGCGGGGGGTCAACGACCACGGCCACGACGGCGAGCACCGCTCCCCCCTGAGCACGTTGCGAGGGGCGCTGCTAGTGGTGGCGCCGGCTGGTTTGCAGGGAGGTGGATCGCACCAGGACCCGAGTCGTGCTGACACCGTCGCCAGTGGTGGTCACTTCGGTCCGAACGTCGGTGGGCGGCACCGTCGATAGGTCGATGCCGCGTGACGCCAACCATGCGGCGGCCAGAAAGCGGGCCTGGTCGGCGACTTCGGGGGATGCTCCCTCGGCCACCTCGACCACCACCCACTCGGCGGGCGACGAACGCGCCGCCCGGCTGGGGTGCCAGGCTCCGGCGGCGCCGGCGGGCGGCTCGAATCGAAGCGGCCCGCGCTTCTTCTCGGTGAAGACGCCCCAAAGCATGAGCGCGGCTACCACCAACCAGCACGCTGCGAATCCGACTACTTCAGCGACGCCCATTGATCACTCCCCGGCGCAGATGGTAGTGCAGTTACTGGTTCGGGACCAAGGTCCCCCCTGGGCAGCTCAGGACTTTGTTGCACGCCGCCTCGACATAAGGCGCGAACCAGACACCATCGGAAGTAAACGCGTACGGAGCGTAGGTCCGTGAGGCCACCGCGATCACGTTGCCGGCCTGGTTGATCAGTGGTCCTCCCTGGAAGGCCGGGCCGATCGCCGCATCCTCCGTCACGCCGCTGGCCGACACGTCGATGACGGTGCCCTGCGAGATTGAAGCGCCTGCCGATCCCAGCCCAGATACCGCGTAGATCCGGTCGCCGGGTTGCGGCGCAGGCGACAAGGTCGCGGCGCGGAGGGCTCGCAACCCACCTTCGGGGAGCACCAGGAGGGCCAGGTCGTATTGGGGATCCCACGACCGGACGGTTGCCGGGGTGTCGGTGTTGTTCTGGCGAACGTAGACGGTGGGGCCCGGGGTGACCGTTGCCGCCTTGACGGTGGTGTACGAGGTCAAGAGCAGTGACTGGGTGGCGGTCGACGACACCACGAACGCAGTGCCGACGGACGCTTGCCCGCTGGCATCGAGGGTGTGGACGAAGTACACCGACGGCGCCACCGTCTTGATCAGGGCCGCGAGGGTCGCGGGGCCGGCCTGGAGCTGCTGGAGCGCCTTGAGCTGGCTCTGGATGTTGGCTTTGGCCGCCGCGACGGCCGCGGCCAGGTCCCCTTCCGCATTGGCGAACTGATTCTTGTAGCCCGTGACGAGGGTGTTGACCCGGTCGTTGGTCTGGTTCAACTTGTATTGGTAGTAGGAAAACAGCACCACCCCGCTGAAACCGGCTCCGACCGCGAAGGCCAGTATCAAACAGGCGATGCCGAGCACGCTGCGAGGCAAGATCCGGTTCCGTACTCCTGAGCCTTGGCCGGTCCGGCGGCCGGCCGGGGCGGCCGGCTCGCCGCCCCCTGACGCCGTGGCGCTGCCCTTCGCTCCGTTGGGGGTCGTGCGGCCAGTCTGGGTTGCGGTGGGAGCCCTGCCCTCACTCCCGGTTGCCGGCCCCGACGCACCCGGTGGCAAGAGCGAACCGGATTGGTCGTGGGCACTCGACCTCGCCATCGGTTCCACCGTACTCCGGGGCCGCTCTGACCAGGGGTAGGGTCGCGCCGTGGCTGACCCGGTCCCCGACGCCGGAACGGACAGCCCGCCATCGGAGACCCCCGAACTCCCCGTGTGGCCCGATGCCCTGCGCCCGGGGAACCTGGTGGAAGTAGCACCCGGCGTGGCTCGGCTGGTTGCGCCCAACCCGGGGATCATGACGGGACCCGGAACGAACACCTACCTGCTCGGCGCTGACCGTTTGGCTCTCATCGACCCGGGCCCTGACGACGACGCCCACCTGACCGCCCTCTTGGAGGCGGCAGGTGACCGCCTGCGCTGGATTCTCGTAACCCATTCGCATGTCGACCACTCGCCGCTGTCCGCTCGTTTGCAGCAGGTCACGGGGGCCCAGATCCTGGCTTTCGGGCCGGCCCCCGGCGGGCGGCCGGTCGGGCTCGAAGCCCACGACCCGGCCTTCGTCCCCGACCGGCTGCTCGTTGACGGCGACCGGCTCGAATGCGGCGGGCTGATAGTCGAGGCCGTGTACACGCCGGGACACGCCGCCAACCATCTCTGCTTCGAGTTGGCGGGCACCGGGCTGCTGTTCTCGGGTGATCACGTCATGGCCGGGTCCACCGTCGTCATCGGACCGCCCGACGGGAACATGGCCGACTATCTGGCGTCGCTTGAATACGTCCGCCGTCGGGCCCCGAGGCGTATCGCGCCCGGCCACGGCGATGTGATCGAGGACCCGGCCGCAGTGCTCGACGACTACCTGCGCCATCGTCGCGAACGCGAGGTCCAGGTGCTGGCCGGATTGCAGGCCGCGCCAGAGGACGGCGTCACTTCCGAGCAACTGGTGGCCGCCATCTACGTCGACATCTCTGCCGCCCTGCAGCGCGTCGCCAAGTACTCGGTCTGGGCTCACCTGATGAAACTGGCCGCGGACGGGAAGGCCACCTCGGCCGAGCCGCTCGACCTGGATGCACCGTGGCGGCCGGCTCAGCCGGCCGGTGACACCTTTCGCGGCTGAGTGGCCCGACTCAGGACTGCTTGGACGCGACGGCGGCTTCGATGGCGTCGAGCATCCGGGCCGTGCAGTCGCGCATTTCGACGACCGGGGCGATGTCGAGGACGGCGTCGACGAGCGAAGCGAACACCGCGCCGGCCTGACCGCCCTGGAGGGCTGCCGGCTCGCCTCGATCCCCGCCCGCGGACACGGCCGGCTCCAACGGGATCTGGGCGAGGAGAGGAGCACCGATCTCACGGGCCAGTCGTTCGCCTCCCCCCGAGCCGAACAGGTCATAGTGCTCACCGTGGGCGCAGGTGAACCCGCTCATGTTTTCGATGACGCCGGCCACCCGGAGGTAGCCCTTCCGCGCCATATCGGCGGCTCGCACCGCGACCTTCTGGGCGGCCAGCGCCGGGGTGGTCACGATGAGCATTTCGGCCCGCGGCAGCATCCGGGCCAGTCCCATCTGGATGTCGCCGGTCCCGGGTGGCATGTCAACGAGGAGGTAGTCGAGGTCGCCCCACGCCACCTCTTCGAGAAAGTGCTGGACGCCCCGCAGCAGCATCAGGCCCCGCCACATGATCGCCTCGTCCTCGGGCGAAAGGAACCCCATGGAGACCACCTTCAACAGCCCGGCACCTACCGGCTTGGTCATGGGCTCGATCCGCATGCCGTCGCCGGCGATCGCCGGGCGGGCTTCCAACCGTCCCTCCATGCCGAGCATCCGGGGCACCGAGAACCCGGCGATGTCGGCGTCGAGCAAGCCCACCACGAAACCTCGGGCGGCCAGGCCGGCGGCCAGATTGACCGTCACCGACGATTTTCCCACCCCGCCCTTGCCGGACGAGATGGCCAGCACTCGGGTGCGGCCCGGGATCTCCGTCGCCGGTGGGTTCTCCTGAACCCGCCGGCGGGCCCGGGCCATCACGTCCTTCTTCTGCCCGGGCGACATCTCGCTGGTGCGCACGTGGACGCTGGTCACTCCGGGCAGACTGCCGACCCGGGCCGTGACGTCACGCTGGAGCTGGGTGCGCAGCGGGCAGCCCGCCGTGGTGAGGGCCACCCTGACGGTGACCGCACCGTCGTCGTCGATCCGGCAGCCGAGATACATTCCCAGATCGACCAGGTCGTCGCCCAGCTCAGGGTCGATCACGCCGCGCATGGCGCCCAGAATCAGCTCTTGCGTGATCATGAACAGATTCGCCGAACCGTCCGCAGGTAGCCCATGCCGGTCATTCTACGGGCGCCGGTCGGTTTCCCCCGGTGCACCAGCGGGTCCCTCTTCCGGCTGGTCGCTGTCCCTGTTCCGCCCCGACCACCCATCGGCAGAGGTCCGACCCCCAGGCCGCCGGGCCAGTGGCGCTCATCGCCAACCGCGGCGCCAGTCCCTTGTCACGGGCCAGTCCTTTGTCACGGGCCAGTCTCCTTGACGGGCTGGTTCTCTCGTCGTGGGCTGGTCTTCTCGTCGTGGGCTTGTCCCCTCGTCACGGCCCAGTCGTCTCGTCGAACTCGGGGGCGATGCTCCACCGCCTCGTCGATGACGATCTCTGGCCGGTCGGAGCTGTCAATCTGGCCCGGATCCGGGGTAGCATGCCTCCAGGCGGCGCTAGCGCGCCCCGTGACCTATTCCAGGAGGACCCGGTGAGCACAACCCAGACCGATGTGACCCCTACTGAGGCCATCACCCTCACCGACGTGGCCGCCGGCAAGGTCGCGGAGCTGATCGAGCAGGAGGGCAACCCCGAGTTGGCGCTGCGGGTGGCGGTCCGGCCGGGCGGCTGTTCCGGGTTCAGCTACGAGATGTTCTTCGACACTGACGTGGCTGACGATGACATCACCTCCCGGTTCGGGCCGGTCAGGGTGGTCGTGGACCCGGCCAGCGCCAGCCTGCTGCAGGGTGCCACTCTCGACTTCAAGGACGGCCTGCAGGGCGCCGGTTTCAGCATCAACAACCCCAACGCCAGCCGTACGTGCGGCTGCGGGCAGTCGTTCAGCTGAGCTGACCTGCCCGTCGCCTTCACCCTCGATGGCTGCCCGGTAGAGGCGGCGAGCGAGGGTGGGTCGCTGCTGGACGCCCTCCGGGACGACCTTGGGCTCCGGTCGGTAAAGGACGGCTGTAGTCCCCAGGGCCAGTGCGGCTGTTGCACGGTCCTGGTCGACGGCGTGGCCCGGGTGGCGTGCGTGACCCCGCTGCGGCGGGTAGCCGGACGCTCGGTGACGACCGTGGACGGGCTCGACCCGGCAGTGGCGGATCGGCTGGTGACGGCGTTCGTGGATCACGGAGCCAGCCAGTGCGGGTTCTGCACCCCTGGCATCCTGTGCCGGCTGGCCGCGCTCGGGCCGGACCCTGCCCCCGCCCAGGTCGAGACGGCGCTCCTCGCCCATCTTTGTCGTTGCACCGGCTGGCGCACGATCGTGGCGGCCGCAACCGAAGGTTCGGTGCGGGCGCCGGGGGCCCCGGTCGTGGCGGCCGCCGCCGAGGGTTCGGCGCCGGCGCCGGGGATCCCGGTGTCCGGTCGGACGGCCGGTGAAGCCCCGGCTGCTCCCACCGATACCCAACCTGCTCCCACCATCCCGGCCGGCCGGCCGGCCGCAGCCGCCCGGCGGGCGACGCTCGAAGGTGGGACCGCTCAGCGCACCGGCGCCGCAGTGGTGCTGGGCCGGGGCGGCTTCGCCGTAGACACCGCCCCACCAGGATGTCTGGTCGCGGTGCCTGACCGGGGCGGGGGGTGGGCGGTCGGGGAGACCCTCGCCGAAGCTCGGGCCGCCTCCGGGCAGCTCCCGGGCCGGCGCAGCGGGCAGCCCCTGCGCCACCCGCTGGAGGTGCCCCCCGGCCACTGGGACCTGAAGCTCCAGACGACGTGGGTGGAGCCCGGCTATCTGGAGCCCGACTCGTCGTGGTGCGAGCCCGGCGGTGAGCCAGCCCACCCAGCGGGCAATGGGGGAGCGTTCGGCGGCAAGGTCGCTTCGACAGCCGGGGCTGCGGCTCGGGCCCTGGCCGAGCGGTACGAGCGACCCGTCCAGGTCGTCTTTTCCCGGGAGGACGTGGTGCGGCTAGGACCGAAGCGCCCGCCCGTCGCGGCCGGGATGCGAGTCGATGGGACCGGTGCGCTCCACATCGTGGCGGCGCCGGGCCTGGCCGGGGCCATCCGGCAGGTCGCCCCGGGCGTCGAGGTCATCGAGATAGGGGGAATGATCGGCCCTCCGGTGTCGTCCGGGATTCGGGCCGCGGGCTGGGCGGAGGCGGCGGTGCTGGTCGCAGCCGGCCGGGCCCTGGACGCGGGCCGGGTTCCGGCTTCGGGGGGCGCAGGATCAGCGACGGTGAACGCACCCGATGGTGGCTGGGCCGAGGCGACGGTGATCGTCGACCGGGACGGCCAGCCGGGCCGCGTCGAGGTGACGGTAGGCGGAGGCGATCCCCTCGACGAGACGGTGTTGCGGTCATATGTGATCGGCGCCGCCCACATGGGCCTTGGCTGGGTCTGCTCGGAAGGCATCGCGGTCGGAGATGACGGAGTGCCGGAGGACCTGACGATCCGGTCGTTTGGCATCCTGCCGGCTCGCGCCACCCCGCCGATCGTCGTGCAGGTGGAGCAGGCCACCCGCGAGCCCGTGCGCTGCTCGGACGCCGCCTTCGCGGCCGTGGCCGCGGCCACCTGGATCGCTCAGGGCCTGCCGCCCCGGTGGCCGACCCGGCGAGGGAGGATGACCTGACGCCGGGCATCCTGGGCCCCGACCGGACGGCTCTTCGGCCGTAGGGTCCGCCGAGCCGCCGGTCGTACGGATCGCTGCCCGGGACGGGGTCCTTCGCCCGGGGACGGCTCGGGCGCCGCCCGACAGGGCTGGGCACGCTTTACACCTTGGGCACGCTTTTGTCGATTTTCTAGTCATAACCGTGCCCGAGGTGAAAAACGAACCCAATATGACATCTTTCGAGTGGTTCCCACACCTTCCAGGCGGGCCGGGCGTCCCAGTAACCCGGCGCCCGGGCACCCGGCAACGCCGCCCCGGCGCCCCGCCATCGTCGCCCCCGGCACCCCCGGCACCCCGGCCTCTGGCGCCCGGCACCCCGCCGTCGTCGCCCGCCTGTCGCCGCCGTCGCCCCGCCACCCGACCCGCCACCCGACCCGACCCGACCCGACCCGACCCGACCCCTGGCCGGCTCGGCCTAGGGCGCACTCCAGCGACTCTGCCCGAAGCGATATCCCACCGAGCGAACCGTGGAGATCAGGTTGGCGTGCTCCTCGCCGAGCTTGGCCCGCAGCCGGCGGATGTGCACGTCGACGGTCCGCGCCCCCCCGTAGTACTCGTAGCCCCACACCCGCGAGAGCAGTACCTCCCGGGTGAACACCTTGCCCGGATGGGTGGCGAGGAACTTGAGCAGCTCGTACTCCATGAAGGTCAGGTCGAGGGGACGCCCCGGGAGGGCGGCCTGGTAGGTCTCCAGGTTGAGGATCAGCGGCCCGTACTCAACCAGCTCCGGCCTGGTGCCCCGCCCGGTCCGCCAGAACAGGTGGGCCAGTCGGGCCTCCAGCTCCTGATTCCTCCACGGGGCGACGCAGAACTCGTCGAACAGGTCCTCGCGCAGCTCCAGTTCGCCGAGCTGGTCCCCGGACACGACCAGTAGCAGCGGTGTCAACGGCAGGTCCCGCTTCCGTACCGCCCGGCACAGCGCGAAGGCGCCGTCGGGATCCGCATCGGCGCACACGATGGCCCCCGCCCAGCCGTCGTCGGGCTCGAGACGCTCGGCGCCTTCCGCCGACCCGGCGGCCTTCCACGGGTACCCCGACAGGTCGAGGGCCTGGGCCAGAGCCGGGGGAGCGGGATCGGGAAAGAGCAGCAATGGTTCCACGGTGCTCGCCAGCCCCTGGAACTAGAGGGACGTGAGGTAGCGACGCAACTCGAACGCCGTCACCTCCGCCTTGTAGTCGGCCCACTCGGCGCGTTTGTTGCGCACGAACCATTCGAAGACGTGCTCCCCGAGTACCTCCGCCATCAGTTCAGAGCGCTCCATGGCGTCCACCGCTTCGGCCAGCGACCCCGGTAAGGCGTCGATCCCCTCCGCCAGGCGCTGGGCCGGCGACAGCTCGTAAAGGTTGGCGGCCGCCTCGGCGGGCAGCTCGTACCCCTTCTCGATACCCATGAGCCCGGCCGCCAGCACCGCCGCAAAGGCCAGGTAGGGGTTGGCCGCCGGGTCGGGCGCCCGGTACTCGATGCGGGTCGAGTCCCGCTTCCCCTTCTTGGTTGGCGGGACCCGGACCAGGGCCGAGCGGTTGTTGCGGGCCCAGGAGATGTACACCGGAGCCTCGTAGCCGACGATCAGCCGTTTGTAGGAGTTCACCCACTGGTTGGTCACCGCTGTGAGCTCGCGGGCGTGGACCAGCACCCCGGCTATGAACCGGCGGGCCACCGAGGAGAGGTTGTACTCATCCGAGTCGTCGTAGAAGGCGTTGTTGTCGCCGTCGAACAGCGACATGTGGGTGTGCATCCCCGACCCTTGCACTCCGGGTAACGGCTTGGGCATGAAGGTCGCCATGACCTGATAGCGGGCCGCGATCTCTTTGACGACCATCCGCACGGTCATGACCGTGTCGGCCATGGTCAGGGCGTCGGTGTAGCGCAGGTCGACCTCATGCTGGCTGGGCGCGTCTTCGTGCTGGCTGTACTCGACGGGGATACCCATGTCCTCCAGGGTCAGCACGGTCTGGCGGCGCAGCTCGGAGCCGAGGTCATTGGTGGTCAGGTCGAAGTAGGAACCTCGGTCGAGGGGAACCGGTGACGTCCCGTTCGGGTTCCCTTCCTGGTGGGCGAAGTAGAAGTACTCCAGTTCGGGAGCGACGAAGAAGGAAAAACCGAGGCCCCTTGCTCGTTCCAGGGCCCGCCGTAACACCTGGCGGGGGTCGCCCTCGAACGGGGAGCCGTCGAGGTTGACCACGTCGCACACCACCCGAGCGACCGGCGCGCCGTCGGCCAAGTAGGGGAGGAGCTGGAAGGTCTTGGCGTCGGGCATGGCCAAGACGTCGCTTTCCTGGACCCGGCTGAAGCCGTCGATGGTCGACCCGTCGAAGGTCATGCCCTCTTCGAGGGCGTTCTCGAGCTCGGCTGGCGTGATCTGAAACGACTTCGGGGTCCCGAGCACGTCGGTGAACCACATCTGGACGAAGCGGACGCCTCGCTCCTCGACTGTCCGCAGCACGTAGTCCAGTTGTCGCTCCATCGCGGCCACGATAGGTGGCCCACTCGAGCGGTGTTGGCCGCAACACTACTGTCACAGACTGTTCACACGATCGGAAACACCATGTAACACATCTCCGCCATGCTGACCGAGCGGGCGATCCGCGCCGTGGGGCGCCCTCTCGTTGTCCGTGTCCCAAACGAGGAGCGTGCGTAACGACCGAAGCCGAGCACAGCGGTCCGAGTGCCAACCAGTACGTCGCCGCGGCTATCCGGCCGCTGCGCACCGCTCGGCCCGAACTGCGCTGGTGGGGACCGGGAGGGTGGAAGTACCGGCGGCTGAGAACGGCCGCCGCCCAGTCTGCAAGACTTTCAGCCGGGGGCAGCGAAGGGCTGCCACCGCTCGTCAGATTCAGGAGGTCAGGTGGCATTCGCCAAGCGCACGCCGGAAGAGGTCCTCAGCCTGGTTCAGGCGGAGGGCATCGAGATCATCGATTTTCGCTTCTCGGACTTGCCCGGCCTGATGCAGCACTACTCGATGCCTGCGCACGAGTTGACACTGGACAGCTTCGAGGAGGGTTCGGGATTCGACGGTTCGTCGATTCGCGGCTTTCAGGAGATCCAGGAATCCGACATGTTGCTGGTTCCGGATCCGAACACCGCGGTGATCGACCCCTTCCGCCAGCACAAGACGCTCAACCTGAACTGCTTCGTGCGTGATCCGGTGACCGGGGAGTCCTATTCCCGCGACCCCAGGTACATCGCCAAGAAGGCCGAGGACTACCTGGTGTCCACGGGGGTGGCCGATACCGCTTACTTCGGGCCGGAGGCCGAGTTCTTTATCTTCAACGACATCCGATTCGATCAGAACTCGCACGAGGGCTATTACCGGATCGATTCGGTGGAAGGGATCTGGAACTCGGGCCGCGACGAAGGGCCGAACCTCGGCTTCAAGCCCCGCCACAAGGAGGGCTATTTCCCAGTGCCGCCGATGGATCATTTTCAAGATCTGCGGTCGGAGATGATCCTGAAGATGGAGGAGTTGGGTATCGAGATCGAGATCCAGCACCATGAAGTCGGTACCGCAGGGCAAGCCGAGATTGACATGCGGTTCGACACCCTGTCGACGATGGCCGACAAGCTGATGCTCTACAAGTACGTCGTCAAGAGCGTGGCCCGGGCCAACGGGTTGTCTGCCACGTTCATGCCCAAGCCGATCTTCGCCGATAACGGCTCCGGTATGCACGTGCACTCGTCGCTGTGGAAGGGCGGCGAACCGCTCTTCTATTCGGAGCTCGGGTATGCCGGCCTCTCGGACATTGGCCGGTGGTACATCGGTGGCCTCTTGGCCCACGCCCCTGCCATCCTGGCGTTCGCGGCGCCGACGACGAATAGCTACAAGCGGCTCGTCCCCGGTTATGAGGCGCCCGTGAACCTGGTGTACAGCCAGCGCAACCGGTCCGCGGCCTGCCGGATCCCGCTGTATTCCAAGAGCCCCAAGGCCAAACGAGTCGAGTTCCGCTGCCCGGACCCGTCGTGTAACCCGTATCTGGCCTTCTCGGCCATTCTCATGGCGGGTCTCGACGGGGTGCAGAACAAGATCGAGCCGCCCGATCCGGTGGACAAGGACCTCTACGATCTGCCGCCCGAAGAACTGGCCCAGGTGCCGACCGTGCCGGGGTCGTTGGACGAGTCACTGCGGGCCCTGGAGGCGGACAACGACTTCCTGCGCGCCGGAGGGGTGTTTACCGGCGATCTCATTGACACCTGGATTGCCTACAAGCGCGAGCATGAGATCGACCCGGTTCGTTTGCGTCCGCATCCCTGGGAGTTCATGCTCTACTACGACATCTAGGCCCTGACCTGGGGTTTGTGCCGTACGACCCGGGTTTGGACACGCCAGCGCCGAGGACTCAGGTTCTCGGCGCTTTGCGTTCCGAGTCTGGAGGGCTCGGCGTAGTCGCGTAATAGGACCCAGCCGGCCGCGGGGTTCCACCTAGATCCCGGTTTGGTTAGTGTTCTCAACTGTCGCCAGCAGCGCATGGGCGTCGGCCTGGCGAGCAAACGCCTGGGACCGGCTCTTGCCGTCTGGAGCCCGCCAGCCCATCTTCCCGTTATCGACGCGGGCCGGACAGGCGGCCATGGGAAGTAGTCGATCTCCCGGGTGCTAACCGTGCGTCGCGCCCTGTACTGCGTCACTATCGACCCGTGTTGTAGCGTCACGACCCATGATTACATTCGGGGGGATCAGAAGAAAAGCTCTGGTGCTGGCCGCCGTAACAGTGGTCGCCACGTCGGCCTGCGGCAGCTCGGCGAAATCGACTAGTTCAAGTGGCTCGAGCACCACTCAAAGCGGCAGCCACAACACGTCGAGCCCTATCACGATCGGCCTGGTGACCTCACTGACCGGACCGGCGTCGGCCAACTTCAACGGAGCCGTCCAAGGTGCTCAAGCCCGATTCGACCTGCAGAACGCTCAGGGTGGAGTCAACGGCCACCAGCTCAAGCTGGACTCTGGCGATGACGCGAGCAGCCCGAGTGGTGCGGAGACGGCTGTAGGTGAGCTCGTCCAAGAGCGCAAAGTCTTCGGGCTGATCTTCATCTCTGACCTGACGGCGGCTGGGGCCTACCGGCTGCCCCAGCAGCTCGGAGTTCCCGTGGTCGGGTTTCCGACGGACGGGCCGGAGTGGGCTCAGCAGCCCAATACCAACATGGTCGCCACCTGGGGCGACCAGACTGCGAATCCTCCCATCACGACGGTGTACGCCAAGATCGCCCAGTTGGTCGGCGCCAAGAACATGGCCGACTTGGCGATCGGCAACGAGCCACCCTCGGATGTCGCGGCCCAGAACTTCGCCAAAGCCGCCCAGAGCGTCGGTCTGAAGGTGGGGTACTTAAACGACAGCATTCCCCTCGGCTCAGTGAACGTGACGGCGGCCGTGCTCGCCATGAAGCAGGCCGGAGTCGACGGGTTCAACTCGGAGATGCTCATCAACACCAACCTCGCCATCATGGAAGGCGCCAAGCAGGAAGGCATCAAGCTGGTCGCCTCGATCCTCCCCACCGGGTACGACCAGGCTCTCCTCAACGACACCTCCGCCGTCCAAGCGGCCCAGGGCGGGATCTTCGCCACCGAGCAGGTTCCCTTCGAAGAGAACACGTCGGCTACCAAAGCGGAGCAGTCCGCCTTCGAGACCTACGAGCACTTCAGCGGGGTGCCCAACCTCAACTGGACAGAAGGCTGGATCTCGGCCGACATGTGGATCCAGGGCCTCGAAAAGGCTGGCCAAAATCCCACCCACGCTTCGTTCCTAACCGCCGTGCGCTCCATCACGGGATACACGGCCAACGGCCTTCTGCCGCAGCCCCTCGACCTCAGCCTGAAGGACTTCGGGAAGGAGACCAGCAGCACAACCTGTTCGTACTTCGTCACCTTGAAGGGAACGACCTTCATTCCCCTCAACAATGGAAAGCCGATCTGCGGTCCCATCGTCGGGTGAGCCGTGCCCGCTCGGTGAGCGGTGACCGCTCGACGAACCCCGAGATGACCTCGCTACACCCATATACCCCGGTCATACGGGTGGTCCACCTGCTGACCGGCTCCATTCCTGCGCCGGCCAGAGTGTTGGCGTCGACAAGCGGCCCGCCGGGCCGCGCCCCGGGCGGCGCCTCGGAGCGTGCCACCGAGCGAATCGCCCCACCCAGCCTGCGATCGTAAACTCGCAGCTGGAGCGCCACGTGACTCGTCCCGTATATCTCGACTACAACGCCACCACCCCAGTCGCGCCAGCTGTCCTGGCCGCGATGCGGCCCTACTTGGAGCAAGAATTCGGCAACCCGTCAAGCAGTCACGTCTTCGGGGCGGTGGCGCGCCAGGCGATCGGGAAGGGCAGAGCCCAGGTCGCCAACCTGCTGGGCTGCGATCCCGACAGTATCGTCTTCACCGCCAGCGGAAGTGAGGCGGACAACCTGGCGATCAAAGGCGTCGCCCTGGCCAGCCGATCCGATTCCGGCCGGACCACAGCCCGCGATCACATCGTCACCACTTCCATCGAGCACCCCGCTGTGAGCGGTGCCTGCCGCTACCTGGAGGAGCGGCTGAGCTTCCGCGTGACCACGGTAGCGGTCGATGGCACCGGGCTGGTCGATCCCGACGACGTCCGGCGCGCTATCGAGCCAGGGACCGTCCTGATCACCGTCATGCACGCCAACAACGAGGTCGGGACGATACAGCCCATCGAGGAGATCGCAACCCTGGCCCGCCAGCGCCAGATCCCCTTTCATACCGATGCCGCCCAGTCGGTCGGAAAGATACCTACCCACGTGGATGAACTCGGCGTGGACCTGCTCACCGTCGCCGGCCACAAACTCTACGCACCAAAAGGTATAGGTGCTCTTTACGTGCGACCCGGCACGCCGCTCGACCGGTTGATTCACGGTGCCGGACAAGAACACGGCCGGCGCGCCGGGACCGAGAACGTGCCCTACGTGGTCGCCCTGGGCGCGGCCTGCGATCTGGTCCGCGCCCGGTTGCAGTCCGGAGCCTTCGAGCACATACAACAGCTCCGCGACGCGCTGCAGAGCACGCTGGAGTCTTCCGTGGCCGGCCTCACCCTCAACGGTCATCCCCTTCGGCGGCTGCCCAACACGCTGAACGTCAGCTTCCCAGGCCTGGACGCCGAGGAGCTTCTCGCCCGCACTTCAGCGGTGGCCGCCTCGACCGGTTCGGCTTGTCATTCGGGTCGGACGGAGCCCTCGCCGGTCCTGACCGCCATGCACATCGATCGCCGCCGAGCTTTGGCCGCGGTACGGCTAAGCATCGGTGAGCCGACCACCCACACAGAGGTGCAAAGCGCGGCCGCCGCCCTCGCTGCCAGCGCCGAGATTCTTCACGCCGGGAGATGAGGAGAAGTAGCGGTAGGTCTAGCCAGATCCGGTCAGCGTCAGCAGGCCGACGGCCGCGACCATGGCTGGCAGAGCCGCCGCAATCCCCAGGCGAGTTGCTTTGGCGAAGGAGGGGCGGGCCCCTGCGGTACGGGCGGCGCGCAGCCACAAGAACCAGGCCAGGGATCCGGTCACGCAGAGGTTCGGGCCCAGGTTGAGGCCGACCAGGAGGGCGAAAGGATGCTCGGGAGGGCGGGCCGCGAGCAAGGAGGCGGCGGGGAGGTTATTGACCAGCACCGCGCTGGTGGCTGCCACCCCGGTCGTGCCCCACTGGTCCAGATGAGATAGCAGCGTGGCCGGGCCAGACCACAGTCGCCCGAGGGTGCCGAGGCCCACGGCCAAACCGAAGAGCCCAGCCAGTACCGGTAGGCCGAGCACGGCAACGACCCGTTGAGGTCGTTCGTGGCCTCTAGCCAGGCGAAGCCCGATGACGGCAGCGCCCACAGCTGCCACGGGCAGGGCGGGCGAGCGCAGGACGACCACCAAGACGGTGGCCGCCGCGACCGCGGCCAGGCCGAGTCCGAGCACCGGTCGCCCAGGGTGGGTCAGGTTCTCGGCCCGGCCCCGCAGGGCCCGGTGCTCGACGGCGGCGACGACTGTCGCGGTGACAACCACCGCGGCCAGACCTGGCGCCCACATGTGGGCCAGGAACTGTCCGCCGGTGAGGTGGAGGTGGCCCAGGACGATCAAGTTGGTGAGATTCGAGCCAGGAAGAAACAGTGATCCGGCGTTGGCCAACAGGATGCAGCCGTACAGCAGAGGGGCCTCGCCTTCTCCCCGGCTCCTGGCCGAGTAGATCAGCACCGGGGTGAGGAAGGCCACCGCGGTGTCCAAGTTCAAGACGGCCGTGACTACGGTCACGATCAGAGCGGCCCCCAAGAACAGCGCGCCGCCGGTGGGCGCGGTGCGAGCCAAATGATGACCGGCCCAGGCGAACAGCCCGTCTTCGTCAGCAACCAGACCGATGAGCAGCAGCCCCGCGACCAGAACGAACGGCGACCAGACCTGGTCCATCGCGGCTCGGGCGTCAGACCAGTCTGCGGCCACACCGGCCACCGCCGCGACCACTCCGACCGCCGCCAGGGCCCACCCAAGTGACTGCCCGGATCCCGGCTCGATCAGGGCCGGCCGTCTCCTATCTGCGACGGGTCCGGTCACCGACCCAAAGCTACGCCTCGTCACGGACGAAGCCAACACGACCGCCAGGTTCCGGTCGGCAGCTCGGCTGGGGAACCTGACGAAAGGCTCAGCGCTGACTGTGGTTGGCGAGACCGGATGACGCTCTGGTGGGCGAGGTGGCCCGAACCGCCTTCCTGGCTGATGGCTTAGGCGGGGGTTCCTCAGCGCAGGATCTGGAACCTCGGACGCCCGTTCACCGATTTACTCGTCGATATTCTTCCAGTGGGGGCGTCCGAACAAGCGGCCCAGTCGAGCGGAAAGAGAGGATCCCTCGTCGTGTGCCAGGTCGACTTCGAGCACGGGGGGACCGCTCGGCGGCGGGAGCGAGGCGGCCTCGCTGTCACTGAGAGAACAGTGGACGACCGTGGTGGTGATCGCAGTGATCTGATCTCGGTCCACGAAGCGGAGCCCGTGTCTCGTCTTCACGGAGATGCCGTCGAAGAGGTCCAGTTCGGGAGCTTGAAGAACGTGATGAACTTTGCCGAACTCCGTCCCGCTCGAGCTGACCACCGGCGTGTCGACGGCCAGAGCCTCATAGGAAATCGGGCGTCCCTCGTCCACAGGCGTCCCTCTCCTCGCTCGGTGGGATCTGCAGCAACACGCTAACCGGACCGAACTGAGTTGGTGTAACTGGGCACCGGAGTATCCCGTGGTAAACGCCTCACGGGCCGTTCAGTATCTGCCAGCAAGGAACCCGACTAACCGTCGACTGGCTAGTCCTGTCAGCCGGTGGCGGCTTTGACCTGGACCAGGTTCCCGCATACCGGCTTGCCTCCGTTGTAGGGCTGGTAGCCGGAGGAAGTGATGGTGAAGACGTAGGAGCACGACGTGGGCAGCAGCATCTGGGGCGTGCCGAAGTTCTGGAAGGTTACCGGGCTCGGGAATATCCCTCCGGCGTCGTAGGAGCTGACCGTGCGGAGGTTGGTGATGAACGCCTGGCGGGTGGGGTTGGCTCCGGCCATCTCGAGGCCCTTGATCATCAGGTCCGCCCCGGTGTAGCCGAACACGATGTTGAGGCTCGGGATGCCCGACTTGAACGGCGTGTACTTGTTGAGATTGGCCATCATCTGCTGGGTGGCGGCGTTGGGCGTGGTGGTGTTGTAGGACGCGACCGCGTAGGTCCCGGTCATGGCGGCCAGCGCCTGGGGGTTGCCGACGAGGCTCTGGTCGTACGTGGTCGGGTAGGTCTGCTTGACGTTCGTCAGGCCGGCCTGCTTGATGGCGTTGCTCAGGGCGACGTTGGAGGCCAGGAGGGCGGCGCCATAGACCCCGTCGCATCCTTTGGCCTTCATGCTGAGCACGACTGCGGTGAAGTCGGTGTCACCGAAGGGGATCGAGTTGTTGACGTAGCACGAGCTGATTCCGAGCGGTTGGGCCGTCTGGATCACCGACGACACCGACTGAATGGCGGACTGGATCGCGTAGGCGATGCCCGCCAGCTTCGTCACGCCGAGCTGCTTGTACAGCTGAGCGCTGTTGGCGTAGGTGTAGTACTTGCCCTGGATGGCTCCGGCGGTGGGCGCGATCACGCTGAACATGTTTTCGAAGCCGGGGGTGGACCACTCCGGCCCGTCGATGGCGGCACCGGTCACGGGGATGCCCTGTTGGGCGAGGGACTTGTAGGCACCGAAGGTGAACGAGGAGTCCTCGATGATCCCGAACGCCCCGCCGCTCACCAGCTGCCCGGCGGCCGTGGCGTTGCCGCTGATGCTCGACTGGTCGTCCAGGAGCTTCAACTGGAGCGGGTGGCCGTTGACCCCACCCGCCGCGTTCTGGGCGTCGATGCGGGCCTGGGCGCCCCACTCGGAGTTGACATACGAGGAGGACGCCGGCCCGGTCTGGGAGTAGATCATCCCTATCTTGATCGGCGTTCCGGTCGGTTGCGCCCCAGTAGAAGCGCTGCTGCCACCAGCCGTGGATTGGCTCGCGGTGGTCGGCGACGAAGACGACTTGCTGCTGCCGCAACCGGCGGCCACGACCGCAGCGGTCGCCAGGACCGCCCCGAGACCCTTCACTGACTTGCGCATCCTTCCCCCTCTTGACGGATAACCTGGATAGACCAGGGCGTCGGCCGCTGGTTGCCCAGGAACCGGCCCCTGAAACCTAACACAACTGGCGGACGAGCAAGAGTCTGATTGTTGTTGCTGCTAACTGCCGCCGGGGACATGCCCGATGAGAGCAGGCTCGTCTCCGTCGAGCGGCAGTGCTGATCCCGTCACCGACGCCCGACTGTTGAGCGTTTCGAGGGTGGCGTTGGTGCGGCGCTGCTTGAGAACGCGACCCTCCTTTTCGCCAGAGCCGGTCCATGGGCCGATGAATGAGCACCGGGATACCATCTGACCATGACTTCGCCACGTCACTGGCAGGACCGGGTGGTCGCCCGCTCCCTCGAGCGCGCCGCCGCCTCGCCGGGAGACCGGCGTTCTCGGGAGTCGGTAGCCCGCAGGGCGCTCAAACCGGCCACCAAGATGGTCGTCGCCGCGACGGAGCTCCTTGAGGAGACCGGCTCCTCGTCGTTCACTGTCCAGGACGTTGTGGCGCGAGCGGATACCTCATTGCAGACCTTCTACCGGCACTTTTCCTCGAAGGACGAGCTGCTGCTGGCGGTGCTGGAGGAAGTGGTCTGGGCCTCCACCGAGGTGTACCGAGTGAGAGCGCGGCGCAACCGAGATCCGGTCGCCCAGCTGGAGATAGTGGTCAAAGGCCCCTTCCGGGCGACCGGGCCGGTCGGTCAAGCCAGACTCATCGTCTGTGAGCACCTCCGCCTGGTGGAGCACTATCCCGACGAGGTGCGCCTCGCCGACCTGCCTTTCAAGGAACTGGTCGCCGACGTCATCACAGCGGCTCAGGCTAACGGTCGGTTCCCGGGCATCACGGCTGACGATGAGGCGGAGCTGATAAACGACTTCGTCCGGGTCCGGTTCCACGGCATGACCCTCGGCACGGTCAGGTGGTCCCGTGCCGCCGAAGCCGAAATGGTGTGGAAATTCTGTCTCGGAGGGCTCTCGAGAAACGAGAAAGCTGCCGGTCGGGAGACGAAGACGACGGGGGACGTTGCCTCGATTAGCTGGTCGGGAACCCCCAAGTTGGCATCAACTCGCGCCGCAGGAGCCAGGGCCTGAGACAACCGCCAGCACCGGGGAACACGCCACGTGAGGGACATCGTCTGGGGGTCGTTGCCGCCAGCAAGCGTAGAACAAGAACCCACTTCTCTCCAACGACCTTCCCTTCCCCTCTGGACGAGAAGCCGGTTATTCCTTATCTTGGTGAACAACGACTACGGATGACTCCGTCGCTGCTGCGCCGGTGGCGCGCCAGCCCAGCATCGGTCCGAACTGATCGGAGGAACGACATGGAGATGGGTTCGCCTGAGTTGAACTGGCTGGTACTGCTCGAGGTGGGGCGCCGTCCCGGTGGGCATGGGCCGGCCGGAGGGTGCGGCTGGTCTCAGTGATGGGAGCTGCCGGGAGCCCGATCAACCCCAATCGCGATCGCCTAGGGAGCACGACATGATGCAGCAGGTTCTGGCGGGGGTCAAGGTCATAGACGTGACCTCGTTTGCCTTCATGCCCGTCGCCGGCGGTGTCCTTTCCCATTGGGGCGCCGATGTGATCAAGGTCGAGAGTCCCAACTCGCCGGACCCGATGCGTCTCCTCTTCGGTGGGACCACCCAGCCGGGCGGCGCGTACATGTCTTTCAACAACTACAACCGGGGCAAGCGCGCCGTTGCCATTGATCTGGCTACCGAAGAGGGCAGGAGCATTCTGTACCAGCTGGTCGCCCAGGCGGATGTCTTCCTCACCAGCAACCTTCCGGTGGTCCGGCGCAAGTTGAAGATCGACGTCGCGGACATCCGTGCCCACAACCCCGACATCATCTACGCCAAGGGCACCGGGTTCGGCCCGAGAGGCCCGGAGAGTGAGCGGCGGGGCTATGACGCCGCCGCGTGGTGGGCACGGGGCTCGCTGGCGGACGCGGCCATGTCGGTGTCCGGGGCGGAGTGGCCCACTGGCATGGTGGGGCATGGTGACACGATCTCGGGGACGGTTCTCGCCGGAGGCATTTGCGCGGCGTTGCTGCAGCGCGAGCGGACCGGCATCGCGTCGGTGGTCGACGGTTCTTTGCTGGGCACGGCCATCTGGTACAACCACCAGCCGATCGTGGCTGCCGGGCAGGGGGTCAGTTGGGGCGGGGGGCCAGGCGACCGGGGCAGCCGGAGCCCGAGCATGGTCGCCTACAAGACCAGCGACGGGCGCTTCGTCAGCCTGGTCTTCGTCAACGACCCTGACGGTGATTGGGCCGATCTCTGCCAGCACCTCGGCCGCCCAGAGCTGGCGACAGACCCCCGCTTCGTGTCCGCGGCCGCTCGGTCGGCCAACAGCGCCGAGGGGGTCAAGATTCTCGACGAGATATTCGCCACTCGGACCCTCGAAGAGTGGAAGCAAGCGCTGGCAACGACTCGAGGTGTTTGGGCCCCGGTGCAGACACCGCAGGACATCCTGGTCGATCCCCAGGCGATCGCCAACGGGTTCCTTCGCTCAGTCGACTATCCCAACGGGCCGGTCACGCTTCCGGTGCCGCCGGTCCTGTTCGACCAGGAGGCGGGTGACATCGCCCGGGCTCCTGACTTCTGCGAGCACACCGACGAGGTGCTGCTCGAAGCTGGACTGACAGCTGAGGAAATCGCCCGCTACCGCCGCGCCGGAATCATCGCCTGACAAGCTCCCGGCGTCGACGCTTTCTGGACGGTGGCGCCCTCCAGGTGGGCCGAGCCGGTGTCTTGGGTGGCGTTGCTCGAACATGGCATCAGGGAGTTCGGTCGCCTCGACAGCCTGGTCCGCACGGCCGAGGGCTGGAGGATCTCCCGCTGCCGTTGCCGGTTCATCGTGGCCGACGGTCGCAGCGACCGACCGGCCAGGTAGGTGGTTCCCGAGTGAGGTCCGTTCTCAGGTTCGTAGCCTCTCGTCATGCGCCACGGAGGCGAGCCGTGGGTCGAGCGCTTTCTCTTCGCCCCCGGTTTACGTCTCGGCGGTGGCACCGACGAGATCCAGCGCAACACGATCGGCGAGCGGGGCTTGGGGGCTCCCCCGTGAACCCCAAGCATGAGCAACCCGAGGGCGGGATCCGCGCCATCCGAGCTCAAGTAGCAGCAACTGAGTTAGCCCCGGGCTGGTTCGGGGCGGCTGGCAGATCGACCCAGAAGGTCGAGCCTGCCCCGACAGTGCTTTCCACTCCGATCGCGCCGTGCATGGCCTCAACGAATGTCTTACTCAGCGAGAGGCCGATTCCGGTGCCCTCGACGCCACGCAGCTCCGCGCCCAGGCGGTCGAACGGGACGAACACCCGGTCCATCAGGTCGGGAGGGATCCCCTCGCCGGTGTCGCTCACGGCGACTCGGACCGTTTCGTTCTCGCCGGCTTGGCAGGTAATGCTTATGTGACCCCGGTCGCGATTGTATTTGACGGCGTTGGAGAGGAGATTGATCAGGACCTGCTTGAACCGGTGGTAGTCGGCGATAACCGCCACGGGGGTGTCGTCACATCCTTCGACAGTGAGATGGCGGTCAGTGCTCAGCGGGCTCAGCAGCAGCCGCACCTCGCCGACGAGGGGTCCTATCTTCACCGGGCGGAGGTCTAGGTCAAATGCCCCCTCCGCGGCCTCAGGGGCCCGGCCTTCTTCGATAATGCGCAGCATATGGTTGCTTGCTTGGAGCATCTGCTCCACCGCTTCGGCGTTTGGTTCACTGAGCTCCGACATGTCGATCAGCTGGCCGAAGCCCATGACTGCGGTGAGGGGGGTCCTCAACTCGTGATTGGTTCTGGACAGGAGCTCGTCTGCTGTGGCGGCGGCCTCGACCGCGGCGGCGTGGGCGCGTACGAGGTCGGTGCTGCGCTGGGTCAGCAGGGTGGAGGTCTGGCGCAACTCCTCATCGAGCTGTCCGACCTCGTCGGCGGCCGCTGGCATTGACGCCAAGGGTTCGCCGACGCCCAGGCGCCGAGCGTTGGCGCCGAGTTGGCCCATGCGCCGGACGATAGAGCGTACGAACAGCACCATGGCCACCAATCCTCCGAGCACGCCCACCAGCAGACCGATGATCTGGGCGGGCTGGATGGCGCTCTGGAGGCGGGCGCTGTCGTGGCCCTTGGCGGTCGCGGTCGCCCGTTCGGTCGTCAGGATGTTGGTCAGCGAAGTGCGCAGGCTGCTCATCTGGGAGTCTTCATTCGTAAGCTTCGTGTCCAGGTCGCCGGGTGAGAGCGTGCCGCCGGCGACGCCGCTCTCGATCTCGGCCAGCTGGGGGAGGAGTCCAACCGGCTCCTTCGTGGCTAGCGTGTTGACATTCTGGGCATTGACCGCGGCGCTGGGCGTCGGCGCGATGGCGACCAGCGTGTCCAGCTCTCCCGGCAGGACCCCAACGGCCGCGTGGTAGGGGGCCAGAAATTTCGGGTTGGTGGTGGCCGCATAGCCCCGCATACCAGTTTCGGCGTTGAGCAGTTGGGTCAGCACCTCTGAGGACTGGAAGGCCATGGCGTTGGCGGCCGAGGTGTCCTGGCCAAAGGCCACCTGGTAGCGCTCGACGATGAACGACACCGCCACGGTGACCACCAGGACCATGACCGGGGGGGCGAGAACCGCCAAACCCTTCGACCGAAGACGTCGATCCAGCCACCAACTCGAAAACCGCCCGGGACGCTCGACCATGTCCTGGTCATAGCACGCCGTTGCGCCACGGCGATCGTCGTTGTGTCTCCCACTTACCTGGGCCAACCGGTCATCGAGGCGGGCCGGACTCGATCTCACCGGCTACCGAGCGACATACCCGCATCACCGGGGCTGATCCTCCAGGCCGGTGAGCGGAAGAAAATTGACGTCACGATCCCGGAGGCGCCGCACCGTCGACCGGGAGGTGACCCGATCGCTTTTGGACTGGTAGAACTGGGGCGCCATGTCGTCAGTTGCTCTGCCAGCCGGCGTCTTCGATGTGCTCGACGCCGCCCTCCGGAGCGACCCTGACGCGCCCGCGCTGGTGACACGCGAGGACCGGCTCGACTATCGGCGCTTCGATGCCCTGGCTAGCCGATCGGCAGGAGCGCTCCACTTGCTCGGGCTAAAACCCGGAGAACGCGTCGCAGCCTCCCTGTCCAATGACCTCGACATCGTCACCGCCTTTCATGGGGCCATGCGCCTGGGCGCGGTCTGGGTGGGAATCAACCAAGCGTTGGCCCCGCCGGAGCGGGCCTTCATGCTGGCTGATGCGGGTGCGACGTTGGCACTCGTGGAGGACTCCGCACTCGCCTGGGGCGATCGGCCGGTGGGGAGCACCCGGCTGGTTGGATTGACCGAATGGCGGGAGGCCGTGGCCGCGTCTGACGGCCGGCCTGACCTTCCGAACCCGGACCCGTTCGCTCCCGCTGCGATCGCCTACACCAGCGGAACCACCGGCGTCCCGAAGGGAGCCGTCCACTGCCAGGCTGGCTTGATCCTCCCGGGCGCCGCCACGGTCGCCCGCCGGGGGTGGGGTCCGGAGCTGCGGAAGGGCGATTCCCTCCCCTTGACCATCCTCAACATGATGGTGCTGACCACGCTGCTCACGTCGCAGGCTGGCGGCACCTCGGTGATCATGGATCGGAGCGACGTAGTTTCGGTGGTCAAATGGATCCGCGAGGAGAAGGTGACCGTCTGGAACGGTCCCCCCGCCCAGCTGCACACCATGGTCTATGACATGTCGATCACACCAACCGATCTCGCCAGTCTGGACGAGGTGTGGGTGGGGGGTGGCGACTGTCCCGACCGTCTCCGACACGACTTCGAGGCTCGCTTCGACCTCCGGGTCAGTCGGACCTACGGGCTCACCGAGGCCCCCGCCCTGGTGTGCCTGGACGATCGCGAGGGCCCTGCCCCCGAAGGAACCAGCGGCCGGCCCCTGGACCATGTCAATCTGTCCATTGTCGACCGCGAAATCGTGCTCTCACCCCGGCCGGAAGGTGATTGGAGCGGCCGTTACCAACCATTTCTGGGGTACTGGAATCATCCTGAGGCTGCTCGGCAAGTGCTCGCCGAAGGTCGACTTCACACGGGTGATCTCGGGGTCGTCGAGGAGTCGGGCCATCTTCGCGTGGTCGGCCGCAAGAGCCAGGTGATCATCCGTGGTGGTGCCAACGTCTATCCCGCCGAGGTGGAGCGAGTGCTCGCGACCGCCCCCGGCGTGCACGCCTGCGCCGTGGTGGGCATACCTGACGGGCGCCTCGGCGAGCGGGTCGGGGCTGCCATCGAGCCGTCGCCGGGCGTGACGGTCGACGAGGCTGCGGTCGTCGCCTATTGCCGGGAGTCGCTGGCCGCCTACAAAGTGCCGGAACGGTTCGTCATCCTCGACAGCCTTCCCCGCAATCAGATGGGCAAGGTGCCGACGACGGCGGTGGTCGAACTGCTCACCCGTCAAGGCCGGTAGCGCCCCGAAAGAACTCCTGCGCACCCTTAGCCGAGCACTCCGTCGGCCCGTAAGCGCGCGATGCGCTTGGAGTCGAGGCCCAACTCGCCGAGGATCTCGTCGGTGTGTTCGCCGTGGAGCGGAACGGCGGGGCGAGGCGCTTGGGGCGTCGTGCTCAGTCGGGCGGCAGGCCGGGCTTGACGGACGCGGCCGGCCTGGGGGTGGTCCCACTCCCAAATCGAACGGTTGTGCCGGACCTGGGGGTCGTTGATGACCTCGGCCAAGGAGTTGACCGGCCCGCACGGGACATCTTCGTCGAGCATCCTCTGCAACAGTTCGGCGGCGTCCCACCGCTCGGACTCGGCTGCGACCATCTCGCCCAACCGGGCGCGGTTGACCGGGTCGGAACGGCCGGCACGGGACCCGAACCGCTCGTCGTCACACCATTCGGGATGGCCGAGTGCTCGGAACAATCCCTGCGCCTCGTCGTCGCTCACGACGTAGTAGATCAACTCCCCGTGGCCGCACCGCGTCACGTTGAGGGTTTCCGCCACGGTGAGTCGTTGCGTTCCGAGCGGGTCGTCGAGCAGGGTGTGGGCAACCATCCCGTCGGGCCACAAGAACGCCAGGGCCGCATCGAGCATGGCGACCTGGACGTGTTGCCCCTGGGCCACGCCTCGCGCCCGGGCATAGAGCGCGGCCGTGACCGCTTGGGCCACCGTCCACGCCGTGACCTTGTCCGCCACGATATTGCGAACGAGGTCGGTAAACGGGATCTCCGGGTTACGCTGCGTGGCCACGTAGCCGGCGACTCCCTGGATCACGGCGTCATTGGCCCGGCGATCTCGATAGGGCCCGTGGGGGCCGTACCCGCTGATCGATACGTAGATCAAGCCCGGATTGCGCGCCAGCGCCTGGTCCACACCCAGTCCCATGCGATCGACCACCCCCGGGCGGAAGTTCTGCACGAACACATCGGCCCGATCCAGCAGGCGCAGCACCAGGTCGCAACCCGCGTCGGTGCGGAGGTCGACTACCAACGAACGTTTCCCTCGGTTGTTGTTGGCAAACAGCGGAGTCAGGCCGTTGACGGACGGCCCGGCCGTTCGGAACACGTCGCCAGTGCCGACGGGCTCGACCTTGATCACTTCGGCGCCCTGGTCAGCCAGGATCATGGTCGCCAAGGGGCCCGCTGCCATCTGGCTCACGTCGAGTATCCGGCAACCGTCGAGCGGACCGCTCACGGCGCCTCCCTACTGTCTCGGCGCGGTATGGCCCGGTCCACACGACGGCCGGTCCGTTCGAGTGCTGGCCGTGATCGGCATCCGGGGTCTTGCATTTCAGCACATCACCGTAGCGTCACGTCAGGCGCGGTCTGACGGCTCCCTGCCAAGGCTCCAAGCACCGAGGGCCTAGCATCGAGGCCAGGCGTCGGCGCCAAGCCGGCGGAAGGCTCGCCTGGTGCCATCCCGCGGGGCACACTTTGAGGCATGGCCGAATCAACCGACACTGACCTCGACCCGCAAGTCGACCTGGACGACCCGACGGGCCGGCTGGCCTCGTATCTTGCCAAGACCCAGACCCCGCTGGACTTTCTGGCCCTGGTGACACTGTGGGTTGTCATCGTCCCCCCGGGCGACTTCGGCTCGGCGCAGAGCTGGGCCTTGGCCGTGCGCGTCGGACTGTCGGCCATCTACGCCGTCGACATCACCATTCGGGCCGGGCTGGCTCAGCGCCACGTCCGCTACGTTCGCACCCATTTTCTCAGCCTCATCGTGGTTGCCCTTCCGCCGTTGCGAATCGTGTTCAGCATCCGGCTGGTCCGCTCGGTCTTCCGGCGCGGCAACCTGTTCCGGTTCCTGCTGGCCGCAATGCTTCTGGTATTGAACGGCGCGGCGGCGGTGTACTTCTACGAGCGTTACGCCAGCGGGAGCAATATCCACACCTTCGGCGATTCAGTGTGGTGGGCCATGGTGACGGTCACCACGGTGGGGTACGGCGACTTCTATCCGGTGACAACGCTGGGCCGCATAGCGGCGGTGTTTATCATGGCCACCGGCATCCTGACGTTGGCGGTCGTCACCGCCCAAGTCGCGTCCTCGTTTGTCGACCAGACGACCCGACGTAGATCGCCTTTCACCGAGTCTGAATCAGCACCGGGCGGGGTCACGATGGCCGAGCTGGCTGAACGGCTGGCACGGATCGAAACGCTCCTCGCTGGTGGCGCCCCAGAGCCGGGTTCGACCTCAGGGGACTCATGACGGACCCGGGTGTCCCCGCCGATCCACGGACTAGCTGGCGGGCTGGTTGGCGTGGGCGCGCGCCTCGGTCGCTTGCACCTCCCACTTGCGCTCGATCTGCCCGAAGTGCCAGATGGCCAGGGCGACGATCCAGGTGACGACGAAGATGCCCACGATGACGAAGCCGGCTCGATTGATATTGAAGTTTTGCATGAATGCCCAGAAGCCGTTGTTGGCGTTGGTCTCCTGAGCGATGAGGCCGAGGATCTCGACCGTGCCGATAAACAGGGCCACGAAGACCGAGAGTCCGGTGATCGTGAGGTTGTAGTAGATCTTGCGGATGGGTTTGGCGAAAGCCCAGTCATAGGCGAAGTTCATGAAGCAGCCGTCGAGGGTGTCAAAGAGGCACATGCCGGCAGCGAAGAGGATCGGGAGCGACAGGACCGCGTAGAAGGGTAGGCCTCCGACCACCGCCGATCCGGCCAGTACCAGCAAGGCCACTTCGGTAGCGGTGTCAAAGCCAAGCCCGAAGAGGATGCCGATCGGATACATCTTCCAAGGGGTGTCGATGCGCTTGGCATAGCCGCCGAGGATTCGGTTCATGAGGCCGCGGTTGTCGAGTTGCCGTTCCAGCTCCGCGTCGTCATACCTGCCTCGGCGCATGTCCCGGGACACCCTGAGGATCGAGACCAGCACGATTAAGTTCAGTACGGCAATGAGGTACAGGAACGTGCCGGACACGCTCGTGCCGATGATGCCCGTCCAGTGGTGCAGGCCTGAGTTACCGTCTTTCACTTGCCCGTTGAGGGCGCGTATCCCGAAGTTGAGCAAGACGGACAGTGCGAAGACGATGCTCGAGTGTCCAAGGGAGAAGAAGTAGCCAACACTCAGAGGACGCTTCCCGTCCTGTATCAGCTTGCGGGTCGTGTTGTCGATCGCGGCGATGTGGTCTGCGTCGAAGGCATGGCGCATGCCGAGCGTGTAGGCCAAGATGCCGGTCCCGAAGCCGAAGATCTTGTTCCCGGAGACGCGATAGTGCCCGCTGACGGCCGCAGCCAGCATGGCCCAGCCGAACACGTTGAGCAACACGATCGTCACGGCCATGCCGCCGACGCGCAACCATTCGCTGGGGGTCAGTCCGTCTCGAACCTTCGCGAATCGGGACACCCGACCAGCCATGCGAGCCCCTCCTGGATGTCAGCCCTTTACGAGCACCCTAGGTAATCTGCGTGCAGGTTGCAATAGGTTCCAGCCAGTAATAAGGTCCCCCTTCAGTCGAGATCGCAGATCGGGGAGCGCCTGGGCCGGTGATCGAACGAGCGGGCTTGGAACCTGTGGTACGAGGAGCAGCTGAAGGGCCCGGCCGCCGGATGTCCCCACGCCCGCCAGACCTCCGCAGTACCATGAGGGACTGACGTGGTGGCGACGAGAGCCAGATGCCGGCCATGAGCAAAGTGACCAGGAGTGCGGATCCGATCCCGAAAGCTGGGTCGGTGGAGGAGGTGCTGACGCTGCTCCGCGCTCATGGATGCCGGATCACCAGCTCCCGCCGGCTTCTCCTTCACGCCCTATTCGACGCGCCGGGGGACCGCACCGCCGAGGACATTGCCGACGAGGTCCACTCTCGGGCGCCCGATATCAACCTATCCACGATCTATCGCAACCTCGACGAGCTGGAACGTCTTGGTGTCGTCGTGCACGCCCACCTCGGCCACGGTCCGGCCACCTATCACCTGGCCACTCTCGCCCATGGCCACCTGGTCTGCGAGCAGTGCGGAGCGGTACTCGAGGCCCCTGAGGACCTGTTCCAAGGTCTGTCCCGAACCGCCAAGACTCGCTACGGCTTCGACGTCCATCCATATCACTTTGCGGTCCTTGGGCGCTGCCGCAACTGCTCCTAGCCTGGCCCATTTCGATCCCGTCCGAGGCCGCGCCGACCCCGTCCGAGGCCGCACCACCCCCGGACCGACGCAGCACCACTGGCTTCATCGCCAATCCGCCCAGGAACCTGGCCAGGCCTGACCGCTGAGCGGTCGGTTGAGAGGCGCCGGCAGATGGCGGGACCACCTCGACCTACGCTGCTCCGGTGGCTACCGATACTTTGGAGGGGCGCACCGCCATGGTCACGGGTGCGTCCAGGGGCATAGGGGCGGCTGTTGCTCGAGCCTTGGACAACGCGGGTGCACGAGTCGCGCTCGTGGCACGCGACGAGGCCGGCCTGCGGGCGACAGCGGCTCGACTTGTTCACGAGCCGGTCGTGGTACCGGCGGACCTCAGGGACGCCTCGGCGCCCGCCCGCCTGGCCGGCGTCGTCCTGGACACCTTTGATCGAGTTGACATCCTGGTCAACAACGCAGCGATGGCCGCTCGGCTGGCGACGGTGGACACCGATGCGGGTTTGATCGACGACTTGCTCGCCGTCAACGTCCGAGCCCCCCTGCTGCTCATTGCCGCCCTGGTGCCGTCGATGACGGCCGCGCGACGGGGTTCGATCATCAACCTCTCGTCGGTGTCGGGCGTGATCGGGACTCCGAGACGAGCGGCCTATGCTGCCTCCAAGGGCGCCTTGGATGCGGCTACCCGATCGCTCGCCATCGAACTCGGGCCGTCGGGCATCCGCGTCAACTCGGTCGCTCCCGGCGTCGTGGACACCGCCTTGTGGGAGAAGAACAAGTCGATCCCGGGCGTCATAGAGGCCGTCGAGGCCCAGACCCCGTTGCGGCGATGGGCGCAACCCGATGACATTGCGGACGTCATCGTGTTCCTTTCCTCCGACGCCGCCCGCTTCATTACGGGCGAGACGATCTGTGCAGACGGCGGCATGGCCCGGACGCTCGACGTGTATGCCGGACCGGTCTGACGGCCGCCGCCCGGTTCGAGCCGTTCCGCCTAGTAGACCAAGACCCGAGGAGTTAGAACCAGCATGACCGAGGACCTGGGTGTTCGCCGAGCCGTCCTGCACGAGGTGCGGCAGCTCGTCTCGTCTGACGGTGCGGACTTCGAAGTGCTGCCGAACTTCGATGAGGGCCCCGTGATCGAGCTGAGGCTCATCCTCCCGGACGCGTCGTGCGAGGAGTGCGTCATGCCCAGGTCGCTCCTCGAAGAACTGGCCGCCCACCTGTTTCAGGCGAAGGACCCGAGCGTGGAGAGCGTGCGGGTACACGACCCTCGCGAGGGCGCATCGGCAGGCGAGTGAGCCTGGCCGCGCTGCCGCGACGGACGGCACCGGTCATGTCTGGGTGGCGCTCGGAGTTGGGATCGACGGCCTCGACGCGCTGGTGGCTACCCCGTGCTGGGGCGACGCGACGCCTGGTTATAGTGGGCGCCTCGACTACGCCGGCTTGCCATAGGGGGGCGATGAATGACCTCAGCCCGCTTCGATCTCCGTCCGGGGACGATGTATACCGTCCGCTACCGCGATCTTTTCGGCCACCATCACGAGATGACCGCGACCTACCTGGGGGACCACAAGTTCGGGGGAACCAGTTGGTCGTTCCGCCCGTTGCCGGGCGTCAAGAACCTCGCTCCACGTGCCATCCTGGCCGCCGACGCCCATGAGGATGAGGTGAGTCCGGCCCAGCCCCACCGCCTCTCCCGCTCCGGCCGGTAGACCGGGCTGGGGAGGACGGGGCGGTCTTCGGGACGTCGAGCGACCCCGGTCAGCGTTCGGTAGCTGGCTCAGGCTCCCAACCCGATTCATGGAGACGGGCCTCGATGCGCCGGACGTCAGCCTCGAGCACGGGAGAGTTGGTCACCGCCTCGATGGCCGCTCGGACGTCGTCGGAAGTGGGTTGGGATTCCAGGTTCCCTTCGCCTTGCAGGGCGTTTACCACTTCGATCACCTCGTTGGTCGTCATCCGGCGGGCCAGGAAGGCGAGGAGCGGGTAGTAGTCCGTTTTCGGGATGCCAGCCGGATAGCCTGCGTGCAGCCAGTCAAGGACCCTCTGGAGAACGGCGGGTAGGGGCATGGCCGATCCTTTCTAGCTGCTGACGATCCAGTAGATCCCGAGTCCGATGGCGGCCAGGACTACTGCGAAGCAGGCAGTCGCGGCGACGGCTCCCCAGGTGTTGCCGAAGTAGATGCGGTCGTCGTCGGGGGCGACCACGGTGGTGGTACCGGGGGCGGGCAGGCTCAGGGCGCGCAGGCCGATGGCGAAGATGGCGGGCAGGCCGGCCCCGCATATCAGGCCGATCACGCAGATCTTCCATAGGGCGTCCAGTTGACCCAGGCGGTAGAGGAGGCGGCCAGCATGACCGTCACGCCGCGGCCGGGGTCGGGGTGCCCGTCGCGACCACGCTGCCGGTCCACTCGGCGTTGACATTGTCGGGGGTGACCTTGGTCTTGCGGGATAGCAGGTAGAAAGTGGAGCCGATGGCGATGACGGCCAGGAAGACCAGGATGACCCCGGCGTTGCCGCCGATACCGTTGGCCACGGCGTAGGCCAGGGCCCCGACCGCGGCCGCCGAGGGCATGGTCACGATCCAGGCCGAGACCATACGGCCGGCCACGTTCCAGCGCACCTCGGTCTTGCGGCCCACTCCTGACCCCAGGATCGATCCGGTGGCCACCTGGGTGGTCGACAGCGAGTACCCGAAATGACTCGACAAGAGAATGGCCGACGCCGACGACGCCTCGGCCGCCATGCCCTGGGGGGACTCGATCTCGGTCAGGCCTTTCCCCATGGTACGAATGACCCGCCAGCCGCCCAGCCAGGTGCCCAAGCTGATGGCCAAGGCGCAGGACACGATCACCCACGTCGGCGCCTTGGATCCGCTCGCCAAGGTCCCGTTGGCCACCAAGGCCAGGGTAATAACCCCCATGGTCTTCTGGGCGTCGTTGGTGCCATGGGCCAGCGATACCATCGACGCCGAGCCGATCTGGCCGATCCGGAACCCATGGGTACGGGTCTGGCCTTCGGCACGTCCCGCGACAACCGGTACACCCACCAGGTGCCCACCGCCGCGATCCCCAAGGCAATGAACGGCGACAGCACTCCCGGAATGATCACCTTCGACACCAGCCCCTGCCACTTCACCGCGTGCGAACCCGCCGCCGCCAACGTGGCGCCGATCACCCCCCCGATCAACGCATGCGACGAACTGGACGGGATCCCGAAATACCAGGTCAACAAGTTCCAGGTGATCCCCCCGCACAACCCCGCGAACACCACCGTCAAATCGATCGCCCCGCTGCTCACCAACCCACTCGCGATCGTGGCCGCCACACTAAACGACAAGAACGCCCCCACCAAGTTCAACGCCCCCGACAGCAACACCGCTATCCGAGGCGGCAACGCCCCCGTCGCAATCGACGTCGCCATCGCGTTCCCGGTGTCATGAAACCCGTTAGTGAAATCGAACGCCAACGCCGTGATCACGACCAAAGTCAAAGTCAGGTCGCTGTTCACAAGCGGAGTTGTAGCAGGGATCCTTTTCGGTTCAAAGCGCTGGGGCGAGTGTTCTCCCTATCGACGAACATGGTTCATCGCTTATTTACCTGTCGTTAGCCTACGTAACCTTCGATTCGTCTATCGGAGAGTTACCTTGACCTTCCGGGCGCGTGCCCGGCCACCTCGAGTGAGGGTGAGCGATGGTGATGCCGCGGTCCTAGGGCCTACAGCCAGTCTTTGCGCCGGAACAGCACGAACAGGCCTACCGCCAGCCCCACGATGAGGACCGTGGTGGCGATCAGCCCGGACGTCTTACCGAATCCCGGATACGGGACATTCTGCCCGTACCAACCGGTGATGGCGGTGGGGACGGCGATGATGGCCGCCCAGCTGGTCACCTTCTTCATGATCAGGTTCATCCGGTTGCCCTGCTCGGTGAGATTGGTCTCCACGATGGTGGTAACCAGATCACGAAGCGACTCTGTCCACTCGGTGGCCCGCATGACATGGTCGTAGACATCGCGGAAGTAGGGAGCCATCGGGTCCGGCACGATGTCCAGATCGTGACGAAGCAGGGTGTTGACCACCTCGCGGGTCGGCAGGACGATACGCCGCAGCAAGACCAGGCTCTTGCGCTGCTGGAACGACCGGCGCTGCACCTGCTCGATCGCGCCCCGACGGTGATCGAAGAGGCCATCCTCGGTCTCCTCGATGGCCTGGTCGAGCGACTCCACGGCCCGGAAATGCCCGTCCACCAGATAGTCCAAGAGGCCGTACAGCAAGAACGCCACGCCGTACTGGGCCAGGTCCGCCGACGAGTCCCAGCGGGCGACGACGGGATCGATCTCGAAGGCGGCGTTCTTGCGCACGGTAATGAGGGCATGGTGAGTGATGAAGGCGGCGATCTCTTGAGTGGCGAGCTGGCCCGATTCCTCGTCCAGCGACGCCGAATACGCTGACATGAACAGGTGGGTTTGGTACCGGTCGATCTTGGTTCGCTGGGTCTCTTCCAGGGCGTCCTCAATGGCCAGCTTGTGCAGACCGAACTCCGTTCCGATGATGTCGAGCTGTTTGCTGTCGGGCTCGCAGAGATCGAGCCAGATCATGCAGCCGTGCCGCTGGTGCAACTCGTCCGAGATCTGGTCGGGCGGGAAGTTCTCCTTGAGCAACTTGCCGTCGCGGTACAGACGGGTGCGGACGGCGCCCCTCGTCGGACCGCTGACGGGGGCGGCTGACGAATTGGTGCTGTTCCCGGGCGGCATCGTCGCGCCGACCGTGCCCTGCTTGCGATCCATGACGCCTCCGCTCCAACGGGTGACAACCCGACGCTAGCCTCCGCTCCCATGACCAGCGACAGCGACGATGCCTCCATCTTTGACCTCGATGTCGACCTCTCGCAGCACCTGGATGAGCTAGAACTCGACGAGAGCGACGACGACGACGAGCCGGTCCTGCGTTGGAAGGATGGACGCCTCGTCGACACCTGGCGGGAGGGCTACCCCTACACGGAGCGGATGCCCCGAGCCGAGTACGAAGTCGCCAAGCGGCAATTGCAGATCGAACTGCTCAAACTGCAGAACTGGGTCAAGGACACCGGCCAGCGGCTCGTCATCCTCTTTGAAGGTCGGGATGCGGCCGGCAAAGGGGGGACGATCAAGCGATTCCTGGAGCACCTGAACCCTCGGGGCGCGTCGGTCGTCGCCCTGGAGAAGCCGAGCGAGCGCGAGCGGGGCGAGTGGTATTTCCAGCGCTACGTTGCCCACCTCCCTACGGCGGGCGAGATCGTATTGTTCGATCGGTCGTGGTACAACCGGGCCGGGGTCGAGCGGGTCATGGGTTTCTGCAGCGACGCCGAATACCGGCTGTTCGTCGAGCAGGCTCCTGAGTTCGAGCGCCTGCTGACCACTGATGGCGTGGGTTTGATCAAGCTGTGGTTCTCGGTGTCGCGGTCTGAGCAGCGGACCCGTTTCCTTATCCGGCGCATCGATCCGGTCCGGCAGTGGAAGCTGTCGCCGACGGACCTGGCGTCCCTCGACCGCTGGGACGACTACACGATCGCCAAGGAGGCCATGTTCGAGCAAACGGATACGTCCTTCGCCCCGTGGACGGTGGTGAAGAGCAACGACAAGAAGCGGGCCCGGATCAACGCCATGCGCCATGTGCTCGAGCAGTTCGACTACCCCCGCCGGGACGGCAGCATCGCCGTCCCACCCGACCCGCTGGTTGTCGGACCTGCGTCTTCGGTGTACGAGCGTGGCGAGACACCGGGTGGTGAACGGCGGGTCGACGTACGCGACCAGGCGGCCGCGACCACTCTGTAGCGCCCGTGGTCAGGAGCGCCCGTGGTCAGGAGCGCCCGTGATCAAGTCGCCTCCGCCTGATCGTTGGCCGGTGCGGATTCCCCGCCGGGCAAGTTGCCGCTACGAGGCATGCGGACCACATAAGCGCTCCAGGCGGCAGTAGCGTGGGTTCAGGAACAGGCAGGAAGGTGGGGCCATGAGTGATCAGACAACGGAGCAGCGGAGGCCATCCGAGCCGAGCGGTACCGCGTTCGACTGCGGGGGCTTGCGCTTCGAGGCGTCGTTTCGAGGGCCGTCGGGAGCAACCCTGCGCGTCACCGGCGATGTAAGCGGCGAGCGGACGGAGTTGCTGCGTTTCGACGACTTCATCGACGGACCCCACTATCACCTTCCGGGTGCCGGTCCTTCGATCGCGTTCGACCGGGAAACGTTGGGCGAGCCGCTGGACTGGATTGTCGGACAGTTACGCGATCACCTCGACTCGCTGTTGACCGAGGCCGGGTTCGCCGAGATACTGCCCGCCGTGGATCAGCAGGCCGTCACGGACAACGCCGAGCAGATCAGGAAAGCGATGGAGGACTGCGTGCCGGAGGGGTACGTCCGGGTTCCTGGCGTCGGTCTCCAGTCCGCCGCTGGGTGACGAGCGAAGGCAGGCCATGCCCAGATTGACGTCTGACGAGATCGAGGACGTCCTCCGCCGGGCCGGGCTGTTGCGAATCGCTACCGTCGGCGACGGTGGCTTTCCCCTCCTCATCCCGGCTGCCTTCCTCTACCGGGAGGGCCGCCTCCTGCTCACCGCCCGGGCTCGGGTGGCCTGGCTGGCCAACATCCGCCGGGACCCGCGAGTCTGCGTCTGTGTCGACGAAAGCCGCTATCCGCTGAGGAAGGTGACGATCACGGGGCGGGCCGAGGTCGTCTTCGAGCCCGGCCACGACGATCAGTGGCGAGAGCTGCGCTTGCCGCTGGCCGACTCGACGACGATGGCCCCTCCCGTTGACGAGGTCGGTCAGGAGTGGAGCTATGACGCCGCCTACCGCCTCATTACCCGGGACGAGCCCCGTGCGCTGGTGGCGATTCCGCTGGCCGGCTCGACGGTGTCATCCTGGCGACTGCCCGTCGAGGGCGAAATGGTGGACGGGTCGTGGGCGTCCCGCTACTACGAGCACACCCCCCGCCGGTTTCGGGTCGTGGCGTCGGGACCGAGGCTGAGCGATGTTCGCGTTGTCGCTGAGTGAACGGGAGCGTCGCGGCGCAGACAGGTAGCGTGGATCTGTCGGTTCCGGGCCGCGCCGTGCGGCCGGACCCCAGGGGAGGCCCAGTGACAGGTCGTTGGACACTGCCAGAAGATCGGATCCCGTCCGCCTGGTTCAACGTGGCGCCGCATCTCCCTGAGCCTCTCGCCCCGCCTCTGCATCCCGCCACCCGGCAACCCGTCGGGCCGGACGACCTGGCGCCGTTGTTTCCCATGGCGCTCATCGGGCAGGAGGTCTCGACCGAGCCGTGGATCGACATTCCGGGGCCGGTGCTCGACATCTTGCGACTGTGGCGACCCACGCCGTTGGTCCGGGCCCGACGCTTGGAAGAAGCACTGGGAACGCCGGCCCGCATCTACTACAAGGACGAGTCGGTGTCACCGGCCGGCTCGCACAAGCCGAATACCGCCGTGGCCCAGGCCTTCTACAACGCCCAGGAAGGGATCGGCCGGTTGAGCACCGAGACCGGGGCCGGGCAGTGGGGGAGCGCCCTCTCCTTCGCCTCATCGCTGTTCGGGTTGGAGTGCAAGGTCTACATGGTGCGGGCTTCCTATGACCAAAAGCCGTACCGCCGGGTCATGATGGAGACGTGGGGAGGCTCCGTAGTGCCCTCTCCGGTGGACGAGCCCGGTCATCCTGGTTCCCTAGGGGCTGCGATCAGCGATGCGGTACGCGACGCGGCGGGGCGGGAGGACACCCACTACGCGCTCGGATCGGTGCTCAACCACGTCCTGTTGCACCAGACCGTCATCGGCCTCGAGGCCAGGGAGCAGCTGGCCCTGGCCGGTGAGGAGCGGCCAGACATCGTGATCGGCTGTTGCGGAGGTGGCTCGAACTTCGGCGGCTTGGCTCTTCCGTTCGTTCCCGACCCGGGCGTGGAGCTACTCGCCGTCGAACCTTCCTCCTGCCCGACGCTCACGGCCGGGCGCTTCGAGTACGACTTCGGTGACACGGCCGGGATGACGCCCCTCCTGGCCATGTACACGCTCGGCCACGACTTCGTCCCGCCACCCATCCACGCCGGCGGCCTGCGCTACCACGGCGACGCTCCGATCATCTGCAACCTGGTCAAGAACCAACGCATGCGGGCCGTTGCCTACCCACAGGGCAAGGTGTTCGAGGCCGCCGTGCAGTTCGCCAGGACCCAGGGGACCATCGCCGCGCCCGAGACCAGTCACGCCATTCGGGCCACCATCGACGAAGCGCTGAGGGCCAAGGAAGAAGGCGCCTCTCGGGTCATCCTCTTTGGCTACTCGGGGCACGGGTTGCTCGACCTTCAGGCCTACGACGATTTCCTCAACGACCGTCTCGACGCCGGCTGACCCGAACGGCGTCCGGGCTGACTGCCGGCTGAACTCCTAGCCGCCACCCAGTTGGATCGCTTTGACCAACAACAACACCGCGCTGAGCACGAGATAGAAGCGCAGGGCCAGCATGCCGACGCGTATCCCCGGCGACCACTTGACCGGCTTCAGCAGGGCGAGTGGGGGCATCCGCCACGACATCTTGTCGACCCTTCCGATGGCCGCCGGTGCGGCCGCGACCGGCGGGCCGCTCCGCCGGGCGACAATCCGCAGGGCGATCAGGACGATCAAGCCGGCGGCGGCGAGGGCCACTGAGAACCAGATGAAGACGGCGCCGACGTCGACGCTCGGGAAAACGGTGGTGGTCATCAGCGTGCCGGAGAGGACCAGCAGGGCGCCGACGATGACGGCCGCCACCCCGTTCAGCCACCGGGGGTTGACCCAGGGCCCGAGGACTTCGGGATCGTTGCACAGCAGCAGGAGGAAGACGCTCGCCGACGGCAGCAACAGCCCGGCAAGGGCCTGAACGCTCGTGGTGATCAGGCCGAGGGGGGCGCCCGGGATGAGCACGATGGCCGCGGCCAGGGCGACCATCGCCATGTAGCTGAAGTAGAACTGCTTGGCCTCTTTGAAGCCGCGGTGCAGGGAATGGCGGATGCCGAAGACGTCTCCGAAGGCGTAGCTGGTCGAGAGCGTCACCGCGGCGGCGCCGATGATGCTGGCATCGAAAAGTAGGATGGCGAACAACGCCCCCATGGTGCCGTTCTTCGCCTTCAGCAGGTTGGCCACTCCCAGGGCGTCGGTGAAATGGCCGAAGGCGGGCGTGCCGCTGGCTGCGAAGTTGGCGGTGACCATGATGGCGGCCGCACCCCCCACCACCACCAACGACCCGATCACCGTGTCGGCCCGCTCGTAGCTGATGAATCGCGGCGTGATGCGCTTGTCCACGATGTTGGACTGCTGGAAAAACAACTGCCAAGGGGCAACCGTGGTGCCGACGATGGCGATGATCAGCAGCACTGCGGCGGAGGTAGGGCCGCCGTAGATGCTCGGGACCACGAAGTTCTTGCCGATGGTGCCCCACTGCGGCTCGGACATGAAAAAGAGGGGTACTTGCACCAAGGATATGGCGATGAACGCGAACATGGCCCGCTCCCACTTGCGGAAGCTCCCGGTCGCCATTATGGCCACGAGCGCCACGGCCGCGGTCGGTACCGCGATGTACTCCGAGATTCCGGCGTAGGAGCCGGCCAGTGAGATCCCGATGAACTCGGTGACAATGGTAAGGAAGTTCAGGAGAAAGAGGTCGCCGACGCTGAACCACCCCCAACCGCGCCCGAATCGCTCGTTGATGAGCCGGGCGTGACCGACGCCGGTGACCGCACCGAGCCGGACAACCATTTCCTGATTGACCACCAGGACCGGGATGAGGAGTAGCAGGGTCCAGAGCAGGGTGGTGTGATAGTTCTGTCCGGCCTGGGCGTAGGTCGAGACCCCGCCGGCGTCGTTGTCGCCGACCATCACGATGATGCCGGGACCCACGATGGCGGCCAAGGTGAGCAGGCGCTGCCGCCAGGTATGTCGCTCGCCGACGTTGCCGACCTGGATGCGGCCAAACGCACCCTCGATGTCGCCCAGGTGAGCCTCGTCGAGGACGGCGGAAGCGGGCGCCTGCAGTTGGCGGTTCGGCGATTCGTCGGGACGGGTCGGATCTACCGCCCCGGAGCCCTCGGCGCCCGTGGCGGTCACTCGATCCGTCATGGGTTATCCCTTGGGCGCCGGGCGGGAGGATTGGTCCGGTTTACTGACCTGTCTGGAGTTCGCAGTGCGGGCCGAATGGGCGAGTTCCGACTCGCCGGCGGCGTGCAAGGGCTCCGGATGTGGGGGCGGCTCTCGTCGCCTCCAGTCTTCGGGGATGGTGGCCTCGAGGATGTCGTCGACCGTGATCACTCCAAGCAGCTGATCGTCGGTATCCACGACTGGAACGGTCATGAGGTTGTAGTCCGCCATCAGGATGGTCACGTCGACCACATCCGTGTCGGGCGTGACGCGGACTGGCTCCCGATCCATGATGTCGGACAGCGGCGTTTCGGGCTCGGCGTGCAAGAGGGCGATCACGCTGAGCGTTCCGGACAACCGGTTGGTTTCGTCCACGGCGTGGACGGTCAGGAGGGCCTCGGGCTGCACGCTCTCGGCCAAGCGGATGCGCCGCAAGGTCTCCTCTACCGAGGCCTCGGCTGGCACGGCCAGAAACTCCACACCCATGATCCCGCCGGCGCTGGTGGCATTGAAGCCAAGGAGGGTCACCACCTTCGTCCTGACCCCGGCAGGCAGCAGGTCGAGTACCTTGACCCGGCGGTTCTGGGCCAGCTCGGCGATGGCGTCGGCCGCGTCATCAGCCCGCATCCGGGCGATGACCTCTGCCACCTCCTCGTCGGTCATGTCCTCGAAGAGCCGGTTGGCGATGTCCGGATCGAGCTCCTCGAACACGTCTGCTTCGAGTTCCGGGTCGTCGTGCACCACGTCGAGGATTTCCTCGCCCTTCCTGACGGGAAGCGTCCTCCAGCAGGTCGGCGATCTGGGCGGGCTTCAGGCGGCGCACCCGTCCGAACGTGGCCCGGGTTCGCACGCTGGCGGTATGGCCGATCAGCGGCTCGAACGCCTTCCAGTCCTGGCAAGGATGGCCCTTGGTGGCCTTGATCAGCCCGAAGAGTCGGGCTGGCCGGCGGGTGTCGAGACAGGTCAGCACCCAGCCTTCGTCGGTTTCGGCCAGTTCGATGTCCCAGGCCCGCACCAGTTCGGCGTCGGCGACATCGATCAGCCGGTGCCCGAGAATGTCCTCTCGGAGCAGAACCTCGCCTTCGCGGCGCTCGAATCCCCGCAGGTCGACCTTCGGCTTGGCCAGCACCACCCGTTCCTCGGTGAGCTCCGAGATGCGCCGGACGGAGAGATAAACCCGTCGGCCTCCGACCTTGCCCACCAGGCCGGTGACCAGGGGCAGGTCGCCGCCCCGCAGGCGAACGATGACGTCGTCGACCTTGCCCACTTCCTCGCCTGTAGGCGAAAGGACCCGACTGTGCAACAGGGCGGACAAGTGCACGCCCGAAGAGTAGCCGCACGGGCCTGGGTATTCGGCCGGGCCCGGGAGACCATCGGTGCGACCGTCGCCGCAGCACTCCCGGTTAGGGCCCCCGCCCCGACAGAACCGATCGGCTGGCTCCCCGGGACAGCAGCGACCACCTCGACCGGCTGGACAGAACGCCACCGAGCGAGGCCCAGGACAGCAACGACACGACCGAGGCGGCCGAACCAATCGAACCCAAGGAGAGCGCCGAGCCCATCGATCCGACCGAGAGCACGGAGCCCACCGAGCCGATCGACAGGATGGAGCCCACTGAACCGATCGACAGAATCGACCCCCGGGAGCGGATCGACAACACGTTGGCGTTCCTGGTTCTCTGACGCGCCGCACCCATGGGTCGTATCTTTGCCTACGCTCGGGCGGGTCGGATTGACCTCCGGAGGCGACATGGAAGTTGATCACTACGGAGACGGGGTTCCCTCGCACATCAGGGCCAGGCGAGAGGGGCTGGCGTAGCACCTCCTATCGCCTCCGACCCCGGCTCGGCCGGGGTTCGTTTCGGTCAACCGTCAGCCGGGCCGACTCCTATCCCCGGGTTTGGCCGGGTTGGGACAGTCCTCGGTGCCATCCTGATCGTCGTGCTGCTCGGCGGCTTGCTCTGGTCTGCGGTGACCGGGCCGGCGGTGTCGGCGCAGCGGCCCCAGTCCTTCGGCGGTTCGCTGGTGCTCGAGGACCAGCGCCCGCTCACCGTCATCGACCTGGCCACCGGTGCGGTCACGGTCAGTCTCAAAGGCATCTACACCGCAGTCGGGGCCACCAATTACGCCAGCGTCCAGGCTGTCCCCCTCCGCGCCGGCACCATGCTGATCAACCGGACGACCGGCTCGTTCAACCTGCTCGGCGAGGACAACTACCTGGTTGACGCCACCGGTGCCGGCGTGGGGCTCGGTCGCCTGGCCGGTTCGAGAGCCGCTCGTGGGTTCGCCGCCGGCGCCAGCGCCTACATCGTGCGGTATGGACCCACGAGCACGGTGACCCTGGTCGACGAGGCGGCGGTCCAGGCCGGCGCCCGCCTGGAGGCCTCGACGCCCGGGCCAGCGACCGCTGGTCCCGGCCGAACCGTGATCCCAAGAGGGTTCGCGTCGCTCGGGGGCGCCGTCTCGGACCAGCCGGCGTCGACCGTGGTGTCAGGGACAGATCTCTGGACCCTGGTGCAGGCGGGAGCGAGGTGCCAGGTGCAGCGATTGCGTCCGGTCGCGAGCGGGCATGAAGGGCTCGTGCGTGCCACCATGGTCACCCTGCCCGGGCCGTGCGCCACCGCCGCTCTGGCCGCCGGTGCGGGTCTCGTGGCGGTGATCACCCCCGGCCACGTGCGTCTCGTCCCCGGCGGTTCCGCCGGGACCGGACAGGATGTACGGGTACCAGGCACCAACGTGGCCAGCAGCTTTCTGCCCGTATCCGGATCAACCGGGACGGTGTGGTACCTGGCTCGGACCGCGACCGGCTGGTCGGTCAACGGGGTCACCCCGGCCGGCCGGATCACCGGCCCGGCGCCACTCTTGCGCCTGGGGACCTCCTCGGACCCGGTCAGCCCGGTCGAGTCCGCCGGCCTGCTGTACACCCTCGACCAGGCCGCCTCTGGCCAGCCCACCTTGTGGGCCATCGGGCCCGCCACTGGCGCCATGACGCCGGTGTCGGGGATGCCGGCCTATCCGGCCGTGAGCGCGGCCGAGAAAGCCGGCTTTCTGGGCGCCCAGGTTCTCCTCGCCGGCCCTCGGGTGGTGTTCAACAACCCGGGCAGCCTCCTCGCCGTGGTGGTGTTCACCGACGGCTCGCACGCCCCGGTCATCGTGGACAAGCGCTCGGCGGTCGTCGTCAGCGCCGCCGGCCCGGCGCTCGTCAACGTCGCCCCGACCCCTCGTTCCGGGCCGAACCGGACCGGGACCGCGTCGAACCGGACCCGGCCCCTCCCGGTGGCGGCCAGCGTCAGCCAGACCGTGACCTGCGCCAACACCACTCAGAAGCCGTACGTGCCGCAGATCACCTCGGTGGTGCCCTCGTCGGAGTCGGCGCTGGTCGCTTGGTCGTATCAGTTGCTCGACCAGCAGGACTGCGAGCCCGACTCTTGGTCGGTCAAGATGACCGCCGTCAGCGGATCCCATCAGCCCGCCCAGCCAGCGGAGCTTGTCAACGGCCAGACCCAGCTGCAATTCACCGGGCTGCGGCCGGCCACGACCTACCAGACCGTCGTCACTGCCTACATCAACCAGCAATCGACCGCGTCGACGCCGGTGTCATTCACCACAGCGGCGCGCGGTCCCGATCCCCCGACCGCCGTGGAGACGAGAGCCGACAGCCGCGGTGACTGGGTGGTCTCATGGACTCCCTGTACGGCCGTCGACTGCTACGTGGCCGCGGCCACCTGGAACGTGGTCGGCGCCGCCTGTGGCTCGGCGTTCATCGGTCAACCTCCAGCCATCGCCGTGCCCGCGGGCCAGACGAGTGTCACTGTCAGCGCGGGAAGCCTCGGTCTGCTCGGCGACTCGCTCACGTTCAGCGTCCAGGGTGTGCTGGCCTCGGGGCTCGCCGGCAACCCGACGGCGGACCATGCCTGCACCCAATCCTGGCGGCCTCCTGATCCGGCGGCCATCATCCTCGCGGGGGCAGGCGTCGCTGACCCCGCCACCCGGACAATCACGGCCACGCTACAGGTGTCGACCAGGGGTGCGTCGGCCGTCACCGTCCTCGGCAGCCACAGCACCGAGTTCGTCTACTCGGTCGGTGCGATGACGGTGGGACCGACCACGGACCCAACGGTCAGAGTTCGGGGGCTGGCGCCCGGTACGCCCTACACGCCGACGGTACGGGTCTACCCGAGCGGCCACCCCACCGCCGCGGTGGCCGTCACCGGCCAACCCTTCCACGACAACCTCAGCTGGCCAGGCGGTCTGGCCGTCACCGTGACCCCATCAGTCGATGCCAATCCCGATACCGCCACCCTCGTCCTGTCGTTCCCCGGCCTGCCGCCTGGTCCGATGACCGCGAACGGTCCGCCCATCACGTGCGGCTCCACCCAAGCTGCTACCCCGATCGGCGGCCCACTGATCAAGGGGACGCTCGCCATCTCCAACTTCGATCTGATCGACATGGGAGGCGCCTGTCGGCTCTCCGTCGTCCTGGCCGATACCGCCAACCCGAATCCCTACGGAGTGTCGTCCGCCGGACTAAACGCCAGCTTCGCCGTCGGAGCCGAACCCGGATACCGCTTCAGCACCCGGATCAGTCCAACTTGTCAACAGACCTACTGCGCTCCGGGTCAGCAGCAGATACAGGTCGACTACTCGGGTCCTTCACCGGCGGCCCGAGCGGGCGGCGATTGGACCATCCGCACCGGCGCCGGCGCCGAGTCCTGCGCCGCCCTCTTCAGCGAGCCGCAACCGCCGCCGTTCCCGATCGTCCTGCAACTGCCGCACAGCTGCAACGACGCCGGCGTCGTCGACACCGAGATCTCCTATAAATATCTGGGTCAGATCATCACCATTGACGCGGGACTGCCCACGGGAACCCCGGCTCCCCCGACCACGACCACGACCTCGTCCACGTCCACCACATCCACGCCGGCGACCTCCTTGCCGGCGACCACGCCACCGAGCACCGCTAGTTCCAGCAGCACGACCAAGCCGCACCGGACCACAACTACCAGCTCCCACAGGCCCGGGGCGGCGGGTTGGCTCCCAACGGGTGACCGGGGTGACCCGCAGGTTCGCGCCGCGTTGCTGTGGACACCGGCCGGGGCCGGACTGGCGTGGAGCACGCGGCTGCTACGACGGGCCCGGCGGCGCAAAAGGCCGCGGCCACGGAAGGACCTCAAGTGACCACCACCGGCCCAATGACCACGAGCGCGGCCATGAACGGCTTCGTGCAGCGATTCGACCAACTCGCCGCCAACATCAGCCGGGTCATGCACGGCAAGGACCAGGTGGTGCGCGCCGCGGTCAGCTGCGTGCTGGCCGAAGGACATCTGCTCATCGAGGACGTGCCCGGCGTCGGGAAAACCTCCCTAGCCCGGGCGATCGCGGCGTCGGTTGCGCTGACGTGGAACCGCATCCAGTTCACCCCCGATCTGCTCCCGTCGGACGTGACGGGCGTGTCGGTGTTCGATCAGGCCACCTCGAGCTTCAGTTTCCGACCCGGACCCGTCTTCGCCAACGTCGTCCTCGGAGACGAGATCAACCGGGCCTCGCCCAAAACCCAGTCCGCCCTTCTCGAGGTCATGCAGGAACAGACCGTCACCACGGACGCCACCGTCTACCGCGTTCCCCGCCCGTTTGTGGTGGTGGCCACCCAGAACCCCATCGACCTCGAGGGCACCTACGTCCTTCCGGAGGCCCAACTGGACCGGTTCTTGATGCGGCTAGAGGTTGGTTATCCCAGCCCGGAAGCCGAAGCCCAAGTCCTGCGTACCGAGAAGGACGAAGCCACCGTGACCCGACTGTCCCCCGTGATGAACGGCAGCGAGCTGCTCGACATGATCGACTTCGTCAAGCGGACCGTCGAGGTGGCCCCCGCCATTGAGAACTACATCGTCGCCGTGTGTGCCCATACCAGAGGGCGGCCCGAGGTCCGCCTGGGCGTGTCGCCGCGGGGCGGCTTGGCTTTGCTGCGGGCGGCCCGGGTGACGGCCGCCGCCGACGGTCGCAGCTACGTGACGCCCGAGGATGTCAAGGCCATGGCCCCCTTCACGCTGGCCCACCGGGTGATCCTGCGTCCCGATGCCGAGATTCAGGGGCGGACGGCGGCCGACGTCATCGGGCGGGCCCTGCAGGCCGTGCCCGTCCCCCGTTCCCTTCTGCGCTGAGTCGTTCGATGCCAGGCCCGCACACCCCATGACCCGTCTCGGCTTCGGCAGCCTGGGCGTCGGGATGGCCCTGGTCCTGGCCGGTTTCGCCTTCTGGTGGGCGCCGATAACGGTCCTCGGTGCCGGCCTGGTCGTGCTGGCGGCCGGTTCGCTGGCGTATGTGGCTCGCCGGCCTCGCCTGGCCCTCGAGCGGGCCGTGGAACCGGCTCGGGTGGAGAAGGGCCGTCCGGCCATCACCGTTGTCCATGTGACCAACCTGTCCAGGCGCCCGCTGGCCCCCCTCCGGATCGAACAGCGTCTGGGCGATACGCCCATCCGGGCCTGGCTTCCTCGTCTCCGCGGCGGTGAGCAAGGACTGAGGACCTACCGCCTTCCAACCTGGCGACGCGGTGTCTACGAACTCGGGCCCGTCGAGATCGCCCGGGCCGACCCGTTCGGGCTGTGCCGCACCGTCCAGCGCTTGGGGGCGCCGCAGCGCATCGCCGTCCACCCCCGGTTGCTGGCCCTGCACCCGCTTCCCGCGGGGATATCCCGTCACCTCGAGGGCCCGTCCAGCGACGCCTCCCCACAAGGATCGGTCACCTTTCATCGACTCCGGGAATACGCCGTCGGGGACGACCTGCGGTTGGTCCACTGGCCGTCCACGGCGCGGGTGGGGCAACTCGTCGTGCGCCACAACGTCGACACCGCCCAGCCCTACACGGTGGTCCTCGCCGACCTGCGGCCGGAGCGGTACTCGGCAGAGACGTTCGAGGAAGCCGTCGATGTCACCGCTTCGCTGGTGATGTCCATGTCGGTGGGGCAGGCGCCCGTCCAGCTCCGCCTGACCAACGGCGACCGCCTGGGCGGTCCGTCGCACCGGGACCCAATGCCCCTGATCGACTACCTCACCGAGGTGCAGCCCCAGACGAACGGGTCGCTCGAGGCGCAGCTGGTGCTACTCCGAAAGGACCGGGGTGGCACGGCCCTGATAGTGGTCACCGGATCTCTCGACCTCGAGAGCCTGCCCATGATCTCCGCCCTGCGCCGCCGCTTCGACCGGGTCATTGTGACCTCGATCAACAGCCAGCCGCTGCGGGCTCCGGCTCAGCCCGGCGTGACGATCGTGAGCGCGGCCGCGGCCGGCGAGCTGGCGCGGGCCTGGAACATCCGGGTGGCCCGGTGAAGACCGGCGGTCCGATGAAGACCGATGACCAGAGCCCAAGCGTTGTCGTTGCTGTCGCCGCGGTTCCGGTAGCCCAGGCGGTCGCCACCTTCCTGGCCGCCACCCCATGGCTGCGGGTGTTTGTCGTCCCTGGCACCGCCGGCTGGCTGGTAGTCGCCGCCGCCGCATCCGTGCTGATCCCGACGTTGACGATCCGGGTGTGGCGGTTGGCCCCGGCGCCGAGCTACGCGGCGTCGGCAGTCGGATTGATCATCATCTTGATGGCGATGGCGGGCGGTCATCCCCACGGCATCTGGGAGGGCGTCGCTCGCGGACCCAAGCACCTGCTGACCGAGACCCTGCCCCTTGGTGGCGCCCGAACCGGGCTGGCTGCCCCGGTCCTGCTGACCTGGTTGTCCGGAACGGCGTCAACAGAACTGGTGACCCGGGCCCGGCGTTGGCCGTGCGGGATGGGGGCGGCCGGACTGGCGGTCCCGATCGCCAGTTATGTCGTCGCCTACTCGATCGCGGCGTCCCGGCCCGGCCATGACGCCCTGGTCGCTCCCCTGCTGTTGATCACCCTGGCGGTCGTTGCCCTCCTCCAGCAAGCCTCGCCCCGACCGGTGCTATCCGGCACCGCCGCCGACGCCGAGCCCGGCCCCTCGACATGGCGCCCGGCTCTGGCCGGAGGGGCGCTAGCCGCACTGGTGGCCGTTCTGCTCGCACTGGTGGTTCCGAGCCTGCCGGTCCCGGACCGCCAGCCCGCCGCCCTGGCCCGGGCCACACCGGTCGCCAATCCAGTCATTATCGATCCCGTCGATGCCCTGGCCGGACTGCGCGACGATGACCCTCGGGCGCCGGCGCGCACCATCCTGGATGTCAACACCGATGTGCCCTCGACCGGCTACCTCGCCGTTGCCGTCCTCGACGACTACGACGGGGGGTCGTGGAGTCTCGACAGCGTTTTTCGCCCTACGGGAGGCAGAATCCCGGTTGCTGCGCAGGTATCGGGGGTGGCCCCGCTCGGCCCGAGCGCGGCGGCCCGCTCCGGCTTGGCGACGGTCCGCCAGCAGGACACGGTGGTGGCGCGATTGCCTTTGCCACTGTTGCCGGCCCTGGATCGACCGCTGGAGGTCACCGGCGCAGCCGTCTCCGCCGACGCGGTGACGGGAATGCTGCTCTCGAGCCCAGGCCCGGCCGGGGCGGTTTCGTACTCGGTGATCTCCGCCGCTCCCGACGCCACTCTGGCGACGGTGCCCGCCGCCGACGGGATCGGGTCGGTCGCCGGACTGACCGTCACCGGCCCGGCCGGCGCGGGTGCACGGTCGACGTCGGCAGCTGCGTCACCGTCCGCGGCGTCACCGTCCGCGACGTCGCCATCGGCAGATGGGTCGCTGTCGGCGTCGGCCCTACTGGCCCTGCCGGGCGGTGCCTCGAACGCCATGCCAACACTCCTGCGCTTCCTGGCCGCCCTCACCGGCCGCCGTCCGGCCCCGACCGTCGCCTTCCTGCAGGCGGTGATGTCGCGGCTGCAGGCCGACGAACGACGGATCGACCCTTCCCTGGTCCCCCAGGCTCACTCTCCGACTTCGAGCCGGTCTCGGAACCCGCTGGCAACCCCGGCGGCCTCGCCGGCCACCGGTCCGACCGAGGTAGGGGGCACTTCCCTCTCACAGGTGATTAACGCGGTGACCGTCCTGCGCAGCGGCACCCCGGAACAGTTCGCCACCGCCTACGCCATGGTCGCCCGCTACCTCGGGGTCCCTGCTCGTCTGGTGAGCGGGTTCCGTCTGGCCTCGAGCTCCGGGGGCGAACTGGTCGGGCCCGGTTCGTACCAGGTGACCAACCGGCAGGCCTGGACCTGGGTAGAGGTCCCGGTTGCCGGCCTCGGCTGGGTGGTTGCCGATCCGACCCCAGACGCGGTGGCGGCCGGCACGACGCCGCCTCCAGTGGCGGAATCGGCCGTGACCACGGTCCCGCCTCCCCAGGCCAACGCCGTGCCTTCCAATCAGATCACGGGCGGTCATGCCATCGCCAAGCCGGCTCGGGTCAAGGTTCCCCGGTCGCACGCCGGGCCGTGGTGGCTGGTGGCGCTCGGCCTCACCGGCTCGGCAGTGATCCTGGCGTTGCTGCTCGGACCTGGGGTGGCCGGTGCCCGGCGGCTCGTCAGGAGGCGGGCCCGCCGGGGCGACGGTGGCACCGGGCCTCCTCGACTGGCCGTCGGGGCCTGGCTGGAGCTGCTGGACGGCCTGCAGCAGGCGGGCATGCCACCCGACCCCGCTGCCACCACCGCTGAGGTCGCGACCGAAGCCGGGCGGCATTTCGGTGCGGAGGTGACCGGTTCGGTCCAGGAGGTCGGCAGGGTTGCCGACCGGGCCGTGTGTTCGGTTCGCGCCGGGCCCGATCGAGAGGCGGCCGAGCAGGCCTGGGAAGTCCAGCGAGTCCTGCGGCGCACCATTCATCGCAGCCTCGATCGCCGCCAGCGGGCCCGGAGCTTGCTGGCCGTCGGTTCCGCGCCGCGCCGGCCGGAACTCGACCCGGCCGATCAGGTGGCGGGCGGTCGGCGCTGGCTATCCGGCCGGTGGCGCTAGGTTGCGCTCCGTGGTGCGACGGAAGGACCGGCCGGCCACTTCGACCGTCCTGCCTGGCTACCGCGACGTGGCAGAGATCGGCGGCGGTGCGTTCGCCACCGTGTACCGCGCCGTCGAGTCCGACACGGGCCGCCCGGTGGCTCTCAAGATCCTCAGAGTGGACAGCATCCACCGCCATCTCACCGAGACCTTCGCTCAAGAGGTTCACGCCCTGGCTCAGGTCAGTGACCACCCCAACATCGTCACCCTCTACCGGCCCCTGACCACGCCGGATGGTCGGCCCGCCCTGGTGCTCGAGTTGTGCCGAGGGTCGCTGGCGGAGCAGCTTCGCCAGTCCGGTCCGCTGGACGCCGCGTCGGTGACGAGCATCGGGATCAAGATCGCCGGGGCCCTGGAAACGGCCCATCGCCACGGATTCCTGCACCGGGACATGAAGCCCCAGAACATCCTCGTTACCCAGTTTGGCGAGCCCGCCCTCGGTGACTTCGGAGTGGCGGCCCTCCAAGCGTCCGCCCAGGCGACCGCCGGTGTGTTCGGCTTCACCACCTTGCACGCCGCCCCCGAGATCCTGGAGGGCCGCCGCCTCTCGCCGGCGACTGACGTCTACGGGCTGGCGTCCACCATGTACCAGCTCCTCACCGGGTTGGCCCCGTTCGCGACGTTCGACAACGAGGCACCCGCTTCGGTCATCCTGCGCATCATCCGCGATCCGGTTCAGCCGCTGCAGTCCGCCGACATCCCGATCAGCCTCTCCGACCTTCTCGAGTCGGCCCTGGCCAAGGAAGCCGACGCCCGGCCAGGCAGCGCGGCGGCGTTCGCCCAGGCCCTGGTCGCGATCGAGGCCGCGGCAGGCTGGTCTCCCACCGCCTACGTGGCGTGGGGGGACGACACCCTGGCCCCGGCCGGGGCGGTGGCGGCGGCCGCGTCGCCTGCACCGGAGGGCCCGCCGTCGGTGGCGGTTCCAGCATCAAGACCGGCCCGGGCGCCGTCTGTGGCCGTTCCGGACGTCGCCCACGCCCGTCCTGTCGTGCCGGCGGGTGAGGTCGCGGCGACGGTGTTACCTGCCGCGCCGGCCCCACTGCGGCCGCCTGCCGAGCCCTTCCTGGATCGGACTTCTGGCCTGACGGCCGGGCCATCGCCAGCTGCCGGGGTGCCACCTCTACCGGCCACGATCGCACCGTCCTCCGGGGGGCCACCACCACTGCCCCCGGCTCTCCCGTCCCCCGAACGTCGCGGTCCGTCTGTCGCCCGACCCGACCCCCAGGCCAGCCAGGTGGTCTGGCCGGGGCCGGCCGGTCCTCGCGCCGCCAGCGTGCCGCCGGCTCCGACGAACGGACCGACTCAGGCGCCCGTGCATCCCCCGATCGGGGCTGCGGCGGCCGCCTCAACCGAACCGAGCCGACCGGTTTTCATCGACCCTCCAGCCCCAGCCGGTTACCAGGACGTTGCCGCGACAGACTCGCGCCCCGGCACCGCCTCGGCCGAGTCCAGGTACGAACAGACCATTCTCCCGAGCGCCGGAACTCTCGCTGGGCCGTCCCGCCGCGAGTCCGACGCCGACCGGCCCCAACTGACCGCCTCGCCGCTCATGGTCGCTGGCATGGTGGCCGCGTTCGGAGTCGTCCTAGCTGCCATCCTGCTCATCGTCGGAGTCCTGTGAGGCCCTGACGCCGATAGGCCGTTCAGTACACTCCCGCGCCCACCGCCCAAATCGAGCCGATGGCTCAAACGCCATTGCCGTAAAAGAGGCGTTCCACGACCCTGCGGGCCCGGCGGGTGCGGCGCCGGTACTCGTCTCGAAGCCCCGAGCCGGTGGTGCCGAGGCTCCGGGCCAGCGCGGTCAGGTGGGCGCCGGTTGTCGGCAGCGAGTTGCTGGCACCGTCCCAGACCAGGGCCAGCCGGTTGCGGGTGTGCTCGCAAAACCGGTAAGCCTCGACGAGCACCCGATGGTCGTCCGTAGCCAGGGCGCCCCGCTGAGCCAGTTCATCCAGGGCGGCCAAGGTCCCGGTGGCCTGCACGCCGTGCTCGAGTTGGAGTAGTTGCGCAGTCCACTCGATGTCGGATAGCGAGCCCGGGCCGAGTTTGAGGTGAAACTTCGGGTCGTCGGACGCCGGAACCCGTTCGCGTTCGATCCGGGCCTTGGTGCGACGGATCTCACGGAAATCGAACGGGCCGATGGGCCGATCCCACACGAACTCGCTGGCCAGAGCGGCGAACCGATCTCCCAGATCGGGGTCGCCGGCGATGATCCGGCCGCGCAGGAGGGCCTGTCGCTCCCATACTTGGGCCCAGCGCTCGTAGTAGACGGCAAACGCTTCGAGGCTCCGGGCCTGGGGACCTTGGCGGCCCTCGGGACGAAGGGCCGTGTCGACCCGGTACAAGCCGGTGGCCGGAGTGGCGCCGCCGACCAGGCGAACCAGGGCGACGGCGACCGACTCGGCTCTGGCCGCAGCCTCGGCGGCAGACCAGCCCGTGGGCGCCTCATACACGAAGACGAGATCGAGGTCGCTGGTATACGCCAGTTCGCGGCCTCCGAGACGACCCATGCCGACCACTGCGAACGGCAGCGGCGGATCGACAATGCGAAGTGCTGCGTCCACCACGGACTCGGCGAGGTCGGTGAGAGCCACGCCCGTGGCGTCCACGCCGACCAGGTCCAAGGCGTCGCGGGCCGCGATCCGGAGGATCTCGGCCCGGGTGAACAGTTGCAGCCCGCGCTCGATGGCACCATCGCCCACCCGCCACGCCAGCCCGCCCGCAGCTCGTTCGTCGAGCTCAGCCCGGGTGCGCTCGGCCAAGGTTTCACCGGTGGCCAGTCCGGCGAGCAAGTCTGGTTGACGCTCGAAGGCCCGCACGAAGCGAGGGCCGGTACCGATCAGATGGCACAGCTGACGGGCTGCTTCGGGCGATTCCCGGCAGAGGGCCGTCAGCTGGTCTCGACGGTGGGTCCCGGTGGCGAGCGTCCGCAAACCGAGGAGGCCGGTATCAGGATCGGGTGAGTCGGAGAGCCAATCGAGGAGGATCGGCAGCATCTGCGTCATCAGCTGAGACGAACGAGAGAATCCTCTGGTGAGTTCGCGAACCGCTTGGGCGGTCCGTTCGGCATCGGCGAAGCCGAAGGCCCGCAAGCGTTCAACGACCGCCTCCGGGGAAAGCAGCTGGGCTTGGCGTTGGGCGGCCGTGCTGGACGTGAACGACTCCAATAACGGCCGGAAGAACACGCGCTCGTGGATCCAGCGCACCCGGGTCTGATGGACCCGTAAGTCCGATTCGAACTGAGTGACGGCTGTCGCGTTGGCCCGGTCGCGGTAGCCGAGGACGCGGGCCAGGCGAACGCGACCTTCAAGCCGGCTCGGGACGGTGTGGACTTGTTGGTCCTCGTAGAGCTGCAGACGGTGCTCCACGGTGCGGAGGAACCGGTAGGCGGCCTCGAAGGTGGCCGCATCTTCAGGGCCGACGTAGCCGCCCGCGACCAGGGCGCTCAGTGCTGCCAGCGTCGAGGGCGATCGCACATTGGGGTCGGCTCGACCGTGGACCAGTTGGAGGAGCTGAACCGCGAACTCGATGTCGCGTATGCCACCCGTTCCCCGCTTCAGTTCGCGGTCGGCCAAACCCTGCCGGGTCACGGCCTGCTCCGCCCTGGCTTTGAGGTGGCGGACCTGACGGAGCTCCTCGGCGCCGAAGGGGCGGCCCCAGACCCGCGCGGCGGCTTCCTGTTCGAAGCTCGATCCGAGCGATCGGTTCCCGGCGACCGCCCGAGCCTTGAGGAGGGCCTGGAACTCCCACGTTTCGGCCCAGCGGTCCCAGTAGATCTGGTACGAGGGAAGGGTGCGGGCCAGGGGCCCGACCCGGCCTTCGGGTCTCAGGTCGAGGTCGACCCGCCAGGCGTGCCGGGCCAGATCGAGGAAACTCCGGGGGTCGACGGCCGATCCGGCCGAGGGAGAAGTTGGGACCACGAGCAGGAGGTCGACGTCGCTCGAATAGTTGAGCTCGCCGCCCCCCAGCTTTCCGACGCCGATCACGGCCAATCCGTCGCCCTCAGGACTGGCGGTGCCCGAATCGGTGTGGCTGGCGGCGAGGTCCCAGGCCAGCTGTAGTAGGCCGGAAGCGAGTCGGGACAGCTGGAAACCGACTTCCTCGATGCCATCGAGTCCGAGGAGATCCCGGGCCGCGATGCGCAGGATTCCGAGCCGCTTGGCCCGGGCCAGGCTGGTCCCGAGGTCGGTGGGGTCGCTGGGCCCCGATGAGCGAGCGACGCCAGGGGCGAGATCCAGGCCGGCGACCGGGTCGAAGGGCTGATCCAAGCCGGTCAGGACATCCAGGGCCGCGACATCGGTTGCGCATAGCCGGGCCAGCCACGGGCTGGCGGCGACGACCGCGATGACCGACGATCGCAGCTGCGGGTCGGTGTCGATTCGATCGGCGGCGGAAGGGTTGGCTCGAACCACTCGTTCGAGAGCCAGCGTGACCGCGGTTGGATCAGCGCTGCGCTCGATCTCGTCGCGGATCGGAGTGGCGAGCACCTCGCCAGTGTGGCACCCGAGGTGCCCGCTGGAGGGCCGCCGAACCGGTCTGGAGTTGGCGGGTGGACCCAGGCTTTCGCCGGTTGTCCGCCGGCGCGCCGGCCGGCGGGCCCAGTCCCGCCGGTGTTCCCGCGGGGATCCGGTGGGGAGGATCCTGGGCGGCCCTCACCGGTTAGGCCGGAAGCCACCCCGGGGCCAACTCGCCGGCCATCTCGCCGGCGGTGCCCTCGCCGGCATCCTCGAACTCCCCCGCCCCCTCCGGGCTCGGAGTGCCGGTCGACCCGACCGGGGCGTTGATGAACGTGGCCACCACGACCAGGGCCAGGCCCAGGATGGCGGCCGCCACCGCGAACGCCACCGCAAAGCCATGCACGGTCGCCGCCGTCACCGTCGCCAGCGGCGCCGATGCGCCCGCCCCACCCGCTCCCGCGGCCACCGCGCCCGCTCCTGCCACCCCGTGGGTGTGCAGGTAGGACACCGTCACGGTGGTGGCGATGGTATTGAGAAGGGCGGTGCCGACCGACCCGCCCACCTGCTGGGTCGAGTTGATCAGGGCGCTGGCTACGCCGGCGTTGCCCGGCTCGACACCAATGAGGGCGGTGTTGTTGACCGGGACGAACACCATTCCCATCCCGAACGCCATCACCAGCTCGGCCGGGAAGAGGTGATTCCAGTAGCCTGTGTGCACGCCGATCTGGGAGAACCACAGCATCCCGGTGATAGCCATCATCAGCCCGACACTCATGACGATCCGGGGCCGGAACCGCAGGATCAGCTGGCTCGACACCGCCGCCCCGGCGATCACCCCCACCGAGAAGGGCAGGTAGGCGAACCCGGTCTTGAGCGCCGAGTAATGCAGACGTCTCCTGCAGGTAGTAGGTGAGGAAGAGGAACACGCCGAACATGCCCAGGCCGACCAGGAGCGTGGTCAGGTACGACCCACCCCGGTTGCGATCCATCACTACCCGCATGGGCAGCAGCGGGTGAGAGCTGAACCGCTCGATGACGACGAACGCCGTGAGCAGGGCCCCAGCCAGAGCAAGCAGGCCGAGGGTGGTGGCGGAAGCCCATCCATCCGTCGAGGCCTTGGTCATTCCGTAGACGAGGGTCACCATGCCCAGGGTCGATGTGAGGGCGCCGGGAATGTCGTAGCGGGTGTGGCCGCCCACTCGGCTCTCCGGGATCAGCCGCACGGCCGCGACCGCGGCCAGCAGGGCGATCGGTGTGTTGACGAGCAGGCACCAGCGCCAGGAGGCGTACTGCGTCAGCACACCGCCGAGGACCAGCCCGATGGCCAAGCCACCTCCGGCGATGGCACCCCAGACCCCGAAGGCCCGGGCCCGTTCACGAGCCTCGGTGAAGGTGACCGTGACCAGGGAGAGAGCGGCTGGGGCCATGAGCGCCGCGAAGGCGCCCTGCAGGGCCCGGGCTGCGAACAGCAGGCTGGCGTTGGGAGCCAGGCCGCCGATGGCGGACGCCCCGGCGAACCCGAGCAGGCCGACCAGCAGGATCCGCTTCCGGCCGACGTAGTCGGCTATCCGGCCGCCGAGCAGCAGCAGGCCGCCGAAGGTCAAGGTGTAGGCCGTGATCACCCACTGCCGGTTGGCGGTGGTGATGTGGAGGGCTTGCTGAGCGTGAGGGAGGGCGATGTTGACGATCGAGGCGTCCACCACGATCATCAGCTGGGCGATGGCCAGAACGGCCAGGATCCACCAGCGGCGATCGCCTGATGCTTTGGTTTCAGGGCGCGCCATTACAAAGGGTGCGTCGGTCATGGCAACTCCTATCCGAGTGCGGGGGGGATTACGGGCGAAGCAGGGGGATCGAGGACTCGGTCGACGAGGTGTGCGGCGAAGGCCGCGTCGAGTGGCTCGCCGCTCATTTGGTGAAAAAGGGCCACCCCTGGTGCCACCTGCAGTACCAGCGAGGGATCCACGCCGGATGGCAGCTCGCCCCGGGCTTCGGCCCGGGACACGATCGAAGCGACGGAGCGCAGCTTTTGCTCATGCAGGTGGGACGCCATCAGGCGGCCGAACTGGGCGTCGGAGCGCACCGCGACGGCGAGTCCGCACATCAGCCCGCCGTCAACGCCCTCCATCCCGTCGATCAGGCGCTGAACGAGCACCAGCAGGTCGCCGCGGAGGCTGCCGGTATCCGGCAGGTCCTCGAGAACCGGCTCAGCTCGCCGGCGCATGGCGTCGGCGACCAGCTCGGCCTTGCCGGGCCAGCGGCGGTAGATGGTGGCCTTGCTGGACTTGGCCCGGGTCGCCACCGCCTCGATGCTCATGGCGTCGTAACCGACCTCGGCCACCAGGTCGATGGCGGCGTCGAGGATGGCCTGCTCGCGGGCTGCCGTCGCGGGGGCGACCTCCACGCGACACCTCGGCCTCGCCATCGGCCGATCCGACATCGAACAATCCCCGATCGCTGAGTTGCATCTCCGGCTCGTCCATGACGGAAAGACTAACACAGATACGCGACGGTATCGTATCGATTCTTGGGTGATCTGTGTCACACAGGTGCCGGGCACACAGGTCCGGGGCCTACGCTCGAGGTGATGCCCCGCCTCCGTGTCGCCCTCGGCCAGATCAATCCGGTGGTGGGGGACCTGGCCGGCAACGCCGAGCGCATCATCGCCGCCCTCGAGGTGGCCGAGGAGGCGGGCGCCGACGTGGCCGTGTTTCCCGAGCTGGCGATCACCGGCTATCCGCCGGAGGACCTGCTGCTGAAGCCGGGGTTCGTGGCCGACAACCTGGCCGCCCTCTCGAAGGTGGCGGCGGCCACCGGCCGCTGCGTGGCGGTGGTGGGATTCGTGGACGAGCAGACTCGACCTCTACAACGCCGCCGCCGTATGCGCGGCCGGCGAGGTCCGGGGCATCTACCACAAGCAGGAGCTGCCCAACTACGGGGTCTTCGACGAGCAGCGCTACTTCGCGCCTGGCCGCGGCGCCACCCGGCTGTTCGGGATCGGCGGAGTCCGGGTTGGCGTGTCGATCTGCGAGGACGCGTGGAATCCGCAGGGCCCGATCGCCGCCCAGGCCGCGGCCGGCGCCGAGCTGGTCATCAACATCAACGCCTCGCCCTATTACTTCGACCGCCTCATCGAGCGCGAGCAGATGCTGGCCACCCGGGCGGCTGACGCCAGCTGCGGACTGGTGTATCTCAACTGCGTCGGCGGCCAGGACGAGCTGGTGTTCGACGGCGCCTCGCTGGTGTTCGATGCCGCCGGCCGGCTGGTGGCGTCGCTGCCGCAGTTCTCCGAGCAACTGGCCGTGGTCGACCTCGACGTGCGACCGGTGTACCGGAAGCGGCTGCTCGACCCGCGCGGCCATCATTCGGCCGCCCCGCTGCCAGTGTTCGAGGTCACCACCAAGCCACGAACCGGACCGGACGAGCCCCGGCTGCCGGCGCCGAAGGCCATCCGATTGCCGGCCGAGGCCGAGGTTTACCAGGCCCTGGTTACCGGCACCCGCGACTACGTCAGGAAGAACGGGTTCGGCGATGTCGTCATCGGTCTTTCGGGCGGGATCGACTCGTCACTGGTGGCCGTGGTGGCTGCCGACGCCCTCGGTCCTGAGCACGTACACGGCGTTTCCATGCCGTCCCGGTACTCGAGCGACGGGCTCGTCCACCGACGCCGCCGAGCTGGCCGCCAATCTCGGCATCGACTACCGGACCATCCCGATCGAAGCCGGCCCACACCGCCTTCCTCGACATGCTGGCTCCGAACTTCGAGGGCCTGCCCGCCGGGCTGACCGAGGAGAACCTCCAGAGCCGCATCCGGGGCGTGATCCTGATGGCCCTGTCCAACAAGCTCGGCTGGCTGGTGCTCACGACGGGCAACAAGAGTGAGGTGGCGGTCGGTTACTCCACCCTGTACGGCGACACCGCCGGCGGTTTCGCGGTGATCAAGGACGTGACGAAGACGCTGGTCTACCGGCTGTGCGCCTGGCGCAACCAGCAACAGGAGACGCCGGTCATCCCGGTCGAGGTCCTGACCAAGCCGCCGTCGGCCGAGTTGCGCCCCGACCAGCGCGACGACCAGAGCCTGCCGCCCTACGACGTGCTCGACCCTGTTCTCCTGGCCTACGTGGAGGACGACCTAACCGCCTCCGAGCTGGTTGACGCCGGCTTCGACGAGGAAGCTGGTGCGCCAGGTGGTCCGCCTGGTCGACCTGGCCGAGTACAAGCGGCGCCAGACGCCGCCCGGAGTGCGGGTCACGCCCAAGGCGTTCGGCCGCGACCGTCGCATGCCCATCACCAACCGCTATCGGTGACGCCTCGGCTGCGGCGGGGCGTCGCACGGCTAGGATGAATCGGTGCCCCCGACTCCCGTCACCGAAGTTGCTCCGCTGCGCCGGTCCCGATCGCGCCGCGGTCAGGGCGAACAGCTCCGGGACGAGATCCTCGCCGCCGCCGAGCGGATCCTGATCGAGACCAACGATCAGACTGCTCTATCCATCCGGGCCATCGCGGCCGCCGTCGGAGTGACGCCTCCTTCGATCTACCTGCACTTCGCCGACCGCAACGACCTGGTCTTCGCGGTCTGCGAGCGCCAGGCCGCGCAGCTCGAGCAGGCCATGGCTGACGCCGCTGAGGACGTTGCCGATCCCTGGGAGCGCATCCGGCGCCGGGGCCACGCCTACCTGCGTTGGGGGCTCGACAATCCGGAGCACTACCGGATCCTGATGATGAGCCGGCCCGATCACACCCCGGAGCGATTGCTGGACGAGCGCCTGGCCGACACGGCCGGGCTGGCGCCGGCGGCCGAGGACGTGGCCGCGGCCATCAGCGCCGGTGAGGTGGCCGCCACGGGCGATCCGATGGAGATGACCAAGGTCCTGTGGATGATGATCCACGGCATGGTCTCGCTGCTGATCTCCAAGCCGGAGTTTCCGTTCGGCCCGGTCGACGAAGTTTACGAGCGCATGCTCGACCTGGCGTATCAGGGCCTGTCGCCGCGGGCCTGACGTTCCCTTGTTGCTGGACGAGGCGTCCCGTCTGGCTGGCGGCTCACCGCTGGGCGGAGTCGCGCCTGTTCGAGATCTTGGGCGGATGGGTGGCCTCGACCGACGAGGTCGAGGCCAAGCTTCTCTTCGACCGTCACAGCCAGCACCAGGCCTGGCGGGCCGAACAGTGGTGGGATCGGCTGCCCGTGCTCGCGGATGTGGACCGGACTGCGCTCGCGGTGCCGCCGGCTCCTTCGGCCGGGGCCCGCCGCCGCCGCGCTGGCCGCCCTCGACAGTACGGTGGCTCGCCTGGCCGGGGCCTACCGGGTGGCGCACCCGCGCCTGTTCGCCTCCTATCACCGGCACCGATTGAGAGCGGACCCCACCAGCGACGGGTCGGCCATCCGTACTCTCGACCTGCTGATGCCGGACGTGGCGGCCGACTGGCGCGAGGGAGAGGTCCTTTTACAGCGGCTCCTCACTGACGACAACGCGGTGCAGACGGCCGCAGCTACCGTCGCTCATCTCGAGCGAATACTGGTCGCACCGCACGGGTAGGTCGGCGGGCCGCCGGCGGCCGGGGGCGGGAGCCAGGACCGCCCGCAAGATCAGTGTTCAGTTGCCCGAAGAGGTGGGCGGCAGCGGGTGGCCGAATGCAACCAGATGCACTGGTAAGGCGCCCTCAGGTCGGGCGGACTTATTGCGGCTGCGATCGCGATAGCTCAGGAACAGGTCGGTGATGGCGTCGCCGAGGGTTTTCATCTCCTCGGCGGTGAGGTAGGTGAGGGCGTCGGACGAGAAGGAGGCTCGCCGCCACTTCGCCGGATAGGAGCGGCGTCGCGACCACCACTCCCGTAGCCGCTCATAGGCGCGTTCCTGGAAGCTCGCTTCCAGGGCGTCGCCGGCGGCCGCGTGGTCAGGGTCGGTCCTCGCGGTGTCGAAGTTGTGTGTCACCGAGGCGACCCGCCACGGCCGCCGGCGGCCCCGGCCGTCGCCCGTTTCCTCGACGTATCCGTACTTGGCGAGGGTGTGCAGGTGCCAGGACATGTTGCCTGGGCTGTCGTCGAGGAGTTCCGCTGCCTGCGTCGCGGTGAGTGGTCCCTCTCGCATCAGCGCCTCGAGTAGGGCGATTCGGATGGGATGGGCGACGGCCCGCATGGCCCTCGGGTCGTTGATGTCGCGGTGGTCACGGTCGCCCGCGGCGCCGGGGGTGCCGGTGCCCCGCCGGGGCTGCTCCTTGCTGCCGCGGTCGCCCGCCGCCTCCTGGTCCACGCCAGCAGGCTGTTGGTCGCCGGCTGCGGGCGTGGACGACCCTCGGGTCACCGAACCACCCGGACGAGCGGCGATCGGGGCACGGCCAGGCGGAGCCCGGCGTGGACCAGGAACCATCCGGTCGTCGTTCGCATTGAGCGGCGCCGAGGAGCGAGCGGGTTACGACGACGCCGTACGGGCGATTCGTGTTGCAACTGTTCCGCCCGGACTCGTTGGAGCGCCAGTGCCATGGCGGGGTGTAGAGGATGCACGTCGTTCTCCTTCGTCCTTGAGGCCGTTTTGGAACCCAACGAGTGGACCACGCCGTCGTCTCAGGCCCGTCTGCGCCTCAGTGTCACAATCACTCTTGTCACAAGATTACTTGTGACAAGGACTCTTGTCAAGGGTCGTCAGGGTTGAAGCCGCGAGAAGACGAGTCCGGTTCTTAGGTAATCCGCAGTGCGATTTCAACCGCAGTTCAGGTTCGGATGCTGGGCTACTCGCCGTGCGCTGGGTCCGAGTGGTTCCACTGGCGGGGGCCGTGATGGTGGTAATCGTTGCCGCCGTTGCCTATGAGCAGTTCATTCCCATCCACCACGAGGACCGGTCTCGCTTGTCGCGCCTGGTCGTTGCCAGTCCACCGGCCGGCTTTACGGCGAAACCCACCAGTTCCAACGAGGTCGTCAGTTCGTCCAACCCGTTTTCGGCCTTCAAGACCGCGGCGAAACGAGCACCAAACCAGACCGGGGCGTACTCGATCCAGTGGCCAGAAACGTCATCGGCTGCGAACGCCGCTTCTGTGCTGGTGTCATGGCTTCCGACTACCAGCGACGCCACTGCGGTGGAGAAGCAGGCTGTCTCCAGCTATCTGGCCTCTGGAAGCTTCAAATCGGACAGCTACACCATGAAGGGCCGGTTCTCCATTCCTGCCGTCGCGGGTGCTCAGGCGGCGACATTCGGGCCGGCTCCGTCGAAGGGGAGCCAGGGCCTGGCCGTGGCGGTGTTCCCGGCGGGGCGATACGTGGTCGTTGACTTCGCCCAGCAGAGCAGCGCGCCCAAGGCCCAAGCCACGGTGATATCGCTCTCGCAGGCGCAGGCGGCCCATCTGCGGCAGATCGGGTCGGGCTTCAGCCTCGGCGTCACGACCTACCCGGCGGCGGCTTCGCTGATCTTCGGAGGGGTGGCGGTGGCACTGGCGGCCCTGGTAGTGCTGGTGCCCCTCGGGGTGAGCGGAGGACGCCGGCGACGACGCGCCGGGCGCGATCTGGCCGCCCGACGGGCCGTCCAGAGTCGGGGGCGGAAGATCGCCAAACACCACGCGGCTCGGTCCCGGTAGATAGTGGCCGCCGGTGGCGGCCGCTGCCCCGCTCGCCGGTGCGGCCGCGGGCCGTCGTGGGCCGCCGTGGGCCGGCGGGCGCCGGTGGCTGCTCCGGCCGTGGACCGCCGCGCCGTTCACTCCCATCCGGCGTGGGTGAGCCGGCTCGATGCTGGCGGCCGGGATGGTTCGCCCCTCCGCTGCTCTTCTCTGGACGAAACTCGGCCCACCTGAAGGGCGCCACCGGACAGAAAGCGTGCCTCGGCCGGCACCCGGCCTCCGCCCCGCCGCCGGCCCACCCCCCGCCGGCCCACCCGGGCCACCGGCCCCCACCGGCCCCCGGCTCACCCACGTCTCGACCCCTCCACTGTGGGCACCCTGTCGGAGAGGCTAAGAATGGGGCGGGAGAAGCAGCCGACGCCAAGGGAGCGATCAATGTGGAATTCGTTTCACACCGACGAACGTCTCGGTATCACCGCCGAGATCACGACCTACCCGGGTGGAGGTGGCGACGAGGTGCACGCCTACGTCGCCAGACCGAACGGTGACGGGCCCTATCCCGGGATCGTGGTCGTGCACCACCTGCCCGGTTGGGACGAGTTCTACCAAGAGTTCACGGAGCGGTTGGCCCGCCACGGGTATATCGCGATCTGCCCCGATCTCTACTGCCGCTTCGGCCACGGGACTCCCGACGACGTGGCCGCCAAAGTACGAGCGCAGGGAGGGGCCACAGATGAACAGGTGGTCGCCGATCTCGGCGCCGCCCTCACCTGGCTGCAGGGCCAGCCCGATGCCAACGGCAAGGTCGGCGTGATCGGCTCGTGCTCAGGGGGACGTCATTCTGTGCTGGCGGCGTCCCGAGTCCCCGGCTTTGCCGCCGTGGTCGACCTGTGGGGAGGCGGCGTGGTGATGTCCGCGGACCAGCTCACTGCGGCCCGGCCGGTCGCCCCTCTCGACTACACCAAGGATCTCGACGCCCCTCTCCTCGGCCTCTTCGGCAACGACGACCAGTCGCCCACTCCCGAGCAGGTCGACATCCACGAGGCGGAGCTCGTCAAGCAGGGCAAGAACTATGAGTTCCACCGCTACGACGGCGCCGGGCACGGGTTTTTCTACTACCAAGCACCGATGTACCGTCCGCAGCAGGCCATGGACGGATGGAACAAGATTTTCGCCTTCTTCCAGACCCACTTGCAGGGCTGACCGGAACAACTCAGGACGATTGCATGTGCACTTCAATCTCCAACACGGCCGCCATCACGGGAGTCGGCAAAGGGCCTCGGGGTTGGTTCCCCGTCAACCAGGCCACGGTCGGATTCGACCACGCCAGCCATACCGAGTCGGAGCATGCCTTGCTCCTTGACTTCGCCAACTACGACCTCGGAACCGACGCCCGGGTGGCAGTGGAGATGGACCTGGCGTCCGGAAGAGCCCTGATCGAACAGCTCCGGGTCGCTATCGACGCCGCCGAGGCGAGCGGGCTCACTGAGTAAGCGTTCCTCCTCGCCACCGCGCCGGGCGGCGAGACCGGCCAGACGCGGCGAGACCGGCCAGACGCGGCGAGACCGGCCAGACCGGCCAGACGCAGCGAGACCGGCCAGACCCGCGGCGACCCTCCAGACGGCCCGTGGGCCCGCTGCGACCAGCCCCAGGCGGGAGCCGGGTTCAACGCCCCGGCCGTTAGGCCACGGCTGCCACCGCCGCCGACAGGGCGGCCCGGAGGTGGGGCGGGTCGACCGCCTCGACCGTCACCGCCGACGCCCCCACCCACTGGGCCGCCTCCACCAGGGCATCGGCGACCGAAGGAAGCGCTCCGTCCCTGACGATGGTCACCCGGCGGGCCACCAGCGTCGAACCGGCGCGCACCGGATCGACGCGCCCGACCAGCCGGCCGCCGGCCAGGACCGGCATGGCGTAGTAGCCGTGGACTCGCTTCGCCGCGGGTGTGTAGGCCTCGAGACGATGGGTGAACCCCCAGAGGCGTTGCGTGCGCCGGCGGTCCCAGACCAGCGAATCGAACGGGGACAGCAGGGTGGTGCGGTGCTGGCCACGCTGCCCGAGGGTGGCGAGCGCGTCGGGGTCGGCCCAGGCGGGGTCGTTCCATCCGGCCACCTCGACTGGAACCAGGGCGGAAGCCGGCAACGCGGTCCGGACCTCGTCGCTGCGCAATCGGAAGTATTCGGCCAGTTCCGGCGCAGTGGCGACGCCGAGACAGACGCCGGCGCGCTCGACCTGGTGCACCAGGCAGGCCTCGTCGTCGGGATCGAAGGCCAGCAACCGGGCCGGTAGGGCCCGTTCCGTAAGGTCGTACACCCGCTTCCAGCCCCGGCGGGTCACGCAGACGACCTCTCCCCAGTCGAGGAGCAGTTCCACCGCGGTCTTGACCGGCGACCAGTCCCACCACGGGCCCTTTCGCTTGGCGCCGCCCAGATCGGTGGCGCTGAGCGGGCCGTCGGATATCAGCCTGCGGCGGACTTCGTCGATCACCCCGACCGGCGCGTCCAGCGACCAACGCCGGCGGTGGCGCAGTTGGCGCCGGCGGAACGCGAACCACGGCCACTCTGACACCGGCAGGATGCAGGCGGCATGCGCCCAATACTCGAAGCAGCGCGCCTCCCCGGCGGCGTCGTGGCCCCAACAGGCCTGTTCTACGGCGGGCCGTCCGACCGGGCCGCAGCGCGAGTAGCACACCAGTTCGTGACTCCGGGCCAGCACTGCGATGGTGTCCAGCTGAAGAGCCCCGACGCGCTCGAGGACAGCCGCAGGGTGGGCGGGCCGCGACTGGCGGCCGAGCAATCCCTGGGCCCGCAGCGCCAGGCGCCGGGCCTCATCGCCGTCGAGTGCGTCGACCACGGCCGGGCATGGTAACCAGGCGAGGGGTAGTCCGTTTCGCCGCCGCCCGCGTTAGCGTTGTGACAGGTCCATTCGGCCTGTCGTCGCGCTGCATTGGGGAGGAACTGCCATGGCCGTCGAGCTCAACCACACGATCGTGCACGCTCGCCAGAGTGACGATGCGGCCGTTTTTCTTGCCGACGTCCTGGGCTTGCCGGTCCCCGGACACTTCGGACATTTCCGGACCGTCGAGGTCGCCAATGGCGTCAGCCTCGACTTCGCGGCCACCGACGGGCCCATCACACCTCAGCACTACGCCTTCCTTGTCGCCGATACGGAGTTCGATGAGATCTTCGGTCGTATCTGCGAGCGTGGCCTCGAGTACTGGGCCGACCCCGGGCGAAGCAAGCCCGGGCAGATCAACCACCGCGATGGGGGGCGAGGGGCGTACTTCCTCGACCCCGACGGACACGTTCTGGAGATCCTCACTCGGCCCTATGGGAGCGGCGCGTAGGGACTCCGGCGGGGCTAGGCTCTCTGGCCGTGAAGAAGATCCTCGTCCTCGCCATCCTCGTCGGTCTCGGCATCTTCGTCGCTCAGAAGCTGCGCTCCAGCTGACCGCTGAACTCCTCTAGCCGCGAGCCGGCGGTGGTGCGGCTGCGTCAGGTGCTACCCAGCTGCGACCGGTAGCGCCACGCCACCGCCCCGGCGCCCCCCGCTGCCGCCGCAACCGCCGCAGCCGCTGAGCCCCGCCGGGCCCACGACGCCGAACCCAGCCAAGTCCGGCCGGCCGGGGCCGGCTCGGCAGTGTCCTCACCCAGGGGCTGGACGCGAGCATCCGGTCGAAATGACGCACTTCCCAGCCTCGCGCCCCGGCCACCCGCCGCAAGGCCCGATCCGGGTTGACCGCCACTGGATGGCCGACGCCTCCAGCATGGGCACATCGCTCGCGGAGTCGCTGTAGGCGTACGAGGCGTCCAGGTCCAGGCCGTCACGGACCGCCAGTTGCTCGACGAGCCGGGCCTTCTCTGCTCCGTAGGCATACCGCTGCAGCTCGCCCCGTGTAGCGCCCGTCGACCCCAATCTCGGCGATGCTCGCTACCGCCTCATGGGCTCCGAAATGCCGGGCCAGCGGCTCGACGATCTCTGCGGGAGCGGCCGACACCAGGTAACACCCGCCGGCCGGCGCCAAGGTGTTCGTCGATGAGGTCCCTGGCCTCGGCGAAGGTGATCGGATCGATCGCCGACGTCAGCCTGTCCGCAACGATCTGCCGCACCTGCTCCTGGTCCCACCCTCTGGTCACGCTGAGCACCGATCGGCGGATGCGGGCCATCTTCTTGGAGCTGGCGCCGACGTGGACGTAGACGAGCTGTGTCCACAGGCCCTTGGCCATGGTCCGTCGGGTCAGGAGCCCCTCGCGCCGGAAGTCGCCGGCGAAGGCCATGATCGACGCCTTGGCAATCACCGTCTTGTCCAGGTCGAAGAACGCCGCCTCCACGCTCCCAATGTAGGGGTCGGTCCGGTCCTTTCCGGGCGCGGCCCGTCCGATTTCCGCCTTTCGGCTGGTCTCTGCCGTCAGGTGATCCCGTCTGGCCCGAATCACGCTCATGATGTAGCCCCTTCGTCAGCAAATCTCGGTAAAGAGGAGCCGGGCGCAAGGCAGGCCGCTCTCCTCCTGGCCGTGGAGGCGCGTCACGGGCGCCCTCGTCGATGCGGCCCCATACGGGTAGCGGGCGGAGCCGCTCGTGGGTGCAGGGCGCCGGCCGACCGTCGCGGCGACACTGTGCGACCGATAGCTTGGCGGGGTGCCCCCAGTCGTCAGCGGCGACGACGTGACCAAGCGCTGGTCGACGACCCAGGCCTTGGCCGGGGCCACCTTCACCATCGGTGACGGCGTCACCGGCTTGCTGGGTGCCAACGGGGCAGGCAAGACCACGCTGCTCGGCCTGATCCTTGGACTGCACCGCCCGGACCGCGGGACCATCACCGTGTTCGGGCAGGACCCCTGGGTGGCGGGCGCTGAGGTGCGGGCCCGTCTCGGCTACGCCCCCGAGCACGATGCCCTGCCGCCCGACGTGGCCGCCCACGACGTCGTTCGCCATCTGGCCGAGCTGCACGGTCTGCCCCGTCGGGACGCCACCTCGCGGGCCAGCGACGCCCTGTGGGAGGTTGGGCTCGGCGAGGAGCGGTTCCGTCCGGTCGGCACCATGAGCACCGGCCAGCGCCAGCGGGTCAAGCTGGCCCAGGCCATCGTGCACGACCCCGACCTGCTCCTGCTCGACGAGCCGACCAACGGCCTCGATCCCTCGCAGCGTGAAGGCATGCTGGCCCTGATCGAACACGTGGGCGCCGACCTCGGCATGCACGTGATCCTCTCCTCCCACCTCCTCGAGGAGGTCGAACGGGTGAGCAGTTCGGTCGTGATCCTCGAGGCCGGGCGGGTCGTGGCCGACGGGGTGGTGGCCGAGCTGGCCCAGACCGACCCCGAGCTGCTCGTCGAGCTCGACAGCGTCGACGGAGCCGGCCCCCGGGCGCACCGCTGGCCGCGACCCTCGAGGCGCGCCGGGCTGTCGGTCGTCGGCGGACGGTCCGCGGCGGGTCGTCGTGGTCCTGGACTCGCCGGCCGTGTACGACCGGGTCCGGGACGCCCTGGCCGAGGGCAGCTTCTCGGTCCGCAGGCTGGAGCGGCGGAGGGCCAGCCTGGAGGACATCTATCTGGACCGGGCCGGATCGGGGCGGGGCCAGTGACCGGCCGCGATGACCGACGAGGTCGCCGCCGACGGCCAGGCCCGGATCCTCGAGCCCGGCTACCGGCCCTACCGCGGTGTCCGGCTCGGGGTCGCGCACTCGGTATGGGCCCTGGCCCGTCACACGGCCGAACGGATCATGGGGCTGAAGCGGCCGGCCCGATACAAGGTGCTGCCGTTTGCGGCCGTCCTCATCGCCTACCTGCCCGCCATCGCCTTCATTGGCATCGTGGCCGTTGCTGCCCAGGGGACGGATACGGCTGTCGACGCTGATCCCCGGGCCGGGGCGCTACTACGCCTTCATCACCGCCGCCATCATCCTCTTCGCGGCCCTGGCCGCCCCGGAGGCCCTGTGCCCGGACAAGCGCTCCCGCTTCCTCGGCGTCTATCTGTCATCCCCGCTCAACCGTTCGACCTACCTGCTGGCCAAAGCCATCGCCGTGGTCGGGGGTGCTCCTGCTGGTCACCCTCGGACCGCCGCTGCTGTTGCTGTTCGGGCTGGCGCTGCAAAACGCCGGACCGCGGGAGCTTCGCAAACTTCATGGGCACGCTCGGCCAGATCCTCGTCGCCGGGGTCTCACTCTCGTTGATGTTCGGAGCCATGTCGCTCGCCATCCCGAGCCTGACCGACCGGCGGTCGTTTGCGTCGGCGGGATCGCTGCTGCTCATCCTGGGCTCGACGGCCATCACCAGCGTGATTGTCTTCGGGTTGCACGGTCCCAAGAACCTGCTGGCCCTGGCGCTCAGCCGGCTGCCATTCGAGTTGGCGCTTGCGCATCTTCACGTTGCCGGGGTTGCCAACCGGACCCAACGGGCCGTTCGGTCCGGCCAGCGCTCCGCTGTCGACCGGAGTCGTGGTGGCGGCCAGCGTCGTGGTGACGCGTGGTGGCCGCCGCCGTGACCTGGTGGCGCGTCGTCGCCACCGAGGTGACGAGGTGAACGATGGGCGCGGCGCACGCATCGAGGTGCGCCAGGTGGCCAAGTGGTTCGGGTCGGTGGTCGCCCTGTCCGATCTCAGCTTCGATGTCGGACCCGGGCGTGACCGCCCTGCTCGGGCCGAACGGGGCGGGCAAGTCGACCCTCTTTCGCATCCTGTGCGGACTGGCCAACCCGTCGCAGGGTACGGTCCGCATTTTCGGAGAGGACCCGCAGAGCCAACCCGGCGCTGACCCGCCGCATCGGCATCGCCCCCCAGCAGGAGCGGCTCTTCGAACGCCAGACGATCGTCGAGTTCGTCCGCCTGGCCGCCACCCTGCACGGCCTCCCCGACCCGGGCGAGGCGGCCCTCCGGGCCATCGAGACCGTCGAGCTGGATCCCGGCGACCGCCGCCCCCTCGTCGCCTACTCGAAGGGGATGCGCCAGCGGGTCAAGCTGGCCCAGGCGATCGTCAACGACCCGGATCTCCTCGTCCTCGACGAGCCGCTCGAAGGGCTCGATCCCCGCCAGCGGCTTCGATCTATCGAGTTGTTCCGCCGTCTGGGGGAGGAGGGCACGGACGGTGATCGTCTCCAGCCACGTGCTCGACGAGGTCGAGCGCTTCGGCTCGCGCATCCTGGTCATCACCCAGGGCCGCCTCATCGCCGAAGGCCCCTTCTCCGCCATCCGTGAGCTGATGGACGACCGTCCCGCACCATCTACGGGTCGGTACCGACCGGCCGCCGGCCCTGGCCGCCGGCCTGCTCACCAGCGGGCGCCGTCACCAGCGCCCGGATCAACGACGGCTGGATCGAGGTCGAGACCAGCGACGCGCCCGCCTTCCGCCGCTCGGTCGCGGCGGTGGCCCGCGACTGCGACGCCCGCCTGACCGAGGTCCGGGCCCTCGACGACGACCTCGAGAGCGTCTTCGCCTATCTGGTGGGCCGGCGATGACCGGACTCGATCCGCACCGGCCCTCGTCACCGTCTGGGGTGTTCTGGTCCGCTCGATCGCGACCCGCCTCCGGGTCGCCGGCCTAGGTCTGCTCGGCCTCGGCGCCGTCGCCCTGGGCATCTCAGTGCACCTGGCAAATCCCTTCGACCGGCCCGACGCGGCCTGGTCGCTTGTCGACACCTACGGGCTGTCGCTGCTGTGCCGGTCGTCAGCCTCGTGTTCGCCTCCGCGGCCCTCGGCGACGTGGCCGAGGACGGCACCCTCGTATACCTCTGGCTGCGCCCCTATCCCCGTTGGCAGCTGGCCGTGGCCGCGTTCGCCGCCTCGGTGACGGTCGTGGTCCCGGTGGCCGTCCTCCCCCTCGTGATCGCCGCCGCGCTCACCGGCGAGGGGGGCCGGCTGGTAGCCGCCGCCGCCGCGGGCGGCCTGCTGGCGACCATCGCCTACTCGGCGGTCTTCTGCGGCCTCGGGCTGCGCGTCCGCCGGGCGCTGGCCTGGGGCCTGGCCTATCTGCTGATCTGGGAGCAGGCCGTCGCCCGGGTCTCGCACGGCGCCGCCCGGGCCTCGCTGTTCGTGAATACCCGATCGCTGGCCGCCTTACCTGGCCCACCGTCCGCCGCCCCACAACGCGGTGGCATGGACGACCGGGCTGATCGTCCCGCTCGTGGTCGCCCTGGTTGCCCTCGTGCTCACCTCTCGGTCGCTCGACCGGGGGGAGATCGCCTGAGGCTCAGCCGACCCCGATTCGCCCCCCGACCGTCCATCGACTTTTGGTATTTTCCGCCACTTTTGGAGGGAGATGTACATCAGTTGTACATCTCCCTCCATAAGTCACCGAGAACGCCAGAGAATGCGCACCGCTCCGTTCTCCGCCTTCTAGACCCTGCTTCCGCCCGGTCCCGGCCGGGTTCTGGCCCGCGCCCCGGCCGGCTGCCACGGGGCCGGTCCCGCTCCCACCGGCCGGCCCCCGCCCCGTTTCTGAGACTCGGTCTCATTACTAGTTGCCTGGGACTCAGTCTCAGGATATGTTCGGTGCTGTGAATTCGGTCGAACCGACGTTGCGGTCCCACCGCCCCGCCCGCCTGGCTTGGCGTACGCCAGTGATCGTGGCGTTGGTGAGCGTCGTGGCGATGGCTGGGTGCGGCAAGACGACCAGCGACGCCAGCACTGGCGCCGGTCGGGGTGACGTGCCGGAGGCCAGCCCGACGTCGGGTCACGTCATCGACGTGGTCGCTGCCGAGAACTTCTGGGGCAGCATCGCGGCCCAGGTGGGCGGGACACACGTCCGGGTGACGAACATCATCAGCAATCCGAACGCCGACCCTCACGCCTACGAGCCGACCCCCGCGGACGGTAGGGCCTTCGCCATGGCCCAGTTAGCGATCGTCAACGGTGTGGGGTACGACCCGTGGGCGCCCAAGCTGCTGGCGGCCGATCCGGGCGGCCGCACCGTTCTCAACGTAGGGAATGTGCTTGGCCTCAAGGCCGGCGACAACCCCCACCGCTGGTACAACCCCGACAACGTCCAGACCGTGATCAGCGCCTATGTCGTCGATCTGGCCCGGCTGGATCCCGTCGATGCCAGCTACTTCCGTTCACAACAGACCAGATTCGACACCGTGGCTCTCGGGCCCTACGACCGCCTGATCGCCCGGATCCGAGCCACATACGCGGGCACACCGGTAGGAGCATCGGAGTCAATTTTCGCGATGCTCGCTCCCGCGCTCGGGCTCGACCTCGTCACCCCCGACTCGTTCCTCAAAGCCATCAGCGAGGGGACTGACGTGTCCGCTGCCGACAAGACCACCATTGACAATCAGATCCACAACCATCTGATCAAGATCTATGTCTACAACAGCCAGAACACCACTCCCGATGTTCAGGCCCAACTCCAAGAGTGCGCGGCCGCCCATATTCCGACGGCCACCATCACAGAGACCCTGGCTCCTGCCACTGCTACCTATCAGGACTGGCAGACCCGCCAGCTCCAGGGGATCCTGGCTGCCTTGGAGCAGGCGTCCGGGCCATGACCTTCGCCGCCAGCCGACCGAACCAGCCCGCGGCGGCCCCCGAGACGACGGCGTCGGGCCGCGGCACCCCTGCCGCGCCGGGTCGGCACCGGCCTGCGCCAGGTCGTTTGATCCAGGTGAACGCCGGCCAAGGAGTGATCCCGGACCCGCCGACCGTAGCGATTACCAATGCCACCGTGCGCCTGGGCAGCCGGACCATCTGGAGCAATGTCAATGTGGACGTCGGTGCAGGGGAGTTCGCCGCCGTCCTCGGCCCCAACGGTGTGGGCAAATCGACCCTCGTCCGGGCCATACTCGGACTGCAGCCGCTCGCCGGCGGGGAGATTCGGGTCCTCGGGGGGACCCCCGCCGCCAGCCGGCCTTACATCGGCTATCTGCCCCAGCGGCGAACCTTTGATCCCGGTCTCCGGATCCGCGGCGTCGACGTCATCCGGCTCGGGCTGGACGGGACCCGCTGGGGTCTGCCGTTTCCCTGGCCGGGCTCGCGAGCGTCCCGTCGAACCATGGCTGAGCGTGTCGATGAGGTCATCGACCTCGTCGGCGCCGCCGGCTACGCCAGCCGGCCCATCGGCCAGTGCTCCGGAGGCGAACAACAGCGTCTCCTCATCGCCCAGTCCCTTGTTGGCCGTCCTCGTCTGCTGCTGCTCGATGAACCCCTCGACAGCCTCGATCTCCCCAATCAGGCCGCGGTTGCGGAGCTGGTGGCGTCGATCTGCCGCGCCGAAGGCGTCACCGTGATCATGGTCGCCCACGACGTCAACCCGATCTTGAGCCACCTGGACCTGGTTATCTACCTGGGCGGCGATGGGGCGGTATCCGGACCCGTCGACCAGGTGATCACCAGCGAGACCCTCACCCAGTTGTACAAGACCCCGATCGAGGTACTGCGTGCTTCCGACGGACGCCTCGTAGTGGTCGGTCAGCCCGAAGCTCCGGCACTCCACTCCGACCGCCACGAGTTCCGCGCCGGCTGACGTGATGGGTGTCATCGCCGACAGCACGGCCCGGCTCACTTGGAACCTCGCCTCCGACGGACGTCAGTTGTTCGAGTTTCATTTCATGATCAACGCGCTTCTCGCCGCGACCATTACCGCGGTTGTGGCCGGCGCCGCGGGTTGGTTTGTGGTGCTCCGGCGGCAGGCATTCGCGGGTCACACCCTCTCGGTCGTGGCTTTCCCCGGCGCGGCGGCGGCGATCTGGCTCGGCGTCAGTGCCGCCTGGGGTTACTTCGGCTTCTGTATCGGCGCCGCTCTGATCATCGGCCTGGTGCCCTACGCCCACGACCGGCGTGGTTTTTCAGAAGAGCCCGCGGTCGTCGGCGTGGTTCAGGCCTTCGCCCTCGCCTGCGGATTCTTGTTCGTCATGCTGTATCAGGGCTTCTTGAATGGGCTGGACTCCCTGCTGTTCGGCACCTTCCTCGGAGTCACCGATCATCAGGTCGTCGTTCTCGGTGTGGTGGCCGTGGTCGCCCTCGTGGTGCTGGCGGCTATCGGCCGCCCGCTGCTGTTTTCATCTATCGATCCAGAGGTGGCTTCAGCCGGGGGCGTGCCGGTGCGGGCGCTCTCGCTGCTATTTCTGGTCGTGCTCGGCGTCGCGGTGGCTGAGGTGAGCCAGATCACCGGCGCTCTGCTCGTCTTTGCGCTGCTGATCATGCCCGCGGCTGCGGCCCAGCATCTGACGGCTCGACCCGCAGCTGGGCTGGCGTTGAGCGTTGCACTCGGGCTCGTGGTGGTGTGGCTCGGCCTCGGCGTGTCCTACTTCTCCGTGTATCCGAGCGGGTTCTTCATCACCACCTTCGGGTTCGCCGCCTACCTCCTGGCCGTCGCCTTCCGTCGCCTCCGGTCTGGCGCCGTGGTGCCGGCATGAATGGGTTCGCAGCCGCCGACCCCATCAACGGCATCGCCCACATGCTTTCCCACCCCTTCATGGTCCGGGCCTTCGAGTCGGGAACCGCGATCGCCGCCGCGTGCGGACTGGTCGGCTACTTCGTCGTCCTCCGGGCTCAGGTGTTCACGGGCGACGCCCTCTCCCACGTCGCTTTCACAGGGGCCTTGATCGCTCTCGCCATCGGAGTCGATTTGCGCATCGGGTTGTTCGTGGCCTGCCTCGTATTCGGGGTGGCTATGGCGTTCCTGGGGCCTCGCGGCCGGGCCGACGACGTCATCATCGGCAATACGTTCGCCTGGGTCCTCGGTCTGGGCGTGCTCTTCCTGACCATCTACAGCACCAGCAGCAGTGGCGGCAGCGGCACTGCGGGAGTGAACGTGCTGTTCGGGTCGATCTTCGGGCAGAGTCCATCCCAATCGGCGGTGGCGGCAGGAATCGCGGTCGGGCTGGTTGTGGCGACGGCGTTCATCGCCCGGCCCCTGCTGTTCGCTTCAGTCGATGAGGGTGTCGCCGCGGCCGCCGGTGTACCGGTTCGGGCTCTGGGAGTCGGGTTCCTCGCCCTGGTAGGCGTGACTGCGGGCGAGGCCACCCAGGCCGTCGGTGCCCTGCTCCTCCTTGGTCTGTTGTCGGCGCCGGCGGCGGCGGCACTACGTCTTACCCCCCGTCCGTTCCTGGCGCTGGGCTTGTCGCTCACCTTGGCTGTCGTCGCCATGTGGGCCGGTCTGGTGCTGGCCTATGCCGTGCCGACTCTGCCCCCGTCTTTTACCATCCTCGCGTTCGCAACTGGCATGTATCTGCTCGCCATCGTCGCGCCTCGGTTGTTCCGACTGGCGAGGCCCAACCGGGCCGGCTGAAGCAGTCCGGCATCCGCATGCCATCGAGCCCACGTCGGCTGGCCAGGGGTAGGCTCTTGCGGAACTGATCAGGAAGGACACGACGATGGAGCTAGGTCTGGAGGTAGACGACAGCCGATCGCCGTTCACGGTTCTCGCTGTGAAGGGAGAGATAGACGTCTACAGCGCGCCCCGCCTGCGCGAGCGACTCGTCGAGCTGGTCAGCGAGGGGCATCGCCGGATCGTCGTGGACCTCGAGGGAGTCGACTTTCTCGATTCGACGGGGTTGGGGGTGCTGGTCGGCGGCTTGAAGCGGCTGCGCAGCCACGGTGGTGATCTCTCACTGGTCTGTACCCAGGCCCGCATTCTGAAGGTCTTCGAGATCACCGGGTTGACCACGGTGTTCGCGATCGCGGCGTCGGTGGACGAGGCCACCGCCGGCTGAAGGTCAGGCTCATCGCCCTGATGGAGCTCTCGCTGGATCTGTCGGTACCGTCCCGGACGGAGTACATCGCGGTGGTTCGCCTTGTCGTTGCCTCGCTTGTGTCGGCACGGCGCAGCGTGGCTGACGAACGGATCGACGACCTCAAGCTGGCCGTGTCTGAGGCGTGCACCAACGCCATGGAGGCCAACCTGGTCGCGCCCGCGGACGACCCCCGCGTCGTCGGTCAGCGTCTGGGAAGCGCCGGAGCGTCTCGAGGTGTGCATCACCGACTCGGGGACCGGATTCGACCCTGACGACCTTCCCGAGCACCCGCCGGTCACCGACCCCGACCGGCTCAACTTCGAGCGGGGTCTCGGCATCCCGCTGATCCGGTCCCTGGTCGACGACGTCCGGTTCGACTCAGGACCGAACGGAACGTCGGTACGGATGACGCTCTTCGGCGGCCCCGCTGCAGATGGGGGCGACGAGACGGCCGAGATCGTGCGCGTCGTCCTGTCAGACGACCACTGACGATCTGGCGGGCCGGTACCGAGCCGGGTTGGCCCCGCCGCCGGGTCCGCAAGGCCTCGTTTGACTTTCGTATCCGCAAAAAAGTACCGTCGCGCCCGGCGAAATTATGGATGCGATCCTGACGAAATCCGAGCGCGAGACGCTGAAGGCCATCTGGCGGTTGACGTCGCGTCCTGACCTCGGTTCGCGGTCTCCCGCTGATTCGGGAGCCCGGACGGGCGACCTGGCCGCCTCCCTCAACTTGTCGCCCGGCACCATGACCGCCACCGTCAAGAAGCTGGCCGACCGCGGCCTCGCCGTGCACACCCCCTACCACGGGGTCGAGCTGACCGAAGCCGGTCGTCGGCGGGCCATGAGCGTGGTCCGCCGCCACCGCATCGTCGAGCGTTTTCTGGCCGACATGCTCGGCTACAGCTGGTCCGAGGCCGACCGGCTGGCCCCGACGTTCGAGCACCAGCTGCCTCAGGAAGTCGAGGACCGGCTCTATGCCGCCCTCGACCGGCCCAGCACCTGCCCCCATGGTTTCCCGATCCCCGAAATCGAGGGCGCCGACCTGCCGGGCATGCCCCCCCTGTACGACCTCTCGCCGGGCGACTCGGGCCGTGGTCGCCCTGCCGGGGTCGACCGACCCCGAGGTAGCCCTGTTCCTCGACGGACTCGGCGTCCGTCCCGGCGTGGTCAGGTAGAAGTGCGAGAGAAGCACCCCTTCGACGGCCCCCTGGTCGTGGCCGTCGACGGTCACGACCGCACCATCGGAGAGAAGGTGGCCCGCCAGATCCTGGTTCGGGTCGAACCGTCCAACCACAAGAGGAGAAAGGAACCGTCTGATCATGCGACTCCTCGCTGAAGGCGGCTACCAGCCGTTCCATCTGCACAGCACCGAGTGGATCTGGCTGATCTTCGCCGCCGTGTGCGCCCTGATCGCCATCGCCACCGGGTTCATACTCATGCGAGGGGTGCTGGCATCCGACCAGGGCACGCCCTCCATGATCGAGATCGCCAAGGCGGTGCAGGAAGGAGCCCAGGCCTACCTGGTCCGGCAGTTCAAAGCCATCGGCATCATCGTGCATCCCCCTGGCCGTCCTGGTGTTCTTCACCGCCAGCCAGCGTCACGCGGACCCTGCCCGACGGGACCAAGCACACGGTCCTGTCGTACGGCCTGTCGGGCCTGTTCCGGGCCCTGGCCTTCCTGGTCGGGCGCCACCCTGTCGGGACTGGCCGGCTACATCGGCATGAGCACTGCCGTCCGGGGCAACGTCCGCACTGCGGCCGCGGCCCGTGACGGGTCACTGGCCGGCCGCTCTGAAAGTGGCGTTCCGCACGGGGGCGGTCACCGGCATGTTCGTGGTCGGTCTCGGCCTGCTCGGAGCGACGATCATCGTCATGCTGTTCCAGAACACCGCCACGGCCATTCTCGTCGGCTTCGGATTCGGTGGGTCGCTGCTGGCCCTGTTCATGCGAGTCGGGGGCGGTATCTTCACCAAGGCGGCCGACGTGGGCGCCGACCTGGTCGGCAAGGTCGAGGCCGGCATCCCCGAGGACGACCCCCGCAACGCCGCCACCATCGCCGACAACGTGGGCGACAACGTGGGTGACTGCGCCGGCATGGGCGCCGACCTGTTCGAGTCCTACATCGTCATCCTGGTGGCCAGCCTGATCCTGGCCAACACCGCCTTCGGCGCCAGAGGCCAGGTCGGGCTTGGCGTTCTCGCTGATCGTGCCGGCTATCGGCATCCTGGCGTCGATCATCGGGATCTTCGTGGTCCGGGCGACGCCCAAGGACCGCAGTCGGCCATGGCCCCGATCAACCGGGGCCTGCTCACCTCGGCCGTGCTCACCATCATCGGCGTGTTCTTCGTGGCCCAGTTCTACGTCCACAACCTCAAGGTGTTCTGGGCCGTGGTGACCGGCGTCGTCCTCGGCCAGGTGGCCAGCCGCATCACCGAGTACTACACCTCGACCGAGACCACCCCGGTGCGAGACATCGCCGAGTCGGCTCGCACCGGGCCGGCGACCACGGTCCTCTCCGGTATCAGCATCGGCCTGGAGTCGTCCGTCCCGGCCATCATCGCCATCGTCCTGGCCATCGTGGTGGCCATCGCCCTCGGCAACGGCAACATCCAGTTCGAGCTGTACCTGGTGTCGTTGGCCGGCCTCGGTCTGCTCTCCAACGCCGGGATCGTGGTGTCGGAGGACACGTTCGGGCCGGTATCGGACAACGCCGCCGGCATCGCCGAGATGAGCGGCGAGTTCCAGGGCGAGCCGGAGCGGATCATGGTCAGCCTCGACGCGGTGGGCAACACCACCAAGGCCGTCACCAAGGGATTCGCCATCGGCTCGGCGGTCATCGCCGCCGTGGCCCTGTTCGCCAGCTATATCCAGACCATCGCCGAGAACGTCAAGCTGCCGCCAGGCGTGACGACGACCAGCAACCTGCTCTTCACCAACGTCTCGCAGACGATCATCAACGTCGCCAACCCGAAGACCTTCCTCGGCCTGCTGATCGGCGGCTCCATCGCCTTCCTCTTCTCGGCGCTGGCCATTCGGGCCGTGGGACGCTCGGCGGGAACGGTGGTCCAGGAGGTGCGCCGGCAGTTCCGCGAGCACCCGGGGATCATGGACCGCACCGAGCGGCCCGGAGTACGGCCGGGTCATCGACATCTGCACCGCCGCGGCCCAGCGGGAGCTGGCCACGCCCGCCCTGCTCGCCATCCTGTCGCCGGTGGTCGTCGGCTTCGCCATCGGCGACCTGGCCCTCGGCGCCTTCCTGGCCGGCACCATCCTGACCGGCCAGCTGATGGCCAACTTCCTCAACAACTCGGGTGGGGCGTGGGACAACGCCAAGAAGTACATCGAGGACGGCCACGAGGGTGGCAAGGGTTCGGAGGCCCACAAGGCGGCGGTGATCGGCGACACCGTCGGCGATCCGTTCAAGGACACGGCCGGTCCAGCGCTCAACCCGCTGATCAAGGTCATGAACCTGGTCAGCCTGCTGATCCTGCCGGCCGTGATCACCCAGGCCCACCACACCGCCATCCGCTACACCATCGCCGCGGTGGCCCTGGCTGATCATCATCGGTGGTGTCCTGTTCTCCAAGCGCAAGATGGCCGCCATCGATGCGCCGGTGGAGGGCCAGGTGGCCGTGACCGCCGGCGACTGAGCCGGGCGCCGGGCACGAACGGTCTGCCCGCGCCCGGGTTCGCCCGGGCGCCGGCATTGTCGTCGACTAGCAGCCCTCCGTCTGCTCCGTCTTCGTCAGCCCGTGGCCCTGGGTCCGTGGCCTGGGGCCAATTCCACCCGCCCGTCGCCGGCTGGCGTGGCGTCACCGTCGTGTCACCGGCCTGTCGTCGGCTGGCGTGGCGTCACCGAGGTAGGTCACCGGCCCGTCGCCGGGACGCCTGGCGTCACCGAGGTACGCCACCCGCCCGTCGCCGGGACGCCTGGCGTCACCGCCGAGCCACCCCTCGGAGCGACCATCGGAGGGCGAGGAACCGTCTGGTGCCAGTCGTCTGACCTCGCCATCCTGGAGACATGGATCGCTGTGAGCAGTGCGGGTTCGTCTATCAGGACCTATCAGTGGCCGAGATCGCATCTCGACTTCGGGCCTGCCAGGCTGCGTATCACATCGCGTTCGACACCGCGAGCGAGGCTGCCGCCTGGCGCCGGCCCCAGCCGGGTGTGTGGTCTGCGCTGGAATACGCCTGTCACGTCCGGGACGTGTTGCTGGTCCAGCGCGAACGGACCCTGCTCGCGCTCGTCGAGCCGACCCCCGGATTCGCCCGCATGTACCGGGACGAGCGAGTTGGCCTAGCCCGATATGACGCCCATCCGCCGGGACAGGTCCTCGATCAACTCGGCATGGCGGCCGAACTGTGCGCCACGGTCTTCGATGGGCTGAGCCCCGAGCAGTGGGCCCGTTCCCTGATCTACAACTATCCAACCCCTGCCTCGCGGGATGTGGCCTGGCTGGCTGGCAACACCGTGCACGAGGTTGAGCACCACCTCGACGACATCCGGGCGGTCATCGCCAGGGGCGGTTGATCAATCGAAGTCGATGGTGCGAAACGCCGAGCGGCCGACCTGGGATCCGGTTACCGCTCGGTCCCAGAAGCCGTAGGTACCCGAGTCGAGCAGCTCCCGCCCGGCTTCGACCAGCGCTCCGAGCGCGGCCCAGGCAAAGGCGGAGCCCACCGAGATGCGCCCGACGCCGGCGGCGGCGAGCGCCGTGACCGGCGGTGATCCGGGCAGGGCTAGCACGTTGACCGGATGGTCCAGGCTCGCGACCATCTGACGGATGTCGTTGAGGTCGGTCAAACCGGGCGCGTACAGCACATCGGCGCCGGCTGCCTGATACGACTGCAGACGGGCGATGGTGTCGGCCAGGTCCGGTCGCCCGTGTAGGTAGTTCTCTGCCCGTGCGGTGACCACCAAGTGCGTCGCCCCGCCGTGGGCGACTTCCGCCGCCGCCGCTACCCGGTCCCGCGCCGGCGCCCAGCTCGTAGATCGGATCCTCAGCACGCCGGGTGAAGTCCTCGATCGAGCAGCCGGCCAAGCCGGCGTTGAGGGCCAGGCGCACGGTTACGGCTACCCCGTCGGGTGCATCGGCGAAGCAGTTCTCGAGATCGGCCGAAACCGGCAGGTCGACCGCGGCCACGATGGCCGTGGCGTGGGCGATCGCCTCGTCCCTGGTTACCGATCCGTCCAGGCGGCCCAGCGTCCCGGCGAAGCCGCCACTCGTCGTGGCGAGAGCGTCGAAGCCGAATTCCGCCAGGATTCGGGCCGACCCCGGGTCCCACGGGTTCGGCATCAGCAGCGGATGATCGCCCCGATGGAGGGCGAGGAACTGGGAGGCCTTCTCGGCCTGGCTCGGCATACGGCCATGGTAGAGATGCGGCGCCACCCGGGCATCCGGGTTTGCCCAGGATGGCCGGACCGTCGGGGGTTCGAGTCGATGGCGGGCGGTTGTCCCCTCGCCCGGGCCCGCTTGGATGGGCGGTCGGCGCGCTTTGTGGACGTAACAACGCCCACCTGGAGGGCGGCTCGGTCCAGAAAGGGTCGGGGGCGCTCCCGACACCCGGCACCCCACACCGCGTCTGCCCGCACCCAGCACCCGTCCCCTGACACTCCTGGCCGCCGTACATCCTGGCCACAGGCCTAACATCCCCGATATGACCCCTAGGCCGCTCCATCACACCCGGGCAGACGGCCTGAGCGCCGGGACGGCCCAGACTCCTGGCATGACCCGCCTGGCGGCCATTTCAGGCGAACTCGCCGGATCGGAGGCCGTCTGGATGGGCCAGACCCATGTGGCTGCGGGGACCCGCTCGGCAGACCACCACCACGGCGAGTCCGAGACCGCCATCTTCGTGGTCTCTGGTCATCCGACGTTCGTCTACCTCGAGGCCGGCGTGGAGACACGCATCGAAACGGAGCCTGGGGACTACGTCTACGTTCCGCCGTACACCCCGCACCGGGAGGAGAATCCAGCCGCAGATGAAGAGGCGGTAGTGGTGATCGCCCGGAGCACCCAGGAGGCAATTGTCGTGAACCTGCCGGATCTGGCTGGGAGTTCTTAACCGAAGTTTGGTGTTCGCCAGTCCGTCTCGCGCCTGTCGGGCACCACCCCTCCTCTAGAATTAACCGATGGTCGCGCTGCTCGACTTCAACCACTTCATCTCTTCGTACGGGTACGCGGCCATTTTTCTGCTCTCGGTCCTGCAGTCCTGCTGCATTCCCACCTCCTCCGAGCTCACGATCGGCTTCGCAGGAGTACTGGCCTCGCAGGGCAAGCTCAGCCTGGTTGCCGTGATCGCGGTGGCGGTTGCAGGGGAGGTCGTGGGCGCGTATATCGCTTGGGCGATCGGTCGCTTCGCCGGGCGGGGATTCGTGGACCGCTACGGCAGGTACGTCCTCCTGACCCACCACGATCTGGATCGGGCGGAGGACTGGTACCACCGCCACGGCGCCTGGGGAGTCTTCGTCGGACGACTGGTACCCGTAATTCGCAACTTCGTTGCCGTACCCGCAGGCGTGGCCGAGTATCCGCTCGTCCCCTTCGGGATCCTGACCTTCCTCGGTAGCCTCGTCTGGCTGAGCACTATGGCGCTAATTGGTTACGGCGTCGGCTCCAGTTACCACAAGGTCATGAAGGGTTTCAACTACGCCGGCTACATCGTGGGGGTGGCGGCCGTCGTGGCCATCGCCTTCGTGATCGCCCACCGCTATCGCGCCTACAAGGCGGCAACCGCGGGTGGGACCAACGAAGGCCGGGCCAACAGCCCGGCCAGTCACGAGCCGGCGCCGGGCACACCTCTTGTGGCCAGCTCCACCCCCCCGGCCAGCCCCACCACCCCACCTGCGGGCACACCGCTGGCCGCCACTGCCCCCCCGGGCCCTCCCACTCCGGCTGCCACCGCAGCCCCCGGCCGCCCGGCCAGCGGCTCGCCCGCGCCACCGGACACCACCCGACCCACCCCTCCGCGCTCAACTCGGCCGTGACAGCCTTGCCCCGGATCCGCGCCGCAGTTGCGGAACGGGGCCGTTAGTCGTCGTCGGCCAGCTTGAGGGCTGAGCCGACGCGGGTGTCCACGCTCCAGCGTTCCGGCGGTCGGTGATGCTCCCCGGCCCAAGCCACCGTCAGGGGGTCGCTGCCCGCGCTCGACAGCAGATCGGCGCCCACGCCGTCGTGACGGAGATACAGCCCGATGCGCCGGCGCCAGGCTCGCCAGGAAACAGGGGTTGGCACCGAGCCGGCTGCGCTCACCCCGGCTGCGGCGGCCTCGTGTGGCTGCCCGGCTCCGGCTGCGCTGGCCCCGGTCGCGCCCACAGCGGTTGCGCCCACAGCGGCTGCGCCGGGCCCGGCTCCGGCCCCGCCGGTTGGGCCCCTCGCGCCCGACCAGCTCACGATCCGGTCCCGCCCGACCGCCATGGCGGCGAAGGTGACACCGGCCCGGGCCCACGTCCCGAGTCCGGCCTCGACCTTGCCCACGTCGTGAAGGAGGGCGGCGGCTACGACGGCCCGGCTGGCCGGCTCCGGCGGCGGTCCGGCCTGGGCCAGCTCGTCGACGGTCCTGCGGGCCACGCCCACGGCGTGTCGACGGTCCGCGCCCGACATCCGCTGCCACAGCGTCCGCTCCCCGGCGAGCAGGTGGTCCTGGGCCCAGCGCTCATCCGGTTGGGGTGGCCCGAAGGGCAGCAGGGCGCCGAAGAAGCGCCCGGCGAGATGGCGGAGCGATCCGAACTCCCCAGAGGTGGCCATGAGACACCTGATCGTACCCGCGCCCAGTGCCGTTACCAGGCGCGCCACGCCCGCCACGCCCGCCAGGACCCCTGCGCCCGCCAGGCCCGCCAGGCTCCCGACGCGCCGACCGAGCGCTGGAATGCCGGAGGGGATTGCGCGCCTCCCGACGGCGCACACGATACCGTGTGCGCCACGGTGGGCTAGCCCGCCGACCCACCCTGCCTTTTCCCACCAGTACTGAAACGATCATGCCCAAGCCCCTCGTCATTGTCGAGTCGCCCGCCAAGGCCAAAACCATCTCGTCGCTGCTCGGCGCCGACTACCACGTCGAATCGTCGATCGGGCACATCCGGGACCTGCCCCGCAACGCCGCCGACGTTCCTGCGGCCTACAAGGGCGAGTCCTGGGCCCGCCTTGGCGTCGACGTCGACAACGACTTCAAGCCTCTCTACGTCGTCTCCCGCGAGAAGCGGGATCAGGTCAGGAAGCTCAAGTCCATGGTCAAGGACGCCAGCGAGCTCTACCTCGCCACCGACGAAGATCGGGAGGGCGAGTCGATCGCCTGGCATCTACTTGAGGTGCTCGCACCCCGAGTTCCGGTCCGGCGCATGGTCTTCCACGAGATCACCAGGGCGGCCATCGCCAGAGCGGTCCGGGAGTTCCGGGACCTCGACCGTCGCCTGGTTGACGCCCAGGAGACCCGGCGCATCCTCGACCGCCTGTATGGCTACGAGGTCAGCCCGGTGCTTTGGAAGAAGGTCATGCCCGCTCTGTCTGCTGGCCGGGTGCAGTCCGTCGCCACCCGGCTGGTGGTGGAGCGGGAACGAGCCCGCATGCGCTTCGTATCCGCTTCCTTCTGGGATCTGGCCGGCCGGTTCGTCGGTGAAAAGACGCCCGCCCAGCCGTTCGGCGCCTCCCTCGTGGCGCTCGACGGGCGCCGGCTGGTCACGGGCCGGGACTTCGATGAGAACGGGAGGTCAACACCGACCAGGTGGTGCGCCTCGACGAAGCGGGGGCCAGAAGTCTGGCGGCTCGGTTGGAGTCGGCGTCGTTCGAGGTGCGGTCTGTGGAGGAGCGACCCTGGCGGCGGACGCCGCACGCGCCGTTTATGACCTCGACGCTGCAGCAAGAGGCCGGTCGCAAGCTGCGTTTCTCGGCGGCGCGGACCATGCGGGTGGCCCAGGACCTCTACGAGGCCGGCTACATCACCTACATGCGTACCGACTCGACCACCCTGTCAGAGGAGGCCCTCCAAGCGGCCCGGTCGACGGCCCGGGAGTTGTACGGGGACGCCTACGTGCCCGACCGGCCCCGCCGCTACGACAAGAAGGTCAAGAATGCCCAGGAGGCCCACGAGGCCATCCGGCCCGCGGGCGAGACGCTTCCGCACCCCGGGGGACACCGGACTCCACGGCGACCAGCGTCGCCTGTACGAGCTGGTGTGGATGCGGACGGTGGCCTCCCAGATGGCCGACGCCGTTGGCCAGAGCGTGGTGGTGCGACTGGGGGGCGTGTCGTCGGCGGGAACGGGCCACGATTCGTTGCCCGCCGGTCCGATCGACGCCGAGTTCGGGACGAGCGGGCGGGTCATCACCTTCCCCGGCTTCCTCCGGGCCTACGTGGAAGGGTCCGATGACCCTGACGCCGAACTCGAGGACCGTGAGGTGAGGCTCCCTGCCCTGGCGGTCGGTGATCCGCTGGCGGTCGAATCGCTCACCCCGGAGGGCCACGCGACCCAGCCGCCGGCGCGGTATACCGAGGCTTCGCTGGTGAAAGCCCTGGAGGATATGGGCGTAGGCCGGCCGTCGACCTACGCCAGCATTCTCGACACCATCGAGAACCGGGGCTACGTCTGGAAGAAGGGGTCGGCGCTGGTGCCGTCGTGGACGGCCTTCGCCGTGACCGGCCTGCTGGAGCGGTACTTCGGGGAGCTGGTGGACTACGGCTTCACGGCTTCCATGGAGGAGGATCTCGATGAGATCGCCCGAGGCGGTCAGGAGGGCGTCCCGTGGCTGAGCCGGTTCTATTTCGGCAACGGGCAGCCCGGCCTCAAGCGGCTGGTATCCGATCATCTGGGGGAGATCGACGCCCGGGAGATCAACTCCATCCCCATCGGAGGTCCCGACTGCGGGCTCGTCGTGCGGGTCGGTCGTTACGGGCCTTACCTGCAGCGGGGAGATGACGAAGCCGCCGAGCGGGCGCCGTTGCCGGAAGACCTGACACCCGACGAGCTGACGCTGGCCCGGGCGACCGAGCTGCTCGAGGCGGGTTCGTCCGAACGGGAGCTGGGCGTGGATCCGGCTTCGGGGCAGCCGGTGGTGGTGCGGGCGGGTCGATTCGGACCCTACGTGCAGGTGGGCTCCACCGATGAAGGCGCTCGCCAAGCCAGCGACCGCCTCACTGTTGCGCAGCATGGATCCGGCCACCGTGACCTTGGCCGACGCCCTGCGGGTGCTGTCGCTGCCCCGAGTGGTCGGCGTCGATCCCAGCACAGGAGAGGACATCGTCGCCAGCAATGGCCGGTACGGGCCCTACCTGCGGCGCGGGTCGGAGTCCCGATCCCTGCAGTCGGAGGAGCAGCTGTTCACGGCCGATCTCGACGCCGCCCTGGCGTTGTTCGCCCAGGCACCGACGAGGCGGGGCAGGGGAGCGGCCGCCGCGCCCCTACGGGAGCTCGGGACCGGATCCGGACTCCGGCGGGCGCCATCGTGCTGCGGGAGGGCCGTTTCGGACCGTACGTGACCGATGGCACCACCAACGCATCGTTGCGCAAGGGTGACACCGTGGAAGGCATCACGCCGGAGCGGGCGATCGAGCTCCTGGCCGACCGCCGGGCCGCCGGACCACGCCCGGCCCGGGGCCGGCGGACCGGGAAGGCCGGCGGGACGGCCAAGAAGGCCGCCGGAGCCAGTCCAGCCAAGAAGGCCGGCTGTCGGCCAAGAAGGCCCGTGCGACGGCCGGGCCGCGGGAGCCGGCAAGAAGACAGGCGGCCAAGAAGGCCAGCCGCCAAGGCGGCCGGCCGCCAAGAAGGCCGGCCGCCAAGAAGACGACCGGCGGCCCGGAAGTCGGCCGGACCGGCGCAGAAAGCGACCGCGGCGGCCAAGAAGACGGCCGGACGGCGGCCAAGTCGCCCGGAGCCGCCAAGAAGCGGGCCGGCGGCTGACCGCTCGGGGCCGGCTCATCGTCCTCGAGGGCAGGCGAGGCCACCGGCAAGTCCACCCAAGCCGCCCGGCTGGCGGCGTGCTCGCGGCGCGGTGCTCACCCGCGAGCCCGGTGGCACGGCCACCGGTGAACGCATCCGGGCCCTGCTCCTCGATCCCGACCTTCCCCCGCTCGCCCGCCGGGCCGAGACCCTGCTGCTCCTGGCGGCGCGGGCCCAGCACGTGGCCGAGGTGATCGGGCCCGCCCTGGAAGCCGGGCGGGACGTGGTGTGCGACCGGTTCTCCGGTTCCACCCTCGCCTACCAGGGCTACGGCCGGGGCCTCGATCCCGTGGAGCTGTCTCGGCTGTCGGCCTGGGCGACGACGGTGTCGAGCCCGACCGGTGGTCCTGCTGGAGGTGAGCGAGTCGGTAGCCGCGGTGCCGGCGGCCCTTCGGGGGCACGCCGACCGCATGGAAGGCGAAGGACGCCGACTTCTTTGCCC
>CAVYMU010000006.1:0-332769 GCA_963769725.1 uncultured Acidimicrobiaceae bacterium | reverse complement strand
AGTTGCGACCGCTGGTCGGCGAACAGCATGTCGAGTCGTCCGCCCCAGAGGACGAAACCGTTGTTGGGAAGTCGATCGTCGCCGGTCCTCATCCGGAGCGTCATCGCTTCAGCGCCACGCCGAGGTAGTCGGCAGCCTCGACATCCGCGGCGGGAAAGAAGGCCGCGTAGACACGCATGGTCAGCGAGGCGTCGGCGTGGCCGAGCCGGCCGGCGATGGTCCGGGCGGACACGTCCCCCCGGGCCGCGAGCTGGGTGGCGGCAAAGTGGCGGAGTGAGTGGAGGTGGACGTGGCCGAGCCCCAGCTCGTCGCGGACCCGCCCGAAGAATGCTGACACCACGTCGGGACGGATCGGGGTGGTGCAGTCGATCCGGGTTGAGAACACGAACGCATTCGGGGCGATCTCGATCTCGCCGGTCCGGGCCCGCTCGATCGCCTGCTGGCGGTGCAGGCGTAGCAATGTGGTGCCGGCGTCGCCGAGGGCCAGGGTCCGCTCGGCATGGGTCTTGGTGTCCTTCTCGATCGGCGCCTCGTCGGGCACGACAATGATGGCCCGGGCGATCCTCAGCCGGCCGGCGTCGAGGTCGACATCGGTCCAGCGCAGGGCGCACAGCTCGCCCCGCCGGGCGCCAGTGAGGGCGGCCAGCATGATCAGAGCCGCGAAGATGGGGTTGCGTTCCTCAGCCGCCGCGATCAGCTGGCTGACCTCGGCGGGGGTGGGCGGCTCGACCTTGGCGGCCCGCACCCGAGGCGGGCTGGCCGAGCGGGCCACGTTGGTGGGCACCCATCCCCACTTGACGGCCTGGGAAAGAGCCCCGGAGAGGATGGCGTGATGCTGGCGGATGGTGGAGGTCATCTTGCCGGCCGCGGCCATCTTGGCGCTCAGCGCGTCGAGGTCCCAGGCGGTCAACTTGCGGACTGGTAGGGCGCCTAGGGCTGGGCGGATTGTTGACTCGACATAGCGCCGGTAGGTGTCGAGGGTCTTGGGGGAGTGGCCCCGTCGGGCTAAATGCTCGAGATAGCGGTCCAACAGCAGCCCGACCGTGGCCGTGGTGCCGCCCAGCTTGCCGGCAGCGGCTTCCGACTCCAGCTGGTGCTCCAGGTCGATGACCGCCTTTGGCGGGTTGCCTTTCTTGGTGCGAGGACCGGCGTGGACGACCTTCGACACTTGGCGCGGCGCGTTGGTGACCGGGTCGCGGCCGACGTAGACACGGACCTCCCAGACCCCAGGCTGGCGTTCACGGACGGTACCCATGCTGGGGATCGTATCGCCCAGATGAGGCAAGTAGGGATCTTGTAGGGATTCGACGTGACCAATGCCGCTGTCCGAGGCTACGATTGGGGCTCTGAACTGGGGTTTTGGTGGCTGGCGGGGCAGGACTCGAACCTGCAACATCCGGATCCAAAGTCCGGTGTTCTGCCGATTGAACTACCCGCCACCGAGGTGGAAAGTCCCTGATAGAGCATAGGAGAAGGTAGCCGCGGGCCGAGGCGTGCTGCCGGCGGCGGCGCCCACCTGCGCCTGGGCGCCAAGAAGGCCGGGACCGAAGCCCCGACCTATGTCTCCATTCAGCGGGCGGGGGCGCAGATCTGATGGCCCCCGCTGTCCACCAGGCACTTCGATGAAGCGTCGGCGGTGTGAACCATCATGGCCGCGGCCAGACCGATGCCGGCCATCAGCACGAGCGCCAGAACGGTCACGAGAATGGCCAGCCGGGTCACTCGTGGTCGTTACCAGGCCTCGTCGGCGCAGTCGGCGCACTCGACGCCCCGGGCATTGTTGTCGCCTTCGGCGCAGTTAGCGGCCTTGATCGAGGCGAGTTGTACGGCCCTCCCACCCTGGAGCCAGCGCTGAGCGTGGTCGGTACAGAGCGAGTTCCTCAGGGGCGCCGGCGCCACGCTGGACCCGGCCGCCTGACCCAAGCTGCGGGGCCCAGCCGCCGAGGCCGAAACGGCCCGGGTGGCAGGCATATTCTTCTCGGACACCGCCGGCGCGCTGGACACGGTGGGGGGAGTACTGCCTCCTGGTCACTGATACCCAGGCAGCTCGATGTAGTCAGGCCGTTGAGGGCGAGTTGGGGATCCCGCCCGACGCCATGCCACCCTGGGCGATGGGCCTCGGTGCAATGTGGCCGCCGGCAGCCCACTGGGGTTGGTAGAACAATGACATGCCGACTGAGGCCACATCCCTCTCGGCGGTCGTGCTGGCCGCCGGCGAGGGGACCCGGATGCGTTCCGAGCGGCCCAAGCCGCTCCACCGGCTGTGCGGGCGGCCCATGGTCCTCCACGTCCTGCATGCCCTGGCCGAGCTCGAGCTCGAACGGGCCGTGGTGGTGGTCGGCCACGGGGGCGCCTGGGTGACCAAGGCCGTCGCCGAGCAGCCGCCTCCCGGGCTCCGCCTCGATTTCGTCGAGCAGCGGGTCCAGCGGGGGACGGGAGACGCGGTGCTGGTGGCCCTCACCGCCTTTCCCGACGACGACGCGCGACGACCACGACATCGTCATCCTCCCCGGCGACACCCCGCTGCTGCGGCCGCCGACCCTGGCCGCCCTGGTCCGGGCCCACCGGCGCGCCGACGCCGCGGCCACCCTGCTGACCGCCCGGCTGGCCGAACCCCGACCGGCTACGGCCGGGTGGTGCGGGACAAGGCCGGTCGGGTGGCCCGCATCGTCGAGCACGTCGACGCGACCGACGACGAGCTGGCCGTCGATGAGATCAACACCTCGATCTACGTGTTCCGCCGCTCGGTGCTGGCGCCCGCCCTGCGCCGGCTGAGCCCGGACAACGCCCAGGGCGAGTACTACCTGACCGACACCGTCGCGGTGCTCCACGACGCCGGCTATCCGGTGGAGTCGGTGGTCGTCGACGACCCCATGGAGGTCGCCGGGGTCAACGACCGCCACCAGCTGGCGGTGGCCGAGGCCGAGCTGCGGGACCGGATCAACGAACGCTGGATGCGGCGGGGCGTCACCATGATCGACCCCGAGCACACCTACGTCGACACGCACGGTCGAGCTGAGCGCCGACGTCGTCCTCTACCCCGGCACCCACCTGCAGGGCCGAACCGTGGTCGCCAGTGGCGCCGAGCTGGGGCCCAGCACCCAGCTGTCTGACTGCACGGTCGGTTCCGGCGCGGTGGTGACCGCCACCATCGGGCGCAACGCCGCCGTCGGCGCGGACGCCCAGGTCGGACCCTGGGCGTATCTGCCGCCCGGCACCAAAGTGGCGCCCGGCACGGTCACCGGGCGCGTGCTTCACTGGAGGCAGCGTCGAAGACGGATCTCGCATGACCGCCAGACCCGAGAGGACACGCTCCGATGGAACTGGTCCCCACCCGCAGGCTGCACTTGCTGTCGGGTCGCACCCATCCCACGCTGGCGGCGGACATCGCCGCCAACCTGGGCCTCGAGGTGGGTGACGCCAACCTCGTCGACTTCGCCAACGGGGAGATACGGCCGAGCTTCTCCGAGTCGGTGCGAGGCGCGGACGTGTTCGTCATCCAGTCGCACGGGCGGACGCCCGGGCCGGTCGGTCAACGACTCGCTCGTCGAGCAGTGGATCATGATCGACGCCGCCAAGCGGGCCTCGGCCAAGCGCATCACCGCCGTCTGCCCGTACTACGGCTACTCCCGCCAGGACCGCAAGTCCAAGGGTCGCGAGCCCATCACGGCCCGCCTGGTCTCCGACTTCTTCGCCGCCGCCGGCGCCGACCGGATCATCTCCGTGGACCTGCACTCCGGTCAGATCCAGGGATTCTTCGACGGGCCGGTCGACCATCTGACCGCGGTCCCGCTCCTTACCGACTACCTGCGCCTGCATGCCCCGGCGCGGGGACTTCGTGATGGTGGCCCCCGACACCGGTCGTACCAAGGTGGCCGAGCAGGCCGCCCGCCACGCCGGCGAGTTGGTCGACGTGGCCGCGGTCTACAAGCGGCGGCCCAAGAACGCCGTCAACCAGGTGCAGACCCTGGGCGTGATGGGCGACGTAGACGGCCGCATGTGCGTGCTCATCGACGACATGATCGACACCGCCGGGACGATCTGCGCCGCCGCCGACCTGCTGCTCGAGCGGGGGGCAACCGAGGTGTGGGCCATGGCGACCCACGGGGTGCTGTCCGATCCGGCGACCGACCGGCTCAAGAACTCGGCCATCGCCCGAGTGGTCGTTACCGACACCCTCCCGCTGCCTCCCGAGAAGCAGATCGACAAGATCGAGGTGGTGTCGGTGGCCCGGATCTTCGCCGACGCCATCGACGCCGTGTTCGCCGACCGCTCCGTCTCGCAGATCTTCGGCGGCGAAAACCAGACCTGAGCTCGCGCCCGCTAGACTTCCTCGGTCCTCTCGTCGGTGTCAGTCGCAGGGTAGGAGCGCGTGTCGATGGCTGAGATCACCCTGATTGCCGAACCCGGTCGCACGACCGGGTCGGCCGCGTCGCGGCGGCTGCGGGCCGCCGGCCGGATCCCCGCCGTGCGTCTACGGCCACGGCGCCGACGGCGTGTCGGTTTCGGTGGACGGCCGTGACCTGCGCCACGCCCTGTCGGGCGAGGCCGGCCTCAACCAGCTGCTCTCCGTCCAGGTGGGGTCGGAGACCCACCTGGCCCTGGCCCGCGCCGTGCAGCGCCACCCGGTCCGCCACACCGTCGTGCATGTCGACTTCCAGATCGTGCGCCGCGACGAGGTCATCTCGGCCGAGGTGCCGATCGTGCTGGTAGGCGAGGCCAGGGCGGTGGAGCAGGAGAAGGGCATCGTCGAGCAGCTGCTCACCTCCCTGACGGTCAACGCCACGCCGGGCCGGATCCCGCCCAACCTGGAGATCGACATCTCCGGTCTGACCGTCGGTGCCGGCGTCCGCGTCGGCGACCTGATCTTGCCGGAGGGCGTGACCACCGACGTGCCCGCGGAAGAGCTGGTGGTGCTGGCCTCGGTCACCCGGGCCGCCATGGAGGAGGAGGCGGAGGTCTGCCGAAGGCGAAGAGGGGGCCGAAGGCGGGGCAGCCGGCGACGGCGCCCGCGGCCGCTGGCGAGGAGGGCTAGCTGCTCGGCCGGTCGAGGTCGGGCACCCCTGCCGATCTGCTGGCGGTCGGACTCGGCAACCCCGGCGCCGAGTACGCCGCATCCCGCCACAACGCCGGGGCCGACCACCGTGGCCCTGCTGGCCGCCCGCCACGGGGAGCGCCTCAAGCGGTCCAAGGAGCAGGCGCTGGTCGCCGAGGCCCGGGTCGGATGGCCGGCGCCTGGCCCTGGCGTTCCCGCAGACCTACATGAACGACTCGGGCCGCTCCGTCGCCGCCCTGGTGCGCCGCTTCGGGATCGCCGATCTGGACCACCTGGTGATCGTCCACGACGAGCTGGACCTTCCTCTGGGCGTGGTCCGGGTCAAGGCGGGCGGCGGCCTGGCCGGCCACAACGGACTCCGGTCCATCAAGGCCCACCTCCACTCCGACGCGTTCACCCGGGTGCGGATCGGCATCGGCAAGCCGCCGGGCGGCAAGGAGCAGGGCGCCGACCACGTCCTCACCGCCCCGTCCCGGCGGGACCGAACCGAGCTGCAGGTCAGCATCGAGGTCGCCGCCGACGCCGTCGAGTGCATCCTGGCCGAGGGCGTAGCAGCCGCCCAGAACCGGTTCAATGGGTGAAGTGCCCCCCGAAGCCTCGCCCCTTGCCTCATCGGTCGCGACCCTCGCCCCGCTGCTGCCGCTGCTGCGCAACGACGACACCTTCACCGGGCTACGGGGTCTGCGAGCCGGGGTGGTGGCGGTCCCCGAGCCGGCTCGGGCCTTCGCCGTGGCCGGGGTGGCCGAGGCGTCCGGGCGGCGGCCGACCCTGGTGGCGGTGCCGACCAACACCGAAGCCGAGCGGCTGGCCCACGACCTGGCCGCCTTCCTCGGGCGCCGACCAGGTCGAGATCTGCCCGGCCTGGGAGACCCTGCCCGTTCGAGCGGGTCAGCCCCAGCGTGCGAGACCATGGGCCGGCGGCTGCGGGCCATGTGGCGCCTGGGCAGCGGCCGGTGGTGGTCGGTCCGAACGCCTCCCGAAGATCCTGGTGGCCCCGGTGCGATCGCTCCTGCAACGGCTCGGCCCCCACGTCGAGGACGTCGAGCCGGTCGTCGTCCGCAAGGGGGAGCAGATCGATGCCGAGGCCCTGGTGGCCCGGCTGGTCGGCATGGGGTACCGGCGCGAGTACCAGGTCGAGCATCGGGGCGAGCTGGCCGTGCGGGGTTCGATCGTGGACGTGTTCGGCTCGACCGCCGACGTGCCCGGTGCGCATCGACCTGTGGGGCGACGAGGTGGACCGGCTGAGCGAGTTCTCGGTCGGCGACCAGCGTTCTACCGATGACCTCACCGAGATCGAGCTGTTCGGATGCCGGGAGCTGCTGCCCACCGCCGGAGGTCCGGGAGCGGGCCAGCCGGCTGGTCGGCGAGGCGCCCTGGGGCCGCCAGCAGTGGGAGCGCCTGGGCGAGGGCCTGGTCTTCGACGGCATGGAGTCCTGGCTGCCGTGGCTGACCGAGCGACGAGCACCTGCTCGTCGACCTTCTGCCCGCCAACGCCCTGGTCCTGCTGGTCGAGCCCCGCCGCATGCGCGACCGGGCCGCCGAGCTGCTCGACGAGGAGGCCGCCCTGGCCGGCACCCTGGCCCAGACGTGGGGCGCCGGCGGCGAGGAGTTCCCCCGCCTCCACCTGCCGTTCGATCGCCTGCTGGCCCACACCGACGCCGCCGTCCTCGACCGTGACCGCCGCCCCGGAGGGCCCCGGGACCGAGGTGGTCGCCGCGGCGGGCTGGGACCCGGTCGTCGGCGACGGCGAGCGGCTGATGGGCCAGCTGCGCAGCCTCCAGGCGGACGGGCTACCGGATCGTGGTGTGCGCCGAGGGTCGGGGCAGCGGCGCCCGGCTGGCCGCCCTGCTCGGCGATCACGGCCTGCCCGCCCCGTTCCACGAGGCCCCGCCCCGCGGCCACAGCTGACCGATCCCGGGCATCCGGGTCGTGCTCCAACCCCTCGAGCGCGGCTTCCTCTACCCGCCGCTCAAGCTGGCCGTGCTGGCCGAGGGCGACCTCACCGGCCGGCGCCGGGCCCACCGCCGGCCCCGGCCCCGGGCCCGGCAACGCCCAGACCTTCTTCGACGACATGAACGCCGGCGGCTACGTGGTGCACTACCAGCACGGCGTGGGCCGCTTCGGCGGGCATGGTGCGCCGCTCGATCGGCGGGGTCGAGCGCGACTACCTGCTGCTCGAGTACAAGAGCGGCGACAAGCTGTACGTGCCCTCCGACCAGGTCGACCTGCTGCGGCCCTACACCGGGGGCGAGTCGCCCGCCCTGAGCCGGCTCAACGGCAGCGGACTGGCAGCGGACCAAGTCCCGGGTCCGGGCCGCCGTCCAGCGAGATCGCCCAGGAGCTGGTCGTGCTGTACCAGAAGCGGGTCAACTCGCCCGGCCACGCCTTCGCCGCCGGACACGCCGTGGCAGCACGAGATGGAGGAGTCGTTCCCCTACAACGAGACGCCCGACCAGCTCAAGGCCATCGAGGACGTCAAGGCGGACATGGAGGCGGACGCCCCCATGGACCGCCTGGTCTGCGGCGACGTCGGCTTCGGCAAGACCGAGGTGGCCATCCGGGCCGCCTTCAAGGCCGTCCAGGACGGCAAGCAGGTGGCCGTCCTGGTCCCCACCACCCTGCTGGCCTCCCAGCACTTCCAGACCTTCTCCGACCGCTTCGCCGGCTACCCGGTCCGGGTCGAGATGCTGTCCCGCTTCCTCACCCCGGCCCAGGCCCGCCGGGTGGTCGACGGTCTGGCCGACGGGTCGGTCGACATCGTCATCGGCACCCACCGGCTGCTGTCGGGCGATCTCAAGTTCAAGGATCTGGGCCTGCTGGTCGTCGACGAGGAGCAGCGCTTCGGGGTCCACCACAAGGAGGCCATCAAGAAGCTGCGCACCGACGTGGACGTGCTGACCCTCACCGCCACCCCGATCCCCCGCACCCTGGAGATGAGCCTGACCGGGATCAGGGACCTCACCCTCCTCCACACCCCGCCGGCCGACCGCCAGCCGATCCTGACCTACGTCGGCGAGTACGACGAGCGGGCCGTGGCCGAGGCGCATCCGCCGGGAGCTGCTGCGCGAGGGCCAGGTGTTCTACGTCCACAACCGGGTGGCGACCATCGAGAAGGTCGGCCGCCGAGCTGCGGGCCCTGGTGCCCGAGGCCCGGGTGGCGGTCGCCCACGGCCAGATGGACGAAGGGGCGCTCGAGCGGGTCGTCCTCGACTTCTGGGAAGGCGGCTACGACGTGCTGGTCTGCACGACGATCATCGAGTCGGGCATCGACATGCCGACCGTCAACACCCTGGTCGTCGACCGGGCCGACCGCCTCGGCCTGGGCCAGCTCCACCAGCTGCGGGGCCGGGTGGGCCGGGCCGGCCAGCGGGCCTACGCCTATCTGCTGTTCCCGCCCGACCAGGTCCTGTCCGAGGAGGCCTACGAGCGGCTGCGGACGATCGGCGAGCACACCGAGCTCGGGCTCCGGCTTCAAGATCGCCATGCGGGACCTCGAGATCCGGGGCGCCGGCAACCTGCTCGGCGGCGACCAGTCCGGCCACATCGCCGCGGTCGGCTACGACCTGTACGTGCAGATGGTCACCGAGGCGGTGGCCGAGCTCAAGGGCGAACGAGCTGCGCCCGCCGGCCGAGATCAAGCTGGACCTGCCGGTCACCGCCAACCTGCCCGCCGACTACGTGGCCCGCGAGGACCTCCGCCTGGAGGCCTACCGCCGGCTGGCCACGGTGACCACCCACGCCGAGGTCGACGACATCGAGTCGGAATGGCTCGACCGCTACGGGCCGCTGCCCGATCCCGCCCAGGCGCTGCTGCGCATCGGCCATCTGCGGGCCGAGTGCGCCCGCCTGGGTGTCCGGGAGGTGGCCGTCGTCACCGGAGGCGCCGGCCTATCAGGTGGGGGCTTCACCGCCCGCCTGTCGCCGCTCGAGCTCAAGGCCAGCCAGCGGGTCCGCCTGACCCGGCTCGTCCCGAAGGCGGTGTTCAAGGAGGACATCGGCCAGCTGGTGATCCCCTTGCCGCGTGGCTCTGATCCGGCCGCCGATCTGGCCGCCTTGCTCGGCGAGCTGGTCCCCCCGGTAGCATCTGCGGCGCCGTGAAATCTCTTCGCTCTGCCCTGGCAGGAGTGGCCGCTCTGGTGGCCGTCTCATTGCTGGCGACGGCCTGCGACACCTCGCCGTACGCGGCCAAAGTCAACTCGCAGGTGATTCGACAGACCGAGCTCAACGCGGAGCTGCGCGAGTGGGCCGGGAACACCGCCTACGTGTCAGCGTTCGACAACGGCGAATACCTCCATCGGGAGTCACGGTCGGCAGGCGATGCCCCCGGCACCTACAGCACCACGTGGGTGGCCGGCATCCTCGACGGGATGGTCGCCGCCAGCGTGGTGCGCCAGCGCCTGGCGACTACCGAGCAGCGGCCGAGCCACGGCGACCGAGGCCGCGGCCCGATCGGTCAACGAGATCAGTCAGGTCGGCTGGTCGAACTTCACGCCAGGGTTCCGGCAGGTCCTGGCGGACCGGTTCGCCGACGAGGCGACCCTCACCCCGACCTCGGTGCCCGCAAGCCACCCTGCTGAGTGCTTACAACCAGTACAAGCCCTACTTCTTCCTGCAGATCTGCGCCGAACAGTCGTCGGCCTTCTCGGCGGCTGCAGGCTGCCACGGTGGCGGCCCAGGGAGTGCCCAACGGGGTGCTGGCCTGCTATGACCAGGTCCAGTTTGAGGCCCAGTCGGCCGCCTTCCAGACCGTGGTGCGGGCGTTGCCGGTGGGCAAGGTGTCATCGCCGATCAAGACCAGCTACGGCTACCAGGTGGTCAGGGTGGTTCAGTCGTGACGACCAGTCCTTCTCGGCCGATCTCCAGCGAGTCCTGTCGCTGGCCATCGTCAGCGGTCAGAGCGCCAATCCGGTGGTGACCGGCTCTGCTCGCCAAAGCCTCGGTCCGCGTCAATCCCGGCTTACGGCACCTGGACCGTCGTCGCAGGTGCGACCGCCCGTCAGCTCCGAGCGCCGGCACATGACCGGGCGGGTCGTGGTCGTCGGCCTCGGGCCGGGCGACCCGCGGCTCGTCAGCGTGGCCGCGGAGACAGCCATCGCCGCCGCGGCCACCCGTTTCGTGCGCACGACCCGCCACCCGAGTGCCGAGCCTGGTCGAACCGGCCACCTCCTTCGACTCGCTCTACGAGCGGGCCGGCTCCATGGAGGAGGTCTACGCCGGGATCGTCGACGAGCTGGTGGCGGCGGCCTGTGCCGCCGGCCCGGTGCTGTACGCCGTGCCAGGTTCTCCGCTGGTCGCCGAGCGCACGGTCGAGCTCCTCCGGGCTGACGGGCGCGTCGAGGTCGAGATCGTGCCCGGCCTGTCCTTTCTCGACCTGGCCTGGGCCCGCCTGGGGGTCGATCCTGTCGCGGCCGGTGTTCGCCTGATCGACGGGCATCGCTTTGCGGTCGAGGCGGCGGGTCAGTCGGGGACCTTCCTCGTGGCCCAGTGCGACAGCCGGAGCGTGCTCTCCGAGATCAAGCTGGCCGTGGAGGACGGTCCCGACGTGGTGGTGTTACAGCGTCTCGGTTTGCCCGACGAGGCCGTCACCACCGTGGCCTGGGCCGATCTGGATCGCGGCGTCGATCCCGACCACCTCACCTGTCTGTGGATCCCGGCCCTCGGCGAACCGGTTGCGGCCGAGCTGGTGCGGTTCGCCGAGCTGGTCCGCACTCTGCGCGCCCGCTGCCCCTGGGACCAACGACAAACCCACCGCAGCCTCACCCGCCACCTCCTCGAGGAGACCTACGAGGTGCTGGAGGCCATCGACGAGCTCGATGGCGGACCCGAAGGCTACGACCATCTCGAGGAGGAGCTCGGCGACCTGCTCTTCCAGGTGGCCTTCCACGCCACCCTGGCCGCGGAGGAGGGGCAGTTCACCCTGGCCGACGTGGCCCGCCGGGTGCACGACAAGCTGGTCGCCCGCCATCCTCACGTGTTCGGCCCGGCGGGCCAGCCCATGCCGAACTGGGAGGAGCTGAAGAAGGCCGAAAAGGGCCGGGCCAGCGTCATGGACGGCGTACCCGGCTATCTGCCCTCGCTGCTGTACGCCTACAAACTCCAGAGCAAAGCGGCCTCGGTAGGCTTCGATTGGAAAAACGCAGCCGGGGCGTGGCCCAAGATCCTCGAGGAGCTGGACGAGCTCGAGGCCGCCATCGACGCAGCCGGCGCCGCTTCGGCTGACGCCGTCAACGAGGAGCTGGGCGACGTGCTGTTCTCCATGGTCAACGTCGCCCGCCACCTGGGCCTGGATCCCGAATCTGCCCTCCGGGAGTCGGCCGCCAAGTTCCGGGGCCGATTCCAAGCCATGGAACAGCTGGCCGAGGTCCGCCACGTGGCTATCGACGACCTCCTCTGGGATGAGGTCAAGGCATCGGCCCGGCCAGATAGGCGCCCCGACCGATCCGGCTGACGATCCCCGCCGCGGTCGGCGCTCGCAGGGCGTCGCTGATGTCGTGCGATCGGTTGCCGGCCGGGGACACCCCGCACGCGCACAGCATCCGGTAGATCTCCGTGACCATGACCGGCCGGCCCGCGGCGTGGACGGCACTGATGACGGCGTCGCGCAGGTCGGACCCAGCCAGAGGCCGGGTGCCGTCGGGCTCGGCGTCGACGTCGCCGGGCAGCGGGGCCCTCCGGCGGTGCATATCCACCCACCCTCTGGCGTCCCGGCACCGGCGCAGTTCCGCAACGATCGACTCCCGCCATCCGGCCAGGGTGGCGGCCTGCTCATCGATCGAGCGCAGTTCGGCGAGCAGGTGGTCCTGATAGGCGGCGATGACCCGCTCGGCCGGAGGGAAGGCCCCCGGGAGCGTGCGAGGTCGCAGGGCCACATGGAAGGAAACGATTCGCGGCGGGCAGGCCATGGTCCGTGATCCTGCCCGGGCGGTGTGACGGCGAACTGGCCGGGCGCTGTGACCGCCTGCCCGGTCGGCTCCCCGCGCCGGCCGGACTTGTCGCCTTAGCGGTGTCCCTTCGACGGCTGTCGCATCAGGTCGTTGGGCGGGTGGGTCTCGGCGCCGGATGTCGCCGGCCCGGTTCGCCCCTGGTTGGGTCCGGATGAACGGTCGGCTCGCCCCGCCGGTTGCACCGTTCGCCCTGTCGGTGTGCCTTCGACGGCTGTCGCATCAGGTCGTTGGGCCGGCCCGGTCTCCGCTCCGGTGTTCTTGAGGGCACCCATGGCCCGAGGCCGCCAGCCCCGGGTCGGTTGGGCGCCGCTGCGAGCGACCCGGTGCGACGACCGTCGAACGCAAGGCGATTGGGCCGTCGGCGCGGTCGGAGATCACGGCCGCACCTCGTCAAGGGGTGCCGTGTGGGCGGCCGCGGGGTCGCCGCCGGCGACCGCGGGTGCGCGGCCCGCCGGGGTCCCTGCGACTGGGTGCGACAGCGGTCGAAGGGGAGGGAGCGGAGCATGATCATCTCGGCCGCCCAAAGCGGGTAGCGTTTCAACACCAGTCACAGGAGCCACAACCACAACAGGCCATGAGCGAGATCGAGCAGGTCATCGGGCGGGAGATTCTCGACTCCCGAGGCAACCCCACCATCGAGGCGGAAGTACTCCTTGCGTCGGGTGCCACCGGGCGGGCCGCGGTGCCGTCGGGGGCGTCGACCGGGACCCACGAAGCGGTGGAACTCCGTGATGGCGGCGAACGCTATGGGGGCAAGGGTGTCCGTCGAGCGGTGACGAACATCAACGGCGAGATCGCCGCCGCCATCGAAGGCTTTGAAGCGTTCGATCAGCGGGGTGTGGATACGGCCCTCGTCGATTTGGACGGCACGCCGGCCAAGTCCCGCCTGGGCGCCAACGCCCTGCTCGGTGTGTCCCTTGCCGTGGCCCACGCCGCCGCCGAAGAGGCGGGCCTGCCGTTGTACCGCTACGTGGGCGGGGCCGGCGCTCACGTCCTTCCGGTCCCGATGATGAATGTCCTCAACGGAGGCGCTCACGCCGACAACAACGTCGACGTGCAGGAGTTCATGATCGTCCCGGTTGGGGCGGCGTCCTTCGGGGAGGCGCTGCGATGGGGGGCCGAGACCTATCACCGCCTCAAGGCCTTGCTCAACGAGCGGGGCTTGTCGACCGCAGTGGGGGACGAAGGCGGTTTCGCCCCGAACCTGCCTTCCAACGAGGACGCCGTCAAGGTCCTGGTGGAAGCCATCGAAGCCGCCGGCCGGGTCCCCGGTCAGGACATCGCCATCGCCATCGACGCGGCCGCCAGTGAGTTCTACCGGGACGGGACCTACGTCCTGGCCGGCGAGCACCGCGCCCTGCCGGGCGAGGAGTTTGTCGGCTACCTCCGCCAGCTCTGCGATCGGTACCCGATCATCTCGATCGAGGACGGCATGGCCGAGGACGATTGGGAGGGCTGGGCCGGGCTGACGGCCGAGCTCGGCGACCGAGTCCAGCTTGTCGGCGACGACATCTTTGTCACCAACGAGTCCCGGCTGGCCCGGGGCATCGACGCCGATGTCGCCAACGCCATCCTGATCAAGGTCAACCAGATCGGCACGCTGTCGGAGACGCTCGACACCATGGCTCGGGCCGCCCGGGCCTCATACGCATCGGTGATGTCGCACCGCTCAGGCGAGACCGAGGACACGACCATCGCCGACCTGGCCGTCGCCACCGGGTGCGGACAGATCAAGACCGGGGCACCGGCTCGTTCCGACCGGGTCGCCAAGTACAACCAGCTGTTGCGGATCGAGGGAGGACTGGGCGACAGCGCCCGCTACCCGGGCCGGCTGGCCTTCAGGTCCCGATGAGGCGGGCGGTTCGGCTTCTGCTGGTCGCGGTGACTGGTCGGGGGCATCGTGTTTCTCTTCGTCCTGCCGGGGAGGATCTGGCTGGCGCAAGGCCGGGCCGCCTCCATCGCCCACCGTCAAGACTCGGCCCTCGCCCAGGAGAACGCCGCCCTGACCAAGCGGCTGGCCCAGCTGCGCAACCCGGCCTACGTCGAGCAGATCGCCCGCCAGGAGTACGGGTTGGTGCTCCCGGGCGAGCAGGCCTACGCGGTTTTGCCGCCGGCCACGCCGACCACCACCACCCTCCCGGCCAAGGGACGACCGGCCCACCACTGACGCGGCCCGGGCCGGGGCGCCTAATGTCTGCGCCGTGAGCAGTAAGAGAGTATCGGAGGGGGTCGCATGAACGTATCGATGCGGGTCAACGGCGAGGTGCGCCAGCACGACGTCGAGGCCCGCACCCTGCTCGTCCACTACCTGCGCGACGCCGTCGGCCTCACCGGCACCAACGTCGGCTGCGACACCTCCTCGTGCGGGGCCTGCACCGTCCTCGTCGGCGGGGAGTCGGTCAAGTCCTGCACCATGCTCGCGGTCCAGGCCGACGGCACGGACATCACCACCATCGAGGGCCTGGCCGACGGTGACCAGCCTGCACCCGATGCAGGAGGCCTTCCGTGAGCATCACGGCCTGCAGTGCGGCTACTGCACCCCCGGCATGGTGATGGCGGCCGTCTCACTGCTCGAGGAGCATCCCGATCCGACCGAAGCCGAGGTCCGCGAGGGGCTCGAGGGGAACCTCTGCCGGTGCACCGGCTACCACAACATCGTCCAGGCCATCCTGGCGGCCGCCAAGGCCAGGCTCCGGCTGCGAGCGCGGCGTCATGATCCCCGCTGCCTTCGACTACGAGCGGGCCACAACGGTCGACGACGCCGTCGGCCGCCTGGCTCGCCATGGCGAGGATGCCAAGCTGCTGGCCGGCGGCCACTCGCTGCTGCCGCTCATGAAGCTGCGCCTGGCCGCGCCCGTCGATGCTGATCGACATCGGCCGGCTGGCCGACCTGTCCTACGTCCGGGAGGACGGCGATCGGGTGGCCATCGGCGCCCTGACCCGCCACCGCGACCTCGAGATCAGCGAGGTGCTGCAGCATCACGTGCCGCTGCTGGCCCACGTGGCCGGCCAGGTCGGCGACCCGCAGGTGCGCCACCGGGGCACCATCGGTGGCTCGATCGCCCACGGCGACCCGGCCTCGGACCTGCCCGCCGCCTGCCTGGCCCTCGGCGCCACCTTCACCGCGGTCGGCCCGCAGGGGACCCGATCCATTCCGGCCACCGATTCTTCCACGGCTTTCTCGAGACGGCCCTCGCAGCCCGACGAGGTCCTGACCGAGATCAGCGTGCCGCAAGATGGACGGCGCCGGCTGGTCGTTCCAGAAGTTCAACCGGCGGGCCCAGGACTGGGCCATCGTCGGGGTGGCGGCGGTCACCGGTCCGCGCGCCGGGCGTCGCCCTGGTCAACATGGGCCCGGTGCCCCTGCGGGCCGGCGCGGTCGAGGCGGCCCTGGCCGGCGGGGCATCGCCGACCGAGGCGGCCGCCCACGCCGCCGACGGGCTCGAACCGCCGGCGACCTCAACGCCAGCCCCGAGTACCGCCGCCATCTGGCCCAGGTCCTGGTACGGCGGGCCCTGGAGGAGGCCGGCGCCGCCTAGCCTGGTAGGGGTGACCGCTCCCGACCCGGACCGCACTCTCGGTAGAAGAGGTCGGCAGCCGCGCCTGGCCGCCCAGGGTTACCTGGCCGACGAGGGCCTGGCCACCTCCATCTTCCTGGCCCTGGCCCTGCACCGGCCGCTGCTGCTCGAGGGCGAGGCCGGGGTCGGCAAGACCGAGGTGGCCAAGGTGCTGGCCGCGTGGACCGGCGGGGAGCTGCTGCGACTGCAGTGCTACGAGGGCATCGACGTCTCCCAGGCCGTCTACGAGTGGGACTACGCCCGCCAGCTCCTCCACCTGCGGGCGGCCGAGTCGGGGGGAGCGGCGGCCGGAGAGGACGAGGTCTACAGCGAGCGATTCCTCGTCCGCCGACCGCTGCTGGCCGCCATCGACCACTCGTCGGGACCGCCGCCGGTCCTGCTCATCGACGAGGTGGACCGCTCCGACGACGAGTTCGAGGCCTTCCTGCTCGAGTTCCTCTCCGAGTACGCGGTCACGGTCCCCGAGCTGGGCACGTTCCGGGCCGCCGAGCCCCCGGTCGTGATCATCACCTCCAACCGGACCCGCGACGTCCACGACGCCCTCAAGCGGCGCTGCCTCTACCACTGGGTCGAGCACCCGGACTTCGAGCGGGAGGTGGCCATCATCCGGCTGCGGGCCCCGGAGGCGCTCCCGGAGCTGGCCCGCCAGGTGGCCGCGGCGGTCGAGGCGCTGCGGGAGCATGCACCTCTACAAGCCGCCCGGGCGTGGCCGAGTCCATCGACTGGGCCGCGGCCCTGGCCGCCCTGGGCCGCACCCGCATCGACGAGCGCACGCTCGACCTCACCCTCGGGCACCGTGCTCAAGTACCAGGAGGACCAGGCCCGGGTCCGGGCCGCGGGCATCGACGAGCTGGTCCGGGCGGCCCTCGCAGCGCGGCGCGTTGAGCCGGAGTCCGAATGGCTGAGCCCGAACGGATCGTGACCGGATTCGCCCGGGTGCTGCGCGCCAACGGCCTGTCCGTCCCGACGGGCATGGCGATCCTGTTCGCCGAGGCCCTGGCCCTGGTCGGGCTGGACGCCCGGACCAAGGTGTACTGGGCCGGGCGGGCCACGCTGGTGCGCCGGCTGGAGGACATCCCCGTCTACGACCGGGTCTTCGCGGCCTACTGGCAGGACCGCGCCGATCAGATCGAGCCGGCGCCGGTGCCCGTCGCGCCTCGCCCTCACCCTGGCGCTCGACGACGGCGAAGACGGGTCCGAGTCCGACGAAGGACGACGCTCCGGCCGGCGACGTGCTGGCCGTGCGCTACTCGGCTGCAGAGCTCCTGCGCCACCAGGACATGTCCGCCCTCACCGCCGACGGAGTGGGCCGAGGCCCAGCGGCTGATCTCGGCGCTCGGGATCGCGGCCGAGCTGCAGGCTGTCGCGGCGGACCCGGCCCACCCGGCGGCGGTCGCGGGGCCATCCGGACCTCCGTCGGCACCCTGCGGCGCAGCATGCGCACCGGTGGCGTGCCGATCCGGCGAGCCTGGCGGGCTCCGGTTGCCCGGCCCCGCCGGCTGGTGCTGCTCCTCGACGTGTCGGGGAGCATGGAGCCCTACGCCCGGGGCCTGGCCCGTTTCGCCCACGCCGCCGTCGGTTGCCCGGCGGTCGGGCCGGGTGGAGGTGTTCACCATCGGCACCCGCCTGACCCGGATCACCCGAGAGCTGGCCCGCCGCGACCCCGATGCCGCCCTGGCCTCGGCGGCCGAGTCGGTTGCCGACTGGTCGGGGGGCACCCGGCTCGGGGCCAGCCTCGCAGAGTTCAACGACCGACTGGGGCGTGCGGGGCATGGCCCGGGGGGCGGTGGTGGTGATCTGCAGCGACGGCTGGGACCGCGGCGATCCCGGCCGTCATCGGCGACGGAGATGGCCCGCCTGTCGCGGGTGGCCCGCCGGGTGGTGTGGGTCAACCCCCTCAAGGCGTCCCCGGGGTACGCGCCCCTGGCCCGCGGGATGGCGGCGGCCCTCCCGTTTGTTGATCAGTTCGTGGAAGGCCACGCCGTCTCGTCGCTGGAGCGGCTGGCCGAGGTCATCGCCGGCACGGCAACGAAGGAGCCACGACCGTGAAGGAGCTACTTGCACGACATCGACCGCTGGCGCAGCCAGGGCAAGCAGGTCGCCCTGGCCCGGGTGGTCGGCGTCGAGGGTTCCGGTCCCCGCCTGCCCGGGGCCGCCATGGTCGTCTCCGACGCCGGCGAGGTGGCCGGCTCGGTTTCGGGCGGCTGCGTCGAGGGCGCGGTGGTCACCGAGGCGCTCGAGGTGCTCGGTGGGGACCGGCGGCCGCGGCTGTGCACGTTCGGCTACTCCGACGACGAGGCGTTCGCCGTGGGGCTGACCTGCGGCGGCACCATCCGGATCTTCGTGGAGCCCCTCGACTGGTGACGCGGACTCTTCGACGCCCTGGCCGCGGCCCTCCGCGCCGAGCAGCCGGCCGCCCTGGCCGAGGTCATCGAAGGGCCCGCCGGAGCTGCTCGGCGGCAAGCTGCTCGTCCTCCCGGGCCCGCCGTCGCAGGTGCTCGGCACCGTCGGTGATCCCGACCTGGACCGGGTGATCGGCCGGGACGCCCTCGGCGAGCTGGCCGCCGGCCTGTCCGTCACCCGCCACTACGGCCGGCACGGCGAGGCCCGGGCCCGGGACGTGTCGGTGTTCATCGAGTCGTTCGCCCCGCCGCCCCGGATGATCATCTTCGGCGCCGTCGACTTCACCGCCGCCCTGGCCAAGGTGGCCAAGATCCTCGGCTACCGGGTGACGGTCTGCGACGCCCGCCCGGTGTTCGCCACCCGGGCCCGCTTCCCGATGGCCGACGAGGTGGTGGTGGCCTGGCCCGACAAGCACCTGGCCGAGGTCGGCGCCGTCCTCGGGCCGCGGGACGCGGTCTGCGTGCTGACCCACGACCCCAAGTTCGACGTGCCGGCCATCGTGGCCGCCCTGGCCACCGACGTCGGCTACCTCGGGGCCATGGGTTCGCGGCGGACCCACGACCGATCGCACCGTGCGCCTGCTCGAGGCCGGCGTGGACGAGGCCGACCTGGCCCGGGTGATGGGCCCGATCGGCCTGGACATCGGGGCCCGCACCCCCGAGGAGACGGCGGTGGCCATCTGCGCCGAGATCATCGCCCATGCGCACCGGCCGGACCGCCCCGTCGCTGCGCGACAGCGAGGGCCCCATCCACCGGGACCTGGCCGGCGCGGCCGTCCGGGAGCCGGGCTGAGCCGGCGGGTCGGGGCCGCCGTCCTGGCTGCGGGAGGCGGATCCCGGTTCTCCACGCGGCCCGGACGCCGCTCACAAGCTGCTGGCCCCGTGGCGGGGCCGGCCGCTGGTGTGGGCCGCGGCCGCCAACGCGGTGGCCTCGGGTCTGGGACCGGTATGGGTGGTGACCGGGGCGGTCGACCTCTCCGGCTCCTTGCCCGGCGGAGTGACCGTGCTGCCCAACCCGGCCTGGGCCGACGGTCAGGCCACGTCGCTGCAGGTCGCGGTGCATGCGGCCCGCGCCGACAGGCCTCGATGCCCTGGTCGTCGGGCCTGGGCGACCAGCCCTGATTCCGGCCCGAGGCCTGGGCCGCCGTCGGCGGCGGTGGACGCTCCCATCGCCGTGGCCACCTACGATGGGCAACGCCGCAACCCGGTTCGCCTGGCCGCCGTCGGTGTGGGACCTCCTGCCCGCGGCCGGCGACCAGGGCGCCCGGGTTGTGATCAGCCGGCGTCCGGACCTGGTCCAGGAGGTACCGTGCCAGGGCGACCCGGCCGACATCGATACCAGAGAGGACCTGATGACATGGAGCTGACCAACGAGTTCCGGGTGGGCGTCTCGGTGCCCGAGGCGTGGAAGGTCCTGACCGACGTGGAGCGGATCGCCCCGATGCTGCCCGGCGCCCAGCTGCAGGAAGTCGAGGGCGACGAGTACCGCGGCGTCGTCAAGGTCAAGGTCGGCCCCATCACCGCCCAGTACAAGGGCAAGGCCACCTTCGTGGAGCGCGACGAAGCGGCCGGCCGGGTGGTGCTGCGGGCCGCCGGGCGCGACACCCGCGGCCAGGGCAACGCCAGCGCCATCATCACCGCCACCATGATCCCTGACGGTGACGGCACCAACGTGTCGGTGGTCACGGATCTGACCATCAGCGGCAAGGTGGCCCAGTTCGGTCGGGGGGTCCTCGCCGAGGTGAGCGCCAAGCTGATCGGCCAGTTCGTCGACGCCCTCGAAGCCGACCTGCGAGAAGGCTCGGCCCGACCGAGGCGCCCCCGGGCGCCGGCAGGCCGCGGCCGCGGACGAGGGCGGAGCCGGACGGCGTCGACGTCCGAGCCGGCGCTCGGTAACGGGGCCGGCGCCACCGCCGGCGAGGTCCGCCGCGTCGATGCTCCCGACGCCGAGCCGGTCGACCTGCTCGCGGTAGCCGGCGGCTCGACCGTGAAGCGCCTGGCCCCGGTCGCCGTCGTGGGCATCCTGGTGATCTTGATCGTGGTGGGCCGCCGGCGGGCCCGGCATCGGGCCCACGCTGCCTCGCGGTGACCGGCGCGGGTGACCGCGAGCGCGTCACCCAACTGCTCGGCCGGCCGCCTCAGGGCCGGTTCGCGGTGGTGGTCCGCGACCCGGCCGGCGAGCCGCTGGTCATCCGCAACGCGCCCGCTACTCGACGACGGCACGCCCATGCCGACCCGCTACTGGCTGGTCGGCCGGGCGGCGCGGCCGGCCGTGGACCGGCTGGAATCCGCCGGGAGGCGTACGGGCCGCCGAGGCCGCGGTCGATCCCGCCGCCCTGGCGGCGGCCCACGCCGCCTACGCGCGCGGAGCGCGACGCCGCCATCCCCGCCGACTGGACCGGGCCCCGGCCGTCGGGCGGGGTCGGCGGCACCAGGAAGGGCGTCAAGTGCCTGCACGCCCACTACGCCTGGCACCTGGCCGGAGGCGATGATCCGGTCGGGACGCTGGGTGGCCGGCCCGCCTGCAGCCGGTGGCGGCCATCGACTGCGGCACCAACTCGACCCGGCTGCTCGTGGCCGGCCGGCGCGGAGGCCCGCTGGTCCGACTGATGCGCATCACCCGGCTCGGGCCGGGGCGTCGACCAGCACACGCCGGCTGGCGCCTGACGCCGTCGACCGCACCCTCTCGGTGCTCCGCGAGTACCGGGCCGTCATGGACGAGCTCGGCGTCGGGCGGGTCCGGATGACCGCCACCTCCGCGGCGCGCGACGCCGCCAACCGGGAGGAGTTTTTCGCGGCCGCCGCGGCCGTCATCGGCGTGCGGCCCGAGTTGCTGGCGGGCGACGAGGAGGGGCGGCTGTCGTTCCTGGGCGCCACCGCCGAGCTGCGACCCGGCTCGGCGGCCCGTGGCTGGTCGCCGACATCGGCGGCGGCTCGACCGAGCTGGCCGTCGGCCCGGCCGCCGGCGGCGGCTCCGGCGGCGGTGCGCTCGCTCGACGTCGGATGCGTCCGGATCACCGAGCGCTTCCTCCTCTCGGATCCACCGACCGAGGGGCAGCTCGCGGCGGCCCGCCGTTCATCGCCGACTCCTGGCCGATGTCAGCCGGCGAGGACGCCGCGTTCGGTCGAGCGGCCAGCTCTGGTCGGACTGGCCGGCACGGTGGCGGCCCTGGCCGCCATCGCCCAGGAGCTCGACAGCTACGACCGCAGCCGGGTTCACCACTATCTGCTCACCCGCACCGTGGTCGGGGAACTCCTGTCCGTCCTGGCCGCCGGAGCCGGCCGCGGCCCGGCGGCGCCGGCCCGGGAGTGGAGGCGGACCGGGCCGACGTGATCGTCGGGGGCGACCCTCGTCCTGGCCGAGCTGATGCGCCACTTCGACTTCGATACTGCCTGACGTCGGAGGCCGACATCCTCGACGGGCTGGTCTCCACCCTGCGGCAATCGTGACTCGACCGGACGGCGGCACGGCCCGGCGGTCTACCATCTCCGGCCATGGTGGTGACCGATCGCGTCCTTATGGGTCCGGGCCCGTGCAACCCCTACCCCGAGGCCACAGCCGGACTGGCCCGGCCCATGCTCGGGCACCTCGACCCGGAGTTCATCGGCATCCTCGACGAGACCTGCGACCGGCTGCGGACGGTGTGGGAGACCGGCAACACCCTCACCCTGCCGGTGTCGGGCACCGGATCGGCGGGCATGGAGGCCGCCTTCGTCAACACGGTCGGACCCGGCGACGTGGTGGTGATCGGTGTCAACGGCCTGTTCGGTGAGCGCATGTGCGACGTGGCCGGCCGCTGCGGCGCCGAAGTGGTCCGGGTCGACGCTCCCGTGGGGTCAGCCGCTCGATCCCGGCCGCCCTCCTCGCCGCCCACCCGGCACCCAAGGTCATCGCCCTGGTGCACGCCGAGACCAGCACCGGCGTCCGCAACGACGTGGCCGCGGTTGCCGCCGGCAAGGGCGACGCCCTCCTGCTGGCGGACTGCGTCACGTCCCTCGGCGGGATCCCGGTCGACGTCGACGGCTGGGGCGTCGACGTCGCCTACAGCGGGACTCAGAAGTGTCTGGGAGTCGCGCCCGGCCTGGCCCCGTTCACCCTGGGCCCGCGGGCGTGGGAACGGCGCGTCACCGCGCCGCAGAGCTGGTATCTGGATCTGGGCATGATCGGCGACTACACGTCGGGCGCCACCCGCAAGTACCACCACACCGCGCCCATTGCCATGATCACGTCCTTGCACGCCGCCCTCGGGGCGGTTCTCGACGAGGGGCTGGCCGCGGCGTGGGACCGCCACGCCGAGTGCGGGGCGGCCTTGCAGGACGGCCTCCAGAAGATGGGCCTGGAGCTGTGGGCGGCGGAAGGGTCACCGGCTGCCCGCAGCTGACCACGGTGCTGGTCCCCGGAGACGTCGACGACGCGGACCGTCCGGCGGACGCTGCTGGAGCGGTACGGCATCGAGATCGGCGGGGGAGTGGGCCCGTGGGCCGGCCGGGTCTGGCGCATCGGATGCATGGGCCACACGGCCCGGTTGCGCAACGTCACCCTGCTCCTGGCCGCCCTCGCCGAGATCCTGGGCCGTTGAGCTTGCGCGCAGCCCGAGCGGGCGTCTGGCCGGAGCTGAACGGCCGGCGGGTCCTGCTGCGTCCCCTCGCCGTCAGCGACTTCGAGGCCTGGCGAGAGGTCCGCATCCGGGGCCGGGACTGGCTGGTCAAGTGGGAGCCCCGGCCGCTTGCCCGGCCAACCCGACGCCACCGACCGACCGCCGGGTGTTCGCGGCCCGCTGCGGCGCCCGGGAGCGGGAGCGCCAGCTCGGCAACGGCTACGGGTTCGGCATCTTCGTCGGGCCCCAGCGGGAGCGCTTCGCGGGCGAGATCAACCTGTCGTCGGTGCAGCGGGGGCCCTACCAGAACGCCTATGTCGGCTACTGGATCGACGAGGCGGTGGCCGGCCACTCCTACGTGCCGGAGGCGTTCGTGGTGCTGTGCCGCTTCGCCTTCGACGAACTGGGCCTGCACCGGCTGCAGGCGTCGATCATCCCCCGCAACGGGCCGAGCCACCGGGTGGCGGACAAGCTGGGATTGCGCAACGAGGGCATCGCCCGCCGCTACCTGGAGATCAACGGCGTGTGGGAGGACCACGTGCGCTACGCCATCACCTCCGAGGACTGGGCAGGAGCGGCGCGAGGAGTATCTACAGGCCTGGATCCGCCCAGGCTGAGTGAAGCCGACCGGCTCAGTTCCTCACCACGGCCGAGGAGTGACGGAAGAAGGTCTCGACGTCGCTCTGGTAGCGGTAGGTCGGTTCGGTTTCGCCGACCACCCGGTGGAGGCGCTCGGCTTCCACGAAATGGCGAACGGCGCCGGCGGTGGTGTAGCGGTACCTGAACCCGGCCTCCTTCAGCTTGCGGTTGTCCACCCCCCGACCGAAGCGGAGCAGGTCCAGGGTCTCGGGCGGAAGGTTCAGATCACGCCGAGGCGAGACAGGGGGGCGGCGGCCAGGCCGGTCAGCAGCGGGCTGAGCAGCAGCGGGAGTCGGGCCGGCGATGGCCCGCATCTCCGACCAGGGCAGGCGGCCGTCACCGGCCACGTTGTAGACCCCTTCCAGCCCGCGTGCGACCAGGAACTCGATCGCCCGGATCACATCGTCCTGCTCGACGAACTGCATCTGGGGTCGAATCCGACGATCGTGGGTGTGAGCGGCAAGGACAGCGCCTTGGACAGGGAAGTGACCAGGTCCTCGCCGAGCACGTTGGCACACCGCAGCACCGCCACCCTGATGTCGCGGTTCTCCTCGGCGAACGAGCGCAGGTAACCCTCGGCTTCGACCAGCGATCGCTCGACGCTGGTCCGGGGACTGGAGGTCCGCCGGGTGTCCTCGCCGAAACCAGGTCGGATCCTGGCCGGTGCAGCCGTACACCAGGGTCGAGGACTTGACGACCAGTGAACTGCACGCGGCTCTCCGCTGCGGTCGCGGCCGCCAGCAGGTTCATGGTGCCGATGACGTTGAGCTCGTGTATGCGCCGGTCCGAGATCGTCGACGAATCAACGATCAGGGCGGCGTGGACGACCGTGTCCACCTGCGTGGCCCGGACCAAGCGAGCCAGGATGGAGTAGTTGTCGTCGGTGCGAACGAACTCGGTGCGCTCCAGCGCCACCACCGGCTCGGCCGTGTCCATGCCGACGATCACGTCGATGGAGGGATCCTGTTCGAACGCCAGCGCCAGACGCCCACCCCAAAACGACGACAGGCCGGTGATCAGTACCCGTCGCCCCAACGCCGATTACCCGAACCACACGCTGCGCCGGTCCCGCAGCATCTCGTAGAGACTGGCCTGCATGCGCTGGCGGATGACCTCCGCCTCCTCGAAGACCCGGCTTCTGCGGGTATCTCTCCTGGTCCGGCGGGACGTCGAAGACGACGGGGTCGAGGACCCGCAACTTGAACTTGGCCGGGAAGTGGCAGACAGATCCCGAGCGGGCCGAGCAGCAGCATGTTGGCGGTCAGCGGGAGGTAGGCGATCCCGCAGCCGTTGGGCCAAGCGGGGCGAGGCGGCCACGATGGGCATCGCCTCCTCGCTGCCGACGACCGTGATCGGGCACGACCGGGACTCCGGCCCGCATGGCAATCTCCACGAAACCGCCCCGCCCGAAGCGGCGTAGCCGGTACCGCTCCGAGTAGGGCTTTCCAGTGCCTTTGGTGCCCTCGGGAAAGACCAGGACCAGTTGGTGCTGATCGTGCAGCAGCCGGTAGGCGTTGTCCGGATGCGCCGGCACCCCGCCGCCCCGTGCCCAGGCCGTTCCCACGACGGGCAGCGAGCGGAACAGGTAGTCGGCCAGTCCGTACACGGCGCGACCGAGTTCCTCCTCGAGGCCGTGCATGATCACCGGCGCGTCCGCCGGGATGGCGCCGGCGTGATTGGCGACGATCAGGGCTCCGCCGTGGCGGGGGATCTTTTCCAGCCCTTCCCACTCGGCCCGGAACCAGTGGCGGTAGACGGGGCCGTACAGCCGGCGCAGAACGGCGCGAGCCCGTTCGGACCGACCCCACTCGTCGACGTCCTGCAGCCTGGGTTCGGCGGGCGGGGGGGCCACCGGCCGGCGCAGGGGCAAGAGGGCCCTGGTGGCCCGGGACTCCTCGGTCACCCGGCCCGTCGGCATGGCCGGGATGCTACCTGAGTAGGCCCCGAACGCTCACCTACCGCGACCGGGAAACCACCCGGTCCGGCCGGCCGGGCCGTAGCGGTAGATCACCCGGCCAGCCAGGCGGGACCGGGGGACAGGTCCGAACTGGCGGCTGTCCGTGCTGGCGGGCTCGTTGTCGCCCCGGACGTCGATGGACCGACCGGGTCACGGCGTAGACCCGCTTGACCAGCAGGCGGCCGGGTTCCCGGGGGTCTGTGACCGCGACCACCTGACCGATGCGGACCCGCAGGGTGGGACCGACCAGGAGTCGGTCACCCGGCTGGAAGCCGGGCCGCATGCTGTCCCCGGCCACCTGGACCCGGCGGAAGCCGCCCAGGTAGTGGGTAGGGTGAAGAAGCTCACGAACCATTGACCAAGGAGCCTCGCTGATGACGATTGTTGCTCGCCTGCTCAGCCTCGCCGATCGGTTGGGCCGGCCGGAGACGATCCATGCCCACTGCGACCTGCCCTGTGGCGTGTACGACCCGGCCCAGGCCCGTATCGAGGCCGAGTCGGTGAAGGGTTGCATGGAGAAATTCAACGCGTCGGACGACAGCGTGTTCAAGACCCGGGCGGTGGCGATCAAAGAGGAGCGGGCCGAGCTGGTGAAGCACCATCTCTGGGTGCTCTGGACGGACTACTTCACGCCCGCTCACCTGCAGCAGTTCCCTCAGCTGCACGAGCTGTTCTGGAACGCCACCAAAGCCGCCGGCGAGGCCAAGAAGACCACCGACACGGCGGCGGCCGACAATCTCCTGGCCCAGATCGCCGAGATCGACAAGATCTTCTGGGAGACCAAGAAGTAGGCGGCCCCGAAGGCGGACCGGGCCGCCCGGCCCGCGCCGAGGGCCCGGGTCACCCGCTGGGTCGAACGGGATCGTAGGGTAGGGCCTGGCATGGCATGGTCCGGCACCAACCAGATACGCAACCGGGCCAGCCGGATGGCTCACGTCACGGGCCGGCATCTCGAGCGGACGCTCGGAGGCCAGGAGCGGACGCGGGTCATCCTCGTCCTGGCGGCCATCCTGGCCCTCAGCAGCGCCGACACGGCGACGGTCGGGGCGGCGGCGAGCCCGTTGCGGTCAGCGCTGCACATCAGCAACACCGACATCGGCCTGCTGGTCACGGTCAGCTCGCTGGTCGCGGCGGCGGCGAGCCTGCCGTTCGGCGTGGTGGCCGACCGCGGCCGGCGCACCCGCATCCTCGGGCTGGCCGTGGCCACCTGGGGGGTGGCCATGGTGTGGAGCGCGGCGGTCTCTTCGTTTGGAGGTCTGTTGCTGGCCCGCGTCCTGCTCGGCGCGGTCACCGCCGCGGCCGGTCCGCTGGTCGCTTCACTCGTCGGCGATTACTTCGATGGCTCTGAGCGCGGCCGCATCTACAGCTACATACTCACCGGCGAACTGGTCGGGGGCGGTATCGGCTTCGCGGTGACCGGCGACATCGCCGCCCTCTCCTGGCGGGCGGCCTTCATCCTGCTGGCCCTGCCCGCCTTCTTCCTGGCGTGGTACGTGCTGAAGCTGCCCGAACCGGCGCGCGGCGGCGTCGCTCCCCTGGTGGCGGCGATGGACCCCGACCGGGCCCAGGACGACGGTCCGCCCGCGAATCCGCCCGTGAGCGGGCTGGTGGGGGATCCCGACGACGGAACACGGGCCACCGACGCCCAGCGCCTGGCCGCGTCACGAGGGGTCCTCCCTGATCCCGACAAGGTGCTTTCGGGAGCGCACCTGCAGTCCATGGGCCTGGTGGCGGCGATCCGGGCGGTGCTGCGTATTCGCACCAACGTCATCCTCATCGTGGCCGGGGCGTGCGGATACTTCTACCTGACCGGCATCAGCACCTTCGGGTCGGAGTTCGTCAAGGAGCAGTACCACGTCAATCAGGCCGTGGCCAATCTGCTGCTCCTCGTGCTCGGGGGCGGGGCCATCATCGGCGTCCTGGTCGCCGGTAGTCAGAGCGACCGCCTCCTGCGGCGGGGATTCCTCAACTCCCGCATCCTGGTGGCGGCCATCGTGCGCCATCGCCGCGACCGTGCTGTTCATCCCGGCTTTGACCACCCGCAGCGCCATCACCGCCATGCCCTACCTGATCCTGGCGGCCTTGATGCTGTCGGCTCAGAACCCGCCCATCGATGCCGCCCGCCTGGATATCGTCCCGCCTCTGCTGTGGGGGCGAGCCGAGGCGACCCGGACCCTCCTGCGATCGCTGGCCCAATCGCATGGCGCCGCTGCTGTTCGGTGTGGTGTCCGATCACGTCTTCGGCGGGGGCCGGAGCGGGCTGCAATGGACCTTCGGCATCATGCTCATCGTCATGGCCGGCAGTGGGGTGATCCTGCTGTTGGCCTTGCGCACCTATCCACAGGACGTGGCGACCGCGGCCGAATCGACGATGCCGCCAGCGGCCGCGGGCCGGCCCGCGCCGGCCGGGGGCCCTCTCCCGGCATCGCCTCCGTCCGCCCCGACCTGGCCGAAGCCGGCCCCGCCCGCACCCCCTGTGCAACCCGGGACGGCCTGACGGCGATCGCCGCCGGCGCCGGCTTCAGGACCGAGCGTCGAGTTCTGCGGCCCGAACGCGCAGGCGCTCGGCCTTGCCGGCCCGCTCCCGCCGGAACTCCTCGATGCGCCCGAGCGTGTCGTCGAGGCGCTCTATGAGCAGATCGTTGGCCACGATGGCCTCGTCGAGTAGGCGCCGCTGGCGATCGGCGCGGGCCCCTTCGCGGTAGGCGGTCCGCAGCCGGTCGAGCACGTCGTCGGTATCGAGAACAGCACGGATCTCCGCGAGGGAGAGTCCGAGCAGGCATTGCAGGTGGCGGATCCGGGTCACCCGGTCGACTTCGTCGGACGAGTAGAGACGCTGGCCGCCGTGCAGGTGACCGCTCGGCGCCACCAGGCCGACCTGCTCCCAGTAGCGCAGCGTGCGGGTCGTCACACCGGCAAGTTGGGCCACTTCTCCGATGCGAAGCAGAACCGCCGTGGCGCTCACTGGGGTCGAGGTGCTCACGAGGAGACTGACTCCCCTGCTACCTGATCGACAGTGATCCGATCGCTTGCGATCGGGTCGGGCACCTGTTCGGGCCCATCCGGAGTCGACGCGTCGGTGTCGACGTGGACATAACGGCGGCCGCGACTCCAAGAGGCGGCCGCCGCCACCAGGCAGGCCCCGATGGCGAAATCGAAGGCGGTGTGAAGGCCCCGGGTGAACGGCGCCGAAATCAGGTGCGGGAAGAACGAGCGTCCCTCCAGGACCGCCACCCGGGCGGGTGGGAGGTGGGCGAGCACCGCCGGGCCCAGCAGGTGCTGCACGGGGTTGTAGCCGAGGAAGGCCGCGAACAGGGTGGCAACAGGCGGCAGATGGGCGACACCCGTAGCCACCTGCGGCGACACCCCTTGCTGCACCAGCCCGTGGTACAGGCTGTTCGGCAGCACCGCAGACAGCCCGACGATCATGAGTGAGAAGAAGATCCCGATCGACAGCACCTGGGCCGAGTTCTGGAAGGTCTGCATCATCCCCGAGCCCGCGCCCCGGTGCTCGGCGGGAAGGCTGTTCATCACGGCGGCTCGGTTGGGCGACATGAACAGCCCGTTGCTGAGACCCATCAGCAGCAACAGGGGGGCGAAGGTCCAGTAGCCGAAGTCGACGGGCAGGAACTCGAGCAGCAGGAAGGCCAGGGCGGTGCACAGCATGCCCCCGGTCGCGAACGGGCGGGCACCGTAGCGGTCCGAGAGCATCCCCGAGATCGGGCCGGCGATGAAGAACCCGAGCGTTAGCGGCAACATGTAGATGCCTGCCCACAACGGTGTCCGGGCGAAGTCATAGCCGTGGAGGGGCAGCCAGATCCCCTGGAGCCAGATGATCAGCATGAACATCAGGCCGCCGCGTCCCACCGCGGACAGGAAACTGGCCAGGGTCCCGGCCGTGAAGGCTCGGATACGGAAGAGAGGCAGGCGGAACATGGGCTCCGCCGTGTGGGTCTCGATGATGGCGAACACGATCAGCAGGACCACTCCGACGGCCAGGGCGATATCGACGACGGGATTCATCCACCCCATGGTGTGGTGGTGGTAGGGCTCGATCCCGTAGGTGATGCCGATCATCACGGCGATCAAACCGGCGGCAAAGGTGATGTTGCCGGCCCAGTCGATCTTGGTCTTGCGGGGCGGGGTCTGGTCGTAGAGCATCAGGTAGGCCCAGGCCGTGCAGAACAGCCCGATGGGCACGGACACGAGGAAGATGAGCCGCCAGTTAATCGGGGCCAGCAGGCCGCCGATGACCAGGCCGAGGAAGGTTCCACTGGTGGCGGCGACGCCGTTGATCCCGAGGGCCATGCCCCGCTGGTTGGCGGGAAAGGCGTCGGTGAGGATGGCCGAGGAATTGGCGAACAGCATGGCCCCACCCACGCCTTGAAAGATGCGCCCGACGATCAGGAAGAGGGCACCGGCCCGGCCCGACATCCAGGTCAAGGAGAGCAGCAAGGAAAAGAACGTGAAGATGGCGAAGCCCAGGTTGTAGATCCGCACCCGCCCGTACATGTCGCCCAATCGGCCCAAGCTGACGACGAGGACGCTGGTGACCACGAGGAAGCCGAGGATCATCCACAACAGGTAGAAGCTGTTTCCCGGGAGGAGGGGGTCCAGCTTGATGCCGCGAAAGATGTCGGGCATGGCGATGAGCACGATCGAGCCGTCGATGGTCACCATGAGGACACCCGTGGTGGTGTTGACGAGGGCGATCCACTTGTAGCGTTCGGACCGCTGGAGGCGGCGCGGGGCCTGCCGCTGCAGGCCGGGCCCGGCGCCGGCGGTGAGCACTTCGGGGGTGTTGCCGTTCGGGTGCTTGTCGCCCGTGGAGGCCTGGGTGTGGGCTCGAATGAGCCCAGGCTAGATGCAGTTGACGTGAACGTCAACTGCAGGTAGGCCCTCGGTGCCGGGCCCAGCCGTGGCACGCCCGGCCGGACTCGGTTACATTGCACGGAGTCCTGACGACGACCTTGCACGGAGTTCTGACGACTACCTTGCACCGCGTCCTGACGACTACATTGCACCGCGTCCTGATGGCAACCGAGGAACCGAGGAGAGGTCCGAAACATGGCCACACCGCAACACGCGATCCTGACTTCGCTGGGCGAGCACCAGTGGTACGTGCATCTCAGTCGCACCGACGGGGCGGACCTCGGGGTCATCAAGCAGGCTCTGGCCGACCTCAGGACGGAGTGCGATCTCCAGGGTGTCAACGTTTGCCTCATGTTTGGGCCAACGCTTCTCGCCGACCTGACCAGTGACATCCCGGAGGACTTTCAGCCCTACCCCGGATACGCGTCCGCGGACGGGAAGGAAGCCAAAGCCACCCAGGAGGAGTTGCTCGTCTGGGTGCACTCGGATCACAAGGACCGTAACTGGAACACCCAGTACGCCTTCCGCACCAAGGTCGCCGGCCACATGGCGGTGGCCCGGGAGACGATTGCCTGGATCTACGGCAACAGCTTGGACCTCACCGGCTTTATCGACGGCACCGGCAATCCCGAGCCCGAGCGCCAGCACGACTGCGCCATCATTCCCGACGGCAAACCCGGCGCGGGTGGCGCTTTCTCCATCGCCCAGCGGTGGGTGCACGACCTCAAGTATTTCTTCGGCCTGAGCCTCGACGATCAGCAGAACCTGTTCGGGCGGACCAAGAAGGAATCGCTTCGGCTCGACAACCAAGTGCCGACGTCGCACCTGTCCCATGTCGAGTTGCGTCAGGGCGAGACCGCCGACGCCTCCCAGCCCAAGCGCAATGAGATCGTGCGCCGGTCCACGCCGTACGCCTTGCACGACGGGACGGTGGGGCTGTACTTCCTCGGCTTCTGCAATGAGCAGGCGCCGCTGCGAGAGCGCATGGAAGCCATCTACGGGATGAACGGCCAGGTTCGTGACGCCTTGACGGATTACTCCACGCCCGCGTCGGGATCTTTTTACTTCGCTCCCTCCGTGGAAGTGCTCGACGCGGCCCTGAGCTGAGCGCCACCCTCCAGGTCCAGCCGGCCTCTCGCGGCCCGACCGCCTGACCGGCAACCCCGCCCCTCGGGGCGAGCACCTCGTGGAGGCTCGCCCCGGTTCGGCGCGCCTGGATCGCTAACGTGAGCCGGGGAGGCAACGTGAGGGATGCAGCCGCCGCCTTGTCGAGGATTCGACAAGCGATAGGGACGGTCGTGGTCGGAAAGACCGAAGCTGTCGACGAGCTGCTGGTAGCCGTGCTGTGCCGGGGCCACGTCCTGATCGAGGACGTGCCAGGGGTCGGGAAGACGCTGCTGGCCCGATCGTTGGCGGCGACCATGGGGTGCTCGTTTCGGCGGATCCAGTTCACGCCCGATGTGCTGCCTTCCGACATCACCGGTTCGAGCGTGTTTGATCAGCGCACCTCGGAGTTCAGCTTCCGGCCGGGACCCATTTTCACTCAAGTTCTCCTGGCCGACGAGATCAATCGGGCCACCCCGCGGGCTCAGTCGGCCTTGCTGGAGGCCATGGAGGAGCGGCAGGTGACCGTGGACGGTGAGACCATGCGCCTGCCGGATCCATTCCTCGTCCTGGCCACCCAGAATCCGATCGAGCTGGAGGGCACCTTCCCGCTCCCGGAGGCGCAACTCGACCGGTTTCTCCTACGGGTTCGCCCGGGTTACCCGAGCCTCGAAGAGGAGGACGCCATGTTGCGCCGATTCGAGCGCGACGACCCCCTGTCGCGTTTGGGCGCCACGGTCACGGCCGTAGAGATCCTGGACTTGCAGGATCAGCGCGGCACCGTCCACGTCGGCGATGAGGTTCGGGCCTATCTCCTGGACGTGATCCGATCCACCAGGTCCGACGAACGGGTGGCCCTGGGGGCCAGCCCGAGAGCGGCCCTGGCCCTGCACCGGGCCATCCAGGCCAAAGCGTTACTGGACGGCCGGACCTTCGTGGTACCGGACGACGTCAAGGCGCTGGCCCCGGCAGTAATCGCCCACCGGCTCATCCTGAGCGCCGAGGCCCGCTTGCGCGGCCACACCCCGGAAGCCGTCGTGGCCGCCGTGCTGGCCGGGGTGCCGGTCCCGGTGGAAGACGAAGTGCTGGAGTAGCGGTGCCGTGAGACGGTCCGTGGATGTCGAGTGGTTGATGGTTGGGGCCGGTTTGGCGCTCGCAGGCGTGGGGTGGGGCGTGCACTTGACGTTGCTGGCCCTGGCCGGGATGCTCGTCGCCATTACGGCGGCCGTGCTGTGGGTGTGGCAGCGCGAATGCTTGACGGGCGTGAGCTACCGCCGGACGCTCGGTCAGCAACGGGCCACGTTTGGTGAGGAAGTCACCCTCGAACTGGAGTTCGTCAACGACAAGCTGTTGCCCCTCACCTGGCTGCACGTCCAGGACGAGGTTCCCGCCGCCCTGACCATCCGCGGCGGGATGGTGCAACCCGATGCCAGCGGTCGCCGCGGTGAGCTTCACTATCTCCTGCCGATGCTGCCGTTTCAGCGCATCCGCCGCCACCTGACCGTGGTCTGCGACCAGCGCGGCGAACTCAAGTTCGGGCCGGCCCGGCTTCGGTCCGGTGACCCCATCGGGATACGCCACCGGGAGGCCAGGGTGAGCGACCCGGCCGACCTGCTCGTCTACCCGAAGCTGTTCCGGCTGCCGGTGCCCCCAGTCGTCTCCCGACTGGCTTGGGGGGACCGACGGGCCCCACCGGCGGTGGCAGCCGACCCGAGTCGGGCCGCGGGTGTTCGTGAGTATCGTCCCGGCGACGCCTTGCGACATGTGGATTGGCGGGCCACGGCGCGCAGCACCGCCCTTCTGGTGCGCGAGTTCGAACCCACTGCCACCTGGCGGATCGCGGTCTTCGCCGACATCCGGGTACTCGGGCGGGCCGGCGGCGCCGCCGACCTCGACAGGGCCGAGTTCCTCATCGCGGTCACGGCGTCGGTTGTGGCCGAGATGGCTCGACGGGGTGTCGCCACCGGGTTGTTTTCGTCTGCCACCGTGAAGGGTCATCCGGTGGCCCACGCCCCGAGCACGGCGCCGGGGGCCCTGCCTGCCATGCTCGAGTCCTTGGCCCGCGCCTCGCCGTACGGCCGGGTCTCGCTCGGCGAACTGCTGATCAGCGAGGGAGGGCGCTTGGGTTCGGGCGCCAGCGCGGTGGTCATCGCCAGTGACTTTTCGGAGCCGACACTGGCCGCCCTGGCGGCCGTGCGCCGGCGGCTGCCGGTCACCGCCATCTGGCTGCGGGTCGGACAGGGCCGTCCTCCCCCAGCGAACCAAGCCGACCTGGTGAGGGAGGTGACGTACCACGCCGACTGGAGAACCACCGACGTCCTGGAGTTGGCTCCATAGGGTCGCGGTCCCGGCGATGGTGGTCGCCGCCGAGGCGACCTGGGTCTCGATGCTCATGGCCTCGGCCGTCAACGCCGCCCCAGGGACGCATGTTCACCTGCCCTTCCTGGCCCTGGCCCTACCGGCCGCGGTCGCGGCGGCCTGGTGCGCCACGCTGGCCGGGCTGACCTGGCGGTGGTGGTGGAAGGTCGGAGCGGTTGGCCTGGGTGTGGCGCTGGGAGTGGCCCTCACTGCCGGTCTGACCGGAGAGCTGACCAGGTCGGGTTCGTGGTGGCAGACCGCCACCCGGCCCTGGACGGCGGCCGGGCATCCCGCCGCGGTGGTGGCGGGCGTCGCTTGGTTCGCGGCCGGGCTGGCGTGGGGCCGCGGGGTGTGGCTGGGCCTCGCCGCCCCGTCATTCCGGCACGTGACCTGGTCGTTGGCGCTCGGCGGGGTGGCGTTCGTGGGGATCTTCGCCGGACAGGCCGACCACCACGCCATCGCTTTCCTGGCCAGCACCAGGGCGGCGGGCTGGTTGTTCTTTGTGTTCTTTCCGCTCACCGCGGCGGCGGCCGCCCTGGTCCGGGAGCGCGAGCTGGAGGAGTCGCTGCTGGCCCGGTCCGCCACCCCACCCAGCCTGGTATGGGTGAGTGTTCTGGCCGTACCCCTGGTTGGCGTGGGCCTGGTGGCGCTGCTCCTCGCCGTGGTCGTCGGACCGGGAGCGCCCATCGCCGGCCGGGCGGTGGGGCGGGCTGCTGCCGCGGTCTGGGGGGCGATCACGGCTGCCGCCGGTTGGCTCTGGCATCTGCTTCCGACATCCCGTCCCGGGTCCACCTCGCCGCCGGTGGCGCATTCGCAGTCTGGACCGCCACCCGGAGTACCCCACGTCCGGCCCGTCCACGCCCCGTTCAATCTCCCGGCGGTGGTGTGGGAGATCCTGGTCGTGCTGGCGGTGGTAGTCGTGGCGTACTACTCGATTCGGTCCCTTTCTCCGAGGATGAAATGGCGCCCGCTGTCATCGGGGGAAAGCGCCGAGGAGGAACGCAGCTCGATATTCAGCTGGCGCCACTTGTGGGCCCAGCTGCGATCAGGCCTGCGCTGGCCGTGGCGGCGGGGCCCGACGCCCGAGGGAGCATCCGCCCTGGCGGCGGGGCCGCTCGAGGACGAGGCCGGGATGGCAACGGTTCGTCTGGCCTACCGGCGGTTCCTGTCGACGGCTCGGACCGTGGGCCGGGGTCGGGCCAGATCGGAGACGGCGCGCGAGCTCGAGGCCCGCCTGCGGGCGGACCTGGCGCCGGCTCCAGCCGACGCGCTCAAGGAGCTCACCTACCTGTATGACGACGTCCGCTACGGGGCCGTTCGGACGGATGCGGCCACCAATCTTCTCGCCCGGAACCAATCGACAGCGGTGTGTGCGGCCCTGGCGGAGCTGTCCGTCGGGACCGCCGCGGATCCGAAGGGGCACCTGGCCTGAACCGCGGTCCCCCGGCTGTCTCGGGCCGGGTCGCCCGTTGCGTCGCCGGTGATCCGGCGGTAGACACTCCATCGGTGGACCTGGGGACGCTGGACTATCAGGCGGTGGCCGACTCCTCGCTGGCGGCCGTGCTGGTGCACCCACATCCCGATATGGGTGGCGACCGGTTCAATCATGTCATCGATGCCATCTACCGGGCCCTTCCGCCCGCAGGCGTGAGCACGGCTCGCTTCGACCTGAGTTCGTCAGATCCGCTCCAGGCTCGGGCGGACACGTTGACCGTGATCAGCGCGATTGCGGCGACGAACGTCGTGCTCGTCGGGTACTCATTCGGCGCCGATGTCATCCTCGGCATCAAAGACCCCCGAGCGGCGGGCTGGTTCGCAGTGGCGCCACCGCTGCGTCTTGGGGACTTCGCTGCGGTCGGTGCCGATGCCCGCCCCAAGCAGTTGCTGGTCCCTGACCGCGACCAGTTCTCCCCGCCGACCCGAGTCCGGGAGCTCACCATGGGCTGGGCGAGTACGACGGTGGCCAGCCTCGCTGATGCTGACCATTTCCTCAACGGGCAGGCGACCGGGGTCGCTGGCGCGGTACGAGCCTGGATCGCGGGCCTCGCCCCGAACGGCAGTCCAACGTGAAGCAGGTCCCAGTTCCGAATCCGTGATGTAGTTGACCGAACCGACCCGTCTGTCCGAACTATCCCGAACCGAGGAGCCGTCATGACCCCCAACGTGGGCGCCAACGGGCGGTCCAGGAACCTGGTCCTGGCCGCCATGATTTTCGCCGTCGCCATGACGTTCATCGATCAGACCATCGTGTCGATCGCGGCCCCGAAAATCCAACAGGAGCTGGGCCTCACCAACACCGGTACCCAATGGGCCATCAACGCCTACCTGCTGTCACTGGCGGCTCTTTTCGCGTTCGGCGGCCGGCTCGCCGACACCGTCGGGCACCGCAAGATGGTTGTGCTCGGGGTCGTCATCTTTGCGGCCGCATCCGCCATGTGCGGCCTGACCCCGAAGGGCGCCGCGGCCGAGGCGTGGATCGTGACCTTCCGGGTCGTGCAGGGCGCCGGCGGCGCCATCATGTTCCCCGCCGCCCTGGGCATCGTGGTACAAACCTTCAGCCTGCACCAGCGGGGCCGAGCCCTGGCGTTGTTCTTCGGCATCGCAGGAGGCCTCACCGCGGTGGGTCCGGTCCTGGGCGGCTATCTCACCGAATGGACCTGGCGGGCCATCTTCTGGGTCAACATACCCGTGGCCGTCATCGCCCTGGTGCTGATCGCCATCTCCAAGCCGGTGACCGATTACCGTCCTGCACCGGTCGACTATCGCGGCCTGGCTCTCATCGTGTCCGGCGTGGCCCTCTCGGTACTCGGTTTCCAACAGTCGGCGACGTGGGGCTGGAGCAACCCGGCGACGGTGCTGTGCATTGTGGCCGGCGTGGCCTTGTTGATTGCGTTTGTCTTCGTCGAGCTGCGGACGTCGTCACCGCTCATGCAGGTGCGTATCTTCCAGATCCGACCATTTGCCGTCGAGAATCTGGTCCTTGGCATCGCCATGTTGGTCTTTATCCCCATCTTCTTCTTCGCCAGCGAGTACGCCCAGATCGCGCTTGGGAAGTCGGCCCAGCAAGCCGGTCTATATCTCCTCTACTTCTTCTTGGGGTTCGTCGTGACCTCCCAGATCGGAGGACGGATCCTCGATCGCAGGGGAGCCAAGCGTCCGGTCGTGATCGGCTGCGCGGTCGCGGCGGTGGGTTTCGCCCTGTGGGCCGGGAAGGTCACCCAACTGGACTTCTCGAATCAGGTGTGGCCCGTCATTCTGTCCGGGGCCGGTATGGGGTTCATGCTCACGCCGGCCAATACCGACGCCGTCAACCGGGCTTCCCGCCTGTCCTACGGGGAGGCGACGGGAATCACCCAGACGGTCCGGAACTACGCCGCCAGTCTGGGCTTCGCCATCCTGGGCACCATCCTGGTCACTCAACTGCGATCCCGGGTCACTTCGTCGCTGATCGCCCAAGGGGCTTCCCCCGCCCGGGCCGCTGCCGAGGCATCGAAGCTCGGGCAGGCAGAGAACACCGGGCCCAGCACCGCAACCATTCCCCACTTCATCCGGGTGGACTTCGCCTACGCCACCCGAACCGTGTTCTACGTCATGGCGGGCATCATGGCCGCAGCCGCGGTGGTGGCACTTCTGGGTCTTGAACGCGGCGTGCAGGTGGAAACCACTGACACGGGCGAGGACAGCCGCCGCCCGCGCTGAGCAGACGAGCCCCCGGGACCGGAAGGTGGGCGCCGCTCAGCTGCCGTCGGGCCAGCCGCGGCGGCAGCTTTCTCCTGCTGGAAGGGGTGTTTTTCACGCGCGCTAAGGTTGCTGATGCTTGCCCAAGGAAAGGGGACCACCAGGTGAATGACGTGCTGGGCTATGCAGGGAAGACGGTGGTCGTCTCGGGGGCGGCGTCGGGGATGGGGCAGGCCACGGCGCAGATTCTCGTCGACCTGGGTGCGAAGGTGACGGCGCTCGACGTCAAGGACGTGACGGTGCCGGTCGAGCGGACGCTCGGGCTCGATCTCCGGGACCCGGGTGCCATCGAGCGGGTGGCGGCGGAGATCGATGGTCCCCTACACGCTCTGTTGAGCTGCGCCGGGCTGCCCGGTCCGCCGTTCAGCCAGCTCGACACCATGCTGGTCAACTTTGTCGGACCTCGGCACCTGATCCAGCAGCTTCTCCCCAAGATGGCAGACGGATCGGCAATCGGCGCCATCTCGTCTTCGGCTGCGATCGGCTGGCAACAGCACCTCCCCACCATCAGCGAACTGCTGGAGTCTTCCGGGTTCGACGAGGCGGTGGCCTGGCTCCAGGCCAACGAAGACAAGTGGTCGTGGAGCGGTTACGCCTTCTCGAAGTATGTGATCGATGCGTGGGTCGGGTGGTGGTGTGCAGAGTTGATGCAACGTGGTATCCGATTCAACTGCATCAACCCCGGTCCGACGGACACACCCATGATGCCAGCCTTCCATGCCATGGCCACCAAGGAGGTCGTCGACGCCGCCGTCGGCCCCGTCGGCCGGTACTCCCGGCCCGATGAGCAAGGCTGGCCGCTGGTCCTTCTGTGCAGCCCGAGAATGAGTTACGTCACCGGGGAAGTCCTGTGGACGGATGGCGGGTTCTACGGTGCCGTCAGTACTGGTCGCCAGACAACCGCCATGGGCCAACAAACACCTGACACCTGAATAGGACGAGATCCTCCGCACATGGGATTTAGAATCGGCAAGAATTTTCACGTCATCCATATGACGAGCGACGCACGCGAGCTCGACCTGTGGTATTACGACGTCTTTTCCGTCCGGCAGTTCATGCCCGCGTCGTACATGGACGCTGAGAAACGCGACGCCTCCCTGGTCTTGCTGGGTGATCTGTGCATTGAGCCGCTGGCGCCCGCTTTCCGGGTCGAGGGCTGGGAGCGGATGCCCTTGGGGCGTTACTACACCCAGCACGGGAAGCGCCTGCACTCCGTCGCCTGGTATGTCGACGAAGGCATGGACGACCTGTACCGGAGCCTGCGGGCGGCGGGGATCGAGTGCCGGGGAACGGCCGGCGTCCTCCTCACCGGCGATTACGTCGACGGCCCCGTGTTTACCCACCCTCGGGACACGCTTACGCAGCTCGAGTTCATCCCGGCGCCGGACACCCCTGGCGGGCCGGCGCTCCTGCGAGACCCGCGATTTGCGCCGGACTGGCGTCCCTCCTGGTGGGCCGATTATCACCCGTTGCAGATTCAGAAGGTCTCCCATCTCACCCTGTCTACTCACGACCTCGCCAAGGCTCGAGACCTGTATGTCGGCCTGCTGCACGGAAGGCTCCTCTATGAGGGTGACAATCCTCTTCTCGGATCGCACAGCGCGTTCGTGCTGGTGGGCGATGACACCGTGGTCGAGCTGGCCGAACCGGCGGGCGAGGGTCCGTTGCAGGCCGACATGATGCGCTTTCATCAAAGCCTCTACTCGCTTACCTTCAAGGTCCGCGACCTGGCCGACGCCGAGCCCTATCTGGAGAGCAAGGGCGTCAAGTTCGCCTCGGCCGATTCCACCATTCTGGTCAGTGATCCCGACACCACGCAGGGCTGCGTAATGGCATTCACCACCCGGGAGATCCCGGGCGACCCTCGCCCCGACTGGACGGACTGGACCGACCAAAGCGGGGGTCCGATCCCCGCTCAGCTATTCCGCCGCCGCTGAACCTCACTCACCTGACCAGCTCCTCGCGTTCCAGCCACCCGCTATGGAGACGCTCGGCCACTTCTCACCGCCCGCAACTCCATGGCGCTCTTGTCGAGCCTCCGGCCATTCCGTCCATAGGCATGTCCGCCATCATCCCCGTGTCAGCATCGGGGAAGGCCGTCAAGTGATGACGTCTCCGCCGCTCCGGTTTACGATCGTAAAGGTCTCAATCGGCGGTCATAAGGACGACGCCTGAAAACGGACCAACCGCGTTGGCCCACACTCCGACCTCGGCGCCTGGGACCTGCCTCTGCCCGCACTCGCCGCGCAGCTGGCGAACGGACTCGATGCAAAAGTTGGCGCCGTGGCGCCGGCCGACGTTGCACGCCCCGCCATCCGTGTTGGTCGGAATCTTCCCGCCGAGACGAGTATTGCCGGCCTCGATGAACGGCCCGGCCTCCCCAAGGGAACAGAAGCCCAACGCCTCCAGCCACTGAAACGTGATGATGGTGAACCCGTCGTACAGCTGGGCGAAGTCTACGTCGTCAGGTGTCAGGTCGGTCCTGCTCCACAGCTCTCTGGCGGCGTGGAACGGAGAGTTCTGGTTGAGCTCGATGTTGTTGAAGTCGAAGTACTTCACAGACGAGTACGCAGCCGCCTCAACCCACACCGGCTTCTTCCGCCAGTTCCTCGCCCGGTCCCCGGCCGTGTAGATCACCGCGGATGCGGAGTCGACCGGATAGTCGCAATCGAGGAGCCGGACCGGCTTGGAGATGTAGCGCGACGCCAGGTAGTCGTCGATGGTGAGCGGGTCCCGGAAGATGGCATCCTCGTTGAGCGAGGCGTGGTGGCGCTGGGTCACGACGTGCGCCCCGAACTGCTCTTCGGTGGTGCCGTAGAGGTCCATGTGCCGTTGCGCCGGTAGCGACGCGATCGAGGGAATGAGGCCGCCAACGTCGAACCCGTACGGCGAGGTGTAGCTGCGGTCACCCGTCACGATCTCCGGCCCGCGCTCTGCAGTTTCCTTGATCACCTCCTGAGAGCTGGATCGCTGATTGATGATCCTCACCGTGAGAACCGTGTGGGCGAAGCCGGACCGGATGGCCGCTATCCCCTGGATTGCCGCGCCCACGTACGCTGGTGACGGGCTCGGGGACCCGAACCAGTTGAGCGGTGAGATACCCAGGGTGTAGCCGAGGTCCATCGGGTCGATGTAGTCCAGCCCTCCTGGTTCGGGCCCGGCGACACCCCAGAGCACCGCGACACCGTCTAGGTCTGCGGGGGTCATGCCGGCATCGTCCATGGCGGATCGGCAGGCCTGGATCGCGAGCGGCCAAGATCCCAGTCCCGTACGCCTTCCGGTCTTCGAGTAGCCCACCCCGACCGCGGCCACCCGCTCGTTGACCTTCACCTGTCGCTCCTCTCGCTGGGACGGAAGTAAGGAAGCACCAGGGTGTCGGTCACATTCTTGAACACCACCTCCATCGGGATCCCGCACCGCAGGTCCGACTCTTCGGCTTCGATACCGGCCGGCATACGCACGCCGGGTTCTTCGTCGATCTCGATCACTCCGATCACATACGGGATCTTGTCCACGAAAAACGGATGACCCGCCTGCATTACCACCGTATACGAATACAGCGTCCCGCGCCCGGTGATCGTCTCCGGCTGGAGGTCGTCGGAGTGGCATCGTGGGCAGGTCGGCCTCGGATAGTGCACGAAGTGGCCGCACTCCTGACACTTGAGCAGCTGCAACTCGTGCCGCCCAACCGCGTCCCAGTAAAACTTGTGCATCGGGTGCGCGCCCGGGATCGGCGGAGAAAGGGCGCCGACCCCCCCGCTGCTGTCACTGTCAGCCATCAGTCACCTCACGCGCCAATGGGGGCCCTCGAACGAACCCACCAGTCCTATCGAATCTAGCGGGCCCGGCCTGGTGGCCGCGTGGTTGATCTGGACGACGGCAGCATACGCCCAGGTCAGCCGCGGTCCCACCTGGCATCACGGCGAGAAGTACGGATCCAAACGGTGACCCCCATGATGACTCCGAGCGGAGGCCGTTCACCGGGACGGACCGTTTAAGAAGGTGTCGGACCGGGGTCCATCTCCCAATATAGGTAGCTGACATGCCCAATCTTGGTAGTGGGCACCGATGTGGCCAGACGGGATGGAGATTCACAGTTGCTCCGACAGCACACCCACACTCAGCATCCGGGACGTCCCATCATGATCCGAATCCGTGGCCTGGCCCAGGGTGGGCGTTTCCGGGGCAGCCGAAGGCCCAAATATGGCTCCGAGTCGTATTTCTGGCGGCCGTCGCCCGGTCTCCTCAGCATGGACCGGGGCCCAGGCCTCGGTCCAACCAGGCCATGCCATAGGGGCCCGCTGAGTGTCGAGAGGCTCTCCGCAAGGCCGCCGTGTTGAGTGGCGTGGGGTTGGTGCGATGCATATGGAAAGGGCTGGGGTCGTATGAGCGCAACAGATGTTCACGGTCGGTTGGATGCAACCGGGCCCACGGAGACGATCGGTCGGTTCCTGGCCGAGAACCCGGGTCTGCCCACGCCGTTTCTTGTCGTCGACTTGGATCTGATCGAGGCGCGCTACCGGCGGCTGACCGACATTCTGCCTGCCTGTCGAGTCCTCTTTGCGGTGAAGGCCAATCCGGCGGAAGAGGTCCTGGACCGGTTGGCCGATGTCGGGTCGAGTTTTGATGTGGCCAGTCCGGGCGAGATCGAACGTTGCCTCAAGCTCGGTATCGATCCGGGCCGCCTGGCGTTCGGTAACACCATAAAGAAGGAGAAAGACATTGCCTACGCGAATCACTGCGGGGTGAGGACCTTCACCGTGGATGCCGAGGCCGAGCTCGACAAGGTGATCCGTCAGGCACCGGGTAGCACGGTATACGTGCGCATCAGTACCGACGGGAGGGGGGCCGACTGGCCGCTGTCGCGGAAGTTCGGCTGCAGCCCGCAGGACGCATTGGGCCTGCTCCATAAGGCGGCCTACGCCGGGCTCGGCTTGGGCGTGTCGTTTCACGTCGGATCTCAGCAGCGGGATATCACGGCCTGGGAAGAACCGCTGGCGACAGCCGCCGCCTTGTTGGGAACGATGGCGGCTGACGGCTTTGAGGCCGCCGGAGTCAACCTCGGGGGCGGGCTGCCCTGCCGGTACCGCGATCCCGTCGCCGATATGGCCGCATACGGCCAGGCGATCCAGCAGGCGCTGGACACGCACCTGGGTCATTCTTTTTCCGGAGAGATCCTGATCGAACCGGGACGCTACCTGGTCGGCGAAGCCGGACTGATCGAGACGGAGGTCGTGCTGATCTCCCGCCGTCCGGCCGATGACGAGCGACGCTGGGTCTATCTGGATATCGGCATGTTCAACGGGCTGACCGAGACACTCGAAGAAGCGATCCGGTACCACATCGCCGTCCCCAGCAAGCAGGGACCGCTGGCACCGGTCGTCCTGGCCGGCCCGTCGTGTGACAGCGCCGACGTCCTCTACGAGAGGTCCGGCTACCAGCTTCCAGCAGATCTGCGAATCGGTGACCGTATCCAGCTGATGTCAACCGGAGCCTACACCTCTTCCTACTCGTCGGTGTGGTTCAACGGCTTCGAGCCGCTGCGCACTTTCTTCGTGTCCGGTGACAAGGAAACGGTGGTGACGCTATGAACGAGTACCCGACCTACGGGCGCCTGACCGGCCCCGTGGTCATGATCGGCTACGGCTCTATCGGCCGAGGCGCCCTCCCATTGATCCTCCGGCACTTCGACGTCGAACCGGCCGACATAGTGGTCGTGTCACCCGACACGGACCACGACGGACTCGTCGACCAACTCGGCGTACGTAAGCTCACCACCGCTGTAACTGCGGACAACTATCGGGCTTTGCTCACGCCACTGCTCGGTGGCGATCACGGCCAGCCGTTCTGTGTCAACCTCTCCGTTGACACATCGTCGGTGGCGATCCTCTCGCTGTGCCGCCAACTCGAGGCGCTCTACGTCGATACCGTGATCGAACCGTGGCCGGGCTTCTACGACGACCCCGCCGCCCCACTCGAAGCGCGCACCAACTACGCCTTACGCCAGACCCTTCTGGCCGAGCGGGCCGCCCACCCTCACGGGCCTACCGCGGTGTCGGCTTGCGGGGCCAACCCCGGCATGGTGTCCTGGTTCGTCAAGCAAGCCCTCCTCGACGTCGCCGTCAAGGTCGGACTCCACCATTCGGAGCCAACCAGCCGGGCCGAGTGGGCGGACCTGATGCGAGCCAGCGGGGTGACCGGGATCCATATCGCGGAGCGTGACACCCAACACAGCTGCCGCCCCAAGCCCATCGGCACCTTCGTCAATACCTGGTCGGTCGACGGGTTCATCTCCGAGGGGCTGCAGCCCTCCGAGATCGGATGGGGTACCCACGAACGATGGCTGCCGTCGTCGGCCTGCCACCACGCCAACCCGGACGCCCCCTCCATCTTCCTGGCCCAACCCGGCGCCGATACCCGAGTCCGCACCTGGTGCCCCACCGCGGGCCCCCAGTACGGCCTGTGCGTCACTCACAACGAGTCCATCTCGATCGCGGACTACTTCACCGTGCGTGACGGCGCCAAGGTCGAATACCGCCCGACTTGCCACTATGCATATCATCCTGCCGACGACGCCATACTCTCCTGGCACGAGCTGCTCGGGAGGGCGGGGGAGCCACCGCCGCAGCATCACCTTCTTGATGAAACGGAGATCGTCGACGGCGTCGATGAGCTCGGCGTCCTTCTGTATGGGCACGACGCCAATGCCTACTGGTACGGGTCACGACTGTCGATCGAGGAGACTCGATCCCTCGCCCCATACCAAAATGCCACCGGTCTGCAGGTCACATCCGCGGTATTGGCCGCCATGGTGTGGGCGATCGAGCATCCCCAGGCCGGCATCGTCGAAGCTGACGACATAGATTTTCGACGCTGCCTCGAGGTCCAGCGGCCCTACCTCGGCCCGGTCGAAGGGCACTTCACCGAATGGACGCCTCTCTCGACACGGTCGCGGCTGTTCCCCGACGATATCGACGAGAGCGACCCGTGGCAATTCCGTAACGTCATGGTTCACTGACGAGAGCAGGCCGAAACGTGCCGGCCCTTTACCGCCGTCCTCTGCTGGCGCTCGTGGTGGCCGCGGCCCTATGGGGCGGAGCCGTCACCGGGACCAAATACGCCCTGGGCGGCTTCGATCCGACCACCCTGCTCTGCATCGAGCTCATGGCCGCCACCGGCGCCCTATGGGCGGTCCTCCTGGTCCGTGGCTACCGGCCACCGCAAACGTGGCGACTCCCACTCCTGCTCGGACTGCTCGAGCCGGCCCTGGCCTACCTGGGCGATACCAGCGGGCTGTCGAGAACCACCGCCGTCGACGGGTCCATCCTCTCCGGACTCGAACCTGCGCTCGTTATCGTCCTGGCCGCCTTCCTGCTCGGCGAGATCGTCACCCGCCCCGCCGTGCTGGCCGTGGTGCTGGCGCTGGGCGGGCTGGCCGTGCTGGCCGGCGCCGGGCATAGCCACTCGGCCAGCATCGGTGACCTGTACGTCGCCGCCGGCATCCTGACCGCCAGCCTGTACACCATCGCAGCCAAACGCTTCGACGACGGCTCCGACACGCTGTCGCTCACCACTTGGCAATTCTCGGCGGCGTCGATGCTGCTGCTGCCAATCGCCATACTGAGATGGTCAACGGGTAGCGGACACCCGTTCGTCGCGCCGGCACCCAGGTACTGGGTGGCAGCAGTCGGAGTCGGAATCGGCGGCTTCGCCGTGAGTTTCCTCCTCTACAACGCGGTGATCACTCGAGTCGACGCCGGATGGGCCGCCGTGGTCCTCAACCTCATCCCGGTCTTCGGCCTCTTGGGCGCCGTCCTCTTCCTGGGCGAGAGGCCCACCGGCACCACCAGCATCGGAGCCATCCTCATCGGCACATCCGTCGTCTACTTCACCATTTCCGATCGACGAGGCGCGAGCGGCACCGTCCCGCCACCGACAAACCACCCAACCACCACGTCGCCACCGATGGCCCGCAACCCGCAGCCGACGACATCGGCAAGAAACCCGACCGCCACGCAGCACCCACCGAACGCCGGCGCAGGCAGCCACGCTCTTTGAGACGACGACCTGGAGCAGACCGCCAGCTCCGCCGGCCGGCTCCATGCCCCGACACCGTCGATTTTCTGATCCGGCTGCTGGCCGGAACGCTCGAGGAGGTTGTGTGGCCATGCGCGGCGCTCAGAGGACGTGTTGGGCGCGCAGGTTATCGATCTCGGCTCCCGTGTATCCGGCCCCCTTCAGCACCTCGTCCGTGTGCTCGCCGAGCAACGGTGCTGGCCGGGTGACCACAAAGGGCTGGCCGTCTACAGGAGCGGGCCAGCCAACCGTTGTGAACGGGCCGGCGTGGGGGTCTACCGTCTCGACGATGATCTCCCGAGCTGACAGCTGCGGGTCGCCCGCGGGCCAGGTGTGATCCGAGGCAGCGGTGGATGCCGCTGGCGAAGGCGATATGGCGGTTGGCCGGACGGCCCAAGTCGACCGTGAGGGGATCGGGGAACTGGTCGGGATCGAGGTCCGCCGTCGTCCAGCACACGTCGATCTTGTCGCCTTTGCGGATTGGCACACCCGCGATCTCGGTATCGGCGACTGCGTAGCGCATGCCACCGGAGAGCACGGGGTTCTCGAAGCGCGTCAGCTCCTCGATCGCGCCCGGAAGGCGGGATGAGCGGCTCGTTCGAGCCGCTGGGCTCAGATCCTCCAGGAGCTTCTCGTCAAAGCTGCGCATATTACGTGACCCCCTCCACTCGGGACTTATCCTGCCACGACTTCGAGGTCCCATCTTTCGGGACGACCTGACGACGAACCGACCTGGACATCATACATTGTATATGTAGCAGGCCCGAATCATGGATGGCCCGCGTCGCTGCGACCTCTAGTTGAATCCGCAGGGTTCGACCACCATCTCCGGCGTCCAGGCCATAGGCGCCGTCGAGGCCATAAGGTCCATCGAGGCGTGGGTGGACGCGGCGTGCGAGGCCTGTGACCCGATGAGCCGGCACCGAGCGCGGGCTGCTCAGCCGACGGGGCGCACCCGGACGTGGGCGAGTGCGGGTATCCGGTTGTTGTTGCCGACGTCGCGAACTATGACGGTGGTGTCGACGCCCTCCTCGCCGGTGCACAGGATCTCGGCTGTTGCCACAAAGGGCCCGGTTTTACCTGGCTGCATGAAATTGAAGGTGCAGTCGACGGCGCGCCCCTTTGCGATACCGGTGGCGGTGCGGGCGGCCACGAGGGCAGCCTCCTCGCAGAGCAACTGAAACATGCGGCGTGGAGGATCCCGCCGGGGCCGGTCGTCTGGGCGGTGATGCCCTCCACCTGGCAGCTGGAGCCGTCGGAGAGGGGCGTGATGCCGGCTGCCTCGATGACGTCGACACCGGCTGCGGGCAACGGTTCCGGCGGGTGCTCGTCTTCCGACGGGAGGCCAGGCGGCCTCGCCGATCACCGACCAGGCGATCGATCCGTAGGTCAGCAGGCGCGAGGGGTTGGTGTCGTCGACAATGCGGCCTTCGACAGTCGCCAGCGTCCGGCCAAGCCGCACCAAACGGGTCGTGGACACGACGCCGTTCACGCCGGCGCCCTGGTCGCGGATATGCAACGAGATTTGCGACGGGACGGCCATGACCTTGGCGAAGAGATACGACGCCACCCCTTGCTCGAAGGCCAGGCCAAGCGGCGCGGCCCGCAGCCCGCCTGATACGCGCACGTCGTCGTTGACCGGCATGCGGGTCTCGCCGCACTCATCGTCAACGCGCTTCGACCGCACGCCGAGATGGTCATAGAGATGGTTGCCACGTATGGTCATCGGTGCCAGTACAGCCGATCCGGGCTGGGACCCGCCCACCGGATGTTTCCTGCCAGGCACTCAAGTCGATGGTCAAGGTCGGAGGATCATCGAGCGGTCGCCCCGGTGCTGAGTACGATGAGCGGTCGTGGACTACGTCGACATCACCTACGAGGTGACGAGCGGGGTCGGTCTCGTCACCCTGAACCGACCCGAAGTGATGAACGCGTTCCGCCGCCAGACGCAACGGGAGTTCGAGGACGCCCTTCACGCGGCCGAAGACGACACCGGGGTCCGGTGTCTGGTGATCACCGGGACCGGACGCGCCTTCTCGTCAGGTGCGGACCTCAAGGACTTGGCCGCGGGTCGAGGCGGCGAGGACTGGACCGATCACGCCGAGGACCGGCCGACCCGCCCACCGTTGACGACGGCCCGGGCGGCTGCCAACGCGTTCTACGTGGGACGGTCGATCTACAGCTTTCCAAAGCCAACGATTGCGGCGATAAACGGCTATTGCGTCGGCGGCGGATTCATGTTTGCCTTACCCGCGGATATCCGGATCGCTTCCAGCCAGGCGAAGTTCTCCGTTGCCTTCACCAAACGTGGTCTCACTCCGGAGACCGGCCTGAGCTACTTTCTCCCTCGTCTGGTTGGTCTCGAGCAGGCTTTGCTCATGACTTATACGGGCGACATGCTCGACGCCGGGGAGGCGCTGCGCATCGGCCTCGTGGGCCGTGTGGTTCCCCACGATCAGTTTATGATTGCGACGATGGACCTCGCCACGAAGATTGCCAAGGGGCCGACCGTGCAACTGACGTTCGCAAAGATGCAGATGCAATTAGGCCTCGCCGCCAACAATCTGGACGTCGCCCACGCCATGGAAGCCTGGGGCCTACAGAGCGCGGGTCAGACCGAGGACTATCTCGAGGGCCATCGCGCCTTCTACGAGAAGCGAGACCCGGAGTTCAAGGGCTATTGAGCGGTCCCCGCTGATCCCAGGCGGGCTATCACGATTGAGGACTCAAGTCCGCCAGCACGCTGTCGCGGGCCGTGGGAGCGCCGCCCTTCTCGGCGGCGCTCCTCTTTTTAGCGGGCGGTGTGGCGAGGCGGGTCAGCCGCCCGAGGCGGCGACGATCGGGTTGATGACCGCGGTCGGGGCGCAGCTGAGGGTGCTGCCCTGAGGGGTGGTGAACTTGTTGTTGGCCACGCCCATGACAAACGAGCAGTAGACCTGATGGCCCTTGCCAGTGTTGGTGTACGTGAGCGGGGGCGCCAGGCCTCCGAGCGTGTCGCCTTTGAGGGCGTAGAGTCCCTGGATCACCTGAGCGGCGGTGGCATTGTCACCGAGGTTCGCGGCTTTGGCTGCGGCGGTGAAAAGCTGGCCGGAGGCCCAGGAGAAGACGTCGTTTTCTCCCCAGCTCTGGGATGTGGTTACTCCGGGCTCGTACTTGTCGAGGGCGGTGAGCATGGTTTGAATGGCGGGGTTGGAGGTGTCGGAGAAGGGTGCGTTCTGCTGGACCATGATCGCACCTTGCATGGCCGGGGACGTCGCCCAGGCGTTGGTCACGGTCCCGTCGGTGCTGACCTGCAAGGGGCTGTACCCTTGCTGCTGGCAGCTGGTCGCGACCCGGATGACGATTGACGAGGCGTCGCCGATGGACATGTAGTTGGCGCCGGCGTTTTTTGCTGCCAGGCAGGGGGCGGTGTAGTCAGGCGAGGATGCGGATACGGACGCGGTGTAGACCAGGTTCACCCCTAGGGACGCGGTGAGCGCCTTGTACAGCGGGACCGCCTGGGCGCAGGCCGGGGACTCGGCGCAGTAGAGCAGGGCCAGCTTGTTTTTTCCCTGAGACGGGCCCAGATGGACCAGGTTGTAGTTCTGTGGGAGCGTGGTTGCGCCCTGCGGGAAGTAGTCGGGGTTCGTCCACGACGCCTGCTGGAAGAGGCCGCCGCCGACGAGCGGGATTCCGTGCTGCTGGAGGTAGGGCACGAAGGTGGCGTCGAAGCTGCTCTGGTCGCCGATCAGGGCGATGATGTGGTCCTGCTCGACCATCTGCTTCACTTCCGAAAGCGCCGTCGACGGATTGAAGCCGGTGTCCTCAGATATGAGCTTGATCTTGTGGCCGTTGATGCCCCCGTTGTCGTTGGTCCAGTCGGCCCAGGCCTGGACCGCCTTCTGACTGGTCCCGAGCGACGAGGCTTCAGCCCCGGTCACGTCGGAAATCGAGCCAATGACGAATGGGCTCCCCGAAGCGGCGCCGCCGCTGCCGGTGGTCGTGGCGGACCCTCCGGACGTGGTCGCGGCGCCGCCGCTGCTCGTGGTGGCGGACGACGACGACTTGCTGGAGCCGCAAGCCCCGGCGAGCAAAATCGCCGACATGCCCAGCGCCGCGAGCGCCAGGCTACGGTTTGTGGGTTGCTTGATCATAGAGTTGGATACCTCCCCTTCGATGGGCATGGACACGTGGATTCGCAAAGCTATAAGGGTTCTCGACCCGGCTGCGGTCGTTCTCAGCCGATGGACAGGAACCGATCTTGCCCGGTCAGAGGCTGCCTCCGATGTATTCGGAGGCGAGGGCGTCATGGCTGAGCTCGTCGGGCGTACCACTGAAGCGGATGGAACCGTGGTTGACCACGTACAGATCGAGCACCCCCGGTAGGCGGACGTCGATGCGAAGGCGATTTGTGGTTTGTCGCGCCCACTGCCTCGGCGAGTTCCTGGTCGTCACGACCGACCGATGGCAACGAAGGCCCGGCCCGACATCTCGAAACCGTCGAGTCCGTCGTGGCCGCGGGCGCGGCGGGGCCCGGCCGCGACCGGGTCGGTCCTCCAGTCCGCCTGGAGTTGGCGCGTGGTCCGCGCCATGGCAACCGGCGAGCAGTTGACCGCCAGATCCGGCGCGTACCGGACAGCGGGGCCGACCAGTTCGTCGTCGGATGGCATGCCGGCGCATGAGGTCGGGACGGGGCCGGGTGTCGCCGAGCTCTCCGGGGCCCATGGGTTAGAGAGAGAACCCGAAGACGCGCTGATCTGAACTTTTATCCCGGAATTGGCGTGGGCGCGGAGGGAGTCGAACCCTCACCACCCCTATTCCACGCATCCTGGTAGGAAAACATATCCGCAGGTCAGACCCTATTCCTACCTGACCGGTGCTATCCGCTGATGACCGTTGTTGGCCACAATTTCGTGTCCCGCGTGTCCCACGCGTGTCCCACAGACCCGATTTTGGAGGTGCACTCGCGAGCTCACTTCGGTCTCGCCGCGGACCGTACTTCTGACGAGCTGGCGCCCCTCGCTGTGCCAGGCCTCAGAGGCGACTGTCATCACTCTCCGCGCGATGCTCGTATCGCTAGGACCGCCAAGAGTTTGGGGGGATGCGGTCGTGCGACTGGTCGCGCCTTGAGGGGTTGCTGGAGGTCGCCTCCATCGCCGGGATACCCCGGTCCGGACTTCCCAGGAGTCACTTGGGCCTCTGGATAGCGGCACTCAAGCGTCATGCTCGGCTCAACGAAGCAAGGAGCGGAGACGCTCACACAGCCTCATGAGCTGACGCTGGATGTCCTCGACCTCAGCCGAGACGGACTCTGGAGTTGGCGCATTTCACCTCGTCGTTCGAGTTCACCAGATGACCTGTGTGCGGCAGGTAGATGGCATGTGTCGGTCGGCGCTAACGAGAGGGAGCTCGAACTCCTCCGCTGCAGCCGCGATGATGCGGTCACCGGGATCGGCCGTGGCGGTGCGGGGCACACCCGCGACCCGGTTAGCGATCGCGGCACTGAGCGGCAGGACCTCAAACGGCGTGTCGCCGCTATCCAACTCCTCGAGGATTGCTCGCCGGTCGTCCTCGGTGAATGGGTTGGTGGCCCTCTCGACGGCGTAGACAAGCTCGACGAGCGAATATGCCGACACGTAGATCGGCTGGTCCGCGTCGGTCGCCGCGCTGAGGGCGTCGACCGCTGCGGTGGTGAGACGATCCGGCTCGATGACATACCAGATGAGCACCTGTGTGTCCGCCACCACGGGGGTGGCGGCGTTCACCCGGTCAAGTCCTCGCCGATGCCGTCGGCCATCTCGGCGCGAAGCTCGTCCAGGTGCTCCTGGGTAAAGCCGAGGTCTCGACGGTGAGAGCCCAGGTGGGAGCGGCGTCGACGACGGGGGATCGCTTCGACGCGCACCATCTCGCCAGCCCCTATGCCGTGCTCGGCGAGTTCGGCGGCCGGCACAACGAGACTGCCGTCGGCGCCGACGAGCACTTCAATGATGTCGTGCGCTGGTTCAGCCATGACGGCTCCTTTGACCACCTCGGCCAGATCCATTGTAGCGGCGGAGCTTTTCCTCGCTTACCAACTGTTGCCGGGCGGACACCCCAACCAGGCGATCCGGGGCCGTGAGTAGCCCAATTTCTCGGACATGAATGACGTCATGGCCTGCCACTGCAAGCACGTTGACAAGCTCCGGTGACCGGTTCTCGTCTAGGAGGAACCTCAAGTGCTGGTACGCAGCGGCAGCTCGCGCTCGGTCACTGCTTCAGCGGCGTAGCGGACGGCCTCGTGGATGTCTTCGTCCTCCAGGTCCGGGTGCTCGGCCAGGATCTCTTCGAAGCTCATCCCCTCAGCCACCATTCCGACCACTGTTGCCACCGGGAAACGCAGGTCACGGATGCACGGCAGCCCACCCATGCGATCCGGATCGGTCGTGATGCGCTCGAACCTCACGTCATCAGGGTACCTGTGGTTGAGACTCACCTCAGCCACCCGATGTAGGGTGCGCCGTCCACCCTGGGCGATGTCGCACGGGGGCGTTCTAGGGCGTCTCCGGCCCGCGCAGGTCCAGCGTCCGCCACTCGGGGGCCGCGATCGCCGACGTTCGTGTGAGGCAGCTCTCCCGCCGAACGTGTGCCGCGCCATGGGTCGGCATCAGCTCGCGTCGGGTTTGGCCAGCGGGCCGACCCTCAGGCGGCCGGCTCCCTTTCGTGACTTGCCGAGATGGACCGGTACCCGTCGCCCGGTGTTGTCATCGAACACCGCGACTAGTTCGAGGCGTGCGCCCAGCGCCTCCAGGTACTGGCGCAGCGTTGATACCCGAACGTCCTCGGCGTTCTCAAGCTTCGAGATGGCGCCTTGGGTGACATCCAGGCGCCCGGCGAGTTCCGCCTGGCTGACGGCCTCGGCATGGCGCAACTCGTACAGGCGGATCTCTTCGAGGGTCTCGGACCGCTCGGCAGCAAGTCGCTCAGCCGCACCCGGGCGAGCCTCGACCTGGTCGCGGAGTTCGGAGAACCTGGTTCGGGCCATCAGATCAATCCCTCATCGTGCAACTCGGACAGGTAGGCGTCATACAAGTCGTCGGCCATGGGTACCGCCACCGCTGCCGTGCCGCCCACTCCCCGCTCTTGTCCCTTCCGAACAGCAGGATCACCTGCCGGCGTGGGTCGAACATGAAGAGCACTCGCAGGACCCGTCCTTGGCCCCTCGCGACTCCTTCATGTTCTGATGCCGAGAAGTTTGGATGCGGTCCACTACGGGCCCGAGGGTCGGGGCCTCGTTCGGCCAGGAGGTCTACCCGGTCCGTGACCGACTCCTGCTGGTCGGCGGTCAGCCCGCCCCACCATTCGCGAGACTGACCGGTGACTTCGACTTCTCACGCTGCCATACTATGAGCTATTCCTCATAATGAGTCAAGACTCATTATTTGGCGGCTTACCCACCGGAGCCGCGGCGTCGCAGGTCGACCACCTCGGCAACCGGTGCGGCTTGTGGGTGACAGGCCTGGCGCCGGCGATCGAGCCGCTCGGTCAGCTCCTCTTGGACGCCCTCGAACAGATGGCCATAGACCCGCAAGGTGACGCTCGGATCGGTGTGACCCATCCGCTGGGCAACGGCGAGAACGTTGGCGCCGTCGTCGATCAGCAAGCTGGCGTGGGTGTGTCTGATGTCATAGGTGCGGAAGTCGTCCGGCAGCCCGGCGGCCCGTAGCGCCGGTCGCACGACCTTGGCCCGGAAGGTGTCCCGGTTGACCGGACGCCCTTGCTTGTTGACGATGAGCGGGTCGTGACGCCGAACAGGGGCGCGGCGAGCGAGATCAGCCGCCAGCTGCTCACAAAGCCACTCAGGGATCGGGATGCTGCGCTGCCCGGCGTCGGACTTCACCGGACCGTAGATGTACTCCCGGGCGCTGCCAGCGAACCCGGGAATGGGGGACCAGGTCTGGCGCACGTGGACGATCCTGCGAACCAGGTCCACGTCCTCCACCCGCAGGCCACACAGCTCGGCCGGGCGCATTCCCGTGAAGACGAGCAGCCACATGGCCGGCCGGTAGTGCCCGGTGGTGTGCTCGACCAGGCGACCTGCCTGCTCCATCGTCAGCATCGGGACCTGGAAAACCCGACGGTGGGGCACACGGATCTGGTGTCCGGCAGCGGGGTTGTCTCGGCGAGCGTTGGCCCGCACCGCGCACTTCATGATGAGCGACATGATGCTCACCATCTCCCGAACCTGCTTCGGCCCATGGCCCGATCCGAGCTTGGCGGCGATGAACCGCTCGACGTCGAGGTAGTCGATGGCCGTCAGGCGGCTGGATGCAAAGTAAGGCAGGACGTGGTTCTGCAGCAGCAGCCAGTACCCGCGCCGGGTGTTCGGGCGGAGCTTCGCCGTCGTGCCCCACCAGGCGTTCGCCCACTCCCCGAACGAGCTTCTACGCAGTCCGGGGTCTATCCACTCGCCGCGCTGGATGTCAGCCCCGTTGACCTCGAGGAACCGCTCCGCGTCCATCCGCCGGGCAAAGGTGCTCGATCGGGTACGTCCATGGATGTCTCGGTATCGGGCCCGCCATCGGGTCTGCCCGAGGGTCCCATCCGGGAGACGCCGCCGTCGCTTCTCGATTGATCCCATAGCCCTTCCTTCTTGACCTCAGTCAACTATTCGCCTGCGACCGCAGGTCTGGACCGGCATGTTCTGCAAATTTTCGGTGCAGGGTCTGATAGGGAACGCCTGAGGCGATTCCGATACGGCGCCAGGTGCATCCCGCGTCGTGTGCAGCCGTTACGGCGGCGGCGAAGCGGGCCTGGGCCTCGACGATCAGTTTGGCAGCCTCGTTGACCTGCCGAAGCGCTTCCTGGACTGGGACATGGTGCCTCGTCATGATCTGAGACGGGCCCGGGCCGTTCGTCTCGCCGGTATTGAACAATCGGAGAGGCTCAGGCGCCGTGACCATGGCCGGACTCCGGTGGCTTGCGGGCGTCGTCGAGCCAAGCGGTGATCTCGGATGGATCGAATCTGATGAACCGGCGCCACTTCAGGTAGGGCACTCGACGTTCGGCGATCAGGCGGCGGATGTGGCGGGTGCTGACACCGAGATGCTCGGCGAGCTGGTCGATGGTAAGCAGACGGGGAAGCGGGTCTGCGGCGGCCATCAGCGACTCCTTTCGTCAATAGTTCCCCACTTGTACCCCACACCAGTGACGAATGCACGCACCGATGGGGGCCTCGTGGTGTTCGTATGCGTCCGCTGGCGTCTACGTCGTATCTCCCTGTGACCGGAGCCGCCCGTGCAGTACCGTGGCGTACCATCCTGTACCGTAGAGTTTTTTTTCTAGACCTGAAGAGCCGAACGACTCACACAGCTAGCAAGACCTGGACGCCACCGAACCCACCATAACCGTCTCTTCTCAGAATCTTCTGCCCGTTACTAACCGCTAGATACCGCACAACGAACAACCGCTTTACATCCAATCCATCCCGCTATAAAACCAACATCGAAGTCGAACACGTTTGCAACTTCCAGTTGGAAACGGGCTGGGGACCGGTGGTGGGAATGGCGTGGATGCGGATGATGGGGGTGGACTCGGTCGACTATCACGAGCACACCGTGGCGGGCCGGGGCGATGACCCGGTTCTCGCCGCGGCCGCCTACTACGCGTCCCGGGGTGAGACACCGATGGTGTGGGGTGGCCGCGGCCGTGGTCTGCTGGGCTTGGACGGCGAGGTCGACCTGGGCGAGTACCGGGCCCTGTTCGGTTTGGGGGGCGCCCATGACCCGCTGACGGGGACACGGCTGGTCGGCTGTCGGCGGCCCGGTCTGGAGCTGGTGGTTTCGCCGCCCAAGTCGGTGGCCGAGTTGGGGGTGATCGGCCGGGCCGAGGACATGCACTTGATTGTTGATGCGGAGCGCGACGCCACCCTTGCCTACCTCGATGAGCTGGTGTCCGAGCGGGGCGGACGGCGGGGCCGAGCCCAGGTGGCCACGTCGACGGGCGGGTTGATCTGGGCTACCTCCCGCCACGCCACCACCCGGGCCGGCGACCCTCAGGTCCACGATCATGTGCTGATCGCCAACGCGGTGCGGATGGGCGACACCCGGGGCGGCTGGAAAGCTCTCGACACCGCCTTCGTTCGCGACCATCTCCACGCCGCTACCGCGGTGGGCCGGATGGCCGGGGCGGCCAAGGCGGTCGAGCTGGGCTATGGGATCGAGGCGGACGGGGGCCCGTCGGGTCGGCTGGGCGGCTGGGCCATCACCGGCATCCCGGCCGAGGTGTGCGAGATCCACTCCACCCGCTCCGCCCAGATCACCGCCGCGGTGGGCGCCGACGCCTCGTATGCGGCCCGGGCGGTGGCGGCCCGGGCCACCCGGGACCACAAAACCGATGAGCCGCTGCGGGATCTGATGTTCCGCTGGCAGGCGGAGCTGACCGCCCTGGGCTACCCGCCCGCCGCTCTCGACGCCGCCGTCGAAGCCGCCGGGCTGGCCTATCGGCCGCCCGCCGTCGACCTGGAGGACCTGGCCGGAGCGCTGCTGGCTCCCGGCGGGCGGCTGGCCTCGGAGAAGACCTTCAGCCGCGGTGACGTGATCGTGGCCGTCGCCCCCCATCTGCACGGCCTGCCCGTCTCGGTTCCTCGACCAGGCCGTCGAGGCGGTGTTGGCCCACGCCCAGGCCATACGGCTGCCCGCCGTGGTCGGGGCCAGGGAGGAGGTGTGGGCGGCCGCCTGCGTGCTCGCCGACGAGGCCCGGATCGCCGAGCTGGCCGACGCCATGGCCGGCCGGGACGGGGCCCGGGTCCACTGGTCGGCCGCCTGCGATGCCATCGAGGCTCTCCAGGCCCGGCTCGGCGGTCCGCTGACCGACACCCAACGTCGACGTCGCTCTCGGGCTGATGACCGACGGGCACTGTCCTCGACGTGGTGGTGGGCATCGCCGGATCAGGCAAAACCACCACCCTCTCGGCGGTGCGGGCCGGGTTCGAGACGGCCGGCTACACCGTGGTGGGCACCGCTACTTCGGGGCAGGCGGCCAAGACTCTCGGCGAGGGGGCGGGAATGGAGTCACGGACCATCGCCTCGTTGACGTGGCGGCTCGATCACGGCACCCTGACCCTCACCGACCGGCATGTCATCGTTTGTGATGAGTCCGGGATGACCGCCGATGTGGACTTGGCCCGCCTGTTGGGGGCGGTGGAGCGGGCCGGGGCCAAGATGATCATCGTCGGCGACGACCGCCAACTCGACGCCGTCGGCCCCGGCGGCGCCCTCACCGCCCTTACGCTCGCCACCCCGAGCAGGTGTGGACGTTGAGCGACAACCTGCGCCAAAGCGAACCCAGCGAGCGGGCCGCCCTGGCCCACCTTCGCCACGGCAACGTCGCCGTGGCGGTGGGCTGGTACGCCCGGGCCGGGCGCGTCCATCCCGTCGCCGGCCGGGGCCGGGCCGTCAACGCCATGGTCAAAGCCTGGGCCAAAGACACCGGCGCCGGGCGGGAGACCCTCATGTTGGCCTACCGCCGGGACAATGTCGAGGCCCTCAACCAGACCGCCCGCCGCCTATGGGAACAAGCCGGGCTTCTATCGGGGCCGGAGCTGACCGCCCCGGGCGGGCGGCGCTATCGGGCCGGCGACCGGATCATCACCCTGGCCCCCGGACCGCGCGGCGCCTGGGTCACCTCCCAGGCCGCCCACGTCACCGCCGTCGACCCGCAGAGACAGCAGTTGACCGCGGTCACCCCCGACGGCCAGCAACTGACCATGGGACCCGACGACATCGGCGCCGAGCGCCTGGGCCATGGTTACGCCATCACCGCGCATCGCAGCCAAGGCTCCACCGTCGACGTCGCCCACGTCCTCGACGACGGCGGCGGACGAGAACTCGCCTACGTGGCCATGAGCCGAGCCCGCACCGCCAGCCACATCTACGTCACCGCCCTCGACCCCGACCACGCCGCCCAGCGGCTCACCTGGGGATGGGACCAACAGCGCCGCCAACAATGGATCACCCACCGCCACCACCTCGCCCGAGCCCGCACCGCCGAGCTGATCGCCGAACGGGACCGGCTGGCCGCGTCCATCCCGCCCGACGTCACCGACCAACTCACCCGCCTCCGCCACCAGATCGCCCACATCGAAGCCGACCGGGCCGACCTGCACGCCGGGACCGGCCGCTGGGCCAACACCCCCGTCGGCCACGCCCGCCAGGCCCTCCAAGACGCCCAGCGCACCCACGGCCACGACCTCGTCCGGGCCCACGACCCCTATCTCGGGCTGTGGGCCCGACACCGAGCCCGCAAAGCCGAACAAGCCAGCGCCATCGCCCTCACCCAAGCCGAAACCGACTGGCAGGAGACCATCCAACCGTACGACGACCGACCTCGGCCTGCCAGCAGGACCGCTCGGCCGCGACGCACGAAAGCTCGAGGCCGCCCAACAGACCCGCACCGACTTCCTCGCCGCCCACCCCGACATTGTCGACCGCATCAGCGAACTCGACCACGCCATCACCCAACAACCAACGACTCCGGTCCAGCAAACCCGACCACCCATCCAGTCGCTCCAGGCCTGCCCTCCAGCCTCGCCAGGGTCACGACCCCCACCTCGAATACGTCCACCACCAGCAAATCGCCGAAGCCGTCCACGCTCCACAGATCGGCGGCCCCGGAATCTGACAGCGCCGAGTGGCCAGCAACAGTAGGTCATGGCGAAGTCTCGGGCCCGAGCGCCGCCTTCCATGAGACGAGCGAGCCTGTGTCGCGAAGGCCCTCGTGGAAGTTGGCCTCGGCGGTTCCAGTCGATGGGCGAAGAGCATCTGGAGCATCCCGTGGGAGAACTCCACGGATCGTCAGACCTTGGGCAGGCGGGTGGCGCTGTAGGCGTCGAGGCGGCTCCTGTCTCCGCGGCGGTAGAAGCCGACAAGGCCCTCGACGAGTTCGCTCACGTCTTGGAGGGCCAGGTTCATCCCCTTTCCGCCAGCGAGTCACGATGTGGCGGCGTCGCCGGCGAGGTTTAGCGATCCAACCTGCATGGGCTGGGTCACGGAGCTGCGTAACTCCAGCATCGACCTGTCCACTATCGGCCAACCATTCCGCCCCGAATTCCACAGCGGAGCTGAAGGTCCCGACGGCCGCCGCTCGGCACACCCCTAGCCAGACACATACTGGGACGGCACGTCGGTTGCCTGCGACTTCGTCCTCGGCTGCGATGGCTTCCACGGGGCCTGCTGGCCGAGGCCGCGCCATCCAGTGAGCACCAGATCTACGGCCTTCACCCCGATGGTTTCGCCGGCCACATGCATCGGACCGCGACCACGTCCCGGTTCTACTTGCAGGTCGACCCCGGCACTCGGGTCGATGAATGGGACGACGATGCGATCTGGTCCGCGCTGACGACACGCCTGGCCGCGGCCGGCGAGATTCTCGTCCGCGGTCCGTCTATCGACGCCTCTTGGACCATTCGCGGCTGCCGTCGGGTCGGTGGATCGTAGTTGTTCGCTTGCGTACAGGATGCCTCCCCTCGGTCGTAGGACGTTAGGCGGTCGAGGAGCAATTGGCTCAGGACGGGTTGGCGTCTGACCTTTGACTAACCCCGGATGCGATAGTCCATAGGGACCCATCGAAGGAGCTCAAAGAGGATGCCCTGGTAGTCCCCTGACCGAGCGGGCGGCGGCCTTCATGAGAGGGGGACGCGACCTTTAGGGAACCTCGGAGGTGTGAGCGGGGGTCACGGGAAGCGATGGTGTTGTTGGGCGGCATCAAGGACTCGGTGGGCTCGTTCGGGGTCGAGTTGGTTGCAGAAGGTCGATGCGAGTTGTCGAGTTTCTTGTTCGGCGGCGGCTGCGCCGGCGTCGTCTCCGATGAGGGCTCGGGCGTCGCGTATGGCGGCGGCGAGGCGCCACAGTGTGGGGATGTGGCTCACGCGGCGTGCAGTGCGTTGCGCTTCGACTAGCTGGGTGATGGCGTCGTGAGGCCGCCCTTGCCGGGTGAGGGCGGCCGCCAGTACTGATCTTGCCGTCACCTCGTATTTATGGCGTCGGACGTGCTGGGCGTGGGCGATTGCGGTGGCGGCGGCGGTGGTGGCTCCGTCGAGGTCACCGGCGAGCAGCGTTAGTTGGGCGTGCGCGGTTAGGAGTCGTCCGGCTATCAGCCATCCGTGGAAGCCTGAGATCCCGGCGGCTCGCTCGGAGAGCTGTTGGAGGGCGTCGGCGCTTTCGGGGACGCGGCCTTCGGCGAGGTCGCTGGCCACCAGGTCGATTTCGCCTTGCATGACGGCGAGATGGAATGAGGCTTCGGCGGCGAGCTCGATGGCCTGCTGGTTGTAGGCGCGTGCTGTGTCGAACTCGAACAGGTCGCGGTGAACGCCGGCTCGCATGTTGAGAGCCCGGGCAGTGAAGCGGGGGGCGTGCTCAATCTCTCTGCCTTGGGAGACGATCCGCTCGAACAGGTCGAACGCGCTGCGGTGGCGGCCGGCGCCGGCAAGGGTCAGGGCGAGGCTGGCACCAGCGCGGATGGTGGCGTCCACGCTGCGAACGGCTACCCCGAGATCGTAGGCGCTTTGCATGATTGGGATGGCGTCGCGGTGATCGCCTGACCAGTAGTGAAACAGTCCGAGCACCTCGAGGTGATAGGCGAGGTCAGGCGATGGTGATGATGGCGGCCACGCCTGTGCGGCGCGGACGGCGAGCGGGAACCCCTGTCGGATGTCGCCTTGCATGGCGAGTGCGTGACTGCGGACGGCGTCGACTTGAGCTCCTAGTTGTGGGATCTTGAGCTGGCGAGCTAAGTCGTCAGCCTCTTGGGCTAGGTGGGTGACCGTCGACGCGTCCTCGAGCCAGTAGGCGGCCTTCGTCCGGGCCAGCAGCGCTTGCAGCCGATCGGGTCCTTCTAGGTCGGGGAGCAACTCGTCGAGGGCGGTAGCGGCAGTGAGGTACTCTCCGTCGTCGACGAGCGCCCGAGCCTTGAGCGTGAGGATCTCGCGGCGACGCCCGATGTCGCCCTCAAGCTCGAGGTGGAGAGCTCTGTTGTAAAGAACGATCGCTTCTCGTTTTGCCCATCCGCTGAGTGCCTGGGACGCCGCTTCGATGAGGCAGTCGACGGCTCGGGCGTTCTCTCCGGCTTCGGCCCAGTGGCTGGCCAGCACGGCGGCCCACTGATCGGCGAGGTCGGCGGCGGTGTCTTGGATGAACTGGGCGACCTTGCCGTGCAGGGCGGCGCGCTCGAGCTCGCGGTAGTAACCGGTAGGCTGCGTCTCGGATCAGGATGTGCCGGAATTCGTACTCGGGCTGACCGCCGAGACCGGTGCCGAGTCGACGGACGAAACCGCGGGTCTCGAGAAGGTCGAGCACCGCGTCAAGGTTTCCGAGATCGCCTTGGGCTTGTACCGCTCCGGACCAGAAGACAGGGCCGACGACCGCCGCGGCGGTGGTCGCGGCCCGCGCCTGGGGGGACAGGGCGTCAAGACGGGCGGCGATCGCGCTCGCGATCGTGGCCGGCGTGCTGTCGCCGCGGATAAAGCTGGCGTCAGTCGCAGCCAGCTCCAACAGGAACAGCGGGTTCCCACCAGCGGTCTGGATCACCCTGGCTGTGTGGGCGGCACCCCCGGCGCCTTCTGGCTGGTGGCCGATCAGGAGGGCCGCGGACTGGTCGTCGAGGCCTTCGAGGTGGATCGTGGTGACTGCTGCCTGTCCGCCGCCCCAGGTTGGTCGCTGGTCGAGCAGTTCGGGCCGACCCAAAACCAGGAACATCACTCGAGCATCGCGCACCCGCGCCGCCAGCCAGTCGAGCAGATCGAGCGTGCTGCGGTCCGCCCAGTGAACGTCGTCGAAAACCAAAAGGACGGGTAGGTCCCGGCCCAGGGCGTCGACGAGTCGTCGAAAGCTGTGGAATAGCAGTTGGCGGTCGCCGGTTCCTTCCTCTCCGACGCCGAGGAGCGCGCCTAAGTGGGCGGTGGCGTCCGCCGCGTCGGGCTCAGGTAGCAGCGACGAGACGAAGGCGGTCAGCTTTTCCAGGCGGACGATGCGATCGTCGTCATCGCCAATATGGGCTGCCACGCGCAGCTGCTCACGAAACGGTCTGTATCCCACCGAGATACTCGGCATCGAGCGGCCTTCGAAAATGACGGCGGGCGGTGGCCGCGTCAAGCAGAACTCTTTCGCCAAGCGGGTCTTGCCGATACCGGGCGGACCAAGCACGGTGACGAACTGCGCCCGGCCGCAAGCCGCCCGCTGCCACAGCAGGTCAAGCTGGGCCAGCTCGTCGGCTCGGCCGAGGAGCGCACCGTCGTCCGAGGCCGCCAAGATCGACGCGGTGACCAACCAGCAGCCCGATCCGTCGAGGGCGACCGCCGGTTCGAATACGAACCCGGCGTGGGCAGCTCGCCGGGTCTCGTCGCCGACTAGAACTTGACCGTTTGGCGAGCTCGAGCGCAACCGCGCCGCCTGTCGGAAGACATCTCCCGCGACCGCCCGGACTGTCGCACCGTCATCGGAAATGTCAATGAGGGCGTCGCCCGATTGGACGCCCACCCGAACTTGAACAGCCTTGACGTTCACGTGCAGGTCGTCGCCGGACATGCCAATGTGAGCGCAGGCCTGGGCGGCCCGCACGGCTCGCTGAGGATCATTCCCCCATGCTCTAGGCGCTCCAAACAGAGCCACCACTTCGCTGGCCGAGCCGGTCACGACGTGACCGCCGGCGTCGGCCAGGATCCTTTCCAGGTCACCGCGCACCGATCCCACCAGTACTTCGTGCACCTCGGGATCGACCGCTCGGTCGGCGTCGATCATCGCCAGTTCGACCGACACAACGGTCACCGCACGTCGCTCGCGCCGCGCCGGACGCGAAGCGCGCGACGGAGCCGAATCGATTTGCGGCGGTGGGAAGTCAGCCACCAGGTCGGGATGGCCGACCATGAACAGCCGAATTGGGCCCGTGAAGTGCTTGATCCGCCACGGTCCCAGGTCTCGTAGCTCCGCGGGGGGTGGTAGTAATCCGCCCACCGTGGCGGCCGCAGCCTCGGAGACCAGGATCTGGCCACCGTGGGCGGCGGTTTCAACTTCCGCCGCTTGATACACCGCCAGCGGCGTTGAACTGGCGGAATCCGGCGCCACCTCGCCAGTGTGAATACCCATACGCGCTCGCATTTCGATGTCGTCTGGCCAACACTCGATCGCAAGCGAACGCTGGGCGTCGACACACGCCCGGATTGCCGCCAACAACCCGTCGAACGCGAAACACCTGCCGTCACGTTCGGTATGGACCTCCCAACCGCCATGCTCAGACACCGCGTCGTCGACGACCGCCCTATGTCGCTGCAGAACGGTGGCATAGTCCGCACCGCGCGCTCGGAACACGTCGGTCGATCGTTCGATGTCGCTGAACATAAGAACGACCGTCCCCCCCGGCAGGGTCGGCACCGACGAAGCTCCGGGCCGGGCGGGGAGTTTGCTGGGGTCGGGCGCCAGCTCTGCAAGGGGTTCGAGGTAGTTCTTCGAGGCTGGGGCGTCGAGGTCCGGTGATTGGTTCAGGATTGCCACTTCCAAGGCCTGAAGCCGAGGGCTCGGGTCGAGACCGAGCTGGTCGGCCAGCAGCTCGCGGGTTTGGCGGTACAGCCGCAATGCGTCGGCCTGCCGGCCCGATCGGTACAAAGCCAGCATCAGGTGCCGGCGCGGCCCCTCCCGCAGCGGCTCGTCGATCGCCAAAGCCTCCAGCTCTGGGACGATCTCGAGGTGCCGGCCCAATGCCAGGTCGGCGTCGATGCGCCGATCGAGGGCCAGCAAGCGAAGCTCGTCCAGCCTGGCCGCCTCGCCGCTCAGCGCGGCGGAACTCACGTCCGCCAGCGCCGGACCTCGCCACAGGCCCAACGCGTCCGCGTAACCGTTGGGACACCTCCTCGGGCCGGCCGCTAGCAACTGCTACGAGCCCCTCGAAAAGCTCGATGTCAAGTTCGCCCGGCCCGACATGCAGTCGATACCCTGACGGTTCGCTGCGGAGAACCCGGGCCCGGTCGGTCCCGCCCGCCAGCTTCTTTCGCAGTCGCCACACGTGTACCTGCAGGGCGTTCGCGAACGAATCCGGGGGTCGGTCCCCCCAGATGGCCTCGACCAGCCGGGATGTCGACACAACCCGATTCGCCGCCAGCAACAACGTCGCAAGAACGACGCGCTCCTTGTCGCCCGGGAACGTCAATGGCCGCCCGTCATCGGCGATCACCTCGAGCCGGCCGAGCAGCCAATACTGCATCGCCCCTCCAGTTGAGTGACTCCCCGAACCATACCATCAGCACCAAGGTCGGACCTCAGACACCCCTTCACGAGGCCCGACACGACCCTGTCAGCGCCCAGTAAGGCCCCCGTAAGCGGGCCAGCCCACTATCGATCCGTCACCGACAGCGCGCCAGTCACGCTCGATAAGGAGGATCATGGGCCAACTGAGCGGCACCCCCTCGATCACCGAGCCTGGGAGCTGATCTGTGCCATTACAGCGGCGCCCGCAGCCGTGGCATACGCGCACCGTCAGCCGGAGCCCGGGGTGGGTGGGTCCACCTCGCCCGTCCATAAAGACCTCCTCGACCGCCAGCCGAACCTCTTGAAAGGAACAATCATGACACCACGGCACTCCCCCAACAGAACATCCAGGCGACGGATTCGACGCGGGTCCCAAACTCTCGCCATCTCCATAGGCTTGATGTCCATGGCCCTGGCCGCCACGCCCGCAGCCGCCCAGGCACAATCCGATCACCCAGCGGCGAACTGGACCCAGCAGCACCCAACGAACAGCCCCTCGCCCCGAGCCGCCGATATGGCCTATGACCCCGCCACCGGCACCGCGCTCCTGTTCGGCGATGTCGCTTCTCCCGCTAGCGGTGTCCGTCCCGATGACACCTGGACCTGGAACGGCCACAATTGGACCGAGCAACACCCCGCCCACCACCCGCCAGGGCTCGGCCTTCCCGCCTTGGCCTACGACCCGGCCGACCACAACGTGGTTCTCTTTGGCGGCGTGACTGGCACGTCACCCGACTTCCAGGTCCATAACGAAACCTGGACGTGGGACGGCACCGACTGGACCCAGCAGCACCCCGCCCACCGTCCGGCGGGCCGCTATGAAGCTCCACTTGTTACCGACCCCGCTACCCACGGCGTTCTCCTCTTCGGAGGCACGGGCGCCAATTTCGCACCTCTCACTGACACCTGGACCTGGAACGGCACCGACTGGATCGAGCAGCACCCCGTCACCAGCCCGGACGTGCCGAACCCGTCTATGGCAGCCGACCCCGCGACCCACAACATTGTGGCCTTCGGCGGTGGCTCGGCCTTTTTCCCGAAGACTCTGGAGGACCGCACCTGGACCTGGGACGGCACCAACTGGACATTGCGGCATCCCGCTCACCACCCGACAGCCCGAGCACTTGCCGCAACGACCTTCGATCCCTCCGCCCACAATGTGGTCCTCTTCAGCGGCCTGGACGGGCCACTTCCTGCGATCAGCCACCAGACCTGGACTTGGAACGGCACCGACTGGAACCTGCAACAGCCTGCTCAGCACCCGTCAGGGCGCTTTGCATACATGACCACCGATCCCGCCACCTGCGCCGTTGTCCTCTTCGGCGGCGAGAACACCAGCTTCACGCCGTTGGGAGACACCTGGGTCTACGCCTCGGCTCGACACCACGGGGACGAAACGCTCTGGCACGGCGCCTGCCACGACCGCCGCTAAACGCATTCGCTCCGTCGAAGGGGCCGGCTCCTTCCCAGCCGGCCCCTTCGATAACGCCGTTTGACGTTACTCCCCCTGGCGTTGCCCCCTGGGGGAGCGTCCACGCAATGGTGTTGGTCGCCTGAAACGTTAAGCCCGGAGGCGAGGAAGGTGGACACACTGTGACTGCAACACTGGATGATGTGGCCAAGCGCAAGCCGGCGGAGGTGGCGGCGGAGCAGCAGGCCGCCGCTGAGCTGGTCCGGCTGGCCCCGGAGCAGGGGCTGTCGTTGACCGGCCCTGATGGGCCGCTGAGGCAGCTGACGAAGTCGGTGATCGAGTCCGAATTGAGCGAGGAGACGACCGAGCCTCTCGGCTACGAGAAGCACGATCCGGCTGGGGGCCGGCTCGGAGAACATCGCAACGGGACCCGGTCCAAACGGTACTGACCGAGACCACCGGAGCCGTGGAGATCGACGTGCCGAGGGACCGGGGCCGGCACTTTCGAGCCGCAGATCGTCAAGAAACGCCAGCCGCGCCTCGGTGAGGTCGACGAGAGTGTCCTGTCGTTGTACGCGAAGGGCTGACGACTGGGGAGATCTCAGCGAATTTCGCGGAGATCTCGGGGCGTCGGTTTTCACGGAAACCTCCTCGAGGATCACCGACCGGGTGCTCGAGAAGATGCAGCCCTGGCAGGCCCTCCCGCTTGACGAGGGGCGGACTCCAATAATCGTTGCGAATCAGCTGGCTATGAGATGACTACGCCATCTTGCCATCAGCTAATTCGGTGAGTGGTCCCGTAAGCATTCTCGGGGCGGCTGGTTGAGTTCGTCGACGATCTCGCGCAGGCGTCCAAACCTGCAGCTCGCGTTCGGGGCACGCTTGGCGGCGCCGGTCCAGTTGACCCCCGACGGGCCAGGTAGTTCCGATGCCGTTCGCCCGTCCCGTGTCGAAAGCCCGGAGGAAGCGATACGGAATCGGCGATCTCGAGCACGCGGACAGGGCCCTGAGGGCTCGATGCAGGCGAGCAGAATGTTCAAGGTCCCGGTCGGCGATCTGGGTGCGCGTTCGGGCGTCCCCTTCACCGGCGTCGATCCATGGCGGGCGATACCCTACCCGTCGTTACGAGCGGCTTGGGGCATATCCCACAGAAGAGTGGGTCCAATGCGGATGAGATTCGGCGTCGCTTCCGTAGGTCAGGGACAGCTTGACGACGTGACCCCGAGCGGGCCGACGACTTGTCTGCTCCTTTCTTGGGCCTTAGTTGCGCTATGGTTCGCGGTCCCCCCCTCGAGTCGATCGGAGGTACAGCGTGTCAGTAGGGATGCCCGACGCCGGATGGCGGATACTGGGCTTCGGAGCCCACGACGACATCGCCGCCAAGATTCAGGACAGCCTGCGCAACGCCGGCCTGCGCTCGACGAACTTCGCTCTGCGTGATGACGAGGAGAGCGACGCCCGCCTCAAGTCAGCTCTCGCTGAAGACTCCTACGACGCAGTCGCTATTGGCGGCTTCATCAACGGCCAGGACGCAGATGCCTATCCGGCCACGGAGCAGACGACGGCATGGTTTAACCGGATCATCAACATCATCCATGTCGAAGCGCCGGAGGCCCGCATCGTTTTGGTACGCGGTCCACAAGACGCCCTAACGGCCATACAGAGGGTGCTCGGACCGAACAGCCCGTCGTTCTAGCCTCACCCCGTTCAGATCTGCCCAAAGCCCCCGTGGGCCTGCGCAGGACCGAGACCGCTAACAGTGGCTGCAATCGACCTGATGCACCGCCCGTTGAATCGAAGAGACCGACCGACATTACGATCAGTCCTGCGCTCAGACTTTGACGCCACCGGGTATGGGTGAGCGAGACGGATTCGGCATGGATCGATCTGTGTGGCCGTGGACTTGTCGGCCAAGTCGAAGGAGGTCACTCTGAATGATGCCGAGTGCCGGGTCTCGGGTCCTTGTGCCGGAGGAGGGACAAGCACACTTGCCACACCCCCCGTCGAGTACCAGCCAGCGAGGCTCACCTCCGTCGTGAGGCGGGCGGGTGGCGGCGCTCGGCATCATAAGGGTGTGGCTTCGTGGTACCAGGGATTCGGACCGTGGCCCGGGGTGGGCCGTTCACGGCGTGGCAGAAGTGGGTCTCAATGGCCGTGTTCGCTGCGGTCTATGGCCTGCTCGCCTGGTACGTGGCTGCCGTCGAGGACGACTGGGCGGCGTTCGCCTGGCTGACCGGTCTTGCCGTGCTGGCGCTCGGTAGTTCCCTGGGAGCCCTGCGGGTCTGGCGAGAGCAGAAGGCGAGACAGGCTGCCGCCGAGTTGCAGCGCCAGTCGAAGGCACAACACCGGCATGCGCCGCCTCATCGCTCCGGTAAGCGTAGACATTGAGGGCTACCGTCGAGCCATGAAGCAGCCCACGGCTTCCACCGCTGAGCTATGCCAGCACGTCCAGGATGCCCTGATTGAGACGATGTCGGCTGCGGGGTGGCGGGTCGATCCAACCGAGCCGCTAGGCCCGGGCCAGAGCATGGTCGCTGCCCTTTAGCGGTCGATCTCACCCGAGGTCGCGGTCCGCGGCCTACTTCGACCGCCCTTTCATGTGGGTCGCAGCTACCAGGGACCCGGGCCGGTTTGCCGTCGTCGCCTGGCTTGGCGTGCTCTACGAGCCCGCCTCCAGGCTATGGCCGGTGGTCTTCAACGAACCTCCCACGCCGTTGCTGGCGGTGGAGGCCGGACGCCTTGACAACCTCCCTTACCCCGACCCGGTCCTCGTGGCCAGTCTCGACAACGTGCCCGCGGCGGTCGAAGCTCCAACTGGACCGGTGCTCCGCCATGGCGTCGGGTACGGCGAACGCTACGCCTCGATGGACCAGCTCGTCGGGGGGCTGCGACCTGACCAAGGCTGGGGCCCGCAGTTCCTCCCCGTGGTCTTGGCCGCTGCCGGTCACCCTGAGGAAGCGCGCCATGCCCTCGACGCACTCGGACCGCGCCGCCAGGCTGGCGAAGACCGCCTCGACCGAGAAGCCGCCACGCGACTTCAACATTGGATCGACGAGGGCGACCCCCTGCCCGACACCGCCACCATACCTCCGGTCGTCAAGAGGTCCTACTTTCTATGCGAGCACGACGTGCATTCCGGGTGCCCCCACGTTCTATTCACGACGGCCATGCAGCTGCTGCCCTCAGGTGTTCGGATGGTTCATCCCGAACCGCCAGAGTTGGACTTCAGCCTCTGCCAGTGTGCATGTCACGCCGACTGCTCACTCGCCGGGCAGGCGGACAGCGTTACCTGGCCAGACGGCTGTTCGTGCAACGAGACCCTGAAGATGCGCGCCCGGGCCAAGCAACTGCCGCCCAGCGATGAGGGGGTCAACGTGTTCGCCACCCTCGGGCGAGGATTCGACCAAGCCCGCCGCAAGCAGTCAGCGCGTCGGGCGGCAGCAGCGCGGGCTGAGGGCCGCAACCCGGAAGAGGTTGGCACGATCATCGACGAGGAGTGGTCCCGTCACGGCTTGGACCAGCCGACCGGTCTGACACGGAACTCGGAGATCTCCCGGATCACCAACCCACCGAACGTCATCGAGCAGGCCGCGACCACCACGAAATTCTTCAGAGACCTGATCGGAGCCCCGGTTCGGTTGCGCGACCGGCTGCGTGACGTGATCTCGGCCCCGCCCGACGGTGAGGAGCGCCCCTACGAGATCACCACCGGAGAGGAGCGTATCGAGGTGCCCGTCGACGAACGGACCCGATCACGCCTGGGGGGAGTCGTGGACGAGGGCATCTTGTCCGCATCGCTGGGACGGGTGTTTACGGTCGAGACCCGCGATGGCCAGCACGACACGGTGGGGCTCTGGTACCGGCCGTCGTCCGACCGTCCCTTCGAACCCCTAGCATCCCTCTCGCCCCCGGACTCCGACCGTTTCCGGGGGCCACTCGCCGCCGCCACTCGCGTTGGACAGCGGTGCACATCTAAGGCGTTTTGCGTTCGGGACCGGGACGGACAATGGGGCCTCGCAATCAGCCTCCCACTCCTGCCATAACGAAGACGAAACACCAACCGAATAGCAAAGCCACCGGCCGCCGGCTGTGGCCGTAAGAGAGGGCTTGGAAGGCAGCGGCAAGAACTCCGCCAGGCGCCGGCTGGACCCGGATGCACCGGGGCGCTGAGCACAGGGAAGCCTCCAGGCTCCCGACCAACACTCGAGGCGCTGGCTGCCGAGTGAGGCGAGCGCAGCGACCGCCGTTGCCTGCCGCCCCGTCCCCCTCCTCAGCCTGCAGCGCTTCCGAGACGCCCGCTGAGGCCCCCGAATTCCCCTCCCCCGGTTCGAGGTGGCGGTCAGGTTGCAGGAGGACAAGCTGCAATACGGTCGGAGAGGAACCAGGCGGCGGCGTCGGCCTCCCGACGTGATCGGTGTAACCGGTCGTATCGAACGCGACCAGCGGTATACCAGCCCACTCTGCTCTCGACCACTCTGACCCACCACTCACCACGATAAAGGCAGAGGTGCAGGAGCCAGCCCATTGGCCAGGCGGCAAGCGAGGCGAGAGCGACGACCCACGGCACCCCGGCCCGCACGTTCGGCACACCTCGGGCACGAACCTGGGTCCGTAGCCACTTGCGCGGGTCTGATGGCACCAACCACACGTCCGGAAGATCCTGGGGCTCGACCCCGTTGCGAAACTGTGCTCGAACCGGGTGGGGCGACGTGCCTTCCTCGCATGTTGCAAGTATCGCAGCCCCTCGATGCAGCGTGCGGTGCGATCCGAACCGCGGTTGTGTCCCGCGTGAGCTGCTTGGCGATGGCCTCTGGCCTCCGAGGGAACCTCTGCCCTTCCAGATGCTGGCTGACCTGGCCGCCCCGGCCGGGCCGAAGGCAGGAGGCAGGGGGCGGCAGCGCCGGCGAAACTGGCGCTCTTGATGACGTAAGGAAAGTTTGCCCACGGCGGGCTATGGGCTGTGGGCACGGGCTATGGGCTGTGGGCAGCGCATGAGCCTTGACAAGCGCATTGCGCACAGCCCATTTCGCTCCCATTGGGAGACCCAACCGCTTCTGTCGTCGACCTCACCGGGACTCTCCGGCCCGTTGTCGCTGCTAACGGGGATCCCGGGGTCAAATCCACACCGTCGTTTCAGAGCGCAGGAAGTTCAAGGCGGTGGGGCCCGTCGACAAGGGAGTGGACTCGCTCGTTCGTCGCAGCCGCGTCGGAGATGGAGAAAGGGCGCAACCACGCGACACCCGTCGCGTGCGCGGCCATTACGAGACTTGAGTTTGTTGGTAGCACGGCGGCCAGCCTCCTCTCTTACTCCGCCTTCCCACTCAACGCGGTTGCGAATCGCGTTGAAGGCGAGTTGTTGTGCGGTTCCACACGCGCCCGTAAGCAGGTGCCCGCCACGGTCGTCTGCGCGCCGAGGTTGGCCACTGCTAACCGCAACGACCCGTTACTCGCGTGTCCCACGCGTGTCCCAGAGTGCTAGCTGGACGTCCAAGTAACGCTCTGACCAGCACTTTTACCTTGAAATTGCTGTGGGCGCGGAGGGAGTCGAACCCTCATGCCCGAAGGCCGCAGGGTTTAAGCCCGCTGTGTCTGCCGTTCCACCACGCGCCCAAGGGTGGCAGTCTGCCACCCCGGTTGTCGAAGGGCAGGTTGGTAGCCTCGTTTCGTGGTGTCCGTGCTGTGCGCTCTCGGCAGTGCGCTGATGTACGCCCTGGCCTCGGTGCTGCAGCAGCGCAGCGCGGCGGCTCAGCCCGCCGACCACGCCTTGCGACTGAGCCTCCTCACCCGCCTGCTGCGCACCCCGTTGTGGCTGGTCGGCCTGGCCTGTGACGTCATGGGCTATGTGCTGCAGTTCATCGCTCTTGGACATGGTCCGATCGTCGTCGTGCAGCCGCTCCTCGTGTGCGGCCTGCTGTTCGCCCTCCCGCTCGGCGCGGCCTGGGCCGGACGCAAGCTGCGACGACTGGATTGGATCGCGGCGTTGCTGGTGTGTGCCGGTCTGGCGGTTTTCCTGCTGGTGGCCTCGCCTGAGCCGGGACATGACAACGTCGGGCCGATCGTGTGGGTAGCGCTGCTCGGCAGCTCCGCGGCCGTGGTGCTCGGACTCGTCGCTTCGAGTCGGGGCCGGCTGGCCTGGCAGCGGGCGGTGCTCCTGTCCGGCGCCGCCGGGGTCATTTACGGCGTGACCGCGGCCCTCACCAAGACCAGCTCGCACCTTCTCGAGGGGGGAATCGTGCCTCTGCTCGGGCATTGGCAGCCCTACGCCCTCCTCATCGCAGGAGTGGTCGGCATGGTGATCGGCCAGAGTGCCTTTCAGGCCGGGTCGCTCGACGCGTCGTTGCCAACGATGAGCGTCGTTGATCCGATTGTCAGCATCGTGATCGGTGCCCTGGCCTTCGGCGAGAGCATTGCCGCCGGCCCAGGGGATGTCCTCGTCGAGGTGATTGCCCTGGTTGGCATGTCCGCCGGGATCGTGCTTCTGGCCCGCTCCGCGGCGGACCGATCGCTGCACCCCTCCCCGCCGGCGCTGGCCTAGCCGGCTGCGCCGGCCGGCGCCCCGGGGACGCGCCGCGTTCTACGCTGCCGCTCGTGACTGCACCCTCGCTTGATCCCCTGGCCCGGTTCCGTCTCGACGGTCGGGTAGCCATCGTGACCGGGGCGTCCAGCGGTCTTGGAGCCCGATTCGCGGCGGTGCTCTCGGCGGCAGGGGCCCGCCTGGCCTTGGTGGCCCGCCGGGCCGACCGTCTCGAAGCGGTAGCGGCCGGGTTGGGCGAAGCCATGGTCGTGCCCGCCGACATCACCGCTCCGGAGGATGTCGAACGCATCGCCGCCCTGGTCATCGGTCGGTTCGGGCGCGTCGACGTGCTGGTCAACAACGCAGGCGCATCGGACATGATCGCCGCCGAGGACGAACCGCTCGAGATGTTCCGCTCAACGGTCGACGTCAACCTGGTGGCCGCCTTTCACCTCTGTCAGGTCATCGGTCGCCAGATGCTCGCCCAGGGCGAAGGGACCATCGTCAACGTGGCCTCGATGCTCGGCACCATCAGCGCCGGGCAGATCCCGCAGGCAGGCTACGCGGCCAGCAAGGCCGGGTTGATCAACCTGTCCCGAGATCTGGCGGCTCAGTGGGGAAGGAGAGGCATCCGTGTCAATGCGCTCTGTCCGGGGTGGTTCCTGAGCGAGATGACAAGTGAGATGTTCGCAAACGAGCATTCCCAGGGCTGGATCCGCCGCAAAACGATCCTCGGCCGGCCCGGCCGCGAGGACGAGCTCGATGGCGCCTTGCTGTGGTTGGTCAGCGACGCCAGCACCTACGTGACTGGGTCCGTGGTGCTCGTCGACGGCGGATTCACGGCGATGTAAAGGCGGCGGAGCGAGCGCCGGGGGTGCGGGCCCACGGGCGGCCAGGCGAGCCTGCCGGCCGGCCCCGCCCCTTATATCCGACCGGCGCCTAGCAGCTGCGACCAGTAGATCGACGATACCGATACCAGCAGTCCCGTTTCCGGGGCGTCGATCATCTGACCCCCACCGATGTAGATCCCGACGTGGAAGACGTCGTTGGGGGTCCCGAAGAAGATCAGATCACCCGGCAGGGCGTCGGCCAGCGGGATCCGCCTGGTCAGGTCGTACTGGGCCTGGGCCAGGTGGGGCAGGTACACGCCCGCCGTTTCCCACGCCATCATGGTGAGCCCGGAGCAGTCGAAGGAGTTCGGTCCGGCTCCGCCCCATAGGTACGGCTTGCCCAACTGCGCATAGGCGTAGCTGACCGCCCGAGCGGCCCCGGGCGCGGGACTGTTGCCGCTCGGGGGCGGTGGCGGGGGAGGCGTCGTCGTAGGGGGCGTCGGCGGCGGTGGTGGGGGCCGGGGAGTGGTCGGTCGGGTGGGCACCACGGTCCGGGCGGGCGTGGTGGGGGGCGACGTCGGCCGTGGATGCGACGGGGGAGTCACCCGGATCACGGGAGCCTTCGAGGTGGGCGTCGTAGTGGAGTGGGGCGGCCCGGTAGTCGGTCGGGTGGGGGCCACGGTCGGGGTGGGCGCCAGCGTCCGGGCCGACGCCGGCCGGGCCCTCGTTGGGGTGGCGGTCGTGGCCGTGGTGGCCGTCGTCGCGGCGGGCAGCTCGTCCTTCTGAGCCAGCGAGGCCTGCTCGGCTTGTTGCTGCTGGGCCTGGAATTGAGCCACCATCGTCGCCAGCTGGCCTTGGACCAGGTTGAGGGTCTGCTGGCGGGCGGCCATGGCTTGGGAGGCGGCCGCCCGGTCGGTGCGCAACACGACCAGGGTGGCCACGACCTGGCGGTCCGCGGTGGTCAGTTGCTTCGACTGGCTGGTTTGGCTGGCCAGCACGGCCCGGTAGGCGTCGACGGCTCGGCGCTGTCCTCCCGACACGATCTCGGCGTAAGACACCGTGAGGCTGGGGTCTGAGCCGGGCCGGCCCGGCATTTCGGTGATGATGGGGGCGCCACCGGCCAGGTACGCCACCAGGGCCTGCTCCTTGAGATCGGCCCGGGCTACGGTGACTTGCCGATTGGTTTTCGCCATTTGCGCCCGCAGGACCTGCAGCCTGGACTCCAGTTGCTGGCTGCGCAGGTGGGCGGCGTCATAGGCCTCGGCGAGCTGATCGAGTTGGACGCCCTCGGACTGGATCTGTCCGGCCAGCTCCTGGGCCTGGATTCGAAGTGCGGACTCGGCGCTGGCCCCACCTGCCTCTGTGCCGGTGCCGCTCCCGGCCGCCGACGCGGCTGCTGACGCCGCGAACAACGAGCTGGTTACGACGGTCGAAGCGAGGAGGACCCGGGTCGTCCGGAGCATCCAGGACTGGCGTGAGGCCCTCACCACAACTCACTCTACTCACACGAGTCACAGGAGCAACAGGGGCAAAACGCGGCCTGGCACGTTGACTCTCGAGGTCGCGGGTGCTGTACCGTCCGATCATGAGCGAGACCGAAGCCGAGTACCGCATCGAACACGACTCCATGGGCGACGTACGGGTGCCGAAGGCGGCCAAGTGGCAGGCGCAGACGCAACGGGCCGTTGAGAACTTCCCGATATCGGGCACGACCGTCGAGCGGTCGTTGATCTCGGCTCTCGCCGCTATCAAGGGCGCCGCCGCCCTCGAGAACGCTCGTCTCAAGACGGTGGACAAGAAGGTGGCCGCCGCCATTCACCAGGTGGCTCAGGAGGTGGCTGAGGGCCACTGGGACGATGAATTTCCCATCGATGTGTACCAGACCGGGTCGGGCACCTCCACCAACATGAACATGAACGAGGTCCTCGCCACCCTGGCCAGCGAGCGGCTGGGTAGCAAGGTGCATCCCAATGACGACGTCAACGCGTCCCAGTCGTCCAATGACGTGTTCCCGTCAGCGATCCACGTTGCCGCGGCCAGCCAGATCCAGGAGCAACTCATCCCTGCTCTCGGTCATCTGGCCGCGGCCCTGCGCAAGAAGAGCCGGGCATTCAAGGCCGTTGTCAAGTCCGGGCGTACCCATCTGATGGACGCCACCCCGGTCACTTTGGGCCAGGAGTTCGGGGGCTACGCGGCCGCCGTTGAAATCGGCATCGAGCGCTTGCAGGCGGTATTGCCCCGCGTCGGGGAGCTGCCGTTAGGCGGGACAGCCGTGGGAACCGGGATCAATGCCCCGAAGGGATTCGCCCGGGCCGTGATCAAACGCCTTGCGGACGAACGGGCGCTGCCGCTCCGCGAGGCCCGCGATCATTTCGAGGCCCAGGGTGCCCGCGACGCCCTGGTGGAGGCCTCCGGGGTGTTGCGCACTATTGCGGTCTCGCTCTACAAGTGCGCCACCGACCTGCGCTGGCTCGGCAGCGGTCCGCGGACGGGACTGGCCGAGATCCGCATACCCGACCTGCAGCCCGGATCGTCGATCATGCCGGGCAAGGTCAATCCGGTCCTGCCCGAAGCGGTGTCACAAGTGGTGGCCCAGGTCATCGGCAACGACGCCGCCGTCGCCTTCGGTGGCGCCGCCGGCAACCTCGAACTCAACGTGATGCTCCCGGTGATCGCCCGCAATCTCCTGGAGTCGATCCGGCTGCTCGCCGCCGTGAGCCGGGTGTTTGCGGACAAGTGCGTCGCCGGCATCGAGGCGGACGAGGAGCGGTGCCGCACCTACGCCCTGTCATCGCCTGCCATCGGGACCGCTCTCAACCCGTACATCGGCTACGAGGAAACGGCCAAGGTCATCAAGACCGCAGTTGCCGAAGGCAAGGATCTGCGCACCGTTGTCCTGGAGCGGGGTCTGCTCTCCGAGGAGGAGGTCGACAGGGCTCTCGATGTCGAGGCCATGACCAGGGGCGGCATCGTCGGCTGAGGCCGTCAGGCGCCCCGGGCCCGGCGTTGCGAGCCTGGGCCGGCGTTGCGAGCCTGGGCCGGCGGTGCGTTTCGGGTCCAGGCCGGCGTTTCGGGTCCAGGCCGTGGGCAAACCGGGCTTAGCGCTGGGCAAACCGGGCCTCGCCGTGGGCAAACCGGGCCTCGCCGTGGGCAAACCGGGCCTCGCCGTGGGCAAACCGGGCCAGGGCCGTCGAGATCTCGCTGCGCATCCGGAACTGGTCGAATCGAATGTCGATCCAGGTGTAGACCAGCAGGAAGATGCCGTCGAGGCGGAGCCGGTTACGCCGGGCCTCGTCATGGGCCTTGGCTTCGGGGCTCCAGTGATGGGTGTAGCCGTCGACTTCCATGGCGACCGGAGGGACGAGCATGAAGTCGAGCCGGTACCTGTCGTCGGGACCGGCCCAGACTTCGCAGCTGGTGACTGGAATGCCCCAGCGGTGGAGAAGGAGGATCGTCGCTCGTTCGAGGGCGCTCGCCTGAGGGGCGCCGATGATCCCCCGGCTGGCCATGAGGTCACGGAGCGGTCGCACGCCCCGGCGCCCCCGCGCCGCTCGTCGCTCCAGTTCGGCGGCGATTGCTCGACCCGACACCAGCCGGGTCGACAAAGCCTGGTCGAGAGCGTGGACCACGATCTGGCGGTCGGCGACGGCGGCCAGGTCGACGAGGGCTCGCAGCGGATCGGTGCAGGGGATGCCGCGGCGGTAGCTGATCCGGCCGGGGTTCAGATCGGTGAGCCGGTGGATTGCGACCCCGTGGCGGGGGCTTGGATGGTCTGCCCCTGGAACGGTGAGGGTGGGCTGCTCCGGAGGGCGGGTGAGAAGGCCCCACAGCCAGGCGGCCGAGGTGTGCGAGGCAACTGACCGCGGCCCGACGGCGAAGCAGGCCGCCAGCAGCCGTTGCTCGAACGTCGCCGGCGATATCGACGACCGGTACACGCCGGGGTAGACCTGCTGCCATTCGCCGCTGGCGAGCCGGTACTGGATCTGCCGGTTGCTGAACCCCCGGCGTAGCACCTGATCGCGGAGTACCAATCCGTGCTGGTCTCGAAACAGGCTGCCGAGCTCCCGGTTGATACGTCTCATGTAGTTTCACTGTATCAAGATCCTGCGACTTCCGGTAATTTCCTCCACTTTTGGAGCATCATGTACAACAGGTGTACATCTCGCTCCAAAAGTGGCTCGAGGACGACAAGAGTGGGCCCCGACCAGCGGCACCGCCCTGGCCCACGCCGATGCCGGTGCGACCCGGCTGCCGGCTTGCGTCAGTCTCGGCCACTACCCAGCTGGCGCTGCAACGCTTCGAGGCGCCGGTCCCACCGGGTCCCGACCTCGGCTAGCCAGGATGAGGCCCCTCCGAGCCGGCCAGGCGTGACGCCATAGCGCACTTCGCGGCCATGTCGTTCGGTGTCCAGCAAGCCGGCCGCAGCGAGGGTGGACAGGTGCTTGACGACCGCCTGACGCGACACCGGGTAGCTGGTGGCCAACTCGGTCGCGGTGAGCGGACCGTCGTTGGAGAGTTGGTCGAGCAGGCGCCGCCGGGTGGGATCCGCCAAGGCGGCAAAGACGGCATCGACATCGGGTTCCGCCCCCACCGGTTCCTGCGGTTCAGACGTGGGCACCTTCGAGCGCCGGCGCCATCAGGCCGGCCCAGGCGTTGACCAAGCGGCCGTCCCAGGCCGTCCACTGTCCGGCCGAGGCGCCGGCCGAGGCGCGGGCCGAGGCGCGGGCCGAGGCGCGGGCCGAGGCGTGGGCCCGGGCCTGGGCCGTCGGGGTAGTCGCGGGCGGCGAGGCGCTCACCTGCTTTTCCTGGATGGTGAGCCGGGTCCCATCGGGAACGGGCTCGAGTACGAAGCTCACCTCCGATGCTTCCGACACCTCCTGCGCCCCCCATAGTTCGGGCCGCTCCGAGCCAAGTCGCGCATCGGTCTCCGCGGCCGGCCACCAACGGAACCGCAGGTGGCGACGGGGCCGGACCACCTCGACCAGTCCAGCCCGCTCGCTGCCGTCGTCACCGTGGAATCGGGCCGGCGCCCCCGGTTCCAGATGCCACTCGACCTGAGCGCCGAACCACCCGACCATTTCGTCAGGATCGGTGAGCGCGTTCCAGAGCCGCTCGGGGGTCACGGGCATGACGACTTGTCGCCGGATCATCGGATGGGACCTCCTGTCACCATTCATCTAGTGCAACAACAGAGTTGCACATCTGTGAAAGCTATGGGTATTCTGCAACCAAAGAGTTGCACATCTCCCACACCGTCAGGAGTCCGGTATCCCGATGAGCTATCTCGTCCCTACCGTCATCGAGCAGTCCCCGAAGGGCGAGCGCGCCTACGACATCTACTCGCGCCTGCTCAAGGATCGCATCGTGGTCCTCGGCACCGAGATCAACGATGCCAGCACCAACCTGCTCACCGCTCAGCTCCTGCACCTGGAAGCAGATGACCCTGACAAGGACATCTCGCTCTACATCAACAGTCCCGGCGGCTCCGTGACGGCCACCCTCGGTATCTACGACACCATGCAGGTCATCGCCCCCGATGTCTCCACCGTGTGTGTCGGGATGGCCGCCTCGGGAGCGGCGGTGCTGCTGGCAGGGGGCGCCCCCGGCAAGCGTCTGACTCTGCCAAACGCCCGGGTGCTGATCCATCAGCCGCATGGCGGGGCCCAAGGCCAGTCGATCGACATCGAGAACCAGGCCCGCGAGATCGCCTTTCTGCGGGGCCGATTGGAGGAGATCCTGGCCTACCACACCGGCCAGGCCCGGGAACGCATCGCCGCCGACACCGACCGCGACTACATCTTGGGGGCCGAGGACGCGGTGGCCTACGGGCTGGTGGACGAGGTGCTGCGGCCCCGCCGGCTCGGTGCGGTGCCGAGCCTGTCGCCGGCCTCCGCCGGGTTGCCGGCGGCTGCGGCGTTGCTGGCGCCGCCCGAGCCGGTGCTGGCGCCACCCGAGCCCGTGCCGGCGCCACCCGAGCCGGTGCCGGCGACCTCCGGTCGCCCCGGTCGCGACAAGACCAACGCGGTGGCGTCCGGATAACCCCGCCCCGCCCCGGCCCCCCTCCGACGCGGCCCCCCTCCGCCCTCGCCAGCCCCTCCCGCCACCGGCGGCGATCGGCCCCGATCCACCGTCTCGATCCCACCTCCACCCCAGCGGCGTGACCGCCGGCTCGGGGGAGAGGCTACGGTCGCTGTGTGAGCACCGGGTACCAGATTTTGGTCATGTTGCACCTCCTGTGCGTCATCGGCGGCTTCGGAGCGGTCTCCTACAACGCCCTCTACGTGAGCCTGGCGCAGCGCCGGCCGGGGGCGGTCGGATCGAGCGCCATCGTGGAGGTCAACTCGCTGGTGTCCGGTCTGGCCGAGCTATTGATCTACGCCGCCCTGATCTTCGGCATTGGCGCGGTCACCGCCAGCCACGAGATGGTGAAGTTCAGCCAAGGCTGGGTGTCGGCCGCGTTTGCCGTCTACCTGGTCGACATCGCCATCCTGCACGGTTGGATCCGGCGGTTCCAGCGTCGCTACACCGAAGTCGCCCGCATGGTCGAGGACGCCGGACCGGTGCCCGCCGGCCGCCCGGCCGAGGTTCGCGAACTGGAAGGGCTCGAGAAGCGGGTCGCGTTGGGATGGGGGGTGTTCAACGTGCTCGTCGTCGTGGCCGTCTACCTCATGGTCTTCAAGCCGGGGAGCTGATGCATCCGATCGAGCACTTGCGTTACGTGGCCCGAGCTACCGGTGCCGATCCGGCGTTGGTCGCCAGCGAGGCGGCCGGTGCCCTGGCCCAAATGGCGGCCATGGACCCGGCGGGCCTGGTCCCCGCCTGTCGACGCCTCATCGAGCGACACCTGACGTCGGGGCCGGTGTGGTGGTTGTCGGCGCGCGTCCTCGGCGCGGACGACCAGCGCGGGGCCGCCCGTGAGGCGGCCGCCGAGATCGAAAGGGACCGAACCGCCCGACATCTCGCCGAGGCCCTACCCGAGGGCGCCTCCGCCGCCATCCTCGGCTGGCCGGATCTCACCGCCGTCGCCCTGCGCCGGCGAGGTGACATAGAGGCCCTGGTGATCGAGGCCGGTGGTGAGGGCGCCGTCCTGGTGCGGCGGCTGGTCGACGCAGGTAGCGATGCCGCCCTGATCCCCGAGGGACGGGTGGGGTCGGCCGCCGCGGTCGCGGAGCTGATCCTGCTGGAGGCCTACGTCGGAAGTCCCGCGGGTGTGCTGGCGGCACCGGGTTCGCTGGCCGCCGCCGCGGTCGGCGCCCATCTCGGCACGCCCGTCTGGGCCGTGGCCGGCGTGGGCCGCGTGCTTCCCGAGCGGTTGTGGGACGCCCTGGTCGCCCGCTTCGACGAGACGGGTGGCGAGCCGTGGGAGCGAGAGGCCGAGCTGGTCCCGGCGTCATTGATCTCGGCCGTCGTCGGCCCGGAAGGCCGGTTGTCCGCGGAAGAGGGGCTGGCGGCAGCTACCTGTCCGGTGGCCCCGGAACTTCTGCGCTCGACCGCCTGACCCGCCGGACCATCTCGGCTGAGAAGTCCGCTGGCGAACGTTGATGGGTGCCGCGGCTGACCACAGGTCAGGTCCGACCCGGCGGTGATTTCGCGCTCTCACGGTGCGAAACCGCCCGCGAACCGTCTCCGGGTTTGGAATCGCCCGGGTACCAGCACGTAGCATTCGGCCATGTCAGAGCGTTCCCGCCACCTCCCCCGGCGTTCCTGCCACGCCGTTCCAGGTTCCAACGAACGGTTCCTGGCCAAGGCGCCGAGCCTGCCCGCGGACATGTTCTTCCTCGACCTGGAGGACGCCGTCGCCCCGCTGGAGAAAGAAGCCGCCCGCGCCAAAGTCGTGGCCGCGGTCGGCGGACACGATTGGGGCGACGCCGTCCTGTGCGTGCGGGTCAACGCCTGGGACACCAAGTGGACCTACGGCGACGTCATTGAAGTCGTCGGGCGGGCCGGTCCCCGCCTCGACGAGATCATGCTGCCGAAAGTCCAGACCGCAGCCGAAGTCGTCGCCATGGACCTCCTGCTCACCCAGGTCGAGATCAACAGCGGCCTCCCCTCGGGCCACATCGGCATCGAAGTCCAGATCGAGACCGCTCGCGGGCTGATCAACGTGGAGGAGATCTGCGCGGCCTCGCCTCGCATCGAGACGGTGATCCTCGGGCCGGTCGATTTCTCGGCCTCGATCGGGATGCCGTCCTTGGCCGGCGGGTTGCTCATTCCCGAGTACCCAGGCGACTACTTCCACTACGTGTTCATGAAGATCCTGATGGCGGGCCGGGCGAATGGGCTGCAGGTCATCGACGGTCCGTATGTCAAGGTCCGCGACCCGGACGGGTTCCGTGAGTACGCCCGACGGACGCAGGTGCTCGGTTTCGACGGGAAGTGGAGCCTGCACCCGGACCAGGTGACGATCCTCAACGAGGTCTTCTCGCCGACCCAGGAGCAGTTCGACCGGGCGTGGGAGGTACTCGATGCCTATAGGGAGGCGACCGAGGGGGAACGCAAAGGCGCGGTCATGCTCGGCGACGAGATGATCGACGAGGCGTCGCGCAAGGTGGCGGTCACCCTGGTGTCCCGAGGCGAAAGGGCCGGAATGGACCGGGCCCACGCTTCCGCCCCTCGGTAGGGAAAGCCAGGGGACAGCACCGGGGACCGAGCAGAATCAGACGGCGTAACCGAGAGGGCGAAACGCGACGCCGGGCCGCCCCGACCACCGGACACGTGGACCGCCGACAGTCGGTGCGATGTGCCCTACGGCGGTCTCGGCGCGGCGCGGCGCAACCCGGCCGCCCGCAATCTGCGCACCAACTGCCGGCTGGAAACAGTCTCGGCACCGAGTTCGATGGCCCGCTCACGGTAATCGGCCGGCACGTCGTAGTGATCCCCCTGGAAGACCCGGCGGGGCAGCCCCAGGTGCGACGCGAACACGTGCAGCTCCTCGTAGCTGTGATCGCTGACCAGATGGGCCCAGTACCGCCCCCGCCACAGCCACCGAGCCTCATCGACGAGGATCACAGCCACATCCTACGGGCTGCGGACCTCTCGAGGAGGGGGTGCGGTTGACCGCGCCGCGGCCATGCCCGAGCAGGCGGGACGGCTCCCGCTCGACGAATGGTCAACTGGCGGCGTTCTCGATGAGCCGCCGGGCCACGACCTTCAGAGCGAGGGTCTCGTCGGCTCCTTCGAATATCGACAGCACCCGGGCGTCGACGAACAACCGGCTGACCGGGAACTCCTCGGCGTAGCCCATGCCGCCGTGGATCTGCATGGCCTCCCGGCTCACCCACTCCGCGGCCCGGCATACGTAGGCCTTGATCATCGAGGCGGCCAGGGCGCCGTCGTCCTTGGCCATCAGCCGGGCGACCGCGTACATGTACTGACGGGACGCCTGGATGATGGCGGCCATCTTTGTCAGCTTGACCTGGGTGAGCTGGTAATCGCCGACGGGGCGGCCGAATACCACCCGCTCCGCCGCATAGGAGCGGGCCGCCTCGTAGGCGGCTTGCATCACCCCGACCGCCCGGGCTGCGGTCTGCAGGCGGCCGTTCTCGAACCCTTCCATCTGGAGGTAGAAGCCGCGACCCAATCCCTGCTCGCCCCCGATGAGGTTGTCCCCCGTCACCAGCCAGGCGTCGAACGACAACTCGTACGAGTGCATGCCCCGATAACCGATGGTGTCGATCGGTCGGCCCTCCAGGCGACCTCCGCCCGGTTGGGTGAGTACGAAGCCGCCGCCGTCGCCGCGGGGCTTTGGGCACGACGAAGATCGACAGGCCCCGATGCCCGAGACTGCGGTCGGGGTCGGTGCGGGCCAGCAGCATGAGGACATCGGCTCGGGCCGCGAATGTCGACCAGGTCTTGGTCCCGCGGATCAGCCAGTCGCCGTCGCCGTTCCGTGCCGCCGCCACCGTGACGCCGGCGACGTCGGAGCCGAAGTCGGGTTCGGTGACCGCCACACCGGCCATGATCTCGCCGGTCGCCAGCTTCGGCAGCCAGGTGCGTTTCTGCTCCTCGGTGCCGCCGCCCAGGAGGGCTCGGGCCAGGATCTCCGGCCGGGTGATCAGCGAGCCGCCGGCCCCGAGCGAGGCCCGAGACAGTTCCTCGGTGGCCACGACCATGCCCAGATAGTCGTGTTCCCCGCCCGTGGCATAACCGCCGTACACCTCCGGGATCGACAGCCCGAAGGCGCCCAGCTGCCCGAGTCCGGAGATGATGTCCTCGGGGATATCCGAGTTCTGGCGGTGGATGCGCTCGGCCACCGGCATGATGCGCTCCTCGGCGAACCTCCGGAAGGTGTCGGCCACCAGTTCGAAGTCGGCATCGAGGTGGCGGGGCCCGGCCTCGCTCGCCAGGGACGCCAACCACGCCGGGTCCCGGTGGGCGGACACGAAGCCCGACGCTCCGGAGAGCGCACCCGCCTCGACACCCCAATGCGATTCCCGGCCGAGCAGACGGGTGGCGAGGTCCCATACTGCTTCCGCTGCGAAAGCGGCCGCCAGGCTGGCCTCTACCGGACCGTGCTGGCCGTAATCCAGGGCGGCCTGGGCCGTCTCGATGGCCGCCGCGCTGTGGGCCAGGTCGTAGGCGATGACCTGGTGGACCTCGGCGGCAGTCCCGCCTCGATCCGCCAGATGACGCGCCGCGCCATCGATGACCGATCGGGCCACCGCCAGTGCGGCTGCCGCTCCGGTCAGGTCAGGAGTGGGCTCCGGCATGGGGTGAGGCTACCGACTTGGAGGCTGGCGCTTTGGAGGCTGGCGCTTTGGAGGCTGGCGCTTTGGAGGCTGGCGCTTTGGAGGCTGGTCGATCGGCGGCTGGTGATCGGCGGCTGGTGATCGGCGCCTGGCGATGGGACCCTCCGGCCCGAGCCGGTCTGGTCGGGTCGGGCCGGCCCACCGCCCGGCGGCCTGGCTCCGATCAACGGGCGTCGCGGGCGGTGGGCGGCCGGGCCGGGCTGGTGCTTCGCCGGGCCACGACCGTGACGAGCGGTGGCAACAGCACCGGCTCGTCGCCTGGCGACATCTCGGTCATGGCCTCCAGGTACTCCGCGACCGGACCCGGACCGCACCAGGCCGGAGCCTCGGCCCAGGCGTCGACCAGCTCCAGGCCGGCGTCGACGGCCAGGGCGGGCAGGATCGCCCCGACGTCGGGGTGGCGGGCATCCGGCATCGACAAGGGCCGTCCGCCGATGCGTCCGGCGCTGGTGACCGGTTCCTGGGCGACGACCCACCCCCCGGCGCGAACTGCGGCCCGCATCCGGCGCAGGACGGCGACGGGGGAGTGCACGTGCAGAAGCACGAACCGGCAGAAAGCCAGGTCCAGCGGTTCGGGCAGGGTCAGCTCCTCGCCCGTCTGCGTCAAGGCCACGACTTGGGCCTGGGCCGCGGCGGCGGCGGCCGCCGCCACCTCGTCGCGGCGAGCCGGGTCGGAGTCGATGGCGTACACCCGGCCGTCCCGGCCGACCACCCGGGCCAGGGCCACGGTCACGTCACCGCCTCCGGCGCCGACGTCGGCGCATTTCCAGCCCTCCCGCAGGCCGAGCCGGTCGAGAGCGGTGACCAACGGGCGCCGGTAGACGTCGTTTCGTAGCTCGAGATCCATCACGACCGGCGACGTTACGGCTTCGGCCGAGCAACGACTCGCTAGCGTGGGCCGCAATGACGACCTACGACCGCCCTTCGGGCGATATTTCGAGGATTTTGAGGAAGGCGACGTCTACCAGCACTGGCCGGGCAAGACGATCACCGAGTATGACGATCATCTCTTCTGCATGATCACGATGAACCACCATCCTTTGCACACCAATGCCTGGTTCGCCGAGCACGAGACCGTGCACGGTCGGAATGTCGTGGTGGGCAACCTCGTCTACAGCGTGGTCCTCGGGATGAGCGTTCCGGATGTGAGCGGGTCGTGCATCGCCAACCTCGAGGTCGAGGAGCTTACCCACTCGCGGCCCACGTTCCACGGGGACACCATCTACGCCTCGACGCGGGTACTCGGTAAGCGCGAGTCGGTGACCAAGCCCGACCGAGGTGTCGTCACCGTCGAGACCAAGGGTTTCAACCAGCGCGGCGAGGAAGTGTGCTATTTCCGCCGGCGGGTGATGATCTGGAAGCGGGAAGGCGCCCCGGTTCGCCAGCGCCCCTACGGCCCTGATATCTGGGAGTGAGACATCTGGGAATGACCGCGGCGGCTGATCGGCAGCATCGAAAGCCAACGGCAAACGGTCAACACCCGGCTCGCTTCCAGACCGCCCTACTGGGGTGGGGGGAGGTGTCCCGCCGGGATCTGCCCTGGCGGCGGACCCGTGATCCGTGGGCGATCCTGGTGAGCGAGGTCATGCTGGCGCAGACCCAGGTCACTCGCGTCATCCCCAAATGGGAGAGTTTCCTCGCCCGCTGGCCAAACCCGGCCCGTTGCGCAGCCGCGCCGGTCGGTGAGGTCATCGCAGCCTGGAGTGGCCTCGGCTACAACCGGAGGGCGGTGTTCCTGCACGGCGCCGCGGTGGCTATCGCGACCAATCATCGGGGCGTCGTCCCGGCCGATCGAGCCGCGTTGATGGCGCTGCCGGGAGTGGGCCCCTACACGGCCCGGGCCGTGCAGGCGTTTGCCTTTGATCAACCCGTCGGGGTGGTGGATACCAACGCGGCCCGGGTGCTGGCTCGGGCGGTGGCGGGACACCGACTCGAAGGGCGGGCGGTTCAGGAACTGGCCGACCGCATGGTGCCCGCCCAACCGGCCGGATCGGGTTGGGCCTGGAATCAGGCCATGCTCGACTTGGGGGCCGGCATCTGTACGGCCCGCCGCCCCGCGTGTCACTCCTGCCCGCTCGGCCCGAACCCGCTCCCGGCTGGCCCGCTCTCGGCCGGCCCGCTCTCGGGCGGCCCGGTCCGCCCCGCCCCGTCGCCCAACTCCCGCCGGAGGGGCCTCTGTGCCTGGGTCCGCCTTGGGGGTCCCGACCCCGCGGTTGGCTCGGCTGGCACCTCCCGGCCCCAGTCGGCGTTCGCGGGATCCGACCGCCAGGGGCGAGGTCGCCTGCTGGCTCACCTCGCCGATGGAGACGGCCCGGGCCGCTTGGCCTCCTCTGCCGTGGCGGCGGCGGCCGGGTGGCCCGACCAGCCGGCCCGGGCCGCTCTTGCCGCCCGGAGCCTTGTCGACGACGGGCTGGCGGTCACTGAACCCGACGGCACCCTCCGCCTCCCGTGACGGCGCCCCACCCAGGAGATGACCGCGCTTCCGCCCGGCGGGCCCGAAAAGGATCCGAGTGCCATCTGTCACACCGACGGTGCGGTCGGCTAAACGCTCGATAGGCTCGACGCATACCCGGGGGGTGCGTGTGGAAGTGACATTCTACGGGGTGCGGGGTTCGTGCCCTTGCCCATCCGACGCCCACCGGCGCTATGGAGGGAACACCGCTTGTGTGGCGCTCACCGTGGATGGCGAGCCGCCCATCGTCTTTGATCTCGGAACCGGACTGCGCCCGTTCGGCGAAACGCAGCCGCTCGACGGCACGTTCCGAGGCACGGCCCTCCTCACCCATATTCATTGGGACCACGTGCAGGGCCTGCCGTTCTTCCCTCCCGCCGACCGGATTGGCGCTCGCTTCGACGTGTTCGGTCCGCAGCAGGCGGAGGGCACGCTGGCGGAAGTGCTCGACGACTTCATGCGTCCGCCCTATTTCCCTGTCACCTGCTCCGAACTGCGAGGCGACATTGTCTTCCACGACGTCCTCAAGGACGACCTGACTGTCGGGGCTGCGGAAATCATGATCCGGCCCGTTCCTCACTGCGGTCCGACGGTCGGATACCGGGTGCGATGGGCGGGCGCGACCGTGACCTACATCAGCGACCATCAGGCGCCCCTCGGGCTGGATTCCGTGGCGGACAGTGTTCTCGAACTGGCCGACGGGGCGGACCTTCTGATCCACGACGCCCAGTACACCCGGTCGGAATTCGCGGAGAAGGCCCATTGGGGCCACTGCACCGTCGATTATGCCGTCAAGGTGGCCCAGGAGGCGGGTGTCAAGCGACTGGTGCTATTTCATCACGATCCCTCGCACGGCGACGACCTGGTTGATCGGCTGCTGGCCGACGCCCGAGGTGTGGCCGGGGTCGGAGGTCCCGAGGTGCTGGCGGCCTACGAAGGGCTGCAGCTCGTCCTCTGACGGTTGGTGCCGCGTTCTGCCGCAGGACCAGTCGGAGGTCAGGCCGGGGCTAGCCTGGCCCGCGTGCCCGTCCGGCCGGCCGTGGTCACGACGGCCCCGACCCCAGACCAGAACAGAGCCCCGATGATCGTCGACCGGGCGTCCGTCGCGGTCGAACTGGCCCGGCAAGGTACGGACGTCGTGTTGGTGGTAGATCCCGACGCCAACTACGTTCCCACCGAGAGCGGCGGATCGGGGCGGGTGGCGGTACTGGTCGGCAGGCTCGAGGACCCCGACGCTCGTGCCGCCGCCGAGGAGATGGCCGCCGAGCTTTTCGGCCGCTGATTTTGAGGGGCTGGCCGCTGACCTTGAGGGGCTGGCCGCGTTCCGCCGCTCGAACCCGCCCCGGCCGCCTTGGAGGCGTCCGGAGGCGGGGCGCCATCCCGCCGCGACAACGCCTAGCATCCGCGCCATGAAGCTCGCCACGACACTCAGCTACGCCTCCGGATTCAGGGAGGCCGCCGCCGAGCTCAGCGAAATGGAAAAGGCCGGATTGGACCTGGTCTGGATCGCCGAGGCGTACGGGTTCGACGGGCCCAGTCTCATGGGCTACGTGGCCGCGCTCACAGAGCGGGTGGAGATCGGATCAGGGATCCTGCCCATCTACACCCGGACCCCGACATTGCTGGCGATGACCGCGGCCGGCGTGGATGCCCTCTCCGGCGGGCGCTTCCATCTCGGCCTGGGTGCTTCGGGCCCCCAGGTGATCGAGGGCTGGCACGGCGTCGCCTACGACGCTCCGCTCGGCCGCACCCGCGAGATCGCCGACATCTGCCGCCAGGTCTGGGCCCGGGAGGAACCACTGGTCCATGCCGGCCGGCACTATCAATTGCCCCTGCCACCGGAAAAGGGAACCGGGTTGGGCCGGCCCCTCAAGATCATCGCCCACCCGGTCCGGCCGCGTATCCCTATCTGGGTGGCCTCGCTGGGCGAGAAAAGCGTGGCCCTTACCGCGGAAGTGGCTGACGGGTGGCTGCCCCTTCTTTTCATCCCCGAGAAGGCCAAACAGGTGTGGGGGTCGGCCCTGGCGGCCGGTTCGGCCCGGCGCCCGTCCGACCTCGGTCCGCTCCTGGTTTCCGCCGGCGGACCCCTGGCGATCGGCGAGGGAGAGGAAATCATCCGACTCCGCGACCTGGCCCGGCCCATGGTGGCGCTCTACGTCGGCGGGATGGGGGCCAAAGGCCGCAACTTCTACAACGACCTGGCCTGCCGGTACGGCTACGAAAAGGAAGCCGCCGAGATCCAGGACCTGTACCTCTCCGGTAAGAAGAACGAGGCCGCCGCTCTGGTCCCCCAAGAGTTCCTGGATTTGAGCTCTCTGATCGGTCCCCGCAGCTGGGTCGCGGAGCGGATCGCCGCCATGCGGGAGGTAGGCGTCACCCACCTCCAGGTCACGCCGATCCCGACCGGCGAGCAGACCGTCGCCAGCCTGATCGGCGAGGTCAAAGAGCTCGTCGGCTGACGCGGTCGCCCGGCTGACCGCAGGCGACCCCGATGGCGGACCCGGCGCAGACGAATATGCTGCCGGTATGCGACCGATCGCCCTCAACGCCCCAGGCGAGTGGCTCTTCGCCTTGCTGATGGCGGCCTCACCGATCATCGGAAGCTTCTGGATCACACCGGACGTGACCCGTTGGATCGTGTTCGGCGTCGGTGTGGCCATGGTGATCGGGACCGTGCTGGCGGGACTGCGCCCGGTGAAGGCCACGACGACCACCTGAGGAACCACTGGCCCGCCGGCCATCTGAGCCCGCCGGCCGTCCGGGCCCGCCGGCCGTCCGGGCCCGGCACCGTCTGGGCCCGGCACCGTCTGGGCCCGCCGGCGGGGGCCGGGCCGAGGTCGCCGGCGGCTCTTGGGGTGGCGTTGTGGCCAGGTTTGTTCGAAATTGTGATAGCTGCCATCTCCTTCATCGATGAGGTGGATGAACGACGCTAAGCTCACCGAGCGTGCGTATCGGTCTGGTTCTGGGCGCCGGAGGTTCGGTCGGTCTGGCCTACCACGGTGCCGTGCTGGCCGCTTTGGCCGACGAGACGGGCTGGGACCCGCGTGCCGCCACGCTCATCGTCGGGACGTCAGCGGGATCCATCAGTGCAGCCATGCTGCGGGCCGGTCTGCCGGCCGGCGACCTCATGTGCATCAGCGAGGGCTTGCCGCTCTCGGAAGCCGGGGCTCGACTGGCTGCCATCGGACGGCCGCACCGGCCTCGACCGAGGCCTGGGGACGTGCTGCACATCCGGCCGGTCGCTGATCTGCTCGGCGTGGTGCATGGACTCGCCCACGTCCGCTCGCACCCGCTCGGCCCGTTGATGGCCGCGCTGCTCCCGTCCGGTGGGATCCCGACCGACGCCATTTCGAACGGAATCGACGCCATTCATGCCGGCGGCTGGCCCGGCGACCCGATGTGGCTGTGCGCGGTTCGCCTCCGTGACGGTGTTCGGGTCGTGTTCGGCCGGCCCGGAGGGCCCACGGCCCGCGTCGGCCAGGCGGTGGCGGCATCCTGTGCCGTGCCCGGGTATTTCCGGCCCGTGTCAGTAGGGGGCCGGCGCTATATCGACGGCGGCGTCCGCTCGCTTACCAACGCTGATCTCGTACGCGGGATGGCCCTGGATCTGGTGGTCATCAGCGCGCCGATGTCGCAGGCGTCGTTCCGCCCGACCCCCACCGCGGTCAATATGGTCCGCCAGCCCTCGAGGGTCCAGCTGCGTCTCGAGATGGCGGCCCTGCGTCGCGCCGGTCTGCCCGTCGTCGCCATCGAGCCTGACCGCCGAGTGATTCAGGCTATGGGTCTCAACCCCCTCGACGCCCGGCCCCGAGGGGCGGTGTCCCGGATCACCTACGCCAGCGTGGCCCGCTGGTTGGGAGAGACTCAGGAGGGACGGGGGCTGGCCGCGGTCCTGGCCGGGGCCGGCCGGCCCTGGCCCGCAACGGTCGAGTCCGTCGTCGCCTCGGACCCGAGGGTGACCGGTCAGGCCGCGGGAGTCGTGAACGGGTGAGCGGTCCGGAGGCCGGTTCCAGGCGCGAGGCCGGGTAACCAATAGCTACGACGGGTAGGGTATCCAGGTTGTTACTATCGACGTAGGAGAAATCCCCGCAGTCGACCCAACCAGAGGGGTACACCGCATGGCAACCGCAGAGTTGGATCTTGGCCGCTACAAGCTGGGCTGGAGCGACGTCGAGGACTACTACGTCTACAAGCCGAAGAAGGGCCTCTCCGAGGAGAGCGTCCGGGAGATGTCGTGGATGAAGGGCGAGCCGGAGTGGATGACCAACCGCCGGCTCAAGGCCCTGCGCCACTTCGAGCGCCGGCCCATGCCCACCTGGGGCGGCGACATGTCCGGGATCGACTTCGACGACATCTACTACTACATCAAGCCCATCGACAAGCAGGTCAGCGCCTGGGACCAGCTCCCGGAGTCGGTCAAGGCCACCTACGACAAGCTCGGGATCCCCGAGGCCGAGCGCAAGTACCTGGCCGGCGTCACGGCCCAGTACGAGAGCGAGGTCGTCTACCACCGCAACCGGGAGGACCTCGAAGCCCAGGGCGTCCTGTTCTGCGACATGGACACCGCCCTGCGGGAGTATCCCGAGCTGGTCAAGCAGTACTTCGGCAAGGTCATCCCGGCCAACGACAACAAGTTCGCCGCCCTCAACACCGCGGCCTGGTCGGGCGGCAGCTTCATCTACGTCCCGCCCGGGGTCAAGGTCGACATGCCGCTGCAGGCCTACTTCCGCATCAACGCGGAAAACATGGGCCAGTTCGAGCGGACCCTGATCATCGCCGACGAGGGCGCCCAGGTCCACTACATCGAGGGCTGCTCGGCGCCGGTGTACACCACCGACTCGCTGCACTCGGCCGTGGTCGAGATCATCTGCAAGCCGTCCAGCCGGGTTACCTACACCACCATCCAGAACTGGTCCAACAACGTCTACAACCTGGTCACCAAGCGGGCCCGTCTGCGAGACCGAGGCCCACATGGAGTGGATCGACGGCAACATCGGCAGCCGCCTGACCATGAAGTACCCGGCCGTCTACCTGATGGGCCCCAAGGCCTCGGGCGAGGTCCTCTCGGTCGCCTACGCCGGCGCCGGCCAGCACCAGGACGCCGGGGCCAAGATGGTCCACGCCGCCCCCGAGACCACCTCGACGATCATCTCCAAGTCGATCTCCAAGGACGCCGGCCGGACCTCCTATCGCGGCCTGGTCCGCTTCGAGGAGGGCGCCCGCAAGTCGAAGAGCTTCGTGCGCTGCGACGCCCTGCTGCTCGACGAGCTGTCGCGGAGCGACACCTACCCGTACATCGAGTTCGGCGAGCAGGACGCCCAGGTGGGCCACGAGGCCACCGTCTCCAAGGTCGGCGACGACCAGCTCTTCTACCTGATGAGCCGGGGCCTCTCGGAGCAGCAGGCCATGAGCATGATCGTCAACGGCTTCATCGAGCCGGTCACCCGGACGCTGCCGATGGAGTACGCCGTCGAGTGGAGCCGGCTCATCGAGCTGCAGATGGAAGGTTCGGTTGGCTGACTCAAGGCGCACCCGGCGTTTCCGGGCCCGGCGGGCATGACCGGGGCGGTCGCTCTCGCCATGGTGCTGGTCATCGCGGTGGCCGGTCTGAGCCTGGCCATGCAAAGCCAGCGCACCGGCCCAGTCACCGCAAGCGGGCCCGGCCGCCCCGGCCACCCCGGCCGCCGGCCGCGCCGCGCCGTCCCGTGACCGGCGGGCCACCCCGCCGCCTGCTCCCGAGGTCGCCGCTCGCCGCCCGATCCGGCGGAACCCGAGCTGCGAGGGCCGGAGCTGCTGCGCTCGGGCGAGCCCGCCGAAGCCAAGGTGCATCTCGGTCGTCGACGAGCGGACCATCGGTCCGGTCACCCGCAGCCGGCTGACGCTGCAGATCGACCCGGGGGACGGTACCGCCGTTCGAGGTCACCACCCGGGTGGCCTTTCCCACTCCCGCGGCCCGAGCCCGGGTCAAGGTGGGCGGGACCATTCCCGTCCGCTACGACCGGGACGAGCCAACTCGGATCGTGGTCGACCTCCCCTCCGAGTGATTCATCCGTCTCCTGAGGTAGCCCTCCTGTCCAGCCCGTCCAATTCTGGAGTTGATTCCGCCGCTCGCTTAGGCGGCCCGGCCTGGCTGCAGGCTGCAGCGGCGCGCCGCCGCCGAGCGGTTTCGTCCAGCGCGGGCTGCCGACCGCGGCCCTCGAGGAGTGGCGCTACAGCCGGATCGACTCCCTCGACCTCGATCGCTACCAGCCGGTCGCTGGCCGCTCGCCGGCCCGTCGCAGGCCGGGTCCGTTGCCGGCGGTCCGGCGACCTGGTCGACGCCGCTCGGGCCCGGTGCGAGCATGGTCGAGACCCAGGACGGCTACGTCGACGTCCGGTCTACACCGGAGACAGCGCCATCCGCGTCGATCAGCTGTCGGATCCCGACGCCCCGGCCGTCGAGCTGGGGACCGTCGCCGGCGAACCGGACGCCCTGGCCGACCCTCAACCGGGCGCTTCGCTCCGGCTCCGGTGCGGATCCGGGCCCGGCGGGGTTCGGTCCCGATCCCGATCGTGGTCGTCCACCGGGTCGATCGGGACGGGGCCGCCGTCTTTCCCCGGCTCCTCGTCGAGCTCGAAGACGGGGCCGAGGCTACCGGTGCTCGAGGTGGTCGCCGGCCCGGCTGCCGCCCTGGTCGTTCCGGTCACCGAGCTCGACGTCGGGGCCGGCGCCCGCCTTTCGTACCTGCAGTGCAGTTGCTCGGCCCGGAGGCCTGGCAGATCGGGCTGCAGGGCAGCCGGGTGGCCCGGGATGGCTCGCTGGTGTCGGCCGCTGTCGCCCTCGGCGGCGACTATGCCCGGCTGCGCACCGACTCCGCCCTCACCGGCCCCGGCGCCGAAGGCCGGCTGCTGGCCCTGTACTTCAGCGCCGACCACCAGATGCACGACTTCCGCACCGTGCAGCACCACCAAGCGCCCAAGACCCGCTCGGACCTGCTCTACAAGGGCGCCGTGGCCAACTCGGCCCGGTCCGTCTACAGCGGCCTCATCCGGGTCGAGAAGGGGGCCAGGGGCACCAACGCCATGCAGACCAACCGCAACCTGGTCCTGCACGAAGGGGCCCACGCCGACTCGGTCCCGAACCTCGAGATCGAGGACAACGACGTCCGCTGCAGCCACGCCTCCGCGGTCGGCCCGATCGCCGAGGAACAGCGCTTCTACCTGGAGAGCCGGGGCGTTCCGACCGATGTCGCCGACCGGCTCATCGCCCTCGGATTCCTCGACGAGGTCCTGCAGCAGCTGCCGTTCCCTGGGCTCGTCCCGGCGGCTGCGAGCGCGGCTCGCAGCCAAGCTCGACGCGGCCGACGCCGCTGAGGTCGCCGCGGGTCGCCGAGGGCGGTCAACGCGGGCATGACGGGACGGCAGTGATGGCCGAGCTGGGTCGGATTCGAGCGGACGAGGTCGAGGCCGGGACCGCCGTGCGCCTCGATGGCGGTCCCGACGGCGTCTGCCTGGTTCGCATCGGCGACGACTTCTACGCCATCGGCGACCGCTGCAGCCACGCCGACTTCTCGCTATCCGAGGGCGAGATCGACGTCGAGGAGCGCTGGATCGAGTGCTGGAAGCACGGCAGCGCCTTCTCGTTGAGTGGACGGGCAGCCGCAGTCGCTGCCGGCCACCCAGCCGGTGCCCGTCTACCAGGTGAAACGCGACGGTGACGACGTCGTCGTGTACGACGGAGGCCCGGAGTGAGCCCGAGCGGACTGGTGATCGAGGGGCTGCACGCCGAGGTGGCCGGCCGGGAGATCCTGCGCGGCATCGACCTGCAGGTCCGTTCGGGCGAGGTGCACGCAGTGATGGGGCCCAACGGATCGGGCAAGAGCACGCTGGCCCACGTCCTCTTGGGCCGGCCCGGCTACCGGGTCACGCGCGGCCGGGTCGCCCTGGACGGCGTCGACCTGCTGGCCTTGCCGACCTGGGAGCGGGCCCAGGCCGGGCTGTTCCTCGGCATGCAGTACCCGATCGAGGTGCCGGGGGTGTCGCTGGCTGACGTCCTCACTGAGTCGTTGCGAGCCGGCGGTCGCGACCCGGGCGAGGTGCCGGCCCTGGTCGGCGCCGAGGCCGACACGGGTCGGCTTCGATCGCCCGGTTCCTGGCCCGCCCGCTCAACGTCGACCTCTCCGGCGGTGAGCGCAAACGCAACGAGACGGTACAGCTGGGGGTGCTGCGACCCCGCTTCGCCGTTCTCGACGAGATCGACTCCGGCCTCGATGTGGATGCCCTCCGGGCCGTGGCCCGCCGGGTCGAGGCGGCGACCACCGAGATGCGGGCTCGGCGTGCTCGCCATCACCCACTACACCCGACTTCTCACCGTCCTGCGGCCGGACCACACCCACGTGCTCTTCCAGGGTCGCATCGTGCGGAGCGGAGGGCCGGAGCTGGCCGACGAGCTCGAGCGCACCGGCTACGCGGGCTGGACGACCGAACCGGACGGCGGGGCGGCGACCCCAACCGTCGACCCGTTCGCCGACCCGCTGGCCTAGGCGGCCTTCGACGCCAGGGCCGGCGGAGGGCGAGCTGACCGTCGCCTGATTACCGGACCAGCCGCAAGCGGGGCCGGCCCGAGGCCGGCGCGGCCCCGGTGACCGGGGGGGTGGAAACGACCGGGCCGACTGGGCCGGGGGTGCTCTGGGCCGGGCGGGGCGGACCCGATCGGGTTCGAGTCCATGATCTCCACCAGTGGCCCGGCGCGGGCCGGATCAGCCTGGCCGTCGCGGCCCGGGCCAGGAGGTCCCGGCGGTGCTCACTGGCCATCTGCTCCAACATCCAGGGGTGCATTCGGGGACTCCCTTCTCTTCTGGTTTGGCCTCTTGTCCTTGGGTTCCGTTTGCACCGGTAAGCCTAGTCCGGAAATTCATAGTTAGAGCAAGATTTTATGATATAGTCATCTGACTATGCCAAGTGCCGATGCCACCCTGCTGGCCACCCCGAGCGCCCTTCAGGTCCAGTTCCGTGTCCGCCCTTCCCTCGTGATGGAACTGGTGTGGGCCCTACTGGTCAAAGAGGATGACTTCGAGTCGGGGTTCCCGGTTCGAGCCCGACGATTCGCGGCCGCGCCCGGGGTGGTCGAACGGATCCGGGCCTTCTGGGACGACGGCGAGACCTGCTTCACCGAGGCCTTCGTGATCGCCGAGCGCGGCGGGGTGCTCCTCGAAGCCGATCCGGAGCGGGTATGGGCCGGCCTGGCCTCAGGGGCGGCCGCCCCGCTCCGCTTCGAAGCGCTGGCTTCCGAGACGCCCGAGGATCAACTTCGCTTCCGTGGCCGGGTGGCCCGCCTGCACGACGAGCCGGATCTCCGGGACGCATGGTTGCGCCTCCTGCAGGACACCTGGGCGGTCGTAGCGGGGGAGTGGCAGGCCGAAGGCCGTGACGCGGCTGAGGCTTTGGCCTGGGAGATCCGAACCAAGTTGCCCGAGGCCGGCTCCTACGCCGACCTGTTGCCGCTGGTCGACGGGTGTGATTTCGGCGGTCTGCTGCCCCAGCTGGTGGGCGAGGCGGGCGCGGCCGGTCGGGAGGTGGTGCTGGCGCCGGCCTGGCTGGGTCGAAAGGGCTTCCTGGTGGCGCTGACCGACTGCGTGCTCTGGGGACCACCGAACCCACCCCGACCGGCCGGACCGAGCGTCGAAGTCCGCGACCGGGCCCGGCGCTACAAGGCGTTGGGTGACCCGACCCGACTGGCCATCTTCGAGGCCAGCGCTCGTCGTCCCCGCACCGTCGGTGAACTCGCCCGGGAACTGGGCGTGGCCCAGCCCACCGTGTCGAACCACGTTCGGGTCTTGCGGGACGCGGGTTTGCTGGATCAGGAAAAAGGGGGAGGGCGGCGCCTGATAGTCGACGTCGCCGCTTTCGAGCAGTTCCAGGACGAATCCCGGCGCGCCGTGGTGCGACCGCCGACCTGATCCTGCCCTTTGGGTGACCTTACACCTCTGGTCCTGTAGCCGTCGATGGTGTAACATAGCGGAAATGGTCGCCACCGTGGTCCCTACCGCCGAACGGCTTCCCCACGTACTCCCGACCGACCGGCTGTCGGCGGGCGGTCGCCCCGTTCCCCAGATCAGGGAGCAGCTCCGCCGGATTCCCGACTTTCGCAACGCTCTCACCGTGGTGGGCGCCTGGATTCAGTCGTTTGGCGTGGTGGCAGCCGCCGCCATTATCAATCGGTGGTGGTGCTACCTGCTGGCCTTTTTGCTGATGGGTCGGGCCTTCGCCTTGCTCAACATTCTTGGACATGAGGCCGCCCACCGGCTTCTCTTTTCCCGCCGGCGGATCAACGATCTGGTGGGTCGCTGGCTGTTGGCCTACCCGGCCCTGCTGCCGTTTGATCTCTACCGCCGATCCCACATGGCCCATCACCGCGACGAGATGGGTCCCGACGAGCCCGACCTGGATCTCTATTCGGGCTATCCGATCTCCCGGGCATCGATGCGGCGCAAGTTGACCCGGGACGCGGTCGGGATCTCCGGCTGGAAGAACCTGTCCCCGTTGCTGAAGGCGACCAGGCGGCGGTCATCCCGCGTTGCCGGCCGTACGGATTCTCGGCGGTCCAGGCTGGTCATCTGGGCCGCATTTTGGGCGACCAGCGGCAGATGGTGGTTCTACCCGCTGCTTATGGCTGGCCCCCTGGATGACGGTATGGAGGGTACTCAACCGTCTCCGTGCTTTGGCCGAGCATGCCGGCATGGAGCGCGCCACCGATCGGCGGTGCACCACCCACGTGGTCCGGCAACGGCCGCTGGCCCGCTTTTGGATGGTGCCGTACCATACGGGCTGGCATCTCGCCCATCACGTTGACAGCGGTATTCCGTGGCGTCGCCTGCCGCAGCTCCATCGTGAGCTGATCGCCGCCGGGTGGGTCACCCCAGAGCTCGAATATCCGAGCTATTTGGCGCTCTGGCGGGCGCTGGCATCGGGCTGAGGCCCATCTTCTTTCCGCCTTCCCGTAGGCGTGAGCTCCGGCGCCTCGGGCTGGTGCCCGATGGATCCTTCCCTCGGGCGCCGGAATGATGGATGCTGGTGTAGCTGCGTCGATCCCGGTTCCGTCCGGGAAGGAAGGAAAGCCGACCATGAGTAGCGTTTCGGGGGACCCGTCGGTCATCGTTGTCGGCGTAGACGGGTCGGCGGAATCTGCGGCCGCGCTGTCATGGGCGATTGATGAGGCCCGGCTTCGCCAGGCCGGATTGAATATCGTCCACGCGTTTCCGGCCCTGGTTTCCTTCTTCGGAACCACTGCTCACGAGTACTATCCCCAGGTCGAGAAGGACGCCCGGGATCAGTTTGCTGCCATTCTGGCGGCCGCCCCGCCTATGGATGGCCTCGACGTCACCCATACGGTCGTCCCAGGTAATCCGGCCGAGGTGTTGGTGAATGAGAGTCACGGCGCTACCTTGCTTGTAGTGGGTTCCACGCGGCCACGGCGGCTTTCGAGGCATCCTGCTGGGCTCGGTGTCAACCCACTGCACCCAGTTGGCCCATTGCCCGGTGCTCGTCGTGCGTGAGGTGCCGGCGGGTGACACGACCGCATCGATGATCAGCAAGGTGGAGAGCCAGCCCAGGCCGGCGGAGGTGGCCAGATTGGCGTAGGGGCCGTACGACCCGACGCCGGGAATCGGATGGCCCACCCGTGGACCAGATTGGCGGGATCCAGGGCGCCGATGAACGCCACCTCGAGAAGCAGATAGATGACGGTTCCGATGATCATCGAGCCGATCACGGCCAGCGGGATATTGCGCTGGGGGTTTTCCGCCTCGCCACCCACCTGTATGGCCTGCTCGAATCCTTCGAGGGCGAAGACGATCCCGAGGGGCAGAGCGGCAAACATGCCGTGGAACCCGAAGGGCGCGAACCCGCCCCCCGCGGTGAAGTTGGAGCTGTGGAACTCCGTGAAAAGGAGGGCGAAGATGGTGATGACAGGGACGGCAATCTTCCAGTAAACGGCGATGGTGTTCGTTTCGGCCAGCCAGCGGACGCCCATGATGTTCACAAATGAGAACACGAGCATGAAACCGATTCCAAGCAGAAAGCCGTTGCCCGTCAGGGTTCCGTTGGCTTTGACCAGATCCAACGACGTGAACCGGGAATTGAGATAGCCGAGGCTGGCCTCCACCTCGATCGGGGCGATGGTGACCGCCTGCAGCCAGGCCATCCAGCCGCCGGTGAACCCGCCCAGGGCCCCGAAAATCATGTACGGGAATCGGGCCGTGCCCCCCGAGACCGGATAGGTCGATCCGAGCTCGGCATGGACCAGGGCCAACAGAGCCAGGATGGCGCCGCCCATGATCCACGAGATCAACGAGGCGCCGCCAGCGGACTTGGCGGCGGTGATCGCACCCAGCAACCAGCCCGAGCCGATGATGGACCCGAGCGAGATCATGGTGAGTCCCTGCAGGCCCACCTCCCGGCGGAGGTGGTGTTCCCCTGGCCCCGCGTCGCCTCCAGCCCCGGTGATGTCGAAGCCATAACGCCCTCCCGAATCAGTTGTGACCATCCGCTGGCCCGAAGGCCATGACTGGTGGTCCTTGCGCCGGGTGAAGAGTAGAGCGCGCGCACCAGGTTTGGTGGTTTCGGCTCGGGCCGTGGGCCGGTGAGGGGACTTCCGTCAGCCGTGCCGGCGGCGCTCGCGGCGGAGCAGGTCCCCGAGCTCCCGCTCGTAGCCGCTGTAAGCGCCTCGCAGCTGGGCTCCGGGCCAGACCGATGGAAGCAACGCCGGCGGTAACAACGGGTCAGTCTGCAGATGCCGGACGATGGCGGCGGCCACCATGAAGCGGCGGGCGGGCTGATCGTCGGCCAGGAAGGCGTCGAGCAGGGCCTCGGCCCGCGCCCCCCAGCCCTCCAGGTCCCAGAGGTCGGCAGCCAGCTCCTTGGGCTGCGCCGGTCGCCATCCCCCGGGCGAGTCGATGGTACGAACCTCGAAGCGCCACACCCGATCCCGCAGCGAACTCGGCCACTCTCGCCGAAGGTTCGCGGGCCGGGCCCAGACGCCGCTCCGCAGCTCCCCCAGCCGCAGGGCGGAGAGCTCTGCGGCCAGGGCGGCCCGCCCGGTGGCGGCAGATCCCGAGCCGTCGCGTCCCGCCCCGTCGCCGCTCGTGGGTGCGGTGACCGCCATCTCCCAACTTCCTCGCCACGGTCGGGTCGCCGGCGCCCGCCCTTCGTCCAAGCGGCCCTGGCGGGCCACCAGACGGTCGCTCAGGCCATACCGGCTGCCGTCGGCCACCACCTCGTGGTCCGCCACCAGCCGGGACAGAGCGACTCGGGTGGTGCCCTCGGTGATGCCAAACAGCTCGGTCGTCCGGACGAGGGACCGTACCGGGAGGAGGGGCGGGTGAGTGCCCAGCAGTACGGAGAGGATGACCGACCGGGCCGTCAGCGGTCGCAGGCCCAGCCCGTCTCCATCGGGCGAGGAGGCCTGCTCGGGCCGGGACGGGTCACGGGCCACTACGGCGGCCGCGGTAGTGGCCCCATCGATAGCCGACCCAACCGGCCACGCCGGCGACGACCAACCAACTCGAGCAGCCGCAGGATGGCGAACACCGCCCCGGCCAGGACGCCCGCCACGGCCACCAGCGCCACCAGGCCGACGATGAGCAGGATGGCATAGGTGGCCAGCGAACGGGGCCGGCCGCCGACCAGGCCGGGCGGGTACACCGCGTCGGGTGGCTCGGGCTGACGGGAGTGCCGGCTGGCTCTCGATGGGGAGGCGGCGCCGAACGGGTCGCCCTTCCCTCCCGCCCCCATTCGTCCGGACTCAACCTGCACTTGAGGTTGAGATCCGAGGGTCTTGCAGATGAGGCACTCGGAAGGTGTGAACCCATGGGGGCAGGTGGCGCTCATTCTCTGGTACCGGTCAGGCGCTGGACGGTCCGACCAGGGGGCTGGCGCTGGTTTTCTTCCCAAGACAGGGCACATGCCGTCGAGCAGAAGCGCTGGATGCTGCCGTCCGGGCCGAATCGGGTGTCGAGACCGGTGACGAGCGGCAGAACCAGGCCACAGCAGGGATCGGTCACCATGACGTCACCCGTCCCGACCGTGAGCAGGCTGGCCTCCAGCGGTCGGTCGAAACCCTGAGCCACGTAGAGGCGGGCCGGCGCCGCCGCCACCCAGCGGGGCACGTGACTGACCACCTCGCGGGTGGCCAGCACCTGGCCCGGTCCGGCCGCATCACACAGTCGGGAAGCCACATTGGTGGCCCGGCCGATGTAGTCGTCGCCCTCGAACATGATGACCGGCCCCCGCGACACTCCGGCCCGAACGTCCAGCGGCACCGTCTCAGGCCCGGTGGAGCCCAACTCGAGCACCAAGGAGACCACCGCCTGGGTGTCTTCCGAGCTGAGCATGGCCCCATCGCCCAACCATTTGGTAACCCGAACCCCCCGCCGGGCCGCGATCTCCCGTACCCGGGTGCGGAAATTGGCGAGCACTACCACGGTCCGCTCGTCGCCGAAGTGCTCGACGAAGGCGGTGAATCCGCACAGGTCGACGAACGCGAAGCAGCGTTCTACTCGCATGTCACCATGGTGGGCGACGTCATCGCCGCACACAAGCCGGATGATGCTAAATCGGGCTCTGGTAGTCGGCCCGGCTCCAGTAGGTGAAAATCGACGGTGTGCACCATTGCCCCCCCATTCTGGTCACTCCCGCCAGCAAACGGCTTCACGCCATGGGGCTCGTCTCCGCCAGGTCGGGGTTGGCGGACGATCAGGCCCGAGTTGGGTTAGGCGACCCGGCTGGCGAGCACGAACCAGGAGTACATCGGCACGATGTGCACACCGATAGCCGGGTTGGCCGCCTCGACGATCATGCCGTTGCCGACGTACATGGCCACGTGCTGGCCGGGGTCGGCCGGAAACACCAGGTCCCCGGGCTCCAGCTGCGACATCGGGATGTGGGTGGTGTCGGCGTACTGGGCCCCGCTGAAGTGCGGTAGTGAGATCCCGACCTGGGCATACGCCCACATCACCAGGCCCGAGCAGTCGAAGGCGGAGGGTCCCGCCGCGCCCCAGATGTACGATCGCCGACCCGGCTCTCGGCGGCGGCCACCGCTCCGCTCGCTCCGGACCCGACCGGTGGAGGGGCGCTGACGGGCGGGCTCGGGGTTGTCACGACCACGCTCGGCGTTCTCACGACCGGAGCGGGGTTGGCCGTTTGGGTGTTGGCGAGCCGGGGCGCACTCTGAGCCGCCAGGGCCGCAGCCTGGCGAGCGTTGGCCTGGGCGGTCGCCTGTTGGGCGGCCTGGGCGGCGGCTTGTTGGGCGGCCTGGGCGGCCGCTTGCTGGGCGGCCTGTTCAGCGGCCAGGCGGGCTCGGGCGGCGGCGGCCGCGGCCGCCTCTGCCGCGGCCTGCTGCTGGGCCACCAGCACCGCAATCCGACCGGTGTCCTGGTTGAGGGCAGCCTGGAGTTGGGCCTGGCCGGCGGATGCGGCCTGGCGAGCGTGGGCTACCTGCTGGACCGCCGCCTGGGCGGCGGTGGTCTCCCGCTGCAGATTGGCCTTGGCGGATTGATCCTGCAGGGCGGCCAGATGGTACTGGTCGATGGCGTCACTTTGATTTGTGGCCAGACTATTGACGTACTCAGCCCGCAAGAGGCTGTTCGTCGCATTGTTCATGGGATTGTTACTTACCGTCAGGGGGTCGTTGCCACCGTGCACGTAGGCATCGATGGCGTCGGCCTGCAACGCCGTTCTGGACTGCGAGGCGTGGGCTGACGCGGCGGCCACCTGGTTGGCGGCCTGGGCCACCTTGGCATTCAGGGCTTGCACGGCGAGCTGGTCGGCGTCGTACTGCTCGCCGAGCGCAGCCTCCTGCCTGCCGAGGGTCTGAATCCGGGACGCGAGGGCGCTCGCCTGTGCCTTCAGGTCCGAGATCTGATCAGCGGACGCTTTAGGGACGACGAAACTCGAGGCCAGCGCGACCAAACAGGCCGCACTTAGGACCCGAGGCGCGTGCCGGCGGAAATTCCACGTGCACGTAGTCACAACGGATTCTTACCCTAGGCCAGGGCGTGCGCCGAGATCAAGCCTTTGGCAGGTAGGAATCCGGCGAGTGCGGTGAAAGAGTGGCCCGGGGGGCGAGGTTGGGGGTGAAGATCAGGACCCAGAAAACCGCCATCTACAAGGGAATTGATCGATGAATCGGTCAGCTGAGACGTTCGATGACCATGGCCATCCCCTGACCGCCACCAACGCACATAGATTCCAATCCGATGGACTTATCTTCACTTTGCAGGCCGTTGATGAGGGTGGTCATGATCCGGGCGCCGGTCATTCCGAAGGGATGGCCGAGGGCGATAGCGCCGCCATGCACGTTGAGCTTTTCCATGTCGATGCCGAGGTGACGGGCGGACGGAACCACCTGGGCGGCGAAGGCTTCGTTGATCTCCACCAGGTCCACATCGTCGATCGTCAGGTGGGCTCGCCCGAGCGCCTGCCGGCAGGCTTCGACCGGTCCGAGGCCCATGATTTCGGGGTCGAGGGCAGTCAATCCTGAGGAAACGACTCGGGCGAGCGGCGTGATGCCGAGGTCGCGGGCTCGAGTATCGCTCATGACGATGACCGCGGCGGCGCCGTCGTTGAGTGGGCAGCTGTTACCGGCGGTGACCTCCCCGTCGGGCCGGAACGCCGGCTTGAGTTCGGCCAGCTTCTCGAGGGTGGTGCCGGGCCGGGGGCCGTCGTCAGTGCGGACTTCGGTGCCGTCGCCGAGAGTCAGCGGGGTGATCTCCCGCTCGAAAAAGCCGTTCTCCTGTGATGCCACGGCCCGTTCCTGCGAGCGGACCGAGAAGCTGTCCATGTCCTCGCGGCTGACCCGTTCGAGTTCCCGCACGTTCTCAGCGGTCTGACCCATGGCGATGTAGATGTCAGCCAGCCCGATCGCCGGCGTCCAGGGCTCGTTGCCTCCGAGCGACCTGGTAGCACTGCGGTCTTCGGCCGGCTTGAACTGTTGGTTGTGGGTGTCGGGCATGCCGTCGGCCATGCCCTGGGCGAAGCGACTCACCGCCTCCACCCCGGCCGCCACGAACACATCCCCCTCGCCGGCCCGGATGGCGTGGACAGCCATCCTGATGGTCTGCAGCGACGACGAGCAGTAGCGGTTGACCGTTGTCCCCGGGACGGCGGGCAGGCCTGCGAGGAGGGCGACGACGCGGGCCATGTTGTAGCCGGCCTCCCCGGCGGGCTGGGCGTTGCCGAGGAGCAGGTCCTCGACCAGCGTCGGATCGAGTCCAGGCACTTTGGCCAGGACGGCCTTGACGATCTGAGCGGCCATGTCGTCGGGGCGCAGACTGACCAGGGATCCTTTGAACGCCCGTCCGATCGGGCTGCGGGCGGTGGCGACGATCACGGCCTCGGTCATATCTCTCCTCCTCGACGGTCAACTCTCAACTCTCAACCTCAACTATCGACTCCCGGGGGTCACCGGGGGGCGGCGGTACGCCGCCCCAGTAGTAGCCGAGGAATGGCGGCTGCGCTAGGTCAATCCGGCCCCCCGGCCCTCCCCAGGGCGGGCCGGGGCCGGTACCCTTTCAGGCGATGACCGAGATCTCCATTGCGCCGGTACGCAGCGACCCCGCCCTTGATGGCGACCACGAGCGGATGGCCCATATCGTGCTGGAGGGATTCCAGCCCGAGGAAGGCGACTTCGTGTCGACCGGTCCCTCCGTGGTCGAAGGACTGGTCAATGGCACCCCGGTCAAGGCCCTCTGCGGCAAGATCTGGGTGCCCGGACGGGATCCGAAGAAATACCCGCTCTGTCCGACGTGCAAGGAGATCGCCGAGGCTCAGGGTTGGCAGGTCCCGGCGACCTGACCGCCGGCGGACCCCGCCGGCCCGAACGCTCCCGCCCGCCCCGCGGGACCGGACGCTCCCGCCCGGAGCCTCGACCCGGACCCTCGACCCGAGGCGCTACTCCGCCGGTGGCGGGAACGGCCCCCCGGCCGCGATCAGCCGCTGCAGGGCCATGACCCGGGCCGGCCGGCGCACGCCGAGGGCGGCCACCAGCCGGCCACCGCGGCCATAGGCAGCCACGAAACGGTCGTCCGCCGGGTCGCCTTCCAGGATCATCAACTGATCGCCGGGGCGGGTCTCGCCGACGAACTGGATCTTGACCCCGAACTGGTCGGACCAGAAGTAGGGGGTCGGCGCGTACGGAGGCGCCTGGTCCCCCTCGAGCAGAGTGCGGACGGCCGCCTCGGCCTGGTCCACCGCGTTCGTCCAGTGCTCGATCCGCACGGTTGCTCCGTAGCCCGGGTGCGTCCAGCGGGCCACGTCGCCCACGGCGACGACGTCGGTCTGCCAGTGGCCGTTGGCCCGTACCTGCAGCCGTTCGTTGCACACGATGCCGTCGGCGACCTCGATACCTGATCCGTTCAGCCAGGCGGTCGTCGGTGCGACGCCGATGCCGACCACGACGACATCGGCGGGAATCACCCGGCCGCCCCCCACCCGCACCCCCTCGACGCGTCCGTCGCCCCGGCCGCCGACCAAGCCCTCGAAGGTCGTGCTCAACAGGACGTCGACCTCGTGGCGGCGGTGGGCCTCGGCGACGGCCGCGCCCATCTCGGCCCCGATGGCCCGTTCCAGCGGGACCGGCAGGACCTCTACGACGGTGACCTGCCGGTCGAGCTGGCGGGCACTGGCCGCCACCTCGAGCCCGATGAACCCGGCTCCGATCACGACCACCCGGTCGGCGATGGCGAGATCGTCACGCAGGGTTATGGCGTCGTCGATGGTGCGGAGATAGTGGACGCCGGGGCCGGGATCGGCGCCGGGCAGCCGGCGGGGATGGGCGCCCGTGGCGATGACGAGCTGATCGAAGGCCACCTGGTCCCCGCCTGCGACCTGCACCAGTTTGCGGTCCAGGTCCAGGCCCGTCGCCGGCGTGCCCAGCAGCCACTCGGCGCCCAGGCCGTCCTCGAGCCGCAAGGCCACATCCTCACGGTCGGCCTTGCCGGTCAAGATCTGCTTCGACAGCGGCGGCCGATCGTAGGGAAGATGCGGTTCGGCCCCGAGGATCGTGAGCGGACCGTCGTGTCCGCTGCTGCGCAGAAAGTGCGCCGCCCGCAATCCGCCGAGTGATGCCCCGACCACCACTATGTGCCGTTGCACGCTTTCAGACCTTATCCGGGCGGTACGGCCGCCCCGCGGCCCCGGACCAACCCACCCGGCCCACCCCCTCACGGCCACCGGGGCCGAGGTGGGGGTCCGGCGGGGCCACCGCAGGGCGTGCCACCATGGCCGGATGAGCGCCGGGATCCAGGAGTGGTTCAGCGACCGGATCCCGAACCACTGGAACAGCCGGGGCGTGGAAGTGATCTTCGACCAGGACGAGATCCTGGTCGTCGTGGACCTGACCCCCAGCCCCGCCTCGGACGACGATCAGTATCAGGATCCGGATGACACCGGTGAGCCGTCCGCCGGGCGGCCCGAGGACTTGACCGGATTGCGCCTCTTCCGGGAGAGCAGCCGCGACGAACGCATGGCTCTGGCCGGGTCGGCGGAGAAGACCTTCGGCCGCAAGGTGTCGTGGGGAGGGCGCATCGGGGACGTGATGGTGATCTTCACGACCGCGTCGGTCCCGGTGATGACCCGGCTCCGGTTGCCCGAGCGGCGAGTGCTCGACACCTTGATCGACGCCGGTGTGGCCCGGAGCCGGAGCGAGGCCCTGGCCTGGTGCGTCCGACTGGTCGGTGACAACGAGCAGGAGTGGATCGGCGAACTGCGCCACGCCTTCGCGACCGTCGAGTCCGTCCGCGACCGCGGCCCGGGCTCACGCCGGCCCTAGGCCGGAACTCCTCAAGGGCCCAGGGACCCCAGGCTCCGAAACCGGTCGGGCCAAATGGAAGCATCAGGAGGAGGCGCTGACCCGTTCGGTTTCCAGGTGATCTAGCGCCTGGGCCAGGGTGTTCCACGACAGGGTGGCGCACTTGATCCGCACGGGGAACTTCACCACTCCCTGCAACGCCTCCAGGTCCCCAGGGACACCTCAGGCGGGCCGTCGCCGCCGGCGGTGTCATCGGTCGAGTCGTCACCGGCGTCGCCCTCACCCGGTCCGTCCAGGCGCTGCTCGTGGATCGACATCATCGACTTGAACGTGCGGATGGTGGCCCGGGTCTCGGCCAGGCTCTTGCCCTTGACCGCTGTGGACATCATCGACGCCGACGACTGACTGATCGAACAACCCTGGCCGGTCAGCTTCACGTCCGCCAAGCCGATCTCCATCCATCTGCAGGTAGAGCGTGATCTCGTCCCCGCACAGGGGATTGAATCCGGTCTCGGCGTGGGCGGGGGGCGTCGGCAGCTCGCCCGCGGTTCCGGGGGTTGCGGTAGTGATCGAGGATGATTTCTCGGTAGAGATCTTCGAGACCGGGCATCGGGGGCGTACCTGCTTATGGGGAGGGGGCCAGTGGGTCAGGAGAAGGGCCAGTAGATCAGGAGAAAAGCCGGTCGGCGGCGGCCAACGCATCGACGAGCACGTCCACATCGGCCTCGTCGTTGTACACGGAAAACGACGCCCGCGCCGTCGCCCCGATGCCGAGGCACCGCATGAGCGGTTTGGCGCAGTGGTGACCGGCCCGCACGCAGACGCCGGCCTCGTCGAGGACCTGGGAGAGGTCGTGGGGGTGGACGTCCTTGTAGTTGAACGAAATCACCCCGCCCCGCTGGGACGCATCCCTGGGACCGTAGATGACCAGGTCCGGATGCCGCTCGGACAGGGCGGCCATGGCGTACTCGGTCAGGGCCCGCTCGTGCTCGCGCACGTTGGGCATACCGAGGGCGCTCAGGTAGTCGACGGCCGCGGTCAGGCCGACCGCCTCGGCGATGGGAGGAGTGCCGGCCTCGAACTTCCAGGGCACGTCGTTGGTCGTGAAACCGTCGAGGCGTACGTCGCGGATCATCTCGCCGCCGCCCAGGAAGGGCGGCATGGCGTCGAGCAGCTCGGCCCGGGCCCACAGGACGCCGATCCCGGTCGGGACCGAGCATCTTGTGGCCGGTGCAGCCGAAGAAGTCGACCCCCAGGGCTCTGACGTCGGTCGGGAGGTGGGGGGCCTGCTGGGCCCCGTCGACCAGGATCAGGGCCCCGGCGGCGTGGGCCGCGTCGGCCAGGTCGCGGATGGGGTTGATGGTGCCGAGCACGTTGGACACGGCCGACACGCCGAGAAGCTTGGCCCCGTCGAGGATGCGAGTCGAGGTCGCGAGAGATCCAGGAGCCCGTCGCCCGTGAGCGGCAGGTACCGCAGCTCGATGCCCCGCTCCGCCTTCAGCATCAGCCAGGGCACCAGGTTGGCGTGATGCTCCATCTCGGTGAGCACGACGACGTCGCCCCGGACCAGGTTGGAACGACCCCACGAGTAGGCGACCAGGTTGATGGCCTCGGTGACGTTCTTGGTGAACACCACTTCGTTCGGTCGCCGCCCCGATGAAGCGGGCCACCGCCGACCGGCCGCCTTCGAACAGGCGGGTGGCCTCCTCGGCGATGGTGTACACGCCCCGGTGCACGTTGGCGTGGGTGGTCTCGTAGTAGTGGTCCATGGCATCGATCACCGAGACCGGCTTTTGCGACGACGAAGCCGAGTCCAGGTACACCAGGCGCTGGCCGTGCACCTGGCGCTCGAGGATCGGGAAGTCCTTCTTGATGGTGGTCGACGTCTAGCGCCATGCCTCGTACCCTTCTTCCTCCAGCTCGGTGCGCCAGCTCCGGCCCGCCGCTGGTCGACGATGCGCCCTTCGATCAGCAGGTGGACGAAATCGCGGCTGCAGCTGCTCGAGGATCCGCTGGTAGTGGGTGACCACCAGCACGCCGAGCTCCGGCCGGGCCTGCCGTACCGCCTCCACGCCCCTGGGCCACCACGCCCAGGGCATCGATGTCGAGCCCCGAGTCGGTCTCGTCGAGGATGGCCAGCTCGGGCTCGAGGATGGCCAGCTGGAGGATCTCGTTGCGCTTCTTCTCCCCGCCGGAGAAGCCCTCGTTGAGATAGCGGTCACCGAAGGACGGGTCCATGCCCAGCCGCTTCATCCACTCCATGATGGAGACCCGCAGCTCCAGCACCGACAGGTCCATGCCCCGCCGGGCCGACAGGGCCTGGCGCAGGAACTGGGCCACCGGCACGCCGGGGATCTCCTCGGGGTACTGGAAGGCCAGGAACATGCCGGCCTTGCCCCGGACGTCCGGCGGCCACTCGGTGATGTCCTCGCCCTTGAACAGGATCCGGCCCTCCGTCACCTGGTAAGCCGGGTTGCCGAGCACGGCGTTGGCCAGCGTCGACTTGCCCGACCCGTTGGGTCCCATCAGGGCGTGCACCTCGCCGGCGCCGACGGTCAGATCGACGCCTCGGAGGATCTCGGTGCCTTCCACGGCCACGTGAAGGTTTTCGACCTCGAAGAGCGGGGGAACCACACCCCGATTGTATTACCACTACCGGCGATAGGGGAAAATAGGGAGCCCGGCGGCGCGGCACCCCCTCTTTCTCCAACTAGCCTGCCGCGTCGATGGCCGACCCGTGGACGTCGCATGCGAGCGTCTCACTCGGGGGACCGGACGACCGGGTGACGCTGGTCGAAGGGTCCGCCTTCATGATCTGCGCTCCCGACGGCGACGTCTCTCCGGTATCGGCCGAGGGGTTCTTCTTCCGCGACACCCGGTTCCTCTCCCGCTGGTCCCTGCGGATCAACGGACAGGCCCCTGAAGCCCTGGCCCGCGCCGTGGCCGACCCCTACTCGGCGACCTTTGTGGCCCGGACCCGGCCCCGACCAGGGCCGGTCCGACTCGAATCTCATGGTCGAGCGGCGTCGCTACGTGGGGCGGGGGATGCGCGAAGACCTGGTGATTCGCAACTTCGGCGAGGAACCGGCCTACTGCGCGGCCGAGGTCGTCTACGGCGCCGACTTCGCCGACCTCTTCGCCGTCAAGGAGGACCGGGTGACCGGCACCGGCGAACGGGAGGTGAGCCAACCACGACGGATCGCTTGCTGTTCACGCCACAAAAACGGCGCCCACCGGCGCAGCCTGCGCATCTCCTTCTCCCAGCCGGCGGTGCTCGACGGCAACACGGCCCGCTGGGAGGTGATCATCGAGTCCAAGGGGACATGGACCCTGTGCCAGCAGTTCACCTGCGGCATCGACGACGACGAGATCGAGCCCCGCTGGCTGTGCGGCCAGCCCATCGAGCGGGCCAAGCCGGCCGAGCGCATGGCGGCCTGGCGGCGCAGCGTGCCCGTGCTCGACACCGACTACGAGGGCCTGAGGGCCGTCGTGGCCCGCAGCGCCGAGGACCTCGGGGCCCTGCGCATCTTCGATCCCGACTACCCGGAGCGGACGGTGGTGGCGGCCGGGGCCCCGTGGTTCATGACCCTGTTCGGGCGCGACTCGCTCCTGACCGCCTGGATGGCCCTGCTCGTCGATCCCGAGCTGGCCCTTGGCACCCTGCAGACGCTGGCCCGCTTCCAGGGCCGGGACGTCCGGCCCCACAACGAGGAGGAGCCCGGTCGCATCCTGCACGAGATGCGCTTCGGCGAGGCGTCGTCGCTCTCCCTCGGCGGCGGCACCATCTACTACGGCACGGCGGACGCCACCCCGTTGTTCGTCATGCTGCTCGGCGAGCTGCGCCGGTGGGGCCTGGCCCGCGAGGCCGTCGACGAGCTGCTGCCCGCACGCCGACCGGGCCATCGAATGGATCGAGCAGTTCGGCGACCGCGACGGCGACGGCTACGTCGAGTACCAGCGCACGTCCGACCGGGGCCTGCGCAACCAGGGCTGGAAGGACACCAACGACGCCGTCCGCTTCGCCGACGGCCGCCTGGCCGACCCGCCTATCGCCCTGGCCGAGGTTCAGGGCTACACCTACGGCGCCTACCTGGCCCGGGCCTTCTTCGCCGCCGAGCAGGGCGACACGGCCCGCTCGTCGGAGTTGCGGGCCCGGGCCGCCGCCCTGAAGGCCGCCTTCAACCGGGACTTCTGGGTGGAGGAGAAGGGCTGGATCGCCATGGGCCTCGATCGGGACAAGAAGCCGATCGACGCCCTGACCTCCAACATGGGCCACTGCCTGTGGACCGGCATCCTCGACGCCGACAAGGCCGATGCCGTGGCCCGCAAGCTGCTCAGCCCGGACCTCTACAGCGGGTGGGGCGTGCGCACGCTGGGCGCCTCGATGACCGGCTACAACCCGATCAGCTACCACTGCGGGTCGGTGTGGCCCCACGACAACGCCATCGTGGCCGCCGGCCTGATGCGCTACGGCTACGTGCGCGAAGCCCAGCGGGTGATCATGTCGATCCTCGACGCCGCCGTGGCCCAGGGCGGCCGGCTCCCCGAGCTGTTCAGCGGGCTGGAGCGCATGGAGCTGCCGCTGGTGGTGTCGCTACCCGACGTCGTGCTCGCCGCAGGCCTGGGCGGCCGCCTCGCCGCTGCTCATGCTGCGCACCCTGCTGCGCCTCGATCCGTGGGTGCCGCGAGGCAAGGTGTGGTTGCATCCGGCCCTGCCGGAGCAGATCGGCCGCCTCTATGTGGGCCGGATCCCGCTCGCCGGCGCCCGGGTGTCGGTGATCGTCGAAGGCGACAAGGTGGAGGTGCAGGGCCTGCCGGGCGACCTCGAGCTGGTCGACGCCCCCCGGCATCCCTCTCACCGGGTCCTGAGCGGCTCTACCAGCCCCGGTCGATCCACTCCTGGAGGTGGGGTACCTCGGTCCCGATGGTGGTGTCGACCCCGTGGCCGGGCATGACCACCGTCTCGGCCGGCAGGGTGGCGAACAGCCGGTCCTCGATGGAGCGGATGATGGTCGGGAAGTCGCCGCCGGGGAACTGGGTGGCGCCCGGCCCGCCCGGGAACAGGGTGTCGCCGCTGAAGAGGACGGGAGACCCCTCCAGTCGGAAGCACATGGAGCCGGCCGTGTGGCCCGGAGTGAGGATGGTGTGCAGGCGGAGGCGGCCGACCTGGATCGCCGAGCCGTCCTCGAGTACGAAGTCGTAGGAGGGCAGCATGGCGGCGTCCGCAGCGGTGACGCCTACCTCGTAGCCGGCGTCGCGGACGGCCGGCACCGCCTGGATGTGATCCCAGTGCCCATGGGTCTCGAGCACCTGGCGCACCCCGAGCCGGCGGCACAGGTCGAGCAGCTTGTCGTGCTCGTTGGCCGCGTCGAGCAGCACGGCGTCGCCGGTCTGCTTGCAGCGCAGCACGTAGACGTTGTTGTCCATCGGCCCGACGACCACCTTGTGGATCTCGGCCTGGCTGTCCTCGTAATGCATGGGGCCCAGCCTATGGACTAGAAAAGTGCGTTGACGACCGCGTGCCCAAGGGGGACGAACCAGCGTGAATTTCGCCTTCAGTGAAGAGCAGGAAGAGCTCCGCAAGTCGGTTCGGCGCTTCCTCGAGGACAAGTCCCCCGAGACCGAGGTGCGCCGCCTGATGGAGACCACGGAGGGCTACGACCCGGCCGTCTGGGGCCAGATGGCCGAGCAGCTGGGCCTTCAGGGCCTGACCATCCCCGAGGAGTTCGGCGGGTCCGGCTACTCCTACGTGGAGCTGATCGTGGTCCTCGAGGAGATGGGCCGGGCCCTGCTGTGCGCGCCGTACTTCTCGAGCGTGGCGCTGGCCGCCAACCTGCTCCTGGTGTCGGGCGACGACGCCGCCAAGAAGGAGTACCTGCCGGGCATCGCCAACGGATCGACGATCGCCACGGTGGCCCTGGCCGAGGCGTCGGGACGTTGGGACGAGGAGGGCGTCACCCTGGCCGCCAGCGGCGCTCGGGCGACAGCTGGACCCTCTCCGGCGAGAAGCTGTACGTCCTCGACGGCCACACCGCCGACCTGATCCTGGTCGCGGCCCGCACCGGTGCCGGTGTCTCGGTCTTCGCCGTCGACAAGAGCGCCTCCGGCCTGACCGCCACCCCGCTGTCGACCATGGACCAGACCCGCAAGCAGGCCCGGCTGACCTTCGACGCCACGCCCGCCCGCCTGGTCGGCGCGGATGGCGAAGGGTGGACAGCCGTCTCCAAGATGCTCGACCTGGCCGCGGTGGCGCTGGCCGCCGAGCAGGTCGGCGGGGCCCAGAAGGTGCTCGAGATGTCGGTCGAGTACGCCAAGGTCCGGGTCCAGTTCGGCCGGCCCATCGGCAGCTTCCAGGCCATCAAGCACAAGTGCGCCGACATGCTGCTGGAGGTGGAGTCGGCCAAGTCGGCGGCCTACTACGCCGGGTGGGCCGCCGCCGAGGACAACGACGAGCTGCCCGTCGTCGCCAGCCTGGCCAAGTCCTACTGCTCCGAGGCCTACTTCCACGCCACCGCCGAGAACATCCAGATCCATGGCGGCATCGGCTTCACCTGGGAGCACCCGGCCCACCTGTACTTCAAGCGGGCCAAGAGCTCCGAGCTGCTGTTCGGCGATCCCACCTACCACCGGGAGTTGCTGGCCCAGCGCATCGGAATCTGATCGGTCGCCCCGCGCCGTTAAAGGCTTGGATACCGGCCCGAGAGTGACTAATATCTCGGTCACCGAGGAAAGGAGGTGGTCCAGCTGAGCAGTCAACTATGTGGGACCTCGGAGGTGGCTGGTCGCTAGGCGGCCGCTGGACCATCTGGTCAATCCACGCCAGTTACCCGGGACGCGCCGGTCGGGCACTTGGTCCCACCCGACACAAAAGAGGGCGTCCTGACTTCCAGTGAATCCTTGTAGCGGGGTCGCCTTCGGGCGGCCCCGCTGCGCGAGAGTGGATCCGTGACCACCCCAATCCCCGACCCGGCGCCCGAGACGGGCGGGTCGTTTCACGATCCGCGCCGGCGGGGTATCGCTTTCCGCCCATCTGGCCCGGCCCGCCCCTTCGGCCGCGGGCGGTGCCGGTCGCAACGGCCTGGTCCTCTGCCACGGGTTTCCAGTGGAGCCGAGCGAGTCGGGTCATCCCGACCGCGGCTACCACGAGCTCGCCGACCGCCTGGCCGCCGATACCGGCTGGGTGGTCCTCACCCTCAGCTTCCGGGGGATGTCCCAGTCATCCGGCAACTTCTCGCTCGGCGGGTGGCTGACCGACCTCAAAACCGCCACCGATGTGCTGTCGCAGACGCCAGGGGTCGACGGGGTGTGGACGTGCGGGTTCGCCGCCGGCGGGGCGCTGGCCTTGTGCGCGGCCGGAGAGGACTCGAGGATCCGGGGCGTGGCGGCGTTCTCCGCCCCGGCCGACTTTGCCGAGCGGGCCGCCGATGCCCGTCGCTTCGTGGCCCAGGCTCGGGCCGCCGGCGTGATCCGCGATCCCGCCTTCCCCCCCGACCTCGACGCCTGGGCCCGCGAGCTGCGAGAGATCCGGCCCCTCGGTCTGATCACCAAGATCCCGCCCCGTCCCATCCTCCTCGTGCACGGTGCCAATGACGAGGTGGTGCCGGTGCTCGACGCCCGGGCCCTGGCCGACGCCGCCCACGGCGAGGTCGAGCTGCGGGTCCTCTCGGGGGCGGCCCACCGGTTGCGCCACGATCCGAGGGCCATCGCCATTCTTATCGGGTGGCTGGACCGCCAGGAAGGTTGACGGCCGGCGGTCGATGCCGTCGTCGGCCCGAAGGCCGCCGGGCGGCGGACTCGGGGTCGGTGGCCGTGGTGAGGTATCGGACCACGACGAAACGCCGGGCACCGGCGCGGGCCAGAGCGGGAACGGCATCGGGGGTGACCCCACCGGTCACGAACCAGGGCCGGGCTTCGGTCGAGCCGGCTGCGTAGGTCAGATACTCCAGCCCCGTTCCTGGCCGGCCCGGCTTGGTGGGCGTCGGTATCACGGGTCCGGCCGACAGGTAGTCCGCGGTCGAGCCTCGAGCGGCATCCCACTCGGCGGGGGAGTGGGTCGAGAACCCGATGATCGCCTCGGGCCCGAGGATGCGGCGGGCCACCTCGGGTGGGGTGTCGTCCTGGCCCACGTGGACCCCGTCGGCCGCGCAGGCGAGGGCCAGGTCGGGGCGATCGTTGAGGATGAAGGGCACTCCGAAGCTCGGCGCACACCTCGGCTGCCGCCGTGGCCCGGGCCAGGAGGGGCCGGGCCTCGAGGTCCTTGTCGCGCAGCTGCACGACATCGACCCCGCCTCGCAAGCAAGCGGCCAGGAAGGACACCAGGTCCGGGCGATCTGCGGTGCAGAGATAGAGCCTGCGCCCGGCCAGCCTGGCCTCGTCAGCCTCCGGCAACGGCTCGCACCAGCTCGATGCGGTCGCCCTCGGCCAAGGCCGTCGTGGCCATGTCGGCGCGGTCGACCGGCACCCCGTTCCGCTCGGCCACCACCCATTTCTGGCCGAGTCCGAGGGCACCCAGAAGATCCGTCAGGCGGGCGCCGTCCGGCACCGCCACCGGTTCGCCGTTGGCGATGACCTCCACCGGTTCAGGTGCTGCCCTTGGCGGCCGCCTTCAGTCTGCGCCTTGTAGGCCCGCACCCGACCCAGCGACTCGGTATCGACGATGTCGGCCACGGAAAAATAGGTGCCCGCCTCGCCGTAACGCCCGGCGGCCACCTCCCAGCCCGGCGGCCGTACGCCCAGCTGCTTGCCGAGCAAGCCGACAAAGATGCGGGCCTTCTGCTCGCCGAAGCCGGGCAAGGCTCGCACCCGGCGCAAGAGGTCGTCGCCCGAGGCCGCAGTGAGCCAGACGGCCGAGGCATCCCCGCCATACTCGCTGACCACCACCCGGCAGAGCTCCTGCACCCGCTTGGCGTTGGCAGCAGGAAAGCGATGCAACGCCGGTCGGGCCGAGAACAGCGCCACCAGCTCGTCTGGATCCATGGCGGCCAGATCCTCGGCGTCCAAACGGCGGCCGAGGCGGTCCTGGAGGTCGAGCGGGGCGCTGAAGGCCCGCTCGAGCGGGATCTGCTGGTCCAGGACCATGCCGACCAGGAGCGCTATCGGATCCTCCGAGAGGAGGCGGTCGGCGTCGGGATTCTGGCTCAGGTGCAAGGCAACCACGGCCCCACGGTAGCCCGCCGGGAGATGACGCAGGTCGGGGCGGCGTTGGCGAGGAGCTGGGGCGGACTAGTGCTGTCGCCACCCGTGCCGCCACCCCTGCGGTCCGACCGAGGTCGCCTTCGACTCCAGTCGCACCGTGTCGCCATGAGGACGGGCCTCTCCGACCCGCCAGCCGACTCGCCCCTGGCATCTCCGCCCGGCCCCGCCGGCCGGCGAGATGTCATTCGACTCGTGTCGCACCGTGTCGCAGTGTCGGTGGGAGCCACCCGGGGGGGCATCGACCCCCGAGACTCCAAGTGGGCCCGCCGGCCCACCACCCAGCCGTGCGACCCAGTGCGACATCCGTCGAAGGGGTCCGCCATGCGCCTCGACGGCGAGCGCCGGAGCGGGTTTAGCAGGGATCGGGGCGGCCCCGGCGCTCGCCCCGCCACTGACCCCCGGCTGGCCCCCTGCGACCCAGTGCGACACCTGTCGAAGGGGGCCGCCCAGGGCTTTGGGGATGGGCCGGGCCCGGCGTCCGCCCTCAGGTGACGCGGGGATCGTCGGCGTCGGCGTCGATCCCGTAGCGGGCGATGGCCTTGTCGACCTCAGCCGCCTTGGCCTCGCCGATGGCGCGCAAGCCCGTCGAGCACGGCCACCACCACGTGGGCGGCGTCGGTCTCGAAATGCCGGCGCAGCACCTCCCGGGTGTCGGACCGGCCGAACCCGTCGGTGCCGAGCGGGATGTAGGGCGACGGGACCCAGCGGGCGACCTGGTCGGGGACGGCCTTCATGAAGTCGGTGACGGCCACGATCGGCCCGGCGGCGCCGTCGAGCATCTCGGTGACGTACGGCGTGCGGGGCTGCAGGCCGGGATGCAGCCGGTTCCACCGCTCGACGGAGAGGGCGTCCTCGCGGAGGGCCTTGTAGCTGGTGGCCGACCACAGCTCGGCGGCCACGTCGTGGTCGGCGGCCAGCAGCCGTTGGGCCTCGAGGGCGGCCTGCGACGCCGGGCCCGAGAAGAGGATCGTGGCCTGCGCGAGTCGGGCCCTTCGGGCGCCGGCGAGAAGCGGTACAGCCCCCGCACGATGCCCTCGCCGATGCCGTCCGGCTTCGGGCGGCATCTGGTAGTTCTCGTTGTAGAGGGTCAGGTAGTAGAAGATGTCCTCCGGCTCCGGACCGTACATCCGGGTGATGCCGTCTGCGACGATGGCGGCCACCTCGTAGGCGAACGCCGGGTCGTAGGCGGCGACGTTGGGCACGGTCGAGGCCAGCAGCAAGTGAGTGGCCGTCGTCGTGCTGCAGGCCTTCGCCGAGGAGGGTGGTGCGGCCGGCGGTGCCGCCCAGCAGGAAGCCGCGGCCTCGCATGTCACCGAACGACCAGATCAGGTCGCCGACCCGCTGGAACCCGAACATGGAATAGAAGATGAAGAACGGGATCATGGGCTGACCCCAGGTGGCGTAGGCCGTCCCGGCCGCCGTGAAGTCCGCCATGCCGCCGGCTTCGGTGATGCCCTCCTCCAGGATCTGGCCGTCCTTGGCCTCGGAGTAGGTCAGCATCAGCTTGGAGTCGACCGGTTCGTAGAGCTGGCCGAGGGGGGCGTAGATCTTGACCTCCTTGAACAGGGCGTCCATGCCGAAGGTGCGGGCCTCGTCGGGGATGATCGGCACGATCCGCTGGCCCAGTCCCTTGTCGCGCAGCAGGTTGCGCAGCATCACCGCGAAGGCCATGGTCGTCGACACCGACGCGTTTGCCCGAGCCGCCGTCGAACTCGGCGAGGGTCTTGTCCGCCGGGGCCGGCAGGGGCTTGGCGCGTACGACCCGGTGGGGCAGCGAGCCGTTCAGGGCCCGGCGGCGCTCCATCATGTACTGGTATTCGACCGAGTCCGGCGGGGGGCAGTAGAACGGGCGGTTCGCCCTGCTTCGAGGGCGGCATCGGGGATCTCGTCCTGCAGGTACAGGCGGTCCCGGAGCAGCTTGAGCTGGGCGGCGTTCATCTTCTTGATCTGGTGGGTGGAGTTGCGGGCTTCGATCTCGGGGCCGAGGGTCCAGCCCTTGATGGTCTTGGCCAGGATGACCGTCGGCTGGCCGGTCGTCTCGGTCGCCGCCTTGTAGGCGGCGTAGAGCTTCCGGTAGTCGTGGCCGCCGCGAGGCAGGTTGCGCAGGTCGTCGTCGGAGAGGTGCTCGACCAGGGCCCGCAGCCGGGGGTCCGGGCCGAAGAAGTGCTCGCGGATGTAGGCGCCGTCCTCGGTGGCGTACTTCTGGAACTCGCCGTCGACGGTGGTGTTCATCTTGTTGAGGAGTACGCCGTCGACGTCACGGGCCAGCAGCTCGTCCCACTTGCCCGCCCCACACCACCTTGATGACGTTCCAGCCGGCGCCGCGGAAGGTCGCCTCCAGCTCCTGGATGATCTTGCCGTTGCCGCGGACCGGGCCGTCGAGGCGCTGCAGGTTGCAGTTGACGACGAAGATGAGGTTGTCGAGCTGCTCCCGAGCGGCCAGCGACAGGGCGCCGAGGGTCTCGGGTTCGTCGCACTCGCCGTCGCCGAGGAAGCACCACACCCGGCTCTGCGAGGTGTCGGCGATCCGGCGGTGTTGGAGGTAGCGGTTGAAGTGGGCCTGGTAGATGGCGTTGAGCGGGCCCGAGCCCCATCGACACGGTCGGGAACTCCCAGAAGTCCGGCATGAGCCGGGGGTGGGGGTACGAAGACAGCCCGCCGGGGCCGGCCTGGCGGCCCTGCAGCTCCATCCGGAAGTACTTCAGCTGGTCCTCGCTCAGTCGGCCTTCCAGGAAGGCCCGGGCGTAGATGCCCGGGGCGGCGTGGCCCTGGAAGTACACCTGGTCGCCGGCCTGACCGTTGGCCTTGCCGCGGAAGAAGTGGTTGAAGCCGACCTCGTACAGGCTGGCCGAGCTGGCGAAGGTGGCCAGGTGGCCGCCGATGCCCTCGGCCGCGTGGTTGGCCCGCACCACCATGATGGCGGCGTTCCAGCGGATGTAGGCCCGGATGCGGCGCTCGATGTACTCGTCGCCCGGGAACCACGGCTCCTGGTCGGGCGGGATGGTGTTGACGTACGGGGTCGAGACCGTGGCCGGGAAGCCGACCTGGTTCTCCCTGGCCCGCTCGAGCAGCTTCATCAGCAGGAACCGGGCCCGGGTCTTGCCCGTGGGCGTCGAGGACGGCGTCGAAGGAGTCGATCCACTCCGCCGTCTCCTCGGGGTCGATGTCGGGTAGCTGGTGCGAGAACCCGTCGAAAATCACGCCTCCATCGTCGCGCTCAACTCGCGAGCCAACGGTGCAAGACTTCAGGGCGCGTGGCCGCGACAACTGGCGACCATGAGCGGCACCGGGCGTGGCACCGGTGGGACGACCGCTATCCCGCACGCGATCGTTCTGGTCGGGGTGGTGGCCCTGGCCAAGGCGGACGCCGCCACCATCGGCGTGGTGGCCCCTGCCCTCCGGGCCGATCTGCACGTGACCGATGCCCAGCTGGGCTTCTGGCGGCGCTCTCCAGCGTCACCGGCGCCCTGTGCGCCCTGCCCGCTGGCGGGCTGGTGGACCGGCGGCACCGGCCGGCCATCATCGGCGTCGCCGTGGTGCTCTGGAGCCTGGCCCTCGGTCTGGCCGGGTTTCGCGGCCGGGCTGGCCCTGCTGGCCGTCGCCCGCTTGGTGAGCGGCGGGGTCGCCACCATCGCCCGGCCGGTCTCGGTCTCGCTGGCCGGCGACCTGTACCACCCGCACCGCCGCGGTCGGGCCCTGGCTGCCCTCGACGCCGGCCAGGCCGCCGGGACCGGCGCTGTGCTTCATCCTCGGCGCCGCTGGCCGTCCACTTCCTGACCTGGCGGTGGCTGTTCTGGGGATTGGCCGCAGCCGGCGTCGCCCTGGCTCTCGGGTCCCGCACCCTCGAGGACCCGGCGCCGTCGCGCCCACCGGGCCCGGACCTGCGGGGCGTCCTCGTCGCTCTCGTGCGGATCCGGACGAACCGGCTGGTGCTGGCGGCCGACTCGGTCGGCAACTTCTTCTTCGCCGGAGTGGCGTCGTTCTCGGTGCTGTTCATCACCGAGCGCTACGGGCTGTCGACCGCGACCGTCGACGCCCTGGCCCCGGTGCTGGCGGTGGGGGTGATCGGCGGGATAGTGGCCGGAGGCCGCCTCGGTGACCGCTGGACCCGGGTCGCCGGGGGAGGCACCCGTCTGATCGTGGCGTCGTTGTGCCAGCTGGTGGCCACCGTGATCTTCGGGGCGGCCTTGCTCACACGATCCGTGGTCCCGGCCGGGGCCCTGCTCGTACTCGGGGCTTCCGTCCTCGGCGGGGCCGGCCCCTGCCTGGACGCGGTGCGCCTCGACATCGTGCGCCCGTCGATCCGGGGCCGGGCGGAGGCAGCCAAGGGCCTGCTCACCTGGGTGAGCAGCGCCCTCGGTCCCCTGACGTTCGGGCTGGTGGCCACGGCCCTCACCGGGGCCGGGCGGCCCCACGCGGTGGCGCTGCGCGACACCTTCTTGCTGATGCTGATCCCGCTGGGCGCCGGCGTGCTGCTGCTGCTGGCGGCTCGGGCCTCCTACGCGGCTGACGCGGCCGCCGCGACTCGGAGCGACGGGCCGTGACAGGATCTCGCCGTGGCAACCACCACCACTGTGTACACGGACGGCGCCTGCGTCGGGAACCCGGGACCGGGCGGCTGGGCGTGGGCCGTCCCAGGCGGCCGGTACGCCAGTGGAGCCGCGGCCCGTACCACCAATCAGCGCATGGAGATCCAGGCCGCCCTCGAGGCCGTCGTGGCGCTCGACGGGCCCCTCGAGATCGTCAGCGATTCCACCTACGTGGTGAACTGCTTCCGCGACCGGTGGTGGCAGGGATGGCTGGCTCGGGATTGGCGTAACAGCCAGAAGAAGCCGGTAGCCAACCGGGACCTGTGGGAGCCACTCATCGCCGTCTACAGAGCGGACACGGGACGGCTGCGATTCCGGTGGGTCAAGGGCCACAGTGGTGACGTCATGAACGATCTCGTCGACCGCCTCGCCGTCGCCGCCGCTACCACCCAGCAGGGCCGCGGCGGGGAGAGCCCTCCGACCGATCTGGGGCCGCCCGACCGTCCGGCCCGCCGCCGGTGACCGCCTCCCGGGTCGGCGTCGACACCGGCGGGACCTTTACCGACGTCGTCACCGACACCGGGCAGGTGGTCAAGCTGGATTCGGTCGCCCGCGACCCGGCCCAGCCGGTGGCCGCCGGCGTAGCCCACGTAGGAGGAGCCCGGGTCCTGGCCCACGGGACAACGGTGGCGACCAATGCCCTACTGGAGCGCGCCGGCGGCCGGGTGGCGCTGGTCAGCACTGAGGGCCAGCGCGACGTCATCGAGATCGCCCGCCAGGTGCGGCCGTCGCTGTACGACCTGTGGGCGGACCGCCCGGACCCGCTGGTGGCCCGGCATCTCCGCTTCGAGGTGTCCGGCCGGCTCGACGCCACGGGCCAAGAGGTGGTCCCGCTCGGCCCGGTGCCCACCATCCCGCCGGGCGTGGACGCCGTCGCCGTTTGCCTTCTCCACGCCGACCGCAACCCGGACCAGGAACGGGCGGTGGCGGCCGGGCTCGGCCGGGCACCACGTGGTCTGCTCGAGCGACGTCTCTCCCGAGTACCGCGAGTACGAACGGACGGTCACCACCGTCGCCGACGCCTACCTGCGCCGGCCGTGCCAGGCTTATCTGGGCCGACTTCGGGGCCTGGCCGGCGAGGTGCTGGTCATGACCTCTGCCGGCGGCTTGATCCCCGTCGCTGACGCCGCCGCCCGCCCGGTCCGGCTGCTGTTGTCCGGACCGGCCGGCGGCGTCCTGGCCGCCGCGGCCGCGTCCACCGCCGCCGGCTTCGCGGACTGCGTCACCTTCGACATGGGCGGGACCAGCACCGACGTGTGCCTGATCCGCGGCGGCCGGCCCGAGCCGGCGGCCGAGCGTCGGGTGGCCGGGCTGCCCGATACGGATGCCGGCCCTGGACGTGCACACCATCGGCGCCGGCGGCGGCTCCATCGCCGGCCATCGATGCCGGGCGGGGCCCTGGTCGTCGGTCCGCAGAGCGCCGGGGCCGATCCGGGTCCGGCCTGCTACGGGCGGGGCGGGTCGCTGCCGACGGTGACCGACGCCGACCTGGTGGCCGGGCGCATCCCCCCGGACGGTCTCGCCGGCCTGGGCCGCCTCGATGTGGCCGCCGCCCGCCGGGCCCTGGCGTCCAGCGGGGTCACCGTCGGCGGGGGTCATCGCCGTCGTGGATCATGCCATGGTGCAGGCCGTCCGGGTGGTGTCGGTCCAGCGGGGCGTGGATCCCGCCGGCCTGGCCCTGGTGGCGTTCGGGGGCGCCGGGCCGCTGCACGCCTGCGCCCTGGCCGAGGCGCTCGGCATGCCGGCGGTGGTCGTGCCGCCCCGGGCCGGCGTGCTCTCGGCGGTAGGGATGCTCGGAGCGCCCCGCCAGGTGGACCTGGTGCGTTCCTGGCCGGATCCCGCCGATCACGCCGGCGCCGAAGCCGCCGCCACCGCTCTGGCCGCTGAGGCGGGGGCCACCGAGGGGGCCCAGCTGGAGGCCGCCTTGGACTGCCGCTACGCGGGCCAGAGCCATGAGCTCACGGTGCCCGACGTGGCCGCCTTCGAGGCGGAGCATGCCCGGCGCAACGGGTTCGTCCTGGCCGGCGCTCCGGTCGAGGTGGTCGCCATCCGGGCCTCGGCCCGCTGGCCCTCGCCTGTCGACCTGGGCGCTCTGGCCCGACCGGCCCGGACGGGCCGGGTGGTCGGTCCGGCGGTCATCGCCGAGCCGGACTGCACCGTCTGGGTGGCGCCCGGCTGGCGGGCGGAGGTCGTGCCGTCGGGTGCGTGGCTGCTCACGAGAGCGGGTTGACGGTGGATCCTGCCGCCCTGCAGGTGCTCATCTCGCAGCTCACCGGTGTGGCCACCGAGATGGGCGCGGTGCTGCGACGGTCGGCTCTTTCCCCGAACATCAAGGAACGGGCCGACTGCTCGGCCGCCCTGTTCACCGCCGCCGGCGAGCTGCTGGTCCAGGCCGAGCACATTCCCGTGCACCTCGGCAGCATGCCGGCCTCGGTCGAGGCGGCCATCGGGGCCGGGCTCGACCTGGGTCCCGGCGACCAGGTGGTGCTCAACGACCCCTTTGCCGGCGGGACCCACCTCAACGACGTGACCCTCGTGGCGCCCTGCCACGCCGGCGGGCGGCTGATCGGGTGGGTCGCCAACCGGGCCCACCACGCCGACGTCGGCGGCATGGCGCCGGGGTCCATCCCGCCGGAAGCGGTTGAGATCTACCAGGAGGGCCTGCGGATCCCGCCGGTGCGGTTGACGCCCGAGGTGGCCGCCCTACTGCAGGCCAACTCGCGGACGCCTGTGGAACGGCGCGGCGATCTGGACGCCCAAGCGGGCGCCAACCGGGTCGGACTGGCTGGCCTGGCGGCCCTGGCCGGCCGGCAGGCGGACTTCGACGAGGTCCTGGCGTACGGCGAACGCCGAATGCGGGCCGCCCTCGCCGGCCTGCCGGACGGTACCTGGCCGGCGGAGGACGTCATGGACTCGACCGGCCCGGCGCCCGAGCAGCAGCGTCCGGTCGCGCATCCGCTTGCAGGTGACCATCGACGGGTCTGAGATCACGTTCGACTTCAGCCGCACCGAATCGCAGCAGCCCGGCAACGTCAACGCCGTGGCGGCGGTGACCGCCAGCGCGGTGCATGTGGGCGCTGCGCAGCGTCACCGATCCCACCATCCCCGCCAACGGCGGGACCTCACGACCGGTGCGCCTGGTCATCCCGCCAGGGACGATCGTGGCCGCCCGGCCGCCGGCGGCAGTCGGCGCCGGCAACGTCGAGGTCAGCCAGCGGGTCGCCGACGTGTGCCTGCGGGCCCTGGCCCCGGCCGCGCCCGGTCGGGTCGGCGCCGCCGGACAGGGCACCATGAACAACCTGATTCTCGGCGGCCGCTCCGGCTGGGTCTACTACGAGACCATCGGCGGCGGCCAGGGAGGCCGGCCCGGACGAGCTCGGGATGAACGGCGTGCACACGGCCATGACCAACACTCTGGACACCCCGACCGAGGCGCTGGAGCGGGCCCATCCGGTTCGGGTCCTGCGCTACCGCCTGCGCCAGGGCAGCGGTGGCGCCGGCCGGTGGGCGGGTGGTGACGGGATCGAGCGGGTCATCCAGGTCCTCGAACCGGCCACGCTGTCGCTGATCACCGAGCGACGGGTGAGCGCCCCGTGGGGTCTGGAGGGCGGCGGCCCCGGCGCGGTGGGCGAGAACTGGCTGTGGCCCGGGGGGGACGAATGGCGCCGCCTGGTCCGCTCGGCGACAAGGTGACCGTCGAATTGGCGGCGGGCGATGCCGTGGCGGTGCTCACCCCGGGCGGGGGTGGCTACGGGGAACCGCAGGGGGTCGGTTCAACGTCCAATCTCCTGTGAGCTGCCCCGCCGGGATCACTGCCCCCGGCGGGGCCGGCCTGCTCGATACCCTCTTGCCCATCGCGGACCCTTTCCCGCCGACCGGAACACCTGCGCCGTCCGGTCCAGACGACACTGATGCGAGCGACGCCGCGCTGGTGGAGCAGGCCCGGACAGGTGACCGGGAGGCGCTGGAGGTGTTGCTGCGGCGCCACTATGACCGGATCCATGCCGTGTGCCGACGGATCACCGGCCATCCCGCTGACGCGGCCGACGCCGCTCAGAACACCCTCATCGCCGTGACTCGAGGCTTGGCCCGTTTCGACAGTCGCAGCCGGTTCTCGAGTTGGGCCTACCGCATCGCCGTCAACTGCTCGTTCGACGAGCTGCGACGCCGGAGCCGCCTACCTGCGCTGAGTCTCGATGATCCGGATGGCACGGCCGGGTTGGCGGTGACGTCGGACGAGGGACCGGAGTCGGCGGTGACCCGGGTGGACATCGAGTGGGCGTTGCGGCAACTCCAGGAGCAGTTTCGTGCCCCGGTGGTGCTGCGGGATATGTGTGGCCTGGACTACGCCGAGATCGCCGAAGTGCTTCAGCTGGCGCCCGGGACGGTCCGGTCCCGAATCGCCCGGGGCCGGGCGGCTCTGGCTCGTCTTTTGGAGCCATCGGGGCGCCAGCCATGACCGCCGGCCGCCACCTCGACGACATCCGCCTGTCCGCGCTCATCGACGGTGAGGGGGCCGCGGACGACGCCGGCCACGCCGCCGAGTGCCCTGACTGTGGGGCTCGATTGGCCGTCTGGCAGGAGGCCTACCGGCTGATGGCCACACCCCCGGAGCCGGCGCCACCGGCCCAGCGCGATGCCGCCGTGGCCGCGGCTCTGGCCCAATTGGCGCCGGGCCAGCCGACCGATCCGGTGGTTTCCCTTGTTGACGGCCGTCGCCGCCGGGTTCGATGGGGTCGGATCGCGGCCGCGGCCGCCGCGGTCGTCGTCGTGGCGGGAGTGGCCACCACCATCGTCCGCAGCGACGGAGGCTCGGGCTCGTCTCCGGTCAGCAAGTCGGCCTCGGCGGGCCCGGCCGCACCGTCGGCCTCGGCGGGCCCGGCCGCACCGGCGGGCGCGAGCGCCGCCACCAATGCGCCCGGCTCTCGTCCGGCCCAGGTGGCGAGTCTCGGTGAGGTGCAGGGGCCGGACCCGCTGGTGGCCCGGCTGCGGTCCACGCTCGCGGGGCCCCCGCGGACCGGCCGGGGGCCAGCGGCCGCCGTCACGCCTGGGGCTCAAGCCGCCTTCCGAAGGTGCCTGGCCCCGGCTGCGGCCGGCGCCGGGGTTCCGGTCGGAACACCGCCCGTCCTCGAGGCCTCGCTGACCTACCACGGGGTTCCCGCCGAAGTTTTCGTCTTCGAGGTGGCCGCCCATCACGTCGTCGAGGTGACGGCTGAATCGGGATGTGGGCGGCTCGCCGGAGTGACGTTCTGATCGCTTGCCGCGACTATCCGATGGGGAGGATGCGGCGAGCCAGCCGGGTCACCGGACGTAGCTCTTTGATACCGAAGGTGCGGGCCAGGGCCAGGTATACCGCCGTGGCCACCCCGACCTGCGCCACCAGGCGAGCTACCAGAACCGCGTCCCCGCCGCCGCTTGGGAACAACCGGCCCACCGCGAACGCCACGCCCACCGTGACGGCGCTGGCGGCGACGATGCGCAAGACGGACCTAACCGTGTAGGTCCCGCCGAGCGACCCGACCCGGTGCCGGAGATCGTAGGCGGCGTACATCGCCGCGATCGTGTACGGCCCGACCCACGCCAGGGCCAAGCCGGGGACGCCCCAGATGGGATCGAGGACGAGGGCGGCGACCAGGGTGAGTCCGTTTTCGACGAGATAGATCCAGAACATGGTGCGGGTGTTCTGCATGGCCTGATAGAGCCGCATCAGCAGGAAGAAGGCACTGAATCCGGGCAGGCCGGCGGCGAAGATAGCCAGGCAGGACGCCACCAGATGTGCTCCGGACTCGGTTACCCGGCCGTGGTCGACCGCCACTTGAATGAAGGGCTGGGCGATGGCCACGTAGACGAAACCCACGGGAATGATCACCGCCAGGGCCACCCGGAACCCGGCGACGAACTGCCGCTCGAAGCCGCGACGGTCACGGGAGGTCCAGCGCTCGGCCAGGTCGGGCATGAGGGCGGTCGCGATGGACACCACGATGAGCGCATAGGGCAGCTGAAAGAACTGATAGGAGAACTGGTAGGCCGTAACGCCTCCTTGGACCTTGCCGGCCAGGATCATCACCAGGGCCAGGGCGATCTGATTGGCGACCACTACACCGATCAGCCAGCTGGATAATTCGGCCACCCGTCGTACCGCCGGATGGCGCAGGTTCCACACCGGACGGAGCCGGAAGCCGACCCGATGCATGGCCGGCAGCTGAATGAGCAGCTGCACGAGGTACCCGAGGGTGGTACCGATGCCGAGCACCCAGATGGCGTGGTTGTTGTGAGTGATTTGCTCGAGGATGGTGCCCGGACTGCTGGACTTGGCCGTGAGGATCCGGTTGGCGACCGCCTTGGTTCCGAGGAGGGCGGCGATGCCGATCAGGTTGTTGGCGACGGGGGAGAAGGCCGCCGCAGTGAAGTTGCGGCGGGCGTTGAGCAGGGCGGTGGACACGACGATCGCCCCGAGGAAGAACACTTGGGGGGCGAAGAAGTGCAGCAGCCGAGTGGCCAGAGCTCGCTCGGCCGTTTCCGTGGCGGCCGGATTGAGCAGCAGATAGAAGTGGATGATGAGGGGGGCGAGCAGCCACAAGAGGGCGGTGATGGCGGCCAGGGCGGCTACGATGGCCGTCACCACGGCCGAGATGCCGCGCATGTTCTCGGTCTGGTCTTCCCCGCCCAACATCTCCACGAAGACGGGAATCAGGGTGGCCGAGAGAATCCCGCCGAGCAGCAGGTCGTAGATGATGTTCGGTATGCCGTTGGCGTAGTTGAACGCGTCGGACAGCGACGTGACGCCGAGCACATAGCCGATCGTCAGCACCCGAAGGAATCCGGTCAGCCTGGATGCGAAGGTGCCTGCGGCCAGGATGGCGGTGGCCCGGCCCGTCGAAGGCGTCCCGCCCTCGGTCCCCGGCCGGGCCGTCCGGCCCCGGGCCGCCGGGGCCGGCCGTGACGCCGCCGCGGGCGGCGGTACGGTCGCCGGCGGCGCCAGCTGCGGGCCGCCGGGGGGAGGCTGCGGGCCGCCGGGGGGAGGCTGCGGGCCGGCGATGGGTGAGCGCGGCCGGGCGGGGGGTGCCGTGGGCGGTGGCGGTTGCGGTCGCACCTCCGCTGGCAGGGCCACTTCGGGAACGTCCGCCCGGACCTGGAGAACCGGCACGGGCGCCCGCCGAACCGCCACGGAAGGAGGTGGTGGAGACCCGAGAGTCTGGCGGTCGCCGGCGCCGCGGGGGCGGGAGCTGATCCGGACGGCGTCACTGGCGCTCTCGGTGCCGGCTCCCTTGTCGGCCCGCCCGCCGCTGCGCCCGCGGCGGGCGTCCCGCTGGCGGTCGAACTCGGCTTGGCGGCGCAACTCCAGCTGCCGATCGCGCTCCCGCTCGCGTTCGCGCCGGCGGCGGGTTTCGGTGGCGTCACGGATCGTGGTGTCCCGACGCAAATCCTGGTCGTACAACATGCCCCGCCCGGCCCGCTCGGGAGCTCGGGATGCGTCCGCGTCGACGGGTTCGCCATCCTGGTCGAAGAACTCCCCGGGCCGACCCACCCGGCCATGCTTGTCGAGGTCCGGGGCGGCGTCCAGTATCCCGGACGGCACCGGCCCTCCGGACCTCGCCGGCCCTCCAGACCTCGCTGGCCCTCCGGGCCTGGCCGGTCCGATGGGCGCACCGCAGGGCATCGCCCTCGGATACCGTCGCGGTTATGCGTTACGTCGACGTTGGTGGAGTCCGGCTCTCAGTGGTAGGCCTCGGGACGTGGCAGTTCGGCTCGTTCGAATGGGGATACGGCCGGGCCTTTGCCGAAGGGGAAGCCCTGAGGATCACCCAGCGCGCCCTCGACCTGGGCATCAACCTGATCGATACGGCCGAGGTCTACGGATTCGGCCGCTCGGAGCGGGCCGTGGGCCAGGCCATCTCCGGCCGGCGCGACGAGGCGTTCATCGCCACCAAAGTGGCGCCGGCCGTGCCCTTTGACCCGGTCGTCCACCAGCGGGCCCTAGCCAGCCGGCGCCGGCTCGGTATCGACCGGATCGACTTGTACCAGGCCCACTGGCCGAACCCGGTGTTCCCACCCGGACCGCTCTTTGAGGCCCTGGCCCGGCTGCAGCGCGAAGAGGTGATCACTCACGTCGGCGTGAGCAACTATTCGCTGGCGGGCTGGCAAACTGCGGAGCGTCTGCTCGGCGGGCCGGTTTTATCGAATCAGGTGCAGTACAGCCTGGTGGACCGGCGGGCGGAAAAAGATCTGGTGGCCTGGGCCAACCAGCACGACCGGCTCATCATGGCCTACAGCCCCCTGGCCCAGGGCCTGCTCTCCGGCGGATATTCATCGACGAAACGACCGCGGGGTATGCGCGCCGTGCGGCCCCTCTTTCTCCCTCAGAATCTGGATCTGGCCCAGGACCTGCTGGACGTGCTGCGGGACGTGGCCACCTCCCATGGCGCCACTCCCGCCCAGGTGGCCCTGGCGTGGGTGATCCGCCATCCCAATGTGGTCGTGATCCCCGGCGCCAGCAGCGTCGCCCAACTCGAGTCCAACGCCGCGGCCGCCGATCTGCGCCTCACCGATGATGACGTCACCAGACTCGGAGCGGCCGGGGACCGCTTCCGGCCCCTGATGGGCATCGGGGCGGTACCGGCGGTGGCGAGGACGCTGCTGCCGATTTGAGACGGCCCGGCCGGCGCCGGCCGCCGACCGAGGTCCTTCAGCGCCGGTAATGGGTACCAGTACCATCGACGCTATGAGTGGACCGGACGCCATCTCGCCCCTCGATGGCCGGTACGCGCCGGCGGTCGAGGCCTTCGCCACCACCTTGTCCGAGGCCGCCCTGTTCCGTCAGCGCTTCGCGGTGGAGGTCGAATGGCTGCTGCTCCTGGCCGCCGAGCCGGACATCGTGGAGCTGGCCCCGATTCCGCCTGACACCGCCGCCGTGCTCAAGGGCTGGGTGGTCGATTTCGGCCCGGCCGACGTCACCCGTATCAAAGACATCGAGCGGGCTATCAACCACGACGTCAAGGCGGTCGAGTACTTCCTGAAGGAGAAACTGGCCGGGATCGGTTTCGGGCCGGCCGCCGAGTTCGTGCATTTCGCCTGCACGTCCGAAGACATCAACAACATCGCCCACGCTCTCATGCTCCGCGAGAGCCTGGCCACCGCCTGGCTACCGGCTGCCGACGCCTTGGTGGACGACGGTCTGGTCGCTGGCCGAGGCCAACGCCGCCGTGCCGATGCCCAGTCACACTCACGGTCAACCGGCTTCGCCGACGACCCTCGGCAAGGAGTTGGCGGTCTTTGCCGCCCGGTGGCAGCGGGTGCTGGCCACCATCCGATCCGTGCCGCTGCTGGCCAAGTACAACGGCGCCGTCGGCACCTACAGCGCCCACCTGGCCGCCTATCCGGACGCGGATTGGCTGGCAATATCCCGCCGGTTCGTCGAGGGCTTCGGGTTGACCTGGAATCCCCTCACCACCCAGATCGAGTCCCACGACGCCCTGGCCGAAGTGTTCCACGCCGTCGTCCGCTTCAACGCCGTGCTCATTGACTTCTGCCGGGACATGTGGGAATACATCAGCCGCGGCTACCTTCAGCAGCGCGCCGTCCCGGGCGAGGTGGGTTCGTCGACGATGCCGCACAAGGTCAACCCCATCGATTTCGAGAACGCCGAGGCCAACGCCGGGATTTCCTCCGCCCTGCTCGAGCACCTGGCCTCCAAGCTGATGATCTCGCGCATGCAACGCGACCTGTCCGACTCGTCTGCCTTGCGCAACATGGGGACGGCGCTGGCCCATAGCGGCCTGGCCGTCCGCTCGGCGGAGCGGGGCCTGGCGCGGATCAGCCCCGCCGCGGAAGTGATGGCCGCGGAGCTGGAATCGCAGTGGGAGGTCCTGGCCGAGGCCATCCAGACGGTCATGCGCCGGTACCGGCTCCCCGAACCCTACGAACAGCTCAAGCAACTGACCCGCGGTCGGGTGGTCTCCGCCGACGACGTCCACCAGTTCGTACGCAGTCTCGGCCTGCCCGCCGCCGACGAGGCCCGCCTGCTGGCCCTGACGCCGGCGGGATACGTGGGGCTGGCCGCGCTGCTGGTGCGGGCCGGACGGGGGTCGCAGCCATGACGTCGACGCTGATCGAGCCGGATCGTTCCGACGAAGCGTTCCGGGTCGAGCAGCGCGGCATCGATTACATCCCGATCCGAGAACGATGGGCGACCCCCCGTGACCTGTTCGGCATGTGGGCGGGCGCCAGTGTCAACTTCGAGTATCTGGTGTACGGCGCGGTGCTGATGACGTTCGGTTTCACCTTCGCCCAGGCCGTGTTCCTCATCCTGGTCGGCAACTTGTCCTATCTGCTGCTCGGCGTGTGCAGCCTGCAGGGACCCGACGGCGGGCACGACGGCGTTCACCATCAATCGAGCCGCGTTCGGCCCCAACGGCTCGCGCCTGACGGCGGTGTTCAACTGGGCCACCCAGGTGGGATTCCAGACCGAGGGCCTGATCCTGGTGGTCTTTGGTGGCATCGCCCTGGCGGCGAAGGCCGGTTACCACGCCGGCACGCCGCTGAAAGTGGTCCTGATCGTCGTGGCCGCGGCCATCCAGACGGTGCTGCCGTTCCTCGGCTACGCCACCGTGGTCAAGGTGCTGCGAGTCCTGGTGATCCCGTTCGTCCTCCTGTATGTGATCCTCGCGGTCCTGACGATCGGGAAGGCCAACCCGGGCAGCATTCACCCCGGCGCCAACTGGCAGACCATGATGGGCGGGCTGGCCTTCACGATCACCCTGAGCGGACTGGGCTGGGTGGAGTCGGGCAACGACTTCTCGCGCTACCTGCCTCCGACCGCCAGCCGGCGGGGCATCGTCGGCTGGATCTTCGTGGCCACCGCCATCCCGCAGGCCGCCCTGATGGTGCTGGGCGCGGCCGTGGCGACGTACGTGCAGATCGACAGCAAGGATCCCTTCAACAGCTTCCCGCACGCCTTCAGCAGTTGGTTTCTGGTGCCGTTCCTCGTCGTCGCCATGGTGCAGTTGTTCGCCATCAACAGCATGGATCTGTACTCATCGGGGGTGACGCTCCAGGCCATCGGAGTTCCGGTCAAACGGTGGAACGCCGTCCTCATCGACACCGTGATCGGGTGCGCCATCACCGCCTACGCGGTGTTCTCGGCCGGCTTTCAGCAACCTCCTCAACGACTTTGTCGCCGCCGTGATCGCCTGGATCGGCCCCTGGATGGCGATCTTCCTGGTCGATTGGTTGCTGCGCCGGCGGCGCTATGTGCCGTCGGAGTTGCAGCGAACCGACTCCGGTGGCCTGTACTGGCGGACCGGCGGCGTGCATTGGCCGGCGCTGGTCGCTCAGGCTCTCGGCTCGCTGGCGTCGATCCTGGCCTTCAATCAGACGTTCTACTCCGGTCCCGATCGCCCGGGCCTTCGGTGGGGGCGGAGCCGACTTCAGCGTGTTCACGGGTGTCGCCGTTGGAGGTCTCGTGTATCTTGCCCTCGCCGCCCCGGGGGTTCGGCGCCAGGCCGACCAGCAGGACCGGTTACTGGCCGCGGACGCCTAACAGTCGGGTAAAAGGGCCGCCGCCGAGCGGCTCTCGATCACACCGGCCCACACGCCCGCTTGGTAGGCGAGATCATCCAGCCCGCACAGCGCCGACCACGACAACGGCCCTAAACCCTCCGGTCGCTGGCGAACCCACGCCGTCATCGGCGGGATCACCATCGCCGCCCCGAGGGCCAGGGCGGGCGTCCTCCTGCCGAGCCGGGCCGACAGGGCGGCGACGACGACTGCCGGAGGCAACCAGGCCCGCCGCACCGCGCCGGCGAGGGCGGCGCCGCCCCGAAGGTTGCCGGTCAGGGCCAGCCGGGCGAGGGTCCGGGCCGTGGCCCGATCGGGACCGGCCCGGCGGGCCAGAGCGGCTGACGTGGCCGCGACCACCACGGTGCCGGCAACCGGGTGGCCACTTACCGCCAACCCCCACGCGGCCGCGGTCCACGGCGATATCGCGACCGGCGCCACGGCCCGGCCGTGGCGCGACGCCAGCGGGGCCGCCGAACGTCCGTAGTGGAAGCGCTGGTCCAGCCAGGGGCCGTAACCGCTCCGAGCCGGGTGGGCCACGGTCGTGGCGGGCTGGTAGCGGACCCGCCATCCCAGCCGGTCCAGCCGCCATACCAGGTCGACGTCCTCCCCAAAGCGCAGTCCCTCGTCGAAGCCGCCGGCGTCGAGGAGGGACTGGCGGCGCACGAGGAGGGCCGCGGTGGGCAGGTAGGGCACCGCGCTGCCTGGCCGGACCGCGGCCTGCCGCCGGCCCAGGTCGAGCGCCGACCGGCATCGCTCGTAGGCGGCCGAGCGCGGCTGGCGGTCCGGGCTCGCTGGCCGTCACGATCCGGGGAGCCACCGCACCCACCACCTCATCGGCGAAGTGGGGGAGCAACCCCGTCAGCCACCCCGGTGCCGGGACGCAATCGGCGTCGACGAAGGCGACCAGGGGGGTGCGGGCGGCCCGCCACCCGGTGTTCCGTGCCGCCGCCGGCCCCCGCGGCGATGCATGGCGGATGACCCAGCTGCCGGCGGTGGGGACCGGGCGGCGCGACCCGTCGTCGACGACGATCACGGCCGCGACGCCCTGGAGTGCATCCAGGGTGCGGGCCAGCCCCCCGGCCCGGTCGCGCACCGGGATCACCACCGTGACCGCCGTGACCGGTGGCCCGGCGCCAACCGGCGGACAGGGGTGGGCGATGCCGGCATCGAAGAGGCGACGGGCCAGCGAACGAGCCGCCTGGCTGGGGCCGATCGCTCCGCCGCGCTCCCAGGCGTCGACGTGCTCACCGCCCGCGGGCCGGAGTCTGAGAACCCGGATGGGATGGCCGCCGACGAGGACATCTGGCCGGGGCCGGCGGACGGCCCGGTCGAGGGCTACGCCGAATTCCGGAGGCGGCAGGGGCCGGCTGGCCCACGCCGGGCTCGACTGCTCGGCTCGCCCGGCATCGCCGGGTTCTCTCACCGGCCGGCCGGCAGTGCTGGCTCCTGTCTCCGGCCTGCCGGCGGGGCCGGCCGGCTTCACCTGGCGGTCATGCCGGCGTCGACCGGTAGGACGGCGCCGGTGATGCCGGCGCTATCCGGGCCGCACAGCCAGGCGATCAACGCAGCCGGCTCGTCGGGTGTCAGCAGTCGATGCAGCAGGTGTTGGGCGGCGAACTCGTCGGGGCTACCCAGGCCGTAGACGGCCGCGCTGGCGTCGAGCATGGCCGTCGTCGTGGAGCCGGGAGCCACCGCGTTGGCCGTGATCCCGTGCGGACCGAGTTCTGCGGCCAGGCTGCGGACGAGGCCGATGACCCCGTGCTTGGCCGCGCTGTAGGCGGCCAGCAGATAAATCCCGACCGTGCCGCCCGCTGATGCCACGGCCACGAACCGACCTTGTCGTGGCTCGGGCCGGGCCAGGAGGGCCGGGACGGCCGCCTTGGCCAGGCGCCAGGCGCCTTCCAAGTTGATGGCCAGGAGCGCGGACCACAGCTCGTCGGGGGTGTTCCACGCCTCCATGCCGCCGCCGATGCAGCCGGCGATGGCGAGGGCGGCGTCGAGGCCGTCCGAACCGCTCGACGGCGAGATTCACGGCCCCGTCGAGGGCGGCCTGGTCGCGTACGTCGGCGACCACCGCCTCGGCTCGGCCGGGGCCGCCGCAGGCCGCCACCGTGGCGTCGAGGTCGGACTTGGTCGCCAGCGAATAGGCGAGGGCGTCGTCGTCGGCGCACCGGTCGACGAGCACCAGGCGCCAGCCCGACCCCGACAGGCGTCTGGCGGTGGCCGCCCCGATACCGCGGGCGCCACCCGTGATGATGGCGACCCCGGCATCGACCGGCTCGGTACTCACGGCCAGCCTGCCGGGCTCACGGCCAGGCCTGCAGGGCGTGCAGCAGTTGGGCGGACCAGGAGGCGAGGAGTCGCTCGCCCGCATCGGCCGAGGCCCCGGTCGGATCCCCGAGGACGCCGTTGGGCGAGACCCCGGCCAGGCCATGCCGGCGCAGCTCGGGCAGCAGCTGCGCAAGGGGTACCCGGAGGCCCGGCTCGAACCGGCCCGACCGCACCGCCTGCGGGCACACTGCCAGGAGGACGGACGTCTCGGTGAGGCCGGCGTGGGTGTCGGTCGGTCGTCACCGGGAGGCGGCGACCACACCCGGACGCGGCGACCCTCGGCGCCGAGCCGATCGATGGCTCTTCGCACCGGCCCGGCATTGCCGCCGTGGGCGGATATCACCACCACGCCGGCGAAAGCATCCGCCGAGCGGATCAGCTCGAGCAGCGTCAGCTCCACGACGTCCTGCCCGACCGACAGGGTGCCAGGGAAGCCGGCGTGTTCCCCGCTCGATCCGTAGGCGATGGGCGGAGCCACCAACACGTCCGGTCTGGCTTCGGCGAGGCGCCGGGCCAGGGCCACGGCGATCTCGGTGTCGGTCGTCAGGGGCAGATGCGGGCCGTGCTGCTCGGTGGATCCGACCGGCAGGGCCAGCACGGTCCCCGCCGACCGGGCGGCCACGTCCGGCCAGGTCAGGGTGCCAAGATCGCTCACCGAACCGGACGTACGGGCCGGCGCGGCCCGGTGTGAAGGCGCACCGGGACCGAGTGCCCGGGCCCGGCGGCCGGCGCCGCCCCAGGCGGGACCTGGTCGAGCATGGTTTCGCCGTACCCCTTGACGCACTCGGGATCAGGCCCGTCGAGCGGCAGCCCGGTAAAGAACTTGGCCGCCATGCATCCGCCCTGACAGCTGTCGTACGAACCGCACGAAGCGCAGGCGCCCGCGGAGGTGGGCTGGCGCAAGTCGACAAACAGGTCGGAATGGCGCCACACCTCGGCGAAGCCCCCCGTCGTCGCGCACACTTCCGGCCCGGAACTCGGGGTGCAGCACGAAAGGACAGGCGTACACGTCGCCGACGGGGTCGATCAGGCACACCACCCGCCCGGCGCCACAGAGATTGAGCCCCGGCAAGGCTTCGCCCAGGGCGGACAAATGGAAAAACGAGTCGCCTGTCAACACGCCCGGCCGCTCGATGAGCCATCGGTAGAGGGCGGCCTGCTGCTCCTGGGTGGGCCGCAGCCGATGCCAGGACTCCGCCCCCCGGCCCGAAGGCCGCAGCCGGGTCAGGCGCAGTTGGGCTCCGTACCCAGCGGCCAGGGCCTCGAAGGCGTCGAGTTGCCCGGCATTCTCCCGGGTGACGACCACGCTGATCTTGAACGGTCCGAAGCCGGCGGCGGCCAGATGATCCATGGCCCGCCGGGCGGTCCGGTAGGACCCTCGCCGCGCACGGCGTCGTTGGTGGCGGCGTCGGCGCCGTCGATGGAGATCTGCACGTCCACGTAATCCGTGGCGCTCAGGCGGCGGGCTCGCTCGGGCGTGATGGTCGAGCCGTTGGTGGAGAACTTGACTCCGACGCCCTGGGCCACCGAGTAGTCGACCAGCTCGTAGAAGTCGGGTCGGATGGTCGGCTCGCCGCCACCGATATTGACGTAGAAGACCTGCAACTCGTGGAGTTCGTCGATGACGGCTCTGGCCTCGGCTGTCGACAGCTCGCGCGGGTCACGCCGGCCGGACGACGACAGGCAGTGGACGCACGCCAGGTTGCACCCGTAGGTGATCTCCCAGGTCAGGCAGATGGGCGCGTCCAGGCCGCCCTTGAGCTGATCGACCAGTCGGGTCGGTTTGACGTCAGCGGGCACGGATAAACCTCGAGTCGGCGAGAGAGGCGAGCGCCCGCAGGTATGCCGGTCGTTGGGCCTGTGGCACGGACGCCGACACCGCCGACTCGGCCGAACCGTGATGTTCGAGGTCGCGGACCACGTCGGCGAGCAGGGCGGAGCGCAGGAAGGTGAGCCGTCGGCTGCCGTAGTGGTAGGCCAGGGCCCCGAACGGTTCGGGGCGCAGGGCCACGTCGGGATCCAGGCGGTAAGGGGCGGACGGGTCGAAGCCGTCGGCGGCGTCGGTCACGACCGGGCGACGTCAGTAGACGCCGCACATCCCGTCGATGGAGATCTCTTCCACCAGCAGATCGTCTTCAACGAGTTCGCCGTCCCCGGGAGAAGGGACGGCAGCCTCCACGGGGGTGACTTGGGTGGTCTCGGGTGCGGACATGGCGGCCATGATAGGGAACGGAGTACACCCCCAACTGACCTGATGCCTGGTAGCGGCGGGGAGGTGCTCTGCTGGTAGTGATAATCGGGGCTGGTAGTGATGATCCGGCTCCCGGGTACCCTGGGACAGCAGTGGCGAAAGGAGAGGCAGCCATGACCGATCCGAGCGACGCCTTCAAGCGCCGGACCCGGATCGCGGCCGCCGGACCCCGGGGGACTGCCGCCGTGGACCCGCCCGGGGACCTGGCCACGATCTCGAAGGTGGTTCGGGTAGCCCGGGTGGTGCTCACCATCGCCGCCCTGGCCGCCATGGGGGCGGTGGCCTTCGCCCTGGCCACTGTCGCCGACTCCGCGGCGCTGCGCTGGGGCACCGGGGTCATCCTGTTGGCGCTACTGGTCGGGACCGGGCTGCTGTGCGCCCACGCCGGCGGTCACGCCTGGCTGGTTCCGTTGCCCGCTCTGGCCTTGGCGGTGGTGTGGGCGTTCACGGTGTCGGCCCATTCCGCCGCAGCGGGCTGGTGGCTGGTGGCTCTCAGCGCCACGGCGTGTGCCGGTGGGGTCCTCTTGGCCGGCACGGCCTTACGCCAGCGGCTGGGAGGAACGGTGGTGGGCCTCCCGCCCCTGCGGGGAACGAGCGGCATCGCCGTGACCCAGCTGACGCCGGTGGGTGTCGTACGAGTTGGCGGCGAGAACTGGAGCGCCGAATCTGTCAGCGGAACCCTGCCCGCGGGTGCGCCCGTGCACGTGCTGGGGGTACGCGGCGTTCGCCTGGACGTGTGGTCAGAGGTGGGGACCGTCCCGGATCACACCACCTTCAACATCGAGGAGGACACGCCGTGATCGCCGTCATCGTCGCCATCGCCGTGATCATCGTGGTCGCCTTTGCGACCGCGGTGGCCGCCATCCGGGTGGTAAGGGAGTACCAGCGGGTGGTGCTGTTCCGGTTGGGTCGGTCGAGCGGGGTGCGCGGGCCCGGCTTGGTGGTGATCAACCCGATCACCGACCGCGTCACCCTGGTGGACCTCCGCGAGCAGTTCCTCGAGGTGCCGCATCAGGTGGCCATCACCGCCGATAACGCGTCGATCGCCATCGACTTCATCATCTTCACCAAGGTGTTCGACCCGGTCATGTCCGTGCTAGCCGTCAACGACTTTCGTGGTGCCGCCCTCAAGGTCGCGGCCACCACCTTGCGAGCCGTGGTCGGCGACATGAGCCTGGACGAAGTGCTGTCCAAGCGGGAGGAGATGAACAACACCCTGCGGTTCAAGCTCGACGACGTCACCGAGCGCTGGGGCGTGAAGGTCACCAATGTCGAGGTTCGAGAGATCAATCCGCCCCCGGGCGTGCTGGAAGCCATGACCCGGCAGATGTCCGCGGAGCGAACCCGGCGAGCGGTGGTGACCGAAGCGGAGGGCACCAAGCAGGCCGCCATCACCGTCGCCGAAGGCCAGAAGCAATCCGCCATCCTGGCCGCCGAAGGCGATCGGCAGGCCGCCATTGTGCAGGCCGAGGGGTACGCCTCGGCGCTGCAGCAGATCTACACGTCGGCCCGGGGACTCGATCCCAATACCATGACCCTTCAGTACTTCGAGGCCCTCAAGAAGCTGGGTGCCTCGCCCGCGACCAAGTTTGTGGTGCCGATGGAGTTGTCGCGACTGCTCACGGGGATGGCCGGCTCGATCACCCAGTCCCTCGGGGAGACCGCCAGCCCCAACGGACTCGAGAAGGCCAACGGACTCGAGAGGGATGGTGGAACCGCTCACCATGAGTGACATGCACGACTGGAACGGCAAGATCATCGAGGAGTTCCGGGCCCACGAGGGCCGGCTTGGAGGCCAGTTCGAGGGGGCCCCGGTACTGCTGCTGCACACCACCGGGGCGAAGACCGGTATGGAGCGGGTCAATCCGATGATGTACCTGGATCTCGACGGACATCGCTACGTGTTCGCGTCCAAGGCCGGCATGGACTCCAACCCCGACTGGTACCACAATCTGGTGGCGGACTCGTCGGTCGGTGTGGAGCTCGGGTCCGAGACCTACCCGGCCACGGCCCGGCCCGTGGTGGCACCCGAACGCGATCGGGTGTATGCCGAGCAGGCCCGCCGATATCCCGGCTTTGCCGAGTATCAGGAGAAGACCACCCGGGTCATCCCGGTCGTGGAGCTGGAGCCGGCTGCGAACGGGTAGGACCCGGTGGAAGCGAAACGTGCGGTGAGGATCAGGCCCGCTGCCAGTCCTTCCACACCGGGTCGTAGCCCGCGGCTCGTAGGGCTGCCGCCACTTCGGCCGGGCTGCGGGTATCGGAGATCTCGAACTGCGGCTCGGCGTCGCTGTCGGTTGCGTATCCGCCCGGCTCGGTGTGCGAGCCCGCCGACATGGTGGTCACGCCCAGGGGCACGAGGGCGTCGCGGAGGCCGGCGGGCTCCCGGGTGGACAAGCTGATGCCGACATCGGGCAGCACGATCCGCAGGGCGCAGAGGAGCTGCACGAAGCTCGGCGATCGCTGACCGGATTGGCCGGCTCGTAACCCCCCGCAGCCGGGCGCAGCCGGGGCAGGGCTACCGAGACGTCGCAGCGCCACCACCTGCGGACCAGGGCCTGGGCATGGGCGGCCAGGGCGATGGCTTCCGCGACGCCAGTCCGGGTGCAGGCCAAGCAGGGCGCCGATGGCCAGCCGGCGCATCCCAGCCGCGGCCGCCCGGTCGGGCGCGGCCAAGCGCCAGGCGTAGTTGCGCTTCTTGCCCTTGAGGTGCACGGCTGCGTACGTTCCCGGGTCGTAGGCCTCCTGGTACACGGTGACCCCGTCGCAGCCGGCGACCAGCAAGCGCCGGTAGGTGTCGGTGTCCCACACCTGCACCTCGATGCCGACCTGGGCGAAAGAACGGGGCCACGGCCCGGACGCAGTCCACCAGATAGTCCCGATTGATGATGCGGGCGTGCTCTCCGGCGACAAGGAGCAGATGTCCGGAATCCCCGGCGGTGCAACTCGGCGGCTTCCGCCTCCACCTCGGCGATCGAGAGGGTCCGGCGGGCGATGTCGTTGCCGGCGGAGAAGCCGCAGTAGGTGCAGGTGGAGACGCACAGGTTGGACAGGTACAGCGGCGCGAACAGCCGAACCGTGCGCCCGAAGCGAGCCACGGTCACCTGGTTGGCGACCTGGGCGAGGTCCTCCAGGCGGGCCGCGGCCGCATCCGAGAGCAAGGCGGCAAAGTCAGCCAGTCCCCGGTGCGGACGGCCCAGGGCGCGCTCCACGTCCGCGTCGGTGGCCCTGACGACCATGCCGCGCAGCCCCGCCAGGTCGGTCGTCATCAGATCCGCAGCGGCTGTCCCGTCCGGGACCCGGTCGGGGCGGGACTCGAGGGTGACCGGGATGGCGCTCACGCCAAGAACCCGGTCAGCGGCGACGATGCCGCCGCCACCTGCCCGCCGGCCGGTAGCCCGGCCCGTCGCCCGGCCCGCCCGGCTTCCACCGCCAGGCGAAAGGCCCGGGCCATGCCGCCGGGATCTCCCGCGGTCCCGATGGCCGTGTTGACGAGCACGGCGTCGGCGCCGAGCTCCATGGCCTCGGCGGCGTGGCTGGGCGCACCCAGGCCGGCGTCGACCACTACCGGGACGGTGGCCTGCTCCACGATGATCTCCAGGGCGCCTCGGGTGCGCAGTCCCTGGTTGGATCCGATCCAGGACCCGAGGGGCATGACCGTGGCGCAGCCGGCCTCCTCGAGATGCTTGCAGAGCACCGGATCGGCCGGGCAGTAGGGGAGGACGGTGAACCCGTCCCGGACGAGGCAGTCGGCTGCTCGCAGCGTCTCGACCGGATCGGGAAGGAGATAGCGGGGGTCGGGGGTGATCTCCAGCTTGATCCAGGCCGGCAGGCCGGCGGCCCGGGCCAGCCGGGCCAGCCGCTCCGCTTCGCCGGCATCGACCGCACCGGAGGTGTTCGTCAGCAACAGGACGCGGTCAGGGATGGCGTCGAGAATGTCCTCCTCGGCGGTGGGATCGATACGGCGGAGGGCGACGGTGACGATCTCGGTGCCGCTGGCGGCGATGGCGCGCTGCAGCGCCTCGGTGGAGGGGAACTTCCCTGTCCCCAGGAACAACCGGGACCGGAACCGGCGGCCCGCGATGACCAACTCGTCGGTTGCCGTGATGTCGGTCATGTTCGTGCGCTCCCTGGCCCGCGTTACCGGGCCGGTCGAAGGTGAGGGTCGCCGGCGCTCTAGCCGACCTCTCAGCCCGGTGTCGCCGAGCTCCCCTGCGTCTGCTGGTACCCGTCAGCGTACTGGCCGCTCCGTCATGCTGACGACCTACATTGGACTCTGCCCTAGAGGAGGTGGTCCCCACGGCCCAGGAGTTCGATGTCGTGATCATCGGCGGTGGCCCGGCCGGCTACGCGGCGGCCCTGCGCGGCGGGCTGGCGGGTCTCAATATCGCCGTCGTGGAAAAGGAGAAGGTCGGCGGCACCTGCCTCCACCGCGGCTGCATCCCGGCCAAGGAGTTCCTGGAGACGGCAACCGTCTACCGCACGGTCATCGGGGCCAAGGAGTTCGGCATCGCGGCCGACCCCCCTTCGGTCGAGTTCGCCCAGTCGCAGGCCCGCAAGCAGAAGGTCGTCGATCAGCTCTGGCGGGGCCTGCAGGGACTGATGAAGAAGAGAAAGATCACCACCTTCATCGGGACCGGCACCCTCGGTCCCGATCACCTGGTGCGAGTCGACGACGAAACCGAGTTGGTCGGAAAGCACATCATCCTGGCGTCCGGCTCGGTGCCCCGCAGCATCCCCGGCTTCGACGTCGACGGCGACCTGATCCTGACCTCCGACGAGGTGCTCGACCTGGAGCAGCTTGCCGGCATCGGCGGTGGTCATCGGCGGTGGAGCCATCGGGTGCGAGTTCGCCTCCATGCTCGCCGATCTGGGCACCCAGGTGACCGTCCTGGAGGCCCTGCCCAAGATCCTGCCTGGCTGCGACAAGGACGTGGCCGACGTGGTGCTGCGGTCGTTCAAGAAGCGGGGCATCGAGGTCCGCACCGGCGTGACGGTGACCGGCCACACGCCGAACGGCGACGGCCGCTCCACCACCGTCCACTTCGGCGACGGCGAAGAGGTCGCTCGTCGAGGCGGTGGTGGTGTCGGTCGGCCGGCGCCCGCTGTCCGACAACCTCGGCCTGGACGGCACCGAGGTGAGGTCGACAGACGGGGCTTCGTCGAGGTCGACGAGTACATGCAGACCGGCGAAGCCGGGCGTGTTCGCCGCCGGCGATCTGGTTGACACCCCGGCGCTGGCCCACGTCGGTTTCGCCGAGGCGGTGGTGATCATCGACCAGATCCTGGGCGAGCCGGTCGTGCCGGTCGACTACGCCAAAGTGCCCTGGTGCATCTACTGCCACCCCGAGGTGGCGTTCGCCGGACTATCGGAGGAGGCGGCCCGGGAGGCCGGGTTCGACGTGGTCACCAAGAAGGATCCCTACGGCGGCAACGGTCGGGCCCTCATCGTCGGCGAGCCCGAGGGTCTGGTCAAAGTGATCTGCGAGAAGAACGCCGACGGCACAGCCGGCCGGGTCCTCGGGGTCCACATGGTCGGCCCCTGGGTCACCGAGCAGCTGGGTCAGGCCTACCTCTCGGTCAACTGGGAGGCCACCCCGGACGAGGTGGCCCACTTCATCCAGCCCCACCCCACGCTGTCGGAGACCTTCGGCGAGACCATGCTCGCCCTCACCGGAAGAGGTCTGCACGTTGGCTGACATCACCATGCCGCAGCTGGGCGAGACGGTCACCGAGGGCACCATCACCCGGTGGCTGAAGCAGGTCGGCGACAGCGTGGCCGAGGACGACGTCCTCTTCGAGGTTTCGACCGACAAGGTCGACTCGGAGGTTCCCTCCCCGGCGGCCGGCGTGCTCACCGAGATCCTCGTGCCCGAAGGCGACACGGTCGACGTGGGCACCAAGCTGGCGGTTATCTCCGACGGCGACCGAGGCGCTCGCCGCCGGGCGCCGGCCGGCCAAGCCGAATCGGAAGCCCAGCCCGAGCCGGAGCCAGCGTCCGAAGCCGAGCCGGAGTCCGAAGCCGGGTCAGAGTCCGAAGCCGCGGTCAGAGTCCGAAGCCGAGCCCGAGTCCGAAGCCGAGCCGCAGCCGGCCGGGCCCCAGCCGGCCCGGGCCGCCGCGCCCGCAACACCGCCGCTTCGGCTGCCCGCGAGCCGGCCCCGGCCGCGTCCGTGGCCGGCGCAGGCGCCGGCGACGCCGGCGCCCGTGGCCGGGTGCTGTCGCCGGTCGTGCGCCGGCTGATCGCCGAGCACGACCTGGACCCGGCCCAGATCGAGGGCACGCGGCGCCGGCGGGCGCATCACCCGTTCGGACGTGCTGGCGCTCATCGATCGCCGCAACGGCGGCACGGCCCGGCCCAGCCAGCCTGCGGCCGAGCCGCCGCCGCCGGCTCCCGCGGCGGCCGGCCAGCCGGCTCCCGCGCCGGCCGCGCCGGCCCCGCGCGCCGGTCGCGGCGAGCCGGCCCCTGTGGCCGGTGGCAGCCGGCGGTGAGCGCGACACCATCGTGCCCGTTCACCAACATCCGCCGGCGCACGGCCGAGCACATGGTGCGCTCCAAGCACACCTCGGCCCACACCATGGTGGCCTTCGAGGTCGACTACTCCGGCGGTGGAGCGGGTTCGCCAGGCCGAGAAGGAGCAAGTTCCAGGCAGGCCGAAGGGTTCGGCCTGACCTACCTGCCGTTCATCACCCGGGCGGTGGTCGACGCCCTCGCCGACTTCCCCAACGTCAACAGCTCGGTCGGCGACGACGCCCTGATCGTCCACGACGACCTCAACATCGGCATCGCCGTCGACCTCGACTTCGAGGGTCTGCTGGTTCCGGTCATCCACCAGGCCGACGGGAAGCGGCTGCGGGCCCTGGCCCGGGAGATCTCCGGGCTGGCCGCCAAGGCCCGCTCCAAGCGGCTGACCATGGACGACATCTCGGGCGGCACTTTTACCATCACCAATGCCGGGCCGTTCGGGACCTTCATCACCGTGCCGGTCATCAACCAGCCGCAGGTGGCCATCCTCTCCACCGACGGGGTTCGCAAGAGGCCGGTCGCCGTCGAGCTGCCCGACGGTTCGGACGGCATCGCCGTGCACCCGGTCGGCAACCTGGTGCTGTCGTGGGATCACCGGGCCTTCGACGGGGCCTACGCCGCCGCCTTCGTCGGCGCCGTCAAGAAGGTCATCGAGACCCGGGACTGGTCCGCGGAGCTGTGATCGGCGTGCTGCGAGCCCGCTGGCTGGGCCGGGTTCGCTACCAGGACGGCCTGGCCCTGCAGCGGGGCCTGTGGGCGACCGGGCCGCGACGACTGGCTGCTGCTGCTGGAGCACCCGCCACGTGTACACCCTCGGAGTGCGGGCCAAGGACGAGCACGTCCTGGTCGACCCGGCCGTCGGTCGGGGCCGAGCTGGTGCGCAGCCGACCGGGGCGGCGACGTCACCTACCACGGCCCGGGTCAGCTGGTCGGCTACCCGATCATGTCCGTGCCCATGGGCCACAACGCCTCGCCGTGCCATGTCCACCGCATCGAGCAGCTCGTCATCGAGGTGCTCGCCGATCTCGGCCTGGCCGGGCGCCGGTCGGCTCGACGGGCTACCCCGGGGTCTGGGTCGGATCCCGGCGGGGCCGAGCCCCGCAAGATCTGCGCCATCGGCGTGCGGGTCTCGCGGGGCCGCTCCATGCACGGCTTCGCCCTCAACGTGGCGCCCGGACATGGCGTACTTCGGCCACATCGTGCCGTGTGGCATCGCCGACAAGCCGGTCACGTCGCTGGCCGCCGAAGGCATCGACCGTGCTCGATGTCGGAGGTCGGTCGATCGGGTGCTGGCCCGGGCCGCGACGATCTGGGGCTACGACCAGGTCGACCGCCAGGACGTGGCCTGGCGGGTGGCCGCGGCCGACCTGGCGCCGTTCACCCGCGGGGCCGGTCCGGGCCAGCCCGTCCGGCCGGCGCCGGCGCCGGCGCCAGGCCTGACGCGGTACCGGTTCGCATGCTCGACAAGCGGCTGGCCGAGGCGGGGGTCGATCCCGCCGGCGGGATGGCCCTGGACGAGCGCAAACCCGAATGGCTGCGGGTCAAGGCCCGCATGGGCGAGGAGTACCGGTCGCTGCGCCGGACCCTGCGCCAGCTGGACCTGGTGACAGTTTGCGAGGAGGCCGGCTGCCCGAACATCTACGAGTGCTGGGCCGACGGCACGGCCACGTTCATGATCAACGGCGACCGGTGCACCCGGGCCTGCGGGTTCTGCCTGGTCGACACCCGCAAGCCGCTGCCACCCGACCCCGACGAGCCCCGGCGGGTGGCCGAGGCGGTGGCCCGGCTCGGCCTGGCCCACGCCGTGGTCACCACAGTGGCCCGCGACGACCTGGCCGACGGCGGCGCCGGCGGATTCGCGGCCACGGTGCGGGCCGTCCGGGCGCGGGCGCCCGGCGACCGCGATCGAGTTGCTGATCTCCGACTGCAAGGGCGACCCGGACGCCCTGGCGACCATCTTCGCCGCCGGGCCAGACGTCCTCAACCACAACGTCGAGACCGTTCCCCGTCTGCAGCGAGCCGTGCGGCCGTCCGCCTCCTACGCCCGCAGCCTGGCGGTCCTGGCCCGGGCCAAGGCCGCCGGCCTGACCACCAAGTCGGGTCTGATCGTCGGGATGGGGGAGCGCGTCGACGAGGTGGTATCCACCCTGGCCGACCTGCACGGCGTCGGGGTGGACATCGTCACCGTGGGCCAGTACCTGCGCCCGACCTCGCATCACCTCCCGGTCGTCCGATGGTGGCAGCCCGGAGGAGTTCCGGCAACTGGCGGCGGTGGGGGAGGCCCTGGGCATCCCCCACGTGGAGGCGTCGCCGCTGACCCGGTCGAGCTATCACGCCCGCCAGGCCGTGGCGGCGGTGGGGACCGCGGCGGCAGGGGCGTCGGTGCGGGCTACGGCCCAAGCCGGCGGCGGGTCGTTGTCGTGAGCGTCGACCAGGCCCGAGTCGCCCGGCTGGAACGGGTTCGCGAACGCATGGCGGAGCTCGGCGTCGACGCCCTGCTGTTGTCGCTCGGCGCCGACCTGCCGTGGCTCGACCGGCTACGAGGCCATGCCCCTCGAGCGGCTGACCATGCTGGTGGTCCCCGTCGATGCCGGCGCCACCCTGGTCGTGCCCCGCCTGGAAGCACCCCGGGTGGTGGAGCACCCCGGCGTCTTCGCCATTCGGCCCTGGTCCGAGCAGGAGGACCCCGTCGACATCGTGGCCCGGCTGGTCGGCGTCCGCCGGCAGGCTCGCGGTTTCGGACCGGACCTGGGCGACCTTTGTGCTGGCCCTGCAGCACCGCCTGCCGGGCTCGGCCTGGCGGCCCTCATCGGCGGTGACCGGACCCCTGCGGGCCGTCAAAGACGCCGCCGAGATCGAGGCCCTCGCCGCCGCGTCGGCGGCCGCCGACCGGGTGGCGACCCAACTGCTGGGCGGGGAGATTCCGCTTGATCGGCCGCACCGAGCGGGAGGTTTCACAGGAGATCGGCCGGCGTCTCGTCGGCCGAAGGCCACCAGCGGGTCAACTTCGCCATTGTCGGCAGCGGTCCCAACGCCGCCAGCCCGCACCACGACGCCGGCAGCCGGGTCATCGAGTCCGGCGACCCCGTCGTGTGCGACTTCGGCGGGACCATGGCGGGCTACTGCTCCGACATCACCCGCACGGTGTGGACCGGCCCCCCCACCCGAGAGGCCCAGGACCTCTACCACCTCCTGCAACGGGCCCAGGCCGCCGGCGTCGCCGCCGCGGTAGTGGGGGTCCCCTGCGAGGCGGTGGACGGACGCGCTCGGGCGGTCATCGAGGCCGGCGGGTACGGCGACGCCTTCATCCACCGAACCGGTCACGGGATCGGCCTGGAGGAGCACGAGGATCCGTACATCGTGGCCGGCAACGCCCTGCCCCTGGCCCCCGGTCACGCCTTCTCGGTGGAGCCCGGCATCTACCTGGCCGGGCGCTACGGGGCCCGCATCGAGGACATCGTGGTGGCGACCGAGGCCGGTCCTCGGGCCCTCAACCACGTCAGCCACGAGCTGACCGTGGTGGAGGCGTGATGGGGCCCGCCGCCGGCGGCGGTGGTAGCAGTGGCGGCGGTGGCGGTAGCGGCGGTAGCGGTGGCGCCGGTGCCGGCCGGGGGTGGCGAGGGGCGGCTGCGACGGCCAGGGCGGCCGGGGCGGCGGGACGGCCGGGAAGGCGGCATGAGCAGGGCTGGCACCTGGGGTCGCCGACTTTTGGAGCCTCCCGACACTTATGGAGGGAGATGTACACCAGATGTACAACTCCCTCCAAAAGTGGCGAGATTTACCGAAAGTCGGGGGCGTTGGACCGGGCCCGCCCACTCCGGCGCCGGCGCATGATGGGGCGGGTCTGATGGACCTCGGCATCGCCGGCAAGGTGGCCCTCGTGACCGCGTCGTCGAAAGGGCTGGGCCGGGCCAGTGCCGAGGCCCTGGCGCTCGAGGGGGTCAAGGTGGTGATCAGCGCTCGCGGCGAGGAGGCCTTGGGGGCCGCCGCCGCCGCCATCCGGGCGGCCGGAGGCGAGGTGCACACCGTGGTCGCGGATGTCACCGAGCCAAACGCCCCCGCCCGGCTCGTCGAGGAGACAGAGCGACGCTACGGGGGCATGGACATCCTGGTGGCGAACGCCGGCGGTCCGCCCCCCGGCCGGGCCCTGGAGATCAGCGACGAGCAGATCGCGGCGGCCGTCAATGCCAATCTGGTCACCTCGGTCCGGCTGGTGCGGGCCGCCCTGCCCTCGCTGCAGCGGGAGGGCTGGGGGCGGATCTGCTGCATTACGTCCTATTCGATCAAGCAGCCGCTGCCCAACCTGTCGCTGTCGAATCTGTCCCGGACCGGGCTGTGGGCGTGGGCCAAGACGGCCGCGGCCGACCTGTTCCCGACCGGGGTCACGCTCAACCTGGCCTGCCCCGGTTCTCACGCCACCGACCGGATGCGTCAGTTGGGTGGCGACTGCCACCTCGATGGGGGATCCGGGGGACTTTGGGCGGGTGGTGGCCTTCCTGTGCTCACAACCGGCCGCCTATCTGTCCGGAGCCGCCGTCATGGTCGACGGAGCGGCCAGCGTGGGCTTGTTGTAGGCCGAGACGGAGCCGGTCATCCGGTTCGGGATCGGGGCGGTGAGCCCGGGGTGATGAAAAGGGGGAGGACCTCGTGAAGCAACTGAGCGGCATCGACGCCAGCTTCCTGTACATGGAGTCGGGAACGTCGTTCGGCCACGTCAGCGGACTGGGGATTTTCGCCCGCCCGGACGATCCCGACTGGTCGCCGTACGAAGTCCTGCGGGACAAGCTGGCCCGGCGCCTACCCGACATGGATCCATTTCGCCGGCGGCTCGTCGAGGTGCCACTCCAGCTGGACCATCCGTTCTGGATCGAGGACCCAGACCTCGACCTGGAGTTCCACTTGCGGGAGTCGGCGCTCCCCGCCCCAGGAACGGACGACAAGCTGGTCCAACTGGTCGCCCGCCTCGTCGGGCGGGCCCTGGATCGGGGCCATCCGCTGTGGGAGGTCTACGTGATCGAGGGGCTCACCGAGGACCGCTTCGCCATCCTCACCAAGCTCCACCACGCCACCATCGACGGGGCCGCCGGCGCCGAGCTCATGAAGATCCTGTACGACCGCGAACCCGATGCCCCAGAGGACGCAGCTGACGCCGCCTTGCCGCCTCCGGAGCAGGTGCCGAGCCCGGCCCAGGTCCTCTCCTGGGCCGTGTTGGGCATGGTGCGCAAGCCGGAGAAGTTCGTACGGCTGCAGGTTCGGGCCTTGCGGGCCATCGGGGAGCTGACCCGGAACCGGGGCCTCACCGGTGTCGCCGACCTGGCCCGGACCATCCCCAACCCGATCGGCGCCCGGGTCGCGGCCAGGCGGGGTCGCGACGCCGACGCCCCCCCGGCGCCGCCCGAGGCCGCCGCCCCGCCCACCCCCTTCAACGCGGCCATCACCCCGCACCGCCGGGTGGCGGTGCGCTCGGTGCCGCTCGACGACATCAAGGCCATCAAGACCGCGGCCGGCACCACGGTCAACGACGTGGTCATGGCGGTCTGCGCCGGCGCCCTGCGCCGCTACCTGCTCGACCGGCAGGCCCTGCCCGACCGGCCTCTGGTCGCCATGGTTCCCGTCTCGACCCGCACCGGGGCGGAGACCGACCGGTGGACGAACCGGGTGTCGGCCATGTTCCCGATCCTGCCGACGGCCTCCGCCGATCCCCTCGACCGTCTCCGCCAGACCCAGCAGACCATGATCGAGGCCAAGGACCGCTTCGCCCTCGTTCCCGCCGACGTGCTGAGCGACTACGCCGAGTTCGCGCCCGCCGGCGCTGTTCATCCGGGCCGCCCGGGTGGCGTCGCAGCTGCGCCTGGCCGATCGCTTCAACGCCCCGTTCAACCTGGTCATCTCGAACGTGCCCGGGCCGCGGCATCCGCTCTACCTGGCCGGGCGCCCGGATGCTGCACTACTACCCGGTGTCCACCATCGTGGACGGGCAGGGCATCAACATCACCGTGCAGAGCTACTGCGACACCCTGGACTTCGGGCTGGTGTCGTGCCGCGAGCTGGTTCCCGACCTGGAGGACCTGGCCGATCTCCTCGTCGAGGAGATCGCCGTGCTCGGCCAGGCGGTAGGCGTCTCGACTGGGCTCAGCCCCAAGGCCTCGGAGACCGCCCGGACCTCGGAGACCCCCAAGACCTCGCGGACCGCCCGGACCGGGACCGCCCAGAACCCCCGGACCCGGACCCGGAGCGCTCGGACCCGGACCCCTCCGACTCCCCGGACCCCTCCTACTCCCCGGACCCCCCCTACTCCCCGGACGGCCCAGAGCGGTGGGACGGGGTGAGCGGCGCCAACCGGCCGGCCACGTCGGGCCGGCGCAGCCGGGCCCGGGTCGACGCCCGCACCTGGCGGACCACGGCCGCCCGCCGGCCGGCGTCCATGGCGTCCGGGCCCATCACGGCCTGATCCTCGGCGGTGGGCTGGAAGGCCACCACCGGCAGCCCTCGCCGGCGCAGGACCTCGGCCTCCATCGCCAGCTGGGCCCGGGCCGCCTGGCGCCAGCGCACCCTGCCGGCCGGGCCCGGTTCGGCCCATCGGCGCGCTGACCACCACCAGATCGAGATCGAGACCGGCCCGGGCCAGCCGGCACCACGTTGGTCAACGAGTGGGCGCCACCGTCCACATAGCGAACCCCGCCGATCCGCACCGGGGCGAACCAGCCCGGAACGGCGCACGACGCCGCCACCGCCTCGCCCGGGCGTGGCGGCCGGCGCCCCCGTCGCGCCCGAAGATCACCAGGCGGCCGTCGTCGAGGCGGACGGCCGCCACCCAAAGGGGCCGCGGCCGGCCAGCCGGTCGCCGAGCAGGGCCCGCACCCTGTCGGAAATCATGGTGGTCGGCACGCCTTCCCTCGGGCAGCAGGCCGGCGAGCACCGCCGGAGCGCCGCACCGCCCAGGGTCGCCGGGCCTGGCGGCCCACAGCACCGACGGCGCCGACGGGCCCCGCGACACCCGGCGGGGCGCGGTCGCGGGCGGGGCGGGGCCGGTGCCTCGCCCGTCGACAGGCCGGCCGATCGCAGCCGGGCGGCTCCCTCGGGGCTGAGCGGCGCGCCCTCGGTTCGGGCCGCGATGTCGGCGGCGCTGATCCCGGCCCGCAGCATGGCGCCCGTCATCGACCCCGCCGAGGTGCCGACGACGATGTCAGCGGTTCGAGGATCCCAGCCGGTGGCCGCTTCCAGGGCGGCCAGCACCCCGGCGTGGAAGGCGCCTCCAGTCGCGCCGCCGGCGCCGAGAACCAGACCGATACGCGCCATCGCCGCGTCCTTTTACCGGTCCGGCGGCTACTGCACAGCCCGGTCGCGGCCCTCCCAGTAGGGGGCGCGCAGCTCCCGCTTGAGGACCTTCATGGCGCCGGACAGCGGCAGCGGCTCCGTGCGGAACTCGACCGACTTCGGGCACCTTGTAGCCGGCGATGCGCTCCCGCGCCCAGGCCTTGATGTCCTCTTCGGTGAGCGCGGCGCCCGGCCTGGTGACCACGATGGCCAGCACCGCCTCGCCCCACTGCTCGGACGGGATGCCGATGACCGCCACCTGGGCTACGTCGGGGTGGCTGGCGATGGCGTTCTCGACCTCGGCGGAGTAGACGTTCTCGCCGCCGGTCACGATCATGTCCTTGACCCGGTCGACCAGGTACAGGTAGCCGGCCGTCGTCGAGGTAGCCGGCGTCGCCGGTGTGGTACCACCCGCCCCGGAAGGCCGCGGCCGTCTCCTCGGGCCGGTTCCAGTACTCCCGCATGTAGTTGCCGGCCTGGGCGCACACCTCCCCGGTCTCGCCGGCCGGGCAGGATCGCGGCCGGCCTCGTCCTGAATGGACACCACCGATCCGGGCATGGGCCGCCCCGCCGAGCGCAGCAGGTCCCCGCCCCGCCGGTGCTCCTCCGGTCCGAGGCAGGTCAGCAGGCCGCAGTTCTCGGTCATCCCGTAGCCCTGGAAGAGGTCGAGGTCGGGGAACATCGCCAGCACCCGCTCGACCAGCGCCGTCGGCATGGGCGAGGCCCCGTAGGTGAGCACCTCCAGCGACGCCAGCCGCTCGGGCCTGAAGTCGGGATGGTCGAGGAGCATGGCCACCATGGTCGGCACCATCACGGTCATCGTCACCTGGTGGCGCTCGATGACGTCGAGCACCGCGGCGGGCTGGAAGACCGGGACGAAGGTGGTCTGCCCGCCCGACGGCCGGGACGGCCAGGATGCCGCCGAGCGAGGCGGCGTGGAACATCGGCGTCTGGTGCAGGTACACGAACTCTTCGTCCATGCCCCAGCGGGTGGCCACCTTGTAGATGTCGAGCATCAGGGCCCGGTTGTCGATGACGACGCCCTTGGGCAGGCCGGTTGTTCCGCCGGTGTACATGAGGACGGCCAGGTCGTCCTCCTCCGGCTCAGGCGGCACGACGGGTCTTGCCCGCCGCCACGACGGTCCTCGTAGGCGACGTCGTGGGGGACATCGCCGCTGCCGATCAGGACCACCTGGTCGATGCCGGCGTCGGCCCGAACGGACTCGATCAAGGGGGCGAAGAAGGCGTCGGTGAAGCAGACCCGGCTGACCGGAGTCCTTGATGATGAACGCCAGCTCCGCCGGGGCCAGGCGCAGGTTGAGCGGGTTGATGATGCTGCCGCCAAGGAAGCTGGCGTGGTAGAGCTCCAGGAACTGGTGCCCGTTGAGCGCCATGACCGCGAAGCGGTCGCCCCGGCCCACACCGAGCTCGCCGGCCATGCCGTCGACCAGCCGACAGACCCGGTCCCGATGCTCGGCGAAGGTGGCGGTGAAATCGCCGTCGAGGACCGCAGCCTTGGACGCCAGGCGGTCGGCCGTGGGCAGCAGGTAGCGGTGGTACAGCAGTTCCTTCACGCGTGGATCATACGCCACCGCCCCTGACGCGTTGACGGGCGACCGGACCCTTGACTAGATTCCTTCAATGTCGATAAGTCCGGTGAACATTAGCGACAAGCTTGGAAAAAGGCGGCTGACCATCGCCGCGGCCCTGGCGGCGATGGCACTGTGCGCCGCGGCCTGCGGCTCCTCCTCGGCGTCGTCGAACCCCACGACCGCTACCACCGCTCCCGCCGCCGGCGGCAGCGCCACGACCGCCGCCACGACCAGCGGTTCGGACCAGCCGGTGACCGTCCGACTCGGCTACTTCCCGAACCTCACCCACGCCCCCGCTCTGGTCGGCGTGGCCCAGGGCACCTTCGCCAAGGACCTGGCCCCCGACACCCTCTCCACCCAGACCTTCTCGGCGGGTCCGGCCGAGAACCAGGCCCTGCTCTCCGGATCGCTCGACATCGCCTTCGAAGGACCGAGCGCGGCGCTGTCGGCCTACTCCTCGTCGCACGGCGCCATCGCCATCATCGCCGGCGCCGCCTCGGGCGGGGCGGGCCTGGTCACCAAGGCCTCGATCACCAGCCCCTCGCAGCTCAAAGGGACCACCCTGGGATCGCCGCAGCTGGCCAACACCCAGGACGTGGCCCTGCGATACTGGCTCAAGACCCAGGGTTACACGACGACCACCTCCGGCGGTGGGGACGTGCACGTCGAGCCCTCCGCAACCGGCAACGGCACCATCGTGACCGAGTTCAAATCCAAGGCCATCGACGGGGCCTGGATGCCGGAGCCGTACGAGACCGAGATGCTCCAGGACGGCGGCCACCTGCTCGTTGACGAAGGGACCCTGTGGCCAGGTGGCAAGTGGGCCACCACCAACGTCGTGGTCCGGACCGCCTTTCTGCAGCAGCACCCGGCCACCGTGCAGCGCTTCTTGCAGGGGCTGGTGGACACCTTGAAGTACATCCAGACCCAGCCCGCGGCGGCCCAGAGCCGCGTTCAACACCCAGCTCGGGAAGCTGCAAGGCGGCAAGCCCCTGAGCGCCGCCGTGCTCAGCGCGGCTTGGAAGAACCTGGCCTTCACCGCCGACCCGTTGGCGTCGACTCTGCAGACCCAAGTGGATCACGGGGTGGCCGTGGGCCTGCTCAAGGCCCCGAGCAACCTCAGCGGCATCTACAACCTGGCTCCGCTCAACAAGGTGCTGGCGGCTGCCGGCCAGCCGCAAGTGAGCGGGTTGTGACCGTCGTCCACCCGAACGGGACGGCCCCCGGTCCCGCCGCCGCGGCGCGGGCCGCGCCGGCGGTCGTGCTCGATGGGGTGTCGAAGGTCTACGGGCAGGTGGGGTCGGCCGTCCCCGCCCTCGATCGCGTCACGCTCGAAGTAGCCGCGGGTGAGTTCGTGTGCCTCGTCGGCGCGTCAGGGTGTGGCAAGAGCACCCTGCTCAATCTGATCGCCGGGCTGGACCGGCCCTCGGCTGGCCGGGTCGAACGACCCGCCGGCGCCGCCACCTTGATGTTCCAGGACGCCTCGCTCTTCCCGTGGCTGAGCGTGGCCCGCAACGTCGAACTGCCGTTGCGGCTCCGTGGTGTCGACAAGGCCTCGCGCCAGGCCCGGGCCCACGAGCTGCTCCAGCTGGTCCGCCTGGACGGCTTCGCGACCAAGCGGCCCCACGAACTCTCCGGCGGCATGCGCCAGCGGGTGGCCCTGGCTCGGGCCCTGGCCCAGGACCGGCCCATCCTGCTGATGGACGAGCCCTTCGGCGCCCTCGACGCCATGACCCGGGACCTGCTCCACGAAGAGCTGGAGCGGATCTGGCGCGAGACCGAGCTCACCATCATCTTCGTCACCCACAACGTCCGTGAAGCGGTTCGCCTGGCCGACCGGGTGGTGCTGCTGTCCAGCCGGCCGGGCCGCATCGTCGAGACCTACCCGGTCTCCATCCCGAGGCCGCGGCGCATCGACTCTCCTGAGGTGTCCGCCCAGGCCGCCATGATCACCGATCGGCTCAGAGACGAGGTGGCCCGACATGGCCGTCGTTGACCGGCTGGACCAGGAGCTAGAGGGACTCGACCAGCTCGAACTGGAGCTTCCCCGGGCGCCGTCGCGGCCCCGGCGCATCTGGTCGTCGGTGTGGCCCAAGCTGGCCGGCGTGGCCGTGGGCCTGGGACTGTGGCAGCTGGTGGTGTGGAGCGGGTGGAAACCGACCTACCTGCTCCCGGGACCAGCCACGGTGTTCCACACCATGTGGAACGACCGGGCCGCACTGTGGAGCGGGACGCTGACCACCCTCCGGCGAGCCGTCGAGTACTACACCCTCAGCCTGGCGGTCGGCACCCTGGCGGCCATCGCCATCACCCGGGTCCGGGCCGTGCGCGTGGCCGTCACCCCCCTGGTTACCGGGCTGCAATCCATGCCCTCGGTGGCCTGGGTCCCGATCGCCATCCTGCTGTTCGGCATCAAGCCCGAGGCCATCCTGTTCGTCACCCTGGCGGGCAGCATCCCGGCGGTCATCATCGGCACCGTGGGCGCCATCGATGCCGTCCCGCCGAACCTGTTGCAGGCGGGCCAGGTGCTCGGGGCCCGGGGCGTCAACCGCTACCGCCACGTGGTCCTGCCGGCCGCCCTGGTCGGCTATGTGGCCGGGATGCGCCAGGCCTGGGCGTTCTGCTGGCGGTCGCTCATGGCGGGCGAGCTGATCGTCCCCGGCCATGGCTCCCAGTCCCTCGGTCAGCTGCTCAGCGCCTTTCAGGATCAGAGCCTGGCTGCCGACGTGCTCGGCGTCATGATCGCCATCCTGGCCGTCGGCTTGCTCCTGGATTCGGTGTTCTTCTCGCGGCTGGAGCGGGTCGTGCTCCAGCGCCGAGGCCTGGCCCAGGCCCGCTAACCCACCGCCCTGGCGGGTTCGGCTCCCGGGGCCGGGCCCGGTCCGGGCGCCGCTGGCGAGGACGGCCGGAGCGGAGCGGCCGGGACCTACCCGCCCGGTGGCCACCCGGCCGTACCCCTGCTCGGGTCTGGTAGTTCCCGTCGCCCTCAATCATCACGTTTCATGATTTTTCATGTTAAAAGAAACACGATCGAGTGGGCAACCGGTTGACGACTGCGCAATCGTTTGTCGCTATGCGCACAAAAGTGACCGTTCGTCAAACGATCGACCACTCGACGAGGCCGCCGGCGCGGACCTTAGCGGGCGGCGACTCGACGAGCCCGGCCAGCCCGGCCGCCGGCCGGTGGAACCCGGCCTGGGACAGGCGGCACCTACGACCGGCGGACGACGAAGTACTTGGCCTGGGGGTGGTGGCAGATGATGGCCGCGGTCGTCTGCTCGGGATGGAACTGCCAGGAGGTCTCCTCGCTGACCTCCACCCCGATGCCGTCGGCGCCGACCAGCTCGGCGCACTTGGCGTTGTCCTCCAGGTCCGGGCAGGCCTCGTAGCCCCATGAGTACCGCCCGCCTCGGTACTGCTGGCGGAACAGCCCGCCGAGGGTCGGTCCGTCCTCGCCGACGAAGCCCCACTCCTCGCGGATGCGGTGGTGCCAGAACTCGGCCAGGGCCTCGGCCATCTCCACGCCGAGGCCGTGCAGGTGGAGGTAGTCCTGATAGCGGTTCTCGGCGAAAAGACGGGCGGTCTCCTCCGACACCTTCTGCCCCATGGTGACCACGTGGAAGGCGGCGTAGTCCGCCTCGCCCGATGCCGCCGGCCGGAAGAAGTCGGCGATCGACAGCCACGGGTCGGCGTCCTGGCGGGGGAAGGTGAAGCGCAGCCATTCCGAGGTGCGGGCGTCGTCCTTCCACACGATCAGGTCGTCGCCCTCGGAGTTGACGGCGAAGTAGCCGTAGGCCACCGCCGGCTGGAGCACGCCCGAGGTCCGGGCCGCGGCCAGCTGGGCCCGCAGCTCGGCCCGGATGCGGTCCTTGAACTCGGCGTCGGTCTCCTGGCGGGACTTGTCGGGCCGGTAGCCCCACTGGGCCCGGAAGAGGGACGTCTCGTTGAGGTAGGCGGCGATGTCGTCGAGGGAGATGCCCCGCTCGATCCGGGAACCCAGGAAGGGAGGTACGAACAACGTCGTTGTCGATCGCCACCGAGGGCGCCCGAGACGGCCGGTCGGGGTCGGCTGCGACCGTGGACCCTGACTCGGTCTCGGCCCGGGCCGCCCGGGGTCTGGCGCCGGCTCGGCCTTCGAGCACCCGGCCGAAGTCGGGGTCGTCACCGCCGCCGCGCTTGAGCTCCATCAGCCGGTCCATGGTGTGGAGGCCCTCGAAGGCGTCCTTGCCGTAGAACAGGCGGCCCTGGTACTCGGAGCGCAGGTCCCGTTCGACGTAGGTGCGGGTCAGGGCGGCGCCGCCGAGGATGACGGGGATGTCGGAGAGGCCCCGGTCGTTCATCTCCAGGAGGTTCTCGCGCATGATCAGGGTGCTCTTCACCAGCAGGCCGGACATGCCGATGGCGTCGGCGCCCATGTCCCGGGCCGCGTCGAGCATGTCGGCCAGCGGCACCTTGATGCCGAGGTTGCGGACCTCGTAGCCGTTGTTGGTGAAGATGATGTCCACCAGGTTCTTGCCGATGTCGTGCACGTCGCCCTTGACCGTGGCGAGCACGATGCGGCCCTTGCCGCCGGCGTCCGCCTTCTCCATGTGCGGCTCGAGGAAGGCCACCGCTGCTCTTCATGGTTTCCGCCGATTGCAGCACGAAGGGCAGCTGCATCTGGCCGGAACCGAACAGGTCGCCGACCACCTTCATGCCCGCCCAGCAGCGGACCGTTGACGACGTCGAGCGCGGCCCACTCCTCGGCGAGGGCGGTGTCCAGGTCGGCTTCCAGGCCGTCGCGGTCGCCGTCGATGATGCGCTGGCTCAGGCGGCGCTCGACGGGCCAGCCGCTGCGGTCTTCGGTCACCAGCTCCGAGGCCGCCACCCCTTCGAAGAGACGGAGCAGTTCGGCCAGGGGGTCGTAGCCGCGTGGCGGCGTCCCGGCGGTCGTAGATCAGATCGAGGCACACCTCGACGACCCGGGGATCGATCTTGTGCAGCGGCATGATGCGGGCCGCGTGGACGATGGCCGCGTCCAGGCCGGCTTCCTGGCATTCGTGCAGGAACACCGAGTTGAGGGCGTGGCGGGCCGCCGGAGTTCAGGCCGAAGCTGACGTTCGAGAGCCCGACGATGGTGCCCACGCCGGGAAGCTCGCTCTTTATCCGCCGGATGCCCTCGATGGTCTCGATGCCGTCCCGGCGGCTCTCCTCCATGCCCGTCGTGATCGGCAGCACCAGGGGATCGAAGAGCAGGTCCTCGGGTGCCAGGCCGTAGCGGTCGACGGCCAGGTCGTGGATGGCCTGGGCGGCCCGCAGCTTCCAGTCGGCGGTGCGGGCCTGGCCTTCGGTGTCGATGCAGGTGCAGACCACCGCGGCGCCGTATTCCCGGGCCATCGACAGGAAGCGGTCGAGGCGGGTGCCGGCGGCGTCGCCGTCCTCGAGGTTGACCGAGTTGAGGATGGGCTTGCCGGCGATCAGCTGCAGTCCGGCCTCGATGACCGGCGGCTCGGTCGAGTCGAGCATGATCGGCAGGGTGGCCTGGGTGGCGAAGCGGCTGGCCACTTCCCGCATGTCGGCCACGCCGTCCTCGCCCGTGTAGTCGACGCACACGTCGAGGACGTGGGAGCCGCCCTTGATCGCCTCCCGGGCCATGGCGACGCAGGTGTCCCAGTCGTCGGCGAGCATGGCCTCGCGGAACTTCTTCGACCCGTTGGCGTTGGTGCGCTCGCCGACGACCAGCACCGACGGGGTCTGGTCGTAGGGAACGTGGCTGTAGATGGAGGCCACGCCCGGCTCCCAGTCCGGCTGACGGGACGCGGGCGTTAGATGGCGGCAGGCCGCGACGACGGCCGCGAGGTGCTCGGGCGTGGTGCCGCAGCACCCGCCGACCACGCTGACCCCGTATTCGGTGATGAAGCGGGCGTGGTGCTCGGCCAGCTGGGCGGGGGTCAGGTCGTAGTGCATGCGGCCTTCGACGACCGAGGGCAGACCGGCGTTGGGCAGGACCGAGATCGGTACCGGGCTGCGCTGCGAGAGGTAGCGGAGGTGCTCGCTCATCTCCGCCGGGCCCGGTGGCGCAGTTGAGGCCGATGACGTCCGGGCGCAGGGCGTCGAGGGTGGTGAGGGCGGCGCCGATCTCGGTGCCCATCAGCATGCGGCCGGTGGTCTCGATGGTCACCTGAACCTGGATGGGGACGTCGCGGCCGGCCTCGGCCATGGCCCGCCGGCAGCCGATGATGGCCGCCTTGGCCTGCAGGAGATCCTGGACGGTCTCGATGACGAACAGGTCGACGCCGCCCTCGAGCAAGCCCGGCGGCCGCCTCCTGATAGCCGTCGCGCTGCTCGGCGAAGGTGATCTGGCCGAGTGAGGCGATCTTGGTGCCGGGCCCGAGCGAGCCGGCCACCCAGCCCTCCGGCGTCGGTCCGCCGGCGCCGGCCGGCCGACGGCTCCCGGGCGATGCGGGCCGAGGTGGCGGCCAGCTCCCGGGTCCGCGCCGGCCAGGCCGTACTCGGCCAGGACCCAGGGCAGGGACCCGAAGCTGTTGGTCTCCACCACGTCGCAGCCGACGTCGAGGAACGACCGGTGCAGGTCGGCGACCACGTCCGGCCGGGTGGCCACGAGCACCTCGTTGCAGCCCTCGAGGGCCGCGCCGCCGAAATCGTCGGGTCCGAGGTGGCGCAGCTGCAGGTTGGTGCCGATGGCTCCGTCGAAGATCACCACCCCGTCGCGCACTGCCTCCAGGTAAGAACTCACGTTCAGCTTGGAGTTCGCCGGCCTGGCCATTGATACAGGGTACCGGGCCACCGTGGCCGACCCGGGGCGGTTGCCCGATGGGGGTCGGGGGTCGGGGGGCGTGGCCGCCCGGCCGCGGCCCGGCGTCCCTGCGTCGCTCAGGGGGGCCGGACCGGGCGACCACTCGAGTCCTTTGCCGTCCGGCCCAACCGGTCTGGGCCCGGCGAGGGGGCATTCGTTTGCCGAGCGGTGACTTTTTGGCGCTATAGGCCAGACGGATGACCACTCGTCAAACAATTGACCACTCGACGAATGGGGAACCGGGTCCCCACGAATCTCCGACCAGGAAGCATCGTTCCTGGCCAGCCGGTCCGCTTTTGGGGCTTTCCCGTCACTTTTGGAGCGACATGTACATCAGACGTACATCTCGCTCCAGGAATGGGCCGAGGTGGCCAGAAGTCGTTGGCCCCTTACCCCTGGCGCTTGAGCCGGCCGGTCTTCTTGGCCCAGCGTTCGGCGGCGGAGAAGGCGAGGAGGGCGCCGGGGATCATGAAGGCGCCGAAGAGGGCCAGGATCAGCAGATCGGGCGCCTGGTGCCCGAAGCCCTGGCCGTCGATGACGGAGCTGCGAATGCCCCGCAGCAGATAGGTCGCCGGCGAGGCGGTGGACACGGCCTGGAGCCAACCGGGCAGCACGTTTACCGCGTAGTAGACGCCCGAGATCAACAGCACCAGAGCCTGCAGCATGAATGACATCTGCTCGCCTCGCTCGGGGTAGAGCAGCGGCAGGATCCCGGACAGGATGCCGAGACCGACCAGGCTCACCGTTCCGACCGCGATCACCGCGGCCGCGGCAGCCCAGTCCGCCTGTCCCAAGCTGATGGTGAAAAACGGGAGCGCGCACGCCAGTATCAGGCCGGTACGGATCAAACCGTGGAGCACTCCGAAGACGGACATGCCGAGCAGATGGACAACCCGGGGCACCGGAGTCATCAGGGTGTGCTCGATAGTTCCCTCCCATCGCTCCCACATGATGACCAGGCTCATGTCGTCGAGGACGGCCGACATGTAGGCCCATACCAAGGTGCCGATCAACAGGAACAGCGTGAGCCGGGAAGCCTGGACCGGATTGACCGCCCCTGCCTGGGCGGCCTCCTTGGCGATGAACGTGATGGCCAGGGTGTTGACCACCCCGTACACCAGCCACACCAACTCCCAGGCCCAGTGACGCTTCCACAGGTTCGTCTGGCGTTCGACGAATGCCCAGCCCAGCACGACCCGGCTGAGTGGCTGCCGCGTGGTCTCGGCGGACCGCATCAGGTCCGGGCTGGTCATGGCCTGGCTCCTTCCATGGCTGGCGCCCGCCCTTCGCCGTCCCCGGTGCCACTCCAGCCGCCACTCCCGCGGTCGCGTTCGTCGTGCCCCTCGTCGCCCCTGTCGCCCCACTCCTCCTCGTCTTCTTCCACACTGCGGCCGGTCAGCGCCATGAACACGGCCTCCATGTCGACCTGGTCGAGCGGTCTGCCGGCCGCCACCAGGCGGCGAAGCTCGAGGGGGGTGCCTTCGGCGACCAGGCGCCCGCCGGACAGAAAGCCGATCCGGTCGCACAACAGCTCGGCCTCGTCCATGTCGTGGGTGGTGAGCAGAATCGACACCTGGTCGTCTCGCCGGACTTCCGCGACGAACCCTTGGACATCGCGTTTGCTGCGGGGATCGAGCCCGGTGGTGGGTTCGTCCAGCAGCATCAGGCGCGGCCTGCTCAAGAAGGCTCGCGCCACCGCCACTTTCTGCTGCTGACCGCGGGAAAGATGGAGCATCGGCTGGCGGGCGTGCCGCTCGCCGAGGTGCAAACGCCGCAGGATCGCGGCGCTGCGGGCGCGGGTCTCCGGGCCCGATAGCCCGTAGGCCCGGCCGAAGAACAGGAGATTCTCCATGGCCGACATGACCCGGAAGAACGACGGGTCGGCCGACACCCGGTTCAGGAGTGGCCGCGTCGACTGGGGGTCACGCAGGGCATCGATCCCGAAGACCCGGACCTGGCCCCGATCCGGTAGGAGGAGGGTGCTCAGAATGCGGATCAAGGTGGACTTCCCCGAACCGTTGGCGCCGATGACCCCGTAGATCTCGCCCGGCGCCACCTGAAATGAGACGTTGTCGACGGCGGTGTGGGGCCGTCGCGCCCGCGGCCCGGCCACGGGCGAGGACCAGCCGGTTGGGCCGGAAAGTCTTGGTCACGCCGCGAACCTCGAGGGGCAGGACGACCGTCGAGTCAGCTGTTTCCGAATAGGTCATGTTCATCTCCTCCGCGTCAAAGCCATTCGTAGGCTCGGCCAGCAGTCGCAGCGCCGTTCGGCGCCGGCGGCGCTCAGCGGGTGCGGGAGACGATGCCTGTCACGGTCCGGGACCCTACCGTTTCGGTGGGCCCGTGCCTAACGATTTACGGGAGTGGACAGCCGCACCGTCTCCGGGATTTCTCCGCCTCGGTCGGGAGCAGAATCCCTAGGCCCAACCGAGCTCCACCAAACGGGCATCGGAGATCCCGAAGTGATGGGCCACCTCGTGGATGACCGTGGTGGTCACCAGGTTGACGAGCTCCGCCTCCGTCCTCGACATCTGGCTGATGGGGCCCTGGAAGATGGTGATCCGGTCGGGCATGACCCCGGCGTATGAGAGGGGCGAGCGTCGGGTGAGGTCAATGCCTTGATAGAGCCCCAGAAGGGTCCCTCGCCGCCCGCCCAGCTGTTCGGCGGTCGGCCAGTCTTCGACGATGACCACCACGTTGTCCATCATCCGGCCCAGCGACTCGGGGATCTGGTCGAGGGCGTCGCCGACCAGCCGTTCGAAGTTGGCCCGATCGGTCTCCATTGGCACCAGTCTGCCCGGCTGCGGCGATGGCTCCTATGATCGCTGGCATGCGCCTGACCCCCGAGGAGGGGCGGGTCATTGGCAGCCTCGTCGAGAAGCAGCTGACCACGCCGCAGCAATACCCTCTCACCCTGAATTCGCTGGTACTGGCTTGTAATCAGTCATCGAACCGTGAACCCGTGGTCGCCTACGATGAGCCGGTCGTGCAGACGGCACTGTCGGCGTTGCGGAACGCCGAGATGGTGAGCCTGGTGTACCCGTCCCATGGGCGTTCGGTGACCCGATACCGCCACACCCTCACGGAGCGGCTCGGTCTCGATGAGCGGGAGCTGGCCCTGGTGGCGGTCCTGCTCCTGCGCGGCCCTCAGACCGCGGGCGAACTGCGAGCGCGAACCGAACGAATGGCGCAGTTCGACGGTATCGGCGCCGTCGACGCCGACCTGGTGCGACTGAGTGAAAAGCAGGAACCGCTGGTGGTCCGATTGCCGCGCCGTCCCGGCCAGAAGGAGGAGCGGTGGACCCAATTACTGAGTGGCGCGACAGAGGAACCGGCCCTTCCCGTCGACGGGCGGGCCCTCCCCACGCCGACCGCCCTCCCCACGCCGACCGCCCTCCCCACGCCGACCGCCCTCCCTACGCCGACCGCCCTCCCTACGCCGACCGCCCTCCCCACGCCGGCCCCCCTCGCCCGGCCGGACCCGCCGGAGTCGATCACGGCCGACCCGGCCTGGCGCCAGGCGGCGGGGACCGGAATGGCTGTCGACGACGGTGTTGCCGACCGAGTGGAAGCCCTCGCCGAGGAGGTCGCCGCCCTTCGCGTCGAACTGGCTGCCCTCAACGACGCCTTCGATCGGCTGCGGGACCAGCTGGGCGGCTAGGGCCGGGCGCGCCAGTTGCGCCGCCAACCACCGGATGGTTTGGGGCGACCTCACCGGTTGCTCCCGCTCCGGGTGTCCTCGGGCATACGCTCGTCCCCATAATTCCGCCTTTCGACGCCCCCCTCGCTGCTTCCGCTTCACGCCGAACCGCCGTGCTGGCAACTACGTTGAGCTCCAACCAGACGAAAGAACTGCTGTTCTTGTTCGTCGTACTGCCATTCCTCGTGGCCGGTCTCGTCATCGCGTTCGTGTCGTGGCGGTCATCCAGTGGACCGCCACCGATTCGGACCTCGACGATCTTGGCCGAGGGTCAGCCCGCGGAGGGCGAGGTCCTGGCGGTCAAGCCCCTCGGCAGCATTCTCGAAGTGCGGCCCATGATCCGATTCTCGCTACGGGTCCGGGCCCGAGGCGACGACGAGCCCTTCGATCTGGAGGTGGTCCAGTCGCTGCCTCGCGGCGCGGCGCGCGAGATCCATACCGGCGACGTCGTCGAGGTTCGCCTGACGCCCGACCACTCTGCCGGCGCCATTGTCTGGAGTTGGCCACCCATGGGCTAGGGATGCCGGTTTGGGGCAGTGCGCCGGTCGTCGATCACGGGGCCGACGCCGGCTTCACCTCCTGGACCATCCAGCCGTTGCCGTCCGGGTCCTGGAACGCCAAGAAGGAGTTGTAACTGCCCCTCTCTGGGTCCGGTCCCGGCGTTTGCCCTCCCTCTTCGAAATGAAACGCCTCGCTCACGGGAGCCCCCCGCTGGACCAGCTCGGCCCGAGCGGCCTCGATGTCGGACACCACCAGGTGCAGACCTTGGACTGCACCCGCGGCGTCCGGGTTGGCCATGAGCGTGATCGAGCACGCCGAGCCGGGCGGCGTCAGCTGGACGACGCGGAAGGTCTCGCCGGCCCGATGATCAACGTCGACAACGAAGCCGGCCTGCTCGGTGTAAAACGCCTTGGCCCGATCCACGTCTGAGACGGGGATCACCACCAGTTCGAGCCTCCAGTCCACCGCTGGCCTCCATCTCGTCACGGGGTCGATCGACGCAACCGACCCTCGAGTTGGTAGACGGCGGCCGCGGCGCCAACTCATCGGCGGCCATCGGCGGCCCATCGTCGGCAGGGCATCCGCGGCGGCCCGGCGGCCCGGCGGCCCGGCGGCCATCGGCGGCCCATCGTCGGCAGGGCATCCGCGGCGGCACCCGCGGCGGCCCGGCGGCCCGGCGGCCCGGCGGCCCGGCGACCCCGGCGACCCCGGCGGCCCCGGCGGCCCGGCTCGGTATTGCCGCGCCGGTAAATGCCCGGCGCGGTTAGCGTCGCCCCGCGTGCTGTCCGCCAAATCCGTCTCCTTGCGCCGCGGTACCCGAGTCATCCTCGACAGGATCACCGTGTCGATCGGACCGCGAAGTCGTCTCGGGGTGGTGGGCCCGAACGGGGTCGGCAAGTCCACCCTGCTGCGTGTCCTCGCCGATTTGGAGGTACCCGAAACGGGGACGGTCGAACGATCACCGGCAGACCTGCATGTCGGGTACCTGAGCCAGGAGCCCGACGGTCGCGCCGGTGAGACCGTGCAGCAGTATCTGGCCCGGCGCACCGGAGTGGCCGGGGCTGCCGCGGAACTCGACCGGCTTACCGGCGCTCTGGCCGACGATCCGTCACTGGTGGAGTCATATTCGGATGCCCTGGACCGCTTTCTGGCTCTCGGCGGAGATGACTTCGACACCCGGGTGGGGACGGTGGCCGCCGACCTGGGCCTCCCTCCGGAGATGCAGGGAGCCGCCCTCGCTGATCTGTCCGGTGGACAAGCGGGGCGGGTCGGGCTGGCCGCCGTCCTGCTGGCTCGATTCGACGTGTTTTTGCTCGACGAACCGACCAACGACCTCGATTTCGCCGGGCTCGAACGCCTGGAAGGCTTTCTGGGCTCGGTCGCGGGCGGAGTCGCAGTCGTCTCTCACGACCGGGCCTTCCTGGACCGCGTCGTGACCCGGATCCTGGAGATCGACGAGTACCGCCACACCGGAACCGAATACGCAGGCGGATGGAGCGAGTACATCGAGCGCCGGGCCTTGGCTCGCAGCCAGCAGACCCAGGCCTACGAGGCGTGGGCCGCCGAGCGGTCCCGGCTGGGGCAGCGCATCCGCACCCAGCGCTCCTGGTCCGAGCGCGGCGTCAGGACGGCCGCCCGCAAGCCCAGGGATCATGACAAGGCCCAGCGCGGCTTCTTTGTCAATCGAACCGAGAAGCAGGCGGCCAAGGTGCGGCAATCGGAGAAAGCCCTGGGCCGGCTCGGGACCGTCGAGAAGCCCTGGGAAGGGTGGGAGCTCGACCTCGACCTCACTCCCGCCGGTCGCAGCGGCGAGGTCGTCGCCCGCCTGGAGGCGGCCGTGGTGGAACGGGGCCGATTCCGACTTGGACCGGTCGACCTCGAGCTCTCGTGGGCCGACCGGGTGGCCATCACCGGCCCGAACGGCGGGGGGAAAACGACGCTGCTGGCCGCCCTCCTCGGGCGACTGCCCTTGGCCCAAGGCCGGCGCTGGCTGGGTCCGAGCGTCGTCGTCGGTGAGCTCGACCAGCATCGAGCCCGCCTGGACGCCAGCAAGGATCTGCTGGCCGGGTTCTCGGCCGCGACTGGAGTGCTGCCCGAGTCGGCCCGGTCCACCCTGGCCAAGTTCGGTCTCGGGGCCGGCCATGTCCACCGCCGGCCCGCCGCCCTGTCACCGGGTGAACGGACCCGGGCCCTGCTGGCTGCCCTCATGGCCAGCGGCACCAACTGTCTGGTGTTCGACGAACCGACCAACCATCTTGATCTGCCGGCCATCGAAGCCCTGGAGGTCGCCCTCGAGCGATTCGAGGGCACCTTGCTCGTCGTCTCCCACGATCGCTGGCTGCTCGAGTCGCTGACCGTCAACCGGACCTGGGTGGTCGAGGGTGGGCAGGTTCACGAAGGTTCGGTTTCCAGCCCCCCGGGGTAGGCTCGCCGCCAGCCATGAAGATCTATACGGGTAAAGGCGATGACGGCACGACCGGTCTGCTCTATGGCGGCCGGGTGACCAAAGACTCGGCCGTCATTTGCGCCAACGGAGGCGTCGACGAGGCCCAGGCGGCTCTCGGCGTGGTCCGGGCCGCAGTCGAGCCGGACTCGGAAATGGACGCCCTCCTGGTCGCGGCTCGAGCGGGACCTCTACGTCGTCATGGCCGAGTTGGCGACCGCGCCCGACAACCGGCACAAGCTTCGGCCGGGTACCTCGCTCGTGACCGAAGCCATGGTGGCGGCCCTGGAGGATCGGATCGACGACCTGACCGGGCGCTTCCCGCCCCTCACCGACTTCGTCATTCCGGGCCACGACCCGGTATCGGCCGGGCTCGACGTGGCCCGTACCGTCGTGCGCCGAGCCGAGCGCGACGTGCTCGGTGCCGCCGCCCCGGAGTCGCTCGTCGGGCCTTATCTCAACCGGCTCTCCGATCTGGTGTGGACGATGGCCCGCTGGCAGGAGCACGGCGAGTCGTTGCTGTCGCGGCCGGGCGGCCCAGTGAGCCCGCCCCGCTTCGAGGTGGTGGGGCGGGCGCCCTCGGACGCGGCCGTTCTCGGCGTCCCGGTCTTCTCGGACCTGTCGCTTCCCGCCGGCGCCGGTGCCACTCTCGATCGGGACTTCCTGGCCCAGCGCCGTTTCGAAGGCCAGCCCGGCCAGGCCCAGGCCGTCCTGGCCGACGACGGTTCCACCGTGGTAGCCCTCGGCGTCGGCCCCCGGGCGCGCTCGACGCCGATGCCCTGCGTCGGGCCGGTGCCGCCTTGGCCCGGCAGGCCGGTGCAGCCAGCGAGGTGGCAACCACCCTGGCCGCCGCCGCGCCGCGCCCTGAGCTGGTGGTCGGCCGCAGTGGAGGGGATCGGTCTGGGCGCCTACCGCTTCGAGGGGGCCCGGACGGGGCCCCGTCCCGGCCGGCTCGAACGGGTGCTGATGGTGGCGCCTGGGAGCCGCCGCAACGGGGTGACAGCCGGAGCGGTCGCCGCCGCCGTGCGTTCCGGTCAGGTCGCGGTGACTGCCACCTGGCGGGCCCGGGACTGGGTCAACCGTCCGCCCCGGGACCTGACGCCGACGGAGCTGGCCCGGGTGGCGATCGACGCCGCGGCCGGCACCGGCCGCGACGGTGGAGGTGTGGGATCGGCCCCGCATCGAGGCGGAGCGGCTCGGGGCCTTGTTGGGGGTGGCGGCGGGGGCGTCCGAGCCGCCCCGCCTCCTCCGCCTGTCCTACCAGCCGGCGAGCCCGAAGGCCAAGGTGGCCCTGGTGGGCAAAGGCATCACGTTCGATTCCGGCGGTTTGTCGCTGAAGCCCCCGGCGGGGATGATGACGATGAAGAGCGACATGGGCGGGGCCGCGGCCGTCATCGCCGCGACCATCGCCGCCGCAGAACTCGGCCTGCCGGTACAGGTGGTCGGATGGGTGCCCGCCACCGAAAACATGCCCAGCGGCACGGCCATCCATCCCGGCGACGTCCTGGTGGCCCGCAACGGCACCAGCATCGAGGTCCTCAACACCGACGCCGAAGGCCGCCTGGTACTGGCCGATGCCCTGTGCCTGGCCGTCGAAGAGGAGCCGGATGCGATCGTCGACATCGCCACCCTCACCGGCGGGCAACGGGTGGCGCTCGGCGATGGGGTGGCGGCGGTCATGGGCACCGACGCCACCCTGGTGCGCCGGGTCATCGCGGCCGGCGCCGCCGCCGGGGAGCCGGCATGGGAGCTGCCCCTGGTCGCGGCCTACCGCAAGCAGTTGGACTCCGAGGTGGCCGATCTGCGCAACGTCAGCGCCAAGCCGGCCGCCCAGTCGATCGTGGCGGCCTTGTTTCTCGAGGAGTTCACCGAGCGGGCGGCCGTGGGCGCACCTGGACATCGCCGCGCCCAGCTGGTCTGACAGCGAGGACGGTTGGGTCACCAAAGGGGGCACCGGGTGGGGGACCCGGACCCTGATCGAGCTGCTGACAGCCTGGTCCTGAGCCGGACCGCCCCCCCGGTCACCGGACCCAGGGTCACAGGGCCTCGCTCACCGAAGACATGTTGAATCCGTCCACTCGGAGGGCCGGCATGGACGTCCGGGTGAAGTAGTCGGTCCACTCCCTCGGCAGGGTCCGGACGCTCCGGCCGATGTCGACGATGCGGCCGAGCAGGTCCACGGGGCTCTCGTTGAATCGGAAATTGTTGACCGCGCCCGTGACTTCGCCGTCCTCGACGAGGTAGACGCCGTCGCGGGTCAACCCGGTCAACAGAAGGGTCTGCGGGTCGACCTCGCGGATGTACCACAGGCAGGTGAGCAGAAGGGCCCGCTCCGTCCCGGCCACCAGGGCGTCCAGATCGGGTCCGCCTGCCGGTCCGTCCATGATGAGGTTGTCGATGTACGGCGACAACGGAAGCTGGGTGAGATCGGCCGAGTGACGGCTCTGCACCAGGGCGCTCAGGACTCCGTTGTCGATCCAGGAGGTCGGCGCCAAGGGCAGACCGTTGTCGAAGACCGAAAGGTCGCCGCCTGACTCATGGGCGATCACAAACGGGGAGCATTGGAGAAAGGGGGCGGCCGGATCGCTGCGCAAGGTCACGGCCACATCCGTGAGTCGCGTGCCGACGCGGGTCCCTCCGCCGGGCCGGCTGAACACGGTACGCCCGTCCTGGGCGTCCCGGGCTCCCGCCGACCAGTACAGGTCGATCATCAGGTCGGCGACCGCGCTCGGCGGAAGGATCGTCTCGTAGCGCCCCGGTGGCAGCTCGATGTGGCGCGACGCCCATCCGAGGCGCCGGCTCAGGTCGCTCGTCAACGATTCCGACGTCGACGTCGCCGAAGTCCGCGGTGGCTACCCCGGCCCAGGCCGAACGACCGAAGTCCGCGGCCTTGGCGTTCACCTCGACGTGCCCGGTCGGTTGGTCATGCCGGGCCCGCAGGCCGCCCGACGACGCCAGGTAGGTGGTTCGCATCTCGTGCTCGGCGTAACCGAAGAGGACTTCGCCGGCCGACGCGGCCCGGGCGAACGCCTCGCCCAGCGCCGGCGGCCACGGAACGGAACACCCCGATCGAGGTCTCCGCCGGCGGGGCGTCCCAGTCGTCGCCGGCGCCTCCGCCGGCCACCAGCGTCCGGTAATCCTCGGCCTGGGGGGCCCGGGCCGGGCGGTGTGCTCCGCCGAGCGCACCAGGTCCTCGAGCGACTCCACGGTGACCCCGCTCTTGGACACCACACCGACGGCGCCGCCGACGACGGCGATGACGGTGACCTGGTTTCGGTAGCTCACACCGTTGGTGGTGAGGGTGTTGTTGGCCCACCGCAGGTTGGCGTCGGTGACCTCGTCATCGATGACCACACAGGCATCCGCCTCCGAGAGCTCGAGGGCCCGTTCGACCAGTACCTGGGGGCGGGTCGCGGTCACCGGCCGCTCTCCTCGGAGGTGTTGAGGACGTGCACCTGCCGGAACAAGGCCGCCGGACAGCCGTGACTCACCGGAGCGACCTGCCCCGGCTGGCCCTTCCCGCAGTTGAAGGCCCCGCCGAGGACGTAGGTTTGCTCCCCGCCCGTCGCCTCCATCGATCCCCAGAACTGCGTCGTCGACCCCTGGTAGGCCACGTCGCGCAGCTGGCCCTCCAGCCGCCCCTGACGGATTCGATAGAACCGCTGGCCGGTGAACTGGAAGTTGTACCGCTGCATGTCGATCGACCAGCTTTTGTCGCCGATGACGTAGATGCCGTCGGCGACCGAGCCGATCAGCTCCTCGGTGCTCGGCCCGCCCGGCCGAGGGCTGCAGCGACACGTTGGCCATCCGCTGCAAGGGCACGTGGCTGCTGGAGTCCGCGAAGGCGCAGCCGTTGGATCGGGGATAACCCTGCCGGGCCGCCATGCGCCGGTCCAGCTGGTAGCCGACCAGCACGCCGTCGCGAATGAGATCCCAGGATTGGGCCGCAACCCCCTCGTCATCCCAACCCACCGTGGCCAGGCCGTGTTCGACGGTGCGGTCCGCGGTCACGTGCATCACGGGTGACGCCGTAGCGAAGGCTGCCCAGCCGGTCGAACGTGGCGAACGACGTGCCCGCGTAGGCGGCCTCGTAGCCGAGGGCCCGGTCCAGCTCGGTGGCGTGACCGATGGATTCGTGAATGGTGAGCCACAGGTTGGAAGGGTCGATGACCAGGTCGTACTCGCCGGCCCCGATGGAGGGTGCCGCGACCTTCTCCGACAGCAAGCCCGGCAACGCCGCCAGCTCGGCGTCCCAATCCCAGCCCTCGCCGGTCAGGTACTCCCAACCGCGCCCGCAGGGCGGGGCCAGGGTGCGCATGGTCTCGAACTCCCCGGTCTGCTGGTTGATGGCGACCGCGGTGGCGGTCGGGTACAGGCGGACTCGCTCCTGGGCCGTCGTGGTCCCGGCCAGGTCGGCGTAGAACTTGTTCTCCTGGACGGCCAGGACGGCGGCGTCGGCGTGGTCGACACCGGGATGATCGAGCAAGTTGGCCGTCCAGCCCAGCAGCAGACCAGCCCGCTCCGCCGACGGGCACATCGAACGGGTTGATCCGGTAGGACGACACCCAGCTCCCGTTCGGGTAGACCGGCTCGCCCGGCCAGCTCGATGCGCTCCCGGCGCAGCGACGCTGAGGTTCGAGCCACGTCCAGGGCACCGAGGGCGGCTCGGGCCGCGGCCTCGGTGGTCACGTCGGTGGTCGCCGCGAAGCCCCACGTCCCGTCGTGGAGAACCCGAACCGACAGCCCGGCCGATTCCCGTTCGGCGGCGCCTTCGAGGTTGCGGTCCCGGGCTCGAGCGTCAAACTCCCGGGTGCGCTCGATCCGCACCTCGGCATGACTGGCGCCTCCCTGGCGGGCTCGATCCAGGGCCGCGCCGGCCAGATCCTGGAGCGGCAGGGCCAGAAAGGCGGTGTCGACCGCCCGGGCCGGCGGGCGGGCGGAGGGGGTGGGCATGTCGCCCACGCTAGGGCCTGGCGGTGACGGGACGGGCTAGCGCGGCCCGGCCGCCAACGCCATCGCCGCGTCCACCAGGGCCAGGTGGACGGCCGTCGACGGGAGGTTGCCCATGAGCTCGCCCGACACGGGATCGACCGTTTCTGCGAGCAGTCCCACCGACCGCCACCGCCACCACCGCCTCCATGCCGGGTGTGGGCCTCCTCCCAGCGGCCCAACTGGGCCAAGGCCCGGACCGCCCACAGCGAGGCCAGCAGATCCGGGTTGTCGGGCCCGGCCCGGCCGTCGTCGACCTGGGGTGAGTATCGGTAGACGAAGGAGTCGGAACCCAGCTGCTCGAGCACCCGGTCCACGGTCGCGGTCACGATCGGATGGGCGAGCGGCCATGGTCCGCGCCACGCGATCCGCAGCAGGGCCGCATCCGGTTCGTCAGCGCGGCCGGGCCGGCCATCCCGGCGCAGACCGCCATCTGCCGCCACACCGTTGGCCTCCAGCCAGGTCAGGACCTGTCGGGCCTCTTGATGCCAGGTGGCCGCCTGCAGGTCGAGCGGGTTGGCCGCCCGGCCCAGTCGGGCCATGCGGTCCAGCGCCGCCCAGACCTGGACCCGCGACGCCACCAGCAGGGCGGGAGGGCCGGCCGATCCCCACACCCCGGCGTCGGGCTCGCCCCAATGGTCCGCCACCCAGTCGATGGCGCCGGCCAGGTCCGGCCAGGCGCCGGACAGCGGCCCGGCCCCGGCCCCGCCTCCCGGCCCGCTCGTGCTGACCCCGTAGGCCGCGACCACCTCGCCGTACACGTCGAGGTCGACCACCCCGAGGGGCCGGCCCACGACGACCGGCTGGGACCGCCGCCACCCGGCCAGGCCGAGCTCCTCGAGCTCCGGGACGGGCTGGCCGTCGCCGTCGAGGGCGGTGGGCCAGGGGAGGGGAGTCTGGCGACACCATCAGCCGGAGCCAACCCTCCGCGGCTTCGGCGTCCTCGGGGAAACCGGCGGCGGCCCAGGTGGACGCGGCCGCGGCGGTGTCGCGGAGACGGACCCAGCGGTCGTCGCCGGTGCGCTCGCTGCCCGTCCGGCGCGGCAGCGACGTGGTCCCGGCCCCCGCGGGTGCGCCGCCGGATCCGGTCAGCGAACGCACCGCCAGCAGGCTGCGCTCCACCGCCGCCCGGTAGGGGCCGTCGTAGACAACGGGCCGCCACCCAGCTCCGCCAGGCCCCGTCGGTGTCGGCCGCGGCGCGACGGGCCGCCTCCGCGGTCCGGGGGCGCCGCCTCGCTCAGGCGTTCCAGGGTGACGACGAACGACGGCGCCGGGCTCGAGCCGACGCACGCCCCGCCAGCGGGGCGCGTCGCGTCCCAAGGGTTCGAAATGGAGGGGGAAACCGGTGCGGACCGTGAACCCGTCGACGACGACCCCGGCCTCGAAGGCCGCCATCTCCCGGGCCGGCTCCCATGGTCCCGCCGGTAGGACCTCGACCTCCACGTCGACCGGTTCCGGCCTGAGCGGTGACGATCCGGATCAACTGGCCGGGTACGGCCAGGCCCGGTCCCGGCCAGGGCAGGAAGTCCAGTATCGACAGTCGCCCCCCTGACGCCGTCGCTGAGGATGGTTTCCAGCGACATTCGACCCGGTCCGGTAAGCCTGGTGGAACGCCGGCAGGCGTCGGCCGGCGTCGGTGCCGGCCCGGACCGGTCCGACCCGTACCGCCCCTCCGGCCGGATCGAGCAGCGACCAGCAGGCCGGCGTCCCGGACACCCCTCCCGGGCAATACCAGTCGATCGTCCCGTCGCCGCTGACCAGGGCGCCGCGAACCCCGTCGCCGATCCAGCCTCGGGCGCCGAGGCTCACTCGGCCCGCGTTGGTGATCAAGGCCGTCAGCGCTCCCAGTAATTCCCGGCCGCTTAGGCGCCGACCTCGACGATCTCGACCTCGAGGGGGCCGCTCGGGGCGTCGTAGGACACCCGATCGCCCTCCTTCTTGCCGATGAGGGCCTGGCCGAGCGGGGAGTTCGGGGATACCACCGCCACGCCTTCCCGTCGCTCCTCGATGGAGCCGATGAGGTAACGCTCGACGTCGTCGTCGCCGACGTACCGCAGGGAGACGACCGTCCCGGTGCTGACCTCGCCGTTGGTCACGGCCGCGTGGTCGACGATCACCACGTCCGCGAGCATCGCCTCGAGCTGGCGGATACGGGCCTCCATTTTCCCCTGGGCATCCTTGGCGGCGTGGTAGTCGCCGTTCTCGGACAGGTCGCCCAGGGCCCGGGCGGCTTCGATGGCGCGGGCGATGTCGATGCGGCCGCGGGTGCGCAGGTCCTCGAGCTCGGTCTGCAGCCGGTCGAAGGCGTCCTGGGAGAGTTCCGTCGCAGCCATGCATTCAGGGTAGTAGCGGTTGACGCGGGGGCGGCCATCAGCGAGACTGTTCCGATCGTGACTTGCCGAACCGCGCCTATCCCGTCAATCGGAATCGTAATTATCGTGTAGCGCATCGGACTCCCTGCCGATGCGCCTTCGACCGTCCCCGCGGGGGCGGTCGTTTTGTGTCCAGACCTCAGATCCAGAACCAGCCCTACCAGGAGAGAACCGAGTAGTGGAACCGTTCAAGATCGCCGTGATCCCCGGTGACGGCATCGGCGTGGAGGTGCTCGCCGAGGCGCTCAAGGTGGCTCGGGCCGCCGGCGCGGCGCTCGAGACGACCGACTACGACCTCGGCGGCCGGCGCTACCTGGCCACCGGCGAGGTCCTGCCCGACAGCGTGCTCGAGGAGCTGCGGACCTTCGACGCCATCCTGCTCGGCGCGGTCGGCACACCCGAGGTGCCACCCGGTGTGCTCGAACGGGGTCTGCTGCTGCGGCTGCGCTTCGAGCTGGACCTCTACATCAACCTGCGGCCCTTCGTGGCGGCGGCCAGCGTCGGCGCCGGGGTCCCGATCGACTTCGCGGTGATCCGGGAAAACACCGAGGGCGCCTACGCTGGGGAGGGTGGATTCCTGCGCAAAGGGCACGCCGGCGGAAGTCGCCACCCAGGGGTCGGTCAACACCCGGTTCGGCGTCGAGCGCTGCGTCCGCTACGCCTTCGACCTGGCCCGGTCGCGACCGAGGAGGCACCTGACGCTGGTGCACAAGACCAACGTCCTGACCTTCTCGGGTGACCTGTGGCAGCGGACCTTCGACCAGGTGGCGCTCGAGTACCCCGACGTGACGACGGCGTACAACCACGTCGACGCGGCCTGCATCTACTTCGTCGAGTCGCCGCAGCGCTACGACGTCGTCGTCACCGACAACCTCTTCGGCGACATCCTCACCGACCTGGGCGGCGCCATCGCGGGCGGCATCGGCCGGGCCGCCTCCGGCAACCTCAATCCGGACCGGACCGGGCCGTCGCTGTTCGAGCCGGTACACGGTTCCGCCCCCGACATCGCCGGCACCGGCCGGGCCGATCCGACCGCGGCGATCATCTCCGCCGCCATGATGCTCGACTTCCTGGGCGACGCGCCGGCCGCCGGCCGTGATCACCCGGGCGGTGGACGGCCTTCCCACCGACGTGACGACTGCTCGACGTCGCAGGTCGGCGACGCCATCGCCGGCCATGTTGCAGCAGAAAGGGTGTAACTCGATGCCGATCACCAAGACCGAGAAGATCTGGATGGACGGAGAGCTGGTCGACTGGGACGACGCCCGCATCCACGTCCTCACCCACACCCTCCACTACGGCTGCGGCGTGTTCGAGGGGATCCGGGCCTACCCGACGGATTCGGGTCCGGCCGTGTTCCGCCTGACCGACCACATCACCCGGTTGTTCAACTCGGCCAAGATCTTCCTGATCGACGTGCCGTTCAGCCCGGAGGAGATCGTCGAGGCGACCAAGACGACCGTTCGGGTCAACGGGCTGCCCGAGTGCTACATCCGGCCCATCGTCTACCTGGGCTACGGCGAGATGGGCCTCAACCCCCTGCCCTGCCCGGTCCAGGTGTCGATCGCGGTGTGGCCGTGGGGCGCCTACCTCGGCGCCGAGGGCATCGCCAACGGCGTGCGGATGAAGATCAGCTCCTGGCAGCGCCACGATCCCAACGCCATGCCGCCGGCCGCCAAGGGCACGGGCATGTACATCAACTCGTCGATGGCCAAGATCGAGGCGCTCAAGGCCGGCTACGACGAGGCCATCCTGCTCTCACCGCAGGGCTACGTCAGCGAGTGCACCGGGGAGAACATCTTCGTCGTGCGGGGCGGCCGCATCATCACCCCGCCGCATGTCGGCCGGGCGCCCTGGAGGGCATCACCCAGAGCTCGGTCATGACCATCGCCCGCGACCTCGGCTTCGAGGTGGAGATCGGACAACATCCTGCGTTCCGATCTCTACACCGCCGAGGAGGCGTTCCTGTCCGGGACCGCGGCCGAGGTGGTGCCGATCGCTTCGGTCGACGACCGGGTCGTCGGCGACGGCCGGCCCGGTCCCATCACCCGGCGCATCCAGGAGATCTTCCACGGCGCCGTGCGCGGCCAGGTCGACCGTTACAAGGATTGGGTAGAGCATGTCGGCTGAGCACCAACCGTCACGCCCACGCGCCGGACCGCACCACGCCCACGCCGTGCCCCGGGAGCTGCCCGACGCGGTCGACATCTACGACACCACCCTGCGCGACGGCAGCCAGCAGGAGGGCCTGTCGCTGACGGTGGACGACAAGCTCCGGGTCGCCGAGCAGCTCGACCATCTCGGCGTGCAGTACATCGAGGGCGGCTGGCCGGGCGCCAACCCCAAGGACGAGGAGTTCTTCCGGCGGGCCGCGGCCGGCGAGCTCCGGCTGGAGACGGCCACCCTGGTGGCGTTCGGCTCGACCCGCAAGGCCGGTGGCCGGGCCGAGACCGACCCGGTGCTGGCCGACCTGCTCGGCGGCCGAGACCGCCGGTGGTGTGCCTGGTGGCCAAGTCGGCCGCCTGGCACGTCACCGAGACGCTGCGCACCACCCTCACCGAAGCGGTCGACATGGTGGCCGACTCCGTGGGCTACCTGGTGTCCAAGGGCCGGCGGGTCTTCCTCGACGCCGAGCATTTCTTCGACGGCTACCGGGACGATCCGGGCTTCAGCACCGACGTGCTGCGGGCGGCCGCCGCGCGCCGGGGCCGAGGTCCTGGTGCTGTGCGACACCAACGGCGGCAGCCTGCCCTTCGAGGTGGAGCGGGTGGTCGGCGAGGTCCGCGACCGGGTCGACATCGCCCTCGGCTGCCATTTCCACAACGACTCCGGCTGCGCGGTCGCCAACTCCCTCCAGGCCGTCCGGATGGGCGTCACCCAGGTGCAGGGCTGCGTCAACGGCTACGGCGAGCGGACCGGCAACGCCGACCTGACCGCCGCCGTCCCCGACCTGACCCTGAAGATGGGGGTTCGGACCATCGGCGCCGAGCGGCTGGGCCGCCTTACCGCCGTGTCGCACCACATCGCCGAGGTGGTCAACGTCGCGCCCGACCCCCACCAGCCGTTCGTGGGCGTCTCGGCCTTCGCCCACAAGGCCGGGCTGCACACCAGTGCCATCGCCCGCTCCCGCGACGCCTACGAGCACGTCGACCCCGAGCGAGGTCGGCAACGGCACCCGTTTCGTGGTGAGCGAGATGGCCGGTCGTTCCACCGTCGCCCTCAAGGCCGAGCAGCTCGGCCTGGGCCTCGACGACGCCGTGCTCGGCGACATCGTCGAACGGCTCAAGGACCTGGAGCACCGGGGCTTCCACTTCGAGGTGGCCGACGGTTCCCTGGAGCTGCTGATGCGGTCGGCCACCGGGTGGAAGCAGCCGTTCTTCTCGCTGGAGTCGCACCGGGTGATCACCGAGCTGCGCGAGGACGGCGCCTTTGTGACCGAGGCGACGGTCAAGGTGATCGTCGGCGACGACCGGGTGCTCGCCACCGCCGAGGGCAACGGGCCGGTCAACGCCCTCGACGCCGCCCTCCGCAAGGCCATCGGCCCGGTCTACCCCGAGCTGGCCCATATGCACCTCACCGACTTCAAGGTCCGGGTGCTCGACACCAGCCACGGGACGGCTGCGGTCACCCGGGTGCTGATCGACACGACCGACGGCGATCGCACCTGGACCACCATCGGCGTGTCGGAGAACGTCATCGAGGCGTCCTGGGCCGCGCTGGAGGATTCGATCGTGTTCGGGTTGCTGCACGCCGGCGCGGGCTCGGCGCCAGCCGCGGCGAGGCGGGGTCGTGACCCAGCCGCCCCATGTTCCGCTCCAGGACACCGACCGGGTACGGCCCTCGTCGTTGCTGCCGCCGCCGAGCCCCTGGTACCTGCAGCGACCGGGGGAGTTGCAGGACCTACCCGCCGGCCGGGCGGCGCTTCGGCTCGACCGGCCCCGACCTGGGCTACGGGCTCAAGCTGGCCCGCCGCTGGGAGGACCGACTGGTGGTCTCACCGGACGACCATCGCGAGGACGCCGTGGTCGGGGGCTTCGGGTGCGGGTCCCGGCGGGCCGCCGTCGTTCGGCCGGGCGCCGGTCGATCCACGACATGGAATGGGCCTACACCTTGTGGGGCTACCTGGGCGGAGGCGCCCGGCAGAGCTGGTGGCCTGGCGAGACGGATCTGTTCCGCGGCGCCGCCGAGGACTACTGGGTGCAGCGTCGCATCGCCGATGCCGTCCGGCCGGAGACCCTGCCGTTGACCCCGGCTCAGGTCCGTGATCGGCTGGACTCGTGGAAGGAGCTGCTCATCGTATGAGGCGGCACCCGCCCGGCCGGTCGCCATTCCCGGTCTCGCCGCCATGACCATGTCGCTGGCCGAGGCCGACCGGCAGCTGACTGCGGCCGGCCAGATGTTCGAAACCGCGGCGGTCAGCGTCCGCGACCTGCCGACCACGGTCTGGAAAAACTGCCCACCGACGCTCGGCGATATCCTCACCGTCAGCCGCGGCCGTGGCGACGACACCTTCTTGGTCTACGAGGACGAGCGCACCAGCTTCGAGGAGCACTTTCGGGCCGCCGCTCACCTGGCCCGGCGACTGGCGGAGAAGTTCGGCGTGCAGAAGGGCGACCGCGTCGCCCTGGCCATGCGCAACTACCCGGAGTGGTCCGTGGCCTTTTGGGCCGCGGCGGCAGCGGGGGCGGTGGTCGTGCCGCTCAACGCCTGGTGGACCGGAGAGGAGCTGCATTACGGCCTCGCCGACTCCGGTTCGACGATCCTGATCTGCGACCAGGAGCGGGCGGAACGTATCGCCGGCTACCTCACCTATCTCCCCGACCTGCGTACCACCATCGTCGCCCGCGCCGACCGTCGGGATCTACCGGTCGGGATGCGGGTCTTCGAGGATGTGCTCAGCGGCATCCCCGAGACGGTGGAGCTGCCCGACGTGGGCCTCGGACCCGACGACGACGCCACCATCTTCTATACCTCCGGTACGACCGGACGGCCCAAGGGGGCGGTCGGCACCCATCGCAACATCTGCACCAATCCGATGAGCCTCATGTACGTCAACGCCCGCGACGCCTTGCGGGCTGGCACCGAACCGGGAGGCGGCCAGAACTCGTATCTGCTTTCTGTGCCGCTGTTCCACGCCACCGGATGCCACTCGGTCCTGGTGACCAACCTCCTCTCTGGTGGCAAGTTGGTCATGATGCACCGGTGGGACGCCGGCCGGGCCCTGGAGCTGATCGAGCGGGAACGGATCAATACCTTCGGCGGCGTGCCGACCATGGTCATGCAGGTGCTCGATCACCCGGACTTCGCCACCCGGGACACGTCGAGCGTCAGGAGCGTCGGCTACGGGGGAGCCCCGGCCCCGCCCGAACTGGTTCGGAGGATCAAAGCCCATTTTCCCGGGGGAAGGGCATCGAACGGCTACGGGTTGACGGAGACGTCGTCGCTGTCGACCATGAACTCGGGCCCGGACTACGAGGCCAAGCCGGACAGCGTCGGACCACCGGTGCCGGTGGTCTCGGTCAAGATCGTGGCCGACGGTGGTCAAGAGCTTCCCGTCGGGGATGTCGGTGAGCTGTGGATCAAAGGTCCCAATGTGGTCAAGGGCTACTGGGGGAAGCCGGCCGCCACCGCTGAAACGTTCAGTGACGGCTGGCTGCATACCGGGGACGTGGCCCGCCTCGACGACGAGGGATTCGTCTATATCGTCGACCGCACCAAGGACATGCTCATTCGGGGCGGCGAAAACGTCTACTGCGTCGAGATCGAAAGCGTTCTCCATGAGCACGCTGCGGTGGCGGACGCCGCGGTCATCGGTATCCCCCATCCGGTGCTCGGCGAGGAGGTCGGCGCCGTGGTGCAACTGCGGCCCGGGACATCGGTGTCGGAGGCGGAGATCCAGGAACACGTGGCCACCCGTCTGGCCGGTTTCAAGGTGCCGGTCCGGGTGTGGTTGTCAACTACGCCCCTGCCGCGTAACCCGGCCGGCAAGGTGCTCAAGCGTCAACTCCGCGACGAGTTGGTCGAGGCCGACCCGAAATAGCCGCCGGCCGCCCGGCCCGGGGTTCGTGCGGTCTAGCCGGCGGGGGCGGTGCCGGCGCGCTCGAGGAAAGCGCCCAGAGCGTCGAGATCGTCGGGCTTGGCGACGCTGGCCCGCACCGCGTCCGACAGGGTTCGCTTCACCATTCCGATGAGCTCGGTCCCGGGCCCCAGCTCCAGGAAATGGGTGACTCCGGCGCCCGCCAGGGCGAGCAGCGACTCCCGCCAGCGGACCGGCGACACCAGTTGGGCGGAGAGCAGGCCGGGCCAGCCCTCCCGGTGCGCGGCGGCATCGACGTTGGCTACCACGTCGACGGCGGCCGGCCCGAACGCGGCGCGGGATAGGGCGGCGTCGAGTCGGGGCTGGGCGGACGCCATCAGGGGCGAGTGAAAGGCGCCACCGACGACGAGAGGCATGACCCGTTTGGCGCCGAGCCCCTTGGCCGCTTCCCCGGCGGCGGCCACCCCGCTGGCTGTGCCGGCGATGACGACCTGGCCGGGAGCGTTGTCGTTGGCCGGCCAGGCACCGTCCACGGTTTGGCAGGCCTCGGTGACCAGCTGTAGTTCGAGGCCGAGTACGGCGGCCATGGTGCCGGGCTGATTGTCCGCGGCTTCCTGCATGGCTTCGCCTCGGGCGACCACCAGCCGGGCCCCTTCCTCGGGGGTCAGGGCCCCGGCCGCGACCAGGGCGGTGTACTCACCCAGGCTGTGACCGGCGACGGAGAAACTGGGCGGCCCCGGCAGTCCGGCGATCCGGGCCGCCTCGAGGATCACCAGGCTGAGCCCGAAGGCGGCCAGTTGGGCGTTGCGGGTGGCTTTTAGGGTCTCCGCGTCAGCGTCGATCAGCAGGCCCGCCAGGTCTCGGTCGGTGGCTTCGCTCAGACGCGCCACCACCCCCCAGGCGGGGTGATCGAGCCAGGGGACGCCCATCTGAGGTCGCTGCGAGCCTTGACCGGGAAAGAGCAGGGCCAGCACGCCGCCCGACCCTATTCGCTCTCGCCGGATCGGGCACGAATCCTTGGTGCCGGGCCGGGCTGGCACCCGCCGCACCGGCTGGTTCGCCCACCCGCCAGTCGCCCCAAAAGACCAGACCGCGCCGAGCCACCATCGTCATCCCAGTATCCTTGGACATCCAACCAAATCGTCGGGCGCGTGCCATGATGGTGGCTATGCAGCCGATGACCCTCACTACTGAGCAGCGGGACTTTCGGGCCGCGGTCCGCCAGCTGGCGGAAGAGCGCTTCGCACCCCGGGCGGCCGAGATCGACGCTACCGCCGAGTTTCCATGGGACAACTTCAAGGACTGTGTGTCCATGGAGCTGCCCGGATTGGCCATCCCGCTTGAGTACGGCGGATCGGGCGCCGACCACGTGACCCGGGCCATCATGGTCGAGGAGTTGGCCCGGGTCTGCGGATCGACCAGTCTGATGATGGCGATCAACGGGTTGGCGAGTACCCCGATCGTCAACTGGGGCTCCGAGGAGCTCAAGGCCCGCTATCTGCCGAAGGTCGTTACCGGCGAATGGCAGGCGAGTTACTGCCTCTCCGAGGCGGACGCCGGCAGCGACGCCGCGGCCATGACCACCCGAGCGGTACGCGACGGTGACTCGTACGTCATCAGCGGAACCAAGTACTGGATCACCAACGCGGGAATCTCCGATATTTACGTCGTCTTTGCCAAGACCGATCCGGCGGCGAGATCGCGGGGCGTCTCCTGCTTCCTCGTCGAGCGTGAGCACGGGATCCGCATCGCCAAACTCGAACGAAAGATGGGCATGCACGGAAGCCCGACCGGAGAGGTGGTCCTCGACGAGGTGCGCATTCCGGCCGCCAACCTGATCGGCGAGGAAGGTCAGGGCTTCACCATCGCCATGCACACGCTTGATCGCAGTCGCCCGTCGATTGCGGCCCAGGCCGTCGGGATCGCCCAGGGTGCCCTCGACTACGCGGTCGGCTACGTCAAGGAGCGCAAGGCCTTCGGACACCCGATCGCCGAGTTCCAGGGTTTGCAGTTCATGCTGGCCGACATGGCCATGAAAATCGAAGCGGCCCGAGCCCTCACCTACCGGGCGTGCGCCATTATCGACCAGGGCGATCCGGAAGGGGAGCTCAACGCCGCCGGTGCTATGGCCAAAGCCTTTGCCAGCGACGTCGCCATGGAAGTCACGACCGACGGAGTGCAGCTCCTCGGGGGCTACGGCTATACCTCGGACTTCCCGATGGAGCGATTCATGCGTGATGCCAAGATCACCCAGATCTACGAGGGCACCAATCAAATCCAACGGATCGTGATCGCAAGAAACCTTCTGCAGTAAGGGTCTTCTCGCCATCCCAACTCCACCGAGGGCCTGAATTTTTGCGGTCATAGCGCAGCCAGCTGTTGGTGCCTAAGTTCCGAACTGTGGGCAATGCCTTCGGCACCTGGTTGCGTAGCGGCGGTGAATTCCAGAGCTGGAATGAGGTGGAGGAGAGGGGCGGTCCGAAAGGAGGATTCGCCCCGCCCTTGTCGGTCGCCTAGGTTGTTTCCTCGCAGACGCTAACGGAGCCGGGGGGTTGATAGTGCCTATCCGATTCGGGTCGGGATCGCTGCAGTTCGAGTTGGTCGAGGGTTGGGAGCATCTCCCGAAGGGGTGGTCGCACGCGGACGTGGCCGGCGTGTGTTCGGACTCGAGCGGGAACGTGGTCCTCTATTGTCGCGGTGATCATCCCGTGATCATCTATGACCGTGAGGGGATATTCCTCGACTCGTGGGGTGAGGGCCAGTTCAGCTACCGGACGCATGGCATGTTCATGAGCAGTGGCGATGAGCTGTTCCTCGTCGATGACGGAGGGAACTCCGTGGGCCGCTACAGCTTGGACGGAAAGTTGCTGCAGCAGATCGGGCCCAAGGGCGAACGCAGTGACACTGGCTACGACGGCCGTGACCCGGCGACGATCACTCACGGCGGGCCGCCGTTCAATCGACCGACGAATCTGGCGGTGGCGCCGTCGGGCGATCTCTATGTGTCTGACGGCTACGGCAACTGCAGGATCCATCGCTTCAGCGACGAAGGTGACCTGCTTCATTCGTGGGGGGAGCCGGGAGGCCGTCCCGGGGAGTTCCGTACCCCGCACAGCGCTTGGGTGCACAGCGATGGCCGGGTCTTCGTGGCCGACCGAGAAAACGATCGTATCCAGATTTTCGGTCCGGCCGGCGAGTACCTCAGCGAGTGGACCGACGTGCGCCGGCCCCAGGACATCTTCATCAGGGACGGGCTGGTTTATGTCGGTGAGCTGGTGTGGCGCAAGGGTGCGGTTTCGGGCCGGCGTGGTCCTATCCTCGACGAGGAGCCTGCCCGCCTGAGCATCTACGACCTGGACGGAAATGTCTTGCTGCGCTGGGCCGATTCCGACCCGACGAAGGCCGGCTATTTCATCGCTCCCCACGGGATCTGGCTGGACGACGAAGGCTCGATCTACCTGGCCGAGGTGACCGATACGATTGGGGTACGGCCGGGGCTGGCGCCAGCAGACGCCCACACGCTCCAAAAGTTCGCCCGGGTCTGATTGTCCGAGGATCCTTTTTGTCAGGCCGAAGGGACCATCTCGGACGCTACGGACAGGGGAACGATGGCTCGATTCAAGGTTGTCTATATCGACGGCAAACCGGGTGACGGCGCCATCGAGCGGGCCGTGCTCGAAGCTCGCGACGCCGAACTGGTACTGGGCGGCTGCAGCAATGATGACGAGGTAGTGGCGGTCGCAGGCGAAGCTCCGGCCATTCTCAACGGGATGTACCGTATGGGGCTGTCGCTATTCGAGCGCCTGCCCAGCCTGCGAGTGGTGGTGCGCCGCGGTGTCGGTTTCGACAATATCGACCTGGATGCGGCCACCAACGCCGGGGTGGTGGTGTGCAACGTGACCGATTACGGCTTCAACGAGGTGGCCAACCACGCCTTCGCCATGCTGCTGGCTCTCAACCGCAAGCTGATTCCGGTCGATCGAATCGCTCGCCTGGGTGTACGCCCGCCCGCCCCGCCGACCATGCCCCACACCGGTCGGCTTACTGGCGAAACCCTTGGTTTGGTCTCCCTGGGAACCATCGCCCGGGCGGTCGCCCGCCGAGCCCGGGGATTTGAGATGCGGGTGGTGGCTTTCGATCCCTATGTTCAACCGGCCCTGGCCGAGGCGGTCGGTGTTGAATTGGTGCCGCTTCCAGAGCTCCTGCGATGTTCGGACTACGTGTCGGTGCACACGCCGCTCTCCGACCAGACCAGAGGTCTGATCGGGGCGGCCGAGCTGGCCCTGATGAAACCGAGCGCCTACATCGTGGTCACATCACGGGGCGGGATCATTGACGAGTTGGCTCTCGCAGATGCGCTCCAGCGGGGCCGGCTGGCCGGGGCTGGTCTGGATGTATGGGAACGCGAGCCGGTCGACCCCGCTCATCCGCTGCTCCAGTTGGACAACGTCATCGCCAGCCCCCACTTCGCCTGGTACTCAGAGGTGTCGATCGTGGCGCTGTGCCGAGGCTTTGCCGAGGCCGCCGCCGATGTCCTGCACGGCATCATGCCCCGCTCGGTGGTCAACCCGGCCGTCCTGGCCCGGGTCCGTCTGGCCCCTCGGCCGGCGGACTGACGCTCGACTCCGCCATTGGACATCGACCCGCCCGGCGCCCGCCGATACCCTGGTCGAGGCGACTGGGCACCGCTTTGGATATCAAGCAGAGTGCCGAGCCTCGGGCCTCGTACGTCTCTGACCGCGACCGCCGACTCTGGATCAAAAATCGATCGCCAATTTCGCCTGGGCGGCCGGTCGACTGGGAGGGAAAGTGACCGTCCTAGTGGGCGTCCCTGATCCGCAGGCGTCTGAGCAACCGCGCCGAGCTTGAGGCGAGGAACCCCGATGAGACGTACGCTCGAGTTCGGACGTCGTTCGGCGCTTCGTTGGAGGTGACACGTGAGCAAGATCTGGGTTCATTCAGGGGATTCTCATTTTTTGGAGCGGGGCGACCTCTATGAGGAGATCCTGCCGCCCGACCTGGCCAGGCGTATGCCGCATGCCGTGAAAGACGAGGACGGTCAGTGGGAGACCGTGCACATCGACGGCGAGTCGTTTCGACGCCGGCTTCCGAGGCCCGAGCAGCAGGAGTTCTATGACGCCAGTATGCGGGCGCCCGGTGCCGGTGATGTGCAGCTTCGGCTCAAGGACCTCGATGAGGAGGGTATCTGGGGGGAGTTGGTGTTCCCGTCGCTGGGCATGTGGAACGCGTCGATCAAGGATCCTGGCTTGGTACGTGAGGGGGTTCGCGCCGCCAACGACTGGGCGTTGACCGAGATCCAGGACGCCTCCCCGCGTTTCGTGGTGGCCGCCCAGCTACCGATGCGCGTGGTCGACGATGCCGTCCACGAGCTCCGTCGGGTCGCTTCGAGCGGGGCCAAGGCGGTGTTCTTGCCCACGACGCCGCCGACGGCGGACGACTACAACCGTGACAGTTGGGAACCGCTGTGGGCGGCGGCGGAAGAGACGAACACCGTTCTGGCGTTTCACATCGGTACAGACCCAGTGGACATGCTGAGCGGGGAGCTGGTCGGGGTGACTTACCGGGGGCCTGGAGGGGCGGTGCTCAACCACACGGAGACGACGTTCTCCGGGCAGCGGGCGGTGATGAAGTTGGTGGCGTCGGGCGCTCTGGATCGTCACGTCACTCTGAGGGTGCTGGTGTCTGAGGGAGGGGCGAGTTGGGTGCCGTTCCTCGGCGATCGCATGAATGAGTCGTACCGGCAGCACTCAATGATGGTCAAACCGAAACTGTCTCGCTCGCCCAAGGAGATCCTGTACTCACAGGTGTACGCTTCGTTCCAGCACGACGAGTCGGCGGTGAGCGCGTTGACCGCGAACGGCTACCAGAACGTGATGTGGGGGAGCGACTACCCGCATCTTGAGGGTACCTATGGGCACACGCAGGAGACCCTTCGCGAGCTCTTCGACGGTCTTGACGAGGCCACCCGCTACAGGGTAACGGTGGGTTCCTTTCTCGATTTGTTTCCGGGGGTGGGACTACCTCCCGAGGTTACGCCCTCTTGAGCGCGTGTCGGGCGGGAAGCTTCGGTTTTGCCGCCCGATGGGGTCGTGGTGCGATTCAATGAATGCGACGTGTTAGGACCGCACTGGACTTGATCGTCACCGGACCTCCCCTGTCATCCAAACGTCCCGATGCTATATGAGAACGGTATTCGCAGTGCGGCTGGGCCTCCAGTGCGCTGCCGGCGCGACGACGACCTCCCTCGAGTGGGACCAGGCCCGGCCCGGCGACCTTGACGACTTTGGGAGGACTCGGATCTGCGCAGCACCGGTCATCGTGATCCCTTCACGCTAACATCGGGATGGAAACTACACTTTCATTCCCAGGGTCCCGAAGCGATATGGAGGACGACGGTGAGCGAGAAGATCTGGGCCAACTCCGGCGATTCCCACCTGATCGAACCAGAAGATCTCTGGGACATCAGCATGCCGAGCCGGCTGGCCGCCCGCATGCCCCGCAACGTCAAGGATCCCGACGGGCAGTGGGAGACGGTGACCGTCGACGGGCAGGAGTGGCGGCGGCGGATGCCGCGCCCGGAGACGATGGGCGTGCCGGTCGATTACGACCCGAATGTCCCGCACGCGCCAGGTGCCAACGACCCCGATCTGCGGCTCAAGGACCTCGACCAGGAAGGCGTCTGGGGTGAGGTGATCTATCCCTCGCTCGGGATCTGGGCCCACAACATTGGCGACCCCAAGCTGCTGCGGGAGGGCGTCAGAGCCCTGAACGATTGGGCGATCGCCTTCCAGAACCACTCGTCCCGATACGTGTGCTGTTCGGCGCTGCCGCTCCTCGACGTCGATGACGCCATCGCCGAAGTACAACGCACGGCCGGACTCGGACTCCACATCGCCTTCTTCCCGACCAGAGAACCCTTCGGCCGCCCGCCGTTCCAATCGGACGAGTGGGAACCGCTGTGGTCGGCGATGGAGGAGGCGGGCATGGTCGTCGGCTTCCACATCGGCGTTGAGCCGCACACGCCGGACCAACGGACTGCCGTCGTCCACCACGGTCCCGGCGGGGCCCTGTTGAATTTCGGGGAAAACATCTTCGGCGTGCAGCGCTGCACCATGCAGATGATCGCTTCCGGTGTGCTCGACCGCCACCCCGACCTCAAGGTGCTCAACTCCGAAGGCGGTGCGACCTGGGGTCCGCTGATCGCCGACCGCCTCGACGAGGCCTACCGGGCCCACGGCGCCGCGGTCCGGCCCCGGCTGTCCAAGGTGCCGAGCGAGTACCTCTATACCCAGGTGTACGCCACCTTCCAGCACGACCGCTCCGCTATCCCCACCCACACCGCCATGGGCTGGCGCAATGTCGTGTGGGGCAGCGACTACCCCCACCACGAAGGCACCTACCCTCACACCCAGAAGACCCTGCACGAGCTGTTCGACGACATCGCCCCCGAGGCCAGCCACCGGATCCGCATCGGCGCCTTCGTCGACCTGTTCCCGCACGTCCCGCCCGTACCCGAATCCTGACTCCCGCCGAAGCCGAAGCCGTCGCCGTTCCGACTCCGCCTAACCGTTCCGAGCGGGCTTCCAGGGGCTTCGCTCCCACCGGAGGATGATTGATGAGACCATGCTCCCGCCACGAAGCGAACGTGATCGATGAGCGAGCTGTCCTCTAACTCGCGGCCGCTCGAGGGCCTGAAGGTGGTCGAGATGTCGACGTCGCTGACCGGGGCTCAGGTGGGGCAGTTCCTCGCCGACTATGGAGCGGACGTGGTTCTGGTCGAGCCCCCCGACGGTAGCGTCCTGCGGTCCGAGCCGGCCTTTCCGCTCTGGGCGCGGGGCAAGCGCAGCGTTGCCCTGGACTTGCGGGACTCCGCCGACCGAGCCGTTCTGGACCGTCTGATCGCCGGTGCCGACATCCTGGTGGAGACGTTCCGGCCACGAACCGGCACCCGGCTGGGACTCGACCACAAGTCCCTCTTGTCCGCTAATCCCCGGCTGGTCCACGCCGCGATCACCGGGTTCGGCTCCCGCGGTCCGCTCGCGGACATGAAGGGCTACGAGGCCCTGGTCCTGGCGAAGGTGGGCGGGCTCTCGGCATTCAGCGGGATGCTCAATCGTTGTGGTCCGGCTTTCGTGTCGGTCCCCTTCGCGTCGTGGAGCGCCACTCAGGTGGCGCTACAGGGGATCCTGGCCGCCTTGTTCGAGCGGGAGTCCAGTGGCGCCGGGCAGCTGGTCGAGGCCAACCTGGCCCATTCGGTCGGGGCCCTAGACCCGTGGGGGTGGATGGTCCATTGGCTGACTCTCCAGTATCCGGACGCCTTCACGGCCGCCCCTCCAGTCAGCGAGGACGGCACGCCGAACAGCAGCTTCACCTACCGGCTGCTCGTCCCCCTCACCGCGGATGGCCGCTGGCTCCAGTTCTCCCAGGTGCAGCCCCGCCTGTTCCGGGCCATGTTGCGGGCGCTCGGTCTTGAGTCGATGTTCGACGACCCCCAATGGGAGGGGATCCCTGAGTTTGCGGAGCCCGAGCGGCGGGTCAGGTTCTGGGAGATCCTCCTCGAGGCGGCCCGGGAGAAGACCGTCGCGGACTGGCAGAAGGTGTTTGAGGCGGACCACGACGTCTGGGCCGAAGTGTTCCGGCGCGGCACCGAGCTGCTCCATCACCCCCAGATGGTCCACAACCGGATGGTCACCGAGTTCGAGGATCGCCGCGGCTTGGCCATGCGCCAGCCCGGGCCGCTGGTGAGGATCTTCGACGGCCCGGACCTGGAAGGGGATCTGTCGGCCCCCGAGCGCGACGAGCACGGCAATGAGATCCGGGGGACGGCCGCAGCCGGGTCCGGCCCGGTCCAAGGCCCGGATGCCCCGACGGGCCGGTTGCCTCTGGAGGGCGTTGTCCTGCTGGAGCTGGGGACCTTTTACGCCGCTCCGTTCGGGGCGACCGTCCTTACCGACCTGGGGGCCCGGGTCATCAAGGTCGAGCCCCTCGACGGCGACCCCATGCGACTGATCCTCCCGTTCCCCGAGTCGGGCGGGTCGCGGGTGTTGCAGGGCAAGGAGAGTGTGGCCTTGGACCTGGCGTCGCCGCAGGGCCGGGAGATCATTTATGAGCTGGCCCGGCGCGCTGACATCGTGCTGCAGTGCTTCCGGGCCGGCGTGGCCGATCGCCTGAAGGTCGACTCGGCGTCGCTGCGGGCCGTCAATCCTGATCTCGTCTACCTGAACTCTCCCGGCTACGGGATAGACGGGCCCAACGGCCACTGTCCCGCCTTCGCCCCGACGATCGGGGCCGGAGCGGGATTCGCCTGGCGCAACGTGGGTGCCGGCGTGGCGGACGGACCGGACCTCACCCTTGCCGAGGTGAAGTCGAACTCGCTCCGGTTGACCGCGGCGGCGGGGCCGCAGTTCGCTCAGGCCGACGGGGTCTCGGCCTTGGCCACCGCGACCGGTCTCCTGCTCGGGCTGTATGCCCACCGGCGCGGCGCCGGTGCGCACGTGATGATGACCACCATGCTGTCCAGCGCGGCGCACGCCCTTTCGGAGGACATGATCGAATATGACGGCCGGCCGGCCCTGGCCCAGTGCGATCCTGATTTCCTCGGCGTCGGCGCCCTGTACCGGCTGTACGAGGCGGCGGACGGCTGGGTGTTTCTCGCCGCTCCGACCGACCGAGAATGGACCACGTTGGTCGGCGCACTGGACGGCAGAGCAGCCCTGAGCGACGCGCGCTTCGCCACTGCCGAAGGCCGGGCCGAGTACGATGCCGAGCTGGCCGGGATCCTCGCCGAGTTGTTCGCCACCCGGACCGCGTCAGCCTGGGAGGCTGAGCTGGTAGCCGCCGGTATCGGCTGCGCCGAGGTCGCCTCGGCGCCGCCCGAGGGCAACTACCTCGGCGAGCTGGGCCGCAGCCATGGATACGTGAGCGACGTGGAGCATCCCGTTTTCGGGGAGCATCCCCGCTTGGCCCCGATGGTCCGCTTCTCTCGCTCGGCCACCACTTCGAAGCCAGGATGCCGCCTCGGACAGCACACCGTGCCGGTACTGAAGGAGCTAGGTTTCAGCGAGGAACGAATCGGCGCCCTGCGCCAGGCCGGCGTGATCATGACTGCGTAGTCGTGGGGCTCGACCCTAGGCTTGACTGAGGGGATCGACAATCTCGCGGTTGATTTTCTCGAAGGTGACTTTCACTCCTGGCCTGACTTCGAGGGTCTCTTGGCCGGCGAACTTTCTTGTGCCCTCCGGTCGCGGTTTAGATCTGGGTCCAGCGCGGGACGACGAAGGTGTCGGTCACGTGGTCCCAGGCGACTTTGACGGCCATGTCGATGGCGACGTTTTCGGGCTCGCAGTCGACGACGTTCGAGATGAACCGTATGCCGCTGGCGCCGTCTGGTTCGATGACTGCCGGTATGTAGGGTATGTGCTCGGCCATGTCGGGGCGGAGCGCCTGTCGTACGATGATGAAGCTGTACACCCGTCCGGTGCCGGGAAGCGGGACCCATTCCAGTTCCTGGTGCTGGCATTTCGGGCAGAACCGGTGGGGGGGCATCCGGAAGGTGCCGCAGTTGGTGCACCGGGGGCCGGTGAGTTGCTGGCGGCGGGTGGCGGCCCAGAACGGCTCGGTGTACTCGTCGGCGTAGGCGTCGCCCATCAGGGGCGGGGGTCCGTAGGCGAACCTGGTCATGGGTTAGCGGTCCTTTCCGAAGATGGTGGCGCTCATGGGGATGGCGGCTGGGCCTCCGGTGGCGAGGGCCAGTTCACAGCCTTCGACTTGATTGATGGCGGTGCCACGGATCTGCTCGACTGCTTCGACGACGTGCGTCATTCCGATGATGTAGGCCTCGGACAGGTTCCCTCCGTGGGTGTTGACCGGTATCTTCCCGCCCGGCCAGCGGATGTTGCCTTCGGCTACGAACGGACCGCCTTCGCCGATGGGACAGAAGCCGTAGTCTTCGATTTGCATCAGGACCATGGGTGAGAAGTGGTCGTACAGCAAGGCGACGTCGATGTCGGCTGGACCCACTCCGGCCATTTCGTAGGCTTGGCGGGCGACGGGCCGGTGACCGGAAGAGGCGAAGACCTCATCGGGCTGCTGAAACCAGCCGAGCAGGGTGTGGTCCTCCCAGGTACCTCCCATGGATGAGCCTTTGATGACCGCGGGAGGGTGGCGGAGATCCCGGGCCCGTTCGACGGAGGTGGTGATCACGGCTACGGCCCCGTCGGACTCCATGGTGTAGTCGAAGAGGCACAGCGGGTCAGAGATCATGCGGGCATTGAAGTAGTCCTCTTCGGTCAGAAGTGATTTGAACAGGGACTTGGGCCGGCGGATGGCATTGTTGCGCTGCGAGATGCAGATCTCGGCCAGATGGGCCCGGGAGGTGCCGTACTGGTGCATGTGCCGCTGGGTGAGCATAGAGAAGTTGTGTCCCGGCGAGGACAGCCCGGCCGGGGTGCTGAAGGCTGCTTCGGGCGGCACACCTCCGGCCGCCCCGTAGGCGCCGCCTCCGCCTCCGCCCGGTAGGGGGCGGGGTTGGCTGGAACTGCCGCCGAGGCGCCGGCCGGATTGCTGGAGGGTCATCAAGCTGACGACCACATTGGCGATGCCGGCGCTGATAGAGGCGGCGGCCAAACCGACGCTGCCAGCCGCCCCGCCGCCGCCAGAGGTGAGCGTGGCCGCGAACCGGATCTCGGGGATGCCCAGCACGCCTGCCACGGTCCCCGGATCGACGGGCGCCGTCGAGTACAAGGCAAACCCGTCCACGTCCCGGACCGACAGGCCGGCATCCTCACAGGCGGCCAGGATGGCCTTACCGGCCATCTCCATAGGTGTCTGTGGTAGCGATTGGCCCCGGCGGTAGTACGGCGTGGCGCCCACTCCGGCCACGGCGGCTGCGTCCTTCATCGACATAGGTCAAGTTCTCCCGGCTGGGTCGTGGTAAATGCCGGCGATGCCAGGTCCGGGCCTGCCTGCGATGAGGCTGTCCCGGGTTCGGCAATCGCCCGCCGGGCGTACCCTAACGGACCGGCGCGGCACCGGCACCCGAAGGGACGACTCGCGGTGAATCGTTGATGGTCGGGTGGTCATTGTTACGGTGGGGGGGCTGGGGTGCGGTCCTTGGCCGGCCATCCCCGAGGCGTGGACCGAGCCGATCGGCTGGGCGGGCCCAGTCTCGGTCTGTGGGGGCGGCGAGGAAGACCCATCCTTCTGCAGCTTCGCAAAGACCATAGAAGGGGTTGAATCCCGACAGTGACCCGGTCACGCCAGCCGGCGGGCGGCCTGGCCATCGAACTCGTATTCGATGCCGGGATTGCGCAGTCCGTCGGTCTCGCCCAGTCGCGTGATCCTCGCCCGCAGGACGCCGGGCGCGATTTCCAGGATGCCAACGGTGCCAAGCCGGGTGGACCAGAGGTGCGGGTGGACGGCACTGCCCGAATTGACCTGCAGGACCCCTGCCCGCCAGTCCAAACGCTCGAAGTGGGTGTGGCCGGTGATCATCACGTCCGTTTCGACACCTCGGAGGTACTTGCGCTGCAGGACTTCGATGGGTTCGTCCTCGGGTTCCATGTCGTGGACCATGGCGATCCGGAACCCGTCGATGTCGAGCCGCTGAATATCGGCCACCCGCGGGTCTTCCGGCCCGAACAGGTCGTTGTTCCCTCGGGCGGCAAGTACCGGCGCCCACCGCTCCAGTTGGTCGAGGACGACCGGATGACAAATGTCGCCCGAGTGGAGGATCAGGTCGACTCCCGCGAAGGCGGACCCGACCTCCGGCCACATCTCCCGGAGCGAGCCGGGCATGTGGGTGTCCGAAAGGATGCCGATGCGAGTCAACGGCGACATCCATGGATAGTGGCACAGCCTCCGCCAATCAGCCACACCCGACGCCACTGTCAGTTGAAGTCGTGTCAGTTGAGGACGATTCTGCCGGAGACGAGGGCGCACCGGTAGGCGACCATCTTGATGTCGAGGCTATGGGTGGTGCTCCAGTCGAGCCAGCGTGTCGGCGGGATAGTCGGGTCGTGGGCGAACGGCGATGGGTGGCGGCCAGGGGGGCTAGACTTGAAAACACGTTTGGCGAATTAGCGGCCGGGGGGTTTCAGGAGGGGAGAGGAATGAAGTTCGGCCTCAATTTCACGCCCGTGTACCCGGGCGAGGCGGCTCAGCTGGCTCGAGTAGCCGAGGAGGCTGGTTTCGAGTCGTTGTGGATCGGTGAGCACGTGCTGGTTCCTTTCGGCGCCGTGCCGGAGGGGGACCGGGGGAACTTCCGTCCGGATTCCCGTTTTGTGGAGCCGTGGGTGGCGCTGTCGCATCTGGCTGCGGTCACGAGCACGGTTCGGCTCGGTACGTGCGTGGCCGTGGTGCCGTTGCACCATCCCGTCCACCTGGCTAAGGCCATCGCCACCGTGGACGTCCTGTCGAATGGTCGGGTCTCGGTGGGTGCCGGGGTCGGCGGCATCCCCGCCGAGTACGTCGCCGTGGGCGAGGACTATAAGACTCGTGGTGCTCGCCTGGACGAGATGATCCGGGTCATGGACGTGCTGTTCTCCGAGCCGCGCCCGGAGTTCCACGGCCGCTTCTACGATTTTCCTCCCTCGGGCTTTGCTCCCAAACCGGTCCAGCAGCCCCGGCCGCCGTTGCTGGTGGGGGGAGCCAGCGAGGCCGCCCTGCGCCGCTGTGTCGAGGTGGGCGACGGCTGGTTTGGGGGCCGCCCGGGGCCGGAGCAGGCGGCCGTCACCGTCTCGGCGCTGCAGCGGCGCCGGGTCGAAGCGGGCCAGCCGCGGCTGGAGATCACGGTGATGACGGGGTGGGGCAAGGGATTCGACGCTGATCTCGTCACGGCCTACGAAGCCGCCGGGGTCGACCGGATGATGGTCACGCCGTGGTCGTCGAGCCGGACCGCCCGCGACGGGATAGAGCGGTTTGCTGCTGACGCCGGGTTGAGGTGACCGGCCGCTTAGACCATCTCGAGGGAGGGCCACCTATGGACATGAAGCAGAAGACGGCGATCGTGACGGGCGCCAGCCGCGGTATCGGCAAGCAGATCGCCATCGAGCTCGGGCGCCTGGGCGCTAACATCGTGGTGGCCGCTCGAACCGTCGAGCCCCACCGGCGCCTCTCGGGCAGCTTGGGGGAGACCGTTAGCGCCATCGAGGCCGCGGGCGGGCAAGCCATGGCGGTCCGCACCGACCTGCGCAGCCCGTTAGACATCGCGGCCCTGGTCGATCAGGCCATCCAGCGCTTCGGTGGTGTCGATGTGCTCGTCAACAACGCAGCCGACACCAGCGGAGGGACGCCGTCGATTGTCGACCTCGACCGCGACGACTGGCTGCGACAGTTCGATGCCAACCTCCACGGCCCGTTCTCGCTAATCCAGGCGGTGGTGCCCTCGATGCGAGAAAGGGGTGCCGGGGTGATTGTCAACATGACCTCCGGTGCCGGCGACCTGGTCGAGGTGCCGATCACCGCGGGCCCCGACCCGGGCTCGGCGTCGGGACCCGGCTCGGAGTCTGCCTCGGTGGCGTCATCTTCCGTGGGCATCGGTGAGCGTGTCGCTTACGCGGCCAGCAAGGCCGCCCTCAACCGGCTCGGCAATGTCATCGCTCCCGAGTTGCGCGACCTCGGGATCGCGGTCGTGATGGTCGACCCCGGGTTCACCCGGACCGAGCTCGTCGAGTTGATGGGGGAGCGGGGCGTCGTCGATCCCCGCGCCGCCGTGCCCATGGAGGTACCGATGAAGACGGTGATCCACGTCATCACCTGTGACAATCCGATGCAGTACACCGGTCGAATCCTCCGAGCAGCCGCATTCGTCACAGAGAACAGACTATGAGCGACCGGACCCCCACCCTCACGCTCACCGAATCGGGCCATGTTCAGGTACCTGGTATTCCAGCCGACCGGGTCGGTCGAACGCCCCAACTTGGGTTTTCAGCGGACAACTCGTTCTCAATACCGGCCATACCAGGCCGGACCTCCGATGGGGTCGGCCCGAACTCAGCAACCGTGCGTCTGGCGTACGATAACGGACCGGCGCCACGCCGGGCGCAGGGAGGAGAAAGCGTCGATGGGAATCTTTGATGGTCGGGCGGTCGTCGTTACCGGAGCGGCCCGGGGGCTCGGCCGCGACTACTCCCGCTATTTCGCTGCTGACGGGGCCAACGTGATCCTCGCCGACATCAAGGAAACCGAGGCGGCTGCCGCCGAGGCGGCCGATGCTGGTCCCCGCTGTATCGGCCAGGATACCGACGTGACCGATCGCGACAGTGTCGCCGCCATGGTGGCCCGAGCCAAGTCGGAGTTCGGGCGTCTCGACGTCCTCGTCAACAACGCCGGCCTGTGGCGAGGTCTCAACGAGGCGGGACTGTTGCACTGCCCCGACGAAGTGTGGAACCAGGCGTGGGCCGTCAACGTCACCGGCACCCTGCGTTGCTATCAGGCGGCCGTGCCGCTGATGGCCGAGGGCGGCTGGGGTCGGATCATCAATATCTCATCGATGGCAGCTCGTTCGGGTGGCAGTCCGTACGGGCTGACCAAGAACGCGGTGGAGCACATGACCGCGGGCATGGCCCGGGAAGTCGGCGAACACGGCATTACCGTCAACTGCGTCGCGCCCGGGATCTCCGCCTTCGAGGCCGCCAACAGTCAGATTGCCAACGCCGACAATGTCGTCGCTGGGAACATCGTCAAGCGGATGGGGACCAGCCGTGATCTCTACGCCGCCATGGCCTACCTGTGCAGTCCCGACGCCTCCTGGGTAACGGGACAGACGCTGCACGTCGATGGTGGCGCGGACGTCCGCTGAGACGCCCCGCCCGGCGCGGGCGGCCGGCGGCGGGGCAGGCCGTGGCCGTGGCGGCTTAGGTTGTGCGTTCCGGCCGCGACCCGCTAAGAATGTCGTTTTCATATAGCGGCGACAGCGGCGAAGGGATCGGTGCTCGGCATCTTGGGTCCACGATGGTCAAGTGTCGGGATGAAGGGAGTGGTCGCCATGTCCGACGAAAAGATTCTCGAAGGTTCAGTGGAAGGCTTCCTCGATTGCCTAAACGGGCACGACTGGGACGGCCTCGCGGACTATCTCGCGGACCCGTTCGTGCGGGTCGGGGGTCAGGCCGACGTCTCGGTATACACTCCGACGGGATATGTCGACTGGGTGAAGGAGATCCTTGACGGGGTGGTGGTATATGGCAAGGTGGTCCGCCAGGTCGTGTACAGCTTGGACCGCCGGTCGGCCTTCGCGGAGCTCATCGAGTTCGGCGGGCGCCGGGACGGGGACACGGATCAGAGCGCGGCGGTCTACGTGTTCACCCTCGACGAGTTCGGGCGCATCGAGCGCATGGCCCTCTACCAGATGCCATCCGTACCCGCAGACCCGGCGCGCTAGGACATGGGGCTCGGTGCCTAAGGACCGGGGCGGACTAGGAGATGGCCCGAACGGGGCTCGAGGAGCTCAGGTTGCCGCGGCCCGTTCATGTGGTCAAGGGCGGGATACTCGCCAGGCACGGCGCCGATCGCGTCCTCGGTGCGGCCGGCGGCGTCCAACTCGGCGAGCCGATCGGCCAGATCGGTGTAACCGAGGGCCTCCATGAACAGCCGCTGCATGGCCGACCATTTCACGGCGTACTCCTTGAGGGGCGTACCGCGGCGCCTACGTCGTCGTGTACCAGCATGTCGACATGACCCCAGATCTCGAATCGCTCGCCTTTGGTGGCCTCCCCTGAACGCCCGAAGCCGACGTCGAGCAGCGGCTGCAGCGAGCCCAGGACGCGGGCGGAAAGAAACGACGGCCGAAAGAAACTCCCATGCTGATGTTAGCCCGCAGGCGCCCGCACAATAGTGTCATGCCCGCATGACAGTTAGGCGGCGTTCAGGGCGCAGTGACCGCAGACCCGTCGCTCCAACCTAGAGGGCGGTGGCGGGTGAAACGCTTAATACTTTCTGGAGCCACCATTCTGGTGCCGTCGTCATGGTCACGATGACGTCAGGGTCTACCGGTACGGCAAGCTCGCGAGACAACCCCGCTTGGGAGGAAGCAGATGATCGTTATCTACGCCGGAACTATCACGATGGACCCAAAGGTCCGAGACCGGTATGTGGCTCTGCGTCTCGAGCAGACCCGCTTGTACAGAGCCCAGCCCGGCGTTCTGGGATATGCCATCACGGCCGATGCCGTGGACCCTTCGGTGGTCAACGTGTTCGAGTGCTACGAGAACGAGGAGGCTCTGGCTGCCCATCAGGCCATTCACGAACGGAACCTCGAGATACCTGTACATTCCTACGATCTCTACCGCTACGACGCTGCTCGTGTTCCGCTCTTGGCGGGCTGACAGGCTCGAGCCTCAGCTTGGGTGGCGGTCTCCGCTGGGATGTTACGAGCCAACCCGACGAGCGGGCGGCCGCTTTCTGGCCTCGGCGATTGCGGTGCGGGGTCCTGGCCGTGGCGCGTCAGCCTTCGATAGGCCCTCGGCTGGTTAGCGTCTGCGCCAACGTTTCCTCTAGTTGACCGAATGGTCAAGTCGATCTAGGCTCGGCGATGGGAGGGTCCAGATGACTGAGATTTTGGGGCGGCGAGACCAAGAGGGCAATTGTCCGCGAGTGGGTTGAGAGGGTTCTGGGGGGCCAGGTGACCGGGATCCGCTCTCAACCGCGGTGGCGGCCTCACTGGTTCGTCGACGCCACCATCGACGGCGCAAACAGGCAGTTGCTGGTGCGCGGTGACCGCGTCGATACGACGGTATTTTTCCCGCTGCGACATGAGATGGGGTTCCAGCATCTGCTCTACCGGGGCGGCATCAAGGTTCCGAAGATCTACGGTTGGATCGAAAAGCTCCCGGCGTTCGTCAGCGAGTGCGTCCCGGGCCGTCCCGACTTCGTCGGGATGACCCCTGCGGAGCGTGACGTCGTGGTGGACGAGTACCTGCAGGAATTGGCTGCGATCCACGGCCTCGATGTCGGCCCGTTCATCGAGGCTGGGATCGTCCACGCCGACCGCCCAGAGGATTCTGCTCTCATCGGGATGCAGACCATGGAGCCGATCTATCGGTCGCTGAAAGTTTACCCGAACCCGTTCATGGAGTTCTGCCTGGGCTGGTTTCACCGGCACCCCCCCAACAGTCACGGCCGCCTAGCTCCGGTCGTGTGGGACTCGGGCCAGTTCCATCACGACAGGGGCCACCTCGTCGCCGTGCTCGACGTGGAACTTGGACATATCGGCGACCCGATGATGGATCTTGCGGCGTGGCGGATGCGCGACAGCGTCTTGGGATTTGGGGACTTCCCGACGCTGTATGACCGTTACGCGGAGATCACCGGCGAGCCCGTCGACATCGAGGCGATCCAGCTGCATCACATCGCCTTCACCTTCTCCAACGCCTTGTCATTCTCCCACACCTTGAAAGCCCCGCCGCCCGAATCCGATTACGCGACCAACCTGCAATGGTGCAACGAGACCAACCTGTTCGCCACCGAAGGCATCGCCGAGTACATGCAACTCGAACTTCCGTCCGTCGAGCCGATCGAGGCCCGCCACTCCAGGATCGGACCGGCCCACGCCCATCTGGCCCGGTCGTTGCGGTCCTTCGAGACCGACGACGAGTTCCTCCGCCACCAGCTTCGGATCTCGTTCCGCCTGGCCCGCCACCTCATGCGCTTCGACGAGATCGGCGACGCCGTACTCGAGGCGAACCTCGACGACATCCACTTCGTGACCGGTCACCGCCCCGACGGCTGGGAGGCCGGCGAAGAAGAGCTGGAGCGGTTCGTCCTCGCCGATGCGGCCAAAGGCCGCCACGACGAGGACCTACTGTGGCTGTTTCACCGGCAGAACCTGCGAGCCCAGATGCTCAACGGCCCAGCGGGCTCCGCCATGGCCCGACACAACCCGACCCAGACGTTCGCCAGCACCCGCACCAATAATCGGATGGCCGCCCCCCAGCGACCCCAGGACCACTAGAGCCGTACCGCATCGATAAGGGTGATCAGATGCCTCGAACCGCGCCGCGTCCACCGGCAGCGTCGACCCGCCTCCCGGCCTTTGAGATGGGGCCACGCGCCCTGGCCACCAGACAAGCCATCCTTGACGCCGCCAAACAACTGTTCCTAGAACGCGGCTACGAAGGCACCAGAATCGAGAACATCACCGACCTGGCCGGGATCTCCAAGGCCGGGTTCTACACCTACTTCCCCACCAAACGGGACGTGTTCTTGACCCTCGGCGAGCACATCTACCGCGACATCTCCACCATCATCGACGCCTTCGCCTACATACCCAACCCCGCCAGCAGACAAGACATCGAACAGTGGGCTGCCCAACACTGGGCGTTCATGGAACACTCCGGCGCGTTCATCCTCGTCGCCGTCAACACCGGCCCCACCGACCCAGAACTACGCGAAATCGCCCACGCCGTCCAACTCCAAGCAGGACGCCACCTCGGCCGACACCTCCGCGCCCGCCAAACCCACCCACAGCGCGACGAAACCACCCTCGGACTCACAATACTGGCCATGCTCGAGCGCTCCTGGTACTTCGCCCGAGTCCTCGGACTCAACATCAACGAAGAAGAACTCCAAACAGCCCAGGCCGACATAATCGAGAACCTCCTCCGCCAGCCCTGACACCCCCGCTTCGTACCAGATCGCTCCAAGCGGGACGGGCCAACGTTCCGGGGCTCGTTCGGGCACCTCGCCGAGAGCTGAGCCCGTCGACGGGAGCGTGTCTGCGGAGCGGAGGATGTCCAGATCGGCAGTCGAGGGTAGAGTCCAGCAACGTGTGTCGGAGGGTGGTGCCATGACATTCCGCCGGGTCGTGACGGCCAAGGACGCCGGGGGTAAGTCGGTCTTCTTGAGTGATGAGAACATCGAGGCAGTGTCGATCTCTTTCCTTCCGGGCGTTGACTTCTACTCGCTCGCGGGAGGCGACGAAGCCCCGTCAGTGGACCCGGGCGCCGAGTTACCTTGGTCACGGTCCTTCTTTCCGGGCGAAGGCGGCTACCGCTTCGTGGTGTCCACCATTCCGCCGGGCACCGTTCGCGCCCCGGCGAGCAAGGACGCCAAAGCGCTGATGGCGGAGATGGAAGAGAAGCTGCCTGGACTGCTTTCGGCCTCGGAGCATGAACCGGGCATGCACACCAGCCACACTCTGGACTTCGTCGTCGTCCTGGCCGGAGAAGTCACCTTGGAGTTAGACGATGGGGCCAGCGTGGAACTGGCCGCCGGCGACATCGTCGTGCAGATCGGGGCTCGACACCGCTGGACCAACCGAGGGACGGATCGAGCGGTGATGCTCTCCGCCATGATTGGCGCCAAGCAGCCCTGACTGCCCCGTTTGAAACCTTCTGGCTTCTGCCGCGGCCCTTCCGTGGCCCACGGCGTAGTAGAGACAAGCTGGTGAGGCCCTGACCTGCACCCTTACCTTGAAATTGCGGTGGGCGCGGAGGGAGTCGAACCTCATGCCCGATCTCCAAAACGTCTAGCACCAGAACCGTCCAAGCAGTCCAGCTGGTCTATCTGGTGTCATCCTGTCCAGGACACCGCCCGAACCCGACCACTGAACGGCACTGGATGACACTGACCAGCACCAGAACGGACGAAGCCAACGAAATTGAGGGGCTAGCGACATGAGCAGACCTGTAGGGTTCAAGTCCTCCATGGGGCGACACCAGGTCCCCCCTCCCGCCTCTGGTCGGAGGGGGACTTGCCGTTGTCAGGCGTCAGACATGCCATAGTGGTGGTCATTCCGCGTCGACATTCGAGGGCCCGGGAAAGGATTTCTATCCCTACTTTCATCCGCACCACCAGGGCGGACTCAGCCACTGGTGCCCTGGATCCTCGACACCGCTTTCTTGTTCTTCCTCGCCGAGCTGGACACGCTTCAGGGCGAGCTGCGCGTCCACTTCGCCGACCTGGCCCGGCATTCCGACCACAGCGACCGCCTGGTCAACGAACCCGATCTGATCCGCACGGCGGTCGAGGAGCTCCTTCGTTGGGGCAAAGACGTCTCCGGACCCAACCTGACCCGAGCCGCCGCGTAAACCCTAGATAGGACGGACCCATGAACCACGATGCAGGCGACATCTATCGCCTGGTGACCCAGGCCTTCACTGCCGGAGACCAGGCGGCCCTGCAGGAGCTGATCGCGGCGGACGTTGTGTGGCATACCGACGACCTCCAGGCAGGGGTCCCGTCGACATTCCATGGGAGGGAGGAGTTCTTTGCCGCGGTTGCCACGCCCAACGAGCACATCTCGGGATGGGAGATCGTCCCCCACGTGGTGGTATCCGATGGCAACACGGCGTTCAGCCATCAGATCGACCGTTTCAAGCTCAGGGATGGAAGCGATCTGGAGATTCACTTCCTTCTCCACATCACGATCAACGACCGCGGCCAGCTCCAAGAGGTGTGGGAGTTCGGGCAGTCCGCCCTCCCTCATTGAGCGGTTCGATCCTTCCAACCGCCAACCCACCGACGTTCGACGTACGATCAGACAGCTTCGAGGCTATAACTGCCAGTTCGCGGCCCCGCGGTAACGGTGGCCCGTTCAGAGCGGCCGCGGCGGCGTTCCGGGGTCCGGCGACAGCCTGGGTGTCAGGTCTGACCCTCACGGCGAAGGCGACGGGGGACCAGGCGGTCGCCGCTGCTTCGATCCCGTTCTCCGCTCGCAGGGCTGACGGCCTCCCCGGCGGCGTCAGCTCCCGGGTACCTCCGGGAGACCTCTGGCCGCGAACACCACCGTGGTGTCACGTCGGCGGATCAGCCAGTGCCCATCCCGGCGCTCGAGATGGTCCCGGTATTCGACCACCATGTCCGGGTTCGACAGTGGCACCGGGAAAGGTCCCCCTTGAGGCGTGTCGTACACCGTGGTCTGCGACCAGGCAGTAGCGGTGTCGGGACTGGTCAGATCTATGAGCGACGCTCCGTTTACGTGGCGCAGGGTCCGCTCGGCTGGATCGGCCAGGGCGAAGTCAATGTAGGGGCGGATCTCGTCGTGGCCGCGCATCGAGTGCCCGCCGGGGCGGTTCCACTCGCCGTCGGGAGTGAACAGCCCGACGAAGCCCTCCACATCGCGGGTGTTGACCGCCAGCGCGTAGCGGGCCATCAACTCCGTGCCGGCCTGTTTGGCTTGCAACTCCTCGATCGCGTCCATGACGCTACGGTAGCTGCGTCTAGGTCCGCGGTCGAAGACAGGAGGTGATCTTGGCCAGACGCCTCGAGGGAAAGGTGGCGATCGTGACCGGCGCCGGCCAGGGGGTCGGGCGTGGGGTCGCGTTGGCGTTGTGCTCGGAGGGTGCCCACGTGGCGCTGGTTGGCAGGACCATGAACAAGGTCGAGAAGGTCGCGGACGAGATTGCCGGTCGTGGTGGGGAGGCGATCGCGGTGCTGGGCGACGTGGAGGACAGGTCGGCGGTGGATTCGGCCGTCGCGGCCACCGTCGAGCAGTGGGGCCGGCTGGACATCGTGGTCAACAACGCTCAGACCCTGTCCTATAGCTCTGTGCGCCGTCTGACCGAGGCTGAGCTCGAGTCGATGTGGCAGTCCGGTCCGATGGGGACCTTCAGGATGCTCCAGGCCTCGTTCGAGCACCTCCGGTTGTCGCGCGGGTGCGTGATCAATATGGGCTCGGGCGCGTCGATCCTGCCGAGGCCGGCTATGGGTGGGTATGCTATGGCGAAGGAAGCCATCCGGGTGCTGACCCGAGTGGCGGCTCTCGAGTGGGGTCGCTACGGGATCAGGGTCAACGCGGTCTGCCCGCTGGCCGCGACGCCGGGCATGGAATTCTTCGACGGGGAAACCGGCGCCTACCAGACGATGGTCATTCCCGAGGTAGCTCTGGGCCGGCTCGGTGACCCAGAGGCGGACATTGGTAGATCGGTGGTCTATCTCTGCAGCGATGACGCGGCCTACGTGACCGGCACAACTTTAATGGTCGACGGCGGCTACAACTTCCTCCGCTGAGCGGTCCTAGTGCCGCAGGACTCTTCTTCAGCGACGGCCGGTACAGCTTCGGAGGGTTCCAACGTGGCCGTCCGCCGTCACGATTAGCGGTCGATCCGTCACGACCCGACGGGTCTTCGGGAGCAGCGTGTTCGGGCCGCCGATAGTCGCAGGCGTGCCGACTAACGTCAATGGGGGGAAGCCCCCGCGAAACCACCTCCGTCCCGGCATCGACCTGGACGGCAAAGACCTAGGAGCAGCGAGGAAGACCATGAAATGGGGAATTGTTTTCGCCAGTACCGGTTTTCCAGACCCGGACGCCGCCATCGCTATGGCGCAGTGCGCTGAGGCAGCAGGCTTTGAATCGTTGTGGTGCCCCGAGCATGTGGTGATGTCGAGGGCTGAAGGCGCTACGCCTTATCGGGGCGCCCCGGACGGTAAGATGGATCGGCTCGCTCGACGTGGCGGCATCCCGGATCCATTGATCTGGCTCGCCTATGTCGCGGCTGCGACTACGACCATCAAGTTGGGAACAAATGTACTGGTCCTTCCCGAGCACCAGCCAGTGGTATTGGCCAAAACAGCCGCTACGCTCGACCATATGTCGAACGGTCGCCTGATGCTCGGGGTCGGCGTCGGTGAGCTCCCCGAGGAGTATGAGGCGTGCGGCATGGACTTCGCGAACCGGGGGAAGCGAATGGATGAGTACCTCGAGGGATGCAACCTGCTCTGGCGCGAGGACGTCGCCACCTATCACGGCGAATACGTCAACTTCGATCAGATGGAATGCCGACCCTGGCCGAAGAATCGTCACATTCCCCTGCATATCGGCGGCAATTCCAAAGCCGCGTTCCGCCGGGCTGGTGCCTTCGGCGACGGATACTTCCCCTTCATCTTCCATTGGGAAGACCTCCACGAGGCCCTACCCCAGGCGATCAACAAGGCCAAGGAGGCCGCCCGCCTGGCCGGCCGCGATCCCGATGCGCTTGAGATCACCAGCGGCGGGGCCAGGACGGTCGACGAGGCCAAGTGGTATGCCTCGGTGGGCGTCGATCGCATCGGCGTACCGGTACGGGCCTCGACCGTCGCAGAGATGAGAGACGAACTCCTCCGCTTTGGTGACGACATCATCTCAAAGACCCAACGCCTCTAAGCCGCGTTCGCGCCGGGACTTCACTCTCCGGTGACTAGAGGGCTCGAAGGTACCGAGGGGGTCGTTGGCGGCGCGGCGCCGACGAGGCCCCCACCGCACGCGGTGGCTGACCTCTCCACATCATCGAAGGCGTGCAGCACTCGTCCTGTTGCCCCGCTCTCGAACTCGGCAGTACGATCGAAAGGGTTCGTTGAGCGTTCCGGGAAGCGTCCCCCCGCTTTCCAGGACGCTCCGGCCCTTATCCCGCCAGGGTGGGGGCCGCTCCAGTCTGTGCAAGCGGGGCATGGCTCGATGGTAGCGATCTTGCGGGCGGGAAGGCCCGCCGTGATCCGACGCGCCGGTGGCTCCAGCTGCACGGTGTCTGCCCCGCGCCAGCATGACATTCGAACCTGACAATGCGACACTCTTCAGATGCGCAAGATCGTTACAGGAGTTGACAGTGATGGGCGCTCGTGCGTGGTCGAGCAGAGCGACCTCGGTGGTCCGGAGGAGCAGGTAACGCTCGCACAGGTCTTTACCACCCACACTGTCGTGCCCGGACCTCGCCCGGTCGGTAAGGGCGCCGACCTCGATCTCGGGGTTGCCCCCGGTCACACGCGGTGGCTGATCGTGCACTGGCCCCCGAACGCCACTGCCCACATGCACCACACCGACACCGTCGACTACGACGTGGTGCTCAGCGGTTCGATCACGCTTATTCTCGATGATGGTGACCACTATCTCGGACCGGGCGACTGCGCCGTCATCACAGGCGTCGACCACGATTGGAAAGCAGGTCCCGACGGCTGCACGAAGAGCGTCGTGTTGCTCGGCTCCGCACCGCTGGAATGATGCAAGTAGCAATGATGGTTTGCTAGTTCCAGGCGAGTGAGAAGTGGTGGGGGGCCCGGGGGTTGCCGCTGTAGACGAGTTCGGTGCCGGGTTTGATCTCGTAGTCCGGGATGCGCTGATGCCAGGCGTCCATGGCCACTACCATCTCCATGCGGGCCAGGTGAGATCCGAGGCAGCGGTGAAAGCCACTGGCGAAGCCGATGTGGGGATTGGGGGAGCGGTCGAGGTCGACCCTGAGTGGGTCCGGGAAGTATTTGGGATCGAGATCGGCAGCTGACCACGACATGCCCATGAGGGTGCCAGCCTTGATCTTCTCTCCGCTCGGAAGCTCAAGGTCGTCGAGGGCGATCCGCCCTCCGTCGGTGACCGGCGACTCGAAGCGCATCAACTCTTCGACGGCCGTGGGCCACCCGGACGGGTCGGCCACCATCTTGGCCCGCTGCTCGGGATGGCGGGCGAAATAGCTGAGGAAGCAGGCCAGCGACCCAGCCACGGTGTCCAAGCCGGCGATGATGAGCAGGCCGAGGATGTCGTGGATCTCGTCGCGACTGAGTCGCTCTCCACCGGCCTCCGCGGTGATCAGCCAGCCGAGCATGTCGTCGCCCGGCTCGCCCCGCGCTTCGCGTTCGTCCAGGGACCGGTTGAAGTAGGCCTGGATCCACTCGACGGCTTCGGCTCTCTTGGCCGTCTGGACCTCGGGCGGTTCGCGTTCGAGGATCTCGTTGGACAGAGTCAGTTCCTTGAAGCGGAGAAAGCCAGGGAGATCCTCCATGGGAAGGCCCATGATGGAGAGGAAGATCTGCGAGGGGAGCGGCTCGCACCACTCCCGGTAGGCCTTGACCTCGCCTGCGTCGATGAAGCCGTCAATCAGCTTGTTGGCCAGGGCGCGGACCTGGTCGGCCAATGGCGCCACCCGCTTGGCCGTGAACACCGGGTCGAGGAGGCGACGGTACTTGGTGTGCTCGGGGCCGTCCAGGCCGAGGGGGATGGCCGGGCGGTTCGATCCGAGGAATTTCGACGCTTGCTCGACCCGGCGGTGCTTGTTGACGAAGAGGATGTCGTCCATGGTGAGCAGCGTCACCACCCCGTCTGGGTTGCGTACCACTGGGCACTCGTTTGCCAACTCGACGTACATGCCTTGCGGCTCGGCAGAACTTCGAGCCGCGGCCCGCTCCGGAACCCTGTCCCACGCCGCCTGCGTGGCGTACATGCGAGCTAGCTCGGTGTCGACGTCCATATCCGTCATGGCATTTCTCCCTCGGGGAAACCGCGCCGCTAATACTACACCCCAGTATTGGCACGCCATGCTGGCGGTCTCTGCCGTGCCAGGGCAAATCTCCACGAGCAAGCCGGGTCGTTTGTCCTCCGCGACGGCCGTCAGCGACGAGATGGGATCGGTACGAATGTCCCACCGACGATAGAAACGGACAGGACGCCAACGGCCGACTTCTCGTCGCGTCCAACTGCGACTCACAAGAGTTACGAGTCACCCACCCCGGGTGGCCGGCGCTCGGCGGTGGATGGTCGGCCCCTTGAAGGCCTGGTCGAGCGCGGTCTTTGTGTTAAAGGGATGGGTTGTTGCCGCCGGCCACGGTGATGAGCTGGCCGGAGATGTTGCGGCTCTCCTCGGAGGCCAGGAAAAGGACGGCGTTGGCGATGTCGACCGGCTCGTTGCGGCGGCCGAGCGGACCGGTCGTGGCCACAGACATGGCCACAGGCGGGGACTCGTCGCCGAGGGGCGTTTCGATATGGGCGGCGATGCGGGCCGAGCGCCGGGTGGCGCCGGGGGCGACGGCGTTGACGTTGATGTTGTATGGACCGAGCTGGCTGGCCACCGACCGGGTGAAGGCCACCACCCCGGCCTTGGCCACCGCGTAGTGGGCGTGGATAGCCTCGCCCGCCCAGCTGTTGGAGGCGATGTTCACGATCTTGCCGGATCGGCGTGCCATCATCGCCGGGCAGACGAGCTGGGTGCAATGGAACGTGCCCCGCAAGTTGATGCCCATGGCGAACTCCCAGTCCTCTTCGGAAATCTTCCAGATGGGGTTCACTACCGGCGGCCGCACTCCGCCCACGACGTTGACGAGGATGTCGACCCGTCCCCACCGCGCCAACGCCGCGTTGATCACCTGCTCGGCCCCTTCCCGGCGGGTCACGTTGGCCACAACGCTAACTACGTCGCGACCGAGTTCGCGAATGACGCTCTCCGTCTCGTCGGTCAGGTCGGGCAGCCGGTCGTTGAGCACGACATCGGCGCCCTCCTCCGCCAGGCGTACGGCGATGGCAGCGCCCATGGCACCGCCGGAGCCGGTGACCACGGCCTTGTGTCCGCCGACGCGTGCCGTCATGTCTTCGCTCCTCGTATACAGTTCGCTCGGAGGCCGTCGAGATTGTATGGCTCAGTTCCTCGGGACGTCTCTCCAGGCGAGGTCTTTGTCAGCCCGGATGTCGCCTGGCAGGCCCAGAATCCTTTCCCCGATGATGTTCCGTTGAATCTCGTTGGTTCCGCCCTCGATCGACATGGCCCGGGACCGAATGGCAAGCACCTGAGGTTGGGACGAAATACCGCCCTGACGGCTCGTCAGATCGGCGTCGTAGTCCAAGCCGACTTGGCCGGCAGGGCCCATGAGCTTCAACATGAGCCCGGACAGTCTCTGAGTGTGCTCACTGGAGGCGATCTTGGCCAGAGAGCCGAGAGGTGTGGCCCCATCGCGACCTTGTGCCTCTCTCATCCGTCGATTGTTGAGCTCGACGACGCGGGCTTCCACCCACGTTTTCACCACCTCTTGCTTCAAGACAGCCGCGACCGGGGAGAGCCGGTCAGAGCGGGACCTCCACAGGTTGAGGAGGTCGTCAATAGGCCGGGCGAAGGCGTCCCCGGTCCCCTCCCGCTCGGAGTGAAGGCAGGCGAGACTGATCCCCCAACCTTGCCCGACGTCTCCGAGCCGCAAAGAGTCCGAAAGCCGGACGTCGGTCAGGAACACCTCGTTGAAGTGGGCGTTGCCATCTGCTTGCCTGAGCGGTCTGATCTCGACGCCAGGATCGGTGACGTCGCAAATGAAGAAGGTGAGGCCTCGGTGCTTCGGCAGCTCAGGATCGGTACGAGCTACCAGGATCGCCCAGCGGGCATCGCGGGCGCCGCTGGTCCAGACCTTCTGCCCGTTCACGACCCATTCATCTCCGTCCCTGATGGCCATGGTCGACAGACCGGCGAGGTCGGAACCCGCCCCGGGCTCGCTGAAGAGCTGGCACCAGTGCTCCTCACCGGTGAAGATGGGGCGCAGGAATCTCGCTCGTTGCTCGGGCGTCCCTGCGAAGTGGATGGCTGATGCGCCCTGGTGGAGGCCCACATAGTCCCCATGGCTGGCCGGGGCGCCCGTTTCTTGGAGCCGGTGGTCTATCTCCGGTTGGTACCTGGCCGGCAAGCCCAGGCCGCCACATCCCTTGTCGAAATGGACCCACGCCAATCCCTGGTCGAACTGAGCCCCGAGGAATGTCGCCGGATTGCCGCTGCCGGGCTCTGGAAACTTCTCGAGCAAGCCGGCGATGCGGTGCTCGATGATCTCGCGGTCTGTGGGTGGGGTCATGGCGCTCCCGATGCGACTCGGTCAGAGAAGCATATCTCCCGGCTGCCACAGCATCGTCCAGATGAAAAGTTCCGAAATGGCTGATTGCCTCTCGACCGCCTCGAGGCTGACGAGGGATTGGGCGTAGCCGTATATCGTGTGGGGGCCGAATCGAGGCGGGTGCCCACGCCGACATCGTGATGTTCGATCCGCTGACCGTGGGGCCTGGTCCAGTCGGCAGGCGCGCCGACCTGCCCGCCGGTGCGTCCCGCCTCTATGCCGAGGGGGTGGGTATTGCCGGTGTTTTGGTGAGCGGCGTGTTGGTCGTCGAGCACGGTGCCTACACCGGCGACTCGGGCGGGGCAGTCCTGCGCGCCGGCCACGACACGGTGACCGTTGCTCCGGGTACCCGCTGATGGAAAGGAGTCGACCTGAGAATCCCTCGCCCATTATCACGTGTGGTGGAACCCGGGTTTCGCCTCCGACTTCGGCGGGGCCGCGTTCAATCCGCGCGGAAGGTCATGTTTCCTACATCGTAGTGGCGGGGAATTCCGCAGTGACGCCCGAAGCGGGAGCGTCCGAGGCCGGGATGAGGTTCGTTTGCTGGCTGACCAGGTCGGCGTAGTAGGGAGCGTGAGCTGTCATTCCGCCGTCGACAGGGATGACGGCTCCGGTGAGAAACGAGGCGCGGTCGGAGGCAAGGAAAGCGATGACCTCCGCGAGCTCCTCAGGTTCGCCGATCCGGGCCAGGGCGTGGTGGCGGGCCAGGGCGAGTAGGTGAGCCGTTTCGGGGGTGCGCCGTTCGAGGGAAAGCGTCATACCTGGGGAAACGGCGTTCGCTCGAATGTTCCCCCGGCCGTAGTAGGTGGCGATGTACTTGGTCAGGTGGGAAAGGGCCGCCTTGGACGACCCGCACGCCGGCCGGGTGGGCTCCGCGAGGATCCCCGCGGGCGACCAACTGCCCGCCTTCCGCAGTTAGTCGCCAGGGCCGGGGTTTTGGGAACGTCACTTCCGGCCCCGCATCCGGCAGGGGCTTACCGCCGGCTCAGGCGGATAGGCGGCCTGGCCGCACTGATAGGCGGGCTCAGGCGCGGCCCGACCTCAGTTGGGCCCGGCGGAAACCACGGAGGTTGGGGGTCCCTCCGTCCCCTTGAGGGTCTGCCCACCGTCGACCACAAATGCTTGTCCAGTGGCGAAGGCGCCGCCCGGCGAGGCCAGCCAGACCACGCACGATGCGATCTCGTCGGGGGTGCCCAGTCTCCCGAGGGGGATACCCCCTACTCCGATCCTCTGCTCCTCTGGGGTACCGATCCCTGTGCTCGAGCCAGTGACCACGGCGACATGACCGCGGAGATCGAATAGGTCGGAGTAGGGCGCAACTGGTTCTGGGTCAAGTAGTTCTCCTCGGATCAGACGAACCGAATCCCTATCATGGCCGCGACCCGACCCGGCTCACCCACTGCGCATGGACGTGCTCAAGGGCAGCAAGCGAATTCCTCGTTAGAGTCCGACGCCATGACAGTGTCATCACCAGCGGATACGGATCGGCCTCCCCAAACACCACCGCCTCCAGTCCGACACCAACAAGTGTACGATCAGAGTGGGCCATCAGCACGCCCAGATGGTGGACCTACAGGGCCAGCGTTCGCTGATGCGGTACTAGTAGCAGAGTGGACGACGAAAGGAAATTGAGGGGCGAGCGACGGGAGCAGACCTGTGAGGTTCAAGTCCTCCACGGGGCGAAGGAAAAATCCAGCAGGCGTGTCTGAGCTAGGAAGATCAGAATGACTCGAACGGTGTGTGATGGACTCAACGTGCTGGAGATGGGATCGGCGAGTATCCCGGCGTCGCTGGTGGGGATGCTGCTGGCCGACAACGGTGCTCGGGTTGTGAAGATCGAGTCTCCGGATGGTGATCTGCTCCGGACTGCTCGGCCGGCCGGCTTTCTGGTATGGAACCGCGGCAAGGAGAGCCGGGTCATTGACCTGCGCACCACGAGAGGACAAGAAGAGCTGCGCCGGGCCGCCGCGGCCGCCGACGTGGTGATCGAGGCGTTCGCCTGTGGTGTGGCCGACTCCTGGGGCGTCGGCTATGAGCGTTTGGCCCAGGACAACCCGGGTCTGGTCTATTGCTCGATTACCGGTTTCGGCTCGAGGGGACCGTATGCCCACCTGCCCGGGTACGAGGGGACGGTGGCGGCCAAGACCGGCCACTACGTGCTCGGCCCTTTCGGGTCCCGCCCGGGGCCTGTCTACAACGACGCCCCAATGGCCAGCACCGGCGCCGGGCATCAGGCTTTCGCCGGGATCCTCGCCGCTTTGACGGCGAGGGAGGGGACCGGTGTGGGTCAGCATGTTGAGGCGGCCATGGTGTGTGGTTTGGTCCCTTTTGACTACTTCGGCACGATGACCTGGCAGCAGGTTCAGGGCGCGTCGGGGAACGCGGCTGGGAGTTCCGCGATCGCTTCCCAGGCGATGGGGGCCAGCCGTTTGAGCTTTATCGCCCCTACCGGTGACGGCCGTTGGGTCAACTTCACGCACATGCTGCCCCATCAGGCCCAGGCGCTCAGCCGGGCCGTCGGTCTGGGCGAGACCATCGACGATCCTCGCTTCGCCCGCCAGCCGCTGTTCGAGACGGCGGTAGTGGCCCAAGAGTGGGAAGACCTGGTCTGGGCCCAGCTGCGGACGAAAACCTACGCCGAGTGGGAGCCGATCCTGCTGGCCGATGACAACATTGCTTTCGAGATGGCCCGCCGCAGCGAGGAGGGTCTCGACCACGCCCAGATCATTCACAACGGCGACGTGGTCACGGTCGAAGACCCGGGGGTGGGCCCGGTGCAGGAGATCGGCCCGGTGGCCCACCTGGAGCGCAGCCCGGCCCGGATCGCCCGCTCCGCGCCCCGCCTGGGCGAGCACGGCGGCGACGTCATCCGGGCCGGGCCGTCAGCGTCGGGAAGCGGGGCCGCGCCGGCGCACCCGCTGGAGGGTGTCACTATCGTCGAACTCGGCTACTACTACGCCATGCCGTACGGGGTGACCATGGCGGCGGCCCTGGGGGCTCGGGTTATCAAACTCGAAGACCTGAAGGGCGACCCTATGCGCTGGGCGTTCGGGAACCCCGAGGTCACTTCGGTGAAGACCATGGAGGGTAAAGAGAGTCTGTCGGTCGACCTGCGCTCGAGCGAAGGTCGCCAGATCGTGCACCAGGTGGTCAAGAACGCCGACGTGTTCGTCGATGGTTTCCGCCCCGGGGTCGCCGAGCGGCTCGGCGTGGGCGCCGAGGTACTGACCGCGCTCAACCCTCGCCTGGTCTATTTGCACGCCGCTGGTTACGGTATCGACGGTCCGTACGCCCACCGGCCGATCTACGCGGGTGTGGCCTCGGCGTTGGCGGGCCAGATCGTGCGCCACGCGGGGAGCTGGCTGGACCCGGAGCTGACCCGGTCGCTGAACTCCGTGGAGGCCCAGGCCATCGTCCTGCCCCACCTGAGAGGTCCGGTTGACGGCGACGCCAACGCCGCCCTGGCCGTCTTGTCCTCGTTGCTGCTCGGCATCTACCACCAGCGCCGCACCGGCGAGGGTCAGGTCATGTCGACCTCGATGATCAGTGGCAACGCCCTGGCCTACGCCGACGACTTCAACCGGTACGAGGGTAAGCCGCCGCTGCCCGTCCCCGATCCCGAAAGCCACGGACTGCACGCCCTGTACCGCCTCTACGAGGCGGAGACGGGCTGGGTGTTTGTGGCCGCCCCCCGTCAGCAGGAGTGGGAGGCGCTGGCGGCGGCGATCGGTCGCATCGATCTGGTCGGCGACGAACGATTCGCCACCGCGGCGGGGCGTCGGGCCCACGACGACGCCCTCATCGGCGAACTCGCGGGCGTGCTGGCCACCCGCGACGCCGGGGCCTGGGAGCGGGACCTTACCCCCAAGGGCATTGCCGTGGTGAAGGCCTTCGACGCCACCTATTCGGAGTTCACCTGCACCGATCCGGTGCTACGCGACACCGGCATGGTCATCGAGATTGCCCATCCGGTGTTCGACCAGGTTCTCCGGGCCGGGCCGGCAGTGCGATTCTCGCGAACGCCGTCCCGGATCGCTCCGAGCTGCCTCAACGGGCAGCACACGACAAAAATCCTTTACGAACTGGGTTACAACGACGAAGCCATCGCCAAGCTCAAAGGCGACGCCATCGTCGGCGTCGGCGAGTGACCCCGAAATCAACGTGCCCTCGCTGAGGCGACGTTGAGCTTTACGAGGGTCCGGGTGGGTCGCTGATGTGGGGGAACAGCTCCTTGAAGGCGCCGATCCGCACTCGGTGGCTGACCTCGGGGACCACGTTGTCAAACAACTCGTGGAGGGTCTTTTGGGTGTGGCCGTATGTGCCCTCAAGATGCGGGTAGTCCGAGCCCCACATCACGTTCTGGTAGCCCATCGCCCACAGCGCAGCCGGAGCCGACTCGTCGTGCTGGAACGATGTGTACACCTGGCGGTAGAGGATCTCCTTCGGGAGCCTCGAGAGAACCGGCCGCACGAACATGCTGTGTTGGCGGTAGCCCTCGTTCATCCGGTCGCCTATGAACGGTACCCACGTGGCGCCGCCCTCCGAGATAAGGATCTTGAGGTTGGGATGGCGGTCGAGGGCGCCGCCGGTGACCAGCTTCATCGCCGCGTACTGGCCACCGAAGGTGGTCTTCACGTAGTTGAGGACTGCTCCACCGGGGCCGGCGAAGCCGGTGTTGTCGGCGCCGTCGTTGTCGGAGCCGATGTGGAAGCCGAGCACCATGTCGCACTCCTCGGCCGCCGCCCACAGTGGCTCCCAATCATCGCGGTTGTAGTCGGGCATGCCCTTGGGAAGGCCGGTCGGCAGGGCGGCGATGTGCAGGCCGATCTGCTTGGCGTACTGGAGCTCAGCTACCGCGTCGGGGACGTCGAGCAGGGGAAGAGCCGCGGCCGGGATCATGCGATCTGGGGCGATGTCTTGGAGGACCGACTTGCGGTATTCGTTCTCGGCCCGGGTCGCCACCCGGATGAGGTCGCGGTCCTCGATCAGGTTCTCCCACATGCCGATCGACGGGTACATGACCTCGGCCCATACGCCCTCGTGGTCAAGGTCCTGGAGCCGGAGGTTCATGTCGCGTGATCCGGGTGGCCGGGCTGACATCTCGACGATGGTCTCACCCGTCTCCGTGTTGCGCTTGCGCATGAGCTTCGGCAGTGGCCGCTGGAAGCTCTTGCCGTCGACATAGACGGTCTCAAAGCCGCCGTCGGGATCGTGGACTGTACGCGGCATGCGGTCGGCGACCGCCTTCGGCATGATCTCGTGCCAAAGGCCCTCCGGTTCGAGGAAGTGGGAGTCGCCGGAGTTAGACCAAAGCTTTTCGAACATAGGAATGTACTTTCCGGGAGAGATGAGGTGCTGGATTGGCAACCTTCGTGCCGGGGCTGGTCATGAACCCGTGCCCGAGCATACCAGCGCTGATGACGGATCGATGAAACGCGTCTACGTGCTTCCCGGGACCAGAGGCCCTGCCCGGTGGGGTCGCGGTGCTGGCCGGATCGGGCTGGCGACGGTCGGAGCCCGGCAGGCACGAGGCGCATTAGGATGAGCGCCATGATTGACGGAGGATGGGGGAGAACGGCCGTGTCAAATCTTGGCCCGAAAAAGGTGGGGGATACCAACCTCGACCACCCGATATCCAGATACCAACGACAGGAGGCTCATTTTGACGAGCATGCGTGACGCAGGTTGCATCGTCGGGATCGGGGAGACGAAATACGAGCGCAAGAGCGACCGTACCGTCCAGGAACTCGTCTTCGAAGCCATCGAGCGGGCCTGTGCGGACGCCGGCATCACACCCAAGGACATCGACGGGGTTAGCGCCCAGCCCCTCGTCGGGGATGGGGTGACGATGGAGGTCGTCCAGGAGAACTTCGGGATCGAGGATCTCAGGTATTTTGCTACCGCCGAGATCGCGGCGGGCACCGGCTTGGTGAGCGCGGTCGCCAATGCGACTATGGCCCTAGAAGCCGGATTATGCGACTACGTGTTGTCGTGGTTCTCGAACGTGTGGGGTTCGATGTCCTATTCGCCAGGCGACGCACACGACAGCAAGGCGAACAAGAGGGACTTCGAGACTCCTTTCGGATGGTACGGGCAGCCGGCGCATCTCGCCATGTGCGCTCGTCGCCACATGGCGGAATTCGGGACCACGTCTGAACAGTTGGGCGCCATCGCGGTGAAGCTGCGCGAGCACGCCGGACTTCATGGCAATGCCGTCTTCACGGCTCCGCTGACGATGGCCGACTATCTCGACTCCCGATACATTGCGGAGCCCTTGAGACTGTACGACTGCTGCGTCATCAGTGACGGTGCGACCGCCTTCGTGATGACCAGAGCGGACCGGGCCAAGGACCTGGCGAAGCCGGCGGTCAGCGTGAAAGGGTTTGGTCTGGCGACGGCGCCTCGCAGCTACTACTGGGCCCAGCAACCCGACCTCACCCACACCTTGGCAGTGCATTCGGCACCCAGGGCATACGCCATGGCCGGAGTCGGTCCAAGCGACGTGGATTTCATGCAGTGCTACGACTGCTTCACCTGGGTCGTGCTGTCGACGATCGAGGACCATGGTTTCTGCGCCAAGGGCGAAGGCGGCCCCTTCGTAGAGGGCGGCGAGCGCATCGGGATCCACGGTACCCTGCCGATCAACACCAGCGGCGGAATGCTCTCGCAGGTGTATCAGATGGGGAACAATCATTTGTGCGAGGCCGTCCGTCAGTTGCGTGGGTCCGCCGGCGCAACCCAGATCACCGGGCCGGAGATCGGCGTGGTGGGCGGATATTCAGGCATCGCCTACGGCACTCTGGTCCTCGGGAAGGCTTGAACATGGTTCCCGCGGTCCGCCCCCTTCCCCAGATCGACCGCCCTGAGACAGAACAGTTTTGGGAGGCGGCTCGACGTCACCAGCTGATGATCCCGCGCTGTCAAGACTGCGGACGGTGGATCTGGTATCCCCAGGAGATCTGCTACGTCTGCAATTCCCGATCGATCACATGGCAGCTGATAGGTGGACGCGGCAAGGTCTACAGCTTCGTTATTTTGCGGCAGGCGCTCCATCCTGCCTTCACGGCCAGGATTCCTCTTGCGGTCGCGCTGGTAGAGCTCGACGACGCCTCCTACGTTCGTCTGACCGCCAACATCCTCGAATGCCCCCCCGAGGCGGTGACGGTTGGGATGCCGGTCGAAGTAGTCTTTGAGGACGTAACCGAAGACGTAACCCTGCCGCAGTTCCGACCTCGATAGCTCAGGGCCGAAGGGGCGCCATCATGGCGCTTCGAGAGTGCTGAAGCGAGGGCGTTGATGGGGTGTGGTGTTGCTCCGCCGCGGATCGCTCCGGCCCGGATATCCCCGTAGACAGGGGCCAGGGCGGGGGAGAGGGGGCGGCTGTTGGGAACTGAGAGCCAAAGTCTGAGGAGATGGCGGTGCCTCTCGGGTTGGGGCCAGTCCTCGAAGGCGGTGCGGTTATGGAAGGTGACGTGGCTGTTGATGAGCTGGATGTCGCCTGGTTTCATGGTAAAGGCGAGCACGAATTCGGGGCTGGCGGCGATGGCTTCGAGGAGGTCGACGGCTTCAAGCTGAGTGGGCGTGGGTTTGGGGGCGTCGGGCAGGAAATCGAGGTTACGGAGCAGCACTCGGGTGAAGCGGCTGGCGAAGTGCCCGTCGGTGACAGCGAACACCGGCGCCACGAACCAGGAAGGCTCGCCGGAGGCGGGCTGGGTCATATGGGCGAAGGGGATTGGGTGGTAGAGGACCTCGAGGAGGTCGGGTCGAGTCCGGTGGTGACCTCCACCGTGTCGTCACCAGGGAAACAGAGCAACGGGGTGTCAATCGGAAGTCCGGCCCCGGAGGTGGTGGCGAACTCGGTGATCGAGCAGGCCGCGAGGGCATCGTGGAACGGGGCCGGCAAACTGGCTGTCACGGACAGTCAGCTTGGCCGTGTGCTCGGCCAGTCACAAGCGGGGTCCGGGTCGCGGTTGGACGGGCACGTTGTCGGGATGAGGTTTGATCGGCCTGTCAACTGCCAACCACGGACAACTGCCAACCACGGATAGAGGCGACGAGATGGGCTTTTGGGAAGAACGGATGAACCTGGACGGGAAGGTGGCGGTGGTGATCGGCGGCGGTGAGGGCATCGGCGCCGCCATCACCATGGGCCTGGCCGGGGCCGGTCTGGATGTGGCCGTGTGTGACCGCGAGGGACCGGCCTTGGAGGCGACCGGTCGTTCGGTCGAGGGGATGGGCCGGCGGGCGGCGGCGGCGGGAGTCGCCTGCGTCGCAGTCGAGGAGCGAGGCGTCGGGAACGTTCTCGGATCGGACGACTGGCTTGTCGACGCCGGCTTCATGGCGGCAGTGGAGCACCCGATTTTCGGACCATTGCGTCAGCATGGGCATCACGTTCTATTGTCCGAAACGCCCGGAACGGTCGGGGTAAGCGGGACGGCCGGGAGCGCGACGCGCCAGGTCCTCGCCGATGCCGGGTATGAGGAGCACGCAATTGACGCACTGATAGCTCGAGGCGCCGTGTCGGATCGAATCGCGCCGGCGCCGTGACTCCCACCGGGTAAGAAATGTCATCAACGCCGCCCATCCGGCCCGTCAACGTTTCCGTCGACGGAGTGACCCTGTCGGGCTTGCTCGCCGAGCCCGACGGCAAGCCGAGGGCGCTGGTCGTGGCCCTCCACGGCCACGGCATGACGGCCCGGTACTTCGCCGGTCCCGCCGATCCACGGTTGTCGCTCCTCGAGGTCGCCGCTGCCCTGGGATTCACCGTGTGGGCTCCAGATCGATTGGGGTATGGCGCGTCGACGGGCGCCGACCCGGCCTCGTTCGCCATGTTCCGTCAGTCAGAGTTCTTGAACGCCGCCGTGGCGCGCTTCGCCGAGGACCACGCCGTGGGGGCCGGGTGTTTCCTGGTCGGCCATTCCTTCGGGTTGAAGCTGGCGCTCACCATGGCGGCTTCGCCAAGCGGGCCGCGGCTCCTCGGGGTAGACGGCTCGGGGAGCGGATTGATGTACACGTTCCAACCGGGCGTGACCAGCCCGGAGTCGCAGCCCGGAGACGTCAACCCGTCGTGGGGACCGAGACATCTCTATCCTTCCGCAACCTTCACCCCTGGCGTGCTGCCGGTCGCCCCCATGGCACCGGCGCCGAAGCACGAGGCGGCCGAGTGGCCGGATGATCTGCGGGGCTTCTGTGACGGGGTCCGGGTTCCGGTACGGTTCACCTTCGCCGACCACGAGCGGCTGTGGGTGGTCAGCGGGGAGCACTTTGCGGCTCTGCGGGCCCTGCTGGCTCGGTCTCCCCGTGTCGACATCGCGGTCCAGCGTGGCGCCGGCCACAACATCAGCTTGAGTAAGGCGGGGCGTGCCTATCACCTCAAGGCGCTGGCCTTTGCCGAGGAGTGCCTTCTCGACGCCTCCAGCGGGACGGGGCCATGATCCGACCAGCAAGAGGTCCCTGGCGTGCGGGGGGCGGCATCCCGGGTGAGCCTTCATAAACCGATGGCATCATCGACCGGCCTCGCTCAAGCGGACCAGGTCGCCGACATCGGCCAACCCCTCGAGGCTGTGCCGTCGAGCCCGCTGTCTGCCATTGCTCTAGATTGCCTTCGTTCAGCAATCTACGCCCAGCCGGGCGTGCACGCCTCGGAGGTCTCCTTCGTCATCAACGAGACGTTCCACGAGATGGAATCTAGCCGCCTGGAGGGCTGGAGCCAGTATCTCGTCCTGGCTGCCTCCGAGTTCTACCAGTAGAGAGCCACCTGTATGCAGAAGGCAGGTGCTGGCGGAAATCGCCTGCCGCAGCATCTCGGTCCCATCAATTCCACCGTCGAGGGCGCGGTGCGGTTCGTATTGGCGTACGTCTCGGGGCAAGAAGATGATCTCATCGGTCGGAACGTACGGGACTACGGCGACAACGACGTCGAACTTGCCAGTCAGTTCGGCTGGTATGGGCTCGGCGAGGTGGCCCTGGTAGACCTCGACGTCGTTGTTGGCCGCGCAGCGACAGGCGCTGGCGTCGATGTCGGTGGCCACGACGCGAGCGTTGGGGCGGGCGTTTCGCAGAGCCACGGCGATCGCCCCCGACCCGGTGCACAGGTCGGCTGCGGTCCCGGTGTCGGGCAGCGTTTCGATAGCTCGCTGGGCGATGAGCTCGGTTTGCAGACGCGGAACATATACGCCTCGATCCACACGGACGCGGTGGCCCGCGAATACCGTGTACCCGATGAGCCATTCGAGGGGCTCGCCGTCGCGTCGCCGGTCGGCCCAGCAGCGCCAGAGGGCGGGGTCACCCCCGGCGGCCTCGATCATCTGATGGACTTCCTCGCGAGCAGCGGGGAAGCCAGCTTGGGCCAGTTGTAACGTCAACGCCTTCTTCTGGGCCCGCCCTCTGCTCATGACAGCAAGCTACCCGCCGCGCCGGGGACCCTGCGTACGGGGGACAACCGCAGCGGCGAGGATCTCACACCGTTGCGCTCAGCAGGCGCTGGATCTCGGGAGCCTTCAGGCCATCGGTCCGGCCACGGAAGTATCGTTCCTCGGTTTCCTGGGGCGAGAGGTCCTCAATTCGCGAAAAGCCTGCGGCTTGCACCATTGCCATCATTTCGTTCGTAGAGAAATCCGAAAGCAGGGCAATGCCATTCTCCGCCATCCTGTTCCTCAGATTTGCGGCCTGGGCGTTGGATTCCAGGTACGTCAAGACAATCTCCGACCCCGCGGGACGCCCACCCGCCCAACGCAGAGTGTCGGTGACGGCCTCGCGGGTCAAGTATTGCGTCACGCCGAGCCAGGAGACGAAACAAGCTCTGTCCGCTGCGAACCCGCCCATCGCCAGCGCCTCGCCAATCGAGGTGTTCTCAAGATCGCAGGGTACGAAGTGTAGCTGTGGGGGTGGCTTCAGACCCAGCTCCTGGATGCGCTGCCGCTTCCAGACCTGAAACGGGGGATCGTCAACTTCGAAGACGGTGAGGCTGCCAAGCCCATCTCCCATGCGCAGCGCATAAGAGTCGAGGCCCGCTCCCAGGACGACGTACTGGCTCAGCCGGTCGCGCCCCGCGGCCAGGCGGTCTTCAGTGAAACGGCTGCGCAAGATGCATGTCGATGCGCTAGCCGCTGGCACCCGTTGTCCCAGCGCCAGGACCTCGGCTTCTGCCATGCCTGTGAGAGCCAGGGCGAACTCGTCACGGAAGATCTTCGGTTCCTCGCCTGCCAGCGTGTGCCAGGCGCGTAAGGCGGCCGCTGAAAAGGCCGTACCGTGAACGCCCGACAGGCCGGGCGGTGGCCCCGAACTCACGCTCCCGGGCCCCCGAGTAGATCGCTACCGGGAACACCGCCGAGATCCATTGCCCCTCCGTCTAATCGCAACCTCCAGCCTAGGGCTTGGATGGCTCCCAATCAACGTGTCCGCGGGTGTTGCTCACGGGATCACCGCCGTCGACATCCGACGCCGCGCCACCCGAGGTTGGCCGCGAGCGGCAGCCCCAACGGCGCTACGCTGCCCACGTGTTGGGGCACCGGCCCAGGCAGAATCTCGACTCCATCTCCGCGCCGCGGACCGTCCGATGAACCTGGCGGTCTGGGTGGGGCGTCAGGCCCGCCGGCGGTCCGACGAGCCGGCCCTGGCAGATGGCGAGCGGGTTTACGCCAGCTGGGGCCAGTTCGCGGCCCGGACGGCCGGCGCGGCCGCCGGCCTACGCGATGACCTCGGCCTGTCTCCAGGAGACCGGGTCGCCATCGTGATGCGCAACCGGCCCGAGTACCTCGAGGCGCTGTTCGCCATCTGGCACGCCGGTCTGGTGGCCGTGCCGGTGAACGCTCGTTTGCACCGCGACGAGATCGCCTACATCCTCGACCACAGCCAGTCGGCCGTCGTCCTGACCGATGCCGACCACGCCGGAGACGTCGAGTCGCTGGTGGGCACCGTTGCTTCGCTCGAGGCGGCCGTGGTCGCGCCCAGTGAGCGGTGGGACCGGCTCACGGTATCGTCGCCGGCGCCGCTCGTTGGCCGGCGGTCGGAGGACCCGGCCTGGCTGTTCTACACCAGCGGCACGACCGGACGGCCCAAGGGCGCCACGCTCACCCACCGCAACTTGCTGATGGCGACACTCAGCTACTTCGCGGACATCGACCCGGTGATGCCGCAGGACTGCATCCTCCACGCCGCCCCGCTGTCGCACGGTTCGGGGCTCTACGGGCTGCCCCACGTGGCCCGGGGGGCGGTGAGCGTCGTGCCGCAGTCCGGTGGCGTCGACGGCGACGAGATCGCGGCCCTGATACGGCGCTGGCCGGGGATGTCGTTTTTCGCTGCACCCACCATGGTGAAGCGGCTGGCCGGCGATCGGGCCGTGGCCGCCGCAGACCTCGCGCACCTGAAGACGATCATCTACGGCGGCGCACCCATGTACCTAGCCGACCTGGAAGATGCCCTCGCCGTCTTCGGCCCCCGCTTGGCCCAGATCTACGGGCAGGGCGAGACGCCGATGACGATCACTGCCCTGTCCAAGGCAGACCACGCCGATCGGAACCATCCGCGTTGGCGCGACCACCTGCAGAGCGTCGGCGTTCCCCGCACCGACGTTGAGGTTCGCGTCCTCGACGCCGACGGCCGCGAACTCCCCGCCGGCGAGGTGGGCGAGGTGGTGGTCCACGGTGACGTGGTCATGGCCGGTTACTGGAACCAGCCCGATGCCACCGCCGCGGCGCTGCGGAAAGGCTGGCTGCACACCGGTGATCTCGGATCCTTCGACGCCGACGGGTACCTCACCCTGCGGGACCGGTCCAAGGACCTGATCATCAGCGGAGGAATGAACATCTACCCCCGGGAAGTCGAGGAGGCGCTCCTCCGCCACCCGGGCGTCGAGGCGGCGGCGGTCGTCGGCCGACCCGACACGGAGTGGGGCGAGGCGGTGGTGGCCTTCGTCGTGGCCGCCGACGGCGCGGCTCCGCCGCTGGTCAGGGACCTCGACCGGACCTGCCTCGACCACATCGCCCGGTTCAAGCGACCCAAGGACTACCGGTTCGTCGACGCCCTGCCGACCAACAACTACGGCAAGGTCGTCAAGCGGGAGCTGAGCGACTGGCTCCGGGCCGAAACGCAAGGCGGCGGGCCGCTTTGAAACCCGACCCCGGCCAGCAGGTCGAGGGCCCCGGGTATCTTGCTGGCCCGGCCGGATACGCTTCAGCGTGACTTCCATCTTTGAGGAACGCGACAGCATCCTTCAGCTGCTGTACGCCTACAACCATGCCATCGACGGTGGCGACGCCGATCGGTGGGCGGGCATGTTCACCGAGGACGGTTCTCTCGACGCCGCCGGACGCGTCTTCGCCGGGCGGGAGGAGCTGGTCCGCTTCGCGGAAGGGGTACACGGGATGCGACACGTGGTGGTCAATCCCGTCGTCGAGGTCAGCGGAGACACCGCCACGGTGGAGGCGTACGTCGTCGTGTACCGGGGACTCACCCCTACCGTGATCGGCACCTACGAGGACAGGTTGGTCCGCACGACGGCAGGCTGGCGTTTCCACAGGCGGGTGTTCAGGCCCGAAAGCTGGGATGACGCCGCCAGCGAGACGCTGGAGTCCACAGCATCCGGTCAGTGACCTCACGGTAAGAGGCCGTCCTGGGAGCGGCTTCACCAGATGCGGCGCAGCTGGGCTCCCTCCCGCCGGATGCGGAGCTGCTCCTGGCGCTCGGCCGGCGACACCAGCACCGTGTCAGGGGGCAGGTGCTCGAGGACCTCGGCGACCGGGACCCTGGTCACCTTGGTCTCGGGAGAATCGCTGGTTCTGAACAGGCGCATCTGGATGATCCCCCAAGGAAAGCCAGCCTTGTCGAGCCAGTTGTGCACGCCCGGGTCCTGCTTGGCGATCACCACGCGGAGGGTGCCGTCGCCGTCGACCCGCGCTTGAACGTCATTGAGGCTCGACTGCCGGTTGACCCAGTCAACCGTGGCGAAGCGGTCGTCTGCGACGAGGATCTGCCAGTAGAAGCACTCGGCGGGGAGTGGTACCTCGACGATGAGGGCCTCGTCGTCGTCGATCTGGTGGATCCCGTCGTAATAGGCCTGCTTTGCCAGTCCGCCGGCGTCCTCAATCCATTGGGAGCGGAGCAGCACGTTGATTCCGTGGTGCTCCCGGTAGTACCTCACCAACGCCATGTCGAACTGAATCGTGCCGTCGATCCATGCGGTCATGTCGGCGAACCGGCGGGCCGCGTCCTGAGGGCTCATATCTTCGCCGGGATCGTCCAGGCGGTTCACGGCCACCCGGGCGTCGACCTCGTGCTTCCAGTCGCAGGCGCACCTTCGCATGAGAAGGCGTCGCGCCCGCCCGTCGAGCGGCCACCAGTCTCCCGTGTAAGCGTCCGGGCGCTCGGCGCTCATGATCACACTGAAGTAGCCGTCGTCGTCGATCGCGAGCTGGTCGAGATCGTTGGTTGTGCGCAACGGCGGTCCGCTACGAGCGCCGCCCAGCATCGACGGTCCCAGCATGTCGAGTTGCTGCTGGGTGATCTCGACGAAGCGGCTGGTCCCACGGTATCCCGAGATCTGGTACACCCCTTCGGGATCGACCTCGAAAGTGGAGTACACGTAATCCGGATTAGGTCCGCCCTGGTTGAACGCATAGTTCCAAAGCGGCATGAAGACCGGCCGCCGGGCGTCGGTGTAGACCCGGCACAGGTAGCCGCTGGCGAGGATCGAAAGCGCCAGCTTGTTCATGTCCTGGGTCTCGGCCTCCGTGGCGCCCTCGGGGCGCCACGTGGCGATGAGATTGTCGGATACGCCTTCGAGTGACCTCATCTGGTCGGTCCAGCTCGGCAGATCGATCATCTTGGTTAGCCCTCCAGTGGCACGTCGAAGTGGCGGATGTAGAAGTCGTAGTCGGACCGTATCTGAGCAGTGCTCAGGCCGAACTGTTCGGCGGTGTACTGGTGGGTGCCGTGGGCACCGACCCGGTTTGCATCCTGCCAGGCGATAATGGTCTCCTCCACCGACGGCGCCAACTCGAGTCCGAGCCAGTCGTAAACCCGCCTTACCGCGCCCCGCGGGTCCGCGACGAGGTCGCGGTGATGGACGTCGAGAAAATACTCTTCCCCGATGCGGGCGCGCCCCTCCATGGCGTGCTCCATCCCGATCCTCAGGTGGTCGGAGATCTCCTGGCCCAGCCCGTGCAGGTCGCGCTGCCCCTCGGATGGAGGCAGGATCGCCGACACCAGGCTGGCGTACGACGGCACGGCCCTTCCAGGATCCCTGTGGGTCATGACGAAGCGGGCGTCCGGGTAAGCCGACTTCAGGGCTTCCAAGTGAAACTTGTGGTGAGGTGCCTTGAAGAGCCACAGGTCAGGCGGGCGCCGCGACCCGAGCAGCTCGACCACCCGACGGTGGTACGCGTAGGTCGAGGTGAGGTCAGCGGCGCGCCACCACTGTCGGTAGCTCGGGACCGGCAGCGTCATCTGCTGGCCGTGGAACGCCATCCCGAGGAGCTCGGTGTCCTCCATGGTGGCATCCACCTCGAACAGATGCATGGTCCTCATTTCGGGGGACTCAGCGTCCCTCGCCCTGGCGAATTGGAGTCGCCGGGGGTCAGCGTCTTCATCGGCGAGCGAGGGGGGAGGGCATGGTTGGGCCTGCTCCCAGCCGCGCAGGCAGCGGAACTGCGGGTCGATGGAGAGCATGTCGGCGAGCGCGGTCGTCCCCGTCCGGGGCAGGCCGTTGATGTCCACCGGCCCACTCACCGAAACCTCCTCGAGCTCGGGATGCCCGGCGTACCACGACTCCACCTCGAGGCGGTTCACGAGTCGCCTTCGGAGGTCCGCGATCACTCTCGAGTCGGCTCGAGGATCGAGATCGCCGTCACACTCCAAGCTGTCGAGCAGGGTAGCCAGTCCGTCGCGGAAGTCGCCGGGTCCAAAGTCGGACAGCCCTGCTTCCGCCTCGGCCTCCGCCAATAGTCGGTCACCCGACGGGTAGCGAGCCACCGCCTCAGGCCCTCACGCGGTCCGGATAGAAGTGACCGGCCATCCGGCGGAAGCCGTCCCGCCACTGCACTCGGCACGGTCCCGTGACAGAGGCCCGCTTGGCATGATCGCAGACTGAGCCGATCGACGCCCCCGGGACCGGTTCCACCTCCACTGCGGCTTCGACTCCCAGCAGTTCAGCAAAGTATGACGACCATTGCTGCACGGTGATCGGCTCGTCGCCCGCCCAATTGACGATCGTCGCCGGGACGCTGGCCACACCGAGGAGGGGCTCCAGCTGGTCTGCGATGTCGTCGTCGTGGATAGGGCTGTAGGGCAACGGGTCCCAACGGGTCTTCACCGGCTGGCCGGCAGCTATGGCGTGGAGGTGGAATCCGGGCAGGCCGCCGCGGTCGCCGTAGGCGCTACCCATCCGGGCGATCGTGATCGGCAGGTCAAGCTCCCTGGCACAGTAACGGGCCACGGCCTCCTCGCCGATCTTTGTGATGGAATACGGCTTGGGATAGGGCAGACCCGCGTCGCCGAGGGGGTCATCTTCGCGGAAAGGGTGCCAGGGGTCCGGGTGCGGCTTGTACAGCGTTACCGTCGACATCACCAGCGCCGCTTTGGCCCGGCGGCAATGCGACAGAAGGAGACCGGTGCCCTCCGCGTTGACACGAAGGCCCCGCTCGTAGTCATCACTGAAGTCGGCTGCGATATGCAGCAGGTAAGTGAAGTCATCCGGCAGCGCCCCGAAGTCGCCGTCGCTAATGTCGATTACCCGGGTGGTCACCCCCAAGGCGTTGACTTCCTCCCGGGTAGCCGGGTCACCGAAGCGAGCGATCCCCCAGACCTCGTTCGCGGCTGCGAGCGATCGAGCCAGGCCGAAAGCGATCCGGCCGGCCGGTCCTGTTATCAGGATCTTCTCGCCGCTCAGCATGAGCGCGAGCGTTCGTGCGATTGATCCGTCTTCGTTTGCACGAGCGTATGCTAGCGATATGGACCGTGGGGGGGAGACTCTTGTCGAGCCGGCGATTCTTGCGTCGCTAGATGATCTATTGGGAGCCCTGGCTCTGCAGCCGGCGGGCGAGGACAGGTTCCGGGTGCAGTCCGAGCCGGGCCAGTTCGCGGACCGCGTCTTCGGAGGTCAACTCCTCGCCCAAGCCGTGGCTGCGGCCAGCGCTACTGTCACCGACAAGGACCCCCAGTCAATGCACGCGGCGTTCGTCGACGCCGGCGTCCCGGGCCGCCCCGTTGATATTGCGGTCGATCGGGTGCGCGACGGTCGGTCGATGTCGACCCGCCGGGTGGCGGTTCTCCAGGACGACCGGACGCTCCTCGCCGCCATTGTGTCGTTTCACGCCAACGCGGCTGGACCGGAGGTCGCCGCCGCCATCCCGGACGTGCCGGCGCCCGAAGAGCTGCCACTCCTCCAGGATTGGGCCCGCCGGGTACCGCCCGAGTTGACCGGCCAGGCCCGCAGCTGGATCGAGCGGCCGCCGCCTCTCGAGATTCGCATAGGCGAGGCACCGAGCTTTCTCGGTGGGCCCGTGGCCCCAGAAACGCGATCCCACTGGATGCGCGCCCCCCGTGAAGTGGCCGGGGACAACGCCCTGCACGCCGCCCTGCTGGCTCACGCCAGCGATCTCTTTCTGATGGATATGGTCTTCAGGGCGTATCCCGACAAGGATGGTCTGGGCGGGTTCACCGCCTTCAGCGTGGATCACGCCATCTGGTTTCACCGCCCGACTCGCTTCGACCGGTGGCATCTCTACACTCAGGAGGCCCTCGTCATCATCGGCGATCGCGGTCTCGCTCGCGGTGTGGTACACGACGCCGGCGGCCATCTGGTGGCCACCGTCATGCAGGAGGTCCTGGTGCGAAAGATAAGAACAGCGTGAGCCGGCCGGAGCATCCGCTCTTCGAGCAGCCGTGGCCGGAGGGAGAGTACCGTTTTTTCCAGCTCGGCTTTCTCGTAGAGGATGTTCAGGCCAGCGCGGCCGCATGGGCCCGGGCGTTCGGCGTGGGACCGTTCCTGGTCCGGCCGGCTACCGACAGTCGAACCGTATATCGAGGTGAGCAGTCCACCATCACCCTCGAGGTGGCCGTGGCTCAGGCGGGACCGGTCCAGATCGAGCTCGTAAAGCAGCACTGCGACCGACCCAGCGTCTTTCGAGATTGGCTCGGAGGTCGAACCTCGGGCCTCCACCAGTTGTGCACGGTAACGCCCGACTATGACGGCAAAAAGGAGCACTACCAAAGGCTCGGCTATGAGCTGGCGTCGGAGATCGCCACGGGCCCCTGGCGCCTCGCCTACTACGACACCTCCGCCGACTTCGGCTTCTACACCGAAGTCGTGGAGCAGTCACCCGAATCCCTCGCTCAGCTGGCGGGCCTGTCCCGGCTCTGCGCCCGCTGGGACGGTACCGAACCCGTCCGGACGCTCCCCCCGGAGCACTAGACGGAGGAGTTTCCCAGCAGATCAACGTTCCTCGAAGAAACAATCTAGATCTTTTTAAACCGGACAAAGGTGGTTGCGGGGAGGACCGATTGGGCTGCTCGCCGGCTTGCGCCGGAATAAACCTCTAGATGAAATCTGGTAGCGTGTCCGGTGCTGCTGCGTTTCGGGAGGATGAGAGCCAAGTGAGTGATTCGCGTGTACTTCTCGAACGAGACGCAGAGACAGGTATCGCTCGTATCACGCTCAACAATCCGGAGCGGCGAAACTCCTACGACCCGGCGATGCGTGGCCAGTTTGGCGCCTTCCTCGACGACCTTGCTGACGATGACGACGTCAAGGTGGTACTGCTCAGGGGAGAAGGAGGAGTGTTCAGCACCGGAGCCGACATGAACAACGCCTACGCATGGTACGGGCCCGATGCCCGGAGAGCTGACAATCCGAGCGCTCGCCTGCGCCCGAGTCAGCGCCGCCGGCTATCGGTGGATCGCAAAAGTTTCGACTTTTATCACAACTTTCTCGGCTACCCCAAGGCTACGGTCGCCGAGGTCCGAGGGTACGCCCTCGGCGGTGGCTTCGAGTTGGCACTGATGTCCGACATCTCGGTTGTCGCTGCCGACACGGTCGTCGGCATGCCTGCGACCCGATTTCTGGGCCCGGCTCTCGGCAGCATCCATATGTTCTTCCATCGCCTCGGACCAGTGCTGGCCCGGCGTATGTTGCTCACTGGCGATACCGTCGTGGCATCGACGCTTGAGGGGCAGGGCATCTTCACCGAGGTCGTCGTGGACGAACAGGTTGCCGGCCGGGCTCAATGGTGGGCCCAGAAGGTGGCCAGGATGCCGGCCGACGGGATCGCGATCGCGAAGGAGGCGTTTCGTCTCGTCGAACAGCTGTCTGCCTACCAGGGAGAAGAGGTCGCCAGCTACCTCTTCCATGCCTACGGCACCAACCTGCAATTCGGCGCAGACGAGTTCAACTTCGTGAAAGTCCGGTCCGAGCATGGCACGAAGCGGGCGTTCGAGTTGCGCGATGACTACTTCGACCTACCCGAACCCTGAGGGGGTGGCTCAGAGGTTACTGGCACTCCCAGACAGGCGGCCGCTTCTCCAGAAAGGCCCGGGGGCCTTCCTGGTAGTCGTCGGTGTGAATGACCCGCTCGCGGAATGCCTCCGCCAGGAGCTCAGCTTCGTAGAGAGGAAGCCCGAGTCCCTTGCGAATCGCCAACCGGGTGCCCCGGACGGCCAGAGGCGAGTTCTTGTTCAAGGTCTCGGCCAGCTCACGCGCTCGGGCATGCAACTGGTCCGGCTTGACGATTTCGGTGATGAAACCGAGTTCGTAGGCGCGCTGCGCCGTCATCCGGTCGTGCTTGCCGAGTAGGGCCATGCGCATGGCGACGTTGATCGGCAGGGCGCGGGCCACCCTCACCATCTCCCGGCCGGCGACGATTCCCACGCTCACATGGGGATCGAAGAAGGTCGCGTCCTCGGATGCAATCGAGATATCGCCCGTCGTGATCAGGTCGTTGCCGGCGCCGCAACACATCCCGTTCACCGCGACGATCATCGGCTTCGCCATATTGCGAAATGGGGGAGTGGCCTCCTGTGGAGCCTCCCACTCCCACATCCGCGACAGATAGCGGCCCTCGTAGGGCACCCGGCCGTCTTCCCGGATCACCTCGACGTCGGCGCCGGAGCAGAAAGCCCGGCCATTGGCCCTCACGATAAGGGTCCAGACGTCATCGTCGCCCTCGGCCCTCATGTAGGCGTCGTTGAGTTCCTTGATCATCAGCTGGCTGATGGCGTTGAGTTTGTCCGGGCGATTGAACGTGATCGTGGCGATGCGATCCTCCACGTCGTAGATGATGGTCTCGTAGCTCATGCTCGAGCTCCTCTCACAGGTCTCGAAAGCGTTTCTTGAGTGCTGGTACGTCGAGCTTGCCGCTCGACATCAGGGGGACCTCTCCGTCGTCGATCATCACTATCGATTGGGGTACCTTGTAGCTCGAGAGCCGCGAGTTCAGGCGGGAACGCAGGTCTGCTGGGTCGGGTGCCGTGACCCCGTGCGGTACCCGCACGGCCGCGACAACCAGCTGACCCCTCTCCGGATCGTCGATGCCGACCACGTGGGCGACCAGGCCCGTCTCGCCCAAGATGGCGGCCTCGACCTCCCGTGGCGACACGTTTGCTCCCGCAGTCTTGATCATGTCCCCACGCCGGCCCTTGAAGTAATAGAAACCGTCCTCGTCGAAGTAGAACAGGTCTCCGGTGTGGTACCAGCCGTCGGGATCGAAGACCTCGTGTCGCTCCCGCCCGTAGTACCCCTCCATCATCGCCGGGCCCCGCAGACAGAGCTCGCCGAGCTCGCGTACCGGGGCGCGGGCGCCGGTGTCGGGGTCGATCACCTTGGCCTCTAGGCCGGGTACCGGCTGGCCGAACGAACCTCGTCGGTGCTCCGGTTGGTCGGATTCATCCTCGCTGACCAGGCAGACACTGCCGGCCTCGGTCATCCCCAGGAGGTTGTGGCGAAGTTCCGGATCCGCCGGCCGCACGTTGTCCGGCATGATCGGGTACAGGTTGCCTCGCCGCAGTGAGCTGAAGTCTCGCCCGGCGAAACTCGGGTCCTTTGGGAGGTGGGCTACCGACTGGGCGTACCCGTTGCACATAGTGGGGCGGGTTCGTTCGATGACGTCGAGCACTCCGACGGCGGTCTCCGAGTTGGAGCAGACGAGTGTCGCCCCCGCCTCCAGCGTGCCGAGAAGCCCGTACGCGAAGCCACCGATCCAGAAGAACGGGGCATTGCAGAAGAGCCGGTCGGCGGGTTCGTACCTGCGGATCCGGTTGAGGTTGTGGAGATGCCGGATCAGCGATCCGTGCTGGTGGATGACCCCTTTGGGTCTTGCCGTCGAGCCCGACGTGTGGATGATCACCATCCGGTCCGACGGCTTCACGGCGTCCTCCGCAGCCGAGAGGAAGTTGTCATCGACTTCCTTCCCTGCTTCGATCACAGAGGCGAGAGACCAGTGGCTGTCAACGATTCCGTTGGGGCTGTCGAAAGCCAGGGTGCGCAGGGCCGGAGTGGTTAGGGAGTGCATGGGAGGAGCGGATGCGAAGTCAAGCTCCGGGACTGCTTCGCGGAGGCTCTGGGTGTATTCGTGCCGGCGGTAGGAGGGAATCGCGATTAGCGTCGCAATGTCGGCGTTGCGCAGGAGCGCTTTCAGCTCCGCGGCTGTTGACAAAGTGCTGAGAGGGACCGTGACTGCGCCGGCCCGTGCGGTAGCAAGCCAGGCCACCACGAACTCAGGGCCGTTGGGATACAGCAGACCGAGATTCGCCCCGTGACCCACTCCCGACGCGATCAGGCCCTTGGCGAGGCGAGCGGATCGATCGAGAGCCTCTGCGTAGGTGAGAACCTCGTCGTCGCAGATGAGCAGCGGGTGGTTGGCGCGCTCCTGGGCTCTGGCCCGCAGCAGTGCCGGCAAAGTCGCAGGGATGGCGGCCGCGGGCCCCGCCGGCGGTGGGCTCACGAACCGCTCCGGCGGGCTGACACCTCGGGGAGCCGGGAACGGTCGCCTGCTACCGCCTCCATGGTGGCTTCGCAGAGCACCGTGCCCCGCCTGGACAGCTGCGCCCGGGACGAGATCCGGCGCTCGTCCGACGATCGTTGGATCTCGAAGTCGAGATTCTGGAGGACCGGCGTGGGCCGGCGGTAGGAAAGGAGGAGCGAGGTGGTCTGGCCGGCAACGCCGAACTCGCAGTTGTGTTGCTGGATGGCGCAATCGAAGAAGAGGGCAAGGAAACCTCCGTGGACCAACCCGGGTGGCCCTTCGTAGGCGAGCGGAAAACGCACACCGCCATGGGCCTGTTCGCCGGCGACGGTTATCTCGTACTCGGGAAAGCAGGGGTTGTAGGCACCGATCGCGCCCGAGTGATCCAGATAGACACGTTGTTGCGGTGTGGCGCTGGCGCCGACGCGGGGGGCGGCGTCGGTGGGCACCACTCCGGCCAGGGCGCGTTCTGTCTCATCGAGGCAGTGGATGAGCCTATCGACGGCGGGGTTTTCGTGCTCCAGTGAGAGAGCGGAGGAGGTGACACGCCGAAGGAGAGGCGCCAACCGCAGTGTCTGTGGTAGCGGCTCCTCGCCGAAGGTCCATCTCGAGCTCATGCGTCTCCTCCTCTCGCACCTTCGCCCGCCAGCAGCTGTTTGACGGCAACCAGGTCCGCCTTCCCGGAGGGCGTGCGCGGCAAGGCGTCGACGATCCGCAACCCGACAGGAACCTCGTAGGGAGCGAGACTTGCCGAAGCGGCCGCGAGCAGCTCCGCCGGGAGCACCGCTCCGAAACCGGCCCGCAACTCGACCGCGGCGACGGGGACGGCGCCCAAGCGTGAGTCGTCGCGCCCGACGACGGCTGCCGAGCGGACCCGCGGGTCGCGCTCCAGGGCCTTTCGCACCTCGTCGGGGAGGATCTTGAATCCGCCGCGGATAATGGCCTGGTCGGCTCGACCCAGGATCCATACGAAGCCGTCACTGTCAATGCGGGCCAGATCGGTGGTGCGCTGCCATCCAGAGCCGTCGCCGAGCTGGGCCGCTTTTACCTCGAGCAGGCCGTCGTGGTCAGGAGGTAGCACTCCGCCGGTGTCGGCGTCGACCACCCGGAGCTGGCACCCCGGATGGGCCCGCCCGACGCTCCCTCGCTTGGCGGCCCAAAAGCGGTCGTGGTCCGCCACATTCCATCCCGCCACCCCACCACCGAATTCGGTCGCCGCATACGAGACGAGCACCGGCGCGCCGTACCGGGCGGCGAATGCGTCGGCATCCTCGGGCGAGAGGGGTGCCGTCCCCGAGACCACCGAGCGAAGGCTCGACAGGTCGGCCGGATCGACATCGGCCTCGAGGACCATTCGGAGGGCAGTTGGGACGAGGCTCGCGGTGGCCGGCCGGTGGCGGCGCACGGCGTCCACCCACGCGTCGACCCGAAACCGCTCGAGGAGGCAAAACGACCGGCCATCGGTCACACACTGGAGGACTCTGAAAAGGCCGCCCAGGTGGACCAAGGGGGCGTTGACGACGGCCACCCCCGAGCGCAGGCGCGGCTCGATCCGAGCCTTGCTCTCGTAGTACTTGGCGCCGACGAGGACCCGTTGCAGCGCCTCATAGCTCAGGGGTACCCGTTTGGCCGGGCCGGTCGTGCCGCTCGTGAGCATCTCCACCGCCACGCCCGTACTGCCGGCTTCTGTCGCAGCCGGATTCGCCCCGTGGCCGCTCCCTGGTGATACCTCGATGTCGGAGCCGAGGTCGGGGCACGCCAGGCGGGTGGAGGGCGAGGCGGGCCCGACCAGGGCGTCGAGATCGTCCGGGCTCCCGGCCACGATCGGCAGGTCCAGCGCAGCCAGCTCGGACCGCACCCGGTCCCGGCCTCGTCCCGGATTGATCGTGACGACGCAAGCGCCGGCCCGCAGCAGGCCTATCAGCAAACCGACGTGCGCGGGTTGGTTGCGCAGCAGGACGCCGGCCCGGACCCCTACGGTGACGTGGTCGTCGAGCCGGCTGGCAGTGACGGCCAGGTCGCCCCAGCGGTACCAGCGCCGTTCGAACTCGATCGCGAGTGCGTCGGGGTCGAGCTCGAGCACGGCCGCGATGGTCTGACTGAGCGGCGGCAGCTCCGGCGGAGTCAACGAAGTCTCGGCTGGCGTTTTTCCGCGCCCCGCTCGATCACCTCGGCCAGCCCGATGGGGTTTCCGACCCGGGTGTACAGCAGGCCTTGGTCCATGGCTGCCCGGTACGGCCGGTCGAGCGACTCCCAAATCGCCTTCACCGTCCCCTGTGTGGCCGACGCGGGGTAGCGGGCGATCGCGGCCGCGATCTCGTGGGCCCGATCCCAAAGGGTTGAGCGCTCGACTATTTCGGTCACCAAGCCGATTCGAAGAGCGGTATCGGCTGTCACTCTTTCGTAGTTGCCCATCAGGGCCATCCGGAGCGTTTCCGCCAGCCCGATGCGTCGCATCAGGCCCACCGGCTCGAGGGCCGAAACGTAGCCGTGGGTGACATGAGAGTCGAAGAAGATGGCGTCTGGTGAGCAGATGACGATGTCGGACTCGTTGAGAAAATAGAAGGCGCCTGCGGTGCAGATGCCGTGCACCGCAGTGACGACCGGCTTCCAAACCTTCTGCCATTTCGGGCTGAGCAGCTCGCCGGGGTCTTCGTGGTTCCATACCAGGTCGGGCTGGCCATACGCCTTGCTGGTGTCCAATCCGGCCGAAAAAGCGCGCTCCCCGGCGGCTCTCAGTACGACCGCGTTGACCTCTGTGTCGTCCTTGATCCGATGCCAGACTTCCCGCATTTCCTCGCACATCGTCCGGTCGAACGCGTTGAGGACCTCAGGTCGATTGAGCGTGATGGTCGCGACGTGGTCCTCGGGGGTGGTCTCGAAGATGATGGTCCGGTACGGCATCGTGGTCACGGGCGACTTGAACGTCCCACCAGGCGGGGGAGCAGCAGAGGTCGCCGGGCGTGAAACATGTAGAGCTTATGGTAGTGGCACCCTGCGGCAGGTGCAACGCTCGCTGAGGTGGGCCGGGCGCCTCTCGGCGCCTGGTGGAGCGGAATACCGGCGGGCGGAGTGGTGAAGGCGGTGGTCGGCATGGGTTCTCCCCCGAATACGACCCCGACCGTGTCTCCTGACGCCGATCATGTGGGAGCCAATCCGGCAAACAGGTGACCGGCCGCCTGCCTCACCGGTCATGGTCGAGCAGGTCGATCACCGTCGTCGCCTTCTGGCCCAACATGACCTTGCCGACGATCGCCATGTGCGAGCGCCAGTGGGCTTCTGCACCCGCGGAGTCCCCGCTTGCGATCAACTCCAACAGTCGCTCCTGCGATTTGATACCTCGTCGTCGGGTGGACGCCGATCCCACTATTTTTTCCGCTCGGCTTACAACCGTGACGGCCCGGGCCACGATTTCGTTGAGCATCTCCGCGACTATGCCGAGCGTTTGATTGCCAGCGAGTGCGACCAGGCGCTCATGGAAGCGGGCATTTGCCTCGCCGAAGCGCTCCGGGTCGTCGATCATCTCCTGTTCCTCGGCGATAAGCTCCCGCAACTTGGCGACCCTGCTGCGCTTCGACGACGATGCGGCCAGAGCCCTTGCGGCCAGCGGCTCCAGCAAGCTTCGCGCCTCGAAGACGTCCGCGAGCGGGACGTTGCGCGCCTGGAGGACCAGGGCGGCGGTACGGGCCGTCATCCGGTGGTTGGGTGTCCGGACCACGACGCCGCCATGGAGGCCCCGGACCACCTCGATAAGGCCCTCGGTCTCGAGTATCCGCAATGCCTCTCGAAGCGATGGTCGAGAGACGCCGAAGCGCTCGACGAGGTCGGCTTCCCTGCCGAGCGGGTCGCCCTCGAGCAGCTCCCCGCGGAGGATCAGGGACCGCAACTCGTCCGCTATCTGCTGCGGCTTTTCCCGAAGCGTTGCTCGGCTCCCGTTGCGAACGGCCACGCGATCGACTCCATTCCTCGGTCATGACACCGCAACGAGGAGATTACCCGAGGGCGGGTCGGGGCCCCTACCCCCCCCGGGATTCCGCCGCTACCGGAACTTGCCGACGGGTGCCAGATAGGGATGCCGCCGACGCCGACATTGGCAGTAGGGTACGCCGCCCTGTGGCCGGCTGTACGCCGACCAGGACCGCCCCCCGCCCCACGACGACGCCGGTCGGGCCCGGGACGTGAAGATCCTCCGGGGCGACGACGGCACCGGCCAGATCGTGGTCACCCTGGGCGAGATTGAACTCGAGGAGTTCGGGGCCGCCTTCCAAGCCTTCCTGGACCGGCGCTACCGGCCCCAGCCTGTGGACCAGTCTTCAGCCGAGGACCAGTCTTCAGCCGGGGACACCCCCACCGGCGGCGGGGAGGCGCCCCTCGACGGGCCCAGCCGGGCCGCCACCAAGGCCGACGCCTTCATGGACCTGGTCCGCACCGCCCTGGCCCACGCCGACGGCGGCCGGGCCGTCGGCGCCGACCGCTACCTGGTCCACCTGGTCAGCCGCGACGGCCGTCGCAGCATTTCACAACTGAACGGCACCCCCCTCCACCCCGGCGACGCCGCCCTGATCAACTGCGACACCAGCACCGTCGCCCACACCGTCACCGCCGCCGGCGAACCCCTCCACTTGGGCCGCAAAACCCGGGAATGGAGCACCGCCCAGCGCCGGGCCATCACCGGGCGCGACGCCGGGCAATGCCGTTTCGTGGGCTGCCACTTCCAGCACTGCGACATCCACCACCAGCACCCCTGGGACACCGGAGGACACACCGACATCGACAACGGCTTCTCCTGCTGCCCCCGCCACCACCGCCTCCTCCACCACGGCTACCAAGTCCAAGGCAACCCCAACCAGGAACTGCGCTTCTACCGCCCCGACGGCAGCTACCTCGGAACAACCCACCCCGCCCCCGCCCGAATACCCTCCGCTTCGACTCGGCGGGTCCAATAGAGCACGACCGCACCGCCAAACCCTTCGCCTCGATCTACCCCGCCAAGCCCTGAAGGTCGCCTGAGCGATGCCGCCGGCCGGGTCACCACACTGCCGCGCCGGTGAATGACGCCTAAGTTATTTCCGCGCCGGCGCACTAGCCTTCCCGACAGGACCATCCGGATTCGGACTGGAGGCGGAGTATGGCTTGGATCAGCGCGGACTTCCGTGACAAGGTCTGGGACTCGCTCATCAACGGAGTCAAGTGGTACCGCCGCCCGCAGCTTCAGGTGTACGAGTACTTCTACACAATCGACGACTTCGACGGAATACCTGACGGATTGATGGAAGCCGCGGAGGAGACGGAGTGGAGTTTGTACAAGAGCAACGTCGTTCGGTCCGCTGACGCCTGGGCGACCTGGGAGCACGCCTCGACATTCTGGAGACCGGAACTGGCCGAAGAGGAGATTGCCGAGCGATCCGTTGTGGCGGTTGACCTGGTCGTCGTCGATGACGACGGGCCGACCCAGGTTGGTGACGTGGTTATCGATACCCCAGAACCTTCGCAAGAAGTCGTTCGGGCGACCCGCCTCCAGGACCCCCGACTCGAAAGCGTCCGGCCCGTCTACTTCGCTCACCGAGGTGCTTACACATGGCCGGTGAGGATTATCGTGCAACCGCACCACGACCGATCTTGGGTGATCCAGAAGGTACATACCGAAGATCCGGATGGGACGGCGACGTTCTGGGAGGCCTTCCCAGTCGCGCCGAACAAGTCAGAAGCGGATTACCAGGACATCTATCAGAGTGGACTCTCGGCGAAACAGTCCGGAACCCGTACGGTTGCCGGGCTCATGCAGCACTTCGTATTCGCCGACGGAGCCGAACCGCCGGGCATGGTGATCGCAGGCAGCGACGGTGCTGATTCAGAAGGGCTGAGTTCGACGACGGCCCCGCCCTTCTGGGAGGACTCGGGAACGCCGCACAACCTCCGCATGACCTTCAGTACGTTCCTCACTGAGATCACCACCGATCCTCAAAGCGGTGAGCCGGTAAAGAAGAGCTTGCACGAAATCGGAGCCAGCTGAAGCATGCTCGGGTTCGGCAAGTCGCCTACTCGTCGGTTGGTCTGATCAGAAGGCGGCGGCCCGCTCGGTCCACCGCGATCCTTCTCCTCGGCGCTCATCCGAAGCTTCAGATGCGACCCGAACCTGCGGTCGAGGCCTTGATCACCACCGCCGTCTGTCCTCTGCCTCGGTCGCCGCCTTGGCGGCGTGGCAAAGGACTTGGGCTGGAGGGGGGCCAGCGCACAGCCGCCTCAGGCGACTGTGCGCCCCCCTGATCTTCCTCTGGTTCCGACCGGTCAGCTCCAGCTGAGGGACTTGATCTCGCAGAAGTCCTCGATGCCGACTTTGCCCCACTCCCGGCCGATTCCGCTCTGCTTGTAGCCTCCGAAGGCTCCGGACTGGCCGACACCGGTTGGCGGCGAGGTCCCCCAGCCCGGTCCTTGGCCCTGGCCTGGGCTGTTAGGTACAGTCCCGCCGTCGCTGCGGACTCCGACGGCCTGCATGGCGCCGGCCCGGATCTGGCGAGCCACGTTGAAGGCGTGACCGGTGTTGCCCGATGCCACCCCACCGCCGAGGCCGTAGATGGAGTCGTTGGCGATCCGCACCGCATCGGCGTCCTCACCGGAGTACGGGATCACGGTCATGCAGGGCCCGAATATCTCTTCCTGGGCGATACGCATGTCGTTGGTTCCGACGAACACCGTCGGCTCGTAGAAGAAGCCCTTGTCCAGGCCGTCGGGGCGTTTGCCCCCCACGACGATCTCGGCTCCCTGCTCGATCGCCGACTGGGTGAATCCCTCCACCCGGGCCCGCTGCTGCTCACGGATCAGGGGTCCGAGGGTCGTCTGCGGGTCACGGGGATTGCCGATCTTGATCTGTGCCGCGGCTGCCCGCACCCCCTCTTTGTAGGCGTCCACCATCCGCTCGGGCAGAAGAAGGCGGGTATGGATGACGCAGCCCTGGCCGCAGTGCGTCACCACACCGCCGAAGCCGTAGTTGACCACGTAGGACTCGGGCGTGTCGTTGAGGACCACGTGGGCACTCTTGCCGCCCAGCTCGAGCTGCAGCTTCTTGACCGTGCTGGCGGCATTGGCCATGATTCGCCGGCCGGTCGCAGTGGAGCCGGTGAAAGTGACCATGTCAACCAACGGGCTGCCCGTTAGCTCGTCGCCAACGTCGGCCGCCCCGGTGATCACATTGAGCACGCCGGGCGGCAGCTCGGCCTCCTCGGCCGCCTGGGCGATCACGAACGCGTCCAGCGGCGTCCACTGGTGGGGCTTGAGCACCACTGTGCAACCCGCCGCCAACGCTGATGCGGTCTTGATGGCGTTCAGGTAGTACGGGAAGTTGAACGGTGTGATCGCCGCCACCACCCCGATGGGTTCCCGCAACAGCGTTCCACCGCTCATACCGGTCGGACCGCCCGTCGGCGGGTCGGACACGACCCATTCGACGTCGTGGACGATCTGCTCGGCGTTCGAACGGAACAATCCGGTCGAGCCGCCGGCCTGCACGAAATCGGTGATGAAGCCGACCGAGCCCGTCTGGTCCACGATCAGCTCTCGCAACTCTGAGCCCCGCCGTTCCAGCACCTCGGCCATCCTCACCAAGATCGCGGCCCGCTCGCGCGGCTTCATCCACGGCCAGGGCCCGTCATCGAAAGCCCGCCGGGCGGCCTCGATAGCCCGGCGGGCGTCACCTACCGTCGCCTCCGGGACTTGGCCGATCGGGTCTTCAGTCGCGGGATTGATCACCTCGATCACCCCCGACCCCTCACCCGAAGTCCACTTGGCGTCAATGTAGAGATCGAACTTCCAAGGAGCGCTCATCGATCGACCCCCTCTCCTTCCCGCTTGCCCGCAGGTCAAGCGCCTCAGTGCAACAACGCTCCAAAAGTACCCCCCGACGCGACGCCCGTCAAAATAGACGGCGAAATCAAGTGTCTTCTCCGAGCCTACGGCTGCCGCCCGGGGTGGCTCGGGATGAACAGGCTGTCGGAAAAGTCGATTCGCCGGGCCTTCGACAGCGACGCCTACCGGGAGTTTGATCCGGCCTCCGTATCCGACCACGTGGTCCAGCTACGGCGCGGGTTGGCTCCGCCGACCGGGCGTGGGATACTGGCAACATCAGCGACCTCGCTTTCGCATCTCTCGATCGCCACTGCCGCGGCCGAGACGGCTCCGTAAAGGGTCGCCTACGTCATCGAGTTGTGCCTGGTCGCCGTCTCTCGGGGACGCGGTTCTGGCCCGCTAGAAAACAGGAGGCCGCATGGAAGACCAATGGAAGGCTCAGCAGGTGGTCCTCCGGGTGGCGCGTTGTTCGGATCGCTTGGACGTCGAGGCCCTGGTCGCCAATTTCAGTGATGACGCGGTGCTCGACGCCGGGGGCCGGACCGTGCAGGGCCGGGAAGCGCTCTTCGAGTTCTTCGGTGGGGCGAACGCCAAGCCGACCGAGAATGAGCGCTCGAAGCATGTGCTGACGAACACGCTGGTCGACGCCGATGGCGACGCCCTGGTCACGACCTCGTACTTTCAGGTTCTGCGTAGTTGGGGTTTGGCCACCTGGGGCCGCTATGTCGACCGCTTCGTTGGGGACGGCGGCGAGTGGAGAATCGCCCATCGGTCCGTGCACGTCGACGGCAACATCCCGCGGCCACCTGCGCCGCAAGCATAAGGAGGACCAATGCAACTTGAGGACATGATCTTGGTCAGCTGCGACGACCATGTCATCGAGCCGCCCGACATGTTCGAACGCCATGTACCGGAGCGGTGGAGGGACCAGGCGCCCAAGTCGGTGATGGGTGAGGACGGGATCGAGCGCTGGTGGTTCCAGGGGGTCGCCAGCGGCTCGGGAAGCCTCAACGCGGTGGTCGGCTGGCCGAAGGAGGAGTGGGGCATGGATCCCACCACCTACGCCGAGATGCGTCCCGGCGCCTACGACGTGGACGAGCGGATCCGCGATATGAACCGCAACGGCATCTTGGCGTCGATGTGCTTCCCGTCTTTCGCCGGGTTCAGCGCTCGCTTCTTTCAGGAGGCGGCTGACAAGGATCTGGCCCTGATCATGCTCAAGGCCTACAACGACTGGCACATCGACGAGTGGTGCGCGTCGTATCCCGGTCGATTCATGCCGATCGCTCTCGGGCCGGTATGGGACCCCGATGCGCTCGTGGAGGAGGTCCACCGGGTCGCCGCCAAGGGCTGCCGGGCCATGACCATGCCGGAACTGCCCCATGTGCAGGGCCTGCCCAGTTATCACGACACCGACTATTGGGGCCGCTACTTCGACGCTTGCTGCGATGAAGGCATGGTGATGTGCTTGCACATAGGGCAGGGCTTCGCGGCGATCAACTCGGCGCCGCTCGCCCCGATCGACAACATGATCATCGTTTCGAACCAGATCTCGTTGATCAGCGCCCAGGATCTGCTGTGGGGACCGGCGTTCAAGAACTGGCCAGGCCTAAGGACAGCCTGGTCGGAGGGCGGCATCGGTTGGATCCCGTCCTACCTCAACCGCTGCGACCGCCACTACACCAACCAGCGCTGGCTGGGCCACGACTTCGGGGGCAAGCTGCCGAGCGAAATCTTCCGGGAGCACTCGCTGGCCTGCTATATCAGCGATCCGACCGCACTCAAGTGGCGCGAGGACATCGGTATCGACATCATCGCCTGGGAGTGCGATTACCCCCACTCCGATTGCATCTGGCCCGACGCCCCAGAAACCCTGCATCGCGACCTCGAGGCGGCGGGCGCCCCCGACGAGCACATCGACAAGATCACCTGGCAGAACACCTGCCGCTGGTTCGACTACGACGCCTTCGCTCATATCCCCAAAGATCAGGCCAACGTCGGCGCCCTCCGAGCCCTCTCCCCCGACGTCGACATCACCGTTCGGTCCAAGCAGGAATGGCGCTCGCTCTACCAGGCCGCCGGCGTCGGGGGCTGACTTCGCCGCTTTTGACCGATGATCAGGGGTTTCTGTAGATACCACTCCCTAACCCGCCAAGAGCAAATGCTGCTGTTTCTCGCGGCCGACACCCGACCGCGAGGCGACAGCCTCGCCGTATAGGTCCCAACAGGGAGCGTCCAGCGGCCGGCAGTGGATGGGTGGCGTCCCGTGTCAGGCGATGCCAACCGCCTTGGTCCGGACGCTTTCGAGGCGCCCTTCCTCGCCGCCCTCCCGTCCGAAGCCCGAGATACCAACGCCCCCAAATGGGAGCGCTCACAACCGATAACCGGTGACACCCGGCTGACGTAGAGACCGCCGGCTCAACGAAGAACCCGTTTTCCAGTGATCCCCCCGGCACGCCACGGCCGACGAGCAGGTGCCCGGCGCCGTCCGCCTGGGCGCCATCAACTTCATCCCCATTGAAGAGATCGGACTATTCCAGATGAGGATGATGCCGACCGCCCCGTAGGGCGCGCGGATGGTGAACGCAAGCTCCCGCTCCATCAGCTCGGCGAGCCGTCTCAGCACGCGCCCTGACGACACGGGCGGGGCGCGAGGCGGGCTGAGGGTCCCGGCCGGGCGGGCTGAGGACCCATCGAAGTCGCGGTGTTACTGTGCAGGCGTCCTCGACGGCAGCAAAGATGTCTTCGTGGTGAGGCCCCTGGGTCGTGCGACGAGCTCCCGCTGGGCGCAAAGCAATCTGTCCACGTTCCAATGAGCGAGCTGCGCCCGCCCACCGGATCGACTCCCAGACAAGGATGGTCCTCGACATGGCTCACGACCTTTTCGGCTACGACGGCAAGCGCGTCCTTGTGGTTGGCGGCGCGACCGGTATGGGAGCAGCGGCGGCGCAGATCGCCCAAGAATTGGGAGCGAGCACGGTGGTACTTGATGTGGCCAACGTCGAATATCCATGCGAGCGGACGTACCGCGTCGACCTGGCGGACAAGCTATCGGTGGATGCCGTCCTTGATCAGGTCGATGGTTCGTTCGATGCGGTCTTCTCGTGCGCGGGCATCGCCGATGGGCCCACCTCGCTCATCCGCATCAATTTCATCAGCCAGCGCTACATCATCGACACCTTGTTCGGCGACGGACGGCTCGTCGACGGCGGCGTCGTCGCCATGATCTCATCCATCGGCGGACTGGCCTGGCAGGCCCACCTGCCTCTCCTCCTCGAGTTCCTTGCCGAGAGCACCTGGGAGGGCATGGAGCAGTGGGTCGCCGAACATGAGGGGGCGAACAGCTACGTCTTCTCGAAGCAAGCCATGAACGCCTACGTGAGCAGCCGGGCCTTCGAGTTCGCCAAGCGGGGCATGCGAATCAACGCCATCATGCCCGGCGGCACGGATACACCACTGGCCCGCAAGCACGCCGACACCTGGCTGCCCTTCCAGGCCGACTACCGGGAGGCTACCGGCCTGTCGCACCTCACCCCGGAGAAGATGGGCGGCGTGCTCGCGTTCCTCTGCACCGAAGCGGCCGCGGGCGTCAACGGGACCGTGATCCAGGTGGACGACGGCTACGTGGCGTCGGGCATCACGGGATCGTTCGATTCACCGACGGTCACGATGCTGGCGGGGTCGTAGCTCAATCCGCCGACCTCGTGGCCATGGTCGCGAGTAACCTCACCTGCCGTCAGGGCTGGGTGCGACAGGATCAGATCGAGACGTTTCTAGGGGGGGAACACTGCAGGGGTCGGCAGCGTCTCGAGTGCCGGGCAATGAAACCTCTCGGACCATATGGGTAGCCCTGGGGTCGGGCGTCGCCGTGGCCCTCGCGAAGGTCGTGGCGGCCGCGGTCACGGCTTCGCCGGCGATGGCGGCCGAGGCGGCGCATTCGCTCGCGGATACCGCCAATGATCTGTTTCTGGTGGTCGCCCAGCGTCGCAGTGCCCGCCCACCCGACAAGCGACATCCGTTCGGATACGGACGAGAGGCTTACTTCTGGGCCCTCATCGCTGCCCTCGGCGTCTTCATCGCGGCCGCCGCCTTCTCCCTGCGGCAGGGGATTGCCGACCTCATTCACCCGGGCGTCACTTCATCATTCCTGGTGGCGTATGTGGTGCTGGCCGTCTCCACCGTGTTCGATGCTGTCTCGTTTCGCCAGTCGGCGCACCAAATGCGCATCACGGCGCGTGTTGCGAACCGGAGCATCCTGGATGAGGCCGCCATCACGTCGGATCCGAACCTGCGGGCCGTGTTCAATGAAGATGCCGTGTCTGTGGTGGGTGACGTGCTGGCGCTGGCTGGCCTCGGTCTCAGCCAGCTCATCGGTTCGTCGAGACCCCAGGCCGTCGCCGCGGTGCTCATCGCCCTGGTGCTGATCCGTATCAGTCTTCGCCTGGTCAGACGCAATCACGACTTCCTGGTCGGCCAGCCTGTTCCGTCCGCGGATAAAGATCGCCTGCGTGGCTTGCTACTCACCTATCCTGGGGTGACGGAGGTGGGTGAACTTCTGGTCACCTATATCGGTCCCGATCAGGTTTGGGTTCTCGCCAGAGTCAGTGTGGCCGACAACCTCGGCGGCGGCCAGGTGACCCAACTCGTCCGTGGCATCGAGGTGACCTTGGGTAGCCAGTCGCCCCTGATCTACCGCGTCGATATTGTGCCGTACGGGGAAGATCACTCGGCGCCCCGCTAAGGGGGCCCGGTCCGCGCTGGGTTGCCAGGGCTGGAGATCGGAGGTGCCCTCGCGGGGTACTCTGGCCCCACCGGCCATGATCGCCGCGGCCCGGCGACCCCCACCAGGAGCACTCATGACCATCGAGGTGTATATCAGCGTGAACCAGAGTTTCAATCCATTCACTCTGGTCTTACCTTCAGCTCGGAGTCGAGCGAACCTAGGTCGTCATTCCGTCCCCAGCCGATCGCTACGGTCCCGTCGTCGCTGGGCTCGAGGAGAGACCAGTGGCGAGCTCGCGGTCTCGGGGGCGCAGACCCCCAACCTACCGGCCGGCGAAGTCTTGGCGATGCTGCCCGACTTGGCACGCGACGCAGCGGAGGCGGAATCAGATCTGCGGTGGCGAGTCGTCCAGCTCCGCAACCTTGGGATCACATGGGACCTCATCGGCGTAGCACTCCAACTCGACGAGGCACAGGTCAGACAGCGGTTCGAGGTCGTTCCAAGCCAGTAAGCCGCCCCTGGCGTCAGTCCAAAGGTCCGGGCGGGTTGGCCGGCGGGCGGGGTGGTTAGCGGCGCGGTGGCCGGCGGGCGGGGAGGTTAGCGGCGCGGTGGCCGGCGGGCGGGGTGGTTAGCGGCGCGGGGGCCGGCGGGCGGAGAGGCCGTCACTCTCTGGACGGTGGCGCCCTTTGGGTGGGCCGAGTTTGGTCCACAAAGCGGGCCGCCCTGTCGAGGACGGACGCCGGAGCCGGTCCGACCGCCCGACCGGATCAGCTCAGCCCCGGGCCGGTCAACGGAATTCCGGCATGATTTCTTGGGCCACCCACTGGAGCCCCTCAAGGTGCTCGGCGAGAGATGCCGAGGGTGGGGTTGGCACCGAGGTCCACGTCACGCCGAGATCCTGGAGGTGGCCGATGGCGTCGATGACCGCTTGCTGGCCGACCGGCCCCGCGGGCCGTCCGGAGGCGTCGTTGAGCGGTTGGTGATCCTCCGACACTGCTGGTTGGCTTACGGACATGGCCACGTCGAACGGCTGCGTTCGTGTCTCGAACTCGGGCAACGAGCGGATGTAGGATAGGCACTCGGGCAGTTGAGCGGGGGTGATGAGCCACGGGAACCAGCCGTCGTGACGGGCGGCTCGGCGCATGGCCGCTCGCGAGTTGCCGCCGATCCAGATCGGCGGGTGCGGCTGCTGGACGGGCTTGGGTTCGAAGGCGACGCGCTCGAAGTTGACGTAGTGGCCGTGAAACACCGGCTCGCGGCTGGTCCACAGCTCAATCATGGCGGCAAGGTACTCGTCGGTGAGCTGACCCCGTTCATGGAACGGGACCCGGAGCACCTCGAACTCCCGCTCGGCGTGTCCGACGCCGATCGAAATCCGGACTCGTCCTCCGGTGAGGTAATCCAATGTCGCTACGGCTTTGGCGAATACGACCGGGTCGTGATACGGCAGCACGATCACGCTCGAGTCCACCACCAGGCGTGATGTGGCGCCGGCAACGAAGGCCATGACCGTCAGAGCATGCGTCCAGAACGGCCCCATCAGTTCAACCATCTCGGACGGCATGACGATGTGCTCTGGGACGGCGAGGGAGTCGAACCCGAGCTCGTCTGCAGTCCGAGCAACAAGTTGGAAGTCCCCGGGTCGCATACTCGCCTCCCAGTCATGGGCGATGGGCGGGTAGCGCGTCAGGCCTGGTAACCCCGTCGAGAACTTCACAGCCGCGAGCATCATGGCAGGTCCACTGCGCTGTCAAGGACGAGCGCTGAGGTATTGGAGGCGGCCCTTACATCACCTCCGCGAGAGCCGGACCAAGGTGATCACCCAGATCTACCGAAGTGGCGCCGGCGGGTGGTGGTCTGGGCCGGCCCTCGACCTCGTGGCTATGGAGCGATATGGAAAGTCAGGTTCCCCTGAAGGTCGCTATAGATGATCCGCTCGACTATCTGCCATCGGTCGCCATCGCGCTCGAACCGGTCGTGCCATCGACCGGCGATGATCGGTTGCAATGGGAGCTCAGGGCGGGCCTGAAACGCGGTGAAGTACGACCGAGCCACGGCCCAATGCCGATTGTCGTCGAGTTCGACGATCACGTTTGTAACCACGTGCTTTGTTGAGGGGATGCCGTCGTAGAGATGAACCGGACGCTCGACGAGTCCACGGATTGCCTCCGTTCCTTTCATCTCGTCGGATCTGCCGTGAATACGCACGGTGATTTTGCCGAACAAACGTCGCAGTCCCTCGATGTCACCAAGGTCCAGCAATTCGGCGTAGGAGTAGATGATGTTCTTGATCGCTTGCACGTCGTCTACCACGACACCACACCCTAGGTGGCACCCTGTCAGGGAGGCCAGCCCGGGTCCGACGGCACGGCGTGGGTTGGCCCGGCTCCGAGGGCACGGCGTGGCGAGCGCACTACCGCGCCGAGCTTGACGGCCGCCCAGGTGGGATCTACGTTCAGTTTCCGACTGTTCGGCCGGGCCGGGGGGAGGCCTTTCGGAGCTTCCGGGTTCCCGGTAACCGATTCCGAGCCGGCCGGAGGAGCGAGGGGGATGACGTGGTGAGTGCTGGTGTTCCGAGTGGCTCGGCGGATTCGTTGTTCGACGTTCCGTTTGTCCATGTGGATGAGTGGCGGGAGGAGCCGGTGCGTCATCGCTATCTTCACGAGGGTTTTGAAGATACAGAAGCGCGTTTCGCCATGTACTTTCCGGCATCGGGGCGCTACGAAGGTCGCTTCTTTCAGCCGATTTACGCGGTGCCGGGCGACGAGCACACGGTGAGCAGTGGGTTCATGCCGGGGAGCGCGGGTTGGGTTGACTTCGCCCTGACCAGCGGGGCTTATATCGTTGAGTCGAACCAGGGACGGCTGGAGCGCTTTCCGGGCGACGACTGGACGGTCGCCGGATATCGCGCCTCGGCGGCAGTGGCCAGGCAGTCGCGAGCGTTGGCGGCTCAGATGTACGGGGAACACCGCCCTTACGGTTACGCCTTTGGCGGCAGCGGCCACTCTGGGTTTGCGGCTACCGCGCTTCCACAGCCTGGGAGTCAAGACCGAGATGCCAGTGGCGCTTCGCATCGCTGGGCTGCCGGACCAGAGCCTGCAGGGGGCAACACTAACGATTTCGGGCGGCCGCGCCGCCGGGCAGGTGCTTTCTATTGTCGATGTGGTCGGCGACATCGTGGTCCCGGGATTCGGGCCGGAGCACCGCCAAGGGCTCAGCGGGGTGGAAGCCGGCGACGAGGTGGCCATCGACAACTCGGTCTATCTCGCCTCTCTGACGTATCACCGGCACCAGGTACATCCCGATTTCCCCCAGTGGGATCAGTTCCGGGTCGCGGGCCAGCCTGTCTACCCGCAGCGGCCGAGCTGATCGGGCCTCGCTCCGCCCGGTGGAACTCAGGCTCGGTCCAAACCGGGCGGTTCGCCGGGAAGATGATCGTGGTCCAAAATCTCATGGACGAGGCCGCCTATCCCAATCAGGCCGACTTCTACCGCCGCCTGGTGGAGACCGCCCTCGGGTCGCGTCTCGACGACCACTACCGCCTGTGGTTCATCGACCCTGCCATGCACGGCCATCCGACGGTCATGGCCGGCGACGCTCGTCCAGTAAGGACCACCCGAGTAGTCAGCTACATCGGAGTGTTGCACCAGGCGTTGGGGGACCTGGCCGACTGGGTCGAAAAAGGGCTGGCGCCCCCGCCGAACAGTGCTTACGAGATCATCGACGGCCAGGTCGTTGTTCCGCCGACAGCCAGAGGCCGCCGAGGTATCCAGCCGGTGGTCACCCTTGTCGCCAACGGCGGCCCCGGCGCCGAGGTAGCGGTCGGCGACACCGTCCAGTTCGTGGGCCGCGCCGAAGTTCCGCCAGGAGCAGGAACCGTGGTAGCAGCCGAATGGGACTTCGAGGGCGGCGGCGACTATCCCAGGAGCGAACCAGGAATGGACGGTGACCTGGCCCAGGTAACCCTTACGACCTCCTACGCCTTCAGCCGGCCGGGCACCTACTTTCCCGCCCGGCGCGTCACCTCACAACGCCAGGGCAACCCGAAGACCAGCCACACCCGCATCCAGAACCTGGCCAGAGCCCGCGTCGTGGTCCGAGATTCATCGCAGCAGGGAACCCCTTCCCCGGGAGCGTGAACCATCGGACCCACCCGATCCATTCGACCGGTGGCCGGCCCGGCGCCCATGATAGAGGTTCGGAGTCGGAACGCATGCCGTTGTGGCCGACATACTGTTTCACGCATTGGGGGCTTCGCCGCTCAGGTGATGCCCGCTAGCTGGATTGGTGCTCGAGAGCAGAGGAGGCAGGAATGGCAGAGACCCCAACGCGGCCCGCCGAGGGAAAGATCACCGACGAGGCCATTGAGGATCTGCGGAAGTGGATGGGGGTACCCCGGTGGGAGCGGGGCTGGAACTCGACCGTGACCGAGGACGCCATTTGGCATTTCGCCTTGGGCGTCGGCGATGACAATCCGCTGTGGTGGGACCGCGCCTACGCGGAGTCCACCCGCTGGGGTCGTCTGTTCGCGCCTCCGACTTTCCTGTACAGCTGCAGCAACGCGGGCCTGCGGGTCGGCGAGCAGGGCATCTATCCGGCCCAGGACTGGATGCCCGGGACCCTGCCGTTATGGGTGTCGGATCGTTGGGTCTTCCACCGGCCGGCCTTCGAAGGCGAGTCGGTGACCGCCACCGCCGAGCTGGTCTCGCTCGAGGAGCGGCCGGGGCGGGACGGGTCCCGCGCCCTCAACTACACCGACCGGGTGAGCTACGTGGGCTCCGACGGGAGCCTCATCGGCGAGCGGTACCAGCTGATGCTCCGCCGTGAGCGCCCCGCGGGGGGAGCCGCGCCACCCGCTGAGCTGCCCGAGATCCACTACACCGACGAGGCGCGCCAGCAGATCGGGCTCCAATACGATCGGGAGTTGTCACAGCGCAGGGGTTCGCAGCTGCTTCGTGGCCGCGACGTGAAGGTGGGCGACGTCATCCCGGACCTGGTAAAGGGGCCGCTGACGGTGACGAACATCGTCGGCTGGCTGCTCGGCTGGGGTTCGCCTTTGTGCCAGACCAATCGCATCGCCCACCGCTACTTGCAAGAACATTCGCGGGCCGGTCTGGAGGATCCCCGGAGCAACATCCAGGACACCATCGAGGGGGTGCACTGGGACCCGTACCTGGCCCAGGCCAGCGGCATGGCGCGCTGCTACGACTTCGGAACCCAACGGGTGTCGTGGGTGGCCCACCTTTTGACGGACTGGTTCGGAGACGACGGCTTTCTGGTGGAACTGGACGTACGGGTGCGCCGGCCCAACTTCGTCGGTGACACGACCTGGCTCCGCGGCGAAGTTACCGGGGTCGGGCCCGAAGACGATTCGGTCGATTCGGTCATGGCCGAGGTGTCGGTCAAGGGTGTCAACCAACGAGACGAGGAGACGACCACGGCCACGGCCAAGGTACGGCTCTCGCGGTGATTCGCCCCGGCATGACCTGACGACGCCCGGGATATGGTGGGTGCACGTCCCGTGCCCGCGGGGGGAGGAGGGTGAGGTGGATTTCGACTGGACCGACCAGGAGCGGGCCTTCCGCGCCGAGCTGGTCGCTTTTATCGGGGAGAACATCCGCCCCGGATGGACGCACCATGAGCGCGGACATGCCGGCGCCGGGCGACCGTGACGCCGTGGTGGAGTTCTGCCGGGCCCTGGGCCAGCGGGGCTTCTTAACCCCCCACTGGCCCCGCGAGTACGGGGGTCGAGAGGCGTCCCCGTGGGAACAGACGATCATCAGCGAGGAGATGTGGGGGGCCGGCGAGCCACGCGGGCCTCAGTACATGAACACCAACTGGATCGGTCCCGCCATCATGCTGGCGGGTACTCCGGAGCAGAAGGCGTTCCACCTGGCGCGGCATCGCCTCCGGGGAGGCCATGTGGTGTCAGGGCTTCTCCGAGCCCGACGCCGGCTCCGACCTGGCCTCGCTTCGTACCCGAGCCGTTCTTGACGGCGATGTGTACGTGGTCAACGGGCAGAAGATCTGGACTTCCTACGCCCACGTCGCCGACTTCTGCTTCCTGCTCGTCCGCACCGGCCCCGAAGCGTCTCGCGGCGAGGGCATCACGATCCTGCTCGTCCCCATGGATCTGGCTGGCATCGAGGTCCGGGACATCTCCAACCCGTGGGTGGAGCACCTGATTCATGAGGTGTACTTCAGCGACGTCGCCGTTCCCGTTTCGTGCCGGCTGGGCGAAGAAAACAAGGGTTGGGAGGTGGTCCGTCAGGTGCTGGCCAACGAACGGGTGGGCGTGGCCCGCCACGAGTGCGCGGAGCGCACCCTCGACGGCGCCATCGCCGCGGCGGCGGCGGCCGGGGTCGACGTAGAGGAGCCGGCGTTGGCGGAAGTCATCGGGGCGGCCTTTGCCACCTGTGAGGCAGCCCGGGCCATGAACTACGCGGCGGTCAACGAGCGAGCGACGATCGCCAGTGGGCCCCGGCCGGTGGCGGCGGTGTCGAGGGCGCTGACGGGCCCGATGGAGGGAGTCGTGGCCCAGGCCTGCCTCGACGTGCTCGGCGAGCGGTCGCTCCAACGGGGCAGCGCCGCGGAGCGTCAGCTGGCCGCCGGGACCACGGCGCCGATCGCGGCGGGCAGCCTCGAGGTTCAGCTGAATCTGGTGGCCCGGCAAGTGCTCAATCTGCCGAGGGGCTGAGCGATGGACCTTGAACTCACTTCCGAACAGCAGCAACTCGATCAGGCCATGGCCGGGCTCATGCGCCGCCACGCCGGTGCCGACCGGGCGCGGGATCTCGGGGAAAAAATGGACCGGACCCTGCTGGATGCGCTCGACGAGGCCGGATTCCTCGATGCGGCCCGGGAGGCCGGACCCATCGAGGGGGTTCTGGTCGCCGAGAGGGCGGCCGAAGCCCTCGCCTGCGCCCCGGTGGTCGCCCGGGCTCTGGTGGCCCCGCTCGCAGGCATTCACGACCTGCCGGCCGCGATCGGGCTGGCGGACCGTACCGACGGCGCCATGGTCCGCTACGGCGCCGAATGCGAGGCGTTCCTGGTACTGGCGGACGATCGGGCCCTGCTGGCCACACCGGACCAGGTCGAGGTCCAGCCGGTCACGGCGTCGTTCGGGCCCGGCTACGCCCTCGTCACCGTGCGACGAGGCCGCGAGCTCGGCCCCGAGGTGGCCAGCAGCTTGCGGCGCGCCTGGCAGGTCGGCATCGCGGTGGAAGCGGCGGCGACCATGTTGCCCGCCATCGCCAAGACGGTCGAGCATGTCACCGAACGCCACCAGTTCGGTCGCCCCATCGGCTCGTTTCAGGCCGTCCAGCATCGTCTGGCCCGCGCTTACGTGATGGCCGAGGGCAGCAAGTGGCTGGCCCGTCGAGCGGCGTGGCATCACGACCAGGAGTTCGTGACCGCCTCCGCGGCCACCTACGCGTGCGAGAGTGCCGAGGTCACCTACACCAACACCCAGCAGGTCTCGGGGGCGATCGGTGTCACCAGCGAGCACGGCCTGGTCCTGTGGACCCTCCGGTTACTGGCTCTGCGGGCCGCTCTCGGCGGACCGCGGATGCATGCCCGCCGGGTGGCCGCGGCCCGGCACCAGATGGATCTTTCGGGTGTGCCTGCCCCGGTTCACCTCACCGAGGGGTGACGTTCTCGCCTTCGCCCGGCAGTTGCTGAAATGCCAGCCGCAACCCGGGCCGGGGCCAGCGACAGGAGATGAGGCGCCCGGTGATCGAGCAGGTGATGAAGGCGGTCCGCAGATCGGCGCCGCCGAAGCACACATTCGTGACCGCGCCGTCGGCCAGCTCTTCCGGAAGGGTGTAGCGCTGGTAGGAACCATCCTCGGGTGACACCACGGTGATACCGCTCTCCATCAGTGTTCCCACGCAGACGGCCCCGCTGGAATCCACCGCCAGAGAATCCAGCTCTTGGGCATCGGGCAGCCCGACCAGGAGGGACCACCTGTCGAGAATTCCGCCTCGCACCAGGACGCCGATGTCATAGCCGGCCGACGCCACCACCTGTCCGGGACCGGCCAGCCGGCGGCGGTGCACCTGGCGGGTCTCGGTCTGGGCCCAGTACAGCACGTCGCCGCCGGGGGCCAAGCCGATGCCGTTGGGGCCGGCAATCCTGGCCAGGGCCCGGGTGATCGAGCTGCCGTCAGGGGAGGCGTAATAAATGGCGTCGCCCCGGAAATCGGTGAACCAGAAATGGCCGGTCTCGTCGAAGACCAGGTCGTTGGGGGCACCGAAGGGCTGGCCGTCGCATTCGGTGTAGAGGACGTCGACCTGGCCGCTGTTGGCGTCCACCCGCTGAATAGCAGGGATCGTCCGGCTCTGGCGACTCATGCCCCCGTTGTTGCACAGGTAGAACGCCCCGTCTGGGCCCAACGCGGCGCCGTTGGGTCCCCCGCCGATGTCGGCCAGCACCGATACCTGCCGGTCTGAGCCAACCCGAATCAGCTTCCCTCCGACGACCTCTACCACCACGACTGACCCGTCGGCCATGGCGACCGGCCCTTCCGGAAAGGCCAGGCCCTCGGCGAGTACCTCCACCTCTTGTAGCTGCATGCGATCGCCCTTCTCCTTCGACGGTGGCCATGCACTTTGGGCCCTACTTCTCTGAAACGGCGCTCCCAAGTGACCGGCGCACTGTAGCCGCGGCTACTGTTTGGCCCGGAGGGAGATGCGACATGCGTGTGGTCCCCGAGGTGGATCTGTCGGAATGGCATCCGCCTACCTACTCCGTCGACCGCAGCGGCAAGGTCGTTGGGGCTCAGCCCGGGTCGCCCAACAACTGGGGCAGATGGGGCGAGCTCGACCAAAAAGGAACAGCAAACTTGCTTACTCCCGAGCGGGTGGCCGGCGCCGCTCAGCTCGCGAAGACGGGCAAGCGTTTTTCTCTTGCCTTGCCCCTTGGTAACGGCCAGCTCAATGCCGGTACTCGCCCCGACATCCTTCACCTGTTCAGCCGTTCCACCGCCGATTTCCTCCTTGGTGACGGCGGCGTCCACGGCGTCCAGACCTCGGACGACATCGTGGTTCTGCCGCTGCAAGCGTCCACCCAGCTCGACGGGCACGGGCACTTCGGTCACGCGGACACGCTCTACAACGGCTTCTGGGCCGGTCTGGTCACCGCCGGAAGCGGTGCTCGCCGGCTGGGCATCCACCACCACGCCGATGGGATCGTCGGTCGTGGCGTCCTCTTGGACCCGGCCCGATTTGTCGGCATCGATCCGTTCGAGTCCAGCATCACCGCGGCCATGCTCGACACCACGGTGTCCGCTGAGGGAGTCACCATCGAGGCCGGTGACATCCTCCTGGTCCGGACCGGATACCTGGGCACCTGGGTCGACCATCCGGAGCTTCGGGTCCGGCGCCGGCAGTCCGGCTTGGACTTCGACACCATCCCGTGGCTGGCGGACCGGGACGTGGCCATGGTGGCCGCCGACAACCGGACCGTTGAGGCCATTCCCGGCCCCGCAGGCCATCCGCTGCTCCCGTGGCATCTCGCCGTGCTCCGGGACCTGGGCCTGCTGGTGGGCGAGCTGTTCGACCTCGACGAGCTCGCCGATGACTGCGCCGATGACGGGACGTTTGAGTTTCTCTTCTGCGCCGCCCCGCTGCCCGTGGTCAACGCCGTGGGCTCGCCACTGAACCCCCTCGCTATCAAGTAGGGGAGCGGCCGGGCGAGGGGCGGATCGCTAGGCTGCCCGGCATGCCAAGTCCGACGCCTGCCCGCCGGGGATCACGAGGCCCGGCGTGACGGCCGCCACCGGAGAGACCCGTTTGCTTGCCAATTGCGTAGTTGGGCTGGGATTCTCGTACCGGGGGTTCCAACTGGGCTTGGCCATGGGTCCGGACATGATCGGCTGCGACGCGGGCAGCGCAGATATGGGCCCTGTCTATCTCGGATCGGGGCTGGATCCGAAGAGCACCCTCTCGCTCGAGCGCGACCTGCGCATCATGATCGAGGGCGCCCACAGCATCGGCGTGCCGCTGGTGATCGGATCGTGCGGGGGAGCTGGGGGTGAGCCGCACCTGGACGGATTCCGTCACCTCGTCGACCAGATCGCCCGTCACCTCGGTGTTCACCTGCGGGTGGCGCTCATCCACGCCGAGCAGGACCCGGCCGCACTGCACGGCGCCCTCGACGCCGGGCGGGTACGACCATTGGGCCCCTTTCCCGAACTGACTCACGAGGCCATCAACGAATCAGCCGCAGTGGTGGCGATGATGGGTGCTGGCCCGCTGGTCGACGCCCTCAGAGAGGCTCCGGACGTCGTTCTGGCAGGCAGGTGCGCGGACCCGGCGATCTTCGCGCCCACCGCCCTTCTCGCCGGTCGACCTCCGGGTCCGGCCTGGCATGCCGCCAAGAGCGTGGACAAGGGTTATCTCGCCACGGCGACACCCCGTGAGGGCTCGCCGGTGCTGGCCACGATCACGGACGACTCCTTTGTCATCGAGCCCACGAAGCCGGGCGTGGTCTGTACCGTCGACAGCGTGGCGAGAATGACCATGCACGAGAACCCGAACCCGTTCGTCGTCACCCAGCCGTCGGGAGACTTGCTCACTGGGGACGCCCGCTACGAGCAGCTCGACGGGGGTCGGGTCAGGGTGACGGGTAGCCAGTTCCAGCTGGCCACGCGACCCTCCGTCAAGCTGGAGGGCGCCCGTCTCGTCGGTTACCGCGCCATCCTGCTCGCCGGCATCCGCGACCCCCGGTTGCTCGCCTGTCTCGACGACTTCCTGGAGTCGTACCGGACCCTCCTCGAGCGCATCGCAGCCAGCCTCCGGATCGACCCGCAGAGTTGGAGCGTCCGATTCCGTAGTTACGGCCACGACGCCGTTCTCGGCGAGCGCGAACCAGAACGGGACCGGCCCCCGCATGAAGTGGGGCTGATCGTGGACGTGGTGGCCGAAACCCAGGAGCTGGCGACCGCCCTGGCCAGCCGGGCCGGTCCAACCGGCTCTCGCTTCGATTTCACCGGGCGCCTGGGTGGTGGCGGCAATTTCGCCTACCCGTTCTCTCCGAGCGTGCTACGGGTCGGCCCGGTCTACGAGTGGAGCGTCTGGCACGTCCTCGATGTCGATGACGAGCGCGATCCGTTTCGCACCGAGATCGTGCAGGTGGGCTGATGACCCAGCTGGCCGAGGTGGCGTCCGCCCTGAAGAGCGCGAATGCCGGTGCGTCCTGGATCACCTTCGACATCGTCTTCGCGGACCAGGACTCGTACTGGCGCGTCCGCGACTCCGCGGTGCTCAATGCGGCCCTCTTCTCGGCGCGGTACGGCGTCGACCCCCACTTGGTGCAGATCTACAACTGTGACCCGGTTCTCACGATCAAGGCCACCGTTCCCCGCCGGACCGCTTCCGGGGGGGCCGACGAGACGGACTTCGACGGCGTGCAGCAGTTCATCCCTCTTCTCAGCGTGGAGGTGCCGCCGTGACCGGCGACTCGACCGAGGTGTCCGACACCTTTCGCATGAGCGTCCGGGCGTTTATCGCGGCCCAGGCGCCGCGGATCAATGTCCGAACCGGTCACCGGGCGCCGGAGGCAGCCGACATCCCGGTGCTTCGAGCGTGGACGGCCGCCCTATACCGGGAGGGTCTGTACGGCGCCGACTGGCCGCCGGAGTGGGGTGGAATGCCGGGTGCGGACCCATTCCGCCAGGTGATCGTCGTGGAAGAACTCATCCGGGCCGGGGCGCCCACTCCCATTGGGGCCGGGTACCTTGCTTCCAGGGCCATCATCGCCGACGGGACGGAGACGCAGAAACGGCGTTATCTGCCCCGGATTCGTGGCGGGGAAGACCTGTGGTGCCAGCTCTTCAGCGAGCCCGGCGCCGGGAGCGATCTGGCGTCGCTGCAGACGCGAGCGGTTCTCGATGGCGATGAATACGTCATCGATGGTCAGAAGGTCTGGACGACCAATGGCCATCACGCCGACCTCGGGTTCTTGCTGGCCCGCAGCGAGACCGGCGTTCCCCGTCACGCCGGAATCACCGCCCTGGTCCTCGACATGCGCGCTCCCGGTGTCACCGTTCGCCCGTTGCGAGAGATCACCGGGACGGCTGATTTCAATGAGGTTTTCCTTGATCAGGTGCGCGTCCCGGTAAGCAATACCATCGGTCGCCCCGGAGACGGTTGGAAGGTGGCCCGGGAAGCGCTGGCTCATGAGCGAATGGCAAATGCCGGATTGCCCGTTCGGCTTCAACTCCTCTTCGAGGATGTTCGGCGTCTGGCCCACGACAACGGCGCCGCCGCAGACGGGCGGTCGAGGGACGCCCTGGCCGCGAGCGCCATAGGGGTACAGGTCTGCCGCATGCTCAATGACGCCAGCTTGCAGCGTATGCAGCACGGCGCCCCGGGACCTGTCGACGGTCCGGCCAACAAAGTGGTGTCGAGCGAAGTCAACGTTCGCCTCACCGAGCTGGCGCTCCAAATAGGAGGCCCCGCGGCCCTTCTCGACGACGATGATTCCCAGGTCGTCGCCGGCGGCTGGGCCGACGGCTTCCTCTACGCCCGCGCCTATCCCATCGCCGGCGGAACCAATCAGATCATGCGAAACGTCATCGCCGAGCGGGGCCTCGGTCTGCCCCGCGATCCGCAGCCGAGCTGAGCGTCGGCCCCGCCCAGATGGTTAGGGGTCTGCGGTGGGAAAGGTGATCGGGAGGCGGTCCAATCCTTCCCAGAACGGAACCCGCACGAGATCCGCGTCAGGGGCCAGATGGTAATCCGGAATGCGTCGATGGAACTCCTCGATAACCAGTCGCACCTCGATGCGGGCCAGGTGGGAGCCCAAGCAGCGGTGGATGCCGCCGCCAAATGAGACGTGGCGGTTCACCTTTCGGCTGAGGTCGACCGTGTCGGCGTTGGGATACTCGGCCGGATCGCCGTTCGCGGCCCCCAGGTGGCAGAAGATTCGCTGCCCCTCATGTATGGTGACGCCGCCGACCTCTACGTCCGCGGTGGCGGTGCGGACACCGGCTGGAGCGGGTGTCTCGATGCGCAGCAGCTCCTCGACCGCCATCGGTATTGCCGATGGGTTCTCCACGATCAGACGACGTCGCTCGGGGTGGCGGGCCAGGTACGCGAAGGAAAGGCTGAGCGCGGTCGTCACCGTGTCCAGCCCGGCGAGGACGAACAGGATGGTGATGTCAAGAACCTGCTCGACGGTGAGACCGCCGGACGCGGTCGTATGTGCGAGCAGTTGACTGAGAAGGTCCTGGCCGCTTCCGTCTCGGAGGGCGAAGTGGCGTTCCATGTAGGCGCTGAGCTCGCGGACGGCGCGTTGTGAGACCTGCAGGTCCTGGAGACCACCGCGGATCATGTCATCCTTCCAGCGGAGGAACAGCGGCCTGTCCTCGAGCGGCAGCCCGTACATGGTCAGGAAGACCTGAGTGGGATACGGGATGAAGAACTCGCTCAACAGTTCTGCGCTTCCTCGGTCGACGAACCCGTCGATGAACTCGTTGATCTGCGCTCTGAGCGAAGGTTCAAGGACCCTCAGCCTGGTTGGCGAGAAGAAGGGGTCAAGGAGCCTTCGGTACTGGATGTGGTCGGGTGGGTCTATCTCGAGCGGGATAAGGGGCCGGGTGGTACCGAGATGGCCGGTCCCGGCTGCGGACGAGAACAGTTCCGGGTGACGGAACACGAAATCAACTGTCTCACGGTCGGTCGCAACCCAGTCGGTCGCAACCGGCACCACGCCGGCCGCCGGGATGACCTGACCGGTGCCTCGCAACGGGGCGAAGGCGGGAAGAGGATTTTCTCCCAGGTCGATTCGCTCACCGAGCACCGTCGGCCGTCCAGCAGTGGTTTCCACGACTCCCCTCCCTGTGCTTCGCTCGCCCCGACACTACTCGGTGGCTCTTCGACGACCTGCGCTACCCCAATCCCGCCGGGCCGCTCAACCAGGCCAGGGCCCCGGTCCGGCTCGGTGATCTGCATGCGGTGACGCCACCGTTTCTCAGAGGGCGCCGGCTGGCTGGAAATGGGGGGCAACCTCGGACGCGAACCGCTCGAGCTGGACGGGCGAGAGGCCGCCGACCATGAGCGTCGTGTACGGGACATCTGCCAACAACTCCTGGATGCCCGTGACGCATTGGTGCGGATTTCCGGTAATGCCCATCTGCCGGCGGATTCGCTCTGGCGGGTTGGCGATGCGGTCGGCATCATTGGGGAGGTCTCCGTCCCGGGTGTACCACTCCAAATACTGGTCGGCCCGGCGAACGGCCCCTCGGGCGTCGGGGGGCTCCTCCCCGGGGGCAAGGACGTGAACGGTGAACGAGCCCATCACCTCATAGTGCGACGGATCTTCTCCGGCGTCCCGGAGGGCGTCGGCATAGGCTCGGTAGACGGCGGACGGGTCGTCGGTATAGGGCGCGGGGGCGATCATCAGCCGCGCTCGCAGCCGGGCCGCCCGCCGGGCGGCCCGTTGGTTACGAGCGCTGATCCACAGGGGTGGGTGGGGCTGTTGGACCGGCTTAGGTACCAACGTGATGTGGCGAAGTTGAAAGTGTCGACCGCTGAAGGACCAGTCGTCTTCCGTCCAGGCGCGCAAAAGGATCTCGCAACTCTCGTCCATGAGGCTGCCGCGGGAGTTCCGATCGACGCCGAACGCAGCAAATTCCTCGGCTCGATAGCCGAGGCCGACGCCCAGCTCCATCCGACCACCGGAGAGCAGATCGACCGCGGTGACGTCCTCGGCCACGGCGAGGGGATGATGCAGCGGGAGGAGGAAGACGTAGGTATTCATCCGAATGCGGCTGGTACGGGCCGCAACCGCACCGAAGATAGGAAACAGCGAAGGGGCGTGACCATCGATGGTGAGATGGTGTTCTCCCATGAACACGTAGTCGTAGCCGAGCTCCTCGGCGTAGACGATTCGCTCCAACGATCGGGCGTACACCTCGGCGAAAGTCCGTTTCGACGGATCGAAATTCCGAAAATCGTGGCCGATGCCGAAGCGCACAGCCGGGATCCTCCTCAAAGTTGCGGTACTGCAGCGGTGACGGCAACGTAACACGTGACCGGCGCCGGCTTCACGGTCCGGCTGGTCAGAGCTGGCGCCGGCCGGACCACGGGCTCAGGACTGCTGGCTTTCCCCCGTGGCGTCGGGGGGGATCGGCCCCGTGAGGATGTCTTGGCGCCGGCGGAAGAGCCATCCGTCATCTCTGACCAATTCGTCTTCGTAGCGGCCGGCAGCAAGGATTCCCCAACCGACCGCCTGCGCCCGGATTGCAATCCAATCGCTCGTGGCCGTCGCCGACACGCCGTCGACAGTGATGACCGAGTTCAATGTCAAATGACGGGTATCGGCGAGGGCTCCGGCCTCCGCGTACCCGCGGAACATGCCAGCGATCGCCGACCGGCCCTCGAAGCACGCACCGAGGACCTCGAACACGCCGTCCTCGCTGAACAGGGCGGCGACGCCGTCGGCCGAGGCGCGGTCGAGGAGATGGGCATAGCGGGCCAGTAGCTGGCGGATCTGTTCGTAGTCGTCCACGCTTCACTCCGAGTTCGTGCCGCGGGGCATCCCAGTACACCTTCGTGGTAGTGATCTTGGCACGACCGGGGGGACGTCCGTTGGGCTCCCACGCGACTTTTGGCGCCGGCGCACACCTTTGGAGCGAGATGTACACAGGACGTACATCTCGCTCCAGGAGTCACCTGAGCCCTCCAGAAGTTGCCTCGCTCTCGGCGAAGTTTGCGCCAGCCGGCTAACCCCGATGCGCCACGTCAGTCCTCGGCGAGGCCGGGCATGACTTCCGAAACCACCAGCTCCAGCGTTTCCCAACCGATGGCCGGGTCGATGCCGGCGGCCAGCGGGTGCAAGACGGCGGCACCGTGCCGGCGGACCAGCTCGACGCACTGCGGGGGGGTGACGATGGCGTAGTTGGGGCTGGCGCGCAGGTCGTTTACCGTCTCGGCGGCCGTCATCCAGCTGGAGCGGTCCTCGGGTCCCTGCCAGGACAGGTACGTCTGGGCGTCGTAGAGCAGTTGATCACCAAGGCGGGCCCAGAGGCGGTCGGGGTCGTGGGTCACCAGCACCAGGCCCGGGGCGGTACCGACCGCCGGCGTCGGAGCCTGGTAGCCCAGCGAAGCGGACTCGGCCAGGTAGATGTCGATGAGCTCGGGGTCATATACAGCCGGCTGGAATGGCAAGCGCATCCGGGCCGCCCGCCTCGCCGAGGCCGGAACGGACCCCCCTATACGAAGATCGGGATGGGGCTGGGTGGCCGGGGTGGGGGAGACACGCACTCGCCGGCCCCGGTAGATGGCCTCGTCACCGCGCCACACGGCCAGCATGAGCTCGATGGCCTCTTCAAAGTCTCTGGCCCGGGTGCGGAGGTCCTTACCGAACATTCCGAACTCCGACGGCCGGTAGCCCAACCCCGCTACCACCGACAGCCGGCCAGGGGCCAGCAGATCGATGGTCGCGATCTCCTCCGCCAGGCGAGCAGGGTCGTGCAGAGGTACCAGCAGGGCGCTGACAGTGCAGCTCAGATACTTCGTCGAGCCGAGAATGGCGGCCGCGATAGTGAGCGGACAGCTCATGAAGCCGTCGTCGGTGTCGTGATGCTCCGACAGCACCACCATGGCAAAGCCCCGCTCGTCCGCCCAACGGGCCATCTCCATGGCAGCGCGGTACTGATCAGCGTGGTTGAGGGGGAGGGCCGGCGGAATCCGCAGGTCGAAGCGGATGACGAACATGGGTCCCTCCGTGGTTGCGTGCGGTCGAACCCTCTTAGCACAGGTCGGTCCGATTTGAACATCTACCCGCGAACGCACGGTCCCGTGAGAACCTCCGGCTGGGGCGTGCTTGACGCTCCCAGTGTGCCCTGGCAACATGAGGGCAGCCAGATGACATGATGTGACGCGGCGCGGAGGGGTGCGGACGAACGAACGTCGGCGGGCGCTGGGGCCAAGACAACACGGGTGATATCACCGCTTCGGAGTCCAAAAGGGGGACGATGAGAGTATCTATCGATCCAGCGAAATGCCGGGGACATGCCCTGTGCCTCACCTACGCGCCGGATGCCTTCGAGTTCGTGGACCTCGAGGACCGGTCAGTGGCGAAGGAGGGCGCCGGACGTGCCCGCGTCGACGACGTCCTGACGGCGGCGCGGGAGTGTCCGGAACAAGCCATCGTGGTAGAGCTCGACCCGGACGGAGGCCCCCAATGAGCAGCACCGAGAAGCACGTTATCGACTTCGACCATCACGCCCCCGAGCTGCGGGATCACAACGACGAGGTGCTGGACCGGTTGAAGGGCACTGGATGCCCGCTCGGCTGGTCGGAGTCACACGGTGGCTTTTGGGCCATCTGGGGTTACGACGCGCTGTATGACGCCGTCCAGGATCCCGACCTGTTCAGCTCGATTCATAGCGCGGAGTTGCCCAAGGGGGTCCCGCCGGCGCCCTATCCGTCCCCACTAATTCCCATCGACATCGACCCCCCGATGCAGCAGGAGTACCGAAAGGTGGTGCTCAACTGGTTCAATCCCGGCCACGCCCGGGCCATGGAACCGCGCATCAACCAGATCTGTACGGAGCTGATCGATGCCTTCATCGAGCGGGGCGAGGCCGACCTCAGCCAGGAGCTCTTCACTCCTCTGCCGGCCCGGGTCACCCTCGAAATGCTCGATTGGGAATCGGATCGCTGGGCCGAGTGGGTCGACTGGGTGCACTCGATTATCCACGACACCGTCCTCTACCCAGAGAAGGCCACAGCCGCGGTCCAAAGCGTCGCCGCCAGCATCGACGCCGAGATCGCCAAGCGCAGTGACGGCCAGGGTAAGGATCTCTTCAGCGTCGTCATGCGCACCCCGGTCAATGGTGAGCTCCTCACCGACCAGCAGATCCGGGACTTCTCCCTCCTGGTGCTGCTCGGCGGTATGGACACCACGGCCGGCGTGACCGGTAACACCATCATGGAGCTCGACGCCAACCCGGCGCTCCGTCAGCAGATGATCGACGAGATCGATCAGATTCCGCGGGCCATCGAGGAGTTTCTCCGCAAGGACGGCCCTCAGGGTGGGCTGTACCGTCGGGTCACCCGGGACACCGAGTTCCACGGCCAGCCCATGAAGAAGGACGATCGGGTGCTCATGATGTACTGGGCCGCCAACCGGGACCCGGCGATGTTCCCCGACCCTGACCGGATCGACACCCACCGTACCCACAACCGGCATATGACCTTTGGCCTCGGACCGCACCGCTGCCTCGGGTCGCATCATGCCCGCCTGATGTTCGGCATCATGCTGCGGGAGTTGCTGACGCGGCTGCCGGACTTCAAGGTCAGCCACGAGAAAGTCCGGCGCTTCGAGGACTGTGGCAGTGTGTATGCCATCCGCTACCTGCCGGTGACGTTCACCCCGGGGAAGCGCTCGACCGCCGACTGAGCCGGGCCGCGTATCAGCGTTCGGTTCCCCGGACCCTGACGTTCTGCGCCCTCGGGTGCCTGGGAGTCCGCACCCGGCCACTTGCTAGCCTTCCTGGGTGCTGATCATGGAGAGGACATAGTGGAATCCAACGCCCAGGACGGAGTCTCCGGAATTCTTGACGGTATACGCATCCTCGACATGTCGACAGGCATCGCCGGCCCGGTCGCGACCATGCTGCTGGCCGAAGTCGGTGCCGACGTGGTCAAGGTAGAGCTGCCAAGGCCCGGGCCCGACCGGGAAGAGCCCGGGTTCAGGACCTGGAATCGCAGCAAGCGCAGCGTTGCGCTCGACCTGGCGAGCGACGACGGCAGGGCAGAACTCGAGAAGCTGCTGGCCGCGGCGGACGTCTTTGTGCATCAGCTCGGGCCCACAGCCGCCAAAGCGGCCGGCCTCGACGATGCTGGCCTGGCTGCCAGGCACCCGAACCTGATCGTCTCGTCGGTGCTGTCGTGGCCAGCCAACCATCCCGACGCCGACCGGCCGGTCGACGAGACCTTGGCCATGGCCCGTCTCGGCATCTTCGATGAACAGCTGCCATGGCTGCGCCCGGGCCCGATCTTTGTCCGTTTCCCGCTCGGCAGCTGGGGCGCGGTCTACACCGCCGCGACCGGCATCGTCGCCCGCTTGATCTCGAGGGGTCGCACGGGCTTGGCCGGTCCGGCCCACACCAGCCTGGTTCAGGGGGCTCTGGTGCCGATGGGCATGCACTGGTCACAGGCGGAGACACCGTCACCTCCCCTGGCCGCCGGCTTCCCGAAGGAGAGCCGCGGCTCGCAGGCGACCATCTACGAGTGCGGTGACGGCGAGTGGATCCACATCATGGGCAACCCGCTGCAGGTGCCGAGGATCGCGGCGTTCGTTGACAGCTACGTCGACGAAGGGCCGATCCCGTTCGCGTCCGCCAACCCGCAGATCAAATGGACAAACCCGGGATCCGCACTCGTCGCCAACTTCCGTACCGCCCCCAGCGCCGTATGGCTGGAGGAGATGTGGGCCAACGACGTGCCCGTCCAGCCCTGCCTGCCATTTGGTGACATCTTTGACGACGAGCAGGCTCGCATCAACGACTACATCATCGACTTCGACGATCCGGTGGAGGGTCGTATCGCCATCGGCGGGAAGCCGCTGACCGTTTCGCCTCCGCAGGTCATCAGGGGCCCGGCCCCCGGGCACAGCGCCCACACTGGCGAGGTGCTCGCAGAGTGGACCGAGCCGGTGGTTGCTCCTATCGGTACGGGCACCCCCACCCGTTTCCCTCTCGAAGGCGTGAAGGTCCTCGACCTCGGCAACTATCTGGCTGGGCCCTATGCGCCACAGATGTTCGCCGATCTGGGAGCCGACGTCGTGAAGCTCGAGGCGGTGACGGGGGATCCGATGCGGCCTCAGGCGTGGCCGTTCGCCGGCTGCCAGCGCGGCAAGCGCGGCTTGGCCCTCGATCTCAAGTCGCCCGATTCCCGGCCCGCGCTCGAGGCGGCTCTCAAGTGGGCTGACGTCGTCCACCACAATCTGCGCATGCCCGCGGCCCGCCGCCTCGGGTTGGATTACGAGTCGGTCAGGAAGATCAACCCCGACGTGGTGTTCTGCCACACGAGTTCGTACGGGCCCAGAGGCCCGCGTGCCGATTGGCCTGGCTACGACCAGTTGTTCCAAGCCCAATGCGGCTGGGAAGTGGCCGGCGCCGGGGACGGGAACCCACCCATGTGGCACCGCTTCGGGTTCATGGACCACCAATGCGCGATGTCGTCAGCTCTCGCCACGCTCCTCGCTCTCTACAACCGCGATCGTACGGGTGCGGGCCAGGCGGTGGCCGGATCGCTTCTCGGTGCCGGCGCCTTGACCGTCAGTGAGACCTTCAAGAGGTCCGACGGGACCGTGGTTCCGCGCCCGACGGTCGACACCATGCAGACCGGCATGTCGGTGGGGCGGCGCATCGTCGAGCTCGACGACGGATGGATCGCACTCGCCGCCGACAATCCCGACCAGCTGGCCGCCCTCGCTACCATCGAGCTCGAGGGCCGAAAGATCGACGACGCCCTGGCTGACCTGGCGAGGGGCGGGGTGCCAGCCGAGCAGGTGCGGCTCGAGCAGCGGTATCCGTTCCTCACTGACGTCGCGAACCGCGCCGCCAAGCTCGTCGCCGAATACCGCCACGCCGAATGGGGGCAGATGGCGCAGCCCGGCGCCTTGTGGTACTTCGGTGACCAGGACGTCCAGCTCCATCTGGCACCACCGGCGTTGGGTGAGCACACCATCGAAGTGTTGCGGGGGATCGGACTCGACCAGGCCGCCATCGACAAGCTCCTCGCCGGCGGGGTCGCCGTCCAGTACCAGCCGGACGGGGGTTCCTGACCGACTTTCGTTGACCTCCAAGTCGCTTTCTGGACGGCGCCGCCCTTCAGGTGGGCCGAGTTTCGTCCAGAGAATGGTGGCCGGGCCGGGCCGGGGCCGTCCGGGGCCGTGGCGGCGCGGCGTGGTCGGACGGCGCGGCGGGCCCCGGCGGCGCGGAGTGGCGGCGCGCCGGGGTCGGCGAGGGCTGGCGGCGTGGTCAGGGCGCGTCGTGGAAAAGGATGCCGAGCGTGATCCGTTGGCCGGACCGCACCACCGAGACGCCGTGGCGGACCGGCGAGGCGGACCAGCCCCGCTGCGAAGGCACGGGCCGGTCACTGGTGGTGAACACCAGACCCTGTCCGTGCGGGAGTACCACGGAGGTGCCCCGCGATTGGGCCCGAGGACGTTGCTCGACGAGGAGGAACTCGCCGCCGGTGTAATCGATCTCCGGTCGGGTCAGGTTGACGACGACCTGCAGAGGAAAGACGAGCTCCCCGTAAAGGTCGCGGTGCAGGGCGTTCCAATCCCCGGGCCCGTACTTGAGGATGAGCGGCGTCGGCCGGGATTGCCCGGCTGCGTGGCACATCTCCAGCCAGTCGTCGAGGCGGTCAGGCCAGGGGGTGGGCCGGCCGAGCTTACGGTGCCAGTCCCTGGCGATCGGCAGCAGGTGCGGATACAGGGCGTGGCGCAATTCGTCGACAGTTCCGGGCAGGGGGTAGGCCAGGTAGCGGTACTCACCTTCACCAAACCGATAGCGGCCCATGTGGATGGTCGACCGGAAGGCGCCGTCGTGGTCGTAGAGGCGGATCAGTTTGGCCGCGTCCGCGACGGTGAGCAGCCGCGGCGTAAGGGCACAGCCCAGCTCGGCGATCTCCGCGGCGATTGCATTCCAGTCGGCGCCGTCCACCCGTCGCTGGCACGCCGAACGGGCCGGTGAGTCGATATGGGTCATGTCGCAGTCTCCAGGTTGAGGAGTAGATGCTTGATCTCGGTCCCCCCCAGGTAGGCACCGATGCGGCCGTCGGTCCGGATAACCCGGTGGCACGGGATCACCAGGGGGAGCGGATTGGTAGCGCAGGCGCTGCCTACGGCTCGAACCGCGTTGGAATTGTGTACGGCGACGGCCACGGACTGGTAGGTGGCCGTGGACCCGTAAGGGATGGCCGGAAGGTAGCCGAGCACGCGGCGGCGGAATCCCGACGACAGCCGCAGGTCGAGCGAGAGTTCGAACCGGTGCCGGTGGCCGGCGAAATACTCTTCGAGCTGGCGGGCCGCGTCGTCGAGCCGTCTCGGGGCGTTGAGGATGCGGGGGCTCACTCGAGCGGCCAAGCCCTCCAGCACCAACTCGAGGTCCTCTCGCGGATAGGCCACCCGGACCAGCCCGGTCGGGGTGGCCGCCACGAGCAGGGTGCCCACGGGGGAGTCGACAGTGCGGTAAGCCACGTCCAGCAGACCGGCCGACTCGGCTTGGACGACCAGGCGGGCATGCAAGGTGGCAAGCTCGCCGTCGGCCAAGGATCGGCTGGGCCCGAACAGGTCGGCACCGTCTTCGCCGGGCTCGTCATCGAGATGATGGACTGTCATGGAACCGCTCCTGTGGTCTTGCGAAGGGTGGCGACACCATCAGAGGCGGCTCGTCGTACGGCCTCCACGGTCCCGCCGATGATGGCAGCCACCTCGCCGTAGGGAAGGCCGGCGAGGTAGTGATAGACAACGGCGAATCGCTGTCGTTCGGGTAGTTCTGCCACCGCCCGGGCCAGGTCGAGGTCCCGGTCATCGGCGCGGCTTCCCGATTGGTGCGGAGGGACCTCGGCAACCGGCACCGCGTGCCGGCCGGTTCGGCGGGTGATGTCGATGGCCTTGCGATGGGCGATGGTGACCAACCAGGCTTCGATGTTGGCGCTCGCCGGCAGCCGGGGGTAGGCCTCGAGGGCGGACAGGAAGGTGTCCGACCAGGCATCGTCCGCGTCGATGACTCCTACGACCGCCCGACACACCCGCAGGACGGTCGGACCGTAGTTGCCAACCACCTGCTCGAACGGTTGCTTGCCGGTCACGACATGCCAGACCGGCACGGACGCGAAGGGTGAGGTGCCATTTCAGAACAGGCGACCGGGCCGGCGGGTGTGGTCAGCCTCCAGGTCGAGCAAGAACCGCTTCCGGGCCAGGCCTCCGGCATAGCCGGTCAGCTTTCCGGTCGCGCCAACGATGCGGTGACAGGGGATCAGAATGCTGAGCGGGTTCCCACCGACCGCGGCGCCAACTTCCTGAGCGGTCGCGCCGCCACCGAGCTCCCGGGCCAGTTCGCCGTAGGTGGCGGTTTCGCCGTAGGGCACCGAGCGGGTGAGCGTCCACACCCGCTCCTGCAGGACATCACCAGCTGCGAGGAGGGGGAGATCGAACGTTCGGCGCCCACCGCAGAGGTATTCGCCCATCTGGGCTCGTACGTCGTCGAAGCCGGTCTCGCCGGCCGGGCCGAAGGTGGCCGGGTCTGGCCGATACCAGTGGTGGGCGAAGTACAAGCCGATCACCCACTCGGCCCGGCGGACAACGGTCAAGGCGCCGAGACAGGATTCGATGGTCGTGTGCGTCGTCTGCGTCGTAGCGAAGTTTGGCGTCGACGCGCCCTTCATGCTCAACATCGTGGTCTGCTCCCGATAGGTGGTACTTGGTAGACGGGTCAGGCGACCATTTCGTGAGGTGGGATGAGTTGATAAGCACGCCACCTGGCAGTGAGGGTGCTGAGGGGCCGCGCCGGTCTCGTTTCCGAGCCGGGGTCCGCCGCCGCTCCGGGGCGGACCTGGACGTCACTCCGGGCCAGCCTCGTCATCTATTTAGTGTCTTTCGACCTACACTAATGTTATTCGTAACATTCCGTCCCCCGGTTCGTCGAACTCCGAACGCCAGGCCCTATTCGGGTTTCGACGCCCCGACCAGGTACACCACTCGGCGGGCGATGTTGACGGCGTGATCGCCTAGGCGCTCGTAGAAACGGGCCACCAAGGTCATATCCATGGTCACGGGCAGCGTCATCCGCCCCGACGCCAGCTCCGCGACCAGGGCGGCGTGCAGTCCGTCCATCTCCTCGTCGCGCTCCTCGACCACGAACGCCGCGGCCGGGTCTCGTTGGTACCAGGAGTCGGCGGCTTGGCGCCACATGTCGGATCCGACCCTGCCCATCCTGTTCACCAGGCCCCGGGCCCGCGGCGAGAGGTCGTCGCTGAGTATGTGATTGGCATGGCGGGCAATGTTGACGACCAGGTTGTGTGAGCGCTCGAGCTCGGGCACGATGCGTAGCACCGCCAGCAAGAAGCGCAGGTCGCTGGCGACCGGGGCCTGGAGGGCGATCTGCACCGTGGCCAGGTCCTCGATCTCCCGGTAGAGCGAGTTGATGACCAGGTCCCGCTCGGCGAGCACCCGCATTATGTCTTTGTCCCCGCTCAGCAGCGCCTCGGTCGACGACACCAAGTCCTCGGAGACCAAGGCGAACAGATGGGTGATCTCGACCTCGATCGCTTCCAGCCGCTCGTGGAAGCTCATGCGCCGCTCGCTCACAACGAGAGCCTAGTCATCGGACCCGATCCACCCTGACCACGGGGCGCCAGCCTGCCGCGGCCGCGGCCGCTCGCCTGGCCAGTTAGGCAACCCGCTCGAAGACGGCTGCAATACCCTGACCGCCGCCGATACACATGGTCTCGAGCCCAAAGGTGCCATCCCGGCGGACCAGCTCGCGGAGCAGGGTGGCAAGGATACGGCCGCCGGTCGCGCCGATCGGGTGTCCTAGGGAGATGCCGGAGCCGCGGACATTGAGGTTGTCCGCCTCGTCGTCGACGCCCCACTCGGATGTGCAGGCCAGGACCTGGGCAGCAAAGGCCTCGTTGAGTTCGATCAGATCGAGATCCTTGAATTCGAGGCCGGCCCGCTCGAGGGCTTTGGACGTCGCCGTCACCGGGCCGATACCCATGCGATTCGGCTCGACGCCGGTGAGGCCCCACGCCCGGAGCCTGGCCAGCGGTCGGAGCCCGAGCTCAGCGGCCATCTCGGGATGGGTGACGAGACAGGCGGCGGCGCCGTCGTTTTGCCCGCTGGCGTTGCCGGCCGTGACCGTGGCCTCCGGGTCCGTTCCTGACATCACCGGACGGAGCGCGGCCAGGGCCTCGAGGGTGGTGTCGGGTCGCGGGTGCTCATCGCGCTCGACCACCTGTTCGCCCCGGCGGGTCGTGATGCGAACCGGCACCAATTCGTCGGCGAAGATGCCTTCACGTTGGGCGGTCACGGCCCGTTGATGCGAACGTAACGCAAAGGCGTCCTGTCGTTGTCGCGAGATCTTGTAGTCGCGACGCAGGTTCTCGGCCGTTTCAATCATTCCGCCCGGCACCGGGTAGTTCCGTCCGCCGGCCGTGACCCGACCTCGGGCCAGGCGGTCGATCAGTTCGGTGTTGCCCGCTCGGGCACCCCACCGCGTCGACGTCGAGTAGTACTCGACCTGGCTCATGCTTTCCGCCCCGCCGGCGATGATGACGTCACTGGCGCCGGTCTGGACGCACATGGCCGCATAAATGACGGCCTGCAGACCCGAACCGCACCGACGGTCGAGTTGCAGTCCCGGAGTGGACACCGGTAGGCCCGCGTCGAGGGCGGCCACCCGACCGATGCCGGGGGCCTCGCTGTTCGCATACCCCTGGCCGAGGACCACGTCGTCAACGAGTTCAGAGGAGATGGAGGTGCGACCCATGAGCTCACGGATCACGGTGGTGGCCAGGTCGGCGGCCGGGACGTCCCGGAGGGAGCCGCCAAACCCGCCGACCGGGGTCCGAAGTGGTTCACAGATGACCGCGTCTCTCACTGTTCGCTCCCCTTGCGATGGGCTTGTCATGCGGGTCTCTATCGCAAGCGGTTCGATGCTACGCCAAGGTGAGGGCGGAACGAGCCGACGGGCCAACCCGGCGCATCGGGTGCCCGCGGGCACCGGCGGGCCGGCTTCCCGCGACGGCATCGGCAGCGCGCCCGTATAGGTCGAAGCGAGGCCGGGGGGCGCCGCTCAACCGTCTCGGTGCGCCGTCGGATCCGAGTCGAGCCGCCGGCGTATCACACCGAGCTCAGAACGCGTCGCTGGCGACGACTCGCTCCAGCGCGGCGCGGGCCATGCGTTCGTAAGTCGGACGGTCATGAAAACCGAGTTCGAGCAGCATGATCCCGAACAGGGCCGCCCAACCCAACGCTCGAAGACCGAGCGCGGCGTCGATGGGGCCGTAAGTGGAGTGGAAGGGTCCAAGCGCACCGCCCGGCAGGAGCATCCAGAGTGCGGCCAGATCGGTCGCCGGGTCACCGGCACACAGGTCACCAAAGTCGATGACTGCGACCAGTGTCCCGCCCGCGGTGAGGGTATTCGCCGGGTGCAGGTCCCCGTGGATCCACTGCGCCGGGCCGCGGTGCGGCTCGGCCCGGATCGCTCGGCGCCAGACCTCGCGGATGCCCCGACGGTCGACGTCCGCCCCGAGGGCCGCCAGCCGCGCCTCGAATGTCTCGACCCGCGCCGTCAGGGGAACGCTGCGCCACGAATTGAACGGGGCGGACGCTGGCGCAGGGTGATGCAAGGCTCGCAGGAAGGCCCCGAGCCGCTGGCCGGCGTCGAACCCATCGGTAACGGGAACTTGGTCGCCGGGATCGCCTCTCAGCCACGGGACGACGGACCAGGGCCATGGATACCCCAGGGAGGGCCGGCCCAATCGCAGAGGCGACGGAACGGCTAATGGCAGTCGACCGGCGAGTCCCGGGAGCCAGCGTTGCTCATTGGCCAGGAGGTGGGCGGCCACGGCCCGGCGAGGCATCCGCACCACCAGGTCGTCTCCGAGGCGCCATTGCTCGTTGTCGAAGCCGGAATCCGTGATGCGAAGAGGAAGCTCGGCGAGATCAGCGTGCTGCTCGGCCAAGAGGTCGCGTACAAGTTCCTCGTTGATCTGCACTTCCGCAGCCGGCCAAGGCACGTTCGTACCCTAGAGTCTGCGGGCGTAGACTCGGGCCGTACAGCCCTATGACCGGGCCGGCCGTCTTACCGGGGAGGAATCATGTCTGACAAGCCCAGCTATCTCGGTCTCCTCAACGCGGTGGCGTTGGCGGAGTCCAGCGCCCACTGCTATCTGAGCGAGTGGGCTGCCGTAACCAAGGATCCCGACGTGCGTCGCGTCCTGTTGACGGTGGCGGCCCGCGAGGGAGAGCACGCGCATGAGCTTTGCCAAACGCATCAACGAACTCGGCTACGAGCTCCGCCAAAAGCCCGATGAGGGCCTGGACAAGAAACTCGATATCGCCAGGTCGAACTGCTCGGATCTGGAAAAGATGGAAGCCCTTGGGCTGCCAGGCCTCGATAGTCAGGACAAGCCGGACATCTTCGACGATTTCTTCAAGGATCACTCGATCGACATCCGTACCGGCGAGCTCCTCGGCCGCTACATCGCGGAGGAGCGGGACACCGGACGACTCCTGCGCGGCTGTTACGAGTGTGTGCGTGAGGCCGCGGAAACCGAAGCGGCGACAAACGGGGCGGGCAAGCCGGACCGGGCGACTCGAGCCGCCACCAAGCGCATCGCCGCCCTCGAAGTCAAAGTCGACGCGCTGTGCGACTCGATCGGGGAGCTGACCAAGGTCGTTCGGGCCCAGGCCGTCTCCAGCAACTGATCGTTGGGCCGGCCCGGCCCGGTCGGCACCCATCCGCCGCGTTCCCGAGGAGCGACCAGATCACCGATACCCGCCCAGAGCCGCCGTCAACCCCGCCGGTCGAGCAGCACGATCTGGGCGCGACGAGTGACGAGCGGCGCCAGAGCGGCCGGGCCGTCCGGCCGCGGGTCCAGCGGTCGAGCCTGGGCCACTGGACCGAAGCGGACCGGGGCCACGACGCCTTGCAGACCATTCTGGCCCAGAACGAGATCCGAGTTCCCGAGTTGCTCCCACTCCGCCATCACCGCATGGCCGTGTCGCCCTGGAACTACTACCGCGGCGCGGCGGCGGTCATGGCCGCCGACCTGGCGTCGCGGCCTCACACCGGGCTGATGGTGCAGCTGTGCGGTGACGCCCACGTGCTCAACTTCGGTTTGTGGGCCACTCCGGAGCGCAACCTGATGTTTGACCTGCGCGATTTCGACGAAACCCATCCTGGTCCCTTCGAGTGGGATGTAAAGCGCCTGGCGGCCAGTCTGGTGGTGGCGGCCCGAGAGGACCAGATCGACCCGGCGGATGCCGACGCGGCGGTGAGGGCGGCAGTCGAGGCCTACCGGACCCGCATGCGCCGCTATACCCGGACACCCGAGCTCGACATTTGGTACGACGGTATGCACGTCGACAGTCTCCTCGGCTACTTCGAGCCTGCGGACCGGGCCCGCGTTTCGATCCACATCGAACGGCAACAGGAGCGCCGCACCAGCCGCGGTGCGTTCGCCAAGCTCACCACCATGATCGGGGGCCGGCCCCGCATCACCCAGGACCCACCGATACGGATCGGGATCGACGATTCGGAACAATTTGATCTCGTCGATCACCTTCTGGCCGAGTATCGCCTGACCCTGCAGGACGACCGGCGGAGTCTCTTCGACCGGTTCACGGAGGTCGACATGGTACGGCAGGTGGTGGGGGTAGGCAGCGTCGGGATGCGGGTCTACCTGGTGCTGCTCGAAGGCCGCACCGGCGCAGACCCGTTGTTCCTCCAGGTCAAGCAGGCGGGCCCGTCGGTCTACGAAGCCCACCTGGCCCCGAGCCGTCATGATCACCACGGGGCCAGGGTGATCAACGGCAAGCGCCTCCTGCAGAGCGCCACCGACATCTTCGTCGGCTGGGGTTCGTTACACGGCCGGGACTACTACGTCCGCCAGTTTCGAGACATGAAGATCATCCCGAATATCGAGTTGATCGGTCCGCGCCTGGTCGAGTTCGCGACCGCCTGTGGTGAAACGCTCGCCCGGGCCCACGCCCGCACGGGTGACCCGGTCGCGATCGACGGGTATATGGGCAAAGGGAGGAAGTTCGCGGCGGCGATGGGCGAGTTCGCCCGGAGCTATGCCGACCAAAATGAGCGGGACCATGCCCAACTCGTGGCCGCCATCGCCGCCGGTTCCGTCCTGAGTGCGCCGGAGTAGCCAGCGTCGCGTCGACGCTGGACCTGGGGTGAAATGCGTTCCTCGTCCAGACAACGTGGGCGCGCGCTAGCGGGTCGGGGCTGAGTCCCGACAGATGAGCTGGTGGCGACGGGGTGGCTTACGCTGCCGTGAGGTTGACGGTGAAGCCGAGCTCTTGGAGTTGGGCGACGAGACGTCGGGCTTGGCGGTCAGGATCGTTGCGCCGCTGGAAGTAGTCGTCGCCGAGGTCCTCGAAGACTTCTCCGGTGCTGAGGAGGTGCCAGATCACGTCGATGAGGCTGTGGGCGACGGCGACAGCTGCTTTGTTCGGGCCGCGTCGGCGGGCGATCTGGCGGTATTGGGCCCCGAAGTAGCTGCCCTTGGTTCGCACGGCGGCGCGGGCGGCTTCGATGAGGGCCCGTCGCAGCCACTGGTTGCCCGGTGTGGTGGCGACGCGGCGTCGCTTCCCGGCTGACTCGTGGTTGCCCGGACAGACTCCTGCCCAGGAGGCCAGGTCGGCCCCGGTGGGGAAGCGGCTCATGTCGGCGCCGGTCTCGGCGATGATCACGTCGATGGTGAGCCGGTCCAGGCCGGGCACGGGCAGCAGCAGATCGTAGACCGCTCCGAAGAGTGCGGTCCTGAGGTCGATCTGGGCGCTGAGGGCGGCGATGGTCTCGCCGAGGAAGTCGAGGTGGTCCAAGATGCGCCGAGCGGCGACGGCGTGGTGAGCGCCGAAGTGGCCGGTCAATGCTTCGGTCAGCGCCGGGATCTTGGGTCGCATCTTGCCCTTGGCCAGCTCGGCCAGCGCCTTCGGGTCCTGTTCTCCGGCGATGAGGGCGTCGATCATGGCCCGGCCCGACTGGGTGAGCACCTTGGAGGCCACCGAGGTCAGTTTGATCCCAGCGTCTTGGAGAACTTTCTCCAGTCGTTGGATCTCGGCGACCCGGGCGTCGATCTGGGTTTTCCGGTAGCGGGTCAACTCCCGGAGTTCACGGATCGGCGCAGGCGGCACGAAGCTGGGGCGAACCATCCCGTGCGCGGCCACATCCGCCAGCCACTCTGCGTCCGAAAGGTCGGTCTTGCGACCCGGGACCTTCTTGACGTGACGGGCATTGCACAACCAGCATTCGAAGCGCTCCTCCAGGGCGTAGAGGACCGGTTTCCAGTACACGCCGGTCGCTTCCATCGCCACCAGCCCGACCTCGCGCTCGGCCAGCCAATCACTCAGTAGCTTCAGGCCGGCGGTCGTCGTGGCGAACTGTTGCTTCTCGCGGACCACGCCGCTCTTCGGACCAAGGCAGCGAAAGCACGCCGTGACACTGTCACGATGTACGTCCAACCCGGCCACCCGGTCATGGATCTGTTCCATCCCGCGTCTCCTTCCCTACGTAGTCGATGACCGACCCGCCGGGGAGGGACCTTGGTGAGAACCGAATCTGGGGTTCGTGCTCGCAGCGACAATCCGCAGTCCCGCGGCCCTGCACCAGACTTGTTACGGGTACGACTGCACTCCACTATCGAGACGGTGACCGCGCCCGGCGAGCCACCGCCAGCATTTCATCATTCCCGAGTGGGCGTCCCGGTCATGCCGCCTTGTTATATATACGTCGCGTCATACGCGACTTATATAACAAGATCAGATCCGGCGGCGGCCATGTCCCGGCCGGGACACGATTCGCGGTGAGCCGGCCCGCTATGGTGGGCCACGACCATCGGTGTTCGAATCGGCGAAAAGATCCAACCATGAGCCGCATTGACCCCGCCCACCTCACCGATCTGGACGATGTTTTGAGCGAGGTGCGATCCTGGACCGGGATCGATGATCGCGGCGGCGGCACCTTTTACCTCTACCGCCGGCCCTTCTTGCATTTTCACGCCGGGCGCGATCGCCGCCGGGCGGACGTGCGTGGCCCTGAAGGCTGGATCGAGATCGAGCTGCCCGAACCGGTACCCGCCGCAGCCAGACGCCGGTTCGTGGCCGTGCTGCGCGCCGAGTACGCCAATCGCGGCTAGCCCGGACCGAGTCCGAGCAGGAGGGCGGGCGTCGGGTCGAAACGCTCAGAGCCTCGGCGAGATGATTTCCTGGGAGAGGATTTGATCGACCCATGGTGGAACGGCCGGTCCCCCGAACGACACCGTGGCCGCGGGGCCGGGATGACTGCGCAGTCCGATCCAACCCCGTCCGGCGGCAAGTTCGGCTCCCCGCAGGGCCAGCGTGTCGTCGGCCCGGACCAGCCGACCGACGAGGTGCCCGACGGCCTCGATGTCGGACGGATGGTCCGACTCGATGCTGACCGAAAAGGCGTCCAGCCGGTTGGGCGGGGTCGTCTGATTGGCGCTGCGCGCCATTTGGGCCACACTCTGGGCCGCGGTCCGCCCTGCTGATGATGTTGCCACGGTCAGATGGACGACGCGCACCCGCCGTCCGGTGGCGTCCGCGTGCTGGCAGGCGGCGCCCAGCCAGGCCGCATGGGCCAGGACGTGGTCGGCGGTGCCGGCATGGGCCAGGAGAAGTTCCTCCCATGGAGGACTGCCACCGTCGGGTCGGGCTGACGCGCCGACGACGACGACCACGGCGTCGAGCGGTCCTGATAGCGCTCGCGCCACCCGGACGATGCTGGCCGCGGCGGCCTGGAAGTCGAGCCGAGCCGTAGTGGCTTCAGGAGCGAAGGGCTGCCATACCCCGAGGCCGACCGGCGTCATGCCCCAGGAGGCCACGGCCCGGCCCACTTCGGCCGCGATCCTGGCCTCATCGGCAACTATCAGGCACCGTGATCCTGGACGTGGATCGGGGTCGACGTTGCCTGTCGGGGCCGCGACCGGTAAGGCGGTGAAAACGTCATCGAAGCGAGGGTTTGCGCCGCCACCGGTGGTCTGTTGAGTCTCGGCCGGGGCGAGCACCACCGGGGCGAGGGTGGCGAGGGCGGAACCCAGGTCGTCGACCGCCTCGGTGCGAACCGCCTCCAGCAGGGCTGGGGGGGCGATGAGCGAAAGTTCGGATCCGGCCGAGTAGATCACTCGACCCCGGCACCATCCAGCCGGCTCGCCCGCCAGATAGGCGGCGGCTGGGGCCATGTCCGCGGCTTGCGGCATAGCCGACAAGTCCAGGCTGCGAGGGTCCACCTTTCGGGGGCCGCTTTCGCCGGCGGCGATGGCGCCCCGGACCATTCTGGTGGCCGCGATCGGCGAAAGGGCGTTGAGAGCGATTCCGGAGGGCAGCCGCGGTCCCAACTGCCAGGTGAGGGCGGCGACCGCTCTTTTGGCGCACCCGTAGGCCAGGCCGTCGCCGGACGTGCGAGCCAACCCGGCGCCAGATGTGAAGCCGACGACTCGGCCGTAGCCCGCCTCGACCATGATGGGCAGGGCGGCGTGGAGGACGTTGAGGTAGCCGTTGAGATGGACGTCGAGCACCGCCGACCAGTCGTCCTCGGATGATTCCGCCAGGCTCCGGAACCGCAGGATCCCGGCCGTGTTCAGCACGATGTCCAAGGAGCCCAGGTCCTCGACGATTTGGCGGAACAGGGCGGCAACCTCGTCTCGGTTGGTGACCGAAGCCACCGAAGCGATCGCCGTGCCTCCCTCGGCCTCGATGGCTTTGACCGTGGCGGCCGCGGATGGCTCGGCGAGTGGCTCCCCCTGGACACCGACGCCCGGATCCATGGCGACCACGACCGCCCCTTGCCGGGCCAACTCCAACGCCGCCGCCGAGCCGATGCCCCCTCCTGCGCCGGTCACGATGGCGACCCGGCCTTCGCATCCACCGGCCATGACGATGACCTCCTCGGGGTTCGGGGGTGTAGCGCTTCGGGGGTGAAGCGTAGGCCGGCCCGGGAGTCGGTCCCGCCCCCAGATCAGAGCGTTTCGGTGCCTTCGAAGGCGGCGACATCCGGACGGGAGAGAAAGCGCAACGGGGGGATGGTCACCCGCCCGAGTGAGATGGTGGCGGAGACAGGGTGGCCCGGAGCGACGGGAGGCAGGTTCCACCCCGCCGCGTCGAACGCCAGCAAGGCGGGGCGGGCTCGCTCGACCCGACGTAGCTCGTAGTCCGACTCGACCTGTACCAGGCGCAAGCCGCGGGGGGTCCGGGCCAGGGTGGTGCTGACCGAGAATTGCACATCCCCAGGGCTCAAGGGGTCGGGATCCACCGCGGCGAGAGAGGCGATGGTCTGACCGTCGCGTGCAACCGTCAACTCCGCTCGGTCGTAGTAGCGGTGCAGGTGCACGGCTCCGGAAGCGGCGGGGAGCCCGAATCCGGACGCCAGGGCCGACGCCGCGGTGGGATTGTCGACGATGCAGCCCACCACGAAGCCGCGGGGCCGCACCCCGCTACGGCACGAAATACGGGCCTGGGCCAGGCCGAACGCCCCCCACGGGCTGTCCGGCACGCTCCAGGCCAGCAGGACCAGGAGCGGCGGGGTGGTGGGATGCAGGCCGGCCGGCAGGAGGGTCTGGCGGCACGAGTACGGCAACTCGAACGCGGCCTGGAGGATTACGACTTCCGCCCAGCTCCAGGGGCCGGCGTCGAGTGCCGGCATGGGCGGGGCCGTCACGGCCAAGGCGTCCAGATCGGCGGTCCCGCTCAGCATTCCCGGTCCCGCGCTTTGGATCCCCGGTCACCCGGCGGGCCGGACGGGCCCGAGGCGCTCGGCGCTGACGCCGCCTCCCGGAACTTGGGCATCACTTCGCTCGCGAACAGTCGCATGCTCGCCAGTACCTCTTCCTGAGGCACGGTCTCGCAAGTGTTGAGGAGGAAGTTGATCCCCGTCACACCGATCGACTCCCACCGCTGGATGACTGAAACCAGCCGGTCGGGATCCCCGACGCCAACGCCTTCGGGGATGCCGCGGGGATCCCCGGGACCGGAACGGTCGCTCGCCGGGCCCGGAGCCAGGTTGCCGAGGGACTGGTAGGCCCGGGTCGGATAGGCCTCTCGGGTCCACAGCAGATGCGAGTTGGCGAGGCCGAACTGGTTGACCATTCGCATGCCGGTCGCGGCGGCCCGGTCGCGGTCCTCGTGGCAGTAGAGGTAGTTGAGCGTGGTGACCTGATCGTTGACGACGGAGCTGACCGGGTCGCAGCTCTGCACCCGCCGGTGATATTCCTCGGTCCGCCGCTCTTGCTCGGCGTAACCCGCGGCAGCCACGCCGAGGCAGCCCAAGCCTCGATCGGCCGCGTCCAGCTCGGTGCCGGGGCTGGTCACGGTCACCCACATCGGCGGATGCGGCTTTTGGACGGGTTTGGGTACTACGTTGCGCTCGGGCATCGAGAAACAACGCCCGTTGAAGCTGAACGGTTCGTCCGCCCACATCCGGGGGAGCACCCGCACAAACTCATCCCAGGTCTTCTTGGTGTCGTCGGGGTCAACTCCGAAGCCGCCGAGTTCGGTCCAGGTGGAGGACCGGGCCGTACCGAACTCCAGGCGCCCGTCCGAGACAATGTCGAGGGCGGCGGCTCGCTCGGCGACCCGAATGGGGTGATTCATCTCGGGTACGCAGACCACGGCGCCATGGCCCACCCGAATCTGCCGGGTCTGGGCGGCTATCGCCGCCAACACCACTTCAGGCGCCGAGCAGTGGGAGTATTCCTCGAGGAAGTGGTGCTCGACGCACCAGACCCAGTCGAATCCGAGATCGTCGGCCAGCCGGGCCTGTTCCAAGGCGTTGTGGTACACCTGCCGCTCGATGCCGGGGCCGAACGGCCGCGGGGTCGACAACTCGAAGAAAATCCCGAAGCGCACCGGCCATGTGTAGCACCGAACGCCCTAGGTCGCGGTCTTGAGGGCGACGTACTTGACGTCGAGGTATTCCTCGATGCCTTCACGGCCCCCTTCCCGGCCGAACCCGGATTGCTTGACCCCGCCGAAGGGCGCCGCCGGGTTCGACACCACCCCTTGGTTGAGGCCGACCATTCCGGCCTTGATGCCTTCGGCCACCCGGACGGCCCGATCCAGATCCGACGTGTAGGCGTAGGCGACCAGCCCGTACTCGGTGCCGTTGGCGGCCGCCACCGCCTCCTCCTCGGTTTCAAAGGTCACGATCGGGGCGACCGGTCCGAAGATCTCCTCCCGGAGCAGGTCGGCGTTGTCGGGAACCGGAGAAAGAACGGTCGGTTCGAAGAAGTAGCCCGGTCCGCTCCGGTGCACCTCCACCGCAGAGGACCCGGGCCCCCTTGGCCACGGCGTCGTCAACCAGGTCGCGCACCTTGCTGCGCTGGTCTTCGTCGATGAGCGGGCCCGACGGCCACGCCCTCCTCGGTGCCGCGGCCCACCTTGAGCGAGCCCATGCGCTCGGCCAGCCGGCCGAGCAAACTCCTCGGCCACCGGGCGCTCCACGTGAAAGCGGTTGGCTGAGGTGCAGGCCTCGCCGCCGTTGCGCATCTTGGCCAGCATGGCTCCGTCCACCGCGGCGTCCAGGTCGGCGTCGGCGAACACCAGGAAGGGGGCGTTGCCCCCGAGTTCCATCGACACCCGCAGCACCTGGTCGGCTGAGGCCGCGATCAGCCGCTTGCCGACCTCGGTCGAGCCGGTAAACGACAGCTTCCGCAGCCGGGGGTCCGCGATCAGCGGGGCGGTGGTGGCGCCTGACTTCGACGTGGTGATCACGTTCAGCACCCCGGGCGGCAAGCCCGGCGTCGATGAGAATCTGAGCCAGCGCCAGTGACGAAAGGGGAGTGAGGGCAGCCGGTTTGAGGACCATGGTGCAGCCGGCGGCGATGGCCGGCCCGATCTTGCGGGTTCCCATGGCCATCGGGAAATTCCACGGGGTGATGAAGAGGGCCGGTCCCGACCGGCTGGCGCATCACGATCAGACGGCTACCTCCGCCGGGCGCGACGCGATAGTCGCCGGCGATGCGCACCGCCTCCTCCGAGTACCACCGGAAGAACTCCGCCGCGTAGGTGATTTCGGCCCGGGACTCGGCCACCGGTTTGCCCATCTCCAGGGTCATCAGCAGGGCCAGATCGCCGGCGTTGGCGGTCAGGGTTTCGAAGGCCCGGCGCAGGATCTCGCCGCGTTCCCTGGGCGGGGTCGCACGCCCACCCGGATTGAGCCCGGTCGGCGGCGTCGAGGGCCGCCAAGGCGTCGGTTCGTCGCCGTCGGCCACCTCGACGAGAGATGTCACCCGTGGCCGGGTCCTCGACGGCCAGGGTCCGGCCTCCGGCCGCGGGGCGCCAGTGGCCGTCGATCAGCAGACCGGTCGGGACGGCGTCGAGAACCCGACGCTCCTCGGCCGCCTGCTTGTCGGTGGTCGGCTGGTCAGGGCCGGCGCTCATTGCTGGTAGTGCTCCACCACGTCGCCGGAGCGCACCTGGGCCTCGGCCGGGTCCTGACCGGCGTGGCGCCGGGCCCGGCGCTGACGCAGCAGATCCCAGCACTGATCGAGCTGGACCTCGATATGATCCAGTCGCTGGCGCTCCTGGTCGGACAGGTCCCGCTCGCCGTGGTCACGCTCGAGACTGGTGCTCCTCGGCCACCAGCTTGTCGATCTGCTGGGCGATCTCTGCGTCGTTCATGTCTGGCTCCTACCCGCGACTGTGCCCATTGTCACAGACGCAACCTCGGTGGTCCTGGCATAATGCCGCACCTTACGGGGTTATTTCACTATGCAATGAAGCAGACGCTCTCCCACTCTCCCGATCTACTCGGCCTCTACCTCGACGAGGCGGGCAGCTTTCCGCTGCTCACCAAGGCCGACGAGATGCGGCTCGGCCAGATCATCCAGGAGGGCCAGGTCGCCCAGGCCACGCTCGAGCGCGGCGAGCGGCTGACCGCCAAGCAGCGCCGCGAGCTGCAGCAGCAGGTCGCCGCGGCCGCCGACGCCACCACCGAGTTCATCAACGCCAACCTGCGGCTAGTCGTTTCCGTGGCCCGGAAGTACCAGTGGTCCGGGCTGCCCCTCGGTGACCTCATCCAGGAAGGCAACCTCGGGCTTGATCCACGCCGTCGAGAAGTTCGACTGGCGCAAGGGCTTCAAGTTCTCCACCTACGCCACCTGGTGGATCCGGCAGTCGATCGGCCGGGCCGTGGAGAACACCGCCCACACCGTGCGGGTTCCCGCCCACGTCGGCGACGAGATCCGGCGGGCCCGCCGGCTGCAGGCCGAGATGGAGGTGCGCCTCGGGCGGCCGCCGACCCTGGCCGAGCTGGCCGAGGCCCTCGGGACCACCGAGGCCGGCGTGTCGGAGCTGTTCCGCTACGACACCGACCCGATGAGCCTCGACGTGGCCGTCGGCGAGGACGGCGACACCAGCCTCGGCGACCTGGTCGTCAACCGCACGCGCCGAGTCGCCGTTCGAAGCGGTGGCCAGCAGCATGCTGCCCGACGAGGTGGCCCGCTTCCTCGGCCGCCTGTCGGACGAGGAGCGCCAGGTGCTGGAGCTGCGCTACGGCCTCGACCGGGGCGAGCCCCGGACCCAGGGCGAGGTCGGCCAGGCCCTGCAGCTCACCGCCGAGCGGGTGCGGCGCATCGAGCGGGACGCCCTCGGCAAGCTGCGCCGCCAGCTGGCCGGCGGCGACGCCCACGACCTGCTCGCCAGCTGATCTCCCTGGTCCGGCCCGGTTGAGACCGGGCGGAACGGGCCGGCTGGGTAGCCTGAACCGTGTGACCGACGGTCCCCGCGTCCGCATCGCCCCTTCGCCCACCGGCTACTTCCATGTCGGTACCGGCCGGACCGCCCTGTTCAACTGGCTGTACGCCCGCCAGCAGGGCGGCACGTTCATCCTGCGCATCGAAGACACCGACACGGCCCGCAACCGCGCCGGAGCACATCGAAGGCATCCTGCGGGCCCTGCAGTGGCTGGGCCTGGACTGGGACGAAGGTCCTTACTTCCAGTCGCAGCGCGGGCGCGCTGTACGCCGAGGCCATCGAGAAGCTGCTGGCCTCGGGAGCCGCCTACGCCTGCGACTGCACGCCCGAGGCGGTGGCGACCCGGGCTCGCCAGCGGGGCGACAAGTCCTCCAGTTACGACGGCTTCTGCCGGGACCGGGGCCTGGAGCCGCTTCCGGGGCGCCTGGTGCGGTTCCGGACGCCCGACGACGGGCAAGACCAGCTTTGACGACGTGGTCCGCGGCACCGTCACCGTGGACAACGACCGAGATCGAGGACTTCGGGGTGCGCAAGTCCAACGGCGACCCCCTCTTTATCCTGGCCAACGTCGTCGACGACGCCGACATGGGGATCACCCACGTCATCCGCGGCGAGGACCACGTCACCAACACCACCAAGTACGTGCTGCTGTGGCAGGCGCTCGGCTACGGTCCGCGGCCCACCTTCGCCCACCTGCCGCTCCTGCTACAACGACGCCCGCAAGAAGCTCTCCAAGCGCCGGGACAAGGTGGCCGTCGAGGACTACCGGGACGAGGGCTACCTGCCCGAGGCCATGCGCAACTATCTGGCCCTGCTGGGCTGGTCCCCCGGGGACAACCGGGAGATCCTGACCCTCGACGAGATGGTCGCCGAGTTCCGCCTCGAGGACGTCAAGAGCGCCGGGGCCATCTTCGACGAGCGCAAGCTGCAGTCGGTCAACGCCGAGTACCTGCGAGCGCTCTCCGCCCGCCGAGCTGGTCGAGCGGGCCCAGGCCTGGCTGCGCGACACGTTGGGAGCCGCTGGCTCCGTCAGTCCAGGAACGGGCTCGCACCCTGGCCGACGTCTACGCCTGACCGACTTCCTCTATCTGCCCTCGGTCGTGGTCGATCGGGACGAATGGGATCAAGGCCTCAGAAAGTATCCGGCCTTCGGCAGCGGTGCTGGCTGCGGCTACCCGCCGGTTCGAGGCGATCGACGAGTGGACCGCGGCGACCATCCGGGACGCCACCGTGGCCGCCGGCGAGGACGCCGGCGTGGCGAATCTGCGGGAGGCCCAGGCACCGATCCGCCTGGCCGTGACCGGCCGCTCGGTTGGGCCGCCCCTGTTGGAATCCCTGGTGGTCCTGGGACGGGACCGAACGGTCGCCCGCCTGGCGGCCGCCACCCGCCGGCTGTCCCAGAGCCCTTGAGCCGGCCCGAAGGGGCCCGACCCGGATCCCGGTCCCGGTTCTCGGCCCGATCGCGGCCGCGGCTCGCGGCCTGCCGCGGCTAACATCCTCCGGCGCCCTTCGGGGGTGGTGTAATCGGCAACACTGCAGGTTCTGGCCCTGCCATTGGGGGTTCGAGTCCTCCCCCCCGAGCTTCGACTTGCTCGGAAATTTCGGCAGGTCACAGCGTTGGACTGCCGGTTTGAGATGCATCGAGGTGCAGTTCGTGATCACGGATTGATCACAACTCGGGAGTTGACCGCTTATGACCGTGATCAACCTGGAGGAAAAGGTCGCTCGATTCGCATCGCTCGCGACTGGCGCCGGTGCTCGCTGACCAGGGGATCGTCACGGCCAACGTTGCCGAGGTCGACAGCGTGGAGCGGTGGCGCAAGGCCGCCCGGCGGGCCGGTCGTCAGCTCGGGTATCCGGTCCGGACAGCTGTATCCACGGACGGCACGATGGTCTGGGCAGTCCTGGAGAGGCCCGTGCAGCCCGGTGAGCAGGCCGACGCGGCCAATCGGGTGGCCACGATGATCTTCGGGCCCCGTCCGTTCGTCCGGGCCTACAGACCGGACGAGTAGCTCACGTCACTGGTCGGTCAGGACCCGGTGGACCAGAGCTGCGTAGGCCTCGATGTGACCGGGAAGGAGCCGCAAGTGGACGACCTTCCCAGCGGGCTTGTCGACGATATCGACGACTTCAGCGACGGCGGAGGCATCGGTGTCTCCGGCCAGGACGAGTGCGCCGGGCTCGATCAGGTCGGGTGCACGTGCTTCGCTCAGGAAGGTCCACACCAGGTCGGTCTCATCGACGTCCATCAGGTCGCAAGTGATGTCCGGGGTGACCACAGTTGCCTCCATCAGCGCTTGATCCAATGGTATCGGTTGGGGTTCTCGGGGCCGAGGGCTGCGACGAGACGGTCGATCTCGGGCTCATCGGCGGTGGTGAGTTGGAGGGTGAAGTGGGGCCGGGCGAAGGTCGGGAGCAGCGGGAAGCCTGCGTCAGCGAGTTGCCCGACGGTCGGGAGATGGACCACCCGGTAGGACCACAGGCGCTGGAGCAGCCCGTCCAGCGAAGCCGGACCGATGTCGTCCAGGGCCGCGAACACGGACACTCCCCAGAGGGGACGCCGTCGAGCTGGAAGGCCTTGTGCGTTCTCTCGGCATGAGTGGTGAGCTGCCGGGCCCTTGGCCGGTCCTCCTCGCACCACGACGACGGTGTCGGCAGGGGACGGTTCCGTCCGCAGCCGTGGCCGCAGCTCCTCGCGGGTTGGTTCGGCCATGCTTGTTCAGAGGTCGGGCGTGCTGCCGAAGATCAGATCGGCGACCTTCTGGGCGGCGCCGGCCTGCATCCCCTTGCGCACGTGCTGGTAGGTCTGGGACGTGACCAGGATGCTGGAGTGACCCAGCCTTTCCGACACCATCCGGATATCGACCCCGGCGACCAGGGCGAGCGTGGCCCAGGTATGCCTCAAATCATGTAGACGGATTGTCGGCAGCGCGGCGAACTTCGGCTGGCGAAGCCGCCGGTCGAAGGTTTTCGAGAACGCCTCGGGATGGTACGGCCTCCCATCGGGCCGGCAGAAGATCAGCCCGTTGTCCTCGTAGCCGGCGCCTACCAGCTCGCGCTCCGTGTCCGTGCTTCGTCTTCCAGGCCTCGAGTACCGCGACAGTCTGCGTGTCGAGCTCGATCACCCTCGGCTTGTGACTCTTCGTCCGGGTCACCAGGCGACCCTCCCGCCCCTTCCCGCTCGGTTTCGTCAACGGGATGCATTCCTGGCGGATCGTCGTGTGGGCCGGCGCCTCGCCGAGATTCGACGTCATGCCAGCGAAGGCCGAGAGCCTCGCCGCGCCGGCAACCGGTAGTGGCCAGAAAGAACCAGGGGTAGTAGTACCGGTCGCCTTCGCACAGCGCCAGGAAGCTCAGGAGTTGCTCTCTCGTCCAGGCCGTCATCTCCGGCGGCTTCGACTCAGAGGACGACGGCGGGTTCGCCTGGTCGGCCGGATTTAGCTTGATTCGACGCCAGCGGACGGCATCGTCGAGCGCGGCGTGCACGATGGTGTGGATATAGCGGACCGTCCGCGGCTTGAGCCCGGATGATTGCTTGCCCAGGAGCCGGCCTTGCTCCAGGAGATGGGTGTAGAAGCGGTTGAGCGCTATCGCATCGAGCGCCTGAATCGGTATGCGTCCCAGATGCGGGAGCACGTGGTTTCGGACCTTGCGCTCGTAGTCCTCCCACGTCGACCGGGCCAGCTCTCGCTGGATCGTAGGCAGCCAATCGTCGGTGAGGAAGTCGCCGAAGCTCTGGCGGAGCGGGGACACGAGCGTCCCGTCGCGCCGGTCTCCCCGGAGTCGGTCCAGTTCCTCCTGCGCCTCGGCCTTGGTCCGAAAGCCACGGCGGCATGCCTGGCGGCGCTTGCCGTCCGGCTCACGCCCACATCGACGACGAAGAACCATGTTCCGGTCTTGGGGTCCTTTCTGGGCGCTGCCGTGGAGTTGCGGCTCATGGGCGTTGGTCCTTCTTCTTGGCCGGTCTCTGCTGAGCCGCTCGTGAGCGGCGATGCTCTCCTCGAAGAACTGTTCGTTGGCGTCGGCGATTCGGTTGCCCTTGGCGATGTCGGCTCGCATGGCTTCGATGCGGCGCATGTGTTCGTCTTCGTCGAGGCTGGCGAGGGCCTCGTGCTGCTCGACGTCGAGGACCAGGTTGGCGAGGGAGCCGAGGGTCTCTCGCAGTTGCATCGAGGTCGCCTTTGAAGTGCTTGCGGATGAGGTGGTGGGCGCGGATGAGGGCGATCTCTCCGGCGACGGCCCGGATGCTCTGCGCCGCTTCTGCTGGGAGAGGGGGAACGGCAGCTCCTCGTCGGGGGCGAAGCTCCATTCGTCGAGGAGGGTTTCCCATTCGGAGAGGTTGTCGGGTCGGCCCAGGACGGCTTCGAGCATGGTCAGCGTGTCGATGCGGGAGCCGGGGACGTGGACGAAGATGCCGGTGGGGGGCGGGGTGAGGAAGTAGAGGACGGGCACGTCGAAGGCCCGGGCGAAGGTGACGAGATCGTCGGCGGTGAACTCGCGGACCCGGTTGCCGGTGACGGAGCGCTCGGCGTGGGCGACCATGGCTTCGGTCCATTCCTTGCCGGCGACGGCGGAGAGGAGCCGGGCGACTTCGGCTTGGGTGAGCCCGCGGCGCTGGCGCAGCCGGTCGAGGTTGCCGGCGACGACCTGGTTGGGGGTCCAGGTGGGCCCGGCGGGTCTCGGCTTTGTGTCTGGGCATCGGGGGTTCCCTGTCGCAACTCGATGACAGCGGGATGGGATCACACGGTTGTGATTCCTCTCGCCGTGAGCCATACTATACGCAATCTAGATTTGCGTCAATGGTAGCAACGGTCATCGTGGTCATTGGCGGTCAGTCCCGGTTCGTGTCGGTCGCTGGGAGGTGCGATGGGTTTGGTGGATGCTCCCGATTTCCTCACCTTGGAGGAGGCGGCCGCGATCCTGCGGATCGGCCGTAACCAGGCGTACGAGCTAGCCCGGGTGTGGCGGGCGACCGGCGGCGAGCGGGGCGTGCCGGTGGTCGAGTTCGGCCGGCTGCTGCGGGTCCCCAAAGCGGCCCTGATGCGCCTGGCCGGGCTGGCCGAGCCGGCCGGGGTCGGATCGTGCCGGCTGAGCCCGACGGCTGCTGTCTCCGCTTGGATGCCCGGGCGCTGGGCCTGGGGTATCGGCTCGGCTCTGACACGCTGCTGGTCCTGCTCGACCTGGCCGCCCACGCCACCGACTCGCCGGAGGGGATCGTGGTGGCCGCCAGTTACCGTGACGTCGCCCGCCGCCTCGGCGTCTCCAAGGACACGGTCGGACGGCGGATGGCGCTGTTGCGCCAGGCCGGGGTCGTCGTCGAGCTGAGCGAGATCTCGCGTCGATCGTTTCGAGACCCGCTCCTACCGGCTGTACCTCGACTTCGCCGGCGTGGCCCGCGAGCAGGTGCGGATCGCCGCTGTGAGCTCCCGGGGCGAAGGCGACGACTGTTCGAGCTCGGCGGCGGTCCTGTTGTCGGCCGACTGCCGCCCGCTGCGGCGGGCCCTGCGACCGCTGGTGTGGGTGACCCTGGAAGAGGTCGCTCTGGACGCGGTGGTCGAAGACGGCCGGCTGGTGGCCCGCACCTCGGCCCGCCAGGTCGCCGAACGTCTCGGGATCGACCCGGGCACGGCGGCGGCCGCGCTGCGGGTGCTGCGAAAGCGTGGACTGGTGGCGTCTCGAGCGGGAGAAGGGCCGGCGGGCCGCTTCGGTCTGTCGATCTACCAACTCGGGCCGATCGCCGGCCTGACCGTCGTTCGACCAGGTACGGCTGATCCACCTATGACCTCGCCACTGGTGGCTCAGCCGGGCGTGGCCGAACCCGGCGTAGCGATGCCGTGCTTGGTCAGCCACACGTGCGGGGACGGCGGCGCGGGCGGCGCCTGGCGTCGATCGGCCCGAGCATCAGCCGCTATCGACAGCCGAAGCGGATCTGGCTCCGTCTGCTGCGGTCGCGGACTGTCGTCGTGCGAAGGAAGTCGGCTGGTTCAGCCCGTCGGCCGAGTCGCCGGATGGCTCCGTCCGGCCAGCGCAGTCCTTGGCAGTGCCCGGGACAGGAGACGTTCGACTTCGGCTCGGTGTCGCCGTGACGGCGGCGGCGGTTGCCTCCCCGGAGGGGTGGCAGGTGTCTGTGCTGGTTTGGCCGTTGGGGGGGAGGGGTGGTGGTCGGTGGGGTGATGGTGATGGGGATGGGGTCGTGGTGGTGGGTGGGGTGGGATGGTGGATGGGGTTGGGGGTGGTGGGGGGTGTTGACGGTGACGGGGTTGACGAATGCGGAGTATCTGATCTCGTCGGTGGCGTTGAGCATCGACGAGTACTACGCCGGGGTGGGCGAGTCGCCGGGGGTGTGGGCCGGCCGGTGGGCCGAGGGTCTCGGGCTGTCGGGGGTGGTGGAGGCCGACGAGCTGCGCGCCCTGGTCGAGGGCAAGCACCCGGTGACCGGCGAGGATCTGTTGGCGGGGTCCCGGCCGCGTTCGGTGCGGGCGTTCGACCTGACCTTCTCGAGCCCCAAGAGCGTGTCGCTGTTGTGGGCGCTGGCTCGGAGCCGGTGGCCGAGGTGGTGGCGGCCGCCCACCGGGAGGCGGTGGAGGCCGCGCTGGGCTTCCTGGAGGAACGGGCCGCGGTGGCCCGGGTGCAGTCGCAGGGGGTGCGCCGGCGGGTGGCCACCGAGGGTTGGGTGGTGGCTGGGTTCGTGCACCGAACGAGCCGGGAGGGCGACCCTCAGCTGCACACGCACTGTCTGGTCCCCAACCTGGTGCAGCGGACCGGCGACGGCCGGCACGTGGCGTTCGACGCCGGCCCGCTGTTCGAGTGGGCCCGGGCGGCCGGGTCGGTCTACCAGAACCAGCTGCAGCGCTCGTTGTCGTTGCGGCTGGGGGTGTGCTGGGGGCCGGACCGCAACAACACCCGGGAGATCGAAGGCTTCAGCCGGGCCCAGCTGCGGGCGTTCTCCAAGCGCAGCGCCCAGATCGAGGCCGAGCTGGAGGCCAAGGGGGCGCTGTATGAGTCGCCGGCGCTGCGGATGCAGGCCGACGACGAAGCATCCCTGGCCACCCGGACGGGGAAGGATCACTCGCTGACCCCGAGCCTGCTGGCCGGCCGGTGGCAGAGGAGGCGGGCGCAGGTCGGCCTGGCGGTCGGGGCCGACCTGGAGCGGGCGGTGTGCTTCGGCGACCCGGCCTTCGAGGCGCCGGGCTGGGAGGAGATCAGCCGCCGCGCTGGTCGACCCGGAGGTCGGGCTGTGCTCCCACTCGGCCCGGTTCACCCCCGCCGATGTGGTCGAGCACATCTGCGCCCTCTCCGGCGGCCGGCTCGACCTCGAAGAGATCACCGCCATGGCCGACCGGTTCCTGGCCTCGGATCTGGTGGTGCGCCTGACCCCCGATGACCGAGCCGGGCCGGCGCAGGCCGCCGCAGTGGTCGACCGCCGCCCACCGGGCGCTGGAGGACCGCACGCTGGCCCTGGTCGACACCCTGGCCGCCCGCACCGTCCCGGCCGTCAGCGCCGCGGCGGTGACCGAGGCGCTGCGGGCGGAGCCGGGTCTGGGTGACGATCAGGTGGCGGCGGTCATGGTGCTGGCCGGTGAGGGCGCAGGCATGCGGTGCTGTGCTGGCCCCGGCCGGTTACGGCAAGACGACCATGCTGCACACCGCGGCCCAGGCCGCCGCCGCCGACGGCCGGCCGGTGGTGGCGGTGGCCACCACGGCCAAGGCGGTCGCCGAGCTGGCCGGCGCCGGCCTGGACGCCCGCACGATCGCCCGGCTGCGCATCGACCTGACCGACGGGCCGCTGGCCGCGGGGACGGTGGTGGTGCTGGATGAGATCTCCCAGACCCCCACCGCCGAAGTCGAGGCCGTCCTGGCCGCGGTCGACGCCTGCCCGGGCGGGACGCTGTGGGTGCTGGGCGACCCCCGCCAGTCCCAGCCGGTCGGGCGCGGGCGGGATCGCCGACCACATCGAAACGCTCGCCACCGCCGGGCCGTATCCCCTCGGCCCGGCTGACGGTCAACCGCCGCCAGGTCGACGCCGACCGACCGCCAAGCGCTGACCTGCTCCGCCGCGGCGACGCCGCCGGGTCCCAGCAGCTGCGGGCCGAGCAGGGCTGGGAGCACGAGCACGCCAGCCCGGGCGAGACCCGCCAGGCGATGGCCGCGGCCGTCTGCGACGACATCGACCACCTACGGGGCCGAGCAGGTGGCGGCGCTGGTGGTGTCCCACACCGACGCCGAGGACCTGGCCGACCGCATCCGGGCCCGCCTGGCCGACAGCCGGCGCCCTCGCCGGGCCGATCATGACCGGCCCGGGATGGACCAGCGACCGTGACTACCAGGCCGGGGACCGGGTGCTGCTGCACGCCCGCTGCGGCCCTTCGGGCAGCCGGCTGGTCAACGGCACCACCGCCACCGTCACCCGCGTCGACGAGGCCGGGCTGGCCGTCCGCCTCGACCGCAGCGGCCAGGAGGCGGTGCTGCCGGCCAGCTTCGTGCAGGGCACCCGCAAGGACGGCTCGCCCAACCTGTCGCACGCCTGGGCCCGCACCGTCGACGGGGCCCAGGGCGGCACCTGGGAGGCCTGCCACCTGCTGGGCAGCGCCGCCCTGGACGCCTACCGGGGCTACACCGGCCAGTCCCGCTCCCGCCAGCCCACCCACACCTGGAACACCACCCAGCTCGTCACCGTCGACCACGGCGGGATCCTGGCCGACCAGCGCGACCCGGCCGAGCTGGTCGCCGACGCGCTGGCCCGCCAACCCGACCCCACCCTGGCCGCCCGCAGCGACCCCTGGACCCTCGACCGGCAGCTACGCGACCAGATCGCCGAGCACGAGCGGGTCCTCGCCGGCCGGCCCGCCGACCCCAGCGAGGCGCTGGCCGCGGCCATCAAGGAGCTGGCCCGGCGCGAGGCCTGGCTGGCGGACATGGAGGCACTCGCCGCCGGCACCGCCAGCCAGCTCGACGACCTGGGCGCTCGCCGGGTTGAGCCGACACGGCCGAGACCAGCGCCGCCTCCTCGAGGACAAGCTCGCCGCCGACCGCCAGCAGGCCGCGGACGCCAGGAGACACGAGACGAGATCGCCTGCCGGGTCAGCCGCTCCAGCGAGACCAGGACGTTTCGAGCGGTTCGAGACGGCCGAAGGCTGGCGGCGAGACGACATCGGCCGGACTGCACGACCAGCTCGACGACCACTGGGCCGCGGTCGCCGCCTGCGTGCGAGCCGACGACCCTCTCGCCTTCGGGATCGACAAGCTCCGCCACGCCCGCGCCACCACCGCCGACCGGATCGACCAGCTCGACGCCGCCATACCCGCCGACCGGGCCAGGAATGGCACACGCCCGCCGCAGCTCCCCGAGGTCCTCAGGGCCCGCCACGAAGCCGAACAGGCGCTGGCCGACAGCCAGGCCAGCGCTCGATGAGGCCAGCCGGCGGCGGTGGGGACGCCACGACCACGACGCCATCGCCGCCGCCCAAGGCAGGTCGCCTTTGCCGAACAGCGCCTGGAGCAGGCCCGCACGCCGAACGCGACCTGCGGGAGCGCCTGGCCGCCATCGCCGACCACCAGCAGCAGCGTCAGCAGGCCATCACGGACAGCGCCCCGAGCGCCAGGAGCTCGAGACCACCCTCGCCCAGCTCGACGCCGCCCTCGACCACACCCGCCCGCACCGGGTCCACGCCCTCGCCGACGGACCCCCCACCTATCTGGTCAAGCGGCTGGGCGAGCCGCCGGCTCAGCCGCCGGGCGGGCCGTGTGGTGCCATCACGCCCTACGCATCGAAGCCGTCCTCGACCGCAACGACGGCGTCAGCCCGCCCTGGACCGGATGGAGCCCACAGACCGACCGGGCCCGAAAAGAAATCACTATCGCCGACCGGCATCTGCAAGGCAACGGGCGGCATCAATCCCAGCGAGTGGGCCGAGCTCGCCCAACAGGCCAGCACCATCTGCGAGCATGCTCAGAGACCTCAGAGTCCGCCAGGCCCCCGAGCAGACCATGTCACCAACCCACCAGGCCGAGCACCATCTCCGCATCGATCACTCAGCGGCCCCCGCGGGCCCCCAAATCGGCCTATAGCACCAGGCTGCTTGGTGGGGTCCGAGCGGCCCGGCGTGCTTGCTATGAACAAGCAACGGCCGAGAACGGGCAGCTGCTAAGCGTCACCGACCTGGTTGTCAGGGACAGAGACCCCTGTGACGTTTGGGGGCACTCCAGCCGAACATTCTGGGCGTCAATTCCCCGGATCGCGACCGTGAGCACGGCTAATTACGAGATCCGTCTGATATGCATCGCCAGCAGGTGCCTCGTGCCTGGCGGGGAGCGAGCGCAGATGAAACAATCTGGCGTCGTGATGGGGCCACTGAGATTGTCCAGGCGTAGAGCAGCGGTTAGCTGACGGCAGAAGAAGAGTTGGGTGATGTGTGTACGGGGCTTCACTCAACGGGGCCCATCAGGTGGCTGCTCCCGAAGGGAGGGGCTCGCGGTGGTTGCAATCCTGGTCGGAGCGATGAGCTTCCTCATCATCAACGGCACCACGGGCAACCGCCTCGGCGACGCAGCGGTCGGCGCTCCGTGGGAGAGTGGTCTGTGAGGGATCACCGTGTGGCTGTACGCAAGATGAGGTGGCTGGTCCTCCTGGCCGTAGCGGTGATTGCTGTCGGATGCGGTAGTTCCGAGCCCCTCAGCTCCCAGACAAAACCGACAACCCCTGCCACGGCACTTAGCAACGTCACTGCGCAACCGGGACCGGCCCCGGCGTATTCGCTGCCAGCGTTATGCGACCCGGCTCCGTGTGTGAACAACGACGGCGTCGGCGTGTACGTGCAGGCCGTTCAGCGTGACTTCCACAGCACGTCTGATGGGCACCTGGCCCGGGTCACGCTCACCTTCCGACAGCTTGCACCCGGGGCAACGACAGTGAACGCAGGCGACTATTGGCTGCGGGGTCCAGACGGCCAGTGGAGGTCCATGCTCGGCGTTGCCGCCATGGCACCGGCCGGGTGCACGCAGCCGGACTCCTCACCAGCCCCGCTCAGGAGCGCCCAGACATACGGGCCGCACCCCTACTGTTTCGACGTCGCCGGGCCCACCAGCGGTGGCCACCAGCTTCTCCTCGGAGCGGGCTGACCCTACCTCTTGTGGTCCCAACTACCAGCTATTCCTTCCACCGGAGCCGTCTACCAGACCAGCAGCGCTGGTCAAGCCTGTTCCTCCGTGGTCGTGGGACTTCCGTCCTCGTAAACCTTCCGGACTCGAAGGCACCCAGAACGACAGCGCATCCGGTTACGGCGAGCGAGCTGACTGCGCGAGCCGAATCGACGTTAGGCGTCCCCTCTGACCTGGCGCACTTCCAGTCGAGCGACGATCCCTCCGTCCCTCCAGCACTTGGAGGACGGTGCCAGGGATCACCGTAACGTCCGTGTTTTCGGCCAACGAGCCATCGCGGTTCGACCTCGGCCTCGACCGCACCGGGCGCGATGCCGTCGATCACGATGCTCCAGTCCCCGCTAGGTGGTTCAGCTTCCAGGCGGGCGGTAGCCGCATAGCGCGTGCCCCGGATCGGTGATCGGCCCCCCTCATCCGGAGGCAACCAGCGAAGGGTCCCTCGGATCACCTGGGGTTGCTCCACAGACAGATTGTTGCATCATGGGCGCCGGTGGCCGAAGCGCTGACCGGCGTCGGCGAGCGTGTACTCGGCGCTCGGAGCGCCGTGAACCCGGTGGACGAAGCCGGGACGGGCGTACAGAACGTTCCGGGACCGGTTGAACGATCTGCGGCACGTTCGGCGCCCGAGACAGGGGGCCACCGGCCGGCCGGGCGAGCGCATCTCCGTCGTTCGGATCGGCCTCTGGATTTGCGTCATCCCGGCGTGGGCGAGCGCCGATGAGACAATCTGTGTCGGTGGCCCGAACGAGCGCAGTGATCGCTGTTAGCGGCGGCTCGTCCAGCCCAGGCTCGAACATTCTCGTCGGTCTCCTGTTCATCCTTGCGGGTGTCGTGGCCATCCGCTTCCGATCCGCACTATGGGGTGGGTTAGATCGCCGATACCTGGAGAAGCGTGCTGGCCGCAACAAAGGGCCGGGCTTCAGCTACTTCCTGTCTACGAAGGTCGTCCCGGCGGGGTTTATCCTTGTCGGTTTGGCCATACTGGCCTCCGGGATCGCGGACCTCTGAGCATTCTTAGGAGATGGGACACGCTCGTTGGGTGTCGCAGAACGTTCGTTCAGGGGCTCGGTTCGACTTCTCCGCTTCGGCCCACCCGTCCGGGAATCGGCGTTACGAGCGGCTGAGCCTGTGAATCGCCCTGGCCACGCTCCGTGGCGGCCGCGTCAGCGCCCGTAGCGGTCGATCTGCGTGCAAACCCCGTGTGACTCCTTCCTCGGGGGAGGACGCAGATCAATCGCTTTGCGGCGGCGATCCCCCCGAAGGTGGGTCTATCGGGTCGCTGGTCCAACCGCCGTGGCGCATACCCAATCGTGTACGCCCCCAGGGCCGCTAAGGCCATTAGACAGAAGAGACCGGCAACAACCCAGAACACCTTGCTGACCACGCCGGATGTGTTCAAGGCAACGATGGCGGGAGGAATGGCGATGATCAGATAGAACACCCCGCCTAGGCCGGTTCCGCTCGTATAGTGCGCGGCGCTAACCATGCGATAGGTCGGCCTGCCCCGGTTCCCAGGACCCTTGGGAGGATCGTCCATGACACGCAGACTGCCACAGCCGAGGCATTCGCCGGGAGTTGGCCTTCCTGATGCCTACTCGGCGTGACGAGCGGCTGAGCCTGTGAATCGCCCTGGCATGCTCCGTGGCGGCCGCCTCAGCGCCCGTAGCCGTCGATCTGCACTGCCGGAGTATTGCGGAACGATTGTCGTCGAAGCGTCCCGATGAGTAAATATGTACCCATGGCTAGGAGGCGGCGCTGGGCGTTTTCCGTCACCGTCGCCCTACTTGGCAGCCTGGTGGTGACGGCGTGTCAGACGCCTAGCAACAATATTCCCCAATCCTTCACTGCCGTGGGTCAGGTGATTAGCGGCCACGCAAACTGCATTGCGTTGAACGGGGACCACCTGCCCGGCGGGGGGATGGCCTGCTTCTCCAAGATGGTGGGCGCTCCCGGCGAATGCGTAGGGGTGACGTCCCACAATGGTCCGGACGTCGAGGTGGGGGGCACGATGCCGTTGTGGCCAGTGGACAATGTTAAGGCGCGGACCAACTGCTGAACCTTGGTCGCCCAGCGCGGAATGTTCCTGCGCGACCACGTTCGCTGACACCACCGACCGACCCCCAGTGCGCCCGAGTCGGCGATAGGCGCTAGTCGGGTTCGCCGGCGGCGGCCAGCCCGCCACCGAGAGCGGTCGTCGGGAACACCTTCGCCGTGCGGCAACGCCCGTAGCCGTCGATCTGCTCGCTGTTCCACCTCTGGAGTTCCTGACGCCGTGGACGCACATGCGACATTCTGTCGAGGGAGTCATCAACGACCCATCATCCGTGCCCAAGGCTGCCGTCCCCCCGACGATCGTGACGACACCACCGGTCACTTTTACCATTCCGGCCAGACAGACTCCGAATGGTCTGCCGACACCGAGCACGACGGTCGGATAGCCAACCGGGCTGCGTTCAATATCACGGATCGCTCTGGCCATGGGAGCCCCAGCCCTTGGGCTCTGAGCGACGGATTCGGCGTTATGAGACGATCTCCCTCGTCACCATGGTCCCGGGGACGGTTACGGCAGACGACGGAGAACCTTGCCACTCTTGGCCCACCAGCGGACATGCGCTTCGCACACCGATGTACTTCGGGAGCCGTCGCGAGACGCGACGAGGTACTCCGCAGCATTCGGGCACTGTGGTGCCTCGCGAATGGCCAGGGCTGGGTCAGGCGAACTGCGGACTTCTTCTTGGGACAACGCTATTGACTGGCAGCGCGGCTCGTCGTCAACAGCGATGCGAGGCATACCGACATCATCTCTCAACTCGTCGATAGAGACACCGAATATTCCGATACGAGCGGTCTTGGCTGCCTCGCACTGACAAACTACGACGCCGGATTCGGCGATACGAGCGAGGGATCGCGCGGCGGAAGGGGTCCGGGAGTGTTAGCGCAGGAACCGGGCAATGGCGCCGACTGCGAGAAGCAGCAGGAGCAGTGGGCCATGGTAGCTGCCGGCGAGGGCGATGTGCCGGCCGCCGGCGTGAGTGAGGGTGGCGTCGACGTGGATGGCGTTATCTGAGACGTGACCGTGGATGATGGCCCTATTGGGGATGTGATTGACCGATATGTAGACAGTGAACGTGGCCGTGCCCTGGGACCCGTCCACAGCGAACGAGTCGGACCGGGATAGCCCCCCATTCACGGGTTCGATTCGGGCTTCGACGGCTTCGCCGGCGAGGATTCCCGTCACGGTGGCGTGGTCGAAGGGATGGCCGTCGCGAAAGTGCAGTTCGGCCTCAAGCCAGAGCGGTTCGCGCCCGTGCTGGCCTTCGAGGTGAGCGGAGTAGCTTTCGCTGCCAGTCGGGGCTGGTTGGTGGCTCATGGTCCACTGGCAAGAGAGTGCTTGGTCAGCGACGGAACCCGACAGCGAGGTGTGGCTTTCCCACTTCAACCGAGGAAGTTCTACGCTGAGGGACTCGCCGGCAAGGTTTCCGGATAGTTGGCCATTGCGCAGGACCAGGTCGACTGCCCGTGGCGGCGGGATCGACTCAGACGGAAGCTCTAGCAGATCCTGAGGAAAGCCTCGGGTTACGGGTGGGGAGATACGCGGCCTGAGGGCTGGTGCCGGGGGGCCGATGGCGCGCACCAGTTTGATGTCGCCGAGCGGGACGTGTCGGCTGTCTACGGAGATGTCCACCCCCGGGTCCGCGTCCGAACGCGGCCCAGTCGCTGTCGGTGGCGTCGAAGACCTCAAACACGGTCGGGACGCCATCGACCAGAATCTCTGCGCGGCGGCAGCGCATGTCTTCTCCTGGCGGCATCTGAGAGTGACGCCCGCTCCTGGTCGATTTGAGCCTGGCGGCCTACCGACGCACCGGGCTCGCGAAGGGACCGATGGATTGCGTTGACTGCCCAATCCTGGGTACGCCGGCCCGGACGATCAGGGTCTCGACGATGCGAGGTGACTTCCACACGAGCACCGTCCGCCCGTTGGTGGAGGACACCCGCCGACATGGCCATGTAGGTCTCCGACTCGTCGCCCCGGCTCATCAAGCCGCTCCCGCCGCCTTCTCGACGGACGCCGGCCCACCCGTCAATCTCGTAGCGAGGCAGCTCCCGGCCTGCCAGCGGCTCGAGCCGCTCCCCGCGACGACCCCCGCCGAAACTCACGTCAACACCCCGCGGGACACTGTCACGCCCAGATTGTTCCATCCCGTGCCCCCGGACAGCCACACTGGCCTATGTGTGACGAGGCCGGATTCGGCGTTCCGGGCGAGGTGGCTGTATCGCTTCCGTTGGCAGATCGCACGCAGAGTGTGCAGCGGAGGCTGCTCGGCCGGTTCGGTCAGGGACGCGGCTGTGTGAGAACGCTATTGCTTAGCCCGGATCCACTGATCGGCGGCCGTGATGGAGGGGTGCCTATCCGCGAAAAGCGCCTTCTGGCAAGGGAAAATGGTGGCTGCGAGACACACCAAGCCCCCGACCGGAAGGCACTTTTTCGATGGGCTCATCTTGCCACAGCCTGGACCGGGTCGCGGTGACCTTCGATGATGGTCATGCGGTGGCCAACGCGGGGCTGATGGCCCCGGCCACCCTGGCGCAGCATCTGGGTTTGCGAGGGCTGTTCGACGAGCTCGTGGATCTGGGCGACGCCGCCGGCCGGGCCAACGTGGGGCTCAAGGCCATGACGTTGATCGAGTCGGCCCTGGCGGGCGGTGAGTGCATCGATGACGCCCAGCGGATGCGGGTGGCGTCGACCGCGAAGGTGCTGGGCCATGCCGTGCGAGCGCCCTCCACGCTGGGCACGTTTCTGCGCAGCTTCACCTGGGGGCATGTGGCCCAGTTGGACCGGGTGCTCGACGAGTCGATCCGTCGGGCGTGGCAGGCGGGGGCCGGCCCAGGGGAGTCGCCAGTGACCGTGGATGTGGATTCCACGATCTGTGAGACCTACGGGCTGGCCAAGCAAGGCGCCCGTTTCGGGCATACCAAGGTGCGCGGCTATCACCCGCTGTTGGCCACGCTGGCCGGCACCGACGAGGTCGTCGGGGCCCGCCTACGCGGCGGCAACGCCCACACCGCCCGGGGGGCGGCCGGCTTTTTGACCCAGGTGTTCAACCGCCTGCGCCGGGCCGGGGCGGCCGGGCCGATGGTGCTGCGGGCCGACTCGGGATTCTACAACCGCAAGGTGACCGAGGCGTGCGCCGGCGCCGGGGTGAGCTATTCGATCACCGTGAAGCTGTCCCAGGGCCTCCACAAACGGATCGCGGCGATCGACGAGTCGGACTGGACGCCCATCCCGTATTGGATCGGCGACGGCGCCGATGTGGCCGAGATCACCTATCGGCCCTTCTCCCAGCGGCATCCCGAGGTCCGTCTCATCGTGCGGCGGGTCAAGCCCACCCCCGGTTCCCAGCTGGCGCTGTTGGCCACTTACGACTACCACGCCTTTATCACGAACCGCCAAGGCGGCACCGTCGAGCTCGAAGCCGATCACCGCCGCCACGCCGTCATCGAAGACGTGATCCGCGACCTCAAATACGGTGTGGGCTTGAACCATCTGCCCTCGGGACGCTTCGCCGCCAACGCCGCCTGGATGCTCCTCAACATCATCGCCCACAACCTCGGCCGCTGGACCGGCCGTATCGGCCTGGGCGCCGAGGGCCCACCCATGACCACCAAAACCCTGCGCACCCGCCTGCTGGACCTACCCGGACGACTCACTATCTCGGGCGGCAAACGCACCCTTCACCTACCCCAGGGGTGGCCCTGGGAGCAGCAGTTCAGCCAAATCCTGGACGCGCTGCGCGCCGTGAGACTGGTCACCTGAACCCATCAGGCGCGACCGATGCCGCCACCCACCAGGCCACCTCGATGACAACTCGCCACCCCACACCCCAGCGCCTGATCCCTCCCCGGGCCGTTGTCGTGCCCGCTGAGCCCCTCGCCCCCTCCCGGCTATCCGAACCCACCCGGGCCGCGTCTAACGCCCCACACGGGATCGCCCTCCACCAATCGGTGGATCCGGGCTTAGGTGGCCGACACGAGGCGACCGAGCAGACCGCGGATCTCTTCGGGGCTGAAGCCGAGGGTTGCGTCGCCTACGGAAAGCTCGACACGCAACTCTTCGGGGTTATCCACAGCGAAGGGCTCGGCGAAGGTCCATATCGTCTCGGCCTTGGCGATCGCCAGCCCTCGTTCGAGCAGTTCGTCCTTGGTCAGCCGGAGTTGTAGGTGCATCATCGAAGTGTGGGGCGGGTCGGGCAATACTCTGACAGAATCCAACTCAGACAGAGCGCTGGCGATGCGGCGGGCGTGCTCGAGATATTCAGGCATGCGAGCGGCGTCGGCTCCGCAACTCCGCCAAGGCGGAAGCAGCGTAGGGCCACAATGCGAAGGCCCTTCCGCCATGACGGGTGCGCCACTCCCCGACCTCCGCGATCACATCCTCGGCTCCCACCACACAGCATCCCGAAATAGCACCGATGCCTTTTTGTAGAACGACACGTACGCCGTATCGAATGTGCTGGCGACCTCGGCCTCGCAGCGCTCGTATCCGGCTGCCGCCTCCGCGTTGATGGCTCCATCCAGATGGGGCACGAGCTCAGTGCTGATGAGCCCAGTCGGTCATCGCCACCAAGTCATTCCATTCCGGTAGGACACCGCCCAGGTCTCTCTGCGGCAGCTCGAGATAACAGCGCGGCCGGCCGCTCGGCGACCGAGGTAGAAGAAGAGAGAGTCAGCGGCTGTGGGATGTCACCCACCGGCACACCGACCAGGTCATGGAGCCACTCGTAACCGCGGCCCTCGTGCCAGTCGAGATGGCACGCCAGGTGCCATGCCACGGCACGCCGACCGCGCCGATCTGCATGCACACGCAGCGCAACTTGCTGGGCCATCGTGCCGGTGGCGAAGACACCGCTGCCGGTTTCCCCAGCAGGCCAGCAACCTCGTGCTCAAGTTCGGCCACGACCCCACCCTTGCCGTACCGGTCTGCCCGGGTCTCGGGCGGGATCTGAGCCAGCAGATCGCTGGGGGAACGATTGCCATGACCGTTCACGGATCGAGAGCAACCCGCCCGAGCCTCCTCGATCTCGGCGCGGGTCTCATCCTCGCTCGCTCCCACCGGCTGCAGGCTAGCGACGGTACAGATGTGCAGCGTAACCCGTCAGTTGCGAACACAACTACTGCTGCAAACTCGGCATAATGCGTTCGTTCCTGGACCGGGGCTGGAAGCCGGCCAGGGGCGCAGATTGTTCCAGCCTCCCACCCACGTTCGAAATCCTCGGTGTCGGCCTTGGAAACGTTCGTCGACACTTCCCTCTCTGAAAAGCTCCCTGTGGGACCCACCCCACATTGGACTACAATGTATACATGAGCGAAGTAGTTTCCGTTCGGCTGTCGGACCAGGTCGCCCAACGCCTCCCGGACAGCGCCGCTGACGACGACGAGGCCGTGTCCGGTCTCGCCCAACGACTCGTCGACGAAGGCCTGCGCATGGAAGCCCACCCGAGCATCATCTTCCGGCCCGGCCCCAGTGGCCGTCGCGCTGCGCTCAGTCCGCAGCCCTGACGTTTGGGAAGTGATCGGCCTGCTCCGGTCCCTCGACACCACCGGGGAAGCCGCCATCGTCGAGGCGGCCCAGTGGCTCGGCCTAGCCGAGGCGCAGGTCGGCCGCGCTCGGCTACTACGCCGCGTTTCCCGACGAGATCGACACCCGTATCACCGCCAACCAGGCGGCCGCGGAACGAGCCCAGCGGGAGTGGGAAATCCAGCAGCGGCTCCTCGGTTGAAACTCCTCCTCGATGAGATGTTCCCAGCCGCGATCGCCCACGCCCTGCGAGCGGAGGATTACGACGTCATCGCCGTCCAAGAAGACAGCGAGCTTCGAGAGCTAAGCGATCCAGCCCTGTTCACCGCTGCTCAGCACCTCCAGCGCAGCATCGTGACTGAGAACGTAAAGGACTACCTGCCCCTCGATGCGCAGTCGCATGCTCGGGGCGAGCCGCGCACTGGGGTTTGGTACTCACGACCAACCAATCGTTCCCACGCCGATCACGACCGCTTCATCGGCGTTGTAACCCGAGCCCTTTCGCCCGCGTCTCGCTGCGCACCAGAGGCGGCGGCGGTCGATCCCCATGTCTCTCGGCTTCGACCGGCAAGGCCCGACCCGTGACATCAACAGGAACGCACCTCTCTACCACGTAACGCGACTGGCCGATCTTCCGAGTGCAGAACGCTCTATCGGCCCCCGCCAGCGCCTGGCCACCCGATCCGAATCGGCGGTATGAGTGGTTGCGGACCCCTGGCTCTGGGCGCCAGCGGGTGTTGCTGGCGCCCAGAACGCCGGGTCAGCGGGCGGCGCCGGCGATGTAGGTGGACACGATGTAGGTGGCGTGGCGGTCGAGGGAGACCCTGGCCCGGTCGTAGCGCATGGTCGTGCGGGGATCGGCGTGGGAGGCGGCCTCTTGGACGTCGCGCAGCGGCACGCCGGCATCAAGGGCGGCGGTGATGAACGCGTGGCGCAGGGTGTGCGGGCCGATCGGCTTGGCGATCCCGCCCGGCGGGCGACACGCCGGACGATCCGGCTGGCGCCGTGACGGTCGAGGCGCTGGCCGTCAGCGGTGATGAAGATCGGGCCGCTGGCACGTTCTCCGATGGCCAGGTCGACGGCGCGGGCGGTGCGCGGCGCGAGCGGGATGGTGACGGTCTTGCCGCCCTTGCGCAGGATGGTGAGGGTCCGATGCCCTCGCTCGACGCCGAGCGCCTCGATGTTGGCCCCGATCGCTTCGGATACCCGCAGCCCGTTGAGCGCCAGCAGCGAGATCAGGGCGTGCTCGGCGGCGGGGCCGAGCCCGGCGGCGACGAGCAGCGCCCGACCTCGTTGCGGTCCAGGCCGATGGCGTGGGACTCGTAGTCGATCCGGGGCGGCGGACATGCACCGCCGGGGAGTGGGCGATCAGGCCTTCCTCTTCGGCGTAGCGGTAGAAGCCGGTCACGGTGCACAGCCGCCGGGCGATCGTCGCCGTCGCCCGACCCCGCGCCTCGAGCTCCCGTCCGAAGGTCTCGATGTCGCTTCGGCGGACCTCGAACAGGCCTAGGTGAGTCGGCAGGAAGTGCCTGTTTTGAGTTCGGAGCCGGGAGTTGTAGCCGGTGAGGTTTGGGCAGCGGGGCTAGCGTGTGGGTGGCGCCGTGGGTGTTTCAGGCGCCGGGTGGGCGTTCGTGGTGCTGGTTGGGCCAGGAAACGGCCGGGCTCAGGCGGCCAGGGCCGTCTGGGTGGGTTGGCCGAGGGCGCCAATGACGTCGAGGCGACAGATGTTGGCGACGGTGGCGGCCATGAAGCCTTGATGTTTGGTCTTGCGTCGCCCTCGATAGCGGGCTTTGCGCATGCCCAGGTCCTGGAGATGGTCGATCTTTCGTTCCACTTTGGATCGGTTGCGCAGCAGGGTGTGGATGTGGGGGTCATGCTGGGCCGCTCGGGCGGCCTGGATGCGATCGTGGTGTACCCCAACAAAGACGGTCCGCCCGCCGGTGGCGGTGGTGCAGTCCGCACGTAGCGGGCAGGTAGAGCATTCGGCTGGGTCGAAGCGGAACAGCAGCCCGGGCCGACCCTTGTGATCCCGGCCGGGGGTGGCATCAGTACTGACCTGGCCGGCCGGGCAGGTGACCTCCCCGGCCTCAGTATCGATGTAGAAGTCCGTCTTGGGGTAGCGGCCGGCGTTGGTCACCGGCGGGACCTTGGCCACCATCTCCACGCCGCGCTCCTCCACGCCGGCCCGCAGATCGCCGTCGGAGTAGGCCATGTCGCCCACCAGGACCTCGACCTCGACGCCGGGCAGGGAGGTCACCACGTCGAGGAGCGGGATGGCTCCCTCCCCATCGGCAGCGTTACCGGCTCGAATGTCGACGCCGAGGACCAGCTCGGTGGCCTCGTCGGTGATGATGTCCATCTTGTGACCGTCGAAACGGCGGGCCGAGCTCTTGCGACCATGGCGCATCTCGGGATCGGAGACACTGATGACCCGATCCGGGGCCACCCCCTCCCGGATACGAGGGCCGCCGTCGCCATCGGGATCGGGCTCGACATCGGCGTCGATGACCTGGCCCAAAAGCCCCACCGGCTCGGCCACGGCCGGGTCGTCGACGCCGTCCAGCTCGGCCATGACCACCCGGGCCGCCGCCACCAGCACGCCCAGATGCTCCCGGCGGGCCGCCCGATCCCCCCAGTCGATTCCCGGCTTGGCCCCACAAAACGGGTCCGCCGCGGCGTGGGCCGGTCTGCTCAAACGGTCCCCGGCCGCCCGGGTCGCCTGGCGCAAGAACCCTCGGATCAGCTCGTAGCTATCGGCCACCGCCCCCGCCCCGTTCACCGGCGAGCTGTCGATGATGGCCGTCAGGCGACCCTTGAAGATCCCCTTCTCCACCGCCTTGGCCAGCGTCGCTTCGAACAGCCGGTTATCGGCGTCATGGGCGATCATCCGGGCCCGCATCAAACTGAACGTGCGCGCCGCGATCCCCTCGAAGTCATCGTCGACGCCCATGGCCGCCTTCCAATCCGCGTCCACCCGGGTCCGCCTCGACGTCTCCGCGTCCGAGGGGGTGCGGTCATGGGTGGCGCACAGCATGGCCCGGATCATCACCGACGGCGGGGTCGACGGCCGCCCCATCCGCTCCGAGTACAGCTTGGCGAAATCATCGTCACCGAACACCTCATGGCCATGCTCGGCCAGCCGCTCATAAAACGACCCCTTGGTCACCAGATGCCGGCGCATCACCCGAGTCTCCAGCAACGAACCCTGAGGATCAACCCTACCCAACACACCCCAAAGTCAATTCCGTCCCCCACTCAAAGTGGGGGATCCCCAGTTCCCCAAGCCGACTTTATGCCGGCTCACCTAGTGTCCCGAGTCACGGGTTCGTAAATTTTTTCTTGGAAACGGGAATTCTGGGTTGGGCGGACGGGTTCGGCCATGCGACACGATGGAGGTGCGCATGGCAGAACGTGGTCGTCCGAAAGCTCCGCTGGTCCTGACCGACGAGGAGCGACTGACATTGGAGCGACTCGTGAGTCGCCGGAAGACGGCCCAGGCGTTGGCGTTGCGGGCCCGGATCGTCCTGGGCTGCGCCAGCGAAAAGATGAACAAGCAGGTGGCGGCGGAGTTGAAGGTCAGCTCGGCGACGGTGGGCAAGTGGCGCAGCCGGTTCGTCGAGGACCGCCTGGACGGACTGTTCGACGAGCCCCGACCGGGGCCGGCGCGCACGATCACCGACCGCCAGGTCGAGGACGTGATCGTCAAGACCCTGGAGGACAAGCCGGTCGACGCCACCCACTGGTCGTCTCGTTCCATGGCCAAAGCCACCGGGATGTCCCAGTCGGCCATCGTGCGGATCTGGCGGGCATTCGAGTTGCAGCCTTGGCGGGCGGAGAGCTTCAAGCTGTCCACCGACCCGCTGTTTGTCGACAAGCTCTACGACATTTGCGGCCTGTATCCGACCCCCCGGAGCGGGCCGTGGTCCTCTGCGTCGACGAGAAGAGCCAGATCCAGGCGCTCGATCGAGCCCAGCCGATCCTGCCCCTCATGCCCGGCACCGCCGAGCGACGGGCCCATGACTACGTCCGGCACGGCACCACCAGCCTCTTCGCCGCCTTGGACATGGCCACCGGTCGGGTGGTCGGCTCCCTGCACCGCCGGCATCGGGCGATCCAGTTCAAGAAGTTCCTGGAGCTCATCGACGCCGAGGTGCCCGGCCATCTCGACATCCACCTGATCTTGGACAATTACGGCACCCACAAGACGCCGGCCATCAAACGCTGGTTGGTGCGCCACCCCCGTTTCCACTTGCATTTCACGCCGACCTCCGGATCGTGGCTGAACATGGTGGAGCGCTGGTTCGCGGAATTGACCAACAAAAAGATCAAGCGAGGCGCCCACCGCTCGGTGCCCGCACTCGAACGCGACATCCGCGACTGGATCCAGCACTGGAACGAGAATCCCCGGCCGTATGTGTGGGTGAAGCCGGCCGAGAAGATCCTCAAGTCGATCGCCAAATATTGTCAACGAATCTACGACTCAGCACACTAGGTGGCGCTGGCCGCAGAAGTCCACGAACTGACGAAGATCCAGGCGTAGCACGCGGTGAGACCCCGGTAGCCGCCGAGGAGTCCGGCCAGTGCCACTTGTTCAGGATCCACCAGAGCGGGGTCATAGACGACGATGGATTTCGACGGGTTGGTGGTCATGGGAATACCTCCCGAGTCGGTGGGACTCGGGAACGAGGCCACCGGGCCCCAGATGGATGAGACCATCACCGTACGAAGCGCCCAGGCGGCCCGCCCGTTCCTCGTCAATATGTGCGTCCTCGACCAATCACCGGCCGAAAACCTGGGCACTGATACCGCCGAATCTCGCCCCGGCGCCAGCGCCAGGAGGTGCCGACGAGCGGCGAGATGGAATGATCTGGACGGGCTCAGAAGGTCAGGTTCCTAGGCTTAGCAGGATGGTCCAGGTACTCCCATCGCAGCCAGGATGGGATTCGTGGACCAGCGGTCCTGTTGATCAACGTACAAGTCGATGCTCCGATCCGGGGTCAGGATGACGCGGTACCCGCCAGGGCAAAGCGTCGTCGGACTGTTCGGTAAGGGCGAACTTTCGTCGGTGTGACACGCACTGGGCTACAAGATGGCTGCTAGGCCTCGTCCCAAGGGCTGAGCCCGTGCCCCAGGAAGCGTTTCGCCAAAGTCAGACCTTTCCGGCGGTCATAGCACTACTGCCGAGAGAACTTGTAGGCCGCTTGATTCTCCCGTTGGCGGATGGAAACTCGAATCAGACCTGGTATGCCACCTGGTCAGCGGTCCGCCCGGAGCGTCCAGACGAGCAGCCCCGGCGCCGGCGAGGGTGATCACCGAGGGTGGCAAGAACCAGGTGCGCCGGGCAAGGAATGTTCGCCTCATCGGAGGGTCGGGGCTGTCACGCAGTACAGACTGCCCTATCTGTGCCCCTCAACTCACATCACGGCGGAAGCGGCAGGGCGAGCAGATCGACGGTTATGGAATACATCTACTTAGCGCATAATAGCAGTGCATAATATCAGACTCCTTCTGGGTCGGGGTCGTGGTCGCTTGAGTTGCTGCGCTCCACATGGCACTTGGAGAGCATGCGCCAGGATCTCCGACCACCAGAGGTAGCCGAGCCGCCCTGCGTCGGTACGGAAAGGCCGCGCGCCTTGGCGACCCGGAATCGGCGCGTGCTGTCCTTCGCCAAACCCATAGCGACATCGAGATGCCGCTGAGGCGGCCCTCGTGATCACAGCTTGATCACAAACGCGGCGGAATCGGTCGGTATGGACCGTCCTCAAGCGGGACGGCTCGCTCGCCGGAAACCGGCTCCGAGCAGCCACAACGTCATTCGGCGGGACAGGCCCGCACGGGCCCGCTAAGAGTTCGAGTCCTCCCCCCCGAGCAACATTCCGGAAGAGAAACCGCAGGTCACGGGCCTGCGGGACTCGTCGGGGATAACATGAAGTGCAGTCCGCGGTTCCAAAGTGGTTCCAAGAGCGGCGGGGACGCCGGAAGGGTTCGAGCTAAGCGCCGAAGATGAGCGCCGCGACACGCTCTGCAGCATCGGACTGCATCCCCTTGACCACATGCTGATACGTCTGCCAGGTAACCATCGGCGACGAGTGGCCGAGCCGTTCCGAGACCACCTTCACATCGACGCCGGCCACGAGGGCCAGTGTTGCCCAAGTGTGTCTCAAGTCGTGGACGCGGATGCGAGGAAGCTCTGCGAACTTCGCCTGGCGGAGTCGACGGTCGAATGTCTTGGAGAAGGCTTCTGGGTGGTAGGGGCGGCCGTCAGGTCGGGCGAAGACGAGATCGAGGTCCGCGTAGCCAGCACCCATCGCGAGGCGCTCCTCCGCCTGGCGAGCCTTCCACGCTCGGAGGGCTGAAACGCTCGCTACGTCGAGTTCGACGACGCGTGGTTTGCCGGCCTTGGTTCGCTTGACAATGACACCTTCTCGGCCGATCCCGGTCGCCTTGGTCAAGGGGATGACCTCTTGGCAGATGCTCGCCAGCGAGCGGTCGAAGTCGATGTCCGACCAGCGAACTCCGAGTGCTTCCCCACGCCTGCAGCCTGTGGTTGCCAAGAACAGCCACGGCCATCGATACCGGTCGCTGTCGCAGATCTTCGACAACGCAGTCTGGGACATCCCTGTCGCTGACGCCATCGACCGTGTCGACCAGTGCGTCGCGTTCGCCGGCCGTTCCTCGAGGGTCTTGACGATCACCCGCTCGACGTCGTCGTCGCTGATCGTTCGGGGCTTGCCCGGACAGCGGCTCGTCATGCAGACCATCGAGTCGCCGGTCGATGAGCCGGTTCCGCCACCGACCCACCGTGTCGTCATGGATGCCGAGCCGCTTCGCGACCTCGATGTTGTTGCCGCCCTCGGCGCAGGCCAACACGATCCGGCACCGCAACGCCAAGGCCTGCGCCGTCGTCGGTCGACGCGACCACCGCTCGAGGGTCTCCCGCTCCTCGTCGGTGAGGACGAGTTCTCGCATCGGTCGGGCCATGGATGCCTCCCATCGTCGTCTGATGAGAGGGAGTCCGCGACCAACCGTGAATTTCCTGCGCGACTAACGACTCAGATCTCTAGGCGGCTTGCAGCGACGGGCAACTCCCGGCCCGCCGCGCTCTCCTACGAACAGGGCCAGCCCAGTCGACTCTGGAGTCACCCACCTTGTTCAGCCGGGATGGCGACGCCGTAGAGCTCGGCGGCGTTGAGGCCGAGAACGCGTCGCTTGACGTCGTCACTGACGCGGCTCAGGCCGACATCGATGGCCCAGCGCATTTCCGGCGGGGTCAGGGAGGTCGAGTGCGGGAAGTCCGTCTCGAACAGGATGTTGCGCTCGCCGAGAGTCTCGACATGGAGCGGGTGCAACTCCTCGAACCAGTAGGTCACGTGGCACTGGCGCCTGAAGTAGAAGCTGGGGAGTTCCTCGAACTCGGGCTTGGTCCTGCGCGTCTCGAACCGCTTGAAGTGGAAGTCGAGCGACTCCAGGACCAAGTTCGCCCATCCCATGCCGCCCTCGACCGAGACCAGCAACGACGTCGGGCAGGCGCTCCTGCAAGCCAGCAATGGACCGGCTGACCGTTACGAATGTGAACGACTCGGGCCTGCGTGTGGATCCGGGCCGCGTCGAAGGTGTCCATCCAGGCATCGACTTCCTCGATGTCGAAGCGAAGCAGCCTTCCGACCTTGCGGTGGGATCCGGCGCTCGAGGACGAGCCGCCCGCCGTGCTGTGATGGCCTGATGGGCTCACCGGAGGTAGTTGTAGCCGCCGTCGATCATGAGGGTGGTGCCGGTGATGAACTTGGCGTCGGGGCCGGCGAGGTAGACGGCACCGCGGCCGATGTCGGACTCGGCGTCACCCCAGTGGCCGAGCGGCACTTGGGCCGCCACCGCGTCGTAGGCGCCGGTCGAGTCGTCGAAGTTGGCGGCACCGGGGGAGTCGGCGAGCGGGCAGATGGCGTTGACGCGGATGCCGTAGCGGCCCCATTCGATGGCGCCGACGCGTGACAGTGTGCGCACCGCTTCCTTGGCCATGGCGTACCCCGACATCATGGGGTGGGGCATGATGCTCGACCCCGAGCCCATGTTGATCACGCTGCCCTTCGAGTCGCGCAGGTAGGGGAAGCAGGACTGCATCAGCCGGAAGCAGGCTTGGGGGCCGGAGCGCCACATCGACTCCATGTCGTCGTCGGTGAGCTTGCGGATCGACTTGTAGGTCATGGACTGGGCGTTGTTCACCAGCACGTCGATGCGACCCCACTCCTCGACCACCCGTTCGACGCTCGCTTCGATCTGGTCGCGGTGCTCGACGTCGCAGGCGACGGGCAGTCCCGCCCCGCCGACGGCGGCGATCTCGGCCGCTACCGTCTCGCATTTCGACACCGTCCGCCCGAGCAGCGCGACCTGGGCGCCCTCCTTGGCGAGCGCGAGGGCGATGCCGCGGCCCACGCCCTGACCGGCCCCGGTGACGATGGCGACCCTGCCGTCCAGCACACCCATCTCACAGCTCCTTCGTCGGTTCGATGACCTCGGCGCCGAAGCGGGCGAGCTCGTCGCGCACCTCGGGCAGCTCCTTCGCGGGATGGCGATCGTGCAGCGGTCGACACCGAGCTCGGCCATGGCCGCCGCCTCCTCGGCGGTGCGGGCGCCGCCGACGGTGATCTCGATCTCGTCGACGTCGCGACCGACTCGATCGCACTCGGCGCCGACCTCGGCGAGGATCCGGCGCAGCTCGGGAAGGAAGTCGTGCTGCGGCCCGACGTACGGGAAGTAGCCGTCGCCGACGCGGACGGCCCGCCGGATGGCCGCCGGTGACGCCCCGCCGACGTGGATGGGCACGGTGCCCCGGGGCGGGCTGGGGTCGCACCGCACCTGGTCGAACGCGACGAACTGGCCGTGGTACGACGCGACCTCCTCCTGCCAGAGCAGCCGCATCGCCTCGAGGTACTCGTCCATCCGCTGACCCCGGTTGGTGAACTCCATGCCCACGGCGCCGTACTCCTCGGGCAGCTCGCCGACACCGACGCCGAGCAGGACGCGGCCCCCGGACAGGGCGTCGAGCGTCGCCACCGACTTGGCGAGCACGGCGGGCTGGTGCTCGGGGACGATCACGACGTTCGTGCCGAGTTGGATCGTCGTCGTGTGCGAGGCCACGAACGCCAGCCAGATGAGCGGGTCGGGGAGCCCTCCCCGCCGCCACACCCGGTCCATCTTGCCGTCGAGCGAGCCCCGGTACGGGGTGGCATCCGGGCCCACCGGCACCACCACGTGCTCCGGGCACCACAGCGACTCGACCCCGGCGGCCTCGGCCGCGGTCGCCACCGCCACGGCGCGGTCAGACTCCGGAAACGACGTGCTGGCGAAGACGATTCCCCACTTCATGCTGGCCTCCTGCAACGAACTTGCCGACGTGTCAGGGACTTGGTCGAGGCGAAGATCCGGACGCCCGGCGGATCAGCCGGCGATGATCTCGTCGCTGAACCGCTGCACGGTGTCGAGCGACGCTTCGAGGTCGTCGCCGCAGGCGTTGAAGGCGGCCCAGTCGGTGCCACCCTCGTGCAGCCGTCCGATCTCGTCGCGCATCGGCTCGGCGTCCAACCCCTTGCGGATGTCGAGCTCCGCCACATGCCGTTGGCGATGATCTCGACCGCGTCGGGATCGCGCCCGACCGCCTCGCAGCGACCGTGCACGTCGGTGACCCGGTCGAGGAACGCCTCCAGCGTGGGGATGGGCCGGGTGCGCAGCGTGGGGGTGCGGTCCTCGCCGATGATCATCCCCATCCAGCCTTGGCCCTGGCGGACCACCCAGTCGGTCGCCCAATAGGTGTTGCCGTGCAGCCACAGGGGTGGGTGTGGCTGCTGGAGCGACGCCGGCACCGAGCGCACGCCCCGCGCCGAGTAGCCGTAGCCCTCGATGGTGACGTCGTGCCCGGCCCACACCTGCTTCCAGACCGCCATCGCCTCTTCGAACCGGTCGCGTCGGTTGTTCGGGTCGACCCCGAGCGCGTGCATCTCCGCCTTGAGGTAACCGGTGCCGAGACCGAGGATGACCCGACCGCTGCTCAGGTGATCGAGGGTCGCCGCCTGGTGGGCGGTGACGAAAGGGTGCCGGTAGGTCGGCATCAGCACGATCGTGACGAGCTTGACCCGGGACGTCGCGGCGGCGCAGAAGCCGAGCGAGGTGAACAGGTCGGCCACACCTTCGCCGCCCGACTCCACCCAGCGAGCCGACGGCGCGGGATGGTCGGTGAACGAGATGGCGTCGAAGCCACCGGCTTCGGCCGCCTGGACCCATCGCTTGGTGGCGTCGGGGGTGATGATCGCCGGGGTCCACCGTGGGTCGCCGATGCCGTGTTGCACCGCGTACTTCGTGGGCGAGGGCCGCATGGAACGGACCGCTGCCTATGGCGCGTGCGGCGCGACTCGGGGACGGATCGCGCCGCTGGCTCGCAGCGCGGGCAGCAGGTCGAACTGGCTGAGGATGTTGCCGGTGTAGTCCGTGGGCTGCGCCGCGATCCAGGCGACGAGCTGAGCCGGGCTTTCCGGAAGCTCGTTGGAGGAATGATCGGCGTCAGGCAGGGCCTTGAGCAAAGGCTGGGTCACGGCACTGACCTCCAGGGCGTTGATGGCGATGCCGGCCTCGGCGAACTCGGCGGCCAGACCGACGGTCAACCGGTTCAACGCCGCCTTCGAGGTGCCGTAGGCGGTGCGGCTGTGGGCGAGGGACTTTGCGGATGCACCGAACGTACTGGTCGCCGCGTCGTGGCCGATCATGGTGACCAGCTCGGCGACCGAGTCGAGGTCGAGTCGTCCGTCGGCCGAGCTGATGTTCACGATGTGGCCCGCACCACGCTCGATCATCTGGGGGAGGAACGCCCGGCTCATCAGCATCGGCCCGCCCACGTTGACCGCCATGATGACATCCCACCGCTTGGGGGTCAGCTCCAGGAAGGGCGCCAAGTAGGAAACCGCGGCGTTGTTCACGACGATGTCGCAGCGCCCGAACCGCGACAACGTGGCATCGCAGGCAGCATTGACATCCTGCTCCAAGGCCACATCGCCCTGGATGGCCAGCACCTGCTTTCCAAGTGCTGCTACCGCGGCAGCGACGTCATCGATCGTGCCCTCGAAGTTCTTGCTGGGCGCCGCCTCAGTGCTGCGTGCCATCAACGCGATGTCAGCCCCGGCTCGAGCCAGCTCGAGCGCGATGGCCTCGCCGATGCCGCGGCTCGCCCCGGTCACGATCGCCACCTTGCCTGACAGATCCATCCGTCCGATCCTCCAATCGCTCGTTCCAGCACTGTCTTCAACCGTGCGGGCTCGCACCGGGCATGTCCGCACCAAGCGCCCGCAACACGAAGCCTGCGATGTCGGCCCGCTCCTGTAATGACGGCGTGGTGCCTTCCATCACGTGGGATTGCATGACCGACAGGGCGAGGAAGAAGGCAGCACGGGCATCGGCGGCGGCATTGTTGCTCCGCAGCGTCCCGTCGGCCACCCCCGTGCCGATGGTGTCGGCCAGCGGTGCCAAGATCGCTTGTCCGACCGCCCGGTAGGCGTCCGGGAACTGTTGGTTGAGCCGTGCCGCCTGTACCAGCAAGGGCCGTCCCAACGCGGCGATCTCTGGATCGGCCTGATCGAGCATGACCCCCACCCAGGCGATCACCGCGTGGCGCGCGTCCGGGGCGTCAGCGATCGCCCGCTCCAAGGCCGAGGACAACGAGCGGAACAGGTCCTCCAGCAGCACGAGCAGGAAGGCTTCCTTGCCTTCGAAGTGCCGATAGAAGAAGCGGGTGCCGACGCCTGCCTGGTCGATCAGTTCGCGCAGGCTGAGGTCGACCGTTCCCTCTCGGCGGATCAGCTCCTGCGCGACCCGAAGCAGACGGTCGATCCCCCCATCGGCGGCCGCCCGCTGGTCGGCCAGTCCCCGGGCCACCGCATCTCGGCGGAGCGCGCTCAGTTCGACCACGGTTCCCTCAGCCTTGGCGACAACGGCGTCGTCTCTGGTGAAAACCACGTTGTCCACCCTATACTGGATCGACGCGGGGAAACAACCTGGGCGTCCTCAGCCACAACCTGTCCAGCGCCCCAGTGGCGTCGGCGGCGGCCCGACATCGCCCCGGCACCGGACCGCCTGAACCGCGACTTCCGGGCGGCGCGTCCGAATCTGCGGTGGGTCGCCGACATCACCGAGTTCCCCACCGCGAAGGCAAGCTGCACGTCGCCGGGGTCCGGGACCTGTGCCACCGCGGGCTGGTCGGCTGGTCCATGGGCGCCCACCCCGACGCTGAGCTCGTCGTCGATGCCCTCGTCATGGCGTTGGGTCGTTGCGAGCCCGACGCCGAGGGGCTCGTGCACCACTCCGACAAGGGCGGCGCCTACGTGTCGGGCGACTTCTGCTCGATGGCCGCCGCCCAGCGGACCAGCCGCGAGCCTTGTTGGTGATGTGGCCGCGGCGAACCGTGGTGTCTGACTCGCGATGCGACGGCGTCAGGCCCGCCCATGACGCCAGGTGATGGGCGCTCGGGAAGCGGGAGATGTCGCCGATCTCGGCGACGAAGACGGCGCCGAGCACCGGACCCACGCCGGGAATGGCCTGGATGGCGTGGTAGCTGGCGTCATCGGCCAGCTTTGCGTCGATGCGGCGCTGCAACATCGCAATCTCCCGGTCGACGAGGCCATCACGTCTCTGAGGGACTCGACTCGCACCGTGTAGGCCTCCGCCAGCTCGCAGGTATCGAGCAGGTTCTGGCCGGCGACGCCGAACAGGTCGGTCATCGGCACGTGCACCCCCTCTTTGGCCAGCACGGCGTGGACTTGGGCCTTCAGACCGGTGCGCAGGTGGACCAGCTTGGCGCGGTAGCGGACGAGTTCTCTCAGCTCGCGCAGCTCCGGAGGGGCGATCCAGGCCTCGGCCAGGCGGCCCATGCGCAACAGGTCGACCAGGTCGGTGGCGTCGCGCTCAACAGGTCCGTCTTCACCTTCGCCTGCCCCAACTGGGTTCGGGTGACCTTCACTGCCCGAGGATTCAGCTCGACCACGTCCATCCCGCCCGCATGCAGGCTCGTCGCCAGCGCCCGGTGGTAGTGGCCCGCCGCCTCCACTCCGAACCGGACATTCAGCGCCCCGCCGACCCGCCGCCCGCCAATGGCGACACGCTCGACCAGCCGGTCCCGTCCCGACACCGTTAAATCGAACTCGAGCGGGTCACCGATCAGCTGACCGTTCCGGTCCGCGATCACCGCCATCGCCCTCCGCTTCCCGACATCGACCGGGACCACCAGACACCGCTCCGCAGGCAACCCACGAACCTGTGACATGTACTCGGCCTGGGCGGCACCACCAGCGAATCCCACGAACAGAACCTCCTCGTCTAGATCGGTCCCGTCACTCTCATCGCTGCACAGCCCCGAACCTGGGACCCACTATGAGAACTTGGCGCCCTCCCCGCCTTGGCCGACCCACAACCCGAGAATCTCCTTGTCGCCGGCCAGGGTGACCCCGATAGCGGCGTAGATGGGCCGGTTGGCCACCTGGCCGTCGCGGATCTTGACCACCATCGCGTCGATGAAGACCGCCGCGTACACCTCGTCGAGGGGACGGGCCTGCCAGGACTGCATCTCCTCGACCACCCGGTCGGTGATCCTCGAGATCGTCTCTTTGGACACCGACGCCCCGTAGATCTCCGCAAAGTGCGCCGAGATCTCCCCGGTGGTCAGGCCCTTGGCGTAGAGGGAAAGGACGATCTCGTCGACCTCACCCAGCCGGCGCTGGCGTTTCTTACCGATCTGCGGCTCGAAAGTCCCCGCCCGATCCCTGGGCACATCGATCACGACGGGGTCGGTATTCGCCGGCAGCACCGTCTTGGACCGGGAACCGTTGCGGATGTTCTCCGCGCCGACCCCGGACGGGTCGTGCTTCTCGTAGCCAAGATGCTCAGTCATCTCCTCGCCCAGAGCGGTCTCGATCACCGACTTCGTGAGCTGTTTGAGCAGCCTGTCCGGGCCCGTCAGCGACAGGCCCTGCTCCTTGGCCATCCGGACCAGCTCGGTCGCCGCCTGCTGCTCAGGCGACGGTTCCAACTTCTTCCTGGCCACATCCTCGATTGTTGCAGTCATCGGTTCGTACCCTCCTCGCCGAGCCCTTCGGCTCAGCGTTTCAGGCCACAAACACCGTTAGGTGGACACTCCCCAACCGGCCACCCCAGGCAGATCCGAAGCGCCACCATAGGGCGACCGAGGAACATTGATGAGAGAAGCGGGTTGAGTGATGTCCAGATGTCTCAGGCAGCCGGCCCGACAGCCCAGCGTCGCTGAGCGAGACAAAAGTCCAGCTCATTGGCTTGGAGGCTGCGGGGGGTTTTGTACCGAGTCCCCCCGGCGACACAGGTTTCACGCCAACAGCGACGTGGAGGCGTTGTTCGACGAACTCTCTGACCTCACACACTTTTAATTCATCACCGCCCCGAATTGGCAGAAGTTCTTCGCATCTGGCCTGCCCGGCTGCTTGACGGGACGAAGGGAGATCGATGATGGGGCCGCTCTCCGAGCGCCCAGCGGAGCCTGCCGGGGAGCGCGATATGGGCGCCAAGAATTGTCGTGCCGGGTGTGGACGAGCGACTTTCGAGCGCGAATTTGCGATCGGTCAGCTGAGCGCCAGGAGCTCGACGTCGTAGTGCGCAAAACGGCTGTCGACGCTGACCAGTTTGAGGCCCTCGGTTCGAGCTTGAGCGATCAGCATCCGGTCGAAGGGATCGGAGTGATGGGCTGGCAGGCTCCCGGCCGAGAGCGCGTGGGCAGCCGAGATGGGAAGGGTGTCGAAGTCGTTGGCGTCGAGGGCTTCGATGAGGTCGTCGGGCGCCTCGAGGCGTCCGGCGGCTTTCTTGATGGCGATCTCCCATGCGGTGGCCGCCGATATGACGATCGAGTTGTCCGGCGAAGCGATCGCTTCGCGAGCTGCCGCTGGCAGAAGGATGTCGTCTGCGAGCCACCACAGCAGGATGTGGGTGTCGAGGAGAAGATTCACCCTCGCTCGCCGCGAAAAGCGGTGTCGATGTCGTCGGGCAGTTCGTCGAAGTCCGGGTGGATACGGACACGACCGGCCCACAGGCCCGGCCGGCGGGGGAGGCGGGGTCGGGGTGCGACGATGAGAGCGACGACGTGGCCTGCTCGGGCGATCTCAACCTCGTCTGCCTCGCCCGATTCGATGGCGGCGACCAGCTTCGAGAGGTTGGTCTTGGCGTCGTGCATGTTGACCCGCATGGAACTACTCTAGCTAACTTAGCTAATAAGGGCCAGTCCTCGAACGAAGGCGACACAGAACTTGAGGCCAGGGCACGTTGGGTGGGGATCTGACATCAATCTGTCGTTCTACACGGAGTCCCTGATGTCGCCAGCGCCAAGGTCGAGAACGCGGTGGCCCTCGGCTGGTCACGGAGTCGCCAGCGCGTGGAGCGGTCGGCGAGGTGATGGCTCGGACGTGGCGCTGGGATGCGGTCCCCGTCGGGTGGGCTGGTTCCAGGTTGGTTCCAAACTTCCCATGACGAAACCGGACTTGATGGGACGGCAGGGGAGCGGCGCGGCGAATCATCCCTGCTCAACGGGCGTGAAGTGGACTGGGTGACACCAGCGGTCACGGGAGCGGGGAGAGTTCGAGTCCTCCCCCCCGAGCAACATTCCGGAAGAGAAACCGCCTGCTGCGGCGACGAGCCCGGACGGAGATGCCCGCAAGACCGGCAACGTCGCAAGCGCAGTGCGCCGACCGCCCCCAGCAGCCCCACCACGGCCATCCACGTGGCAGCAGCTGCCAGCACGAGCAGGACCACTGCGGCGAGTACTTCCAAAGCCATCGTGTCAGCCTCCTATTCGTACACCAGCCCGGACACAGATGGCGCGAAGGGCGCCGACGCCCGTTCCCTTCGATAGTCGGCCGGGAACGAGCGGCACCGTTGGCTCCTACGCGGCCACCACCTTTGGCGATGGAACCGGTTGGATTCCTGTCACCTCCCTGGACCCCACATCCTGTTCACGACTCACGGACTAGTCATATCGTACTCCGATGTATATGTAACCCCTCGCTCTTGATCCCTTAACACGTCGGCGTGAGCTTGGCGGTCTGAAGACCTCATCGCCGGAGGCGGTTCTCGTCGCTGAGTGGTCCGGTGGATGAAGCTGCTGTGCCTACCGTCGCGGAGCAGCGGGGGGGCTAAGTCCGATCAGGTGTTGACCACCACATCGCGTAATACTGCGCCGGCCGAACGGTCGATATCCTTCGTGGCGGTAACCAGGACCACGTTGTCGTGATGGGCCAGTTCTCGCAGGTGCGCCAAAGCGGATCGGGCCGGGCTTTCGGCCAGCTCTTGGCGATAGCGGTCAGCGAACTGGTCGAAGCGTTGCGGATCGTGCCCATACCAGGTTCGCAGCCTGGTGCTGGGCGCCACGTCTTTCAGCCACAGGTCGAACGGTGCGTCAGCTTTCTTGATACCTCGCGGCCAGAGCCGGTCGACGAGGACGGCCTGTCCTCCGGCTCGTGGGGAGTGGTCGTAGACCCTGGCCAGGTCGATTTTTGCGGGGGCGCTTTCTGATGCCGCCCGCATACCGTGGATCTGCCGTACGGGCGTCAACCCTTCCCAGATGGAGGGGAGTCGAAGAGCGAGTCGTTCCAGTTCTTCCACGTGGAGGGCGGACAGACCCTCGAGTGTCTCTGCCCCCAGCTCGGTGAGCTGGAGTCGGACGATCCGACGATCGTCAGGGTCGCGGTTTCGCCGGACCAGTCCGGCACTGTCGGCTCGGTCTGCCAGCTCGACGGTGCTGTGGTGGCGTAGCAGCAGATAGTCGGCCACCTCCCCGACGGTCGGTCCGCGCCCATCAGGATGGCCGCGGATGGCCAGGAGCAGCTGGTGTTGGGCCGGTGTGAGCCCGGCATTTTGGGCCTGCTGCTCGCTCCAGCGCTGAAAGTGACGTAACCCGGTCCGCAGGGCCAACAGTCGTGCGTAGTCCTCGTCCGACAGGTTCATCGTCACACGATAGTCCTCGTCCGACAGGTTCATCGTCACACGATACCCTCTTGCCACGATGGATATGCCCACCGGGCCGGCCCAGTCCGGCGCCACCGCTCGCCGGCTCCTGTCGCAGACCCGGCGAGGGCCGAAATGAACGAGGTGGGTGCGTCGCCTGCTCCGGGCGACCAGGAGCCGCCGGCGCCCACCTGCGAGACGTTGACGCCAAACGACGAGACCACATGCCTCGTGGCCGCCACAGCAGCTGTACGAGTTGACGAACCGGAGGCCTTTCTGGGGGTGGACCACCGCCCGGCCGACACGACGGAGCGGTCTCTCGGTGATTTCACCACCCGCCCGGCGATCTTGCGGCTGGTGCCCCTGGCGATTGTCCTAGGTGGCTTGGGGGCGGGGATCTCCCTGGCTCTGCTGGACATGATTGGGTTCTTCACCAACCTTTTCTACTACCAGCGCTTCAGCGTGCAGCTGGTGTCACCGGCGGCCAACACCCTGGGGGCGCTGGCTATCGTCATCCCTATCGGGGGCGGGCTGGTGGTGGGGTTGATGGCCCGCTTCGGCTCGGAGCAGATCCGCGGCCACGGCATCCCCGAGGCCATGGAGCGGATCCTGATCAACGGCAGCCGGGTCCAGCCCCGCCTGGCGGTGCTCAAACCCATCTCCAGCGCTGTCAGTATCGGCACCGGCGGGCCGTTCGGGGCCGAGGGGCCCATCATCCTGACCGGCGGGGCGGTGGGCTCCATCGTCGGCCAGCTGTTCCGACTCACCGCCGCCGAACGCCGGTCCCTGCTGGTGGCCGGCGCCGCAGCGGGGATGAGCGCGGTGTTCGGGACGCCGGTGGCCGCCACCCTGTTCGGCGTCGAACTGCTGGCTTTCGAGTTCCGGCCCCGCTCCATGGTGCTGATCGGCCTGGCGGCCGCCACCGCGGACGGGCTGCGCATGACCATGGCGAACGCCGGGCTGGTCGCGCCGCAGCCCATCTTCCCCGTCCCCGACCACGCTCCGCTCGGCGGTGTCGTCCTTCTCGGCGCCGCCGTGGTCGGGATCGCCACCGGTCTGGGCGCCTGGGTCATGACCCAGGCCGTCTACCGCTTCGAGGATCTGTTCAAGAAGCTGACCGGACACCTGCACTGGATGTGGTGGCCCATGATCGGCGGCCTGCTCATCGGCATAGGCGGGCTCATCGACCCCCGGAGCCTCGGGGTCGGCTACGACACCATCCACGCCGAGCTGCTCGGCCAGCTCGCCGTCGGCGCCCTGGCCCTGCTCCTAGTGGTGAAGCTCGTCATCTGGTCCGGTGCGCTCGGTGGGGGGACCAGCGGCGGCATTCTGGCCCCGATCATGATGATGGGCGCAGCCATTGGCGGCATCCTCGGCCATGTCCTGCCCGGCACCACACCCGGGGTGTGGGCGCTGCTCGGCCTGGCCGGGGCCATCGGCGGGGTCACCCGATCACCGTTCACCGCCATCGTGTTCGCCTTCGAGCTCACCCACGACCAGAACAGCCTGCTGGCCCTGCTGGTGGCGGCCACCGTCGCCCACCTGCTCAGCGTGCTGGTGTTACGACGATCCATCCTGACCGAAAAGGTGGCCCGACGGGGCTTCCACGTCATGCGCGAGTACGCGGTTGACCCGCTCGAAGCCACCTTCGTCAGAGAAGTCATGGACACCGACATCTACACCCTCGAAACGGACCGAACCCTGGCCGACATTTATCGGTCGCTACCCGAAGGATCACCCCAACGACGGCAGCGCCTCTACCCCGTCATCGACCCCGAGGCCGGACTCGTGGGCGTCGTTCCCTGGTCGACCGTGCTCGCCGGCCGGGACCAGCCCGCCACCCCAGTACGCGACGCCATGCTCACCTCACTCACCGTCGCCCATCCTGACGAGATCCTCCGCGCCGTCGCCGACCGCATGGCCGCCATGGGCTTCGGTGTCATTCCGGTAGTGGACCGGGCTCGCCCGCAGCACCTGGATGGCCTCATCACCAACTTCGACCTCCTCCAAGCCCGGCACAAACTCCTCGAAGAAGAACGACACGCCGAGCGCGTCCTGACACTCAGACGAGTGGCCCCCAGCCGCAACAACCCCTCCGACCTCGACCTGGATGGCAAGAGCGTCCTTTGAGATTCCCCCTAGGCCATTCGCCACGAAAGACGGCTCTGCCAAGCCGGTTGCTCGACGATCTCGACCCAGTCGATGGTTCCTCCATCACCAAGGACCCGTTTATGACACACCCCGAGGCGGCGAACCATGCTTCCCACAATCCGGCCGATGGGGTCGCCCGCGATTACCTGGAGCGGGCATGAGGTGATGTCTGAACGGCGGAGTTCCCGGTACCCGGGTCTTTGGATCAGCCCGGCGTCAGTCGGAGGACTCTGGCGCCTGCGGCCCACGCCAGGTGAAGGTCTGCGGGACTCGGGTTGCCGACCGGGTCAAAGCCGATCTTGTTGAACTTGGCGAAGTTGTGATTGTCGCCCGCCATGACGGCGTAGTGCTCCACGACGCCATCCTCGTCGACGAGGACTTCAACATCCGCAGGGCCCCGCTTGCCCCTGAGCCGGATATCCACCAGCTCGCCGGTGCGCAGGTTTCGCCCCCACGCGAACGACGTACCGACTAGCAGGATCCCGTCGTGGCGGGTGTACGCGACCGGGACGGCGTAGTGCCGGCCAGATTTGCGACCTACGACAACACGGTGATCAGGCGGTTACCCACGACCCGGCACAACAGCGGTGTCCGCAGCAGCCCCCGGACGATCCGGTTCACCAGCCCCGGCAGAGCCAAGGTCTGCACCCCGGCGCCCGACGCCGGCTGCCCGTCTGGCGACAGACCCGGAGGCTCGTCACCGTCCATGGTACGCCCTCGCCATCGTCCCTACCGGGCCGAGTTCTCCTGCCTCCGATGGTGTTGCAGGAAAGGATCGCCTGGCGAGAAGTTGATCGTGGCCGATGGGCGATGGTGCCGGCTCCGCCACGCGGCCGCTGCTCACCGTACGCCGATCGTCGGTGGGGCGAGGGGCGAGCCCCCGGCAAGGAATCCGCCTGCGGTCGCTTCTAGGCTGCAGGCCGTGGGCTCCGACGCGGAACCTGTTCCTGAGGGTCTGCCGGCGACTGCGCCGTCGAGCGTTTCCCCCGACACGGTGCGCGGCTGGCGGTGGCAGCTCACTCCGGGCGAGGATCAGATCGACACCGCCACCTGGGCCGGTTCGGTGCCCCAGGCCACTGGCATCGCCCCCCGGGTGCGCGTCGGTCGCAGGAAGTGGTTCAACCTGTTGTGGCTGCTGCCGATCGGCCTGGTGCTGCTCCTGGTGGCGGTGGCGGTGGCCAAAGGCCTGCGCGGCGACCCGACGGTGCAGCGGTTCATCCGCCGCTACCCGGGCACGCTGTACTCGGCGCGGGCCGAGGCGGCTACCGGTTTCCCGGCCTGGCTGCGATGGCAGCACTTCTTCAACCTGTTCTTCATGCTGTTCATCATCCGGGCCGGGGTGCAGATCCTCTGCGACCATCCCCGGCTGTACTGGACCCGGCACTCCACCCCGGGCCGGGACTGGTTCCGGATCCAAAAACCGGTGCCAAAGGACCCGCTGTGGACGGCCAAGCAGGACTCCATCGGCCTGCCCGGTCAGGTGGGCCTGCCCGGGCTGCGCCACTCCATCGGGCTGGCCCGCTGGTGGCATCTGAGCATGGACCTGCTGTGGCTGGTCAACGGTATGGTCTTCTACGTCCTGCTGTTCGTTACCCCCCAGTGGCAGCGCCTGGTGCCGACCAGTTGGACGGTGTTCCCCGACGCTCTGTCGGTGCTCATCCAGTACCTGTCGTTGAACTGGCCGGTGGAGAACACCTGGGTGGCCTACAACGGCCTACAACAGATCGCCTATTTCGTCACCGTGTTCGTCGCCGCCCCCCTGGCCTTGGTCACCGGGCTGGGCATGTCACCCGCCCTGTCCACCCGCTTCAAGCGGCTCAGCAAGACGCTCAACATCCAGTTCGCCCGGTCCGTCCACTTTCTGGTGCTGGTCTACTTCTTGTTCTTCATCGTGATCCACGTGTCGCTGGTGTTCGCCACCGGGCTGCTGGTCAACCTCAATCACGTCTACGCCGGGCGCACCGACCACAGCTGGGTCGGGTTCTGGCTGTTCGCGGTGTCGATGGTGATCGTCATCGTGGCCTGGGTGGCGGCCACGCCGTTCACCCTGCGCCACCCTCGGGTCGTGCAGCGGGTAGGCCAGGCGGTGGTCGGCCCGCTCCAGCATCTCTTCGAGCACGTCGACCCCAAGGCGGGTCAGTACAGCGAGGCCGACATCTCCCCGTATTTCTGGCACAACGGGCAGTACCCCGACTCCGATGAGTACAAGGCCCTCTTCGACGGGCACTTCGCCGACTGGCGGTTGCGGATCCACGGTCTGGTCGAGTCTCCTGTCGACCTCGACCTGGTCCAACTGCGGGCCCTACCCCATCACGAGCAGATCACCCAGCACTTCTGCATCCAAGGCTGGTCAGGGGTGGCCAAATGGGGTGGGGTGTCCATGCAGACCATCCTTGATCTGGTCAAACCGCACCCCGAAGCCAAATGGGTGATCTTCTACTCCCTCGGCGAGGGCGCCGACAAGGGCGTGTACTACGACGCCCACCCGATCGAGCACATGGGCCACCATCTCACCATGCTCGCCTACGACATGAACGACCAGCCCCTCACCTTCGGCCACGGCGCGCCGCTGCGGCTCCGCAACGAGATCGAACTGGGCTTCAAACAAGTAAAATGGATCAAGGGCATCGAGTTCGTCGCCCACTACGCACAGCTCGGCAGCGGCTACGGCGGCTACAACCAGGACCACGAGTTCTTCGGCTACCGCCAGTCGATCTAACCGGCTTCGTCACCCGCCAAGAAGGCCCCCATGGAACACAACCCCACACCCGGACGAGCCGCCACCGCCAAGGGCCAGGCCTGCTGGCGCGACGAGCACGCTGCCACCCCTAGCGACCGACGATGATCCGCTCCATCGTCGGGTTCCACCCCGATCCCGCCGGGGATTGGGTGGCCGAGCTGTCTTGCTACCACAACCAGCACGTCCGTCACCGACCGCCGCTCCAACCCCGGCCGTGGGTGCTCGACCCGCACGAGCGCGCCGCCCATGTCGGCTCCCCCATCGACTGTCCCCTATGCGAGCGCGCCGAGCTGCCTGACGGGCTGATCATCCTCGGGCGGGCCGGACCGTGGGACCAGGACTCCGTGCCGGCCGCCCTGCGACGCTCGCATCGCACCCCCACAGGCCGATGGGGGGTCCTCGTGGTACATGACGGCACCATCGGCTTCCAGTTCCAACCAGACGCCACCCCCACCGCTACGGTGCAACTCCACGCCGGGTCGAAGCAGGCCATTCCACCCGACGCACCTCACTGTCTCGTCGTGACCGGCCCCGCCCGACTCGAACTCGAACTGTGGGGGCCCGCCGAGAACTCACCCACCCGTCCCCCCACAGACCCGGCCCATCACGCCGAGGAGGCTGACCATGGCCACCAAGCCGACCGTCCAGGTACGCCGGGTCTATGACCCGCCCGCCGCCCACGATGGCACCCGGGTGCTCGTCGACAGAATCTGGCCGCGAGGGCTAACCAAAAGCAAAGCCGACCTTGACGAGTGGTGCAAAGAAGTGGCGCCGTCGACGGAACTACGAAAATGGTACAACCATGACCCGGCCCGCTTTGAGGAGTTCGCCCACCGCTACCACATCGAATTGCACCAACCAACACGATCGGACGCACTGACCCACCTACAGGAACTGGCCAAAGGCCACACCCTGACGTTGCTCACCGCGACCAAACAGCCGGAGATTAGCGAAGCGGAAGTGCTCGCCAAGATCCTCCGCGGCTGACCGTCCACCACGCCAATCATCACGTCCACCCACGCCAGCGGCCGACCCGCAAGCCGAACCCCTACCGGACAATGCGATAAGACTCCGACCAGGACCGTCTTAGCGGATGTCCTCAAAGGCCGCCTGATTGGAATACCGGGACCGGGAGGTCAAGCGGACAGCCTGGCCACGGACTAAGTTCAACGGAGGAGCGGTTAGCAGCCGGTCGCTGCCGGTGTCTCAATAAGCCGACCCGACAGAGGCCGCGACCATCCCAATGATGCCGTTCCTGGCGCAGCAACTCCAGCAAGCGCGAGCGGAAACTCCGTCCTCCTCGGTTTCAGCTCGGGACTGCTCCCATGCCGCCGGATGATCCTTGCAATCGACCTTCTCGGCCGGGCATCCTCCCGTGGTGTCGATCCCTGCGAGCACCGGCCGGCGCAAGACCCGGTTCGTGCGTGATGAAGATCCACCGGACGATCTCATCGTGGTAGTCCGCGCTGCCGGGTTCGACATCGACGGGAGCGTTGCCGACATGGTGCGAGATGCCCGGTACTCGGGCGAAAGCTATGCGCTCGAGGGGAGCGACGGAGATCGCGAGGTGCTGTTCGGGGTATCGGTCTTCGCCGTTGAGCGAGATACGACCGTCGCGAAGGTCCTGGAGAAGTTCTCGGCGTCACCGCGCTACCTCGCGGTGACGGTGGGACACTTGCGGTCTGCGGGGTACCCGGTCGTTCCGACGGGCACCGTTTCCAATCACTTCGACATACAGCTGGTCAGCGGTATCCCGGCTGACGTGCCGGTGCGCTTCGTCGCGGACGGAGAACTTGCTTCAAGGGCCGCAACCATCGTGGCGCTGGCCGGCCCGTTGCGGCCAAACCCTGCCTACACTGGTGACGAGCCATTGCCGGAGGAAAGATGACGACGGGCACTGGAAGTCGATGGCGTATTGAAGAGATCGATCGGGCAGTCGTCGATCGACTTGCTGCCGCTCATCTTCCTGACTCGCTGGCTGTCGAGCTGGGCGTGGACCTGGTCGCCGATCCCCACCGTCAGGACGACGACGGCAACGTGTGGACTCTGCTGCGTAGCGCCAGGACCGTTAGCGACGTAACGCCCGGCTCAGTGGTGGTCATCGGTACCCATGCCGGGCGCTGGCTTGGCCGAGTCCTCGCCTGGGACTTCGAGGTCAATGCCGACGACCCCATCGTGACTGTGGACCTCCTCCCGGTTAGCCCAGAGGCGGTCCAGCGTGCGCTCGATCGCAACCGCCCGAGCGCGGCGTAGCAACTCCGTGGTCACAAGCCGGTCACACATGCGCTGGGATCGTTCAATACGGAGACCCCCGAAGTAGGACGGCCGGTTGCCGGAAACCCGCTCTGAGCAGCTAGTTCGTGATAGGCCGGTATGGGTAGGGAGGGGCTCAGTGAGCGTTCGAGTCCTCCCCCCCGAGCAACATTCCGGAAGAGAAACCGCAGGTCACAGGGTGGCGGTCTCTGGCCTGAAAGGCCGCCTGAGGGCCTCTGGTCACAGAATGGTCACAATCGCCGGCAAGTCCTGCCCATCCGCTTGCCGCTCGGCGTGATGTAGGCGTTCTCGGTGCCCGGATGGACAGTGGGTCTTGACCCGCTCGTGACCTTCTGGCCGCTGCCGGGGTCATCCGGTCGGCCCGGCTGAGGGTCAATCGCCGCCAGATCGACCCCGCGGACCGCCACGCCCTGGACCTGCTCCGCAACGGGAATCCGACCCGATCCCAGCAGCTGCGGCGCGACCAGGGCTGGGAACACGAACAGGCCAGCCGGGCCCAGACCCTTCAGGCCATGGCCCACGCCGTCTGCGACGACATCGCCTGCCACGGCGCCGAGCAGGTGGCGGCGTTGGTGGTGTCCCACACCGACGCCGAGGATCTGGCCGACCGCATCCGCGACCAGCTCGCCGATGGCGGATGGCTCTGCGGGCCCGCTTTGACCGGACCGGGATGGGGCCACGACCGCGAGTACCGGGCCGGGGACCGGGTCCTGTTGCATGCCCGCTGCGGCCCGCCGGGCGCCGGGCTGGTCAACCGCCGTGACCCCAAGCTGTTCGCCCGCTGGCAGCTCGTCGCATTCACCACTGGCCGGACTGTCGGGGCCGGATGACGGGATACTGTCACGTCCGGTCGTATGTCCAGCGCGCGGTTATGTTGATGTCGGTTCTTGCTTGCTGCGTTTTGCCTGGTGAGGGTGTCTTTTGATGGTGGAACGCTCAACATAATTGTGGCCGCTTCGTGGAGGCTTCACGGATTGATGTTCCGTGATCCGACAGGAGGCAAGGATGGCCAGGAAGGTGTGGGTCCCGGTGGTGTCGGGGCCGTTAGCGCCGTACGCGGCGGGGTTCGAGTCGTGGCTGACGTCGCGGTCGTATTCGCCTTCGGCCGCGGCCGACCGGGTGTATCAGTTCGATCAGCTCAGCCGTTGGCTTGCGCGCGAGGGGCTCGACGTCGAGGATCTGACGGCCGATCAGGCTGAGCGGTTCCCGGCGGCGCGGCGCGCGGCTGGGTTGGTGTGTTGGGCTTCACCGGCGAGCGTGGCGCTGCCGCTGGGGTATCTGCGCACGCTGGGAGTCGCGCCGGCTCCGGCCCCGGTTCCCGCGCTGGGCCCGTTCGAGGAGCTGCTCGAGGACTACCGCCGCTATCTGTCCGTCGAGCGCGGCCTGAGTGCTCACACGGTGCTGGATGCGTATGGACCGGCCGCCCGGCTGTTCTTGGCTGGGCGCGACAGCACTGATGGGCTGGGCTTGGAGCGGTTGCGCGCCACGGACGTGACCTCGTTCTTGGCCCGCGAGTGCCCCAAGCGCAGCGTGCCCGGCGCGAGAGATCTGGTGTGCGCGCTGCGGTCCTTATTGCGCTACTTGCATCTGGCAGGACGGATCGAGGCACCGCTGGTGTGGGCGGTCCCGTCGGTCGCCGATCTACGCGATCGCACCCTGCCGCGCGGCATGGAACCGGGAGCAGTGAAGAAGCTGTTGGCCAGCTGCGACAGGCGTCGACTGGTCGGCCGGCGTGACTTCGCGATCCTGTTGCTGTTGTCGCGGCTCGGGCTGCGCGCCGCGGAGGTCGCCGGGCTGCGCCTCGATGACATCGACTGGCGTCGCGGCGAGCTGCTCGTTCGCGGCAAGGGCAGCCGTGTCGATACGCTGCCGTTACCCGTCGATGTCGGCGAGGCGATCGTGTCCTATCTTCGCCGTCGCCCCGCCTGCGGGTGCCGGGAGCTGTTCTTGCGGATCACCGCGCCGGTCGAGGGACTGAACCGCAGCACGATCGGGTGGGTGGTCCGCGCCGCCTGCGACCGGGCCGGACTGGCCAGAGTCGGTGCGCACCGCCTCCGCCATAGCGCCGCGACCGGAATGCTCAGGCAGGGCGCGTCGCTCGGGGAGATCGGCCTGGTACTACGCCACCGCCAGCAGAAGACCACCGCCATCTACGCCAAGGTCGACCGAATTGCATTAGGCGGGCTCGTGCGCCCGTGGCCGTCGCCGGGAGGTGCGGCATGACCACGCTTCAAAAGGCGCTGGCCGACTATCTGCAGATCCGCCGCCGGCTGGGCTTCGAGATGCCCCAGGACGGCCGCCTGTTGGAAGGGTTCGTCGAGTTCCTCGACCAAGCCGACGCCCCCCGGATCACTACCGAGCTAGCGTTGGCGTGGGCACGTTTGCCCGTCGACGCCCACCCACACCGCTGGCGTCAACGGCTGTCCGTAGTCCGCGGGTTCGCCCGTCATCTGGCAACGATCGACCCCACAAGCGAGGTTCCCTCGACCGATCTGCTGCCCGGGCATCGCCCGCGGATCGCCCCCTACATCTACACCGAAGCGGAGATCGCAGCGTTGATGGCCGCCGCCCGCCAGCTGCAACCGCGGCTGCGCGGCGTGCGTCACGCCACGCTCATCGGGCTGCTGGCGGTCACCGGCATGCGCCCCGGCGAGGCAGTCGGCCTCGACCGCCACGACGTCGATCTCAACAATGGCGTGGTGGCAATCCGTGCCGGCAAACAGAAGAAGCAGCGCGAGGTCCCCCTGCACGCGACCACCATCAGGGCACTGCGCGACTACGCCCGCCTCCGCGACGCTTGTCCCCGGGAGCCCTCAACACCGGCGTTCTTCGTCTCCGCCAGAGGACAACGCATGGGACGCGAGGAGCTCAACCGCACCTTCACCGAGCTGGTCGGCGAGGTCGGTCTGGACGGCCGCGGCGCTCGCGCCAGACCTCGACCTCATGATCTCCGACACGCGTTTGCCGTGAACACTCTGCTCGGCTGGTATCGGGCTGGCGAGAACGTCGACCGGCGGATGCCGCTTTTGTCCACCTGGCTCGGTCACGTAGACCCCGCCTCAACATACTGGTATCTGGAGGGAGTCCCCGAGCTGCTCGAACTGGTCAGTCGGCGCCTGGAGCAACTCGGGGAGGTGGTCTCATGACCGCGCTCGCGCTAGTGCTGCAGGGTTTCTTCACCGATCGTCTGATCACCCAGCGCAACGCCAGCCCCCAAACCATCGCCGCTTACCGCGACACGTTCCGGCTGCTGCTCCGCTTCGCTCACGAGCGGACCGGCAAGCAGCCGTTTCAGCTCGACATCGACGATCTCGACGCTGCGCTGATCGGCGCGTTCCTCAACCATCTCCAACAGGCACGGGGTAACAGCCCCAGGACCCGCAACGCCAGGCTCGGGGCGATCCACTCGTTCTACCGGTTCGCGGCGCTCGAGCACCCCGAGCACGCCCATACCATCGCCCGGGTGATGGCCATCCCGACCAAGCGCTACGAGAGCAGCATCGTCTCCTACCTCGACCTCGACGAGGTCAAGGCGCTGCTCGCCGCGCCGGACCCACACACCTGGCTGGGACGACGCGACCACGCCGTGTTGGTGCTCATGATCCAGACCGGCGTGCGGGTCTCCGAGCTCACCGGCCTGCACGTCGGCGACGTGCAACTGGGCACCGGCGCCCACATCCGGATAACGGGCAAAGGCCGAAAAAAGCGCGCCACGACCCTGACCGCCGAGACCGTCAACGTCATCCGCGTCTGGCTGAACGAACGCCACGGCCAACCCGACGAGCCGCTATTTCCAACCCGCCAAGGACGACCGCTCAGCCGCTACACCGTCGGCGTCCTAGTATCAAAACACGCCGCGACAGCAGCAGCCGCCGGTTGCCCTTCACTGAAAACCAAACGGATTACTCCGCACACCCTTCAGACACACCAACGCCATGCTTCTGCGGTCCAAGGGCGTGGACATCGCCACGATCGCGCTGTGGCTCGGTCACTCGAGCACTCAGACCACCTTCATTTACGAGCACGCCGACCCCGCCCTCAAGGAACAGGCGATCGCACGAACCGCGCCACTCGGAGCGAAACCCGGCAGATACCGACCCCCAGACACGCTCCTCGCCTTCCTGGAGAGCCTGTGATTATGTTGAACAGCGCTCCGCCTGATCAGGACAAATCCCTCGCATCGGGCGGGCCCTAAACATAACCGCGTGCTGGACATAAAACCGGTTATGAAAAATTCCGCGTAACCGGTCCTGAGAGCGGCGGGGGTGCGATTCCCCCCGTCGACTCACCCTCGCCGTTGGGTGTGGCCAGTCGGTGTTCGGCGTTTCCGTTCTGCTCGGGCCGTCCCCTGACCCCGAGAGCTATTCCGGTGGCACTGAATAATGCGTTGTTGTCGGGCGAACGTGTGTTGGCCCCCGGCGACCTTCTCAGGAACCCAGATGGGTCAACGAGGCTGCAAAGCGGTCGGCGAGATCCCCGAAGCTGACAGTCCAGATTCCTCCCAAGGAGTTCTCCCGCTCAGCCAGAGCAGCCATTGCGAGGAAGGGCCTGATATTGAGCAGTCGGTGTCCCTACCCTCGTCGAGCTGGGCGATGGTCCCAGCGCGAACCTGGTACAAGAGTCGACCGCCGGGACTTTCGAGGGCGAAGGAGGCTTCTAGATCGCCCGCAGCCTTGCGGCTGAAGCCGTATCGAATGGAGGTGGCTGCAGTCACCGCGAAGGCTGCGTCAGCAGCCATCTCGGGACAGGACCAGTCACGGTCAACGGCGAAGGCCATGTCAGCGCCGTGCAGCAACGACTCGAAGACCTCGAACGCGCTAAGAAAGCCCACCGTTGTCTGCTCACCGACCTCGGCGCCCCTTCGGCCCACTCTACGAGGCCGCGCCAGAACGTTCGTCAAACGTCCGGAAAGGATGTGGGCGCACGTTCGGTGCCGTTCGCCGTCGCCATCGGCCACGCCGCCTGAGCGCCGCACCGTCTCGGCGTTCCGGAAGTGAGCTCAGCGGCTCAACTGCTGGTGACACCAGATTGGAAGTTAGGGCGTCACGGGAAGGTCACGGCCGTCGATCTGGGCCTTAGGCCGGGGCTGGCATCAGCGGTGGCAGCGGTTGCCTCTGTGGTCGAGGTGCTCATCGCACGGATCGCTGCCGCGTCGTCAGCCGTGCGTTTGTCCCTACGCGACGGCGGTGAGGTCGAGCGGCTCCTTCATCTTGGGGGGCGGTTTGACCTGCGGTAGCTCTCGGGTGAAGGCCAGGGAGATAAGGGCTAGGAGCCCGGCGGCGAGCAGACCGGCCTTCAACGCCAAGAGCTCGGCCTGGCTGTAGTCCTCGACGAGAGCCTTCGTCGTGGCTTCGTCCAGCCCGGCTTCCTGGGCGGCCTTTTGCACCTCTTCGGTGGAGACGAAGTTGACGCCGGAACCGGCGGCGACACCGACCTGAGTCGCCACCTCGGCGCTGATCCGCTTGTCAGCCCGGACGTTCGACACGAACGCGCCGGTCAGACCGACCAGGACGATGGCGCCGATGAGCGCAACCCCGAGGGCCGATCCGAGTTGTTGTCCGGTGTATTGCAGGCCGCCTGCCTCGCTGCGCCCCGAGTCCTCGACCGACGACTGCACCACGTTGCCGAGTTGCGACACCATGAGCCCCATCCCCACGCCGAGCAGGGCCATCGACGCCGCGAACCCGAAACTGGACAGGCTTGGCTGGATAGTGGCCAGTAGGGCGAGCACGGCAGCCAGGGTGACCATCAGGCCGGCGCGGACGATGGACCGCACGGCGAACCGGCTCGACAGGCGCGATCCCACCGCCGCGGTGAGGAACATGGTGATGGAGATGGGCAACATCTTGATCCCGGTCTTCAAGGCGTCGAAGCCGAGCACGATCTGCAGGTACAAGGGCACGACGAAGAACACACCCATCAGGATGAGGTTCTGGCTGAACAACCCGATCAGGCCGGCTCGCACCGTGGGGACCCGGGCCAGGGAGAGATGCACCAGAGGGTCGGCTCCCGACGCTTCGCGGTGGCGCTGCCAGGTCACGAACCCCCACATCAGCGCCCCTCCGGCGGCCACGATATACAACGTCAGAGACAATCCGAACGGCTCCACCGGGGAGTTCTTCGGCTTGACCCAGCCCCACGTACTCGATTGCAACACGGCGAATACCACCAAACCCAAACCGGCGGCGGACAGCACCGCGCCCACAAAGTCGAAGCTGGGAGCCGAGCCCCCTCGGGGGGCGTCGGCGACTAGGCGGGTCATGGCCAGGATGAACACGACCAGCACGACCTCGCCGACGAACACGACCCGCCAGCTCAGTTCGGTGGTCGCCCAGCCGCCGAGTATCGGACCGATGGCGATGCCAGCGCCGGCGACCCCGCCGATCACCGCGTAAGCCACCTTGCGATCATGGTTCTCGAAGTTGCCCGCGATCAACGCAGCCAAGGAGGGGAGAACCAGGGCGGCCCCGATCCCTTCAAGGACCGACCATCCGAGGGTCAGAACGGCCACGGTCGGCGCGGCAGCGGTCATTGCTGATCCGCAGCCGTAGATGATCAGTCCCACGACGAACGCCCGGCGCCGGCCGATGATGTCACCGATCTTGGCGCCTGACATCATCAACATGGCCATGACGAGGCAGTACAAGGTGATCACCGCCTGAATGGTCGTGACCGTCGTGTCGAAATCCTTGACCAGAGTGCTGATTGAGACATTCATGACCGACTGATCGAGAACCATCACGAACTGAGCCGTCGCCAAGGCGATCAGCGCGTACCACCGCTTGCCCGAAACCCCAGTGTCGGCCACCGTCATACTGTCTCTCTCATCCGAGTGCCGCCGTCGAGGCTGCGCCAGAACGCTCCACGTCGTCAGGAGCGATCTGGTCGCAGTTCCGGCACTGTCCCGAGGACGACACCGGCCAAGGGCGTGAACGCCGCACCGTCGTCATGAAGAAGCGCAGCGCCGCTTTTGCGTGACGGGTCCGGGTGGTGCGGGCCGGCGCCGAGGAGTGAGGTAAAAGGCGATGGAGGCTATGACTGCGAGTGTGGTGTACGAGTGCCCGGTGTGCGAGGAGCGGCTGGTCGAGCGGCGCTGCCCGGATTGCAATGTGTTCGCCCGGCGGCTGGGGGTGGGTGGGTCCTGCCCGGCTTGCGGCGAGATGGTGACCGTGGACGAGTTGGGGCGGGGGTGATGGCCGGGCGGGGGCCTCCGCCCCGTCGTAAGGGACCGAGTGATGGCACACTCGGGGCTTCCCAACCCAAACCCTCTCGACGGAGGAGGACCCCGATGCAACAGCAACAACAGTATGTCGGGATCGATCTGCACCGGCGCCGGTCGGTGATCGTGCGGATGACCGAGGACGGCGAGGTGCTGGAGGTGACCAAGATCGATAACGACCCGGTGGCCTTGGCGGTGGCAGTTGCCGAGGCCGGCCCTGATCCCGAGGTGGCGCTGGAAGCGTGCTATGGCTGGTATTGGGCCGCGGACCTGCTCGAGTCCGAGGGCGCCCGGGTGCATCTGGTGCACCCGTTGGGTTTGCACTGGGACGCTGGCTTCATACTGCCTCCTTGGTCATCGACTGTGAGGTTTTGGACTTGCTTTCCTTGGTCTTGATCTGGGATGAGGTGGCGATTCGGTGTCGGCACTCGGCCTCGGTGGTTGCATCGAAGTTGACGAGCCAGCCTCCGTCGAGCCCTCTGCGAGCCTTGATGTAGTGATGCTTGATCCAGTAGTAGACGACGTTGACGGAGACGCCGAGTTCGGTGGCCACTTGCCCGACGGTATGCTCGTGTGCTTTCTGCTGTTCGCTGCCATCAGGGCGACGGATCTGGGCTGATTGGGCGATCCTTTCTCGGCAGGCCGCTTCGATCTTCTGGGCCGAAGGGCACATGCCACCGGTTGTCGAGTCCACGATGGCCGGTCAACCATCCTTTGTTGATCCAGTTGATGACGGTGTGGGGACAGACCCCGAGTCCGTTTGGCTACCTGGGAGGCAGGGAGTGTGCCGTCGTGGAGAGATGCGGCTGATGGGATGTTGTGGTAGATGCGGAGGTTGGCTACTTCGCGGCAACGGAATGGCCGACCAGCGCCGGTGGTGTGGCCGGCTTGGTCGAGCCGTTCGGCGATCTCCCGGTTGCTCAAGTGACGCCAGGCTGCGGACCATGTCGACGGCGGCGGGATCGGTGTAGCCCCATTGCTTCACTTTCTGGTAGCGGGTCACGACAATCTCGTCGGTGGCGCCGGTGTGCCAGCGGATCCCGATGCGAGCCTTGCCGACGTCGGGCTCGGGCAGCAGGCTGACATCAGCGATGAGGGTTCGCAACAGCCGTTTGCGGTCCCTGGGCGACGTGCTGGGCGCGTGCCACAAGCTGATGACGTCACCGGTGAGGGCTTCCAGTTCGGCGCGCGATGGCAGCGGCGGTGTGGCTGTTTGCGCTTCGGTTAACGCCTTTTCTGCCTGGGCGAGGGCGACCAGGCGTGCTTCCCAACGGGACTCGAGGTTGCGGGCGACGAGCCGGTTGTCCGGTTCGCAGGCGTGGAAGGCACGCTCGGCTCGTTCGGCTTCGTAGCGGGCTCGCTCCACGGCCAGCTCAGCGGCACGGTTGCGGCGGTTGCGCCGGTCGGCGACTTCGTCGGCGGCGGCGAGAGCCAATGCCATCTCTTGAGGGTTGAGCGCGTCGAGCAAGCGTTCGGCGACGGCATGGTCGACGGTGTCGGCGGTGATGGACCGGCAGGTCGGCGTGTTCATCTGGTCGGTCTTCGATGAGCATTCGTAGTAGGCGAACCCGCTGTCGCGGTAGTGGGTCGACATGCGATGACCGCAGGACCCGCAGTAGATGATCCCTTGGCACAGGGCGTGTCCTTCCCTGGGGGGTCGGGCGCCGGCCTGGGTCAGGTTCGCCGCCAGGCGAGCCTGGTTGTCGAGGTAGTCGTCCCAGCTCAGGTACGCCGTCGTGATGGTCGTGGATGGCCACCGGCCATTTCTCCCGGGGCAGGTGGACCACCTTGGTGCGCACCGTCCCGTCGGGTTCGACCACCCGGCGGCTGTGGGCGCGGCCGTAGACGTAGGCGCCGGCGTAGAGCGGGTTTTCGAGGAGCTTCACCACCCGGGAATGGGTGAGCCGACCCCAGCGCAGCTGGCCGGCCCACACCCCACCGTAGGCCCGCTTGGGGAAGAGACGGTCCTTGAACGCCACGACCACCTGGAAGGCTGACCCTCCGGCCCTGAAGGCGGCGAAGACGTCGGTGATCGCTGCTTGCACCTCGGCGTCAGGGTCGGTGACCATTTGGCCTTCGTCGTCGTAGACGTATCCGACCGGCAGCCCCATGCGCAGCTCGCCTCGCTCGGCCGCGGCCTGCCTGGCGCCTTGCAGGCGGCTGGCCAGAAAATGCAGCTCGGCTTCGGACATTTGGTTTTTCACGCCCAAGACGAGCCGGTCGTTGATGTCGGCCAGGTCGTAGATGCCATCGGCGTCGATGACCAAGGTGTCGGTCAGGCGGGCCAGCTCCAGCAGGCGGGACAGGTCCGCGGAGGATCGGGCCAGTCGGGACACCTCCAGCCCGAAGATGGCGCCCACCTCGCCCAGACACACCCGGCCGAGGAGATCCTTGAACCCTGAACGGTTCGCGGCGGAGCGGCCCGACAGGCCCAGGTCGGCGTCGATCACCTCCACCTGGGACCGCGGACCAGCCCAGTCGGACCGCCTCGTCGGCCAGGGCATACTGGCGGGCGGTCGACTCGGTGTTCTCCCGCACCTGGGCCATCGAGGACTGGCGCAGGTAGATCAACGCCAGCCGGTCCAGGTGGCTCGCGGTGATCTTGTGCGTTCCCCTCACCGCCGGCCTCCAAAGCGGCGATAGCCATGTTGGCCACCACTGCCACCGCCTCGGCGACCAGAGCCACTCAGCCCAGCGCCCCTCGGGATAACAGCTCGATGTTGATCAGCCGAGATCTCCTCCAGGGCGTCTCGGACCCGGGCAGATAAGGCCGCTCCCGCTCGCACCGCCTCGGCGGCCGCGGCTGGCACGTACACCGTGCGGGTGCGGCCCTCGACCCGGGGCAGAACCACATAGGTGTATGGCCCGTGAAGTTCCCCGCTGGCGCATCGGCATCCCTCCTTGCCGCATCGTCGACCCTGCTCGACCACCGATCCCGAATGAGCCCCTCCACGTCGGGCATCGATCGGGCCAGCCGTCGGCGGCGAGCCCGCAACTGCCGGACGGTCATCGAAGTAAGGATCGGATCGTCTTGTCTGGCATTGACATACAAGATCATGACCGACCTCGCTGTGCAAGTCGCGGATATCCCAAGGCTGTCGACCACCTCGACCAGCGTGGCCAAACCCTCCGGGCCCGAAACGGTGGGCGAACACGACGTCTGGTGTCCGGTCGGTCCAGCGGACCGGCAACGTCACCCGCCGTGCCGGACGCGCCTCGCCTCGCAGACGAATAACCGCTCGTGCACCGGACAGCGCCGCTCGAACACGATCGGCAGACGCTGGCCGAACAGCGGGTGAAACGGATGAGTGACCACGATCGAGTCCAAAGATTCACGAGCTTTGGGCGAACTGGTCTTATGACGGGATCGTTGGGACACCCGCCGGGTCAAGAACGACGTGAAGGACGCCACCGAGTTGGCGAACCGGCTGCGCCGCAACGACCTGCCCGAGGCGTGGATCGCCCCGCCGGAGGTGCGCGAGCTGCGGGAGCTGGTCCGCTACCGGGCCAAGCTGACCGCGCTGCGGACCTCGGCCAAGGCCCAGATCCACGCGGTGATGGCCAAGCTGGGGATCTTGCCGCCGCTGGGCGACATGTTCGGCCCGGCCGGCCAGAGTGCTGCTCGATGAGATGCGACTTCGCCGGACCTTACGCGGCTGCGGGTCGAGTCGCTGCGCGACCTGCTGGAGATCTACGACCGGGAGCTCGCCATGGTCGAGCGGGAGCTCGCAACGCGTCTGAGCGACCACGCGGCTATCGGGCCATCCAGGCCATCCACGGGGTCGGCCCGATCATGGCCGCCATCTTCGTGGCCGAGATCGGCGACGTGCACCCGTTTCCCTGCCGCCCGCCATCTGTGCTCGTGGGCGGGCATGACCCCCTCGCATGCACGAGTCCGACACCACAGTCCGCCGGGGGCACATCACCAAACAAGGCATCGACCATCGTGCGCTGGGCGGCGGTCGAGGCCGTGGCCCGCTACCACGGCGGCGACCCGATCGCCCCCACCTATCATCGCATCGCCGAGCGGCGGGGCAAGATGATCGCCCGGGTGGCGGCGGCCCGCAAGTTGCTCACCCTGGTCTTCTACGGCCTGCAGAGACGGCGAGATCCGCTGCCTGGCCGAGGAGGCCGCTTGAGCAGGCTCGGGCACAGCCACGGTGCGAGCTCGACGATCGTCGTGGCCCCCGACACTCGGGCGTGGCCGTCGCAACTGAATGAGCCCGCCTGGCTGTGGCCGGAACACACCATGCGCACCACACGCGAAGGAATGGCCGGCCGCCGAGCCCCTCGGTCGGCCCGCCCAGTTCTGGGCCAATGGTGAGGTCCGCTGTGTCCAACCAACAACCAGGCGAGCAGGAACCGCCTAGCGGCGGTTCCACCTCCAAGGTGGCTGGCGACAACTAAACCCCCGGGGCCCTCAAGGCTCCCCCTACGGGCGGCCCTAACGGGCCGGCCTTGACCGCCCCTCCCACCGCATCCGGCCACTACTCCCGACCCGCGATGTCTCTACGGCGCGCCCCAACACGCCGTCACCGCCGCGAACGCCAAGGCAAAACGGACATCGACTCCGTCGAAGGCTCTTGACAAGAGGCGCTTCTTCAGGAA
>CAVYMU010000005.1:0-506125 GCA_963769725.1 uncultured Acidimicrobiaceae bacterium | reverse complement strand
GAGGCGATGGGAATCGAACCCACGAACCTCTTGCATGCCATGCAAGCGCTCTACCAACTGAGCTACGCCCCCAGAAGGCGTGGTTAGCCTAGCAGCCGGCTCGGCTGCGCCCGGTCTGGATGCGGATGCCGCCCCAGCCGGGCCGAACGGGACAGGCAAACGGCCGAGGTCCACAGGGCTGAGGCCGGGAACAGAGCCCGACTACATTCGGGCGGCATGGCATTCAAGGGGTGGCCGGCAGACGCCCTGGAGTTCTTCGAAGGCCTCGAGGCCGACAACTCGAAGGTCTATTGGACCGACCACAAGGACACCTACACCAACGCGGTCCTCGCCCCCATGGTGGCTCTCCTGGCCGACCTGGCCGACGAGTTCGGGGAGAGCCGGATCTTTCGCCCCTACCGGGACGTTCGTTTCAGCGCCGACAAGTCCCCCTACAAGACGGCGATCGCGGCCGGCATCGGATCGGGGTATGTGCAGCTGTCCGCCGACGGCTTGATGGCCGGAGCAGGGATGTATCACCTGGCACCCGATCAGCTCGAACGCTACCGGAGCGCGGTGGCTCTGGGCACCAGTGGGACCGCCCTCGAGCGGACCATCGCCAGCCTCGTCAAAGCCAAGGTCGACGTGCACGGCACCGATGCCCTCAAAACCGCGCCGAAGGGCTATCCCAAGGATCATCCCCGTGTGGAGCTCCTCCGCAATCGGGGCTTGGTGGCCATGAAGCAGTGGCCGGTAGCGGCTTGGCTCGGCACCGGCGCGGCCAGAACACGGATCGTCGAACTCTTCCGGGCCGCTCGCCCACTCTGCGCCTGGCTCGACGACCACGTCGGCCCCTCGACGATGGAAGCGCCGCCTCGCGGGCGCTAACCCGCCGAACCCGCCAGCCTCCCCCGGTACCCTGGGGGGTCATGGCAGAGTCGTACGATCCCCAGGCCGTTGAGACCAAATGGCAACGGCGCTGGGCCGAGCAGGGGGCCTACCAGGTCGACAACGACGACCCTCGCCCGCCTTACTACGTCCTCTGCATGTACCCCTATCCGAGCGGGCCGGCTCACCAAGGCCATATCCGCAACTACACCTTTGGGGACCTGCTGGTGCGCCAGCGCACCATGCAGGGCCACGCCGTGCTGAGCCCCATCGGGTTCGATAGCTTCGGCCTGCCCGCCGAGAATGCCGCCATCAAGACGGGCATTCACCCTCGCATCTTCACCGAGGCGCGCATCGAAGAGCTCAAGGCCAGCCTCAAGCGACTGGGCGCGGTGTACGACTGGCGCCGGGAGCTGCGCAGCCACGACCCCTTGTACATGCGCTGGAACCAACTGATCTTCCTGCGATTCCTCGAGGCCGGTCTGGCCTACCGCAAGAACGCGCCGGTCAACTGGTGCCCCGGATGTCACACCGTCCTCGCCAACGAGCAGGTTCTGCCCGACGGCACCTGTGAAAGAAGCGGCGATCTGGTCGTAAAGCGCGACCTCGAGCAATGGTTCTTTCGAATAACGGCCTACGCCGACGAACTGCTCGACGCCCTCGACGGGGTCGATTGGCCCGAGCGGGTGAAGACCATGCAGCGCAACTGGATCGGCCGTTCCGAAGGCGCCGAGTTCGAACTGCCGGTTCAGGGCCGCGACGACTCCATCCGGGTCTACACCACCCGCCCGGACACCTCGTTCGGCATGACGTTCGTAGTCCTCGCGCCCGAGCATCCATTGGTCGGGGAGGTCACGACCGCAGCCCACCGCGACGAAGTGGCCGCGTTCGTCGAGCGGGTCCAGGCGGAGACCGACATCGAACGCCAGTCCGGAGACGGCCCCCTCGACAAGCGCGGGGTCTTCACCGGGAGTTATGCCATCAACCCCTTTACCGGTCGCCCGGTGCCGATCTACCTGGCCGACTACGTGTTGATGACCTACGGCACCGGTGCCATCATGGCGGTCCCCGCCGAGGACCAACGGGACTGGGACTTCGCTACCGCGTACGGCATCGACATCGTTCGCACCGTCGCTCCGCCCGAAGGATGGGAAGGCGAGGCCTACACCGGCGACGGGCCCCGGATCAACAGCGAATGGCTGAACGGCATCGTCGACACCGGCGAGGCCAAGGCCCGGGCCACCGAGTGGCTGGAGGCGCAGGGGATCGGCACCCGAGCGGTCAACTTCCGCCTCCGGGACTGGCTGTTGTCCCGGCAGCGCTACTGGGGCTGCCCGATCCCCGTGGTGCACTGCCCGGCGGACGGGATCGTTCCGGTGCCTGAGGATCAGCTCCCCGTGCTGTTGCCCGACGATGTCGAGTTCCGCCCGACCGGCGAGTCGCCGCTGCGCTATCACGACGGCTTCCTCCACACCACCTGCCCCAGGTGTGGCGGCCCGGCCGAGCGGGAGACCGACACCATGGACACCTTCGTCGACTCTTCCTGGTACTTCGAGCGCTTCTGCAATCCCTGGACGAGCGATGCTCCTGTAGACCAGGCCGCGGCCGCCCACTGGATGCCCGTCGATCAGTACATCGGCGGGATCGAGCACGCCATCCTCCATCTGCTGTACGCCCGCTTCTACACCCGGGCCCTGGCCGACGTGGGCCTGGCGCCGGCGGCAGTGCGAGAACCGTTCGCCCGACTCTTCACTCAAGGCATGATCACCCTCGACGGCTCGAAGATGTCCAAGTCGAAGGGAAACCTGATCGAACCCGAGCGCTACTTCGCCTCGGTGGGCGCCGACTCGCTGCGACTGTTCCATCTGTTCGTTGGACCGCCCGCGGACGACTTCGAGTGGAGCGCCCAGAGCGACCAGATGATGGACGGCTGCAATCGGTTCCTGGGCCGAGTGTGGCGGCTGGCGACAGGGGGCGTGGAACGAGTGACCCTGGTGGAGCGCGAACCGACCGCGGCGGACTTCGAGTTGGAAAAAGGGACCCACCGGTTGATCGATCGGGTCACTCGTGACTACGAACGCTGGTCGTACAACACCGCAGTGGCGGCCGCCATGGAGTTCGTCAATACCCTTTACCGGCACGTGCAGGCGCCCGAGGCGGCTCGGCGGGCTACCGTGGACTTCGCCATCGACACCCTCCTGCTGGTCCTGGCCCCGATGGCTCCCCACATCGCCGCCGAACTCTGGGAGCGCCGCCACGGCGAGGGCACCACCGTGCACGACCAGCCCTGGCCCGTCGCTGACCCGGTCCAGGTCAAAGTGGACACCGCCACCATGGTGGTCCAGGTCAACGGCAAACTACGTGAGCGCATCGAGGTCGACGCGGGCATCGACGAGGCCGCCGCGACCGCGGCCGCCCTCACGTCACCCAAGGTGGTTGAGGCGTTAGCCGGCCGCCAACCGTCCAAGGTCATCGCCCGGCCCCCTCGACTGGTCAACGTGGTGGTCTAGCCGCGCCCGGGGTGCCTCTTTCTCCGCCTCCGGATTCATCGGTTCCCGAGCCCGGATTCCCCGGATTCCCCGGATTGTGTGCAGTAGTACCGGCTATATGACGGAGTACTGCACACAATAAGTGACTGTCACGCCCTCTTGGCAAGATCTACTCCATGACGATGTACTCCAGGCTTGATCGACTGGGCCGGCGCCAGCACGGGCTGGTGAGCAGCGAGCAACTGGCCCGGCTGGGATTCACGGAAGATCAGGTGGAACTCCTGCTGGGGACCCAGCGCATGGCCCAGGTGCGCCGCGGGGTGTACCGGCTCTGCGGGGTCGAGCCGACGTGGCGATCGGCAGCCATGGGGGCAGTCCTGGCGGCCGGAGAGGGCGCCGTCCTCTCGCACCGGAGCGCCGGCGTGCTCTGGGGGTTCCTTGACGGTCACTGCGAGTCCGGTCCCTTGGAGGTGATCGGGACCGGCCAGCACCGGCTGAATGGAGTGTTGGCCCACCGCCACCGGCTGGGGGCGGGTGAGACGACCAGGCGGCAGGGGATACCGGTCACCACGGCCGAGCGGACGTTGTTCGACCTGGCCGGCACGGTGCCCGATATCACCCTCGGGCACCTGTGCGACGAGGGGTTGCGCCGTCGGGTCGTCACCCTCGGCCGACTGCACGCGGTGGTGAAAGCCAACCTCGGCTCCGGTCGGCGGCGGTTGGCGCCAATCCAGGCGGTCCTCGCAGATCGAATCACGGGCTACGCCCCGGCCGCCAACGACTGGGAGCGACGCATGCAGCGTCTGTGGGACCGCCTCGGGCTGCCGGCGGCCGAGCGGGAATACCGGGTCCGGGTGGGTCGGCGGACGTATCGGGTTGACCGCGCCATCGTGGACCTCAGGATCGCAGTCGAGTGGAACGGCTTCGACCCCCACGGCTTTCGGGGCCATCTCGACCGCGACAGTGACCGCCGAGCCAATCTGGCCGCGGCGGGTTGGTATTGCCTGGGCTTCACCTCACGGTCGAGCCCGAAGTTGATCTGCGACACGGTGCTCGCCGTGGTGGCGGAGCGACAGAAGGTGCTCGGCCAGGCCAGTTAGGCCTGCTTGCGGGCGGCGAGGATCCGCGGCGCGGGCTGATGCGGTCGACACCATCGCCAAGTCTCCGGTGGAGAAGGTCGGAGATCACCTCCGGCGGCCCGTCACGACGAAGTCGTCGAGAACGCCGACGTCGATGATCCAGCTCGGGCTGGATATCCGCGGCGAAGATCCGCTGGCGCCCGGGCTCATTGCTCGCCGGACCGGACCGGGCCCGCCGCGTCCGGCGCTCAGTGCTCGCCGCGGAGGAACCGCTCCAGTTCGGCCGCCAGCTCGTCCCCGGACGGAAGCTCGCCGAAAGCGGTCCCGGCCAGGCCCTCCTCGCGTTCGTGCTGCGCCTCGAGTTGACGGACCAGGGCGGCGTGCTCGTCGCTGCCCGCGATCAACTGCTCGATCTGCTGGTGGGTCGAGGTTGCCGCGTTGTGGAGCGAGGACGTGTCCAGGTCGAGTTCGGCCAGCTGGGCCAGACCGTCGAGCAGCGCCGCCGCCGCCGCCGGATAAGGCATGGCCGAGACGTAGTGCGGGACCCGGGCCCAAAGGCCAACCGCCGGCACGCTCGCCTCGCCGAAGGCGAACTCCAGCGCCCCTTGCACCCCGGACGGCACGTCGATGGCGGCGGGCAGGTATCCGACCCGGCCGGCCAGGCCGGCCTCCGTCGACGTCCCCACCAGGCGGACGGGTCGGGTGTGCGGCACCGGGGCCGGAAAGGCGCCCAGCCCGACCACCAGCTCCGCCTCGAGGCGGGAGGTGAGTTGGACCACCTCCGACACGAACTGATGCCAGCGCATGTCGGGCTCAGGGCCCGTGAGGACCAGTACGGTCCGGCCGGTGCGGTTGGTCGCGGCGACGAGCCGGATGGTTGCCCAGTGCAGTTCCGTATCAACCCCGTTGACGATCCGCAGGGTCGGGCGGCGGGCTCGATAGTCGATCAGCTCGTCCTCGTCGAAGGTGGCGATGAGCTGGTTCGGCATGGCCCCGAGCAGATTGGCCGTCGCCGTCGTCGCCGCCAGTCCGGCGTCGACCCACCCTTCCATGGCCACCACCAGAACCGGCCGTTCCACCTGTGGCCAGTGGTGAATGGTGGCGAGCTCCGTCATGGTGCGCTCATCTCTACCATTTGCCGGCGGCAATGGCTTGGCGTGCTTGCGACCCCAACCAACCGATCGACGCCGGGTAGACCGTGAAATCAAAACCGTCGTCGCCCATGGCGCCGGCCACATAGCGCGTGTACACGCCCTCCAAGATGCAGGCCAGCTTCCAGTACGCGAACGCCAGGTAGAACTCGAGGTGCCCGAGGTCTCGTCCGGTGGCCTTCTCGTAGCGGGCCGTCATCTCGGCTCGGGTCGGAAAGCCGGGCACCAGGGTGGGTGAATGCCCGAGCGCGGAGAACTCGCCTGGTTCGGGCCAGTAGACCAGGAGTTGACCGAGATCGGCGAGAGGATCCCCCAGGGTGCACAACTCCCAATCGAGCACGGCCAGCACGTGGCCGTCCCGAGCAACGACGCAGTTGTCGAGGCGGTAGTCGCCATGCACCACGCCCGCCGGTCCCTGCTCGGGGATGTGGGCCGCCAGTTGATCGTGGACCCAGTCGACGTCGGCCAGGCTCTCGCCGCCCCGGGACTCGAGGGCGGCCTGGTAGTTGCCGTACCAGCGCCGGAGCTGGCGGGAGATGTACTGCTCTTTGCGGCCCAGGTCCCCGAGGCCCACCGCGTCAGGGTCAACGGCGTGGATCTGGGCCAAGGTGTCGATCAGACCGAGCCCCGACCGGTACCTCGCCTCGGCGTCGAGTTCGGCTTCGACCTCGACCTCGCTGCGGGCGATGACGCCGTCGACGAAGCCCATTACGTAGAAGGGGGCGTCGTTGACCGAATTGTCGGTACACAGCCCGAGGGCGGGGGGAACGGGCACCCCGGCCGGGCCCAAGGCGGAAATGATCTTGTGCTCGCGGCTCATGTCGTGGGCCGTCGGGAGAACATGGCTCGTAGGGGGCCGGCGTAGCACGTAGCGAGTGCCGGCGGTATCGCGCACTTCGAAGGTCAGGTTGCTGCGACCGCCGGCCACGCGGTGGAACTGCAGTGGGACCACCACTCCGGGAATGTTGGCAACGAACCAGGCGCTGACTCTCTCGGGTTCGATGCCGGTGGGCACGCCGGTACCCTGAGCGTCAGGGGCGGTGGAGTCGTTCATGACACCGCAACCTAGACCGCCCGTGGGTCCGGGCCCCAGCCGTTCCCCGAGTACGCCGAACAATCAACCTGCAAGGATGCGAATCACCATGGATGTTACCGACGCCACGTTCGAGACCGATGTGCTGGACCGGTCCAGCGAGACCACGGTGGTGGTCGATCTGTGGGCCTCGTGGTGCGGGCCGTGCCGGACGCTCGGCCCGACCCTGGAGAAGGTGGTCGAGGGGACACCGGATGTCGAGCTGGTCAAGGTGGACGTGGATGCCAACCCGCGGACGGCGGCGACCTTTCAGGTGCAGTCGATACCAGCGGTCTTCGCGATTCGGGACCGCAAGGTCGTGGACAGCTTTATCGGTGCCCTACCCGAACCAGCCGTGCGTCAGTGGGTCGCTGGGCTGACTCCCGCCCCGACCGAAGCGGACCGCCTGGTTGCCGCCGGCGACGAGACCTCGCTGCGTCAAGCCGTCGAACTGGAGCCGGCCAACGAGCGGGCCGTGCTCGGGCTGGCGTCGTTGTTGGTCGGGCGCGGTGAGGCGACGGATAGGGAGGAGGCGTTGGCCCTACTGGCTCGGCTTCCCGAAACCCCGGCGATCCGGCATCTGGCCGCCCAAGCCCGCCTCGGTGCCGAGCTCGAAACGGGCGGGACACTGGAAGCGGACAGTATCGAGGCGAAGCTCGACGACTTGCTGGACCGGGTCCGGGACGACGACGCGGCCCGTCAAGAGTTCATCGATCTGCTCGAACTGCTCGGGCCCGAGGATCCGCGTACCGCCAGTTACCGCAAGGCGTTGACGGCTCGCTTGTTCTAGCGGTTCGTCCGGCGGCACAGAGGATGCCGGTTCGGTGGGGCAGTGGTGCGCGCCGCCTGGCGGCCGAGGCGTGGGAGCGACGGCCTAGGCCGGGTGCGGTGGCGGGTCCGGGGCCGGCCGGGCACGGGAAAGCACGCGGATGCCACCCAGTCGAATCCGGCCGAGATGCTGCCGGTGGCGAGCGATAGGGTCGCAAATCGTGCAGGTGGAGCTGGGACAGCGGCGCTACGAGCTGGGCACCCGTTCGTTGGTGATGGGGATCCTCAATAGGACGCCCGACTCGTTCTTCGACGGCGGCGAGTATTGGGATCTGGACGAGTTCTATTTCCGGGCCGAACGACTCGTCCTCGAGGGCGCCGACCTGCTCGACGTCGGTGGTGTCAGGGCGGGACCGGGGCCGGAAGTGTCGGAGGCCGAGGAGCTGGACCGGGTGGTGCCGGCGATCGCCGGCCTCCGAGATCGCTTCGACGTAGCCCTGTCCGTGGACACGTGGCGGTCCGGCGTGGCCGCTGAGTCATTTCGGGCCGGGGCGGTAGTCGGCAACGACATCAGCGGATTTGCAGACCCCGGCTTCCTGCCAGCGGCGGCCATGGCTGGGGCCGCGGTCGTCGCAACCCACATTCGACTCGGTCCTCGCATCCCTGACCCGAGCCCGCACTACGACGACGTGGTCGCGGAGGTGGCCGGGTTCCTGATCGAACGGGCCGGCCGGGCTCGGCTGGCCGGTATACCGGACAGCCGGATCATTCTGGACGCCGGGCTTGACTTGGGTAAGACGGCCGTTCAATCAGCCGCGCTGCTGGGCGCCTCGGACCAGCTGGCTGCCCTGGGCTGGCCCCTGCTGCTCTCAGCGTCCAACAAGACCTTCCTCGGCGTTCTGTTCGATCTCGGGGTGACCGATCGGGCCAGTGCCACGAACGCGGCGCACGCCCTCGGCGTGAGTCTCGGTTGCCGGATCGTGCGGGCTCACGACGTCCGGGCGGCGCGTCGGGTCTGCGACACCCTGGCGGCCGTGATGGAGGCGAGCTGATGGCGGTCCGAGCCGCCGCCTCCCACCCGGTCGTGCTGATCGACGGCGACGACCCGTCCCTGATGGCGGAGGCGGTCAGGGCCTTGCTCGCGGATCTGGTCGGTGACGAGGAGCGAGACCTGAGCCTCGAGGAATTCAGTGGCGACGAGATCGATTTGGCCCGGGTGGCGGACAGCTGCGCCACGCCGCCGTTCCTGTCGGCCCGCCGGATCGTCTTGGTTCGCGACATCGGTCGATTCTCCACTGACGAGGTGGCTCCTCTGGTCGCCTATCTGGAAGATCCGTTGCCGACCACGGTGCTCATCCTGGTCGCCGGGGCCGGTACGGTCGCGCCCAAACTGGCCGCCGCCGTCAAGGCCCGGGGTCACGTGCACTCGACCAAGGTGGCGCCCAAGGACACCCGGGACTGGATTCGACGGCGGATCCGGGCCGCGCCCCTTCGGGTGGAAGCCCAGGCCGAGTCGCTGATCGAGGCCCATCTGGGAGAGGATGTCGGCCGTCTCGGAGCCCTGCTCGATGTGCTCGTAGCCGCATATGGCGAGGGCGCCGGTGTGGGACCACCGGAAGTCGAACCGTATCTGGGAGATGCGGGTTCGGTCGCCCCGTGGACCTTTACCGACGCCATCGATTCCGGCCACACTGCGGACGCCCTCGAGCAGCTACACCGGCTGCTCGGAGGCGGTGAGCGCCACCCACTCGTGGTTCTGGCCATCCTGCACCGCCACGTGCAATCGTTGCTGCGCCTGGACAATCCGGCGATCGGCACCGAGGCCGGCGCCGCCGCGGCCATGGGTATCGCCCCGGGGAGAAGTACCTATCCCGCCAAGAAGGCGCTCGCGGCGGCGCGGCGGTGGGGCTCGGCGGGCATCGCCGAGGCTGTAGGTCTGGTCGCCGATGCCGAACTCGGCCTCAAGGGCGCGAGCGCCTGGTCACCCGACACCATCCTCGACGTGCTCGTGGCGCGGCTGTGCCGCTTGGCCCGGACGGCAGGCGGCGGTGTCGGACCTCGCCGGCGCCGGGCCTGACCCCATGCCGGCTGGCCGGCTCGCCCAGGTCGAGCCGGGCCCGGGCGCGGCCCGGGTGGGGGGCCGGCGGGCGGACTCGGGCCGGCCCGGTGGGCTGGCGGACGGTCGGGCGGGGCGGGCAGGGCCCGGGCGGGGGGCCGGCGGGCGGACTCGGGCCGGCCCGGTGGGGGCCGGCGGGCGGTCGGGTGGCTTCCGAACGGTGGCGGCCACGGTCTGGCCTCTAGAGGCTGACCCCTGGGCGGAGCGGACTGCGCTTTCTGGCCGGCGGCGCCCTTCAGGTGGGCCGAGTTTCGTCCACAAAGAGAGGGCTCGGCCCCGGCTTCGCCCCTCGGGGGCTTAGTCCTCCGGCCCGCCAGAGGCGGTGAGGGCGTTGATGTGCCGGACCAAGCGGGATTTGCGGTTGGATGCCTGGTTCTTGTGGATGATCCCCCGGGCCGCGGCCTTGTCGAGGCGCTTCACGGCCATGCGGAGATCCTCGACCGAGCTCTCCGCGCCCTCCGACGCGGTCGTCACGGCCTTCTTGAGGCGCGTCTTGATCTCCGATTTGGCCGCCTTGTTGCGCAGGCGGGCGATCTCGTTGGTCCGGTTGCGCTTGATCTGGCTCTTGATGTTGGCCACTAGGTCCTACTCACTCGGTTGCACGCGGTCTGCTGCTCGGTCAATCCCGCCCCAGTCGGCTCGGGAACCCGAGAATGCTAGCAGGCATCCGGGCCCTTACCGTCAACGACGGCCCACCACCCGAGCCGGCACGCCGACCACGGTGGCGCCGGGCGGGACATCGCATACCACCACAGCATTGGCTCCGATGCGAGCGCCATCGCCGATCGTCACCGCGCCCAGGATCTTGGCGCCGGCCCCGATAAACACGTCATCGCCGATGATCGGACGGCGGACGCCTCGATAGTCCCAGCCGACGGTTACGCCCTGATGGACCTGAAGGTTGGTCCCGATGCGCTCGGCCGAGAGGATGGTGCTCTGGCCATGGGAGATAAACAGACCGGGCCCAATGATCGTCCCACTCATCTCCAACCCGGGGACCCCCTTCCATATCGACCGGGCGAAGCGGGCCAGTAGCACGCCTATGGGGTTCCCTTGCAGGAGGCGGTGGTAGTACACGGTTCGGAACTCCGGGAAGGCGTACAGGAGCCGGCCGAGCATTCGGTTCCGGTCGGCTACCCAGAGCAACTCAGCCCACCGGTCGACGTCGGCGTCGATGACCTCCTGCTGGTCGGTGAGCCCGTACATCCACACCAACGGCAAGGCCCCGATCGCCCGCCATCGCTCCAGTTGGGGCAGCAGTCTCGCCGCGCCGGCGTCGAGCCACCGCTGCCTCGAGCCTCCTCCCGGCACTAGGTTGCCGGATTGGCGTCGAAGAAGGCCTCGGCCGCGGTGCGCAGCACCCGTACGGAGGCGTCGACGCCCAGCACGGTCGGATCGAGGACGAGGTGGTACAACCGGTAGTCGGCCGGGTCGACCCGGAACAGGCGCTTCACGAACTGCGAACGGGCCTTGTCCGCCTCGCTCTGCCGGCGCTTGGTGGCATCGAGGTCGGCGTGCTCATGCGATGCCGCCCAGGCCACCCGGCGCTCAACCGGCCCATCGAGGCGGACGTGAAAGGCGCGGGGCCGCGACGCCAGGACCACCGCGCCGGCCCGACCGAGGAGCACCGCCGGCCCGCCCGTGGCCAGCGGCCGTAAGCCCTCCTCGGTGCGCTTGCGAATGGTGTCGTCGTCATCGAGGACGGTATCCGGGGCCATCATGGCCCCGACGCTGGCGGCTCGGGCGAAGTAGCTCAGGAAGCGACCGGCCGGGGTGGTCGTCTGCTCGTCCTCGGTCAGACCTTCCCTGGATCGAGCCTCGGACCGGGACCCGGTTCCGGATCCGGCAGCCGCGGCAGGGTCCCCGGCGCAGTGGTTCCCGTCGCTCTCCGACGCTGATCGGGTGGCGAGGGCGGCATCCTGGGACATATCGGCGCTTATCAGCCGATCCACGAAGGGCAACCCCATGGCTTCGGCCAGACGGGGCGCGATGACGCTGCCACCTGTCCCATACGTAGCCGACACCGTTATCAGTGGGCCGAACGTCGTTCCCATCACTCTCGCCTCCACTTCGTGGGAGGAGTTGGCGCCTCCAGTCCTGAGGGAGGCACGGCAGAGACTAGGCGGCGCGGCCGGGTCCGGGTCGGCATTGGGCCAGACTTGTGGGAGCGGAGGAGTCCAGCCGCAGCGCTCTCCCCCTTTTCCATAGCAAGGACCTCGTTGAATCTCGACCGCATTCGAAACCTGAGCATCGTGGCCCACGTCGACCACGGGAAGTCCACCCTCTCGGACCGGATCCTCGAACTGACCGGCGCCGTCGACGCGCGCGACATGCGGGAGCAGTACCTCGACTCCATGGACATCGAGCGGGAGCGAGGGATCACCATCAAGGCTCAGAACGTGCGGGTGCATTGGAAGGGCCACACCATCCACCTCATCGACACCCCCGGCCACGTGGACTTCGGGTACGAGGTCAGCCGCAGCCTGGCCGCCTGCGAGGGGGTGGTGCTCCTTGTCGACGCGGCCCAGGGCATCGAGGCCCAGACCCTGGCGAACGCCTATCAGGCTCTCGAGCACAACAAAGAGATCGTCGCCGCCCTCAACAAGATCGACCTGCCCGCGGCCGACCCCGAGCGTTACGCCGCCGAGATCGAACGGGTCCTGGGAGTCCCCGCCGACCAGATCCTGCGCCTGTCGGCCAAGACCGGAGAGGGGGTTCCCGAGTTGCTCGATGCCATCTGCGCCCGGATCCCGCCGCCGGCGGGCGACCCGGACGCACCCCTACAAGGCCTGCTCTTTGACTCCTACTACGACCAGTACCGGGGCGTCGTCAGCGCCGTCCGGGTCGTCAACGGCACGCTGGCCTCGGGGTCCAGGCTCCGGTTCATGCAAGCCGGACGCACCCACGAGGTCGAGGAAGTCGGGGTGCGGACGCCGATCAACGTGGCGGTGGCGTCGCTCGGGCCGGGCGAGGTCGGCTACATCATCGCCGGCATCAAAGACGTCGGCGAAGCCCGCAGCGGCGAGACCGTTACCGACGCCGGCCGGCCGGCGCCCAAGCCCCTGGACGGTTATCAGGATCCCAAGCCCATGGTCTTCTGCGGGCTGTATCCCATCGATGGCGACGACTTTTCCAACCTCCGGGAAGCCCTCGAGAAACTCCGGCTCAACGACGCCTCGGTCACCTACGAGCCCGAGACCTCCGGGGCCCTCGGGTTCGGTTTCCGGTGTGGGTTTCTCGGGCTTCTGCACATGGACATCGTGCGGGAGCGGCTGGAGCGCGAATTCGACCTATCGCTCATCGCCACTGCTCCGAGTGTCGAGTATCGGGCCCGCCTCACCGACGGGACGCTCGTCGAGGTCCACAATCCGTCCGAGATGCCCGAGCCCCAGCAACTCGAGCGGATCGAGGAGCCCTACCTCACGGCGACCATCCTCACGCCGACCGAATACACCGGGACCCTGATGGACCTCTGCCAGAGCCGGCGGGGCGACATGGTGCGCATGGAGTACCTGTCTCCGGAACGGCTCGAACTCGTCTACAGGATCCCCCTGGCCGAGGTGGTAATGGACTTTTTCGACGCCCTCAAGAGCCGGACCAAGGGCTATGCCTCACTTGATTACGAGGCGGCGGGCTGGGATCCGGCCGACCTGGTCAAGATCGACGTCCTTCTCAACGGCGTCCCGGTCGATGCCTTTAGCGCCATCGTGCATCGCTCGGCCGCTCAGGAGTACGGGCACCGGATGACCGAGCGGCTGCGCGAACTGATCCCTCGACAGATGTTCGACGTGCCCATCCAGGCCGCCATCGGCGGTCGCATCATCGCCCGCGAAACGGTCAAGGCCAAGCGCAAGGATGTGCTCTCCAAGTGCTACGGGGGTGACATCACCCGGAAACGGAAGCTGCTCGAGAAGCAGAAAGAGGGCAAGAAGAGGATGAAAAACATCGGCCGGGTGGAGGTCCCCCAGGAGGCATTCATCCAAGCGTTGCGCCTGGACGAGTAGCGGCCGTGAGGGCCTCGACCTGGTCCGCGCCCAGTGTCAACCCCGCGGCTCGGGTGTTCTCCTCGAGATGCGATACCGAGGCCGTTCCTGGGATCGGCAGCATCACCGGGCTGTGGGCGAGCAGCCAGGCCAGTGCCACCTGGGAAGGAGTGGCTCCGGTCTCCTGGGTCACCTGTTCGAGCTGGGCCCCGGGTCGGGCCAGTTCGCCTGCCGCGATGGGATTCCAGGGAATGAAGCCGATTCCTTCGCCCTGGCAGTAGGCCAGGACGTCTTCCGAGGTGCGGTCGGTGAGGTTGTAGCGGTTTTGCACCGTGGCGATCGGCACCGCTTTCCGAGCGGCCACGATGTCCTCCACGGTTACATTGGACAAGCCGGCCAGGCGCACTTTGCCCTCCCGGACCAGGTCGGCGAGCAGACCGAACTGTTCCGCGGCCGGTACCTGAGGGTCGACCCGGTGCAGCTGGAAGAGGTCGATACGTTCGACGGCCAGCCGGCGGAGGCTCATCTCGACCTCTTGGCGCAGGTACTCCGGCCGGCCGACCGGATGCCACCGGTTGGGACCGGTGCGGACCAAGCCGGCTTTGGTGGCGATGACCAGGCCCTCAGGGTAGGGATGGAGAGCCTCGCGGATGAGGTCCTCGCTGACGTAGGGACCATAGGAGTCGGCGGTGTCAATGAGGTCGACACCGAGCTCGATGGCCCGTCGCAGGACCCGGAGACATTGGGTCCGGTCGGTCGGTTCACCCCAGATGCCGCGCCCGGTGAGCCGCATGGCGCCGAATCCCAACCGGTGGACGCTCAGATCGCCCGCGTCTCCGAGGGCCAAGGTTCCGGCGGCATGCACCCGCAGTTCGATGTCCATTCCGCCGTTATACCGCCTCTGTCAGCGCAAAGCCGCTGGCACTCGGTATCGTTGAGTGCCAACGTGCTCGACGATCGCAAAGCCGCCATCCTCAAGGCGATAGTGGAGGAATACATCCAGACCGCCCAACCGGTTGGGTCCGGGGCCGTGTCGCGTATTCCGGAGCTTTCAGTCTCCTCGGCGACGGTGCGCAACGAGATGGGCATCCTCGAACGGGACGGCTACCTGGCCCAGCCCCACACCAGCGCCGGCCGGGTTCCCACCGACAAGGGTTACCGGTTCTTCGTGGACACCATCGCCGAACCAGGCCGACTGGCCCCGGCCCAGTCCCAGCAGATCCGGGACTTCTTCGCCACCGCCCACGGGGAGCTGGAGAAGCTGCTGGCCGATACCAGCCGGTTTCTGTCGGATCTCACCGACTACTCGGCGGTGGTGGTCCGCCAGATCGCGGACCCGGTCCGGATCCGCTCCGTCCAGCTGGTCAGCTTGACCCCGAAGGTGGCGGTGGTGGTGGCCGTTCTCGCCAGTGGGGCGGTGGACAAGCACACCCTCGAATGGCCAGACGAGCCCAGCCCGGCCCAGGTCGTGTCGGCCTCGGCCCATCTGGGTGCCCACCTCACGGGGCAGCCGGTCGGACACCCGGTGGTCGTGCCCCATACCGACGATCCCGTGGTGGACCGCATGGTCAAGCTGGCCACCAGCGCCTTGAGCCCTGGCGGCACCGATGATCACACCTCGCAGGTGTTCGTGGGCGGGGCGGCCCGCATGGCGACCGCCTTCGACGCCGTCAGCACCATCCGGCAGGTGCTGGTCATCCTGGAGCAGCAGTTCGTGCTGGTTACGTTGATTCGGGACATCCTCGACCGTGGCCTCTCGGTAGCGATCGGAGCCGAGCACGGCGTCCAGCCCCTGGCCGACTGCTCCATCGTCGTCGCCCCCTACGAGATCGAAGGCGAAAGAGCTGGCACCGTCGGTATCCTGGGCCCTACCCGGATGCACTACGAGCAGGCGCTGGCGGCGGTCGCCGTGGTGAGCAAGCGGCTGGGCCGGGCGCTCAGCGAAGGAACGGACGGGTAGGGTCAGGTGCCTGTGGCCGACGTCGACGACTACTACGAACTGCTGGGCGTGTCCAGGCAGGCGACCGAAGACGAGATCAAACGCGCCTATCTGCGCCTGGCGCGCGAGTTGCACCCTGACGCCAACCCGGGGGACGCCAGAGCGGAAGACCAGTTCAAAAAGGTGAATCTGGCCTACGAGACCCTGCGCGACGCGGAACGCCGGCGGCAGTACGACATGTTCGGACCAGCCGGTGTGCGCGGCGCCGGAGCGGCCGGGACGGGATCGGCCGGCGATCCCTTCGCCGGTTTCGGCGGCGGCGGGCTCGGTGACCTCTTCGATGCCTTCTTCGGCGGCGCCGCCGGTGGGGGCGGCATGGCCGGGGGCGGTCGAGCGGCCAGGAGCGGACCGCGCCGGGGCGAAGACGCCGAGGCCACGTTGACGCTCGAATTTGCCGAGGCGGTCTTCGGGGCCCAGCACGAGTTGACCGTGCGCTTACCTCAGACCTGCCCAACCTGCACCGGCACGGGCGCCCGACCCGGGACCACGCCGATCACCTGCACCGTCTGTCACGGCGCCGGCGAGGTGCGCCGGGTTCGCCAGTCCATCCTGGGCCAGATGGTGACGGCCACCCCCTGCCCGCGATGCGGCGGCAGCGGTGAGGAGATTCCGTCGCAGTGCCCCGATTGTCGGGGGGAGGGCCGGCGGCGCGAGGAGCGGTCGTTTGTGGTCGACGTGCCCGCCGGGGTGGACCACGGCTCAACGCTGCGCCTCCCGGGCCGGGGCGCCGGCGGCCGTCGCGGTGGGGCGGCGGGAGACCTGTACGTGCACGTGCGGGTGGGCACCCATCCCACCATGACCAGGAATGGAGTCGACCTCCTGGCCTTGATTCACGTGGGGATGACGCAGGCCGCCCTCGGGACCGGGATTCCGTTCGAGACCCTCGACGGCGACGAACAGCTGACCATCCCGGCCGGCACTCAGACCGGTCGGGAGATTCGCCTGCGCGGGCGGGGCGTTCCGCACTTGCAAGGCCGTGGTCGCGGGGATCTGATCTTCACGGTCGTCGTTGATATTCCCACCGACCTCAGCAAGGAGCAGGAGGAACTGGTCCGCCGGCTGGCGGAGATCCGGGGAGAGGAAGTGGCTCCCCCTGACGCCGGTTTCATGTCCAAGCTCCGGAGCGCCTTCAAGTAGGTTCCGAGGGTGGCGGCTCTCTGGCGGCCCCGCTTGGGGCCCGCCCGGCGGCGAGCCCACCGACCCTCGTTGGTGGCCCCGCCTGGCGGCCCGCCCGGCGGCGAGCCCACCGACCCTCGTTGGTGGCCCCGCTTGGCGGCCCGCCCGGCGGCGAGCCCACCGACCCTCGTTGGTGGCCCCGCTTGGCGGCCCGCCAGGCTCTCGGGCCCTTCGCCGGGACCCTCGGGCCGGCCTCTCGGGGCCCTTCGCCGCCACCGGCCCCGTCGGAGCTCACTTTTGTCGCCTCGACTCGACTTATGGAGGCAGATGTACATCTGTTGTACATGTCCCTCCAAAGGTGACGGGATCTACCAAAAGTCGCGGTTGGCGGGCCGATGTGGTGCTGTGAGGCGCCGACCCTTACCGAACGAACATCGGCGCCTCGCCGGTCGGACCAGGAAATTCCCGTTCGCCGGCGACCGCTCGACCCCGGGTGGGTGGCGCGGCGGCGTTTACGATTCGATGATCACCGATTCCGAATTCTCTCCTTGGGTCGCGAACCGCAGCGCCGCCCACGTGATCGTTGCCAGTCTGGAGTCGCTCGAGCTCGAGGATGAGGATCGACATCACCTGTCGAAAGCGCGGCGATTGCGGGCTGGGGAAGCAGTGAGCGTTACCGACGGCCGGGGCGGCTGGCGCCTGTGTCGGTTCCAGGCCGATGGCACCCTGGCCCCGGACGGCGAGGTACAGCGGCAGCCCCGCGGCACCCCGTTGCTCACCGTTGGTTTCGCCCCGGTCAAGGGGGACCGGCCCGAATGGGCTGTTCAGAAGCTCACCGAGATTGGCGTCGACCGCATCCTGATTCTGAGCGCCGAGCGGAGCGTGGTTCGTTGGACTGCGGAACGCGCCCCCCACCATCTCACCCGGCTTCGAGGCATCATTCGCCAGGCGGTGATGCAGAGCCGGCGAGTGTGGGTTCCGGAGCTGACCGGCGTGCTGACGGCCACCTCATTGGCGGGTGATCCGGGAGTTGCCATGGCGGCGCCGGGCGGCGCCCCGCCGCAACTGGCGCATCCCACCGTGCTGGTCGGTCCCGAGGGCGGGTGGAGCCCATCTGAGGAGCAGGCCGCAACGACGTCGATCCAGCTCGGGCCAGGCATATTGCGCACCGAATCGGCCGCGGTGGCCGCTGGTGTTCTCCTCGTCGCCCTGCGCGCCGGGTTGGTCCGACCTGCGTAAGGCGCCAAGTCCGGCGATGGCGCGATCGTGGACCTGATGGCTGGTCCGGCTTCCTTCGGGGTCTACGTGCACGTCCCGTTCTGTACTCGGCGCTGCGACTATTGCGCGTTCGCCACCTGGTCCGACCGGGACCACCTCGTGCCGGCCTACGTCCAGGCCTGCCGGATGGAGGTCGAGCGGGCCGTGGCCGGAGGGTTGCCGCCCGCCTCGTCAGTATTTTTTGGCGGCGGCACCCCATCGCTCCTGTCGCCGGAGTCCCTCGGCACTGTCCTGGCCGCGGTCGCATGTCAGCCTGGAGCCGAGGTGACCGTGGAGTGCAATCCGGAGACGGTCAACGTCGCCAAGCTTCGCGGTTATCGGGAGGCCGGAGTCACCCGCTTGTCCTTTGGTGTCCAATCGATGGTGCCCCACGTGCTGCGAGCCCTGGGGCGAGAACATGACGTGCCCTCCGTCCCTCGAGCAGTCCGCGCCGCCGGCGAAGCGGGGTTCGGGGACTCGTACAGTGTCGACTTGATCTTCGGAGCGGCCGGCGAGAGCATCGCGGACTGGTCCGCAACCGTGGCCGCAGTTCTGGCGCTCGAACCCAGCCCTACCCACGTCAGCGCATACGGGCTGACGGTCGAACCAGGGACGCCCTTGGCAGGCGACCCAGCCCGTCATCCCAATCCCGACGATCAGGCCGACAAGTACGAGATCGCGGATGACCTGTTCGCGGCCGCCGGGCTTGGGTGGTACGAGATCTCCAATTGGGCCCGCCCTGGCGCCGAGTGCCGGCACAATCAGCTCTACTGGCGGCAGGCGGAGTATCGGGGGTTCGGGTGCGCGGCCCACTCTCACGCCCTCGTCGCCTCGGGCGCCCGTCGATGGTGGAACGTGCGGACGCCCGAGCGATATGTCCGCCTGGTCGACGCAAATCAGTCGCCCGAGGCGGCAGGGGAGGATCTCGATGCGCACACCCGTCGAACCGAGGCCCTCCAACTGTCCCTGCGAACCCGCGACGGTGTGGTGTCAGACGCCCTGCCGGACTGGGCGGACGATCCTGTTCTCGCCACGCTGGTGGAACCGGGTCCTTCGGGCCGGTTGGTGCTGACCCGCCGGGGTCGGTTACTCACGAACGAAGTCGCGGTACGACTCCAGGCCGACTGCGACGACCATCCCGGCGTGGAACGGGACTCGCCCGGCCACGGTGGCCCCGAGGTCTAAGTCCGACAGCCGATCGCTTCTCGGTCAGCGTTGGCGCCGTGGTCGGGTCATCACGAACCGGGTTGCCATGATGACCAGCGCTACAAAGAATCCCGCTATGGAGAACGCCGCGAACACCGGACTGACATGGGCGCTCTGGGCCTTGGTCCGCAGCGGCACCGTGGATGGCGGCACAGGGAGGTGGCTCCCGATCGAGGGCAGTGTGGTCGTCGTCGCAGGGGTCGTGACCGCGGTAGTCACGGGGATGGTGGCGAACGGGAATGTGGCGGGCGTGGTCGAGACCGGACGCGGGCCAGACGGGGGTGGGGCGGTGGGCGCCGAGGTGGGCCGGGTCGTGACCGTCACCGTTGTCCTCACTACGGTGGTCGGTGGCGGCACGGCGGAGGTCGGGGGGGTGGTACGGGCGACTGAGGTAACGGTTGGAGGCACGGTCGTCTCGATCGAAGAGCTTGCGGTTGTGCGGCGGCTCTCCGTCGACACTGACGCCTGGGATGAGGTGAGGCCCGGACCGGCAATAACCGCGCCCATCAGGAATGTGGCCGTCAGGCCGAGCGCAACGTTGATCGCCATGACCAATCGCCGGGGCACGGCACTCAGTCTGGCTGGTTGCCGGGCGTCGACGCGAGCACTCCTCTCAGGTTCGCTCCGGCCGGGACGGAAGGGCGGGGATGGCCACCCGGTCGCCAGGAAACAGCAGGTTCGGGTCTGCTGGGTTCGGCAGGTACGGCCGGTTCGTTTGCACCACCTGCCACCAATACCCGGCCAGGACCCGTTCGGGCGGCATCTGGCCCCAGGCCTCCGCCAGGGTGGCTTCGGCGATCGACCAGAGGTCGTCGCCGGGTCGTACCGTCCACCACCTGACCGGACCGGAGCTGGGCTTGGGAAGGGCGGAGCGCGGTTGCGGCTGGCGATCGCCGGTACCGGTAGCTGCACTGGAGGGAGATAGCGACGGGGGCCCGGCGGGCACGGGCGGTGCCGGCTGCGCTCGCGACTGGGCCCTGGCCGCCGATCGGCGGGGCGCTCGTCCTCCGGCTCGTGGCATCGACCCACCCGCGTCCATGTCGGGCTGCGGTTCGCGTGGGGTGGTCAGGGCCCGTGGTGCGGCGCCTGGGGGCAGAGCGGCTGGTGTGGGGCCGAGGGCATTGGTGGCGCTGCCGGTGGAGCGCGCCACGGGGGGAGCGGCTGGTGTGGGGCCGAGGGCATTGGTGGCGCTGCCGGTGTAGCGCCGCATGGGGGGAGCGGCTGGTGTGGGGCGGGAGGGATTGGTGGTGCCGCCGGTGTCGCGCCGCACGGGCGGGGCGGCTGCTGTGGGGCGAGCGGGATTGGTGGCGCCGCCGGTGTAGCGCAGCACGGGCGGGGCAGCTGGTGTGGCGCCGACCGCATTGTCGACGCCACCGACATACCGCAGTACCGGCGGAGCGGCTGCGGCCGGTGCTGCTCCCGACGGGGTCGTGCCTGCGCTGCCACCGGCGGCGAAGGTGGGAACCGCGCTGCTGAGCAGGGCGGCCCCGAGCGCGGACGCTCCGACGGTGGTCCGAGCCACGGTTCTGGCCCCGGGCAGCCGGCATCGCGCCATGGCCCGGATCACTCCGAAGGAACGCCGCCAGCTGGCGATTCCGGCGATCGTCCACAGGGTCAGCAGGTAGCAACCGGTCCACCACAGGAGGTCGCGGGCCACGGCAAAGGTGGCCAGCAAGGAGCCGCGCTCCTGCCACCAGCTCAGAGCGGCTTGCGGATGGAGCAGAGGGGGAGGGGCGAGCGGGCCCCGACCTAACGCGTGCAACCAGGCGGTCACCCCCGCCAACGCCGTCCAAGCGAGCAGATGAGAGGGTCGAATCCGACCGCCGCTCATGGCGCCGACCCGGGGATCGTCACGGGTGGGAGTTCCTGGCGAATCACCTGGAGCCGGTCGCACCCCGAGCGCTCGGGCCGGACTTGCAAGGTCCGGGCAGTAGGGACTCGGCCCGCGAGCCGGCCGCCCACGGGATGGCCCGGGCTGGGCCAGGAAGAGAAGATCCAGATGTCACCCGAGCCTGGGCGCAGCACGGCTGGATACGCGGTCGGTCCGCACAGCCACCGGCCTACCACGACGACGTCGCCGGCCAGGCCGACCTGGTACCGACCAGTTGCGGTGATCAGGAGCCCGCCAGGGCTGGCCACCGGCGCACACCCGTCGTCCACCGGCGGGCATCCCGCCACGGCCATGGTGGTGGTCGAAACGGAGGAGCGAGACGCCCGCACGATCGGCGGTCTGGCCGACTTGTGGTCCCGAGGGATCAGCACCGCTGCGCTCGAGACGGCGACGGCGGCGCACACCCCCACGACGATTCCCACCAACCGGAACCGGGGGCGGACTGCGAACCTCCGGCGCGGTCGGGGCCCGCCAGGGCCCGTCCCGCGGTGTTCTGCGGTCGGGCTCCCGCCGCCGTTCGGATCCGGAAGCTGGGCCTGGGGCACCTGTACGGACAGTTGGTGGGCGAGCCATCGGGCGTCGCGGCGCCGACCAGGTCGGGCGGAGCCGGCCGCGCCCCGGAGGGTACGCGAGATTCGCGCCGGTTGATCAGGAGGGAGCAGTTGGAGCAGCATGGTGGCCAAGGCGCGGACGTCGTCGCCTCGCAGCCGCTCCGCATCCGGCGATCGTCCGACCTGCTCGGCCCGACCCAGGCTGCAGAGGACGGGGCGACCGCTTTCGTCGAGGAGGACGTGGGCCGCCTCGATCCCACCGTGGCTGAAACCGACGGCATGCAGATCTGCGACTGTGGTGGCCAGGGCGGCGCCGAGGCCGGCGACGACGGCCACCGGCTGGGCGCCGAGGTCAGCCAGATCGCCTCCGCTCAGTGTGCGCAGTACCAGGGCATCGGGAGGGTCACCGCCCTCCGTCCCCACCACCTGGACGACGCCGGGATGGGCGACCCGACCCAGAATGGCGGCCTCCTGCCGGAGTCGGGCCCGCTCGTCAGCGGTCCCGGCCCGTTTGTACGTCAGGCCGTCCGGCCGGCATGTCACCTCCATATAGCGTTAAACTACATAAGACTTCAGTAAAGAACAAGAGACGGGTTTCTGGCCTTCACCCCTTGCCTGGCGAATGTCGGATAAGTAGCTTTCGATCGATGGCGGCCCTGAGTGGTCGAGCCGAAGGAGGAGTGCCGCGATGACTTCGACCGCGGCCACGGAGTGGACGTCGCCACTGCGAGCCATCGAGCGAGCCGCCCAGGAGGCGGCCAAGGAACGGGCCCTGGACATGGCCGAGCCCGGAGCCCGCCAGCAACTCCGGGCCCTACTCGACGAGCAAGTGGCCCAGTGGCAGCGGGATTACCGCAGGGGTTTGCGACCCCTCGATATCGCCGACCCCGACGCCGCGGTCGAGCGGGCGTTGCGGAACCTCACCGGATACGGTCCCCTCGAGCCCCTCCTCGACGACCCTGACGTCTGGGAAATCATGGTTAACGGACCAGACTCGATTTTCACCAAACGGCATTCCGGCGCCGGGGGATACCACCACGAGGTGTTCCACGACGACGAACACGTGGTCCGGGTACTCACCAAGATCCTTGACGATGCCAGCCGGTCGCATCGGAAGCTGGACCCCGCGGAGGGGCTACAGGATGCCCAGCTCGACAACGGCGCCCGGTTGCATATTGTCCATTCGGATGTGGCTCGGGACGGCCACGTACTGGTCAACATCCGCAAGTTCTCCGGGGTGCTGCACCAGTCGCTGGGCGAACTGATCGATCGTGGCATGCTCGACGGGGTCACGGCCCGGTTTTTGCACGCCTGCGTGCGCAGCGGATTGTCCGTTCTGGTCGCGGGCGCGCCGGGGTCCGGCAAGACGACCCTCCTCAGCTGTCTCGCCGCCGAACTCGACCCGAGCCTCCGAGTAGTCGTCGCCGAGGAGGTGTTCGAGACGGACATCCCGCTGCCGAATGTCGCCCACATGCAGACCCGACCGGCGCGCCCCGATCGCAAGGAGGTGGATCTGCGCCGGTTGGTCTCGGGCTTTCTACGGATGGCCCCTGACGTGGCCATCGTGGGGGAAGTGCGGGACCGAGAGGCCATGCCCCTCATGCTGACGCTCTCTTCGGGCGTGCAGGGTTTCACCACCATCCATGCCGCGTCGGCCCGCCAGGCGCTGTCTCGGCTGCGCTTCATCTGCCAGCTGGCCGAGACCGGTTCCGAGCTCAGCGTGACCGCGCTATCGGCGCTGGTCAGCGAGGCCGTCGATCTGGTCGTGCACTGTGTCCGGCGCGGACCGGATCTGCGGGTCACCGAGGTGCTGGCAGTCGAGGACCTGCAGGTGGGAGCCGGGACCGTCACGTTTACGACCACGTCCGTCTTCGCCCGGTCGCGTTTCGCTGACCCGCTGTCCTGGACCGGGAACTTGCCGGTCCGGGCGGCCCGGGCCCTCGAGCTGGGCGGCTACGACGTCCCCGCGCTGGCCGGCGGGGAGCACCGGCGGTGAATCCGTTGGGCCGTCCGTTCCTCGGCGTCGCCGCAGCCCTCTTAGCGTCGTTTGGTGCCTATCTCATCTACACGGCCGCGGTCTTTGGCTGGCGGGGGATCGGCCCCAGGCGCGCCGGTGTCGCTCAACCGCGTCGTCATTCGCTGCGCGTGTGGTTGGGCCAGACCGGCCTGGGACAGGTAGGTACGGGCGAGCTCGCCGGCGCCGTCGGTGTTCTCTTCGTGGTTGGCGCCCTGGCCGGCTACGTTCTTTTCGACAGCGTCCTGCCTGCCATCGTCGTCGGTTGCTTGACCGCCTGCACGCCACTGTCCGCGTACCGGGCCCGACGGAGGGCGCGCCTGGCTGCGGCCTCCGAGGCGTGGCCCCGGATGCTCGAGGAGTTACGCCTCTTGACTGGCTCGGTTGGCCGATCTATCCCGCAAGCATTGTTTGAGGTTGGCCGGCGGGCTCCGGCCGAGTGGCGTCCGGCTTTTGCTGCGGCCGAACGCGAGTGGTTGTTGACCACGGACTTCGCCCGCACCATGTCGTTGCTCAAGGACAATCTGGCCGACCCGACCGCGGATGTGGTCTGTGAGACGGTGCTGGTCGCCCACGAAATCGGGGGATCCGATCTGGAAGGCAAGTTGCAGGACCTGATCGAAGATCGGGTTGCCGACGTGCAAGGGAGAAAAGACGCAGAGAGTCGCCAGGCAGGCGTTCGCTTCGCCCGCCGGTTTGTGCTGCTGGTGCCCCTGGGGATGACCGTCGCGGGGTTGTCGATCGGTACCGGTCGTCAGGCCTACGCGACCCCGGGCGGGCAGCTGGCTGTCGTGGTAGGTCTGATCGCCGTCGCCGCCTGCTGGATCTGGTCCGGAAAGATCATGCGCGTGCCGCAACAACCACGGGTGTTCCGGTGACCCGTATCACCATCGGGGCCGGGTTGCTGGTCTGGGTCGGTGCCACCCTGTTGCTATCCCGGTGGACCCGGTTGTCCCGGCCGCGACTGACCGAGCGGTTACGGCCCTACAGCCCCGGAGGTGGTGGCGGGGCCGACTCGGCCGGGTTGTTCTCGGTCGCATCCTTGCGGGATGTTGTCCGCCCCCTGGCTCGGGTTTGCGGCGATCGCCTGGCCGCGCTCTTCGGTGTCACCGAACCTCTCAGCAGCCGGCTGCGTAGGGTCCATTCGGATATGGATGTGAACGCCTTCCGGGTGCGCCAGCTGGCCGTCGCCGGTCTGGCGGTGCTGGCCGCGGCGGTGCTCGCCGGCGGCCTTGGGCTGGCGCCACTCGTTGCCATTCTGGTCATCGGGGCCGCCCCGCTGCTCGCATTTTTGGTCCTGGAGCAGCGGCTGGTCCGGGCCTCCGAACGTTGGCAGCAAAACCTGGCCCTGGAGCTGCCGGTAGTGAGTGAGCAGCTGGCCATGTTGTTGAACGCCGGCTTTTCGTTGGGGTCGGCGCTGGCTCGCCTGAGCGAACGAGGCCACGGGTGCGCGGCCCGCGACCTGGCCGTGGTGGTGAACCGGGTCCGCCACGGACTTTCGGAGACCGAGGCGTTGCGGGAGTGGGCCGCGGTGGCGGGCGTCGACGCGGTCGATCGCCTGGTTGGTGTGCTCGCCCTTCACTCCGAGTCATCCGATCTGGGCCGGTTGGTGTCGGCCGAGGCTCGCCAGGCCCGGCGCGATCTGCAACGGCGGACGATGGAAGGGATCGAAAAGCGAGCCCAGCAGGTCTGGGTGCCGGTCACCGTCGCGACATTGGTGCCCGGCGTGATCCTCTTGGCGGTACCGTTCCTCGCTGCCCTTCGCCTGTTTGCAAACGCCTGAGTGTTGGTCCTCCTCAGGCCAGGAAAGGGTTATCGCACCCGACGGAGGAAGGCGCGGCCGTCGGCGCCCACACGTTGGACAGCGATCGGTGACGAGTGACGGCGGTGCGGGGGCGACCCGCCCGGGCGGCGTCCGTGATTATGCGGGCACGCCCACCCCGAGCAACTCCATCAAGTTGCCCCCCATGATCTTGCGCACATCCTCGTCCGGTAGCCCGCTCAGTTCGTCCACGTAGGTAAGGGGGTCAGCGAGCCCCTCAACATGAGGAAAGTCCGACCCGAAGATGACATGATCGGCGCCCAGCAGGTTGACCAGCGTACGAGGGTCCTCTTCGTGGAACGGGTGCATCCAGATCTGACGCTTGAAGGTGGTCGATGGCTTCTCGGCAAAGGCTTGGGGAAGCTGCCCGTGGGTGAAATCGAGGCGATGGAGCAGATGGGGGACCCACCCGGCCCCGTTCTCGATCAGCGCCACGCGAAGCCGAGGATGGCGGGCCAGGGTGCCATGGGCGATAAGTGAGGTCACGGCATCTTCAATGTCGCGGTGGGAGTTGGTGACGGCTTGGCTGAACGGCTGGGCTTGGGCGAAGGCCTGAGCCTCGGTCGCGTTGCCTTCCCACTCATTGATGTAGCGGACGTATCCGGTATCGGAGGCGTGCAAGACGACGAGCACTCCGGCTTCCTCCACCCGGGACCAAAACAGATCGAACTCAGGAAGACCAAACGACCGCGGCCCTCGGTATCCCCAAGCCGGAGCGGGACGCATGAGCAGGATGCGGGCCCCGTGTTCGACGATGTAGTCGAGCTCCGCGAGGGCCTTGTCGAGCAGTCCTGGAGTGATGATCGGAGTCGAGAAGATGCGGCCCTCGAAGGTGTAAGGCCAGGCCTCGGTCATCCACTGGTTGAGGCCATGAATTGCCGCTGCGCACAGGTCGGGGTCATCGCGCATGCGCTCCTCCACCAGGCTCGCCAGGGTCGGCAGCATGATGGCGAAGGTCACCCCCTGCTCGTCCATCAGCTCCAAGCGGGGACCCGCCTCGCGAAATGCCGGAGGACAGTCGATGCCCCGACCGATGATCTCCCTCGACGACTTGCCTTCGGGGTTGCCTTCTTTGAAATACTGCTCCTGGGCGCCAGGCCGACCGACCCTGTCGAAGGTCGGATTCGGGATGTAGTCGGTGATCTGGCCCCGGACCATGATCTTGGTGCGTCCGTGGACGTCGATGTAGTCGATGGCATTGCGGTATTCAGACGGAAGATACTTCGTGAGGGCATCGCGGGTCTCGTACAGGTGGTTGTCCCCGTCGAATACTTGATAATCAAGCTGTCGTGACGGCATGGTCATTCCCCTTGTGTCGAAGCGGTTCGGCCGGACTGGGTTCGCCCGGCAGCGACACCCGATCATATCCCAGCCCCGGGACCGTGACTGTCCGTGCTTTGCGTGAGCGAGTCTGTCGCGCCAGGTCCGGGCATCGGGTGCAGGGCGTCGTCGGGCGTCGTCGGGCGTCCCATCCTCGATGCCGGCGGGATCGAGGCCGATGCCAGCGGGGCGCCCTGGCGCCCCGCGCCCGTCTCGGCCGGCGGTCGGTATCGCTCCAGAAGCCGAAGCTGGTCAAACCGCCCACGAACGTGAGGGCGGCAGTTTCGGCCCCGATCGCCACGCCGGGCTCGCCGTCTCGGGCCTACTCTAGCTACACGAAGGAGGAGACCGACGATGAAACTGGGACTGTCGATCGGTTACTCGGGCGCCACCCTGCGACTCCCGATTGACCGGATCAAACTTGCAGAGGAACTGGGATACGACTCGGTATGGACCGCGGAGGCATACGGCTCCGATGCGGTCACGGTCCTGGCCTGGATCGCGGCATTCACGACACGGATTCGTCTGGGCACCGGAATCATGCAGCTGGCCGGACGAGCTCCGGCCATGGCGGCCATGCAGACGCAGACCGTGGATGCCCTGGCAGGGGGTAAACGGGTCATCGCCGGACTCGGAGTGTCCGGTCCCCAGATCGTAGAAGGCTGGTATGGCGAGCCTTGGGGGCGACCTTACTGGCGCCTTCGCGACTACATCCAGATCATGCGGAAGGTCAATCGCCGCGAGGAACCGGTGCGTCATCAGGGCCGCGAGATCTCTTTGCCTTACACCGGAGAAGGGTCGATGGGCCTTGGGAAGCCGCTCATGTCCATCCTGCATACCAATGCCGAGCTACCCATCTGGTTGGGAAGCGGTAGCGAGTCTACGGTGCGACTCGCCGCCGAGTTGTGCGACGGCTGGCTCCCCCTCAGTTTCGTTCCTGGGAGAATGTCCACGTTCAAGCCGTGGATCGAAGAGGGATTCCGCCGGGCCGGAAACGGTAAGTCGTGGGACAACTTCGAGATTCAAGCAGGAGGTCGAGTGGTCATCACTGACGACATTCCGGCTGCCCTCCAGGAGTCGAAGCCCCAGATCGCGCTCTACGTGGGTGGCATGGGCCATCCGACTCTGAACTTCCACAACATTCAAATGCGAGCGCGCGGCTTTCCAGAGGCCGCCGCCCGCATCCAGGAACTCTTCTTGGCCGGACGCAAGCAGGAGGCCATCGACGCGGTGCCTGACGATTACGTGGACGAGGCCGGCCTGTATGGGACTCCCGAGCGCATCGCCGCCCGCTGGAAGGCGTGGGAGGACTCGGGGATCACTGGATTCACCGTCGGTACCGACCAGGAGGATGCCCTGCGTTTGATGAGCCGTCTCGCCGGGTCGGCAGAACGGCGCTAGATGTCGGAATCGGCACACGGGCCGAGAGGGGCGGATCCCGTGATCACCGAAGCGCGACAGGAGGTCGTTCGTATCGAACTGCTCGGCGCCCTGCGGGTGAGGGTCGATGAGACCGAGGTCGTGATCCATGCCCCCAAGGAACGGGCCCTGCTGGCGGTACTGGCCCTGGCGCCGGGGAACACGCTGCGGACCCAGGATCTGATCGACGGGATCTGGGGTGAAGACCCGCCTCTGTCGGCGCGTAAGGCCGTGCAGAACTACATCTCGGCGTTGCGGCGCAGGCTTCCCATCGGAGTGATCGAGACGGAACCGGACGGGTACCGCCTCGACCTGCGGCCTGACGCCATTGATGTCGGCGTGTTCGAGCGGTTGGTTACAGAGTCGCGCCTGGCCAGCACAGGCGGCGACCACCCGCGTGCAGTCGAATGCTTGCTGGACGCCCGCCGGCTGTGGCGGGGCCCGCCCCTTGCGGAACTGTCCGACCATCTGGGCGGGGTGACTCAGGTCACCAGGCTGGCCGAGATCTACCACGCGAGCGAGGAGGATCTGGCCGAGGCCCGGCTGGCGATTGGAGAACACCAGAACCTCATCCCGGAACTCGAAGCGGCCGTGCTGGCAGAGCCGCTTCGCGAACGCCGATGGGCGCTACTCATGCTGGCGCTGTACCGGTCCGGGCGCCAGGCGCACGCCCTCCGGGCCTATCAGCGCCTCCGTAAGGAGCTGGGCGAGCGCCTGGGCATCGAGCCGAGCCCGGAACTCGTGGCGCTGGAGGAGGCCATGGTTTTGCAGCGGCCGGAGTTGGCGGCGCCGGCAGCCGGTTTAGTGGGCCAAAAGGCGGAACTTCTTGAAGAGCCGAAAACGACGCCGTTCCTGTCGTTGGTGCCTCGGCCGGCGACCGCGTTGATCGGCAGAGACGTCGAACTTGCCACAGCCGAGAAGTTACTGCGGGACCGTCGTCTGGTGACGCTGGTCGGTGCCGGCGGAGCAGGTAAGACCAGACTGGCGGGCGAGATAGCCATGTCCTGCGCCTCCCTGATGCCGGATGGCGTCTGTTGGGTCGGGCTGCAGAGCGTTCTTGCTTCCGATCTGGTGATGCCGGCGGTGGCGCAGGCGCTCGGCGCGCCGGGTGATGTCGCCGCCCACGTCGGAAGCCGACGGCTCCTGATCGTCCTCGACAACTTCGAGCAGGTCGTCAACGCCGCGCCGGACGTCGCCGACCTCCTGTCGCAGACGGAGAATCTGCGCGTGCTCGTCACCAGCCGCGAGCCGCTCCGCGTCGCCGGGGAACACCTGCTGCCGGTGGGCCCCTTGGCCCAGTCCGATGCGGAGGACCTTTTCGTGGAACGAGCGGCGGCGGAGAATCCCTCGTTTACCCCTGGGCCCGCGTTGCCACCGATATGCCGCCGCCTGGACGGCCTCCCACTCGCCATTGAGCTGGCAGCCGCACTGATCTCGGTCTTTCCCATGGAGGAACTCCTCCGACGGCTCGACCGGGCCCTTCCGGTACTGACGGGACACCGGAGAGACGTACCGGACCGCCAACGCACGCTGGAAGCCACCATCCAATGGAGTTACGACCTGCTGCAGCCCGCCCATCAGCGCCTGCTACGGACCTTGAGCCCGCTCGACTCGTTCGACCTGGGTGCGGTCGAACGCCTCGGTGGCTGCAGCATCGAGTCCATTCATTCGCTCCTCGACAAGAACCTGATTCGGCGCATCGGTGCGGATCGCTTCCAGCTGCCGCAGGCGGTTCGGGAGTTCGCCCTGGACCGGCTGCCGGAGCACCATGAAGTGGAATCCGCCCACCGGACGCTGGTGGCCTACGCAGTCGACGCTTTGACCAGGGCCGAGGCCGGTTTGCACGGACCCGAACAAGCTGCCGTGTTGGCGCGACTCGATGTCGAATATGGCAACCTGCGGGCCGCAGCCCAATGGGCGATGAGCGACGAGACAGAGACGGCGGCGCGGCTCGCGGTTGGTCTCGGCTGGTACTGGATGCTGCGCAACCACACCGGAGACGGCGTGAGTTTCCTGCAACGCTTCGTCCAGATGGCCGACCGGCTGGGGCCGGTCCAGCGGGCACCGCTCTTGAGCGCCTATGGGCGGCTGCTGTTCTATCGAGGCGAGGCTCTCGGCGCCGCCGGTGACGGCGAGGCCGCCTGCGACATCCTGCTCCAAGCGGAGGCGGCGTGGCAGGAAGTCGACCGAGACGGCCTGCCGCGACGGGAGCTCATTGAGCTGGTGACGACACTGGTCTACCTCAGCATCACCGCCGGTTCGATCGGCAACCGTGCACTGGCTCGCCGAGCCGCCCAACAAGCAATCGTCGTCGGTGAGGCAAGCGGCGAGCCGTGGTGCGCGGGTCTGGCGTACTGGAGCCTGGGTACAAACGTATTTCTCGGTCGTTGCGACGCGCATGCAGCCGACGAGGTCCGCGAGACCCTCGAGCGGAGCGTCGCCTATCTCCGAGTGGCCGGTGATGACTGGGCCTTAGGCGGACCGCTGCTCTACCTGGGCCGGCACCTGCTGATGCTCGGTGAGATCGAGGGGGGATTCGTGGCCGGGACCCAAGCCCTGCAGGCGTTCCGAAATGCGGGCGATAAGTGGCGGACGGCGTTGGCGCTGCGACATTTGGCCAACGTCGCAGCCGCCCAGGGAAGGCGGGCGACATCGGAGAGCATGGGCGATGAAGCCGATGACCTCGAACGAGAGCTCGGCACCCTGGCCGCTCAGCGCGAGGGGTGAACTGGGGCGGACCGACCGCCACACGACGCCTTGGCGTCGGATTCTTCGAGGGCCCCGGTGCACGCGCTCTGGCTGCGGAGGTGCCCGACGACAAGTTCGGCGATGGTGGAAAGCTGGCTGAGCTGCTCGGCGTCGAGGACGTCCATGAGGTGACGGCGCACGCTCGCGACATGGTTGGGGGCGGCCCGCTCGATCGCGGCGAGCCCGCAGCTCCCCAGCACGGCGAACGCACCTCGAGCGTCTGACGGGCACTCTTCGCGCTGCACCAGCCCCCGGGCTTGCATTCGGGCCAGCTGGTGGGAGAGGCGGCTCTTGGACCAGTCGAGCCGAGCGGCCAGGTCGTTCATGCGGACGCGGCGGCCTTGGGCCTCGGAGAGATGGACCAGGACCAGGTAGTCGGGGTCGGACAGGCCCGAATCCACAAGGAGGTCGCGGGCGATCTGAGCGCGCAGGCGCTCTGTCATCGCCAGCCAGGCCCGCCAGGCCCGGTCTTCGCTCGGGGTCAGCCAGCGGGTCGGTTCCACCCGACCAAGTATAATAGTTGACGTATCTACCAGAGAGACTTAGACTGGTCGTTGACACATCAACCGCTTGGCCATCTCTATGGAGGTCTTTCCCATGAGCACACCCACCGTCGAGGTCCCCGGCCTCATCGCCGGTACCTGGAACATCGACCCGGTTCACTCGGAGGTCGGCTTCAGCGTCAGGCACCTAATGGTCAGCAAAGTCAAGGGTTCCTTCAAGACCTTCGACGGCACCATCACCATCGCCGAGAACCCCCTCGACTCCAAGGTCGAAGCGCACATCGACGCCTCCTCCGTCGACACCCGCGACGAGAACCGGGACAACCACCTGCGCTCGGCCGACTTCTTTGAAGTCGAGTCCCACCCCCAGATCACCTTCGTATCGACTGCGGTGCGGACGGCCGGCGGCAGCGACTACGAGGTGACCGGCGACTTGACCATCCACGGCGTCACCCGCTCAGTCGACCTGGGGCTGGAGTTCAACGGCGTGTCCCCGGATCCCTGGGGCGGCACCCGGGCCGGGTTCTCAGCGGGAACCGAGATCAGCCGGGGCGACTTCGGGATCGAATTCAACATGCCCCTTGACGGCGGCGGTGTGGTCGTCGGCGACAAGATCAAGATCAGTCTCGAGATCGAGGCCGTCCTGCAGAAAGACTGATCGTTGCCGTCGCCCGCGGGGTGGCCGCCGCTGCCGGCGTCGAGTCGAACCGACCACGGAGCCCAGGTGGTCGACCAAGCTTCGCAGGGGCCCGATCGTGCGAGAGTGGCGGGGCGCCTGGCGTCTGAGCCGGTGGCGTTCGGCTTGGCCGAGGAGGTCCCGTCGGCGCTCGTTGGCGACTTGCTCCATCAACCAGGGGTGCATCCGGCCCTCCTTCCTGGCTCCGGGTAGGCGATGGGCGTGGCGAGGCGGGTGCTGGCCCGCATGAGGATGCGGGCCATCCATTGGCGCCGTCGTGTCTGGCTGGAAGTCGTGCTCAGTTGGGTTGCTCTGCAAACCGCCGCCCAATGCGCCTCGGCCTGTTCGTAGCGCGAATCGGGCATACGGTGATCTTGCCGGTCAGGGGTTGTCATTGAGAATGCCAATCGGGCAGGATTGGTCTGTGAATAGGCAAGCCATTCGCCAACCGTCCGCTCAGGAGCTGGCATCGACCCTGTCGGGCTGGTCGGATTCGACCCATGGGGCCTTGTCCCGCCGCCTGGCGAACGCCATTCGCCTGGCGGTGACGTCGGGTCTGATCGCCGACGAAGCTCGTCTGCCGGCCGAGCGAGCACTGGCGACGGCGCTGGGCGTCGGACGCTCGACGGTGACCGCGGCGCTCGACGACCTGCGCGGCGAGGGTTTGTTGCAGTCCCGTCAGGGCAGCGGGACGGTGGTAAGAGGGACCCGTCAGATGGTGGCCAGCAGCAGAATTGGCGAGCACTTCGCCGGTCTGCCGGGAATCGACCTGGCCGCCGGCAACCCGCCAGACCCCTCGCACTGGCCGTCGATCAAGGTCGACGTCTCCGATCTCATCTCCGACGGCGGAGGACCCGGTGTGCATCCGCTCGGCCTGGCGGCGCTACGCGAGGCCTTGGCGGTCACCTACACCAGCGAAGGGTTGCTCACCGACACCTCGCAGATCCACGTGACCTCGGGAGCGCATCAAGCGATGGCCCTGATAGTGGGCGCTTGCACCAATCCCGGAGACCGGGTCGCAGTGGAAGAGACCAGCTACCCGGGCATCTTCGACATCATTGACAACCTCGGAGCCCGGGCGGAGCCGCTCTCCACCGACGCGGCCGGAGTGGTCCCTGAATCGCTGGAACAGGCGCTGTCACTGCACCGCCCCAAGGTGCTGTACCTCCAAAATGGACCGCACAATCCGACCGGCCGAGTCCCCGCCATCGGACGGCTTCGTGAGCTTGCGAACATTCTCGACCGCTACGACGCGGTTGTGCTCGAGGACTCGACGCTCGCCGAGCTGGCGTTCGATGGACGGGTACGGCCCGAACTGGCCAACCTGTGCCGGCGAGCCGTCGTCGCCAGCGTCGGATCGCTCAGCAAGGTGGCGTGGGCGGGTCTGCGCATCGGCTGGATGCGGGCGCCGGCCCCCCTGATCGAACAGACGATGCATCTTCGTCTGGCCACGGACCTGGGCCCGGCGGTCCCGTCCCAGCTGTTCGCAGTCCAGTTGTTGCCGCACCTTGAGGAGCTGGCACTCCGTCGACGCGACGCCATAGCTGGGACAGTCAGCCAGGCCCTCGAATGTGTTCGGGCCGACTTTCCGGACTGGGAGGTGGGCGATCCGGCCGGTGGCTCGGTGCTGTGGGCGCGGCTACCGGTTGCAGACAGCGGGCCCTTCGTGCAGATCGCCCGGCGCCACGGCGTCCACATTGCCCCCGGCTCGGTAGCCCGCGCCGCCCGCGCCCCCGACCCCCATGTGCGTATCTGCGTCGACCGGCCCTGGCCGTTGGTAGAGACGGGCCTGCGGCGCCTGTCGCTGGCGTGGCGCGATGCCCAGCGGCGGGCCGAACCGGTCCTCGGCTGAGCGCTCGTTGCCAACCATCATTCGACGCCCATCCGACGGGTCGGCGTCGGATCGACCCGGCCATGCGCCGGTGGCGGCGGCCCGACCTCACTATTCCGGCCGCGGCGGGCCAAGACAACTCTGTGGGGCAGGTCCACCCACCGTTTCGCCGCCCGAGGGGTCGAGGTTTGCGATTGCCCGACGCCGTCAGCACCGCCACGCCCCTCGAGGCAGCTCTTCGGGCGACTACGGTGAACACCTGGCGAGGTGTCGGTCGCCTGAGTGCCGAGGCTGGGTTGAGTTGTCCTGACCTGGAGGGAGGACCAATGCCGGACGTCCGCTATGTCTGCCTATCTGATTTGCACTTTGGGGCTCAGAACAGTCTGCTCACAAACCTGGCCGCTGGTGACGTGATCGCAGACCCGCTGGTCGCCAGTCCGACCCTGACCGCATTTGCCGACTGCCTGTCGTCGCTTGTCGCCGCCAACGAAGACCGCAGCACGAAGCCCATACTCGTACTGAACGGTGACATCCTCGATTTCGCCTTGGCCAGTGATGAAGTGGCGATCCTGGCCTTCGAGCGGTTCGTCGAACTCGCCTTCGTCGAACGAGATCTGTTCTCCCATCACGTTTACTACATCCCGGGCAACCATGACCACCACCTGTGGGAGACGGCGCGGGAGCGCCAGTACTCCGACTACATCGCCAGACATTCGCCCGGAACGGCGCTGGGTGCACCCTGGCATGCGACGAGCATGTTCGCGGCCTATGACGACGCCGTCCGGCGGGCCCGCACGGTAGAGGCGGACCTGCTGCAGACGGTTCTGCGCCGCTTCGAGCCACTTGGTGACGCGGCCGTGGAGGTTCGCTACCCGAACTTCGGGCTCCGCTCGACGGACGGGCGAGCCGTGACCTTCCACCACGGCCACTATGTAGACTCGCTGTACCGGCTGATGAGTCGCCTGAAGAGCGACCTCTTCCCCGCGTCACCGGCCGCGCTGGCCCCGTGGGAATGGGAAGCCGAGAACTTCGCCTGGATCGACTTCTTCTGGTCGACGTTGGGTCGGTCCGGAGACTGGGGAACCGATGTCGGGGTTCTGTACGACATGCTCCAAGAGGAGCGCGCCGTCGCAGCCGTGGGCCGCAACCTCGGAAACGCCGTCGCGGCCCGAGGCCAGCCGCGCTGGCTGCCCGGCTTTGTTCGCCGCAGGCTGATCGGGAAGGCGGTCGACGTGTTCGCGGGGCGGGTGGCTGCCCTCGAACGCAACGTTCCAAGCCAAGGACCGCTGAGCCCGGCCGGGTTGGCCGGCTTACGAACGTACATCGAGGGTCCCTTGGCGCTCCAGTTGCGCCGCGAGAATCCAGACCAGCTACCCGATCAAGTGGCATTTGTCTTCGGACACACCCATAAGCCCTACGAAGACAGCACCGCCTACGGGGGTTACCGCCGGCCGGTCGAGGTGTACAACACCGGCGGCTGGGTTGTCGACAGCGTTCAGCCCGACCGGCAACAAGGCGCGGCAGCCGTCGTGATCGACGAGGACCTCAACGTGGCGGCGCTCCGCCTCTACAACCAGGCGAGCGCAGCAGGGGAAAAGGTGTCGGTCCGCGCCGCTGGGAACGGCTCGACCAATCCGCTGCGTGATCGGCTGAGGGCCGCAATCGACCCCGCCCAAGACCCGTGGGCTCGCCTTTCATCGACCATCTTTTCTGCCGTCCCTCAGCGGTACGCGGCCCTCCAGACGATCATCAACAGAGGGATCGCCGCCGCTGAGGCCCACCCCTCATCGGGACCGGCCAGACGATGATCAACCCGCCCACCTTCAGCGGGCCGTCGGGGCGGTGAAGGGGGTTCGGTAAGTTCGCTGCAGAGGCTGCGTCGTAAGCCGTCGCCCATCCGGCCAGAGCGACCCGCCTGGCCCAGCGCCCCGGGCCGGACATAGGCTCGGCGTGCTTGGAAGCGTCACCTCTTGCCCAACTCCTCGCAGCTATCGACAAACTCGACGTCGACGCGGCGATGGCGCTGTGTGGGGCCGATTGTCGCTTCGCCACCGCTGACGGTCGCCAGGTCGAGGGTCGTGACAACGTTCGGAACTTACTCCGCGAGTTCCTATCGGTGCTGCGATCGACTGCTCACGAAATCACCTCGCAATGGCACCAAGACAACGTATGGTTCGCCGAGGTGCTCGCAAACTACGAGATGAAAGACTGGCTCCGGATCGAAGCGCTGCCACGCGCCTTCGTACTACGGACCGCAGCCGATGGTATCTCCGACGTGCGCGTGTATGGAGCGAACGAGCGTCGCTTAAGTGATCAGCAAACAGGCGACGAGCCATTTCGCGTCGGCGGCCGCTTGGTGCTGCCCCTCTAGCGATCTGGCCAACCACGAGTGTCGCCTGGCCAATGAATATGCGGTGCGGGTGCAATCAAGCCGTACGCCGAATCCGGCCGGCCACGAGTCAAATGCGCCCGACCTGTCGCTAGGTTTGGGGGGAAGTAACCGGCGCTGGTCCTTCGTCCTCTTCGTCATACCGCACAACCACCACCGGGCAATGGGCGTTGGTGACGCAATGCTGGCTGACCGATCCGAGCAACATGCCGGAGAATTCCCCGTGGCCGCGGCTACCCACTACCAGAAGCGCAGCCTGGCGGGAGGCGTCGACGAGCACTGGCGCGGCGTGGCCCTCCACCACCAGCGTTTGGATCATGACATCCGGGTGAGCCTGGCGGGCCGGCAGTAGCGCTTCGTCCACCGCTTTCTGGGCGTCTGCTTGCGGATCCCAGTCCTCAGGGAAAGGTACCGTCCACCCGAAGCCACCTGGCCACTCCCAGGTGATGACGACATCCAGCCGGGCTGCGGTGAGGTCGGCTTGACGGACCGCCCAGTCGAGAGCACGCCGTGCGGACGCGGAGCCATCGACGCCAACGACAATCGGATGCTCGCTGGCGTCAGCCATCTGCGTCCTTCCCTTGCCTGTGCACCCACCCGGCCTCTGCGGCAATCCGGTCTATCCGGCCTAGGAAACCGAGATCGGTGGACGGGCAACCACGTAGATCAGGGCGCCGAGGAGCGGCACGAACAGGATGAAGATCGTCCAACCTGCCTTCGCCAAGCCGTGGTGGTCCTGGCGCCGGAAGTTGTCGATGAAACACCAGATGATGAAAAAGAGCACCAGGGCCAAGCCGGCGATCATCAGCAGCGTCCAGAAAACACTCAACAGCGGATAGTCATATGCCAGCATCCGTAGTCCTTATGATCTCGCTACCACTTGGGTCAGATGGATCACCTTATATCACGGCGATCAGGTCGAAATAGGGACCAACGTCAGGAGGCGGCTTGGTCAGGTTTGGGCCGGCGAGGATATCGACACCGGCCGCGCCCCGGTTGAGTCACCCGGGCCCGGAAGTAGCCCTACGCCACTGCCTGGTGGGACCGGACAAACTACGCAGAACGGTACTGGGCGCCATAGCCATCACCGGATCAGGGCCGTCCGGCCCAGGTGGTCAAGGGGTCATGTCCGGCTGTATGACTTTTCGCTGACGGGCGATAGCCGCCGCCTCAGTGCGGCTCCGAGCACCGAGCTTGGAAAGAATGTTCGATACGTGCACGCTGGCCGTCTTGGCGCTGATATAGAGCTGATCGGCGATCTCTCGATTGGACCTTCCAACCGAGACGAGCCGCAGGACCTCCAGCTCACGGGCTGTGAGAGGTTGGGGGCGCAGGGCGGTTGGGTCGGGCCGGGTGGCGGGCGGGCTGCCCAACTCTCGCAGCAGCGGCTGGGCGCCGAACAGGAGGGCAGTGGCCTCGGCTTGGGCGCGCCAGTCGGCGGCGTCTTTTTTCTGGCCCGCGGCGTGCAAAGCGGCGGCGAGCCTGGCCTGGCTGCGAGCGACCTCGAAGCGATGGCCGAGATGTGCGAATCGGTCGGTCACCGCCCGCCAAGCATCAACCATCTCGGTGGGGGAGGGGGTGTTGATGCCGCTCTGCCACCGGAGGCGGAGGTGCTCGGCCGAGGCCCGCTGGGCCCAGGCGTGCGCTTCCGGCCCGATAAAGCGCTGCATCGACCGGGAGTACCGGGCGGCCTCCTCGGCCGCGTCGGCCAGGGCGGTACCCGCCTCCACCAGGTTTTTTCGGGACTCGCCCGGTGTGCGGGCCGCATCGGCCGCCAGCTGACCGATGAGCAGGGCGCTGAGACGCACCCGTGCGTCGAACGTCGGTACCTGCCAGAGCCTGGTGACCGACTCGACGGCCGCCTCATGAGCCTTGACCGCGCTGGCGATGTCACCCCGGTCGCCGTAGAGGTCGATGGCGGCCGCTCCGACCAGAATGGCGATCAGGCCGTCTTTGTCAGACCAAGCCTCTAACGATGCGAGGGCCTCGAGCCCGGTGCCGTCACCCCGAGCGGCCAGCACAGCCAGGCCCACCGCCCGCAGGAGCATCCCAGGGAACTCCGGCGGTGATTCCCTGGCGGTGGAGGTGATGCGCTCCACTGCGGGCCAGTCCCCTCGCATGTAATAGACGATTGCCGTCATCGCTCGAGCCACGATGGCGTAAGGGGTCCAGGGCAGACGAAGCTGTTCCGAACGGGTGAGTGTCTGTTGATAGGCGCTCAAGGCCTCGGCCAGACGGCCGGCCTCGAAGTTGACCGAGCCCACGCCGAACATGGCCCGAAGTTCGGCGTCGTGTTCTCCCACGGTGCGGGCCTCGGCGGCCGCGTCGGCCAAGTGCATGGCCGACACCTCGAAATCCTCATCGCCCTGTTGGGCACGGGCCAGGGTAGTGGCTGCCTCTGCGGCGACCTCGGGCAGGTCCAGATGGCGGGCCAGGTCGAGCGCCTGACTGGCCAGAGGAATCACCTCGCGGCGATCAAAGTCCAGATGCGCCCGGGCCAGAATCCCGAGTAATTCGGCCCGCAGAGCCGACGGCGGATCGGCGGGGACCAGGCCGAGCGCCTCGGAGGCGAGGGCCCGGACGTCCAAGCCGGAATCAACCACCAGGGCTGCTCCAGCCAGGGCCCGCAACAATCGGGCCCTCGCCACGGGAGGAGAAACTGCTTGCAGGGCAGCGAGTTCGTCCTCTAACAGGGCGAGCGCCCGGATGGGCTGGCCAGCGACCATGGCCGCGTTACTGGCGCGGACGGTCAGGTCGATCGGGTCGATGCCCGTCGTCTCTGCAGCAGCGGGGCCGATCTCAGTGAGGATGCGGATGGCGGCCTCGTACTGGCCGAGCGCTTCGTCGGGCGCAGCCAAGGCGGCGGCCTCATCTCCCGCCCAGACGCTGGCGTTGGCAGCAGTGATCGGATCGTGAGCCCCTCGGGCGTGGCGGGCCAGTTCAGCGGCGGTTCCGGAGGTCGGATCGTCGGCCAGAGCGCGGGCGTAGGCGGCATGCAGGCGCACCCTCTCCCCCGGTAGCAGGTCGCCGTAGACCGCCTCCGAGAGAAGCGCGTGTCGGAACGCGTACCTGTCCGGGCTGGCGGCCACCATGACCTTGGCGTCCATCGCGGCACGCAACCCGGTCTCGAGACCGGTGTCGTCGACGCCGGCCACAATGGCGAGGAGGTGGTGCGACACCTCGCGGCCAGCTACCGACGCCGCCTTCACTACCCGCCGGGCTAGGTCTCCGAGGCTGTCGATTCGGATGAGCAGCAGATCTGACAGATCGGTCGGCAGCGGTCCGGTCCCATCCGTTGCGGCACCGATGAGCTCTTCGACGAAGAAGGCATTGCCTTCGGCCCTGGACACAATGGTGGCCACGTCGCCTTCACGCAGGGGAGACCGTTGCAGGGCTCGAACCATCCCGCGGACATCCGACTCGTCGAGAGGCGGGACCGTGATTCGCTCGACGCCGGGCAGGCGGCCCCACTCGGCGAGCACGGGCCGCAGCGGGTGACGTCGATGCAGATCGTCGAGGCGATAGGTCAAGATCAACGTCGCCGGGTTGGCCGGCGGATGCGAGAGCAGGTAGGTGATCATCTCTCGGGTGGAACGATCAGCCCAGTGGACGTCCTCCACCACCCACAGCAGCCGTCGGGAGGCGCCAAGATGGTCAAAGATCGCCGCCACGGCTTCGAAAAGGTCGGACCGGTCGGTCGCGGTGACCTGCCGGCTCTCCTCCGCCCCACTTCCGGTTGGGGGCATCAGCCGGCGCAGGGCCGGGCGCCGGAGCACCATTGCCTCCGCCTGAGGCGGCGACTCGGCGCTGAGCCGGCCCAGAATCTGGGTGAACGGAAGGTAAGGCACAGGGCTATCGCCAAGGTCCACGCAGTGTCCGATGCTGGTCTGGTAGTCCGAGCCGGTGGCCCTCCGGATCAGCTCGGTGATCAGCCGGCTTTTGCCGACCCCGGCGTCGCCTCCTACCAGCATGGCCGCCGGCGGCTGATCGTTCGTGCCCAAGCCGATGAGCGAGCCGAGGTGCTCGAGTTCCGCTGATCTTCCGATGAAGGGGGTCGCAGGCACCTCCTCCATCATCGTCTTCCCAGGGGCCATGCTGGCAGCTGGATGCTCAAAACCTGACGCTGATTCGCCGTTTGCGGCCAACCACCGGCCCCGCCCGCTTCGATTCCGCTTGGGTGCCCCAAAGGCGCCCAAGCCCCCATCCGGCGGGCGACACCCTGAAAGGGCGGCCCAGTGAGCGTAGCTCGGCGATGTGCTCCCGATTGGCCTGTTCTGCGATCCACGGGTGCATCTCCCACCTCCGTTTTTGTCGTTTGATGGGTAGAGTCTCGGCCTCTAAGGCCCCCCCGGGCATGGGGATAATCCCTTATCGGGTGTCAGGGAGGCCTTACCTTTCGGGTGATTGGCCGTGCCGTCCTTGGGGGCGGATCTACCCGTCGCTGGATCTGGAGCACGATGAGCCGCCTGGCCGGGACAGCACAGCCGGGTGTGACGCAGCCCGCCCCGCTGGCCTGGATGCGTCTAGCGGGCCCGGCGAGCGGTCAGGCGGCCGCCCGCCGGGCCCGTTTCGGCCGGGTTCGCGAAAGGCGCTGGTGGGCCTTAACGACATACATGTAGTTTAAATGCGTTTCGGGCTCAGTGGCACGGCCGACGGGTTGCTGGTCTCGCCTATGTTCCCGTCGACGTGTGCCACAAATTCCCGTCAGTGCCCCGGACGAACACGTCCAGCCGCCGGTAGGAGCCGACAGCGGCGGGTGTCGATGTCAGCGATCCGCCTTCGTTGTCCTCATACCAGGCGCCGGCCCAGTAAACGTGGCCCATCGGCTGGCCGGTGGCGCTCGATTCGAGGAAGACGTCGACGCGGCCCACGCCCGACGACGCCGCGGCCGGCCCCGAAAACCAGTACCCGGGAACCTCCTGCACCCACGGGCTCCACGAAGATCCGTTCCAGATCTTGTGATAGAGGAGGTTGCCGACGCCAAGGGTGAAGAGGTCGATGCGGTTGGGGCCCCAGGACGTGGCTCCCGGGTCGTCTAGGCAGTAGCCGCCCAGTGACGCGAAGCTGCTCCAAGTCGTCCCGGTCCAGGCGATGTGGTACATGACGCGCTGCTCGCCGACCACGAAGACGTCGAGACGACCCGGGGCCCACGATGATACGGCCGGATCCGATAGAAGCACACCGCCGAGGCTTTGCCACGGTGCCCACGCCGCTCCGTTCCACCAGGTGTGCCAGAGGGCGTTGTTGGCGCCGCGGGCGAACACGTCGATGCGATTCGCGGACCACGACACCGCCGCCGGGCCGCCAGCCAGACCGCCGGGGGGTGCTCCCATCGGCTGCCAGGCCGACCAGGTAGCGCCACTGTTCGACGACCAGAGGTGATAGAGCTGGTTGTCCCCTCCCCGCACGAAGAGATCCAAACGGCCCGGTCCCCACGATGCGACGGCCGGGGCGCCGGCGACGCCCGCGGCGGGTGCGGTGACACGAGACCAGGCGGACCAGCCGGTACCGGGAGCACACGATGGCGATCCCGGAGAGGCGGCATCCCCGGGGCCGGCGACGGCACCGTTGACATAGTCGCGGTCGATGGTGATGGTCACTCCACCCCAGGTCTCGGTGCTGTTGGCCTGGTACTGATGGAGTCGCTGGCGGTTGGGCCAGTAGGTGTTCGGGAAATAGGACGAATCAAGGTCGGTCGGGCATCCGTTCCAGTCCGCGAACCAGATGTCGTCAACGTGGTAGTAGGCCGGGTTCTCGTAGATCGCGGCCTGATCGGCGATGGTCGAAGCGCTGCTCCCGTACACGCCCGACAGGTAACCGTTCTTGTGGAGTTCGCCGGTCCAGGCACTGAGGAACTGATCGACGGCGAGGGTGCAGGTTGGGTCACTCCCATAGCCCTCCATGTCGAAGTAGATAGGGGTGCCCGGCGCCAGTCGGAGGCTGGCGGCCTGGGTGACCGCGTCGTCCGCCGCCTGCACCCCTTCGGGCGCGGCATCAGCAGCATCGATCGTGGCCAGCCCCGCCTGAGTCACGCACGGCGCCTGCAGCCCCACGTAGAGCGGGGTGAGGTTCCATCCCAGCGCTTCGACGCTTGAGACCCATGACGACGAGAGGTTGCCCTGGGCACAACCGCGGTTGACGCCGCCGATGTAGATGCCAATGCTGCGGTAGGGCGAGCCGAGCCACGCCGACATCTGGCTGACCGACGGTGCCGCGCACGCGTCGAGGCCTCCACCCGTGTAGCTGGTCACGGCCCCGGCCGGGGCGGCCGGAGCGGAGAGCAGTGTGCTCAGCAAGCCGGTGATGGTCGCTATCGCCAAGACCATCCATCGCCTCCGGGTCACCGTGGGCGCGCCGAACGCGCTGAACGGTCCGCCAACCATTGGCATGGATGCTAGCTACTCAGAACCAGCGGCAGTGCGCTGATGGCGGCCTGACTAGCCGCGAGAGAAGCGTTCGGAGCAAGGAGGATCGGGTTTGTCGAGGGCCTTGATTCCCCCTGCCCGAGGAGGCCTTGTCCAGCTGAGTTCACGCCTTGGAGCGACGGGTCGGGCGGTTAGTGGTGCGCCGGTGTCACGACCCTCCCAGATGCGGGTCGGAATGTGGTCAGAAGCATGACCAAAGTTCAGCGTTCTGACGGGCACCGTAGCGGCCTAAGGAAGAGGGCGGCAGTCACTAGCTAGAGGCGCAGGCGCGTGGGGTCACGTAGCCAACTCGGTGAGGCGTGGGTAGATGGCCTTTGCTTGAGATGCCAAGCGGCACGCTAAACCCGGATCACCGCCTAGGGGTAATATCTCACTAGATACGATTGCGCCGTAGGGGCACGTCTTCTCCCGGCAGGGGCACCGGCTCGACTGGTGCTCGTAGGGGGAATGGGCGTTGTCCGCACCGACACTTCACTACCCGCGGCACATTTCGACTTTGCGTTGCGGGGTTGGTCCCGGACCGCCTCTAGCGCAAGCGGTCGACGGGCAATACCGCTGGCCCGAAGAGCGGACGGGTGGCAAGGTCGGTGCGCGGTGACCAGCAGATCCGCCGTCCATTGAGGCGCCAGAATGTCTGGAACCACACAACCGCACCCCAAACTGGTACCAGGAGCATGAAGATGTCTCGGGCTCGGCGACCGGTCCGTCGCAATGCGACTGGAATCATGAAGTAACCAAAGACAAGGGCCACGCAAGCCTGCATGACGATCAGTACGGCTAGGAACCGCAGAAAATGGAGCGTCACCCCATCCTCCGGTGGCAAATCCTCGTCGGGATCCAGCCAGTTCGCCCCGTCCCACCAAAGCATGGTGTCAGAGTTTGCTCTGAGGGCGTACCAGCCCGGCCCGACCTGAGGGCCCGGAGCCAGACAATCGCCGGTCCATCGGCGGCGAACAGCACGATATTGACCCGCACCATCTGGGCATAGGGGGCCTCTGACCGGCACCGTAGGCGGGCCGGAGGGACAGGGCGCCGGTCGCCGGGCGCGCCGCCAAGAGGGGGCCTCGTAGCAGTTCGATAGCAAACGGTGTTTGGCATCGAGCAATCAAGTGCCGATCGCTAGTGGGGGATGCCCCCGGCGGTACGGGTCGAGCAGAACAGGTCGCGCCCTCCCAAAGGGTGATCAGGGTCGGAGCGCCGATCGCGGCCAGCGCGCCCTGGCGTCGTGGGCGGCGACGGCGCCGAACTGGGTCGCGAATCCATCGGCCGGCTGGGGGGCCTCGGACGAACTCCACCGGCGTGGCGATGCACTAGGGCCGCTCGGTGTACATCTCGGGCCGGAAGCACCACGGGGAAGATCCCTTCGATGACGACGTCAGCAACGGCGGGAAACGTCGACGCCAGCGTGCGCCACTGCCCGACGACGGGTTTTCACATAGCGCCGCCGGTGTCCCCACCCGTTGTGCAACGACCGCGAGCGGACCCGCCCGGAGGGCGGGCGCCCAGGTGCATAGCGACGGCGGCTCCCGGCCACATGCCTGCCAGGGTCGGGCTGGCGTCGTGGGCGTGGGCGGAAGGGTCGAGAATGGGACGCTGGCGGGTCGACGACGACACCGACCGTCCGCCCCCGGCCGGGAGATGAGGCTTTCAACCAGCGGTCCCAGGCGGGGGCGGCGCTGGGCGAGTGGACCAGGATGTCGAGGCGATCCCGCCGACCGGAGGGGTCGCCCTTCTCACGAAACAGGGCCCGGGTGTGGCCTGACGTCGGCAACTAGGCCTTTGAGGAGAAAGATGCTGGTCGGCGGCCTTGTCAACATGGATGTAGTTTGAATATCTTTCAGCCTGGTGGCGCGCGTGGCTGCTGGACCGGGAATTGAACAGGGGGCGCCAGCTGCCAGGGTGGCGGGCGAGGGTGGGGGGTGGGTGTCAAACGGCGGTGTCGTTGTGCCCGGCTAGCTGCGAAAGGACAACAAATGGCGATCACCAAGACCTACTACCACCGAACTAGTCCTGGGCGTGACGAACGGGGAGAAGGCGTGATCTCGGCCGCCATCGCAGTTCTGGTGATGGCGTTCATCGGGGTCGGGATGTGGGTCGCATTCAGCACCACGTTCCAGCATGCCGCCAAGCACGTGGACAACCAGGTCAACTGCATCGGTCAGAGCAGCAGCACCTGCTGAGGCGCTGGGTGCCGAGCCCAGCCGGCGACGCCGCGGCCGGCGAGAGCGTCCTTGGCTGCCCGGAGATGGACCGCGGGACGAGTGTTGTCGGGACGTTCGTCGGGTTTCTCATCTTCATGATCCTGCTGCTGTTTTGCGCCCAGGTCCTGGTGCGAATGTATGCCACATCGACGTTGACGGCCGCCGCGTCACGGGCGGCCGAAGACGTCGCGGAGTCCCCGGATCCGAGAACAGCCATGCCCGGGGCAGTGGACGAAGCTCGCCAGCAACTGGGCACGTTTGGCGCGTCCCGAACCCGATTCACCTGGCTGGAAGTCGACGGGCAACAGATCGTCCTCGAGGTGCGAGGTGACAGTCCCAGCCTCCTGCCGCTGCCGGGAGGGTGGAAAGAAATCGTCAGGACGGTCACTGTCCGCACCGAGCGATTCCGATGATCAAATCCACGGCCGGGGCCCGACGGGAAGGCGAGGTTGGTTCCAGACGCCGCGGGGGAAGGAGCCGACTCCGACGCAGTCGGGGAGGAGCCAGGCGGAGTCGGCCCTGGGGGAGCCGCCCGTGCGGTGGGTTCGGCGAGGGGGCGGCCTCGGGCGGCCGGCTGCAGGGTCGGTTCGGAGTCGGTGGGGCCTCGCGGCTCCGGTCGGGGGCTCGGTTCGGAATGGGGCGGGCCCGAGAAGCGGACGGCTTCGTCGGCGGATTCGAGGGGCTGCTGTTTGGTTTCCTGCTCTTCGTGGCCGGCACCCTGCTCATCAGCTACGCCTGGGCGGTAGTCGATACCAAGGCGGCTACCGAGGAGGCGGCTCGTCAGGCGGCGCGGACCTACGTTGAGGCTTCGTCGGCGACCCTGGCGGCATCGTCGGCACGCTCTGCAGCCGCCTCCGCCCTGGCCGGATACGGGCGGGATCCGAGTCGGGCCACGGTCGACTTGGCTGTGGGGTCCTTCGGGCGTTGTGAGCGGGTCACGATTTCTGTGGAGTACCCGGCTCCGTTGTTGGCCCTGCCCTTCGTCGGTCGAGTCGGGACCGGCCAGCATGTTCGGGCCGACAACTCTGAACTCGTGGACCCGTATCGGACCGGGCTATCAGGGACCGCCGAGTGCGCGTGAGCCCGAGGTCGGACCGCGGGAGTGTGCTGGCGCTGGTACCCGCCGCCTTTTTGGTCCTCGTGGTCCTCGGAGCGCTCGCGGTCGACAGCGCCCAGACCTACCTAGCCCAACGCCAGCTCCGGGACTCGTTGACGGCCGCGGCCAACGACGCGGTCGCCGCTGGATTGTCGGGCTCGACGTTCTACTCCCATGGCAACCTCGCCGTGGACCCCGGCCAGGCCGCGCGGGTGGTCTGCGAGAGCGTCGCGGCCCAAGCCGATCGCAACCTTCACGACGTGCGCCTCTGGATGGCGGCCAGTGGGCCGACGATCCGGTTGGAGGGGACCGCCGCGGTCGACGCCGTCTTCGGTCGGGCCATTCCCGGATTTGGTGTTCGCAAGGTCCAAGCCAGCACGACGGCCGTCGCCGCGACCGGCCCCTTGGCCGGCGGCGTAGTTCCGATCCCGCCACCGGCGGCGGCGCTTCAGCCCCTCGCCTGCTCCTAGAGGGGTACCCGCACGACGCCCAGCCGCCGGGTCAGGCCCGGGACGCCAGATCCTGTTCGAGTTGGAGCAGCTCTTCCTCATCGGCTGCGAACCGCACATGGGCTCGGGCCGTCGCCGCTGGGTCAGATGGCCGGGCTGCATTCAGGAGCGGTAACGCCGTTGCCAGCTGTGGCAGAGTGGCACCCCACGACTGGGCTATGGCGCGGTCCGGAGCCGGTCCCAACCGGGTCGCGACAGCCAGGTCCCGCTGATATTGGACGGCGTCGGCCCGCACCTGCTGCGACGGGACACCAGCATTCGGCCGAGTGTCCTCCGCAATCGTCCTGGCGTCGTCAATCAGATTGGTGATGGCGGGGCCGGCCGTTTGGGCCCAGCCTGCGAGGGCACTTGAGCCGACCTGGGCTTGGCTGGCGCCGCCCGGCGCGCCGGCCAATGCCAGTGCGATCAGGATGGCGACGGCGACGCCGCCTTCGATAAGGGCGCTACGCCGCCGGCCACCGGTCCGGGACCACCTGCGAACTCTCGCCGAGATACCTGAGGGGGCGGAGAAGGGGGGCGCTATCGGGGGACGAGGAGGCGGCGGGGGGGGTGCCCCTACCGGAACCCACGACGGCAAAGAGGGTCTGTCGGTAGGTGCCGCCGCCGGTCGGCCCCAGCGGCCAGGATCGATCGGCAACGGTCCACGGGCCGGACCGATGCGATCGCCAGACGGAGCCGGACCCTCCTTTTGGAGGGGGGCCGGCCAGACGTTGGCCGTGTCGTTGCCCGTCGGTGAAGTGCTGGCCAGGGAGCCCAGGCTACGTCAGGTCGTCGGCGGGGTCGTGGAGGCCCGTCGGCGTCGGGCACAATGACGCGACCATGCGGCTCATGATCGCCACCTGCACGGTCGACTACGTGGGCAGGCTGTCAGCGCACCTGCCGCGGGCCACCCGCCTGCTCATGGTCAACGCGGACGGTTCGGTCTCCGTCCATTCGGACGGGAATGCCTACAAGCCACTGGGATTGTTTAGAAGGTACCCCCTTGCGGCGGCGACGGTCTGATGCGGGTGGTGATCGCTACCTGTACGGTCGACTACCAAGGACGGCTCTCGGCGCACCTGCCGCGGGCGACCCGCCTCCTGATGGTGAAGGCAGACGGCTCAGTGTCCGTCCACTCGGACGATCGGGCGTACAAGCCGTTGAACTGGATGTCGTGGCCGTGCGAGCTGCGGACAGAACCGGGCCGGTGGGTCGTCACCAACCCGAAGGGCGAGACGTTGACGATCGCCATCGACGAGGTGCACGCGGATCTGTCACACGAACTCGGGACCGAACCGGGCTTGCAGAAAGACGGGGTCGAGGCGCACCTGCAGGAGTTACTGGCCGCGAACCCGTCGGTGCTCGTCGAGGGCCTGCGACTGATCCGACGGGAATACCCGACTGACATCGGCCCGGTGGACCTGTTGTGCCGAGATGCTGAGGGTAGGGCGGTAGCGGTAGAGATCAAGCGCCGGGGCGAAATCGACGGAGTCGAACAGCTGGCCCGCTATGTCGAGCGCCTCGATCTCGATGGAAGGTTGCGGCCGGTCCGGGGGCTTCTGGCGGCACAGCAGATCAAGCCCCAGGCCCAGGTCATGGCGGCATCCCGGGGCATCCAGTGCGTCGAAGTCGACTACGACGACTTGCGAGCCGCCGGTACGGGCCGGCTCACGCTGTTTTAATCCGCGGGCTGCGACCGGGGAACCGCGTCGCGGCTGGGGCGGTTGACGTCTCGTTCTCTGGACCAAACTCGGCCCACCTGAAGGGCGGCACCAGACAGAAAGAGTGCGGACGGCTCGGCGGGAAGCCGGTGGTGCCGGCGGGCCGGCTGGGCCGCGGGGCGGTGGGAAGCCGGTGGGTCGGTAGGGCGGCGGGGTGGGAAGCCGGTGGGCCGGGGCCGTTGGGGTGCGGTCGGCCTGGCAACGGGGTGCTCGATGGGCGATGCCCCGATCCGGTGCCGCCGGCGATGGCGGCTGGGGCGGGTGACGTCTCGTTCTCTGGACCAAACTCGGCCCACCTGAAGGGCGGCACCAGACAGAAAGAGTGGGGACGGCTCGGCGGGAAGCCGGTGGGCCGGCGGGCCGGCTGGGCCGTGGGGTGCGGGGCGGTGGGCCGGCGGGAAGCCGGTGGGCCGGCGGGCCGGCTGGGCCGTCGGGGTGCGGGGCGGTGGGCCGGCGGGAAGCCGGTGGGGCGGCGGGCGCTGGGAAGCCGGTGGGACGGCCAGTCGCCGCCTCACCCGCCCCCGGTACCGGATTCGGCCGACTCCGACCAGCGCCCGAGCGACCCCGGGGTGACCAGGGTCGGGCCCGGCGGAGCCGGGCTGCTGGCGAACTGCCGCTCGGACACGACTCGGACAGCCTGAATCACCGGGTCCACGACTGCGCCTGGCAGCAGGCCTCCGTCGCGGAGAAGGTCCTCGAGCTTCCGTTCTGGCACATGGATCGGGCCGGCCAGGGTGGTTTCTGGTCCCGCGTCGCGGCCCGTGACGGCCAGAAGGTCGGCCAGGGCGCGGGCCAGCTCGGCTCGGGCCCTCGGGTGGCGGGGCGACCGGTTGAAGGCGGTCACGATCCGGCCCGGTGAGACTCCAATCCCCATCAACGACCGCACCAGCGTCGCCAGCGAGTGCACCCCCTTCATCCCCGGGGCGCCGACGGCCACCACCACACCGGAGCGCAGGGCGGCGCTTCGGGCCAGGTGGTTGCGTTCCTCCACGTCGACCGATCCGCCGTCTGCCTCGCCCTCGAAGTCACCCGTCACATCGGCCACCACCACCTGGAACGACCGGCGCAACCCGTCGATGCTGGCGTCGATGGCACGCGGCCGCAAGGCGCTCCACGCCTCCGGGCGGCGCAGACCGAGGAGCAATCGATAGCCGCGCCGCGGCACGTCGAAAGTGGTGCGCCACACCTCGTCGATGTCGGGTCGCCCGAGCCGGTGGGCCTCCACCAGTTCCTGGGTGCCGGGGCCGAGGTCCTGAGCGTCGTGGAGCATGGCCTGGTCGGCTCGGCGGGCCAGATCGGCGAGCAGGACGCGGCGGCCGTTGCGCACGTCGGCGGCCAACCCCTGGGCCAGGGCGATGGCTACCGTGGAGGCGCCCGTGCCGCCCGGCCCGCAGACCGTGATGAGCTGGCCGAGCCATATGGGGGGAGTGGCGTCTACGAGCGCCGCCGGCAGCCGGTCGCCACGCCCGATCAGCTGGCAGTGGGCGGTCAGGACGTCGAGCAGGTCGTCCCGGCTGAAGTCACCCGGCAACTCCGCGACGATCCCAAGATCCGCGGCCGGAAAGCCTGGGGATCTGAGGCCGCGCACCGCGATCACGGGAGTCATGGCGGCCCGGGCCGCGTCCACCACGTCGCGGTCGAACGAGGGCGAGGCCGCGTCCACCAGGAGAGCGGAATGGCGCCGGCCTGAGGCCAGCCGGGCTCGGACCTCGTCGGCCGATACGCATTTGATGAACTCCGCCGCGATGGTCGCCGATGTCGCCCATTGGGAGAGGGCCGCGAACCACGGGGCTCGAGCCGGAGCCAGGCCCAGCAGCACGTAGCGCTCTCCGGTCACGGGGTGGCGCGTACCGGGCCGGGACCGGCGCCATCCGACGGCTCGGCGGCGACGAGCGCGACCGTCCCCGCGTGCGCGGCCGCCACCACGGCCTCTGCTTCGCTCAGAGTGGTCACTCCGATGGTGACCTGCCCGGAACCACCCGGAGCCAGCAGGTTGGAACCTGACGTGGCGACACTCATGAGGGTGGCTCCTCGAAGCACCACGGCGACGACGGTGCCGCTTCCGCTGCCCTCGGTTGTCAGCACGTCCACTCGTTGTCCGGAGGTGAGCCCGGCGAGCGACACCGGGTCAACGGCCACGCTTACCGGACGCAGGACGGGCGCCTGGCTGGCCGGGACCAGCGTCGACGATTCGACCAGCTCACCTGCGCCCAGCCCTACCGCCAGGGACCGGCCTTCGACCAAGGCGTCCTGTCGATAGGCGCGGGTCGCAGTTGCCGATGACAGGCGCATCGTCGCGGTGGTGAGATCGCCAGCCCCGAGGACGGTCCCGGGTCCGAGTGGCCGGGACGCGACGACCCAGCGCTGACCCCGGACGAGAGGCTCCGGTGAGGGAAGCGGCGAAGACGATCACCGCCGCCACCGCCACCAGGAATCCGCCCACCACCGCCCGTCCCGCTGGCAGCGCCCGGCGCCGGCCGGCTCCGATGGTCCGTTCGGCGGCGCTCGACTTCCTTGTGTCGTCGGGGGATGGATTGCCGGCGCCGGCTCGCCCCAGACCCCTCCGACGGTGGCCATCTGTCTCCGTTCCCCCGACCGGCTGCCGCGCCACACATGAAATCTATCGAGAACCCACCTGTGTGTCTATGGGGTCGCTATGATGGCCACATGAGCGAGGCGATCCAATGGATGGGCACGCGAGAGGCCTGCGAGCGGCTCGGGGTGACCCTCCGGACGCTCTACCGGTTTATCGACGAGGGCCAGCTGCCGGCGTACAAGATGGGCCGGGTGATCCGGGTCCAGGCCAGCGACATAGAGGACTTCATCAGCCGGATGCGTATCGAGCCGGGCAGCCTGGAGCACCTCTACCCGGAGCCCAAGCCGCGGGAGGCCCGTGAGGCCCACGATCTCCAGGAAGAGGTTTCCGGGGGCTAGCAGGCGGGATGGGCGCCAGCCGGCACGACCGAGCCGGCGCCGGAGCAGGTTTGCGGGTCGCTCAGCGCAGCTCGCAGACAGCCACGGCTCCGAGGGGCACGTAGACCAGCCGGCGGCCTGGCGATGCCGGTCCGCAGAGTGAGCACATCGTCGCCGGCGGCGACCAGCTCGCCGGCAGTTTCGAGCCCGCCGGCCGAGAACACCCCGACCGGCGCCCGGTCCTCGGCCAGCAGCGCCAGCGCCGCCATGAGCGCTAAGTCGATGGCTGGGCTTCGGTCGCCCGCCCGGCGGATCGCTGAAGGCTGGCCCATCCGGCCACAACTCGGTTACTTGCAGTAGAGCGATGAGGGCCGTTCGGCCCCGATCGGGCTCGAGCACGCAGAAGTCCCGACCCACGCCCGACCAGGCGCCCGAACGACGCTGGCCGGCAACCACGACCGTCACCGGCGTGGCCTGCTCGGCCAGGTCGACCAGGACACCCAGTCCACGTTGCCGATGGCGGCCGCCTGCTCCCGGAGCGAGCGCTCCCGGGACCCGATCACCGGCGGCGGCGACCACTCTCTGGTCAGCGGCCCAGCGGGCGAAGGCGGCCACCAGTTCATCGCCGCCATGACCGTGCTGCACGGAGCGCCACGGTAGCGTCGTGGTGATGGCCGACTGCCTGTTCTGCAAGATCGTTGCCGGCGAGATTCCGTCGAAGGCGGCGCTGTCGACGCCGCAGACCTACGCCTTTTACGACATCAATCCCGGCCGCGCCGGTCCACGTGCTCGTGGTGCCCCGCCAGCACATCACCAACGCCGCCGACGATCGATGCCGGGCACGCCGAGGTCCTCGCCGAGATGTTCACGACCGCCCAGCAAGTGGCCGCGGGCCGAAGGTATCGCCGACAGCGGCTACCGGCTGGTGTTCAACGTGGGTGATCACGCCCTCAACAGCGTCCCCCACCTGCATATGCACGTGGTCGGCGGCCACCAGATGGGCTGGCCGCCCGGTTGAGCGCTCCGAAGCGCCCAGTCCCTACTCACGTCGCCCTCCAAGCGGTAGCCTGGGAGCGAGTCTGCCCGTGTCCACGACCGTCACCGTCACCGTCCCCAACCACCTGATGCCCCGACTCGTCGGTCCGCTCAACGAGAACCTGCGGCTGGTGGAGGACGCATTCGAGGGCACGTCGATCCACGCCCGGGGCAACGAGTTCACCATCGACGGCGACGACGCCGCCGTGGCCGCCCGGCTGGTCGACGAGCTGCGACTGCTGCTGGAGCAGGGGCAGCTCCTCGATCCCGCAGGTGGTCCACCGCACCATCGACATGGTGCGGGCCGACGAGCGCCCCTCCGAGGTGCTGACCGCGGAGGTGCTGCGGTCGGCGCGAGGGCCGTTCGGTGCGGCCGAAGACCAGCGGGCAGAAGCGCTACGCCGACGCCATCCGGGACAGCATCGTGACCTTCGGCGTGGGCCCGGCCGGAACCGGGAAGAGCTATCTGGCCGTGGCCCTGGCCGTGCAGGCGCTCCAGGCCAAGCAGGTCGATCGGATCATCCTGACCCGGCCGGCGGTCGAGGCGGGCGAGCGCCTCGGGTTCCTGCCCGGCGACCTGATGGCCAAGATCGACCCCTACCTGCGTCCGCTCTACGACGCCCTGTACGACATGCTCGGCACCGAGGGGGCCCGCCGGCTGCTCGACGCCGGCACCGTCGAGGTGGCCCCGCTGGCCTACATGCGGGGCCGGACCCTCAACAACAGCTTCATCATCCTCGACGAGGCCCAGAACACCACTCCCGAGCAGATGAAGATGTTCCTGACCCGGATCGGCTTCGGGTCCAAGGTGGTCGTCACCGGCGACGACACCCAGATCGACCTGCCCGGGGGCCGGTCCGGCCTGGTCGGCCTGGAGCAGGTGCTGACCGGAATCGAGGGGCTGGCGTGGGTGCGGCTGGGCCGGCGTGACGTGGTTCGCCACCGCATCGTGGCCGACATCGTCCACGCCTACGAGACGGCGGACGGGTCCGGCCGGGTCGGTGCTCGCAGTCACGCCCTCCCGCGGGGTGAGAGCGCAAATCTGGCCCACCCAGCCGGCCCGAGCCACGCGGCCAGATCAAGCCGCCCCGGCTCAGGACCGGCCTGAAGCCGGGTGGGGGGGTTCTGTGGGCGCGGTGGTCTTTGGGGCGGACGAACAATCCGTGCACCCGGTCGACACCCTGCGCTGGATCAAGCTGGCCGAAGCAGTGCTGGCGGCGGAGGGAGTTCGCGGGGAGACCGAGGTGTCGCTGCTCTTCGTCGACGAAGCCGCCATCGCCGATCTGAACTCGCGGTTCCTCGGCAAGGACGGCCCGACCGACGTCCTGGCCTTTCCGATCGACGAGGAGCCAGCCGACAGCGGGCGCTCCCCGGATTCCGGCGGCACCGGGCCGGGATTCAGCGGTGAAGCCGAGGAGGCGCCGACCCTGCTCGGCGATGTGGTGATCTGCCCTGCGGTCGCCTACCGGAACGCGCCCGAGCACGCCGGCACCTATGACGACGAGGTCGCCCTGCTGGTGGTGCACGGGCTCCTGCATCTGCTCGGTCTGGACCACGACGAACCTGACGAGGCCGAGGCGATGGAGGCCAAGGAGCGCGAGCTGCTGGCCCGCTACCACCGTGCCGGCGGGGGCGAACCGTCAGTGATCGGCGCTACTGGCTCCGTCGTCCCACCATTTCGGGGGCCAGGATGCGGTCTTGCTCGTCGTGGTGGTGGTGCTGATCGCGGCGACCGGCGTCCTGGCCCTGTCCGAGACCGCCCTCACCCGGACGTCAAAGGCCAAAGCCCAAGCGTTGGTGGAGGAGAAGCGACGGGGCGCGCCGACCTTGTTGCATCTGGTCGAGCGCATCGATGCCGTCCTCCCAGTCGTCCTGTTCGCCCTCGAGCTGTGCACCCTGGTGGCGGCCACCCTCGTCGGCGTGGTCTCGGCCCACGCCTTCGGCGGCCTGGGGTGTCGTCATCGCGACCGGCTTCGAGGTGGTGGTGATCTTCGTGGTGGCCGAACTGGCCCCGAAGACGTGGGCGATCCAGCACACCGAGCGAGCCGCCCTGGGCGCGGCCCCGATTGTCAGCGCTGCTGGTCGCGTTCACGCCTCTGGGCTGGGTGACCCGGGCCCTCATCGCCCTCTCCAACGCCATCCTGCCCGGCAAGGGCATCAAGGCCGGTCCCTACACCTCCGACGAGATGCTGCGAGCCATCGCCGACGAGGCCGCCGAAGAAGACGTGATCGAGCACGAGGAACGCACACTCATCCACTCCATCATCGACTTCGGCGACACGGTCGTACGCGACGTCATGGTGCCCAGACCGGACATGGTCGCGGTCGAGTCGCACGCCCGGATCATCGATGTGATCGACATCATCATCCCGGCCGGATTCAGCCGGATACCCGTCTATCGGCCAGGGCATCGACGACATCGTGGGCATCGTCTACGCCAAGGACCTGATGCGGGCCGAGCGCGAAGGGCGCGAGGAGGAGCCGGTGTCGACGATCATGCGTGAGGCCCATTTCACTCCGGAGAGCAAGCGGGTCTCCGAGCTCATGCGGGAGATGCAGGCCGGCAAGTTCCATCATGGCCATCGTCGTCGACGAGTTCGGCGGCACCGCCGGCCTGGTCACCCTGGAGGACCTCATCGAGGAGCTCGTCGGCGAGATCACCGACGAGTACGACGTCGAGGAGGTCCCGCCGGAGCGGCTCGACGACGGCACCGTGGTGGTCAACGCCCGGATGCCGGTCGACGAGGTCAACGAGCTGCTCGAAGCCATCCGAACTTCCCGAGGGCGACGAATGGGACACCGTCGGCGGCCTGCTCTACAGCCTGCTCGGACACGTGCCGGTCGAGGGTGAGGCGGCCTTCGTCGACGGGCACCGCCTGGTCGCCGAGCGGGTGCAGGGACGGCGCATCGGCCGGGTCCGCATCTCGCCGACGGCTGGGCCCACGTCCGGGTGGACGCGCACGGGGAGCCCGGGGCCGCGCCGGCCGAGACGCCGAGCCGTGAGGTCGGGCTTCGCCACCCTGGTCGGCCGGCCCAACGTCGGCAAGTCCACCCTGCTCAACACCATCCTCGGTCAGAAGGTGTCCATCACCTCGCAGGTGGCCCAGACCACCCGGACGCCGGTGCGCGGCGTGCTCACCCGGCCCGACGCCCAGGTGGTCTTCGTTGACACGCCGGGAATCCACAAGCCCCGCACCCTGCTCGGCGAGCGGCTCAACGACCGCGCCACCCTGGCCCTCGGCGGTGTCGACGTGAGCCTTCTCGTTGTCGACGCCACCGCACCAGTGGGAAAAGGTGACCGCTTCGTCGCCGGCCTGCTCTCCGGCCACGCCATCTGCGTGGTCAACAAGATCGACGTGGCGTCGCGGTCGCAGGTCCTGCACCAGCTCGAGGCCGCCGCCGCCGCCGGACGGGCTGGGCTGCGAGGAGTTCTTTCCGGTGTCGGCTCGTACGGGCGAGGGAGTCGAGCCGCTGATCGACGCCGTGATCGCCCGTCTGCCGGAAGGCCCGTTGCTCTATCCCGACGACACGGTCACCGACGTGCCCGAGGCGTTCTGGGTGGCCGAGCTGGTCCGCGAGCAGCTGCTGGCCGTAACGCGCGATGAGGTGCCTCATTCGATCGCCTGCCGGGTGACCGAGTGGGAGTGGCCCCGCATCCGCTGCGAGATCCTCGTCGAGCGGGATTCGCAGAAGGGGATCGTGATCGGTCGGGGGGGCTCGGTGTTGCGGGAGGTCGGCATCCGGGCCCGAGCCCAGCTCCCGCCGGGGACCTTCCTGGAGTTGTTCGTCAAGGTGGACCGGGAGTGGCAGAGCCGGCCCCAGGCCCTTCAGCGTCTCGGCTTCTGAGCCCGCCGCGACCAGGGAGTTCAGGGGTCGGGCGGCGGGTGGCGGTTGTTCTGGCCGGTGGCGCCCTTCAGGTGGGCGTTGTCGCGTCCAGAAAGGGAGCCGACCGGTGGGACGGGCGGCGGCCAGGGCTGGGAGGAGTCGCGCCGGTGACGCTAGGGCGACCGTGCGGGCGTCCCCGTCCCCCGCAACGGGGCGAGGAAGGCCTCCACCTCCGAACGCTGTCGGGTCCGGCGCATCGGGGGCAGGGCATGGATCAGGTCCCAGCGGTAGCGGGCCGTGCCGAGGCGCGAGTCGAGCACGGCGACCACTCCACGGTCCGTCCGGGAGCGGATGAGGCGCCCGGTGCCCTGGGCCAACAGGGTGGCGGCTCGAGGTAGGTCGATCAGGGCGAAGGCGTTGCGGCCCAGATTGGACCGGCGGGCCTGGAGCAGAGGATCGTCGGGTCGGGGAAACGGCAACCGGTCGATGGCCACCAACGACAGCGTCGGTCCCCTGACGTCCACGCCTTGCCAGAAGCCCATGGTGGCGAACAGGCAGGAATGTTCGTCGTCGCTGAAACGGGTCAGCAGGGCCGGCTTGGGTAGGTCGGACTGGGTCAGTACCGGCCAGCGCACCCGCTGGCGGATGGCTTCGGCCGCCGCCGTCATCGCTCTCCAGCTGGTGAACAGGGCCAGCGTGCGCCCTTCGGCCGCCTCGATAAGTGCGGCCAGTTCGTCGTGCATAGCCAGCCTCGTAGCCCGGGTGTCGGGGCTCGGGGAGGTGCAGCGGGCAATACAGCAGGGCCTGCTCGTCGTAGGCGAAAGGGCTGCCGACGTCGAGCACGTCGTATGAGCCCGGGATCAGCCCGAGCCGCTCGCCCAGACGCGGTGGGATGGTGGCGCTGGTCAGCATGGCCGTGGGGGTGCCCTCCCGGCCCCAGAGCTGGCGCCGAGAACGCCGCGCCGACGTCGAGCGGGGCGACGCGCAGGAGCGGCGAGGGTTCTGACCCTTCCACCCAGGCCACCTGGGTCTCGGAGAGTTCCAGGACCTGATCCAGGTCGCGGAGGAGGTGCCCGCCTGCCTGCTGGACGCGCAGGTGACGAGCGCGCATCCCGAGGTCTGGTCCCGCCGCGGCGCCGTCGCCCAGTCCGCTCTGGCCCTGATCACCTCGGTTGCGGATGGCGGCGCGGATCTCGGCCGCGAGCTGCTGGACCCGGTCGCGGACGATCGTCAGGCGTTCCCGGGTCGTGTCGTCGAGCGGCCGCGGCAGGACGGCGCCGAGGTAGGGGCGCAGCGTCTCGTTGAGCAGGGTGCCACCATCGTCGACGGCGGTTGCGGTCGACTGGTCATCCAGGAGTGGCCGGGTGGTGCGGGCCAGAGCCTGGAGCCGACCGGCGCCGATGTCGAAGCCGAAGGCGGCGCGACGCGATGTCCTCGAGCTCGTGGACCTCGTCGAACACCACCACGTCGTGCGGCGGTAGGAGCTCGCCGCCGGCGGCCAGGGCGGCCGTGTAGAGGTGGGTGTTGACCACCACCACGTCGGCCTGGGCGGCCCGGTCGCGAGCGGCCTCTGCGAAGCAAGTGGAGCCGGATGGGCAATGGGCGGCTCCCGGGCACTCGCGAGCCCCGACGCTGACCTGGGCCCAGGCCGCCGGGCTGGGCTCCCAGGCCAGCTCGGCCCGGTCGCCGGTGACGGCGGTGTCGGCCCACTCCACCAGCCGGCGGATCTCCCGGCCCAGCGGCCCGAGCTCGGGCGGCGATCCGGAACTGGCCATAGCGGCGTCGAGCCCGAGCTGCTCGTCACCGCTGCTTACCTCGGCCACCCGTTGCCGGCAGATGTAGTTGGAACGTCCCTTGAGCACCGCGAACTCGAAGGGCACGTCGAGGGTAGCCACCAGGTGGGGGAGATCCCGGGTGGCGAGCTGATCCTGGAGGGCCTTGGTCGCGGTGGACACCACCGCCCGGGTGCCGAGAACCAACGCCGGCACCAGGTAGGCCAGGCTCTTGCCGGTGCCGGTCCCAGCCTGTACGACCAAATGGCGCCGGCCCCGAATGGCGTCGGCAACGGACTCGGCCATCGACACTTGAGCCGGTCGGTCTTCCTGCTGGGGGAGCCCCGCCGTGGCGCCGGATAGAGCGGCACGGACGGCGGGGTCGGGCACGACCTGCAGGCTACGGTGTCACACCGACGAGGAAGTGGTTGGAACCGGGCTCCGGAGCTCCGACCGCGCCGCCCCCGGCCGCTCACTGGCCGCTCACCGGCCGACCGCACGATCCCCAGGGCAAGCGGCCTGACACCGCACGCCGACGCCTCGCCCATGCCGCCCCCGGCCGCTCGCCGGCGCTAGTGCCACCCCCGGGACGGGTGCCGGCAGGCGGTAGCTTGCACGTGTGGAACTTGACGGCCTCGACCCAAATCGCATTCCGCGTCACGTGGCATGCGTTATGGACGGGAACGGCCGTTGGGCCACCAAACAGGGACTGCCCCGTACCGAGGGGCACCGGGCCGGCGAAGAAGCGCTCTTCGACGCCGTCTGCGGGGCCCTCGACCTGGGAATCACCTACTTCACGGTATACGCCTTCTCGACCGAGAACTGGCGCCGTCCCCATGAGGAAGTTCGGTTCCTCCTCAACGTCATCGCTGACAATCTGCTTACTCGCCGCCGTGATGAGCTCCACCGGATGGGAGTGAAAATCCGATTCATCGGGCGGCGGGACTGGCGGGTGCCCCGCTGGATCGTCAGGCGCATGGACGAGGCCACCGACCTGACCAGGCGCAACCAGGCGTTGACCCTGATCGTCGCGTTCAACTACGGCGGTCGAGCCGAGCTTGTCGACGCGGTGCAGGCCATCGTGGCCTCGGGGGTACCGGCCCGAAAGGTCGACGAGCGGACCATCCACCGTCACCTCTATGCCCCCGATGTTCCCGACCCGGACCTGGTCATCCGCACGTCAGGCGAATTCCGCGTCTCCAACTTCCTCTTGTGGGAACTGGCCTACAGCGAGCTGGTGTTCACTGATGTCCTCTGGCCGGACTTCCGCCGTGAGCACCTGTATGAGGCGGTCCGGGAGTTCCAGGCTCGGGATCGGCGCTACGGGACAACCGGACGTCGCGAAGACGGAATCCCGAACTAGGCGCCCATGCGGCTCTACCGGGACGAAGGCATCGTGCTGCGCACGCACAAGCTGGGTGAAGCGGATCGGATCGTGGTCCTGTTCACGGCGGGACGGGGCAAGGTGCGGGCGGTAGCCAAGGGGATTCGTAAGACCAAGAGTCGCTTCGGCGGCCGGCTGGAGCCGCCCAACCGGGTCAGCCTGCTCCTCTACGAGGGACGTGAGCTCGACGTCGTCACCCAGGCCGAGACGATCGAGTACCACCCGGCCCTGCGCGACGACCTCGACCGCCTGACCGACGCCATCGCCATGATCGAGGCGGTCGATCAGGTGACCCAGGAGGGCGAGTCCAACGCCGCCCTGTACCGGATGCTGGCCGGGGCCTTGCGGACCTTGGCCCAGGATGAGCCGCGTTCACCGCTGCTGGTCGCGGCCTTCTACTGGAAGCTCCTGGCCCTGGAAGGGGTGGCGCCGGTGCTGGACTGCTGTGTTCGGTGTGGGGGCGGCGCTGCCGACGCCCTGGTGAGCTTCGACCCGGTCGAGGGCGGGGCCTTGTGCCGGGAGCACCGCCGCGGTCCGGCGCTCGAGCCCGGCGCCCTGGACCTGATTCGTCGCATACTCGGAGGCGACCTGGCCGCGGTGCTCCACGAGCCGGCCAGCCGGGCCAGCGGCGGCGGCGAGCGGACTGGCCACGACGGCGCTCGAAGCTCACCTCGAGCGCCGGCTGCGTACCGTTCACCTCATGGGGCAGGGATAGGCAAGTCGTCCGCCCGGCTGCGGTCGCCTCGCCGTAAGGGCTCGCCACCGGCGACGCCGAGAAACCGGAAGGCTCATCCGCGCCCAGGCGAGTAGCCTCGGACCGCATGGCGCCGGGCATGGACGACATCGTGCGGCTGTGCAAGCACCGCGGCTTCGTGTTCCCTTCGGCCGAGATCTACGGCGGGTTTCGATCCACGTACGACTACGGGCCGCTCGGGGTGCTCATGCTGCGCAATGTCAAAGACGCCTGGTGGCGGTCGATGGTGCAGCTCCGCCATGAAGTCGTCGGCCTGGATGCCGCCATCCTGTCGAGCCCGAAGATCTGGGAGGCGTCGGGTCACCTGGCCAACTTCACCGATCCGCTCGTCGACTGCCGTAACTGCAAGGAGCGCTGGCGGGCTGATCACCTGGAACCCGATCCGCACCGACGGGCTCGTCCATTGCCCGAACTGCGGTAGCACGGACCTGACGGAGGCCCGGGCCTTCAACTTGATGTTCAAGACCTACGTCGGCCCCGTCGAGGACGCCGGCAGCGTGGCCTACTTGCGTCCGGAAACCGCCCAGGGTCATTTCGTCAACTTCCTCAACGTCCTGCAAACGTCGCGCAAGCGGCCGCCGTTCGGGATCGCCCAGATCGGCAAATCCTTTCGCAACGAGATCACCCCGGGGAACTTCGTGTTCCGGACCCGGGAGTTCGAGCAGATGGAGTTGGAGTACTTCGTGGCGCCGGACGAGGCGCCGATGTGGTTCGACTACTGGTGCCAGGCCCGCCTCGATTGGTACGTCGACCTTGGTATTCCTCGGGAGATGCTCCGGCTGCGCCCCCACAGCGCGGAAGAGCTCTCGCATTACTCGGCAGCCACCGCGGACGTGGAGTTCATGTTCCCGTGGGGATGGGGCGAGCTCGAGGGCATCGCCAACCGGACGGACTACGACCTCAAGGCGCACGCGGCTGCCAGCGGAGAGAAGTTGGAGTACTTCGACCAGGCGACCGGTGTCCGCTACACCCCGTACGTGATCGAGCCGGCCGCCGGTGCCACCCGGACCATGATGGCGTTTCTCCTGGCTGCCTACGACGAGGACGAGATTGACGGCGAGTCCCGGCTGGTCTTGCGCTTGCATCACCGGCTAGCCCCTTATCAGGTAGCCGTGCTGCCTCTGTCGCGTAAGGAATCTCTGGTGCCGGTGGCCCGGGAGGTGCTCGACCTGCTGCAGCCCCTGGCCATGTGCGACTACGACGAGACCCAGTCGATCGGACGCCGGTACCGGCGCCAGGACGAGATCGGCACGCCCCTGGCGGTGACCGTCGATTTCGATTCCCTGGAGGATCGGGCCGTGACGATCAGGGACCGGGACACCACCAAACAGGTGCGGGTGCCCATCGCGTCCCTCGTCGACGAGGTCGAGGGTCGACTGGCCCGTTGAACGGTCGAGCCGAGCCACCCGGCCCAGGCCACCGGTCGCCACCCTAGGGACCAGCCGGCAACCGCGCACGGGCGACCATGACCCCGGGCGCGGCCGGCCCGCCCGGCCCGGACGCCGCGCCCGCGATGACGGACGAACGCGGCGCCCGGACGGTGGGCCGATGCTCCCGGCCGGGGTGACGCCGGCATGGGCGATGCCGCCCCCCGGCCCCGCCGCCTGCGAGGGCCCAGCCGCAGGCGGCCGAGACCAGGTCGCGACCCGGGCTATCGACCCAGGAGATTCAGGGTGTTGGTGGCGTCGTCCACGAAGTAGATCCCTCGGTGTGGGGCCAGGGCCAGGCCGAAAAGGGCGCCGGCGCCCGGAGGCGAGCCGCTGTGGTCGATGAGTTGGCTGGCGACCTTGATCCCGGCCGGGGTGGTCTCCACGATATTGCCGTCACCCCCGTTGACCGTGAGGATGTTGCCGTTCGAGGCGATGGCCAAACCGAGGGGGGCGTTGAGACCGCTCGCGGCTGGACTCGACGAGGACACCAGCATCCCGGTGCCCGCGCTCGACGTCCGGCTGAGGGCGTTCGGGATGGCCCGGATAGTGTTTTTCACGGTGTTGGCCACATAGAGCGTTCCGTTGAGACTCAGACCGACGCCAGTCGGTCCGATCACCAGGGCGGCGGGGTCGCTGCGCTCCGGGAACCGCGAACCGATGACGGTGTTGTTCAGGACGCGCGGGAAGGGGGTGCTCAGGTCGATTTCCATGCGAACGACGGTGCCGTCGTTGACGACCTGACCTCCGGCCGCGACGGTGCCGTTGAGCACGTTGGTAAAGAACAGAATGGCCCGATTCCCCTGAGAAACCGCGGTGAGGTCCCACGGCCCGTTGATGTCCCCACCCGAGAAGGTCGCGGCGACATGGCCGTTGCGATCAAGGATGATGAGGGCACCGGCGGTCGCGGTCGCGGCCATCCCGTCGGTCGTGGGCAGGCTGCCGACGACGATGAATCCCCGCGGCAGAATGGCCAGGGCGGTGGTAAGGCCCGTGCCACCAGGGAACTGGGGGACCCGGGCGAACACGTGCTGGCTGCCGCCCGGACTGACCTCCACGATGGTGGTTCCCGTCCCCTGCAGGTTGGCGACATTGTTGAAGTTGGACACCAGGATGTCCCCGCGGATGAGCCGGCCCATTGATTGCGGGACGACGGCGACGCCGTACGGGTTCACGTCGCCGTTGCCCGGGAGGGGGAAGGCGCTGGTAGGAACGGTAGAGGCCAAGGTGGTGACGGGGCCGAACGGACCGAGCCCGTTGGGTGGAGCCGCGGCAGCAGGTGCGGCGGCCCAGCCGCCGACCGCGACACCAGCGAGCGCGACCGAAACGATGAATTTAGGAAGTCGCATGGGTAGGATTCTCCATTCGGTTGGGTAGGTGGTTGTTTCGGATCGACCGGCGATCAGGTGCAGACAAGGCAGGACGAGCGGGTCACCGACGAGCCAGGATGCGGGGCCGAGCCTCCGATCAGGTCCACCATCATCACGGCGCGGGTGAACGGCACCCGAAGGAGGGGACGTTGACCGGTGGGGGCGGCACGGGCGAGCGTTCGAGGCAGGGCGAGTATCGCAGCATGACCTCCTGGGCGCGGTTGCCTCAAGGTACGCACGGCGCCCCCGGCGGGATTGCGCGAGCGCGAATCGCGCCGCTCGCGACAGGCTCTAGGCTCATGACAGACCGCTTCGACACCTAGCGAGGATCACCCCATGCCGTACACGTATGCCTTCGATCACAAGCACCGCAAGGCGCCTATGCAGCTGAAGGACCTGCTCGGGGGAAAGGGCGCCAACCTGGCCGAGATGACATCGGTTCTCGGACTGCCGGTGCCCCCCGGATTCACGATCACCACTGATGCCTGCCGGGCCTACATGGCCGAAGGGTGGCCGGAGGGGCTGTCCGACGAGGTGTCCAGGCAGGTCCGTCGGCTTGAGAAGGCCATGGGAAAAAAGTTGGGAGATTCGTCCGACCCGCTTCTCGTGAGCGTGCGCTCGGGTGCCAAGTTCTCGATGCCCGGGATGATGGACACCGTGCTCAACCTGGGACTCAACGACGCCTCGGTCAAAGGCCTGGCCGCCCAGACCAGCGACGATCGGTTTGCCTATGACTCCTACCGTCGGTTCATCTCCATGTACGGACGCATCGTGCTGGGCATCGACGTCGAGCCGGTTCGATGACCCCTTCGAGCAGGCGAAGCAGGCCGCCGGCGTCGAGAACGATGCCGAGATACCCGCGGATGCCTTGGGCGACTTGTGTGAAATCTACAAGCGGATCGTGGACGACGTCACCGGTCATCCTTTTCCCCAAGAGCCAGCCGACCAGCTGCGCGGTGCGATCGAGGCGGTCTTCGCGTCCTGGAACGGCGCCCGGGCCGTTGCCTACCGGGTCCGGGAGCGGATTCCGCACGACCTCGGCACCGCGGTCAACGTCCAGACCATGGTGTTCGGCAACCGCGACGACGCCTCCGGTACCGGGGTCGGTTTCACCCGCGACCCGGCGAGCGGTGCCCAAGGCGAATACGGCGATTTTCTGGTCAACGCCCAGGGCGAGGACGTGGTGGCCGGCATCCGCAACACCCTGCCGCTGACGGCCCTGCGGGACCGCTTTCCGGCCAACTTCAAGGAGCTCATGGGGATATTCGCCAAGCTCGAGGCCCACTACCAGGACATGTGCGACACCGAGTTCACCATCGAGCAGGGCAAGCTGTGGATGCTGCAGACCCGGGTCGGCAAGCGGACCGGGCGGGCCGCCCTGCGGATGGCGGTCGACATGACCAAGCAGCGGGGCTGGAAGATCACTCGGGAGGAGGCTGTGCTGCGGATCACCGCCGAGCACCTCGACCAGGTGCTGCACCCGCAGCTCACCGGGCACCGACCTGCACGTGATCGCCACCGGTCTGGCCGCCTCGCCGGGCGCGGCCGTCGGTGCGGCGGTCTTCGACGCCACCCGGGCCCAGCAGGCCGCGGCGCGTGGCGAGCGGGTGATCCTGGTTCGCAGCGAGACCTCGCCCGAGGACGTGCACGGCATGATCGCCGCCCAGGGCATCCTCACCGCCCGAGGCGGTCTGGTCAGCCATGCCGCCGTCGTGGCCCGGGGCTGGGGCAAGCCGGCCGTGGTCGGCGCCGAGTCGGTCAGGATCTCGGGCCTGAGCTTCACCGCCGGTGACGTCACGGTTCGAGAAGGCGACATGATCTCGATCGACGGCAGCACCGGGCGGGTGGTGCTGGGCGAGGCCGAACTGGGTGCCGCCGACGCCGCCGCCGGAGTTCGAGGTGATCCTCGGTTGGGCCGACAAGATCCGCAAGGGCCATCTGGCCGTGCGGGCCAACGCCGACAACGGCCCCGACGCCGCCAACGCCCGCCGCTTCGGGGCCGAGGGGATCGGGTTGTGCCGGACCGAGCACATGTTCCTGGCCGACGACCGCCTGCCGATCGTGCGGCGCATGATCCTCGCCGCCACGCCGGACAGGAGGAGGCGGCCGCCCTGGAGGAGCTGCGGGCCGCCCAGAAGCAGGACTTCGTGGCGATCCTCGAGGCCATGGACGGCCTGCCGGTCACGGTGCGGCTGCTCGACCCGCCGCTGCACGAGTTTCTGCCGTCGGTCGAGGAGCTCCGCATCAAGGCAGGCCACCGAGGGGCTCACTGCCGAGGAGGAGCAGCTGCTCGGGGCCGCCGAGGCCTGGCACGAGTTCAACCCCATGCTCGGCACCCGGGGCGTTCGCCTCGGCGTCATCAAACCGGGCCTGTACGCCATGCAGGTCCGGGCCCTGATGGAAGCGGCGGCCGAGCGGGTGGCCGCCGGCGGCAAGCCCAAGGTTGAGGTCATGATTCCGCTGACCGTCACCCGCGAGGAGCTCGGCCTGGCCCGCTCCTGGGTGGAGGAGGCCATCGACGCCGAGACCGAGGGCTTGCGGAAACGACCCGAGGTCACCATCGGCACCATGATCGAGACGCCGAGGGCCGCCGTGTGCGCCGACGAGATCGCCGAGGAGGCCGACTTCTTCAGCTTCGGAACCAACGACCTCACCCAGATGACGTTCGGCTTCTCCCGCGACGACGTGGAGGGCCGCCTGATGAGCGCCTACCTCGAGGAGGGCCTCCTCAAGCGCAACCCGTTCGAGACCATCGACCAGGCCGGCGTCGGCCAGCTGGTTGCCGATGCCGTCGCCCGGGGCCGGGCCACCCGGCCCGACCTGAAGCTGGGCGTCTGCGGCGAGCATGGCGGCGATCCGGAGTCGATCGACTTCTTCTACCGGGCCGGCCTCGACTACGTCTCCTGTTCGCCGTTCCGGGTGCCGATCGCCCGGCTGGCGTCCGCCCAGGCCGTGATCGCCCACGGCTGAGCGAGGGCGGCGCCAAAACGGAAACCAGGTCGGCTGGTGAGGTCCGGGCGGAGGCCGATCACGAAAACGCCGCCGAGACCGACCGGGTTCCGCCGTAAGGTCGCACCGTGGGGATAGTCGACGAGGACATCGCCAGGGTCCGCGCCGCCACCGACTTCGTGGCGGTGGCCGTCCGAGCATCTGGCCCTGCGCCGGGTCGGGTCCCGCTGGGTGGGCCTGTGCCCGTTTCACACGGAGCGGACCCCGTCGTTTTCGCTCAACGCCGAGCTGGGCTTCTACTACTGCTTCGGGTGCGGGGCCAAGGGCGACGTCATCACCTTCGTGCGGGAGATGGAGCATCTCGACTTCGTAGAGGCCGTCGAGAAGCTGGCGGCCCGGGCCGGGATCACCCTGCGCTACGACAACCAGGCCGCCAGCCAGGACCATCAGCGCCGGTCCCGGATCCACGAGACGCTGGAGCAGGCCATCGCCTGGTACCACCAGCGCCTGCTCGTCCGCCCCGGACGCGGCGCGCGGCCCGGTCCTACCTGCGCCGCGAGCGCGGCTACGACGGGGCCGTGGTGCGCCAGTACCTGCTGGGCTGGGCGCCTGAAGGCTGGGATGAGCTGATCCGGTCGCTTGGGCGTGCCCCAGCGGGCCCTGGTCGACGCCGGCCTGGCCACCGTCGACGAGTCGGGGCGCTACACCGATTTCTTCCGGGGCCGGCTGCTGTTCCCGATCTTCGAGGCCGGGGGCCGGCCGGTCGGGGCCGGCGGCCGGCTCCTGCCCGGGGGCCGGGGCCCGAAGTACAAGAACACCGCCGGCGACCGCCGTCTACGACAAGAGCCGGGTGCTGTACGGCCTCAACTGGGCCAAGAAGGCGGTGGTCGAGCGCGGGCCGGGTCGTGGTGTGCGAGGGCTACACCGACGTGATCGGGCTCCAGCGGGCCGGGATCGAGGAGGCGGTGGCCACCTGCGGGACCGCCCTGGCAGACGGCCACGTCCGCCTGCCTCACCAACTTCGCCCGGCGCATCGTGCTCGCCTACGACGCCGACGCCGCCGGTCAGGCCGCCGCCGAGCGGTACTACGAGTGGGAGCGACGCTTCGAAGTCGACATCCGGGTGGCGGCCCTGCCGGCGGGGACCGATCCGGCCGATCTGGCCCAGCAGGATCCCGAGGCGCTGAGCAGGGCCGTGGCCGAGGCCCAGCCCTACCTGGGCTTCCGTCTCGATCGGCTCTTCGGCCGAGCCGACCTGGCCACTCCGGAAAGCCGGGCTCGGGCGGCCGCCGAGGCCATGGCGATGGTGGCCGAGCACCCCAACGAGCTGGTCCGCGACCAGTATCTGATGCAGGTCGCCGACCGCTGCCGGGTCGAGCCGGCCCGGCTGCGCCAGCTGGCCGCCGGCCGAGCCGAGGCGTTCGGCTCCGGCCGGTGGCAACTCGGTCGCCCGAACCGCCGGAGCCGCTCGGCCGCCCGTGACGGCGACCGGCCCCAGATCCCGACCGAGGGTCCGATCCGCGTCGCGGTGGGCGGTCCGGAGCTGGAGGCACTCCGGCTGGCGGTCCATCGACCTGAAGCGGTCGCCGACCGGCTGGAGCTGGTGCTTTTCGCCCACCCCCTGGCCCGGGCCTGCTTCGAGGCGCTGTCGGGCGCCACCACCTTGCACGACGCCATCGAGGCGGCCGACCCGCAGGCCGCAGACCTGCTCCAGCGATTGGTCGTCGAGGACACCGACGCCGACACCGACGACGTCATGGTGCGCCTGGTCGAGCGGGCCGGCCACCGGGCGCTCACCCGGGTGCAGGCCGAGATGCGCCAGGCCGACCCCGGCGGAGCAGGGCGGCTTCGCTCCTACCGTGTCCTGGCTCAAGCTCACCCTGGAGGCGCTTCGCATCGAGGACACCGGCGACCGGGGGGCCGCCTTGGAAGCCGAACAGCGGTTGGTAGGCTGGCTGGTGGCCCGCGACGGAGCGGAGCAGCCGCACGGAGGCGACCTGATGAGTGAGGGGGGCTCGACACCGTTTACGCCGGCAGGGTGCGTTGACGGTGGACTTCGTCGCTCTTCTGCTGCTCGGTCGCGAGCGCGGCTACCTCACCCCGGACGACCTGATCAGCGTCATGGAGTCGGTCGAGCTGACCCCGGCGCTGATCGCGGCGGCGATCGGACGGGTCGAGGCCGAGGGTATCGAGTGGCGTGACGACACCGACCTCGGCAGCGACAGCGATCTCGAGGCAGGACTGGACGCCGCCGCCGGTCGACTTCGAGGAGGAGCCGAGCCGAGCAGCCGGCCTACGCGGATGTCGACGCCATGGCCGAGCGCCAGCCCGGCGACCGCGGCGCCGGACGAGATCGACCGCGAGACCATGGAGGAAGGCGACGACATCCGCGGCGCTGGCTCGATTGGCAGCTGCGGGCACCATCCGCAGTCGGGCCCGGGCGTCGGTCCCCGACTTCCGGATCGATCTCGATCTCTCGACCGGTGGCAGCTCCGATCCCGTGCGGATGTACCTGAAGGAGATCGGCAAGGCCAAGCTGCTGACCGCGGCCGAAGAGGTGGTGCTGGCCCGGTGCGTGACTCAGGGTCTGCGACGCCACCGCCCGGCTCATGGCAGTGCGAAGAGGAGTCGGCCCTGGTGGTCGACCGGGACGGCGTCAGCCGCGACGAGCGGCTCCGACGGGAGGGACTGGCGGCCAAGCGCATCCTGGTCGAGTCCAACCTCCGTCTGGTGGTCTCCATCGCCAAGCGCTACCGCAATCGGGGCATGGCCTTTCTGGATCTCATCCAGGAGGGCAACCTCGGCCTGATGCGGGCGGTCGACAAGTTCGACTACACCAAGGGATTCAAGTTCTCGACCTACGCCACCTGGTGGATCCGCCAGGCCATCACCCGGGCCATCGCCGATCAGGCCCGCACCATCCGCATCCCGGTGCACATGGTCGACACCATCAACAAGGTGATGCGGGCCCAACGCCAGTTGCTGCAGGACTTCGGCCGCGAACCGACGGTCGACGAGGTGGCGGCCCGGGCCGAGATGACATCCGGTCCGGGTCCGGGACATCCTCAAGGTCAGCCAGGAGACGGTGTCCCTCGACCAGCCGATGGGCGAGGACGACTTCAGCCTGTCCGACCTGATCGAGGACGAGGCCGCCATCGCCCCATCAGAGGCGGCCGCCCGGGCCATGCTCAACGAAGCGGTCAACCAGGCCCTGTCCGAGTTGTCCGAGCGGGAGCGGCGGGTAGTGCGCCTGCGCTTCGGTCTGGACGACGGCGAGATGCGCACCCTTGAGGAGGTGGGCCGGGAGTTCGGGGTGACCCGGGAGCGCATCCGCCAGATCGAGTCCAAGACGCTGGCCAAGCTGCGCCACCCGATGCACAGCGGGCACCTGCGGGACTACCTCGAGGACGAGTGACGAGTCGGCACGGCTGGCTGGAGAAGGGCTCCGGGGGAGAGACTCGAACTCTCAACCTAATGGTTAACAGCCATCCGCTCTGCCGATTGAGCTACCCCGGATTGCAGCCCCGACGATAGCAAAGCCGTGCGATCCCAGTCACGAGCAGCGACCGGGTGCGCAGAGGGGTGGGTCGCCGGACGCTGAGCAGGGGCGGGCGAAGCTCAACTCGTGGCCGTCCGGATCGCGGAGATGGAAGTACCGCTCCCCCCAGGTGCGTCGGTGGGCGAAGTGTGCGGCTCGAGACCGGCCAACCGGGCCCGTTGGTACATGACGTCGACGTCCGCGACCCAAAACACCACTCGTCCCCAGAGCGAGCGGTGCGGCAAAGAGCCCGGATCGAGTTGGAGGTTGAGGTAGCCGGGACCGACCCGGAAACTGGTGAACGACGTCTCGGCTCCCCCATAGAGCAAATGAAAGCCGAGCGCCTCGTAGAAGGTGACGGACCGGCCCATGTGGGCGGTCAGAAGGGTCACGGCACTGATCGTTTGCACCGGGTCTGGCCCGTCTTCCATGGCAGACAGCCTTGCAAAAACATTGCCATTCGGTGGCTCACGAAGACTATGACCGCCTAACGGTCCTGGTTGTGCCTATTCTGGTGCGGCTAGCTTCCCCGATTCTAGGAGTTAACTGTGGCAGCAAGACTTGTCGTGACTGGGCGCGAAGGCGGTAGCCGTATTGCCCTGGTAGGCGCGAGCGGCAAAGAACTACTCACGTCTGTGGTGTTCACCGAGCCGCGAGCCAAGGGCGCAACCCTTCGATCGCTCAAAGGAATGTTGGGCGATGACATCGTCGTAGAGGATCACACGCTTGCCGCGCCTCGCGGCCGGACAGCCGCGCCGGCGGCAGCCAACGGGACGAGCGCCAAGCGGGCAGCAAAGTCGACATCCCGTCGACGCGCCGGTGCCGGTACCGGAGCCGGTCGCGCCCCAGCGGCCAAGACGGCCAAGGCGGCCAAGGCGGCCAAGAAAACCGTCAAGAAGAGCGCACGGGCATCGACCAAAGGCTGATCGACCGGGCACCGGTGGCGCCGAGCGCGTCTTTGGTGCCCTGGCCGCTCGCTACTCATTCTCGCCCGCAGCGGTTGGACCGCGACCACTGTCTTGCGGTCGGTAGTCAATTGAGCCTCGTCTGAGCCCTTTCTGACAGGATGAGGTGTGGTCGCGGTCGGGATCGACGGTTGCCGGACAGGCTGGATCGCCGTAGTGCTCGGGGAAGCGGACATCGGGGTGTTCCACCTGGCGACCATCGAGGCCTTGTCGGATTTGGTCCCCGATCCGACTGGAATAGGCATCGACATCCCGATTGGATTACCCGATATGGGTCGGCGACGTGCCGATGTGGAGGCGAGAGTATTCCTCGGGTCCCGCCGGCAGTCGATCTTCTTCACTCCTGTGCGGGCCGCCCTCGAGGCCGCGACCCACGCCGACGCCACCGCCGTTTCGCAGCGGCTGACCGGATCCGGAATCAGCCGCCAGGCCCACGCCCTGGCCAAGAAGATCCTGGAAGTGGAGCATTGGCTGCCGAACGCACCCTGTGAGGTGTGGGAGGTGCATCCCGAAGTGTCGTTTGCCCTGCTGACCGGCCGGCCCGCTCGGGCCTCGAAGAAGACATGGGCGGGCATGATCGAGCGGCGCGATGCCCTCGAAGCCGCGGGAATCAATCTGGATCGAGCTCCCCACTCGGTGGGGCTGCACGCCGCAGTCGACGACATGCTCGACGCTGGTGTCGTGGCCTGGAGCGCGGCGCGACTTCTGTCGGGAACGGGACGCTCTTTCCCCGAGCCCCCAACGATTGCGGCTTCAGGCCGGCCTGTCGCCATTTGGGGCTGAGACGCGGCCACCTGGGCCTCGAGACCGGGTGACGACCTGGACTGGATCCCGGCACCGGGATCCAGTCCCAACCATAAGGGCCTAGCTGGGTTGCGGAACGATACGAATGTACGGCTTGGGGGACTTCCATCCGCTCGGATAGATCCCCTTGGCTTCGTCGTCGGAGACGGAGCCGGCGATGATCACGTCCTCCCCGGGCTTCCAGTTGACAGGGGTGGCGACGCGATGCTTGGCCGTCAACTGCAGCGAATCGATCACCCGCAGGACTTCGTCGAAGTTACGACCCGTCGTCATGGGATACACGAGGATCAGCTTGATCTTCTTGTCGGGACCAATGACGAAGACGTTCCGAACCGTCTGGTTGTCTGCGGGGGTGCGACTCTTCGGATCGCCAGACGTGCTCGCCGGCAACATTCCGTACAGCTTGGCCACGTTGAAGTCGGCATCGCCGATGATTGGATAGTTCGGTGCGGTTCCCTGTGTCTCGGCGATGTCCCTCGCCCACTGTTCGTGGTCGCCAGTGGAGTCGACCGATAGGCCGATGATCTTCACTCCGCGCTTGTCGAACTCCGGTTTGACCTTGGCCATGTAGCCGAGCTCTGTCGTGCAGATGGGTGTGAAGTCCTTGGGGTGGGAGAAGAGGACCGCCCAGGAGTCCCCAATCCACTCGTGAAAGTGGATGGGGCCTTCGGTCGTCTGGGCCTCAAAATCCGGAGCGATGTCACCAAGCGCCAGCGTCATCTTCGTCTACTTCCCCTAGCTCGTGAGTATGGGCGCGACCATCCCTGGCGGCCACGCAACTCATCCAGCGTACAGGTCCGTTGCCACTATCCACAAAGGCGTGCTCCGGGCCACAACGGCGTGCTCCGGGCCACAACGGCGTGCTCCGGGCCACAACGGCGTGCTCCGGGCCGCAACGGCGTGCTCCGGGCCGCAACGGCGTGCTCCGGGCCGCAACGGCGTGCTCCGGGCCGCAACGGCGTGCTCCGGGCCGCAACGGCGTGCTCCGGGTTAGTCGTCCTCGGCCTCGAGTTCGGCCTCGAGTTCGGCCTCGGCGACGGCAATGGCGAAACCGAGCGCCCTGGCGATGTTCCCGGCGGCCGACACGATCCGGGTCGTGCCGACGATTGGTGCGACGGCGATGAGAACCCCCTGTACGTCCTCGAGGGTGACCCCGACGTCGCTGGCGGTACCAGCGTTGATCAGATAGGACGCGGGCGGGGCGCCGACTGCGACCATGGCAGCCAAGCGGGCGATCATGTGCTCGCGCCCCTCGAGGTTGCTGCGCGCGATGGATACCGCGGTCATATCGGCGAGGGTGTCGAGGACGGGCGTGTCTTCGGGCATGGTGGTTCCTTGTTGTGATCGGGCTCGGGTGAGCGGTCGGTTGTCCATGGTCGCGCCCCGCACCGGCCGCCGACAACAGCGACGACAATGGCGGTGCCTGCGCGCTCAGCCTGAGGGGGTGGTCCCCACTTCGGCGCGGTACCTGGCGGTCGCTTCCTCGACGGCCTGCAGGTGCTGGGCCGCCATCTCCGGGCGTGAGGCCTGGGCCCTGGCCCTGGCCTCGGTCGTGCTCCAGCCCTGACCCTGGAACTCGGGAAACACGTGCTGGCTGATCAGTTCATAGCTGCGATGGGTGGCGGACGGGCTGGCCCACTCGTGGGCCAGCAGCAGGTAACAGCCGAATCCGCCATTGGACTGTTTCACCAGTCGGTTGATCTGGGCGCGGGCGTCGTTGACCGTGCCGATCGATCCGATCCCGCTGTCATTGACGAAGTCGATCATCTCCCGGATGTTGCCGCCTCCGACTGCCATCTGTGGAAACGCCGCCACCGCCTGGAAGTACTCGAACCACTGCTCGATGCCGTACTCGACGTCGCGGTACGCCTGTTCGCGGGTCTCGGCGATGTGCATGAGACCGACGAGTCGCCAGTTGCTCCTGTCGACGGTGGTCCCGAAATGCGCAGCGCGTTCTTCCATAACGTCCCAATGCAGCGCCAGGGCATCGAATCCGGCCGCCTGGGTGGCGCCGATGGACAACAGTCCGATCCCGTGCTTGCCGGCGATTTGAGGACCGGTCGGCGAGGCCACCGCGGCCACGGATACATCGAACAGCGGATTTGAGTACGGACGGAGGTGGAGCCGGGCATCGCGCAGGTCCCAGCGTTCATTGCGGTAGGTCAGTGGTTCGTCACTCGTCAACAGGTGCATGATGACGTCGACGCCGTGGGCCAGCAGCTCCCGGGTCTGGTGCTGGTCGAGGCCGATCATGGCGGCGTCGGTCGGCAACGAGCCGGGCCCGAGACCGAGCATAAACCGACCGCGGGTCAGGTGGTCGAGCAGCACGGCCCGTTCAGCCACCCAGAGCGGATTGTGATAGCTGACACTGATCACTCCGCTACCGAGTTTGATGCCGCGGGTCCTCTGGGCGGCCGTGGCGATGAAGATCTCGGGCGATGCGATGATTTCGCTGCCAGCCGAGTGATGCTCTCCGATCCAGGCTTCATCCCAGCCTAAGCGGTCGAGGTGTTCGATCAACCCCAAATCGCGTTCGAGAGCCAGCGTCGGGTTCTCTCCGGCGGGATGGAATGGCGCCATGAAGATCCCGAATCGAAGTCGATCGGTCACGGAGTCCCCCTGAGGTGTAATTCGCCCACACCAGCGGTGCGGGACAGGTGGAACGAGGTTAGATCCCCTCGATTGGCAGCGCCAGCGGCATCCACGCCGGCCCGCCACCTGCGAGCCCCAGGCAACTACGCTGCCGCGAGCAAGCGAAGGAGGGTTCCAATGAGCGAGCCGGCGAAGGAGCCTTGGCCGTGGCCAGCCGATCTCGACGCCATGACTGCAGCACCCGACCATCACAACTTGCTCTTCGAGAACGAGCACGTGCGGGTGCTCGACGCCCACGTGGGCGCCGGTGAAACCGTCGCAGTCCACACCCACTGCTGGCCCGGCGTCCTCTACATTCTCGGCGTCAGCGATTTTGTCCGGCGCGATCCCGAGGGCAACGTGGTCCTCGATACTCGCGAGTCGACATCGGAGGCGCCGGTGGGCTCGAGCGTGTGGGGCGACGCCTTGACCCCTCATTCGCTGGAAAACGTCGGTGACCAGGTGCTCCGGAACATCACGGTGGAGCTCAAGCATCTGATGTGATCGCCCGCCCGGTCAGCCAAGGGCGGCGTGCTCCGACTGGCTTCGGGCCAGTCAGCGGGACATCGGCTGACCTGACGGTCCGACCCGTTTCCCTGTAAATGTCCGCACTGCCGCCACCCCGCCGCCCAGGACCCCAGGTTTCGTCGGGCCCGTCCCGGACTGCTCCTCGAGGTCGTCCGCTACGGGAGGAGGCGTTGAAGGGCGGCAACGAACCGGGCCGCGGCACCGAGCGCCGTCGAGAGAAACAGCGACGGCTCGACCAGCTCAAGTTCGAGGATTCGCGGCGGTCCGTCGTTGCCGTCGACGATGTCCACCCGGGCATAGGCCGTGGGCCCGAACCGGTCGCCCACGCTATCGATCACCATCTCGGCCAGGTCGAGCTGGTCCGGTGGTGGTTCGACAGGGGCGAGAACCTGTCGCGTCCACAGATCCGGCGTGACGCCGGCGTCAGCGTCGAGGAGGGCCGCCTTGTTCACGGCATGGCTGTAGCGGTGCCCGAGGTACACCAGCCCGGTCTCGCCGGCGGCGTCGACAGACCGTTGATAGGGCTGCACCATGACCGTCTTCCCGCCACTGTGGAGGCGCCGGACGTGGTGGTCAGCGACGGCGCGATCGCTGGTGGCGTAGCGTGCGGCCTCGAACCCGCCGCTGGCCACCGTCGGCTTGATGACGTAGTCGGTCGATGGGGCGTCCCATTGTTGGCCCGGTCGCACCCAGGTCGTGGGAACAATGGGAATGCCCACGGCGTCGAGGTCCGCGAGGTAGGTCTTGTCGGTGTTCCAACGGAGAAGCCCGACCGAGTTGACTACTGGGGTGACCGCCGATGTGCGATCGGCCCACTCCAGAAACTCGTCGCGGCGGAGCACGTATCCCCAGGTGTACACGGCGACGACCAGGTCGAAGCTCTCCCAAACCACCGACGGGTCGTCCCACCCCACCACCACTGGATCCACTCCACCGGCCAGCAGACCCTCGCGCACCATCGGCCATCCATCATCGAGATCGAAGAAGTCTGCGCTCGCCGCGAATGCCATCCGCCGACTTCTACTGTTCGTCCGGGGCGTGGTTTGCACCCCGTCAGTCTCCCACGGGCCATTCGCGAGCGGTCCGGGACCCAATAGTGCGGAGACGGGTTTCGCGCCTCGCCCTCGTCGAGGCGCGGCCTCCAGACCCGGTCGAGGTGCAGATCGGTGAGCGGGTCAAATGACACCTTGCCGACCGGGGCCGTGATGCGCCTGAGTCTGAATCGGTAGCCTCGGACCGTAGCATCGGGCTCGTAGCTCAGTGGTGAGAGCGGGGGACTCATAATCGGAAGACGATAAACGTTGTCCTAAGCTGCGAACCCGCTGGTCACGTTCCCCCAGGTCACAGCGTTGTGCTCGAAATCCCCCGCTGTGGAATGGGGCGAGTTCCGGAGGTCCGCCCTTTACAGAGCTAGCCCCTGGCCCCGAACCAGAATAGGGCACTTCACCCAGTCCGAAGGCTCGACTAGCACTGATTCTGCGTCAGTTCTAGTCCAAGACTAAAAAAAGCAAGATCTTAAGTAAGCTAAGTGCTTGCAAAGTAAGCAGCTCCAGTCGGGGTGTTCCGTCGAAGACACCGTCGTGGCTCACGAGCGGGATCCCTAGCCGGGTGGCTGTGGCCGCGATCAGGCGGTCGCCGTCGTGGATCTTGTCGCCGAGAGCGTGGCCGACCTGGACGCAGCGGTGACGGAGTTCGGCGCAGACCGTAGCCGTGTCGTCATCGGCCTGAAGGAGCGAGTACCGGGTCAACTCGCGATCGAGCCTCCGGCGCCGCAGGTCGCCCCAATGGGCGTTGAGGGCTCCGAACCGAAGCTCCATCACGGTCTGAAAGGGCGACGGCGATGGGGCGACCATCGATGAGTTGCTCGTACGGACCGGACAGGGGCGAGCGCTCGGGCTCGATGATCCAGCTCATGACCATTGTGTCCACCACGACGCCCGCTTGGCGGGCGTCACTCATGTCCCAGCGAGGGTCTTCTGGAAAGCCTCCCACTCCTCATCGGTCATGTCGTCGCCAAGCCCCCGTTCCTCGCGGCGCGGAAGCGGTCGCGCTCGCCTAAGGCCTTCTTCGGGCGGGCAAAAGCGGTTCGCGGGCTCCTCGGGTTGCTCGACGCTGGACACGGCCGTCAGTGTACGTCCGGCGGTCGACCGACCGCGCCGCCCGTAACTCGGAGGCTGTGCTCGCGCACTCGGCTTGCGTCGGCCGGGCGCGTGCGCCGTGACCGTGCGCCGCTCTGGGCAGATTTTCCTTACGTGATCAAGAGGCGCCGGCTGCGCCGGCGCCCTGCCCGGCCGCTCCCCCGCGTGGCCGTTTGAGAGCCATTGCCGACAGCCTCCGACCGGCTTATGGTGCTCGGGACTCACAACTTTTATACCAGGAGGCGGGAATGACCACTTACATCTTTCTAGGCCATGGCGGTTTCGACCAGAAGGGAACGGCGGGTTATCCGGCCGAGGTGCTGATTCCGCCTGACACCACCTTGAGATTCTACTCCGATGCGGGCCAGGCCTTGTCCTTGCCATCCGTCGGTGACAACACTGACTACTCGAAGGTGGCCCCGGCCTGGCAGCAACTCAAGGACCAGGGTCCGGGCCTGACCACGACGATGCAGACCTACAATTTCTCGCTCACTCCGGAGGACCACGACGAGGAAAGGAAGGCCATCCAGAACGCCGACTGGAACGGGGCCACTCCCATCACCTTGCCTGCCGGTGAGCAATATTTGTGCCAGGGTACGCCCGAGACGTGCCCGACGCCGGCCCTGCTGACGAGCGCCTCGGAGGAGGCGATCTCCAATCCGGAGCGGTGGAAGCACAAGTGCACCGGGATCCTCGGCCAGTACGGGGGGAACGGCAATGTGTTGCACTGGGCCGCGTGCACCTCGTTCGTGATCGCTACCCCGGAATTGCCGGTGCTCGACACTGCCAGCGTGACTGGGCCGGGCGACGACACCACCGGCGAGGATCCCGACTACGACGAGATCAGGGAGTTGAACGCCAAGAACGTCAAGGACACTCCTGGCGGAGGGAGCGTGGCCGTCGTCGCTGGCGGCCAGGTAGTGCTCATCGGAGGCGACCATGGAGTGGTATCGGCCGACTACGTGCGGCGCCAACCCGACAAGGAGGAGGGCCTGCTCACAGTCACCAAAGGCGGCGCTTTCAGCAAGGGGGGAATCGAAGTGAAGGGGATCTCCGCCAAGCAGGCCCTCGTCAAGTCCGAGATCGGCAAATTCTCTGACAAGTCAGTGAAGTTCGTCTAAACCCGGCGGCCCGCCTGGGAGGGGGTGTCGGCGGGCTTCCGGCGGGACTCAGGGGCGCGCTCATATCGAGACCACCAGAGCCGCTGCTGCGAGATCGTCGAGAGCCGTCGACAGGTCAGTCCGGAGGCGTCGACGACCCGGAACACCGAACTCCGGGATTGGCGCCTCAGCTCGCGACATCTCCACCGGGTTCTCTCCGAACGCATGGGGGTTGACGCCAAGTTGTTCCAGCGCTGTTGCGTCTCCAGGGGTTTGTCCGTGCCCCGGTAATTCCGGCGGTGCCCGCACCTGTAAAGGACCGGCTTCTCCAAATCGCTATTGATACCATCCGCGTGCCCCTGGTCGTCAACGGGCCGGGTGTTCGGGGCCTGCCGGGGGGCATCGTGACATCGACCAGCCACGTGGACCTCATCCCCACGCTCATGGGACTGGCCGGGATCGACGTCGAGCGCGTGGCCGCCGGCAGGCCCCGAACACCACACCGAGGTCTACCCCCTGCCCGGTCGGGACCTCAGCGGGCTCATCCGAGGGTCCGTCGCCGCCGAGACGGTCGGCGCCCCGTTGTATTTGATGCCCGAGGACGACATCTCCCGCGGCTGCTCGGCGCGGAGCATCCTGACCGGCGAGCCGTACGACCCTGTCAGCATGCCGTCAAGATTGGAGTCGGTCATCGCCAGTCTGCCCACCGGCGACGGCGCCGTCGCGGAGCTGTGGAAGCTCAACCACTATTACGAGCGTCTCGACGAGTGGAACGCCGGCCACGGCATCGCAACGAGCCCGTCGGCCGGGAAGGCGGCCGAGCCTCTATTCGAGATCCACAACCTCACCGTCGACCCCGGAGCGCCACAACCGCGTCGGCGACGCGCCCGAGGCCCTGAGCCGGATGCAGTCCATACTTGAGACCGAGCGCGAAGCCAAACGCCTACTACCGTGCACCACAACCCTGCCGCCTAGCCCGTGGTCGACTTCGTCAGTACGTCTTTGCCAGCTCGAGCGCCGCCAAGTTTCCGTGGATGGCGTGACACCTCGCCTTTGACGATGTGCGCGGGCTGTTCAACAAGGCGCGGTCGGCCATCAACGGGCACGGCGACGTAACGGATCATGGAGCCAGTACACGCAGCTGTTGTCGGAGCCGGTCGACGGGTCGAAGCGGCACGCCCGAGCTGCGGCGGTGGACGATGCCCGGACCGTAGGCTCCGTGGCGCCCGATCACCCGAAATACCAGGAGGTTCGCGATGGCTCCCCGACACGCTATTACGAGTGCGCAGCTGCGCACGCCTCGCGCTGCGGCGGCGGCCGGAATCGTCTTCTCCGGTTTGCTCGGCCTGGCTCTGGTGCTGATAATCGTCTCTGCGCCGTCGAATGTGGGCGAGACGGGTGCGTGGTTGTCAGATCCGGCCCGCCGGGGCACACTCGCCGTGGCCTTGAACCTTGTGCCCTTCGCCGGCATCGCCTTCTTGTGGTTCATCGGCGTTGTACGCGACCAGATCGGCGACCGGGAGGACCGGTTCTTTGCGAGCGTCTTCCTTGGCAGCGGGCTGCTCTTCGTCGCGATGCTGTTCGTTGGCGCGGCGCTGGCGGGGGGTCTCCTGGCCGAGATGTCGGTCGGATCGGCCGCTCCCGGCCCCGACACGCTGGGGGTCGGGCGGGAGGTGACCTCGTTGCTGCTGCTGACCTACGCCATGCGGATGGCCGCGGTGTTCACCATGTCCACGGCCGCGATCAGCCTTCGCACCGGGGCGGTGGCCCGGTGGATCGGCGTGGTGGGGATCGCCCTGGCCACGGTGCTGCTCTTCGCAGTCGGCGTGAGCCCTTGGGTCGAGCTGTTGTTTCCGTTGTGGATCCTGTTGCTCAGCGTGGACATCCTCCGGACGCGGCTGCGATCGGCCCCCGACGCCGACGGGGCGGAGGCACAGGCCGCGTGATCAGCGGTCGGGGTTTGAGCTGTTGTTGCGGTGCTGGTCGATCCACCGTTGGGCGTCTGTGTAGGCGCGCCGCAGGGTGGCCCCGACGCGCTCGTCGCCCTCGTAGATGTTGTCCGGGCCGACCAGGTCGGCCACGCCGGTCACCCGGAGCTGGTCCTGGATGCGTTCGCTGGCCGAGACGATGACCAGCTTGCTCTGCGCCGCGGACAGGGCTCCGGCGTAGCGGCCGAGCACGTCCATGAAGGTGGTGCCCAGGTCGGTCCGCCCGCGCAGGCGGACGATGACCACCGCGTTGGCCGTTTCGTCGGCCGGTTCGGGCAGAGCGGCCTCGAACGCCGGCGCGGCCGCGAAGAACAGGCTGCCGTAGGGCTGGAGGATGACGACCTCGTTCGAGGGGAGGGTCGCTGGGGGGTCGGTCTCGATCAGGTCCCCGCCCGGCGACAGCGTCCACCGCTTGATGGAGACCTGGTTGGACTGGCGGACGACGTGAAGGACGACCGACATGCCTACCCCGACGAGCACCGCGTACTGCAGCCGGATGACCATGGTCAGCACGAAGGTCGTGGTGAGCACCGCCTTTTGCACCAACCCGGCCCGCCACACCGACTGGAGGTCGCCAGGCCTGATCGTCCGGAAGCCGACCAGCATCAGCAGCCCGGCCAAGGCGGGCATGGCGATGTAGCCGACCAGTCCGGCGAACGCGAGGATCACCACCGCCATCACCACCGCAGCGATAATGAGCGACAGGCGCGAGCGGGCACCAGCGGTCTTGTTGAGCGTCGACGCCGACATCGATCCACCCACCGGCATCCCCTGGAAGACCCCCGCGAACAGGTTCGCCGCGCCTTGACCCATGAAGTCGCGCGACGGGTCGGGCGATTCCCCATCCGGATTCGGGAAGCTGGCCGAGATCCCGGCCCCCTGGATCAACCCGACGAACGCCAGCGCCAACGCTGGGATCAGCAGCGATGGAACGGCACGAAGCAACGGCGCGTGCGGCAGGGGCAGCGAGCGGGGCACCCCGCCCAGCGCGTTGAGCGTTTCCACGCCGCCCCATCCCAGCACGGCGGTGGCCGCGGACGTCACGATGACGGCCACGACGAGTCCTAGCGGGCCGAGCCTGGTCCGCTCGAGCAGCAGGATCAGGCCGATCGTCACCAGCCCGACGATCAGCGTCTGGCCGTGGAGCCGGCTCGGATGGAGGAAGGTGTTGACGGCCCGGAACACTCGGTTGGCCCCGGCGGCCCTGTAGCCGGTCAGGCTGGCCAGCTGGCCGAGGACGATATTGACCCCGACCGCGCTGATGAAGCCCACCATCACCGCGTTGGACACGAAACGCAGCAGGGTTCCGAGCCGGAGCAGACCGGCGGCCAGCATCACCACCCCGGTCAGCATCGACAGTGTCACCAGCACGGCCGTCTGGTGGTTGCCGGAGTGCACCGCCGGGACGTCCGCGACGATGATGGCCATCGCGCCTGTCGCCTGCACCGCCATGAACGCCGAGCTGGTGAAGCAGGCGCCCCCGAACGTTCCGAACAGGTAGGCGTACAGTCCCGCCAGGGGGCTGACCCCGGCCAGCAGGCCCGCGGCCAGGCCGTCGGGCACGCTCTCCACCCCGAGCACCAAGCCGGCGACAGCGTCGGCTCGGAGCGTGTCCCGGCCGACCGGCAGCTGCAACCTCATGGCGTGCTTCCCCTCCCCATCCCGCGACCGCCGCGAACTTCCCTGCTGCCGGCAGCCAGGCGGATCAACCCGCACGCCATCAGCTCCACGTCACAGCATAAGGCGGCCCCGCCGACCCGGGTGCCTGCCCGCTCCACCGCGTCGCTGGGGGGCGTCGCGATGCCAGGCGATCCGAAACCACCTCCCCAATGTGGTCGCCGTGGACTTCGCCAGCTTCGGTGACCGGTTCGGCGTCGTCGACCAGCTCAACGGCTTCGCTGCGACCCAACCCCCGACAGTCACCACCACGACCCCCTTTCGGGATGAGCCGGGACTGGCACCTCGGCGGTGGGCCTCGATCGCGCACCCTGAACACTGCGACGCGGGAATCTGCCTCTGACGGCTGGTTCGGCCTCTGGCTGCGGCGACGGTCGCCCGGTTGACGATGTCGAGGTGAAATGATGACGGCGGTGACTTACGATCAGTTCGTCGTTGACGTCGCCAGGGGGGTTGAGGCCGTCGGCGCGGGGATCATGGTCGTCGGGGGTCTTCTCGCTCTCGGTAGGTACGGGCGGTCGCTGCTGCAGCCAGGCGACCCGAGGGAGCGTTACCGGCGGCTGCGCCGACAGCTCGGCCAGGCCATCCTGCTCGGCCTGGAAGTGCTCATCGTCGGGGACATCGTTCGCACGGTCATCGTCGATACGACGCTGAGGAGCGTCGGGGTGCTCGGAATGATCGTCGCCATTCGGATCGTCCTCAGCTTCTCGTTGGAGGTGGAGATCGACGGGGCGTGGCCGTGGAACCTATGGCGCTTGGACGCCGGCCGGGGCGAGGACGCCTGACGCTTGTCATGACCGGCTCTGCATGCTGTCAGGGTCCGAGCATTTGGTGGGGCGGCTTCGAGGTGGCGGCGCCGGTGATCGCGCGGAGGGCGCCTCGCACCCCCCGCTCTGCCGCCATCGCGGACCGCTTTCTAGGTGTTGCTCACGGTTGCGGTCGCGATCGTTCGCGCTGAGTTGCCGACCACTCCCAGCGAGGGCGGGATCGTGATTGTCGGACAGCTCTCCCCGGAGTTTGGTGCTGGGAGCGCTTCTCTGGTCCCGTTTGCCACGATCGCCGTCATCTGGTTCACAGGGGTCCTGCGGGACCGTGTCGACGACGCCGAGGACCGCTTCTTCGCGACAGTCTTCCTGGGGAAGTGCCCGGGATGGAACGAACTACGCCGACTAGTAGTTCCATCGACCCCCTCCGTATCGAGGGCACGAGCCTACGCCAGCAGTTCGCTGACCTCCGTGACCGCCCCGTCCAAGATCTCGACCGCCTTGCGCACTTCGTCTTCGCTGATGATGAGCGGCGGCTCCAACCGGATCACACGGGGATTGTTCAGCGTGTATGCCGCACACATGCCGCCCTTGAGCATGTGGACGATTGCCAGTTCGCCGACTTCGTCGGTCGTGAACTCCACTCCGATCATGAGGCCCTTGCCGCGCACGTCGGCGACAAGATCTCGATGCTTGGTCTGCATCTCCTTCAAGAGCTCAAGCATGAGCGCACCTCGGTCGCGCGACCGGGCCACGAGGTCTTCTTCCTGCACGACCCGGATAGCCGCGAGGCCGGCGGTACACGCCAAAGGGTTCCCGCCAAACGTGGACGTATGCATCAGCGGGTTCTCGGAAAACACCTTCTCCCAAACCGACGCGGTGCCCATAGTCGCGCCGATTGGCATGACGCCGCCGCCGAGCTGCTTGGCAAGAGTCATGATGTCCGGGGCGACGCCCTCATGGTCGCAGCCGAACATCGCGCCGGTGCGTCCGATGCATGTCTGCACTTCATCGGCGATCATGAGGGCGCCGGTGCGGTCGCACGCCTCGCGAATCGCCCGGAGATAGCCGTCCGGAGGCACATGGATGCCACCCTCGCCTTGGACCGGCTCGACGATGAAGGCGGCGGTCTGGTCGTCGATGGCGGCGACGGCGGCAGCGGTGTCGCCAAACGGAACGAATTCCACGCCGGGCATGAGGGGCTCGACGCGCTTGCGGTACTTCTCGCGGCCGGTGGTGGCTAACGCCCCGAGGGTCTTGCCGTGGAATCCGCCGATCGTCGAGATGATGCGGCTGCGGCCGGTCGCGACCTTGGCGAACTTGAGGGCGGCCTCGACGGCTTCGGTGCCGGAGTTACTGAAGAAAGTGTATTGCAGGCCAGTCGGCGCGATCTTGGTCAGCTCCGCGGCAAGGTCGGCGGCGGGCTTGCTGAAGAACGCCTTTCCGCTCATGCCGAGAGCATCGAGTTGACCTTTGACGGCGGCCACGACGGTGGGATGGCGATGCCCGAGGGCGAAGGTGCCGTAACCGCCCAGGCAGTCGAGATACCGGCGGCCTTCGTGGTCTTCGATGTAGCAGCCCTCGCCATAGACCTCGACGCCGAAACCGGCGAGGGCGAGGAACTTGGCCAGGTAAGGGTTAATGTGCTCGCTGTACTTGTCGAAGACCTCGGCGAAGTACGCGTCGGGATGAGGGATCCGGGGCATTCACCGAGTGTATGGCGGCCCTTCCAACGAGGCCGCGACTTCAACCGAAACGCCTCTCGGCCAGGTAAAGACGATCCAGTTATCCGCAGCCCGGTCCCGCAGGCCGAATCGCCAAAGACCTGCCCAGGAGGTACGCGATGGACGCTCGCGGACACCCGCGGACCCCTCCCATCGGAGTTCGAGCGCTGGGCCGCTCGCGCCGTCAGGAGGTCGCCCAACCCTCGCTCGTTCTGTTGAGTCACTAAGGCCGCTGTCGACCAGTACGTCGTCAGCCGGAATGTTGGGGTTGAGCGTGAAGTCCCCCTCCGATACGTAACATTAACCCCCCGCGGTCGCAGGTGGGGCCGGAGTCCGGGGGTTCTGGACTCTCGGCTGTACCGTGGCCCCCCGAGGCGGACGGCTCGAGTTCCTTGGTAGCGTCACCCGACGCCACAACGATCGGGGAGATGCTGATGCCCAAGGGGAAACCAAACATCCTGGTCATCTGGGGTGACGACATCGGGATATCGAACCTGAGTTGCTACAGCGACGGGCTGATGGGCTACCGGACGCCGAACATCGATCGCATCGCAGCGGAGGGTGTCCGTTTCACCGACTACTACGGGGAGCAGAGCTGCACGGCCGGGCGGGCGGCGTTCATCTGCGGGCAGAACCCGATCCGCACCGGGTTGACCAAGGTGGGATTCCCGGGTGCCCCGGTCGGCCTGCACGCCGAGGATCCGACCATCGCCACGGCCCTTAAGGCCAATGGTTACGCGACCGGCCAGTTCGGCAAGAACCACCTCGGCGACCGGGACGAGCACCTCCCGACAGTCCACGGCTTCGGCGAGTTCTTCGGGAGCCTCTATCACCTCAACGCGGAGGAGGAACCGGAGCTCGACGACTACCCCAAGCCGTCCGAGTTCCCCGAGTTCCGAGCCCGGTATGGACCTCGGGGGGTCCTGCACTGCTGGGCGAACGGCGACGGCACCCAACGGATCGTCGACACCGGGCCGCTCACCAAGAAACGCATGGAGACCATCGACGACGAATTCCTCGACGCCGCGTCGGTGTTCATCAAAGACAAGACCGAGGCGGAGGTACCGTTTTTCGTCTGGTTCAACTCCACCCACATGCACTTCCGCACCCACGTCAAGCCGGAGAGCAAGGGCCAAGCCGGTAGGTGGCAGTCCGACTATCACGACACGATGATCGACCACGACAAGCTGGTCGGCGACCTGTTGAACCTGCTCGACGAGCTCGGCATCGCCGACGACACGATCGTGCTGTACTCCACCGACAACGGGCCGCACATGAACAGCTGGCCCGACGGTGGCATGACCCCGTTCCGGGGCGAGAAGAACACAAACTGGGAGGGCGCCTTCCGGGTCCCGGCGGTGGTCCGCTGGCCTGGGCGGATCCCGGCGGGCGTCGTTCTCAACGACATCATGAGCCACAACGACTGGTTCCCCACCCTCCTCGCCGCCGCGGGGGTCCCGGACATCGCCGAACAGCTGAAGGTCGGGACCGATCTGAACGGGACCAGATACAAGGTCCACCTCGACGGTAACAACCAGCTCAGTTGGCTCACCGGCGAGGCGGAGACCAGCGCCCGGAACTACTTCTTCTACGTCTCCGACGACGGGGACCTACTGGCAGTCCGCTACGACAACTGGAAGCTGGTCTTCCTCGAGCAACGCCATGTCGGGACCCTGCAGGTCTGGGCGGAACCGTTCACCCATCTCCGAGTCCCCAAGATCTTCAATCTTCGCACAGACCCCTACGAGCGAGCCGACCACACCTCCAACACCTACTGGGACTGGATGCTCGACCACGCCTTCGTTCTCGTCCCAGCACAAATGTTCGTGTTTCAGATGATCCAGAGCCTGGTCGAGTTCCCCGTCCGACAGAAACCGGCGTCTTTCAACCTCGACGAGGTCGTGGCCAAGTTGCAGACCGGCATCACCAGCACCTGAACGGCGGACTCCTCCCGCCGGGAACCCCTCGAACCGCCCGCCTTACCCGTTGACGAGCCCACGCGCCCACCGAACTCGCGATGCCGTGTCAGCCTGAATCGACACGTTGCGCCCCGGCCTTGGCGGGACCGCTCCGACCCTCTCAGGGGAGCCGGAACCCGCAGCATCATCGTCAGAGGCTGAAGGGCCGCCATTTTGGAGCCCTGCGCAGGATCGTCCTGTTAGCCACGGGGGGCGTCCAGATCTCTCGCGTCCGATGGCGGGAGCATCGGCGTGCCACGCCCGACATCCGGGCACCGGCCCGGGAGACGGCACGGCCGCGGGACCACCCCCGGACCGGCCCAAAAGCAACTGAAGCCGAGCAGAACACCAGCGCCGAATACCGACCGGATATCCAAGAACACCCGCTTCGATCGACTGTTACGGTTCGTACGACTCATTCCCGCCACCGGCACGCTGAGTGACCGCCGCGGCCGAACGCGCAGCAGATTGGATGACCGCCTCATCGCGCGGACGCCGACGTTCGGGTCAAGTTAATTGCCGGTCGGACACCGCCTCTGACCAGCCACGATGCTCCAGCACCGTTCACTGCCGTCCGCCTCGATCAGCTTCCCAAGCTGATGCTTCTCGGCTGCTGCGGTCAGATTTCGGGGCCGCCGATCTGTGGAGCGTGGACGGCTTCACCAATTTGCTGGTAGTGGACGTGTTCGAGGTGGGGGTCATGACGGAGGTGGGGTTGGGGGGCGGCGCGGGGCGCCTGGGTCGGCGGTCGGGATTGTTGGACCCGGAGTCGTTGGTTTTGGGCGATGGCGTGATCGAGTTGACTGATGCCCTCGACGATGTCGGGGTTGGTAGCGAGAAAGTCGACGCGAGTCTGCTGGGTCGCCTCGAGCTTGTGGACGTCCTTGCCGAGCCGGCTTTGCTCGATGCGGAGTTGCTCATCGTAGGGTTGGATGGTCGCCTGCCAGCCGGTGTCGGCTTGGGTGAGGTCGATGGCGCTGGTTTGTTCAGCTCGTCGGGCTCGGTGTCGGGCCCACAGCCCCAGATAGGGGTCGTGGGCCCGGCTCTGGTGGTGGTCGTGGCTGCGCTGGGCGTCTTGGAGGGCTTGGTGGGCGTGGCGGACGGGGGTGCCGGCCCAGCGGCCGGTCCCGGCGTGCAGGTGGGCTCGGTCGGCGTCGATTCGGTCGATCTGGTGGTGGAGGCGGGTGAGTTGGTCGGTGACGTCGGGGGGGATGGACGCGGCCAACCGTTCTCGTTCCGCGACCAGCTCGGCGGTGCGAGCTGCGGTCTGGGCGGCGAGGTGGTGGCGGTGGGTGATCCATTGTTGTCGGCGTTGCTGGTCCCATCCCCAGGTGAGCCGCTGGGCGGCGTGTTGTGGGTCGAGGGCGGTGACGTAGATGTGGCTGGCGGTACGGGCTCGGCTCATGGCCACGTAGGCGAGTTCTCGTCCGCCGCCGTCGTCGAGGACGTGGGCGACATCGACGGTGGAGCCTTGGCTGCGGTGGGCGGTGATGGCGTAGCCGTGGGCCAGCCGCTCGGCGCTGATGTCGTCGGGTCCCATGCGCAGGTGCTGGCCGTCGGGGGTGACCGCGGTCAGTTGGCGGGTGTGGGGGTTCACGGCGGTGACGTGGGCGGGCTGGGAGGTGACCCAGGCGCCGTGCGGTCCGGGGGCCAGGGTGATGATCCGGTCACCGGCCCGGTAGCGCCGCCCGCCGGGGGCGACCAGCTCCGGCCCAGAGAGGAGCCCGGCTTGTTCCCATAGTTGGCGGGCGGTCTGGTTGAGGGCCTCGACGTTGTCCCGGCGGTAGGCCAACATGAGCGTCTCCCGCCCGGCGCCGGTGTCTTTGGCCCAGGCTTTGACCATGGCGTTGACGGCCCGGTCCCGGCCGCCGACGGGATGGATGCGCCCGGCCCGGGCGTACCAGCCCACCGCGGCGGTCACACTGCCGTGGCGGAGTTGGGCCAGGGCGGCCCGCTCGCCCGGTGCGGTCTGGCGGAGGTTGTCGCTCAATGTCCACACCTGCTCGGGATGCTGAGCGGAAAGGGCGCTGAGGGCGCCGCCGGGGCCGACGGCGTCGAGTTGGCGGTCGTCGCCGACGATGATCATCTTGGCTCCGGCCCGCTCCACCGCCCCCAATAGGCGGGCCATGTCGACGTCGGCGGTCATCCCGGTCTCGTCACAAACGATGACATGCCGGTCGGTGAGGAGGAGGGTGCCGTGATCCAGCCGCCACGTCAACGACGCGATAGTCCGTGACTCCATCCCCGCCCCCTCGCCGAGAGTCTTGGCCGCCTGCCCCGAAGTAGCAGTGCCCACCACGGTGTAGCCGGCCGTCTCGAACCCGGCCCGCACCGCCGAGAGGGTGGTGGTTTTGCCTGATCCGGCGATACCCACCACCACGTCGAGGAGGTGCCCGTCGGTCATCAGCCCGAGAGCGACGTCACGTTGGGTGTCGGTCAACGGCGCCCCCATTCGGGCTTGGAGAGCTTCGATGGCGTCACAGGCGACACTCCAATGCACCCGGGCCCCGGCCCGGCCGGTCATGGCGTCGGCCAGCTCGGCGATGCGCTGTTCGTCGGCGAGCACGCAGGCGGCCGCCCACACCGCCTCCCTGGCCCCGCTCACGGCGGGCAGGCGTATGGCCTGGGTGTGGGCTAGCACCGCCTCGACGGCCTGGTCGAGGACCGAGATGGGCAGGCCGTGCAGATGGGGGGCGACGGCCACGATCACATCCCCGCGGCTGAAGGTCTTCTCCGACGCCAGCCGCCCGCCCGGAGCCAGCAGGCGTTCGGCCAGCTCGTCGAGGTCGACGGCGGGCGGCCGGTAGGCCAGCCCGGCGGCCTGGACGGCGGCGTCGAGGGCGGCGGGCGGCCAGCCGAGTGCGGTCAGCTCGGCCTGCCAGCGGAACATCAGATCCTGCAGCGGCTCATCGGTTTTGTGGTCCCGGGTGGCCCGGGCCGCTACCGCCCGGGCCGCATACGAGGCGTCGGCGCCCACGGCGGCGGTGATCTGGGCGGAGCGGGTGGAGTGGATCTCGCACACCTGGGCCGGGATGCCGGTGATGGCCCAGCCGCCCAGCCGGCCCGATGGGCCCCCGTCCGCCTCGATCCCATAGCCTAGCTCGACCGCCTTGGCCGCGGCGGCCATCCGCCCCGCCGCGGTAGCGGCGTGCAGATGGTCACGGACGAAGGCGGTGTCGAGGGCTTTCCAGCCGCCCCCGGTGTCGCCCATCCGTACTGCGTTGGCGATCAGCACATGATCATGGACCTGAGGGTCGCCGGCCCGGGTGGTGGCATGGCGGGAGGTGGCCCAGATCAGCCCGCCCGTCGCCGTGGCCACCTGGGCTCGGCCCCGCCGGCCGCCCCTCTGAGCAACCAGCTCATCCAGATAGGCCAGGGTGGCGTCGCGCTCCGCGTCACAGATGGCGTGCATGTCCTCGGCCCGGCCGATCACTCCGAGCTCGGCCACCGACTTGGGCGGCGACACCACCAGCTCCAGGCCCGGCCGCCGACACCCGACCAGTCGTGTCCCCGTTATCGGGTCATGGGCGCCCCCCGGCCCGAAGAGAGCCCGGTACTCGGCCAGGTCCACCTCGCCGTCCAGGCCGAGCAGAGCCCGGCCCCGGCCACCCCACACCATGGGTGTCTCCCCCCGGGAGGCGTAGTAGGCGGCCGCGGCGATGACCGGGTCGTCGCCCCGGCCGGCCACGGTGTGCTCGTGGTAGTCGACTGAGTCCATTCCCATCATCCGCATCCACGCCATTCCCACCACCCGGTCCCCCGGCCGTTCCCAACCGAAGGTTGCAAACGTGTTCGAATTGGTTTGGTTGTTATATCAGATGTGTGGGTGCTAGTGGTGTGGTTCTTGTGGAGGGGGCGGTGGTGGTCAGTAATGGTCAAATGGGGATGTAGGTAAGGGGGTTGGGCGTAGGGTGGAGAGTGGGGGTACGGGGTGTGGTGGATCGAGGGGGTCCTGTCGGGGCTGAGATTTTTTGTGTGATGAACTGGACGGCACAGGACGGTACTAGAGAGTACTCAAGCGTACTGGGTGGACTTCCACGGACACATACGGACGATTATCCAGAGTTCTCTCACCTTCGTCACCTCTCATAATCGACACAATCTCGTGGCATCATTACCCGCATGGAGGACCGCACCGCGATCATGCCGTCGGCCGGGACCAGCCCGTCGAGCTCGCTGGTCTGCGGCCCGGCCAGCCGACCCTGGCGGCGCCAGCTCGGGCCGCTCGCCTGGTCGGCCCTGGAGGAACTGGCCCTCACCTCCCACCAAGACGACCTCGGATGGGTATCGCCGGTCGGGGTGGCCGCCATCGCCACCGGTGTGGGGACCACCGCCGCGACTGCCGTTCGCGCCGTTGCCGCTTTATGTGCGGCCGGCCTTGTCGTTCTCGAACCAGTCGCAGACCTGAACGGGCAGCGCCGGTTGGGCTCCCGGCTACACCTCCCAGACGGGATCGAGCTGCGCCACGGGCCCCATGAAAACGGCGAGGCCGCACAGGGTCTACCTCGTGGCCGTCCCGACGACCAAGACGCTCGCTCTCGAAATCCATCTGACCATCGTCAGAACGTCCAAGACGATCACTGGTGTCCCGCACATCCCGACACCGTGCCGGCGGCGAGGAGGCCGGTGGCGACTACGGGACCGAATCGGGCGGGCCCACCGAACTGCCCCGACATCACCAATCCAGCGGACGTCACACCAAGGAGCACCAATGAGTGCAGACGAGCTCACCCCCGCAGAGCGCAGCCTGCGGGCCCGCGCCGCCGCCTACCGGCTGCACAGCCTCTACGACAGCCGGCAGCTCACCGCCAACGCCCGCGCCGCGTTCCAGGACCGCTTCACCCGCCAAGTCGATCCGGACGGGATCCTGCCCGAAGCGGAACGCCAGCGGCGAGCCGAGTCCGCCCGCAAGGCCTACTACGCGGCTTTGGCTGCCAAGTCTGCCCGAGCTCGTCGCCAACGGGCCAGCAAAGGCTGACGCACTTGTGGCCTCAGAGCTTGTCGCCCAGCGCGATCCGCCGCCCCGTATCCTGCGCTCGAGCGATCGCCGCGGATTTCCCGTACCGGTGCACCATGGCCGACGTCGTCCAGCCGCCCAATGCCATCAGGTCCCCCTCGGATGCTCCGGCCCGCTTCAGCTCGTGCGCCCATGAGTGACGGAACACGTGGGGGTGTAGACGGGGTACCTCGGCCTGGTCTGCGCGGCGGTTCAGCATCTGCGCCACCCCGCTGTCGCTCAGCGGACCGCGCACGCCAATCCACAGCGCCCTGGACCCCGCCTGCGGCTGACGCTGCCGGACCCGCACGTAACGGGCCAGGGCCTCTCCGGTCGAGGGGGAGACGGGCACGATTCGGGTGCCGGTCTTGCCGGTCAGGGTGACGAGGTCTTGCCGACGATCCCAGCTGTCGACAGTCATCGCGATCAGTTCTCCGACGCGGGCGCCAGTGTCGATCAGGAAGCGGATGATCGCCGTGTCACGCCGGGCCTCGAAGTCGGTGCCGGCGCAGGCATGCAGCATGGCCCGCACGTCGTCGAGGGCGACGACAGGGACGGGGCGCTCCTCCAGGCGGGGCACGTCTGCCTTGTCGAAGGGGTTGAGCTCCTCCATCTCCTGCGCCCACCACGAGAAAAACGGGCGCAGGTTCTGCCACCGGATGCGGACCGTGTTCGGCTGGATCGGGCGGGGTACGTTATCCCCGGTGTCGGGGTCGACGTCGAAGGTCACGCTGCCGTTACGCACCAACGGCGCGACCAACATCGCCGAGGTCCAGGCATTCACATGACGGCGAGTGACCGCCCCCGGATCGGGGGGAAGTCCCTCGGTCTCGGCCCAGCGCCAGAACTGCTCGTAGCTCTTGCGGTAGATATTGAGGGTGTGCACGGATCGGCCCTTGCGCGCCCGGGAGCGGGCGAAGTCGGACCAGGCGTCCTCCAGGGGCGGCAAGAGGGCCTGCGTCACGTCTCCATCATGCCACAATCCCCTGCTGAGCATGCGCTATGCTCGGTCGCACTGGAGGCAGTTGAAGCAAGAAACCGTTGAAAACTAAGGCAATTTCTCGGGCTCGTAGCTCAGTGGTGAGAGCGGGGGACTCATAATCCCTTGGTCGCAGGTTCGATCCCTGCCGGGCCCACCAGTGCTTGGCCGTTCGGTGCCCCGGGCGGGCCGGCCGGCCGCGGCGCGGTGGCCGGCGGGTTCGAGGGACGGGCCGGGGCTGGCCGACCGGTCGACCACCGCCGGGGCGCGGACCGGGCCGACGTGGGCCGGGACGGGACAGGGTGGGGCGGTTGCAGTGGGCTGGCGGCGGTGGGGGTGACGGCGATCGGGAGCGGGTCGGCGGGGAACGCGTCGAAGGCGCGGAGGGGTACGATCTGGTCAGGCGGGATCGCCGAAGGAACGCACCAACATCGAGGGAACCAGGGGTAGGGCCATGAGAACCGGCGGCGCAGGGCCTGCGTCGGAGGACTCGGATGCGGTGGCGGCGTCCGTGTGGTTCGTACGGCGCGGGCCGGACGGATCCGGTGACTGAGAGCGCGGCTCCGGGACACGCGCCGGCCGCGGTGCCGGCACCACCTCGCCGGAGGGTTCAGCTGGTCCGCCAGGTCAGGGATCTGGTGCGGGCGATCGATGATGGCGACGAAGCCCAGGTGGAATCGGCTGTCTTACAGCTCAGCCGGACCCGGAGGTATCTGGCCCCGCTCGCGTTTCTCGTGGGGGCATTCGTCATGCTGTTCCAAGGGCTCAGGCTGCTGGTGGCCAACTGGCGGTTGACCCTCATCCAGATCGTGCCTGCGATGTGGATCTGGGTGGTGACGCTGGACCTGAAGTTGCATCTGTTCAAAGGGCGGGAGATGCGCCTCTGGTATGGACCGACCGCGCTTCTCTCGGTCGTCATCATCACCCTGATCACGGCGGCCAGCTTCTACTTGAACGCAGTGTTCGCGTTTGCCATCTCGCGTCCCGGTAAGCCACAGATCCGGCCGGCCTTCACCACGGCGCGCCACCATCTCGGTGTGGTCTTGACCTTCGGTTTCGTTGTCGGAGCCGCCCTCGGAACCGCCGCGATCATCGTCCCCCGCTGGGGTCGGTGGTGGTTCGCGTTCGCCCTGGGCATCGTCATCGCGGTCATGATGCTCACCTATGTGACCGTTCCGTCGCGCCTGGTCGGAATCAAGGCGAACGTGTCGCGCCGGGACAAGTTCACCGCCGCCATGGTTGGTGGCGCGGTTGGCGCCATCGTTTGCACGCCGCCCTACGTGGTGGCTCGCGTCGGAATCCTGCTGCTCGGATCTCGCAGCACTTTCGTGATCGGCATCATCCTGGTCGCGTTCGGGTTCACGTTGCAGGCGGGTGCGACCGGTGCCGTCAAGGCCATCAAGATGAGCGCCAAGCTGGTCGCCGGCAATGTCCCCGCCACCCCGCCCCTGGAAGAGCCCTCAGTAGCGGCGGCCGGGCTGTCCACCGTGAGCGACGGGTCGTCCGGTCCCCGCTCCCAGGGGCCCTAGCGAGGGCGCCTGGGAGCAGGGTGGGCCCGGTCGACCGAAGCCTTCGTTCCCGCCGAACTCCCACCGGCGGCCGTGGACCGTCGAGTGGTCATCCGTTTGACGAGCGGTAATCCGTCTGACCGTATCCGTAAAAAACTGACCGCTCGGCGAACAGTTCACCGCTCGACCTGGTCCGACCGGCGCCACCGGAATCGCCCTCGACGAACTTGGCTGCGTGCCGCGCCCGGCGCCACTGGAATCGCCTTCCACGGACTTGGCTGTGTCCCGCCATCAGGTGGACTCGCGGGAGGGGGAGTTCGCCCGGGTGAGGGAACGGGCTACCCAGTCGTCGATCAGCCAGCGGGCGATACTGATCGGACCGGGTAGGTCGGGAAGGTCTTCAGGGGAGAACCAGCGGGCGTCCGCGATCTCGCGGGCGTCGCAGCTAATTTCGCCGCCGGCGTAGCGGGCGTGGAAACCGAGCATGAGCGAGTGGGGGAACGGCCACGGTTGGCTGCCGTGATAGCGGAGGTCGTCGATGGCGACTCCCACTTCCTCTCCGACTTCGCGCCGGACGGCGGCCTCCACCGTCTCCCCTGGTTCTACGAAGCCGGCCAGGCACGAGTACATGTCGCCCCGCCAGCGGGCGTTTCGGGCCAGCAGGGCCCGGCCGTCGTCGCGCTCGACCAGCATGATCACGGCTGGAGCCAGCCGGGGGAAAGCGAGCAGCCCGCAGCGGGCGCAGCGCCTGGCCCGCTCCCCGGGTGACTCCACCGTTTCGGCGCCGCAGCGGCCGCAGTAGCGGTGGCATCGGGCCCACTCGACGAGCTGCACGGCTCGGCCCGCGGCCGCCCAGGTGGCCTCGTCCACGTCGCCGAAGAGGCGCATAAGGTCCACGTAGGACGTAGCCGCCGCGACCTCGGCCCGTCCGCCTCGTTGTCGGCGTCCACCGCCCAGCAGTGCCGTCCCCCCACGGTGCCCACGAACAGCACGCCGGGTTCCACCGGGTCGGCCCCGCCCTGGCGGTCTGACTCCTGCAGCGCCACTTCCGTGCCCCGGACCACGACGATCAGCGGCGATCCTTCGGACGGCTCCTCCGGCGAGAACATCGGAACGAACACCCTCCCAGTCTGGCCGATGTCACGCTACGGTCGTCCCCGATGCCCGACGTGACCCACGATCCGGACGCGATTCGCAGTGAAGTGGGCGCCTGGGTCCGAGCCAACTGGAATCCCGACCTGTCGCTGGTCGACTGGCGCCGGCAGCTGGTGTCGGCGGGTTGGGCGGCACCGTCCTGGCCGGAGAGGTGGTACGGGCGTGGTCTTCCCCCCTGGGCCGACGAGGTGGTCAGCGCAGAGCTGCTCGAAGCGGGCGCGATCGGCGTCCCCGTGGGTAGCGCCGTCACCCTGGCCGCGCCCACCCTCCTGGCCCACGGGTCCGATGGGCTGCTCGAGCGGTTCCTGCGACCGGTGCTCACGGGCGAGGAGACCTGGTGCCAGCTCTTCAGCGAGCCGGGTGCCGGTTCGGATCTGGCCGGGCTGGTCACCCGGGCCGACCTCGACGGTGACGAGTGGGTCATCAGCGGCCAAAAAGTCTGGAACACCAGCGCCCACCATGCCGACCTGGCGATGTTGGTCGCTCGCACGGATTGGGATGTGCCCAAGCACAAAGGATTGACCTATTTCGTGTTACCGATGCGGCAGCCGGGTGTCGAAGCGCGGCCGTTGCGGCAGATGAACAACCATGCGTCGTTCAACGAGGTCTTTCTCACCGAGGCGCGCATTCCCCGCGACTACGTGGTGGGACAGGTGGGAGAAGGCTGGCGGGTTGCGCTCACCACGCTCGCGTTCGAGCGGCGCTTTGGCGCCATGCGGCGCCCGAGATACGCCAACTCGACGGGCCGGGCTCTGGAGGAAGCCCGTCACGAATCCGACGCCCATTTCGAGACCTACAAGTGGTACCCGCAGCGGGCCGGACGAGTCGATCTGGTGATCGACCGGGCCCGGGCCATGGGCGCCGCGTCTGATCCGGTCGTCCGCCAGGAGATCGCCCGTCTCCTCTCGATGCAGCGGGTCAGCGCCTGGACGGCCCAACGGGCCCAGGCGGCAGCGGCCCTTGGCCGCACGCCCGGTCCTGAGGGCTCCATCGGGAAGCTGTCGACGAGCCTGGTGGCCCGCCAGGCGGCCAGGGTCCACGCCCTCATCGCCGGCGCGAACGGCATGCTCAGCGGACCCGACGGCGCCCTGGACGGCGTGATCGCCGAGATTCTCGTTTCGGTGCCGGCGCAGTCGATCGCCGGCGGTACCGACGAGATCCAGCGCAACATCCTGGGCGAGCGGGCGCTCGGGCTACCCCGAGAGCCGTCGGTCGATGTCGATCGGCCGTTCCGGGACCTGCTGCGGAATTTCTCGGCAACCCAATGAGGTGAGACCGGACCGAATCGGCGCCGGTAGGCGCGAGTAGGTTCGTGACCGATGTGGTTCGCGGCCCTCGGACGGCCTGGGCGCCCGTTCAGACGGCTCGACCCGATCGGGGGGAACCAATGATCGATCCGCTGCCGAAGGGGGAGCCCTATCCCGGCCGGCTTCCGCCCCTGCGAACCCAGTGGCGGCGCGTCAGTCCGGGCGTACGCCTCGCGGTGATCGTCCTTCCCGTTCTGGTGGTGATCGCCCTGCTGGCGGCCAGTGTGCAACTGGGCGCCGTGGTCGCGGTCCTGGTCGTCGGCATCTGGGCGGCCAGCGCGGTCTATGTCAAGAATCGTACGGACCGGCACAACGCCGCCGTCGACCGAGGCGAGATCCGCATCGTGGCCGATCCTCACCTCGCGCCGGTGCCGGTCAACTCGCTCGCGGCTCCGCTGCTCGTCCGGCTGGGCGATCTGGGGTTTCCTTCTACCGATATCGGTCAGGTGACCGGATTCGACGGGGGCTGCATCGTCAAACGTCGCAACCGCGGGGATGTGTCGGTGGTCGTCGGTGATGATGGCGGGGTCGCCTTCTTCGATCCGCGCTGGGTTGACGACCTGCGCGCCGCCAGCGAGTACCGGGCCGGCCGGGGCCGGGAGCCGACTGCAACATGATCCGGGTGGACCCGGTCCGGGCCGGTTTGAGCCCGCCGCGGCCAGGGGCCGGCGGGTGAGATCGCTGGGCCGGCCTGAGCCCGGGTGCGGCAAGCTACGTGGGTGCGCAACCCGATGTTCGTTCCCGATGACCGGCTGGCGTCGCTGATCTTCGACTACTGCCGGTGGCGGCTTTCCCTCGACCCCGTGGACCTGGACTTCCCGGGAGAGAAGGCCCTACTCGACAAGGCCCTGGCGGGGGTGCTCGGCTCGCAACCCCAGGATCCGGCCAACGTCCTCAGGGTGTTTTCCGAGCAGCTGGCGCCGGCGGTGATCTCTTGCGACAGTCCCCGGTTTCTCGCCTTCATCCCGGCCGCCCCTACCAAGGCATCGCTGCTGTTCGACATGGTCGTGTCGTGCTCATCTCTGCAGGGCACCTCATGGTTGGAGGCCGCCGGGGCGGTCTCCGCCGAGAACCAGACGCTGCGATTGCTGGCGGACCTGGCCGGCTTGCCGGCCGGCGCGGGCGGCTGCTTCGTTTCAGGAGGGAGCGCAGGCAACCTGTCCGCCCTGGTAGTGGCTCGGGAGACGGCCCGTCGCCGCCTCGGACGCGACGGTCGGGTACAACTACGAGCGGCGGTGAGCGATCAGGCCCATTCGTCGATTGGCAAGGCCTTGCGGGTCGTCGGAATGGAGGCGCTCGTCGTGGAGAGCGACGATCATCGCCTGACCGGCCCGGCCGTCGCCGCCGCCCTGGCGGCCGACCCCGATCCGGCCAGCGTGGTGGCCCTGGTGGCGACGGCAGGTACGACCAACGCCGGGATCATCGACGATCTCGTCGAGTCTCGCCGAGGTCGCCGAGACCCATCAGCTGTGGTTTCACGTCGACGGCGCGTACGGCGGTGCGGCCCTCTTCGCACCCTCCGTGCGGGCCAGATTCGCGGGGATCGAACGCGCCGACTCGTTTGTCGTTGATCCCCACAAGTGGCTCTTCGCCCCGTTCGACTGCGCCGCCCTGATCTATCGGCGTCCCGCAGCTGGCCCGGGCCGTGCACACCCAGGACGCCAGTTACCTGGATGTCCTGCACACTGAAGCGCCCGACGAGTGGAACCCCAGCGATTACGCCTATCACCTGACCCGACGAGCCCGGGGGCTGGCCCTGTGGTTTTCCCTGGCGGTCAACGGCACCGACCTGTACCGGGACGCGGTCGAAGCCGCCCTCGACCTGGCTCGCGCCGACCGCGGCCCGCGTCGAGGAGACCGACCATCTCGAGTTGCTCCGGCAGCCCGAGTTGTCCGTCGTCCTGTTCCGGCGGCGAGGCTGGCGTACCGACGACTACAACGCCTGGTCGGCGAAGCTCCTTGCCGACCAGATCGGCTTCGTGACTCCGTCGAAGTGGGAGGGTGAAACCGTGGCCCGCATGTGCTTCCTCCACCCGGACACGACCATCGAGATCGTGGATGAGATCCTGGCGACCATGGCCTAGCGAGGGGGGCTGCCGGTCCAGGCGAGGTCGACCCCCCTTGGCGCCCGGCGGTGGTCCTGCCTACTCTCTGGACGCGTTTCGCCACCGAGTTTCGTCCAGATAGTGACGAGGCGGTCCGGTTTGGGGTGTCGGGACCGAGTTCCTCCCCACTCTCTGGAGGCTGTGCGCCCTCCGACTGGGGCCGGGTTCGGTCCAGAGAATGGATGGGCGGTCCAGTCCACCGGTCACCGGGGCCGGGTACCGTCCAGAGAGCGGATGAAACGACTCGCGTTCCCCAGTCGGGCCTCAGCCGGGCCCTAGGGCAGTGGGCGGGCCCAGCTCCACGGATAGTCGGTGTCGGCAACCGCCCGGGCCGCGGCGCTGATCTCGAGCGGGGCGAAGGTGTCGATCATCACCGCGGTCTCCTCGGTGCGGGTGGCCGCCGACGGCGGCCTCGACGCTGCCGGGCTGCGGCCCGTGCACGAACCCGGCGGGGTGGAGGGTCAACGACCCGGTCTGGATGGCCGTCCCCCGCCGGCTCATGAAGTCGCCGCCGGCGTAGAACAGCACCTCATCGGAGTCCACGTTGGCATGGTGGTACGGGACCTTGACCGACCGCGGATCGAAGTCGTAGGGGCGGGGCACGAAGCTGCAGACCACGAATCCCGGACCGGCGAAGGTCTGGTGGACGGGGGGTGGCTGATGGATGCGGCCGACGATCGGCTCGAAGTCTCGAATCGAGAAGGCAAACGGGTAGGCGCAGCCGTCCCATCCCACCACGTCGAAGGGATGGTGGGCGTGGCAGTGACGGGACCAACCCTGTCCGGTGCGGACCAGCACGGCCACCGGCCCGTCGTGATCGACGACGAGGGGCTCTCGGGGCGGCCGGAGATCCCGCTCGCAGAAAGGGGCCCCCTCTCGCAGTTGTCCGGTAGCGGTGAGGTAGCGAGCCGGGAGGGTGACGTGCCCGGCCGCTTCGAGCACCAGGGCGCCAGCCGTGCTGCCTTCCGGCACGACCCACCGGTGGGTCGTGGAGGCTGGAATCACCACATAGTCGCCCGCCGTCACCTCGAGGGTCCCGAAGACCGATTCCAGGGTCGCCGAACCGTCCAGCAGGTAGACGAGCTCGTCGCCGGCGGCGTTGCGGTACAACTCGCTGCTGCGGTCGGCCGGCGCCCAGCAGATGGTGACGTTGCGGTTGCCGAGCAGGACCCGCCGGCCGGTAACCAGGTCGCCGCCGCCGGGCATCCGGTGGGCCTCCAGGTGCCAGGGCAGGAGGGGGTCGTTGGGAGACAGCGGGGACCGCTCCTGCGGGCACGGTTCGACTCCGGTGATCGCGCTCGGCGAGTGCAAGTGGTACAGCAGGCTCGAGGCGCCGCTGAATCCCTCCTCCCCCATGAGCTCCTCCGCCAGGCGACCTCCCGTGGGCGCCCTCATGCCAAATATGGCGCTTGGGGGGCACATCGCCGACCCGGGTGTAGTACGTCATCGCCTACAGATTGCCGCGTCGGGCCTGCTCGCGCTCGATCGCTTCGAAGAGGGCCTTGAAGTTGCCCTCACCGAACCCGGTCGCACCCTCTCGCTGGATGATCTCGACGAACAAGGTGGGCCGGTCGGTCGACGGTCTCGGTGAAGATCTGCAGGAGGTAGCCGCCGCTGTCGACGTCCACCTCGATGTCCAGGCGCTGGAGATCGGTCCAGGGCAGGTCGAAGGCCGGCACCCGGGCCCTGGCGTCCTCGTAGTAGGCCGTCGGGCATCTCCAGGAACCGTACGCCTCGGGCTCCGCATGGATCCGACGGCGGTGACGATGTCGGGTGTGGCCAGGGCGATGTGCTGCACGCCCGGGCCGCGGTAGGCCTCGAGGTATTCCTCGATCTGGCTCTTCCTGAGGCCGGGTGCGGGCTCGTTGATGGGCATCACGATGCCGGCGCCGTTGTGCACCACCGTGGATCGCAGGGCCGAGTACTGGGTGGAGATCTGGTCGGCGTCGAAATGACGCATCTCGGCGAAGCCCGAGGACCTCGATGTACCAGTCGACCCATTCGTCGAGACGGCCCTCCTCCACGTTGCCGACCACGTGGTCGATGGACGTCAGCCCGACCCGGTCGCCGGCGGGCGACAGGCGGCAGGCGTTCGGTGGTGAAGCCGGGCCCCCACCGGTCGTTCCCGGCCGAGCGCTCCACAGAAGAGGTGCCGGGTCTCGCCGTAGGTCGCGATGGCAGCGGTCGTCACCGATCCGTGCGTCATCCTGACGCGTGATCGGGTCGGCCACGACCGTCGCTCCCTTGGCCGCCGCCAGCGTCGCCGTGGCCGCGGCATCATCGACCCGCCAGGCCAGATGGCGGATGCCGTCGCCGTGGCGCGAGGACGTGCCGGGCCACCTCGCTGTCGGGTCCCAAGCCCGGCCGTGACCACGAAGCGGACGTGCGCCCTGGGCCAGCACGTAGGACACCCGGTCGGACACGCCGGTCTCGGGGCCGGCGTAGGCCACCACCTCGAAGCCGAACCCCGAGGTGAGCCAGGCGGTGACGGCCCGGGCGTTGCCCACCCACCACTCGAGGTGATCCCAACCGAGCAGTTGGGAGGCCACGGTGGAGCCTGGTGCGGTCAGCGTCGTCTGGCGCCATAGCTCCAGAAGTACCGCCAAACGGGCAGTAAGGTCAATATCTGCCGGTAGAGCACTACAGATTGATCAGCTATTCTCGTGATACGATGAACAGATCGTGCAGCTCATACGCGCTTGATCGCATCGATGAGCGGTTGATCGCGGCGCTGGCGTCTTTTCCCCGAGCCGGAATGCTGCAGCTGGCCCGGGAGGTCGGCGTGGCCCGCAACACCGCCCAGGCCCGTTTCGACCGGCTGCTCGAAGCGGGGGTGATCACCGGCTTCGGCCCGGACCTGGACCTGCGCCGGCGTCGGCTTCGGCGTGTCCGCGTTCGTCTCGCTCGAGATCGCCCAGGGCCGGGGCCCGGCCGTCGACGAGCACCTGGCCGGCATCCCCGAGGTGGTGGAGGCCTACATGACGACCGGGCCGTCCGACCTGCTGTGCCGGGTGGTCGCCCGGGACAACGACCATCTCGGGCTGGTCATCAACCGCATCCTCGAGGTTCCGGGTATAACCCGGACAACGACGTCGCTGGTGCTGGCCACCCGGATCGCCCCACGCAGCCGCCACGTGCTGCACGGCGAATGAGGTGTTGGATGTGATCACGAACTCCAACGAGGACCGAACCATGGGAGTCATCCCCAGCCGCTACTCGCCGGTGCGCACCGGAGCCGGGCGGCAAGGTCACCGTCGAGCTGGCCGGCGACCACCCGGGCGTGACCGACCCGGGCTACCGGGCCCGCCGCGACCACCTGGCCGGGCTGGCCGCGGCCTGGCAGCCCGGCCAGCCCATCCCGACGCCCGAGTACACCGACGAGGAGCACGCCGTGTGGGGCGCGGTCAGCGCCTCCCTGGAGGAGCTGCACGAGCGCTTCGCCTGCCAGGCCTTCCTGGCCGGCAAGGCCAGCCTCGCGCCTGCCCGATCGACCGGGTGCCCGCAGCTGCCCGAGGTGACGGCCCGGCTGGAGCCGGTGGCCGGGTTCCGCTACCAGCCCGTGGCCGGATTGGCCCCGCTTGCGGGACTTCTACGGTTCGTTCGCCGACGGGGTGTTCTGGTCGACCCAGTACCTCCGCCACCCGTCGGTGCCCGCTGTACACGCCCGAGCCGGACGTCATCCACGAGGTCATCGGCCACGCCAACCAGCTGGCCGGCCCCGGCTACGCCGACATGTACCGGCTGGTGGGTGCGGCCGTGGCCCGGACCCGAGACGAGGAGGCCCTGCGGTTCCTCTCCCACGTGTTCTGGTACACCATGGAGTTCGGCGTGGTCCGCGAGCGGCGGCGAGCTTCGAGCGTTCGGAGCGGGCATCCTGTCGTCGGTCGGCGAGACGTCCAGCTTCCGCCGACGCCGACCTGCGTCCCGTCGACCTGCTGGCCATGGGCAGGGCGGAGTACGACATCACCCGCTTCCAGCCCGTGCTGTACGTGTGGTCCTCGGCCGGCCGAGCTCGAGGATCGGTTGAGCCGGTTCCTGGAGTCCTTCGACGACGCCACGCCGGGGCGGCTGGCCCGTAAGGCGGGGTAGGTCCGAGCCCGGCTCACCCGTAGATCGTGAAGTGGAAGACGGTGTCGACCTCGGTGATGGGGTCGGTGAGCACCGCCACCAGCAGCTCCCAATGGCCGCCGAGGGGCACTTGCACGTTGTCCGCCACCCAGGAACCGGTGAACTGGTGGGTCAGCGGTACGGCCAGCGGGCCGATCTGCCGGGCGGGAAGCTCCAACTGGGCGGTGACCTGGAAGGCGTCGACCGGGACGGTGGCTCGGTTGGTGAGCTGGATCGCCACGTGGACGGTCCCGGGAACCAACGGGTAGACGGCCACTGACAGCCGATAGTCCGACCCGATGGCACTTCGAGCGGTGAAGGCGCGCGCCGTGGCGGCCGCCCGCTCTCCTTCGGGCGGCGCGGTATCCACGAGCACGCCCGTCAAGGCCACGACCCCGATCCCGATGACCGCCTCGAGGGCCAGCCACCTGCGGAAGCGGGCCGCGATTGGCCCTCCCTGGACCGGCGGGTCAGGCCGGCTTGGGCCCGTCGGGCTGCCGCACCCCACGCCGCGGTCGGGCCGGGGGGTCAAGGGGCGACCGGGGGGCGGGGCATTCCCCGGGCCGAGCCCCGTGCGCCGGTCCCGGAGGGATGCCGGGGGTTCGGGCGCCGGCTGCCCGGGCCCGTCGGGACGTCGCCGGTCGCGGTGGCCGGGCCTGGACCGGAAGGCCGGCCGACGGCCGGGCTGGCTGCGGCCGTCGGGGCGGCGGCGGTCGTACGTGGGGCTGGGGTGGTCCCCGCGGCTACGGCCTGCTCGCCGGGCGCGACGGTGGCGGGGAACCGATTGGTGACCCAGCGCCGGCTCCACCAACCGGCCTCGACGGCCGCCGCCACCAGCGTGACCTTGAGCAACAGGACGGTCCCGTAGTCGGTCTCGGTGAGCTGACCCCACGAGCCGATCTGCCGCCAGGCCTGAAACACCCCGGACCCAACGATGACCGCCACCGCCACGAGCGCGGTGGCGGAGAAGCGACGGACCACCCGCTCGGCCTCGCTGACACCGAAGGCGGGCCCGGGCCACCACAGCACGGCCGTCAGCACCAGCAGTCCACCAACCCAGACCGAGGCCGATGACACGTGCACCAGGTCGGCGATGAAGCCCAACGGCTGCCAGCGGCCGGTCGTGGCGTGGCCGGAGAGGCTGAGCGAGACCACCAACCCGGCGGCCCCGGCCCAGGTCGCCAGTAGCCATATCGGGGGTAGGCGGGCCCGGTGCCCCTCATCCCCGTTCATTCCGGCCGGCCCGTCCGGGGCTGGGTCGGTGAGGGGCTTCGACCGCGAGTCGGGCCCGCGGCGGGTTCTCGCGGTGGTGATCAGGCCGGTGACCAGGCCGGCGAGCATCACGGCGCTGGCCGCGATGCGCACGCCGGCTCCCGTCCCGAAACTGGAGTGCTCGACCGGCGTCAGGACACTGGAGCGCAGGGCGTCGCCGAGCGGCCGGCCGGCATCGTAGGGTCCCTGGACCAGCACCGAGGCCACGGAGGCGATGCCGGACACCAATATCGCGCCGAGCTCGGCGTCGCGCAGGGCCCGGATCCGGATACCCGCCGGCCAGCCCATCAGCAGGGCGGCGCCACCCACCGCGACGATGACTGCCAGCAGAATCACGGTACGGAGCGCTCCCGTCAGTAGACCGAGGGCCCGGCTGGGATGCCGGGATGCCAGGAGGTGCTGCTCGAGGGCGCCCACGCCGGTGCCGGCGCTGGGGGCGCCGACCGAGAAGGTGAAGGCTCCCTGCACCGGGTGGGTATCGGCCGAGATGACCCGCCAGCTGACGACGTAGGTCCCTTTCATTGAGGATGGCAGGGTCACGCCCACCTCGTTGCCACGCCCGGAGGGATGCTCAACCGGTCCGGTCGACACCTGGCGGCCGTCGGAGCTGAAGACCTCGATGGCGGTGGGCGGGGCCTGAACGGTCTCACCGAACGTCAGCACGACCTGAGGCGGAGCCGAGGCCACCACGGCACCGCTCGGGGGCGAGGTTCCGAGCAGCTGGGCGTGGGCGAACGCCGGAGCGGCGAAGGCGAGGACCCCGGCGACGGCAACGACGACGCCGAAGCCGGCCCGGACCAGGTGACGCCGGCTCACCCGGGCGGCGACAACCGGGCCGAAGCCGGCCACTGCCCTTCAGCCGGCGATGCCAGCTCAGGCCCATCGGCGGGACCGAGCAACTCGTCACCGCGGTTCCATTCCGCGAACACCGCGATCAAGGCCGCGAACGTGGCCAGCATCGCCACCACCCACCAGATCGCACCACCCTGGCGGGTGCCGGTCAAGGTGTACATGGCGGCTACCGGCTTCGTTCTAACCAGCAACGCTATTCCCAGCACTGACTCCAACCCGATCGCTCCGGCCAGCAGGACCAGTCGGTGGCCGGCGCTGACCTCGACCGCGGGGACCGCGTCGGCGCCCAGGGCTGCCCACCAAAACAACAAGCCGACCATCAGGAAACCCAGGTTGATCAGGTTAAGGAGCCAGACGTGGCGCATCGAGCCTGCCAACGCCGCGGTGAGGAAGTAGGCGAGCAGACCGACGGAGAGGAGGACAAAAGACACGGCCGGGTGCAACAGCACCCGCGCCGGCGCTGACCCCGTTGCGGCCAGCAGGCGCCGGCGGGGGCGCGGGCCCGCGGTCTCCAAGGCCAGCGCGACCGGGGTGCCGAGCACCAGCAGCGGGGGGGCCACGACCACGAGGAGCAATATCTGCACGACGTGCATGGGGAAGGAGATGTAAGGGAGCATGGCGACTGACGACTGAACGGCCAGCTCGATGGCCAGCAGGCCGCCGCAGAAGGCCAGCGTGCGTTGTGGGGGCCAGGGCCGGCCCCTTTCGGCCAGGTCGCCGGCGGCTTGGAAGTACCAGAAGGCGACGAGGATCAAGGCGGCGAGGACCGTGCAGGTAAATGGGCTGATCAGCCAGTACCGGACCAGGGTGTGCCCGTCGATCCGGATGGGCTGCATGTTGCCGGGGCCCATGTCGCGCATCACTGGTATTTTGCTGCGGCGCAGCTGACTGCGGTAGTCAGCGCGGCGGCGTCGGGGTAACTGCCGGGGTACGCTTCAGCGCCGCGGCCTCAGAGGCCGGTGCCGCTCCAGCTGATCGGCGGCGGGTTGACGGCGGGACCACCGAGATTGAGCACGATCTGGGTGTGCTCCTTCAAGGGGATCTGGTCCGGGTTACCCGTCCACGGCTTTCCGTCCACCGTGGCGCGTGACGGTGCCTTTGTAGGAACCGATCTGGTCAGCCGTCAGCGGCAGGTGCCAGACCGCGAAGAACTGGGCCAGCTCGTACACCTTCGGGGTCGGGGATTCGATATGAACGATCCCGTCCTGGGCATGTACGTGCAGCCAGTAGAGACAGGTCTGGCTCCCGGTGGCGAAGTCGCCCTGGGCGCTCTGCTGGACCAGAGCTGGGGGCACCATGCCCACTCCGAGCGGAATCGAGCGAGGCTGGCCATTGATGAAAATGGCCAGGTGGGCGTGATCGTGGTACGTGAGCTGCTCGGTCGTGTTGCACTGCAGGCCCGCGATCGGCGCTCCGGTCAGGCCGGTGTTCGGGGCTGCCAGCTGGGCGCCGACCTGGAGCGGGACGCCCTCGGGCCCGAGGGTGCCGTACACCTTCACACCAGAGGGCGTGGTGTAGTTCACGGCGGCCTGGTTCTTATCCGCTGTACCCGAGCTGCCGCCGGACGTGCTGACGAGCACCAGGGTCACCACCGCCGCCAGGGCGATGACGACGCCGGCGATCAGGGCGTAGAAGCTCTTGCCGCGACGAGCCGCCCCGGCGACGCCGACCCGAGGACTTGCGGGGTGGCCGGGGCGGGACCGGTCGCGACCCGGACCGAGCCGCGCCGCCCTTGCTGCGAGGGGGGATCTTGGTGGGCGGCGGTTTCGCCATGCTGCTCCTTTGGGCGAGCCGGATAGCAACTTCTCACGAGGGGAGGGACCGGAGAGAGTCTAGGAGGCAGCATTCAGTTCGAAGGCGCGGTACCTCGTCTACGGAAAGGTGGAGCACTCGCCCGCCGGGGCCGTTACTCTCCGCTCAGCCAGGCCGGCGCCCGGTCCAGCAGGAACTGGCTGACGGCCAAGGCCCGGTCGAAGGTATCGCAGAGCAGTTCCTCGCCGGCCAGCACGCGGGCCAGCGACACTTGCTGGCGGGCGACAATGGTGATGCGGCGCTCGGCGGGGTCGGTCGCGGAGGCGTAACTGTCGATGGCCGACGATTCGAGGGGTAGTTCGACGCCGCCAACACCGGCCAGGTCGATGGCCAGGCGAAGCAGGTCGGGGCCGTGGGGGAGGGGCGGGAGAGCCCAGGTGAAGGTCAGGGGGAAGTGGTACTCGTCCTTGGGGTCCTCGCCGTCGGGGAGGTCGACGACCTCATCTTCGAACGCCAGCAGGACCCGCGGATCGACCTCCAGGGCCAGGTGCAGGTCCAGGGGACCGTTGCAGCCCTCTTCGGGGTGCAGGTCTACTTCCCACGCCTGGCGGAGGGAGTAGGTCTCCACGAAATGGCGCTCGTCGTGCACGTGAAACCCGTGGTCCACGGCATGGTCCTTGAGCTCGGCTACGTAACCGGCGACGTCGATGACCGCCACCCGGCCAACCCTACCCGTCCGGACCGGGTCCCGGGTCGGGTACCGTCCCCCGCCATGGCGCCATCCAGCTCTCCCGCGTCGCTCGGTTCACCCCCAGAGGTGCTGCGGGCCCTCCACGAGGTCGTCACTGCCGTGGCGGACAGCCTGGCGGACCTGGACGACTGGGGACTGGCCGGTACTCGCGACGGCCAGTATCGCAGCGACCTGGTCGCCGATCGGGCCGCCCTGGAGGTGATCGAGCGAGCCGGCTTCGGCGCCTTCTCCGAGGAGTCCGGGTTGCACGCCATCGAACGACCGGTCTGGGTGGTGCTCGATCCGGTCGACGGCTCGACCAACGCGTCCCGCGGCATCCCGTGGTGGGCCACCAGCGTGTGCGCCATCGATGCCGAGGGGCCCCTGGCGGCGGTGGTTGCCAATCAAGCCACCGGTGTACGTTTCGAGGCCACTCGAGGAGGTGGAGCTCGACTCGACGGTCGACCCATCTCGCCGACCTCCTGCCGATCGATGCGCCAGGCCATCGTGGCCCTGTCCGGATATTCGCGGCGGTGGTTGGGCTGGTCGCAGTACCGAGCGCTCGGCGCGGCTGCCCTGGATCTCTGCGCGGTGGCGGCAGGCCAGGTCGATGCCTTCATCGACTGCGCCTACCAATCTCTGGCTCCCTGGGACTACCTGGGTGGGTTGCTCATCTGCCAGGAGGCCGGCGCGTCGGTGCAGGAAGCCTTCGGAAGGGAGTTCGTGGTGCGCGAGCCGGGCATGCGACGGACACCAGTGGCCGCGGCGACGCCCGAGTTGTTGGGCGAAGCCGTGGCCGCCCGGCTCGGGCTGGAGAGCTAGATCGGTCGAGGCCCCGTTCCGGCCCCACTGACGCCCGATGACAGTGGCCCGGGCCCGGTCCGGCTTTGTCCTCCGCCGCGGCCCGGGCCCTCGGGTGGTCTCCGGCTGGCTTAGGGGGTTTGGGGGGTCCCGGTGCTCGAGGGGCCCCGGGAGGCTCACCCGGGGCCGACTTGGCGACTTGGCGACTTGGCGACTTGGCGACTTTTGGTACTTCCCGTCACTTCTGGAGTGAGATGTACAACAGATGTACATCTCACTCCAAAGATCAGCGGTTGGCCACAAAAGTGAGACGGTGACGGGGCGTGCTGGACGAGGTGTGAACCGGCCTTGACCGCCTGGTCCCGCCATGTCGGCCAGGGCCGGCCGTGGTCCGCCCGACGGCAGTGATCGGACCGCAGGACAACCATTAGAGAAAATAGTTTGACGTGGTGTCGATCCCGTGATGGGATGACAGACGGCAGGGAAGGTCCCTGGTGGGTGGCGTCCAGCCCCAGCCTCGACACGGAAGGGAGCGACATGGTGAATAGCAGCCTCTACGGCCGGCTCATTGCGCCCGGTCGCTCTGCCGCGTTCGGAGCCGGCGTCGCCGTGCCGCCAGTGTCGGCCGAGGCCGCCAAGCGGCTCCACGGGCACTTTGCCATGACCGGCTGCGACACCAACGTGTGGCCACTGAGCCCTCAGGACTGGTCGACTGGATAGACCACCGAACCAGTTCCGAAGCAGGGCTCAGAGGCCGCCGGGAGAACCCGGCGGCCTCTTCGTTTTCTCGGACAAGCACCACTGCAGGGACCAAGACGAAAGGAAGCGGCGAGATGTTCGCCATCGAGTTGCGCCAGGAGTTGATCGAAGCCAACGAGCTTGCTGATCGGTGGGACGACGCCAGCTGCCGTAACGAGACCGGGAGCCTGACCGAGCTGTTCTTCTCGGACCAGATCCCTGACATCGTGCGAGCCAAGCGCATCTGCGCCACCTGCCCCCGGATCGCACCCTGCTTGGCGGGTGCGCTCGAGCGACGCGAGCCATGGGGCGTATGGGGTGGTCAGCTGTTCCTCAACGGCAACGTGCTGGCCCAGAAGCGGCGCCGGGGTCGACCGCCGAAGAACCCCCGGCCGGAGGACGGGATCCAGCTGACGGCCTGAGCCGAGGGACCGGCACGGTACGCCGTGCCGGTCCCCGGGGTGAGCGGTTCCCGGTCCGGCGGTCGGTCGGCCGCTTTTCATGTTGCGGTTCTCGAGGGAACACCCCGAATAGGCCGGGCTAGTCGACAAAATAGAGTTCGTGACGCCGACTGACGATTCGGGCCGGGATCAACGACCGGCGGTTCTGGTGTCGGCATGTCTGCTTGGGGTGGCCTGCAACCATCGGGGGCAGGCGTCGGCGCACCCGGACGTGATCGCCCTGGGCAAGTTGGCCCGGCTGATCCCGGTGTGTCCCGAAGTGGCAGGCGGGCTCCCGACGCCCCGCCCGGCTGCCGAACGCGGTTCCGATGGTCGGGTCCATACCGCCGACGGAGCCGATGTGACCTCGTTCTACGAGCGGGGCGCGGCCCAGGCCGTCGCCGTGGCACGCGCCGCCGGGGCCACGCGGGCGATCATGAAGGCCCGTTCCCCGTCATGTGGCTGCGGTCAGATTTACGATGGCTCGCACCGGCACGTGTTGCGTGAGGGGGACGGCGTCACGGTCGAAGCGCTGGTCCAGGCGGGTATCGAGGTGGTCTCGGACGAGCATCTCGGCGCCCCAGCATCGGACGGCTCGCCGCGGTAGGTGGACGCGGCCGATATGTCGCCGCGGCTGCTGGTTGCGACTACGCTCGACTGTTTACCGGGCCGTCGGGCGCTTAGCTCAGCTGGTAGAGCGCCGCCCTTACAAGGCGGAAGTCGTGGGTTCGAGTCCCTCAGCGCCCACCGACAGAGGCGCTGCTCAGAGGGTATTTCCTAGGAGGGGCGTTCCCGGGCCGGGCCCGATCCGGGCGCGAAGGGGGGCAGAGGGTTGCCCATCGCGTCGGTCGCCGCCCGGCTTGTCGGTCTGCCCGCCTCCTCGTGGGTCGATCACGACGACCTGATGCAAGGTAGCGAGAAGCGGGACCACGTTGCAGAAGAGCCGCGTGTCGGCTCCGAGACCCGGAATCAGTCCGATCCGCCGGCCCGTCCCCGTGCACCTCGTAGTAGAGCTTGATGTCACCAACCTGGGCGTACGGCACAGTCACCTCTTGGGCTCGAAGGGTCCTTTCGTCCCGGCGTCAGGCGGTGCTGGCACCGTCGGCTTGGTGACGGAGCGGACCTAGCTCGGCTCCCTGTGCCGCCCGGCGGGGCCGGTCGACGGATAGTCGTCCCCGTTCCGGGCCCTAAGAGACTTTCATGATGGGCGGCACGCCGTAGGTCTGGCTGAGCACTTCTGGTGCTGGTTCGTAGAGGCGCAGGACGGGGTCGAAGGCACCGCGGTGGTGGGGCCGCGTTCCAGACTGAGGCCGTGTGCCTGTTGTCGAGTGGTAACCCGTTTGACGAGTGGTCAACTTTTATGCGTTATACGCGTAAAAGGTGACCACTCGTCAAAGAAGTGACCACTCGACGAGGCGATCGTCGTTGAGAGGGGGAAGGGGCCGGTGGCCAGTTGGCCGCGGCAGTTGGATCGTCGGCCGTGTCAGGAACAGGCAGCCGTAGTGATCCGACGCCACGGTCGAGCTGCGCCATCGAGCAGACGGCATCACTGGCGGGCATCACTGGCGGGCATCACTCGCCTCACCGGTAGCCGCGATCGCCGGGCCTAGGTTGCACTTTGACTCCGGTGGCAGTCAGGAACTGACGGATCTGGCAGGCGTGCTCGAGAACGTGCAGCGGCACGCCGCCGACAATGACTCCATACAGCATTCCGTGGTATCGATGAGCACTGGGGAGTGGCCGAGCCGCTGCGTCCTCGGTGAGCGCATCCAGCGTACGGCGCACCCTCCCGCGGCAGTAATCGATGTAACCGAGGAGTTCGGCCTTGGTGAAGATACGGTTAGGAAAGGCGTACGTGTTCTCATCAAAAGGCTCCGGCGGTTTCCACGGCTCGAACTCGGCGGCGAGGTCGTAGTCAAGGGTCAGCAGGGCGTGGTATCCCAGGAACCAGGGGGCCGAGCCGTGCAGGCCCCCCTGCGGCGTCGCAGCGGTGGGCGCCTCGTCGGGCCAGAGGTCCGTCTCCCACCAGTCGTCGGGACAGTCCACCAGCGCCACCTCCATCAGCCGCAGCGCTCGGTCGAAGTTGCTGGCCATGCTCTGAACAAACGGGTTCTCCACGCCTTCGGTATAGCGCAGGTAGTCGCAACCGGTCCCAACCAGGACTCCGGCCACCACTTCGTCGCGAGCGGGTCAGAGCTGGGTGAGACCAAGACGCCGTTCGGCTATGTCTGGCCCTCTGAACTCGACTTGATGGCCAGGCTCACTGGCATGACCATCCGAGACCGCCGGGCGGGTCGGGATCGGTCTCCGTTCGCCGGCGAGAGCTCGTCACCCGTCTCTGGCAGAAAGCTGGTAGCGACGCCTGACAGGGATGGTGGCGAACGCTGCTGGCAGAGCGGCCCGCGGGACACAAGAACAGAGTCTCCGAGCCCGCACCTGCTGCTGAGACAGGATCGGCCTGGGTTGTTCGACCGCCCCGAACCGGTCGCCCCGGTGCTCCCGGCAGCACGCACTACCGTGGCTTGTTGCCGGCGACGCAGATCGGGAGGGGTCCAAGTGGTGACAGTCTCATCGGGAGGGCCCTCTCGAGCGGCGTTCGTCGGACGGCAGGCTGAGTTGACCCGAATCGACGAGGCAATGGCCAGGGTCCGCCAGGGCGAACCCTGGTTGATCACGGTCGAAGGCGAGTCAGGAGTGGGCAAGACGGCCTTGATCCGCCACTGGGTTGCATCACTCACCGACGTGCGGGTGTTGTGGGCGCGAGCCGACCAGACAGAGTCAGATCTGGGCTACGGCATCGTCGAACAGCTCTTGCGAGGTGTGGATGACTGCTTGCTCGACCGCTACCCGCTACTGACCGGGGACATCTCGACGGCGTCGTCGGTTGGGATCGGGGGCCAACTCCTCGGGGTTGTCGGTGATGTGCAGGCCGATGGCTCGGTGGTCATCGTGATCGATGATGTTCAGTGGGCGGATCGTCGCTCGGTCGAGGCCCTGTCGTTTATGTTCCGGCGGCTGTCTGTGGATTCAATTCTGGTCGTGGTGGTGGTCCGAGGCGAGCGAGACCATCTGGATGACGTCACCCGGCGAATGCTCCTCAGCATCGAGCAGCGCTTGCGCCTCCCGGTGTCGGGGTTGGGGCTCGACGATGTGGCGCCGCTGGCAACAGCTCTCGGCGCCAAGCAGCTGGACTCAGTCACCATCCAGCGTCTCTACGACAGCACCGGTGGTCACACCCTGTACCTGCAGACGGTGCTGAGCGACCCGGACAGCTGGGAGCGGTTGGGGCACGGGCAGGGAGCAGTGCCGGCCTCGCTGGCAACGGCCATCGGAGATCAGCTGGCCGTTCTGTCGGACGAGTCCCGTTGGCTACTGGAGATGCTTGCGGTGGTGAACGCTCAGTTGCCGCTGGGACTCGTCGCGGCCGCCGCGGTCGTAAACGCACCGAGCGACGCAATCGAGCCGGCAGTCAGGGCCGGGTTGGTGGATTGGTCGTCTCATGAGCCGACGTCTCCGGTGAGAATACGTCACGCCCTGCAACGGGACGCTATTTATGCGAACCTGCCCGCAGGTAAGCGACGGGAGTTGCACGCTCGAGCGGTCGGCTTGGTAGACGAGGGGGCGGCCTGGTATCACCGCGTAGCCTCGCTGGACCGCCCCGACGAGGACCTGGCCGGACGCCTCGAGCGACTGGCAGTCGGTGAGGCCGCCCGGGGGCGTCTGCCGATGGCAGCCACCCACCTTCTGTGGGCCTCTGATATTTCCCCGTCACGGCCCGATCGCGAGCGCCGTTTCCTCACGGCCGTACTGCACCTGATGCTGGCCGAAGAGGTCCGTGGTCTGGCTTTGCGAGAAGCCGTCGACGCCTCGAGAGAGTCTCCCCTGCGCAGCTGCGTGCAGGGCGCCATGGCCTTCGCCGCGGGCCAACTCGGAGAGGCGGTCCAGCGCTTCAGCGCCGCACTGGACGAGGCTCGCACGAACCCTGACGATCAACCGCTGGCGGCTCTCATTTCTAACCGCCTGGCAGGTACTTACACGCTGCTCGGGGATGGAGAGAAGGTGATGACATGGGGGCGCTGGTCGCTGGACACCGACTGCCTCGATCCAGCAGCCAATAGTCAGACCCGAACGCTCATTGCGATCGGCGCATCTCAGGTGAGCGGCCCACGCCAGGCTCTGGCCGAACTCAGCTATCTCGATCCGGACCCGGCTCGAGTCGAACCGGTCCACGCCGATGGTCTGTCCTTCCGGGGAGTATTCCAGCTTCTGGCCGGCAACTTGCCCGAGGCCGTCGCAGATCTTTCGGCCAGCGTCAGGATGGTCCGTAACGGCGCCTCCTTTACCCTTGGTCTGCGGGCCTACTTTTATCTGGCGCTGGCCCAATATCTGGCTGGCGCCTGGGATGACGTGCTGCTTACCTCCGAGCAGGGATTCTCCGCGGCGGCCATCCATTCCCGCCGGTTCGAGTTACCGCTATTGCACCTGGCTGCGGGCTGCGTGCCTGCCGGGCGGGGCGTCACGGAGGCGGCCGAGTATCACGCTCATCTGGCCGAAGAGGCGGCCGCCGTGCTGGACTACGGCCAGGAGCGGCTGTACGCGGCGATGGCCAGAGCTCTCGTCTGCCAAGCAGCCGGCGACTTCCCGCGGATGGCCGACGCCCTGGGGCGCTGGCACGACGAGGCGGCTCTGGATGGTCGCAGCCGCACCTACGGGGTGTTATGGCGGCCCCTGCTTGTCGAGGGTCTGATCGGTTCAGGACGGTACGAGGAGGCCGCGGTGGCGCTGCAGCGCTTGCGCGATCAATCCAACCAGGTTGTCTATCTCCAACCGGCGCTGGCGTGGCTGGAGGGCTGGCTGGCCGAACCGCGGAGCGGCCCGGAGACGGCGAGCAGGATCTATCAAGCCGGTGAGGACACCGCTATCACCGACAGCCCGCTTTACCTGGCCCGTTTGCTGTTGGCCCACGGCCGCCTCCTGCGTCGAACCGGGCGCCGTCGTCAGGCGATCGAACGCCTGCGCCGAGCCAATGACATCTACGTGGCCCTGGGCGCCTTGCCGTTCGCGGCCTGGACAGAGGCGGAGCTGGCTCAGTGCGGGCTGCCCAGAGCGGCCACCAGACGACGGTCCGTTCTGGAGATGACCAGTCGCGAGGCCGAAGTCGCCCACCTGGTCGGTCAGCGCATGACGAACAACGAGATTGCCGCCGAGCTGTTCATCACCCCCAAAGCGGTCGAATACCACCTGGGCAACATCTACGCCAAGCTCGGTCTGACGGGCCGCCAGCAACTGCGCGACTTCCTGGCCGATTCCCGGCGACCGGCATCAGTGTGAGCCCGGCGGCTCCATGGTGGATCACGGTTCGCTGACGATCTCGGAGACCTTCCGGGAGTCGCAACAAGAAGTCCTGAGTCGTCGGCCCGGTACGGCGCTGCTGACCACCCCGGACTGACACTCTTGGGCTTCGTAACCGGCGTCTCTACCCCGTCGAAGCCGAGCTGCTGATCGAGTCCCTCCCGTCGGGTGGCTGATTCCCAATCCTTACCGGTGGAACAAGGTGACCTTTCTTGTTGTTGGCCCGACAGTCCTTTGGGAGGAGTACGACGTGAGGTGCGACGAATGGCTGACATCGATAATGGCGGCGACACCATGACCGCGGAGGTAGTGCTCTGCCGCTCCTGTGGTGTCCGCAACCGGGTCCCCTCTGCAGCAAGGGGCACGCCGAGATGCGCTTCCTGCCACACCGATCTGCCCTGGCTGGTGGACGCCACCGACACGGACTTCGATACGATCACCGATAGCCGCCTTCCCGTGCTGGTCGACCTATGGGCGCCCTGGTGCGGCCCCTGTCGGACGGTGGCGCCCGCGGTCGAGCGGTCGTCTCAGCAATTTGCCGGCCGCCTCAAGGTGGTGAAGGTCAACGTGGATCAAGCGCCGGGCGTCTCGGCGCGGCTGGGAGTTCAGGGAGTACCCACACTGCTCTTGGTGCGACAGGGTCGAGTCATGGCGCGCCAAGTCGGAGCTCTTCCGGAGAACCAGCTGCTGTCCTGGCTGGAAAGTTCCCTGGATTCATGGGCCGCCTGAGCAGGGCGGTCTGCTCGGTGTCGGGTTTGGGCGACTGAGATCGCGGCCGGTCGGGCCAGGTCCGGCAGTCGATGCGCCTGGTAGCCTCAAGGTCGCGTCGGCCGTCCTCGCGAGTTGGCCGCGCCCCGCTCGGGCGGGCCAAAGAGGGGAGATGGACTTGCCTACGGCGCCGATGACGCTGGTTCCGACCAACCGTGATGAACTGCTGGACCCGGATTGGCTCCGAACCGCTCTCAACGACTTCGAGGCGGGCGACCGTATCGTCCGGGTGGAGCGGACGGACTCGTCGAAGACCCGGGCCGAGAAGCTGCGCTTCGCAGTGACGGTTGAGGGGTCCAATGGTCTCAACGTGCGCTTCTACTGCGCCAAGGCGTTCCTGGACGGCGGGCCCGGGACCATCGCCGCGGAGGCGCGCTTCTATCGCGATCTGGCGCCTCGTCTCAGTCTGCGCGGTCCTCGGGTGCGGTACGTGGCCGTGGATCCTGATACCGACGCGTCTATCATCGTGATGGAGGACATCGTCGCCAGCAGCGGGCTGTTCATGAACCCGCACCGGACGTTCCCGGTGGCCGTCACCCGGGAGAGCCTCTCGCAGCTCGCTCAGCTCCATGGGTCGACGTGGGCCCCTCAGCGGGTTAGCGACCTCGAGTGGCTCGGTGCCCGCCGCACCGTGGTTGGGGGCATGTACACCGCCGAGTCATTGCAGGCCCTGCTCGATGACGGGCGAGCGGACGGCTTCCCGGCCGAACTGCGCAGCGGCCAAGCCCTGTTCGATGCGCTCGAGGTGCACGCTCGCTATCCCGCGACCTGTGTGCTCCACGGCGATCCCCACACCGGCAACGTGTACCTCGATCGCGACGGCCGCCCCTGCTTCTTCGACTGGGAGTCGGTTCAGACGGGGAACTGGGCCCAGGACGTCTCCTATCACCTCGGGACCGTGTTGTCCATCGACGACCGCCGAGCCAACGAGGGGGAACTGGTCCGCCACTATCTGAGCGAGCTGGCTGCCCACGGCGGCCCTTCGATCGATTTCGAGGACGGTTACCAGCTCTACCGGCGGAGCTTCTCCCACGGCTACTTCTTCTGGGTGATCACCGTGATTCGTGGCCGGGACGAGGTACTGGCGCACCTACCCCGTCTCGCCGCGGCGCTAAAGGACCACGACACCTACCGTCTGCTCGGGGTCGTCTGACGCCTATCAGACGATTCCCACGCCCTCTGGCAGCAAGCCGAGCTCCTCGCACAAGGTCGGGGCGTGGACGGTCCGGCCGTTCGGCTCGGCGGCGGCGGGGTCGGTGACGAGCCAGGCACACACCGCTCCGGGCACGTCGGGAGTTACGCCCCCCGTGGCCTGGAAGCCAAACTTGGACATGTCCTGCACGATCCTTTCGGTGACGACGTAGCCCGGTTCCAGGTTGTACGCCCTGATCCCTCGGTCGCCTAGTTCGACGGCGAGTAGGCCTGCGATCCGATAGGCGGCCGCCTTGCTCCAGGCATATCCCAAGCCCCAACCACCCTTCCCCGCGGGGGCGGGCGGGTCGCCGACGCCTGCGCCTGACGACACGTTCACTATCGTGCCGCCGCCTGCCTCGAGCATTCCCGGGAGAAACTGCTTGATCAGAATCATGGGCGCCACCGCGTTCCCCTCGAGGTGGTCCTCGAAGTAGTGGAGCGGGGTGTCGGCGATGAGGTCCATGTGTCCCGGTCCGATGTAGCGGGCGTTGTTGACAAGCACGTCGCACCGACCCCAACGCTCGAGTACCGTCGAGGCGGCGGCACCCAGCGTGGCGCGATCCATAAGATCCGCCGGAACGACGAGGGCGTTCGCGCCCTCCGCCTCGACGGCCGCTGCGGTTGAGCGAAGGCTTCCGGGCAACGGAGTCGTGTCGGACTCCTTCGCGGTAGAGGAGTGCTCGCGGCGCTCGCCCTCCTCAACGGTCCGCGCCGTGATGGCGACGTCAAAGCCGGCCCGGGCAAGGTGCACTGCGATGCCCTTGCCGATTCCACGGCTCGCACCAGTGACGAATGCAACTTTGCGATCTGCCATGAGTGACGCAACGTACTACCCCATCGGCATCTGCGCTAGCCCCTGCTCCGGGGTCGGCTCCAAATGCCGGCGGCGGACTGGCTCCTATCCCGGCGGGCGGGGCTTGGGGCGACCACGGCAAGGAGTTCACCCTCGACGGTGGTTTGTTCCATGATTCACGATGCGATAGCCGCGAGTCGGTTGTCGTGGTCGTCGGCGAGGGCATGCCGGGCTTTGGAGCCATCTCCGGAGAAGCAGGAGCCATGCCTGACAGCCAGGGTGCTCGGCGCGAGTTCGGCGAGTCGGCGGATGGTAGGCGCGGTGTTGGGGGTGAGGCAGCTGGCCTCGAAAATGTCTTCTGCTTGGCCGGCGGGCTCCACGATATCGTTGGATGTGAGGGCTGGACCGTCGCCGCGTTGGTGAACGGGTCGCCGCAGAGGAGCGTGTTGGAGGAGTGCGCCCGCCGCCCCAAACGTCAACGGCTGGCCGGCGATCGGCGTTGATGCATCTAGTAGAACTCAGCCATGACCGAATCCGCAGAACAGAGTGTCGGCCGCCAGGTAGGAGTTGATGAGGTCATCAGGAGGCGCCAGGTTTGGGTCCTCCCGCTGGTCGCCGGTTCGGTACTGGTCATGCTGATGACATTGATCTACTTCGGTTCGATAGTCGATCCCGCCTCTCACCTGCGGGGCTTGCCCGTTGCGGTCGTTGACGAGGACACCGGCGCCAACACCCCGTCGGGGCGAGTGGAGGTCGGCCGGACGGTGGTCGCCGGCTTGACCGGCTCCCACGCGGTGACGAGCCGGCTGGCCCTGGACAAGATGACACTCACCTCGGCCCAGGCACAGATGAACAAAGGCGCCGTCTACGCGACCCTATTGATCCCTCCCAGCTTCACCGCCTCTGTCCTGGCCGTCGCCGGCAATCCGGTCTCGACCGGGAAGGCCGCGCCGCTACCGGCCATTGGGCTTTTGACGAACAGCCGGGCTGGGACGCTCGGAGTAAGCCTGGCGACCGGCGTCATCCAGCCCGCCGTCGCTTCCCTCTCGAGTCAGCTCGGCCAGCAGTTGCTGACATCGAGCGAATCGACAGCCACCACCGATCCGGCCCTCAAGGCGCTGCGAGCCGACCCGGTGGCCTTGTCTGTCGTGGCTTACCGGCCGCTTCCATCGCATTCGGGCCTTGGTTTGAGTGCTTTTTACATTTCCCTGCTCACCATGATGTGTGGGTTTCTCGGTGGCACCATCGTGAACACGCCAGTCGACGCCTATTTGGGCTATGCCGTCAGCGAGGTGGGTCCACGCTGGAGGCAGCGCCTCCCGCAGCCCATCACCAGGTGGCACACGCTGCTCGCCAAATGGATCGTGGCCCTTGGCGTCATACCGGTGCTCACAGCCGTACTGATCGTCGTTGCGGCCGGGATATTGAGAATGGACGCCCCCCACCTCTGGTATCTATGGCTCTTCGCCACCTTTGCGGCCCTGGTGATCGCTATCGGCACCCTGGTGTTCTTCGCCGCCCTGGGCACCCTCGGCCAGCTTTTGGCGCTCATCGTGTTCGTCTACCTGGCCCTGGCGTCTTCGGGCGGCACCGTGCCACTTCAGGCCCTTTCGGGCTTCTACCGCTTCGTCGCCAACTTCGAGCCACTGCGGCAGATCCTGGACGGAATCCGCGCCATCCTGTATTTCAACGCGGCCGCCGACGCCGGGCTGGCCCGGGGCCTGACCTTGACGGCCATCGGGCTCGTGTTCTGGTTAGCCGTCGGGGCAGCAGTCACCAAGTGGTACGACCACAAAGGGTTCCATCGCATGCGACCCGAGCTGGTTGACTACGTGCAGCGGTCAGCACAGGCCTACCAACCCAGTGCCGCCGCTCGGCCTGCCATCGAGCATCCCCCCGCCGGGTGAGCAGCGCCGGCCGGCCAACACATTTGCCACCGATCTCCTGACGCCCCGACCGGAGGGCTGCTCCGCGGCGAGATGAACCCGCTATTGGTTGACGGTGTAGCCGCCGTTGACGGGAAAAGTCTGGCCGGTGATCCAGCCGGCCAGGGGGCTGGCGAGGAACGTGATCATTGCCGCCGGATCCTCGGGCTCGCCGATGCGCCGGATGATGTACGGCCGCAGGCGCTGCTTCTGGGCTTCCTCTATCTCCGGCGTCATCTCTGCGCCGGCGGTCATGCCACCGAAGGTGTTGATGGTTCCGAGGGCGACGTTGTTGGCGGTGATCAGGTAGCGGCCGAGTTCCCGGGCCACAGCTCGGGTGAAGCCGGCCGCGCCGGCCTTCGATGCGGCGTAGACAGCCAGCCGCGGTTCCCCCCACCGCCCAGCGTCGGAGACCACCGTGATGATGCGGCCCCAGTTGCTTTGGATCATGTGCGGAGCGCAGGCATGCACGCAGTTCATCGGGCCGAAGAAGTTGACGCCGACGAAGCGGTCCCACTCGTCGCGGGGGGACTCATGGAACATGTTCAGCGTGTAGCTCGAGGTGCCGGCGTTGCCGGCGTTGTTGACCAGGATGTCGACGCGCTTGCCCTCGACCGCTTGATGGACAGCGTCGAAATCGGTGACGTCGAACGGCAGCGGTTCCGCCATGCCTCGCGCCGCCCGGACCTTCTCGGCTGCCGATTCGGCCCGGTCGGGGTAGTAGTCGTTGACAAACACCTTGGCGCCGACGGAGGCCAGCATCTCGCAGGTGGTCTCGCCGACGCCGTGGCCACCCCCGGTGACCAGCGCCGTCTTCCCGGAGAGATCGATCTCGAAGCTCACGTCGCGTCTCCGAACACCCCCGACGAGCGCAGCTCGTCGATCTCCTGTGGGCTGAATCCCGCCTCGGCCAGCACCTCGTCGGTGTGGCTGCCCGGGCCGGCCGGCGGGGTTATGACCGTGGTCGTCCGCGGACCGTCGGGGCCGTTGATCCGGATCGGGTTCGCTGGGACGGGCTTGCCGTCGACCTCGACAACGGCACCTCGGGCCTTAACGTGGGGATCGTCAACGAGCGTCGAGCCCTCGTGGACCGCGCTGATCGTCGATCCGGTCGGTCCGAGATCGGCGATCCATTCCGCGGCGGGGCGGGTCCGAAGCACGTCGCCGATCCGCCGAGCCGCCTCCTCCTGGTCGCCAGGGCGGCTCTCGGCCAGGTCCTCGAGCCCTAGACCCTTGCACAGCGCTGACCACGTCCGGGGCTCGTCGGCGGCTACCGACACCCACCGCCCGTCGGCGCACTGATAGAGCCGGCGCGACGCCGACAGCGGGATGCCGAATGCTGAGTCGCTCAGCTGACCCTCGGCGCCCCCAAGCAACCAGCTGGCCGACTCGCTCATACTGATGTCGAGATGGGCGCCTTGACCGGTCCGCTCCCGGTCGTATAAAGCGGTCACGATGCCCGTGGTCGCCATCAGGGCAGCGATCGGGAGCGACAGCACCAGCTGCGGGTACCACGGCAGATCGGGATTGATCGCAGCCAACAACCCCGAGTAGCCGGTGTAGGTGATGTCGTGTCCGGCGAAGCGGGCGTAGGGGCCGTCCTGGCCGAAGCCCGTGATCGAGCACCAGATGAGCGAGGGATACTCCTCTGCCGCCGTCTTCGGGCCGAAGCCCCGGTCGTCGAGATCGCCCGGCCGGTTGTTGTCGACGACGACGTCGGCCCAGCCGGCCAGCCGTCGCAGCACCCGGGTGGCCTGCGGGTTCCTCAGGTCGACGGCGACCGAGCGCTTGGCCCGTCCGATTCCCGTCCCCACGCCGGCGAACATCGGGTTCCACCCCGGCGGGTCGAGCCGGACCACGTCGCCGCCGAGGTCAGCCAGCATGACCGTGCAGAACTGGCCCGGCGGAAACCGGGTCAGGTCCAGCACCTTCACTCCCGAAAGGGCCTGCCTGCCAGTATCAGCCACCCGTGCCTCCCTCTGCGCTGGTCGCCGAACGGTGAGAGCCGGCTCGACGCTGCTCATCCCGACCTTAGGGGCTAAGAACTCGGACTCACCTCAAACAGCGTTTTCCACTCGGCGTACTCGACGTACGCCACCGGTCATCGGGCTGGGCCGGTGGTCAGCTCTCGACCGGGGGAAGTCCCCCGGCATAGGTTTTCGTCTCGGTGTACTGCTCGAACCCTTCGTTCCCGTTCTGGCGGCCGACGCCGCTGGCTTTGTACCCGCCGAAGGGAGCGTCGGGTCCGTACCAGACACCGCCGTTGACGCCGACGGTACCGGCGCGTATCTGCCGGGCCACTGCCATGGCTCGTTCCTCGGAGGCGGAGGTGACCCCCACGCCGAGGCCGTACTGGTTGTCGTTGGCGATGCGCACGGCGTCGTCGTCATCATCGAACGGCACGACGACCAGCACCGGTCCGAAGATCTCCTCCCGGGCGATGGTCATTGAGTTGTCCACGTCGGCAAAGAGGGTGGGCTCGACGAAGTAGCCCTTGTCGAGGTGAGCCGGCCGTCCTCCGCCGACCACGAGGCGGGCCCCCTCTTCCACGCCCTTCTGGATGTAGCCGAGGACCCGCTCGCGCTGCACCGCGCTGATCTGCGGGCCCTGGATGTTCGCCGGGTCGGTCGGGTCGCCGTAGGGGACATTGCGGAAGCCGGCCTCGACGATGGCCAACCCCTCGTCGTAGCGCGAGCGGGGGAGCAGCATCCGGGTGAGCATCACGCAACCCTGACCGCCGTGGGAGCAGATCGTCCAGGCCATGGACAGCTTGGCTTCGAAGTCAGTGTCGTCGAGGATGATGTCCGCCGACTTGCCGCCGAGCTCGAGGAACAGTCGCTTGAGGGTCGCGGCGCCCTTCTCCATGATGCGGCGACCCACCGCCGTCGAACCAGTGAACGAGATGAGATCCACGCGCGGGTCGGTCACGAGGTCCTCAGCAACGGCATTGTCAGAGGTGGTGACGACCTGGAGGACGCCAGCGGGGATGTCGGTCTTCTCCGCCACGAGGCGACCCACCCGAGTGGCGTTCCAAGGGGTGTTCGGAGCGGCCTTCAGGATTACGGTGTTCCCGGTAGCCAGCGCCGGGCCGAGCTTGTTGATCGACACTTCGAACGGATAGTTCCACGGGACGATGGCCCCGACTACGCCGGCGGCCTCCTTGGTGACTTTCCGCCAGCTGCGAGAGCCGAAGGCGTGTCCCTCGGGCAGATCGCGCTCCCATGCAAAGTGGTCGATGAACTCAGCCGGCCAGGTGAGCCCTTCGCTGAGCGGGGCATCAAGTTGAGGGCCGTACGTCAGCAGAACCGGCGCGCCGACCTCGGCGATGAGCTCGGACCGCAGTTGCTCCCGCTCCTCCTCGAGGGCAGCCTGGAGTTGTAGAAGCGACCGCTTTCGCAACCCCTTGTTGGTAGCCCAGTCGGTCTCGTCGAAGGCCCGGCGGGCGGCGGCGATGGCGGCGTCCATGTCCTCGTGGCCGGCGTCGGACACGACCCCCAGGACTTCCTCGGTGGCGGGGTTGATGTTTTCGAACGTTTTGCCGGACCTTGCTTCCACCAGCTTGCCGTCGATCAGCATTCGCAGCTCACCCGTCTGCGAAGCGGTCTCAGTGGTTGTCATGGTGATTTCCTTCCCCGTCTGTGTTGGTCCGGAGCCTGTCGACCTGTTGAGCCCGGTTGACTTGGCCGCCGGACCCGCCGACGGCCAACCCCGATGCCTCAGTCATCATCTCGCCATCTCAGTGTATTCCTGGACTGGGTTCCCTACCACTCGATGCTCAGTCAGGTCGGTGCTCAGTCAGGTCGGTGCTCAGTCAGGCTCCACTAGTCCAACTATGACTATTCCCTCCGGTCTGCGTCAACTCCGCCGGGAGGCCACCCGGAATCATGGTCAAACAAAAGGGCGATTGACGCGACGTTGCGACGTGGCGTCGTCCGGTCGCCCCTTCGGTTGACCGGAGCGCCGGAGCGCCCGCCGAGCGTTGTGAAGAATCGAGTCGTGTGTCCAGTACGTTTTCGGTCATGAAGCTAACGCATCTGGGGCGCACAGGTCTTCGAGTGAGCCGGCTGTGTCTGGGCACCATGAACTTCGGGCCCGAGACGGACGAGCCCACCTCGTTCGCCATCATGGACCGGGCCCACGAGGTCGGAATCAACTTCTTCGACTCAGCGAATGTCTACGGAGGTTCGAAGGGACGGGGAGCCACCGAGGAGATCGTGGGTCGCTGGTTCGCTCAAGGCGACGGCCGGCGGGACCGAACCGTACTGGCCACCAAGCTCTACGTGAACATGGCGGAATGGCCCAACGAGGGTCGGCTGTCGGCGCGGAACATCCGTCGGGCGTGCGACTCCTCCCTGCGGCGGCTGCAGACCGACTACATCGACCTTTACCAGATGCACCACATCGACAGAACCACACCGTGGGACGAGATCTGGGAGGCCATGGAGGTACTGCGCTCCCAGGGCAAGATTCTCTACGTCGGTTCCTCCAACTTCGCCGGATGGCACATCGCCGCGGCCCAGGGCGTAGCCCGGGAACGCAAATTCATGGGTCTGGTCAGCGAACAGTCCCTCTACAACCTCCTGGCCCGCCACGTCGAACTGGAGGTGCTACCCGCGGCTGTCGACTTCGGGGTTGGGATCATCCCGTGGTCCCCCCTCCAGAGTGGCCTCCTCGGTGGGGTGGTCCGAAAGGAACGAGAGGGCAGCCGTCGCAACCAGCGTTGGGCGGGCGCCACCGACGTACTGCGCCGGCAACTCGAGGAGTATGAGGATCTCTGCGAATCCCTTGGTGAGGAGCCGTCCAGCGTCGCCCTGGCCTGGCTTCTTACCCGTCCTGCGGTCACCGCCCCGATCATCGGACCTCGCACCATGGATCAGTTCGAGGGATCATTGCGCGCCCTGGAGGTCACCCTCGACGAAGAGACCCTCAAGCAACTCGACACCATCTTCCCGGGCCACCGACCCGCCCCCGAGGACTACGCCTGGTAGACACCGTCCAGGGGAGTCGGGTCACTCCCCGGCCACCCCTTCTGCCTTCGCGTCAGCGACGAGCCTCGCTTTACCGCCGTCGATTTCGCGGGCGACCTGGGGTGACGTCCTTCAGCCAGGCTCCGGCAGGGCGTCACGCGCCCCGGCCGGCCTTCTCGAAGGTGGCAAAGAACTCGTCCATGGCATACTGGTCGCCGTCGCGGATCCAGTGCTCGACGATGAGACCGCCGCGTAGGCGGAGGATCCAGGTGTTGTTGTCCGTGACGCCGCGCCCGTCTCGCCTGATGGTCAGCCGGACGAGAAAGGCGATGTGGTCGCGGCCACATAGAGTGTCGTCGAGTTGGTAGTGCTGGTCGGGATAGGCGGCCATGAGATCGCCCCACCACCCGAGTAGGGCTTCTTTGCCGTGGTATTCGCCAGACCACCGGCTGCGGCCGCTGGCACGGAGCAAGATGTCGTCCGCAGCCAACGACACCAGGGTCTCGACGTCGGTTCGCTCGAATGCCTCCCACCAGTCGCGGGCCAGGTCGGCGAGGCCACGGTCAGTATCAGTTGTGGTTGTCATGGTCCCAGCATCCGCCCAGGGCGAGGTGGGAACATCACCCAACTGGCCGGAAAGTGTCGGAGGCTGCGCCGGTGACGGGTCCCGGATGCAGCCGCAGGCCGACGTCCCGAACTGGAGTGCTGACTGGGGTCGGCTCCTGGACGCGGCCCGGTGCCGGGCACGGGGGTGAAAATCTGGACCCGAAGCGAAATCTGGGCCAGGTGGCCGATGTTCTGCCCGGCCGCTTCGGTCACCCTAGGCGCGGTGGCGCAAGTCAAGATCACGGGAACTTTGCAGGGAGCGGTATTCCCGCCCGGTCCGGGGCCGCCCAGCGAGGCGGGTTTCGAGGACTTATCGCTCATCGGGGTCGCCGGCCACAGCAGCCCTCCAGACAATCAGGCGGCTGACGTCACGTCAGCAGCATGATGGAGGCTGTGGCGCTACCGCGTGGCACGCTCACTTTCCTACTCTCTGATGTCGAGGGCTCGACCCGTCGCTGGGAGGACGCGCCCGAAGCCATGGCGATCGCTCTGCCCCGGTCGTTGGCGTTGGTCGAGGACGCGGTCGCCGCCCACGGAGGGTATCTACCCGTCGAGCAGGGCGAGGGAGATAGCCGCCTGGCGGTGTTCGAGCGGTCGGCCGACGCCTCCGCAGCGGCGGTGGCCATCCAGCGCGCTCATGGCAACGAGGCCTGGCCGGAGGGTGCCGGGTTGCGGGTCCGGGTCGCCCTCCACGTTGCCGATGCGCGTTTGCGCGACGAACGCACCTACGGCGGGGCGGCGGTGCACCGGGCGGCCCGGCTGCGCGAGCTTGGTCGGGGAGGGCAGATCTTGGTCTCTCGGGCCGTACATGACCTACTGACTGACGATCTCCCCGACACCGTCACTTTGGTCGACCTGGGTCGTCACCGGCTCCGGGACCTGTCGCGGCCCGAGCAGGTGTTCGAGCTCCGGCACCGTGAGCTGGCTCTGGTCGAGGGCGGGCTGCGGTCCCTGGCGGCGGTGCCAAATAATCTGCCCAGCTCGGTGTCGAGCTTTGTTGGTCGCGCCAACGAGTTGGCTGAGGTTGCCGAACTGCTGGCTGCCCATCGTCTGGTGACATTGACCGGTCCGGGCGGGTGCGGCAAGACTCGACTAGCCCTGGAGGCGGCTGCCGACGCCGCGGCCGACCGATCGGGCGGGGTGTGGCTGGTGGAGTTGTCCGGGCTGGCCGACCCCGACCTGCTGGCCGATTCGCTGCTAGACGCCCTGGACGTGGGCGAGGCCTCTGGTGTGGCGGTGCTGGACCGGGTGGCGGCGTACCTGCAGGACCGGAGGGCGCTGGTCGTCTTTGACACCTGCGAGCATCTCATCGACGCCGCCGCGGAGGTGGTCGAGCGACTGCTTGCGGTCTGCCCGCATCTGGCCGTGCTGGCCACCAGCCGCGAGCCCCTCGGCGTCGGTGGTGAGACGACCTGGCGGGTGCCCCCGCTGTGTGCTGATGACGCAGCGAGCCTGTTCCTGGAGCGGGCTCGGCAGTCTCGGCCGAACTTTTCACTCGACGCCGGAAATGCCGAGACGGTGGCCGGCGTGTGCCGCCGTCTCGACGGCATTCCGCTGGCCATCGAGCTGGCGGCCGCCCGGGTGCGGGCCCTGTCAGTGGAGCGGATCCTGGCCGGGCTGGGTGACCGATTCCGGCTGCTGGCAGGGGGCAGCCGCACGGCCTTGCCCCGCCAGCAGACCTTGCAGGCGTCGGTGGAGTGGAGCCACGATCTCCTGTCCGCTCGCGAGCGGGTGGCGTTGCGGCGAGTCTCGGTGTTCGCTGGCCCTTTCGACCTCGATGCCGCCGAGGCGGTGATCGCCGGCGGCGATGTCACCGAGGTCGACGCCCTCGACCTGCTGGTGGCGTTGGTCACCAAATCACTCGTGCAAGCCGACGCCGATGCGGGCGGCGACGTGCGCTACAGCCTGCTCGACACCATCCGCCATTTCGGCCGCGACCGCCTGGTCGATGCCGGTGAGATCGACCACATCCGTGACCGCCATCTCGGCTGGCTGTTGGCCCTGGCCCGTTCGGCCGGGCCCGCCCTCGATCGGGCCGACATCGCGGTGCTCGACCGGCTCGACGGCCACCTCGATGACATCCGAGTGGGCCTGGACTGGGGTTGCACCGATCCCGCCCGGGCGGCCGCCGCCGTCGAGGTGTGCGGCAGCCTGGCTTTCTGGTGGTCGTTGCGAGGTCGCTACCGGGAGGGGTCGGCGTGGTGCGAACGGGTCCTGGCGGCCGCGGGCGGTGAGGCCGCGGCGACTCACACCCTGCTGGCCCGCTGGGCCCAACTCAACGCCACTTTTTACGCCGGCGATGTCATGGCGGCGCTCGGTCTCGCCGGCCGGCTCGCCGTCGACGCCTCGGATAGCGGCTTGCTCACCATCGAGGCCCGAGCCCTGGCCGTGATCGGAATCTCCGTCGGCTTCGTCGACTCGGGCCGCGGGCTCAAACAACTCGACCGAGCCGTCGAGCAGGCTCTGGCGGGCCGAGACCAATGGACCATCGCCGAGGCCCACCAGCTGCGCGGTTTCGTCAAAGTAGCCAGCTCGGACTGGACAGGAGCCGTCGCCGACCTCGACTTCGCCCTGCCCACCGCCGAGCGCTGGCAGCACGGGTACCTGCTCGGCTGGGACGGGGGTGGGCGAAGCTGGATTGCCAACCTGACCGGCAACCTCGCCGGCGCCGAGAGGGCGGCGAGGGCAGGCCAGCGGGCCGGCCGGCGCGTCGGTGAGAGCACCACTGACGCGTTCGCCACCCTGCAGCTGTCCTGGTCACTGGCCGAGATGGGGCGCCTCGACGAGGCCTTCGCCGAACTCGACCAGGCGGAATCGGCGCTGATCCGCCGGCCCGGGATGTTCACCACTGAAGAACTGGCCCTCGGGCGGGCCCGGGTCCTGGCGATGGCAGGCCACGGGTCAGCATCGGTCGTTCCCGCCCGGGCCGCGGTCGAAGGGGCGGCAGCAGCGGGTATCAACCTAACCAGGGACATCGGCCTGACCGTGCTGGCCAACGGCCATCGCCTCGCCGGTGACCTGCCCGCGGCCCGGGAGGCGGCGGCCGAGGCGCTCAGAGTCGCTGAGGTCTACGGCAACCCCTACGGCCGCGCCGCTGCCCACTACGAACTCGCCGCCAACGCCGCTGTCGCCGGCGATCGCGATGACGCCGAAGAGGCCGCCCAGGCCGCGCTCCGCGAGGCCGCTGCTCTCGGCGCCCGGCCCCTTATGGTGCGGTCACTCGAACTCCTCGGCTCCTTGTGCGCAGACGACGAGCCGCTCGGGGCAGCTCGTCTCCTTGCCGGCACGAACCGAGCCCGACGGGGAATGGAGCTGGTCCCTGGCGTGGAGGAACAAGCAACGATCAGGGCGGCCCGAGCCCGGGTCGAAGCGCAACTCCGAGACAGAAGCGGTGCCGCCTTCGCAGACGGCGAAAGCCTCGACCTCGATGGTGCGTGCGAATATGCCCGCCGCGGGCGGGGCCAGCGGCGCCGTCCATCGACCGGGTGGGCCAGCCTCACCCCGACCGAGCATCAGGTCGTCGACCTCGTCGTCGAAGGGCTTACCAACCCCCAGATCGGGCAGCGCCTCTTCATCAGCCGGGGCACGGTGAAAACCCACTTGACTCACGTGTTCGCCAAACTCGGCGTGACCACTCGCGCCGAGCTGGCCGTGGCCGCTACCCGCCACGAGGAACCCCACCGTCACCCGTCGTAGGTTCCCCGATCGAGAAACCCAGCCTGACCCACTCGGCATTTGTTTGGCGCTGACCCATTGGGGTGCCGGCAATCGAGGACCTCGTTTCACGTCAGTCGACTTTGCCGTGGAGACATACCTGGCGGGCTGCACACGCGTTCGACATGGCGCTAGAGGTGAGGTTGACGGGGTGGTCAACCGTTCTCCGATCGCAACCCGGGGCTAGGCTCCGTCACATGACTGACTCTTCGCCGGTGATTCGTTGGAAAAAGGATGTTGTGGCCCACGATTTCAACGCAGCTGAAGCCTTCCTTTCGATCCGGCTGAACCCGGAGAAGGCGAAAGGACTCGTCAAGCGGCTCAAGAATGCGCCGCTGACCGAACGCCGGGCGAACGACATTCTCCGAGCTTCCGGGCACGAACCGCTCCCGCTCAACGATCCCGGCGTCCTACGGGACCTGGTGCATGTGATTGGCGGGGAGAAACTGTCACCGGTCCTCGTCGTCTCGTTCGACGACGGTGCGGAGATCGCGGACGGCTACCACCGGGTATCGCTCACCTACGCGCTGGATCCATTCGGGGTGGTCCCGGTTCGCATCGCGAGTCTCCCGCACTGAGCGAGCATCGAGTCGGCATCGACCGAGTGGCGGCCTCGGCGGGTCCAGGGTCGGCGAGAGTGAATTCCGCTAGGTAGCCAGGCCTACCCGAGGAGGGTTGTTCCGGGGCCGGGTGACTTCGAAGAACCCCTCGTGCGCCGACAGGACCTGGATGGCATCCCAGAGCCGCACGGCGGCGTCCCCCTCAGGGGCGGGGGCCATGACTGGCCCCTTGAACCCGTGCGGGGGGTCGACCCGGACCACGATGGTGGGTGTCTGGGTCTTCGGTCCACCGAACGCGTACGCCACTTCCATGGCGTCACGAATGGGCGAATCCCACTTCTCGTCATCGGCCGCCGCGATCAATGTGGCATCGAGATCCGTGGCTGCGATGCAGGCCGCCAGCAGCTCGGCGGCTTCGGGACGCCCCGGGAGGAAAAAGCGCCGACCCCACTCAGCGTAGAGACGGTCCACTGCGCCCTCCCCAGCCTCGGCCCGCGCCGCCTCGAGGATCCGCAGCATGCGATGGGAGATGGCGTGGCTGTCGAGCGCCCTTTGTCGGAACTCCTGGGGGACAGTCGGCGCCACACCGTAGTCATCCCGGATTTCTAGGCAGTAGGAGCGCCAGCACACGGCCAGGTCTCGCCGGGGAGCCACCTCTGCGACCCAACGAGATGTGATCCAAGCCCACGGGCAGCTGGGGTCGATGAACACCTCAACGTCGGTCATAGGCGAAGGGTAGCGCGACCAACCGCCGTGGGCGTCGTGGGACCCGTACGGGCCGCGCTGCCCGTGGGGCCTCCAACGACCGGTCAGAGCCCGACCACTCCGTCCTCTAGCTCGCGGAGGAAATCGGCATGACCATTGTGGCGGGCGTACTCCTGGATCATGTGAAGGTAAATCGATCGCAACGAGACCTGCTGGTCGCGCCAAAAACCGTAATCGTCCAGGCTGTGACTTTCAGCGACCCGACGACCCACGTCACATTCTGCTCGCCACACCTCGAGATCGTCCTCCCAGTCGGCCTCGTCAAGCGGGACGAGAGCTCCGCCCGGCCAGATCTGGGGCCGATCGAGATCGCGAAGCAGTATCCGCTGGAACCAGTTTCGTTCGGTTTCGGCCATGTGGCGCACGAGACCATGCAGGGACAGCTCCGACGAGGCGACCGGCCGGTCCTTGCGTTGCGGGTCGGTCAGCCCTTCACACTTGGCGAGCAGCGTGGCCCGATGGAATTCCAACCAACGATCGAGTAGCTCTCGCTCGGCACGGACGTAAGTGGGCCGTACCCGTGATTGATTGCTGACCTCTTCTGGCATCGCGGTTTCCTCGTTCGTCCCTTGTCATTCGTCCTTCCCCATCGGGCCGAAGGGTATCCCATGACGGCGGTGCCCCGCGAAGGGGGTGGCTCCAGCCGAGACCGGTGCCAGCCCTTTCCACTGAATATTGGCCGTCGATACGGTGGGGTTCAGATGTAGCAGGTGACGGGTTGGCCGAGGCTCAGATAAGCGCCTCCGCTTTTCACCTGCGTCCTGACGTCGACCCGGTCGATGTCAGGACCCAGGAACGACAGCCAAACAGCACTGTTCGCCCCATTTCTTTGATTCAGAAGGACACGCCGCCGTCACGCTGGAGGAGACCAGATTTCCTGATCGGGGCCGGTCAGCCGAGTATCAGGTAGTTCTCGAAGAGTCCGAGCCCTCTGACTTCCTCCCGGGTGAGCTTGGCGTTGCTGCGGTGCTAATTGCCGGGGTCGTCCTTGATCACCGCCTGCTCGCTGACCGATTCGATACGCACGAAATGGTTGTTCTGGCGGGGAAGGCGGCCGTGACGGCGCCGGGACCGCTGGGCTCGCGGTCGGTTTGGCACTCGATACGGCGTCGACCCTGGTGTCGAACCCTATTCGGACAATCGGCGTATATCGCCTAGTAGTTCACGACCCCGCCGCTCCGTGTTGGTCAGGCCGGCACTATTCCCCCCGTGGTAGCACCAGTCTCTCCACACGCTCTTCACGTGTCCTTCACTCTCAACACACCAACCGCCGGTTTCATTTGTCTAATCGCCAGAGCGGACCAGTCCGGTGCGGGTAGTCGCCGGACTGGTCCGCAGGCGTCAACACGCTTACCTGGAGCCGGGCGGTCGGTCGCGATAGACGCGCTACGCCGGAAGGTCCTTGACTGCATCGACAAGTCCGTCCGCGCCGCCCGAATCGCCAAACTCCTGAGATCTCCCCGCGCCGCGTAATTGTGTCGTCCTCACTGGGTCCGACCCGTTCTGCTGAGGACGGCTCACATCGGTGGTGTGAGCCCGGGCACGGCCGAGGGGGCCATAAGAATCAGCACCCCGAAACCAACGATCGCCAGCGCCAGAGGCACATCGAGGGCGGCTTTCGTGGGCAGGAGCTTCTGGGCCAGGCCGATGACCGCGATAACGGTCATCCAGGTGACGCTCATGATACCGAGCGCCACCATCATCAGCATCAGTCCGATGCTCGAGCCGACACAGTCGGCCCCGAACCGAACCCGGAGCGGACGCGCTTGGCGGCAGTGCCGGCGGAAGTGCTGCTTCAAGGGCGTGAACTCGTAGACACCTGCCGCGATCGCAACGACGCCAGCCGCCGTCGTCCCGTGCGGCCGATACACCGCGAACACTGCCATGCCCACCAGTGCCCATACGGCGAGATACGACCCTACGAACAGCGGCACGGCGCCGAGACGACCGATTGCGTGGGCATCTCTCAGGACTGCAGGGGCCGCGCCGGGGAGCATCATCGCCGCAATCATTGGGATCCACACGGCGACGAAGGACGAAAACGAGCCGAGCCGGGTCGCAACCCCCATATCCATCCCATTCATCTCTTTCACCGCGAAGACCCAGCCAACAACAGTCAGCCCCAAGGTCGCAATGAGCGCGGCCGCTGTCATCGATGGGGCCGGGACCTTCGAGGCATCGGAGCGGATCGCACCGTGGCCTCCGCCGTGTGCGGCATCGAACCGCCAGTAGCGTCGCGGCCCGGCATCTTCGGTACCGAGCAAGGCCATGTCCTACCTCCTAAGGTTTGCTCTCAGGATCCCAACGGTGTGGTTCGTCGTGCCAGATCCACCACCCGTACGGTGGGGTCTGGGGGTAGTTGTCCGGCGAGTCCTCCCACGCCTCTTGACGCCCCAGCGCGGTTATGTCGAGATAGCTCCACGTGCTCCCCATCGCCTCATCGCCGCGGTTGTTGACGAAGTAGGTGCGGAACACGCGGTCGCCGTCGCGAAGGAACGCGTTCGTGCCATGCCATTCGTCCACGCCGAAATCGGCGTCGAAACCGTCCGTCAAGGTGTACCACGGCATCTCCCAGCCCATCCGTGCCTTCACGCGTTCGATGTCTGCCTGGGGGGCGCGTGAGGCGAATACGAGAGTGGTGTCGCGTGCGTTCAGGTGGGCGACGTGGGCTACCTGATCGGCCACCATGGAGCAGCCGACGCAGGCATGCTCCGGCCACCCGGACACGCCCGGTTCGAAGAAGGCGCGGTAGACGATCAGCTGATGGCGGCCGTCGAACAAGTCGAGGAGGCTCACCTTGCCACCGGAACCGTCGAACTCGTACTTCGTTTCGATGGCCACCCGCGGCATACGCCGACGCTGGGCGGCCAGGGCGTCCCGGGCGCGGGTCAACTCCTTTTCCTTTACCAGCAGTTGCTGGCGAGCGGTCTCCCATTCTTCGGGCGACACGATCTGGGGTGCATTCATGACGGACTCCTCTCAAAGGTCGATTGTCTCCGGATTGCTCCCGGCTGGCTCCTGGATGCGGAGACGTCCAGGGTGTCCGGATGTTTGGTTTGGGCGTACACGAGTGACGCGATCCTCACTCCCTGGTGAATATCAGGGCGTCGCTCGCTCCTACCCTCTCGATTCTGGTTGTGCAACCAACGGTAGCACATCAGGTCGCGACATGCAACCCTTCATTGCATGTTAGCCCGGCCCTCGGATTCGACGTTTGGCGGCGGGCTCCAGGCCCCCTTGGCCTCCACGCAGGAGCGAAGCCGGAGGTGGGGCGTCGGGCTCCAGGACGGAGACGGCCGCGGTGAGCACCGGGCTAGGCTTCGTCGTCGTGGGGGCCTGTTGGTCCTGCCCTTCGAGGAGGCCGGCAATGATTGGCGTAAGGACGACGAAGCCTAGTTTTCCGACGAGTGAGGACAGAGGGGGAGGGTTTCTGATGGAGGCGCACCGGCGGTCGATTTCGTACCCGTCCTCGAGATCGTCGATAACTCGCGGCCCTAACTGGAGATCATTTACCTGAGATCGACGGTGGCATCCGTACCGGGTAGTCAGTACCACACCGACGATAATCTCGTCGCCCGTCAACGCCTCTGGCAGAACAGCCGCCGCCGGCCCGCCTTCTCCCTGTACTCATGGGTGCTGGGGCTGGCCCGCCTCAACGGCGGGGAGTTGGTACTGGAGGTAGGTTGCGGCAACGGCGCCTACTTGGAACTCATGCCGGCTGTGGGGTTGGACTCCTCTTGGGGGATGCTCGGCGCGGCCCGAGCCCAGGGCCGGGGCCCGCTCGTCGCCGGCGACGCCACCGTATTGCCATTCCGGGACCGCTCGTTCGAGGTCGTGCTGGCCGCCCACATGCTCTATCACGTCGCCGACCGGGAGCTGGCCATATCGGAACTGCACCGGGTGCTGAACCCACCCGGAATCTGTATCGCCGTGACCAACGGGGAGAAGAACCAGGCCGAGCTGGTGGGATTGCTCGAAGATGTCGTTGGGCACGGATGGAAATGGCAGCGTCCGTCCGACCGCGCCTTCAGTCTCGAGAACGGCGCCTCGCAGCTCGCCACCGCCTTCGACCACATCCGGCGGGTCGACTGCCCCCCAGGCGTCGTCGAAGTCACCGATCCCCAGGTCCTCGCCGACTACCTCAACAGCGTGGCCGACCACTACCAGGCCGAGATATCGGCATGGACCAGGTGGGACGATGTCGTGCGGGAATGCGCCGGCAGGGTCGTAGCCGAAGTAAGCGAACACGGCTCCTTTCCGATCTCCGCCTCAGTAGGCGCCTTCATCTGCCAGTAGCAAGCCCCGAAGGGTTGGTGGGAGGTTCTGGCCGCATGACCTCTGAGGGGTTGCCGGCCCTGCGCTGGCTGAGGGCGGTTCCGGGTGAGGCAGCTGCTGATGTGAGTTTGGTCACGGTCGGGTCGGGACTTCAGGGTGCCAGTACGCGGCTGGGGGCAAGCCGCGCTCGGTCCGGGCCCGGGTGAGCAACTCGGCAACCAGGGCGGCCTTGGCTGCGACATAGAAGTCCATGTCGCCGTCCGCCAGATCGCGGTTGCGCCGCTTTAGGGCCGCGTAGCTCTGCCTGGCGCTGGGGTCTTCCCGTAGGAGGTCGCGTAGCAGCCAATGATCCAGATGGGCCTTATTGTTCTCGACAACCACATAGAGGTGATGCCTCGGCGAACGTCGCCCGGGTGGGGGTGCGAAGGCTTCGCGTCCCACGACTCCAAGGTCGCCTAGCCACCGGTAGCCCACGGACTCCAGCCGCTCGATCACGGCTCCCACCTCTTCCGGCGAGCGAACCACGATGTCCATATCGATGATCGGCTTGGCCGCCAGCCCCGGTACCGACGTCGATCCGACATGGTCGAAGCGCGACGCGTTCGCCGCTACGACTGGCCACAAACGATCTCGCAGCTGTTCGAACCACGACGGCCATTGAGGGTTGTAGTCGCTGACCACGATCTCCTGGGTAACCGCGCTGGCGGCCAGCTCGAACTCGCCCTCGATATTGATCGCGGTTAGACCGACTTCGGTTCCCGCCCAGCCGGGCTCCCCCGATTCCCATAGAACTCCGGCTCCGGCCGCGAGTTGTCGCCGAGTTCCGTCGGCGCCGGCCGCCCAACCCGACCCAACCAACACACCGAGAAAGTGCTGGACGTTCGGTTCGTGGCAAACCAAATGCGCGCCCCTGGCCAGGTGCAGCACCTCAATCCGGGCCCGCGAGTCGTCACCTGTGAGCCGAGCTATCCGCAGTCCCGAACCGAGCTTGGGAGCAGGTACGGATACCTCCTCGTCAAACCGGAAAACCCGCATGACGGGTAGCGTGTCACATTCTAGCGGGGGTCGGTGGACGGCCGACGTTTGCCGGGCGCGGACGGCTGGAGGTCGAGACCAGACCGGTCTGACTCTCTGCTTGAGCCGACGTATTGGACGGTGTCGAGCGCTCGCCGGTGGTTCGTCGACGATGTTGCGGAGCTATCCCAGTCTTTGACTGTGTCGGCGGACCTGCCCTTGCGCCGCCCTGATCGCACGGTTGCCCCTCGTCGGGCAGAATGAGCACATGCACAACGATCTGGCCGCCCAAGCAGCCAAGCGGTACGTGGCAGTGGCAACTGCTGGCGGCGGAGCCGCTCTGGCCGACCTGTTCACCATCGACGCCGAGTTCCACAACCCGAGGGGCGGCCTCGTCCGCGGGCGGGAGAACATCCGAAGCTTCTACGAAGAGCATTTGAGGGGCGTAACGGTGATATTCCACATCGGACGTTCGGTAGTCGAGGGCGACAGTTGCTGGGTCGAGCTCCAGAATTCGGAGTCTGACGGGCAAGTTCGCCTGATCGCATCGAATCATTTCACCGTCAACGAGGAAGGACTGATCACGCGGTTGGCAGTCTTCCTCCGACCGACACCCACCTAAGCGCCCCGCCCAGGCGTGCACTTCACCTCCCCGGGGCGTCGCATGGTGGCGCGCCAACCTGATGGTCTGGATCGGGCGATAGTGTGCTTGGGTACTTGATCGAGTCACCGGATGTCAGAGGAGAGCGGCTTGAACGAGCAAGTCGATGCTGACATGGAGTCAGCGGCGGGGCGCAGTCGGGTGCGGTTGGGACACTCGTCGATCACGGTTCGTCCTATCGGCCTGGGCTGCATGGGCATGTCGCAGTCCTACGGACCGGCTGACGACGGAGAATCGGTCAGGACTCTGCAAGCGGCGATAGATCTGGGCGTGGACTTTTTTGACACCTCCGACGTCTATGGTGCCGCAGACGTGACCCTAGGTGTGGCGATCCGCGGGTTCGGGCACAATGAGCAACTCATCGGGCGGGCGTTCGCCGGGCGCGGCGACGAGGTCGTGATCGCGACGAAGTTCGCCGCGAAGCTCAGCCAGGATGCCACCCGGATCGTGATCGACGGGCACCCCGACTACGTGAGGTCTGCTTGTGAGGGGAGCCTGCTCCGACTTGGGGTCGAAGCCATTGACCTCTACTACTACCACCGGCTCGACCCGAGAGTGCCGGTGGAGGAAACCGTCGGTGCCATGGCCGAACTCATAGAGGCCGGCAAGGTCCGTGCGATCGGCCTCAGCGAAGTCCCCCCAGACGTGCTACGCCGAGCACACGCGGTGCACCCCATCACGGCGCTGCAGAGCGAGTACTCATTGTGGGAGCGCGGCATAGAAGCGGAGGTGATCCCAACGTGCCGGGAGCTCGGGGTCACGCTGGTGCCCTACAGCCCCCTCGGTCGGGCTGCCCTCACCGGGACTCTTTCATCCTCTAGCGCGTTCGGCGCAGACGACTTCCGCTCCGCCAATCCCCGTTTCAACGACGCCAACCTGGCCCACAACCTGGAGCCGGTCGAGGTGCTGCGCTCCATGTCTCAGGCCAAGGGGTGCCGACCGGGACAGCTCGCGCTGGCATGGCTGCTCGCCCAACCGCTTGCGGTGGCACCGATCCCCGGCACGAAGCGCATTGCCTACCTCCGCGAGAACCTCGCCGCGACCTCAGTCCCGATCAGCTCCGACGAGACCGCCTACCTCGCCGACGTCTTCGATGCAACCCGCATCGCCGGCGCCCGCTACGCCCCAGTACACGCAGCGAACATCTCATCAGAGGCGCCGAACTCCCAGCAGTCCCGCTAGAGGCATACCCTTCGGCACCACGAACGTTCTCCAAGTTCCCTATGACAGGGAAGATCACCTTCATCTGACCGAGCCGCGGGTATCAGAGTGGTGATCCCGCGTTCAGCGCGGCCGCAGGAAGAACCCGGCAATGCTGGCGCGAACACGGGATCCGGCATTCGTGTCGACCCTGGCTATCATATGGTCACAGTTGGGCCCGATGACCGCCAACCGGTTGGGCTGGGGGAAGACGCACGTTGCCACACCCAGCCGCGATTGACCTTCGGCTTCGTATGCCTCCTCGATCAGGGAGCCGCGGCCGCCGTTGTCCGTCAGCCCCGACCCCGACGGTGTGTCTCGCAGGACCAGGAGTTGGCCACCCCAGTGAGGACGCCAACGCTTGTTCGCGAAAAAGGTGAAGGACCCGCTGTAGGGTCCAGCGTCTCTATGAGGCGATAGTGAGCTTCCGACCGGATACAGCCATGGTGCGAGGAACAGGGCTACCCAGTCACGACCCTCCACGCCGACGAGCTTCGGATGGTCATGTGACAAGCGACGGAGGTGATCGACGAGCGCATCTACCGACGTTGCGGTCGGATATGTCGCACCCTTCCATCCGAAGTGGTTTCGCGGATCGAAGTAGACGGCCTCACCTCGGAGAGGATCGCCGTCCCACGGGCGCCAGGACTTGTCCCACCGGCGAGCATGCACCGAGTGGTAGGTGCCGGCGACGATCTCACCATGCAGGGAACTGAACTCCTGAGCCGGGAGGACGTCGTCTACGACGATAAGTTGGCTGTCGTGGTGTACAAGGTCACGCATGATGTGGCCAGATCGAGGGGGGAAAGACGTCCTTTCGTCGGTCGAAGGCCAGGTGTCGCACTCTCCCATCGGCGCGCACGTAGTTGAGGAATACCTGACCGAAGTTCGTGCCCGTGAATTCGTCTCGCCAGTGCTCGAGCGAGCCCAAGTAGACGACCGCGTCGCCGGGCTCTTGGGTCACGGCGACCTGCGGAGCGAAACAGATCGGAGGGGGCGGAACGCCAGTCCACCCCAGGTGTACCGTGACGGCCACCTCGCAGGCTTCCCTGTCGTGATGGCAGGGAAGCCGGTCACCGTTGAAGTAAAGGCGTGCATAGCAATACGTCGGCAGGAGCCGATTTCCTGCCAAGGCCTCGATCTCAGGCAAGAGGCTGACCAGCAAGGCGTCCAGGGTGGAATCGCCCCAGAAGCTAAGGGCATGAGGTACTTGCGTGTCTCGTCGAAACTCGCCGCGCCATTGACGCACGAGTAACATTTTGTACAGCAGGTCGGCGAGCTGTCTGTCGACGAAGTTCCTGGCCACGACGTAGCCATTTTCTGCCAGCTCCGGCACCATGAGACGATAGTAGTGGAGCGGTTCTGCGCTGGTCCCGCCCGGATTCGGAAACAGATGGTCGGTCCGGCCTGTCAGGGACTTGCGGCGTCGGACTCGATAATGTTATGTTCTGATCTCTTAGGCATCGGCATGCGGAGCAAGCGGGAGAAAGCAATGACGGCTGACCTTCGTGTGGCGCGACGTATTGACGCCTTATTCAAGGCGTTGTCGACGGACTTTCTCCTTCGAGAACAGTTTGTCACCGATCCCGCCCAGATCATGGCGGAGTATGTCACGGGCTCGAGTTTGCCGGAGGACGCCGCCGACGTCTCTAACCAGATGCTGTACGCAGTTGTCTCAAATGGGAGCTTTCTGCGATGGATGGTTCGGTATGCCCGGCAGCACGACGGCCAGCCGCTGACGCGGGGGGCATTCGCGAGGGACTTCGCAGACGCCGTGTCAACATATGGCGACAGACAAGTGGTGGGAGCGCTGATCACGAGCGCCGGGAAGCCGGAGGACTTCTTCGAACCAGCCTCGAACCTGCTTCTCGCCCTGATCAGCGTGCTCGGATCTGCGCAGGTCCGTGAGACCGTCGGGCCCCAAGACGGTCACGCAGGGGGGCCACGAACCGGCAACGGGAAGAGTGCCGCCGGCGTCTTTGCTGAGCGGGCGAGTGGGATGCCGGTCGCTCGGGCCAATGTTGGGGCCGGGTCGAGCCCGACAGGGTTGAGAGCGGCGGGAACGGAGTCGCGGCCCCGGATCACGGAAATCAGTCCCGGCTTCACCGAGATCAGTCCCGGCTTCACCGAGATCAGCCCGGGTTTCACCGAGATTACGGCTATTACGGAGATTACGGCGATCACGGAGATCAGTCCGGGGATCACGGAGATCAGTCCGGGGATCACCGAGATTACGGCGATCACGGAGATCAGTCCGGGGATCACCGAGATTACGGCGATCACGGAGATCAGTCCGGGGATCACGGAGATTACGGCGATCACGGAGATCAGCCCAGGGGTAACTGAGTTCACGGAGATCGTGGAGTTCACGGAGATCAGTCCGGGGGTGACTGAGTTCACGGAGATCAGTCCGGGGGTGACTGAGTTCACGGAGATCAGTCCGGGGGTGACTGAGTTCACGGAGATCAGTCCGGGGGTGACTGAGTTCACGGAGATCAGTCCGGGGGTGACTGAGTTCACGGAGATCAGTCCGGGGGTGACTGAGTTCACGGAGATCAGTCCGGGGGTGACTGAGTTCACGGAGATCAGTCCGGGGGTGACTGAGTTCACGGAGATCAGTCCGGGGGTGACTGAGTTCACGGAGATCAGTCCGGGGGTGACTGAGTTCACGGAGATCAGTCCGGGGGTGACTGAGTTCACGGAGATCAGTCCGGGGGTGACTGAGTTCACGGAGATCAGCCCCGGGGTTACTGACGTGACCGAGGTCAGTCCGGGCGTGACGGACATCACCGAGATCAGTCCTGGTGGGGGAGTGACTGGGATCATCGACGCGGCTCACGGAGAGACATCCCGAAATGGAGGGGGCGCGGCACAGATCGTCTTCCCGCGCCATCTGCAGGCGACCATGACATCGTTGATCGAGTTTGCCCGGGAACTACGTGCTGCAGGCGCTCTCGACCTGACCGCAATTGAATAGCCCATTGGGTCGATGGGTCAAGCGTCGCCCGGGTAGTTGAATATGAGCGGCGCTTCTCAGATGAATCCTGTGAGGACCGGTGAAAGCGGCGCGGCAGTCGCCCAGGCGATCGAGAGATGGCGACAAGCGCTTCACCTGGATCCAAGCGATCGGTCTGCCCGCCGGAACCTGGCCATGACGCTGGTCCGGGCCGGAAAACAGGCGGAGAGCCTTGAGTTCTTTCGTGCCGAGCTGGCAACCGACGGCGATGGTCTCACTTGGATGAACAAGGCCATCGTGCGTGCCATGGAGGATACGGACCTTGAATTCGCGGGCGCTTTGGCTGAGATCCTTACCACTCTTCGGTTCCGCAGTCACTGGTTCATGAGTCCAGTTGACAACCAGACGTCGGGCCAAACGGTCGCCCCGCCTGACAATTTCCTATCGATCTCCAAGCTGACCCATGACGCCGATCAGTTTCGTTATCTGCGGGAGCGACGCTTGCTGCCGGAGGAATTCGACCGCATCATCGAGGAGTATGACGGCGTGGCCCGGCATCTGGGACAGATCGGCGCCTACGGCCAGGTCCCGCTCCGCCCTCACGACGTCGAGGTGCTCGGTCAGGTGTACGGACGCGTGGTACACCTCCCCCAACCATCCCGACTGGACGCCGCCCTGTCACCCTCGTGGAACAGGTCGTTGGCGCAGCAGTATTACCTGGACGACAAACCAGGCGTCGTCGTGGTCGACCACTTCCTCTCCGATGAGGCGGTGTCAGCCTTGCGCCGATTTTGTCTGGAGGCGACGGTGTGGACCGGCAATCGGTACTTGCACGGAAGGGTTGGTAGCTTTTTCTTCAGCGGGTTCAACTGTCCGCTCCTCTTGCAGATCGCTGAGGAGGTACGTGATCAACTGCCTCATATCCTCGGGGGTCGTCATCCGCTACGCCACGTTTGGGGGTTCAAGAGCTCAGCGCACCAGCCGGCGGACTCGGCCATCCATGCCGATTTCGCAGCTGTGAACGTGAACTTTTGGATCACTCCCGAATCAGCGAACCTCGATGATGCCAGCGGCGGATTGGTCATCTACGACGTCGACGCGCCGCTGTCGTGGGACTTCTCGACCTACAACGGGCGACTGGACCTGATTGACTCCTATCTGCGCCAACGCTGTGCCCGCCGAATCACCGTACCCTACAAGGAAAATCGAGCCATCATATTCAACTCGGATCTCTTCCACGGGACGGCAGAAGTACGCTTTCGACCCGGATATGAGAACCGGCGCGTCAACATCACGATGCTGTACGGCGACCGCCGGGACGACAACCACTATCCGGCCATCTCCCCCGATCAGCTGCATGGCGAGCACGTCGACACCGGGTCACGGGCCTGGCGATCGGCGTCGCTCACCCGCGCTCGTCGCCGTTAAGAATGGCGTGGTCCAGCTTTTCCTACCAGGGCCAGGACCTCTTCGTTCTCGACGTCCTGAGCGAGCAACGCGGCGGATTCTTTGTCGATTCGGGTGCGTCCAACGGTCTCCGGGGAAGTAACACGAAGCTCCTGGAGTCGTCACTTGGTTGGACCGGCATCTGCATCGAGCCGAACGACAAGATGTTCGCAGAGCTGGTGCGAAACCGAACGAGTATCTGCTTGAACTGCTGCCTCTACGACACAGCCGGAACCGTGGAGTTCCTGGAAGCCGCCCAGGTCTATGGCGGCATCGTTGGCGAGTACCATCCGCTTCACCTGGACTACGCACGACGCATGGCTCGTTCCTTTGTTGGGCCAGGTGATCAGGCGCTGGGCACCGCAAAAGAGGCGCGGACCATCCGATCTGTTCTTCTCGACTGTGGCGCTCCGTCCGTGATCGACTACTGGAGCCTGGACACCGAGGGTTCGGAGTTGGCCATTCTGAGGTCCTTCCCTTTTGACGAGTACGCGTTCCGAGTCCTTACGGTCGAACACAACTACCTACCGTCGCGAGAGCAGATACGCCTGCTGCTCGAAGGGCGAGGTTATCGCCGCATCAGGTCACTCGGTATCGATGACTGTTATGTGTGGACCCATGCTCTCAGCCGGCGGATGTGGCGAAGCTCCGTGTGGAGCCGAAGTCGGGTGAGCTGAGCGAGGGTAACCCCGCATGAACCCCAGCCGGGTCTCTGTCTACCGGGCGGGGGCGTTGTCCGCCTATGCTGGTCTCCGGCCCGCTCAGACCAGGGGGTGGTTGCGATGACGATGGGCTTGTCTGCCACGAACTTCGCTGAGACGCGATGGGGTTACGTCTACGACGGCGACCAGCACGTCCACGAGCCCCCGGATTTCTGGTACACGCACCTGCCGGCGAGATTCCGTGATCGGGCCCCCCGGCTCGTGGAAGATGCGGACGGCAGGGCCTACTATCGCTCACCCGACGGCAGCGCGTCCGCCGTAACCGACATGAGGACCGCCATCGGTGGCGTTCCCGAGATCGAGTGGGTCGCAGAGTCGTATAACTACCGGGACATCCGAGCCAGCTCATGGGACCCCAAGGCTCGCCTCGAGGATATGGACCTCGACTATGTATACGCAGCAATCATTCACCCCAACCGATCCGACTTCAACCTGTTCAGCGATGCCGACCGAGAGCTCCAAAACGTCTGCGTGAGCATCTACAACGACTGGATGTCCGAGTTCTGCTCGCTCGACCCTGACCGCCTCCTCGGCGTTGCGCAGATCCCGCGCACTGGAGTGGACGATTCCATCGCCGAGTTGAAGCGGGTACGTGACCTTCCCGGGATACGGGCGGTCGTGTGCAGTTGGTGGCCGGACGGCGGGGATTGGCCCACCCCTGCCGATGACCCCTTCTGGTACGAGGCCGAGGCCCTGGAAATGCCCATCATCATCCACCGGGCGATCGGTTCGACCAGGATGGGTGCGCCATTTGCCGCCGTGGGCGGCAAGTACAGGGAGGCCTTCACTCTCGGGCACCTCCAGCTCGAGCGTTTGGGGTCGTCGTACGTGCCGGCGCTGTCGTACATGATCATCGGCGGCGTCCTGGAACGATGCCCTAACCTGCACCTGGTAGGCACGGAAACGGGTTGCGGATGGGTGCCGTTCTTCCTCGAGCAGAGCGACGATAACTTCCTGCGGCACCGCTTCTATTCGGAGACCAACCTCTCCATGTTGCCCAGCGACTACTACCGTCGCCAGTGTTGGAACACATTCCAAGTAGACCGCTTCGCGATCGAGAACCGGGCCGGCATCGAGGACAAGTTCATCTGGTCATCGGACTTTCCGCACGCTGGCGCGGACTGGCCCAATTCGGTCAAGGTCATCGAGAAAAACATGCTGGGCGTGCCGAAGGACCAGGTGCGACAGATCCTGACGGACAACTGCCGGCGGGCCCTCTTCATCGACTGACATCCCATCCGTCCCGGTCGGGAGTCTTCGCCGGCGGACTTCCGGCGCGATCTTCGGACCAAGCCCTCGGTGGTGATTACAAGAGTTGTGAGCTCATGCGTCCTGGTCAGGTTGACGGGAGGTGTGGCTAGATCGGCGCCAGCGCCTCGTCGGTCTCCAGCAGGGATTTCAGACTCGAGAGGACGATCGGCCAGCCGCCGCTGACGCTTTCCAAAGTGGCGCTGCCGGGATCGAAGTCCTCGTGCACCACAGTTAGCTTGACGACCTCGCCGGTCGGCTCGATTTCGAAGGATACTTTTGATCGCCGCTCACTTGCGACCTTGGCGAAGTACTCGTCGCTGAATCCCACCGCTTTGGCGAACTCGGGCGTGATTGTTTGCCAGGTGTAGGCCAGCCGTCGGCAGGGCTCGGATTCGAGGACGACCTGCTCTGGATCAGCCACCACGACACCGGCATATTCCCATGTCATACCAGAGCCGGCCTTCCAGTCAGTCGTGAAGATGGTGCCCCAGTACCGACGGGTGAACGTTGAGTCGGTCAGGGCCTGCCAAAGACGCTCCGGCGTCGTCCTGATGTAGGTGGTGTAGACGAATTCGGGTTTCGGCATGGAGGTCTCCTCCAGGGCTCTCTTTAGGTCTGATAGGGCCGTGATTCGGTGCCGGTCGTAGCGGCTGATCCAGCGCTCGGCGACGTCGTTGATGGGGCCGGGGTTGAGGTAGTGCAGCTTCTCCCGACCGTGCCGAAGGGTGGTCACCAGATTGGCTGCCTCTAGAACGGCCAGGTGCTTCGTGACTGACTGGCGTGCCATGTCGAGCCCGGCGCCCAGCTCCCGGAGAGTCTGGCCATTCCGCTCTCGGAGCCAGTCGAGGAGCTGACGGCGGGATGGGTCGGCGAGCGCCCGGAATATGTCATCCATGGTCTCCATCCAACACGCAGCCGAGCGGCTGCCTGTTTGTCAGGATACGCAGCCAGAACGCGGCCAGTCAAGACCCATGTTCGGGAGTCACAGGGCAGCATCCCGCGGAGACTTCGGCCGATCCAGGAGAAGCCCTGTGGTTGTCAAGCGGACCTCGCGGGCGAGTGGGCGCCGTCGTCGCGCCTGCCTGCCGACTTGGCCCACTAGCCACTCACGTCCAGACGAATGACATATTCTGTGCAGGTAGGAACTCGATCGGCCGACGTCTACATGAGCGACCGGGGCAGACAGAAGAAGTCGGACGAGCCAGGTGATCAGGAGGGGAAATGGCTGAGATCGAATCGGCATGGGGGCGGCGCCCGGATTACAGGATTGATGTCGTACCCCATGTGATACCGGGACCATGTCGATTTCGATTGCCTTCCATGAGGAGGCACCAATCAGCGAATGGTTCCTGCACGCCAACCCCGGCCATCTACGCTGGGGCCGGCCTGGCTCAGGGGGACGGCCGGGTTTTCAGCCACGATGGGCGGTTGATGGCGTCCTACACGGTCCAGGCCATGATCCATTCCTTCACAAGGGATCCCAGTTCGATGGGGATGGATCACACCAACGCAATGTGAGCGCGACATCGCCACCGCTACGGACGTTAGGCGCGCCTGGAGTAGCGTTGTACGCGCTCGCAGCCGGCCGGTGACCGGACGGCGGCCTACGTGAAAGTCGACCGGAGGAGTCCGCACGTGCGCGTCACACGGATCTACACAGGCGAGGACGGACAGTCGCATTTCGAGGACCTGGAGGTTCCGCTGGCGCCGGGGGAGGACCAGCTGTCAGACCTGGTGCCGTTGCGTGGTGTGGTATTTCGAAACACCCTCCCGGGATCCACTCTCGACTACCACCCGGCTCCCCGTCGCCAGTTCGTCGTGACGTTGACCGGCAGCGTCGAGGTTGGCTGCGGTGATGGGACGGCACGTGTCTTCGGGCCGGGCGACGTGATGCTGGCGGATGACTTGACCGGGCAGGGCCATACGTCGACCCAGTTGGGGGATGCACAACGGACCTCGCTCTTCCTGGTACTCGATGAGGAGGCGGACATCTCCGCCTGGCCAGAAGTGCCGGCTCCATGAGTGTGCATCTCGGATCCGCCTATTGTTGCAGTCATGAGAGTTGTGCGTGCTCCCGAAGTGGCGGAGCTATCAGAGCAGACGTCCGTCGGGGAGAGCGGAGTTTTCCCGCACTGGCTGGAAGGGCCATTCAACGGTGATCGGCTCGATGTGGCTCTCGTCAAGGTCAGCCCAGGCGCCGTCACACCGCCGCACACCCATCTTGGCGGCCAAGTGATTGTTGTGACTGGTGGGCGCGGATTTGTGGAGGCCAACGGCACCCGCATCGAAATCGGCGCTAACGATGTTGTCATCTGTCCGCCCCGCGAACTCCACACCCACGGCGCCTGGGCCGACGGCCCACTGTCTCATCTCACCGTCACGACCGGCGGCTACTCATTTCCGGACCGAGTCAGCGATGGAGTTCAAGACCGGCGGTAGTGGGCTCGCAGGGCTTCCCGCTCCTGGTCAGATGGCGGCGTGGTCGCGCTCGGAGCGGCCTTAATACGCTCTTTTTCGAACGGGACGCTGCAACGATCCTGATCAACAGCCAGGTACTCGGCTGGGATGAGGTGATGGCCACCAAGGTGCCCGACTTTTACCTCGTACCACTCCGGTTCGAGCGTGGTCGGATCCACGATGACATCGCTCACCGTCCCGATCTTCGACCCACCGCGGTGGAACACAGTGGAACCGGTCTGGACAGGGTTCGACGCGAGCATTACTTGGCTCCCTCCTGCGGCCGTACCGCCTGGACAGTCAATACGACTTATACCCAGATCCGTGGCGTTACTCCCACTGGAACCGTTCTTTGGCCCTGGCGGCGGCTCCGGAGCCTCCCAGGGTTCCGTCGCGGTGGAGCCTTTTGCGCCAATTGCGGGGTATTGGTGGATGGCAACAATGCCTCCCGCCGTGGTGCTCAGCCGGAATCGGGCCCACCCGATAGAGGTCAGTCGGGTGGTCCGGCCCAGTCCGAATGCGAGTCGGACGCAGGGAATGATTCCGCCTCCACTTCGTCGAGGCGTTGCTCAAGTGCGGTATTCGATCCGGGGTCGAGATCCTCGAGCATCGCAACCGCCAGGTCATCGAGACGGTCGACGACGAGTGTGGCCGTGGCCAGCACGGCGGCGGACGGTCGGAAGCGTTGGTTTGGCACGGCCACGACCTGCAGGCCAGCAGCAACGCCGGCCCGGATGCCGTTGGCTGAGTCCTCGATCGCCACGCAGCGCAACGGTGACCGCCCGAGCCGCCGGGCGGTCTCCAGGTAGACATCAGGCGCTGGTTTCCCCCGGTGTACCTCCTCCGACGACACCGTGACCTCGAAAGCGCCTTGTAAGCCCGCGATGACGAGCACTCGGTCGATGACGACCCGGTTCGACGATGAGGCCAGGCCGAGCGGCCATCGGTCTCCGAATCGATCCAGAACCTCGATGGCCCCGGGCATGAGCGGCACCTTGTCCCGGTAGAAGTCGAAGAGCCTGTCAACCACCAGGTCGATGATGCGATCTGGGGCGAGATTGACACCCAGGACGTCCTGCAGGTACCGAGCCCACTCGCCCGAACTCATCCCCTGCATGGCCGCGGTGGCCCCCTGGCGCCAATGGCCTCCTTGCTCGGCAACCACCTCCCGCCGGGCGCGGTCCCACAGGCCCTCGGAGTCGAGCAGAACACCATCGAGGTCGAATATCACCGCTTCGGTCACGCTCCGATTATCGCAAGCCTGGGCGCCTTCGTCCGGCCCAACGGTTGGTCCGGGCTCTCCTGGTCGTTGCCAGCGGCCGGCGCTCTGCGATCCCTGGGATGAGACGCACGGCCTACCGATCGACAAAGGGGCAGTGCCGGCATCCCTTTCGGCAACAAGCCCCCTGGTTCCACAGCGTTCGCGCCGTGAGTACAAACAGTCCCGACGTCGGATCGAGATAGCCAGCCGCCCCGGTAAGAAGAGCCTGGTGGTGGGCGTCCATGGCCGCGATGTAGTCAAGGCGTCCAGGGTCCAGCCGGTCGGGGTGAGGGGTAACCAGGACTGGGGGCAAGGGGTATTCGCCGTCGGGCCGATCCAACGTCCGCAGCACCAACCACCAACTGGCCAGTCCGTGGGGGCACGGCTCGGCCGGGGCCACCAGGCAATCATCGGGGCAACGGCACACACCGTCGGACATCCACTCGGCCATGGTGGCGTCATCGGGCGGGGACCACCCGCTATGGCTCGCAAACCAGACGTGGGTGTGACGGACCATCTGTGGGGTGCTCGACACGGCGTCGTGCAGGTTAGAGGGTTCTTCCCATTAGCGGAGGTCGTACGTGAGGACAGTGGGCGGCACCCGGGACCCTACCCTCCGGTCGCGGTCGATCCGAGCTGGTGGCGTCAGCTGATGCCACTCGTGTGGTGGTGGCTCGCTCGATCGCTCAGTCCGAGCGGTAGGTGCCGCACGGGGGACTTCCAGGGCGTATCTTGAGGTCATGCGTTTCGCGTTCAAGACTGCCCCTCAGCACACGACCTGGGCCGACATGCTCGCTGTCTGGCGAGCTGCTGACGATATCGAAGTCTTCGAGTCCGGTTGGACCTTCGACCACTTCTATCCGATCTTCTCCGATTCCAACGGTCCCTGTCTGGAAGGATGGACAACCCTGACAGCATTGGCGCAGGCGACCAGGCGGGTCCGGCTCGGCACGCTCGTCACCGGTATTCATTACCGTCATCCGGCGGTTCTGGCCAATATGGCGACAACTCTCGACATCATCTCCGATGGACGTCTCGAGCTGGGCATCGGAGCCGGTTGGAACGAGCAAGAGTCCGGCGCCTACGGCATCGAACTCGGCACTCCTCGCCAGCGCAGCGACCGTTTCGAGGAGGCATGCGAGGTTCTCGTCGGCCTCCTGAGTCAGGAAACGACGACTTTCAAAGGCGAGTACTACCAGCTGGCCGACGCCCGTAACGAGCCCAAGGGTGTGCAACAGCCCCATCCCCCGATCTGCATCGGTGGCAGCGGGGAGCGGCGCACACTGCGGACCGCGGCTCGCTTCGCCCAGCACTGGAACTTCGTCGGCGGTACCCCGGCGGAATTCGCCCGCAAACGCGAGGTCCTTCACGCCCACTGTCGTGACCTCGGCCGCGACCCGGGCGAGATCCTGCTCTCGAGCCATGTCATGTTCGACGGCGATCCCTCCGCCGCGGCCGCGGCAGCAGCCGAGTTGGCTGACGCGGGTGCCCAACTCGGCATCGTACACATCCGGCCACCGCACCGGCCCCAGGTCCTCGAGCCGCTGGCGACGGCCCTATCGGAGCTGCGCTGAAGCTCAATCGCCTCGAAGGCGGCTGTACATGACGATATCTCGCCACTGGCCCCCCCGGAATTGGGCATGACGTAGAACGCCCTCCCGGAAGAAGCCCGCGGCGGCGAGGGCGCGTTGCTCGGCGATGTTCTCAATGTCCGTGGCGGCCTCGACTCGTTCAAGAAGACGGGTCGAGAAGAGGTAGTCAGCCAACTGGCGCTGTGCCGTGGACCCGTAGCCTTGGCCACGATGCTCCGTAAAGAGAGAGATCCCGATATTGCATGCCCGGCAGGCAGCCGAAGGACCGTGCTGCACCGTGAACCAGGTCACGGACCCGACGAGGGTGCCCCCGGTGGTCTCCACCGCGAGCATTCCCAGATCTTCGGTGATTCCTCCACTGACGGCGAATCGATTGCGGAGTCGGTTGCTGGCATGGATCTCGAAGTAGTTCCAAGGGTCGGCCTGGGGGGATTCACTGGCGGCGAGGTCGTCCAAGTCCGCTTCGTTGATGGCCCGGAGGCGCACAGTGTCCATCCCGACATAGTGTCAGGATCGGATCCTCGATCGAGCGGCGACCGCGAAGAGGCGGTTCCGGCGCGGGGCGCACGTCCCGCCGAGGCTGGCCCCGGCCGGCGTGTTGTCAGCGCTGGCCGTACCGAGCCTTCCTCTCGTATCATCCGGTCGTGCCCAGCCGGATCGTCGTCATAGGAGCCGCCGAAACCGATCGGCTCGGAGTCATCACGGACGTGTCGCCTGTGCAGCTTCACGCCGAGGCGGTGCGAAACGCCATCGAGGACGCCGGAATCAAGCGCGACGACATCGACGGGGTGGCCTGTGTCGGGGAGGGTCCGGCGGGCCTGGCCGACTACCTAGGAATCCTCCCTACCTGGCTCGACGGTACCTTCGTTGGTGGCTGTTCGTTCCTTGTCCACCTGCACCACGCGGCGGCAGCCATCGGGGCCGGTATGGCCAAGATTGTGGTCATCAGCCACGCGGTGTCACGCGGGGGGCCGGCGAGCAACGCCGGCTATCTGGACCTGGCCAATCTCCAGCAGCAGTTCGAACAGGTCCACGGGGTGGGTCCGCCAGCGACCAAGTTCCCTCTGGGTCTGCTCCGGTACATGAAGACCTATGGCCTGACCCACGAGCAGCTGGCCTCGGTGGCTGTGGCCCAGCGCAAGTGGTCGTCCCGGGTGCCACGGGCCATGATGCGTGATCTCATCACGGTTGAGGACGTTCTGGCCTCACCGATGATCAGCTATCCGCTCCACCGCCTCGAGTGTTGCCTCACCACCAATGGCGGGGGTGCGGTCATCGTCACCAGCGAGGAGATGGCCCGCACCCTGCCGCTGCGTAAGCCCCTGGTGCACCTCCTTGGAGGGGCCGAATCGTCGGAGGCTCCTCTGGCCTCCCAGATGGCCGACCTGACCAGCGCCCGGGCATTTCGGACCACGGGCCGCATCGCCTTCGAGCAGGCTGGAATCACCCCGGCGGACGTGGACCATCTCATGGCCTATGACGCCTTCGCGCACCTGCCGGTCTACACGCTCGAGGACCTCGGGTTCGTGGGCAGGGGGGAGGCCGGGGCCTTCGTAGAAGAGGGTCACACCTCACCCGGGGGGCGGCTGCCGATGAACACCAATGGTGGTGGTCTCTCATACACTCACACCGGCGTGTATGGCATGTTCGTGATGCAGGAATCCATCCGCCAGGTCCGGGGTGAAGCCCCCGCCCAGGTGCCCGATGTGAAGATCAGCGTTGCCCACGGGGTGGGGAGCATGTTCACTTCGGCCAGCACCCTCATTTTCGGTACCTCGGATGCTGCGGAGGCTTTGCAGTGAGCGATTCCCGGCGTTCGCCGAAGCCCGCGCCAGTCATCACACCCGAGACCCGACCGTTCTGGGATGCGGCCCAGAATGAGGAATTGCACCTTCAGCGTTGCGACCACTGTGTGCGGCACTACTTTTACCCGAGGCCGTTTTGTCCGACCTGTTTCTCCCGAGATGTCTCGTGGGTTCGGGTCAGCGGGCGGGCCACCTTGGTGTCGTACGTCATCAATCATCGCCCCGTGCCCGGCTGGGAGGAGGATGGTCCTTACGCCATCGCTCTGGTCGAACTCGAAGAGGGCCCTCGGATGGCGACGAACATTATCGGGGTTCCCAATACTCCTGAAGACCTGGTGCTCGATATGCCCCTCGAAGTGTGCTTTGTGGAGCAAAGTGGAGTGAAGGTGCCGAAGTTCCGGCCGCGATCGGGATAGCCGAAGTAGCGGGCACCATCGTGACCCGGGTTTATGAGCGACGGGCGCCCGCATGCTCATTGGAGAAGGCTTTCGGCCGCGGTCTGGATACCTCCGGCCGGGTCACATCCAGTGGGTCAGCCGACGGCGAGGTGCTCGGCGACGTCGGACCACACCTGCCCGGCCCGATGCATGCCGCTGGCGACGGTGGGCGGCGCGGAGATCTGGACCCGCTCGGACGCCGCGGTCGCGGCTCGTCCGGCTCGACGGCCGGTAGACGTCGACAATGCGGCCAGGCGGTTTTCGCCGGTCGTGACCACATCCTTCGCGGCCCGGAGACCGCGGGCGGCCTTCGCCGGTCCGAGCGAGGCGGTCTGATTGGCCAGCCGGGCGGTGCGCTTCGCCCGCCAAGCCAATGACGGTCGCCCCTCCGTGTCCACCGAGGCGAGGATGAGGCCACCGACCAGTCCCAGGTTCTTGAGAAAGTGGATCTGTTGCTGGGCCCTGGTCGTGTCGTCGCTTTCCTCCCAGAACCGATGCCCGGCGTAGGTGGTAGGCAGCAAGCTGGCTAGGAGCGCCATGGACGCCACCCGGCGGAATTTGCCGATCGCCAGGAGCGCTCCGGCCCCAACCATCACGGCACCGTTCAACCGCACCAGGGTTTCGGTGTCGTGGGGTAGGCCCGGTATGCGCTCAGCGATCGGCCCCGCTACCTGCTCAGCTGCCTTCACCTTGCCGTCAGGGTGACGCAGGGCGTCGAGGCCGCCGTGGATGAACACTGATGCCAGGAGTGGTCGGGCTACAACTCGCGTGAGACTCATGCGCGAGTCCTACCCAGTCCGCGGTCATGCAACCCTTTCGCCGTCGGCCAGGGAAGCCGTTGTGGTGTTGAGTGAACCCGGACAGCGACTAGACGGCGCGCCGGTATTCGGGCCGGTAGCAAAGTCCCCCGACGGAGTGTGATCCGGCGGAGCCGGGAGTCAGCCCGATGATACGCGGGCGCGCAGTGGTCTGAACGAGGCTCTGATGTCCTCTATGAGAAGGTCGGGAACCTCCATGGCAGGGAAGTGCCCACCTCGGGGCATCTCGGTCCACCGCACGATGTTGTAGTGGCGTTCCGCCCAGTGGCGGGCCGTCACGCCGATGTCTCGGGGGAACACGGTCGCCGCAGTCGGCACCGTAACGTATTGCTCGGGAGGACGGCCGAGCAGGCGATTCCGACGGCTCTCGGCATAGAGTCGCGCCGCTGACCCCGCCGTGGCCGTGAACCAGTAGGTGGAGATCGTGGTCAACATTTCGTTCCGAGAGAAGGCCCGTTCGACGTCACCGCCGCAGTCGCTCCAGCCCCGGAATTTCTCCACCATCCAGGCGGCCAAGCCGGCTGGCGAGTCGACCAGGCTGTAGGCGAGCGTCTGAGGTCGGGTGGATTGGATCGCCGAGTAGCCGGCATCATCCTCGACCCACCGGCGTAGCCGGGCCACGAGAGCTCTGTCGGCCGGGTCGTGCGAAGACCCCGGACCAAGGGTCGGCGGCAGGCTGGGCGCCTTCGCCAAGTGGATCCCCACGACGTGATCGGCGTCGAGGGTCGCGAGGTGGGCTCCAGCGATCGCGCCCCAATCTCCGCCGTGCACCGCGTACCGACCATATTCGAGGAGATGCATGAGCTCGGCTTGGGCGGCCGCTACTCTGCGGATGTGCCAGCCGGGCTCGGTCGTAGGCCCGCCCCATCCGTATCCAGGCAGCGACATGCACACGACGTGAAAGGCGTCGGCAGGCGATCCGCCATCCACGACCGGGTCGAGCAGCCGATCGATAACTTTGGAGAACTCGAAGGTCGAACTTGGCCATCCGTGCGTCAACAGCAGAGGGAGCGCGCCCGAGTGCGGAGAACGGGCGTGCACGAAATGGAGACGCTGCCCGTCAATAGTGACCAGGAACTGTGGCCACCGGTTGAGAGTGGCCTCGGCGGCGCGCCAATCGAACTCGTGGCGCCAGTAGTCGCACAACTCCTGCACATAGCGGAGATCCGCGCCATCCTCCCAGCTACCCGGTTGCAGTTGGTCAGGCCACCGAGTCGCGGTCAGTCGGGCCCGGAGACCAGACAGCTCCTCCTCAGGCACCGAGACGACAAAGGGTGTGATCATCCCAATCTGGCCGGAGCGCCCGATCCGAAGATGAAACGTCGGGTGGCATCGATGTCGACCCGCCAGCCCTCTGCGGTGATGAGACGCTCTAGCTCATCGGGCTCGTACATCACTTTGACCACCCGGTGCTCCGATCCGTCGTTGAGACGGCGTAGCTGCAGGTCCGGGCCGTACTCCCCGACGTACGGATCCTTGGCGGTGGAATCGGGCCTGACGTTGGCGCGGTTGTCGACCAGGAACACCCGTCCGTCGGGTACGAGGCACGAACGCACCAGGGCCCAGAACGCTCCGAACCGGGGCCTCGGCACATGCGACAGCCAGAAGGAAAAGAACACCACGTCATAGGCCCGCTCCGGCCGCCACGCGAACAGGTCGGCGACGACGTATTCGATGTTCTCTCGCTGCACCCGGGCCCGGTTGTGGGCCAGGGTCTCGGCAGACGCGTCGACCACGGTGAGACGGGCGGCCGTGCCAGCCAGTCGCTCTGTCCACCAGCCGGTGCCTCCCGCCAGCTCCAGGACGTCGCCGTCCGGGGCGAAGGTCGCCAGGGCGGTCTCGACGACGTGCACCTCTCGGTCCCAGTCGGTCCGGTCCTCGTCCCCTTGGTCATATCGACCTCGGCGCTGCCACCATTCGTCATACTCCGGCGCTCGCGCCCGATAGAAGGCTCGCTGCTCGGCGAGCAGGTTGTCGTCGGTCATGCTCACAGTCTGGTCGACGGGAAGCTCACGAGCGGCCGGCCATGAATTTGTAAGTGGGCAGCCGGCAGGCCTGGCGAAGGCCCGGGAGCCACAGTGACCCTTGCGGTAGGCTACGCCCGCCCGGCACCAGGGAACTCTTATGGCTACCCCGCAACTGTCATCTGAGATCGTCGAGGCCGACGACCTCACTTCCGCCATCGAGACCGCCCACCGGCGCGGCTGGACAGACGGACTGCCGATCGTCCCTCCGACCGCCGAACGGGTGCTCGGCCTGCTCGACTATGTCGGTGCGAAGCCCGACGACGTGTTGGGTGTGTTCGAGAGTCGTCACAAGACCATCACCATGGAGAAGGTCGCGATCAACGCGGTGATGGCTGGATGCCTACCCGAGCACATGCCGGTAGTGGTCGCTCTGGTGCGTCTGACGTTGCGGGGCGGTCTGTCACCGGGCGTGTCGACGAGCGGCTGGACCAACATCTTCATCGTGAATGGCCCGATCCGGAGGCAGCTGTCGATGAACTACCGCGGCGACGTGTTCGGGCCGGGCAACCGCGCCAACGCCAGCATCGGCCGGGCCATCGCACTCTGTCACCGCAACGCCTTTGGCAGCGTGGGGGGTGCTGGCAACGACGCCGACGTGCCCGTGGCGGTGCTGGACCGCTCGACGCTCGGCCAACCGGGGCAGTACACCATGTACCACCTCGTCGAAAACGAAGAAGACTTCCCGGCGCTCACTCCCTTGCACGTCATGCGCGGCTTCGCCGCAGCCGACAGCGTGGTTACCGGTATGCCCGTGCACTGGCACGCCCAGCTCGGCATCCACGAGGAAAAGGGCGCGGAGGAGGTGCTGGACACCGTCATTCATCACATCCTGCGCCAGGGCCTGCTCATGCGGTCCGGGTCGTTGGTGTTGGTGTTCCCTCCTGAGCTCGCAGGCCACCTGGTTGAAAGCGGCTTCACCAAGTCGGACGTTGGCCGCTACATCTTTGACGGCACGACCCGTTCGAAGAAATGGATGAGGGAGAATGGACTCCAAACCTGGTCTCCGGCGAGCCCACGTCTCGAACCGGTCGAGGAGGGCGACGAAAACAAGATGTATGCCGCCGCGGGTACCCCCGACGACGTGCTCTGCGTCGTCGCGGGCGGGCCGGCCGGGGCGTTCCTCCACATCATTCATCCTTTCCCCGGCATGGGTTTCAGCCCCCTGGCCATGTCCCAGTCCATCGACCTTCCTGATATCTGAGTGCACTTCAGCCTAACCCGTGACAAGGAGAACGAGACCATGGCAACGTCACAGAGCATCCGGATGCTCGACCCCACCGTCGAATCGACCAGCGTCGAGGCGGCCGCCCCGCCCCGGTTGTCGACCCTCGACGGCAAGGTGATCGGCCTGTTCTCCAACAACAAGCTGAACGCGACGAAGGTGCTGGAAATGGCGGCCGAGATCATCCAGCACCGTTTCCAGCCGGCCGGGTTCGTCCGCTTCGAAGACAGGATCGATTTCGGTCGCCTCCTCAACGACGAGGAGCATTGGATCGATACCCCCGACGGGGCCCTGATTGCCGTCGGCGATTGAGGCGGATGTAGTGCGGGCAGTTTGCTCGCATCCATGTGGTTGGAAAAGCAGGGAATACCGACGCTGGCGCTTTGCACCGAGCCATTTACCGGGGCGCTGACTGCGCTGGCCAAGATCCACGGGCGCCCTGACAAGGTATGGGCCCGCATTCCCCACCCCTTTGGCAGCCTCGATGACGCGGCCGTGCGCGACCGGGCTGAGTTCTTCGTTGCCGAGTTCTACCGCACGGTGCTGATCGAAGGATGACGCAAGGTGGCCGGTGCACCGGGCCGGCAGGGCGAAGCAGCATTCCAGGCGATGCCAGGCAGTCACCTGTTTCGGGTGGTGCCCGGCTGGTTTCGTGATGGGACAATCTGGAGCGCGGCCGACGTCCCCTATGCCGGGTACGGTCCCACGACGGCCTACAGTGCGCGGCGGCTCCCAAGAGGCGAGTCGCACTCGATCCGGACAGAATTCCTGAGAAGGCAAGGAGGTCTCCATGGGTTTGTTGACGCGGCGGCGCCGGCCGGGCGCTCGCCCGGCAGCTGGCGCCGCCACCGCCGGCGTCTGAGCGGCAGGACACGTAGGGCCATGCCGACAATGCGCTCATGACGGCGCCCAATGATGTGCTGGCTCTGCTACGGACCCGCAACTATCTGGTCCTCTTGGGACTGGCCGCCGTACTCGGAGCGCCCATAGCCGCAATTGCCTATTGGTTCCTGTATCTAGTTGCCGATCTGCAGAAATGGCTTTACCAGCCCCCCTACCTGCCGAAGTGGCTCGGCTTTCATGGGACACCGATCTGGTGGCCGATTCCGTTGGTTGGCATATCTGGACTGTTGGTGGGCCTGACCATCCGATATCTGCCGGGCCGGGGCGGCCATTCGCCCGCCGACGGATTCCACACCGGAGGGGCTCCGCTCGCAGCCGAATTACCCGGCATCGTACTGGCCGCCCTGACCACCTTGGCGCTCGGTGCCGTACTTGGGCCCGAAGCGCCCCTAATCGCCATCGGCGGAGGGTTGGCCGCCCTGGTCGTACGCCGGGCCAAACCGGATGCCCCGCAACAAACGATCACCGTGGTCGCCGCGGCCGGCAGTTTCGCGGCGGTCAGTACCCTGCTCGGCTCTCCGATCGCTGGCGCCTTCCTCCTCATGGAGGCGTCCGGGTTGGGTGGCCCATTGCTCGGTTTGGTGCTGGTGCCCGGCCTGCTGGCCGCTGGCATTGGAACCCTCATCTTCGTGGGGTTCGACGCCTGGACGGGACACGGGACGTTCTCGCTCGCGGTTCCGAATCTCCCCACATTCTCCACACCCGATGGTGCCGAGTTGCTTTGGGCGGTCGGCATCGGTCTGGCGGCAGCGGTCTTGGCGCTTGGTATTCGATACATGGGCTTGTACCTTCGCCCTTATGTAGAACGCCGGTTGCTGTTGCTCACACCGGTGGCGGGCGTCGCGGTCGGCGCTCTGGCTGTGATTTTTGCGGAGTGGACCGGCAAGTCGTCATCGCTCGTGCTGTTTTCCGGCCAGTCGGCCTTGCCCACCTTGTTGGAAAACAGCGCCAGTTTCTCAGTCGGGGCTCTCATCCTGCTCATTGCCTGCAAGGGGTTGGCCTACGGCATTTCGCTCAGCAGCTTCCGAGGCGGTCCAACCTTCCCCGGGATGTTCATCGGTGCTGCCGGCGGCATCGCCCTTTCTCACCTGCCGGGACTGCCCATGATCGCCGGCGCGGCCATGGGAATCGGCGCCATGACCTGCGCCATGTTGAATCTCCCGTTGACGTCGGTCCTACTCACGACGCTTTTCCTGGCTTCGGATGGGTTGGCCGTCATGCCGTTGGTCATCATCGCCGTCGTCGTCGCTTACGTGGCCCGGGCTCGTCTCCCGTCCGGACCGAGCCGACCTCCGACAGCGGCCGCTCCGGGGGCTGCCGATCCGGCTCCGGCTGCTACCCCGGCGGCCTGACGGGCTTTACTTTTTGTCATGGTGTCGCGACCCTTCGCTCAAATCGATGTGTTTACGGAGACCGCCTACTTGGGGAATCCCGTGGCGGTCGTACTCGACGCCGATGGCCTGACGACGGAGGAGATGCAGCGAGTGGCTCGCTGGACGAACCTGTCAGAGACGACTTTTGTGCTCACGCCAACCGTTCCTGAAGCTGACTATCAGGTGCGCATATTTACTCCGACGACCGAGCTTCCCTTTGCCGGTCATCCTACCCTTGGCACCTGCCACGCCTGGCTCAGTCACGATTCTTCCCGGCCGGCCCCGGACCGCGTTGTCCAGCAATGCGCCAGCGGGCTCATTTCGATCCGGCGGACCGGATATGGCCTGGCGTTTGCCGCTCCGCCGCTCCTGCGGCAAGGGCCCGTCGATGCGGACACCGTCGACCAGGTGGCCGCGGTGCTCCGTCTCAACCGAACCGAGATCCTGGATGCCCAATGGGTCGACAACGGTCCGGGCTGGCTCGGAGTACTGGTTCGCGACGCCGACGTGGTGCGAGGGCTGCGGCCGGCCCTGGTCAGCGGGGCTATCGGGGTGATCGGGCCCCACCGTGACGGATCGCCCTGCGCGTTCGAGGTCCGGGCGTTCGTCTCATCGAACGGCGCGACCATCGAGGACCCCGTCACCGGCAGTCTCAACGCCTCGCTCGCCCAGTGGCTCATCGCCACCGATCGGGCCCGACCACCGTATGTCGTCTGCCAGGGCGCCGTGATCGGCGCAGCCGGTCGGGTGCATATCGAGACGGACGTAGACGGCGGAGTCTGGGTGGGCGGCGGGACACTTACGGCGATCATTGGCCGGATCGATGTGTAGCCGGCGTCAGGCCGTCAGGTCTGATCTTTGGTCACCGCCGAAGAGATCGACCCGCCCATCGATATGCTCGACAAGGTCCGAAGTGATCACCGCAGCCGACGGGTCGGACATGCGGTTGGAGGTAGCAAGTGCTCAGCTCCGGTGGTGTCGAGGAGGCACTTGTATCGTGACCGTCGAAAGCGGCGCAGGCGAAACGTGAGCCTGCTGATCGCCACGCCCGCAAAGGATCTGCATGACCCGGGTCCGGGGCATCCCGAGCGGTCGGCCCGCTTGGTCGCGGCGCTCGCCGGGCTCGAGGACGCACCCATCCGCGAGGCCGTGGTGCATCTGCCGCCCCGACTCGCATCTCGGGCCGAGCTGTCCATCGTGCACGACCCGGGCTACCTCGAGGCCCTCGCCGACCTGTGCGCGGAGGGGGCGGGTCATTGGATCTCGACACCACGGTCAGTCGGGGGTCGTGGGAGACGGCCCAGATGATGGCGGGCGGGGGCTTGGCTGCCGTTGACGCCCTGTACGCTGGTGGGGGCGCAGCCGCCGTAGTCCTCGGACGACCCCCTGGACACCACGCCACCCGCGACGTGGGTATGGGCTTCTGTCTGGTCAACAACATCGCCGTGGCGGCCGCCACCCTCACCTCAGCCGGCGAGCGGGTGGCCATCATCGACTGGGACGTCCACCACGGCAACGGTACACAGGACATCTTCTGGTCGGATCCCTCGGTGCTGTACGTGTCGATTCACCAGTGGCCCCTCTACCCGGGCACGGGACGTGCCGACGAACGCGGCGGCGGCGAGGGCTGGGGCTCGACCATCAATCTCCCGTTGCCTCCCGGCGCCACCGGGGATGTGTACCTGTCCCTCTTCGACGAGGTCATCACGCCGAGTGTCGAGCACTTCGCCCCTACCTGGGTACTGGTCTCGGCTGGTTTCGACGCTCACCGCGACGACCCGCTCGCAAACATGCGGTTGACAGCAGGCGATTTCGCGGACCTGACGGCGCGTGCCGCGGCCTGGGCCGGGCGCCCGGGACGGTTGGCGCTATTTCTGGAAGGGGGATACGACCTGCCTGCTTTGCGGTCGTCCGTCGCGGCCTGCGCGGCCCGACTGCTCGGGGCCGCCTACCGGCCCGAGCCGGCGTCCTCTGGGGGAGCGGGATTGGCGGCAGTGGCCAAGTACCGATCGCGATTCCTGGACGACCGTGAAGGGCCGCCATGATGCCACCCTCAGGCGAGCAACACGGCCGCCCCGTTGACGCGGTCCGCGGCCAGGTCTCGTAGGGCTCGGCTGGCCTCATCCAGCGGGTAGGCATGGGTGTGGATGCGGAGGGGAATGCGGGCTGCCAGGGCCAGGAAGTCGTTGCCGTCCTGGCGGGTGTTGGCGGTGACACTCCGCATGGTCCGTTCCTGGAACAGATGCCGCTGGTAGTTGAGGATCGGTATGTCGCTGAGGTGGATCCCTGCGATCGCCAGGGTGCCGCCTCGGTCCAGGGCCGTGAGCGCGGCCGGCACCAGTGTTCCCACCGGAGCGAACAGGATGGCGGAGTCGAGGGGTTCGGGCGGAGGGGCGGACCCGTCCGTAGCGGAGACCGCCCCGAGCTCCAGGGCCAGCTCCTGGGCCTGGCGAGCTCGAGTCATCACGTGGACGCGGGCTCCGGCTGCGATGGCTACCTGGGCGGTCAGGTGGGCCGAGGCGCCGAATCCGTAGATGCCCAATCGCCCCCCGTCGGGAAGCTGGGCTTGCTGGAGGGCCCGGTACCCGATGATCCCGGCGCACAGGAGCGGGGCGGCCTGTTCGGCCGTGAAGGCCGCTGGAAGCATGTAAGCGTAGTCCTCGTCGGCGATGGCGTAGTCGGCGTAGCCTCCCTCCCGGTCCCATCCGGTGAACTCGGGTCGGGCACAGAGGTTCTCGTCGCCCCGCAGACAGTACCGGCAGGTTCCGCAGGTGTGAGCCAACCAGGGGATGCCGACGCGGTCTCCGACACCGAAACGGGTGGCGTTCGGGCCGGCGGCGTCGACCGTGCCGACGATCTCGTGCCCGGGCACGACCAGGGGGCGTTTGGGCGCCAGATCACCCTCTGCCAGGTGCAGGTCGGTTCGACAGACGCCACAGGCCTGCACCCGGACCCGAATTTGACCCGGCCCCGGTTCCGGGTCCGGACGCTCCACCAGGCTGAGTGGATGCCCGTCGATGGGCCCCGGCTCATCGACGGCCCACGCCCTCACCGTCGCGGCTCTCTAGCAGGCCGGTCGTGATTCCCCATCGCTCATCGAACTCCGGCGAAGAGATCGTCTTCGGGCACTGGTTGCCCGGTCCGGTCCCGAACCCGTACGAAGGCCTCGCGCGGCATCATCCGCTCGAATACGTCGCGACCCATCTGAAGGAAGAAGACATTGTCCGACTGGCTGGCGTGGGCTGCCAGGCTGTCGTATTTGCGATCGGCGAACGCGGTGCAGTCGACCGAGGTGGTGATCAACTCGTCGGGAGTTCCGAACGCCGGATCCTCCTCCATCGGGGCGGGTGGTTCGATGCCCTGGTCCCGCAGGATGCCGGCCAGGTCCGCCAACGCTGACTTCGGGACCGCCGTGTAGTAAACCTTGGCCGGGATGCCGGTCGTGTCGGCGGCTGCCATGGTGATCCGATGGGCCTGGATGTGGTCTGGATGGCCGTAGAGCCCGTGCTCGTCATAGGTGACGACGACCTGTGGTTGGTAGCGCTCCATCAGGCGGCTGAGCCGGGCTGCGGCCTGCGCCACGGGAACCGTCCAGAAGGCTCCGTCGGCGGTGTTCTGCGGCCAGCCGTCCATTCCCGAATCGCGGTAGCCGAGCATTTCCAGGCGGCTGACGCCCAACACGTCGCAACTGGCCAGCAGCTCCTTGTGGCGGACCGCAACCACCTCGGCCTCGTCATGCCCGGCCTCGCCGGGTTTCGCTCCACCTGGCCCGTCGCCCAGCTCACCGTTGGTGCAGGTGACGAGCACAGTACGGATGCCTTCCTCGGCGTAGCGGGCCAGTACTCCGCCCGTACCCAGCGCCTCGTCGTCGGGATGGGCATGGACAGCCATCAACGTCAGCGGTCGTTCGAGCACCAGCTCAGCCTAGGTAGCCCGATGGGTCTAGTGGCCGATCGGGATGATCTCGGCAGGCCCACCTGGGCGGCTCGCCTCGTCGGGGAATAGCCGAGCCTCGGCCCTGGTTGCCGCCGTCGTGGGGTTCCGGCTTCTCCTCATCTCGGGCAGTCTGCGCCACCGTTCTACCAGCACGGCCGCGCTCCTAACCGCATACCACCTGGCGCCCCCCGGCGTCGAAGCCTCTGTCTACTGCGGGCTGGCCGGACTCCCGGCCTTCAACCCGGACGATGACGGGGATCCATTGCCCGGACCGGTACACGAGTTGCGCGCTGGAATGCACGGCGCCGACGCCATCATATTCTCGACTCCAGAATATGCCGGAGCGCTGCCTGGGTCGTTGAAGAATCTCCTTGATTGGACCATTGGCGACGGTGAATCACGATCTATCTACCAGAAGCCCGTAGCCTGGATCAACGTTTCCCCCAGGGGAGCTGGAGGCGCCCACCAAGAGCTCCGCACGGTGCTTGGATACGCAAGCGCCCAGATCGTTGCGGCCGCCTGCCTCGACCTTCCTGTCACCAACGCCATGATCGACGAGGCGGGCCTGGTCGCAGATCCACTGGCGCGCCAGCGGATTCTTGAGACGATTCGCACTCTCAGCGGTGAGGCCCAAGCCCGACAGTGACGGTGCCTGGCATCTCTCGAGTGCTACCTGGCGCGGGCTACAGCCGAGCGCCAGGTAGCCCCCCACCTCGAGGTTTGCGGGCAGATCAGCCGAGCGAGCCCGCTCGGGCGGCAGTCGATCTGTCATACGACATGTCGAAGATGTCGCGGCTTAACCCGGCGAGGAGGAACTCGCATCCATCGGGCCCGGCGGTCTCGGGACCGTAGAAGGTGCCCGCTCTGACCCACCGGATGTCACCGACTCGGTAGACGCCCTCTTGCCCGACGATGAACTCTCCGGCGGTTATCACGTACAGGGTGTCCACAGAGTGCCAATGAGGCTCCTCGACGTAGTTCGGAACGAACCGCACGTGCATCACCGGTGGACCGGCACCGGGACTCTCTCCGAGCGACCTGATCGAGACGCCCACGTGATCAGGAAGATCCTCCCACGCAACGTCGGCCAGCGTGATTCGTTGCCACCAGTCCAACACGTCCCCCCTACTCAGCGGAGCCTGGCGCCGACGCTACTGCTTCCAAACGGGCATCTTCCAGCAGGTCGAACTCGTTGCCTTCCGGATCGGCGAAGGTTCGCCATCGACGGCCGTCCTGCTCCATGTCGCGTAGCTGTACGGCTCCCAGCTTGAGGAGCCGGGTGGTGTCGAGGTCGTAATGGTTGGTGCCCAGATCGGGGTGGAGCCGATTCTTGACGATCTTGCCCTCCGGGACCTGATGGAACATCAGCCGCAGTCCCGCGGTGTCAATGACCGCCAGAAAGTCGGTCGCTCCAGGGCTCACCGGTTCGTCGAGGACCTCGGCCCAGAACTGTGACAGACGAGAAACATCGTTTCCATCGAAACTAATAGCAAGAAGTGAGATGGCCATGGCGGTGCCTCCTCCTGTATGAAGTTACGTTATCAGTGCGATCTCTGATGCTCCGAAGATGCTGGCGTTTGGAGGTTGAGAGTACCGACCACCGCGAGCGACGCCAGCCAACCGGGCTGGGATGTCCGCCGCCATGTTGTGATATTCGACTCCTCGACCATCCAATTCAGCCGGCGTGCGCCGACAGCCCGGTGTCAACCTCGGGGTGCCCGCTCACACGCTTCGCCAGCCCTGACCGAACGCGGCCCGCCAGGTGGCCGGCAACAGCCCAGCCTTGGCGGTGCGCTCGGCGGGGGTGAGTCCCGAAGCCGGCAGCTGCTCAAGGAACACCGCTGGGTCGATCTCGGGTTCGCTGGTCCGAGCGAAACGCCGCCCGCAGGCCCGAGCTGTCGTCAGATGGGCTTGCTTTCGTGCTGTTCGCCTCGCAGCGAGGCTGTCACCCGAACCCATTCCAGTAGCCTACCAAACACATGTTCTCTGCGGCGGCATTTGTCGGCGGGCGGAGAAGGGGGAGGCCGGCTGACACTGAAGTCACCGAGCAGAGTCTGGTGCTCCGGCCTAGTCGATGCTCAACTCCACGTTCTGCAGTCGGCGGCACCGGGCAACTGACCGGTCGCGGCCGGCGCCTCAAGCATGGCCCGGCACCAACGCGTTTGTGGCGCCCGCGCAATTTCGGATGCCAGTTAAGGAAAGGCTTGCCGTAGCCGCACGGCGATAAGCTTCTTCACCAGCGCCGGCGGCAGAGGCTCATCGACAGGGAACCGCAAAGCTCCAGAGGACGTGGCGTAACCAGCGAGCTCGTCGGCTAGCTCCGGGAACACCGAGCCACTGTGGGGCAGATAGCTCAGGTGGCTCTTGAAGGCGGCGAAGCCGGCGATTGTTTTGCCGGCGACCTTGAAACCCGGTACAGAGTAGGAGATGCACTGCTCGGCGTCAGGAAGCACGGCGAGGATGTCACGGCGCAGTTGGCTGAGTGTCGAGCGTTTCGGTTCGTCGAGGCGGTCCAGGTAGTCGTCGATTTCGGCGGCCGACATCAGTCGCCTCCCCGCACCTTGACCGGTCCTCGGATTCCGAAGTGGTCGACGGATCCGGGCATCACTGCGCCCGTCGCGGCTCCGCCTACCGACATGGCCCGGGTCACCGGGCCTGCCGGCTGAGCGTCACGCCATGAGTTTCCCGAGCACCCGTGTCGATGAGGGCGACGGGGTGAATGAGCGGGCTCCCGCCGATTCCGAGCCGCGGTCATGTCTTCTCCTGGTCTTGTTCGGCTTGGAGTCGGGCGCGCTCGCGGCCGGCCGTCGTCGCGGGTACCGGTGACAGGTAGTCGATGGCCGAGTTGAGCTCGGCGCCGATCAGCACGGCGAGGGCGGTGACGTAGAAGAAGAGGAGGGCGGCGATGGGCGCGCCGAGCGATCCGTATGCCGAACGGGCTCGGAAGCTGGAAGTGAGATAGGCGCGCACGGTGAAACTGAACAGCAGCCACAGACCCATGGCCAGCACCGCACCCGGCAGTCCTCGCCGCCAGCGGACCGCCACCGGCAGCGACATGCGGTACAGGGTGGTCAGCAGGAGGATCGACAGCAACCCGACTACCGGCCAGTACAGCACGTGCACCACGGTGGAGACTTGGTCGGCGATCTGATCGGGGACCAGGCTGGAGAGGAGATCGGGACCGATGGCCAAGGCCGGCAGTAGGACCAGCCCGACGCCAAGGAAGCAGACATACAGGCCGGTGGCCACCAGCCGGCTGCGCCAGGCGCTCCGCAACCCCCGCATTCCGTAGGCCACGGTGATCGTGTTGACGTAGTCGCTCATCGCCGTTGACCCGGACCAAAAGGAGATGACGAACCCGACGGAGATCACCTCCAGATGGCCCCCGGCCAGCACCTGATTGACCAGCGGCGCCACATCGCTGTTGACGGTGCTCGGGGTGAGCACGTCGCGGGCGGCTCGGAGCACGGAGTCGTGGATGCGGTTAACGTCGCCGTCACCGAGCAAGCCGCGGAGGTAGCCCAGGGCGCCGAGAAGGGTTAGGAGCAGCGAGGGCAGCGACACGATGGCCCAAAATCCGGCCTCAGCAGCCATTCCCAGGATCCGATCCTCGAACAGCTTGTGCCAGGTCCGGGCCACTACCAGCGATGCCAGAGGTCGGCCCGAACCGTGGGCCCCGGGCCGCGGCGACCTCCGGGACCTTTTCAGTGGCGCCGACGGCTTCGAGCGCGCTGGCTCGGGACCCGAAGGCAAGGGTGTCGAGGCGGACTCGGCCTTTGCCGCGGACTCGGGCTCGTCCGCGGCCGCGCTCACCGACCCACCTTCGCGGCGCGCCGGCCCGCTCGAGGGCCCCGACGGCGTTGATGCCCACCTGCCGTAGTCAGATCGCCACGTCGGTGCGGGCCGTCACCTCACCATCTAACCCCACCAACCACGAGCGTGCCCTGCGCAACGAGGGTAGGGGCTGCTTTCCGCCATACCGGTCGTCGTGGGGGGGCCGGCATGGGCCCACCTGGCGGTGGTTCTGAGCGGGAGCGACGGCGCTCGCGGCCTATCTGCCTGGTTCTGCATCTGAGCCGGGCGTCGAGCCCTGGTGTAACGGGAAGATGAACATCTCAAGATAGGCCCCACCGGTAGCGGGTTGGGGTCCCGCCAGCCGGCCTAGCTCCGACCCCGAGGACCATCGACGTCAGTTAGGGGTGAACCTCGAACCAGGCGGTCGGGCTACCAGGTCCCGGGTTTCCTGGTGCCTTGCCGGCGGTGGTCGCGGCCGTCGCCGACGGCGCGGCGTCGACGCCGCAGACGACCGCACGCCCGGTCGGTCGATGGCCAGTTCGGCACTCATCCGAAACCAGTCGCTACGGTGTGGGCACGAGCGATCCGCGAGTGCCCAACGATCGGAGAGGCGATGACCGCGAAGTCCGACTTCTCGACTGAGGAGTGGCAGCTGATTCTAGAAGCGCCCCCAAGTGCCGGCATGATCGTGGTGACGGCCCAACGCGGCGGGACGTTCCGCGAGACCATCGCGATGGCCAAGGCCTACGTGGAGGCGCGCCAGCAGCACGGTGAGAGCGAGCTTCTGGATGAGATCGTCGCCGCCAAACCCGAGCGGGATCACACTCATTACCACTCCCCGGAGGAGCTCAAACAGCACGGACTGCAGCACTTGCGCGACTCCGTCGCGCTGCTCGAGCGTAAGGCCACGCCGGAAGAGGTGGCGGAGTACCGTCGCTTCATCGTCAATCTGACCCACAAAGTGGCGGCGGCCCACCGTGAGCACGGTCAGGAGGTGAGCGAGTCCGAGCAGGCCGCCATCGACGACATCACAGCTGCCCTGGGTACGACCCCCGGATAGGAAGCCGTGTGGCGTGACGACCAGATACGCTTGACTCCACCAAGATCGGCAGCTGGGGAGAGCCAGATGGACAGCATAAGCAAGACATTTCCGGTGTTCGACTGCGACGCCCACGTCAACGATCCGGAGCAGATCTGGGATCACGTGCCGGAATCGAAAAAGGACCTGGTTCGGCAGACCTACTGGCGCGATGACGACCACGCGGTTCTGAACGGCGAGCTCGAGGTGTTTGGAGGCGGTAGCGGAGCTTATGGCCCGACCTACAACTCGATCTGTATCGCCGGTCCGCAGATGAACAAGAAGATCATGCGGAAGCTGATCTCGATGGTGCCGCTCACTGCGGAGCAGAAGGAGTACGTCCGCCACCGCGGTCCCACGGAGGCTCTAGGTCGAGTCCGCGAGATGGATCTCATGGGCATCGACCAAGTGCTCGTGATACCGACCATGGTGATCATGAATCTTCCGTTCGCTGCGAACGTCGAAGGCGTTGAGGTCTTTTGCCGTGCGTACAACGATTGGCTGCGGGCGTGGTGCGACGAGTTCCCTGATCGTCTCCACGGCGCGGCCCTCCTGCCGTTGCAGGACCCTCCGAGGGCAGCAGCCGAGGTCCGCCGCGCCAGCCAGCTGGGTCATCCGGTCGGCCTGATCCGCCCTATCGACGCCCGCGGTGGCTATCCCAACGATATTGGTGGATTGATGTCGCCGGCGTCCGAGTCGAATTTCGACGTGCTGTTCCGGGCGTTCGAAGAAACCGGGATGGTGCTGGGCATGCACACCTTTCCTGCGCCGAATTTTCCACATCCGCCTGGGGCAAGGGTTCCGGGCGTCCCCCGGAGAGCCCTTCGGTGAAGCCGGGTGCGACTCGCAAACCCTTTCATTCATCTACGAGGCCCAGGTGTGGCTGACGCAGGTCTTGCTCGGAGGCTTCCTCGACCGCTACCCCAACCTGAAGATGGCGATATTCGAGTCGAACAGCCAGTGGCTGCCTTACTTCCTCGACACCTGTGACCGCCTGTTTAAGGCATACCGAAACGAGCGGTCGGTGTCGCTCGCCCGACGGCTGCCGTCGGAAGCCTTCTATGATCAGTGCGTCATCTCCTTCGAATCGGACGAGGTGCAGGTTTTCCGTCAGTGGCGCCAGTTCGAGAGCGTCGGTATCTGGGCGTCCGACGCCTATCACCACGATGGCGCGGACGCCTGGAGCGCCTTGCGGGCCATGGGCGAGGCAGGCGTTCCCCGCGAAGTGCAGGAAAAGCTGATGGGGGGTAATGCCCTGCGCACATACGGGATCAGGCCCAAGATATTTGTCAAGGACGAGCCGGGACCGATCGATCGTCCTGATTGGTTCCCTCAGGGGCCCCAGCTCGACGAATGGGCGGACATCGTCGCTCATCCACGTGAGAACGCCCAGAAGATGCGCGAACTCGGTTTCGACCCCCCGAGCATTCTCGAACGTCAGCGTCACGCCTCGTCCGCGCCGAGCTACTGATGGCCGTGCCCGTCGTCGACTCGGACAGTCACGTGTACGAGCCGCCCGAGATATGGGACGTGTTCGTGCCCGCTGGGGATCGGGCCGCGGCCCGGGCCGCCTTTTACCATGAGGTGTCCGACACGGGAGAACGGATCACGATCCTCAATGGGCGGGCCGCCCGTGATCTCAACCGGTCCCGGCTCGTTCGTCAGGGGATCTGGAGCCCGGGCATGACACCCGACGTGATCGGCAGTCTCGACCCCGATGTCTTTCACCCGTTGACTCCCGGTGGGCGCGATCCCGAGGCCCGGCTGGCCGACATGGACCAGATGGGCGTGGACCGGGCGGTGGTGTACCCGACGGTCTTCAACGAGTACCTGCCCCTGGTGACCAACCCCGACGCGGCAGCGGTGCTCGCGAGGGCGTACAACGATTGGATCTGGCAGTTTTGCGCTCAGAGCGCAGGTCGTCTGATCCCGGTCGCCGTCCTTCCCTTACAGTCAGTGCTCTTCTCTCAGCGGGAGCTGGACCGGGTGGCTGCCCTCGGCTTCCCAGCGGTCTTGATCCGTCCGGCGTTCTACGACATCGTGCGGATCACCGAGCATGGCGCGGCAGCGACTTTCCGCAATATCGCCCGCCACTCGGGGGCCGGCACCATTCCGGGGACAACGGATGTGGCTGGCGCAACCGAGAAGGTCTTCATCGAGGACACGCCGTTTCGCCCGCTATGGCGACAGTTAGAGGAACTCGACCTCGTCGCGTGTGTCCATCCGTCGGCGGGGATCGCCGGCCCAGAGAACGTGAGTCAGGGTGGTTTCGCCGAGCGTGTCACCGAGAAGCTGGGTATCGGCCACTCGGTCATCGAGCCGATCGCAAATATGCAGGACAACGGCCTGTTTCTGACCGCGGCCTTCTTCCACGGTCTGCTGGAGGACCACCCCCGACTCAGGGTCGCTTTCGCACACTCCGGGGCGTCCTGGCTCCCCCTCGCAATCGAGAAGTCCGAGACATACCTCTGGCTGTCGTTCGCGAGCGCACTCGAGCCGGTGTCGCTCGAGCCCGAGGACGTCGTCGCCCGGCAGCCCTTGATCGTGTCGTTTGATTCGTGGGAGCGCCCCGTCGCCCGTATGCCGGACCTCTTCGAGCGTACAGCCGCCTGGGGGTCGCGCTACCCCAACCACGACGCGGCCGGCCCCGCCGAGGCGAGAACCATGCTCGAGCAGCACGAAGTACCAGAGGAGACCATCGACCGGTTCATGGGCAACAACGCGGCCGAGCTCTTCAGAAGCGCCCCCGCCGCGGCGGGCTGACTTCAGGTTCGACCGATTCGGCCTTTTGGCCCTGATTCACGGCATGCGGCGCCGGTCCTCTACCCGCCTGGCCCGTCAAGACGGACACATGGCCGCTAGGCGCGGGACAGCACCCCGAGCTGTTCGAGGACGGAAAACTCGTCCCAATATTGACGGAACGAGCAGATCCGATCGCCATTGAACTCGGCGACTGTGGCCCCGTTGATGGTGATGGCCAAACCGGTTGGCTCCACGACGAGGCCGTCGGGCAGGGTCAGGGGCCCCGTGTGCGCCATGGTGACGCTCCATTCGACGCACCCATAATCTCCGCCTACGTCGAGGGGGGCCACCTCGAGTTGGACGTCGGAGAAGGCGTCGTCGCGCCGCTCGAACTCGGTGGTGAGCTCGGCCGCCGAGGACGCGGCCAGGGCGGGGGCCCATGCCTTGACGTCGTCGGTGTACAACTCGTTGATCGCTCCGCTGTCCCCAGTGATACTGGCGCGAAGCGCCCGCACCAAAATCGCGGCGCGCTCCTCGTTCGTCGTCATGGGTCCGCTGAGGTGGATGCCAGCACCTTGGCTTTGGCTGCAGTGAACTCCTCATCGCTGAGTGCTCCGTCGGCGTGCAACTGGGCCAGCTCCTTGAGCCGTTCGGTCACGCTCAGAGGCGATGTGGAAGGGGCGCGGGGGGATGATGGTTCCGCTGGCTCATCCGGCGCCGGCATGGAAATGGGCACCCGGCGAGTGGCTCCGAACTCATCTTGTAGATGCCGGTTGTATGCCGCCTGTTGCGCCGGCTGGCGCGGCAGCCGGTAGGGCATCCACGTTTGCCTGGGCCGGTACAGGAAAAGCATGGGTGAGCGGAGGACTAGGCGTTGAGGATCTTGGCTTTCTGAGCTTCGAACTCCGCGTCGGTCAGGATGCCCTGAGAGTGGAGCTCGGCGAACTGCTTGAGCTGGGCAATGGGGTCGACTGCCGGCGCCGCGGGTGCGGGTTGCGGCTGGGCGTACTGTTGCTGCTGCTCGGCGTAGGCCTGGTCGTCCTGTGCGGACCAGCGGTTGGCTTGCCGGCGCGAAACCCGGTTGGACACCGCGGTGGCCGTGCCGGCGACCACCGCTGTTCGGGCCACGCCTCGGAGAAGTCCTGGCATCTGTCGATCCTCCTTCGTTGATCAGGAGCTTGCTGTCTCGGTCGCGTCGAGCGACGCGACCAGAGTGTCTTGCGGAATGTAACCGGCCGCCACCAACTCTGCGCCCCCGAGGCGCAGGGCCTGCACAAAAGCCGTGGCCCACCGGTTCTCGAAGATCAAGACTCCCGCGGACGATCCGGGCGCGATCACCGAAGCTGCATCCGCCACGTCGCTCTCGTCGATCATCCCCGACGCGGCCCCTTCGAACACGGCCAGGTCGAACCTGCCGTCGTGGTCCAGGTCCATCAACTCCACCCCGGCCACGGAACCGTCGGTACCCTTGGTGACGAACTTCAGGTCGAGGATACGGATGACGCCTTGGTCGACCAGGTTCAGTAGCGTGGAGAACCCCGCTCCAGTCATCTTGCTGCCGGGGAACTCGACAACGAGATAACTGATCGGTCCAAGAGTCTGCTCCTGCGCCACCCGCAACTCCTTTAATAGATGCATCGAACTGGATGTCCCCCGAGATTAGCGCGTCGCCCGCCGGAACTCTTCAACCTCGGTAGGCAAGTTGCTCGGGGGGACAGCCGTCGTGGACTCGACGTCTACGGCAGCTATAGCTGTCCTCTTCTCGGCGGTGGTTCAGGCAGCATCGCCGCATCGCTCGTTGTATCCGTGGAGGTTCAGATCCTCCGTAAAAATCCAGTGACAGCCAGGGGCCTGCCCGCCCGATGGCCTCGAACCCTTCGCGACGATTGCGCATGGTGGTCAAGGCCACCACGGCCCAACGCTCCCCGTCGGCACCGTCGGGCGCCACCAGACGTATCGCATCTTGGGGATTATCGATGGTCTTGGCAACGCGAATGGCGTTATCGGCCGGGGCGGTCGCTTCCCCGGCAAGCGGCTCGCGGATCTGGCCCGAGCCCGGTCGCGACGCGGACCACGAGCCCGGTCCCGAGGGCGACGGCCCTGGTATTCGGGACAATTCGTGGTTGCTCTACCGGGCGGCTCCGATATGAAAGATCGGCCAACCGATCTCGGTCCGCCATTGGGCCTGGTCGACGGTGTCGTGGCTGCTTACCAGGTAGTACTCCCGGAGCGGTCCGTCGAGACCCAATGCGTGGGCGGTCACATAGGTGGCGAGCGCGCCGTACGCTCGATCCGCGCCCTCGTGGGCGCCGGTGTGGACAGTGATCGCAAGCTCGACACCGGGTATAACGAGGGGCTCCACCCGGCCGGACGGGCGGAACTGGGCATTGCAGGGGACGAAAACAGTCGCTTCGCCCCGCTCGTGAGCGAAGAGGTCGTTGGCGTAAATGCCCCCGCCGGGTCCTGCGGGCGTGGCCTGTTGGGCGGCGAGGGTGGCGTAGAGCTCTCCGAAGGCGCCCTCGAACCAGAGCGGCAGATCGTCGATGTCGACGGTCTCTTGAACAGCGGCGGCTGGCGTGGCTTCGATGACCCGGTGTTCGAAGGTGGTCAGGGCGGCGGGCACGGCGGGCTCGAGGAGGTCGCGCAGCGAGGCGACCGCTTCCTGGGTGCGGGTGAGGTTGGCCTGGAGGCGGTCAAGGTGGGCGGCGATTAGCTCGTTGCGGGTGGCAACATCCGGTGCGGCGAGGACGGCGCGAATCTCGTCGAGTGGCATCTCCAGGGACCGGAAGCGGCGAATGACCTGGGCGATCGGGATCTGGTCGGTCGTATAGCGGCGGTGGCCGCTCGCCGGATCGACATCCGCGGGTTCCAGCAGGCCGACGCCATGGTAGTGGCGGAGCGTCTTGATGCTGAGGTGCGTGGCGAGGGAGAAGTTGCCGATCGAGAACGTCGTGGACATCGGTCCCAGTATGCGACCTCCCCCTAGGGGAGAAACAACCCTCGAGTTGGGGTTTGATCCTCCCGGTGGGGGACCGCGGGGTCAGCTGGCCGAGTGGGCCGCTCCCTCAGACGACCACACTATGACCGGTGGGCTTCCGGGCGTCGTCGGCGAGGACATCGCGGCGGCGCGGAGGGCGACGGTGAGCTTCTGAGCCGCCGCTGTTCGGATGCCGGATCTCGGTTGTTTGTCACGACGTTGCCGGGACGTCGCCCCGTTCGTACGCGGCCGCGAATAGATAGGAGGTTGCGAATGCTTTGGCTAGCCGGCCTCGCCTGTTCCGCCCGTACGGTCCAGATTGTCGAGCTCGGCCAGGTCGTCGTCAGAGAGCTCGAAATCGAAGATCCTGGCGTTCTCCTCGATGCGGTTGCGGTGCGTCGACTTGGGGAGGACCACAGTGTCGCGTTGCAGGCACCAGCGCAGCAGGACCTGAGCAGGGGAACGACCGACCCGAGATGCAACCTCGCCCACCCGGCGGTCGGCGAGATAGCGGCCGGTCCCCAGTGGGCTGTAGGCCTCCACAACGGTGTGGTGCTTGGTCGCGGCATCGAGCAGGGCTCGCCGGTACTCGAAGGGGCTGAACTGGACCTGGTTCACGACCGGAGGAGCCTCGGCGCCGCGCATGACCTCGTCCATCTCGCCCACTCCGTAATTGGACACTCCGATCGAGCGGGTGTAGCCGAGATGTCGAGCCCTCTCCATCCCTGGCCAGGCCCAGGTGGCCCCGCGCTGGGGCCAGTGGACCAGGTACAAGTCCACGTAATCGAGACCGAGACGCCGCAAGCTTCCCTCGGCTTCTGCAGCAGGATCGCGACGCGACGGGGCGAACTTGGTGGTGATGTACAGATCCTCGCGGGGCACCCCGCTGTCCCGCACGGCCCGGCCGACGCTCTCCTCGTTGCCGTAGAGCTGGGCAGTGTCGATGTGGCGGTACCCTAGGTCGAGGGCCCATCGCACCGCGTTCACGCACTCGCGCCCGTTTCGGATCTGCCACACCCCCAGGGCGAGTACTGGTATTTCGGTGCCATCGGACAGCTGGCGAGATTCCATCGCCGCTTCTTACCACCGGATGGCGCCGTCGTCGATCCGGACAGGTCACGCCCCGACCGCGCTGAGCGAGTGCCGTGGTGGCTGGTCACTGGCTGAAGCCAGTCGGCCATCGTGGCCCCGTCTGCGCAGCTGGCGAGGTGGCCGCCCTGATCGAGAAGGAGGACCGGCGCAAGAAGCGACTTCGTCGCAAGTGGCGCTCGCCCTACCGGCGCCTGGCCCAGCCGGGCCGCCGAGCCTGGCTACGGGGTGCTGGCTAGACAGCTGCAGCTTGAGCACGTGTCTCACGTGGCCCTGATCTCCAGCAAATCGAGGATGATTCGCTGTTCGGCCCTGGCTTCGACGGAGCCCGGGCCCGCGACCCTTCTCTCCCGCCCTGCCCGATCGGGGGCCCGGTGACCGGATATTTGTCTCGGAAGGTGCGTCCGACCCGACGAGCGGGCACACCCAATCACTTCATTGGCGAGCCAAACCTCAGGACGTTGCCATCGGGATCCTCGATTGCCCCTTCGTGCTGACCCCACTCTGTGTCCTCGGGCATATGGACCTCGGCTCCCGCCGCGAGCCATTCCCGCGCCAGCGCATCCGCATCATCAACCCACAGGTATGCCGAGTGTTTCGTCCCTGGGCCGTTGCCGTGCGAATCGGTCCCAAGGTGGATTTCAACCCCGTCTCGATGTGCAAAGCCATAGCCACCGCCTTCGTACTCCCGAACGGAGAATCCGAGGCGCTGGTAGTGACGAAGTGAAGCCCCGAGATCGCGGACCGAGAAGATTGGTGCCACTCGCTTGATCGTTGTCATCACACGAAAGGTATCTGACGTCACTGCCTCAGGTAGGTGGAGGATGGGCGCCCCGCCTCTGCCGTCCCACCCGGCGATGTGGGAAGAGCGGTCTCGGATGGAGCGCCATGCGGGAACAGCCGGCGGTCCGGTTCTGGCAAGCTGTCTCTGTAGCACCAGCCGAACGGGACGGGAGACAGGATGATCCAGCAACTGACGGGGCTACCGGGTGGAGTCATCGGATTCGAGGTCACCGGCAGGATTACCGCCGAGGACTTCAGAGACGTGGTTCTCCCCGCCATCGAAAAGGCCGCCCAGTCGGGAGAAGTGCGATTCATGATCGTCATCCCCGAATTCCACGGCATGACTCCTGGTGCGCTCTGGCATGATCTCAAGATTGCCTTTGAGAACTTCCGGAAATGGAAGCGGATCGCCCTCATAACCGACATCGAGTGGATGCACCACATGACAGCTCTCTTCGGATGGATGACGCCTGGCGATGTGAAGACCTTCCCGATGAGCGAACGTGACCAGGCCATGGCCTGGATCTCCGAGTAGCGCCGCCGCGCCCGAAGGTCCAATCTAGCGGTATCCCTCCTCGAACGGATCTCCGGGTCCTGCGACGAACCGCCGTTACATCATGGCCCTCCCGCGCCTGACCGCGACTCGATCACGCCGTCGAGATCGAGGAACGCTTCGAAGCCGTAGGCGACGGATCGTGCCTCGGCACCGAGCCGGCCGGGCCGGTCTGATGGGCCTACTGGGCTCCGGAGCGACCGCCGTCGGTATCCACGTGGCCTCCCGGGTCCGCCACGGTACGCTCAGTTCCCGCCGCCGCTCGCCTCTCGTCAGCGGCTTCCTGATCTCGGAGCACCGCTTCGGCCGCCGCGAGCGTGAGGGTCTCCGGGCGGGGGCCCTCCCAATCGAGATACCAGTGCCGGCTGAGGCCTGCGAGCCATGTGTCGTTCGCAGGCATGGGGTTTAGGCCGAACCGGGAGATCGTCCGTTGGCGGCCGACCTGGTCGGAATAGAGCAGCTCCACCGTGATCGGCTGACCCGTCTCCATGGCGTCAACGATCCCGGCACGGACCGGATCGTCGGGGTTGCGCAGCGCTCCTTGCCACATGCCGATGTCACCGGCCGGGACGTAGAGGTCCCGCGATTGAAGGCGGAACTCTTCCAGCGCGGCGTGCGTGGGATGCTCCCGCGATGAACCTGGCCTGACCGCCCAGCTCTGACAGACCGCGATTCCGCTACCAACGTTTCTCAGGCTGATCGCGAGATACACGATGCCATCGATGTGTTCGACCGCGGCACGCCCACCGGACGCGGTCACCCAATGCCCTTCCAGAAACATGATCTTCTGCTTGGGATCCTCCAGACGGGACGGGGCCAGGAGAGGTCGCCGTTGTTCTTGCAGGGCGGCCTCTGCGATGCGTGCCGACCGGTTGGACGATCGCACCGCTGAGAACGTGGCGATAGCCAACACGAGCGTGCCGGCCCCCGTGGCCAAGGAGGAGATCGTCACCCAGTCGACCGCGAGAAGAACCATCATTCGCCAGTCTGGCAGCCTACTGCCCCCGATTGTGCAACGAGACGAGCGGACCGCGGATTCGCCACTGACGGCGTCAGCCCCGCTGGCCACCGGATCGCCTCTCGCCAACCGGGAAAGCGCAACAGTTGATCGACGCGTCTCGAACACACCAGCACTGGGCCTCCCGCTTCCCGTGAGGTCACTCGCGGCGCTGTCCGACACGGAGGACACTCAGGTACCGGCGAGCTGCTCGGTCGCCCATCCGGGTGCGGATGCGTTCGGCGATGGCGTCCAGCAGCGACTCACGAATTTGGCGGTCGAGCCGACGGTACGGCGATGTCGAGCGGAGGAGATCGGCGAAGCCGTCTCCATCGAACCACTGAACAGCGGGGTACCAACGCACGATCGTCGCGCCGAACAAGCCGCCAGGGTCCTCGACCAACCCCCAACCCTCGTCCGTGGCGCGCACCTCGTCCTCAGCCGGCGGATGACCCCAATCAGGGTTGCCGGGGCAAAGGCGCGCGTGAAGATCGGCCGTCTCGGCGTACACCTCTGGCTCACCCGGCCGGCGAACAACGACGTTGCCGAGCAGCGCCATCCATCCTCCGGAACGGAGCACGTCATGCGCTCGGCGCCAGCCAATCGACGGATCGATCCAGTGCCAGGCCGACGCAGCCACGAGGATATCGAAGCGCCGACCGCGATCGTCCCACTCCTCGAACGTCGAAGTCTCGACTTCCAGGTTGGGGAAGGCACCGAGCCGGCGGCGAGCCAAAGCTGCCAGCCCCGCTCCTGGCTCGACCGCGGTCACCGAGCACCCGAGCGCGGCCAGAGAGCCCGTTGCCTGGCCGGTACCGCAGCCCACCTCGAGCACCGCAGACCGCCCGCCCATGCCGGTGATGGCGACGAGGTCAGCGAACAGCTCGTTGGGGTACGTCGGTCGCACGCGGTCGTAGAGTTCGGGCACCTCATTGAACACCCGGCTGAGGTCCCGTCGATCCGCGTCTGCCATCGCCACATCCTGCCTCCGAGCCGTTCGTGCAGGTCGGGAATTCTGGCTACCTCAATAGCCCAGCCAGAGGCCGTGGCTGGAGACGGCTCGGTGACGTCAGGTCGCGGCCTGCGGCGTCGGACCGGACCACCAGATGATCTACTGGTCCCCGGGGGAGGCCTGGTAGGGCGACGGGACGTATTACCGACAAACCCATCAGTTCTCTTGTCAGCGAATCAGCCGTCACCCTTCGAGGTAGCGCAGCACCGCCAGCACCCGGCGGTGGTCGGTGGACGTCGCGGGCAAGTCCAGCTTTGAAAAAATGTTGGCCACGTGCTTTCCTACCGCCCCCTCGGAGATGACGAGACTGGCGGCGATGGCCGAGTTGGTTCGCCCTTCCGCCATGAGTGCAAGCACTTCTCGCTCTCGGCCGCTCAGCCCGGCCAGGGTGTCGCTGCGGCGAGAGGCTCCCATGAGCTGGGTCACGACCTCCGGGTCGAGGGCGGTGCCTCCCGATGCAACCCGCACCAAAGCTTCTACGAAGTCCGCGACGTCGGCGACCCTGTCCTTGAGCAGGTAGCCGATTCCGGCCGCGCCGCCAGCGAGCAGTTCGGCAGCGTATCGGGTCTCGACGTATTGGGAGAACACCAGGATCCCTACGCCGGGATGGGTTCGGCGCAAGCCGATGGCGGCACGCAGACCCTCATCGGTGAATGTTGGCGGCATGCGGATATCGACCACGGCCACGTCGGGAGGATCGGCGGCTACGGCCTGCTCCAGGCTGACGGCATCACTGACCGCCCGGATCACGGCGAATCCCCTGTCGGTGAGAAGCTGGACCAACCCGTCCCGCAGGATGGCGGAGTCCTCGGCGATCACCACCCGGATGGCGTCGGCGGCGGCCATGGTCAGGAGTGAGAGGGCAGGTCGACGGTTACGGCGGTGGGCCCGCCCGGGGGGCTGGCGATGCTGAGGTTCCCGTCGACGGCACCGACCCGGTCGGCGAGGCCGGCCAGGCCGCTTGAGGATGAGCCGACCCGGTTGATGGCGGCGCCGCCCCGCCCGTTGTCTCGCACCACGATCCGCAGCCAGGGGCCGTGCTGGGCGCAGCTCAGCGAGGCGCGGGACGCCTGGGCGTGCTGGGCGACGTTGGCGAGCAGCTCGGCGGCGCAGAAGTAGGCGATGGTCTCGATGGCCGGGCTGGGCCGGGCCTGGATCGACACCATCACCGTCGGTGGGCACCGGGCTGCGTGCAGCCAGGGTGGCCAGGGCGTTTTCCAGGCCGGTGTCGAGCGCCGGGGGGTGGATGCCGCGGGCCAGGTCGCGGAGGTCGGTGATGGCATCCTTGGCCCCGCGGTGGGCGTCGTCGACCAAACGCCGGACGGCCTCGAGGTCACTGCTCCGGTCCTCGGCGGCGAGGTGCTCGAGCTTTTCCTTGGCCTGACCGAGCCGCATCGCCAGAGCGACCAGCTGGGCCTGGGTGCCGTCGTGCAGGTTGCGTTCGATGCGTCGGAGGGTCTCGGTGGCTGCGTCGAGGGTCTTCGACCTTGACTCCTCGAGGCTCCTCACCCGGGACGCCGCGGCGTCGGGGCCGAGCAGCAGGTGCATCAGGCGCCGGTCGAGGTAGACGACCAGCCTCATCGCCCACGGGGCGATCAAGAGAAACACGACCCCGGTGACGAAGACAGCCGACATGAGAGGCAGGTCCAGGTGCCGGGCCGCCGTTGATAGCCGGGCCCGACCAGCCGGGCGAAGGGACCGAACCTCGCCGTCCCCGTGGCCACCGGTCAGAGGCGAAGCGATATCCAACAACGCCTCGACCCAGACGCTCAGTGCGAACCACACGCCGAAAACGGTGAGCGGGACCTTGGCCACGAAGTAGCCGACCGCCCGCCAGGCGGCCCGGTCCCCGAACGACGCCCGCAACCAGCCCGAAGAACCCAGGACGGGGGCTGAACGGCTCCGGTTCGAGAATCTCCTCGCCCAGCAACCGCCGAGCCAGCGCCCGTTGCCAGCGGCCCAGGCCCCGGGCGGCCCGCAGGCCGCCAGCGAGAATCACGACGCCGACGAACACGACCGTGAGTACCACTCCGACGAACCCCACGGCACCCAGGACAAGAGCCGCCGCCAAGGCCAGGGCGGAGCTGGCGAGGAAGAACCCCAGCTCCGCCCAACTCCGCTTGTGGAACGGCTCCGTGGCGATCAGCTGGGCCAGCCGCGTGGCCTGTTCGGCTCGCTCCTGCGGAATCCGAATCTGCACCCAGCGTTCCTCGGCACGGGCTGCTCAAGCGTCTCGCCGGACGAACAGCACGGCGCCGGCGGCGAGAGCGATCGCGGCATAGAGGGCCATCAGCAACAACCCTATGGCCGGCGAGAGCGGTCGGTCGATCCCTCCCGGTCCTTGGTTGACGGTGGCCATGATCGAGTTGGTCAGGATGTTGGTCGGCACGTAGCGCAGGTCAGGCTCGGATATGCCCCGCATCACGAGCGGGAGCACGAACACGACGCCGACGAAAGCAGCGATCGCGGCCGCGGTGCTGCGAAAGATTAGCCCGAAGCCGAAGGACATGAGGGCCATGAGCGCGATGAACAGGCCGGTCATGAACACGGCCCGAAGCGCGCCGGGCGAGCCCAGGCTCGCCGATGGAGCTCCGCCGCCGGAGAGGATGGCCTGGCCGAGGAAGAACGAGACGAAGCTGAGCAGCTCGCAGAAGCCCACCGTGGCCGCGGCCGTGACGCCGATCTTGGCGCCCAGCAGGAGGGGCCGTCTGGGAGTGGCGGCCAGCGTCGTTCGGATGGTGCCGCTCGAGTACTCGCTGGTGATCAGCAACGCTCCGAACACGCCGCCGGTCAGTCCGGCGACGATCAGGCCGGTCAGGGACTCCTGGGTCGGGTCGAAGCCGTTGTAGAGCCGGCGTGGTGCAAGGCGGCGTTGGTTACCAGCCCGGTCACCAACAGGCCGGCGACGACGGTGAGGCCCAGAGTGATGGCGGTCGATCGCAGGGTCACGATCTTGACGACCTCGGACCTGACCACGTGCTTGAGGCGGTAGTGCCCCGGCGGGGCGGTCTGGATGGCCTGGGTCATCTCGGTCACTCCTTCTCGGCCGGCAGCGGCGCCAGCCATCGTCGAGGGGCGGTACTCCACCTCGTCCTGGGTCAGCTCCATGAACGCGTCCTCCAGAGACGCCGCGATCGGGGCCAGCTCGTGGACCCGGAGGCCATCGCGGGCGGCCAGGTCGCCGATCTGCGGGGCGGTCAGCCCCTCGACGGTCAGCGATCCGCCGTCGCCGTCGCCGACCTTGGCTCCGGCCGCGGTGAGCGCCGAGGTGAACGCGGCCACATCAGGGGTGACCAGCTTGACGGCTCCGCGGCCGCTTCTGGCCACGAAGTCGGCCACGCTGGTCTCGGCGATCAGCCGGCCCCGGCCGATCACCACCAGCCGGTCGGCGGTCAGCGACATCTCGCTGATCAGATGGCTGGACACGAACACCGTCCGGCCCTCTGCCGCCAGGCCGCGAAGGAAGTGACGGACCCAGCGGATGCCCTCCGGGTCGAGACCGTTGACCGGCTCGTCGAAGAGCAACACGCCCGGGTCGCCCAGCAGGGTCGCGGCGATGCCGAGCCGCTGGCTCATGCCCAGCGAGAACTTCCCGGCCCGCCGGTCCGGCGACAGAGGTCAGTCCCACCTGGTCCAGGACCTCATCGACCCGGCGGAGCGGGATGTCATTGGTCAGGGCCAGCCACCGCAGGTGGTTGCGGGCGGTGCGGGCCGGGTGGAACGCCTTGGCGTCGAGCAGGCCGCCGACCTCCCGGAGAGGCCAGGCCAATTCAGCGTAGGGCTTGCCGCCGATCAGGGCCGACCCCGAGTCGGGGACGTCGAGGCCCATGATCATGCGCATCGTCGTGGACTTGCCCGACCCGTTGGGCCCCAGGAATCCGGTAACCACACCGGGCGGGACCTCGAAAGTCAGGTTGTCCACAGCCGTCGTGGCCCCGTAGCGCTTGGTCAGTGAGTGTGCCGTAATCATCAGAAGAAACACTAAGGTTTCGCCGTGACCGGCGGAATACGGCTAGTCGGCGTCTTTCCCGTGGGCCTAGCACCACCCCAGAGGTGGGGTTAGCCCTACCCTCAACCAGCGCACCCGGTGCCGCCACGGGCCCAACCGGTCAAGTTTCGGATCTCATAGAGTGATCGACACCTCTTATGAAGAACGTCAGGTCAGCTCTCAAGAAATTCGTCTAATTATTGTTGAGAAGACGAATCGTGGTTCTGGCCTTGTGTGTTGCTGTTGGGGGAGGGTTCGTGCTCGTTGTTCTCGAAGCAAACACCTCGACGCCTACCGCTGGCGTTGCTGCTCGCCATGATGCCTTACCCGGGGCTGTTCGGGTCTCCGACGGAGATAGTGCGGGGACGAGATCTCGGACCGGGGAAGGTGGATGGGTTAACGTAACTCCTCGGAATATGCCCTTAACGGCGGGAGGCTGTGATAGCTATGGTACCCAAACTGTAGTTGGTGATCGATACAATCCGTCCGACCTTTATGTAGAGGATAATTGTCAGGGAATTTGGGAGTCTCCTGATTATGGCCGAACATGGACCGGACCTATCAACACCGGTGCCAATGGTCAGACGGTCGGTGACTGCGCCGGTGGCATAGCCCTATCCTCTGGGGGGGTTGGGCACAGACCTACTTTGTATGAGTCCTGTATACGTGGACCGGGAGTCGGATTCTGGCGCTCAATGGACGGCGGAGCAGACTGGACCAAATATCTGATCGGGAGTCATTGCCCGGCGAGGATGATCCGGCGCACGACGGACGGATCCCATACAGGGCCGCACTGGGCACCGTGCTCGTCACCTGCTGAGGGAGCCATGGCGCCGAGGCACCCGCTCCAGATCCCCGGCTTCGGGCCATCCCGACTGCGCCGACCACGAGCAAGACACCGATGCATCCGGAATGGCCGGATGACCCGTCAGCGGGCAGACCTCGTGGCGCGGCCGGTGCCCGTGCCATAGGCGGCAAGGAATGTGCCCACTCCGTCGTTGACGTGGCGCTCGAGCTCACTCGTGCTCAACGGGTGGTCGCGGCCGAGCAGCATCGCTTGGTTGAGTGGCGCCGACATCACCAACCAGTTGAACTGAGCAGCGGCAAGGTTCGGGTCGTGGACGGCGAGCAGGCCGCGTGCGGCCAGACGCTCGAACGTCGCGGCCAACGTGGCGATGGTGCGACCGGGTCCCTGCTCGTAAAACGTGCGCCCCAGCTCGGGGAACCGTGACGACTCCGCGATCACCAGCCGGCGCAGTTGCATGAGCCTCGGCTGCATCACCAGCGCGAGCTGGCGGCGCGCCAAGTCGCGCAGGTCGGCGGCCAGGTCGCCGGTGTCGCGCAGCTGGAGTACCTCGGCGTGCACGGGGTCGCTGGCCTCGTTGACCGTGCTCATGACAACCTCGGAGAAGAGGCGCTCCTTGTCGGCGAAGTGCTTGTAGACGGTCTGCTTCGACACGCCTGCGAGCGCGGCGATCTCGTCCATGCTCGTGCCGAGGTAGGCCTTCTGCAGGAAGGTGGTGGTTGCCGCCTCGACTATGGCTTTGCGCTTGCGCGTCGACTGCCGATCGTCGTCGTCCGTCTCCATGCCGCAAACGGTACTGGACAGTCCAGTCTTGGGCGTAGTACTGTACGGTCTAGTTCTAAGGCGAGAGGAGCAGGTGATGACGAGGCAGACCAAGCTGCTGTTGGACGGACTGGCATATGTCGAGTCGCCCCGTTGGCACGACGATCGCCTTTGGTTCTCGCACTGGGGGACGGAGGAGATCGTCGCCGTGGACCTCGACGGGAAGTCGGAGGTCGTCGGCCGTGGGCCGGCGGGGATGGGCTGGGCGACCGAGTGGCTGCCCGACGGCCGCATGCTGCTGACCGGTCCCGAGCTGCTGCGCCGAGAGCCGGACGGGACCGTGGTGCGCCACGCCGACCTCGGCGAGATCTCGGGTGGAGGCTGGGCCGAGATCGTCGTGAACGCCAACGGCAACGTCTACGTGAACAGCATCAACTTCGACTTCATGGGCGGCGCCCTGCCCCCGGACGCGCCCGGCATTGCCGCCCTGGTCACACCCGACGGGTCAGCGCGCCGGGTCGCCGACGGCATCGCGTTCCCGAACGGGATGGTGATCACGCCGGACGGCTCGACGCTGATCATGTCGGAGTCCTTCACCGGCCGGCTACTGGCGTTCGACATCGAGGCCGACGGCGGACTGGCGAACCGTCGTGTGTGGGCGGAGGGCATCGGGCCCGACGGCATCTGCCTCGACGCCGAGGGCTGCATCTGGACTCACGACCCGCACACGCGCTCAGCGGCGCGTGTCCGCGACGGTGGCGAGATCGTCGAGCGGATCCCGGTCGAGAAGGATCTGTTCGCGACGATGCTCGGCGGCCCCGACGGCAAGACCCTGTTCCTCATGCTCGCGGATTGGTCCGGCGTCGAGAACGTCGAAACGCAGATCGCCCGGCGCACCGGCGAGATCCGCACCGCGCCTGTCGACGTCCCCCACGCCGGGCGCCCGTAGGGATCAGGCGGGGAAAGCGACTCGGGTGGCAATCAACATGTGAAGGTGCCGAAGTGCGCGGCGGCCACCTCGCCGGCCGCCGCCTCGACGTTTGCCGCCTCGACGTTTGCCGTCGCCCACATGGGACACAACGGCGGCGATTGACCGATTTGTGAGCTTCGTAGTTCAGGACCAGCCGGGTCCGCGGTGGAACGGATACGAGTGGTCGGTCTGCCGCGAGCGGTCTAGTAGCATCACCTTCTGATAGCCGGGATTACGCGACGGTACTGCCACCAGATTCCCTTTTCGCTTCGGCGGCGCCGTGCTGATAATCGGTGACCGCAGCAGAACTGAGATGGGACTGCCATAGTCACGCGTCAGGACAGTTTCGTCGGAGAGCGAGGTTGAGATGGCACAGAAAGCGAACCCGGTGGTGTTCATCCACGGCCTGTGGCTACACGCCACCTCGTGGGCGCCGTGGCAGGACTTCTTCGGTGAGGCCGGCTACGACACCGTGGCCCCGGGCTGGCCCGGCGACCAGGACACCGTCGAGCTGGCCCGCGCCAACCCGGACACCGTCGCCAACAAAGGCATCGACGACGTCACCGACCACTATGCCGCCATCATCGAGTCCCTTCCCGCCCCACCCATTCTCATCGGACACTCCTTCGGGGGCATGATCGCCGAGAAACTGCTCGGGATGAACAAAGGGGCGGCTGGCATCGGCATCGATGCCGCCCAGATCAAGGGTGTGCTGCGGCTACCCCTCTCCGCCCTGCACGCCACGCTGCCCGTGTTCAAGAACCCGGCCAACAAGCACAAGTCGGTGTCGCTCACTGCCGAGCAGTTCCGCTACAGCTTCGGCAACGCCGTCTCCGAGGACGAATCAAACCAGCTCTATGAGAAATGGGCCGTCCCCTCTCCCGGGCGGCCACTCTTCGAGGCCGCGGCCGCAACTTTCTCACCCCATTCGCCGGACAAGGTCGACACCGACAACCCGGACCGAGGTCCGCTTCTGCTCACCATGGGCGGCAAGGACCGCACCGTCCCCGAATCCATCACCAAGTCGACCCTCAAGCAATACCGGCACTCCCCGGCGAAGACCAACCTGGTCGAGTTCGAAGACCGGGGCCACTCCCTGACCATCGATAGCGGATGGCCGGAGGTAGCCGAGGCCTGTGTGGCCTGGCTGGCGGAACAAGAGTTGTAGTCCCCGCTGGGCCGTGCAACCGGTGAACGGATTGCGAACCGAATGTGAATATTCGGTGGGTCACCATCGCCGAGCATGTCTGAGCGCCCAGAGCCGGGCGAATCGGTCGCGGTGGGCCGCCGGTTCGGGCCGTGGTGTCGGGTTGACGACGCCACGATATGGGCCTGTGGACGAGTCTTCGGTGAAGACTCGTCCACAGGCCAGGTTGGTCTCTAGTTCACCCGGTTCTCAGTCTTCCGTGAAGACTCGTCCCACTCCCACGGGTGCAGATCCCGGGTTGGTGGACGATCCGCAAGAGGCGAGGGCTAACCAGGCCAGCGCGCCGACACCGGCGATCGACAAGTTTCTCACAGCCATCAGACGCTTCTGACCTGGCCTCTGGTTCCCGAGTGGCCGTGGACGGGTGATGTCGCCGAGTTGTGGAGGCTGGGTACGGGCTCGGCGATCGCTTGCACTCCGACATGTCTGTTGCGGTGGGCCTCCGTCAGAAGGCTCGGCGTTTCGTGGGCCTGCTGGTCGGAGCGTTTGTCACGGTCAAAAGATAGGTTGCCGGCAGTGGACGCTCAGGACGGTAGCGCGGTCTCGACGAAGGGGCTCACGTGGGTAACAAACCCCGCCCGGCTCTGTCAGGATTGGAACGAACGCCGCAGGACGGTGCCTCGCACTTAGGGACGGTTGCCAGCGGTGCAGGGCCCCGTCAGTGGCGACGATGGCGTGCCGGTTGAGGGAGTAGGGTTTGAAAATGGTTGATCTGCTTCAACTCTCGTCACACTTGCCAGAAGTCGACATCGACTCCGGCCATCAAGTTCTCCGTGAGGGTGAGCGGACCGGGGCAATTTGGATTCTCGTGTCTGGTGAACTTCGCGTGCAGAGGGGCACGACCGTCGTCGACTGGATAGACCGCCCCGGGGCAGTGTTCGGCGAAATGGCTGTGCTGCTCGGCACGGCCGCGACTGCGTCCGTCGAAGCCAGTGAGCCGAGCCGACTTCGCTATGCCGAGAACGGCGAGGAATTCCTCGCCGATCCCACGGTGACCCATCTGGTCGCCGTCGGTCTAGCCGAGCGGCTCAACCTCGTCACGACCTACCTCGCCGACTTGCAGGACCAATATGGCGATGCGCCCGAGATGCACACGGTCCGAGAGATGCTCGAACGGCTGATGGGTCGGGAGATCCGAGCGTTCACTCCCGGCTCCGTGCAGAGTCCGGATCCCGACGCCTGAGGCGGAAGTTAGCCCGACGAAGGTATCGTGGCCGGTCAGCACGAGGTCGCGATCGGAGGCGTTGTGGCCACGGACGGAGCGCCTCTCGCTGGGCGCACACCTGACCCGGCTCCACGCCCTCGACCAGCCAGCCGGGCATCGCCCCGTAGTCGACCGGACCGCCTGCAACAACGTGCCACTCGCTCCATAGGCACTACGCCCGTTCAGGCCGCTGTCGCTCGAGGAAAGCGCCGAAGCTCGGAGCATATGGACCTCGTCGCTTGAGGTTGAGGCGCCAACGGAACCAGGCAATGGGGTGAAGGAACCCTCGAAACCCACCTCTAGCGGCCGGTCGCGCTCCCTCAGGCCGGTGAGCCGCCCGCGGCCAGAGAGAGGCTGGAAAGCCCATGAACCGCTGATACTCCTCCTCACCCGGGGGCTTCATTCTCACACCTCAGTCGCTCTGACTTGCATTGTAAGCAGCGCCGTCCGCTTGAGGCGGAGTGACGGAGAGAGCGAGCGGGTTCGCCACGCCGGCATCGGCGCTCGGCTCGCCCGGTCCACGGCGGGACGATGGTCGAAGCCACGAGCTTCATGCTCCGCTGTGTCAGCTGAAGGCGGAGCGTTGGTTGGCGAAGCCACCGAGGACTCGGAGGAGGCGGTCGACGTCGTCCTCGGTGTTGAAGACATGGGTCGACACCCGTAGCGACGTGCCCCGCACCGAGACGTGCACCTGATGTTCCCGTAGAACGGCGGCCGCGACCACGGTGTCGAGTCCCGCTGGCAGACGCAAACCGAGCAGGTGAGGGGAGCGGGCTGGTTGGGCCGCCACTCCGAAGCCGAGGTCAGCGGCACCGCTGGCGATGGCGCTTGTGAGCGTCTGGGCATGGGCCGCCACGGCATCGAGTCCCCAGGCCGCCAGCAGCTCCATCGACGCGATCGCGACCGGCAGCAGGGCGAAGTTCGAGACCTCGCCCATATCGTAGCGGCGCGCCCCTGCTGCGTAGTCGTCGCGGTAGTCGACAAGGCCGGCAAAGTCGTCACTGCCGGAGCGGGTGATCCAATTCTGCTCCAGGGGTCGTCCCTCACGCCGATGAGGCGCCACCCAACAGAAACCTACGCTGTAGGGTCCGAGCAGCCACTTGTATGCGGCACTAACCAAGAAGTCGGGCTGGATTCGCCCTACGTCAATCGGAATCGCGCCGGCCGCCTGGCAAACATCGACGATCAGGGCGGCTCCCATCGTCCGGGCACGCTCACCGACTCGTACCAAGTCAACAGTAGTGCCGTCGGTCCAATGGCAGGCCGGGACGGCCACGACCGCGCAGCGCTCGTCGACAGCCTCTTCGAGCCCCGTAGCCCAGTCATCATCAGCGGGGCGAGGAACCGTAACCACCTCAGCCCCAGCGCGGGCAGCAAGATCACGCCACACATACACATTCGATGGGAACTGCTCGGACAGCACCACGATCGTTTGCCCCCGACTGATCGGCAGGTTGGCCGCCGCCAAGGCCATGCCATAGCTGACAGACGGCACAATGCACACGCCCTCAGCATCGCCGCTCACCAGGCGGGCGAACAGCGAGCGAGCCCGCTCAGGCGGTTCGAAGAAGTCCGGAACGCCGATTTCCCACGGTCTGGCTTTGCGTTCCAAGCTGCTCCGACCCGCCTCCAGCGCCCGGCGAGGAAGTGGCCCCATGTAGGCGCAGTTCATGTAGGCCACGCCCGCCAGGTCGAAGGCATCCAGATCCGGAAGGCTGCCTGCTGCTCGTGGACCATCGGTTCCCTCAATCACTTCATTATCATGGCCGCTCTCTGAGCGCCACGACCGGATTGGGTCACTACCCGCTTGACTCAACTCGCGGTCGAAACAGTGCCAGAGCTACCTCAGGCGCTCGGACCCATGGCCCATCACCAGCGGGCGGGAACAGTCCGACAACGGATTCGGGCTACCGCGAAGGAATATTCTGGACTACTGATCCGCGTTTGGTGGCCCCGGACGGGAGCACCGTGCGACTTTCCGGGAGGTGGCGAGGACTTGACCGCGCCTGGCTCCAACAAACGGAGACAGGTCAACGGCGGCGAGGTCCCACACGTGACGTGAGCTGCGTGTTGAACACGGCGCCGAGCAGGAGGACGTAGACGGCCAAATAGGTCGCCACCATCCCGATCACGGCGCCGGCGAAGACTCCGTAAACGGCCGTGTACCGTTTTGACCAGGCCACGTAGATTCCGAACCCGGCGATCAACGCCACCACACCGACGGACGAGACCAGCGCCCCCGGCAGCAAGGTCAACACTTTGATGGGCCCCCCGACCGAGAACCGATAAAGCATCGCTACCGCGGCGGCGATGCCGATCAGCAGGACAGGGACACCGACAATGACGACCAAGGGACCGGGGGAACGACTCACGACGAACGAGATCCCGAGCGCACCGACGCCCAGGGCGAGCACAACCACGATCGCGCCCACCAGGGCTCGAGCGCGCGCCTCAAGGTAGCTCTGCGGCGCCAGGCCATAGGCGACGCGAATGGCGCGGTCCAGGTTGTAGACGCCTGCTGAAGCGCTCCAGACGGCCAAGAGCACGGAGACCGCCAGCCCCATCGACAATCCGGCGTGGTCGCTGGCGGCGACCCGGCGCAGCTGAGCGGTAACCAGCGAGCTGAGTGATGAAGGCGCTCCCGTCGCCAGGTTCCCGAGATCAGCAGCCACCCGCTCAGGGCTGACTACCAGCCCGAACAGACTGATCGCCGCGATGGCGGTCGGGAAGATTGAAATGACCAACCAGAACGCCGCTCCGGAGGCGGCCAGTCCGACCCCTTCCACGCCTTGTTCGCGCACCACTCCTCTGACCACGCCGATGGCGTCTGACAGGCGGGGGTGAGCGTCCAGAGCCCGCTCGGCCACCTGGCTGGTCTCCTCCTCAGCTCCATGCAGTTCGGCGCAGGCCTGGCGCACTACCTTTTCTGGGCCCGGCTCAAACGAAGGGGTCGGCGGGCTCATCTGCACGATCCGTCGCACACGACCGGCGCCACGGCGCTGGGACAGGAGTCGGCCACGACAGCTCGTGCCATGTGCTGATGGTACGACCTCGACGTTACCCTCCCGCAGCTCAGGGCACGGGCCTGCAGAGGGGCGGGGTACAGGGCGCCCCGCCGCTCAATGGCAGCATGGTAACGACGCTCGACGGCGTCGACGCGGTCCCGGTACCGAAGCCGTTGGTGACGGTGACGGCGAAGGTGTAGCGGTCCCCGCCGAACAGCTCCCCGACACCGAGAACACCCGTGTTTCCCTCGACCTCGCTCGACGGGTACCGGACCCGACGAGCAGGCCGGCAGCCGCCAGCACGCCTGACGCGATCCAGAGAGTTACAAAGGGAAAGGTGCTTCATGGGCTCATCTCGTCGAGATAGAAGCGGGTTTGTCACCCGGAGTTACGGACGCCAGTATGTCTCCGTTCGCGGCCGCAACGTCGCGACCCGAGGACTCGCCGCTTTGTTGAACCGACCTGGGCCTCCGCTTAAAGCCAGCCGCGCTCTTCGGCCACACGTAGCGCCTCGTTGCGGTTGCGGGCCGCAGTCTTTGAGATGGCGCCGGAGAGGTAGTTGCGAATGGTGCCTTCTGACAGGTAGAGCTTGGCGGCGATGTCGGCGACTGTTGCGCCCGAGCGTGAAGCGATGAGCACGTCTCGTTCGCGGGCGGTGAGGGGGGACTCTCCAGCGGCCAGGGTGGAGGCGGCCAGGGCGGGGTCGATGACCCGCTCCCCGGACATCACCCGGCGGACCGTGGCAGCTAGGACATCGGCGGGGGCGTCTTTTACGACGAAGCCGGCTGCTCCCGCCTCCATGGCTCGGCGGAGGTAGCCGGCTCGCCCGAACGTGGTGAGGATGACGACCCGGCAGGTGGGCACCTGAGTGGCGAGCACAGCCGCGGCGGCGAGGCCGTCGAGCCCCGGCATCTCGATATCGAGCAGGGCCACATCAGGCTGGTGCGCAAGCGCAGCATGAGTGACCTCGTCGCCACGGCCGACCGTGGCGACGACCTCGAAGTCGTCTTCGAGGTCCAACAGGGCGCACAGCGCGGAGCGGACTAGCTCTTGGTCGTCGGCGAGCAGCAGGCGGACGGTCATGACGGCCCGGCGCCAGCCGGTTCGAGCGAAACGCGCAGCCGCCAGCCTCGCGGGATGGTGGGGCCGGCCTGGATGGTGCCGCCGACGGCTGCGACTCGTTCCCGAAGCCCGGTGAGCCCGTTCCCGTATGAGGCGTCTCCGCCGTCGCCGTCGTCGGCGATCTCCACCACTGACGGCGTCAGGGTCACGGTGCAGCGGGTGGCGTGGGCGTGTCGGGCGACGTTGGTGAGCCCCTCACGCACGGCCCAGCCGAACACTTCCTCGCGGGTCGGGTCGATCACGTCGGTCGCCGTCGGCAACTCGGCAGTGACCCCCGACGCGTGGAGCAGCTCTTTCCCTCGGGCCAGCTCGCCGGCGAGCGTCACCTCCCGATAGCTCGAGACCGCGGCGCGTACGTCGGCGAGGGCTTGGCGGGACAATTCCTCGACCTCGCCGACCTCTCGGGCACACGCTTCTGGGTCGGTGCTGGCGAGGCGGCGGGCGAGCCCGGCTTTCACGGTGATGGCGGTGAGCGAGTGGCCGAGCAGATCGTGCAGGTCGCGGGCGATCCGGTTGCGCTCGGTTTCCGAGGCGAGTCGGCCGATCTCGACCTGCGCCTCGCGAAGCGCTCGGTTCGTCGACATGATCTCGGTGAAGGCATACGCCATGAGGGCGGTGAAGACGATGCTGATCGCTGGACCCCACCCGAGCCCCTCGTGCCAGGAGCGGACCGCCCACGGTACGGCCAGGCTGGCGATCGCCGCCGCCACGACGAGCCAGGCGGCTCGGCGCTGGAGGCGACCGACGGTGGGTACGACCAGGATGGCGACGAGGTAGAAGGCGTAGCCCTGGGCGAAGAACACCTCCGTCAGGGTGAGGACGACCATGACGCCGAGCAGCGGCCAGAGCCATGCCAACCAGTAGAGCCTCCCGACCCAGAGGGCGACGGCCAGGAAGCAGCAACAAAAGGCAACCAGGATGGCGTAGCCGGCTACGGCGTCCGGGCCGCTCGAGTACTGCGCCACCCCAGCTGCGGTTGCACCGACGTACCCGAGAAGCCCGGCAAGCAGGATCCGGGGCGGTCGCTTCTCCGCCCAACTCCGCGGGTCGCCGGCAGCCCGTGCGCCCGCCGGTACGGTCCCGGCCTCGTGCACCCGCCTCACGGTAGCGTTGCCAACCCAGCTTGGCCGAGAGGTCAGACTCGTGCGGTGTCACGCCGGTAAGCCAGAAATGCAACCAGGGTCATCGCCGCAGTCCACACGGCGACGACGGCCCAGGCTTCACCCGGCCATACCCCGCCACCGACCGCCACCCTGCTCGCCCTGACCAGCCAGTAGGAAGGCAGCAGCTTCACCACGCTCAGCATGGTCCCGTCGGTGAACAACGGGCCGTAGGCCCCGCCGAGCAGGGCGAAGAGCACGACAAGCGCTCCCACCGCTGGGGTCAGGGAATCGGGGGCCAGCAGGTGGCCGAGGGCAACGCCGATCACGACCAACGGAGCGAGTCCGATGAGCAGCAGTGCCGCCAGTTCCAGCCAGCGTCCGGCTGTCATGCGCACCCCAAAGGACGTGCCGGCCAGGAACAGCGCTACCAGGCTCACCAGGGCGACCAGATAGGCGGCGAGCACCTTGGCGACGAAGTAGGTGCGGGCCTGAAGCGGGGTGATACGCAGCTGGCGGGTCCAGCCCTTGGACCGGTCCAGGGCAATGCGCGCCCCAGGCTGGACCGCGGCGAACATGGCCCCGTACGCGGCCATAGCGCCCATGAAATACAGCGGGAACGGGATCCCCTGGACGTGCCCGTGACGGTTTGCCCCGGCCACCGCGAAGAACAGCACCAGGGGCAACCCCATGGTGAAGCCGAGGGACCTCGGGTTGCGGACGGTCCGCAGGATCTCGTAGCGCACCTGCGTGGCGGCCCTCATCTGGCCACCTCATTCGCGCTCGGGGCTCGCTCGGTCACGGGCCGGCTGGGTGCGGTGAGCTCCAGGAATGCCTCTTCCAAGCTGCCCCGGCGCACCTCGACATCGCGTATCCCCCGAAAAGCGCGGTACAGGGCCTCGAGGGCGGTGTCGGGGTCGGAACACGACAGGATCACGGTGTCCCCGTGGCGGTCGACGCTCTCCACCCCAGGCAGCGCCGCCAGCGTGGCGAGGCTGGCGACGGGCAGTGTTGCTCGGATCGTGCGCATCCCGGCCCGCGCCCTGATCTCGGTGGCCGACCCGTCCGCGACGATCCTCCCCCGGGCCATGATGAGAATCCGATCCGCGAAAGCGTCGGCCTCCTCGAGGTAGTGGGTGGCGAACAAGATGGTCTTTCCCCTCTCTGCCATGGCCCGAATCGCCTGCCAGAACGCGTAGCGGCCCTCCACGTCGATCGCCGCGGTCGGCTCGTCGAGCACGAGTAGATCAGGATCGCCCACGATGCCAGCCGCGAAACGCACCCGCTGGGCCTGACCCCCGGACAGCTTCGCGGTCCATTGCCTCGCAAAGCCGTCGGCCCCGGTCAAGCACAGGACGTCGTCGACGTCGAGGGGGTGGGGATAATACGATGCCATCAGCGCCACCAATTCACGCACCCTCAAGTGGTCGAGCGGCGATCCGCTCTGGAGCATGCCTCCGACCCTTCCGGAGTGCACCGCGAGTGCCGGTGGTAGACCGAAGACCGATACGCATCCCTGGTCGGGCCGGGTGAGGCCGAGGATCATATCGATCATCGTCGTCTTGCCGGCCCCGTTCGGGCCGAGGAGAGCGACCGTCTGCCCAGGTGCGATCGACACGTCGATGCCACCCACGGCCTGGACCGAACCGTAAGACTTGGCGAGGTCGGTCACCTCAACCCCCGGTATTCGTACCTCGAGCGTGCTCATGACAGCCATACTGGACGTGAAGGTGGCGGACCCGGTAGTGAGGATCCTCAGATCTCTCCGATGACATTTGTCATGAAGATTCGGCCACGGCAGCCCAGTGGCGCGGGGTGCATCGCTTCAGGTCCTTTCATGAACGCGACCTGGTGACGGCACCGAATCCCTTCGGGAGGAGCTAGACAAGAGGGCTGTACCGCCGCTCGGTCGACCGCAGCACCACCACCACGAGAGGACGTGAACGTGCCAGCACAGGAGATCAGCTTCGACGCCGACATCAAACCTCTGTTTCGGGAAAAGGATCGCGAATCGATGCGCCGCGCCTTCGATCTGTGGTCCTACGCCGATGTCGATACCCACGCGGCCGCCATCGCCGGGCGCTTAAAGAATGGCTCCATGCCGTGCGACGGTGCGTGGCCACCTGATCGGGTCGAGTTGTTCGAACGCTGGGTCGAGCAAGGCAAGGCGGAATAGGGAATCCTGCCTGACTAGAAGTATCCCCGGTGCCTGGCCTGCCTGCTAGCGCTCGCACCACCTTCCTGTGGTGCGTCTCCTGGTCCACCTGGATCCGGACTGCCAATCGCTGGTAACCGGCGCCGCCAGATTCGCCACTCCGTACCCGGCGCCACCCCTCTGGGCTGGGTAGGCACCCTTTGACCAGCATGTTCGCGCCCCGCTGAGGTCGAGGCGGCTCCTGAAGCGCCGTAGCCCCGGCCACGGGACGAGTTACACCATGAGTGAGATGGAGTTGGGCGACAGGCCGCTGCAGGGCGGAAGAACGCCGCCTTCTCGTTTGTAGATCTCGGCTTTTCCGGCGGAAGGAAGGAGGGCGCCGATCTGCGGGGTGGGCCCGGCGCGTCGGGCTGCGGAAGCCTGGGTTCGGTGACCTGACCCGGCTCCTGTACTGCCGGCGAGGCGATCGACTCTTACCGCCATCACCAAGCTACACCAGGGTGGGGGCCTTGATGCCAGCGCTTCGGGTGTGCTGACAATGCAGGCCGCAAGTTGAACCACGGGCGATCGGCCCGACCGACAGTCGGAACGAATGCGGCCCGTAGGGGCTCAAGGGAGGTGGACGGATGGGCAACTACGTGCTGAGTTTCCGAGAGACCAACCAATCGCAGGTCGCGGTCGTTGGCGGAAAGGGCGCGCACCTGGGGGAGCTTTCGCGGATCGAAGGTATCCACGTACCGGCTGGCTTCTGCGTGACGACGGACGCCTTTCGGCGGATCATGGCGGACGCGTCGTCGATCGGCGACCGGCTCGACCGGCTGTCACGTCTGAGCCCCGATGACCGGGAGGCGATCCGCACGCTCAGCGCGGAGATCCGTCGGATCCTCGAAGGAATCGCCATCCCCGACGATCTTGCGGGGGCCATCACCCGCTCGGTCAGCCGGCTCGGCGAAACCGCTGCCTACGCGGTCCGATCGAGTGCGACAGCAGAGGACCTGCCGACGGCCTCCTTCGCCGGCCAGCAGGACACCTACCTGAACGTGTTGGGGCCAGCGGCGATCCTGGAGCACATCAGCCGGTGCTGGGCCTCGCTCTTCACTGAGCGGGCCGTGACCTACCGCCTCCGGAATGGATTCGAGCCGCGGAAAGTCCAAATGGCCGTGATCGTGCAGCAGATGGTCTTCCCGCAGGCGGCCGGCATCCTCTTCACGGCCGACCCCGTCACGTCAAACCGGAAGGTCGTCTCCGTGGAGGCCGCCTTCGGACTCGGCGAGGCCCTGGTCTCAGGCCGGGTGAATGCGGACGTCTACCAGGTGCGCGACGGCGAGATCGTTGTCAAAGCAATCGCCGCCAAGCAGTTGGCCGTCCACGCCTCGCCAGCAGGCGGAACGCAAGAAGAAACGATCGACCCGGAGCGGCAGGATCAGCCCGCGCTGACCGATGCCCAGATCGTGCGGCTGGCGCAGCTGGGACGCCAGATCGAAGGTCACTTCGGCCATCCCCAGGACATCGAATGGTGTCTGGTCGACGACGGGTTCCAGATCGTCCAGAGCCGGCCGATCACCACGCTGTTCCCAATCCCCGCAGCCGGCGACCGAGAGAATCACGTCTACTTGTCCGTCGGTCACGCGCAGATGATGACCGACGCGATGAAACCCCTAGGGCTCTCCTTTTGGCAGCTGACCACACCTCGACCGATGTATGTCGCCGGTGGGAGGCTGTTCGTTGATGTCGCCTCGGAGTTGGCGTCACCAGCGAGGCGCGCTGGTCTCTTGGAGGTCATTGGGAAATCCGATCCCCTTATCCGGGACGCGCTAAAGACCATCCTCGAACGCGACGACTTCATCCCCACCCTCGGGCACGAGAGTCCAGGTTCCGCGCCGGGTGGCGGCATGCCGACCCCCATCGAGACCGATCCGGCCGTCGTCACTGGGCTGATCGAGCGCAGCGAGGCTTCCATTGCCAAGTTGAAGACGGACATGCGTGGGAAGTCCGGCGTGGCGCTCCTCGACTTCATCCTGGCCGACATCCAGGAGCTGAGGCGGATCCTGTTCGACCCGCAGAGCCATCAGGTGTTCATGTCGGCCATGGAGGCCACGTGGTGGCTGAACGAGCACACGGAGGCGATGCTGGGCGAGAAGAACGCCGCCGACACGCTTACACAATCTGTCCCCCATAACGTCACTTCGGAGATGGGGCTGGCGCTCCTGGACGTCGCGGACGTGATTCGTCCGTATCCGGAGGTGGTGACTTTTCTGGAAGCCATCGAGAACGACGCTTTCCTGGACGAGATGGCCAAGCTTGCGGGCGGTCGGGAAGCCCGAGACGCCATCCGGGCCTACCTCGACAAGTACGGCATGCGCTGCGTCGGTGAGATCGACATCACGAGGCCACGTTGGAGCGAACGCCCCAGCACGCTCGTGCCCCTGATCCTCGGCAACATCAGGAACTTCGAGCCTGGCGCCGGCGAGCGGCGCTTCGAGCAAGGCCGGCAGGAGGCCTGGGAGAAAGAACAGGAGCTGCTGGCGCGCTTGGGGGACTTGCCGGACGGGGAGGGCAAGGCCGATGAGACCAAGCGGATGATCGACCGCGTCCGGACCTTCATGGGATACAGGGAGTATCCGAAGTACGGAATGGTCAGCCGCTACTTCGTTTACAAGCAGGCCTTGCTGGAGGACGCCGGGCGCCTCGTAAGGGCCGGTGTGCTTCGTGAGAAGGAGAACATCTTCTACCTCACGTACCAGGAGCTCCACGACGTCGTACGCACGAACCACGCCGATGATCAGCTCATCTCCCAGCGCAAGGACACGTTCAGGTCGTATCAAACGCTGACGCCGCCCCGGGTGTCCACGTCGGATGGCGAGGTCGTCGCCGGGGCGTACCGACGCGACGATGTACCGACCGGTGCGCTAGTTGGTTTGGCGGTTTCTGCTGGGACCATCGAGGGTCGGGCCCGCGTCATCCTGGACATGGCGGAGGCCGATCTCGAGCCGGGCGACATCCTGGTCACCGCCTACACGGACCCTAGCTGGTCGCCCCTGTTCGTGGCGATAAGTGGCCTCGTCACGGAGGTCGGAGGCCTGATGACTCATGGGGCAGTCATCGCGCGGGAGTACGGCTTGCCGGCCGTCGTGGGCGTCGAGCAAGCCACTCGGTTGATCCGCGATCGGCAGCGGATCCGGGTCAATGGAACGGACGGGTACGTCGAGATTCTGGAGTAGCAGATATGGAGTCGTAGTACGGAACGGGAAGGCTCCCGTTCGGGTTGGAACGGAAGTCCGAATCTCGCTCTGATGAGCGAGGCGTCCACCCGCACCGTCACTTCGGGCCGCGCCGGACATAGGCTGCTGACCCCCTCGAAGAGGTCCTCCGGGACCTCGACGGGCGAGCTGGCGCGACCATCGTTAAGGCGGTCTAGGAGATGAGGGCCAGTTGTTCGAGACGACGGGTGAGCCCGTCGGCGTCGGTGAAGTGATGGACGACGAAGCCAGTTTGGCGCGCCTGTTTGATGTTTTCGGCGTTGTCATCGATATAAAGGGTCGATGGGGGCGTCAGTCGGAAGCGTCGCATAAGCAGCTCGAAGAAGCGAGGGTCAGGTTTGAGGAGGCCGACATCGGCGGAGACCAGTTCGCCGTCGAACCATTCGAGGAATGGGAATAACCTCTTGGCGAGCTTCCAGTTGTCAGAGCCCCAGTTGGTGGCCGCGTAGATCGGTTGGCGGTCCTCGGATGCTCGTAGGGCGGCGAAGATCTCAACGCTGCCGGGAACGGGCCCTTTCCACATTTCCGCAAAGCGGTCTGCCCAGGCTCGGATCGGGTCGGCCCATTCCGGGTGCTCCGTGGCGAGGGCTGGGATGGAGGTGCTGAAGGGCACACCGAGGTCGTGCTGGCTATGCCAGGCGGGGGTGCATACTTCGCCGAGGAACGCTTCCATCCCGTCGGCATCGTGGAAGAGTTTGCGGTAGAGGTGCCGCGGGTCCCAGTCGATGAGGACGCCGCCCACGTCGAAGACAACGGCATCGATCGATGCAGGCTCCATCGGCTCCACCACCTTTCATCAGCTCGCCATTGCTCCCAGGGTCGTGGGCGTCGGCGCTCCGGGAGACGGTGCGCCAGGTCCCACCGACTTCACCAAAAATCTATCACGATGACTGTGTGTTCACGCAGAAATTCTGTTAGATTTACGGCCGTGGACGGAGCCGGGCGTCGCCGCCAGATCGTCGAAGCCCTGAGCGAGCGCGACGAAGTGCAGGTGGCCGCCCTGGCCGCGGCCCTGCGCTGCTCGGAGATGACCGTGCGTCGCGACCTCGAGGCCCTCGAACGGGACGGCATCGTCCGCCGCGTGCACGGCGGCGCCACCCGTGCCCGCCAAACCGCCGAGGAGACCCCCTACGCCATGCGGGCGTTCAGCCACTCCGACGAGAAGGCCCGGATCGGCGCCAGGTGCGCAGCGCTTCTCGACGATGGGGAGACCCTCGTCCTGGACGGCGGCACGACCGCCATGGAGGTGGCACGCCTTCTGCGAGGGCGACGTCTCACGGTCATGCCGCTCGCCCTGCGGCCTGTCTTCGAGCTTCACGACTCACCCCAAGTGAGGCTGTTGCTTCCCGGCGGCGAAGTCCGCCCCGGCGAGCTGTCGCTCATTGGGGGGCTCTCAAGGCGCAGTTTCTCGGAGCTGCACTTCGACACCTTCGTCCTCAGCCCGTGCGGCATCGACCCGGAGTCGGGGGTCACCGCCCATCTGATGGCCGAGGCCGAGGTGAAGCGTTCTGCGCTCGAGGCGTCCCGGCGGGTTATCGCCGTGGCCGACTCCTCCAAGCTCGGAGTGGTCGCCTTCGACCAGGTCTGCCCGATTCAGAAGATCAATGTCCTGGTGACCGACCGGGGAGCGAATCCCGGGCTGCTCGAACAGATCGCCGGCACCGGTGTCGATGTCCAACTGGTGTGACTCAACAAGGTGTTCCGGTCGTGACTTGTCAGCTCGCCTGGGTCACCAGGCCCTGACCAGGCGGATCACCACGGTCTACGGCGTCACCGCTGTGTTTTTCGTTCATGGGATGCTCTTCGCCTCGTGGGTCGCCCACATCCCCCAAGTGAAGGCGCAGCTCGGTATGGGCTTGGGACTGCTCGGTGTCGCCCTCCTGGGGGCGCCCATCGGATCGATTCTGGCCATGTCAGCCGCCGGATACCTGGTCCCTCGACTGGGCAGCCGACGCCTGCTGCGAACCGGCATGATCGGCTACTGCCTGGCCGGCGCCCTGCTCGGAGTGGCCGGAGACCTCGTCGCCTTCTTCCTCGCATTCATGCTCTGGGGCGTCTTCCAGGGAACCCTGGAAGTGGCCATGAACACCCAAGGCGTCGCGGTCGAAAGCGCCCAACGGCGTCCGGTCATGCCCACGTTCCACGGTTCCTGGAGCCTGGGTGCGCTGGCGGGCGCAGGAATCGGCACCGCCGCCGTCGCCTTGGGCGTGTCCCTCACCAGCCAGCTCCTCGTCCTGGGAGTGATCTCGCTAGCCGCTCTCACCATCTTGACCAGCCAGCTGCTACCAGACGACGGGACCAACCTCGATCAGACTTCCGTCACCGAGCACCGGCCGGGCCGAGGGTGGCTCACCGCCGCCTTGCTGATCTTGTGCGTAATCGCTCTGGCCGACATGCTCTGCGAAGGAGCCGCAGCCGACTGGTCGGCCGTGTACCTGCGCGCATCCCTAGGCGCCTCGGGCGTGATACTCGGGCTCGCCTACACCCTCTACTCGCTCGTCATGGTGATAACCAGGTTCGCTGGCACTCGTCTCCTTGCCCGGTGGCCCCGAGATCACGTGCTGCCCAGCCTCACTGCGCTCGCCACCGTGGGTTTCGCTGTCGGGCTGGCCGCCCACGACACGGCCATCACGCTGGTAGCGTTCTGCTGTCTGGGTGCCGGCTGCGCCCTGGTCATACCGACCACCTACAGCACCGTTGGCGAGAAGACGTCAGCGAACGCCGGTCGAGCCATCGCTCTCGTCTCAGGAATCGGCTGGGTCGGATTCGTCGCCGGACCACCCCTAATCGGTCAGATCGCCTCGGTCACATCCCTTCGTTTCGCCCTCACGATCATCCCGGTGCTCACCGCTCTCATCACCGGCCTGATGATCGCGACCGGGGCATTCGATGGGCCAGCGAGTGGCTGAACGAGATACGGGCCAAACCAGAACGCGCTGTTGACCGGGTGATGCAGGGCGCCGGCCGGCACTTGACCTCGTGGACGTCTGGAAAAAGGGCCGACACCGCGAACGATAAGATTCGGCAGTATGGACCGGGTGGAAGTCCGTCCGGCTGTATGGCGCGATCTGTTCACCCTTCGTGAGATCGAGTGGGCATCTGGGCAGCAGTATCGAGACTATGGGCTGGACCATATCGCTGACGACGAGCCGGCGTCCATCGAGGCGCTCTCTCGGTATGCCGACGACGGCCGGGCCTGGGTTGCCGCCGAAGACTCCGGCCCGCCCATCGGCTACATCCTTGTGGACGTCATTGACGGTGGCGGTCACATTGAACAGGTCAGCGTCGTACCTGCCTACCAAGGTAAAGGCGTTGGCCGCGCTTTGATCGAGCAGGTCGAAACCTGGGTCATCTCGATGGGCCTCACAGCTCTCACCCTCACGACGTTCGGCCGCATTCCGTGGAATCGGCCGCTCTACGAGCATCTCGGCTTCCGAGTCCTATCCCAGCACGAGATCAGCCCGGGAGTCCGGGCGGTCTTCGAGGCGGAAGCGGAGCACGGCCTTGATCCCGATGTCAGAGTGGTCATGCGCCTCGATCTCTAGGCCGGTTCGAGATCCATCGAGAGCACCAATGGCGGCGAACCATAGGGCCTGACGGCATCGTCGTGTTTCAGGGCAGGGGGATCGCACCAGTCTTGTAGTAGGCGGAGGCCATCTCATGGAAAAATCCGCCGTCGTCGTCGGCGGACAGGGAAACTCCGTTGTTCCCGTCGATGGGAGCCGGGTTGGTCACACCATCGCCGGCCGCGTCGCAAGCACAGGTAGTGCCGTCGGCGCCTCGACCGAACAGGAATGCCACCACACCGGCGGCGACGTAGGCCTGGAGGTGTGCTCGGGTCGGGTCGTCGAGCAGCCATTGGACCTTGTTGTCCTGATAATGGTCCCAGGTGTTGTTCTCGGCCCGCATCATGGTATTGCCGTAGGGGATCTGCCAGATCACCACTCGTTTCTGGGCTGTCTGCTCGAATGCCGAGATATAAAGGGCGCTCCGTTGGTAGTCAGCGGCCGAGTACCAGGAGGCACCGCCGTCCCCGTAGACGTACTGCTTGAAGGCGGCATCTCGATCCGTGAGATCGGTGAAAGCAATGTCGAAGTTGGCGCCTAGAGATTTGTAGAACTGTGCCGTTTGGACGCCCAGAGCTGTGACAGTGGCGTTGGCCGGCTTGCTGTACAGAATGTCGGTTCCTGTACCCCAGGTTGAAAAGTGATACGCCAGGATGACGTTGGGTGCATATTTGTTACGCAGGCGGACAAAGGCTTGGGCGAAGCCGGCGGCCGTGTTGGGCAGACCGTTAAGATTCGAGTTACCTGTGGAGGCGACCTGGACTGGGACGGTCGATGCGTTGTTGCTTTGGGCCTGTTGCTCCAGGTAGGCCCACAGGTCAGGCTCGACGTGCAGGATTACTGGAGTCTTGGCGGCTGCCCGCTGGAAGAAGAGGGTTCGATCTTGGTAGTACGAGGTCATGGTCGCCGCGTTCGTTAGGTTGGCGAGGTCGCCGGCGGGCTCGCCCTGCGTATTGCCGGGCGCCGATTGGAGCAGCTGGTAGTAGGTGAATACGGGGACGATGTGGGCGGCCTGTGATTCGGCGATGTAGTAGGTGACGAACTGCCCGTTGGTGTTCCAGGTGGCCCAGCCCGAACCTGTGTTGGCTCCGCCTGAGAGGTACTGGTACCGGAAGGAGAAGGGAGCGCTGGCCGCCATGGCGGCTGCTCCCCCGGGCGAATCCGCCATCCCAGCTGGAGGGTGGTCGGCCAACCAGCGGGAAGCGGCGCCAGCGAGGAGGCGGGGATCGTCGTGCTGGTCGTGCTGCTGGTTGTCGTGGGGGGTTTGGTGGTTGTCGTCGTCGTGGTGGGTCCGACTGTGAACTGCGCCGCACTGTTGTTCCAGTCCAGCAAGGTCCCCCAACCGACGGTGAAAATGCCGAGCCTGACCGTGTAGGTACCGGAGGCCTGTCCAGCAGGGACCGCCCAGGGCGAAGTGAAAGTGCGAGGGGCACCCGCGGTAAAGGTCTGGTTGTCGAAGTACTGCTGGAAGACCTTGGTCCCGCCGGCGTCGTAGACCTCGATATCCACCAGAGCCGTGGATGTGCTTGCGCTCGAGATCACCGCTGCGATGCTGGTGGCCGCGCCAGGCGAGACCGAAGCCGGCGAAACGGTCGCACTAGTCGTGTAACCGCCCGAGGTTACCGCACCCTGTGAGTGGGCGGGCGTAGACAAGAATAGGCTCGCAATCAGCAGGATGGATAGCCCCCCAACCATCCACGTCGCAATGGCCCAGCGGCTGCGATTCTGAAAGGTACGTAGAAGAGTATCCATTCAAAAGGCTCCGATCTGATGTGGCACGGCGACGTATCACACCGAACATGGGACAGTCTCGTTTCTTAGACCTGTGTATCGGTACTGCCGAACCGCAGCTGACCCTGAGCCTCCGTGGGCTCCGGATTCTGGCGGACAGGCGTCTCTTCGACCCGACCAGCGATGGCCGCTCCCCGACGGGCGCAGACCGCGCCCTCGGCCGGGGCAGGCTATTTCAAGATAGAGGCACCAGCATCAAAAGGGCGTCGCATGACGACAGGCTCCCTTCGTCTCGTGACGCCGAACAAGAGTCGACGTGGCGGGGGATGGGCTTCGTTTTGGCGGACGCCCAGCGGTTGCCGGACGACCTCAGCTTATCTGAAAGTCGGTTCCTTCAGTTGAGGACAGCCCCACCTTAGGCGCGACCGGCGCCGCGAGCAAATGCGGGCCGCCGGATTTGTCGGGACTGGACCGCCACGATTCTTGGTATCGCAAGATTTGGGCAGCAGCCCCCCTTACGACCTCATACAGTGAGGCAGAAGCGTTGTCGGTGAAGATCCGGGCCGCGTTCGATCCGTCTTGAGGACACCATGGGGAAAGAAAACCTCATCCGCGCCAGCCCATTCCACGGCACGGGAGCAGTGACCACTGTCGATGGCGACGCTGTTACGCCTGAAGCCCCGCCCACCCTGGTGGGGAGCTTTGCCGGGTATCGCACGCGGGAGGCCGGATGGCACGGGTACTGATCACTGGTTCGACCGACGGGCTCGGCTTGATGGCGGCGCGGTTGCTCGTCGACGGTGGCCACACCGTCACCTTGCACGCCCGCAACGAGCAACGTGGTGACGACGCCCGTCAGGCGCTGCCGGGTGCCGAGCAGGTCGTGATCGGCGATCTGGAGAGCATCGCCGAGATGCGCCAGGTGGCGGGGCAGGCCAATGCCGTCGGCCGCTACGACGCCGTCATCCACAACGCCGGCGTCGGCTACCGCCAGCCCCGGCGTTTCGAGACCGTGGACGGCCTCTGTAATGTCTTTGCTGTCAATGTGCTCGCTCCGTACCTGCTGACCGCGCTGATCACCCCTCCCGACCGGCTGGTCTATCTGAGCTCGGGCATGCACCGCGGCGGGGAGCCTGATCTCGACGACCTGCAGTGGATCCGCCGGGGCTGGAACGGCGCCCAGGCGTACTCCGACAGCAAGCTCTTCGATGTCGTGCTGGCCTTCGCCGTGGCCCGACGGTGGCATTGGGCCCGGTCCAATGCCGTGGAGCCGGGCTGGGTTCCCACCAAGATGGGCGGCCCCGGCGCACCCGACGACCTGAACCTGGCGCCGGTCACCCAGGCCTGGCTGGCCGTGAGCGACGACCCGGCCGCCACGGTGACGGGAGGCTACTTCTTCCACCAACAGCCGCGGGAGGTGCACCCGGCCGTCCGGTCGGTCGAATTTCAAGAGGAGCTCCTGGATCGCTGCGCCCAGCTGACCGGCGCCCCGCTCCCGCCGGCGTAGGCGGTCCCACTGCCAGCTCCGACGCTCATTTCTCGAACTCCTCGAACAATGGAGGCGGTGACCATCATGCCCAACGAACTGCTCATCGAAGGCGGCCACGTCGTCACGGTCGAGCCGACCCTCGGTGATCGCTCGGACCGTGATTGGCGAACCGGATTCTGACCGCAGGGCCGTTTTCCGACGTCAACACCACTCTCGGGCCGGCCCAGCCGCCGACTACGGGTTTCCTAGATGCGAGCGCGTCCGGGCCCGCAGATGATGTGGAGAGCGCCTCCCAGGACATTCGATGCGAAAGGAAGCCGGCTCATGCCCGACGACTCAATAGGTGACTTTGGCTACTCGATTGACAACCGTCACCTTCTGCTCGTTGGTGCCGGGCCGGGTCTTGGCATGGCCTTGGCTCGTCGCTTCGCCGACGGGGGCTACCGGGTGACCTTGGTGGCTCGCAGCCAGGACCGACTCGGCGATCTCGGTGACAGCCTCGCTGACACCGGGGCCCATATTGACATGATCGCGGCAGATGCCAGCGACCCTGAAGGTCTGGGCGCTCGGATGGCTGAGCTGTACCACGAGAAGGGTGCGCCCGGGCTCATCATCTACAACGCAGTCATGGGCGCGCCGGACCAGCTTTTGAGCTCAAGCGTCGAGCACCTGCAGACGGCCTATGCGGTTGACGTCATCGGCGCGATCGTCGTGGCGCAGGCCGCCGCCCCCGCCATGCGGGCCGGCGGCTCCGGCACCATTATCGTGACCGGTGGTGGTTTCGCAGATCATCCGATCCCAGCCCTCGCCACCATTTCCCTCGGCAAAGCCGCGCTGCGATCCGCTGCCACCATGCTCGGAGCCGATTTGGAGCCGGATGGCATCCGGGTGGCGACATTGACGATCGCCGGGCAGATCGTTGCGGGCACCGCCTTCGATCCCGAGAACATCGCCAAGCGCTATTGGGAGGTCGTTCATTCAGACGGTCCCTGGCAGTCCGAGTTCCGCTTTACCGGCGAGTAGGGCTGTTGGCGTCTGAGCGGGGCACATCCAATACGACAGACGGGGGATGGTCTGCTGTCGTCTCAGCCTTTTTTCGTGGACGTCTGCGACGAAGCAGTGCCTCCGTGGCGGCTCAGGAATCCCAGGATGCGGCCGAGCCGGTCCTCGCTGGCCGACGGCGGGCCGACCATCGGGAAGAAGGACAGGTGTGATCCGCCGGGGTAGCGCACGTACTCGACCTCCTTGCCGAACCACTTGAGCGCCGCGAAGAACTCGTCGGCTTGGCCGGGCGGGCAGCGCAAGTCCCCGTCGTTGACGTGGAGGAATACCGAAGTACTCACCGTGGGCGCGTAGGTCAGCGGAGAGTGGGCCCGGTACCGCTCCTCCCCCGTCCAGGGGTCCAGGGCCATGGCGTCAACGAAGTAGGCGCCGCCGTCCCAGGTGCCGAACTGGCTGGTTAGGTTGGCTATCGGGGCTCCAACGCAGGCGGCCCGGAACCGCCCCGTCTTGCCGACTGTCAATGCCGACATGTACCCGCCGTAGGAGTAGCCACCAACAAACTGACGCGTCGGGTCGGCGAGCCCGCGTTTGAGAACGTCGTCGACGCATGCCATCAGGTCATCAAAAACGGCGCCGCCCCAGTCGCCCCGGACCTGCCGCGTGAAGTCCTCGCCGTAGCCGACGCTGCCGCGCGGGTTGGGCATCACCACCAGGTATCCGGCGCCGGCCAGCGCCTGGTAGTAGGTGAAGAGGTGAGGGATCGGGTTGTACAGCTGCGGGCCGCCGTGGATCTCGAGGTACAGCGGTGGTTTGCCTTGGCCGCGCCGGGCGGGCGGTCGCATGACCCAGTACTCGATGTCTCGTCCGTCGGACGAGGTAGCCGAGAACCGGTCGGCGCCAATCAGGCGCACAGAGTCCCGCAGCCGGTCCCCGGCCCCGCTGAGGCGCCTGGGTGCTCCGTCTAGCGGCGCGCACCAGACCTCGGCCGGCCCGTCGAGCCACGCCGACGAATAGGCGACCACCCCGCCGACCGCGTCGAGGTCCATGACCTGGGCCTCGCCGTCGATCACCGGCGTACTCGTCTCGGCCTGCAACGTGGCCCGGTGGGCGGCGATGGTGCCGCGATCCACCACGCTGAAGAGCAGTTCCTCGGGGCCGATCCAGGCGAAGCACCGGCCGGTCAGGCTGAACCCTGTCGGACGGTCCAACGCCGGGGCGACCCGTGCCGGCGCAGCGCTGCGGTCGACCGGTACCCACAGCAAATGGACGTCCCGGCCGGCCTGGGGACCGGGACCGATATGCCCGGTGAAGGCGATCTTCGAGCCGTCCGGGGACCAGGTCGGAAACCCGCCGTCCATGAGGTTCTCGGTGACCCGTCGGGGCCGGCCGCCGTCAGCGGCCATGGTCCACACGTCGTGGTAGTCGACCCGATCGTCGCGCCGGGCTGACCGGTCCGAAACGAACGCGACCGTCGACCCGTCGGGTGACCAACTCGGGGCCGCGTGGTCGTATTCGCCTGAGGTGAGCTGCCGGAGGGTCGCGGCCGCCACGTCGTAGACGAACAGGTGGTCCCGTCCGTCGAGCCAACCGCGACCGTCCAGCCGGTTGTACATCCCGCGGATGACCCTGGCGGCGTTCCTCGGCCGATCATCCCTGACGTTGACGAGCACCACCATGCGGTCCCCGCCGGGCGACCACTCCGCCGCCAGCACCGGACCGGGCGCCTCCACCCGCCGTGGGCTCCCACCATCCAGCGGGGCGAGCATCAGGCCGGGTGGCCCGTCGACAGCCGACGTGTAGGCCAGCCATCGGCCGTCCGGTGACCATCGCGGGTTGGAGTCGTGCGGCCCGCCCGAGAACCGGCGCGGTTGTCCGTTCCCGTCCGCCGAAGCCACCATGATCCGCGACGCTGGTTCGTCGCTCGAGTAGTCGAGCGTGGTCTCGCTCCACGCCACCCGGTCACCACCCGAAGACAACCGGGCGTCCTGCGCCCATCCGAACAGCTTCAGACCAGTCGGCTGGAACGATTTGAGGGCCATGGCAGCAGTCTCGCATGCCCCGGTGAGGCGCTCCCTGATAATCGTGCGCCGGCCTTCTGGAGCAGCCGAGCGCCGGTGGAGTGGTCTACTGCGCCATTGGTCGATCTGACTCAGTAGTAAGGCGTCCCGAGTTCCAGGGAGGTGCCTTCACCCCAGACCGGGACGGTCTGGGTGCCACTGCCATCATCCCCAACTGGGAGACGACTGGCCGAGGGCTGTCGTAGTGCCCCACTCCAACTGCTACCGTCTGTCGAGCCCGTTGGGAACCACCTTCCCGTGGAAGATGGCGCCGGTCGGCGAGAGGACAGTTCCTTGACCGGCGACGACTGTAGGTGGCGGGTCGGCGACGACGTTCACTGAGGCCTGGTCGTACTGGCCCGCGGTGTCGACGACGGTGAGGACGGCGGCGAAGGTGCCCGGTCCGTAGCGGTGCGAGATCGTGGGGGCTGGACTCCCGCTTCCGCCTGCGGAGGTGGTCCCGTCGCCAAAGTCGAGCCGCCAATTGGAGATGGGACGGAGGAAGCCCCTGCTGGCCGTGGCGGTGAAGATAACTGAGAGCGGTGCTCGGCCCGAGGTGCTCGGCGCGGTGAGCGACGCGACAGGCCTCGGGTGGAACCACGCCTCCGCGCCCATGGCCTTAAAGGCCTGTGTCGCTGTCCGTGAGGTGGTGAGAGGCCACCCGCAGGCCGGATGGTGGCCGGGTGCGTCGAAATAGAGGGCCGCCTTGATCTGTGGCCATCCCCGAAGGGTGGCGGCCGCGTTGGTGATCCATTGCGCCTTACGTCCAGGGATTGCGGGATCCTCGGAGGAGGCCCACTCGGCGATCAGGGCCGGCTTGGCGTGGGCCACCGCAAAGTGATCGATACCCGCGAAAATGGCTGCGAAGTCAAACCACTTATTCCCGTGCCCTAGGCAGCCGTGGCCGTTGTAGCCGTCCGCCGCCACCCAATCGACGTAGCCGTCTCCGGGGTACCACGAAGAGACTGCGCTCGTCGCGTAAGTCGGCGCGGTCAGGATTAGAGCGAATGAGACGTTACTTGCCCCGGCGGCCCTTACCACCGAGACGTAGTGGCGGTAGGCGGCCACGAAAGTGGCGCCCGTCCCCTTGGTCTGCATATCGGGCTCGTGATCGAAACTGAGCACGACCGGTCCCGGTAACGAAGCTAGGCCCCGGGCTTGGGCCGCGATGGTTGTGTCATAGTGGCCCGCAGCGATGGCGGTCCACGAGACGGTCGCGCCAGCCGTGGTCAGGGTATCGACAGAGACGACGGGTATGACTGCGTGGTCGACGTCCCACGCGGCCTGAGAGCTGGGCTGGGGCGTGTCCCACAGCGCGTAGACCCGGTCCATGTCCAAACCACGCCCGCTCGCCGACTCCAACGCGCTGAACGATAGGGGCGATTCTCCATCACCCGCTGCGTCGGCGAACGCCCCGAAGAACGCCCCCGACGGCGGAATGGCGAGCGGCGGATTGGACCTCGACGCGGCTGCCGTGCCCACCACGGTCCCCGCGGCGACAAGCCAGCTCGCCAATGCCATCACGACACCCACGGCGATGCAGGTCCATAAGAACCTGGACACGGATCCGGCCCAGCGGTCGGGCCCGACCTTAGACATGACAATCGGCAGAAATGAGTGTCCACCGGTCGGAGAGCCCCAGCCCCAGCCCGCGTCGCTCGGACCGTCGAGCAGGAACGTGGACATGGATCGTCGATTGGCTCATGGTCGCCAGACGCGTCTTACCGGGAGAGCCCGCGCTGCTGGCCTCCGCGGTTCACACCGCGAGGAGCGAGCCGAGGTTGTCGCGCATGACCTTCCGCTGGTCCTCCGGCTTCATCCAGTCGAGGTATTTGGCGTAGTCGCTGGGTTCGACGAGTCCGTCGTAGTGCGGGTAGTCGGAGCCGGCCGTGATCCGCTCAACCGGTTGGAACTCGAGGAGGGCTTGGATGTCCTCGTCCCAGTGCGGGGTGACGAACACGCAGCGGTGGAAGGCCTCGACGGGGTCCTCCGTGGTCTTGGAGCGGTCGATGCTGGACCGGATGAAGTTCTGGGCCCCGTAGCGCTTGGCCTGGAACTCCTGCAGCCGCGACACCAGGTTGGGGACCCAGCTCGACTTGTTCTCGATCGACACGAAGCGCAAGTCGGGGTGGCGGGTGAACGCCCCCTGCCACACCATGGCGGCGAAGAAGTCGGACACGGCCCGGCCGCTGTTCATGATGGCGTCGAGCGTCTGGTCCTCCATCGGGCGCAACTCAAAGTGGCCCGTGTACTCTCCAGAGTGGCGGTTGTATTGGGCGGCCGCGTGAATGCAGGCGGGCACCTTGGCCTCGGCCAGCCGGGCCCAGAACGGGTCGTAGACCGCGTCGGCCGGAGACCGCCAGCCGACCTCACTGCGGATCGGGCCGGCGGCGACGAGGATCGCCCGGGCGCCTCGATCCAGCGCCCATTCCAGCATTTCCACCGACTGCTGGGGATCGGTGAGAGCGAACAGCGGCGCGCTGAAGATGCGGTTCTGGTAGTTGAAGCTCCAGTCGTCGGCGAGCCACTGGTTGAAAGACCAGACCAGGTCGACGTGCAGCGGCAGGTTGCTCCCGACGATCTCCCCGAGGCCGTTCATCAGGGTCGGAAACATCAGCGACCGGTCGACGCCCTGCTCGTCCAAGCGGGCGACGCGCTTGGCCGGGTCCCGGTACTCGGGGCGGTTGGCGATCGGTTCGGTGGCGCGCCGATCGAGCAGGCCCGGCTTCACGATCGGGTCGAAGGTCGGGTTGGCCAGGTACTCCCACACCCGACCCCCGATGACCAGCCGCTTGCGCCCGCTGTCGACTTCGCTCACCCAGTACACGTCCCGGCGCCGCTCGTCCGGGAGGTACCGCGTCAGGGCGTCGGTCGGCTCGTAGTAGTGATTGTCGGCGTCGACCATCCCGTAGTCCAGCTGCACGGCGTGCTCCCCCTGGTTATCTGTCATCGGTTATCGGCAGCGTACAAGCACCCTGATGGGATGACAAACGGCGTCCGCGAGTCTCGGACGCGACCGGGGCCGACATCGAGGTGGCTCGGCCTGGAACGAGGCCCATCGGACCCTGACCATTCTGCGCAAGGGCGGCACGCTCGTAACGATCCCTTGGGCCCCGTACCGCCAGGGCGATGGAACTGGCTACCGGTGAGCGGGCCGAGGGAGCGATCTTCACCGGCTCCGACGGAGCTCGTTTCGATCACCATGGCGCCGCTCGGATCGTCAGGAGGGTCGCCCGCCGGGCCGGGATCGCAAAGGTGAGTCAATCGGGCGCGCCGCGCCTTTCCTCCGATGATCAGCGGTCCCGAATCGACTCGTCCTGCGACAGTTGGTCGCCAGGATGAACGACCGACGTGCCCGGCAGGGTTATCGACGATGTCGAAGGAGGCCGGTGCACGCCTCATCGGTGAGCGGGTCACCCATTGCCGTCGAGGGCCAGCCCGACGACCGTCCCAGCGGGCAGGTCCACATGGGCATCAGGAGAGGGCACTCGGCTTCCATAATGAGCGCTCCCACAGTCACGGCCTCTCCCCGCCACAGCCCCAGCGTCCACCGAACAGGACGGCTGCTCTGTCTGCGTCTCCCCCAGCGAGCGCGGCGCGGCCCTCAGCCGACAGATGCGGAAAATGACCGACGTCCACGCGGGTGCTCTAACTACTCGAGCCGGCACCGACTTGTGTCGGTAACAGTGACTAGCCGGTGTTGCGAAGGCCGGCTGCGATGCCGTTGATGGTGAGCAGGAGTGCCCGCTCGAGTTCGGGGTTCTCGCGGCTCGATGCACGGCGCCTGGCGAGCAGATCCGCCTGCAGGTAGTGCATCGGCGCAAGATAGGCCGCCCTGGTCGATAGTGTCCGACGGAGCATGGGATGACCTTCGAGCAGCGCCGGCGTTTGGAGGAGCCGCAGGATCTCCTCGATCGTGTTCCGGTGCTCGTCGACGATGCGATCGAATATGTGACGCAGCGAAGGGTCTACCAGCCGATCGATGTAGAGCCTGGCAATGTCAAGATCGGTCTTGAACAGGGCCATCTCTACGTTCGCGAGGAATGTCGGAAAGAAGTGCCACTGCTCCACCATCTCATTGAGCGTCCCTTCGAGCCCGGCCTGTCGGGCGGCGCGCAGACCTGACCCGACGCCGTACCACCCGGGAACGATCTGCCGGGACTGCGTCCAGCCGAACACCCAGGGGATGGCCCGGAGGTCAGCGAGGTCTCGAGAGGCGTCGGTGGTGCGCCGGGCTGGTCGTGAGCCGATGTTCAGTCCAGCCATCTCCTGGATAGGCGTAGACGCGAAGAAGTAGTCGACGAGGTCGTCATGGTCCACCAACCGCCGGTAGGTGTGCAGGCTGGCTTCCGCGACCACGGTCATAGCCTCGTCCCAGCGGTCAAGTACCGGCTTCGGATGCCGGGATGTCCGGTGCAGGAGCGACGCTCGCAGGACTGAGGCGACGGTCGTCTCCAAGTTGGAACGTGCCAACTCGGGCAGCAAGTATTTGTCTGATACGACCTCGCCCTGCTCGGTGATCTTGATGGTGCCGTTGACCGTCCGAAACGGCTGCGCCAGGATGGCCCGGCCTGTCGGTCCGCCGCCGCGGCCGACGGTGCCACCCCGGCCATGGAAGAGCCGCAGGGTCACATTGTGAGCGTCGGCTACGTCACGGAGGGCCCGCTGGGCTCGGTGGATGGCCCACGCCGAGGCAGTGATGCCGCCGTCCTTGTTTGAGTCGGAGTAGCCAAGCATGACCTCCTGGGTCTCGCCGCGCAGTGTCACGACCCGCCGGTATGACGGCTCCTGCAGAAGTTCGTCGAGCAAATCGCCCGCTGCTAGGAGGGCGTCAATGGTCTCAAGCAGGGGCACAAAACCGATGCGGGCGACGCCGGCGGTAAGATCGACCAAACCGGCGTCGCGGGCCAGAACGACGGCGGCGAGGATGTCGTCGACTCCCTTCACCATTGAGACGATGTAGCTCTCAATCGCCTCATCGCCGAAGTCGTCAAGGGCGCGGCGGATCGTAGTGAACACGGCCATCGTTGCTGCCGTGTCATCGTCCACAGCCGTGGTCGGAAGAGCAAGAGGTCGTCCGCCAGCCAGGTCCTGGGCCAGCCTCTGGATGCGGTCAGGGCCATCGAGGGCGCCGTATGGGGGGTCGGTGCCGAGACGGTCAAAAAGCACGCTGATGGCGTGGAAGTGACGGCCGGCGTGCTCTCGCACGTCCATGGTGGCAAGTTGCAGGCCGATGGCCCGGGTTGTGCGAAGCGCCCTGCCGACCGTCCCCTCGGCGATCAGTTCGCCGCGGTTGGCGATCAGTGACCGGTGCAGCACCTCCAGCTCGGCGATCACCTCGTCAACGCCCGCGTAGTCGCAACCGGGCCGGTGTGGACCGTCGCTCGCGGCTCGACCGGACGTCGCCACGAGCCGCTCTCGGATGTAGGAGCACTTGAGGCGGTACGGCTCATCGGCGTCGAGACGGCGCCACCGCTCGAACACCGATGGCAGCAGCTCACGGTCGCGCTCGAGGTCCTCGACCAGTTCGCGAGACACGCCGACGGCCCGTGTGGAGATGCTCAGGTCACCGGTGAGGGCGTCCACGACTTCGAGTAACGCCCCCAGCGCGTGCTCGCGCTGGAGTTTGAGCACCCCCAGGGTGACCTCGGGCGTGACGTACGGGTTGCCGTCGCGGTCGCCGCCGACCCATGTCCCGAATCGCAGCGGCCGGCCGGTCATAGGCAGATCGCTGCCGAGACGATGAAACTGGAAAGCGAGGTCGTCGAGCAGGTCAGGCAGGACTGCCCTGGCCAGCTCGTCCAGGAAGAAGAGCGTCGCCCGTGCTTCGTCGCTCGGCGTCGGTCGCTCCCGCCGTACCTCCTCGGTCTGCCACAGCAGGTCCACCACACGGGACAGCCCGCGTCTGGCCCGCTGCCGATCGGCGTCCGAAGAACGCGGGTCGGACAGTTGTCGCAGCAGTGTTGCCACTCCTCGACGATGCATGAGGATAGAGGTGCGCGACGACTCGGTTGGATGGGCGGTCAGCACTGGACGGACGTCCAGGCGGGCGACCGTGTCCGCTACGAAAGCGGGGTCGAGATTGGCAGCCATGATGTCGTCAACCGTGCGCTCCAGGGCGCTCGTCGCGACCAGCGACCGCTGCGTCAGCTCGTCGGCCCGATGGACCTGTTCGGCGATGTTGGCGAGATGGAAGTAGCCGAGGAACGCCCGCACGAGAAGTGTCCCCGTCTTGATGTCGACACTCGCCAGAGTTTCCCCGAGCCGCCGTCGGGCACGGGGGTCTGAGAGCGCGGCCTTGGACTCTGTGCGCACCCGCTCGACAAGGTCGAGTAGGTAACCGCCCTCCTGTCGGACCAACGACTCGCCCAGCAGCTCGCCAAGGAACCGAATGTCATCACGTAGAGCGCGATCAGCCTGGTCGACGTCAGCGGTCTCCATCAGGACTACACGCTAGGTGGTCCAGCTGGTTACACATTTACCTGGTCGCCGGGGAAGGGCCCTGGTCGTCGACAAGAGCGAGAACCTGAACCTCGAAGCGGAGACGACGCAAGATATCCGTGGCGAGGACCGTGCCGCTCGGGGCTCGATGGACCCTGGGTCCGGTGCGGGCCGGGCCTTGAAGCCCAATACCTCGGACTCGAACCGGGCAGAATGGCCCTCAAAGGTGATGCCGCACAGGGTGCAGCAACTCCAACAAGCACCCTCAGGCCTCCTGGTAGCTGGGAACATGGCATGTGTTTCGCGGCGGCCTCATGGCTCAACGGGGCCTGAAAACGGGGTCAAGAACATATGAGTAACTCGATCCGTGCACTCCCACTCGCGGTGTTACACCATGGCCTCGAGGGCTTCGCAGCATGTTTCTACGATGAGCCTGGTGACCACGTAGGGGTCCATGTTGGCGTTGGGTCGCCGATCCTCGAGCCATCCTTTTTTGGCCTTCTCCACGGCCCACGGGATTCGTACCGACGCCCCCCGATCCGAAGCGCCCCAGCTGAAGTCATCCCAGCGGGCCGTCTCGTGGGCGCCGGTCAGGCGCTCCTTGATTCCGGGCCCGTAGTTGTCGATGTGCTCGACGGCCCGCCTGCCCAACGCCTCGGCGGCCGCCATGATGGCGTCGTAGCTGTCGCGCATGGCGGCGGTGGAGAAATTGGTGTGGGCGCCGGCTCCGTTCCAGTCGCCGGGCATAGGCTTGGCGTCGAGGGAGACGTCGATCTTGTAGGGTTCGGCGATCCGGTAGAGAAGCCATCGGGCCATCCAGATCTCGTCGCCGATACGCGGTGGCGGGAGCACCCCGATCTGGAACTCCCATTGGCCCATCATGACTTCGGCGTTGGTTCCCTCGATCGACAGTCCGGCGTTCATACAGGCGAGGGTGTGGGCCTCGATGATCTCCCGTCCGACCATCTTGGCCCCGCCCACGCCGCAATAGTACGGTCCTTGCGGGGCAGGGAAGCCTTGCTCGGGCCAGCCCAACGGCGCACCATTTCTGAAGAACGTGTATTCCTGCTCGATCCCGAACATGGGCTCCTGATCGGCGTACTGGGCGGCCGCGGCCACGCAGGCGGCCCGGGTGTTGGTCGGATGGGGAGAGCCGTCGGGAAGCTCGACCTCGCACAACACCAAGACGTTGTCGCCGCCCCGGATGGGGTCAGGGCAGGTGAACACCGGGCGCAGCACGCAGTCTGAGTTGTGGCCCGGTGCTTGATTGGTGCTCGAGCCGTCGAACCCCCAGATCCCGGGCTCCTTGCCGGATCTGACGATCCGCGTCTTGCATCGCATCAGGGGGCTGGGTTCTGTCCCGTCGATCCAGATGTACTCGGCCTGGTAGCTCATAGCCTTCCTCGGAAACTCGGGGCGCCGTGTCGGCGTCGGGGAGGCCCAGAACTACGATGCCGCCCGTTTCCACGACGTTGAGAACTGTGAACCCTGAGTTACGGCGGCCCCTTGGCGGGGATGACCCGCTCCGCGGTACCCGATTGTTCATCAAAGCGACACCAAACGCGGCCCGTCTGCAGGCAGTCTTAGCCGTGCTCGAAGCCGTGGATTCGTTTCCGTATAGGCACCTCCGCGGTCATGTGATCGTCTGCGGGCTGCACGCGCTCGGGTTGCGGATCGTCGAGGTGCTGCGCAGCTCGGCTGTGCCAGTAGTCGTCATAGATGACAATCCCGATCCGCGCCTGGTGTCGATCTTAGGGCGCTGGGGCATCCCGCACATCGCAGAGATGGCCAGGCTGCCCGAGGTACTCATCAACGCCGGCTTGGACGGGGCCCGAGCAGTGGTGTCGGTCGAGGCGGACGACCTCCAGAACCTGGAGACGGCGCTGGTAGTGCGGAACCTGCGGCCCGATGTTCGGATCATCGTGCAGATGACCAACGCCGCGGTGGGCGCGGCCGTTAGCGACCTTGTCACCTCCGGAGCTGCCCTTGACGTGGCCGGCCTGGCCGCGCCGTCGCTGGTGCAAGCCTGCCTCGGGGGTGGGCAACTGGATCTCGATCTGGCAGGCGAGCGTTTCGCGGTAAAGGAAACCGTCGTCACCCGGCCCGGTACTCTCAGGTCGATCTACGGGGACCTGGTGCCGATAGCGGTTATCGCTCCACAGGCCGCGGTGGAGATCTGCCCCGGGCGCGACCACTCGGTCTATCCCGGCGACCGGGTCACGGTGCTGGGCACGGCGCCGGATCTGGCCGAAACGCTTGGCGGCCAGCGGGCGACGATCGCTTCCGCGTGGTCGCGACCGTCACGCGCTTCGACGAGCCTCCACGCGGTCCGGTCCGTGGCCCAAGGGGCGGGCCGAAGAGTCGGAGTACTGATAGTTGCCCTGGTCGGTCTGGTCGCCACGTCGACGCTGATCCTCTCGCTCGGCTACAACATCGGTCGAGGAAGGCATCTCTCCGTCCTGAACTCCCTCTACTTCACCGTCGAGACCATCTCTACCGTCGGCTACGGCGACTTCTCGTTCGGAGCCCAATCGACAGGGCTACGGGTATTCGGGATTCTGCTCATCATACTGGGAGCGACCGCAATCACGGCGCTGTTCGCCTTGATCACCGACCTGCTTTTCAGCCGGCGAGTGGCCGACGCGTTCGGGCTGCACCGCGTCACTGGCATGAGCGGCCACGTGGTTGTGGTCGGCCTCGGCGCGGTGGGTTTGCGGGTGGTCGAAGAATTACTCGCCTACGGGCTGCCTGTGGTCGTCATTGAGAGCGACGAACACAACCGTCACCTCCCCAACGGGCGGGCCCTCCGCGTTCCGGTCATCGTGGGCGACGCCACCCAAACCGCCACACTCGACGCCGCCCACGTCACCGCCGCCTCCGCGGTCGCCATACTCACCAGCGACGACTTGACGAACCTCGAGACCGGGCTTTCGCTACGACAACACCTGACGGCCGCTGGCAAAGATATCCCGATTATTATGCGGGTCTTCGATCGACCCTTGGGAAGGGTCATCGAGGACAGCTTTGGGTTCCGCCTGGTCCGATCGACCTCGGCCTTGGCGGCGCCCTGGTTTGTCGGAGCCGCTCTCGGACTAGACATCCTGTCCACGTTCTACATCGAGCGGGAACTGCTCCTGGTGGCCTGCCTGACCGTAGCCCCAACGGGTGGATTGGCCGGTCTGGCCATGCAAGACCTCTCAGCCCGCATCCGGGTCATCGCCATCCGCCGGTCCGACGCCTCCGTACTTGAATACCCTCCACGACGCGCCACCCGGTTCCAGCCGGGTGATCGGGCCTATCTCATCGGGCCCTACCAAGAACTGCTCGGCGTCCTCCAACGCGACGCCCGCTACCACCGAATCGCCACCACCTCGTCATGACCGCCCCTCCGGCCACGATCCTGCCCGATCGGCCCGGCGCCGACGGCACGCGCCCGCACTCCAACCACAAACCCAAACCCCCACTCAATCGACTGTCAGCACCACTTTCGCCACCCGGCTCTGACCATGTCGGCCGACGTAGCGGGCCACCTCGCCACCGCCGGCGGAGTGCCCGACGTGGACGGCGTCGTGTTGGTCGAGATGTTGGGTCGGATCGAAGAGGCTTCGGGGTTTGCTTTAGACCTCTCCGAGTGCTCGTTGGCGACCCGTTAGTAAGGACCGGTATGGGTCAGGAAGCGCTTCGGCGTCTGGATGAGCATCTCGTCGATCTGGGTCTCAGTGACGCCAGCCGCCCGCAGCATCGGCAGCACATCCTTCGAGATGTGCAGGTAGCTCCAGTTGGGTGCGTGCGCTGGCGGCAGCTCCCCCGGGATCCAGTCGAGGAAGCAGGAGCAGTCGTGGCTCAGGACCATCTGGTCGGCGTGGCCCCGCTGGCACAGCTCGGCGACGGTCGCCACCCGCTTCTCTGTCGTCAGGTAGCCGTCGAGACCGAAGCGGTCCATGCCGAGGATCGACCCATAGGACATGACTTCCAGCAGATAGTCGAGCTCGTCGGTATCCCCGCAGTGCCCGATCACGACTCTCTCGAGGTCGACCCCCTCTTCCTTGAAGATCCGTTGCTGCTCGAGGCCGCGCCTGGTTGCCGCGTTGGTGTGCGTGGTGAGCGGGACGCCAGTCTTGCGGTGGGTCTGGGCGCAGGCCCGCAGCACCCGCTCGACGTCCTTGGTGACGCCCGGGATGTCCGTGGCGCACTTGATAACCCCCGCCTTAATCCCGGTGTCGCCGATCCCCTTGACGATATCTCGGACGAACATATCCACCATGGGGTCGCTTCCTTTGGGCCCGGACCCCGGAAGGCGCCTCCTAAAGAACGGAGGCACCACGTCAAACGTGTAGAGGCCGGTCGCGACCACGATGTTGAGCTCGATCTGTTGGGCGATCCGAGCGAGGCGCGGAATATACCGTCCCAGGCCGAGGGCGGTCGGGTCGATGATCGTGTCGATGCCGGCCTTCTTGAGTTCACTCAGCCGCCGGATTGCGTCAGTGACCCGTTGGTCCTCATCCCCCCACTCCTCCGGATAGTTCTGCAGGATCTCCGGTGAGAGTACGAAGACGTGCTCGTGCGCGAGCACCCGGCCTAGATCGTCGGCCGGGATCGGACCCCGAGCCGTCTCGACCGCTGTAGTCCGTCCTCCCATTGGCATCCTCCACGCTCTTTGCCGCGCCATCATGCCCGCCCCGACGGCCAGTTACCAACCTTCGCTAGAGTTCCCGGCCTCTGGACATCGCGTCCCGCCGTCGCAACCCTTCACGGCTGGTTCATTGCTGCATAAGTTGCCGTCGGAGGATCGTGCAGAACACCCGCTCGAGAATCCTGCCTCTGGGTCCCAACAACGAGCACCGAACGAAGGGCACTCCTCGTGTGTCGGATGTACCGGGATGAGGACTGCCTCGGAGCGCTTCATCTCCCGTCTCGGCTCGGATCGGCGCGTTCCGCGAAGTCATCGCCGCTTCGCCCGCGGCCGGATCGTGCACCCCAAGGCGTACCCTCCGTTCCCGTCTCGCCCGCCGTGACATCATCTGGCCGCTGTCCGCGACCTCCCACCCCCGACGCTGGGGATCCCGTGGTGCACGGCGGGCGAGGACACGAGGGTCCGGTCCCGGCCGAGGTCGCCCGGTTAACCCAACTGGGCACTGCGCAACCCCGTCCGCCGGTGTCACTTGGAGCTGCCTATACCCATGTGGGCAGGGTGGCCTCGGCGTAGCGGGCACCGTAGGCGCCGTCGGGGAACGCCTCTCTTACCCGGCGCACGTCGTCTTCGGTGAGCGTGACGTCCACTGCGCCTACGTTCTCCTCGAGCCGTGTGACGCTCCGGGTTCCGGGGATGGGCGCGATGTCGTCGCCCTGAGCGAGCAGCCAAGCGAGGGCAAGCTGGCTGAGGGCGATGCCCTTGTCCGCGGCGAGTGCCTCGAGTTGCGTGAGGGCACGTCGGTTGTTCTCGAAGTTCTCACCCTGCCAGCGGGGGTCGCGCAGTCGGCGCATGTCGTCGTCCGCGTACTCATCCGCCGCGGTGACGGCCGCGGTGAGGAAGCCGCGCCCGAGCGGGGAATACGGCACGAAGCCGACGCCGAGCTGCCGGACGGCAGGCAGCACCGCCTCCTCGACGTCACGCTCAAAGATCGAGTACTCGGTCTGCAGCGCCGAGACCGGCTGCACGGCGTGGGCGCGACGGATCGTCTCAGGCCCTGCTTCGCTAAGACCGAAGTAGCGCACCTTGCCGGCGCGGATGAGCTGCTGCACGGCGCCGGCGACGTCCTCGATGGGCACGTCCGGGTCGACGCGGTGCTGGTAGAACAGGTCAATGTGGTCGGTGCCCAGGCAGCGCAAGCTGTTGTCGGCAACCTCGAGAATGTGCTCGGGTCGGCTGTCGAACCGACTCGGCCTGGTTTGGCTCAAATCGAAGCCGAACTTGGTAGCGATCACGATCTCATCGCGGAACGGCGCGACAGCGCGACCGACTAGCTTTTCGTTGCTGCCAGTGCCCTGCCCGTACAGTTCGGCGGTGTCGAAGAACGTGACGCCGAGCTCATGGGCGCGCCTGATGGTCGCAATTCCTTCCTGCTCGTCGGCCGGCCCGTAGGCCATGGTCATCCCCATAGTCCCCAGCCCGAGAGCCGATACGATCAGCCCCTCTCGTCCCAGTGAGCGATATTGCATGGCATTCCCTCCTTACTGCCGCGCTCCTATGCGTGAGCTCTTATCGCTTTGCTGACGTGGTGAACGCGCTCGGCTGCGCAGGCTTGAGAAAACCGTTGCCGCTTGGGATCGTCAGCCCTGTCGCGGCTCCGGTTTCTCGGCCATGGCGGCGAGTCGGTCAAGCGAGGCCCGTAGCTGCACGGGCGTGGTCGCCCGGGCACGCGGGATCCGAGATCGATCTGTGAGCTCGGTCCAGTCATAGGTCTGGGTGGCCAGTGTGCGTGACGGTCCTAGCGGTTCGAGTTCCCACACCCAGAGATGGCCAGGCGGGGACTTGCCCGGCACGGCGGGTCGCCAGGCGATGCGACGACCCTCTTCGAAGTCCACCACATAGTTGTCCCGGATTCCGCCCCTGGTGAGACGCATAGTGAACACGTCGCCGACGGCGCGCACGCGCTGTCCCGCCGCAGCTTGTTTCAAGTTGTCGTTGCCATCCCAGCGTGGTTGCTGGGACGGGTCGGCGATGAGCTCGAAAATGCGGTCTGCGCGGGCGGTGATCTCGCGGTTCGCGGTTACGACGCGACTCGGTTGCTCGGGGCTGGTCATGGAATCATCCAAACAGGAACAGTACAGCTCACTCAGCCCCCTGGCTGTCTTGGACGTGACGAGGCGGCCAAGGTGTGCTTGTGAGCCCAAAAAGGGCCGACTCTCCGATTGACCACGCGTTGGTATGCTCGTCGAAGCTGGGTAGCCCAGAGGCGATCTCGTCAGCAGCGCGGCGCTGATCGGCGGTGAACGAGGCCGCACCGCCTCTGGCCGCTGTGAGCGGAGGCTGCGGAGTCAGCGATTGTTTGCGCAGGTACCACCGTCGTTGCTGCTAAGGGTGCCGTCGGGGCAGGTCGTGTTCGACCACGTCACGCCCTGCAGGTCCGCGTCGGTCAGATCGGCGCCTGAGAGATCCGCGTTGGACAGGTTGGCGTAGGACAGGTTCGCGGCGTGGAGGTCTAGGTCGGCCAGATTGGCGCCGGTCAGGCCGGCGTTGGAGAGGTATGCGAAGGGTCCGATCAGGTATCCGTCGAGTAACTCCCAGTTGGTCGGCAGGTTCACAGGCGTACCGATGAGCCCTCCGGAGGCGACTCCGCCCCAGCCGCCCTCTCCCAGCGTGGCCCCGGTGAGGTCGGCCCCGCTAACGGTGGCGTCGGTAAGGCTGGCACCAGACAGGTTGGCGTTGCTGAGGTCGGCTGCGGTGAGGTCGGACTGGTAGAGGTTGGCGCCTTGCAGCATGGTGCCGGAGAGGTCGAGTGAAGACAGGTTGAGTTGGTAGAGGTCGGCGTTGGAGAGGTCGGCATTGGTCAGGGTGGCTCCGGTCAAAGTGGCGGTGGTCAGGTTGACGTTCGCCAGGTTGGCGTCGGTCAGGTCGACGTGGGTCAGATTGGCACCGGCGAGGGTGGCGGCTTCTAGGTCGATGCCGCTCAACTCGTCGCCGGACAGGTCGGCGCCGGGCAAGGCTGCGTTGGCCAGGTTGGCGCCGGGACCGACTAGGTATCCGTCGAGTACCTTCCAGTTGGTCGGCAGGCTGGCCGGGATGCCGATGACTCCTCCAGAGGACAGCCCGTCCAGGTTGGCGTTGGACAGGTCGGCCCCGGTCAGGTTGGCACCGCCCAAGAGGTCACCCGACAGGTCGGCGCCGGATAGGGCTGCGTTGGCCAAGTTGGCTTGCGGGCCGATCAGGTAACCGTTGACCAGTTCCCACTCGTCGGGCAGACCTCCAGGTGTGCTCTCGATGCCGCCGGAGGACACTCCGTACAGGATGGCGTTGGACAGGTTCGTTCCCGACACGTCCGCGTTCACGAGATCCGCGTCGTTCAAGTTGGCGAAGGTCAGTGTTGCCGCGGATAGGTCGGCCCCGGTCAGGTTGGCGGCCGTCAGGTTGATCTGGGCCATGTCGGCGCTGGACAGGTCCGCGCCAGAAAGGTCCGCGCCAGAAAGGTCCACCTCGGAAAGGTCGACGCCGGGGCCGATCAGGTAGGCGTCTACCAGCTCCCAGTTCGGTGGCAGGCTCGCCGGGGTGCCGTCGACGCCGCCGGAGGTCACTCCTGTGAGCGTCGCTCCCGATAGCGCGGTTCCGGAAAGGTCTGTGTGGGCCAGGTTCGCGCTGGGCAGGGCGGCGTCAGACATGTCGGCGTGGTCCAGGTCAGCTCCGGTCAAGTCGGCGTCCGAAATGTTCGCGCCGGTCAGGTCGGTGCCGGACAGGTTGGTACTGGTTAGGTTCGCGCTGGCCAGGTCCGCGCCTGACAGGTTGAGTCCAGCCAGATCGAAGCCGGACAGGGTTGCGTTCACTACGTTGGCGCCCGGGCCGATCAGAAACCCGGCTGTTAGCTCCCAGTCGGTGGGCAGACTGGCCGGGACTCCGTTGGCATAGCCGCCTGTGGAGACGCCAGTAAGGGTGGCGCCAGCCAGGTTCGCGCCGGCCAGGTTTGCGGACAGGATCGCGTCAGTGAGGTCGGCGTCGGACACATCAGCGCCCGAGAGATTTGCGTTGGCGAGGGTGGCGCCGGTGAGGTTGGCCCCCGCGAGGTCCGCGTCGGTCAGGTTCGCATTGGATAGGAACGCGTCGACCAGGTCCGCGCCCGGGCCGATCAGATATCCGTTCACTATCTCCCAGTGGCTCGGCAAACTCGCCGGGATACCAGACACATTTGAGGAGGCGACCCCTCTAAGCGTGGCCCCCGCGAGACTGGCGCCAGAAAGGTGTGTACGTGACAACTTGGTCTTGGCCAAGTCTGCGGCAGCCAGCTTCGCGTCCGTCAGGTTGGCGCTGTTCAGGTTGGCGCTGTTCAGTTTCGCGAAGGCCATCTTGGCGTGACTGAGGTTGGCGTTGCTCAGGTTGGCTCCAGAGAGGTCACACCCAGTCAGGTTGGCACCTGGGCCTGGGGTCGGGCAATTGTTCGCGCCGCGACCGTCACGGCACGCTTTGTGATGGCGGCCTTGGTGCCAGCACCGCCGTTTACGGTGAGGGTCAACGTGTAAGCCATAGCACTCTGGCCTGGATTCGCGGGGAGCTTCACCGAGTCTGAGACTGGCCCGTTCGTGCAAGCCTTCTTCGCGGGAAGCCCGGCGAGGCTGACATTGGCAGAAAAGGTGCAGGTCGTCGCGTGCGCCACCGAAGCCGACATCGTCACAGGCCCGCCCAGGTAGCCGAACGCCGTCGTCGGACTGGCCTCCAGCGCCGTAACTGTCGGTGCTGTCGACGGCAACGACGCAGCTCCAACTGGCGTCGACACCCACCAAACCGCTATCAGCCCAGCGGCGCACACCGCCGCGATCAAGGAGAACCATCTTCGCCCCATTTGTCCCTCTCTCTGCCAGCGTTCAAGCGCAGAGCAGACCTGCTACCAAGACCTGCTACCCCAAGCGGGGCGCACAGTACCACGCGTCGCGCCCCCGGGTGAGGGTGTGTCGCTGGCACCAGGTTGTTTTTGCTGCTGCGCCCGGTCCCTCTACGATGATCACTGTGATCAGAATGCCCCAGAATGCTCAAACGGCGAGGACAAAGGAGCGTCCTCTCAGGCCGGTTTCCCGTCGTCGGTCGCTCGGGTGTTATTCAGGGTAGTCAGCCCAGAGTCCGCCGACGCCCGGACCTAACATCGGCCATGGCCTACGACGAGGACCTGGCTCATCGCATCCGACAGCTGCTTGCCGACGAGGCGCAAGTCACGGAGAGGAAGATGTTCGGCGGGCTGGCATTCTTGGTCAACGGCAACATGGCGATCGCCGCCAGCGGTCAGGGCGGAATACTCGTCCGGTCTGATCCGAGGAAGGCAATGCCGCCGGGGGCGGAGCTGGCGATCATGCGCGGTCGGCCGATGGATGGCTGGCTGCGAGTGTCCGACGACAAGCTCAAGACCAAAAGCCAGCTGGGAAAGTGGGCGCGGATCGGCGCGACATATGCCCGCTCGCTTCCACCAAAGCATTGACAGCTACGGTTCCACCGTGCAGGTCATCTTTGGCGGCCTGTCGGTCGATAGCGACCTGGCCTGGCCGTCCAAGCTGACCGGCCGCACGCGACCCGAGAATGATGGCATGGCGACGTCCAGATCACCGGGAAAACGAACTGGCTGCCCCAGCAGGACCTCGATCTCGGCTTTGGTGAGCCGGCAGACCATGTTGTGGCGACCCGGATGTACGCACCCTCGTCCTGCACAGTTACGCCGTCGTTCTGAGCTTGGATGGCCGCGACGACAGCGTGACCCGAACGCTGAAGTCGTATCTGGAGTGCAGGGGCAGCGAACCGTGACGACCTGATGCGGCGCGGCCCCGCGGCCCTCCAGCTCGGCTTGAAGCTTGCTCGAGCACCACGTCCCGTGGTAGCCGCCATACACCCGCCCGAGACTGGCCATCGACGAGGTCAGCCGCGGTGGGGCTTGGCGTAGTCGGCGAAGCCCTGCCAGTCGACGACGACGCACGGCTCGACACCAACGATCCAGGCGTCGTGGCCCGGAGCCATGATGGCGAAGTCGCCGGGGCCGTAGTCCATCTCCTCGCTGTCGGTCATGACGACCTTCATGCGCCCCGAGACGAAGTAGCAGGTATGGGCGGCCTGGCAGCTTTCGGTGCCTGCGATCGGCTTGACGTGCTCAGACCAGCGCCACCCGGGCTGGAAGGTGGCCCGGCCCACCGGTCCGGCCTCGATATTGACCAGCTCCAGTTGCCCGCTGCCGGCTTCGAACTTGCGGACCTCTTCGGGGGTATCGAGGCTCTTTCGGATCAGTCCAGGCATGTCGTTTCCTCCGTTTTCGGATGTTTGAGGGGTATTTGTCCCAGGTTGCTGGTTGTTGATGGTCGGCGTTCAGGGTGCTTCGACCGGGGTCTCGGGCAGACGGCCCCATTCGACCCACGACCCGTCGTAGACCTTGACGTCTTCGCGGCCGAGGAGGTGGGTCAGCACGAACCAGGCGGTAGCGGCTCGCCCCCCGATGGTGCAGTAGGTGATCAACTCCTGCTCGCCGTCGAGGTCGACCGTCGAGAAGACACTTCGTAGCGCCGCCACCGGTCGGAACGAGCCGTCGTCTTGGTAGAGCCCGTCGATGGGCTGATGCAGGGCGGAGGGTACGTGTCCGGCTCTCCCGCCTGGCTCCATGCCGCCTGAAGGCCAGAAACGCTCACCTCGGTACTCAGCGGCCGAGCGCACATCGAGCAGCTTCGTGTCAGAGCGGCTGATGGCGTCCTCGACTGCGGCGCGCCCGGCCCGCAGCCCGGGGTCGCCGGCGGTGAGCTGGTAGCTGCCTCGTCGGGGTTGGCGTCGCGTCTTGCCGCAGGGGCGGCCCTCGCGCTTCCACGCGTCGCGTGAGCAGTTCAAGATGCCTGCCCGGGGGTGACCGTGAAGGTTCATCAGCCACAGGCCCAACGCGGGTGCGTAGCCGTAGAACACGAGGTTCGTCTCCGCTGTGATGCCCGAGCGCGCTAAGAGGCTTTCGAGAGCGGCCGGCAGGGCCGGCTGGTAGTCGGAGTCCTTGAGATCCTCGTACACGTTCCACAGGACCGCGCCGTCGATGTGCCAGTCGTCATAGGCGGCCGAGCTGACATCGACTTCGACGACCCGTAGGTCGGGGTCGTCAAGGTGCCTCACCAGCCAATCCGGATTTACGAGCAAATGGTCTCGCATCTCATGGCCTCGTGGCTTTGCGGTGGTGCCGAGCGCCGTGTCCATCCGAACCTCCAAGGCTTGTCGTCTCCTTGGTGGTTGTACGACAGAGCTGTTGCCGCAACCTTGGCGAAACCTTGGCGCCCTGCGGACGGAGTATCCGGCTAATCGAAGCGGGCCAGCGATCGCGTCCCACCCCTTCGCTACCCGTGCCATCCCAGCCTGCCGGCGCCTCGGCGCTGAGATGCGGTCAGCTCGAAACTGTTGGGGCTGCCGACAAGAGCGAGCCGGTGATGGCGCGGGAGGGGTAACCGCAGGATGGGCGGGTCACTCTCCGGGCGGGTCGGTGTGAGCCTGTCAGAGTGTCGCCACGACGACGGGTGGTGAGGCGTTTGACCTGGAGGCGGAGACGTGGATCAGTTGTCCAGAGTGGCGTCCTACCTTGACCTGTCCCTTGGATCCCATCTCCCGCTACTCGACCTCGATCCAGCTCACCAAGTCGTCCCGGCTCACCGTGTCCAGCAAGGCCGGATGGTCCGTGGCCATATGGCCGCGGATCACTCCAATCACCTGGTCATCGCTCGCGCCGCGGGCCACGAAACCGCATTCGCAGCGGATGGTCTTGGACATCGAACCTCCTAGCTCGGTCGCCATTACAAGATATTGGCAAGATGTTGGCGTGACCTTGGCGTCCCAGCACCCGCCTCTGCGTATCCAGGTCTGCGGCGCCCTCGCTGTACAACGAGACGGCCAACGCCTCGAGAACCTGCTCCCCGGCCGGCAGGGCCGGCTGCTCTTTATCTACCTTGTAGTCAACCGCCACCGCCCCGTCCCACGCCACGAGGTCGCCGAAGCCTTGTGGCTCGAACCCGACCCTACCGCCGTAGATGCCAGGCTCAACCCGCTACTGTCCAAGCTGCGCCGGGTGTTCGGCCCCAACGCGATCGATGGCCGCGCCGCGCTCAAGCTGTGCCTGCCCGACGCCCGAGTTGACCTCGAAGCCGCCACAGAAGCCATCCACAGAGCTGAGTCCGCGGTCGCCCAAGGCGAGTGGATCAGAGCTTGGGGCCCGGTGCTCAGCGCCCTGTTCGTCGCTCAGCGCGGCTTCCTTCCCGGCGAGGACGCCCCCTGGATCGACGACATCCGCCACCACCTGAGCGAGCTGCACCTGCGGGCCCTCGAAGCCTATGCAGCAACCGAGCTCGGCATCGGCGGAACAGAGCTCCCAGGCGCCGTCAGGGCCGGTCGCCAACTCGTCCACCTCGCCCCGCTTCGCGAAAGCGGCCACCGCTACCTCATGCAAGCCCTCGCCGCCCAAGACAACCTCGCAGAAGCACTCCACGTCTACACCCAGCTGAGCGACTCTCTACGCGACCAACTCGGCGCCTCGCCCAGCCCCGCCACTCGCAAAATCTACGAGCAACTCCTCGCCGAAACGTGAATCGCACACCAACCGCCCCATTGTCCCCCAATGGCATGACATCTAAGTGCCGAACCCGGTGCAGCAACCTCCAGCAAGCAACCTCGATTGGGGATAATGAGCTTCCTGACCGTCGTCTGGGGGCAGTGAAGCGCCGGTCGTGTTAATGGGACGGTTTGGGGGCGGCGGCAGGGGATACTCGACCCGCCAGCCCGAGCTGACAGCACCGGATAGCCGGCGGCCCCTTCCCGCCCGCGGTCCAGTCCAGCAACCCGCTCGTCCCCTGTTCCGGCCGGGCCCTCGATGAGGGCGGTCGCCCTCGACGGGAGGCCGCTTTTCTCACCACACCGTCAAGCAGCCCGATCTCCCGGGCTCCCAGTACTCCGGTCTGTCGGTTTTGTCGCATCTCTCCGCACCGTAGGTCCGGGCGGCTGCAACCGGACCGATCCCATGGCCATGAGGTGGGGACAAGCCCCCAACCATTTTGGGGGCTTTCTGGGGGTCACCCTGATGCGTGTACTGTTCGGGTGAATCAAGGTGAACCATCTGGCAGTGGCGAGCGGGCATGTCGGTGTCGGAGGTGAGATGGGGCTACATCCTGATGCCCCCGAACTCGGTAGAAGAGGCGGAACCTGTGACGGGAGCGGGATGGGTGCGGTGACGGAGAATAGTGATCACGGCGACCGGCGCAAGGAGGTAGGCGAAATGTCTGAACCAGCAGCCTGGACCGAGGACGGGCCATGTTCGCGGCCGGTCGGGGGGCGATGAGGATGCGGCGGGAGCAGTTCCTTGACCTGGAGAGCGAACCCTGGTGGCTCCTCGAGCGGGAGTTAGACCCAGCCCTGGAAGAGAGGCGCAGGTCCCTCGGGCAGTGCTGGGGCTGGACGGACCTGCAGTGGTATGCCGACCCCCGGAAGCTGGAGGAGTTGTACTTGTTCCTGGAACAGACTCTGCCGGTCCTGCTGCGCGACCTGGATGATGCCGTCGATGTCGACCGGCGCAAAAGATGGCTGGACGAGCTGATTGAGAAGAAGCAGCCCGCCGGCGGCCACGAGACACAGGAGACTGCTGCGCCCGAACGGCCCGCGCCGGCGGCCGCGGCAAAGGCCGGCGCCGTGGGCGCGGCGCCGGCCAAGAGGGTTTCCGCCTTCGCTCGCGCCCAGCCGGCCGGGCAGGCCGAGACCGAGGTCGGCGAGACAGAAGCCTCCTCGAGGGCGGAGGAGGTGGAGAAGGTGGAGGCCGAGTTGGCTCGCCTGGTCGACGACATCGACGAGTCAGAAGCCAAGGAGCTGATCGAGTCGGTCGACATCGACCCGGTCACGCTGAACGAGTTTGTCAAAGACGACGCCTTCCTGGAGGGCTTCGACGAAGAGATGGCTCGCTGGGATGTCGACAAGCTCCTCGAAGAAGTAGCCGCCGAGGGGGCCGATGCCGGCTCGGGCGACACCGGGAGGGCCGGAGAAGACGAGGACGACGAAGAGAGCGAGGAGAGTTAGCGCGATGGCCAAGAGCAAGGAACATCTCCAGAAGATGCAGGCGGATCTCCTCCAGGCGAAGTCAACGGCCGCGGCGAAAGCAGGCAAAGACCCGAAGTCGGCGGGCGCCCTCATCGCCATCCAGAAGTCTCTGAAGAAGGTCGGCGACGCGCTGGCCGACTTTGGTGACTATACGCTGAAGGAAGCCTCCTTCGGCGCCCGCTCGACCACCAAGGAACGCAAAGCCCGCCAGCTCGCCACCGACCGGCTCACTTCGGGCGGGATGCAGGCGGTAACGTCTACGCCGCGCGTGTTCGTCGGCGGCGGGAAGGACCAGGACGCGCCCGACCTGCCCAGCGGTTTCATGGGGTCGACTCTGCTCGTGATCCGGCACGGCATCGAGATCAAAGAGGTGTCGACGGTCGAGATGCAGCACAGCACCGGCGCCTTCAAGAAGCCGGTCCAGGCCTACAACCTGGGCGACAAGGGCATGAAGCTCATCAAGAATAACTCCGACGTCGACGGTTGGCTGAAGGCCAACAAGGACAGCTACATCGTCCGCTTCGAAGGCCGGCTCTCGGACAGTACCGGCCAGACCATCTACGAGAAGGGCAGTCAGGACTACGAGATCCTCAACGCCACCATCCCGCTGGTGGAGGGCAAGAGCGAGATCTGGGTCAGTTGCGAAAAATTCCAGGGGGTCATGTTGAAGGATGAGCAGTACGAGGTCATTAACACCGGGCTAAGCGTCGCCAAGGTGGGGGTCAACCGGGTGAGCGGGCTGGCTGGCGGGGCAATCTCGGCCGGCCTCGACATCGAGCCCAACATCATCAAGGAGCTCATGTCTGCCCTTGCCGAAGCCGCCGAGCCGGCCATCGAACCGATCAAACAGGCCATCGAAGAGATCAATCGGGCCAACGAGGCGGCCAAGACCCAGATCCTGACCTTCGAGTTCACCCCGACTGGGGGCGAGGGGTTCGCCTTGGAATGCGGCAAGGACAAGTTTTCCTACGACGGCCAACCCGGGTTGATCGGGCGGGGCGTCAAGATCGGCGACGTGGCCGACAAGATCAGGGCGGCTATCCCTCGATAGCGTGGCTCCAGGGCCGAGTCGGGGACCCTTGCGGCCGAGACCGAACGGGCCGCCGCAGTAGTCACCGTCCTGGAACCCTCCGTGAGCAAGGCTAACTACTAGATCCGTCTGATATGGCCCGCCGCCGGCTTCATCGGATGAGGTGTTCTGCACCCTCATTCCGGACCCGAGCGACACTTCAAGCCCGGAAGGTGGAGACGTTGGGCCGGGTCAGTTCAGCTGGTTGAGGCCTCCTCGAAACCGAGGCGGGCGGCCGTTGGGGGGGCGGGTCCGATCGGGAGCCCGCCGCTAGCATCGGCGGGATGAGTGCCGCCCGGGATCTGGCCGACCGCCTGGATGCCGCAATGAATAGGGCTAATCCGTTCGGGGCCAGCGATATGGGCGTGTGCGGCTACGACGATTTGGTGCCCGACGCCAGCGAGGCCAGCGAGGCCAGTCGGCGGACCGAGATGGACGAGATGCTGGCCGAGGCCGGAGCCCTCGAAGCGGCGGCGTCGGCCGCCGATGGCGTGACCCTCGGCTGTGTCACCACGTTCATCGAGCAGGAGATCGCCGTCATCGACTCGGCCGGTGCCGAGCACATCGTGTCCTCGCAGCCGTTCGCGCCGCCGGCTCAGTTCTTCGCCGTGGCCGCCCGCACGGTTCCGGCCGACCCTGAGGCCGCCGCCGCCTACTTGACCAGGCTGTCCCGGAGTGGCGACTACATCGATCAACTCTGCGAGCGTCTCCGTGCCGGCGCCGCGAAGGGGAGATTGCCTGTCGCCCCGCTGGCGGCCGACGCCATCGAATGGGCCAATACTCTCGTAGCGGCAGCGGTCCCCGGCCCGCTGGCGGCCCCGCAGCCGCCGGCTGGCTGGGCCGGAGCCGATGATTGGGCCGAGCAGCGGGACCGCATCGCCACCGACATTGTGAGGCCGGCGATCGGCCGGTGGATCGAGACCATCAGGGATCTCCTGCCCCGCTCCCGCTCCGCCGATAGGGCTGGCCTCACCCACATCCCCGGCGGCGACGAGGACTACCAGCGCCTCATCCGGCTGCATACCACCCTTTCGCTTACCGCCGACCAGATCCACCAGACGGGCCAGGACCAAGTCGCCTCCCTCGAAGCCCGTGCCCTCGACCTCGGCGCATCGATTGGCCTGCACGACCTGAAGGCCATTCACGAGGCGCAACGGGCCAGTGCTGGGCGGCGCCCGCCAGAGGAGTCCATCCGGATCGCGATCGACGCCGTCCGCCGGGCCGAGGCCCACGCCGGCGAGATGTTCCCCCCTCCTTTGCCCCCACCATGTGACATCCAGCCCATGCCCGAGGTCGTCGCGGTCAGCGGCACCGCTCCCCACTACACGCCGCCACGCGCCGATGGCACCAGGCCCGGCATCTACTGGTTCAACACTCGCCGACCCACCGCCGGCACCGGCTTCGACCTCGAAGTCGTCGCCTTCCACGAGGCCGTCCCGGGCCACCACCTGCAGTTCGGGCGGATAATGCAGCTGACTGGCCTGCCCGACTTGCAGCGCACCCGCTACCTCACCGTCTTCTCCGAGGGCTGGGGCCTCTACGCCGAGCAACTTGCCGAGGAGATGGGCATTTACACCGACGCTGAGGCCCTTCTCGGCATGGTCACGGCGTCGCTCATGCGCGCCGCCCGCCTGGTCGTCGACACCGGTATGCACGCCCTGGGCTGGAGCCGGGACAAGGCGCTCCAGTACTTCGTCGATCACGTGCCCGTGCCACCCGAGTTCGCCGCCAACGAAATCGACCGTTACCTGATCATGCCCGGCCAGGCGCTGTCGTACATGACCGGCAAGCTGGAGATCGTCAAGGCCAGGGACGGGGCAAAGGAGCGGCTCGGCGCGGCATTCGCGTTGCCGGCGTTCCATGCTGCCCTGCTCGACAGCGGGTCCCTCCCCATGCCGGTCCTGCACCATCACATTGACCGCTGGGTCGAGTCGGCGGCCGCCGGCGCCAGCTGAGCCCTGTCCAGCCCGCCACCTAGTGCCCCCCGGGGACACACCAGGAGCGCAGACGTCGCGGCCAGAAGCCTCGGGTTCCCTCTCCCCGTAGACCAAGCCGAGCAGATCGCCAGGACCGAATCACGGCGCGCCGCGCCGCTGGGGGCGTGCACAGAGTGGGGGCTACCCTGAGTGTCACGCTCGTGCAGGACCCGAAGTTCATCGGGCTCAGCCGGTGGGCCGAACCAACCACCGCCCAAAGCCCCAGCTCGCCGGCCAGGGCGGCCACCGCACGGTGGGCTGCGGGCAGACCGCCCCAGTCGAACCGGTCGAAGTTGTCGAAGTCGGGTGCCCGCCTACCCTCACAGGGCTCCTTCACAGAAATGGGCAACGCGGGCGCCCCGGGACGCGGCCGGGCGCATCCGTCGGCAGACATGTCGAAGGTTGGCGTTGATATCCGCGCTGACGGGGAATTGGCAGGTCGCGACCCGCACTTCGGCCATCCCCCATGATCGCCGGTTCCAGGGGGTTGTGCGGCCGATTTGTCCACAGCGGGCCGGCGGTAGCGAGCAGTTGTCTCTGAGTCGACGCGTAGGGGCAGTCTCGGGCGGGGCGGGCGGGCCCGCACATCTCGGGGCCGGCCGGGCTCTAGCCTCTGGTCATGCCCGCAGAGTTCCAGGTGATCTGCGAGGTCGAGCCCGCCACCCGCTCGGACCTCATGCATGTCCGCCATCAGATCGGGGTGCTGAGCAAGGTGGCGACGGCATTTCTGATACCCGACAACCACCTGGGACGCGCCACCGTGTCCAGCGTGGCGGTGGCCCACGAAGTGGCCCAAATGGGGGGACGCGCCATCGCCTGCTTGAACGCCCGGGACCGTAACCTTCTCGGATTCCGCCGGGACCTGCTCACCGCCGCCGCCTACGGGGTGAAGGAGTTCCTCTTCGTCTACGGAGACCGTCCCGCATCGGGGACTCGCAGTGGCGACCTCACGGTCCAGGCCATGATGGGCGAGGCTCGATCATTCCCGGTCGACCCAGGCGGGACGGCCGGGCGTTTCCGGGTCGGGGTCACCTCAGGGCTGGCCCCGTTGCCAGCGTGGAAGCACGAGGCCGACTTTCTGTTCGTGCAGGTCGGTTTTTCGGTCGACGAGCTGGCGGCATGGCGGTCATCGGTCGACTTCGACGGCGGCGTGTTCGCCGGCGTGATGGTGGTAGCCAGCCCCGCCATGGCGCGGAAGCTGTCGGCCGACCTGCCGCAGCTAGCCGTGCCCGAGGACGTGATCGCTCGTCTCGAGCGAGACCCTGGTGCCGGTGTCGAGCTGGCCTGCACCTTGGTCGGCCAGATCAAGGCCTCGGGACTGTTCGACGGTGTCCATCTGATACCCGTCAGCCGCTACCGCGACATTGCCAGCCGGCTGGAAACCGAACTCTGAACCGTCTCATCCACCCGGCGTGCTGGGGCTGCCTGATAATCGGTCGCACGTTCTGGGACGCCCTGATGCACACGTGAAGCGCCGTTCCAGGAATCCAGGCGTGAGACCCTATATTCTCGTCTCCGTGGCTTTCTAGTGCTCTGAGTTCGCGACCGGAGGTTACGACGTGGTCGTCGACGGCATCGTCGGTCCCTGGTTCCTGCCCCATTGGCTCCGCATCGCTGGAAGCCTCGAACCCCCTACGCACTATGTCGTTTTGAGACCATCCCGCCAGGTCTCCCTGGCGCGGGCCATCAGCCGACGGGCCCCCGACGAGCTCGTCGATCCTGACCCGGTCGACAAGATGTTCAACGCCTTCGAAGATCTCGGCAGCTTCGAGGCGCACGTGCTGGACTCATCAGGCCTTGACATTGACACAACCGTCGGGGCGATCAGACAAGGCCTGACTGACGGCCGTTACATCCTGGATCCCGCTGACAGGATGCATGACATGAAACGGCTGGCGGTCAAGTTCGGAATCGAGCCGCCGGACGACCCCCGAAGGTCACCTAACGTCGACCGGCACAACCCTCCAGAAGACATTTAGCACTCGAGATAGTCCGCCGAACAATCGTTTCATGGTCAAGGGTTCATCGGCTTCTACCCGGCGGGCTCGGATATGACGCACTAGGGGTCGGTCAGGCCTTATGGGACGCGGGTTATTGGCCAGAAGCTATTTGCGACCTGGGCGGGGCCGGGGTTTCGCAGCCGACTCGGCGGTGGCTGTGTTCTATCGTTGCTTCGATGACGTCTGCGGGCGATCTGAGGGACTTGGTCTACACGGCGATGGTTCGGACCCCACCTCTGTCGGCTGGGTTTCGGTGTTGGTCCCATTTCGGCCGGCGCGACGACGCGATCCAGCGACCGGTGTCGGGTTTGGAGAGAGGACCCGAAGGGGTGCGCGGGGCGCTCAGGGGCCCTGCAGATCCCGATCATCTCGAGACTGAGGTCGTTGATCGCTTGTGGGCTGATCCTCGCAGCGGTGCCCCACCGACTGGAACGGGACCGGCAGGATCATGACGGCCGAGATCGGGTCACTGAACACGTGTCGGATGGCACGACTACCTGGTCGCCCACCTATTCCGGTGTCTTCCTGGCCGGTCCGGTGATCCCCGATGCATTCCCCGGAGTGAACCTGCTCGATCCCTCCTGGCTGGTCCACTACGAATGGGGCACACCTCAGGGCGATATTCACAACGGCGGGGACGTCTTCGCCCCTCCAGGGCCGCCGGAATGAATCCCCGGCGACGGACGAGAGGGCCTATCGCGGCGACACTATCGCCCTTCGGCAGCGGTGTTATCGAGCGTCGAGGCGGTTGCCCACCCGTGCGTACATCAACCGGTACAGGCGGTCCACGTTGTCGCGATACACCGACTCCCAGTCGGCGTACACATCGGTGTCTACCACGTGCAGGTGGACGACTCGGCCGTCGCCTGCTTCGGGCCGTTCACCGGCCGTTCTTGCCGAGGGTGTAGACGCGGACAACATGGCTCGCCTACAGATAGGCGCAACGAGTTACACAATCCTGTCACCAGGCGAGGACTTGATAACGGCGCTCAACCAGTCGATTACCGCCAGCGACGATCTCGACTGCGGCAGGGACAGTTGTCCGGTCTGATCCAGGTCAACGCCGACGTTCAGCCAGGCGACTCCGGCGGCTCGCTGGTCAACACCGCTAGACAGGTCATCGGTATCGACACGGCAGCATCCGCGCACTTCATCATCCGGTCGTCGGCACCCACGGCTATGCCATCCCGATGAATGAGGCACTGTCCTTGTTCGCGGCGGGGAAGGGGTGCGGACACCCCCACAGCAGACGCATGCCCACACCATCGACCCAGCCAGCCCGGACGCGGACACTGAGTCACGGCGATCCCGCCTCTACCGCCTCCGAAAGGACACCCACCATGACCCGTCGCTCCTCCGCCACTGGCCGTTCCTCCTCTGCTAGCCGTCGCCTGGGCCGCATCTCCAGCGCCGTCGTCGCCACCCTCGCCGCCGGAGGCGGCGTGCTGGCGGCGGCCGCTCCCGCCGCCCACGCCCAGCCCGCACCGACCGCGCCGGCCGGCCATAGCTACATCTTCACCACCATCGACAACGCCAGCGATCCGACCTTCAACCAGCTGCTCGGCATCAACAGTCACGATGAGATCTCGGGCTACTTTGGCAGCGGCGCCGCTGGCCACCCCAACATGGGGTACACGGTGGCGGCACCGTACGGCCAGGGCAACTTCACCGCCGAGAATTTCCCGGGCTCCGTGCAGACGCAGGTCACGGGCCTCAATAACAAGCGTGACACCGTGGGCTTCTGGGTCGACGGCGCCGGCACCAACAGAGGTTTCGTTGAGTGGAACGGCGCCTTCACGTCCTACACCGATCCGCACACGCCGAAGGTCCACGGCTCCGTCAACCAGCTGCTCGGCATTAACGACGCCGGCATCGCGGTCGGGTTCTACGTCGATGCCGACGGTAACGCTCACCCGGTGAAGCTCAACCAGGCTACGGGTCACTTCACCACCATCAAGAACGCCGCGATTGGCTCGAACTCCTTCGCTACCGGTATCAACGACGCCGGTGCCATCGTCGGCTACACCATGAGCAGCACGGACACCTACGGCTGGCTGCTCCTGCCTGGTGGGCACGTGACCACCTTCAACTTCCCGGGCGACCTCCCCACCATGGCCCTCGGCCTCAACTCTCACGATGAGATCGTCGGGAGCTACACCGATAGCTCCGGCGACACCCACGGCTACACGCTGACGGATCCGACGGGCCCGGTGTCGCACTGGACCGAGATCGACGATCCCGACGCCTCGAACGTGCCGGGCGCCGGGACCGTGGTCAACGGGCTCAACAACGCCGGTGACCTGGTCGGTTTCTTCACCGACGCGGCCGGCAACGTGAACGGCTTCCTGGCCATGCCGTAACCCCTGCCGGCATGGTCCTCCTCGGCCCGGGCGCCCGTCAGAGGCGCCCGGGCCGTTATCGCGCCTTGCCGCGCCACAACGAGCACCGCGAAACCGACGACCGTTGGCCTGCGAGCAGCAGCCCGCGGTACCCGTCTTACTACCGGCAAGCTTGCTAGGGGCCTCTTCAACGCTGTCACGTTCTGGCCTACGTGACGTTCTGGTCGGTGACCTGGAGTTGGCCGTCCCTCACCTCAACAGGGGACGACGGCGGCATCGTCGACATCGCCGCCGATGAGAGCGCGTTCTATCTTTGTCTCGAGCTCATGGGCGACGAAGCGGCGCAACCGGCTGGCGCCGCAGATCGGGTCGTAACGCCGGACCATAATCTTCAACCAGACGAGCGGCGGCGAATACAGCCTCCTCGGCGCCCAGCGGAGGGGCGAGCTTCGACCTGCAGTTAGCTTGCTGTTAGCGGGCCCAGTTGAGAGAGCCCGGCGGGCTCAGGCCGGGCCGCTCCTTGGCGGCTCGGGTGGCGTCAGGAAAACGCGATCCGATCAGTCTCGGGCCGCGACCGCTGCTTCGACTTCGGCCACGATGCCTGCCGCGGCCACGGTGTGGGCCAGAGCCTTTGCGTCGGAAGCGACCGTGGCGGCTTCAGATGGGTTGGTAGCGCGCAGGACCCTCGACAGTTGGGCCAGGGTCCGGGCCGCGAACGGTCGGGCGCCCATACGCTGTTCGATTTGCAGGGCGTTCCGCAGACGCTGTTCCGCCTCATCACGGCGACCCAACAGGCGGGCCAAGCATCCGAGATGGTGGTCGACTGGGCCCCACCATCCGACCAGCGGACCGACTCGGACCACCGTGGCCTTGGTCCGGCCGAGTGATCGGTAGATCGCCTCTGCCACCGGGACGGCGTCGATCAGCTGGCAGGTGTGGGCCAGAAATGCGGTCGGCGCCAGGAGATCGGCACCCCGGGGCGAGCCCTGGAATCCGACTGCGACCAGGCGCTCCAATCCGGCGCGGGCCCGTTCGGGCTCGTCCGCCAGGGCTGCACACAACGCCGTGCCGGCGTCGAAAGCGGCGATCTGCTGGTAGTCCGATGTCGCCAGCAGCAGGGGGAGGACGTCCCGGGCCAGCCCCTGGTCCAAAGCTCGCAGAAGGCCCTGGCCGTAATGCAGAAGTTCGGCGTTGAAATCGCCGCTGGCGTGCCCCAGCTCGAGAGCCTCCTCGGACAGTGCAGCCGATTCCTCATAGCGGCCCTGCATGAAGGCGATGGTCGAGCGGACCATGGCGGCCTGGCTCCGTTCCCGAGGGTCGTCCAGACGGGCCGCGACCTCGCTGTAGCGCTCGCTCGTCGACGCCAGATCCGGCATCTCCCCCCGGTCAAAGGACGACAGGGCCTGAGCGAACCTGGCTCCGGCCTCGACCCGAAGGTCGTTGTGCCGTCGGCTGGCGCCGAGCAACCGGTTGGCGACCTCGCCCAGCGTCACCGGGTCCTCGATGCAATCGTAGATTCGGGTTTGGCCGATGGCGAGGAGGAGGTCTTCCTCGGTGCCAGAGGCGGCGGCGATGGCTCGCATCTCTTCGGCCAGGACGTCTCGGCGCTGCGCCTGCTCCGGCTTGAAGCCCGTGATGAGGTGGGTGACGAGCAGGCCCATCACCATGACGCGAAGCAAGAGCTCGCCCGACGGCAGGGCCGCCAAGGCCGCCTCCAGTGCCTCGATTCGGGCCTGATCCGTTTCCCAGTAGGGGTAACGGCGTCCCAGCCCAATGGCGGCTCGAACCTGCAGGATGGGATCCGCGAGGGCGATGGCCAGCTGGGTGGCTTGGCGGAACCGGGTGTCGGCGTCGTCGGCCCGACCCCGATACTGCAGAGCCACCCCCAGGCGGATCAGGGCGTCGGCGTGGCCGGCGGAGGCCGACGCCCACAGCACTGATGCCTGCTCATACCGGGCGATGGCTTCTTCCGCCGCCGCCGCCGCCAAGGCCACGTCGCCAGCCCGGACCGCCCAGGTGGCGGCTGCCACCGCTGCGGTCGGGTCCACTTCGGCGACGAAGCCCCAGTGGCGGGCCAGCTCGGCGGCCATCGACGGATTGGCCGGCCACTGATCCTCGATCACTTCCGCGACGCGGCGGTGGATGCCCGCCCTCCTGGCGTATGACAATCGGCTGCTAACGGCGTCTCGGAGCAGTGCGTGTGAAAAAGTGAGCCGCCCCGGCCCGGTCTCGACGACCATGCCGGACAGCAGGGCATCGTCGGATGCATCAATCAAACGGCCCCCGCTCAGGCCGGATGCGGCGCCCCCGACCGAGAGCTCGAACTCCCTCCCGATCACGGCTCCGATCGACAACAGCTCCATCCCGTCCGCCGACAGCGACAGCAAACGACGCACGACCGTCTCGCGTACTCGTTGGGGCACGCCGGCGCGGCGGGCGTCCCCCTGCAGGACCAGACCGTCCTGGGTCTGAATCAGCATGCCGCTGTCGACGAGGTGGAGGGTCATCTCCTCCGCAAAAAATGGATTGCCTTCGGTAGCGGACGCCACGGACTGGACCAGCGCGGCGGGGGCCGGCAGACCAACCAGGTCGGACACCAGCGACCCCAGCTCTTCACCCGCAAGTCCGTGGAGGCGGATTCGGGTGAAATCGACGTCGCGGGCCAGATCGGCCACCAGACCGCTGGTCATGGGGTCGAGATCGGACGGCCGCGCCGTCACGACGGTGACGAGCCCCGGCAAGCTGTGATCTCGAACTAGATAGGCGAGCAGGGCCAAGGTGGCGTCGTCGGCCCAGTGGAGGTCGTCGATGACCACGACCATCGGTGTGTATCGGGCCAGCAGGACCGAGATCGCCTCGAAGAGCATGCGCTGCTCGCTGCCGGCATCCGCCTTCGCAGGTGTTGGCAACGGACCGATCCGGTCGACCAGTTCGGGGACGAGGCGGGTCAGCTCGCCCCGCCCCCCGACCGCAGCAGCCAGGGTGGCGACGTCTGCCTGGGCGATCAGTTGGCGAAGGATCTCCACGTACGGCAAATAGGAGCCGAGACGATCCTGGCTGCAACGGCCCCACACCACCGTCGTGCCAGCCGGAAGGGACCGAGCCAGTTCGGCCACCAGTCGGGTCTTCCCGATGCCCGACTCTCCGACCACCTCGGTCATGCGACCGCGCCGGGTGCACGCATCTCGGAGCCCGTCAATCTCTGCGGCCCGACCGACGAAGCCGGTGCGCCACCGCCGCACCGCCGCCGGGGGAAGGGGAAGCGGCAGCGGGGGCTCTGGTCCGACATTCGCAACCCGCGGCGCGAGCACGGACGCCGGAGGACCGGTCCCGGGACCACCATCCGACGGCACCGTTCCGGCGGGCCGGTTCCGATGCCCAGCACCGGCTGCGTCCTCGTTGGGACTGCCGACACCGGAGTGGGCCACGGCCTGAGTCAGACCTCGCTCAATCTCGGCGACCTGTGACAGTTCGGCCAGCTCTGCGCTGGTAAGATCGAGCGCTCGCGCCAGCTGGCGCAAGGTCGACAGGCGAGGGGCCCGGTTGCGCCCCCGCTCCAGAGCGGCGATGGCGGTGGAGCTGAGCAGGGCCCGCTCGGCCAGGGCCTCCTGAGTCAGCCCCCTGGCGAGCCGGTGCCGACGAAGCATGTTGCCGAACGACTCGCTCACCTAGCACCTCGAGATCGGGTCCAGCTCTACGAGAGATCGTATCCCTGGAATTCCACTCGACTACGCAACCAGGGCGACGCAGCGACCCGGTGGCGGACAGAGATGAGGGTGATATGAGGGCTTCGTCGCTGGCCTCTGAGGGTGCCCCTCCCGGAGAGTGTTCTCAAGGAAGCGCGCCGGAGCGATGCCCGGCCGGACCGGATCACCACAGGAGGCTGTCGGCACCATGCAATCCAACCATCTGGGGCAAATGGGAAGAGGTGGGGCGGAACCGGGGGTCGTGTCGAATCGACCGGACCCGAGTCGCAGGCTGGAATGGGCGTTGACGGCCCGGGAGACGGAAGTCCTGGCTGCCATGGCCACGGGCAAAACCAACACCGCAATCGGGGCCGCCCTGTTCATTTCGCGAAAGGCTGTGGAGAAACATGTCAACTCCATCTTCACGAAGTTGTTCCTCACCGGCGACCAGGAACGCCACCCCCGAGTGCAGGCCGTGCTGATCTACCTCGCTCACCTGCAGCCGCGGCATGAGCCGCTCCCCGACTCATCCGACGGCCGACGCCCGCCCGCCCGTCCGACCGAAGCGGCCTCGACCAAATCCCGTCCCGGATGGGTCGACCAACCCGCCGATCCTCGACAGCCTCACCGCGGGGACGAGCCGAGCGGGCAAGGGCGGCGAACTGACTCCTGCCGGCGGTCCGCAGCCAGCGGCCGGCGTCCGATCAGGCTAGCGGCCCGGTACGGACGAGTTGAGTCCCAGGGAGTGGCGTATGGCGGGTGAGCTGTTGGAAGAGTCCCCAGCGTTGACGGGCACGGCGTCGGGTGAGAAGAGGGAGGGAACTTCCCCCTCCCGCGAGTCGCCTGAAGGGCGCTGCTGGCGAAACTGCGATCATCGGCCCTCGCCCAATGACGGAGCCACGCTCAAGCCGGCCGCTCCACCGCCCACCACCACGTCGTATGCATGGTTGTTCAGATCGATGGTAATGGGGCCGCGACCGTTGTGGCCGCGCAGTGAGCGTCCGCAGCCTCGCTGGTCCCAGTAGACGACGGTGAAGTCCTTTTCCAGTCCGAGAAGGTGCTCGAAGCGCCGTACCTCGTTGAGCATGGGCAGGCCGGGGCCTTGTTGGATCAGCAGGAGCAGTGGATTGTCGGCGTCGGTGCCACGGATACGAATCCATTGCGTGGTATTGCCGAGCTGGACGGCCTCGAGCTGGTCGATCACCATCGGGGCGCTCACCGGCGTGTCGGTTCGGTGCTCGACGGCGGGGAAGGCTCGATGCGGGTGTCCCAGCGGTGGTGGGGGTGCACCCCGAAGAGATTGGCTAGTGCCGCTGGGGGTGGGAGCATGAGGTTTTGTAGCCAGATGGGCGGTGAGGTGGTGCGGCTTTCGTGGCGGAAGTGCCAGAAGGTGGCGCCCAGCTGGAGCGGGTTTTTGGGTGCACCTCGGGGGGTGGCGTGGCCGTAGGCGACGAGCCCGGCCAGGGCTTCGTGCCATTCCTTGGAGTGCAGGGCGGGGCGCGGTTCTACCACGCCGTCGACGTCGCGGTCCCGGCGGTGATGGTGAAGCGCTCGTCTTGGTGGGGGTGGACGTGCTCGGTGATGTCCCCGCCGGGGACGCTGCGCCACTCGAAGCGGGCCAGTTCGCCGTTGGTGGTCTCGGCGGTGGCGGTGTATCGGATGCGCTCCCCGGTGGCCGGGTTGAAGAACTCCCGGTGGCCGGTCATGGGGCGGTGGGTGACAGGTCGGCGACGGGGATTTCGGTGGCGGTGAGGTCGATGACGGGTGGGTCCACTTGGAGGTGGGGTAGCCAGTTGAGCCAGGCGGGCAGGTACCAGCTGCGGCGGTCGAGGAGGCTGAGCGCGGAGGGTAGGATGACGATGCGGACGAGGGTGGCGTCGAGCAGCAGGGCGACGGCGACGCCGAAGCCCATCTGTTGGAACATGACCAGCTGTCCTCGGGCGAATCCGCTGAACACGACGATGATGATCAGGGCGGCGCCGGTGATGATCCGGGCGGTGGAGGCCACGCCGCTGGCGACGGCTTCTCGGGTGGAGCCGGTCTGGTCGTAGCGTTCCTTGATGCGGCTCATGAGGAAGACCTGGTAGTCCATGGACAGGGCGAACAGGACCGAGAACAGGAACAGCGGGACCCAGGCGTCGATGGCGGTGACCTTCTGGAATCCGAAGAAGCTGGCGCCTACTCCGTGGATGAATACCAGGGTGAGGAGCCCATAGGCGGCGCCGACGGAGAGCAGGTTCAGGACGATGGATAGCGCGGCGATGACCAGGGACCGGAATGCCAGCAGGAGCAGTACGAAGCTGAGTCCGAGCACGAAGATCAGCACGTAGGGGGTGGGGGTGGTGACGGCGTGGAAGTAGTCGGCGGTCTCGGCGGTCTTGCCTCCGACGTAGATCTTGGCACCCGAGCCGGCGAAGGCGGCCGGGATCACCTGTTGGCGCAGGTTGGTGACCGCGTTGACGTCGCTGCGTGACACCGCGTCACCCCGGATGGGGACGGTGAGCGCGACGGTGGTGCCGTCGGGTCCGGTTTGTATCTGGCCGGGCCCGAAGCGCGTGTCGCCGGCCAGGACGGCTTGGAGCTTGGACATGTCGGTGTGGGCGGCGGGGCCGCCGACGGCCACGATCTCGACCGGGTAGGGGTCCTGGTTGGCGAAGTTGGCGGCGACGGCCAGGTAGCCCTGTTTGGAGGGGAGGTTGTCGGGCAGGGTGGCCACGCCGCTCTGGCCGATGTGCAGGCCGAGCACGGGTATGGCCAAAAGGATCATGAAACCGGCGGCGGCGACCAAGCTGATGAGGGGGCGGCGCATGACTTTGGTGATGACCGCCTGCCAGACGGGGGCCTCGGCGGCGTCGGCACGCCCGAGGCGCTTGCCGACGACAGGGATGCGCAGCGAGTTGATGCCGTCGCCGATGAGGCTAAGCATGGCCGGCAGGAGGGTCAGGGCAGCAGCAACCGAGACGACGCCGACGATCACCGCCCCGGCGGCCAGGCTGCGCAGGATGTTGGTGGGGACCAGGAACAGGCCGAGCAGAGCGATGACGAAGGTGGTGCCGCTGAACAACACGGCCCTACTCGCCGTCGCGGCGGTCATGCGGATGGCCGCCTGTTTGTCGAGTCCTCGGCTGCGTTCCTCGCGGAAGCGGGAGATCACCAGCAGGGAGTAGTCGATACCTAGGGCCAGGCCCATGCCGGTCATCATGTTGACAATGAACACCGACAGGTGGAACTCCTGGGCCACCAGGGTGGCGATGCCCAGACCGACCAGGATCGATAGGAACGCCATCAGAACCGGCATCAGCCCGGCGACGACCGCTCCGAAGACCAGCATCAAGATGACGATGGCGATGGGCAGGCCGAAGTCGAGCTCTCCGTGTTTGAGGTCGCTGGCCGACAGGGTGTTGAAGTCGTTGCCGACGGTGTGCTCGCCGGTGATCGCCACGGAGAACCCGCCGCTGCCGTTGGCGGCCTCAATCGCGGTGACCACCGTTTTGATGTCCGAGTCAGTCGCGGCGTGCAAGTCGATGAGCGCGGCGTGCCTGTCGGTGGATACCAGCGGGCTGGTCGAGGCCAAATCGCTGGTGACGTTGGTGACACCGGGCGCGGTACGAACCCGGCCGGCCAGGCGGCCGACGAACGAGGTGAAGTTGGCGTCACCGACGGTGGAGGTCTTGGAGCTGACGACGATCACGTCGGTGGGCTGCGCCCCGGCGGCGGCGCCGACGGTCTGGTCGTAGAGGGCTTCGGCCTTACTGGACTGGGTGGAGCCGACCACGTGGGCGCTGGTGGTCAGCCCGTGCAGGGCGGTGCCGACCAGAACCAAGGACAGCACGACGATCATCCCCCAGGCCGCCAGCGTGCGGCGGGGCTGGGCGGCGCAGGCGGCGGCCAGGTGTTCGGTCAACCCCGACGCCTTGGCCTGCGGTAGCGCGGGCGTCCTGGGGCCGGGAGTGGCGGCGGAGTCGGGAATCACGGGTGTCGTCACTGGGTGTCCTTGGTCGTAGTGGTCGTGGAAAGGCGGCGGTGGCCGGTCGCGGCGGTCACTTGCCGCCTGGTCGGGTCCGATAACAGGCCACGGTCTCGGTGACGCCGGCTCCGAAGAAATCCGAGGCCCACCCGATGGCCATACGGACCCGGCCGGCTTGTGCGGCCGCCAGCAGTTCGGCGGTCATGGCGGCCCGGGTTCGCCCCTTGGATGCGGTGGCCGCCAGCGGCAGATCCTCGGTCATGGCTTTGGCGCCGGTCGGGCCGTACCCGTAGATGTTTTCGAAGGTGACTAGCATGGCGTCGGCGTGTTCGGCGGCGGCCAGTACGCCCCACTGGAGCGGCGAAAACAGTCCCGGCCAGGCGGTGTAGGGGGCGTTCAGGCACTGGTAGACCACGGATGCCCCTTGGGCGGCGCCGGTGGCGGCTTCGGGATCGGTGACGTCCGCGGCCCGCCCGTCGACGCCATCGGCAAGGGTGGCCGGCCGGTGGCGCGACACCGCTCGCACCGTGACACCCTGTGCGGCCAGGGGGGCGGTGAGGGCGACGCCGACCTGCCCGGTGCCGAACACCACGTGCAGCGGACTGTCATTCATCGGTTCGGATCCCGTGGGCGGGTAGCGGGCTCATGGGCGTACGGACGGTCGTGGCCCTGAGCGAGACGCGCCCGCGGTTGGCTGTAGTTGCGCCACGTAGAAGCTGTTCGCATTGCTTCTCTCCTGTTTGGTTGACGGCCCTGCGGTAGCTCGGCGGCGTGGCCTTCGCGCCATGTTGGGTGAATGTGCCTTGGCGCAGGCGACCGGGGTCCGGAGTCGGGAACCGTCAACGGCGGCCCAAAACGGATGAGGGCCCGGACGAAGGTTACACCCTGCTCGGACCGCCCGCCGATACGACGGCCCCGGACCGGCCTACAGCGACGGCTGAGCCCCGCGGTGGCGAAGGTCGTCGAACAGTTCCTGCCCGATGGACAACTCCGCGTCTTCCCCGGGGATAAGCAACCAGCCGGCGGCATAAAGCAGAACCGCCGAACCGCCGAGGACGGCAAGGACAACGAAGCCAATCCTCACCGCGGTGATGTCGATGCCGAAGAACCCGGCAATGGCCCCGGCCACCCCGGCGAGCTTGCGGTCGCCGACGGGGCGGCGCGGCAGTCGAACCCGGTGGCGGTCGGGGCCATCGGTAGAGACAGGTGACACAGCCTGAGACCGGCCGAGTCGGTTTCGGCGGCCGTTCTGCTGATTCGTATTAGTCGAGGGCGATGGAGCAGTTCACTGAGCACTGTCACATGCGGCGCTCTTATCTCGTCTTTCAAGGGAATGATGATCCGGAAGGAGCTGTCCTGAAGAGCTTCGTAGCCGGAGCCACCGGCGTTCTGGGGAGAGCGCTCGTCCCTCTGCTCGTGGCGCGCGGCGACGAGAGGTGGTCGACCAACCTACTGCGCACCGAGGCGACGGACCATCTCCTGGCCGCCGGGCGCGCCGTGAACAGAACCCGGATGTCATCGTCTGGGTTATCGAGCGGATGCTCTGGGTGCTTCGGTGGCGTGCCGGTTATTGAGTAGCCCGACACACTTGACGACGAGTGGTGTTCGCTCAGAACGTGGCGTGTTCCCTGAACCGCGTCCTGCCCGCGTTCATTGTCGGGTTCCTCCCTGTCAAGTCACGACGGTGCGATCCAGGGGAAAGGTCGGCCGCTTAAGAAGGTGGCTCATCGGGGACTCCGTGGGTCGAGCAAGGGGGGCTGGCTGCCGCAAGAGGCTTGTCCGGCCTGCATCGTGCCGTTCCCGAGTGCTCGCGATTGCCGAGAACGGCGGTGGCGGGCCGCCGCCGACAGACACGCGCCAAGCCGGCGATCAGGGGGGTTTCGAGGCCAAGAACGCGGAAATCGCTTTGGGGCATGGGCCGTGATCGTCAGATGTCAGTCCGGAGGCGGCTCGACCCCTTGCCGGGAGCGCCTTACGCGCTCAACGCTGAGTTGGCCGTCGCCCGCCGACTGACCGCGAGAGCTGTTCAGAAACGCGTCTCTGTGAGCCACCGTCTACGGTCGCCGCGGTTATCGTCAGCCACATGACCGACTGGGCCATTGTGATCTCCGACGCGGCCTCACCTTTGGACGAGATGGCGCTACGAGAAGCGCTGATTGAGTTCAACTGCGCCAAGACCGGCTACCGCGACGGTCGCTCCCTCTCCTGCTTCCTTCACAAGCAGGACGTGCTCGTCGCGGGTATTGATGGATTCACCTGGGGCGGGTACGCCCGGGTTGAGTACCTATGGGTTAGCGAAGAGTATCGCGGGCAAGGATTGGGTGGAGAGCTACTCGTCGCTGCTGAGCATGAGGCACTGCGACGTGGATGTTCCACGATCGTGCTCGACACGCATTCTTTCCAGGCCCCCGATTTCTATCGCCGCCGAGGGTACCGAGAGAGAGGGACAACCACAGAGACACCGCGCGGCTTTACGCAGATTCTCTTCCAGAAGCCGCTCTGAGTAACCTCGCTTTGTGCCACCGAGCGGGCGTTACTGGGACGGCACCCGCCCGCGTTACCGAGCCGTCGTGCGGCAACGCAGGTAGGGAACGGTTTGTCAGCTGGTGCTTTCAGGTTCCTGACTCAGCCAGCGAGAGCCTCGACGAGGGGAGTGACGTCGGCGAACACCGCGAACGCCTTCACCTTGCCGTCGTTGCCAAACACCCAGCTGTCGATCCCCTCTACGTGCGCGGTCCGGCCAGTCTTGGCCGTAGCATCGAACGACCACCGGCTGGCTGCACCGTAGTCAGTTACGAATATCTCCTTCTGTTCGAGGTGACTGCCGGTCGCGCTTTCGAAAGCCTGTCCGAGAAACTGTCGGAACGCCTCAACGTTCGAAGTCCCCAAACCCGGATAGCTGACCGTGGCGTCCGGGGCAAAGATCGACAGCATCGCATCGACATCCATGGCGTTGAGTCCGTCGACGAATTGGCGAACAGACTTTTCTACTTCCATACCGTCCCTCCCAATGCATCCCGAGGAGGCTCTAGCCTCGGGTTGGTGAGTATAGCTTGGTCATCCTTGGTCATTGGGCCTTGGATGAGTCGTGGACGGCCCGACGCAGTGACGGGCTGGAACCTGCTGCTGTGGGTCCTCTGACCCTCAGCGTGGACCCAGCTCGCCCATTCGGCCACAACCTCTCCCAGGAGGCGCCCCAGCACTTCGCCGCCGCCGTGATCGAAGTCGACGGCTTCGCATCTTGATGAAGCAGACACGCCGATGCCAGCTTCAGGCACCGAGACGGGACATTGGTCTACAAGGGCTAGGGGATTGGGCCTCCGTGGGCCGCTGCCACGGCTGGCCGCTAAACGCCGTCGCACCCACTATCGCGAGAGAGTAGTCGTCTTCCGCGGCCCATGGTCGGTGAGACGGGGCTGTCAGAGTGCGGCGTTACCGGTCGTTCCGACGCCACATCTATAGTCTTCCGCCAATCAGCGGAGTGAGCGTAGGCGTCGAGCAGATCGCGAATCGCGAGGCGTTCGGCGGCTGGGACGGGGTGTGTTCGCCGTGGAAGGTCGTTGACGAGCCTGCTCAGAGTCGGATCAGGTTGACGCCGGCGAGGGGGTGGTGGATTTGCTGCATCGCGCCGCCTGTTGCCAGATCACCGAGGTCGATCGCGGCGAAGCCCGCGTCCTCGAACAGGGCGGCGACTTCCGCTTTCGCGTCATTGTCGTCGCCGGAGATGAAGATCACGCGCTGGCCGCCGGCGTGGTGCGGATCGGAGCCGAGTACTTCGGCGCTGAGGGTGTTGGCGGCCTTGACGAGTCGAGCGTCGGCGACGAGGTCGGCGAGGATCTCGCTCGATGTTCTCCCGTGGAGGTCGTCGGCGGCCCAGTCATTGGTTGCGTCGATAACGATCTGGCCGTTCCAGTTGAGGCCTTGCACGGCGTCGCCGACGCGGTCCCACGGGACGGCGATGACGACGATGCCGGCTGAAGCGGCCTCGTCCATTGTCCCTGCAGAGACTCTCTGACCGAGGGCCGAGACCTCGTGCGCCAGCGACTCCGGGCCGCGACTGTTAGCGATCACGACGGAGCGTCCGGCACGCGTCGCGACTCGCGCCATCGCTTGGCCGAGCCGGACGGCGCCGACGATTCCGACGCCGGTCACGGCGTTTTCTCGAACTGGGAGGCGAACAGGTAGCTCACTGCGAGGCTGCGATACGGCCGCCAGTGTTCGGCCGTCTGGACCATCTTCGCCTCGGTGAGCACAGCGGGGTCGCGACGTCGATTCTAGTGGCCAAGGGTCACCGTCTCCCTCTCGGCCGAGCGGCTGTGGCGGGTCTCGATGATCGACCGGGCCCGCTTCGTCTTAGACAGCGGATTCAAAGTCGTAGAGTCCCCCCATGGACTCGGATGATGTTGAAATGATCGCTGACGAGATCCGCTCCCTCAAGTCGACCACCAATGAAAGGCTTGAAACGTTGTCCGATAGGCTTGACGACATCATCGAGGTGCTCGGTCGGCTCGTCGTTCTCTTCGAGGGCCGCGCCTGACCTCGCCGACGTTCGATGCGCTCCATCCACAGGGGTGGATGGGGCCAGCGACAGTTTTCGTCGGCTCGCCGATCCGCCCGCATCAAGGTCTTATGAGCGCTGCTCCAGGGTGAGTCGTGGGTGGCCTGTCTGGCCGACGTGGTCGGGTGCCACACCGGCCGCGGTGTCACAGCATCTCGCCAAGCTGCGCCTGCCCCCGGCTCGTTTAGGTGTGGCGTGAGGGGACTTTCGCCTACCACTCCGCGGCCGACGAACAGTTCGCTCGGTTGCCGGCCGAAGCCGTCTACCCCGGCGACCATCAGGTGGAGGCGCTAGACGATCATCCTCCGGCCTCGATCCGGCGGAGATCGAGACCACCGCCGTGATCGATAGTGCCGACTCGCCTCGCCCTATAAAGGACCTGCCGGCGGGCAACGCCACAAGTCCGGCCCGGAGCATCCGCCGCCAGGGAGCGAAGATCTCTTTGGATTCCAGGATGTCGGCGGCCACGAAGACCCGGCCTTCGTCGGTGAGGTTCAGGTCGGCATCGTCCACCTCGGCCAGCCCCAGCACTTGGGCGGCGTCGACGAGGGGGAGCAGGTCATCGACCTCGAAGGTCAACTCGTGGGCCAGTTTGGGCAAGTCCTCGCGCCCGCCGTGGGCGACCAGGATCTCCAGCAGTCCGGCCATGCCGCCCACGCTGGCCGGGGGGAGTGGGGTATCGACGGGGGATCCCTCTCCGGGTGCGGCCTCGGTCCAGATGTGGGCCGGGGGGCGGGTATCCCGTCCGGTCATGAGCCCGTAGATCTGGTCGACCAGGGCTTGGAAGCTCTCGTCGTGGCGGTCCCGGGGCTGCGGGAAGCCGCAGGCGATTTCGGTGCGGATGCGACCGGGATTGGCGACGAGCACGAAGATCCGGTCGGCCAGGATGACGGCCTCTTCGATGTTGCGGTTGACGATGAGCATGGCCTTGGTGCGGAAGTCCTTCTCCCGCCACAGGCGGAGTAGCTCGGCCCGCAGGTTCTGGGCGGTGAGAACATCCAAGGCCGAGAACGGCTCGTCCATGAGCAGGGCGTCCGGCTCAACCACCAGGGCCCGGGCGAATCCCACCCGTTGGCGCATCCCCCCGGACAGCTCCTTGGGGTAGGCGGCCTCGAAGCCGTCCAGGCCGATGGTGTCGATGGCCTACCCCGCCCGCTGGTGTCGCTCGCCCGCGGCGACCCCGAGGGCTTCGAGGCCCAGCTCCAGGTTCTGGCGTACCGTCAACCAGGGCAGCAGGGCGAAGCCTTTGGAACACCATGGCCACCCCCGGGTTGGCGCCGTTGAGGACCTGGCCCCGGTAGCTGACCTGGCCGGAGGTGGGCGCGATCAGCCCGGCGATGCAGCGCAGCAGGGTTGCTCTTCCCCGAGCCCGACCGTCCCAGGAGGGCCACGATCTCACCATCCCGCATCCGCCGGCGGATGCTGCACGGCAAAATCTACCCGGCCGCCAAGGTCCCGCAGGCGCTCACCTATTTTTTCCGCACCGACAACCTGATCGCCATGTGCGAGCTGGCCCTGCGCTTCCTTGCCGATGAAACTGAAGAAGATCTGCTTGACCACCTGCGCCGCCACCAGGCCCAGGGTTTATGGGAGACCACAGAGCGCATCATGGTCGCCGTCACCGCCGCCCCGGGGGGAGACGTGCTGCTGCGGCGGGCGGCGCGCATCGCGTCGAGAGCCAATGGTGAGCACGACGTTGTCCACGACAGCGGCGATGAGACCAGGAAGGGAGACACGCGAGCACTGCAAGCGCTGCGGGAGCTCGCCGGCAGCCTCGGCGCCCGGTGGCACAAAGTGCGCGCCGGCGACCCGGCCCGGGCCATCACCGATTTCGCCCGGGAACATCAGATCACCCGGATCGTCATAGGATCCAGCCAGTGCAGCCGGTGGCAGGAACTGATGGGTGGCGGCTCTATGGTGCGGCGGATCATCCGCGAGGCTGGTTCAGATGGCATTGACGTGCACGTCATCGCCCGCCGGGAGTTGCCAGCGGGCGAAGCGCACGAGCCCTCGCCCGGCGAGGAGTCATGACCGCCCGGCAGGTTCCTAGCAGCGCGGCGCGGGTCGGGAATGGCTGACCAGCGCGATATCGATCTCCAGCCCCCGGAGGACACCGCCGCGCCCGAACATGGGGCGAGTCACCCCGGTGCCCCAGCCCCCGCGTACGCGGACCTGGAGGAGCGTCACCGCCTGACATCGACCGCGGGCCTGGCCGCCCTGAGCCTGGACGCCCTGTCCAGCGTGGCCTACGGGCCCGAAACGATCGTGGTCACCCTGGCGGCGGCTGGCGGGGCGGCGATCAACCTGACCCTGCCCATCACCATCGTAATCACGGTCATGCTGGTGGTGCTGGTCATTTCCTATACGCAGGTGATTGCGGCGCATCCCGGTGGCGGCGGGGCGTACGCCGTGGCCAAGCAGGAATTCGGGCCCCGAACCAGCCTGCTGGCCGCCGCATCCCTGGTGGTGGATTACGTGCTCACCGTGGCGGTGAGCCTGGCGGCTGGCGCGGCCAGCCTCGGCAGCGTCTTTCCCGTCATCGCCCACCATCTCCTGCTGGCCTGCCTGATCGGCCTGGTCTTCCTGACCGTCCTGAACCTGTTTGGGACCGCCGAGTCGGCGCGGGTGCTCATGCTGCCGACAGTGGTGTTCATCGTCAGCATCCTGGGCGTGATCGTCCTCGGGCTCGTCAATTGGCACCCCGCCACGAAGATCGGTACTCCCATCAACATGCACACCACCGAAGCCGTCGGCGTGATCCTCGTGCTCAAGGCGTTCGCTGGTGGCTGTTCGGCGGTGACGGGCGTCGAGGCCATCGCCAATGGTGTGCCCGTCTTCCGGCGGCCGCGGGTGATTCGGGCCCAGCGTACCGAGGTCAGTCTGGGCGTGCTCCTAGGTGTGATGCTGATCGGCCTGGCCGTGCTGATCCACGTCCATCACATCCTGCCCCGGAACGGGGTCACCATCCTCGCCCAGCTCACCGCTGGCGCCTTCGGAAAGGGCTGGGCGTTCTACGTCAGCAATCTGGCCGTCACCCTGGTGCTGGGGCTGGCCGCCAATACTAGCTTCGCTGGACTCCCCGTGCTGATGAGCCTGCTGGCGCGCGACCATCGGCTGCCCCACCTATTTTACCTGCGAACCGAGCGACCCGTGTACCGCTATGGGGTGGTGTCGCTGGCTCTGCTGGCGGGAATCCTGCTCATCGTGGTCGACGCTTCGACGATCAGGCTCATTCCCCTGTTCACCATCGGGGTCTTCGTCGGATTCACCATCAGTCAGGCCGGGATGGTGCGGCACTGGCTGGCCACCAGGCCGTCGGGCTGGCAGTGGCGGGTCGCGCTCAACGGAACCGGTGCGATCATGACCTCCGTGGCGGTGGTGGTCTTCATTTTCAGCAAGTTCCTGGAAGGCGCCTGGGTGGTCGTGCTCACCATCCCCGCGCTCATGCTCTTGTTCAACCGCATCGAAACGTACTACGCGGAGGTCGCCAAAGAGCTAGAGCTGGGTGTCACGCCGGCCTGCCCCACCCGACCTCGCGGGCTGGTGGTGGTACCTGTCACCTCGGTCAACCGGCTGACGGAGCGGGCCCTCTGCGCCGCCCTGGCCCTCGGCGACCGCCCCGTGGCCATGGCGGTCGCAGCCGACGAAGACGAACGCGACCGGCTCATCGAGCAGTGGCAGGCGTGGAACCCCGGCGTCCCCTTGGAGGTCGTCGTCAGCCGGCAGCGCGCCCTGGTGCGGTCAGTCGTCCAATACGTCACCGCGGCGGCGGCCGACGGCACACAGGTGGCCGTTCTGATATCGGAGATCCAACCGCGTAAACGCCGGCACGAGTTGCTGCACAACCAGCGGGGGCTGCTCCTAGCCACGGCCCTGCGGGCCCGCACCGACGCCATCGTGGCCACACTTCCGTACCGCCTCCACGAGTGAGCCGGGCCCCGGAGGCCGCCCAACTGGACCGTCTGGCAGCACCCACGATCGAGGACCACACCGTCGCCGACCTCGTCTTCACCGGCACACGACCACCGTCGCTTGCTTCGCTATGCCGGCGAGCCGCCGTCATAACCATCGAGAGCCCTGAAAACACTTCTCGACATGCTGAGCCGGGCCGCCGCGTCCCTCTCGGGTGGGCGTGATTGGATAGCGGCGACGCCGCCCATCACACGGGCTGGTCGCGCTCTGGGAGGAAAGCTTGGGCGTGACCGGCCCGTGGCGATTCGGAGATCAGTTCAGGATCAGCTCTGTGCCCTCAGAGTGCCTAAGAGCCCGTGGGACTCGGCCGCGATGCCGGCACTGAAGACCAGCGTGTTGGAGTTGGCGACTGCCTTGTCGCCGAAGATGAGTCCCCACAGTCCGTCGATTGCGATCGGGTTCCCATCTGCGTTCATCAGGGTGCCGAGCTCCGTGCCAGTCGTCGGGTCGTAGGCGTGAATTCTGCCGTCGCCGAAGTTGCCGACGAGCAAGTCGTTGCTGAACTGACCAAAATGCCTGGTGGCGAGCACAAGCCCCCACGGAGAATTGAGATCACCCCGCGAGATCAGTCGGTGGATCAGCACTCCGTTGAGGGTGTAGACGTCGACAAAGCCATGGCCGGGCCCCGCCACGTCGTCGTGCTTCGCAGCATCCTGCTTGGCATAGGTGACGTAGAGCTTTCCATTCAAGTTGGCTATGTTGAACGGTGCATACCCCCGGGGTAGCGACGGGTCAACGAACCGGCCGGAGTGGGGGACCGGCCGGAAATGGCTGTCGAAGACGTCGATGGCCCCGGTCGCGAAGTTGGCGGCGTACAGCAACGGGACCAGCTGGGTAGTCTCAATGGCCAGGCCTTTGTAGACCGCTCCAGGGGTGCGTACGGCCGTGACGGCGCGGGTCGAGACCCCGCTCGACGGCGGGACCGTCGGCGCCCAGCCGGTGATGCTGCCATTTTCGGAGGCGAAGAGGAAAAACGCTGGGGCGCTCACACCTCCCGCGTGCAAAACGAAACTGGACGAGGCACTGTTGAAGACCTGGCCGGTTGGAGCCCCGCCGGGGACCTTCACCACCAAGCCGACCGGCGCCAAGGGACTGCCGCCCTGATCGCCCGTGTACAAGGTTGAGACATTGGCGCCGTTATCCGACACCCACAGGGGTCCGCCCGGGGGCTCGGACATCCCCCACGGGTTTACCAGGTTCGGGTCAGTAACCCGGGCCACGCCGGGAATGTCGGACACCAGATTCAGCTGGCGGTAAGTCCCGGTCACCTGAGCGGCGGCGAACGAACCGGTCGCGGTGGACAAGAGTGCCGCAAGCCCCGCAACCGCGCCAGCGGTCATCCCTAGACTCGCTCGCCGCCTCCACCTTCTCGGCCGAGGCTCCACATCGGCATTGGCTCGGGTTGTCGCCTTGCGCTTCTGGATCATGGTCGCTTTTCCCCTTTCAGCGAAAACGGGTAGCACCCCTCCGGGTTCTGTACGTTAGAACGAACCTGAAAGTTTGCGAAGAGGGGGTGAATTCGCGGGTGGCGCGCACAGCTTCGATTGGTCGCCGAACCCGCGGTCGTTTCGGTACCAAAGACCTGGTGGTGATCTGGGGCGTGACCCGTCTTTGCTCCCGAGGTCTTCTCGTCTCCGTTGGCCCGACGCCCGTATGACCTTCGCCACGCGGCTGTATCAACGTGGCTCAATGGTGGCGTACCCGCTACGGAGGTGGCCGAGTGGGCCGGGCACAGCAGCGGTTTCCGCACCTCGGTCCAAGTGCCCCCGGCAGGACTCGAACCTGCGACGCACGGTTTAGGAAACCGACGCTCTATCCTCTGAGCTACGGGGGCGTGGGTGATAGAAGTGCTGGTCAGATGCCTTTCTGGAGTCTGGAGATCGGACGTGGCGGGACCACTATCCGACTCGCGTCTAGAACGCGTCTAGAATCTTCGCCGTACCGGTCCCGAGTACCAGGGGAGGCGGCGAGGATGCGAGGCACGAAGACAGAGGTTAGGCGCGGGGTGTGGAGGCTTCGCGTCGTCTTCGACTACGACCCAAGGACCGGCGTGGCCCGGCAGAGGTCGCGCACCACCCACGGCACCAAAAAGCAGGCCGACGAAGCCCTCTCCGCCTTCGTCACCGAGGTGCGCACCGGTACGACGGTTGCGTCTACTGACACTTTGAACGCGCTGCTGGACCGCTGGCTGGAGTACATCCAGTACGATCGCTCGCCGACGACGGTCAGGGGTTACCGCGAGAAGCTCACCAGGGTCCGGCGCGATCTGGGGGAGACCAAGCTCAGTAACCTCACCGCACAGCAGCTCAACCGGGCCTACGCCCAATGGCGCAAGGAGGGCATCAGCCCCCAGACCATCCGCCACATCCACCGGGTGTTGTCGACCGCGCTCCACCAAGCGGAGAAGTGGGACCTCGTGGAGCGTCCCGCCACCGATCGGGCCACCCCGCCGAAAAACGCCGAGCTTCCGGTGCGGGCACCCACCCCCGAAGTGGTGCAGGGACTGATCGAGGAGGCGAAACGGCGCCAGCTGCCGGTGCTGGCTGCGGCCATCTTCGTTTCTGCCACCACGGGCCTGCGCCGCGGAGAGGTGTGTGGCCTGCGCTGGAGCGATCTCGACCTTCAGGCGCGAACCCTGACCGTGGCCCGATCGGTCAAGCACAACGACGGCCCCGGCTGGGCGGTCGGTGCTACCAAGACCCACAAGGTGCGCCGCATTGCCATTGATTCGGCGACGGTGGCCGTGCTGGCCGAGCACCGGGTCTTGATGGAGGCTGCCGCACACGCCGCTGACGTCGCGGTGAGTGGTGATGGCTACGTTTTCACTCTCGATCCGACTGGAGCCACGCTGTGGAAGCCGGATTCGTACACGCAAGCCTTTAACCGCATCTGCTGGCAGACCTGCCCCGACTGTCGGGCCAAACGGCGCGGCCAACCGTGCGACACCTGCGCCGGCAAGCGCATTACCAAACGGTTCGACGTGACGCTGCAGGAGTTGCGCCACTTCACTGTCACTCAGGCGCTCGCGGCCGGGATTGATATCGTGACGACGTCCGGACGGGTCGGTCACGGCCCCGATGTAGGTCTCCGCAAGTACGCTGCCTTCGTCCCCGTGCGAGACCAAGAAGCAGCCGAAGCCCTCGGTGCCCTCGTGCGAGGGTAGGGACGCCAAGCTCATCTTGCCTCGGCGGGGCCGCTCCGCATCCAGGATGTGGCTGCTACGAAAACCGGCCAGTTGACCCGATACAGGCGCCCGATGTTGAAGCATCCGGGGATCTCGCCGAGCCTGGCCGCCTTGTAGCCGGACTCGGCGGAGAGGCCAAGTCGTCTCGCCCACTCGGGGACGCTGATGAACTCAGCGTCCTCGGCGGTGGTTGGGGCCGATGTCCGACGGGGCCACACGGGCCTCAGAATCGGCGTGGAGTCGTCGCCGTGCAGGTCAGCCATGTGTTCCTCCGGCGGGGGCTGCTCCTGGCGATGGTGGGGGCTGCTCGTTCGGGAGTGGTCGCTCGTCGAACAGCGCCGGCTGGACGCCGGTTGCCCAGCGGAGGACAACATTGGGTACCGGCTCTACCGTCTCTACGTGGCTGGCGGTGTGTTCCCTTTCGGACAGTCGGGCCCGACGGGGGGACGGCTGCTGTATTCCCCATGCGGACATTCGGGTCCGCTGGGAAGTCGGCTGCTGTCTTCCTGATCTGGACGTGCCGATCGCCGGTCGTCGATTGTGTCCAGGTCGGTCGGACGGTCGATCAGCCGGATCTCTTCGGGGAGGTGGAGGAGATATCCCGATCGCCGGCGTCCGCCTGGCACGTCGACCCGATCCCGGGTCACCAATCCGGCCGTAACCAGGCGCGAGATGGCGCGGGCGGCGGTGTCCTTGGTGACGCCGATGCCCGTGGCGACGTGGCGGACCCCGGCCGCTGCCGCCCATCCCCGGTCAACGCGGTGAGACGACACGGCCAGATATTGCAGCGCCATCCAGGCCAGTGGACCGAGCCGGCGGCACAGCTGCACGCTTTGGGCGGTGACGACGAGCGCCGGCGCTCCTGGCTGCCGACTCCCCGATGCGGGGCTGACGGTGTCTGCTGGTTGCTTCACGTTCATGGTGTTCTCCAGATCCGAGTTGGTCTGTCATCAGGGCTGCGTTGCGTCCCCCTATAGGGGCGCCGAACGACCAGGAGCCCAGGTACAGAGGCGAGGGTGGGCTCCTCGCCGCCGTTGTGGTCATGGCTGGCTGATTCCCGGCGGAGTTGTGTCGTATTGGTCCCCACACCGATTACCGCCGAGCCTGAAGGCCGAGTATTGGCGGCCTGTCGAGGACGCCAGGAACGGCGCGGGTCCGAAACTGCCTGAGCGGTTCTTGTTGGGTCACACTCGACTCCTACGCTGTGTCATTCGCCGCTGCGGGATTGCCCGTGCGGGTATCAGGGGCCGCTTCCGGGAATTCGGTTCGCCAACTCGACCGCCACGGTCGGGTCCAGGAAATCAGTTGGACGGTCACCAACTCTGAGAGATCCTCCGGGGATGCCACAGCGTCCTCCTGATCGCGGTCGTTACTGATATAAGGACCCCGGCCGTCACTCTTGGCCAAACCCGCCCGAACCGTCCGGCATCCCGCGACCGCGCGGCATCCGGGCAGACCCAGTCCCACGCTCCACTGTTCGCACCCGACCGCGACCACAACTGGGACTCCTGCGATCGGGCCCGCCGTGCTCCTCGTGATCGCGCAGAAGCCCCACGGAGGCCGACAGTCGGGACGGCAGGAGCGATCAGCGGCGGTCACAAGCTCTGACTCCTTTCGTCGGATGACTGTCTTCGTTAAGTACTGGGCAACGGGGTGGGACTTTCGGAAAAAAAGTCCGAAAACTTTTCGGGTGGCGGCGAGCGGGCCCTCATCTCTTACCGGCGAGGCTGAGAGCCCAAAGTCAAAAAATTGTTCCGGTATGTTCCGGGGGTGGGTGAGGTTGGGGCACCCGGGGTGGCGGTTTGGGGGACCGTCCGGGGTGATCCCCCCGGTGGAGGGGGCTCACCCCTGGGTTGTGGTCGGGCCGCGCCACGCGGCGCGATACGGGTGGAGCTCTCGCGGGCGTCAGGCTCAGGGCGTCCGGGTCGATGTGGCGAGGCGATCAGGGAGCAGGGGCGAGGACGGGATTGGCTGCCAGTTGACTGTCCGTGACGAGTTGGTTGGGGGTCGCGGCGTCGGAAGTGTCGTCGGCGGTGAACGGTCGACCCGATCCGCGGGCCTTTCCCTTGGGGGAGTGCCCGCTGGCGGAAGGCCTCGGTTGATTGGCGCTGGGCCCTGGGAGTGGGTCGGTGTCGGTGCTGGCGATCGTGATGCGCAGTGGACCTACTTTTCGAGGGCACCGCTCACCGGCCCGTGCTCTACCGGTAGGACTTACCCCGCTCTCTGCCTGCAAATATGTCGCTATCTTGTGTCCTAGTATCTAGGACATAGGAGGTGTCAAAGATATTAGGACGGGACATATATCGTCGGCGATCACATCTGATGATCCGTTGGCTCCTACCTGTGCGGCTGAGTACTGGTAGGACTCATTGCTCATACACCTGCTGGATTTCGCTACGGGACCTTTCACCGGGGAGTGCACACCGCCACCTCACAATCTGACTGCTATTGACCATTCCACATCTGTAGCTACCTTTACAAAAAGATCACGACATGATGACCGATCTATGTGGTACAAAGAGAAAAAATCTTCGGAACACGTTTGCAGCCTTCGGTTGGGAACGGCCGGGGGACGGTGGTGGGAATGGCGTGGATGCGGATGATGGGGGTGGACTCGGTCGAGTACCACGAGCAGACCGTGGCCGGCCGGGGCGATGACCCGGTCATGGCGGCGGCCGCCTACTACGCGTCCCGGGGGGAGACACCCATGGTCTGGGGTGGCCGGGGCCGGGCTCTGCTGGGTTTGGACGGCGAGGTGGACCTGGGCGAGTACCGGGCCCTCTTCGGGCCGGGTGGCGCCCACGACGCGTCTGGCCCATGGTTACGCCATCACTGCGCACCGCAGCCAGGGCTCGACCGTCGATGTGGCGCACGTCCTCGACGACGGCGGCGGACGAGAACTCGCCTACGTAGCCATGAGCCGGGCCCGCACCGCCAGCCACATCTACGTCACCGCCCTCGACCCAGACCACGCCGCCCAGCGGCTCACCTGGGGATGGGACCAACAGCGCCGCCAAGAATGGATCACCCACCGCCACCACCTCGCTGCCCGCACCACCGAGCTGGTGGCCGAACGCGATCGGCTCGCTGCGTCTATCCCACCCGACGTCACCGACCAACTCGCCCGCCTCCGCCACCAGATCGTCTGCATCGAAGCCGACCGGGCCGACCTGCAGGCCGGGACCGGCCGCTGGGCGGACACCCCCGTCCGCCACGTCCACCAGGCCCTCCACGACGCCCGGCGCACCCACGATTACGATCTCGTCCGATCCCACGACCCCTATCTGGGACTGTGGGCCCGCCACCGAGGCCGACGAGCCGAACAAACCAGCGCCATAAACCTCACCCAAGCCGAAACCGTTTGGCAGGAGGCCATCCGACCCCACGACGAACAACTCCGCATCCAGAAAGACCGGCTCGTCAGCGACGCCCGAACGCTCGAGGCCGCCCACCAGACCCGCACTGAGTTCCTCGCCGCCCACCCCGACATTGTCGGCCGCATCACCCAACTCGACCACGTCATCACCGAACAACAGCGACTTGCGGTCCAAGCAGCCCGACCGCCCATCGAGTCGACCAGGGCCGACCTCCAGCCCCGCCTGGGTCACGACCCCAACCTCGAATGCGTCCACCACCAGCAAATCGCCGAAGCCATCCACGCTCCACGGATCGGCGGCCCCGGAATCTGACAGCGCCGAACGGCCATCAGCTTGGGAAGCTGGCGGAGACGCAATGGAATTGAACGGTCCCGACACACCGTGGCTGGTCAGCGGTGGTGTCCGGCCGATGGCGAACTGGCCCGAACGGTGGCGTCCGCGGGATGAACGCCGCGATGAGCGAACTCTTATGCCTGCTCGGGCGCTCCGGGCATTCGACCACTCAGCGTGGCCGGGTCCGCCGGGTGCGAGCCCGACGGTAACCGTCTGATTGATAATCCACCATGACGTCGGGACCTCGGTTCTAGCGTCGGTTGATCCGATGGGCTGGGTTCACGGACCGTCTGCCGAGCGAGAGCTCTGGCGTGCGAACGAGGTGCCAGCCCGTCGGGTCTGACCTGCTGTGGCTCCAAAGAGGTCCGAGCTTGAGACATCTGAAATCAGACATGCCCACCGGTCGTTCATCATCGGACGATTTGAAGGAGGCCAGAGGTGGCGTGCCCGCCGGCTTGATCAAGCGCGCCGTCTGACAGACTAAGGCCCGGCGGCGGCTGACTCGCCGGAGGCTGGAGCGCCCGCCCAAAGAACTTGACACGTTCACAAGTGGTGCCGATGCCGGGGGCCGTTCTCCGGCGCGCCCCGGTATCGGCCGATCGATCACGAGGTAGGCAGAGATGCAACGAGTCGCCGTGGAAGTGCAAACGACGGGGTTGATTCGGGTGACCGACGGCTGGCGCGGCCATGCGGCTTCGGCGGGCACTCCGCGGGAGCTCGTCTTTGCGCCACATATCAGCGAGGGGCAACGCCTTCGGTTGTTAGCAGCCGTGTGCAGGGCCCAGTCGGCAAGTAACCGCACTTGCGAGCCGTACCGTCGACCACACGGATTTGCCGCCCGCTCGGCGTTCGCGAGGGTTCCGCTGCCATCGAAGCCGACCCAGCGCCCAAGTTGTCCGTAGACCGTCGACCCAGGTAATGCCACGTGGGGGGCCTGGAGCAGGAGCCGCCACAGGGTAAGACCGCCCGCTGAGCGCAGAGCGATGAGTTTCTGGGGGCCAAGTGGTCTACCAGCAGGAGCTTCAGAGTGCGTGGAGAGGAGACCGGATGAGCGGTGTGCGTGTACTGGTAGGCACCCGGAAGGGCGCTTTCGTGTTGACCTCCGACGCCAGACGCCAGAGCTGGGACGTGAAGGGTCCGCTGTTTGCGGGCTGGGAGATCTACCACGTCAAGGGTTCCCCGGCAGACCCCGACCGGCTGTACGCGTCGCAGTCCACGGGCTGGTTCGGGCAGCTGATCCAACGTTCCGACGACGGCGGCGCCACGTGGGAGACGGTAGGGAACCAGTTTCCCTACGACGGCGTGCCGGGCACGCACCAGTGGTACGACGGGACGCCGCATCCGTGGGAGTTCGCCCGGGTCTGGCATCTCGAGCCGTCCCTCACCGATCCCGACACCGTCCTCGCCGGCGTCGAGGATGCCGCCTTGTTCCGATCGACCGACGCCGGGGCGAACTGGCACGAGCTGTCCGGTCTGCGAGGTCACGGTTCGGGGCCGTCGTGGCAGCCCGGCGCCGGGCGGTATGTGCTTGCACACCGTGATCGTCGACCCCACCAACGCTCAGCGCATCTTCGTGGCGATATCGGCCGCGGGCGTGTTCCGCAGCGACGACGGCGGCGAGACATGGCGGCCCGCGAACCGTGGCCTGCGCTCCGAGGGCATCCCCGACGGCGACGCCGAAGTCGGCCACTGCGTGCATCGCCTGGCCATGCACCCGTCGCGCCCCGACGTGCTGTACATGCAGAAACACTGGGACGTGATGCGCAGCGACGACGCCGGGGACTCCTGGCAGGAGATCAGCGGTGACCTGCCGACCGACTTCGGGTTTGCCATCGACGTCCACGCCCATGAGCCCGACACCGTCTATGTCGTGCCGATCAAGAGCGACTCAGAGCATTTCCCCCCCGACGGCAAGCTGCGGGTGTATCGCAGCCGGACCGGCGGCCACGAATGGGAACCGCTCACCAATGGACTTCCGCAGGCCAACTGCTACGTCAACGTCCTTCGCGACGCCATGGCCGTCGACTCGCTCGATGCGTGCGGCGTGTACTTCGGAACCACCGGCGGGCAGGTCTACGCCTCTGCCGACGCCGGCGATACCTGGGCGCCGATCGTGCGGGATCTGCCTGCCGTGCTGTCGGTCGAGGTTCAGACGCTGCCATGATCCGGGTCGTGCTCCCCGCTCACCTCCAGACGCTCGCTCACAGTCGAGCGCGAGGTGGAACTGGAGATCGTCGGCCCACCCACCCAACGATCGGTCATCGACGCCCTCGAGGCCCGCTACCCGGCCCTGCAAGGGACCATCCGAGACCCGGCAACCCGCAAGCGCCGCCCGTTCGTGCGTTTCTTCGCCTGCGAGGACGACCTGTCACACGAATCCCCAGACCAGCCGCTGCCCGACGCGGTGGCAGCCGGGACCGAGCCGTTCTTCATCGTCGGGGCCATGGCCGGCGGATGACCGGACCCGGTTTGGAGCCGAGCCGTGAGGACGCGTTCCTCCGCTGATCAGCCCGGATTCGTCCCTCATTGACCCGACCGCAAATGCCAACAGGTGCGCTCGAGGTGACTCGGCCCGTCGCTCGCGCCTGCGGTCCGTGGCCGCTGTGGGTGGTGCCAGCCGGCCCGTCGGGGTTGTGACCCATTTGGCGTGGTTCCGACGCGCTCGCCGGTCGTCAGCCCCGCTGAGCGAGATAGGCGTACCGCAGACCGATGGCGGCAACTATGCCACCGAGCAACCGCCGGATCGTCTCCTCTGGTAGCCGGGGCTGGATGCGTGCTCCGCAATACCCGCCGATGAGACCACCGACACCGAGCGCCACGCCGATGCCCCAGTCGGGGGCGACCAACCGCCGTGCAGTCCTGCCAGTACGACGAACGTGGCGACACCGGCGATGGAGGTAGCCAGGGTAGAGGCGAGGGTGGCGGGGGCGACGTCGGTGGGTGACCGGCCCGCTCCGATGAGGATCGGGGCCAGGATCGACCCTCCGCCGATGCCGTAGATGGCAGGAGCAGGACCGCCCCGCTCACCCCAGCCGGGCTGGTAACAGTGGCGATGATCAACGCCGCGGCGAAGGGGACGGGGTAGGTCCAAGGGCCGCCGATCACGCTCAGACGGTAGCTACCCGTGCGCCCGGGCCGCCGGTGCTGGTGGCCAGCCCCCGGGTATCCCCGGAGTTTCGGCGTCGGCGGCGCCGAGGGGGCTACGGTTCTCCTGTGGCCGATGACGATCCGACCCTGTACGAGTGGGCCGGCGGCCAGCCGGCATTCGACCACATGATCAACGCCTTCTACGACCGCGTTGAAGCCGACCGTCTTCTCTCGCCGTTCTTTCCTGGTGGCGTCCACGAGGACCATCGCCGCCATGTTGCGCTCTGGTGGAGTGAGGTCTTCGGCGGTCCAGCGGGCTACACCGAGCAACTCGGCGGCTACGAGAGGATGCTTCACAAGCACGTCGGGCTGGGGATCACGAACGAGCAGCGGTTCCGGTTCGCGTCCCTGATGAGCCTCGCCGCTGATGACGCTGGGATGCCTGCCGACCCCGAGTTCCGCGCCGCGCTAGTCGCCTACCTCGAATGGGGAACCCGTCTGGCGCTCGGCAACTCGCAGCCTGGGGCGACCGTGATCGAGCATGCGTCGGTTCCCCGGTGGGGGTGGGGCGAAGCTCCGCCGTACAAGCCCTAGCCGACCGGCTGACAACCGCGCGTCCCAAAGAGGTAGAACGGCTTCAGGTGAACGCTGCTGAAAGGTGGTCCACCGCCCTCGCCGGGTGGACTATCCCCGACCAGATTCTGGCTCAGGCTCCGGAATCCCGTGGGGCTTCCCGCCGTCGCTGTTCGGGGCCCACCAGACGCCAGGGGGCGCCTTGCACCGTCTGGCCCGGTCCGCTCTCGGCGATGCCAAAACAGTTCTCGACGTCGGCTGCGGCGTCGGCGCCGCCAGCATCCCGTTGGCGCCGACAGCCCGTCACCTCACCGGTGTGGACAGCTCACCGAGCATGTTGGAAGCGTTTGCGGCGGGGGCGGAAGCAGCTGGCGTCGGGCATCGCCAAGTGCTCGGCGAGTGGCCTGCGGTGGCTGCCGAGGTACCGGCAGCCGACGTGGTGGTATGCCGCAACGTGGTCTACAACGTTGCCGACATCACCCCGTTTCTCATCGAGCTTTCCACGCATGCCGTCAACAGGGTCGTCGTCGAGCTGACCCAGCTCCACCCGTCCGTGGCCCTCGCTCCGCTCTGGCAGCACTTCTGGAATCTGCCCCGACCCGACGGCCCCAGCGCAGAACTGTTCCTCGAGATCGTCGCCGACCTGGGCTACGCCGGTGTGACGGAGTCCGTGGAGCGCCCGGTCAACAAGGCGACCACCGGGACCGACTACGTGGCATTCGTCCGCCGCCGCCTTTGCCTGCCCGAGTCTCGCGATCCCGAGATCGCCGCGGCCGTGACCGATGCGGCCACGACGACCACATCGGTGGTGGTCGCCTGGGAACCCCGCTAGCCGGAGCAGGGCGCTGACCTGACCACGTGTCGGGTGGGTCAACTCCAAAGGGTGACGTACACCGGCGGCCGGAACCGGCTGGCTGGTGCCCCACCGTCGCTGCGGTGCATGCTCTGCATGGCTTCCGGGGTGATCAGGAACCGCATCAGCGTCGCTACTCCGGGCGAGCGACGCTCGGCGGGAAGGGCGCTGACGTACCGCAGCAGCTGGATGGGGGTGGAGACCACGTCCAAGCGTCGGAGCAGGCCTCGCTCGATGTCGCGGCTGACCAGGTGGGAGATGGCTGGGGCCACGCCTTCGCCTTGGCCCGCGGCCGCCCAGGCCGCGGTCTGGTTCGGGAACACTCGGATCCGTTGGCCGGGCACGTGCAGGCGATCGAGGAGAAGCCCGATCTCACTGGAGGGGTCCATCGCCGAGGGGGCGACCAACCAGTTTTCTGCGGAGAGCGCCTGCCATTTGATGGCAGGGATCTCGGCCAGGTGATGCGACGGCGACGCCACCACTACGAGGCCGTAGCGCATCATCGGCTCCGAGGTCAATCCCTGGGCCGCCACCCCGGTAAGGCGTGGCCCGAAGGATACGTCGGCCAACCGTTCCTGGAGGAGGGCCGCCATCTCCCCCGACTCCGACCCCGATGTTTGTCTCGACGTTGGTGCTGCGGGCGGCGAACGCGGCCAGGAGCGGCGGGGCGACGAACTCGGCGACGGTGGAGGTGGCAGCCACTCGGATGCGAGCCGGGGCGCCTTGGGCCTGCCGGATCACGGATTCTCCCTCCGCGGCGAGGGCCACCATCTGCGACGCGATTCTCACGAACCGCGCCCCGCCAGGGGTAAGGGACATTCCGGCTGCGGTCTTGGTGATCAGCGGATCACTCAACTGCTGGCGGAGAGCAGCCAATGCGCCAGAGACCGCGGGTTCGGTCACGCCCAACGCACCGGCGGCGGCCTTCACAGATCCCAGGCGGGCGACGAGCACGAACGCCTCCAGCTGGGTCAGGGTCACCAGACAGGGTCTACCACGACCGGTCCGGCCCGGATAAGCGATCGCTTAGGCACCCGTTGACGGTTGGTGGATCGGGCAGCAGGATGGCGACCGTTGGACAGCCAAAGGCGGCCCGAGCCTGCCGCTCGAAGTCTGCCGCGCCTATCTCGTCGTCGCTGAGTCCCCGCTGGCGCGGCCCTTGATAACTGCCCTGGCTGTACATCAAGGCACAGAACCGCTCGACGCCTCCTTCGACCGGCGCCCAGAGCGCCATGTCTCTGGTGTAAAAGAAGTGACCGCTGCGATTCAGGCGATCGAGGTGTCCTGACTTTGACCACGAGCGAAGTCCGTCGGGCATGACCCGGTTGCGGTGCGGGTCGGCCAGGTCGTCGTCGGCAAGCAGCGGGTCGTCGTCAGTGATCGGGCGGCGCAACCGCTCGCCGTCCTCGCTGGCCGCGACCCGGCCTTCCAACACTCGTATCCGCCAGTGCAGCACCCGCCACGCCTCCTCGGCTACTGCCACCCCTGACACCGGCGGGCAGTCCGCATCTATCAACTGCCACCACGCCCCCGGGGCGCAGGATCGTGGCCACCTCGGCCAGCGTCGGGTAGGGATCCATCCAGTGCATCGCCTGGACCACGGTCACCACGTCCGCGACCGCCGCCCCATCTCGCCGGTAACGCGGCGGCACCTGCCGCAGTGTCAGGCTATATGCGGCCACGGTCCAGGCCTGTTGAAACGACGGCGAGAAACAGCGAGGGCATCTCGCGAAACCTTGCCAATGAGTACAGACCACCTCCTGTCACAAGGGAGGTGCCCTCGGGGCGACGAAACGGAAGAGGAGTTGGGCGTCGGTGTGGTCGAGGGGGGCGAAGCCGAGGTCGGCATAGGTCGACGATGATGTACTCGACGCGCAGGATCGCCACCAACGGCGACAATCTGACGCAGGTCTCCCAGGCTGACGCAGGTCTCCCAGGCGCAAGGGCGGATATCGGCAGCCACCTCCACCCAGACCTCCAGACCTACACCAGAGCCAACGCCGAGATCCAAATGGACGCGGTGCACTGGGCCTAACCCAATCCGCACGGTTCCGGCCCGGATCCGCTCCCGCTCACGCCCGGACGGCGTTGGACATTCTGGGACGTAACGGAATTCGTGGAGCCGCAAATGAACGTTTGACCAAAACTTGTGAGATCACGGTGGACGGGTCGGTCATCAGAGGCTTACAGTCACGGCGAGGCGGTATTCACAGAAGGGGGTTTTACATGGCCCGAAACGCGCATCCCGCAGTGCCTTCGCGCCTTCGAAGGCGTATTCGACTGGCTGGACCGATTGTGGCCGCGGCGACCGTGGCGCTGGCGGCCGGAGTTCTACCCGGTGCGACGTCTGCCGGGGCGGCCACCAACCAGACCAAGTCGGCTGCGACGGCCCGAGCGCAGTCGACCGGCCGGGCGGCGGTTGGGCAGGGCGGTGAGGCCAGCGGTGTGGCGGTCGGCCGGGGACCTGCCATGGTGACGAGCACCTTTCCGGTCCTGACCCCTCAGCAGAGGCAGATCCAGAAGGAAGCGACGAACAGGCCTGACGACCTCGGACCAAGGCACCCTCAGGGCACTCAGGCTGGCCCGCTGGTCAAGCCGGCCTCGCCCAGCTCACCGGCTCTCTCCGGCGCAAACCGGGCCGCGGGGAACGGTCCTTTGGCGTCGACCGACTTCGACTATTTTCGCTCGCAGAACACCACACCCGGTAACTTCCAGTCCGGTGTCGACGAGCCGAGCACCGCTAACGACGGAAATGCAGTGCTTTACACCGGCAACTGGTATGGGGCGTTGTCAACTGACTCGGGGCACTCCTTCAGTTACATCAACCCTTACACGCTGGGACCCACACCGGGGCTCACAAATGGCGGCTTTTGCTGCGACCAGGTGGCGATCCACGCCCCGGCCAACGGCATCACCGCCTGGGGTCTGCTCTACTGCCCGGTGACCAGTTGCAACTCGGGCGACAACCTCATCCGCCTCGCCGTGGCCCGTAACAAGTCTGATCTCGAGACGGCGACCTTCGACTACTACGACTTCTCGGCACAGTCCTTCGGCTTTCCCGAGGGCGACTGGCTCGACTACCCCCACTTCGGGGTCAACGCCGACTATCTGATGCTGACGATGAACGTATTCAGCGGCGGATCGTTTGTGACCAGCCTCATGGTCCGGTTCGACCTGGCGCCCTTCCTGTCCGGTAGCTGGTCGGCGAATTGGTACCACAACAACCAGGACTTCACCTGGACGCCCACAGATAACAGCACGGACGCCTGGTCCTACTGGGGGGCCACGGCCTATGAGAACAACAGTCTCATCCGGGTTTACAACTGGCCGCCCAGCACCGACTACACCCACGTCAGTTGGAACGACTTCAGTACCTCCTTCAACTACGAGTGGAAAGACGGCTCCTGCGTGGCACCGGATGGGAACAACTGGTGCGCCTTCGACGACTCGAGGGTCAAGACTGGGGGTGAGGTCGGCTCCAGCACTGTGTACATGATGTGGGACGCCAAACAGGGCGGGGGGTTCAACTATCCCTATGTCCAGTATGCCTCATTCAACGTGTCGACCGGGCCTGCGACGTCGATCAGCGCCAGTTCGATATGGAACACCTCGTACACGTGGGCCTATCCGGGCATGGGTGTCAACGGAAGAGGATCGCTAGGAGTCAGCATTCAGATAGGCGGTGGCACCTGGGGCTACCCGGGATCACATTCCTCATCGACGACGACATCTCCGGTGGCTGGGCCGCCTACTTCCTCGACTCCGGCTCTCACGCCAACACCCGGTGGGGCGACTTCCTCACGGCGCGGGCGGCCACGACCGGTACCACCATCGGCGACACATGGATCGCCACCGGCTTCACACTCCACGACACTCGGGGAGTGCCGAGACCTACCCGTCCTTCTACTGGCTCGGGCGAAACCGTGATGATCCCTTCACGCCTACCTGGTACTACAACTACTCCAACGGTTACACCGAAGGGGCGTCGGCCGACCTCTATACCGGCATCTTCAACGGGCCGAGCAACTGTACGTGCGATTACTACGGCTACAACTACTGGGGCGACGGCTCTTCCAACGCGGCGATCCTGTACAACTACGCGGAGGACTACTTCGCCTTGCACGGTCCGCACACCTACGCCGAAGAGGGCTCCTACACCACCAGCCTGTACGGGTACGACAACTGGGGAGGGGCCGCCTCCGGCAACGGATCCGCGACCGTCTCCGATGCCCCGCTCAGCGGCACACCTCAGACCATCTACGCTGCCGCGGGCACGCCCGCGGCGGGCAAGGTGGTGGCGTTGTTCAAAGATGCCGACCCGGGAGGCACCGTGTCGGACTACACCGCGAGCATCAACTGGGGTGACGGCAACACCAGCGCCGGAACCGTCGGGGTCGCCACCATTGGCGGTTTCAACGTCAAGGGCACCCACACCTACGGTTCGACCGGGACGTTTACGATCACGGTGACGATCAGCGACGTTGGCGGAGCGACCAGGACGGTGACCAGCCACGCGAATGTCGGCCCACGGCCCGTTGTCACGAAGATCTCGCCCATCAAGGGGACACATCTCGGAGGCACTACGGTGACGATCACCGGGTCCGGGTTCTCCGGGGCCACCGCCGTCAAGTTTGGCACCACCCTCGGAACGTCGTTGGTGGTGGTAAGCGGGACCAAGATCACCGTTAAATCGCCGGCGCACACTGCAGGACAGGTTGACGTGACGGTGACCACCAAGTACGCGACGAGCAAGGGCGTGGCAGCCGACAAGTACACCTTCACGTAGAGCAACCAAAAGCACCCGACGGTACCGCGGCAGGGCCGGGTTCTGGAGCGCGAACTCCAGGACCCGACCCACGGCGTCCAAGGGTGCGGTCTCCGAGCGACGCCCGACCCCTGACGCCGGATCACGCTGCGCAGTCCCGTTGGCGGGCGGCCTTGTCGACACGCGAAGCTTTATAGCTGGACCCGTTACCGGGGACCCCTCAGCATTCACCGCCAGACTTCAGAGATGACCCGTCCGTCAACCGCGGATGGGCGCTTCCTTCTAAGAGGAGGAGACGGGCGAGTGCAGCTCCAGTATCTGTTGCCCGGGTCATTCGACCTGGCCGCCTGCCAGTTGCCGGCGTACAGCACCACGTTGCTGTCGTTGGCCACGCTGGACTCGTCTGTGTCCGAGTCGAAACTGCCGGGACTGACATTCGAGGCGCGGAAGTAGTTGACGTGACTCGACGCCGAGGGCTCGCCTCGACCTTGGACGCCGCGGCCGCGGCCGCGTCAACTGCCCTGTTGTCGGGTAACCACCTGGCTGTGCTCGTGGACGAGGGTCTGGGGGCCGCTCGTGCGCATGGCGGCCGCCTGCCGCTGTGTCGCCGCCTCGGGGGAGTCGACACCGGCGCCGCCTTCGTGCTGGCCACGGTGCTGCGCCCGACGGCCTTGCCTGATCTCGACCTCCGCGGAGGCCGGCAAAGGACATTCCTTTCTGATCGTAGGCACCCGGCGATGGACCCGAGATGGGGAGCCTTCGCTGCTGAAGGGGCAGGCGAGGGATGCGGCAGAGGTCTCCTCGGGCGTCATTGCTTTGGATCCGGAGTACAGGCCGCGGGCCGGTTATGGTAGGCGCGGGCGGCGGCGGCAGCGTTCGCGGTGGCCGCAAGGAAGGTCGGAGGGTGAGAAGGGTTTCACGTTCACTGCTGATAGCCTTGGCGATAGCGTGGACGACCGCAGCGGTGGGTTGCGGGCAGTCGGGGTCCCCCCACGGTAGAAGCACCCCGACTCCCACAAGTCCGAGCTCTGGGATCAAAGGGATGATCAGGGTAGGCAACCTTTGCCCACCCGCGCACCAGAACACCATCTGCGGCACCCGACCCTTGTAGCCGATGTGAAGGTCGTCGATGATGCCCGCCGTCAAGTAACGAGTCTCCGCTCAGGGATCGACGGCCACTTCCAGATCAGCCTGGCACCAGGGACGTACGTCCTCGTGCCCGTCAATCCCACCGCCAACACGCCGCCAGGGGCGGCACCAGTGACAATCACCGTCGTCGCCGGTCGCTACTCCGTCGTGGACATCCAGTACGACACCGGCATCTATGAAGAGCCCCTAAGGTTCCTGCCGGCGCAGTGGACAGGCATGACCGCCATGTCATTCTCGTAGAACCGGCGACGGCCCGAAGGCTCCGCTCATCACCATCGGGAGAAGGCCGCGGTGCGCCACCGTGAGCGGGGCGCTGTGGTCGGCACGAGCCGCGTGCCCTGGGCGGTACAGACGTTCCGCGAACGAGGGAGATCGCTCGCCTGGTGTCCGCCGAGCCGGGGCCTAGCTCACCGAAGAGGAGGCTGCCGCCCGCAGCGATCTGCTGACCGCTCCCGGCCGCCGTAGGGCTCTGGCAGGAAGCTGGGTCGGCGGATGTCGCCTGCCAGACCATCGAGGGTCCGGAAGCCAGCATCTGCGGCCGGTCAGGAGGTGAGGGAAGGCTCAGCGCGGCCCCGACTCACGGACGGGCAGCTGTCGATTGGTATCCGGACGATCCCGACGGGGATTCCTGGGCGCTCCCGAGAGTCGACTCGCCCACAGGAGTGGTCTCCTGCACTTCGCGGTGCTGCCGGTGGTTCTCGCCTGGGTGCATGTCACCGCGCGACGCCGCGCCGATGCTCGCCTCGCCGGACCACATTTTGTATTCGAAAGCAAGCGCTCCTTGATGGTATGTCTCGACGAGGTCGTCGTCACCTTTCCGATGTGCCTACGTCGGCTGCCCTTAGGGCCAGGTTCGCTATTGATTCCCCGATGCGGGTCGATCGGCGGATGTCCACGTTGAGTTCCTACTGATCAGAGTCTGGACGCAGTCCACCGGTGACGGTCCGAGCTAGACGAACGTGTCCGCCGGTTAGGCGTTACCGCCTTCGAGGGTCGTGAGGGGAATGCGGGCGAACCAGGTCTGGACTCCTGCTCCAACCACGAGATTGCGGGCGTCACCCCAACCGATATCGACGTCCTTCTGGTCGGCGATCACCCAGGAGAAGTCGTCTCCGGCCCCATACTGCGGGGGGTACGCCCCAGCAACGCTGCTGACCTGCATGGGTGCGCTGAAGACCGGTACGCCCGGGCCTGGGCGTGCCCCACCGCGGCCCAAACGTCGTAGGGGGCGGTGTCGGGGTCCCGAGCCATGTGCGCCATACCAGAAGCAGCTCGCCGTCGGAGCCGTAGGACAGCCAGGGCTTGAACTGCTGGTCGGGGTACTCTCGCCGACCAGGGCCGGCCCGCTCCAAGTCGCACCGTCGTTGGCTGTGGTGTACACCTGGTTTTCTGTTCCGGTGGCGTCAAAGATGGTCACCGCGAAGTGGCCTCTGGCGTTGGATCAGCGGCCACGAAGGGGAGGGGCTGAGCGGCGGCGTTGACGGTCGGAACCACCTGGGCGTGAACGTCGCCCCTGGTTGGTGCTGGTTCGAAGATCACGCACGGACACGTGGCGCCCGGCGCCGAAGCCGCGGTGTAGGCCACGGCGAGCTCCCCGTGGGCGGCGGCGATGTTGCCTCCGAACAGTCCGCCCGAGGGATAGCTCGGAGAGTCGATGGCGTAGATTGTTCCGAAGGACTGGTCGCCGTTGGTCGAAGCGGTGACGAACCCCTCGTGGTCGGCAATGTTATGGCCAGCGGCGTAGACCGTATTCTTGGACTGGTCCACCGCGATCCACGGCCGATCCAAGGTGAGGACAGGGCTACCGGATCCAGGTGCGAACGGGAACGGTCCGTTGTCGGCGGAACCCATGGTCCTAACCGGGGCACTCCAGCTTTGCCCACCATTGCTCGAACGAAGGACCGCGTCGTAACCCTCGACGTAAATGCACCCGTTGACGTACATGATGGCGCCGGGAGTGTGCAGGGGGCGGGTGTGACGGAGGTAGTGACGATACCGCCGGCGTACAGGGTGCCGTCGGGCCAAAGGCGGAGACGGCATCGGCGCAGCCGGTCAGGGCACGGGAGCCGGCTGCCAACTGAGCCCGCCATTTTGAGACGACTTGCCGCCGCAGGGATCCGGTATTGGCGGTGCGCTCGGGGGGTAGTTGAAGGTCGTCCAATCGATGAACAGATTGTTTGGATTCAGGGGATTGACGGCGATCTCCGGCTCGCCTGTGGTTGTCGCAGCGCCGTTACCAACCACGTCGTCTCAGCTCGTGGGTGAAGGCTTGGTTTCCTGGAGTTGCGCCGGCGGTTTGCGACCCACTGGCGCCCGCCGCCAGCGAAAGGGCTGCGACCCCGAACGCGACGCCACCCCCAGGCGAGTCCGGCGCTGGAATCCTCTCCGAGCCTTCCGGCTCGTAGCCTCGAGCGCTGGCCGATAGGGACGTGCTTCCAAGAGAACACGAACGACCCCCTTGCCCGTGACGCCATAGTGCCGCACTAGTGCATTGCTACGTTAGTGCCGTGACCTCGAGCTATGACCGACCCTGAGGGCCGACCGGGACCGAAACGCGCCTCGACGCCCGGCTCAAGGACTCAATGACAGCGAACCGGCACCACTCCGGCGGGCGGGATGTCCTTGGCGGCAGATGCCGTCTCTGTGGCGTGGACCGCCGGCTGTTGCCCCTCATTGTTCACGTCACCGAGGCGACTGACGAGCCAGCTTTTCCATCACGGGTCGGCACGCCGGATAAGCGTCGACCACCAACTCGGCGCCGCACTGAGACTGCTACCGGTTGGTGATGCTCGTCTATCGGAATGAGCTCAAGGCGATCTCGCCGAACCAAGCGGCCATATCGCCGCTGCGCCAGTCGCCCCATCCGATGTAGACGTTGCCACCTTGGATGGTGATCCACGAGACGTCGTCGTCACTGTGCTGTGCTGGGTCGGGAGCTGGCGACGGCTTGGCGTTGACCTTGACCGTTGAGCTGAACAGCCTCCCGCCGTCGAAGGACACCGCCGAGAACACATTCTGGGTGCCGTTCGGGTAGACGGTGCGCCACATCACGCCGAGGATCCCGCTCTGCGAGTAGGCGATCCACGGGAGGCGTACCTGATTAGGCGGGTTGGTGCGACCGAAGGCGGTCGGCCGAGACCAGGTCACCCCCGAGTCGCGGGTGACATACACGTCGAGCGCGGTGGATGAAGTGTTCAAGACGCCGACGGCGAAGGTTCCGCTGTGCGCCGGGTCCGCCGCGACTGACGCTCCCGCCAGTCCCGTGCCGGGCGTGGGCGACGGTGGGCCCCCACCCCAGCCGCTGCCGACTCCGTCGGTGAGGCGGACGAGGTGGGTGTTCCAGCTCGCTCCGTCATTGGTGCTGGTCTCAAAACGACTTTGTTGGTCGAGACGTAGGCGGCGGCCAGCATTCCCCGAGCGGCGTCGATCGTCCCCCCGTCTCCGCCCGGCAGGGCCGTTGAACCGAGCGGTTGAGGGGTGCTCCACGTGACCCCACCGTCGGTGGACGCCACCACGGTTCGACCGCCATCAGAGGTGCCGCTGGCCTGATAGAGCGTTCCGGTGGACGCGTCCAGCCTCAACCATGGCCGGTCGACCGGGTTGCCGGTGAAGCCCGACGGGGACCAGGTCTGTCCCCAGTCGCCCGAGTGGGCGATCCCGATCCCATCGTCGGGCCCGGATTGGGTTGGAACGGCGGTCTCAGCACATCCGATCCGATATACAGCGTCCCGTCCGGAGCCACCGCCAGCATCGGGTCTCCGCAGTCGGGGGCGTCCATCGAGATCGTCGGGAACGGCTGGCCTGCCTGCTGCCAGGATCTTCCGCCATTGGTGGACGTCGCCAGACCGCAGGCGATGAAGGCAGGCGCATTGAACAAGGCGGTCGGGAACCCGCCCGCGAAAGTGAAGTTGTGGTTGGCATAAGTCAGCATGGTTTGGGCGTACACCATGGCTATATCGTTGGGGTTCGTGGGATTGACCACGATCTCCGGTTCTCCGCTTCGATATCCGAAGTACCCGTTGGTGTTGGATACGTCTGTCTCGAAAGCCGCCCGAGAGCTCCCATTCGCACTCGTAGCGGCGATAGAAACCGGAGCGACAACCGACTGACTGACAAATGCAATCGCAGCCACCACCGCCCTATAATGTCGCGACACAAAGCGTCTTACACGTGGCATGTACACCCCCGCGCTCGTATCCGAAACGGCGCCTGCCCCCGTTACATTGTTGGCAAAGCCAACCATAAGGACTCGCGACGGCTTTGTCATTCGTGGCGGTGTATCCACACAGCCCGGTACCAAGGCGCGCTCTCCAATCGGAGCCGCCGGGTACCTTTCCCGTCCGCGGTTTGTGAGCCGATCGTCCAGTTACGAGCGCAGGGTCACGATGACGCCGTGCAGGAGTTTTGATAGTCCGCCGTGATGCCGACCGCGAAGAGCCCGCCAACATAGAGCGAGGTTCAGTCCCCGACCACCACCAGATGTGTCGGTCCTCTCCACGATCACCCGATCGACATCCGGCCAGTACTGCAACCGTCACGCAAGGTGGACCCGCCGTCAAACAAGGTCTGGCCTTCTGGCGTCTGGCCGCCAGGTGACGGGGAGTCACCAAGCCTCGATAACGCTCGAAGCGGCTCGGACCTAGGGTGACCCTGTGTTGACGATCTACGGGGTCACGGTCTTGACCTTCATGATGTTGATGTACGGTTCGAGGGCCGTGACAGGAAGTTCGTCCTGGCTTTCGCGCTCGGATGCGCTCTATCGAGTAGCTACGGCTTCGCCAGCGGCGCTTGGCCGTTCGGTGTCATCGAAGCGATCTGGTGTGCGATCGCTCTCCACCGCTACTGGCGGCCCGCCGCTCCCGCCACCGGTGGCGAGAGGTGACACAGGTGGAACGGGCCGTGTTGGTCCACCGGGGTTTCCTCCTCGAAGTCCTCACGCTGGGGTGGAACGTCATCGGCATCTTCGTCCTAGCCGTCGCCGCCGTTCGGGCCACGTCGGTCCACCGGTCGGGTCGCCTGTCACGAGGATAGGCGTGCCTCGGGTCTGATGGGTTCGAACAGCTCGATGGGGTTGCCGGAGGGGTCTTCGACCATGATTTGCTTGCCGCCGACGCCGGTCACGATCTCGTTGCGAAAGTGGACTCCGTCCTTGCGGAGTCTCTTCACCGCGTCATCGAGATCGGCGACTTCGAGCATGAAGCGGTTCCAGCCTCCGGGTTCTTGCTTGGTGCCGTCGGGCATGGGCCGTGAGCCGCCCCCCCGGTGGTCAGGCCCGATGGGAGACACAAGGACCAGGCGCAGGTCTCCACGGGACAACATGGCGAAGGCCGGATCGGGGTGCATGTCCGTCTGGAATCCGAGATGCTGGCAATAAAAGGGGATCGCCTCGTCGACGTTGTTGACGATGTAGCGGATGCTGACCGTACTCATAGGGATGAACTCCTTGTGTGGTCGGATGGTTATGTGGCGAGGTCGCGTGGTCGTTGGTGATAGCCGGTTGCGGGCTCGAACAGCTCGACGAGATTGCCGGCGGGGTCCTCGAGCAGGATCTGGCGAACCCCGATCCCCTCGACGATGTCGGTCTTCATTCGAGCATCGCTCTCACGAAGCGCTTCCACGAAGCTTTCGAGGTCGTCGACCTGGAGGGCCATCCGGTTCCACCCTCCCGGTTGGGGCAGGGTGCCGTCGGGTAAGGCGTGGGCGCGGCCGGGCACGCTGAGGAGCAGGCGCAGGTCGCCGTGGTAGAGCATCGCGAATGTCGGTGACGGGCGCAGCTCCACGTCGAAGTCGAGCACCTGGGAGTAGAAGGCCACCGCGGCATCGAGGTCGTCGACGAAGTACCGCACCGTCGGCGTGACCGTGGGCGGAGCGGCGGGTTGAGGGCTGGCTTGCATTTCCCGTAGGAGGGCGTCCACGAACTCGGGCCGTGGGTCGATGGGCACGATCGCCAGGCGCAGCGCCGTCGAGAGGATCAGGCGCCACTGCTCTCCTCCTCTCGGTAGATGCGGCGTAGCGCGGCGCGGCCTCGGGCCAGGAGGGTCTCGGTGGCGTGCACACTTCGGTCCAGATGCTCGGCCACCTCGGGGACTGGGAGACCGTCGAGGTAGCGCAAAGTGAGGGCGGCGCGTTGGTGAGGCGACAGTCGGCGCAGGGCGGCGTGGACCACGGTGGTGTCGAGGTGGTCCTCCCAGGGGTCGTCGAGGCCGTCGGTCAGCTGCTCGGCCACGGCCAGGTTGCGTTGGTCCCGGGCGGACCGCCGCCAATGATCGACCAGCTTGTGGCGCGCCACCCCCACCAGCCAGGCCACGTTCACCTCCGCCGTGCTTCCCTGCCTGGTGGCCTGGACGGCCGCCATGAAGGTCTCGGCTGTCAGGTCTTCGGCGACAACCGAGCTGCCGCAGCGGGGCAACAGGTAGCCGTACACCTGGGGCAACGCCCGGCGGTAGATCGCCACGACAGCGTCGACCTCACTCGGCTCTTCGACCGTGCCCACACCACATCATCGTTCGACGGGCCCCGATTCCGAACGTGCGAGATGAAATTTCGGCCCGGGCCCAGCATGCTGTCCAAGTTCGGACTGACTACTGGTTTCGCACTCAGGCGGGCACGCCCACCACAGCCACCACCACGCCGGCCGCCCCTCCTACGAGCAGGGCGCTGACCACGCCCCGTCGGAGCCCGAAGAGCCACACCAGCGCACCGGCCAGCACCGGGATCTGCCAGAGATGCTGAAGGACGAGCCCCAGCGGGATGGCCGATCCGGCGATGGCGCCGATGACCGCCGGTCCCGCCCCGGTGAGGAACGACTCCACCGCCGTGTTGGCTCGGATCTGGTCGAAGTGCCGACCGCCGACCAGCACGAAGGCGAACGAGGGAGCGAAGGCGATCAGCGCGGCCAGCAATCCGCCGCCCACTCCCCCGGCCGCGTAGCCGACCACGGCCACGGTCTGGACCACCGGACCAGGGGTGATCTGGCCGAGGGCGACGGCGTTCAGGAACTGGGCGCCGGTCATCCAGTGATAGGTGGTGACGGCGTCGTGCTGCATGAGCGGGATGATGACGAACCCGCCGCCGTAGGAGAGCGCGCCGACCTTGAACGCCACCCAGGCCAGCGCCCCGAGACCACCGACGGCCGCCCCGTGGGCCACGGCGGCGGGAATGAACGCCCGGGCCGATCCCGGCGGGATCGGCCGAGCCGCTGCGGCGGACGACGATCTCGGTCGCTCCGCACGCCACGAGCACCAGCACCAGGTAGGGACCGACCGTCGCCGCGGCCGCCCCGCCCACCAGCGCGTAGACGACCCAGCGGACCCGCTGAGCGTGCTCGGCTGCCGATGCGCTTCCAGCTGGCCGGGGCCAGTCCCCACGCCGCGTTCAGCGCCACGGCCGGCACCGCGGCGCCGGCCCCGGCCGCGGCGCCCAGGACCCAATCGGGCGGGTGGCTGGCCAAGAACACCGCCGAGAGGGCCAGGATCAGCACCAGCCCGGGGACGATGAAGCACAGCCCGCCGAAGATGGCGCCGGCCGGCCCCCGCAGCCGCCAGGCGCAGTAGATCGCCAGCTGCGTCGAGGCCGGCCCGGGCAGGAGGTTGGTGGTGGCGATGGCGTCCTCGAACTCCTTGGCGTCGATCCATCCCCGCTGCTCGACGCACAGCCGACGGAGCAGGGCGATATGGGTCGGCGGTCCCCCGAAGCCGATGCAGCCGAGCCGCAGCCACTCCTTCCCGATCGTGGCGAGCGGCACTCGGGGCGAGGTCGTCTCGCTCGAGCCTCGCTCGTCGTCGCTCACTGCGTCTCGTCGCCGAGCACCTCGTGGGCCAGCTCTCGCAACTGGCGCTTGGTCGACTCCAAGACCCGGCGTCCTTTGGCCGTCGCCACGTAGGCACGGCGAACCCGGCCGTCGACCACCTGCTGGCGCGACCGGATGAGACCCTCGGCCTCCATCTTGTGCAGCGTGGGGTAGAGCGACCCGGGGCTGATCCGGTAGCCCGTGGCGGCCCAACTCTGCCGCCATCCACGCCCCGTGGATCTCCCCCTGGGCGGCATGGTGGAGGATATGCAACCGGACCGCCCCGCGCAGGAACTCCCTCATCAAGCGACCACCGCTGACATCTCAATACGATATCGGTTTCCGACTAGTGTCGCTGTCGGGGTACCGCTGGTGTCGGCGAGCAACCAGCGGGGGTTCTGCGTGTAGCTGGCGGCGCCGGTGGCGCACAGTACGATCGAACCGGTTGGATTCCATTGGCGGGAGCTGACCCGGTCGAAGCGGTTTGGGTCGGGTGATGACGGGTTTCAACGTGCGATCATTGCCATTCCCCCTTGAAGGTTGGGTCAGGAAACCGACGTTCACACCTAACGTGTGAGTTGGGTTCGCACTGGGCGCGTCTAGAACGCGTCTAGAACCGCGAACTTCTAGACACGATTCGATCCGACTGGTTGGAATCACACAGCGTGTGACCTGCGCATTTGTGGCTGGATCATGGCAATCAGAACCCCGAAACCGCTTTAGGAAACCGACGCTCTATCCTCTGAGCTACGGGGGCTAGGTAGTCCGACCAGCACTTTTATGTGGTTACTATGGTAGCAGGCCTTCCTTGGACTAGTTTTTTGGACTAGTAAATGAGGGATCAGACGGACGTGCGGGCATGAAAGGCACCATGACGGAGCGGTCGCCGGGGACATGGCGACGGCGGGTGTACATCGGCCACGATCCTGCCACGGGCCGGCCCCGCCAGGCGACGCGGACCTTCAGGGGATCCAAGAGGCAGGCGCAAACTGGGCTGGCTGAGTTCGTGGCCGAGTGCTGCAACGGCCGATTGCCGGTCGGGGGGTCGATCACGGTCTCTGCGTACCTTGACCAGTGGATCGACCACATCGCGGGTACCCGTTCACCGACGACTGTGCGTGGCTACCGCGAGAAGGCGAAGCGAATCAACCGCAAGTTGGGGCGGCTCCGCCTGGACAAGCTGACGGCTCTTACGTTGGACCGGACGTATCGCGAATGGCTCGAGGAGGGCCTCAGCCCGACGACTGTCCACCATCTCCACGGCGTGATTTCAGCAGCGCTCAACCAGGCCGTGAAATGGGGGATCGTGTCCCAAGCGGCCACCACCGGGACCAGCCCCCCTCCGTTGCGGGTGAAGCCCAGGAAAACCCCCACGCCAGACGTGATCCAACAGCTCATTTCGGCGGCCGACGACAAGGCCCAGCCCGTGCTCGCCGCGGCTATCGCGTTGGCTGCCACTACCGGAGTACGTCGCGGCGAGCTGCTCGGGCTGCGCTGGAGCGATGTCGACGACGACAACGCCATTCTGCACGTTCACCGGACGATCAAGCACGACGTCGGGCCAGGTTGGGTCGTCGGTGCCACGAAGACCCACCAGGAGCGCACTATCGCCCTTGACCCGTTCACCCTGGCGGTACTTAAGGAGCATCGGAGCAGGGTAGGGTTGGCCGCCCACCACGCGATGGCAAGTTGGATCCTCACGGGTACGTCCTCACTTTCGACCCCACCGGGGCCGAGCCCATGCGGCCGGACTCATTGGGCCAGGCGTTCGGCCGGCTGTGCGCCGCTTTGGGTGTCTCCGACGTATCCCTTCACACGCTCCGCCAGTTCAGCGCTTCGGTGCTGGTCGCATCCGGCCGCGACGTGCGTACGGTCGCGGGCCGGCTCGGCCACTCGGATGCTACGACCGCCTTGCGCGTCTACTCGCACATGGTCGAGGGACGTGATCGCGACGCCGCCAACTTCCTCGGGAAGCTGATTTCCACCGGACTGCCCGCAGCGCTCGAAAAAGGCTGACCAATTGACCCGGTAAAGGCGGCCGATGGCGAAGCAGCCCGGGATCAGATCGAGTCGGGCCGCCTTGTAGGCGCCGTCGTTGGAGACTCCCATGCGGCGGCCCCACCCCGGAATGCTGATGAACTGATCTTCAATCAGGTGGTTCGGTGCCGGGGCGAAGGCCCCAGTTCGGCGGGACCCGAGTGTGTCAACGTCGTATTTTTCTGACCGTTCGGAGTTGTCGCCGGCTGGTGCTGAAGGGTTTACGCCCTGAAGGCGTCGAGCGGGACGCGGTTGTGGTCCTACACCTTCGGCAGCGACGTGCTCTCCTCGCCAGCCGTGGCAAACGGGGTGGTCTACGTCGGATCCGATGACGAAACTTCGACCCGTTCGGTCTGGCCAGTGGTACCCACACCGCGCTCCGCCCCGATCCTGCCAGCCTCAAAGCCAAGAAGGCATTCGCACCCTGGCAGACCTCCTGAACACCAGACGGCCAGGCACACAGAGCGCTCCATCGTGTGCATCATTGGCGCCGGCGGAATATCGGCACCCGGCAGCACCGAATCGGCAGGTATGCGCCCCCGCTAACCGGCTGGGAAGGCTCGACCGAGGCGAGCAGAACATCCACGTGGCCCGGGCCGGCGATCTGGACGGCTGGTCACCCCCCCCATGTCATCTGGCCGAAAGACGGCTAGCTTCTGGCTTTCCCACCCGACCTGGCGTTCGGCCACATCGGCGGCGTAGTCGAACAGCGGGTCCATCTGGGGCGCCTGGTGGTCACGGTACGCCAGGCCCCATAGCTGCCCGCGTCCAGGCTTGTGGCTAGGCGAAGAACAGAAAGGCAGCGATCAGCAGGGCGGTGAATGCTGGAGGGGCCGGACAGGCGCCGATTACGACCAAGTCGCCCGATGATGTGGCGGCGTGATCGAGGTGGACGGTCTCGCCGTCGTAGCTTCCACGGACTCCTCTGTGCGGATCGGCTAGGACCTTGAAGTCCTGGGCGCCGAGGGATCCAGTCGCGATGATCATGTGAGAGTTGGGTGGGCCGGCGGCCGGCTTGATCGTGGCGTCGAGGGAGGCGGCGCTGAGGGTCCCCTGAACCGAGCCTCCGAAGAACGAACTGACAGCGGGTACCCGGCGGCGAAACACCCCTTCGAGGTTCACTGGCTGTGTCCCGACGGTGCCCTGAAGGGTGACCGTCAGTTCCGGTTTGCTGGTCGGGCGGTCCCAGGTCACGGTGACGAGCTCGTTGCCCAGCAATCCCGCCGCTGAGCCGATTGGCCAGGGGAGTTGTAAGCCGAGATCGATTCTCGACCCGGCGACGGTGCCGCGAATGCTGCCGTCAGCACGGAATGCGCCGCGGTGCCGCACATCGACGACCGCCGACGATGGGAAGTTAGTAGGTGAAGCTGCGCTCCATGGGTCATGGGGAAACTGGCGCCCGTCCTCCACGGACGGCGATTATTCCATCCTGAACTTCGCTCCACGGTCGGGTGAGGTGTTGACATTGACGCGGTAATCGGCAGGGCTCTGCGCCGGCGGGTGCGGGGTCGGATGTTGCGCCCGGCCTGACCCGAGCGGGCCACCAGTTCTTCGCACCCGGGCTATGTCCATGTCGTAGCGGGCGGGATGCGATGCGGCGCTCCGCCCGGGGACGATTGGGTCCGCTCAGCTCCGGTCGAAGACACTCACCACCTCGACGTGAAAGGTGTGGGGGAACAGGTCGACGGGCGTGACGGAGGTCAGGGAGTAACCGTCGGATCGAAGAAGGGATGCGTCCCTGGCCAGGCTGGCCGCATCGCAGCTGATCAATACGACCCGGACCGCTCCCGTTTCGGTCACCGCCGAGACGCCCTGGCTCCCCAGGCCAGCCCGGCTGGGGTCGGCCACGACCAGGGCCGCCTGCTCCGGGTGCCATCTGGTCACATCGGCCCGCACTACCCGGACGCCCAGGCCGGCCAGGTTGGCCTCGGCATCCCGAACCGCTCTGGCCGAACCTTCCACCGCGGTCACCGACCAGCCGCGAGCGGCCAACACGCCGGCGAAGACCCCGACCCCGCTGTACAGATCGACCGCAACGCCAGGTTCGACGTCGCTCGCGGCGGCGACCACCAGGTCGGCCAAGGCGTCGACTCCATCAGGTCGGGACTGGAAGAATGAACCGGCCGACACCCGCCACGTTCGCCCAGCTGCCAGCTCGTGCACCCAGTCGGACCGGACATCCCCCGGGACGTCCGCGACAATGCGGCGGGGCCGAACCGACACCAGCCGCTCCCCGGTACGGGCCCCACACCGGAGAAGGACCTCTTCCGCTCCTGGGTAACGACGTCCGTCCAGCAACTCGGCCAGAAGCGGGTGCACCACCAGGCAGCCCGGCACAGGTAGGCCTTCGTTCGAACGCGGGCGACGCAGAGCAGCCCGACCGTCCACGACGGTGGCCCGGAGCGACGTGCGGAAGTTCCAGGGCTCCAACCCGACCGTTTCCGCCAGCTCAGGGCATTCGACCCGACCGATCCGCCTGATGGTGTCGGTCAGGATCTGCCGCTTGAACTCCACCTGGGCGTCGATGCCGACGTGCTGCCACTGGCAGCCTCCGCAGCCCTCGATGACGTGCCCACAGCGAGGTTCGAGGCGTGCCGCGGACGCCGTCACCACTCGGGTCACCCGGGCGGTCAGGTAATGTCGGCGCTCAGCCACGACCACGGCGACCACCTCCTCGCCTGGGAGGGCGCCCTCCAAGAACACCACTTGCCCCGACGGGTGGCGCGAGACCGCCCGACCATCAGAAGCCATGGCCGTCGCGGTTAGCTGCAGTTGTTCGGCCATTCTGCGGACGATAGGCGCGACGAGACGGTGTCGGCACGGCCAGCGACGAGGAGCAGATGGACTGTCAGGCGCGCCACTTCCGTTAGAGACGGCCACACGCCTGACGGAGGTCCTTGGGCCACGCCAGAACGTGATCGCATCTCGTCATCTGACCCCCATGGCGACTCGGTCGCCGCCGATGGCGAATCGGACGGTCGAGACGTGCACGGCGGTCAGGAGACCGTTTGCCGCCAACACCAGGAAGCCCCATGTGGGGCTCGACCGACGAAATGCATCCAACGCAGCGAGGCCGGTGATGGCGACCCCGGCGAGGAGATGAGGGCCGGAGACGGCGACGCCAGGCGCGCCGGGACTGCTGATGCAGCCGCCACGCTGAATGGTATTCCCAGTCGAGTTCGGTGAATGACAAGCGAATCAGGTATCGAAACTAGCTGTCCTCACGCTTGGCAGAGCGCCTAGCGGCGACTGGATGTCCGGGCGAGCAATAGCCAGGTAGGTGACGAGGAGGAAGACGGCCACGGCGAAGACCACCGCAGTGGGCCCGTCGCCGAAGCCGATGCCGCTCATGCTGGCTGGCTTGCTGATGTAGTCGGCGAAGGATGCCCCCAGCGGGCGGGTGACGACGTAGGCCATCCAGAAGGCGGCGATGCTGTTGAGTCCTAGTCGCCACCAGGCCAGGGCTGGGATCAGGATGACCACGCCGAAGAAAATGCCCGAGGCCAGGTAGCCAAAGCCGAGTGAGGTGGCCGTGAAGTCTCCGAGGGCGGTTCCGAGGGCGAAGGTGGCGAACACGGTGGCCCAGTAGAAGGCTTCCCGTCGCTGGGTGGTGATGCTGTGGATGGACAGCGTTCCCTCCTGGTGCTGCCAGGTCCAAAAGATGGCGATCAACACGACTGCCCACAAGAGGGTGGTGCCTGCGTAGGGGATGTGGACGTCGAGATGGAGGAAGTCGGAGACGCCGGTGCCGAAGATGGCGATGGCGTAGGCCAAGAACCAGTAGGCGAAGGCCCGGTAACGGCGGGTCCAGAATTGCACCAGGAGGGCCCCGAGAAACAGGATCAGCTCGGTGCCGCCACCCCCAATGTTCCCCCACGTCTTGAAGTAGTCCGAGGTGGCTTCCCCGCCCGCGGTGGTGAAGATCTTGACCACCCAGAAGAGAAAGATGATCTCTGGCACCTTGGCGGCCGCGGGTGCAGGAAAGAAACGACCGAGAACTGGTACTTGAGCATCAGGAAGCGTCCGCTCCGCTCCTGACGGGAACGAAGATCTCGGCTGACGGCTTGCTGGTTTCACCTTCCCAACTCCCACTCCTACAGTCCATCACGGCGACCTTGGACCCTGTCCGTGAGGTCCCGACGCCGGAGTTTCGGGCTCGCCCAACCCGAGTGCCGGGACGCGATTGGACAACTGCACCCAAATAGAGCGACTGGCGAAGAGCCTGATACCCGGGAACGGCTCCTCGCCACGCCCGCAGACACTGCGAGCCTTCTCGCCTGGCGGCTCGCCGGACCCCGGCGCGGGGAGTTACGCGCTATGCAGCCTAGCATCATGAAAGACATCGACATGCTGCTGATAGCTGGATACTGTCGGCCGGTCGCGGCTTGGTGAGTCGCCCCTGTCGGCCTGCGGAGGGCGGTTCGGTGCGGTGGGCGACGGCTCCAGGATGGGTCGCGGCTGGCAGGAGTTGACCCGCCCGGGTAGTGGGCGAGCGACACTAGACCCACTGCGGGGCCCAGCTTCGGATGGACTTGTGGTGCGACAGGGTGGGGCTAGCCCCACCCTGAACACACCCCCTAGCCGTATTCACGTGAGAGGCGTTTCTCTTTACTGTTTGGGGTGATGATCACGGCACACTCGCTGACCAAGCGGTATGGAGCCGCGACAGCGGTCAATGACCTGACCTTCGAGGTTCAGCCCGGCGTGGTGACCGGGTTCCTGGGCCCCAACGGGTCGGGCAAGTCGACCACGATGCGTATGATCATGGGACTGGACACCCCCACGTCGGGTTCGGCCCTGATCGACGGCAGGCCGTTCTCCGAGTTGGCGTGGCCTCTCTGCCAAGTCGGCGGGCTGCTGGACGCGAAGGCGTTCCACCCGGCCCGGACGGCGCGCAGCCATCTCCGCTGGCTGGCGTTGACCAACAACATCCCCTTCCGTCGGGTCGACGAGGTTCTCGACCAGGTCGGGCTGAGCTCGGTCGCTGGTCGGCGGGCCGGGAAGTTCTCGCTCGGTATGAGTCAACGGCTCGGCATAGCCGCGACATTGCTGGGCGACCCCGGTGTCCTGCTGTTCGACGAGCCGGTGAACGGTCTTGACCCTGAGGGGATCCGATGGGTTCGTCTGTTCCTGCGTGGTCTGGCGGCAGAAGGCCGGACGGTGTTCGTGTCCAGCCACCTGATCAGCGAGATGTCAGTGACCGCCGACCGGCTGGTGGTGATCGGTCGGGGCCGGTTGATCGCCGAGACCAGCGTGGCTGACTTCGTGGCCCGCAGCGGCGGGGCTGCGGTCAAGCTCGTGACCCCGGACGTGTCCGCCTTCGCCTCAATCCTGACCGCAGCGGGTGCCGTTGTCAGCCAGGGCGACGCCGGCTCGCTGACCGTCGAAGGGATCACCGCCCCCCAGATCGGCGACCTGGCGGCCCGGGACGGTCTGCGGATCTACGAACTGGTGCCGATAATCGGTTCGCTCGAGGACGCGTTTATGCAGCTGACCCAAGACGAGGTGGAATACCGCCCTTCAATGCCGACGGGAGCCGCCGCGGGCGAGATGACTACCTCACGGAGGCCGCGCTGATGACACAATCCATACAGGCAGCGCCCAGCGGACACTACCGCCTCAAGCACGTGGTCAAGTCCGAGACGCTCAAGATCCTCACTCTCCCCTCCACCGCCATCAGTCTCGGTATCACGGTCGTAGCCGCCCTATTGGTGACCGGGCTGGTGGCCAACGCGGCCCTGGGCCACAGCGCTGATTTCTATGTCGGATTCGATCCGACGCAGGTGAGTTTGACGGGCATGATCGTCGCCGGTCTCACAGGCGGCGTCTTCGGTGCCCTCATCATCACTGGTGAATACTCCAGTGGGACTATTCGCGCCACCCTCGCGGCCAGCCCCCGCCGTCCTATACTCTTGGCGGCGAAAACCGGTGTCACCGCCGTGGCCGTCGTGGTGTTCTGCGAGATTCTCAGCTTCGTCTGCTTCTTCCTAGGCCAAGCCATCCTGTCCGGCGAAGGAACACCCGCCGCCGGCCCTCTAGCCCAAGGCGCCCCGAGGATCATCCGCAACGGTATCGCCGTCCCTGAACGGATAGTGACCCACGCCGGTCTTGGGTCGCCCGGGTCTCTCCGGGCTGTGTGGATGACCGGACTGTTCATCGCCCTACTTGCGCTCATGTCGTTCGGCCTCGGATTGATCCTCCGAAGCACCGCCGGGGCCATGGCCGGCTTCGTTGGAGTGACCTTCGTCCTCCCACTGGTCATAAGAGGCATCTCCGAACACTACGTCCGCTACATGCCGACCAACATCCTCGTCAACTCGATCATGAGCACGACCCCCAACGAGGGGCCGTACGCGCCGCTATCTCCCGCCGTCGGACTGCTGGTAATGGCGCTCTACGCCGCTGTGGCTCTCGCCGTCGGCGCCGTACTGTTTGTCAAGCGCGACGCGTGAGCGAGACACGAAGCGCCTGCGAGCGACCGTGGCGCCGTCGTCACCGCGGCTTCATGCCTTTGCTCGATCGGTTCGAAGTCCGGTCGCCGACTTCGTCGGCCGAGTCCAAGGTAGGTTTGATCGCGCCGGATGCGATCGCCCGGCCGCCGGTTCAGTTCCCGAAAGGGATGGCAGCGCTGCCCGAAGGTGCTATCCCATGGGGCGAACTGGGATTGACTCCTTGTCAGGCTGGGCCGGTGGGGGAAGAATGCTGATGCGGGACGTGGATCCTCCGCTCGTGCGTCCGCGGGTCAGGAGTGGTGGACATGGAGAAAGCGCAGTTTGTTGACGTCGACAACCAGACCTGGTGGTTGCTCCAGCACGAACTCGAACCGGTGCTCGAGGAAAAACGCAAAGCGTTAGGGGCGTCCTGGCAGTGGACAGACCTTCGCTGGTACACCGACCGCCAGAAGATGGAGGAGGTATTCCAATTCATCGAAGCGACTCGGCCCGACCTGCTTCGTGAGTTGGATGAGCTCCAGGATGTCCCCCGACGTGAACAGTGGCTCGACAATCTGATAAACGCGAAGAGTCCGCCCGTGCCGGCTGCGGCGCAAGAGGCGTCGACAGCTGCCCAGACGCCAGCCGCCCCCGTCGCGGCACCTGCCGCCAGTCCGAGAAAGGCCTCGGCCTTCGGACGCCGGGAATCCGACCAGGGGAAGGGTGCTGCCTCGCCGGGTGACGCTCCGGCTGGTTCGGGTGGGTCTGTGACGGCGCAGACGGCCGAGCCGAGGAAGGCTCCGCTGTTCGCCAAGAAGGCTGCCCCTGTCGCTGAGCCGGCGGCTCAGGGGCCGGCCGCCTCCACCGGTGCCGCGCCGGCTGCCGACGAGGAGCAGCTGCAACAAATCAGCGAGCAAGTCCAAAGCGTGATGTCGGAATTGTCGCCCGATGAGCTCTCCGCTATCGCGGGGGACCTGGGCCTCACGGCCGAGGAGGTGGAGTCCATGGTCCAAGACCCCAGCTTCGCCAGCATGGTCGCCGAAGAGCAAGCGCACCTCGGGGCAGAAGGTTCCTAGATCGACGCCGGGCCCGGTCATCGCGCCTGCGTCCATGCCAGGGCTCTCTGATCCGAGGTGAGATGACGACGACTTCAGGCGCGCAGGTCTTGATGTCGTTACGGACGATCGCCTGGACAACCTACCAACGTAGTGAGTGTGAGGAGGAGCCCAATGTCAGATCAACAAAGGAAGGATCTTGCTGGCATTTTCGCCCGCAAGATTAGTAACATTCCGCAGCCAAGAAACGATCCCGAGTTCACCTATGGGGGTAGCAATATAGAGAAAATTACCATCAGCACGCAAGTTGCATTAGAGGCTGCGGTTGAGCGGGAGATCGAACAACAACTCGGCGGGCTCGATCTTCTTTTCACAAAGAACGGCGTAGCCACAAGTACAAACGATTGGGCCCGGCTTGTATACAGCTACCTGGAAACGGCCTATGAACTGGAGAACCTTGACATTAAGGCGGTGCATGCCGCTGTCCGAGCGGTTAAGGACGACCATCGGGTCCAGTTGCTTTCGAACATGGCGAATAACCTGATCTACACGACGTCGGATATAGAACCTTATTCAGTCGAGAATCTGAAAGATATCCTGGAGAAAGGTGGCGCCTTTCTCGAGGATGATGACGACGAGGTGCTCACGAATATTTTCAACCGAACCGTCGGGCAAGAGATCGACTATCGCGCCGGATGGATCGAGGAAGACGGGGACCTCACCAGTTTTCCTAACGGACGGGACGATCTCGTTGAGCTTATTAATCAGTGCAGTGGGAACCTGTACAGCACCCAGATCGGAACAATCGTCGGTGGCATTGCTATCAAAGGGAGCGGCAAGAAGGTTTCTGGTCTGAACGACGAGAGCGCCCGGATCGACCGGCAAAATCCTCCTCCGAACGCCTTCAATATTCAGTACCAGATTGGGGGCGCGTCCTGCGCCTGCGTCATCTTTGACCAGTCCGACCCGAGCGATGTCGTCCTCGAGAAGCTCCTCGCGTCCTTCGACAGCGGAAGGCAACTTCGGTCCCCACGCGTTGGCTCGTAGCATTGGCAGCTCCGGAGTGGTCGCTGCTGGGCACGACCCATGCGCGTTCCGGACGCTGGGTAACCTGCTCATTCGGGTCCGCCTCGCTTAGGTGCCCTCAGCGATCTCGTTGTTTTCTGCTGATTCGCGAGCCATGTCACGGCGGGCGATGATGTGCATATCGATCCCGGCGGTGGCCGCCAGGCGTGAGATCTTCCTGACAATGGAACCTCCGCCTTTGAGTTCCTGCCAGCGGCTGCGGCTGCTTGACCCGACCACTATCTGGGTGATCTGGTGTTCCCTGGCGTAGTCGATGATCGCCTCGGCGGGGTCGTCGGCCTGGATCTCTTCCCAGTCGGCGCCGACATCGCTGGCCAGGTGGCGCAGGATGGTGAGTTGCTGGTCGTGTGACCGGGGCGCCCCATCGCCGCCCACGACGTGGAGGACGTGAAGATGAGCCTTGATGCGGGCGGCCATTCTGGAGGCTCGGCGGACGATGGCGTCGGTACCGGGGGCGGCGGTAATGGCGACTAGGATGCGTTCGGTTGTCTCCCACAGGGCTTTGGCCTGGTGGCGACGGAGGTGCTCGAGCAGGTCTTCTTCGGTTTCGTCGGCCAGGAAGCGCAGGGCCAGTTCGCGCAGGGCGATCAGGTTGTCGGTGCGGAAGAAGTGGGTGAGGGCCTGGGGAACCTTGGCTTGCGGGTAGATGTTGCCGTGGAGCATCCGCCGGCGGAGGGCTTCGGGTGAGGAGTCGACCAGCTCGATCTGGTTGGCCTTGCGCACCACCCAGTCCGGCACCCGCTCCCGGACCTGGGCTCCTGTCATGTGCTCGACGGCGTCGGCGATGCTTTCGAGATGCTGGATGTTGACAGTGGTGATCACGTCGATCCCCGCATCAAGGATCTCGAGCACGTCCTCCCAGCGCTTGGTGTGGCGTGATCCCGGCACGTTGGTGTGGGCCAGTTCGTCAATGAGGGCGACTTTCGGGTGGCGGGCCAGCACGGCGTCGAGATCCATCTCCTCGAACTGGGTGCCTCGATAGTCGATGACCCGGCGGGGGACGATCTCGAGGTCGTCGCAGCGCTCCTGGGTGAGGGGTCGCCCGTGAGATTCCACGAATCCGATGACGACATCGGTGCCGCGCTGTTTGCGTCGGTGGCCCTCGTTGAGCATGGCGTAGGTCTTGCCGACCCCGGCCGCGGCTCCTAGGTAGATGCGAAAATGGCCGGCCGACTCGACCACGTCAGTGGCGTCGCCCTCCATGGCCGCCGGGTCGCTCACCCCTTCGTCAGTCGCTCCTGAGAAGGTGACGGTCTTCTGCTCGCCCATCTCGACGGCCTCTCTGTGTGGTCGGTCTCCTTAGTGGTCCAAAATCAGGTTCGTGATCACGGCTTCAAGCCGACGAGGCCGGACCTGCATCTTCGGCTGCTCCAGATTAGGGGATCAGGCACGAAGTCACTCTCCGGACCACCTGTCGTAGACCGGCTCGATGCGATAGAGCGGGTTCCAGACCACCCGTCACCTGGGCGTCGCAGACTGTCCCGGTGACGACAACCCGTCCCCGAGGTTCGGCATCGCCGATCTTCTAGGCCACCGGTCGACCACCCCAGCACGTGGCCTCAGTAAAGTCGCCCGTGCTCATGGGAGTGCTGGGCTGATTGCTGTCTGGATCGTCATTGCAGCTTGGCGAGGGCCTCGTTGAGCTGAAGGACGACGATGTAGTTGCTGCCCAGGAAGCCCAGTTGCGCGGTGTTGGTCTTGCTGGCGATTAACGCTCGCAGGGTGGTGGGAGCGATCCCGGTGGCCTTGGCGACCATGGGGATCTGGACGATGGCGTCCTGGGGGGTGATGTCGGGGTCGAAGCCGCTGCCGGAGGTCGTTACCAGGTCAGGGCTGGGGTTGTCGATGCCCATCGAGCGCCAGTAGGCGACCAGTTGCTGGGTGTTGGTGAGCAGGGTCTTCGACCTCGGTCCCAGGTTGGTGGCCCCGGACTCGCCACTGTTGCCGTTTGCGACCAAGGGGTCGTCGCCACCGGCCACGTTCTGCTTGGGGTTGGCAGCATAGGGACCCGTATCGTCGGGGCGGCCGTGGAACACGCAACTGCCATCGGGATGTCCTGGGCACTTGGTTGCGGCCCAGTTTTGCCCGATGAGGGTGGACCCGGTGGCGGTGATCGACCCGTTGGCTTGGTGGCCGAATAGCAGCTGGGCAACCCCCGTGCCCGCGAAGGCGTACACGAACCCGAAGAAGACCAGGCAGATGATGGCCAGGGTGACCGAACGGCGGAGATGGACGAGCATCAGCACGACTCCATCGCTGTCGGCGCGGAAACATCGGCAGCGGACGAAGGGACGGTGGCGATTGCTTCGAATCCAGGCTGCCTTTCGCAGTGTGGGTTCATGGTTTCATTCGGCATTCCACGCCGCCTTCTCTTTCTGGTCAAGTTGTGTCGGTGCGGGCCGCTCAGTACCAGTGCAAAGCGACGAGCACGAGGTCGATGAGCTTGATGAAGATGAACGGGACGATGATCCCGCCCACGCCATAGATGTAGACGTTGCGGCGGAGGATGGCCTGCGAAGATGCAGGGCGGAATCTCACGCCTCGCAGGGCAAGAGGGATGAGGGCGACGATGACGAGGGCGTTGAAGATCACCGCGGAGAGCACGGCGCTCTGGGGGGTGTGCAGCTTCAAGATATTCAGGGTCTGCAGCTGCGGATAGGTGGCCGCGAAGAGGGCCGGGATTATGGCGAAGTACTTCGCCACGTCGTTGGCGATGGAGAAGGTGGTGAGCGAGCCTCGCGTGATGAGCAGCTGTTTGCCGATTTCTACCACGTCGATGAGCTTGGTAGGATTCGAGTCGAGATCGACCATGTTGCCGGCCTCTTTGGCTGCGGTGGTGCCCGTGTTCATGGCCACCCCGACGTCGGCTTGGGCCAGGGCGGGGGCGTCGTTGGTGCCGTCGCCGGTCATGGCGACCAGCTTTCCGCCCTCCTGCTCAGACCTGATCAGGTCCATCTTGGCCTCCGGAGTGGCTTCGGCCAGGTAGTCGTCGACGCCGGCCTCCTGGGCAATGGCCGCGGCGGTAAGCGGATTGTCGCCGGTGATCATCACGGTGCGAATGCCCATCTGGCGCATCTCGTCGAATTTCTCCCGGATACCCTGCTTGACCACGTCCTTCAGCTCGATCACTCCGAGGATCTGTCGATCCTCGGCCACGACCAGCGGGGTGGATCCTCGCCGGGAGATGTCCTCCACGAGGGCGTCGAGATCGGGAGGCACCGTGCCGCCCTGCTCGGTTGACCAGCGTTTGATGGACTCGGCGGCGCCTTTGCGAATGCGATGATCATCGACGTCGAGGCCGGACATGCGGGTGGTGGCCGAGAACGGGATGAAAGTGTGATCGGAGCCCAGGTCGCGCTCGCGGATGTCGAAGCGCTGCTTGGCCAAGACCACAATGGAGCGGCCCTCCGGGGTTTCGTCGGCCAGCGAGGCCAGTTGGGCGGTCTCGGCGACCTGTTGCTCGGTGTGGCCGCCGACAGGGACAAACTCAGACGCCATCCGGTTGCCGAGGGTGATGGTGCCGGTCTTGTCCAGCAGCAACGTCTGCACGTCCCCGGCAGCCTCGACCGCCCGGCCGCTCATGGCCAGCACGTTTCGTTGCACCAGGCGGTCCATGCCGGCGATCCCAATCGCGGACAGCAGAGCCCCGATGGTCGTCGGGATCAAACAGACGAGCAACGAGACCAGGATGACGACCGACACCGTCCCACCCGCGTAGTGACCGAAGGGCTGCAGGACGACGACAACGGGCAGGAACACGATCGTGAGCACGGCCAGCAGGATCGTCAAGGCGATCTCGTTCGGCGTTTTCTGACGGTTGGCCCCTTCCACCAGGGTGATCATGCGGTCCAGGAAGGTGTGGCCGCGTTCGGCGGTGATGCGGATGACGATGCGGTCGGAGAGGACCTTGGTGCCCCCGGTGACGGCGGAGCGGTCCCCCCCTGACTCGCGGATGACCGGTGCTGACTCGCCCGTGATGGCGGACTCGTCCACGGAGGCGACGCCCTCGATGATCTCGCCGTCGGAAGGTATGAGGTCACCAGCCTCACAGACGACCAGGTCGCCTTTGGCCAGCGCCGAGGCGGCTACCCGTTCCTCACTTCCGTCCGGTCGTAGGCGCCGGGCTTCGGTCTCGGCCCGCATGCGTCGCAGGGTGTCGGCCTGGGCTTTGCCGCGGCCCTCGGCCATGGCCTCGGCGAAGTTGGCGAAGATCACCGTCAGGAACAGCCACGCCGTGATCGACCAGGCGAACAGGCTGGGATGGGCGATGGCCTCGATGAACGTGATCACGGTGCCCACCAGCACCACGAACATGACCGGGTTCCTGACCTGGACCCGCGGGTCCAGTTTCTTGAAAGCGTCGATGAGGGCCAGGCCCAGGATGTCGCGGTCGAACAATCCGCGGGCCTCCGCCACACCGTGAGCCACTGTAGGAATCGGCCCCTCCGGCGGCTCGCCCACCGCAGTGCCCGCGGGTGTTCCGTCCATCTCTGGCGTGGTCATTAGAAGAACTTTCCGTGAGAGAGTTGCTCGACGATGGGGCCGAGCGAGACGGCCGGGAAGAAGGTCAGGCCGCCGATGATCAAGATCACCCCGACGGTGAGACCGATGAACATCCCGTTGTCGGTGCGGAAGGTGCCGAGCGAGGCCGGGACCACGTTCTTGGCTGCGAGCACTCCACCCAGAGCCAGCGCCGGAATCATGATGGCGAACCGGCCTATCAGCATGGCCAGGGCGCCCGCGATGTTGTAGAAGGCGGTGTTGCCGGTGAGGCCGGCGAAGGCCGAGCCGTTGTTGTTGCCCTGCGAGGTGAGGGCGTAGAGGATCTCGCTGAACCCGTGCGGCCCAGCGTTGAGTGGCCCGGCCCGGCCGGCGGTGGTGGATACTGCAATACCGACCAGGATCAGGACCGTGATCGGCATAACCAGGGCGCCTAGGCCGGCCAGCTTTATCTCCCTGGCCTGGATCTTCTTGCCCAGATACTCGGGAGTTCGCCCGATCATCAGCCCCCCGATGAATACCGCGATAACTGCATAGATCAGAATCGTGTACAGCCCGCTACCGGTGCCGCCCGGCGTCACCTCACCCAGCATCATGCCGGTCATCAGGCCGAAGCCGCCCATTGGATTGAACGAGTCGTAGGCCGAGTCCGCCGACCCCGTGGAGGTACTGGTCGAGGCCACCCCGAATACCGCGCTCGACGTGTCACCGAAACGGACCTCCTTGCCCACCGTGTTGCCCGTGGAGGTCTGGGTGACGCCGGCCGCTACCACTGCCGGGTTGCCCTGATGCTCGGCGTAGCTGGTGAACCCGACCCACACCCCGAAGATGAGCACCATGGCCCCCAGCAGAGCGGCGCCATGGCGCACGCTACCCACCATCTTGCCGAATGTGTAGGTGAGAGCGAACGGGATGCACAGCAGCAGGTAGATCGACAACCAGTTGGTGAACGCCGTTGGGTTCTCGAAGGTAGTGGCCGAGTTGGCGTTCAAGAATCCGCCCCCGTTGGTGCCCAACTGCTTGATGGCCTCCATGAAACCGATCGGTCCTCGGGGGATGGTCTGGGTCACCCCGTTGAGGCTGTTGTGGATTGACACCGGCCCGGCCAGGGTCTGCACCGCTCCCTGGCCGACGAAGACGATGCCGGCTACGAAGGCGATCGGGAGCAAGATGTACAGCATGCAGCGGGTGATATCCACCCAGAAATTCCCCACCGTGGGAGCGTTACGACGGGCGAAACCCCGCACCAGCACGATGGCCACGGCGATGCCCACCGCCGGGCTCACGAACTGCTGCACCGTGAGGGCGCCGATCTGGGAGAAGTACGACATGGTCGTCTCCCCGCCGTAGTTCTGCCAGTTGGTGTTGGTTACAAAGGACGAGGCAGTATTGAAACTCAGCGCCGGCTTAACCGCGGCCTGGTGCTGCGGGTTGAGCGGCAGCGACCCCTGAATCCGGATGATCAGATAGGTCAGCCCCAGCGACACGGCAGAGAAGATCACCATCGACCCGGCGTAGCGCTTCCAGGATTGTTCCTGCTCCGGCCCGGTCCCCAGGAGCCGGTAGACCGGGCGCTCGGCCCAGGCCAGGTAGTGCACCCGGCCGTCGAAGACCGCGGCCATGTACGACCCCAGGTACCGCCACGTGATGCCGAGGGCGATGACCAGGGTGACAAGCGTCCAGGTCAGGCCCATCTAGAACCACTCCGGCTTGAACATGGCAAAACCCAGGTAGATGAACACCAGAACCGAGACGGCGAGGAGAATGCCCTGGGTGACCGTCACACCCGCTCCAAAGCCCAGATCAGACCGAGCATCGCCAGCGCGAACGCCACGATGGCCAGCACTACCAGAAAATCAGCCATGAGACGATCATTGCCCCGGTCGGTCTGAACAGGATCTCAACAGATGCGCCTGGGCCTTAATAATCCCTTAACGGCCACCACTGACAGGCGGTCGCGGCCTGCTCCCGTTCAGGCGCGTCCCCGGACGCGAGGGCCGTCCGGGTCCGGCGGACCTCTGCGGCTCCACCTACCCTGTCGATCGAGGGCCTGGGGACGACGGACTCGAATGTCACCAGGCATCCTCCGCGACCGAGCCCGAGGTCGCTGCTTTTAGATTCTGTCGTGTACCTCGTCGACCGGTGTATCGGGCAACAGCCGACGGAGCTGCGACGCCACCGAGGCTCGGAGCAGCTCACCCAAGCGGGACCGGTGACGGGCGACAACCACCTTAGAGACGCCGCGGGCCCGGACCAGCTCGGCCAAGGCCCGGCTGGGAGAATCGCCGTCGACCTCGGTGTAGCTGCCTCCCAGCTGTACGGTCAGGTCTCGGAAACGGTCGAGCGAGTCTCGGTGAGACTCAGCCGCGCCGTCGGCAATGCGGGCATGGACGACGAGCAGGTCGGCGTCGGCGTCACATGCCAGCTCCGTCGCTCGCCGGATCACCGCCTCACCCCATCCGGACCCCGACACCCCAGCCATGACGACCGGCCGCGTTGCCGTCTCGGCGAGACCCCGTCGAACCAGCAAATCGCCACCCACCTGCTCGAGAGTGTCGACCATCCAAGCTCGGGCGAGCTCACTGAGCGCCTCGAGATTAGCCACCCGGAAATACTCGGCCAGGGCGCCCCCAACTCGATCCGCCGAGTACACGCGACCTGAGGCGATCCTCTGGCGGAGGGCGTCGGCGGGTAGATCGACCAGAACCACCTCGCCGGACCGTACGAACTCGTCCGGTACCGACTCGACCGGGCCCGCACCAGTCAGTCGGGCTGCGAACTCCCGAGCCGATACCAGATTGGCCACGTTGATGCTCGTCAACGTGTCCACACCCGCGCCGAGGAGATCGGCTATGTCGTTCCAGCGTTTACGGCGTCCGTCCGGAAGACTGTGGGCGAGCTCGTCGACGATCACCACGTCCGGTTTGGCCGCGAGCACGCCCAGGAGATCAAGTTCCGCAAAATTGTGTCCCCGGTACACAACCCGACGAGGGCCGATCACATCGAGGTCGCCCAACTGTGCCTGGGTCTCGGGCCGATCGTGGGGCTCTACCCATCCGACCACCACGCGGTCGCCGGTCTCTGTCCGCCGCCGGCCCTCCATCAACATGGCGAAGGTTTTGCCGACACCCGGCGCGGTGCCCAGGAACGTCATCAGTCGCCCAGAGTCAGCCACGAGACAATCTCCCACATCGGCGTGCGGACGCAGCGTCCCCTATCGTAGCGATCCACTCCTGACGGCCCCCTCCCCGCCAGCGGGAGAACGGATCGTGGGCACGATTATCCCGTGCACCGGCTCCTTCAAAAAACGCCCTTCTCGACTGCTGGTTGGAACACGTCGAACACGACCTGTGCTACTGGCCCGTAACGACATATCTATGTCGCAAATCGACCATATCAGCCCGGTGATCGTCGAGCGCATCGGCCCTGCCGGGTCGCAGTGGAACTGCGGGACTCTGCGGTGGAATCGGGACTGCCGCGCTGCCGAACGTCTGGGCGCTACCGGAGGCCGGTGTAGTTGGTGACCTGGCCGGTGACGGTGATCCGCCCGATGCTGTTGTTGCCATAGTTGGTGAACCACAGTGCCTGATCTAATCCCGTCCTGATCGCTTCCGGCTCGTCGATGCCGGCGCCGAAGTAGTTGACCTCTGCGCCGGCGGTGGGGATCCGCCCGATGCTGTTGTTGCCACGGTTGGTAAACCACACGCCGTCGTCGGGTCCCGAGGTGATCCCCCATGGGCCGTTGATGCCGGGGGCGGTGTAGTTGCTGACGACGCCGGTGGTGGTGATCCGCCCGATGCTGTTGTTGCCATAGTTGGTAAACCACAGTGGCCCGTTCGCTCCGGCGGTGATCCCTTGCGGCTCATCGATGCCGTTGCCGGAGTAGTTGGTAACGAGGCCGGTGGTGGTGATCCGCCCGATGGTGTTGTTGCCCTGATTGGTGAACCACATTGCCCCATTGGGCCCTGACGAGGTGATCCCCCATGGCCGGTTGATGCCGTTGCCGGTGTGGTTGGTAACGAGGCCGGTGGTGGTGATCCGCCCGATGCTGTTGTTGCCATAGTTGGTGAACCACAGTGCCCCGTCGGGTCCCGCCCTGATCCCCCACGGGCTGCTGATGCCGGGGCCGGTGTAGCTGGTGACGAGGCCGGCGGTGGTGATCCGTCCGATGGTGTTGTTGCCGAGGTTGGTAAACCACAAGGCTCCGTCCGGTCCCAGCGTGATCCCCCACGGGATGTCGATGCCGGGGGCGGTGTAGTTGGTGACGAGGCCGGTGGTGGTGATCCGTCCGATGGTGTTGTTGCCAGAGTTGGTAAACCACAGTGCCCCGTCCGGTCCGGCCGCGATCCCGTACGGGAAGCTGATGCCTGGCCCGGTGGGGGTCTTCGTTTGGGGGGCCACGTAGGTGTAGTGGTCGGTGATGCCGGTGGCGCTGGTTCCGGCGGGGTTGGTCACGGTGATGTCGACCACGGCCCCAGGCGGGCCGGCGGGCGCGGTGGCCGAGAGGCTGGTGTCGGACGTGACGGTGAGGACGGTGGCGGCCACCCCGCCGAACCGCACGGCGCGGGCGGCGGCGAGGTGTGATCCGGTGACGGTTACGGTGTTTCCGCCGGTCGCCGGGCCCTGGTTGGGAGTGACGCCGGAGATGACCGGCGGTGTGGTCGGAGCCGGGTACACGACGAGCGGCCAGATGGCGTGGGTGATGGTATCGGCCGCGTCGGAGACCGTGACCGTCACCACGTCGTTCGCTGGCGCGGAAGGGAGCCCGCTGATGACGCCGCGGTTGGCGTCGAGATCCAGGCCTCTGGGCAGACCTGACGCCGCCCACTTGTAGGGTGCTGTACCTCCTGCCGCAGTGAGCCTTTCCGTGTATGGCTCGCCCACCGACGCCGGTGCCAGGGACCTGGTGGTGATCTCGAGGCCGCCGAGCGCGCCGTCGCCCGCCGGAGTTCGGAGCTGTGGTGCTCCTGGCGATGACGGCGAGCTTGTCAGCGATGACAGGGAGCCAGTCGGCGATGACCGCGGGCTGGTGATAGAGCCGGCCGAGGGGAACTGACCGCCCACCCCGCCCGGCCCCGTTTCCCCCGAGACGAAGGCGAACGACGGGAGACTCGGGCTCCCAGCCCCGGATCGTCCGGGGCTGGGCGCGCCGGTGGACAGATAGGTGGCGGCGCGGACGACAGTGCCGTCGGGCCGGATGATCCCGGCGTCCTGGGTGGCCGGGTCGTTGAAGAACACGATCCCGTCCTTGGAGAACAGGTCGAACTGGCTGCCCGGAGCGACCACCTGGCGGACCGGTGCGACCGGCTGGAGGGTGGCGGCGTTGATCACTTCGGCCTGACCGGTGGTCTCATCGGCGAGGAATACTCGTCCGTCCGCGTCGACGGGCGCTTCGAAGCGGCGGCTGCCGGGGCTGACGACCGTGCCGCCGTCGCAGCCTCCGGTGGCCAGATCGCTTTCGTAGAGCCTTCCGGCGCTTCCCGAGGCGATCCACACCCGGGGCGAGGGCGAGCCGCCGGCGATGGCGAGGGGGTCATCAGGGTCAATGCCCAAGCAGGTAGCCGGCCCCGCGGTACCCGGGCCGGGATCGATCACCCGCACGCTTGGGTGAAGGCCGGTGGAGTCGGTCCCGGAGTAGTCGACCAGGGCTGGCCGATCCCGCACCAGGACCAGCGCCACCCGGTCGTAGGGGTTGACGGTCACCGACGTCCGGCGGATGTCGTCACCGTTCAGCTCGTCGAGCTGCTTGGTGTTCATGTCGACGAACCACAGATGTCCTTGGGGGTCGAGGATCGTCGCGGCCGGCTGCGCCGATAACGGCAGGGTAGGAGCTGACGCCCGCAGGGTGAGGGGGTCGGCGATGGTGACGCGGCCGCGGCGCGGGTCTACGACGAACAGATGGTTTGTTGCCGGGTACATCTGTGTCTCCGCCCCGTCCGCCGCCACGATATCGGTCGCGGAAATGACATCGTGGGTGGCGCCATCGATGCGGTCGAGGACGCCGGTATGGGTGTCCGCTACGTAGGCGCCGCTGCCGGCCTGGGCCACCTGGATGTGGTCGCCAGGCCGCACTCCTGGGAGCCGGCTACCGCTGAGCTGATCGACGATGGCGCCCGTCGAGCCGTCGAGGAGACTGATCTGTCCTGGCACGAAGGACGCCAGCCAGACGGTCCCGGACACGAATTCGGTCCTGGTCGGCGGGGCGGTGTGCCCAGTGGTAAACGCGGAGGTAGCGGCGAGCCCGCCGATGACGAGAGTGGCCACCCCGATGCGAAACCTGCTCAAGTTCAAGGCGGGGATGCGGCCAGCCCTCACTTCTTCACCGGTCCGGTATGGGCAGCCGGCGCGGGCCGGTCTCGGCGAGGAGAACCACGTCGCAGGGGGCGGGGATCCACCCGCGCCCGACAGCGGGCCGCCAGGCTGGCGTCGCGGCGGATGAGGTCTCGCGCCTTCATTTCGAGCGCCCAGGCCGTGTCCGCCATACCAAGGTCGGGCTCGTACGGCGCGTAGGTGGTTTCGCCGACGATCGGGGCGATGTCCGCGATCGCGGCTGAGGCGGCCGCCCCCACGTACCTTGGGGCCTGCTGTGCCACCTCCGCGGCGGTGAGAGTGTCAGCCAATACGGCGCCCTGCTCGGTGAGGCGGTCGCAGACCTCGCTCCAAGCACCGAAGACCCGTCCGGTCGCTGAAGGCGTGCGGGCCCGACGCCGGCGGCGAATCCCCTTCGCCGCGACCACGAGACCGGAGCCCAGGCCTACTAGCAGCAGCACCAGCGCCACGGTCGCGGCGGCGCCGAGGATCAAGGTGTTGTTGCCACTCCTTGCGGCGGGCTGCGCCGTGCGGACCTCGGGGAGCCCGACCCGCTTGGTCGCTGGTCGAGACCCCCCGGCGAGCTTGGGTTGCGATTCGGTCCCGCCGGAGGGGTTGGCGCGGGCGAGCTGCAAAGGGGAGTCCACCAAACGTCGGGGATCCATCGGACTGAACGCGACCCACCCGTAGCGTTGGAAGTCCACTTCAGGCCAGGTGAACCCGTCGGCAGTGGTGACCTTGAACAAACCGCCTGCCTCGGACCGGGAGTCCAGCAGGTACCCGACGGAAACCCGCGCGGGCAGGCCGAGGACCCGGGCGAGGATGGCGAACGAGGCCGCGAACTGCTCGGGCTGGCCGCTCTTGGTCGTGAACAGGAAGCGCTCTACGGACGCGACCGAGGAGCCGGGGGGCGCAGAGGGATCGTAGGAGTAGCCGGTACGTAGATAGCTTTCGATCCTGCGAAGCTCCCCGATCGGGGAGTCGTCACCACCGACGATCTGCCGGGCGAGATTCGAGATTCGCGGTGGGAGACCGGCTGGGACGGCCGTCAATTCTCGTCCTCCTCGACCCGTGTACGGCAAGGCCCGGCTGAGCTGGCCATCGGTAGGCTCGTCGAACGAGCTGGTCTCCACATAGGAGGAGGGCAGGACGCCTGGCCCCGCAGCCATAAGGTCGCCGGATAGGGGGTCGAAGGCGGCCCGTCCGAGGGTGGTGCGGACCGGCCGACCCGCGGCTGGAAGGAACGGTCCGGGCAGACCGGAGACCTCTACCTTTTCACTGACGTTGGCGAGGTCTTCCGGGTTGCCGGACGCTGACGGCGGCAGCGCCGACCCGACCGGCTCGAACAGATCAGTGGTCGTCCAGATCGACCCGTCGTAGCTGTCGAGGCCGACCAGCCGGAGCCGGTCGCTGGGCGCTCGATCGGAACTCCCGGTGCCGAACCGGACAGTGAAGAGCAAGCCTTCAGGTCTGACTCGCAGCTCGCGCGTCGACGGTAGCGAGGGGACTGACGCCGTTGACTACGACCGGGGGCTGATGGATCAGGGTTCGAGGGTCGTATCTCGGCGCCGGGTCAGCGGTGGAAAAGGCGGCGGAGCCGCCGAGGCCGGCGGCGGAGGCCGCTATCACCATGGCCAGGCCGGCGGTGCCGCTCCTCCACGCCCAGGGCCGAGCCGCCGGCTTGGCGCCTGTCGTGTCAATCGTCGGCCCGCCAGCGCCGGAGGCGTTGGCGCGCAACAGGCCCTCTGTGGCAGCGATGACCGCGAAGGCGGTGGTGATGCCCACGGCGACGCCTGGTTCTGATGCGGTGAGGGCGAGGGCGACAGCGAGGGCGAGAAACGGCGGCAGAAGCGGAACCAGCAGTCCTCGAGACCGAACGGCAAGGGTGGCACCCGTCATGCTGGCCACCCAGGTGAGCGCCTCGAGGGGAGCGAGCAACGGCGCGGTCGCGCCGCTTGGTAGGGCGGCGGTGAGAAGAGCGCCCCATCCGTGCGCGAGCCCCGTGAAGAGGTCGCGGGCCGTCAGCGCGGCCGGAACTCCGAAGTAGGTCGATCCCCCATAGAGGGTGTAGATCTCGAACAGGATCAGAAGGAACGCGCCCGACACCACCAGCCGGTTGCGTGTCCACCTGTACCGGAGGCCGACCATGACCAGAAGGGCCGGGGTTGCCGCCGCGCCGAGCACGGGCAGCAGCCAGGCGCGCCCCAAGAAGTATCGGGTGTACGCGAGCGCCGAGAGGGCCACGAGGAGGACGTTGAGCCCCACCACGACAGCCCGGCGCCCTGGGCTCACAGCAACGGATCGTTCATCGGGCTGCCGTTTTCTTCCAGGCAGACTCGAATCCATCGGCGGACCGGACTGCGATGACGGCCGCACCAGGGATGGGCGCGCTCTCTGTCGGATCGCAGACTTGGACGACGGTGACCGACCTGGACCGGCGGCACACGATGCGTAGCGCTTCCAGGGTGCCCGAGCCCACCCGACCGGTTACAAAGATTAGTGACAGGCCGGGCAGGTGCCCAGCCCTGGTCGCCAACCACGCTCGACCTGACCCCGGCTCGTATGTCTCGGTGGTGGCGAGGAGATCCAGGAGGCCGGCGCCCTCCCGTCCGGGGCGCTCGGTGCTCGCTAGTTCGCCTCGAGTCGTCCGCAGCGAGACTGGGACTCCCGCGTGACTGGCCGTCATACAAAGAGAAGCGGTTATGCGCACCGCCTCCTCGAAGGTGTCTCCCGCGTATCCCCCTCCGTCGTTGTCCAGGATGACGGTGAGGCGGGGTTCGCTCGGCACGACGTTGTTGCGAACCAGGAGGGTTCCTGCTCGGGCGGACGCCTTCCAATGCACGAGACGAAGATCGTTTCCGGTCTCGTACTTCCGGAGGCTGTGAAACGTAACTCCGCCGCGGGGCGAAGCGTCAAAGGTCGGCCCATCTACGGCGCTTGAACGGCCGGCAGGGAGCGGACCGAGTTTGCAGGTCCGAGGATGCACCCACAAGACCGATGCCGGCAACTCGCTCTGGACGATGCGGACGAGTCGCAGCGGGTCGCAGCGCCCAACCGTGAATGGGCCCACCGGGTACACGCCACGGCGGGACGTTTCCAGGACGCAGCTGGCCTCGCGTGAGGTGCGGGGGCCAAGACTGGGTATCCCGACCTCAAACGCATAGTTGTCAAAGCGGCCGCGGGCGACGAGTGGCAGCGACCGACGTCGTCCGACGTTGGTGAAACTCACCACCACTCGCGCCGACGTGCCTTCGGTGACGCGGGACTGTTCGAGATGTCGTGACACGACGACGCTCGGACGGCATGTCACGGCTACCGCGGCCGCCGTCCCGAGCGCGGCGAGGCACGCCAGCCCGCAGCCAACGACTTCCGGATACCGCGTGATCAGCCCGGCGAGGAGTAGGAGCAGGCCGGCGGCACCCATATTTCGACCGGCGCCGGTCACCTGGCAACTGCCGCCGTTCGCCCAGCGGGTACGGGCACCGATTGCAGGATCGCATCGAGCAGAGCTTCTGCGGTCACGGACTCGAGCTCCGCCTCGGGGCGAAGGAGTAGCCGGTGTGAGAGCACGGGATGGACCAGCGACTTGACATCATCCGCCGTGACGTAGGGGCGTCCGTCGACCGCAGCCCGTACTCTTGACGCGGCGTCGAGTGCCAAGCTGCCCCGAGGGCTGACGCCGAGGCGTAGCTCAGGGAGCTGGCGCGTGGCGGACGTCAGTGACACGATGTACCGCCGCAGCGCCGGTGACACGAAAACGTCGCGGACCGTGTCGGTCATCTGCAAGACGTCCTCGCAGCTGAGTACGGGTCCGAGTTGGTCGGGATCGTGGCCTCGGGCCCGGTTCTCCATCACTTCAACCTCAGCGTCCATGGACGGGTAGCCCAAGCGCGTGACCATCAGGAACCGATCGATCTGTGCCTCGGGGAGACGGTAGGTTCCGTCCATTTCGATCGGATTCTGAGTGGCGAGAACCGTGAACGGAAGCTGGACCGCATACGACACCGAGTCCATCGTGACCTGACGTTCCTCCATTACCTCCAGGAGGGCGGATTGCGTCTTCGGAGAGGCCCGATTGATTTCGTCCGCCAGGACCACATTGGCGAAGACCCCACCCGGGTGAAATTCGAATCGCCGATTGTGCTGGTCGTACACGGTGACTCCCGTGACATCAGAGGGCAGCAGATCAGGGGTGAACTGAAGGCGCTTGCAGGATCCGTCGAATGACCTGGCTATCGCCTTGGCCAGGGAGGTCTTGCCCAGTCCCGGCACATCTTCTATCAGCAAATGACCCTCAGCGAAGAGGCAAATACACGCCAGCTCGATGACGTCCCGCTTGCCGCGAATGAACGTCTCAATATTGGAGACCAGACGTTCGAAGCCTTCGGCGAATCCCGTGACGTCGGGATACCCGATGCCAACTGTACTGTCCAATCCACCCCCCGATCTCCGAGAGAACGTCTGGATCGTATACGATACGGCAGCCGGCTCTCGGCGGGATCCGATCGCGAGGGCAGGTGGTGCTAGCGGCGCTACCATGTCCCGTGCACCTTCCGCACGAAGCTACGAAATTACCCGCAGCAGTAGCGAACGAGGGGGATACGGGTCGTGACCTCTAGGACCGACCACCCGTGATCGTCTGTGCCGGTTGCCGCGCCATTGTGGCCGACTACTCCGACAGTTGCCCGAGGTGTGGACGCGCCCTTGGCCGCCACCGACCTCGACCGCGTCCGGTTGATCGCATAGTCAGCTGGGCGACACTCGAGGAGCCCGAAGCGACACCGTCCCCAGATGATCCACCCGTCGGTTCGGCCCAGAGTGGCCCAGATCCTGAAGGTGTACCAGTGCCTCGAGCTGCTCAGGTGATCACCGCGAAGGGTTCCCCTCCACGCGTCGTGGTCAGGGCAGAGGGGGCGTCGCCAAGCCGCTCGCCCGCAGAGACTGCTCTCGAGGAAGAGGACAGGAGTAGATGCCGCAGGTGTCGCAACCGCGTACGAGCCGGTCTCTGGCTTTGCCCTGCGTGCGGCATCCAGGTGCGGGCGACGCCTCAGGTGGACCCGAGCGCGGGGGTGGTCAGTTGGCGGCAAACGGGCGTGGGGACGGTTGCGCCCGACGGCCGGATAAACCGCCGGAGGTTCGATCGGGCTATGGGCGCGGCCAATCTCGGGCGGAGGGTCGGCTATGACCGACCAGTGGCGGCACCGATCCTCGTGTACCGCTCAGCGGTCGCCCTAGTGGCGCTCGGATCCCTGTTTCTGCTGGTCCTGCCCTCGGCATCAGGGGTCCGGTCCTCCGTCCACGACCGGGTGGAAGACCTTTTCCACTCGACGTACGTGTCCATCCCGCTGGCAACAGCGACTACCAGGCCTTCGCAGTTCCCTCCGCCCGGTTTCGCACCGACCGGCATCGCATCGGGGAAGATGCAGACTCCTTGGGCGGTTCGGTGGTCCACTGCCGTCCTCGGCCCGCATCCGGCCGGACCGTGCCAACTGACCAGCACCGGAGCGTCGGGCCGCCTGCTCATCGGCTTCGGGGTCCCATCGACTATTGACCGGTTGGCGATCCAGTCCGGTATCGATCACACCGACGCCAGATGGGCCCAGCTGGACCGCCCGGCGCTCGTCGATCTGCTGTTCAGCGACGGGACCTGCGTGCGCATCCCTCTGGCCGATCAGTTCACGCCACAGGATTTCGTGCTGCACGTTCGAAACGTCACTAACGTGATTCTCTTCGTCCCTGCCGTCTATCCGGCTGAGACCCGCGATATGGGTGTCACGGCTCTGTCGTCGGTCTCGTTCATGCACCGCCGCTCCGATCACTAGGGTCGGTGCGGTGGTGAGCCGTCTAACTGGACGCAACGACTAACCGGTCAGCTGGAGCATTCCGATTATCACACCGGCCAGAAGTACGGCACCCGCCGTCGCTAGGAGAAGTGCCCGTGAGAGTTGACGCACCTGTTCGAACGAGGCGTTGAGGCAGGCCGCTTCGGGCTCGCGCTCCGCTGGCAGCGGGCCGTCTTCCAGCGAGGCCAAGATGCGAAAACTGTGTTCCACCCGGGGGCCGAGGAGGGATGGCCGTCGGGTTCGCACCTTCACCAGGCCGAGTTCGCTCTGGGCAGGCTCCAGTTCGAGGATGGAAGGGCTGATCGCGAATGAGAGGTCGTCGCCGGCACCGACAGCGGTCAGGCGCACCCGCATCGGTGAGTTTCCGGCGTTGTGCACGCTAACGGCGTATCGGCCGGTCCACCTTCCTCTGGGGGACCGGGCCAAAAGATCCAGCCGTACCCTTCTCACGGGTGGGACCGCGATAGTGGCTTCGGTGATCGCCGCTTGGCTTATGTCGGCTTCGGAAGAACAGCGAACCCCGAAGGGCCAGTCGCCAGGGTTTACCCGAGAGGCGGTCGGGATCCGGAATCTGACATGGACGGACGCCTCAACTCCAGGAGCGATGGTCGCTCGGGGGGGATTGATCGATGCCCACTCCTTGAGAGGTCCAAGCATCTCGAACAGGTAGGTTCCGGACACCGCGCTCCGGTTGGTCATCGTAGCGGTTGTATGGGCGTCGCCGTCCGGGTCCACTACCACGCGCCTGCTGGCGAGATCAAGTGACGGGAGAGCCCTTCCGGACAAGCGACGTTGGCGGGTCTGGTTCCACAGCTCCTCTGCAGTGGGCCGAGCGTCAGGGACCGCCGACAGGCACTGTTCGACGAGTGTCCGAAGCGGCCGCGTCAGCTGCGACAGGGCGTCGCGAAGGTTCTCCTGGCGGAGTTGCGGATAACCGGTACCAGCGTAAAGAACTAACTTGCCCCATTGGTTCACGTCGGAGAGATTGTCCGGTGCGAATCCGGCCGCCACTTCGGGGGCTAGCCAGTACGGCGTCCCCATCGCGGGCAGGTCACCGGTTGCCGTTTCGTCCGCGGTCGGCCTGGTCAGCCCAAGGTCGAGGATTTTTACTCTGTTACCGTCCTGGATGACGACGTTCGAAGGCGCCAGGTCGCCATGCGCCATTCCCTGGTCGTAGAAGGCGTGGACTCCCTCGGCCAGGTCTGCGGCGAACGCCGAGAGTGCGACATTGTCCATCAGCCTGCCCGCCATCACCATCTCCCTGAGCGTGGGACCATCGATCTTTTCGAGGGCGATCCACGGGGGATCCGCGTTGGGGTCACAGTCCCAGATCCGGGCGACCAAATTGCTCCGGAACCGTAGGGCCGCCTGTGCCTCGCTCCGGAAGCGGGCCCGGTAGGAAGGATCCGCGGCGAGGTCCGCCCGAATCGTCTTGACGACCGCTCCCCGGCCGGCGTCGTCCTCGGCCAGGTAAACCATGCCCATGCCGCCCCGCACCAGCGGGCCGATCACACGGAAGCGGCCGAAACGAGATGGATATTGACCCTCGCGGTCGTCAGCCATGCCGGCGGGGTGCCAGGGCGATGTCCAGTGCCTCTTGGGGTACGATCACTTGGTTGGACGATACCGCGACACTCATACTCCGGGACATCCCCAGGCCTGAGGTTTCCGGCGGGATCTCTCAGTGTCCGCTCGACCGCGCCTGACGGGATGGACTCGCGGGCTGCCATAGTGCGCTTCGGCGGGGCGGCCATCGTCCTGGCGGATCATGGGCAGCTTTTGGTTGGCCGGGGCTCGCACGCCGATATCAGGGTCGGGCGAAATCCGACCGACGGCAGGGTCTCCACGCGAACACCTCCACCTTTCGATGTTCGACGGACTCGTGACTGTTACACGGAGATCCCAAACCCAGCTCGTGATCGTGCGGTCAGCGAGTGGCGAGTACCCCCTGGAGGCTCAAGGTGAGGCGGTGACCCGCGGCGGAGCCTTCGAAGTGCTGCTTCCCAAGACGCCCGACGTCGATGAGGGCCAACCTGCCTATTACCGGCTCACGGTGGCCGCCCCCGGACCTGGCGACCCGACTGCACCTGGCTCGCCGACCGACCCGGAAGGCACGGCGACCCGAACGGCGTCCCTTCCCCCCCTCTCGGGGCGCGAACGCCAACTCCTCAGCGCCTACGCCCGCCCCTTCCTGGTCGACGGTAGCCAGTCGCGGCAAAAGGCTGCAACCCACCGCGAGGTGGCCGCCGAGCTCCACTACGGCTACGACTGGGTTCGCGAGCAAATAGACGGACTTCGGTCCAGGCTCGCGGAGGAAGGATGGCCGGTAGGCCCCGACAAGGAGTCCCTCTGCCGATGGGCTGTCGCGGCGCGTCTGATCACAGCCGTCGATACCGGAGAGCTCGACTCGCCCTGAACAAGGGGAATCTTGCCGCCGCCACACAACCTCAGGGCTGGGGGATTTACACCCCGCCTCGGGCCCCTCATGCTTGTCGATGTGACGTGGTGCGCCGTTACCGATGACAAGCACCCTGCCCTCACCGGAGCTGGACACGTCCGGTCTCCGCTTCTAGAACACCCAGCCGAAGTCATGTCAGTTCCGGACTCCAAGAACAGGCAGGAGTGTGTTCCCCCGACAGCAGAACCGGACACGATGCCCGTCGTCGCTCCGGGAAGGCGCGCTTGGACGCTGGCCTCCTCCGCGCCAGAGGAAGGGGTTGCCAGGGGCGGGGCGAGCGTGGGGGTCAGGGGTACCGCAGACTGCAGGCTCGTGTCACTAACGGCGATGGCCTTGAGGCAGGCGGCGTGAGGGGCCAGGCCCGCGAACGACAGGAGCGAGTCATGCACCATATCGCCACCGAACCCGATCAGCTAGATGGAGGATTAGACCCCCAGAACAGTGATGGGCTCCCACTCGAACCTGACCTGCCGACCGAGATCGGGGTTTTCAACCTTGGGCGTGACCGCGGGGCGAGACAGGCTGGGCCGGAACAGCTTACCGGTGAACAAATGGACGAGATCGGCTGGTGACGCCTCCAACCGGCAGCTGCTGGCCCGCGCCGAGGGGCTCCTTCGTACCGTGCTGGAACAAGGCTTCACGGTCTCGAGTCGTTGTGACGTGATCCGGTTGGTGGGGAGTACGGGGCAGAGCTGCTCCCCATGGCGGACGCTGTCCTCGCCTCCTGCCATGCAGCCCAGTCAAGAGAGCCACTCCAGGGGAGGGAACCGGGTTACAAATCCTCGGTCGCGGCAATTCCGATTGCTACGAGGTCCTCGGGGTGGATCCATTCGTCGGCGAGGGTCACCCCGCCGGCCCCATTGATGGCGTCACGCAGGGGAGTGGCCCAGAGGTGCTCGATCAAGGCGACAGCGGCGGTCGCTCCCGCTGGGATGGCGTCGGCGACGTACCAGACCTGGCCGTCGAGGATTGATCCGTCTGCGGCCAGTTTGGCCCCGGCGGCGGCGCCGATCTCGGCCCCCTGTTCGCCGCCGGCGCCGAGACCGATGAGGGCTCCCGCCACGGCGCCGAACTCTTCGGCTTCCTCCAGCCCGAGGTCGGTGGCTTCGACGGCAGCGACGTTGCCGTCGTGGTCCTTGGCTACGACGAGCAGGTCGATGAGCCGGATCAGACCGGCCTGGCGCAGGCGTACCAGTTCAGGCACGATCTGGCCTTTGAGAGCGGCGCTGTCGAACTCTACGATGAGCATCTGAACCGGGCCGAAGGTCATGGTGTCCTTTCGATGAGTGGTCCTCGGAGATCAGTCATTGGGCCAGGATCTTCTGCTTTTGAACATCGAACTCGGCCTGGGTGAGCGCTCCCGAATCGAGAAGGCTCTTGAGCTCGCTGAGTTGGGCGTAAGGGTCGGCGGCCGCTTGGGCCGGAGCAGCCGGCGACTCTGGGGGCGGGGTGGCCTGCTGCACCTCGGCCTGCTCCTCGGCCGAACGTTCACCTGAGACGGTGCCGGCATGATGAGCGACAGCAGCGACGCCCCCCAGCATCACCGCTCGCCGCAATGGTCGTCTAAACATGAGAACCCTCCTCGCAAGCACATCAACCACGAGTGAAGGTATCTCGCCAGACCCCTCGCCTTCATCGCCCGTATGAGGTGAGATCGAGGCCCGGGTCAATGGCGGACCTACCGCCCCGGTCGGCGGCGTCGGGGGCGGCGAGCGCTTCGTCGACGCCGGCCGCGACGGTCGCGATCCGGTCGACGCCTGTCATGCCCAGAAGACGCACGAGGGTAGGCCGGTTGCACGCCAAGACCACGTCTCCACCACTATCACGTACCCGGGCGGATGGCCCCCACGAGGGCGCCTAATCCGGCGGAGTCCACAAACGGGACGCCCGACAGGTCGATTACCAGGCGGCGGGTGGTTGAAAGGCGGGCCAGGGTGTTGCGAAACTGGCCGACAGTGAACGCATCGAGCTCCCCCACGGCACGGCAGACCGGCAACAGCCGGGTCGGCAATGTTCCTCGATCGTCAACAAGAGATCCCTCCAAGGGCCTGAGGGCCGAACAGGGCTGCAAGACCACGATTGGCGTCTATGCCTGCCGCGACGGTGCCGGTTGCGGCTTACCCTCTCTGACCAACAGATGATCAGTCCGACGACATCCTCCACGGTGGACGAGATCAACTACTACCATCGCTGGGGGCTATCAGTACCCTGCGGGCCCAGGTGCCCTCGGCGCCGCCTCGAGGACGATGTCCGGCCTCTCTGGAGCTGGCCGCCCCGCGATGCATGGCGCCACGCCAGTGTACCCCCAGTCCGTGACGGCGGTCAGACGCAGACGGTCCCCCCGGAGACCGTCTACGCTGAGGCTGCCACGCTCAGGGGAGGCACCCCGGGGGGCTCCGCCGTTGTGACCCATCGGGTCGTTGATCATCTACCCGCTCGAGTGACGGTGTATGCACCCCTCCACCGTTTACTTACGACCCGGTAGCTTGACAACGGTGCGGGCTAACCAGGGAGCACTGGAACTGCTCCGCTCCGTGGAGGAGGAGACCGTCACGCTCACATCGGCTACCTCGCCTCGCTTGCGGATCTGATCAGCCTGCCGTAGTTGGCACCTACGGTTGCGTGGCCCCTACTGGACGTTTAGCGACCCACACGTGACGTGATTGGAGGCGTCACTGGCCAGGTACACGACTGTGCCAACGAAGTCGGTCGGCAGACCCAGGCGTTCGAGACCGGCTTCTGCGACGAACGCGTCTTTGCCTTCCCACGCCGCGAGCATCTCGGTTTCGATCAGCCCCGGGTAGATCGTGTTGGCCCGGACTTTCGGCCCGAACGTGGCGGCGATGGCCAGGGTAAGCGTATCGAGCGCCCCCTTCGAGATGCTGTAGACGATGCCATCAGGCTTGGGCTGTTTGGAGGGACCGCTCATATTGATGATCGACCCACCCCGCGCCGCCTTCATCCGCGAAGCTACCAACATGCTTAGCCGGAAAGGGCCTCGCGCATTCACCGCCATGGTCTTGTCCCAAAGCTCCTCGGTGATGGCTACGGGATCGCTGTAGGTGGGAGCGATGGCGGCGTTGTTCACGAGGACGTCGCAGCGGCCGAGTTCGTCATAGACGAACCCGCACAACCGCTCGGCGTCATCCCAGCGCCCGGCGTGGAAGGCGAAGGGAACGGCCCGCCGGCCGGTGTCTGCCTGGATCTCTGCGGCCACCACCCGGCATGTGTCGAGTTTGCGGCTGGCCACGACGACGGTCGCTCCCGCGCTGGCGAGGCCGTGGGCGATACCCCGCCCGATCCCGCGGCTTCCTCCCGTCACCACGGCGACTTTCTCGCTCAGATCGAACAGCTGCTGCGTTCCCATCGGACCTTCCCCTCGACAGAGGGCAATTCTACCCAGTTGAGGTCAGGTGATCTAGCCATTGGCATGGGTCAGGGCGCGTTCGGCTGCAGTAGCGAGGCTGTCCACCAGGTCGACGGCTGGGATGATGCTGGTGATGAGGTCGATGGGCACGGTTTCAGCGCTGCGTCAATCGGGTCGGCGACGGATGGCGACCAGGGCGACGTCATCGGTGGGTGGGGTTGTCCCGATGAGCGAGCGCATGACCTCACGGCAGACGATTTGGGGGTGGTCAGCCGGGATGGCGAAACTCAGGCGTTGTATACCGGCATCGATGGCTTCGCCTCGGCGTTCGACAAGCCCGTCGGTGTAGAACACCAGCAGCGAGCCGGGGGGGAAGTTGAGTTCGGTGGGCCTGGCCGGGAGCTCGTGCCGGACGCCCAAAGGGGGAGTGGGGTCGACTTCGACAACCTGGTTGGGCTGTCCGGGGGTGGCGATGATGGGCGGGGGATGTCCGGCCGAGCAAACGCGGAACTCCGCGTAGGGGGGCGTCGAAGTCCCACACAGGACGGTGGCGGTCTCGCCGAACTCGAAGTGCATGAGCTTCCGGTTGGTCAGGGCGATCACGTCTTCGCAGGACCGACCGATAAGGGCGTAAGCGCGCATAGTGCTGCGGAGTCGGCCCATGATTACCGCGGCGGGGAGGCCGTGGCCGGCCACGTCACCAGTTATCACCCACAGTTCGCCCGAGGGGAGGACGAACAGGTCGTACCAGTCGCCCCCCGCGTCGCGGCCATTGGCCGTGGCGTAGCGAACCGCGATGTCAAGCCCCTCGCAGTCCGGGACGGTGCGCGGGAGGAGACTTCGTTCCAGAAGTCTGGACGCGGCATTTTCGACCTGGAGGAGCCGGGTCTGGGTGGCGAAGGCAACCCGTTCTGCCACCAGCCCCAACAGCTCGGCGTCCCCGGTAGTGAACAGCCGCTTGCCGAGCCGACCTACGTGCAGGACGCCGATCAGCTCGTCACCGACCAGGAGGGGTACCCCCAGCATGGTGCGGATGCCTTTCTCCCACAATATGGGGTTGGCCACCGTGGTGTCGTCAACCCGGTCGAGCACCACGGGGCGGCGCTCGGCCGCGATGCGCCCGGCAAATCCGGTTCGCAGGGGCACCCGGACTCCCTGGTAGACCTCTTCTTCGATGCCTCGCGCCGCCCGGGCCACCAGGTCTTGGGTTCCGGATTCGAGGAGGAGAATCGCGGCGGTGTCGGCATGGATGACGTCGCGGACGCGGTCGAGCAATTCGACGAGAAGCGCCTCGACATCGAGACGGGTCAACGCGGTGTCGGTGAGGATTTGAATGCTGCGCAGCTGGTCGTGGGCGTCGGCGCCGTTCATACAGGTCTCCGGGTGGATGAGGGCTGGCTAGAACTCGCTGGACGCCGAGTTGCTTCGGCGGGCTCGTCAGGGAAATCATTTTCGCCGCCGACGGCAACGACCACGCTCTGGTCCATTGCAACCACGCGGATGTCCAGTTGCGGCGGTGCTACGCCGTTGTCTTCGGAACGATGGTCGTTTCCGGAAGTCGAAGTTGGCATGGTGGCTCCTCACTTGATGACACAATGAATGGGGAGGCGGTCCGGCAATATCCAGACGTTGATCGCTTCGGGCCCACGCCTATCGCCAGCCGGGCCGAGTGCCTGGTGGTGGGGCATGATTCACCGGGCCCGCGGGACTGAGGTGGCTCGCGTCAGCCCGGCTTTGAGCCGGGCCACCTCGTGTTTGAGCTGCGATACTTCTGCCTCGAGCAGGAGCAATCGGCGGATGCCAGCAAGGGTGAGGCCCTCGCCGACCAGCTCGGTGACCCGGTGAATCTGATCGATCTCCGCGCGGGTGTACCGCCGCTGGCCGCCCTCGGAACGGTCCGGCCTGACCAGATGCTCGCTGTCCAGCCTGCGCAGGAACGCGGGCTGGACACTGAGCATGGCCGAGACCTGACCGACGGAGTACAACGGCGCATCAGCGTTGTCGATCGGCAGGCGCATTAGCACCTCACCTTCGTATCGAGACTCAGACTGCGTTTTCCACCGACCAACGGTCGTCGGGCTGATTCCAATCTTCTTGGGCTTGGCCCGTTCGGCCTCCGGTATGTCGAGGCGGAGGACCATCGTGACAGTGCGCCGTGATCCGGCTCGGGGTCCAGGGTCTGGCCGGGGAACAGCTGATAGCTGAACGGCCCATCGTGTCGCCCGGCCATACGGAAGCGTCGGCGTTGGGGTAAGTGCCGGTCGAGAATCTCAGCCGGCCGGCGTGGAGTACCGAAGGGGTGCTGGGTGAGGCGATCTATGTCTCGGAACGGGTCGGTACCGTATCAACATCGCAGCCTCCTCCTTCCACAACTCTCAATGCTTGCGGCAAAGCATAAATCATGCGGGAGGTACCCTGCAATCAGAGTTGTAGGGTTTGGCCACACCGAAGCGCAGCCAAGAGAAAGGGGGAACAGTTCGAAGGAGGCTCAGCTACGACCGTCTGGGGGCTGGCCCTTCCAGGGCGGCCACGCCCGCAGGGCAGCCTGCCCGCAGTGTGGATCAGCTTTCCGAACGGCGGAACGGTTAGGAGTCAGGGGCGCTCGTGCGGCCGTCATCTGCTCCATCCTGGGTGAACACGACGTCCAGCCCGGTGATCTCAAACACCCGTTGCACGTTTGACCGCAGGCCCACCACCCGAAGCTCGCCGTTTTGGGGCATCCGGTGATAGGCGCCAACCAGAGCATTGATTCCGGTGGAATCCATGAAGGTGACCCCGCTCAGGTCGACCACCACGCGTGGGGAGTGTTGGGCGTCAAGCAAGGCGGTGCGGAATTGATCAACGGTTGCGGCATCCACTTCTCCGGCTACAGCCAAGACCGCGCTTCCGTCCTGGGTGGAAAGATGGATCCCCAGGGCCAACCCGGCTCCAGCGAAACCAGCTTCTCCCGGCAGCCCCTGCACCGGATCGACCGAAGCCGCCATGAAATCTCCTCAACCGCGAAACAGAAAGACAGCAGGATCGACCGGAACCTGCGAGCTTCGGGTTTCGAACGACCCAAGACCCACGCGTCACGGCGTGTGCCCTCATTGTTGAAGGCGACCCCAGGCTATCACACCGCCCGATGGCGCGGATGGGTCCACGAGATCATGCGCCTAGCGCTTCGTGGCCAGCTGCCGGTGGTCGGTTCGGCCAGGTCGCCTCGCTTCGACCCGCCCCAACGGGGGTTCAGGCTGACCTCTCTGAGCGCGGCTGGCCCGACCATCGAGCCCATACCCGCTTGCCGTTAGCTGTCTTACTGACCCCCCATTCGTCGGCCAACGCGGCCACGATGGCCAGACCTCGACCCCCCTCAGTCAGTTTCCCATCGTTTGGCGCGACCTTCTCCAACCTCCACACCGACTCCGGCGACCGTCGATCCTGATCTCTCACGCCCACCTCAACGTTTCGACCCTCGGCGGCGAACGACAGCTCGAGGACTGTGCGTGCGTGAACGACCGCGTTGGATACCAGCTCGCTCACCACAACCAGTGCTCGCTCCTCGAACTCATCGAGGCCCTCCGCCGATAGCCATTCCCGCACTGATCGTCGAGCTAGCCGCGGGGCACCGACTCCGGGTTGGAGGATCAGGACCTCGCTGCGCACGGGCCGAACTCCTCCCTCTCAGGGCACCACCCCGGTGGACGGTGCAGATCTGCTGCCTACCATCTACCCGCTAGACCCCGGCGGCCCACACCTTCTTGAGATCCGGCGTTCCCTTGAGCCGCTCACGCCCGCCCTGATAATTGCTCCTGAAGGGTGCTGGGGCTGCCGCCGCTGGCGCTGCGGAACGCCGCGGTGTCTGACCCGCGCCTGGACCACCTCGAGTCCCTGCAGGTCGAGCACGACACCGGTCCGTGCATCACCGCTTTTCAGGAAAAGGAGCTTGTCAGTTGCGAGGACCTGGTCGATGACATCGGTTGGGGTGACTTCTCAGCTCAGGCGGTCGAGGCCGGCCTGGGGGCGAGGCTCGTTAGTCCGATTCCCCACGCTTCGGACGCGGTGGGGGTGGTCGCGGTCTTCTCGGCCACGCCGTTCGCGTGGAAGCCGGAGGGAGATCTGGCCGGCAGAGCGCCGTGGTCGTAAGGAGCAGCCGTGCTTGCTCTCATACTCGTGGCCTTGCTGACCCGTGTCGTGGTCGGTATTGGATTCAGCGTTCATCTGCTGTGGTGGATCGCGATCGTCGTGGGTGCGGTCTGGCTGATCGGTTTCGCGGTACGTCCGGCGGGCGGCCGTTGGTGCCGGTGGTAGGTGGCGTTCACACCGTTTCCTAGCCGTCGGGTCTCGAGGATCTCGAAGGCAGGGCCCGGGCCATTGGGTCTCGGACCGCTCCCATGCACCCCTGACTGGCACAGTTCAAAGAACTTCCGCAGAACTGGATCTTCCGACCCGACGCCGCCGCGACGTGCCCGCGGGACCTGAGGCCGATGCCTGGGGGCCGATGTCGTTCGTCAGCCGATACGGACCTGAGCGGGCCGCGACGTCTGTACATCCCGTCACTTTTGGAGCGAGATGTACAACAGATGTACATCTCGCTCCAAAAGTTCACTCAAGGCGACAAAAGTGAGGTCGGAGGTCCTGGCGAGTCGAGAAGGCGGAGGCTTGCCCCTGGTGGCGGCGACCGGGCTGGCCCACTACATCCGCGACTTGCCCGGCCTGGTCACCGGCCTCTCACGCCCTCGGGGTTGTCACCCCTTGGGGCCCATCAACTTGCGGGGGGACCGTTCTTGGCTGGTCCTCGGCGCTCCAGATGGGCCCGGCGGACGCCGGAGCCGTCGATGGCGAAAGGATCAGTAATAGTGGCGCCTGCCACCGACGGCGCGCCCGGTCGCTCCTAGCAACTCAAATATCAGTCCAATAACGAGAACGATGATACCTAGCGACCAGAGGATCGGTATGGCCAGGATAAAACCAAGTACTAATAGAACAATACCCACGACAATCATCAGCATCCTCCTTGGAACATAGGGTTAACTAATGCCGGTCAGACTTTGACCAGCACACTGACAGGCCCGAACAACTCAATGGCCGGACCGATAACAGGTGAAAGGTCGAGCGACCTTCCCCGCCAGGTGCCTCCGCCGGTCGACGGGGCGACACGGGCCAGGCCTAATCCCTCCGTGCAGTACGGCTGGCCTGTAGCGCTCGCACGGCTGGCAGACAGCGGCACACAGTTCCGCGTTCTGCCAGAACATCGAGTCTCGGGGTTCTTCTAGTACATTCGAATCTCGGCGTTCTTCGACGACGGTGCCGTTCGAACTGCGGTACCGGGCCTGGCTGCGGCCCCAACCACCGAACCCGCCCCATGAGGACCAGAACACAAGTGATACGACGAAGCCGACCGCGCCCGCCACCATCAAGATCACGCCGATGGTGTGAATGTTAAAGGTCGAAGTGCGCACCGTTGCTGAGTGCACCGTGGTCGCGAACCGCAGAATAGCACCCGCAGCAAAGACAACAATGCTCGTAGCCACACCCATAACCGTCCTCCGGTCTCGGCGGGAGTCACCCCGTGTGTCGTCTTCTCTACCCGGTTCGAGAGCCACGCAAACTCTGTCTGGGCCAGGAGCTCCGTCATGAGCTGGCTGGTTCCGACCCGTCATGGGGCGGATCCGGTCCGCCGGGAGCCAGTATTTACAACATCTGGCGTCCACCACATGTCCGACTGACGTCGTGCTTGACCCGGATCAGTCCGGGCCACCCTCTTGACGTGGCCACGGGGTCCGAGCCGGAAGCCGCCGTTCGTCTCCGCATTCAGTTCTTCCGCGCCGACCGCGGCCCAGTGACCGAAAACTCGGATGGCTCGAACCTATCGCCCCGGACCTTTACGTCCCACGAGGTGAAAGACACGGCTGAGTTGGCGGTAGGGGTCTCGTCGGCTCGCTTCGAGTTCGACTGCGGCCGTCGCCGCCACCTGCTTGGAATCGCGGGGGTCTAAATCGGCTCCACTGAACTCGAGCCAGTCGACGAACAGCCACACCCCGTACCAGCGCAGTGGGTCTACGCCGCGGCTGCGCACGAGTTCGCTGAGTTCCTCCACCGTGTCGGCTCGACCCGGCACTCCCAGCACCCCGATCCCGGTTCTGGCGTCAAACGACGCCAGAGCGTCCTCCCATCGGCGTTCCAAGGCCGGTTGCACGGCCATCGCCTTGGCGTTGCCCGTCATGATCGAGACGATGCCACCGGCAGCGGCGCACCGGCACAATTGGTCGACCAGCGGCTCGGGCTGTTCCAGGTACCCGAGCACGCCGTGGCACAACACTGCGGCGAAGCGGCGGCCATTCACCGCCTCGTCGGCGTTCTCCCCGGCGGCCTCCAAGAGCGTCACCCGTCGTCGGGCTTCGCCAGGCAGCCGCTGGAGTCGCTGTTGAGCCTTGTCCAGCATCGCCGGCGAGGGGTCAAGCAATGTCACGTCGTAGCCGGCTTGGGCCAGCGGAAACGATTGATGGCCCGCGCCGCCACCAACATCCAACACCAGCGCCGGCGGCTCCGGTAAATGCTCGAGCAGGTGCTGGTGCAACACATAGGTGCGCACATGCCCCTTCACTGAGGCATACGCCCGATCAGCGAATTGATCAGCCAAACCGGCCCAGGTGTCGTCACTCACCACACCAAACATAGCGGGAGTTCATGTGGTATGACATGTTAGTTGGGTCCTTCTCGACGTACCCGAATCAGTCACAACACGGTCACCGTGTCGCGATCCGCTCGAACCTTGACGACATCCGGGCCGCAGAAGCCCGGCGGGATGTGATCATCAGGCCCGATCAGATCGGCCCGGCCGCGATGTCCATCATCGAGGCGTGCGCATCACCGGCAGCGACGATTCATGGTGCGATTGTTCATCCCCGATCGCCGGCTGGTGGGGGCCTCCGAGCCCACGACGGCTTCAGGGGCGAAGCGCGTGACGGATGAGGACGGCACCGCCTTCAAGGTCCTGGCTATCGATCGTCTCGGCCGGTTGACAGATTCGGGCGGCCAGGCGCCACCCGCCGGTAGTGGCGGTCGTGGGCGTGGTGGTCGGGCGGGCCCAGGTCTGGCAGGGGATGGCATATCGCGACGTAGGGGGTCCGCCGCAAAATGGGTAGGGATCGGGAGTGACCGAATCCCTCGTGGCAGCCCGGGAGCGGCAGCATCGAGGGGTCGAGGCCCTCTTCGAGGCGGTCAGCACGGCCACGGCCGATCACGTCGGGCGGCTCCGGGATCGCCTGGTCGACAACCGCCCGCCCCGGTCCGGCCCGACCTGAAGGAGGGAAGTTGTTGGATCGCATCCGCCGGCTCATGGAGGCCGGTAACAGCTGGCAAGGGCGGCATCGATGGTTCGCGATCTCGTGGGCCGTGCAGCAGAAGTTCAGCACCGATCAGGCCAACATGTGGGTGGTGGCCCTGGGCTGGTATGGCTTCCTGGCCATCTACCCCTTGCTGCTGGTGGTGGTCACTGTGTTCGGCTTCATCGGAGTGGGGTCGCTCGGGTCGAGCGTTGTCAACACCCTCCACCACTTCCCGGTCATCGGCGCCCAGATGACGCCCGGGCAGGGAGGGAGCGATCTGCACGGCAGCATCCTTGGTCTGGTTATCGGCGTGGGCGGGCTTCTCTACGGCGCCCAGGGCGTCACCCAGACCGCCGAGACGGCCATGAACCGGGTGTGGAACGTCCCCAAGGTCGCCCGGCCCAGCTTCGCGTCTCGCCTCGGCCGCAGCCTGGCCGCCCTGACCGGCATCGGCAGCGCCTTCATCGTGAATGCCTTCGCCGGTTCGCTGGCCACTGCCAACGGGCTCGATCTCATCGAGCGGGTGGCCATCGTCGTCGGTCAGCTGGCGCTCAATGTGGTCTTCTACCTGGTCACCTTTCGCTTGCTCCTGGCGCCGAAGAGTGAGGTCGCCTCCCGTTCGCTCCTGCCCGGGGCCATCGCCGGGGCGGTGTCCTTTACTGCCTTGATCACCGTCGGCACCGGGCTGGTCGAGCATCAGCTGCGCAACGAAGGCGAGGTCTATGGCGCCTTCGCCTCGGTCATCGGTATCGTGGCCTTTCTCCTCCTGCTAGCCAAACTGTCCCTGTATGCGGCCGAGCTCAACCCCGTCCTGGCTCGCGGCCTGTACCCCCGAGCCCTGCCGTTGACCGACCCCCTACCGGCCGACCGCCGCAACCTGGAAGATCTCGCCCACGAAGAGCGACGTCTCGATGAGGAACGGGTCGGTGTCGGATTCGAACCGGATGGAGCCCGCCAAGCCTATGTCGACGCCCGTCGCGTCGGCAAGCCTGAAACGCACCGATCCCCGGGGTAGCTCTGCACCTGTGCCAGCCGATCCAGCCCCCATGACCGACATCACCGGCTTCGCATCGGCGGCGCCGGACCGGGACGTGTCGGGTTTGCCGTTTGCCGTCGCCTGGTAGTGGGTAGAGACAAGCCAGACGTGAGCAGGCGGACTTATTCGCGAAAGGACGGAACACAACATGAGCAATACTGACGATGCCAAGGGCCGGGTGAAGCAGGCCGTAGGTGATCTGACCGGCGATCAGGACATGAAGAACGAGGGCAAGGTTGACCGGGCCAAGGGCAAGGTAAAGGACGCGGTCGACAAGGTCGGGGACAAGGTGACTGGCAAAGACTGAGTGCAACCAGCCGGCTGCCGGCTGTCAGCGTGCCAGTTGATGCGGTTCGGCACATCCCGGTCAGGGTAGGGAGCGGCGGTGATCCCCGATATCCCTGATTGCGGTAATCATCAGAGTTGTTGCCGCCAATCTGGGGCTGATCGTTCATCCGAATCAGCCACGGTTCTCGGGCCGTTTCCTCGGCGAGGGCGGGCAGTAGACGACCGCATTTCACGGAGTGGACGGTATCGATGTACCCTGGTATTCGGCCATGACGGCAAGGACGGCGTTCGTGCTCGGCGGCGGCGGCGTACTGGGCGCATCGGAAGTCGGTATGGTCGGCGCCCTCCTGGAACGGCGGATCGTCCCTGATCTGATAGTGGGCTCCAGTATTGGCGCCCTCAACGGCGTGGTCGTAGCCGCTAATCCGACGCTGGCCTCAGTCCAGGAGCTCACCCGGGTATGGAATGGCATACAGATCAGAGACGTCTTCGCGACGTCGATGGTCGGGCAAATCGCAAATGTGGTCCGCCACGGCACCTACTTGCATAGCAACGAAGGGTTGCGCAAGGTGATCGACGGTTTCCTGGGCGGGGGTCAGATCGAGGACCTGCCCGTGACGTTCCAATGTGTGGCCGCGTCGATCGAGCGGGCCAGCGCTCACTGGTTCAGTGCGGGCCCAGCAGTCGATGCGGTGTTGGCATCGTGCGCGGTTCCCGGACTGCTCCCCCCTGTGCGCATAGGTGACGAACATTTTGTGGATGGGGGCCTGGTCCGTTCGGTTCCGGTGGGCCGAGCCGTGGATCTCGGCGCCGAGCGGATCTTCGTTCTCCATGTGGGCCGGATCGAACAACCACTTCGGGCCCCCCAACGCCCGTGGGACGTGGCCTTAGTGGCGTTCGAGATCGCCCGACGCCACCAACTTGCCGATGACCTGGCTCGGGTGCCGCCCGGGGTGGAGGTCCACATCCTGCCGACCGGCAGCCGGGCTGCACCCACGCTGTCAGCTCCTTACCGAAAGACGGGGTCGGTGGCCTTGCGGATACAGGCAGCCCGTCAAGCCACCGCCGCCTACCTCGACCGGGTCACGGCCTGAGCCGGTGCCGCTGCCCCGAACGCTGCGACGGGTCCTGGCCCCGCTGCTCGTGGCCGGGGAGCTGATCCTGCTCGCCGGGTTCGCGGCCATGACGGTAGTCGGACTCGTGCTCGCGCCGCTCGGTGCGCCGCGCCGCGTTCTGCGTGTCGGAGCGATGGGGATGACGTATGTCGGCGTGGAGCTCGCTGCTCTCGCGGCGCTCTGGGGGGTCTGGTTGACCAGGAGATTCCACCCGGACCGCTGGTGGGAGGACGTCAACCGCCGAGTGCTCGCCTGGGCCCTACGGATCTTGATTCGCGCCGGGCAGCTTTGGTTAGGATTCGTCGTGACCGTCGAGGAACCGGCGGCGACCAAGGGGTTCCAGGATGCCCAACCGATCCTGGTGCTCGCCCGGCACGGCGGCCTGGGCGACTCATTCGTCCTGATGTGGCTGCTGTTGGACCGCTACCAGCGGACGACGCGGGTGGTGGCCAAGGCCGTACTGCAATGGGAGCCGCTACTGGATGTGGCACTCAACCGGCTCGGAGCCTGCTTCTTGCCGCCGCACTCACCAAAGGAAAAGGACCTGGGGACGCGCGTCGGGGCGGTCGCAGCCGGGCTACACACACGTGACGCCCTCCTCCTTTTTCCCGAGGGTGCCAACTGGACGCCGCGGCGATGGACCCGTGCCATCGATCGCCTGAAGGCTGATCGAAAGCGGGGGGCGGCCCGCGCCGCGGCCCTGATGCCACATGTGCTGCCACCACGTCCGGCGGGAGTCCTGGCCTGTCTCGACGCCCGACCCCAGCTGTCGGTCGTAATAGTGGCCCACACCGGGCTGGACGGTCTGACCACCGCACGCGCTGCCTGGAGGGCAGTCCCGTTCGCGCCGGCGATGACGGTGCGCTGGTGGCCTGCGGCGGCCCCGCCGGTCGGCGAAGCGGCCCGGCTGGAGTGGCTTACCACCGAGTGGGCCGTGGTCGATGAGTGGATCGACGCTCGCAAGGCAACCGAACCCAGCCGGCCCTGATGACCGTCACCCCGCCCCTCCGTCGTCTCTTTGAGGGCAGATCACGAGCGGGCGCCGACGTTCCCCCTGGCGACCGTCCTCAGCTGTTCACGGGCTCGCCTTTGCGGAGGTGGTGGCCAGCTGGTCCCGCCTGGTGGTCGTTGCCTGGTCCGGACAGCCAGATGGTTGCCGCAGCAGTGCGGTCGTGCACGTCGAGCTTGGGGTAAAGGTGTTCGAGGTGTTTGTGCACGGTTCGGACGCTCACCCCGAGTAGCTCGGCGATCTCCTGGTTGGACCGCCCCGTCGAGAGCAACTCCAGCACCTGGCGCTCCCGGGAGGTGAGACCGACGGCCCCGATCGGCATCTGAGCACTGGCGGGGCGCTCGTCGACGACGATGATGTGTTGGTCGCGCTGCCGTGAGGGCAGATGGCGAAAGTGGAGCCGGGTCCCCGCTCCGATAACCGTGAGTGGTCGGCTACGGGCGGGCGCGGTTTCGGCGAAGGCGGCCAGGCGACCCGGCAGGTGCTGGCCCGTCTCGAGTTGCACCCCAAGGTGCGTGCCGAGCAGGCGCTGGGCCGTGGGCGTGGCGGCGATGAGACGGCCATCAGTGCGAACGGTGATCACCCCTCGGCGCTGATCGTCCAGAGCCTCGTCCAAGGCGGCCAGCAGGTTGGCGGTGTCTTTAGCCGTTTGGGCGGCGTGGTAGCTCGCCGCCAGCTGGGTGCGGGCCAGGTTCAGCACGACCCGGTCTCGGGCCTTGAAGTCGCGGTTGGAGCGGTTGAGGGCGACTCCGACGATGACCGAAGGGGCGCAGGCCAGGGTGACGGCGATCTGGTATTCGACGCCGGCGGCGCGGAAGAACGTCGAATACAGATCGGTCCGATGAAACTGCCGGGTGGCCATGAAATCCGAGATGGTGTGGGCGCCGCCGTCGCCGGTCCGGCGGCTATAGGACACGATGGGGTGCTGCGCGACATAGCAGACGAAAGCCGCCGGATCGGTGCCGTCCAGAGCCTCGGGCGGATCAACGGCCCAGATCGTGCGCCTTCGCCTGGTGTCGATCTCGTTGTAGGTGATGCTCTCTGCTGGTACCAGGTCGCGCAACGGGGGCAGAATCGCCTCACCAAAGCGTTCGGGGTCCCTGATGTCGCGAATCCGGGCCGCGAAGTCGATCACGGCGAGTAGGTCGCCCCGGTTCAACTCGACCACGCTGGTCTCCCCTGGTGGACAGTACGCAAATCAGCGTATTGCTCGTACAGGTTACCTGGAGTTGGGTTTATGCATCTGACCGAGCCGGAGAGACGGAACGTGACGAGCCATTCCGACCCCACCGCGTAGGGAGCCGATCGGCCCGGTAGCAGCGCCAGGAGTCGCGGGGTAAGACCACCAACGAAGGAGCACCGTATGACCCGAATATCCGCCGACCGCCGGCACTACCCCAGGCGCCCGACTCGCCCGCTGACTCAGGTCCATGAGCTGGGCGAGGTCGCGGCCGCAATCCTGCCCGTCTGGTCCCATCGCCGCCAGAGGATCAGGGAAGAGTCCCGGGCCTGGGTGGGCCAGAACCTCATGGAGGAGACCACACCGGCGGCGGTTGGGCGATGAGCCGGCCCGCCGTCAGCGAGCTGCGTGAGCAAGTGAGGTCGCCGATACTCACCCCTGGCGATCCTGGGTATGACGAGGCCCGAACTGTCCACAACGGCATGTTCGACAAGCGACCCGGGGTGATTGTCAGAGCCGAGCAGGCTGCGGACGTGATCGGAGCGGTGAACTTCGCCCGGGACGCCGAACTGGATTTGGCGGTCAGGGGTGGTGGGCACAGCGCCCCTGGCTTCGGCACCAACGATGACGGGGTCGTCATCGACCTGTCATTGATGAGGTACGTACACGTGGATCCCGTGGCCCGAACGGCGCGAGCGGGAGGTGGAGCTACTTGGGGTGATTTCAACTACGCCACCCACGCCTACCGGCTGGCCACCACAGGGGGCATAATTTCTACCACGGGTGTCGCCGGGCTCACCCTGGGCGGCGGAATCGGGTATCTGGCCCGGGGTTATGGCCTAACCATCGACAACCTCGTCTCCGCCGACGTCGTCACCGCGGACGGTCAGGTCCGAACCGCCAGCGCCGACCACAACGCAGATCTGTTCTGGGCGCTGCGGGGTGGAGGCGGCAATTTCGGGGTGGTCACCTCCTTCGAGTTCCGATTGCACCCGGTCGACCAGGTCTACGTGGGATTGTTTTTCTACGAGGTCGACCAGGCGGGCAACCTGTTGCGCTTCTATCGGGACTTCATCAAAGACGCCCCCGAGGCCTACGGCTGTTTCCCGGCCTTTCAAATCGCCCCACCCTTGCCGTTCATCCCCGCCGAGCGGCACGGCGACACATTCTGCATCGCCGTGGTGCACTGGTCTGGGCCGCTCGACCAAGGCGAGACCGCCATGAAGCCGTTCCGGGAGGTGGCGCCGGTGGTCGCCGAGATGGTGGGGCCGATGCCCTACCCGGCCCTGAACTCGGCGTTCGATGCCCTTTACCCCAAGGGAATCCGGGCCTACTGGAAGGGCAACTTCGTGACCGAGTTGACCGACGCCGCCATTGCCGCCCATGTTGAACACGGTCCCAAAGTGCCAGAGGTCAGCGCCACCATGCACCTCTACCCGATCAACGGCGCTTGTCACCGTGTCGGCGCCGATGAGACGGCCTTTGCCTACCGCGACGCCAACTTCGCCACCGTGATCCTGGCCTCGTGGTCCGACCCGTCCGTCGATGCCGACCGAATCCGTTGGGTCCGGGATTACTACGCGGCCACGGCACCCCACTCTGAGCCCGGTGGCTACATCAATTTCATGGATGACGACGACCGGTCCCGGATCAAGGACAACTACAGGGGCAACTACGACCGGTTGGCAGCGGTAAAACAAACCTACGACCCCGACAACCTGTTCCACATCAATCAGAACATCCCACCATCGACCCGGACGGCCGTCCCTGGGAAGTAGCCCACAATCCAGGCTGGGTTCTTCGCGCCGATGTTTCAGTTGGGCTCCACTGACCAGGCGGGACCAACTCAACCCCTCCCTTGCCTGATCATGGACGTTGATGGGGACAGAGTCAATCGAACAGTTCTGGGTCAGTGCGTACGATCTCGTCCCATAGCGGTTGGAAGGAAAACCATCCGGCCAGCGGGTAGGCGGTCTGGTCTCGGGTGTACCGGGCGGCCTCGTCGGGGATGCGGAGGGGGCTTCCGGCCGCCTCGGCGAGTAGTTGGGCCTGACATGACCGCTCCATGGTGATGAACCACCAGGCGGCCTCGTCAACCGACTGACCCACGGTGAACAACCCGTGGTTCTGGTGAATGGCGGCTTTGCAGGGCCCGAGGCCTCGGGCGAGGGCCTGGCCGGCCCACTCCTCGAGCACGACCATGCCCCCGCCTTCGCTGACCAGGACGTGATCCTCGAAGAAGATGCAGGCGTCCTGAGTGATCGGGTCGAGCTGACGGCCGAGCGCCGCCCAGGCCTTTCCGTGCACCGAGTGGGCGTGGGCCGCGGCGACCACATCGGGGCGAGCGGCATGGACCGCGGCGTGAATGACGAAGGCGGCCTTGTTGACCGGGCGGCGTCCCTGCACTACGTCGCCTTGGTGGTTGACCAGGATCAGGTCGGACACCTTCACGTGGCGGAAGTTCATCCCGAATGGGTTGACCCAAAAGTGATCGCCCAGCTCGGGGTCACGAGCGGTGATGTGGCCGGCGACCCCCTCGGAGAAGCCCAGCCGTCCGAAGATTCTGAGGGCGCCAGCCAGTCGCTCCTGGCGGTGCCGGCGCTCGGCCGCGGGGGAGTCGAACGTGGGGGGCAGGTTGAACTCGACATCCCCCTGTTGGGAAAAGAATCCGTTGCTGGTTTCGGTCACGGTTGAAGGCCCTCCAAGTCGCATCATGGGTACGTCGAACCGACGCACCCATGATGCGTCCCATGGAGACGTCATGCGAGTTGCCGGCCGCTTGACTCGTTGCTCCTGACGGATGGCCAGGCGCCAACCTGCGCACCAGCACCGGGCAGCGTCCTTGCCAGGCACGGCCCTCGCCCCCCGGCGGCGGTCCTTTGCCATCTCTAGTCGTTCCCGGGGCTGTCCGCAAGGGTACATTTAGAAGAAATGGGATAAAATCCGCGCAACGAGATCTGCGACTGCAACTTTCGATGCTCCTACGACTACCCCGATCTCAGAGGGCTCAAGGCCACGGCTTCGGGACGGGTCCGGAGCGATGTCGCCCCATGATGGCCACCCCCAGGACGGTTCGGGATGGACCCGGTATTTGGAAAGATCTGGGTGCGTAGATCAAGGAGGGTGAACATGAAGGTGGGACTTATCGGGACAGGTTTCGGCACGCGGGTGCACATGCCAGCCATGCGTGCCAACGCCAATATCGAAGTGGTTGCGATCTGCAGCGCCCAGCGGGCACGGGCCGAGGCCGCCGCGAAGGAATGGGGAATCGGGTTTGCCACCGACGACTATCGCGAGCTGATCGCCCGGGACGACGTCGAGGTGGTAAATGTGTGCACACCACCTGACAGTCACGCCGAGCTGACGATCGCATCCTTAGAGGCCGGCAAACACGTGGTGTGCGAAAAGCCTCTCGCCCTCGACGTGAAGGAGGCGAAAGCAATGGCCACTGCCGCAGAGGCGGCCCGCGCCAAGCATCCACAGCTGATCGACGCGGTCCATCACGAGATGCGCTACCTCCCGTTCCGCCGGGTGCTGCGTGATCTAGTGACGAGCGGCTACCTCGGAGAGGTCCGCTATGCCATACAAACCGTGCCCGTCGACTATGGCGTCAATCCCAGCATGGAGCCATATTGGTACACCTGGGTGGCACGAAAAGAGGAGGGGGGCGGGTTCCTGACCGGGATGTTTTCTCATGAGATCGACCTGTTGCGCCACACCCTTGGAGATCTTCACGACGTGCACGGCACCGTGAGTATCGCCGTGCGGGATAAGCCAGTCCTGGCGTGGGAGTATCGGGACGGCGATGAAATCGGCCCCAACAGTCCGACCGCGGCGACGATGACAGCTACGGCCGACGACACGACGGTAATTTCAGGCCGGCTCGGCAACGGTGCGCCGTTCGTTCTTACCGGAACGTGGGCGGTATTCAACGGCTCTGGCAACCGGATTGAGGTGTACGGCTCTGAGGGCACGGCGGTGGTCGCCGGCGGCGTGGTGAAGGCGGCGCAGAAGGGAGAGGCCCTCAGCGAGGTGGCCATGCCGACCGAATACGCGCTCGATCCTTCGGCGGGTGAAGGTATGGTGCCAGCCTCGGTCCGGTTCTTCGAAGATGTGGCCGCGGTCGTCGACGGGCGTCGCCAGGCCAGCCAAGCCCTCTTCGCGCGAATCGCCGATGGCGTGAACACTCAGGAAGTCATCGACACCGTCCGTCGCGACGGCGAGCGTGTCATCGGCCGCTGAGGGACGGCCATACGAGGGTCCCCCGGTCAGCGTGCCGATCGGTCAGCGGGTGGCCTCGGCTTCCTCAGCCAAGGCCAGCCACTGCTCCTCGGCGTCGTTGAGCCGGGCCTGGGCCGCGGTGAGGTCGGCTCCGATGCGGGCGAGGTCCCGGTGGTCTGCGGATGTCTCGAACGCTTCCGCCAGGCGATCCCGCTCCCGGGTCAGGCGCTCGAGTTCTTTGTCGAGTCGACGCAACTCGAATCCGATGCTCGTCGGCGATCGTCGGCGAGCCCGGGTGGCGCCCTCTGCCTCCGGCCGGGCCAGTGTCCGGCCACCCGGCCGCGACGTCGCGGGGCCGGGGGGATGTCGGTCCTCTCCAGCAATGCTGGCTGCAATCCACGCCGCCAGACCCCCAGGAACGTCCCGGACGCGGCGGTCAGCGCAGGCGACGACCCGGTCGGTGACCCGGGCCAGAAACGTTCGGTCATGGCTGACAGTTACCAGGGCGCCGGGCCATTCTTCCAAGAAGTCCTCCAGTGCCCGCAGGGTGTCGAGATCCAAGTCGTTGGTGGGCTCGTCGATCAGCAGAACATTCGGGCGGCTGGCCAGCACCATCAACAGTTGCAAGCGGCGGCGCTCGCCGCCCGAGAGCGTTCCGGCCGTCGCCCACGGCAGCTCCCCGGTGAACCAGAAGCGGGCCATGAGACGGAGATCCACGGGATCGCCGGGCGCTCTGGTCGGTCCGGCGACCAGATCCCGCACCCTTGCGTCAGGGTCGAGTTCGGGCCCGTACTGGGCGTAATAGCCGACCCGCACGGTTGGGCCCTGCTCGATCTGCCCGACCGTGGGCGTCCGTCGACCGGCGAGGACCTCGAGCAGGGTGGATTTTCCCGACCCGTTGGCACCGACAACTCCGAGCCGTTCACGAGCGCCCAAGCGCATGGTCACGTCGACGAGGACCGCATCGCCCGCCGGGTGATACCCGAACGACACCCCGTCGGCGTCGATCACTTTCGTCCCCAGGCGCGGCGTGTCAAAACCGATATCGAGCGCGGCCGTCCGGGCCGCGGCCTCGGGCGTCGCACTGATCAGCCGGCGAGCGGCATCCATCCGGGCCTGGGGCTTCCGGGTGCGGGCCGGGGCGCCCCGGCGCAGCCAGGCCAGTTCCCGCCGGGCCAGGTTGCGGCGGGTGGCTTCCGCTTCGGTGGCTCTCTCCGCCCGCTCGGCACCGGACGCCAGATAGCCGGCGTAACCCCCATCGTGGAAAAAGGCACGTCCCCGGTCGAGCTCGATGATACGAGTGGTGACCCGATCGAGAAGGTGACGGTCGTGGCTGACCAGTATCACGCCGCCGGCGAAACGGGACAGCCAGGCCTCCAGCCAGGCGATAGCGGGCAAGTCAAGATGGTTAGTGGGCTCGTCGAGGATCAGTAGCTCCGTAGGTCGGGCCAGGACCCTGGCCAGCGCCACTCGCTTGGCCTGCCCGCCCGAGAGGTCAGCGACGCGGTGATTGATCACTGCGGTCATGCCCAGCCGGTCGAGGACCGCTTCGGCTTCCCAGCCCTCGCCGACCGCCTGGCCGACGGTGCCCTCCGGCAGAGGAGCGTCCTGGTCCAAGACGCTGACGCGCACCCCCCGGCCGGGCCGGACCTGACCGCCCTCGGGCGCTTGGATGCCCGCCAGGACTCGCAGCAAGGTCGACTTGCCCGTGCCGTTGATGCCGACCACGCCAAGGCGGTCCTGGTCGGTCACCGTGACCGACAGTTCGTCGAAGAGCACCCGGTCGGCACGCCGCACCGAAACGCGAGCCGCGTCAACGAGGACGGTCACGCCTCCACCGTAGAGGACGTCCCGCATCTGACCGGACCCCGGGACGACGCCGAGACCACCCGCACCGATCGGGTGTGGCCGTTGGCCCGACCACGCTCTGCTACATGACGCGGTTGTACTCGCCGGTGTGGTCCTTGTTGTCGGCGAAGCCCCGGACGAGGTTGTCTTGGGTGTAGTTCGCGACCAGGCGGCCGTCCCGGGTCCAGATGTTGCAGCGTCCGTGGGTGCGCCCGCGGCCGGCCCAGATGGACTCGTTGGCCAGGAGTAGCCACTCGTCGGCTTCGAACCGCTCGTGGAAGTTGAGCGTGTGCGATACGACGCCAGTGGAGATGGTGCGATGAGCCTGGTGCTGGTTGACGTCGGCGTGAGGCAGCATGGAGGTGCCGATCAACCAGCCGTCGGTCGCCCATGACAGGATCGCCTGGTTCGCGACAGAGGAGAAGCTGTGGGTGAAGCGGGTCCAGATATTCTGGACTGCGGAACCTACCGGCTGGTCAGCGCTCCAGACGTCGATATTGTCGACGATGCGGGCCTCGGCGCCCGGGAAGACGAGGCCGCTATAGCTGTTGTGGACGCCCTCGGGTGCGGGCACCTCCGGCATTTCGACCAGCTCAGTATGGCGGATGAGGTCGGGTTCGTCGGTGCTCCACAAGATGAGGCCACGCGACATGACCTTGTCGTTCTGGGAGAAGGTCACCGTGTCGCTGCCGAGCGTCCGGCCGTCGTGCATTCGCTCGACGTGGTACTGGATGGGCTTGGTGTAGTCCCCGGCGCGGGCGAAGATGGCGTGGATCGACTTCACCTCCTTGGTGTCCTCGCGGTCGACGTTGCGGTCGAGATGGGCGGCCAAGATCATCTGAGCGAGGATCTGGCCGCCGAACACGACATTGCGGTGGTCACCGCCGTGCTCGGGCTGGCCCTCGTAGAGGTGCTCGCCCACCGGATGCAACTGAAGTATCGAGGGTAAGGGGCCGACATCGATCATGGATCGCTTCCTTTCCGGGATGGACATGTTGGTCCCGCCCTCACGCGGCTGACCAAACTTTGGCGTCGACAGACCCGATGATCCGTGCACCAGAACGCCGCCGGGACAATAGTGGCGGTGAGCGCGGTCCAGTCACACGGGCGGGTCTGGACAGGGTCTCGTACCTGAGGGGACCAGCACTGGTCACTGGTTGGGACTGCTCGGAGCGGACCTACGAGCCGGCGAGGCGGATCATGAGTTCGCCCGCCAGCCGGAGCAGTCCCTGCTCGGACTCCGTGAGTTCGGCCGTCATGACCGCCGCCAGCCAGATGTCACGGCTACGGATGTCGTCTCGCCAGGCCCGCACGCCTGCGCTGGTTATGGCCAGCAGCGTCGAGCGGCCGTCCGTAGGGTTTGGTGTTCTGGTCACGAGGCCAGCGCGCTCGAGGGTTGAGAGCGTGCGGGTGAGCGACTGGGGCTGTACGTGCTCGAGGGCGGCCAGTTCCCCCGGAGTACTCGGGCCAGACCGTCTGAGGTGGGCCAGCACGCTGAGCGGCTGTCGCGGCACGGCCGCAGTACTCCGTTCTCGGCGCATGCGCCGGGACAATTGGTTCGCCCCCTGCCGCACGATCCCTGCCGTCCCCAGCAGCTCGCGATCATCCATTTGGAAGAATCTTACGCCAAGCTTATAACTCTGTTGAGAAAAATCAATACTGGTAGACCTACCGACTCAAGATTAGTACGTTCATCTTATGAAATTTCTGTCGCGAGCTTGGCGGTCGCCCGCAGGGCAACCAGCCTGGGCCCGACCGACTCTGGCGACGCTGACCCTCCTGGCGGGCTTCTTCTACGGCTGGGACGTCGCCGGCAATCTCGAGATCTACTACGCGGCCGCGGCGCGATCGATGTCGATGAGCTGGCACAACTTCTTCTTTGCGGCATTCGATCCGGCCGGCAGTATTACCGTCGACAAACTCCCGGGTGCCTTCTGGCTCCAGGCCCTGGCCGTACGGCTCTTCGGAGTGCACGCCTGGGCGCTGGTTGCACCTCAAGTCATAGAAGGTATGTTGACCGTGCTGGTCCTCTTCCGGGTAGTGAGGCGCCTGGCTGGCCCCCACGCAGGGATCGTGGCCGCGGCAGTCTTGGTCCTGTCTCCCGCCACGGTGGCACTCAACCGGGGCAACATTTCCGACACGCTGATGGTGCTGCTACTCGTGCTGGCGGCCGACGCCACGGTCCGCGCCATGATCTCGGGTCGGTTGCGCAGCCTCGTCCTCGCAGGTGTCTGGGTTGGTCTCGCCTTCCAGGCCAAGATGATCGAAGCCTGGCTGGTCCTGCCTGGGCTGGCGCTCGCCTATCTGGTCACCGCCCCTGGGGGACTGGGGCGCCGGCTGGGACGACTCGGGGTGACCGCGTTGGTCACGGGAGCGCTATCGCTCAGTTGGGTGGCGGTGGTGTCCCTGTGGCCCGCATCGGGACGCCCCTACGTGGATGGCAGTCAGGGCAACTCGGTTTTCAGCCAGGTCTTCGTATACAACGGCTTCGGCCGAATCGACCAGCCGACGCCCAATCAGCTCCTGACGAAGTCGATTGGTATCCAGCTGGGCTCGACACCCGCCTCGTGGCACCGACTGTTGAGTGGCCCCTACGGCCGCGACACCGCCTGGCTGATCCCAGCGGCGGTCATCGCTCTGGTGGCTTGTCTGGCCCTCAGCCGCCGCCGGCCTACCGATCGCCTGTTACGCGGCGGGGCACTCCTGTGGGGAACCTGGATGCTGGTGCTCTTCACCGTGTTCAGCGCCAGTTCCAGCGTCAACGCGTACTACACCGCCGCCTTGTCGCCTGCCATCGCCGCCCTGCTCGGAATGGGGGCCGCCCAAGCTTGGGAGCGGCGGGCCAGCCCGGCAACTCGCCTGATCTTGGCTGTCGTGGTGGGTGTGACCTGCGGGTACGCGGCGTGGCTCCTGCCGGACCGAGGTGTCGGGGTGGTGAGCGGGTTGAACGTGGCCGTGATCGTGCTCGGCCTGGCTGGGCTCGCCGTTTTGCTCATCCGAGCTTCGATCGGGCGCCGACCTGAGGCGTTGGCTCTGGCGGCCATCGCCGCCCTGGCGGTCCCAGCCATCGCATCGGTCGCCGTGGTTGCCGAAGGCTTCGGACCCTTCGATACGCCCTTCGAGCTGGCGGCGGCGTCGCTCTTCGCCCGGCAGCTGGGTGCCGTCGCCCAACAGACGAGGGGTCTGCTGCCACCCCTCGAGCAGGTTGATCACGACCAGCCCGACCTCATGGCCACCCAGACGGCCGCGGTCGCCGCCCCCTTCATCTACGACAGCGGCCGCGAGGTCTTCCCGATCGGAGGCTTCACCGGGACCGGACCCGAGCCGCCACTCGCTACCCTCAAGGCCATGATCGCCAAGGGCGACTTTCACGTGGTCGTCCAAGCCCCACAGGTCGACGACCCCCGTTTGGTGTGGATCTCGCAACATTGCCTGTCACTCGGTGCGGGTGCGGGTTCGGATGCGACTTCGGCGCCTGGCGGCTTGCGGTTCGACATCTACTATTGCGGACGAGTCAATCTGGGACGGACCACGTAGTGGAGATCAAGGCTGCGGCCATGACCAGGCCGCAGGCCTCGCTACTCGCCTACTCGGACGGCGTCGACAGCCCCCGGACGGCGCCGGCGGTCGTAGCGGCCGCGGCTGGTGCCGGCCCGGTCGAGGTGCTCATGGGATGGACTCCGGAGAGCCGGTCGTGGCTCTCCGGACCGTCCGTGCGGGGCCGGACGGTGATGGCTGGCTACGCCGTCGCCGAGGCCGTCGCCGCCGGCCGCCTCAACTATCTGCCGGTCCGCCTGTCGGCTGTTCCTCGGCTCCTCGCCGATCTTCGACCGGATCTCGCCGTGGTGACGGGAGTTCGTCGCGGCCGGGACCTGGTCTACCGTGGCACGGTTGGTTTCGGGCCGGCGGCGGCCCGTGCCGCCCGTGCGGTGGTGGTCGAGGTCGACCCGCACGGCCCTGATCTTGGTGGCCCGCCGATCGAGGGTGACATCGTGGCGACAGTCGAGCGCCCGGCCTCTGATGGGCCGCCCCTTGTCACCCGGGGCGCCGATGAGGTCGACCTCGCCGTGGGTCAAAACGTACGATCGGTGCTCCCCGAAGACCCCACCCTTCAGTTCGGTCCCGGCGGCATCAGCGAGGGGGTGGTGGCTGCTCTCGACCGTCCGGTCGGGATCTGGTCGGGTCTGGCTACCGAGGCCGTCGCCGATCTGGACCGGCGCGGGCTGCTCCGAGGCCACATCACCGCGGCCTATGTGTGGGGTGGGACCGCCATCGAAGCCGTGGCCCGGGCGGGCAAGCTTCGCCTCCTGCCCGTCGAGGAAACCCACGACATCAGCGGCGTGGCCCGCATCGATCGGTTTGTCGGTTGCAACACCGCTCTGCAGGTAGGGCTGGACGGGTCGGTCAACGTCGAGCGCGTCGCAGGCCGGACGGTGGCCGGGATTGGTGGGCACGCCGACTTCTGCGCGGCCGCGGCCCGATCGGCCGGCGGGGTCTCGGTCATCGCCCTCCGATCAACCACTCGGGGCGGGCAGTCCACCATCGTTCCTCGGGTTGAGGTCGTGTCCACGCCGCGCTGCGACGTCGAGGTCGTGGTCACCGAGCACGGCGTTGCCGACCTGCGCGGCGTCGACGACGACGAACGGGCTCGCAGGATCGTCCGGGTGGCAGCCCCCGAACATCGGGCCTGGCTGGCCGGCGCGGCCCGCGCCGGCGACGAATCCGATCGCCTGCCGCGGCAGACGTCGCGCCCGTGAGGATCGGCGCCATGGTCCGGGGCATGACGATCGACGAGATCATCGCCAGCGTCGAGAACAGCCGGGCCGCCGGCTATGCCTCCGTCTGGCTGACGGATGGCGCGGGCATGGAGCCCCTGACCGTCTTCGCCGCGGTCGGTCGTGTCGTTCCCGGCATCGAACTCGGTACCGCGGTGGTACGGACTCTGCCCCGGCATCCGATGGCGCTCGCCCAGCAAGCTCTGACGGTCAGCGCCTTGACCCAGGGCCGCCTGGCGTTGGGAATTGGACCGTCGCACCAGCCAGCGATCGAAGCTGGCTGGGGTCTCTCGTTCGATCGGCCTATCGCCCACATGCGCGACTACCTATCGGTGCTCGTTCCGCTGGTGCGAGATGGCCGCGTTGCCTACCGGGGCGACCTGGTGTCGGCCGTGGGCGAACTTCACGTGACCGACGCTGATCCCTGCCCCGTCCTGGTGGGGGCGCTCGGACCCCAGATGCTCCGGCTGGCGGGCCGGATGGCTGACGGCACCGTAACCTTCATGACCGGACCGCGGACGCTGGCCTCGTTTACCTGCCCGACCATTCTCGAGGCCGCGGAACGCGCCGGCCGGCCCCGCCCCCGCATCGTTGCCCTCGTCGCGGTCTGCGTCACCGATCAAGTTGACGCGGCCCGGGCACGGGCCGAAGCGGTGATCGGGAGGATGGCTGAGCTGCCGTCCTACGCGGCGATGCTGGCGCGTGAAGGAGGCCCGGCCCTCGTTGCAGGACGAGCGGCGGAAGTCGAAGACACCCTTGGCACCTTGGATGGCGCCGGAGTGACCGACCTGATCCCCATCCGGATTGCGAAACGGGCGTCAGACGATGCCGTTCGCACCGAAGCCTTCCTCCAGGAGTTGCTGACCCGCCCGTAGACCGCCGCGTCCTTCATCTTTCGCAGGGTGGATGGGCCGGGCTCGATGACTGGCCTTCTTCCAGGGAGCAAATCAGGCTTCTCCCGGGAAGCAATCAGGCGCTGGACAGATCGTCGATGATCTCTCCGATGAACACCGGCGGGTAGATCTCGATACCTGCCCGATCGAGCAAATCATGGAAGTTTGTGTTGGGAAGCAGCTCCTTGGCGGCCTCGACCGAGTCGAGCTCCAAATCGACCATCACCTCGTTCGGATCGTCGACGGACCGGAACACCGACATCCGGGCCACGCCCGGGACCCGGCGGCGCCGGTCGCGAACCACCTTGTACCACCGGTCGTAGTCGGGCACCGAGTGGATGATCGTGAGCCGGTAGCGCGACGTCACGGATGCATCTTTTGGCTCAGATAGTTGGCTTCGCCGACGTGGTCGATGAGACCAAGCTGGGCTTCGATCCAGTCCAGCTGCTTCTCCTCCTCGACCAGCATGGTGCGCAACATCAATGCCGTGCCCTGGTCGCCGGCGGCGTCGGCTTCGGTGATGGCGGTGTGCAGCTGCCCGATGGCCTTGGTTTCCAACTCCTCGGCAAGATGCAACTGCTCGGGTACGGTCTCGCCCGTCGCGAAGGGCTCAACCCGCTGCAGATTGGGCAAGCCCCCGAGGAGCAGAATGCGGTCGGTCAAGGACTCGGCGTCGCGCATCTCCTCGAACGACAGGTCGCGGTACTCCTGGGCCAGCAACTCAAGGCCCCAGTGTGAGGCCAGCTTGCAATCAAGGAAGTACTGGTTGATGGCGCGGAGCTCGGTAGTTAGTACCCCATTGAGTAGCTTCACGACCTCCGGGTTTGTCTCCATCGTCGTCCCTTCCTCTCATACGTGTTGTCGGTCAGATGCTGCTCAATGAGCACCCGGATGTTTAGCGCGCACTTGCCACATACCGTGCCGGCCCCGTTGGACGCACCAACTTCCTTGACGGTGCGCGCACCGGCATCGATCGCATCGACGATCGATCCGCTCGTCACCGCTTCGCAGAGGCAGACCCACACCGCGCCACCGTAGCGCTCGCCGCGACCAGCGCGGCGAGAGCAGGTCGTCGCACCCTGCTCTATTGTTCAGCCCATGCGCAAGGGCACCCGGTTCCTGTTGGCGAGTGGGGCCGGGGTGCTTAACACTGTTAATGCATACCGGCCCTTCACCGATCGGGCTCCGGCGAGCTTGCCGGTCATGCTGGCCAGCGCGGTCACCAGTGAGTTCCCTCTCCAAACGATTGCGTGGCAGCAACTGGCGACCGTTGACCTGGTTCGGCGCGGCGGTGTTCGCACCGGAGTCGGGCGGTTGGCCCTGGCGGCGTCTGTTGCCTCCTGGGTGGCGCTGGCGAATCTGCACCGCGTGGCTACTCGAGCGGGGGGCGTGCTCGAAGCCGCTCTCATCGACGAGCTCGGCCCCGAGTACCGGTCGCGAATCACCGCGCCGCGGTCCGCGCCGGTCGATGCGCCGTTGACCCGGGCTCAGGTCGTGCTGCCGCGTCGCGGCTCACGGCGCCGATACCTTCGCTTGGCGGATCAGTCCTACGGCGAGTTCGGGACCCACAACCTCCTTGACATTTGGAGTCGCCCGGGGCTGACGAGCGGAGCCGGTGCGCCGGTGCTGCTGCAGATCCCCGGCGGCGCCTGGGTGATGGGCCGTAAAACCGGTCAGGCCTACCCGCTGCTGTCGCACCTGGCGGAGCGCGGGTGGGTTTGTGTCGCCATCAACTATCGACTCAGCCCCCGGGCGGACTGGCCCGCCCACATTGCCGACGTGAAACGGGCCATCGTCTGGATCAAGGAGCACATTGCTGAGTACGGAGGGGACCCCAGCTTCATCGCAGTCACCGGGGGCTCCGCAGGTGGGCATCTCAGCGCCCTGGCGGCTCTGACCCCCGGCGAGGCCGCTTTCCAGCCTGGTTTCGAGGAGGCCGACACCACGGTCCAGGCCGCGGTTCCCCTTTACGGCGTGTACGACTTCGTCGATGCCAACAACCTCGGTGTCCCCGAGCTACGCCGGCACGTCGAACGCCGCGTCCTGAAGACCCGTCTGGTCGATGACCGTTCTCATTGGGAGCAGGCGTCACCGGAGTACCAGATTGGTCCGCAGGCTCCGCCGTTTTTCATCATCCATGGCCGCAACGACGTCTTCGCCAAACCGGCGCAGGCTCGCCGCTTTGCCGACGATGTCCGCAAGGAGTCTTCTCGTCCCGTGGTATACGCCGAGCTGCCGGACGCGCAGCACTCGTTCGATGTCGGTGGCTCGGTACGCACCTTCCACACGGTGCGGGCCGTGGAACGATTCCTCGATTACGCGTATTGCACCGCGCCCTGAGCGCCTACCGGGACTCACCTGACTCACCTGACTTCTTGCCGTTCCGGAGAGGAGAAGCTGTCCCGGAGCGGCGCTCCCCGCGGCACCGGATTGCACCACCCGCCGGTTGGCACCGGACGGGCGCGGGCGGTTCGTCAGTCCCCTTCGAAGCGAAAGGACACGCGAAGCTTGGTCCGGAAGGTGATCTCGTCGCCCTCGGCGATATCCATGTCCTGCTCGATCACCTCCGCCACCCGAAGATCGCGCAGCGTCTGGCGGGCAGTCTTAACCGCCGACACCGCCGCGTCCTCCCAGGACGTATTGCTCGTGCCGATGATCTCTATCAGTTTGTAGACACTCATCAGCCGATCTCCTTCTTGGTCGAAGTCCCCGATTCATCATGTGAGAAAGGGTGGCGACCTGCAAGGGATCTAGAGTTGATCGGCGCGGGCGACCTCTCGCCCATCATCATTTCGGGCCCAGTCAACACCTACCCTCAGGAGATCGAGAACCAGCTCGTCGTCCGCCCTGGTCGGCCGTCGGACCGCCACGACACGGTCCGAGCCGTCGGACCGCCACGACACGGTCCGAGCCGTCGGGCCGTCACGACATGGTCCGAGCCGTCGGGCCGTCACGACATGGTCCGAGCCGTCGGGCCGTCACGACATGGTCCGAGCCGTCGGGCCGTCACGACATGGTCCGAGCCGTCGGACCGCGACGACACGGTCCGGACGGTGTCGTCGACCGCTGTCAGCGTGATCCCCATGTGGCCCAGCGGAGTGCGATGATGCGGGGCCGCCATGGGCATCACTGAGGTCCACCTCACCTCCGCGCCGCGCTGGGTCGGCTCTCGTCGAAGACGGCGCTCGTGGTGGGCGCGGTGGCTGCTCCGGCTTCTGGCCGTCGTGATCGGCATCACCGTTCTGGCCGGCGCCGGCCTTCTGGTCGTGATCCTCAGCAGTCCCTCGGTGACCAGTGCCCCGGATCGGGTCGACGCCATCCTCGCCGCCCATGACGCACCCAGCGACAACGGCCTGATCCCGGCCCGGTTGGCTGCCGCCCTGCTTGCCACTGAGGACAGCAGGTACTACCACGATCCGGCGCTCGATGCTCGGGGGGTGGTGAGGGCGACGCTCGGGGTGGTCACCAGCAACGGCAACGACGGCGGGGCGACCATAGAGCAACAACTGGCCAAGATGCTGTACGCCCCAGGCACGTCGGTCGGGGCGGAGTTGCGGCAGGTGGGAGTGGCCTTCCGGCTCGATGAGCATTTCAGCAAGGCGCGCATCCTCGCCATGTATCTTGACGCCGCCTACTACGGCGACGGCGCCTACGGCGTGACCCAGGCGGCCGCCCACTACTTCGGCGTGATCCCAAGCCAGCTTTCGTGGGCTCAGGCCAGCCTGCTGGCCGGCCTCGTCCAGGCACCGAGCAGATACGACCCCCACGGACACTACAGTCTGGCCAGGAAGCGCCAGTCGCACGTCCTGGCTCGTCTGGTGGCGACGCATCAGCTGACCGCGAGTCAAGCGGCCCAGGCGTGGAATGCCCCGTTGGACCCCGCCGTTCCCTTTTTCGGCTGACGGACGGCTGCGACCGGAGCGTCCGGTTGGTCCGGCGGCACCTGGCCGCGGCCGGGCGCCTGACGGCGGCGGGCGCCCAGCCTGGATCGCGGATCGGCGCTCCCCATCAACAACCTGCGACGCGGCCAGATGGTTGCTTCCTCGCAGGCCTTAACATCAGGCGATGTCAGACGAAACGGTAGTCCGGGTGCAACGAATTCCCCCGGTCGCGACGGTCACCTTGTGGCGCCCCGATGCACTCAACGCCATCACTCGCGAGATGCTCGTGGAACTCGACGGCGTCCTCGAAAATCTCGCCCACGACGATGAGCTGCGGGTCGTGGTCCTGACCGGTGAGGGTCGGGCCTTCAGCGCTGGAGTGGACCTGAAGGCGCTGGGCGGCCGGCCCATCCCCCAAGGCGCGGTTGGCGAGGTCCTTGACGTTCCGGCCCGATCGGTCATCCACCGGTTGACCACGATGCCCCAAATCGTCATCGCCCGCGTCAATGGGTTCTGCTTCACGGGCGCGCTCGAGCTGGTGCTGGCCTGCGACCTGGTCGTGACCGCAGACGAGGCGAAGCTGGCGGACACGCACGCCAAATGGGGGCTACGACCGACCTGGGGCATGAGTCAGCGCCTGGCTCGCCTGGTCGGCGTCGGCCGGGCCCGGGAGCTGTCCTACACAGCCCGGACGTTTAGTGGGTCCGATGCGGCCGCGTGGGGTCTGGCGGCCCAGTCGGTCCCAGGCCAACACCTGGATCGCACCGTCGCCGAACTGGCAGCCGCGATTGCGGCCAACAGTGCGGGCTCCGTCGGCGCCTACAAGGACCTGTACCGGCGTGCGCTCGACTTCGGTTTGACGGACGGGCTCGCCTACGAAGCGGAGACGGAGTACCCCATCGACGACACCGAGGAGCGGGTGGCGTCGTTTCGCTGAACGTCGCCGTTCCATTCCTCGCAGCCGGCTAGCGCGAGTCCGTCGTGGGCAAGAACTCGTAATCGGGGTTGATCATCATCAGCTGGCCCCGGCGGTCGGTGACGGTGCCGTCGACGAGGATCCTGCTCCCCGGTATGAGCCCGGCGATCTGGCGGCGGCCGAGGAACGCCACCGTCAGTCGCCCCTGATCGTCCGTGAGCTGCACCTGCAGGGTGGGCACGTCTCCCCAAGGCTGCACGGTGAGCGACCTGACCCGGCCCGCCACCCGGGCCCGTTGGCGCGCTTGCAGGGCGGAAATGGCAGTGGTCCCGGTGACGCCTCCGAGCACCTTGTCGTCGATGAGATCCTCCATCTCGTCGGCGTCCGAGGGCGGAACCGCGGCCGGGCCCTTTTCACCCTGGCGCCGATCGCGCAGCTCCCCTTCGACGTCGAAGGGGACGATGGTGGCGTTGACGTGCTCGAGCCGGCTCACCGCGGCGGCAATCCGCTCGCCGACGGAGTCGTGCAGCAGGCGACTCCAGGCGAAGGTGTAAGACCGCCGCGGCAGCAGCACGCTCACCTCCGTCTGCCCGTCCGACGCGGCCTCGTCGGCCATCTCCAAGGCCGCCCGTACCACCCGGCGGTCGGGGCACTCCACCAGCTCCAGAGCCAGGCGGGACATCCCGAGTCGTACCCAACGGTCCTCCAGCGCCTGGGCCCGGGCCGTGTCGATGGCGAAGTGCACGGCGCGGACGTCGTCGACGTTGAGCGACTTGGCGTACTGAATGGCTCGGGCCGTGGCCAGGTCGAGACGGTCGACCATCACCAGGGCCACGTGGTGGGGCAGAGGACGGGCTTCGGCGGCCGCGGTCGGCGGCGGTTTCGCCGAGCACCGACGCCTCCTCCCGGTAACGCTGGTTGAGCCGGATGAGCGTGAAGATCAGTATCGGGAACAGGACGAGGACAGCCCACGCCCCTTCGAAGAACTTGGTGACTCCGAAGATGACGACGACAGCGCCTGAGGTCACCGCCGCGCTCCCGTTGATGATCGCCCGGTGGCGCCAACCCGGCTCTCTGAGGCGCAGGTGGTGCTTGACCATCCCGGCGCCGGCCATGGTGAACCCGGTGAAGACGCCGATTGCGTACACCGCCACCAGGTCGCTGACCCGGGCCCGGGTGATCAGGAGCAACGCGACCGAGACGATGGTGAGGATGATTATTCCGTCGGAGAAGACCAGCCGGTGGCCCCGCTTGGTCAGCTTGGCCGGCAGGAACCGGTCCTCGGCGACGAAGCTGGCCAGGATAGGGGAAGCCGTTGAAGCTGGTGTTCCCGCCCGTGTAGAGGATCAGAACGGTCGCGAACTGTACGAAAAGGAAGCCGGCGTGGCCGGCGCCGCTGGTGCCGAAGACCAGCTTGGCTTCTTGGGAGAGCACCGTCGGCGAGCCATTGATGAAGGGGATGGCGTGAGTGATGTGCGCCAGCCACGACACGCCGAATACCAGACAGCCCAGGATGATGCTCATCACCACCAGCACCCGGCGGGCGTGGCGCCCCTCTGGCGGACGGAAGGCACCGACCCCGTTCGAAATCGCCTCCAACCCCGTCAGTGACGACCCGCCGTTGGCGAAGGCCTTCAGCATGATGAATACCGTGGCCCCCATCAAGAAGCCGTTGCCGGTATGTGTCCCGAGTGGGAGGGCCCCCGGGGCGTGCACGTTGGCTTGCGGGAGACCGCTGATGGCCTCACGGGCCAGGCCGCCGATGATCACCGCGCCCGTACTGAAAATAAACAGGTAGGCCGGGACGGCGAACAGCCGCCCGGCTTCGCGCAGGCCGCGGAGGTTCAAGAACAGCATCACGAACACCACCGCCACCGTGATCGGCACCTGGTATGGCACCAGACCCGGCACCGCCGACGTCAGGGCGTTGGTTCCTGCGGCCGTTTGCACGGCAACCGTTACCGTGTAGTCGATCAGCAGGGCCACGGCCGCGATCTGGGCCACCCTGACCCCGAAGTTGTCCCGGGCCACCACGTACGACCCGCCCGCCTTGGTGTACACCATCACCACTTCGCGGTACGACAACGTCACCAGAATCAGCACGGCGAGGACGACGTAGGTGATGGGCAGGACCAGGCTGAACGCGGCCAAGCCCACGTACGGCACCAGAATCGTGAGGATCTCCTCGGTGCCGTAGGCCGTCGAGGAGATGCAGTCGGAGCTCAGCACACCGAGGGCGACGGGGTTGGTCAGCCGTTCCTCGCTGAGCTGCTCGGTGACGAGTGGGGGTCCGAGCAGCCGCCGTTTCAGCCGGTAGCCGAAGCTCTCGGGGATTTGCGGCCGGCTCTGCCGTCGCTGGGTGACCACTGCCACATCCTGTTGTCTAGCCGTTCCCCGTGAAGCCGGGCGAGCCCGGATGGCGCGGCCACGAAACCGTAAGATTTCGGACATGTGTGCACGCCGGGTGGTAGTCACGGGCGTCGGCGCCGTCAGCCCGCTCGGATTGACGGTTGCCTCGACGTGGGCGGGCGTCGTCGCCGGCCGCTCAGGGGTAGGGCCCATCACCCGGTTCGACCCTCACGGATACCCGGTGCGCATCGCGGCCGAGGTATCTGGACTGGAGCCGGAGGCACTCTTCGGCCGGCGCCGGGCCCGGCATCTGGACCGGGTGTCGCAGTTGGCCCTGGTGGCGACGGCGGAAGCCATGGAGGCGGCCAAGCTCGATGTTGGCGCCGACCCGGAGCGCGTCGGGGTGGTGTTCGGCACCGGCATCGGCGGCATTCAGTCGCTCGAGGAAGGCCTGGCCGTCCTGAACGAGCGCGGCCCCGACTGGGTGAGCCCCTACACCCTGCCCATGATGATCCCCAACATGGTTGCCGGCGAGGTAGCCATGGAGTGGGGCATCCGGGGCTACAGCTCGTGCACGGTCACCGCCTGTTCGGCGTCAGCGACACGCGATCGGGACGGGACTCGACCTCATCCGGGCCGGGCGAGCGGACGCGGTGGTGTGTGGTGGCAGCGAAGCGCCGATCACCCGTGTCGCGGTAGCCGGATTCGCGGCCATGAAGGCCCTCTCGACCCGCAACGACGAGCCCGACCGAGCCTCTCGTCCCTTTGATGCCCGGCGGGACGGGTTCGTCATCGGCGAAGGGGCCGCAGTATTGGTCTTGGAGGAGCTGGAGTCAGCCCGGCGCCGGGGCGCTCCGATCCTGGCCGAGCTGGCGGGTTTCGGTGCCACCACCGATGCCCACCACATGACCCAGCCGCACCCCGAGGGGGACGGAGCGGTCCGAGCCATGCGGGGGGCCTGCGCGGACGCCGGACTGGAGCCGGCCGCAATCGGCTATGTCAACGCCCACGGCACTTCGACTCCACCCAACGACCGGGTGGAGACGCTCGCCCTCAAGCGGTTGTTCGGGGAAAGGGTCCCCCCGGTGTCGTCGACCAAGTCCATGACCGGGCACACGCTGGGCGCGGCTGGCGCCCTGGAGGCGGTCATCTCCGTGCAGGCCCTCAACCACTCAGATCGCTGCCGCCCACCATCAACCACGACCAGCCCGACCCCGACTGCGACCTCGACTACGTGCCCAACGAGGCCCGCCCGGCGGCCATGGACGTCGGTGATGACCAACAGCTTCGGCTTCGGCGGGCACAACGCCAGCCTGGTCTTTCGCCGCATCTGACGGTTGCCCCCGGTCCTACCCGCTCACGATCACGAACAGCAGACCGGCCTGGCAGGCCACCTGCCCTCCGACCCGGGCGGTTCCGTGCCCCTTCCCGGCGCTCGAACCCAGCTGGTCGAGCTCGACTTCGAGATCGAGGGTGTCGCCCGGTCCGACCTGACGGCGGAACCGGGCTTTGTCGATCCCACCGAAGAGCGGCAGTTTGCCGGCGTACCGAGGGTCGCTCAGCAGGGCGATCCCGCCGAGCTGCGCCAGCGCTTCGACCATCAGCACGCCCGGCAGGGTGGGCCGGCCCGGGAAGTGGCCGGCGAAGAAGGCCTCCTCGCCGGTCAGTCGCCAGATGCCCTGCGCGGACCGGGACGGCACCAGCTCGGTCACCTCGTCGACGAACAGGAAGGGCGGACGGTGCGGGAGGACATCGGTCGGGACGCGGAAGGAGCGGGCGGTCGTCGTCTGCCGCCATCAGTGCCCCATCCCCAGGCCGCCGTCGACGGGGATCACCGCGCCGGTGACGTAGCCGGCGTCCTCCGACGCCAACCAGGTCACCGCGGCCGCCACCTCGTCGGGCCGGGCCATCCGCCGGAGCGGGACCTGACTGACGATCTCGGCCTGACGGGACTCCGGGCAGCGCCATGGTCATGTCGGTGATGACGAATCCGGGCGCCACCACGTTGACCGTCACGCCGCGCCCGCCGATCTCACGGGCCAGCGAGCGGGCGAAGCCGATCAGACCGGCCTTGGATGCGGCGTAGTTGGTCTGGCCGGGAGAACCGGTCAGGGCCACCACCGACGAGATGAAGATGATCCGGCCCCGGCGGGCTCGGATCATCTTGGACGTGGCCCGACGGGCCACCCGGTAGGCGCCGGTCAGGTTGGCGTCGATCACCCGTGACCAGGCCTCCTCTTTCATCGACAGCAGCAGCTGGTCGGCGTTGACCCCGGCGTTGGACACCAGGACCTCGACCGGCCCGAGCTCCTGCCTCCACCCGGGCGAACGCCGCGTCGACCTCCTCGCTCCGAAGTCACGTCGCAGCGCACCGAGAGATAGCCCTCGACCGGGTCGGCCCGATGGGTGACGGCCACCCGGTCGCCGCCGGCGGCGAAGGCCCGGGCGATGGCCAGACCGATGCCGCGGTTGCCCCCGGTGACCAAGACCACCCGCCCATTCGTGGCGCCGGACTTATCCGCGTCCGACTCGGGCACGGTCACACCCCCATGGCGTGGTAGCCGCCGTCGACGTGGACCATCTCGCCGGTGGTCGCCGGGAACCAGTCGGAGAGGAGGGCCACGCAGGCCCGGGCGACCGGCACCGGATCGGTGACGCTCCAACCGAGGGGAGCCCGCTCGTCCCATACGTCCTCGAAGCGCGAGAACCCCGGAATGGACTTGGCGGCCATGGTCTTGATCGGACCGGCGGCCACCAGGTTGACCCGGATGCCGTCGGGGCCGAGATCGCGGGCCAGGTAGCGAGCCGTGGACTCGAGGGCGGCTTTGGCCACGCCCATCCAGTCGTAGCCGGGCCAGGCCACCGTGGCGTCGAAGTCCAGACCGACCACCGAACCGCCGCCGGCGGCTTGCAGCAGGGGGCGCAGGCCGACGGCCAGCAGCTTCAACGAGTAGGCCGAGATCTCCAGGGCCACCTTGACGTCGTCCCAGCCGGCGTCGAGGAAGCCGCCGCCCAGGCACGCCGCGGGCGCGAACCCGATGGAGTGGAGCACCCCGTCGACGGCCCCCCATCGGGACCGCAGCTCGGCCGGCGACCGCCTCCACGTGCTCCGGGACGGTCACGTCGAGCTCCAGGACGTCGGGCGGCGATGGGAGGTGGCGGGCCACCCGCCGGGTGAGCGACAGGCCGCGGCCGGCTCCGGTCAGCACGACCTCTGCACCCTCGCGTTGGGCCAGGTCGGCGACCGCGTACGCCAGCGAGTCGTCGGTCAGCACGCCGGTGACGACGATGCGCTTGTCGGCCAGAAGTCCGGGCATGCGGGTCACCATAGGGGCGGATGGGCCGAGACGGTAGGTTGAGTGGATGGACCGAGGCGAGGCCTTCAACACCTTTCAGGACTGTGTGGCCGAAGTGCTCGACATCGAGCCGGCCGAAGTTCGGACCGACGCCCGCTGGCGAGAGGACCTCGATGCCGACAGTCTGGCCGTGGTGGAGATCACCCTGGCCCTCAACGACGCCTTCTCGATCAAGATCCCCGACGTCGACCCCGAGCAGCTGACCACGGTCGGTCAGGCCTTCGATCTGGTCGCCGAGCTGGTCGGCGTGTAACCGGCGGCGTCTTGTCGTCGTTGTCAGGTCTCGTTCCGGTCCCGAAATCGCCTCCGGGCCTCTTCAATGGTGGATTCTGCCGTGTCCCGGTCGGCCCAGCCGCCCAGCTGGGTCTGCTTGCCGGGCTCCAGATCCTTGTAGATACCGAAGAAGTGGGCGATCTCCCGGAGTTCGTATTCAGGAACGTCGGTTAGCTCGATGATCGGACGGGAGCGGGGGTCGCTGGCGGGCACGCAGAGGACTTTGCCGTCTACCCCTTCCTCGTCGCGCATGAGGAACACGCCGATCGGACGAGCATGGACGTGGCACCCCGGGAAGGTCGGTTCTTCCAGTAGCACCATGGCGTCGAGCGGATCGCCATCCTCGGCCAGAGTCTCGGGCACGTAGCCGTAGTCTTCGGGGTATCGGGTGGCGGTGAAGAGCATGCGATCCAGCCATATGGTGCCCTGCGCGTCGGCCTCGTACTTGTTGCGGGTCCCCTTGGGGATTTCGACCACCACCTCGATCTCCATACGGTGGGTACTAGCACGCCGGAGCTGGTCCGTCGCATGTGTAGTGGTGAGCACAGTTCCTACACTGAAAAATAACTGAGCGACAACAAAGACACTGATATTATCACCACTGAGCGTGGAAATTCCGTACTCAGTACGGATGCCGGTTCAGACCCGCTCCCGTACCTTCACCACTTGTGAGCCCCCGTACGCCTGTCTTCATCTATGCCGCAGATCCGCTGTCCGCCGCGGGCGCCAAAGCCCAACTCATGGGCGAGCCGAGCATCGAGTTGGTCGGACCCGTCGACCTCGACCGGGCCCGGGTGGCGCTGGTGGTCGCCGAGGCGGCCGACGAGTCCGTCGCCAAGGTCGTCCATGCCATTCAGCGGGATGGCGTTCCCCAGGTCGTCCTGGTGGCCGCCCATTTCGACGAGGCCGGTGTGGTGGCTGCCGTGGCGGCCGGCGTAACCGGTTTCTTGCGCCGGGCGGAGGCCACCTCGGCCCGCCTGGTCGAGCTGATCCGTCAAGCCGACAAGGCCGGCTGCCAGCTGCCGGAGGGTTTGCTGCGGCGGGCGGCCAGCGTCCAGGTGCACCCGCTGGCCGTGCGCCCCGACGTGATCAGCGTGACCCTGCCGCACACTGAGGCGGCGGTGGCGACCGTCGACGCCGCTTCCTTGTCGGGCCGGGAGGCCGAAGTGTTGCGCCTGGTGGCCGACGGGCTCGACACCGCGGAAGTAGCCGACGAACTGGCCTACTCAGAGAGCACCATCAAGGGCGTGCTGGCCAAAGTGATGACCCGGCTCGAGGCCCGCAATCGCTGCCACGCCGTCGCCATCGTCTTGCGCCAAGGGCTCATCTGAACCGCATGGGTTGAACCCGTCACCGGGCGTCGGACATGTGCCACACTCGGTACGGGCTCGCCCGGCGCCGCAGCCGAGTCGACCGGTCGATCGTCTCGGGTCGATCCGGTGATACGTGCAGGGAGGCGCGGTGGAATACGACCAGGTCCCGACCGGCCCTCGGGCGTTACCCCCGAGCGCGCCCCTGCCCTCTCGGCGACCGATGTGACCAATGCGAACGACGCAGGGCGGATGGCGGCCGGCTGCCCGGTGTGCGGGTTGGCGCTGCCGACGCCCCGGCCCCTGTGCCAACTGGTGGTGCCGTCGGGCGGATCGCGGCTTCTCGGTGGTCTTCGCGGTCGGCCCCCACGCGGGCGCCCTGCGGCACGCGGTTCTGCGCTACAAGTATCACCGGGAGGTGTGGTGGGCCGGAGTGTTCGCCGGTTTGTTCGCGGAGCACCTCCGTAGCCGGGCCACCTGGTTCGAGGAGTTCGATCTGCTGATCCCGATGCCGGCCTATGTCGGTCCGCACGCCAGGAGGGACTGGGATCCCGTCGGCGAAATCGTGGCCCGCCTGGGCGGACTGGTCTATCCGCTGTGGGAAACGGGGGTCGGTGCGGTCGTCAAGCGGGCGGAAACGCCGGCGATGGGCGGACGCCCCTGGGCCGAACGCCAGCGGATCGCATCCGGGCCGCTGCGTCGCTCGCTGCTGGTACCCGCCCCGACCCGGGTGGCGGGCGCTCGGGTCCTGGTCCTCGACGACGTGCTGACCGAGGGTGGGACTCTGCGGGAAGTGGCCCGGGTGCTGCGTCGAGCGGGGGCGCAGGAGGTGGCCGGGCTGGTGCTGGCGCGACCGGTGTGGCACGAGGGCCCCGCCCTCGCCAGCTGAGGTGGGGTCGCGGCGGCCCGGTGACCCGGGGTCGGCTCAGAGGGACCGCCGTCGGATCGCAGGGAACCAGCCCTAAGGTTCTGCGGTGCCTGACGATCTGGTGCCAGTGTCGGTATCCAACGTCCGGGTCGCGGTGGCGACCGGGCCGGGTGTCGAGGCGGGCATGGTGACCCTGCGGGAGGACGCGCCGCCCTACCGCGATCTGTCCATCGTGATCGGCCAACCCGAGGCGAAGGCCATCCTCGTCGCCTGGACCGGTAGCGCGCCGAGCCGGCCGTCGACATGGGACCTGTTCGTGTCGACAGTGACCGTGCTGGAGGCACGCATCGTTTGCGTGGTCATCAATGCGGTCGAAGAGAAGCGCCACTTCTTTGCCAACATCGAGCTGGAGCGGGACGGCCAACGCCGGGTGCTGGCGGCCCGACCCTCGGACGGAATCGCCCTGGCCCTGCGCGCCCCTGGAGCCGAGATCTTCGTGGACGAGTCTGTCATGGCCGAGGTGGGGATGAGTCCGGCCTCCGAGCACACCAACTAGGCCGCCGGTCGCCTACTCCGCCGGCCATCGCCCGGCCCTCGGCTCGCGCCGGGCATCGCCGGTCCGTCGCGCCGAGTCTGCGATGAGGCCCGACCTCCGGTCGGCAGGCTGCGTCGAGGCGCGACTACTGGTCGGTAGCCCCTGTCGAGAGGTCATTCCGTTGACGAGTGGTCACTTTTTCTCCCTATAGCGACAAACGAATGACCACTCGTCAAACAAACGACCACTCGACGCCTCAGGTCCGGAACTCCAACCGGCCAGCGTCGATGACGACGCCGGCGGGCGTGGCGGTCCGGAACAGGGCCGGACTGGTCGCCGGTCACCCACATGGACACGGTTAGCTCCTCGCCGGGCATGACCGGCTTGGAGAAGCGGGCGCGCCATGGACACGAACCGGTCGGGATCGGATCCACACAGGGTGTGCAGGAGCGCCCGGCCGGTGAAACCGAAGCTGCACAGACCATGCAGGATGGGCCGGTCGAAGCCGCCCATGGCGGCGAACTTCGGATCGGAGTGCAGTGGGTTGCGGTCGCCTGACAGCCGGTAGAGCAACGCCTGATCGGGACGGGTGGCGTAGGTAACCGTGTGGTCGGGGTCACGGTCAGGGATCGAAGCCGAGCTCGAGGGCCCCCGGTCGCCACCCCAGCCGCCCTCGCCCCGGATGAACGCGGACATGGTTGTGGTCCAAAGCGGTTGGCGGGTCCGGGTGTCGGTGGCGACCGTGCTGCTCGCCACGACGGCGGCCGCGCCCTTGTCGTAGATGCCCGTGATGGTGGTCACCGACTCAACCGTGCCCTCGACTGGGAGCGGGGCGTGCAGCTGGACGGACTGCTCTCCGTGCACCAGCATGGCCGGGTTGAAGGTGCCGATCTGGGCGAACGCCCCGCCGCCTCCGGACACCGACGACCGGGAACGTCGGCAGGACCCGTTGGGTCACGTCCTGGCTGTTCTCGGTGGTGTACTCCAGTTCGAACCCGGTTGGATCGAGGACGCCGGCGCCGACGCCGAGGGCGTAGAGCAGGCAGTCCTTGGAGTTCCAGGAGGCCTCGCCGGGTTCGCTGGTGTACCCGACAGCATCAGGATTGATCGGCATTTCCAGGACTGTACGCGGGTGTTGCCGCCGGCTGCACCTCCGAGCCGAGGTGGCCGCGAGGTCGCGGCGGGATGACCTAGGCCAGCTTCACTTCGATGCCGGGCTCGGTGGCACCCTCCTCGACTTCCCAGGTGAGGCTGGCGATGACGCCGGCTTCCCGCAGGTCGTCGGCCGCAGCCCGGAGCAACGACAGGCGCGCCGGGGTGGCCGTCACCCGGACCGATGCCACCGGTGCCCGCAGCGAGACGCCGGCCTTGGTCTTGGCCTTGCGGATCTCGCCGAGCACCTCGCTCACCGCCGTCCACGCTCCGGGGATCCCTCGCGGCCGTCGCAGCTCCTCAGCGGATGGCCAGCCGGCCCGGTGGATCGACCCGCCTTCCGGGGCCGCCCACCATGACCAGACCTCTTCGGTGACGTAGGGCAGGAACGGCGCCAGCAGGCGCAACAGCACCGACAGCACCTGGCGCAGCGTGTGGCGGGCCGGCCCGGGCCCGGTCCTCGCCGAGGGTCCCGTAGGCCCGGCTCTTCACCAGCTCCACGTAGTCGTCGCAGAACGACCAGAAGAAGGCCTCGGTCCGCTCGAGGGCCCGGGCGTAGTCGTAGGCCTCGAAGGCGGCGGTGGCCTCGTCGATCAGTCCGGCCAGGGCGGCCAGCACCGACTGTCGAGCGGCTCGGGCCAGCCGGGCTCGTTGAGCCTGGTCGACCTTGGGGCTCGCTCGCCGCCGTCGGTGCCCGAAGCAGCCGTCGGGTCGGACGCCCGGGCGGCCGCTCCCGCCGGGGCCAGCCCGGCGCCGGCCTCGAGGACGAAGCGAGACGCGTTCAGGACCTTGATGGCCAGCTTGCGTCCGATGCGCATCTGCCCCTCGTCGAAGGCGGTGTCGGTGCCAGGCCGGGCGCTGGCCGCCCAGTAGCGCACCGCGTCGGAGCCGTACTGCTCCAGCAGGGACATCGGAGTGACCACGTTGCCCTTTGACTTGGACATCTTCTTGCGGTCGGGGTCGAGGATCCACCCGGAGATGGCGGCGTCGCTCCACGGCAGACGGTCGAACTCCAGGTGGGCCCGGACGATGGTGGCGAACAACCAGGTTCGGATGATGTCGTGGGCCTGCGGCCGCAGGTCCATGGGCCACACCCGGGCGAACAGATCCGGGTCGTCCTCCCACTTCCCGGCGATCTGAGGAGTCAACGACGAGGTCGCCCACGTGTCCATCACGTCCGGATCAGCCATGAACCCGCCCGGCTGGCCTCGCTGGGCCTCGGTATAGCCGGCCGGCACGTCCGTGGTCGGGTCGACCGGCAGGTCCCCCTCGAGCGGCAGCAGGGGTTGCTCGTAGTCACAGGCATTCCGGCCGGGTCCAGGCGGTACCACACCGGGAAAGGGCACGCCGAAGAAGCGCTGCCGGCTGATCAGCCAGTCCGTGTTGAGCCCCTCCACCCAGCTGGTGTAGCGGGCTTCCATGTAGGGCGGGTGCCACCGCAGCTGGCGGCCCCGCTCGAGCAGCTCGGCCCGGTGGGCGAGGGTCCGGAAGAACCACTGCCGGCTGGTCACGATCTCCAGAGGCCGGTCGCCCTTCTCGTAGAACTTGACCGCGTGCTGGATGGGCCGCGGCTCGCCCCGCAGCTCGCCCGACTCTGAAAGCAGCTCGACCATCCGCGTCTGGGCCTGACGCACCGTGCGCCCGGCCAGCTCCGACTCGTACACGGCCGCCGCGGACCGCGTCCAGGCCGGCGGGGGCGGTGGCGAGCAGCCGGCCGTCGCGACCGACGACGGCTCGCACCGGCAGGCCGAGCTCCCGCCACCACACCACGTCGGTCGTGTCGCCGAAGGTGCAGACCATGGCCGCGCCGGTGCCCTTTGTCGGGTTGGGCCAGGGGGTGGGCCAGCACCGGCACCTCGACCCGAACACGGGCGTGCGCACCGTGGTGCCGACGACCGAGGCGAAGCGGTCGTCGTCCGGGTGGACCACGACGGCCACGCAGGCCGGCAGCAGCTCCGGGCCGGGTGGTGTCGACGAGCAAGCTCGGCACTCGTCGGTGCCCTGGAACACCAGGCGGTAGTAGGCGCCAGGGCGGTCGCGGTCCTCCAGCTCGGCCTGGGCCACTGCGGTCTGGAAGTCGACGTCCCACAGGGTCGGGGCCTCGGCCGAGTAGGCCTCGCCGCGGGCCAGCATGCGCAGGAAGCCTCGCTGCGAGGCCCGGCGGGCCCCTTCGCCGATGGTCGTGTAGTACTGGGTCCAGTCAACCGACAGCCCCAGCCGCCGCCAGACCGCCTCGAACGCCTTCTCGTCCTCGGCGACCAGCGCTTCGCACAGCTCGACGAAGTTCGGGCGCGACACCGCGACCGTCTCTTGGCCCTTGGCCAGTCCGCCGGTGGCCGGCGGCGTGAACTCGGGCTGGTAGGGCAGGGACGGGTCGCAGCGCACCCCGAAGTAGTTCTGCACCCGCCGCTCCGTGGCCAGGCCGTTGTCGTCCCAGCCCATCGGGATAGAAGACCTGGAACCCCTGCATCCGCTTGTAGCGGGCCATGGTGTCGGTGTGGGTAAACGAGAAGACGTGGCCGACGTGCAGCGACCCGCTCACGGTGGGCGGAGGGGTGTCGATCGAGTACACCTGCTCCCGAGAGGCGGCCCGGTCGAAGCGGAAGGTGCCCGCGTCCTCCCAGCGGGCGCCCCATTTCTCCTCGAGACCCGCCAGGGTCGGTTTATCCGGAACGGCGCTGGACATGATCCCGCTACCGTACTGGCGTGCTGCGGCTGCACGACACCGCGTTAGGGGTCATCGCCCCGCTCGAGCTGCGCCAGCCCGGGCAGGTGTCGATGTACGTGTGCGGGCCGACCGTCTACGACGAGCCCCACCTCGGCCACGGCCGCTTCAACGTGGCATGGGACGTACTGCGCCGCTACCTGATCTGGTCCGGTCTCGAGGTCCGCTTCGTGTCGAACGTCACCGACATCGACGACAAGATCATCGCCCGGGCCGCGGTGGAGGGACGCAGCGCCGGAGGAGGTCGCGGCTCACTACGAGCAGGTGTGGTGGGACACCATGGCCCGCCTCGGAGTCGAGCCCGGCCGACTGACGACCCCGCACGCCACCGCCTACGTCGGGTCCATGGTCGACCTGATCGAGCACCTGGTCGAGGGCGGCCACGCCTATGTCGGCGGTGACGGGGTCTACTTCGCGCCGAGAGCGTGCCGGGCTACGGCCTGCTGGCCCGCCAGCCCATCGAGAGCCTGCGTGTCGGCGCCCGGGTCGAAGTGGGAGAGGAGGCCGGGAAGCGAGCCCCGATCGACTTCGCCCTCTGGAAGACGGCCAAGCCGGGTGAGCCGAGCTGGGACTCGCCGTGGGGGCCGGGCCGGCCGGGCTGGCATACCGAGTGCGTGGTCATGGCCCTGGACCTGCTCGGCGACGGGTTCGACCTCCACGGGGGCGGCCAGGATCTGGCCTTCCCCCACCACGAGAACGAGCGGGCCCAGGCGATAGCCGCCGGCCGCGCCTTCGCCCGGCGCTGGGCCCATTCCGGCATGGTCGTTGCCGACGGCGGGGAAAAGATGAGCAAGTCGCTCGGCAACACCCTCTCCCTGCTCGAGCTGCTCGATACCCACGACCCCCGGGCCTTTCGGCTCCAGGTCCTGCAATCCCACTACCGCTCGCCGATGTCGGTGGCGAGCATCCACGCTCGCCGCCGCGGCCGCAACAGTCGAGCGGCTCGACGCCTTTGCCCGGGAGTTCGCCGGCCGCCCGAGGCGCAGCGCCCGATCCGGTCGCCCTCGAGCGCTTCCGCGAGCGCATGGACGACGACCTCGACACGCCCGGCGCCGTGGCCGGCGCGTTCGATCTGCTCCGGGACGCCCGATCGGCCACCGGGGAGCGGGCCCGCAGCCTGGCCGCGGCCGTGTTCACCATCTTCGAGGACGCCCTCGGTCTCCCCCTGAACGGCGGAGACCGAGGCCCTGCCGTCGGAGGCCAAAGCCCAGGCCGCCGCTCGAGACGCGGCCCGAGCCGCCCGGGACTGGGGCGCCGCGGACGCCATCCGCGCCGAGCTTCAGGCCGAAGGCTGGATTGTCGAGGACGGTCCCGAAGGGACCACACTTCGCCGGTGAGCGATTTCGAACGGGACACCGCCATACGCAGGGACGGCGACGGTTGGACCGCAGACCTGCAGCCCCGCTGGAACGTCGGGAACAACCCCAATGGCGGCTACCTGCTGGCGATCGCAGTGCGGGCCATGATGCAGGAGGCCGGCCGGCCCGATCCCGTGACGCGTCACCGCCCACTACCTCTCCCCACCGGCTGACGGGCCGGTCAGCATCAGAACCCAAGTCGTCAAGCCGGGCCGGACGTTTAGGACGGTCATGGCGGAGGTCGTCCAGGGGCAGCGGGAGCGGGTTCGGGTGCTCGGCGCCTTCGGCGACCTGGCCGAACACCACGGACCGACCCGAGTGAGCGCCCGCCCGCCCGAGGTCCCGCCACCGGATCAGTGCGTGAGCCTGGCCCATCTGACCCGTCAGGCGGGTCGCCCTATCCCCGAGGTGATGAACCGCTTCGACATCCGGCTTGCCCGCCGGCCAGCCCGTGGGGACGGCCCGGGGACGGAGATCCGTTCGAGATCACCGGTTGGATCCGCTTCCGGGACGGAACCGAGCCCAGCGCCTTCTCGGCGGTCGCCTTCGCGGACGCCTTCCCGCCCACCTTGCTCGGCTCGGTTGCAGCCGGCTGGGTGCCGACCATCGAGCTGACCGTGCACGTACGCGGCCGGCCTGCGCCCGGCTGGCTGCTCGGCACCTTCCGGACCCGCGTGCTCGTGGACGGATTGTTGGAGGAGGATGGCGAGTTGTGGGACAGCCAGGGACGCCCGATCGCCCTGTCCCGCCAGCTGGCGATGGTGCTCACGCGTTGAGCTGGGGGCGGTGGCGGCGACGTCGCCGGGACCGCCCGCCGCTGCCGCCGGGCTTCGGCACCATCTGGACCGCCGTGGCGGTCGACCTGGTCGGATTCGGGATCGTCTTGCCGATCCTGCCCCTGTACGCCAAGCGCTTTCACACCACCTCCTTCCAGGCCACCATGCTGGTGGCCGCGTTCGCGGCGGCCAGCTTCGTTTGTTCGCCGCTGTGGGGGCGGGTGTCCGACCGGTTCGGGCGTAAGCCGGTGCTGCTGGTGTCGTTGGCGGGGACTGCGGTCGGAAGCCTGATCACGGGCCTGGCGGGCGGCCTCGCCGTGCTGCTCGTGGGTCGGATCATCGACGGGGCTTCTGGAGCGAGCGTGTCGGTGGCCCAAGCGGCCGCGGCCGATCTGGCCGGGCCGGCCGACCGGCATCGCCTGTTCGGTCTGCTTGGGGCCGCGTTCGGGGTCGGGTTCGTCGCCGGGCCGGCATTGGGCTCGCTGGCCGCTCTCGGCGGGCCCCGGCTGCCCTTTTTCCTGGCTGCCGCCATCGCCGCGGTCAATACCGCCGTCGCCGCCCGCCGGCTGCCCGAGACCCACCCGATCACCGGCCCGTCCGCACCGCCGCGACCAGGTCCGATCGCGGCCCTCGCCGGTGGTGCCGGCGTGGCTCCCTTGCTGGTGGTGGGATTCTGCGCCCTGGTCGCCTTCAGCGGCTTCGAGGCGACCTTCGCCCTCTTCGGGTCACGACATCTGGGTTTCGGGATCGCCTCGTCGGCCGCGGTGTTCACCGCGGTCGGGGCTGCCATCGTGGCGGTCCAGGTCGGGCTGGTGCACCGGGTGGTGACACGGCTCGGGGAGCACCGGACCCTGCTGGCCGGCCTGTCAGCCAACGCGTGCCGGGCTGGCCCTGCTGGCCCCGGCCCGGTCCTGGGCTACTGGCGGCTCCGGCCCTGGTCGGGCTCACCGTCGGCCAGGGTCTGGTCCAGACCACGATGGTGACCAGCGTGGCCGGTCGGGCCCCGCCGGGTCGCCGGGGTCGGGTCCTCGGGGCCCAGCAGTCGATGGCCGGGCTGGCCCGGGTGGTGGGTCCTGCGGTCGGGGGGGCCCTGCTCGGCCAGAGGGTTTCGGGACTTCCCTATCTGGTCGGGGCGGCATTGAGCGTGGTTGCCATCGGGCTGGTAGTGGGGGCCGGCGGGCGATTGGCATCGCGACCGGGTGAAGTGCGGCCCTGAACTTGTTACTATGCAGTAACTAACCAGTCGGCCCGGAGGGTCAACGACATGAGCGACTTTTCCAACGCCCTCAACGAGGACCAACGCCAGCTTCAGAAGTGGGTCCATGACTTCGCCGAGAACGTGGTGCGGCCGGCCGCCCACGAGTGGGACGAGCGAGAGGAGACCCCGTGGCCCATCATCGAAGAGGCGGCCCGGATCGGGCTGTACTCCCTCGATTTCATGGCCTCAATCTTCGCCGATCCCGACCGGCATCTCGGTTCCGATGGTCCTGGAGGAGATGGCCTGGGGCGATGCCGGCATCGGCTTGGCCATCTTCGGTACCACCCTCGGGGTGGTGGGCATCTACGGCAACGGGACACCGGAGCAGATCGCCGAGTGGGTCCCGCAGTGCTTCGGCACTCCGGACCAGATCGCCCTGGCCGCCTTTTGCGTGACCGAACCTGACGCCGGCTCCGACGTGAGCTCCATGCGGACCCGGGCCGTCTACGACGAGGCCACCGACGAGTGGGTGCTCAACGGCACGAAGACCTGGATCACCAACGGTGGCATTGCCGACATCCACGTGGTGGTGGCCTCCGTCGCCCCCGACCTGAGGGGCCGGGGCCAGGCCAGCTTCATCGTGCCGCCGGGCGCCAAGGGTCTGAGCATGGGCCAGAAGTTCAAGAAGATGGGCATCCGGGCCTCGCACACTGCCGAGGTCGTGCTCGACGAGGTCCGCATCCCGGGCCGGCTCCTGCTCGGCGGCAAGGAGCGCCTCGACGAGCGCCTGGCCCGGGCCCGCGCCGGCCAGACCGGCCAGCGGTCGCAGGCCGCCCTCTCGACCTTCGAGACCACCCGGCCCGCGGTCGGGGCCCAAGCCGTGGGGGTGGCCCGGGCCGCCTACGAATACGCCCTGGACTACGCCAAGGAGCGCAGGCAGTTCGGCCGGGCCATCATCGAGAACCAGGCCATCGCCTTCAAGCTGGCCGAGATGCGCATGAACACCGACGCCGCCCGCCTGCTGGTGTGGAACGCGTCCTGGCGGGGTGCGAGCGGGGCCGGGTTCGACGCCGCCGAGGGCTCCCAGTCGAAGCTCTTCGCCGGGGAGACGGCGGTGCGCGTCACCGACGACGCCATTCAGATCCTCGGCGGCGCCGGTTACATCCGCGATCACCCGGTGGAGCGCTGGCATCGAGACGCCAAGATCTTCACCATCTTCGAGGGCACCAGCGAGATCCAGCACCTGGTGATCGCCCGGGCCATCTCGGGCCTCCATATCGACTAGGGACTACCGACTTGCGACGGAGGCCCCCCGACCGGAGCGCCCCCGTTGGGCGCCCGGGCCGGCCTGACCGGTTGGTTTTCGCTTTCTGTCCGGTGCCGCCCTTCAAGTGGGCCGAGTTTCGTCCAGAGAGCGCAGCAGGGGCCGACCGGAGCGCCCCCGTTGGGCGCCCGGGCTGGCCCGAGCGGGGGTTGGCCGTGCGCTTTCTGTCCGGTGCCGCCCTTCAAGTGGGCCGAGTTTCGTCCAGAGAGCGGGGCGGAGGGGTCGGGTCCGTCGCGACCCACCCCGGGAGGACCGGATCCCGATGCGGGTCAGCTCAGCCTGGTAGCCGGCACCGACCGCAGCTGACCGGCCTCCTGCAGTTCACGCACCGCCGGCACCGGGTCGGAGTCGGCGAAGAGGTCTCGGTCGCCATAGTCCGCGTCGCGACCGGTGGCGTCGGTAACCCACCACGACGCCTCCAGGGCGATGCCGCTGGGATCGGTGAAGTAGATGGACCGGATGAATCCGTGGTCCACGACATCGGTGACCTCTGATCCGGCCTCCTTGAGCCGGGCCCGCAGGTGCAGCAGGGCCTGCTCGTCCACCAGATTGAACGACACGTGGTCGAACTGCACCGCCCTCGGGTCCGGCACTCCCGCCGGCTTGGCGAAGGGTGTGATCTGCAAGGTGCGGTACTCGAAGAAGGCCACCGTCTGGCCCGGGCCGAGTTCGAAGAAGTAGTGCCGGAAGGACTCGTTGCCGAGGTGGGCCACCAGCCGGGCGCCCGAGGACGCCGTGGTAGAAGCGCACCGTGGCGTCCATGTCGTGGGTGATGAGGGCCAGGTGGTTGACGCCCCGCCAGCGAGGCATCTCGCCGTCGGGGACCGAATGATCGTGTGCCATGACCTCAGGCTACGACGATGCCCCTCGATCGGGAAGACGGAAGTACGGCCCCGGTCAGTGGTGGTGCTCGTGGGATGGCGGCGGGGTGACGCCCTCCCGCCGCATGCCGTCCTCGATGCGCCGGATGACGGTGTCGAGAACGCTGACGCGGGCATAGCGCTTGTCCTCGGCGGCGATCACATCCCACGGGCCAAGCTCGTGATCGGTCAGGACCAGCATGTCCTGCAGGGCCGCTTCGTAGGCGCGGCGCTTCTCCCGATTCCGCCAGTCCTCGGGGCCGAGCTTCCATCGGCGCAGCGGGTCCGCTTCGCGCCGTTCGAAACGCCGTAGCTGCTCGTCGTGGGAGATGTGCAACCACAGCTTGATCAGCACCATGCCCTCCAGCGCCAGCGACCGTTCGAAGCCGGTGATCTCCTCGTAGGCCCGCCGCCACTGCTCCTCGGTGGCGAACTCCTCGACCCGCTCGACCAGCACCCGCCCGTACCAGGAGCGGTCGAGAATGGCCATGCCGCCCCACCCGGGCAAGCTCGGAAAGAACCGCCACAAGAAATGGTGGCGCTTCTCGTCCACGGTCGGAGCCGCGAAACTCGCCACCCGCACGTGGCGTGGGTCCAGGGGCGCGACCAGACGCTTGATGGCGCCACCCTTCCCGGAGGCATCCCATCCCTCGAAGACCACACACACCGGCGGGCCCAGGCGCCCCTCGGACAGCTGGCCCCCGTTGACCAGGCGCAGCTGCAGCAAGCGGCGCTGGCCGCTGGCGAGCCGGGCGGCCTCATCCGACCTGGAGAGGCGCAAGGTCAAGTCGACGTTGTCAAGCTCGGTCACACTCCCATTGAAGCCTTCTGACAACCGACCCGTAGGCTGGCAACCCACGCGCAGTTTCAAGGAGGTTCGATGACCATCGCAGTCGGCGACAAGATCCCCGATGTCAAGGTGCAGGTCCCGGGGCCAGAGGGCCCGGTACCGGCCCAGACCGGAGAGCTCCTGGGGCACGGCAAAGTGGTGCTCTTCGGCGTACCGGGAGCGTTCACCCCGACCTGCAGTGACTACCACCTGCCCGGGTTCGTGCTGCGGGCCGAGGACCTCCAGGCCAAAGGAGTGGACCGGATCGTGTGCGTGGCGGTCAACGACGCCTTCGTCATGAAGGCGTGGGGCGAAGCCAACGACGTCGGGGAAAAGGTGACGTTGGTGGCCGACGGCTCGGCGGTGTTCACCAAGGCCCTTGGGCTGGAGATCGATCTCACCGGGGGCGGCCTGGGCATCCGCTCGAAGCGCTACGCGGCCATCCTCGAGGACGGGGTCGTCACCGACCTGGCGGTCGAGGAGACCCTGGGCCTGGACGTAAGCAGCGCGGACGCGGTGCTGGCCAAGCTCTGATCCGCAACTTCAGTCCCGGGGCGTCAGCAGGTAGGTCGAAGACGCCTTGGCGACCAGGCGGCCGGCGGCATCGGTGATCTCGGCTTCGACGAAGGTCACCCGCCGGCCGCCGCCGATGACCCGGGCCGTGCAGGTCAGCGGAGCGCCCACGGGTGCGCCCCGCAGGTAGCTGATCTTGAGCTCGGTGTTGGCCGCGTAGGCCCGCCGGCCCTGAAGTTGGTGACCGTGGCGGTAGCCATGGCGGAGTCCGCGAAGGCGGCCAGGAACCCGCCCTGGATGACGCCCACCGGGTTGGCCAGGTGCTCCTCGGCAGCCATCTGCCACACCGTCACACCGGGCTGTGACTTGTCGATGCACCTCATCCCGAGGGTCAAGTCGCAGTTCGGGGGAAGGCGCGGGTCGCCGGACTCACTCATGGATGGGCACCTCCCGGCAGGCCGCGCAGGCCGGCCCAGACCAGATCGGACAGCCGGACGGCCAGCACCTCCGCGTCGGCGGGGTCGAGCGGAGCCGCGCCCTCCTCCTCGTGGCGGCTGACCCACCAGCGGGCCGTGACCTCGCCCAGGCCCACGATGGCGTAGCCGAGCAGCTCCCGGTGGCTCGTCGTCGATGTCCGCGTCGATGAAGGCGCCGACGGTGTCGGCCACGCTGGCCTCCAGGGTGCCGCACCGCGTCGGCGAACTCGTCGCTCAGACGGGCCCCGCTGCCGAAGAGCAACTGGAACGCGCTGGTCCGCTCGGCCACGAACCGGAAGTAGGCCCGGAATCCGGCCAGCACCCGCTGGTAGGGGTCGGTCTCGGCGGCCGCCCCCGCCGCGACCTCGTCGAGCAGCTCCTCCCCGACCGTCTCCAGCAGCTCCAGATAGAGCATCCGTTTGGACCCGAAATGCTGGTACAGCACGGGCTTGGTGACCCCGGCCGCGTCGGCGATCTCCTCCATCGAGGTGCGGTGAAAGCCGTTGGCGGCGAAGCGGTCGAGCGGCCACTTCGAGCAGCTGGCTGCGCCGGCGGGCCGCGGGCAGCCGCTTCGGTAACTCCGATCCCGAGCCGGACGCAACGCTCACGAGGCTGCTTTGGGGCGTCGCATCGACCTCGTCACGGTTCATCTACCCTACCGGCGGTCGAGATCCGGCACCCGGTCCGCCGGGCCAGTCGGGGCTTCCCATCCGGCGCTGGACATGACCTCGGCCAGCCGGCCTGGGAGACCGGCCAGGTCCAGATGCTTCCGGACGACCGACAGGTTCTGGTCGAGCAGCGAGCCATCGGGTGTGGCGAGCCAGCGGGCCAGATCGTGGGGCTGGGCGGTATCGAACCACCGGAATCCCAGCGCCCGCAGCTCGGCCCCGACCGGGTAGGGCCCGACTGCCACCGGGCGGCGAAACACGGCCGCCTCGACAGGCGGGTTGCCGAATCCCTCCCACCGGGACGGGAACACCACCGCGTCACATGCCGCGTAGGCGTGTTCCACTCCGGCCGGTCCGCGCATCGGCGCAGCCGGACCGCGGTGAACCCGGACACGGGCGCCCGCCAGGACCCGGTCCAGCTCGCTCGTGATACTGCTCCTCGGCCGGGCCCAGCAGCCAGTAGTCGGCGCCGATGGCCTCGGCCACGGCCAGCCCGGTAGGGACGTCCTTGCGCGGAATGGCCCGGGTCGGCTGCAGCACCAGCAGGCGGCCGTCCTCGATCCCGAGGCTGCGTCGGGTCGCGGCCCGATCGCCGTCCGAAACCCGGGTGTCGAAGGTGTTGCGGACGAGGGTGGCCCGGATGCCTCGCTCGCCGAGCTCGTGTCGGGAGCGGTCGTTGATGGCCACGTGCACCCAGGCCGGATCGTCCGGTGGGGGAGGGGCGGCCGGCGAACCGATCCCGCTGCCAGGGCAGGTCGTGATGGCGGAGTATGGCCGGCCGGCCGGCCAGGACGGTCGCTACCGCGTCCGAGGCGGCCGGGTTGAGGGGCAGCGAGCACAGATTCTCGACGACCACCACGGCGGCGTCACGGAGGGCGTCTCCGAGGGCGCCAGAGTCCAAGGGTGGCGCGGCACGCCCAGTAAGCCAGATCCCGGCATCCAGACCGGGAATCACCAGGTCGACGGGTCCCGAACCGGCCACGGTACGGACTTCGAAGCCGAGCGTCCGCAGGGCCCACTGCCATTTCTTCGCCTCGATCGCAACCCCGTCCGGGCCGCCCAGCCGGAAGCTGATGCTCACCGCAACTGGGCGTGACCCCACCGCGACCACGGTCAGCGTTCCGCGGCCACGCCGCGGGCCGCGGTCGAGCGGCGAGGCGGGCGCATCAGGCCGGCCGTGACCGTAGCGACCCCGAGGGCCAGGACCAGATCGCCGGGCGACACGATGTTGCTTGAAGGTGCCAACCGCACCCAGTCCGCCAGCCCGACCAGATGGTCCCCGGGTCGTACACCGTGGTGACGCGGGCCGTACGCTGCTCCGGCCGGTACCCCCCGCACCGGCATTCCACCGTCGACGGCGATGACCGCCAGGTTGGCCAGCAGCCCGAACGCGACCAGGACCATCCCGGTGAGGGCCAGGTTGCGCAGGGCGAAGCCGGCCAACAGCAGGTACCCGATGACGAGGACGGTGGTTCCCACCGACCCCGAACCCCATCGGGAGCCGACGAACTCGCACCCGGCGCCGGCCAGCAGGAGTCCGACCGATCGCAGCCGTACGCCGGCGAGATAGCGCATCCGGCCGCCCCGGATCCAGCCGGCGGCCACGCCGGCCAGGAGGGCGACAATGACCAGTGACATCGTGCGTCGACGCTACTGGGCGCCACCACCACGATGATGGAAGCGCGGCGCTGCCGATCGGCCTGCCTGCCATCATGGACACGGCTCATGGACGGCAACCACCTGATTCTTCACTCGCCTGTCGGGTTCGTCGTGGCGTTCGGGGCGGGGATCATCTCGTTCCTCTCGCCGTGCGTGCTGCCCCTGGTGCCCGCCTACCTGTCGATGATGTCAGGGGTCAGCAGCGCCGAGCTGGCCACGGCGGCCCGTCCTGATCAGCGCCGGGTGCTGCGGGCCACCTTGCTCTTCGTCGCCGGCTTCACCGTGGTGTTCGCGGCCCTGGAGGCCACTGCGTCCGGGCTGGGCCAGGCCCTGCACTCCCACGAGCAGCTGCTCAACCAGATCGCCGGCGTGGTGATCATCGGGGCGGGCCTGCTGTTCGCCGGGCCTGGTCCGGCCCGCCTGGCTCATGCGGGAGCGGCGCTGGCACGTGGCCCCGTCCCAGCTCGGCGAGTGGGCCGCACCCCTCATGGGCATGGCGTTCGCGTTCGGGTGGACACCCTGCATCGGGCCGGTGCTCGCCGCGGTGCTCAGTCTGGCCAGCGACACCCACACCCTGGGCCGGGGCGAGGCCATGCTGGTGGCCTACTCCCTCGGGTCTGGGCGTGCCGTTCGTGCTGGCCGGGGTGGCCTTTGGCCGCCTCACCGGGGTGCTGGCCTTCGCCCGGGCCCATCTGCGCGCTCATCAACGTGGTTTCGGGGCTGCTGCTCGCCACCCTCGGAGTGCTCCTCCTGACCGACAACCTGCATGTGCTGTCCACCTGGTTCTCCGACCTGCTGAGCGCCCTCGGTCTCGGGCGGCTGTCGACGGTCTAGAACCCGGCCGGGTGACCGGCCCGGATGGCAATGGCGGCCCCGGTCTCGCTACCGTTGCGGTGGCGTCATGGACCCCGTCATCCGCTTCCGCTCCGCTGTCGCTCTGGTTGGTCGCTTCCCCGTCCTGGCAGGTGTCGACCTCGACGTCGCTGCCGGCGAGATCGTCCTGCTGCAAGGGGCGAACGGGGCGGGCAAGACCAGCCTTTTGCGAGCGTGCGCCGGGCTGCTGCGGATCGTCAGCCGGCGAAGCCTCGGTCCTCGGCGCCGACCTGGTCGCCGATCCGAGAGCCGTTCGACGGCGGGTCGGTCTGCTCGGCCACGCCACCGCCCTCTACGACGATCTGAGTGCGGCAGAGAATGTTCGCTTCGCCGTGCGAGCCGCGGGCGCTCCCGGTGGCGGCGGTGGGTCCGGCGCTCGCCCGGCTGGGTCTCGAGGGCCGGCTCGCGTCCACGCCCGTCGGGTCGCTGTCCGCCGGTCAGCGGCGGCGGGTGGCGCTCGCCGCCCTGGTGGCCCGGGACCCCGAGCTGTGGCTGCTCGACGAGCCGCACGCCGGGCTCGACGCCGAGCATCGCGACCTTCTCGACGAACTGGTGCGTCATGTGGTCGGTCGAGGCCGTACCGTGCTGCTGGCTTCCCACGAGCACGACCGGGCTGCGGCCCTGGCCGGGCGGATCGTGACCGTGGCCGGCGGGATGATCACGGCGCCAACCGCGTCCTCTTTCCCCGAATGTTGTGCAGCCATGTGGCGTGACGCCGTCCTCGTCGGCGAGAAGGACCTGCGGGTCGAGCTCCGCAGCCGGGTCACGACCATGCACGTGGCCCCCTACGCCGTGCTGGTCCTGCTGCTCTTCGGATTCGCCTTCGACCAGAACCACACCCTGCTCACCGCAGGCCGCGCCCGGCCTCTTCTGGTTGGCCGTGCTCCTGTGCACCCTGCTGGCCGTGCAGCGCAGCTTCGCCGTCGAGGCGGCTGACGGCGCCCGCGACGGCTTGCGCCTCTCGGGCCTCGATCCGGCCGGGATCTTCCTGGGCAAGGCGGCGGCCATCGCCATCCAGCTGGTCGCCCTGGAGGTGCTGCTCGGAATCGGAGTGGTGGTCCTCTTCGGCGCCGACCTCCAGGACCCCGGCCTGCTGGTGGCGACCGCGGCGGCGGCGACCCTCGGCCTGGCCGCGGCCGGCACGGTGTACGGGATGATGGCCGCCGGGCTGCGCGTCCGAGAGACCCTCTGCCGCTGCTGGTCCTGCCCGTGGTTGCGCCCGTCCTGCTCGGCGCCACCCAGGCGTGGATGGCCGCCCTGGCCTTGTCCACCACCAACGGCTGGAAGTGGCTTGTCCTGCTGGCGAGCTTCGCGGCCATCTATCTAACGCTCGGGGTGCTGGGCTTCGCCGTGCTGGTAGAAGACGCATGAGCGTCGGGGCTGCGGGCCAACGCACGAGCGTCGGTGCTGGTGAAAGCCGCCTGCCCACGGCCGCCGATCACGGGGCGGCCCGGGGCCGGGGCACGGGGATCGCACCGCGCTCCTCGGGATCGCCGCCCTGGTGGCGGTGGCCGCCAACGCCTGGATCGGGCTGGTGGTCTCCCCGCCGGACGGGTCCAGGGCGACCTGGTCCGACTCATCTACGTCCACCCGGCGGCCGCCACCACCTGCTACGTCGGCTTCGGCCTGTGCGCCCTGGCCAGCCTGGCCTACCTGTGGCCACGGACCCGCAGCCGGCGCTGGGACCGGCTGGCCGGGTCCTCGGCGGAGGTGGGCGTGGTGTTCTGCGTGATCACCCTCGTCACCGGATCGATCTGGGGTCGCGGCTCCTGGGGAGTGTGGTGGACGTGGGACGCCCGCCTCACCCTCACCGCCTTGCTGCTCGCCGTCTTCGTCGGCTACCTGGCCCTGCGCCGCACTGGCGGTGATCCCGACGCCCGGGCCCGCCGCTCGCGCGGTGGCGGCGGTGCTCTGCGCCCTGGTCGTTCCCGTCGACCACGAGGCCACCACCTGGTGGCAGACCCTGCACCAGGGCGAACACCCTGCTGCGGGCCAACCCGCTGATCCACGGCTGGCAGCTGGTGGGGATGCTGGTGTCGTTCGTGGCCTTCGGGCTGATGTTCGCCTGGCTGCTGGTCCACCGCTACCGGGTCGAGGTGCTCGAGGACCGCTTCGAGGACGAGGGGCTGGCCGTGGCCATCGCCGAACGGCGGGCCGAGGCTGGCCTCCCGCCCGGCCCCCGCTCCGCCGTTCCGGCCACCGCCACCGCCCCCGTCACCACCCCCGATCGCGAGGGCGTGGTGCGACCATGAACAGCTACGTCGCCGGCGGGTGGGGCGCCACCGCCTTGATCATCGTGCTCTACGCCTGGCGCACCCTTCGCCGCGGCCGGGTGCTCGCCCGCAGCCTTCCCGACCAGGAGAAGACGTGGCGCTGAGCACCAACGCGGCGGGCCGGCTCGACCGGCCCGGAGGGGATGGACGGCGAGCCTCGAAGCCCCGACCCCGGCTCAGGAAGTGGTGACGCCGGTCCGGGCACCGGCGTGGCCTGGGGTGGTCTCTCACCGCGGCTGCGCCGGCGCCGGGCCTTGCTCGGCAGCCGGCGCCGGCAAGTCGATCGCCGGGTTGGTGATCGCCGGCGCGCTGGCGTTCCTCTTGCTGGAAGGGCTCAACAACGCCACCGTCTACTTCAAGACCGCCGATCAGGCTGTGGCCGACAAGGCCGCCCTGGGCACCCGGCAGTTCCGTATCGAAGGCACCGTGGAGTCGGACGTCCGTCAGGTCGGCAAGACCACCGACTTCTCGATCTACGCCAACGGGGTCCGGGTCGCGGTGGTCGATACTTCGGATCCACCGCCAGTTGTTCAAGCCCGGCATTCCGGTCGTGCTCGAAGGTCACTGGCAGGGGTCGGTCTACGCCAGCGACCAGATCATGGTCAAGCACACGGCCAACTACGTCGAGGCCCATCCGGACCGGCTCAAATCCCAACTGCCGAGCGGAACCACGTCGTCGCCGTGAACGCCGCTATCGGCGAGAGCGCCGTCATCCTCGCTCTCGGCGGAGCCGTGGTCGGCTGCATCACCCTGGTCATCGGGCTGGTACGCGGCCGGCCCACCTTGCTGCGGGCGGGCCGGACCTACACGTGGGTGATCCTGCTCGGCGCCGTGGTCGCCACCGTCGCCCTGCAGCACGCCCTCATCACCCGCGACTTCACCCTCCAGTACGTGGCCAATAACGACAGCCGGGCGACCCCGCTCCTGTTCCGGATCACCGCCATGTGGTCGAACCTGTCGGGCTCGATCCTGCTGTGGGGGCTGGTGCTCGCCGGCTATCTGGCCGCAGTGGCAGTGCATTTCCGGGCTCGGATCACCGACCCGCTCGTGGGGTGGGCCACGGCGATCTGCTACGCGGTGGCCGCCTTCTTCTTCGGGCTGATGGCGACCGTGTCCAACCCGTTCTCGACCGTCCATGGCGCCACGCCCACCGACGGCCCCGGCCCCGACCCGCTCCTGCAGAACCACGTCCTGGTGGCGTTCCATCCCCCGCTGCTCTACCTCGGCCTGGTCGGCTTCACGATTCCTTTCGCCTTCGCATGCGCCAGGTCTGATCACCGGCCGGGTCGGGGAGGGCTGGCTGATCGAGACCCGTCGCTGGACCCTCTTCGCCTGGGGGTTCCTGACCGTCGGCGTGATCCTCGGAGCCTGGTGGAGCTACCAGGTGCTCGGGCTGGGGCGGGTACTGGGCGTGGGACCCGGTCGAGAACGCCGCCTTCCTCCCCTGGATCACCGCCACCGCCTTCCTGCACTCGGTGATGGTGCAGGAGCGGCGCGGCATGCTGCGCGTGTGGAACCTGTCGCTCGTCATCGCCACCTTCAGCCTGACCATCCTGGCGACGTTCCTCACCCGTTCCGGCGTGCTCGAGTCGGTGCACTCGTTCAACAACACCGGTATCGGACCCGCCCTGCTGGCGTTCTTCGGCAGTGGTGGCCGCCGGCGGCGTCGGGCTGCTGGCCTGGCGAGGAGACCGGCTGCGTTCCCCGGGTGCGATCGACTCGCCGGTGTCCCGTGAAGGAGCCTTCCTCGCCAACAACCTCCTCTTCGGCGCCTTCGCCCTAGTGGTGCTGCTCGGCACCGTGTTCCCGCTGATCGCTCAAGCGTTCAACGGCGAGCAAATCACCGTCGGCGCTCCCTACTTCGACCGCATGACGATGCCGATCGTCGTCTGCCTGCTTTTCCTCATGGCGGTCGCGCCGGTGCTGCCGTGGCGCAAGGCGTCCGCCGAGCTGCTCCGGCATCGTTTGTTCTGGCCGGCAGTGGCAGCAGTGGCCGTGCTGGCCGCCTGCGTGCTGGCCGGGATTCGAGGATTGAACCCGCTGCTGGCTTTCGGACTAGGGGCGTTCGCCGGCGCGTCCGCCCTGCGCCAGCTGATCCTGGCCAGCCGACGGCAAGGATGGCGGGGGTTGGTGGGACGGGCCAACGGCGGGATGATCGTGCACATCGGCGTGGTGTTCATCGCGGTGGCCTTCGCGGCCAGCCACTCGTATGCCAGCAGCACCCAGCTGTCGTTGAAGGCCGGTCAGACCGGCGCCTTCGCCGGCCATCGATTCACCTATCTCGGAACCAAGAGCGTCACGGATTCGACCCATTCGGCCATCGAGGCGAGGGTGCGCGTCGACGGGGGTCAGGTCTACGCCCCGGCCATCAGCGACTATCCCTTCGCCAGCGAAGAAATCGGCACACCGTCGGTTCGCAGCCGCCTGACTGAAGACATCTATCTGACCTTCGCTTCGACGCCGGCAAAGCCGGGCGACCCCGCGGTCATCGGCGTCATAGTCGAACCGCTGGTCATCTGGATCTGGATCGGTGGCGGGATCATGCTGGCCGGGACGGTGCTGGCGGCCTGGCCCGGCCGCCGCCGGCGGCCCACCGACCCCGTGAGCGCTTCGGGACGGCGCCCAGAGGGCCGCGACCTCGATCGTCAACCGGCCCGGGAACCGGCGGCAGTGTCCGCTCCGAGCCCGCGGTGACCGACCAAACCGCGACGACAGAGTCGGGGGGCCGCCCCGATCGACCGCGTCGCCGGTCACGCCTGGTGCTGTGGATATCGCTCGCCACCGCGGTCGTGGTCGCGGTGCTGGTGACGGTCCTGGCGACGTCGGGCTCGGCCGGCCAGGTGAGCGTGCACAACCCTCTCATTGGCAAAGCCGCCCCGTCCATCACTGGTAGATCGATCCTCGGCGGGCCATCGATCGAGCTTTCGTCGTATTCCGGAAAGTGGGTGCTGGTCAACTTCGCGGCCAGCTGGTGCGTGCCCTGTCGGGAGGAAACCCCGCAGCTCCTGACCTTCGCCGCCGATCACCGGAAGGCCGGAGATGCCGTCATCCTCACCGTCGCCTACGACGAAGGGGACGTGTCCAATCTGGCCGCCTTTCTTCGAGGGAGCCACGCCACCTGGCCGGCAGTCGACGACGGGCAAGCCGTCGTCGATTACGGGGTCGGCGGCATCCCCGAGTCGTACCTGGTGGATCCATCCGGCACCGTGGTCGCCAAGTACGCGGGCGGGGTGGTGGCCTCGCAGCTGAACACGGTCATCTCTACCGCGTCAGATGGTGCCGGGTGAGCCAAGGCGGCGCGCCGGCGCGGCGGCAGCGGGGCCCATGGCTGCGGTGGGCCCCATGGCTGCTCCTCGGGGTGGTGGCGGTGGTGGTCCTGGCCGTGGGAACGCACCGCAGTACCAGCCATCCGACGGTCGCGGCCGAGACCCTCCATATCGCCGGTCTGGTCCGCTGCCCGGTGTGCGAGGGGCAGTCGGCCGCCCAGTCGGATGCGCCCGCGTCGGTGCAGATCCGGGCCCAGATCCAGCGGGAGCTGGTCGCCGGCGAGCACCAGGGCCAGATTCTCGCCGGCCTGGTGGACTCGTACGGGCCGGGCATCCTGGAGCAGCCGGAAGCTCGGGGTGTCGATCTGATCGTGTGGGTTTTGCCGGTCATTGCCGTGGTCGCAGCCGTCGCCGGCCTGGCCGTGGCGTTCTCCCGATGGCGGCCCCGGCAGTCCGGCACCGTGAGCGACGCGGACCGGGCGCTGGTCGAGGCGGCGCTGGGCCGCGAACCGTCCGGGGTCGACGGGAACGCCGGGGACCCGAAAGATGGGTAGGGTCGGTGCCAGCCGAGGCGATGTGGGCGATGTCGGGGTGGTCGGGGGCGAGGTGGGTGGGGAGGCCGGCGGGGACGACGGGTGTGTCGTAGAAATGCCCACTGCCGCGCCGCCCGCGCCGGCGGCGGCCGCGCCCACCGCGGCCGCACCCACCGCGGCCGCACCCACCGCGGCCGCAGCTCAAACGCCGGGGACCCCCCCGGTGATGGAACTCGACGTGCTCGTCGAGGAGCGGGACTTCTGCCTACGCTCCCTGCTCGACCTCGAGGCGGAGTACGAAGCCGGCGACATCGACGAGGTTGACTACCACACGCTGAAGGAGGCCTACACGGCCCGGGCCGCAGCCGCCCTGCGGGCCCTCCAAGGGCAATCAGCCGCACCGGAACCGAGCCAGAGAGGTAATCACGACGTCCTCGAAAGCGCCGCGGAGGAGGCGACCACCCCGCCGACGCGGCGTGGTGCACGACCGCATGGCGCCCGTCGAGGTGGGCGGCGGGCGCTCATCGCTGCCGCGGTCGTCGTCGTGGCCGCCGGCGCCGCCTGGGCGGTGGTGGCGTCTTCGGCTACCCGGCTCCCGGGCCAGGAGATCACCGGACAGGCGCTCGGAGCGGAGCAGCTGGCCGATTCGTTGCAGCAAGCCCAGCAGGCTGCAGATAAGGGCGACGACCTGACCGCGGTCAAGGACTACCAGAAGATTCTCGAAAGCGATCCCAACCAGCCCCAGGCCCTTGTGGGAGAGGGTTGGTTGCTGGCACAGACGCAGCAACCCGACCTGCTCCGACAGGGGCTCACGATGTTGCTGGATGCCGAACAGGCCGACCCTACCTACGCGCCCGCCCATGTCTACCGTGGCATCAGCCTGCTGAGTGAGGGCGACTATTCCGGCGCCATTCCCGAACTGCAGTGGTATTTGACCCACAGTCCAGACCCCGGACTCGCCCCGCAAGTTCGCACCGCGCTCCAGCAAGCGAAACTCAAAGCCGCCGCTGCCGCTAAGGGTTGATGATCCGATCGACCCGAAATTGATGGGTCGATCGGCGGGTATTGTGCCGACCGGCCCGGCGCCGGCCCCCTGCCGGCCACGGCGGTCCCGTTGCCGCGGTACCCCTCCGCGCCGAAACCACCCACCCGGCCCACCTGCCAGCGCCAACCGTCCCCGGCCGCATCCCGTCCTGGCCGGGCCCACCAACGGTCCGGGACCGCCTCCGGCGGCCGCCGCCGACGAGGGACTCAGCCGCCTGCGCCGGCCAGGTCCGCTGCCGGCGAGGGACTCAGCCGCCCGCGCCGGCCAGGCTCCGCAGCCGGCTGATCACCTCCGGGAGGGCCCGCTCGGCCATCGCCACCTCGGCGTCGGTGGTAGACCATCCGACCGACAGCCGGAGGCTGCGCTCCGCGTCCACGCCCATGGCGGCCAGTACCGGTGACGGCTCGAGCAACTCTGATGAGCAGGCGCTTCCAGAATGGGCGGCTACGCCGGCTTGGTCCAGGCCGATAAGAACCGCTTCCGCCTCGACACCGCTGATCCCGAGGCAGACGAGGTTCGCAAGCCGGTCGTCCGCTCGGGGCGGGCCGTAACTCTCGACGCCGGGTACAGCCAGGGCGGCAGCCCGCAACCGGTTGGTGAACGCCTCGGCGGCGGCGGCCTCTGCGGTCAGCCGCTGGTCGGTCGCGAGCTCGGCGGCGGCCGCCCCGAAACCGACGGCACCGGCCACGTTCTCGAGTCCGGCTCGCCGGGCTCGCTCCTGGGTGCCGCCGACCAGCAGAGGAGGGACTCGCAGACCGCGGCGTACTAAGAGCGCGCCCACACCTCGCGGTCCGCCGAGCTTGTGGGCAGAGACCGACATGAGATCTGCCCCGAGTTCGTCGAAGGCCACGGTGATGTGGCCCGCAGCCGCGGCCGCGTCGACGTGTAGCAAGACCCCGTGCTCCCGGCAGGCCTGCACAACCGCCGAGACCGGCTGGATGGTGCCGACCTCGTGGTTGGCCCATTGGCAGTGCACCAGGGCGAGGCGGCGGTCAGACAGCACCACCCGCACCGAGTCAGGATCGATGCGTCCGGTCCCGTCCACCGCCAGGGCCAGGAGGCCATCCGGTCCGCCGTAGCGCTCGGAGGCTTCGCGGACCGCGCTGTGCTCCACCGGCGCCAGCGCCACGCCCCGGCCCTCCAGTGACCTCTCGGTGTGCAGGGCTCCGTAGACGGCGGCATTGATCGCTTCGGTTGCCCCGGAGGTGAACACCACCTGCCGGGGCCGGGTGCCGAACAGTGTCGCTACCCGCTCACGGGCGTCCTCGAGGGCGACCCGGGCCATACGACCTTCCGTGTGCACCCGTCCCGGGTCGGCGGCGCTGACCCAGGACCACATGGCCTCGAGCGCGGTGGCCCGGACGGGCGAGGTCGAGGCGTGGTCGAGGTAAGCCCGGATCGGCGCCGCCCGGTCGTCCGCGGCCACAGCTGGGCGACTCAGACGAGGCTGATGCAGGCGTCGTCGCCCAGGGCTCGCGACGACTCGGTGGGATTCACGGCCTCGCCATACAGGCCCGACAGCATTCCTCGGACCATTCCCCGGTCGACGGCACAGATCACCGGGTGCTGTTTGGCGGTGTCGAAGAAGGGACAGGCGTCCTTGATCAGGGCCAAGGAACCGCCGCGTGCCTCTGCGTGAGCTTCGAAGCCATGGGCGGTCAGGGCGTCCGCGATGGCGTGCAAGGCGACGCGGAAGGACCGGTGGCCTTCGCCGGTCGACATCTGAGCCGCCAGGCGCCGGCCGTAGTCCTCGCCCACCGACTCGGCCATCCGCTCTGCGTCCGCGAGCGGGAGGAGGGCCAGAGCCTGACCGAGCAGCATCACCAGTAGGTCGTCACCCCGCCGGGGCGCCTCGACGCCAGTGTCCTGGGCCGATTTCCGGTAGCGCTTCGAGGGCCGTCCCGCTCCTCCGCCTGGCGGCCTGCTGACGTGGACTTCGAGGTAGCCCCCCGCGGTGAGCTTGTCCAGGTGGTGGCGAGCGACGTTGGAGTGCAGAGCGAACTGGTCGGCCACCTCCGATGCCGTGACCCCCTCCTGGTGCTCACGGACGAACAGGTAGATCTGGCGCCGGGTTGGGTCACCGAAGGCGGACGTGACCGCGGCCACGGCTGCAGAAAACTGCGTGTCGGTCAGAGGACCTCGTACCGGCAGCGCCGCGCCGGCGTCGCTATCCGGGAACACCGTCGCGTCCGCAGCGGTGACCAGATCGGCGCCGTCTGAGTCGCCGGCGCCGGTTGTACCTGCGCGGTCCTCCTGGTTTCCCCCCTCGGACCGGCCGTCGGATGCCAAGTTGCCAGACAAGGGGTGATCGGCTAAAGACGCCACGCGGGTATTCTACCTATCTACGTAGTGCAAATCGCCGTCCCCCCCGACGCATCGATCATCCCACCGCCAAAGGAGACTGGATGGCGCTGAGCGAGCACAAGGTGATGGAGGCCCTGTGGCCTGTGACCGATCCCGAGTTGCAGGTCAGCATCGTGGAGCTGGACATGGTCCGCCGGATCGCCATCCGGCGCGGCCGGGTGACCGTGACCATCGCCCTGACCGTGCCTGGGTGCCCGCTGCGAGCTGAGATTACTCGCCGGGTCAGCTCGGCGGTCGCACCGCTGCCCGGCGTCCGCAGCGTCGACGTCGAGCTCACTGTTATGACTCCCCAGGAGCTGGAATCCGTCCGGGCCCGGATGTTGAGCCGCCAAGGCGGCCATGTCCAGGACCCGGCTGCGTGGACCCCGGCCGCGGCCGGGGGCGACTCCCGCCCCCAGGCCGGCGCCGACTCCCACGCCGGCGCGGACCCCCACGACCACTCGCACGCCGCCGCGTCCGGCCGGGCACCACTAGGTCATGAGGAGGGCCGGGCGAATCCCTTCGGGCCGAACAGCGCCACTCGCGTCATTGGGATCGCCTCCGGGAAGGGCGGCGTGGGCAAATCGTCGGTCGCCGTCAATCTGGCCGTCACCCTCGCCCAGGCGGGACACGACGTCGCGATTCTCGACGCCGACGTCTACGGCTTCTCGATCCCGGGCATGCTCCGCATCGACACCGAGCCCAGCGTCAACGACAAGAAGATGGTCCCTCCGGTGTCGTACGGCGTGCGTTGCATGTCGATGGGCTTCTTCGTGGACGACGATCAACCGGTCATCTGGCGGGGACCGATGCTGCACAAGGCGCTCGAACAGTTCCTGGTCGACGTGGATTGGGGCGAACCGGAGTTCTTGCTGATCGACATGCCGCCCGGAACGGGTGACGTCGCCCTGTCGATGGCGCAGTATCTGCCGACGTCGGAGGTCTATGTCGTGACGACCCCCCAGCCGGCCGCCCGGCGAGTGGCCCAGCGCAGCGCCTACATGGCTCGCAAGGTCAACCTGCCGCTCCGAGGCGTAATCGAGAACATGAGCTGGCTGACTGGAGAAGACGGCTCCCGCCAGTATCTATTCGGGGCGGGAGGCGGGGCCGATCTGGCCGGCGAGCTCGGAATACCGCTGCTCGGCCAGATCCCGTTATCGCCGGCGCTGCGCCTCGGGGGTGACGAAGGCCGCCCGCTCGTCGTAACCGAACCGGACTCCGAGGCCGCTCAGGCCTTCTCGGTCATTGCCGACCGACTGGTGGCCCGCGGTCGGGCCCGCATTTTCCGTCCTGAGCTGACGATTCGCTGAGCGGGTCGACGCCCCCGACTCCCGGGGCCACCCGGGCCGGCGGGTCGGGCTGGCAGTGGACCGGTCGACCCCACCCCGGCTGCCGCTCGGGCCGGAGGGTCTGACCGGACCGGACCGGTCGACCCCGATCCCCTTAGGCGCGGCCGGGGGCGTAGACATGCAATCGGTGTCCGACATCGACGATCCTGAGGCCGAAGCCGGCGAGGAGGCGTCGCGTCGGTCGAGCCGCCGGGGCAGTCCGATCGGCCGCCGGGGCAGCCCGATCGGCCGCCGGGTGGTGTTGGGGATGCTCGGGCTCGGAGCCGTCGGGGTAGTCGCAGGCAAGCAGATTCAGAATGGCCTCGATTCTGTCCTCCGGCCCATCCAGCAGGTGGATCCGACCGGTCTCAGCGGCCTCCTGCCGGGCAACTACTTTCGGATCTACACCGTGACCGATGGGCTGCCGTTTGAGAGCGATGCCTCCTACCGGCTCACCGTGGATGGACAGGTGGACCATCCCATGGTGCTCACGATGGCGGACCTGCAGGCCATGCCGGCGACCAGCCTCGTGCGCGACTTCCAATGCGTCACTGGGTGGCGGGTGCCGAGGGTGCACTGGCAAGGGGTGGCCCTTTCAGTGCTACTGGACCGGGCGGGGGTCCAGCCCTCGGCCAAGGCGCTGCGGTTCGAGTCCTTCGACGGGGAGTACACGGAGAGCCTGACCCTCGCTGAGGCCAACCGTCCCGATGTCATCGCGGCCTATTCGATGCTGGGCGGTCCGGTGTCACGCGAGCATGGCGGGCCAGTCCGGCTCTATGTCGCCCCCATGTACGGGTACAAGTCGATCAAATGGATGTCGAGGATCGAGCTGGTCGACCGGGTCGAGCCTGGATACTGGGAGACGGTAGGCAACTACGACGTGGAAGGGTGGGTGGGGCGCAGCAATGGCCGTAACGACCCGCCGACCTGACGGCGCCGGCCGCGCCGGCCGCGCCGGCCCGCTGCTGGTCCGATTCGATCGGGTCGAACGGGCCGTGCACTGGATCAACGCCACCCTCTTTCTGATTCTCCTTGCGACCGGCGCCGTCCTCTACCTCGAGCCCTTGCAGGCGCTCGTCGGCCGGCGGGCGGTCGTCGAAGACATCCACGTGTATACCGGGCTGGCCTTGCCCCTTCCTCTTCTGGTCGCCCTGTCCGGATCCTGGGGTCAGGCCCTCCGCGATGACGTTCGGCGGTTCAACCGGTGGTCAAAAGACGACCGGGTGTGGCTCCGGGCCCTGTTCCGGCCCGGACCCGACCGGCACGTAGACCGCGCCTCGCTGCGGCTCGGGAAGTTCAACGCCGGACAGAAATTGAACGCCGCCTTTGTGGCCGGTGCCGGCCTGGTGATGCTCGGGACCGGCGTGATCATGCGCTGGTACCACCCGTGGCCCCTGAGCTGGCGCACGGGCGCTACCTTCGTGCACGACTGGCTCGCCTTGGCGGTCGGGTTCGTGATCATCGGGCACGTCTGGATGGCGCTGCGGGACTGGGACGCCTTGCGCTCTATGTTGGTGGGCACCATCAGCAGATCGTGGGGGAGACGCCACGCTCCGGCTTGGGTGGCCGGAGATGACGGACCGCCTCCACGCCGGGCCGGAGGGGCGTCCGACGACGTCGTGGCCCAGACCGCAGAGCAGGTCCCCACCGCCCCCGGGGAGTAGGGGCCCGATTACCGCGGGGCTCGGTCCACTTCGACGAGGGCCTCGATCAGGGCCGCGGCCGCCTCATCGATCTCGCTGGCGGTGACCGAGAGCGGCGGAGCGATGCGCAGCACGTTCCCATGGACGCCGCCTCTGCCGACGAGCACCCCCCGTTTCCGGCACCCTTCCAGGACGGCCGCGGCTGCGGCCGGGTCGGGCACCGTGGTGGCGGCCTGGACGAGTTCGATCGCGATCATCAGCCCTTTCCCCCGTAGCTCGCCAACGGTCGGCAGCTTTCCGACCAACCCCGACAGCTGATCCATGAGCTGAGCCCCGCGTGCCCGGGCGTTGGCCTGCAGGTCGTGGGACAGCAGGAAATCGAGGTTGGCCAGGGCGCCGGCCGTCGCCAGCGGGTTGCCCCCGAACGTCGAGATGGAGTTGGCGTGCACGGCGTCGATGAGTTCGGGTCGTCCCGCCACTCCACCGATGGCGAGTCCGTTTCCCAACCCCTTGGCGAACGTCAGCAGGTCAGGAGTGACGCCGTGGGCCTGGTAGCCCCAGAAGTGATCCCCGGTGCGCCCCCATCCCGTCTGCACCTCGTCGGAGACGAAGAGGATGCCGTGCTGGTCCAGCACCTCCCGCATGGCGCCAAACAAGCCGTCCGGCGGGACGACGAACCCGGCCACACCCTGGATGGGTTCCGCGATCAGACAGGCGACGTCGCCGGCGGTGGCCGTGGCGATCACGTCCTCGAGGTCCGAGACGCAGGCGGCGATGTACTCCGGGTCGGGGAGATGGGCGAACGGACTGCGGTAGCGATAGCCCCCGTGCACATAGCTGACGTTGACCGGGGTGAGGCTCGACGCCGACCAGGTCCGCAATCCGGTCGTGGCCATGCTGGCAAAGGATCGCCCGTGATAGCTGTTGCGCAGCGCCAGCACCTGATTTGACCGCCGGGCCGTGCAGCACAACTGCAGGGCGGTGTCATTGGCCTCGCTCCCGGAGTTGACGAAGAACACCTTGGCGTCGGGGATGCCCGACAGGGTCGAGATCCGCTCGGCAAGTTCGATCATGGGCCGGACCAGGTACAGGGTTGACGTGTGCAGCATGCGCCCCGCCTGGGCGCGGATGGCGTCCACCACCTCAGGCACGGCGTGACCGGTCATGGTGGTCAGGATCCCGCCGAAGAAATCCAGGTAGGAGCGGCCTTCCCCGTCGGTCACCCGCCGGCCTGATCCCGATACCAACTCGATCGGCTCGTCGTAGAACAGAGTCAGCCAGTCCGGCAAGACCCGGCGATGTCGGGCCAGCAGGGCGGCGTGGGGCGAGTCGATGTTCGGCATGGCGGCCATCTCGCTAGTGCGCAAAGACTTGCTTGGTCCCCGACGCCGCGGCGGGGAGCGGTTCGTCCAGCGACTCCAGGGCGGCGGTGCGGGCCCGCAGGTCGGTGAGCAAAAGGTCAGCCATGTCGTAGGTCATGCCCGCCCGGACGACCACCCGCAGGACGGCCAGATCCTCTCGGTTCTTGGGGAATGTGTAGGCCGGCACCAGCCAGCCTCTTCGCGGAGGCGGTCCGACACATCGAACACCGTGTAGTTGGTGATACCGGGATCGAGGGCCACCGCGAAGACCGGAAGGTCGCGGCCATCCGAGATGAGCCGGTACGACGGCAGCTCGGCGATCGCCGCCGCCAGGTATTTGGCGATATCCGAGGATCGCTGCTGGACCCGCCGGTAGCCTTCGAACCCCAAGCTGGTGAACATGAAGTATTGGGCGATTACCTCGCTCCCCGGTCGCGAGAAGTTGAGGGTGAAGGTGGGCATGTGGCCGCCGAGGTAGTTGACATCGAAGATCAGGTCTTGCGGCAGGGCCTCCTCGTTGCGCCAGACGACCCAACCCACCCCCGGATAGACCAACCCGTATTTGTGCCCCGACGCGTTGATGGACTGCACCCGGGGGATACGGAAGTCCCATTCGAGGTCGGGCTGCAAGAAGGGCGCCACGAACCCACCCGAGGCGGCGTCGACATGGACGGGTATGTCCAAACCGCGGTCTCGTTGCAGCTGATCCAGGGCGGCGGCGATCTCCTTCACGGGCTCATAGCTCCCGTCGAAGGTCGAGCCCAGGACGGCGGCCACACCGATGGTGTTTTCGTCGCAGTGCGGCACGGCTTCGGCGCCGGTGAGGTGCAGCCGGTCGCCCTCGACCGGAACCAGTCGTGCCTCGACATCGAAGTAACGACAGAACTTCTCCCAGCACACCTGCACGTTGGCGCCGGTGACCAGGTTGGGGCGATCCGTGGGCCGCCCGGCGGCCCGCTGCCGCTCCCGCCACCTCCATTTGAGGGCCAGGGCGGCCAGCATCACCGCCTCGCTCGATCCGGTGGTCGAGCAACCTGTCGCCGTCTCGGCGTGGGGGGAGTTCCAGAGGTTGGCGATCATGTTGACGCAGCGGGCCTCGATCTCCGCCGTCTGGGGATATTCGTCCTTGTCGATCATGTTCTTGTCGGCGGTCTCGGCCATGAGCCGGGCCGCCATCGGTGGCATGGAGGTGGTGACGAAGGTGGCCAGGTTGAGACGGGCGCTCCCGTCTAGCAGCAACTCGCTCGAGATCAGCTCGTAGGCGTCGTCGGGTCCGGCGCCGGACATGGGCAGGAAGTGCGCCGGGAGGTGGACCCGATCGGCGATGGGATATCCCGTCAGCCGGGGGGCTGGCGCGGCGGCCCCAGCGGCGCTCGTGGAGGCGTCATCTGCTGTCGCGGCTCGTTGGCGGGCCTCCTCGGGCAGGGCGGCCAGCACTTCGGGGGGCAGGCCGGCCAGGGCTCCCGGTGGCAGGTTGGACCACAACTCCGGCGGGACCAGGCCGGCCTTCGCTCTTGCGGCCAGGTCCTGTGGACTCGCCTTCCGGACCAGCGCCATCGCCGCCTCCTCGTATCCCGTGCCGGTTTCGCCGGCGATCCTACGGTGCGGGCGTCGAGTTGAGGTCGAGCCCCCGTGGTAGGCGGTGAACCGGCCAGTCGAGAAGAGCGACGGCCTGGGCGCACGCGAAGCGGTCGGTCATGCCGTCCACGTAGGCGACGGCGTCGCGCACCGGATCACCGCTCCGAGCCGACGGCGGCAGGGCGCCGGGATGCAACAGGTAGCACTCGACGAGGGCGCGCAGCATGTCGATCACCGCCTCGGCCTGACGCTGGGACTCGGGTCGGAGGTAGATCCGCTCATGATTGAACCGGCGCAGCAAGGCCAGCGCATCCGCCGCCGTATTCGACATCCCTACCAGGCCCGTGCCGGTGGTCGTCACCACCATGTCGGTGATCAAGGTGCGCAATTGCTCCGATCGCGTAGTCCCGTACGCCGACCTCACCTCCGCCGGCACGTCTCCCGCTGTCACCACTCCGGCATGGATGGCGTCCTCGAGATCATGAGCGCAGTACGCGACGCGATCCGCCAAGCCCACCAGCTGGCCTTCGGGCGTGACAGGAGAGGGGCGGGACCAGGAATGGTTGCGGATGCCGTCGACGGTCTCGGCGCACAAGTTGAGCGGGGCGGTCGTGACGTCCGCGCCCCACACGGCGTGGTCGAAGCCGGGTTCGAACAGGCCCAGGGCGTCCTCCGAGGCGTGACCGCCGGGCCCGTGGCCGCAATCGTGCCCGAGGGCAATGGCCTCTACCAGGGCCACGTTGAGCCGACAGGCCCGAGCGACCGCTGTCGCCACTTGGGCTACTTCGAGGGCATGGGTCAACCGGGTGCGCTGGTGGTCGGCGGGAAAGATGAACACCTGGGTCTTGCCGGCGAGGCGCCGGAACGCGGCCGAATGGAGTATCCGATCCCGGTCTCGCTCGAAGCACGTCCGCCAGGGATCCGCGTCCTCCGGATCGGTCCGGTGACCGGCACCGATGGCTCGAGTGGCGCCGGGCGCCAACCCGGCCTCTTCGGCCGACTCGCGGGCCTCCCGGTCCAGCACTTCGACGGACCCGATGGGCCAGGCATCGCCGCCGACGTGGGCCTGGCGGACGGCACCGGTGACCTGCTGGCCGGCCATCGTGGCCGCCCACTTTTCCGCTCGGCTGACCTCGACTTCCTCCACTGTTCGAACGCTACCGTCAGCGAGGGACGACAACAGTGCGTGCTGCGGGTTGGTTGACCAGATCTGGCGCCTACCATGGTCTGGTTCTCATCGCCCCAAGGAGAGGCCACTCGTGGACGTCCGCATCGGTGTCACCCACACCCCCAAGGAGATCGAGGTTGAGCTGGCCGAGGGGACCAACGCCGACGACCTGGCGGCTCAGATCGAGAAGGCGCTCGCCGACGGTGGCGTGCTCTGGCTGACCGACCGGCGAGGCCGCCGGGTCGGAGTCCCGTCCGGCCGGGTGGCCTATGTCGAGCTCAACACCGGCAGCGAGGACCGGCGAGTCGGCTTCGGCGCCGCCGTGCGCTGATCGAGCCGGCGACGACGAGGCGGGCGCTTGGTCGATCTGCTCGAACGTAAACTGATCTTCGTCACCGGTAAGGGCGGCGTCGGCAAGACCACGATCGCGGCTGCTCTGGCCTGGCTGGCCGCCAGCCGGGGCCGGCGCACCCTGGTGTGCGAGATCGACCCAAAAGGGAACCTCGCTGACTTCTTCGAGACGGCCCCGATCCGCTTCGAGGAGCGAGAGATCGCTCCCCGGCTTTGGGCCATGTCGATGGACACTGAGGCGTCGCTCAAACAGTACCTGTCGCTGCAGCTTCGGCTGCCCATGGTGGCGCGCGTCGGTCCGCTGGCCAAGATGTTCGATTTCGTGGCATCGGCGGCTCCCGGGGTCAAAGAGATTGTCACCGTGGGGAAGTTGTGTTGGGAGGCCAGAGAGCACCACTACGACACGATTGTCGTCGACGCCTCGGCCACCGGGCATATCGTGAGCCAGCTGGCTGCACCGCAGGCCATCAACCAGCTGGTGCACGTCGGGCCGGTCCGTCAGCAGACCGGCTGGATGCTCGAGCTTCTCGACGACCCGGCCACGACCGGGCTGGTAGCGGTGGCCACGCCGGCGGAGATGCCGGTAAGCGAGACGATCGAGCTCACGTCACGGGTTCGCAGCGAGACCAACGTCGACCTGGCAGCCGTCGTGGTCAACCGCGTGCTCCCGGAATTGTTCGGTCGGGGGGAGGAGGAGGTCTTCGCCCGGCTGGCCGGGTCCGAAGGGCGCGAACGTCTGGATACCGCCGCGGGCGGCCCAACCGCCTCGCTGATGGAGGCGGCTCGTCTCACCGTCAGCATGCGTCGCTCCCGGACCGAGTACCTGGAGACGCTGCGGGCCGCCGTCCCTCCCGCGGTGCCACTGCTGTACGTTCCGTACCTGTTTTTCCGTAGCCACGGCCTGCGAGCAACGCACCAACTCGCCGACGCCCTCTCCGCCGAGTTGGGCTATTGATGGCGGCCCGGGGTCAACGACGCCCGAGTGGAGGTGCTACCCCCGAGACACTCGAGGCCCTGTTCGCGGCCAAGGAGATTGCCATTGTCTGTGGTTCGGGTGGCGTCGGCAAGACGACGACGGCCGCGGCCGCGGCCGCTATGGCCGCCATCCGTCTCGGCGGCAAGGTGCTGGTGGTCACGGTCGATCCCGCCCGCAGGTTGGCGGCCGCCCTCGGGCTCGAAGGGTTCGGCAACGTCGAGAAGCAGGTCGCGCCGGAGGCGTTCAAGTCAAGTGGTGTCCGGCCGCGCGGTCAGTTGTGGGCGGCGATGCTCGATACCAAGCAAAGCTGGGACGACCTGGTGCGGCTGCATGCCCCCGACCCGGCCACGGCGGGGCGGATCCTCGCCAACCCGCTCTATCAGAACATCTCGGGCCGCTTCGTCCAGAGCCACGACTACATCGCCATGGAGCGGCTCTTCGAGATCCATTCCGAAGGCAACTTCGACCTGATTGTCGTGGACACCCCACCGACTCGCAACGCCATCGATTTCATCGAAGCCCCGGAACGGATGGCCGAGTTCTTCTCGTCCCGCCTGCTGCGGCTACTGATCGCGCCCTACCGGAGCCGGATGATCAACATGGCTTCTCGGCCCTTCTACCAGGTTGCCGACCGGGTGCTCGGCTCCCAGTTCCTGGAGGACATCGCCGAGTTTTTTATCCTCTTCCAAACCATGTACCCGGGATTCGTCGCCCGGTCCCGCGCCGTCGAGCGGCTCCTCCTTGACCGGCGCACCACCTTCGTGGTCGTAAGCACGTTGGAGGCGGCGCCGGTCCGAGAGGCGGAGTTCTTCATTCAGGTGCTCGCAGCCAAGAAGTTCCACGTGGGCGCCCTGGTCCTCAATCGGGTGCTCCCGGAGTACCTTCTCGACGACGCCGCTGAGGCGAGAGCGGCTCGCCTGTGCGACGACGCCGCCGAACTGGCGGCCAGCGACGACCTGGCCGAGTTGCTCGGGACGTCCGAAGCCCAGCTCGCCCGGGTTCTCTCCGAGATAGGAGAGAACTTCCGCAACTTCTCCGTCGTGGCCCGGCGGGAGGCCGCCCAGCGTCGCGAGCTCGAAATCCGGGCCGACGTCGTCGCCACCGCTCCCGAGTTCGAGGCTGACATTCACGATCTACCCGGTCTGCTCCACCTCGGTGAGCAGGTCTGGGCCTAGGACGGGAGAGGTCGGGCTGCAATGGCCACGCTGGCCGAGCTGGTACAGGAGCACACAAACCTGGAGACTCCAGTCGTCGAGCATCTCCAACGCCTCGTCGCCGGGTGGGGAGTGCTGTCGGACCTGTGTTTCGCGGACCTGCTGCTTTTCGTGCCCACCCGCGGCCGGGTCGAGCGGTTCGTCGTGCTCGGCCAGGTGCGGCCGACGACCAGCCAGACGCTGCATCTCGAGGACCTGGTGGGAAGGATCTCCGGAGCCGAAGACCGTCCCCTCCTGGCCCGGGCCTGGCAGCTCGGCAGCGTGGTCGAAGGTGAGGTGGCGATTCCGAGAAGAGGTGAGCACGCCCGGCTGGTCTGCATTCCAGTGCGTTGGCAAGGGCGGCTGGTAGCCCTGCTGACCCGGGAGTCGGCGCTCTCGGTCGGCCGGCGACCGGGCCAGCTCGAACGGGTGTACGTCGAGGTGTTCGACCGGTTGGCACGCATGATCGCCGAAGGGACGTTCCCCTACCCGGTCGAGGAGATCGTCACCGCAGAGACCCCCCGCGTCGGCGACGGAGTCCTGGTGCTCGACGCCAGCGCCCGCATCGATTACGCCTCCCCCAACGCCGTCAACGCCCTCCACCGCTTGGGCGTCTACTCCGGCGTCGAGGGGGTACGACTCGATGAGGCCGGTCTCGACCAGTCGGCGGTGACGGCCGCCTACGACAGCCGGTTGCCGGTGACGGTAGAGATCGGCGATGGCAGCGACATCTCGGTGGTGTTGCGGTGTATGCCGCTGCTGGACACCGGCAACATGACCGGCGCCCTGGTCCTCATGCGCGACGTGAGCGAACTGCGGCGGCGGGATCGACTACTGCTGTCCAAAGATGCGGCCATCCGGGAGGTCCATCACCGGGTCAAGAACAATCTGCAGACCATTTCCTCCCTCCTGCGCTTGCAATCCCGCCGGATGCCGACCGGTCAGCCACGGTCGGCTCTCGAGGAGGCCGAACGACGGGTTCGCAGCATCGCAGTCGTGCACGAGATACTGAGCCGGGACACCGCCGACGAGGTGGACTTCAACGACATCCTCCCTGCCCTGGTCCGGATGGCCGAGGATATCGGCCGCATCGATCGCCCGGTGCGAATCACTTCTCGGGGTGAGGCGGGCGAGCTGCACGCCTCCGTCGCCACTCCGTTGGCGGTGGTGATCACCGAGCTGCTGCAGAATGCCGCTGAGCACGCCTGGCCCGACCCTTCGCCGGGGAGCGACGGCGAAGTCGAGGGCGGGGAGGACGGACCCGACGCTCCGACGGGCCGGGTCAACGGGATCGGGCCCGACGCCGGCTTGCCGCTGTCGGTGGCCGTCGAGCTCTACCGCACCAACGACGAGTTACGGGTCACGGTCCGCGACAACGGCGTCGGTTTACCGCCCGACTTCTCCATCGACAACACCTCCGGCCTGGGGCTGTCCATCGTGCGCAGCCTGGTCCGGACCCAGCTGGGCGGCACCATCACCATGCACAGCAACGGTGGCACGGTGGTGGAGGTGGCGATCCCTGTCGATCACCCCGCTGACGACCTGGAGAGCATCTGAGGACCGGCCCCGACGTCGGGTCGTGGCCGGGCTGGCGGGAGCCGAGCGGGGCGGGGGCCGGGCCGGCCCCGGGCCGGGCCCCAAGCCGGCCGCGGGGGGCTCGAGCCGGATCCGGGCGAACCGAGCCCCAAGCCGGCCGCGGGGGGCTCGAGCCGGAGCCGGGCTCGGGCGAATCATCGCTTTCTGGACGAAACTCGGCCCACCTAGAGGGCGCGACGGTCCATGAAGAGCAAAATCGCCCCGGACATCTCCCGTGGCCCCGGACCCGCACCGGAAACTGGTGCCGGACCCCGCTCAGGAAGCTTGGCGCTGCCGGGCCAACCAGGCCTTGCGCAGCTTGCGCCGCTCGTCCTCCGAGGTGCCACCCCAGATACCGGACTCCTGGTTGGTCACCAAGGCGAACTCGAGACAGGAGTGCTGGGCGTCGCACGCCATGCAGACGCTCTTGGCCGCATCGATCTGCTCCACGGCCGGGCCCGTACTACCGATCGGAAAGAAGAGGTCAGGGTCGGTGTCGCGGCACGCCGCATGGTCTCGCCAGTCGTCGATGTCCCACTCGATGTTGCGACTCCAGGCGAGGGCCACGCCACGCCACCTCTTTTCGGGAGATTGTGAAACCGTTCACGTACGCCGTAGTTGCCTTACACCCTGGTTAACTGCGGCGTTGCCACAGCGTAAAGCGCGACTACGGCAAATGCAAGGCTTCGGTGAGCCGAATTTCGGGAAAGTCCCTGGTCGGCGGGCCCAGCCGGCGCCGGCCGGCCAGTGGCCGTCACGCGGTGGGGACGATCAGGCGCAGGTAGTCCGGCTCCCAGCGAAACTGCAGATGTTCGGTGTCCCCGAGGAAATCGCCGTCGACCTGGTAAGGGACGGGGGCGTAGGGGCGGATCACGGCGTGGACCACGTCGCCCACCACGGTGACCTTGCGGCGGCGGCTGAACCCTTCCCCACCCCGCAGGGCGGACGACATGACCCCCAACAAGGTGGCGGCGCTCAGGGACCGGAGGACCACGACGCTGAGCGGGCTGTCCAGCCCGGTGCCCGGGGCCACGTCGAAGGGGCGCTCCCCGAGGAAGGTGTAGGGGTTGACGTTTAAGCAGATGGCGAAGTAGCCGTCCTCGACGTCCACCCGGCGCCCGTCACGGCAGTGGAGTTCGACCGCGAAGTGGGGGTGGCGGCGGTCGTAGTGGCGAGCCCAGGTGTCGACGGCGGTGTAGACGAAGAAGGCGTGTCCGAGGTAGCGCTTGAGGGCGATGCGTCGTTCCACCTGGGCCACGACGGCGGCGTCGAAGCCGATGCCCACGTGAAAGAGAAAGTGGCGCCCGTTGACATTGCCGACGCTGATGGCGCGGATTCCACCCGGACCGGCGCCGAGGGCGGCCAGGAGCTCTCCAGTGGCCTCGATCGGGTCGTTGGTCATGCCGATCGTCCGGGCGAAGACGTTGGTCGACCCTCCCGGCAGCACGCCGAGGGCGCAGTCGGTGCCGGCCAGGCCATTGGCCGCCTCGTTGACGGTGCCGTCGCCGCCGAGAACGATCACGGCCTGCGTTCCGCGAGCAGCCGCGCCCTGGGCCAGCCGGGTGGCGTGCCCCCGCCGGCTGGTCTCGGCCACGGTGATCTCGTGATCGGCTGCCAGCGACTTCTGGATCACCACCCGGGCCCGAGCCGTGACCGACGACGCGGAGGCGTTGACGATGAGGAGCAGTCGCACTAGTCGCCGGATCTGGGCCCGCTGGTCGGCCGGGCCAGGGAGCGCAGCTGGGCCACGCTCTTGGTCAGCAACCGGGACACCTGCATTTGCGAGATGCCGAGCCGGCGGGCGATCTCCGACTGGGTCAGACCGTCGAAGAAGCGCAACTGCACGATTTGACGCTGGCGGTGGGGGAGCTGGTCGAGGAGGGGGTCGAGGGTGGCCCGCTCCTCGGCTCGAGCCAGCTCGGCGTCCTCCTGGCCCAGGCGGTCGCCGAGATCTCCCGTGGGGGCTTCACCAGGGGCGGGGGCGTCCAGCGAGGCAAAGCGGTAGGCCTGGCCAGCTTCGAGCGCTTCGAGGACATCCTCTTCGGAAGCCTCCACTTCGGCGGCCAGCTCGGCGATGTTCGGGGAGCGGCCCAGCTCCTGGGTCAGGGTGTCGATCACCTGGCTCAGGCTCAGATACAGGTCCTGCATGCGCCGCGGGGCTCGGACGGCCCAGCCCCGGTCCCGCAGGTGCCGTTTCAGCTCGCCGACGATCGTGGTGGTGGCGTAGGTCGAGAACTCGACACCGAGGCCGGGATCGAAGCGGTCGACTGCTTTCAACAGACCGACCGACGCCACCTGCACCAGGTCGTCGAGCGGCTGACCCCGATTGGCGAAACGTCTGGCCAGATAGGCCGCCAGCCCCATGTGGGCGGCGACCAGCTGGTCTCGGAGCACGACGTCACCGGTCCGGGCGTAGGCGGCGAACACCTCCCGCATGGAGTCGCGGTCAGCCATCGGGCTCTGCCGAGCTGTCGTGATGCCGCTTCACCAAGCGGAACCTCGGGCCGAGCGGGCCCGTTCCGAGCTGGTGATCGTCGACCAGAGCGGCCAGGATTACCCGGGACAGCTCGGTCAGAGCGACCGGCGCCAGGTCGTCGACAAAATGTCCTTGCCCCTCGACCACCAGGTTGTCGTCGCCGAGCACGTAACGCAGTTCGACCGTCCCCCGGCGGCCGGTCGGGCCGGTCAACCCGAAGCAGAGCTCATCGATGGCGAGGCGCAGATCTTCGACCTCGTCATAGTTGAACCCCAGGCGCCCAGCCAGGCCGGCGGCCGTGACCCGAGCCAGGCGAAGAAACTCCGGCAAGGCCGGAACCACCAGCAGTACTTCGTCGCTCGTAGTCACGACCTGCGGACCGTAGCAGCCTGCCCCGCCTCTGGTTGGCCCGGGTCCGGACCGGGACGGGGTCAGGCGAGGGGTTCGGTTGGCGCCGGCCCGAACGGTAGAGAACAATGAGGGGATGAACGTCGTCGTCTGTGTCAAGCAGATCCCCGACCCATCCGCCCCGTCCCGGCTCGATCCCAACACCAAGACCCTGGTACGCGAGGGCAAGCTCATCATGGACGAGTCCGATTCGTTTGGCGTGGAGATGGGTTTGCAGCTGGCGGACCAAGCCGGAGGGGGCGAGGTCACCCTCGTCTCCATGGCTCCCAACAACGAGACCAGCGGCCTCCGGACGGCTCTGGCCATGGGTGCGGCCAAGGCGATTCTGGTGAGCGACCCGTCGCTGGCGGGATCGGACGCCCTGGGCACCGCCAAGGTGTTGTCGGCCGCGATCCGGCGGGCCGAGCCCGATCTGATCATCGCCGCGACCGAGTCGACCGATGGTTACACCGGGACCCTGCCGGTGCAGGTCGCGGAGCTCCTTGGGCTGCCGTCGGTGACATTCTCGAAAAAGGTCACCGTCTCCGAGGGCAAGGTCCGGGTGGAGCGTCAGACCGAGGCCGGCTACGACGAAGTAGAGGTGCCGCTGCCGGCGCTCATCACCGTGACCGCCGGCGTCGTCGAGCCGCGGTATCCGTCGTTCAAGGGCATCATGGCGGCCAAAGGCAAGCCGGTCGACCAGCTCACCGTGGCCGATCTCGGGATCGACGCCAGCCAGGTGGGCGCGGCCGGATCGGGCCAGGAGGTGGTTTCGGTGCAACCGGCCGAGGCCCGCAAAGCGGGCGAGATCGTCGTCGACGAAGGCGACGGGCACGAGAAGATCGTGGCCTTCCTCGAAGAGCTCAAGGTCATCTAGTCCGAAGCCCGGCTCACACAGTCAGACACCTAAAGAGAGGCGCACGAACTGATGGCATTGGACAAGATCTGGGTTGTCGTCGATCGCAGCGGTGACAAGCCAGCACCTGTCTCGCTCGAACTGCTCAGCAAGGCTGCCCAGGTTGGCAGCACCGTGGAGGGGGTGACCTGGGGCGACGCCGGCCCGCTGGCGGCGGACACGGGCGCCCATGGAGCCACCGCCCTGCACAGCGTCGGCGATCTTGGGAGCAGCCTGCCCGGGCCGGCCGTGGCGGCCGCGCTGGCAGCGCAGATAACCGCGGGAAGCGGTCCCGACGCCATCCTGATACCGCAGACCTACGACGGCCGCGACATCGCCGGCCGGCTGTCGGTCCGCATCGACCGTCCGGTGCTTGACCAACATCGTCGGCCTCGAGTCGAGCGACGGTGTGCTCATCACCGAGCACGCCATCTTCGGGGGCACCGAGGTACTGAAGGCCCGCTTCACCGGCGGCCGCCCCCGGGATCTTCGTGATTCGGGCCAAGTCGTTCGCCGCCGAGCCGGGTAGCGGCAGGTCCGGCTCCAGTCGACGCCTGGGAGGTGCCCGACGCTCGGCGCCGAGGCGTCGGCCACGGTGCTGTCCTCCCACGTCGAGGAGAGCGAGGGCCCCAAGCTCGACGAGGCCGCCGTGGTGGTCTCTGGCGGGCGCGGGCTCGGCGAGGCCGGCGGCTACAAGATGATCGAAGAGCTGGCCAAGCTGCTCGGCGGTGCGGCCGGGGCGTCTCGAGCCATCGTGGACGCCGGCTGGGTGCCGTACTCGCATCAGGTCGGCCAGACCGGGAAGACGGTGAAGCCCACCGTCTACATCGCGGCCGGCATCTCCGGCGCCACCCAGCACATGGTGGGCATGAAGAGCGCCAAGAACATCATCGCCGTCAACAAGGACCAGGAGGCGCCGATCTTCTCGATCGCCGACCTCGGTATCGTCGGCGACGTCAACAAGGTCCTTCCCAAGCTGATCGAGGCCCTGCAGCAGCGCCGCTGAGCCGGGTCCCCGTTTTGGCGCGCGCTCCTCGGCTGGTCCTGACCGGGGCTGGCGTCAGACCAGGGGCCAGGGGTAGGGGTGGTGGCTGCGGGGGGTGGGTAGACGCCCGGCCGCGAGTATTCGCTCGATGCGGGCTTCGAGAGCCCGGCGTTCGTCATCGTGCAGTAGGGCGGTCAGGGCGGCGGGAAGGCCGCGCTCGGCCAGTTGTTGGAGATCGCGCCGGTCCCGGCGGGCCAACGGTTCGCCGGCGAAGTCCCAGATGACGGTGCGCAGCTTCGGCTCGGAGTGGAAGCACAGGCCGTGATCGATACCCCACACCCACCCGTCGCCGTCGATCAGACAGTGCCCGCCCTTGCGATCGGCGTTGTTGGCGATGACGTCGAAGGTTGCCATTCGCTTCAGGGCCGCCCGGTGGGCGGCAACCTCGAGCAGGGTGAAGTAGTGCTGCTCGAAGTCGGCGTCGACGAATCGCTGGAGCGATCCGGCGTCGAGCGGACCGTCGCCGCGAGCCACCGTTTCGGGCACCAGCCGCCAGCCCAGGGCCTCGGCCAGCTCGTAGGCGGCCACTTCGCGGCGGAACAGCCCGTCCGGGAAGTCCCAGAGCGGGCGTTCCGCTCGACCCGGTTTGTAGACCGCCGCCGTGGTGTGCTCGTCGTCGGAAACGGTGACCAGATAGGTGCCGTTGCTGCTCCAGGGCATGCGTCCCTGTATTTCGATCCGTCCGGAGGTGAGCAGGCTCAGCACTTCAACATTCAACGACGTAGGTGATCTTTCTCGCCGCCCACCATCAGATGACTGCCTACTGTCAGATGAGTGGGATCCGGCACGGGGTGGGATCGGCCGGGCTCAGGGTGCCGGAGGGCGGTGGCCGTTGGTCCGCGGACACGAATGACCCTCGGGATCGATGGGGTGACCGCACAGGGAGCAGGTGGGACGTCCAGCCTGGACCAGGTCCCAGCCCCGCCGAACAATGGCGGCCGCCTGGGTGCGAGTGAGGCTGAGCCGGCCCACGCCTCTATCTTGGTCGGGCGAGGTCGCCGACTCGGCGCCGATCTGCTCACCGCCGATCGCTTCGGCGGCAGGGTCGTCCCCCTCCTCAGTCGTCGTCCGCGCCGATCTCCTCCGCGAGGATCACGATGCGATCGGCGCCGCTGTCGTAGGCGAGCTGCAGTCCGCCGACAGCCCATTCCGCCAGCACCGGCTCTGACAGGGCCAGGGCCTCGTCGTCGGGGACAGTACCCGCGACCGGCAGGTCCGAGAGGATCTCCCCGAGAAACTGAGCGATGGCCGCGACCTGCTGCTTCTCGAGTTTCAGGGTGATTTGCTGGTCGCCCTGGCGGGCCTGCAGGTAGAAGGTGCGCTGCCCCGGAGGTCCGACCGTACCGACGGTCGCCCATTCGACGTCGGACAACTCGAACGATCGGCTCATTGTGGCCCGCTCACGAGGGGGCCAGCTCCGACAGCGACCCGGTGGAGTTCACGGCCAGCACCATCGGACCGGCCGGTCCGTAGTTGACGGCGGTCACCGAGCAGGGGGAGATGACGATGCGCTGGAAGAGGTCGAGGTGGGTGCCGACGGCGTCGGCCACGACCGCCTTGATCGGGTCGGCGTGGGACACCGCGACGACCGTCTCGCCGGGGTGGCGGCTCCGTAGATCCGCCATCGTCGCCACCATGCGGGACTGCATACCGGCGAACGACTCGCCGTCTGGAAACCGAAATCCGCTCGGATAGCGCTGCACGGTCCCCCATTCCGGCCGCTTCATCAGCTGCTTGAGCGCTTCTCCCGTCCAGTCGCCGAAGTCACACTCGATGAGGCCTCGGGCCACCCGAACCCGTAAGCCCAGGGCGGCCGCGACCGGAGCGGCCGTTTCCCGGGTCCGCTCGAGCGGGGATGCGTAGATCGCCGCGATCCGGGGCCGGGCGCCGTTGGCCGGTGCCCATTCGGCCAGGCGCTCCCCCAGTTTGGCGGCCTGGGCCCGCCCGGCATCGGCCAGGTGGAGGCCGGGCGCCCGGCCGGGCAGGACCTGACCGGTGCTCGGCGTGGTGCCGTGCCGGACCAGCAGCACCAGGGTGCTGGGTGGGAGCTTGGGCTTCGCGGGCGCCGGCATATCGGTTCGCCAACCTAGTGTCTCTCGGGTGCCTAGCCGCCACGCCGTGCCAGCCGAGGTGCTGCTGTCGCAGCTCAGCACCGAGATCGTGGCCTGCCGGGCCTGCCCGCGACTGGTCGCCTGGCGGGAGGAGGTGGCCGTAACCCGCCGGGCCGCGTTCCGGGACGAGGAATACTGGGCCCGGCCCGTTCCCGGGTTCGGCGACCCCGCCGCGACCATCGTCGTCGTCGGTCTGGCGCCGGCTGCCCACGGCGGCAACCGAACCGGGCGGGTGTTCACCGGTGACCGCTCCGGGGACTGGCTGTTCGGCTCCCTCTACCGCTGCGGGCTCGCCAACCAGCCCACCTCGAGGCGTCGTGACGATGGACTGCGACTCGATGGAGTCTGGGTGACCGCTTCGGTGCGGTGCGCTCCGCCCGCCAATCGCCCCACCACCGCCGAGCGGGATCGCTGCCAGCCGTTTCTCGAGCGCGAGCTGACCTTGCTGAGAGCGGCGCGGGTATTCGTGGCGCTCGGACAGTTCGCCTACGACGTGCTGGCCCGGGTCCTGGTCCTGGGCCGGCGACCCCGGTTCGGTCACGGCGTCGAGGCACCCGCCGGCGACGGGCGCACGGTCATCTGCTCATACCACCCGAGCCAGCAGAACACCTTCACGGGGAGGCTCACGGCCCCCATGCTCGACGCGGTGTTCAGCCGGGCCCGTCAGCTGGTCACGGCCTCGATCTGATGCCGGAGCTTCCCGAGGTCGAGGGGTACCGGGCGCTGGCCGAGCGGACCGCCCTCGGGCGGCGCATCCAGCGCATCGATGCACCCGACGCCTGGTACCTGAAGCGGGGCCTGATCGCGGTCGAGGCGGCTGCGGCCCTGGAGCGCCGGCGTTTCCTGGCCGCCCGGCGGCGGGGCAAGCTCATGCTGCTCGACGCCGGCACTCGCGACGAGGTCGAGGTGGTCCTGGGCCTGCATTTCGGAATGAGCGGCCGCCTGATCGTCGACGGCCAGGCCAGTGTCGACCGCCTTCTTTACTCGCCCCCGGGGAACGCCACCCGGCACGATCGCTTCACGGTGCGGTTCTCGGATGGTGGCTGGTTGACGATGCGCGACGCTCGTCGACTGGGCGCCGTCGAACTCGATCCCGACGAGGAGCGTCTCGGCCCCGACGCCCTGTCCGCCAGCCTCGCCGACATTCGGGCGGCCCTGGCCGGCAGTAAGGTCGCCCTCAAGGCCCGCTTGCTCGACCAATCCCGGCTGGCGGGCGTCGGCAACCTGATCGCCGATGAGGTGCTCTGGAGGGCCGGCCTGGCACCCGGACGCCCATCCTGTTCACTGACGAGCAGCGAGCTGCGTCGACTGCACCGGTCCTTGACCAGCGGGCTGGCCGAGCTGATCCGACGCGGGCGGATCCCATATGGGCGACCTGCAGCCGGAGCGCCATCCCGGAGGCCACTGCCCCCGGGACCAAACCGAACTCAGCCGAGCAGTCGTGGGAGGGCGGACGACGTGGTGGTGTCCTCGACATCAGCGGTGAGCGGCCGGCCGCCGAGCAGCAGCAGGGCCAGAACGCCCGCTATGGCCGCACACACTGCGGCCCCGGCGAAGATGGTGTGCAGCTCGCGAACCAGTGCATGGGTGGTGGCGTTGTCGTAGGCCGGGCACGACTCCGGATGAGCAGGGCACAGGGTGAGGGGCGAGCCGATCCGGGCCTGGGCTTGGTAAAAGCGGTGCAGGGCAACGGCGGTCAGCGCCGAGAGGCCGGCCAGCATTCCGATAGTGCGGGCCACGACGGCCAGGGCGCTGGCCAGGGCGTGGGCGCTTGGCTGCACCGCGCCCAGGATGGCGACGTTGACCGGCGCGATCGCCAGCCCGAACCCGAGGCCGCAGATCACCAGTTCCACATCGCTCCACCGAGGGCCGCCGCCAAGGGCGGTGGCCGACCACGACGTCATCGCCACGAAGGAGACCGCCGCCATCGCCATGCCCGAGGCGGCCACGACCGGCGCCAGTGTCCGCTTCCGGCACAGGGCCCCGCCCGCGACGGCGCCGATGGGAACGGCGACCAGGAAGCGGAGCAGCACCAGCGCGGCCGACACCTCTGAGTTGGGATCGACGGTGGATCGGGCGAAGAGCGGCACGTCCACCAGGGCGGCCATCAGGGCCGCGCCCACCGCCAGGTTGACGGCCAGCGCACCCCAGGCCGGGCGGGCGGAGAAGGTCTTCGGCTCGATCAGCGGCACCGCCGCCCGCCGCTCCCGCCACCAGAACAACGCCAGCAACACGACGAGGGCCGGACCGAGCCACGGTGCGGCCGACGCCACCACCTGCCGGCTCGGGTCCGCGGTCGAGAACAGCACGACCACGCCGCCGAGCACGCCCGCGAGCAGGAGGGCGCCCGGTAGGTCGGCCTGGGCCAGCACGGACCAGACCCGGTCCCAGCGGACCCAGACCCTGACGCCATTGGGCGCGAGCGAGTTCCCAGCCGGCAAAGGCGACCAGCAGGCCGACGGACACCAGCACCACGGGGGTGGCGAAGGGCGCCCACGGCCCGGCTGCCAGCCGGGTCCACGCCCGTCCGGAACCGGCGCTGGTGGCCAGGCTGGCCGGGGCGTCGAGGCCGATGATCAAGCCGGCCGCGCCGGCGGCGAACAGGGCCGTTCCGATCACGTCCGGGTGGGTTCTGGCGGCTGGCGGCACGGCCGAGCTGACTCGGGGGCCGCGCTCCCGGGTCACCCAGAAGCCGGTCCCGAGGATCAGGGTCACCGGGACGTTGATCCAGAAGATGGCCCGCCACGAAGCCACCGCCACGATGGCTGCTCCGTAAAGGGGGCCGATGACGCTGCCCAGCTCCTGGATGGCGCCGACGATGCCGAGAGGCAGCCCCCGGGCGTCGGGCGGCCAGCGGGCCGCGACCATGGCGAGCGTGACCGGGCACCAATCCGCCTCCCCCGAGACCCTGAAGCGCCCGCCCGACGATCACGACGGGCAGGGCGTGGGCCGTGGCCGTCACCACCGACCCTGCCGCGAAGGCCGTCAGGCAACCGGCGAACACGGAGTCCGTGCCGGCCAGATCGGCGAGACGACCGATGAGGGGCAGCACTGCCGTGTAGCCGAGCAGGAAGCCGCTGATGATCGGTGTGGCCCGCTGGAGGCGGTCCAGCCCGACACCGACGCCGCTCATGATCGACGGCAGGGCCACCACGACCACGTAGGTGTCGGCCGCGGCCAGGAGGACCGCCATAGCCGCCAGGGCCAGCCGCCATCGGTCTCTGCGGCTCGCGGTCACCGCCCCTGCTGGTGGTCACTACATCGGCGGGAGGGTGATCGTCACCGGTTCGCCGTAGTTGGTGAGGGTGACGACGTACGTGCTGTTCGACGTGGCGCTGGTGAACGGTCCGGTCAGGCTGATCTGACGGGTTTCATAGGTTTTCGGGTTGATGGCCGCCACCAGGGTTACGGGTTGGGCGGCGTTGGCGTCGGGCAGGACCGGGATGGCCGAACCGGGCACCGTGGTGGTGATCTCGTACAGCAGCTCGCCCCCGATGCGCTCCTGGCCGGTGTAGTGGGCTCCGGTCCCGGCGGTGAGCAAGCTGCTCAACCCGTGGTTGGGAGCCAGCAGCTGCGACGGGTCGGTCAGCCCGAACTTTCCGGGATCGGTCCGGGTGTAGTGGGTCTGGAAGGGGAGCTGGGCGGCGAACACACCGTTCTTGGCGACCACGTTCACCTTGGCATCGAAGCCATCGATGCTGACGGTGAACGATCCTTTGAGTTGGTCGGGACGAGCCAGGTCGCCCTCCCCACCGACCAGGTTGGTGCCGCTCCCGGTGACGTTCTGGCTGGTCAAGGTGAAATGGGCCGATGGCGTGGCGTCGAGTTTCATTTTGGCCTGCTGGAGGAGGACCCTGGGATCCCCCTTCGGGGCCGACGACGACCCGCCCCCACACCCGCTCGCCAGGCTCAGGGCCACGCTGGCGGCGATGATGACGATGCCCCGGCGCACGTCCGCGAATGCTACCTGCCGACCGGGTCCAGGCGGGCTCGGGTGAGCTCGGGTGGGCGCGGTGCGCTTTTGACGCCGACCCACTCCGGGGCGGCCCCCTATCGAGGCAGGGTGTCGAGGAAACCGACTACGGCCGAGTTGAAGGCGTCGTTGCGATCACCTGCGACCATGTGCCCGGCCCCCTCGACGTCGACAAATTCGGCGCCCGGGACGAGGGCGAGGAACTGCTCTGCTCCGTCGGCACTCAGGATGTCGCTCATGTGGCCGCGCACCAGGAGGACAGGCATGTCGAGGGACCGGGCGGCCGCCTCCAGCCGTTCGGGGTCCACGAGCGACACTCGGGTCTCATCCGGCGAGCCCTGAGGTTGGACCATGAAGCGCGGGTCCCAGTGCCACATCCACCGGCCGTCGGGACGCTGGCGGAGGTTCTTGCGCAGACCGTCCAGGTCGCGGGGTCTCGGCCGGTGCGGGTTGTAGGCGGCCACGGCGTCGGCCGCCTCTTCCAGGGAGGCAAAGCCGTTCTCGACGTTGGCGCCCATGAAATCTCCGATGCGGCGAGCGCCATCTGCCTCGATTCGGGGGGCCACATCCACCAGGACGAGGGCACTGACCCGGGCGCGAGGTTCCAGGCCTACGGCAGACAGCAGGGAGACGCCGCCCAGTGACGCTCCCACCGCGGCCGGCGGCGAGGGCATGCTGTCGATGAGCCGGCGGGCGTCTTCGGCGTAGGCGTCGGCGGAGTAATCACCCTCCGCCGACCAATCGCTGTCACCGTGGCCTCGGAGGTCGAACGACCAGGCCCGCCAGCCTCGATCGGCCAGGGCCTGGGCCGTGGTTCGCCAGGAGTGACGGGTCTGGCCGCCTCCGTGGAGGAGAATGACGGGCAGCCCGTCGCTCGGACCGTACACGTCGCCGCGCAGGCGGACGCCCCGCGCTCCTTCTCTCTCAACGGCTGTCGCCACCTGGCTCATGACCAGCAAGTTAACCCAGTCGGTCAGGAGCTCGTTTTGAGGGCCTACCGGCCGGCATCGTCGCCGCTTCCGTCCCGACTGCGGTGGGACGGTCGCCACCGCCATCGGAAGGGCGCGGGCGGGTCCGGTGGAACCCTCTGCTTGCTAACTGGGTGCGTTTTTCACCTCGGGCTCGTTTTTGTCGATGTCATGAAGAAAAACGAACCCGAGGTGGGAGACGCACCCCCATGGCAGCGTTCCCTCTTGGCCCTGACGAGCTGGCGCCGGGAGGATGACTCGACCAGACAGCACTCGCCCTCGCCGCTACGATCGCCCTGATTTCGAAACCAGCCTGCTACCGGCCAGCGAAGGGACTCCGCTCATGCCTCGAGGCTCGGATGGTGCCGCCCAGTCGTTGCGGACGGCAGCCAGGTCCAACGGCGGCGACGTGCACCTGGTTGGAGCCGACCTGGCCGCGCTCGGGCCTGTTCCCGGCGAAGAACTGTCCGTCGACCGGTTCGACGGCGCCGGCAGGTCGGATGCGGGTGGGTACGACGGTCTCGGTGGGTACGACGGTCCCGGTGAGTTCGAGGGTGCCGGCTTCACCGACGACGAGCTCACGGCCTTGGCCCTCGCCGCCGACCCGGACCAGCCTGTGGAAGCCGGCGCCAGACCGCTCGATCTGTACTCGGGCCAGTCGACCAGCTTCCTCCCCATGTGGTACATGCCGCCGGTGATGATGCGAGGGTCGGGCGGGTGGCGGACCGGCGTCATTGTCGCCATCGTCTCCGCCTTTCTCCTCATCAACGCCCTGGGTCTCTGCATCACCTACGGGCAGCTGGGCGCGGCCTGATTGGCAGTCGCCGGCGTCGCCGACTTCGCAGCCGAGGCGGATCCGCGCCGCGGTCCGCGTCCGGGTCCGGGGTCGCTGACGTGGCGTTGCGCATCCGACACCAGAGGCCTGCTGCTGGCCCCGGCGACCCTGATCCTCCAGGTGGCCCACCCCGTTGTCGGAGCGGGCGTGACCGCCCATTCGACCTTCACGGCCGCTCCCTGGAACCGGCTGCTGGGCACCATCCGGTCAGTCGACCGGGTGGTCTTCGGCCCGGCTGATGTCGCAGCGGCCGAGAGCAGCCGGCTGCAGCGCCTGCACGCGGCCATCCGCGGTGTGGACGGGTCGGGACGGCCGTACCACGGGCTCGACCCCGCCGCCTACGCGTGGGTGCATCTCACCCTCCTGCAGCTGTTCGTTGACGTCCAGCGGGTCTTCGGGGAGCCCCTGACACCGGACCAAACGCAGGCCCTGTATCTCGAATGGCGGCAGGTCGGTCGGCTGTTGCAGGTCCGCACGGAGCACATGCCGACCGATTGGCCCGGCTTCCGAAGCTATTTCGACGACACCGTGGCGGGCACCCTGGAAGCCAACCGCGCCGTCGAGGACGTGCTGGCTGCGGTGGCCGCCCCGAAGAACCCCTCGCCGGTGCTCCCAGCCCGGCTCTGGGAGCCCCTGGCGGGCCGGGCAGGAGCGCTCTCCCTCCTCTTGTCGGTCGGCACCCTCCCGCCTCTGCTCCGGGAGCGCATCGGGCTGTCATGGGGTGCCGAGGACCAGGACCGGCTGGACCGGCAAGCCAGCCGGCTTCGAACCGCGTCCTCGATCATTCCCCGGCCGTTGTGGAGCCTTCCTCCGGCAATGCCGTACCTGGTCCGGGCCCGGCTCCGGCGCCGAACGACCGGGCCGGCGTGATCAACCCGGATCCCCCCTGAGCGGCCGGGACGGCCGGCAGCCGCCCAGGGCCTAACCCAGCTACGAAGCGCGGGCCTGCTGAACGCAGGCCAGAACCTGGGCGTGAAGCTTCTCCGTCGCGGCGGCGACTACAAAGCCACCTTCGAGGGGTACTTCACCCTCAGGTCCGGTGACGAGGCCGCCGGCCGCTTCCACGATCGGAATGAGCGGCAGGATGTCGTACGGATGGAGGTCGGCTTCGACGACCAGATCGATGCTGCCTGCGGCCAGCAGGCAGTACGAATAGCAGTCGCCACCAAAGCGCTGGAGGCGGACCCGCCCCGCCAGAGTCGCAAATGCCTCCTGTTCCCAGGAGGCCGCGAACATGGTCGGGTGAGTGGAGTACATGGAAGCGTCGGCCAGCTCCATGGTGCGAGCGGTCCGCAGGTTTCGGCGTTGGCCGGCGTGTTCCAGCCAGCTTCGGCCTCCGGCCGCGGCGAAGGTCTCGTCCAGGTATGGCTGCCGGCACCAGCCGGCGACGGGTAGCCCGTCAACGACCAGACCCAACAGCACCCCCCAGAGAGGCATGCCCGTCACGTAGGCCTTGGTGCCGTCGATCGGATCGATCACCCAATGCAGCCGGCCGTCGGGTCCGGTCGTGCCGTCCTCTTCGCCGGTGATCTGGGCGTCCGGAAAACGGACCGCGATCTCTTCCCGCAAATAACGCTCGATCATCCGGTCGGCCTCGGTGACCGGATCGAAGTCGCCCGCCCCGCCTTTGTCTTCGACGGTCGTGGCGGTTCGGAAGTGCCGCAAGGCGATCTCTCCCGCGGCGCGCATCAGGGGGCCGATGTGGTCGTCGATCTGGGCCAGCTGGATGGGTTCGAACGAGTCCGCGCCCGTCACCAGCTCACCCGTGCTACCGGCCGCACGACCGCTGGCCTCGTTCCATCACTGATCTCCGTTTGACGCCATGAGGGCCAGTTGGCGCTTCACGACTTTTCCGGACGAATTGCGGGGCAGTTGGTCGAGGAAGACCACGTCTCGCGGGACTTTGTAACGGGCCAGGTTGGTCCTGACATACTCCTGGAGCTCGTCGCCGTCGACCGCGTACCCCGGTCGGACGACCACGAAAACCCTCAGGCGCTGACCGAAGTCCGGGTCGGGCACCCCGATGGCGGCCGCCTCCATCACGGCTTTGTGGGCGGCGAGCAGATCCTCGACTTCCCGGGGAAAGACATTTTCTCCGCCAGACACGATCATGTCGTCGTCTCGACCGTCGACGAAAAGCCGGCCGTGCCGATCAAAGTGACCCACATCCCCGACGGACATGAGACCGTTGATCACCTCTTTGCTGCCGCCGCCGGTGTAGCCGGTGAACTCGATACCACTGCTCACGAAAATCCGGCCGGTCTTCCCGGCGGGAACAGGCCGGCCACCATCGTCGAGGATGCGCACCGTCGTGCCGAGGGGTGGTCGACCCGCGCAGCCCGGTGCGTCCCGCAGGTCCGCCGGGTTGGCGATAGTCGCCCAGCCGACTTCCGTCGAACCGTAAAGGTTGTAGAGCACCTCTCCGAGCAGGTCCATGGTCCTGGCGGCCAGGGCGCCGTCAAGGGGGGCGCCGCTGCTGGCCACGACGCTCAGGGCCGTGAGGTCAGCTGCCGCGATGCGCTCGCCGTCGAGCGACATCAGCCGATTGAGCATGGCGGGAACCACGGCCAAGGCCCGGCACCGGTGCTCTTCCAGGGCCACCAGGACGGCTTCAGGATCGAAGCGGCGACGGACCACCATGGTGGAGCCCAGGCCGATGGCCAGGATGGACATCCCGAGGCCCCAGGCGTGGTACACGGGCGGTGCCACGAACATCGATTCCTTGGCGCGCAGGGGAATCCGCGACAGGATGGCGGCCGCCGCTGACAGCGACCGGGGCTGGGAGCGGTTGGCACCCTTCGGAGGCCCGGTCGTGCCGCTGGTCAGGATGATGGCCGTTCCGGGCGAACTCGGGGCAGGTGGAGGGTCGGCATCACCGGCCGCGATCAGCGACTCGAGAGACGGATCGCTCCCGGCGTCAGGGTTGGAATCGGAGGTCCAGGCGACGAAGCGCCCTTTGGGCGCCGGGACTCCTGCGACCACCTCCCTGAACTCCTCGTCGTAGACCACGGCGTCTACGCCCTCGCGGCGGCACACTTCGCGGGCTTGGGGGGCGGCGAAGTCGGCGTTGAGATACAGCGCCCGGGCTCCGGTCTTCAGGGTGGCGAAGCTGGCGTCGTAGATGCCTCGATGGTTGCGGCCCAAGATGGCCACGCCATCCCCCGGTCCGATGCCTCCGGCTCGCAGGGTGTTCGCCAGGGCATTCGACCGCTGATCCATTTCCGTGAAGGTCAGCGAACCGAGTTCGTCGACGAGGCCGAGCCGATCCCCGTGACGAATGGCGGCCGCGCCGAGTACCGCTCCCAGGGGTCCGTATCGCTCGAAGGTCCGGTACAAGGCCAGGAGCCGGTCGGGTCGCTCGGGACCAACCAGGCCCGAGTTCACCATCGTCAGCAAGGCCCGAGCCTCGGTCGGTAAGCGGAGGAGAAGTGGGGCGGTGCGATTCACGACAGTTCAGGGCCGGCCCGGCGTTAGCGCCAGGCGAACACCGGCTGTTCGTAGTGGGCGACCCGTTCGAGGACGCCTTCGATGGCGACCCGCCGGAACTGCAGCAGGACGGCCCCGGTAGGAGCGTGGATGAGATCGCCGCCGACGGGTACCTGAACGACGGGGCGGTCGGATTCCGGGATCGAGACGAAGCGGGGCGAGTCCGGCCGGCACAGCTCCCGTAGCGACACCCGGTGCACGGACCGGACCTCGAACGGATCCGGGTCGAGGTGGGGGTCTGCGCCCCCCCAGAAGACGAACGGGGTGATGACGTAACCCGATCGGGTGGCGTAGTCGTCGAGGAGCCCGAGCAGATCGGATTCGCGGAGGTCCAGGCCCAGCTCCTCGAGGAGCTCCCGCCGGGCGGCAGCTACGGGCTCCTCGCCCGGCTCGACCCGACCCCCTGGCAACGCCCACTGACCGGCGTGGGCCTGAAGGCGCTCGGTCCTGCGGGTGAGCAGGACGGCCGGCCCTCCTGCTGTGCCGGCCACGCTGCCGTTGAGTTTCGCTGTGGTGGCATTGAGCTGGGCTGTCCCGGCCCCTGGGATCAACCGCATCCGGTCCGGCGACGCCGGAGCCGGATCTTCGGCGTGCACGACCGCGTCGCTGTCGACCACGACCACCGCCACCGCCGCATGGCGGCGCCCGTCGAGCGCGATGCTCAAGCGCTCGTGCCGGCCCAGGTTGGCGACCAGGGCGCTACGAAGGTGGTCGTCGTAGACGGGATCGCCGGGTGCACTCTGGCCATGTGGTGCAGCTTGCACGGTGTTCCCTTGTGGTTCGGGGTTCTCCCGACCTTCGGGCGATCCAGAAGCCAAGCCACCAGGCTACCGCCGCCGGCCGCCACCACCGATCGGCCGGCCGGGACCACCGATCGGCCGGTTGCCACCACCGATCCGACGGCGGCCCGCTCCGGCGAGGTTACGCTCCCGGGACCTGGACCGCGACATGGACCGCGGCCCGTTTTCGTGGAAGGAGGCGCACGTATGATCCACCCTCTCGAGGTGATCGGCGAGATCCGCGATCCGGCTCGGGAACTGCGCGAGCAGATCCCCGATGTGGTCGCGAGCTACGCGTCGATGCAGCGGGCGGTCATGACCGACGGAGCTCTCTCGGCGCGGTTCAAAGAACTGATCGCCCTGGCCATCGCCGTGACGCGCGAGTGCGATGGGTGCATCGCCGCTCACGCCCTCGGGGCGGCCCGTCGCAACGCCACCGAAGAGGAGGTGGCGGAGGCGATGGGCGTGGCCATCATGATGAACGGTGGACCCGGAACCGTGTGGGCGCCACGCGCCTTCGCCGCCTTCCGAGAGGTGATGGCCCGGGATGAGTGAGGAGGGGGCCGGATGCCCAGCGTGGGGCCCGGGTCGGGGTTGGGGGTGGTCGACGGAGGCATAGGCACCCCTCTGGCGCGAGGGAGAACCGATCAGGCCTGACCGTATGCCGCGATCACGGCGTCGGAGAGGGCGGGCCAGGCGCCGACAGCCCAGGGCCCGAACGGACGATCGGTCAGCGATCCCAGCGCCAGCTGCTGACCCGGATCCACCCACAGGAACGCGCCCGATTGGCCGAAATGCCCGAATGTCCCGGGCGAGTTCCGGTCGCCGGTCCAGTGCGGGTGCTTCTGGCCGCGGATCTCGACCCCGAGCCCCCAGTCGTTGGGGTCGTGCCGGCCGAACCCGGGGAGGACGCCCGCCAAGCCCTCGAAGGCCACGGAGGTGGCCCGTTGCCAGGTGGCCGCACTGACGAGCGTCGGGGCCAGCAGCTCGCGACCCAGAGCCAGGAGGTCGACGAGCGGCCCGGACGCCCCTGAGGCGGGGCTCCCGGCCAGCTCGGTGTCCGCCAGCCCGAGTGGGTCCAGCACGCCGGCGGACAGGTACTCCTGGAAGGGCATTCCGGACCGGTCCGCCACATGCCGGGCCGCCCGCTCGATACCGCGATTCGAGTAGATACGCCGGGTCCCGGGGGAGGCCAGCACCGTGTCGCTGTCTGGCGCCAGGCCGGAGGCGTGGGCCAGCAGGTGAGCCAGGGTGGCCCCCGGCGGCCCGACCCGGTCGTCCCAGGCGACACTGCCTTCCTCGACCGCGATCCATACGGCCAGGGCCGTCAGCACCTTGGTGACCGACGCCCACGGAAACCGGAACTGGTCCGGGCCTGCGGTCGATGCCGTCCCACCGCCGGCCCGGACCACGCCCGCGGTGGCGACGCCGGGCCAGGTCAGGACGGTATCGAGGGGATCGATCACATCCCCGTCGCCGTGTCGGGGCAGCCGAGGGCGGCGCTGAGCGCCCCGAGATTGGCCTCCATCAGCTCCAGATAGTCCACATGGCGCGGCCAGCCACCCGGCGGAGGCCCGCTCAGCGGATCCAGCGTCCGCACCTTGGCGTGGGCAGCCGCAGCCACGGGGTTGACCGTGCCGGGAGATACGAAGGGCTCCGAGAACACCGTGGTCAGGCCCGCCGCGCTGACCCGCCCGGCGAGCGTGGCTACCTGGGTCGCGTCGGGGCGGGCCGCGGCGCCCACCACCAGATCGGTCAGGTCGTATTGCTGAGCTACTCCAGCGAAGGCACCGTCTGGGGTGGCGATGGTACGTCGGGGGCAGACGGACAGCGTGCTCTGGTAGTCGATCCCTGTCGACGCCATGGCATCGGCGAAGGCGCGAGCAGCGGCGCGGTAGCTGTTGGCGGCGGGCGGGTTGGCGGCGGCCAGGGCCGTGGCGATCACCGGGCCGGCGCGGCTCATCAAGGCCGGATTCAGCCACGGATAGAGATCCTCGGTACCGAGCCGGGCCCTCACGTCGAGCACGACCGGGGCCTGAGCCGCCGCCGCGTCCAGCGACGGCTGGAATCCGGCGACGTCCACGACCAGCGCGGCTCGGTGCACGGCCGCCACTTGGGCTGCGCTGAGACGGTACTGGCGGGGATCGACGCCGGCCGGTACCACGTCGGTCACGGCCACCGTGCTCCCGCCGATCTGCTTGATGGCCTGGGCCAGCGGGTACAGCCCGGTGATCACCTGGATCGTTGGCGTCCCTTTGGGAGTGGCCACGGCCCCGCATCCGGTGACGGCTTGGGCCACGAACAGGGCTGCGGCCACGGCGCCGGAAGCAGCCGCTGGGATCGAGCGCCGGCCCGCCCGGGCCGGTTCAGCCCGCATCAGGACCCTCGGCCACTCAGGCGGCCGCCTCGTCCGGCGGCTGGAATCCCCCCGGCGCCGCCGCGCCCACATCAGCAGGAGGTCGCGACCACGCCGTGCTCGCCGAGCGTTCCCACCCTCAAACCAGCCTCGGCCCACTGCTGGCCGAGTAGGGGAAGAGCGGCGAGCGTCGAGCGCCAAGTGCCCGGGGTCGAGGTGATATCGGAGTCGTGGAGCAACACCGTGGCGCCGGGGTGGAACGTCCGAGCCACATTCGCGGCCACGGTACGGCCGGTGGCCCGCGGTTGCCAGTCAAGACCCCACGTCGTCCATAGCACCAGCTGCAGCCCCGACTTGCGGGCCGCCACCAGTGTCGCCGAGGACACCGCGCCGTACGGCGGCCGAAACCACCGAACCGTGACGCCGGCCACATCCTCGATGGTCTGGCGGGCTCGGAGGAGGTCAGGAACCGTCGACGTGAAGGGGCGGCGCAGGTGACTGCGATGGTTGTCGCCGTGGACCGCGACCTCGTGGCCCCGGCGCACCAGCTCCTCGGTGAGCCGCGGGGAACGACGCACCTGGCTGCCCAGGCAGAAGAACGTGGCCTGCCAGCCCAGCGCTTCCAGGGCGTCGAGTATGGGCGGGGTCGACTTCGGGTCGGGACCGTCGTCGAAGGTCAGCGCCACGTGGCCGGCCCGGCCGACGCCTGACAGGCGGGGCAACAGCCGGCAGCGCATCGAACGCCAGGCCACCACGCCGGGCAGCAGGTGGGCGACGGCTCCCGCGGCGGTAGCGGCCGCCAGCAGCGGTACCAGGTTCCCCCGCGCCTGGCCTGCATGGCGAGGCGGTTTCGCCCGCTGGGCCGGGCCCCGTCCCAAATGGATTGGTCCGGTCACGCGAGGGAGTCGAGCGGCACGGCGTCGAGATGGGCGAGGGCCAAGCCCTGTGCCAGCCGGTTCAGGACCGCGTCGAGCTCCGGCGGGGTGGCGTCGAGGCCGTTGACGAGGTAGATCCGGCGATCCGTGACATGGATCGGGGCGGCGGCCAAGGCGGCCCGATCCGCATCCACGACGTGATTGGGCACGACCAGCGAGCTGTGGGTGTCACCGCACTCGATCAGATCCCATGCGTTCACCCGCCGTCCCGGAACCACGAGCCGCACCGGTCCTCCGATCAACCGCTCGAGCAACCGGCCCGCCTCGGCATCGCTGTGGGCGCGGGTCCAGGGCGTCGAATCATGGTCGCCACCGTTCGGTCCGGGCCACTGGCCCCGCCCGCCACTGGCGACTTCGACACCCGCGTCGGCCAGGAGCCGAACTGCTTGCGGCGCAGTGAGGGCCGTGGCGCTGTCCACGATGGCGGTGAGATCCATGCGCTGCAAGTCGGCCGCGATGGTCGGGTCCGCCAGCTCGGTTGCGTTGAGGCGCACCCCCACGTAGGCGACCATCTCAGCCCCGGCGCCGGGATGGGCGACGCCGACGCCGGCCGCGGCCGCCGCCACGTCCACACCACTGGTGAGGGCGGTCCAGGCCAGGGCGGCGGCCAGGGCGATGGCTGCCGCCGCCCGCCCGATGTACGCCGCCGGCCGGCGGGGGAGAGTCGCCGGAACGCTGGCGGCAGCCTCGAGTGTCAGCTGGTCCGCTCCGGTTCGGAACATGGCTCGTCCGGTCTCGACCTGGGCGGTCCGGTCCGCACCCGGCGAGGTGAGGGCTTGGAGGGCATCGATGAGCTCATCGGGGGTGTGAGCGAGCCGGCTCACGCCGGCCTCGGCCATGCGAGCCGTGTTCTCCCGGCCGTGACCGGCGATGGGCTGGAAGCTCACGACCGGCAAGCCGGCTCGCATCGCTTCCAAGGAGGTGAGCCCGCCAGCGTTTTCGACCAAGGCGTCACAGGCCGACATGAGCGCCGGCATCTGGTCGGTCCATCCGATAATGAGGGAATGGCCGGTGGCTCCGGCCGCCAGGGCGGCTACCTCCTGGCGGAGCTGCTCGTCCCGGCCGCACACCACCACCGGCGTGAAACGGCCATCGAGGGTGAGGGCGCTCCAGGTGGCCTCCACGCCGCCGACGCCCCACGACCCGGCGACGACGAGCACGGCCCGGTCGGCGGCCGTCAGGCCCAGCCCGTCGCGGGCCTGCTCCCGAGCGGGTAGGGCCACGGGATCGAACGCCTCGGCGACGACCGGCCCGCACGCCACCGCGGGTCGTCCGGTCCGGCGGGCGGCCATCTCCGCCGGGCCGTCGTGGACCGCCAGGTTGACGTCGATGCCACGATGAACCCAGAGGGGGTGGACGCCGAAATCGGTGATGAAGTTGACAGTCGGGACGGCGAGACGGCGACTGGCTCGGAGCCGGCCGAGGCAGAGGGTGGCCAAAGGATAGGTGGACACGACCACGCCGGCTCTCGCCTGACGCACCCAACGCAGCACCCGCCGTTTGGCCAGCAGCGTGACCAGCCAGGCGACCAGCGGACACAGCCACGGAGCGCGATACCACAGCCGGTAGGTGGCTTCGTAGGCGGAAGGAACGTGTTTCAGCTCGAACTCGTAGCCGCGCTTTAGGGCCATGCCGACTCGAAGCGGCCCACTCTCGAGGAAATCCCTCACCTCCGTGGGGTGCCCGGCCGCGCCCAGGCGGGTGGCGAGCTCCCGGGCCGCGCCGTCGTGGCCCGCGCCCATGCTGGCGGAGATCACCAGGACCGCGGGTGGGCTCTCCGGGGCCGACGGGCGGTCGTCGCTCCCGGCGCCTACGCACGGCTGACCAGGTTAGCCTCCGCCGACTCTCGCCTTCGGGCTCCTGGGCCGGTCCGACCAGGGCGGCTACCTTGAGGGGCGAAGACGGACTCCATGGGGGACTGCCAATGTTCGTGCCGCTCTCAGTCGGCGACTTTCTTGATCGGGCCGTCACCGCCTACCGGGACCGGCCGGCGATTATCGACGAGCCCGGAGTTCCGGGCTCGCTGGGGACTCTCACCTTCGCGGAGCTTGACGCCCGGGCTCGGGGCCTGGCCCAGAGCCTCGATGAGCTCGGCGTCGGCGTGGGCGAGCGGGTGGCCATCGTCAGCCCGAACGCGGCCCGCTTCCAGGTCGCCTTCTTCGGGGTGAGCGGGTACGGCCGGGTCCTGGTCCCCATCAACTACCGGCTCGGAGCCGAAGAGATCCGCTACGTGGTCGAGCACTCCGGCGCCAGCGTGTTGCTGGTGGACCCGGAGTGCGATGCCACCTTGACCGGCGTCACGGCCAAGCACCGCATCGTGATGGACGGGATCGCCGATTCGCAGCTGTTTGCCCCTGCCGGCGTCGGCGTCCACCCCCGGCCATGGGAACCGGACGAGGGCGCCACCGCGAGCATCAACTACACGAGCGGTACGACCGCTCGGCCCAAAGGCGTCCAGCTCACCCACCGGAACTGCTGGTTGAACGCCGCCATCTTCGGTTGGCACGTCGCGGTCACGGACCGGGACGTTTACATGCACACCCTTCCCATGTTCCACTGCAACGGGTGGGGCATGCCGTACGCCGTCACGGGCATGGGTGTCCCCCAGGTCGTCGTGCGCAAGATCGACGGTGAGGAGATCCTGGGCCGGATCGATCGGCATGGCGTGACGTTGCTGTGCGCGGCCCCGGCGGTCGTTGCCGCAGTTCTCGACGCCGGCGCCGCCAGAAGGGCGAGAGGGGACGACGATCCCCGGGCGGGCCCGCACCCGGATTGTCGTGGCCGGCGCCCCGCCACCGTCGAAAACGATCGAGCGGGTCGAGTCCGAGCTCGGCTGGGAGTTCATCCAGATCTACGGTTTGACCGAGACCTCGCCACTCTTGACGATCAACCGGGCCCCGGCTGAGTGGGATGGGCTCGACGCCCCGACGCGGGCCCGGCGGCAGTCGCAGGCGGGGGTCCCGGCGCTGGGCGTGCAGATCCGCACTGCCGGCGATGGCGAGATCCTGGCCCGCTCCAATCACGTGTTCGCGGGGTATTGGGAGCAGCCCGAAGAGTCGGCGCAAGCCCTCGCGGACGGCTGGTTTCACACCGGCGACCAGGGTGAAATGCAACCCGACGGCTACGTCGTGGTCTCGGACCGGAAGAAGGACGTCATCATCTCTGGCGGCGAAAATGTCAGCTCGGTCGAGGTCGAGGACTGTCTCTACCAGCACCCCGCCGTGGCGGAGGTCGCCGTCATCGGCGTACCGAGCGAACGCTGGGGAGAGACGGTCAAGGCCCTGGTGGTGTTGCGGGCCGGTCGGTCGGCCGACGAGGCTGAGCTGATCGGCTTCTGCCGCGACCGGCTGGCCCATTTCAAGTGTCCGACGTCGGTCGAGTTCCGAGCGTCGCTGACCCGTACCGCCACCGGCAAGCTCCAGAAGTTCAAGCTGCGTAGCCCCTACTGGGAGGGTTTCGACAAGCAGGTCAACTGATCGCCGCCGGCCGCGACCAACCGATCAGCCGGCAACTTTCAAGCGAGGTGGCGCCGGACCTCATCCGGGTTCGCATCTCTGCGTACCCCCTCGAAACGGGGATGGCGCAGCCGTCCGTCCGGCGTCCATTCAGTGAACGCCACCGCGACGACCATCTCGGGCCGGACCCAGTGGGCCCCGTTGACCTTGCCGGCGTCGAGGAAGGGGGACTCGTCGGTGTGTCGCTGTGAGAGGAGCTGGCGCAGCTCGGCGAGCTCCTTGTCGTCGAAACCGGTGCCGACCCGCCCCGCATAGCGCAGCCCACCCTCGTCGTCGTAGTAACCGACGAGCAGCGCCCCGAGCCCGACCCGGCTTCCGGAAGGATCCGACCAGCCGCCGACGACCAGATCCTGGCTCACCGTGCACTTGAGTTTGCGCCAATCCGCAGACCGCCCCGACCGGTAGGTGCTCTCGGCTCGTTTGGCGATGAGCCCTTCCCAGCCGTCCCGGCAGGCCGCGTCGAGCAGGGATCGGGGTTCCCCTTCGACGGCCGCAACCACATGAACGGGGTCGCCGATCCCATCGAGAGCTTGGGCCAGTAGCAGGTGGCGGTCCGAGAGCGGCAGGCCGGTCGTATCCCGCCCGAGCAGGTGGAGCAGATCGAACACGTGCAGCTCCGGCCGGGCCGTCGACCCTGGCCGCTGCAAGAGGCCGAAGCTGGTTCGGTTGCCGTCGAACGCCACCAGCTCCCCGTCGATGGTGAAGTTGTCCGGCGGGCAGCGAGGCGAGGGTGGCGGCGATAGCCGGGAAGCGTTTGGTAAAGGGCTGGTGATTGCGTGACCACAGCTCGACCTGGTTGCCGTTTCGTACCGCCATGCAGCGCAATCCGTCCAGCTTGCGTTGGTAGATCCAACCGGGCCGGTCCAGCGTCCGTAGATCCTGGGGTACCTGCAGAGACTGGGCCAGCATCGGCGGATGCCAGGTCGCCTGCCCCGGGTGCCACTGCTGGCCGCCCTCGTCGCCCCGAACCTCTTCGATACTGCGCCCGGTGACGGCGGAGTTCGGCGCCTCCGTGGTGATGTCTCGAGAACGACTGGCCTCGTCGTCGTTCCGTTTCACCATGATCCATGCTTCGCGATCACCTGGAGCACTGGTTCGGGTGAGCGACCAGCCGCCCCGTGAGCTTGCTGCCCTCGAGCCAGACCGAGAGGTGGCCGGCTGCGACGGCATCAACGACCGAGACGGCCCGGCCTTTTTTCTCGGTCAGGTTGCGGTAGCGGCCCTGATCCCAGACGATGACCGCTCCGGCGCCGTACTCACCCGACGAGATGGTGCCCTCGAAAGCGGCGTAGTCGAGCGGGTGGTCCTCCACATGGACCGCCAGTCGCTTGACCGCCGGATCCAGTGAGGGCCCCTTGGGTACCGCCCAGGAGATGAGCACCCCTTCGGCCTCGAACCGGACGTCGTAGTGCAGCCGGCGGGCGGCGTGCTTCTGTACGACGAATTGCGCTTCGTCGCCCGGACTGGAGGGGCGGTCGTTGACGTCGCCCGCCGGCTCCGACGTCCGATCGAAGTTCCGCTTGGCCCGGTAGAGATCCAGACGGTCGGCCTCAGGGCCCGGGTCGCGACTCGATGCCACCGGGCTGTTCTACCCCAGCGGGCGCCAATTCGGGCCGTCACCGCCCTCACTACCCATCTTCGATCAGGATAACATCACATTAAATATACTGAGAAGGCCATAGATACCGAATGGGTGAAACCTGAGTCTTCGAGGAACAAGTTTGCTTCTACTGTCGTTATCCTGAAGCGACTTACACGATTACATCTACGAAGAAGAGGTCGCTCATGTCACCGATTGCCACCTCCGCCCTGCCGTTGCTCCCCCTCGATGCCGGGGTGGTGCTGCCTGGCATGACGATCACATTGGCCCTGGAGACCCCCGAGGCCCGGGCCGCGGCCGAGGCCGCCACCGGCGCCGGGAACCGGCTGATCCTGGTGCCCCGGCTCGGCCGGACCGGCGGGCCCGATGCCTGCTCAGGTCGATTCGCCCGAGTGGGCACCGTCGCCCAGGTCGAGCGGACTGGCGCCCTGCCCGGGGGCACCCCGGCCGTGGTCGTGCAGGCCCTGGAGCGGGCCACGATCGGGGCCGCGACCGCCGCCGCCGGTCCGGCCCTGTGGGTGAACGTTGAGGCAGTGGAAGAGCCGCCCGCCAGCGAGGCCGCGGTCGAGACGGCCCGAGAGCTGCGGGCCGTCTTCGAGGCCATCGCCGAGCATCGCGGCGTCGGGCGCCTCGGCGACATCCTGCGCGGCGTTACCGACCCAGGCCGCCTGGCCGACATCGCCGGGCTACTGGCCCGAGCTGTCGGTTGAGCGCAAGGTCGAGCTGCTCGAGACCCTCGACCCGACCCGCCGGGTGGAGCTGGTGCTGGCTTGGGGGCGCGAGGCCCTGGCCGAGCTGGAGCTCAAGGATCGGATCCGCTCGGACGTGGCCGAAGGGATGGAGCGGACCCAGCGCGAGTACCTGCTGCGCCAGCAGCTGGCGGCCATCCGCAAGGAGCTCGGCGAGCAGGGAGACGGCGACGACGGCGACGACTACCGGACCCGGCTGGAGGCCCTGACGGTCAGCGATGCCACTCGGACCGCCATCGCCCGCGAAATCGACAAGCTGGAGCGCACCAGCGAGCAGAGCCCCGAGCACGGGTGGATCCGCACCTGGCTCGACATGGTCTTCGAGCTCCCTTGGGGTGTTCGCTCCGATGACCGGCTGGACATCGCCGAGGCCCGTTCGGTGCTCGACGCCGATCACACCGGCCTCGATGACGTCAAGGAACGGATCATCGAGCATCTCGCGGTGCGAAAGCTGCGCGTCGACCGCGACCTCGACGACTCACCGTCGCCGGGCAGCGGGCGAGGGCGGGGCGGAATGATCCTCACCCTCGTCGGGCCTCCGGGCGTGGGCAAGACCTCGCTCGGCGAGTCGGTGGCCCGGGCCATGGGCCGCTCGTTTGTCCGTGTCGCTCTGGGCGGCGTTCGCGACGAGGCCGAGATCCGCGGTCACCGGCGCACCTACGTGGGTGCCCTGCCGGGGCGTATCGTGCGGGCCATCAAGGATGCCGGCACCATGAACCCCGTCATCCTGCTCGATGAGGTCGACAAGCTCGGCAGCGACTGGCGAGGTGACCCGTCCTCGGCGCTGCTCGAGGTGCTGGACCCGGCCCAGAACCACACCTTCCGGGACCACTATCTCGACCTGGATCTGGATCTGTCCGATGTGCTGTTCCTGGCCACCGCCAACATGGCCGAGCAGATCCCTGGTCCGTTGTTCGACCGTATGGAGGTCGTTCGTCTGGACGGCTACACCGAGGACGAGAAGGTGGCGATTGCGCGTGACCATCTGCTGCCCCGGCAGTGGGCCCGGGCTGGATCTGCTCGAAGGTGAGGTGGTCGTGACCGACGCCGCCCTGCGGGCCGTTGTGACCGGTTACACCCGGGAGGCAGGAGTGCGTGAGCCTCGAACGGGAATTGGCCCGCTTGCTGCGAAAGGCCGCGGCCAAGGTGGCGGCCGGCAGCGCCGAGCCGCCGCTGACTATCGACGAGTCCGACGTTGGCCGATGGCTGGGTCGCCCTCGCCACCAGCCCGAAGTGGCCGAACGCACGTCGATCCCAGGCGTGGCAACCGGTTTGGCGGTGACCGGGCGTGGGCGGCGACGTCCTCTTCGTCGAAGCCAGCGCCGCACCCGGCGAGCCCGGTCTGACCATCACCGGCCAGCTCGGTGAGGTCATGCAGGAGTCGGCGCAGATCGCCCTTTCGTATGTGCGGGCCCACGCCGCCAAGCTCGGACTCGCAGCCAGATGTCTTCGATCGTCTGCGCATCCACATTCACGTTCCGGCTGGCGCCATACCCAAGGACGGCCCGTCCGCGGGCGTGACCATGACGACTGCACTGGTGAGCCTCTTGACCGACCGAGCCGTCCGGCCCGAAGTTGGCATGACGGGCGAGGTCACGTTGCAGGGCAAAGGTGCTGCCGATCGGAGGCGTGAAGCAGAAGGTTCTAGCCGCCCATCGGGCCGGACTGACCGAAGTGGTGCTGCCCGCTCGCAACGAGGCCGACCTCGAAGACGTCCCCGAAGCGGTCCGCGAGCAGATGACGTTCCATTTCGCGGCCGAAGTCGGCGAAGTTCTTGAGCAGGCCTTGAAGCAAGAAACCCTTGTGTAGCAAGGCACATTTCGCCTGACTGCCTCGAAAGCCCTTGTCATGCAAGGGAAATGCTTGACCTGCAGCTCAAAAACCTCTTGTATATCAGGGAACTTCCCCAACAGCGCCAGGAGGTGCCGGTGAACAGGACAGAGCTCGTCGAGGCAGTCGTAAGCAAGACCGGACTCGACAAGAAGCAGGCCGAAGCGGCGGTGGCCGCCGTGACCGAGTCGGTGATGGCTGAGACCAAGGCGGGCAACAAGGTGGCGATCTTCGGATTCGGGACCTTCTCGCCGAGCGCTCGGGCCGCCCGGATGGGTCGCAATCCCCAGACGGGGGCGCCCGTGCGGATCGCCGCATCGAGAGGCGTGCGCTTCGCTCCCGCATCGGCATTCAAGGAGTCGCTGAACAGCCGCGGCAAGGCCGCCGCCGCCAAGAAGGCCGCTCCGGCCAAGAAGGCCGCTGCGGCCAAGAAGACCGGGCCGGCCAAGAAGGCAGCCGCGACCAAGAAGGCCGCCGCCTCTGCGACGAAGGCGACCAAGGCGACCAAGGCGACCAAGGCAGCCAAGAAGCGCTGAGAGAAGGGGACATGAGCCCAGTCAAGAAGACGGCGGCTGCGGCCAAGAAGACGGCGCCGCCCCGAAAGGCGGCGCCGTCTAAGGCTGCGACGGCCACACGGGCCCCGGCGAAGAAGACAACGCCTGCCAAGCGGGCCACGGCCGTCAAAAAGACGTCCGCGCCGGTGAAGAAGACAACGCCTGCCAAGCGGGCCACGGCCGTCAAAAAGACGTCCGCGCCGGTGAAGAAGACGACGCCTGCCAAGCGGGCCACGGCCGTCAAAAAGACGTCCGCGCCGGTGAAGAGGGCGGCCCCCGCCAAGCGGGCCACGGCCGTCAAGAAGACGCGGCCGGCCAAGAAGACCTCGCCGGCGAAGAAGGCACCGGCGACCAAGAAGGCCGTCAGCAAACGGACCGCTGGTGTGACGCGGACCGCCACCAAGTCGGCGACGGGCGGGCCAAAGACCGGCGCCCGGAAGGTCGCGGTGTCAGCTCGTCAGGGCTCATCTCCCAGCCAAACGAGTCCTTACCCGGAAGGCGACCCCGGCGAAGACGGCGTAACCGCTCCCGCCCGAGCGGGCCCGTTCGGGCCCGCTACAGATCTCGTACGGCTTTGAACGCCTCAGCCGCCGCCAGGCCGATTGACGCGCCTGCCGCTGCATGGTGCCGCAGCAATCGGGATGAGAAGGCCGTCAGCTCGTCAGGCTGGCTGTCTGCCGGTCCGTTGATGTGCATGGTCGAGCGAAACTGGCTCTGATGGGCGAGCAGGGCGTCGAGCTTGCAGGGCTCGAAGCCCTGGATGTTCTCGACGTGATCAGGTTCATCCGCCTCCCAGAGCAACAGGGTGCTCGGGCGGTGGGGCGGCTCGCCGATCTCGGGGAAGAAATGCGGATCCCGAGCGGCCACGACACCGTCAGTCGCCAAAAAGCCGGCGTGCCGGTGGTCAGGGTGCAATCGATAGCGTTTCCACGGGTCGTGGCCCAGCACCACGTCCGGTCGAACCCGGCGGATCCAGTAGGCAATCTCCCATCGCTGCCGCAGGCCGGATTGCAGTTCGCCGTCGGGCCAGGCCAGAAACGCAACTTCGCCGGTGCCACCCAGGCGACGAGAGGCTTCGCGCTGTTCTTGCTGACGGATCGTCACGAGCCGGGCCCGGTCTCGTTCGATATCCCAGGAGCCCTTCGAACCGTCGGTGCAAACGACGTGATGGATCCGGCATCCCGCCGCCGCCCATTTGGCCAGCGTGCCGCCACACCCGAACTCGACGTCGTCCGGATGGGCGCCGATGGCCAGGGCCACCGCTGGTGTCGCCAGGTCGATCGTCGGCCGGGCCATGAACTCGCCCCGGCCCATCGGATCGGTCATCTCTTGACTGCGGCGAGGTCGTCGGGCACGTCGACGTCCCATCCGAGTGGAGTGGAGTGGACGATGCGAATCGGAAGACCCAGGCGACGGGCCTCGTCGCAATGACGGGCGAATGACCCGGGTCCGTACGAGAAGGTGAAACCCGCCGTCGTCGGGACGCCGATGACATTGGTGCCGTCGCCCCGCCGGTCGGGAATGATCGTCACGCCCGGAAAATGGGTGACCCACCGCAGGTCGGTCGCCAACGGGAGGTCGCCGGCGGCGACGACGACCAGGGCCGCCCCGGCCGTAGCCAATCGGGCTACCCCTTCGTGCACGGCCCCGTTGAGTCCTCGTCCCGGCTCCCAGATCACCAGGGCGCCGAGCCCTCGGGCCCATCCCGCCACCTCCGCATCGTCGCATACCACCGCCACAGGAAGTCCGGCCGCTGACGCCACCACCCGGGCCGCCATCCTTTGGGCCAAGGCCGCCCGTTCCGGTGCGGACATAGCCGGAGCCAGACGCACCTTCGCATCCCGGAAGGCTTTGACGGGGACCAGCACCGCCTCGCGACCCAACCAGCCCTCCTGCGAAGGGAGGCGCAGCGGGGCGGCCTCGGGCATGAGCGCATCCTACGGCCCGAACAACCGCTCGACGCAGGGCACGGACCGGTAGGCTCCGGGGCGTGCGAGTGGCATTTGGTGCCGACGAAGCGACGCCGCTTGCGGAAGCAGTGACGGCCTACCTGTCCGGAGCCGGCCACACCGTGGACGTCCTCGCGGACGAGGCACCGTGGCCTGAAGTGGGCCGGGCGGTGGGTGAGGCGGTGGCGGCTGGCCGAGCCGATCGCGGCGTCGTCTGTTGCTGGACGGGCACCGGCGTTTCGATTGCCGCCAACAAGGTGGCCGGGGTGCGAGCTGCTCTGTGCGTGGACGCCGAGACGGCACGAGGGGCCCGGCGCTGGAACGATGCCAATGTGGTGGCCCTCAGCCTGCGTCTGACCAGCGAGCCGGTCGCAACGGAGATCCTCGACGCCTTCCTGGCCACCGATCCCGACCCGGGCGAATCGGGCACCATCGCCCAAGTCGGTTGATGCGTCGCCTGCTTCCCGCCCCGGCCGACCTGCCGGACGCGTCCAGTCTCGAGGAGGAATATGGCGTCGCCGCGGCCCGGCACGTCCGAGCCAACTTCGTCATGTCAATCGATGGGATGGTCGAAGTCGGCGGGCGCAGCTCGCCGCTCGGCGGGGCCGCCGATCGGGCCGCGTTTATGGCCATGCGGGCCGTGGCAGACGCCATATTGGTGGGGGCGGGGACGGCCCGGCAGGAGAATTACGGACCGGTGCAGCTCGAGTCCGACGTGACCGAACGCCGGCTCGAGCGGGGCCAGGCCGCCCTCCCGGTGCTGGCGATCGTCAGCAACCGAGCCGATCTGTCTCCGACCGCCCGGGTGTTCACCGGCGACCGGAAGCCGCTGGTGCTCACCTCCGCGGCGTCGGCCGCCCTTCGAAGTGATCTGGCCGGCTCCGCCGAGCTGGTCGTGTGTGGTGCGAAGGAGGTCGACTTGGCCGTCGCCCTTGATGAGCTGTCGGACCGAGGGCTGCCCCGGGTGCTGTGCGAAGGAGGTCCGACCCTGCTGCGGTCCCTCCTCGAAGCCCAACTGCTCGACGAGCTGTGCGTCACGACGGCGCCGGCTCTGGTCGGTCCAGGTCATCGCGGCCTGCTGGGCCAGGGGTCGTTCTCTGATACCGTGCGGGTCCGCCTGAGCGCCGTGCTCGAGGGTGACGGAATGATCTTCAGCCGCTATTCGGATCCCAGCTATTCGGATCCAGCTTTCGGATCAGGACCACTCATGAATCGAGTTCCGACGCTGTCGGTCGAGCGGCGGCTGTGGGAGCAGGGCCGCCAGGTCGTGGTTGGCGTCGACGAAGTGGGGCGGGGCTCATGGGCCGGGCCGATCATGGTCGGAGCCGCTGTGCTTCCCCAGGACCGCCGGGTCTATCGGGTCCGGGACTCCAAGATGCTGCCAGAGGGCGAGCGGGAGCGGTTGTTCGATCGTCTGGCCGCGTGGTGCACCGCCTGGGCGGTAGGTGCCGCGTCCCAAACGGAGTGTGATGACGTCGGAATGGCCGAGGCCCAGCGCTTGGCGGCTCGTCGGGCCATGGACGCGCTCGGAGTCCCGCCCGACCAGGTGCTCGTCGATGGCAACTGGGACTTCGTGGGACTGGGTTGCACCCAGCGGATCGTCAAGGGCGACGTCACCTGCCTGTCGATTGCGACGGCGTCGATCCTGGCCAAGGTCACCCGCGACCGGGTCATGCGAGCCGAGGCGGAGCATTATCCCGGGTACGAGTTCGATTCCAACAAGGGGTATCCGTGCCCCCGGCACAAGATGGCGTTGCAGGCTTACGGGCCTTCCGCCATCCATCGCCGGACGTGGATCTTCATGGAACATCTGGTCTGGGGAGTCGCCGGCGCCCGGGCCGCGCCTCGGCCCTGGTTGCCGGCCGGTGATCCGGACGACACCCTCGCTCTTTTTCCGTAGCGGCTACGTCGGAGTGCCGATCCAGACGGCCAGCCGGCCGTCTACTTGACCGGTCACAACCGGCACGGTTCCAAGCAGCGCCACCCGGTCCACCTGGGCCGGCTGCTGTCCGTGCCAGATGGCGCCGGTCGTATCGAGACGCTGCCACGTCCCTCCCGCGTTCGTGCTCACCCACAGACCCGACTCGGTGGCGGGGACGGCCGATCCGATGTCGGGATCGGGCGATCTCGTCGTGGCCATCCACACCCCGCTGATGCGGGCCACGTCCAGGACGGGATAGGGGAGACCGGGCCCGAACGGGCTGGCGCTCTGCCGGGCCCAAGCGGCACCGCCAGTTGACGCCCAGTAGGCCGGCCCGGGCCCATTTTCGGCTGCTGCGGCCGATCCGAACGCGTCGAATCCTGGTGGACGGCTCGAGGCCGCCGTGCCATCAGCGGTCGACGGCGGCGTGGTTCCTCCCGGCCCCGCGGCGCCGGTGGCCACGGCGCTGCAGCCCGTCATGGCCTCGAAGGTCCCGGGCTGGGCGGGCGGCGCGACGCGTACCGGCACCCAGTGCACCCCGTCGCTCGATCCCCAGCCCCGAGCGACTTCATGGCCGCCCGTCGAAAGCGCCGAGCCGACCGCGACGATTTCGCCGCCACTGGCGCATACGCCGCCGGCTTCATCCGAGCCCGGCGTGGGCCGGGCGTCGAGGGGCGTCATCACCCGCCAGGTGCGTCCGTCCGGGCTCGTCCAGGCCACCGCTTTGACCAGCGATCCGACGCGGTGCCAGCCCACGGCGACGAGCCCCTCGGGTCCGGCGGTCAGGCCGGTGACGGTGGCACCGGCGAACACCGCTCCGGTCGGAATCGGGTTCCAGCTGGTCCCGTCGGCCGAGGCGAGCAGTCGAGTGGACGAGGCGCCCGGGCCGAGCGCCTGTCCGGGGTCATCGATCTTCGACGGCCAGCGTGACGCAGGCCGGGCGTGACGGCCAGGCCTGCGGGCGTGGCGATGGTTTGGACGGGGCCGAAGACGCTGGCATCGGCCGAAGGTTGCTGCCATCCCGTCTTCCCTCGATCGACCAGCAACCGAGGTTGGCCGGGGTCGCCGTCGGCCACGACCGACGTCGGCCCGGCCACCGCCACCAGGGACGCCCGCCACTGGTCTGAGACGGCGCCAGCGGGCGGCAGCGGGAGCTCCGTCCAGTGCAGCCCGTCCGTCGACTCCCAGAGGCGCTGCGCCGTCGGACCGCCGCCCACGGCGACCAGCCGGGTCGACAGCGGTGGGGACGGGACGGCTGCCAGCCCCCGGACAATGGCGTCGGTGGCGCCCGGCTGGGGCCGGGCGCCCAGGGAGAAGGCGGTGGAGGGCGGGCTCCAGCTGGCTCCGTTCGGCGAGATCCATGAGGCGGGTACCCAGTGTGAGCCGGTCCAGGTTCCCCCGACCGCGACCAGGCCGATGTCGACTGGCGACGGCCCGTTTCGCAGGGCCGCCATGGCGGTGATGAGATGGTCGCCGGGGCCGCTGAAGGCGGCCGGGGCGGACAGCACCGGCATGCCAGTTGATCCCGTCCCCGGACGACCACACGGCCGCGGCTCGTCGACGACCCATTGCGGACCCATCCGGCCGCGTACACGCCCTCGTTGGCCGTGGCGAGCAAAGTGTCGACGTGGGGGTCTTCGGCGGCGCCGATCACTCGATCGGCCCCTGTGAGGCTGGTCCAGTGGTGGCCGTCGCTCGAGTACCACATCGCCACCCGGCCGCCAGCGGTGCCGGCCGCGAACAGACCGAGCGTCCCGCTCGTGACCGCCGTCATGGCGGAGTTGGGGCTGAGGAGGGCGGCGCCGCTCGCCTGGGCGAAGGGGGCCCCGGGCGTGGGCGAGATCCAGACCGCAGCGCGGCGGTCGGCTGCGGCGCCGACAGATCCGACGACGACGGTGCCCGTGCGCCAGGTTGCGGCCGCCGCGGCCTGGCTGTCGACCGTCGGCCCGGTCAAGGCGGTGGCCCGCCACGCGGTGCCGTCGGGCGACGTCCACACCGTGGCCGTGGTGGTGCCGGCCGCGGCGAGGCGTGTTCCTGCGACGATCCAGGGTGAACCGCCCGAAGGGGCGAGGACGGCACGCCAGGGTGCTCGACGGGCCGCCGCCGAGGTCCAGGGCCGGGTTGGCGTCGCGAGTCCACCCGTAGGGGCCTCCGGCCGGTGGCCGCAGTGGTCGGAAGGGCGGTCGTGGTGGCACTGGTTGAAGGGGGCGGTCGCCCGGGGATGGCTGCTACCGCAGCTGGTCAGGGCCAGCGCCATGACCACTGTTGCCAACCCGGCCCGGGCCACGACGGCCGAAGGTCGGGAGCTGGAGCGCATCAGACGCGGCTCAGCGGTTGCTCAAGTGGATTCCGCCGTCGTCATCACCCCGCCGCTTCCGGCGCTGCCACCATCGACGGCCGGTGCGTTGGGCCTCCACCTCGGCCACGATCTCGGGTCCGGCCGCAGTGACGATGGCATCGGCCTCTTCAAGAACGGCGGCGACGGTCTCGGGTGGGTCGTCGGGCTCTTCCTCTACGGGGGGCCGGTTGAGCGACCCGACCACGAAGCTGGCATCGATCATGTCTCGCTCGTAGCGAGAGCAGTTCTCCGGGCAGCGCCACGGTGCCTCCGGCGCCAGGTTGAGAACGCAGAAACGGGCTACCTCGCCGGTGTCATAGGTTCGGCTCTGGAAGTGGCGGCAGTCCTCACGCATCGGCACCGGCCCATGGTGGCAGGTCGATCGGTCTCGCCGCCTGTCAGTGGACACCGAGTGGCTGCGGATGCCGCTACACTTCGCCCGATGGCGGCGACGACCGCACCGACACTCGAGAGCCAGCTCCGACTGGTCATCCTGCGCCTCTCCCGCCGTCTGCGCCAGCAGACCGCCGGTGACGTGACGGCCTCGCAGCTCTCGGCTCTGGCGACGATCGCCAAGCACGGCGAGGTGTCGCTCGGGGAGCTGGCTTCCATCGAGCGCATCGCCCCCCCGTCGATGACGCGTATCGCGGCCCGGCTGGAGGAACAGGGGCTGGTGGAGCGGCGCGTCGACGCCGCCGACCGGCGGGTGGCTCGAGTGGCAGTGTCGCCGGCCGGCGACGCTCTGCTGGCGGAGACCCGTACTCGCCGGGACGCTTTTCTGGCTGCTCGCCTGCAGGCCTTCACCACCGAGGAGCAGGCCCTGCTGTCGGCGGCGGTCCCGTTGTTGGAACGCATGGCCTCCGAGGGCGGCTGACCGCTTCGGGTCCGAGCCGCTGGGCCAGGCGGGCGGCCCAGGAACAGCCAACCCACCGACAGCCAGCCCGGGGATCAGCCAGCCCGAGGATCAGTCAGCCCGGGCCCGGCTCGCCATGGCGATCGCCGGCCAATCCGACGAAGGCCGTCAGGCTGTCGGGGTTGGCCACCGACGTGAGGGTGAGCGCCTCGGCTATCGGGACGCCGGCGAGGATCCGCTTGACCGGCACCTCCAGCTTCTTCCCTGACAGGGTGCGAGGTATCTGGGCCACCATGACGATCCGGTCGGGGACGTGGCGGGGCGACAGTTCTCGCCGCAAGGCCGCTTTCAACTGGTCCGCCAGTTCGTCTCGGCCCACCGCTCCTAGGTGTTCGTCTCTTGCGACGACGAAGAGCCAGAGTTGGCCCGGTCCGCCGTCGCGGTCATCGAGGTGCACGACCAGGCTGTCCGCCACCAGATCGAACCGTTCGACGATGTCGTAGAACTCGGCTGTGCCCATGCGGACCCCGCCCCGGTTGAGCGTGCCGTCGGAGCGTCCGGTGATGATGCAGGTGCCCCGCCCCGTCAGGGTGGCCCGGTCGCCATGCGCCCACACCGACGGGAAGCGCTCGAAGTAGGCGGCGTGGTAGCGACGGCCGTCGTCGTCGCCCCAGAAACGGACGGGCATCGATGGCAGGGGAGCGGTGAGCACCAGTTCACCTTCCTCTTCGATCACCGAGCGTCCCCCGTCGTCGTACACCTCGACGGCGGCACCCAGGCACCGGCAGGAGATCTCGCCCGCCCAGACCGGGTGCAGGGGGCTGGCGGCCACGAATCCCGTGCACACGTCCGTCCCCCCGCTCACCGAGGCCAGCAGCACGTCGGGGGCCACGGCGTGGTAGACCCAACGGGCCGCGGCCGGCGGGCAACGGCGAGCCGGTGGAGCCCAAGGTACGCAGTTTCGTCAGGTCGTGGCCGGCGCCGGGCCGTAGACCGGCCTTCATGCCGCTCACCAGGTGACCGGCCCCGACCCCGCCGCAGGTAGTGCCGGTTTCGGCCATGCTGGCCCAGAGGGCGTCGGGGCCGGGCCAGGACGGGTCTCCGTCGAAGGTCACCACCGCCGCGCCCACGACCAGGCCTGAGACGTAGAGGTTCCACATCATCCAGCCGGTCGTCGTGTACCAGAAGAACCGGTCGGCCGGACCGAGGTCGAAGTGCAATCCCAGCACCTTGGCGTGTTCCAGCAGGATCCCGCCGTGGCCGTGCACGATCGGTTTGGGCTTGCCGGTGGTGCCGGAGGAGAACAGGACGTAGAGCGGGTGGTCAAAGGCCAGCGGCGCGAACTCGAGACGGCCCGGGTCCTGGGTCAGTTGCTCCCAGGGCATCCAGCCGTCGGGGACCAGGGTGCCGGTGTGCAGGTATTCCAGCCAGACGGCTCGCACCAGGGTCGGTAAGCCGGCACGAATGGCCTCGTTCTCGTGGCTGCGCTCGATAGTTCGAGGGCCGTATCGATACCCGTCGATGGCCAGAAGCACCACCGGGTCGACCTGGGCCAGCCGGTCGAGGACACCGGTAACGCCCATCTCGGGTGCGCAGCAGGTCCAGACCGCGCCGAGGCTGGCGCAGGCGAGCATGGCTGCGAGCGTTTCGGGAATATTCGGAAGGCAGGCGGCCACGCGGTCACCGGAACGGACCCCGATCGCTTCCAGGCCCCTGCGGACCCGGCTGACCAGATCGGCCAGGTCGGCTCGGGACAGTTCCACATCCGAACGGGTCTGGGAACGGCCGATAACCGCCAGCGCCTCGGGGCCAGCCTGGCTGCGACCACTTCCGGCCGGGCCGGCCGCCACCGGTGACAAGGCTCGCTCCGCGTAGTTGAGCCGGCCCTCGCCGAACCACCGGGCCCCGAACACCTCGAGTCCCGATCGCTTCAAGTCGAACTCCGGCTCGTGGTGCCAGGTGACGTCGAATTCTTCCGCCACCGAGCGCCAGAAGGCCCCCGCGGTGTCAGGCGCCACCGACCATTTCCAGGCGTCGTCGTAGCTGACGAAACCGGTCCGATCCAGATATTGGCGCAGCCGGGACCGGGACCGGCGGGCTTCGTCCGGCTCCCACAACGGCGTCGGAGCGCGCCCCGGACCCAGTGATGTTGTTTGGTCCGGCGGTTGAGATCGGCCGGCCACTTCCGCCATCGCCGTCTCAGCCCGTTCCGGGGAGATCCGGGCCACCATCCGGCTGGATCCTGGGCGGGACCGGGATAGGCGCGTCGTTAGGTTTCGGAGCGTGGAGATTCCGCTTGTGACACATGTCTCTTGACCCAGTGCAGGAGGATAGCCCACAATGAAATTGCTCGGGGCGGCCTCCCCCCTCGTCCCTTGAGCCTCACGAAGGACCGGCAACCCCCCGCCGGTCCTTCGTCGCGTCGAGGGTCCGGAGGGGTGGTATCCGGGTCGGGACGCCTTCACCCTTGACCGGTCCCCGTGGTGATCCAGATCGGTAGTCTCCTCCCATGGCCACGCCTCTCGCTGCCTTCTCCCTGCGACTACGCGCCCGGATCCCAAACCAGCCGGGAGTGCTCGGCCAGCTGGCGACCGCTATCGGCGCGGCGGGAGGGAGCCTGGTCGGAATCGAGATCGTGGCCACCGACGGCGCGACCGTGACACGCGACGTGGTCGTGTTCTGCGGCTCCGAAGGGCACGCGGCCGACGTGGCCGCGGCCGCACGCCGCGTCGAGGGGATCGACATCCTCGAGGTTGAGGATCGGACCTTCGCCATTCACGAGAAGGGAAAGCTGACGATCGACGGCAAGCGTCCCCTCCATGATCGGGATGACCTGGCCATGGCCTACACCCCGGGAGTGGCGAGGGTATGCCTGGCCATCGCCGCGGATCGTCAACAGGTCCACCGCTACACCATGAAAGCCAATACCGTCGCCGTGGTCACCGACGGGACCGCCGTGCTCGGACTCGGCGACATCGGGCCTGAGGCCGCCCTGCCGGTGATGGAAGGCAAAGCCGTGCTCTTCAAGGAGTTCGGGGGCGTCGACGCCGTTCCGGTCTGCCTCCGGGTGTCATCTCCGGATGAGCTGGTGGAGACGGTCCAACGCATGGAGCCCATGTTCGGGGGCATCAACCTCGAGGACATCGCCGCGCCGCGTTGCTTCGAGGTGGAGCAGCGGCTGACCGATGCCCTCTCCATCCCGGTCTTCCATGATGATCAGCACGGCACGGCGGTGGTGGTACTGGCCGCGCTCCGCAACGCCTGCCGGCTGGTGGACAAGTCACTCTCAGACCTTCGGGTCGTGCTTTCCGGCGCCGGAGCGGCCGGGGTCGCCATCACCAAGATCCTCATGCAGGCCGGGGCTGTCGATATCGTGGCGGCGGACCGGAAGGGCGCCATCCACAAGGGTCGCGAGGCGCTCGACCCGTCCAAACAGTGGCTGGCGGACCACGCCAACCCCGAGGGACGGACCGGCTCGTTGCTGGACCTCCTGGGCGGCGCCGACGCATTCATCGGGGTGAGCGCCCCCGGATTGCTGCACCGGGCCGACCTCGAGACCATGGCCGACCGGAGCATCGTGTTCGCACTGGCCAACCCCGTTCCGGAGGTACTCCCCGAGGAAGCCGAAGGGATCGTCGCCGTCATGGCGACGGGCCGCAGTGATTATCCCAATCAGATCAACAATGTCCTCTGCTTCCCGGGCATCTTCCGGGGCGCCCTGGACGCGGGCGCCACCCGGATCACAGAGAACATGAAACTGGCGGCGGCCGACGCCATCGCGGCTGCGGTCCCACCGGACCAGCTCCGAGTCGACGAAATCGTGCCCAGCGTTTTCGTACCCGGCATCGCCACCGCCGTGGCCGCCGCGGTCGCGCGCGCGGCGAGCGCAGACGGCGTGACCCGCTGATTCTCTGGCTCTCCGGTTCTCGGGCCGAAGTTCCGGTATCTCGCCTGTCCCGGGGTGGCGCCGCCAGGCGCCGGGCGCCCCGGTCCGGGATCGTCCCCTGCGAAAGCCGCGGTGGCGAGGCCCGCAGGGCCCTGCCCTCATTTGGGGGCCAGGGTGACGGCACTCGGACCCATTCCGGGGCATTACCGGCCGTCAAGGCGGGCAGGACGGGCTAGACGGGGCCGGCCGCTCGGGTGTGACGGGCCGCTCGGGTGTGACGGGCCGCTCGGGTGTGACGGGCCGCTCGGGAGCGCCGGGCCGCTCGGGGTGTGACGGCGTCGAGCCCTGCCCGTCACGGCGACGGGGGGCACCGACCAGAATGGGACATGCCCCGACTCCGGCTCCGCAGGAAGCGCCGGCTCGGTCTCAACCCGCATCAGCGGCTGTATGTGGGTTTCACCGGTCTGGTGCTGGTGGTCGTGGTCGGGACGGTGGGGTTCATCGGCTTCGGGCTCCCTTTTCTCGACGCCCTGTTTCAGACCGTCATCACCGTGAGCACCGTTGGCTTCGGCGAGGCTCGACCCTTCGGAACGGGCGAGAAGATCTTCACCATCTTCTTGATCCTGGTCGGCGTGGCGACGGCCGCGTACACCTTCGGCGTGGCCATCGACACCTTTGTGGAGGGCTATCTCGGTGGCACCTACAGGAGGCGCAGGATGGAACGCCAGATCAATGAGATGCATGGCCACATGATTCTGTGCGGGTGGGGCCGGGTCGGCCAGGCCATCGCACGTCACCTGCTGTCCTCGCAGGCCGAGATCGTGGTCGTCGATGCCTCGCCGGCCCGCATTGCCACGGTCGCCACCCCCTATGTGCAGGGCGACGCCACGGACGAAGCGGTGCTGCGCGCCGCCGGCATCGAACGGGCCCGGGTGCTGGTTACCGCCCTCAACACCGACGCCGACAACCTCTACGTGACCCTGACCGCTCGTTCGATGGCCTCGCGGCTGTTCATCGTGTCGCGGGCCGCATCGGAGTCGGCAGTAGCGAAGCTGGTGTACGCCGGCGCCGACCGGGTCGTCAACCCGCAGGATCTCGGCGGGGCCCGCATGGCCGCCTTCGCGGTCCAGCCCCACGTCGCCGAGTTTCTCGACGTGGTGATGCACGACGGCAGCCTCGAGTTCCGCTTGGAGGAGGTCGAGGTCCCGGTTGACTCGCCGTTGGCGGGTGAGACGCTGCGCAGCGCCCGGGTCCACGACCGGACCGGCACCTTGGTCCTGGCCATGCGGCACCCGGACCGCGAGTTCCGTACCAACCCGCCCCCGACGGCGGAGATTGTCGGTGGAGAGGTCCTCATCGTTATCGGTGACGCCGAGCAGGTGGGCGCCCTTCGGGCCCTGGCCCTCGGCGACGGCCACATGGATGGGTAGGGGAGACGAGGCTCGAACATACGTTCGACTCCCGGCCGGTTCGTCGCTAGGATGGGACCATGAATGAGTTGGCCTCCTTGCGGTTGGCCGGCGCCCAGAGCCGGCCGGTGGCCACGGCCGACACCCGGGTCCTGGAGGTCCCTGGAGCACTGGGAGTGCTGCTCGAAGGAGGGGTTCGCCGAGGTAGCACTCTGGTGATCAGCTCTACCGCTGGTGGGGTTTCACTGGCGCTGGCCGTGGTGGGCGCGGCCACAGTGGAAGGGGCCTGGGCCGCCGCAGTGGGCTTACCGTCCCTCGGTTTGCGGGCTGCTGACGAGTTGGGAGTCACGCTCGAGCGGCTGGCCCTCGTGCCCGCGCCGGGAGACCGCTGGCCCGCCGTGGTTGCCGCTCTGCTGGACGGTGTGGATCTGCTGCTCCTGGGACTGCCTGGCCGAGCCAGGTCTGCTGACGCCCGCCGGCTGGTTGCCCGGACCCGTGAGCGGGGCACGGTGCTGGTGGTGCTCGAGCCACCCGGATCACGCTGGCCAGAGGCCCCCGACCTCCGCCTGTCGGTTGCCAGCGCCCGGTGGGATGGGCTGGGCTGTGGGCACGGCCATCTCCGTCGCCGCCGGCTGGACGTGGTGGTGAGCGGACGCCGGGCGGCCGCCCGGGAGCGGCGTACCACGCTGTGGTTGCCAGGTCGGGACACCGCCGGGCCCGAACCGTTCACCGCCACCCGAGTCAGCTGAGGTGGGGCCATGCGGATGCTGGTGGCCTGGTACCCGGACTGGCCTGTCGTCGCAGCCGGTTGCAGCCCTGACGTACCCGCGGCGGTAATCCGCGCCAACCAGGTAGTTGCGGTCACGCCGGCCGGGCGGGCGGAGGGGGTACGGCCGGGTCTGCGGCGCCGTGAGGCTCAGGGCCGCTGCCCGGAGTTGACCGTCGTCCTCGCCGAGGCCGGTCGGGATGCCCGGGCATGGGAGCCGGTTGTGGTGGCCCTCGAGATGTTGACACCAGCTGTGGAGATCCTGGCCCCTGGTGCGGTCGCTCTGGCTACGCGCGGTCCGTCGCGTTACTTCGGCGGTGACGAAGCGTTGGCGATTCGGGTGGCCGAGGAGGTGGACCGGGTGGTGGGCCAGCCCGGATGCCGGGTGGGCATCGCCGACGGCCGGTTCACGGCCGGCCTGGCGGCTCGAGCGGTCCGGCTGGCTCCGAATACGGGTGATCGGGGGGTGACGGTGGTGCCTCCCGGTGCCAGCCGGGATTGGCTGGCCCCTCACCCGGTCGGGGCCCTGGGAACGGAGTTCGAGGCGTTGTCAGATCTGCTGGTGCGGTTGGGGATCCGCACTCTGGGCGACCTGGCCGCTCTGCCCGGACCGTCGGTGCTGGGTCGTTTCGGGCCGACCGGGGCGGTCGCCCGCAACCTGGCGAGCGGTCATGACGAACGCCTGCTCGCCGCCCGCCCGCCACCGCCGGAGCTGGCCGTGACCGCCGAGCTGGACCCCCCGGCGGAGCGCATCGATACCGCCGCCTTCGTGGCCAAAGCGCTGGCGGACGAGCTGCACGAGCGGTTGGCCGCCCTGGGTCTGGCGTGCACCATGGTGGCCATCGAGGCTGAGACCGAGGATGGCGGGCAGCTGGTTCGCCGCTGGCGTCATGAAGGCGCCCTCAGTGCGATGGCACTATCCGAACGGGCCCGCTGGCAACTCGACGGCTGGTTGGCGGGGGAGGGCCGGCCCTCAGGAGGATTGACGTTGCTGCGCCTGGTCCCCGAGGAAGTGCGGCCGGACGACGGCCGTCAGCTGAAGTTCTGGGGAGGTGAGGCGGCCGCCGATTCCCGGGCCGCTCGGGCTCTCGCCCGGGTGCAAGGGATGCTCGGCCCCGAGGCAGTGCTGACTGCGGTGCTGGTAGGCGGACGGGCTCCGGCGGAGCAGGTGCGTCTGGTGCCCTGGGGAGATGAGCGGGCCCAGGTCATCGACGCTCAGACTGGTCGGGGCAGGGGCTACGCCCGCGAGGTGCCTCCCTGGCCAGGCCGGCTGGTGGAGCCCTCTCCCGCCGTGGTCTACGAACGGCCCCTGCTGGCGGAGGTGCGAGACCGGGATGGCACACCGGTCAGCGTGAGCGGGCGAGGGGTGATCAGCGCTCCGCCCGATTCGGTGACGGTCGCCGGCGGACGGTCCCTGACGGTGCTCGGTTGGGCCGGTCCCTGGCCGGTCGAGGAACGGTGGTGGGATGCGGGGGGGCGCCGGGCAGCCCGACTCCAAGTGGTGCTGGCGGATGGGACCGCTCTTCTGCTTATCAGAGAAGGAGGTCGATGGCAGGTGGAAGCCGCCTACGAGTGAGTCGGACGCACGGGGCTGGGGTGGCGGGCAAGGGTCTGACGAGCCAGGCGAGCCGTCCACCAGCCTTCCCAGCGCGCCGCGATGAGCGTGGCGACGACCATCGTCACCAGCCCAGCCAGGACGTCGAGCAGGAAGTGGTTGCCGGTGGCCATTACCGCGACGGCGGTGAGGACCGGGTAGAGCCACACGGCCATGGTCCAGCGATGCTGGGACCCCCCCATATCCGCGCCGCCGCCAGCGCCGACCACGCCGCCCAGGCGATGTGCAGCGACGGCATGGCCGCCAGTTGGTTGGCGGCGGTGGCGAGGGTGCCGGAATGCCATGATCCGAAGGCGTGGGTGGCGGCTACCACATCGACATAGCGGCCTGGCGCCAGCAGGCGGGGTGGAGCGGTGGGGTAGCACCAGAAGACCGCCAGAGCCATGACATTGATGAGGACCAGGCTGGTCCGAAGGGGCCGGTACAGCACGGGGTGGCGCCACCACAGCCACCCCACCAGGCCGAGCGTCACGACGAAGTGGGCGTTGTCGTAGTAGTTGGAAACCCATAGGGCCAAGGAGTGATGAGCGGCCAGCCATCGATTGAGCCCCGCCTCAGGGTCGAGGTGGGTCACCTGCTCCAGGTGCAGGATGCTGCGGGCGTGGGCATAGGCAGCCCGTTGCCGTAGCGGGGCCAGGTTGGTGACGGCGTCGTACACCCAACACAGCCACACGATGACAAGGATCTCCGGCCACCACCGCGGCCGGCGCGACCGCGTGGCGTTGTCTCGCTGTTGGAGGGCGGCGGGGGTGGCCGGCGCGATCACGAAGGGTCCAGTCTAGGAGGGCGGCTGCACCCGTCCCTAGCTTTAGCTAACAAGCGAGCGCGGGACATGCTCGGGAGCTAACCGGAAGGCGACTCTATCCGGGTGGAGGAGGCAATGCACCCGACGCCGGGTCGTCTGCTCGCTGCCATCTCAGGTGAGGCTCTGGTCGTCCTGGCCTGCTTTCCGGAGGTTGTGCCAGGTGGGAAGTGATGTCCGGCGCCTCGCTGTCACGTTCCTGTCACATTCGCATGTCGCCAGGTGTGGCGTATGTTGGAGCGTTCCGGACCGGTCAAGCGTCCTGACCTGCTGTTTTGTGTCTGAGGTGGCCTGGCGTGGGCCTGCCCTCAACACGCGACTTCTCTAACCAACTCAACTCGGTCCCTTCGGGCTAGCGCTCGCCGGCCGTGATCCACTTGTCGACCGGATGAGGTGGCGCCGATTCGAGTACGGCGAGGGCGTCCGCGGGGGTGCCCGCGAGTTGAATCAGATCGCGATTTCGGGGTGCCAACAGGCCGGCGCTCGCCATCCGGTCCAGTTGGGCGATCAGAGGGTCCCAGAAACCATCGACGTCCAGGAGGACCTCGGGCTTGGCGTGGAGCCCGAGTTGGGACCAGGTTGCCACCTCGGCTAGTTCCTCGAGCGTCCCGAGCCCGCCGGGCAGGACGATGAAACCGTCCGCGAGGTCGTACATGAGCTGCTTGCGCTCGTGCATGGACGCGACCTGGTGGAGCTCGGTCAGAGACGGGTGGCCGACCTCACGGGTAAAGACACCGACAGGGATGACCCCGATCACCCGGCCCCCCGCGTCGAGGGCGGCGTCGGCCAGTTCGCCCATCAGACCGACCGAGCCACCGCCGTAGACGACGGTGATGTCCCGGCTGGCCAGCAGCACGCCGAGGTCTCGGGCCGCGTGCCGGTATCGGGCGTCGGGCGGTGTCGAGGACCCGCAGAACACACATACTGACTGCAGCGAACCCTCGGGCCGGCGCTTCGTCGTCAAACCATGCACCGCGCCGGCCGGGCCCGGACGCCACTCCGATGGGTGGGCTCGAGGGGCCGAGCGGCTCGTACCTGGGTGGCCCCGTTGGGCCGGACGGATCCGTCAGCGGCCCTGATGACTCGGGGCCTGATGACCGCCTCTCCCTCGCCGTCTACGGTCAACTGCGCCATTGGCCACCCGCTTGGATTCCCGGTCATCGTAGACGGGCGCCATCCAAGCCGTTCACTCTCAGCGGCCTGAGAACGCGGCTTCTTCGAGGTGCACGTCATTGACGAGATTGCCGAGCGCCAGGTTGACGTCGTAGACATGCAGGCCCCACAGCGGGCCCAGGTCTTCGCTGACACGGGGCCGAGTGTCGCCAGGAGTGGGCGTGACGTCGACCTGCAGCCAGCTGGCCCCTCCTCCGGTGGCGCACCCGCCCGTGTAGAGGTCGGGATAGGTCACCCACGGGGTGGGTGTGGCGGGGCGGCGATCGGCGGGAAGGACCGGAAAATAGGGATCGAGCTGGGCCCGACCGGAGGATCCGATGGCACCCGGATTGACGCAAACCACCTGCAGCCCGGCCTTGGCGGTTTGATCGGATTGCAGACTGACGCCTTGACCGGGGATGCCAAAAAGACTGTCCGGGGGTGGGGGAGTCAAGAACGTGGAGTAGGCGATGACGCACCCCGTCTCGGCCGGGGATTGGCACGCGGGTATGTGGGCGAACGTGCCGCCCACGCGCTGGCCGGCGGGTACGGCGACGTTGCCGCCCAGCACGATGGCCGAGATCAGACGACGACGAAGCGGCGGGTTGTTGTCCACCTGGTGACGGAGGAGGGTGATGAGCATGGCGGCGCCCTGAGAGTGGCCGATGAAGATGACCGGACGCCCGTCATTGTCGTGGGTCAGGTAGTCCTGCCACGCTTGGGCCAGGCTCTCGTAAGCGATGGCGATGACCGACGGGTCGACGGCTCGGCCAGATGACAAGGCCTGGAGGGTCACCTGCCGGTAGATCGGCGCCCACACCCGGCACACGGAGGAGAAGCGCGACGCCTGAGCCTCCGCCACTTGGACCTCGGCCGGCTGAATCTTCTGGTCTGCGTTCAGGGCGTTCTCCGACGAGACCGTTCCGTAGACGTAGAAACAATCGAAGGCGGGCTCGGCCGCCACGGGGGCGGGTTGGCGCCGGGTCGATCCGCTCGCGGTGACCACCGTGGCGGTCTGGTCGGCGGTGCAGGGGTCATTGTCGAGTCCGGGCCGGCACAACCAGACGGTCGGCGACGGGGCGGGGGACCCGGAGGAGGGAGCGGAGGTTGCCGTTGTAGTCGCGGTATTTCCAGTGGTAGCAGTGGTCTTGGGTGTGGCGCCGCCGCCACAAGCGGCGAGCAGGACCCCCGCCAGGGCGACCCAGGCCCACGAGGGTGGCCGGCGCTGAGTCCCATGCCCGTTCCCGGGCTGCCGACTTTGGGCCCGGTTTCCCGGGTCCGGCCGGCTCAAGGCGGCTCCCACCGGCCGCTCCCGCCCACCCCTGAACCCTGGTGACGTTCGCTTCACGGTCTGGGGAACGTCGTCGAGAACCGATCGGCGAGGGTGAGGTCGCCCTCGAGCTTCAGGGCACCGGACCCGACCAGGCTCGACAACTGGCGCCGGCCGTAGACCAATAAGGCGAGTGCCGCTCCGGATCCCGTCATGGTCAGATCAGCCGGTCCTCCGCCCGGACCGGCCCGCAATTCGGCTGGATCGATCCTCACCAACCAGGCGCGTTCGGGTTCGCCAGCGCCGGTGGCGACGAGGAGGTAGCGCTCCCCGGCACCGCGCACCGGGGTCAAACCGGCCGCGTAGGTGCTCGGGGCGTTGCTCTCGATAAGCGTGGGCAGGAGCAGAGCGGCCACCTCTTCGTCCATGTACGGATTCCGTCCGATCGACGATTGGAGATCCCACCGGTGGAAGGCGACCTCGGCGAGCCGGTGGGCGGCGTACCAGCGGACCGAACGGGGACCGCGGCGGTGGAAGCAGAGCGCGGCCAACTGATCGGGCCCCAATCCGTCGTAGAGCTGAAGGAGGTCGAGCGTGACCGCTTGGAGGGCGTCGGCCACCAGCGCCGGGTCGGCCCCCGCCAGTTCCTCCTGCCGGCGGCGGCGGGCATCTGCGGGACCGACGGCGTCCGCCGAACCACCGAGCCCGCGACGGATGGCGAGCGCGAAGCCCTCGCCGGCGCTCACCACATGGGCGGCCAGGTCGCGCACCCGCCAGGGCGCGCAGTTCGTCGGGCCGTCCCACGCCTGCGCCGGCAATCCGGCGATGTCCCGTGCGAACGCATCGGAGAGCCGGCCGATCCAGCTCAGTTGGTGCGGCACGGTTCCGTCGTTCATATATGCGAGAGTCTGACGCGTGGAGCCGGAGTACTTCGTGGCCGAGGTGGTCGGCCCAGCCATCCATCGGCAGCGACGTTCCTTGGCGGTGGCCGCCCACCATCTCCACGGGGAACCGGTGCCGGCGGCCGAAGCGCTCGGGCGGGATTTCGAGCCGTTCGCAGTTGGCCAGGCGTGGGGCGGGATCTGGGACACCACGTGGTTCCGGTTCCAGGGTTCGATCCCCGACGATTGGGCCGGAGCCGAGGTCGCCGCCCTGATCCATCTGGGCGGACGCCGGGAGGTCGGGTTCAGCGCAGAAGGGCTGATCTGGTTGGGTGGCCGCCCGGTGCAGGGCTTGCATCACCGGCAGCGCCGCTTCCTGCTCGGTCGGGCCGAAGGCGGCGAGTCAGTCGAGTTCTACGTGGAGGCCGCCGCCAACCCCATCCCGTCCTGGCACCGGACCGATTGGCCGCTGCTCTTGCCCGACTACACGGGACCGCCGCTCTATTCGTTGGAGCAGGCGGAGCTGGTCACCATCGATCGAGACGTCGAAGCCCTCCATCTCGATCTACAGGTCCTGCTCGAGGTCGCCGACCACATCCCGGAACGGGCCGACGAGGTGGAGGAAGCGCTCCGTTCCGTGATGGCTGGGATCGAAGGTCAGGACCTGGCTGCCGCCGTCCCCGCGGTGCGATCCCGCCTCGCCTCCGTGCTCGCCCGGGCCGCCGATTCCTCGCACACCATCACCGCGGTGGGACACGCCCATATCGACACCGCCTGGCTGTGGCCCGTCCGCGAGGCCAGGCGCAAGTGCGCCCGGACTTTCGCCAACCAGCTCCGGCTGCTCGAGCGCTATCCCGAGTACCGGTTCGCCTGCAGCCAGGCGGTCCAGTATCAATGGATCAAAGACGGCTACCCGGACCTGTTCGCCGAGATCCGCGGCCCAGGTTGCCGGGGGCCGCTGGGAACCCGTCGGCGGCATGTGGGTCGAGGCCGACACCAATGTTCCCTCCGGGGAGTCACTGGTGCGTCAGCTGGTGCACGGCAAACGCTTCTTCGCCGACGAGTTCGGCGTCGAGACCCATGAGTTGTGGATCCCTGACGTCTTCGGCTACTCGGCTGCCCTGCCCCAGATCGCAACCGAGGCGGGGGTGACCGCCCTCGTCACCCAGAAGATGAGCTGGAACGACACCAACGTCTTCCCCCACTCGACGTTTTGGTGGGAGGGCCACGACGGTAGCCGGGTGCTCGCCCACTTCCCGCCGGCCAACACCTACAACGGCGACTTCTCCGTGCGCCGAGTTGGTGCGCAGCCAGCGCAACTACAAGGACCACGGTCGCAGTGACCGCAGCCTGTATCCGTTCGGATACGGCGATGGCGGCGGAGGTCCGACCGCCGAGATGCTCGAACGAGCCCGCCGCCTGGCCAGCCTACGAACGGACTCCCGCCAGTCGAGATCAGCACCGTTGGCAACTTCCTGGAGCGGGTCCGTGAGGAAGCGATCGGCCTCGCCACGTGGGTGGGCGAGCTCTATCTGGAGACCCACCGGGCCACGCTGACCACCCACGCCGATGTCAAGCGGGCCAACCGCCGGGGCGAGGAGGCTCTGCGGGCCGCCGAGATGTGGTCCGTCGCCGCCGGCCTCGATCGTCGCCAGCAGCTCGAGCCGGCCTGGAAGCTGCTGCTCCTCCAGCAGTTCCACGACATCCTGCCCGGTTCCAGCATCCATTGGGTCTACGACGATGCCAATCGTGACCACGCGGAGGTGCTCGAAATCGCCGGCCGGGTGGTGGTCGAATCCCAGGCCGCCCTGGTCGGCCGCATTCAGGCCGGCCCTCGGTCCGTGGCGTTCAACCCGGCCTCCACGGATCGCCGCGAGGTGGTCGAGCTGCCGGACGGCCGTCTGGCCATGGTCGCGGCTCCCGGGTGCGGTTGGGCCACGATCGCCTCCGGTGACGGCGACGAGAGCATCGCAACCGGTGGAGGTGGGCGACGGGTGGATGCGTAATGGACATCTCCGCGATCACCTGGGACGATGACGGCCTGCTCACATCAGTCTGGGATCGTAGAGGCGTCGCGGGAGGTTTTGGCTGTCGGGCAACCCGGCAACCTCTTCCAGCTTCACGAGGACCATCCCAAAGCCTTCGACGCCTGGAACGTGGACCGTGAGTACTTTGGACCAGGTGACCGACCTGGTGGCACCGTGGACTCCATCGAGATCGTCGAGCGGCACCCCCTTCGAGGCGGCAGTGCGCTTCGTGCGGACCTTCGGCGACTCGCGCATCACCCAGGTGATGCGCCTGGCGGCTGGGTCTCGGCGACTGGAGTTCGACACCCGGGTCGACTGGCATGAGCGTCACCGGTTTTTGAAGGTCGCCTTTCCCGTGGCCATCCGCTCGACTCGGGCTACCTACGAGATTCAGCATGGCCATATCGAGCGGCCCACGGTGGCGAACACCAGCTGGGACGAGGCCCGTTTCGAGGTATGTGGCCACCGCTGGGCGGACCTGAGCGAGTCCGGCTACGGCGTGGCCCTGCTCAACGATGGCAAGTACGGCTACGACGTCCGAGGTCACGTGATGCGCCTCTCGTTGCTTCGGGCGCCGGCGTACCCCGACCCTGAAGCCGACCAGGGCGAGCACCGCTTCGCCTACGCCCTCTTGCCACATGCCGGGCCCTTTTACGAGGAGGTGGTGGCTGAGGCCGAGTCATTCAATCTGCCGATCACCATCGTCGCGCGGCCGACGGCCGGTGCCGCGGGTCAGAGTCGTGGCGCTCGACCGCCCCGGGGTCAGCGTCGAGGCCGTGAAATGGGCCGACCGTTCGACGGGGTGGTGGTTCGGCTCTGCGAGGTGTGGGGATGGCGGGCTCCGGTCCGGGTCACCCTTCATCTCCCGCTTCGAGTCGGTGACCCGCACGGATCTGCTCGAACGGGACCGGGAGTCGGTGCCCCACGAGGGCGGAAGCGTGCTCGTGCCGCTGCGACCCTTCGAGCTCGTCACGCTGCGCTTCGCCTGAGCCGTCCGCGCCGCCGGTCGGGGTCAGCGGGCAGGACAGTCCGCTCGTCGTGGCGCCGCGGTCCGCTCAGCTGGTGATGCCGGCCGCCGCCTCGACCGTGGCGCCGACCGCCACCAGCAGCTCCTCGCTCATAGCCGGGCCGGCCAGCTGGAGGCTGGGGGGGATCCCGGGCCGCGGCTCGGACGGGTAGCGCCAGGGCGGGCACGCCGGCCAGGTTGAACGGTGCCGCGTAGCGGATCTCGGTCAGCCGGGCTGGCGTCCTCGAGCGTCGGCGGGGGACCGGCCAGGGTCGGCAGGGCCAGAACGTCGACCCGAGCGAAAACCTCGGCGAGCTCGGTCTCCCAGCGGTCGGCTCGCTGCCAGGCGGCGGTCAGGTCCGCTGGCGTCACCGACGATGCGTCGCGCAGGCGGGCGCTCACATCGGGCGAAAGCTCGGCCGCGTGCTGTCGCCAGAGGGCCTGATGCACCTGCCAGGCCTCCGCCCCCAGGATCCGCATGGCGGCCGCAGTTGCACGGTCCACCAGCCGGGCAGAGCGACATCGACGACGCGCAGCCCGGCGGCCGACAGGGCGCCGTCCAGAGCCGGCGTCCACCTCCGGTTCCGCCGGCAGGCGGACCCGGCCGACCACGAGGTCGCGTCCCCCGGCGCCGGTTGCGGGCCACGCCGCTGGCGCAAACCCTGGCTCCAGCCAGGCCATGCCGCGCGACGATCCCGTCGACGGTGCGCCGCCATCGGCCCGACGGTGTCGAGGGACGGTGCCAGCGGGAGCACCCCCTCGAGCGGCACCCGGCCGCGGCTGGTCTTCAGTCCCGCCACGCCGCAACAAGCGGCCGGGATCCGGATCGAGCCCCCGGTGTCGCTGCCGAAGGCCACGTCCGCCTCGCCGGCGCCGACCGCCACCGCTGAGCCGCTGGACGAGCCGCCCGGCACCAAGGCTGGGGTCGAGCGGGTTGACCGGCGTCCCGAACCACGGGTTGATCCCGGTCACCCCGAAGGCCAGCTCGTGCAGGTTGGTCTTGCCGACCACCGTGACGGGCGCCGGCGGCCTCGGCGGCCCGGGTGCCGGCCAGGCAGGCGGCGTCGGCGCCAGCTGGAGCGGGCGCGGGCCGCGATGACCTTCGAGCCGTTGGTGGTGGGGACGCCCACCATGTCGATGAGGTCCTTGACTGCGAGTCGCAGTCCGGTGGGGCTTGACGCCGGTGGGTCGAATCGGGTGATGAAGGTGGCCATCGCCGGCAGCCTGGCACACCCCCGAGGGCTCGGTTCGAGAGGCGTGGCACTGCCGTCGAGTGGGCGTTTGTTTGACGAGTGGTCAATAATTGTACGAATAGCGTCAAACGAATGCCCACTCGTCAAACGAATGACCATTCGACGCCGTCTTTACCCTCTGGTGTATCGAACATGTGTTCGATATGGTGCCGGATGTGGGCTACGAGAACCCGCCGGTGCCCTGGCGGGACCTGGAGGCGGCCCTGTCCGGCCGCCGACTCCAGACGGGCGCGCCCGTCCCTTCCCCTCTCAGGGCGACGGCGGGGACAGCCCGGCCTGGTCGTACAAGCGTGGCCCCTACCGGCCCCCCGTGGACCTGGCCCGCCGCCGGCCGGGAGCGTGCCCTACGCCGAGCTGCACTGCCACTCCAACTTCAGCTTCCTCGACGGGGCCTCCCACCCGGAGGAGCTGGTCGAGGAGGCGGCCCGTCTGGGCCTGGAGGCCCTGGCCATCACCGATCACGACGGCATGTACGGGGTGGTCCGTTTCGCCGAGGCGGCCCGGGCGGTGGGGATGCCGACGGTGTTCGGCGCCGAGCTGTCCCTGGGGCTGACCCGCCCGCAGAACGGGGTGGCCGACCCGGAGGGCACCCACCTGCTGGTCCTGGCCCGGGACCCCACCGGCTACACCCGGCTGTGCCGGGCCCTCTCGGTGGCCCATCTGTCCGGCGGGGAAAAGGGGCGGCCGTCGGTGGACCTCGAGACCCTCGCCGCCATCGGAGCCGGGGCGCTCCCGGACCTGGCGGCCGCCAGTGGGGCGAGCCGGGATCAGCCAGCCGGTGTCCCGCTCCCGGCGGCTCGCACGCCGATCACTGGGTGGTGCTCACCGGCTGCCGCAAGGGGATCGTCCCCGCCGCCCTGGTCGCCCAGGGGCCGGCCCGGGCCGCGCGCCGAGCTGCGCCGCCTCCAGAGCCTGTTCGGTCCGGACAACGTGGTGGTGGAGCTGTGGGACCACGGCGACCCTCTCGACTCGGCCCGCAACGACGCCCTCGTCGCCCTCGCCGACCGCTGCGCCGCCGAGATCGTCGCCACCAACAACGTCCACTACCACCATCCGTCCCGCCGCCCGCTGGCCACCGCCCTGGCTGCGGTGCGGGCCCGGCGCAGCCTCGACGATATCGACGGGTGGCTGCCCGCGGCGGCCGCCGCCCACTTGCGGGGCGGGGCCGAGCAAGCCCGCCGCTTCGCCCGCTACCCCGGGCGTGGTGGAGCGGGCCGCCGAGCTGGGCCGGGACTGCGCGTTCGACCTGGCTCTGGTGGCGCCCAACCTGCCACCGTGGCCGACTCCCGCCGGCCACACCGAGATGAGCTGGCTGCGGCACCTGACCGAGGAGGGCGGGGTCGAGCCGTACGGGCCTCGAGGCGCCGCCCGCCATCCTCGAGCCTGGGCCCAGATCGACTACGAGCTGGGCATGATCGAGCAGCTCGGGTTCGCCGGCTACTTCCTCATCGTGTGGGACATCGTGGAGTTCTGCCGCACCCACGACATCTACTGCCAGGGGAGGGGGTCGGCGGCGAACTCGGCGGTGTGTTACGCCCTCGGGATCACCAACGCCGACGCGGTGGCGCTGGGTCTGCTGTTCGAGCGGTTCCTCTCCCCCGAGCGCGACGGGCCGCCGGACATCGACGTGGACATCGAGAGCGGCCGGCGGGAGGAGGTCATCCAGTACGTGTACCGCCGCTACGGGCGGGGGTGCGCGGCCCAGGTGGCCAACGTGATCACCTACCGGCCCCGCTCGGCGGTGCGGGACATGGGCAAGGCGCTGGGTGCCGCGCCCGGCCAGCTCGACGCCTGGTCCAAGCAGGTTGACGGCTGGGGGCCGCTGTCGGCGACCGCCGCCCTGGCCGACCACGACATCCCGGATGCGGTGATGGGCCTGGCCGGCGAGGTCCAGCATTTTCCCCGACATCTCGGCATCCACTCGGGGGGCATGGTGCTCTGCGACCGCCCGGTGGCCGAGGTGTGCCCGGTGGAGTGGGCCCGCATGGCCGATCGCAGCGTCCTGCAGTGGGACAAGGACGACTGCGCGGCGGCCGGGCTGGTCAAGTTCGACCTGCTCGGGCTCGGCATGCTGACCGTGCTGCACGCCACGGTCGACCACGTGCGGGCGTTCCACGGCGTCGAGGTGGACCTGGCCCGGCTGCGACCAGGAGCCAGAGGTGTACGAGATGCTGTCCCGGGCGGATTCGGTGGGGGTGTTCCAGGTCGAGAGCCGGGCCCAGATGGCGACCCTGCCCCGGCTCAAGCCCCGGACGTTCTACGACCTGGTGGTGGAGGTGGCGCTGATCCGGCCCGGGCCCGATCCAGGGCGGGTCGGTGCATCCCTACATCCGCCGGCGCAACGGGGCGGAGCCGGTCACCTACCTGCACCCGCTGCTGGAGCGCAGCCTGGCCAAGACGCTGGGGGTGCCGCTGTTCCAGGAGCAGCTGATGCAGATGGCCATCGACGTGGCCGGATTCACCCCGGCCGAGTCGGACCGGCTGCGCCAGGCCATGGGATCCAAGCGCAGCGTGGAGAAGATGGAGCAGCTGCGGGCCCGGCTGTATGCGGGGATGGCGGAGCGGGGGATCACGGGTGCGGTGGCCGACGAGATCTACGAGAAGCTGGTGGCCTTCGCCAACTTCGGGTTCCCCGAGAGCCATTCGGTGAGCTTCGCCTACCTGGTGTACTCCTCGGCGTGGTGAAGTACCACTACCCGGCGGCGTTCTGCGCCGGGCTGCTGGACGGGCAGCCCATGGGGTTCTGGTCGCCCCAGACGATCGTGGCCGACGCCCGCCGCCACGGGTGTCGAGGTGCGCCGGCCCGACGTCAATCGCGAGCGCCGCGGCGTCGGTGCTGGAGCCGTGCCGGTCGAGCGCGGGGGGCGCGGCGGTGCGCATGGGCATCTCCTACGTGCGAGGGGTCGGCGACGACATGGCGGAGCGGATCGCGGCCGGGCCGGCCGTACCGCGACATGGAGGACCTGGTGCGCCGGACCGGGGTGACCGTGGCCCAGGCGGAGGCGCTGGCCACGGCCGGGGCGTTCGAGTGCTTCGGACTGAGCCGGCGGGCGGCCCTGTGGGGGGCGGGGGCCGCGGCGGCGGCCGGGGCGGGAGCAGTTATTGACCTGGGGGCGGCGGAGGAGGCCATACCGGCGGGAGAGACGGCCGAGGGAGGGACGGCGGGGGCCGGGGCGGGAGCAGTGGTGGACCCGGGGGCGGCGGAGGGCCCCGAGCCGGCGCCGGCGCGGGCCGCAGGGCCGGGACCCCAACCCGGCTCCCCGTCCGGCGACGGCGACCCGGAGCGATTGTGGTCACTGGACCGTCATATAGGGGGTACTACTGACCACAATCGGCCCAAGACCCTGCCCGCCGCCCGACCGGCCCACCCCCCTCCGGCCCACCTCCCGCCGGCCGACCCCTCGACCCCATCGACCGGCAAGGTGCAACCGGCTCGCCTGGCCGGCCTGATCACCGGGGCGGACGCCCCACCACTGCCCGCCATGGACGCGGTCGAGATCAACCAGGCCGACCTGTGGGCTACCGGCCTTTCTCCCGACCGCTACCCCACCGAATTCGTCCGGGCCGAACTGACGCCGCCGGGGTGGTCACTGCCGTCCGGCTGGTCGAGGTGCCAGACGGGTCACGGGTGATCGTGGCGGGGGTCGTCACCCACCGGCAGCGGCCGGCGACCGCGCAGGGGGTCACCTTCATCAACCTTGAGGACGAGACCGGACTGATCAACGTGATCTGCTCGTCGGGAGTGTGGCTGCGCCATCGTCGGGTGGCCCGCTCCAGCCCGGCCCTGGTCATCGACGGACGCCTGGAGCGGGTGGAGACGGTGATCAACGTGGTGGCCGAGCGCATCCGGCCCCTGTCGCTGCGACCAGGCACCGACCTGCGCTCCCGGGACTTCCGGTAAGCGGGTTCCGGCCGGCTGCCGGCGCCGCCGGCTGTGGGCCGTGCGCTGTGGGCCGCCGGCTGCGGGCCGTGGGCCGCCGGCTGTGGGCTGTGGGTGCCGTCATTCTCGGGCCCAATGGCCGGCTTCGAACCGGCCGGATTCCTCGTCGCTCCCGGTCAGAGGGTCAACGTGTCGAAGTCGGACGGCACGATCACGTCGGGAATCCCGCCGGCGTCGATGTCTTCGCCCAGATGGGTGAGCACAAACGGCACGGCCGGGAACTTCTGGCGCAGGGCTTCGACCGACTCGACGTCCATGTGGGTGAGCGGAGGCGGGTGGGGACCGTTGCACTCGAGGACCAGCACGTCGCATGCACCGGCCAGGTCGTCGAGCCCGGCGCAGGGGTGGACGTCGCCCGAGTAGCCGACCCGGCGGCCGTCGCATCTCCATGACGTACCCGAAGCAGCGCAGGTGTCGGGACGTGTTCGACCTCGATGGCCCGGAACCGCAGCGGACCGGCCTCCTGCCAGGAGCCGTCGACCTCGATGAAGCGCACGTCGAGCTGCCGGTGGGCGGCGGCCACGATGTCGGTTACCGCTCCCAGGGCCATCATGTCGGCCAAGAACGCCTCCACTCCCGGCGGGCCCACGACGCTGAAGGGCCGCCTGCGGGCCGGAGCCGCACCACCTCGAGCAGCAGGAACGGCCAGCCGAACGTGTGGTCGGGGTGAAAGTGGGAGATCACGACGACTTCGAGGGCCGGCAGCCGACAGCCCGCATCGGCGCAGGTGGGGCAGAGCGGTGGGCGACGGTTCCACCAGTACGTTGCCGTCCAGGACGAAGCTGTTCCAGTACCGCCCGGGAGCAAGGAAGTTCCCGGTGCCGAGGAACGTCACGGTTGTCATGGACCGAGTGGCCTGACCGCCGGTGCCGCCCCGTGATCGGGGCCCCGGCGATCGTGGGGAGGAAGGGGACGAGCCGGTCGGCGGCTGGTGAGGTCACGCCACCGGGCGTTCGGTCGGGCTGGGCCGGGCCGGGCCATGACGGGCCCGACGATCAACCGGGCGGGCGGCGGGGCTGGCATGGTGGGAGTGTAAGCCCGAGGGTTCCGGGTGGCGGCCCGAGCGCTCCGAGCGAACCCCGCAGTGCGGCTCAGGGATGGCAGGCTGGTGAGGTGCCGGATGAGTCCCGCGCTACCGGGCCTCTCCGGCCGATCGAGCTTGCAACCGCGGCCGTGCTGGCCGGGGTGAGTGTGGCCTTGGTGGTCATCGGGTGGTTCCTGCCCCATCTGGGCCTCATCGCGGCGATGGCCGTGGTCCCGCTCGGCGTCGTCGCCCACCGCCACCGCTTCCGGGCCCTGGTGGCGGCCACCTTCTCGGCCTGCCCTGGTCAGCTTCCTGGTGGCGGGGACCGGGACCTTTTCCAACGTGGTCGAGTGCGCCATCGTCGGGGGGCTGGTGGGGATCGGCCCGGCGGCGGGGCTGGTCATTTGCCCGGGTCATGGCCGGGATCGCGGTCATCGCGCCGATCCTGGCCGCGATATCGGTGGCCTTGCTGGCCGTGTTCAGCCAGCTTGCGGAAGCTGACGCTCGAGCAGATCTCCAACACGTGGATCGGCATCGCCAAGATCCTGGACCGCATCCCGGGGCTCCAGGGCGTGACCGCACCGCATCAGCCATCTGGTCGCCGTCGCCATCCGCGACTGGTGGATCAGCGTCAGCGTGATCGTGATCGTGGGCACCGTCTGGTTTCACCGTGCTGGCCTGGGCCCTCCTCGGCGCCGTCCTCGACCGGCTCGCGTGGATCCGGGCGGTCGACCGGCTGAGTTGCCAGCGACCGAGGATCCGGTGGGCCCGCTGCCGGCCCGGCTTGCGGGACGTGCGCTACCGCTACCCGGGGGCAGGGTCCGACGCCCTTCGCGGCGTGTCGTTCGATCTGGCTGCAGGCGAGCTGGTCGCGCTGCTCGGCGACAACGGCTCGGGAAAATCCACCCTGGCTCGCATCCTGGCCGGCCGGCCGCCGACTTCCGGGGAGATCTGCCGGCCCGGGAGCGCCGGCCTGGGCCGGGCAGGCGGCACGGCGATGGTGATGCAGCACCCCGAAACCCAGATCCTCGGGGTGCGGGTCGCCGACGACGTCGTGTGGGGTCTCCACGACGCCGCCGGCGTCGACGTGGCGGGTCTGCTCGACACGGTCGGGCTGGCCGGCATGGATGAGCGGGAGACGTCGACTCTCTCCGGCGGTGAGCTGCAGCGCTTGGCGGTGGCCGCCGCTCTGGCTCGCCGGCCCCGCCTGCTCATCTCCGACGAGTCCACCGCCATGGTCGACGCCGAGGGCCGCGAAGCGTCTGACCGCCCTGCTCGCCGACCTGCCTCGCGGCTGGACATGACGGTCGTGCACGTCACCCATCGGCGGGAGGAGGTGGCTGCCGCGGACCGCTCCTTCCGGCTGGCCGAGCCGGCGTGCCTGGTCGATGAGCGGACGAACCGACGTTCTGGGCAGCCCGCCTCGAACGGTCACCGCCCCATCGCGCCGGCCGTCAGCTCATCGGGGACGGTGCAGCGGTCGCCGTCCGAATGGGGCCAGGTGCGTTGGCCCTCGGACGGCGTGCCGGCAGGCTGGAGTTGCGCGGCGTGCAGCACACCTACGGCGCCGGGACCCGCCGTGGGCCCAGCCCGCCCTGCGCGGCATCGATCTGGCCATCGGCCCTCGGGAGGGGGTGCTGATCGTCGGCGGGAACGGCTCGGGCAAGTCCACGCTGGCCTGGATCATGGCGGGTGTGCTCCGCCCGTCGCGAGGGCGTGGCCCTCCTCGGCGGCCAGCCGGTCACCGAGCAGGTGGGATCGGTGGGTCTGGCCTTCCAGCACGCCCGCTTGCAGCTGCAGCGGGCCACGGTGGCCGCCGATCTGCGGGCGGCCGGAGCGGCCGACGACGCTGCGGTAGGGACGGCGCTGGCGTCGGTCGGCCTCGACGTGGCCGGGATATCGGTGACCGACGCATCGACGAGCTCAGTGGCGGACAGCAGCGCCGGGTGGCCCTGGCCGGCATCCTGGCCCGCCAGCCGAAGGTCCTGGTCCTCGACGAGCCGCTGGCCGGCCTGGACCAGCCCAGCCAGGAGGGCCTGGTCGGACTGCTCGCCGACCTGCGAGCTCCGGTCGGGCCTCACCGTCGTCGTCATCTCCCACGACCTCGAAGGCATGGACCGGGTCTGCGACCGGGTGGTCCGCCTCGACCGCGGCCGGGTGGTCGCCGACGAGACCCGGGTGGTGGCGCGCGTTGACGAGTCCGGCTGGGTGCGACGCGACCGGGTGGTGGACCCTTGGCGGCGGGTCTCGCCGGGTGCCGGCCCGGGCCCTCGGGACGCGTGGTGATCGAGTGCTGACCGTATCCCGGCGGGCCAAGGAACAGGAAGGCGCCGCACCCGAGCACCGGCCGGCCCGGATCACGCTGCTACGCGAGATCAAGGTGGACTCGCCGGTGCATCGCCTGTGGGCCGGTACCAAGCTGGTCGCGGTGGGCGCCCTCAGCGTGACCCTGTCCTACTTCCCGTCGTGGGGATCGATCGGCCTGATGGTCGCTTGCTGCTGGTCACCGCGGCGCTGGCCCGGATTCCGCGGGGCGCCTGGCCCCGCCCTCCGAAATGGTTCTGGATCGCCCTGCTCGCTGGGGCCGCCCTGGCCGGCCTGGCCGGACGGTCACCGCACCTGACCGTCGATGGGGTGGTCCTGGGCCTCGGCGGTCTGGACGCCTACTGGCGTTTCGTCGCCGTGGGTGCGGCCTTGCTGCTTGCCGCCGCCCTGGTCGGTTGGACCACGCCGCTCGGCGAGATCGCCCCCGCGGTGTCGCCGCCTCCTGGCGCCGCTGCGGCTGGTGCGGGTGCCCGTCGACGAGTGGGCGGTGGCGGTCGCCCTCTGCGTTCGGAGCTTGCCGCTCCTCGTCGGTGAGCTGCGCACCCTCGTGGCGGCCCGGCGGCTGCGACCGGCCCCGCCCCGGCCCGGGCGGTCGACGTTGCAGCGCTGGCTCGGACGAGCCGGTGGACCTGATGGTGGCCGCCCTGGCCGTGTCTATGCGCCGAGCGGGCGAGCTGGCCGAAGCCATCACCGCCCGCGGCGGGCACCGGGTCTGATCGCGGCCCGGGCCGGCCGTCCCCGGCTCGCAGACGCCCTGGCGCTGTTCATCGTGGCAGCCGCCTGTGCCGGGTGCCACCATGCTGCCCGCCTCGTAGGGACTCGATCCGGAGGTCACGGGTGCGGCGTCGGGCCCCGTCCACGACGGCGCAGTCGCGGCCAACCCCGGGTCAGCCTCGTCGGGGCGGTGACCGGGCCCAGGCTACGGCGTGGTGGCCACCAGGCCCGGCCGGCCGGTGAGGGCATTCCCGAGGTTGGCCCCGCTCACCAGGAGCAAGGCGGCCAGTTCCCGGGTGGTGAGGTGCTGGCCCAGCACGACGATGCCGGCGATGGCGGCCACCGCCGGGTCCATGCTCAACAGCACGCCGAAGGCCCGGGGTGTGACCTGGCGCAGGGCGACCAGCTCCAGGCTGTACGGCAGCACCGACGACAGGACGGCCACCACCGCCGCCGACCAGCAGGACGTCGAGGTTGAAAGAGCGCCAGTCCCGCCGACTGCCAGCCCGACCGGCAGCACCGCAAGGCCGCCGGCGGCCATGGCGATCGCCAATCCGGTGCGGGTGTCGAAGCGGCGGCCGGTCTGCTTTGCTGAGGAGGATGTAGCCGATCCACGCCGCCACCGGCGAGGAAGGCCAGGGCGATGCCGACCGGGTCCAGGCGCCCGCCGCCGGACGTGAACAACGCCACCCCGATGCCGGCCAGCGCCGCCCAGACCAGGTCGAGCCAGCGGCGGGACCCGATCAGGGCCAGCGCCAGCGGTCCGGAGAACTCGATCGTCACCGCCACGCCGAGCGGGATGCGGGCGATGGCCTCGTAGAACGACAGGTTCATGCCCGCCAGCACCAACCCGAACGCCACCGCCACCCCCAGGTCGGCCCGCCGGACGCCCTGGATCCGGGGCCGGGCTCCGGGCCCGGCCAGGGCGAGCAGGAGCACGGCCGCAATGACCAACCGCAAGGTGACCGCCCCGGCCGGGCCCACCCGGTCGAACAACTGGATGGCCAGCGCCGCGCCGAACTGGACCGAGAACGCCCCGGCGCCCACCAGGGCAGCTGCCGGCGGGTGCCGCAGCTGGGCGCGCGCCGCCCCGGGTCATCGGTCCGATGCTACGGCCCATCCGGGGCTGGAGCGGGCCGGGCGGGTTGGAATTGCGGGACGCACCCACCACGGCGGCAGCCCGACCCGCTCCGGCGGTCGGGCTCCGGCCAGCACCAGGGCCCCGCCCGGCGGCTGCTGGCTGACCGTCTCCACCGGCAGGCGGCGCTGGCGCTGCGTGGACCAGGTCACGGTGCCGGCCCCCCAGTCCCATGGGTCGTGGCTGACGCTGCGGGCCGGGACGTCGATCTCACCGCCGAGACGGGACACCAGCTCGAGGGTGGCCAGATCACCGATGCCGGGGAGCACCAACTTGGTCCCGAACAGGGAAAGAAATCCGTCCGCGGCCCGGCCCCATCGCTGCCGGGCCTGGGAGAGATCCTGGAGGCAGGCCAGCGTGAGCAAGCCCTGGCTGCCCCCTTCGCTCACCAGGGCGGGCAGATCCGGGATCGGGGCGATGTTGGCCAGCTCGTCGAGCACCAGGGTCAGCGGCGGTAGCCCGGCCGGAATCGGCCCCCATCGCCGAGGCGGCGTAGGCGCCGGCCCGTACCTGCTCGAGAAAGGCGACCACGATCGGCGCGACCAGGTCCTGGTAGCGGGCCGGCGCGCACACGTACACCGTGTCGCCGGTCGGCGGCCAGACGCCGAGGGTCGAAGTTGGGGGCCGCGGCGTTGTCGAGCACCGCGTCGAAGCGGTAGGCGGCCAGCAGTCCGGCCGTCGTCGACCAGATGCCCGACTGCTCGCGAGGGTCCGTGGCGGCCAGCCCGGCAAGGACGTCGGCGGCCGTATCCACCCCGTCCGTGGCGAGCGTCGTCCGGGCCGGTTCGAGCTCCTGGCGGAGCACCCATCGCAGGACGGTCTCCATGCCGGCCCGGCGCAGGTGGGCGGCGTGGAGCAGTGGGGCCAGCAGCGCCTCGGCTCGTTCGGTCCAGTGGGCGGACTCACCGGTCCGGCCGTCCGGGCGGGCTGCGCCCGCCATGGCCCGGGCCAGCACCAGGGATTCGTCCCATGTGGCCGCGGAGACGACCGGCGACCAGCGCAGGCGGGTCACCCCGGCTGGCGCACGGAGCGTGCCGCTCGGGTCGAGCAGCCAGCAGCGGCCGGAGCCGGCCCGGCCCGCGGGCCGTCGTCGCCAGCAGGTCCGGCTTGGTCGAGGTGACCGCCACCGCACCGGGTGCTGCCAGCACGTTCGGGATGGCGACCCCGGTCGTCTTGCCCGACCGGGGCGGACCCAGCACGAGCAGGGCCTGTTGGGGGTCCGCCAGGGCCAGACCGCCTGACGGTCGTGCCGAGGTACAGCCGCCCGCCCGAGTCCGGCCAGATAGCGACGGAGCAGCTCGAGTTCTCGGTTGGCGTTCGGCACGCGGCTCCTCCCGCAGGCCCTCAGGGCCGGATCGGGGGAAGCCGACCGTCAGGCGTAGCGCTCGGGCATACTGGAGGGCATGGCGCAGCTGCTCAGTGAGAACGAACTCGCGGCCGGCTTGCGGGGTCTGGACTGGACCCGCGACGGCCCGGCGATCACCAAGACCGTGGTGCGCAAGGATTTCGCCGGTGCGCTGGCGTTCGTCAACCAGGTGGCGAACTCGGCCGAGGCCCGGAACCACCACCCGGATATCGCCATCTCATGGAACAAGGTGACCCTGACGCTCTCGACCCACTCCGCCGGCGGTCTGACCCAGCTCGACCTGGATCTGGCCGCCGCAGTCGACGCCCTCGCCTGATCGGCCCGCTGGCCACCCGATCGGCCCGACGCCTGATCGGCCCGCTCGCCACCCGATCGGCCGTATTCTCTATCAATGTCGTCGCTGTCGTCGCTGTGCCTGCTCGACCGTCCACGCCCACCCCGATGACGAGGCATCCAAGGGAGCCGGGACCGTGGCCCGCTACCACGCCGCGGGGGTCCATACCGTGCTCGTGACCTGCACGGGCGGGGAGGAGGGCGACATCCTCAACCCGGCCATGGACCAGCCCGGCGTCCGCGACCGAACCTGCCCGAGGTCCGCCGCGGAGAGCTCGACCGGGCCGCCCAGATCATCGGCTACGACGAGGTGGTCATGCTGGGCTACCGCGACTCGGGCATGCCGGACAGCCCGGCCAACTCTGACCCTCGCAGCTTCGCCGCGGCCCCGCTCGACGAGGCGGTCGGGCGCCTGGTCGCGATTATCCGCCGGACCCGACCTCAGGTCATCGTTACCTACCCGCAAGACCAGTCGGGTTACCCTCACCCGGATCACCTCCGGGTCAACGAGATCTCCGAGTTGGCGTTCGACGCCGCCGGCGATCCCGATCGGTACCCGCTAGGCCGGTCCGCGCTGGCAACCCTTGCGCCTGTGCTACGTCCGGTGGTCGGTCGGCCGCATGCGGGCCATCCACGAGAAGTATCTGGAGCTGGGTCTTGAATCGCCGTACAAGGACGAACGCCTGGCCCGCTTGCTCGAGGCCGAGTCCGAACCCGAGCCCGCCGCGGACGGGAGAGTGCGGGCCCGGGTGACCATCGACATCAGCGGGTACGGTTCGGTCATGCGCGAGTCGTTGCTGGCCCACGCCACCCAGGTCGACCCGACGTCGCGTCACTGGTTCGGGCTGCCGACCGAGGTGTCCGATCAGCTTTACCCCTACGACGAGTACGAAGTGGCCCGGGACCTGACGGGCGTGGACCCGTCGGACGACCTCTTCGCCGGCGTCGTTGCAGTCCACGCTCGGTGAGAGGGGGCGATTGGCCGTGGCCGAATGGTTGAGTGAGGAATGGGTCAAGGAGATGGCCGCCTTGGCCGGCTCCCGACCCTCCTTGACCGGCGCCACCGGGACCGTGTCCGTCTCGGTCAGCAGCGGCTCGAGCCGTTCGGCCCGAGCCAGCGGTGAGGTCAGCTACTACTGGCGCTATGAGGACGGCGTGGCGGGCGGCGGTGGAATCGGCACGCCACCCGTTGCCGACGTGGCGCTGGTGATGGCCCGAAGCGATGCCTGGAGCGTCTTGACGGGGGAGATGGACCCGAGCGTGGCCTACATGCGCGGGCCGGCTCAAAGCGACCGGCGACGGGCAGCTGCTGCTCGAGCTGCTCAAGTCCTCGACCACCGACGGTTTCCGGACGTGGCTCCAGCAGGCGCGCCAGGCGGTGGACCCCGAGCCGACGGATTCGTAATCCGGGATAGCTTTGGCTACGAACTCTGGGCCAGTGGCTCGTGTCCTCACCGATACCAGTGACACCGCCCTGGTGGTCGCGATTGGGCGCTGGCACCAGGATGCCCTGGCCGAGGTGTTCCGCCGGCATGCCGGCGCAGTGTTGGCGTTGAGCCGGAGGGTGCTGGGCGATCCGAGCCTCGCCGAGGAGATCGTCCAGGAGGTGTTCATCCGGCTGTGGAACGAACCGGAGCGCTTTGACCCCGACCGCGGCTCGCTGCGGTCGTTCCTGCTGGCCCAGACCCACGGGCGGGCCGTCGACATGCTTCGCTCGGACACGGCCCGGCGCAACCGTGAGGACCGCGATGCCCGGGCCGCCGCCGAGGGCGGTTACGACGTCGAGCACGAGGTCTGGGACCTGGCCGTGGCCGACCGGATCAGGGAGGCGGTGGTATCGCTTCCGGAGGATGAGCGACGGGCCATCGAACTGGCGTACTTCGGCGGCCGTACCTACCGCGAGGTCGCGGCCGAGCTCGGCGCTCCCGAAGGCACCATCAAGAGCCGGATCCGGGCCGGTTTGCGGCGCATGCGGGTGGTCCTGGCGGACACCGCCCTGGGGGTCACATGGAGCGAATGATTAGCCACGAGGAGGTGCAGGACTTGCTCGGGGCCTACGCCCTCGACGCGGTCGACGCCGACGAGAAGGAACTGATCGAGTATCACCTGGACCGCTGTCCCCGCTGCCGCGACGAACTCCGCAATCAGCGCGAGGTCGTCGGGTTGCTGGCCTACGCGGGCGAGGAAGCGCCCACCGGACTGTGGGATCGGGTGGTCGAGAGGCTCAACGACGCCGGCCCCGACGTGACCACGCCCACCCTGCGCCCGGTCCCGGGCGATCAGACGCCCGGCAGACCGAGCTGGCGGGCAGCTCGAGGGCTGATGGCTGTCGCCGCCGCGGCAGTGGTGCTGATCGCCCTGCTTGGCGTGCAGGTGGTGCGGTTGCAGCACCGCACCAACCACCTCAGCAGCCAGGTGGCGGCCTTGGTCAACGGACCGCAACCGACGGTGGCTGCGGTCCAGCGGGCGCTGGGGGAGCCGGGCGCACAGCTGATTGAGCTCCGTCCGACGGCCGGTGGGACGGCGGCCATCGACGCGGTGATCCTGCCGAGCGGGGCCGGCTACCTGTACGAGTCCCACCTGGCCCCTCTGCCGCCCGCCCAGACCTACCAGCTGTGGGGGATAGCCGGTTCGCAGGCGATCTCCTACGGTCTCATCGGGAGTGTCCCGGCTGAAGTCACCGCCTTCCGGGTTGGCCATGGCGCCCACGACCTCGCCGTCACGGCCGAAGAGGCGGGCGGGGTCGTCAGCCCGACCCAGACCCCCCTTGTGGTCGGCCCGATCAAGTAGAGGTCAGATCACCGTCGGTGGGTCTCGAAGGCGGAGCGGCGGGCTGACCGGCGCAGGGCCTGGTTGACCAGTTCATCGACCAGGGCCGGGTAGGGAACGCCGGACGCCTCCCAGAGACGGGGGTACATCGAGATGGGCGTGAACCCGGGGATGGTGTTCACCTCGTTGACCAGCAGACCCCGCCCGCCTTCCTCGAGAAAGAAATCGACGCGGGCCATGCTGTCCACTCGGAGGGCCCGGCAGGCGGCCAGGGCCAGACGCCCCATCTCCTCGGCTACTCCGTCCGGCAGGTCGGCCGGCACCTCGAGGCCGGCGGTGCCGTCGATGTACTTGTCTTCGAAGTCGTAGAAGTCGTGGCTGGGAAGGATCTCACCTGCCATCGACGCCCGCATATCAGGCCATCCGAGTATCCCGATCTCGAGTTCCCGCCCCTGAATCGCTTCCTCGATGATGACGAACTCGTCGAAGCGCCGGGCCGCGTCGACGGCGGCGACCAGGCCGCTCGCCTCCACAACCTGGGAAATCCCGATCGACGAGCCCATGTTGGCGGGCTTTACGAAGACCGGCCAGCCCAGTTCCGCCGCGACCCGCCCGGCGAGGCCGGCGTCGACCTCGTTCTCACGGAGAAAGAGGTAGCCAGCCTGCGGAAGCCCGGCCGCACCGAAGAGGGCCTTGGCCATCCCCTTGTCCATGGCCGCGGCCGAGCCCGCCACCCCGGGCCCGCAGTACGGGACTCCCGCCACTTCCAGCAGGCCCTGTACAGAGCCGTCCTCGCCCATCGGACCGTGCAGCAGCGGCAGCACGACGAGCCGTCCCTGTCCGCGCTCGGCGACGGCCTGGATAGCACCCATCGCCGAGGTCCGCTCGGCGTCGCCGCTGGCGAGAAGGTCGGGGGACGGGAGCGCCCGGGCCGGCAGACCGGTGCCGAGGGCCGCGGTCGTATCGACCCAGCGGCCCTCGGTCGTGATCCCGACCACCCGCAGGTCGTAGCGCTGCGGGTCGGCTGCGGCCAGCACGTGGCGCGCCGAAATACATGACACCTCATGCTCTGCCGATCGGCCCCCGTAAAGGACCAGCAGGCGGATGCGAGGTTCGGGAACGCCGTCCGACACAGCCGGTGACGCTATCCGCCCGTTGGGTAGCCGGTCGCGGGCGGAGACCTGCACGAGGGAAGGCGCCTGGTCTGGCAAGATCGGGCTCGATGCGCTGGTCCCTCGCGGCTGTGGCCCTGGCCGGCGGCGGCTCCTTGGCCTTACCGCCCGGCGCCCCGGCCGCGGCTGCCACGGAGGACGTTCTCTGCGGGGTCGGGATCGACTCGCGGCTGCTGCCGGCGGGGGCGCTCTTCGTGGCCCTGCGCGCCGCTCGGGACGGTCACGAGTGGATCGACGCCGCGGTGGCGGCCGGGGCGGGCGCGGTCCTCGTCGACGAGGCCTGGTACCGATCGGCGCCGCGACCGCGTATCGGGGTCCCGCTTATCGCCGTCGCCGACACCGCCGCCGCTTTACTGGCCTTGGGCCGCGCCGGGCGCGACCGTCTGGCCGCCACCGTGATCGGGATCACGGGTTCGGTGGGCAAGACTTCGACCAAAGATCTGACCGCGGCGGCGCTCTCCTCCAGGCTGCGAACGACCGCCAGCGAAAAGTCTTTTAACAACGAGTTGGGAGTCCCACTGACGCTCGCCAACGCCGGGTTGGATGTCGAGGCGGCCGTGATCGAGATGGGCACGCGGGGTCGCGGGCATATCGCTCGGCTGTGCGGAGTGGCGCGGCCCGACATTGGTGTGGTCACGGCAGTGGCCGCGGCCCACACCGAGGCGTTCGGCGACCTTGACGCCGTGGCCGAGGCCAAGGCGGAACTGGTGCGGGCCTTGCCGGTCGGGGGAACGGCGATCCTCAACGCGGACGACCGGCGCGTGACCGCCATGGCGGCGGTGACGCCCGCCCGGGTCCTGCGCTACTCCTCCCAGGCCGCGGACCCCTCCCGCGCCGGAGCCGATGTGGTGGCCGACGAGGTGGCCCTTGACGACGAGCTGCGCCCTCGGTTCGTGGTTCGCTCACCGTGGGGCCGCGCCGAAGTCCGCCTCGAGGCTCGCGGCGCCCATCAGGTCGGCAACGCGCTGGCGGCACTGTCCGTCGCCTTGTGTTGCGGGGTTCCTCTCGATTCCGCCGCCAGGGCCCTGGCCGGCGTCCGTCTTTCGCCGTGGCGTATGGAGTTCCAGCACTCGCCTGGCGGGGCGGTGGTCCTCAACGATGCCTACAACGCCAATCCGGCATCGATGGCCGCCGCCCTCGAGGCCTTGGCCGCCCTGCCGGCTCGCCGCCGGGTGGCCGTCCTGGGCCCGATGGCCGAACTCGGCGCCCGGAGCGCGGCTGAGCACGAGGCCGTCGCCGTCCTGGCCGGCCGGCTGGGGGTCGAGCTGTTGAGCGTCGGCACCGATGCCTATGGGGTGGCGCCGGCGAAGAGCATCGACGAGGCGGTGACCGCTCTGGGCCCGCTCGGCTCAGGCGACGCGGTGCTGGTCAAGGGCAGCCGGGTGGCCGGACTGGAGCGGGTGGCTGCCCGCTTGATCGCCGCCCCTTGAGCCCGGCGCCCGTCCGGCTCGGCGGGTTGGCGCCGGGTCAGGCTCGGCGCTGCAGGTCGCGCAGGGCCCGGTAGCCGATGAGCTGGACCCCGGACCGGCCTGCCAGCACCCGCAGCGAGTCGGCGGTCATGGCCAGGTCGTGATCGGCGACGCGCGCCGGCCAGTCCGGCGCCACGGCTCGCAGCTCAGCGGTGTCCATCGCCGGGCGAAGCACCACCTCGGTGACGCCGGGTCGGAGTTCCGATAGCAGCTGATCCAGGGCGCTACGGGTGCTCCTGCCTCGGCCCACCCGCACCAGGTAGTCCGGAGATATCACTCCTTCGGCCGCGGCCAGGGACCGAAACGGGAAGCCCCACTGGCGCTCGGTCGAAGCGTCGGGCAGCCGCAACGGTAAGGCGAAATCGACGGCCAGTTCGAGAGCAATGTCGAAGAACTCGGGCCGGAAGTCCAGGGCGGCCAGATGGGCGCTGAGGTGGCTGACGTCGAATCCCCAGTAGATGGCCCGCTCCAACTGGGCCCGGCACTCGCGCCGGACCTCGTCGGTGTCGGCGTGGTCCCAGAGGTCTTCCAATGTTCTCGGGAACCCACCGTCACCGTCGAGCAACGACGGGCAGTAGGTGATGGGACCCCAGCGCAGCAGGTCGTACTCGGCGTTGAGCGTCAGGTGGACGCCGACATCCTCGCCCCTATAGCGGGCGGCGGCCTCACGAGCCCACGGTCCGGGGACCACCAGGCCTCCGACCCGGCCCATGCCTTCCCGTAGGGCGCTATAGACGCCCGAATTGCTGGCGTGGGTCACCCCCAACTCGTCGCAGCTCACGATCAGAAGGGACGCGCCGGGCGGGTGGCCGAGCGCTTCGGCCAGGGAGGTCAAGCAGCCCTCAAGGTGACCGCGGCAGGCATAGCCAGATCGTACCCCGGGTCCCTCATCACCCGACCCTTCTCGACCTCGGATGGGGATCCGCCCTTCTGGCTACCATCGCCGGATGGGCTATGGCATGACGGTTCCCCTCGACGGCATCCCGCTCTCGGAACATCGCCGGGTCTACGAGGAGTTGGTCGATCTCGGTTACACCGATGTCTGGTCCGCGGAGTCGGACGGCACCGATGCCTTCACCCCGCTGGCCCTGGCGGCGGCGTGGGCGCCCCGCCTCCGGCTGGGTACCGCCATCGTGCCGGCGTATACGCGAGGACCGGCCTTGCTGGCCCAGAGCGCCGCCGCCCTCGCGGAAGCCGCACCCGGCCATTTTGCCCTGGGCATCGGGACCTCATCTAATGTCATCGTCGAACGCTGGAACGACATCGCCTTCGACGAACCGTATCGGCGGACCCGCGACCTCATCCGCTTCCTGCGCCTGGCCTTGGCGGGCGAAAAGGTTGACACCGCCTTCGAGACCTTCACCGTGAAGGGCTTCCGCCTGGGCCGGCGGCCCGAGGTGGCGCCCCCGATCCTGGTGGCGGCCCTCCGCCCCGGCATGCTGCGGCTGGCCGGCCGGGAGGGGGACGGGGCGGTCATCAACTGGCTGTCGGCCGATGACGTGACCCGCGTCGTGGCCGAAGTCGGACCCGGCAAAGAGATCGTGGCCCGCATCTTCGTGCTCCCCATCGAGGACGCTGACGCGGCCCGAGCCGTGGCCCGCCGCATGATCACCGCCTACCTCAACGTCCCGGTCTACGCGGCGTTCCACGAGTGGCTCGGACGGGGGCCGGCCCTGAAGGAGATGTGGGCGGCCTGGAGCGCAGGCGACCGCAAGGCGGCCCTGGAAGCCATCCCGAACGAGGTCGTGGATGACCTGGTTCTCCACGGCTCGCCGGCCCAGGTGCGAGCGGCGATCCAGCGCTACGTCGACAACGGAGTTACCACCCCGGCGCTGGCGATTGCTCCGACCGGGATCGATCCGCGCCAGGTCAGCCGCGATCTGGCCCCATCTGCCTGACGGGACCTCAGGCTGCCGATCGTCTCATGACCTCGGCCAAGGCCCGCCGGGCCTCCGCCACGCCCCGCCGGCCGGCCTCACGGGTGTGTTCGTCGAGGCGCCAGTCGTCGTCTGGCACCTCGAGGCGGAGAACCAGTTGCATCGGCATGCGGGCATCCTCGCGGGGGGTGTGACGGTATCGCCGGTCGGTGCGTTCCGGCGATATTGGGGGCGGTTCCGGCCCGGGCCGCCTACCGGACCGCGAAGCCGGCCTCGCCCCGGGGCGGCTCGGCTATCACGTCCACCCCAGTGACTTCGGCCCGGGGCGGCCCGATGCGGGACCAGGCCACCATGGCTTCGACCGCCGCCAGGCTCCCCTCGAATACCGCTTCCACCCGGCCGTCGATCCGGTTGCGTATCCAGCCCGCGACGCCTTTGGCGGCCGCCTCCCGCCGGCAAGATTCGCGGAACCAGACCCCCTGCACCCGGCCGTCGATCAGCAGGTGGCACCGGACGCGCCCCGCAGGCTCGGCCATTCCCGCAAGGTAGCGCTAGAGCAGCCGGAGCTGCTCGCTTCGACCGGCCCGCTCGGCGAGCGGCTCCCACTTCCGGGCGCCGCGGCGCCCGGCGCAACTCACCTCCAGGCGGGCTACCGCCAGGCTGCGAGCCCGGCCCCGGTCATCCGTCACGCCGACGCTCCCGTCCCGTTCGCGGCGGGTGACCGACCCGAGCTGCCACCGGCCACCTCCGGTCGTACGCCACCTCACGGTTTCGCCCGGACGCAACCCCAAGGCCACCAGGCCGACGTCAGAAACGATGGCGCCAGCAGCACCGGACGAACGGCGGGTGGTCAATCGGGACCGGTCAGCGCGGGATGGACGTGTACTTGAACTCGTTGAGCTCCGGCCACGTGCCCAGCAGGTCCAGAACCCGGTCAACGGTCGTCTTCGCTTTGCCGGTGTCCTCGCCTGGGCGGTCCAGCAGCCGAACGAAAACGGACCGGTCACCCACGATGAATGTCGGTACGCCGAAGACCTGATGATCGTCGACCGCGCCCGTATGCTCCGCCTTCAGGGTCTGGAGCGGCCAACCGGCGTCAACCTCGGCGAGAACGGAGCCGGCGTCAAGTCCGACCCGGTCGAGCACCTTCGTGACCACGTCGCGGTCCCGGAGGTCGAGCGCTTCGTCGTGACGGGCCGAAAACAAGGCCCGATGGGTGGCGGCGAACTGTTCGGGCAGCCGGTCCCGCACCACGATGCCGGCCAGATTGGCGAGCAGGCCTGGATAGCGATCCGGCTCGTCCCACACCGGCGGCTGGCCTTCCTCAATGTGGGCCTGGTCGAGCGAGAAAGCCAGGTAGCGGACGTCCCAGTCGGCTCCAGCGTCGACGCCGGTCAGGACGTGCTCATGGGCGTTGCGGGCGAAGGGACACCGGTAGTCCCAGGTCACGGCGAAGGAGGCACTCATGTCAGGTTCAACCGCGTCGGAAGGGTCCCGATTCCTGGCCCGCCGGGGCCGGTCGACCGGCAGACGGGCCTCGGCTGCCTCACAGGCATCGGGCGCCGGCGCCGCCTCAGGGGCATCGAGCGCCTCGGTTGCCTCGGTCCCCGACAGGGACCAGGTGCCGGGTGAGCTCTCCCAGGCCGACGCCGATGGCAATTCCGCCGATCACGTCGGAGGCGTGGTGGATCTTCACGTGGATGCGGCTGGCCGCCACGATCACGGCGATGGCGTAGTACAGCGGGCCACAGCCGGTCGTCGTCGCGCAGCAGGGCCGCCCCGAAGAAGGCCGCGGTGGCGTGCCCGCTCGGGAAGCTGCTGGTAAGGGGCTTGCGCAGCTGGAGGGGGCGCGGTCCCAGGTGGACCGGCCGGGTGCGCCGGAACATCCACTTGACCGGGCCGTTGACCAGGGCCGACTCGATGCCGAGTCCGGCCGCGGCGCGCACGAGCGGGCGGGGCCAGTTCTCGTGGCGACGAGCCGCCTGCACGGCCGCCAGGGCCAGCCAGATGAGGCCGTGATCACCGAGGGCGCTGGCGGTGTACATGATCCGGTCGACTGCCGGCCGGCCCCGCAGATGGGCGTCGAACCAGCGTCGATTGCCGCGTCGAAGCGGTCGACCCCCGCCGGGATGGGAACCGTAGGGGATCGCCACCGGATGGAGTTCACAGCGCGGGCGACTCCCGCCGACGGCCGGAGCCGATGGGAAGGCTTCCCACCCGGCTCGGGATCGTCGGTCTCGGCCCGTCGAGCCGGGACGAGGTCGCCGCCGAACGCCGGGCAGTAGTCGTGGTAGGCGCAGTGGCCGCAGAGCCGGCCCGGGCGGGGGCGGAAGTCCTCTCGGGCGCAGGCCTGCTCGACTGCCGCCCATACGGCCAGCGTCTGCTGGCGGAGACCACGGATCGACTGGTCCGACGGGACCGTGGAGATGGCGAGTGGCTCGCGCAGGTGCAGCAGCTGGATCCGGGCCGGCCGCCGGCCCAGCACCTGCTCGCAGAGAAAGGCGTAGAAATGGACCCCACCGAGGCGGGCTTGCTCGTAGGCGATCGACGGAGCCCGGCCGGTCTTGTAGTCGGTGACGACCAGCTCGCCGGCCTCGTCGATCTCCAGGCGGTCGATGATGCCCGAGAGTTTGAGCGTACCGATCTCGACCGACAGGCGAAGCTCGGTGCCGAGCACCCGCACCTGGCGGGGGTCCTCCAGGGCGAAGTAGTTGTCGAGCAGAACGAGCGGCATCGGCGACGAACTCGGCTCGCTCGTCCCCGTCCAGGGCCAGTCCGGCGTACTCCTCGTCCGTCAAGGACCTCCGGCACGGCCCGGGCCAGCTTGTCCCGGGCCGCCTCCGGTGTCCGGCCGGCGGGCTCCTCTTCCCACATCAGCAGCTGGAGGGCGCGGTGGACCAGCGTGCCCTTGGCGGCGTGAGGAGACGGTGGCTCGGGCAGCCGGTCGATGGCCGACAGCCGGAACGCCAGGGCACAGTCCTTGAACGACGACACCTTCGATGGCGACAGCGACGTCGGCAGGGGCAGAGCCATCGCCACAGACACTAACGAGGGGGTGCGACATCCGTGGTGGACCGGTCAGCCCGATCGGTCGGCTACCGGGCGATGGCGCGCCCGGGCGCCGAGGCGGCGGCGGCCTTCGCCCGACCGCGAGCGGGTCTTCGAACGGACCGAAGTGGCTGAGCCCCTCCATGCGGATGGCGCTGCCCCTCGGGAGTCGGCGGGCGATGTCCTCGACGATAGCGGCTGACCGGGTCGCGGGGGTCCTCCCCGCCGAGCACGGTCACCGGCGGGCGGACCTCGGCCAGACGGTCCCAGGCGTGGCTGCCGCGGAGCCCCTTGTAGATCGGACGCTTCGTCTTCTCGCGGTGCAGGCCAGGGTCACGCCGCCGCTCGGGCTCGTCGACGAAACCGAACGTCACGTAGGCGTCCAGGGCGGCGGGGTCGAACCGGTTCATCGGCGGTTTGGAGGCGAAGTTCTCGCAGGCCTCCTCTCGTGACGCGAATCGAGGCCGGCGCTTGCGGGCCAGTTCGCTCATGCGAGTTGCCCCGCCGAAGCCGTCGGGCGGCGGCGCCGGCGGCATCACGACCGGCTCGTAGCAGCACAGGTCCAGGAATGTCCCGGGCACGACGCTGTTCGGCCAGCAGCAGCACGGCGCCGCCCAGGGAGTGGCCGACGCCCCGCCAACCATCGGCAGACCCGAGGGCCTCGAGGACGGCGAAGAGGTCGTCGACGAAGAAGCTCCAGTCCTGGTAGTCGCCGTTCGGGGCCTTGCCCGACGCGCCGTGGCCCCGCTGGTCGATCGACCAGACGCTGAAGTGGTCGGCCAAGGCCGGCGCCACCGGCAGCCAGCACCGGCCGTGGAAGCCGGTGGCGTGCAGGAGCATCACCGGCGGGCCCGTCCCCGCCGAGGTGGTAGGTGGCGATCTCGACTCCGCCCGCCCCTCGGACCGCGGGCCGGCGGTCGGGGGGCCTCATGCAGCGACGGTAGACGATCAGGCGAAAACGGCCGCCTATCCCGGCCCATGCCGCATTCTCCGCGGTCGACCGCGGCTTCGGTCACGGCTCCTTCGACGCCGGGCCGGACTCGTTCTCCACCCCGAAGAAGAGCCGCCAGCTCGGCGGCATTGTCGACCGCGTCGGACCCCCAACAGTTGTCGAGCAGGACATGGACCGCTGAGCCGATGACGCCAGCTCGCTGAGTCGTGGCAACCAGGCCCGCAACTCATCCTCGGAATAGCGGTACGGAGCAGTCCAGGGCTCGCCCTCGACCTCGCGGCGGCCAACGAAACGGACGACGGCCACGTCCGCGGTCGCTGCCGCCACGCCGGGCTCGCCCGCGGGCCGCCCGCCGGCCCATCCATGCATACCAGCGCCAGCCCGCACTCCTCGAGCCCTTCCAGAGTCCCTTCGCAGGCGTCCCCCTCGAACCACTTCGGGTTGCGCAGTTCGACCGCTAGGCGGTAATCGGGCAGGCGGGTCCTGGAGCGACGCCAGCTCCTGCCAGGCCTCCGGTCTCGGGGACCGAACCAGCCCGGGTACTGCAGGACGACGACGCCGAGCTTTCCGGCCTGATGCAGGGGGCGCAGGGCGTGCTCGAACCGGGCCCAGCACTCGTCAGAGCGCCTTCGGCTGACAGATGGGCCGGATAAAGGCGGCGCAGGTCCCGCGACCGGTCTCGAACCTCGCTCTGGAGATCCGGCCAGAGCGAGTCGGGCAAGGTGGGCGCCCCGGTGAAGAGTGACCAGGCCCGCACGTCGAAGGTGAAGCCGGGCGGTGTCCGCTCGGCCCACTGGGCGGCCACCTCCGGCGGTGGGCGGGAACCGGTAGGTCGTGGCGACCTCGGCCAGGGGGAAACGGGTGGCGTAGATAGGCCAGCCGGGCCCGGGCCGTCATCGAGCGGCGGGGATAGAAGGCCCCGCTGCTGACCAGGCCCCGGTCCGCCCACGAGGTGGTGCCGAACAGCACCCGCCCGCCTGATGTGTCGATGAGTGCGAGCAGGGGCGACGGATCGGTCATCATCGGGGCGTGAACCGCCCCGAACAGCTCTTCAGGCACTTTGGGCGAGCGTAGGCGCGACAACGCGGCCGGCTCGGGCTCCGATCCCGCCGAGTGGGGTGTCGCTGCCGGGCTTCGAGGATGTCGATCACCAGTGGCGGCCGGCACCGTCCGCCACGGTGGACGCCATCCTGGCGCTCGATGGGCGCGACGCCCCGACGGCCCGCCTCCGGGCGTCGGCTGTGACCGTCCGGCTCGACCGCCCGGCGACGACGCTTCCGCCCGGATGGTTGACCCTGCAGGACGGCGCCACGGCTGCGGGTAGGAGGTCCGCGATGCCTGCCGGGCTGCCCCCCGGCTACCACCGCCTCGCAACCCGACGAGGGTCCGGCGATGACGCTTGATCGCCAGCCCGGGCCGCTGCCCGTTGCCCGCCGAGCCGGCGTGGGGCTTCTCGGCCCAGCTCTACGCCACCCGATCCCGACGCAGCTGGGGCTTCGGTGACCTCGGCGACCTCGCGCCGTCTCGGTGACTGGTCGGGGTGGTCTCGGTGCCGGGTTCGTGCTCGTCAACCCCCTGCACGCCGCCACCCCGACGTCCGCCCCAGCAGCCGAGCCCGTACTTTCCCGGCAGCCGGTGCTTCCTGAACCCGCTCTACCTGGCGATCGAAGCGATCCCGGAGTACGCCAGGCCCGGGCGACCTGGCAGAGCTGGCCCGGGCCGGCCGGGCCCTCAACCGCGCCCGTCTCATCGATCGGGACCGGGTGTGGCAACTCAAGTCTGCCGGCCCTCGAGGCTCGCTTCGCCGACTTCGCCGGCGACCCCGACTTCGACGCCTACGTGGCCGAGCGGGGCGACTACCTTTGCGAGGCTTCGCCACCTTCTGCGCCCTGGCGGAGCGCCACGGCGGCCGGTGGCAGACCTGGCCGGCGAGTGGCGCGACCCGTCGTCGCCGGCGGTACGGGAGTTTGCCGACTCCCCCAACGGTGCCGCTCGGGTGCGCTATCACGCCTGGCTGCAGTGGCTGCTGGACCGTCAGCTGGCCGCACGCCGCCGCCGCCCTGCCGGTCGTGTCCGACCTGGCCGTCGGCGTCGATCCCGGCGGTCCCGACGCCTGGCTGTGGCAGGACGCCTTCGTCTTCGGACATGCGGGTCGGCGCCCCTCCCGACCGGTTCAACACCCGGGGCCAGGATTGGGCCCTGCCTGCCATTCGACCCCTGGCGGCTCCGGGCGGCTGGCCTACGAGCCGTGGATCCACTCGTTGCGCGGCGCCTTCCGCCACGGCGCCGGGCTCCGACTCGATCATGTCATGGGATTGTTTCGGTCTCTACTGGATCCCCGCCGGCGCCGCTCCCGACCGAAGGCGCGCTATGTCCGCTATCCCCACGACGACCTGCTTGAACATCGTGGCCCTGGAAGCCCACCGGGCCGGCGCCTGGGTCGTCGGCGAGGACCTGGGCACGGTCGAGCCGGGCGTGCGCCGGGAGCTGTCGCAGCGCAACTTTCTGTCGTACAAGGTGTGGTGGTTCGAGGCCGACCCCCCGGCGGCCTGGCCGGAGCAGGCCCTCGGCGCGGTCAGCACCCACGACCTGCCGACGGTGGCCGGCGTGGCGCGGCGGCTCCGACCTGGCCGCCCAGCGCCGGCTCGGCCTCGAACCCAACGAGGAGGCCGCGGCCGAGCTGCGCGCCAAGCTGATGAGCCGGACCGGGTCGGACCAGGCCACCCCCACGGCGGAGATCGTCGCCCGAGGTCTACGACGATCTGGCCGCGGCACCCTGCCTGTTGTTGACGGCCACCCTCGACGACGCCCTGGCCGTCGAAGAGCGACCCAACATGCCGGGCACGGTTGACGAGTGGCCCAACTGGCGGCTTGGCCTTGCCTGTGCCGCTGGAGGAGCTGGAGCGGGCGGCGCTGCCCCGCCGGATCGCGGCCGTGCCTCCATCGGCCGCCTACCGGGCCGGGGCCGGCGGTTATGTCACCCCGAGCGGCCGACGGCTCGTAGGATCGCCGACCGTGGATCTCCCCGTGATGCCGCCGGTCGCGCCGATGCTGGCCAAGCTGGCCCGGGAGCTGCCCGAGGGTGACATGCGCTACGAGCCCAAGTGGGACGGCTTCCGGTGCATCATCTTCCGCGACGGCGACGAGGTGGAACTGGGGAGCCGCAACGAACGGCCGTTCACCCGCTACTTCCCCGAGTGGTCGAGGCGGCGCGCGGCCCAGCTGCCCGGAGCGCTGCGTCATCGACGGCGAGGTGGTCATCGCCGGGGAGCAGGGGCCTGGATTTCGATGCCTTGTCCCAGCGCATCCACCCGGCCGCATCGCGGGTGAACATGCTGGCCAGGGAGATGCCGGCGTCGTTCGTCGCCTTCGACCTGCTGGCGCTCGACGAACGGGACCTGCGCCAGGCGCCGTTCTTTCAACGAAGAGCAGAGCTGGAGATCGGCCCTCGACGGCTGTCGAAGCGCCCGTGCACCTCACGCCGCTGACGGCCGACCCCGCCGTGGCCAGGACCTGGTTCGAGCGGTTCGAAGGCGCCGGCCTGGACGGCGTGGTGGCCAAGGCGGCCGACCTCGCCTACCTGCCCGGTCAGCGGGCCATGTGGAAGGTGAAGCACGAGCGCACCGGCGACTTCGTCGTCGCCGGCTTCCGCTGGTACCAGGCCAACCCCGAGGTGGTCGGGTCGCTCATGCTCGGTCTCTACGACGGCGCCCGCCTGCAGCACGTCGGCGTCATCGGCGCCTTCCCGGCCGCCCAGCGCCGTGCGGCTGGTCGACGAGCTGGCGCCCTACCGTCGACCCCGACGACCATCCGTGGGCCGACTGGGCCGGTGGCCGCCGCCGACGCCGCCGATGACGGCCGCCGCCTCCCCGGCGGCGGCGAGCCGCTGGAACGCCGGCAAGGACCTCAGCTTCGAGTCTGCTCCGGCCCGACCTGGTGGTCGAGGCTGCCTTCGAGCACCTGCAGGGCCAGCGGCTGCGGCACACGGCCCGCTTCCGCCGCTGGCGTCCCGATCGGGATCCGCGCAGCTGCACCTACGACCAGATGGACGTAGCGGTCCCCTCGCTGCTTTCCGAGGTCTTCGGTGCTCGCGGGTGAGATGGTCCGGCTGGGGTGCCGGACCCGCCGGCCGGATTCATCGAGCGCGGGCACGAGCAGCGGCCGGCCCCAGAGCGCCGTGCTCGTGCCGGTCCCGGAGGCCGACGCAGGTGGTGGGGCGGTGGCGCCAAGAGCACGACCCGGTGGCGGCGGCCGGCGTACCGGCCCACATCACTCTCATCGTCCCCTGGCTGCCGCCGGGTGAGATCACCGTCGCCGACCTGGCCGATCTCGACGACATGCTGGGCGACGTCAAAGCCTTCGACTTCGTCCTCGATCACGTGGACTGGTTCGGCCGGCGGGTCCTGTGGGTGGCGCCGGAGCCGGCCGCACCCTTCCTTCGCCTGACCGATCGGCTGGCCGATCATTTCGGGACCCCGCCCTGGGACGACGAGTTCGACGAAGTGGTTCCTCACCTCACCGTGGCCCACGCCAGCGATGGCGTGGAGTTGGTGCCGATCGCCGCGGACGTGTCGGGCCGTCTCCCGGTCACCTGCCGGGCCGAGGAGGTGTGGGTGATGGTCGGCGACGGGATGCACTGGGAGCGCACGCACCGGGTGAAGCTGGCGGCCTGAGCCGGGTGGGCGGTCGCCTGGGATCGGGCCTGGCCCTGGGGCTGCCCCTCCTGGCCCTGGCTACCCCTCCTGGGCTGCTTCCGCCCTGGCCTCTGGCTACCCCTCCTGGATGGTCTTGAGCAGGAGGGATAGCTCTCTCGCCGGGACCGGCGGGCACGATGTAGCCGGCCTCGGCCCGGATCTCGGCGAAATGGTCGCGGATGTCCTCCATGGTCAGCTTGCGGGTTGTAGTAGCCCGGGGTCATCCCGATGAAAAATCGGGCCACCCGGCCCCCGCCCACCGAGTAACATCTCGCCGGTCACGGGGACGTCCTCGTGGACCAGCCAGGCCACCACCGGCGACACCAGCTCCGGATCGAGCTGGGGCGACGGCTTCGCCCATCAGTTCCTCGGTCATGCGGGTGCGGGCCAGCGGGGCGATGGCGTTGACCTTGATGTTGTACCGAGCCCCCTCGGCGGCCAGCACCCGGGTCAGGCCGACCAGTCCCATCTTGGCCGCGCCGTAGTTGCTCTGACCGAAGTTCCCGAAGATGCCCGAGTTGGACGAGGTGTTGACCACCCGACCGTACCCCTGCTCGCGCATCCTCACCCAGGCCGGCCTGGTGACGTAGAAGGCGCCTTTCAGATGGACGTCGATGACCGGTTCGAGCAGATCCGGGGTCAGGTTGTGAAAGGTCTTGTCTCGCAGAATGCCGGCGTTGTTGACCACGATGTCGATCGCGATCGAAGGCGTCGATCGCGGTCTGGACGATGGCCTCGCCTCCCTCGGGGGTCGACACGCTGTTGTGGTCGGAGACCGCCTCTCCTCCGAGGTCCCGGATCTCCTGGGCAACCGTCTCGGCCGGTCCGATGTCGGCTCCTTCGCCGGAGACGGAGCCACCGATGTCGTTGATGACGACGCGCGCCCCGCGGGACGCCAACAGCAGGGCATGCTGTTTACCCAAGCCCCCGCCGGCGCCGGTGACGATCGCCACCTTCCCGTCAAAACCGAGATCACTCATGGGCGGCGAGGGTAGTTTCCCTCGTCAGGCGACGGCCAGCCGGGCTGACCCGGTTCAGGTACGGAGTCACGGCAGGATTGTGACCGGATTGGGAGCCCGTTGAGCCGGGGAGGGGAGGCGTTGGGGCTCGGTGGGGTGCGGCGCCGGGTCGGCGCACCGGGTGCCGGCGGTCGCGCCGCCGGCGCCGCCGGCGCGGTCCAGGTGTTAGGCGGCGGCATACGCACCCCGGCGCCAGAGCAGGTCGCGCCGCCAGCGATGGGGGGTGACGAGCACGGCTCGCGGATAATCCTCGAACATCCATCGGGCGAACTGGCGTCGCCACCAAGCCCGGCCATCGGCGATCCGCAACGCCGCCACCGTTCCCCCGGGATGGGTCAGTACCTTCGACAGATCCCTGGCCAGGCGGTCATCGACGGCCATCCCCCATCGGATCTGGCGCCGGTATCTCGTCGCGGCCGCCTCTGGATCGGCGGGGCCGGCGCCGGCGATGGCCCGAGCCGCCAGTTCTGCGGTCTCGAGCGCCTGGGCGATCCCCTCGCCGGTCATGGGATCGCATGCCCGGGCCGCGTCGCCGACGAAGAGGACCCGGCCGCCCATTCCGGTCAGGATCGTCGCCCCGATGCGGGCGGGAATCGGCCAGGCTTTCCACGGGCCGTCAGGGCGGGCGTTCGGACCGAGCACGGCCGCGATGTGGGGTCGGGACAGGAGGTCGATGCGCTGGCCCCGAAGCGATCCGGTGGGTTTCCCCGCCCCGCGGACGACGCCGTAACCCACGTTGGCGGCACCGCCTGGCAGCGGAAAGGACCAGGCGTAGCCTGGCGCCATGTCCGGCTCGAACCACACCCAAATCTTTCTGGCCCGGGGGCCGACCTGGTTGAAGTACTGCCGGCCGGCCTGCCAGTCCCCGAGATAGCCGGCTGGCCCGAGACCGAGGGCTTTGCGGACCGTCGACCACGTCCCGTCGGCGGCGATGACGTAGTGAGCGCGCAGCGGTCGCTGGCCGCGGTTGTCTCCGTCGTCATCTCCGGTGAGGTGCAGCACCACCTCCTGGCCGCTCGCGGCCGCGCTCACGTCCACGACCGCCAGGCCGGTGCGCACGTCCGCACCCGCGGCCGCGGCCCGGTTGACCAAGGCGGCATCGAGGTCGGAACGACGCGCCGATGCGGCGTACTGGCCGGCGTTCGATGGCAGCGGAAGGTGCAGCTCCGTGCCGTCAGGTGCGACCACGATGGCCCCGTCGACGAATTCCCAGGACGGGACCGATTCAGGGTTCAGACCAAGGTGCTCGAGGTGGCGCAGAGCGGCTGCGGTGAGGCCGTCACCGCAGCACTTGTCTCGGGGAAAGGTGGCCTTGTCGATGAGCACCACCTTCCGGCCCGCTCGGGCCAGGGTGATGGCCGCCGCCGACCCGGCCGGCCCGCCGCCGACGACCGCAATCTCGGCGTCGACACCGGAGCGGCGAGGCGGCGAACCGTGCATTCGACCATCGTCGCACCGTGTCGCCGGGTTGACCAGCCCCAGACCCGCCTGGGTGGTGGGCCGCCCCAACGAGGAAGGGCCCGGCCGTGCGTTTCTCCATGTCCGGTCCAACCACCTTCTCTGGACGGAACTCTGCCCACCTAAAGGGCGCCACCAGACAGAAAGCGAGCCGACCGACGGGCCCGGCGGCCCGGCCCGACGGGGCCGCGCCCGAGCACCGCTGAGCCCGCCCGGCCCCGGCGGCCCGGCCGCGGGGCGGCCGACCCGCTGGCCGGGCCGGCCCGGCGCGCCCGAGCCGCTGGGTGGCGGACCGACCCGGTTAGGCCTGGGCCGCGGCCCGGCGCGCCCGAGCCGCTGGGTGGCGGACCGACCCGGTTAGGCCTGGGCCGCGGCCCGACGCAACAGGTCCGCAACCTGGGCCGGATGGGTGAGATGGGCGCCGTGGCCCGCCCCGTCGATCTCCGCCAACTCTCCAAGCGGCAGGACGGTGGCGAGGTGGCGCGCCGATCGTCGCTGCCAGCCGGACGACTGACCTCCCCGCCCGACGATCACCGGCGTGCGTACGGCCTCGGCGTTGAACGCCGGCTCGGATCCCAGGCTGGTGATCTCGGCATGCAGGGTGTCGCCCTCGGCTCGACGCTGGGCTCGGGTCGACGCGGGGAGGCGCTCCCAGATCCGGTCCCCGACCATGCGGCGCATGAACCACTCGGCCCGGTCGGCCCGCTCGGCCCGTTCAGCCCGCTCATCGATCTGAGCCTGGGCGGTGGTGGTCGCTGCGGATGTGGACCCGGGCCCCTGGCCCCCTTCGCTCTCCTCGGTCGGCTCTGAAGCGCCAGCGCCGCGGCCAGCGTTCCCGCCCGGCCACCACGGCAACCACGGCTGGGCCGGCTCCCACACCAGGGCGGCCGGGAGCAGATCGGGGTGGGCTGCCGCCGCGGCCAGGACCACGGTCCCGCCGAAGCTGTGGCCGAATGCGACGGCGGGCTGACCACCAAGGACTTCGATCAGATCCGCGACCTGATCCTCAAACCGGGCTGGTGGCCCGGCCGCGACCGACCCGGCGTAGCCGCGCCGGTCATAGGCGACGATGCTCCAGTCCCGGAGACGACCCATGAGTCGAGTGAAGCTGGTGGCGCGGTCCATGGAGCCGTGGACCAGAACGACTCGGCGATCCGGGCCCGGTCCAGCCATTGATGGGTCGCGTCGCAACAGGCGTAGCGACGAGGCCTCGGGCATCGGGCGTGCACCCTAACGGGAACATCACGAGGAATCCCGTGATGCGGCGGTAGGGGACCGCCCCTACTCGCGGACGAGGGGCTTGTACCTGATGCGGTGTGGTTGCTCGGCCTCGATGCCGAGCCGGCGGCGACGATCGGCTTCGTAGTCCGAGAAGTTCCCCTCCCACCACCGGACCTGGGAGTCGCCCTCGAAGGCAAGCACGTGGGTCGCGACCCGATCGAGGAACCACCGGTCGTGGCTGATGATGACGGCACAGCCGGGAAACGCCAGGATGGCATCCTCGAGGGCGCGCAGGGTGTCCACGTCCAGGTCGTTGGTGGGTTCGTCGAGGAGCAGGACGTTGCCGCCGGAGCGGAGCACCTTGGCCAGATGCACCCGGTTGCGTTCGCCGCCGGAGAGGTCCCCGACCTTTTTCTGCTGATCGCTGCCCTTGAAGCCGAAGCTGGCCAGGTAGGCCCGGCCGTGCAACTCGCGACCTCCGACCACGATGCGATCCTGGCCGCCCGCCACCTCTTCGAACACGGTGTTCCCGGCGGTCAAGGTCTCGCGGGACTGGTCCACATAGGCCAGGCGGACGGTCTCCCCGCTGTGCAGCTCGCCTGCGTCGGGCGTCTCTGTGCCGACGATCAACCGGAAGAGGGTTGTTTTGCCCGCCCCGTTCGGACCGATCACCCCGACGATACCGCCCGGCGGGAGCAAAAACGACAGGTCTTCGACCAGCAGCCGGTCGCCGAAACCCTTGGTGATTGACCGCGCCTCCACCACCACGTCGCCCAGGCGAGGACCGGGTGGGATGGAAATCTCCAGCTTGTCGCCCCGCTCCGACTCGGACGCGGCGGCCTCGGCCTCGACGACGAGGGCGTGGTAGGCGGTGATACGGGCCTTGCCCTTGCTTTGTCGGGCCCGTGGCGACATGCGCACCCACTCGAGCTCACGCGCCAACGTGCGTTGCCGGGCCCGGTCGGCCTTTTCCTCGCCAGCGAGGCGGGCTTGTTTCTGCTCCAGCCAGGAGGTGTAGTTGCCCTGCCAGGGAATGCCGAAGCCGCGATCGAGCTCGAGAATCCACTCGGCCACGTTGTCCAGGAAGTAGCGGTCGTGGGTGACGGCGACCACGGTTCCGGGATACTCCTTGAGAGTCCGTTCGAGCCAGGCCACCGACTCGGCGTCGAGATGGTTGGTGGGCTCGTCGAGCAGCAGCAGATCGGGGCTGGACAGCAGCAGCCGGCACAACGCCACCCGGCGCCGCTCACCGCCCGAGAGGGTCCCAACCTCGGCGTCGGCGGCCGGGAGTCGCAGGGCGTCCATGGCGATCTCGAGCTTGCGGTCGAGATCCCAGGCTCCGGCCGCGTCGATCCGGTCCTGCAGCTGAGCCTGCTCGGTCAGCAGCTTGTCGAAGTCGGCGTCGGGCTCTCCCATCGCCGTGCACACCTCTTCGAAGCGGTCCAGGAGGGCCTTGATCGCCGCGACGCCGTCGGTGACGTTGCCGGCCACGTCCTTGCTGGCATCGAGGACGGGCTCCTGCGGCAGGTAGCCGACGGTGAATCCCGGGGTGAGTCGGGCTTCGCCGGTGAACCCGTCATCGGCGCCGGCCATGATCTGTAGCAGCGAGGACTTACCGGATCCGTTGGCACCGATCACACCGATCTTGGCACCGGGAAAAAACGACAGGTTGATGCCCTTCAGGACCTCCCGATCGGGCGGGTGAAAACGTCTGAGATCGCGCATGGTGAAGATGTACTGAGCCGGCACTCCTCCAGTGTGCCGCCAACCGCGGCCCGACCCGCCTCTTCCACGGCTGTGATCGCCTCGCGGCGTTGCGGAGCGAGTCGGGCCGGACGCGCCGGCGCCGGAAGGGCGCCAGGCCACGGGGAGGTCGGGCAGGCCCTCGCCAGAGGCGTCCGGTTCGTCACCGTCGCGGCCCGAAGTGGCCGCGCTGGTCGGATCGGCGGCCGCGCCACGTACGCTGGATCTGCGATGAAGGACCTCGAAGGAAATGCGGCGAACTTTGGCGCCAACGCCTGGCTGGTTGACGACATGTACGAGCAGTACCGCCAGGATCCGCAATCAGTGAGCGAGAGCTGGCGGGACTTCTTCCAGGATTACCGCCCCGGCGGAGCCAATCTGGCCAGACCATCATCTCCCGAGCTCAGGGCGCCGGACGGCGACCGCGATGCCCGCTTCGATGCCGCCGGCGTCTCCGCCGGCCCGGGCCCGGCCACGCCGTCCGGCCCCGCTCGCCCGGCCGCAGCCTCGGCCGGTGCGGCCACCGTGGCGGCCCAGCCCGACCGCACGGGTGTGGCGCCCCGGGAACGTCCTGCCCTCGAGGGCAGCGGCGGGCTCGGCCTGGCCGCAGGCTCCGTTCCCGCCGCGGTGACCCCAGCGCAGACTGCCCCGCCCGCCCCAACCGTCGCCGCCACCCCTGCGTCCGCGGCCGAGCGCGGCGCCGAGAAGGCCACACCGCTGCGAGGCGCGGCCGGCCGCATCGTGGCCAACATGACCGCCAGCCTGGACGTGCCGACCGCCACCAGCTTCCGGGTAGTCCCCGCCCGCCTGCTCGAAGTCAACCGACGCATCCTCAACAACCAGCTCAGCCGTACCGGCAGCGCCGGGAAAGTGAGCTTCACCCACCTCATCGGCTACGCCGTTGTCGAGGCCCTGCAGGCGATCCCGGTCATGAACTCGACGTTCGTGGCGGCGGACTCCGACGACCCCAAAGCGGTCCCCGCGGTGGTCCGCCACGAGCACATCGGCCTCGGTATCGCCGTGGACAACGAGCGTCCCGACGGCAGCAGGACGCTGCTGGTGCCGGTGATCAAGGATGCCGGCGCCCTCGACTTCCGGGGCTTCTGGTCCGCCTACGAGGATCTGATCCGCAAGGTCCGCACCAACAAGATCGGCGCCGACGATCTGGCCGGGGCGACCGTCACCCTGACCAATCCGGGCACGCATCGGCACGGTGCAGTCGGTTCCCCGGCTGATGCCCGGACAAGGCGTCATCATCGGCGTCGGCGCCATCGACTACCCCGCCGAGTGGCAGGCGGCCGACCCGAGGGTGCTGGCCGAGCTGGGTGTCTCCAAGGTGGTAACCGTTACCTCGACCTACGACCACCGGATCATCCAGGGCGCCGAGTCAGGACTGTTCCTCCAGCGCGTCCACCAGCTGCTGACCGGGGAGGACGTCCTTCTACGAGCGGGTGTTCAAGGCCATGGGCGTGCCCTACGAGCCGGTACGCCAGCACCGGGACGTCAACGACATCACCGGCGGCTCCTCCGTCCACGCCAAGAAGCAGATCGAGGTGGACAACCTCATCAACCTGTACCGGGTCCGGGGCCACCTGATCGCCCATCTGGACCCGCTCGATTGGTCCGAGCCGCACATGCATCCGGAGCTGGACCCGGCGACGCACGGGCTGAGCGTGTGGGACCTCGACCGGGAGTTCCTCACCAACGGCCTCGGCCGGGCGTCGCGAGCGGATGCGGCTCGGCGACATCCTCGGGGTACTGCGGGACGCCTACTGCCGGACGGTCGGCGTCGAGTACATGCACATCCAGGAGCCCGAGCAGAAGCGCTGGATCCAGGAGCACGTCGAGGGCGTCTCCACCCAGCTCAGCGCCGGACGAGCACCGGTGGATCCTCGGCCGCCTCAACGCCGCCGAGGCGCTCGAGCAGTTTCTCAACACCAAGTACATCGGCCAGAAGCGCTTCGGCCTCGAGGGTGGCGAGGCGGCCATACCGCTGATCGACGCCGTCCTCGACGCGGCCGCCGTCGCCGGCCAGGCGGAGGCTGTCCTCGGCATGGCCCACCGGGGCCGGCTCAACGTGCTCATCAACATCGTCGGCAAGAGCTACGGCGAGCTGTTCGAGGAGTTCGAGGGCAACATCGATCCCGGGACCGTGCAGGGTTCCGGCGACGTCAAGTACCACAAGGGTTTCCGGGGCAAGTTCACCGGCCGCTCCGGCCGGACCATCGACGTGGTGCTGGCGTCCAACCCTTCGCACCTGGAGGCGGTCGACCCGGTCGTGGAGGGCATGGCCCGGGCCATGCAGGACCAGCTGGAAAAAGAGCGAGGGCGTCAGCGGTCACCCCGTCCTCCCGCTGCTCATCCACGGTGACGCCGCCTTCGCCGGGCCAGGGCGTCGTGGCCGAGACGCTCAACATGTCGGCCCTGCCCGGCTACGAGACCGGCGGCACCGTGCACCTGGTCATCAACAACCAGCTCGGCTTCACCACCAACCCGGCGTCGGCCCGATCGTCCGTCTACGCCACCGACGTGGCCAAGATGGTCCAGGCGCCGATCTTCCATGTCAACGGCGACGATCCCGAGGCGTGCGTCCGGGTCGGACGCCTGGCCTTCGCCTTCCGGCAGGCGTTCCACAAGGACGTCGTCATCGACATGGTCTGCTACCGGCGCTACGGGCACAACGAGCAGGACGATCCCAGCCTCACCCAGCCGCTGCTCTACCAGCTCATCAAGGAGCACCGCAGCGTCCGAAAGCTGTACACCGAGACGCTGGTTCGGCGCGGCGACATCACCATCCCCGAAGCGGAGGAGGTCCTGCGGGACTTCTCCCAGCGACTGCAGGCCGCCCTCGACGAGACCCGGGCCGCGGCGCCGCCCGTCCCGACGGTCCTGCCTCCACCGCCGGAGCCGGCCCCGGTGCTCCCCCCGATCGAGACCGGCGTCCCGCCGGCGATGCTGCAGCAGGTGGTCGACACGCTCGGCACGTTCCCCGAGGGCTTCACCGTGCACCCGAAGCTGGTGCGGGTGTTCGATAACCGAGCCAAGCTGTGGGCGGGTGGCGAGGCCGACTGGGCGCTGGGCGAGGCACTGGCCTACGGCACGCTGCTGCTCGAGGGCCGGGACGTGCGCCTGGCCGGCCAGGACACCCGCCGGGGCACCTTCGGGCATCGCAATGCCGCCGTGGTCGACTACCTCACCGGGGCCGAATACGTGCCCCTCGCTTCGCTCGGACCCGGACGGTTCTCCATCTACGACTCGCTGCTCTCGGAGTACGCCGCCGCTCGGATTCGAGTACGGCTACTCACTGGTGGAGCGCGACGGCCTGGTGGCCTGGGAGGCGCAGTTCGGCGACTTCGTCAACGGCGCCCAGATCATCATCGACCAGTTCCTGGCCGCCGCCGAGATCAAGTGGGGGCAGACGTCCGGGCTGACGCTGCTGCTGCCGCACGGCTACGAAGGCCAGGGCGCCGAGCACTCCTCGGCCCGGATGGAGCGCTTCCTGGACCTCTGCGCCGAGGACAACATGCAGGTGGCCGACGTGACCACCGCGGCCCAGCTGTTTCATCTTCTTGCGCCGGCAGGTCCTGCGGTCGGCCCGCAAGCCACTCGTCCTTTTCACCCCGAAGCGGTACCTGCGGGCCAGGGAGGCGTACAGCCCGGCGGCCGAGTTCGCCGATCGGCCACTTTCCGGGAGGTGCTCGACGACCCCGACGTCAGCGACCGAGATGCCGTCCGGCGGGTCGTCCTGGCCACCGGCAAGGTCGCCCTGGACGCCTTAGGGGCTCGAGCCAAGGCGGCCACGCAACGACGTCAGCGTGGTCCGGATCGAGCAGCTCCATCCCTGGCCGGCCGACCAGATCGCCGCCATGCTGGCCGACTACCCGCGAGCGGAGGATGTCGTCTGGCTGCAGGAAGAACCCGAGAACATGGGGGCGTGGAACTTCGTGCGGGACCGCTTGCACGACCTCCTCGGGACCGACTTCCGTTTCGACCGGGTCGCCCGGGTTGCCTCGGGTTCGCCGGCGACGGGTAGCCATGCCATGCACGAGCTGGAGCAGGCCGACCTTCTGGCCCGAGCGCTTGGTTGATTCGTATTGATGAGTCGGCCCGGGCCGGCGTTTTGTGGCCCGACCGTCGCCCGGTCGAGCGGCGAGCGGGGCCTCGGCCCGGTCCGGAACTCGGAGGAGACGACGGGCGGTCTTCCGGCCGCTGAGGTCCGGGATTCCCTCGCCAGCAGCCTCGGGGCTGCTTGACTTACGGCGTCATGCCTGCTCGCCACGTAATCGTCGACGGTTCGAATCTGGCCACCGAGGGACGATCGCTGCCCAGTCTGTCGCAGCTCGACCTGGCCGTCCGAGAGTTCCTGGCCGAGAACCCCACCGACGTGGTGACGGTCGTGGTGGACGCATCTTTCGGACATCGGATCGACCCTTCCGAGGTGCCCGATGTTCGAGGAAGCCGAGGCGGCCGGCGAAGTGGTGTCCCCGCCGGCGGGTGCCATCGGCCGCGGGGACGCGTTCTTGTTGCGCATCGCCGAGAAGAGCCGGCGCCACCGTGCTGTCCAACGACTCGTTTCAAGAGTTCCATGGCGAGCACCAGTGGCTCTTCGACGACGGCCGGCTGCTCGGGGGCAAGCCGGTTCCCGGGGTGGGTTGGATCTTCCTGCCGCGGACTCCGGTGCGCGGTCAGAAAAGCCGTGAGGTGGTCAAGGAGGCCAAGCGGAAGAAGCGGGCGGACGACATCGCGGACGGGGCGGGGGGCGAGCGGGGGTTGGATCTGGCCGCGTCGAGGTCGAAGGGCCGGGCCAAGAAGGTGGATCGGGCTATCGCCCAGGCCACGGAAGAGGCGGTCGAGCCGAAGGCGAAGATCCGGCCCCGGCGCCGGTCCTCTGGCCTGCCGCCGGCGGAGGCGGTGAACGAGCCGCTGGCCTTTATCACCTTCATCGCGGCCCATCCGCTCGGCACCGAGGTGGTCGGAACCGTGCTGGAGTTCTCCTCCCACGGAGCGTTTGTGCATGCGGGTGGTGCTCGGTGCTATCTGCCGCTCTCCGCGATGGGAGACCCGCCGCCGCGTCGGGCTCGTGAAGTGGTGGGAAAGGGGGAGGAGCGGCTGTTTGTGGTGCAGGCTCTCGACCCGCAGCGTCGGGGCATCGAGCTGGCCCTCCCGGGTTATGCCCGGATCGCCGGTGGACCAACGGAAGAGACCGTCGAAGCCGAGATACATCCGACAGTCGAACCGGAGCCCAAGCGCCGGCGTCGGGAGAAGGCCGAGCCCGCGGGTGGCGAGAGGTCTGTTGATCTCGACCGTAAACAGGGCGCGCCGACGGCCCTCGGAGCCGCACCCAACAGCGAGGCCCGTCCCGGAGCGGGGGCGGGGACCGGGGAGGGAGTAGGCGCAGCCGCGGGAGAGGGCGCGGCGCCGCGAGTGGGAGTTGCGGCCGGGGCCGGGTTTGGGGCCCAGGAGGGGGCTGAGGCCGGAGCGGCTGCGGAGGCGGCGTCTGCTGGAGAAGCGGCGCCGGCGAAGAAGGCCCCCCGCAAACGAGCCCCGGCCAAGAAGACGTCGGGTGTCCCCACCGACTCCGACCCGGCGTCCGGGGCTCAGGAGCCGGACGCGGCGCCATTGGGGGCGGACTTAGCGGCGTCCGGTAGGCCGGTTTCCGTGAAGAAGGCGCCGGCGAAGAAGACGGCCCGGGCCGGTGGCGCGGTGGAGCCGGCCAAGGCGACCTCGGCCCGAAAGGCCCCCAGTCCGGCCCAGAAGGCGGCCCCGGTAAAGAAGGCGGCGGCGGCCCACAAGGCGGCGTCGGTCAAGAAGTCGACGGCCCAGAAGTCACCGCCCGCCCAGAAGTCGGCGCCCGCCCAGATGTCGGCGGCCCAGAAGTCGACGGCCCAGAAGTCGACGGCCCAAAAGTCGGCGCCAGCGAAGCGGTCGGGGCTGGCGAAGCAGGCGACGCCGGTGAGTAAGGCCGCCGCGCCAGCGAAGCAGGCGACTGCCTCCTCGGCGGCAAAGAAGGCCATCCCAGGCGCCACGGGAGCGGCGAAGTCGACGGCCAGGACCACCAGTCGGTCCGCCCGGTCCGCCCGGTCCGCCCCGACCGCCCCGTCTGCCCCGCTAGCCCCGGCCGCCCCAAGGTCTGGGAGGGCGCTCCCGGCGAGGAGGTCAGCGGGCGCGGAGAAAGAAGCCGCCGCCCCGATGACGGCTTCGGCCGGCCCCGGAGCGACGCCAGAGGAGACTCCTTCCGCTTGACCTGACCACCGAGGTCGAAGTGAGCCGGAGTCCCTACCATGAGGGATCATGCGGATCGCCACCTGGAACGTCAACTCACTGAAAGCCCGTCTGCCTCGGGTGGAGGAGTGGCTCGGGTACGCCCAACCGGATGTGCTCTGTCTTCAGGAGACGAAGCTGGCCGACGCCACGTTCCCGCATCTGGCCTTCTCGGCCCTGGGTTACGAGAGCGTGCACCACGGCGACGGCCGGTGGAACGGAGTCGCCATCCTCTCCCGGGTCGGCATCGAGGACGTGGTCTTTGGGTTCGCCGTTCCGGTGGATCCGGACTCCGAGACCAGGATCATCACGGCCCGCTGCGGAGAGGCCCTCATCAGCAGCGTGTATGTCCCCAACGGACGGAGTCTCGACTCGGAGCATTACCAGTACAAGCTGGACTGGATGGGGAGGCTACGCCAGCACCTTGACGCCCTCGCCAGCCCCGCCGATCGAGTGGCGGTGTGCGGCGACTTCAATATCGCCCCCGACGACGACGACGTCTGGGATCCGAAGGCGTTCGTGGGCGCCACCCACGTCAGTGAGCCCGAGCGGTCCGCACTGCACACCCTCGAAGAGTGGGGGCTGGTCGACGCCTTCCGGCCGCTGCTATCCCGAAGACCAGCTGTTCAGCTACTGGGACTACCGGGCGGGCGACTTCCACGAACATCGGGGCATGCGCATCGATCTGCTGCTCATGTCGGCGCCCCTCGCCGACCATATGACCTGGGCCCTGGTGGATCGCAACGCCCGGAAGGGCAAGCTGCCGTCGGACCACGCCCCGGTCTTCGTGGACGTGGATGTGACCGCGGTCGCCTCCTGAGCGGGCCCGGCGGTGGGGCCGGCTGAACCAACCCGCCCTCCGCTTCGGTTCCGGAAACACTCCGCTCGCAGCGATATTGCCGGGGCCCGACAGGGGTCACTGGGTACACCCTGGGCACGCTTTTGTCGCTATTTGGCCAGGCGGCCGCGCCCAAGGTGCCAATCGGGCCGAGGATCCGGCCGGGTGGGGATCCGGAGGGGCTCCTAGGGTCCCTGCCCGAGGGGGGACGGCGGTCAGGTCAGGACTGGGCGCCGACCAGAGACGGGTGGGGCAGGCCCAGCGACGTGACCGCGAGCAACTCGTCCAGGCCCAGGTCCCACGGCAGGGGCAGGGCGGCCGAACCGGAGCCGATCAGGGGCCGTGGCCGGCGGGGGAACGACGCCCCCGAGCTGCCGCCCCGACCTCGATACACGATCAGGCCGGTCACCGGATCGGGGACCGCATCCAGGGCGGCCCGGACCATCGGCAGGTTCGTGAACGACTCCCACGCCGCTCTCGTCGTCAAAGGACACCTCGAAGACGACGCCCCAAGTGTGGCGATGCCACGACCAGTCGGTAGCCCCGTGCGTGAGAGCCGTCTCCATCAGCGCGTCGCGGTACGCCTCGGCCCACACCGACGCCGGGGTGGACCCGTCAAAGACCTCGATCGAGTACCACGCGCTCACAAGATTTCAGGGTAGCGCCGACTTGGACCGGGCCGCACCTCTGAGACGAGAAATCTCCGACGAATCAGACCGGCGGTCGGCGCTTTGCGTGCCGGCCCCCTGGCGGTCGAGGTGGCGGCGACCTGCGGTCGTGGCCCCGGCGTGGCCACCCGGCCCTCTCAGCGGGTCGCCAAGCCCGACACCGTTCACGCCGATTGCGGCGGGACGAGGCGACCCGCCGGCGACCCCTGACCGGCGACGCGCCGGCGACCCGCCGGCGACCCCGGACCGGCTAGCCGGCCGCGGCCCAGTCGGACAGCAGCGACAGGAGGGTCGGACCGTAGCGGCTGGCCTTGACTGGGCCGAGGCCGGGCACGCCGAGCAGCTCCTGGGTCGTCCGGGGTCGCCGGGAGGCCAGGGCCGCCAGGGTGGCGTCGTGGAGCACCACGTAGGCGGGGACACCCGCGGCTCGGGCCGTCGCCGATCGCCAGGCTCGGAGGGCGCTGACCAGGTCCGGATCTGGCTCTGGCCACCCTGCCGGCAGGCGGGCGTTCCCGCCCTTCCCTCCGCGTCCCGATCGGCCGTGGGCGTGTAGCTGTTGGCGCTGATCGCGCAGCCGGTCGCGCCACGGCGGTGAACCGGCCGGTGATTCGGGACCGCCTGTCGGATCTCCCGCGCAACTGGCCCGGACCAGCTCCAGCCAGGGCGAGGCGTCGCGCCGGACGGCCCGGGTCCCGAAGGTGCGCTGGCGGGCCCAGGAGCAATGCAACTCGGTGGCGGCGCGCGTGAGGGCTACGTAAAGGAGCCGGCGCTCCTCTTGCTCGGCGGCGACCGAAATGGCCCGCCCTATGGGCACCAGCCCTTGTTCCATACCGGCGACCCACACCGCGTCCCATTCGAGGCCCTTGGCGCGGTGGAAGCTGCACAGCGTGACGGCATCGGTGGGCCGAGGACCCCGGGGGTCGTCGGAGAGCGCAGTCGGAAGCCAGGTCAGCCATTGGCTGGCCGGGCTCTGTCGGCTCCTGGCGCTGAAAGGTGCGAGCCAGGTCCGCCAAGGTGGTGAGAACGGCGCTCCGCTCGTCGGTCGAGGCCGACTCCTCCGCTTGGGCCACCAGGTCCGCGACCACCGCCTGCATGGGGGCCTGAGGCGTCCGGCGAATCACCGAGAGAATGCTGCCGGCGACCGGGTCGTGGAGCAGCGCCCCCTGCGCCGGCGACCAAAACGGCACCCTGGCGGCGGCGAGCGCCTGCTGGATTGGAACCAGCTGGGCGTTGGTGCGGGTCAGCACCGCCATGGACGCCCATCGCCGGCCGCGAGCGTTCGCGGCCCGAAGCCCGGCCGCGATCCCGTGCGCCTCCGCCCTCTCCGACGGAAAGACCCGCAAGTTGGGAGGCGGTCCGTCCTCGCCCGCCGAGCGCAGGTGGGTGCCGGCGGCGCCGAGCACCGCCGCCGCCGCCGCCACGATCTGCGGGCTGCAGCGATGGTTGTCGTCGAGGTACAGCACCTCGGTCGTGGGCCACCGCTCGGGGACCTGGGCCAGGAGGTCGGGATCGGCGCCGTTCCAGGCGTAGACGGCCTGGTGCGGGTCGCCGACGACGCACAGGTCGGTCGACGAGCCCAGCCAGGCCATGAGCAGCCGGTGCTGCAGCGGATTGAGGTCCTGGAACTCGTCCACGAACACGTGCCGCCACCGCCATCGCTGGATCTGGGCAAAGCCCGGGTCACCCTCGATGGCGTCGGCGCAACGGGCCAGCAGGTCGTCGAAGTCGACCAGGCCTCGGCGGACCTTCTCGTCCTGATAGCGGCCGTACAGGCTGGCCACGGCCGCGGCCGGCACCGACGGCGGAAGCGGACGTCCGGCGGCCTGGGCCGCGGCTTCGAAATCTTCCGGTTGGATCCTCCGAGCCTGAGCCCATTCGATGTGCCCGGCGAGATCTGCGAGTGGCACCCGGGCCAGGACCGGCCGGCTGGATGCCAGCGGCGCCAGAAGGCGCCCTTTGCGCTCGAGCAGCGCCGGCGGCTGCTGGCCCCGATCTGCCCACCAGCGGTGCAGTTGCGCCGAGGCCAGGGCGTGAAAGGTCCCCGCGTTGACCTGCTCTCGCAGGCCGAGACGGCGAAGGCGATCTTGCAGTTCGCCCGCGGCCTTGCGGGTGAACGTCACCGCCAGGCAGTGGCGGGGGTCGGCTGTGCCCGTGCGGACCCGGTAGGCGATCCGGGTCGTCAGCACACGGGTCTTGCCGGCGCCGGCCGAGGCCAGCAGGCACAGCGGGGCGGACTCGGAGGTCACCGCGATCCGCTGGGCGGCCGTCAAGCCGGCCAGCAGGTCCTCGGAGTTGGCGCCGCCTGATTGCACCGGAGTGACGATACGAACCGGGTGTGACGGGCTGGTGGATCCCCGCCGCAGAACGAACCAGGCTCCGGTTGCGCGCCTGGCGGATGATCCCCCCGAACCATCCAGCCGGCGCTGCAACCGGAGCCTTTCGAGGCCAGGAGTGTGCCCCGTGCAGAACCCGTCGTCAAGCCATCTCGTCGCGATCCTCCGACGCCGGAGCCGACGAGTGGTCGCCTACCTTGGCTCCAATGCCATTTTCGGGACCTCTCCTTCACGAGGGAGAAGAGGTGGTCATCGACGTTCGGCCCCACTGGTGGTACTTGTCCGGACCGGTCGTGGTGCTGGTGGCAGTGATCGCCGGAGCCGTGGCGGTCGCCGTCCATTCCCTGGCCGCCGTTGTCAACTGGATCGCAGTCGGCGCCCTGGCGCTCGCGGTGCTCTGGCTCGTAGGGCGTTACATCCGATGGGCTTCAACCAGCCTGGTCGTGACCACCAGCCGGCTCATCCGCCGGACCGGGGTGCTGGCGAGAAGCGGGCGGGAGATCCCACTGGCGGCCCTGACCGACATCAGCTACCACCAGCGTCTCTTGCAGCGGATCATCGGTGCCGGTGACCTGCTGCTGGAGTCGGCGGGCCGTCAGGGCCAGGAGGTCTTCCCGGATCTGCCCGGCCCGGCCCGGATCCAGCAGGTGATCGCCACCGAGGTGGACCGGGCTCGGCGCCAGGGTGGCACCGGAGGACCAGGCGCAGGCGCCTGGTCGATACCCGCCCAGATCGAGGAGCTCGACGGGCTGCGCCAGCGGGGACTTCATCACCGACGCCGAGTTCCAGGCCAAGAAAGCGGAGCTGCTCGATCGGTTATGACCGTGCCGCCCCGCGTCGTGAGCCTCGTCCCGTCCATCACCGAGACCCTGCTGGCCTGGGGGGTGACGCCGCTGGCCGTGACCCGCTTCTGCGAGGCGCCCGGCATTCCGACGGTCGGGGGGACCAAGAATCCCGACGTGGCCGCCATCGTGGCCAGCTCGCCCGACCTGGTGGTGATGGACAAGGAGGAGAACCGGGCCGTCGACGCCGAGGCCCTGGAGGCAGACGGGGTGGCCGTGCATGTCACCCGTGTGCGGGGCGTCGTTGGACGTGGCGCCGACGCTGGCCCGCCTCGCCGCCGCTCTGGGATTGCCGGCGGCCGCGGCCGGGGTGACTCGGCGCCCCGCCCGAAGATCAGGCCACCATCGGCAGAGACCGCCACCCACGCCTCACCACGCGCCTGGGTACCGATCTGGCGGCGGCCATGGATGACGATCAGCGGCGCCACCTACGGCTCGTCGATCCTCGCCGCGGCCGGAATCGACAACGTCTACGAGGACGCCCCGGATCCCTATCCGCACAGTGACGCCTCGAAGAGGTGGCCGCCCTGCGGCCCGACGTCGTGCTAGCGCCATCCGAGCCCTACCCGTTCGCCGAGCGCCACCGAGGCGAGCTCGAGGCCGTGGCGCCGGTGATCTTCGTCGACGGCCAGGACCTCTTCTGGTGGGGCAGCCGGACGCCCGGCCGCCCTGGCCCGGCTCGAGCAGCTGGCGACGGCCCTCGCCCGCCGGTAAACATCGACGCCGTCTATCGTCCCACGCAGCCGCACGCAGCCGTACGCAGTCGCAGTAGTCGCACCTAGAGGAGGCGATCGTTGACGGGTCCGCTGCACGGGTTCAAGATCATCGAGCTGGCCGGGATCGGGCCCGGGTCCGTTCGCCGGCATGATGCTCGCCGACATGGGCGCCGAGGTCCTGCGGGTCGACCGGGCCCGAGTCGGTCCGAGACGACGGATCGCCCCCCGTCCACGACGTCCTGGCCGGGGCCGGCGGTCGATCGGGGTCGACCTCAAGCACCGCGAGGGCCGCGACGCCGTCCTGCGCCTGGTCGAACGGGCCGACGCCCTGATCGAGGGTTTCCGGCCCGGCGTGACCGAGCGGCTCGGGCCTCGGGCCCGGACGACTGTCTGGCCCGCAACCCCCGGCTGGTGTACGGGCGCATGACCGGCTGGGGACAGGAGGGGCCGTACTCGGGCATGGCCGGCCACGACATCAACTACATCGCCCTCAGCGGCACCCTCTCCATGATCGGCCGGGCCGGCCAGGCGCCGGTCCCGCCGCTCAACCTGATCGGCGACTTCGGCGGCGGCGGCATGCTCCTGGCCTTCGGCGTGGTGTGCGGCCTGCTCGAGGCGAGCCGGTCGGGCCAGGGCCAGGTCATCGACGCCGCCATGGTCGACGGGGCCGCCCTGCTGGCGGCCATGATCCACGGGTTCCGGGCCAGCGGCACGTGGGGGGAGCGGGGTACCAACCTCCTCGACACCGGGCTCCTGGTACTACGAGGTGTACGAGACGGCCGACGGCGGCTACATCTCGTTCGGTTCGCTGGAGCCGCAGTTCTTCCAGGAGATGCTCCGAATCACCGGCCTCGGTGCGACGACGCCGACGGCCGGGGCCCGGTGCCGGACCCGACCGACCGGTCACCTGGCCGGCCATGAAGGAGCGCATGGCCGCCGTGGTCAAGACCCGCACCCGGGACGAGTGGTGCGAGCTGCTCGAGGGCACCGACGCCTGCTTCGCCCCGGTCCTGGGCCCCGACGAAGCGCCCGCCCACCCGCACAACCGCCAGCGGGCGACCTTCACCGAGGTGGCCGGGGTGATGCAGCCCGCTCCGGCGCCCGCGCTTCAGCCGGACCCAACCCGAGATCAGCTGGTCCGCCGGCCCGGCCCGGGCAGCACACCGATGACGCCTTGGCAGAGCTGGGGCTTCGGCAGCGGACGAGGTGGTCAGGCCCTGCGGGCGGCGGGGGCGGTGCGCTGACCGAACCGCGCTTATTCGAGGTTGACGACCGGGCAGGTGAGGGTCCGGGTGATGCCCTCGATCATCTGCAGGCGGCTGACGATCATCCGGCCCAGCTCGTCCACCGACTCCGCTTCGGCGCGCACGATCACGTCGTAAGGACCGGTCACGTCGTCCGAGGCGATCACGCCGGGAATGTCGCGGACATGACCGGCCACATAGGCGGCCTTGCCCACCTCGGTCTGGATCAACACGTAGGCGTTGACGGCCACCAGGTCTCCTTTCGACGCCGGGACACTAGCGCCGCATGGTAGCCACTGAGTCCTCAGCCGAGGCGTTTCTCCAGTCGGGCCAGCTCGTCGAGCAACTCGGCGGGGATCCGCTCGCCGAGACCATCGAAGTGGGCGGCGATCGACTCGCAGCTCCTGGCGCCATTCGGCCGGCGTCCACCTTCAGCAGCTCGGCCATGGCCTCCGGCGGCGATGTCGAGGCCCTCGGTGGGGATGGCGCCAGGTGCCGGCAGGTAGCCGATCGGCGTCTCGACCGCCTCGCCCACGGCCGGCGCAGCGCTCGAACACCCACTCGAGGACCCGGCTGTTCTCGCCGTACCCGGGCCAGAGGAACTTGCCGTCCGATCCCTTGCGGAACCAGTTGACGTAGAAAAGACGGGGCAGCTTTGCCGCATCGGCCTCTCGACCGATCTCGAGCCAGTGGGCGATGTAGTCGGCCATGTTGTAGCCGCAGAACGGCAGCATGGCGAAGGGGTCGCGCCGCAGCTTGCCGACGGCCCCGGCCGCGGCGGCCGTGGTCTCGGAGGCCATGATCGAGCCCAGGAACACGCCGTGCTGCCAGTCGAAGGCCTCGGTGATCAGCGGCACGACGGACGAGCGGCGACCGCCGAAGAGGATGGCCGAGATCGGCACGCCGGCCGGATCCTCCCACTCGGGCGCGATGGCCGGGTCCTGAGAGGCCGGGGCCGTGAAGCGGGCGTTGGGATGGGCCGCGGTCGCCTCGGAGTCGGGACGTCCAGTCCTGACCTCTCCAGTCGGTCAGGTGAGCGGGCGGCGTTTCGGTCATTCCTTCCCACCAGACGTCGCCGTCGTCGGTGAGGGCGGTGTTGGTGAAGATGCAGTTGCCGGCCAGGGTCAGCATGGCGTTGAGGTTGGTCTGGTTGTTGGTGCCGGGTGCCACGCCGAAGAAGCCGTATTCGGGGTTGATGGCCCACAGCCGGCCATCAGCGCCGAACTTCATCCAGCAGATGTCGTCGCCGATGGTCTCGACCTTCCAGCCCGGCAGGGTGGGGATGAGCATGGCCAGGTTGGTCTTGCCGCAGGCGGACGGGAAGGCGCCAGTGACGTAGCGAACCTCGCCGTCGGGCGAGGTCAGCTTGACGATCAGCATGTGCTCGGCCATCCAACCGTCGTCGCGGGCCATCACCGAGGCGATACGCAGGGCGAAGCACTTCTTTCCGAGTAGGGCGTTGCCCGCCGTACCCCGACCCGTACGACCAGATCTCGCGGGTCTCGGGAAAGTGGACGATGTACTTGTTGTCGGAGTTGCACGGCCAGGGGACGTCCGCGCTGGCCGGGCTCGAGGGGGGCGCCGACGGAGTGCACGCACGGAACGAACTCGCCGTCGGCGCCCAGGACGTCAAGGGCCCCCCGACCCATGCGGGTCATGATCCGCATGCTGACCGCCACGTAGTCCGAGTCGGTCAGCTCGACACCGATATGGGCGATCGGCGACCCGAGGGGACCCATCGAGAAGGGCACCACGTACAGGGTGCGACCGCGCATGCAACCCCGGTAGAGGTCCCGGAGCGTTCGCTTCATCTCGACCGGATCCCGCCAGTTGTTCGTGGCGCCGGCGTCCTCTTCCCGCTCGGAACAGATGAAGGTCCGGTCCTCGACCCGAGCCACGTCGCCCGGGTCCGACGCGGCCCAGTAGCTGTTTGGTCGCTTCGCGTCCGAGAGGCGTCGGAAGGTTCCAGCCGCGACCAACCCGGCGCAAAGGTCGTCGTACTCCTCGGCGCTGCCGTCGCACCACAGCACCTGATCCGGCTGGGTGAGGGCGGCCCACTCGTCGACCCACGCCAGGAGACGGCGGTGGCTCGTCAGCGGCTTGGTGGAGGTCACGGCTGGATACTTCTCCTTTTCACGGCGGGTCGCATCTCTGCGTACGCTCCCCCTGTGGACGACGATAACGGATCGACCTCGTAATGGGCGAGTCACTCCGGTGGCGACGGCCGACGCTGGCCGGGTCGGTCCGGCCCGCCCCGGCGATCGTCTGGGCCGTGGTCGGGAAGTTCGGGACGCGGGATGCCGGCCGCGTCAGCGGAGACCGGGCGGGGTCGGGCGCCGCCGGCGACGGCCGTGGTCGCCCCCCCTGCCCCCGGCTGTCGGAGCCGGTGGACGGGTTGCCCTCTTCATGAGCGGCTCACGGCCGGTCGCACTCACCATTGCCGGCTCCGACTCCGGTGGAGGCGCCGGGATCCAAGCGGACCTCAAGACCTTCGAGGCCCTCGGCGTCTGGGGTACCTGCGCCCTGACCGGGGTGACGGCGCAGAACACCGTCGGCGTCCACGAGGCGCTGGTACTGCCGGCCGGGCTGGTACGAGCCCAGATTGAAGCCGTCGTCGGCGACTTCGGGGTGGCCGCGGTCAAGACCGGCATGCTGGGTTCGGCGGCGGTCATCGACGCCGTGGCGGCAGCCGTCAACGACCACGGTCTCCGCCCCCTCGTCGTCGACCCGGTCCTGGTTACCAGCCACGGTGATCTGCTGCTCGAAGCGGACGCCGTCGGCGTGCTACGCCGGATCCTGTTGCCGCTGGCCACCGTCATCACCCCGAACATCCCCGAAGCCGAAGCCCTGCTGTCCCGTCCCATCCCCGGGTTGGCGGTGATGGAGGAGGCGGCCGCGGAACTGGCGTCGTTGGGAGCTGCCGCGGTCCTGCTCAAGGGTGGCCATCTCGACGGCCCTCGCTCGCCGGATGTGCTCTGGCAGGACGGGCGGGCCCAGTGGCTGGACGGGCCCCGTCTCGACGCCCGCCACACCCACGGCACCGGTTGCACTCTCTCGGCTGCCATCTGCGCCGCGATGGCGATCGGTCGGCCCCTCGAGACCGCGTGCCGCGACGCCAAAGAGTTCGTGGCCGCCGCCATCGTTGCCGGCGTCGATGTGGGCCGGGGGGTTGGGCCGGTCAACCCGGGTTGGAGAGCCAGGACCTAGCCCGCGGCCAACCGGGCAGGTGGGGCAGCGAGGCGGGGGTCCCTACGACTGAGGTCGCAGAGGGCTCAGTGGACGACTTTGGTGATCTTGCCGGCCCGGATGCAGGACGTGCAGACGTGAACCCGACGCGGTGATCCGTTGACGATGGCCCGGACCCGCTGGATGTTGGGGTTCCAGCGGCGCTTGGTGCGCCGGTGGGAGTGGCTGATGCTCATGCCGAACGACGGCCGCTTGCCGCATACTTCACAGACCGCTGCCATCGGGACCACACCTCGTTCTTTCAGGGCCGCCGGTTTGGGGCCAGGTACGCCATCGAGCCGTCTCGTTCCGGATCCGAACGGGACGGACCGGGCCGTCTGGGGCCGAGCGCTGAGGTTAGCATCCCCGCATGCAGACGCTGGAGCGCCTGACCGCGGCGGACCTGGTGGCCGCGGTCACGGCGTACCGGGACGCCCTGCGCACCCATCAGGAGCGGATCAACCGACTCAATGTCTACCCCGTCCCCGACGGCGACACGGGCACCAACATGGCCCTGACGCTCGAATCGGTCGTGCGTGAGCTGGCCGAGCGGCAGGCGACCGACATGCCTACCGTCGCCGAGGCCATCCGCTACGGGTCGCTCATGGGTGCGAGGGGCAACTCCGGGGTCATCCTTTCCCAGATCCTGAGGGGCCTGGCAGACGTCGTGCGCGACCCACGAGGGCATGGACGCCGGCGTGCTGGCCGAAGGCCTGACCCGCGCTGCCGACGGCGCCTATCAGGCCGTCGAGAACCCGGTCGAAGGGACCATCCTGACCGTCGCCAGAGCGGCCGCCGATGGCGCCGCCACCCCGGCGGCAGGAGCCGATCTGGTCACCGTGCTCGAGGCGGCTCGCCAGGGGGCGGTCTCGGCCCTGGCTCGAACTCCGGAACTCCTGCCGGTGCTCAAGACGGCCGGGGTAGTGGACGCGGGAGGTGCCGGGTTCGTCCTGTTGCTGGACGCCCTGCTCCACGTTTCGGCCGGCCGGCCGTTGCCCGCCACCACCGAGGGATCCGGCGACGCGGGAGCATCCGCTCGGCTGCCAAGCCATGGTGGCGGTCCGAGCCCCGACCCCGGTGGCCTGCGCTACGAGGTCATGTACCTGCTCGAAGCGCCCGACGAGTCCCTCCCGCCCTTTCGTGAGGTGTGGGCAGGTCTGGGCGACTCGATCGTCGTAGTGGGCGGCGAAGGCCTGTGGAACTGCCACATCCACACCGACGACATCGGTGCCGCCATCGAGGCCGCCCTCGAGGCCGGCCGGCCCCGCCGCATCCGGGTCTCCGACCTCTGGGAGCAGGTCGAGGAGGAGCGGTGGGTACGCGAGGCGGCCGGTACCGAAGCCGAGGCTGAGCCCCCGCCCGAGGCTGTGCCTTGCGCCGTGGTTGCGGTCTGCACCGGCGAGGGCATCCGGCGCATTTTCCGGTCCCTTGGCGTCCACCAGGTGGTGAGCGGCGGCCAGTCGATGAACCCGTCCACCGCCGACCTTCTCGCCGCGATCGACGCCGCCCCCGGCGAACAGGTCGTCATCCTGCCCAACAACAACAACATCATTCCGGTCGCGGCACAGGCCGCCCTCCAGGCTGCCAAGCCGGTGCGGGTGATCCCGACGCCGGGCATCCAGGAAGGGTTCGCGGCGCTGCTCGAGTACGACCCGGAAGGAGACGCCGACGCCAATGCCGCCCTCATGTCTGAGAGCTCGAGGCGCGTCGTTGCCGGCGAGGTCACCCGGGCCGTTCGCGCCAGCGTGTGCGACGCCGGCCCGATCGCCGAGGGCGACTACCTGGGGCTCTCCCGTCAGGGGATCGAGGTCGTGGCCGCCGGCCTGGCCGAGGCGGCCAACCAGTTGCTCGACCGCCTGATCGACTCGGACCACCACGAGATCGTCACCATCATCGCCGGCGAGGGAGCCGGAGCAGCCGACACCCGCCGCATCACGGAATGGATCGACGCTCAGCATCCCGGCCTCAGCAGCGAGGTGCACCACGGGGGCCAGCCGTTGTACCCGTACCTCTTCTCGATCGAATGATCGCCAACGGGCCATACACAGGGAAGGGTCCGGTCCGCCATTACCGTGGTGGTGTGCCCGGCGGTCGCGTCATGGCGGCCCTGGGCTCGGGGTCGTGACCGAGGCTGCGACCACCACCTCGTTGCCGGGCTGGCCGAGGTTGGTGTCGACCGCCTGCACCGCGTGGGTCCGAAGCACCTGGCCGCCCTCCAGAGCCATGGGTATCGACTCGGTGCTGGACCTCCTGACCCACTACCCCCGCCGTTACATCGACCGGACCAATCAGGCGGACATCGCCGACCTCGTCGACGGCCAGGAGTCGATGGTTCTCGGCAAGGTCCGGCGGGCCACCTCCCGCCGGACCCGTCAAGGCCGGACCATGGTAGAGATCGTCCTCTTCGACGGCTCGAGCTACCTGTCGCTCACTTTCTTCAACCAGCCCTGGCGGGTCAAGCAGCTGAGCGAGGGCACCCAAGTGGTCGTCTTCGGCAAGGTGGAACGGTTTCGAGGCCGGCTCCGGATGACGAACCCCGTCGTCGACCTGGTCGGGGATCGGACCGGGAGGATCGTCCCGGTGTACCCGCAGTCGGAGAAAGCCGGCCTGAGCAGCTGGGAGATCGGCGACTGGGTGTCCGAGGCGCTGCGCAGGGCCAAGTCGTTTCGCGATCCGCTCCCCGAACCCTGGCGGCGGCGGTTGGAGCTGGCCGAGCGGGACTGGGCGCTGCACCAGATCCACGCCCCAGACTCCATCAACGACAGCCAGCGCCGCCCGCCGGCGTCTGGCCTTCGACGAGCTGCTGCGGCTCCAGTTGATCCTGGTGATGCGCAAGCGGGCGGTCGAGCGGGAGGCGGCCGGGATCCGCCACTCGGTCGACGGGGAGCTGGTGGACCGCTTCCGCGACGACCTTCCCTTTCACCTGACCGCAGCACAGGAACGGGCGATTGCCGAGATCCGCGCCGACATGTCCGGACCACATCCGATGCACCGGCTCCTGCAGGGTGACGTCGGATCAGGCAAGACCGTCGTGGCCGTGGCGGCGTTGCTCACGGCCGTCGAAGGCGGCCACCAAGGGGCGCTGATGGCTCCGACGGAGGTCCTGGCCGAGCAGCATCACGCCGGTGTCAGCGAGCTGCTGCAAGGCTGCTCATTGCCGAGCCCGGCCACGCTCTTGCCGGACCGGCCCTTGCGGGTCGCACTCCTCACCAACCGCACCCCCGCCCGTGAGCGATCCCGCCTGCACGCCGGGCTCGCCGATGGCACTGTCGACGTGCTGATCGGCACCCACGCCTTGCTCACCGAGGCGGTGGCGTTTCGGTCCCTGGGCGTGGTCGTGATCGACGAGCAGCACCGCTTCGGCGTCGAACAGCGGGCCGCCCTCCGGGAAAAAGGCCCCGGCCGGGTCGTGCCGGACGTGCTGGTGATGACCGCCACCCCAATCCCGCGTACCGCCGCCATGACGGTCTACGGCGACCTGGACACGACCGTGCTCGACGAGCTGCCGCCTGGCCGCATACCGATCACGACGGGCTGGGCGCGGGGCCCGCTCGAGGAACAGGCGGCGTGGGAGCAGGTCCGAACCGAGGTGGCAACCGGACATCAGGCCTACGTGGTGTGCCCGCTCATCGAGGAATCCGAACGGGTTCAGGCCCGATCCGCCGCCGAGGAGCGCGACCGGCTGAGCGCCGGCGAGCTGGCCGGACTGCGACTCGGCCTGCTGCACGGCCAGCTCCGCGCCCAGGAGAAGGACGCGGTGATGGGCGATTTCCGAGCGGGCCGGATCGACGTGCTGGTGGCCACCACCGTGATCGAGGTCGGTGTGGACGTGCCGAACGCCACGGTGATGGTCATTGAGGACGCGGACCGTTTCGGGATCGCCCAGCTCCATCAGTTGCGGGGCCGGGTCGGCCGGGGCGACCAGCCTTCCTGGTGCTACCTCTTGGGGGGGAAAACGGGCACCGATTCGGAGGCGCGACTCATGGCGCTCGAACGCAGCAGTGACGGATTCGAGCTGGCCGAGGTAGACCTCGAACTGCGGGGGGAGGGGACCATCCTCGGAACCCGTCAGAAGGGCGCCACGGATCTCAAACTGGCGTCGCTGCGGCGCGACAAGGCCCTGGTGGCGACGGCTCGGGAAGTGGCGTTCGACCTCATCGACGCCAACCCGGGCCTCGACGATCTCCCGGATCTGGCCGACGAGATCCGTTTCCTCGTCGACGACGAGGACCGGGACTTCCTCTTCAAGAGCTGATCTCAGCCCAGAAGCTGGCCTTGACCTGCACCGGAGCGTACCCCGGAAGTCTCGGCGGAGGCGGCCGGTCCGGGGCGCGTCGGTGCGTCGGTGGGCCGCCTCTGCCGTTCTGTCGGTCTGCCGTTCTGCCGGCGTTCTGCCGGGCCGTGGGCCGGTCGTTTCGGGTCCGACCTTCGAGATGGAGAACCCAGCGAGGCCCCGTGGGGGCGCCCGGTCGCCCCGCCGCTCGGGGGTGTCCGCGGTCGGGGCCGGTGGGCCGGTACCTTCGAGAGTCGTGCGTGTCGTGGCTGGAAGCGCCCGAGGTCGACCGTTGGACGCGCCTCCAGGCCGGACCACCCGGCCCACCAGCGATCGGGTCCGCGAGGCCATGTTCTCGATGCTCGCCAGCATGGGGATAATCGAAGGGGCAACGGTGCTCGATCTCTTCGCCGGGAGTGGGGCCCTCGGGATCGAGGCGCTGTCGCGAGGTGCGGCCCGGGCGACCTTCGTCGAGCACGACCGGGCTGCCGTGGTCGCCATTCGGGCCAACTTGACCGTCGTGGGAGCGGGGCCGGACCGGGCGACGGTCGTCTGCACCGACGCCGTCTCCTACGCCGCCGCCACCGCGCCCGTGGATGTGACGTTCGCCGACCCCCCTTACCGGTTCTCGGCCTGGCCCGAGCTTGCGGCCGGCCTGGCCGGGCGCACGGACCTTCTCGTGGCAGAGTCGGGTGCTACGTGGATCCCTGGCCCACAATGGGAGACTGTGAAAGAGAGGCGCTACGGCGGTACCGTATTGACGATCGCTCAGCCCATCGCCCGATCGAGGTCGCAAGTGCGTCAAGAAGGTAAGAGTTGAAGACCGCCTTGTTCCCGGGATCGTTCGATCCGTTCCATAACGGGCATCTGGAGATCGTCGAGATCGCGTCGAAGCTCTTCGATCACGTGATCGTCGCCCCCATGCGCAATACCCAGAAGGGCCAGCCCCTCTTCACCATGCAGGAGCGGACCCAGATGATCACCGACTCGGTCGCCCACCTGCCGAACGTCACGCTGACTTCGTTGTCGGTGCTCACCGTCGACTTGGCCCAGGAGGTCGGTGCCGATGTGGTCATCAAGGGGCTCCGGGTCGCATCCGACGCCGAGGCCGAGCTCCAGCAAGCCCAGATGAACCGAAGGGTCGCGGGGATCGAGACCCTGTTCATCCCCTGCTCGTCCGAGTACTCGTTCATCGCCTCCAAGTACGTACGGGACTTCGCCCGCTTCGGCGGGGCCGATCGCATCGGCGCCACGGTGCCCGAGCCGGTACTCGCCAAGCTCAAGGAGAAGTTCGCGTGAGGGAGCCGAGCCGCGATCGGCGTCGGTGGTCCCCATGAGCCTTCTCGACGGCAACCCGGACGCCCCCGACACCGAGTCGCTTCTGCGACGGGTGATCGAGATCATCGAGGGCACCCGAGCGCTGCCTCTCTCGTCGTCGGTCAAGCTCGACAACAAGGAGGAGGTTCTCGAGCTACTCGACGAGGCCTGCCATCGCCTCCCCGAGGAGACCAGGCAGGCCAGGTGGCTGCTCAAGGAGCGCGACGAGTTCCTGGCCAAGATGCAGCGCGAGGGCGACGACATCTTGCAGGCCGCCCGGCTGCAAGCCGAGCGGATGGTCCAGCGCACCGAGATCGTCCGCGAAGCCCAGGCCACGGCGCGCCGGACGGTCGAGGACCGGACGCGACGAGGCCCGCCGGCTGCGGTTGGAGGCCGAGGACTATTGCGATCAGAAGCTGGCCGCCTTCGAGGTGGTCCTCGACCGGACCATCAAAACGGTCGCGGCCGGGCGCGAGCGGTTGTCGATCGCACCGCAACCCGTGCCGGACGGCCCCGATGCGGGCATCGCCGGGATGGAACTCGATGACACCCTGGGCGGGGAGGACGCCTTCTTCGATCAGGACCGGTCCTGACCGTGCTGGACCGGCGGCACGGTCTGGGTCTCCGCTGGTCGGGGCGGCAGGAGGCAGCCCAGTGACGGCGAACCCGTGGTTGCTGCCCATCACCACCCTGCGCCGTCAGGTCGGGGCGCGCCGCGAGGAGCGGCGGGCCGGTCGCATCGGCGAGCTGTCGGTTGTGGGCAGCGTGGTACCGGCCACGGCTGAGGTCGTTGCGGACGTGCGCCTCGATTCCGTCGACGGGGGTATCGAGGTGGCCGCCTCGATCCGGGCGCCCTGGCAGGGCGAGTGCCGGCGCTGCCTCCGTCCGCTGAGCGGCGAGCTGCTCTGCGAGGTACGCGAGCTGTACCGGGCCCGGCACCTGCACGAGACGACCGACGCGGACGAGGACACCTATCCGCTCGAAGGTGATCATCTCGACCTGGGCCCGTTGGTGCGTGACGCCCTGCTGCTCGAGCTGCCGCTGGCGCCGCTGTGCCGGGAGGACTGCCGCGGTCTGTGCCCAACGTGTGGAGGCGACCTCAACGCCGGGCCGTGTGAGTGTCCATCAACCGCCCCGGACCCTCGATGGGCCGCACTCGACCTGTTGCGGGTCCACGAGCAGCGTCAAGATCCCGCGGTGTGAGGTCTGCGGTCGGCGACCCCGTCCGGGCGGCGGGTGTCCTGGCCAGTGGGGAAGCGGACGCTTTCTGGACCAAACTCGGCCCACCTGGACGGGGCGACCGTCCAGAGAAGGTGTGGCCCACCGACCGGGCCCCGGTTGGACCGCAGCCGGACTCCGGCCCGACGCCGACCCCGCCCCGACGACCGACCCCGCCCCACGACCGACCCCGCCCCACGCCCGGCCCCGGCCCGACCACCCCGGTGGGGTGTCCCCCTGCCCCCGGACGGCGCCCGCTCTTCCGGATCACCTAGAATGCTCGCGCCCACTTCCGGTGGGGCGTTTCGCGCCCACGCTGCCATCGCGTCCAGCAGAAAGACCCCTTTGTCCCATGGCTGTCCCCAAGAAGAAGACCTCCAAGGCCAAGAGCCGCAGCCGGCGGGCTAGCGCCTGGGTGCTCGAGTCCCCTGCCCGCAGCGTCTGCCCCCAGTGCCACAACGCCAAGCTCCCGCACGTGGTGTGCCCGACCTGCGGGTGGTACAAGGGCCGCCAGGCCCTCGACGTTGGCTGAGCAGCCGGGAGCCGACGCCGTTCGTGAACCCGTGCCGTCGCCGGGCCGGCCGCGCCGGTCGGGCCGGCCCGCGGGGACGTCCGGACCCGTCGCCGTAGACGCCATGGGGGGCGACCGGGCCCCGGCCGAGATCGTGGCCGGAGCCATCCAGGCCGCCGAGGCGGGCCTGGAGGTAGTGCTGGTTGGGGATCCGGACCGTCTCGGGGACACCGGCGGCCTCGCGGTCATCCCGGCTCGAGAGACCATCGAGATGCACGAAGATCCCGGCCGGGCCGTTCGCATCAAGAAGGACTCATCCCTAATCCGGGCCGCTGAGGCGGTCCGGGACGGCGCCGCCTCGGCCATGGTCAGCGCCGGCAACACGGGGGCGACCATGGCCAGCGCCCTGTTTCGCATGGGGCGCATACGGGGCGTGGCCCGACCGGCGATCGCCACACCGATTCCCGTACCCGGAACCACTCCGACCTTGCTGCTCGATGCGGGCGCCAACGCGGAATGCTCCCCCGCCTGGCTGGTGCAGTTCGCCCAGATGGGTTCGGCGTTCGCCAAGCAGCGCTTCGGTATCGCCGATCCCCGAGTCGGGCTGCTGTCGATCGGCGAGGAACCCGGGAAAGGGCAGCCCCCTCGTCAAAGAGACGTATCGCCCTTCTCGAGGCGGGGGAAGCCGGACCAGGGGTGCGTTTCATCGGCAACGTCGAAGGCCGGGACCTCATGTCGGACGCTGTCGACGTCGTCGTCACCGATGGCTTCACCGGCAACGTGGTCCTGAAGACGCTCGAAGGATCCATGAAGTTCGCCTTCAAAGCGGTGCTGGGTGCCCTGCCGGCGGACCCGGGCGGGGACCCGGCTTCCGCTGCCCTCCTGGCCGCCCTGATGCCGCTCGCCGCCGAGCTCGATCCGGACACCTACGGGGGAGCCATGCTGCTCGGCGTCGACGGGGTGTGCATCATCAGCCACGGATCGTCCTCGGCTCGGGCCATTGTCAACGCCGTGGGAGTCGCTGATCACGCCGTCAAAGCAGGTCTCGTCGATCAGCTGCGCGCCGCCATCAGCTCGCCGTCTGGAGTCCGGGTACCGATGTGAGGGCGCCGGCCACGCGAGCACGGGTCGCTCCATCTGGTCGGGACCGGCCCCGGCGCCACACTTCGTCTCGGCGAAGCGGGGCGAGCCACGCAAAGCAAATCCGCACCGACGGCGATAGCATCCGGACAGCAATCCGAGGAGAACGCCTTGCCCGCCGAGACCCACGTCGAACGGAGCCCACTCGACCGCCAGCAAGTGGTCGAGCTCATCAGAGGATGCCTGGCTGACATCCTGGAAGTCAGCCCCGATTCGATCGCGGAAGGGGCGTCCTTCAGCGACGACCTGGGTGCTGACTCCCTAGCGCTCATCGAGCTGGTGGAGGCCCTCGAGGAGGAGTTGTCCGAGCGAACCGTCGGATTTCGCATCGACGACGAGGATCTAGAGGACTTGAAAACTGTTCGCGACGCGGTCGACTACGTGATGGCGAAGTTGGGGCCGGCCTGACCGCCCTCGGCCAGCACCGGCGTTTCCCGGATAGTCAGGACTCCGACGCTGCCTGACGGTCCCACGCCCGATCCCTCTCCCGCCCGGCAGCTGGCCGGTCGCTTGGAATGGACGGTCGGCGATGCCGACCTGCTCACCCGGTCGCTCGCCCACCGGTCGTGGTGCGCCGAGAACCCCGGCACCGGCTCGAACGAGCGGCTGGAGTTCCTCGGGGACGCCGTTCTCGGGCTCGTCGTCACCGACTACCTCTATCGCACCTACCCCGACATGCCAGAGGGCGAGCTGGCGAAGGTACGGGCCTCGGTCGTCAACTCGGCCGCGCTGGCCGAGCTGGCCGCGGAGCTCGATATCGGCGACGCCCTCCTCCTCGGCAAGGGCGAAGATCAGTCAGGCGGGCGCCAGAAGCCGTCGATCCTCGCCGACGCCATGGAGGCCCTCATCGGAGCGGTCTACCTGGATGAGGGATGGTCGGGGTCGGAGCGTCTGGTCATGCGGTTGCTTGGTGAGCGGATCGAGTCGGCTGCGGCGGGGCCCGGCGGTCAGGACTACAAGACCGCGCCTTCAGGAGCTGTCGGCCCGCTGCTTTCGACCAGCTACCCGTCTATCTCGTGAGCGACGACGGTCCTGATCACGCCAAGGAGTTCCACGCCGTGGTGCACGTGCAGGGCCGGCCCCAGGGGACGGGCCGGGGCCGCTCGAAAAAGCAGGCCGAGCAGGCGGCCGCCCGGGCCGCATGGCAAGCCCTGATCGAAGGGGTGGCCGAGCGGCACCCCTGACGGGCTGACGGGCGCGGTAGCCCGGTGCCGGAACTGCCCGAGGTCGAGACCATACGGCGGGACGTCGACCGGGAGTTCGTCAACAAGCGCATCAAGAGAGTCGAGGTCAATCGCGACCGATCCGTCCGTCGCCACCACGACCCAAAGGACTTCGTGCTCCGAGTCGAAGGCCGCAAGCTGCTCGGCACCCGGCGCCGCGGGAAGTATCTCCTGTTCAAGCTCGACAACGGAGACGTGATGGTCGCCCATCTGGGCATGAGCGGCCAGCTGCTACGGGCCAACCCCAAGGATCCGTTGGAGAAGCACACCCATGTGGTGTTGTCGTTTGTGTCGGCGCCGCAGCTGCGCTTCGTCGATCCCCGAACCTTCGGCGAGCTGTTCGTGACCACGCCCGAACGTCTGGAGGAGGAGGTCCCTGAGCTGGCCCATCTCGGGTTCGACCCTATCGACGACCAGATGGCCTGGACCCGCTTCGGCGACATGCTTTCGGCCCGGAAGACCAAATTGAAGGCCCTGTTGCTGGACCAGCGGTTCGTCGCCGGCATCGGCAACATGTACGCCGACGAGATCCTCTTCACGGCGGGACTGCGCCATGATCGCAATTCGGACACGCTCACCCCGCAGGAGGTCCGCCGCCTGTACCGCTCGATTGTCGAGACCCTGCAGGAGGCCATCAAGCATCGAGGCTCCTCGCTGGTCGATGAGCAGTACCGGGACCTCTTCGGTGAGGTCGGGGCCTTCCAGCGCATGCACAACGTGTACAACCGGGAGGGTCTGGCCTGCCCCCGCTGCCGGGCCACCATCGTGCGGGTCAAGGTCAACGGACGCAGCGCGTTCTTCTGCCCCCACTGCCAGATCTGAGTCGAGCATCAGGCCACGGACGGGCCCCGAAAGATCCACCAAAACGGGTCCGGGGATCACCGAACCCGGTGGATGATCCCACTAGGTTGGACCTCGCGTGTTCCTGAAATCCCTCACCCTCAAGGGGTTCAAGTCGTTCGCGGAGCCGACCACCCTGGAGTTCGAGCCCGGGGTGACCGTCGTCGTCGGTCCGAACGGGAGTGGCAAGTCCAACGTGGTGGATGCAGTGGCGTGGGTGCTAGGCGCCCAAGGGCCGAGCACGCTGCGCTCGGCCAAGATGGAGGACGTCATCTTTGCCGGCACCCCGCAGCGGGCCGCGCTGGGTCGGGCCGAGGTGTCGCTCACGATCGACAACAGCGCCGGCCTGCTGCCGATCGACTTCTCCGAGGTGACCATCAGCCGGACGCTCTTCCGCACGGGGGAGTCGGAGTACGCCATCAACCGAGTCCCGTGCCGTCTCCTCGACATCCAGGAGTTGCTCTCGGATACGGGCGTAGGCCGCCAGCAGCATGTGATCGTCTCACAGGGCAACCTCGACGCCATCCTGAACTCCCGACGCCGAGGAGCGCCGCCTGGTCATCGAAGAGGCGGCAGGCGTCCTCAAGTTCCGTCGCCGCAAGGAGCGTGCCGAGCGTCGCCTGGAGTCGACGGAGGCCAGCCTGGTCCGGCTCCAGGATCTTCAGCGAGAAGTGCGACGTCAGCTGCGCCCCCTCGAAAAACAAGCCGAAGCGGCTCGTCGCCACGGCGACCTGGTGAACGAGCTTACGTCGGTACGTCGGTATCTGCTCGGGCCGCGACCTCGGTGCCGTCGAAACCCGGCTCGCGGCGGCGGGACGGGACAGGATCGAGTTCGGACGAGTCGAAGAGGAGCTCCGCCGGGCCCTGGCCGGCCTGGACGCGGATCTCCTGGCGGCAGAGACCGAGTCCGACGCCAGCCGAAGCGCCGAGCCGGAGGTCGATCTCGCCGAGACCGTGTCACGAGCGGAAGGAAGCAAGGCCCGGGCGGTGGGCCTGGTGGCCCTGCTCGAAGAGCGGCACCGCTCTCTGGCCCGGGCCCTCACCGCTACCGTGGACCACGACGTCATCGCCGCTCTGGAGGCCGAATCCGCAGCCCTCCACGACCGCCTGACCGAGCGCGGACGAGGAGGCCGATCTCCTTTTGCCCCTCGTCGACGAGCTCGCGGCGGCAGAAGCCGGCTTACACCGGGATGCCCGCACCCTGGATGAGGAGTGGGCACACGATCCTCCCGCCGGCGCTGATTCCGCCGCCGGGGTTCGCGGCGAACTGGCGGCTCTGCAAGCCTCGATCGATCAGTCTGATGACGAGGCCGGTCGGCTGGCCGCCCGCATGACCTCGATCGGGCGACAGGTCGCCCGTCTCACGTCCGAGCGTGAGCGCCTCCAGGGAATCGTCACCGACACCGATGAGGTGACGGCTGCTCTGGCCGGCGAAGAGCAGCTTGCCCGCGACGCCGACGCGGTCGCGGCGGATCAGCTCGAAGCCGCGGCCAGGGCCCGCCGGCAGGCCGACGCCGAGCGTCATCGCTGGGAATCGCGGGCCGAGACCCTCGGCCAAGCCCTCGATCAAGCTCGGGCCCAAGCCGGCGCCGAGCGGTTGGAGGAGATGGCCGGCTTCATGGGCGCTGTCCTCGAGCTCGTCGAGGTCGACGCCGGATTCGAAGCCGCCTTCGAGGCCGGCGCCGGAGCCGCCCTGGCCGCGGTGGTCGTCGACGGCGTAGAGGCGGCCAAGCGGGCGCTCGGGCAGCTCCAGCGGGCCGACGTGCCCGGCGCGGTCGTGGCCCTGCCCGACCTCGGCTCGAGCGGAGATGGGTCGACCGCCGAGGGCCCCCCGTCGCGGCCGGCCGAGGTTCCCACCGCCGCTGCGTCCGCCACCTGGTTGCGGGCCCGGGTGCGGTCCCGGCTTCCGAGCGTCGGGGTCTGGCTGGACCAGCTGCTCGCCGGCATCGTGGTGGTCGACGGTGACTGGCAGGCGGCCGTGGACCTGGCGGTCTCCCACCCCGAGTTGGTGGTCGTCACCCGCGACGGCGACCGCTGCGACCAGGGGCTGTGGCAGCTCGGCGCCGGTAGCCGGGGGACGACCGGCGCCGCCGTCGAGGAGGCCCGTGAGCGGGCGGTCCAGGCCGCGGCTCGGTGCGAGGCCGCCGAGGACGCTTGGCAGGACGCCCGCGATGCGGCCAGTGCGGCCCGGGCCCAACTTGACCGGGCGGCCCGTGCGGTAGAGGCCAACTCCGCCCGCCATGGCGCTGCCGCCGACGCTCGTCAGCGGGTCGCCGCGGAGCTGGCCGAGGCCGTCAGCGAGCAGACGGTCGGGTCAACCCAGCAGGTGGAGCTGGCGGCGCGACAGCGAGCGCGATCGATCCCGAGTTTCCGAACTAGAGGCCCTCCTCCCCATGCTCGAAGAGGAGGCCGCCGCCCAGGCTGAGCGGGCGGCAGCCGAACGGGCCGCCCGATCACGCCTGGCCCAGCGCACCGCGGAGTTGGCGGCCCGCCGGCGGGATCTGGAGGTGCGAGCCGCCGGCCTCGCCGAACGGCGGGCCCTGACGACCCGCCGGCTCGAGGAGGTCCAGGAGCGTCTCCTCCGCAACGTGGCCGAGCGGGATGAACGCCGCGGCTCGCCGCGACCGTCTGCAACAAGCGGTGGTCGCCACCCAACGACTGGCCGAACTCGTCGAGGCCCATCATGCCGAGCTCGACGGGGTCCTGGTCCGGCTGCGCCACGCTCGTCGGCAAGAGGCCGAGGCGGCGCACGCTCGGACCGAGCACACCGAGCGCCTGCGGCGCCAGCGGGCGACCGCAGAGCGTCAGCTGGCCGAGACCCGCGAGCGCGTTGGTCGGGTCGAGCTGGAGAGCACCGAGGCCCGACTTCGCCTCGAGGGGCTCACCGAAGCCATTCGACGAGATCTCGACTGCGAGCCCGAAGCGGTACGGGGCGCAGCCTGCCCCTCACTGCCGTCGGGGACGAGCGCCTCCAGCCGGCGCAGCGAGCTGGAGCGGGAGTTACGGCTGATGGGCCCGATCAATCCGCTGGCCCTCGAGGAGCACTCCGCCCTGCTGGAGCGGCACCAGTTCCTCGAGGATCAGCTGGACGACGTACGGAGCGCCCGTCGGGAGCTGGCGAAAGTGATCCGGGCCGTGGATGCGGAGATCGTCGAGATCTTCAGGGCCGCCTACGCCGACGTGGCGGACAACTTCGAGACCTTGTTCACCACGCTCTTTCCCGGCGGGCAGGGCCGGCTCCGCCTCACCGACCCGGAACACCTGCTCGAGACAGGAATCGAGGTGGAAGCCCGGCCCTCAGGAAAGAACGTACGTCGTCTTTCGCTCCTCTCCGGTGGCGAGCGCAGCTTGACGGCGATGGCATTCCTCTTTGCGGTGTTCCGTAGCCGGCCCTCGCCCTTCTACCTCATGGACGAGGTCGAAGCGGCTCTCGACGACGTGAACCTGCACCGTTTCCTCGACATGGTGCACGAGTTCCGCTCCGAGGCCCAGTTGCTCATCGTCACCCATCAGAAGCGCACCATGGAGGCCGCCGACTGCCTCTACGGGGTGACCATGGCCCCCGGCGGCTCGTCGAGGGTCGTCAGCGAGGGCGTGGCGGTGCCCGTCCCGCGGTGAGGCCGGCAGGAGGCCCGTCGCGTTCCCCTGCTGAAGTTGTTTGGCGGGGCACTTAGTCACCGATTACGGCATATGAGATGCGCGGTTCAAACGGGAACCTCCTAATGCGGAGACTGTTCAGAGGTAACGTGTCGAGCACGGCCAGTGTCTCGCCGGGAAACGCCTCTTCGTTGAGTACGTCGAATACGATGATTCCTCCCCGAGGAATGCGGGGGAGAAACAGTTTCCAAGGCGAGTCGCGTGGGCTTGTACATGTCGAAGTCGAGATAGAGGCAACTCACTACGACGTGTGGATAGTCCCCGAGATATTTGGGGCCAGTCTGCAAGAAATCACCTTGGACGACTTCAACCTTCGGTAGGTGACTTAGAAACCGGTTCCGATCGAAAAGGTCGATGGCGGCCAAGATGTCCTCATATCCTCCCGAGGCCGAAAACCCGCCCTTGTGCAGGTAGCTGGACTTCCGCTCCGACCTTCCCCAGCTGGTCGTGTTCGTCCACCTCGGAGAATCCGGTGAAGGTATCAAAGCCGATAACGCGGCGCTGGAAGTTGTAAGGCTCGAGGATGGCCGATAGCTTGGCGAAACTCAGCAATCCTCCGCCGAGGAGGACGCCGCACTCAATGATGGAACCCTGGATATCGGCGACAATCTTGAATAGTTCATACCGGGCCAAGAAGATCGTTGGCACGAGCCACTGGTAAGTGCCTGGTTTCCGGGGAGCACTCCGCGTCAACCCTGCTCCGCAACCTGGTGTCGGTGGCGGCCGCGGCCAGGTCGCGGGGGGAACAGCAGGGCACCATCTCGAACTACTACGCCTTTGGATCGATGCCGACCCCGAGGTCGTCCGGGGCGTCCTGGACGGCGTGCTGTCGACACCCGGTAGCACAGCTGACGAGAAGGCGCCGGGACGGCGGTAGCGGCACGTTTCGTAGCCCATCGCAACGCCTCTCAGGGCAAACGTCCTGGTCAGAGCGTTGTGGCTGGTCGCGTTAGGCTCGGCGGACCATGTTGATCCTGATCATCGTGCTGATCGCGGCGGCGGTGCTGGTACTGGCCACGGCGGGGTTCGTGGTGACCGGACGCCGGCGGGCCTTGCGATCCCCCGAACAGACCCCCACTATCCCGCTTCAGCCGCCGATTCCGGCCCAACCCCCGGCTCCGGCGGCCGCGCCGGAAGCGGGTCCACAAGCGCGTCCAGAGGTCGAGCAGGCCGGGCCTGAAGGCGAGGAGGAGCCGGCGCCGGCCGCCCCGCCGCAGGAGGCTCCTGGGCCCGAGCCGGAGATTCCCGTCCCCGTGGCGCCACCCCGGATGCGGGACCGCCTGGGCCGAGCCCGATCCCTGTTCGCCGGCTACCTCACCTCGGTCCGATCCCGGGATCGCATCGACGAGAGCAGTTGGGAGGAGCTCGAAGAGGCCCTCATCCTCGGCGACGTCGGGGCCGAATTGACCGGCCGCATACTCGACGACCTGCGCAGCCGGGTGAAGCAGGACCGGCTCAGCCACCCCGACGAGCTCGTCGACGCCCTGAAAGCCGAACTGACCACCATCCTCGAAGGGGACCGGGAGCTCCATATGGTGCCCGGCACCACCAACGTCTGGCTCTTCGTCGGCGTCAATGGGGTCGGCAAGACCACCACCATCGGCAAGCTCGGGATGCGTCAGGTCCGCGACGGTCACCGGGTGGTGATGGCCGCCGGGGACACCTTCCGCGCCGCGGCCGCCGACCAGCTCGAACTGTGGGCGGAGCGGGTGGGCGCCTCCATCATCCGCGGCAACGAGGGAGGCGACCCGGGGGCGGTGGTCTTCGACGCCGTCCAGCACGCCGCCGCCCGCCAGGCCGATCTGGTGCTGGCAGACACGGCGGGGCGCTTACACACCAAGACCAATCTCATGGAGGAGCTCAAAAAGGTGCGCCGAGTGGCCGAGCGCCCCCCCGGACAGGTCACCGAGGTGTTGCTGGTGATCGATGCCACCACCGGTCAAAACGGGCTCATCCAGGCTCAGCAGTTCGCGGCGGCGACGGGGGTCACCGGGGTGGTCCTGACCAAGCTCGACGGCACGGCCAAGGGCGGGATCGCCGTGGCCATCCGATCCGAGCTCGGTATCCCGATCAAGCTGGTGGGTCTGGGAGAGGGACCGGACGATCTGGTCGATTTCGACGCCGCTGAGTTCGTCGAGGCGCTGGTAGCCGGCTGAGTGGTCCAGAACTTGACTGCGTGCGTGATCACTGCCGCTTGCGGAGCGGCCGGACCTGCATCTTTCGCTATTCGAGAGGGTCCCGCACCTAGTTAAGTTTCGGACCGCTGAGGTCCCGGAATCAGCGCAGCAGCAGTACCCGGATCCGACGGCCGGAGACGGCGACTCCCACGGCGGCCATGACCGCCAGGTAGGCGACGTTGCCGACCGCGGCCACCCCGACCGTGCCCAGGGTGAGGGCCCGGATGAGGCTGACGCCCTGGTACAGGGGTGTGCACTCCACGACCAGCTGCAGCCAGCGCGGGTAGATGGACAGGGGATAGAAGGTGGTGGAGAAGAGGAACAGAGGCAGCAGCACCAGCTGGACCAGATCGAAGTCCGTCCAGCCGCGCATGTAGGTGGTGGCTGCCATTCCGACCGCCGCGAACGCGAATCCGACCAGCATCGCGGCGGGCAGGGCCAAGACCGCCCACGCCGAGTCGATATCGCCGAGAGCCGCCATCATCACGACGAAGACGGCCGCGTACACCGTTCCGCGGAGCAAGGCGTAGGCGATCTCACCCCGGGCCACCTCGGTCGCTTCCACCGGCGTGGCCAGAATGGCGTCGAAGATCTTGGCGTATCGAAGCTTGAAGTACACGTTGAAGGTGCTCTCGTACACGGCGCCGTTCATGGCCGAGGCGGCGAGCAGTCCGGGGGCCACATAGGTCGGCGTACGGGATGGTGGTGCCGTCCGGCCCGGGGATCCCGCCCACCAGCTTGCCGATCCCGATGCCGATCGACAGCAGGTAGAACACCGGTTCGGCGATTCCCGACAGCGGAATCCACCAGGTGCGCCGGGCCACGAGAGGTCGCGCTCGATCACCCGCCGACCCCGGCCGAGCCCGAACGCCACCGGCGGGACGACTCGAAGCGCCAAGGCTCGGCTGCTCACGTGCGCAACCGGACCGTGAACGTGCGGGTGGCCGCCAGCACGCCGGCCGCAGTCAGACCAACCAGATAGGCGATATGGATCGTCACCGGCCCGGGACTCAACTGGCCGAGGGTCAGGCGGCGGCACAGATCTACGCCGTGCCACAGCGGGCTGAGGTAGGCGATCACCCGCAGCCCGGCGGGCAACTGGCTGATCGGAAAGAACACCCCGGAGAACAGGAAGAGCGGGATTATCCCGAGACGGAAGATGAGGGGAAACGCCTCCTCGTTTTCCTGGTGGGCGGCGAAGGCGGCCAGGGGGGCGGCGAACGCCATCCCGACCAGCACTCCGGCCGGCAGGACGGCCAGGGTGTCGATGGAGCGGGTGGCGCCGAAGGCGGCCATGACGATCAGGTAGGCGGCGACCGCGCTGGCCACCCGGGCGGCGATCCAGATCAGGTGGCCGGCCAGCACGTCGCCCGACGCGCAGCGGTGTAGCCAGCATCCCGAAGTAGATCCGCTGCCACTTGATGGCCGCCATCACCGGGAAGAGCGCCTCGCTGGCCCCGATGGTCGCCGCCGTAGTGGCGGCCAAGCCCGGGGCCACGAACTGGAGGTAGCTCAGCCCGCCCAGGGCGGCCGAGTGCCCGCCCTTGTTGACGAAGGAGCCCAGCCCTACCCCCATGGCCGCCAGGTACAGGACCGGGGTGACGAAGGTCGTCACCATGGAGGCCCGCCAGGTGCGGCGGTAGGCCAGGGCGAAATAGCCGACGGCTCTCAACCAGGGCGGCGTGCGCATCGTCAATCCACCAGGTGGCGGCCGGTGAGCCGCAGGAACACGTCCTCCAGGGTGCCCCGGCGCACCAGCACGTTCACCGGCTCCAGACCCCTTGCCGGCGACGGCCGCGACCGTCGCGTCACCCTCGTCGGTGTAGAGCAGCAGACGGTCCGGAAGCGCCTCGATCCGCTCGGTGAGGTCGGCCAACTTGCCGGCCATGCGCTCGCTTTCACCGGGACCGAACCGCAGCTCGACGACCTCCCGGGTGCGAGTAGCGAGCGATGAGATCGCGCGGCGTCCCCTCGGCCGCGATTCGCCCGCCGTCCATGACCACCAGCCGGTCGCACAGCTGTTCGGCCTCGTCCATGTAGTGGGTCGTCAACACCAGGGTCACGCCCTCCGCCTTGAGCCGGTAGAGGCGGTCCCAGAGGGCGTGGCGGGCCTGTGGGTCGAGCCCGGTGGTGGGCTCGTCGAGGAGCAGCAGTTCCGGCTCGTTGACCAGGGCCCGGGCGATGGTGAGGCGCCGCTTCATCCCACCGGAGAGCGGATCCACCCGATCATCGGCCCGCTCGCCGAGCTGGGCGAACTCGATGAGCCGCTCGACGCGGGCTCCGTAGCTCCCGGCGGGGCAGGTCGAAGTACCGGCCGTAGACGTACAGGTTCTCCCGGACGGTCAACTCGAGGTCCAGGTTGTCCTCCTGGGGCACGACACCCAGACGGCCCCGGATGGCGGGACCGTCGCGATCGGGGTCGAGTCCGAGGACCCGCAGCTCGCCGCCGGTCCGGGGCGAGACGGCGGCGATCATGCGCATGGCCGAGCTTTTACCGGCGCCGTTGGGGCCGAGGAAGCCGAACGCCTCGCCGGCGGCCACGGAGAAGTCGATGGCGTCGACTGCCCGCAGCTGGCCGAACACCTTCGTGAGGCCGCGCGCGTAGATCAGCGGTTCGCGTGGCACGCGATCCGTTTCTATCCCATGGCCTGCTCAATCGCTGGCGATTTGTGGGCGAGCCAAGCGATCGGGGTGGGTCGTCTACGCTAGCCGACCGCATGTTCGAGGCCTACTCAGACCGATGTTCGAGAGCCTGACCGACCGCTTCGACGCGGTCTTCAGCCGGCTGCGCGGGCGGGGCCGGCTGAGCGAGGCCGACGTCGACGAGGCGCTGCGGGAGATTCGCCTGGCCCTGCTGCAGGCCGACGTCAACCTGCGGGTGGTCCGGGATTTCGTCTCGCGGGTCCGCGAGCAGCTCGTCGGGATGGACCTCTCGCAGAGCCTCACCCCGGGCCAGCAGGTCGTGAAGGTCGTCCACGACGAGCTGCGCACCATCCTGGGCGGCGAGGCGCTGCAGGCTCACCTACGCGTCGCGGCCGCCGACGGTCATCCTCCTCGCCGGCCTGCAGGGATCCGGCAAGACCACGACGGCCGGCAAGCTGGCCGCCTGGTACAAGCGGCGGGAGGGTCGCAACCCGCTGCTCGTCGGCGCCGACCTGCAGCGCCCGGCCGCCGTCGAGCAGCTCCGGGTCCTCGGCGACCAGGCCGGGGTCCCGGTCTTCAGCGAGCCGTCCGATCCCGTCACCGTGGCCAAGAAGGGCCTGGAGGAGGCCGTCCGGCTCGGCCGCGACGTGCTCATCGTCGACACCGCCGGCCGGCTGTCGATCGACGCCGAGCTGATGGAGGAGGTCCGGCGGATCTCCGACCACGGTCGAGCCGCACTACACGTTCCTCGTCATCGACGCCATGACCGGCCAGGACGCGGTGGCGACGGCCGAGGCCTTCCACCAGACGCTGGCGCTCGACGGCGTCATCCTCACCAAGGTCGACGGCGACGCTCGCGGCGGCGCCGCCCTGTCGGTCAAGGAGGTCGTGGGCCGCCCGATCGTGTTCACGTCCACGGGCGAGAAGCAGGGCGACTTCGAGCAGTTCTACCCCGACCGCATGGCCGACCGCATCCTCGGGATGGGCGACGTGCTGACCCTCATCGAGAAGGCCGAGGCGCACGGTCGACCAGGCCCAGGCCGAGGAGACCCTCTCCCGGCTCCAGCAGGGCCGGTTCACCCTCGAGGACTTCCTCGAGCAGATGCAGCAGGTCAAGAAGATGGGACCCCTGTCCGGGCTGGTGGGTATGATTCCCGGGCTCCCCAAGGAGCTCCGCAACGCCGAGATCGACGACGGCATGATGGGCCCGATCGAGGCCATCATCCACTCCATGACCCCCGAGGAGCGCCAGAACCCCTCGATCATCAACGGCTCCCGCCGGCTTCGCATCGCCAACGGCAGCGGCACGTCGACCACCGAGGTCAACGCGCTGCTCGACCGGTTCAAGCAGGTGCAGGGCTACATGCGCCAGATGGCGGGCATGCCGGGCCTCGGCGGGCGGATGGCCCGGCGGGCCGCCTCGGGGAGCAAGAAAGTCCAACAGGAAGAAGAAGCGGGGCCGGTAGGTCCCGCCCACGAGCGAGAGAGCAGTCGAGCACATGGCCGTAAAACTCCGCCTGATGCGGATGGGAAAGAAGAAGCAGCCGGTCTACCGGGTTGTGGCCGCGGACAGCCGTTCACCACGCGATGGTCGGTTCATCGAGATCCTCGGCACCTACGAGCCCCGGGTCGAGCCCTCCCGGGTCGTGATCGACAACGCCAAGGCCGTGCGCTGGCTGCGCGACGGCGCCCAGCCGACCGAGACCGTCGCCCGGTTGCTCACACAATCCGGGGCCATGGAAGAGTTCAACTCGGGCCGGGCGGCCATCGGCTCGTGAGCAACGCCAGCGAGGAGCCCGCCGGGGCCGGCGGGCGTCGAAGACGAGTGGGACGACCACGGGCAGGTCGACGGCGGCCGGGCCAGGGCGGTGCTGGTGTTCCTGGCCCAGCAGCTGGTCGACGATCCGGACGCGGTCAGCGATCGACACCGGCGAGACCCGCCGCGGCATCAAGCTGTCGCTGCACGTCGCCCCCGACGACATGGGCAAGGTGATCGGCCGGCGGGGCCGGGTCGCCCAGTCGATCCGCAGCGTGGTGCGCGCCGCCGGCGCCAAGGACGGCGTCGACGTCATTGTCGACATCGTCGACTGACGGACTACCGTCTTCTCGAGGTCGGCCGGGTGGCCCGACCGCACGGGCTGCGCGGTCAGGTGGTCGTCGAGCTGTTGACCAATCGGGTCGAGCGGGTGGCGGTCGGCGCCAAGCTGCAGGGGCCGACCGGTGAGCTCGAGGTGGTGCGGGCCAGCCCGCAACGAGAGGTCGGATGGTCGCGCCCGGTGGTTGGTATCTTTTGGCGGCATCGACACGCCGGGAGCAGGCCGAAGCCCTTCGGGGCGCCGATGCTGTCGGCCGCCACCGCTGTGCGACCCCGAGGCCCTGTGGGTCCACGAGCTGATCGGCGCCGAGGTGGTCGACGCTGTCAGGGTCGCCGATCGGCGTGGTCGAAGCGGTGCGAGTCCAACCCGGCCAGCGACCTGCTGGTGCTGTCTGGCGGAGTGCTGATCCCGCTTCGCTTCGTCGTCCACCACCAGCCCGGCCGGTTGACGGTCGACCTGCCGCCCGGCCTCCTCGACCTGTGACCGGCCTGAGTGAATCGCCGGCCCTGCGCATCGATGTGTTCACTCTTTTCCCTGACCTGGTCGCGCCGTGGACGACGGCGAGCCTGATCGGTAAGGCCGCCCGGGCCGGCGCTGCTCGACCTGCGGGTCCATGACCTCCGGGCCGGTACCAACGATCCGCACCGTTCCGTCGACGACAGCCCTTTCGGCGGAGGAGCGGGGATGGTGCTGGCCCCCGAGCCGGTGTTCGCCGCGGTCGAGGCCGTCCGATCCGCCCCGGCCGCTGCTGCTGCTCGGGCCGGGCGGCCGGCGCTTCGACCAGGCCTGGGCGGCCGAGCTGGCTGGCGCGCCGGGCTTCTCGTTGCTCTGCGGCCGCTACGAGGGGGTCGACCAGCGCGTCGCCGACCATCTCGTCGACGGCGAGCTGTCGCTCGGCGACTTCGTGCTGGCCGGCGGCGAGGTCGCCGCGATCGCGGTTATCGAGGCGGTCGCCCGCCTGGTTCCGGGTGTGATGGGCAACGACGACTCCGCCATCGACGAGAGCTTCGGGGCGGGCTGCTCGAGTATCCGCAGTACACCCGGCCGGCCGCTGTTCAGGGGATGGGCGGTGCCGGAGGTGCTCCGCTCCGGCGACCACGCCCGCGTCGCCCGCTGGCGCCAGGCCCAGTCCCTCGCCCGCACCCGGTCGCGCCGCCCCGACCTGATCGCCGCTCGAGGGCGGCCTAACGCGCTGAGGAACGGGCCCTGCTCGCCGAGTTCGGACTCGACGCACTATCGTAGAACTCCTCTTCCTCGACTGGCAGGAGCCCCAGCCCCATGAACCCGACCGATCTCGTAGATCGCGACCGCCTGCGCGACGACGTACCCGACTTCGCGCCCGGCGACACCCTCAAGGTCCACGTGCGAGTGGTCGAGGGCAACCGGGAGCGGGTGCAGGTGTTCCAGGGTGCGGTGATCCGCCGTCAGGGTCGGGAGTCCGGGAGACCTTCACCGTCCGCAAGCTGAGCTTCGGCGTCGGGGTCGAGCGCACCTTCCCGGTGCATTCGCCGGTGATCGCCAAGATCGAGGTCGTGACCAGAGGCGACGTCCGCCGGGCCAAGCTGTACTACCTCCGGGACCGCACCGGGAAAGCCGCCAAGATCAAGGAGAAGCGGCAACCTTCCATCTCGTCAAAGAAGTGAGGTAGTCGCTCTCCGGCCCCTCGTCGGGGACACGGAGAGCCTGGTCGAGGAGATCGGTGCCGGTACTCAGTTCCGGCGGTCAGATGTGTCGTCCCGGTTGCAGCAGAATCCCGAACTGCCCGGGTCGCGGCGCTCCCTTCCCCCCTACCTGTCCGATCCATCTGAACGGTGGGCCGCCGGCGAACGGTACGGCGAGCCTTGAGCACGGGGTCGGGGGTCTGCTCTGGCCGCCCGTCGCCGGCGCAACGGCGCCGAGTCCCAGGGTGCAGCCTCACCGCACCGGTGGCCGCACGCGAAGCCCGGCGTGCATCGCCGGCAGATCCAGTCTGCAGAGTGCTTGGGCACGCCGGCGACCTACGATGGACGGCGATGAGCAAGTCGCGGCACAGCGAACCGAGAGGTGGGCTCCCGCCCTCCTGGGTCCCCTCCGGGCGGCCGCCCCGATGAGCGCCGAAGACCTCGAACGGTACGAAACCGAGATCGAGCTCCAGCTCTATCAGGAGTACCGGGCGGTGCTCGCCATGTTCAAGTACGTGGTCGAGACCGAGCGGCGGTTCTACCTGGCCAACGAGGTCAGCATGGAGGCCAAGGGGGAAGGGGACCGGACCTACTTCGAGATCGCACTGCGGGACGCCTGGGTCTGGGACATGTACCGGCCCGCCCGGTTCGTGTCCTCGGTCCGGGTCGTGACCTTCAAGGACGTCAACGTCGAGGAGCTCCCGGAGAAGGAGCTGTAGCTATTCCGGGCTCGGCGGGCGCTCGACGCCGGCGCGCCTTGGGAACGTTCGGCGAGGACCGGGCTGCGGCCTGGTATCTGGAGCGGGGCTATCAGGTCCTGGACCGCAACTGGCGCTGCCGGGACGGTGAGCTCGATCTCGTCCTGGCGCGGGGACGGACCGTGGTGTTCTGCGAGGTGAAGGCTCGTTCAGGGACCGCATTCGGTGTGCCGGCCGAGGCGGTCGGGGTGACCAAGCAAGCCCGGATCCGCCGGCTGGCGGCGCGCTGGTTGGGTGAGCACGGCGACCGGCTCGGAAGCCGGCCCGCCGTCATCCGCTTCGACGTAGCTGCCCTCCTGGAGGACCGCCTGGACATCCTCGAGGCCGCGTTCTGAGCGAGGACCCGGCCCGGACCTGGGCCCCATCCAGCGCGGTGGTTCACCTCGGGCGGCCCCCCAGACACGGGGGCGGACCGGTCAATCCGGCGGTGGTACTGAGCGCCACCTACCATCAGGATGGGAGGCTCACGTACGGCCGGGACGGGAACCCGACGTGGGAGGCGCTCGAGGAAGTGCTCGGCGGACTCGAAGGCGGATCCGCGCTGGTGTTCGCTTCGGGGATGGCGGCGGTCGCGGCGGTCATGGAGCTGCTGCCCGTGCCGGGACGGGTCGTCGTCGCAGGCGACGCCTACAACGGGACCCGCCGGTTTCTGATGGACGTGTCCGGTCGAGGACGCCTTCGTTTCCGGACCGTCGACGTGGCCGACACTGCGGCCACCCTGGCGGCGTGCGCCGAGATCGTCGGTGCACCCGGCCGGCCTTCGGGCGAGGCCGATCAGTTCGGATCGGCTGGGCTGCTCTGGCTGGAATCACCTACCAACCCGCTTCTCGCGGTGGCGGATCTCGGCGTCCTGATCGCTGGCGCCCACGAACTCGGCATGGACGTGGCGGTCGACAACACCTTTGCCACCCCTCTGCTGCAGAGCCCGCTCGAGATGCGGAGCCGACGTGGTTGTGCACAGCGCCACCAAGCTGCTGGCCGGGCACTCCGACGTGGTGCTCGGGGCGACCGTCTCACGGCGCCCAGAGGTCCTCGAGAGCCTCGACCACTCGCCGCTCCCTCCACGGGGCCATTGCCGGGCCCTGGGAAGCGTGGTTGGCGCTGCGCGGCGTCAGAACCCTGTCGGTTCGCCTGGATCGAGCCCAGGCCAGCGCCGGAGAGCTGGCCCGGCGCCTCAGCGATCACCCGCAGGTCACCAAGGTCCGCTACCCGGGACTCAGTGCCGACCCAGGACACGGGTTGGCCGCCCGTCAGATGCGCGGCTTCGGCACGATCGTCGCGTTCGAGGTGGCGGGCGGCGCCGCGGCCGCGGAAGCGGCCGTGGCCGCCGCCCGGCTGGCCACCGCGGGGACGAGCCTGGGAGGTGTCGAAACCCTCATCGAGCGGCGGGGTCGGTGGGCCGGCGAACGGGGCCTCCCGCCGGGCCTGGTGCGCATGTCGGTCGGCATCGAGGATGTCGAGGACCTGTGGTCAGACCTCGACACCGCCCTCCGGGTGTCGGCTGGCTAGCCAGGTTGCCGGTCGAGCCCGGTCTGATCCCCGGCCGCTCGGCGGCCGGCTTGCGGTGGACGCCATGGGTACCCCATGGCCGCCGGTCCCGGTGGGAGGGTCAGCGGCCGGGGCGGCGCCGCTCGCGCTGCTCCCAACAAGGTCGATGCCAGTGGCGCCGCAAGTCAGGGGTTTGGCGCGGCACGACCACCAGGTGGCCGACACCGGGCGAGATTTCTTGCTGACAACCCGGGCACACGTAGGGTTTGCGAGCCTGAAAAGGGTGTACCCGGGTGACATCGACCTCGCCCGGATTGCTCGCACCCGCGTCCACTGACACATTGTCGCTGACGAGTCAACCTTTCCGGCGACCGGGTCGCCGAGGCCGTCTCAGCCTGGCGCTAGCGTCCGCTCAACCGCTCGGCGGCCGGCGAACGGCCCTTCTGCGTTTGTATCCAGACGGGAGGGTCGTCGTGCTAGCCAGCGTGCCATCCGCCATCCTGATCGGCGTCCAGGGCAGGCCGATTTCCGTTGAAGTGCACGTGTCCGCAGGGATTCCGTCGTTTACGGTCGTCGGCCTGCCTGATGCGTCATGTCGGGAAGCCAGGGATCGGGTTCGAGCCGCCATACTGTCGAGTGGCCTCCAATGGCCACAGCGACGGGTCACCGTCAACTTGGCGCCAACCGGGATCCGCAAGAGTGGCGCCGGCCTCGATCTTCCGATCGCCGTGGCCCTGCTGGCGGCCGATGGTCAGTTGCCGGTCGACGCTGCGTCGGGCCTGGCCTTCATCGGCGAACTCGGATTGGACGGCAGCATCCGCCGGGTGCCGGGAGTGATCCCTCTGGTCGACGCGGTCCAGGCTGGTTGCGTTGTCGTCCCGGGCTCGTGCGCCCAGGAGGCCGCGCTCGTCCGACGCGACTCGGTCCGGACAACCGGGAGCCTTCGCAGCCTGGCGGCCATCCTCCGGGGAGACGAGGGTTGGCCGGACGTCGACCTGGTCGCTGCCGCGCCCGCAGAAGACCCGCTGGTCCCGGATCTGGCCGACGTCCAGGGCCAGGCGCTCGGGCGGCTCGCGGTCGAGGTGGCGGCCGCCGGCGGACACCATCTCCTGCTGGTGGGACCGCCTGGCGCCGGCAAGACGATGCTCGCCGAGCGACTTTCCGGAGTGCTGCCGCCCCTGGATGTGCAACAGGCGATGGAGGTGACCCGGATTCATTCGGCTGCCGGTATCGCCCTGCCGCCCGGGGGCCTCGTCAGACGGCCGCCGATGCGAGCGCCCCATCACAGCGCCTCGCTGGTGTCGTTGATCGGCGGGGGCAGCACTCTCATGCGGCCGGGGGAGCTGAGCT
>CAVYMU010000004.1:0-411977 GCA_963769725.1 uncultured Acidimicrobiaceae bacterium | reverse complement strand
GTCGATCGGGCGCGGGCGGCGCACCGTGGACCCGGATATTCGGCGTGCTCGTTCTGGGACTCCTAGCGCACCTCGGGGGCGCTCTTCGGGCATGTACACAGGGGGGGGATACTGGGACCGCCTATGTCATGCTCGGCTGGACGTCTTCCGGGTGGTCACCAAAGGACACCCGGCGCCAGCGACTGCTGGGCGCCTGACAGTCGCAGCAGGTTTGTCGGTAACGTGGCATGATTGCGGCCAGAACGTCTGTTGAGGTTAAGGGGGCAGTCGTGACGAGTGGTGTGGTTTCTCGGGAAGCGGTTGACCAGCTGCGGTCGGGGGTTGCGGGTGAGGTGTGTACGCCTGAGGATGTCGGCTACGACGAGGTCCGCCACATCCACAACGGGATGATCGATAAGCGGCCGGCGGTCATCGTGCGCTGCCAGAACACCGCCGATGTCGTGGATGCCGTCAAGTTCGCCCGCGAGCACGAGTTGGAGATCTCCGTTCGGGGTGGCGGCCACAATGTGGCCGGGCGTGCTGTCACCGACGGCGGCCTAATGGTCGACACCCAGACCATGAAGGGGGTACACGTCGATCCGGCCTCGCGTCGGGTCCGCGCCCAGCCCGGACTGACGTGGAACGAGTACAACCGGGCCACCGCCGCCTACGGTCTCGCCACGACCGGGGGCGTCGTATCCACCACCGGCGTGGCGGGACTCACTCTCGGCGGTGGCCTGGGCTGGCTCATGGGCAAGTACGGTATGGCGGTCGACAACGTGCGGTCGGTCGAGGTCGTCGACGCCAACGGCCAGATCCTCACCGCTGACGAGCAGCAGCACACCGATTTGTACTGGGCCTTGCGCGGCGGCGGCGGGAACTTCGGCGTTGCCTCGTCGTTCGAGTACGACGCCCATCCCGTTTCGACCGTTTTCGGCGGGCTCATCGCCTTCGCCCTGCCCGACGCACCCAGGGTGTGGGAGTTCTTCGGCGACTTCTCGGCGGACGCCCCCGACGAGCTGGTGCTGATGATGGCGCTGGTCCACGCGCCGGACGGATCGGGCCACAAGATCACCGCCGTCGCCATGTGCCACTGCGGTGATCTTTCTGACGGCGAGAAGGCCGCCGCCGCGATCCGCAGCGCAGCCCCGCCGCTCATTGACCTGCTCGGACCCCTGCCCTACCCGGTCCAGAACACGCTGCTGGACCCGGGGTTCCCAAAGGGTGCCCGCAACTACTGGAAGTCGGCCTATTTCAAGGAGATCACAGCAGAGACCGTGGCGCTGATGGTGGAACGGTTCGCGCAGACCCCGTCGATCATGACGGGGATGGTGATCGAGCACTTCCACGGTGCCGTCACGCGTGTCCCTGCCACAGCGACGGCATTCCCGCACCGCGACCCCGGCTACAACCTGGTCATCCCCGGGGTATGGCCCGACGCCAAAGACGACGACGCCAACATTGCCTGGGTGCGTGACACCTACGACGCCTTGGCGCCGTACATGGCCGAGTCCGTCTACGTGAACTACATGGCCGATGACGACACCAGCCGGGTGCAGGCCGCCTACGGACCTTGCTGGGAGCGGCTGCAGCAGGTCAAGCGCGCCTACGACCCTGGCAACGTATTTCACCTCAACCAGAACATCGCCCCCTAACAGGGTGCTGAAAATCTACTCAGGTGGGCCCTGACGACGTTGTGGGCGGTCTGAGTGAGATCTGGGCGCACGTTCGGTGCCGATCGCCGTCGCCATCGACCCACGCCGCCCGAGCGCCGCACCGTCGATCCGTGCAGGTCCGCCGCTGCCTCGAACTCTCGGCGCCGGAGGCGTAGATGACACACTCTGTATCGGTGGTGGTGGAGCGCACCCGGGGCGCTCCGGGTGCCATTTCAGGGACGGGCGAAGCCAGGCCCGTCGAATCTGGCGACCGTGGTGAAGTTCTCGACCGCCTGGCGGCTCAGCTTGGTTATCTCCCGCGTGGGCCGGCCGAGCGGGATCACAGTGGCGAGAGCAAAATTGGAAGGGATGCCGAGAAGCTCCCGAAGCGCCGGCTCCTGCCGTGCGACCACCGACGTGAGGTGTCCCCCGAAACCGTGGTCGCGCGCCGCCAGGAGCACATTGTGGGCAAAGGGGTAGACGGATGCGCCGGCACTGATGGAGAGCCGGTCCAGACCGCTGTCGACCGCCGAGCAGTCGGTCAGGTCGAGCAGGATCACCAGCAGGACGGGAGCGGAGGCGATGTGGGTCTGCTCTGCGTTGGCGACCGGCGCGCCCCTCCCTGCCATCAGATCCACCTCGTCGACGGGGCCACGGCGCGCCGCCTCCAGGTCGACGGCAGGCTCGGTCCTCGAGTGGGCCTCGGAAGCGACGAACGGCACCAGACCAGCGCGCACGTGAGCCGCGTACTCCCGCATGCCAAGGTTGTACAGCCGGGCGATCTCGGCCTTGACGGCGGGGTCGCGCAACACGATTACGCGCCAGGCCTGCCGGTTGCCGCCATTGGGCGCGAAGCGGGCCGAATCGAGGATCTCGTACAGGAGTTCGTCGGGGAGGTCATCGTCGGTGAAGGATCTGGTCGCGGGTGTGGTCCGCATCGCCCTGATGAGTTCCATGCCCAGGTTCTACTCTCCTCGGAGCCCGCGAGGCGACGATGGCGCGTGGTGTCGCAGCCCCCTCGGCTGAGCCGATCAGAGTACGACGACGAACCGGGCTCTCGTTGTACCTAGACCGGCAGGTGCCGCCCATCAGGTTCGCGGAGCGGGTCAGGGCAGCGATCTCCTCCTCGCTCATGTCTTGAGGGAGCAGACGCATGGCGGAACTCGACCCAGGCGCCTCTTTCACCTCGGACATATCGCAGATCACGCCGCCCCAAACAAACCCAGCAAACGTCGGTCCCCGTCCAGTGCCGACTGGGTACAGAAAGATCAATCCCGAGCCACCCACGATCCACTCCGAGGCCGCGGAACAGCGCCCCGAGTCGGCGATATGTAGTCTCAGCCCCTACCCACGGTGGTTCATGATGTTGGGCGCATAATAACGGCCGGTCAGCCCGCCCTCGGCGGACGTGAATATTATGTGGCGTCCTACACGAGTACACATAGTTGGGCATGAAAATACAGGACGCCAACTACAAAAGACTCCACAAGGGGCGGTCGGGCCGGACGGGTTCGCGTGCCGCTGAGGGTGCCGCGGGGGCGGGGTGGAGACGGATGACGCTGGTGGGCCGGGCCGTCACGCCGCCAGGCTGAAGGGCGGGTACTCGTCTCGCAACAGGAGCAGGTAGGACTGGACGCGGACGTTCCAGCGCATGGCCCCCACGGCGAAGCGGTAGAGGCCCGCCGGGTAGGCACCGGTGAAGAGGATCGCGAACCAGGCGATGATCGTCGTCACCGTCCAGGCGATGTTCACGAAGATGAGGACAACGAGGTGGGGGATCACGTAGATCAGGCGGAGACCCACCGCCAGGCGGTTCCTCCCTCCGGCCGGGTACGTCACCCCGTAGGTGGTCGGATAGGGCTCGTCGCCGAACGGCGGGTAGTCGTCCCTCAACAGGGCGGCGTAGGCAGCGACGCGCACCCACCAGCGCATGTAGTACGTGATGAAATCCCACAAGCCGCGGGGTTCTTCGCCCCTGAACAAGACGGCGAACCAGGAGATGAACGCCATGACCGCCGCCGCCCCCGTCAACGCCGAGGCGCCGTAGGAGTTGAACCCGCCGACGATGATGAATTGAGGGATCCCAAGGATCAGCCGGAACCCGCTGGTGAGGCGGTTGCGATCGGTCAGCTGGGGCTCGACGTCGAACTCGACGGGGTAGCCCGGAACCTGCGCAAAGCCCGGCTGAGTCATCGGACCCCCTCTCATCGGGATGCTGTCATTCCGTTGCAGGACCATGGTGCCATACGGGATTGCCCCGGGCGTCGATGTAAGGCGGGCCGGAGAGTGTCCCCCATAACACCGGCGAGGGGCGTGTGCCGCAGAGCAGGGCACACGGTGCAGATCGCCCGAATCCGTCCTTAACCAACGTTCACTGCGATGTCACGGTCCGAACGCAGATATGTCGCAACGCCGAGCCCGGAGGTGTTTGGCTGTATGAGAGAAGGGAATGTATCTTCGCGATGGACGTTCGGCGAACTGGACGGATCTTCGGCTGGTTTTTCATCGGCACATTCATTACCAGCATCCCAGCTCGGCTTCTCTTCGTGCATGGCACCGGCGCCAAATGGTCCGACATGCGCTTCATCCCTGGGGCGACCTCCGCCACCAGCCTGAAGGTGGGCGCGATGCTCGAGTTCGGTCTGATCGTCACGCAGATCGCGACCGCAGTCGTGATCTATCCGCTCGTCAGGCGGCAGAGCGAAACCGTCTCGCTCGGATATGTCACCGCTCGCATCATGGAGTCGGTATTCGCCGCCGTCGGCCTCATGAGCATCATCACGGTCGTCGACGTGGCGAACTCGCTCGCCTCAGCTACCGGCGCTAACGCCACCGCAATCGGGGCTTCAGGCAGTTCGCTGGTGAACACCTACGAATGGGCCTTCCTGTGGGGGCCCGGACTCGTGGCCGGAATCGGGAACGGCCTGCTGCTCGGGTACCTGATGTACCGATCGGCACTCGTGCCGGCTCGCATGGCGCTGCTTGGTCTCATCGGTGGTCCCTTGCTCATCCTTTCCTTCGTGCTGACCCTGTTCGGTGTCTACAAGAACGGTTCGGCACTTTCTGGCCTGTTGTCAGTGCCGGAGATCGCCTGGGAGGCATTTCTCGGCGTCTACTGCGCGTGGAAGGGGTTCAGGCCGGAGAGCCCGATCGCCAGACCAGAAATGGCGCTCGCTGACTAAGGCGGTCGCCTCGCCAGATTGATTCGATCCGTGCTCGTTACGCGCTCAGCAGGACCCGAATGCGGTCTCCCGAATAACGATGGATCCGGAGCATGCTCCCGGGTCGCGGCGCACCGTCGGGTGGTGTCCGTCTGGTGGTTCTACGATGCTGGTCATGCAACCGCCGATCGACGGTGGGACCATTGTGGTGACGGGAGCGTCGGGTGGTATCGGGCGGGAGTTGGCCGTCCAGCTCGCCGGGCGGGCGGGCCTGCGTGGTTACTGGTGGCACGGACCGTCGAGCGCTTGGAAGGGCTGCGGGGATGAGCTGGCCGCCCGCCACCAGCAGCTTCAGGTGGTGGTCGTGTCCGCTGACCTTGTGGCCGTAACCCGCCTCACCGCCGGGCTGGTCCCGGGCATGGTGGCCCGCGGCCGTGGCGGGGTGCTGAACGTAGGGTCGGGGGCCGGGTTGACGGTGGTCCCGGCGTCGGTGGCCTACACGGCCAGCAAGCATTTCGAGGACGGTCTCAGCGAGGCGTTGCGGGCCGATTTGGCCGGCACGGGGGTGGTCGTCACCCAGGTGTGCCCCGGACCGGTGGACTCCGCCTTCGAACAAGCCGCCGGGTCGGTGGGGGGATGGCCGGCGGCCCGCCCCGGTTCCTGCGCATCAGCGCCGTCCAGTGCGCCCGGGAAGGGCGGGCCGGGTTCGACCGTGGGGTGCCACCGGTGTTCGCGGGCCGGCCTTACCGAATGTTGATGCGCCTGCTGCCGCTGGTGCCCCGCCGTCTGCAACGCCAGCGAGCCGCCCAGGGCGTGGCCCGGCTACGGACGGCCGGCCAAGCCGGTTCGCGGCCACGCCCAGCTGCTGGGGCGGGGACCGGGATGGTGCGGGTGTGAGGGCCAGCCAGGCGATCCTCACCGGTGCCGCGGTGGGCACCATCGTCGGCACTGGTTGGGCTGATCTCAACCGGACCCACGTATTCAACCCGCGCTGGCCGCCCCACGCCCGCTTCCACGGCATGGCCGGCTGGGGCACCATCACCGCCGCCCAGCTGCTGGCCTTGCGTCTGGTCTGGCGACCGGCCGAAACGCCCGCCGAACGGGACCTGGCCGTCGGGGTGGCTGCCCTGCTGCCCATGCTGGCCTGGGTTCCGTTCTTCGTCGCGGTGGCCACCCCCGGGGCCCGTGTCGAAGACGAACCCGGACAACTGCCCCGGGTTATCGGCATCCCACTCAACCTCATCCCCGCCACCCTCGTCCCCGCCATATCCGCGCTCGGCTACTGGCTACACCGCCACAACCTGTAGACCACCGATCCGATCACATCACCGTCATGGCCTCAAGCAGCGCTTGACCGCCCCCAAATGCCCGTCGAGGAACTCCCCAAACATCGGTGGCAGAGCGCCACCTACCTCCCTGTCGTGTCTGTGGGGCACCCAAGTCCGAGCGCCTCGCCCCTGCGGACGCACGATGCGAGTGGCGGCCGGGCGGTTCATCCGCCCGCCGGCGGGGGTCAACAGCAACGGTCCCGAGATCCGCTGGCCGGCGGCCAGATCGACGGCGCGGGCCACCCACGCGGGAGAGGGATCACGGCTAGCTTGCATCCCTTGCCGACCACCGTGACGATGCGATGGCCGCGCTCGGCGGAGAGGTCCTCGATGTTGATCGAGCAGGCCTCGGCCACCCGCAGGCCCAGCAGCCCCAACAGACAGGCCAGGGCGTGGTCCATGACCTCGCCGGCGGCCGCCTGGGCAATGAAGGGTAGCTGCCGGGATCCCCGGGGCGACGCCGTTGGCCTTCAGCGTGTCGATTACGTCGAGGATGCCAGAGGACAGTCGGATGTAGCATATGACATCAGTGAACTGGGACCTTCGGCACCGGAACTCAGCGATGGTGATCCGGCTACTTCTGGCGGTTTGGATCGCTGTCATCGTCGTTGTGCTCTGCGCCACGGGACGCTGGTGGGGCCTGATATTCGTTGCCCCCTTGGTCCTTGACTTGTACCTGCTCCGCCGGATTGTGACGGCCGGCTCCACTCGGTAGCGGGTGTTCGCAGAACCCGTCGGTCGGAACGCCCAGGCAAGATCGACGAGAGTGCCCTCAGCAACTGAGCCGATCGGCTGACACAGAACGGAGGCTGAAGATGTCGGCAACTCTCAGGGTGACGCATAAAGCGATCGGAGCGGAGGTCCGCCGTGGCACGTACGACGTCCTGGTCGACGGTGAGCCTGCCGGGTCGGTCGAAATGAACGACACGATCGACATACCAATCGAAGCTCGAGATCACACCCTGCAAGTCCGCAACGGCCGAAACTTGAGCCGCACTCTGACATTCGAGGCGACCGATGACCAGGTCGTCGCCTTCCGATGCACCGGAAAGAGGTTCTTGCCGATCTTTCTCGTGTCGTTCGTCGTGCCACGCCTCGCGCTTTCGCTCCGTCCGGAATAGCAGAGGCTCTCAGAGCGTCGTGTTCGCCTCAGCCCTGGTCCGGCTGGGTCGCGGTGCTCGAGATAACGTCGATTCCGTACCGCTTGCTCCGGGCCTTCGACACGGCGAGTGCACGTCGTTCTGGAACACCTCGCCGGTGCCGCGACCGCCTCGATGCTCAACATCTCCAGCACAGCCGAGAGCCCCCCTTGTGGCATCACGGCGAGCAAGTGTGGTTGGCCAGCTTGATGGGACCGGTGTTTGGCCGGTGTGATGGGACCTCCGGGCCGGGGTGGTGAGTGCTGAGTGAGGGTGGTTCGGAAGCCGCTACTGCGGAGGCCAGGACATGGTAAGACGCCCGAAACCCCGCGCTCGGCCCTTCCCGGGCAACGACGGGTCCAACGAGGGGTTCGGCAGGCCCTCAACGCGGACGACAGCGCCGTTCACTCATTGTCGAGGCATGCCGTTCCGCCGCGTCTTCCCCTTCCAAGTGTTCTTCGTTTGTCTTAGGATCGGAGGCTCCTTAGTCCGGTGCGGATTTCGCTGACCAGGATTTACGGCTGCTCGAGAGCCGCGAAATGCCCGCCCTTGTCGGCCTCGCTGTAGTGGATCAAGTTCGCATAGGTGTCTTCGATCCAGCTTCGCGGCAGACGTGGGATGTCGCGTGGGAACACCGTCACCGCGACCGGCAGCGTCACCTTCGAGCCGACCAGTCTGGCCGACTTGTTCTGCCAGTAGATGCGGCCGGACGAGGCGGCACTGTTCGTAAACCAGTAGAGCGATATTGCGTCCAGCATGTCATCGGTGCTGAGAGCGTCCTCGGGGAGCCCGTGATTGTCGGTCTTTGCTTAGCAAGGCACGGATTCAATGGCCCAGCGAATATGAACGAGAGCATATCACTTAGCCTTGCTCACGACCTCACCGAGAAAAGGATCGCTGAACGGCGCTATGGCGTGGGGGGAGCATAGATCGAACTCAGAATGGCCCGCCATGCCCTGGACAAACGAACAAGATGGCGGCACACGTCTTCGTGGATGCTGTCCTACTCAGAGAACTCGAAGATGAGGCCCATGTTGTCCTCTGGCGCCACGGCGACCGAGCCGGGCGCGTCACCGGCGCGCAGCGCGACGCCCTGCTCGGCAAAATGACGCTTCGTCTGTTTCAGATCTCGAACCGCGAAGACAGTCGAGCGGATCCCGTCGCCGTACCGGGCCTGAAACGTCTCGATCGGCCCAGCGCCGGTTGGCGTCAGAAGCTCGAGGACGGTATCACCGAGGCTGAGGCCGACCGCCTGGGCGGCGATGGCTGTACGGTCGTCGCGATACACGACGTTCGCGCCGAGGAAGCTCTGTGAGAACTCGAGCGCTGCGTCGAGGTCGGACACGACGACGCTGTAGCGCTTCAACCCCGTGTAGCCAATGGGGTGCTCCGCGAATCGATCAGCCGACCAGATGGGCTCTGGGTAGTCAACGGGTGGATTCTCTCGATCCTGGAAGCTGCGACCGAAGAACTCCCAGGCCACGCCGAACGCCTCTGCAGGGTGAACGTGGATGGCTACGTTCAGCTCACGGATGACTCGCATCCCTCTTTGGAGGACTTCGGTGCGGGCTGCGTCGACGTCGGTGACCTGGTACTCGATGCCGACGTAGTGAGGTCCCATCCGGGCGTGGAGGAGGTACACGGTGGGCGCGAAGAGCTCGAACATTACCCCGCCGACGGTGATGAGGCATGCGTGCCAGTGATCGCCCGGCAGGTCGAGATTGAACTGCGCTCCGTACAGGCTGGTGAGGTGATCGACGCTCTTGTCGTAGTCCTCGACCACGAAATTGATGTGGTTCATGTGCAGGCAATCGACGGCGTTCGGCATGGGTTGTCTCCTGGGTGGCCCGCCGCGATTCGGCGGGGGGTACGGTCCTGGTAGGCAGCAGCGGGGGGTTAACTTACAGGCTAGTTATCCGGCGCTACGCGACCAAGTGGGGATGGCGGCCTCGTATTGATGCGGGTCGGTGAGTGTCCCGTTCCACGCCGTAGTGGAGCAAGAGTCGGAGTCGGTAGTTGTCGGAGTTGGTGAATCCACTTCCTACTCGTTTGATCTGTTTCATGAAGAGGTTCATGACCTCGGTGGGGCCGTTGGATCGGCCGGTGCGGTGAGGGTTAAGGATCTCGGGCCGCCAGCGGCAGAGCGTGGTGGCCAGGGTGACCAAATCGGCGATCTCGGAGGCCAGGCCGTCGGCCATGACCTGATCGAGCAGCCCGGCGGCCCCCGGGAATCACTTGAGAGAACCGCCTGTCTGCTCGCAAAAGCGTTATAGACCCAAGAGCTGGCACCCAGCACCTGAGATGAGGCTACGCCGCCTTCTCGGCGTGGCCCTTCCAGACCTCCCCAGCCGCCGGGATCGCCGAAGCCGGGTGCAGAGGTAGGGTCTCCCGTCAGGCTGTTGGAGGGCGGGCGATGGATCGTTCTGTGTCAGATTGGCTTAGGTCGCACGAAGCCAAGTTGGACGAAGGAGGCGAGCAGAAGGCCGTCGCGCTGCTGGAGCGAGCCACGACTGACGTACCTGCCGCCGGCGAGCGATATCGGTGCGCAGTCGACGTACCACCAGTCGTCTTGTGTAACTGGCCTATGCAGCCAAAGCGTGTGTTCAAGGGTCCTGCTCATGAGCCGTTCGCCGGCACGCTCGCCGTGGAGGAACGGAGTGGCTATCACCCAGTAGTCGGAAACAAAGGCCAGCCCGCACGCTTGTGAGACCGGATCCGTGCCGAGTGTGTGCAGTTTGCACCAGTAGGGATGCTCGGGTTCGACAAGCTGGTGAGGCCCTGGAGCGGGCCGGATCTCTGCCACGTTCACTGGGGTCGGTAGTGGCGCTGCGCTCAGGAGCTCCGGCGCCGCCAGGCGGATCTGTCCTACGTCGAAACGGTCGTCGCCAAGTTCGGGCTTGTGAAACACGGCATCGGCGACGAGGGCGAGGCGACCACTGTTACTGAGCTCGATTCTTCGGTGTGCGAAGGCCCGGCTGTCATACGTGCGCTGTACTGCTACTTCGTGGGGTCCTCCCCAATCGCCGCCGGCCAGGAAGCTGGCGTGCAGCGACAGAGGGACCTTGTCGGGCTCGTTGACCGTTTCCCCAGCCGCTCGCAAAGCTACGGCCATGCTAAGGCCACCGAAGAGGAAACCGGAGCCTTCGCTGGTAGCGATAAAGCGGTCGTCGCCCCTCGCCTCCATCGTCAGCAACCGGGCGAACTCAATCCGCATCGAGCGCTTCCTGTCGCTCGGATCGTGTTGTTGCAGGGTTGCTCGACAATGTCGTGGTGGATGGCGCTGAGGTGTCGGTGCGGTGTGTGCCGTGCCAGAGCACCCTCTGTGGCGATGATCGGGTTTGCAATCGGCTCGAGCGCGGCAGGTATCTGGCTGAGCTGGCGGGGGTCGACAACCCTCTTCCGGTGAGATACCTGCGAGCAGCAACGTCTCGATGCCGGGCCTCTTCTTCTGGCTCGTACAACTGACTCCCTTCGGCGGGTATGCCTCAACGCCACCCGCGGCAACGACATACTGCCGGATCTGCGCTCATCGTCGCCGGCACCCCTGCAGTCCAAGAAGACGAGCCGCCTTTCCCCTGGTCGCCGGCAAGTGAGGCGCTATTGGTGCTGCATGTCGGCCCTGGCCCTCATCGGGGCCCGGAGCGGCTGCCGTTGCCTAGCCTACGTGCCGGGGCCGGAGGTTGCGCCGGGCGACGTAGTGTTTCTGGATGGCCGGGGCAATCTCGATCATCCAAGTGAACGTCGGTCAGCCGAAGCTACTCGGCCGGGTGCGCGACGAGAACGTGTACAGCGGCATCTCCAAGCGCCCCGTTCGACCAGGAACGGTGCTTTGGCTGTCGCTGCACAACCTCTCGGGTGACGGCCAGGCCGACCTCTCCGTTCACGGCGGGCCGGACAAGGCCGTGTACGCCTACCCCAGTGAGCACCTGCCCCTCTGGGAGGCGGAGCTGGGGCACGCCCTCGGCCCCGCTCCCTTCGGGGAGAACCTCTCCACCCTTGGTGCCGCCGAGGCCGATGTCTGCATCGGCGACCGGTGGCGCTGGGACAGAGCTGTCCTCGAGGTCTGTCAGCCCCGGTGGCCCTGCTTCAAGCTGGCCATCTACCGCCAGCGCAGCGACATCCAACTACGGCTGAAGACCAACGGCCGGACCGGGTGGTACCTACGGGTGGTCGAGCCCGGCGAGGTCACGGTCGGGTCACCGGTGGAGGTAGTGGAGCGTGACGCTGCCGGGCTGACGGTCAGGGACGCCCACCTAGCCATGGCCGATCGCCACCTGGACAACCGGGATCTGGTGGAGGCGCTGACCAGCCACGCCCGACTGGCCGACGAGTGGAGCCTGCCCCTCCGGGAGCGCCTCGACACTGCTGGTTAGCGCGACTGGCGCTGACCAGCCCAACCCGGTAGCGAGCCGCGCTTCACCGTGCAGACGCCCATTCGCTCGGCGCCCGCCCCCTAAGCCCGATGAAACCCTCCCGGAATCCCGAGCCGCCGGGACAGACCTCGCTGCCGGCTGCGGGCTGGCGTCGCGGTCTACCGTGTGACGGTGGCCAGGCCTCGTTCGCTCATGACGTGCACTGAGACCGGACTTGGCCGCCGACGCCATCTCCGCCACCCGCACCCGCACCGTGTGCTGTACTCGGAGACAGGTGTCGAGCCGCCCAGGTGCGCGAACGATGACCACCAGCACGCAGTCCGGGCCTGTGGGGTTCCGGGATCTCCGGCAGGCGTCTCGCGGGCCGATCCCGGGCTCCGCCCGGTCGTCATCACTGGGAAACCGGTTGCAGGTGGGGGTCGCTCTGGCCGAAGATCAGCGCCGCCACCTCTCGGCGGCGTCGGTCTGCATCCCGGTTACCACATCCTGATAGGTCTGCCAGGTCGTGTTCGGGGAGCCGTGGCCGAGACGCTCCGAGACGATTACCCGGCGAGTAGCAGCGGGGCGAGCTGCTCGAGGGTGGTCATGAGCTCATCGAGCTCTTCCGGCTGGAGGCTCTGGTAGGGCGTGGCGGCGAGGTCGTCGGTGAGCGCCTCGACCCGTTGTTTGGTGGCGCGTCCCTGCTTGCTCAGCCAACCGTCTTCCCCGATCAGGCCGCGATAGCGCATCCCGTCGATCACGGCGGCGATCTGCGCCGCCGGGAGGTGGTGGATGCGTCCGAACTTGTCCGCCGGCATGTCCATGTCGAGGGCGAACAGGACGTGCGCCTCGAGGCCCCCGACGCCTTCGGTCATCAGGGCCGCGATGTGCCCGTCGCCACGGTGCTCGCGCAGCAAGGAGGCGGCGTGAAAGAGGCGGCCCACGGCGTCGTCGGGGACCGGGATCGTGCGCAGCGCGGCGTACATGGGTCGGCCCTCGAAGGGGGCGCTGGTTGCTGCCTTGATCAACAGTTCGACGGCTCGGGCGAAGGCGGCCGCGTCGACGCGATCGCCGAGGATCCGCCGCAGCGCCTTCACGCAGCCCGTCTGACGAGCGGCGATCGCCGCTTCAGGCGTGGTGGTGCGCCACACCTTCGGAATGTGGCGAGCCACTTCGCCGGGAGCGAAGTTGTAGAAGAGCGCGTCCACCACCTCCGCCGGGGTGAGGCCTAGCGGCGCGGCCCGTCCGGCGAAGTAGGTGTCCCAGTAGTTCGTGAACCCCAAGGCGAACATTGCCTCGTTGGGTTCGTCAGCTGTGTAAGGGATGGCACCAATCGGCTCGACGAGCTCGAACATCCGGCGAGCCACCGTATTCATCGTCTACTCCTCCTGCTGCGGGCTCGGCGCCCTTGGCGGGCACTCACGATCACTTGGACGACCGCTCGCCGCCATACTCATCGCGCGAGGTGACTATTGCGAGATGCGGCGCCACAATGGTCAGCGGCGCGGTTCAAAGGCGCGTTCCCGGCGATCCGGGACATATGATCGGCGCCGTTTGGAGGTGGGGTCGCTTAAGGGGCGAGCCTCAGGAGACCCCCATGGGAAGCTTCATGCTCGTGTGGTTCGAGGGCGATGTGGAGAAGGCGTTCGCCGACCTCGCGAGCAACGACTCCGATTTCGTGACCTGGTTCCGCGGTCGGGTTCTCGACCTGACCGGCGTCGACCTCCGCGCACCGTCAGACCAGCCGCCTCCTGCGGTCCTCGTCGACTGGCACGCCTGACCTGTAACGCCGCGGTGGTGCCACCGCTCAACGAGGACACGCCCGACCCGTCGGTCGGGCGCGCCGGCCTGCTGAGTCGGGCCACCGGGGTTGGGCCCGGATCGCACGTTCGGTCGCAGTACCAACAGTCGGTGAAGGGTGGGGGTTCAGTCCGGACGGCAACGGGCGCACGTCTCCATGCCACCCAGTTGCGAGGGTCATCCGCCGAGCAGGGCGACGTCACGCTCGCAGAAACCGTGGTGTGCCCACTCCTCGTCCAGCACGACATGCACGCACTCGAGCACGGACTTGCCCCGTGCGTACGGCGGCCATCCCGAGCCCTCAGGCACCGGCGCAGGCGCCGACAGCTCGTCAGCCGTCACGGTCGATAGCCAACGATCCAGCTCGGCGCTCTGCAGGTCGCGCACGGCCAGGGTCTCGTCGAGGCTGGGGGTTGCGGCCCGGTCCAGGCCCGGCTCGTGCTCGAGCACATAGTCGGCGGCGATCCCGAAGGCGGTGGGCGGCCCGGACGATCCCAGGCAGCAGCGACGGAACCAGCAGTCGTGCACAAACACCAGGTGGCGCAAGGTCTCCACCGCCGACCACTCGCCACCGACGCGCCGATGTTCGGAACCGTTGGGCATCCTTCGGAGCCGTTCGAGCGTCGCCGACCAGGCGACCCGCAACTCGCGGGAGCCTCGCAGCAGTTCGGTCGGATCGGCCGATCGGATCAACGGTCGCACCGGATGTCGCCGGTCAAGCTCGGCCTCGACATACGAGGACACCTCAACTCCGTTGACCACCAGGTTGCTGACCAGCCCATCAATGATGGCGTCCTGCATCACCACCCCTATCAGCCGGGCACGAGTCAAATCACACTCGCGGAACTCGGAATCGGTCAGGTTCTCATCCTCGAATCTGGTCATCTCCACCAGTATCGACCCGAGCGGTGACACCCCGCGCCATGACGAAACTCTTGCCGGCCAGCGTTTTGCATCCCCCATGTGAGGCGCCACCCGTCCGCTCCGAACCGGGCGATCAGTGCTGCCTCGCTGGAGCGGGACGGCAGGACCGCTTGCGTCCCATAATCGGCATCGTTATACGGGTGCCTCCATGTCTGACCGGAGTCCTGGCCCGGCGCCCAGATGCGTCTTCCTTGGGCGGGCTGGGAGGAATGACGGGTAGGTGGCCTCTCGTCAGGTTACAACGCTGCGCCGTCACCAAGCGATGGAGTCAAGTCTTTCGAGGTTCGCAACCGCCGTTTCGGAATTCTTCAGGAGTCTCGTGATTGCTTCGGCCATTCGAGGCTCGGTTGACTTATTGAGCATCCCTCGGGCTATGTTTAGGCGGCTCGATTCCAACCACTCGGCCAGGTCAGGTTGGTTATTCCAGACCCGTAGCGCCTCCAGCTGGCCAACCATGTTCGCGATCCAGTCCTTGGCCGCATCGGGGTAGCGAGTCGTCGGCGATAGGCGGGACTTGGCGACCTGGTCATCGCCCCGGCTCGCCTCCAGGTAGCCGATGACTGCAGCGTTGAAGGTGGGGAACACGGTGCTGATGCACTGGAGAGTGATGCGGCCAGGTTCGAAGATCGGGCCAGCCGGAGCCTTGCCAAGCCCGACCGCGGAGCAGTCGACATACAGCTGCCGGCGGTCGGACGGGATCGTACCTTGCTCGAGCACGATCTCGTGGCCCCCGATCCTCTTGACGTGACCGAGCCGAACGACGTTCTCAATAGTCCGCAGCAGCTTGAGCTCGGCGACGGTCAACGTGGCCGCGTGGTACATGGTGGGGGGAACATTCGGATCGAGGCGAAGCAGCTGGCCACAGGCTTCCAGCCGGGCGAACAGGTCGTCCACACTCTCGGCCTTCGCCGACGCTTCAACGCCTCGCGACAGGCCGTCGACGGTGTCGGTCAGAAGCTCGAGCGGCTGGACTTGGGCCCGGTTCCACATCCAAGCATCGCGGGCCCTGATCCAACGAATCTTGTCAGGGTCGACACCGTTTCCGAGCAGCCAAGTACACGCATCCGAACCAGTCTTGCCGCCGCCGATGACCGTGTAGCCACTGGCCGGCTCAGCCACGTCGGCCAACTGGTTCACGGAAACGCATCGAACATCGCTGTCGACCGTGAACGAAGGTCTGTGCCGTGACGGGATCGTGGGTTGAAGATACCGGGCATCAACGACGGCTCGCCGGACCTCGACCTCTGTCATCGCCCCTGTAAGGGAAGCGACCATCGCGACATCCGAAGTGTCGAGCCCCAAGTAGGTCGACATCGGGAAGAACCGCACCCGTCCCGACGCCACATGGTGCTGGTCCATCACCCGCCGGAAGTAGTCACAGATTTCCACACCATCCGCCTGCTGATACAGGCCGGCATTGACGCCGCGCTCGTCGAGCTTGTCGTCGCCCAGCGGCCGCGAGTTGACTCCGTAGCACGCGGCCGGCTGATGGAGGCGCACGAATGGGTAGGCGTCGTTCCAATGGCCCCCAGGGGCGTGCCGGCGGTCCACCATGACGACGTCGCAGTACTGATCCGCGTCTATCAGCGCGTCAGTAAAGGACATTCCCGCGGCCCCCGCCCCGATAACGAGGTAGTCGGTCTCGATCGTATTCATGACTCAACCTCCACCTTCCCATCGCCTACTTTGCTGCGGTTCCATGCCCGACACCGGTGCGGCAGCGATCTTGCCACGCCCGGTCGCCCCGGACCCGGTCCACCCCGAGATAGATGGCGACTCCGGCGCACGCCAGAGCGCACCTGGAGCGCCTCGCGGATCTCGGCAGCTTCGGCTAGGAAATGGGCATGCCTGATACGACCATTCCCGACTCGGATGGCACCCCGCTGAACGCCTACCTTGCCACCCCGGCCGAGGCGGGTCCCCACCCTGGCGTGGTAGTGATTCAGGACGCGTTCGGTCTGACCCGCCCCATACGGGAGCACGTCGATCGCTTGGCGTCGTTCGGATACCTGACTGTGGCCCCGGACCTCTACACACGCGGCGGGATGCTGAGGTGCGTGCGGGCCACCTTCCGCTCCCTCTTCAGCGGGCGGGGACTGGCATACGACGACATCGAAAGATGTCGGGGCTGGCTGCTGGGACGCGACGACTGCTCCGGTCGGGTCGGTGTGATCGGGTTCTGCATGGGCGGCGGGTTCGCTCTCATGACTGCCAACCGGGGTTTCGACGTCTCGGCTCCCAACTACGGTCAGCTGCCAAGGAACCTCGATACGGCGCTGAGGAACTCCTGCCCTGTAGTCGGCAGCTACGGCGCCCGGGACCGCACGCTTAAGGGTGCAGCCGCCAGGTTGGAGGCGGCCCTGACAGACAAGGGCATCCCCCATGATGTCAAGGAGTATTCCGACGCCGGCCACAGCTTCCTCGAGCAGTACCCTGTCGGGCCGCTGGCGCCGCTTCTGCGCGTGGCCGGCATGGGCTACGAGGCGGCCAGCGCGGACGACGCCTGGCGTCGGATCCGGGCCTTCTTCGACGAGCATCTGGCCACCAGTGAGCGCCCCTGAGGCCGGCTTGCGGTTCCGCCGGTTTGTTGGACAACCACCTTGTGGTCGAGGCTGCGCCATAGTGGGTTTCGTGAACGAGAACCACAAGTATTGCGGCAGCGACGAGTGGCGGGCGACGATCCGGGACGTCATTCTCCCCTGGGCGATCGGCGACGTCGACCTGGGCGGCGACGTGCTCGAGGTAGGCCCGGGGTACGGGGCCACGACGGACGTTCTCAGCGCGTCGGTCCCAAGGCTGTCGGCTGTCGAGATCGACCCCGGGCTGGCGGCGACGCTACAGGAGCGGTTCGCGGGCAACCCGGCTGTCGTCATCGTACGCGGGGACGCCACGGCCCTCGAGTTCCCCGACAGCCGCTTCAGCGGCGCAGCATCGTTCACCATGCTGCACCACGTGCCGACCGCGGCCCTGCAGGACCGCCTCTTCGCCGAGGTGGCCCGGGTCCTGCGACCGGGCGCCCCGTTCGTTGCCAGCGACAGTCTGCCCAGCCCGCAGATCGAGGCTGGCCACGAGGGCGACACCTACAACCCGGTGGACCCCGAGGGCTTGCCCGGGCGCCTGGTCGCGGCCGGGTTCACCAAGGTGGAGGTGAAGACAAACCAGTTCGGGTGGGCGTCGCTGGCCAAGAAGGCGTAACCGCCTACGACGCGGCCCCCCCGAACGGGTCAACCGCTGCGAGGGGTTGGCCAGGGGATTGGGGGACTGCGCGTGCGCCATGCTGAGCGGGACCTCCCGCCTTCCGACGACGCGGTCGTTGTGGTCTTCGACCGAGGGGGAGACCGACCTGCCGCCGGTTAGCCCAGAGCCGGGGGACGTCAGTCGTGGAGCTGTTGGGTCAGATAGAAGGCGTCACCGATCTGTCCGATCGCCTCGAGCTGGCTCTCCAGCCACTCGGCGAAAGCTTCCTCCCCCTCCAGAATGTCCTCGAGCAGGTCGCGGCTGCCGTGGTCATTCGTCCGTGTGCACACGGCGATGCCGTCATTGAGCCGCAGGATGGCTTCCCGTTCGAGGTCGAGGGCGAGGCTGAGCTTTTCGGTCGCGGTCTCGCCGGTGCGGATAGAGCCGAGACGTTGCAGGTTCGGGTGGCCCTCCAGGTAGAGGATCCGCTTGATGAGGGTCTCGGCATCGTTCATCTCGCCGATCGATTCAACTCTGAATCGCTTGGCCAGCCGTTCGTAGCCCCAGTGATCGAACATCATGGCGTCGAGGAAATACTGGTTCACCGAAGTCAGCTCCGATGTCAGGACCTCGTTCAGCAATTCGACCACCTCCGCCTCACCGCGCATCTTGAGATCCTCCTCGAGTCGAACTGGCCACGGTCACTTCCCCTATCTACCGCAGAGTGAAGTTCAGAAGCAAAGTGGGGCTTGCCAAACTTGATAGGCGCACCTAAGATCTACCGTGTGGCAAGGCGACGCCGCTTCGAGACAGCCCTCATCCCGGCCTTCCGCCGGGTCGAAGGAGTGCGGTTGATCGTAGGCGACGGTCCGCTGCGAGCCGAGGTGTACGGAATCGGACACCGGCTCCCGGCCCGAGTACGGATCAGCGTCATACTGGCAGCCCGCTTGGTTGAGGCGGGCGCCCCGTTGACGGTGCTGACCTTGCCCGTAAGCGGTTCGCCGGTCGGGGTGTCTTAGCCGTGGTGGTGTGCCACTGTGAGCGAGTAACCAGTGCCGTGATCACCGCGACCATTGCCGCAGGGGCGGCCACCGTCAACGACGTGACCGGCAAATGTCGGGCCGGAGGTCGCTGCGGATCGTGTCGACCTACCATCGAATCACTGCTGGCCGGCCCGGCCCACTCCTCGGGGTGCCCGACCCAACCAGCCGCCTGACAACCAGCCCTGACCTGACGGATCAAACCAGGGTCCCAGGCTCGGTAGGAAGTCAAGGTTTGGGCGTTCTGAGATGCTGCCGACGTTTGTAATCGGTCTGCGGGAGGGCTTGGAGGCGGCCCTGATCGTCGGGATCATCGCGGCCTTCTTGGCCCGGCAGGGTCGGAGGGACCTTCTCCGCTGGGTTTTCCTCGGTGTCGCGACCGCGGTGGTCCTGTGCGTCGGGGTTGGTGTGGGCCTCGAGGTGGTGTCCGCCAACTTGCCGCATCGACAGCAGGAGGGGCTCGAAACCGTCGTCGGCGTCCTGGCGGTGGCCATGGTCACCTACATGGTCATTTGGATGCGCCAGCACTCTCGTCAGCTGAAGGCCCAGCTCGAAGGGTTCGCGGCGGACGCCTTAAGGAGCAACGGGGGGGATGGGGCGGCCCAGGCCATGGTGGTCATGGCCTTCCTGGCGGTGCTGCGGGAGGGTTTCGAAACGGTCGTGTTCCTGCTGGCCGCGTTTGACGCGGCCGACAATACGACCTCGGCTGCGGGCGGAGCGGTTCTCGGCATCGTCGTGGCCGTCGGCCTCGGGTACGGGATCTACCGGGGTGGGGTGCGGCTCAACCCGGAGGCGGAGCTACAATCGAGGCAAATGCACCAGAATGTCGAAACAGTGCCAACAACTATGTGCGGGGCAGGTCTTCAGAGTTGGCCGTCGGGTGCGTAACGAGTTCCATCCTCCGGTGGAGGAATATCTCCAGACGATCGCCTCGCTGGAGGCGGAAGGCCGCCCGGTGATCCAGGCGAGGATTGCGGAACGACTTGGGAAGACCCCCCCCTCAGTGGCTGAGATGCTGGACCGCTTAGAGGCCGACGGCTATCTGAAGCGGTCGAGCCGGAAGATAACGCTGACCAGAAGCGGCACGGCCACCGCCACGAGGGTCATCCGACGGCATCGCCTCGCGGAGCGCATGCTGGTTGACGTGATCGGATTACCCTGGCATCTCGCCCACGAAGAGGCAGGTCGGTGGGAACACGTGATATCGGATGAGGTCGAAAAGCATCTCGTCGTGTTACTCGGCGATCCAGGGACCTGCCCCCATGGCAATCCCATCCCCGGCAGCGCAAATGAGGTCGCAGTCGAGGGCTTTATGAGCCTCGCCGACGTCGGGGTGGGCGAGACGGTGAGACTCGTACGCATGAGCGAAGATGTCGAGATGGACATGTCAGCCATGCGATATCTTGATGACGCCGGGTTCATCCCAGGCTGTAACGCCAAGATCGAGACCAGGGCACCAGATAACACTCTGATTCTGAACGTCGAAGGCCGAACCTTGGCCTTGGGACACGACTTCTGCCAACGGTTGTTCGTCACCGCTGCCTGAGCAGGGGTCGGGCTGCGACCCGGCGACTAATTGGGTGCGGCGTACTGGTCGGTGAAGACCGCCGCAAGGGCTCCCAATTCAATGTGACAGCTTCACGCCCGTCGCCCGAGCGCGGTTCAGCGGTGGTGGCGTTGGTTAATGGGGCGCCAGCCGGATGATGTCGGCGAGCCAGGCTTCGGCGGTAGTGGCTCCGAGGCCCGGGTTGATTTCGAAGCGATCGGGGGCGAGCGAGTCGATGCGCCAGCCGGAGGTGAAGGCGGCGGTCAACTCACTTGCGGTGATGCGGCGCGGCCCCCAGTTGCCGGGCTGGCGGTCGCTGAAGCACATCAGGTGAAGGTGGCCACCCGGGCGGAGGACGGCCTGCACAGCCGTGACGTACCGACCGCGAGCGGCGTCGTCGAAGACGTGGAACAGCCCGCTGTCGACGATCGTGTCGAAGACCTCGCCGAGCGTGACCAGGCGGAGGGCGTCGAGCACCTGGAAGCTGGCGGCCGCGCCGCGCTCGGCGGCCTTACCGCGGGCGATCTCGATGGCGCGCCGGGAGACGTCGATGCCGAGGGCGCGGGCGCCACAGCCCGCGGCGAGCATGGCGTGCTCACCCGTGCCGCAACCGGCGTCGAGGACTGAGCCGGTGAGGGCGCCGGCGTCGGCCAAGCGGATGAAGGCAGGCTGGGGGCGGCCGATGTCCCAGGGGGGCGGCGGGCCGGCGTAGGAGCCATCCCAATCGGATGCGGCGTCGGGTGCGGTCATATCCCCATTCTCTCCCGGCGGACGACCGTGGTCATACGTGGAGCGACGGACGGTAGGTGACCACGAGGTTGCCGGAGTCGAACTGCCTGACGTGAAGCAGCTGGAGCGGCCGTTCGGTCCTTCGTAGAAGCCATCGAGGCTGGTGAAGATGAACGATGCCAGGGTTCGCATGGGGTCGCCTTCCTCGGTGAAGCGTCTGGTCACGGCTGGTCTTCGGCGAGCGAAGCAGCCAACGACTCGAGCAGAGATCGGGTCCCTACCTCGCGCTGCGCCGCGGTCTCGCGGCCGTCGAGGAATACCCCCTGCTCGGTGAGAACAAGCTGCGTCTTATTACCCGAGTCGTGGAACTCCACGGTGGCTACGGTCACCGAGATACGGGTGTCGTCAGCAAACATCTCAGAGGTGGAGACGATCCGCTGATCAACGACGATGTCGCGGAACTGGGCGGAGTAGGTGTACACGGGCCCACCCGGAGGTCCGCCGCGATTGACCTCGAGTCCTCCTACCTGGAAGTCGAGCTCGTAACCCTGGCCCAGGGCGTCGGCAGAGCCCGCGAACCAACGAGCCTTGCGATTGGGATCCGCCCAAGCTCTGAACACGCGGGCGACCGGTGAGTCGTAGGTTCGGGTGATCACGAAGGTGTCATGGGTGACGGTGGACAGGGTCACGCTTTCTCCTCCCCGGCAGCGGCTTCTTCGTTGAGGACGTCGCCCAGTCGATCGAGGCGGGATTCCCAGCCTTGGCGCCGGTCGGTGATCCACCGCTCGGCGGCGGTCATGGCCGCCGGCTCGATCCGGCACAGGCGCGTCCTCCCCGTCTTCGCGGTTTTCACGACACCACACGCCTCGAGCACTTGAACGTGCTGGACCACGGCGGCCAGGGACATGGCCAGAGGACGGGCCAGTTCGCTCACCGAAGCCGGGCCCAGAGTGAGGCGTTCCACCATCGAACGGCGGCTGCGATCAGCCAGGGCGTGAAACGTTCGATCAAGGTCGATCGTTTGGTCAAGCATATACTTAAGTGTAGGGGCCACCAACGGCGATAGTCAAGTATCTACTTGACTATTACGGAAGTTGGCCCGCAGCCGAGCACCGGTCCGGAACCCAACCCGGCCCGGTTGAAGGGCGGCGCCGTCAGAAAGCTCGGGCCGGACGGCACAGGATCGGGACCTGTACTGCCCGGCCCATGGCGATGTGGGTAAGGTTATTAGGCCAGGCTCATGGTCCCATGGCTGGAATTAGCGATGCATCTGGTCAGATCCGCTGGACGTTGGCGGCTTGAAGACCCTTGGGGCCCTCGGTGGTGTCGTATTCCACCTTCTGGCCTTCGTCGAGGTTGCGGTAGCCGCTGCCGGTGATGGCGCTGAAGTGCACGAACACGTCTGGCCCGCCGCCATCTTGGGTGATGAAACCGAAACCCTTCTCACTGTTGAACCACTTCACGGTGCCGGTTGCCATGGCGATCCCCTCCTTTCCTGGCCTGTATCGACCCGGGGATCACACGAGTCACGGCCTGGCTCACTCGAGCCGGAGGGGAAATCATTCGACATTGATGCCCTCGAACGGGAGTTTAGCAGGACCGCCCTTCCGTGCTGGCTGGGGTCAGCTCAGTTCTGCCGTTTGGGACGGCCCCCAATGAACTCCTTCGTTCGGGTCGAGGCTCGCGATCGGACGGCAACCGAGGAGCGGTATGGCACGATGAGGTGAGTCGAGCGGTACATGGAGGAAGTCCGATGGGCGTTGGTGAAAGGTCGAGACGTTGAGTTCGGCTGATGAGTCGACGCCGGTCGCGGCCAGGGTCTCGGCAGTCACTTGACCCAAATCCCCGAGCGGCTGAACGTCCCACAAGCGGTCTGGCCGCTGAGTGACCGAGGCCTGGCGGCCCGGCTCATCGATCTGGCTACCCTGCGGTTCCTGGAAGGCGCCCAACCGTACGCCCGCCAGGCGTTCTTCGCCGACGCCCACAGCATTGATGGCCTCGCACCCGAGGGGGCCACGCTGGCCCGCGAACTGGCGCACGACAACGGCGACTGCCAGCGCCTCGTCCTGGGCGATGGATGGTCGCTCCACCTGGTGCTGGTGACCCGCAGGCCCGAGGTCCAGGTGATGGTGACCGCAACCACCGCCGATCTGGCCGACGAGGTGATCGGCACGGTGCGGCGATCCGTTCCGCCGGCTCAGCGAACCGAGGGCAAGGCCCGCCTGACAATGTGGACGGTAGGGAATGGTGGATCACCGAACCGTCACCGCCGGTGGGTCGACACGCCGGCGTGGGATTCAATTGCCCACAACTATCCGGCCGAGGTGGGCGCAGCCCTGACCCGCCTAACCGGGCTGCCCCGGCCCCCCGAACACGGCGGACGCCTGCTCCTGTGGTACGGGGAACCCGGAACCGGTAAGACCACCGCCATCCGCTCCCTGGGCAACGAGTGGCGAGGCTGGGCCGACATCCATTTCGTCCTCGATCCCGAGGCGTTTTTCGGCTCGCCCGAATACCTGATGCAAGTGGTGGCCGACGAGGACCTCTGGGACCCCAGGGCGGAGAGCACGAGCCGCTGGAAGGTGCTCGTCGTAGAAGACGCCGACGAGCTCATACGAGCGGACGCTCGAGTCGACGCCGGCGCCTCCATGAGCCGGCTGCTCAACCTCACCGATGGGATTCTCGGACACGGGCTGCGGGTGCTGCTCCTGATCACGACCAACGAGCCGATGCGCGGCCTCCACCCCGCTGTCATCCGACCCGGCCGTTGCCTCGCCGATGTGCAGTTCCGCCCCTTTAGCCGGGCCGAAGCAGAATCGTGGCTGGACGGGGTGGCCCAGGTTCCCACTGGCGAGCTGACCCTCGCCGAGCTTTACCGTGCCCACGGCAACCTTGATCCTGTCACCGCCCACCGGCATCCGGACGGTGACAGCCGTTACCTCTGACGTCGTCATGATCACCGCGGATTCTCCGATTTGAGCGATCAGCCTGGGAGCAGCATGCCCAACAGGAGGGCGGTGAGGAGTCTCTGGACCCGCCTTTCGACGTCGACGACGGCATGGGACAGGCGAGGGTCGCTGCGGTAGAGGGCTGCGATCTCAGGACCTGGCGTCGCCATCTGCCAGAACGCGCCCGACAACGAGGTCGCGGCGGCGATGAGGTCGACCGCGTCCCGCTCGGCGAGGCCGGGCAGCAATCCTTGGACGACGGCGACGATGGCGTCGACCTCAGCGAGGGTGACCAGTTTGAAGGCGCCCACCGCCTGGACCGAGACGTTTCGTTCCAGGTTGAGTGGGGCCTGGGCGAGCAGGTCGCAGAAGGGCCCCCGGCTGGCCAGCGTGCTGGCAAATGCGGCCGCCACGGCCGCAGGAGTCGGGTCTGCGAGCGTCTCGAGCCGGGCCCGCACCGAACTTGACCACGCCCTCCATTCCTGGGCGGTGAGGCACAGGAAGATCTCCTCGCGGGTCTCGAAGTAGCGCAACAGTGCCGACTTGTGCAGGCCCACCGCTTCGGCGATCTCGGTCAAGGTGACCTGCCGGGTGCCCCGTTCGGCACCGAGACGACGGGCGGCGTCGAGGATGGTGGTTTCCCGCAGGCCTTTGGCGGCGGTGCTGCGCGCCCGCTGGAACCCGGGTTCCGGCATCGTCCCAGTATAACGCAACAGGGTTGCGCTATTAAGAGAACAGTGTTGTACTAGAGCCATGGAACAGACCTGGTTTGTCACCGGCTCCTCACGTGGCCTCGGTCGTGCCCTCGTCCGAGCCGCCATCGACGCCGGCGACCGCGTCGCCGCCACCGCTCGGCGGCCGGCCCAGCTCGACGACCTCGTCGCCCAGTATGGGGAACGCATCCACGCCATCGCCCTCGACGTCACCGACGCCGAGGCGGCCCGCTCGGCGATCGCCGACGTCCACCGCCACTTCGGCCGCCTCGACGTCATCGTGAACAACGCCGGCTACGCCAATGTCTCACCCATCGAGACCACCGACGACGAGGACTTCCGCGCCCAGTTTGAGACCAACTTCTGGGGCGTTTACCACGTCTCCAAGGCAGCCATCCCAATCCTGCGGGAGCAAGGACACGGGCTCGTCATGCAGATCTCCTCCATGGGCGGACGCGTGGGCGGCTCACCCGGGATCGCCTCCTACCAGGCGGCCAAGTTCGCTATCGACGGCCTTAGCCGGGTGCTCCAGGCCGAAACCGCGCCGTTCGGCGTGAAGGTCATGGTCGTCGAGCCGAGCGGCTTTCGGACCGATTGGGCCGGGTCATCGATGACAGTCCACGACATTCCCGAGGCCTATGCGCCCACGGTCGGAGTCATGAACAGCCGCGTTCGCCACAGTGCCGATGGTCCGGCGGGCGACCCGGCACGCGCCGCCGCGATCCTCGTTCAGGTCGCGAAGCGCGGCGACATTCCCTACCACCTGCCTCTCGGGGTGAACGCGGTCGAAGGCTCAATTCGCCTCGACGAGCAGCTCCTCGCCGAGGACCGCAAGTGGCGGGACGTGAGCCGCTCCGCGGATCTCCTCGAGCCCTACCCGGTCGAGCTTCCCGCCGACCCGTTGACCTACTAGTACGCCAGGGCCGCCCCTCGGACCGGCGATCGGTCACGGCTGGCCGATCCGGCCCGACCTCCCGGGATTCGGATTGGTGTACTCGTCGCCCCGTGGGAGAGAGCTACGGAGTGACCGAGTCCAGCCGCCGTTTGGCCTCCTCGTAGAGGTCGGCGGGCAGGGGCCCCTTCTCGGCGATGGCCAGATTTGAGCGGAGGTGGTCCAGGCTGGAAGTCCCGACGATGGTGCTGGACAGGTCGGGATGGCTGAGGGTGAAGCGGAGTACAAACTCCAGTCTGCTCATGTCTGCGAGCAGGTCCTCGATCCCCGAAGCCTCCCAGCGGCGTTGCCCTTCGCCTTCAGACAGCCCGATCGGACCCTGCCGCCATTGCTTGTCCTCGGCAGGCGCACCTCGCGCCGCGCCGCCGCGGATGAGGGTGCCGGCACCGGCTTGGGCCGCGGCCGCGATCAGACTCTCGTGCTCGCGTTGGACCGCCGAGTAGGGGATCTGGAAGACGGCGAAGACGCCCATGGCGATGTGGTCGGGCAGATGGGGCAGCGTGCCGGACATTCCGATAAAGCGAACCTTGCCTTCATCCCGCAACGCCAGCATGGTCTCGACCGTGCCTTCGGCCTCCATTCTCTCTCGGCTGGGGGAGATATGCACCTGCAGCAGGTCCAGTCGATCGGTGCCCAGGCGCCGCAGGCTCTGTTCGATCCCGGCTCTGATGTTCTCGGGCCGGAAGTCGTGGGGAAATGGCAGGGTGGCACCGGGGGGCGGGGCGCCGAGGAGGCATCCGCATTTGGATGCGAGGAAGTACTCGTCGCGGCGGTGACCGAGGTAGCGACCGATCAGCTCCTCGCTGCGGCCGTAGTCGATCGAGGTGTCGATCAGGTTGATGCCCCCGTCGAGCACGGTGTTGAGGAGGACGCCGGCCTGTTCATCGTCGATCACCGGTCCCCGGGGCTGGCCCCGTAGCTCCATGGCCCCATACCCGAGGATGGCCACGTCGGTCCCCGTCTGCCCCAGTGGGCGTGTCGCGATGCTCATGACCGCACGCTATCCGTCCTGATTAGGACGCCTCGGTTCCGGGACGAATTTGTGAACCAGATCAGAGCTCGCCGTCCACGGCGGCGTCGACGACCAGTGGTCGTCCCGACGAGAGGCCGTCATGGACTGCGGTCAGCACATCGGGGATCGTCGCCGCGGCCACGGCGTCGACGCCGAAGGCCCGGGCCAGTCCGCCGAGGTCGATCTCAGGGTCGACGAGATCCATGCCGAGATACTTACCGGTCGCCGCTGAATGGCCCCCCAAAGCCCGGGTGCGCTGCTTCAGGATGCGGTAGGACCGGTTGTTCAAGATCACGGCGACGATGGGCACGCGCTCATGAGCTGCCGTCCACAGAGCTTGTATCGTGTAGAGGGAGCCGCCATCGCCGATGAGAGCTACTACCGGCCGGTGGGGCAGCCCGAGCTTGATGCCGACGGCTGCAGGGAGCGCCCACCCGATCCCGCCACCGCGCATCCCGTAGAAGCTTTGGGCGTCGTTGCTCGGGATCAGGAGCCGGACGCTCTCATTGGATGACAGGGCTTCCTCGACCACGACTGCGTCGGAGGGCAGGGCTCGTCCCAGAGCGTGGAGGAGCGCCATCGGCTGCATGGGGCGGTGGCTCGCCAGTTCCTCGGCCCGGGAAACCACCACCTTTCGCCGGGCGGCGATGGCCGGCCTCACCCCGTCTGGCCTCGGGACTTCGGCGCCAGGCCGAACCTGCTCTACGGCGATGCAGAGCTCGGGCAGGATCAGCCGCGGGTCGCCGAGGAGGGCGGCGGCGGTCGGAAAGTTCTTGCCCAACTGCCACGGATCGACGTCGACATGGACGATCGGCATGCCGGGCGGGACCGGCTCGGGCCCACCGCCCAGCGATAGCGTGAACAGGTCGGCACCGATCGAGACCAGGAGGTCGTGACTGTCGAGCACAGTCCTGATGGCGGCGCCCAGGCGGGCGACGGTGCCGGCGAAAAGCGGGTGCGAAGTGGGAAATGAGGCCGTGTTGGCGAGGTCTTCGGCGTAGACCGGCGCGCCGACCAGTTCGGCGAATCTGACCATCTGGGCGTGCGCCCCGCACTGGGCCACGGCGTCTCCCGCGAAGATGACCGGCGAACGAGCCGCGCCGATCAGTCGGGCCGCCTCCTCTACTACGGCCGGGTCGGGCCGGACTCTGGCGCTGATCCGTGTCGGGCGCGCCCAATTCCAGCTCTGCCGACTCGGTCAGCACATCCGATGGGATCGATAGGAACACCGGCCCTCTCGGCGGCGCCAGGGCCGTCGTGGCGGCGCGGTGAACCGCACGCGGTAGATCGGCCAAGCGCCGCACTTCATAGGACCATTTGACAAGCGGGCGGGCCATGGTGACCAGGTCGTCGCCAAGCAGGGGCTCCGAAAGGAGAGCTGATTGGTCCTGCTGGCCCGCAGTGACGAGGATCGGGGAACCGCTCTTTTTGGCATTAAAGAGCATGCCGAGGGCGTTGCCGAGACCCGGCGCGGCGTGGAGGTTTACGGCCGCGAGTCGTCCCGTCGCCTGGGCGAAACCGTCGGCAACGGCGAGGACGATCGACTCTTGGAGGGCAAGTACATACCGCACTCGGCTATCGCTACCGAGCGCATCCATCAACGCCAGCTCGGTCGACCCCGGATTTCCGACCAGCAGGTCCACTCCCTCCTGGACGAGCAACTCGACCAGCGCCGAGCTGCCCTGGATCGTCATTACGTGTCCCTCTTTCCCGCGGTGAGGCAGAGGTTGCGCCCCGTGCGCACCATTGGGCCATGTGGTTTCATCCGCGATCCTTTCGGTGGCAATCGCTTACTCCGGCGAGTCTTGGGTCGATTCAGTCATGACCATAATGATCGCGGACCGCCGGCGGAACGGAAGACTTGGACATAGCAACGTCCTCAGGTGCAGTTTGCCCCGGTGGCGTGGGGGCGAGTCCCGGGTAGGGCAGGCCACCTCCACGCCGTCTCCATGTCCTCCACACCGGGATCGCGTGACTTCCCGTTATCAATACGACGTCGCCGGCAAAGTCGTGTCGGCCCATTAAGGAGCCCCAGCCGAGGTGACGACCATGATGACGCGGCATGGCAACCCGAGGGAAGGCGCCCGGCGTGACCGCCAACAAGCGTCTTACCGACCTCACCGATTACAACTCCGTCCTTCCCTACGCGAGCGAGCTGTTCGGTGTGTATCAGCCACTCATCGGATGGAAGTCGATGCGAAAGCTGCGCCGTTTCACGGCCAGTTCCTCGCTAGACGGGCGAGCCCGCATCGACGATCTTCGCCGCCACTTCGTGGGCCGGGCGCTACCCCAATTCAACGCCGATTTTCAGCTGGAGGCGGCCCGCATCGGCATCGGGGCCCCCGGACCGGGCGACGGGCTGGCCCGGGAGTCGAGCGGAAGCGTCCTGCTCGCCGCGGTTGGCGACCGGCTCCGCCAGTCCGGCCAGGATCCCCACGGCGAGGACTGGCTCGATGTCGTGAGCGACAACGAGCTCACCGAGCTGCTGAACGGGCCGGTGTTCGCGACCTACCGGGAGGACTACGAGCGCCGGTGGCGTCAGGCCGCCCAGCAGCCGGGTTTCGACCCAGCCAGCCTCCAAGTCGGGGTGACTCGTGACCTCAACGACGAATCGGCCATCGCAGGGATCATGACGGCATTCGCCAGCCGCAAGCTGTTCGAGCCCCTCCGGGCCCTGTTCTTCGCACCCGACCGCAAGACCCTCGACGACATTTTGGCCACCGTGCCCGAGACGTTCGAGGATCCTTTTCTCACCTTCGACCCCACCAAGCAGATCACCGACGTGACACTGTCGCCCATTGGGATCGTGCACCTGTTTCGGCAGTTCTTTTTCGAGCTCGACACGTTCCTTGGCACACCGGTGGGCCATGTGTGGCTGAGCCCGGGCTCGACCGTCGAGCTGCTCGAAGTCAGCACCCGGAAGGCCATCGTGGAGAAGACCACCGAGGTGTCGCTCGAGCAGACCACCAAGGATGAGAACAGTTCCACGACCCAGGACGAGATCAGTGAGGCGTTCAAGCAAGACAACCGCGACGACACCAAGCTCGGGTTCAGCACCACCGTCAACCAGAGCTGGGGCTCCGGGAACGCCACCGCCACCGCCAGCCTGGATATGGACAAGACCCAGCAAACGGCCCGCGAGCATGGCTGCAAGCACAGCCGGGAGCAGACCGAGAAGCTCTCCAGCGAGATCCGGGAGAACTACAAGTCGACCTTCAAGACCGTGACGGAGACGGACGTCACGTCAAGCAAACGTTATGTCCTCAACAACACCACACTCGATCTCGTCAACTACGAGCTGCGTCGCAAGATGCGCCAGGTCGGGGTGCAGATTCAGGACGTGGGCACCTACCTGTGCTGGGAGACCTTTGTCGACGATCCCGGCGATCAGTTGGCCCTGCCCAATCTCATCCACATCGCCAAGCCGGCCGACCTGGCGGTGGTGCCCCAGTACAACGAGATCAAGATGCCCCTCGAGAGGATGACTGTCAGTTTCAGCGGGGAGGCGGTATGGAACTTCCCCGACAACAGCCGCCAGTTCGCGGCCTCTCATCCCGAGACTCAGGGCCAGTTCGTGCCCATCGCCACGCTCGACATCCCTGGCGTACCCAATGACTACGAGGTCGCCTACGATCCCGCCAATCCGTTTATCGACATCCAGAAGAGCGTTGAAGCGGCCGAGGACGACGATTCCTGGAACGCCGTGCGGGACATCAGACCCGCCATGTGCTCTCAGAGTTGATCAACTCGATCTTCGACGTCCACAAGATGCTGTACTTCGTGGCCCCTGAGTGGTGGAAGCCGAGGCGGACCGCCCATCTGACGCTGGCCGGGGCCGCCATTCCCGACTCGATCGACGGCTCGGTGGTGCGCTGGGCCGACGACGAGGCCCACGGGAAGTACTTCATCACCGACAAGTCGGATCCGGCTGTGCTGGGCGCCTCGCTGGGGTGGCTCCTCCAACTCGACGGTGACGACATGTGGAACGCCTTCCTCAACGCCCCGTGGGTGAAAGCCGTCATTCCGATCCGCCCCGGCAAGGAGCAGGCCACCATCCAGTGGCTGAAAAGCGTCAACGTGGAGGGCTCTGCCAGCCTCGACGCCGCCTATGCCGCTCCCGAGGATGAACTCGCCAAGATCAGAGCCAGCCTGCTGGCCGACGATCCGGCCGACCCGGTGCAGGGCCACGCCCAGGTGACCATCGACGACGCCATCCGCTCCCTCTGTAAGTCGGTGGCCGAGAAACACCGGCTGTCGATGACGGTGGGTCGGTACCCCGAGGACGAGATCGACGACGACAACCGGGTATCGGCCACGCCAATCGAGAAGGTCGACGAGCACGGCTTCTATCCGCTCCAGGGCGGGTTCAAGGCCATCACCGAGCGCCCTTTCGAAGTGTGCAGCCAGTGGATCGAGGTTCTCCCGACCGACCAGGTCGTCCCAGTAGAGGTCAAGTACGACCCGAGGACCGGCCGCCAGGCCGGACCGTGAGGGCCGGGGCGTGCAGGTCGGTGGCAGGTCCCGCGAAACTACGTCATCAGTGGCGTGGGCTCATTCGATGCCATAGAGCGCGAGGGCGCTCTCGCTGGTGATGGTTCGTTTCTGTTCGTAGGTGAGGGATTCGAGCGCTTCGGAGAGTTCTTCGGTGACGCCGGGGAACTTGGCGTCGGGATGAGGGTAGTCGGATGCCCAGATGATTCGGTCGGCTCCGCACAGCGGGGAGTTGGCCGTGAAGGCGAGCATGGACTCATCGGGATCGAAGCTGATCCAGCACTGCCGGCGGAAATACTCGGACGGCAGCATCTTCAGCCACGGAACGTCCCAGCTGAATTTCTTGGCGTGATGGTCAAGCCGTTCGAGCCAGGGCACCAGCCAGCCCCCGTTCGCCTCGAGGAACATGAACTTGGCGCCCGGGAAGCGCTCGGCCACGCCTCCAGAGGTGATGTAGCAGATGGCGCTCATCACGTCGACGGGGTTGGCGATGGCCTGAGTGAAGTAGATGTTCGGAAGAAAACTCCTCTGGCCCGCTTCCCTGGACGCCTCCAGTTCCTCCAGGGTCACGTAGGTGCCGTCCGGGTTTTGGGCCCGGGCCAGCTTCAGGCCCACGCAGGCGCCGGGTAGATCGGGAGCGAGGAACGGGTGGAAGGCCACCGGGAGCCCGGTGTCCTGGAGAGCGGCCCAAATAGGGTCGTACACGGGGTCGTTGAAGTACCGCCAGTCCACGGCTGGATTGGGGCGCATGAACACCGAGACCATTCCCGGCAGCTCGGCCACATGCCGTATTTCTGCCACCACGCCAGCGATATCGTCGGGCTCGTGCAAGGGGGGTAGGGCTCCGGCGCCGAAGAGCCGGCCTTGACCGCTGTTGAGATGGTCTGAGCACCAGTCGTTGTACGCCCGGGCCTGCACTCGACCGAACTCCACGTCCGTCAGGCTCTGCAGGCCGAGCATCGTGGTCGGGTAGAGCACCGACAGCTCGATGCCGTCCAGATCGAGGTCCTTGAGACGAAGTTCAGCGGTCCAGCCCGACGGGCGGGTCTGGCTATAGGAAATGTCGCCGGCGCGAACCCGGTCGACCATCTCGTCGGAGAACCCCGCAGTGCCGCCCAACCCGCTCGTCTGGTGGCGCGCTCCGTTCCACACCGACCATTCGGTGCCCTCGGAGTCGATCTCGATGTGCCAGATCCGGTCCCGGTACGCAGCCGGGGCGAACTCCACCATGCCGGTGGGCGGCTCGAGGATATGACCATCGGAGTCGATGTATCGCAGCTTTCCTTCACTCGTACTAGTCATCTGGTCCCTCCTTCGGGCCATGAAAATCGGGAGCGCCGTGGCGTGAGCCCTGTGGTGCTGGTTCAGGCCGAAGCGGTCCGGCCGAGATTAGCCCACCGGCGACCGGCCAGATCGTCTGCCCCGGGGCCCTGGCGTTCCTGGTTTCTCGGGCGGCCGGTCAAACGTCGGTAGCGGCCGGGTCTGGTGTGAACACCCGCTTGGCGAAGCGCCAGCCCGCGGGTGTCCTGACCAGCTCGTCCTGGTAGGCGCCGACGGTCCCGATCGAGCCTCCCCGCAACAACACGATGTAGGCGCGGCCTTCCGCCGTATCGCCGTGGATGTCCACCAGCGGGTTGACCACCACGTGCTTCGAGCCCCGAACCGTGGCGGCGAATTCGACGAGTGCGTCCCGCCCCGTCAAGACCCGTCCGGCCGCGTCAAAGACCGCGTCGGCAGTGAAGGTGTCAGCCCAACCTTCGGCGTCGCCGGAGTCGATGGCGTGGTTGTAGCGGTAAAGGAGTTGCAGGATCTCGTCGCGGTCTTCGGTTGTGGTCGGCATAATGGCCCGTCCTTTTGGATCGAGGTGGGTGGCAAACTACCTGGAGTTAGAAAGGATCGAGTCGAGGATATCCGAGCGGCCGGGTCGGCCCGCATCCGCGTGCCGGCCCGGCAACCCGGTGCTGGTCCGATGTCAGGGCCAGCGACAGGGTGGGTGGGTTGCGCCATGTTTCCTGGCCATGTCACAGCGCTCGTTCATACACGAACATGAGGGGACCCGTCTCTCCGCCCGACCGGTTGGTGAAGCCGAGGCTCTCATAGAGCCGTCGAGCGGCGAGGTCGGGTTCGTCGACACCGATATCCATGGTGTCGGCGCCTCGCCGGCGGGCCTCCCAGAGTGCGTCGTTCATGAGGGCCCGGCCCACTCCGTGTCCCCGCCGGCTTGGAACAACGTAGAGCTCCGCCAAGTAGCACTCGAGTCCAGTGCTCCAAATGGCGACCCGAAAGCGAAGGACCGCGAGCCCGTCCGGGCCGTCACCGGCCAGCAGGACGACGGTGTCGCCGCCGTCGAGAAGCTGTCGAAACCGGACTGCCAACGCGGACGGGGAAGGGGAGGGCTCATCGAACTCGCGGTTGAAGTCGTGCAGCAGCCTCCCGATGGCGGCAACGTCCTCCAGGGCGGCCACCCGCACGGCCTCGGACGCGTCAGGCACCCCCGCACGCTAGCAACCCGCAACCAAAGACTGTGGCCGAGTCGCCATACAGAAGGCACGAAGAGGGCGCGGGGCGATGGGCTGAAGCGATGGCGGCCCTCTTATTCACAAGAATCGAAATACGATATCAAGAGTCGATATCAGTTACAGTGCCCCATGCGGGAGTTCCTCCGCGGCGCGGTGCGACTGCACATCCTCCATCACGCCGCCCACGGTGAGGTACATGGGGCGTGGATGACAAAGGAGCTGGCCCACCACGGCTACCAGATCAGTCCGGGGTCGCTCTACCCCACGCTCCACAAGATGGAGAGCGAAGGGCTAATCCGATCGAGCCAGCAGGTCGTCGACGGTCGGGCTCGCCGGTCCTATGTGGCGACCGCCAAGGGACGGAGGACGCTGGAGTCGACAAAGCGCCAGGTCAGGGAACTGGCCGACGAAGTGCTTGGCGACGAGGACCGGTGAGTAGCGAGGATGGCGAGGTCGAGCCAAGGCCTCCGGAGCGAGTGCCCCTTACGACAGTTGGCAAGGAGTGGCTGCGTCTCGGCTGCATCGGGTTTGGGGGACCTCCCACCCACATCACCTTGCTCCGTCGCATGTGTGTCGAGGAACGGCGGTGGATGGAAACCAGGGAGTTCGAGGACGCCCTGGCCACCACGAACCTCCTACCTGGCCCAGCCTCGACCCAACTGGCCATTTATTGTGCCTGGCGACTGCGAGGGGTGGTCGGGGCGGTACTCGGGGGCCTGTGTTTCATAGTCCCGGGACTGGCGCTCATCCTGGTCCTCTCCGCGGTGTTCCTGGCCGAGCGGCCGCCCGACTGGGTCATCGGCGCCGCCGCGGGCGCAGGCGCGGCGGTGCCCGCGGTAGCCCTGCATGCCGCACGCGGACTGGTACCGGCCAGCTGGCATCGCATCGGGCCCAGCGCGCCCCAGCCGCGGGCCCGTTGGGTCGTCTACGCCATGTTGGGAGGGACCGCGGCGGCGACCGTCGGCCCCTATCTGGTGCTGGTGCTCGTCGCCTGCGGACTGACCGAGATCGTGATTCGCCAAAAGGGTCGACCGGCATCTTCCGGATCCATCGGTGCCGGCATCCCCCCGGTCGCGCTCGGCGTGGTGGCGGTCGGCGGACTGGGGGCCCTGGCCTGGGTGGCGTTTAAAGTCGGTGCGCTCTCCTATGGTGGCGGGTTCGTCATCATCCCGCTGATGCAGCGCGACGCCGTCACTACCTATCACTGGATGACGGCCCCACAGTTCCTCAACGCGGTCGCTCTGGGACAGATAACGCCTGGTCCGGTGGTCCAGACCGTGGCCGTCGTCGGCTACGCCGCGGGAGGAGTCGCCGGAGGACTGTTGGCGGCGGCGATTGCGTTTGCCCCGTCGTTTGCTTTCGTGCTGCTCGGCGGCCGGCATTTCGACGAAATTCGAGCCAACGACTCGGTCGAGTCGTTCCTTACGGGCGCCGGACCCGCGGTCATCGGCGCCATCGCTGGGTCCGCCATCCCTCTTGGCCTTTCCTTCGGCCACCTGTGGCAGATCCCGGTGCTCGCCGGGGCTTTGATCTGGCTCTTCGTCGTTGGCCGGGGCGTGGTGGGCACGTTGCTCCTCGCGGGAGCGGTCGGTGTCGTCGTGGCCCTGGCTGGCGTCGCAGTGTGATGCGGGCCTGGAACGTCGCCGGCCGGTCCGTTTCCGGGACCAAGCCGCGGACGGCAAGAAATGGGTGGGGGCGCAAATACACCTGAAATGGATGTAATGCATTCACACGGGATAGCACCTACTGGCGGCGGGTCATCGCTCTGACGTCAGCCGGCAGGTGGGCGAATGCCGCCATCGGCGCGGACGAGGGCGTTGCTCTGCTCGCCCGGTCGGAATACCATGGCGGCGGTCAGCCCGTGGCGGGTCTGCCAAATGAAGGCCACGTGATCAGGGCAATGAGCCGTATTGCGGTGAAGGCAGTGGTGGTGGTGCTGATGGGGGCTGGCGCTGTCGCGGGCGTGCGGGCGGGTGATCATGGGCCCGGGTCGTTTGCGGTGCTGAAGCCGGTGGCGAAGGGGGCTCCAGCCGGTCGGGCTGTGCTGTCCGCTTCGTCTCGCCCGGCCAGCCCGGCTGTGCTCTCCGCCTCGTCCCGTGCGGCCAGCCCGGCTGTGCTCTCCGCCTCGTCCCGTCCGGGGGCGGACCCCGTCCCGCGTGCGCCAAGGCCGGTGGCGCCGGCCCGACCAGTCGTCCGAGCAGTTTCTATCTCGGCACCTGCCCGCTTGCTGACCTTGGACCCGACCTATTTCGCGTCGGAAGCCGCTGTGGCCCAGGTGGGTGTCGACGAGGGCAGGCTGGTGCTGCAGACCGGTTTACCGGTCCCGACCCTCGAGGGCGACATCAATGCCGGCTTCGGCTACTGGTCGTTCCTGCCCATGGGCTATCGGTTCCTGTCCGGTGGCCAGACCTACCAAATCGTCAGCCGGGTATGGCTCTCGGTCCCCGGTGGAATAGTGCCGAGGACCGTCTTCGGAGGTGATCTGGACCTGCACACCTGCACCCTCACGGGGTCCACGGTCACGTGGGCCGTACGCATCTAGGGCGGATCCCCAGGCACCACCGTTCGGTCGGCGGCGCCCCCGTGCCGGCTCCCCAGCACTACCGTTCGGTCGGCGGCGCCCCCGCCCGGCTCCCCAGCACTACCGTTCGGCCGGCGGCGCCCCCGCCCGGCCACCCGTCTACATAGTTAGTTGCATCAACTACCGATCTGGGCGGCGTTCGGCTACCATTTGCACACCGGCACTTGTGGGGGACTGGCGCCCGCCGCGGTGACCCGGAACGGTCAGCGTGCCCGGTGTGCCGCCGAGACTCCTCCCCCCTGGAGCCAGGCACCTGGGCACGCCGACCGTAAGTGCGTCACCGTACTCAACCCGGTAGACGACTTCTGTGCAGCCTGTGGGGAACCTGTGAAAGGGGCCGACCGGGACGCGACTACCGGGGGGGTACTGCTCACCCGGAGTCGGCGTCGTTGTGGCCCGATGCCAGGGTCCCCAGGTCGCCGGACGCTCGGCGCCGCTGCCCGCCCAAGGCGCTACCAACTCGCCTCGGGGGACAGCAGCGCAGTCGCCGAGCTACCCATCCCGGCGACGGTAGTGATACGAGTTGGACGGCCCAGGAGATGGGCCCGTGGGCCTCTGACGGTGGCTCGACGCCGCGATGGCGAGGTCCGATGGTGACGTCACCAGCCGCCGATCGCCCCCAGGCGGGATGTCCGGCCCAGCGCGTCGACGGTTCCCAGCCCGCATGGGTGTCCGAATATGATCCCTGGGCCGGAGCGGTGCGACGGCCGAGAGGTAGACGGACGGGAGCCCCATGAACGAGCTGGTCGTAGGCGTTGACGGGTCCGATGAGAGTCGCTGGGCTCTGCGCTGGGCCGCGTCGATCGCCCCCGCCGCCCGAGGCGATCTGTCAGTGATACAAGCCTGGAGCGGAGGCGACCCGGGCCAGGCCGAGGAGACAGGTGAGCAGGTGACTCGAGACGTGGCGAGCCTGGTCGAGGCCACGTTGGGCGCAGCCGGCCCGGACCTGGACGTCAAGTGCGAGGCGAGACGCGGGGGAGCGGTCGGGGTGCTCCTGGAGCGGGTGACATTGGACAGCGGCCTGATATTGGGTTCTCGAGGTCGCGGAGGCTTCGCCGGACTGCTGCTCGGTTCCGTCAGCCGGCAATGTATCGAGCACGCGCCTTGCCCCGTGATGATCGTCCGCCACGAGCCTGTGTCCCCACTTGCGGGCGCCACCATCCTGGTCGGCCATGACGGCAGCCCCGGTGCCTATCGAGCGCTCGAGTGGGCGGTCGCCGTGGCTGGAGCTACTGGTGCGACGGTCGTTGCGGCCTACGCGTGGCAGACCGGCGCTTCAGAGGTCCGGCCCCGCTTGCACGAACGGTTGACTTCCGACGCGGCCCGATCCGTCGAGGGCTGGACCCAAATTGTGGGCTCCGAGGTGCGTCCGTTGGACGTTGAAGGCGAACCGCGCCAGGAGCTGATACGACTCGCCGAGCGCCTGGACGCCGCCCTCCTGGTCGTCGGCCGCCGCGGGTCTGGAGGAGTCCGGGCCCTGCGCATCGGCAGCGTGGTGAGCTACCTGGTCACGGCGAGCCCGGTTCCCGTGGCCGTGATCGCGCCGGCACCTGGCGACGCCGACGCTTCCTGACCGTCGGGGAAATCAGCCTGCCCCCAGCAATCAGCCTGCCCCCACCAGTCAGCCAGGTCACGAGTCAGCCCATGCGGCGGCGGGAGCCGGCTGAGACCGACCGCTACAGCAGCGCACGGGGGAGGAGGTCGTCGGGTCAATACCGACCAGTGGACACGGCTGCCTCGCCGGCATTCGATGTGGGCGGCGATAAATGCCCACGCCGCGTCTTCGTCGAGGCTGGTTGCGGCCTGGCCGCAACCGCACTCAGCGGTATATGAGATCACACTGCCCCTTCGTTGCTTTCCCGTCGTGCTGCCTGCTCCGCAGCACTCGGGCGGAATGTTACCAGCCGCCCTCCCGGCCCCGGCCGCGACCGGGCCACTTGCCCGGCCTTGGAGCGCGACCGGTGGGCTCAGCGGTGGCCGAGCTGCTCGCTCCTCCGGAGTTGACCCGCCAGCTGGTCGATCGAAATCGCCGGAAGCGTCATAACGTTGACCGTCCGTCGTGAACCCAAGGTCTCGTTGTCCGATGGCATCAACGACAGTCACAAAGTCGTACGGCCCTAGAACGGCATACCGGTCCGCCCCTTTGCATCCGAAGGTTTGGATCTCTCTGTCGACCCCTTGCATTCGGTCTGGATGTTGGTGCAGGGTCTGTTCGGCCTTCGGTCGTCAGGGTGCTCACAAGGATGCTTCCCCGCCCCGGCACCGCTGACCCGGTCCTGGCCCGGCCCAGGCCGGCCACCTCCAGCGTCAGCTCAGACCTGCGGCAGCACCGTTGACCTAGGTTGTGGCGAACGTATCCGGCCCAGAGGCGCCGGGTTCCGACTGACAAGGGAGACAGACGTGGGCGCATTGGACGGTCGTATCGCGGTCATCAGCGGCGCGGGGCGGGGAATCGGTCGCGCCCACGCGCTCCTCTTCGCCCGGGAGGGGGCGAAGGTCGTGGTCAACGACCTCGGCGGCGCTGAGGACGGCTCCGGCACGGACGCCGGCCCCGCCCACCAGGTCGTCGAGGAGATCAAGGCCATGGGCGGGGAGGCGGTGGCGAACACCGACAATGTTGCCGACTTCGAAGGCGCCGAGCGCCTGATCCGCACGGCCATCGATACGTTTGGCGACGTGAACGTGCTGGTCAACAACGCCGGAATCCTTCGCGACCGGATGCTGGTCAACATGTCAGAAGCGGAGTGGGACGACGTCATCCGGGTCCATCTCAAGGGACACTTCGCACCATTGCACTTCGCGGCTGCGTATTGGCGCGACCAGAGCAAAGCCGGTCACGAGGTGAACGCCGCCGTCGTCAACACATCCTCCACGTCAGGTCTGTTCAACAATCCCGGTCAGACCAACTACGGGGCGGCAAAGACCGGCATCACCAGCCTGACCATCATCGCCCAAAAGGAACTCGAGCGCTACGGCGTCAGGGTCAACGCGATTGCGCCGTCGGCCTTTACCCGGTTGATTGCTACTATTCCCGGCCGCGAAGATACGGAGCAATCGGAAGAATGGTCGCCGCAGGACCCGGCCAATATCGCCCCGTTCGTTGCCTACCTGTGCACTGCAGATTGCCCAATAAAAGGCCGGGTGTTCTTGGTGCGAGCCGGAGACGTGTATCTGTTCCAGCCGTTCGCGATCGTCGATCAGATCCACAAGGATGGTCAATGGACGCTAGACGAGCTCAAGACCCAGGCGGCCCACCTGGCTGACGTCGAGTTCAAGCTCAACAACCCCCACAGAGGCGGTTGACGGATCCCCTCGATCGACCTGTGCCGTCCAGAGGAGCTGTCCCCGGCTGCGTGCGGCCGGGCCAGGACAGAACAGGACATCGTTGACTGATACCGGAGCGATAGGAGGTAGATCGGAACCATGAAGGTCGGACTCGTCCCCGCTAGCGGCGGTTCGTTTCCCGTCGATGGGCCAGTTGTGACGTCGCTGGCCCGCGCTGCGGAAGCAGCCGGGTTTGATTCCATCTGGGTAGGTGAGCACGTGGTGATGGCGGCATCTCCCCGTCAGGACTACCCGGGCGCCGGCCACAACCGAATCGGCCCCTCGGCGTTGGGAGCATTACCAGATCCCATCGAGTGGTTGTCGTACGCCGCGGCGGTGACCGAACGGCTGCTTCTCGGTACCGCCATCCTGCTGTTGCCGCTGCACAACCCGTTGATCATGGCCAAGCGCGTCGCAACCCTGGACCAGCTGAGTGGAGGTCGTGTCCGTCTCGGGATAGGACTCGGTTGGAGTGAAGATGAGTATGAGGCGGTCGGCGAGTCCTTTCGGACCCGGGGCCGTCGTTGTGACGAGCAGGTGGCGGCCATGCGATCCTTGTGGCGCGACAGCCCGGCCAGCTTCGATGGAGAGATCGTCCGCTTCGGCGCCGTTCATAGCGCGCCGCAACCGGTCCGGGGCGCGGTCCCGATCCTGGTGGGTGGCGACAGCGATGCTGCGGCGAGGCGGGCCGGCCGACTCGGTGATGGGTACCTGCCGTCCGAAAAAGATCCCGATCGGCTGGCGGCGTTGATCGCCACGATGCGCCGGTCCGCTGAGGACGCGGGCCGCGACCCGGGTGCCATCGAGTTGACCTGTCTCGGCTCGCGGCGCCCCGAGGCGGTGGCCCGGCTGGCCGAGATGGGCTTCGCCCGCATGCTGTTGTTTCTGCCTGAACTCGTCCCGGCAGCCGTCGAGCGCCTGGGTGAGCAAGTTCGCGATCTGATCGCCGGACTTTGAGCGTGGGCGGGTGGGGGCCGGCGGTCCGGGTGCCGGCCCAGGCTCCGCTGGCCACTGGCCGCGGCCGCTGGCCGCTGGCCGCGGGCGCTTTGTGGACGAAACTCGGCCCACCTGTAGGGCGGGACCGTCCAGAGAGTGTGTGAGCTGGCCGCCGGCCGCCGGCCGCCGGCCGCGGGCGCTTTGTGGACGAAACTCGGCCCACCTGTAGGGCGGGACCGTCCAGAGAGTGTGTGAGCGGGCCGCCAGCCGCCGGCCCATGATCCGCGGGCCGGGGCCGGGGGCCGGCGGTATCGCTGGTCCCGGATTCGCGATCGACGCGAGGAACGACCACGCTCCGACCGCTTCGAGAGGCAGTGGGCCGGACACCCGCGACGGGCCGATCAGGTACTGGGCTCGCGGACCATTGGATCCACCTCGAATCGGGACTGCTAGTTTCGGTGTTGGTTTCCGTCGAGGAGGACGTGGTGCTCGGTCGTTGGGTGTCCGATCTGGAAGTGGGCGACGTGCTTGGACCGGTGGAACAGGTGGTCACGCCGTTTTTGCTGCGTGAGTATGCACACGCAGTCGAAGACTCATCCGAGCGTCACCAGGGCGGGGACCGTACGGTGGTCGCGCCCACGATCGTGCACGCCCACAAGACCCGGTTGCTCGATCACGCTTGCCCCGAGGGGGCCGGTCCCGCGGCCCGGCTACACCTGATCTACGATGCAACGTACCACCGGATGACGCCTACCTCTGTCCCACTATCGATAACGGCCAAGGTGTTGGAACGGTACTCGCACAAGGGCCGCGAGCGGTTGGTCATTGATTTCTTGGTCAGGGATCGGGAAACAGGCGAGATATACACGACGTATCGCGACACCTCCCTGCTGGGTTATCGTCAGGAGGCCCAGGATGTCTGAGCTGTGGACCCCCGGTCGCGAGTTGCCCCGTTTGCAGCGCACCATGACGGCGGAGCGTATGCGCTGGTACAGCGATGCCCTCGAGACGGTCACCCTGGGTGCGACGGCGCCGGTCCTGGCCGGGCCCAACATTCATACCGATGACGCTTTGGCCCGGGCCAATGGGTTGCCGGGTCGGGTGGCAGACGGGATGGTCTCAACCAACTGGATATCCACACTGCTGACCGACGCCTTCGGCGAACGCTACCTCGAAGGGGGTTCGCTCCGGACTCGGTACGTACGCCCCATCTTCGAGGATGAACGGATCGAGGTGGTGGTGCGCATCACGGAACGGAGGACAGCGTCTGACGGGAGCGACCACTTGGTGGCTGAGGTGGCGTGCGTCAAATCGGACGGTGAGATCGCAACCGCGGGCGAGGCCACGGTGGCAGTGACTGGAGGAGCACCCGGTGAGCCAGATCGCTAACCTGAGCTTCGACCTATCTCCTGACATCGACGATCTCCTGGTTGGACTGCGGGCCTTCGTCGAGGCGGAGGTGATAAGACGTGAGGAGCGAGCCGGAAGTCTTTTCACTGATCCGCGCCGCAAGTACACGGCCGAGGGACGATTCAGCCCTGAAGTACTGGCGCTGGTCCGGGAGATCAGGATGGCGTCGGCCGCAGCCGGTTACTACGCCATGTTCGTCCCCGAAGCCATCGGGGGAGGGGGCCTCGGCAGCGAGGCGCTGTACCGTGTTTGGGAGGACCTGTATCACCATTTCGGTTCTCACAGCTGGTTGATGTCCTGGGTGGTCGCCCACTGGGCCCGGGGTCCGAGCCACGTGCTGGTGCATGCCGCCCCTGCCGTCCGGGACCGAATCCTGCCCGATCTTCTGTCGGGGGAGGCTTCCATGTGCTTCGCGCTTTCAGAGCCCGACGCCGGATCGGACGCCCGGATGATGGGAACCCGAGCCGTGGCCGACGGAGAGGACTGGGTGCTCTCGGGCAGCAAGATATGGATCACTAATGGGCCCTACGCGGAATACGCTGTAGTCTTCGCCCGCCTTGATGCCGCGCCCGAGGACAAGCGAGGCGGTCGCATCGGCGCCTTCTTGGTACCCACCGACAGCGCCGGGTTCAGGGCCGAGCCGAGCATCCGGATGTTCGGCGACATCGGCAGCGACGAAGCCATCCTGTATCTCGATGAGGTCCGCGTCAGGTCCGAGATGGTGTTGGGCGAGGCGGGCGAAGGCTTCGCTATCGCCATGGCCGGGGTCGCCTCCGGGCGGATCTACAACAGCGCTCGCGCCGTCGGATTGGCCCGGTGGGCCCTCGAAACCGCAGCCGAGTATGTGACCCGTCGCCAAGCGTTTGGCCACGCAATCGCCGAACATCAAGGAGTTGCCTTTCCGCTGGCGGAGTCGGCCATGGAAGTGCACGCCGCCCATTTGGTAGGTCTCAACTGTGCCCTGCTACTGGATCGTGGTCGGCCTGCGACCAAAGAGCTGTCGATGGCGAAGGCATTTTCCACTGAGGTCGCGGTCCGAGCCATCGATAGGGTCATCCAGGCTCACGGCGCTATCGGATTCACCAATGAGCTCGGCCTCGTCGAGGCGTTCCATGCCGTGCGCAAGGCGTGTGTCGCCGATGGCACCTCGGAGATTCTTCGGCGTACCATCGCCAAGCGATTGTTTGCCGGGGATCTTGACCTATGATCCAGACGGCGATCGCCTTCCAGAAGCGTCAGACCAAACCGGCCTTGGCTCGCTCGGTCTCGATATCGCTGCGGACCATCTGCTCCAAGACCTGAGTGAAGTCGAACTTGGGCTCCCAGCCGAGGACCTCCCTGGCCTTGGTGGCGTCGCCTATGAGTTGGTCGACTTCGGCGGGGCGGAGAAAGCGGTCGTCAGTCCGCACGTACGACGACCAGTCTGAGATGCCCACGGCGCGGAAGGCGAGGTCGAGCACTTGCGAGATCGACCAGGTGTGGCCGGTCGCGATGACGTAGTCCCCGGGTTCGTCTTGTTGCAGCATCCTCCACATGGCTTCTACATAGTCGCCGGCAAACCCGAAGTCCCGGGAAGTGTCGAGATTGCCGAGCGTGACATTGTCTTGCAGGCCGAGCGAGATCCGAGCCACGGCGTTGGTGATCTTGCGCTCGACGAATTCGAGGCCCCGACGAGGACTGGTGTGGTTGAAGAGGATCCCGTTGGAAGCGTGGATGTGGTACGACTCTCGATAATTGAGCGTCGTGTAGTAGCCGAAGACTTTGGCCGTCCCGTACGGCGAGCGGGGATGGAAGGGGGTGGTCTCTCGTTGGGGCGACTCGTGCACCTTGCCGAACATCTCCGATGTAGCTGCCTGGTAGAAGCGGATCGGGTTGTGCGGTCCACCGACGATCCGGATGGCTTCGAGTATCCGGAGCACGCCCGCGCCGGTGACGTCCGCGGTGAGTTCGGGTTGGCTGAAGGAGAGCTTGACGAAACTGATGGCACCGAGGTTGTAGACCTCGTCGGGTTGGACCTGCTCCACCGCGGCGATGAGTGACGACAGATCGGTGAGATCGCCATCGATCAACTCGATCTCCGGTATTTCGTCTTGGACGATTCTGGCTTTGGGGTTGTTCTGCCCGCGGATCATCCCGTGGACCTGGTAGCCCTTCTGGATGAGCAGTTCGGCCAGGTAACGGCCGTCCTGGCCGGTGATACCGGTGATGAGGGCCCGCGGCATCGAACCTCCTTGTGGGCGCGTGATGAGCGCGGCGGCGCTGTGCACATCACGCTAGACGCGAGCGGTCGCGGTCGGTGCTCAGGTGCTCAGGTGCTCAGCCCGCCGAGTGGCCGGGTGCGGCGGTCGCCGACGGGGCGGCCATCATGTTCACGAGCAGCTGAAGGAGCTCCGGATGCTTCTGCCGGCCGGAGAGATCGAACCGGTGTCGCTGGTGGCGGGCTTCGTTGACATCGACATCGGCCATGACGATCCCGGCCTGCCCGACCAGCGGACCGGCGACGACGTGGCCCGTCGGATCCACGATCGTGGTGTTGCCCCGAGCCAGACACTCTCCGTCGTCGGTGTAGAGCTGATGGCGCCCGGGCAGGGAGTCCGGCAACCACGACGCCGGCAGGTATTGATTGACGCCGACCACGAAGACGGAGCCCTCTTTGGCCACGTGCTGCAGCGTCGCCGGCCACACCTCGGAGTTCCCCCAGGTCGGCGCCAGGTAGAGGTCGACTCCTTGGGTGTAGAGGGCGGCGCGGGCGAGGGTCAGGTAGGTCTCCGAGCCCGTGAGGGTCCCGATGCGACCGTACGGGGTCTCGACCACCCTCATTCCCGAGCCGCCTCCCGAGTCGCCACCCGAGCCCCAGACCAGGCGCTCGCCCCCCGTGGGTAGCAGCTTGCGGTGGACCGAGAGCAGGGCGCCATCAGGCCCGAACAGGAGTTGGGTGTTGTACAGCGTTGGACCCGCGGGCTCGCGCTCATCGATACCGATGGAGAGGTAGATGCCGAAACGCTTGGCCGCGACGCCGAGTATCTGGGTGACGGCGGAGCCGATCACGACGGCGCTGTCAAACAAGGCCGCGTGCAGCGCCGCGGCCAGATCGTCGCCGGGTCGGGTCCGCCACACCCAGTCGGGATAGCCCGGCAGGAAGGTCTCGGGGAACACGACCACGCCGGCCCCGCCGGCCGCGGCCGCTTCCGTGAGTGTGAGAGCCCGGTCGAGTGAGGCATCCCGGTCCATCAGAACCGGGCCGTCCTGTACGGCGGCTATCCGTACCGGCTGGACGCGGCGCCCCAGGGTCATCGGTCCCGCGGTGGCAGGAGTCGGAGGGCGGGGCCGGCCGGCCGGGCCGATGCGGCGCAGTTCGTCCCGTGTGGCTGAAGGGACCAGTTCCAGGGCGGCATCCACCTGACCAGACGCCAGGAGCTCGCGTACCCTCGTCGACGAGATCGCTTCGGTCGCCGGGTCTGATGGCGCGTACTGCGTCGGGACACCACCCGACATGAACTTGTTGAGCACGGCAAGGGAGCGCTCCAGATCGGCCTCTTTGTGCGCCGATCGGATGATCACATCGGCTCCCTGGTCGTGGGCTACGGTGCCGGTGGCGCCCTGAACTGTCAGGCAGCGGACGTTGCCGAGATGACGGGTGGCGAGGCTGGCCAGTCGGACCCGGTCGTCCTGGCTGAGGAACGCCACCGGTTTCTCGGGGTTGCTCGCCACCGCCACGATGACCTCGTCATAGGTGGTGGCGGCCCAGTCGACGATCGCCAGGTGACCCAGATGGAACGGGTCGAAGGAACCGGGGAACACGGCCAGGGCCACGCTCGTCAGTATCGTCCATGGCGTTCCGGCCCGCGTCCTGTGGATTGCCCTCACCCGGCGACTGGGCGGGCACCGGGAGTTGGCCGCCCGGTAACCGGCATGTGATCCCGGTTCTGGGGTAGGTTCCGTATGTGTAGGGTCGTACAGCTGACCAGCCGTCCAACGGGAGGGGGTCGCGATGGCAACGACAGGCGTGCAGGCGCCTCGCGAAGAGATGTTCGCCGAGACACCAGAAGCGGTGTTCGGCGGCGAGGACATCGGGAGTTGGGACGCGCAGACGTTTACCCGGGCGCTCGCGCTCGGCGTCGGGAGCGTACCTCGCGCCGCCCGGCTCGGGGTCGGCCTGTGGGCGGAGCTCGGTCGGGTGGCCATGGGCGTGTCGAAGGTCGAGGCCGCACGGGGCGATTGGCGCTTCGCGGACGCGGCCTGGAACGAGAACCCGGGCTACCAGAGAATGAAGCAAGCGTATTTGGCCTGGTCCCAGGCCATGATGGCGTTGGCCGAAGACCCGAAGGCGGACTGGCGTACCGCCGAGCGGGCCCGGTTCGCCATGACGGTCCTGACGACGGCCGCCGCCCCGACCAACTACTTCCCTCTGAACCCTGCCGCCCTCAAGCGGGCCTTCGATACCGGGGGAAAGAGTGTGACCCGTGGCGCTCGGAGTTTTCTCCGGGACTTGCGCCGAAATGGGGGCATGCCTGCCCAGGTGCAAGAGGGCGTCTTCAAGGTCGGGGAGGACCTGGCGGTTACGCCCGGGGCGGTCGTCTGGCGGGACGAGCGATGCGAGCTCATACGCTACGCGCCGACGACGCCGAAAGTGCGATCCCGCCCTGTGGTCGTTGTCACCCCTCAGATCAACAAGTACTACTTTCTTGACCTGGCACCCGGTCGTAGTTTTGTCGAGTACGAGGTGAGCCGGGGGGTCCAGATTTTCATCGTGAGCTGGCGCAACCCGGAACCTGAGCACGCCCGCTGGGGGCTCGACGAGTACGCCACCACGGTGATGGGCGCGATCGACGCGGCCCGTTCGTTGACCGGGAGTGACGACGCAGATGTATTCGGCTTCTGTGCCGGCGGAATCACCACCGCAGCAACGCTTGCCCATTTGGCGGCGATGGACGACGACCGGGTCAACACGGCGTCGTTCTCGGTGACACTCCTCGACTTCGACGTGCCGGCCTTGATCGGCATGATGGCCGAGCCTGGTCTGTTGCACGTGTCGAAGTGGAACTCGAGACGGGCCGGGGTATTGGACGGATCGGCCCTAGGATCGATCTTCAGCTGGTTGCGTCCCAACGATCTGGTCTGGAACTACTGGGTCAACAACTACCTCCTAGGACTGGATCCGCCCGTCTTCGACATCCTGGCATGGAATGGCGACTCGACGAACCTGCCCGGGCGATTGCATGGCCAGTTCCTGGACATCTTTGGACGGAATCTTCTCTGCAAGCCGGGAGAGCTCACCGTGCTCGGCACTCCGCTTGATCTCTCAAAAATCAAAGTCGAGACCTACGTCACGGGGGCCACGACCGACCACCTCACGCCGTGGAAGGGATGCTATCGGGCGACGCAGCTCATGAGCGGGCCCAGTACGTTCATCCTGAGCAACGCCGGGCACATCGCGGCCCAGGTGAACCCGCCAGGAAATCCGAAGGCGCACTTCTTCGCCGGTCCAGTCCCTGGACCGGATCCGGAGAAATGGTTGGAGAAGGCCGACCGGCACCAGGGCACCTGGTGGGACCACTGGGCCGACTGGGCCCTCGAGCGGTGCCCGGCGGACCGACCTGCTCCCAAGGAGCTGGGTAACGACGACTACCCCGTGCTGGCGGCCGCCCCAGGAACGTATGTCCACCGGCGCCTCTGACTGGATTCCTTCGAGTATCCCCGACGACCACGAAGGTTGGGTCAAGGTTCACGGACGGCGTCTGCGCTTGTCGATTCGGGCTGGTCGCGGGACGCCACTGCTGTTGGTAAACGGTTTCGGTGCTGGCATGGCGGCGTGGGAAGGACTGCGGAGCCGGTTGGAGATGCCGACGATCGCTTTCGATCTGCCCGGGAGCGGAAGGTCGAGTCCCACGGCTGTCCCGTATCCGATGGCCCTGACCACGAGCGGGGTAGTCGGCCTGCTGGAGGAATTGAACTACGGCGCCGTCGACGTGCTCGGTGTGTCGTTGGGCGGCGGTATTGCCCAACATCTGGCGTTCCTGGCGCCGCGACAGGTGCGGCGATTGGTGCTGGCCGCGACCAACTTCGGGATCGGATCTCTACCCGGCCTGCCGGCCGCCTACCTGGCCCTCCTCGCCCCGCCCGCTCCCTCAATGCGACAGCTGGGCCGAATCGGGTCCCGAACCTATGGTGGCCGGGCTCGCCATGACACGGCCTGGCTGACGGCCTTCACCAACTCGGCCTTCAACCCGTCTCCGGGCCTCCGCAGCCACATGTGGCAGCTAGTGACGGCCATGACGTGGTGGTCCCTTCCCGCCTTGCCGTTCCTGACCCAACCGACGCTGGTCCTGGCGGGCGACGACGACCCGCTCGTGCCCGCCGTCAATGGGCGCGCTCTCGCCGCACTCATTCCGAAGGGTCGAGCACACATTGTCAAAGGTGCCGGCCATCTCTTCTTGTTCGAGGAGCCCGACCGGGCGGCTGAGATCGTCAACGGCTTTCTGGGCGCACCCTGAGGCCGTCCCTGCCGGCGCCGGCGGCTGATCGGGCCCGGTCCGGGGACCGGGGCCAGCCATTCGAGCTAGTCGATGATCTCGCTGGTCTGCAGCACGGGTGTGATGGACGTGTAGTTGGCGACATCCGCCAGCACGGCACCCGTGCCCTCAGCTTTCATGGCCGTGTCGATGTCTTCGCGGGACGGGAAGCGGAAGTGGACGGCCGCCACAAACGGTCCATCCAGTCCCCGGTCGATCTCGGCGCCGTCGAGGCCCCATGTCTTGACCGCGAGAGGCACGTGACGATCACGGTAGTAGTCGTGATCGAAGGTGGCGCCCTCGGTGGTGGGGTAAAACACGCTGAGTCGGATCATGCGAACCAGTCTTGCACCACGATCAGACCTGTGCCGCACCCTCGTACTGATCTCTTACCGTCGAAGGGCCGACGGCCGGCCTAGCCCGCGGAGAGGACTTCTACCGTCATCGACTCCGGCATCGGCTGCTTGAACCACCCCTCGGGCGTGTCCTGGACAAAGGCGATCATCTCGGTCCGGCCCATGAAGGGAGACTCGATACGGGTGACGACGAGGCGACGGCCTGACTGCAGGCGGATCTCGTCTCCGGCGCGGACTTCATTGGCGGTGGTGCTCTTCCAGTTGTCGGCCATGTCCCATTCTCGCCAAAGGTGGCGTCCCCGTCCAAAGCGGACTGGGACCGCCCGGGCCGCGGCTCGTTCCGCCGCCCCAGTGGGTCGTCGACCACCGCGGTCTTCCGTAAGATCAGGGCTCGTGGATCAGGCATCCCGGCACGTCTTGTTCGAGGCGTGCTTCAACTTCCGCGATCTGGGCGGCTACCAGACGGCGGATGGCCACCGGGTGCGATGGGCCACCCTGTACCGATCGGACACACTCCACCGGCTCACTGCTGCCGACGCGGAAGCGTTCAACGCCTTGGGCCTGCGGACGGTCATCGACTTGCGCTCACTGACAGAGATCGATCAGTTCGGGCGTCTCGGCGTGGCCCGGGAGGACCTCACCTGGCGCAGCGTGCCGATGCTCGACAACGTCAAACTGGTGCTTCCTGACCCGCTGGATCCGCCTGTGGTCCCCTCGCGGCCGGACCCGGCGACCCCGGGAGAGGGCTACCTCCGTATCGCCGAGGAGTTCGCCCCGTCGGTTGCAGAGGTCTTCGGGGTCCTGGCCGGCGAGGATGCCTTGCCGGCGGTCTTCCACTGCACCTCGGGGAAGGACCGCACCGGGATCCTCGCCGCCTTGGTGCTGGAGATCCTCGGCGTAGCCGACCAGGTGATCGCCTCGGACTACGTCCTGACCGAGGAAGCCGGCCCCCGGAGCATGCACTGGATCCGGGCCCACGAGCCGTCTTTCGCAGACTTTCTGGCCCACATCCCGGCCGAGCGTCGCGCCGCCCGGCCCGAACGGATCCTCGGCTTCCTCGACGAACTTCGCGCCAAGTACGGGTCCATCCCCGAATACTTGATGCGATCGGGGGTGACGGCCGCCCAGGTCGACACTTTGCGCGACCGACTCGTGGAGCGGTGAGACCTCGATCCGGGATCCGCCTATCGAGCACGGTAGGTGGGGGCTAGACTGCCCGCGGCAGCTGGGCCCCATCGTCTAGTGGCCTAGGACACTACCCTCTCAAGGTAGAGACACGGGTTCGAATCCCGTTGGGGCTGCTGGGTTTTCCGGAGGGCACGCCTGTTTCGTGCCTTCCGTGTGCCTTAACTTTCCGTGGATTGCCGCCAAGCCTCGAGGCTGATGACCGGAGCGCTCGGACGGAGCTCGGCCAGAGCCTCGCCGATCACCCGATCACGGTCCCTGGTGGCGTGCAGGTACCGGAGGGCTGAGTGGGGCGTGGCGTGTCCCATCCGGTGCATGAGCTCGGGCAGAGTGGCCCCTGTCGCCGCCGCCAGTGTGTCGGCCGTGTGGCGCAGATCATGCAAGGTGAGATCGGGACGCCCGGCGACTGCTCGGGCCCGGCGGAACTCCTTCCCGAACACGTGAGGACGCAACGGGCCGCCCTGTTCGCCGGTGAATACCAGCGCATCCGGGTCGGGGCCGACGAACCGGGCCAGATGATCGGCGACGTCGACGGCGATCGACGACGGGAACGCCACCGTCCGCCGTCCTGCGGCTGTTTTGGGGCCCTGGACGACGACCTGGCCGCCCTTCAGATGGTGGACGGTCTGAGCGACCGTGGAACCCCTGTGCACGACATCAAGATCCCGGCGGCGCAACCCGAGCAGCTCCGAACGTCTGAGCCCGTTGTATACGGCCAGCAGGGGGAGCAGCCGCATCCGCTCGGGCAGCTCGGCGACGATCACTTCGACCTCGGCCACGGTGGCGATCCGACGCTCCGGGGCCCGGTCCACGCCGGCGCCCTTCACCTTGCACGGGTTCACGACCAGCCGGGGCGGCGTCTCGTCACAGGCGGCGTTGAGGACCTGCCGTAACAGCCGGTAGGCGCCCTCGGCGCTCGATGGGGTCTGACGGTGCAGAGTGGCCCGCCACGACTTGACCCAGGTCGTGGTGATCTTGTTTAACGGCACTTCCCCGAAGGTCGGCTCGATATACAACCGCCAGACGTCCTGCCGGTTCTGTTTTGTCGTCGGTGCCCAGCCGACCTGAGTCGTCAGGTAGTCCGCCCAGTACTCGCCGAGGGTGCCTTTGGCGTGGCGGGGGTCCACGTGGGCGCCTCGGTCCAGGTCGACGGCCACCTTGGCGAGCGCCTGGTCGGCGAGCTTCTCGGTGGCGAAGGTCTCCTCGAGGGGCACCTGCTCACCGTCGACGGGGTACCTGGCCTGATAGCGGCCAGAGGCCAGTTTGCGGACCGTCCCGAAGCTCCGACGCCGGCTCATACCGTCACCTCGGCTCGGGCCTTGCGGAGCAGCTTGAAGCAGTAGGACTCCGAGTAGTGGGTTCCGGCCACGACTGCCTGGATGCTCCCGCCGCCCTGGTCGTAGAGGTCGAGCACTCGGGCCAGTAGCTGCGGGGTGACCTGACGGCGCCGGCGGGCCGATCTGACACTGGTCAGCGCTGCGCCGGCGTCCCGGCTGGTGATCCGGTCGAGGTCGGCTTGGGATGCGGCGTCCATGGCCTCGGCTGGGCTGTAGCCCCGGTCGGGGGTCATCTCCTGGGCTTCGATGCGCATGATCTCGTCTCGGGCCTCGACCAGGTCGATGGCGGCCAGCTCCTTGTCGCCGAGTGGTTCGAGCCCTTCACTCGAGATGATCACGCCGAGCACGGCCGGGCGCCCGATGTCGTCGACTCGGATCCCCATGGCGATCCCGACGGGAGTGTGGTCGGGCATCGATCGGACCACGTTCCTGGTGAATGTCCGTCGGACGGTGAACCCGCCCGGGAGCTTGACTGTCTCTGCTGTCCCATCGCTCTCGACGTCCTCTCTCATGGACTCGGATGCTAGCAAATCCACTATCCACGTGTCGGCATCGTTTGGATAGTGACAGTTAGGGATTGCTTATGCCAGTCTCTCTATATGGGACGTGAGAGTCAAGGGCAGTCAGCGACAGCAGTCAAAGAGATCCCGTGGCCCGAGGACACCCCGGTCGTACCGCTATGGCCGGACGCCTCCGAGCCGTTCGGTGTCGGCCGCTCCCGGGCCTACCAGCTCGCCTCGAGCGGCCGGTTCCCTTGTCCGACCCTGCGGGTCGGCGGCAGTTGGATGGTCCGCACGTCTGACTTGCGAGAGGCCCTCGGACTGCAGATCTACAAAACGGCGCCATGACGATCGTCGCTACCGCCACTAGCCGGCGGGGTGGCCGCCTCGACTGCGGCCACCAGGCGCAGCGAGGCGAGATGATCTTCAAAATCGACGTTGGCGACCGTGGGCGGGACCACCGGCGACGGCAACGGGCTGGGCGGCTGGGTGTGTGCTTCTTGCGCCTCCGGCGACGACCCGCCCGCCTAGCTCGCACTTCCCCCCGGGATGCGAAGGCGCCGGCCCTCTAGGAGAGAAGGCCGGCGCCACTAACCAAAGCAGGAGGTTTGTCGTGACAACACTACCCAGCATTCCGGCGAGCGCCTCGGCCCCGACGATCGCCGACCTGATCGAGGATCAATACGGCGTGCCCCGTGAAGTGCTCGACCGGCTCGCCTGGTCGATCGCTGTAGCGGTGGCTCGAATGGCGGCCATGTTGATCGACGAGGACGTCCCGCCCTCAGAGTTCGCCGCCAATCTGATCAATCGGGCCGACTGGCTCGAAGCGTGATCGCCCTCGGGCTCCGTTGAGCGATCTCCTGGCCGCCGCCCTGGGTTATGCGGCCCGTGGCTGGCCAGTGTTGGCGTGCCGGCGCCGCAGCAAGGTTCCTTTGCTCGGCCACGGCCTGCACGATGCGACTACCGATCCCGACCAGATCCGAACATGGTGGGAGAGGTGGCCTACCGCCAACGTGGGGCTCGTCACTGGTCTGTGCTTCGATGTTCTCGACGTCGACGGCCCCGACGGCGAGCGGGCCCTCATCGAGGCGCTACCGGGCCCGGAGGCCCCTCCTGTGGACGGACCGACCGTGGTCACCGGCAAAGGCTGGCACGTGTACGTGGCTCCGACCGGGCTCGGGAACCGGGCCGGCGTGGTCCCGCATGTCGACTGGAGGGGCGCCGGCGGTTATGTGATCGCCCCGCCCAGCGTTCACCCGTCCGGGGCCCGCTACCGCTGGGAGCTTCCCGGCGAGCCGTCTGTTCGGTCCCGACGCCCCGCTGCGCCCGGCGCCGGCCTGGCTGCTCGATCTCCTCGCCACCGCCCCGCCCACCAGCTGGCGGGCATCCCCAGGTCGTCCCCAACCGCCGACACCTACGGGCGGCGGGCCCTCGAGGGCGAGCTCGGCCGGCTCGCCACCGCCCCGGTAGGCGAACGGAACCAGATCTGCTGCACGCCGCCTCGGTTCGTCTCGGCCAGCTGGTCGCCACCGGCCACCTTGAGGTCGGCCGAGGCGACCGCCGGGCTGGCTGCCGTCGCCCAGCGGATCGGGCTCGACGACCGGGAGATCGAAGGCACCGTCCGATCCGGTCTTACCTTCGGGATCGCCCACCCGAGGCCGGCCCGGTGAGCGATGACCTGGCCGCCCGCATCCTGGCCGGCGTCCCGCTCAACGGTCCCGGCCCCCTCGGCACCCCGGACCTCGGCGGCGCTGACGATCTGCTGCGCCGCTGGACGATCCCCGAGCTCCTCGCCGAGCCCGACGAATTCGCCTGGCTGGCCAAGGGGCTGCTCGTCGATCCCACCTACGGCCAGGTCGGCGGCGAGCTCAAGACCCTCAAGTCGCTGGTGTGCACTTTCGTGGCCGTGGCCGTGGCGGCCGGCAAGCCGATCTTCGATCACTTCGACGTCGGCGCCGCCCGGCCCGTGGTCGCCTATGTCGGCGAGGGCGGCCGACGGCCGTATGTTCGGCGGTTGCGCCGCATCGCCGCCGCCCTGGGCGTCACGACTGAGGACCTGCCGCTGTACCCGGTGTTCGATGTCGCCCCGCTCGCCTCGCCGATCTTCCGGGAGAGCCTGGCCCGGGATCTGCGGGATATCGAGCCCGGCCTGGTCGTCCTCGACCCGCTTTACATGTACCACGGCACCACCACCCGGGCCGCTGACCTGCACGCCGAGGGCGCCCTGCTCGGCGGTTTCTCCCGGCCGTGCGTCGACGCCGGCGTCAGTCTGCTGGTGGTCAACCATTTCAACCAGACCGGCACCGGGATGAGCCTGAAACGGATCACCATGGCGGGCTCGGGTGAATGGGCCGACAGCTGGATCCTGCTCGCCCACCGGGTCGACCCCGACCTCGAGGCCGGCGTGTACCGGCTGACCCTGGCCGTCGGGTCCCGCCAATGGGGCGGCACCGAATGGGAGCTCGACGTCACCCTCGGCCGTTTCGACGCCGAGAGGGGCGACCATGACGGCGATATCGCCTGGGAGCTCCGGCGGGCCACCGCCGCCGGCAAGGCCGCCCAGGGCGCCGAGAAGATCCTCGAGCTCGTCGCCCGCCAGCCCTACCAGCTGACCCGGGAGGAGCTCGCCGCCGGCGCCGGCGGCAACCGGGAGCGGATGCGGGCGCTGGTTGACACCCTCACCGAGCAGGGACGTCTAGCGCAGCTAATGGGGATCCGCCAGACCATCAACGGCCGCACCCGCAAGACCTGGCTGTACGGCCCCAAAAGTGACGACGTCCCGACGTCTGAGGCCCGGACGTCGCTTTCCGACCCGCCGAGGGACAAGAAGTGACGACGTCCGCCCCCTAAGGGGGGCGGCAGGACGTCGTCACTTCTCTACTCAGGTCCGGCCATCGAACCACCCGAGACGGCAAGTGAGAACGTCCGGCGGACGTCGTCACTCAAGGGGCGCCGAGGGTGTCCCCAATGAACGGGAAGGAGAACCCCGATTGAGCCAACCAACCAAACTCGCCGCCCGGGCCCGCTGGCTCCGAGCCAATGGCAACACCGACACCGCTGAGCGCCTCGAGGCCGAGCTCGCCGGCGACGGCCGCTGCCGCCGATGCGGACGCCGCCTGACCGCATCGGCTGTCGGTCGAGCAGTCGATCGGACCCGACTGTCGACGCAAGGATGATCACCGATGACCGATCTCGAGCGCTACGGGCCCAGAGATCTCGACCTCGACACGATCCGTCAACAGTTCGCCCCGCAGGCCACGAATCTCGAGCTCGAGTACTTCGCCGCCGTGTGCCGGCACCTGAGTCTGGATCCGTGGGCCGGCCATCTGTACCTGATCGGCCGCCGCCAGAAGGTCCGTGACGATCACGGCCAGGAAACATGGGAGCTAGTCCACAAGCCGCAGATCTCTGTGGCCGGCCGTCGGGCGATCGCCAGTCGGACCGGCCGCCTGGTCGGCATCGACGGCCCTCTCTGGTGTGGGCCCCGCCGTTTCGACGAGACGGGCGCCAAACTGCCGCTCGACTGGAGCGACCTGTGGGACGAAGACGACGCCTACCCGTATGCGGCTCGCTGCCTGGTGTGGCCGGCCGGTTGGAAGATTCCGGCGAATGGCACGGTCAAATGGTCGGAGTTCGCCGTGTACGAAGACACCCAGCACACCAGGCTCGGCCGCTTCTGGCGTCAGAGCCCGGCCCACATGTTGGGCAAGGTGGCCGAATCGCTGGCGTTGCGCCGTGGCTTCCCTGAGGTCGAAGCAGCCGTCTCTTACGTCGATCGACCCGGCGACCACGAATCCGACGACGCTTCGCTTCTCGCCGAGGCCGAGTACGGGTGACCGAGCTGCTCGGCGATTCGTTCAACCCAAAACACAAAGGAGAACAATGACCACAACCCTGTCGCTTATGGATCTGCCCGACGAACACCGCCAGGCCGTCCTCGTCTGGCTGGGCGCACTCCTCGACACGCCCGACCAGATCGACCTCGAAGTGATCGAAGGAGCCAACGACGAGGACGTCGACCTCGTCGGAGTGAAGGTGACTCTGCTGAAGGCTGCAACGATGAGTCCCGAGCAGCAGCCGTGACCAGACAACATCGGACGAGTGACACAGCAGCAGCCTCCGCACCTAATGTCGTTGCCCCCTGGGCCATCGTTTCCGGCTGCCGCCTGCCGGGCTCCCGGTGTTGATCCTCTCTGGTTCTTCCCGAAGCGGGGCCAGCCCGTGGACCGGGCCCGCGAAATATGCGCTGCCTGTCCACACCAGCTCGACTGTGCCGAGTGGGCGATCCTCGCTGGGTGGGACCTGTACGGAGTATGGGGTGGATTGTCGGAGAAGGGACGTCGTCGAGCCCGCCGGGCCCGGCGAGCCCTTGCCCCGGTACTGACCGTAGAGGACGATAGGAGTATGGCCGCCCTCGAGATCATCGCCCCATCAACAAACGGCCACGCAGCCGCCGAGCTCGAATCCGTAGTCGAATCGGCCCGAAAGTGTCGGGGTTGCGACCAGCCGATCGCCGGGTCCGCAACGAGACAATGGTGCTCCGAGGAATGCAGGCGAGCCCATCGCAATGAGGCTGGGACACGACGTCGAGCCCCGGGTACTACTCCCGCGCCGATGGCGCCCGGGTCGTTCGCCGCTCTTGTCGGCGCCCTCGAGCGGGCCGGCGCCGAAGTGGCCGTCCTGAGCGTGCGTTTCGCTGATCAAAGCTGGACCTTGACCCGATCCACCAACGGAAGGAACCCATGAGCACGACCATCAATACCCTGGCGGAGCTCCAGGCACGCCAGGTTGAGCTGTACGCCGAAGAGGACGCCCGCCGCCAGGCCGAAGCCGAAGAGCACGCCCGCCAATATCCCGACTACCAGTCCGAGCGGTACCCGTTGCGCCAGCCGGCCACCCCGTTCGACCCGACGGCCAAAGAACAGCAGGAATGGATCAACGCCTGGCGGGAAGAGCACCCGCAGGCCCGGATGTACGGGCTCGACGCCGGCGACGCTCTCCTGCAATGGCGGACCGATGTGGCCAACCGGCGATATTCGGTGTGGCTCCATTCGCAGGGGGCTCCGGCCATCTGCGTCGTGTGCGAGACCGCCCCGGTGTCCCGCATCCGTAAATCCAACTCGGACGCCGTCTGTCCCGATTGCCAGCTCGTCCTCGACGCCGCCGCCGCCGAGCGGCGAGGCGCCCAGGTGGTCAACGGCAGAACCCTCGCCGATCGGGCCGTCGCCTACCTCGAGGCGAAAGACCGCCCCTAATGCCGGCTGCGGTCATCGAGGCGACGTTCGACGTCGACGACCAGGAGGTCTCGATCGTCCGGAACACCCTGAAGCAGATCTCTGACGACGATCGGCAGCAGCTCTGGCAGTTGCTGGACCTGCTCAACCGGATCGACCCGACCGACAGCGGATGCATCCGCCAGGCCGTCGCTCTCGCCCCGTACGGCCCGATACGAGAATGCGTCGCCCGGATCGCCCACCTGCGGGCCGGCATCCGCAGCCCAATCCCGATGCCGACCCCAGCATCAGCCGCCACGGCCGGCTACAAGCGACCGCCGCTCGTTGGGATCACCGGGCGGGCCGCCGACCACGACACCTGGACGGCCGGCTGGACGTGGCGCAGCTTCGCTCCCGAAGCCCTCGAGGCCGTCGCCGACCGCCGCTACCGGAAAAGTCACACGCCCACACCCGTGCTGTACCGACACGCCGGCGACCCCATCGGGCTCACCCAAGCATGGTGGCTGACCGACAGCGGCGACCTCGACACCGAGATCATGGTGCTGCCGCACACCCGGGCCCAGACCGCAGCCCGCCACGCCCAAGACGGACTGCTACCAGGATTGTCTGTCGGCGCCCGAACCCTGGGCGGCGAATGGATCCACCTGTCGCCGAGCGAATGGGAACCACGGACCGGCGACCTCGACCTGTCCCGATCCCACCAGATCCGCATCGAAGAGATCAGCCTGACACCAGCACCGGCCCAACCCGGCAGCCGGGTCCGCAGCGTCTGGTAACTCCAGCAAGCAGAGGACCGGCCACGCCAACCCGACGAGCGGTACAGCGACACGCACAGGGGAGTGCAGCATCGTCGGCGAGGCCGATCTCGCCACCGGGGCACACCGACCCCGACGCCCTCATCACCGGGGCAGGACTGCATGAAAGGCTATAGGGGGGTAGGCTTCTTGTGGTGGCGGGGTCAAGAGCATCCCGTGCCAACTGTCTTTTCTCCCCGTTCGGCCCAGGGAACGGCCGATTCGGGCGGGATCGGGACGGATTCGGGTGATCCGGCGGACGTCGCCCGGAAGCGCCGCCGGATTCACCCGGGCCCCATGCAAGAAGGGCCAAACTGCTGTTCGTGAGGATTTCTCCCGGTCCCTGTCAGGGAAAAACGATGTGACCGTCTCGAGGCGCCCGACGACGGCCGCCACCCGGCGCATGCTCCGCACCCTCAAAGCCCACGACCGCCTCGACGAAGTGTCAGAAGCGGTCGGCGCCCTGGGGTTGGTGACCGCCCGGATGGTCGACGAGGCCGACGCCGGCAAGGAGAAGGGCTACGCCCTGGCGAAGCTCACGACCGCCCATCTCGGCGTGCTCGTCGCCCTCTCCAGACTGGTCGGCCCGGTACCAGCGGGCGACGCTTTCGGCGCCTTCCTGGCTGAGATGTCGACACCGTCGACGTACGAAGAGGGGCGGGCGTCAGCCGAGAGGGCGGCCCGATACTGGGACGAGCACGGGATCGGCCGCTAGCCGGTGCTGACCGCCTCCGAGCGGGTGCAGGGGAAGGCAGATGGCGGCGTGCTCGATGTCCTCGGCGATCTTGTAAAGCCAGTCGGCGACCGTCTGGGGTAGGTCGCTGTTGATCTCTCCCCGGTCGGTGGCGACCTCGAGGGTCCCGGCGATCTTGTTCAGGTCGCTGGCAGCGTCGTGGAGGTCCGCTACGAGCTCGTCGAAGCCTCCCACGAGCGTCGGCGAGCATCTCGTCGATAGAGGGCGACTTGACGAGAACGGACGGTCGGGGCTTCGGCATGTCGGTACCTCCTGGGTGTCGGCTCAAGGGTCCTGGCGGTGAGCCGACCCACCACCAGGACCCGACCGGACGGTAGCGTCCGTGCCTTATCCGTGCCTTAACTTTCTGGCACCTATCAACATTCGCTAACACTGACCAACCCTAAAAGCCTTACAGATCCGGGGGTTTTCGAATATGCGCTGGTCAGCGAACGGGCCGCACGGACCCTCTCAAGGTAGAGACACGGGTTCGAATCCCGTTGGGGCTGCCAACAAAAGGGCAGGTCAGAAGGGGTGCCACTCCAGCCATCAGGCCCGCCTCCCACCATCCATGGCGCGAGCATCGCGCCGACCGATGAGCTCCCCGACCTGTGGTCTTGACACTGTGGTCTGGCCCGTTCTCGGTCTGGCCGAGGGCGGCCAGGAGCCGGGAGTCGCGCCAGTCTCGCCGGGCTTGGCGTAGAGCGGTCAGAGTGGTGGAGTAGCAACGGGATTTGGTGGAGAAGTGTCCTCGGAATCCGAGCATGTGCGCCCATGGTCGCAGCCGGAGCGTTTTGAGCTCGGGATGGCCGCCGAGAGTCCCGCCCGCATAAGAGGACACCGCCGGGTGGAACTCCGCGAAGTACCTGACGCTCCGAGAACTCCCCGAAATGAAGCGTACACTCGAACGCGTACGAGCGGGACCGGAGCCTGGGAGGGCGAGGGTGAGGACCTATGGGATGGCCGAGGGGAGGACCGCGCCTTCGAGGCGATCGAGGACTATTGGCACGACTGTCGACCCGAGCTGGCGTCCGGGCGGACCCCTGTCGGCGCCGTCGATACTGACCCTACAAAATCTGGCAGGAAACGAGGCCGTGTCGGCGCTGATCGACGGGAAGCGCGTCGCGACTCCAGTGCAGCGACTTATGCCGTCCTCGCTTTTCGAAGAGCGGACGACCCTCTTCGCCCGGAAAGGTCAAAGCGCCACAGAATTCGCGGGTTTCCAGCATCGACTCCAGCAATTCGAAGCGATGACCAACCAGCCGCCCCAGGTGAAGCGCAGGTTCCTCTTCAAGCTGCGGACCAACCTGGCCGATTGGCTGGCCCGCCGCGGCGCCGAGAGCAGCAGAAGCTCGGCGGTATCGGACCTCATCTCCGAGGCCGACGCCGAGATAGCACAGTTGGATGCCATCGCCAACAGAGATCACGGCACTCTGCCGGGCGAGCTGGCGCCGGCAGGCTCGCCTCCCATCGCGTCCGCCTACGGCCCAACGACAGCCGACGAGGAAGCCACCCCACCGCACCCCGCACCGCCAATCTCACCACTCACCCAACAACCCACCCCGATCCTCCACGGCCCGACCACAGCCGACGAGGAAGCCACCCCACCGCACCCCGCACCGCCAATCTCACCACTCACCCAACAACCCACCCCGACCCTCCACGGCCCGACCACAGCCGACGAGGAAACCACCCCACCCCACCCCGCACCGCCAACCTCTCTTTTCTCCAACCAAACCATGGCGTCCGACTATCCGCAGACGGCCGGGATGAACGTCACCAGCGCGTCCGACTATCCCGTTACGGCGAGCATGGGCATGGCAGTGCCGATGAGCATGGCCAACCAGCCGATGAGCATGGCCAACCAGCCGATGAGCATGGCCAACCAGCCAATGAGCATGCCCTTCCACGGCCAGCCGGCCCCCGCGTTCCACAATCAGCCCGGCGGCGCTCCCGCCGGGACTGCCGGCCCCTTAGGGCCAAAACAAGCCAAGTACGGCAAGCAGCTCTTAAGAAATGTCGAGTACAAAGCCGAGTTCACCCAGGGCCTCGCCCTCCTACCCACATGGGTCAAGGATCTGGTCGTCGCCCCCGTGAGCGAGGGCCGCTACAGCACGGTCGAAGAAGGCATGCAGCACCAGTTCGGCTGGTCTCCCGCCGAGACGCAGAAGTACTTCGACAAGATCCAGTACATCGGGACCCAGTATCCCGACAAGCCTCTCGTGCATGCGGTGCGGACCGAGGAGGAACGCAAGCAGTACGAACTCTTGGGCGGGTCGATCGTCAAGCAGGGTGATTCAAAGATCCCCTACGACACGGCGGACCTGTTCAGCAAGGTCATGGGGAAGGGATACGGAATCTTCGTCATGGACAACGAGGGCCGCATTTTTGCCGCCGCCCACAAGGTCGGGCTCTTCCACCACTCGTCCTTCCTGGCCGGCGCCTCGGTCGCCGCCGCGGGTGAGATCAAGATCGAGCATGGTGTGATCAAGGCCGTCACCAACAAGAGCGGTCACTACAAGCCTTCGGATCCGGAGATGATCCAGCTATTCCAGGAGCTGGAGAGCCGCGGGGTCGACCTGACCAGTGTCGAGTACCGGACCATGAACCTCCAGACCAGGCAGATGGAGCCTTACCCGGGCGGGGCGAGGGCCTTCGTCCTGGTCAACCAGAGCTGATGGCCAGCCTCAACGACCGGGTCGTCGCCTTCCTCAACAAGCGGGAATGGCCCTACGACCAACGTGGGTCGTACATCGCCACCCCGGTTGTGCATGCCGGGGCCCAATGGGTCGCCTACTTGACGACGCTCGAGGAGGCCCACCAGCTGATCGTCCACTCAATGGTGCCGGATACCGTCCCCGAGCACCGCCGCCCCGCAGTGGCCCTGTTCCTGACTCGGGCCAACTACGGCCTGCCCATCGGCAATTTCGAGATGGACCTCGACAGCGGCGAAGTCCGCTACAAGACGAGCGTCGACGTCGAGGGCGACGAGCTGTCGGACGCCCTGATCGATCATTTGTTGATGGCGAACGTCGTGACGACGGGTCGCTACCTCGACGGGCTGCGGGCTGTGATCGGCGGGGCCGCGCCCGACCTCGCGGCCAAGGAGGCCGAGACTCCGTAGAGTCAGTCGCCGAGCCGAAAGAAGCGCTCCTGGCTGACCTCCACTCGATGCCTGGAACCCCTTTCGCCTTTGAGAATCACCGCACCGGTTTCTCCGGTCTGGCGCCAGGGGTTCTCATCCCTCCCCTCGGCAGCCGACCGGTTAGGGGGTCTGGTCCCGAGATGTAGGGTCCCGGGACCAGACCCCTAAGACGAGGCACAAGTCGGCGTGCCAGAATGCCGTGTGCCTTTCGTCCGGCGGTTATACGTGCAGGGTCCGGAGGCGACGAAGGAGAGTGCTGCGGAGATCTTCCGGGCTCTCTACCCGGACTGCCGGTTCGTGTGGGTGCATTTAGCCCCGCTGCGGGACATGTACAGCAGGTTCAGTGTTATCGGCATCGTCGGGCGGTCGAGACGTCGTCCTGAGCCGCCCAGTGTCGACGGGCCCTACATGGGAGAACAGGCGGACGGCATCCCCCGGAGGAAGGGCGACGGTATTGCTGAAACCCGCTGGACGACGGTCTCTAGCCTGAGCGAATGGCGGGACGAGTGGCAGAACGCACGGCGGGATGGTGAGGCCGAGGCCGCCGAGCCTTCACCGGACAGCGGGGAGCGGATTGCCCATCCCGTATAGGTTCCGGATCTAGCTCCACCGTTTCGGGATAGGGGTCCACCGGACGTGATCGCCGTCCTCGAAGGCCTGCTAACCCGCTGCCGAGGGAAGAGCTAGGTCGCCAGTTTGCCGGGCAAGAGCGGATTGGCTGAGCGGGCTCTAAAGCCTCCCTCGCCAGGATGGTTACCGCGCGGTAACCTAGCTGCTGCGGATGGCCGGGGCGTACCGCCGAGTTCTTCCTGGCGTCGGGCGGCGACCGGCGACGTTCTAGACTCACCAGCCTCGGCTTGCTGGCTTATGCCACGTCGAGCGCCGCCGGCCACCGGGCCCTGAGGCTCCCCCCGTCTCGGGGACCGGTGGTCGAGCGAAGCGGGGGAAGTGTTACAGATCCCGCTGGTACGCGGGGTGTCGTTCTCAGCTAATTCTCAGATACAGGGGGATCGTCAGAGTGCGCCAGAAGCGCGCAGACCAGGACCAACGCCGAGCCGCTGAGGAAACTGACAACCGCATAGTCTTGCTAAACAGTGGAGAACCCTCTGGGTCCTAGCCTGGCTCTCTTGATCGTCATGGTCGGACTCCTGGTGGGTCTGGGCCACCCTCCTGATTGACGCCTACCTGCGCCGAGCGCGTCGTCCCGACCTGGCCGAGCGCTTCTGACCCTTCCAGCCCACCGTGGCTGACGAGGCCGAGGTGTGGCTCCATTGGCAGTGAATCAGTTCGCTCCTGAGAACGACGGTGGGGTTCAAGCCGCCCGGCTAGACGCTTCCGGGTGGGGCCCACGGCGGGGCTCCGCTCGACTCGAGTGGGCTGCAGCCAGTGACCCCATCTTCGCTCCCAGCGGTCGAGACGGTCTCACGGGGTCAGCGTGCTTCGTGCAGGCATCGACCAGCCAGAATCGGCCGGCGGCGTCCTGCCACCAGCCACGGGTCTGGATTGGGCCGGGGCAGCGCATGGGCCGAGTGGTACCCAATTCGTACACAAAGCGATAACAGCGGCCCAGGTCGGGCGAGAAGGAGTTGGCGTACTGATCCACGGGCGGGACCCTACCTGGAGGAGGAGACTGAGGAGTTAGCCGGCACGCCAGGTGGCCCACTGGGTTGTCCCTTGTCGAGCGTTGCCCCGGTCCTCAATAATCGGGCCTGTGTCGTTCCCACTCCTCCAGCCCATGTTGGCCAGTACCGGTCAACCCGCTGCGGATCAGGCACTTTGGTGCGCCGAGGCGAAATGGGACGGCTGGCGGGCGCTGGTGTACGTCGATGACGGCCTGCGGGTCCGCAACCGCACCGGTCGCCAGGTCAGCGACTCCCTGCCTGAGATAGCCGGGCTGGTCGACGCCCTCGATGGCCATGGCGTCATCCTCGACGGCAAGTTGGTGGCCGGCTCCGGCAGTATGGTGGATTTCCTACCGGTTCAGAGCAGGTGGTGCGTGGACTCCAGCATTGCCAGCATCTCCGCAGGGTCGGTTGGTGGCGTGCCCTCAGGTGCAGGCCGGTGCCACGGCACGCCAGGCACATGCACCTCGACCTCACGGCTCATGCCTTGAGAATCGAGGACGGTTATCCACTCGCCCATGCCAATCTCGCCGATCACCTCGGTTTCGGTGTCGTCATCCAGGACCGCTATTCCATGCGTGACGTTCGGTGGCACGACCACCAGTTCACCCGGTCCGCACTCAAGGCGTTGGTCGCCCACGGCTATGCGGATCCGACCGCGCCGTACCCGCCAGACCTCATCACCCTTGTGGCGATGCAGCCCGATGCGGGGTACCGATGCGCTGCCCCGGATCATCCAGATGCGAGTGGCTCCGTCGTTCTCGTCGAAGAGAATATCGACCGGAAAAGGCCCGCCCGAGCGGTCGGCTTCGACAATCACAGAAGACATTTCGATCCTCCGCTTCCGGCGGAACATTTTCCCGCCTGCGGCGAAGCGTAGACCGCTCAGCCTGATGGGTACCTCGGGGGCACCCCCCTGGTGGCGGCGCGACACCATGAGAACTTGCTACCGACCCGATCCGGTCGGGGACGTGCTCGGACCTGACGGGGCCAACTGGTTGGTGGCGGAAGATGACTCCGGTTGACACTGGTCGCATTCTGGGCAATATTCACCGAGGAGGCCCTGTCAGAAGAACATGGGGGAGGTTCGTGATGAAGGTTATTGTGATTGCGCGACTGCGCAACACCAGTCATGCCCTGATGCGGGAGGGCTTGGAGAGCTTCACAAAGCACGGGGGAGGCGAAAGCGGCATGGAGACTTTGTGGACCTCGGCCGACGCCAAGACCGTCATCGGAGTGTACGAGGTCGTTGATATCGCGGGGTTCCATAAGAACGCGGCTCTGTACGCGCCGTACTTCGAGCAGGTCGAGACCCATCTGGTTACCGATGCCACCGCTGGCGTCGCCAACATCAAGGAAGCCCTCGACACGCTGTCCTGATCGGGGTTCACGCAGTCTCAATCTGGACCTTGCCCGCAACAGGAGATGATGTCGCTTAGTCTGACGGCGGTCACGCCTGATCTAAGCACGGGGTTTCTTTCCGGCCCCCAGTATGTCGATGCCGGTCCAGTTTCGGATGTCCTTGGAGATGACTCTGATTGACGACGGTCGCATTTTGCGTCAGTGTGTGTCGCGGCAGCCCGCCGCCCGTCGCCGCATATCCACCGAGATGGCGAGTCAGGGAGAAACGATGATCGCTCAAGTCTTTACCAGCAAGCTGGCCGCTGGTCCGATGTCCGACGAGATGCGCAAGTGGATTGAGAACGTATTTTCAGAAGCGCGCTCGCACGACGGGCTCGAAGGGCATCTAGCGATATCGGACCCGGCCACCGGTGAGGGAATGTCCATAATCCTCTTCCGGGATCAGGCCGCCCTGGATGCATACGAGGCGTTCTCGAAGGAGAAGACCTCCGAGGCCGAAAAGCTTACCGGCGGCCAAGCAGGGGGCAGCCGGGTGTATTCCGAGGTCATAGCCGCTCTGTAGCTTCGACGTGGGTGTGGACGTCGGATGTGCTGGCGCGCCAGCAACCAAGTGGGGGGCGCTACACCTCGGAGGACTGAGAACCTGGTGGGATAACAGGGGCGGCCACGCCACCCTGGGAGTGAGCGGGGAAGGTATCCCTCTTCCGCGGTCTGCACGGTATGCGGAGTGATTCGCCCGGTCGAGGCCGACGCCGCGGTGGCCCGTGCCTCCCGGTCATGTGGGTGACTGACGTCGGCCCTCACCTCGATGAGGCTCATCTTGGTTGCGACGTCGTCTACGAGGGGTCTTTGGCGACGCGTTCGGCTATCCAGGAGGCGGCTTCGGAGATCGCCTGGTCGGCTTCAGGGATCATCCCGGCGAACACATGGAATACGTGAAACGCCTCTGGCCAGACCTTCAACTCCACCTGAACCCCTTGGTCTTCGGCGCGCTGTGCCACCCGAGTCGCATCGTCAAGAAGCACTTCGCAGTCTCCTACGTGCACCAGCAGCGGTGGCAGCCCACCCAGGTCTGCGTAAAGAGGGCTTACCAATGGGTTCTTCACGTCGCCGTCGGGCACGTACCAGGCGATCCGACGGTCTTGGTCCTCCAAATCGACCATCGGGTCGACATCCGCCCGTGTTCTAAACGAGTCGCCGGTCTGGGCCAGGTCGGTCCCTGGACTGATCAGGAAACCGCCCGCAGGCAAAGCTTCGCCAGCGTTGCGCAGAGCGACGAGGAGAGCCAGGGTGAGGCCCCCGCCTGCCGAGTCGCCAGCGACGACCACACGGGAGGGGCTCTCACCTTTGGCACCGACCAGCCACCTATAGGCGGTCACAGCGTCCTCGACCGCCGCCGGAAAGGGATGCTCGGGGGCCAGCTGGTAGTCGACGCTCAACCCTCTAACCCCCGCCGAGACGCACAGCGAAGTGACCAGGCGTCGATGAGTAGTCGGGGAACCGGCGAAGTAGCCACCGCCGTGCAGGTACAGCAGCGTTCCCCGAACCTCACTGTCGGCTTCGGGCACGGTCCACTCGGCGGGCACACCCCCGGCGTCCACGGCTTCTACCTGCGCCCCGCCTACGTCGGGCATTGTCGCCATCGCGGCGGCGAAGGACGTTCTGATCTCCTCGGCTGACGATGTCGGAGCGCCACCGACTTGTCGGCGCTGCTCGGACAACCTCGCCGTGAACTTCCGCATCGAATCGCTCGCCACAGCACACCCCCAGACACGCTTCAGGTCCGACAGAAGGTACCGCACGCATCCTGACGGTTCCCGTAATACGAGAGGACGGCCACGCCAGCGGGGGGGACGACGCGGTCATCCAGTTAGGCGAGACCCGGCAGGTTTTCCATGTACTCCTGATTTCTGTGATCGTGGCCGAGGCGACGATACGATCCACGGTGCCGAGGGACCTAGTGGCCGAGATGCGCCAGCTGCGGGCCCACAACGAGGAGCGCATCGTGGCCCTGGGCAGGGAGCACCCCGGAAGCCTCTCTGTCGACGACGCCGCCCTGCGTCTCCAAATCAGCCCGATCACCATCCGCAGCGCCGTCAAGCGCCAGGTGGTCAGTCTGAGGGACCACCGGCTCTTCCCCAGCTAACGGTCTGGGCGACAAGGTGAAATCAGCGGTGAGCGGCCCCCTCATCCTTAGTTCATCCCTAGTTTTTCTCGAGACGCTCCCAGACGTGAGGGAGACGTCGAAGGTCGCGTCCCTGATCTGCAGGACTTTTAGGGCGCTGATCGACGCATGAGGACGCATGAGATGCAAGGTCTCTTTGCTCTCAAGGTAGAGACACGGGTTCGAATCCCGTTGGGGCTGCCACCTCGAAACGGCAGGTTGCGAAGATGATGCAGGTGTAGATCGGGGCGCTCGTGCCGAGCCTCGCCCACCAGGCCCGCCCGCGCCACGTTCAGAGCTTGGCGGCCACCTCGTCGGCGAAGAGCCGCATCGACCGCAGCACCCGCTCCTGCGGTAGGCATCCGAAGGCGAAGTTGGCTCCGAAGCAAGTGACGCCGTGCTCGTCCCGCAGTTCCCGAAGCTGACCGCGAACCCGATCCGGCGTGCCGAAGAAGCCCCGCTTCTCATAGAACGGCTCGTAGGTTGTGGCCGGGGCGGGCCCGTCCCGTAGCCATTCGTCGAGCGTGCCCGGGTGGCCCCCCGCCAGGGCTCCCATCCATTCCATGCATCGCCAGACCCAGCCGATCGCCTCCTCAGTGTCCCGCCGGACGGCCTCCTCGGATTCGCCGACGTAGACGTAGCGGAAGAACGGGACGTCGGCGGGGTCCGGCGACTTTCCCGCCTGAGCGGCCAGGTCGAAGTAGGAGCGCCGCAGGTCGAGGGCGGCCGCGGTGTCGGGCAGTACACCAGTCATGAACCCGAGATCGTGCTCGGCGGTCCAGCCGATCGTCGCAGGGCTGGACCCGGCGACGAACACCGGCGGGTGGGGCCGTTGCAGGGGTCGGGGCGATAGCGAGATCCCGTCGGCCTGAAAGTACCTGCCCTTGTGCGAGTAGACGGGCTGGGTCCACAGACCCTGCAGCATCTCGAACAGCTCGCGCAGCCGCCCCCGGCTGTCCTCACGAGCGATACCGAAGGCTTCGACCTCGGCAGGGCTCCCCGTCCCGAGGCCCAAGTCCAGGCGGCCGTTGCTCAGCACGTCGAACGTTGCCGTCTCCTCGGCCACGTGCAGCGGGTGCCGGACCGGCGCGATGACGATCGAGGTGCCGAGGCGGATGCGTGAGGTGTGGGCGGCGAGATGGGTCATAACGAGGAGCGACGCCCCAGCCAGGCCATACCGGGAGAAGTGGTGCTCGGCTGTCCAGGCGGAATGGAATCCCAGCTCCTCGGCGAGCTGCACTTGCTCGAGCAGATCGGCGAACACCTGGGTATCGGTGCTGCCTTCGGGCCACGGCACGTGGTTGAACAGGGCATATTTCATAGCGACCCTTCGGCGATCAGCGGCGGGGATCCAGGAGCAGTCGCGTACCACTCCCTATCTGGAAACCGGTCGCGGCCCAGATCGAGTCGAAGGCGACGACGTCGGCGAGCATCTCGTCCATATGGTGGACGCGGGAGGCCTGGCCGGTCAGCCAGGGGTGGAGGTTGAGCATACGGAGCCCCCCCGTTGGTGGCTACGTCCTCCTTGAGCCGGTCGAACGCCTCCATCACCGTACTGGCCCCGTGCCGCACCTCGACGCGGCAGTCGCAGACGACGTTGACGCCGTGAACCGGATAAGAGACGGGCAGGGAGTAGAGGTCACCGGCCGGTGATCATGCGGCTGATCGAGCCGCGTCGTGGGCCATGTCCTCGTCGAACACCCGTGCCAAGGGAAAGGTCGGGGGCGATCGGTGGACATTCTGAGATGGTGTCAGAGGAGCTTCGCCCGTTCGGAGTCACTCATGCGGACGAGTGCTCGTTGCCATTCGGTGTCTGTGCCCGCTTGGCCGGGCCGGGCTAAGGACACGCCGGTCCGTTTGGCGATGAGCCAGCGACCGTCCGGTTGGCGTTGCAGTCGGTCGCGATACCGGCCGACCAGGCTGATGTAGGCGCGGCCGTCGCCGTCTCGGTTGATGACGACGAAGTCGCTCTCGGCGGTGGCTGTGTCGCCGTCCACGTCGATGATGGGATTGGAGATCACATGCACGCTGCGGGGCTGCTTGTACAGTTCACCCGGTTCGGTCCACACCGGGGGGCCGTCGGTGAAGGCGCCGCTGCGACCGAGGAATTCCCTGATGTCGCCGTGGCCGCGGAGCACACTGCCTGACACCTGGTAGATGCCGTCCTGGGCAAAGAGGGCGACCACCCGGTCGAGGGCGCCGTCGTCGTTGTAGCGCATGTACCGTTCCAGCAGCTCCCGGATGGCCAGCTTGTCGTCCCATTCCCCAGAGGGCATGAATCCTCGTTTCGGTCGGCTAAAAGTTGGCGATGATCTCGTCGGCGAAACGTTTGGCCCACTCGGCAGCATCGGAGGGGGTCACTCGCCACGGGGGAGTGGCACGGCGCGGCGGTCCGGTCATGATCCGCGTCACTCCGGTGTCGGCCAACCGACGATATCCGTCCAAATTCCCGTCGACCAGTCCGGCGCCGGCGGTGACCTCGAACGGGCCGGTACGGCCGGCGTCGCGGCGGGCGGCCATCACGACGGCGAGCTTGGACTCGAAGTCGTCGAAGTCGGTCGACCCGATCTCGATCCAGCCGTCACCGATGCGCCCGGCCCGCCGTAACGCGGCTTTGGAGGCGCCGCCGACCTCGATAGGTATGGACGGCTTCTGCAAGGGCTTGGGGTTGAACTTGACCGGACCGAAATCGAAGTGCTCGTCGTGCGTCTCGATCACTTCCTCGGTCCACAATCGGCGGATGACGTCGATGGCGGCGTCGGCGCGGCGGCCTCGGTCGTGGAAACCCAAGCCGAGGTAGGCGGGCGATCGGTACCCCGAACGCCACCCGGTTCGATGCGAACTCGACGGCTGGGCCCAACGCCCCGGCCGCGATGCCGACCTGGCCGCGGCCATCAACAGCTGCCATTCCCGTACCGCCGCCTCGAACGCCTCCCGGGCCGGGAGCCCCGACCCGATGGAGGTCACCGTCGTGCCGGCGTCGCCGACATCGAGCCGACCCAACGGGGCGAGCCCGTGGTTGGCGATGGGCTCGAAGGGGGTGGGCCTCGTGACCACGACCACCTCATCGTCGGCGAGACCGACGACGGCGTCAGCCACGGCCCCGCCGGGCACCAGCTGAGAACGGCCCGGGCGCAACGACCGCAGAGCCACGGTGATCAACTGGGAACCAGACACGGCCGCGTCCGACCACAACCGGCCCGCCGGACCGCAACGAGACAGCAGCCGAGCCGCCACCGCCGTCTCAACAAACGGCACCGGCGCCAGACTGCGCCCGACCTCCTCGGCCACCAACGCCAACTCCACCAACCCGGCACCATCGCCCTCAGCGGCGACTGAGACGCCCATGGCCACGGCCCGCATTTCTACGAACTGCCCCCAAAGCGTCTCGTCGAAACCTAGAGGCTCGGCCGCCCGGACCCGCTCCGTCGGGCACTCCCGCCCCAAGAATGAGGCGAACGCCTCTCGCAGAGCCCGCTGCTCGTCCCCCAAGGTGAAATCGCCATGCCGGAGCATCACACCCGGATCAGAGTCCACCTCTACACGGTCCGATCGGCTCGCCGTCGGTGTCTTCACCCAGCATCACTCCTCAACACCCGCAGCGGAGTCTGCCCGCTCCCCTGGTGGCCCGGCGCAACGCCGACCACCACGCAACACCAGCGAACATAGGACCGACCCACAGGACCCCCGCGGCTAGAACACCCGGACCTGCGTGATCCTAACCGGTCCCCTACAACAATGAAAGGAGAATCTTTCAATATCTGTCTGGGGCCGCCTCCAGGACCGCTCGCCAGTATGATCCGATGCGTGTCCGCCACCGGTTCATCCGCCACCCGGACCGGCCGAGGACGGCGTCCAGATCTCGCGCCTGACGTCGAACGGACCCTTTTGCTCGACGCCGGCCTCGCCGTCCTGCGTCGCAATGGTTACCAACGCGCCACTCTCGACGCGGTGCTCGCCGAGTCCGGCCTGTCCACCCGAGCCGTCTACCGGCATTTCCCGACCATCGACGAACTACTGTGCGCCGTCCTTCGCCGAGACCTCGACCTGGCCGTCGAGAAACTCACGACCCGCCTCGCCCAGGCTGACACGCCGCTGCGTGGGCTCGAGGAATGGGTGGACGAGGTGCTCTCGCTCGCCTACAACCCCCGCCGCAACCAGCGACTGCACCTGGTCGGAGTGAGCGGTCCCCAATCCGCAGCGGGAGGAATGCGGACCGAGCTCGAGCGCGGCAGACAACGATCCATCGCCCCCCTCGTCAAAGTCCTCGACGCCGGCAAGGCCGACGGCACCTTCCCCGGCGCCGAACCGGACCTCGACGGCCCCGCCATCCTGGCTGTCGCCTCCACGGTGATCAACGCCTCGGGCGCCCTGCGCCGACTCCTCCCCACCCGAGACGACGCCTTCGCCTATGTGATGCGCTTTGTGCTCCCTAAGCTCGGTCACCGCGACTGACGGACTCCGGCGGGCGGCGCCGACTTCACCCGTCGGGCGTGAAACGGCGGGAAGCGAACTGCCACTTCCCGGCGGGGCCAAGGACATCGGGCTCAAGGTCGGCTACTACAACGACAGCACCCCGATCGGCTCGGTCAACGTCACGTCGCTGGTGCTCGCCATGAAACAGGCCGGGGTGGACGGATTCCAGTCCGCCATGCTCGACACCACCAACTTCGCCATCATGACCACGGTCAAGCAGGACGGCCTGAAGCTGGTCGCGCCGATGCAGGACGTCGGCTACGACCAGGCCCTGCTCGCCGATCCTTCCGCCGTGGAGGCCGCTCAGGGCGGGATCTTCAGCGTGGCTCAGGTCCCCTTTGAGGAAAAGACAGCAGCTACCCAGCACGAGCAGGGAGCCTTCGAGCAGTACGAGCACTTCTCTGGTGTCCCCAACCTCAACTGGACCTACGGATGGCTGGCGGCTGACTTGACCGTCCAGGGCCTCCAGGCGGCTGGGGCCAACCCCACCCGGACTTCCTTCCTCAACGCCTTGCACAACCTCAAGGGCTGGACCGCTGAGGGCCTTTTGCCCACTGCCCCCGACTTCAGCCTGGCCAACTTCGGGAAGCTCTCAAGTCAGACCGCTTGCAGCTACTACGTGAAGCTCACCGGCAAGGAGTTCGTTCCCATGAACAACGGAAAGCCGATTTGCGGTCAGTTCGTCAAATCCTGATCAACGCCGGAGGCCGTGCCCAAGCCGATCCGCTCACTTCGCTGGGCGATGAGGGCGAGGTGGACGAACACGTCCTCCCACAGCGGGGCCGAGTCGAAAAGCCACACCCGTTCGTAGCCGACTTCCTCGGCGAGCACGGCGAGATCGGCGGCGTCGGGTCCGGGTGCCAGACCACACGACAATTTCACGTCCGGCTCGGCCGGCTGGGCAGGTTGGGCAGGACCTTCTCCTCGAACAGACGCAGGCTCTGCCAGGCCAGTTCGGGCGGTATACCGCCCTCGAGCGGATTGAACCGCAACACCCGGTCGGCTCCCGTCGACCGGACGGCCTCGACGAGCTCGGCCGGGGTGTACACCTTGGCCTGATTGCTGCGCAGTAGCTCGCCGGGATCGGCGACCGCGGTGAACGGGCTCAGGTCCTTCCGCTGGGCGTACCCGGCGTACTCGTTGACGTTGTGCAAGACGTGCCGGCCCACCTTGGCCCAGTACGCCTCCGGATCGTGGGCGACGGCGATCCAGGCGGGATAGGGCGAGCTACCGTCACCGGGACGCCTTTGCGGCCGGGCTTTGCCGAGCCGGCCCAGCTCGTCGAGGTAGGCCCGGTAGAACTGCTCGCCGAGCGGCTCGTAGGCGAGATCCAAACGGGCGGCGCGTCGTGCCGACGCCTCGGAGGTTCCGGCCAGCGCCAGCGGCGGTCCTCCCGGTCGGGCCGGCAACGGGAGCACCCGGATCCGGGTGCCCCGGAAGTCGAACTCCTCACCGGTCCACGCCGTCCGGAGGGTCTCGACGATCTCGACCATCATCGATGGGCGCTTCTTCCAGTCGACCTGGAAAGCCAAGAATTCCGGTTTCCGATACCCAGCCCCGAGGGTGACGTGCAGTCGACCACCGCAGATCAGATCCGCGACGGCCAGGTCCTCGGCCAAGTGCACCGGGTGCATCAAGGTGGCCAGGACAACGGAGATCTTGATGTCGATCCGGGTCGTACGAGCGCCGACCGCCCCGGCCATCACGATCGGCGAAGGCAGATAGCCGTCGCTGGTGCTGTGGTGCTCCGAAAGCAGAACGGTCGCAAAGCCCAGTCGGTCAGCCCACGCACACATGTCCAGGGCGGCCGCATACAACTCGCCGGTTGGAGGTCCCCAACTGGGGGAGCGCATGTTGAACGCGATAGCCAAATCCACGGCCCGTCACCGTAGCGGACACCGCCAGTGGCACGTCGGTCCCCGGCGACGGGTTCGTGGTCGACGTTGTGGCCGAGTCGCCATGGACGTGACTCGGCCGCGGCGCTCTCAATGCGGTGGCCTCAGAGAGCCGTCGGTAGCGGGATGATGAAGGGAACTACGAGTGTTTCGCGTTAGTCGGTCTTGAGGATTACTTGCGCTGCCACCGGATCCGGGTTGGGCGTGACAGACTTCGGGGGTGCCATTGTCGGGGGAACGGGATGATGTGCCCCAGCCGCTGACTGGATTGTTGGTCGTCGATTTCACCGAGGGCGTGGCCGGTCCGAACTGCACGAAGATGCTCGCGGATTTCGGCGCTCGGGTGGTGAAGATCGAGCGGCCGGGGGGGGATCCGGCCCGCGCCATGGCACCGTTCCCCGGTGACTGGCCGGATCTCGAGAAGAGCGGGATGTTCCTGCATCTGAACACCAATAAGGAGAGCGTGGTGATCGATATCGCCACCCCGGAAGGGGCTGGGATCGCCCGTACGATGGCGTCAAGGGCCGATGTGGTCGTGGAGTCGTCCCGACCGGGAACCATGGCTACCTTCGGGCTCGGCCCGGACGATCTGACGATCGGTAACCCGCGCCTGGTGTTCACTTCGGTCACCCCGTTCGGGCAGACCGGGCTCTATCGGGATTGGGAGATGACCGAGATCGTGGCGTTCGCGATGGGAGGGATGAGCGCCAGCGGGTCCGCTGAACGCGAGCCGGTGAAGCTGGCCGGCAACGCCGTGCTGATGCAGTCGGGGGCCACGGCCTGCGTGGCGACCCTTGGGGCGCTGTTCCATGCTGAGGAGCACGGGGAAGGCCAGCATGTCGACGTGGCCACCTTCGAGACCCAGAACGGCACGCTCGATCGCCGTCGCTACTATCTCCTCTCCTACGAGTACTCGGGCACGATCGGCGAGCGGGCGGCGGTGGTCGGGGCCGGCCGGCCCGCGGCCGGAGGCCGGTTCGAGTGCGCCGACGGCCAGATGATCACGACGGGACGAATATGGCCTGATCACGTGGGACGGATGGTGACCGTGCTCGGCGATCCTGAGCTGGCGCGCGTGTGGGAGGAGATCGGTCTGGATGTGATGACGGAGCACCCCGACCTCATCAACCGTCTGGTCGCCGAGTGGGCGGCGGCTCGGAAGTCCCGGGTTGCCATGCGAGAAGCCCAGGCCGCCGGTTGGCCGGTGGTCGTCGTGAACGATCCGCTGCTGCTCTTGAGCGACGATCACCTCCTGGCCCGTGGGTTCTGGGTCACCGCCGATCACCCCGCCGCCGGGTCCCTCCCTTATACCGGTCCCCCTTGGAGGTTGAACGGAACCGGCTGGTCGATCAGGCGGACCGCCCCCCTTCTTGGTCAGGATACCGACGCGATACTGGCCGAGCTCGCCGGTCTCGAAGGGGAAGAGATCGTCCGGCTGCGGGACTCGGGGACGGTGGCGTGACCGACGTCCAGCCCCCCTTCGGCCCCCTCCAGGGAATCAGGGTCCTCGACGTGACGGTCGCTCTGGCCGGTGCCTTCTCGACCATGCTCCTGGCCGACATGGGTGCCGAGATCATCAAGATCGAGTCGCTCCAGCATTACCCCACGCCGACGAAAGGTCCGCGTCGGCCCCTTCGGGGCGATGATGCCGCGTCGATGTCGGCGGCTCGAGACTACCCTGACAGCAATCCCGGACCTGATCCGTGGAACCGGCTCAGCTGGTTCAACGCCCAGGCCCGCAACAAGCGCGACATCACCATGGACCTTACCCGCGAGCGTGGCCGACAGCTGTTCTTGCGACTGGTCGAGAAGTCCGATGGCCTGATCGAGAACAACGCGTCCGGCCTTCTCGAGAAACTGCGGATCGGCCCCGACGAACTCCACCGGGTCAATCCCCGCCTCATCATCGTGAGGATGCCCCCGCTCGGATCCTGGGGTCCGGACAGCTCCGCCACCGGGTTCGGCTGGCACTTCGAGGACCTGGGCGGTTTCCTGCGGGTGCAGGGCTACCCGGAAGGACCCGAGGTGGGCTCCATCTTCATGGACGGGGCGTCGGGACCCGGAGGGGCGAACGCCTTCCTGATGGCCCTGATCCAGAGGCGGCGCACCGGCCTAGGCGCGGTGTGCGAGATGGCCCAGGTGGAGAACATGATCTGCCACATCGGCGACCTCACCATGGACGCGGCGATGAATCACCGCCATCCCCGCCGGTGGGGAAACCGCAGTCCGGACTTCGCCCCACAGGGCTGTTACCGGTGCGCCGGAGACGACGGATGGGTGGTGCTGTCGGTGCGCTCGGACGAGGAGTGGCCCCGAATGGCGGGCCTCCTCGGCCGGCCCGCCGCGCTGGTACGGCCCGCGCTGGCCACCCTCAACGGGCGGCAGGAAGCGCACGACGAGATCGACCTGGTGATCTCGGAGTGGACCCGCACCCGTCTGGCGATGGACGCCGCCCGGGAGCTGCAGGAAGCGGGCATCCCCGCCGGACCGGTGCTCGACGAGGCGGCCGCCCTGTCGGACCCCCATCTGCACGAGAGGGGCTTCTTTCACCTGCTGGAGCACCCATCGTGCGGGGTCCACTTCCACCCGGGAGCCAACTTCCACATGAGCCGGACGCCCCCCGAGATATGGCGAGCCGCACCCACGCTCGGACAGGACAACGAGCATGTCTACAAACATGTCATCGGGGTATCCGATGCCGAGTACGACCAATTGGTCGCCGAACGCCACGTCGGCTCCGACTACATCTGACCACCAGAGGGAGGAGAACTCCTGGGGCTTTGATATCGAGACCAGCGGTCTCGGGTATTCGTGGTGGCCTTCAACCGACCCGAGTGTCCGAATCCCATGGGCCTCATCCCACCGCCTCCTGGTGGAGATCCGACCGATCGGCCGGCCGCGATCTAGCGGAGCCAGGTCCGACTCTATAGGCTCTGCCGAGACGTATCCTAACCGGCGCGACCACTCGCAACGGCAATATCGGATCTCGACGCAGGAGGCCTTGTCATGGCTGGAAGATATATCACCTACGAGACGCTCGAAGAGGGGAGGATCGCCCGGATCACTCTTAATCGGGTCCAGGCCAGGAACGCCCAGAACCGCGGGCTGCTGGTCGACCTGGGCGACGCTTTCTTGCAGGCCGAGGCAGACGATCAGGTGCGGGTGGTTATCCTGGCCGGAGCCGGACCGATGTTCTCCTCGGGCCACGATCTGGGCTCCAAGGAGGCTGTCGCGGAGCGCACTCCCGGCCCGGACTTTCATCCCAGTTATGCGATGACGGGTGGCACTAAGAGCGGAGCCGAGCAGCGCATGCTGCAGGAGTGGCACTACTTTTTCCAGAACACGCTGCGCTGGCGGAACCTTCGCAAAATCACGATCGCCCAGGTACACGGCAGCGTGTACGCAGCCGGGCTGATGTTGATGTGGTGTTGTGATCTCATCGTGGCCGCGGACAACGCAACCTTCGCGGATGTGGTCGGCACTCGTCTGGGGATGTGCGGCTTGGAGTATTTCGCCCACCCGTGGGAGTTCGGACCGCGGAAGGCAAAAGAGCTCCTCCTGACCGGGGACTCGCTGGGGGTAGAGGAGGCTCACCAGCTGGGCATGGTCTCGAAGATCTTTCCTGCCGACGAGGTGGGGGAGCGGACACTCGAGTTCGCGGCGCGCATCGCCGCGCTGCCATCGATGACTTCGCTATTGATCAAGGAGTCGGTCAATCAGAGCGTGGACAACATGGGCTTTTACAATGGTCTGCAAGCTTGCTTTACCTTGCACCAGCTCAACCACTCTCACTGGGCTGAGATCCACGAGAACAAGAGGGCAGCCGGGCTGCCCGAAGACGGCGTGGTCAACTGGAAGGACGCTCCGCCCGTGGTACCGGCGGTCAAAGACCTGGTTCGTGCCGGCACACCCTGACCACGATACCCAACGTTGCCTCAGATCCGGCTGTGCCCCGGCACCGTGCCGGCCGAGAGCTGCCCTCCGTAGGTGTTGAGGGGCAGTTGTTCTCCCGGTCGATGCGGGTGGCCCCGTCGACGAACGGTCCCGCTTCGCCCTCCCCGAAGCACCCGCCTGGAGCTTCGCGAGGGACGGGGAACTCGACAGCAGTCCTCTCGTCGTGGGACCGACCGGCTACGAGGGCTCCAAGACAGGGATGCTTTTGGGGACCTACTATGGGCTTGATTGGACGGGTCTGCCGTAGGTCACTGATTGTGTAACCACTGGCGGCAGAGACTCGACCAGTTGGGCGTCGGGGCTGGCTCCGAGCGAATCGTTGATGGTGGAGAAGGCCAGCCGCAGCGCCACGAAGGCGGTGATAGCGAATATCTGGGAGTCGACGAGCCCGGCGTCACGAAGCTCCTGGATATCCGCGGTAGTTGTGGCGTTGGGGTCTTTCACGATCCTGCGTGCCCAGGAAGCGATGGCCTTTTCCTGGACGGTCAGACCGGTGTCGATGCCAGTTAGAACTCCAGCGGCGAGGGTAGGGTCAGACGCGCCGGAGAGCTTGCCGCCCCATGCCAAAGAGCAATACGAGTCCCCCAGAGTCGAAGCGGCGGCGGCGACAAGGATGCCGCGTTGACGAAAGTCAAGGCCACTCGGCTTGAACGCCTGTGACATCAACTCGAAGAGGTGATCCACGGTGTCTGGCTGGTAGGCCCACAGGCGCGACACGTTCCACACATAGCCGGTGTCCTTGAGGTCCTCGTCATAGAGGGCCTGGGCCCGAGGGCTGATGGGGGGCTCTTCAAGAAACCCAGCTGTCATGGATGATCATCCTCCTCCGGTTTGCGGGCCAGGTACCCGACCACGTTGATCTCGGCCCCGAAGTGGCAACCCGTCGCGAACCTGCTCACGAGCCTGATCGAGTGCGGCTTCGTGGAAGGTGTCCTGGCCGATGTTCTGAATCGCCTCATAGGCGGGACCGGTGGAAGCGAGCGCTCGGGCGAAGACTTCGGGATCGGCGAACTCCCACGCAAAGGGCACCTCGACACGGCGGATGTCCACAAAGCCGCACCTCTCCAGCAGGCCCTCACCCGCACCGGGCCGGCCGAGTGACACCATGGTCGCCTGGTTGTCGACCTTCTCCGGAGAAGCCAGCCGGAACGGTGCTAGCGCCCACGCACCTGGTGACACCTTCAGATGTCCCCATACTGTCAGCCCAACCCGACCGCCGGGCCGAAGAACGCGGTTGATCTCGTCGACCGCATAAGGAGTCGTCCCCCAGATACCCCGAAAGCTAGTCACCACATCAAAAGCGGCCACTCCCCATGGTAGATCGTGCATATCGCCGACCCGGATATCGCATTCGGGGTTGCGGAAACAAGCGACTGCAACCAACCTCGTCGACGCGTCGATCCCGGAACACACCGCACCGCGAAGCCGTGCCAACTCAATAGCCAGTCCCGAACCACAGGCAACGTCAAGCAACCGGTCACCGGCATCGATTCCAAGAAAATGATGTAGAGCGACATACTCCCGGCAGTTGCTCGGCTCGCTCAAGGTCGCAAAGTCCGACGCCGCGCGACCCCAGCCTTCGTCCACCATCTGCCAAGCTTTGGAGTCCCGACCAACCTCCGACATCGCTGCCCTCCCTTCTCGACCCGCCACCATGCCCTCCTCGCCCCGGAATTATGCCACCTACGCCGGTTCGGCCGATGATTCGCTGTGATGGCCGGGCTGTGTCGCCGCGGTCAGTCATCCTCGACGAGGCGGCTCGGAAAGCCTCCTCGGCTGATCGGCCCCCAACGTTCGATAGACAGCCGGAGCAGCACTTTGCCCTGGTGCACCATCGCCTGGCGGTACTCGTCCCAGTCGGGATGCTCTCCGCTGATCGAGCGGTAGTAATCGACCAGGCCTTCGATCGCCTGCGGTTGCTCGACGACCTCGATCCGTCCGTCGACTTGCACCCACTCACCGTTGAACGTGTCAGAGAGAACACACACCGACGCCTTCGGGTTGTGCTTCGCGTTTCGAGCCTTGGCCCGCTCCGGATAGGTGGAGACGACAATCCTGCCTTCGCCATCAACGCCCATGGTCACCGGAGACAGCTGCGGTGACCCGTCCCCTCGGGTGGTAACGAGGATCCCCTGATGGCGGGGCCGGACGAACAGGAGAAGTTCTTCACGGCCTACAGACACGTTACGGGCGGCGACTCTAACCATCTGCCCACGATACCGACGGGTGGGCCCCGATCTCGGCCAGGCGCCTCGCTGGACTGGAGACTAGGGCGTGATTACCGTAGGGCCGGTCCGGAGGCTGGCCTGGACGGATCCGACGGTGACGTTCGGAATCCGGTCGAAAGGGCCGACGCATACTAGTTGTCGGGAGAAAGGGGGAGACATGCTTGTGTCAGCGGGGATCATCCCGAGAGGGCCGCTCGCGGCGTCGGAGAACCTTACCGCGGTGGCCCTCAGCGCAGAGGAGTCAGGACTTCAGCGGGTATGGCTCGGCGACCGTCTCGTCTACCCGGTCCACTTCGAGTCGGCCGGCGATCTCGGCCGGGAGTTTCCGTGGGACATCTCCGACCCCCAGCTGGAAGGGATCGTCGCCATGACGTGGATGCTGGCCGCTACCACGAGCCTCGGAGTGGGGATTTCGGTGATGGTGGTCCCTCTCCGCCAGCCGCTCGTGCTCGGGCGCCAGCTGGCGTCGATGGACTCCCTTTCTGGCGGCAGGGTCACATTCGGCGTGGGCGTTGGCGGTGTAATGGAGGAGTACGATTGCGTAGGGGTGGACCGCCGCCGCCGTGGGGCTCGGGTCGAGGAGTACGTGGCGGCTCTCGAGTCCCTCTGGACCGAGGAGCGACCGTTGTTCAACGGCGAGTTCGTGTCCTTCCCCGAGCTGTACTGCAACCCCAAGCCGGCGCAGCTCGGTGGCATTCCGCTCTGGTTCGGAGGCCACACTCCGGCGACTTGGGATCGGGTGGTGCGTCTCGGCGCGGGTCTGGCTGCCGGGTCGGTCACGCCGGATCGGGCCGCCTTTCTCGTGTCGGAGCTCCAGCGCCGATCGGAGGCCATCGGACGGGACCCGTCCAGTGTGGGATTACTGGTGATCGCCAACCACCGGGATCCTGGCGGTCTCCGGCAGCTCCTCGACGGGCACCGTCGCGCCGGTGTGACGGAGGTAGTCGTACCCGTCCGCGGCCGCGACCCCGAGGCCCTGGCCGCTTCGGTCGCCGCGATTACACAACTTGAGAGTTAGACGCGTGGCTGTGGAACCTGTCAGCCGCGCTCGATCACACCGATCGGTGGTGCTCGAGCGCAACGCCGCCGGCCGCCTCGTGCTCGAACGGTCCATCAGCCGGCCTTGGCTAGATAGGGTCCTGGCGTCGCCCCCTTAGGAGCTGGGGCTGATGCCGTGCTTGCTTCCGAACATGTGGCCTCCCGTCGTGCCACACAATAAGCCTGAGCAACAGCTACTCAACAGGGCGCCTTGTGCGGAGGGAGGGGATGTTGTAGCGTCGCAACCCTATATGTGGCTGTCGTAGGGGGGATAAAATGAAACGAAATCGATATGCCTATCCGGCCGGTATTTTCGCGCTGGTATTTGTTGCTGCGGCATGCGGCAGCTCGAAGACACCCTCATCCACCGCTACCACTGCGGCGCCCAGCAGCCCGAGCGGATCGTCGTCTGCAACCAGCGGCGCACCTCTCACCGCGAGCGCGCCGGGCATCTCGGCGACGACCATCACCCTGGGATACATCACCTCAGAGACCGGAGTCGCCAGCTCCACCTTCGCGGATGGTCCCGCCGCCGCCCAGGCCCGGATCGACTTGCAGAATGCCCAGGGCGGAGTCGACGGCCGCAAGATCGTCCTCGTGCCGGTCGACGATGCGTCGAGCCCGGCCCAAGACTTGTCAGCCGCCCAGGAGCTGGTGGAGACCAAGCACGCCTTTGGGGTCGTTGATTTCTCCCCCTTCACCTTCGGGGGGGCGAAGTACCTGAGCCAGCAAGGCGTCCCGGTGACCGGCTTCGGCTTCGACGGACCGGAATGGGCCGAGCCGTCGAGCAGCAACATGTTCAGCTGGAGTCCCGTGGTCGACACGCCGATTCCCGACCCAGGCGGGCCGGCATATGCTTACAACACCACTGCCGAAGTCTTGAAGGACGCAGGTGTTACCAAGCTGGCGGCCCTCGGGTACGGCATCTCCAACTCATCGCAGACGAGTATCCATGCGATCATGACGGCCGCCGAGGCCCTGGGGATCGCCAAGTGTTACGAGAACGAATCGGTGCCGTTCGGGGGCGTGGACTTCACCGCTGATGTGTTGGCCATCAAGGGCGCCGGCTGCAACGGGGTCGTAGGCAGCTTCGTCGACAGCTCCGACGTCGCTCTGAGCGAGGCCGTCAAGCAAGCCGGTCTGACCAACATGCACCAGTTGTACTTCACCGGCTATGACAGCGACATCCTCGGCACCTCCTCCTCAGCCGACGCCTTTGCGGGGGACTATGTCGGTGTCTCCTTCGATCCCAACAGCACCATCCCAGCGGTGCAAACGATGTTCAGTACCCTCAAAGCAATACGACCCCGGATACAAGGCGGGCGCCATCCCTGACCTCGGTCTGTACGGCTCATACATCTCGGCCGATCTGATGATCGACGGGCTGGAGAAAGCAGGCTCGAATCCGACCCGAGCGTCGTTCATCTCTAGTATGCGCGGCGTCAGCAGCTACAACGCTGGCGGGCTCCTGGCCAGCCCGATCGGCTTCACCAATTTCGGAACTCCCGGTATGCTGCCGCAGACCTCTTGCGGTCAGTTCGCCTACATCTCTGCGGGCAAGTTCGTCTATTACGATGGCGGCAAAGACATCTGCGGGACCCTGTTCAAGGTCAATCCCAACGCCTGATGTAGATATCCATGTCGTACCCGTGAAAGGGGTCCGTCAGAAGGTCGGTGAGCGGCTGGGCGAGGCGGTCGGCGTTTGGGCAGGGTACGGCGTTCCCCTCTATCCCGAAGACCAGGGCCTGCCCAAGTACATGGACCCGATCTACGACCCGCTGTGGTCGGCGATCGAGGAGGCCCAGATGCCGATCAGCCTCCACGTGTGCCCACCGAAGGGCCGTGGTCTTGGCGCCGACCCCACCCCCGTCAAGGGCGTGTTCCAGGTGATGCCGCCGATCCTGATGTCGCAGCCGATGGTCGAGCTCATTCTGAGCGGGGTGTTCCAGCGCCACCCCGGGCTGGGCGTCGTGCTCGTCGAGTCGGGGCTGAGCTGGATCCCGTACATGCTCGAGCGCCTCGACACCTGCCACCACAAGGGCGACTGGAAGGCCCGCGGCATGCCGATCGACAACCTGCCCAGCGACTACTGGTACACCAACATGGCCGCCACATTCGAGGAGGACCTGACGGCCATGGGCATGCGCGACAAGCTCGGCGTCGAAAACCTGCTGTGGGCGAGCGACTACCCGCACATCGACCAGACCTTCCCGAACTCGATGCGGGTGATCGACGAGCATTTCTCGTCGATGTCGCAGCCAGAGAAAGACCTAATGACAAAGGGCAACGCCACCCGCCTGTACCGTCTCTGAACACGACCGAGCGACGGAGTTCCCTCACGGTCGCTCAACATTACAGCGCTTGGCCTGCCGGGACCAGCGGGACGGCTACCTGCTACCTCAAGACGCTCAGACGCTGGCCGACGTCGTATCCGTCCCGGCCGGCTGAGGATTCACCAGTGTGCCGGCCTATTCGGCCGGCACTCCAGGTGAAGTGCCCTCGCTAGAGGGCTTGCGCTCCGACCGGAAGGCCGAACGCGACCCGGCGGCGATCAGGGGCGTCTTAGAAGGACTTACCGCAAACGGGTTGGCCGTTATTGAAGCTCCTAAACGTATTGCCGGCGACCTGCACGAACCACCCGCAACGAACAGGTTCGCTGGTGCCGAAGTGGTTGAAGCTGACCGGGCCGGCCAGCAGGCCGTTGGCATTCCAGCCCGTCACGGCGGTCAGGTTGTGGATGAACGACTGTCGGGTCGGGTTCTGTCCCGCCACCTGCAGCCCTTTCACGGTTAACACTGCGGCCAGGTATGCTCCAGTCAAGCCGAAGGTCGGGTAGCCGCTTGTGTAGCTGGAGTCGGCCGCCTTGATATTGGTGAGCATGGTATTCGTGGCAGTGTTGTTTGTGTCGATGGGCGGTATTTGCGACGAGTAGTACGCGCCCTGAGCGGCGGCCGCGGCGGTGGGGCTTTTGAAGAGACTCGAGTCGGCGGACGCGAACGACAGTGATTTGGCCTTGATGCCCTGCTGGGCCAGACCGCTGAACATGGCGACGGTTGTCGACTGCACACATGAGCACGCCGCCCCGTCCACTCCGGCAGCCTTCATGGCTAGCATGTCGGCGGTGATGTCCACTGCGCCGAAGGGTACCGACAGGTTTTCGTAGCCCATTTTCAAGCCGATCATCTGTAGTGCGGTTTTCAAATCCACGATGCTGCCCGTCGAAGAAGGCGAGATCCCGTATGCGAGACCCCCGATGTTTGTCGCCCCTACCATCTTGAAGAAGTTCGCGTCCAACAGATTGTTCGAGGTGCGGCCGTTCGTACCCCCGACAGTCGAGAACATGTTCGTGTTCGGTTGCATACCCCATTCCGGTCCGTCGAAGCCGCCGCCGGTCACGGGTACGCCAGCCTGCTGGGTGATCTTGGTGCTGGCGAACGTGAACGCGCTGAAGTTCTCGATCAGGAAGACCCCCTTGCTCAGGAGGAGTTGGGTGGCCGCCGCGTTTCCGGCTGGCGACGACTGGTCGTCGGCCGGAACCAGTTCGATTTGACGTCCGTCGACTCCTCCCGCTGCGTTTACGGCGTCGAAGTAGGCCTTGGCGCCGTACAGTGAGTCCCCGGTGCTGGACGCGGAAACCCCGGTCTCCGACGTGATGAATCCGACCTTGATCGTGTTTGCGGTGACACCCGTAGCGCTGGCGGTGTTCCCCGTCGTTGCGGCGCTGGTGGTGCCTGACCCGCCGGGTGTGGCCGTTGTTGGTGTCGAGCTCTTGGAACTGCTGGAGCATCCTGAGGCCGCTAGCGCGAGCAGGCCCAATGTGACGCCAGCCGTCTTGTATCGAATGTGCATAACTAGGTTCCCCCTTCGGTCGTCTCCCGGGCAACAGGAGTCGGTTGCCTCATAAGAGCTTGTCTCTCAATATGTTGTATTTGGTGTTAGGTGCCGAGTGGATGTTTTTTGCCACCCGCACCGTCCAATCCGGCCACTTCTGTCATTCAGCTGTTGTGGGGTTCCCGAATGTCTTCGGAGTCGCATCTGACATAGTGGCTTGTTGGAGGTGTATCTCCATAGAAGTCCGTCCCGAGATCGGTCACTCAGCCGGCTCGAGGACAAGGGGAAGCGAGACCAGTCGGCGGATCATCAAGCTTGGGTGGTAGTGCAGCGGAGGCGCCGAGGCATCCAGGCGGAAGGCTCGGGTGCGGGTCAGCAACCTCTCGATAGCCACCTTCGCCTCGACTCGTGCCAGCGGTGCACCGACGCAGAGATGGATGCCCCACCCGAAACCAACGTGGTGGCGGGGATTGGGTCGATCGAGTCGCACTTCGTCGGGGTTGTCGTACGTGGTGCTGTCGCGGTTCGCGGCCGGCCACATCAGAATCAGGTGGGACCCGGCAGGGATGCTCTTGCCATCGAGTTCGACGTCCTGGGTCGCGACCCGGTAGTGGCCCCGGAAGGGGGGATCGAAACGGCAGGCTTCCTCTACGAACGTCGGGACAAGCGACGGGTTACCTCGGAGCTCGTCTTGAAGGTCAGGCCGCTCGGCGAGAATGCGCACACCGGTGCCGGTCAGGCTGGTCGTTGACTCCCCTCCCGCGGCAATCAGCACCCCCAAGATGCTCATGGCCTCGAAGTCGTTGAGTTCACTGTCGACAACTGACTGAGCCAGGATGCCGATCATGGTGTCGGGGTAAGCGGCGGGATCTTCCTTGGCCCGGGTGTACGCCTCGATGACGGCGGTAAGCCCGGGGAGTTCGTCGTCGTCGAGCTGGTTGATCCGATCCTCCGAAACGAAACCGCTGATCCGCTCGACCATGGCGTACCCTTGTCTCTTGAGCACGGGTGCCAGGGCGTCTGGGAGGCCCAAGACGCGCGTCACCATGACCATGGGCAGCGGCTCGGCGACTTGACTCATCCATTCGAAGCGGCCATCGGCAGGAATGTCGGTCAGGGCTTCATCTACCAGCGAACGGAACTCCGGCTCCATGGCTCGCATATTCGCGGTAGACAGTTTTCGGGTCACGACCTTGCGCTGGCGGCTATGGGCGGGAGGATCGGCGCCGGCCAGGCCCCCGCCTCCCTCGGCGTCACCGGCGGCGATATAGCCGGCCCGGCCCGGGCGAAGGTCGGGAGCGGGCCAGTCACCCTTGTGCAGGAATTCGCCCGATATACTCGAAAAAACCTCGGGCCGGGCCACCACATCGTAGATGGTGTCGATGCGAGTTATCAGATAGGTGCCTGTGCCAGCGACTTCGTGCACCGGGTCGTTCTCTCGCAGCTGCCGGTAGTAGTTCTGAGGGTCCTGAACGACGTCCGGATCGAAGAGCGGGTCGAGGTCAGCCGCGGATGTGGTCATGCGGTCTCCTTTTGTGGTATTGGTATGTCAGCCATTCAGGTGATTTTGTGAGCGGCTCGGTGTGCGGTGGAACGCAATATCGTTGTTGCCGGAGCACTGTCTCGAGCACCCAGACGAGACAACACGCGAACCCTACGCAGCGTGTACACCTGTAGCTACCCTCCTAGGAGCCGCACCCGGCGACTTCGGAAAGGATAACATGGCCATGATCGCGCGTCCAGTTCAATGAACGCCCATTCAGGGAGTCAGGATGGGTCCGAGGCCGCTGAGCCCGATCCCCGTGCCCGAAGGCGGGCTGCTCGCCGGGCTGAGAGCCGCCAGGGGATCTTGGATGCCGCCGAGCGGGTGTTCGGTGAGTTTGGAATCCAGGCGGGATCGCTCCGACAGATCGCGGACCTCGCGGGGTTCTCGACTGCGGCGATCTATTTGTTTTTCGAGAACAAGCAGGAGCTTCTCACCGAGATGCTCCTTCGCGGCGGCATCGAGCTGAACGACACGATCCGGGCCGTGGCCGAAAGTGATCTCCTCCCGCTGGACAAGCTCCATCGCATTGCCGACGTCACCCAGACCTTCTTCGAGGGGCGCCCCCATTTCCGGCGGTTGTTGCGCCGCATCGCCGGCGACTCCGCCATCATCGGGCCGTCGCTTGCCGTCCATGCCGGCGACGTCGAAGGTCGTCTCACCGAGGCGATGTCGATGCTTGCGGGGGTCGTTGCGGAGGGCCAGGCAGCCGGCGAGGTCCGCGCCGGCGAACCGTACGCTATCGCCCGCCTGTACGCAGTGCTGGTCAACGAGCATGTCCATCTCACCTCTGACGGCGAGACGAGCACCGGCGCCCTCACTCTGGAACAGTTCCACGGGATGATCGATGGACTGCTCCGCAAGCCCCGGACCGAACCGTCGGGTGGCTCTGTCGGTCGGTCGAAGCGGGCGCGACCAGCTAGCCATAGCTAGGCGGATGGGGGGCGAGTTTCGTGTAGCGGCCTCCGATGAGCCATTCGGAGACATAGAGGTTTCCGTCGGCATCGACGGCGAGGGAGTGGGGGGAGTTGAACCGGTCAGGGCGGGGCGGATGACGGGATGTTGCGTGCCCGTCGGGGGTGAGAGCGTTGGGCCAGCCGGGCGGCTGGGGCCAGCCGTGCTGATCGTCGATAGCCGGGTCGGCGCCCAGGTATCCGACGAGGTGGTCGTCGGGGCCGAGAACGGCCAGCCTCGCGTATAGTTCGGCCAGGACCAGGTGGTCGCCCCACTGAGCGAAGCCGCTCGGACTGTTCAAGAAGGCCTCGCCGAAGCTGCGCTGGTAGACGCCTTCGAGGTCGTACACCTGGACGCGTTTGTTACCCCGGTCGGCGATATACAACTCAGGGGTCTTGCCACCGCGACGATCGATGCAAACGGCGTGGGGGCAGTTGAACCGGCCCGCTCCTTCCTCACCTGTGAGGACCGAGAGATGCTCTCCAGCGTGACTGTAGCGGTGGACCAGGCTGCTGCCGTATCCGTCGGCCACCCAGATGTCACCGCTGCCACCCAGGCGGGTCTCGTCGACGGCTGTGCCCGTCGGGCAGTAGGCCCCCATGGGTCCGGGCGGGATGGGGAAGTCAGCCGGAGGGAGAGGCAGTTCGGCTTGGATGGCCCCTTCCAGGGTGGCTTTTACCACGCGGGGGCGAACGCTGCGACGGCGGATGCCTTTGCCGAACATGGCGGCCAGCGTCTCGTCTCCGCCGTCTTCGGTGAGTTCGAACACGAAGCCCGGGTCGCTGACCCACAAGTAGTCATGGTCGTCCTCTCGGACCAAGGTGATGCCGTGCCCTTCGGTGAGCCCAAGGTTCATGACCCGGCGGGGGTGGCCGCCAGGGTCAAAAACCACCAGTTGGCCGGCGTGGAACCCGACGAGATCCCCACCGGAGGTGGCCACCAGTCCGCTGTGAGCCCAGGCCGTGCCGGCCTGGGGGACGGCGGCCAGATCGGCCCAGTCTCCCGCCACCTGATAGGGGGGAACGCCGTCAGCCTCGGGATCTAACACGTAGAAGAGCGCCTTTCTCATTGCGGATGTGATGGGAGAGGGTCAGGCCGACGGGGCGAGATAGCCGTTGGGGTCCAGCACGAACTTCTTGGCCGCCCCCCCGTCGAAGTCCCGGTACCCCTCAGGAGCAGAGTCGAGCGGGATCACCGTGGCGTTGACGGCGTCGGCGATGCGGACCCTGTCGTGCACGATGCACATCATCAGGCCCCGGTTGTACTTCATGATCGGGCACTGGCCGGTCAACGCATGCGATATTGAACGGCACGGAACACACATCCCCCACGTTGACGAACTCCACGTCGGGCCCGGCCTCGATCACCTTCCCCAAGATCTCATGACCCAATACCAAGCCTGCGGGAGCGGTGGTGCGACCCCGTACCATGTGCTGGTCCGATCCGCAGATGTTCGTGGCCATCACCTCCACGATCACTCCATGCGGGGTCTGGCGCCCCACGTTCGCCGGGTTCACCCCCGGCCCATCCCGCAACTCCAACCCCGGATACGGCGTGTCATGAACTTCCACCCTGCCGGGCTCGATGTAGACCACCGCCCTATTACCCGTCACAACCACGCGCCCGGTTCAATCCGACAGGACATCGCAGATACACCGACGACCGTGAGCACTCGTTGGCCTTCAACCGAACAACACAGGGAGGCGGTCCGGCGACCTCAGCCCCTGTCCAAGGATCACGGGCTTGGGATCTGCCTCCGGGTCAAGGCGGAGGTTTGGCAGACGGTCGAGCAGGGCGGTTATGGCGACTTGCGTCTCCATCCGGGCGAGATGCAGTCCAATGCAGGTGTGTGGCCCATGACCGAAAGCTATGTGAGCCTTGCGATCCCGGAAGATGTCGAATTCTTCCGGTCTCTGCCAGCGGCGCTCGTCGCGGTTGGCCGCGCCCAAGGACACGGTGACGCTCGAGCCGGCCGGAATGGAGACGCCGCACACCTCGGTGTCGACCTTGGGCGTGCGGCCGACGCTCACAAGCGACGTCTCCCAGCGCAGGCCCTCGTCTATCGCCTGGGGCAGGAGCGACCGGTCGGAACCGAGGGCCTCTAGCTGGTCGGGGTGCGTCAGCAGCGCCAAGAGCAGGTTCCCCAATGAGCGGTTAGTGGTCTCGGCGCCCGCTGGGAGGAGCAGCCGCAGGAAAGCGATTATCTCGTCGTCGGTCAGCTTGTGGCTGTCCTTCTCTGCTTGGGTGAGCACGCTGATCAGATCGTTCCGTGGCTTCTGGCGGCGATCCGCGATCAGCTGCCCGAAATACTGGGCGAGTTTCTGCGACGCGGCGAAGCGAACTTCGACGTCGTTGATGATTCCGAGCAGCTCTACCGCCCAGCGGCGATAGCGGTCCAAGTCTTCGGCCGGCAGGCCGAGCATCCCGCCGATGACCTCGATTGGGTACGGAAACGTTAGGTCCCGGACAAGGTCCGCCTGCCTCCGTTCGACAAAGGAGTCGATGTGGCTGTTCACGAGGGGGGCCGCCAGCTCGGTTTCCCATTCGTTCATCGCTTTACGAGTGAAAGCTTGCGCAATGAGGTTCCGGTACTCCTTGTGCTCCGGCTCGTCCATCTCGATCATCGAGTGGCCGAACACGACGCTTACCCGCTCGTAATATCCAGCGGAGGACATCTCCGGGTTGCCCAGGACAACCTGGGCCGCATCGAAGCTCACCGTCAGAAACCTTGGGTCCGGACCCCATGGCGGTTGCCGGACCACGTCGGATACGGCCAGCCCCTCAGTCGACTCCTCTTCACCATCACCTTCCTCGGGTGCCTCCAGGTGTACTGGACCCTCCCCGCGAAGCTCTGCAAACTTGCCATAAAGCTGCTGGCTCGAGGGACCGGCGGCCATAGCCTGAAAGACGGCCAACGGGTCATACCCGTCGTCGGCATCGTCGGAAACGATCACATCACTCACGTCTACCTCCCAGACGCATGCATCTCTATGCGTTCGCAGGATCTCTGCCTGCGCTAGTCGGTGGGTGCCACGGGTGAACCTGCCGCCTTCCTCGATGGTCCGGTCGTGTCCGCCATGGCGTGGATCGGGTGGCGGTACAACTCGACCGCGTTGCGCCAGGTGATGAGCTCAGCCTCGCGGTGGGGGACGCCTGCCAGCTGGCTGGCCAGGATCGCTTGGGTGTCCGGCCAGCTCGAGTCGGAGTGGGGGTAGTCGGTCTCGACCATGATCCGGTCGACGCCGATGTGACGCCTGAGGGGCAGGGTGCGAGGGTCGGAGAAGGTCGTGAACCAGAAGTTGCGGTGCAACAGGTCCACCGGGCTCAGATCACCGAAGCGGGCCTGGTCGTGGCTGCCGTGGCGTAGGCTGTACTCCATCCGGTCGATCATCATGGGGACCCATCCGATCCCTCCTTCCGACAAGGCGATCTTGATCTTCGGGAATCGGACGGCCACCCCGGAGTACAACCAGTCGGCGCACGCCGCGAACGCGTTGATGGGAAACAGGATGCCGATCACCGCCGCGGAATCCGGTCCCGGCACCAAGGTCTCTGAGGAGGACCCGACGTGGAGGTTGATGACGGTGTCGGTCTCCTCGCAGGCCCTCAGGAACGGATCCCAGTGCCGCTGGTGGATCGACGGCAGCCCGAGCTTCCACGGGTTCTCGCTAAAGGACACTGCCTTGAAGCCCCGAGCCGCGTTGCGCTCGATCTCCTGGGCGGCCACAAGGGGATCGTGCAGCCAGGTGACCTGGCAGGCGATCATGCGATCCGGGTAGGGGGCGGTCCACTCCTCGAGCATCCAGTCGTTATAGGCCCGCAGGCATGCCAACCCCAGCTCACGGTCCTTCATGCGCATGAAGCATTGGCCGGCGAACCCGAATGCGGTCGAGGGAAAGTTCAGCGACGCCGCCACCCCGTTGATGTCCATGTCGCCCACCCGCTGGTGGATGTCCCACGTGCCCCGCCGCACATCCTCGTACGCGATCGGTCCGGAGTGCCCCTGGCCGGGCTCCCAGCTCTGCACCGCGTCCGCTCCCAGCAAGGGCAACGCTTGATCTTGGAAAATCCACCAATCGGCCTCGCCCCGATGTACCACCCGAGGGGCTGTCTCCGCCCAGCGGGCCGGCACGCGACCCTCGAACAAATGGGGTGGCTCGATCACGTGATCGTCGACCGACACCACCGTGTAGCGCCGAGCTCTCGGCGCCGGATCGGTCCGCGGCTGGAGCTGAGGTTTGGGCTGTTTGCTCGCTTGCAGAAACTCGACCAGGTCGACCACGGCGCCCGCGTCCCCTCCTCCTACAGTGCAGTCCTCTGCAGTGTCCGCGCCCGGGCTACCCTCTTGTCAATGAGCCCGTCCCCGTCGGCCCAAGCCTCCATCCGGGCCTCATCGGGCCAATCCGGCGGCCGAAGGTCGACGGCCGCCGGGAAGGTCTCGCTCAGTAAGGTGGAGCAGAAGGCCGAGACCAGGGGGCGGCTTCGGGAGGCGGCCCTGCGGCTGTTCGCGAGCCAGGGTTATGACGCAACCTCCGCCAGCGAGATCGCCGCGCTCGCCGGCGTTTCCGACCGGACCTTCTTCCTCCACTTTCCGACCAAGGCCGATGCCATCATGGGTATCGCTGAGGACCGACTCCTGGACCTGCTGGTGGACAAGATTGTGACCTGCGAGACTGGCGGTTCGGATCTCGACGTCATCGAACACTCCCTGATGGCCTGGCTCGAGGCTGCCGGTGACCGGCGAACCCTTCACCAGCGGGCCGGATTGGTGATGCGAGCCGCCGTCCTGTCGCCCACGGTACGGGGAAAGCTGCTAGATACCAACGACGCCATGGTTGCGGCCGCCGCCGGCGGACTGGCTCGCCGCCACCAGCTCAAGACACCAACCTTGGAGATGACCGTCGTGGCCGCCGTGGCGCTCCGGGTGTTTCAAGGCGCCACCACTGAATGGGCCCATCGAGGCCCCAACGGCTTCCCTGCAATTGGCGAACGCCATTTCCAAGCCTTGCGAAGGGCCGTGAAGGCCGGTCGCGACCCGATCGATGGGCCAGACGAGGCGGCACGACCGTAGACGGCCCGCTCGCTACCGTAGCGCCAGCATTCCTTCTGGCTGCATCTGCCTTCGGACCTCACCGGCAGAACTGCAAGCACTTGGTCCGGTTCCTGGTCGTCTTCACATGCCATAGAGGTGGTGGCGGTTCATGTCCAGCGCGGCCAGGAGATGGCTGCCCGTGCTCCCGTGCTTGACTGTCGCTACGTGCAACTAGTCCAGGCGGGGGTACTCGACGATGCAGATCTCGAGGGGTGATTCACTGGAGAGTGCTGCTTTGTCGTAGCGGGGACTGTAGATGCAGGTCAGCTCGGGGTAGGTGGTGCGGTCGCCGCCTTCGATGTGCAGGCCGGCTGATCGGCAGATCGCTATCTGGGCCCGGTCGGCTCCGAGGTGGTAGAGACCGCCCTCGGTGAGTCGGATCATTTGGATGTGGACGTCAGCGTTGGGGCCGGGGTGGTCGTAGAACCGACCGAGTTCTTTGGCCTCGACGCCAGGGGCGATCTCGAAGTACTCGAAGACGGCTGGGTGCATCAAGATCGGTTCTTCGTATCCCGCCGCCGGGGTGGTGAACGTCCCTCCCGCCAACATGGCGGCCTGTTCGTACATGGCTTGGACGGCGTCGTAACGTCGCTGTTCTCCGGTGGCTGGGTCGATGCCAGTGAACATGCCGTCGGCGACGGTGCCGCGTTCCCGCAGCCGCTGTTTGGCTTGTCGTACGATGGGTCGCCAGTAGGGGCCGATCATGTTCTCGTTGCCGAATCCGAACTGGGTGGAGAACCCGACGTAGGGTCCGGCCTTGTTCTCCGGTCCGTAGTAGGCGCCGCGGGGGAAGTAGGCGAGATCACCGGCCTCGATGTTCTTCCCCGGTGCGTAGTTCTTGGAGCCTGAGTCGCACCATCTGATCTGTTGCAGGGCGTGGTGGTGGCGTGGGGCGGTGAAGGGGTTGTCGGTCTTGGCGGAGCCGCCGTAGCCGAACCAGAAATGCAGGCCATCGGGCGCCACGTCGCGGAAGATGGGCCGGCTGATCGTCTCGCCCCGACGTGACGAGGTCGTCGTCTCGTCACGGGTGTGTCTGCGTTCGGGGACCTCAGTTACGACGACGACTTTCATGGGCTGATTTCCTTGGTGTTGGGTGAGATGCCATAGGCCTTGGTCAGGTCGTGCACCTCGGTCATTTGCGCTCGTTGGTCGGTCTCATCTCGGAGCTCGCTGGGGTGTCAGGCGGGCTTGATCGTCGGTGTGTCGGACTGCCCATCGGTGAGCAGCGGGCGTCAGTGAGGACATGGCTACCTGACTGTCCACGTCATCGGTCACTTGAGCCATCTCGGCTGGTTACTACAGGGACCGCGCCAGTCGCTCGAGCAGCGGGGCGGCGGCCTTGAGTTGCTTCAACTCCGTACGGGTAAGCTCGTTGGAGAGAACCTTCGCCAGCCGTTCGACTCGGGCGTCGCGTTTCGTGCGCAGGACCTTGCGCCCAACGGCGGTCACAGATACAACAACCCGCCTGCCGTCCTGGGGATCCGAGCCCCGCTCGACCAACCCTCGCGATTCGAGCCCAGAGAGCGTCACCCCCATACCCTGAGGGCTGATCTGCTCCAGCTTGGCGAGCGTCCCCGGCGTCGAGGGACCGACCCGGGCCAGGTGCTTTAACGCCAGGGTCTCCGGCGGCGGGAGGTCACCGTCGCCCTTCACCAGCCGGAGCCGCCGCAAGAACAAGACGATGGTGGCGTGCAGCGCTGCCGCGACCTCATCCATGTCTGAATCACTCTGTGCCATATACTAACCTAACTTACAAAAGCTACTTTCTCAACGCGGGTTCTCACTACCGGTTGAGCCGGGGGGCAGCTGCCGGCAACGATGACCCAGTAGTGCCGCCTGGTCGAGCAACCTTTGTGGGCAATGAAATGGCACGAAGTTCTTCATTGTCGGTGTGATGGTTGCGTGAAATTGTTGATCACTGCACCCACCGGGTCCGGGCTAGTGAAAGTGACCCTGGCGATGCCGGCCATCCAGCACCGATCCGACACCAACGTGTCCGATCAGACTGCGCCACCAGCACTCCCGGGTGGTGGACTTACAACGCCAATGTTGGCTGACGCGGCACTAGAGCCCATCGATCAGCCCTTGCCACTTTGGCTTCTCGCCGTGGTGGCCCTAGCTGGCGGCCGGCCTTGATGCCGTAGTGCGGGGCTGCCGCCGAAGATGCCAACATGTTGAGGTACTGGGGCGTCAACCTACCCTGGTACCGCCGGGGAGGTGATTCTTGACCGCTCATAGTCCAGACTTGAGACATCGACCGATCGCGGGAGATTTTCTCGAAGCGAGTCGAATTGCGATTATCGGCGCAACTGGCGGGGAGCGGGATGTTTGGTCATATAACGCTCGCATGACTCGATCTTTGCTCGGCTCCTCTTTCGACGAGGTCGTGCTTGTCAGCCGTCGCGAGACGCAGATCCTGGGCCGAAGGGCGTACCAACATATCTCGGAAGCGCCCGGCGGGCCTGGCGATCTCTGCGTTGTGGTAGTTCCCCATGGCGTGCTGGCTCAGACGGTCGCCGATTGCGCCAACTCCGGGTGGTCCCGGGTGCTCGCGATCACAGGCCAGCTCAACGGTGTGGACCGGGAGGCAATTCGGAAGATTGTCCCGAGTCGTGTTCGCCTCTGGGGTCCTAATTGCACCGGGTTCATCGCAACGAAGTCGGATCGAAGGGTGATGGCCAGCGACTACCGGCCGGCACACCGACCGGGTCGAAGGCAGCTCGCCGTCGTCGGTCAGAGCGGGGGAGCGCTCGGAAATATCGCCGGGATGGGCGAACGTTTTGGGTTGAGCATCAGCCACATAATGAGCAGCGGCGAAGAGACTGACGTCGGTGTCGAGGACATGTTGGGCTACCTCGCCTATGCGCGAGCGACCGACACGGTAATCGTCTTCGTAGAGCAAGCCCGCCAACCTCGAGCCTTCCTCGCCGCACTCGATGATTGCGCGGCTGCGGCACTGCCGGTCATGGTCATAAAGGTGGGTCGGAGCGCGCCTGCCCGAGCTGCTGCGGCGACCCACAGCGGCGCGATGGTCGGAGACGCCGACGAGTTTGATGCTGCCGTGGCGGCACACGGCGGAATCATCTGTCGTTCGTTCCGCGAAGCCGCTGGTGTCGCTACGGTGGCTGCTCATAGCAGCTCTCGGCGTCCGGGACGTCGAACCGCCTTCTTCACGAGTTCCGGCGGCACTGGTGTGTTGGCGTGCGATCTGGCGGAGCGTCACCATCTCGGTTTGGCTCAGCTGGCAGAGCCGGGGGCCACGAAAGTGCGAGAACTCGTTCCGGGCGGGGTCGATGACGTCAATCCGTTCGACTCAGCCCTGGGCGGCGGTACGCCGTCCTCGTTACCGACGTACCTCGACGCCGTTCGCGCCGACTCGGGCGTCGATGCCCTCGTAGTCTTGCATGGCGGCGACGTCTATGGCGAGTTCGTGACTCAGCAGCTGGAGAACTGGAATTCCAATCAGACCACGGTTCTTGCCGTATGGCCAAATATCCCTGAGGCGCTGCGCGATCGGCTCTTAGATGTTGGCGTGCCCGTCTTCGATGACCCCGGGGATACATGCCGGTGGCTCGATCTCGCGGCCGAACCATACGATCCGTCGGCGAGTCTCTCTGCCAGTTCGATCTCGTCCGGCGATGTGTCAGTTGACGCCGGCTCGCCGTCGTCTCCCGGCTCTTTGAGTTACCGCCTGGCCAGCCAGCTACTGCGCCGCTCGTCGCTCACCGTCCCGCAGCAGTGGTATATCGATGGGTGGGACGAGATCGACGGTGTCTTGAGTACCGTTCACCGTTATCCGGTCGTGGTGAAAGCTGCCGGTCTCTCCGGTCACAAGGCAATCCATGGCGGGGTTGTCAACGGTGTCCGCTCAGCGGAGGAACTCCGAACCGCCCTGGAGCAAATGATGCGGTCGTTCGGCCTCGTCGTGGTCGAGGAAGAGGCACCGCGTGGCGTTGAGGTCATGGTCGCTGTTCACGATGGACCATTCGGCGGAATCGCCCTGGTAGGGCTGGGCGGACCCTACGCAGAGCTGTTTGGAAAGCCGGTCGTAGTTATGGCGGGAACAGACGCCGCGACCCTCGAGCGGGCGATCGGGACGTCAGTGGTGGGGTTCGTGCTTCGGGCGACCCTCGGAGACGATATCCTTCCCTTGGCGCGGCGCGAGGTCGCCGCCGCGGTCTCGGGCTTGACGCTTCTCTTGCGAGAGGAAGGGCTCGCCCAAATCGAGGTCAATCCGCTGATTGTCTCGAGCAACGTCGCGGTCGCTTGCGATGTGAAGGTCGAGGTCCGCAACCATACGAGCGCCCCAGCCGAGAGCACCGCGGCCCCGCATGGTCTCCGCAGCGCGAAGGATGATCCTGCCGGCGAGCTAACCGCTGAGCAGCCAACGAACCGACTCGCGGCGCTCCAGCATTACGAGTTGCCTGGAGCAGCCAGGTATTGTCGCGCCACGAGCGTCACCCCTGATCGACTCGAGGTAGTGCCCAGGCAAGTGGAAGAACTGTCCTGCGAACGAAGCTACGACCAGGTCCAGGAGGGGTCGCGCTTCTCCCGGACGGCTGCCCGCGCCTCCGTGGAGTCGTTGAAGGTCTTCAGCCGCTGGGTGTAGTCCTGCTCGGTGCGGTAAGCGTCCTCCAGTTCGGATCCCTCGATCCGCAGCACCGACTCCTTGGCCAGCCGCAACCCAATGGGGCTCTTCGACGAGAGCCTGTGGGCGAGCGAGATTGCCGCCTTCTCCGCCTCACCCGGTGGGACCAATGCCTCGACTGCGCCCAGACGGTGAAGCTCCGCGGCCGCCAACGGCTCTCCGGAGAAGAGCATCATCCGAGCCTTGAATGGTCCCAGCATCCTCAGGGCCTTGGCGGCACCGCCCAGCAGGCCGACGTTGATCTCGGTGAGCGAGAAGGTCGCGCTCTCCGATGCCACGATGAGATCGCACACCCCTACCAGCCCGAAGCCGGCGCCGATGGCCGCCTTGTCGACGGCTGCGATGACCGGTACGGGGCAGTGACGGATGCAGTGCTGGGTGTCGCGCCAGTACCGCCCAGAGTCGAGCGTGTCCGCCACCGACCTGGGCCCTCGGTCGCCTCCGGACCCCTCAACCAGGTCGATGCCGGCGCAGAACGCCTTCTGCCCAGCGGCGGCAAGGACGACCGTGTTCACACTTCGATCTTCGCCCAATTCTGCGAAGCAGTCCCGCAGCTCGGACATCATCTGCCGGTTGACGGCGTTCACCGGCGGGCGGTCCAGTCGAACGACCGCCACTGCCCCGTCCTGGTGCACCGTGATGGTTGCCACGGGCCAAACCCCCTTCGGGATCGATTGGCTCTCGCCGAGTAGACGCTGCCTGACCGGATGACTCTAACTTCAACTCCGTCCGATCCCCACGCCGGCTCGGTGGTGGGAGCCTGGGGCTGGTACGGGGATCGGTATCGGCTCTGCCGCCGCGGCGCCGGTTGGCTGTTCCGGGAGCGGCACATCGAGACGCAGTGGAGGTTGGGCGACAATGCGGTGGCTCGCTGAGCACAGGCAGGCAGTCAGATCAAACGGTGGCCGGTCCTGACCCGTGCCTTGAGCAGGCCGGCGGCGCGGTCTTGATGGAAGCGTGACCCCCCGAAGGTCACCTGATCGAGGTTGGCCCGGTTGAGGAACAGAGGCAGGTCGTGGTCCCACGTGAAGGCGATCTCCCCCGTGGACCTGAAGGCCGGTCGCGATGGCACGGGGACCGGCCTGGGAGCACCAGGCCTTCGCCGACGAGGCAGCCAGCGAGGCGTCGGAGTCGCCCACGTCGACGCACCATGCGGCCCAGTAGAGGACCGAACGCATCGCCTCCGCGTCGACGAGCATATCGGCGCAATGGTGCTTCACCGCCTGGAAGCTTCCGATCGGCCAGCCGAACAGCTGGCGGTCCAGGGCGTAGGCGGTGGTGAGTTATGGAGGCGGGGAGGGTGGTGAGAGTCCGTGCTGGGAGAAGCGGGTGAAGCGGGGGTGGCGGGGGTCGTGGGGTGGGACGAAGGCCCGTTTGCCTTTGCCTTGGACGAGGGCCCAGCCGTGCTGGGTTTTCTTGTGATGGTGGTGGCCGCATAGGCGGTCGAGGAGGTCGAAGGCGGTGTAGTGGGTTTGGGCGTAGTCGTGGCGATGGTCGTACTGGAGCCCATCCCGTGACGAGCAGCCCTGGGCGGCGCAGGTCGGGTACAGGAAGTCCAGCGCGGACCGTTGGTAGGCGTTGGGGTGGCGTCCGTGGTGGTAGACGCCGACTAGCTCCTGGGCTTTGGTGAGGATCCCGATGATGAAGGGGTTCTCGGTGGCGAGGAGGTCCTCGACGACTGATGCCGGGATCGGGCCGTAGCCGGCGATCTCGCACAGCTCCCCCTCGAGGGCCACGCCGCGCAGCAGGGCGTCGAGGTCGACGCGGACCATGACCCGGATGGGGCTTCCGGCCAGTTTCTTGGGACGGCGACCCTTCGACGCCGGAGCACCAGCGGTGCTGGTGTGGTCGACATGGGCGGCGTCGATGACGGAGAACAACTCGGGATCGGCGGCCGTGGTCGACGGCGGGGGGGCAGCCCGCCCGGCCAGCATGGATTCGCCGAATTGGGGAAACAGCCCCAGTTCGACCAGGTCGGCCAGGCCGAGTTCTCCGTCCTTGCCGGTAGCGATGGCGGCCATGGTCATCACGGCGTCGTAGTCCAGGGCGTCGAGGGACTCGATGGTCGGGCTGGACTGGCGGCGCAAGACGTTGAGCCGGCGCCGGATGGGGTCGAGCATCCGCCACAGACTGGCGCCGTCCTCGGGATGGCCGTACAGGTGGGCCTGCAAGGCGCCGTCCCGGTCGGTCCAGCGTCGCAGCGACCGCTTGGTGTGCCGGTCCCGCCGGCGTTGCTCCTGGTCGCTGCGGGCGGCCTTGACCTTGGCCACCTCTTCGTTGAGCTCGGGTAGGGAGCTGCGCTTGGCCTTGTCGATGAGGTCTGCGGCTTTGGCGGGGTCGGCGGCCACACCGTCAGATATGGCGGTGGCCTGCTCCAATGAAAGGTCACCGGCCAGGGCGGCCGCGGCCACTTCGGGCTGGTCGGCCAGGCGACGCCCGGTCTCGAGGGCCCGCTTGGCGGCCGCCGGGCTCATGCCGGCCTGATCGGCGAGCTGTTCAGATGCCGAGCGATAGCCGGCGTGCTGCCAGCTGTTGACCTCGGCCGAGCGGGCTGCGGCCAGAGCTTTGATCGACGCCGCCGACGCCTCGATCTGAGCGCACAACCGGACCACCTCGCTCGCCTGCGCCGCGGTCAAAGTCCGGGCGTCGAACTGGCCGGCGTAGGCGGTGATCGATTGTTGAACAGCGCGAAGCCCTGGGCACATGGCGGCTCGTCCAAGCTGGTGGAGGGGTTCCCAGGCCGGCTCCCGCCGACGATCCCGCCCGACAGCGTCAAGCATCGAACGTCTGTTCGATTCTACCCCCCAAATCGGCGAAAGGCAATCCGTTTTCACCATCGCGAGCGCAACCATTCCGCCCGGATGTCCCCTCCGAAGAGCGCCCGGCCATCCTGGGACATCACGACCTGCACCGCACGGTCCTACGGGTCTCCGAAGAATGCTCGCTGGGGGTGGGCCCGGTGGAAGCCATGAACATCCCCGCCAAACCGAAACGGCGCTAGTCGCACACCTCCGCGGCCAGGCTGAGCCCACCCAGATGAGTGATCCCACGGTAGGCGGCCAGGTGGGGCGCGCTATCGGCGAACGGCGGTCGTCGGTACCGGCAAGCCAGATCCGCGTCGATCTCCTCCGCGGCCGCCTCCCGAGCCGACAGGGTGGCCCGGTAGTGGGCGAAAATAGACTCGAGGGCCAGATCGTCGAAACGCGGAGTGGCCATCCAAGCCCGGTGTTTGAACGTCCAGTTGTCACCGCCCCTCCAGGTGCGGTTGTGGTGCAACAGGAATTTCCCGATGCGATGGCGGGCCTGGGTGCGGTCGATAACAATATCGACCGCACCCGGCACGAATCCCGGACCCCGCTTGTGGACCTGAAGGCCGGTCGCGATGTCGCGATGACGCGGGGACCGGCCAGCGAGCACCAGGCCTTCGCCGACGAGGCAATCAGCCGGGCTGGGCAGGAGGTCACGCCGGTGGCGCGGCTCCCGGCCCGGTCGGCAGGAACAACGACCCGGCCGCCCGACCGTCGATCGTGACACGTCGGCGCGCGAACTTCCACGCGCCGTCGACGGTGCGGTACTCGTCGATGTAGCGACCCCAATGATCGAGCCCGATGGCGGTGAGCACGAAGTAGTAGCACCGACCCTTGGCCGTGGCCTGGTCGATCAGGTCGATCTGCAGGGTCGAGGTCATGTGCCGCAAATACACTGGGTGTTCCCCGTAGCTGGCGCCGTCACGAGCGTTGGTGAAGATCGACCGGATCTCTTCCAGGCCGACCCGCTCACCGCCCCCACCGGTGTCCATCACGGCGTCGGGCGCGAAGAGCGCGACGACCTGGTCGAACCGGCCGGTGTCGCCGTTGGCGTTGTACCTGGCGACGAGGTCACGGATTGCCTCGCGCCCAGCCAGTTCCCAGTGCTCCATGTCGTCCCCCGTCTCTCGGCCGGTTGTGTGCCAGTCATGGTCTCACCTTCGCGTGGCGTTCGGCCAGAGCGATCGGTGTAGTTCGACGCTCAGGTCAGCTCGCCCTAGAATCCTGCCCTGAGGGGACGGGTGGAAGGAGCCGGCGTGGTCGAAGACATCCGAAACGTTGCGCCTGAGGACCACTGGAAGCAGTTCGAGAAGGCCTGGACGGCACTGCTCACCTACCGCTATCTCGGGAAGGTGAGCCCGGATCTCGACGCCGATGTCGAGCTCGAGACAATGCCGCTCCGGCACGACATGCGCAACAGCACGGGCGGCATCATGGCCGCCCCGCTGTGCATCGCCTCGCCGGAGCCGTATTGGACCGACGCCCAGTGTGTCCCCGCGCCCGTCGTGATGTCATATGAGATCCTCGACCCCGCTCGGGACGTTCGCGGGGTGGTCGTCCACCGCGACGTCATCCACCTGGGTCGGACGATGGGGTTCAGCCGGTCCCGGCTCGTCGATATCGACGACCCCGACCGGCTCGTGGCCGTCTCGACGGGTACCGGCGTCAGCCTCGGAGCCGTTCCCGACAGCTACGAGAAGGTCAACAACCCGCCCGTGCCGGTCGAGGATTCGCCGTCGTTGCCGCCGCTGCACGAGGTGTTCGGCGCCGTCCTCGGTGACGACAGCCTGTGGCGCTTGCCACCGTTGCGGGCCGAGCTGTCTGCGCCGCACGCCGCGCTCCACCTCGGGCCCATCAATATCGTGCTCGAGCGGGCGGCGATGGACCGGATCGCCGAGGCCATGGGTACCGAGGCGCTGCAGGTCGAGTCCTGGACCGTCATGATGGTCCGTCCGGGGACGGTAGGCCCCTTCCGGGCGGTGGCGGAGGTGATCAACACCAAGGCCAGCCGGACCCCGGTGGAGCTGACCCTTCATGACGAGGGCAACGGCGACCGGGCGATCGCCACCGCCGTCGGTGTCTTTGCCCGTGTGGAGGAGGGCGGCCGAGGGAGGGGCCCTCGGAGAGGGTAGAGGGGATCGGTCGGGCGCCAGGGACGGGCGAACATTCCAGCTGCTATCCCGGGCCCGAGGCCAGTCCGCCGACGATAGCCAAGATGGGCTTGAGGATCGTGGCAGTGGCGCCGCGTCTCCACAGCACATACACGGTCTGTCCTGGGGGTGCGGGCCCGACGAGGGGCACCGCGACCAGCCCGTCCCCTGATCCGGCTACCCCCTGGGTGGCGATGGCCACACCTTGTCTGCTCGACACCAACTCGACGACTTGAGCGGGCGAGGTGATGTGACGGGGTCGGTAGTCGGGCTCGATTCCCCGATCGGCGAAGAAGGCCAGGGTGGCGTCATAGAGTTCCGGGTTGATATCCCGGCCGGGCAGGAGCAGCGCTTCATGGTCGAGTTCTTGTAGCGTGACCGAGTCTTGGGCGGCCAGGTGGTGCCCAGCGGGGACGAAGAGGACCGGGGCCGGCCTGGCCAGGGGCGCCGACTCCAGCTGCGGAGCGGTCCATTGGGCGATCCCCACCAACACGTCTCCGTCGGCCACGGCCCTGATGACGTCTGGGCTCGAGGGTTTGGGCTCGATCTGGACCGCGCTCGGTGACACTGCGGTGGAGAGCTCCGCTACCAGGCGGGTGGTGATACCGCCGGTCCCGGGCGCGTAGGCGATGCGCAGCTGGGAGCCGAGCTGGGCGGCCAGGTTCGTTGCCTCCCGTCGCAGATCTGCGACCGAGTCGAGTACGGCCCTGGCTTTCGCGAGTATGGCGGTGCCCGCAGGCGTGAGCGCCACTCGACGGGTGGAGCGATTGAACAGGGTTAGTCCCAGTTCCCGTTCCAGGCGAGCCACGATCTGGCTCACGTGGGACTTCGTGTAGACGAGCCGCTGGGCCGCCCGCCCAAAATGGAGCTCGTCGGCCACGGCCACGAGGCACCGGAGGTCCGATAAATCCATTGTTCACTCACACTACACGATCGTTCAGGGATTGGTGCTTGGTTCGGTCCGGCATTCCCGCTTCACTGAGAACAGTGTCCTTGACCTGAGGGGAACCTGTGCAGCTGAACGACCTTGTCCTGGTGAGTATTGACGACCACGCCATCGAACCACCTGATCTATTCGAACGTCACATGCCGGAGCGTTTTCGCAGCCAGGCGCCTCACGTCGAACACCGCGATGACGGCGTGGATCGGTGGCTGTTCCAGGGTACCGAATGCGGCCCGACTGGGCTGGGAGCAGTCGCCACCTGGCCTCGCGAGGAGTGGGGCATGGATCCCATCGGCTTCGCCGAGATGCGCCCGGCCGCGTACAACATTCACGACCGAGTACGGGACATGAACGTTAACGGCGTTCTGGCCTCAATGTGCTTTCCCACTTTTCCCGGCTTCGCCGGCACCTGGCTGGCCCAAGCGCCTGACCGGGCCCTGACCGCCATGGCGGTCTCGGCCTACAACGACTGGCACATCGACGAATGGTGCGCTACCTATCCCGGACGCTTCCTCCCGCTCGCGGTCGGCCCCCTGTGGGACCGCGACGCTCTGGTAGCAGAGATTCACCGGGTGGCCGCCAAAGGCTGCACGGCCATCAGTCTGCCCGAGACGCCCTACGGGGTCGGGCTACCCAGCTTCTACACCGACCACTGGGACCCGGTGTTCGCGGCGCTGTGTGATACCGACATGGCCGTCTGCATGCACATCGGCGGCGCGTTCAACCTGCTCCAACGTCCCCCGGGTGCGCCACACGACCAACTGATCATCATGTCGCCTCAGCTTTCCGCGGTGGCGACCACCGACCTCATGGTCAGCGGCACCTTCAACCGGTTCCCGGACCTGAAGGTGGCCATGTCCGAAGGCGGGATCGGATGGATTCCCTTCCTACTTGACCGGTTGGACCGCCACGTCTGGAACCACTCCTGGACCGGGCTCGACTTCGGCGGACTCACCGGTACCGAGCTGTTCCGCAAGAACTTCCTTGGCTGCTTCATCACCGATCCCTCCGCTCTGCGCCTCGCCGACCGGATCGGTACGGATTCGATCGCATGGGAGTGCGATTACCCCCACTCCGACTCGACTTGGCCCACTTCACCGGAGAACCTCTTCACCGAGTTGACCAGTGCTGGGCTATCCGACGACCTCATCGAGAAGATCACCTGGCGGAACGCGGCACGATTCTTTCGGTTCGACCCGTTCGCCCAACTGCCGAGGGAGCAGGCGGCTGTGGGCGCGCTGCGGCGTTTGAACCCCGAGGTAGATATCCGTACCACGTCCCGCCACGAGTACCGGGCCCGGTATGGGGCCAAGGCCGGAGCCTGACCCGCCCTCCCCGGGCCGGGGAAACCACACCTGGTCAACACCCGAATCGCCTGGATCGACCCGCAGGCGAGGCTGGGCGGTGGGGCCGTTGTCGGGATGGTTTGGGCCGTCAACGATCAGATGGAGAGCCTGCCTGGTAGGCTTGCGCCTCGTAGAGAGGTGCCATGAGTCGGGGGAGGTGGACCGTGGGTTCAGATGACAAGGTCGTGATTGAGGTTGCTCTCAATGAGAACCAGCTTCAGTCCACCAATCCGAACGTTGCCTACACCCCGCAGGAGTTGGCCGCAGACGCCCGTCGCTGCCTCGACGCGGGTGCGGCTGTTGTTCACTACCACGCCCGCGATCCTGAGACCGCGGCCATGAGCATAGACATCGAGCTGAACCTGGCCTGCCAGCAGGCCATCACTGAGGCCACGCCGCTCGTCGCCTATCCAACCTACGGCGACTTCGTCGCGGTAGGAGACGGTCACTACGCAGTGTGCTCGCCGGCGCAAGTGCGGTTTCGACACTTTGTGGCCGGTGTCGAGCGAGGCATCCGCTTTGAGGTCGGTCCCATCGACCTCGGGGCGTTCTACGACGTCAACGCGGTGCGCGCGCCGGGCGCGGCGGGGGGACCCGACGGCATCGACGGCTGGGCACTCAACCGAGGGCACCAGATCAACAACGGATTCGATCACCTGTGGCTGGCACGGTTCTGCGACCAGCATGGCCTACACAAGTCGTTCGCGGCTCCGGACACCATGTGTCTACTGAATCTCAGAAATATGATCGACATGGGTCTGGTCCCAGAGCCGATCGTCGACGTGAAACTCTTCTTCTTCGGAGGCACCGCTCTCGCCACCCGCTTTCGGGGCATGCTCGAACTCAGCCGGGAACTGTTCACCGACAAGACGCTGCGCTGGATGCCTGTCGTCCAAGGCGCCGACGGGTTCCCTCTGGCAGAGCTCTCGCTTGCTGAGGGGGGTCAGTTACGAACGGGACTCGGCGATTACCACTATGGCCCAGAAGGGGCACCGTCAAATGCGGAGCTGGTCGAGCGGCTTGTGGTACTCGCCCGCAGATTTGGGCGGGAGCCGGCTGACCCAGACCAGGCCCGGCTCATCAAAGGCATGACGGCGCTGCACTCAGCGCCGACCGGCTGAAAGTCCCCGCAGCCTGGCTGGGTGCTATTTGTTACGCCGTGAATGGACGACCCCCGAATTGTTGATGCGCCCGCAGCCGGTAATCGTCTGGGGTTTCTGGTACTTCCTTGACCTCACGGGTCCGGCTGACAGGAGGACTCGGAGGAGCCGAAAGGATACAGCGAGTCCACAAGATCCGCGACTCCCGATTTCGCATCCTGAACGCGCCGGCCCGGGCGGCCAGGTTGTCCCGACGACCGAAATTCCGATGGGTTCGTGACCAGTGCCCGCGCCATGTCGAGACCTTTCCGACCGGATGGTGACGCTGCTCAAACTTTGGGAGCCTCCGGTCGTATCTCGCGTTTGAGGATCTTTCCGGCCGGAGTTTGGGGGAGCTCGGACCTGAACTCGAATGCACGTGGCTGTTTATAGTCGGCGAGTTCGTCGCGGCACCGGCGGCGCAGCCGCTCTGCGAGGGTGTCGACGTCGATGTCGGCCCGCCTGGGTACCACCACAGCCACCGGTGTCTCTCCCCACTCGGCGTGGGGAGCACCGACGACGGCAACCAGGTCGACGTCCGGGTCGCCGCCGATCACCCGCTCCAGCTCCGCCGGGTAGACGTTGAATCCACCGGAGATGATCATGTCGGTCTTGCGTCCGACGATTGAGAGGTACCGTTCGTCGTCCAGGCTGCCGAGGTCCCCTGACCACAACCCTGTCGGCCTGAATGTCATGGCTGTCTCTTCTGGGCGGTTCCAGTAGCCGCGGGCGATGGATTCGGCCCGCACGACCACCTCACCGACCTGGCCCGGAGGCAACTCTTCGCCATCGTCGCCGACGATCCGGACCTCCGACTGAGGCGTTTCCCGGCCACAGGACGCGAGCAGCTGGACCTTCCCCGCCACCATGGCCCGATGATCGGCCGGCGTGAGGATGGTGACTTGGCCTCCGGCTTCCGTCAAGCCGTACCGCTGTTGGAGGTCACAGCCCAGCCGGTCCATCGCCTCCTCTGCGAGCCCGGCTGGCACCGGCGCGGAACCGTAGCTAATGCGACGCAGGCTCGAGAGGTCCCTCTCCGGTCCCTCCTCGAGGTGTCGGAGCACGCGGAGCAGCATGGTCGGGATGAACGTGGTCATCGAGACTCGCAGGCGTTCGATGTCTGCCACCGTGTGCTCCGGGTCGAAGCGCGGGTGGATCACCATCGTCTGACCAAGGAAGAGCCAAGCCAGAGTCCGTACCATACCGCCCGCGGTGAAGAACGGCGTAATGGCGAGCATCACGTCCTCATGGCGGGCCTCAGTGACGATCGAGGTGTCGAACGCCTGGGCGATCATCCCTTGGTGCTCGTTGACGACCGCCTTGGGCCGGCCCGTCGTCCCGCTGGTGTAGAGAAGGAACTGGATGTCGCCCGGGTGCAGAGCGGCGGGTGTCGGGTCGACGTCCCGTCCCCGTTCCAGCGCTCCCTCGTAGTCCGGTCCGAGTGCCGATCCGCCGATCTGCACGATCGCGTCGAGCCCGGCGACGATGTCGCCGAACTGCGAGGCCTGGTCCGAGTGCACGATGGCGGCCCGGCTCTCCGAGTCCTCGAGGATGTACGCCGCCTCTCCTGGGGCCAGTCGGACGTTCACGGGTACCAGCACGAGGCCGGCCTTGGCCAGGCCGAACATGATCTCGGGCCATTCTGGGCTGTTGCGGGCCAGGACGGCCACCCGGTCGCCGGCACGGAGGCCTTTACCCAGCAGGTAGCCGGCCAGCCGGTTGGCCCGTTCGTCAAGGGCAGCCCACCGGAGCTCGATGTCCTGGAAGACCACAGCCGGCTTGGTCCCGTAGCGGCGGGCATTTCGGCGGCACACATCACCGACCAGCATCAGCCACCGGGTTCCTGGGTCACTCCGCCCTCAGATCAAGAAGGCCATCGTCGGGATGACGTCGGCCGCGTTGACGAGGTGCACGGTCTTCTCGACCAGCTGTAAGGCCGGCTGTGAGATGCGGATTCTGTGGAGGTAGCGGCCGGCCCAGATGGTGGTCGCGTACCGGTGCTCGAACAGGGCAAAGTTGGATCCGACTGTCACCGTGGACTCATCACAGCCGACGATCTCGAGGTTGGTGATGAGACGGCGCATATTCGAGGGCGGCACCTGGGCGTGCCGGGCCCCAGTCTTGAGCTGGGCTATCCGACTCGCCAGCCGCCGACGGTTGTCGAGGATATAGGAGACCTCCTGCTCGCTGTCTGCGCCTTCGCGGCGGGGGACCCAGTACCGGGCGTCATCAGCCCAGAGGTCCTCCCACTCGTCGTAGCGCGCCTCGTCCGCCAGTCGGGCCTCCAGGTAGACGAAGGCAGCCAGGACGGGGTCGACGCCGATGGGAAGGTCGACGGTGATCTGAGTGGCGCCCGTCACGGCTGTCGCTCCATCACGGCTGTCGCTCCATCACGGCCGTCGCTCCATCACGGCCGCCCAATGTCGCCAAAAGCCCCGCTGGGGGGTCTCGGCGCTCTTATCGGGGTTGACGATCCCGGTGTGATCGTGGATCTCGGATTCGAAGCCGCGGCTCAGCTCTACGTACTCCGGCTGGCTCGCGGCAAGGCCGAGTTGGTTCCGCTGGCCGATCTCGCCGTCGTCGGCGATCAGGAACCCAGCGGGCCCCATGGCCCCCTCGGTCCTTCGCAACATCTTCCGGTTCATCTCTGGCGCCCCGGCCAGGAACGCAGGCGTGGTGTGGGCGACGGTCTCACCAGGTGCGAGCGGTTGGACCATCATGATGTTCATCTCGGCGAGGAAGAGGTTCGGGAAGACGAGAGTGTGGGGAGGGCCGACGACGAAACAGCGGTGTGTTTCTTCGGCACCGTAGGCGGCTTCCATCGCCTCGACGTACGCGGGCACTGCCGAACGGGGACTGCGCCCGAACCAGACGAACTCCTCGTCGAGCTTGAGGTACTCGTGGCTGTAGTCGATCTCAGCGTGACCGTCGCCCATGTCCCGTACGACGACGTCGACCCTGGCCGGCTGATGGGATACCTTGGCCGGTTTGACTGCGTCGTACACCGATTGATGCGTGAAGAGAGCGTGATAACCGTCGACGTTGTTCTCCATCACCATTTTCCAATTACACCGCTGGTGATGCTTCATCCACCCCGCGGTCAGGGTCAGCTCGCCGGTCGGAGACAACGCCAACAATCGATCGATCGCCCCTATCGCCGCGCCCAGATGCTCGCGCAGGGTGATTCCGACCGGAGAGAACGAGGCGAACACGAACCCCCGGTAGGCGTCCACCCGGGGGGCGGCGGACAGCCCAAGCTCTTCGCGGATCCGCGGGAAGCGGTCGGAATATCCTTGTTTCATCGGCACCGCTACCAGGTGGCCTTCCGCCGAGTACGTCCACCCGTGGTAAGGGCAGCGCAACGACGAGGAATTCCCGCGTTCGACGTTGCAGATCCGGTTGCCGCGATGGGCGCACCGGTTGGATAGGACGTGGATCTCACCGTCCCTGCCGCGGGTCACGATCACTGGCTGCCGGCCCATATGGCGGGTCAGATAATCCCCCGGCTGAGGCAGTTCGCTCTCGTGCGCTACGTACACCCAACCATCGCTGAAAAGCCGTTGCATTTCCAGAGCGAACACTTGAGGCGAGGTGTAGGCCGATCCGTGTACTCGGTCCTGTTCTACCAGGTCAGCGATCCCAATGCTGGAGCGCTCAGACGATCCAGTCATGCGACCCCCCTCACCGGCGCTCGTCTCGGTATGGGCCGACCAGAAGCCAGGAGACGCGCTCGTCGTCGCGGGCGTGAGAGAGGCTGGCCAGCTCTAGGGGATCCAGGTGAACGCGGGCGCCGTCCTCGAGGTCCTCGACCAGCAGGCGCGGGCCGTTGGCCCGCCTGTCGACGCTCACGCGAACCGCTGCGAACTCGCTCCGGAGGACGACGCCGTCCTCGTCCAACGGATTCGTATCCGACCCGTTATGTATTGTCATTGGCGCGATCCCATCCGCCGATCGACGCTATCTCATACGAAATTGGATGTCGAACGGCCCTACCCCTGTAGGTTAGGACGACTTACTCGAAGCGGGCGCGCAGGCGGCCGAATCTCTGCTCGGGGTGTCCAATCTTGGCGCTTCTGGTGATCTCGGAGACACGAGCCGATTCACCTGAGGGATCGGACCGGGACAGGAGCAACGATAACCCCTGACGACAGCCTCCAGATCGACGTCGATGCAGGAGTGGCGCTCGTCCGGCTGGCGCGACTGGAGCCGCAACGCGATTGATCGCAACACTGGCAACCAGCTGCGGGATTACCTCGAAGCGGTGAACACGGACGGTGGGTGCGGGCGTCGTAACGGGGGTCGGCCGGGACTTCTGTACGGGGCCGATGCCGTTGGCGATCGTTCGGCCAAACAGCCGAACCCGCTTGCCTGCTGTTACGCCATCGAGGATTCGCCGGGACTTCCAGGCGTTCCGACGTCAGCACTCGGGCGTGTGGACCAGCGTTTCGGCGATCTCCTTCACGTCGGATCGCCGGTCCGTCCCCCGCCCTGAGCCGTCATCCGCCCAGGCGCAGCCCCGGCGCTCGGACCCCGAAGACATCGGTCGCCAGCCGGGAGCCAAGCTTGGTGGCATCCCAGCGCTTCCCGCCGTTGGAGATGGTCCGCTCCTCGGTCCATCCGCTCATTAGATGGATGTGCTCACCCATCGCCCGTATGACCTGACCGCTCACATACCCGGCGTCCTCGCTCGCCAACCAGGCCACAACGGGCGACGACAGAGTAGGGTCGCTGCGGTCGAACTCGTCCTCGGCGCGCTCGTCGCCTTCGATCGGGTCCGCGGAGCCGGGTATCGTGGCCGAGATCCGGGTGAGGCCGCCAGGACCGATGGCGTTCACAGTTACGCCGATGCTTGCCAGCTCGAGGCTCGCGGTCAGGGTCATGCCGACGATCGCCGCCTTGGCGGTAGCGTAATTGGATTGGCCGAAATTTCCAACGAGACCGGCTCCAGATGTCGTATTGATGATGCGCCCGAAGACCTTGCCGTCCCCGGCCCTCGCCTGTTCCCGCCAGTGACGAGCGGCAGCGCGGCTCGTGAGCCAGGTGCCTCGCACGTGCACGGCCATTACCAGATCGAAGTCGTCCGTGCTCATGTTCCAAATCGTCCGGTCACGCACGATCCCGGCGTTGTTGACGAGGATGTCGAGCCGACCGAACTGGTCGACCGCTCTTCGCACCATCGCCTCCGAGTCCTGCTCCTTGCTCACGTCCCCGAAGTCGGGGACCGCGACGCCTCCGCGGCCCCCGATGATCTCGACCACGCGCTCGGCGTCGCGGCCCGTTCCCTCGCCGCTTACAGACGTGCCCAGGTCGTTGACGACCACATGGGCGCCGTGTTTGGCCAGCTCGAGGGCGTGCCCCCGGCCGATCCCGTGGCCGGCTCCGGTGACGAGCGCGACCTTGCCTTCCAGTAGACGAGCCATGGCGCAGTGCCTCCTCAGGTGTTTCGATGACGGCACCGAGCCTACAAACCGACTTCGGGTGGCGCGCCTTATGGTCGCTCGGAGCGCAGGTTCATCTGCTTGTATCGGAGTCGGACCTCTTGCGTTCGCGTTCGGCGCTTCGCTCCTGGAACGCGTGCACCCGGTCCTGGTACTCCTGGGACATGAACAAGGTAGTCTGGGCGAAGCGGTCGAAGTCACGCGCCGTCCTGCGGTCGACGGACGCGGCGGTGTCGATGGCCATCTTGGCGACACCGATCGCCTCGCGTGGCTGGGAGGCCAACTTCAGGGCGAACTGTTGGGCTCGAGCCGCGAACTCGGCCGCCGGGTAGACGGCGTGGACCAACCCGATCGCCAGTGCCTGGTGGGCGTCGACGGTCTCGCCGGCCATGACCAGCCACTTGGCCCAATGCGGCCCGACGAGGCGGGTCAGCCGGCTGACCCCACCGGCTCCGGGGATGAGGGCCAGGTTCCCGACCTCGGGGAGACCGAAGCGCGCCCCGTCGGATGCGAGGCGGAAGTCGCAGGACACGCCCATCTCGACTCCCAGCCCCATGCAATGTCCCTGAGCCGCCAGCACGATGGGCTTCTCGATCTGCTCGAGTTCGTCGTTGAAGTCGTGGTGAGCATGGGCTCGATACTGGTAGCGCATGTTCGAGCCACGGATGACCCCGTCGGAGCTCTCTCCGAGCGCGGTCGTCTTCATCTCGTTGATGTCGAACCCGGCCGTGAAATACGTGCCCTCGGCGGTGATGAGGAGGACTCGCAAATCGTCTCGTTCCGCCAGCGCTTCGGCTGCGTACCGCAGCATGGCGTACATCTCGCCGCTCACAGCGTTGCGCTTCTCACCTCTTGTGAACGTCACGGTGATCACGCCATCGTCTTCGCTCAGCCTGGCGTGCTCGGTTGACACGTCTTCTGGCCCGGCTCCCGACACGCGAACCTCCCCCGACGATCAAGTCGTTTCTGAGATCGAAGCAATCTAGCGCGGATTCGTGCGTCGCCACGGGTGCCGCACCGGCGCGCCGGGGGTTCCGGATCCTGCCGCCCACCCGGCGACCACGAGGAAGTCATCGGTCTCGGACTGAAGTCCTCCGCGACGCAGTCCCGAACCCGACGAACGGGACCTCACTCTGTAGCGCGCCGCGCTCCAGGCTCATGGGGTTTCTGATGCTCACTTCCCGGTTCGCCGTCCGACATCGTGACCACGTCAGTGTTGTCTTCGCGTGCAGCCATCCTGGCGCGTCCCGCCAACTCGATGTCCGACAGATCTCGGTGACCGACCGTCCGGCGGCCGGGGGTTGGATCGCAGTGGAGGCGTGCGGCATGTGCGGGAGCGATTGGAACTGGTACGCCAACCGGGACATCCCCTCACCGTTCATCCCAGGTCTCGACGATCGTGGGACGATCGTCGAGACCTGGGGCGAGACCGCCACTCAACCGGGTACCGAGCCGGCACCCGAATCGTCGTCGAGGAGGCGATCCCGTGCCGGGCCTGTGTCGTCTGCCGTTCGGGCCGCCATCGGGTGTGCCCACAAGGACGGCGTTATGGGCAGAACGCCGCTCTCGCGTACTCCTGCTTGCTCACCCAGAGACCGTGGCGGTTCAAGCTTGGCTGCGAAAGAGCGCGCCTGGGCACGAACCCTCAGGCTTGGAGGCTGGGACGTCGTCGCTTTGCACGATTTGTTCAGGCGCAGACACTCAGATGGGACGCGGGCACAAGGAGGCCATCCAAGATGACGGTGCGACCCCCCGGAACGGTTCTCGAAGCCGATCCAGCCGCCTTGGTGCGGGAGGACCGCGTTCATCGTGAGGTGTACCGCAATCCCGAGATCTTCGCCCAGGAGATGGAACGCATCTTCAAGGGGACCTGGATGTTCCTGTGCCACGAAAGCCAGGTGGCGCATCCCGGTGATTACATCACCTTGCGCGTCGGGAGGGAGCCGGTCATCGTGGTCCGCGACGAAGAGTCCCGGCTGAGGGTCCTGGTTAATCGCTGTCGGCATCGCGCCGCCGCGGTGTGCGAGTGGGAGATGGGAAACGCCAAGAACTTCCGGTGTCAATATCACGGGTGGACGTACGGCAACGACGGAAAGCTCATTGCCGTACCCATGCCCGAGCGCTTCGACGAAGGTGTCACTGAGCGCCTCGACCTGCTGGCAGCTCCGCGTCGAATCATACCGGGGTCTGATATTTGGCTCGTTCAACCCCGTCGTGCCGTCGCTCGTTGAGTACCTCGTCCGGCGACCCTCTCGTATGTCGACCGTTTCTTGAACCAGTGCGGTGATGTCGATCTCGTGCCCCACCACTACGCGCATCGGATCGACATGGTCGGGAACTGGAAGCTCCAGATGGAGAACGGCATCGACGGCTATCACGGACGATTCACCCATCGGTCCTTCTTCGGGGTGCTCCAGGAGAGGACGGGAAAGGATGTTCGCTACGCAAGCTCGATCGGAACGGCGACGGCGAAGGCGTTCCGCAACGGTCACACGGCAATCGACCCCGAAACACCGTCGCAGCAGCCACTGAGGGACCGCATCGCCTCGCTTCCCGACGCCGAACGGCTCCTCGGCGACCTCCGTTCGAGAGTGGCCGACGCCGAGTACGAGCGGCTCGTGGCGGTTCTGCCCGGTACTGGCATCAACGTCGGCATCTTCCCCAATCTCCAACTGATCGGCATCCACATCCGGAGGATCGAGCCGGTCTCGGTAGAACGGACCATCGTCTCGGTCCGTCCGCTGCTGGTGGCCGATGCTCCGGCGGAATTTAACTATCGGGTTCTCAGCCGCGACGGCTGAGAACCCACTCCCCACCGCGTCGATAGCCACGCACCGAAAGAACTTCGACATCGGGCTCAGATTCGATGCGAACGAAGCGCCCGGGTCACACGGTCGCGACTCTCGCCTGTTCGTTCGGCAGTCCAGAGGGGCGTCGCGGCCGCGTTGCTATGCTTTGCTATCGACAGGCGAGACTATGGGGGTGGGCATGGCCGACAAGGCATTGGTGACCGGCGCCAGTCGGGGCATCGGCAAGGCCATCGCCGTGGATCTGGCCAAGGCAGGCTACGACGTCGCGCTGGCGGCGAGGACCGTCCGCAAGGGTGATCCGACGCTGGACCATACGATGAGCGTCCACCACCCGGACGACCGTCCGCTGCCCGGCACGCTGGAGGAGACCGCCGAGTTGGTCGCCGCTGAGGGTCGCGAGGCGGTCTCTGTCCGCATGGACTTGCTGGATCTCGCCTCAGTGGATGCCGCGGTCGCCGCCGTCTTGGCCCAGTGGGGTCGGGTGGATGTGGTTGTCAACAACGGGCGCCATATCGGTCCGGGGCTGATGGACACGATCTTGGACACCCCCATTGAGGAGTACCCGAAATTCCTGCAGGCGCACGGTACCTCGGCTATCCGGATAGTCCAGCTGACCTTGCCGGGCATGCTCGAACGCGGCCGCGGTACCTTCGTGACCATTTCCTCGGGTTCCGGATACGACTTCTATCCGACTCGGGCCCCCGGCTCGGGCGGAGGTTCGGGCTTGGGGTATCGGATCGGCAAGGCGGCCGGTCACACCCTGGTGGGCAGTGTCCTGGTCGAATACGCCGACCGCGGTATCCGGGCGTTCAACGTAAGCCCGGGGTTCGTGCGCACCGAGCGCAACACCATGGGTGCAGAGGTCACGGGGATGGACCCGGCGTTGGGTGCTCCGCCCGAGGCGGTCGGCGCGGCCGTGGCATGGATGGTGACCAGTCCAGAGGCAGACGTGCTTATGCGAGGAAACATCGACGCCCAGACGGTCGCCCTCGAGCGGGGCCTGTACCCCGATTGGAGGGCCCCGGCCTGAGGGTCAACCAGTAGGGACGCGAAGCCCCCATGGACGGATTTCGTCGGCAGGGTGCCCGGGTCCGCTCTCGGTTTGGGCCTGGTGTGTGTTCGGTTACGCCCGCAGGAGGCGACCAGGACGGGCGCCGGTGTCGCTTCCGTGCCGGCGCGTGACCTGGCCGGCCACGATAGTTGCGTCGTAACCCACGGCGTCTTGGAGTAAACGGGTCCCGCCGGCCGGGAGGTCGTGTACCGCTCTGGGCATCCCGAGCTGGAGGTTGCCGGCGTCGATCACGTTGAGGTCGGCGCGGAGACCTAATTGCACGTGGCCGCGGTCGGCGAGCCCGTAAAGGTCGGCCGGTTGGGAGGTCAGCCGGCGAACCACCTCGCTGAGGTCGATGCGGGGGCCGCGGATGCGGTCGCGTACCCAGTGGGTGAGCAGGTATGTCGGGATCGAGGCGTCGCAGATCGTCATGGCGTGGGCCCCACCGTCGTTGAGACCGATGATGGCATCGCGATCCTGGAGCTGTTCGTACACGGCTCGCTGGTCGCCGGCGGTGTAGTTGTAGAGCGGGAGCAGCAAGAAGGCCCCGTCTCGGAGGAGTTCGTCGTAGGCGAGCTCCCACATGCTGACGCCCAGCCGCTCGGCGCGGGCGCCGATCGTCGCCTCGGGGGGCTGCTCATAGTCGGGGGGGTCGACCAGGGTGAAGCACCGAGCCAGGGTGCGACCGACGCGCTCCCCGTGGCGGGCCTCGAGGAAATTCCGGTACTCGTCGGCCTCGGCCAGGATGGCGGCTTTCACAGCGGGCCGGTGCAGCCGGGAGAGCCGTTCGGGCTGGGGCAGGTCGGCGATGGCGCGGTACGACGGCCGGGCCGAAAACGGGTGCCGTACACCCCAGCTCCAAAGGACACCGGCCGACCGGCCGGCGATCAGCGGGAGCACCCGGGCGCCCCGACCGCGCCACGCCGTGGCGCAGTCGAGATCATCTCGCCACCGGGTCGGGGCGTCGTCGCACTGAAGCAGGACAAACGTCGTGGTCAGGCCGGTCGCGGCCGCGAGGCGCCCGATGCCGTCCACCTCGCGTGCAGCCAGCTCGGGATCGTCGATCGGCGCCAACCCGCTGCCAGCGACCTCGAAAATGTTCCCGCCACCGGCGGCGACGGCACCGGCCAGCGCCAGCAGCTCCTGTTCCCCGGCGTAGGTGCCCGGGACCGGCTGACCGTTTACGGCCTTATGTGCCAAGGTGCGGGAGGTGGTAAACCCGAAGGCACCCGCCTCGATAGCCTCGCGGACGACGGTGGCCATGGCGGCGACGTCAGCCGTGGTGGCGTTCCCGCCCGAGCGGTCGCCCATGACGTAGCCGCGCACCGCGCCGTGCGGCAGCTGCGTGCCGACGTCGACCGACCAACGCCGTCCCGCGAGGAGGTCGAGATACTGCGGGAAGGTCTCCCAGCCCCAGGTCATGCCGTCCCGCAGGGCCGCCCCGGGAATGTCTTCGACACCTTCCATCAACTCGATGAGCTCACCCTCCTGGCCGGGCCTGACCGGGGCGAAACCCACGCCGCAGTTACCCATGATCAGGGTAGTGACGCCGTGCGGCGTCGACGGCTCGAGCAGGTCGTCCCAGGTCATCTGGCCGTCGTAGTGACCGTGCAGGTCAACAAAGCCGGGGGTGACGATCCGACCGGTAGCGTCGATGATCTCCTTTGCCTCCGCCCGAAGCATCGGCTCCACGGCGGCGATCCTGCCGTCGACCGCACCCACGTCCGCCGGCCGGGCCGGCGCGCCCGTACCGTCGACAACAGTGCCACCCCGGATGATCAGGTCGAAGGCCATCGTGTCAGACGCTGCCGTCGAAGCGCCCGTGAACGGAGCCTTCCGCCCACTCCATCAGCGCGCCTGTCTCAGGGTCGTTGCCCATAACAGTCACCTTAGTGCTCGGCCGGCCGGAGTTTAGCGGCGAGATCGAGAGAGAGATAGGGGAGTGGGTCACGGTGCTCGAACCCCACGGCTCAGGTCGCCGGGTCGAAATCCGATCGTCGCGGAGGCCCTGGCGCAGACGTCCATCAGATGACGAGCGTTCGACCCGTAAAGATGGACAGGATGTTCGCACAACCAGCCATCTACCTGATGACCGGCCGGTCGCGTGACGACACCACGGCAGGGCCGGAATCGATGCGAGCGGCTCGCCGGCCATGCCTCTTCGCTACGATTAGGCCAGGAAATATAACGCCACGGTGCTAGGGGAGAGTTCGATGTCAGACGACTTGACGTGGATGCCTGCCTGGGAAATCCGCGATCGGATCAGCAAAGGCGAAGTCTCGCCCGTCGAGGTAACGGACCACTTCCTCGCCCGGATCGAGGAATTCGACGGCCTTTTGCGGACCTTTCGGACACTGGACGCCTCGGGTGCGCGCCAGCAGGCGAAGCAGGCGGAGGTGGCGGTGCTGCGAGGGGATGCCCTCGGTCCCCTTCACGGAATCCCCTTCTCGGTCAAGGAGCACGTCGCGGTGGCCGGCATGCCGCTGATGGGCGCGGGGTTCCCCGAACCCATCTCCACGCGCCATGCCATCGGTGTGCAACGCCTACGCGACGCCGGAGGGATCGTCTTCGGAACCAACACCATGATGTACACCAACGGCCTACGCCGCGGATCCAACGGCCAAATGACAATGGACTTCGACTGGGATGCCGAGGCTCGCAACCCGTGGGACACGTCGCGAGTGCCGGGGTGGTCGAGCGCAGGCGGTGCAGCCGCGACTGCGGCGCGTTTGATTCCGTTGGCGGTTGGCACTGACGGCGGCGGTTCGACTCGACTGCCGGCGGCCTACTCTGGGGTCTTCGGCCTTCACCCGACCACCACGCTGATCCCTTGGGCTGACTACGAGACGCCGCAGGTGTCGCCGATGATGATGTCGATGGGCCCGCTCGCACGTCAGGTCGTGGACGCCGCCATCATGCTCCAGGCCATGGCCGGTCCTGACGGACGGGATATGACGTGTCTGCAGACCGAACCTCCCGACTACCTGGCGGATATCCATGCCGGGGTCGAAGGTATGCGGTTTGCCTGGACGGACGACTATGGATTCACCGCCATGTACGCCCAGGAGGAGAGCGACCGGGTGATCGCCGCGGTCCGCGACGCGGCGGAGGGGTTCACCCGGTTGGGGGCCACGGTGGTGGCGACCTCAGAGACATGGGAGGACTTCTTCCCCGGCTTCGTAACGGCCACGTACCTCTATCCGACCGGCGGGGCTCGCCCACCGCGCCCGACACCTGAAGCCTGGGAGCACGCCCTGGACAGTCGCCGGCGAAACTACGACAAGTTCCGAGCCTTGCTGCTGCACGACCATGACGTCTTGTTGAGCCCGACCACCCAGCTCCTCCCGCGAACGTTCGAAGAGTGGGCCGACAACTGGACGACTGGCGGTACCAGATTCGAACCGCACCACGTGTTCGCGCCCGTGTACACGAGTCATACGCACATGTTCAACTGGCTCGGTTTCCCGGCCGCTTCGGTCCCCTGCGGGTTCGTCGATGGGCTGCCGGTCGGCCTTCAGGTGGTCGCCCTTCCCGGCCAAGAAGCCAAGATCTTCCGAGTGGCCAACGCATTCCAAGCCGCTTTCCCCCGCCCGGAACGCCCGTTGACTTCGTGACGGTCTGGGTGAATCGTGCGGTCAGCAGGTCGAGGATTCCCAGGTGGCAGCCACCCTATGAGGGTATCGAATGCCGGTGACGTCGGGCTCTCGTTTGTCGAGGGCCATCCCTGGCCCGTACCTGGTCAAAACGACGCACATTGGCCTCGCCGGGCCCGTCGCCGCTAAACACGTCGGCCGCCGTCCCGATGCAAGGCCCGACCCGGCGTCCGGCTGGGAACGTGCGTAGGATGATCGCGGTGGAAACGTCGGAGACGGTAGGGGTGTCGAAGGCTCGACATGCCCGTTGACTTGTCGGAGATGCTCAGGCCCGGAGCCACTGCGGTGCTGACGATGGAGGTCCAGCGCAACACGGTGGGCGATCTGACCAGTCTCCCGGAGCTGCGCCGTGCGGTCGAGGACGAGGGAGTGCTCGGCCATATCCGGGACCTGCTGGCTGCGGCCCGGCGAGCTGGGGTCCCCGTCGTTCATTGCACGGTCGGCCCCGACTTCGTGGCGGGGATCCCTGCGAATTATCCCGGGGCGGCGGCCATCGCCAAGAGGACCGCTGGGAGTGCTCCCCGACCTGACGCCGCGGACCCGGTGGTCGATATCGGGCCGGCTCCCGACGATCTGCTCATGCGCCGGCGACACGGAGTTTCCCCGTTCACCGGCACCGATCTCGACGCGCTCCTCCGCCGGTTGGGTGTGCGAACGGTGGTGGCTTGCGGGGTGTCGCTCAACGTCGGGATCCTGGGTCTCACCATCGAGGCGGTCAGCCTTGGCTACCGGGTGGCGGTCGTGACCGACGCGGTCGCCGGGGTGCCCGTCGAGTACGGCCGGGCCGTGGTCCAGAACTCTCTGCCGTTCATCGCCACCCGGCTGACCGTGTCCGACATCGCGGCGGTGTGGGTCGGAGACTCGCCCGGCTGATAGCCGATGCGGTCAGGGCGACAGGGGACCAGTGCGTTGCCGGGCCACGGGCAAAGAGGGGTATCTGCCTCGCCATGGCCATGGCCGCGGCGAACTCCCTCACGGTTCAGTTCGCTGACGGGTATACGATCGGGTTGCCGTCTTGGGAATCTGCGCAGCCGTCGGATGGCTCCGCATACCTGGAACCGCTATCCGCATTCACGTGGGGGTCAGAAATGGATCAACGCAATATCGGGTCACTCTCGGTGCCCGTGATGGGTTTGGGGTGCAACCAGTTCGGTACCGCAGCTTGCGATGAGGCCACCAGTCACAAGGTCATCGCAGAAGCGCTGGAAGCCGGGATCAACTACTTCGACGTCGCCGACGAGTACGGGCAAAACTACGCGGACCGTACCGACCCCGGCGGTTGGGGGGGCTCGGAGGAGATTCTGGGACGAGCGCTCCGCGGCCGGAGGGATGAGGTCATCATCGCGACCAAGTTCGGGTCGCATCCGAACGGCGACGACTCCCGGGGGGGCAACGGGGCGAGTTGGGCGAGGGTAGCAGTCGAGGACAGCCTGCGCCGGCTCGGCACCGACCACATCGACCTGTATCAGGTCCACTTCCCCGACCCCGCTGTCCCTATCGGCGAGACGCTCTCCGTGCTCGATGAGCTCGTGCGAGCCGGCAAGGTCCGCGAAATCGGTTGCTGCAATTTCACCGGGGAGATGCTGCGTGAGGCGTCCCACGTCGCCGAAGAAGGCGGGCTCCGGCCGTTCGTCAGCGTCCAGAACTCCTTGAACCTTTTCCAGCGGGGGGCCTTGGACGACGCCGTCCCCGCCTGCCAGGAGCTGGGCATGGCGTTCATCCCCTACTACCCCCTTGCCAGCGGGATGCTGACGGGCAAATACCGACGGGGGATGGCCCTCCCGTCCGACACCAGGCTGACGGATGGGCTCATGGTCAGCGCGGAGGCGCGGGACCGCTTGTTCTCCGATCGCACGTTCGCTCGGCTTGAAGCGCTCGACAAGTTCGCTACCGACCGCGGCCATTCGCTCCTCGAGCTGGCCATCGGGTGGCTCCTGGCCCACCCCTCCGTCGCCACGGTGATCGCCGGCGCGGCCAAGCCGGGCCAAGCCGCCGGCAACGCTACGGCCGCGAACTGGCGACTTTCTCTCGATGAAGCCAGCCAGGCGACGCAAGCACTGTTGGCGGCCAGCTAGATGAACCGCCTGATCCTGTCGTCGCACACGGCGAGCCGTGATACGTTTCGCGACCTCGTAGCCGCCACGGCCGCGGCCGGTGTGCCGGCCATCGCCTTGACCTACAGCGAATATCGGCGTTTCGCGGCTGGCGGAGAAGAGGACGCCGATATGGTGGCGGCGGCCCGGGACCGGGGGGTGCAGGTCGTCGATATCGAAGCCCTTTACGCAGTCCTCGAGCCTGACCCGGCGGGTCGGACCGCGGCCTACGCCGACCGGTTGTTCCGCCTCGCCGATCTGTTCGGCGCCCAGAGCATCGGGGTCCACTCGAACATCGAGGGCGACGTCGACACCGCCGCCGAGCGTCTGGCCGGTTTCTGTGACCAGGCGGCCGGGCATGGCCTCGTCGTCGGCGTCGAGCCGGTACCGGTCATGGGCCTCCGGGATCTCGCTACCGCCTGGGAGATCATGGACCGCGCCGATCGTGGCAACATGGGACTGGTGCTCGATACCTGGCACTTCTCGCGGGGGGAGGGACCCTCGAGATGATCCGTTCGCTCCCGGGCCGGGCGTTCAAGACGGTCCAGATAAGTGACGGGCGGCTGGAGCCGGCTCCGGGGCTCGACTACCTCGAGGACACGCTCACCAACCGCATGCTGCCTGGCGAGGGAGAGTTCGACCTCACCGGTATTATCGCCGCCTTGCAGTACGTCGGTGCTGATGTGGTGTGGGATATGGAAATCTGCTCAGCCGCCCTCGACCGGCTGCCCGGAGCCGAAGCGGCCCGGCGGGCGGCCGAGGCCACCCGTTCGGTCCTGGCCGCGGCTGGGTTGTCGAGGGGTGCTTGACCTGTTGTCGGGGGTATCGTGTTGGGTGAGCCGCGGATGGTGCGGTGTGGTCTTGGGAGGTTATTGCGGTGAGTGACAATAGGCTGGGGTATGCGCTGATCGACGCTGATAATCACTATTACGAGGCCGAGGATGCGTTCACTCGTCATGGTGACGAGGACGTGAAGCGGTTCGTGCGGTGGGTTCAGGAGGGGAAACGGCGCAAGCTGGCTTTCGGTGGGCGGGTGTCGGACACGCCGGGGAACCCGACGTTCAACCCGATCGCGAAAGCGGGGGCGTTCCATCAGCGCTTGAAGGATCTCGAGGCGGGCAGGGGCCGGGATACCGATTGGGAGTTCGCCAAGTCGACGTACGGGGAGTTGGAGCCGTTGCCGAGCGCTTACCGGGACCGTGACGTGCGTATCGACGTGATGGATGGGCAGGGGGTGGAGCAGTGCTTTTTGTTCCCGACCTTGGGTGACTGTGTCGAGGGGCTGATGATGGACGATCCTGTGGTGGGCCATAAGGCCTTTCACGCTTACAACCTGTGGTTGGAGGACGACTGGGGGTACGGTTATAAGGGCCGGTTGTGGTCGCCGGCGTATATCCCGATGCTCGATCCCGAGTTGGCGGCTGACGAGTTGGAGTTCGTGGTGAACCGGGGGGCGAAGATCGTGTCGGTGCGGCCGGGCCCGGCGGCGGGACGCTCGCCGGCGGATCCGGTCTTCGACCGTTTCTGGTCGATCGCGAATGAGGCCAAGACGTTCGTGGCTTACCACGCCTACGGGGGTTATACCGTCTATGACGACACGTTCAAGAGTCTTTACGGCCGGGATTCGTATAGCGACCGGTACTACTACGAGATTCTGAGCCACACCTTCAGCGCGACCCGTGGCATCCAGGAGACGATCACTGCTCTGGTGCTTGGCAATTTGTTCGGTCGGTTCCCGGATGTGCGGGTGGGCTCTATCGAGATGGGTATGCAGTGGGTGGCACCGACCCTGCACGCCGTGGACCACGCCGGGGGGATCGTCGCTCGCCAGGTCCGGGCGTGGGGTGTGACCCTCACCGATTTGCCTTCGGAGGTTCTTAGAGCGCATGTCTATGTGTCGCCGTTCCCCGAGGAGGACGTGATTGGTCTCACGGAGATGATCGGTGTGGACCGGGTGTTGTTCGGTTCTGACTGGCCCCACCCCGAGGGCAACATCACCCCTCTCGACTACGTCGAGTGCATCCAGAAGCTCGATCCCGCGGACGTGAAGAAGATCATGCGGGACAACGCCCTCGAGCTGATCACCCGCTAACACCGGGCCGGGCCGGTTACGGACTCCGAGCGCGGAAAGGTGGTCCTCGGTCTTCCCTTGGTGCCGGGAGTAGGGGAGGGCTGCGGGCGGCTATGACCAGCTGAAGTCGACGCGTCGGCGGTGGAGCTTCCATCCTTCGGTCGTGCGGCGGAACACGTCGTGATACTGGCCCATCACCGAGATGCTCGGCGTGGTGTCGGCGTGGTTGTAGGCCTGTATGTACGACTTCACCTGGGCCGTGTCGTAGTCGTCGAAAGACACCGTGGTCATGCTCAAGAAGTGGGCGACTTTGGTGCCCGGTCCCATGCTGCCATTCTGGCGGCGCTCGATCGCACCTTGACGGATGTCGGTATGGCCGCGTCGGATGTCGCCGCGCATCTCCCACTCGGCGTCGGGGGTGAAGCAGGCGATGTAGCGGTCGAGGTCGTCGATGCCGGTATTGTCGGCATGCCAGGCCAGTTCGGCTAGGCGGTTGCGAATGGCGAGTTCGTCGGCGGTGCGGTCGATGCTCATGCGCGGCTTAGGCCGGAAGGGAAAGAATTTTGTCCGGCCGACCCCAGCGGAACTCCAAGTCCGACGGCGACTGTCATTCCCATCGGAACTCCGCGCCTCGTCGCTCTGCAGTCGCCTTGCCGGCCTCGTCGGCGTCGGAGTAACGCTTGACCCTGGTGGTGTAGTCCTGCTCGACCCGGTAGCCCTCTTTGAGGTCCATGTCTTCGACCCGGTTGGCCGACTCTTTGGCTAACCGTACGGCTATCGGGCTCTTGGTGGCGATGTTGGCGGCCAGCGAACGGGCGGTGGGTATGAGCTCGTCCGGAGCTACGACGGCCTCGATCGCACCTCGGCGGTAGAGCTCTTCTGCGCCGATGTAGTCCCCGGTCAGGAACAGGCGCTTGGCCAGATAGGGGCCAACCATCCGCTGCGTCGCCTTCACCCCACCAAGCACTCCAACGTTGATTTCGGTCAGGGCCATTTCGAACCTGGGTGTGGCGACAATCATGTCGCACAGGCTCACCAGCACAGCCCCGGCCCCTATGGCTTTCCCGTCGATGGCGCCAATCACCGGCACCGAGCAGTCGTAGAGCGACCAGAAGGCCCGGCGGACCACCAGGCCAGGATCGACCTGGTCGCGAGGGTCACCCTGGGGTCCGCCGTCCTCGCGCCGGCCGTCGGGTCTATAGCGCTTGGGCGAGTCCACGAGGTCAACACCTGCACAGAAGACGCGGCCTGCGCTGCTGAAGATGGCCGCCCTGACGTCGCGCCTCGCCCCAAGGGAGTCGAAGGCGTCGGCGATCTCCCTCCAGGTCTGGCTGTCGAGGGCGTTGACCGGGGGGCGGTCGAGGGTGACGACCGCTACGTGGTCCGAAACCTCGATCCGGATGTTCTCGAGCTCGGGCGGCATGGCCTCAGTCTCTCGCGTTGAACGACTCGATGGCCTCGACGCATCGGGTCACTTGGTGGAGGCGGCCACCAGGGGTCCGCAGAGGGGTTGGCCGTTGGTTGGATAGTCGTTGTACCGATTGTTCTCGAACTTCTCGTACAGGAAGCAGCCTGTCGTCGGAGCCTGGCCGAAGGGGGTGAATGAGGCGTTGACGGTCTTCAGTCCGTTGGCGTTGTATTTGGTGACTTGGCGGAGGTTCGAGATGAACGACGCCCTGGTGGGGTTCTGGCCGGCGAGTTGCAGACCTTTGATGAACAGGTCGGTCGTCATCCAGCCGTCGATAAGGCCGAGGTCGGGGATTCCCCCTTTGTAGCTGGGGTCGTACTGTTTCAAGGAGTTGGTGAAACTCACGTATTCGGGACCGGAGTAGAAGATCTGGGCCGGGAAGTAGGCACCGGTGGCCGACTTCTCCGTCTGCGGGGAGTCGAACACGCCCTGCGACGGGCCGGCCGCGAACTCGACCGGCATGTTGAGGCCGAGGTTCTGAAGGGCGCTGGCCAAGGCCAGCGACGATGAGAGGACGCAGGAGCACTCCGCGGCGTTGCAACCCGCCGCCTTGATGTTGAGGGCGGTGGCGGTGAAGTCCACGCCGCCGAGCGGGACGACGGTGTCGGCGCAGGTCTGCAGACCGGCGTGGGTGATGGACACCTTGCTTGCCCCGATGGCCGAGGTCGAGGATGGGGTGTTCGACGCTACCAGGCTGATCTTGGACGCTCCGATGGCTTTCCAGAAGTCGCCTTCGGTGGAGTAGGCGGGATAGTTGGGGCTGCTGGTCCCTTCGATGTTGAACATGTTGGTGTTGGGCTGCATGTACCATTCGGGTCCGTCGAGCGACGATCCGGTGACGGGAATCCCGGCCTGCTGGAGCGGCTTGTAGGCGCCGAAGAACAGGGCCCCGACCTCATTTATCCCAAATGCTGCTTTCTCCTGCAGGAGGGTCTGGGCGGCGGTGTTCGCCCCGGTCGGGGTCGACGTGGTGTCCGCCGTGACCATTTTTATCATGCGGCCGTTTACACCCCCGCTGGCGTTCTGGGCCGCGACGCGGGCAGCAGCTCCCTCGGCGCTGTCGGCGAAAGTGGACGAAGCGATACCCGTGGCGTCGTAGACGAAGCCCATGGTGACGGTGGTGGCAGTGACCCCGGGAGCGCTGGCCGTGTTGGCGGGAGCGCCCGCCGTGCGGGTAGTGGAGCTGCCGGTTCCACCACTACTGGCCGTGGTCGCGGTGGAGCTTCCCTTGGACGAGCTGCCGCAACCCGACGCCACCAGCAACACGAGCGTGGCCGCACCGAGAGTTTGCAACACTCTTCGTGAGCGCATTTCCATTTGTTCCCCCGTTGGTCGAAGCCTGCGCCAAGATCGTATCATCCATTTGGCGAGGCCCAATGCTTACTGCCCGTGGACGCTGCTGACTGGGGTTCACCACTGAGGGAAGCCTCCACGGATCGCCGAGTTTCGAGACGCCTCGACCGGAGCACTTAGGTGTACGGGCTCGGACGGTGGGCGGACGGGCGGCCAGAGGACGACGGCGGACTCGTTGCGGTCGTTTGGGTGGTGACGACAAATCAGGAGGCTGCTACCGTCCTGTCGGGTAGGGCCGCCTTTCGGATTGAGTCGTGGCCGAGCTCGCCAGACACGCCTCCCCGCCAGCGCGGGCTTTTACGTCACGGGTGGAGAGGCCGTACACTGCCGGGAGATCTCGCCGCTCCCAATCTGCTGGAGGCCCATGCTCCCCGACCCGCCGCCTCTCGTGCGCTACGACGTCCGCGACTCCGTTTGCGTGATCACGCTCGATGACCAGGATCGTCACAACGCGTGGAGCCCCAGCATGGAGACCCAGTATTTCTCGATGCTCGACCGGGCCGGACAAGACGCCGAAGTCCGCGCCATCGTGGTCACTGGGGCCGGGAAATGGTTCTGTCCCGGTCTGGACTCGCAGCGCCTCCAGGACGCAGCCGGCCCGGTTGGGCTGCACCTCGAGGGTCGTCGTCCGATGCACTACGGCTGGACCGTTCCAAAGCCGATGATCGCTGCGATCAACGGTGCTTGCGCCGGCATCGGGCTGGTCCAAGCCCTGGTTTGCGACGTGCGGTTCGTGGCTCGAGGGGCACGAATATCCACGGCCTACGCGAAGCTCGGAGTTCCTGCGGAACACGGCCTGTCATGGATTCTTCCGCGCTTGCTCGGAGTGGAGTGGGCCTTGGATCTTCTTTTGTCCGCTCGCCCGGTCGAGGCGGAAGAAGCGGTTCGGATTGGATTGGCGAGCAGGATGTACGAGCCGGAGACAGGTCTGGCCGAGGCCACCGCTTATGCCCGGATGCTGGCAGTGAACTGCTCGCCGCGATCGATGGCCGCCATCCGGCGTCAGGTGTGGGGTGACCTCAGCCGTGGCTTCACAGAGGCCAACGAGGGCTGGTTCACGGCCATGCGCGACCTCAACCGACCAGAGAACCCGGATTTCGCGGAGGGCGTCACGGCCTTCGTTCGGCGCCGTCCGCCGCAATTCGGTCCCTTGCCGGAGGATGCAGTCCTGCCGCCCCTACCCCGTTTCGCGCCGCAGTAGCCTTGCCGCGATCGGCCGTGGGCTACGGGCCTTAGCCGAGCTCGGGGAGCATGGCTGCGTATCGATCGAGGCAGGGTAGGGTGGTGGCGGGATCGTCCCAGCCGGATCGGCCAGGACCGACAACGGTCCTTTGGATGCCGAGGTCACGGTACCGGGAAAGTGTTTGGTGGTCGACATCGCCCATGGCGACGATCGTGATCGGGAGGCTGGCTGGATCACGGCCGGCGTCGGCGGCTATCTGACGGAATTTGGTCACCTTCTTGGCGACGTCCCCGAGGGCGATATCCATTGGCATCCATCCGTCAGCCCACGCCACCGCCTCCCGGGTGCCCACCTTGCCGCCGGTTCCGCACAACACCGGAGGGCACGGCCTCTGGAGCGGCTTCGGGAGTAGCCATAAAGGCTCGAAGTCGAAGTACTGGCCATGATGCTCCGCTTCCTCGTCAGCCCAGAGCGTCCGCAGCGCTTCGACGCATTCGCGCAGGGCCCGGTAGCGCTGTCCCCAAGGGATCTGCCGGTGGTTCGCCAGCTCTTCCCGGTTCCATCCCACGCCGACACCGAAGACGAACCGGCCGCCGGTGTGATGATCGAGAGTGGCCACGGTCTTGGCCAAATCCAGAAGGTCATGTTCGAGCGGTAGCGCAACCCCCGTCCCGACGAGAAGCCGCTCCGTGGATCGGGCTGCCAGCTGCAAGGAGAGGAAAGGATCCATCATGCGCCGGTACTGGTCGGGCATCTCACCCCCGGCTGGATACGGAGTTAGCCGCGCCACCGGTATGTGGCTGTGCTCTCCATACCACAGCGAGTCGAATCCTCGGTCCTCCAGCTCAGGGCCCAAACGCTCCGGTCGCAATTCCTCCAGCGTGTTCATAGGCGAGAACCCAAGTTCCACGCCCGAGACTCTAACTGACCGATGAATCGGTCTGGGCTGCGGTGTCCACGCGTCGGCGTTACCGCCCTGACCCGTTGTGCTCGGGGTGAGCCGGGGGTCTCGCTCAGTTCACGCCCAGTTGTGGGGCGGCCAGGTCGCTCAGATCAAGGCCGGCGGCCGTGCCGCGGGCGCCGACGCCGGGAGGGTGTCCCAGTACTCCAGAATGCTCTGTACCGGGGCTACCAGGGCCACGTTTCGGGTCGAGTACCGGAGCATCTGGTCAACGTATTCCGGCGGGTCGCCGGCGACGCAGTCGCTCGGAACGATGACGTGATACCCGCGATTCATCGCTTCGATCGACGTACCGTTGACGGCGATGTTTGCGGATACGCCGGTGACAACGACCGTCCGCACGCCCAGGTTTCGGAGGTAGGCGTCCAGGGGCGTGCTGTAAAAGCCGGTCATACCGTGTTCGCGCTCGATCGAGATGTCCTCTGGTCGAGGAGTGAGTTCGGAGACGATGGGCCCGTGTCCGAGGCCTCGCGACACGCCGGTCATCGCTCGACCCGGGATGTTTGTCGCCGCTCCGAGACCGTCGGACCGACGTTGGTCGGTGACGTAGAGGATCCGGACCCCGACGCGCCGGGCCTTGTCAAACAGGGTGGCGAGCCGCTCGATCAGGCCGATGGCGTGGGCGTGCGCCGCCAAACCCGGGATCATGGCCTTGTCGGGCAGGAGGAGGTTCTCTTGGACTTCGAGCGCAACGACCGCGGTGGTCGCAGGATCCAGGTGGGGTCTTAGGTCGAGCGGCATGGTTGGCCTTTCTGCCGGATTGGGGTTTTTGACGAGGTCGCGGCCGTCTGCGAAGGAGCCGTTGTCCTTGAGTGGACGACGCGCCACGGGCGGTGAGGGTTGGCGTCGAAGAATCCTAGGTCGCTCGAGGCGCACAAATCGTCGAGCCCGCCGATGCCCCCTGGAACATACCGAAGCCGGCCGTACGTGCCCTGTATCACGACCATGTGTTCGGCTACATGGGCGTGGGCCAGCCGTGAGAAGAGCAGTCTGTGGTGTGAGATGCCGGTAGGCGCGCCTAGGGTTCTGGGGACTAGCGGCGAGCTCGTCGCGGCTGTCGATTACGACTCGATGACGAGGAGGGTCTGGGACGATGGGTCTGCTTGAGGGGCGAGTAGTGATCGTGACGGGCGGAGGTCGAGGTCTCGGCCGCGCCCATTGCCTCGAACTTGGTCGTCAGGGTGCAACGGTGGTTGTCAACGACCTTGGAGTTGGATTGCACGGCGAGGCCGAGGCTGGCGGGCAGTCGCCGGCGGAGCAAGTCCTCGCCGAGATCGTTGCTGCCGGCGGTGCGGCGGTAGCCGACGGGACGTCCGTCTCGGATTGGGATGGGATGAGTTTGCTCGTCGCCCGCACGGTCGAGCGTTTCGGTGATCTCCACGCCGTGGTGAACAACGCTGGGTTCATTCGGGACCGGATGCTGGTGTCGATGACCGAGGAGGAATTCGATGCCGTGATCGAGGTGCATTTGAAGGGGACGGTCGCCCTGACCAAGCACGCATGTGCCTACTGGCGCGACCAGTCGAAGGCGGGTGCGCCGGTTTCGGGTCGAGTCGTGATGACTACCTCGGGTGCCGGGCTCTTCGGCAATGCCGGCCAGGCCAACTATGGATCGGCCAAGGGTGCCATCGCGACTTTGGCGGGGATCGTGGCGCTGGAGATGGAGCGCTATGGCGTGGCGGTCAACGCTATTTCACCGATTGCGGCCACGCGGATGCTGGCCACGATTGGTCGATCTGCAACCGAGGGAGCCGGCTGGGATCCTCTTGATCCTGGCAACTCTTCTCCTGTCGTGGCCTGGCTGTGCAGCGCCGAGGCGGGATGGCTCAGTGGGGCGGTACTGCGGATTGACGGGAACACCGTCCGGCGAGTACGTGGGTGGACGGTCGAGGGGGGATACCGGTCGGCGTCGGGTGAAATGCTGAAGTCGGAGGAGGTCGGATTGGGCGTCCGCAAATTGTTCGGGGCCGCCCCATATGGACTGGCGGGCGCGTAGTCGGCTGAGCGAGATCGCGTCCTGATCGCTCAGGCAGACGGCGCGGACAGGCTGCCCTGGGCTCGAACACCATAGCCCGCGGATATTTCCGGCGACTTGCCGGTCCCGTCGGTGGGCACTCAGAGGAACTTTTCGAGTGGTCCCAGATCAGGTTCGCCGGGGATCGCCGGGGAGCAGCTCGTCCACGACGACGAGCACCACGCCGCCGGTGGCCTCGGGGTGGACCACGATCTGTTGCTCATCGTGGCGGACAAGCGGGACATGGGCATCGGTCAGGGCCGCCAATGCGACCCCGAGATCGGGTACTAGGATTCCCATGTTGCTGGTTTGGGGCCGGCGGTAAGCGTGACCCCACAAGCCGTTGCTGGCCTCCGGGTCGGGAATGGGGTAAAGGGCCAGCGTCATATCCAGCAGTGACACCCCGGCGGCTGGCCATCCGGGCGGGGTATCGGTATTCACGAAGGTCACCGTCGTGGCCAGAATGTCGGCCAAGTGCTCCGCGGCCGAGGGAGGATCATCCACAACAGCGCCACCAAAGGCCATCCGGGTGACTTCGAGGAGGGGGGTCATCGAGTACGGAGGGATGGGGGTCCCGAAGCGGGGGTCGTTCTCGGATTCCGAGCCGTACCATTCGATGACCACCCCGGCCGTGGTCCTCGGGTCGGTGAAGACGATGACATCATCGATTCTCGACGCAACTCGAACGCCCCGCGAAACCAGATGAGCGACGGTGGCATCGATGTCGGCGACTTGCACCGCAATAGAGCTCATATGAGAGCCGAATCGCTTGATAAAGCGGTCGACGGCGCCGCCTTCGACGATCGGCTCGCCGAGCTCGATCGAGTTGTCGCCGATCCAAGTCATGCCGCCCCGTCGCCCAATGGCAGGGTCGTCCAGCCAGTTTTCCTCAAGCGCCCGGGAGCCGGCCAGCCAGGCCAGCGCATCCCTGGTCGCCTCATAGTCGGTAACCATGGCGGTGGTGTGAAAACACCACAGGACCTCGTGTCGACCATTGGGCTGGAGCGGCGGCCGCCGGACGGAGGGAACTTCTTCCCGGCCGGGTTGGTCGGCGGTCATGTCACCCGGTGCCGAAGCAGCTTGCCCGCGGCGTTGCGGGGCAACTCGGTGGCGAACTCCCAGTCGGCGGGAACTTTGAAGCCGGCCAAGTGTTCGCGGGCGTGGGCGGTCAACGTGGCCAGGTCGGGAGGCGAGTCGGCGTCTTTGGCGACGATGACGGCCTTGAGGGTCTGCCCCCATCGACGATCGGAAATCCCCACCACGGCGGCTTCACGGACTTGGTCATGGAGTTCCAGGACCCGCTCGACTTCTAGCGGAAAGATGTTTTCGCCTCCCCGAATGATCTTGTCTCCCTTGCGTCCCTTGAGGAACAGGAAACCCTCGTCGTCGAGCTGGCCGAGGTCGCCCGTGCGCAGCCAGCCATCCGGGTCCGGCTGGAAGATCTGCCTCGCCTGGACCACCAGCTCCCCGACGCCGTCGTCGCCGATATCGTCGAATCGAGAGTCAACGCTGGGCAGGACACGACCTACCGATGTCAGCAGCCGCGGCTCGCCGCTCGCCGCTCTGAGATGATCCTCGTGCTGCAGCATGCTGATGGGGCCGCCCTCGGTCATCCCGTACGCCTGCGTGAACTCGGTACCCTGCAGGACGTCCAACGCGGCGCTCAGCGTGTCCGGGTGGATCGGTGCGGTGCCGTAGTGCAAGCCCCGCAGGTGAACATCGGCCAGGGCCTTTTCCTCGAGCAACAGGTCGATCATAGTTGGCACGAGCAGCGCGCACGTCGGCTCCAGTTGGGCGAGCGCCCTCCACGCATCGACCGAGAACCGCGGGAAGGACACGACGCCTGAGCCGCACGCCACGGCCACGAACAGCATTCCGACCCCACCGGTATGATGGAATCCTCCGGTGCTGCAGTAGAGATCGCCACGAGACAGGCCCATCCCGGCTCGATAGGCCTGGGCCCGGTGGAACACCGCGGAGTCCCGAACTCGCACCGCCTTGGGCTGCCCGGTGGTACCGGAAGTATGGAGCACCAGGACGACGCTGTCCGGCCCGGTCGCCACAAACTCCAGATCGACCGCGGGAAGTTCGGGCAAGAGGGAGACCTCAATACCGCCGGCCGCGGCCGCCCGGCTGGCCAGCTCGAAGTTGGGCTGATCGGCGACCACCACCGAGGTCCCTATCCCCGCCAGCAGAGGCGCCAGTTCGCTGACCGACAGCCGCGTTCCCATCGGCGCCAATGGCCGGTTGGCGAGGGCGCCACCAAGGGCGAGAGCGATCGAGGACGCACTGTTGGCCAGCAGCGCCGGGACGACCGTCTCGGGGGCCACCAGGCCGGCGAGGAACCGGGCCGCGCCGCCAGCCCGGCCCAGCAACTCAGGCCCGCTCCAGTCCTCATCGAAGGTCCGAACGGCCGTGCGGACATGGTCCAGTTCGGACAGGACGGCGGTCATCCACGGCCCGGCCGGTGTCGGGGTCGGGGTCAGGTCCGACTCAGTGATGTCCATTACAATTTCGCGGTGTCCATGCCCATCAGCCGGGCGCATCGTACTCCAGAGCTGCGGGAGGGTTCCTTTTTGACCACGCCACGGCCCCACAAAACCGACGCTGCGACCGGTCTGCCGAAGACCACACGTCGCGTTCTGGCCAGCCTGGTCCGCTCGCTGGCGTCTCTGACCATGCTGACAACGGTCGAGGACCGGCATCTCGTCCGCGCCACCGAACTCGTGCGCCTGGTTATCGAGGAGTTGACCCCCTCAGCACGCTCTGGACGCTATGAAGGAGTTCCCGGCCTCAGCCCGGGGTCCGATACCAATGATCTCATCTGGGAAACCCACGCCGCCTTCGGCGCATCGAACCCGCTGGCCCCTCCAGTCGAAGCCGAGGAGCATCACGGTCGAGTCACCGGGAATGTCACTTTTGACAGCGCCTGGGAGGGCGGCCCGGACCTCGTCTATGGCGGATTTATTGCGGCAGTCTTCGACGGCATGTGCGGGCGAGCAGTCATGAGCGCCGGACACGTCGGTGTCACCCGCTCTCTGACCGTAAGGTTCCTGCGCCCCACCCCGCTGCGCCGCCCCTTGAAGGTGGAAACCGTCGCCGGAGAGCCGGTGGGACGCAACGTGTCCGTGACCGGGCAGCTGTGGGACGGCGACACACTCACATGCGAGGCGGAGGCGATCTTCACTCGCGTAGGGGTGGACCAATATCGAGCCTAGGTTCTCATCATTGTGCGACCCTGACGTCCCCGGAAGACTCTCTCGCACCGCGGGCTCTCTCAGGAGTCCGTCGTCGACCAGTAGCGATTCCAGGAGTCGTAGACGTTGGGGAGGGTTTCTGGGCCGCTCACCGTCCAGCGGGTCTTGTTGGGACCGGTTGGGCGGTCATTGAGATCAGTGGCATACCAGTGCTTGATCTGGCGGCCGGTGAACAGCCACCGCCCGTCCCGGCGCTCATAGCGGTCCCAATACTGGATCGCCATGATAATCCACTCGTCGCCGTACTCGTGCTCGGCCTTGCAGTACACGATTCCTTCGGCATGGTCATCGTCGACGAAGTCGAGTGTCTGGGCTCCTACGAAGTGGACCGAGGTGGTGAACTGCCTGACCAAGCTGTCGATCAGCGCCTTCATCGCCGGGCGTCCCCGCTCCTCACGGGAAACCCGGACATCGTCGACGAAGAGGTCGGTAAGGGCGTCGAGGTCCCTGGCGTCAATCAGAACGGCATAGCGCGCCACTAGGTTCCGGATCGCTTCCCGCGATTCGAGTCGGTCGATCCTCTGGGCAAGTTCCATCTGCCATCCTCGGGCTAAAGCACGGGAATCCTCCGTGGCTGCTGGTTTATTGTACTGGCACTCCTGCCCGCTGGATCGTCCTCCCCCTCTGTCCTTGCGTGAGAGCGGCTCTGCCACTATCGTCGATCCGGGGGGTAGAGGGAGAAGGCTCGTGTCAGATCAAGCTGACTCGCTGGCACACGCGGTGGTTAGGGGCACCAGTGCGGGCTGACCTGGAGCACGGTTCGATCCCTGCCATGGCGCTCCACAGCGCCGAACGGTTCGGTGACGCTCCGGCGATCATCGAGGGGGATACGACCCTCACCTTCAATCAGGTCGCGGCCGAGATGTTCGACGTGGCCCGCGGTCTGATCGGTCTCGGCGTCGCTCCGGGCGACCGGGTGGCGCTCTGGGCCCCCAACTCTGCTCAATGGATAACCTCTGCGCTGGGTGTCCTGGCCGCCGGGGCCCGCCTCGTGCCGGTCAACACCCGCTTCAAGGGGCCGGAGGCAACCTACGTGCTCAATAAGACTGGAGCCCGAGTTCTGCTGTGCGCCAACGGGTTCTTGGGCACCGACGCCGTCGCCATGTTGAGAGATGCGGACCCTGATCTGCCCGCGCTCGGCGAAGTAGTCGTGATCGAGGGCGCCGCGCCACGGGGAGCTTCGTCTTGGGAGGGATTCCTGCTCGGCGGGCAGATGGTACCGGAGGTTGACGTCCGCGCCCGAATAGCGGCGATCCGTCCTGAGGACGTGAGCGACGTCATTTTCACTTCCGGGACGACAGGTCATCCGAAAGGCGTGATGCTCCGCCATGGCGACTCGCTGCGGACGTTTCAGGATGTGAACGAGGGATTCGGCCTGCACGAGAATGACCGCTTGCTGGTCGTGCTGCCTTTCTTCCACACATTTGGCTACAAAAGCGGATGGATGCTGGCGCTCATGGTCGGAGCCGCCACCGTGCCCATGGCCGTCTTCGATCCCGACAACGTGTTACACGTCATCAAGGAACAGGGGATCACCCATATGGGTGGGGCACCGACCATCTTTGCGGCCTTGCTCGACCACCAGGCCCGCAACCCGGTTGACCTGTCGAGTCTCCGGGTCGCCCTCGTATCGGCAGCCTACGTGCCGATCGAGCTGATCTACCGAATGAGAGAGGAGCTCGGCCTGGACTATTCGATGACGGGCTACGGGCTCACTGAGGTCCACGGGGTAGTGGCGTTTACCTACCCCGACGACCCTCCAGAAGTGGTGGCGAACTGGTGCGGTCGGCCGATGCCCGGTAGTGAGGTCCGGATTGTCGATGATCATGGTGAGGACGTCGCGCTCGGGGATCGCGGCGAGGTCCTCTTCCGAGGCTACAACCTGTCCGACGGCTACTACGACGACCCTGAAGCCACGAGGGCGGTTTTCTTGCCCGATGGGTGGATGCGGACCGGCGACATTGCGTACATGAACGCGGCTGGCTACCTGAAGGTCTGCGACCGCAAGAAAGAGATGTTCATTGTGGGCGGATTCAACGTGGCTCCTGCTGAGGTGGAAGCGATGCTTGTCGCGTGGGAGAACATCGCCGCGGTCGCCGTGGTTGGAGTTCCTGACGAACACTACGGTGAGGTCGGCGTTGCGTTCGTAGTGCCGGCCCATGGCGTAGACCTCACGCCCGACCAGGTTATTGCCTACGCCCGGAAGAGCATGGCCAACTATAAAGTGCCTCGCCAGGTTCACCTGGTCGAGGCCCTACCCCTGAACGCGACCGGGAAGGTGGTGAAAGACCAACTGCGGGCGCAGCTTGGGTCGTTCTGAAGGTTGGCTGCTGTCGCGCTCCGAGCACTGGCTTAACCGTCTAAAACAAACCCACCCGACTGGGCCTCTCGCCGGCTACCGCTGACTCCACCCGCTGGATGAGAAGGGCATGTGTCAGCCCCAGTCCCGCTCGGCTGAGACGACCCACGAGACGCCATCGAAATGTGGTGGCCGTTTCTCCCGATAGCTGGAGACGCCCTCCGCGAAGTCTGGGGCGACCGCCATCTCTGAGAGACGGGCGATGGCCTGTTGCCGGCTCTCCTCGCTGGTCCGCTCGAGGTCGGCCAGCACCTGCTGCTTGATCACCGCCATCGAGCTCGGAGCGCAGTTGGCGGCCATGTCCTTCGCGTACGAGAGAGTCGCTTCCATCAGCTCCTCCGGGTCGTAGACCCGGTTGACCAAACGGAGATCGAGGGCCTCCTCGGCGGTCACGACCCTCGACGACAGGAGCAGGTCCATGGCGACACCGGTGCCCACCAGGCGAGGGAGGAGCCACGCCAGCGAGTGCTCGGCCGGGAGACCCCGACGGGCGAAGGCGGTCGTCATCTTTGCCCCTCGGGCCGCGAAACGAATGTCGGCGGAGCAGGCCTGGATCATCCCGATCCCAGCGCAGGCGCCGTTGATCGCGGCGATCACCGGCTTGGGCACCAGCCGGACAAAGGTCATCGGCAGACGGGGACCCTGCGGCTCCCGCTCACCCCTCGTCGCCGCGGCGAGCAAGTCCGTGTCGACGCCCGGGCAGAAGGATCGGCCGGCACCGGTCACGACGATCACCCTGACATCCGGATCGGCCGCCGCCTGGCCCAGGGCCGCGAAGAAGGCCTCCTCCAGATCGGGTGACCACGCGTTGTTACGTTCCGGGCGGTTGAAGGTGAGCACCAGGACGCCGGCGTCGAGATCTTTGAGCAGGACGTCGGTCATGGCGCCGGGCTGGGAGTGAGGACCGTCGCGGTCACGGTGAGTCTCCTTTCGGGAGCTAGGCGAACGGGTCAGCAGCCCCCCGCCCATGGGCTGAGCCTACAGGTGGGCCGCGACGGCCGTTATGAGCTCCTCGCCCCAGCCGGCGGTGCCGGGGCTGTTATTCTTCGCCCCGGCCGGCCGCAGCCGAGCGGATGGTACGCGACGCGTCCTCCCCGGCACCTTGAACAGCGTGGCAGAGGGGTCAAAAGGTGGATGGCGATGCGCTGTGTCGTGCCGCTTCGGGCCGAGCTTGTGGCGAGGGCGTTTTACCCGGTCTCATACCACGGTGCGCCCAGAGGGTCCTTCAGGCATTGGCGGGCCACCCGGTCGCGGTGCACCTCGTCAGGGCCGTCGTAGATGCGGGCGTAGCGAGCTTCCCGGTACATCCATTCGAGGGGGGTGTCGGCGGTGACCCCCAAGGCGCCGTGGACCTGAATGGCACGATCTATCACATTGTGGAGGAGCTGGGCGCCCCGGAATTTGATCAGGGAGATCTCTGTCCTGGCCTCTGAGCCGCGGTCGATGGCCTCGGCTGCCGCCAGCGTCGCAGTTCGGTGGGAAAAAATGTCCGCAGCGGACTCGGCGATAAGCTGTCGGATCTGCCCATTGTGGGCGAGAGGCGCCCCCTGGACTTGACGCTCGTTCGCCCGGGCGCACATCAGCTCGTAGGCGCGTTGCATCTGGCCGAGCCAGCGCATGCAGTGAAAGATCCGGCCCGGTCCGAGGCGGGCCTGGGCGAGAGTGAAACCTTCCCCTCGGCGCCCAAGGAGGTGATCCCGAGGAACCCGCACGTCCGTGAGCCGGATCTCGCAGTGGGCGCCGAGGGTCCCGCCCATGGTGGGGATCACCCGGACGACCTCGTAGCCGGGTGAGTCGGTAGGGACGATGATGGCCGAGAAGCGTTTGTAGCGACCGGCTTCTTCCGGCTCGGTGCGGGCGTATACGGTGGTGAAGGCGGCGATGTTGGCGCCGGTGGTAAACCACTTGTGGGCGTTGATCACCCATTCGTCGCCATCGAGGACGGCGGTTGCCTGGACCAGCGTCGGGTCAGAGCCGGCGACCTCCGGCTCGGTCATCCCGATCGACGAGCGGATTTCCCCAGCGACCAGCGGGAGGAGCCACCGCTGCTTCTGTTCGTCGGTGGCGTACTGCCTGAGCATGATCGAGTCCTGCATCGACCACGTGCCCACCGCGCTCTGGCCGAAGAATGACCGGCCGATGATCTCGTTCAGCCAGGTGACCTCCATGAAGCTTCGGCCACCGCCCCCGATGTCGGACGGATGTCCCAGCGCCCACAGGCCTTGCCGTTTGGCTTCCGCCTTCAGGCGCTCCATCTCAACGAGGGCATCGAGCGTGGCCTCCCGCAATGTCGGCTCCGCCGGAATGACCTCCCCATCGATGAAATCGCGCATTTGTCGGAGGAGATCGCGGAGATCCTCGGTGATCGGAGCCGGCATGGTCGCCTCCTTCTCGTTCGCGAAGCTTGCTTTTCGCAGGCCCTTACCGGGGGGAGCGTAGCCGAGGAGATCGGCTGCCTCGCCGAGATGGGACTCGACGCTGGCGCCGAGCGCTTCCATGTCGGGATCGGCCCCGCCGCCTTCCTGGTAGCGCCTATAAATCCCTTCTTTGATGATGGCGGCGCGCCAATGCTCGAATGCCAGGTAGAAGTCGAGCGAGCTGATATCACGACCGGTTGTCGTTGCGTACTGGTTGGCGATCTCCGCCCCGGTCAGGAAACCGGGCTGTAGCACCATCTCCTGGGAAGGATGGGTCAGGCGGCCCCGAGCCGGCTCCCAATAGACGAGCATATGGGCCAGGTCCGTGCATGGGTCACCCAGGGTCGACATCTCCCAGTCGAGGAGGGCCGCCACTCCGACCGGCTCCTCCAGGTTGATGATCATGTTGCCGAGACGGAAATCCCCGTGGACCAGCGTTGAGTCGGTCTGAGCAGGGACCTGGTTCTGCAAGCGTTCGCCGAGCGTATCAACCAGCGGAAAGTCGCGATGCGGGCCGCGATCCCATTGCTGGATCCAGCGCGCCAACCGGCGGGACACAAACCCGCCGGGGCGGCCGAGTTCGCCCAGGCCAACGCTTTCATAATCGATAGCGTGCAGCTGGGCCAGGGCTGCGACGGCGGCGCTCGACAGCTCCTGGCACTGCCGGGGGGACAACCCGGACACATCCTCGCGACAGTCGAGCACGGCGCCGTGCACCCGGTCCATGAGATAGAACGGGGCTCCCATGACCGATTCGTCCTCGTAGAACCCGTAGACCCGGGGTACCGGCAGGGTGGTCCCCGCCAGGGCGGCGAGGACCCGAAACTCACGAGCCATGTCGTGAGCTCCGGGGGCTACCGTGCCCAGGGGACGGCGGCGCGCCACCAGCTCGCGCTCCCCGGCAGTGATGGCGAAGGTGAGGTTGGAGCGACCCCCACTGAGAACCGAAACCTGTATTTCCCCGCGGGAGCGGGCCACCTCGCCGATGATGTCGGCCAGCCGGACCCGATCGACCATGCTCAGGACATCGACGGTGCTCACGAGCTCGCCTCCATTGCGCCAATCCGGCTGCTCACGGCGGCGGAGGACCCCGCAGCTCCTGGATGCCCCGGGTGAGCAATTCGCGGCCTTCTGGGCCGCCGTCGAGTATTCGGTTGACCCGGGCCCGAATTCGCCATGAGCCGCCGTCACGTTCCAACTCCCAGCGGTTGGCACTCACACGGGCCACCTCGTAACGACCATTTTCCTGGTGAAATGTGTGCGATTCGCAGGTTACCGTCGCCCGGTCGCCCTCGACGACGATGACCGGGAGGTTGAGGAAGTGGGCGGCGCCGATTGGCAGCCGGCCCACTCGCTCCGACAGGGCCGCGATCGCTTCTCGGCCCCGCAGCGGCTCTTCTGCGTCGCTGTCATACACGCAGTCCTCAGTCCAGAACAGCGGTGCTTCCTCAGCCGCGCCGCCGTCGATGCTCGGGGCGTAGCTCGCCACCACCCTCAGGACGTCGAGCTCGTCCCGGACTCGAGACAGCTCTGCTTCGAGCGAACGCAGTCTGGCTTCCAGTTCGATCCCCAATGGCTCTGGCACCCTCGGGTCAGCTGACGACCACGCGAGCCGACGCGACGTTCTGCAGGCGCCGGTACCTGGCACCGACGTCGCCCTCGCGCTGCGATGTCACCAGCGCGGTCGCGAAGTACATCCCCGGAGCATCGTAGGCGTGGCGGGTAGTCAGGGTCACCTCAGTCTTGGTTCCGTCGATCTCGTCGTGGCTGAACGGGAAGGTGCCCTTGCCATCGAAGTCCCAGACCACCGACACTATCGTGCCGCCCGCCGCGGGGGACTCGGCGTGGACACTCAGAGTTACCGTCGCCCCGACCGAGACGTCGGCGCGGGTGGCGCCGTCCGCGGTCACGGTGATCACGGGCTGGACTCCGCCTCGTTCCGCCGCGCTCGCGGGTAGATGGACCTGGCCATCCTGGTACGTGTAGTTGGTAGCGGCCGGTGCAACGCCCTGCTCGACCCACTGGGCCAGGTCGACCAGACCTTGCTCGATCATCGGGATGTAGTCCACCAGCCAAGTGCTGCTGGCGCGCAGCGGCGACGAAGGCAGGAACGCGGGTGCGATGTGCTCGGCATTCTCGGTCCACTGCAAACGGAATCGCTGAGCTGCCCCGCCGGCACCCTGCTCCTGTTTGGTCGCCGCTTCGTAGATGATGCCTTGCGAAGGCCACAGAGATGAGTCGTGGGTGTGATGTATCCACAGCAGCTTGCCTTCGAAGTGGCCGGTGTAGGAGACGCCCATGAGCGGTGACATCAGTGGCACCGGGTGCTGCGGGTAGATCGGCCGACCGGCCATCCTGAGACCGTCGAACTGGCTTTCCGACATGAGGTGATGACGGTGGAAGTAGCAGAAGGCCAGGAATTTCCGGTTGTCCACGTGCACTTCATCGCCGGCCATTACCCCGTTGAAGCGCTCCAGATTGGCCTCGCCATGCCCGTCACCAGCGAAGAGATTGCCGGCGGTGCCGATGCAGTACAGCTGCCGTCCTTTGGCGTTCCCGCTTACCATGCCCAGACCCGCACCCAACCGGTACCCGTCCGGCAGTCCCGTGATCTCGAGGGCGTACGGCGCGTCGAGTGTCGCCTCGTCGCCGGACATGATCCCGGCCATGGTTCGCATCAGCAGGTACTCATCGCCGGCGAAGGCCGGGTCGTTGAGCAGGTCACGTGCCGTGATCACCCGCTGGACCGTCGTGGTCACGTCGATCACGTCGGGTACGACGACCTCCGGGGAGTCATGGCCGATGTAGCCGGGCCTGGTCCAGAAGTTGGTGAAGTAGTCGGGGTCCTGCTCTACGAGCAGATCGGCAATCGATGTCCACAGCCATATCTGTCCCATAGGCGTAAATATCATGAACTCGTCGCCGATCGGGAATCCCTGCTTGTATAAGCTGGCCAATTCTTCGCGCTCATGGCTGGACAACCCGGCGAAGGGATCACCGCTGCCGCCCGGTTGCATAGCATCGATCAGTCGCAACGATTTCGCCGGGTCGCGCAGCAGGCGATGAACGTTGAACATGCATGCGAAGCTCATGACCTGGGCGCCCTTGATGCGCTCGGTAGCCGGGAAAGGTCGGACGTCACCGCCGCCCATAAATGGGAGGGCGCCGTCGAATACGTCGGGCGCGTTTTCCAATACCAAAGGTGAGCGCCGCCCCCCGCCGCTGCCGCCCCAGACATAACTGTGATGTGGTGGCGAGCCGTACACCTGAGCGGCGACGTGTTTGGAGAAGCGACCGGTCTCGGCTGCGGCCCGCCATCCGTAGAGGGTCGGGTCGTCGCCACCCTTCGGGTCAATGTCGTCGCCGATGTGCCCCATGTTGGACTCGGCCATGTACCCGCCCAGCCGGACGGTAAGAGCCAAACCGCCGATTAGCTCTCCCATCATTCCACCGAATGCTTCTTCGTGGCCAGCGTGGGCGCCTTCCAGCGGCATGTACATTCGACCCTGCCATTCCTCTATCGCCGGGAAGTAGAAGGCGAATCGCGTGTCGCACTCGGCGAAACCTCCATGGACATGGCGATGGGGGTGCGGAGTCTCCCGCCACTCGTCCACGTCGATATAAGGCGACCCGAAGAACTGGTCCGTGACCACATACGAGCTGCAGTCGATGGATGAACCGTTAGCCATCCTCTCCCCCTTCTCGATGCGGCAATCCGGCCCACGAGCACTCCGGACGGTAACCACGCCTAGCGTCGGTTGTCAACGCTGTTGCCCGGGCACGCCACGGAGCTGAGGGAGCGGACGACGTAACCGCTCACGGTCGTCGCCTCGTACGAGACTGGCGTGGACCTGGCGGCCGGCTCGGCTGGGCGTCAGAGGCTGACGGCGAGCCGCTGGAGCCAGTCCGGGCTGGGACGGCTGGTGCTTCATCGTTGCCGATCTGGCAACGATAGTTGACCAGGACTGTCTTGTTGCGCCTCTCCCTCTGGCCTAGAACTCTCCGGGGGGATGAAACATGGTTCACCTACAATCAGGGGTTCCCACGGATGACCTTTCGCCCGAGCGATCGTCTCTTACCGGCAGGCGCACCAAGGTGAGGTGGGCGCCCGAATCGATCGAAGTGGGCCTGGCGGCCCTCGGATCCGAGCCGATGATCAGGCTGGGCCCGCTCAACTCCAGGCACGTCCTACTACTGACGGAGGTGCCCGACCGCTGGCCACCGATCCTGGTGGCCCGCAGGACGATGAGTGTCCTGGACGGGGTTCACCGGGTGGCGGCGGCGCGCCGGCTCGGCATGACGTGCATCCAGGCTCGCCTGTTCGAAGGCGACGAGGAAGCAGCCTTCGTGGAGGCGGTGCGCAGCAACATGGCCCACGGTTTGCCCCTGTCGCTCGCCGAGCGGACCTCAGCGGCCCGTCACCTGTTAACGACGAGTCCTGAACGCTCGGATCGCTCCATAGCGGAGATCTGTGGACTGAGTCACAGAACGGTCGGTCGGCTCAGGGGTCAACTTGGGCGTCCAACCGGCGACACTCGCCAGTCGGGCACGCGAATAGGTCGCGACTTGCGGTCCCGTCCTCTCGACGCGGCTGGCGTGCGGGCCCGAATCGTGGTTGCGGTCGCCGAATCTCCGGGGGATACCTTGCGCCAGATCGCCCGGCGGGTGGGTGCCTCACCCGAGACGGTCCGGGACGTGCGGGCTCGCTTGGCCCGGGGGGAAGATCCGATCCCCGTGGGGGCCGCGAAGACTGCCTCCGATCCGCGTCCCGGATGCGTTCCGGCGCCGCGGCCGGCGTGGGCCCGCGATACGGCATGCCGGTCGGCGCGGGACGCCGCCGAGTTCGCGGCATGGTTCGACAGGGGTGCAGCCAGCCTGGACTGGCCGCGATTCGTCGACGCGGTACCTCTCAGCCGGGTGTACGAGATCGCCGACCAGGCTAGAGCGTACGCCGAGGCGTGGCGAAGCTTTGCCGAGGTGCTGGAGCGGCGAACTCGGCCAGGCATATCCGTCCCCCTGCCCTAGCGGCTCCGGCCCGCCACGTCCAGGGAAGCTCAGAGTTGCTAGATCGATTCCAGGGCGGCAACACTGGAGATGGAGCCAGCGCGTACACTGGGCACACGGGGAGCGCGATGGAACTGGACCATCTCGAATGTTTCGTGACCCTCGCCGACGAATTGCATTTTGGTCGCGCTGCGGCTCGGCTTCATATCGGTACTCCTGCCATGAGCAAGCGCATCGCCGAGCTGGAGCGCGCCTTGGGGGTCCGGCTGTTCGACCGGACGAGTCGCGACGTCAGACTCACGGCGGGAGGCGAAACGCTGCTCGCCCAGGCCAGGCGGGCCCTTTCTGAGATCGACGCGTTCAGGGCCATGGCCGCCGACGCGGCATCTGGCGCGGTGGGAGGGATCCGCGCCGCCTACTCGCCGGGGACCGGCGTGCTCATGACCGTGTTGATACGCGAGCTACGAAAACGCTCCCCCGGAGTGGTGGTTCACCCGGTGCAGATGATCAGCATTCGCGTGGCGGCCGCGGTGCGTTCTCGGTCTGTGGCCGTAGGTATCGCTCGAATCCCGCCCGACCCGGATTTGGCTACCCTTGTCCTGGCCGAGAGCCCCGTTAACACCGTTGTCTTGCCGCCATCACATCCGCTGTGCCGCCTCGAAAAGATCTGCCCGGCGGACCTGGCCGGCGAGACCATGATCGGTCCTTCTCGGTCCGTCGGGGGCGGCGAGAGCGGAGTCTCGTCGACCCACTATCGCGAGGCTGAGGTCACCAGCGAGGGCGAGTTGTTCGATCTCGTATCAACCGGGTTCGGCCTCTACGTCACCACGGAGGGCATCGTGCGGCGAAATCCCAGGCTTGATCTCGTCGCCCGCCCGCTCCTCGGCTTCGATGGCGTGGCGAGGGAGCTGCTCGTGTACCGACGCGACGACGATTCCCCCGTCCTTCGTGCCGTCCGCGACGTGGTAGAGGAGATCCGGCCTGAGCTGAGCCGGATCATGATGGGCTGAGGAGCCTCGGTCAGCTGTTTCAAGCGACGGTCAGGAGAACCGCTCCCGAGAAGCAGCCGACGGCGTTGCTCCAGACCGCCACCTCTGCGGCAGGGACCTGGTGGGCCCCGGCTTCCCCTCGCAGCTGCCGGACCGCCTCGATGCAGAAATTGGCGCCGTGGCGGCGGCCGAAATTGCACGCGCCCCCGTCGGTGTTCAAAGGTACTTTTCGCCCGAGCCGGGTGTGGCCTTCCTCGATGAAAGGTCCGGCCTCCCCGCGACCACACAACCCGAGGGCCTCAAGCCATTCGAAGGTGATGATCGAGAAGCCGTCATACAACTGAGCTGTGTCGATGTCCGACGGCTTCAGGTCGGTCCGCGACCACAGGATCTCGGCGCAGTGGGCCGGAGAATTCCATGTGAAGTCGTCGATGAGGGACATTTCGAAATCGCGGATGGCAGAGAGCGCGTACGCCTCGACGAGCACGGGCTTCTGGCGCCAGTCGGCCGCCCGCTCGGAGGTCGTGAAGATGACGGCTGCCGATGCGTCGACCGGGTAGTCGCAGTCGAGGAGCCGCAGCGGTTCGGAGACAAACCTGGAGTTGAGGTCACCTTGGTCCATGTCCGCAGCGCCGCAGGGTCGGGCGCGGCGGGCGGCTCCGGTCCATGGCGGTTCCCGTCCGTGAGGGTGTTCCCCGAGAGCCGGAGCCAAGGAGCAAAAGTGAGCGGAGAAGGAGCCGTGGTAGGCTTGAGCTGGCGCGTGGAAATGGTGCGTGAACTCTAAAGGGGGAGCTCTATGAGCGACCAGATTCGGATTATCTCTGCTGACTCGCACGTGACGATTCCTAAGGAGCGGGTGTATGACCATCTTCCTGCGAAGCTGAAGGAGAAGGTCGAGGCAGCCGAAGCTGGCTATGCGGCGCAGATGCTCGAAGCGAAGCCGCAAAAGAAGAAGCAGGCCGAGTTGAAGCAGCAGAGAGTGCCGACGGCCATGCCGAACATGGGCAAAGGAGCTCCCTGGCCGGCCGCGGGCCGGCCCGGCGAGTACGACGCGGCCGAGCGGCTCAAGGACATGGACTTCGATGGCGTTGAGGCCGAGATCCTGTACGTGGGGTCGGGTGGCGCTTCATTCGCCTCTCTGGCCCCCGCCGAGCGGACCGCCGCGACCCGGGCGGTCAACTCGGCGGCGATCGAGTGGGCGTCCATCGATCCGAAGCGGCTGATGCCAGTTTACCAGTTGCCCGTCAATGACATCCCTGCTGCGGTCAGAGAGGTCGAGAGGGTCGTCGCCGAGCACGGCAAGGCGGTACAGCTGCCGCTGGTGCCTCGAGAGGTCGACGCGCCTCCGTACTGGGACGACGCCTACTCCCCCCTGTGGGAGATCCTGACGGACACCGGAGTTCCCATCAGCATGCACGTCGGCGGCAACCGTTACCTGCTGCAGGATGTCATGGCCGAGGATCCGACGCCCTACAAGGGCATCTTCCAGTCGCTACCCCCAATCGCTATGTCCGAGTGCATCGCCGACTGGATCATAAGCGGCGTCCTGGAGCGGTGGCCCGGCCTGAGGGTCGTGCTGGTAGAGGCCGGGATCGGTTGGATTCCCTATTACCTGGAGCGCTTGGACACCATGGTGACCAACCACGGATGGGAGACCTATCGCGAGCATGCGATCAAGGAACTGCCCAGCTTCTACTGGCATCGCAACATGGCCGCCACCTTCGAGCAGGACCAGACCGGCATGCGCTTGCTCGACCTGATCGGGATAGAGAACCTGATGTGGGCCACTGACTATCCCCATCCCGACAGTACCTGGCCACGGAGCCGCGAGGTACTCCACGAGCACTTCAAGGACCTTCCCCGGGACGACATCGAGTTGATCGCCTCGGGTAACGTCACCCGCCTCTACCGGCTCTAGACGTCGCCGGACCCCTGGCGGACGCGCCGCGGCTCACCACCCCGAGATGTCGCGGTCGGTGAGCCGAAAACCGACGCCGAGACAGTCGCTGCGGTTCAGTATGACGTGGCCGGGGTCGACGCCCTGGGTGCGTACTCCTCTTGACTCGACATGAGCCCGCGCTCGCTCCAGGTCGGAGACCTGGAAGGTGACGGCATGGAATTGGGCCTTCCGTTGGAGGTCGCGCCCGGCATCACTGTCTGTCCCGTTCCTCATACCAGCTGACTGCGGCATCGAGGTCGTCGACGACGTGACTGACATGGAAGACCGTGTGCAAAGTGAACATGGCTCATACTGCATCGGCAGATCCAGTGGGCGCGGTGTCAGCCACGAACCCAGTGCCGACGCCAACTTCGTGACGCCGAGCTTTCCAGTACTCGGCCATTTTTCCGAACGCGGGGAGCCGGAAGCTGAGGCAATTACGTCTCCCCGGCTGCTCCCCGCCGGTTGGTGATCGTAGCGAAGGGGTGGCTTTTCGCCCCGGTTGTCGTCGAGTCTCCCGGGTCTGGTGTGAGTAGCGGGCCCACTCCGCGCTAAGAAGAGACGATGGAGATCGACAAGGACGTATATGTACCGATGCGCGATGGCGTGCACTTGGCGGTAGACGTGTACCGTCCGGCGGGGGAGGGTCGGCGAGCGGCGGTTGTGCTCGTTACCCCGTATTTGAAGGACGCAGTCTTCGAGATGCCGCTGGGTGCCGACGGTCGGCCGGTGCCATTACCGCTCCCACCGCTGCCCGAAGGCGTCAATCCGATGTTACTCAGCGTACGCCCCCTGGTCGAGGCAGGCTTCGTGGTGGCGGTCGCTGACGGGCGCGGCACCGGTTACTCGGAAGGCATCTACGACTACTACAACTTCGAAGGTGGACCCTTTGACGGCTATGACACGGTCGAGTGGGTTGCGGAGCAGGCTTGGTGTGACGGCCACGTCGGAATGATGGGTAGCTCGGCGGCGGCGATCTCGTGCTACACCACCGCGCTGACACGGCCACCGCATCTCAAGGCCATGGCGCCGAACATGCACCCGGCCGATTTCTACTTCGACCAGTGGCGGGTGGGTGGCGTGTTCAGATACGAGAACCGCATCAGCTGGTCGACCGGCATGTACCCCCGCATCGGGCCCGTGGATCCCGGAGACCCGGAGTCTCCCAGCTATGAGCGCAAGCGCGCCGTCTACGAGCGGCGTTTCCGGCAGTTCTACGACCGCATCGCCGCAGGCAAGAACCCTGCGAACCTCGACTGGCTTACCGACATGTACGGGCGTAAGAGATATGACGAGTTCTGGCAGTCGCGCAGTTTCCTCCGGAGGTCGGGCGAGATCAGTATCCCGACTCTGCACGGCGGGGTTTGGTATGACCACTTCATCCGAGGAACCTTGTCGAGTCATGCTGCGATCGATGTGCCCAAACGGCTGTTCGTCGGGCCGGGAAGTCTCATCACCCGATTTGACCAGGGGGATGGCGGGCTTCTGTCCATGGTGATCGCCTGGTTCGACCACTTTCTCCGCGGCGTGGACAACCGGGTCGTCGACGCCCCCGCGGCGCGCATCTACATGCTCGGCGCGGAGGAGTATGTCGACGAGCCGGTGTGGCCGGTGCCGACCTCGGAGTGGACGCTCTATCTGGGCGCGGGTCCGAGCGGATCGTCGATGTCGCTCAACGACGGCCGCCTCGTGGAAGCAGGGCCGGCGGCCAGCCCAGCGGACATCATCCGGCACGATCCAGCAAAACCAAACCGCACGGCCCGGGATCTCATGGATCAGCGCTCATTCGAGGACTCCTGCCTCACCTTCTCGACCCCGTCCCTCGGCGAGGACGTCGAGATCATCGGCGCCAGCCGCCTCTATGTGTACGCCGCCACTGACGCCATCGACGTCGACTTCTGCGTGCGGCTTTGCGACGTCTTCGAGGACGGCCGGTCTCGCCTGCTGAACATCGGTGCCCTGAAAGGGACGCACGTGCGATCCCACGAGCATCCCGAGCCGCTCCGGACAGGCGAGGTGAACTGCTTCGAGATCGAGATCTGGGCCGTCGCCAATGTGTTCAAAAGGGGACACCGGATCCGGGTCGACCTGTCGACCAGCGATTTCCCCTTCTTCGAGCCCAACCCGATCCCGTCTCGGACCGAGGTTTTCCACGACCCCGACCGCCCCTCGCGTCTGGTGCTACAGGTCGCGAACCGCCTGGACGCAGGTGACGAGTGACACCGAAGCCCTGCTTGTCACGGATATGCAGAAAGCCGATCGACCGCTCGAGCACGTACAACTCACGGTCCGGTACGGGTCCTCTGGGGACGCGAGGGCGGCCAGGGGATGAGCGCACCCCGGGACGCCTCGATCGTCACCTGGGCGCCATCAGGAATCGGTTCGAGATGGGTGAAGATCCTGACCGAGCGAAGATGGCTGATCTCCCAGCCTTCTGGATGCAGTTCGTATTCGTCGTAGTAGTAGGCGGCTCCGCGCAACAGCTGCTTCCCTGTCACTTCCATGCTCTGCACGCCAGGGTTCGACTCGGTGAAATAGATGGTGTCCTCTAGCCGCCAGCGGCCGTGGGCGGTGGTAGGGCTGGTAAGGACGATCTCGGGGTGCGTCACTGAGTGACTGCTCACCATCGTCGAGTTGACCACCTGGTCGAAGAAACCGACGATTTCCGCCCGCCCGTGCTTCTCGTATGTTCCGTTGTAAGGCACGAAGATCGCGTCTTCGGTGAAGCAGCGGGCCATGAGCGGCCAATCGTGGGTGTCCATGGCCCGGATGTAGCGGTACTTCAGCTGTTTGATCAGCTCGAGCTGCCACAGCTGATCCTCGCTCATCGAGGACCCCTCCTCCGGTCGGTCATCCTGACGCACGATAGCTGCGGTTGGCCCTGCAGACGGGAGCAACCGGTGTGACGCTCGGGCTGTGGTCCACGCCGGAGCGCGTGCGCCCGCGAGCGTAAGCTCCGTGGCCAGCACCGCCCACGGGCATCGAGGGGCTGCCGGCCAGCGTTCCGCTAGCCTCTCCGACAATGGCACTCCGCAATGGGCCGGAAGCAGGGCCGTTCTGGGCCGAAATGAACAGCGGGTTCGGCGTCGAACGGACTCTCAGTCCACCCCGATGAGCGCAGCCCGCGCCGATCTCCGTTTCGGCAGCATCCCGGGAATGGTTCTGCAGCAGGCGAATCGGCTGGGCTCGTCACCGGCGATCGTCGACGGAGCAGACGAGTTCTCCTACGCAGAGCTCGCAGAAGGCATGGAGCAGATCGCCCGCGGGTTGATCGCGCTGGGGGTCCACCCAGGTGACCGGGTTGCAGTGTGGGGACCGAACAGCGCGGCGTGGATCACGGCCGCGGTTGGAATCCACGCCTGCGGCGCGGTTCTCGTCCCTGTCAACACCCGCTTCAAGGGCTCCGAGGCCGCTTACGTGCTGCGCCGCAGCGAGTCCAAAGTGCTGTTCGTCTGCAGTGAGTTCCTCGGCGTTGACTACGTCGCCATGCTTCGTGAGGCGGATGCCGAGCTGGCCGACAGCCTGATCCACGTGCTTCTGCCGAACTCCTCGGGCTCCTCAGGGCTTCGCACCTGGGACAGCGTTCTTGTCGAAGGGATGACTGTCGCGCCTACCACCTACGCCGATCGCCTGGCTGGGGTCGGGCCCGACAACCCGGCCGATGTGATCTTCACGTCGGGGACCACCGGACATCCGAAAGGGGTGGTGCTCACCCACGGCCAGACTCTCCGGGCCTACGAGGCCTTCAACGACGGCTTCGGCCTCCGATCCGACGACCGTTATCTGGTCACCAACCCGTTCTTCCACTGTTTCGGCTACAAGGCGGGTTGGATGCTGGGTCTGCTGGTTGGTGCGACCGTGCTGCCGCACGCCGTCTTCGACGCCAGACGTGTCCTCGACCGCATCGGTCGGGAGCGGGTGAGCATCCTCGCCGGTCCCCCGACCGTCTTCTCGTCGCTCTTGGACGAGCACGACCCCTCCCGCGACGACCTGTCGTCGTTGCGCTTTGCGTTTACCGCGGCAGCTTCGATTCCCGTGGCCCTGGTCCATCGGATGCAAGCCGAGCTCGCGGTACGGGTCGGCACCGGTTACGGGCTCACGGAGTCGACCGCGATCGCGACCGTGTCCAAACCGGGGGACGATGCAGAGACGGTGGCCCGCACAGTTGGTGCCGCGGTGGAGGGAGTCGAGCTCGCCATCGTCGACGATCACGGTCGCCAGGTTCGGACCGGCGAGGCCGGCGAGGTAGTAATCCGCGGGTTCGTGGTGATGCGCGGTTACCTGAACGACCGGGAGGCGACCGCGGCGGCCATCGACCAGGACGGCTGGTTGCACACGGGCGACATCGGCACCCTGGATGAGGGTGGCTACCTGAGGATCACCGATCGCAAGAAGGACGTGTACATCGTCGGCGGCTTCAATGTGTCGCCCGTCGAGGTCGAGAACCTGCTCCTGGCCGACGAACGTCTGGCTCAAGTCGCGGTGGTCGGCGTCCCCGACTCCAGGTTGGGCGAGGTGGGCGTGGCGTTCGTGGTCACCCGGCGTGGCGTCACCCTGAGCCCGGCTGATGTGGTGACTTCGGCCCGAGGACGGATGGCCAACTACAAGGTTCCCCGGACCGTCGTGATCGTGGACTCCTTGCCGGTCAACGCCAGCGGCAAGGTGCTCAAGGGCCAGCTACGAACCCGGGCTGCGACACGCGGCGATGTGGCGAGGCCATAGAGAGGGATATTGGGGGTTTCGTGAGCCATTGGCCCGGTCGGGTGGCGCTCGTTACTGGTGCCTCGAGCGGCATCGGTCTGGCCACCGTGTTGGCGCTGGCCCGCCGTTCCTACACGGTGGTGGCGACGATGCGCGACCGTGAACGGGCCCAGCATGTTCTGCAAGTGGCAGCCGGGGACGGGCTCGAAGTGGAGACCGACCTGCTTGACGTGACCTCCGAGGACTCGGTTCTCCGTTGCACGGCGGGACTGCTCGACCGTCACGGAAGGATCGACGTGGTGGTCAACAATGCCGGGGTAGGACGTCTGGGCACGCTCGAAGAGGTCACGATCGCGGACATCCAAGAGGTCATCGACGTGAACTGCCTCGGAGTGGCCAGGGTCACAAAGGCGTTCCTGCCCGCCATGCGGGAGGCGGGACACGGGCATCTGATCGCCGTCTCCAGCATCGCCGGCGTCTTCGGACAACCCTTCAATGAGGCGTATTGCGCCAGCAAGTTCGCCTTAGAGGGCCTGTACGAAGCGCTTGCCCCCGTCGCGGCTTCGGTTGGTGTGTCGGTATCGCTGATCGAGGCCGGCATGGTGGCGACGGGCTTTTATGAGCGGTCTGCAGGGGACCGGGGCGCGCCGCCTGGACCCTACGAGGAGCAACGAGACAGGTTCCAACGCACGGCCGCGGGTGCCGCCGAGAGCGGCCAATCTCCGGTCGAGGTGGCGGAGCTCATCGCCGAGGTGGCCGGCGATCCCGACCCGAACCTGCGGTACCAGACCGCGCCCGAGGTCAGCCGGCTCGTCGGCCGCAAGCTGTCCGATCTCGACGGACGCGCCATCCAGCACCTGACACGCCGCTGGCTGTCCTGAGCCCCCCGGTGGGTTCCGGCGGACGTCCGCTCGGCGCTACTATGCCGGCGATAGGGAGGAAACGCTGTTGACCCTGCCACCCCCGGCCCAGCTCACCCACGTCGGGCTCTATGTCGAGGACATGGACGCCATGGTCGCGTTCTACACCGGACTGATGGGAATGGTGGTCACCGACCACGGCGAGTTCATGGGCCGCCAACTTACTTTCCTGAGCCGCAGGCCTGACGAGCACCATCAGCTGGTTCTCGTGAGCGGGCGCCGAGTGGATAGCGATATCCGGCTGCTCAGCCAGATCTCGTTCCGCCTGGCCGACGACGATCTCGGCGCCCTCCGGTGGTTCCATCGACGGGCTCTGGAGTTGGGCGCTCGGGGGATGGAGGGGCGAAATCACGGCAACAGCTGGAGCATCTACTTCGATGACCCGGAGGGGAACCGGCTGGAGCTGTATACGGCAACGCCGTGGTACGTCAGCCAACCCTGGCGGGTGGAGCTCGACCTCAACGACAGTGACGAGCTCATACACGAAACGACGAGAGGGCTGATTGAGCAGACGGCGCGGGCATGGGCTCCGGTCGATAGCTGGAAGCAGAACCTCGCCGACCGCCTGTCGGCACGAGAGTGAACATGAACAGAGCACCTGAGTACTGGGGCCGCGACCAAGGAGGACTGCCGGCATGATGAGCCCGGAGACGACGTCGGCTCCCCAGGAAGCGGAGTATCGGAGCATCTGGACGGCGCTTCGCGATGTCCCGTTCACTCAAGGGTGGATCGACGTCGGAGGCGTGTCGACCCGCTACGCCGAGGCCGGTCCGGTAGACGCTCCCGCAGTTCTGATGCTGCACGGCACTGGTGGACATTGGGAGACGTTCGCATCGAATCTGGGCCCGATGTCGAAGTATTTTCGGTGCGTGGCTATCGATATGGTGGGGAATGGGTTCTCAGCCAAGCCTGACGTGGACTACGAGATCCCTGTGTACGTCGACCATGCGTTCGCAACCCTCGATGTGCTTGGGATCGATCGGGCTTCGATGATGGGGACGTCGCTCGGATCATGGGTGGCGGCCCGGGCGGCTCTGACCCATCCCGGGCGCCTCGAGAGGCTGGTCTTGATGTCGCCTGCCGGGCTGGTGGCCACCGAGAGCAACATGCGGCGGATCCGGGCCGAACGAACCGCCGCCGTCGACAACCCGACCTGGGCCACGATCAAAGGACTCTTCGACCACCTGATCGCCGAGGAGAAGAACCGAATTCCCGACATGGTGGCGGTCCGCCAGGCGATCTACCGGCTCCCTGAAACCCGGAAGGCCATCGACCATGTGCTTATTCTGCAAGAGCCGGAGGTGCGGGATCGCAATCTCATCACCGAGGAGGAATGGGCGAGGATCGAGGCCCCCACGCTAGTGATCGCCTCGGGCCAGGATTCCGGCGAGTACGAAAGCACCGCCCGGCGGATCGTGTCGCTCATCCCCAACTCGCGGGTGCTCGAGATGCCGAACGTCCGTCACTGGCCCCATTTCGAGGACCCGGACCTCTTCAACGAGGCCGCCATCGGATTCCTGCTCGAGCGGTGACCTCGTCAACCGCCCAGACGCCGAGGGAGGGAAGAACGCTGGGCGACGAGGCGGTCGCGGATGCCGCCACTCGCCTGGCCCGGGCGGAGGAGACCCGTGTACCGATTCGGCAACTGTCCGTCCAGTATCCCGAGATGACTGTCGAAGACGCCTACGCCGTGCAGCGCGCCCTGGTCGACCGCAAGATCGCCGGCGGCCGGCAGCTGAGGGGACGAAAGATCGGCCTGACCTCGCGGGCCATGCAGCAATCCGTGTCGATCAGCGAGCCCGATTTCGGCGCCCTGTTCGACGATATGTTCTTCGAGAGCGGGGGAGTAGTTCCCCGACATCGCTTCATCTGGCCGCGCCTGGAGGTAGAGCTGGCCTTTGTTCTCGGGGAGACCCTATGCGGACCAGGTTGTACCGTTTTCGACGTCCTGCGCGCCACCGAGTTCGTCACTCCGGCGCTCGAGATCCTCGACGCCCGCATACAGATGACCGATCCCGGCACCGGTCATCTCCGCACCATCGTAGACACCATCGCCGACAACGCGTCCGACGCCGCCGTCGTGCTCGGCGGCCGGGCCGTCAAGCCCCTCGACGTGGACCTGCGGTGGGTCTCGGCGCTGTTGTACCGCAACGGTGTGATCGAGGAGTCGGGCGTCGCCGCCGCCGTGCTCAACCACCCTGCCAACGGGGTGGCTTGGCTGGCCAACAAGCTGGCCTCCTACGGCGTGGCGCTGGAATCGGGATTGGTGATCATGGCGGGTTCGTTCACCCGAGCGGTGGCTGCCGACGCCGGCGATGTGTTTCACGCCGACTACGGACCGCTGGGAGCGGTCACCTGCCGGTTCTCTGAACCCGATGACGATGACCGAGACTGAGCTGCCCCCCTTTACCGCCGCGCTCGGCGGCGGCCAGCCTCAGATCGGCATGTGGGTGGCGTCGGGCAACTCTTACTGCGCCGAGATCTGCGCCGGGTCCGGCCTCGACTGGCTGCTCATCGACAGCGAGCATTCGCCCAATGACGTGAGGTCTCTCTTACCACAACTGCAGGCGACGGCGGCCTACCCGGTGCACGTGGTGGTCCGGCCGCCGTCGGGGGATCGGGTGGGGATCAAACAGTTGCTGGACATCGGAGTGCGCAACCTGCTCATTCCCATGGTCGAATCCGCGGCGGCGGCCAGTGAGGTCGTGCGGGCGACGCGCTACCCTCCCCGCGGAGTCCGGGGCGTGGGTTCGGCGCTGGCCCGAGCTTCGCGCTGGAACCGGCTCCCGGCCTATCTGGAGCGCGCCGACGAGGGCATCTGCGTTCTCGTGCAGGTGGAGTCCGGGCCAGGACTCGGCGCCGTCGAGTCCATCTGTGCGGTTGACGGCGTCGACGGGGTCTTCATCGGTCCGGCCGACCTGGCCGCATCTCTTGGGCACTTGGGCCATCCGGACCATCCGAAGGTCAGGGCGGAGATCGACCGGGCCATCACCCGTATCGTTGCGGGCGGCAAGGCGGCCGGGGTCAATGCCTTTGTAGAACACGACGCCCGACATTTCTTGGATCTCGGCTGCCGGTTCGTGCTCGTGGGTGCGGACGTGAGCCTCCTCGCCCGCGGCAGCGAGGACCTGGCGACCCGGTACCGCCCACCGTCGTGACGACGCCGGGGGCACCCAGCGTGGTGATAGTCGGCGCCGGTCCGTGCGGAGTCACCCTGGCTAACCTTCTGGGCAACTTCGGCGTGCCAACCATGATCATCGACCGTGAAGTCGACGTGCTCGACTATCCCCGCGCCGTTGGTATCGACGACGAGTCCTTGCGCACTCTGGCGTCAGTGGGCCTCGCCGACGAAGCCACCAGGGACATGATCCCGAACACACCGATCCGCTACTACTCCTCGGACGGCCACTGTTTCGCCCACGTCAAGCCTACCGAGCGGCCGTTCGGGTGGCCCCGGCGGAACAATTTCCTGCAACCGCTGTTCGAACGGACGCTACGAGACGGGCTCCACAGGTTTCCCGCCGTCGAAGCCCGGTACGGATGGGAGCTCCGAGGATTCTCGCAGAACGAGGAAGGCGTGACCGCTGAGATCCTCGATCGTTTAGGCGCTCCTCACACGATCGGGGCCCGGTTCCTCGTCGGCGCGGACGGAGGACGCAGCCGCGTCCGCCTAATGGCCGGGATACAACTCAGTGGATCTACGGCGAGCTCAAAATGGTTGGTCGTAGACGTCCGAAACGACTCCATGGTCGCTCCCTACGCCGCTGTGCATTGCCACCCGGAGAGCCCGACCATGGTAATCGCCCTCCCGTACCGGCATCGACGCTTCGAGTTCAAGCTCAAAGCCACCGACCTCGAAGAGGACGTGGTCAAAGAGGACCAGATCGCGGCCCGCCTGGCAGCCTTCTACCCGAATGGGCCGTTGCCCGAGATAGTTCGTGGCCGTGTCTACCTGCACCACTCCCGCGTGGCTGAATCGTTCCAGTCCGGTCATGTATTCCTGGCTGGGGACGCCGCCCATCTCCAGCCCCCGTTCTTCGGCCAAGGAATGAACTCCGGGATCCGGGACGCCACCAATCTGGCCTGGAAGCTGGCCGCGGTACTCGCGGGCACGATCGACGAGTCGGTGTTGACGTCGTACGACTTCGAGCGCCGAACCCACGCCACGGCAATGGTCTCCTTCGCGACGCGAATCGGGCGCCTGTACTCGCCGCGCAACCGTCTCACCGAGATGGCCCGAGACCGAGTCTTCCGGGTAATCAACCGGGTGCCGGCGGCGCGGGACTACATCCTGCAGATGAAATACAAGCCCATGCCCAACTACATCGGAGGACTGGTCATCGCCCCGTCGGTAAAGGGCTCAATCGTGGGGCGGATGGTCCCCCAACCCATGGTGGAGAACAAGGACGGGGCACGGCAACGGCTGGACGACGCCCTGGGGGGTTGGTTCTGCGTCGCCGGGATCCATTGCGACCCTCTGGCGTACCTCACCCACGAAGGCCGCACTATGTGGGAACGAATCAACACTCGATTCGTGACCATTCGGATCCCGAGGGACGGCCCGCTGCCCGGCCCCGAGAAGGCTGCCATCCCGGAGCCCAAGACTCTCGACGAAGTTGCGGCCACCGCGCTGGCGGCCGTCCCCGTCGTCGACGTGGACGGCGTCTTCGTCGAGATGGCTCTGACCCGGCCGTCCGAGGAGATCCTGGTGATCCGGCCTGACCGTTACGTGATGGCTGCCTGCCGGGCCGAGGAGTTGGAACGAGTGACCGGGCGCATCGGGCGGATGCTCGGATGCCGCTCAGGTCATCGAGGTGAGGCAGGAGCCGCGACCGCTGTCTAACAAGTGTGAAGAGTAGGTCCCTCGTCGATTTGCATTATCCCACTGGATTGACTGAAAATGACGTTGTCTATCAGGGGGTTGACACCCCGGAAGGAAAGGTCTGGTATGAGTGGTCGTTGGAGTACGCCGGTTGTGGCGGTGGTCGCGGCAGGTCTGATCTTGGCCGCCTGCGGCAGTTCGTCGAAGAGCTCGTCGCCGACCACGACCGGGTCCGCGACCACGACCGGGTCGGCCCCCACGACCGGGTCTGCGGCCACTGGCGCGGGCGCCGGTAATACCGCTAGTGACAAGGGCGTCACGCCGACCACGATCAAGATCGGTCTGATCTCGTCGTTGAGCGGAGTGTCGGATTCGAACTTCACGGATACCCCCGACGGGGCGATGGCGAGGATCGACGCCCTGAACGCGGCCGGTGGGGTCGACGGCCGTCAGATCCAACTCGTCACCGTTGATGACCAGTCGACTCCCGCAGGAGACCTGGCCGCCGCCCAGCAACTCATCTCGAAGGGCGTGTTCGGGGTAATCGACTACTCGGCGTTCACTTTCGGGGGTTACAAGGCGCTGCAAGTGGCCGGTGTTCCGGTCACCGGGTACTCGTTCGACGGCCCGGAGTGGGGTGTGCAGCCCAACAGCAACATGTTCAGCTTCCTGCCTCCGTACTCGACGGCGTACTCCGGCAAGTACTACTACCCGAATTTCACCGGAAAGTTTCTCGCCGCCATCGGCTCGAAGAAGCCCGCCGGGTTCGCCTACGGGATCTCGCCCTCTTCTCAGGCCAGCATCAAGGTGATCTATGAGGGTGCATCTCAGACCGGGCTGTCGAACTGCTACGCCAACTACTCCGTGCCGTTCGGGGGGGTCGACTTCACCGCCGATGTCCTCTCGGTCAAGAACGCCGGTTGCGACAGTGTCATCGGATCCTTCGTGGACTCGTCGGACCAGGCGATGGCCACCGCGGTCAGTCAGGCTGGTCTCACCAATGTGAAGAAGCTGTGGTACACGGGCTATGACAGCACCACCACCGCGACGGCGGCGGCGAGGGCCGCGTTCGAGGGATCGTATTTCGAGAATACGATTCTGTTCGACTCCTCGATCCCTGGCGTGGCCACGATGCTCAACAACATGGCGAAGTACGAGCCGAACTTCAAGGCGGGCGACCTGCCGGACTTCGGCAACTGGGGCGGCTATATCGCGGCTGACTTGATGATCAAGGGGTTGCAGGTGGCGGGCCAGAACCCGACCCGCAAGGACTTCATCAGTACTCTCCGCCAGGTGGCGAGTTACAACGCCGGGGGTATCCTGCCCAGCCCGACCAGCTTCACGAACTTCGGGACCCCGCAGATGATCCCGACCACCAACTGCACGAACTTCGTGCAACTGGTGAACGGCCAGTTCGTCAACGCCGACCCCAACAAACAACCGGTCTGCGCCGCAACTGTGGTGTTCCCTTCGTCCTGATCGACAGCTGATCAGTCAGCAAGGACCAACCTGCAGCAAAAGAGTGACCGTCCCGAATCTGCCGTTCGATTCGGGACGGTTACTACACTCGATCCGCCCGCCGAACTTGCTGGACGCTATGGCCCTTCACTACCGAGCTCGGGTGGCTCAGCTCCGGCCAGGATCGCCACCGCTTCGGGACCTCCGTCGAGGATCCGGTTAACCCGGCGCCGGACCCGCCACCCGTCGGCGGTGCGGGTGAGGTCCCATCTGTTCGCAGCTACCCGCTCGGCCACCCAGCGTCCGTCGTCGTGGATGAACACCACCGAGTAGTTGATAGCGACAGCCGTGTCGCCGTCGAGCCAGATCCGGGCCGGACCGAGGGTGTGGGCGCTACCCCTCGAGACGAAGCGTCGGTGCAGATCACTCGTGACCGTTGCCGCCATAGTCGCGCTGGTGAAGTGATAACCCTGCAGCTCGTAGGTTCCTCCCCGTTCGATCCACATGTCGCGCACCGCGTCGCCCTGCGAACTGTCGGCGAGCGGGCCGTACCCGGCGATCAGGCGGGCGATGTCGGCCTCGTCCTCGAGCATCCCTACCCTGCGTTCGAGCCAGCGGAGGCGGTCGGCCGCCTCCGCTCCTTCACCCTCTTCGGGTCCTTCGGACCTCACTTTTGTCGCCTTGACTCGACTTATGGAGCGCGATGTACATCTGCTGTACATCTCGCTCCAAAAGTGACGGGATTTACCAAAGGTCGCAGCCGCCCTGGTCGGATCTTGAGCGGCCCCCCAGCACCCACTCTATGTCTACGTACCTCATTACATCTCATGTCGAGACGGACGACCTGGCTCTGTCGATGTGTCATCCGCGGCGCAGGAGTCGCCCAGGCCGGGCACCAGTATCGGCTCCGTCACGGCGGGTGACCGTGCCCGCGACCGTCGTGAGCACGTAACCGGTCGCTGATTGCAGCAGGCGGGTCCCGCCAGCCGGCAGATCTGGCGTCGCCACCGGAACACCCAGGCGGAGACGATCGAAGTCGATGAGGTTGAGATCGGCCCTCAGCCCGGGCTCGATCCGGCCGCGGTCGGCAAGGCCGTAGAGGGCGGCCGGCTGTGAAGTGAGGCGCCGCACCACTTCCGGCAGATCGAGTCGCGGTCCGCGCTGGCGGTCACGCGCCCAGTGCGTGAGCATGTAAGTAGGGATGGTCGAGTCACAGATCAGCGCGGTGTGGGCGCCCCCGTCGTTGAGACCGACCACCGCCTCGGGGTCGAGCAGTTGCTGGTGCAGCGCCTCGTGGTCACCGTCGGCGTAGTTGTACACAAAGTTGCAAAGCATGGCTCCGTCGTCGAGTAGCACGTCGTAGGCGAGCTCCTCGGTCGAGACGCCGCGTGCCGCGGCCATGGCGCCGATGGACATCTCCGCGGCTGGCTCGTAGTCGGGGGATCCGACCATCGGGTAGCTGGCGGCCAGCGCCCGCTGCACCCGCTCGACGCTGCGCTGTTCGGCGGCTCCGGCAAACTCGTCGGGCTCGCCCAGGATGGCGTGGCGCCGTCCGGGGCGGCGCAGCTCGATGAGCCTTTCGACGAGGGGAAGCTGCGAAACGTCACGGTACGAGGCCCGGGCCATGAAAGGGTGACGCACGTCCCATCCCCAGATCGACGTGAATGGGCGCCCGGCGATCAAGGGCAGGACCGATGCGCCCTTCATCCGCCAGGCCGCGGCCTGCTCGGCTTCGCGCCGCCACCGTTCGGGGGCGTTGTGACACTGAAGCAGGATGAACGTGGTGGTGAGGCCGGTCTCGCTGGCGATTCGACCAATCCGGTCGATCTCCCCGTCTATGACCGCATCGAGGTCGGGTACGGCTAACCCGGACGCCGCGACTTCCATGAGCGCGCCGCCGGAAGCGCTGACCGCCTGGGCCAGCGCCAGCAGTTCCTCGTAACTAGCGAACGTGCCCGGGACCGGTGTTCCGTCCAGCGACAGGTGGCCCAGGGTCCGCGACGTGGTGACCGAGAAGGCGCCTGCGTCGATCGCCTCACCGACGAGTGCGGCCATGGCGGCGATCTCATCAGGCGACGCCGGGGGGCCATCGTCGCCATTGGCACGGACGAATGCCCGAACCGCGCCGTGAGGCACCTGAGTGCCCACGTCGACGCTCCAGCGCCGTCGGGCCAGGGCGTCGAGATACTCCGGGAAGGTCTTCCAGCGCCAGGCGATGCCCTGCTCGAGGGTGGCACGGGGGATGTCCTCCACACCCGCCATCAGGTCGAGCAGCCGCTGGCGGCCCGCCTCCCCGGCCACGGGGGCGAATCCGACACCGCAGTTACCGGTGAACACCGTGGTCACCCCGTGGGCGCTGGTCGGCTCGAGCAGATCGTCCCAGAGCACCTGGCCGTCGTAGTGAGTGTGGATGTCCACGAAGCCGGGAGTGACCAGAAGCCCGGTGGCATCGATCACCTCAGTGGCCTCTCCTTGTGGAAGCCCGGATGCGACGGCCACGATCCGCCCATCGACCACCGCGACATCGGCTGCCCGTTCGGATACGCCGGTTCCATCCATAACACGTCCGTTGCGGATCAACAGGTCGTACACGGCAGGGCCTCAGCCCGGGGGACGGCGAAGATGCTCGACGTACATGTCGGGCACCTTGAGCTCGTGGACCTCGACCCGTTCCCACAGGCCACCAGTATGAAAGGGCTCGCTCTGCAAGTAGGAATCAACGCCGGCTCTGCTGTCGCAGTCCATTATGACGACCGACCCACGTACCGCACCGGCATTGTCGTAGATCCCGGCACCAAAGAGCACTGAGCCCTCGCGGAACCGGGTCGTGATCGTCTCGGTATGCTCCGCCCGCAGCGCGTCACGTCGCGCCAGGCCTGAGTCGCCCGGCGCGTCCCACGCCAGCACCATGAACTTCACGACATCGGACGCTACCTCAACCTGACCGGCTGGCCCAGTGGTGAAGCACATTTCAGGCTTGCCACGAATCACGACCAAGCGAGGCGATCGGTCGCGGTCACCGGTTGTCTCAGGTGATCAGGGGCGACTTCTCCGCGCCGCAGGCACCGGATGGTTTATCGAGGCAAAAAATAATCACCCGTCGCGCATCTCCCAGAACTGGCACCACCAGCCCGAACCCACCAGGATCTGGACCTTCTCCTGCCAGCAGAACGAGAGATCCTCGTCCGCTTCGAGGTAGTACAGGCACGTGCCGCACCGGTCCTCATCCATAGGGGTTGCCCTGAGGGCGGCCACCTTGACGACCCGTTGCGCCGCCGCGAAGCGGGCCTCGTCGATCTCCGGTTCGGTCACGGGACCGGTGGGATGGCGCCGGTGTGTTCAGCCTGTCGATACGCGATTCGCACACTCTCGCGCCACAAGAAGGTCTAAACCAATTCGACTCGTCCGTGCTTGAGGACCGTGACACCAGCCTGGACCCCTTCGAAGGCGAAGGCCCCCCGGCCTTGTTCGGTCGGGCCCGTGTCATAGATGTTGACCGCCAGGGGACGGCGCGGGAAGGCGGGCCGGGCGAAACGCACCGCCAAGCGGGTCAGGCGGTAAGGGTCGCCCCCTGCCAGCAAGTCGACGAGCGCACCGCTCGCCAGCGCAAAGGTGCACATCCCTTGGAGGATCTTGCTGGGGTACCCCTCGATTTGGGCGATATCGTCGCTGATGGCGTGGCCGACCCGATCCCCCGAAACGCCCGCATATCGGAAGGCCTGGTCGCGGTCGACAGGAACCACCTTTGTCCCGACGAGCACATCGCGGGCCTCCTCGGGGAAGGTGTGGTCGGTGGGTGCGGGTCCAAGTTGGTTGGGGATGGTCGCCCCCACGTGGAAATTCGACCAGTGGTGCTCGACCAGCGGAGAGTTGTCGCTGTCCGTCACCAGGATCCTCTGCACCACGAGCACTCCACCTTTGGTCTGACGGGCGCAGAATGTCGAGCCCGTCGAGCGAACCGACATGCCCGGTTTCACCGCGCCGTGGAAGTACACGTCATGCTGGCCGTGCACCGAACCATTCGAACCCGATATGTCCTCGGGTCCCACCCCGATCCGCTGTGACTCCCAGGTGGTTTCCAGAATCGTGGTGGCGGTGAACAGAGGCGGTACCGCCCGGCCGTCCTGGTACCTGGGGTTGTGGTCGTTGGTCGCTAGCGCGAAGGCGGCCACCGCGTCTTCATCGATCCTCTCCTCGTAGGTGGCCGTGGAGGGAAACGTCGGCTGCGGTTCGATCATATACCGAAATAGTACCGAGTCCAATATCGCTGGCCTCACAGTAGGTTTCGATCGCCGGTTCGGTCACGGGACCGGTGGGATGGCGCCGGCCTGCTCGGCCTGTCGCACACCTCGGGGCGCGACCAGCACGGAACTCGGCCCTCGGAACATGGCGTTCGGGATGTACTCGACCTCTTGGCCGGGCACCAGTTCCATGTCGGGAGTCATGGTGGTGAGCAGCTCCAGGGCGATGCGGACCTCCATGCGGCCGAGCGGGGCGCCCAGGCAGTAGTGAGGCCCTTTGCCGAACGACAGGTGCAGCTCCGAGTCGGGCCGGTCGATCCGGAACTGGTGGGTGTCGGGTCCGAACTGGGCGGGGTCGCGATCGGCGGAGGCGAATGCCATCATCACTCTTGCTCCGGCCGGGATGGGAATGCCACCTACCTCGGTGTCGACCTTGGCCACCCGCCGGTGGTAGATCACCGGACCGTCGAAGCGGAGGATCTCCTCGACGGTGTCGGGGATGAGCGACGGGTCGTCGATCAGCGACCGCCACTGCTCCGGTGCACCGAGCAGGGCGATGAGTCCGTTGCCGATGGTGTTGGCCGTCGTCTCGTGGCCGGCGAGGGCCATCGAGTAGATGATATTGACGATGTCAAAATGGTTGAGCTGTTGCGGTTTCTCACGGGCGAGGTGGACGAGGTCGCTGGTGAGATCGTCGGCGGGATCCGTCCACCTCTGGCCGACGAAGTCCTTTACGTACCGCCACATGGCCAGGACGTCCTTGGCCGTGGCCACTTGCTCGTCCTCCGGGAGCCGGCCGTAGGTCAAAAGGACCCGATTGCGGCTCCATGCCTTCAGCATTTCGGTGTCCTCGGAAGGGAAGCCGAGAAGGCTGAAGGCGGCGAACCCGGGGAACGGGAAGGAGAAGCACTCGACGAGGTCGGCCACGGGCCGGGCGATCATGCCCTGGACCAGGCTGCTGGCGTACTCGCGCAGCACCGGCTCGAGCGACTTCAACCGCCGCGGGGACATGACCGTGAGCACCGACTTGCGCATCGGGCCGTGGCGGGGCGGATCGGAGTTGTTGAGGGTCGGCACCCGGTCGAAGCCCGAGTTGAGGATCTCCTGGGCGGCCGGGCACACGGGGACCAACGGGGAGGAGGCATTAGCCGCCGACCACGTCTCCCGGTCGAGGAGCATCTGCTCGATGTCGCGGTAGCGAGTGACAAGGTAATGGTCAATGGAGGGCAGGTAGAAGACCGGCGATTCCTCACGCCACGCGCCGAGCACCGGATACGGATCGGCAACCATGGCCGGGTCTAACAGGTCGTAGCCATGCGCAAACGGGCAGGTGGTCGTCACGACAAGAGTTTACTGGTCGCTATTGTGCACCAGCCGACCGGGAGGGGAAGCAGCGCCGTGACCACTGACGATGCGATACGAGAAGATGTCGACGGGATCATCACCGTGACCTTCAACCGGGATGCCAAGCGCAACGCGGTGAACACCGCCATGTGGGACGTTCTGCGCCAGGCCGTTCGCGACCTCGGCGACGACGATGCCCACCGCGTCCTGGTCATCACCGGCACCGGGCGGTATTTCACTTCCGGCCTTGACTACGCCAACCTCCGACCGAACATCGGTGAGGGGACCGACGGGGTGGTGCGGGGGTCCAACATGCGCCGGCAGTACCGGACCGAGGCCTACCATGACCTCTTCGACGAGATGGAGTCGATCGAGAAGCCGATCATCCTGGCCGCCCAGGCGCATTGCTTTGGGGTCGGTGTCGAGATGGCCGCGTCGTGCGACTTCCGCTTCGGCGCCGAGGGGGCTCGTTTTGCGCTCCCGGAAGTTCCGAACATCGCCACGATTCCCGGCTCAGGAGGTGCCAGCCGGCTGTGCCGGCTGATCGGTCCGCACTGGACGAAGTGGATGGCCATGGCCGGTCAGCCGGTGGACGCCGACCGGGCCCTTCACATCGGGCTCCTTCACGACGTCTTTCCGGCGGAGACGTTCCACGCCCGGGTGCGCCAGTTTTCGGCGTCGCTGTGCGCCATGCCGCGTGAGGCCATGGGGCTGGCCAAGGTGGCCATCGACGCCGCGGACACCGTCGACCGGCGGACCGCCAGGGAGATCGACCGGTTGGCCCAGACGATGCTGTTCATGTCGGACGAGTTCAAAGAGAAGGTGCAAGCGTTCAATGCCGCCAGCGTGGCCCGCAACGCCCCGGCCGGGGGAGCGACGTGACGCGCCGGGTGGCGGTTGTGGGCGTGGGCCTGGCCGGTCACGCCGGCCAGGCTCAGGGCGCGACCCCTTATGCGCTGGCCGCCGAGGCGTCCCGGCAGGCCCTCGCTGAAGTCGGTCTCGGGCCCCGGGACGTCGACGGGCTGGGGTCCACCGGGCTCGGGACTCTCCAGCCCGTGGACATGGCCGAGTACCTCGGCCTGCACCCCCGCTGGGTGGACTCGACCTCGGTCGGAGGCGCGGCGTGGGAAGTCATGGCCGCCCACGCCGCTGACGCCATCTCCGCGGGAAGGGCCGATGTGGTCCTGCTCACGTACGGCTCGACGGCTCGCAGCGACCTGCGGGCCGGGCTTCGCACCGCCAACCTCGACTGGGGCTCCCGGGGGCCCCAGCAGTGGGAGGCGCCGCATGGCATCACCCTCATTTCCAAGTACGCCATGGCCGCCCGGCGACACATGCACAACTACGGCACCACGCTCGAGCAGCTGGCGGAGATCGCGGTGTCCGCCCGGTACAACGCCGGCCTCAACCCGGGCGCTCAGGCCCGCGACCCGCTCACCGTCGAAGCGGTGCTCGCCAGCCGGATGATCGCCGACCCGTTCACCGCCTTGCAGTGCTGCCTGCGCTCCGACGGGGCGGCTGCCGCCGTCCTCGTTGCCGAGGACCGAGTGGCCGACCTGCCCACTCGACCGGTGTGGGTGCTCGGAACCGGCGAGTACGTATCGCACGTCTCGATGGGGCAGTGGGCGGATTTCACGAGCGGTCCGGCCGCGGTCTCGGGCCGGGTGGCGTTCGAGCGGGCCGGGGTCGGGCCCGCGGACATCGACATCTGCCAGCTCTACGACGCCTTCACGTACATGCTGTTGATCACCCTGGAGGACCTCGGGTTCTGCGCCAAGGGCGAAGGAGGTCCCTTCGTCCTGGACGGCCGGTTGCGGGTCGGCGGGGCCTTGCCGACCAACACCGACGGCGGGGGCTTGAGTGCGTGTCACCCGGGGCAGCGGGGACTCTTTCTCATCGTGGAGGCGGTCCGCCAGCTCCGTGCCGAGGCCGGGGAGCGTCAGGTGCCGGGCGCGGAGCTGGCCTGTGTGAGCGGCACCGGCGGATGGTTCTGCAGCAGTGGGACCCTGGTTCTCGGCCGGGGCTAGACATGAACGGGCCGCCCCTGGTCGGGAGATTCACCACCCTTCCTGAGGTCATGGACGCGGCAGCCGAGCAGTTCCCCGACGTCGAGGCCTACGTGGACGGGAGCCGCCGGCTGACGTTCTCCGACTTGACGCGGGCGGCCGACGATGCGGCCGCGGCCATGGCGGAGCGAGGAGTAAGGCCCGGGGACATTGTGGCGGTCATGCTGCCCTCCTCGATCGATTATGCCGTCGCCGTGGCCGGGGCGATCCGCGCCGGGGCGGTGGCCACGGGGATCAACGTCCGGCTCGGCCCGAAAGAGGTGGAAGCGATCGCCGACCGCTGCCAGCCGACCCTGGCTGTCGTTCCGGGGGGCGCCCGGCCGGACGGCCTGCCGGCCGGCGTGGGTGTCATGGACCGAGACGATCTCGCCTCGGCCGGAACCGGGCCGGGGCTCGGTCGCCGTCGGCGCCGAGCCGGGCCGGGCGACGCCGCCGTGATCGTGTGGACCAGCGGAACGACCGGCCTGCCGAAAGGGGCCTGGTTCGATCACGACAACCTGCGGGCCGCCGTGACCTCCGCCGGCGTGATGACCGCTCCGTTCGACCGGCGCCTCGTCTCCACCCCCCTCGCCCATGCCGGCTACATGGCGAAGCTGTGGGAGCAGCTGGCCTGGGCGACGACGGTGGTCATCAGCCCCACGCCGTGGCGCGCCGCGGACATGCTGCGGCTGCTGGCCGAGGAAGCCATCACGGTCGCGGGAGGAGCGCCCGCCCAGTGGGAGAAGCTGCTCGAACAGCCGGGCCTCGACCGGGCGGACCTGGGCGCCCTGCGCCTGGGGGTGGCCGCCACCGCGCCCACCCCGGCCGACCTGGTGAGGCGGGTGGCCGAGCGCTGCGGATGCCCCCTGGTCGTCCGCTATGCCATGACCGAGTCCCCGTCGATCACCGGGACCGATCCCGGGGATCCGCCCGAGATGCTCTACCGCACCGTCGGCAGGCCCCAGGCAGGGATGGAGATCTCCATCCGGGCGGAGGATGGAATCCCGGTGCTCCCGGGCACGATCGGGCGGATCCACGTCCGGGGGGCGTGTGTCATGCGCGGCTACTGGCGCCAGCCGGGTCTGACCGCCGAGGTACTCGGCGGGGACGGTTGGTTGCGCAGCAGCGATCTGGGCCACATCGACGGTGACGGGAACCTGGTGCTCGCGGGCCGGGTCGGCGACATGTACATCCGGGGCGGGTACAACGTTCACCCCCTCGAAGTGGAGAACGTCCTGGCCGAACATCCCGCCGTCGCCCAGGTCGCGGTCGTCGGCGTGCCGGCCCCGGTGCTCGGCGAGATCGGTGTCGCCTTCGTCGTAGCGGCCGAGGGAATGCCGCCGCCCGCCCTCGACGATCTGCGGGCCTGGACCAAGGCCCGGCTGGCCGACTACAAGGCGCCCGACCGGATCGAGCTCGTCGCCGCCTTGCCCCTCACGTCGATGATGAAAGTGGACAAGGAGGCGCTGCGCCGTTGGATCGTGCCCGCCTCCCCGCTCGAGCAGCTCGGAAGCGGCCTGGAACGCCACCGCCCGACTGACCGTCGCTTATAACTCCGACGTCCAGTCGGCCAGGGCGTCGAGGGCCGTCCCGAGGATCTCCGGCTGTCCCTCGAAATAGTGAGTTCCGCCCTTGATCTCCACCAGCCGGCGGGACCGCGACGCTCGGGCCGCGTCATGCATCTGGCGGGCCATCTGCGGTGTGACGACCGGGTCCGCGGTCCCGACGCCGACCCATACCGGGACGACGATCTCCGGGAGCCAGCGCAGCGAGTCGCCGAGCGTGTGGTCGAGCGACCACTGGTTCAGCCACGAGCGCAGGGTCGTGCAGCGGCCGATCCCGGCCGGCAGGTAGTTGGCGATCGCCGGCGGTCCCCACAGCGACACTCCGACCTGGCGGTCGCTCGGATCGATGGTGCCGTCCAGGAAGCGCAGGTCGGCGGTCGTGCCCTGCACCGTGAACGCCAGGTCGTCGAGCCCGGGTGGGAAGTGCGCCGGCGCGGTGAGGGTGCTCAGCATGCCCTCGGCCCAGGCCGAGATCCGCCGGTTGCGGGCCCGCTGAGCCGCCCGGTAGCGCTCGACGAACTCGGGGGCGAAGGGGGGGGCGTGGCGCGGGTCGTACATGTCGAGCGAGCTGTCCCGTTCGAACGGTTGGTGCTCGTCGACGATGGCCGGATCGAGCCACTCGGTGCACAGCCGGGCCCGGGACGGGTGGGCGTTGAACATGGCGATTCCGTCCGCGGCGACCAGCCCGGCCGCGGTGAGATCCGGGCCACCGCCGGGGGGCGAGGTGACCGAGGGAGACACCGCTTGGGCCTGATAGTAGGGGACAATCGACGCCCCTCCCGAGTTGCCTACCAGGACGACTTTCTCGTAGCCGATGCGGCGGAGGTGGGCCACCATCGAACCGATATCCAGGAGGCAGTTCTCCATGATGAGGTTGGTGTCGTTGCCGACGTACCGGGTGGTGAGGCCCACCGCGCCGAAGCCTCGTTCGGCCAACCCGGGCAGTGCGTAGTGCCCGAGGAAGTTGGCGGTTGGATGGCACCAGACGACGGCGGTGCCCGGGCGGCTGCCGGCCACCTTGACCTCGCTACCCCATACGGTGCGGGCCAGGCGGGCCACGCCGGAATAGATCTCGACCTTGGCGTGGGTTTCCTGGGGGGCGGCGAGAAGGTTCCGTTCGAGGGTGGTCACGGCTACCTCCGGGGTACGGGACCGCCGCGGTGGGCGATGTAGTCGGGTGACAGGGTCGGGACCGGCAGCCCGAGCCGGCGGGCCAGCATCTGGGTGACGGTGTTGGCGTGACCCATCCGCGTCGCGGCCGGGGCCAGACCCCGGGCCACCCGGGCGTCGGCCTGGCGGATCAGGGTGGTGGCCATGAACAGCTCCTCCATGACCGCGAAGAATCCGAGATCGCGAAGGGGCCGGCCCGAGCGGGCCTCGTAGCGGGCGATGGTCGTGTCCTGGTCGGGCCACCCCGGCAGCCGGTCGATCCCGACCGCTTCAGTCTGGAACCGGTCGAAAAAGAGCCAGTGCGCTACGTCGCGCCCCGCCGGCCCGATGGTGGTCGTCTCCCAGTCGATCGCCGCCGCCACCTGGTGGTCGGCCCCGAAGATCATGTTCCCGACCCGGGCGTCCCCCCACACCAGCACGGGTTGGTCCCCGTCGATCAGTCCGGCCCGGCTGGTCAGATAATCGACGGCGGCGTCGGTGATCGGGAACTCGCGGCCCGCCGCACTCCACCGATAGAAGTTGACGAGGTCGTCGACGTGACCCGACACGGTGCCGGTGGCGGGATCATCATCGAGAAAAGAGCAGCACGCCCGCCAGTCGACCTCATGCAGGGCCACGAGCACGTCGAGGGCGGACGACCACATTCGCTCGCGCTCGGCAGTCGTCAGCGTGGGCAGCCAGCCCGTGATGTGAATGGAGGGCTTGCCGAGGGGCACCCGCCCGGCGACCTGTTGCATCACGAAGAACGGGGCGCCCAGCACCGCCGGATCCGGCTCGGTCCAGCGCACCGCTGGCACGGGAACACGGCTGCCGCTCAGGCCGGCCAGGATCCTTGCTTCGCGGAGAACGTCGGGGTCCCGGAAGATCGTGGTGCCCGTCGACTGGCGGCGGACGACCACGTGCTCGGGGCGGCCGTCGACGGCGACGTCGCACAGGAACGTGTCGTTGGATTGGCCCGCGGCCGGTCGCTCGCACCGGAGCAGGACGACATCGGCACCGGGCCATCGATCGGACAGCCAGGCGGTCAACGGCCCGGCCAGATCCGTCACCGGCCAGCCGCGAATCGGGCTGGGAGTGCTCCGAGATCCTCGGCCGTCGTGCCGTGGAGCACCAGTTGATCGGCCCCGGCGTCGAGGTACTCGTGCAACCGGGCCGCGCACTGACCAGACGATCCCGCAGCCGACGCCGACGGCAACCAGTCCTCCGGCAGGCTCCGGCTCACCTCGATCAGGTCCCGGCGGGAGAGGGCCTTGTCGGCCTGACGACCGCCGAGCGCCGTCAGTGCGGGATGGGCGCGGTAGGCCTTCAGGTCGGCGGGATCCCACCCGTTGGCGGCTACCAGGGCGTCGCCCAGACCGGCCACGTGGAAGTACCCGGCGGCCCGGGCTCGCACCGCCAGATCGGTCTCCTCGATCGAGCGGTCCGGAGCGACGACGACGGTGGCGTAGCACCGCACCGAGCCGGGGTCGCGCCCGGCTCGCTGGGCCGCGCCCCGCACTATGGCCGCCGAGCGGCCCACCGCGGCCGGCGTGAGGAAGGGGTGCAGGATCACCCCGTCGAAGCTGTGGCCGGCCAGGGCCAGGGTCTTCGGGCCGACGGCGGCGAGCAGGACCGGGGGCGCGGCCACGCCCACCCGCTGGGCCAATCGGAGCTCGGGAAAGTTCCCGGCGGGCCCCTGGTAGCGGACGGTCTCGCCTGCCCACAGCCGGCGCAGGATCTCGGCCGTGTCACCGAGAGAGGCGAGCGTCGGGGGAGGGCAGCCGTACGCTCGCCATCTCCAGGGGGCGGACCGGCCCACCCCGAGCAGAAAGCGGCCCCCGGACAGGCCCTGCAGGGTCTGTCCCATGGAGGCCAGGACCATAGGATGGCGCAGCCCGGTGTGGGTGACGGCGGCGCCGATGCCGACGCGGCTCGTGACCTGGCTGATCGCCCCGGCCAGGGCCGGCAGGTCCTTGGTGTCGTAGCGCTCGCCGATCCACACCGTGCCCAGCCCGGCTTCCTCCACCCGGCGGGCCTGCTCGATCCCCGGGCTCGGGTCGGCCACCCCGCCCGGCAGCACGTAGCTCCCGAGAAGGCTGGCGTCCCGCACCATCGAAAGCTAACCCAACTGACAGGCAGCCGGGGCGGGTGGAAAACGGGCGGTGAACGTCGGTCGGCTCTTCTCCGCGCTAGCGGAGGTGGTCGAGGCCGAGCAGGTCGATGGCGTTGTCGCGGAGGATGCGCGCCACGACGTCCTCGGCCAGCCCGGCGGTGAGCTTGGTCATGATCTCCTTGGTGTCGGGCCACGATGAGTCCGAGTGGGGGTAGTCCGTCTCGGCGGTCACGTTGGCGACCCCGATCTCGTCGAGGGAGTTGAGGCCGTGGGCGTCGTTGATGAAGCAGCCGTACACCGACCGGTAGTAGTAGTTCGACGGTGGTTCGGGGATGTGCTTGGTCTGGGCCCAGCCCTGGTTGTCCTCCCAGACCTGGTCGACGCGCTGCAGGGCGTATGGGATCCACCCGATCTGGCTCTCGGCGTACAGGAGCTTCAGGGCGGGGAAGCGGACCAGCAGCCCCGACATGAGGAAGTCGACCAGCGAAGTCATGGCATTGCCGAAGGCGAGGGTCGCGCTCACCGACGGCGGGGCGTCGGGCGACGCGGCGGGCATCTTCGAGGACGAACCGATGTGCATGGCCACCGCCGTGCCGGTCTCCGCGCAGGCCGCGAAGAAGCTGTCCCACTGGCCGCTGTGGATGGTCGGCAGGCCCAGGTGGTAGGGGAGCTCACTGAAGCAGACGGCCCGGAATCCGCGGGCCGCGTTGCGCCGAACCTCCGCCGCGGCCAGGCCGGAGTCCCACAGGGGAATGATGCCGAGCGGGATCAGCCGCCCGCCGGAGTCGCCGCACCATTCGTCGGCCATCCAGTCGTTGTAGGCCCGCACGCACGCCAGGCCCAGGTCCTTGTCCTGGCCCTCGAGGAAGGTCTGGCCGCAGAAGCGGGGCAGGGTCGGGAAGCACATGGACGCCTCCACCCAGCCCGCTGTCCATGTCTGCCAGCCGCGCCTTGGAGTCGTAGCAGCCCGGGCGCATGTCGTCATAGGTGATGGGGGTGAGGGTCATCTCCTCCTTGGAGTATCCGGCCGCGGCCACCATCCGCTTGTGGGTGTACACGAGGTCCTCGTAGAGCCAGCAGTCCACCTTGGTCGGCGACTCGTCGTCGAAGTGCTCGACGTAGCTGGCGGTGCCGACGTAGTCGATGTCGCGGATGCCGCGCCGGACGACCCTGGGCCCCCGGTCGCGGTACGCAGCCGGCAGCCATCGTTCCCACACGTGGGGCGGCTCCACCACGTGGTCGTCGACGCTCACGATCTTGGGGATATCGATCATGAGCGGCGGTGGCTCCGCTCCCGGGCCAACTCATGCAGTACCGACGCCATGTCCGCACCGGTCTCCCGGGCCTGGCGCTTGACGGCGGTCCAGTCGGCCAGGTGGGCGGCGGCCTGCTCGGCATTGTCGTTCCATGCTGGCGACGTGGGGGCGGTGACCTCTAGCCGGATCCCGTTAGGGTCGTGGAAGTAGACGCTGTAGATGATCTTGTGGTCGACGGGGCCGAGCACTTCGACCCCGCAGGCCTCCAGCCACCGGTGCCAGCGGTCCACCACTTCGGGGCTGTCGACCTGGAGGGCGAGGTGCTGGAACGTGCGATAGGCCGGATGGGGCGGGTCCTCGAGGGGCGGTAGCTCCGGCGCCTCGAAGAAGGCCACCGTCGAGCCGTCCCCCATCCGGAAGAAGGAGTGGAAGTACGGGATTGGCTCACCCGTGGACGGGATGGCGTCGTCGAGCACGGCGTTGACCAGCTCCATGCCCAGCACCCGGGTGTAGAAGTCGGTGGTGGCCTCGGTGTCACGGGTGATGTAGGCCACATGGCTGAGCATGGCCGGCCGGCCCGGCCGGTCTGTCTCGGGGGCCGGTGCCATCCCGTCGAAGGTGGCGGCCCGGTCCTCGATGGTGGCGTCGCTCATGGTGTCCTCCTGTCGGCCCGTGGCCGGGCCCACCCCAGATTGCCATGGCGGGCCGGACATGTGCCCTTCATGGGCGGGCGATGATCAGGGCGTCGACGGCAACGACCCCGTCCGGGGTCACGATCAGGGGGTTGATGTCGGCCGACGCCAGCCACGAGCGGGTGGTTTCCCACAGCCGGCCGGCCCCGTCCACCGCCGCGGTCAGCGGTTCGCACGGCCACGGCGCTTGGCCGCGAATGCGGCTTATGTCTCCCGCCACCCGCTCGGCCAGGGACCTGGAGGCCGCGGGCGCAAGCGGCAACAAGTGGCCGCCGACCCGGCCGGCCAGCTCGAGCAGGATCCCGCCCCGGCCGAGGAGCAGCACCGGACCGAGGTCTGATTCGCCCTGGATGCCGATGAACGCTTCGCCGTGGCCTCCAACCATCATCTGCACCGCCACGTCGGCCGGCAGGCCGTGGGCGGCGGCGACGGCCCGCAACTCCCGGACGGCGGCCGGCACCCCCGCCGGGGTGACTCCCAGCCGGACCCCACCGACCTCGGTCCGGTGGGCCACGTCGGCCAGCTTCACGACCAGCCGGCTGCCGAGCGAGGCGACGCCGGGTTCGTCGTCGGTATCGCCGCCCAGAATGACGTACGGGGCGACCGGGACGCCGGCCCGGGCCAGCAGGTCCATGGCGTCGGCGAAGCCCACGATCGGGCCGGCCGGGCTGGCCACCAGCGGCGGGCGGGGGGTGGTGGCCAGGGGGGAGACGGCGGCCGACCGGGCACCGGCGCCCGGCCTTGTGGTGGTGTCCGGCCCGCCTCCGCTGACCTCGGTCGCCTGGCGGAGGGCCCGCAGGGCCCGGAACGTCGAGCGCAGCCCGCGGCAGAAGGCCAGACCGCGCTGCTGGTACTGCTCGGTCCAGGATCCGACCGCAGTCGACTCGACAGGGCTGACGACGAGCGGGATCCCGGCCCGGGCGGCGGCGTCGGCGAAGGGGTCGAGGAGGGTCTTGGCCCAGCCCTCGTCGCCTTCGCCCGCCCACCAACACAGCACGAGGGCGTCGACCCCCTCGGCGCCCGCGTACCCGGTGAACATCTCCAGCAGCAGGTCCCGGTCCCGCATCACGAAACCCGTGAGGTCGAGCGGGTTGAGGCTGCCGTCCTCGGCGGGGATCCGCTGGCGGACCCACGATTCGAGGCCGGACAGGTCGGCGAGCTCCACTCCCTCCTCTATCGCCAGGTCGGCGGCTACACCGGCCACCCCGCCCGAGGACGCCATGACCGCCACGCTCCGAACAGGGCGGTGAAAGGCGGCCGGCAGCTGGGCCAGCAGCTGGGCCCGATCGAGAAGGTCGTCGACGTCGTGGGCGGTCACCACTCCGGCGTCGCCGAGGGCCAGGTCGTAGACCCAACTCTCGCTGGCGATGGCCCCGGTGTGGGACCTCATGATGTCCCGGGACTGCTCGGTGCGGCCCAGCTTCAGGGCGAGGACCGCCTTGCCGGCCGCCCGGGCCCGCTCGATCGCGGTGAGGAAGCTCGATGCCTCCCGGACCTTCTCGATGACCAGGCAGATCACGACCGTGGCCGGGTCGCCAGCCAGTAGCTCGATGTAGTCGGGCAGGCCGCACACCGCCTCGTTGCCTGACGATACGGCCACTCCGAAGCCGAGATGGCGCTGCTGGCCGGCGGCCAGGCAGGAACGCAGCAGGAACCCACTCTGCGACACCACCGCGATCGGGCCCGGCCGGAGCGAAATCCGGCCGCCCGTGAACAGGTTGGCTCCGGAACGGGCGTTGAGGAAGCCGCTGCAGTTGGGCCCAATGACCGCCAGGTCCGTTCCGGCTGCGGCGATGAGGCGGGCCTGGAGGGCCGCCCCGGGAGCACCCTGCTCGGCGAACCCGCCGGCCGCTACCGCCACCCCGCCGCAGCCGAGCTCGGCGGCTTCGGCCACTACGTCGATCGAACGGTCGGCGCTGACCAGCGACAGGACGGCATCCACCCGTTGGCCGACGGCGGTCAGGCTCGGCGCCGTGGGCCGGCCATACACGGAGGTGCGGTTGGGGTTGATCAAGTGGACGTCCCGGCCCGCCTCGAGCATGGGCAGGACCGCGTTGTTCGACATCCCGAGGTTCTCGCTGGCGCCGACCACGGCCACGGAGTCGGGATCGAGCAGGCGCGCTAGGTTGGACTGGTCCACGGAGATCGACTGTAGGCAAAAGGGGAAGCGTGCAGCTCGACGAGGTCAGGCTCGAAAAAGCCGACGGCGTGGCGGCCATCACTCTCAATCGGCCCGACCGGCTCAACGCCATCTCGGCCCAACCCGGCGGCACCCGCGACCAGGTCCTCGCCGCCCTCACCGATGCCGAAGGCGACCCCGACATCGGGTGTGTCCTCCTCAGCGGGGCCGGACGGGGCTTTTCCAGTGGCGGGGATATCACCGGCAATACCCGGCGGGAATCGGCTTACGAGCATCAGGCCTTCCTGGAACAGGCGGGCGTCTTTCACCGCCGGCTCCGGGAGGCCCGGCTTCCGATCGTCGCCGCCGTCCACGGAGTGTGCCTGGGCGCGGCCCTGTCGATGGTCGCGTCGTGCGACCTCGTCCTGGCATCGGAGTCGGCCCGCTTCGGGTTGCCCGAAGGGCGCATCGGTCTGGTCGGCGCCACCGCCCTGGTGCCCGCCATTGGCCGCCAGTGGGCCAAGTTCCTGATGCTGACCGGCGAGAACATCACCGCCCGGCGGGCCGGTCAGATCGGCCTCGTCCTCACCGTCGAGCCTGACGACGAGCTCATGTCGCGGGCCCGTGACCTAGCCAACCGGCTGGCTCGCCTCCCGCGCCAGGCCGTGCTGCTCAACCGGCGGGCCATCGACGCCGTCGCGGAAGCGTCCGGCGACGCGGCCGGGCGCGCCGCCGGCCTGGCCGCTGACGCGGTGACGCTGGCCAACAGCGGGCGGGCCACCGCCCCCGACGGGCGGTCGTTCCGGGAGATCATCGACACCGAGGGCATGGACGGCCTGAAGGCGGCGCGCGCCGATCAGTACGATCTGGCCTGGTTGCGTTGAGGCCGGGGTGAGCATCCGATGACCGAAGCCGCCGCCCTGGGCACCACCGTCCTGCACGAAGTAACCGCGGGGGTGGCGACCATCACCCTCAACCGGCCCGAGGCCGCCAACGCCATCCAGCCGGAGATGCGCGAGGCCATGATCGGGCTGCTCGCCGCCGCCGACACCGACCCCGCGATCCGCGCCGTCGCCATCCGGGCCAACGGGCGACACTTCTGCTCTGGGGCCGACGTGGCGTCGATCGCCGCGGCCCGCCGGGCGGAGCCGATGGTCGGTGACGGCATGCGCCGCATCCTGCAGGGTGCCCAGCGGCTGGTCGCGGCGGTGTTCGACTGCCCCAAGCCCGTGGTGGCGGTGGTGCAGGGCACCGCGGCGGGACTCGGAGCCCACCTGGTCTACGCCAGCGATCTGGTGGTGGCGGCCGAGGAGGCGTCGTTCCTGGAGCCTTTCCTCCTGCGCGGCATCGTCGTGGATGCGGGGGGCGCCTATCTGCTCCCCCGTCTGGTCGGCATGCAACGGGCCAAGGAGCTGATGTTCCTGGCCGAGAAGCTGCCCGCCGCCGAAGCCAAGACCCTCGGCCTGGTCAACCGGGTCGTCCCCGCCGCCGAGCTCGACGTCGCGGCAGCCGCCATCCTGTCCAAGCTGGCGGCCCTGCCGACCAGCGCCCTGGCGTTCACCAAACGCCTGGCCAATGCCTCCTTCGACCAGGACCGGACCGCCTCGTTCCTGCTGGAGGCGAGCTTCCAGGAGCTCCAATCGCACGCCCACGACGCGGGAGAAGGCGTCACATCCTTTCTCGAACGGCGGCCGCCCCTTTTCAAGGGATACTGATCTCCATGCCCGACGGACCTCGGTTCGACCTTCCCACCATCGAGCCCGAGAGCCAGCCGTTCTGGGACGCGGCCAAGGAGGGGCGGCTGATGATCCAGCGGTGCGACGCCTGCGGCGCAGCCCAGCACTACCCGCGGCCGTTCTGCGGGTCCTGCTGGAGCGACCAAGTCCGCTGGGAGGAGGCCAGCGGCCGGGGCACCTTGTACACATACTCGACGGTCTACGTCAACGACCTACCGCCGTTCGGAGACCGCCTGCCTTACGTGGCGGCGGCCGTCGACCTCGAAGAAGGACCGCGTCTCATGACCAACATCGTCGGGGTGGACCCATCCGAGCTCCGCGTGGGAATGGCCGTGCAGGTCGACTTCCAGCCCCTCACCGACGAGATCACGGCGCCGGTTTTTCGGCCGGCCTGACTTTGTTTATGGCCGGCGATCGTCGGATTCTGGAACTCCCACCCAGCTAGAGAACCGCCGCAGTACGATGCGAAGCGGCTCGATCAGATCCGGAGGGGTGACAGATGAGGCTCCAGGGCAAGGTGGCGCTGGTTTCCGGTTCGACTCGGGGCATCGGGCGATCGATCGCACAGATGTTCGCGGCCGAAGGGGCGCGGGTGGCCGTGACGGGGCGCACCAAGGAGCGGGGCCAAAAGGTCGTGAACCTCATCCGGGATGCCGGGGGTGAAGCGCAGTTCTTCGAGCTCGATGTGAGGAGCGAGGACAGCGTGAGAGAGGTGAGCGCTGCGGTTGTAGATCGGTTCGGGACGCTGACCACTCTGGTGAACAACGCCGCACCCACCGTCGAGGTGGGCACGTCCATCAAGCGGCTCACCGACGTGAGCACCGAGGAATGGAACTATGTCATCACGGCCGGGTTGACCGGCCCCGTCTTCTGGGCTTGCAAATATGGCATTCCGTACCTGCGCGCCGCCGGGGGCGGGGCCATCGTGAACATCAGCTCCGGCCAGTCGGTCATCGGCCTGCCCGGGTTCAGTGCCTACTCGGCGACCAAGGGGGGGATGAACAGCCTGACCCGCTCGATTGCGGCCGAGGAGGCTGAGCACAACATCCGCTGCAACGCCATTGTCGTAGGTCGGGTAGTGGCCAAAGGCGATATCGGGACCGGGATGGTGCCGGGACACCTGACTCGCTACGGGGAGCCCAACGACATCGCCTACGCCGCAACGTATCTCGCTTCGGACGAAGCCGCATTCGTCACGGGTTCCATATTGACTGCCGACGGTGGCTTCACTATTAACGGCGGCCGTCTCGCCGAAGGCGAAGACGGCGTTTCCACACCATCACGTTGAATTCCCCCCCGATTCGGCCCGGGCCGGCTCTCGCTCTCGGATCCGCCCGTAGATATCAATCGGAGATGGTGGCAAGTTGAGAAGCGAAGGTCCGTATCCCTCGTTTGCGTTCCTCGGTACTGCGACCGCTTGCGAGAGCACGAAGGGGTACGATCACTGCAGTCGCGCCGGCGTCAGCCAGCCTTTCACACACGGAGACGTCGAGACCAGGGCCGGTGAAGGCGACGGTAAATGGCGCATGGGCGCGATCCGACTGAGCTCGCAGCCTGAGGACGCGTTGCAGATCACGAAGTGCTGATTCCTGTCGGGTGAATGCGGCGATCCAGCCGTCATTTCGCACCGCCCGTCGCATAGCGGACGGGCTGTGTCCTCCGATGAGCACTGGAATAGGCGTGGAAGGAGCTGGGCTCATCTGGACCGGAGGGAAACTGAAGTGCGCTCCGCGATGTTCGATCATCTGCCCATCCCAAAGTGCCCTTAGAACCTCAAGCATCTCATCAAGGCGCTCACCTCGTCCGGTGAAGGGCTTGTCCAAGATGTTGAACTCTTCCCGCATCCAACCCGTGCCGAAGCCACAGCTCACGCGTCCGCCTGAAATGACTGCTGCGGTACTGATGGCCTTGGCCAATGGGATTGGATCGCGCAGTGGGGCGACGAACACTGCGGTCGTGAAGCGCAACCGGGACGTCACGGCAGCCATGGCGGAAATGCCGACCCATGCATCCGGCCAATGGGTGGTGGGTTTCCAGCCCACGTGTCCGTCATCTGTATACGGATAAGAGGAATCGATCGAAGCTGGGTAAACGAGGTGATCGGCTAACGCTACTCCGGTAACGGCACACTCCTCAGCGATCCGCGCCGTTTCCACCAGGTCAGCGGTGTGCACCGACGCCAGTTGCAGCCATAACTCCATCGAGTGCTCCTTCAGAGGCGCGGAACTTCTTCGACCCGCCAACGAAGTGCAGATATTACCGAAGCCCGAGAAGCGTCTGAGCCGATGGCTAACAGGGCGTGAATACCGGTACGACGAAGGCCCCGCCGGGAAGCTTGTCGAGTCGGGCCCGGACCCGCATGCCGACCTTCACCTCTCCGTGAGGAACGTCGACGATTCTCCCGGGGAGACGCAGGCCCTTCTGCTCGTCGAACTCGACGATGGCCACCACGTAGGGAACGTTGTCGACGTAACCGACGGTGACGGGGCGGTGCTGGACGATGAAGGAGTGCACCTCACCATCGCCGGAGATCGGCCGGTAAGAGGTGGTCGAGTTGCACTTCCGGCACCGCTCGAGCGGGGGCTGCATCCACAGGCCGCAGCCGTCGCAGCGGCAGAGGGACAGCTGACCGTTGGCGGTCGCCTCCCAGAAGCCGGCACTGTCAGGATCTGGGACCGGTTGCGGAGGCGTGTGCAGGGCGTCGGGCGGGTTGACCGCCTCGTCGGCGGCGGTGCTCACGCCGGCTCCGTCCCGTAGACGAGGGCACATCCGTACGGCCCGGCTCCGGCGGTGACGAGAGCCAGCTCGGCGTTCTCCACCTGGCGGTCCGCCGCCTCACCGCGCAGCTGCAGAACGGCCTCGAAGTGATGGTTGAGGCCGTGCAGATACCCCTCGGAGAGAAGTCCGCCGTGCGGGTTGACCACGACGTCGCCCCCGTAGGTGGCCCGACCCTCGCGGAAGAAGTCGCCGACCTCACCCTTTTGGCAGAATCCGAAGTCCTCGAAGGTAGCCATTACCGTGTAGGTGAAGCAGTCGTACATGAGCGCCACATCCATGTCGGAGGCCTTCAAGCCGGTACGGTCCCACAGGCGCGGCGCGCAGTCGCGGGAGTACATGGTGGTGAGGTCGTCCCAGTACTCGGGCACGCCGCCGCAGCCCGTGCCGTCGGCCACGCCGAGTGGATACACCGGCTTGTGCTTGAGGTCCTTGGCCCGGTCCGCCGAGGTGAGCACCAGGGCCACGGCCCCGTCGACCTCGTAACAGCAGTCGAAGACCCTGAACGGCTCGCACACCCATCGACTGTTCAGATAGTCGTCGAGATCGATCGGGTCGCGGGCGATGGCGTGCGGGTTCTTCGAGGCGTGCGCCCTCTCTTGTATGGCGATGGCTCCGAGATCCTCGTTGGTCGATCCGTAGACGGCCATGTGTCGCTGCGCCCCCATGGCGAACCACTGCGGCGGCACGATGAATCCGTGCGGTCCAGCCCACTGCTGGGCACCGCCAACGCTCACCGCGGCCGTGTTCGCTCCGTAGCGGGTCTCTGAGCCGAGCACCCGGTAGACCACGGCCACCTCGCACTGGCCGGTCACGATGGCTGCCGCGGCGTTACAGACCACCGCCGACACGACGTTTCCGCCGCCGACGGTGTCAGTGACCCACGAGAGGCTGTCCAGCCCGATGGCATAGGCGATCTGATTGGGGCTCACGTTGCCGCCGTAGCAGGTCATCCCGTCGACGTCGGCCGGCGTCAGGCCACAGTCCTCCAGGGCGTTTCGTACCGCCTCGGCAGCCAGCGCCGTAGGGGTACGACCCGAAGACCGGCTGTAGCGGGTACGGCCGATCCCCACCACACCGGCGTTGCTCAACAGGCTCGGCTGGCCTCTCGTCATGGGTTGGTCCTTCCCGTGGTTCGCCTGGATCATGCCAAGAGTAAGACTCCTACCTTAGGAATGCCAATCCCGTGGTAGCGTCCGCGAAGCCCCCCGGTCGGGGCCGGCCTGCGAATCCTCTGAGAACGGAGACTTGGGTGGCAGAGGGTGTGGATGCCTTCAGGCACAGGGCCGGGGCTGGCCGCGCTTGACGGGCCAACTCCTCGACGGGCTGCGGATCATCGATCTCTCCCTCTGGCAGCCCGGCCACACCGCTACCCAGCTCCTCGCCGATCTGGGCGCGGACGTGCTCAAGGTCGAGCCGCCCGGCGGGGACCGGATGCGGCCGCTGACCGACCGGTTCGTGAACTTCAACGGGTGGAAGCGATCGATCGCTCTCGACTTGAAAGTGGAGGAAGATCGGACTCGCCTGCACCAGCTGGTGGCGGGCACCGAGGTCGTCGTGGAGAACTACCGGCCTGGGGTTGCCGAGCGCCTCGGAGTCGGCTTCGACGATCTGAGCCGGGTCAAGCCGTCGATCGTGATGTGCTCGATCTCCGGTTTCGGCCAGAGCGGCCCGCTCGCCGGCCAGACCGGCCACGATGCCAATTATCAGGCCTACGCCGGCGCGATGACCCCCCCGGCAAGTCCGCACGGGGTTCCCGTCCCGTCGAAGCTCCTCGTGGCCGACCAGGGCTCGGGGCTCGCGGCGGCGTTCGCGATCCTTGCTGCGGTGTTGTGCGCGCGTCGCACCGGCGAGGGCGAGCACATCGACGTGTCCATGACCGACCTCCTCGCATCGTGGGTCGCCCCCATGGGTGCGATCGATCCCGCCCGCGAGCCACCGGCAGCCCGCGGAGGAGTCGTCGCCGGCAACCTGGCACCTGCTATGGGACTCTTCAGGACGTCAGACGGCGGTTACGTGGTCCTCGGTGTTTACAGCGAGGACCGGCTCTGGGATGCGCTCTGCGAGGGTCTCGGGCTGGCCGCCCACGTCGGGCTCACTATGGAGCAGCGCGAGAGCCAAGCGGAAGAGTTGGCCGTGCAAATCGCGAGCGCGATCGTGTCGCGCTCGCGCGCCGACCTCCTCGCATCACTCACTCCTCGGGCGGTTCCGATCGCGCCGGTACTGACGCGCGACGAGATGCTCCATCACACCCACTTCCGGGAGAGAGGACTGTTCACGACCGGTCCCGATGGGCACCTGTCCCTCGGCCACCCCATCCGCTACGAGATCCATCCGGCCCGACCGCCGGGACCGCCGCCACCGTTACCCGTTCGGGTACCGGCACCGTGAACCGATTGGTCAACGACCGCACGGGCGCACAGGTAACGAGCACAGGGGGGACGCGCACCAATGCTCTCGGAACGGCGACCCGCTCGCGGCTGATCGCCGAGGGCGAGCGGCTCTTCGCTCAGTACGGAATCGCCTCCGTCACCCTGAAAGAGGTGGCCCAAGCCGCCGGCCAGCGCAACAACACGGCCATTCAGTACCACTTCGGCAACAAGGAGGGACTGCTCCTGGCGATCACGCTGCACCGAGCCCGAGTCACCGAGCAGCGTCGCGCCGAAATGCTGGCTCGAGCCGCTGAAGCGGGCAGGGGATTCACGGTCGGTGACCTCGTCGCAGCCATGGTCCGGCCGCTGGCGGACAACCTTCATCGCGGGGACTACTACTTGCGCTTTCAATCGAGGCTCGTCGAGGAGCGGGGTGGCTTCCAGAACCTCGGCGATGAGGTGTCCGGAGCGATGCGCGCCATCCCTGAGCTGTTGTTCCGGCTCTGCCCGGCGATCCCGCAGCCGTTGATGCGTCACCGGTTCGGTAATGCCCTGATCTCGATCGTCCACGCCCTCGCCCGATACCAACGCCTGGACAGCGAGGGCGTTCTCGAGGTACCAGCTGACGTGCTCGTCGAGGATCTCATAGCGGTTACCTCGGCCGGGCTCATCGCTCCTGGGCCCGATCACCCTGGGCCACCCCGATCGGGACAGGTGACCGCAACGACCGGCAGGGATCCCAAGGATTGACATGAACCCCGCCGCGGTACCGCTCTCGGCGTGGTCTGCACTTTCGATCCCGAGAGTGGCGGCCAGCTGAACGTGGCGACTACCCCCCGGACTGTTCTATCGGTCAGGTCGCTCTTCAGAGCCCATACTGCTGTGCGGCGTTGTCGCGGAGGATGGCGCTTCGCTGGATGTCGGTGATCTCAGTAGCGTGGAGAAGCGGCCCTGTCGATCCTGGGAAGACACCGTCGGGGTGGGGGTAGTCGGTGGCGAATAGCACGTTGTGGGGGAAGGATTCGAGCATGTCGGTGAGCCCAGGCTCGACTTCTTCGCAGGTTACGAAGCACTGTCGACGGAAGTACTCGGATGGTTTGAGGGACAGGTCGGCGTTGGCCGGTAGCGAGTAGTGAACGGGCAGTTCGGCTCCCTTCTCGACGTGCTCGTCGAGGCGGTGGCAGAGCGACGGCACCCATGTGGCTCCGGCTTCGACCAGTCCGACACGCAGGCCGGGGTGGCGTTCGAGTACACCGTAGAGGATCAGGCTTGTTAAGGCCATCACCGCTTCGTTCACAAAGTGGATGACGTGCGAGGCCATGAATCCGACTTCCTGATAGCGCTCGACGCAGTAAGCAGGAGGCGCTCCCGAGTGACAGGTCAGCGTGATGTTGGCGGACTCAAGATAGTCCCACAGGGGTTCGAAGCTTCGGTCGTGAATGGGCAGGGTACCCGGGTGGTACGGGTGGCGGAACACAACGCCAAAGCCCAGTTCGTCGACGCATCGGCGAGCCTCGGCGAGGGCGTCGTCGGCGTTGGTCTGGGCAGAGCGGCCACGCCGATGAGGCGTTCGTGGTCGTATGCACAATCGACTCGAAGGGTTTCGCAGCCAAACGGGATTCCCCTTTCGCGGCCAGTAGCGCCCTCGTGGTGTTGTGCTACTTTGAGGCAGCTCACAGGGTCTGGTGGGGGGACGGCCAACCACCGATCCCCAAACCGCACTCCGAGGGCTCGGTCTAGGGAGGTTTGACATGGGGGATTCGATGGACACCCCGCAGCGACCCGAGCAGACAGGCTACGGACCAGGCGTGCGGGATCTGTACAGTCAGGTGGGGGACCGGTGTCAGGCGTTCCGGGCGTTGCGGGCGCGAGGCCCGATACTCCGGGAACCGGCGGGGGTGATGACCACAACGCGGGAAGCGGCCGAGGCCGTATTCCGCCATCCCGAGGTGTTCACGTCGAAGTCGCCGCCGTCCCCGCCGATCGGTCGGGCGTGGCGGCCTTTGATCCCGATCCAATACGACCCCCCTGAGCACAAGCTGTATCGTCGGTTGTTCGACCCGATGTTCGCGCCGCGGGCGATCAATCCGCTGGTGCCGTCGATCAAGCGATTGGTCAACGAGCATATCGACCTCTTCGAAGATCGGGGCGAGTGCGTCCTGGACGAGGAGCTCGGGGTGCCACTGCCCACAAAGGTGTTCTTGACCTTGATGGGCCTGCCCCTGTCGGACAGCGACCTGTTGCTGGAGTTGAAGGACGGGGTACTCCGCCCCGGTTACCGCGAGGGTATCGAGCCGTCCGACGAAAAGGAAATTAACGCCATCCTTGACGCCACCGCGGCGCGGATATACGAGTACTTTCAGGCGTTCGTGGATGAGCGGCGGTCCACACCAGGCCGCGATGACATCATGGGTCAGGTGCTGGACGCCGAGGTCGACGGCCGACGCTTGACCGACGAGGAGATCCTTGACGGATGCTTCCTGCTCTTGATCGCCGGCCTCGACACGATTACCAACTCGCTGGGCCTCTTTTACCACCAGCTGGCAGGCCGCCCCGATCTGCGCCGCCAGCTCGTCGAAACCCCAGAGGTGATCCCGGCGGCGGTCGAGGAGTTGCTGCGCTGGGAGACACCGACTCCTGCCGTGTTCCGGGTGGCGGCCGCCGACACCGAGGTCTGCGGGTTCGCCGTTCGCGCCGGTGATCTGGTCACCATCGACTTGGGGGCGGCGGGCGTGGACCCGGGGTTCCAGGCTGACGCGGAGGAGATCCGCTTGGACCGAGACCCCAATCCCCACTACGCGTTCAGCGGTGGCGTGCATCGGTGCAGCGGTTCTCATCTGGCCCGCCAAGAGTTACGGGTCACGCTGCAGGAATGGCATCGGCGGATTCCGGACTACTGGATCAAGCCGGGTACCGAGCCCATATGGCCCCCCGGTTTGCGGTCGGTCGAGAACCTCGTGTTGCAGTGGCGGCCGTGACCCGCCCGGACCTATCGGGAGGCTTGGCGGCGAGGAGAGAGGGCATCCGCGGCGAGGAGCCGGACGTCGAGTTCTGGTCGGAAAACATGCTGTTCGCTATCTACGACCCGTCGAATGACATCGGGCTGTGGCTGCATCTGGGCACGGTGCCCAATGACTGGACCATGTGGCACGAGATGAACTACGCCTACCTGCCCGGCGACGAAGGTGTGCTGTCGATGTGGTCCTTCCATCGCACGGTCCCCGATCGGCGCCCGGCGGGAGCTGGCATGGAGTTTCGCTGCCTTGAACCATTCCTGCGCTGGCATGTGTCCTTCGACGGTTACGGCCTGCACACCTCCAACGAGGCGATGCAGGCCGGCTTGTCCCCCGTCGGGGTCAACCGGCGCTTCGTGGTGAACCTCGAAATCGAATCCGTGACGCCGGCATGGGACGCCCACACGGCCACGACGGCAGGGACCGGGCGGGGGAGCATGCATGATCAGGGTTGGGCCAAGGAGCATTACGAGCAGCTGTACCGGGCCCGGGGGACAGTCAACTTCGGCGGCGACGACATCGGCTTCGACGGGTACGGCTGGCGTGACCACTCGCAGGGACCGCGCGGCGGGGGCGGTGGTGCGCCGTGGGGCGGCCACGTGATTACTGGGACGCTGTACGACAGCGGCCGGGGATGGGGGCTATCGCGGTATTGGACGCCGAACGGGGACATCTCCCTCGAAGGCGGCTGGGTGGCAGGTACTGACGGGGTGCTGCACCACGCCGAGGTCACCGAGGCACCCAGGATGCGAGAACTGGTCATGAGCGGCGAGGAGCTGCCCATCGGGTTGCGGTGGCCGGAAGGGGAGTTGCAGACCACCATCATCACCAGGCGATCGCTGTGGCTGTCGATGATGAAAGGCCTGGCCGTCGGCCGGGACATGGACGGACCGGGACTCATGTATGTGCTCAACCACGGAACGGCTCTGTGGGACGGCGAGGAGGGGATCAACTACATCGAACGCTCTGACATGCTCAATGCCTTCCCCGAAACGCTGCGACATGGCTGATCGATCCGGGGCCGGGGTCGACGAGGAGGTTCCGATACCGCTCAAGGGCGTCCGGCACGATCCAGAGCAGGTACGCCGGGCGCTGAGCAGCTGGCTGGCACCCCGCCTCGGCGCCGACGGGGGTATCAGCGTGTCGACGCTGCGGACCCCGGCCGGCACAGGCGTCGCCAACGAGACATTGATCTTCGACGCCACCTGGAGCGAGGCTGGACGCGAGCACACCGAGGGTTTTGTGGCCCGGCTGGCCAGCGACAGGCCCTTGTACCTCGAGGCTGATCTCGAGGTGCACGCCCAGATCTACGAAGCGCTCGCCGAGGTGGCCGATGTCCCGGTGCCGAAGATGTATGGCTACGAGCCTGACCGGGATTTCGTGGGTGCACCGTTCTTCGTGATGGAGCGGATCGAGGGCGAGGTACCGGCGGACACGCCCCATTGGCGCACAGCCGGCTTTGTCGTTGCGGCCCCGCCCGAGCAGCGCCGGAAAATGTGGGAAGGCGCGGTCCGGGTGCTCGCCGCCCTGCACCAGGTTGAGGCCTCCCGCTTTCCTTTCCTCTTGCCAGCGCCCGGGTCCAGCGGCCTCGGCGAACATCTGGCCTACTGGCGGCGGTCGTTGGACCACGGCACCTCAGCCTCGCCACACGACGGGCTGGAGCGAGGCTACGAGTGGTTACGAGCCCATTTCCCTGAGCCGGCCCCGACCGGGTTCTCCTGGGGGGACTCGCGTTTCGCCAATGTGATGTTCCGCGGCGATCGGGTCGTATCGATCTTCGACTGGGACACCGCGTCGATGGCCGGCGCCGAAGCAGACCTGGCGTGGTGGCGGTATATGGACGGGCCCGTCGCCGCCGAGCTCGAGGGCATTGGCGGACCCGACGAGGTGGTGACCCGCTGGGAGCACCACACGGGCCGTAAGGCTCAGCATCTCGTTTGGTACGACACCTTCACCATGTTCCGGCTCGGGGTGATCATGATCAACCTGTTCAACAACATGGCCGCGGACGGTCACATCCCGGCCGAGACGGCCGCCGAGCAGGGCCGCAACAGCGAACCCGCCCTGGCCTTGGCCGCCCATCTCGACACCCTCGAATGAGCCCGACAGCCGCGGCCGGGCCGGGTGCCACCGGGCGTCTCGGCGGTCGGGTGGCGGTGGTGACCGGCGCCAGCCGGGGGATCGGCGCCGCGATCGCCGTCCGGTTCGCAGCCGAAGGTGCATCGGTGGTGATGGCGGCCCGCACCCTCGACGCGTCTTCCCCATCGCCATATCAGGGAACATTGGCGGAGACCGCGAAGGCGATCCACGAGGCCGGTGGTCGGGCGCTCGCGGTCCGGTGCGACCTAACCAGCTCGCCCGAACGGCACCGGCTCATTGCCGAGGCCAGGCAGGCGTTTGGTCCGATCGACGTGCTGGTCAACAACGCCGCCGCCAGTTGGGCCAGACCGTTCGAGGAGTTGACAGCCAAGCAATACCAGGTGATGTTTGACGTGCACGTGCGGGCTGCGTTCGAGCTGGCCCAGCTGGTGGTCCCGGACATGCGCGCCGCAGGCCGGGGCTGGATCTTGAACATGACCTCTCGCGCCGCCCTCCACCCAGGCGGTCCTCCGTTCTCCGAGGCCGATGCGGCCGGGACCACGATGGTCTACTCGATGTGCAAGGTCGCGCTCGAGCGCTTCACTACCGGCTTGGCCGCCCATCTGTGGGCTCATCACATCGCAGTCAACGCACTCGGCCCGTCGAAGGCTGTACTCACCTACGGCATGAACCACCCCCCGGTCGACCCCGCTCGGGAAGACCTGATAGAACCCGCGGTCGATACCGCATCTGCGGCCCTCGAGCTCTGCAGCGGCGACCCGACCGTCGTCACTGGCCGGGTGACCTCGACGTCTGAGGTCCTCCGGGCCCGGGCATGAGCGTCGGCCTGGTGCGCGACCCGTCATCACACCACCAGCAACATGGTCAGGCCAACGACTACGGACGAGCCCAGACCTACGCCACCATGGCAGCCGGATCACCTAACCAAAACCGTCCGCCAAACAGGGGGAGGCTCAGGTCTACGACGACCGGGTAGCTGGGCGTTGACCGTTGCGCCGGGAGTGTGCCTAGTCGACATGCTCGACGAACTCGACCAACGCTCCGTCGATGTCGTCGGGCAGGACCTGCAGGCGCCGGGGCAGGTCGGTCGTGGACACCACATCGGTGTATCGGGTGCCTCGCTCGGTGAGATCCTGGGCCTTGGCGTCCAAGCCGACGACTGAGATCCGGGTGTAGTACGGGCCCGGGCCCCAGGTGTTGAGGTAATACCCGGCGGGGCTGTTCCAGCGCAGGGGTTCGATCAAGTCCACGGTGGCGCTGTGGGCGACCACAAAGCTCATGCGGGCCAAGCGGTAGCCCTCTTCCGGGAGTGACTCGACCGGACCGGACGGCTCCCAGCCCAAGTTGGCCGACAGGACCCGCACGGTGGCATCCAGGTCTCGCACCAGATAGCCCCGGGCCATAACCCGAACCATCCCTCCAGGCGGTAGCCCGCGGGGCTGGGGGACAGCGTCTCCGAAGGTTTCCGGTGGCATCTGCAGCGGAGCCGTACCGATGATCTCGATGCACAGGCCACCGTCGAAGTCGGGGTGGTAGTGGGGATCCTCGGGTGTCACTCCCACCCAGATCCGGTCGAAAGGCATCGCTTGGTCGCGCGGCGCGATGCGGAACGGCACTCGCCGACGCTGCAGGAGGGACAGGGTGGCATCGACGTTGCTGGTGGTGAGCACGGTGGCGTGCGTCTTTATGGGCCGATGGGGTCCCTGGAAAGCGACCAGGCTGCTGAGATAGGCAGGGAAAAAAGGATCGGCGGGCGGGACGGAGATCTCCACGTGACCCTGCAACTCGATCCGGGTTGGCGCCACCGCCAGCGACTTGTGGACCCGCAGGAAATGGGCGATGTAGGCGTGGGTTGGAAACGCCTGACGCCAGTTGGCGTGGGCCAGGATCCCCAATCGGCGTACCAGCAGGTCGGCGGCCGCATCCGGATCTGCCACCATCAGGTCCGCCGAGAGAAGAAGATCGTACATCCCGAAACAGCCTTTCCCCGAGAAGCCGCCAATCGGCCCAGACCACCACCAGCACTTCACGAATCTCGACGTTCGGCGGCGGCGGTCTCTGGCATACTGTCGTCGTGCGAGCCGTCCGGGCAAATCGATACGGCGGACCCGACGTTCTCGCCATCGAGGAGATCGACAGGGCCGGGTTAGAAGAAGGGGCGGTGCGAGTCGCGGTCGACGCCGCGGCCGTCAATTTCCCGGATCTGCTCATGCTGGCCAATCGGTACCAGGTGACCATCCCGCTGCCCTATTCGCCCGGCGCCGAGTTCAGCGGCATCATCGTCGAAGTAGGACCTCAAGTGACGGGTCTGAACATCACCTCAACCCGGCGTCAGTGGCAAACCGCTCTATCCCGTCGCGGGCGGTCCGGCTCGACGACCACGGCGTGACCATCATCCGGTCGACCCCGGCGGCTTCGTAGGCCGTGACGAGATCAGCGTCGAATCCCTTGCCCCACCCCGTCATCACCGTGATCTCCAGCCGCGGCTGGCCCGCTTCGACCCGGCGCCGCTGCAGCGCCGTCACGGTGACGGCCGCCTGCTCCGGCGCCGGGCGACCCCCAAACCAGCCGTCGCCCACCTCGACACAGCGGCGCAGGGCGGCCTCGCTGGCTCCCCCCACCAGCAATGGTGGCCGGGGCTGCTGGACCGGTTTGGGAGCAAAGCCCGAGGGAGGAAAATCGTAGAAGCGGCCGTGGAACTCCGGGCGCGGCTCGGAGAACAGCACGTCCATGACCTGGATCATCTCGTCCAGGCGAGCACCACGAGTCTTATAGTCCTCGCCCACGGCGACGTACTCGGCGGGGATGCCGCCGACCCCGGCACCCACCGAGACCCGACCATTCGACAGGACGTCCACGGTGGCGATGGCCTTAGCCAGGTGGACGGGATGGTGCAACGGCACCACGGCCACGCACGTGCCGAGCCGAACCGTGCTGGTGACTGCGGCCAGATGCGACAGCGCTACCCACGGCTCCACAAAACGGGAATCTGGACGGAAGTTCCCCCGGTCCCCCTCCGGCACGGCGCCGAAAGGAACCAGCACGTGCTCACCGATCCACAACGACTCGAAACCAGCCTCCTCGGCTACTCGAGCCAGCGGAGCCGCCTCGCCCGGGTACACCGGCGTGAAATTGAGGCCGAACTTCATTCCTCTCCCCTCCTGGAACCTCCTGGACGCTAATTCGGCAAGCGTGTTTTCAAGTCTAGCGACCGCGGCCTAGGCGCAACACCGTGGGACCTCGCCTCTCCCGATCTCATAGTCCCCACCGCCGTAGCCCGGCCGAACGGTGTTGACTGGTTGAATGTCGGGGGGCGGAATAGGTTTGGGATAGTGCTGCGCTGTCAAGGCTGCGGTCGTCTGGTATCGGAGTGGGCGGCGCGCTGCCCGTATTGCCATCGCGGCACCGAGGACGCGGAGTCCCTCGCCGCGGCCGCCAGCCCGGCCGCCCCTCAGTCGGACGGCTTCCTCGTGGATACCCCCCTTGATGCTGAGTCGGCGCGGAATGACAGACCAGCCGGAGTTGCGCCGTGGCGGTGGGGTGGCCGCCGCAGCATCCTGATCTCTGCGGCCATTGTCGCCGTGCTTGTTTCGGGGGCAATTCTCGGCGTCACCAGGGCTTCCAGCGATCAGCCCAGCGGACCCCGTGGCCGGGTTCTGTCGTTGTCGAACACCGGGGTCGTGGTCAGCGCCCCGAACGGCACTAGAGTCACACCACTGCCGTCGCTGGCCTCGGCCACAGCTGAGAGCCTCATCGTCGCTGCCGATGGTCGCTATCTTGCCACCACCGATGGCGTAGTGATTGCCGTGCACGGCGACATTTTCGCCGGCACCGGCGTCGACTTGAGATTCTCGGATCGGTCGTCGGGTTGGGGGGCCGTAGATTTCGCCGACGATGATCGGGCCATCGTCGCAGAAAGTCAGGGTTCTGACGGAACTGCCCAGGTCGAAGCAGTGACTCTCGCCACCCGGCGGGCAACGCTGCTTGGCCCTGCGGACCCGACCGGAATAGCGGGAGATCCCGAGGCAGCAGGAGCGTTTGTCGCGGTTGCCGGTCCTCCCATCGTACTCCCCTCGGGGACGCCGCCCGGAGATAGCGCGGCCTTGGTGCCTACCGATGGGAGGGCGAACCCGGAAGATGTGATGACCGACGATCGCGTCGAGTTGCGCGACTCGGGCTCGCCAGTGGTCGTCTTGGCGACGGCGGCCCAACTTGCAAAGGATCTTGGCGTACGTACTCCGATCTCCGCTCAGCTGACCGTCGCGCCCGATCGCAGCGGTGACAAGGTCGCGGTCGGGGTCACTCCGGTATCGAACGGCACTTCCAGCCCATCCTGGGCGGGCATCGTGGTCCTCGATCGTCACGGTCGTCTGATGAGCGCGGCGACGTCACCTGATGGGATCGGAGGCGGTCCAGCCTGGTCGCCCCAGGGGACGTCGCTCGTATACCTCACGATCTCCGGCGGGACGGCCTGGGTCACCCTGTGGCACCTCGGTCACCTGCCAGAAGTGCGTCCCGGACCGAGAGTCACTACCACCCCGGGCGAAACGTTCAACAACTGGTGCGTTTGGGCCACCGACGGGAATGACTTTCTCTGCACCGTCACAACTCAGCAAGGCCAAACGACCGTTCCCTGGGTCATTGGCCGTCCTGGCGGCGGTCCCTTCCTTCAGGCATCGGGTCCTGCTGTGCCCTTGGCCTGGCTCCCCGGATCAACCCCTTGATACCCGACATCGAAATTCGGGCACTGCAGTACGTCGCCGCCGGTGGAATCAGGTCGGGAAAGCTACCCCGGTGTCCGCAGACCTCACACGTGAACGGCACACCACTCTCATGTCGCCGAGACGAGTTCGGCCGCGCTCACGGTGGATCAGCGAGATCTCAGGTGACCCTTTCCCGTCGGCGCCCATGCGCGGCACGTATCTGGCAGCCGTCAAGAGAGCATGGCGAAGCGGTTCGTGGCCTCGATGGTGGCAGCGGTCATCTCGTCTCCACCGGCGTGACCAGTATCCACGACCCGCAGGACGGCGTCCGGCCAGACCTGGGCCAGCTCCCAGGCGACGTCCAGGGGACCACCGACATCCGTGCGACCGTGGATGAGCACCCCCGGAATGCCACTCAGGCGATGAGCGTCGACCAAGATCTGGTCCTCGGCCAACCAGGCCTGGTGGTGGAAGTAGTGGGTCACGAGCCGGGCGAAGGTCATCTGGAAGGCCTCGTCGTCGTAGCGGGGATTGGGGATGCCATCCGGCATAGGCGAGGCGGCGTCCTCCCAGGCGCACCAGTCCCGGGCGGCTCGCAGGCGAACCTCCAACTCAGGGCGAAGGTGAAGCAGCCGGTGGTAGGCGCGGACCAGGTCGTCCCGCTCCGTCTCCGGGACGCCCTGACGGAACCGGTACCACGCCTCGGGGTAGAAGCGGCCCCATCCCGAGGACGGCTGCGACCGGAGCCACGCTGGTCGAATAAGACGATCCGGTACGCGGCCGGGTCGAGCAAGCGTCGGCTGCCCGTGGTACATCCCGAGCCCGGTCCCCCATTGAGAACGACAGCTGGTCTGCCATCCGGGTTCCCGTCGACCTCCCAGTAGATCTGCTGGCCGTCCCCCACATCCAGCAGGCCGGAGTCATGCGGCTCGATACGAGGGAACGGTCCTGGCACCTTCTCAGTCTGTCGTGCCGGGCCTGTCGTCGGGCCCGAACGGGTGATCGCAAGCGTCGACTGCAGCTTCGGACCGTCGCAGAAGGTGGGCGAGGTCGACGCCCGGGTCGCCGCGGCCAAACTGCGCTCACTCGCAGAAGGGGCGGTCCTGGCCTCGAAACACAACCAGAATTCTTGCTGACGGCCGCATTTCGTCATTGCCGCCGGTTCTCGCCGGGGCCAGAGTCGTAGCGGAGGGGAAGACCTGAGGTGGCGGAACCCGTCCCGCCCCCGGCATGATCGCGGTGACAGAGTAGGGAGGCGACGGGGAAATGACCGACGAGCAGGTTTCTATCCATACCCAAGATGGCGATTGCCCGGCGCATGTGTTCACGCCGTCGGGGTCCGGCCGGCATCCGGCGGTGATCTTCTACATGGACGGGCTCGGGATCCGGCCGACGATCTTTGAGATGGGGCAGCGTCTGGCCGGTCACGGCTACGTCGTGTTGGTGCCCGATCTGTTCTACCGGGCCGGCCCCTACGAGCCGTTGGATCCGAAGGAGGTCTTCGCCTCCGGTGACGTGATGGGCGCCATCGGTCACCTGTTCGCCTCGACCGACAATCGTCGGGCGGGCGAGGACACAGAGGCGTTCCTCGCCTACCTCGACAGCCGCCAGGACGTCAGCGGGACCAAGGTGGGCACGACCGGCTACTGCATGGGCGGAGCGATATCGCTGACCGCGGCGGGAACCTATCCCGACCGTATCGCCGCCGCGGCCAGCTTCCACGGCGGCAACCTGGCCACCGACTCTGAGCTCAGCCCGCACCGGCTTGCGCCTGCGATCGCGGCCCGGGTTTATGTCGCCGGGGCTGACCAGGACGACTCGTACCCGCCCGAGATGGCCGCACGACTCGACCAGGCCCTGAGCGACGCGGGCGTGGACCACCGCTGCGAGATCTATCCCGAAGCGCGGCACGGCTGGACGATGGCAGACTTCCCGGTCTACAACGAGGCCGCGGCCGAACGCCACTGGGATGAGCTGGTGGCCTTGTTCGCGGGCACGCTCGCCTGAGGCGCAAGGGCGGCGCGGTCTCCAAGCGGTCCCAGATCCAGAGGGCTGCTGCGATGCCCCAATTACGGCCGCGGCAGCGCCCTTGAGAGCGACAGCAGATCTGGTCGCTGTGGGCTGATTCGGTCTCGTGCACGGTCCGCAGTGGCCGGTGCCGGGAGGGGCAGACGCATCCCAGACCCGACCGTGAGTCCGCTCCACCGACAGCTGGCCTCCACCTTGGTAGGCAGTTCCCCCTCGCACCCATCAGTCCCGTCGCCCGCCCGCCTTCAGTCCCCGACCCAGGTCGCGCTGGCCTGGTTCGGGGCGATCAATAGCAAAGACCCAGCCGCACTCGCCTTGTACAATCAGCCGGGGCCGGGGGCGTGGACAGGAGGCTCGTTCCCGCCGTCGCACTGGCCGACATTCTCATCGGTGAGATGCATCCCCAACAGCCTGAGCGAGGTGACCGCCCATGTGATCTGCACGTTCACCGAATCGCAAGCTCCCTCGGTTGGCAATCCGGACTCGTTCTGGAGCCTCTACATGGATCGCCATCATGACGGGCGTTGGTTCGTCACCGAATACGGTCAGCTATAACGCAGCTCCTTCTCTCACATCGCTCTCCCTCCCGCCTGCGTTGGCGGGTAGTACCGGTTATCTGTTTTGTACGCATATTGCGGGTAGTGCCGCTTTGTGTCCGTGGGGTGAGCTACAGACCATCACCGTCCGACGGGACTGAACAAGCTAGTTTCCTCACCTACCAGACAAGCCGGTGAAAGTGACGAAGGGTAGGTAGTGGTGGAAGGTTCTAAATGGCTGATCTTCTCTGCCATCCTGTTGGTACTGGCAGGGATCATGCGGATATTCGACGCCATCTGGGCCTTCAGGTACAACGGCCCCGTCGTAGACGATCTTCACGACGCCATCTTCGGCCACAGCTTGACTACCTACGGCTGGGTCTGGCTGATCGTCGGCCTCATCCTGGTCGGAGCCGGTTTCAACGTGATGCTGTCGGGGACGGCGGTGGCACAGGTCGCCCGGTGGATCGGCATCGTCGCTGCTGGCATTGCGGCCATCACCGCCGTCGCCTGGCTGCCGTACTACCCGATCTGGTCGCTCATCTATATCGGCCTGGCCGTGGTGGTCATCTACGGGCTGGTGGCCCACTTCTCCGAGGCAGAGACGACAACCACCTGAGACTCGTCAACGGGTCGGGGCGTGCACTGACCGGAGGGACGGAACGCGGTCGGCGGTTGCGTTGTTTATATCAGGCGTGCGGTTCAAGGGAGCTCGTTACGACGGCACAGACCGCCCTGCCATAGCGGTGGCTATCCCGACCTCAGGCGAGTCCGGCTGGGTGCCCTTGCTCGGTAGCGTCGACCAACCTGGGCAACGGAGACTGCAGGCACCTGCTGGGGGTGGCCGTATCAGCCCTTCCGACGATCGCCGAAAGCCCTGACCCTGAGTTGAGGTGGGACGTCGACTGGGGTGGCCGGCCTCGAGACTAGAAGGCTCGCAGGGATTCCCTGGACGAACTCATGGTTGACGGACGGGATTATCCCGTTGTTGTATCTTCCATCCTCGCTGGCCTTCCATTGATCGATGGCCTCTTGCTCCACCTCGGCCTGGATCTCTTCGATGAAATAGACCCCACCGCGGCCGGAGTCCACGGCGGCTAAGAAGCGTTCATTGGTCATCTCGTCGGTGACTATGTAGCGCAGGGTGCGAACCTGTCTGATTCCGGACAGGGTACTCTGCTGCTCCACCACCCCGATTTCCTCGACCTCGGTCCTATATTCACTCAGGAGTCGTTCCACTTGAGCGGTGTAATGCTCCGCGGTGAGCTTCGCCGGGTCATAGGCGATATAGACGAGCCCCAGCTCATCATCGGTCAGGGCACTCATCTGCTTTTCCAGCTGATCGATCCCTTGATTGTAGGTATTCGTGATCTTGTCGAGAAACTTCTGGTCGACCTCTTCTCTGGTGATTTCCTGTCTCGCGTCTGCACTTTCGAACTTGGACTTTCCGAATTCGTAAACCTTCCTAACCGCCTCTTCGGACTTTTTCTCATCGGCTGCGGCCAGAGCAATCCGGTAGGCAACATTTGACGCATCGGACGGGAGATCATTGGCCAGTTCAGATATAGCCTTGCCGATCGGAGGAAAAGCCAGTCCAATAGCTATCTGAAAGATGGTCGTTAGAAGATCGGGACTCTTGCGCAGGCTCTTCTTGAGCTCGTTCACCTTCACACCGGCGATGGCGTGCACCAGAGTCGTATAGGACCGATCCAGCCGTGATTCCGTCACACGCACCAGCGCCGCTCTCTCAGATTCGGAAAGCGACGTCGAAGCGCGATGCGATGCCATAGCCAGCTGCAGCCACTGCACCCGCTGGTCCTCGTACGTACAGACATCGACTTCCGAAAGCAGCCGGGGATCGTTCGCCTCCAATGCGTGGAAGAGTTCCTCTCGCTTGGCCCGGTCGGTGTACCAATACTCGTCGTGCCAGCCGAAGTGGGCGCCTAGGGCGCGTCGAGCCTCAGCCACGGCGTACCCCGGGTCGGACTCCACCAACCACCAGCTACCGGGCTCACCATCCACGAACTGAAGTCGATCCACGATTCTCCCCTTTCTCCAAATTCAGCCGAACTAATGCCGCTTCGCGGCATTAGTTCTTCATTCGCTCCCTGCCGGACGCGCACGGTACCACGGGACCCGGGTCAGGCCGCGGTGTATGCCCAAAAGGACTAGGCGGAGAGCCGCTTCTACGCCTTGCGGTGATGCCATGGGGCCGACTCATAGCGGGCAGAACGTCTTTCAATGGTTGGCCGAGAATAGGCGTCGCCGTTGCCGGCGCATCGTCGCCAACGATCTGCCCTCAGCTCCGTGCCGCCGAACGTCGTCGCCCCGGCTGAGCATCCGAGCCAGCCATGTTCGAAGGTGCGAAGGAGGAGGCATCGTCATCCTCATCGGCAGCGACGAGTGGTAACTGGTTTGACGAGTGGTAATCCGTTTGTCGCTATACGTAGAAAAAGTGACCACTCGTCAAAGAGATGACCACTCGGCGGGGCCGGGGGATCACCTGGTGCCCACCCCCGCGGCCGCCACGCGGCGGGGTCAGGGGGATCACCTGGCGCCCACCCCCGCGGCCGCCACGCGGCGGGGTCAGGGGGATCACCTGGCCCAGTCCGGCGGCCGCCACTCGGCGGGGCCAAGGGAGGTCACGTGGTGACCACCGCGGCGTGAGCCCCCAGCCAGGGGCTGGGCGGGATCCTTTTCCGGGCGAGGAGCCTGGCGACGACGGCCTACGTCAGAAATCAGAATCCATTAATATGCTTACCGATGGCTGGAGCTCGGAGTACTTCCTTAGCGAGATACCGCAGGTCGGACTGGCGAGCGTTGCGCAGCACCGGACTGGTCGTAGGCGGCGCCTCCCCGATGTCGCTCGTGACGCCTCGTCCACGGCCGTCAACCAGCCCTGACGAGTGCCAAAGACCACGACCTACTGAGGAGCGCCTGGCATGACCACCCACACCGTCCACGACGACCACCCCCACACCCACGAAGAAGGGTGCGGCCATGTTGCCATCGCCCACGGCGACCACGTCGACTACTTGCATGACGGTCACGTGCACGCCGTTCATGACGGTCACTGGGATGAGTGCGACAACGACGCCCATGTCGCCCATGAAGCCCATGCCCACATCCACGAAGAGGGCTGCGGTCACGAAGCGGTGCCCCACGGTGACCACACCGACTACGTCCATGACGGCCATCGCCATGCCGCCCACGACGGGCACTGGGACGAACACTGAGCACGCCCTCCTATTGTTCCCTCGATCTTCGGGTGCCGGTGAAGAGCGGCCCGGGTTGACGTCAGCGGCGCACCGACCGTCCTTGGCCCGGCGTCGGGGGAGCGCGGCGAGGATCCGCCTGGCCCGGCGCTGGTGGGGGTTCAGTGGCTGAATCCCGAACTCAAACTTTGTCGCATCACGTGACCGTGAAGATCTCACTTGTTGTGGTCGCAAGCGAGGCGCGCCTTTCGATGTCGCACCTTGGGGTTGATCGGGTAGTCTGAAGGTGCTGAGGTGCGCCGTTGGCGGTCTTTGACCCCGGACCGACGGCACTTGCCAGAAGGACACTGGCCAGGAGGATCTGTCCGGGTACATCGAGACGAGGACGAGTGCCCAACAGTCACGCCGCTCAGCCCGAGGTGGACTTGGTCCGCCTCTACCTCAACGACATCGGTAAGCATGCCCTTCTGGCCAAGGACGACGAGGCCCGCCTGGCTCAGGCCATCGAGGCCGGCCGAGCGGCCCGGTCCGCGTCCGCCCTGACCGAGGGGATCACCCCGGCGCGGCGGCGGGAGCTGAGCCGCCTGAGCCGAGACGGGGACCTGGCTGCCGAGACGTTTGTCAAGGCCAACCTGCGCCTGGTGGTGTCGATCGCCAGGAGATATCAGGCGGCCGAGTTGCCGCTGCTTGATTTGGTCCAGGACGGCAATCTGGGTCTGATCCACGCGGTGGAGAAGTTCGACTGGCGCAGGGGTTTCAAGTTCTCGACCTATGCCAGCTGGTGGATCCGCCAGGCCATCGCCCGTGGCATCGCCAACACCGGCCGCACCATTCGGCTCCCGGTTCATGCCGGCGACCTGCTGGCTCAGGTGACCATGGCCCGGGGTCGCCTGGAAGGGAAGCTGGGCCGGCGCCCGACGATCGTCGAACTGGCCGGCGACCTGGAGTTGCGGGAGGAGAAGGTCATCGAGGTCCTCCGCCACGCCGGGGTGCCGCTGTCGCTGTCCGAGCCGCTGGGCGAGTCCGGCGACGCCGAGCTGGGCGACCTGGTGGAGGACCGATCCGCGGTCTCTCCCTTCGATGCCGCCGCCGCGGCCCTGCTGCCGGGCGAGGTCAACAAGATGCTCCTCCCCCTCGGGGACCGGGAGCGGGAGATCCTACGGCTGCGCTTCGGCCTCGACCGCTGTGCGCCCTGCACCCTCGACCAGATCGGCGAGCGTTTCAGCCTGTCCCGGGAGCGGATCCGCCAGATAGAAGACCTGGCTTTGTCCAAGCTGCGCCAGGCCTCGATCGACCGCGACCCCCACGAGCTGCTCACCGGCTAAGGCACACCGGGAGATCGTCCGCCACCATGGAATCGGTGCGGCGGGAGGTCGGCAACCATCCGGTATCTGCCCTCTTGCCGGCCAATTAATGATGGGCCGCTATTGCGCCCTCTTCGACATGTATTTAGGTGTCGGCGTAATGACTGTGGTTGTCGTCCATGGACGGGGGAAAATGACGTCCTCTGCATAAAAGAGGCCGGTCTCTACCGGCCGCCTGCTGGCGGGCCGAACCTAAAATGAGGTTCGAGGCCAGTGGGACAGCTGCAGTGTGGTAGCCTGTCAAACACGTCGGGGGACAAGGAAAGGAGGGCGACTGAAATGCCTTCATCCCGCTTCCATCTGCGCCCAAGTACCATGTATGCCGTCCGCTATTTCGATCGTCTCGGTGACCATCACGAGATGACCGCGACATACCTCGGCGACCACAAGTTCGGCGGGACCAGCTGGTCCTTTCGGCCGCTTCCGGGCGTAAAGAACCTTGGTCCCGATGGGATCCTCGCCGCGGCTGCCCAGGTGGCCGGGACGAACCCTGTGCAACCCCGGCGGATCCCCCGCGTCGACCACCAGCGTCCTGCGCCGGACTGAAGCCGGGTTGCGTCGCCCTGCGGGCGATAGTCGCCCTGCGGGCGATAGTCGCCCCGCGAGCGAAGCACCACCTTCGCATCTGGCCGGCCCGATTAGGGCCCGCAGCGATGTAACGTGGAGGGTGTCGGCGGGGCCCGTCCCTTTCGGCGGCACCTCAGGTCATGGCCGCAACCGTCAAGAAGGTACCGTGAAGCGTATGTCTGATTTCTCTCCGTTTCTGAATGCCCAGGCTCCGTCACTTGACCGGGTCGCCGACATCTATGGCCGCCTACTCCAGGAGCGGATCATCTTCCTTGGCACCCAGGTCGACGATGCCAGCGCCAACCTCATCTGCGCCCAACTCCTCCTCCTGGCCGCCGACGATGCCAGCAAGGACATCTGCCTCTATATCAATTCTCCGGGCGGATCGATCGACGCCGGCCTGGCCATCTACGACACCATGCAAATGGTGCCATGCGACGTTGCCACGACGTGCATGGGCCTGGCCGCTTCGATGGGCCAGTTTTTGCTGTGCGCGGGCACCCCGGGGAAGCGTTTCGCCCTGCCTCACGCCCGGATCCTCATGCACCAGCCCTTAGGCCAGATGCAGGGGCAAGCGGTTGACATCGCCATCCAGGCCGAGCAGATCATCTACTTGAAGCGGAAATTGGCGGAACTGATCGCCTTCCATACGGGAAAGCCGGTCGAGCAGATTGAGGCCGACTCCGACCGCGACCGCTGGTTCAGCGCCGCAGAAGCCAAGGACTACGGCTTCATCGACGCCGTCGTCGAACGGACGATCAACGTCAGCGAACCGGCCCCTGCCTGAGCGCGCCCGCACCTGAGGGCCTGGCCACGGCCATCGTCGCTGACCGACGCACTGCGGCCCGCCCCGCTGCGGCTCTGACGGGCTGCCGGCGGGCGCCCAAAGGGTGCGAGAGGCGGTAGGTGGCCGGCGTGGCTATCCGTGCGTCGACTAGCGACGGTCCCGGGACCCCGACTTCGTCGGCCGGCCAGGGTGAAGTATGTCCACGCGGCTCGGCTCGTCAGCGTCGAAGCTCATGACCGGTTACCCGCCCGGGTTTCCCGTTGGCTGCGGCGGACCAACTGGCGGAGCTGGAGGATGCGGACCGATCCCAATGCCAGGACCAGCAAAGCACCAAGGGCGACCGCAGCAAGCAGTGCCACTCCCAGCGGCAGCGTCCCTGAGAGAGAGACGAAGCGCACCTTCGAACTGCGGAGATTCTGCAACACGAACAACAAGATCGCGGCAAACACGACCAGGATCGGAAGCACTCGTGTCCATGTCCGGCTGGCCCGCGTCGAAGGGATTGTCCTCGGGGCCGTCGCTGGTGACCCAGCCTTGGCAGCTGTTTCGTCGCTGCCCTTGGAGTCGTCGGTCACGGCAACCGGAGCAGGAGCTTCGTCACTTGCCCATGACCTTAATGGCCGGGTTCCCATTGGAACCCCCAATCTTCCCCCGTGTGACAGGGGCGCAATCGCTCGCATTGAGCTGAGACTCACGCTATCACAACTTCCCCTCCGCCTCAGACCTCCGGTGTCCGATCCGTGACGATCGGTCATTGCGATTTAAGACGATCGGTCGAGTGGATCGATGCCGCCCGTCGACGGGCGCGATCGGGTCGCGTGTGACGAGGGTGGCGAACACCAACGACCGGCTCACAACACCGTCGATCGCATCGCCCTGGGTCGACTCTGTCATCCCTCGGGCGAAGCGGGAGGTGTTGCGGTCTGGGTGAAGCCGGCTGGTACGGGAGTGGTCAGGTTCTCGCGGTTGTCGGGCGTGTTGCTCAGAAAGCGGTAGGTCGTGACGAGGCTGTCGTTGGTCCCCGGCGAGCCCCCTTTGTTGGCGCGGGCTTGAATAGGCGAGTAGGTCTGGGCGTTCACCCACAAGAGGTCAGCCGAGGCCGGTCTGGCCGAGCCGCCCAGGCTGAGTTCCACCGCGGGTTGACCGTCGATGTCATCGTGGCCGACCACCGTCCAACCGCCGGAAGCGATATCGCTTCGGATCTGCTCGGCATCTGTTGGTTGGGTGACAGGTATACAGGAGTCGGGTTGGTCGGACCAGGACCTGGAGGCGTACTCGACGTCGATCAGGCGTCCGTCGGTCGCCTGTATACCTTCGCTCTGGCCCCTGATCGGGGGGGGCTTGGGGGAGTCAATCGGGCCGTGGCAGTTGGGGGGCCGTTTCATCCTGACCACATATTCGCGGGACGGGGCGTCTGCGTTCGCATCCGTGCCGGCGGGGCCGGGCAGTGAAGCCGGCGACACCTGTCCACCTCACAGTCCGACGTCCGGCCACACGACACCAAGGCATTCCGTACCCGCCTCGGCCCCCCGACCGGGGCCGAGGTCGGGGTATGGTCCCGACGATCTCGGCTCCCATGAGAGCGGGCTTCGAAGCCCAGCAGCTCATGCGGGCAGGAGCGGCGCCGGCAGGGGCGGCGGCGCGGAGCGGCTCGGGTTGGCGGCACGACCGATCTGCCTCCAGGAGCCAGCAAGTTGCAGGAGGTCGTCCCTGATCGAGCTGGTCTTTGACTTCGTGTTCGCGGTCTCTCCGCTCTCCTGCCGCCTCCTCGGTGATCCCCGCGGAGTCTGGCGGGGGTTGGCGGGTTAGGCTCGAACCGCTGCCTGCCGACGACGAATGGAAATCAATGGGTAACGTTGTGCGCACTCGATGGCGTGGTGGACCGACACTGCTCGCACTGCTGGCGGCGGCGGTCATCTCGCTGAGCGCCTGTTCGTCGGGCTCTCGTTCCCCGTCAGCGGGATCGAGCCCCACATCGGGGCAGTCAGCGCCGACCAGCTCCACGCCTGCCGCCAGCGCGCCGACCACAGGCGACACGCCGGTCGTGGAGAAAACCGGCATCAAGGTGACCGGAGCGTTCAACACCAAGCCGACGGTGACACTCCCGCCCGGCCAGCCACCCAAGCAACTCGTCGAGCAGACGCTTGTCGCTGGTAGCGGTACCCCCGTCGCCGCTGGCGACACGGTGATCACCAACTACCTCGGGGAGATCTGGCCAACCAAGGTGGGCAGCCAGCCCACGGTGTTCGACAGCTCGTTCTCCCGTGGCGCGCCGACCGGGTTCGTGGTCGGCACCGGCGCCCTGATACCCGGCTTCGACAAGACCCTGGTCGGCAAGCGGCTGGGGACGCGGATGCTGCTGAGTATCCCGCCGGCCGACGGGTACGGACCTTCGGGCAACTCCCAGGCGGGCATATCCGGCACCGACACTCTCGTGTTCGTGGTCGACCTGCTCGCCGACTTCAAGCCGAACGCCTCGGCACCGGGCACGGTCGACAGCGCCCTGCCGGCCACCGGCTGGCCGAAGATCACCAGCACTCCCGGCCGGGAGCCCCAAGTGATCAGCGTGGCGGGGGTGAAGGCTCCCACCGCCCCGATCTCCAAGCTGCTGGTCAAAGGCAGCGGTGCCAAGATCGATCCGAGCAAGACCCTCGTGCTGCAATTGGTCCAGACCGACATCGCCACCGGCAAGCAGACCCAATCCTCGTGGGGCAAGCAGCCGCAACTGGTCAGCGCCCAGAATGCCCTGGCCGCGGCCACTGCCCTCAACGGTCAGAGCATCGGCGCCCGCGCCATCGCTCTGCTGCCGGCCACCCCCGCCCAAGCGGCGACCGCCACCGCTGCGGCGCAACCGGCCACACCGGCCCAGGTCCTGATCATCGACGTCGTCGGGCAGTTCTGACCAGGGAGGGCTTTCGCTCGTCGCCGCCTTCCAGACCGTGACTGACACGCGATCGGTGGGTGACCACTCGAGTCGGGCGCGAACGGATCTTTGTCGGTCACAAGCGGCCCGAAGCTCACGAGTGGGGCCGCGGTCGGGCCTTAGTCTGTGGTCCGGTACCCAGCCTTGCTCAGCAATCGGCGCAAGTCGACGATCAGTTGGGTATCGATGTCCTTGTTCCTGGGCCGCTCGATAGTCTCCGTCTCGCCGCCAATAGTGACCACGAACTTCCCGTCATGGGATTCCTTAACGGAGCCGACCGCCTCGAGCAGCGACAACACCGCTGGCCACTCGATGTTGTGGCTGACGGGATGCTGCAGAATCTGCTCCAGGGTGCGCCGATGATGGTTGTTGAGCGGCAGCGGGCCGGATGTCGTTGGCATTAGACGCTCCTCTCACCGGGCAACTTAGCCTCTCCCGAGCCACGATACATCCGGGGTGTCTCCCGGCCGGGCCGCTGCGACGGCGGCCACCAAGGCGTCAACCAGTGTCCGCGCCGGGCCTGTGATTGGAGGCTGGCGGCCCAGCTCTGGTATCGGAGTAGATCACCCAACCAGGGTGGCCCCTTCCGGCAGGCCGCATGGGAAAGTAGGAGCATGACCGAGCTAGATGTCAACGAACTGGGACCCGTCGACTATCTCGTGGTCGAGTTCCCACCGGGAGTTTCCCGTTTCACGGGTGAGATGGCAGCCGAGATCGGCCGGTTGGTGGACGCCAAGATCATCCGGGTCCTGGACATGATGGTCCTGCAAAAGGACGCTGACGGGGCCATCGAAGCGGTGGAGATCACCGATTTGGATCCGGAAGACGATCTGCGGGTGGCGGAGACCCAACTTGCCGAACTGCTCGCCGCCGACGATGTCGCCCATCTCGCCGCAGCCATGGAGCCGGGGACGGTCGCCGGAGTGTTGGTGTGGGAGAATTCCTGGGCGGCGCCGTTCGCGTCTGCCGCTCGCCGAGCTGGCGGCCAGCTGATCGCCAGCGGGCGCATTCCCATCCAAGCCATCCTCGCCTCGCTAGAGGCGGAGGAATCGACCGAAGGAGCTTGACATGCCACTCCGACCAGCCCGCGTCGCCCGCCGCGGAGTCATCGGTGCGCCGGTTGCCCGCACCGCAGCCGTGGTTGGCACCGCGGCCGTAGTGTCACACGGCATCGACCGCCGCCAAGATCGGCGCGGGGATCGTCGCGACGATAGGGAAGACCGCCGGGACCGCCGGTGAGCCTCTAACCAAACCCATCGAGGGATGCTCATGACGTGCCCCAACCCCCAGCGTCCCCTGGTGCTCGTTGTCCTTCGCCGCGACCGGCGGCCCGGTCAGGCGTCGACGCGGGCTACTGCCTTGTGGCGGTGGGTCTCAAGATACCGGCGGGTCATGAGCAGGGCGGCGATCCCATCGCCGACGGCGGAGCCCAGTTGCTTGGTCGACCCCGACCGTACGTCGCCGGCGGCGAAGACGCCCGCCATAGACGTCTCCATGGTGGCGCTGGTCACGAGGAACCCGCCTCCGTCTCGCTCGACGGCACTAGCGAGGAAGGCACTGTTCGGCTTGAGGCCGATGAATACGAAGGCGGCCGCGGCCGGGTAGCGGTGGGTCTCGCCGCTGGCGCGGTCGCGGACCACAACGGCGGCAAAACGACCCCGGTTTCCCTCCAGCTCGACGATATCCACCCCGGTGTGTATCACGAACTGGGGATCGGACCGAACCCGCTCCTGGAGAACGGACGAGGCAGAGAGAGGGGAGCGGGCCAGTACCCGTACCCGCTGGGCGAACTCGGACAGGTGCAAACCTTCCTCTAGGGCGGAGTTGCCGCCCCCGATGACGACAACCTCCTCGGCTCCCTTGTAGAAGGGCCCGTCGCAGGTGGCACAAAAGTGAACGCCCGCGCCGACGAGACCTTCCTCACCGGGGACGTCGAGGCGCCGGTAGGTCGATCCCGTGGCCACGATCACGGCGTGGGACGTGAGCTCCTGGCCGGAGGATAACGATGTCACCACATTCTCGCTGTCGGCCTCGACGGTCCTGGCCGACACGGCCGAGAGGAGTTCGACCCCGTAGCGGCGGGCCTGGGCCACAAACCGCTCGGCCAGTTCGGCACCGGAGATCCCGTCGGGGAACCCGGGGTAGTTGTCGATCCGGTCGCTGATGCCCGCCTGGCCGCCCAGGGCGCTGGCCTCGACGACAACCGCGTCGAGGCCTTCCCGAGCCGCGTACAGAGCGGCCGCCAACCCGGCTGGTCCACCTCCCACGATGACGAGGTCGTAGGCGTCGCGTTCGGCCGCCAAGGTGAGGCCGATCCGACCGGCCAAGGCCTCGTCGCTCGGGTTGACGGCGTGGGTCCCGTCGCCGTACACGACGGTAGGGATGATCTGCCCGCCGCCCTGCAGGGTCTTGAGACGCTCGATTGCTTCGGGGTGCTCGTCGATGTCGATACTGGCGTAGGACACCCGGTGGGCGGCCAGGAACTTCTTCACCCGCTTGCAGTGCGGGCACCACGGAGCCCCGTAGACGGTGAGGGCCGGGCCGTCGGCGGAGGTCATCGCCCGACTCTAATGATCCTCTTGCGGGCGAGGAGGCCAGTTTGGATACCCCTGAGAGACGCCTATCCGGCTCCTGACCGTCGGGAGGCTCAGCGTTTGCGAGGCACTCGGATCCCCAAGCGCCGGGCCGTCTCAGTTACTCAAGAGACCGACGATACCGTTGATCGTAAGGTACAAGCCGGCGACAAGCGATACCGCCGCGAAGATGACCGGGCCGGCCCGGGTCAGACGATCCTTCAGCGCGGACAGGCGCGCTTCGGAATCTCCGGGGTGGCTTGAGTGGTACCAGAAGGTCAGTCCCACCGTGGCCGTCGACACTACCGTGAACAACACAAACGCCAAGAGAGCGACCACAAATGCAGTGTGAGCTTGGACAACCACCACCGCGGCCGCGGCGGTGATCGTCCACGGCTCTTTGAGCACACCCAGTACCGTCGCCTCCCCCGGATTTAGCCGGCTCAGACGGGCGGCAATGGCCTTGGAGGTACCAGAGCCAGGCCGAGGCGTGTTCCGTCCCTGCCAGCGCTGCATCCCCGCCACCACCAGGGCGACGCCGAGGACGATCTCGACCAGTTCCACCCCGACGCGGCCGCTGCCGTGCTGGGTGGCGTGGCTTCCGCCGATTGCGTAGGCGACGGCGAACACCACGGTCAACGAGACGCCCCATCCGACCAGGAAAGCGACCGCGTTCACCCGGGCTCGGGTCGTGGCCAACACCAGGATGAACACGATGATCGTGGCCGGCGACAAGCTGGCCAGCAGACCGAGACCCAATATGGGGAGGACCAGGTTCACGGCGATGCCCTGCGTCTCGACCGGAACACCCTCGCCCCGCATCTGGCCGCCCGCTCTGGTTTGGCTCGCTCGGCGTCGGGCACCCCACCTCCAAGAACGGTGCTTGACCCGGCCCCGGACGGTTCGAGCAGGACCGGGGCCATCATCTCTGGTCGGGAGATTACGCCTGCTTCAATCTTGACCACGGACGCGGGCGCCCATGACGTAGCTCATGCTCTCCTTCTTGCCAGGTACAGGGGCAGCCAAGGAGAACCGATGGGTTCAGACACCGATGCAGTGGGCAAGGTCTATAACGAGTTGACAGCCGGGGCGGTGGCCGGCGTTCTTGGCCCATGGACGACATGAGACTGACAAGAGGAGCCGACCGGCTTGGCGGTGCGATCAGGTGACGACGAGATAGATGCTGTAGCCGACCAACCAGAAGCCGAGCACCAGGGACACCACGACGATGACCTGGTCGGTATGGGTGTCGATCCAGGTCTTCGTGCTGGCCAGGAAGGCTTGGGTCTGTTCGGGTTTGAAGCAGGCGTAGATCTCCATGGTCAGGTAGGTCCCGGTGGCGATCAGGGCGAACAGGAACAGGGCCAGGTAGTCTTGCCAGCTGGCGAGTTTGGCGCCGACGATGACGGCCACCCCGGCGGCGACGAGCCCCCAGGGTTGGGTCAGAGGGCCCAGGGCTATGGCGAACCAGGGCGACATGTTGTCGATGCCGGTCTGCCATTTGGGGGTCTTTTTGGGGGGTTTCGGCCGACCCATTTTCCGCCACCGGCTGATGGCGATGTAGACCAAGACGGCACCGATGAGGATCTTGGTGGCGAGCGCCGCCAAGGAGGGGGCGGTATTGGACTTGGGGGGCTGGTTGCCGGTCACCAGCACGGTCAAGGCGATCACTATCGCCAGCGACAGCAACCATCCGAAGATGAACCCGGCGCCCTTCCTGGCCCCGTTCCTGGACGCCAGCACGAGGATGAACGCGGTCAGCGGGATGGGCTCGAGACTGATCGCCAACCCGATGAGGACCAGGTTAAGAACGAGCACGGTTCTTGGCTCTCCCTCGCCCAGGTCGGGGCCGCCCCCTCACCGGCCGACCCCCGATACGCGAGGTCCCTGCGACCAAGAAGCCGGCGTCCGCCGCCCATTTGGCGACACCGGCAAACCTGGACAACGTTGCGGTGGGGTAGGTGGGTGGAGCGGGAGTGATCACACGCCTTCGATGGCTTGTAGCCGTCCGGACCGGATGGCCTGCCCGAAGGCCTGATAGTCCCGCTCGTTCTGCTCGGCGTAGCGGTGGGAAAAGTCGGTGATCGACCGGTCGAACTTGTCGCTCTTGCCCAGATACTCCGCCAGCTGGATCGCGTCACCGGAGCGGGCGTGGGCCCGGGCCAACGTCCAGCCGCAGATGCCGGCGTAGAAGTTCAGCCCGACCGGGGTCATCGACTCCACCACCGCTGATCCTTTCATGTCGCGTAACTGACGCCAGTAGAGCCAGCGGTTGGCCTCGACTCCTTTGGTCCAGCCCAGGTAGATGTCACTGGCTGCTTGCATCATCCGCTGTCCCTGGACGACCCGCTCGCCGGGTTGCTTGAACCGGCTCTTGGGCAGGTGGTCCTCGAGGACCGAGGCGGTGGCCTCTTTGACCTGTAGGAACAGGGGGTCGCGCTCGTCGCGGCCCTGGAGCAACACGATGAAGGCGCGGGTGCCGACGCTGCCCACGCCCACCACCTTGCGGGCCACGTCGACGATTTCGAAGCGCTCCAGCAGGTGGCGGCGGTCCTCTTGCAGAGTCGTCCGGTAGGCCCGGAACTGCTGATGGATCGCGTCCTGGAGCTGGTCGGCCGAGTACCCGTACCTGGCCTCCATGTCGCGGGCGGGGACGATCACCGGGGGCTGGCTCACGATGCGGTAGCGACCGTCGACGAGCTCGCCGAGCTTGGACAGGGCGAGGAGGCTGTCGCTGGTGTGCGCCTTCGCGGCGGTCTTGCGGGCTGTCTTCTCGCCCTGCTTCGCCAAGGCCGCTTCTTTCTTCGTTCGCGCTGCTGCGGCCACCGAGCGGATGGCGTCCATCAGGTCCTGCTCCGCGAGGTGGGCGTACCAGATCTGCATGTTGCCCATCTCGGCGAACCCGGCCATGGCCTCCCGGTAGGCCCGCACCGAGGCGAGCGTGGCTGCCGCGATGTCCGCCTTGGTGAAGCCGTTGTTGCGTGCCGCGATGGTGAAGCTCGCCGCCATCCTTTTGACGTCGTACTCGAACGGTCCCGGTAGGGTCTCGTCGAAATCGTTCAGATCAAACAGGAGGGCCCGCTCCGGCGAGGCGAATACCCCGAAGTTCGATAGGTGGGCGTCCCCGCACAGCTGGACTTCCAAACCGGCGGTCGGCGTGTCCTTGAGGTCTGCGGCCATGATCTTGGCCGCGCCCCGATAAAACGTGAACGGCGACACCAGCATCCGACCGTGACGAACGGGTACCAGGTCCGGTTCTCGGGTCAGGTTCTGGGCCTCCAGCAGCGCCACCGGGTCGGGGCGGTCAGCGGCCGGTACCCATCCGGTGTGGGCCGGAAGCGGCGACCGCTCCCGAGCGCCTCTACCCTTCGCCCGGCGTTCATCCACACTCGGGTGCGCTATCCCTGCTAGAGCCATCGGTCGGTCTCCCTTCGGTCATCGCTACCCCGGCCCGCAGTGGTCCGGGTCGAGCGCTACTCTGTCAGCCACTTTCCCTCGCGAGGCGCCGGGACCCAGAAGTCGATCGCGATAGATCTTCTGGACCGAGCCGCCCCTCTCAGCCTTCGCCAAGCCTAGCTGCCCATCACGCCGGCGATGCGGGCTCGGGCGCAGAGTCTTCATGATCGCGGCGGGAAATCCGTGGTGGGTTAGGGGGAGCAAGCGCCGCCGACTTCAGCGGCGGGGTATCTGTGAGGGCGGAAGCATCCTCATCGACCGACGACGACGTTTCGCATCGGTGGAGGTCGAGCAAGACCAGCCCCAGGGCCTCGATCCGCCCGATCAGCCCGTAGAGGGCGGCCGGGTCGGGCAGATCAGCCCCCAGGTGGGTCTCGCCGTGCGAAACCCGCAGTTCGAAATCGGCGAATTCGGCCCGGATCACATCGCTCATCTCGCCGTGGATCGTCAGCTGGTACACCTGCCGACCACTTCTACGGTCCCCCATCGAGCCATTCTGCCCGCCGCCCGTCGCCCACGGCGTCACCCTCGACGGGGTGATTCACTTTCCGCCGCGTCCCGCACTGGGTGTATGTTTTGCCAGGTTTGTATCTGCGACTGGCTCGTCTAAACTCCGCGACCCCTCGCACGGTATCGGTTCGTTCTGGGTGGAGGTCCGGCAAAAATGGAGGGGTTAACGGTCCGGGCGCCCTCGGCGCGCTCTGGCGGGATGAGAGTCAATGGCGGCGCGCCCATCCCGATGAGCAAGTTGACTGTCCCCCGCCTGGCGGGGGTGCGGCTGCCCCGCCCGCGGGTGGTGGAGCGGATCGAGCGGGCCTCGCAACCGTTGAGCCTGGTGGTGGCTCCGGCCGGTTCGGGCAAGACCGCCGTGCTGGCCGAGTGGGCCACGACCACCGACGCCCGAGTGGCGTGGTTGTCGTGTGATCAGGCGGACGGCGAGCCGTCGCAGTTCTGGTCAGGTCTGATCGCGGCGGTGGCGGCCCGATGGCCGGGGGTTGGCGAGGACGCGGCTCTGGTACTCCAGAGCGGGCCAGGCCGCGATCGGGAGTTGGTGACATCTCTGTCGAGCGATCTGGCCGATATCGGCGGCCAGACCGTCATCGTGGTCGACGACGCCCAATTCGCCAGGGGGTCCCAACCTGGGTTGTTCTCCTTCGCCCAGGCCTTGCCATCCCGAGCCCGCCTGGTGTTGGGAAGCCGGCTCGACCCGGCGTTCTCGATGGCCAAACTCCGCCTGGACGGGACGGTATTCGAGTTGCGGGCCGCTGACCTGGCCTTCTCGCCCGATGAAGCCGCGGCCCTGTTCGCCCTGTCCGGCTTGACCCTCGCGGCCGGCGATCTCGATCGGCTCCACGCCCTCAACGAGGGTTGGCCCGCCGGTCTGCAGCTGGCCGCCCTGGCCCTGCGCGGCGCGGCTGACCCCCGGCGGGTCATTGACGCCCTGGCATCAACGACCAGAGCGGTCAATGACTATCTCCTCAACGAGGTGCTCGAGCGTCTACCGGTCGATTTGGTCGAGTTCATGACCACCATTGCCGTGTTCGAGGAGTTCGACTCGTCGTTGTGCCAGGCGGTGACGGGGGAGTCCGACACCGGCCGGCTGTTGGAGGAGTTGGTGTCGGCCGAATTGTTCGTGGTGCCCGTCGGGGAGACCGGCGAGCGTTACCGTTTTCATCATCTATTCGGGGCCTTCCTGCGAGCCAGACTCCGCTCGCTCGGGCCGGACCGTCTCCGCCAGGCCCAGGAGCGCGCTATCAGGGCCCTGGAGGACGGTGGCGAGCGACTGCCCGCCCTGCGGCTGGCCATGGCCAGCGGTGACACCCGCCGAGCGGCCAGCGTGGTCACCGCCACCGTCTCGTCCTCTCTCAGCCTGTCCGACCGTGAGGTGTCGGCTCTGGCGGTTCGGACCTGGCTGCGCCAATACGGCGCCGACGCGGCCCGCGACCACCCTGACCAGCTCCTCGAGCTGGTGGTGGGCTTGGCCCAATTCGGCCATCCGGAGGTGGAGGGGTGGCTGACCAGAGTGCAGGAGGCCCATCCTGATCCTGACGCCTTCCTGAGCAGCTTCTTGCACGGCACCTGGGCGGAGTACCACCTGGCCCGGGGCGACCCGGAGCGGGCCCTGCCCGACAACCAGCTGGCTGCTGAGGCGGCGCGAGAAGCGAGTCGTGTCCATCCGCTGTTTGCCGCCCTACCCGTGCAACGGGCACGCGGACTCCTGATGTCAGGGGATGTAGACGGGTTGAGCACGGTGCTCGAGTCGACATCGGTTCCGGTTGCCCACCCGATCGTGGGCGAGGTCCGCCTACCGGCTCTGCGGGCTTGGGTGGCCTTGCAGCGAGGCGAGCTCAGATTGGCCGGCCGGATCGCCCATGAAGTCGCCCAGACCGCCAGGGAACTCGGCGCCCCACCTCACGACATCGGGACCACCCTCGCCACCCTCGTCGACGCTGCCCTTGATCTCGAAGCGGGGAGGCTCGTGTCGGCCGAGCGCCGGTTGGGTGTGGCCGAGACCGCCGCCCGGGCCGACGGGAAGACGGGACTTCACAGCCTGGTCTCGCTGTGGTCCGCCCGGCTGGCCACAGCCAGGGGTCATGAGGCGGCTGCCGCTTCGTACCTGACCGAAGCCCGCTTTGCGTTCCCGGCGCCTTCGACCAGTGTGCAGGCCGAGTTCGCGGTCGAGGAGCTACGCCAGGCCGCGGCCTTCGCATCGGAGCCGCGACCAGACCTTCTTTCAGAGTTGCCCGATCGCATGGACACCAAGCTGCTGCGAGTGCGCCTCGCCCTCGCCCAAGGAGACCCGACTGCTGCGGCCGTGCTTCTGGCCAGCCTCGACCCGGCCCACACGACGCGGGAGCGAGTCGAGCAGGGTGTGCTCTGCGCTCTGGTGGCCATCGACCGCGACGTGACGGCCCCCCACACCCATCTGCGCCACGCCCTGCGGCTGGCCCGCCCCGAAGGTTTCTATCGCACCGTCCTCGAACAAGGATTCGGCCTTTCCAACCTGCTGGGATCCTTCGCCCCCGACGTGACCCTGGCGGCGTACGTGGAGGAGCTGGTCACCATGGCCGACACCGCCCCTGCCCCTCTGCGCCAGGGTACCGTCAACGGCTTCGTCGAACAGCTCAGCCCCCGAGAGGTCACGGTGCTGCGCTACTTGCCCAGCCGGCTCACCGCCCAGGAGATCGCAGCCCAGCTGTTTGTGTCCATGAACACCCTGAAAACCCATCAGAAAAGGATCTATCGCAAGCTGGGCGCCACCTCGCGCCGCCACGCCGTCGAAATCGCCCGGGCCAGCAAGCTCATCTGACCGGCCAGGGTGATAACAAGGGACAGGCCTTCATATTGGCCGACCAGGGTGCTGACCTACCGATTCCGAGCGGAAAATGACAAGCGTTTGATCATAAGGCGCTTATTCGCTCCGCTGCCTTCTAGAGGGGCTCTCTGGTCTCAATTGGCTTTAGTTGAGAGATCACGGTAAAGTTTTGGTGTGCTCGCGACCCTAGGCGCTTGGGCGTGGGCTGGGATAGGGATCGTCGGTTTCTTGATCCTGGTGGCCTTGGCCTTCTGGCCAGCCCGTGTTGCTCGCAGGAAGGGACACAGCTGGCTGCTTTTCTTCATATTCAGTCTCTTTGCCTTCTTCCCCGCGCTGGTCGTCGCCTATCTGATGCCAAACCGGTACCGTCAAGAGCGTCGCGAAGAGCGGTCCGGATAGATAGCCGGCCGACTTCTCCGACTCACGCTGAGGTCCCAGGCCACATCCGGTGAAACTCCGCTCAGGCGGAGTTAACCGTACATCAGGCCGCGGGCGGAGGGCGACCGTCCTCGACGCGGCTACATCTCTTACCCCCTCTACTGGATGGCGGTAGCCACGCGCATGAGTTCATCGGGCGTGATGAGATGGTCGTGGCTGTCGTCGCCGATGTCGAGCTGGACCCAGTGCACCCTACCGGGGAAGCGGCTGTTCTCGCTGGTGTAGTCCTCGCTGACCGGGGTGCCGGTGTCACGGCCGACATCGCAGGTCTCGTCCCCGGAGTAGATCATGGGCACGGTGGCGTTGACGCGCCCATCGCCGGTGGGCTGGCCGTCGATGTAGAGGGTCACCGCTCCGCCCTTGGCCAGTCCACCGCCGTCGTAAGCGAATTCCATGCGAACCTGGTGGGTTCCGGCGGGCACGAGCTCGGAGCCTTCCACGTAGAAATGCATCAGCCCGGCCAGGTTGTGGCAGTACTTCGGTTTGCCCTGGTGCAGGTAGAGGCTCCAGCCGGCGAAGGCGCCGCCTTGGGCGATGATCACCCCGCTGGCCCCTCCCTCTGGGATGTCAACTTGGGCGGTAACGGAGTGGGACTTGTTTTTGAGGTTCAGGACCGAGTTTTCGCTGAGGCGGATCATTCCTCCATAAAGGAGCTGCGTTTTGCCTCTGACCAGCACGGGCCGGCCGGCGATGTCGGAGTTGAACCGTTCGATGCGGCGGTCGTCGAGGGGCAGCACGTTGTATTTCACGGCTTCGATCAGCCAGAGGCGCTGCAGTTCTTTGAGCTTTTCGGGGTGCTCGGTGGCGATGTCGTGGGCTTGGGACCAGTCGGTGGTGGTGTCGTAGAGCTCCCAGACGTCGTCGTCGAGGGCGGGTAGCTCGGCCCCGAACTCCCACGGGGTGCTATGCCGGGTGACCGCCGTCCACCCGTTGTGGTAAATGCCCCGGTTGCAGGCCACCTCGAAGTATTGGGTCGAGCGGGCTTCCGGGGCGTCGGCCTGGTCGAAGGCATAGCGCATGGACACGCCGTGTAGCGGCTGCTGCTGGATGCCATTCACGAAGCTCGGTTCGGGCAGCCCGGCTGCGTCGAGGATGGTGGCGGCCACATCGATGATGTGGTGGAACTGGCTGCGGACCTCTCCTCTCGCCTCGAAGCCGTGGGGCCAGTGAATGATGGTTCCGTTACGGGTGCCCCCGAAGTGGGAGGCCACCTGCTTGGTCCACTGGTAGGGGGTGTCCATGGCGTGGGCCCAGCCGACTGCGTAGTGGTTGTAGGCAGCCGGGCTCCCGAACCGGTCGATGCGCTCGGTCATGAACTCAGTCGTCTCGAACGCGGCCGCCCCGTTGAGTGAGATGATCTCGTTGAAGGTGCCGTTCGGGGTCCCCTCCGCGCTGGCTCCGTTGTCGCCGATGATCAGGTAGACCAGAGTGTCATCCAGCACCCCGAGTTCTTCGAGGGCGTCGATGAGCCGGCCGAGGTGGTGATCGGTGTGCTCCAAGAACCCGGCGTAGATCTCCATTTGGCGGGCCAATACCGGCTTGAGATCGGCGAGGACGTCGTCCCAGGCCTGGATCTCGGCCGGCCGAGCGGACAACTCGGTATCGGGGGGCACCACCCCCAGATGTTTTTGGCGAGCTAGAGTCTCGACGCGAGCGACGTCCCAGCCGGCCTCGAAGCGACCCTTGTACTTGTCGGCCCACTCGGGGGGCACATGGTGGGGGGCATGGGTGGCGCCTGGGGCGAAATACATGAAGAACTGCTTGTCGGGCATGAGTGACTTCTGCTGGCGGACCCACGCGATGGCTCGATCGGTTAGATCCTCGGTGAAGTGGTAGCCCTCCTCGGGTGTTTTGGGCGGGTCTACTGGAGTGATCCCGTCATACAGCGCTGGGTACCACTGGTTCGTCTCAGCGCCCACGAACCCGTAGAAGTGCTCGAAACCGCTCCCACTGGGCCACTGCGTGAAGGGCCCCATCGGGCTCGTCTCCCACACCGGCACCTCGTGGCATTTGCCGAACTGGGCCGTCGAGTAACCGTTCAGGCGGAGAATCTCCGCGACCGGCGCCGCGGTGTCAGGACGCACCGAGTTGTAGCCGGGGGCGGAAGTGGCAATCTCGGTGATACCGCCCATCCCTACCGCGTGGTGGTTGCGACCCGTCAGCAACGCCTGTCGGGTCGGCGAACACAGGGCGGTGGTGTGAAACCGGTTGAACCGCAACCCCCTGTCGGCGAGGCGCTGGGCGTTCGGCGTCTGGCATGGGCCGCCGAACACACTCGACGCCCCGAACCCCGCATCGTCGATCATCACCACCACTACGTTGGGCGCACCGACGGGAGGCCGTACCGCCGTGATCGGAGGGAACAACGTCTCGGGATCCTTGGCGTCGTAGGTCGTCAGGCCCACGTGCTGACGCCTCGGGATGGGCAAATGCGTCCTGGAAGTGTCAGTCACCGGGCTCCTTGGGCGTGTCCAACGGCGTTCTCACCGAGATGCCATCATCAACGAAGTCTGGCCGCGAGCACAGGAAGATGGCATCACCGGAACGGGGTGATCCGTCGTCATGATCGTTCGAATGTCGGGGGGTGCCCGCCGGCTGTCTTCCCGTGGGGGTGCCGGCCGGCTGTCCTATCGCGGGGTGCCGGCCGGCTGTCCTGTCGAGTGGTCGTCCGTTTGACGAGCGGTCACTTTTTGTCGCCTAGCGGCAGACGGATTACCACTCGTCAAACAAGTGACCAGTCGACGCTCGTGTCTTCTGACCGCCGCATGGGGCGGAAGGGTGGCGCAATGGGGTGCCCGGAGGACGCCTCGCCCGGCCTCAGGTTCGGAGCCGCCCCCTTTGCTCGGGGGTCCGCGGGCGCCCACCTGTTCTGGGGCCACACATTCGGCCGTTCACTCCTCGATCCTTGACTTTCCTACTGGGAAAGTAGTAGAGTTTCCAACTGGGAAAGTAAAGGAGACGGCCGCATGAGCATTCCGATCAGCGAAACCGAAGCCCGCCTCGCTCTGAGCTCGATCGAGCGGCGCCGTCAACAGGTCATAGCTGAGATCAACGTTCCACCGTGGTACTGGTTCGTCGTGGCGGCTGGCTGGGTGGTGCTCGGCATTCTCGCCGCCTACGGACCGGGCTGGGCAACGATTGCTGGGACGCTGATATTCGGCATCGCCCACTCTACGATCGCCCCTCGAGTCCTATCCGGTCGTCGCGGGTCTCCACAACTGAGCATCGACCGCGACCTCGTGAGCCGCCGCATCCCCTTCCTGGTCATCGGGTTTCTGCTGATGATGACGGCGGCCACGGTCGGTTTCGCCCTGCTGTTCAACGCCGACGGCGCACGACACCCGGCTGCCTTGGCCGGTCTGGTGGTCGCTATCGTTGTCCTCGCCGGCGGACCGGCCCTCATGGCTTCGGTGCGTCGACGGGCCCAGCGGGTCTGAAGCCACGGTGACCGAGGCTTGCTTCGACGAGATCATCCACCCCAGCACTCGACTGTCGATCGTCGCCCTCTTGGCCTCGACCGACTGGGCCGAGTTCTCCTTTGTGCGTGACCGACTGGCTCTGTCCGACTCCGCCCTGTCGAAACAGCTCGCCACCCTCCAGGACGCCGGATACATCACCGTCGAACGTCCCGTGTCCAATCACCGTCGACGAGTTCGGGTGGCTCTGACAGAAACTGGGCGGCGCGCCTTCGACGGGCACGTCGAAGCCCTACAAGCAGTCATCGCCAGCGCCGAGCCCTCGACCTGACCTCAAGGGATGAACAAGAGGCTGCCTTGGGGGTATAGGTCTCACCCTCGACTCTCAGGGCGCTGACCGCACCGGTTTGCGGGTTGATCTTGGCGAAGAAGTTGGCCGGATAAGCGGGAGAGGCTGGGCACGGAGGGAGGCGCTTGGGGCGCAGGCTGGCCAGTCGTCCCGGGCGCTGACGCCCCGATGAGGATCTGGCCGTGGTAGATCGAGATGGCATCGGTGCCCCGAAGTGCGGAAGCGGCCGGCTGAACAAGCCCAGCCGCTTATCGAGCACCCTTCGCCCGCCCATCGAATCAGATCGACGCGGGCGGCTGAAGATCGGGCCGCCCCGGCGGGTTCGGGTCGCGGTCGACCAGGTGGGCCGCGACCCGCTCGGCCCAGATGAGGTAGCCGGCGGCACTGGGATGCCAGGCATCGGCTGACAATGCTGGTCGTCCCCGGCGACAGCCGTCGCTTGACAGCCTGTCGTTGATGGCGACGTACCGGGCTCCCGTTTCATTGGCGACGTTGCGAATGGTGTTGTCCAGGTACCTTCCACCCAGCCCGACGACGGCCCGCAAGGGCTGGGCCATCACCGCCATCATTGATCCCAGGTCTGGCACTCCAACCGCCACCACACTGGCCCCAGTGGCCGCCAGAGCGCCCAGGATCGCGGCGTAGGTGGCTCGGAACGCGCTCGGACGAACCATGCGCAGCACGTCGTTGCAGCCGACCGCCACGACGGCGGTCATACCTTGGCCCAGCACCTCGACCGCTCTCGGAACCTGTCCGGTGAGGACATCAATCGCTGTGGCTCCGGGGACCGCCATACAGATCAACTCGACGTCGTGGCCAGTCCGCCCCCGCCACCTCGGCTGCGGTCTGCCATGGAAAGGACTCCTCGGCCCGGTCGGCCCCGACCCCCGCGGACAGAGAATCCCCGAGCCAGACCCAGCCAACCCGGCCGCCGCCCACCGAAGCGCTGGACACGGTCCCGTCCAGGTCGTAAGGCCCCGGCACCGGCGACGCCCCGTAACGGCGGAACAGGACCATTTGCAATGACGGCACGGCAACTGCGGTGGCCGTCGCCAACAGGACGGCGCCGCCCCACCTGGAGAGGGTGTTAGCCGTGGGCGCCATTCGACATCTCTCGCGTCAGACCCAGAATGGCACAGTCAGGCGCCAGCACCATCCAGGGCCGCGACCAGCTTCTTGGGTGCCACGGTGCGGAAGGCCTCCTCGCAGATAGCCGTCACCTCCTCCCAGTCGATACGGCTATCGAGTCGCATCCCGACCCAGCCGCGTCCCCCGACGTACGGTGGTCGGAAGAACCGCTCGGGTTCGGTCGCGACGAGCTCGAATTGGACTCCCGCCGGCGCCGCGCACCACAAATGTGCAAAGGCGTGATCGTGGTGACCGTTAGGCCACAGCATCAAGAACTGCTTGCCGGCGAAGAAGGCAGGAGCTCCATGGCTCGGGCGTTCCGTCACGCCCGGAAGAGCCATGCAGATGGCCCGGACACGGTCTTCGAGATCGACACTGCCCATCAACTTGAAGCTACCGCCACCACGGGTGCTCGACAAACAACTCCGAACGCTCGATCGATAACCCGAGCGCCGGGCCGTCGTCCGGATCGGGATCGGCACGTCGGCGGGCTCTCCAGGTGTCAGGGTGTGCTTCGTCGACGGTGAGTTTGCTCTGGATGCGAGCCCCGGCCACCGGTCTGGTGCCCCTTCAGCCGGCGGTGGGTGGCCGCAGACCGTCGCAGATGATGGCGAGCAGATTGGAAGCGGGTGCGGCGCTGGCGTGGGTGGCAGCCTGGCAGGTGGCGCCGACCAAGGACATCACCATGAGTGCGGTGACGTCGGGACGCACGGCGCCGGCCGCCTGGGCGCGGCGCAGCAGGGTATCCATGGCCGCGTGTAGCCCCTCCTTGACGTCGGCCGCAGCCATTTCGAATTCCACTCCGGCGCCCATGACGGCAACCAGGAGGTCCCGCTTGGCCGCTCCTAAGGCGACGAACTGCTCAAGGAAGCCGAAGAAGGCCGCGCCCGGGTCGGCGGCCTCGGCCAGGGCCCGGGCGTCGAGGGTGAGGCTCGAGAGCCGCTCCAGCAATATGGCCTCGCAGAGCTTCTCCTTGGTCGGGAAGTGGCGGTAGAGCGTCCCCACGCCCACTCCGGCCTTCTCGGCGATGGCGTCGACGGGGACTTCTATCCCCTCGGCCGCGAACAACACCTCGGCCGCCTCGAGGACGCGATCCCGGTTGCGCTGAGCGTCGGCCCGTAACGGGCGGGCGCTGGGGCTGGCGATGGATACGTCAGTTTCCCCCGTCGCTTTCGGCGTGGGTGCCACGAAAATATGTCCCTCCCGGTTGACAAGCGGAACTCTGGTTCCGTATAGTGTAACTGGAACCGGAACTCCGACTCCGATTATAGCGCAGCCGTCCCGCCGAAACCAGACCCTCTCCCAAGGCGAGCGAGAGGCAGGCCAGGCGAGGGCGGTCGGATCCGGCCACCTTCTTGTCTTTGCAGAAAGGAACACCATGACCACGACCCTCGACGGGGCCTCGACCCTCGACCGCCCGGATCAGCCGAGCGGACCGGGTCCCGACCTCGATCCCAAGCGCTTCCGGGCCCTGGCCATCATCGCGGTGGCGCAGCTCATGGTGGTGCTCGACGCCTCCGTGGTCATCATCGCCCTGCCCTCGGCCCAGCGAGCCCTGCACATCTCGACGGCCAACCGCCAGTGGATGCTGACGGCCTACACCCTCTCCTTCGCCGGCCTGCTCCTCCTCGGGGGCCGCATCGCCGACTACTTCGGGCGCAAGCGCATGTTCGTGATCAGCCTCATCGGCTTTGCCGGCGCCTCCGCACTCGGCGGTCTGGCCCAGAATTCGGCCATGCTCTTCGGCGCCCGGGCGCTGCAGGGCGCCTTCGCCGCCGTCATGGCCCCCGCCGCTCTGTCCCTGTTGACGGTGGCCTTCACCGAGCCCAAGGAGCGGGCCCGGGCCTTCGCCGTGTACGGCGGCATCGCCGGCGGCGGAGCCGCCATCGGCCTCATCCTCGGCGGCGTGCTGACCGAGTTCGCCTCCTGGCGCTGGACCCTGCTCATCAACGTCCCCATCGCTGTCGCGGCCGCGGTGGCTGCGTTCCGCTACGTCTCGGAGAGCCGGGCCTCGGCCAACCACGGCTACGACCTTCCTGGTGCCGCCACCGTCACGGGCGGACTCCTGGCCCTGGTGTACGGCTTCACCAAAGCCGGCACCGACGGCTGGAGTTCCTCGACCACCATCACCCTCTTCACGGCGGCCGCCGTCCTGCTGGTCGCCTTCGTCGCCATCGAGCAGCGGGCCAACCACCCCCTCTTGCCCCTGCGGGTCGTCCTCGACCGCAACCGGGGCGGGTCCTTCCTCGCCTCCCTGCTGGTCGGCACGGCCATCCTCGGCACCTTCCTCTCGCTCACCTACTACTTCCAGGGCGTCTTGCACTACTCGGCCCTGAAGACGGGCTTCGCATTCGTGCCGTTCTCCCTCGGCATCATCACGGGTGCCACGGCCGCCAGCCGGCTTCTGCCCCGCTTCGGGCCCCGGGCGCTGCTGACTGGAGGGCTCTTGATGGCCGTCGCCGGCCTGGCCCTGTTCAGCACCCTCGACGTGCACTCCGCCTACCTGACCACCGTGCTCCCGGCCGAGATCATCGTCAGCCTCGGCATGGGCCTGTCCTTCGTGGCCATGAACAGCACCGCCCTGATCGGCGTGAGCCCCGAAGACGCCGGCGTCGCCAGCGCCCTGGTCAATAGCACCCAACAGACCGGGGGCACCATGGGCGCCGCTCTCATCAACACCATCGCCACCAGCGCCACCGTGTCCTACCTCGCCACCCACGGCACCTCCCCTTCGTCGCTCACCGCTGGCGCCATCCACGGCTACACCACCGCCTTCGTCTTCAGTGCCATCGTGCTCGCAGTGGCCGCCACAGCTGCCTTCAGCCTCATCCGGCCGGCCCGCCCCGCCACCGACGAGGCGGTCGTCGACGAGGCCGGCGAGCCGCTCGCCCTCGCCACCATGTGAGCCAGGCCACGCCCTGTCTCGGGCGCTGGACCGGAGCTCCGTCTTTTACCCATCCGACCGGGTTGGGAGAGCCCGTCGGGACAGGCTCGCCTGACCCGACGGGCTCGTGGATCAGGTTCCAGGTGGTGATCACCTTGGCTTGGGTGTAGCCCGCTCGATTTATCCGGCCAGAAGAAACGGGTTTGGTAGGAGCCATAGCCGAACCGACCGTTCCAGATCCCTGCTCCGTGTGGCCTGACGGGATTAAGGCGGGGCGTCGGCGTGGCCAGGTCGCCGAAGCTGGTAACTCGGAACCCGTATCCACCCGGCGGGGTCCTCGACGGTGGCAGACCGGACAGATCGCAGCTGGGATGGCCTGGAGCGGCCCCCTCGAGGGGGTTGACACATCCGGCCGTGGGGCGCTAAATAATTTACGTGCCACAAGCAACTAAAGAGCGGGCGGGTCCGGGTCCGGTGGGCTCGGCCGAGGTATCCATCGACCAGATCGACGCCGCCCTTCAGGTCGTCTCTCGGTCGATGACCCAAGCGCGCCTGCATGAGCGTCTCCTGCGGACCGCTGGTGTTCGGCTCGACCGGGCCGGATCGGCCTTGCTCTACAGGCTCCACCTTCATCGCAGCCCGCTTCGCGTGACCACCTTGGCCGACCTCCTCGGCGTTGACGCACCGACGGTGACGCGCAAAGTGCAGCAGCTCGAATACGAGGGGTACGTCGTCCGGGATGCTGATCCTGATGACGGACGGGCGACGTTGATCAGGCTCTCGCCGGCCGGGCGACGAACCCTCCAGCGAGTTCTCGATGCTCGAAGAAGCTGGCTTGGAGAGCTCTTCGCACCCTGGGGCGAGGAGGAGCTGACCGCTTTTTCGATTCTGCTGAAACGATTCTCGTCGACATTGGATGGCGAAACCGGGGAAGACTTGTCGCCGATGGGGGCAGCGAAGAAGGAACAGAGCCTCAACAGGAAAGTGGACCGGAATTGATCAGCGCTTCCGCGTCAGCTGCCGCCCGCGCCGACAACGGCAATTACAAATGGATCGCCCTGTCAAATACCACGCTCGGGATCCTGATGGTGACCATCAACCAATCGATCCTGTTGATCTCACTGCCTGACATCTTTCGCGGGATCCACTTGCAGCCCCTGGCCCCGGGCAACACTTCGTACTTCTTGTGGATCCTGATGGGGTACTTGTTGGTCACGGCCGTCTTGGTGGTGAGCTTCGGTCGGGTGGGCGACATGTACGGACGGGTCCGTATGTACAACATGGGCTTTGCCATCTTCACCCTGTTTTCAATTCTCCTGTCCGTCACCTGGCTGACTGGCGCCGCCGGAGCGTTGTGGATCATTTTCATGCGAGTCGGGCAAGGGGTGGGCGGAGCGTTTCTCTTCGCCAACTCGAGTGCCATCATCACCGACGCCTTCCCCGAGGACGAGCGGGGCAAAGCCCAGGGGATCAGCGGCATCGCCCTGGTGACCGGGTCGTTCATCGGCTTGATCCTCGGTGGCCTCTTGGCCCCGATCGAGTGGCGCCTGGTCTTCCTGGTCTCGGTGCCCTTTGGGCTCTTCGGCACGGTTTGGGCGTACCTGAAACTCAGGGACAACGGCATGCGCATCGAGAGCAAGATCGACTGGCTTGGCAACGTCACCTTCGCCATCGGCCTGATCGCCCTCTTGACCGGGATCGTCTACGGGATCCAGCCCTACGGGGGGCACACTATGGGCTGGACGAACCCGGAAGTGTACGGCGCCGTTATCGGGGGAGTGATCCTGCTGGCTGCTTTTGTGGTCATCGAGACCAAGGTGGCCAACCCGATGTTCCAGCTGCACCTCTTCTCCATTCGCGCCTACAGCGCGGGCGTGAGCGCGTCATTCCTCTCAGCCATCGGGCGCGGTGGGCTGCAGTTCATGTTGATCATCTGGCTTCAGGGTATCTGGCTGCCTCAGCACGGCTACGACTTCTCCCAGACACCGCTGTGGGCCGGTATCTACATGATTCCTCTCACGGTGGGGTTCCTTGTCTCAGGACCCGTGTCGGGCATCGTGGCCGACCGCATCGGGGCGCGCGGCATCGCCACTACCGGCCTCTTCGGGGCCGGCGTGTGCTATCTGCTCCTCGAGTTGCTGCCGATGGACTTCACCTATTGGGTGTTCGCCCTGATCATTCTCTTGCTGTCGGGGTTCTCGGGCATGTTCTTCTCGCCCAACCAGATGGCCGTCATGAACAGTCTGCCGCCTGATCAACGCGGCGCGGGAGCCGGCATGAATGCCACCTTTACCAACTCGGCCCAGGTCCTCTCCATCGGGGTATTTTTCTCCATTATCACCCTGGGACTGGCCTCGTCGTTGCCCGGCCACCTCTATGCCGGCTTGACGGCCCAAGGGGTGCCATCAGACCAGGCCCTCAAGGTGTCCCACCTGCCGCCGATTGGGAGCCTCTTTGCCGCGTTCCTGGGCTACAACCCCATCCAGACGCTGGTGCCCGCTCACGTGCTCACCGGACTCGGTCAGGCCCGAGCCACCTATCTGACGGGCCGGAGCTTCTTTCCCAGGGTGATCTCGCCCGCCTTTGCCGACGGTCTCCACCTGGCCTTTGACTTCGCCGCTGCCGCGACGTTTCTGGCGGCGATTGCGTCTTGGCTGCGCGGCGGGCGCTACGTCCACGGCCAGACGGTCGTGGGCGACTCGGTGGGCGAGGGCCTGCTCGAAGTAGGTGAGCTGGCCTCGGCCGAGACCGGTGCGGGAGTTCTCAAGGACGTGTAGAGGGCGATCCGCTGGGCGGAGCTCACACGGACCGGACTTGGGTCGGCGACGGAATGCGATGCTGACGACACCACACCGGGCGGTCGGGGGCCCGGGCCAGGCGGGGGAGTGCGGACGGTACGTCCGGCGGCGTACGGCCCTGTTCGTCTGGAACGTATACTCGCGGCCGACTCAGTACCGGGAGCGAGGGGACGTAGGTGAACGTCGACTTTCAAGACACTCAGGTGGCGGAATCGGACCGCACGGTCATGCTCCGGGACTTCGACGCCTCGGTGTGGGGCAGCGACGCTCGGGAAGCATGGAAGGCCCTACGGGCAGCCGGTCCGCTGGTTGAGCCCCGTCCCGGAATCCTGATCGCCGCCAGCACCGCCGCGGTTGAGCAGGTCCTGCGCCAGCCCAACCTGTTCTCTTCCAACCCCGAGGCTGCCTACTTCGGCTCAGAGACCGGTGCCATTCCTTTGCAGATTGATCCCCCCGAACACGTCTCCTACCGCAAGATGCTCGACCCATTGTTCTCGCCGAAGCGGATGGCCCAGCGTGAGCCTGAGGTGGCGAAGCTGGTGAACGGAATTATTGACGGCTTCATCGAGAAGGGGAGCTGTGACTTCATAGCCGATTTCGCCGTTCCCTTTCCTTCGGCCATGTTCCTTGGTCTCATGGGCCTGCCTTTCGAGGACCTTCCCACCTTCCTGTGGGCCAAGGACGGCATGATCCGCCCGGAAGGCGACGACGAGGAGACCCGGAAGGCCAACATGGAGAAGACCAGTGCGTGGATCTTCTCCTACTTTGCCACCGCCCTCGAGAAGAAGGTTGGCGAGCCGGCCGACGACCTGCTCAGCTATCTTGTCGGCCTCGAGACCCAAGGGCGACTGACGCGTGACGAGACCCTCAACATCTGCTTGCTGCTGATTGCGGCCGGCCTCGATACCGTTACGGACACCCTGGGGTGCTCGTTTGCCTTTCTGGCCCGCAATCCTGAGTATCAGCGCCAGCTCTCACAGGAACCCGCCCTGGTTCCGGCCGCGGTGGAGGAGTTGATGCGATTTGAGACCCCGGTTCCGATTGTCAACCGGATCGCCATGGAGGATACCGTCGTAGACGGCTGCCCGGTGCACGCCAAGCAGAGGATGCGGGTGATGCTGGCGATCCCGAACCACGATCCGGAGATCTACGGTGATCCCGACACGGTCGACTTCACCCGACCGGTCAACCCGCACGTAGGGTTCGGCGGGGGAGTCCACCGTTGCCTTGGTTCTCACCTGGCCCGGCTGGAGCTTCGGGTAGCCACCCGAGAGTGGCACCGTCGCATTCCCTCCTACCAGCCACCTCCGGGCTTCCAGATCCAGTACCGGCCGGCGCTCCGCGAGATCGTGAGTCTTCCGCTGGAGTTTTCCCCCGGGACCCGGGAGGGCTGAACCCAGGCTGGCCTGCGTGGGTGAGGCGGTCGTGGGGAGGATCTCGGCCGCGAATCCGACGACACCTCCTTGACGAGGCCGCCAGACGGTCCGACAGGTTAGAACCGGGCCCGTGCACCGTCCCCGCCGGGGGGCTGGTAGAGCCTGAGGGCCTCAAGTCGATTCGCGGTGGGGTGCTCCTGGCTATCGTTGGTAGTCGAGCCGACCGCGACGCGGAGGAGGTGGTCGCCGTATGGAATCGATCGCCGAGCGGATTGCCGCTGACGTGACGGGCCTCACGTTCGAACGACTTCCCGCTCCTGTTGTCGAGAAAGCCAAGCAGTGCTTCCTGGATCAGCTCGGAGTGGCTCTGCTCGGTGCCACACTGCCCAATGTGGCGCCGGCGCGGCGCGTCGTGGGCGATATGGGCGGGCGACCCGAGAGCACCATTATCTACTTCGGCGACCGAACCACGCCCGCCTATGCCGCATTCGTGAACGCCACATTTGGCCATAGTTGTGAGTTCGATGACGCTCATTGGTTAGGGGGACATCCAGGGGTGTGCACCATCCCGGTGGCACTGGCGTTGGGCGAACGGTCCCATCTCGCCGGCAAGGACGTGATCGCGGCCGTGGTGGCGGGCTATCAGGCGACGGTGGTGTCGTGCGCGCCCATCCATAGGGCGAAGCTTCGGGTGGGATGGCATCCCATGAAGGTGGCGGGCGTCTTCGGAGCCGCCGCCACGGCGGCCCGGCTGCTCGGGCTGGGACCAGAGCGGACGGCCCATGCCCTGGCCATCGCCGCGAGCGAGGCCTCGGGGACCATGGAGTACGACCAGAGCGGCGGGGAGGTCAAACGGGTGCACGCCGGGTTCGCGGTGCGCTCGGGCCTCGAAGCTGCGCTGCTCGCTGAAGCCGGTCTAACCGGGCCCCGGATGATCTTCGAGGGCCAGCGGGGGATCTACCGCCTATTCGGTGACGGTAGCGACGACGACATCGAGGCGGCGTGGGCGAACGAGCATCAGATCCTTGACACCACCTTCAAGCTGTATCCGTGCGTGGGCACCCTGCACTCCGCGTTGGATGCCCTCACCGAGATCATGAACCGCCAGATCTTCTCCGTCGACGAGGTGGATGAAGTTGTGGTCTACCTCGCCGATTGGGCCATTCCGCACGGGGCGACCATCCGTTACCCCTCCGACGCCATCAGTGCTCAGTTCAGCCTGGCCTTCAGCATTGGATTGCGGCTGGTGCGAGGCTCGAACGCCCTTTCGCTTTACACCGACCCGGCCATGTGGACCGATGCGGCCGTGCTGGAAATCGCTGGCCGCGTCACCCCACGGCCCCTTGACTTCGGTCCCGGCGAGCCTCAGCTGGGGTCGCGAGTAGAAGTCCATCTCAAAGACGGGAGACGGCTCGGGTCGCACCAGCGAGCCTTCCGGGGTCATCACACCAATCCCGCCACGACCGCGGAGCTGACCGCCAAGTTCCGGGAGATCACCTCCGGCGTCCTGCCATCGCGCAGAAGCGAAGAGTTGATTCGAATGGTGGGGTCCCTGGAGGACCTGGACGACGTCGCGACTCTCATGAATTCCCTTGTCCTCTAGCGGAGACGCGTGGACGGCGATCGGGTTGTGTCTGCGCAGTCGCACCGGTCCGCACAGAATCGATCCGGCGCCCCGTTTGGACGGTCCCATGGATTGAGGTCTCACGGTTGGATCACGCTGATGGCTGGATCGGTCAGACGCGGACAGTTCCGAGAGAATCGATCACGAGTCTTCGCTACACTTCAAGCACTTCGAATAACAGGAAGGGGGCTAACGGTGGTCGACACAGCGACCGTTGCCGGCGAAGGCTTCGGAGTGGTTCTCGAGGGGATACGCCGCGTCGGTGTCGATGCGGCTCGACGGGCCGAAGAGATGGACGCGACGGGGGTGATCCCGACGGACCTCTTTGATGACCTAGTGGCTACTGGATGCTTTCAGGCCATGGTGCCCAAGGCTCAAGGGGGACTGGAGTTCTCGCTGGCCGAGATCAACGAGCTGACCATCGAGGCGGCCCGCGCCAACGGCTCGTTGGGTTGGTTACTGCTGATCGGGATACCCGTACCACTGATTTTCGGGCTGCTGCCCCCAGAGACGGTCACCAACCTTCTGGCTGACTTCCCACAGGTTCGGGGTCGAGGTGCGATCGCCCCCAAAGGGATAGCCGCTCCAGTCGATGGCGGCTATGTGGTGTCCGGACAGTGGCCGTTTGCGAGCGGCGGCCCGGACCCCGACCTGGTGGCGGCCAACTGTGTCGTCATCGACAACGGCGCCCCCCGGATCGGACCGGGGGGAGTGCCTGACATGGTAGTGGTGGTGCTGCCGGCAGATCAGGTCGAGTTTCTTGACACCTGGCACGTACTGGGCCTGCGGGGCACCGACAGCTGCGATTTCGTCATCCGAGATGTGTTCGTTCCTGAGCACATGACGACGAACATCTTCACCGCCACCAACCGCTTTGACACGCCCGCAACCCGAGTCCCCTTGCGGGTGGCCCTGGCGACGGGTCACGCCTCGGTCGCTATCGGGATCGCTCAAGGTGCTCTTGACGAAATAGCCGAGGTGGCCAGGACCAAGCGCGCCGCCATGAATCCCACGGCGGTACTGGCCGAAGACCCGCTCTTCCGGCACTCCCTCGGGGAGCACACTCTGCGTCACGCCTCGGTGAGATCGTTGTTGGACCAGACCACGCAGACCGCCTGGGAGGCTGGCGTATCAGGCCGGCCGCTCTCGCCCAAGGAGATACTGTTAGGCCGGACCATGGCCGGTTACGTAACGGCCGAGTGCGTCAAGATCGTTGACGCCGCCTACACCCTGGCTGGAAGCGTCTCGCTCTATGACACCTCATCCCTGCAGCGACGTCTGCGAGACATACACGTCGCAACCCAGCACGTCGGCGCGACCACCGAAAGCTACCGAACCCTCGGTGCGGTCCTGGTCGGGGAAGAACTCTCACCCATGGAGCTGTTCTGACCCGTCGCCAGACCCACCAACCTGATACCAGCGCGCCCTCCTACTGTCACCATGACAACCCCACGCGAGAACCGCTTCCCTGGACTGACGGCGGTAGGGTTTTCTCGAAAAGGCGGACACAGGAGTCATCGCTTTCACCCCGGCCCCACGTTTCGAGCGCGGTAAACCTGCCTCTCAGCCGATGTCGAGGCCTCCGCCGTCGACGGCTATCTCGACGCCTGTGATGTAGCCGTTGGCCTCGGAGCAGAGGAACGTGATGATGTTGGCGCAGTCATCGGAGGTCCCGGGGCGGCCGAGGGCCGGAATGTAGCCGACCTCCCTCGCGGTCTGAAGGAATGACTCCTGTTCGGACAATCCCACGTCGACGGCTCGCTGCGCCAGCATGGACAACCTTTCGGGGGGAAAGGTGAAGGCCGGATGAATGCAGTTGACGAAAATGTTGTCGACGCCGAAGTTCTTCGATAGGAACTTGCTGAGGTTGGTGAGCGCAGCCTTCGCGGTCGTGAAGTCCGGATGGACGTCTCGGTGGCCGATGCCGATGCCCACGCTCTGCTTGTACACCGAGCCGGCAGCCACGAGCACGATTCGACCCCCACCCTGGGCTTGCATGTGCGGTATCGCAGCGCGGGTGAAGCGTACGGCTGAGTGGAAGGTGATGTCGTAAGTCTCTTGCCATTCATCGTCGGTGAGATCGAGGAACTCCCGGGAGACGTGCAGGGAGGGGGTGAACACGGCAATATCCAGCCTGCCGAAAGCCGTGACGGTCTCAGCCACGAAGCGAGCCGCGGCCGACTGTTCGCTGAGGTCGCATTCGATCGGCAGGCAGGTACCACCGAAACCCGTGATCTCCTTCTCGATCTGGCGTAGCAAGTCGATCGACCGGCTGCAATAGGCGACCGTCGCCCCCTCGCGCGCCATTCGGATCGCCGTCGCCTTTCCAGTACCCTTGCTGGCCCCGGCGATCGCCGCGACCTTCCCCTCGAGTCCGAGATCCATGGGTCTGACCCTCCAATCGCTCACCGAGCCGGGACCGCTCGCAGGCGTCCACCCTAGGCCGTCCGAGCTGTGACGCGACGGGTACTTGCCACCGCCCTCTGACACTCATTAAAGTTTACTTAAATCACATGAAGATCTAATCGAGAAAAGGCGACATCGCGGGGTCTCGGCCCACATCGATGTACACGACCCGGTCGTCCCGTGGAAGCCCATCGAGAGGCGCATGGGTTTTTGATGATCCAGCCGCCGACACAGTACGTAGCTGCGCCTCGTAGCGGGCCAACACCTCCTGCTTCGATGGGAGCTGCATATCGAGCCAGGACGAGAAATCATCGAGCCGCCCCGGCATCGGCCCGGCTTTGTACGCGCCGCTAACGTGGCCGGGACGCGGCAGACCGCGTCCGGGAGGAGAGGCCATGCTTGACGAATGGGCGGCGTTGGATGGAAAAGTTGCGATCATCACGGGTGGTGCGGGCGGTCTGGGCCTGCCCATTACTGAGCACCTCGCGGGAGCGGGAGTCGCGGTGGCGGTCTGCGACCGGGACCCCGCGGCGGTGGCTGCGGTAACGGAGCGACTGGCCGAAATCGATGCTGACGCGGTCATTGAGTGCTTTGATGTTCGCGAGTCGAGCAAGCTGGCCGCCTTCGTAGATCTTGTCGATGACAAGTTCGGCAAGCTGGATATCCTCGTGAACGTACCGGGCGGATCGTTCCGCAAAGACGCCATCGACCTGACGCCCAACGGGGTCACGGCAGTCATTCACCAGAACTTCACCCATGTGTTGGAAGCTTCCCAACTGGTGGCCAGAAGAATGCAGGCCCACGGGTCCAGTGGGAGCATCATCACCGTGTCGACCGTCGAGGCCCATCGGGCCATGCCCGAAATGGCGGTCTACGGGGCCATGAAGGCGGCCATCGAACAACTGACCCGCACCCTTGCCGTTGAGTGGGGACCGAGCGGGATTCGGGTAAATACCGTCGCTCCAGACCACTTCCCAACCGAGAACGCCGCCAAGTTCACCTGGGGACAAAGGGCCGGCGAGAATCTGCTCGAAGATCGCATCATCATCCCGCTGGCCAGGAAGGGAACGGGTCGGGATCTCTCGGGATGTGTCCTGTTCCTGGCGTCGGATCTCTCCGCCTACGTCACCGGCACCACGCTTCACGTCGACGGGGGCACGTTGGCCGCAGCCGGATGGATGCGCTGGCCGGATGGCTACGACAACATGATCCCCCAACCGGTAATTGACTTCCTGGAATCGTCCTCCGGGAGTGGATGACCCTCCACCGGCTGGCGTGAAGGCTTACCGGGCCCTGAGCTCCGATGCCTCCTGACCAAATCTGACCACTGATATGGTGTCACGCATGACAGTGAGCGCTTCTGCTGACCAGGTTGTGGAGCGTTACGGCCTGGAAGGCGCCGAGCGCTGGAATGATGCGATCGTGATCGCCAGAAAGGGCCGGACCGGGCTGGTGCTGCTCGATCGGCCCGAGAGCGGCAACTCGCACAATCGGGCCATGATCAACGCCCTCGGCCGGGCCTGGCTCCATTTCAAGGAGGATCCGGACATTCGCGTCGTCACCTTGGGATCGACGACTGACCGGAACTTCTGCACTGGAATCGACCTCAAAGAGGTGGCCGCCATAGGGTTCAGTGGTCACGGAGAGCACCATGAGTACGGCCCTGTTCTGGGGTCGGGTCAGACCCACCACGACGCTGGAATGCTCAAGCCGGTCGTGGCTGCGGTCGAAGGACGAGTTATCGGCGGTGGACTCCATTGGGTATGCGAGGCGGACATCGTGATCGCGGGGCAGAACGCCACCTTCCGAGACACCCACGTGGAACGGGGATTCGTCGGTAACCGGGAGAATCTGGACTTGGTTCTCAAGGCTGGTCTCGGTACGGCTTTGTACCTGAGCATCGTTGGCGGTCAGGTCGAACTCGACGTCCAACGGGCCCTCAGCCTGGGGCTGGTCCAGGAGGCGGTGCCCGCGGGGCAGGCGATGACCCGGGCCCTCGAGTTGTGCGAGATCATCGCTCGCAACTCACCTATGGCGATGGCCCGCCAGCTGGAGACACTGTGGAATGTCACCCGAATGTTCCACGAGGAGGCGGTCAAGTACGGTTGGAACCTACTCCGGTGGCAGCAGGAGCACCCCGACGCCATGGAGGGGGCTCGGGCTTTCGCCGAGCGTCGCGAACCGGACTGGCAGCCGCTTTAGACGACTCTCGATGCCCCGGGAAGGCAGCTAGCCCGTCATCGTCGCCGTCCGTGGCCGGCTGGCCCTGGGCCCCGAAGCTCGACCCGTCGTGGTTGCCTAGAGGGCGGGCGGTTGGGGACGTGGAGTTGGCGGAGCCGGGCTCGCATCGAGGCCTCGTCGGAGTCGAGGATCCATCCCAAGGCCCGCACGTCCTCATCGCGGATGGTGATCACCCAGCCGTTGAAGTCACCACGCTGGATCTGGATGGAGTTGACATACCGCTGGAGCACGTCCCCTTCGGGGGAATCAAGGACGGCCAGGCGGGTCAGGCCGATGCGGACCGGGTCGGACGGCTCGGGCTTGCGCTCGGTCGGCGGCGGACTGTCGCCGGGCAGGAGCCGATCGATGGGAACGCCGTACAGGAGGGCCAGACGCTGCAAGCGAGACACTGAGATCATCCGATCGCCGCGCTCGTAGGCGCCGAGCATCGCCGCCTTGAACTCGCGTCCCGAAGCCTCCTCGACTGCCAGGAGAGCCAGGCCCTGCTGGTGACGCAGGTTTCGCAGTTTCTCTCCCACCGCTCGAGCGTATGAAACCGGACTGTCTTCAGTCACCGCCGGCTTCCTCCCGCGGCGCGGCCGGCCGACTGCGCTCCGCCCTCACCGTGGCCCCGGTCGCAGCCAGCCCCTGCTGCGGTATTAATCCAGGCTGCCATCTCGAGCATTGCGCCTTGTCCCACCGCCACCAATAAGAGCAGATTTATCGCCCGGCGGGCAAGGCGTCGGTGCTGACCCATTCCATGTACCTGGTGCCGGACCAAACGGTTCAGGCCACTCGATACCGAGACGCGTCGGAAGCGCGCAGGGTGAGTCCGTGGCCAATGACATCTCGGCGGGGGATCAGGGCGCCGCCCTTGGGGGAGAGCGCTCCGTCGAACAGCGCGGTTTCGATGCGATGATGGTCGTGGAAGTACTCGACATGCCGCAGGTTGGTGACGGCCCCGGCCACGGGCGCGTGGATATTGGGGGCGCAGTGAGCCGATACCTCGAGTTGGTGGGCGCCGGCCAGGTGGGCCGCCGTCAGCCAGCCGGTATACCCGCCGCAGCGGGTGGCGTCGGCCTGCAGGCAGTCGACGGCCCGGGCGTCCAGCATCTGGGCGAAGTAGGCGGGCACGTAGCCGTACTCGCCTGCGGCGACGTCGGCGTCGCACTGGTCGCGCACCTCACGGAGACCGGTGAGGTCGTCAGAGGAGACCGGCTCCTCGAACCAGCTGACACCCGAGCCGTCGACCATCTCGCGGCCGATGCGGATGGCCTGTTTGCGGCTGTAACCGCCATTGGCGTCGACGTACACCTCGACGGCGTCGCCGACCACCGATCGCGTCAGCCGGACCCGCTGGATGTCCCGCCGGGCGTGGTGCCCCCATGACTCCCCGATCTTGATCTTGACGCGTGGGATCTCCCAGTCGCCGACCCACTGTTCGAGCTGGGCCCGGGTGGTGCTGTCGGCATAGGTGGTGAACCCGCCGCTGCCGTAGACCGGAACCCGGTCCACCGCCGGCCCCAACAAGTCGACGAGCGACACACCGAGGAGTCGGGCCTTCAGGTCCCAGGCCGCGATGTCGACCGCCGAGATGGCACAGGCCACCAGGCCGGGACGGCCCTGGTTGCGGCAGGCTCGGGCCATGGCCTCGTTGAGGCCAGCGACGTTCATAGGGTCGTGATTGCGGACCGTCCCGGCCAGGGTTGAGTCGATTACGGTCTTGGCGCCGCCCCCGGCGTACGTGTAGCCGAGTCCGGCCGAGTCACCGCAGGTCAGGCGGGCCACCACCATCGTCGTGGCCGACCAGGTGAGCGTGCCGTCGGCTTCGGGTTGATCGGTGGGGATCTCGTAGACCTCGACGGTGAGCCCGTCGATCGTCCGGGCGCCCACGGTCAGTCCGGCCGGCTCGGCGACGATCCGGCCCGGGCGCCGGTGATGAGCCGATCGGCGCATCGGGCCGCCAGGGCCATGATCGTCAGGGCCGGATTGGCCGCGCCCTGGGTCGGCAGGACGCTGCCGTCGGTGATGTACAGATTGGGGACCGCGAACGTCCGCAGGTCGCCGTCCACGACGCCCTCTTGTTCGCCCTGGGCCATACGGCAGCCGCCGACCAGGTGGGCGTAACGGTCCACGGTGATGACTTCCTCGGCCCCGGCGGCCTGGAGAATGGTCTCCATGGTGGCCTGGGCCGCCTTCATCAGCTTTCGGTCGTTGTCGCACTGGCTGTAGGAGAACCTGGCGACCGGCAGGCCGTGGCGGTCCGTGCGTTCGGCCAGGCTGACATGGTTCTCGTATCGAGGCAGGAACTCACACAGGGCGCCGACGGTGGCCCAGTGCACGTAGTCGCGCATGTACTCCCGGAGCACCGAACCCCAGTGGCCCTGGGCGGCGACGTGCTCGGCATAGGTGATAGGCAGCGGCGAGACGTTCTGGATGGTATAGCCGCGGCGGTAGTCCCTGGTCGGGTCGGTCTCGTAGAATTGCTCGGACGAGACCTCCGGTGGAGGAGCTTTATACATGCGGATCTCGGCGGCGAAGCGGCCGGCGGTCTGGGGAGCGCCCTGCACCATGACGTAGCGGCCGACCTGGTCGAACTCGTTGCACAGCCCGTCGGGAAAGCGGTCGCAGGCGGAGAGCAGCAGCAATCGGGGGGTCTCGATCGAATATCCGGCGACAGCGACCATACGGGCGCGCTGGAAATGCTCGACCCCGTCGCGGAGATAGACAACGCCAGCCGCCCGCCCGTCGCCGTCAAGAACCACCTTCGTCACCATGCAGTTGGCCCGGACCTCCGCTCCATGGGCGAGGGCGTCCGGCACGTGCGTGATAAGGGGTGACGCCTTGGCGTTGACCTTGCAGCCCTGCAGGCAGAAGCCGCGGTAGATGCAGTGGTCCCGGTTTCCGAACCTTCCATTGGCGATCGCAACCGGACCGACCCTGGCTTCGATGCCGGCCGCGGCCGCCCCCCGAAGGAAGATCTCGCCGTTACCTCCAACGGGCTGGGCGTGATACGGATAGGTGTGGGGGTCGCCCCAGGGCCACGGCTGCCCGGATACGGGGAGTTCCCCCTCGAGCGCCTCGTAGTAGGGCCGCAGATCGCCGTAGCGGATGGGCCAGTCAGCTCCGACACCGTCGCTCGAGTAGGTGTGGAAGTCCGAGGGATGAAAGCGAGGGGTGTAGCCCGCGTAATGCACCATGGAGCCGCCCACACCCCGCCCGGAATTGTTGGAGCCGAGCGGGACCGGGTCTTCACCGGCGATCACCCGCGGTTCGGTCCAGTACAGGCGGTGGGAACCGAGTTCGTCGCTGACCCAGTCCGTGTCGGGGTCCCAGAAGGGCCCGGCGTCGAGGGCGGCCGCTTTCCACCCGGCCCGGGCCAGGCGTTGTAGCAGCGTGGCGCCGCCGGCGCCGCAGCCCACGATCACGATGTCGAGCACGTCCTCGTCGGCGTAACGACGCATGCCAGCCCGGAGGCGATGGTTGGTCCGGTCCTGGCCGGTGGGCAGCAACCAGGCGGACTCGTTGCGGCGTCGAACGGCGGCATCGCTGAAACGGCGGCTCATCGTTCTTCCAGGCCGAGCAGGCGTTCGTGGGCGGCGGCCGCCGACTCGACCCGGTCTCCCCACGGCACGGGGTCGCGGTCACTGCGGTCGCGGCCCTCCCAGTGCTCCCGCTTGTCGACGCCGAGGGCCTGATAGCCGCGCGGGTAGGCGGGACCGCCGAAACCAATCTCGTTCCACGCCCATGGATGGGCGTAAAAGGCCGCGCAGGCGTAGCGGGTCCACAGCGACCACACGTGGGCGGCGGCGACGCCATGCCACTGTTCGGCGCCGTGCACGGCCTCGATCAGGGTGGCCTGTTCATCCAGGTAGAGGCGGCAAAACGGGACTCCAAATTTCTCGCTGGCGTCAGTGTCGAGGGCCGCCAGGGTAAAACGCCAGGCGTCGCGATCCTCGGGCATGTCCTCGTAGATCCACCCGTCCGTCTCGTCGGCGGCGAGGCGTCGGTCCACCAGGGCCAGCACCGGAACTTTGGGTTCTTCGTGCTGGGCCAGGAGCAGATCGAATAGCGCCCCGGCCGAGGCCTGCTCGGCCGGCGTGAAAAAGCTGAACCCGGCAGGCGGATCGAGGCGGCCGAGTACTACGCCGGCGGTGACCGCGTCCCATCGCTCCACCTGGTCGAGCACGTCGAAGTCGGCAAACCGGCCCTGGCCGCCGGGAGTGATTCCTCGCTGGCTGGGTGCCCGAAAGGGCATCACTCGCCCTCGCGGCGCAGCAACGCCGCCAGGAGCCCCATGCCGCCGACCATGGAGGCCAGCAAGGGTGCGAAGGCCGGAGGGCCCATCTCGACGTTGTAGCGAAGGTTGGATGCGCCGCCCGGCTTCTTCAGCACACCGCGCCAGTGGAAGAAGGTCCCTTGCAAGCCATTGGCGATCACCAGCGCCGAAGCCACCGGTAGCACGGTCTTGGCCGCTCTCCGGCTGAACACGGCGGCCACTCCGGCCGGCACGATCGTCGGCATCAGCACGATCGGCAGCCACATCATCTTGTTGCCAAAGCTGGCGCTGTCGTGCGACGTAAAGACCTCGGCGGTCGTGATTACCGCACCCGCCGCGGCCAGGCCCGCAAGCGACCGCTCGAACCGTCCGGTGCGTACGTCCTCGAGCGCGGCGCCAACCCGGCGCGCCTTCATCGCTTCGCTCGGGAGGTCGGCAAGAACTCCTGCACCTTCTGTTTGATCCCGGTGCGGATGACGCCCAGGGCGTCCTCATCACCCGAGAGCATCGCCTTGGCTGCGTCTTTGACCTGTTCGAAGGTCGCGTGCGGCGGGATCGGGGGGAAGTCAGGATCGGTATGGACATCCAGGACCGTGGGCCGGTCAGCAGCGAAGGCTTTCGACCATGCCCCCTTCAGCTCGCCGGGTTCGTGCACCTCCAGGGCCTGCAATCCGAGGCTGGCCGCAAAGCCCGCATAAGAGACGCTCGGCAGCACCTGGGATTCCTCGAACTTTGGGGCGCCCTCCATGGCCCGCATCTCCCAGGTGACCTGATTGAGGTCGTTGTTGTGCAGGACGGCGACGACCAGACGCGGATCAGACCATTGCTGGTAATAGCGGGAGACGGTGATCAACTCGGCCATTCCGTTCATCTGCATGGCCCCGTCACCCACGAGCGCCACCGCCGGCCGATCAGGGTGGGCAAACTTGGCTCCGATGGCGTAAGGAACGCCCGGCCCCATGGTGGCCAGGTTCCCGGACAGCGCGCCCCGCATATCTCCCCGCATGCGCAGGTGCCGGGCATACCAGTTGGCCGACGACCCGGAGTCAGCGGCCACCATGGCATTGTCCGGGATCACGTCGCTGAGCTCCCAGACCAGCCGCATGGGATTGACCATCCCGGGCCGGTCGCTGTCGAGCATGGCCTGGCGTTCCATGGTCTGCCACCACCGGGCCACGTTGGCCTCGATCTTGTCCCGCCAGGCCCGGTCGGCCTTGCGATCGAGCAACGGCAGCAAGGCCGTCAAGCGCCGCGGCCGAGTCCGCGACCACGTTGAGCTCGTACGGATACCGCATGCCGATCATGCCGGCGTCCAGGTCGATCTGCACGGCCCGGGCCTGCCCGAACTCCGGCATGAACTGGGTGTACGGAAAGCTTGAACCGACGGTCAGCAGGGTGTCGCACTCGGTCATCAGTTCGTACGAAGGCCGGGTACCCAGCAGCCCGATGGAGCCGGTCACGTAGGGCAGATCGTCGGGAAGTACGTCCTTGCCGAGCAACGCTTTCGCCACTCCCGCCCCGAGCCGATCGGCGACGTCCATCACCTCCTGTTGGGCGGAGCGGGCTCCCTGGCCGACCAGGATGGCAACCCGGTCGCCGGCGTTGAGGATGTCGGCGGCCTGCCGGATGGCCTTTTCGTCCGGCGTCCAATACGCGGCTGGACCCAGCCCAGACTCGAGGGCACCATCTTGAAGGCATGGCCGGGAGGATCGTACGACAGCTCCTGCACATCGGACGGAATGATGATCGCGGTCGGGGCTCGCTCGGCCGTGGCGATACGAATGGCCCGATCGATGACATTCGGCAGCTGCTCGGGCACCATCACCGTCGCCACATAGTGGTGGCACACGTCCTTGAACAGAGTGCCGAGATCGACCTCCTGCTGGTACGAGCCACCCAGCGCGGACCGGCTGGTCTGGCCGACGATAGCCACCACCGGCACATGGTCGAGGAGGGCGTCGTACAGGCCATTGAGCAGATGGATCGCTCCCGGACCCGACGTCGCCGCGCACACCCCGACCCGGCCTGAGAACTTGGCATACCCGACCGCCTCGAAGGCGGCCATCTCCTCGTGGCGGGCCTGAATAAACGCCGGTTGATTTTCGGCCCGACCCCAGGCAGCCAGCAATCCGTTGATCCCGTCCCCGGCGTACCCGAAGACGCGCTCCACGCCCCAATCCCGGAGGCGGGACAACAAAACGTCGCCGACAGTATCGGTCATATCTCATTCACTCCTTGGATCGCCCGACTCCCAAACTGGCCCTTCCGGCCGCGACAACGGCGTCGGAGAGTTGCTACCCCCCGCCACCAATCGCAAACGCCGCGATTCGCCTGATGGATGATCAGAAGCCCCAGTCGCTTCATATCCGACCTCCGATGGCCGCCCCGCAGGCGTTGCGTCGAGGGTTCTACCCAACGTCGCCCCCTCGATGCCGGCCCAAGGCATCGTGCATCCGGGTACCGAACATCCGAAATGACCATGATCACCCGACCACAAGCGGCGGCGGTCAGTAACGGCCGGCCTTCCGCCACGATCGGGGCCGTCCGTCCGGGTCGTACAGGGTGCGGTAGACCGGGCCGGACCAGAGCTGGCTCCAAGGTGACAGTCGAGGAACGGAAACCCGTCGGAGGCGGCCGGGAGGACGGGGGCCGCTGCTCGCAGCCCCGATGCCAGGCTTCCAGCCGGGCCGCCGCATCGGCAAAGGCGTCAAAAAACGACCGGGGGTCCAGCAAGTCGCCATCAGCTCCTGCGACCCGGTCGAGGTGCTCCCGGGCCAGTTGCAGGCGGAGGTCGCGGGCAAATGAGCCTTCTCCGTCTCTGGGCCGGCCCTCCGGGGACTCATCGACGACCGCGCAGGCCAGCTCGGAGTCGTGGGTCCACGACCTGCGGTTGATGTTGTCGGATCCGACCTTTGCCCACCGGTCGTCGACGATGCACAGCTTGGCGTGCACATAGATCGGGATCCCGGCGCTGTTCTCCAGCCCGTAGACCGCCACTCGTCCGCCGCCGGCGGCGTCAAGCGCCCGCAGGGCGTCGAGTCGTCCGATCAGATTGGGTGCCGTTGACAGGCGTCCGTCCTGGTCCGGGTAGGAGGAAACGACCGCAACCAGAAGGAGCTCGGGTTCGGCCTCCAGCGCCCGGCAGAAGCCGGCGACCGCCTGGCGCGACCACAGGTATTGGTCTTCCACGTACACCAGGCCGCGGGCCCGGGCCAGCGCCTTGGTGATGCCCCGGGCCACACTGCGCTCGCCCTCCGGCGCAAACGGCTGCGCCCGCAGGCGAGGCGGATAGGTGCGCAGGACCTGCACCGCCTGACGCCCACAGCGGGAGGGGTCGTCCATCCGCGGCGGCAGTTGTCGCCAGGCCGAGCTGGCCCGATCCACCACATCCCGCACCCGGTGGATCGGATTCCGCGAGAGCGGCGACGGGTCGTCCCACCGTTCTCGGAACACGGTTTCGACGTCTCCCACCGCCGGTCCTTGGAGCCGGAGCTGAATGTCGTGCCAGGGTGGGCGAGGCCCGTACACCTCGGCCATGGGCTGCGTCTGGGCATCACCACGGTGGCTGGCGTCGTCGCGACGGCTGTGGCACAGGTCGATCCCGCCGACGAAGGCGCAGTCGAGCTGCGGCCGGCCGGGATGGCGCAGCACCAGGAACTTCTGATGGTGCGAACCGCCGGGCCGCACCCGCATGTCGAGCAGGCAGCGACCACCCGCGGCGTTGATTTCCTCGCCGAGGTGACGATTCTCCCTTTCGGAGAACTGGAAGCGATCCAGGTGCGATCGCCAGATGAGGCCCCGAACAACCACGCCCTTGTCAGCCGCCTCGCACAGCAGAGTACCGACCTCGGTGCCGTCCCCATCGAGGCGTTGATCGGGATCGCCCCGCCAGTCCGTAAACAGCAGCACATCACCCGCCCGCATCGCTCGTATGGCCGCCACGAGCGCCGCGAAGTAGTCGGCCCCGTGCACGAGCGCCCGCACCTGGTTGCCCGTTGTCCAAGCCACGCCATCGCCGTGGCGACGATCCAGGTCGGTCGCCTCGTTGCCGCGCTCGGACGCAGAGAGAAACCAATCGGCGGCGGCCATCACTTGTACTTACCCATCTTCTCCCCGATGCCCTCGCTTCCAACTGTTCCTGATCCGTTGCCGGCCACCCAACCGACCTCGCGTCGGGTTTGCTTCGTCGCACCGCGGGGTATTTCTTGACAGGGATCGACGAGAGGGGATCTGTGTCTACGACATGGGCCGGCGATGACAAGGTGTTGTCCGCTGGCACGCCCGCGGCGCGCACGGGGCGATATCGGCTGGTCGCATGGGCTTTCGGCCCGCCCGAATCAGACGAGCGAGCACCTAACCGGGCCCTGCTGGAGCCGCATGATGGGCGCCTGAGGGTGCCTGCTCGGTTCCAGGCGGCGGTCGACAACCTGCACCCGGCGGTCGCCGTGGTTGTCTGCCTGGTCGGCGCGGCGCTCCTGATTGCTGCAGTGCTCATCGCTCTCGGACTGCTGATGGTGCATTTCGGCGCCCATGACCGGCTGGGGCACTGGGATGAGCACGTGAATCAGTGGGTCGCTCGGCACCGGGATTCGCTGGCGAACCGGCTCAGCGGGGACTTCACGGTACTCGCCGACACGGCCGGTATCGCGGTGGTCGCGGCGGCCGTCACCGGGGCGCTGCTCCTGCGCCGCTGGGGCGGTTTCGCCTGGCTGCTGGCCGTGGGCCTGGCGGTGGAACTCACCGTGTTCCTAGCCACCAACTACGCCGTCGACCGCCCACGTCCACACGTGGCGCATCTGGGCTCCACCCCGTCGACCTCCAGCTGGCCATCCGGCCACGTTGCCGCCACGACCGTCATCTACGGAGGGATCGCGGTGCTGGTAATGGTGGCGACCTCCAGGCGTCTACCCCGCCTGGCCGCTTGGACGGTCGCCGTCGCCCTCATGGCCTGTGTGGCCCTGTCGAGGATCTATCGAGGCGAGCATCACCCCATCGACACCCTCGCCGGGCTGGCCCTGGGCCTGGCCGCCCTGGGTGCGGCTATGTTCGTGATCCAGGTATGGAGCAGCCGGCTCGGCCGGACGACGCGTCGGGGCTCATCCCCGATTCCGCTCGGTTCGAAACGGGGCGCGCCGTGACGTCGATCGCGGTCGTGGCCCACCAGAAGAAGACGTTCGGCGGTGGGCTCGAAGAGCTTCGGCGCCTCCTGGCCGATCGCGGCTTCACCGACCCGATCTGGTACGAAGTGGCCAAGAGCCGCAAAGCGCCGGCCATGGCTCAGACGCGCCGTAAATGACGGAGCAGACCTCTTGCTGCTGTGGGGTGGCGACGGCACCGTGCAGCGCTGCATCGACGCGGTGGCGGGATCGAATGTGACGATAGCCGTCCTGCCGGCGGGCACGGCCAACCTGCTGGCCAGCAACCTCGGTCTTCCGATGGACCTGCCCGGCGCCTTGGACGTCGCTCTGGACGGGGGCCGGCGTCCGCTGGACGTGGGGGTGCTCAACGGTGAGCGCTTCGCGGTCATGGCGGGAGCCGGGTTCGATGCCGCGTTGATGCAGGACACCAACCGCGCCCTCAAGGATCGCTTCGGTCGACTCGCCTACGTGTGGAGCGGTGTTCGCGCCACTCGCTCGAAGCCGGTGAAGATGCACATCGAAATCGAAGGTAAGCCGTGGTTCGACGGCCGGGCCAGCTGCCTTCTCCTCGGCAACTTTGGCACCATCACCGGCAAGCTCACCGTCTTTGCCGCGGCCGAACCAGACGACGGTCTGCTCGAGATCGCGGTGGTGACTGCCAGCCGCCCGATCGACTGGGCCAAGGTCCTGACCGCCCTGGCCGCTGGTAGAGCGGATCGGTCGCAGTTCGTCCGCAAGGGCCGCGGCCGCCGGGTGGCGGTGAGACTGGGCCGGCCCATCGCCTACGAACTCGACGGTGGCGCTCGCAAAGCGACGAAGCGCCTGCACGCCGCCGTCGAAAAAAGCGCCATCACGGTATGTGTCGCAGAGGCGGGCCAGCGGTGAGCACCGCCAGCCTGGTACCCGAAACGTTCGACCTATCGGGAGACGACGCGTGGACGACGCTGTCACGCGTGGGGAAGCGCCGGCTTCTCGGGGACGCGTTCATGCGAATGCGGGTGGCCGACGGCTTCAGCCACGCCCGCTCGCTCGCCTTCATGACAACCCTCGTGGCCGTCCAGGGCGTGATCGGCCTGGTCGGGCTGGCCAGCCTGTTCGACAAGGGGTCGATCGGCACCATGGTGGTCGCCACCGTCAGGCGCGCCGTACCCGGAGCGGCGGGCCAGGTGCTCAGCAGCGCCGTCGTTCAGGCCCACACGACTGCGGCTGAGCACCGCTACAGCGCCCTTCTCTTCGGCGTGGTGGGATCTCTCGTGACCGGGACCACGCTGATGGGACAAGTCGAACGCGGCCTCAACCGGCTCTACGGAGTCGAGCGGGACCGGGCCACCGTGCAGAAATACGGGCTGGCGCTGGTGCTCGCCATCAGCGCCGGCACCCTCGTCGCCGTGGCCTTCGGCTGCCTGGCGTTCGGGCGGCAGATCCTCCACACCGGCAACAGTGCGCTCAACACAGCGTGGGCCATCGGACGGTGGCCCCTGGGCCTGGTCCTGGTCGCGGTAGCGGTGACGCTCCTGTTCCGGTGGTCGCCCCGCCGCCGGCAACCTCGGCTGTCCTGGCTGTCGTTCGGGGCGGGGGTGTCCGTCTTGCTGTGGGCTGTCGTGACCGTCGGCCTGGGCGTGTTCTACCGGTTCAGCTCGTCGTTTGGCCAGACCTACGGCCCCCTCGCGGGCCTCATCGCCCTTCTCCTCTGGTGCCTGCTGTCGGCCATGGCGCTGTTGTTCGGGGCCGCGGTAGCGGCCCAGCTCGAGTCGGTCCGAAGCGGGGAGTCGGCGCCGCAGGACGCCGAGAAGGTCGCCGAGTCCGAGCCGGACGCGGCGCGGTCACCGGTGGCGGTCCTGTGGTGACGGAGACCGGGCGGCCGGCAGGGGCGGGCGGTCGGGCCGGACGCGGCGCGGTCACCGGTGGCGGTCCTGTGGTGACGGGGACCGGCCGGCCGGCAGGGGCGGGCGGTGGAAGCGGTCGGGCCGGCCCATGGTGATCATCGGGATTACGGCCGCGCTCATGGTCGTACCGGCGACGTTGGTGTGGCTGGCCGGCCGCCGCTGGAGCGCGTTCCAGCTGGCGCCGAGGGTCGATCCGGAACACATCCGGAAGGAGGTCCACCGTCACCCTCGGGCCGCGGCCCTGGCCAGCTCGCGCCTGGACCCGAACTCGGCCACCGGTCTGGCGCTCTCGGCGGCGCTGATCCTCCTGGCGGCCGGTGTCGTCGCCTTGGGCCTGCTGATCTGGATGGTCCGTACCCACCTCGGTTTCGCTCGCTTCGACCTGGGGGCGGCCCGTTTCGCCGCCGCTCATGCCACCCCGGTGTCCACCCGGCTGCTCCGGGACCTCTCGGTGCTGGGCGGTGCGGTGTTTCTGGGCCCGTTGGCGGCCCTGATGGCCCTGGCCGTGGTCCGTCGCGACCGGCTGGTGGCGGTGATCGGCTTTCTCCTTCTGACCGTGGGGGGCCAGTTCGCGGTGGTTGACCTGATCAAGTGGATCGTCGATCGGACTCGCCCTGACATCGACCGGCTTACGAACTTCAGCGGTCCGTCCTTCCCCTCTGGTCACGCGGCCGCGTCGGCGGCCAGTTTCGCGGCCTTCGCCTTGCTGATCGGCATTGGCCGCTCCCCGCGGGCCAAGGCGACCCTGGCCGCGATCGCCGTGGGGCTCGCTGTCGGCATCGCAGCCAGCCGGGTCTTCCTCGGGGTGCACTGGTTCACCGATGTGCTGGCCGGGTTGGCGTTCGGGTGGGGCTGGTTCGCGCTCTGTTCGGTCGCCTTCGGCGGGCGTCTGCTCCACTTCGGGGCCCCGGCCGAGCAGGCCCAACGGGCGGTCGAGTCGGATCAACAACAACAGCAGACCGCTTCGAGCGGTGCCACGGGACCCGCCGCCGGCCGGGAGCCATAACCGGGATGACCGCCCCGGCGGCGGGGGCTGGCTCAGCCCCGCCGCGCCCGCCCCGATTCGGCGCCGCCCGGCCCGCCCGGGAAGCTAGGGCGCCCCGAACCCGCCCGAGATTTGCGATTGAGACCGGCGCGGCAGTGCACCTGCGGCCGAGGCGCCGGCGATGGCCAGGCAACTGGCCAGCACGGCCTCCGGAAGGGCCGCCCGCCGCCACTGCGGCTTGGCGATCGCCAGGGCGATCAGGCTGGCGGCATGGAGGTAGTCGATCGCCGCGCCTGAAGCCAGGACCGTTGGGGTCGTTCGTAGCTGGGTAGCCACCGCTTGGGCGAGTTGCCGGGCGCCCAAGACCCGGATCACCATCAGTGTGGAGGCGCCGATCACCGGCGCCCCCACCAGCTGGGCTACCTGCTGGGGCCGGCCCAGTTCGCACGCGCCGACGGCGCCACGGACCGCAAAGAGCAAAGTCCGGTAGATCACGACCGCCAGAATTGGCGGTCGTGCCGGGCGCGGCGTCCTGAGCTGGTGGCCAGGAGTCGCCGCGCCGTAGCCCCGAGTGCAGATATGGCGACCGCCGTGGCGGTAACCGTCCCATGGCGGTGGGACATCCACAATTGGGTGCTATGGGAGCGGGCTCGGCTATCGAAGCTGCCGTGGGCGCCCCGGTCGTCTTCCTGATCCGCGGGTGCCCACAGGTTGGTGCGAGCGTCGGCGTCCTTTGGCGGCTGATCTGTCTGTTGCGATTTGAAGCCGGTCCGGGCCAGGTAGCGGTCCAGCAGACCGGGGACCAGGGCGTTGGCGGCCAACGTTGCCGTGGTTGACCCGCCCACCCAGTACTCGCGTCGGCGAGGGTGGTCCGCGGCGAAGAGCACCGCCTCGGCGGCCAGTTCCGGCTGGTAGATCGGCGGGACAGGCTGGGCATGGCCCGGGAGGCGGGAGAGGACCCAATCGAACTGTGGAGTGTTGACTGCCGGCATCTGTACCATCGTCACCCGCACGTGGGCGCCCTGATGGAGCAACTCGCTGCGCAGAGCCTCGTGAAAACCCTGTATGGCATGTTTCGCACCGCAGTAAGCCGTCTGGAGGGGTATGCCCCTATAGGCGAGGGCCGACCCCACCTGCACAATGGTCCCCGCATCTCGGGGGATCATCCGCTTGAGGGCGCTCATGGTGCCGTATACGAACCCGAGATAGCTGACCGCCGTTACCCGCTCGTACTCCTCTGGCTTGATCTCGGTAAAGGGCGCGAATACCGACGTGAACGCCACGTTGACCCAGATGTCGATAGGCCCCAGCTCATCCTCGGCTCGTTGGGCAGCCGCCTCGACGGCTTCATGGTCGGCCACATCGATCGGGATGGCCAGGGCCTCACCGCCTGCCGCTTCCACATCCTTGACGGCGCCGGCTAATCCAGCCTCCCCTCGAGCGAGCAGGGCGACCTTGGCACCCCGTGCTCCGAACGCCTGAGCGGTGGCGCGACCAATGCCGGCACTGGCACCGGTCACCACCACGACCTGGTCACTCTTGGTCTTCATGTCTGCCTCTCCTGTTGGACGTCGATTGGTTGTTCACCGGCCAGCGATTCAGGTTCCTTCTGGGCGCCACAAGGGTGGTAGCCGGGTGGCGCATTCGAGCAGCAGAGCGTGGACGAACGCCTGGGGCGCGTTGCCCCGCACTTGGCGCTCTACGACGTCGAATTCCTCGGTGAGGAGCCCGGCCGGACCGCACGCGGCCCGATTCCGTTCGAAGTTGGCGATCGCTTCGGCGTCCCGGCCGGTCTGGTGGGCGGCCAGCGCCAGCCAGAACCCGCACAGCAGGAAGGCCCCCTCTGCTTCTTGGAGCCGGCGTTCGTCGTGGCGGAACCGGTAGGTGTAGCCATCGCTGGTCAGGTCTGAGATGACGGCCGTCAAGGTGGCCGAGCTGCGGGGATCGCCCTGAGGTAGCGCTCCCCGAATGGCGGGCAGCAGCAGGGCGGCGTCGACGCGGGCGTCCTCAGGCGAGCGCTGCCACCGGCCGCTCGGGTGGGTGCAATCATGACTGACGTCGGCCAGGACGGCGTCGGCGAGCAGGGCCCACTTGGCTGCTGGACCGCTGGTGGCATGGGCAGAGATGGCCCGCAACCCGGCCACGCAGGTGAGCCGGGAATGAGCCCAGTGTTGATTGTCGAGTTCCCAGATGCCCGCGTCGGGTTGGTCCCAGCGAGCCTCGATGCCGGCGACGGCGGTCTCTACCGCCCGCCAGTGGTCGCTGCTGAGGTGGTCGTGACGAGCGGCCGCCGCCAGGAGCAACAGCGTTTCGCCCAGGGCGTCGAGTTGGAACTGGCGGTTGACCCAATTGCCGACCTTGTCGAATCCACCGGGGTAGCCATCCAGGTGGTCCAAGACCCGCTCGTCGGGCACCGCGCCGCCGTCCGTGCGATAAGCGGGTTTGAGGTCGGGGCCGTCTTCGAGGATCCGCTCGGAAATGAACGCCACGGCGTCGTCGAGAAGGGGGTGCGGCTTCGCAGCCGCCACCGCCTGCCCGGCATAGCATTGGTCCCTGATCCAGGCGTAGCGGTAGTCGTAGTTACGGCCCGCGGCGTCGCGTTCGGGCAGCGACATGGTCGCCGCGGCCACCATGCCACCCCCGGCGCTGGTCAGGCCACGAAGCACCGTATAGGCGTGCCGGGCGTCCCGAGGAGCCAAGGTGTCGCTGAGTTCCGGGACGGCTCGGGCCCAGGCCGCCTCAGTCTCAGCCCACGCCGAGTCCGCCACCACCGGGGACGACCCGAGTGGCCGGTCCGAGATCTCCAACACGAGATCGTGGTGGGCGTCAGGGTTCAGCTGCAAGACCATGGTCAGGCTCCCGTCCCGACCTCTGCGCACGCCGGGTCCCGCTGACCAGCGCAGGTTAAGTGGTCCAGAGTGCGCCGCCCACACCCCGTGGTGATGCGAAACCCTTTCCATGGCGCACCGACCAAAGCCGGCCCGGGCGTCAAGTACGACCCGAACTGTTGCCGGCCCGCTGGACGCCGTCACCCGCCGCAAGATGATCGCGGCATGCGGATCGGCGGGAAAGGCCAGCGCCTCGCGACACTCGATCACTCCGGAGGTCGTGATCCAGCGGCTGTGCCAGATGAGCGAGCCGTCTTCGTAGTAACCGCCCCAGACGTAGCGGGTGTCCTCGGGTGTCACCGCATAGACACCTTGACCGCCGATCAAGGAGGAGAACACGCCGTCGGAATCCCACCGCGGCGCACACATCCAAGCCAGATCACCGCGAGGACCGATCAGGGCACCCCGCTCCCCATCGGCCAGCAACGCGTAGTCACGCAACGCATGAGGGGGAAACGCCATCGACACGCACCTTCCTACCCGCCCCGGAATGTCCGAAACCGGAAATCGGATTCGCGCCGGTAGCGCCCACCGTCGGCCCGGCCCTCCGCACCGAGTCCGCCCGGCATCGTCGCCGCGGTCCTCGGCACCGAGGCCCCGGGCATCGTCGCCGCGGCCCTCGGCACCGAGGCCCCCCGGCAGGGATGCCGCACTGTTCTCTGGCCGGTCCGGCCCTACAAGTGGGCCGAGTTTGGGCCAGAAAGCGTGGCCCCCTGGTATGCCGCACTGTTCTCTGGCCGGTCCGGCCCTACGGGTGGGCCGAGTTTGGGCCAGAAAGCGTGGCCCCCTGGTATCCCGCAATGTTCTCTGGCCGGTCCGGCCCTACAAGTGGGCCGAGTTTGGGCCAGAAAGCGAAGCCGGCGGGCACCGGGACGGGCCGGCGGCGGCGAGGACCGAGATTACCAGCGCCCGTACCAGCGGCGGCGATTGCCGGCCTCGGCAGCACCGAACGCCCACCCGAGCAGCCACAGGACGAGGACGGCCAAGGCGATCCACCACAGCACGTGAACGGCGAACCCAACCCCGAAGAGAAGAAGGGCGAGCAACAGGATGAGGACTACGGCAAACATGCGTATATTCTCCCTAAGCGTCGCCGTCCCATAAGAACGGCGGTGTCGATGGTAAGGCTGTAGATACCCGGTCCTCGCCAAACCTGATCGCCCTCTGACAACATTTTGGTGGCGTCCTCAGGATTCCATCAGAGCGGACGGCGTTGTCAGTGAGCGGCGGCGCCTTCGACCCGCCCGCCGCGGCCAAGCTCTACGAGCGGTTCTGCCAAGGTTGAGGTCGCACCGATGGGCCAGCTGGCCGAGAAGCCGGTGAGGGACCGGCCCAACGGGTATATCCAGCAGGACGCCTGCCCCAGGAGGTAGCATCATGCCGGATAGCACCAGCCTTGACCTCATCGCCCAGTTGCGCCGGGACCACCGGCAGCTAGCCACCATGTTCACGGAGTTCGAGCAGGCGCCACCGGCGCAGACCGCCGACTTGTTTTGGCAGCTCACCGCGGCTCTGGTACGCCATGAGGTGGCGGAAGAGGAGATCGTGTATCCGCAGGTGCGCCGGAGTGTGCCCAACGGCAACCGTCTGGCCGGCGCTCGCATCAAGGAGCAGGCCAAATCTGAGGAGTTGCTGGTCAAGATGGAGAAGACCGGCGTCGGCGACGACCAGTTCCCAGCGCTTCTTACCAGGCTGCGTGACGCCGTCCTGACCCACGCCGAGAGAGAGGAGCGCCTCATCTTCGAGCCGCTCGGCCGGGTCCTCGACCCTGGCAAGCTTGAGCTTCTTGGCGCTCGCTATCACACCGCGAAAATCGCGGCTCCGACGCATCCCCACCCGTTCGTGCCTGACACGCCACCTGGGAACCTGGTGATTGGGTCGGCGGTGGCGATCATGGATCGAGTTCGAGACGCCGTCCACGACACCACCAACTGAAAGCCTTCTACAGGACGCCACGTCCTCGTCCTCATCTACAGCCAGGCGGCCTACGATCTGATGGCGACCTCGGGGAGGACGCGGCGTGGTCAGTCTTCAGGAGTAGGTTGCGCCTTTCTGCGGGAAGCTGGGCAGGGCGTGATCACGCCGTTGCCCCTCAACCGGTCCGGCCTGCTGACGGGTTCCTGACCAGGCCGAACGCGGCGCGAATGGTTTGCACTGGTCGTCTATGCTTCTTGGTGTCAGAGGTACCCGTACACGACCCTCGGGTCCGGATCGACTGGGGGAGGTGATTGGATGCGAAAGCAACGTGGCCGGCTGACGGACCCTTTGGTTCGCGAGAACGGCAGGCTTCGCCCCGCGAGTTGGGATGAGGCCTTGGGTGTCGCGGCCGCGGGTCTGGCCCGCGCTCGGGCCCAGGACGCGACTCGCTCGTTCGGGATGTTCAGCTGTTCGAAGGCGTCGAACGAGGTCAACTTCTTGGCTCAGAAGTTCGTGCGTTCGGTGATGGGGTCGAACAACGTCGACTCGTGCAACCGGACTTGACACGCGCCTAGCGTCGTCGGTCTGGCGACTGTGTTCGGTGCGGGCGGCGGTACGTCGTCGTATAGAGAGGTGGAGGAAACGGATCTGCTGATCCTGTGGGGCTCGAATGCCCGCGAGACGCATCCGATCTTCTTTCACCACATGCTCAAGGCCGTTCGACGCGGCACGCCGCTGTATGTCATCGATCCACGTCGCACGAGTTCGGCCCAGTGGGCCGACTCCTGGCTTGGTCTCGATGTCGGCACTGACATTGCGTTGGCGAACACGACCGCCCGCGAGATCATCCACGCTGGGCTCGCCAATGAGGCGTTTATCAGGCGGGCGACTTTGGGCTTTGAGGAGTATCGGGCCTCGGTGGAACCGTGGACGCTTGAGGAAGGCGAGCGGGTGACCGGTGTTCCGGCGCAGGCGATTCAGGAGCTGGCGCATGCTTATGGGCGGGCAGATCGGGCCATCTTGTGCTGGACGCTCGGGATCACCGAACACGTCACGGCCGTGGACAATGTCCTGTCGCTGATCAATCTGGCCCTGCTGTGCGGGCATGTCGGTCGTTATGGTTCCGGGTTGAACCCACTGCGCGGTCAGAACAACGTGCAGGGGGGCGGCGACATGGGCGCCATCCCGAACAAGCTCCCCGGATTTCAGGACATTCAGAACGACCACGAGGCCCGGGCGCGTTTCGAAGCCCGCTGGGGCGTCAAGCTTGCGCCCAAGCCAGGCTGGCACCTCTCCGAGATGTTCGAGGCCATGGAACGCGGCGAACTGCGGACGCTGTACGTGATGGGTGAGAATCCGGCCCAGTCCGAGGCTGACTCAAAGAAGTCGCTGAAGCTGCTGGAGAGTCTTGATTGCCTTATCGCCCAGGACATCTTGATGACCAGGACTTGTGAGATGGCCGATGTAGTGCTGCCCTCCTCGGCTTCCTGGTGCGAAGCCGACGGAGGGACGGTGACCAACAGTGAGCGGCGAGTGCAGCGGATGCACAAGGCGCTCGATCCTCCTGGCCAGGCTCGCGACGATCATTGGATCATCTGCGAGCTGGCCCGTCGCCTTGGCTGCGATTGGGGCCAGCCCACCCTCGAGCAGGTATGGGATGAAGTGCGGTTGCTCAGCCCAATGCACCGCGGGATGAGCTACACCCGGCTGGAGGAGCACGGTGGACTGCAGTGGCCATGTCCGAGCGAGGATCACCCCGGCTCGCCGTTTTTGCACGGACGGCTGTGGGCGGAGCCGGTTGACGGTCCGCTGGCCCCGTTCTCGATCACCGAGTGGAAACCGCCAATCGATGAACTAAATGCCGAGTACCCGATCCGGCTGACGACCGGCCGGCGTCTTGACTCCTATAACACGGGAGTGCAGTCGAACCTCTACCGTTCTCCGCGGCGCCGGGGTGAGACGCTCGATCTGTGTCCAGAGGACGCCACCCAGCTGGGGGTGGAGCCGGGCGAGGTGGTGCAGATCAGCTCTCGCCGCGGCTCGATCGAGGCCCCCGTACGGCTCGATTCCGGTCTGCGCCCAGGACTGGCCTTTATGACCATGCACTTTCCGGATGACGTCGACGTGAATGTGCTGACGATCGATGCCACCGATGCGAAGTCCGGGACGGCGGAGTTCAAAGCGACGGCGGTACGCGTCGAGAAGCTCAACGGTGGGCTGCGCCAGGCCGCCGGGATCGCCAGCGGGTAAGCGTGGACGTCCATCTTCTCGACGCGGCGCCGACCGAGGCAGAACGCGACGCCGTCGACAGTTTCCTTGGCCCGCCGTTGTCGCGCTGGGTCGGTGCGGACCGCGTCGACGACGGACACTCTGCTCATGGCGGACATTCGGCTCATGGCGGACATGCGGCGCGAGCCGAGCGTCACCAGCTGTTGCCGACGCTGCATGCGCTGCACCAGCGAATCGGATGGATCAGTCCCGGCGCCCTCAACTACATCGCCCGTCGCCTGACGATACCGCCTGCGGACGTATACGGGGTCGCCACCTTTTATGCGCTGTTCTCGCTCGAGCCGCGACCGCCCCGTGTGCTGCATGTCTGTGACGATGTGGTGTGCCGGGTCGCCGGCTCCGAATCGCTCATCGCCTTGCTCTCCGAGCGGCTCGGTCCGGCGGGGGTCGAGCTCGGGGGAGCCACCTGGCTGTCGAGCCCGTGCCTGGGGCAGTGCGATCGGGCACCGGCCGCTCTGCTGGGGGAGTCCGGCCTACGGCCGGTGGAGCGCGAGCTGACCAACGTCGACGTGGAAAGCCTGCTCGAGGTGATGGGCGGAGCGACGCCCGGGCCCCCTCGTGCCGCGGTGCCGCCGCAGGCCGGCCAGGCGGGGCTTCGCTTGCTGGCTCGAGTTGGCGTGGTCGATCCCGAGAGCCTCGATGACTACCGGGCCCACGGCGGTTATGCCGGGCTGCGTCGGGCGTTTGAGTTAGGCCCGGAAGGGGTGATCCGCGAGCTCCTTGATGCAAAGCTGATGGGTCGGGGCGGCGCCGCCTTTCCGACCGGGCGCAAGTGGGAGGCGGTGGCGCACCAGCCCCGACGTCCGCACTATCTGATCTGTAACGCGGATGAGTCTGAGCCCGGGACGTTCAAAGATCGGGTGATTCTGGAGGGGGACCCGTTCTCGGTGATCGAGTCGATGACAATCGCCGCCTACGCAGCCGGCTGCGAGCGGGGCTATATCTACCTGCGCGGCGAGTACCCGCTCGCAGAGCGGCGGCTGGAGGGCGCCATCGAGCAGGCCCGCCAGCGGGAGCTGCTGGGCGGCGACATCATGTCCCGCGGCGTGCGCTTCGAGATCGAGCTCCGCAAAGGGGCCGGCGCCTACATCTGCGGTGAGGAGACCGCACTGTTCGCCTCGATCGAGGGCTACCGCGGCGAGCCGCGCAACAAGCCGCCGTTTCCGGTCGATCGGGGCCTGTTCGGCCAACCCACGGTGGTCAACAACGTCGAGACCCTCGTCAACACGCTTCCGATCATGCTCGAAGGCGGCGCCGCGTTTGCCCGAATCGGCACTGAGGGGTCGACTGGGCCGAAGCTGTTCTGTCTCTCCGGGGTCGTCACCCAACCGGGCACCTACGAGGTCCCGTTCGGCACGACGCTGGGCGAGCTGCTCGAACTCGGGGGCGGCGTGCGCTCTGGGCGGAGCCTGGGCGCGGTGTTGCTCGGAGGCGCGGCAGGCAGCTTCGTTACCCCGGAGGACCTGGAGCTTCCGCTGACGTTCGAGGACACCCGCGCCACCGGTACGACGCTCGGCTCCGGCGTGGTGGTCGTGATCGACGATCAAGTCGACATCCGTCAGCTGCTCATGGTAATTGCCGCTTTCTTCCGTGACGAAAGCTGCGGCCAATGTGTGCCGTGTCGGGTTGGAACGGTTCGTCAAGAGGAGGCCATCGCCCGGCTGCTTTCTGGTCGCACCCGAGGGACGGTCCAGGAGGAACTGGCCCTGATCGGCGAGATCGGAATGGCGATGCGCGACGCTTCGATCTGCGGGTTGGGACAGACCGCTTCGACGGCGATCGAGTCGGCGATCCATCGCCTCGGAGTCTTCAACGGAGGTACACCCGCATGATCGAGCTGCCGATCGTCCCCCCGAATCCGCCGGCGCGCCGGGTGGCCCTGACGATCGACGAGCAGCAGGTCGAGGTGCCCGAGGGATCGACGGTCCTGGACGGGTGTACGCAGCTTGGGATCGACACCCCGACCCTGTGCTTCGGAGCGACCTTGAATCCAGCCAACGCGTGTCGTATCTGCGTGGTGGAGATGGAGGGCACCCGGGCGCTGGTGCCGGCGTGCTCGCGCCGGGTGGAGCCGGACATGGTCATCGCAACCGATTCGCCGCGGGTGCGCCACAGCCGCAAAATGGTGATCGAGTTCCTCGCCTCGTCGGTCGACCTGTCAATCACCCCTGCCGCGCCGGACTACCTGCAGCGCTACGACGCCCATCCCGAACGGTACGGGCCACCGGCGCCCCCCGATCCTGACCGCGACCACAAGCGCACCGGCCACCACCAGCGACCCGATGGTCAAACTGCCGCGACGGTGCACGCTCCGGCCAAGATCGACAACGACCTCTACGTGCGCGACTACTCCAAGTGCATTCTCTGTTACAAGTGCGTCGACGCCTGCGGCGAGCAATATCAGAACACGTTCGCCATCACCGTCGCCGGGCGTGGCTTCGATGCCCGGATCTCTACCGAATACGCCAACCCGCTGCCGGAGTCCGCCTGCGTGTACTGCGGCAATTGCATCGCCGTGTGCCCGACCGGGGCGCTCATGTTCCGCTCCGAGCACGACCTGCGCCAGGCCGCCGCCTGGGACGAGGCCCGCCAGACGCAGACCAACACGATCTGCCCCTACTGCGGTGTGGGCTGCAACCTCACTCTCCACGTACAGGACAACGAGATCGTTAAGGTCACTTCCCCCGACGACCATGACATCACCCGCGGCAACCTCTGCATCAAAGGCCGCTTCGGTTTCCAGCATGTGACCCCCAAACCCAACTCGTCCGACACCGGATGAGCGCCTCGACTCTGGCCGGAGTGGCGCGCCGGGCTCAGGGCCTGGTCGACGCGCTCAGGGCGTGAGTGGAAATGAGTTCCACCAACCGGTCCCAATACTGGGGTGGATAGTCGTGGCCCATGCCCTTGACGACCTCGAGACGAGAACCGGGCACGGCCGCTGCCGTCGCCCGCCCGAAGTCGAGGGGTACCAGCCGATCCGCATCGCCGTGGATCACCAACGTGGGCACGGTCAAGGACCGCAGCGCCTCCACGCGCGAGGGGGACGAGGCAACGGCCCGCGCTTGGCGCTGCCGTCCGTCTGGATCCCAGCAGCGGTCGTAAGCGGCGTAGGCGTCGGCGGTGATTCGGTCTATGTCGATACACGCCGGGCTTCCCCAAGCCCTCAGACCGGCCAGCTGGCGCTCGGCTGCCTCCTCGCGGCTAGTCGCAGGCGGGGCCATAAAGGCGGCGACAACATCCGCATCGCGTTCCCCGGTGATCGATCCCGGTGCCGACATGACCGAGGTCATCGAGGAGAAGCGATCCGGATTACTGAGGGCCATGGCCTGCACAATCATTCCCCCCATCGACCACCCGGCGAGGTGAGCTGAGGTCGCGCCAACGGCGTCGAGCACCGCCAACCCGTCCCCGGCCATATCCTCGACGGAGTACTCGGTCCCTTCAGCCAGGTGGCTGGACAGCCCGACGTCACGGTTGTCGAAGCGGACAATACGCAGGCCGTGAGCCACGAACTTCTCACAGAATTCAACCTTGAAGTTGATGCACTGGCTGCCCAGCCCGTTGACCAGCAGCAGGACCGGCGCATCCTCAGAACCGAAAGTCTCGTAGTAGAGGGAAACCTGGTCGTTCTGCGTCGTAGACATACTTCACGTTCTATCAGCTGCCACCGGGCCCGACCCGGCTCGGGGGATACCCAGACTCGAACTCCGCGCCACGGTCCCGATCTGTTCATCCCTCACTCGAGCCCCGGGTCCGCCGTCCGGGTCCTTGAGCATGCGGCCCGAAGGCCAACAGACTTAGGCTTCCTTCATGATCGACGACGAAGCGTTGAAAACGTTCGAGACCGATGGGGCTGTGGCCTTGCGGGGACTCCTCGACGCCGAGTGGATCCAATCGCTGAGAGATGCCATGCCGGAGATTCTGGAGCGGACCTACGATCCGACCGAGCGGATGATGGGCCGGGGGAGCGGGCAGGTCCGGCAGCTCGACGGCATATGGCGCGAGTGTGAGGCGTTCGCCCGGTTCCTGTTCCACTCGCCCGTCGCCAAGGTCGCGGCCGAGGTCATGCGCTCAAATACCGCCCGGCTCTACGAGGACCTCCTGTTGTATAAGGACGCCGGTGCCGACGGATCGGCGGGCTGGCATCGCGACTCTCCGTACTGGCCGCTCAGCGGCAGCCAGCTGTCGAGCGTGTGGTTCTCCCTGGAGACCGTCACCAGCTGCACAGGCGCGATGAAGTTCGTGGCCGGATCTCACCTTGACGGCGACGATCTGATCGATCCCGCGTCGCCCAGCATCAGTCCCGAGGACCTTGAACGCCGTCGGGTCATCACTACCGAGTTGGAGCCGGGTGACGTGGTGGCGTTCCACCCGCGCGTCCTCCATACCGGGTACGGGTCGGCGCCGGACCGACCCCGGCGAACCTTCACGCTTCGCTTCACGGGCGACGACATCCGGTGGCGGCCGCGGAGGTTGTTCTTCCACCCCTGGATGAGCCAGTGCGGGTTGCAGAAGGGCGACGTCCTCGACCACCCATGGTTCCCGGTGGTGCGGCGAGTCTCCGCTCCCGCGTAGCGGTATCGTCAGCAAGCAACACTCCGGCCCGGCTCGCCGCTGATTGCCAGGCCTGCAGAACTGCCAACGCCCGTCGGTCGGTTGCTTACCGGGGCTCGGGTGGGACAGCTTGTTGGGATGATTCCGACGGTCGAAGAGCTGCTTGGACGCCTGGGCGTGGATGCCCGCGGTGTCGCGGTGGAAGAGTTACCGCACAATCGTTGGCTCAGCCCTGGGGTGTGGCGGGTACGAACTGGCGCTGGTCTGGTGGCGGTGCTGAAGTACAGCAGTTCGCACCGCAGCCGGGGCGATACGCCATGGGACGATCACTGGACGGCTGGCGACGACGACCCGCGACGGTGGACGTTTTGGGGGCGGGAGCCGCTCGCCTACCAAAACAACCTGCCCGCAGTCTATGCCGGGAGTGGTATCACGGCACCCGAGTGTTTGGCGGTGCAGATTGGTCACGGAGAGTCGGCTCTGCTGTTGGAATGGGTGGAGGGTGAGCCTGCTGAGGCTTGGTCGCTCGACTGGTACGGTCCCGCCGCTGAAGCGCTCGGCCGGGCCCAGGCTCCATTCATAACCGGAAGGGAACTTCCGGCCGTCTCCTGGCTGAGCCGGGACTTCCTCCGCCACTACAGCTGCGAGAAGCCCGTGGAATGGGGTCTGCTCGACGACGATGAGGTGTGGCAACAGCCAGTAGTGCGCCAGACCTTCCCCGCCTCGCTCCGCGCAGGTGTCGCGTTCGTTCATGCCCACCGGGAGCGCCTCTACCGTATCAACCGCTCGTTGCCGCCCACCCTTTGCCATCTCGACGTTTGGCCCAAGAACCTGTTTCGTCGGCCTGACGGTCAGATCGTTCTCATCGACTGGAGCTTCGTCGGTGTCGGCGCCATCGGCGAAGACGCTGGGAATCTCGTGCCCGACGCAGTCTTCGACCATTTCGTGGCGGCCGCCGACCTGCCCCACCTCGAGCGGTTGGTTTTCGACGGCTACCTACGCGGTCTCCGAGAGGCGGGCTGGGACGGGGACCCCAGGATGGTGCAGCTTGGCATGTGGTCGTCGGCCGTCAAATACGACTGGCTGGCCCCGTTCACTCTGACCCAGGTCGGGCTCGCCCGGCAGTACCGCTACGGCGGCGGCGAGGAAATAGACGCCACCTTCAGATTTCGCGAACGAAGCCTGGCTTTGCTATTCAACTCCCACTGGGCGCGCCAAGCGATCGAACTCGCCGATCGGCTACGACTCTAGGGAGGCGCACGCCACCCCGGTTCGTGTCCACCGGGGTCGGTGGGATTCATGTTGTTGGCCGCGGCGAGCGGGCGGAACTGCCGGCAAACCCGGCGGCACCGGCGCCGCGCTGGTCCCGCTTCTCGGCCCCTCGGTCGCCTGCGGACAGTCCATGGCCGGGGCGGCTCAAGGTCCGCCTGGCCCGGGTTCAGGTACCGCAGAACGTGCGGTACGGGCCGAAACTCGGCGGGGCCGGTGCGGCGTAGGCCTCCAGACCGGGTCGTTCGTCGAACGGCTGGGCGAGCACGTCGAGCAGTCGTCGGAACGGTGCCAGGTCGTCGTCGGTCGCCGCCGCCAAGGCTGCTTCCACCTGGTGGTTACGTGGGATGTAGACGGGGTTTACCCGGTCCATGGCGGCCGCGATGGCCTGTCGTTGACGGGTCTGGGAGGCCAGTCGTGTCCGCCAACGGACCGCCCAGGCGTCGAATGCGGGGCGCTCGACGAAGAGCGATCGGGCAGGTGCCGCCTCGTCGAGTATGGACGATGAGAGGGCCCGGAAGCACGAAGTGAAGTCGACTTTCTGAGCGTGGAGCAGCCCGATGAAGTCATCGATCAGCTCGCCATCGCCTGGCTGAACATTGCCGAGACCCAGCTTGGCGCGCATCCCATCGCCCCAGTACCCGTGATAGCAGTCGCTGAAGGACTGCAGCACGTCGGTCGCCGCAGCAATCGCCGCGTCCGTCTCGACGTCGAACAGGGGTAACAACGTCTCGGCCAGCCGGGCCAGGTTCCACAACGCGATCTGCGGCTGGTTGCCGTAGGCGTACCGGCCGCCGTGATCGATCGAACTGAACACGGTAGCCGGGTCGAAGGCGTCCATAAAGGCGCAGGGCCCGAGGTCGATGGTCTCCCCGGAGATCGTCATGTTGTCGGTGTTCATGACACCATGGATGAACCCGACGAGCATCCAGTGAGCCACCAGTGATGCCTGGGCATCGACCACGCCCTCGAAGAACGCAAGGTACGGGTTCTCGGCCTCGAGTGCGTGGGGATAGTGACGGACGATGGCATGGTCGGCGAGGCGCTGGACGAGCATCCGATCACCGTGGGCGGCCGCGTACTGGAAGGTTCCGACGCGCAGATGGCTGGCCGCGACTCGGGTGAGCACCGCGCCGGGCAGCATGGCCTCCCGGGCGATCTTCTCGCCGGTCGCCACCACGGCCAGGGCCCGGGTGGTCGGTATGCCCAATGAATACATGGCCTCGCCGATCAGGTACTCGCGCAACATCGGGCCGACGGCTGCCTTCCCGTCGCCAGCCTGGGCGAACGGGGTGCGACCAGATCCCTTCAGGTGCACGTCGCGGCGGCGTCCCTGCCCATCCAGCACCTCGCCCAGCAGGAGCGCCCGACCATCGCCAAGGCGGGGCGAGAACCCACCGAACTGATGACCTGCATACGCTTGCGCCACGGGCGAGGCCCCGTGGGGAGTGGCGTTGCCGGCGAGAACGGCTACACCGTCAGGTGCTCTCAGGGCATCGGCATCGACACCGAGCTCTCGGGCCAGCTCCTCGTTGAGCACCAACAACCTGGGCGCCGTCGCCGTCGCCGCCCGCCACGGCTCGTACAAACCCCTCAGGTCACGAACAAAAGTGTTATCGAACTCGAACAGTGGCTGAACCGCGACGCTCACCATTGGAAGGCTAGCGCGCCGTCGCCGCCATTCGATCCTGGTGTCGTCGGGCCGCGAGTCACGGAGGCCTCCTCGCGCTCGGTGTGTTCGGCTCGGGCGTTGGCATGCTGTGCCTCGTCTTTGTCTCCAGTCCTCTCGCAGTGATGGTCGCGATGTTGCTCTTCGGCGGGGGCTTCGGTGCCACCCAGAATGCCAGCATGGCGCTGATGCAGGCGCGGCCCGGGAGATCCGGCTTCGCCGCCGTTAGTGCCTCGTGGAGCGTGGCCTACGACGGCGGACTGGGATTAGGTGCGACCGGTTTTGGCCTCCTGGTTGGGCCCACCGGCTACCCGGGTCCGGGGATGGTAGACAGACAGGTTATGGGTGAGGTCGTGTTGGTGACGCTGGCGGGGGGCGAGCCCGCCGCCCTGGTGGAGGCGGGGCGCCAGCTCCTGGGCCGGGTGGAGGGGTCCAGCGGATCCGTGCACGTGCGCGCAGGTGCCGCTGAGCTGGCCGTCGTCGGTGCCGTCGCCACCGAGGCCGGGGCCGACGCCATGATCACGCTGCGCGGCGCCCGAAGGGATCCCCTCTCGGAGATGGCCTTGCCCGCCGGCACTCGGGTCGTGGGTGCGTACCGAGCCGAGGAGCTGGTTCGCCGCGACTACGAGTGCACCTGGGCTCGAGGGGAGCCCTCGCCGGGCGTGAGCCTTATCTGCCTCGTGCGCCGCCGGCCCGATCTCTCCTGGCAGGCCTACTCAGACCACTGGCGCGACAACCACGGGCCCCTCGCCCTCCGGCGCCAGCCGGGCTTCTGGAGGTACGTCCAGAACCACGTGGTCGAGCGGCTGACCGACGACACCCCGGACTTCGACGGGATCGGAGAGTTGCACTTCCGCACGGCCCAGGCCGTGATCGACGAGATGTTCGACTCACCCGAGGGTCAAGAGGAGATCATGGCCGACACCTACCGGTTCATGTCGCACGAAGGCTCGACGACGCTCCCATCGACCGAATGGTTGCTGTGAGCGTGGATCTCCGCGGCCGCATCGCGGTGGTGACCGGTGCCGGTTCCGGGCTCGGCGCGGCCATGAGTCGCCGGTTCGCCGAGGCCGGAATGGCGGTCGCCGCGCTCGATATCGACGAGCCAGCTGCGCACGCCACTGCGGCGGCGCTGGCGAACGAGTTCGGCGTCCCGACACTGACCGTGCCGGTCGACGTCGGCGACGCCGGCTCGCTTGCCGCCGCGGCCGGAGCGGTGGACGTGGGGCTCGGGGGCTGCGACGTGCTGGGCGCAAACGTCGGTGTGCAGCAGTTCGGCGCGATCGACCGGCTCAGCGACGACGACTGGTCGTGGGTGATCGATGTCAACGTGCTCGGCACGGTCCGCACTGTCGGTTCGTTCCTGCCCTTGATCCGCCGCCGCTCAGGCTGGCGGCAGGTCGTCTTGACCGCCTCCTCAGGTGTGCTGATACCGGCCGTCCGGCTCGGCGCCTACCAGACGAGCAAGTTCGCGGTGTGGGGTTACGGCGAGACCCTCCGTCAGGAGCTAGCCGAGGAGGGGATCGGCGTCACCGTGATGTTCCCGGACGGCATGATGACCCGCCATCTCGAGAGCAGCGCGCGCGCCCGCCCGGCGGACAAGGGGGAGTGGATGATCCGGCCCGACGATATCGAGGCCATGATGGCGAGTCGGGCCGTGGGCGAGGCGGATGTTGTCACCCCGGAGCACGCCGTGCGCAATCTGCTGACCGATCTCCTGGCCAATGAGCCTTATATCATCACACACGGCACCTACCGGCCCCGGTACCACATACGACTTGCCGCCCTCGAGGCTGCCTTCGATCGGATGGCGCGGTCGTGAGGGGCGTTGGGGGGGACCGGCCGGCCTGGACCAGGCTGACCATCTCAGGACCTGGCGGCACATTATGGGTGCGACGAACCCGGCAGTCGTTAATCGGTTGGCGCGCCGTGGAGGAACGGCGGCGCTACCCGAGGTAGCCGGGACCGTCCGAGGCGAGCCGGGCGCGGGCTCGGTCGATGGTCCGTCCGGTGGTGGCTTCAATGGCATGTTCGCAGCGCGCCGTGTAACACAGGACCCAAAGCGCGGCAGCCCGGGCGGCTTTGCGCTCCTGGGGAGTGAGTCGATATCCGGCGGCGCGCTCGTACGCGGCGATGTAATCCATGGTCTGCTCAGGGCTGGGCGCTACCGGGTCGTCGGGTTCTCCGAGCGAGCACCACGTGACCGCCGCTTGACCGACCGCGACTGCCTCGGGCACCTGGGAGAGACTGTCCCAGTCGTAGGCGGCTCGCAGCTGACCGTCTTTGACCCGGATGTTACGTGCCGACCAGTCCGTGTGAGCGATCGTGACCGGCGAGGCGATCGTGTCGCGCTCGGCTCTGGCCTGGGCGCCAAGCCGGTCGATCCACGCGGCCTGATTGGCTCGGGCGGAGAAATCGAAAAACGGGCTGTGCGGCTCCGCATACAGCTCACCCGAACCGGCATTCAAGGGATGGTTGTCCAAGGCCGGCTCGGACAGACCCCGACACAAGCCGATTTGCCAGGCCAGGCCGGCCGCGCTGGCGGCCATGTCTGTCGATGACGCCAAGATTCGACCACCCGGGTCGGGCAGGAACACCTCGACATTGGCCAGAGCCGGCCCGATCGGCTGTCCCTCGACCAACGCCTCCGGGCACGGGAAGCCCCGCCCCGCCAGGTGCCGCTGGACTCGGCCCACCGCGGCCAGGAAATCCCGAGCCCACCGGCGCTGATAGGCCTTGACGACGACCTTGCGGCCGTCGCCAAGCTCGACACCGGCCACACACCCGACGGACGAGCCGTAGAAGAGTCCCCCCGTGATTCCCGACCCCAGCTGGTCGTGGCAGAACCTGTCGAGCAGCGTCACGATGGCCCCAGGGTGCTTGGTGTCGAAGACGGCCTCATCCGTGCTCACCAGATCCCAACCCTCCAGGTGGGCGGCGACGAGCTCGGTGAGGGAACGCGATGGCATCAATGTGAGGATACGGCGCAGATTCCGGCACACTTGATCAGGCCAGTCCTCGCCTTCGAATCCGGCGGCCTTTTGAGGAGGAGACGCTCACGTGGCTTGGGGCGGAGCCTGGGCGGGACGTATCGGGCGACTCCAGTCGGGCCGCGACCGATGAAATCGGTCGCTTGGGGCTGCGGCCGCGGTTAGGTTCGTGTCCATGACCGGTGGGGCCGTGGGCGACGACAGCGTCGAGGAGGCGTGGCGCTCGGGCGGGCGGTATCTGAAGCAATTTTTCTCGGCCACTCCCAAACAGAAATCGCGGCTGGTAAAGAGGGCGCCCCTCGCTGACCTACAGGCCTTAGCCCTGCACCATCCAGACCCATTCGCCCGCCGCGAGTGCCTGTTCTTCCTGGATCACTACGCCAACGAAGTGTCGTCCAGGGTGTTCGCGGAGGCGCTGCACGATCCAGTGGACTTCGTTCGCAACGCGGCCCTGCATTCGATCGTGTGCGAGTCGTGCCGAACGGCAGAACTTTGCGTCGCTGATGTGGTGGCGGAAATCGTGGGCGTCCTTGAGGGTGATCCCAGCCCGGAGCTGAGGACCAAGGCGATCCCGACCTTGCTTCGCCTGGCTCGCCGTGACAGCCAGGCTTGGGACGCCATCGGGCGGGCCGCTGAGCAGGACCCCGACGGGATCGTGCGCCGAGCCGCCGCCGAGGCCCTTTGCGGATACTTCGTGGCTCCCCGCAAACGGTACGAGCGACACCAGCGCCGCCACGACCGGCTGGCGGCGCGGCCGGCTTGAGCGGACCGCCACGTACGCCGATCGCGCCTACGCAACATCATTCGGAAAACGCTCTGGCGACCGCCCGGTCGGTCCTATCCGACCGGGGATCGAGGTTTCCGTATCGGCCGCTGTCGACCATGGCTTTGCGGGATGGTGGCGCGGTTCAGGTGGTCCTCGGGGCGGTTGCGCTTTCTGGACCGGGCCGCCCTTTAGGTGGGCTGAGTTTCGTCCAGAGAGTGGTGGACGGTGGGCTGCGCCGGGGGTGGGCTGGGGCTGGCCCGGATCGTGGTGGCGGGAGGAACGACCTCCAAAGGCGAGTTCGCTCAGCGCACTGCTGTCGCACTCGCCCAGCGCCTTGGTATCCCTCTGGTTGATTTCCCCGGAAGACACGCGGGTTTCGTCAGCGAGCCGAAGGAATCTGCCGCCGTCCTCCGCACACCTTGGCCTAGCTCACTTCACCCCCCGCGGCGGCGCAACACCGGCCCGCCACTCGGTGTATCGGGTCAGGCGGACTCCTGGCCATCAGTCAGCCCTTTGGAGCCAACGCCACCGTCAATTCGCTCCACCCCCCTTGAGGATGTAGAAAGAACCCCCAAGAAAGGAGAGCTTTACACTGTGACTGATGTGAAGACGACCGGAGCGGTACTGTTTTGTTACGACGGCTCCGAAGGCTCTCGTAACGCCATGAGAGCGGCGGCGGATCTGATCGAACGACCGGTGGACGTGGTCGTACTCACGGTCTGGGAAACGATCGCGACCCGCTTGGCTCTCGCCGGTGCATTCGCCGCCGGCATTACTACCGGAGGGGACGATCTCAACGAGGAAGAGGCGTCCTCCGCCAGCGCGGTAGCGGAGGAGGGCGCCCGCCGCGCCAACGAGCACGGATTTGCGGCCTCAGCCATGACCACGGAATCCTTCGAAGGCATTGCCAATGCCATCTTGGAGGTCGCAGACAGCATCTCTGCTCGCCTCATCGTTTGTGGCCAACGCGGCCGAGGGCCCATTCGTACCGCCCTTCTTGGCAGTGTGTCTCACCGGCTGGCGTCCCACGCCAGGCGTCCCGTCCTCATCGCCCCGGAAAGCTCGGTATGAGCGAAGCTTCGCCACTCCCCACGGGTCAGCTGCGCCACCCCCCACCACGTCTTGGGACGGAGCCAGACCGGCGGGGGACGGCGACACCGTCGTGGCCCATCCCGGGTTGAGACCACCCACCGTGGTGAGCTCAGCGAGGGTGCGTGTCAGGCGCGCCAGATGTGACATATTTACGACCGCCAGCGAAGTGGCCGGGTCGGTAACCCTTTTGGCGGGGCCGGTCGAAATCGGTGTGGCATCACTTACAGTCCTTCGGGTCATTCGTGTGACAGGACGCGATCCCGGGCTGCAGGGACGTTCGAGCGGCGCGCGGCGAGAAGGACCGCTCAGAAGGCCGACCACGAACCGAGCCCGCCGGTGCCGAGAAGGAGCACGTCACCGTTAGCTCCGGTCAAGGGGGCGGTCCCCGCCACGAGTTCGTGTCGGCGCGGACCGTTACGGGTCGGCGCGGGCCGCGTGCAGCATGGCCACCAGCTCTCTTCGGACCCCGTCCGCGGCGTTCTGGGGCGATCGGAACCCGATCCGTAACGCCTCCCGGTGGCCCCCACCGACGTCGGCGATGACCTCGAAGCCGTAGCGGTCGACAGCGGTCATCGAAGCGGAGACGACGTCGGGGCGGCCGGCGTCGTGATGGCAGAGGGTGATGAGGGCGGCGGCGTGATCGGCGTTCATGTGGCCGATGATCCCGGCCGCGTCGGACGAGAGTGGATCGGGTCGCGCCGCGGCGTAGGCGGCGGCGTCGACCCAACTCATGCGCCCAAACCCGCCCACGTAGCGGACGTCGGTGACCGTCAGGCGCATGCATCGGAAGTCTCCGTAGTCGACGTAGAACGCGGCCGGGTTTGCGGCCAGATAACCGGAACGGGCGGCGACGCGCTCGTCGGGGTCGCTTACCTCCATGGCGACGCCGAGCAGCGTGACCCGCCCTGACGCCAGCGGGTCGGCGCCCGGAGCCGCGTCCTCGACGACGAGCAGGCTGGCCCGGGGATCGGCGTCCAGGTTGTGGGTGTGCTCGGCCATGGTGCTGACGAAGAAAGTGGGGCGTCCCGCAACGTCGAGACCGTAGGTGACGACGGAACCGAACGGCGTGCCCGCTGGCCGGGTGGCGATGGTTGATAGCGTCCCCCTGCTCTGGCTGGCGACGAGGGTTCGGGTCCGTTCGGCGTGGGTTGGCTCAGGCGGAGCCGGCCGGGTCGGGACGGCGTCTCGATCCGGCTCGGTAGGCTCCCATCCGGGGATGATGTGACCGCTGCTCATGGCATCCGTCCTAGCAGAGATGGGTCCGCAGCGCCCTCCGGACGACCGCGTTGCCGCGGCCTAGGCCGGCAGCTCCGTTCACGCTCCTCGAGAGCCACTGTTCCCGCTACAGAGCGGGTGGTAGACAGCACGCCTGGATGAATCGGCGGACCGCTCGATTCAGCTCTCGGTCTTCAGGTGCGTCAGCCCTGTACCCGCCGAACGGGCGGCTTCCATGAGGTGCGGGTCGGTCGGGATGCCGGCCGCTTGGAGGGCCCGGTGCAGTTCGCCTGGCGCGGCGGCGCTGGCCACGAGAGTGTCGGTACCCGGCCGCGCCGCGTGAATACGCGTGATCTGGGCCGGCCGGACCGTTCCCTTGGCAGAAAGGTCATCGGGCCGGATGACGGTCGCGACCCCCAACGTAGCGCCATAGCGCCCTAGCGCCATAGCGCCAGAGCGCCGGGGGCGGGGGAGCCGGGGCGCGGGGGAGCGGGGGCGAAGGCCATTTCTTGACGCCAGCGGCGATTCGTACCAATGTACTGGCACTGATGGCTGGCGAGCTGCGCCACCGCTGGCAACGCGAGGGGGCCGCACATGGCTGTGGATCTGACGGGTGGGCTGGGCGACGAACGCGAGTATGTCTTCGCGTCCCAACCCGACCACCCCGACATGCGGGAGTCCGTGAACGTGTGGATCTGGGACAACGGGCCCGACGTTGGGATGCCGCGCATCGGCATCGAGGCCCTTGCAGACCAATGGGAGACGCACGAGGTCCAGATGAACATCTCGTTCGCCGACGGCCGTGTCTACACCAACTTCACCCAAGGGAAGGTTCATGATCCCTTGGGTAGCGACGGTCGGCCGCGACTGCTCGGTGCCGGGCCGCTGTCGTTCGAGCTGATCGAGCCGTTCCGGCACTGGAAGATGCAATTCGACGGCTTCGCGGTCGAGAGCACGGTTCAAGACCAGATGGCCGGGAAACGTCCAGAAGCGGAGCCGGACGTGCCCGTGGAGATCACGATCGACATCGTCGCGGTGGCGCCTCCGTGGGAGAACGGCGAGTTACTGCCCGAAGCGAAGCGGGTGCTCGCCGACCAGGACGAGGGTGGCCTCATGGGCGGTCCGCGCTTCGAGCAGCTGTCGCGGGCGACGGGAACACTGCGTGTCGGGGACCGCAATCACCTCATCGACGGTGGTGCGCTCCGTATCCGGCGCCAGGGTATCCGCACATTCGGCACGTTCCGCGGCCACGCCTGGCAGTCGGCCTTCTTCCCCAGCGGTCGCGGCTTCGGTTATATCGTCTACCCGCCCCGTGACGATGGCCTGCCGACCTATAACGAGGGCTACCTATTCGACGGCGACGGCGAGTTGATCCCCGCCTGGGTCGTCGACGCCCCGTGGCTTCGGAAGCTCGACGCTTCGGGTCAGGACGTGTCGGTCGTCCTCGAGACGGCTCGCGGCCGGACGGAGATCCACGGGGAATCAAAGGTCTCGTGTTTCATGGTGATGCCGATCGGTCCGGGTACGCATGGCTTCCCCGTCCTCCAACAGGCCGTCTGCCGCTACACGTGGGACGACGAGAGCGCCAACGGCATGATGGAGCGGTCGACGCCCGGTGAGCACCTCGAGCGATGACGGGCGCGGCCGGGGGCCACCCCCGCACCAAGGCCCGCATCGGCGAGATCGTCGCCAGGGCCAAGGCCGAGACGAACCTCGACGACTTCGGTGCCGACAGCTGGCGTGAAGGGCTCGAAGTCCTCGTGGGCTCGGCCCTCGCCGAGGCATCGTTCAACGATTTCGGTGAGCGGATGTTCTACGACTCGCTGGCACGGCCCCTCGTGAACCGGCTCAAGATCGAAGACTGGTTCCGCCGTCATCCGGAGATCGACGACCAGGACGTCTATGTAGAGCTCCTTGGCGTGGGCTTTCCGCGCACTGGCTCGACGGCCCTGTCGCATCTGCTCGCCGCCGATCGAACCTTCCGGAACCTCCGCAACTGGGAGGAGACCTCGCCGTGCCCACCGCCAGGAGTGTCGCCGGAGGAGGACGAGGTCCGCCTGGCCGAGGCCCGAATGGCCATCGATCTGGGTCACTCACACATGGCGGCCCGCCTTCGGTCCATGCTGCCACAGTCGGCAACCGGCCCCATGGAAGATCACGACCTGATGGCGCTCGAATTCAAAGCGCAGTCCTTCCTGGTATCCGCCCACCTGCCGAGCTACGCCGAGTGGTTTCTCCACTGCGACATGGAGCCGACCTACCGGTATGAGAAACGGGTCCTGAAGCTGCTGCAATGGAAAACTCCGGAGAAGGTGTGGCGGCTGAAGAGTCCGACGCACACCTTGTTCCTCGAGGCCTATGAGAAGGTCTTCCCGGAGGTGCGGTTCGTGCAGACCCATCGCGACATCTCCAAGGTCATCCCATCGGTGTCGGACCTCTACTTCACGATGCTCCAGGGCGGAAACCCAGACATTGATCCGGCTTACGTCGGCGAGCTGAACATGCGCCAGTGGGGGATTGCGCTGGACCGTATGCTGCAGTTCCGAGAGGATCCGGCGCGTGACGTCAGGTTCTTCGACATCGGCTTCACCGCATTCCAGGCCGATCCGATCGGGTCCATCCAGGAGCTGTACGACTGGCTCGGCGACCAGCTCACCCCGGACATGATCAAAAGGATGCTCGAGTGGCGTGCCGACAACCCGGCCGACAAGTACGGCCGGCATGAGTACCACGCCGCCAAGTTCGGGATCACTGACGACGCGCTGGCGAAGCGGTTCGGTGCCTACCGGCAGCGCTTCTCCGCACTCCTCACATGAGAGGCGATGGCCACGATGAAGCACTGGTTCACGTATCCGCTCACCACCCACCCCTACGACCCCGACTTTATGAACCGGGACGGACTCATCCGGGTAGCCCGGGCGGCCGAGGCTGCCGGCTTCGACGGGATGGGGTTCACTGACCATCCGGCCCCATCGAACAAATGGCTCATGGCCGGTGGTCACGATGCCCTTGATCCGTTCGTCGCCCTCGGGGTGGTGGCGGCCACCACGGAACGGCTGCAGCTGATCCCGAATATCGTGGTCCTGCCGTACCGCAACCCTTTCATCGTGGCCAAGGCGGCCGCCAGCCTCGACGCCTTGTCGGGCGGTCGGTTTGTCCTCTCGGTAGCCACCGGCTATCTCCGCAGCGAATACCGCGCCCTCGGAGTCGACTTCCAGCGCCGCAACGATCTCTTCGAGGAGGCCATTGCCGTCCTGCGGGGTGCGTGGTCCCAGGACCGTTTCAGTTACGAAGGGATCGGCTTCACCGCGGTGGAAGTCACCGCCAACCCCAAGCCGGTACACCTACCCATCTGGATCGGGGGCAATAGCGCCCTCACCCGCCGCCGCGTGGCCGCCCATGGTGACGGGTGGAACCCATTCCCTGCACCGGCGTCGCTCGCCGCGACGGCCCGCACCGTGCCGCTCGAGGGGCTCGATGATCTCGGTCCGATGCTTGACCACCTGTGGGAGCAGGTGGAGGCCGCCGGCCGCGAGCGCAGCGCGATCGACATTGCGTTCACCACCGGTCTGCCCGGTCCCTCGGAGCCGGGATTCGATCCCGCCGCCTATTTCGAAGCGCTCGACCGCATGGCCGCCATGGGCATCACGTGGACGAGCGCGACCGTCCCCGGAACCTCGATGGACCACGCTATCGAAGCCATTGAACACTACGGGGCCGAGGTGATCGCCCGGCTGGCGAATGATCCCTCTAGTAACCCGAAGTAGGTGGCCAGCACCGGTGTAAACGCCACTTCGCCGGCATGGCTCGGCGGGAACATTGAGGCAACAGGTGGTTACGCTGTCGACATCCATGACTGGAAGTTGCCTATGAGCGACCACGACCACGAGGGAGAGTAGCCATGAGCGAGAGACGTCTGGTCGGGCGTCGCGTGCTGGTGTTGGGGGCCTCGGCGGGTATCGGTCGAGTGATTGGTCAGCGACTCGGCACCGCAGGGTCCCACGTGGCTTTCGCCTCTCGGAGGAAGCAGCTTTGTGAGGAGGCGGCGAGGGAAACCGGTGGCACTGCGATCGGGCTGAGTTGTGACGTGACAGACGAGGCGCAGTGTCAACAGTTGGTCGCGGATGTCGCCGACGGCCTCGGTGGCCTTGACGACGTCGTCTATTCGGCCGGCGCCATCTCGCTGATCGCCCTCGACCAGGCCGATGCCGCTTGGTGGCGACACTCCTTCGAGACCAATGTCATGGGCGCGTCGCTCATCACGAAAGCGGCCCTGCCGTATTTGCAGCAGTCGACGGGTTCGATGATCTACCTGACGTCGGTGGCGAGCATCGGCCCGACGTGGCCCGGTCTCGGGGTGTACACCGCAACCAAGGCGGCGCTGAACCGGATGGTAGAGACATGGCGCTCCGAGCACCCGGAGATCGGCTTCACGAGGATCTTCATCGGGCCAACAGCTGATGCCGGGACCGGGTCGGTATTTGACATCAGCGCCACGGAGCACATGGGCCGTTGGGCGGCGATGGGAGTTCAGTCCGGGGCCCTATGTACCCCCGCGTGCATCTCCGACGCCGTCGAGCTGGTCCTGAACAGTGCCTCGCGGGTATGGGACATCACCGTTGTTCCCAAGGACCCGCCGCTACCGTGGGGCGGCCCTAACCCCGGCACGGAAGTGCTGTAGCCGGCCCTGACGGCCCGTTGGAACGGCACCGTTAGCTCCCTGCGTCGAGACCGCACCACTTGGACATCACGTTGGTCGAATGTCCCTGGAATGGCGAAAGCGGCCCCAACCGCACGCGACCATGGCCTCTGAGGACATCGCCGAGCGTAAAGAACACCGGCAGATGCACCGCTCTGCACGCCATCGACTTCTTCCGTGGTCCCCGACCCGACAGCGTTATGAGCGACGCGGAGTTGAGCCGGGTTTCGACGCCGACGATGTTCTGCCTGGGGACAACCGATCCGTTCCTCAAGCCAGCCGCGGCGCCGCCCTTCGATCGACAAGATTCGGTTCGCCCGGCTATATGAAGTCCAAGCCGGCCACGGCCCGTGGTTGGACGACCCGGCCGGTTGCGCCCACCTCGTCACCGAGCACTTGGCGGCAACCGGTTTTGGTCCGGCCGTGACCGCAACCTCGATACGGTGAGGCCGGCCGGGATCTCGTGCCGTCCATCGGGACCTGGTCGTTGCTGCTCCAGATAGCTACCAACGCGACGGCCGGCTTCGATGAGCTGGTTGGCTTCGCGCCGTGCCGCCGCCAGGGTGGCATCGTATTCGGCTTCGGCGGAGGCGAGTAGCTCCTCGATGCGCTGGGCGTTCGCGGCGGCTCGGTCGATTTCGGCTTGCCGGCGGTCCATGGCCGCCTGCAGAGGTCTGATGACAAATCGGGCCAGCACGGCGAGGACGACGATGAATACGACAAGCTCGACGAGGAGGGTGGCGTTGAGGGTCATGAAACTAGCTGTCATTTGTATCGCCTCCGCGGGTGGTCGGTCCTTGCGGTAGAGGACCTGGTGGGGGTGATGGGGGGCCGCTGCCGGCTGGCATGGTGGTCTGGAAGTACAGAACGGTGAGCAAGGCGAAGAGGAACGCTTGGATCACCGCGACGAACACGCTGAACAGCTTCCAGGCAATCAGCGGAGCGGGGGCGAAGACGGCCGGGATCAACTCGAAGATCAGGATGACCATGACGGTCCCGGCGAACACGTTCCCGAAGAGCCGGAGGGCCAGGGTGATCGGTCGGGCCAGTTCCTCGAGAATCTTCAATGGCAAGAGCCATGGGGTGGGATGCAAGTAGTGACGGAGATACCCTCGCAGCCCTCGGGCCCGGATCGCGGTGGTGTGCACCAGCATGACGACGAGTAGGGCCAGTGCCGCGGTCAGGTTGAGGTCGCCGGTGGGCGCCGGGACGGTCTTCTGCGGATGGCCGCTGGGGACGATCTCGAGCAGGTTGGCCGTCAAGATGAATACGAACAGGGTGACGGCCAAGGGAACGACACGTCGACCGGCGGAGCCGATGCTGCGCCCGACCTGGTGTTCCGCTGCCGATACGACCGTCTCCCATGCCAGCTGAGCTCGCTTGGGACTCAGGGCCGAGACTCCCCGCCGGGCGTAGAGCCCGAGGGTGATCACGATCACCCCTGCCGTGATGGTGGCGAGGATGGTGTCGAGATGGAAGGTGAGCCCGGCGAAGTCGGCTGTGTGTGCAGTTCCGAGTCCGAGGGGAGTAGCGGCGGAAGTCATGGGTCACATCCGATGAGTGGTCGGGAGATCCAGCGACCAGGAACGGGCGCTTCGGTGTAGCAGCACCAGTACACCCAGGTCGTGCGAGCCCCTGGTGGGAATGGTGTGAAGACGCGGTGCAGATCGGAGAAGGCATCGCCGTCCCGGCGGGCCCGGTCTGCTGTTTCGTTTCTTCACCGCGTCTCCATCCTGTCTCAACTCGCGTCCCACGCCCACGGGGTCTACTGGCGACGTTCCCCTAGAAGTGACCGGAGGACCAATGTCCGTCTACCACTGTCCCCTGTGCCCGCTCATCTTCCAATACCGCACCGAGGTGGAATGGCACCTGCGCGAGGAGCACCGGTCGCGCACCGACGAAGAGGCGGACCTGCGAGCCGAGCTCGCCGCCGCGGCCGGCAGCCTCGACTGGGACAGGCTGCAGGCGCTCAGATCCTCGACTGCGGGCCCGTCGGTGTCCCTTTTGCTCGCCACCACCCCGGCGTCATCCATGACCGTCCTCGACATCGCCCGTTTGCGGCAGCTGGCCGACCGGGCCCGCCGCCGCCTGCCCGCCGAACCCGACCGCGGCACCACCGCACCCACCGTCGCCCATCGCGTCGCCAAGGCAGTGGCCGCGGCCGAGGGGTCACCCACCGATCGCGGCCTGGCCGTCATGGTGAACCCCAACCAGCTGGCCATGGTGACGCTGCCCTTCGAACCTCGCGACCGGGCCGTCGTAGACCGGGCATTCACCACCCGGGACCTCGAATACGCACTCCGCCGCTATCCCATCTACAGGGTCCTGGTGCTCGGCCATCGCCCCCGGCTCCTCGAAGGCCGGGGCCGGAACCTGGCCGATATCGACGCCCCGCGTCCGGAGACCCACGGGGCCCGGAACGTATTCGGCCGCAGCGATACCGAACTACAAGCCGCCGATCGGCTGCTCGACTGGCGCAGTAGCGCCAGCGGAGACCTGCCGCTGATCGTCATCGGCGACCGGCGACGTCTCGCCGCGTTCCGCCGGGACTCCCGCCACGCCCCGACCGTAGCCGGCGTCGCTCACCGGGCCCGGACCGGCGGACCGCCGGTCGACGAGCTCGCCGAACGGGCGCTGACCGGGTGGCACCACGACCGGCAGGGCCAGACCGTAGCCGCCTTGAGCCAGGCGGAGACCCTGGATCAGGTCACCTGGGGCATCGTGGCGACCTGGCACGCCGTCGCCACGAAGATCGCGGAACGTATCTGGGTCGAGCACGACTTCGCCCAGCCCGGCCGAATCGTCTCCGGCGTCGAGGGAGTGGAGACGTCTATCGACCCGGCCGAGCCCGGAGCCGTCGACGACCTTGTCGATTGGCTCATCGCCAAAGCCAGCCAGGAAGGAATCCCCGTCGACCTGCTCGACAAGGGCACACTCCGCCGCGGCGAGCCAATCGCCGCCAAGGTTCCATCGCCAAATCGAAATTCGCACTCAGACCCGAGAGTGCTGACCACCACCTGACCAGATGGCGGTTTTACCGGTTGTTGCTGGGCTTGGCGCCGCGATCAGCTTCGCCATCGCGGCGGTGCTGCAACAGGAGGCAACCCAGGCGACCAGACCAGGCGCGTCCCTGAGACCGCAACTTGTCATCGATCTGTTGCGACGTCCCAAATGGTTAGCAGGTGTGATGATGCTCGTGGCCGGCTTCGGTTGCCAAGCCGTGGCCCTGGCGAGTGGCCCAGTGGCACTAGTGCAGCCAATCGTCGCAACCGAACTTGCCTTTGCGATCCCGCTCGCCATCTGGCGCCGACACCGGCGTCCCGGCCGACGCGAATGGCTCGGCATCCTCGGGGTGCTCTCGGGCGTTTCGGCATTCCTCGTCGTAGCCTCACCCGAGAGCGGCACCTCCGAACCGGCCGGCGCCGATTGGATGCTCACCCTGGCCCCGGTCGGTGCCGTCATCGCCCTTACGGTTGGAATTGCCGCCACGACACGAGGGCCGTATCGTGCCACTCTCCTTGGTGCCGGCGCCGGCCTGTCGTTCGGGCTGCTCGCGATACTTACGAAGTCCGTCACCTACCAACTGTCCAACCACGTTTCGGCACTGTTCACCAGTTGGCAGGTGTACGTGCTGGTGGTCCTGGGCGCTTCGGCCCTGGTCGTCTCTCAAAGCGCCTACCAGGCCGGACCACTGGCCCTCTCCATGCCCGTCATCGCCCTTCTTGAGCCCGTGACTGCCGTAGTCGCGGGCCAGACTCTCTTCGACGAGCAAGCCCGGCTGGCCGGCCATGCCCTCGCTCTCGAAGCTCTTGCCGGCCTGGTCGCCGTCCTGGGGATCGCCATCCTTGCCACCTCTCCGACGGTGCTGAGCATCTACCAACAGACGCGTTCTGACCGCCTGCCCACCGCCGATGCCGACCCAGAGGGCGAACCGCTTATTGCGGTTCGAGGTGGATGACCGGGATACGAGCCCCGGGTCTCGCCGTGGCGATGAACACGACGGCGTCGGCCACGCTCTCGGGCGGAGCCGGCGGCTCGGGCGCAGGCCCGCCGCGAGCGACCCAGTCGTCGACGACGGCGCGGGATCCCCGTTCGCCGGCCTGCACGTCGGGAGCCGTCGCCACTGGGCCGACGCGGATCGAGCTGACCCGGATGCCGTCCGGCCGGAGTTCGGCGGCAAGGGTCCGGGCGAACGTCTCGAGTCCGCCCTTGGTCGCCGCGTATACCGAGAGGGACGGTCGAGCCAGCCCGACCGACCGAGACGAGATGTTGATGACGTCGCCACCTCCCGCCGCCCGCAGGAGTGGGATGGCGGCGCGGGTGCACAGCATCGGCCCGATCAGGTTGGTGGCGACCTGGCTCAGTATCGACTCGTCGCTGGCCTCCTCCAGGAGGGACATGCCAATGATCCCGGCATTGTTAACCAGCACGTCGATCCGGCCGCAGCGGTCGGCCAGGTCCGAGAATACGGCCCGGACCGAAGCCGGGTCGCCGACGTCACAGGGCAGAGCGACCGACGAGGCCCCCAGCGTGGTCGCCACCTCGGAGAGCCGCTCGGCACTGCGAGCCAGGAGGGCTACCGTGGCGCCCTCGTCGACCAGGCGACGGGCGATGGCGACGCCGAGCCCCTTCGAAGCACCCGTCACCACCGCGACGCGCCCCTGAAGGTGGCCGTGCGGGATCGGCGCGTCGTTGGCCACCATTGTGGGGCGAATGTACCAGCCGACCTGTCAGCCCAGGACCGCGCTGAGGATTTTTACCAGGTCGATCTGCCCGGTCGAGACCCCGCCTATGGTGCCGCCGTCCGTGATGAGGTTCTCACCGGTGATGTAGGAGGCCGCCCGGCTGTTCAGGAAGATCAGCGGGTAGGCCTGCTCCTCGGGCCGGGAATGGCGTCCGAGCGGGATTGGGTACCGTTCGATGATTGCCTGTGGGAAGTCAGGCATCATCGGGGTGTCGGTTGGACCAGGGCTGATGCAATTGAGGCGGATACCCTTGCCGGCCAGTCCGATCGCCGCGTACATGGTCCAAATGATCATGGCCTGCTTGGATGGCCCGTACCCGCCCGCGATGTCGTCGGAATGCGCCTCGCACCACGCCTTGCCAGCCTCGAAGCCTTGACTGCTCACCAACGGCATCCATTTGTCGACGTTCTCTTCCCAACCCCTGCCTGCGGTCGAAGAGATACTGGCGATGGCCCCGCCCGCCTCCATGTGAGCAACGACGAGCTCGGCCAGGTGGCGCATGCCGACAAAGTTCACCAGCATCACGTCAAGATCGGGAAACCGCCCTCCTGGTAGCCCGGCACAGTTGAAAAGGGCATCGATGCGGCCACCGACGTTGTCCACTGCGGAGGCCACGGCCGATGGGTCGCGCAGATCCGCGGCCTGGTAGCTGGCGACATCGACCGGTGGCTCTCTCAAGTCGAGCACGTGCACCTCGGCCCCCAACTCGGTCAGTTCCCGTACCGCGGCCGCACCCATGCCGGCGCCGCCGCCGCCGCTCACCAGCACCCGCATGCCTTCATAACTCCACGCCGAAGCCATCTCGAACCTCCCCACGTATCGACCTCGAGGGAGACTACCAGCGGCTCACGCGGGACCTTCTCGTTTGCCTCGGCGGCCCCGCAAGGCAATCCGGACTATTGCGACCAGGCCGGTGGCGGTCTCCGTCACTCTGGCTTCGGATCTCCGGAGTCGGCTTCTGTGGCCACCTCACCGCCAAGCCGCTTCGCGGCCCACTGCCTTGGTGGTATACGGACAGGGCCCATGCCTGCATGTATGGCCCTCACATCTGAGTGGGCCGCGGTCAGGGACAGGAGGTCGTTGGACATCTGCAGGTGGAGCCGGAGTCCCATCAGTTCCCAAGCCCGCTTCAGGAGCGTCTTCGTGGCTCTGAGGGTGGTCAGAGGAGCCAGAGCAATTCTATTGGCCATTTCTTCAACGGTCGCCTCGAGCTCATCGCGTGGCACGACGCGGTTCACGAGCCCCATGTCCAGCGCCTCGTTGGCGGTCAATGTCTGAGCCGTATATAGGTACTCGGCGGCACGTTTCCAGTTCATGAATAGCCACGGTTCAACCATGGTCTCCCCGCCGGGCAGCCCAAGTCCTTGGACCAATGGCATTTGGAAATACGCATCATCCGAAGCGATGGTGATGTCCAACGCCATTGGGCCCTTCGATGGCGGCGGGAGCAGAGGGGCATGGAGGGCGAGGCCGAGTACGTTGGTGATGACGGCTCAAGGTCCCGAGCAGGTGGTTGCCGGAAGGAGGAGGGATGTCCAACGACTCGAAGAAGGTTGCGATCGTCACCGGTGGTGGCCGCGGCGTCGGCCGGGCCTACGCTCATCTCCTGGCCGAGAGGGGCCTACGCGTTCTCGTCAACTCCGTAGCAGGTGGTGGCGTCAATGAAGAGGGACCGTCGGCGGCTGGCGTGGTCGAGGAGATCAGGGACAGTGGGGGAGAAGCCGAAGCGCATGTCGGTGACGTGTCGAACTGGGTTGAGGCGGGTCTCCTCATCGATCACGCCGTAGAGGCATTCGGGCGGCTGGACGTACTCGTCAATAACGCCGGAGTGCTTCGTGACCGCACAATCGCCAACATGTCCGAAGAGGAATGGGATGTCGTCGTCGGCGTACACCTGAAGGGCCAGGCCGCGCCACTGCACTGGGCCGCAGCGTACTGGCGTGATCGCCACAAGAGCGGCGATTCCGGCCCGGCCGCGGTCGTAAACACCACGGCCGGAGCTGGATTGTACGGAAATCTGGGGCAAGCGAACTATGCCGCCGCCAAAGCAGGGGTTGTTGCCCTTACCCTCGTCGCGGCACGGGAACTGGAACGGTACAACGTGCGGGTCAACGCTGTCGCGCCAGTTGCCCGTACCAGGCTAACCGCCGGGCTGCTGACAGTATCGGAGCCGACCACCTCTATGGGAGGTGCACCCACGTTTGATCCATATGACCCATCCAATGTCGCCCCGCTGGTCGCCTATCTCGCCGACGAACGCTGCCCCTTCACCGGACAAGTGTTCAATGTGCAAGGCGGCGACGTGATTCTCTACGAGGGGTGGACCGTGAAAGAGGCGTTTTACAAAGAGACCAGGTGGACTGTGGATGAGCTCATGTCGACGCTGTCACACCTTCCGCCAGGACCGCCGCCCTTCGCTCCCCCCAGCCTGCACCGAGGGGAATAGCCTCCGGCCTTGGCCTGAAGCGCTAATGGCCTCGCCACATGGGCGGGCGCTTCTCGAGGAAAGCTCGAGCGCCTTCCTTGGCGTCGCTGCTATTGAACACCACTCCGATCCAGTGGCCGAGGCGCTCCTTGGCTTCCGACGGGCTGACGACGGCCATGCGGACGATCTCCTTGGTCGCGGTCACCGCCAGCGGGCCGTTCTGGGCGATCCGCTCGGCGATTCGCAGCGCGGTAGAAAGGACCTCACCTGGCGTCACGATCCAGTTGACAAGACCGATTTGGTGGGCCCGGGCCGCATCGATCGGGTCACCGGTGAGGGATAACTCCAAGGCGACGCCGACGGGAAGCCTCGAACCAACGTGCAGCACACCGCCTCCTGCGAGGAGTCCTCTCCTCACCTCGGGCAGGCCGAACGTGGCCCCCGAGGAGGCCACGATGATGTCGCAGCCCAGGAGAATCTCGAACCCAGCGGCCAAGGCGTGCCCGTTGACAGCCGCGATAACCGGCACCGAAACCTCGCCGTCGAGCAGCCGTCGATAAGCCGCGAAAGCGGCGTCGGTCATCGTGGGCTTGTCGTCGGAGATGTAGTTGTGCAGGTCCATCCCGGCGCAGAAGGCGATGTCCCCGGTTCCCGCCAGCACCACGGCCCGCACCTCGGGGTCCGCCTCGGCGTCGATTATGGCCGCGCCGAGTCCGCGCGCCATGTCCCAGGTCAGAGCGTTGCGGACTTCGGGTCGGTCGATGCGCACGAGGAGGACACGGTCCAGCCGTTCTCGAACGATCTCCCCCGGGTGGGTCACTGCTGACACTCCGTCATCCGCCGGCGCCGGCTCTGCGGCGCTCACCTCGTCAAACTCGGTTCCACGATCGAGGCGGCCGCTCGCCCGCAATCCCATGGGTTCCACATAGCCTTTTATAGCCTTCGGGGCCCTGTCGGCAGCATACGGATCGGACAGCGGTCGTTCGTGTGGACATTGGACGACTTGGCGGTCCGATTGAATGCCGCATTAGCGAGTGGGCTAGAAGATGCCGATTCCGGCACTCTCGTTGCGCTTTTTCCATTCTTCGCGGGGCATGCGGGTGGTGTCGACGTCACGGGCCAGGCTGCGGAGAGCGGCGACGGTGGTCTGGTCTTGGGGGGTGTGCTGGAACGGGTCCCAGCTGAAGAAGCGGGAGGAGTTCTCCCAGGTGATCTTGTGGATCTCGTCGTCGCTGCAGCCGACATCTTGGAGTTCTTTCCACGTGAACTCGGGTGATTCGGGCCAGGTGGTGTCGGTGTGGGGGTAGTCGCATTCCCAGGCGATGGTGTCGATGCCGATACGGTGGCGTAGGGCCAGGCCGGACGGGTCGGTGATATAGCAGGCCAGGATGTGGTCGCGGAACACCTCGGAGGGGAGCTTGCCGCCGAAGTCGTTGTGGAGCCAGGCCTGGTTCTCGAAGTGGCGGTCGGCCCGGTCCAAGTAGAACGGGATCCAGCCGATGCCGCCCTCGGAGAGCGCCACTTTGAGCTCGGGGAAGCGGCGCAGGGTCGGCCCGAACAGCAGGTCCTGGGCGATAAGTGCGGCGATCTGGCAGGTCAGGACGATGAGATGGTCGATCGGCGCCTCGGGCGCCTTCTTGATCAGGTCGAAGCCGGCGCCGATATGCAGGGAGAGGACCATGTTCTCTTCGCAGAGGGCTTTGAGCATGGGATCCCAGTGCCCGGACAGGAAACTTGGGAAATTCTGGGCGTGGGGGGCCTCGAGGAAACTGATTGACCGGCAGCCTTTCTTGGCCACCCGGTGGATCTCCTTCACGGCCAGGTCGACGTCCCACATGGGCACGATGCCCAGCGGGATGAACCGTCCCGGGTAGGCCCCGCACCACTCGTCGATGGCCCAGTCGTTGTAGGCCTGCAGCATCACCAGAGCGATCTCTTTGTCATGCGACTCGGTGAAGGTCCGGGCATTCCAGCCGGCCATGGTCGGGAAACACATCGACGCCAGCACTCCGTTGGCGTTCATGTCCCTCACCCGTTCGTGCACATCGAAGCAGCCCGGGCGCAACTCGGTGTACGCACCGGGATTGAACCCCCACTGCTCCCGAGGCCAGCCCACGGTGGCGGCCATGCCGAACGGCGTCGAGGTCCGCTCGCCCTGGAACACCCACTCGTCGACGCCCTGCTCGTTGCGGACCACCCTGGGCGCCTCATCCAGCCACTTGGCCGGCACGTGCCGCTGGTACATGTCAGGGGGTTCGACCATATGGTCATCGATGCTGACCAGAATCATGTCGTCCATGCGCATAACGGAATCCTCTCAGTCCCTGGCCGCCACATCACCAGCAGCAACCCTCGGCCCCACGGCCGAACAAAAACGAACCTCAACCGCCATACCCTACCCCAACCCCCTCTCACCAGCACCTCAACACCCTCCCGACCCGGAGTGGGCTCCATGGCGATGGCGACCCGGCTCGCACCGTTAGAGGGTCCCGTCAATGTTGCTCACCAGCCACGATATTGACAGCCATTTCAGGCCGTGGGACCGTGGTTGGACCAAGAAGCACCTGAACGGAAGAGATCCGCCTGTGTCCGATGCCAGCGATGACTTCATTTACGTCCACGAGCGGCGCTTGCCGTATGAGACGTTCGATGCCGATAACCACCTGTACGAGAACCGGGACGCCATGACGAAGTTCCTGCCTCGGGAGTACGAGGGGGCGATCAAGTACGTCGAAATCGGTGGCCGGACCAAGCTGGCGGTCCGCGACCACATCAGCGAGTACATCCCGAATCCGACGTTCTCGAAGGTGGCAGTTCCTGGCGGCTGGGGAAATAACGCCAGCAATCATGGGCATGGGGGTGTCGGCGGGCACACCGGCGTCAAGCCGAAGGTGATGCCCGGTCTCGATGCCTTCTTCGACCCTGAGCCGCGTTATGCGTTGATGAAGGACATGGGGATCGACCGCACCCTGTTGTGGCCCACGTTGGCCAGTGTGTTGGAGGAGCGGGTGGCCGACGATCCTGATCTGGCGGTGGCGGTCATTCACGCCCTCAACCAGTGGATGCATGAGCACTGGACCTTCGCCTACTCCGACGCCATCTTCTCGACGCCGATCATCAGCCTGGCCGCCGGGGCCGATAAGGCCCTGGAGGAGTTGCAGTTCGTGCACGAGCGCGGCGCCAAGATCTTCCTGATTCGGGCCGCGCCGGTGCCGACCTGGAAGGGCCGCAAGTCTTTCGCCCTGCCCGAGTTCGACCCGTTCTGGGAGGAGGTGCAGCGCCTCGACGTAGTGGTGGGCATGCACTCGGGTGACCCCGGCTACCAGCGCTACCTCAACGAGTGGCACGGGATCAACGGCGAGACCCTGCCGTTCAAGGCGACCGGCTCACCGGCCTTCGAGGCCATGGCGTCGGACAAGGTCGTGGTGCACGACGCCATGGCGTCCATCATCGGTCACGGTCTGGCCACCCGGTTCCCCAAGCTGAAGTTCATGCCGGTGGAGTACTGGGCGGAGTGGATCCGGCCCTTCCTGACCCGGATCCAGGCCGCCTATGAGAAGTCGCCGGTGCTCTTCGACGAGGACCCCTTCGAGGTGTTCAAGCGCAACATTTACGTCCACATCTTCCACGAGCCCGACCCCAAGGGTCTTCTGGACATGGGCCTGCCCGCCGACCGGCTCATGTTCGGCTCCGACTTCCCCCACCCCGAAGGCATGAGCGACCCGCTCGGCTACAGCGAGGTCGTCGCCAGCCTGGCACCTGAGGACCAGGAGCTGATCATGGGCGGTACCGCGGCGAGGGCCCTCAAGATCGGCAAGTACGCCGCGGTCGAATCCGCGAGCTGAGCGGCCACTGGGCGGGGCCCGACCAAAGGAGCGTCCTACCGGTCTCCCGGCCACCTCGACGGCGCAGGTTTCATGACGTCGAGAGTGTCCCGGCCTGGATGCCTGATGACGCTTCGTCTGGGCGGGTGCGCATCCTGGTGCGTCCTCCCGGGAATGCGAAGGCTCAAGAGACATCCCTCCCGGCTCCCATCTGGTAGGCAGCGCGGATGAGGTCGGCGTTCCCGGACGCCGATCGGCCGTCTGGCAGCTCCGAGGTGTCCTCTAGGCCGACTCGAGTGTCGACACCACGCCTGATGGCGTCCTCGATGAGGATCCACGTGGCTGCACCGTTCCCGTGCTGGAGCCGAGGTACCTCGACGCCGGCCCGGTTCAGGACCTCGTGGATGGCGCTGACGGTGGGAACCGCGTCCGCCCGGCTGATGTCCGCCGGCTCGATAAGGAGTCGGGTGAGACGGGTCGAAAGTCCGCTTCGTAGCAGCAGCTCGGCGTCCTCGACACTCCCCAGACCAGCCTCGATGCCAATACCGATATCCAGCAGGGCGTGGGCCACCTCGACGGCCCCGGGTTCCGACAGGTTGACCGAAGTGTAATCAGGAAGCTTCCAGCCTCTGACCAGAACCAGACGGCGCTGGAGGTCTGGCTGTATCCACTCGCCGGTGGTCACGCCGACACTCGGCGCCCCGGCGGCTCTCATGGCCGACACCACCGCATCGACGTCCGCCGGCTCCAATGACTCTCGGCCATCCGCGTCCCGGGGATGGACGTGGAAGGCCCGAGCGCCGGCCGCAATGCACTCCGGAACGTCGGAAGCCAGCTCTCGAGCGGTTACTGGCACCGCCCCGTGATCGGCCTTGGTGAGCTCGCCGTTGACCGCGGCCTGTAGCAACATCTTCGCCACGGTAGCGGGACCTCTTGGGGGTAGACGGGGGGCAGTGTGGAACCTCCCCTAGGGGGAGGTCGAGCCGGGAATTGGGGGGTTGACCCTCCCGTTCGGGGATCCTCCAGGCTGGGAGTACCCGGCCGAACGACCGGCCATAACGAGGAGCGGAAGACCATGAGGGCAACGGAACTGACGGGCGTCGTCGCCGATCACATTGCGGCGATCAACGCCTTTGACACCGATGGCATCGTCGCCACCTTCGCCGAGGATGCCTACGTCAACGACAACCGACGCGAGATCGTAGGGATCGATGCCATCCGGCCCTTTATAGAGAAGGAGTTCGTGGGAGATCAGGTCACTATGGAGGTGCGCGAAGTGCTTGACCACTACGGCGACGTCATCGTGCGAGCAAAGTACGACGGTACTTACGACAAGACCAATCTCCCCGATGAGCTGATCATGTCGAGCTACTTCAGTGTCCGCGACGGCAAGATCGCCAGCCTGGTGGTGATCTTCAACCAACCGTCCCCTTACTAACGTCGCCACGGGGACCCACCGATCCTAGGGACGACCGGGCCGTTGGGCCCGCCGCGTCCGGCGAGAAGGTCAACGCCCCCGCCTAGATGCGGGTGGACGCCTCAGGCGGGATCGCTGCTGAGCAGGCCGCGGAGACGTTCGACGGCCGCGAGCTGCCGGGTTCTCTCTTCGGGTGGCTTGTCGACGTTGGCATTTACCTTTTCCGCTAAGCGGTCGAGGCGCGCCGACTCCTGCCGGTACACCTCTTCCTGCTCCGGCCCGGGCAAGCGGCGAACCGCACGCTGGAAGGCCCGCTGGGCGTCGACCGGCTTTTCGAGTCGCAGATCCCGGCTGATCCGTGCGAACGCCTGTCCACTACTTCGCAGGCGCAACACCTCGCCGTCAATGGCCTCGGACGGTTCCGTCATGGCCTGCCTTTCACGAGTCCAGCGAGGGACTCGGCTGGCGTCCCGGCGTGGTTCGCCACTCTAGCACCCCAGGGGCGGGTCAGCGTGGCACCGTGACGGAGCGGCGATCCGGCCCACCGCCCCATCTCGGTACCGGGGTGACCCGAAACCTCGGAGGCTGGCGCGGGCGAGAGGTAATGCATCGAACGGTGGTAGCCTGAAACTCAATCCCAAACTTGGGAGGGACGCCTGGTCGGTGTCGAATCGGTCGGTTGACACCGGACGAACCCGCAACCCGCAGTCTTCAGGCTTGACGCCTCTTCTGAGCCCAATTGCAGAGGACGTCATGACAGCCGAAAATCAGTCCGGGCCCCGATTGTGTGGTCGGTGTCGGCGCCCACTTGACGACGACCCCACCTTGGAGTTCCAGCACGACTGGGTGTTGTGTCCGGCGTGCGCCGAGGTGCTGCTGCCCGGCAAACCGACCTCGTTCGCGTCGCCCTGAGTTTGCCGATACCCGACTCCTTACCGCCCTTACCCCCTTCCGCCCGCCCGTTCGCCGCGGACCGGGCCAAGGAGGTGTAGGGTGGCAACGTCATCCAGAGCGGGCGACCGCGCCCTCCGGCTACGGGGGCAGATCGGCGGTTCCAATGGGAACCCCAGCTACATCGACAATCTCTGCGGACCCAAGCATTGCCCTGAGTTGCGATGTCCGAGTCGTGGTGATCGATGGTCGACACGACCGGCGTGAGCTGATGCGTTACGTCGTGGAGCAGGGTGGTCCTGACGTGTCCGTGGTGGGATACGCCGACGGGCAAGACAGTGCGGTGGAAGCCGTCGACCGATTGCAAGCGAACGCCGTGCTCCTCGAGATTCAACTGCCCGTCGATCAGGGCCTGGACACCATCAGCTCCCTGCGACATGATTACCCCGCTCTGCGGATCATCGTCTGCTCATTCCACCAGGACCCGATCACGAAACGGGCCGCGCTGGCTCGCGGCGCCGACGCCTACCTCATCAAGCCGCTCTCCCCAAGGGATCTCCACTCACTCCTTCGATCCCCAGAGCGAAGCGATTCGGGACCGGGCCATTCATGACATCCTCTGATCATCCGTCCCGCCGGCTCCCGGACCGTGCCCTCTCGCCGTCTCGATCTGGTATTGAGCTTCGCTGGCGAAACCCTCCGATCACCTGTGTTTCGTGCCAGGTGATCTATCTCACTCCAGTTCCTCTACCAGCCTCGGTCCGGGCTGCCAACTGGGTATGCGCCCGCTGTCTGGGCGTCCTGCTGGATGTCGACTTCCCCTTGGCCTCGCCTTCATCGGGCCCGAGCGGCCCGAGCGGCGCGCCTACGCCTTGAGGCCGACCCGCCCGGGACTGACGGTCTGAACGCCGGCTTGAGCGCCGGCGGGCGACCGGGTACCGGCGGCCGGGCGGCGCCGCGGCACGAGACCATCCCGAACCAGATGCGGGCCGGCGCGGCGGTGGGCGCGATCCGATCCGTGGGACAATGGGATCCGTCGGACAAGAGGGAGTGCTCAGTGCCCATCGTCTCAGCCGTCCCGGGGTTGCCCACGCTAGGGTGGGACGAAGGATGGGCTCGGGCTCTGGCCGAGTTGGGTGATCCGAGCCTCTTACCGGGGCGAGTGTCGCGGGTTGACCGCGGTATGTGCACGGTGATGACTGGATTGGCCGACATCCGGGTCGTGGCTGAGCACGGTATCGAAATGGCTGTCGGCGATTGGGTCGCGCTGGACCGAGCGTCCACTCCCGTCGGCAGCTCACGGGTCGTGGCGGTCCTGCCGCGCCGGTGCGTATTTCGCAGACCGGCCACCGGGAGGGGTGCCGTGTCACAGATCGTGGCCGCAAACATCGACACGGTGTTGTTATGCGATTCACTTGATGGCAGTCTCAGCCTCCGCCACCTGGAACGCTTCCTGGCCCTGGCGTGGCAGAGCGGCGCCACCCCCGTCGTCCTCATCACCAAGTCCGACGCGGTCGCGCCGGCCTTGGCGGCCGAGGCGGTCGAGGCCGTGAAGACGGTTGCCGCCGGCGTCAGGGTCCTCGTGGTCAGCGCCACGAGTGGCGCGGGCATATCGGAACTGGCCAGCTACCTGATTGAGGGGCGGACGCTGGCGCTGCTTGGCTTGTCGGGAGCGGGCAAGTCGACGCTCGTGAACCTGTTGGCCGGGACCGAGTTACTGGCGACGGGGATGGTACGCAATGACGGGCAGGGACGGCATACGACCAGCCATCGCCAGCTGGTCCTGCTACCCGCGGGAGGCATTTTGATCGATACCCCCGGGATGCGGGCCTTGTCCGTGGCCGGCGCGGGTGATGGCGTGGGCCAAGCTTTCCAGGAGCTCGAGGCCTTGGCGCGGGGCTGCCGATATACCAACTGCTCGCATAAGGGGGAAGAGGGATGTGCCCTGGCCGCCGCCGTGGCCGGCGGCCAGTTGACACCCGCCCGGTTGGAAGACTGGCTAGAAATGAGGGCGGAACCCGACGCTTCTCTGCAGGAGCTGGCCCGAGGAGCCGTCGAGGCGCGCAAGCGGCGCAAGGCGGCCAAGATCGCTGATCGCCGGGCGGCCAGGACGTAGGTCCGGCCGGTTTGGCAGATCCGGCCTGTCCGCCGCCCCCGACCACCCAGCACGAGGGCCTGGACGAGCGGGCCCGGAATTCAACGTTCAACGGGGACGGCGGAGCGGCCCCGCCAGCGGATCCAGATGAGGTAAGTGACGATGCCGGAGAGGATGGGAAGGAAATACGTCGTCAGCCGCCACACCAAGTCGGCGGTCAACGCCTGGGAAGAACTGGCGCCGAACGTAGCCATCACGCTGATGAACGCGGCGTCGAGCGTTCCGAGGCTCCCCGGAGTGATTGGTATCGCACCCGCCAGCCGGGCCACCGCAAACGAGGTGAAGACCGCAGCAAATGGGACTTGGCTGGCGCTGATGCCTACGGCCCGGACGATGATGAGAACGAGAACAAAACCCGCCACCTGATTCGCCAGTGACGCCCAGGTAAGGCGCCAACCTCGACGGCGCACGGTGTCAACGGTATGACTGCCGAAGTGGACCAGAGAACGCTCGATCCGGTCGGTCGGTGGCCGGTGGAAAAAATGGCGCACCCGATTGACAATTCGATCGACCAGGCGCCCGATCCAGTGGGCGTTGGCCTCGGACCGGAAGACCAACCACAGCCCAACTCCCAGGACGGCCAGAGCCACGGTGCCCGTGAGTGCGGCTCCTATTACCTGCGCGGTCGGACGAGCGGTGACTGCCAACAGCGCCGCTGCGGCCACAGGCAGTATGAATTTCCCGGCCAGATTCCAGATGCCAGTTGTCAGCACGGCGGTGGAGATGACGACGTCGGCAAAGCCGAAAGACGAGAACATTCTGTAGGTCACACCGATCGCAACGGCTCCGCCGACGGGCACAGTGTTCGAGATTGCGGTGGCCGTCTCGATTTGCAGGAGACCCTGCCAGAATCGCAGTCCAGGCATAGCGGCCTGGTAGGGCCAGATCCCGGAGATCTGGTTGACCCCGGCGGCCACCGCGATCGCCACCCACGAGCCCGCGTCGAGATCGGTGACGCGAGTCCAGGCGCTGGAGTAGCTCGCGAACTGTGGAATCACCCCGACCAGAATGAGAACCAGCAGGACCAGACTCACCCCAGCACCGAGCACCTTTTGCCAGCGGGGGCTCGGTTTGCGCTGCCTCGGTGCGCCGCTTGCCATCTCGTGGTCTGTTCGGGGGCCCGGTCAGCCGTGGAACCGCAGCTACGAGGTCCAGCGGTCGGGGGGACCGATGCCGGCTCGACCGGACAGAACTAGGCCCGCACGGACCCGCACGCCGCGCAACGCGCCCCGGGACGGTCGTAGCCTGCGGGTCGCCTCAGGTCGTGCCTCGGGTTGGAAGGTCAGGTGTCCATTGGCACCTCCTCGCCGGGAGGGGCCGGAGCGCCAGTGTCGCTCCGTGACCTGATTCGCTCGACCACTTCGACACCGCGACGCCACTGAACAGCAACCTATCGCCGCGAGCGGCACCATGCGCCAGTGGCCAGGTGTCACCACGCCGTCAATGCCCACCGGCCGGTCGCCGAGTGGTGGCCGGTACGTTTCCCCGGGTCCAAGGGCACTTCCCGACGAGCCTCTCTCGGATCGAGTAACGTCGCCTCCACGGCGACCATGTCGTCTCGGGGAACGGGCCCTAGACCCAGGTTCGAGCACCGGATGTCAGCTTCGAACCTGCGGCAAGGGAGTTCCCATGACCGTCGCACCAGCCGCGCCGCGGCTGAATCCGTCTCCACCCGCCGCTCTCGTCTCGCCGCCGGCGGACCAGCCGATGGGTCAACGTTTGATCACGATCGTGCTGGTGCTCGCGCCCGTGATCGCTCTCGGCGCCGGGGTGCCCCTGCTGTGGGGCCACGCCATCCATTGGAACGACATCGTACTTGCGGTTTCGTTGTATTCCATCACCGGGTATGGGACAACGGTCGGCTTCCATCGCCTCTTTGCCCACCGCAGCTTCAAAGCGACCAGAGCCCTCAAGGTGACATTGGCCGTGTCTGGCTCCCTGGCCGTGCAGGGTGCGCTCATCGGGTGGGTCGCCAACCACCGCCGGCACCACATGTTCAGCGACCAGCCCGGCGACCCGCACTCTCCGTGGTGGCCGCCGGGAGGGGGCGGCGGCGGACGGCGGGGGCTGGTGCACGCCCACGTGGGCTGGCTGTTCGCGGCGGACTCGACCCCCGCCCCTCGCTTCGCCCCGGACATGATGGCCGACTCTGACCTGGTCCTGATCAGCCGGATGTTTCCTCTCCTCGCGATCCTCTCTCTCGCCGTGCCCTTCGCGGCGGGATGGATTTGGTCGGGTAGCTTCGTGGGGGGGCTGGCCGCCTTGCTGTGGGCCGGTGTCGTCCGTATTGCCCTGCTCCACCACGTCACCTGGAGCGTCAACTCGATAGGCCACCGGTTCGGTCTGCGTCCGTTCGCCACCAGCGACAACAGTACGAACTTCGCCCCGCTCGCCGTCTTGTCCTTGGGAGAGTCGTGGCACAACTTCCATCACGCCTGCCCCAGCTCGGCTCGCCACGGTGTCCAACCACACCAACTCGACTCTTCAGCGGCGCTCATTCGCCTGCTGGAGCGAGCCGGATGGGCGACGAAAGTGCGCTGGCCCACAGCCGAGCGCGTGGCCCAGTGCCGCGCTGGCTGAAGCCAGGTGGGCGCTCGAGCGGTGAGTCTTTGATTCCGCGAGACTCTTTGATGTGCGAGTAGCAGGCGGAGCCAGAAACCGGCTCGTCGTCGTCGTCAGTGCTGTCTTTCTGGCTGCGTACTGCTGGTTTTCGGCCGACCTCCGCCCCTTCACCCTTCCCATTGATGCGGCTGTCGCCGTTCCGGCCGCGGTTGTGGCCTTCCTTACCTGGCGTTCTTGGCGTGGCGGGATCCCGGAGGGCGTGGACAGCATGCCGGTGACCTGGCGCCGGGCCGCGCCCTGGGCTGTGCTGTTTGGCGCCCTGGTTGCCTTGGAAATGGCGGAGTACGTCTCTTCACCGCGCCAGGGGCACCCCACCTTGAGCTCGATTGCTGACGACCTCATGAGCACCCACCCGGCTCGGGCCGCGATGTTCGGGCTATGGCTCCTTCTCGGCTGGGCCTTGTTGCTTCGGCAGTCCCCGGCGTGAGCGCTCGAGATGTCACGTTCGCCGCCTTCGGCGCAATCGGTCTCGCTTTGGTGGTGGCTCAGGCGACGAGCGTTCGTCGCTCCTCACTGACGCTGGGCCAGTTGACCAATCACCTGATGCGTCGACGGGTCGTGCGAATCCTGGTCCTGATGGGCTGGGCCTGGCTCGGGTGGCACCTTTTCGTCCGTGGCATGGCCAGCTTCTTGAGCTGACCGGCGCTGAGTGGCTGGCTCGCTCGCCGGCTGACCCTCGGCATCGGCCCCCACCGCTTCCGAAAGCCGGGGGACCGAATGAACAGGTGCTCTGCCGTCCCTGCCCGTCAGCAGGCAGCCGCGTTTCGAGACGGGCGGCGAGGCTGGAAATCCTGACGGCAACCAAGCATGATCTAGCGGTATGCACGCGCTGAGTGGTCGCCGCCGTCCGCGGGATCGTGGTTGGGACCGGTCGGGAGAATCCCGATCTGAGGTCGTCGCCGCGAGGGGGACCCGGTGAGGAACGAACGACCGGCGCCCCGGCGGCGTATCGCCGCCCTGGTGTCGATTGCTTGTCTGGTGGGAGCGCTCATATCGGTGAGCTTCGCGATCATTCGAGGCGATGCCTGGCGGCTTCCGCTGGTGCTGGTGGCCGTCGCAGTGGCCGTCGTGGGACTTTGGTATGCGCTGTCACGTCGAGGGGCAGCCAGTCTGGTGGGAATGCTGTTGGCTGGTGCCGGTCTTGTGATCGTGGTGGTGGTCACCTTGACAGCAGATCACCGGGGCATCCCTCTTGCGGTGGCCATTGCGTTGATCCTCATTTCGGCCGTTGCGGCCCGCTACGCCGTGCGCCGAGATCTGCCGGGCGGGGCGGAGCTCGGAACGGTCATGCCTCGCCCGAGCCACCCGGTCCTGATCATCAACACCAGATCTGGGGGCGGTAAGGCCGAGAAGTACCGACTGGTCGACGAGTGCGCCGCTCGCGGGATCGAGCCCATCGTGCTCCAGCCCGGCGACGATTTGCAGCAGCTGGCGGCAGATGCCATCGCCAGAGGTGCTGACGTGATCGGGATGGCCGGAGGTGACGGTTCGCAAGCGCTGGTGGCGACAGTCGCGGCTGCCCACGACATTCCTCACGTCTGCGTACCAGCTGGCACCCGCAATCATTTCGCCCTGGACCTCGGCCTCGATCGGGAGGCGGTGGTAGCAGCCCTCGACGCGTTCGAGGTCGGGGTGGAGCGGCGCATCGATCTGGCCCGGGTCAACGGTCGCGTCTTCGTCAACAACGCCACCATGGGGCTGTATGCCAAGATCGTGCAATCGCAGGCCTATCGGGACGCCAAGTTGAAAACCGCCGCCGACATGCTGCCCGACATGATCGGCCCCAATGCCGAACCATTCGATCTGCGGTTCTCGGACCCCGACGGCACGGAGTACCCAACCGCGCACCTGATCCTGGTATCCAACAACCCGTATCAGCTGGCCAGTCTCGGTAGTGTCGGCACCCGCCCCCGCATGGATCTCGGCAGGCTGGGGGTGGTCGCGGCCCGGATCGCAGGCCCGAAGGATGCCGTGACCTTCGTGGCTCTGGAGGCGGCTGGGCGGATCCGGAGCTTCCCGGGGTGGCGCGAATGGGACACCCCGGAGTTCCGCGTGGATTCGGGCGCTTCGGTGGAGATCGGGATCGACGGCGAGGCCCTGAAGCTGGATCCGCCCCTGGTCTTCGAATCCCTGCCCGGCGCCTTACGAGTGCGGATACCGCAGCACGCCCCCGGAGTATCCCCGGCCGCCTCTTCGGTTCGTCTGACGGCTGCCACCCTCGGCGCGCTCGTCGGGACGGCGATGGGGCGCCGGATCGACCCGGCGTGATCGCCACCTCTGGGTTGCTTCCGGGTCGGGTCGCCAGGCCAGGCAACCGTCCGCAGGATGGGCTCGAATCCGGGGGGTCAGCCGCCGCTCCACGGTTGCTAACCGGGCGGAGGAAAGCCGGGCAGCTGGGACGTCTCGAGCACCTCAAGGGGAAGCGAGCCGTACACCGCATCGTCGATTCGGACGATCCACTCGTATCGGCCCGCGGTCGCGAACGTCACCATCGGGAAGGTCAAGGCAATGGCCGCTGACTGGGAGGCACCCGGCGCCAACGTTGGGGGATGGCCGACCTGGAGATGACCGATCGACGCTGGGCCCATGAGCTCGCCGTCCTTGGCCAGCTCGACTCGTAGTTCGTACCGCTGCAAGGCTTCCGTGTACTCCACCCGGACGACCAGGACGATGGCGAGGGAGGGGTGGGTGGTGGGCAGGCCGGCGGTGACGATGCGATCCCATTGGCCGCCGAGGACGTGCACCTTGCCGTCCGGAGTCTGCTGGGCGGCGTCGGCCAGCATGCAGGTGGTCAGTTCCATTGTGGTACACTGTAACACAGCAGATCGATGGAGAGTTTCGGTACCGCCGAAGCCGAGGCATCAATAACCACACCGCCCAACAACCACACCGCCCAAGAACCACATAGCCCAAGAACCACATAGATGGAGGGAGATGGATATCGACGCCGAGCGGGCTGCAGGGATCGAAGCCATTCCCCCGGTGGCGGACCCGGGCGACCCGAGCCGACGCCGATCGAGTAGCGCGGTCCTGTCGTCGCACATACCCGTCCGCTTCTCTCCGGCTCTGGCCGCCGCCGTGCGGGCTCTGGCCGACCAAGACGGCATCACGGTGAGCACGTGGATCCGCACCGTCGTCGCTCGCGAAGTGCAGCGGAGAACGCCGCCCCAGACCAGGGTGCAGTCTGGCGGCCTCGAGGTAACCTGGGATCGCGCCCCGGCCGTGACGAGCGAAACCTTCGCTACCCGGCCGGTAGGCCGAGACGCCTGAACCGTCGAGCGGTCCCGAGATGGGCGCCGCTCGGACGGCGCTCACCCGGATGAGATGAGGCGCCGGCTGCGGGTCGGACCTACGGTGTGGTTGTCCGCGACGCAGGAGAGCACGACCGAAGGAGCGACCTATGAGCGAGGTCACCGAGCAGCAGCTTGAAGATATCGAAGCCCTGTTCGTCCAGACGGCTGGAAGTCTGACCAGCGACGGCGGGAAGGCCATCACGTTGCGCGGTCTTTCGCCTTCGACCATCTACTTTGCCGACCGGCCCCAGCGCGAGGTCGGTCACATGTCCACGCAGCGCTTCGTCGACCTCTGGGTTGAGGGGGAGAACAGCTTCGAGGCCGATCCGCCCAACGCGGTCTTGTCGTTTGCAGAGCCGGCCGACCGGACGCCGGAAGAGGTAGTAGTGACGATCCGGAGTCCACGTCTGGACGGCGATGCGCTCAGCTACCAGGTCGACGTGCTGGACGGGACGCTCCCGACCGCGACCGGTCCCTGCGCCCTCTTTATCGACCCCTTCGGACGGCCCCTGTCACCGGTGTCGGTCGCGGGGATGCACCGGCGTGACCGCCGGCGTATGCGGCGTACGTAGCCGACGGGCCGCAGGGAGCGCGAACTCTATCGGTCATGGGCGAAGACGTCGCCAGGCTGACGTTCACCCGGGAGCACCGGCAGCTCTATCGGGAGAAGCTGCGCCGTTGCCTTGACGTGTTCGCCCGCATGCTGACCGGATCAAAGTTCGATTTCGAGCGACCGCTGACCGGGCTGGAGATCGAGTTCAACCTCGTTGATGCCAACCGGGATCCGGCTATGCGCAACGCCGAGGTCCTCAACGCCATCGCCAACGACGCCTTCCAGACAGAGTTGGGTCAATTCAACATCGAGATCAACGTGCAGCCCCGGACCCTGTTGGGCCGGGCCGCCGAAGATCTCGAGACGGAGTTGCGCGCCAGTCTCAACGACGCCGAAGCGCGCTCACGAGCCATCAACGCCCACATCGTCATGATCGGGATCCTGCCGACCCTCACCCCCGGCCATCTGACTGCCGCTTCGATCAGCGCCAATCCCCGCTACGCCTTGATCAACGAGCAGGTGTTCGCGGCTCGCGGTGAGGATATGCACATTGTCATCGACGGTCCCGACCGGCTCGCGATGTACGCCGACACCATCGCTCCGGAATCGGCGTGCACCAGCGTGCAGTTCCACCTGCAGGTCAGTCCGCAGGCCTATGCGACCTACTGGAACGCGGCCCAGTGTCTGGCCGGCGTCCAACTCGCCCTCGGTGCCAACTCGCCTTTCCTTTTCGGGAAGGAGCTGTGGCGCGAGACGCGTGTCGCCCTGTTCGAACAGGCGACCGACACCCGGCCCCCGGAGCTGAAGGCCCAAGGGGTACGGCCTCGGGTGTGGTTCGGTGAGCGCTGGATCACGTCGATCTTCGACCAATTCGAGGAGAACGTGTTGTACTTTCCGGCCCTGCTCCCGATTTGCGACGATGAGGACCCCGTGGCGGTGCTCGAGCGCGGGGAAACACCGCGTCTGGCGGAACTCCGTATGCACAATGGCACCATCTACCGTTGGAATCGGCCTGTGTACGACGTGTTTCAGGGCCAGCCGCACCTCCGGGTCGAGAATCGGGTGTTGCCCGCGGGTCCGACCGTCGTGGACATCCTGGCCAATGGAGCCTTCTACTACGGCGTCCTTCGGGTTCTGGCCGAGCAGGATCGTCCCGCCTGGTCGCAGATGTCGTTTGCTGCCGCCGCCGACAACTTCAATGCCGGGGCTCGGATGGGGATCGACTCGACCCTGTACTGGCCCGGCGTCGGCGAGGTGCCTGCCACCGAGCTGGTGTTGCGTCACTTGCTGCCCTTGGCTTACCAGGGGCTGGCGGTGTGGGGGGTCGACAGTACGATCAGCGATCGGCTCCTGGGAATCGTCGAGCGTCGCTGCATCACTCACCAGAATGGAGCGGAGTGGCAGGCCCGGACCTTCCACCGCATCGATGATGAGAAGCAACCGCTCGACCGGCAGGACTCCCTCCGGGAGATGCTGGCCCGATACGTCGAGTACATGCACAGCAACGAGCCGGTGCACACCTGGCCCACGGAGTAGGCCGTGGCCGGCCATGTCCTGCCCCCGCTGGGGGACCCGGGGTGTCCCTGGCCGCCAGCCCACACCACTTGCAGAAGGCTCCAGGCCGCCCGGGCGGCGAGCGGCCCGCCCCGGCCCAACTACGGCCCGCCATCCGGTCGACCGGCTAACGCCCGGCCCGCGCCGCTCGCTGGTCGCGCGGCCAGGCCGCCAGCAGCGACCGGTAGTGCTCGACGAAGTGGTCATGCTCGTGGACAGGAAAGGTGGACCGGACCGTATCGACGAGAAGGCGGTCGAAGTCGGGTCCCTCGACCCATTCGGTGACGACTTCTCCCAGGTGGGGCAGACTGCCCGCACAGAATTCGGCGTAGCGGTCGACGTCGAAGTATTCGTCCGCCAGGGCGCGGTAGCGCGCCAGTTTCCCGGCGTAGTCCAGATCCGGGTGATCGGCGATGTCGAAATAGGTACGGGTATCGAGGTCGTAGCGGGGCCGCCGCCCCGTTGCGGTGCAATACACCGACCAGCTGACCAGGGCTTTGATGGCCCAGGGAAAGTAGTAGTGCAGGCTGGTGATGGAGACGTCCGGGCAAGCGTTGGCGTAGTCGATGGGATAGACGATCCCATCTTTGACAAGGGTTTCACAGGAATTGAACTCCCACCGAAAGAAGGCGTTGACGAGCCGCCCGATCGTGACCACCTCCGCTCCAGTGGCGGCATCCAGGAAGGCATGTTCGATCGAGTAGCGGGCGTGCGTCGGCTGGTCCGGGTCGAATTTCATCACCATGGTTTCGGCGCCCACCGACAGGCTGCGGGCGAACACGTCGTAGCCGGCCACGGCCTTCTGGAGGTGCATCAAACGTTGACCCGACTCGTCGTAGGCCCGGTGGAGCTCCTCCCCGTCGCGGATCTGGGTCACACCCACCCAGGCGCCGCCGTCGTAGGGCTTCATGAAGAGGGGATAGCCGAGGCGGTCGGCGATCTCGTCGAGATCGAAGGATCGGTTGTATCTCGACGCCGTGTAGGCATACTTGGCGTGGTCCGGAGGATTCTTGTATGGCACCAGAACCGTCTCGGGAACCTGCAACCCAAGACGCATCATGGCGCAGTAGGCGGCGTGCTTTTCCATGCTCTGGAAGGTGAAGGGACTGTTCAGCAGGTAGACGTCGTGGGTCAGGGCGGCCTTCTTGAGCCACTCCCGGGGGTGGTAGTACCAGTACGCCAGCCGGTCGATTACCAGGTCCTGCCGGGGCCGGCTGCGCAGGTCGAAGGGTTCGATTGTCATGCGCTCCACCTCGTAGCGGTGCCGCTGGCCCGACCGATCCGTGATCGGTCCCAGGGCGCGCAGGACGGCCTCGAAGGCCGCCGGCCAGTCCTCTTCCGTTCCGAGCAACAATCCGATCAGATGATTGGTTTCTGGCATGGCGTCCTCAACAGAAGCGGGGCAGGTGATGTCGGAACTGGGCCCGCCAGGATGACCAGTCGTGGGGGATATCGTCACCCCATACGTCGAGCTCGTGGCGGATGCCTTTCTCGGCGAGAAGTCTCGAGAAGGCCAGCGTGCCGGGCAGCGAACCAGTGGGATGCTCTTCCCACGCCCCCCGGCCGACGACCAGCAGCAGACTGACCCGGGTGCGCAGCCAATCGAGGTGGGGGCCGTGCAGGTTGGCGACATAGGCCATCGGGTTGTTGAAATAGGTAGCGTCACCGGGTTCCCCCCAGGCGCCCCACGCGGTCGGGTCGTAGTTGCCCGAGAAGCAGATGGCGAGCGGCAACACGGCCGCGTGTTTCAGGGCAAAATTGGCGGCGTGATAAGCGCCCAGGCTGCAGCCCAGGGCGGCAACCTCCGTCGCTCCACCAGAATCGTTGGCGATCCACGGCACGACCTGACCGAGAATCCAGGCCTCGTATTCGCGGTGTCGGCGGGCTCGCTCCTCGACGGGCACGGAGCGGTCGGACCAGCTGTAGGCATCGGCGCTGTCCACGCAGTACAGCTTTACTCGCCCGGCATCGACAAGGTTGTCTACCGCTCCGACCATACCATTGTTCTCGAAGTCCCACGCTCGGCCCTGCTCGGTCGGGAACACGAGTATGGGCCGGCCGTAGTGCCCGTAAGCGAGGAGTGAGCCGGGCCCGAGGTCGACGTGGTCACGCCGCACCGTGGCCCACCAGATCTCCGACCAGCGTGGTGAAGTGGGGATGGAGGCCGTCGCGCCAGGCCGTGTAGTTGTGGGCGTCGCGAAGCTCGACCAGCCGCGCCGCATAGCCCAGCCGGCACAGGGTCGTGGCCATACGCCGGTTGTTGGCCAAATTCTCCTCGGCCACCCCGCACGTCAACACGGACGGAATCGGATGTTCGTCCGAATCGGACGAGTGCACTTCGGCTACAAAGCCGGTTATGGCGTCAAACCCGGAGAAGGTGCGCTCCTGAGGATCCAACGTCGGGGTAAAGAAGCTCGCCGATTGCAGCAGCAGGGCGTCGAAGAGCTCGGGGTACGACCGATGGGCGTGCAGCATGGCGAGCCCACCCAGGCTGACACCGACGCCTATCCGGACGGTTGCCGGCGCGGTGCGCGGGAGCGCCGAGAGAAGGGCCTTCCGCAGGGTCCGGGCGTAGGACGAGCTGGCCGAATACCAGACATTGCGATCGCCGGGGGCGAGAAGGACGGCCCGCAGCGGCGGCAGGATTCCGCTGCCGATGGCGCTGGAGAGGTATCGGCCCAACGACCCGAGCGCCGCGTATTCAGGTCCGTCGTGCACGACCACAAGGGGTGCGGGCTGCCCGGGGGCCAATGCCGTTGGCGACCAGAGTGTGCCGGTGAGGTCGAGTCCGAGCGGGCCGGCCGACAGCGCCCACGGATGTTCGCAGTGCTCGACCCCTTCCGAGGTCAACCACTCGGGCTCCTGATAGCGCCCAAATCGAACCTCAGACTTGTCGCCGAATGCGCCGCCGACCCAATGCCGGTTGGCGGGATCGGTAATCGTCGACCGGAAACCGTTGTGGTCCTCGATCTCGTAGAGGTACTCCATCCGGTCCACATCCGGGAGCGGTATGCGCAGTTGCCACCTACCATCAGCATGGACCATGCCCAGTGGGTCCGGAAGTCCGATCTCCTGCAGCAGCCGGACGCCCTTGAGCCGGTGGTGGATGTCGGCCAGGACGAACGTCACGCAGGTGTCATCGATCACTGGTGACGGTCTGGAGCCGGCGGGGAGCATCACCGCGGACGATAGCTGTCCCGCCCGCGGCCGGCTCGGCCCACATGCCGCCCCGAGAGCGGGGGCGCGCCATGGTCCCCACCCCTCGGCCAGACTTCGCGACTTCTGGCATGTTCGGCTCACTTTTGGAGTGAGATGTACACCAGGTGTGCATCTCCCTCCATTTGTCGTCAATGACGACAAATGTCAAACCGCGGGCCAGTGGTGGAGCGCGGGGCGCGGCCCCACATGCCGCCCCGAGAGCGGGGCGCGGCCCACATGACGCCCAGATAGTGTGGCCCGATGCGTCAGGCCACGGTCGAGCCCCGGTTGATCGAACGTGCGCTCGACGGCCTCGCTCCGCAGATGATCGCGTTCCGCAGGGACATCCACGCCCACCCCGAACTGGCGTGGAACGAGGTGCGCACCTCGGCGGCGGTAGCGGGCCAGCTGGGCCAAGCCGGTTTGGTGCCGTCGATGTTGTCCGGCGGGACCGGGCTGGTCTGCGAAGTGCCTGGCCGCGGCGCCGGCCCCCGGGTGGCGCTGCGGGCCGATCTCGACGCCCTGCCGCTCGTCGACGAAAAAGACGTTGCCTACCGTTCCCGCCAGCCTGGAGTGGCCCACGCCTGCGGGCACGACGTTCATACCGCGGTGGTGCTCGGCACCGGCCTCGGTCTGGCTCGGCTGGCTGCCAGTGGTGATCTTCCCGGCCAGGTCCGTTTGCTGTTCCAACCCGCAGAAGAGGTGATTCCTGGCGGGGCGCTGTCGATGCTGGACGCGGGCGCTCTGGACGGCGTCCAGCGGGTGTTCGCCATGCACTGTGACCCTGGGGTGGACGCCGGTTCGGTGGCCGTCCGCGCTGGACCTATCACGGGAGCAACCGACTCGGTAACCGTCAGGTTGTCAGGTCCGGGTGGTCATACCGCCCGGCCGCAGCTCACGGTTGACGTGGTGGCGGCGCTGGCGGACGTGGTGGTGCGCACTCCGACCATTCTGTCGAGGCGGGTCGACCCTCGTGCCGGCCTGTCGTTGGTCTGGGGACGAATCGCGGCCGGCTCGGCCAACAACGTCATTCCCCACTCAGGAGAAGCTGCGGGCACGGTTCGCACCCTGGACCCCGTCGCATGGAAGGCTGCCGAGCAGTTGATCTCTGACACCATCCGCGCCATCGCCGCGCCGTACCAGGCGGACGTGGTCATCGAGTACGTGCAGGGGGTCCCCCCTGCGGTCAACGATGCGACTGCTGCGGCCGCGTTTCGCACCGCGGCTGGCGCCATACTCGGACCGGAAGGCGTTCGCGATGCTCAGCAGAGCATGGGCGCCGAGGACTTCGCCTGGATTCTCGATCGGGTTCCGGGGGTTCTGGCTCGCCTCGGCGTGCGCCGCCCCGGCGCCAGCACTGCGCCGGATTTGCATCGGGGCGACTTCGACGTGGACGAGACGGCCATTGCGTGCGGCATTCGCGTCCTGATGGCTGCGACCCTCGACGCCCTCCGATCGATGTAGTTCGAACGGGCGGTCACAGCAGCGCAAACCCCCACGACGCCGGCAGCTTCAGGTCCAGAGGCGATGACGGCGGGGCGGCGCGGCCACCGGACCGCCGGTCGACGGGATAGGCAAAGAGCCGGTCGTCGACCCCACCGAAGACGAGCCAGGATCCGTCGGGTGTCCACCAGGCGTTGCCGGCAGGCAGTCCCGGAACGAGCAGAGTCGGAGTGGGTCTGGCGATCGGCGTCGATTGCCCGGTTACCGGGTCGACGATCACCGTCTGCAGCTGGGCGGGCCCGGAGCCGACGCCGGAAGGGACGACGAATGCCAGCAGCCGGGTGCCGTCCGGGGAAAACGCCCCGCCCGGCGCGAAGCCCCGCCCGCCCGGCACGGGTTGGGCCAGGTGGTCGGTCCCGCTGGCCAGGTCGAAGAGGTGCAACGGGCAGGCGGTTGCGGTCGCGCACCCGCGGCTACTCAGCCAGGCCAGCATGGTGTTGGACACCCCAACGATTCCGGCGGAGGGTCCGAGGTCGGTCGTTGGGGCCCGGGGCGGCGACCAGATCAGCAGATCTCCTGTCTGGTCCGAGCGCAGCGCCACCCGGCCAGCGGAGAGGATCGCAACCGGTGATGTTCCTGCCGGGATGGCCAGTGGCGGGCGTGAGCGGGGCGGTCCGCCTGCGACCCGCAACGTGTACGGGGGCGGCCCGGCGGCCACGTCGTCGTCTTCGAGGACGAGACCGACCTGGCCCGGCGGTCCCGGAAGTACACCCGTAGCCCGACCCAGACTGGTGATCGTCCCGGATGGGCCGATCTCCTCGGCCTGCTCGCCGGTCGCGCCCGCGGCCAGGAATACCACCGACCGGCCCTCAGGCTCGGACCGGTTGGCGGGCTGGGCTTGGCCGGCGATCACGCCGATCTGGCCGGACCGCGTCCCCCCGAGTGTCGTGGTGGCGAGCTGCCCATCGGCGACGTAGACGACCGGGGTGGCGGCCAGGTCGGGAGGGAGGCCTGCGACCCCGGCCAGGCGCCCACCGGGCGGTGAGGCTTTGGTAATGGGGGCATAGCGCACGACGCCCACCGTGGCCACGCCGGCGACGAGCAGGGCACTGGCGATGATGGCCAGGCCCCGCTGGCCGCGTCGTGGTTTCCCCGGTGCGGCCACCCCTTTGTGCTCATTCGGGCCGCTCGGCGCCCGGTTGCCGGCCGATTCCCTTACGACCGGCGTTCCGATCACGTCGGTGTGGCAGGAGGGGCAGCGAGCCGCCCACTCGGAGACAGTCGCATCGCACCCCGGACACCGGACTGGCATTGTCCACCGAGCGTACGCTCTTGCCGCGCCAACGCTCGGCCTCGCCGGCGGCGGCGAATTGTCATGGTTGAGATCAAGCCGACCGCGCCGAACTACGCGGCACGAGCAAAGGGCTCAGGGCCCTACCAGCACCGCGGCCAGTTGTGGTGTGCTCATCGGTTCGTGCGTCCACGGACGGCCTCCGGGCCGGAACCCGTCCATGACCAGCTCGAGGTAACGGGCCGAACAGGGCGGGACCTGACGATCGAACAGGTCGGCCACGGCCCGCACCGACATCAGGGCCACGGCCAGGTCGCTGAATACGACATCCCGCCGGATGGTGCCGGCTCGCCGGGCCCTTTCGAGGAGCTCGTCGACGAGCGGGGCGATTTGGGATAGACCGGCGCGCGGCGCCTCGCCGATCCCTGGGCGCGCGAGACGATCACTCGCCAGCACGACGGAGCAGCCACGCATTGGCGCAGAAACTCGAACACCCCCTCGCCCGCGGAGCTCTCCGCCAGAACCCGCTGGGCGATCTGCATCGTTCGCTCGTTCGCCGCTTCTACGACGGCCCGGACCAGTTCCGCCTTGTTGGGAAAGCGTCGATAGAGGGTCCCTACACCCACGCCGGCGCGGCCCGCTATCTGTTCCATGGAAGCCTCGTAACCCTCTTCCGCGAACTCATCTCGGGCCGCCAGCAAAATGCGAGCCAGGTTCAGCTCCGCGTCCCGGCGGAGCGGCTTGGCGGGAAGAGGTGCGCCTCGATCTGCCGGCAGGGACGAGCCGTCCCGCGAGCCGGCCGGACCCCGTCCACTCACGACGGCGTCTCCGGCACGAACGCGTCCGACCCGGCGAAAACTTCCGCCTCCCGCATCAGTCCGGACTCCTGGACCAACAGGGCGGCGGAGACCTCACGTTGGTCGGGGACGGCCCAGGCGGCGAAGGCGGCTACCAGGAGCGCCCCGCTACAAACCGTGAAGGCCACCACGAAGCCGTGCTCCGCAGGAAAACCGCTGCGGAGCACGCTACTGACCACGATGCTGGTGGCAATGGCGCTTCCGAGTGCTCCGCCGATGCTGCGTATGTTGGTGTTCATACCGGTGGCTACACCCGTCTGGCTCGCCGGCACCGCGTCGATAATGAGGTTGGCCATCGACGCGAAGCCCAAGGCGATCCCGATGCCCAGCATGGCCGACGCGGTGTAGAACGGCCACGGCCGGGAGTGGGACAAGGCCAGCAGCCCATAACTGGCGGCTGCGAATAGGGTTCCGGCCACCAGCACCATCTTCGATCCGACCGCCATGGCCAGCCGCCCCGTCAACGGCGCGATGAGGAGCATGGCCAGGGCCAGGGGCGCCAGGTAGAGCCCGGACTGCGTCACCGAGGCGCCAAAGCCGTAACCCTGGCGGGCCGGAGTCTGCACGAACTGGGGAACGATGATGAACATCGCGAACATCCCGAATCCAAATAGCAGGGCGGCCAGGTTGGTGCTCCACACGGCCCGGATACGCATCATGGTCATATCGACCACCGGAGCGTCGGAGCGGATCTCCACCCAGATCCACAATCCAATCAGGAGCACGGTAGCGGCCAACAAGGCGAGTACCCGGCTGCTGATCCACCCCCACACCGGTGCCTCTGACAGGGCCACCAGCCCGGTGATCAGCCAAGCCGACATGCACACGGCTCCCAGCCAATTGATGCGGCCGGGCGCCCGAACCGGCGAGGGGGGCACGAAGACGACCGTGGCGGCCGTCGCCACCATGGTCATGAACAGGGGCATCCAGAAGAGCCAGTGATATGACAGGTGCACGACGATCGGTCCGGCCAGCACGATCCCGACGCCAGTTCCTATGCCCAAGATCGATGAGATGACGCCGATACCGGTCGAAACTCGGGCGGGAGGAAACTCGTCTCGGATAATCCCGAACGCCAAGGGAAAGATGGCGCCTCCGGAACCCTGAATGACGCGTCCCAGAAGGACGACCAGCAGCGAGGTGGCCACCGCGCTGATCAGGGTTCCGATCGTCAGGGCGATGAGCACGATGACCAGCATCCGGTCCTTGCCGATCATGTCACCGACCCGGCCGAGAATCGGCGTGGCGATGGCGGCGCTGAGGAGATAAGCGGTCAAGACCCAGCTGGCACCGATCGCCGAGGTGTGCAGGCTCCGTTGGAGGGTGGGCAGGGCAGGGAGTACCAGCGACTGCAGGAGGCTGAATGCGAAGGCGGAGATGGCGAGGACCGCAAACGTGGCTCCGTAGTGGATACGCCTTTCCCTCACCGCGGGCCTCTCTCCTAATCGGAATCTACCGTTCCGCTTCGTAGATTACCAGAGGGGGCCGCACCGTTTGACCGGCCGGTTCGGGACCGCCAGTTCGGGACCGCCAGTTCGGGACGGCCAGTTCGGGACCGCCAGTTCGGGACCGCCAGTTCGGGACCGCCAGTTCGGGACCGACAGTTCCATGCGGCCACTTCGATACGGCCGGTTCGATACGGCAGTCCCGGGCCGCCGGTCCGGGTCCGAAAATCGGCGGGCCGGCCAGCCCGGAGCTTTCCGTCATACTGATCGAATGCGAGTGGGTGCAGGACTGGACAGCCGACTGGGGCTTCGCTTTGGTGAGCTGCGTCAGGCTGGGCGCGAGGCGGCTCGCCTCGGCTTCGAGAGCCTGTGGACGCCGGCGGGTGGTGTGCCCGACGCCTTTCATGTGTGCGCGGCGTGGGCGGAAGACGTGCCGCTGTGGACGGGGATCTCGGTGGTTCCCGCGGCCCGGATGTGGGGGCCGCTGGCCCTCGCCGCCCAGGCGGCCACGGTCGGCCAGCGCTCCGACGGACGGTTCGTATTGGGGCTAGGGACCGGCGGCTACGGCCCGGGCTTCTGGGCCTCCGTTGGTCTTCCCGACCGGCCGATCGCGGTCATGCGCGACTATCTCACGACGGTGCGAGCCCTGCTGGCCGGCGAGACGGTCACCTACGAAGGCCCCGCCCTGCGGCTGCGAGGCGCCTCGTTGGGTACTCCGGACCTGCCTCGGGTACCCATCCAGCTGGGTGCGCTCGGGCCCCAGATGGTGCGCTTGGCGGGAGAGCTGGCGGACGGAGCCCTTCTGAACTGGGCCACACCGGATCGCATCGCCGAGAGCCGGCGGCTGGTGGCCGAGGGTGCGGCCCGAGTGGGGCGGGACCCGGACGAGGTGGCCCTCACCATGTACATCCGGGTGTGCGTGGACGACGATCTGGCTGCCGCACGCGCCGCCTTCGGTGCCCAGGTGCTGGGCTACGCCCTGGCTCGCCCGGGCACCCCGGTGACCGCCGGCTATCGGGGCATGTTCGCCCAGATGGGATTTGGCGAGGTCCTCACCGACCTCGAGGAACAGCGCAACACGGGGGCGTCGATGGACGCTCTGGTCGCCGCCACCCCGGACGAAATGCTCACCGCAGTGGGCTATTTCGGACCCGCCGCCGGGGCGGCCGCGGCGTACGCCCGCCTCACGGCTGGATTGGACGAAACCGTGGTGCGGATCGTCACCGCCCGCCCAGGTCTCGAACCCGTGGTGTCGGCCATGGAAGCCCTTACTCCCGACCGGATCCGGATGGCTCTGACGGTCGCCGAACCGGGTCGGGGCTAGCTCGGATCGGCCGACCACACCTGAGTGGCTCGCTGCTCACGACCACCCGACCCGACTGCCCACGCCGGTCCCGGTGGCCGGCTCGGGGCCTTCTTTTCTCCGAAGATCGGTCGATCGAGAAGGCCGTCAGCGTCGGGCGCCTGTGATGGGATCAGGGAGGACTGAAGCTGCCGGTACGCCACCGTAGGCCAGGTGGCCGCCGTCGATTCGCAAGGTGGCGCCGGTGATGTAGGCCGCGTCGTCGGAAAGAAGGAACGCTACGCTCCTGGCGACGTCGTCGCCGGTCCCGAAGCGGCCCGCCGGGATCCGATCCAGCAACTGCTGCGGATCGACCGTGCCGGCCTGGAACGTCACTTGCATCATGGGCGTGTCGATATAACCGGGCTCGATGGCGTTGACCCGAACACCGCGGCCCGCCCATTCGGTTCCCAGCACACGGGTCATGCCGACCACTCCGGTCTTGGTCGCGGCGTAGGCGACGCGCCCCGGCGCGCCGATCTCCGAATAGGCCGAGCCCAGGTTCACGATGGCGCCGCGGCCCCGCTCGACCATGAGCCGGCCGAAGACCTGGGAGCAGCGCCATGTGCCGCTGAGATTGACGTCAATCACTTGGTCCCACCACTCGGGGGGGAGCTCTTCGGAGCGGGCCACGCGGGAGATGCCGGCGTTGTTGACCAAGGCGTCGACGGGTCCGAGGGCGCGCTCGATGGCCGCGGCCGCCCCCTCCACCGAGCGCCACGACCGAACATCCATTTCGAATGCCAGCGCCGTCTCCCCGATATCGCCGGCGACCGCCTCGGCGGACGCCCGGTCGATGTCCGCAAGGGCCACCTGGGCGCCGACCGCGACCAGATGCCTGGCGATCGTCTCTCCGATGCCACGCCCTGCTCCCGTAACAACCGCGGTCCGCCCGGCCAGGTTCATGGCGCGCTCCGTTCCAAGTCAGCCCGGGCCGCGACCCAGTCCTCGGGGTCGGCCCGGACGTAGTGCACCCTCCGGAACCGTTCCAAGGTCGGGCTCCCCTTGCCAGGAATGGTGTCGCACACGACCGCCGCGGGCCGGCCTTCGACTGCGATGGCCCGATTCAGCGTCGCCAGCAGGGCGTCCACGTCGTGCCCGTCAATACGCTCGACCCACCAGCCAAACGCAGACAAGCGCTCGTGCACCGGCTCGATCGTCATGATCTCGGTCGTGCGCCCATCGGCCTGCATGTCGTTGTTGTCGACGAGCATCACGAGGTTGTCGACCTGATGGTGGGTGGCAGCCATGACCGCCTCCCAGACCTGCCCTTCCTGCAGCTCGCCATCGGACACTTCGCAGAAGACCCGTACGTCGGATCGCTGCACCCTGGCCGCCAGGGCCATACCCAGTGCTTGTGACAGACCCTGACCCAGCGAGCCGCCGGTGATCTCGAATCCCGGTGTGCCCGACAGGGGGCTCTCCTCGACCAGCGATCCGTCGCGGCCGTAGGTCAGCAGCTCCGCCCGCTCGTACTCGCCGATGGCTCCGAGCACGGCGAACAGTCCAATGGCGGCGTGGCCGGTCGACAGGACAAAGCGGTCCTGGAACGCCCCTTCGGGCCGGCGCCGAAGGACCGAGCCGTACAGGCAGGAAAGAATGTCCGCCAACTCCATGCCCTGTCCGGCATAGCCCTGGCCGCCGGCGGCGCACATGTCGACCACCAGTTGTCGGGTGCGGTGGGCGAGGGATCGGACCTCGTCAGCGTTGGTCATCGGGTGTTCACCGGGTGGTGAATCCGGTCGTCAGGGCGGCGAGGGAACGGGCCGCGATCGAGACCGCGTCCAGACCCAGCGCCCGCCGGTTGTACTCGACCCGCCCGTACTCGCCCCACCGGTCCGGAATGGCGGAGCTGATCATCCGTAGAGGCAGGCCCCGCTCGGCGATCGCCTGGCTGACGGCCGAGGCCAGACCCCCGATGACGCTGTGATTCTCGACGCAATGCAGCACCGGAAAGCGGTCGGCCAGCTCCACCAGGGGCTCGGGATCGAACGGCTTCAGGGTGGCGGTGTGCACGACGGTCGCTTCCACCCCCCGGGCGGCCAGCTCCTGGGCCGCCTCGAGGGTCCAGCGAGTGCCGATTCCCGTGGAGAAGAACGCCGTGTCCGCGCCGGGGCGCAGCGTGGTGGTGGCGCCGATGGCGATCGGGGTGTCGTCGGGTAGTACGACGGGCACGGCCCCTCGGGACGCCCGCAGGTACACGGGGCCCCCTTCCCCCCTGGCGTCGCCGGCCCCGGGAGTCGCCGCCGCCGCGGTCAGGCCGATCAGTTCGGTCGCGTCCAACGGGTCGAGCACGGTCATCCCCGGCAGGGCGCGCATCAGCGCCACGTCGTCGATGGCCTGGTGGGTCGCCTTGAACTGGCTGGAGATGCCGGGCAAGAAGCCGACCAGCAAGGCCCGCACGCCGCCGGTGCACAGCCCCATCGCCACCTGGTCGTAGGCCCGCCGGGTGGCGAACACCCCGTAGGTGACGATCACGGGAAAGACGCCGCTGCGCGCCATGCCGGCGCCGACCCCAACCAGGTTTTGCTCGGCCATGCCCAGATTGAAGAACCGATCGGGGAACTCGGCCGCGAACCCCATGACATCGGTCCAGTTCCCCAGGTCGGCCGTCAGCACGACCACGTCATGGCGGGCCCGACCGAGCGCAACCAGGGCGTCCGAGAACGGTGCGTTCCGGGTCGGCCACGGGGGCGGGCTGACCCGCACAGATACCACCACCGCCGCCACCGTAGCGGAGCCTCGCCACCTGTGGTCCGGCGTCGTGGGCGAGGTGGCCCGGGCGGCGGGAGCGGGCGGGCGCCGGGGCCGGCGGGGGCCGATTGGCGCCCCGGGCGTCGCCGTCGTCGGTGCTCCTGGGGGGCCTGCCATCATGGTCGCTCCGGGGTGGCGGCGGGGGGTGCGATCGGTGGGCGGGATCCGTCCCGAGGCCTCTGGTTGCCGATTGTTTGCCCCTTTCGGCGCCCGGTTGATGACCGGGATCACCCGGAAGGGGTGGTGGTAGTCTCCCCCCGGTCGGCTTGAGTAATCCGTTGTAAGCGCCACGAAGACCGGGCGATGGTGGTACGCGTGGCGTGCTCACCATCCCCGGAGTCGTCTGTGCGAATCAAAAGGAGCAATCGTGCTTGCGTATAGCTATCCGCTACTGGGCGTTTTTTGGACCATGCTGTGGTTCTTCGCGTTCTTCATCTGGATCTGGCTGCTGATCGTCGTCTTCGCCGATATCTTCCGCAGTCATGACATGGGAGGATTCGCCAAGGCCCTTTGGGTTATCTTCATCATTATCCTGCCTATTGTAGGTGTATTGATATATTTGATTGCACGCGGTGGCAGTATGCACGAACGAGCCGCAAAGCAAGCGCAGCAGCAGGAGCAGGCCTTCCGGTCCTATGTGCAGGACGCCGCGGCTGGAACGAGTAGCGCCGACCAGCTGGCCAAGCTGGCCGACCTGAAGGCGTCCGGAGCGATCACCGACCAGGAGTTCGAGGCCGGTAAGGCCAAGATCCTGAGCTGACCGCGGGCGCGGTCCGACCGCTCTCACCCCGGTCGAAGGCTACTCCCAGCGGCGAAATTCGCCCCGGTACCACAGCAGGGCCCGGGTTGGCGCGCCCAGGCGAGCCTGCTCGACCTCCGCCTCCACCAGCTGGGACCACCCACAGGGACGCAGGTCCTTGACCCGGCAGGCCAGCTGGTCGGGGGCCGAGAGCAGTCTGGGCCCGTAGTCGGACGGCTCCACCTCCAGCAGCGGAGCATCCGCCGGCAACGACCCCGCGAAGTGCTGGGCCAGTCGGCGCTGCTCCTGGCGGTCGGCGAGGAGGTGGACCACGAAGGTCCCGCATTGTTCGATGGCCTCGGCGAGATCGGAATCGGGCCCGATGAGCCCGATCAACCGCCCGGGCTGGCCCTGGGCGAGCAGCACCGACGACACCGTGAGACCGACCCAGTTGGCTCCGCCTGCCGTCCACACCGTGACAGGAGCAGGCAGGCGAGCCCGAGCCTGCCGGACGGGGTCACGCTCGGACTCGGGGTCGGCCCACGGCTGGCCATATCGCACCGACGATCCGGGTGGCGGAGCCGGCTCGGGTGGTGCCACGGGGGGCCGCTCAGCCGCCGCCGTTGGCGCTCGGCGAGAGCCACACGTTGGTCGGGTCGATCTGATTGAGGTTCGGCACGAAGACCGTGTTGTGCACCTGGCTGCCGTGATAGGTCGGAAACGTGGGTGAGGTGATGGGATAGACGGCGGCGTCGGCCATGACCTGGGCATCGGCCTTGGCCCAGATCGACGCCGCCTCGGAGGTGGTGGTGGCGTGGATTCCCTGCTGGATCAGCTGGTTGGTCGTGGCGCTGTTGTAGAAGCCGAAGTTGCTTCCGTCCGGTGGATACGAGGGCGGGCCGGAGAAGAGCGGATTGAAAAACGAGAGAGCCCCGTTGCCGTACCAATCCGGGTACCAGCTGGTGAAGGCGATGTCCCACACGCCGCGGTGGGCCACGGTGGGCACTTCCATGTACTTGGTGAAGAAGTCCGCGTTGGGCACCCCGACCCCCTGCACGGTGATCCCGATCTTGCCTAGATCGGACTGCAAGGTCTGGAACATCCTGACCTCGTAGTCGAAGTTGCTGATGTAGAGGAGCTTGAGGGTGAGCTTGCGGCCGGGGATGGCGGTGGTGAGGAGCTGCTGGGCCTTCTGATCGTCGAACGGATACGGGTTGATCTGCTGGGACCCGAGGATGCCTGGCGGCAGGATGTGGGTCAGGGGTGGCGAGACGACGGGTCCGCCGTAATCCTGGATGAGATTGTTTCGGTTGATGCCGTACTCGAGGGCCTGGCGGACCGCAAGCTTGGCGAGGGCGGACCCGTTGTTGGGCGACACCTGGTTGAAGACGATGTACGGGCTGGTGCCGTAGGTGGCCCCGAGGATGAGCTTCGGGTCCTGGCTGGCCAGCAGGGCCGGAATGGCCGATGTGGGCACGGCGGTGTCCCAGCCCATGTCCGCGGCCGCGGTGTTGGTCACGATCTGCTGCTGGATGCTCTGCTGGTTGCCGGTCATGGTGACGTTGATCTTGTCCACGTAGGCCTTGCGGACCGGGTCGTCGTTGGCGTTCCAGACCGGATTGCGGACGAAGTCGATGGTCTTGGCCGGCACGTAGCTCTGGACCAGGTACGGTCCGTCGGAGATGGTGTGCTGGGCCAGTTGGTTACTGGCCGGTAGATAGTTGAGGAATTCGACCGGGGCGGGCGAGTAGGCCGGCATGGCGAGCTGGTTGGGGAAGTAGGTGGCCGGGCGGGTCAGGCGGTAGACGACCGTTTGGGGGTTGGTCGGGTCGACGGTCGCGCCCGAGATCGAGTGGGTGGTGATGAACGTCTTGATGGCAGGAACGGTCGGCGAGACCTTGGCGAAGGCGTCGCAGAAGGCTTGCATGCCGAGGATCAGGGTCTCGAAGTCGGGCAGGCCGCCAAACGGCTGGGCCGGATTGCAGGTCCGCTCGAGGCCCCGCACGGCATCGGCGGCGGTGACCTGGCGGGGCGGGCTGGTGTCCCACATCACCCCGGTGCGGATGGTGAGCTTGTAGGTGAGCCCGTTGGCACTGATCCCCCCGTTGGAGGTCGACGGTACGTCGGTGGCGAGATCCGGGACGATGTCGGTGACCTGGCCGGCGACGGCTGGATAGGTCAGCAACTGACGGGCCCACATGCGCAGGCCCAGATAGCCGGTGGTGTAGTACGACACGTTGGGATCCATGTAGTCGACGTCGCCGGTGCCGAGCATGGTGAGCGTCCCACCCTTGACGGGTGTGCTGCCCCCGCTGCTGCTCCCCGAGCCTCCGCAGGCGGTGAGCACCAGCCCCAACATCGCGGTACACCCCAGCAACGCCCACGTCCGCCTCATTGTCGACCTCCTGTGGCATCTCCCGGTCGAAACGCAGGGTAGTGCGCCGCGGCTGGCATGTCAGGGTTACTCAGCGGACCCTCAGGAGCGCCGTCGACCGTTCTGCTGTTCGGCGGTCTGCGGCCGGATCTGCCGCCGCTACCGGCCTTCGGCGCCGGCGGGCCCGATGAGGCCGTGATCCCGGCAGCGGGCCGTCCAGCCGGTCGGGATGATCACCACCCGCAGCCGCCGACCACAAGCGGGGCAGAAACGGGGCGGCTCGAACCGGCCCTGGCAGGCCCCCCCGCTGGCGCAAAGTCCGACCGCCTGGCCGCACCCCGTGCAGTGGGGAATGCCGGCGGGTCGTTCAGATGACGTTGGAGATCGCCCCGATCGGCATCCGCAGGTCGCGGAGCATGGTGAGGTCATCGGCGGGGCTGCGCCCCAGCGTCGTCAGGTAGTTGCCCACGATCAAGGCGTTGATGCCCGAGGTCATGCCCATGGCCTGGAGCTCGCCCAGGGTGAGCTCCCGTCCGCCCGCATAGCGCAAGATCACCTCTGGGAGGCCGAGGCGGAACAGGGCGATCCACCTGATGGCTTCGAGAGGGCGCACGGGCGTCCGGATCGAGAGGGGAGTGCCCGGCCGGGGGTCGAGGAAGTTGACGGGGACCTCCGCGGGCGCCAGCTCCGCGAGTTGGGCGATCAGCTCCAGGCGCTGGCCGGCCGTTTCGCCCATGCCGAGCAGTACACCGCAACACAGCTGCATGCCGGCGTCTTTGACCCGGACACAGGTCTGGTAGCGCTCATCCCACGTGTGTGTCGTCGCTATCTCAGGGAAAAAAGAGCGGGCCGTCTCCAGGTTGTGGTTGTAGCGATGCACGCCGCCCGCGGCGAGACGCAGGGCCTGTGACTGCTCCAGGATTCCTGCCGATACCGCCACGTTGAGCCCGGTGGCCGCCTGGACGAGGGGAACCAGGTCCAGCAGACGACGCATCGTGCGTTCGTCAGGACCGCGGAGGGCCAGCACGATGCAGAACTCCGAGGCGCCCAGCTCGGCCGTTTGCCGGGCCGCCTCCAGCACCTGCTCGGTATCGAGAAACGGGGTGGCGAGTACCGGGGTGTCGAATCGCGACGACTGGGCACAGAAATGGCAGTCCTCCGGGCAGCCGCCGGTCTTGGCGGACAGGATGCCCTCGACCTCAACCGTCTCACCACACCAAGCCAGGCGCGTCTCGTGGGCCAGGGTGGCGAGGGACGGAACCAGGGCGTCGGGCACGGCCGCCAGCTCCGCCAGCTGCGTCGCCGTGAGTCGCTGGTGTCGGTTGACCAGTTGGTCGCGGGCCGCGTCGATCTCGGACAGGCTGGCAAGAGCGGGCACGGCTTGGCATGGTAGGTCGACAGTCCGATTCCCGTGACACCGCCGGGCGGAAGGTACGGAATGACCGGGCCGGGCGGACGGTTGAGACGACCATGACCGAGGGCCATCGCATCACCATCACACCCAGTAGCTCCCATGTCGTGGTCAGCCTCGGCGGGGAGAAGATCGCGAGCATCCGACCGGGCCCTGGCCCTCGATGAGACCGGACTGCCCACCCGCTACTACCTCCCTCGAGAGGACGTACGCACCGAGCTGCTGCGACCCACCAGCCGCACCAGCACCTGCCCGTTCAAGGGAGACGCTTCGTATTGGTCCGTCCAGGTAGGCGACGCGGTGCACGACGACGTGGTCTGGAGCTACGAGGCACCGATACCGGCCGCGGCGGAGATCGCTGGTTTCCTGTGCTTCTACAACGAGCGGGTGGACCTCTCTGTTGACGGCGTTGATCAGACCCGGCCGGCGACGCCGTTCTCGGTGTCGTAAACCCTGGCGTCACCGGGTGCGTCGTTCACCTTGGGATCGTTGTTGTCGATCTCTTGATGTCAATCGAGCCCAATGTGGTGGAAACCTCCCGACCGCCCCCGCCGGAGGCGAGGCGGCCGGGGCGGGGGGCGCTGACCGGCCGCGAGCAAGCTGCCCGGGGCCGGCCGCGGTGCGGCGGTAGCCTCTCCAGCCATGTCGACGACGACGCGAGACCGGGGCCTCGCGGTCGCCAACGAAGCCGGCGCCAAACTACTGCACGCCCTGGAGCGGTTCGTGGTCCGGTCCTCGCTGGTGCCGACGACGCCGTTTCTTCCGCTCGACGTCTTCGCCTGGATCCCCGACCTCGAATCCAACTGGAAGACCATCCGGGCCGAACTGGACCAGGTGCTGAACTATCGGGACGCCCTGCCCAACTTCCAGGACATCTCGGTGGACCAGGCGTCGATCACCGATGACGACGGGTGGAAGACGTACTTCTTCTCCGGTTACGGATTTCGCTCCGCTGCGAACTGCGCCCGCTGCCCGCAGACCGCGGCGCTCGCTCGATCGCATCCCCGGCCTGACCACGGCGTTCTTCTCCATCCTGGCTCCGCACAAGCGCATCGGTGAGCACCGCGGACCGTGGCGAGGGGTCCTGCGCTACCACCTGGCCCTCCGTGTTCCCGAGCCCGGCGAGCAGGCCGGCATCTCGGTCGGGGGGGAGATCGCCCACTGGGAGGAGGGTCGCAGCCTGCTCTTCGACGACGGCTACGACCATTACGCCTGGAACGACACCGACGGCGTGCGGGTCGTTCTCTTCGTGGACGTGATCCGGCCGCTCCGATCGCCAGCCGACCGTCTCAACCGGGCGCTGATCGCAGCCATCGGCCGGTCGCCGTACATCCGAGACGCCCGGAACCGTCATGAGGCGTGGGAGCGCCGTTTCGAGGCGGTCCGGGCTGCCGGTGGCGCCCGGGGACCGGCCACCGCCGCCATCGAGTCCCGACCTGGCTCCCAGCCACCCGGATCCGATTCGTGACCCACCCGTTCACCCCGGACCCCGCCGACCCACGGGGTCCGCTCGAACCTCGCGACACCCAGCCGGCGCCCAAACCCCAGGCGGACGTCTTCGCCAAGGTCGATGACGGCCGCCTTGACGAGTACCGGCTGGCCGAGTCGCTCGACCTGCTTCCCTTCTATCACGAGATCGACGGCGAGATCGGCCCGACCGTCACCTTCCGGGGCCGGCCGGTGGTCATGCTGGGATCCAACAACTACCTGGGCCTGACCACCGACAGTCGGGTGCGGGCCGCGGCCGCGGCCGCCCTGGCGCGCTACGGCACGGGCATCACCGGCAGCCGGCTGCTCAACGGCACCCTGCGCCTTCACCGCGAGCTGGAGGACCTGCTGGCCGACTGGGTCGGCTTGGAATCGGCCCTGGTGTTCACCACCGGCTACGCCGCCAACCTCGGGCTCCTCGGGGCGCTCGTCGGTCGAGATGACGTCGCCGTCGTCGACTCCGCCGCCCACGCCAGCCTGGTCGACGGGGCCCGGTTCTCCGAAGGCACGCTGCGCGCCTTCCGCCACAACCGGGCCAACAGCCTGCGGCGCACCCTGCGGTCCTGGCGGGAGCAGCCGGACGCCGGCGGGGCGCTGGTCGCCGTGGACGGCATCTACTCCATGGAGGGCGACTGGGCCCCGCTCGGCGATATCGCCGCCCTGTGCCACGACTTCGGCGCCCGGCTGCTGGTCGACGAAGCGCACGCCCTCGGCGTGGTCGGTCCTCGAGGGGCCGGGCACCTCGGCCGCCACGGGGGTTCGGCCCGACCTGATCATGGGCACGTTCTCCAAGTCGCTTGCCAGCTGTGGCGGGTTCGTCGCCGGACCGCGGTCGGTGATCGACTACCTCAAGGTCACCTGCCGGCCCTTGATGTTCACGGCGTCGGGGGTCCCGGCCGCCCTGGCGGCGGCCCTGGAAGCGGCCCGGATCGCCCAGGCCGAGGAGTGGCGCCGGGAGGCGGTCAGCGCCCGGGCCGAGCAGCTGCGAGCCGGGCTGGCCCGGCTGGGCCTGGCGGTAGGCGACCCAGGTGCGCAGCCCGATCGTGAGCGTGCGGGTGGGCGACAACTGGGAAGCCGGGCTGCTGTGGCGGGCCTTGATCGACGAGGGGGTGTACACCAACTGCGCCATACCACCGGCGGTGCCCCGGGCCATGCTGCGCGCCTCGGCCATGGCCACCCACACCGAGCAGCACATCGATCGGGCCCTCGAGGGCTTCGAGGCCGCCCTGGCCCGGCGCCCCTGAGGCCTCGTCCCCGCAGCCGCCCCGGCGCGGCTTCCGAGCCCGCCGTCAGGGCCGGCCCACCGGCCGCTGGTAGAGCCGCCACACCTTCGAGCGATGGGCGCCCATGGCGGCCAGCTGGTCGTTGATGCGATGGTTGGCGGCGAGCGTCCACGACGCCTCTGCGGTGCCGATGCCGTCCGCGGCCAGACGGTCCACGATCTCCCGGTACAGCAGCGGCCCCAACGCCAGGTGCTGGTAGTCTGGTCGGACGCCGAGGGCCCAGACCCTGGCGTGGTGCAGCTTCTTGCGGCCGGTCAGCAACGGATACCACCCGAACGGCACCAGCCGGCCGGAGCGGACCCGCCGCATGAGCCGGTTGACGTCGGGCAGCGCCAGGCAGACACCGACCACCTGGCCGTCGGGCGTCTCCAGCCCGAAGGCCCAGTTGGGGTTGATGATCTGCTTCAGCTGCCCGGCCAGGTGGCGGATCTCTGCCTCGGGCATGGGCGCGAACCCCCAGTTGTGGCTCCAGGCCGCGTTGTAGACCTCGAAGAATCGTCCGACCTCGGCGTCGAAATCGTCCATGCGAATGCTGCGCACCCGGACCTTGGCCCGCTGCTGGATGCGGTCGAGGGTGCGCCGCTGCCGCTCCGAGAGGGCGGTGGTGCTTCGGTCGAAATGCCAGGCCCACAGGTCCATGGCCTGCTCCCAGCCGTGCCCGACCCACAGCGATCTCGTAGTAGCGGGGGTTCTGCAGGGTCAACAGGGTCGGGGGGATCGTCGAAGCCGTCGATCTGCAGGCCCGAGCTCGTCGTTGGTCGTGAAGCAGGCCGGACCGACGCAGGTGTCGGCGCCCCGTGTCCGGCCGCCCACGCGCAGGCGGCGTCGAACAAGGCGCCGCGCCACGGCTGGGTCGTCGAAGCTGTCGAAGAAGCCGACCCAGCCCCAGCGCACCTTCTGGTAGTCGTTGAAGGACGAGTCGACGCACGCCCCGATCCGGCCCACCGGCCGTCCGTAGCGGTAGGCGACCCACAGGGCCACCTCCTGGTGCTCCATGGCCGGATGGCGAGGGGAGAGTCGGTCGTAGACGCTCAGCCGCAGCGGAGGGATCCACCCCGGGTCCCCGCCGTGGATGCGGAACGGCACGTCGACGAACAGCCGCCGGCCCCGCAGACCGCGAACCTGACGTACCTCGAGGGCACTCATCTCCGGACGCTACCCGACCCCACCCTTGGCGTCGCCAGCCGGACCGGGTGGGCGCGACGGCACCGACGGCTGGCAAGCTGTGGTCATGGCCGACAGCAACAGCGTCCGAGCTGCCCCTGCCCCCGGTCGAGAGCGTGCGGCCCGGGTTGTGGAGCATCCCGGTCCCCATCCCGAACAACCCCCTCCGCTATGTGCTGGTCTACGCCTTTGAAACGGACCGGGGCCCGTATCTGATCGACGCCGGCTGGAACACCGACGACGCCTACCAGACGCTGGTGGCCGGTCTGGATCAGGCCGGGTTCGCCATCGACCGGGTAGCCGGGGTGCTGGTGACCCACATCCATCCCGACCACTACGGCCTGGCCGGACGGATCCGCGAGGCTTCCGGGGCGTGGGTTGCCCTTCACCCCGCCGACGCCAACCTGATCCGGGGCCGCTACGAGGAGCCGGCCGATCTGCTCGAGCTCATGGCCGCCATGCTGCGCCGAGACGGCGCCCCTGCCGAGGACCTGACCAGTCTCCAACAGGCCTCCATGCCGGTCCGCCCCTTCGTGACCGCGGTCACGCCCGACATCCTGATCGAGGACGGCGACAAGCCCGAGGTACCGGGCTGGGACGTCACCGCCATCTGGACGCCCGGCCATTCGCCCGGCCACCTGTGCTTCTACGAGGCCAGCCAGCGGCTGATGCTGTCAGGGGACCACGTGCTGCCCCGCATCACGCCGAACATCTCGGCCCACCCGCAGGCCGGCCCTGATCCCCTGGGTGATTTCCTCGGTTCCCTGGAAAAAGTCGGGGCCTATGACGTGGAGGAGGTTCTGCCCGCCCACGAGTACCGCTTCGCCGACCTGCCGGGCCGGGTCGGCGCGCTTGAAAGCCCATCATCAGGCTCGCATCGAGGAGGCCATCGCCGCCATCGGGGCGGGAGTGGACACGGCGTGGGGGATCGCCGAACGGATGACGTGGAACCGGCCGTGGGACGACATGCAGGTCTTCGTCCGGCGGGCGGCCGTGGGCGAGGCCCTCGCCCACCTGGTGTACCTCCAGCGGCTCGGAGTGGTACGGGAGGAGGACGGCGAGCCGGCCCACTGGCACGTGGTCGACGCCGCCAGGCGGGCCTGACTGGACCACTCAGCCGAGCCGGGTGACCGCCAGCGACGTCGCCAGCAGGACCGTCGCCCACGACAGGGCCCGCAGGGTGTGCTCGAGCGGCGCCAGCAGCGTCCCCTCGTCGATGGGGACCACCTGGCCGTCACGGAGCGTCATGTGCCCCTCGACCCGCATGGCCCGCCTGCGGACCGATCGGGCCGGAGTGCTCAAGCGGCGCTGGGCGACCGAGAGGGCGAAGGCGAAAAGGGCGGCGAGGACGGCGCCAGCCGACCAGCGTTCCGGTCTGGGCCACGTAGGCGGTCAAGACCGGGAAAGCTCCCCAGGACGCGGCAAAGCCCACGTCGGTGTGGATCAGACCGCCGAACCATTCCAGGTTGTAGGTCACGACCAGCAGCGGTCCAACAATCAAGAAGGGGACCAGGGGCCATCCGATCCTGGATAGCCCGGCGATCCCCAGTGCGACCGCACCGGCCAGGGCCGCGGCGCTGACGGCGACGAGCACCGAGCCGGGTATCCGGGTGCGGAGGGGGCGATCTCGAAGTTCGTCGAGGGTGTGGGCGGCGATCCCGACGGCCAGAAAGAAGGCCAGCAGGGTGGCGACCAGGCGGGACACGTCGACGTGCGGCGCCAGGGCGGCCCCGATGACCACATACGACAGGTGCCAGGCCGTGTACGGGGGGTGGAGCAGGTTCCACCAGTCGCGCCAGCCCCCGGGCCGGGCCGTGTAGAAGGCAGCGTGCGTCCCCTCGGGACTGATCGGTTTACGGGCCGAGGCCGGTTGCGGGGCCGAGGCCGGCTCGTCGATCACGGGCGGCGGGTCCCGCTCATGACGAGCCCGCCACCGAGGCTCATGACGTGCGACCCGGATGTCGTCGAACCCGGCGCCCCGCCAGGCGTCGACAATCGACGGAACGGGAAACCGGCGGTAGTGCTCCGAGATATTCGGTCCCAGGAACCGTCCGACACGAAACCACGGCTGGCCGCCGGTGAGAAGGCCGGCGATGGGCAGGATGCCGCGCGTGTACAGCCACCACCAGGGCCGCCAGAAGCGGCTCGGTGGGGCCAGGAAGTCCAGGCTGGCCATGGTGCCTCCCGGCTTGATCACCCGGCCCAGTTCCCGCAGGGTGGCGGACGGGTCATCCACGTAGCGCAGCAGGTACGTGAAGGTGAGAGCGTCGAAGCTGGCATCGGGAAACGGGAGCTGCTCGGCCCGGCCGGCCGTCAGCGGGATCCGTTCGGTGAGGGCGGCCGCCGCCACCCGGCGCTGGCCCTGCTGCAGCATTCCGAAGGTGAGGTCCGCCCCGATGATCGAGCCGGGGGTGCGCGACGCCAGCTGGATGGCGACGCCCGCGGTGCCGCTGGCGACATCGAGGACCCGGGCGGGGGCGGCCGGCACGATCTGGTCGACCATGGCCCGTCGCCACCGGCCGTTTTGGCCGAAGGAGAGAATTTCGGCGAGCAGGTCGTAGCGCCCGGGTAGGGGGGTGAACAGCTGCTGGGCGAATCGGTTCCGTCCACCGGTGGCAGGCAGCAAGAACTTCAATGTACGTGAGGCCGGTCACCTTTGTTCCCGCTACCATCCGCGCCGGTGAGCCAGTGGAACTTTGCCAACATTTGGGAGGCGGTCGCGGCAACCCACCCGGACGCCTTGGCGCTGGCCCAGGGCCCGACTCGTCGAACCTGGCAGGAGTTCGAGCGGCGGGCCGATGCGGTCGCCGCCGCCCTGGTCAGCGCCGGTCTGGAAAAGCAGACCAAGGTGGCCCAGTACCTCTACAACGGCCCGGAGTACCTGGAGTCGCTCTTCGCCGCCTTCAAGGCCGGACTGGTCCCGATCAACACCAACTATCGCTATACGGATACCGAGCTGGAATTCCTGTGGGACAACGCCGACGTCGAGGCGGTCGTGTTCCACGGAGCGTTCGCGTCGCGGCTTCATGGCTTGCGGGCTCGGCTGCCGCGCATCCGCACCTGGCTGTGGGTAGACGACGGCAGCGGGCCCTGCCCTCCTGGGGCCACTCCCTATGAGCAGGTCGCGGCGTCAGGCTCTTCCGGCGGCGTGACGAGAGGTCCGGGGGGTCGCAGCCCCGATGACCTGGTGCTGCTGTACACCGGGGGCACCACTGGAATGCCAAAAGGGGTGATGTGGCGCCAGGACGACCTTTTCGCCGTGCTCAACCGGACGGGTGAGTTGCGCTACCAGGGCGATGGAGACCCTCAGCGAATCCTGGCCACGTTGTCGGCGCCGCCCAAGCACCCACCGGCCCGGCTCCTGCCGGGGCCGCCGCTCATGCATGGGACCGGGTTGTTTACCGCCATGTCCGTCTTGAGCAGCGCCGGGTCGGTCGTCATGCTCCAATCCCGTCGTTTCGACGTCGAGGCTCTGCTCGATACCATCGAAGCCGAGCGCATCACCGAGCTTTCCATCGTTGGGGACGCCTTCGCCAAGCCCATCCTGGCCGCCCTGGACGCCCACCCCGGGCGCTGGGACATCTCGTCGCTGTGGCTGATCATCAGCTCCGGGGTCATATGGTCGGCCGAGGTCAAAGCCGGCCTGCTGCGCCACCAGCCCCGGCTGCTCATGGTTGACAATCTCGGGTCGTCCGAGGCGGTGGGAATGGCCCGCTCGCGGTCCAGATTGGGGGACACCGCGGCCACGGCGGGTTTCCGCCTGGGGCCGGACACCAAGGTCTTCGCCGAGGACGGTACCGAGGTGGTGCCGGGTTCGGGCCAGCAGGGGATGGTCGCCATCCGGGGTCGAGGCCCGGTCGGGTACTACAAGGACCCGGAGAAGTCGGCGGCGACGTTTCGTCTTCTCGCGGGCGAGCGCTGGACCATGCCGGGCGACTTCGCCACCGTTTCCGCGGACGGGACCGTGCACCTGCTCGGGCGGGGCTCCCTGTGCATCAACACCGGGGGCGAGAAGGTCTTCCCGGAAGAGGTCGAGGAAGCCCTCAAGCTGCATCCCGGGGTCGCCGACGCGGTGGTGGTCGGGATCCCTGACGCCCGCTTCGGTGAGACGGTCGTCGCTGTGGTCGAACCCCGCCCGGGGCAGCCGGATCCGGCCGGGCCCGACCTGATCGTCTGGGTGCGAGAGCGGCTGGCCCCCTACAAGGCGCCCCGCCATGTGCTTCCGGTCGCGACCGTGGCTCGCTCGGCGACCGGCAAGGTCGACTACCGGCGGCTGCAGGAGTACGCCGGGCGGACGGTGCAGGCGACCCTCGCGACCGACTCTTCACTCAACCCAGGATCCTGACCGAGCTGACGTACCAGCCCGCGGCATTCCGGGACACTTCGAGCTCGTAGATGGCGTCCGTGGGCGACGCCCCGCCCGGAGGTCCATAGGTGCACACGAGGGGGGGAACGCCGAGCTGCACCCCCTCGCCACCGCTCGCGACGGACCCGGGTAGGGAGCCCCGAAGAGGGTGCTGACCGCGCCGGGCGCGGCGACACCGGCCGCGCCGGCCCGATTGTCACTCGCCCAGGCCGTCACCAGTTGGGCCGCGGCCGCTTCCGGGTCGGGCTGCGGGGCCGACGGGGTCCAGGAGGTCGGCGGCGGAGCGGTCGGCGCCGGAGCGGGGGCCGGCGTGGTCGCGGTCGGCGCCGGTGCCGGCGCCGTCGACGTGGGGCCCGACGCGAGATGGTGGCCTGATCCGCACGCCACCACGGTCAGGGCGAGGATCAGCCCGGGCGCCACCTTGAGCATGACCGCCGCCGCCCCTCCCGGGACCCGTCGGCGAGCCGGCCGTTCCCGCACACCGCCCATTCTGGCCGCCCCCCTGGACGGACGCACTACGGGGCCGTCGACCAGCCGCCGTCAGATGCGATCACCTGACCGGTAACCCAGCCGGCTTCGTCGCTGACCAGCCAGGCCACCAGCCGAGCCGCGTCCGCCGGCGTACCCCATCGACCGCCCGGGTTGCGGGATGCGACCGCGGCCCGGGTGACCGCGTCGGCGTACCCCGTGTCCGTGGGACCGGGGTCCACGCAGTTGACGGTGATGCCTCGCGGCATGAGGTGGGCAGCCAGGCTGGCGGTGAGCTGGTGGAGGGCGCCCTTGGAAGCGATGTAGGGGAGCTCCCCTGGCATGGCACCGTGGTACTGACCCGAGGTGAACAGCACCACCCGGCCGCCGGGCCGGCCGTCGTGATGGGCGGCAAAGGCCTGGACGAGCAGCAAGGTGGCCCGGGTGTTGACCGCGAAGGTGAGGTCGATCTCGGCGGCGGTCAGATCCTCGAGCGACTGCATGCTGGTGCGGGCGTGGTTGACCACCAGGATGTCGACGGACCCGAATGCCTGGCGGGCGGCGTCGAACACCAGCTCCGGGGCCTCGGCCGCGGCCAAGTCCATGGCCACGTGCTCGACCCGGCCGCCCCGGTCCCGAAGCTCGCCCACGAGCACGGCGGGCCCGTCGGCGTCGGCGCCCCACGGTCGCTCCTCGTCGTGGGCCGACCAGGAATGGATCAGCACGCTGGCGCCGTCCGCCACCAGCCTGCGGGCCAGTGCGGCCCCGATCGCCACCCGACGGCTGGCCCCCGTGACCAGGGCCACGCGTCCTTCGAGCGGCCGGGCGAATGTCATGAACGAAGTCTTCTCCCTTATTCAGTCCCAGATGGCCAAGCCGCTCTCGGCATCGAAGAACTGCATGCGCCCGGTGTCGGCGGCGAAGCGGACCCGCTCGCCGGGCCGGACCTGGCAGCGGGGGTCGACCCGGGCCACGCCCGAGCCGAAACTCGCCAGCTCGGCCTCCTCCTCGGCGCCGGCACCTTCGGCGACGACCGGAGGGGCGTCGATCCGGAAATGCACGAGCAGCTCCGAGCCCAGGGCCTCCACCAGATCGACGTCTCCTTCGATGACCGGACCGGTATCACCGTCGAGTGGTATGGGCAGGTGCTCGGGGCGGAGGCCCACCACGATCTCCTTCCCGACGTATTTCGCCAGGCCGGGGTGCTGCTGGCCGACGCTGTCGGCCAGGGCGAGGGTCTGGGACCCAAGTTTGATCGAGGAGACACCATCGCCGAGGGTGGCCCGGTAGAGGTTCATGGACGGTGAGCCGATGAAGGCGGCCACGAAGAGGTTGTTCGGATGCTCATAGAGGGTCTGTGGCTGGTCGCATTGCTGCAGGTGGCCGGTGTTCATGACGGCCACCCGGTCGCCCATGGTCATGGCCTCGACCTGGTCGTGGGTGACGTACATGGTCGCCACACCGAGGTGGCGCTGAATGTGGCTCACCTCGGCTCGCATCTGGACCCGTAGCTTGGCGTCGAGGTTGGACAGTGGCTCGTCCATCAGGAATACCGAGGGCTCCCGGACGATGGCCCGGCCCATGGCTACCCGTTGACGTTGACCGCCGGAGAGCTGGCCGGGCTTGCGCTCCAACCACTCCGTGAGCCCGAGGATCTCGGCCGCGTTGCGGACCTTCTCGTCTATCTCGGTCTTGGGCCGCTTGGCGACTTTGAGGGCGAAGCCGATGTTCTGGGCCACCGTCATGTGCGGGTACAGGGCGTAGTTCTGGAAGACCATGGCGATGTCGCGCTCTTTCGGGGACAGGTTGTTGACCACCTTGCCGCCGATCTGCAACGTCCCCGCCGTGATGTCCTCCAGTCCGGCCACCATGCGCAGGGCGGTGGTCTTTCCGCAACCGGATGGTCCTACCAGGACCATGAACTCACCTTCGGCGACGTCGAGATCCAACCCGTGCACCGCTTCGAAGCCGTTCTCGTACACCTTGGTCACTTTTTCCAGTACGACTGTCGCCATCTTGGTTACATCTCCTTCTTGTTTCGTCCATGGATCGATGGGCCGGCACCAGCCATTCGGCACCTAGCGCATTTTCAAGATCACGCCTTCCCACGGTTGGAGTTCCAGGCCGGCCCCACCGGCACTGTTGGTCTTCTCAGTTTCGAGACTCGAGCGGACGACATCGGCGGGCGGGGCGTTGGACCTGGTCGTCTGGTCGGAGAAGTTGGCGGCGACGAGCAGGTCCCCGCTCCGGTACACCCATTGCTCGTCCGCTGCCGGCAGCTCTTCATAGGCGGCGATGCCGGGATGGAGGTGCTGGTGGCGCAACTCCAGCAGTTCCCGGCAGAGCGACAGCACCGAGGACCGATCCTGAGCCTGGTCCGCAACATTGCGGCCGCGGTTGTCGCCGAAGGGTAGCCACGGCCGCACGTCCGGCTGGGTGAAACCGGCACCCTCGGCCGGCGACCACTGCATCGGACTGCGGGCGTCATCGCGGTGAAAGCGGCCCTGGGCCTGCGACGTCATTCGATCCCGCCGGTCGACGGGATCCATCTCGACGTCCACCATCCCGATCTCGTCGCCGTAATAGAGGACCACGGTGCCCGGCAGGGTGCACAAGATCATCAGGGCCAGCCGTATCTTCCGGTCGTCGCCCTGACACCATCTGGTCGTGAAGCGGGATACGTCATGATTGGAGCCGGTCCACACCGGACACGCCCCGGCCGGAAGGCGTTCGAGCGTGCCGGCCACTACGGCGCGCAGGGCCGGGGCCGAGAAGTCGGAGAAGACGAAGGAGAAGTTGAAGGCCAGCTGGAGCTCGTCGTTGTCCCCGTAAAATCCCCGGAGCCGGTCGAGATCGAGCACAAAGGTTTCGCCGAGGAGGAGCCGGGCCGGGGTGTACTCCTCTCCGATCCGGCGCCAGCGCCGGAACACCTCGTGGACTTCGGGACGGTTCTTGCTGTAGATTTCGTCCTGGCCGAAGCGGGCGTCGGCTCGGACCTCACCGGGAGGGTTGTCGCGCCGCTGGGCGTCGTGGTAGAGGGCATGGGCGACGTCGATCCGGAAGCCCGACACGCCCCGGTCGAACCAGAACCGCAGCACCTCCTCGAAGGCGTCCCGTACGGCCGGGTTCCACCAATTGAGATCGGGCTGGGTGGCCAGAAAGTTATGGAGGTAGTACTGCCCGCTGCCGGGGTCCAGGGTCCACGCCGGCAGGCCAGTGCTGTCCAGCCAGTTGTTGGGGAGGCTCCCGTCGGGGGGCGGATCGACCCAGACGTACCAGTCCCGATGCTGAGCCTGACGGCTGGAGCGGGCGTCGATAAACCACGGGTGCTGTGAGCTGGTGTGGTTGGGTACCAGGTCCAACAGCACGGCGAGGCCATGTTCCCGCGCTTCGGCGGTCAACCGGTCGAGATCGGAGAGACTGCCGAAGTCGGGTTGAACGCCGAAGTAGTCCGAAACGTCGTAGCCCCAATCCTCGTCAGGTGAGGGCATGGTCGGCGACAGCCAGATGCCATCGATGCCGAGCCAGGCCAGATAATCGAGCTTGTCGATGACGCCGACGAGATCGCCGTAGCCCTTGCGGTCATGGTCGTACCACGACCGCACGTAGATCTGATAGATGACACCCCCTTGCCACCAGGGGGAGCCAGGGCCGTGTGGGCTCACCCTTTCACGGCCCCCGATGTGAGACCGGATACCACGGACTTGCGGAACACCAGCACCAGGATGGCGATTGGTACCACGGCCACCACGCTGGCGGCGAAGATCGTCCCGTAGGGGATGGTGAACTGGGAGCCGAAGAGGGCGATTCCGACGGGGATGGTCCGGAAGTTGTTGGAGCTGTTGAAGGTGAGCGCCATCAGGAACTCCGTCCAGCACGCCGTGAACGTGAACACGCCTGCGGTGAATAGACCGGGCAGGGCTTGCGGCAACACGATGGACCACACGGTCCGCAGCGGTCCGGCACCGTCAATGCGCCCCGTCTCCTCCATCTCCTTCGGGATCCCCAGCATGTAGTTGCGCAATATCCAGATGGCGAAGGGCAAGTTGAAGGCGGCATAGGGCAGGATCAGGGCCTGGTAGCTGTTGAGCCAGTGGAGGTCCCGCAGCAACAGGTACAGCGGGGCGACCACGGCGATGGCCGGGAAGACCGAGATCATGAGCAGGGCCACCAGGATGGGGAACTTGCCCCGCATCGGAAGCCGGCCGAGGGCGTAGCCGGCGAGCGTGCCCAGGGCCAGCACGATCACCGTGGCGACCACCGCAATGACCACCGAGTTGATGATGTAGCGCCCGAAGGTGTACTGGCTGAAGGCGGTGTGGTAGTTGTCAGTGGTTACCGGGTTGGGGAATAGCTGCGGAGGAGTGGCGCCCACCCCGGCCGTGGTCTTGAAGCTGGTCGACACCATCCAGTAGATGGGCAGCAGGACGAAGAGGATGACCAGGGTGGTCGAGATGCTGACGCCATTGATGTAGCGGTGCCAGCCGAAGCGTTTGCGATTGCGCATTGTCGATCACTCCTGTCCGACCTGGGCGCGGAACACCCGGAGAAAGAGCAGGCACCCGATGAGCACCAGAGCGGCGGTAGTCGTGGCCACCGCCGCGCCCGGTCCGAAGCTGAGATCCTGGAACATGGCTTTGTAGCCGAGAATGGCCAATGAGGTGGTGGCGTGTCCGGGGCCGCCCTGGGTCAGCACGAAGGGCAGGTCGAACAGCCCGAAGGCCTGCAGGACCCGGAACAACACGGCCAGGGCGATCGTCGGCCGCAGCAACGGGAAGGTGATACGCCAGAAGGTGGCCCACTGCGAGGCCCCGTCGACCTCGGCCGCCTCGTAGACGTCCTGGGGAAGCATCACCAAGCCCGCCAGGACGATGATGGCGACAAACGGTGTCGTCTTCCAGATGTCGGCCACCATCATGGCGGCGATCGCCGGCGTGGGCGTACCGAGAAAGATCGGGTGCCCCAGTCCCAGCTGCGAAAAGATGTAGTCGGCGATGCCGTACACGGGGTTGTAGATGTAGGACCACAGCTGCGCCGAGATGACCGTGATCAGCGACCAAGGAATGAGCAACAGCGCCATCATCAGACCACGTCCCGCGACCAGGCGTTCCAGAACCAGGGCAATGGCGGTGCCGAGGACGAGCTCGATCACCACCGTGATGATCGTGTAGATGATGGTGAAGAAGAGGGCGTACCGCCACGTCTCGCTGTGGATCAGAATCGAGTAGTTCGCGGTCGTCGGGAATCCGGACAGCTTGAAGCCACTGCCCAGCACCTGGACGTGCGAGAAGCTCATGATGACCGAGTACACGATCGGGAAGACCGTGACGGCCAGTACGACGAGGATGGCGGGCGTCGAGAAGCTCCATCCCAGTCGGGCCAGCTTCCGACGGTTTTGATCCGGCTTTCCTATCCGAACCGCCGGACTGGCCGGGGGACTGGGAGGAGTCGCGACGGTGGGCTGGGTAGTGGTCATGCCATCTCCTCTCGAGCCGCTGAGCGCTCAGATCGTGGACACCCGGCTGGGGACCGGGCGCGAAGCACCCCGGTCCCCCGCGTCGGGTTGAACTACAGGCCGCCGCCCCCCAGGGCGGTGTTGATGCCCGAGTTCATGGCGTTGAGTGCCGACTGTGGCGACTCCGAACCGGCGAGCATGGCGCTGACGTTCTGATAAATGGCCTGGCTCACGGCCGGGTACTCGGGGGTCTGGGCGGGCCGAGGCACCAGCTTGGTGTGGGGCACGACCGCCAGCACCGCGTTGGCATTGACGACCGCAGGCAAGGTCCGGACGAACTCGTTGGTCGGGATCTCCGAGAACTGGGTGGCCAGAATCGTCTGGGCCGCGTTCCCTGTCATCCATTTGATGAACGTCAGGTCAGCCGCCTGGTTCTTGCTGTGCGGGTTGATGTACAGGTTCCAGCCACCGATGTTCGAGTATCCCGGTGTGGGCATGCCCGCGAACGCCGGCATGGGTTCGACCCCGACCTTGCCGATCACCGCGGACCCCGCCGCCTGGGATGTCGAGTAGGCGTAGTCCCAGTTGCGAAGGAAGGCGGCCTGACCGGCCTGGAATGCGGTCATCGACTGGGCTTCCTGGAACGTCGAGATCGCCGCCGGGGTTACCCCAGTGGTGACCAGGCTCTTCATGAAGGTGAGGGCCTTGAGGTTCTGGGGCGAATCGACCACCGACTTGGTGGCGTCCGCGTTGAGGACCGTGCCGCCCGCAGACGCCACGTACTCCATGAAGTTGCAGGTGGCTCCCTCGTAGGACGCGCCCTGCCACACGTAGCCGTACTTGACCTTGCCGTCCTTCTGCAGAGTCTGGGCGTCGCTCAGGAGCTGTTCCCAGGTGGTCGGCGGCGACATGCCCGCGGCGCTGAGCAGATCCTTGCGGTAGTAGAGGAAGCCCTGGTCCTCGAAGAAGGGGGCTCCGTACACCTTGCCCTGGTAGGTGGCACCGGCCACCAGGCCGGGGGCAAAGGTGTTCCAGTAACTGCTCGGCAGGTAGTTGGAGAGCGGGACGGCGAGCTGATGGGCTCCGAACTGGGCGGGCCAGATGACATCGCCCATGAACACGTCGGGGGAGCTCGACCCACCGGAAATCTGGGTGGTGAGGGTGGCCCGGTTGGTGTCGGTGTCGTTGGGCGCCGAGACCAGGGTCACGTGGATGCTCGGGTAGGCCTTCTCGAAGGCGTTGATGAGCACGGTCCGTGGGTCGGGATTGCTCGACGTGATCGGGCTGGCCCACCAGGTGATGCTGCCGGACTGACTCGTACCCGACGCCGGCGCGGTCGTCCCACTGGTGCCCCCGGCTGCGGTACCCCCGGACCCGGCCGTCGTCGGGCTGCTCGAGGATTTGCTGCTGCTTCCGCAGGCGGAGAGCGCCAGCGCGGCCGCGGCGGCCAGAATCGCCACTCCCCGCAGCCCCGGCCCCATTCGGCTCCGGCTTGTCCTCTTCCGCCATGATCGATATGCCATTTGTGTCTGGCCCTCCCTCTTCGTTTGGCCTTCCATCTTCTGGTGGCCTTCCATCTTCATTTGTTTGGTGTTTCTCGCCTCACTTGGATGTGCAATCAGATCGAGAGCGGATCAACTGGTTCGGACCGCCGGCATCCCGGTGAGGCTGTTTGATCGGGCGCGGGCCGGGCTGACCGGCAGCACCCTTGGGTGTGATCTCGGGGACGCTCGTGCCGACGCCGGTCTTCCTGGCTCGGAGGTATCGACCGGCTTCGAGGGTTGTCGAACGCCGACCCGGCGCGCCGGCCCGAGCCGTGGACGCTTCGCCGTGCTGGCCCGTTGGATTACTACCAGCGGTAGCCTGGTACAGATCGGACGCACCACCTCGCCGCGAAGCACGGCGTCCAGGCGGCGGGCGCCTTCGGCGCCGCTGTAGGCGAGCGGCTGGCGAACGGTGGAGAGCTGCAGCAGGGAGGCGGATTCGATGTCGTCGAAGCCGATGACGGAGAGCTGATCGGGAATCTCGATCCCGAGGTTGGCCGCGGCCGCCAGCACCCCCATGGCCTGGGTGTCGGACGCGGCGAAAATCGCCGTAGGAGGGTCGGCACCGGTCAGGAGCAGTTCAGCCAGCGAGGCCGCGGCCGCCGCGCTGTGCGGTCCATCATGGACGAGCGCCGGGTCGAAGGGGAGCCGAGCCGCCCCGAGAGCCCGCGAGTACCCGGTGAGCCTCCGGCGGGCAGAGCGAAAGCCGAGACCGCTTTCGGAGCGGTCACCGATGAAGCCAATGCGAACATGGCCCAGTTCCAGCAGGTGCGCCGTCGCCAGACGGCCCCCTTCCACGTCGTCGATAACGGTGCTGGGCACGCCGGCCGCGTCGGTGTCCACCATCGACAAGGGGACGTTCGCCCGTTTGAAGGCGGCGAGTTGCGAGGTCGTCAGCCGCAGGGACACGACGACCACCCCGTCCGCCCGGTGTTGTGACGACAGGGCCTCGACGTGGCGGTCGCGCTGCTGGCGGGTCTCCACGTTGAAGACGACGGTGTCATATCCCAGGTCGTCGATGACGGCAATCGCCCCGGCCAGCCGCTCGACGACCGACGGCCTCGTCAGGAACGGCACCAGGATGCCAACGGCTCCGGTCCGGCCCCGCGACAAACCCGAGGCCAATCGGCTGGGCCGGTAGTTGAGCCGGTCGATCACGTCGAGCACCCGACGGCGCGTCGTATCGCGCACATTCGGACTGCCGTTGATCACACGCGACACAGTTCCGATGCCGACGCCAGCCTCAGTGGCCACTGCCGCGATATTTACCCGGCGTGACACTCGCCCTATCCACTTTTTCTCACGGTCCGGACCCCCCGGCCTGGAAGCAGTTCCAAGGTGGAACCCATTCCACGAGTATCATTATCCCGTCTACGGCGATTCGTCAACACCCTTTGCTCACGACCGACCGCCCTGTGCGTCCGCAGGTCCCTGGGCTTCGCATGGCGTCGTCGGTGGGCTAGCTCGCTTCCGGGTTGCGGTTCGGGCCCGCTCGGCCCGACGTCAGGTCGTCGGGGACCTGGGAGAGCACCTTCTCGAAATACGAGGCCAGGGCGGCCTCGGTGCCGACATCGTGGCCGGCAGCTTCCGAGAGAAACCAGCGGTGCTCGAGGAGCTCGTGATAGACCTCCACCGGGTCGAGCTTGTCGCGGAGCTCAGCCGGGATGCTGCTTGCGACCGGTTCGTACACCTCGCTCAGCCAGCGATTGGCGGCGACCACTTCCGACACGGGACGCTGGGTCTTGCGCTCCAGGTGGGTGCGAAACGACGCCAGGTCGTTGAGGAGGCGACGAGCCTGATTCTCCTCGGCGACCAGGCCCGTCCGTTGATAGAGGTGCTGGCGATAGTGGCCCGGCTCGCTGACTCGGGTGGTGACGCGCAGACGGGGACGATCGGTGTCGGCGTCGGCGAGCTCAATCTCCTTTACGTCGAAGCCCAGGGTATTGAGCCGGCGCAGCCGTTCCGCCACCCGCTCCCGTTCCTCGCCGGGAGGTATGAGCCACTCGCCAGTGAGCTCCTCCCACAGGGCTTCGTAGCGGCGCTGGACGTCGAGGGCCACCTCGACCGGTTCGATGTCGACGTTGAGCAGGCCCCCCGCTTCGAGATCGAGTAGTTCGCCGGCCACTCGCTCGCACGCCAGTTCCACGTCGGCGGCCCGCTGGCCGTCGGAAAGCCTCGGGTGCAGCTCCGCGGTTTCGGCGTCTACGAGGTAAGCGGCCAAGGCACCGGCATCGAGGCGGAACAACGTGTTGGAGAGCGAACAATCCCCCCAGAAGAAACCGGCCAGGTGGAGGCGTACGAGTAGTTCCACCAGGGCGTCGAGCAAGCGTTCGTGAGGGTGGAGGCCCCGGGGCTCGCTGAAAAGGGTGCGATATGTCGAGGAATACTCCAGGTACCGGGTGACGAGGGCGGCGTCCACATCGGGGGCCCGGTCGACGACGATGCTCTGGGCCGTGACGGCCGGGATGCCGAGGTCATCCAGGCGCCGCAGCAAGCGGTACTCGCGGCGGGCCAGACGCTCCGACAGCTCCTTGATGACCCAGACCGTCCCGGCTTCCTCGACGAACCGGACGACGTGGCGGTGTACCCCCGGGTGGCGCGGCACCACCAGCCGCGGGTCGGACCACTCCTCGAGCGGCTGGGCCCAGGGTAGCTCCAGCAAGCCGGCCGCCTGGCCGGCGGTAGGGTCAAAGATCAGCCGCATCGTCGCATGGCCGCGCTGGGGCGGACCGCTTCCCGCCTGCGTTCCGTCTCGACGCCGACAAGTCCACCGTCGTCGTCTCCAATCCGCTCACCTCCCCTGGGTTCGGATCCGGCCCAGCCCGCGTCCAGGCCGGCCGCGCCGTCGAGGCAGGATACGACGATTGCCGGCGAGCGTTCTGGTTGGTTGGCTGGTCGCCGGCGTCCTACCCGCCCGCGACCCTCTTGCACCCACAACGTCGCAGGTTCATGATGAACTGTGGTGCATGGCAACGACGACGGCGGGCCCCGGGAGGGCTCGACCGTGAGCCCGTCCGCATTGCCCGCCCTGGCCAAGGGGCGCCACCGTTGGTCGCGACGGCAGGGTTGCTTCATGGAGCTGGCGTCGGTCCTGGCCGGAGAGGGCTGGAGCGACCGCCCCAGTTGCACGCACCCGGTGCTGGCCGCGGCCGCCCGGAGTGTCAACGACCTGACAACCGAGGCCGGGCTGCCCCAGCTGGTCCCGCTGGTGCCGCTGGTGGTCGGCACCGACGATCCGGACCCAGGGCACGCCACCCGGCTGGCGCTGTTCTGTCTCGAATGGGTGAGCGACACCGACTCCTCCCACCGGAGCGCCCTCGACTGCTCGTGGTTGACCGCCGAGCTGCTCCTCGAGGTGGCCCCACCTGCAGCCGTCGAGGCTCGCCACACCCGCCAAGCCCGGGAACTCAATGTGACGCTCGCGCCGACACTGGACACCTACGCTCGGAGGGCCGCTCCCAAGGTGGCGGAACTGGTCTGCCAGGTGATCGCCGAAACCGCGGCCCACCCCGACGCCGCCCTGCGGGAGTTCCTGGAAGCCCTGCTCGGTTTCGCCGACGAAGACCTCACCCGGGCCCGGGCCGGGCTTCGTCCCCAACTCCCGCCTCGCAGGACCGCGCCCCCTACCAACGGCGGTGCCGGTGGGTGGTCCCAACTCCTTCTCGGGGGCGGTCCGGCCGCGAACCCCTGAGGGATCCGGCCCGACGAACCCACGACACAGCGATCAGGCAGTATCGGCGCCGTGGTCGTTGCCGCGCCGACCGGGCATCCCGCTCTCTACGACACCTTGGTGGCCCTCCACGTGGCCTGTGCCGTCGTCGGCTTCGGTGCGGTGGCCCTGAGTGGGGTCTACGGCGCCGCGGCCTCCCATACGGGTCGCTCGGGGTCTGCCGCAGAGGAGACCCGCCGCTACTTCCGATCACCGGGGCGGGCCGAGTGGCTGGTGCTCCCTGTGCCGTTTCTCGGGGCCGCGGCCCTGGCCCTGCGTCCGGAGGGCGCCGCGTTCGGGGACGCCTGGGTGGTTGCCGCCTCGGTCATCTGGGTGGCGGCAACGGTGGTGCTGCTCGGCGTGGTTCGTCCCGCAGAGAGTCGCATCCGAACCAGCGTGCGCAGCTGCGACGCGAAGGCGGCGGCCGTCCGGGCCGGAGCCGGCCCCGAGCCGCCGCCATCGGCGGACCCGCTGGCGGTCACGGCGGACCGAAGGGGCGGGGCGGGGGTCGACGCCACGGCCGGTGGGCCGACCGTGCCGAGTGAGCAGGCCGGCGTCGGCACCACCCTTGGCGACCTGGCCGGCGCCGGACGGATGTTGAAGTGGGGGGCGGCCGGATGCGATCTTCTGTTCGTGGCCGCCCTGGTGCTCATGATCGGCCAGCCGGCGTAGGACGATCGGGCCTCCCGTCCCCTTCGGCGCGGCCACTCCTCCGGGCGCGGTGACCCTCCGACCCTGGCGACGGACGAGCGCAGCATGTCGCCCAGTTGCACCGCCGCGGACCTACCATGACCGCAGTTATGGCTGCCAGTTTGCCTTCGATCGTTCCCGCGCCGACGTCGACGCTACGATCGTTCCCGACCGGCGATTCCGGACCCACCTTCCGGGGCGTCCTCGTTGAGGAGCTGAAGGCGGATTTCGCTACCGCCTGGGTGTCGCGCCTGCTGGACGACCGGGAGATCGCCCTGCAGAAACAGAGCCGGGTCTTTTTCCAAATCTCCGGCGCCGGGCACGAAGCCTTGCTGATCGCCCTCGGACGGGAGCTGCGTCCCGGCTACGACTGGTTCTTCCCCTACTACCGCGACCGGGCGCTCATGCTCGCCCTGGGCGTCACCCCAGAGGAGATCCTCCTCGAAGCGGTGGGATCGGCCGCCGATCCGGCATCGGGCGGCCGACAGATGTCGTGCCATTGGGGCAACGCCGCGTTGAACATCGTCACCCAATCCAGCCCGACCGGCAGCCAGTGCCTGCCCGCAGTCGGATGTGCCGAAGCCAGCCGGTACATCTCCCGCCGGCACCTGCCCGGTTGCGTCGCCTACGGCGACGAGCTCACCTACGTGTCCCTCGGAGAAGGTGCCACTTCAGAAGGTGAGTTCTGGGAGAGTCTCAACACCGCCTGCAGCCTGCACCTGCCGATGCTCTACGTGGTTGCCGACAACGGGTACGCCATCTCCGTCCCTTCCGTCGACCAGTCGCCGGCTCCCATATCGGAGCTGGTGCGCGGCTTCCGCGGCTTGCACGTACACGCCCTCGATGGCCGGGACTACTTCGAGGTGCGCTCGCGGGCGGCTGACATTGTCGCCGAAGTGCGGGCCGGCGTGGGTCCGGCGCTTATCCACGCCACGGTCACCCGGCCCTACTCGCATTCCTCACAGGACACCCAGAGCAAGTACCGCTCGCCAGAGGAACTGGCCGACGAAGCTGCCCACGACCCGCTGGTGCTCATGGAACAGACCCTGGTCGAGGGGGGCGTTTTGACTCCCGGGCGGGTGGCAGAGATCAAAGAGGAAGCCCGCCAGATCGTCCTCGCGGCCGCCCGCCAAGCCCTGGCTGCCCCCCGGCCCGACCCGGCCACCGTCCGCGACCACGTGGTAGCCCTGCCCTACGTCGGGCCCGAGTCCGAAGCCGCCGATGATGGCTCCGGTGAGGTGGTCGCCCTGGGTGAAGCCATCAAACGAACCCTCCACGAGCAGATGGAGGAGGACGAGCGGATCCGGGTCTTCGGTGAGGATGTCGCCGACGCCCGTGAGGCCGTCCTGGCCAACGTCGAAGGCAAGGGAGGTGTGTTCGGCACCACCTTCGGCCTGCAGCGCCGCTTCGGCTTGGCCCGCTGCTACAACACGCCCCTGGCCGAAGCCAACATCGTCGGGCGGGCCATCGGTCAAGGGATTCGGGGTTTGCGACCTGTACCAGAGGTGCAGTTCTTCGACTACATCTGGCCGGCCATGCATCAGATCAAGAGCGAGGCGGCCACCATCCGGTGGCGTTCCAACGGGGCCTTCTCCTGCCCGATGGTCCTGCGGGTGCCGATCGGTGGCTACGTGAGCGGGGGCGCGATCTGGCATTCGCAGTCCGGCGAGTCGATCTTCACCCACATCCCTGGCCTGACCGTGGTGATGCCATCTCGCGCTGCCGACGCGGTGGGTTTGTTGCGAACGGCGCTGCAGGCGGAGGACCCGGTCCTCTTTCTCGAGCACAAGCATCTGCTCCGCCAGCCCTACACCCGGGATCCTTTCCCTGCCCGCCCCTTCCAGATTCCTTTCGGTCGGGGCCGCGTGGCCGTCGCCGGCGACGAGCTCACCATCGTCACCTGGGGGGCGCTCGTGGAAAAGTCCCGTCAGGCGGCCGCGGCCCTGGCCGCTGAAGACGGAAGTTCGGTGCAAGTTATCGACCTGCGATCGCTACTGCCGTGGGATCAGGAGCTGGTCGCAACCGAGGTGGCCCGCACCGGCCGGTTGCTGGTAGCCCATGAGGACGTGCTCACCAGTGGCTTCGGGGCCGAGGTGGCGGCCTGGGCAGGGGAGCATTGCTTCGCCGACCTGGACGCCCCGGTGCGCCGGCTCGGCGCCGCGGACACCCACGTGGCCTACGAGCCCACCCTGGCCCAGGCCATCCTGCCCCAGGTCGACGACATCGCCAAGGCGGCCCGGGAGCTCCTCGCCTTCTAGAGTCTCGGGTCATGGCCCAGCAAGTTCGTGGTGTGGTGGCTCTCGAGAAAGGCGCACCCGTTCGCCTCGAAACTGTGGTCGTGCCGGATCCCGGTCCCGGTGAGGCGGTCGTGGCCGTGCGCGCCTGTGGCGTGTGCCACACCGATCTCCACTACCGCGAGGGTGCGATCAACGACGACTTCCCTTTCCTGCTCGGCCACGAAGCCGCCGGCACCGTGGAAGCCGTGGGCGAAGGCGTGTCCAACGTGCAGCCCGGCGACTACGTGGTGCTGGCCTGGCGGGCGCCCTGCGGGTCGTGCCGCTCGTGCCGGCGGGGCCGGCCCTGGTATTGCTTCGACAGCGCCAACGCCACCCAGCCCATGACCCTGCTCGACGGCCGGCCTCTCTCGCCCGCGCTCGGCATCGGGGCCTTCGCCGAGAAGACGCTGGTGGCCGCGGGCCAGGCGGTCAGGGTGAACCCGGCGGCCCGCCCGGAGGCGGCGGGCCTGATCGGGTGCGGAGTCATGGCGGGCTTCGGCGCCGCCGTCAATACCGGGGGAGTGGGGCGGGGCGACACCGTCGCGGTGTTCGGGTGCGGCGGGGTCGGGGACGCCGCCATTGCGGCCTCGGCCCTGGCCGGGGCCCGGACCATCGTGGCCGTGGACATCGATGAACGCAAGCTGGAGTGGGCTCGTCGTTTCGGCGCCACCCATACCGTTGATTCCGCCTTCCTCGACCCCATCGAAGCGATCAAGGACTTGACGGACGGCTTCGGCGCCGATGTCGTGATCGAAGCGGTGGGGCGGCCGGAGACGTACCGCCAGGCGTTTTTCTCCCGAGACCTGGCCGGAATCCTGGTGCAGGTGGGCGTCCCGGATCCCTCCATGACCATCGAGTTGCCGATGATCGAGCTGTTCGGCCGGGGCGGGGCCCTGAAGTCGTCGTGGTACGGCGACTGCCTGCCTTCGCGCGACTTCCCGATGCTCATCGATCTCTATCTGAGCGGCCGCCTGGACCTCGATGGGTTCGTCAGTGAGACCATCCGACTGGAGGATGTCGAGGAGGCCTTCGCCCGCATGGCGAGGGGAGAGGTGCTGCGCTCGGTCGTAGTGCTGTAGCCGGCGGACTCGCCGGCGGCTTTGCGTGCTTGCCGGCGGGCCGGCGGCCGTGTTTGCCGGCGGTCGTGTTTTGCCGGCTCGCCCGCTGGCGCCGGCGCCTCCCCCGGCGGCGGCCTGCACCTGGTGCGGCGATCCTCATCGAGTGGGCAATGGTTTGACGAGTGGACACTTTTTATACGCATAGCGCAAGACGAATGCCCACTCGTCAAACAATTGACCATTCGGCGGCCCACGATGCGACCACTCGTCCGACTCGGCTGCCACCGTGGCGTCGACCAGCTTCGGAAAACTCCAGTTAGTTGGACGTCCTAGTTTTCGGTTACAGTGGGAGGTGATGTCCGAGCTCCACCGTCCGGTTCATCCGGTTCGATTCGTGACCGCGGCCAGCTTGTTCGACGGCCACGACGCCGCCATCAACATCATGCGCCGGCTGCTGCAGGCCCAAGGCGTAGAGGTCATCCATCTCGGCCACAACCGGTCGGTCGACGAGGTGGTGACCGCGGCCGTCCAGGAAGACGTCCAGGGCGTAGCCGTGAGCTCCTATCAAGGGGGCCACGTCGAGTATTTCAGCTACCTGGTCGACCGCCTCCGAGCCGCGGGCCGCCCGGATATCCGCGTGTACGGCGGGGGTGGGGGCACCATCGTCGCCGCCGAGATCGAATACCTGCACCGCCATGGCGTGGCCCGGATCTTCTCGCCCCAGGATGGTCAGGCCATGGGGCTGGCGGCCATGGTCAACACCATGGTGGCGGAATGTGATCGACCCCTGCCCCCACCGGGAGAGCACGACATCGAAGCCGCCCTCGGTGGGGACCACCGGGCCCTGGCCCGGGTCATCACCGGGGCTGAGACTGGCGTGCTGGCCGAGGCGGACCGCCGGACCATCGCCGAGGCCGCCGCTCGTCATCCCGTCCCCGTGCTCGGCATTACCGGCACTGGCGGTTCCGGCAAGTCCTCGCTGACCGACGAGCTGGTCCGGCGCTTTCGGATTGACCAGGAAGACAAGTTGCGCATCGCCGTGCTGGCGATCGACCCGACCCGCCGCAAGGGCGGCGGGGCCCTGCTCGGTGATCGCATCCGGATGAACGCCATCGACAGCCAGTCCGGCCCCATGGCCCACCCGCCGGCGCCCGGCGCCCGGCCCGCCCCCGTGGCTCACTCGGATGCGGCCGGCCCCGGCCCCGTGGCCCACCCGCCGGCGCCCGGAGCCGGGCCCGCCCCCGTGGCCCACCCGGACGCGCCGGATGCGGCCGGCCCCGCCCCCCGCCCCAGCCCGGACCCCGGCCGTTTCGACGTCACCGCCGGCCTCCCCGCCGGGCGGGTGTACTTCCGGTCCTTCGCCACCCGAGGCTCCGGCAGTGAGCTGCCCGAGTGCCTGGACGACGCCATCGCGTCCTGTCGGGCCGCCGGGTTCGACCTGGTGATCGTGGAGACCCCCGGGATCGGCCAGGGCGACGCGGCCGTCGTGCCGCACGTCGACTTCTCCCTGTATGTGATGACGCCCGAGTTTGGGGCCGCCTCCCAGCTCGAGAAGATCGACATGCTCGACTTCGCCGGAGCCGTCGCCATCAACAAGTTCGAGCGCCGCGGCGGACCCGACGCCCTCCGGGACGTCCGGCGCCAGCTGGCCCGGACCGGCGAGTACCCCGGCGTGGCCCTGGACGAGCTCCCGGTGTACGGAACCGTCGCCAGCCGCTTCAACGACGACGGTGTCACCGCCCTCTACCAGTTCCTCAGGCAGGCCCTCTCGGGTCACGGTCTCCAGCCCGTCGCCGGCCAGTTGCCCGCCGTGTCAGGGCGCACTTCGACGAAGGGACAGGCCATCGTCCCCCCCGGTCAGGACCGGTACCTGGCCGATATCGCCGCGACCGTCCGCGCCTATCACCGCTGCACCGACGAGCAGGCCGGAGCCGCTCGCCGCCGTCAGCAGCTGGGCGAGGTGGCGCAGCTCCTTTCCGCCGAAGGCCGAGCGGCCGCCGCAGCCGAGGTCGAGGAGGTCGCCGCGGCCCGAGCCCGTCGCGGGGAGCTGGCCCCGGCCGGGCAGGAGCTGCTGGACGCCTGGCCGGCGAAAGTGCGTCAGTACCAGGACGAGAAGCACGCCCGAGCGTCACTCTCGGGCACGCCCATACCCCGGGTGGCCCTGCCCCGGTTCACCGACGACGGCGAGTTGCTGCGGTGGCTGCGAGCGGAGAACCTGCCCGGGGAGTTCCCCTACACCGCCGGGGTGTTCACCTTCAAGCGGGAGGGGGAAGATCCGGCCCGGATGTTTGCCGGTGAGGGGGACGCCTTTCGTACCAACCGGCGCTTTCACCTCCTGGCGGAGGGGCAGCCGGCGACCCGGTTGTCGACCGCCTTCGACTCGGTGACCCTCTATGGGTTCGACCCCGAGGTCCGTCCGGATGTCTACGGCAAGGTCGGCAACTCGGGGGTGTCAATCGCGACGCTCGACGACATGAAGGAGCTGTACCGGGGCTTCAACCTTTACGATCCGGCCACCTCGGTATCGATGACCATCAACGGACCGGCCCCGACGATCCTCGCCATGTTTCTCAACACGGCCATCGATGACCAGCTGGCCCGGGCCGAGAAGGAGGCGGGCCGGCCGCTCACTTCGGGCGAAACCGGCGAGATCCGAAGCCGGACCCTGCGCCAGGTTCGCGGCACCGTCCAAGCCGACATTCTCAAAGAGGACCAGGGTCAGAACACCTGCATCTTCTCGACCGAGTTCTCGCTCCGGGTCATGGCGGACATGCAGCAGTGGTTCATCGACCAGCAGGTGCGCAACTTCTACTCCGTGTCGATCTCCGGCTATCACATCGCTGAAGCGGGCGCCAACCCGATCAGCCAGCTGGCCTTCACCCTGGCCAACGGGTTCACCTACGTCGAGGCCTACCTCGCCCGAGGCATGAAGATTGATGAGTTCGCGCCGAACTTCTCGTTTTTCTTCTCGAACGGCATGGACCCGGAGTACACGGTCATCGGCCGGGTGGCCCGCCGGATCTGGGCGGTGGCCCTTCGGGATCGTTATGGCGCCGGGCGGCGCGCCCAGAAGCTCAAGTACCACATCCAGACGTCAGGCCGGTCCCTTCACGCCCAGGAGATGGCCTTCAACGACATCCGCACCACCCTCCAGGCCCTGTGTGCCATCTACGACAACGCCAACAGTCTTCACACCAACGCCTTCGACGAGGCCGTCACCACTCCCAGCGCCGAATCCGTCCGGCGGGCCTTGGCCATCCAGATGATCATCAACCAGGAGTGGGGCCTGGCTCGCAACGAGAACCCCCTCCAGGGCAGCTTCGCGGTGGAAGAGCTCACCGATCTGGTCGAGGAAGCGGTCCTGGCCGAGTTGGAGCGACTCAGCGAGCGGGGCGGCGTCCTCGGTGCCATGGAGACCGGCTACCAGCGGGGTCGTATCCAGGACGAGTCGATGCTCTACGAGTCCAAGAAACACGACGGCAGCTTGCCCATCATCGGAGTCAACACCTTCCGGAACCCCGCGGGCGATGCGGTCCCCGACTATCTGGAGCTGGCCCGCTCGACCGAGGAGGAGAAGCGGAGCCAGCTCGACCGGCTGGCCCGCTTCCACGCCGCCCACGCCGGCGAACGCTCGGCGGCGCTGGCCCGCCTCCAGCACGCCGCCCTCGGAGGTGGGAACGTCTTCGGCGTGCTCATGGAGGCGGTGCGGGCGTGTAGCCTGGGTCAGATCACCGAGGCTCTCTTCGAAGTCGGCGGGCGCTACCGGCGTAACATCTGAACAGCTGAAATAGGCGGGTAGGGCTCTCGACAAGTTACGTGAACAGGGGCAGGCTTGCGGAACCACGACTTGATTCATCATATTTCTGGGGGCAACCGCGACGCCCCGGAGAGACTGAGCTGATGCCGACCACCTATGAACTTTCCCACCTGCGCACTCTGGAGGCGGAGGCGGTCCACATCATCAGGGAGGTAGCCGCCGCGTTCGAGCGGCCCGTTCTGCTCTTCTCGGGTGGCAAGGACTCGGTCGTCATGCTGCACCTGGCGGCCAAGGCGTTCTGGCCCGCCGCCCTGCCCTTCCCGGTGATGCATATCGACACCGGCCACAACCTCGACGAGGTCATCGAGTTCCGGGACCAGGCGGTGGCCCGGATAGGCGTGCAGCTGGTGGTCAGCCGGGTGCAGGACGACATCGATGCCGGCCGGGTGATCGAGGAGACGGGCCCGCTGGCCAGCCGGAACCGGCTGCAGTCGGTCACGCTGCTCCGAGCTATCGGGGAGCACCGCTTCGACGCCGTGTTCGGGGGTGCCCGCCGCGACGAGGAGAAGGCCCGGGCCAAGGAGCGGGTGTTCAGCTTCCGCGATGAGTTCGGCCAGTGGGACCCGCGCAACCAGCGGCCCGAGTTGTGGAACCTCTACAACGGCTCGCACCGCAAGGGCGAGCATATCCGGGTGTTTCCGCTGTCCAACTGGACCGAGCTGGACATCTGGCAGTACATCCTCGACGAGCAGGTCGAGTTACCCTCGCTGTACTACGCCCACCGCAGGATGGTGTTCGAGCGAGACGGGATGTTGTTGGCGGTTTCGCCGCATGTGACCGTCATGGACGGTGAGGAGCCGTTCCAGACAACCGTGCGCTTCCGGACGATCGGCGATGCCACCTGCACGGGTTGCGTGGAGTCGGCCGCTTTCACCACCGAGGAGGTGGTGGCCGAGGTGGCGGCCTCCCGGCTGACCGAGCGGGGGGCGACCCGCGCTGACGATCGTATTTCCGAAGCGGGGATGGAAGACCGCAAGAAGGAAGGGTACTTCTGATGCCAGGTCTGCTCGATGTCTGAGTTGCTGCGACTGGCGACGGCCGGCAGTGTGGACGATGGCAAATCCACGCTCATTGGGCGGCTCCTTTTCGACTCCAAGGCGATCTTCATCGATCAGCTGGATGCCGTCGAACGGACCAGCCGCCAGCGAGGCGACGGCTACACCAACCTGGCTCTGCTCACCGATGGCCTGCGCGCCGAGCGGGAGCAGGGCATCACCATCGATGTGGCCTACCGCTATTTCGCCACCCCCCAGCGCAAGTTCATCATCGCCGACACCCCGGGGCACGTGCAGTACACCCGCAACATGGTCACGGGGGCGTCCACCGCTGACCTGGCCCTGATCCTCGTCGACGCCCGCAACGGCGTGCTCGAGCAGTCCCGGCGCCACACCTTCATCGCCAGCCTGCTGGGCATCCCGCACTTCGTGGTGTGCATCAACAAGATGGACCTGGTCGACTGGTCGCAGACGCGTTTCGAGGAGATTCGCGACGAGTTCCGCAACTTCGCGACCAAGCTCGACGTGCACGACGTCACGTTTGTTCCGGTATCGGCGCTGCACGGCGACAACATCGTGAGCCGCAGCGACTACTCGCCATGGTACGAGGGCACGCCGTTGCTGCATCATCTCGAACAGGTTCACATCGCCTCGGACCGCAACCTGATCGACGCCCGTTTTCCGGTGCAGTTCGTGATTCGGCCCCAGCGCGGCACGGACCACGACCTGCACGACTACCGCGGCTACGCCGGGACGGTGGCCGGGGGCATCTTCAAGCCCGGCGACGAGGTGGTGGTGCTCCCGTCGGGATTCACCTCCCGGATCGCGGAGGTGCACTCACCCGGCGGCGAGCCTCTGGAAGAGGCCTTCCCCCCGCAGTCGGTCACCCTGCGGCTGACCGAGGATCTCGACATCAGCCGGGGCGACATGATCTGCCGGCCCCACAACCGGCCGTACGTCGGTCAGGACATCGACGCCATGGTCTGCTGGTTCTCGGACCAGGCCCCGCTGGCGGCAGGAAGCCGATACCGGATCCAGCAAACCACCCGGTCCGTGGTGGCTCGGGTGGAGCGTCTCGACTACCGCTTGGACGTCAACACCCTTCACCGCGATGAAACGGCGACGTCGTTGTCGCTCAACGAGATCGGGCGGGTCCGCATCCGCGCCCAGGCCCCCTTGATGTTCGACGCCTACCGGCGCAACCGGGCAACCGGCGGTTTCATCCTGGTGGACACGGTCACCAACAACACCGTGGCGGCAGGCATGATCGTCGGCGCCGAACAGGCCAGCGACACCAACGTGGTCTGGCACTCCAATCTGGTGCAGCGCGACCAGCGTCCAACTCGGGGCTGTACGGTCTGGCTGACGGGGCTGTCGGGCTCGGGCAAGTCCACGGTGGCCGTCGAGGTGGAGCACCGGCTGGTGGCCGCGGGCCGTCCCGCCTATTTGCTCGACGGGGACAATCTGCGCCATGGGCTCAATTCGGATCTGGGTTTCAGTGCCGCCGACCGGGGTGAGAACGTCCGGCGGGTCGGGGAAGTGGCTCGACTTTTTGCTGACGCCGGGATCGTGGCTGTGGTGTCGCTCGTCAGTCCGTACCGGGCCGACCGCGATCAGGTGCGGGCCCTCCACGAGGCCGCCGGCCTGCGCTTCCTCGAGGTGTTCGTGGACACGCCGCTGGAGGTCTGCGAAGCCCGAGACCCGAAAGGCATGTACGCCCAGGCTCGGGCCGGCCAGATCACCGGCTTCACCGGAGTGGACGATCCTTACGAGCCCCCGCTGGAGCCGGAACTGGTCCTCCGGCCCGGTCACGGCAGCCCGTCTGCCATGGCCGATTGGGTGATTCTCCGGATGGACGGGTGAGCGCTGTGCTTCGGGATGATTCGGGTCCCGGGATATCGAAGCACCACCGGTGAACCCAGACGCCCGCCTGGCTGCCGAGCTCGCCGAGGCGGCCGGGACCTTGCTGCTCGAGGTCCGAGGGGCCGGCGATCATCACGACCCCGCAGATCTGGGCCGGCGGGGCGACCGGGCATCGAACTCGTTTTTGCTTGACCAGCTGGCGGCCGAACGTCCGCACGACGCCGTGCTGTCGGAGGAGTCAGAGGACAATCGGCTTCGCCTCGAAGCGGGCCGGGTGTGGATCATCGACCCGCTCGACGGAACCCGCGAGTTTTCCATGCGTGGCCGGGACGACTGGGCCGTGCACGTGGGCTTGTGGGAGTCCGGGGCCGGCATCATTGCCGCCGCCGTCGCCCTTCCGGCGGCCGCGGAGGTGTTCGCCAGCGATCCGGCCCCACCCGCGCCGCCGACCCGGGCCCGATCCCGGCCGCTGATCCTTGTCAGCGACAGCCGTCCACCTGCCTTTGCGGCCGCGGTGGCGGAGCAGGTAGGCGCGGACGTGGCCTCGATGGGGTCGGCCGGCGCCAAGGCCATGGCGGTGGTGCGGGGTGACGCCGATGCCTATCTGCACGCCGGTGGCCAGTGGGAATGGGATTCCGCCGCCCCGGTCGGGGTGGCCCGGGCGGCCGGGCTGCACACCTCCCGCCTCGACGGGTCCCCGCTCCTGTACAACCAGCCCCATCCGTACCTGCCCGACCTGCTGGTGTGCGCGCCGGATTTGGCCGGGCCGCTTCTGGCCGCGCTCGCCCCGTACTGCGACTAAATGCGCCCCGGCGCCCGTAGGCGCGGCTCATCGTCGCGCCCCATCGATTAGCCGGCGCCGGCGGCGGGGCGACCCGGTGGCGGGTCGGGAGGGTGCGTTTCGCGGCGTCGCGCCGGGGTCCGGGTCCCGGATCGGGGCGAGGACGAGGTCGACCGGGTGGACCTGGAACGAGGTGGAGGGGCGTCGTCATCGGCGGCCTGGCTCGAGGCGGCCGCCGCCGGGGCCGAGTTTTGGCCGCCAGCGTTTTGGTCGGCGGTGTTGCGGTCGGCGGTGTTGCGGTCGGCGGTGTTGCGGTCGGCGGTGTTGCGGTCGGCGGTATGGCCAGGCTCGTCAGGGTGTCCCACCATGGAGCGGTACACCGAGAGCAGCGCCGCCTTCTGGGCGCCGCTCAAGCGGGGATCAGCTCTGATGGCCGATTCGGTGGTCACCGATGCGTCCGCCGTTTCGGTGTCGTCGAGGCCCGCTACCTGGGCCAGCAGGGCGTCAGCCGAGAGGTTCAGGGCGTCGGCGATGGAGCGAATGACTGCTACGGAGGGCTGGTGGAGGCCCCGTTCGATCTGGCTCAGATATGGGTTCGAAATACTGGATAAGTCAGCCAGTTGGCGCAGGGTGAGCTGCGCCAACTGGCGTTGTGAGCGGAGGTAGGACCCGAAGCTGCGGTACCCGTCTCGCTCCTGGTTCCCATTCCCGGGCACGGGTCAACCGTACCGTGAGCGAGAGTGGCGGCGACGGCTCAACGAGGGCAAGACGAGGGGGGGACCGTCGCGCCTGGCTCGACCACCGTCGCCGCCACGATTTCTTACTGGGTCTATTTGGCTCAGGCGGCCTTGGTGGTCGCCTTGGCGACCGGCGCCGGCGCCGGCGTGCCGGGCAGCAGACCGATCAGCGAGAGGGAGAAGTCCTTCTGGGCGGTGAGGGCTTCGGCCGCGAAGCCGTACCACTGCTCTACCGCCGTCAGCGGCGAAGGAAGGCGATCAGCGAACGGCAGCCCGCTGGTGGCGTCGAAGAGGGGCTCGGCCAGGGAGGCGAAAGGCTTGAGGAAGGTGACGATGGTCTCTTGGGTCGCCCGCACGGCGGACAGAGCCTGCTCCTGGGCCGCAGCGGTGGCGTCGGTGGTGTTCACTAAATACTCCTTGATGATGGTGGGGGGATGCTGTGGGGGGTGCTCTACATAGTGTACATGTGCTTGACATATTTAGCAAGCAGGAATGACGCCGGGTGGCGCTCGCCCGGGGTGTCGCATCTTTCTGTCCGGTCGCGCCCTTCAGGTGGGCGTTGTTTCGGGCAGAGAGTGAAAAATCCGGTCGAGGGTGGCCGCCCGGCCCCCGGCCGCGGCGCTCGGCCCAGCCCCGCCCAGCCGCCCTAGCGCCGGCTCGGCAGCCCCAACTCCCGGGCGATCAACATCCGCTGCACCTCGGAGGTACCTTCCCCGATCTCGAGCACCTTGGCATCGCGGTAGAACCGGCCGACTGGGGTCTCGTTCATGAACCCGTAGCCGCCAAAGATCTGGGTCGCCTCCCGGGCGTTCGCCATGGCTGCGTCCGAGGCGACCAGTTTGGCGATGGCAGCCTCCTTCTTGAAGGGAGCACCTCCGAGCAGCCGGGCGGCGGCGTCGTAGTACGCCAGCCGGGCCACGTGGGTCCGGGCCTCCATGTCGGCCACCTTGAACTGGAGCACCTGGTACTCCCCGATCTTGTGCCCGAAGGCCTCCCGTTCCCCGAGGTAGCGCAGGGATTCGTCGATGCAGCCCTGGGCCAGCCCGACCGACAGGGCGGCGATGGCGATGCGTCCCTCGTCGAGGGTGCGCAGGAACTGGGCGTAGCCCCGCCCCTGCTCACCCAGCAGGTTGGCCTCGGGCACCCGGCAATCCACGAACGACAGCTCCCGGGTGTCCGATGCCGCCCACCCCACCTTCGAGTACTTCTTGGACACGGTGAACCCCGCCGTCCCGGCCGGCACCAGGATGGAAGAGATCTCGGGCCGGCCCCCCTCACTCCGACCGGTGACGGCCGTGACCGTGACCAGGCCGGTGATCTTCGTCCCGGAGTTGGTGATAAACGCCTTGGTCCCGTTGATCACCCACTCATTCCCCTCCAGGCGAGCCGTGGTCCGGGTGGCGCCGGCGTCGGATCCGCCGCCGGGCTCGGTCAGGCCGAATGCCCCCAACATGGTTCCGGCGCACAGCGGCGGCAGCCACTCCTGCTTCTGGGCCTCGGTGCCGAAGCGGTAGATCGGCATCGCGCCCAGGCCCACGCCCGCCTCCAGGGTGATCGCCACGGACGAGTCGACCCGGGCCAGCTCCTCCAGGGCCAGGCACAAGGCGAAGTAGTCGCCCCCCATGCCGCCGTACTCCTGCGGGAAGGGCAGCCCGAACAGTCCCATCTCGCCCATGCGGGCCACGATCTGATAGGGGAACTCGCCCCGCTCGTACAACTCGCCGATGACCGGGGCGACCTCCCGCCGGGCGAAACGCTCGACCGTGGCCCGCAGCTCCTCGTGCTCGGCGGACAGCGCACCTGGGCCGGGCCCGGAGCCGGCGCCGGGGTCAGAGCCGTGCTGGGAGCGGGGCTCCGGACCGGGCCCGGAGCCGGGGCCAGCGCCGGGGCCGCTCATGGGTCCTTAACCGTCAGGGCCTGCACCACCCTCGACGGGCTGGGTCGCCCCAGCTGGCCGGCCAGCCAGATGCTGGTCGCGACCAGGGCCTCGAGATCCACCCCGGTATGGATGCCGAGGCCGTGCAGCTGCCAGACCAGGTCCTCGGTGGCCAGGTTGCCGGTGGCGCTCTCGGCGTAGGGGCAGCCCCCGAGGCCGCCGGCCGAGGCGTCGATGGTGGTGACCCCGGCTTCGAGGGCGGCGAGGGTGTTGGCCAGGGCCTGGCCGTAGGTGTCGTGGAAGTGGACGGCGACATCCGCCGGCGGGATGCCGGCGTCGGCCAGGGCGCCGATCAGCTCGAACACATGGCCAGGCGTGGCCACTCCGATGGTGTCGCCGACGCTGAGCTGCTGGGCGCCCATGACCACCAAACGGTCGGCGATGTCCACCACCTGGCGACACGGGGACCTCGCCCTCCCACGGATCGCCGAAGCACATGGACACGTACGCTCGGACCCACATGCCCTCCTGGCGGGCCGCGGCGACGACGGGCGTGAACATGTCCAGCGATTCGTAGATCGTTCGGTTGAGGTTGCGGCGGGCGAAGCTCTCGGTGGCGGAGGCGAAGACGGCGATGTGCCGGGCTCCGGCGGCGCGGGCCCGTTCGAGGCCGGCCAGGTTGGGAACCAGCACCGGGATAGCGAACGCCTTCCGGTGCCGCCAGCATCGGGAAGAGGACCTCGGCGTCGTCGAGCTGCGGCACCCACTTGGGGGACACGAAGCTGGTGGCCTCGACCGTCCGCAGCCCGGCCGCGACCAGTCGGGCAATGAACTCCGCCTTGGTGGCGGCGGGCACGACGGTCGCCTCGTTTTGCAGGCCATCGCGGGGGCCGACCTCGTAGATGTCGACCGCACTCGGGCAGGCCGCGGCCGGCGATGGATGCTGGGCGTGCGCACGGTCACGGTTGTCGGGCCGGCGCCGGTGATGTCCAGCAGGGGCTGGTCGAGGCGGACCGACTCGCCCGGCCTGCACCAAAAGCTCAGCCACGGTCCGTCGTGCGGAGCGGTCGACGATGTGCTCCATCTTCATGGCCTCCACCATCACGAGGGGCTGTCCGGCGTGTACCGATTCGCCGGCGCTGACGTACACAGCCAGCACCGTACCCGGCATGGGGCTGGTGAGGCGGCCCGAGGCCGAACCGGCCGGGCCGCTCCGATCGATGCGGGCCTGGCGCTGGGTCAGCTTCCAGGCCTCGCCCTCGTGTCCGAGCCAGAGGGCCGGCCCGTCGCAGGCGTAACTGAAGCGGGTGGCGGTGCCGTCGGCGTCGACGACCAGGTCGGGGCCGGACAGGCGGGCCCGGGCTGCCATCGGGGCGGCGCCGCCAAGGCGGACCACACCGGCGGCGACGGCGACGGCGGCCTCGACCACCTCGCCGGCTACCTCCCACTCGCTGGCGATCTCGGCCGGCCCGGCCACCCGCCAGCCGTCCAGAAGATCCCACGGGTCGACGATCGGTCCCCGGCGGCGCGGCCAGCAGACCTGACAGCAGGGCGCCCGCAGCCACCACCTCGGCCGGGGCCGCCGGGCCGGCGAGGGTCGGGGCCGATCCGTTCCACCAGCTCGGTGTCGAGCCGGCCCGAGACCACGTCCGGGTGGGCGAGGAGGCGGCGCAGGAACCCCACGTTGGTGGTGACGCCGAGCACCTGAGTGGCGGCCAGGGCGGCGCCGCAGCCGGGCCAGCGCCTCGGTCCGGTCCCGGCCCCAGGCCACCACCTTCGCCAGCATCGGGTCGTAACTGGTGCCGACGACGGTCCCGTCTCGCAGGGCCGAGTCGACGCGAACGTGGGGCAGGGCCGTCGGCTCCGTCAGGCCCAGGACCGTGCCGGCGGCGGGGAGAAAGCCTCGTCGCCGGGATCCTCCGCGTAGACCCGGGCCTCGATGGCGTGCCCGTTGGGGACGGGAGCGCCGGCGGCCCACGGCAGCCGCTCGCCGGCGGCGACCCGCACCTGCAGCTCCACCAGATCCAGGCCCAGCACGGCCTCGGTGACCGGGTGCTCGACCTGGAGACGGGTGTTCATTTCCATGAAAAAGAACTGGTCGGGCCGGTCGGCGGACACGATGAACTCGACGGTCCCGGCGCCGACGTACCCGCACGACCTGGGCGGCCGCCACGGCCGCGGCAGCCATCGACGACCCGGGTCCGGTCGTCGAGCAGGATGGAAGGAGCCTCCTCGACGATCTTCTGGTGGCGTCGCTGCAGGCTGCACTCCCGCTCGCCCAGGGCTGTACACCTGCCCGTGGGTGTCGGCGAAGATCTGGATCTCGATGTGGCGGGGATCGGGCCACGTACCGCTCCACCAGCAGGGTGCCGTCGCCGAAGGCGCCGACGGCCTCCCGGCGGGCGCTGGCAATAGCGCCGGCCAGGTCGGCGGGGTCGTCGACGCGCCGCATGCCCTTGCCGCCGCCGCCCGCGGCCGGCTTGAGCAGCACCGGCAGCCCGATGTCGACTGCGGCCGCGGCCAGCTCGTCGTCGGTCAGGCCGGCCTGGCCTCGACCCGGTACGACCGGGACGCCGGCTGCGGCCACCATGCGCTTGGCGTTGATCTTGTCGCCCATGAGCTCGATGGCCTCGGGCGGCGGCCCGATGAACACCACCCCGGCGGCGGTCGCAGCGGCGGGCCAGTTCGGGGTTCTCCGACAGGAAGCCGTAGCCCGGGTGGAGGGCGTCCGCCCCGCTCGACACTGCCGCGGCCACGATCCGGTCGACGTCCAGGTAGGCGGCGGCCGGGCCGATGGCGACCGCCAGATCGGCGGCCTCGACGTGGGGGGCGTCGCGGTCGGGGTCGGTGTAGACGGCGACGCTACGGATGCCCATGGCCCGCAGGGTGCGCATGATCCGCACGCGCGATCTCGCCCCGGTTGGCCACCAGCACCGTCGTCGAACATGCGTCACATCCGGAACACGCCGTAGCGCACCGGCGGCGAGTGGGGCCTCGCCGGCGGCGGCCAGGGCCAGGCCCAGCACCCGCCGGGTGTCGGCCGGGTCGATGACCCCGTCGTCCCACAGGCGGGCGGTGGCGTAGTACGGGTGACCCTGGTGCTCGTACTGGTCGCGCACGGGCGCTTTGAACGCCTCGATGCTCGCCTCGCTCCCAGGCGCCGTCCCGGTCGGCGACGGTGGCCAGCACCGAGGCGGCCTGCTCGCCGCCCATGACCGAGATGCGGGCGTTCGGCCACATCCACAGGAAGCGGGGGGAGTAGGCCCGCCCGCACATCGAGTAGTTCCCGGCGCCGAAGCTGCCACCGATGATGACGGTCAGCTTCGGCACCCGGGCGCAGGCCACCGCCGTCACCATCTTGGCGCCGTGCTTGGCGATCCCGCCCGCCTCGTAGTCCCGGCCCACCATGAAGCCGCTGATGTTCTGCAGGAAGACCAGCGGGATGGCTCGCTGGTCGCAGAGTTCGATGAAATGGGCGCCCTTCAGGGCGGACTCGCTGAAGAGGACGCCGTTGTTGGCGACGACTCCCGACCGGGTGGCCGTGCACGTGGGCGAAGCCAGTCACGAGGGTGGGTCCGTACTCGGCCTTGAACTCCCAGAAGCGGCTGCCGTCGACGACCCGGGCGATCACCTCCCGCACGTCGTACGGCGGTCCGGGTGTCGGCGGGCACCACGCCGTACAGCTGGCCGGGGTCGACGACCGGGTCGTCGGTGGCGATCACCGGCCAGGGCGGCGTCGGGCGCCGGGCCCAGGGTGGCGACGATGGCCCGCACCATGGCCAGGGCCTGGCGGTCGTCGGCGGCCAGGTGGTCGGTGACGCCGGATCGGCGGGCGTGCAGCTCGCCGCCGCCGAGCTCCTCGGCGCTCACCACCTCACCGGTCGCGGCCTTCACCAGCGGCGGTCCGCCGAGGAAGATCGTCCCCTGGTTGGCCACGATGATGGCCTCGTCGCTCATGGCCGGCACGTAGGCGCCCGCCGGCGGTGCACGATCCCAGCACGGCGGCGATCTGGGCCACGCCGGCGGCGGACAGGTTGGCCTGGTTGTAGAAGATGCGCCCGAAGTGGTCGCGGTCGGGAAACACCTCGTCCTGGGCGGGCAGGAAGGCTCCGCCGGAGTCGACCAGGTAGATGCACGGCAGCCGGTTGTCGCCGGCGACCTCCTGGGCCCGGAGGTGCTTCTTGACCGTGATGGGGTAGTAGGTGCCGCCCTTTGACGGTGGCGTCGTTGACGACGATCACGCAGCGCCGGCCGGCTACCCGGCCGATGCCGGTGATGAGACCGGCCGCCGGGCACTCGTCGTCGTACATCCCGAGGGCGGCGAGCGGCGACAGCTCGAGGAACGGGGAACCCGGGTCCAGCAGGTGGTCCAGCCGTTCGCGGGGCAGGAGCTTGCCCCGGGCCAGATGGCGCTGCCGGGCCTGCTCCGGGCCCGCCCACGGCGGCCGTGGCCACCCGGGACTCGCAGGTCCGGCGACCAGGGTCCGATGGGCGGCGTCGTTGCGCCGGAAGAGATCCGACGACGGGTCCGCGCGCGGTGCCGAGCACGGGGAACTCCCGGGCGGGCGGGGCCGGGTCGGCGAGCATCGACCGGCATGTTACGGCCGGCCGCCTGGCCCGGCGTGGCTAGCCTGAACGGACGAACCGATTGGTACCGGCCACCAGGGGGAAACTGTGTACGCAGCCCGGCACGCCCGAGAACATCCGGACCGGCCCGCCGTCATCATGGCGAGCACGGGCGAGACCATCACCTTCGCCGAGTACGAGCAACGGTGCAACCGGGTGGCCCACCTGCATGCGCGACGCCGGGCTCCAGCGGGGCGACCACATCTCGGTGCTCATGGAGAACAACCCCCGCATGCTCGAGATCGAAGGGGCGGCGGAGCGGATCGGTGTGTATTTCACCCTGGTCAACGCCTACCTGGCTCCCGACGAAGTGGCCTACATCGTCAACAACTCCCGGTCGCGGTTGTTTTTCACCTCGGTCGCCAAGCGCGACGTCGCCGAAGCAGGCCGCTCAGGCCTGCCCGGCCGCTGGAGCGCCTGTTCATGGTCGGCCTCGACGGCCCCCTCAGGTCCGTGGGAGCCCTACGAGGAGGCCGTCGCGGCCTGGCCCGCCGACCCGGTGCCGGACGAGACGGCTCGGGGCCGCCATGCTGTACTCGTCCGGGACGACCGGCCAGCCCAAGGGCATCCTCCGGCCGCTTCCGGATGTGGCCCCCGACGCCGCCGCTTCCAGGTCACGGAGTTGCTCAAGTTCCTCTTCGGCTTCCGGGAGGGCATGACCTACCTCAACCCGGCGCCGCTGTACCACTCCGCCCCGCAGGCCAGCGTGGCCATGGCCCTGCGCCTGGGCGCTACGGCGGTGATCATGGAGCATTTCGACCCCGAGCAGTGGCTGCAACTGGTCGAGCGCTACCGGGTGACGCATTGCCAGATGGTGCCGACCATGTTCAGCCGTCTGCTCCGCCTGCCCGACGAGGTCCGGCAACGTTACGACCTCTCCTCGCTGGAGGGGATCGTGCACGCCGCCGCCCCCTGCCCGATCCCGGTCAAGCGAGCCATGATCGAATGGCTCGGCCCCATCATCACTGAGTACTACGCGGCCACGGAGGGCAACGGATTCACCTTCTGCGACTGCAAACGATTGGCTGGCCCATCCGGGCACGGTCGGCCGCAGCCTGGTCGGGGAGTTGCTGATCCTCGACGAGAACGGAGAGCAGTGCCCGACCGGTACGGACGGCACGGTCTGGTTCCGCGGTGCCACCAACTTCGAGTACTTCGACGATCCCGTGAAGACGGCCGAAAACCGCAGTGCCGATGGCGAGGCCAGCACCGTTGGCGACGTCGGCCACGTCGACGACGAGGGTTGGCTCTACCTGACCGACCGCAAGAGCTACATGATCATCTCGGGCGGGGTCAACATCTACCCGCAGGAGACCGAGAACCTGCTCTCGACCCACCCCGCCGTCCTGGACGTGGCGGTGATCGGCGTCCCCAACGAGGACCTCGGCGAGGAGGTCAAGGCCGTGGTCCAGCCGGTCGACCCAGCCCGCGGCCGGACCCGAACTGGCGCAGGAGCTGATCGCCTTCTGCCGGGCCCATCTGGCCCACTTCAAGTGCCCGCGTACCGTCGACTTCGTCGACGAGCTGCCTCGCCTGCCGACCGGCAAGCTGTACAAGCGGCTGGTCCGCGACCAGTACTGGGCCGGCCACCAGACCGCCATCCTCTGAGGGCCCGGGGGGTCGTCGGGCCGAGCGGGCGGCGGCCGGCGCGGGCGGCATCGAGCCCACGTACTCTGGAGGCATGGCGACGCAGGGCGCGCCTGGCCCGGGTCCGGTCCTGGTTGACAAGTGGGGGCCCGGTCCGGGCCACCAGGCACCGCGACGTCCAGGGCAGCGCACCTCGGGCCGCCGTGCTGGGCGCTGGGCGACGGGCTGATCACCAACGTCTCCCTGATCCTCGGGGTCGCCGGGGCCTCGACCAATGCCTCCGCCATCCGCCTGGTCGGCATCGCCGGCCTCCTGGCCGGGGCATTCTCCATGGCTGCTGGTGAGCTGGTCTCGGTTCGCGCCCAGCACGAGCTGACGCGAGCGGGAGCTTCGAGTGGAGCGGGAGGAGCTGGCCGAAGAGCCCGAGGCCGAGCGGCGCGAGCTGGCCGCCATGTACCGGGCGCGGGGCGTGCCGCCCGAGGATGCCGACACGGTCGCCCGCATCCTCTCCGCCAACGCCAGCGTGGCCCTGGACACCCACGCCCGCCTGGAGCTCGGCATCGACCCGGACGCGTCGGGATCGGCCCGGCAGGCGGGGGCGGTGTCGTTCCTTGCCTTCGGCGTCGGAGCCCTGCTGCCCCTCCTGCCCTGGTTCTTCGCCGGCGGCACCGGAGCGCGTCGTCGCCTCGGTGATCATCGGGGCGGTGGCCGCCCTGATCCTCGGCGGGGCGATCGGCGCCCTGACCGAGCGAGGTGTCGTCCGCACCGCCTTCCGCCAGCTGGCGGTCGTGGCGGTGGCGGCGGGGGTGACCTATGCCGTCGGCTCTCTGCTCGGGGTATCGACGTCGTGACCGCCCCGGGGGATGACATGCTGGTCGCGGCGGCTACCCCTCCCGGGTCCGGTCGGGTGGTCCGGCTCGAGGACCTGCGGATCGGTGAGCTGCTGGCCGAAGGAGGCGAGGGACGGGTTTTCGAGCTGCCCCTGCAGCCGCATCTGGTTGTCAAGCGCTACCGGCGGCCCGCGGCTCGGGACATTCTCGACGACCTCGTGGCCTGGCCTGATCGCATCACCGACCCCGCCCTGGCCCAACGGGTGCGGGCCGCGCACGGCTTGGCCGGCCGCGTCGGTCCTCGATGGCCGCCGCCCACGACGGAAGCCATCGCCGTTGGCGCCGGCGTGCTCCTGCCTCGCGCCCCGCGCCGCTTCGCCCTCCGCCATCGGGACGGCACCACCCGCCTGGCCACTCTGAGCTATCTGACCGCCGATCCGGCCCATCGGGCCGTGGCCTACGGGCTGTCACTCCCCGATCCCGTGAGCCCGGAACGCCTGGGCCTGGTCTACGCCCTGGCCCGGGTCCTGGAAGCATTCGACACCGGCACCTCGGTGGTGGGCCATGGCGACCTGTCGACCAAGAACGTGCTGTGGTCGTTGCAGCGCGGTCCCGAGGTGTTCGTCATCGACTGTGACAACTGCGAGCACTTCGGTCCCGATGGCCGCCCGCTCACGCCGGCGGGACGGCGCCGGGCCATGACACCCAACTGGGACGACCCGGCGGTCGCGGCGGGCCACAATCCCACCCTGGCGTCGGACCGTTACTCGCTGGCGCTGATCTTCCTGCGGGTCGTAGGGGCGGCCAACTTCCCGATCCAGGCCCGCCAACGTCAAGGGGGGCCCGATCACCGTCGACTTCGCCGTGCCGACCGGGCCCTTCCGCGACGGCCTGCTCGGGCCGGGCGCCCTTCTGTGGGACCTGTGCGAGCGGGGCTTGAGCGTGTCGGATCCGGCCTGCCGCCCACCCGCGTCGGCGTGGTTGGCGCCGCTCGAGGCGGTCCTCGACGCCCTGGGGGCGGCCGCGCCTCATGCGGGCGGTCTGGGCGGCCCAGGGCGGCGGGGCCCCGTCCGCTCCGGTCGGACTGGAGCCCCTTTCCTCCCCTCGGGACGTGATCATCCGGCCCGTGCCGGCCCGGCCCCGCCCGCCGCCCCGCCGGACGCTGGCGCACTCGCCGGCGCTGGCCCCCCCGTGGCGTCGAGCCCACTCGCCGGGGCGGTCGGCGCAGTCGGCCCCGCGGCGGGGCTCGGCGCGGCAGGAGTGGGGGCGGCCTTCGGACCGACCGGCTCCGGGCCTGGCGGGGTGGCGGCCGCCGGCCTGGCCTCCGTCGGTGGTCGCCCGGGCGGCTCCGGTGCGGGCGGGTCCGGTGCGGGCGGGTCTGGTGCGGGCGGGCCTGGCCCGGCTCGGTCGCGCCCCGTCCGATCCGCCCGTCACCGCCCAGGCCCGGGCCTATCTGGCCCAGGCCGGCGCCTGGTGGGCGGCCTTGCACCGGCACATGCTGCGGGCCCTGTGGACGTCAGGCCATCGGGGCGAGGGCGCCCGCCGGCTGGCGGTCTGCGTCGTCGTCGACCTGGCCGCTGGCTCTGGTCGGTCTGTTCGTCGTCGGCATGATCGTCTCGCCCGTGCTCGGGATCTGATGGTCTCAGGCCTCAGGCCGGTAGCGTGAGGCCGATGACGTACCGCCAACGTCAGCGTCGAGGAGCGCTACGCGGTCTTCCCCTTCTACCTGTGCCTGGACGTGTCGGCTTCCATGGCGGGCGCTCCCCTCGACAGCGTCAACCGGCAGATGCCGTTGCTGCGGGCGAGCATCGGGGAGGACCCGGCCATCGCGGAGGTGATCCGCTTCGGCGTGATCACGTTCAGCGACGTGGCCTCCACCGTGCTGCCGCTGTGCGATCTGAGCCTGGTCGAAGCCGTACCGGAGCTGACTCCGCAGGGCCGCACGTCGTACGCGGCCGCGTTCCACCACCTGCGGATGGTGATCGAGACCGACTACCACGCCAGCCGGTCTGGCGGCGACCGCTGGTACCGGCCGGCGGTGATCTTCATTTCCGACGGCCGGCCGACCGACGACGCCGAGCGGTGGCAGGCGGCCCACGCGCCGACTCACCGACGCCTCGCTGGAAGCGCCGGCCCAACATCCTGGCGTTCGGCTTCGGCGACGCCGACGCCGGCGTGCTGGCCGTCGTCAGCGAGTCCAAGCCCAATCGGGCCTTCATCGCGGTCGAGGGCGCCGAGCCGAGCAAGGTGGTGCCGGAGCTGATGGCCGGGTTGATCCAGTCGATCGTCAGCTCGTCGGCGAGCGTGTACACCGGAGAAGCCCAGCTGGTCCCGCCCGAGGTGCCGAGCATGACCCCATCCCGGTTGATCCACTGGACTGACGCCGTGGACCGCACCGCGCCGGTTCTCGGGCGGCCCTCGACGGCGGCCGCGGAAACGGCCGTGCTCCGCGACCGCAGCGGGGTGCGGGCGTCCGCCTTCCGGGCCGACGGTGGCGACTGCGACTGGTGCGCCCTGCGGGTGGCCTCTGTCGCCGGCGTCCGCCACCGCCTGTCCGGCCAACCCGGTCAGGACAGCTTCGCCTGGGCTCGTCTTCCCGAGCGGGCTGGTGATCGCCGTGGCCGACGGGCTCGGGGGGGTGCCCGGGTCCGACTGGACCGCCAGGCCGGGCGGCCGTGGCCGGCCGTCGACGCGGTCGTCGCCGCGACCGGGCCGACCGGCGACGCCGGCTGGCCGCCGGGCTGGCCGCGGCCAACGCGGCCGCAGCAGAAGGCGGGGCCACCACGCTCGTTCTGGGCGTCATCGACCGGGCCGGCGAGGTGCGCCTGCTCCGGGTGGGTGACAGCACCGCCTTCTTGGTCAGCGACGAGGGTCGGTCCTGGCGGGAGGTGTTCCCACCGCCCGACGACGACGCCGTTGCCACCGCGACCGCCGCCCTACCCGCTGATGAGTTGGAACCCGAGGTCGCCTCCGTGATGCTCGCCACCGAGGATGTGATCCTGCTCGCCACCGATGGGGTGGGCGATCCGTGGCGGGACGGGCCGGCGACGGTCGCGCCGGTGCTGGCCGCGGCCCTGGCCGGGCGGCCCGACCCGCTGCGAGCTGGCCCAACTGGCCAGCTTTTCCCGTCGGGGCTGCCATGACGACCGCACCATGCTGGTGGTCTGGCGCCGTGCCCCTGGTGCCGCCCTCCCGTGACGGCCCGAACGAGACTCTGCCCCTGGCTGTCGAGACCAGCGGGTTGCGACCGTCAGGGTGCCTCCGCCACCGCCGCCACCCGGGCCCCGCTCAACGCCCACGTCTCCACTGCGTAACCGCCCCCCGGGATCAGGCCGGCCACCAGGATGCTGAGGGTGGTGAACAAGCGCCAGCGCATCCGGGATCGGACCAGCAGGACCAGGAACAAGTAGGCGGTGAACACGCAGCCGTGGGTGAACCCCACGATGACCAGCGCCGTTTGCCACCCGCCGGTGAGCTTGTAACCGGTGAGGGTAACCACCCACGCCAGGCACAGCACAACGAAGAACGTCGCTTCCCAGAAGGCGACCTTGCGGAGCAGCCGGATCATCCTCACGGTGAGCCTCACTGTATTGGTCCCGCCGGGCGTCCCGGCGCCGCGGCCGGATTCGGTCGCACGAGCACCGAGTTCCCTCGATCCCGGCCGCGGTGCCCCCGGTCCTGGCGTCGCCGGCGCCTGGCCCGGCGCGGCGGGTCCGGGGGCTCTAGCCTGTGGCCGTGGACAGGGGCGCGCTGGAGCGTGAAGTCAAGCTGGAAGCTGGGGTCGGTTTCAGGATTCCCGACCTCGACGGGCTTTACCCGGGCATCACGGCCCGGTCCTCCCGGAGCAGCACCTGAACGCGGTGTACGTCGACACGCCTGATCTCCGCCTGGTTCGGGCCGGCCTGACGCTCCGTCACCGCTCGGAGCGGTCGGCGTCGTCGGCCCCGGGCGAGTGGACCCTCAAACTGCCCGAGCAGTCGTCGGAACCGGGCCTGTCCCGCCGGGAGATCAACTGGCCCGGCAAGTGGGGGGCCGTTCCCGCCGAGATTGCCGGTCTGGTGCGCGCCTACCGGCGGGGCGCCGGGCTCGGACCGATCGCCCGATTGGTTACCCAGCGCCGGCGGGCCCTGCTGTCCGGGCGTCTCGGGGAGCCACTGCTCGAAATCGACGATGACGTGGTGTCCGTGATGGACGGCCGCCGTTTGGCGGCCCGCTTTCCGCGAGGTGGAGGTCGAGGTGGTCGGCGCGGTGCCACCGTCGTTGCTCCACGCCACCGTCGCCCGGCTCGAGGAAGCCGGCGCCGTGGCCGGCGACGCCCGGCCCAAATTGGTGCGGGCCATCGGATTCCGGGCGGCCGAGCCCGCTGATGTCACTCCTGTTCCCATCAAGCGGACGGCACCGATGAGCGAGGTGATCCGGGCTGCCATCGCCCAGGGTTACCTTCGCCTGCTGGCCCACGATCTCGGTGTACGGCTCGACGAGGATCCGGAAGACGTGCACCAGGCCCGGGTGGCGACCCGGCGCCTCCGATCGGATCTGCGCACTTTCCGCGAGTTCCTGCCCGACGACTGGGCCCAAGAGACCCGGGCCGAACTCGGCTGGGTCGCCGAAGCCCTGGGGCGGGCCCGGGACGCCGACGTCCTGCTCGAACGCCTGCAGCACGAGGTCGACACCCTCGATGGTCGTGACGCCATCGCCGCGGCCGGCCTGATCGGCAAGCTCGTGGCCGAGCGGGAGCAGGCGCGCGACCACCTGATGGTGGTCTTCGACAGCGACCGCTACGGCGCCCTGCTCGATCGGCTGGTGGTCGCGGCTCGTGAGCTCCCGGCCCTCAAGGCCTCGAGCGAGACGGACCAGCCCGGCCCCGCCGCCGCACCCCCGGCCGCCGCGTCCGCCGCGCCCGTGGGCGCCGCACCCCTGGGCGCCGCAGCCCTCGCCGCCGCACCCCTGGGCGCCGCACCCCTCGCCGCCGCACCCCTGGGCGCCGCACCCCTGGGCGCCGCGCCCGCCGTCCCGCTCGGTGACCCGCCTCCCGCGCCGGCCTGGCCCGCCGCCGACGTCCCCCCTCCGGCGGCGGCACCCCACCCACCCCGTCCGGACCGCGACGCCCCGGCCCGAAATCTGGCGCCGTTGGTCGTATCCGGGCCGTGGCGGCACCTGGCCCGGGCCGTGTCCGCCCTGGGAGTGGAGCCGGCGGACGAGGCGCTCCACGAGGTTCGCATCCGGGCCAAGCGGCTCCGTTACGCCTGCGAAGCGGTGGCGGAGGTGGTGGGCCAGCCCGCCACCCAACTGGCTCGATCCGCGGCCGACCTCCAGGGCGTGCTCGGGGATTTTCACGACGCCGTCGTCGCCGAGGACTGGCTTCGTAGCGCCAGCGCGACCGCCACCCCGGCCCAGTCGCTCGCCGCCGGTCAGCTCATCGCCCGTCAACGAGACGACGCGGCCCGGGCCCGGGCTGGCTGGCACGACTCGTGGAAGCGCCTGTCTCGCAAGAAGCAGCGGGCCTGGCTGACTGCATAGTCGGCCCGGGTCGGGGCTCCGCGCCGGGGATCGTTCGGCCGTGTACGGTCGACGCCAGTGCGGATCGCGGCCTTGGACTTGGGGAGCAACTCCTTTCATCTCCTGATCGCCGACGCCCACTCCGAGGGGACCTTCGAGCCCCTGGTCCGTGACAAAGAGATGCTCCGGCTGGGCAGCCTGGTGGCCAGCACGGGGGAGGTCGGCGCCGTGGCCGCCGCCAACGCGGTGGAAGTGGTCCGGCGCTTCCGGACCCTCGCCGAATCGTTCGAAGTCGATGAGTTGGTCGCCTGTGGAACGGCCGCCTTCCGGGACGCCCGCGACTCGGGTGCGGTCGTCGACCAGATCGAAGCCGAAACCGGAGTCAAGGTTCGGGTGATCAGTGGCCGCGAGGAGGCCCGGCTGATCTTCGGTGCCGTACGGGCCAGCGTCGTCATCGAGCCCGGCCCAGCCCTGGCCCTCGACCTCGGCGGTGGCAGCCTCGAGCTCATGGTCGGCGACGCCCACGGCCTGAGCTGGGCGACCAGCCTCAAGCTCGGTGTCGGGCGCCTCACCGCCGACCTGGTGCGCGGCGATCCACCCACCGGCGGCGACCGCCGGCGCGTCGTCCATGCCGTCACGAGCGCGGTGGGCCGGGTCCTCCCCGAAATCGTCCGCCTCGGCCCGCGGGTCGCGGTCGGCAGCAGCGGCACCCTGGAGACGCTTATCGCCCTGGCCGCGGCGCGACGGGGCGGCACCCCGCCCGCCTCGGTCAACCAGATGACCGTAACCGCCCGGGAGCTCGATGGCGTCAGCCAGGACCTCCTGCGCATGACCTCGACCGAGCGAGCCGCCCTACCCGGTGTCGACGTCCGCCGGGCCGACCTGTTACCCGCGGGCGCCTTGCTGGCGGTGACCGTCCTCGACCTCACCGGGCTCAACAACCTGATCGGCTGCGAATGGGCCCTCCGCGAGGGGATCGTCCTCGACGCCATCGGGCGCCATTCCCGCGCCGAATGGACTGGGGACCCCCGAGCGATGCGCCGGGAGTCGGTGGTCGGCCTCTGCCGGCGCTGCGGCTGGAACGAAGCCCACGCTCGCAAAGTCAGCCGTCTCGCCGGCGATCTCTTCGACGGGACGGGTCGCCTCCACCGCCTCGACGAGGTCGATCGCGAGCTGCTCGAGCTGGGCGCTCTCCTCCACGACATCGGCGAGCACGTCAGCATGGAGGGGCACGAGCGCCACACGGCGTACCTCATCGAGAACGGACGGCTGCGGGGTTTCCGTCCTGACGAGGTGGCGGTGCTGGCCTGCCTGGGCCGCTTTCACAAGCGCGGCTCGCCCAAGGCGTCCTTCGATCCGTACGGCCAGTTATCGAGCGCCGACCGTGATCGGGTGACCCGGCTGGTGGCCCTGCTGCAGGTGGCCGACGCTCTCGACCGCAGCCACAACGGCGCCATCAGGGAGATCGAGGTGTACCCGGGCGGGGGCCTGGTCGACGTGGTGGTGCACGCCGACGACGACATCGATCTCGAGCTGTGGAGCCTGCGCCGCAAGCGAGAGCTGTTCGAGCGGGTGTTCAGGTGCCGCCTGGAGGTCGTGGAGGCCCAGCTGGCCCTCCCTCTGTATGGCGAGGCTCTACGGGCGGGATCGTCCGAACCGCGCTTGCTCCGGGCCCCGGGCGGCGCCTAGCCGAGCCGGCGGCCAACCTGGTCCGGGCCCCGGGCGGCGCCTAGCCGGGCCCCGGTCGCGCCTACCTCGCCGGGGGCTGTCGTGGTCCGAGACCACCGGCGAAGACGCCGAACGCCGGTGTGCCGGCCATCTTGCCGCCATCGATCACGAGGGTCGTCCCGGTGATGAAGCCGGCTTGCTCCGAACACAACCAGACGGTGGCGGCCGCGACCTCATCCGGCTGCCCCACCCGTTGCATCGGCATGGCCTCGGCCGCCAGGCGCTGGGCGGGCAGACCGGCCTGGCGGAGATGATCGGTCAGGATGGGACCGGGGGCGATGGCGTTTACCCGCACGCCCCGGTTGGCGTAGTCGAGGGCGGCGACCCTGGTGAGCCCTTCGATGCCGTGCTTGGTGGCGACGTAGGGCGCCAGGCCGGCCACGCCCTGCAGGGCGGCGGTCGAAGTCATGTTGACGATGGCGCCGCCACCACTGTCCAGCATGGCCGGGATCTCGTGTTGCATGGCGAGGAGCACACCCCGCAGGTTGACGGCGACGGCCGCGTCGAACGCGTCGAGATCGAGGTCGGCGAGCGGAGTAGGCGGTTGCCCGCCTCCGGACGCGTTGTTGCAGGCGTAGTCGAGCCTTCCGAAGGCGACGACCGTCTCATCAACCAGGCGTGATACCGCGGCCCGGTCGGTCACGTCCGTTGGGATGGCGATGGCGCGGCCGCCCTCGTCGTTCAGGTCGCGGACGACGGTTTCGAGCCGGGCGGCATCTCGCGCCGCCAGGGCTACCGCCGCTCCGGCGTGCGAGAAGGCGCGGGCGACGGCGGCTCCAATGCCTCGGCTGGCGCCCGTGACGAGGGCGGCTCGGCCCGTCAGGTCGATGGACATGGCGGCTGCGGACATGGTTCGGCTCTCCTGTCGATTCGTGACGCTTTGCCGATGCGAGGCCAGCCGTCGCCGGCCACCGGCGATTGGCCTCTGGCCTCTGGCGTCAACACTATGATATCTAATCATTAGTTGTCAAAGGGTTAGGTCGGACAGGTATCTTGTTTCGGTGAACCGGCCACGTACGCCCATCGGCCTGCAACTGACCCGCACGTCTCGGTCGGTCGGCCGGGCCTTCGACCACGCCCTGGAGCAGGCGGGTGGATCGCTACCGGTGTGGTTGGCGCTGGTGAACTTGAAGACGCAAAGGCTCGCCAATCAGCGGGAGCTCGCCGAGGCCATGGGGATCCGGGAAGCCACCCTGACCCATCATCTGAACGCCATGGACCGTCAAGGCCTTGTTACCCGGCAGCGTCATCCGACGAACAGGAGAGTCCAACTGGTGGAACTGACGCCGGCCGGTGAGGACGCCTTCCTGCGGCTGCGCCAGGCTGCGGTGGCGTTCGATCAGCGCCTGCGGCGGGGCTTGAGCGACCACGACGTCGCCATCCTCGGAGGTCTCCTCGATCGCCTGTCCGGCAATGTCGGCGTTACCGACGCCGGGTCCGGGACCTGGATAGGGGCGGGGCCCGTCGAGCGGTGAGGCCCGGCGTTAGTTGCGCGGCACCTGGGACCAGGGACGGCCCTTGTCCGTACGTATGTCGCCGGGAAGGCCGAGCACCCGCTCACCGAGGATGTTGCGCATGACCTCGGAGGTGCCCCCCTCGATCGAGTTGGCCCGGGCCCGGATGAACATCCGCTGTACGGTTCCCGAGCCTCCTGCGCTCTCCGGCCGACGCATCTCGTAGCTGTCGTAGAGCATGCCCTCCGGACCGAGCAGGTCGACGCAGAAGTCGTAGATGCGCTTGTTGAGCTCGGCGTAGGCCAGCTTGGCGGTCGAGCCCTCGGGCCCGGGCGTGCCCGCCTGGGCGTTGGCGGCGCCGCGGGCATTGGTGATGCGCTGCACTTCGGCCTCCACCCACAGGCGCATCAGGCGGTCCCGGGTGACGGCATCCCTGCCTGGTCGGAGGCCGCTGGTTCCACAGGTCGACCGCGGCGGCGATGGGGCCGCTGCCGGCATGGGGACAACGGTCCCACCGATGGAGACCCGCTCGTTCATCAAGGTGACGAGGGCGCCCCGCCAGCCGTCACCGACGTCGCCGAGGCGCTCGGAGTCCGGAATGCGGACGTCGGTGAAGATAGACCTCGTTGAACTCGGCGTCGCCCGGTCGCCTGGCGGAGCGGCCGGACCTCCACCCCGGGCGCGTGCATGTCAACGACGAAGTAGGTGATGCCCCGGTGCTTCTCGATCTCGGGATTGGTACGAGCCAGCACCATCCCGAAGCTCGAAGTGTGGGCCAGGGTCGTCCACACCTTCTGGCCGTTGACGATCCATTCGTCACCATCGCGTTCGGCCCGAGTGGCCAGGCTGGCAACGTCCGATCCGGCGCCTGGCTCGGAGAACAGCTGGCACCAGATCTCCTCGCAGGTGAACAGGGGGCGCAGATAGCGCTGCTTCTGGGTCTCCGATCCCAGGGTGACGATGGTCGGAGCCACCATCCCGTACCCGATCGGGTTGCGGCTGGCCAGCGTCGGTGCATTCGCCTGGCGGAGCCGGTCGGCGACAAGCGACTGCAGATGCCGGGGCAGGCCCAAGCCCGCCGTATCCGGGAGGGAAGTGGACGAAGGCCAGCCCGGCGTCGAACTGCGCACCCAGGAACTGGTGGGCCTCGGGTCGCGGCGGGGGGATGGGCGGCCAAGCAGCTCGTCGATCTTGCGGGCGACGAGCTCCTCGTCGCTGCGGGCAGCCACATCTTCGACAGCGGTCATTCCATCCCTCCCGGGCCGATCCTGGGCCGTGCCCAAACCACCCTACCGGCTGCTCTCTCCGGCCACGACCCCGCAGGTAGGCTGGACCAGCGTGTATCGGGCCCTTCGCTTCCTCGTCCTCATCGCGGCCGCCGCCCTGTTGATCGCCGGGTTCGTGGTTGGCGTCACGGCGGTCGGGAACGGGACTGGTGCACCACACCGCCACCGCCGACGCCATGCCGCTGCCGGCGCTCAGCAGCGAAGCGGCGCTCGGGGGGCTCGACCGTGTACGCCGCCGATGGCAAGACCGTGCTGGCCGTCCTCCACGCCTCCCAGCAGCGCAAGCCGATCGCATTGACCCAGGTGTCCAAGGTGCTGATCACCGCGGTGCTCGACACCGAAGACCACCGTTTCTTCCTGCACGGCGGCTTCGACATCCCCTCGACCATCCGGGCCCTGGCCGACGACTCCTCCGGTGGCGGGCCTCCAGGGCGGTTCCACCATCACCCAGCAGCTGGTCAAGCAGACCTATCTGACCTCTGTCCGCAAGCTCTCCCGGAAGGTCAAAGAGGCGGTCCTCGCCGACCGCCTGGAACGCAAGTACACCAAGGACCAGATCCTCCAGGCCTACCTGAACACCATCTACCTCGGCAACGGGGCCTACGGGATCGAGGCGGCCGCCAACGTCTACTTCAACGAGCACGCCTCACAGCTGACGCCTGCCGCAGGCCGCCCTGCTGGCCGGCCTCATCCAGAACCCGAGCGGCTACGACCCGATCCTGGCCCCCGCCGGCGCCCGGACCCGGCGAGGCGAGGTGCTCGCCCGCATGGTCCACTACGGGGACGTCACTGCCGCCCAGGCCGCGGCCGCCAACCGGGTCCCATTGCCCACCTCGGTCGTGGAGCCGCCCGTGGCCGGCGACCAGATCAGCGACTACTACGTCCAGGAGGTGCAGACCGAGCTGCTCTCGCCGGGCAGCCCGCTCGGCGGCACCTACGACCAGCGCTACGAGGCCCTGTTCGAGGGCGGCCTGAAGATCTACACCAACCTCGATCCGACCCTGCAGGCGATGGCCGAGCAGACCATCGCCAGCGACACGCCGGCCAACAGCCAGGGCTTCCAGCAGGCCATGGTCACCATCGATCCCAGCACCGGGAAGGTGCTGGCCATGGTCGGCGGCGCGGGGGTGCAAGAACTCCCATTACGACATCATCACCCAGGGCACCCGCCAGCCCGGTTCGGGCTTCAAGCTCTTCACCCTGCTGGCCGCCCTCCAGCAGGGCTACTCGATCTACGACACCCTCGACGCCCAGTCGCCCTGCGCCATCGATTTCCCCACCGACCACGACCTGCGTCAACAACCCCGCCCACAACGACGAGGGCAACGGCGGGGGCGTCATCACCCTGCTGAACGCCACGGCCGAGTCGCTGAACTGCGCCTACATCCGCCTCGCCCACGAGGTCGGTCTGCCCAACGTCATCAGCATGGCCCACAGTCTGGGCATCACGCGAGACGCTGCCCGAGTACCCGTCGATCGTGATCGGGTCCATCGCCGTGCACCCGCATCGAGATGGCCGCCGCCTACGCCGCCGTGGCCGACAACGGCGTGTATCACGCCCCGTCGTTTATCGACCACATCGTGGACCGGTCGGGTTCCACCATCTACGTCGGGCAGAGTCCGGGACGCCAGGTGGTGTCGCCGCAGGTCGCGGAGGAAGCAACCGTGGCTCTACAGGCCGTCGTGCAGTACGGCACCGGCACCGCCGCCAACCTGTACAACCGGCAGGTCGCCGGCAAGACGGGAACGACCAACAACAATGTCGACGCCTGGTTCAACGGATTCACCCCGCAGTTGGAGACCACCGTGTGGATGGGCAACGGCAACGCCGAGGTCCCGATGCTCGACGTGGGCGGTGTTGGTCAGGTCTACGGCGGCACCTTCCCGGCCCACACCTGGCACGACTTCATGACCATCAGCCCTGGCCAACCAGCCGTCCACTGGAATTCCCGGCACTCGACAACTCCCTCCTGCCGCCGCCGCACTACATCACCTCGCCGTCCCTGGTCGCAGGACGACGTCCTCGACCACAACTACGTGTTTACGGGCTGCTGGCGCCGCCAATGCCGCTCCGGGTTCCTGCCCGACCGTCCACAGCAGCAACGGCAGCTCGACGTCGCCGACCACCGTGGCGAACCAATCGCCGACCACCGGGCCGCCGGCCTCGTCACCAACCACGACGCCGGCGACCGTGCCGAGCACCACTCCGCCCACCTCCACCGAAGAAGCCACCTCACCCGTGACGGGTGCGCAGCAGGCGCTCATCACCCTGCAAGACATCGACACCGGCATCGACCAGCTCCGTCACCGCCGCTCTCACCTGCCCGAACAAGCCGAGCTCACCGCCATCGACGTGGAGACGGCGGCACTGAGGCAGGCGGCCAGTGAAGCGGGTGTCGCTCTCGACGAGATCGCCGGCCAGCAGGCGCTCGTCGAAGCGGATCTGTCGTCCACCGAGGCGCGAGTCGACGCCGTGAGCCGGCGCCTCTACGGCGGGACGGTGAGCGCGTCCCGGGAGTTGCAGGCGATGGCTGCCGATGTCGAGAGCCTCAAGGCTCGGGCATCAGTGCTGGAGGACCAGGTGCTCGAGCTCATGGAGCGACGGGAGCCCCTCGACGCCGCCCTGGCCGATCTGTCCGGCCAGATCGCGTCGCTCGACGCCCGCCGGCAGGTGACCGCCGCCGCCCTCCGCGCCGAGGAGGCCGTGGTCGACGCCGACCTGGCCCGCCGCCTGGCCACTCCGATCAGAGGCGGCCGGGTCCGTCCCCGCCGACCTGCTGGCCAGCTACGACCAGCTCCGGGCCCGGTCGGGAGGGGTGGCCGTGGCCCGTCTCGTCGGGAACCACTGTGACGGATGTCATCTGAGCTTGCCCGCCATGGAGCTCGACCGCATCCGCCACCTGCCGGCAGGCGAACTGGTCACCTGCGACCAGTGCGGCCGGATTCTGGTGCACGAGTAGGTCGGACCGCCGGCCCGCCGCCACTCCGCCACTCCTGGCCCGGCGCCACCCGGACGCCCGGCGCCATTTCGCCACTGCTGGCCCGGACCCCCGGCCCGGCGCCACTCCGCCACTCCTGGCCCGGCGCCACCCGGACGACGCCCGTCGCCGCACCCGGCGTCCCGCCCCCCCGCCGCACCCGGGGCGAGCCCACCGGGAACAACGGGCCGCTATACTTCGTTAGCACAGCTAATGAGCTTCGTAGCCCGCCGCACCTTCTCTTCCCTGCGTATCCGCAACTTCCGTTACTACTTCGCGGGTCAGAGCCTGTCGCTGATCGGGACGTGGATGCAGAGCATCGCCCAGTCGTGGTTGGTGTTTGCCCGGACCCAATCCGGGTTCCAGGTCGGACTGGTGGTCGCCCTGCAGACCCTCCCGATCCTGATCCTCGGCCCGGTGGGCGGGACCATCGCCGACCGATTCGGCAAGTACCGCATCCTCTTTTACACCCAGGCGCTGGCTGGTGTGCAGGCGTTGATCCTGGCCGTGCTGGACCTCACCGGACACTTGCAGCTGTGGGAGTTGTACGTGATCGCCCTGCTGCTGGGGCTCATCAATGCGGTGGACAACCCGACCCGCCAGACCTTCGTCGGTGAGATGGTCGGACGGGATCAGCTCGCCAACGCGGTGACGCTCAACTCGGTGATGGTCAACGTGGCCCGCGCCATCGGTCCCGCGGTCGCCGGAGTGTTGATCGTCACCGTCGGCACCGGGTGGTGCTTCTTTATCAACGCCCTGTCGTTCGGGTTCGTCCTGTTGTCGTTGCGGGCCATCCGAACCGAGGAGCTGACTCCAACCGAGCGGGCCCCGCGTGTCCGGGGGCAGATTCGGGAGGGCTTCCGTTACGTGGGCCGTACCCCGCTCCTGCGCGACGCCTTGATCATGATGGCCGTGATCGGGTGTTTGACCTACGAGTTTCAAGTCACCCTGCCCCTCATGGCCGGCACCACCTTCCACGGCGACGCCCAGACCTACGGAATCCTCACCGCCTGCATGGGTATCGGCGCCGTCGTCGGCGGTCTCATCGCGGCCGGGCGGCGACCAGGGGGCGCAGGCTCTCGCCGGTTGGTGGCGACCGCCTCGGTGTTCGGGGTGGCGGTCCTCCTGGCCGCCGGGGCCCCATCGCTTGCCGTCGAAGGCGCCGTGCTCCTCCTGGTCGGCGCCTGTTCGGTGACGTTCCTCTCGCTCGGAAACGCCACGTTGCAGTTGGGTTCGGATCCCGCCATGCGCGGCCGGGTCATGTCGCTGTGGTCGGTCGCGTTCCTCGGCTCGACACCGATCGGCGGCCCCCTGGTTGGGTTCATCGGCGGCAGCCTCGGTGCCCGGTACGCCCTGGGTCTCGGAGGTGTCGCGGCCCTGGCGGCCGCCCTCTATGGGCGCCTGGCCGGGCGGCGGACCGAGGCTGCCGTCGCGGCCGCAGCCGAGATCGAAGCCGGCCGAGCGGGCGCCGGCGCCGAGCCGGCGCCTGGCCGGACGGGAGCGCGGGCGCTACCAGTCACGGTTGCGCCCGCGCTGGCGGGAGGCCGCGAGTAGCGTCCACTGCGGTGTTGCTCCTGGTTCGTCACGGCCGGACCGGGCCCAACGTGTCGCGGCGGCTGCTCGGGCGCATGGACGTTCCGCTCGACGAGCTTGGACAGCGGCAGGCGGCCGCCCTGGGCCGGTCGGCCCGGCTGCGTGCATGCCAGCAGAGTGGTGAGCAGCCCGCTCCGGCGGGCCCGGGACACCGCCGCCGCCCTCGGGCCGCCGGTGACCGTCGACGAACGGTGGACCGAGCTCGACTACGGCATCTACGACGGCCAGGCGGCGGAAGCCGCTCCGGAACTGTGGCGGGAATGGAGCCGGGACATCGGTTTCGTGCCTGAAGGAGGGGAGTCGCTGGCCGCCGTTGGTGCCCGGGTGCGAGCCGCGTGCGAGGACCTCTGGTCCGACGCCGTGGCCGGCGACGTGGTGGTCGTCAGCCACGTGTCGCCCATCAAGGCGGCCGTGGCTTGGGCGCTCGGCGTCGGGGACGAAACCAGCTGGCGCATGTTCGTCGACGTGGCCTCGGTGACCTGCATCGGGCCGGGCCGGGTCGGGCCAGGTGGGCCGACCCCGTCCCTGCGCAGCTTCAACGACACCACCCCGCGCCCGTCGGAGTGACGGCCTGACGGCCTATCGTCGCAGCATGGTCAACACGGTTACCGGCATTCCGCAGCGCCGCCATCTGGTCACCGATATTCCCGGACCGAAGTCTCAGGCCCTCGCAGCCCGGCGCCGAGCCGCAGTGGCAGCCGGCGTCAGCTCGGTGCTGCCCGTCTACATCGAGCGCGGCGAGGGCGCCATCGTCGTCGACGTCGACGGGAATTCGTTGATCGACCTCGGGTCAGGGATTGCCGTCACCAGCATCGGCCACGCCGTCCCCGCCTTGGTGGAAGCGGTAAAAGAACAGGCCGGCCGGTTCACCCACACCTGCTTCATGGTCGGACCCTACGAGGGTTACGTAGCCGTGTGCGAGCGCCTCAATGCCCTCACGCCCGGCGAGTTCCCCAAGACGTCGGCCCTGTTCAACTCGGGGGCGGAGGCGGTCGAGAACGCGGTCAAGATCGCCCGCCACGCCACCCGCCGCCAGGCCGTGATCGTGTTCGACCACGCCTACCACGGCCGGACCAACCTGACCATGGCCCTCACGGCCAAGAACATGCCGTACAAGGACGGGTTCGGCCCGTTCGCACCTGAGGTCTACCGGATGCCGATGTCGTATCCGTTCCGTGACCCGCCCGGGTATTCGGGTGCCGAAGCGGCCGCGCGGGCCCTCGAGTTGATCGAGAAGCAGGTGGGTCCGGACAACGTGGCGTGCATCCTGATCGAGCCGGTGCAGGGCGAAGGTGGGTTCGTCGTGCCCGCTCCGGGTTTCCTGCCCGCCCTGGCCGGCGTGGTGCCAGGAGCACGGCGTCCTGTTCGTCGCCGACGAAGTGCAATCGGGCTTCTGCCGCACCGGAGCCTGGTTCGCGTGCGAGCACGAGGGGGTCGTCCCCGACCTGGTCGCCACGGCCAAGGGCATCGCCGGCGGCATGCCGCTGGCCGGAGTGACCGGCCGCGCCGAGATCATGGGGCACGTGCACGTCGGGCGGCCTCGGCGGCACCTATGGCGGAAACCCGGTCGCCTGTGCGGCCGCCCTGGCCGCCATCGATCTCATGGCCGGCGCCGACCTCGCCGAGGCGGCCAATCGGATCGGATCGCGTGGTGGAGGAGCGCCTGCGGTCCCTGCAGGCGGAGCTCCCGGCGATCGGCGATGTGCGGGGGAGGGGCGCCATGCAGGCCATCGAGCTGGTGCAGCCCGGGCACGACCGTTCCCGACCCGTCGGCTGCGGCGGCGATTGCCGCGGCCTGTCACGCCCAGGGCGTGGTCGTGCTGACCTGCGGGACGTGGAGCAACGTCATCCGGCTGTCTGCCGCCGCTCACCATCGAGACGACCTTCTGGCCGACGGCCTCGATGTGCTGGCGGCCGCGGCCCGGTCCGTGCTCAGCCGGGGTAGGGCGCCGTAGCCCACCGTGGCTCCGGAGAGCGGGACCGGGTCTAGCCCCAAACCTGTTCGGCCACTTCGACGAGGAGCCGCAGCTTCGCCACCTGCTCGTCGTAGGTGAGGTCATTGCCGTCCACGGTCGAGGCGAACCCGCATTGCGGCGACAGGCACAGCTGCTCCAGTGGGACGTACCTGCTCGCCTCGTCGATCCGCCGCTTCAGCAGGTCGACGGACTCGAGCTGGCCCCGCTTGGTGGTCACCAGCCCCAGGACGACAACCTGACCCGGCGGCACGAAGCGCAAGGGCTCGAAGCCACCGGAGCGGGCGTCGTCGTACTCGAGGAAGAAGCCGTCCACCTGGAGCTCGTTGAAGAGCGCCTCGGCCACGAAGTCGTAGCCCCCTTCGGCCACCCACGAGGACCGGTAGTTGCCCCGGCACATGTGGGTGGTCACCGTCATGGTTTCGGGCTTGGCGGCCAAGGCGGCATTGATCTGGCGGATGTAACGGAGATGCTGATGTTCGCCATCATCGCCCCGCCGCGGTGAGCTCCTGGCGCTGCTCAGGGTCGTTGAGGTAGGCCAGGCTGGTGTCGTCCAGCTGAAGGTAGGTGCAGCCCTGCTGGCCCAGAGCGGCGATCTCGGCGGCGTAGGCCGCGGAGAGATCCGCCCAGAACTCCTCGATGTCCGGGTAGACACCGTGGGTCGATGGCCGCCGGCCCGCCCCGGTAGTGCACCATGCTCGGGGACGGGATGGTCAGTTTGGCGGTGGCGGTCGTCGTCACGGATTGCAGGAAGGCGAAGTCCGCGGCGAAGATGGGTTCGTCGAGGCCGACCTGGCCTTCTACCCGTAGGGCCGGAGCGGTGAAGTCGAGCGGACCGGAGGCGTGGCGGAAATGGACCGCCATCTGCTCTGAGCCCGGTGCGATCCCGGCCAGCCGGTAGATGAAGTCCATATGCCATGACCCGCGGCGGAACTCGCCGTCAGTGGCGGTTTGCAATCCCACGTCCTCCTGCATACCAACGACGGCCGCTGATGGCGTCGTCCTCGACCCGCCGCAGGTCCTCGGCCGTGCCGCGTCCGGCGGTGAAATCGGCCCGGGCCGCCAGCACCGACGGCGGCCGCAGCAGGCTGCCGACGTGGTCAGCCCGAAACGGCGGCCGGGAGCGCCCGCCCATGATGACGTCCGGACCGGCCTACGCGGGGCGTTCGACTGATCCGGCCAGTTCCCGGAGGGCGGGGGCCAGCGCCCGCCATTGCTCCGAGGGCACCTCGCGAGATCCAGCCGGCAGCGGTTGTACGCACACGTGGTTGGCGCCGGCATCGAAGTGGGCTCGGACGCGATCCGCGATCGTCTTCTCGTCGCCCCACGCCACGACGGCGTCGACCAAACGGTCGCTCCCGCCATCAGCAAACTCCTCGTCGCCGAACCCCAACCGGCGCAGATTGTTTTGGTAGTTCGGCAAACGAATGTAAACGGTCGTGTGCAGCCGGGCGATCTCCCGGGCTCGAACCGGGTCGCGCTCGAGCAACACCGCCTGCTCGGCGTAGATCGACGGGCCGGCTCCCAGCTCTTTCCTGGCCTGGGCGGTGTGCTCGGGTGGTACGAAGTAGGTGTGGGCCCCGTCGGAGCGGGCCCCCGCCAGCGCCAGCATCTTCGGACCGAGGGCGGCGAGGGCTCGGTGGACGGGTGTCGCCGGCCGGAAGGCGGTATAGGGGCTGGCATCCATGGCGTCGAGGTAGGCGTTCATGGCCGCCAGCGGCTTGTCGTATTGATGACCCCGCAGCCCCTCGACGAGGGTATGGTGACTCACCCCGAGACCGAGGAGGACCCGATCGGGAAACGCCTCGGTGAGGCCTTTTACCCCCCCGGTCATGGTGACGGCATCACGGGCGAAGATGCTCGCGATCCCGGTGGCGCCGACCAGGCGCTGGGTCGCGGACAGCAGCAGACCCAGGTGGAGCATGACGTCCCTGCCGGCCACCTCGGGGAGCCAGATGGCGCCGTAGCCGAGATCTTCGAGCTCCGCGGCCAGTTCCTGGGCCTGGGCCGCTGGCACCACATCGAGGGTGCCCGTCCAGATGCCTATCGGAGCGAGGGGAAGGTGGGGTTCCGGTGCCATAGCGCCCACCGTATGGCACAGAGCACCCCGGGCTCCAGAGCGGTTCGGTCCCGATCCACGGCCGACGGGCGGTGAGGACGGTCTCGCCCCAGGATCACACCGGTCAGCATCTCCCAGGGCGCTATGGTTGCGCCCATGCGAGTAGTTGTCGACTACGACCTTTGCGAGAGCAACGCCCTGTGCATGAAGGCGGCTCCGGAGGTCTTCGAGGTTCGCGACGACGACTTCCTCTACCTGCTGCAGGAAAACCCGCCGGAGGAGTTGCGGTCGAAGGTCGAAGAGGCCGTCCAGCGTTGCCCCAAGCAGGCCATCACCCTCGAGGATTGAGCCGGGCGCGGCGCCCCGACGCGCCGGTCCGAAGCGGCCGACAAAATCTTTTCTCCAAACGGCTGAACTGCAGTCGCAAATCTGCAGGCCGGGGGTATGCTCCCCATTGCGGCACGTAGTCACAACAACTTAGAGCCGCCGAGCGAGCCCGGCCCCAGGAGACCCACCCGCCACCTGGCCGGGCTCGTTGTGTGTTGCGACCGGTCTGAGCCAGGCGAAACCACCGATGCCGGCCGGGTTGTTGGCCCGACGGCACCCGGGGTCAACGGGTCAGCGAGTGATGCTGGAGGTCTGGCTGGCGGCGAGGTTGTAGACCGCGACCCCCGCGACGGTTGTCGAGGTGAAATGGTCCTCGACCCAGGTCGTGATCTGCGAGGCGGCACTGGACTGGCCGGCGCCTGGTTGACCACCGCCGAGACCTCCGCCCGCCCCGCCCCCGCTGATGAAGTAGTGGATCTCGCCGGCGGCAACCAGTTTCTCGAACTCCGCCAGCGTTGGGGCGGGGTCGGTGCCGTTGAAGCCACCGATGGCCATTACGGCCCGGCCTGTCGATAGCTGGTAGCCGGCCGCCTCGTTTGCGCCGACGGTGGCGAGCACCCAGCGGTAGCCGCTAGCGCCGGTTTCGAGATACCGAACCAGGGCTGCGCTGGGATGACTGGAGTTCAACAAGCCCCCAACGCCACCCGCCCCGCCTCCCGCGCCGGTCTGGCCGGCCCCGGTCGCACCTAAGCCGCCGGGGCCGCCGGTTGTTCCCTGGCCGGCGGCGCCGCCCCCCGAGAAGCCAGGGCCGGCCGACGGCGTGGCGTTGGTGGCGTTGCCGCCGCCGGTAGCCCCGGAAGCCCCGGTCGCCCCGGTCGCCCCGGTCGCCCCGGTCGCCCCGAAGGGGGCCGGCAAACCCGCGGCTCCGAACCGGCCTCCGCCTGCTCGCGGTCCACCCGGGCCGCCGCCCGGACCGAATCGACCACCGGTGGTCACCGCCGGTCCGGCGGAGGGAATCGCTCCCGAATGGGGAGTGGCGACGGTGTCCAGGGTGTAGGCGGCCGGACCCGCAAGCGAGGCGACCAGCGCCGTCCCGACGACGGCGCCTCGCGCCCACTTGTGGATTGAGCCCCACGCCAGCAATCCGATGGCGGCCGCCAGGCCACCGATGAGGACGGCGCCACGAAGCTCCGGCATCCACGCCGGGCTGCGCCGCATCAGAACCCAGGCCCACACCGACGTCAGTCCCACCACGGCCGCGAGCAGGCCCCGCCCGACCAAGTCCCCCCGCCGGGCCCACAGCATGGCGGCGCCAATTCCGATGATGGCACCGATAGCCGGAGCCAGGGCCACGGTGTAGTAGGGGTGAATGATCCCCTGCCCCAAGCTGAAGGCCGCCCCGCTTACCAAAAGCCAGCCGCCCCAGAGCACCAGGGCGGCCCGGGGCCGGTCCCGGCGGCTGGCCCCTCTGCGCAGGACCAGTCCCGCTCCGAGCAGGATCAAGGCGGCCGGGAGCAGCCACGAGATCTGGGAACCCATCTCCGACCCGAACAGGCGGGTCAAACCGGTCGGCCCCCACGGGCTGGCGCCGCCTGCCCCACCTCCGCCCACGCTGCCGGACTCGTTGCCGGTCAGCCGACCGAAACCGTTGTAACCGAAGACCAGGTTCCACAAGCTGTCGTTCTGGGAGCCACCGATGTAGGGCCGGTCAGCGGCAGGGGTGAGCAGGACGGCGAGTACCCACCACCCGGCTGCGACGACCAGAGCGACGCCACCCCACACCAACTGTCCGACCCGCCTGCGCAGAGGTCCCGGAGCGGCCAGGAGGATCACGAAACCAAACGCGGGCAGGACCAGAAAGGCCTGGAGCATCTTGGCCAGGAAGCCGAAGCCGACGAGGGCGCCGGCCAGGACCACCCAGCGGGTCCGGCCGTCTTCCACCGCCCGTACCGTCGCGTAGGCCGCCAGGGTGAGCAGGAGGACGAGGAAGGCGTCGGGGTTGTTGAACCTGAACATCAAGGCCGCCACTGGCGTCACGGCCACCGTCGCACCCGCGAGCAGCGCCGCCGCGGGCGAGAACCACCGTCGCACCGTGGCGTACAGGACGCCGACGGTCGCTACGCCCTCCAAGGCGTTCGGGACCAGGATGCTCCACGAGTTGACCCCGAACAGGCGAGCCGACAGTTCCATCACCCAGAGGGCACCCGGCGATTTGTCGACGGTGATGAAGTTGGAAGAGTCGAAGGATCCGAAGAAGAACGCCTTCCAGCTTTTGGTGCCGGCCTGCACCGCCGCCGAATAGAAGCTGTTCGCCCATCCCGATGCGCCCAGGTCCCACAGGTAGAGAACGCCGGTGACCACGAGCAGAGCGAGCAGGGCGGGACGAACCCAGCGCGGATCATCGGGACGCCCCCGAAGCCATCGCCGTCCGTGAGTGATGGATCGCCCGGGCCGCGGCTCGGCGACCAGCGGCCGGGAGACGACAGGCGCCTCTGCGGTCGTGGCGCTCATCGGTGGGCGCCCCAGCCGCTCAAGGCGGCCTGCCTGGAGTCGAGCCGCGGGCGCGGAGCGGTGACGGACCGGTCCCGCCGCATGCGCCGGATGCCCTTCAGGTCTTCCCACGCCGTGCGGAGGAGCCTTACCCGCGAGTCGGGATCCTCGACCCAATCGACAGGAACCTCGTGCACCCGCAGGCCATGGCGTTCGGCCAGCACCAGCAACTCGGTGTCAAAGAACCAACCCTCGTCCTCGACCATCGGGACCAGCCAGCGGACCACGTCGGCGCGCAGGGCCTTGAAACCGCACTGGGCGTCGGAGATGCGGGCGCCCAAGGCGGCCCTCACGATCAAGTTGTAGCAACGGGAGATCACCTCGCGCTTCAGACCCCGCGTGATCCGGGCACCTGGGGCCAGGCGGGATCCGATGGCCACATCGGAGTGCCGCGACAACAGCGGCGCCACCAGGGGTAGCAGGGCGTCGAGATCGGTGGACAGGTCGACGTCCATGTAGGCCACCACGGTGGCGGTGCTGGCGCTCCACGCCGTGCGCAAGGCGTGGCCCCGGCCCTGGCGGGCCATCCGGATGGCCTTTACGCCGTCGAGCCTTGCACTCAGGTGTTGGGCCAGGGGCCAGGTGCCATCCGTGCTCCCGTTGTCGGCGATGACGACCGTCGAGCGGAGCGGAAAGTCGTTGTCCAGATAGCGGCGCAACTGGATGATGCTGGCCTCGAGGACCTGCTCTTCGTTGAACACCGGTACGACGATCTCGACCACACCCGGGTCGAGGGCTTCGTCGCGAGCGAGGATGGCGGCTTCGGCGATGGACATGGGCCTCAGCATGCGAATCGGATCTGGGTGGGCGCTGAGGTTGAACTGGGCGCTCGCGCACAACAAGGAGCCGATCGCGGCCCCGCCGCCCGCCGGCGCCCGCCGGCGGCTGCCGGTGCGGCGGGGCGTCGGGGCGGGGCAGCGGGGCGACAAAGTGGCTGCGGTGTCACACCTCGGGTTCGCTTTTCATCGGAAGATCGACAAAACCGTGCCCAAGGTGTCAATCGGCCCCAGCGGGCGGCTCCTTCCGACACCCGGGGCGGCTGCCCCCGGGGCCGGGCGCGGCGTCCAAGGCGTCGGTTCGGCCCCAGCCGGTGGCCCTGGTCCCCTGCGCCGGCTCAGTGCGCCCTGCGCCCCTCAGGCCTGGTTGGCGAGCGCCGGCATCCGGATGGTGAAGACGGCCCCGTGGGCCGGGGCGGGAGCCGGGGCGGCTATCACGCGGCCCCCATGGGCGGCGACGATGGCGGCCACGATGGACAGGCCGAGGCCGGCGCCGCCGCTCGCCCGCGATCGTGACGGGTCGGCGCGGAAGAACCGTTCGAAGAGCCGGGCCGCGTCGTCGGTACCGATTCCCGGTCCGTCATCGGTGACCTGACAGACCACCTCGTCGCCGGCCGCGGCGATGGTAATGGTCGCGGTCGTACCGGGCGGAGTGTGGGCCCGGACGTTCGAGAGCAGATTGTCGAACACTTGCCGGAGCCGGCTGGAGTCCCCTGAGACCAAGACCGGCCCGGCTGCCTCGACGCCGAACTGCCACTGGGGCCCCACGGCTCGGGCCGCCTCTACCGCCTCCGTCGCCACCGCCACCAGGTCGACAGGGGAGCGCTCGAAGGGACGGCTCTCGTCCAGTCGGGCCAGTAACAGCAGGTCTTCGACCAGATGCCCCATACGAGCCGTTTCACCGCGAATCCCGCTCATGACTCGAGCCAGATCCTGCGGGCGGCTCTCGGCTCCTCGCTCGAACAACTCGGCGTACGCCGACACGGCCGCGACCGGGGTGCGCAACTCGTGCGATGCGTCCGCCACGAAGCGCCGCAGCCGGCCTTCAGACTGGCGGAGCTCCATCTCGGTGGCGTCCCTTGCTGCGAAGGCCTGCTGGATGCGGCCGAGCATCACGTTCAGGGCCTCGGCGAGGCGTCCCACCTCGGTCTTGCGATTGGCGCCGGGAACCCGCTGGTCCAGCTCACCCTGGGCGATGGCCCCTGCGGTGCGCTCGATGTCGCGTAACGGACGCAGCCCGACGTGCACTAGCCAGGCCCCGATCAACCCGGCCAGAACCAGCGCACCACCGGTGACCGCCAGCTCGATCAACAACAACCGATGCAGAGTCTCATAGGTCTCCGTCAGAGGTACGGCCAGAATGAGCTGCTGGCCGTTCGAGAGCTGGGACGCCCGCACCCGGAATTCGGGTCCTCCCTTCTGGGCGGAGGGGGCGTTGAAATACACGGTCGGTTCGCCGCCGAGATCGTTTTTGACCGTCAGGCCGTTGATCTGAGTGGGCAGACGAGGGGAGTAGGTCGCCGTGCCTCCGGTCGGGTAGGCCAGTTGGTCGCACAGGGTGACGGATCCGTTACGGATCTGGAGGTACGTCTGGGGGTCGAGGCGGAAGTTGCATTCCCCCGATCCGCCGAAGGGCGGTCCGTTCTGACCGTTCTGTCCGTTGGGACCGAGCTGGCCGCCGGGTGCGCCCTGGCCGTTCGGACCGCCCGTTAGCGCTTCCTCGATCGGGGCGTGGGAGGACTGCAGGTCGTAGTCGACCCGGCTCAACAGGAAGGAGCGCAGCGCCGAGTAGGTGGCCACGTCGGCCGCCAGTAGGGCCGCCACCGCCACCACTCCGAGGGCGAGCAGGAGGCGGCTGCGCAAGGACATGTCAGGTGGGCTCTCGGAGCGCGTAGCCGACCAGACGGATGGTTTGGATCAGGGGGGGTCCGGCCGCGTCGAGCTTCTTGCGCAGGTAGCTCACGTAGGTCTCGACGATGTTGGCATCCCCGCCGAAGTCGTAGTGCCACACGTGATCGAGGATCTGGGATTTGGACAGGACTCGTCGCGGGTTGAGCAGAAAGAAGCGGAGCAGGCTGAACTCGGTGGCCGTCAACTGGATGGCCTGGCCGGCCCGCCACACCTCGTGCGACTCTTCGTCCATCTCGATGTCGGCGAAACGAAGCCGGGCGTCGCCCTGTGGCTCGCTTCCCGTCCGGCGCAGAATGGCATGGATGCGGGCCACGATCTCGGCCAGCGAGAACGGCTTGGTGACGTAATCGTCACCGCCGATGGTCAGGCCCGCGACCTTGTCTTCCAGGGCGTCGCGCGCCGTAAGAAAGAGGATGGGCACCCGGATGCCATCCGCCCGGAGCCGCCGGGTCACCTCCAGTCCGTCGAGATCGGGCAGCATGATGTCGAGCACGATCATGTCAGGGGCTTTGGCCTGGGCCGAGGCCAAGGCGTCCCGCCCGGATGCGGCCTCGTCCACCTCGAACCCCTCGTACCGGAGTGATGTGGCCACGGCGTCGACGATGGACGGCTCGTCGTCGACCACCAGAACCCGTTGCTTGGCGCTCTCTATCGTCACAGGTTTCGACCTCCTGGATCCCAGCATGGCGGCTCCGGCCGCCCGTAGCCTGAGTGCCCGCTGAGATCAGGCTGTGAAACCTCGCCCCCACCTTACGAGTACGGCCGGCGGCTCCCAGCCCGGCCATGTGATCGGGCAGCTCTCGGCCCGGCCCTCTGTCCCCTCCACGGCCACCAAAGCTCAGCTGGCTGCCGCGACCCCCGCGCCCTTCTCGCCGCGTCACCGTTGCATTAACACGTCTGCATGTGTTTATATGGATGGGTGTCGGTGCCGACCCAAGCGTACGAGGCGGCGGGCGAACTGCTGAAGGTGCTGTCTGCTCCGGCCCGATTGGCGATCGTGGTCGAACTGGCGGAGCGGCCCCACGTCGTGCACGAACTGGTCGATCGCCTGGAGATGAGCCAGCCGCTCGTCTCGCAGCACCTGCGCATCCTACGAGCCGCCCGCCTGGTGAGCGTCGAACGGCAGGGCCGATCGGCGGTGTATTCCCTCGCCGACCAACACGTCGCCCACATCGTCGCCGACGCCGTCCATCACGGCCAGGAGCAACCGTGACCATGTCCACCTTCGACATGGCCGATGATCTCCATGCCCTGGTCGAGAGTCGACTACGGGCGATCGACCAGCGCTACACCGCGGGCCGGCGGTCCATCGTGGAGTTGCTGGTCAGGGTCGGTCATCCGGTGAGCATCGGCGATATCGCCGGCCGTCTCCCGGATCTCCCGCGCAGCTCCGCCTACCGGCATCTGGTCGATCTCCAGGCCGCCGGCGTGGTCCGCCGGGTGACCGCCAATGACGAGTTCGCTCGCTTCGAGTTCGCCGAGGACCTCACCGAGCACCATCACCATCTCCTGTGCCTCAACTGCGGCAAGGTCATCGACATCACGCCCTCGGCGGTGTTCGAACGCACCATCGCCCGACAGTTGGACGCCCTGGCCGACGCGGAAGGGTTTCAGCCCCACAGCCACCGGGTCGACGTGCTCGGCCTCTGCGCCGCCTGTCACTGACCGGGTCGCACGCCTGCACGGTCGCCCGTTCCCGCTTCCCGTCAGGGAACGGCTAGGGCGTCGACGAAACGGAGCCAGCCGCCCCGATGAGCACCGACACCAGCACACCGAGGGGCAGGGTGCCCCAATAGCTCAGATGCTTGCCGATATTGCCCACGAAAAGCATGAGCAGGTAAGTGGCGGGGAAGGTGAGAACGAGGAAAAGAATGACACCGACGATGAGTGCTCTGATCATGCTGACCTCCGTGTGTGCCGCCCAACAGAACCTGATATCGGCATAGCTGCGAAGGATAATGGTGGTCGTTCGTTCACAGGTGGATGCTCGCAATTCGATTCCTTCGGCGCCGCATCATCGGAAAGACAAATCGCCCCACTAGAGCCAGCACTACTGACGACTGAGCCCGGAAGTCCGGAACGGTAGACTTCCTGGTTATGTCCACCGTGAGTGTTGTAACCGGCGCCAACTCGGGCATAGGCCGCGCCATCGCCATTTACCTGGCCGGTCGCGGTCATCAGGTGTACGGCGCGGTTCGAGACCAGGACCGGGCTGGCAAGCTCCTGGCGATGGCGGCCGAGGCCGGGGTCGAAGTTCGGCTGCTGACCGTTGACGTCGGCGAGGACAGTTCCGTCCGTCGGGGGTTGACCGAGGTGCTCGACCAGGAGGGTCGTATCGACGTACTGGTCAACAACGCCGGCGTCGGTGGCAACGCGGTCGTAGAAGAGGTGGACCCGGCCGAGATCCTCGACGTGACCAATGTCAACGTGTGCGGCGCGGTTCGTTGCCTGCAGGTCGTATTGCCGGGCATGCGCGACCGGCGCAGCGGTGCGATCGTCAACGTCACCTCGGTGGCGGGACGTTTCGGCGCCATGGCCCAGGCCTCCTATGTGGCGTCGAAATGGGCGCTCGAAGGACTGAGCGAGCAGCTGGCTCTGGAGCTGGCTCCATTCGGAATCCGGGTCATTATTCTCGAGCCCGGCGTCACCAAATCCGCCATTTTCGCCAAGAACATTGATACGCCCAATACCACCGGCGCTTATGACGAACACTATCAGCGGATGCTGGAGTTCTACGCGGCCGGGCTGGCCCAGGCGACTGATCCTGTGGAGGTGGCGGAGGTGGTCTATGACGCCATTACCACCGAGTCGCCCCGGCTCCGTTACGTGTGCTCGTGGGGTGGGCCGGAAATGGTTGCCGGGCGGCAAGCCATGAAGGATGAGGATTGGGTGGCGCTCGGTGCCGCGCCCGACCGGAGTCAGTACCGGGAGCGGTTTCTGGCCGCGTTCGGGCTCGATCTGACGCCGCCGGCCTGAACGGCCGCGGCGGCGCGGCGCCGATGGAGCCGCCGGGGGAGGCGCAGCCGGGCCGGGGTCGTCCCGACGTCGGGCTGGCACCCCTGTCGCCCCTTTGGGCCGGCGAACGCCCGGCGCGAGCCCCCCTGGCGCTCCCGGCCCCGGCGCCCTCTGGGCCCCTACCGCCGTTTGGGCCCGGTAACGCCCGGGCCACGAGCCCTGCCGACCCCTGGGCTCCTGGGCCCCTGGCGCCCGATGGGCCCGGTAACGTCCGGGCCACGAGCCTGACGACCCCTGGGCCCCTGGCGCCCGATGGGCCCGCTAACGCCCGGGTGCGAGCCCCTGGTACCCCGATGGCAGGATTGTTTCGGACTAGGTCTGCTCTGCCACTTCAAAGGCAGGTCGGCCAGTAGCAACATCGACGTATGACCGAATTCGATCGCCCTGACATCCACCCCGACTCCGAGTCCAAGCCTCGCCGACGGCACCTGGCGCGCCGCCTGCTCGATGGTCTGGCCCGGAGTTGGCGCGACACCGTCTATCTCCACGAGCGCCTCCTGGAAGCCCAGCGTCCCTGGGAACAACAGGCCACCATCCGGTGGCGCCGCCAAATTGGCGGTTGGCGTCTGGTCGGCTCCTATCTGCCCGAGGACGGCGACCTGCGCCCTCCAACGGGATCCTCGCGGTCAGGGACGAGGGGACCGGGCCCCTCGCGGCCCCGCGGCCCTACCGCGTGATTTCCCCGGACCGCCCGCCTCTCGCCGCCAGATGCAGCGGTCGGGTCCCGAACCCTCGCTCGACGCTTGACCACCCGCGCATGGCTCGGCCTAGCGTGGTCATGACTGGTCGACGACACCGGGAGGAGCGAGTCATGTATGACGGGATGCTGGCCGAGTCCATCAAGCTGGCGGGGCACGGTGGAGACCAGATCGAGGCCTACTTCGCCCGACCACTCGGCCCGGGCCCGATAGCCGGTGTGGTGGTGATCCATCACATGCCCGGCTACGACGCCGCCACCAAGGAGATCACGCGTACCTTTGCGGTGCACGGTTACGCCGCGGTGTGCCCCAACCTGTATTGGCGGGAGGCGCCGGGTGCGGATCCCGATGATGCTGCGGCCGCGGCCCGGGCCGGTGGCGGCGTGCCCGACGAGCGCTTGCTGGGCGACGTCGCCGGCGCGGCTTCCTTCCTGCGATCGCTTCCGTACGCCAACGGCAAGGTCGGCGTCATCGGGTACTGCTCGGGGGGCCGGCAATCGTATTTGGCCGCCTGCTCGCTGGATCTCGACGCCGCGGTCAACTGCTACGGGGCTTTTGTGACCGCCACGCCGCCCGAAGGGTTCCCGCTCCAGGTCCGCCCCATCGTCGATCTGACGCCGCAACTCTCGTGTCCGGTATTGGGGCTGTTTGGCCGGGACGACCAGTATCCGACCCCCGAACAGGTCGACGAGCTCGAAGCGGCGCTCAAGGACGCCGGCAAGGCGTACGAGTTCCACCGCTACGAGGGCGCCGGCCATGCTTTTTTCTCCGTCGACCGCCCGAGTTACCGGGTGGAGGCGGCCCAGGACGGATGGCAGCGCATCTGGGCCCACTTCGGGCAGCACCTCGGAGCCTGAGATCATGTGTACCTACCGAACGGAGCGCATCGAGATCGCCGGCAGCGGGAAGGGCGCCCAGGGTTGGTTTGCCCTGCACAACGCGTCGGTCTACTTCGACCACCCTGTCCACGCCGCCGCGGACCACACCCTCAACGTCGACTTCCTCAATCCTCAAGCCGGACCTGCGGCCCGAGTGGCAGTGGAGCTGGACCGAGAGTCGGCTGCTGAGCTGGCTCACGCCATCCTGCGGATCTTGGCGTCGACGCCGGATCTGTAGCCGATCCGCCGGAGCTCGTCGCCGGGTTCCGATCCGGTGGGTCCGCTGCCGTGCAGATGAGGGGGAGCCACTCCAAAGGGGTCGCCCGGCCCTAAGCTCGGTACATGGCTGACGATTCTGCGAATCCGAGGAGCCCTCGCCGGGCCCGGCAGCTGGGCGGCGTACCTATGACTCGGCTCGTGGTGGGGGCGGTGGCGCTGATCTACGGGATCATCTTCATTGTGCTCAACACCGGCCGGGTCCGCATCCACTTCGTCTTTCTCACTGTGACCACCCACCTGTGGGTTGGTCTCCTGGTTTGCCTGGCGGCAGGAGCCCTTCTTGGACAGGCGATCGGCACCTACCGGAGACGATCGGCAAGATCCCAGCACTCGTCCTGAGCTCATGGGAGCTCAATCGGTCGGGTGTCCGTTTGGCGTCCCCGTGCAGCAATCGCGGCTTCTCGGTGAGACTGGGTTGGTGCGGGAGGGTCCTAACCGTCCGGGCGGATTGATCCAGCAGAGCCCGATAAGGCCATGAGTGGGGTCGTGCGCGGAGAAGACGGCCAAGCCCGTTGCCCCTGGGCCACGTCGACGCCCGACTATCAGCGCTATCACGATGACGAGTGGGGGAGGCCCGTCGGTGACGACAACCGGGTGTACGAGAAGCTCTGTTTGGAGGGCTTCCAGAGCGGGCTGTCGTGGCTGACCATCCTTCGTAAGCGGGACGGATTTCGCCGGGCCTTCGCGTCCTTCGACCCCCAGGAGGTCGTCCGCTTCGATGAATCCGATGTCGACCGTCTGCTCCAGGATGCCGCCATCGTCCGCCACCGGGCCAAGATCCTTGCCGCCATTGGAAACGCCCGCGCCACCCTGGCCCTCCTGGACCAAGGCCTCTCACTGGCGGGGCTGGTGTGGGACCACGAGCCGGCTCGGCCGTCACCACCTCGGACCACAGCCGACCTGCCGGCGTCCACGGAGGAGTCCGGGGCCCTATCGGCGCAGCTGCGCCGGTACGGCTTCCGATTCGTCGGCCCGACCACGGTGTACGCCGCCATGCAGTCGCTGGGAGTGGTCAACGACCACCTGCGGGGCTGTGATTTCCGGGCGGTCAGCGAGGCGGACCGGGCGTCGTTCACTCGCCCTCGGGGCTCGTCCGCCTAGCGGGTGGCCTGAGCCGGGCTGGCCCCGGGTCCCAGCTGGTCGGGCCCCCAGCCTCAGCCGGGCTGGCGGGTCCCGGCGGCGCGGCCGCCCGCCCACCCCGGCGGCCCGGCCGCCGGTCACGTTGCCGGCTGTCCGATCCTGCCCCCCCAATGGAACTGGACGGGCGTGACCTCCGGTAATTCCGCTCACTCTTGGAGCGAGATGTACGACAGATGTACATCTCCCTCCATAAGTCGACTCGAGGCGACAAAAGTGGAGAGCCGGACCGGCGGTCCGGCCAGTCGGCCCGGGCAGGCTGATCCAGCCCAGCCCAGCCCAGCCCAGCCCGGGCCGGGACCCCCCAGCCCGGCTCAGCTCACCAGGGCCTGGCGGAGCGCCTCGAGAGTCGCTGGTGCCATCCCGGCCGGCCCGGCCAGGTAGGACGCCGCCCCGCCGTAGTCATCGTCGAGTTCCTGCAGGGTCTCGGCCATGGTCCACCGAGGCGCCCCCATCACGGCTGCGGCCGCCTCCGGCCCCATGCCCATGGCCAGCAAACTCTCGTAGGACTCGGTCTGATGCTGGCGCAGACGGTAGCGGGACGTCAGTTCGTAGTCGTCGAGCACGTAGTCTCGGGGTACTCCCAGGAGCTCGAGGAGAAGGGCGGCGCTCATCCCCGTGCGGTCCTTGCCTCCGGTGCAGTGAAACACGGCCGGAAGTCCCTCGGGATCCGCGAGGGCGCTGAGCAGGAGTCCAAATGTGGGCCCGGCGTTGCGGAGCAGGCCCTGGTACATCTCACGCAGCATCTGCTCACCTCCGTCCGCGTCCTGTCGCTCGGAGCGGTCCGGGGCTGGCGTACCTGCGTCCGCGCTCTGGGCCACAACGGCGAGCTGGACAGATGGGAAGGGGTTTGGGTACCGCTCCCGCTCGAGGTCGCCGCGCAGGTCGAAGACGGCGTGGAGGTGCAGGGATTCGTACCGGCGCCGGTCTTCAGGAGTGAATCGGTGCAGGGCGTCGGACCGGAAGACGCGGCCCCAGCGGGTCCGTCTCCCGTCTGCCGTCGGGTAGCCGCCGAGATCCCGGAAGTTGGTAACGCCCTCGAAGGGCAACCGACGCTCGGCGACAACGATCGCCCCGCCCTCGCGGTGCGGCGCAACCGATACAAAGTGGCGCCCGGTCCCGAGGCCGTCGATACGGGCCGAGCCCTGCCCAGCGGCGACCGTCAGGGTGTGGGTGTGGTCGATCGCGTCCGGGCTGGTGCCGACGCCGATGTCCACACCGACGTCGTCGCCAGCGAGGCTCCAGCTGATCACTAGGGCGTTGCCGTCGCCCTCCACCTCGACCGTGGCGTCGGTGACCAGCGTGCCCACGTGATGTCAAGCTAGTCGACCGGGCCTCGAACTCCCGACGGCCGGCGGACCGCGGCCCCGACAGCTCGCCCGACAGCCCGATGGCTGGCCGGACAAGTCGCCCCGGCCCCCCTCCGGCCCCCCTCCGGCCGACCGGCGTTCGACCGGTTCGGCCCAGCCAGGAGATGCCGAGGGGGGCATTCTGCCGCTACCGTCGTCCGTAGCATGCCTGACGACGTGAGCCGAGCGAAGAGGCGGTTGTAGCGATGTCGAAGCAGGGAGTTGACCTGCAGTCCGGCGCGCCGCCGGTCGACCGTCGGTTGCGCGAGCCTGGTCCCCACTACAAATGGGTCGCCCTTACCAACACCACCATGGGTGTGTTGATGGTCGTCATCAATGGGTCCATCACGATCATCGCCCTGCCCGACATCTTCCGGGGGATACGGCTGAATCCGCTGGCCCCGGGGAACAGTTCGTATTTCCTCTGGGTGCTGATGGGATTCCTGCTCATCACCTCGGTGCTGGTACTCACCTTCGGCCGGCTCGGGGACATGTACGGGCGGGTCCGGATGTACAACCTCGGGTTCGCCATATTCACCCTGTTCTCGATCCTTCTGTCGGTCAACTGGATGACCGGATCCGCAGGAGCACTCTGGATCATCATCATGCGAGCCGGCCAGGCGGTAGGCGGTTCACTCGAATTCGCCAACTCGAGCGCCATCTTGACTGACGCCTTTCCCGAGGATCAACGCGGCCTGGCTCTGGGGATCAATAGTGTGGCCGCCATTGCGGGGTCTTTTATCGGCTTGGTGCTGGGTGGATTGCTGGCTCCTGTCGACTGGCGCCTGGTGTTCCTCATCTCCGTGCCGTTCGGGCTGTTCGGTACGGCGTGGGCCTACCTGAAGTTGGTGGACAACGGAGTGCGGCTGCCGGCCAAAATCGACTGGCTTGGCAATATCACGTTTGCGGTCGGGCTGACCGCCGTGCTCACCGGCGTGGTGTACGGAATACAGCCCTATGGCGGCCATCCCATGGGTTGGACGAACCCCTTCGTGCTCTGCATGATCGGTGGTGGCATCTTCTTGCTGATCATGTTCTGCTGGATCGAGACCAGGGTGGAGGATCCGATGTTCCGTCTCCACCTGTTCAAGATCCGTTCATTTACCGCGGGCAACGTCGCCGGGTTCCTCGGGGCGCTCTCCCGGGGTGGACTCCAGTTCATGTTGATCATCTGGCTGCAGGGCATCTGGCTGCCGCGCCACGGCTACAGCTTCGAGAGGACTCCGTTGTGGGCCGGCATCTATATGGTCCCGCTGACCGTTGGGTTCCTCATCGCGGGACCGGTCGCCGGGATCCTCACGGACCGCTACGGGGCCAGACTGTTCGCCACCCTGGGTATGCTCGGGACCGCGCTCGCCTTCGCGTTACTCGAGACCCTTCCCATCAACTTCGGATACCAGTGGTTCGCCCCGCTGTTGCTGTTGATGGGCCTGGCGATGGGCCTGTTCGCGTCGCCCAACCGGGCCGCCATCATGAACAGCCTGCCTCCACAGGAGCGCGGCGCTGGAGCCGGCATGACCACGACGTTCCAAAACTCGGCGACCGTGCTGTCCATCGGCATCTTTTTCAGCGTCATCACTCTCGGGCTCGCCTCCTCCTTGCCGGGCCACCTCTATGCCGGTCTCACGGCTCAAGGGGTGCCGTCTGCGGCGGCCCTCCAGATTTCCCATCTCCCCCCGATCGGTGTGTTGTTCGCCAGCTTCCTGGGCTACAACCCGATCCAGCAGCTGCTGGGGCCCGCGGGCGTGCTCCAGCATCTCAACCCGCACCAGCTGGCCGCCCTCACCGGTCACCAGTTCTTTCCCGAGTTGATCAGCAGCCCGTTCGCCCAGGGGGTGCACTACGCCTTCGATTTTGCCATTGTCTGCTCTCTGGTGGCGGCGGCGGCATCGTGGTTGCGGGGCGGAAAGTACGTGTATCACGCCGGTCCGGTCACGGACGAGATCGAGGAGGGTTGGATCGACGAAGGCGACATCGCCTTGCCCGCCATGGACACGGGTTCGACCTCGACCACGTTCGGATCCACTGCACCGGACTGATCGACGCGGCCAGGCTGGGTCCGCCATGACTACGATGCCATCGAACAGCCCGCAGGGGACCAGCGAGCCCAAGGAGTCGCGAGCGTGAAATGGGGGATTGTCTTCTCGAGCACCACCTGCCCCGATCCCGACTCTGCGGCGGCGCTGGCCGAGAACGCGGAGGAAGCCGGATTCGAGTCGCTGTGGGCACCTGAACACATCGTCGTCCCGGTGGAATACGAGCCGATCTACTCGGCGTCACCCACCGGGAGAATGGACCGGTTGGGCCGTCGAGGGGGGATCCCGGATCCGATCGTCTGGTTCGCCTACGTGGCGGCCAGGACGACGCGGCTGCGGTTCGGGACGGGCGTGGTGATCCTGCCCGAGCACAATGTGGTGACGTTCGCCAAGTCGTGCGCCACCCTGGCCGTCCTTTCGAAGGGCCGATTCCTGCTGGGTTGCGGGGTCGGTTGGAATCGGGAGGAGTACGAGGCTCTGGGCATGCCGTGGGACCATCGCGGGGCTCGCTACGACGAGTGCATCTGGGCGTTGCGGACGCTGTGGCGGGATCCGGAGCCGTCCTACGATGGCGTATACCTGAAGTTCCCACCCGTGGAGTGCGATCCCAAACCGCCGGGCGGCAGTATCCCGATCGTGCTCGGGGGGACGTCGATTCCGGCGGTGCGCCGGGCCGGCCAGCTCGGCGATGGATATTTTCCCGCTATCTTCCCGACCGAGCGGGTCTACGAGGAGCTTCCGAAGCTGGTGGGGCTGTTGCGTTCTTCGGCCGAGGAGGCGGGCCGGGATCCCGATTCGATCGAAATCACCTCTGGAGGCGTCCGCACCGCGGAGGAGGCCCGATGGTTCGCCGATCTCGGCGTGAGCCGGCTCACGGTGGCGGTGCGCGCCAAGACCGTCCCTGAGATGCGCGAGGAGTTGCTGCGCTTCGGCGAAGAGGTCATCGCCACCACGACCGAACTCTGACCTCGGCGACTTGGGTTAAAAGTAATCGCCGTAGCTGCCATCGAATTTGGGGCGGCGAGGTGAGGTCGGCGGGCTCGCCATCCGACCGGCCCGCCGGCCCGCCTGCCGCAGTCCCGGTTCGAGCCGGGCGGGCCCCTCGCCGTCCGGTCCGCCTGCAGTCCCGGTTCGAGCCGGGGCGGGCCCCTGGCGAGCGGCCTGACGAACCGCTAGGAGGCCGGCACGTAGAACCGCCGGCCCACCTGTTCGAGCTTCTCGACCGCCTCAGAACCGAACCGCTCGCTGATTTGCTTGGCAACATAAGGAGCGTTGACCACGTCGTCGAAGGTGTTGCGCTGGCCCTGAATGATGACGAGCAACGCACCCTGTTCGTCGCCGACGTTCTTGAAGGTGCGGACGACCCCTTTCGGCACATGGATGAAGTCCCACGGTTCGAGCACGATCGCATTCTCGCCCTCGGGACCCCACTCGATCGCGAAGCGGCTCGAGAGGCAGAAGAACGCCTCGACGGTGTTGAGATGGGCGTGCAGGGTCGGCCCCCGGCCGGGTGAGCAGACGGCCAGCGACACCGAGATGGCGTCGCCAGCGTCGCCACCGGTCAACGCCGCATAACGCTGGATGATGCTCTGGCCGTCCATGGCCGGCGCCATGTAGGAGTAGTTGGCGTCGGCGGTCATCCATTCGACGACTTCGTCAGGGACCTCGCCCGCTCCCGGCTTCGGTCGGGGCGCCATGTCCTTGAAGCGCACCACCCGGCCCGCCATCTCCTCCGGGGTTACCGTCGCGCTGTCCATTTCGTGTCTCCTCCGGTCGACCGCTCCGCTCCCGGCCAACCTAGGTCATCCGTTCCGGCTCCGCCCGGGTGGACCCCAAGCGCTCCAGCCCGGCCCTCGCCGTGCTCCGACCCTGGTCGTCGGGGAGATTGAGGTACCGACCATTAGGCCCAGGACAGGTCAGGCATGGCTCGGAGCCCAACGACCATCCGGCCGGTCATCGGCGCGGACCGCCCCCCGGCGAGCGCCCCGACGCCGATTCTGACCCCGTTCCCCGGGCACGGGTCATACTTCCGCCTGCTCCTGCTCAGATGCTGCCCTCGACCCGCAGGGCCACGAGTTCCTCGTCGCCGAGGCCGAGCTCGCGCCTGTAAATGTCGTCGTTGTCCTGCCCGATCCCGGGCACCGGCCCGGTGCCCATCGGAACACCGTCGATCCGGAGAGGAGGGCGGGGCCAGCGCAGCGGTCCGACGCCCGGATACTCCCCCTGCACCCAGCCGTCGATGGCGAGAAGGTGGGGATCATTGAGCAAGTCAGCCGGCTCGTTGACGGCTCCGCAGGGGATGGCTCGCCGTTGGGCCTCGAACAGGAAGGCCTGCTTGGCGTACCGGGTCGTGAGCTGCTCGACCCAACCGTCGATGAGCTCGGCGAACGGGGCCCGCGCCGTGACCGGCCCCCGGAAGGTCTCCATGGCGATCTCCTCGATACCCAGCTCGTCCCGGATCCAGTGGGCCAGGGCGTCCCACTGTCCGGGCATGAAGGGCAGCAACTCGACGAGCCCGTCTTTGGTTGGAAACAAGCCTTGGGCGGGCGCCCGGCGCGGTCCGACCCGCCGCTGTAGACCACCCTCGAGAGGAAAGAACGGCCCGCTCTCCATGGTCACGCTCAGCACCGCCTCCTGCATGGAGATGTCAACCATCTGACCGTGACCGAGTCGGCGGCGGGCCCGGAGGGCCAGCACCGTCCCGGCGACGGCGTTGAGGCTGCCTGCCCGGAAGCCCAAGTCTCCTCCTGGCGCCACTGGTCTCCGATCGGGGTCGCCGATACCGGTGAGCGCCCCGCTGGACGCCCACGCCACCAAATCCGACCCGCACCAGCGCCGCCTCGGCCCGCTGGCACCGAACGGGGTGAGGGAGGTAAAGACGAGCTGGTCGTTCAACGACCGCATCGTCTGATAGTCGATACCCCTCCGTCGCAAGGTCTCGGTGTCGTCGGTGACCAGCAGGATGTCGATTCGGGGGAGTAGCCGGCGGAGTACCTGGTAGCCGCCGGTCGTGGCCACGTCGAGCGTCACGGATCGTTTCCCGGCTGCGGTGTAAAGGAAATGGGGGCTGATCTCCTCGCCTGCCGCCGTGGTGATGAGCGGAGGGACCCGCCGGGCCCGCGACCCGCCGGGCGGCTCGACCAAGACGACCTCGGCTCCGAGGTCGGCGAGCAGGCGACCGGCCGACGCCAGCGGTTCGCCCGACAGGTCGAGGACCCGTACCCCCCGCAACAGGGAAAGTGTCATGTGCCGTCCTGACCGGTCCCGGCCCCTGGCGGGCCAGAGTCGGGCGGCTCCGGGCCTGGCGCTGCTCCCGCCGGGTCGGACTCGGCGGACTCGGGGGTCTCGGCCGCCCCCGCGGCCCCGGTTGTTCCCGGGGCGCCCGTTGTTCCCGGGGCGCCGGTTGTCCCCGGGGGGCCCGTTGTCCCGGCGGCGCCCGGCTCGACCGGTCCACCCGGGCCGGCCTCCGCTCCGTCGTCGCCGGGTCGCGGGGTAGCCAGCCGGTCGTACAGGATGCTCGCCGGATCGAGAGTGGACGCCGGCCAGTCCCTCGGCAGCAATGGGCGGATCCAGTGCAGGTAGGGCCGTTCGAGGCGGATCTCGCCATGCTCCATCTGGTGGACGGCGCCCGAAGCGATGGCGGCTGCGATCTCTGCGGGGCTGCAGCCGGCGACGTCCCGGAGAATGTCCTCGGTGTCCTCCCCGAACGCCGGGGCGGCCCGGGTGAACTGGGCGCCCGTCTCGGACAGCACGATCGCCTGACCGTAGCTGAGCTCGCGGCCGAAGCGGGCGTGGGGAAGGACCCGGAAGAACTCCCGGGCCTCGAGTTGCGGGTCGAGAAGTACGTCCCAGTTATTGGCAACCGGCGCCGCGGCCACGCCGACTGCCTGCAACTCAGCCGCCGCCTCCCACGCAGTCAGCCTCTCGCTCCAGCGGGCGATGACGTCGTCCAGGTCGTCCTGAGCCATCAAACGGCCGGCGAGCCCGGAGAAGCGGGGATCTGCGGACAGACCCCGGAGGCCATCCACGCCGACCAGGGCCTGCCACATCTTCTCGTCCACTACCGAGATGGCGACCCACTGGTCGGCACCGCGCGAGGGGTAGATGCCGTGCGGGGCCCGACCCTCCCGCCGGTTCCCGAGGCTCCCGAGACCGCTTCCACCGAGCATGGCCTCCATGACGGTGGGCCCCAGGCAGGAGAGCGCCACCTGGTACTGGGATATGTCGATCTCGCAACCCTCACCGGTGATGTCGCGCTGCATGAGCCCACACACCACGGCCACCGTGCCCCAGAGGGCCGAGACGTAATCGGGAAAGTTCACAGTCATGCCGACAGGGTCCCGATCAGGCCAGCCCACGAGGCGGGAGATGCCGGCCATGGCGGCGATATTCCGCCCCCACGTCCGGAAGGTACGGTACGGACCGTCCTGGGCCCCAAACGACGGCATGTTCATCCAGATGAGGCTCGGATTGATGTCATGCATCGCGGCGTAGCCGAGACCGAGGCTTTCGACTGCCTCAACGCTCATGTTCATGACGAGGACGTCGGAGTTGGCCACCAGCTTGTGGAAGATCCTCCGCCCCTCCGGTTGGTCCACCTCCAACCCAATACTGCGTTTGCCGGGCGAGGTGAAGTTCAACGCCGCGCCAGTGTCGCGCAGCACCCCCCAATCGGTTTCGAGAGGGACCCAACCGGCGCCCACGGTCCGCAGTGAGTCGGGCTTCCGGGCCGACTCGATCTTGATGGCGTCGGCGCCGAAGTGGCCCAGATTCCGACAGGCGACCGGCGCGGCCACTCCGTAGCCGAACTCCAGGACGCGGATCCCGGCCAGCGGGAGCAGGTCAGCCTGGTCCTCGGCGTCGGGCGAGGAGGTGACTTCACCGGCTTCGCTCATGGCCAGATCCTCCCTGCCCACGCCGGCGGATGGGACGGCCCTGCATTGCTACGGGTCAAGCACCGCATCGAATAACGCCGTGGAGTACGCGGACGCAGCGTGGCGGCCCATCCGCGCCAGGTGTTCCATTCCTGGGCAATGCTCGCGGTCGAGTGGTCACTTTTTTGACGAGCGGAGACTTTTATACGCATAGCGCAAGACGATTGCCCACTCGTCAAAGATTCGACCACTCGACGGGCCGACATGGTCGCCCCCACCCCGGGGCCGCGACGGGCGACTCGGTCCCGCCCCAACCGGGCCGCCCGGCTGCGATCACTTGGAGCTGCGACCGAGCGACGCAGGATTGATCGGGGTGTCCATCTGGTGCACGGCCGGCAGGACCTTCTCGGCGAATAACTGCAGGCTGCGCTTGGCCTTTTCGACCGGCATGCCGCCGTAGAAGTAGTGGATCACGAGGGTCTCCAAGCTGATCGCCCACTGGACGGTCTTGAGCTTGTCGATGATCTCGTCCGGCGTCCCGATGGGTTGGGTCGCCCGGCGGGCGGCCAGGCTGGCATCGGCCCGCCCCACATCGGCGGTGTGGCGCTGCTCGTACTCCTCGTAGCCCTTGATCCCTTTGAATCCGGGATTGTTCCACTCGAAATAGTGATGTTGGGCGGCCAGTAGCTGGTTGTAGAAGTACTCCCAGCCCTCCTCAGCTTCGGCGGATGTTTCCGCGCAGTACATCCATAGCAGTGTCGTCGGCTGGTCCGGGGGGAGGCCGAGCTCGGCGCGGATCTCGTTGAACTGCCGGACCTTCCCGGTCATGACATCGAGGTCGTCGCCGGCGACGAACATTTGCCCCAGGCCGTTCTCCGCCGCCAACCGGGCCGACGTCTCCGTGGAGAAGGCGGCCTTGATGTTGGTGGTCAGACTCCCTTTGTGACGGCTCTGAGGCCGGATCGTCGTCGGAGGGATCTTAAAAATCTGCCCGTCGTACGTGAAGCGCTCAGCTCCGTCGGCCGCCCGGATGGCATTGACGACATCGTAGAAATACGTGTGCGACTCCTCGATGGGAACGCCCAACGAGGCGTACTCATGCGGGGCGACGCCCCGCCCGATGCCGAGGTGGAGGCGGCGACCCCGGAGGAGGATGTCGAGCATGGAGAGCTCGCTGGCGAGTCGGACCGGATTCCACCACGGGGCCACAATGACCGCGGTTCCCACGTCCACTCGTTGGGTGCGGCCGGCCCAGTACGCCAGCCATTGCATCGGGTTGGGCTGCATCGAGTAGGCCGAACCGTAATGCTCGGTTGCCCAGATCGAGTCGAAGCCGAGCGGTTCGACCAGTTCGCCGGCCGACAGCGTGCTTTCCATGTTGATGTAGTCCGGGGTATCAGGGGGACGGTCGTAGTCCTCCGCCATCAACCGTGGCCAATCCCCCTGGTTGTATCCGGTCACCATGACACCGCAATGCATGTGATCCCTCCCGGCGATCGTCCGGCAGCTTCGCAGCCGGGCACGCTACCACCGTGTCCGCGCCCCTACCGGAGGCGGCTTCCGGTCCCCAGCGGGCGGTCGTTTCGGTTGCCAGCGCCAGCGCCGGCACCCGGCCCCCGTCACCCGGCTTCTGCGCCCGGCCCCCGTCGCCCGGCCCCGTCGGCCGTGCCCCGTCCTCCTGCCCCGCCGGCGTGCCCCGCCCGGGCCCAGGTCGCGGCCGGCTCCTGCCCCGCCGGCGTGCCCCGCCCGGGCCCAGGTCGGGGCCGGCTGCCACCCCCGCCGGCCCGGCGGTCACGCCTCCACGGAAGGCTCGGTGAGCTCGGCGGGCTCAGCGAGCACCTCGCGAGCGACTTTGAACGCCGTCAGAGCGGCAGGCACGCCGCAGTAGATGGCCGCCTGCAGCAGCACCCCCCGGATCTCGTCGGTGGTGCAGCCGTTGTTGCGGGCCCCGCGCACATGCAGGCGGAGCTCGTCCGGCCGGTTGAGCGCCGTCAACATGGCGATGTTGATGAGGCTTCTGGTCTGCCGGGGGAGGTCGTCCCTGGTCCAGATGTCACCCCAGCAGTACTCGGTCACCAGCCGCTGGAAGGGGGCCGTGAACTCATCGGCCTCCCGTAGCGACCGCTCGACGTACTCGTCGCCCAGGACGGCCCGCCGCACGGCCAGTCCGGCTTCGTAGTCACCCATCGCTGTCCTCCTCCGCTCGTTTCGTCGGCCCTGGGGCCCGGTCGGAATGCCATCATGGTCGACACCGCCGGGACCCCGAACACGCACCGCGGCGTCGCCCACCGGTCGCGGTGCGGGGCCGCTCCGAGGAAACGACGTCGAGAACTCTCGAGGAGACAGCACCGTGGACAAACTGATAGGTCTGGTCGGTCTGGGCACCATGGGGAGCCGGTTCGCCACCCGCTGGCAGGACGCGGGTTATCAGGTCCTCGGCTACGACGCGGATCCCGCGGCTCTGGGTCGGGCGGCCAGTCGGGGCACCATTGCCGCCGCGTCGGTCGACGAAGTGGCCGACCGGGCCGGGACCGTCCTGGTGAGTCTGCCCTCCCCGGAGGCCGTCTACGAGGTGGCGTGTGGCGAAGGCAGCTCTCTGGCCGGCGGCTCGGCCTTGCGGACCTTCGTCGACCTGTCCACCACCGGACCTGCTACCGCGGGAGAGGTCGCAGCCCGCCTGGCCGCTCGCCAGGTCCGGTATGTCGACGCCCCGGTGAGTGGTGGTCCCTCGGGCGCCGAAGCCGGAACCCTGACGGTCATGGCCGCCGGCGCCGACGCTGCCCTCGCAGAGGTCCGCCCCCTTCTGGAGGCCATCGGTTCCCGGGTTTTCGTGGTGGGGAGCGTCCCCGGTCAGGCCCAGCTGGTCAAGCTTCTCAACAACCTGCTCTCCGCTTCGGCGATCGCCATCACGGGCGAGGCCATGGTCCTGGCAGCCAAGGCCGGTCTCGATCCCGGCGTGGTACTCGACGTCATCAACGTCAGCAGCGGCGCCAACACCGCCGTGTCGGACAAGTTTCCCCGGCAGGTCTTGACCCGGGCGTTCAATCACGGTTTCCGCCTCGACCTCATGGCCAAGGACGTCCGGCTCTGTCTGGGCGAGGCCCACCGGCGTGAGGTGCCGATGGTTCTCGGTGACGCCACCGACCAGCTGTGGCAGCGGGCGGCTGCAACGCTCGACGCCGGCGCGGACTGCACCGCCATCGTGCAACTCTTCGAGCACCAGGGTGGGGCGGTGATCGCGCCGGCCATCGACGCGACAGGGGTCGAATCCTGAACCGCGAGGTGGTTCGCGGCTTTAGGCGGGGCTCGGTTCCGCCGCGGTCGGGCCCAATTGCACGACTCCCTCCCGGACCAGCCCGTCGATCTCGCCCTGGGAGAAGCCCGCTTCGCCCAGCACCTCGACAGTGTGCTCTCCCAGCCTCGGCGATGGCGTTCGTATCTCGCTCGTCGAACGGCTCATCTCGATGGCCTGCCCCACCAGATGAGTCGGTCCCCGCTCCGCCGAGGTGACCGGACGCGCCATCTCCAAGTGGCGCACCTGGGGATCCGCGAACACGCGATCGACCGTGTTGATCTCCCCGCAAGGGACGCCCGCGGCGTTGAGCTCGTCGATCCACTCGGCTGAAGGACGGCGGCGAGTGTGCTCTTCGATGATGGCGTTGAGGGCGGCCCGGTTCGCGGAGCGAGCCGCCGGGGTGGCGAACTGCGGACGGTCGAGTTCGGGGTCGCCGAGAACGGTTTTGAGCCGCCCCCAGATTTGTTGGCCCGCGCAGGCAATGTTGATGGGCCGGTCGGAGGTGGCGAACACACCGGTCGGTATCGACGTCGGGTGATCGTTGCCGGCTTGGGGCGGTATCTCGTCGTCGACCAACCAGCGAGCCGCCTGGAAGTCGAGGAGGAACACCTGGGCTTGCAGCAGCGAGGTGCGGACCCACTGTCCTCGTCCCGAGCGGCTTCGTTCCAGTAGCGCCAGCAGGATCGCCTGAGCGGCGAGCAGGCCGGCGGCGAGGTCCGCAACAGGGATGCCGGCCCGCATCGGGCCGCGGCCCGGCTCGCCGGTGATCGACATCAGACCGCCCATCCCCTGGGCGATCTGGTCGAAGCCGGGCCGGTCGCGATAGGGGCCATCCTGACCGAAACCGGAGATCGAGGCGTACACCAGTCCGGGATTGCGCTTGGCCAGTTCCTCGTAACCGATGCCAAGGCGGTGCTTGACCTCGGGTCGGTAGTTTTCGACGACCACGTCGGCTCCGTCGACCAGGCGGAGGAACACGGCCAGACCGGCCGGCGACTTCAGGTCGACGACGGCGCTCCTCTTGTTGCGGTGCAGATTTTGAAAGTCGGAACCGTCCCGGTTGCCGCCGAGTCCCCCTGGCAAGTCGCGTTCGGGCCCTTCGATCTTCACCACATCCGCGCCCCAATCGGCGAGCTGGCGGACGCAGGTCGGGCCGGCCCGGACCCGGGTGAGATCGAGGACCCGCAGGCCCCCGAGGGCGTCACTTGCCGCTAGGAACGGCATACTCCGTCCTCCCTGTTGTCGATTCCAAATACCAGCATGTGACGCTCAGTCTGTTCATGGCAGGACGTTTCTGTCGCTCCCGAGCGCTCTGACGTGGCCATCGGTTGCACTAGGGTCGCCCCGCCCTGTCGACAAACTCGTGAGGTGATGGTGAGGTGTTGGCGATCGAGGGCAGTGCCGGGGGGCCGAGATGCTCCATGAGGTACTCCCGCGGGCTAGGCACGAGTGACGGACATCGTCCGATACGACAGAACAAAGTAGAGAACAAGGAAGAGGAGCAGGATTGACATGTCCAGGGCGCGGCAAGTGAGGTGGCGGCGGTGACCTCGGGAGAAGGCTTGGTGTCCGACCAGGAGTGGCGGGCGTGGTTCCGCACCCTGAGCAACTGGGGGAGATGGGGTCCGGACGACCAGCGGGGCACGTTGAATCTCATCGATGCGGCCAAAGTGGCGGCGGCCGCCCGTCTGGTCCAGGAGGGCCGGTCGGTTCCGTGCGGGCGGGTGGTCGAGTTCGGCGACCGGGTATCCGTCTACGAGGCCGCCGACGCCCCCATGCATTTCGTGACCTCGACCGGCGCCCGGCTGAATGCCGATGGGGCGGGTGGCGGCCTCGACTGGGTCGGTTTCCCTATCCACGGGCTGTACATGACCCACCTCGATGCCCCCAGCCACCAGCTCTGGAACGGGACCATGTACAACGGCCATCCAGCCGGATCGTTGACGGCGGAAGCGGGTGCCCAGGCAGGTTCGATCGAACTGGCCGGCGAGGGTGTGGTGTCCCGCGGCGTGCTCCTGGACGTCGCCGAGTGGTTGGGCACCGAGGCCCTGGAGGCGGGCTACGCGATCGGTCCCGAAGCGCTCGACGCGGCGGCAGCGGCGCACGGGGTCGAGCCGGAGCCCGGCGATGTGGTCCTGGTCCGTACCGGCTACGGGTCGGTGCGCGGAGATCACCGGCGCCGGGTACCTGACGTGGCCCTGGCGCCCGGCTCCAGCGACCGAAGCACCCTGCCGCACCTGCCCGGACTGGCCGAATCGACCCTCCCGTGGTTTCGTACCCATGACATCGCCATCGTCGGCACCGACACCGGAACCGAACGGCGCCCGTCTACTCAACAGTGGATCGCCCCGTTCCACGTGGTGGCCATGTGCGCCATGGGCATGTGGGTCCTCGACAATTTCGAGCTGGAGGCGCTCGCCCGGACCTGCCGCCAGTTGTCGCGCTGGACGTTCATGATCGTCATCGCCCCGATTCGTTTCAAAAACACGACTGGGTCGCCGGTGAACCCTATCGCCGTGTTCTGATCCCGCCATGCCGAGGCCGGATCACACCGCCCCTCGATGGCCCGCACCGGAGTAGGGTTCGCCTCCGTGCGCATCCTCATCCTCGGGGCGGGCGGCGTTGGCGCAGCCGCGGCGCGGATTGCGGCCCGGCGGGACTTTCCCTCGCAGGTGGTCGTGGCCGACTACCACGTGTCGCGAGCTGACCATGCCGTGGCTGCCCTTGCCGACCAACGGTTCAGGGCGGTGCGGCTCGACGCCTCGGACCAGGACGCCATCGCCGCCGTGATCGAAGCCCACCGGATCGACGTGGTCCTCGGGGCCACCGATCCGCGGTTCACGATGCCGATCTTCAGAGCCGCCCTGGCGAGCAAGGTGCACTACCTCGATATGGCCATGTCCCTGTCGCATCCGCATCCGACGGACCCGTACCGGCAGACGGGCGTGAAGCTAGGGGACGAACAGTTCGCCTTGACCGATGAGTGGTCCGCCAGCGGGCACCTGGCCGTGGTGGGCATGGGAGTCGAGCCCGGTCTGGCGGACGTGTTCGCTCGCTACGCCGCGGATCATCTCTTCAGTGACATCGATGAGGCGGGCGTCCGCGATGGCGCCAATCTGGTGGTGGCCGGTTACGACTTCGCCCCGTCGTTTTCCATCTGGACCACGATCGAGGAGTGTCTCAACCCGCCGGTCATCTACGAGAAGGACCGCGGCTGGTACACAACCGTTCCCTTCAGCGAGCCGGAGACCTTCGACTTTCCAGAAGGGATCGGACCGGTGGAGTGCGTCAACGTGGAGCACGAAGAGGTCCTCCTCATTCCACGCTGGATCGAGGTAGGCCGGGCCACGTTCAAGTACGGGCTCGGCAACGAGTTCATCGATGTGCTCAAGACCCTGCACAAGCTGGGCTTGGACCGGGTCGACAAGGTGCAGGTCGGGGCGGCGGCGGTCAGCCCCCGCGACGTAGTGGCGGCCTGCCTGCCGGATCCGGCCACACTGGGGGACCGGATGACCGGAAAGACCTGTGCCGGGCTCTGGGTGCGAGGGACCGGCAAGGATGCCCGGCCGCGATCCACCTACCTCTACCATGTCGTTGACAACGAGTGGTCCATGCGTGAATACGGCTCCCAGGCGGTCGTCTGGCAGACGGCGGTGAACCCGATCGTCGCCATGGAGTTGATCGCCAACGGCTCCTGGTCCGGGTCCGGGATCTTCGGGCCGGAGGCTTTTGCCGCCGAGCCGTTCCTCGACCTGCTGACTGGAGAGTACGGGTCGCCGTGGGCCCAGATGGAGGTCGCCGGCTGATTTGCCGGCACCCCGTCTCGAAGCCCGGCGTGATGCGCCACCGCTCCCTTACTGCGGCCAGGTCGACTCGATCAAGCCGCCGAAGTCGCCGCTACATTGGAACCGTGCCGGCTGGATATTCGGGGACCCCGCTGGTGCGAAAACTCGGCATCAAAGCCGGTCACCGCCTGGCGCTGATCGGTGCGCCCGCGGGATGGAGTATCGAGGGATTACCCGAAGATGTGCGCGTTTCGCGGCGGGCGACGGCGGGCGGGACCGACGTCGTCCTCGGGTTCTTTGATGACCTGGCGACCTTGCGCCGCCGGACCCCTCGGCTGGCCCGGGCGATCGTGGCCAACGGCTCTTTGTGGTTGGCGTGGCCCCGCCGAGCCGGCGGTCATCACAGCGACATCACCGACAACGAGATCCGGGCCACGGTCCTCCCGCTCGGCCTGGTCGACGTCAAAGTGGCCGCCCTCGACGAGGACTGGTCCGCCCTGAAGATGGTCTGGCGCAAGGAGCTGCGACCGAATCTGTGAAACGCCGAACGCCGAACGCCGAACGCCGGACGCATACGGCCGGACGCCGGACGCCGGACGCATCGGCCGGGGCCGGACGCCATGGCGAACCCTCGATGCTGACGCCCGAGCGCTAGACCACACCCGGCGCGACGACGTCGAAAAGGCGGTCGCGGCTGGCTCAACCGGCAGACGGGAGCCGGTGGGCGATCTGAAAGACGTTGCCAAAGGGGTCGCGGACCATGGCCCGGCGATCGCCATACGGGGTTCTTCGGGGCTCCTCCAGGCTCACTGCTCCAGCCGCCATGGCCCGGGCGTAGGTCTCGTCGGCGTTGCCGACGTACACATACAGGAAGGCGGGAAAGAGATCGCGGTCGCCGGCCGTGGACACCATGACGACGGAATCACCGATGCGAACCTCCGCCGGCCGATCCGGTTCGATCTGGCCGATGGCATCGAAGGCCAGGCGTAGGAACTCCAGCTGTCCCGGGGCGTCGGCTACGACCAGGCGCGGCGTCACAGAATGAAACCCAGTTGGGGGCTGACTGGCAGCAGTCATGATCGCATTCTGCACCCGGCGGGAGTGATGCCAGCCGCGTGAGTTCAGACAATCGGCGGTGGCTGGCCCTCCGCGCTGGCGGCCAGGGCGTCATCCCAACCGCACACCACACAGGCGTGGCGAAAGGCGGAGCGAGCAAACTCGAAGCCGGCCCCATGCGGGTCGGTGCTGGCCCGGACATCGTCCCAGTCCAAAAGGTACTCACCGAGGGCGCTGTCCCACCGCGCCGGCGGCGGAGTGAGCGTCATTTGATCGAAGCCCGGGGGGGCGGGATGGGCGTAGGCATAGAACGCGGCCTTGCCGTAGCGGGCATCTCCCGGCCACCAGCCGACGGCGACCTCTTGGGCGTCCATGGCGTTGCGCATGATGAAATCGGCGGATGGTGGGTCGGCCGGCAGGCCGGAGAACAAGTTCACGGCCAGGTCGAAAGAGCCCCACCAGGCGTTGACCGGCGTTGACCGGCCGCGATACGGAGCCCGGAACGCGGCCAGGACCAGGGCGGCCTGCGTCGCGGCTGCGAAGTAGTCCGACACCCGGTCCGGGTCATACGTGGCGTGCTCGCGGTCTTGGTCGAGTGGGGCGCTCCAGGTCACCTCTTGTGGTGTCGGGTCAATCTGGACGGGCCCGGCGACCTTGCCGACCGCGGCGAGGACCTCACCAGTGACGGTCCCGACGGCCCGGTCGGGCGTGAGCGGAACCCGCTCGCTGCCGCCGCCGCTGTGTTCGATGACGACCTCGTGCACTCGCAAATCCAGTACGACCACAAACGACCCGGAACCGTTTGGTGCCCGCAGCGGAGCCGTCTCCCATCCGCGCGCCGTCAGCCGCAGGGCCGCGTGCTGCAGCTGTGGTTCGGGTGGTGCCAACTTGACCGCCAACTTGCCCAGGACCTGACTGTGGGCGTGCAGAGTGTCGCAGGTATCGCTCCACGACTCGTACGAAACCGCCGGCCAGTCGGACACCAGGGCCACGCTAGCGAACCGGCTGCGGGTGCTCAACCGCCCGAACCGAACCGGGGAGGCCGATGAGCCGACGCCGTTACCGCAGTGGCTCGTTCACCGGGTGGTCGCCGGAGCCCCTCGCCGCCTTCACGGTGTCGAGCACGAGCTCATCGGTCGGAAAGGCGAGCTCAGGCAGGTGGCCCAGGGCGAAGAACCTGGCGTCGACAGCATCGTCGCCGGCCCGCAGGTCGCCGCCGACTCGTCGCCCCTTGAACCAGATCCCAACTGTCTGGCGTTCTGGACGCCAGAAGTTGCTGTGGGTGGCCAGGACCCCGTCGAGTTCGACGACGAGCCCGGTCTCCTCGAGCGCTTCCCGCCTGGCCGCGGCGCGTACATCCTCATCCCACCCGACATGGCCGCACGGGATGCACCAGAGCCCGGCCTTGGCCCCGTACCCCCGTTTGACGAGCAGCACGGAGCCGTCTTCGATCACGACCACCGCGACGCCGGCAGTCGGTCGCCGGAAATGCCGCTGGCCGCACTGGGCGCACTCCCACGCTCGCTCACCGTGGATGGCAACGTCGTGGACCCGGGCCCCGCACGAGCTGCAGAAATTGGGGGTCAGGTAGTCGCTCATGGCGAACGGGCCGGCCTCACTCCTCCAACCTAGAACAGGTCGTCCGGTGTCGTAGTAGTGGGGTCGGGCCTACCGCGGTGGGGTGCGCAGCTTGAACTGGGCTCCCGCCGGGTCCGCGACCGTCGCCAAGCGGCCGTAGGGGGTGTCGCCAGCCTCCATGACCACCGACCCGCCGAGGCGGATGACATTGGCGACGGTCCCATCCACGTTGTCGACCTCCCAGTAGACCGACCAGTGGCTGGGCACACCGTCCGGCAGGAAGCCCGCCGCGTCCATGATCCCCGCCAGCTCTCCCTCTCCGCCCGGGTTGCGCATGGTGGCGTAGCGGAACTCGTCCGTATCGCTCACGGTGTCCGTCTCCCATCCGAATACGGACTGGTAAAAGGTCACGGCCTTGGCGTGCTCACGGGTGAAGTCCTCGAACCAACCCGGCGCGCCGGGCTCGTTGAGCACCGTGAACCCAGGGAAGGTACCGGGCTGCCAGGCGCCGACCTCGGCGCCGGTCGGGTCCACCAGCACGGCTTGGGTGCCGAGATCGGCGACGGCCATCGGAGGAACGATGATCTGGGCCCCTTCCGCTTCAGCGCTCTCGACGGTCTTGGCGATGTCCTCGGTGCTCAGGTAGATCTTCCACGTATTGGTGGCGGGCATGTCGCCCATGTCGCCCATGGCTCCGGCCGCGGGCACGCCATTGCGGGTGAACATGAAGTAGCCGCCAAACTCGGGGCTGGGCTCCTGGGCGTCCCACCCGAACAGCTCGGAGTAGAACCGGCGCGTTCCCTCGACGTCGGAGGTCCACAGATCGGCCCAGCAGGGCGCTCCGATGGGGGCACGGTCACGGTTGGGCATGATGGTTCCTCCTGGTTCGGTTGCTTCGTTGCATGCTGTTCCCAGTTTCGACGCCCGCCGGGCCCGGAATTCATCGGTCGGGCGTCTAGGATGACACGGTGAGCGCTGGGACCACGCCGGATACCTATACCCACGGGCATCAGGAGCCGGTGCTTCGCTCGCACCGCTGGCGCACGGCGGAGAACTCGGCGGCCTACCTGCTGTCGTTCCTCGCGCCGGGCATGGAGGTTCTCGACGTGGGCTGCGGTCCCGGGAGCCTGACGATCGATCTGGCCCAAAGGACCGCTCCGGGCCGGATGGTCGGGATCGATCTGTCTGCTGCGGTGATTTCTGAAGCGACCGAAGCGGCCGAAACCGGCGGAGTCGCCAACGTGACCTTCCGGGTCGGCGATTTTCGATCGGTCGGTTTCCAGCCCGGGACGTTCGACATCGTGCATGCCCACCAGGTCCTCCAGCATCTGCGCGATCCGGTTGGAGCGCTGGCGGCCATGCGCAGTCTGGTCCGCGACGCAGGCGTCGTGGCCGTCAGAGACAGCGACTATTCGGCCATGACGTGGGCGCCGAGGTCGCCTTACCTCGACCGATGGCTGGAGATCTACATGGAGGTCACCCGTCGCAACGGCGCCGAAGCCGATGCCGGTCGTTGGCTGCTGGCCTGGGCGCAGCAGGCCGGATGCCGCGATATCACCTATACCTCGTCGACGTGGACGTTTGCGACCGAGGAAACCCGGCGCTGGTGGTCTGAGCTGTGGGCCGAACGCACGGTTGGCTCGTCTTTTTCCGAGCAGGCGGTTGCGTACGGCATTGCGACCGCCGACGAGCTGGCCGACGTGGCCGGCGGGTGGCGCGAGTGGGCTCGCGACCCGGCTGCGGTGTTCATCGTCCCTCACGGCGAGATCATCGCCCGCAACTGATCCTCAAGACCGGCGGTAATCGGGCCGGGAGGTGACCAGTTGCCGGCCGCGATCAAGGGGAGTGGCGCCGCTTCGAAGGCGTCGGGGCCTAAACCACTAGGGTCGATCGGGTGAAGACGATGATCACCGACGAGATGCGCGCCATCGTGGGCGTGGTCATGGAGGAAGAAACGTCGTATCCGATCTCGACCTCGGATATTCGCCGTTGGGCACTGGCCGTGTATTACCCCGAGTTACCGCCACCGGAGTTTTGGGATGAAGAGGATCCGGTTACGGTCGCCCTGGGCGGACTCGTCGCTCCCGACGAGTTCAACCCGCTGGCATGGATCGCGAAGGATCCGAAGCCCGTGCCGCGTAGTGCCCGTGCGTCATCCCCCAGGGTCGGCGCGTTCGAAATGACGCTCGGCGTCGAACCGCCCGACTTCAGGGCCGTATTGCAAGGGGAGATACGGGCCCGCTATGGGGAAGCCCAGATGCGCCCTGGGGACGTCATCCACGCCGCCACCAGCATCACCGAATACTACGAGCGGGAGGGACGCATGGGCCTGCAGCTCTACACCACCCTGTCGGAGGCGCTCACCAACCAGGACGGAGCATGGGTCAAGACCGTTGACACCGTGTTCGTGCGGTACTGACCATGGCGCTTGCTATCGAATCCATTGTCGAGGGCCTGGAGCTTCCGGTGTTCACGCGGGAAGGCACCCTGTTGCACTGGGTCCACTACGCCGCAGTCAACCCGGCCCACATTGTCGGCCACCACCTTGATGACGAAGTGGGCCGGCGCGAGGGCTTCGCCGCCGCCTTTATCATGGCACCCCTCGAGCACGCCTACCTGCACGCCATGCTGCGCCAGTGGATGGAGGGGCGCGGCCGCGTTCACCGCCTCGACATTCGTCTGCGCCGACCGCTGCTGCGAGGCCGCTGGCTCACCGCGGGGGGGACGGTGACGGAGGTGCGCCAGGACGCGGACCGGATGTTCGTGCAGATCTACGTATGGGAGAAGGACGACCTCGGGGAGTTACTGGCGCCGGGCCAGGCGGACGTCAGCTTTCCGATTGCGGCCACCTGACCCGGACTGCCCCTGGTGTCAGGCCGGGATCAATCGGTATCGCGGTGAGGCCCTGACCCCCGCCATATCAGATCGAGGGCGCCCTCGACCCATCCGGACCGGTGTTCCTCGCCGCTGATGGCCCGAGCGATCACGAGTCCCACCAGCATGTCCAGGGCCAGATCGAGGTCCGCGTTTGGATCGAGCTGGCCGAGGTCGCGAGCTCGCTCCAGCAACGAACGGGCATAGGCCCGTCGCGGCGCGATCACCCGCTGGCGGTGCAGCGCCAGCGCGGTCGGGTCCTCCCGGTCCGCGAGCAGTCCTCCCAGCACCTCGATACAGGAGCGGTTGAACCGGTCGTCGAAGTCGACAAGGAACTGCTGCAGATCAGAACGCGGGTTATCCGACGGGCCGGGAGGGGACTCGGCTCCAGCGTGATGAGCGATGGCGGCGGTGACCAAATCGGCTTTGTCCTTGAACCGGCGATACACCGTGGCCCGGGCGACGCCGGCTTCAGACGCCACGCCTTCCATTGAGAGCCGGGCGTAGCCCACCTCCATGAGCAGGCGCAGGGCGGCCTCGTTGATGGCCTGGCTGGCCCGCTCATCGCGCGGCCGGCCCCGGACCTTCGCCGCCGCCAAGAGGGCCGGCTCGCTGACAAGGCGTCGCGAGGAGGGCCGCAATCCGCCCGGCTTGTCTTCCGTCAAGCCGGAGCGGGGCGGAGCGGCGGTCATGCCGTCTCGTGCCCGGTTCCGACGGGGGCCTCGCCCTGATCGCCCTCATCGCCCTGATCGCCCCGATCACCCTGATCACCCTGATCACCCTGATCGCCGTCGCGGCCCACTCCACGTTTCCGCGCCTGCGGCGCCGACCATGTTGTGGACGAAGTCGCGCTGGCGTACCAGTACCAGGGTGAGCACCGAGCCTACGAACGCGACCGCAGCACCAATGACCATCAGCTCGTTGAACGTGTGCGAGAAACCGATCCGGTAGGCGTGCAAAAGGGTGGTACGAGCCGGCGGAGGTATCGCCGCCGCGGCTTCGCGGAGGCTCCCCGATTGCAAGGCGGCGCCGAGGCTAGAGCCGCCCTGGTGGAGGACCTGCTGGCCCGCCGGCCGTCGAGTTGAGCACCGCGGTGGTGTGGTGCTGGATCTGGCTGGCGAATATGGCGCCCAGCCCGGCGATACCGGTGGCGATGCCGATCTGGCGGAAGGTGGAGTTGGCTCCGGACCCCATGCCGCTGCGCTCGACCGGAACCACGGCCACCGACGACGAGGCCAGCACGGGATTGACCATCCCGATGCCCGCCCCGGCCAGCAGGAACCCGGGCAGGAGCTGGGTCCAACCCGACCCGGGCGTCGTGGTAGCCATCAACAGCAGCCCCACCGCCACTAGACCGAGTCCGATGCTCATCGGGAACCGGCTCTGGACCTTGACGGTCAAGCGACCGGCAATCGGTGCCACCAGAAACGACATCACCGTGATGGGAAGGAACCGCACTCCTGCGGCAAACGGCCCGTAGCCCAGGCCGTCCTGCATGTAAAAGGTGATGTACAGGAAGAGGGCGAAGATCGACCCCGCCAGAGTGAAGGCCGTGATCGATACCCCGGTCATGGCCGGCCGTCGGAACAGCGACAGGTCGAGCATCGGATAGGGCACCCGGAGTTCGGCCAGGATGAACAGCGCCATGGCGACCACGCTGATCACCAGCAGGGTCACGATCGTCGGGCTGGACCAGCCGTCGGCGTTTCCCCGGATCAGGGCCAGGATCAAGGTGAACAGGGACACCGAGAACGTGGCCACCCCGATCCAATCGATCTTGTGCCCGGTAGGGTCCCGGGATTCCTGCACCTTGGCCAGGGTGACCCCGACGGCGACGATACCGATCGGCACGTTGACGAAGAAGATCCAGCGCCAGCCCACACCGGTGGTAAGCGCCCCACCGACCAGCGGTCCCACCGCCACCGCCCCGCCCAGGACGGCCCCATAGATCCCGAACGCCGTACCCCGCTCCCGACCCTGGAATGCCGACGCGATGAGAGCAACCGAGGTGGCGAACATCACCGCCCCACCGGTGCCTTGCACGGCCCGGGCGATATTCAGCATCAACGGGGTTGTCGACAACCCACATACCAGCGACGAGACCGTGAAAATACCCAGTCCAATGGCAAAGACCTCCCGCCGGCCCCGGATGTCGCCCACCACACCGGCCGTCAGCAGGAGGACGGCCAAGGTGAGCGAGTAGGCGTCTATCACCCATTGCAGGTCCGTAAACGAGGCATGTAGGGATCGCTGGATGGCGGGCAGCGCCACGTTCACGACCGTGATGTCGAGCAGCAGCATGAACGTGGCCGTGCACACCGCGATGAGCGTCCACCACTTGCGGTCGAGCGCCGGCATAGCCGATCTCCTTCCTGGCCAACCCCGCTGTGGTGGAGAGAGGCCGCCTACCCGAATACTATCCGAGACGTATTGTATTCAATATCGAGGCGGATCGCCAGAATGATTTTCCACCGGCCCCAGGCGGATCGTGTAGACATCTGCGCCGGACAGGTACGTTGGGGCCGACCTCGAGCCGCGACTCGAGATACGAAAGGAGCCGTCAGCTGTGCAACCCGCTCGACGAGACGGGCGACACGAGGAGGTGCCGGCGTGAGCATCGGACCGGTTGAATACATCCTCCTCGGGTTCCCGGGCAACAACTTTCACGGCGAGATCGCGCCGGCGCTGGCCCGGTTGATCGAGAACGGCACGGTCCGCATCATCGACCTGGTGTTCATCAGCAAGGACCAAGACGGCGATGTCCTCGCCATCGAGTTCGACCAGCTCGAGGAGTTGGCGCCGTTTGCCGCCCTCCAGGGAGAGGCCGGTGGTCTGGTCAGCGAGGAGGACATCGCCTACGCCGGCGCCGCCCTCGAGCCGAATTCCTCGGCGGCGCTGATCGTCTGGGAGGACACCTGGGCGACGGAGTTTGCCGAGGCCGTGCGCAACGCCGACGGTATTGTCATCGAGGGAGCCCGGATCCCCTACGAACTGGTCGAGGCCGCCATGGCGGATCTCGGCGGCACCGACTGACCCCTCACCGGACAAGGAGACCTCACCTCATGATTCGACGACCTATTGGCCGCACCGTGGCCCGCACCGCGGTAATCGCGGGCACGGCGACGGCCGTGAGTGGGCGGGTGGCCCGGCGCCAGTCCGCCCGCATGGACCAGCCCCAGGAGCAGGCGCCCCCTCCGCCGGCCCCTGAGCCGGAGGCTGCTGCCCCGCCGGCCGCGGTAGGACCCTCGCCCGAGGCGATCGAGCAACTCAAGCAGCTCGCCGCACTCAAGGACCAGGGCATCCTCACCGAAGAGGAATTTGCCGACCAGAAGGCCAAGATCCTCGCCAGCTGACCCGGCCCGCCGGTCGTCCCCGACGGATGGTCGACGGCCGGCGCCAGGCGGGGCCGGAAGGGCCCGGTGGCGCCTTACCCGGTCCGCTCCTTTCACCGGATGGGCCCGTCCGGCTCAGCCCGTGGTGCGCCGGCGGAAGAGATGGGCGGCCAGCGGGGCGAAGACCAGCAGGATGGCCACTGACCAGGCCACGGCCGCTTCGACCGGGTGTTGCATGGGCCAGGCGGAGATCGAGCTGGAAGGGTTCGGATTTCCGAACAGCGTGCGGACGGCCGCGGTGACCGCGCTCACCGGGTTCCAATCCGCGATCGCCTGCAGCCAGCCCGGCATACCGGTCGTCGGGACCAGGGCGTTGGAGACGATCGCCAATGGGAACAGGATGATGAGCCCAATCCCTTGGGCCGATTCTGGTCCCTTCGAAACGATGCCGAGACACGCGCACGCCCACGAGAGGGCGTAGCTGAAGAGGAGGGCGATACCGAAGCCCGCCAGGATCGATGCCGCTCCCGCATCCGGTCGCCAGCCGATGCACAGCCCGGTGAGAGCGACGATGCTGATGCAGAGGGCGGCCGAGAGGAGATCGGCGACAGAACGGCTGACGAGGACCGCGGATCGCCAGATCGGAAGGGTGCGGAACCGGTCGATGGCGCCGGTTGTGAGGTCCGACACCAGCCCTACCGCGGTCCCCATGGCCGAGGTGGTGAGGTTGAGCAGCATGAGTCCGGCGATGGCAAAGTCCTTGTAGCTGCCACCCTGGATCGGGACACCCGAGCCGAACACGTAGATGAACAGCAGGGTGAAAAGGACAGGCTGCACGGTCACATCGGAGAGCTGCAGCGGCTCGCGGGTGATGTGGACCAGATTGCGCCGGGTGAGCACGACGACGTCGTGCACCTTCGAGGTAAACCACGACCGGTCGGTCGCCGGCGACCGCGTCCCGGTGAGAACGGTGGCCGCCGTCATGCCGACACCCCCGTCCACATGCGCTCGAGCTCGTCGGCGGTGTCGACGTCGTCCGCGGCTCCATGGCCGGTCAAAGAGAAGAAGACGTCGTCGAGCGACGGGGGCCGGACTTCCACGTCGTCAACCACCACGCCGGCCGCATCGAGCGCCCGGACGACGGTAGTGGCCAGTCCCGAAGTGCTGCGTACGGCCGCTTGGAAACGCCGCCCGTCCTGGCTCAAGTCGATCGGGCCCTCGACGTAGGGTTCGAGGGCGGCCCGGGCGCCGGGATGCGGCGTCGAGAGTGTGACGGTGAGCCGGGCGCCACCGGTCGCGGCCTTCAACTCGGCCGACGTCCCCTCCGCGATCACGGTGCCGTGATCGACGACCACGATGCGATCGGCGAGTTCGTCCGCCTCCTCCAGGTACTGGGTCGTCAGCAGGAGGGTCGCCCCCTCGGCGACGAGCTCGCGGATCACTTCCCACATGCGAAGCCGGCTGGTCGGGTCCAGACCGGTCGTCGGCTCATCCAGAAACAGCACGGGCGGTCGGGTCACCAGTCCAGCGGCCAGATCCAGGCGCCGGCGCATTCCGCCCGAGTACCCCTTCATCACCCGGTCGGCGGCGTCGGTGAGCTCGAAGCGCTCCAGGAGTTCGCTGGCCCGGGCCTTGGCGCTCGGGCGTCGCAGCCCGCTGAGTTCGCCGACCATCACCAGGTTCTGCCGCCCGGTGAGCAGCTCGTCCAGGGTGGCGTCCTGGGCCGTCACGCCGATCTGGCGCCGGACCGCAGCGGCTTCGGCCACGACATCGCGGCCGGCCACGCGGGCCCAGCCGTCGTCGGGTACGGCGAGGGTGGTGAGGATCCGCACCGCGGTCGTCTTGCCCGCTCCGTTCGGCCCGAGCATCCCCAGGATCGATCCCGCCGCCACGGAGAGATCGACGCCCGCAAGCGCTTGGGTCGAGCCGTAGCGCTTCCGCAGTCCTTCGGCTTCGATCATGGGTGTGCTGGGCACGGCGGTCCTCACTGGTCGGGTATGGAGGGGTGGGAGCCTATGGGTCGACCGTTGCCGATCGGCGCCTGTCGACCCCCTTCTCGGAGCCCCGTACTCGGACCCCGACTCGGGAAACGCCCCCTCACTTGTGGGGCCTTACTTGTCGGCAGGCTAGTTTCATATCTCACGCTACGTGCTAGCTGGCCGGCCGTCAAGTAAACTGTAGGCGATGGGACCGTCCCGGCGATCACTCACCGATGATGATGCTTCTCGCCCCGGCGGGAGAGGCGACCGCGGTCGAGGGGGCCGGCCCCGTGGCTCCACCCGCCAGCGCATCCTCGACATCGCCCTCGATCTGTTCAACGAGCACGGCTACGACAAGACGTCGCTCCGCGAGATCGCCGACGAGCTGGGCTTCACCAAGGCGGCTCTCTATTACCACTTCGAGCGCAAAGAGGACATACTCCTCGCCCTGCACCTGCGCCTCCATGCCCTCGGTCGCGACATGCTGGACCAGCTGGGTCACGTCGATCAGGCCGCCGATCTCAAGGTGTGGGCCGGGCTGTTGGACCATTTCATCGACCAGGTCCTGGCCAACCGCAAGCTCTTCCTGCTGCACGCCCGCAACCAAAATGCCCTCGAGCAGATCCAGCCGCATGAACACAACGACGCCGAGCACCAGGACATGGAGCAGCAGCTGCGCCGGTTCCTGGCCGAACCCTCCCTCCCGCTGGCCCTTCGGGTCCGCATGGCCTGCTCGATCGGCGCCGTGATGGGGGTGCTCATGGGAGCGGGTGGGGCGTTTGGCGACGTGCCCCCCGATCAGCTGGCCGGCCTGGTTCGCGATGCCGTGCGTGATCTGTTGGGATCGACCGGTCCGATTGCGTCGGCCGGGCCCGCCGATCCGATTGCGTCGGCCGGGCCCGCCGATCCGACTGCGCCGGCCGCGCCCGCCGGTCCGGGTGCTAGCACCGGATGGAACGGGTCGCCGGCATCACCGCCGCCACCCGACGCGGCCCTCGAGGGCGAAGGCACTCGAGAGGTGATCCAAGCCAGTAGCTGACGGCCGGACCGCTCGGCAGGTGAGCCGAGCGAGGCACCTGACCACAGCCGGTGGTTCAGACCGAGGTCCAGCCGGTTCTGTACCTTTCAGGTCATGGACGATCTCATCCTCTACTCGGTGGCCGACCGGGTGGCCCGCATCACCCTCAACCGGCCGGAGAAGCGCAATGCCCTCAGCGTGGCTCTGCGCCGCCAACTCGTCGACGCCGTTCGGGAAGCGGAGGGCGACGACGCCGTAACCATTGTGCTGATCGACGGCGCCGGTCCGTCATTCTCGGCCGGGTACGACTTGGCCGACCGGCGGGAGACGAAGCCGCACGGCTGGGTGGAATCGGAGCACTTCGGGGCGTGGACCGACCAGTTCGCCCGTAGCATCTGCCGGGACTGGCTGGTTCTGTGGGATCTCTTGAAACCGGTCGTGGCCAAGGTGCACGGCTACTGCCTCGCTGGCGGGACCGAGTTGATGTCGATGTGCGATATCGCCTTCGTCGCTGACGACGCCGTGATCGGCTATCCGCCGATGCGGGCCATGACCACACCGGACACGTTGTTTTTCCCCTGGAAGGTCAGCATGGCGCAGGCCAAGTACCTGCAACTCACGGGGAATTCGGTTACGGGAAAGGAGGCCGCCGCCATGGGCTGGGTGGCCAAGAGCTTCCCGGCCGACGCCCTCGAGGAGCAGGTCGAGCGGGAGTTGCGGCCTCTGGCCCAGGTTGATCCGGCCTTGCTGGCGGCCAACAAGGCCTCCGTCAACCAGGCCTACGAACTGATGGGCATGCGGACCCATCTGCAAACGGGCTGGCAATGGCACCAGCTGAGCGGACGGGACCGCCCACGCGGCGGAGAGTTCGGCGCCGTGGCCCGCCAGGACGGCCTGAGGGCCGCCATCAACTGGCGGGACGAACCCTTCCGTCGGGAGGGATTCTTGCCGTAACTTCGCCGGCTTCGCGGCCGGGTGGGTTTGCTCCCTGGTAGCCAGTCGGAGGCTGCGCTACCGTCCCATGGTCGCCGGGCCAGTCGCGGCGTTCGTGTTCGTGACTGTCCATCTTCCGAGGAGGATCCCCAAGTGCCTGCTGACACCTTCTTCGCCTACATCGGTGTCTACGCCAACGTCGACGACGCCCTCGAGGACTACGACGCAGTGAAGCTGCTGCATACCGAGGCGGGACTCATCGACGCCTACGACGCCGCCGTCGTCGAGCGCAAGGACAGCGGCAAGGTGAAGATCGTCAAAAAACATGAAACTCCGACCCGGGTGGGCGGGGTGCTCGGAGGCGGCGTGGGGCTGGCGACCGGCTTGGTCATCGTGCTGTTCCCGGCCGCGGCCATTGGTGGCGGCCTCCTGCTCGGGACCACCGCCGGCGGGGCTGCGCTCGGGGCTATCGCCGGGCACGCCGCGGCCGGAATGAGCCGGGGTGACCTCAAGGACCTCGGCGAGCAGCTCGACGAAGGACAGGCCGGGCTGGTGGTCGTCGCCGTCGCCGACATGGAGTCCAAACTCGAAGCTGCCATGAAGAAGGCCGAAAAGGTCTCCACCAAGCAGCTCAAGGCCGACCAAAAGGCGATTGAAGCCGATGCCAAGGAGGCCGACCAGGCCTCGTAGCCCGAGGTCGCGCCGGCACCCGAAGTCTTCCGCAGCCGTTCGGGGGATGGCGGGCGCAGGGCGTCCGGCCGACCCCCGGATCCGGAGTGTGGTCGATATGGTTGCCACCGGTGACCGAACTCGTCGCGGTTGGTTTTGTTGCCGGAATAATCGCGGGGATATCGCCGTGCATCCTGCCGGTCCTTCCCGTGGTCCTGGTCGCCGGTGCCGGCCAACTGGGAGACGGACGTCCCACCCGCGCCGCCCGGCTCCGCCCTGTGGCGGTGGTCGCTGGGCTGGTGCTCAGTTTCAGCTTCTTGATCCTGGCCGGATCGGAGCTGCTGTCTTTGTTGCACCTGCCCCAGGACTTCCTTCGTGACGCGGGTATTGCGGTGCTCGTCGTGGTCGGCCTCGGCTTTCTGGTGCCCCGCCTGGGGGAGCTGTATCGAGCGTCCGTTCGCCCGGATCCGCGCCCGCCAGCCGAGTGGGACTGCGACCGGCTTCGTCGTAGGGCTGGCCGCAGGGCTGCTGTTCGTGCCCTGCGCGGGGCCGATCCTGGCGGCCATCACCGTGGTAGGAGCCACCCACCGAGTGGGCTGGACTTCGGTGTTCCTCACCGCCGCCTTCGCCGCCGGGGCAGCCATTCCGTTGCTCGCCGTAGCCGTGGCCGGCAGCGAGATCACTCGGCGGACCCGAGCGCTTCGAAACCATGCCCCGAGATTTCGCATGGTCGGGGGTGTCGTACTCATCGCCATGGCCTTGGCGATCGGGTTCAATACCTTCGCCTCCCTTCAGCGCGACGTTCCCGGCTACACCAGCACCCTGCAGAACAAGGTGGAAGGCTCCCAGAAGATTCGCCAGCAGCTCGGCTCACTCACCGGATCGGGCCACTCCTCGCTGGCCAAGTGCAGCTCGACCGCAACGACTCTTATCGAATGCGGACCGGCGCCCAACTTCGCGGGCGTCACCGCCTGGCTGAACACTCCGGGCGGGGCGCCACTGTCGATCAACGGACTGCGGGGCAAGGTCGTCCTGGTGGACTTCTGGACCTACTCGTGCATCAACTGCCAGCGGGCCCTTCCCCACGTGGAGGCCTGGTACAGCCGTTACGAGAAGGACGGCCTGGTGGTTGTCGGCGTCCACACCCCCGAGTTCTCTTTCGAGCATGTGGTCTCCAATGTGCGATCGGCCGTATCGAGTCTCGGGGTCAACTATCCCGTCGCCGTGGACGACAGCTACGACACGTGGAATGCGTATGCCAACGAGTACTGGCCGGCGGACTACCTGATCGACGCTTCGGGCAACGTGCGTCACGTGGCGTTCGGAGAGGGCGGCTACTCCGATACTGAATCGCTGATCCGCCAGCTACTCACCGTGGCCCACCCTGGATTGGCGCTACCGCCTGCCACCGGCCTCCCTGACAAAACGCCCACGGAGGCGATGAGCCCGGAGAGCTACCTCGGTTACGACCGGCTCGCCTATCTCGCGGCTGGGGAGACGGTGACACGGGACCACGCCGCGACCTACCAGCTCCCGCCCTCGCTCCAGCTGGGCCAGCTGGCCTTCTCGGGCACCTGGACAGTGCACTCGCAGGAGGCCACGGCCGGGACGACCGCGACCATCGATCTCGGATTCGCGGGTGAGGACGTCTACCTGGTGATGGGCGGCACGGGAAGCGTGGCGATCTCGGACAACGGCAAGCGTCTGCAAACCGTCGCCGTCAACGGAATCCCCAAGCTGTACACCCTCTATCACTCGTCCGCCGATAGCGAAGGCCTTCTGGTCCTGAGCTTCTCGCCCGGGATCCAGGCCTATGACTTCACCTTCGGCTGACCGCGGGATTAGCGATTCGCTTCGTTGTCGAGCCACCGACCGGCGACGGCGGACATGAACTCCGGTTGCGGCTCGAAGCCAAGAGCTCGGTAGAAGTCGACGGCGTCATCGGTCTGCAGACCGATGTGCTGACCGGGAACTAGCGCGACCAAGTGGCCGACCATGGCCGACCCCACCCCTTGCCGTCGGTACTCAGACTGTGTCCACACGTCCAAGAGGTAGGCGTTGCAGACGCCATCGGAGAGGAGCCTGGCCATGCCGATGACCCGGTCGCCGTCGCGGGCCACGGCGACGTGCTGGGAGTGCTCGAACGAGCGCCGCAGGGCCTGCGGCGAGCGACCGTTGTCGAAGTCGTCGGCAACCAGGGCGTCCTTGGCCTGGTTCCAGTCGACGTCCGAAAGGGACGAGTCGATGCGGATTGACACGATCGTCAGCATGCCGCATGCCCTTTGGCCGCCGGCGCACCCCCTGCCGGGCCGCCGGCTCGCCGGCGCACGTCCTGCCGGCCGCCGGCTCGCCGGCGGACGTCCTGCCGGCCGCGGGCGCTTCATGGACGGTCCCGCCCTTCGAGTGGGCTGAGTTTCGTCCAGTGAGTGCCGGGGACTGCATTCTCTGGACGGTCCCGCCCTCCAGGTGGGCTGAGTTTCGTCCAGTGAGTGCCGGGGACTGCATTCTCTGGACGGTCCCGCCCTTCGGGTGGGCCAAGTTTCGTCCAGTGAGTGCCGGGGTCTGCATTCTCTGGACGGTCCCGCCCTCCAGGTGGGCTGAGTTTCGTCCAGTGAGTGCCGGGGTCTGCATTCTCTGGACGGTCCCGCCCTTCGACTGGGCCAAGTTTGGTCCAGAGAGTGCCCGAGGTTGTCAACGCCGGTCGAAAACTGACCCCCTTTCACCGGTTGAAAACTGACCCCCTGGTCGGGGTCGTCAACCGCGTGTGGTGGTCATTTGGCTGGCGGCGTCACCTCCTTGGTGGCGTGGAGGCTGCGGTCGCGGCCGCCTGATCGTTGGAGGGTGGTGGACTCGGCGACGCCGGCTCGGCGGCGGCGGTAGGCGGCTTGGCGGCAGGCGGGTGAGCAGAACCGCCGGGGCGAGCCGGGCTTGGGGTTGGAGAACAGGCCCTCGACGGCGATGACGGTGTCTCTGCCGCAGCACTCGCAGCGGGAGACCTCCCGGGCCGGGTGGTCCGAAGCGTCACGCATTAGGCCCGAGCCTGGTGCCGGTCGGTCCGAAGCGTCACGCATTGGGGGTGCGGTCGGGGTCGGGGACGCGGCCGAGGTCGCGGCCTTTGAGGCGGTAGCTGTCGCCTTTGAGGTTGATGACCTCGGCGTGGTGGACGAGGCGGTCGATCATGGCCGCGGCGACGGTGTCGTCGCCGAAGACCTCGCCCCAGCGGCTGAAGGCCTTGTTGGAGCTCATGATGATGCTGGCCCGTTCGTATCGGGACGACACCAGCTGGAAGAACAGGTTGGCGGCCTCGCCCTGGAAGGGGATGTAGCCCACCTCGTCGATGATCACCAGCGGGAAGCGGCCCAGTCGGCGCAGCTCGTCTTGGAGCTTGCCGGCGTCATGGGCGGCGCCGAGACGGTCGACCCACTCGGCGGCGGTGGCGAACGCGACGCGGTGTCCGGCCAGGCAGGCCCGGATGCCGAGGGCGATCGACAGGTGGCTCTTGCCGGTGCCGGGCGGGCCGAGGAACACGGCGTTGGATTTGGCTTCGATGAAGTCCAGGGCGCCGAGATGGGCGACGACGTCTTTGCGGACGCTGCGCTGATGCTCGAAGTCGAAGTCCTCGAGGGTTTTGCGGGCCGGGAACCGGGCGGAGCGGATGCGGGCTTCGCCGCCGTGGGACTGGCGGGCGGAGACCTCGCGTTCCAGGCAGGCGGCCAGGAAGTCCTCGTGGCTCCAGGCGTCGGCTCGGGCCCGCTCGGCGAGGCGTTCCACCCCGGCCAGCAGCGAGGGATGTTTGAGCTCGCGGCACAAGTAGGCGAGGTCCCGGGCGCCGCTCATGCCGCACCGGTGGCCTGGTCGTAGACGGCCAGGTTACGGACCTCGACCTCACCGGTGTCGGGCCTGGGGGCACCGGCAAGAACGCGGGCGGCCTGGCGGGCCCGGTCATGGGCGGGATCGGTGACCGTGACGTGGCTGGCCAGCACCCGATCGTGTCGGGCCACCACCTCGGCGCCCAAGGTGACGGTGAGCTGGGCGTCGTCGACGCGGACATGGACCCGCCGGCCGACCGCTTTGGGGTGCACCGAGTAGTCGTTGGTCTGATGGCGCACCCAATGATCGGCGGGCAGGCGCAGGTCGTGATGCCAGTCCATGTCGGGCAACAGCGGCGGCAGGACCATCATGGCGGCCAGGTCCTCGTCGATGCGCTCCGACGGGCGGCACCGCAGGCCCGAATGGACCCGCACGTTGGCCTTGGTCTCGAGCCAGTCGCCCAGCTGGGTGTTGAAATCATCGCGGTCGGCGAAAGACCGGCCGGGCATGAAGCTGGTCTCCAGATAGCCGTTGGTCCGCTCCACGATCCCCTTGCGTTCGGGGTGGCCCTTGGCCAACACGATCGAGCCCATGCCCAGCGTCCCCTTCAAACGCAGGTAGTCATGGGTGTAGATCAGCCGCCTGCCTCGCCGCACCGAGATGGCCGGCTCGCCGTCATAGACACCGAGGCGGGGAACCGCGCCCAGCTCCGACCAGCAGCCCGACATGCCCGCCGAGCACATCGGCGGACTCCTTCGAGCCGATCATGCGGGCCAGGGTCCAACGCGAGTAGCACGGCACGCCCACCAGCACCGGCAGCACCGCCGTCTGGCCGTGCCCGACCGGGATCGCATAGTCGGGGAACCACAGATCCCACTGGCACAACTCGCCCGGCTTGTACTCGGTGCGCCCGAACGCCTCGGGCACCTGATAGGCGGGCCGCAGCTCGGCCACCCGCTCGCGCAGCACCGTGATCCCCCGGCTCCAGCCGATCCGCTCCGCGATCACCGTCGCCGGCATGTCCGGCGTCACCGCCAACAACCGGCGGATGGCCGGCTCGAACGCGTCGACCGCCGAGCCCGGCCCCGCCCGCTCGTACCTCGGCGCGTCAGCACGAACGCAGCGCCGCCCGCACCGTGTTCCGGGCCACGCCCAGCCGGCGGGCGATGGCCTTCACGCCCATCCCCTCAGCCAGATGCAGCCGTCTGATCTCTGCCCATTCCTCCACGTTGATCAAGTCCCTCTCCCGGTCGGCCGTAATCGGCCGAGCCAGGCTCACGTCCAAACCGCTGACAGTGGTGGACCCTCGGGACAGGGGGGTCAGTTTTCGACCGTTGATAAGGGGTCAGTATTCAGCCGGCGGCGACACG
>CAVYMU010000003.1:0-252206 GCA_963769725.1 uncultured Acidimicrobiaceae bacterium | reverse complement strand
GATCCTCGAGTTCAACCCCGCCTGGCTGAAGGCCGGCCGACCGTACGCCACCGACACGATCATCGCCCTTCTGCGAGCCCGTGGAAAGCAAGGAGAACCGAACCATGACCGGAGGTAACGAGACCAACGGAGGTCCCCCGGGCGCGCGGCACAACCCGCTCGATCAAATACGCCATATGATCGGAGTCCCCCTCGACGACGACTTCCCCGACATCCCGACCCCCACCTATTGGCTGGCGCTTCCCGCGACCGACGCCGCTGACGAGTGGGGCGAGCTGCGAGCTTGGGTCGAGAACCTGTGCGGGCGTTTCGCCCACCTCGACCACCACGTCATTCCCCGCTGCTGGTGGCGCCACAACGAGCACGTCGAAGCGCTGGCCGCCCTCCGCGATCACGAACGCTCGAGCTACTCCGACAATGCTCCCGCCACGGCCCCCCTGGACTGGTTCCGCGCCCTCCGCGATATCGTGGCCCTGCTGCGCGCCTGGACCGCGGAGCTGGGCTGCGCCACCACCCACCAAAACCCCGCCGCGACCCTGCGAGCCGTCGATGAGAGCGAATGGGAACGGTTCGTCGAAGCCGACGTCAAGCGCCGACAGCAAAGAGAGATCGATGACGCCACCAGATGACGGCTCGGCTCGTGTGCAAGGCGCCGATCAGCACCGCCACAAGGGTTCCCGGCTATAGCCGGTATGTGACGACGCCTTCCTAGTAGAGGCCGCAGGTCGCGGCTGAGCGAGGGAGGCGTCATGCTCGAGTCAGCAACAGTCCCTAACCGGGGGCTCCACCAGGCGGTGAGCGGCTGATGGCCCGCCCCCGTCGCCACCAGATCGAGTGGGCCGCCTCCGGTCTGCGCCGAGCCGCTGCCGACGCGGGCATCGATCTGCCCGTCACTTACAGCCAGTCCGTGGCCACCGACGGGCTCGCCCGCGAACCCGAACTAGGTGTCACCAGACTCGGCGCCGGCGTGGTCATCCACACCCAGCCCGACAGCGAAAACCGGCTGCCAATGGTTCTCGGTTACGCGGATGGACGAGGCCAGTGGTATCGAGACGGACGACGCCATACCGACCTGGCAGCCGAGGCAACCGCAGAGCCCGCTGAGGGGATGGCGTTATGAGCCGTCAAGCAAGCCCGCCCACCCCGGAGCGCATGCAGGTTATCGCCCTGCACAACCCGGCAGTGGAGGCTAAGGGGCACCGCCCCGGCAGCCCCTATATCGAGCACGTCTACGTCTCGTATCTGGGGCCGAGTGCCACCTGGCTGTGGCAACGCCTAGCCCGAGTCGCCACCGCAAGCTCCTCCACGGTCGTCGACATGGCCGACCTGGCTGCCAGCTTGGGCCTAGGCACCAATCTCGGTCCGAACAGCGCCATGTCGCGCACTGTGAATCGACTGGTGCTCTTCGACGGCGCTCGGCGCGCTGGCAACACCCTCGCAGTGCGCCTCGCGTTGCCCGACATGTCGGCGAATCGGCTGACGCGCCTGCCCGCTTCGGTACGCATCGCCCACCAGCATCTTGGCGGCTCACACCGGCCGGCGCTGGATACCTCGGGCCCCGACGCGGCTCGCATCGCCGAGGGGGTGGCGATATGAAGCCCTACTACGAGGACCGCCACGTAACCATCTACCACGCCGACGTCCGGAACGTCACCGCCGCGGATCTCGGCCACGCAGCCTGTGTGGTGACCTCCCCGCCCTACAACGTGGGTGTCGCCTACGACTGCTGGGACGACTCACTCCCCGAGGGTACCTACCACCACCTGGCCGTTCGAGTGTCTACGCTCATCGGCGACCTGCTCGCTCGCCTGGCCGGACGGGCGTGGGTCAACATCGGGGTAGCCCGCCTGCACATCTGGCTCGACGCCCTAGGACAAGCGGGACTAGCTGAGCGGCACATCGTCTGTTGGGACTATGGGATCGCCACCGCGGACACCGCCTGGGGCTCATGGCAATCCCCGTCCGCCCCGCACCTGCGCCACGGCTGGGAACCGATCATCGTTGCTTCCGCGGCCGACTGGGCCCGAGACCTTCCGGACGGGATCGGGTCGCAATGGCGGGACAGGCTGGGGAGCTGGGCGCTGCTGTGTCGTGATGTCTGGCGCATCCCTCCAGGATCATCCACCAACAGCACCCACCCCGCCGTCATGCCTGCCGAGTTGGCCACTAGGGCAATCCGGTTGTCCACTTGGCCCGGAGAGTTGGTCGTCGACCCGTTCTGCGGGTCAGGAACTACGCTCCTGGCCGCTCGTGACCTGGGACGGCGGGCGATCGGCGTGGAGATCAGCGAACGCTACTGCGAGCTCGCCGCCCGCCGGCTCGCCCAAGGCGTCTTGGAGGTGGTCGGATGAACCTTTCGCCGATCGCCGCCACTGTCGAACGCCACCGTCTCGTCGAGGTCGCTCAGCGTACGGGCATCGCTCTCAAGACAACAACCGGGACCGTGACCGTGCGCTGCCCGATGCCCTCCCACGGCCACGCCGACCGCACCCCCTCCATGCGGCTCTACCTCGGCGACGACCGCTACTACTGCTTCGGGTGCGGCGCCAAAGGTGACATCGTCCAGTGGGTCCGTGACGCCGAAGGTGTCGGTGTGGCTCAAGCGATTGATCTTCTCGACTCTCACCGCCCAATTAGAAACATGTGGTCCGGCATGTCGAATCATTCGGCTTCGGAGCACGGTTCAATGAGCGTAAGCGGTCGAGTTCGAGAAGCCGCGGGCGAGGTTGAGCTTCCCGATCTTGGCCGCACGCCCGCAAATCGGGTAGTCAGTGCTCTCCAAGCCGCCTGGGCCTACTACAGCGCGCCGTGGCTGCATAAGAGCGGGAGCGCTTACCTCAGAGAGCGAGGCATCCGCGTAGGAATCCTCGAAGGATTCACCGGCTTCAGAGAAGTTGGCCATACGCCGGGGAAGCCGGATGGTCTTGTCTCGGCGCTCAGGGTGAAGGGATTTTCTGACGAGGAACTCGTCGACTCTGGTCTCGCCTATCGCCGTCATGGAGACGATGGCATCAGTGACTTCTACCGCCAGCGCGTCCTCATACCGATTCGCGACGGGGGTGGACTCTTACTAGGGATCATCGGGCGCAACGTCGGCGATAACCGGTGGCCGAAGTACAAGAACCCGCCCCGCACCCACGCCTACGACAAGTCGGTCAACCTCTACCAGCCGCTTCCTGCGCCGGAGCGACGTGGCGGGCGAGTGATCGTGGTGGAGGGAACGTTGGATGCGATGGCCATCGCGGTGGCGGCGATCCGACGAGGATGCGCGCACCGCTTCTGCCCGATCACGCAGTCCGGCAGAGAGCTGTCGGCTCTACAAGTCGAGTCGGCCTTCCGTCTCCACCCGGGTCCACTGCTGATTAGCTTTGACGGCGACGCCGCTGGACGCGATTCGAACCGCCGCTTAGTCACCGCGATCCACATCCGAGGTCGCGCTGCAGCGGTCATCAACCTGCCCGACGGAGCCGACCCCGCGTCACGGCTGACGCGGTTCGGGCCCGCCGCCCTCAACACGTGGGGTACCCCCACGGCTCAGTCGGCCGCACCAGTAGCAAGCGGCTGCAACCCGATCGACCTACCGGCCCTGTAGTCCGCGAAAGGAAGACCTGTGACCATGCAGTCGGAAACAGAAGCGATGCCGAGGTGGCTCAGCATCCGTCAGATAGCGGACGATCTTGGGATCTCGCCTCACACCGCGTACAAGTGGTCAGCGCGCGGTCAGCCGTGGTTCCCCCGCACCATCCGCTTGCGGAATGGGGATATTCGCGTCCGTCGTGATTGGTACGACGCTTGGCTTGCTCAGTTGGAGCAGACGAACGTGCGCGGCGGCTCCAGCGAAGCGGTGTGAGCCGTCAACCCTCCGGGTGACCCCAGGCTGCATCCAGCTTCCCCTCAGCTGATGTGTGCGATCCCGGCATGATGCCTTGGTAGATGTCGAGGAAGACGCTGAGCCGTTTGTGGCCGGACCATTCGCAGGCGACGCGCACCTCGACGCCCGGGGTGTTGAGCCACATCGAGCAAGCGGCGTGGCGTAGGTCGTGGAGGCGTAGTCGCTCGAGCGCCGAAACTAGGTCGTTTTTCTCGCGCTCGTCAGCCTTGCGTGCCTGATGGCGGTGTGCGTAGCGGGCGGCCATTTCCGTCTTGGCCGGGATCCACACGTCGATCCGAAACTTCTCCCAGTCCCAGTCGGGGAACACTGGACCAACGGCTGGCGCCTCGTGAAGCAGGTCGTGTATCCGGGTCGCGTCACACGACGGTAGGGGAGCGGTACGGGCTTCCTCGATCTCGCGACCCTTGAGCGGGCCCCAGTCCGTATCGTCGTCACCGTCCAGGAAGCTGGGATCGATTCCCCTCCGGTGGGTCCTTGAGAACCGGACCTTACCCATTCCATGGCCATCGACGGTGATCTCGGAGCGGTGGACTCCGGCGGACTCGCCTGGCCGGCCTCCGGCGATGCCCAACAGGAGGATGTAGATCTCGGCGAGGGGCCCGAAGATACCCACGCCGCACAGTCCAGCAAGTTCGCGCACGTGTTGGGGCGATAACACGATTGTGCGATCGACTGGCCGGACAGTTGAGCCCCGGCGGCCCCCTGCAGAGGATCGGGAGCTCGTCTTGATCATCTGCCAGGGGTTGTTGAGCCCGTGAATCGCGCACACCCATGCCCACATCTGCTTCACGTCGGCGAGGTGTCGGTTGAGACTCGCTTGAGCGAGTGGTCGGCCGGTTCGGGAGTTGATCCGCCAGCGGTCAACGTACGACTGCCACATGGCGGCATCCACGTTGTGAACCGGCAGCGACGCCTCGCGGAGCCACGCGGCGGTCGTCTGGTGCTCGGCCGGAATCGCCTCGTCGGGTGGCTTCGGCGGAAGCATGTGCCACAGGAGGTATTCGTCGATTCCCGCAGGAGCAGTGGGGCCAGCGCGAACAAGCTCACGGATCGGACGGGATATGTAGCGGAGTGTCTCCTGGCGGGACTTCGGCTCGACAGTCGACCAGTGCGCCCTCCACCACGCCATCGCCTCAGTGGCGACGGTCGGCGAAGTCTTCGCTGTGGCGGCGGCGGAGAGGAACTCCCTCGTTTCGGGATCGAACATGAGGCCCCGGCGGAATCCAGCTTCGAGTTCTTCCTTGGCGGCCTGTGCGATCCCCGCCGCGTAGTAGCGGTCCTCCCACTTGAAGCCGTCGCAACGAATGCTCAAATCCCAGCAGGGCCGCGACTTGCCTGGATGCTTCCATCCCACGATCTCCCTAACCCGCCTCCCCTTGCGATCTATGAGTGGGAGACCATCAGAGCCGAGCTTCTCGCTGCCGTAGATCGGTCCCCGCGGTCGGGTCGCGGTCGTGTCGCGAGTAGGCCCGACCACGATGAATGACTGAGGCCTGAATGGCGTCGCCGGCCGTTCCGTTTCAGTGGCCACTGACTCCAGATTCTATGAGGACCAGGAGGATTCTGGGAGGATCATGGGTAAGGCGGCCATCTTGACAGCTGATCGAAGGTTGCCGGGCCGCCAGGTCAGGCGGGCCCTGGGGCCCACGGACCCGCAGGTTCTGCGGTTCATCTACCAGGACTTTCGCGGTTGTAGTCGGAACGAGTGGAGTGACCCGAAGCCTGCTACAGTAGTGCCCAAGGAGAGGTGCGAGAGCGGCCGAATCGGACTCACTGCTAATGAGTTGACTTGGGAAACTGGGTCCCAGGGTTCAAATCCCTGCCTCTCCGCGTCGAAGCTGGTCAGAGAAGGTCTAGAGCCAGGGACATCGATCGCTCAGGCTGGCCCGCGAGCAGCTTGACCCCACTTCACGTCTGCCTTCCGTCGGCTCGACCACGCCGCGGTGCGTCCATCCGGTGCAGTTCCATCGCCTCGGCGGTCAGGACACGGTTGGTCCCGCCAGTGAGGCCGGTCCGGCCGGGTAGGCGAAGCTGGATGACCTGTCGTTGAAAACGAAGAAGTAGCTGTGTGGCCCGGTCCCGAGCGGGACCTCGGCGGTGTAGATGGCCCCGGTCGCAGGGCTACCCGACGCCCGCGTCATCGGGTGGGCGACTTCGTCCACATAGACAAGTGCGTTCGCCGGGTTGGCGCCAGTGCTGTGGGTATAGACCACGGAGAAGTCAAAGGTTGTGCCTGCCGCACCACTCGCCGGCGTTACCGCCCCGCGTGAGAGCAGGAACGGCGATATGAAGGGTGCCTCTTTGCTCTCGTAGACCCCCGCGGTGTGCCCCACCGAGACTCGGAAGCGGTAGCAGTGCAGCCCGGCGGCGAGGTCTTCGGCGGTGTACGCGTAGCGTCCGGGCGTGCTGGGGTCGGCGGTCAGGGCGTGGGTCTCGCCGTCGAGGTCGACCACCGCCACGGAGGGTTTGTGTCCGGCCGGCGAACTGAAGGTCATGGCGAAGGTCTGGGGGACGCCGACCAGAGCGTCGGTGATGGCGGTGGCGTCCTCCACGTCGAACGGCAGCACGTGAAGCCGGTAGGAGAGGCCGTTCACCGGCAGCGCTTGCGTGGTGCCCTCGCTGGTGAATGAGAACGAGAAGGTGTGCTCGCCGGCGGCGAAGGTCGTCGAGTAGTTCCAGCGACGACCCGTCTGGCTCTTGAGGGGATGGGCCGTCCCGTCGATCAGCACCTGGGCGCTTGTCGGCGTCCCTGTGCCCTGGTACAGCACGCTGAAGTTGAATTCGGTGGATGTCCCGCCGACCTGTGGGTAGACCGCACCGGCGGCCACCCCTTCGCTGAGAGCCAGCATCTGGGGGTTGGCAATAGGAGTGAGGATCAGAGGGTGCACAGGCCTCTGAGTGAAGTCGAAGTAGTCAAGCAGGTCGCCGGTCGAGTCCAGGGCGTCGCGTTCGCCCAGGCTCGGAAGCGACCAGTTGTTGAGGACGAACTTGGCGAGAGAGCTGAACTCCGCCTGCTCGTGGGATATGTAGCCCGGTCGGGCGTACGGCGAGATAACGAGAAGGGGGACCCGGGCGCCGAGCCCGAATGCATCAAGGGAGGGTGGCACGATGTGGTCGTAGAAGCCGCCCCAGTCGTCCCACGTCACGAAGATCGCGGACCCCGGCCAATACCCGCTCTGCATGACCGCGTTGCAGAGGCTGATCAGGTAGTTCTGCGAGGGGGCGAGGGTGTACGGCGGATGGCAGCTCTGCAGTTGCGGCGGGCACACCCACGATACGCTGGGGAGGTCGCCGCTCGCGATGTCGACGATTATCTGGTCGGTATCGCTGCTGAGGTTCGGGGAGTCGACCAGGCCTGTGATGTATGAGGGGGCCATCCAGATGGGCTCGCCTGAGTAGAAACGCCAGCTGATGCCGGCGTCGTCGAGCCGCTGGGGTACCGAGTCGATGTCCACGCAGGGGTACTGGAGGAACATCGTCCCGTCCTTTGCCATAGACGGCAGGAGGCAATTCGCGGGTGCGCCGCCGGATCCGACCCCCGGCTTGGTAGCGAACAGGCCGCCGCACTGGCCAGCGATCATGTAGAGGTGATTCGGGGTGCTGTTGGTTGCTGCCGCCGAGAAGAAGTTGTCCCCGAGGCCGAAGCGGCTGGCGTACTCCCAGAACACGGGGATATCGGTGCGCCGGTAGCTCACCATCCCGGCGCCGTCGAAGCCGTCGAGAGCCCCGCCGCTCAGAGCCTGCGTGTAGGCAGAGTTGGAGTGGTCGATATCGCCCCACACCGGGTCCGGGGCGGCGGCGAGGCGCTGGCCGTTGGCCCCCGGGAAGCCTCCGAAGAAGTTGTCGAAGGTGTGGTTCTCGAGCATCACCACAATGACGTTGGTGATCGGGGTCACCGCGCCGGCTGCCTGGGCGTCCGCCCTGCCGGTCCAGATGGGGAGGCCAGCCGTCGCCGCCGCCGCGGCTCCCAGTACTTTGAGCGCGGTTCGCCGGGAAAACCGAATCTCGTTGATGTCTCCCGCCACCTTGTCACCTCCTCGAAGTGGGCTGCCTCCGCGAGACCACGTCTCGTTTTCCGCATTTAGAGCAAGCATCTTGAAAACTGTTTCGGTGGGTTTTGAAAGCCATCGCCTGCTCTCCGGCATCTCGCTCGGCGGGGCCTACGACTGCTCGCGATGGACCAGCCAGACCCGGGCCTGGTCCCTGGGCCGGATGACGACCTGATCGATGTCGACGTGGCTCGGTCGCGTGGCCGCAAATGCGATCACTTCGGCTACGTCCTCGGCAGTCAGGGGGGTGATCCCCTGGTAGACCGCGGCAGCTCGCTCGGCGTCGCCGTCAAAACGGACGAGTGAAAACTCAGTCTCGACTAATCCCGGGTCGACCTCGGTGACGCGCACCGGCTGGCCGACAAGCTCAATGCGCAGCACATCCATGACGGCCCGGGTGGCGTGTTTGGCGGCGTTGTAGCCCGCACCGCCCGCGTACGGCTCGAATGCTGCGACGGAACCGACCGTGATGATATGGCCGTCGCCCGAAGCGACGAGGCGGGGGAGCAGGGCCCGGATCATGCGCATGGCGCCGAGCACGTTGGTGTTGTACATCGACTGCCACTGCTGTTCATCGGCCGCGGCGACGGGGTCGAGTCCGAGGGCCCCGCCGGCATTGTTGACCAGGAGCCGGCAGCCGCCGAACTGACCGCAGAACGCGTCCACGGATGCCGGGTCGGTCACGTCGAGCGAAAAGGCTCTCGCCCGAGGTCCGAGCTCTGCTGCCAGGGTCTCTACGAGGGCTGCTCGCCGGGCGCCCAGGATGACGTCGAACCCGACCGTCATCAGGGCCCGGGCCGTGGCGGCTCCGATCCCGCTGGATGCGCCGGTGACTACGGCGGTACCTCGATTGTCCATTACCCAGGTGAGATTAGCGAGCGGGCGGCCCCCATCAGATCTACGGTGGCCGGCACGGCCGCCCGTCCCGCCCCGCTTTCAGCTGGGCGCCGCGGAAGCGGGACGCATTCCGCGCCGGCCGCCGAGCCGTACCAGCCGTACTAAACGGTTCGTTTCCCCCACTTGAGGGCCGCCGTGCTAAGCAGGTCCCCATGCAGACACGCAAGATCGGCTCGCTCGACGTGACCGTGGTCGGGTTGGGCACCAACAATTTTGGCTTCGGTATGGCCGGTGACGCCGTTCCGCCCGTCGTCGATGCCGCTCTCCGCCACGGAATCAACTTCTTCGACACCGCCGATTCCTACGGTGCCAGCGAAGAGCGGCTGGGCCACGCCCTCGGATCGCGACGGGACCAGGTGATCCTCGCTACGAAGTTCGGTAGTCCCGTCATGGGAGAGGAAGGCACGGGGGGCGCCCGGCCGGACTACATCCGCGGCGCGGTCGACGCCAGCCTCAAGCGCCTGGCCACCGACCGCATCGACTTGTACCAGTTGCACCGTCCCGATCCGGACACTCCTATCGCCGACACCATGGGTGCCTTGGCCGAGGTGGTGGCGGCTGGCAAGGTCCGAGAGATCGGTTGTTCCAACTTCTCGGCCAGCCAATTGCGCGAGGCCAACGCCGCGGCCGGCGATGGCCCCCGGTTCGTCAGCGTCCAAAATCATTACAACCTGCTGCGACGCGACGACGAGGCCGACGTGCTGCCGGTTTGTGAGGAACTGGGGATTGCCTACCTTCCATATTTCCCTCTCGCCAGCGGCATGCTCACCGGCAAATACCAACGAGGCGAAGCGCCCCCCGAGGGCACCCGACTGCAGCGCTGGGGCGATCGAGCCGCGGGCGTAATGACCGATCAGGCCTTCGACCAGGTGGCAGCCCTCACCGCGTGGGCCGGAGAACACGGCCACAGCCTGCTTGATCTCGCCTTCGCCTGGCTGGCAGCCAAGCCGACGGTCGCGTCGGTCATCGCCGGTGCGACCAAGGTGAACCAGGTGGAGGCCAACGTGGCCGCCGGCGACTGGGCCCTGACCTCAGAAGAGGTCGCCGAAGTCGACCGAGTTACCGCCTCGGCCTAGGGCCGGGACGGGTGGCCCTGGCCCCCGCGCTCGTCGTTGGGCTGGTGCTTCGTCCGCAGCTCGAATCTCCGGACCGGACAACGTCGGAAGGCGTAGTCCGCGGACCGCCCGGTGCCAGCCATCGGGCCCGCTCTGGGACCGAGAGCCTGCTCTTGGACTGAGAGCAGGACACCCCGGGCTGCCGGACGACGGGGAGACCGCATACAATGGCGACACGAACGCCCATCGCGGTTGGGAGCCCCGGGGGATCTCATGCCAAGCGGTAGAGAAGGAGCTTGAAGCCGGGAATGCGGTCTGAGCGCCTGGGCGGTGATGTGCGGTCGCCGATGCCAGCTCCCGCCAGGCGGCACCGGGGTGTGGCCGCCGTGTTGCTGGTCGTGACCGCAGTGTCGCTCGGCGGCGTCGCAGTTGGGTTCCTGTGGGCTGGACCGCTATCTACGCCATCGCCGGCCGCCAGCCCGCAGGCGGACGTGGAGCCGGTCGTGGATGGGCCCCCGTCTGCGGTGGGTCAGTCGCCTCGACCGGCCGAGTTGCGGTCCCCACCGGTCACAGCCGTCCACCCCACTCCTCACGCCGTGGTCGCCACACCGCAGCCTTCTCGGCGGCCACACCCACAGACTGGTCGGGCGGCACCAGCGCCTCTCGCCTCGTCGCCTCTCGCCTCGTCCCCACCGGCCTCGTCCCCACCGGCTTCTTCGCCCACCCAGGCCGTGGCATCTCCCTGCGCGGCGGCGATCGCCTCAGTCGAAGAGCGCGGATTATCTCCAGCCGGAGGTTTCGTCGTGATCTGTCCCGGGTACGCACTCGGCCATGAGGGGATGACGTGTATGCATGAGCCGGGTGTCTGTCCTGGCACCGAGGAGATCGTCATCCACGATCCCGCGCCGTTCGTCGTGGCCAACGAGTTCGAGAACAGCCGCATCCTGGCGGGGACCCCGGCCCGCTGTCACGCCGTTGATTGCGGCGGTGTCGCCTACGGCTACTGAAACTCGACATCACCATCGACGGTCACTCAGATGATGAGTCCATCCGTTGCCGAGCATTGGGGATTGCCGGTCGTCGCGCCAGTGTGTCACGGATGTCACACAATGCTTCAGCTATAGTCTGCAGCGTGTCCAACACCTTCGCGTCCAGGCGGTCGGCCAACCGACGCCGGCGGAACGAGGCCCGGGAACAGATTCTCGAGGTCGCCCGGCGTGAGCTCAAGGCCAAGCCCTTCCGCGACCTCAGCGTCGACGAGCTGATGCAGGCGACCGGCCTCAGCCGCACTGCGTTCTACCGTTACTTTCCCGACCGCGAAGCCGTCCTCGTCGACCTGCTCGAAGAGGTATGGGGCGCGCTCGCCGAGGCGAGAGACGTCGAGACGGCCGGCGACGACCGGGTCAGTGCCTCGTCGATGGCCGGCCTGGCCCAGCTACTGGCGGACAACCGCGGCGTACTCAAGGCCATCGCCGATTCGGCTCCGGGAGATGAGGACGTTGAACGCGCCTATCGCAGCTTCATGTACTCGTACTGGATCGATGACCTCACGGCCCGGGTCGTCGAGGCTCAGCGGCTTGGTATGGCCGGCGGGCTCGATCCAGAGCTGACGGGTGAGGCCCTCGGCTGGATGGCGGAGCGTATGGTCACCCAGTCCCTCGATCGCGACCCCAGTGAGGTTCTGGACACGATCATCGGCATCATCGCCAGGACCCTGTTCAGCGGCCGCCCGGCCGACGACCCGGTTTCGCAGTCCGACGTTGGTTCTCTCGCTGGCGAGTCCGAGACCGGTGGGACCAGGACCGAGACCCCGACCGCGGAGGCCGCCACCACCGGGACTAGGACCGGGACCGCGACCGCGGAGGCCGCCACCACCGGCACCGGCACGGAGACCGAGGACGACTCTGACCGGGCCGGCGCTGGCGTCGAGGCCCGGTTTGGCCGCGGGACGGAGACCGGCGAGACCGCTGGCCGCGGGATGGAGGCCGGCGAGACCGCCGGCCGCGGGACGGAGACCGGCGAGACCGTCACCAGCCCAACCGGGACGGGCGAGACCCTCGCCCCCCGACCGCCCCCCCGCCGGCGGACCCCGACCAAACGAGGCGGCTCGGCGTCGGCGCCGCCCCCAGACTGAACGCCACCGGCCCCGGCCCCGGCGCCGGAATCCGGAGTGACGAAGTCCGGCGTTCGGGCCCTGACGGGGCCGGGTCATCACCCCGAACGACGGGCCCGCCACAGGTCTCGGAGGAGGCCGACCTCAGCCATGTGATGGATGAACTCGAGGTTGGTCCACCAGATGACGGCGAGAAATGGCTCCTCGGGATCCGATCCCCGCGGGTACTGCCCAAAGCCAGGCGTCTCCAACTGCTCGGCGGTCATGGCGGCGACGCTGTGCCGCCAGCGATCCATGAGCGCCCAGAACCGCTCCAGCGCGGTATCGGCGGATGGGGTGAACTCGACCAGAAGATCGGGTGGCTGCTGGCGGGAACCGAACGTCCACTCCCAGCGACCGGCGAAGCTCGAATGCAGGTGACCTATCCGCCACGCGATGGTGGTCACCGGCGCCGGGTCGGGCTCGGGGGTGTCACGGTCGAGCACCCATTCGCCTGCACCGAAGGCTTGAGGTGTCAACGCCCGGTCGCGTAGGCGGATGGACCAGGCACCGGCGACGGGTTCCCACAAGTACTCTTCGTTGCTCAGCTTCGGCTGCCCTTGCCGCCAACCCCCGGTTCCTGTTGGGCCGCTCCCCTCCAATCGGGCCTGAGCCAGCTCGCGGGCCCGGTCAAGCTGGTCGACCAGCAGCCCCAGGCGGTCGACGCTCGGTTGGTCCATGTTTTGGGCTTTGCGGTCGTCTTCGCCCGACATCAACAGGCCGGCGACGAACGAGTTGCTTCGACGCCAGCCACGAACTCGGAGATGGTGGGAACGAGTCGCGGGTAAAGATCGGTGACAGTGCCCGGGATTCGGCCGACGTAACGGTGCATCCACTCATCTCTTGTCCAGGGCAGCGGAGCTAGCTGTGAGCCGTCGATCAGCTGGTGGAGGGCGCGGGCGGCTTCGGGGGGATGGATGTCGTCGTTGCCCTCGAAGATCAGGGTGGGGCAGTGGATGGTGCGAAGTTCGTCGGCGGTGGCGGCAATCACAGGGGTATCTGGACGAGGGTAGAAGCTCTCGTTCCAGCACCGAAGAGCAGCGATGAACTCCTCGGGTGGAGTGGACAACAACCGGCCCCGGTTGGCGGGGTTGGCGGCGATGCGATCGCGAAAGAAGTCAGTGTCTGCTACCCCCTGCATTCCGGCCCGGACGGCCTCGTTGATGAAGGGCGTGTGGTACTGGTAGCCCAAATTCTGGCTGCCGTATGGCCCGCCGGACACCGACCACAGGACGAGCCCGGCGGTTACATCAGCGTGGCGCAGGGCGGCGAGATAGGACACTCGGGCGCCGGCGGACGCGCCGGCCAAGTAGGCCGGTGCCAGCTCCAGGTAACGGAGCAGGGCGGCCAGGTCGTCGGCCCAAACGATCTGCTCGGGTTCGGATCCGAACCACACGTGGCTGGCCCCCGTGTTACGCCGGTCCCAGGAGACGACGAGATGACGCTCGGCCAGACGCTCGGCGGTGGCGTCAATGGCGTCCCCGCCCATCCGTCCGCCGGGCGTGAGGGCCAGGACGGGCCCTTCGCCCAGAAGCCGGTAGTGGATTTCGCAGCCGTCCCGCACCATCGTCGCCACGGGGCTCCCCTCTCGCCGACCAGATGGCCGACTGTACTGGATCAGTGCTGGAGTCCCCGCCCTTCCTCGACCCTTCTCTCCGGTCGAAAGGTTGTGGTCAAAGAGGCGGACGAGGTGCTTGGAGTGGCGCTCGCCCTCGTCACCTACCCCGAACTCGGTTGGGCCGCCCGGCGGCAGACGAGGTCGATCAGAGTTTGTAGGAGTTCGTCGACCGGGTGGTCGGTTGACAGCACGGGGATGCCCGCATTGGCGGCGTCGACTCGGAAGAGGTGGTCGATCTCCCGAATGCGATTGATGCCTTCCGCGCTGACCGTTCGCTGCGTGTGGCGATGGCCGCTAATGCGGCGAGCGTGTTCCGGGTCGCGGGGAGCGGACAGTGTGACGAACACGTCGACTGGGAGATCGCGGTACACGGTCGGGAGCAAGTGGCTTCCCTCGACGACCAAGGATGTGCCCTCGCGCCGAGCCCGATCAACGCACGCCGTCACCGCGGCTCGCAGCCGGTTGGCTTGCCAGATCACCCGGGCGGATGGGTCCTCGGATTCGAAGGTCATGGAATAGAGCAGTGGCTCCGTCTCCTCATTCGCCTCCGATTGCAGGATGGCCCGGATGAACCCGGTGCCGATGCGATGATCGAGATCGAGCTTCGAAACGAGAAGGTTGGCGAGGGTCGACTTTCCGGTGCCCGGGGCGCCGGCCAGGAAGATGACCGGTTTGTAGCCACCGACGCGTTCGTGTGGCAAGGCGGTCAAGCAGGCAGGCCGAAGGGCAAGGGCCGGGAGGGCGACACCTTCCCAGCGTGATCTCGGTTCGTGAGCATGGTTGGCCCTCCCTCGGGCTGATGCCAGCAACCACCGTGGCCCGATGGTCTTCGGCATGGTATCCACAAGCAGCAACTTCGGCGCCATTCTCGTCCGCCTCCGCCAGACGCCACCCGCAAGCTCAAAGGTCGTCCCGTCCGCGTCAAGGCCGCGACTGCCTCTCCGCGGCGATCAACGACGTTCCCTCACCCGGCGGGCTTGCGGTCGGGGGTCAACAAGCGAGAGCATTCGCGGACCATCGGGTCTCAGGGCGTAGGGAGGTGGTTGGAAACGGAACATCTTGATCTTGACGGCAGGGTTGCGCTGGTGACCGGGGCGTCCAGAGGCATAGGGGCGGCCATCGCCCGGCTCTTCGCCGAGCACGGAGCGTCAGTGATGCTGTCGTCACGCAAGATCGATTCCCTCCGAGCCACGGCGGAGACCATCGCTGGGGAAACTGCGGTTTACGCGGCTCACGTCGGCGATCCCGACCAAGCCCACGCGTGCATCGCCGCCACCATCGAGCGTTTCGGACGGCTTGACATCCTCGTCAACAACGCGGCCGCCAATCCTTACTACGGGCGTTCCATCGACATCGACCTGGCCCGCTTCGACAAGACCCTCGAGGTCAATCTGCGCGGTCCGTTTGTTTGGATCCAGGAGGCGTGGCGGCAAGCCATGGCTGAAGGTGGGGGTTCCATCATCAACGTCTCGTCTGTCGGAGGTCTGAAGTTCAGCGGACCCATCGGCATCTACGACATGACCAAGGCCGCCCTGATCCACCTGACGAAGCATCTGGCCTCGGAGCTCGGCCCCGACGTTCGCGTCAACGCCATCGCCCCGGGCCTGGTCAAGACGGACTTTGCCCGGGCCCTGTGGGAGCCCCGCGTCGACCAAGGGCGATGGGACTGGCCGCTTGCTCGTCTCGGCGAACCCCTCGACATCGCTCGCGCTGCCCTCTACCTGGCCAGCGATCTCTCGACGTGGGTTACCGGCGCGGTGTTGGTCGTCGACGGTGGGGCGATGAGTCGCTAGGCGGCGCCAGGACCACCGCGGCCTGGCCGGTTCAACCTCAAAACTACTGATACCACATGAGGTGTAGTAAACCCGCCAGCAATCGGTGATGAAGCAGGGTCGGCCGGCCCCGGCCGAGGATCATCGGAGGCAACGATCGGAGCCGGGAACACCCCTCAGAGGCCCGTTGTTGACCTTTATGCGTTGACGGGAATTGGAATCCGGGCCTGGCCCCAGTGGACTTCACGGGGAGCGGCCAGACCGCGGAGCCGACCGTCGGCTAGCAATATTGAGAGCACAGCAACCACGGAAGGAGCGTCCCGTGTCGGAGCGCTACCACAAGGACCTCGAACGGATCTCCGGCCTTACTCCGGAGCAGTATCACGTCACCCAGGAGAGCGGTACCGAACCTGCCTTCGCCAACCCGTACTGGGACCACAAGGACGCCGGACTCTACGTTGACATCGTTTCAGGCGAGCCGCTGTTCGCTTCCACGCAGAAGTTCGACAGCCACTGTGGTTGGCCCAGCTTCACCACTCCCGTCGAGCCGGCCAACGTGGTCGAGAGCGGGGACTTCAGCCACGGGATGACCCGGACCGAAGTCCGCTCCGCCCACGGAGATAGTCACCTCGGTCACGTGTTCGATGACGGGCCGTCCGACGCCGGTGGACTGCGCTACTGCATCAACTCCGCCGCTCTACGCTTTATCCCAGTAGGTGACCTCGAACGCGAAGGCTACGGGGCCTACCGCAAGCTTTTTGACGACAGTGACAAGAAGGAAGGAGCATCGCAATGACCGACGCGCCCGAGACCGCCATTTTGGCCGGGGGCTGCTTCTGGGGGATGCAGGATCTGATCCGAAAGCAGTCCGGAGTGATCTCGACCAGGGTTGGCTACACCGGCGGGGACGTTTCCAACGCCACCTACCGCAATCATCACGGTCATGCTGAGGCCATTGAGATCGTCTTCGATCCCGAGGTGCTCACCTATCGGGACCTCCTGGAGTTCTTCTTCCAGATCCACGATCCGACGACGAAGAATCGGCAGGGCAACGACATCGGCACCAGCTACCGATCGGCCATCTTTTATACCACCGAAGCGCAGAAGCGCATCGCCGAGGACGCCATCGCGGATGTTGACGCCTCCGGATTGTGGCCAGGGAAGGTCGTGACCGAGGTCACGCCGGTCGGGCCGTTCTGGGAGGCTGAGCCCGAGCATCAGGACTACCTGGAGCGCTATCCCGACGGTTACACCTGTCACTTCGTACGGCCCGGTTGGAAGCTTCCACACCGCGCCGATCGCGTCACCAAGTGAGCTTCAGTGGCGTCGTGGTTTTTTTTGACCGCGACGCCACTTCGACTCCGAGACAGTGAGGAACGGTGGGACGGTGGGGCGGTCCTGCCTGGTCCGCGGGTGCTAGCGGAGCGAGAAGGGCGGGTACTCGTCGGCGAGGAGGTAGAACCAGGCGTCGACGCGAAGCACCCAACGGGCGGCGCCGATGACGAAGTCGCGTAGTCCTGCGGGCCAACGGCCGGTGAACAGCACGACGAAGAACGCCACAAACATCGTTGCGTACAAGGCGATGGCCAGGAAGAACAGCACAATCAGCTGGGGTATCACCAGGATGATCCGGAAGAGGACGGCCAGCCGCGACAGCCCGGTGGCTTGCCGCACCTCGAACCAGGCTGGGTCGCCTCCAGGGTCGTTATAGCCCTGAGCCAGGGCGAACGGCGGATACGTGTCGCGCAAAAACCAGGCGTAGGTATTGGCTCGCCAGGCATAGCGGTAGTAGCCGGCGATCAGGTTCCCCAGGCCCTCCGGCAACTGGCCCGTGAACAGGGCTGCGAACCAGCCGATCACGGCGCAGATTTCGGCAACGATGCGCAATACGTACACCACGATCAGCAAGGGAATCGCCAGGAACCACTGTACGAGGGGTCGCCACCGGGCGATCCGTTCGGGAACTTCGACGTTGAGGTTGATCGGATAGGCGCTGGCGCTCACCGAGGCTGCGACCGTGGGAGTCGGTATGGTGCTCGGAGGTGGCGGCGTCATCTGGTGCAGACGGCGGAGTTGGCGGGCCGGATGGACTTGGCGGGCCGGATGGTTGGGCGCCCTCGGTGCTGCTCGAGTCCTGCGGCTGGTTCTCGCCGTTCGACATCGAAACCTCCCGGGATCGATTCTGCGTTTTGATGGGGTCCTGTTCGAGGACAGCCCTAGTTTCCCACCGATTCGGGCAAATCGGCAGGATCCTGCCCCATGAAGGCTCGCCGATGGAATCTCCCTGGATTTGGGTGAGGTGCTCCTCGCCGGTCCTCGATCACCGCGAGCCCGGCATTGTCGCCGTGGTTAGACGGCTTTGACCTCGAGTAACTCCAGGCCCAGGTTTGCGAGCGATCGATGGCGGCATGCCAGGCGCCTGGTCGAGGCCCGCCGCCCAGAGTTTGGTGCTTCCTGTGCCGACGACCACGTCGAAGTCCTCGAACGCATCGACGATGGCGGGGACGGCTTGACCCTCGAAGGTGATCTCATAGGTTCTAGGGGTCATCAACGTCTGTCGAAGCCATTCGCTCGGGTGGTTTTGGATTCCTCTCAGAAGGAGCGATGCTCCGGGCCGCGTCATCAGCCGGAAGCGGTGAGAGCCGGCGAAGCCGGCCCGGCTGGTCCGGACCGCGACCTCGGGCGTCCCTGCGGCATGCCGGTGAGCGCGACCATTCACCTTGGGTTCGCTTTTATCGATGTCACGACGAAAACCGTGCCCGAGGTAAAAAACTCTCCCAGGTTGCGGGGGCCGCCGGGCCGTTACCCGTCGCTGCCGACCGCCGCACCGGCAAGTTGGCGAGCCCGATACAGGCGTCGCCGTCCTCGCTCGGAGGTCCCTCCCCATACCCCGTGTTCAATGCGATTGACCACCGCGTACTCCAGGCAGGATTCCTGTACCGGGCAGGTCGCGCAGATCTTCCGGGCTATCTCGACGCCGACGCCGTCTACGGGGAAAAAGACGTTGGGCGGATGATCTGCGCAGGCTGCGAGGGCCATCCAGGTGGAGTCAGCGGTCATCGAGTCCAGAGCCCTTCCCTCGGTCGTCGTACCGACGTCGTACCGACGCCGTTCCGAGTTCCAGTAGACGTGCCGTGGCTGTGAACACAATGAGATCGGCCTGAGAACTCCTGGCATTCCGTCAGGTGGCGACCCCATCAGGCGGATGGAACGGCTGGATTCCCGATGGTCCAGGCCTTGTCGGATGATCCGTGGGGGGCGCGGCTGCGGTCGTCGTCACACACCACTCCGGTGGGCGGGTCAAGGGCAGAATGTCGTCCATGGATCAGCCCCACGACGATTCCATCCCACGTGGACCGAAGGCGTTGCCAGCCACCATTGAGTGGCAGAACGGAGAAGTCCGGCTGATCGACCAACGGCGGCTGCCGGCCGAGCTGGTGTTCCTCGAGGCGTCGACCGTGGCGGAGCTATGCGATGCCATTACCTCGCTGGCGATCCGGGGTGCGCCGGCCTTAGGGGTGGCCGGCGCTATGGGCGTGGCCCTGGCGGCTCATCGAGGCGAGAACACGGCTCAAGCCGCCGCCCGCCTGATTGCCACCCGACCGACGGCGGTAAACCTGCAGTGGGGTGTGGAACGGGCCCTGGCCGCAGACGATCCCGTGCGGGAGGCGGTGGCGATCGCGACCGAGGATTCCGAGCGCAACCGGATCCTCGGCCGGCTCGGGGCCGATCTGCTCCCGCAGGACTGCCGGGTGCTCACCCACTGCAATGCCGGTGCCCTTGCCTGCGCCGAGTACGGAACCGCGTTGGGCGTGATCAGATCAGCGCACGAAACCGGCAAAAACCCATCTGTGTGGGTCGATGAGACCCGTCCGGTGATGCAGGGCAGCCGACTTACCGCCTGGGAGCTGGCCCGGCTCGACATACCAGCCACGGTCCTGGTGGATGGAGCGGCGGGATCGGTGATGGCTCGAGGCGATGTCGACTGCGTCATCGTCGGGGCGGACCGGATCGCCGCCAACGGGGACGTAGCCAACAAGATCGGCACCTATTCCCTCGCCGTGCTGGCCCGCTATCACCACATTCCGTTTTACGTGGCCGCCCCCCTTTCGACCGTGGATCTGGGATGCCGTTCGGGCGCGGCCATACCTGTAGAGCAGCGAGACACTGACGAAGTGGCTGTCTTCGGCGAGCGCCGGGTGGTGCCGTCCGGCGTGGCGATCAACAATCCGGCGTTCGACGTCACGCCCGCCCGGTTGGTAACCGCCATCATCACCGACGCCGGAATCGCCACTCGCCCCTACCGGCCCGTGCTGAAGCGTCTGCACGCCGGAGGCTGATGATCCGCGCCGGGCCCGACGGTGTCTGGCGCTAGAGCGAGGTATCAGGGATCAGGTCGGGGCTGACTCGCGGAGCAGCCCGTTACCTAGTGGGGGTTCTGGCGCAAGTAGGCGTAGTAGCCGGCGAATCGGTCGTTTACGTCGTCCGGCAGCGGGTGCAGGGTCCCGAGGGCGCGTGCGCCCCAGGTGATCTGGGCACTGCGCTCCACCAGCGCAGTGATGTGCAGGGCCGCGGCCGGGTCGGGTCCAATCGCCACCATGCCGTGGTTGGCGATGAGCGCCGCGCCCCGCCCTTCGAGGGCCTTGACCGCCTGTTCTCCGACCTCGGCCGAACCGCTGGGCGCGTACTCCGTGCAGCGCACGTCACCGCCCACGTAGATGGCGAACTCGTCGATGCACGCCGGAATGTTCTGGCGGGCGATGGCGAACATAGTGGCGTGCACAGGATGGGCATGGATCACTGCGCCGATGTCGTCGAAAGCGCCATAGCAGGCCAGGTGGAGCATCCTCTCTGACGACGGCGATCGCCCGTCCTTGCACGCCATGGTCTTCCCAGCGGCATCCACAACGACCAGATCGTCGAGCTGCATGTCGGCGTAGTCCACCGACGAAGGAGTGATCACGAGAGTGCCGTCCGGCTGGCGGGCCGAGATGTTGCCGGCTGTGCCCTCGACCAGGCCGCGGCGCAGCATGTCCTTGGCCGCCGCCAGCACCTGGTGGGCCGCCTCGTCGACATATCTCATCGCAGGACCTCCGGGTTGACCGCGTACAGGAGATCATGTCCCGCCAGCAGCCGTTCGATGTCGTCGGCGACCATCGCCGTCTGCCTGCTCTCGGTGTCCCATGTGGCGCCACCGATGTGCGGAGTGAGCACCACGTTTGCCATGGTGGCCAACGGGTGATCCGTGGGCAAATGCTCCCCTGCGAAGTGGTCGAGGCCGGCGCCGGCCAGATGATCGGATTGCAGCGCGGCGACCAGTGCGTCGGTATCGTGGAGTTGGGCCCGGGCCGTGTTGAGGTAGAGCGCTCCGGGCCGCATGGCCGCGAACTGGGCCGGCCCGATCATGGCCTCCGTCTCCGGGGTGACGGCAGCGTGCATGGAAACCACGTCAGCCCGCCCGATGAGCTCGTCGAGCGCGACCGTGGCCTCGTCGCTGTAGGGGTCATGGGCGATGACGGTCAGTCCGAGACCCTCGAGCCGCCACCGCAAGGCTCGCCCCACCGATCCGAGCCCAACCAACCCGGCCGTTCGCCCGGCCAATTCCCACGCTCGGAAGCGCTGGTAAGGGATGGTCCCGTCGCGGTAGACCTGACCGGCTCGCACGTCTTGGTCGGCTGGCAGCAATCTGCGATTGAGGGCAAAGAGGAGAGCCACCGCCAGCTCGGCCACCGCATCGGCGTTGCGACCGGGGCAGTGGAGCACGGGCACACCGGCCGCCGTGGCCGCGGCCAAGTCAACATTCACAGGGTCCCCCCGGGTGGCCGCCACTGCCAGAAGGGGCCGGTCGAAAACTTCCGCTCCGACGGCATCCACCTCGACGATCACCACGTCCGCGGCCTCGGCTTCGACGCGGTCGCGCAGCTGTGGCGACGAGTACAGCTGCAGGGGGTTGTGTTCGATCCACGGGTCGTAGACGACATCGGTCATGGCCGACAGCCGATCGAAACCGGGGCCGCGCAAGGGCGCGGTGATCAGGGCGCGAGGCCGGTCCCTTACGGTCACGCCGACATTCTTGCCGTACTGTGACGGCAATGCCATTGTCGGGAGGTCGGGCATGGGCTCGGTGACCGTCGGGCTCGACATCGGCACCACCTCGGTGAAAGCCGTCGCGGTCGACGAGGACGGTGAAGTCTTGGCCCGTTCGCGGGTCTCCCACCGGCTGGTCGTGCCGTCGCCCGATCGGATGGAGCACGACGCCGGTCAGGCCTGGAGGAGAGGGCCCCGACGCGCTCTCGCCGCCCTCGGTGGAATCGATGTCAAGGGCATAGGCCTGGCATCGATGGTGCCGTCCCTGACGGCGGTAGACGTTCGGGGCCGGCCGCTCACACCCGGACTGCTGTATGGCGATCTCCGCGGCCGCAGGCCCGGTATCGGGGAGGGAGGCGCGGAGGAGCGCGGTGAGGCGGTTGGCTTTCTTCGCTGGACCGCGAGTGTCGCGCCAGGCGCGGCCGGCTTTTGGCCCGCGCCGGCGGTCGCCAACCGATCCCTCGGGGGGGCGGCGGTGATCGACTCCGGCGTGGCCATGACCTCCGCTCCGCTCCACGGACCCGCCGGGTGGGATCCGGCCGTATGCGCCGAGTGCGGCATCCGACCCGAACAGCTCCCTGTGGTCGAGGCGACCGGCGCCTCCGCGGGCCGCCTTGACGGCCATGGCCCCGTGCTCACCGCCGGGTCTGTCGACGCCTGGTGCGAGCAACTCGTGGCTGGGGCGGGCGAGGACGGCGACGTGCACGTCATCTGCGGCACCACTCTCATCGTGTGGGCCGTCGCGCCAGGAGCGCCGAAGGTGCCTGGCTTGTGGACGGTGCCGCACCGGGTGCCGGATCGCAGCCTGGTGGGGGGCGCCAGTAACGCGGGAGGTCTCTTCATCGATTGGGCCTCCAGGCTCATCGGCCGGTCCGGTGCCGGCAGGCACGAGTCGCTCGATCCTGGCAACGTGCCGGTTTGGCTGCCCTACCCCCGGGGGGAGCGTACCCCCTACCACGACCCCAATCGGAGAGCGGCGCTGCACGGACTGGACCTCACCCACGGACCGGCGGCGGCCCGGCGGGCCGCGTGGGAAGCCTCCGGCTTCGTGGTGCGGCACCATCTCGAGCTGGCCGGGGTGCGACCGGCGCGTCTGGTGGCAACCGGCGGCGGCACCAGGTCGGGCGGCTGGATGCAGGCCCTTGCCGACGCCACGGGCGCAGCGGTGCACGTGGCTGCCGAACCCGAAGGGGCGGCCCGAGGCGCAGCCTTCCTCGCCCGCGTGGCCGCCGGTCTCGAAAACGACCTCAGCGAGTCCGAACGGTGGGCCGGCACCGGGCGCTTGGTCGAACCCGACCGCCAATGGATCGCACCGGTCGGTGATCGTTACCGCCTGTTCGTCGAGCTGTCGGAGGCCGCCTTCCGCGTAGCCCACCCAGCCAGGGCCGGTCGGGGCCTGGAGCAGTGACCGGAGCTGGTCTCGAGGTCGAGGCGAGACGCCCGCCACGCCCTCTCATTCGACTACAGACGACGATCCCCGGCTCTTCTGGGGCGGGTGGCGATCATGGTTCGAGGCAGTCTCCGAGGGCTACCTCTTTGCTCCCGTCACGGTGTTGTACCAGATGCTTCTCATAGGCGGTGACGTTGCCGGCCACCATTGGGCGCTTGACCGTTCCGGGCCGGATCCGGGCCGGGACTCCGAGGGCCATGGCGCCGGCCGGGATCTCCGTCCCCGGCGACACAACCGCCCCCGCCCCTACTAGTGAAGGACTGCGACAGATCGCCCGTTCGAGGACGACTGCACCTGATCCGACGAGGACCCAGTCCTCGAGCAGGCAGCCTTCGAGATGTACGAGGTGGCCGATGACACAGTTGGCGCCGATCTGGGTTGGGTTTTCGGGCTGGGTGTGGATGACGGTCCCGTCCTGGATGGAGGTCCGAGCACCGATGACGATGGGTCCGTTGTCAGCCCGGATGATCACCCCGGGCCACACGCTGCTCTGCGGGCCGAGGCGTACCTCTCCGATCAGAACCGCCTGGGGGTGGACGTAGGCCTGGGGATGGATGCGGGGTCGGTCGTTCCCCAGTGCGTAAAGAGGCATGGCGAACATTGAAACAGACAGGCTTCCGATGCCGGGCACCGGACTCCGTGTGCCATCGGCCGTCACGCCGTCCCTAAGGTGCCGCTCGCCCGGGCGGTTGTATGGTTCCCGGGCCCACGGATCCCACGAATCCGGACCAGGCGACGAGGCCTCGGTGGGTCGCCGAACCTAGGCCTCCGCCTCAGCGGGCACGGCCCTGCGGGCATCGACCTGGCTTGCTTCGTAGGGTATGGCGGGTGCTTCCTCGCCGTAGACGTTCAGGGTGGCGAGAAATCGATGTATTCCGAATCCCGCGCACTGCAAGCCAAGCTCGACGATCTCGGCGGTGGTGAACAGTTCGGCCAGCTCGCGATAGAACTGATCGTCGATCCGCTCCGGGCTATTGATCAGGTACTCAAGGAACCGCACTGCGGCCCTTTCCCTATCCGTGAACCCGGACATGCCGGCGTCGACCAGGCAGGCGACGTCATCGTCGTCTACCGACGACCCGTCTTTGATGGCGTTCGCACATGGCATACAGCCACCAAGCTGAGCGCTGCGGATACGAACCAATTCTTCGAGACGCGGCTCCAGAAGTCCGTCACGTAGACGGTCTCGGTAGTCCCGGTGCATGCGTTGCGCCCCGGCAGAAGTGTAGGCGTAGATTTGCAGCGGGACCGGTCGAGGTAAGCCCTTCGGCGTCGGGTAAAACCCCTCTGCCATCCCCTCCTCAAACATCTCGCGAACTGGGAGTGCGACTTCCTCCCACGGCACCGGCTCGATCCTTGGCATCTCGCCCTCCCACACCTGGCCATCCATCGGCCCACAGCAAGCCGGGAAAACCCGGTTCGTCGAGAGCGAAAGCTACCACGTGGGCGGGTAATAGCGAGCAGGCGGTTTCCAGCCCGAGGGCGACTGGCGGCGCTCTGTCAACCAAGGGAAGGGCGGGCGTTCAAGGGTGGGGCGGGCGTTGGATCGGGCGGTTTTGGTCAGTCGGTGGAGCCCTTCCGGGGCTCGAGGCCGGCCGCCCGGTAGATGTTGTCGATCACCTGCATATTGGCGATGCTGTCGGCCGGCGGGGTAAGTGTCGATGCGCCGGTGCGCACGGCGGCCGCAAACGCCTGGAGCTGGTAGTCGTAGGTGTGGCCGCCCGGGACCCGTTCATAGCGGTGATCGATCCACAGAAGGTGGAATTGGTGCGGCGCCAGCGGGTTCCATACTCGCATGGTCGCGCGGTCGCCGATGGCCACGGCCGAGAGCTGTAGGACCGTGCTCGACCACATCGACGCCGTGACCCGTCCAGTCACGGCGCCGGGGAATTCGAGCTCGGCCCGCATGTATCGGTCGACACCAGGTGAGCGCGCCCGGGCTACTGCCGAAGTGACGACGGGCTCGGCCGCGGCCATGGTTCGCACCATGTGGACCGCGTAGCAGCCGGCGTCCATCATCGCCCCTCCGGCAAGGGACAGTTGCCATCGGATGTCATGGCGGGGCAGCAGCGGGAAGCAGAACGCGGCCTCGACGCGCTGAAGTGTCCCGAGCCGGCCGCTCTCGATGATCTCGACCATGCGGTGCGCTAGCGGGTGGTAACGCCAGTGGAAGGCCTCCATGACGACCAGGCCGGAGGTGTCGGCCGCCCTCGCCACCCGCTCGGCTTCGGCCGCGTTGGCCGTGAATGGCTTCTCGCACAGGACGTGCTTGCCGGCGGCGAGGGCGCGCAGGGTCCACTCGGCGTGGAGCCCATTGGGCAGCGGGTTGTAGACGGCGTCGATGTCCCGATCGGCCAGGAGCTCGGCGTAGGACCCCCAGACCACGGGGACATGGTGCTTGGCTGCGAATACCTCGGCCCGGTCTCGGTCACGGGCGGCGACGGCCCGGACCTCGACGTCGGGGCTGGCGCGGGCCGGCCGGATCAGCGCCGTGGGGGCGATCTTGGCGGCGCCGAGACAACCCATGCGGACTGGTTCCATACCGTGCATCTTGCCCGCTCGGTGATGGTGTCGGCATGGCCCGGGCGGGCCGCGCTGTCCGTCGAGTTCTCCCCGCACCTGGTCTTGGTTCCAGTCGGCAGGCCCGGTCGTAGTTGATCGCACAGGGAGACGCGGGATCCGTCAGGAACGGGAAAACTCACGCCTCACGGCCGAGCGCCGTCCATACTGTTGGGGTGGCTCCGGTGGACCCCGCTGAAGGACGCTCGGTGGACGTGATGCACCGGAACGTTCGTGCCGTCATTGCTGCCGCCAGAGCGCGGGGACTCGATATCGAGCCGCGTTCGTTTCCGGGAGGCACCAAGACTGCCGGTGACGCGGCGGCAGCCATTGGTGTCGAGGTCGCTCAGATCGTCAAGTCGCTGGTATTCCTGGTAGACGGCGACCCCACGATGGCTCTGGTGCCCGGCGACCGCCGGCTCGATGAGCAAAAGCTGGCCCGGGCCGCCGGAGGCAAGAGGGTCGAGCGGCCGGACGCAGAGACCGTTCGCGCCGCGACCGGTTTCCCGATCGGCGGGGTGCCGCCGATCGGGCACGACCTTCCTATCTTCGTCGACGTGGGTATTCTCGACTACGACGTGGTCTGGGCGGCTGCGGGAACCTGGACCGACGTATTTCCGATCACCCCGTCGGAGTTGGTCAGCGTCACTGTGGGCACGGTGTGCCCGTTGTCGTCGTCTCCCGATTAGCCAACAGAGGCTGGCGAGGTCGACCCGACGGCCGGCCGCGACCTCTGGTAAATCCCGCCACCTTTGGAGCGAGATGCACAACAGGTGTACATCTCCCTCCAAAAGTCGCCGAAAGGCGACAAAAGTGAAGACGAGGCGTTCTGGCAAGGGTGGCCTGGCGAGGGCGGATGGTCACGGGCGCGGCCTCAACGCTCCAGTCATCCAGCTTGGGCAGGCAGCTCACGCCCCGATGCTCGGAGCAGGTCCCGCCACGAATTGCCACTGCGGTCGAGGGCGCTCCATGCCATGGTCCACATCGGCCAGGTCCGAGTGTGTTCGCGCAGCCGATAGCACAGGCCGGTTGGCGGCTCGAAGGGAACCTTGAGTCCGGTGCACACGTCGTGGGCGTGGAGAATCAGTTCCACGGCCGCTCGGGGTGGGAAGTCTTGCCGTTCGGCGGTCAGCACGACCGGCCGGCGGAAGATGACGGCGCGTTCCTCCGACCCGGTGTCCTTGACAACGGCCGCCAGGATCCGGGTGGCGATTCGCAGCGACTCGATCAATCGGGCCGGATTGGCGCCGGGCCCGATCGTGTGGCCCAGGCCGGTGTCCGGATAGCCGTCGAGCTGCCGCGACGCCAGGAAAAAGGCCGGCGCGTAGACGCAATCGACAGCGTGGTCGGCGGTTGTCATACACGACCAGTCGAGCGTCCCGGCCTGTGCCGTCCAGTCGAGCTCGGCCGCCTCGGTCCATGCCGCGGCCACCAGCCCGCTTAGTTCACAGAGGTCCTCCAAAGTGAACTGCTCGTCTCCTGACCGCAATTCCATGCCGTAACTGTGTCCCATCCGAGGCAAATGCGCCACCGTTCGGACCAGCCCGGGAGGCGGGTGGCGTCGGTGTCATCGGTTCACCGGGCCCGATCTGCATCTTTGGTGCGCTTTTTACCTCGAGCGCCTTGGTTTTCATCGAGAAATCGACAAAAGCGTGCTTGGCCGGGCCCGAGGGAAAGGGGAGCCAGCCCCGTCGAGGTCCTTCGCCGGCACCTGCTCCCGGGAGTGCCCCGCCGGCGGTAGGCCCTGTGGCTGGGGCGGGGTCATGTGGGGATCCCGGGCGGTTGGGAGCGGTTGGGAATCGTCGAGTTTCTGACGGAAGTGTCTAGGCGGCGCGGCGGTGACCGTCGAGGAACCGGCGCATCTCGATACGAACCTCGAGGTCCTCCGGGGCACCGGCGAAGCCTCCGTGCGGCATCGCTTCGAACACGTGGAGTTCGGCTGCGACTCCGGCGGCGCGCAGCTTGCGGTGCATCCGGACCGTATTCGACAGGAACAGGTCTCGAGTGCCAGCTTGGAGGAACGTAGGGGGGAACCCGCTGACGTCAGCGAACAATGGTGACAGGTATGGATGAGCGAGGTCATGCCCGTCGGCGTACAGCAGGTTGGTCTGCATCAAGCTGCCCAGAACGTTGTCGATGCCAAGGTTGGTCTGGAATGAGTCGCCCGACTCGGTGAGATCGACCTCCGGCGAGATCAACACCAGCGCCGCGGGTAACGGCAGTCCCTCGTCTTTGGCCCGAGCCACGAGTGCCGCGGCAAGGTTTCCGCCCGCCGATCCGCCGCCCACGAAGATGTCCGCTGGCGATCGCACCTCGAGGAGCTTTCGGTAGACGGCCAGGCAGTCGTCGAGCGGGGTTGGGTAGGGGTGCAGGGGAGGCATCCGGTAGTCGGGAGCCCAGCTGATCATTCCGGTCGCCATTGCGTTGGCGCTGGCCATGAGCCGGCACGCCTCGCCGCCACCCATGATGAGGGCGCCCCCGTGGATATCGAGGTAGATCGGCGTCTCGAGGCTGTCGGGCACGCCGGGAGCGCGAAGAATGTAGGTGTGGACGCCGACGATCTCGGTGTCCTCCACCACTACGGGCAACTCGGCACCAGCGAATCGCTCCATGATGTACCGGTTCCGGTGCTCGATCTGCCCGAGCCAACCGTCCACGTCATCGAGCGCGGGTGGCGTCTCATCAGCACCGATAGAGGTGGCGAGGAAGCGCTGGGCCTGCTCGCTTACGCTCGACGGGATCGGCGGACGTGGCCTAGCCGCAGTATCGGTCATCCGGCATCTCCTCATGTGGTCACAACTGGCCATACCAGTATCGCCTCCTCGTCGTCCCGAAGCCAGGGCGTGACCGGACCGCTCCTCCTCGTCGCGGGCGGAACGGTTCGGGGCTCGCAGCCGGCTGGACACCTTGGTATCCCTCGCTGATTCGGTAGCCCCGCCGATCCGGTTCGGTAGGGCTCGAGGCGTCGGTCCGGCCAACCGGGAAATCCTCGATGGCATTCACTCGAAACCGGCCCGCTTGCGGTGGCGGCTGCAGACGACTTCGGGTAACCCGCACCCGGACCCGCACCGCACTCCGCCCCGCCGAACCCGCCATGACGAGTGGTCACTTCTTTGACGAGTGGTAATCCGTTTGTCGCTATGCGGAGAAAAGTGACCGCTCGTCAACCAGATGACCACTCGGCGGGATCAGGGCCGGGCTGGCTCCGGGCCTATGACCGCCCGCGGCCACTGCGGCCACCGCGGCCACCGCGGCCACCGCGGCCACCGCGGCCACCGCGGCCACCGCGGTCGCCGGCGGAGAGGTGGCGGCTCACGAGGCCGGGTACACCGATCCGGGGCCGTCCCAGCCATCGAGAAGATGGTGTTTATGCGTGAGGCCGGGCAAGTGGACTCGTTTGGCGAGGAGTCGGTCGGCGTCGGGCGACTGCACCAGCCACACGATCGCCGGCCCGATCGACTCAGGCGGCGAGACGGGCATGCCCGGGTATTTGCGCAGGGCGGCGTCGAGTTCCTCACCGTAGGCAACGAAACCCGGCTCCGCATTGAATGCCCGGATGCCTCGAGCCCCGAGTTCGATATTGAGGATGCTGGCCAGTCGGTCGATGCCCGCCTTCGCCGCTACGTAGGCCAGGCTCCAGCCGTTGTCGCCCACCGGGCCCGGGGGATCGAGGGTCACCGACGCCGAGCTCATGTTGACGATGGTGCCGCCGCCGTTGTCCAACATCGACGGGATCGCTCGCTGGCAGAGCAATGCCGCCGCCACTACGTCGGCCTCGAAACTGATGGTCAGCTCTTCGAGGGCCGTGTCCATGAACAGCTGGCGGGCTCCTTCGCCTTGGTAGACGCCGATGTTACACAGCACGTCGCAGCGCCCAAACCGAGCCTGGGCGGCGTCGGCAAAGCCAGCCACCGAGCGGCGATCGGTGAGGTCGGCGGCCACGGCCAGGGCCTCGCACCCATACCCTTCGATGATGGCGGCCACCGCGTCCAGGCCGGCTTGGTGGCGGGCGGTGAGTGCGACGTCGTGGCCGGCGGCGGCCAAGCGGACGGCCGTGTCAGCGCCCATCCCCCGGCTGGCGCCGGTCACCCAGGCCACCGGTCGGGTCTCGTCGTCTGCCATGGCTGTACTCCCTCCCATTTGTTACGGGTCGCCACGCTAGACACATCTCGCCCCGCTCGCTTTAGCGGGGCTTGAGAGGGGGTTGGCCGCGCCGACGTTGACCGCTTGTCCCCCCGCGACGGTCCCGGGGGTCGAACTGCTATTTGGCACCGGTCACCGGCGCGACCCGCTGCTCCGGTCCCCGTTAGGACGGCTCGAACGCGGCGCTGAAGTGGCGGAGGGCTGCTGGAGCCCGAGTGATCCTCATACCCCGCAGGTCTCCCCGCCGGTCTGCCACCCGGACAACTACCTCGATCACGTAGTCGATGTGGCTTTGGGTGTAGGTACGCCTGGGTATGGCCAATCGCAACAGATCCATGCTGGCCGGGGTCTCGGTCCCATCCGGGCGCAGTCCAAACATCACTGTGCCGATCTCGCAGCTGCGGACGCCGCCTTCCAGGTACAGCGCGCACGCCAGCGCCTGGCCCGGGTACTGCAGAGGCGGAATATGGGGTAGCAGAGCCCGGGCGTCGAGAAAGATGGCGTGGCCCCCGAACGGGACCACCACCGGCACCCCTGCCGCCTCAAGCGCCTGCCCCAGATACTCGGTTGAACGAATCCGGTAGCGCAAATAGTCCTCGTCCACCGCTTCGGTGAGCCCTTGAGCCACCGCCTCGAGGTCCCGCCCGGCCAGGCCCCCATAGGTCGGGAACCCCTCGGTGAGGATCTCGAGCCGCCGGCACCGCTCGGCCACCTCGTCGTCATTGAGTGCCAGCCACCCGCCCACGTTGGCCAGCGGGTCCTTCTTGGCTGACATCGTCATGCCGTCGGCCAGGGACGCCATCTCCCGGACGATCTCGGCCACCGGGATGTCCTCGTAGCCGGGCTGGCGCGTCTTGACGAACCAGGCATTCTCGGCGAAGCGGCAGGCGTCGAGGAAGAGGGGCACCTCGAACTGGTCGCAGACCCGGCGGACGGCCCGGAGGTTCTCGATACTCACCGGCTGGCCGCCGCCTGAATTATTGGTGACGGTCACGAACACGACCGGGACCCGGCCGGGGTGCATCTCGAGGAGGTCCGCCAAGCCGGCCACGTCCATGTTCCCCTTGAACGGGTGTCGCAGGCCGGGCTGCAGTCCTTCGGGGATGGGAAGGTCCACGGCGCTGGCCCCCGTAGCCTCGACGTTGCCACGGGTGGTGTCGAAATGGGTGTTGTTGGGGATGACCTGTCCCGGTCCGGCCAGCACGGAAAAGAGGATCCTTTCGGCGGCCCGGCCCTGATGTGTTGGGAGCACGTGGCGGAACGGGAACAGGTCAGTGACGGCGGCCCGGAAGCGGTGAAACGAGGAGGCGCCCGCGTAGGATTCGTCACCGCGCTGGATCCCCGCCCACTGCTCCGCCGACATGGCCCCTGTCCCCGAATCGGTCAGCAAGTCGATGAGGACATCGTCCGCGTCCAAGCGGAACAAGTTGTACTCGGCGGCGGCCAGCTTGGCAGCCCGGTCTGGCTTGGTCGTCATCCGGATCGGCTGGACCGAGTGGATCCGGAAGGGTTCGATGATCGTGTTGTAGACCGGCTCGGTCATGTCGAAGCTGACGCTATCCACTCGTGCTCACTGACGTCGAGGTCGGCGGAGACCTCGACCGGCGCCTTGCTCCGCGGCGCCATCCCGTCCATACGGAGAAGAGCCGCCCGGGTGCCAGAAGATGTTGGTCGGCCCAGGGCACCCGGGCAGCCGGGCACAGGGCCGCCGGGCACCCCGACACGGGGCCGCCGGGCGCAGGGCATCCGGACACAGGGCACCCGGACACAGGGCACCCGGGCACAGGGCCGCCGGACACAGGGCCGCCGGCACCCCGGCACGGGGCCGCCGGACACAGGGCCGCCGACACCCCGGCAGGGGGCCGCCGGTTCGCCTACTCGGCTGCAGCGATCGGCGGGTCGGCCACCTTGAGCAACTGCTTGCCGAGGTTCCGACCTTCGAAAAGGCGCCGCAGGGTTGCCGGAGCGTTTTCGAGACCTTCCTGGATGTCCTCGGCGTCGCGTAGCTGCCCGGCTTGATACCACGCCGCCAGCTCGCCGGCCGCCTCCGCATAGCGGTGGGCGAAGTCGAGAATAAGGAACCCTTCCATCCGGGCCCGCCGGATGATGAGCATCATGATGTTCTTCGGGCCGGGGGGGAGCTCAGTGGCATTGTAGGACGAGATTCCCCCACACAAGACCACCCGCGCCTTCATCGCCAGATGGGCCAGGCAGGCGTCGAGGATGTCGCCGCCGACGTTGTCGAAGTAGATGTCGATGCCCTGCGGGCACAGCTGAGCCAACCGTTTCTTGACGTCTTCGGACTTGTAGTCGATACAGGCATCAAAGCCGGCCGTCTCGGTCACCCACGCGCACTTCTGCTGGCCCCCGGCGATGCCGATCGTGCGGCAGCCCTGGATACGGGCGATCTGGCCGGCTACCGACCCGGTTGCTCCTGCCGCGCCCGACACGACGACCGTGTCGCCCGCATTCGGCTGGCCGATGTCGAGCAGGCCGAAATATGCCGTCAGGCCCGTGATCCCCAGCACGCCGAGGGCCTTGGTCGGCGCCACCCCGTCGGGGACTTTGACGCCGAACGGCACCTCCGCTCCCGTCACGGCCCAGTCTTGCCAGCCGAACATCCCTTGCACGAATCGGCCGACCACCAATTGCGGTGTGTTCGACTCGATGACCTGGCCGACCGCGCTGGCCCGCATCACCTCGCCGATCCCGACCGGCGGCATGTAACCAGGAACATCATTGAGCCAGCCCCGCTGGGTGGGGTCGAAGCCCAGCCACAGCACTCGCACCAGGGCCTGGTCCGGGCCTGGGGCCGGCACCTTCTCTTCCCGCAGTTCGAAGTCATCATCCTGGACCAGCCCGGCCGGCCGGCGAGCCAGGACGAGTTGACGGTTGAACGCCATAGGTTGCTGAGTCTACTGCAGACGGGGCGGCCGGCCCGATCCTGCTGCAACCGCCAGTCGGGCCGGTGGTGGCATGACAGGACGAGTGGTCAATTGTTTGCCGAGCGGTCATCCGTTTGTCGCTATACGTAGAAAAAGTGACCACTCGTCAAACGGATGACCACTCGGCGGAGTCAGGCTCACTCGGGTTCCCCCTGGGGCCACTCCTGCGCCCTCCCCGTCGGCACCTCGCAGGTACCGAGTCTGAGACAGGGCGGGCCACCCGCTCTCCTCGACCAGGAACGACCCTTGGGTCCCTGGCCACGATCTCTCCGCCCCTTGAGCCGACGGTGCGCCGGCGCGGTGGACAATCTTGGGCGGCTCTGGTAGCGATGTGCCTCCACGCAGGCTCCGAGGTGTTGGGGGGTTGAAATGAGTGCGCCACTCAAGGTAGGTCTGAACATTGTTTGGGCCCAGCCCGAGTACGTGATTGATTTCGCTCGGGCCGCTGAGGACCTCGGCTACGAGTCGGTGTGGTCGGGAGAGCATGTGTCTTTGCCCGTAAAGCCGGACTGGTGGCGGCTGTTCCCGGGGGCCGAGGCGCTGGGTGCCGACTTCACCGAGAAAATGGTGCCGTTCACACCAGACTCTGTCTTCTTGGACCCGATGATCGTGCTGGCGCACGTGGCCGCGGCCACCAGCCGGATCCGCCTCGGCATCGGTATCTACATGCTGACCCTGCGCGACGCGGTGCTGGTCGGGCGCACCCTGGCGTCCCTCGACGTGCTGTCCGGGGGGCGGCTGGACATGGCCACCGGGCTCGGCTGGACCGAGGACGAATACCGCTTTACCGGCAACGACTGGAAGGTACGGGGCCGGCGCTGCAATGAGCTCATCAACGCCCTTCGAGTGTTGTTCGAGCAAGAGCACCCCGAGTTCCAGGGGGAATTCTTCCAGTTCGATCGGATCGGGTTTCAACCGAAGCCCGTCCAGCAGCCCTTCCCAATCCACATCGGCGGAGGCGGCCCACCGGCGATGCGTCGAGCCGCCACCCTGGGCAACGGCTGGTACGGATCCCCGGCCGCCATTCCCGAGATTGAGCGGCTGCGTTCCGAAGCGGGGAGGGGGCACGAGCCCTTCGAGTACTCCACCATCACGATCCAGGGGCCGGTACCTCCCGGTCAGCTCGAGGAACTGGCGGCCATGGGAGTGCACCGGGTGGTCGTCACGCCCTGGCCCGGCATGAACGTAGGGGAGGTCGGCCGCGAGGGGCTAAAGGACATCGAGCGCTATGCCAGGGACCTGGGCCTGTCGTGACCTGATCGATCGGGGCCGCTGGCGCTGCCGTCACCCGGGCGATCCGTCCGCTCACGATCTGTGGTCACCTGGGCCGGGTAGGTGTGCCCACGGTCTTCGGGCCGGTCTCCTGGTGTGTGGGGCCGTCTACCCCGTCGCCGAGCGGACGGGAACGAAGGTCGTGGCCGCCAGCGCGGTGGACGCCTGATCCGGACGGCTCGGGAGAAGGGCGGTGACCACGGCGGCGCCGGTGAGGCAGACGCCGGCGGCAACGAAGCAGGCGGCGTGGAGACCGTCCATGAACGAACCGGTGACGGCGTGGCTGAAGGCCAGTCCGGCGCCACCTTGGAGTTCCGCGGCGACGGCCCGGCCCGCCCCGAAGCTGGCGGTGGCCCGGTGAAGCAGGGCGGTCGGGACCCCGGAGGTTCGATGCAAACTGTGGGCGTACAGCGTCGAGTAGATGCTGCCGAGGACGGCCACGCCGAGCGTTCCGCCGATCTCTCGAGTGGCGTCGTTGACCGCGGAACCGGCACCGGCCTGTTCTGGCTTGACGACTCCCATGATCGACTCGGTCGCTCCAGAAGATGTCAGGCCCAGGCCCGTTCCCAACAGAAGCATCTGGGCGGCGATCAGGTCATAGTTCACCAAGGAAGCTGACGTCGCGATCCAGGCGAACGCGGCCGCCAGCGACAGCAGCCCGCCGGCCACCACGGCCTTGTTGCCGATGCGCACCACGAGGCGCGACCCGACGATCGACGACACGGCGATGCTGAAGGCCACCGGCAGAATCCGCACTCCTGTTGACAGCGGGCTGTAGTTGCGGAGTTGCTGGAAATACTGGGTGATGAGAAAGATGAAGCCGAACAGCGAGAAGAAGGCCACGGTCACCGACAGGCTGGCGGCAGAGAAACGCAGATTCCTGAAGAGCCGCACGTCGAGCATCGGATCGCGACGGCTGCGTTCCCAGCGCACGAATACAACTGCCACCGCGGCGGCGAGCAGGAAGCCAGCGACGGTGCGGGGGGCGAGCCAACCGTGATCCGGGGCCTCGATGATGGTGAAGACCAGGCTGCCGAGGGCCACGATTGACAGGCCGAGGCCGGCGCGGTCCAGAGGAGCTCGGTCGGCGATCCGGGATCGGGGCACGACCAGCCAGGTGCCCACCATGGCAATGAGCGCCACCGGGATCAAGGCCACAAAGAGCGATCCCCACCAGAATCGGCCGAGCAGGACACCCCCGATAATGGGGCCGGTGGCAACCCCGAGACCGGCCACCGCGCCCCATGCCCCGATGGCCCCGGCCCGGGCCCGGCGCTCGGGGAAGGTGTTGGTGATGATCGACAGCGTGGTCGGATAGATCAGGGCGGCCGCCGCGCCCATGGCCAAGCGGATGGCGATGAGCTCGCCGACGCTGGAGGAGAGTGCCGCTGCCATGCTGGCTACGGCGAAGGCGCCCAGGCCGACGGCGAGGGTCTCCCGACGCCCGTAGCGGTCCCCGATGTTGCCACCGGCGAGCACCAAGGCCGCGAAGGCCAGGTTGTAGCCGTCAACCACCCACTGCAGCGAACTGGTTCCGGCGCCGAGGCGCATATTGAGCGTGGGCAGGGCGACGTTGACGATGGTCGTGTCGAGATTGATGGCATACGCGGCCGCCAACACGACGACCAGTACGATCAAAGGTGATCGCTTCGTTAATGTGGGCATAGTCAACATCCTGGTACCCTTTGTGGGCGGTGTCAACATTGCAGAGGAAAATTTCTGAGAGACGCGCCTACCACCACGGTGACCTGAGGAACGCTCTCGTCGATGCCGCAGTGGCGGCCGCCCGAGAACGCGGGCCGAGCGCGGTGCTGCTCAGGGATATCGCCCGCCAGGTGGGAGTCTCTCACAACGCCGGTTATCGCCATTTCGCCAGTCGGGAGGACCTTCTGACGGCCGTAGCCGAACGGGGTTTGGGCGAGCTGGCCGCCAACATGCAGACCGGCCTTGATGCTGCCCCTAAGCGCCGCGACCCGAAGGAGCGAGCCCGCCAACGGCTACGCGCCATCGGGCGCGCCTATGTCGAGTTTGCCGTGTCGGAACCGGGATTGTTTCGGACGATATGGGCCGCCGCGGCCTACCCGGCCACGGCTTCGGATGATGGCACTTCGGGCGGACAGGCCCCCGATCCGTACTTGCTCCTCAACGCGGTCCTCGACGAGCTCGTGGCCGCCGGGGCCATACCGCCGGCCCGGCGACCCTACAGCGAGACGGCCGCCTGGTCGGCCGTGCACGGTCTGGCGACGCTCGTGATCGACGGGCCGCTCGGTGCCATGCCACCAGACCAGCGGGATGAGGCCCTCAACCGGCTGTGTGATGTGATCGACGCCGGGCTCTAGCAGTGCCGGCCGAGGGGGGAGGGGGGTAGAGCCGTCGGAGCATCCGGCCGGTCTGCCGGTGGACCGGCCCCCCAAGGGTGAGAGGCGCATTGAACGGAATGGGGTCACACTGATCGAGTGGTCCGTTGCGCCCATTGTGGGGCGACTGTGTCGGAGTGGGCTGCTCGCTGTCCACACTGCAGGGCGAGCTTCGAGGATGCGGTTACGGTCGTCGAGCCCGTCGCCACGCTGGCCGTGCCCCAGACCTCCATTCCCCCCACACCACCACCCGGCCGGCGACGGCGGGTCAGACGGCTGGTCCTGGCGACGGGCCTCGTCCTCATCGCCGGTTGGAACGATTGCCGGACTGGTCGGGACGAATCATGAAAAGTCTTCCCGAACGGGCTCGCTGCCTGCGGGCGCCGCGGTGGCCACACAGACCCTGGATCAGTAGACGGTCGTCTTCAGCGGCCGCGATGGGGTGCACGTGGTGCCGCTGGGAGGACAGGCCCAGACCCGTCCGCTGACCGCCGACGCCTCGGCTCCGCTACAAACCTCCGCCGGTGTGGTCTTCCGGCGCGCCGGCTGGGCCTATTTCCTCGCCGCGCCGTTCACCGGCCGTCCTCGAGTCCTGGTCCCGGCCGATCGGCTCTTTCCCATGCTGTGGCCCGGCGTGGTGGGCGTGGCCCGCAATCTGGCTTCTGGGGCGGTGGGAGTGGAGTTCATTGATTTGGTGGGCGGAACTGGCGCCGGCACGCCCTTGGGCCAGCTTCCTGCTGGCTACCAGCCAGTAGCTCAGTTTCTGGCCATGGGTGCCGGCGGAATGCTGAGAACCTGGGCGGCAGGATCGGACCATGGCCTTCAGTTGGGCCCCACCCTGGGCCGGGCCTCCTCTCTGATCGGCACCAGCGGCACGACCGTCGCCTGGCTGGCCGCCACGGGCTGCTCACCCGAGGGGGAGTGCCCGCTGCATGTCAGCGATACCAGCGCCGGGACTAGAGGCGACCGCATCATCGCCCCACCTCCAGGCCACCGCGGCTTTCTGAGCGGTGGAGCCCTGTCACCTGACGGACAGACGCTGGCTGCGTTCGTCGCCGGGCCCGACACCCGCCAACCTGAGGCTGAGCTGGCCATTATCGATATGAATACCGGCCCTTGCTGTCCTTAGCGAATTGCGCTAACAGTTAACCTATATGCTCCCGATGGGCCGGAGACCACAGAGCCGCAGGTGTAACGGTGGAGCAGTGAACCCCCGGCACCGCCTCGACCCGTTGGGCTGGTCGAGCCCATGACCGTGCAGCAGAAGCGGTGGCTGGCAGCGATCATCGTGCCGATCCAAGTGGTCCTGGCCGGGCTGGCCTGGCGGGACCTGGCCCGGCGGACTGATGACCAGGTGCGAGGCAAGAAAAGCGTCTGGCGGGTGTTCGTCTCTCTCAACCCCGGCAACTCCGTGGTCTACTGGCTGTTCGGGCGACGCTGACTCTCGAGTGAGTCCGCTCCCCGATCCGGGTCATAGAGCAGGGATTGGTGCTGGGTGACCCTGGCGGTACCGGCTCGGCGGGCGACGTCGCCACCTGCCCTTCGGGGTCAGCGTCGCGACCACCAGTCGGCGGTCCGGTGGTGGGGTGTGGTGGGTTTCGGGCCGGCTCAGGTCGGCATTGAGCCGGCAATGCGATCCCAGCAGGACGACCCGACCACCTGAACTGTCATCGATGGAGAGCCACCAGAACCGTCCATAGCGGCCCCCGCCCGAGAGTCGCAGTCGATCTGACCTCGCGGCGGCCGACAGGGCAACCCGGGTTCGGAGGGCGACGCCGGATATGAGGATCTGCCAGCCCGGCAGGCGAAGCCGGACGATGGCCGCCCGGCCGGTCTCTGGCATGAAGGTGACCGTAACGGGCAGCTGGAGTGTGCTCAGGCGGCTGGCGACGGCGCCCTCGTGGTCGCGGACGAGTTGTCGCTCGGCCCGCCGCCAGGCCCGCCGGGCCCAGCGGGTGAACATCCCGACCGGGTACTCCGGGACCGAGCCGTTGGTGCTGAAGGCGTCGTGCTCCAGGGCCCGGCTACGCCGCGGGGCGGGGGCGGCGGCCGACGCGTCACCGCTCGGGGTGGGCCGGCAGATCGACATTTACGGCCCGGCCTGGGGTCTCCCGACCGGCAGCGGGGGTGCGACGACCGGTCCGGAGCGCCGGGATGGCCGGGCCGGCACGGGTCTCGAACCCACTGCCGCCTTCGTCGGCTGGCCGCGGACGGTTATCCGAGAGTGTCAACGACACCGTCTTCGCTGTCGTCACCGATCTCGGTGAGATCAACACCCCGATCTCGAACTCGGAACGCCGACGGTGCCGGAGACGGAAACGGAGACGAAGACGGATCAGCCTGGCAACTGGCCCATACGCTGCTGCATCTCCTCTGGAGACAGGTCCTCTATGTGGGTGGCGATGCTCCAGCGGTGGCCGTACGGATCCTCGAACTCTCCACCTCGGTCCCCGTAGAACTTGTCTTCCACCGGGCGGGTGACAGTAGCGCCAGCCTTGATGGCCCGCTCGAAGGTGTCATCCACGTCCTCTACATACACGTGGATGGCCACTGGCGAACCGCCGAGGGACTTCGGACCGCGGACACCCATATCGGGGAACTCGTCCGCCAGCATGATGAGGGACTCCCCGATGGCCAGTTCGGCATGACCGACCTTGCCGTCAGGACCGGGCATGCTCATCCGCTCGGTGGCGCCGAGGATGGAGGTGTAGAAGTCGATCGCCGCCTTGGCGCCGTCGACGTAGAGGTAGGGCGTGACTCGTGGATACCCGTCGGGGATCGGCTTCGCCATTGCGTGCCTCCTGCGAGATCGAACGTATGTTCAAGATAGTAGCACCTCGAGTCGAGCTGGGGAAGGGGCGACTTGTTCCGCAGGCGGCCGCACGCCGGCCGCACGCCGGCTCCTATCCGGGGACCTCATCACCGCCCAAGAATCCCGGTTCAGTATCCTGCCCAGGATTCTCAAGTCGTCCGAGGTCGAACGTCAAGGCGACTGCCACGGAGGCTGACCCATGCCAAAAACTCTCGACTGCCTGCACATGAACCACATCAACGCCATGGTGGAAGACTTCGACAAAGGCGCCGAGCACCTTCGCGACCTCTACGGGGCAGAGTTCAACCTCGATCTGCCCGGCGACCACTGGCACGCATGCCTGATCACCATCGGGGGTGTGATGTTCGAGGAGTTCGCGCCTTCCCAGTATCTGTTGCACGCCCCCTTCGGACCTCACTATGTCGGCATCGAGTACCAGGTGCCTGATGCCGACGAGGCCCGGGCCGAAGTCCTGGCCAGGGGAATGCGGGTGATAAGGGAGTTGGGCGTCGCCATCCACGTCCATCCTGCCGAAGCATTCGGCGTGGCGTGGGAGTTCTTTGGTCGCAGCTTCCATGATGATCCGCCACCCGTTCAATACATCGCACCGCTCCAGCCAGCCGACTACTGGCGTGAGCATCCTCTCGGTTACCCGGGGCTCAAGCGCTATAGCGTCGCCGTATCGGACCTGGAGTCCGCCACCGAGTTCTACGAGGACTTCCTCGGCGCGACCGTCATCTATGAGGAAGCGCGTCCAGCCGTCGCAGGTCGATCCGCCGGATTTACGCTTGCCGACACCGTGGTCGAACTCATCAGCCCGATAGGGCCGGGCCCAATCGAGCGGTACCTGGCTCGCTACGGTGACGGCATCCGTTCCACCGTGTTCGCCGGCCGCGATCTGGACCAGGCCAGGCGCTACTCTACTGAACGCGGCGTCATCGTTCATCCGGGCGACGCGCCCGACACCCTCGCCGTTTGGACCGAAGAACAACCTCGGCCTGCCGTTCGAATTCTCCGAATGACCACAGCGACGCCTCACCCCCGGCGGCGGGTGTCGACCGGCTCTGACCGTGGCACGGCAACTCCGGTGAGGTCACGCTGTGGTGCCAGGCGTGCTTTCATGCGCAGCGAGGGCAGATCGGTTCCCGCAACTTGTCTGGGAGACATTCCTGTGACCGCGGCCTAGTCGGGCGTGATCGGAGGAGCCGCCGTGGTTCGTAACAGGGGCGCCGCAGATTCGAGATGAGATCATTACGGCCGTAGCCTCCCCCGGCCGGATGTGGTGTGCGATGCTTGCTCCCTCATGAGAAGCACGACCTCGATTGATGGGGGATCTTCGGCAGGGCGAGCGGTGTGACGAGCGAGGCGGTGGCTTGCACGATCACTCAGGCCGTGCTCGGCGAAGGCCTCCGGTGGGATGGTCGCCGAGGCGAGGTGCTGGCCGTCGATATCCTGGCCGGGCGGGTTTACCGTGGTCAGGTCGCCGACGACGGCGGCCTGACCCTCATCCGGGGCTACACCGTGCCCGGCACGGTGGGCGCGATCGCACCGGTGGAGGACGACGAGGGTTGGATCCTGGCCGCCGGGCAAGGGTTCGTCCACCTGTCCCCAGACGGCTTGCTGCGGCCCATCGTCGAGGTCGCCCCGGCGGGGACGCGGATGAACGACGGAGCCTGCGACCCGCAAGGCCGGTTGTGGGCGGGCACGCTGGCTGACGATTTCCGCCCCGGAGGCGGGGCGCTCTACCGCCTCGACCCGGACGGACACGTCGAGTTGATGCTGGACGATCTGACTATTTCCAACGGACTGGGCTGGAGTCCCGATGGCGCCACCATGTATCTGGCCGACAGCGGGCCGCGCCTCGTGCACGCCTTCAGGTTCGATCAGCTCACCGGCACCATCTCGGAAGGTCGGGTGCTGGTGGCGGTGGCCGAACAAGTCGGCACACCAGATGGTTTGACCGTCGATGCGGACGGCGACATTTGGGTGGCGATCTACGGCGGCGGACGGGTCCATCGCTATTCCCCCGAGGGTGTGCTGCGCGAGGAACTGGTAGTCCCCGCGGCTCAGAGCACCTCCTGCGCGTTCGCAGGCCGGGACCTCAATCGGCTCTATGTCACCACCGCCACGGAGGGCTGGAGCGACGAGCAGCGTCGGGCCCAGCCGGCGGCTGGGCTCGTCTACCGCTTCGACACGGATGCCACCGGTCGTCCGGCTGGTCCGTTTCGCCCTGACCCGGCCTGGTGGGCCGAGGCGAGATCCGATCCCTGAAACAGCACCGCCTGTACCTCGGGACCTCCGCAAGCGGCTCGACATGGCGAGGGAGCCCTGCATCGTCCGATCCCAACCGGGCTCCGTGACGTCTGCAGCGGCCCTCCGCTGAACTGCCGATGCTAGATTCCGGCCGTGACCATGCGACGGCGCCCGAGATGATCCACCGCGAGCGGATGTGGAAGCTGCTCTCTACCGGCACGGGCATGCTGTGCGGCCTGGTCGCCCGGAAGCTGTTGAGGGCTGGGTACACGGCGATCCGCAAGGACGCCGCCGCCCCTTCGCCGTTTGATCCCACTCGGCCCCGGTTCTCCTGGCCCGACGCCTTGCTGTGGGCCGCCGCCGCCGGCGTCGGCCTCGGTATCGCCAAGGTAGTGAGTGCCCGCGTCGCTGCCTTCGGGTGGGAGGTGGCCACCGGTTCCGTCCCCCCAGGAGTCGTCGAGGAGGTTGCGGTCAGCTGAGGTGGGGCGGGCAAACTGCCGCTGGCGGCTACGTTGCCAGGTCGTCCGGGGGACGGACACCGGGGAGTCGCATCAACTGCCGGGTCGGCCATAGAGTCATGTTCGAGCTGAATCGAGCGAGAGGACCCTTCGGGTGCAAGAACCGACAGCCGAGACGCAACGACCTGGCTTACGGGTGGGCTCGACTAGCGAGTTCAGCCTGTTTTTTCGTGTCAAGCCTGGTCATGCGGACGATCTGCGCGGGGCACTGCGGGCACTGAACGATGCGCCCGGCTACCGGCCGGGAGACTACGACCTGCCCGTGGCGAGCATTCACGAGGCCAGATTCGTGATGTTCGATGATGACACCCGGCTGCTGTTTGCCACCAGTTTCGACGGCTCCTGGGACGCTTACATGGAGGATTTCGCCTCCAAGCCGCTATCGCTGTTCGATGCGGTGTTCCGTCACGTGGACGGCTACGACGGGGCTCCCGATGTGGCGACCTTGAAGAGGTTCATCCTGAGCGCCCAGGTCACGGCCGCGGCGTACGCCCGAAACTACCCCGGGACGGTGAAGGAGATCCGCAAGGCCGAACGGACCAACAGGGCGTTCCAGCAAGTGCTCGACAACCCTGACGCAGCCGAAGCCCTGCAGCACCCGGCGTTGAAGCCGTTGCTGGACGAGGCTGCCGACTAGATTCCCGCGGCCGGTTCGGAGCGGGCGTCAGGAGCGAGCACGGATGTCGGATCACATCTCGGGGCCACGGGCGCTGGCCGAGCCCGCCGCGGACATCACCGATTTCTACGCGTTCGCCAGCCCGGGGCGGCCAGGATATCTGTCGCTGGTGCTGAACACCCGGCCCTTCGCCGAGACCAGCGATGTCTTCTCGGACGCGCTCATCTACCGATTCCGGCTACGGCCCCTGACCGTACGCGAGACCGAGAGCCCGGTCCCGTTCGCGGTGAGCGACGAGGAGTTCGTCCTTGATTGCACCTTCGCGGCGCCGACATCTCGTGGTCCGGCGATCGAGCAGGAAGGCGACTGTCGCACTCCCGGTGGTGAGGCGGTTCCCGTCAGGGTGGGAGAGGCATGCGAACAGGACGGGGTGCGAGTCTTCGCGGGAGCGCGCTGGGATCCGTTCATCATGGACGCCCCGGCTGCGCTCAAGACGATCGAAACCGGCCGGCTCGCCTTCCAAGAGGCGAGTTCGATCTACCTGGACGGCAAGAACGTGCTGAGCATCGTCGTCGAGATCGACTGTGCCAAACTCCTCGGTGGCGTAAACCTGGTGGCGGTGGTTGGGGAAACGCTGGCGCGAGGGAAGCTGGCGGTCCGCCTCGAGCGCACCGGCCGGCCAGAGGTCAAGAACATGCTGCTGGCTCCGAAGCAGTTCGACCGAGTGAATCGGGACCTGGAAATACGCGACCTCTACAACTCCGAAGACGCCTTCCGGCTGGCCGACACTTACGTGGGCGCTTACCGGGCCCGGCTGAACGGCAATCTGGGATTCTGGGACAGCCTGGACGGGAAAGTGGACTGGCCCACCGACGAGAACAGCGCCCATCCCCTAACCGAGCTGGTGCTGGCCGACTTCCTTACCGTCGATCCGTCCCGGCCGTACGCCGAGCAGGGCTCGTTCCTCGATATCGAGATGGCCAGTCGGGCGGGGCGCCCCTACCAGACCTGCGGGGGCCGCAGCCTCAACGACGATGTGATGGACACGCTGTTCACGTTGTGGGTGAATGCTGGCAGTGGTCCCCCCGTCCGGGACGGAGTCGACCAGGCAACCAGGCCCGCGGTAACGGGTTTTCCCTACCTGGCGGCCCCGAATGCGGATCCTCCCCGCCCTCCTCACCGGCATTGAGAACAGGGACCCAAATGAGCCAGGACAGCTCCGACACCGCCGTCGACCTTCAACTCGATGACATCCAGTACGGGGCTCTCCGCGAACGTCCGTCCCCGTACGTCGCAACCTACCTGCTGGCGCGCATCGACGACCGCCAAGCGGGCCGGGAGCTGCTGCGACGCTTGCGTCCGCTGGTCGGCGCCGCTCAACCCCCGCGTGGTGCGGCCCCGGACCGCGGGGATAACCGTCGCGCTCACCTACCAAGGCCTCAAGGCGCTCGGTGTGCCCCAGGCCTCCCTGGAGAGCTTCGCGCCCGAGTTCCGCCAGGGCATGGCCGCTCGCGCCGCCGACCTGGGCGACGTGGGAGACAGCAGCCCGGACCGGTGGGAGCCGCCGCTGGGCACCCCTGACGTTCATGTGGCGATCGCCATCCTCTCCCCCGACGCCGAGCGATTGGAGGCGTTGCTCGACGGAGCCCGCCGCACCTACCAGCACATGACCGGCGTCGAGGTGATCTGGCGTCAGGACTGCTACCAGCTGCCGACCGGGCGCACCTCGTTCGGGTTCAAGGACGGGATCGGCCAGCCGGCCATCGAAGGCAGCGGCGTCCCGGGCAGCAATCCCCTGGAGACGCCCATCAGGCCCGGCGAGTTCATCCTCGGCTACCCCGACGAAACCGGCGCCCTGCCGCCGATGCCTGTCCCGGAAATACTCGGCCGGAACGGGACCTATATCGCGTTTCGAAAGCTGCACACCCGGGTGGCCGCCTACCGTCAGTACCTGCGGGCCAACGCCTCAAACCGGGACGAGGAGAAGCGGCTGGGCGCCAAGATGGTGGGCCGCTGGCAGAGTGGCGCCCCCCTGGCGCTGTGCCCCGACCTCGACGACCCTGAGCTCGGGGCCGACCCCGAAGCGAAACAACCGGTTCCTCTACGCAGACGACCCGGGCGGTTTCCGCTGTCCGGCCGGGGCCCACGCCCGGCGCGCCAACCCCCGGGACGCCCTTGACCGCGACGGAAACGTCAACGTCCGACTCCACCGCATGATCCGGCGCGGCACCAGCTACGGGCCGCCGCTGCCCGAAGGCGTGCTTGAGGACGATGGGGCTGATCGGGGCATCGTGTTCGTCTTCGCCGGCACCCACCTGAACCGCCAGTTCGAGTTCGTCAAGACCCAATGGCTCAACGACGGCATCTTCATCGGCGCCCCCGAGGAAAAGGATCCCTTGGTCGGATCGGCCGACGGCAGCGGCCGGTTCACCATCCCCCAGCGACCCATCCGCCGCCGGCTGCAGGGCCTGCCTCCCGCTGGTTGTCACCCGCGGCGGCGAGTACTGCTTCGTTCCCGGTCTGCGGGCCCTCGACTGGCTCGCCGCCCTCGACACCTAGCCAGCCGAGCCGTGAAGGAGTAGACACGTGACCGCACAGCCGACCAGCGCCGACCGGTGGGCCGCCTTGGGCTTCCGCCCGCCCGACGGCGACCTGGCCGAGCCCGACCAGCCGGTGACCGTCGACTACCTCCACGACGGGCGGATCGCGGTCATCACGCTCAACCGCCCGGCGGTAGACAACGCCATCACCACCGAAATGGGCGCGCTCCTGACCGAAATCGTCGAGAGCATCGCCGTCCGCATCGAAGTGCGCGTCGTGATCCTCACCGGAGCCGGCGACCGAGCCTTCTCTGTCGGCAGCGACCTGCGGCAACGCAAGGCCATGACCAAGCAGGACTGGCTGCGGCAAAGGCAAGACTTTGACCGCACCCTCTACACCGTCCGCCAGCTGCGAAAACCGATCTTCGCGGCCGTGAACGGCGCCGCGTACGGCGGCGGCTCCGAACTGGCCCAGAGCACCGACTTCATCATCGCCTCCGACAACGCCACCTTCGGCCAACCAGAAGCCATGATCGGCCTGGCGGCCGGCGGTGGCTCCCCGGCGCTCCTGCCGCGGCTCCTGCCGCCCGGAAGGGCCATGCAGATGCTGCTTACCGGCGATCCGATCACCGCCCAAGAGGCCTACCGGCTGGGCATGGTGAACGAGATCCATCCCCAGGCCACGCTCATGGACGCAGCCCAGCGAATCGCCGAGAAGATCGCCAGCAACTCGCCAACCGCGGTCCAGGCGGTCAAATGGGCGGCCCGTACCGGCCAAGGCGAGCCCCTCGAGCAAGCCATCACCATCATGATGGAGGCCCACTGGCGCTCCGCGGTCCACCCGGACCGGACCGAAGGTATCGGCGCCTTCAACGAAGGCCGCGAACCCACCTTCCAGGATCCCGACTACTGAGCAATGACAACATCAAGACCTCGACGACGTGCGGACCATGCGGCCGATGACCACTGCAGCCGGAACGCGCCATTGACCGCTGTGATGGGCCTCCTCGCCACTGACACCGGCGCCCCATGACCAGCGAAGTTGATCTGGTCGTGAGTCGGCGGTGGCCCTGCGGGTGTCACCGCCGCCATCCAAGCCCGCCAACTGGGCGCCGAGGTCACCCTGCTCGAGGCCGACCAGGTCGGCGGCACCAACCTCAACCGGGGGCCGGGACCGGTGCGTACCCTGGCCCGCTCGGCCAGACTGGCCCGCGACTGGACGTCGTGGTCAACCTTCGGGCTCGAAGGGCCTCCTCCGCAACCCAACCTCCAGGCCATCCTGGCCAACAGCGATCGGGTGGCTCGCCACGTCTTCGAGAAGAAACATCTGGCCGACCAGTTGCGCCGCAACGGCATCGACCTCGTCGAGCACCTCGGCTCCGCCCATTTCACCGATCCCTACACGCTCACCGCCCACGACGGTCGCGCCTGGCGGGCCGAGCGCATCATCGTGGCCGTCGGAGGACATGCCGGACGTCTGGCCATCCCCGGGAGCGAACTGGCCCTTACCTACAGTGACCTACGAACCCTGACCGCCCTACCGTCGGCCGCGGCCGTCGTCGGCGCGGCCGACACCGGATGCCAGATCGCCTCCATCCTGGCCGATCTGGGCACCGCCGTCAGCCTGTTCGAAGCCAGTCCGGCCATCGTGCCGCAGGCCGACCCCAGCATCTCGGTTGAACTGGAGCGGGCGTTCCAGCGCCGGGGCATCGAAACGCACACCAATACCATGGTGAACTCCATACGATCTCAACAAAAGCGGCTCGTCGTCGAACACGCCACCTCTTCCGAGGTGGCAGAAACCCTCGTGGACGCGGTATTTTTCGCCGTCGGATGGCCCCCCAATATCGAGCAATTGGCGCTTGAGGCCGCCGGCATCCGGCCCCAACGACAGGGAATCCCAGTCGACTCCTACCTGCGCACCGAAGTCGACCACATCTTCGCCCCGGGCGACGTCAACGGCCGATCCATGCTGGTCCAGGTGGCCCGCCTCGAAGGCCGCGTCGCGGCCCAGAACGCCCTTATGGGTCCGACCCGCCAGGTCAGCTACGACGTGGTGCCGAGCGCCAGCTTCACCGACCCCGAGTACGGCGGGGTCGGCCTTACCGAACCGGCCGCGGCCCGCCACCACGACATCGCAGTAGGCGTTGCGCACTATGACGATCTGCTACGCCCGGTCGCGGACGGCCGCGAGGAGGGGTTCTGCAAGCTCATCGCCGACCGCCACGATAAGACCATCCTCGGCGCCCACGTGCTGGGCGAGTATTCCGCCGAAATCATCCAGGTTGTCGTGGCCTGCATGACGGCCGGCATGACCGTCGAACAAGTCGCTGAACTGCCCTTCGCCTTTCCCACCTTCACCGAGGGCATCAGCATGGCCGCCCAGAAGATTTGCTCGGAACTCGAAGATCGGCCACTTTCCCCCCGTGTGGAGCTATCTCGGACCGGACGAATAGCACCAGGCTCTACTTCCGGCACGAGCTCAGCCGTAGCCGGCGGAGGGAGAGGGATTCGAACCCCCGGGGACTCGCATCCCAAGGCTTTTCAAGAGCCTCGCATTCGGCCGCTCTGCCATCCCTCCGGTCCGCCCGAGCCTACCGGCCGGATGCGCGGGGTCAAAGGCGTCGTCGAGCGGCGGCGTCCTACCGCGAACCAGGCCGGTCACGGGTCGGAGTTCGCTCGGACCTGCGCACGAACGTCGTTGATCCATCGGTCGGCCGCCTTCCATGCCTTCTCGGCGTCGCGCCGGCGGGCCGGGCCGCGGGCGCCGGCGGCCGGGTACGACCCCAGGAACTTCAATTCCCTCAAACTGGCGTGCAGATCCCGCAGGCAGTCGGCCACGACTTCGTCAGCCACGTGGCCTTCGAAGTCGATGATGAAGCAGTACTCACCCAGTTCGCGTTTGGTCGGGCGGGACTCCAACTTGACCAGGTTGAGGTCACGGGCCGAAAACTGACCGAGAATCCCGTGCAGGCTCCCGGGGTGGTCGCTGGACTGGAAACAGACCACGCTGGTCTTGTCGTGCCCGGTCGGCGCCGGTATACCCCCGTCGTGCGGAGCGACGAGCACGAAGCGCGTCGAGTTGCCGACCTGGTCCTCGATGCTAGGAGCCAGCACCTCCAATCCGTACAGCTGGGCGGCCAGGGAAGTGCCGATGGCGCCGGATTGCCGGTCGCCCCCTTCGGCAACCAGGCGCACCGCTTCGGCCGTCGATCGGGCCGCCGCTTCCTCCGTATCGGGCAGGTTGGCTGTCAGCCAGGCCCGGCATTGCCCGGTCGCATGGGGAAACGACACGATGCGACGGATGTCGAACAGTGTCGCGCCCGGGTGGGCCAGCAGGTTCTGCGTCACCGGGAGGACGACCTCACCGACGATGACCAGGTCCCGCTCGAACACCAGTTGGTCGAGGGCGATCGACACCGTGCCCTCGATCGAGTTCTCCAGGGCCACGAACCCGTAGTCCACGGTCCCGTCGGTGACGGCCGACAGCACGTGGACGAACGACGGCAGCGGGCGCAGCTCAGCTCGGGCCAGTCCCGGCTCGCTGCGCAGGGCCTCCTCGGTAAAGGTGCCGGACGGTCCCAGGAACCCGATCGTGGCATGCGGGGAGACGGCACCGGTCATGGCCGGGCAGGATAGAGCCGTTATGGACGAAGCCGCCCTCCGATTGTTGCTCGACCGACTCGTCGCCGGGGAGGTCGATGCTGACGAGGTGGTCCGGCTGGTGCGCCGGCTCCCCTTCGCAGAGTTGGGCTACGCCATGGTCGACCACCACCGGTCCCTGCGCCAGGGGCTGCCCGAAGCCGTCTACGGCCCAGGTAAAAGTGCTGCCCAGTGCGTGGGGATCGTCGGCGAGCTCCTGGCGGCCGGCGACGCCAGTCCCGGCCAGGGTGGCCCGGTGGTACTGAGCCGGGCCACCGACGATCAGATCGCCGCGGTCCTGGCGTCGCACCCGGCCGGAGCGGTGACGGGAACGACGGTGGTGTGGCGCCCCGCCGCGCTCCGACCCGAGGGGGTGGTGGTGGTCACCGCCGGAACCGCGGACCTCGGGGTGGCCAGGGAATGTCAGGCCACGCTGCGGGCTTTCGGCTTCGGGGCGGCTCTGGTCGCCGACGCGGGCGTGGCCGGGTTGCACCGGCTCCTCGCCCACGTGGAGTTGTTGCAGGCCGCCGATGCAGTCGTGGTCGTAGCCGGGATGGAGGGGGCCCTGGCCAGCGTGGTTGGCGGCCTCTGCTCGGCACCGGTGGTGGCGGTACCCACCAGCGTGGGCTACGGGGCCGGGCTCGGCGGAGTCACGGCCCTGCTGGCCATGCTGGCGTCCTGTGCATCCGGGCTGGTTGTGGTGGGTATCGACAATGGCTTCGGCGCGGCCTGCGCGGTGGCCCGCATGCTCGGACCGGCGTCCGGTCGCGCCCCCGAGGCATCGGTCGCCTCTGAACCGGTCCTCCGATGACGACCGTCGCCTGGTGGCACTGCTTTGCCGGCATCGCCGGAGACATGGCGCTCGGCAGCCTGGTCGACGCCGGCGCCGACCTGGCCCTCGTGGAGCGGGAACTGGCGGGCCTTCCGATCGGCGGCTGGACGGTCGAAGCGGCTCCGGTCTTGCGGGCCGGCCTGGCTTGTACCCAGGTTCGGGTCCGGGCCCGTGACACCCAGGTGGTGCGCACCCACGCCCACATCGTCGGCCTGATCACCGAGGCTCGCCTGCCCGAACGAGCCCGCCGGCGGGCCCTGGCTGCTTTTAGCCGTCTGGCCGAGGCGGAGGGTCGCCTGCATCGCCGGTCGCCGTCGCAGGTCCACTTCCACGAGGTGGGAGGCGTCGACGCCATCATCGACATCGTGGGGACCTGTGTGGCCCTGGAGCTGCTCGGCGTCGATGAGGTCCGAGCCAGCCCCGTGGCCCAGGGCTCAGGGATGGTCCACACGTCCCATGGCGCTCTTCCTGTCCCCGCTCCGGCGGTGGTGGAGCTGCTGAGAGGGGCGCCCACCTACGGAACCACCATCCCCTTCGAGCTGACCACACCGACCGGCGCCGCCCTACTGGCGACGCTCTGTGCCGGTTGGGGGCCGATGCCGGCCATGGAACTCCAAGCCAGCGGGTTCGGCGCCGGTAGCCGGGAGCTCGATGGTATGCCGAACGTCGTGCAGGTCGTGATCGGAACGGCCATCGACCGGTCGGACGTCGACGTCGAGCACGGACAGCCCGTTGTCGTCCTCGAAGCCAACGTCGACGACGTGACCGGCGAGATCCTGGGCGCCACCGTCGCGGCGCTGATGGGGGCCGGTGCGCTCGACGCCTGGGTCACGCCCGTGACCGGCAAGAAGGGGCGGCCCGCCCACGTCGTCAGCGTCCTCGGCGATCCGGCCTCGGTGAGCCGGCTCCGTCACGTGCTCGCCGACGAGACCGGGACCCTCGGCATCCGGTCCCAGTCGTGGCAGCGCTGGCCCGCGGAGCGGCAGTTCGCGGAGGTTGACGTCGGTGGTTATCCCGTCCGGGTCAAGCGCGGTCCCCGGCGGATCAAAGCCGAACACGATGACGCGGCTCGGGTGGCGGCCCTGCTCCGCCTACCGATACGCGAAGTGGCCCGTCGGGCCGAGGAGGCCGCCCACCGGCTTTTCGAGGGGAGCACCGACGGGGAACCAGCCCACGAGGGGCCAGAAGGCGACGCCAGCTGAGCCGAGCCCCGCCGATCCGGTAATCCGTTACCGGCTCGTCTGCCTGGTCCGCCATCATGGAGGGGTGCTCGAGGCCCGCCAGCTCAGCGTGGAGGTAGGAGGGCGCCTCACTTTGGAGGAGGCGTCGTTCCTGGTGCGCGCCGGCGACAAAGTCGGTCTAGTGGGGCGCAACGGGGCGGGCAAGACGAGCCTGCTCAAGGTGCTCGGTGGAGAGGTGCCGGCTACGGCCGGCACCGTGACCGTGCAAGGGCGGATCGGCTTCCTCAGCCAGGACCCCCGTAGCTCGCGCCATGCCTCCGCCGGGACCGGCCTGGCCCACATCCTGTCGGGCCGGGGCCTGGACGAGGCTGCCACCCAGTTGGAGAAGCTGCGGATCGCCATGGAGGAGCAGCCCTCCGAGCGAGCCATCGCCCGCTTCGCCCGGGCTGAAGACGCCTTCGCGTCCCAGGGTGGATACGCCGCCGAGTCCGAGGTCCGCCAGATCGTCGCCGGACTCGGCCTCGGCTCCGACCGCATCGATCGTCCGGTCGGGGTCCTCTCCGGTGGCGAGCGGCGTCGGGTCGAGCTGGCCCGCATCCTCTTCGCCGGGAGCGACGTGCTTCTCCTCGACGAGCCGACCAACCACCTCGACAGCGACGCCAAGCACTGGCTCATGGGTTTCCTGCGCGCCTACCGCGGTGCCTTGCTGGTCGTCAGCCACGACCTGAATCTCCTGGACGAGGCCATCACCCGGGTCCTCCATCTCGATGAAGCCGAAATCGTCGAGTACAAGGGCAGCTATTCCCAATATCGCCAGGCGAGAGCCGCTGACGAGATCCGTCTGGCCAAGTTGGCTGGCCGCCAGCAAGCCGAGATCAAGCGTTTGTCGACGTTGGCCGACTCCATGCGCCATCAGACGGCCAAGCGGGCTCGCATCGCCAAGAGTCTCGACAAGCGGGTCACCCGGTTGCAGGCGTCGGCCGTCTCCGGTCCCGGCCGGGCCGATCGCCGCTACCGCGTGCGGTTCCCCGTGCCCCCCCATACCGGCCGTCTGGTGTTGGAGGCGTCCGAGCTGGCCAAGGACTACGGCGGGCCGCCCGTATTCGAGGACGTGAGCTTCGCCGTGGAACGAGGCGAACGCCTTCTGGTGATGGGTCTCAACGGAGCCGGGAAGACCAGCCTGTTGCGTATCCTGGCCGGATGGTCCGAGCCGAGCGCGGGGACCTGGCGCACCGGGGTCGGCGTGTCCGGCGGCTATTACGCCCAGGAACACGAAGGCATTCGGGCCGGGGAGACCGTTCTCGACCACCTGCGCGCCGCCGCGGCCGCCGAATCGCCCGAGCGTGACCAACGGGCCCTGCTCGGCATGTTCGGGCTGGTGCGCGAGGTGGCGTTCCAGGATGCCGGGACCCTGTCCGGCGGCGAGAAGACCAAGTTGGCTCTGGCTCAGCTGGTGGCCGGACGGCACAACCTGCTGCTGCTCGACGAACCTACCAACAACCTCGATCCCCCCTCCCGTGAAGCCATCGGCCGGGCGCTCGCCGACTGGCCCGGGTCCATGATCCTCGTCAGCCACGATGTCGGATTCGTGACCGAACTGGCGCCGGACCGGGTGCTGCTGATGCCGGACGGAACCGAAGACCAGTGGAGCGACGATCTCCTCGACCTCGTCGCCATGGCCTGATGGCGGCCCGGCCCACGACGGCTCGGGCCGTGGTGAACGAAGCGTTTACGCCCACCTCTCGCACCTCGCTGCGTCGCCACCGGGAACGGGGCCACTACGACCGGGACCTGGTGTACCGCATTCTGGACGAGGGCTTCGTCTGCCATGCCGCCTGCCTGGTCCAGGGGACGGTGTGGATGATTCCGACCGCCTACGGGCGCGACGGCGACCGCCTCCTGCTCCACGGTGCCGCCGCCAACCACGTCCTGAAGGCGGCCGCGGCCGGAGCCGAGTTGACCGTCACCGTGACACTCCTCGACGGGCTGGTGCTGGCTCGCTCCACGTTCCACCATTCCATCAACTACCGGTCGGTCGTGGTCTTCGGCCGCGCCACTCCCATCGAGGATCCCCTCGGCAAGTCGGCTGCCCTGGGTCTGATCGTGGACCACATCGTCCCCGGTCGGACTGGCGACGCCCGGGGGCCCAACGCCACGGAGCTGGCCAGCACCAGGGTGCTGTCGTTGCCCCTCGACGAGGTCTCGGCGAAGGTGCGGACCGGCGGACCTATCGACGACGACGAGGACATGGAACTGCCGGTGTGGGCCGGTGTACTGCCGCTTCGGCCTGCCGCAGGCCAGCCTGAGCCGGACGGCGACCACTCGACCAGCGGTCCCGCACCGGGATACCTCTTCCAACCCAACCGCTGGAACGGTGGTTCGTAGACCTAGTCTCTCGCCCGTGGGGACCTACATCGGGCCAGGGGTATGGGAGATCGATACGCGGCTCGGTGGCTGGTCGCGCGTCACGGCCGGATACCTGATCGAAGGTCCGGCCCCGGTGCTGGTCGAGACGGGCAGCCAGTCGTCTGTTCCGGCCCTGCTGGGAGCCCTGGACGAACACGGCGTCGCCCCCGGCGACCTGGCGGGCATCGCCGTCACCCACATCCATCTCGACCACGCCGGCGGTGTGGGGGATGTGGCCCGGGCCTTCCCGGGCGCAACCGTGTACGTGCACGAGAAGGGCGCTCGCCATCTGGTCGATCCGGACCGCCTGGTCCGATCGGCCGCCCGCGTGTACGGCGACCTCCTCGATTCCCTCTATGGACGGCTCGACCCCACGCCGGCCGACCGGCTCCACGTGCTGGCGGATGGAGAGGCCATCGTCGTCGGTCCCGGCCGCACCCTCACGACCGTCGATTCCCCTGGCCACGCCAAGCATCATCTGGCCCTCCATGACAGCGAGAGCGGCATCCTGTTTGCCGGTGATGCCGTCGGAGTGCGCCTGCCAGACGCCGGTGTCCTGCGCCCGGCCACCCCGCCGGCCGACTTCGACCTGGACCAAGCCGTCTCATCGTTGCGAAAGTTCCGGGCCCGGACCCCCGCCGGTGTGGCCCTGGCCCACTACGGCCTCATTCCCGACCCGATGGAGACCCTCGAGGAGGCCGAGGGGATCCTGCGCCGCTGGGCCGAAGTGGCAGAGAAGGCCTGGCGGGCCGGCGAGGACATTGCCGCCGCCCTCGAGGAGGAGTTCTCTCCCCAGCTCGAGCAGGTTGACCCGGTCCACCGGGCCAAGCTGGAAACCCTCAACGGTATTCATTCCAACGCGGCCGGCTTGCGGCGCTGGCTGGAGACCACCAAGGGCGACCCTCATCCTCATCCCCACCCTCATCGGCAGTGACGAGTGGTCACTTGTTTGACGAGTGGTAATCCGTTTGTCGCTATACGTAGAAAAAGTGACCACTCGTCAAAGAGATGACCACTCGGCAGGGTCAAGCGCTCACGTGGTGGCCTACCCGTGCGGCCGCCGCTCGGCGGGCCAAGGGGTTCACGTGATGCCTACCCCTGCGGCTGCCGCTCGGCGGGGCCAGAGCGCTCACGTGGTGGCCACCCCTGCGGCCACCACGTCGGCGCCTCGCAGGTACTGGGTCTGGTAGAGGTTGGCATACCGACCCCCCTCGACCAGCAACGAACCGTGCGTCCCCCTGGCCACGATCTCTCCGTCCTCGAGCACCAGGATCTGGTCGGCCGCCTGGATAGTTGACAGCCGGTGGGCGATCACGATCGACGTCCGGTCCCGGAGTGCCTCCGACAGCGCCTGCTGGACGAGGAGTTCGGTTTCCGAGTCCAGATGGGCGGTGGCTTCGTCAAGGATCACCACGACCGGATCCTTGAGCAGGACCCGGGCGATCGCCAAGCGTTGTTTTTCTCCTCCGGACAGGCGGTAGCCGCGTTCACCGACGACGGTGTCATATCCGTCCGGCAGCGAGGCGATGAGATCGTGGATGCGGGCCGCCCGGCAGGCCGCCTCCACCTCGGCGTCGGTGGCCGACGGTTGGGCGTAACGGAGGTTGGCGGCGATCGAATCATGGAAAAGATGGGGATCCTGCGTCACCACCCCGACGGCGGCACTGACCGAGGCGAGGGTGGCGTCCTTCACGTCGTGGCCGTCGATGCTCACCGATCCGCGCACCGCGTCGTAGAGGCGGGGCACCAGACCTGACAGGGTGGTCTTGCCGGCGCCGGATGGACCGACCAGGGCCGTCATCGTCCCCGGCTCGACCACAAACGACACATCCCGCAGCACCCACTCGCCCGGCTCGGTTCCCAGGGCCTCGCCGACGGTCTCGGCCGTGGACTCGAGCGACGCCACGGAGACGTCCGCCGCGGCGGGGTAGCGGAACCACACTCCGTCGGCTGCCACTCGGCCAGCGAGGCCGCCATCGGCATCGAGTGGTCGCGCCCCCGGGCGGTCCGCGACCGACGGCGGGGTGTCGAGCACCTCGAACACCCGGTCGAAGCTCACGATGGCGCCGAGTACGTCCACCTGAGCGCTGGCCAGGTCCGTCAGCGGCGAGTACAGCCGCGTCACATAGGCGGCCAGGGCCACCACCGTGCCGACGCCGAGGCTGCCGGCGACGGCCTCGCGCCCCCCGAGCCAGTACACCGCCGCGGTCCCGACCGCGCCGACGAGGGACAGCGAGGCGAACAGGTAGCGTCCGAGCAGGGCCAGGCGGATCCCGGAGTCCCGGACCGCCCCCGCTCGGCGGGCGAACTCACTCGACTCTGCGTCCGGCCGCCCGAACAGCTTCACCAGCAGGGCACCCGATACGTTGAACCGCTCGGTCATGTTGGCGCTCATGTCCGCGTTGAGTTGCATCTGGTGGCGTGACAGCCGGCTGATCCGCTTGGCCATCACCCGGTCGAGGACGATGAACGGCGGCAGCACCAGCAGCGCCAGGCTGGTGATCTCGGGGCTCAAGATGAACATCGGGACGAGCGTCGCCACCAGGGTGAAGAGGTCGGACACGACCGACGCGGCCGTGCCGACGGCGTTCTGAGCGTCGAGCACGTCGCTGGTGAGCCGGCTCATGAGCGACCCCGTCTGGGTACGGGTGAAGAAGGCCACTGGCATGCGCTGCACGTGGGTATACAGCTGGACCCGCAGGTCGTAGATAATGCCCTCGCCGATCACCGAACCGAACCAGCGGTTCACCAGTGACAGGGCCGTAGTGGCCAGGGCCACCCCGATCATGGCGGCGGCCAGCAGATCCACCTGGCGCATTCCGCCGCCCTGAGTGAGGGTGTCCACGAGCGCTCTGACCAGTAGGGGCGGCACGGATCCGATGGCGGCGGCGGCCATGATGGCGAGGAGGTACAGCGTCAGCCGGCCTCGATACGGTGAAAGAAACCGCCAGATACGGGCCATCGTCCCCTTGGTCACGTTGGCGGCGCGTAGTTCGGCGAGGTCACGGGACCGGCGGTAGCCCCTCAAGGTGCGCTCCTGTTGTCAGTGAGAACGTGTGTAATCATGTAAGTACCATGTGTAACGATTAGCCCGGCGGCGTTTGTTCCTCACCATTCTGGGCCGGGTAGTCGCGGCCGGTCGGGCAAGATTCGGGGCGTGGCACTAGCCCTGCATCTGTGCACCCGGGGAGAAGCGGAGCGGGTGATCGCCCGCCGTCGAGACCCGGCCCACGACCCCCCCTGGTTGCGCGGCTACCCCCTCGAAGGTGACGCCCGAGCCTGCGTCGCCTACGTCAGCCATCTCCCGGCGTTCACGGGGTCGAACGGGTCGAGTCCGTTCGGGTACTACCAGGTGCTCGAGGACGGTGTGGTCGTGGGCGGGATCGGCTTCCACGGGCCGCCGAGCGGGAACGTCGTCGAGGTCGGGTATGGCATAGCACCGGACGCCAGAGGTCGAGGGGTGGCCACGCAGGCACTCCTCCTCTTGCTCGAGGTGGCTGCCGGTCTCGACGGGGTGCGGCGGATCGTGGGGCGGACCGAAGAGATCAACGTGGCTTCCCAACGGGTCATGACGGCTGCCGGCATGCAGCTGGTGGGACGCGACGCCGAGTTCTTGCATTTCGAGGTGGACTTGGGGGAACGAGCCGCCGGGTAGGACGACCTGGTGCCGCCGTCCTACGCTCTCCCGCATGACCCCCACGCCCTTGGTGGCTCCTCCCACCGGCCCGCCGGTCGGCTCGGTTGACGAGGCGATCGCCCGCATGCAGCAGATCGACGGGGTCCTGCCTGCGGCTGACGGCCTGGCCTGTTTCAACCGGATGTACCTCGACGTCACTCAGCAGGTCCAGACCAGTATCACGCAGGGGTTCTTTGCGGACCCGGCGTTCGCCCAACAGCTCGACGTGGTCTTCGCCAACTTCTACTTCGCGGCGGTGAACGCGGCGGTGCAGCAGCCGGACGACCTGCCGGCGGCCTGGGCGCCGCTGTTGTCGGCCCGGGGCGACGCCGACATCTTCTCCATCCAGTTCGCCCTGGCGGGCATGAACGCCCATATCAACCATGACCTGCCGCTGGCGGTAGTGCAGACATGTACCGCCCTGGGTGCCGCTCCTGATGAAGGAAGCATTCACGACGACTACCAGAAGGTGGACGTCCTGCTCGACGCGGCCGACCAGTCCGTGCGTGAGTCGTTTGAGTCATCGGCGGAGGTGCAGGCTGATCGGCGGGCCCAGGTGGTGCTCAATCTGGTGGGCAACTGGAGCATCAACTCGGCCAGGGACGTGGCGTGGGACACGGCCCTGGCCCTCTGGCAGTCCCGCCACATCGGGACGATCGAGGATCTCCTGGCCAACAGCCTGGCTCGCACGGTAGGGATGGCCAGCCGCTGTTTGCTGGTCGACCTCTGACCGGTCGGACCGACCCGTGACCGCTGATGTGGGCGCCATCGCGGACGAGCTGTACGGGTTGCCGACCCGGGACTTCACCGCCGGGCGCGACCGGATCGCGGCGGAGACCAGGAGGGCGGGTGACCGAGCCCTCGCCACCGCGATCAAGCAGTTGCGGCGTCCCACCGCCACCGCCTGGAGCGCTAACCAGCTGGTGCGACAGCGCCGCGATGAGATCGCCCACCTGCTCGAAGTCGGTGTCGCCCTACGGGACGCCCAGACCCGGTTGGCGGGCGACGACCTCCGGCGTCTCACCCAGGAGGGGCAGCGCCTGGTCACGGACCTGGGGCGCCAGGCCCGCCAGCTGGCCGCCGACGCCGGTCAGTCGCTCAGTGAGGAGGCCGTCCGGGAGCTGGAGGAAACCCTGCACGCGGCCCTCGCCGATCCGGCTGCGAGCGATGCGCTGCGCTCCGGACATCTGACCGTGGCGTTGCACTACTCGGGGTTCGGGCTGGTTGATCTCCCCGCGGCACCGGGCTCCCCGCAGAGGGGCGGGCGGCCGGAGCCGCTCAGCTCGTCGTCGCCGGGCTCGCCAGTGAGCCGGCCTGGACCCCGCCACCCCGAGACTTCCGTGTCCCGGCCCGTCGTTGTGGACGCCGGCGCCGCCCCTGGGGTTGTGGAGCCCGAGGTCACGGTGACCGCAGCCGCGGAACAGGCGGTGCGAGACGCCGAGGCCGACCTGGCCGCGGCCCAGCAGGATGCTGCTGACCAGGCCCGGCGGGCCGAGGATGCGACCGAGCGCCACGCGGTCCTACGCGGGCAGATCGACCAGCTGAACGAGCAGATGAAGGGGCTACGTGTCGACGAGGCCGAGGCGGCTCAAGCGGCCCGCCAGGCGGCGCGAGAACAGCGGGCGGCCGAACGGGCCCGCCAAGCCGCCGAGGACCGGTTGGAGCTCGCCCGGGACACACTCGATCGTCCCCGGCGGGGGGCGTAGGCGTTCAGGGCGCTCGCTGTCGCGTCCGGCGCACGACCACGAGCGCCCAGATGGCGACCCCGAGCCCGACCGCCCCGACGACCAGCCCGATAACCCCGATCGTTCGAGCGGTGGAGACACTGCCGGGCGTGGCGGCCGTGGCGACATCCACCCCTCCTGTATCGCTGACGGGGGCCGTGAGCCGGAGAATCGGGGTCGGGTTGGCGGGATCCGGGTTGGCTGCGCTGACCGGGTCGATCCAGCGGACCACGGTTCCGTTGGAATAGGTCTGGAGGGCCTTGAACACGACCTCGTCGGTACCGGTCGGCAAGCTCTGGGCCAGGACGAAGAACTCCTGGAAATGCCCGGGCTGGATGGGTCCGCCCGCCCAGTCGACTTCGCTGACATAGCTGGTGAGCAACCCGTCGTCGGTCTTCACGGGCGGGTTCAGGCTGGCGGTGTGGATCGTGTCGCGCCACCCCGGGACACTCTGTGGATCGACCCCGAGGATCGGGTGGTCGCTCGGGAAGAAGATCTGGACCCTGACGGTGCCGCTGCTCGGCTCCTCGTTGGGGACCCGGAAGCCGAGGGTGATCTCGCTTCCCTGGGGGGCGGAGTCCGGATCGACGGTCACGTGGGCGTAGGCCGGACCGGCTCCGGCCAGGACGATGCCCGCGGCGGCGACGGTTCCGGCGAGCAGCTTGCGGATCATGCGGACCAGTCTCCGGATCGGGGGGCAGGCTTCACTCTCGACGCCTCAGCCCGTGGCGAGGGGTATGTGCCGTCCGACCAGCCAGGAGAGGGACGCCAGCGCCTCGGGGGTGGTGTAGCTCTGATTGGGAATTCCCTGGGCCAGGTGGAGCCGGCCCAGGTTGTCGAGCTGGGTGCGCAGGCTGGCAGACAGCTGTCCCTGCAGGTCGGGAAGATCCTGGGTGATGAAGCGCTCGTTGCCGGCCGGGTCGATGAGGATGTACCCGTTGGTGTGGTCGATGTCGTAGGTGAGGGGCTTGTGGGTCCACCAGTCGATTGCTGGGGGCTCGTATCGAGAGTCGTCCTCGGGGACCTTTTGGTAGGCGATCCCGAAATGCTTCCAGAGGGCGGCGATGTTGGCGGCGGTCCCGGTTAGCAGGGTCCAGTCGGCTCCGAATTCACGCTGGTAGGCCAGCAGCCGGGCGGGAGTGTCACGGGCGGGGTCGAGGGTGGCTTCGATGAAGACGACCTGCTGGCCCAGGCCGGCCTTCTGGACCGAGCGCTGCAAGTCCTGGAAGGCGCCTGTCGTCAGGGGGCACTCGTCCTGGCACAGGGTGAGGAACTGGGCCAGTACGACGTACTTACCGCGGTAGGACTGGAGGGTCACCGCCTGATTGTCCTGGTTGACCAACGGGATCGCCGGTACCGGGTGACCCACGGGGAGGACAAAGCCGAACGAGGCTGAAGGTGGGCTCGGAGGGTCCGAGCCGCACGCGCTCAGGCCGCCGGCGAGGACCACGACGACGGCGAGGCCCACGGCGGCTCGTCTCAGTCGGTCGGCCCGGATCTTCACAGCCTGAAACTAGAGGCCGGCGCCGGGCCAGAGGCATCGGGCGACCGGCCTCGGGCCGTCCCTCACGATCTGCGAGGGACGGCCCGAGGGGCCGGCCTGGTGGTCACACCGGACGTGTTCCGGCGGAGGGAGTGGGATTTGAACCCACGGTGCCACTAGGACACAACGGTTTTCGAGACCGTCCGATTCGGCCGCTCTCGCATCCCTCCAGCAGCCATTATGTGCTGCGAGCTTAGGTCATCCCAAACTCTATCCCAAACTGTCGCTTGGTGCGCATAACGTTGGCCACGTGCCCAGGATACGAGAGCGGGCTCCAGGCGTCTACGAGATCACGGCGTCCACGGGGCGGCGGGACCCGGCGACGGGGAAGTACGGGCAGGTGTCCCGCACAGTCAAGGGGCCGCCCCGGCGGCCGGGCGCGAAGGGCTTCCCGAAGGCGGTCGAGACCGAGGCGGCGAAGCTCATGGCCGAAGTCGAAGGGGGCCGCCACCAAGCCGGCCGGCACACGCTCGGAGATCTGCTCGACGAGTACCTCCGCCACCAGGAGGCGAGGGGCCGGGCCCCCAAGACCATGCTCGAAGCCCGGCGCCGGGCTGAGCGGATCGAGGCGGACCCGTGGCCGGCACGGACCTGAGGCGGTTGACCGGCAGGGATCTCGACGAGTTCTATGCCCGCCTGGCGGCCCGGGGTGGGCGGTCCGGTTTTGGGATGCATCCCACAACCCGGCACCATTTTCACTCCCTTATTCGAGCCGCCCTGAACCAGGCGATTCGCTGGCGGTGGCTGGCGCCCCCCAACCCCGCCGGGGAGGCTCAGGCCCCGCCCCTGGCCCCCGACGAGCGGGTCCCTCCGACGCCGGAGGAAGCGCGGCGGCTCGCCCTGGCGGTCAGTCAGGAGAACCCTGACCTTGCCGCCCTGATCTTCGTGGACGCCACCACCGGGATGCGCCGGGGGGAGATCTGTGGCCTCCGCTTCTGCGACATCGACCTCGAGGCTGGGGCGGCGACGATCTGGTGGCGCTGCTCGGACCTGCCTAAGGACAACGCTGCTGGCGTTGACCGGCGGAGGAAACGTCCTCAAGGTCTTCCCTAGCGGCGTGGTGATGCTCTCGGCGACCAAGAACAAGAAGCGCCGCCGGTTCGCGCCTGGACCCAATCACGCTCGCGGTGCTGCTGGAACAGAAGGCTCGGGCTGAGGAGCGATGCGCGGCTCTCGGGTGTCGATCTCGCCCCGGATGCATTCGTCTGGTCGCAGTCGGCCGATCACTGCGAGCCGTGGCGCCCGGACCGAGTGTCGGGTGCGTTCACCGCGCTTCGCAACCGGGAAGGGCTGCGCCACATCTGCCTCAACGACCTTCGGCACTTCTCGGCTACGCAACTGGTTGCCGCCGGGATCGATCCTCGCCTGATCGCCGGCCGACTGGGCCACGATGCGTCGGTCCTGCTTCGCATCTATAGCCATGTGATCCCCGCCCGCGACCAGGCCGCCGCCCAACTGCTCGGCGAACTGATGAGAGGCGAGGCTGGCTGAGGCACCACGTCCTGCCTCAAGCGTCCCAGGTTGTCGGCGACCTGTTGCTGCGTCCACATGCTCCGCCTGCTCAGCGAGACCGAAGCGGCCGGCTCGAAACTGATCATCGTCGGAGATCATCGCCAGCTCGGTGCTGTCGGCCCGGGCGGAAGCCTCCAGGCTCTCGTCGCCAGGCACCAGGGCAGCGTTCACGCGCTGCGAGAGAACGTCCGCCAAGCTGACCCCGAAGAACGAGCCATCGTGGCTCAGCTACGCGCCGGCAGCGTCGAACAAGCGGTCAACTGGTATGCCGAACACGACCGGATCACGACCGCGGCCACCCGAGAGCAAGCTCTCGACCAGACCGTCGACGCCTGGGCCAAAGACGTCGCAGAGGGCAAGCAGGCGACCATGATGGCGTGGAGGAAGGCCAACGTGGCCGCCCTCAACACCCGGGCCCGAGCGGCCATGCGCCAGGCCGGCCGGCTGACCGGACCGGAGCTGCCGGTGGGCGCCAACGTGTACCAGGCCGGGGATCGCATCGTCACCCTCGCCCCCTCCGCCGGCGGCCACCTGGTCACCTCGCAGCGGGGAGAGGTCATCACCGTTGCCCCCGATGCCGTCAGCCTCGCCGTGCGGATGGACGACGGAAGGACCTACACACTTGCCCCCGACCAGATCGGCTCCGACCAACTCGCCCTGGGATACGCGACAACGGTCCATCGAAGCCAGGGCGCCACCTTCGACAGCGCCCACCTGTACGCCGACGGCGGCGGCCGAGAACTCGGATATGTCGCGATGAGCCGCGCTCGACAGACCGCCCACATCCATGTCGTCGCCGACAACACCTACCAGGCCGTCGAAGACCTCACCTGGGACTGGAGCCGAGAGCGCCGACAGGCATGGGCCATCGATACCGGCACACCCGAAACTCAAGGGCGCCATGCACTCGAGATAGAAGCCGACAAGCAGGCACCAGGGAAGCTGAGAGCCGTGCTCAGCCGCGCCCGGCTCAAGGCCGAACGAGCCGCCCTAGCAGCCGCAGCACCCGACCGGCCCGACCCGGCTCTCCGACGTCAGGTGGCCGGCCTCGACCGACACATCCAGCTCCTCGACCAGCGTCTCGAAACCCAGAGAAACCCGTTCGCAAGGCAACTATTCTCGACGCCACCGGAGGTGGCCCCTGAACGGACCAGCGGACCGACTCTCTGACGCCCGATCACGTCGGCTTATTGTGGCAGTCTTCCGCGAAATCGAGGGTGACATTGACCGGCATTCCGGGCATGCCCCGACCGGATATTCAGCCCGCGGTATGGGGCAGTTGGCAGTGGCCCGCTCCGACGCCGCGACGGGAACCCCTCGGGGCAGGAGCCCCTCCGAATGTTCTGCGTGAACATTCGGTACTCGAGCGCCAGTAGCCGTGCGTGAGTTGCGGTGCCCGTAGCCGTTCGGCGCTCGCGTCCCCGGCGATCAAGTCCAAGCGTGGCAAGTGCAGATGTTCGGTGACCTACTCAAGCCTTTCATCGAATACCCGAACCGCCGCTTCTATTCCGCCCACGTGCTGGTCGTCTTCCCGGCCGCGGAGCCGGCCGGCCCGTCGGGATGCCATCCTCGGGTGATCGCCGTGTAGAGGTACTCGTCGATCAGCTTCGCTAGCGACGACAGCGGACGTCCGACCGCCATTCCAATCCCGGCCTCGTCGACACCCCGCCCGGCGGCCTCGGCGACGATCTCGCGAATCTGCTTGCCTCCCGGGATAGCCACCCACGGACCAGGTCACGGCGGTGGTTGTCTCACCAGACGAAGAGTTCGGCTGGGCCGTCCAGCCGATGACCTCGTCCGGACCTTCCCGGTGCCACCGTGATCGCGACAGACGAACCCAGCCCAGGATCTGTGAAGCCCCCTCTTATTCACTATTCATCGTCCCCTCCGGCCGCGTGCATGTCGGAGCGGTTTGACTTGTCGGCCAGGAATTCGAGCGTGAACCGCACCGGCCCGGTTGGGACGATGTCGTGCTCAACCCCGGGCGGGATGGCCTGTGCCGTTCCCGGCTCCAGCTCGACCTCGATGGGCGGATCGGTAGCCGCACGAAATCGGAGCCGTCCAGTGCGGACAAAGATCCGGCCCCAGGTGCCTGGGGCGCCTTGGCGATTCAGCCGGAGCCCGGAGGCCAAGGTGGTCTCGTCACACTCCATGTTGCGTACCGGCTCGATCGTTTTCGGCAGTTCGGCCCGGTCACATAGCGGACATGGCAATGGAGTCCCCAGGCGCGCTTTCCTGGTTCTGGCATCGAGGATCCACTCTCGCCACTGGAAAGGCGGACGATGCCGGACATGCTGGCGGTGCCCGCAGTCCAATTGCGCCACCCAGTCGCCTATTTCATCGCGCTGGTAGCCAATGATGGCTCGCTCCATAGCTTCCCACCTCTTCTTCCCCGCCCACTCCGGTTGTTTCCTTCCGTCCACACTTGTTCCACGGGCCCTGGCGCTTCGCTATCCCGACGGGTCCGACCACCCAACTGAATGGCGGCTTCGCTGCTAGGGCTCGTCAAGAGCGGCGTGGACGAAAGGTGGTTCGAGTCCCTATGAGGCGCCATGGGGGGACTGCCATAGGATTCACAGTGGCCCCCGCTGGGCGTGCTGGTCCACTCTGTTGAACGCGATGCGTTCGTGCTCCACGTCGATTTCGACGTCAGGTCTGAAGTGGTCGCCGGCCGTTTCCGTGCTGGCGTTTCTGGCCGTTGGGAGTGAAGTGGTCGTGGCGGACGTTGACCCTCGATGATGTGTCTGGCTGTGGGAGCGCGGGAGCCCGGGGCCGTCACTGATGTGGACGGTTTGATGGCCTCGGAGCGAGTGCCCAGGTATACGAGGCGGCGAGTGAGCTGGACGTGACTTAACGACGACGCACTATTCCCGAGGCACGCGGGCCGAGTCGTTACCGCCCATTGTTGTGGGCCGCTTCTGGGCCAGAGCTTAAAGGCACCTGCTACGCCGACGGACCTTAGGAAGGGGCGGCTCATGGAGCTGCGCAGATTCCGCGCCAATCCTGACGGGATCCGTCCGGCCCCTTCCGATAAGGCATTGTTTACGGCGTGCAGCGATCGTTTCAAATTAGGCGGCTTCCAGCTGGGAGTGGCCCGGATAGTGAGCGAATCCCGCGGAAAAAGCTTGTGACTGTTTCGGGTGTGGCTGTTCGCGAGAGGAGCTGCTCGATCTCTTGCTGGCGTGTCGTGGCCGGAACAGGTTCGACGATGTTTGGGACAGGGTTTGCGGGAAGCGGGCTTGGATGCGCTTGGCCAGATCTTGGGGTCGGATCGATGACTGGGTGATGGGGCCGGAGATCGGCGAACGCGCGTGCGATACAGCGTCGTAGAGAACGGGACAGGGACCAGCTGGGTGTCATGACGTTCATTTCCTTTCGGTGCGAGTACTTTTGGCTGTCAGGTCAATGATCACTCTGCGAGTGGCCGGGCACCCCACGGAAACCCCCTAGTTGATGGTGGAATCTCATCGGAGAGCAGCTGGGGTGGCGTTCTCGTATGCCTATCGGATGAGGGAAACCGGGGCGACCCCTGTGGGGTCGCCCCGGTTGATAGCTAGTGTGGTTTCCGATTCGTCATCGACTGCCCGCCTGGGAGGGTGCTAGCAGTACTTCACCCCCGTCAGGGTGCGTAGGCCTGAAGTTGGGCCAGCTGTAGCCGGTAGCCGTCGTCGTTGTAAGCGGGCCGCCCGAAGGTGCTGACCACCAGGCGCAGGTACCGTCCGGTGGCGCCGGGGGCCAGCTGGTCGGTGACCGGCTGGCCGTTGTCGGCGTTCTGGCCGCTGTAGCTGCCCACCGTGGTCCAGTTGGTGCCGTCATTCGACGTCTGGATCTGGTAGGCGTTCGGGAAGTCGGCTCCGGTCAGGCTGGGGTCCTCCCCACTGACCGCGGTGCGGGGATACAGGACCACCGCGCCGACTGGCTGGCTGGTGCCCAGATCGACGCTGACCGAAATATTGCTCGCCAGCACGGTGGGCTGGGCCGGGTCGCTGGAATAGCCCTTGTCGGTGGGGGTGCTGGTGGTCTGGCCGTTGGTCAGGTTGGCCGCCCCCCACACCTCGTTCTCCAGCGAGCTGCTGGCACTGACCGGGGCCTGCCAGGCCAGATCGGTGTTGGCGGGCGAGGGCGCGAAGGCCTCCAGCTCGGTGAGCTGCAGGCGGTAGCCGTCGTCGTTGTAGGCGGGCCGGCCGAAGGTGCTGACTACCAGGCGCAGGTACCGTCCGGTGGCGCCGGGGGCCAGCTGGTCGGTGACTGGCTGGCCGTTGTCGGCGTTCTGGCCGCTGTAGGTGCCCACCGTGGTCCAGTTGGTGGCGTCATTGGACGTCTGGATCTGGTAGCTGTTCGGGAAGTCGGCTCCGGTTAGGCTGGGGTCCTCCCCATTTTCCGCGGTGCGGGGATACAGGACCACCGAGCCGACTGGCTGGCTGGTGCCCAGATCGACGCTGACCGAAATATTGCTCGCCTGCGCGGTGGGCTGGGCCGGGTCGCTGGAGTAGGCCACGTCGCCGGGGTTGCTGGCCGTGACGCCGTCGGTCAGGTTGGCGGCGCCCCACCCTTCAGTTTCCAGCGAGCTGCTGGCGCTGACGGGGCGGTGCAGGGCCAGATCGGGCGCCACGTTGGAGACGATGGCGAGACCGTGGGACCCGCCGGCGGCGATGCCCAGCACGGTGTGGCCGGACAGGGCCGCAGGCAGCTGAGTTTCTCCCAGGCTGTCGTCACCCCAGGCGGAGACCTGGTCGTTGCTCGTGAGGGCCGAGGCGAACGACGTGCCAGTCGCGATCTGGGTCACGGTCTGGCTTGCGAGCGACGCCGGCGGGTTGGCACCCGCTCCCCAGCCGATGAGGCGGCCGGTGCCAGAGAGCAGCCAGTCGTTGTTCCGGCCCGGTTCGGAAGCCACCGCCGTGAACGAGCCGCTGGGCGACGGGTAGCTGGCCCCGGGGGAGAAGCCCGGCTGCCATTGGGTCGCCACGCCGGCAGTCCCCGGCTGGTCGGGGGCGCCAGCGGCGTTGTCGCCGAGCACGGTGAAGTGATTCCCCGACGCCGATACGTGCGCGAAGTCAGCGCCCGAAGCCAGGGTGGAGGGCACATTTATCGGCTGGGACTCCTGCAGGCCTCCTGGTAGCGGTTCGTAGGGGCACTGCCAGGCGCTCACGTCACCGTCGCTGGTTACCGCCACGGTGGTATGGTCGTAGCTGGCGATGTCGGCGACGATCTTGGTGGCCGGCCACCCGTTTTTCGGGGCCGGGCCGACCCACGGCGGCTGGCCTTGGACGACTGGTGGCAGGAGGTCACCCCAGCTGGGATTGCTGTCGGGCGGGGCGGCGCATCCCCACCCAACCAGACTGCCAGTTTCGGTCTGGGCGTAGACCAGGCCGTCGTTGCCGGCCTCGATCTTGGCCACTACCTGGCCGTCGAGATCGGTCGGGACTTGCCCCTGGGCTTGGCCGTTGTCGCCCCAGGCGATGATCTGGCCGCTGCTGGTCAGGGCGTAAGAGGCGTTGGGGGTGGCTGCGACCGCCACCACGTCCTGGCCGGCCAGGGCGGCGGGAACCGTCGACTGGCCGGCGCTGTTGTCGCCCCAGGCCACCACATGATCGCCGGGGCCGGGGTTGACTATCGAGTTCAATCCGGATGCAGCGGCCGGGTGCGCTCCGCCGGCGATCACACCGGCCAACGATCCGATCAAACCGACCGTCAGGCCCGCTCCGACCAGCCTCGACGTCTGCTTTCGCGAACGCGGGCGGGATCGGCGGGCGACTTGGGTGACTTCGACCGGGTCGTGCTCCTCGTGGTCATGGCGTGCTTCGCAGTTCGTGGTCATTTGAGGTCCTCCAGGGAGAAGGCAATAAAGGGACGACGGGATAGTGAGCCCAATACCGTTGGGAGCGCCCCACGGAAAGCCCCTAATTATCGCTGGGTACTGGCTCCGGTTAACCAGCGGGCCGGCGCCAGACGAGCGCCCTCAGGCTCGCTTCCAGGGCAGTGAGCTGGCCGCGCTGGGTGGCGGGCTGGACAGGTTGGCTGATCCCCTGGGCGGCACACATCCGGCAGGACGCCCTGTGGATCAGGCCGGCTCCCGGCCGCAGTCGTCTGGTCACAGGGGCGAGAAGATCTCGTGGCCGAGCGCACCAGAATCATCAACCGGCTGCGATGGCATCTCCACGAGCTCGATCCGACATGGGATCCCCCGGTCCGCTCATTCGACTGGAACAAGACCATCAACCAGTTGACCCAGAGGCTTGCCGACCGGCAGGGCACCATCGCCCGTCTGGCGGTTCAAGTCGAAGGACGCGTTCGCCCGCTACAGCGGCACCGCGCCCCTACCAGTCTGGTCATCAGATCATCCCCGCCATCGCCTCAGCGGAGTCGGCAACCGGCAGCTGAACTGCGCGATCCACCGGATAGCTCTAACCAGGCGCACTGGCATCCCGAAGCCCGTGCCTACCTCGAACGTCGCAGAGCATCAGGAGACACCCCGAAAGAAGCCCTGCGAGCCCTGAAACGGCGCCTCTCCGACGTCGTCGACCGGGCCCTACTTGCCGACGCCGCTCAGGCCGACAGCACCGAGCAAACCGAGAATATCCCAACAGCCGCTTGACATCGGAGCGAGTTACAGACCGGCCAAGCGTTCGGTGAGGGCGGGCGCGAAACAGGAAAGGCGCACCCATTGTGGGCGCGCCTTTCTGCTTGTTAGTGAACCGGGCGAGTCAGGAATTTCCGCCGCAAAGCAGGACTGAGAATCCAGAGATCCCAGAGCAAGTATTGTTCGGGTTGTTGGTGGACGGAGCGGCCGGGGTGTAGGCAGGCACCAGGTTCCAGGTGGAGTTTCCGTAATAGGCTGGCTGCGCCTGGTGGTCCAGTTGGAGTCCGGAGTTGATCCCGTCCATATTCGTGTAGTCGGCCGAGAGCACCGGGGCGGTGGCGGTGTTCCACCCGTTGTTCCACAAAGAGGCCACGTTCTCGATCACCGAACCATCCAGCGTGCCCTCAGTCCAGGAACCGCTTGGGACGTCGTTCTGGAGGTAGTCGGAGTACTCCTGGCCGACCGCATACGAACCGGGATAAAGAAACGCCCCGGTCGTCGAGTTGATGATGTCGTTGGTCTGCGTGGCGCTACCGACGATCCACAGTTGGTTGCCGGCGGTCTGGGCAGGCGGGTTCGGGTTACAGTTGTCGGACTCGACGATGCTCCCGGCTGCGCCGAATTCGTTTCGGGACTCCAGACAGGTAAAACCCACGGCAGGGTCGGCGGGGTTGTAGTTGAGGATCCGGTACACCGGGACGGCGAGTTCAACGTTGTTGCCGAAGTTCGGATCGTCTTGGCTGTTCTGCCAGGCTGTTAAGGGAGTGTTGACCCCGACGTAGCCGACTCTTTGGAAGAACCACTCTTGCGAGGTGGCGCCCGTATAGGTTCCGGTCGACACCTGGGTTCCCCAGGTCGTGGACGCCCCGGGGATTCCGAGGGCGTAGGTGTCGTTGGTCGTGTACACGTTCGACTGACCGGTCATGAAGATGTCCACGGCGTTGCCCAGGGTGCCGTTGAACTGGGGCAGCAGGTCGCCATTGGTGACGTAGGCCGGTGCGCTAGCGGGAATGTTGTTGTAGGTGCCCAGTTGGATGGTGGGCCCGTTGGTCAGGGGTGCGGTGGCGTGGGCGGCAGTCGCCCCCAGCATGGTCACGGCCAGACCGGCGGCGGCCGCCGTGGCGGCCAGACCGGTCTTGGAGAACAGTCGGCCCAACCTTCTGCGCCGCTGCTTGCGGTTGGGGGTATCGATAGGGGCGGGGACTGCGTCATTGCTCATTGGAGGCTCCTCGGTGTGGAGGGGTAAGGGTTATGGGAAGACAACACCCGCCGCCACCTCGAGCGCCCTATTGAGATTCCCTAGTTCAGCCCTAGTTCGCGGGTTTGGGGATCACTGACCCTTCCGCCACCTGGGCTGTGCTCCTAGGCACACACTTTCGGTGTACACGACCCTTCCGGACCGGGGAGAGCGTGACGAGCGGAAGGAGTGAATAGGTCATGGCAACGAGGGGACGGCGTCCAGCGCCATCGTCTTCGAATACGAGGCGCCTCCGGCTCTGGCACCGACTGAGAAGGGTGACGCGGGTGCGCTTCGTCGAGCATCGCAAGAGCCAGCCCACCTCCTCGAAGCGGCCACTTGACGGCATCAACCAAGTGGGTGGGAGCAGGCGCTGGGTCACGTCCGCCCCGGTCGGCTGGGACAAGACGGTTGGCTTTCACGTGGTGTGCGCAGTGACTGGTGCGGTGATCGCGGCGGCGGGTGGCGGTGGACTGACGGGCCGGGCCGGGTTGCTGGGGCACCGAAACTAGGGGGTTTCCGTGGGGCGCCAGCGGCTGGCTGGGCTCACAGTGTGGTCATGAAAAGGCGCACGGCTAGGCCAGTGCCAGCTCGGGTGAGGCCTGCAGCACGGCCGGTGTGTCACGACACAGAAAGGGATTGGCATGTCGCGTGGATGGTTTAACCGGAACCGGATCCAGCAGGCCCACAGCTCGGTGGAAGACAATGGCAGAACCGCCGGCCGCGGCGGGCTGGCCTCCAGGAGAACCGTGCACATCGGATTGGCGGCCACCTCGGTGGTGGCGGCCGCGGCCGTGCTGGCCTCGCCGGTGGCCGGGCTTTTGGGCGGCTCGGCCGGCCCGGCCGGGCTGGCCGCGTCGGTGGAGGCGAAATCGGCAGCGAGTGGGCTGCCGCCGGCTCAAACCTTCTCCTACACGGGATCGCCGCAATCGGTGATCGTGCCTGCGGGAGCCGTCACCGTCGCGGTGACAGTCATCGGCGGCGGCGGGGGGAGTGCGCAGAGCTACGGATGGACGTCGGGAACCTATTCCCGTCCGGGCGGCAGCGGCGCCCAGGTCCAAGCCCAGGTTCCGGTCACCCCGGGCCAGCAGCTGAACGTCCTCGTCGGCGGGGCCGGCGTGAGCGGGTACGCAACTGACTCCGTGTCGGCCGGGGGGTGGGGGGCGACCGGCCAGGGCGGGACCGGCGCCAACGGGAACGGCACCGGCCAGAACGGGAACTCGGGCGGTGTCTACAACGGCGGGGGCGGCGGCGGGGCCAGTGCCATCGAGACCGCCGGCCAGCCCGTGATCGTGGCCGGAGGCGGCGGTGGTGCGGGCGGCGGCGGCCTGTTCGGCAGCGGCGGCAACGGCGGCAGCGCCGGGAGCACCGCCAGCGGCGGCCAGGGCGGCAGCGGCACCGGGTCTGGCGGCGGCGGGGCGGGTGCCGCCATGCCGCAGGGAGCGGGCGGCCCCGGAGGGACCACCAGCGTCTGGAACAGCGCCGGCTCGGGCGGGGGCGGCGGGGCCGGCTACCGCGGCGGCAACGGCGGCGGCGGCGGCCGGGCCGGCGGCGGGGGCGGCGGGGGCGGCGGGGCCGGCTCCTCCTACGTGGCCTCCCAGGCACAAGCGGTGTCCATCTCCCAGGCCAGCTCGAGCCTGACCAACGGGCAAGTGGACATCACCTGGCAAAACCTGCCCCAAATGAACCTCAGCGCCAGCACCACAAAGGTGGACCAGGGCACGGCACCCGTCCTCACGGTGGACATGCCCGCCGACGCCACCGGGTACGTGGGCTTTTACGACACGGCCCAGCCCGGCACGGACAAGGGCATCGGCACCGCCCCCATCATCGACGGGGTGGCCATCCTGGCTGCCCCCACCCGCCCCCTGCCGGCGGGCGACAACCCCATCCGGGCCTCCTACGGCGGCGACGACAAGTACAGCCCCAACGACTCCAACCTCGTCACCGTGACCGTCAAGCCCGCCGCCCCGATGTCGCTCAGCGCCTTGCCCGCCCAGGTGGTGTGGGGGCAGGGGGTGCTGCTGAGCGTGAACATGCCCAAAGACGCCACCGGCACGGTCGGCTTCTACGACCTGGCCCCGTCCGGCACCAGCACCCTGCTTGGCACGGCCGGTATCGGCAACGGTGTGGCCTGGACCTCCTTGTCCAGCAAGCGCCTGGTGGTGGGCGACAACACCATCCAGGCCTACTACGCCGGCGACGGCACTTACGCCCCCAATGAGTCCAACCTCGTCACCGTGTCGGTGACCAAGGCGCAGCCCGCCGTCGGGATCAGCGCCAGCACGACACAGGTCGTCGAGGGCCAGGCGCCGGTGCTGACCGCCCACCTGCCCGGCGACGCCACCGGCAGCGTCGGGTTCTACAACAGCGCCCTCTCCGGCTCCGACCAGGGCATCGGCACCGCCCCCATCATCGACGGCATCGCCACCCTGACAGCCCCGACCCGGCCGCTGCTACTGGGCCAAAACCCCGTCTCCGCCTACTACGGCGGCGACCAGAACTATGCGGCCAACGGCTCAAACCCGGTGACGATCAACGTCACCCCCTAGCCGCCCCGGAGGCGGGGACCAGACCCACCAGGTTGGATCCCCAAACCCGGCATGTCGCCGGTGTCGAGGATCGCTCACCGGCATCTCGAAGAGGCCGTTCCCGATAGCAATGTCGGGAGCGGCCTCTACCCTTTCCGTCCGGCCCTGCTAAAGAGTCTGCCTGCTCGCGGCAGTTCCCTAGCGTTCGCTGGACCCTGCCGGCCCTTTAGGGTTAGTGGTTCCTGGCCGGGGCGACAATTGGCGTCCTTTCCCTTCGGTCACAGAGTCACTTTCAGGCTGTGAGGAGGGCCCCTCGCAGCTCGCGCCGGGAGCTGATACCGAGCTTGGCGAACACGTTTCGCAGGTGGTACTCGACCGTGTGGGCGCTCACGTAGAGCTGCCCGGCGATTTCGCGGTTGGTGAGCCCTTTGGCGACGAGGGCGACGACATCTCCTTCGCGGTCGGTGAGGTCGAACGGTGACCGTTCCGTGGTGGCAGCCGCAGCGATACCCGTGAGCTGAAGGTCGTGTTCGACCCTCGTGGCGAAGGGTGCCGCCGCCGCCGAGGTGAGCAGGTTGTGGGCCCGTCGCAGCTGGTCCACGGCTTCGCGTCGGTCGCGTCGGGCATGGAGGAACCGGCCGAAGGCGTGGTGGAGGAGGGCTCGGTCCAGCATCGGGTCGTCGGGGCCGAGGAGTTCGATGGCTTGGCGGAAGGCCACGTCGGCGCGGTCGAGTTGGCCTTGGGCCGCGGCGAGGCGCGCCTCGAGGCCGATGATCCGGGCGGTGAAGTCGAGGCCGCGGTCGGCGGCGTGCAGGCGGAGTTGGGTCAGCTGTTCGAGGGCGGTTTGCAGGTCGCCCTGGTCGATGAGCGCGCTGATGAACCACGGGTACCAGTCGATGGTGCCGATCTTGGCCTGCTGGCTGTGTGTGACGAGGTCTTCGACCAGCGAGGCGAGGATGTCGACCATTTTCCCGGGCTCGTCCCGGGCCCGGGCCAGGGCGGCCCGCGCCATCAGGGTCGCCGCGTGGGCGTCGCCCGTACCGAGTTCACCCGCCGAACTTTGGGCCTTTGATAGGTGCTCTTCCGCTTGTTCCCAATGTCCCCTCGAGGCCAGGACCCATGAGAGGGTGGCGTACGCCTGCGCTTCGACCCATGTCCGCCGCTCGTCGGAAAGTAGCGACAGGGCGACACGGCCCTGCACGATGGCCTCGTCCCATTCACCGGTGTCGAACAGCATCTGGGCGAGGTGCAGATGGGCGCGCGGGAGCTGCAATGAGGCCTCTTGGCGAGCGAGGGCTGTGGCGGCCCGAAGGTCTGCGATCCCTTGGGCCAGGTGCCCGGCAAAATAGTGGAGGGTACCTCTCATGATCAGGAGGTCGACGTCGGCGGCGTGGACCTCGTCGGGCCGGGCGGGCAGGCGCAGGGCGTAGCGCGCCAGTCCGGCGTCGGCCCCATGCAGCATGGCTTGGCCGAGGGCGTCAGCCATGGTGCCGGCGCGCTCCGCCCCCGGCGCGAGAGGTTTTTTAGCGAGCGGCTTGTAAGCGAGAGCGGCCGAGGCCGCGGCGATCGCTTCCCGGGGCCGGCCCTGGGTGATGTACGCCAGGGAGAGCTGCGCCAGAGCGTCGGCGGCCGTGTCGCTGGCCGCCTTGAAGCCATCGTGCAGCGCCCCCGGGCGCCCCACGCCGGCTGCGTCTCGCAGCTGCCTCTCGGCCGTGACCGGGTCACCCTGGTCCCAGGCCAGGACCCCCAGTACCAGGCTGCGAGCCGGGCTGGCCGGGCAGGCCTCCAAGCTTGGTCGCAACGCCTCGACCCGAGCCGTCTGCCCGGCGGCGAGGAGAAACCGGGCGCCCATCAGCAGCCTGCCCTCCGCCTGCCGGGACGCCGAAGTGAACTGAGCAGCCGAGAGCAGATATCCGCCCGCCGTGTTGAAATGGCCGCCGGAGAGCTCCTCCAGCGCGGCCGCTTCCAGTTCCGCGGCGAGGGCGTCGTCGAGGGTGTCGCTCGCGGCCACCCTGTGGGCCAAGGCGACACGGCCGCCGAGTACCTCCGCAGCTGCCCGGTGCAGCTGCTGGCGCCGGGTGGGGGCCAGGTGGGCGTAGATGGCAGCCCGGTACAGGGGGTGAGCCAGGGCTAAGGCGCTGTGCCCGTCGGCTTCCTCCAAGTCAACAAACCCGGTCAGAACAAGGCTGTCGAGAGCTCGGGAAGGATCCGAGATGGCGCCCACCCAGGCCGCCACCTGGAGCGACGTTCGCTGATTGATCACCGCCAGGGCCTCCGCCAGGTCGCGGGCGCTCTCGGGGAGCTCGCGCAAGCGGGCCACCGTCGCCGAGGCCAACGAGCGGGGAACAGGCAACGCGCCATCAGGGCTGGCCAGTTGCTCGGGCGACAGCTCCGTGAGCAACGTCCGGACATGCAGAGGGTGACCGCTCGTATACCGGAACAGCCGCTCGGCCGCCGCCTTCGACAAGGACAGCCCCCTCAGACCAGCCATCTCGGACACCTCGGCGAGCGATAGGGGGGCCAGGGACAGCTCCAGGCAGCGCTCATGATCTAGCCGGAGCCGTGCCCAGCCGTCGCCCGGGTCGGGCCCGGGTCGGCTGGTCACCAAGATGAGGACCCTGTCCTGGCCCAGCCGTCGGGCCGCCACCAGCAGGGCGGCGCGCGACTCGGGGTCGGCCCAGTGCAGATCCTCAACCGCTACGGCCACCGGTCCGTCTGCTTGCAGGCGGCTCCACCGCTCGAGCAGGGCCAGACCGGCGGGAAAGGCCGCCGTCACCTGGGCCACGCCCAGCTGACCCACCAGGTCGAACGCCACGTCATGGGCCAGCTCGTCTGCCTCGGCCCGTACGATGCGGAAGTCGGTGGGCAGGTCTCGTAGCGCTTTGCGCAACAACTGGGTCTTGCCCGAACCCGCCTCACCACTTATCCACACCACCCGTGGCCTGCTCTCCACAGCCGCAGCGGCCGCGGCGGCGATAGCCGCCAGTTCCTGCCGGCGGCCCACAAACCCTGGCTTGGCGAACTCTGAGCCCTGCACGGCTTTCCCCGTTGTCCTGAGGTCGCCCACCCTGCGTTCCGCCTTCACGCTCCGATGACAGAACTTACTGTAACGGCCACGTGCAGTTGATGAAGAAGCTCGACTCGAGTGGGCCCGCGCCGCCCACACCGGGCTCGAACAGCGCGTCGGAACCAGACATCAGAAGGCGAGCACACGTGACACGCCGCCGTCGTCTCCTGTCCAACCCTGAGAGTCAATTAGAGTCGCTGAGAGTCCAATGCCGGGCGTCAGGCGCCGTGGCCGAGTGCTGCGCCGTCGGCTATGGAGTGGAGCAGGGCAGCCGTGGCATCGGGGGCGACGAGCATCATGTCATGCCCGCAGGCGAGTTGGTGGGTCTCCCAACCGGCCGCGACCGCCGCCTGGTAGAACCGCTGCAGGCTGGGCAGCGCAGGGTTGAGGTGATGGACATAGACCTTGCGGAGCGCAGTCAGGGGCGAGGGATCGTAGAGGGCCGGTTCGGTCTGGCATCTCAGCGGAAAGTCCGTCAGTCTCGGCGCCACCCGCGCTCGTAGTCCGGCGTCGTCGATCCCCCACTGGTCGAGAAACTCGGCGCTGGCGGGTACCAGCCAACCACCGCCGTCTTGGGCTGCCATCCGTCGGTACCTCTCCGCGACCGCGGGCGGCTCGACATCGAGGAGGCACTCGCCCGGCCGGGTGAGGAACGCCCCGACGAAAATGACCGAAGCCAGGCGATCCCCTTGGCGTTCGGCTACAGGGCCGGCTAGGACTCCGGCGTAGCTGTGAAGGACCAGATGGACGTCTGCGAGGTCCTCGAACCAGAGGAGCTCGCTGATGTCCCTGACATGGGTCGATACGCCGATGCCAGGGTTGAGTGACCCGCGCCGGCAGCCCTGGCCGGTGAGGGTGGGTGCGTACACCTCGTGTCCCAGGGATTGCAGCCGCTGGCGGACGTCGCGCCAGCACCACCCACCGTGCATGGCGCCGTGAACGAGAACGAATGTCGCCATCTTCTGCCTCCGAGCGATGAACACGACCGGGTGCTGCTTACCAGCACCCGGGCTTGGCCGACGGGATCCCTAGTCACCGCCCGGGGGCGCGAACTACGGGTTTTCCGTGGGGTGCGGGCGGCACGTTCGGATTCACAGTTGACATGGGAATTCAACCTGATCGAGGCGCCGGCCGTCAGAACCGCCAGGACGAGCGCTGACACGGCAGAGCGACGAAAGGAATCGAAATGTCATCTGTTTGGTTCAGCCGCCACCGTGATCGTCGAGCCGAGAGCTCGAACACCGATGACCGCCCCGCCGGGTCGCCTCGACGGATCTTCGTGTCGTCGAGAGCGAGAAGGGTGGCGTTGGCCGCGACCTCGGTGGCCGCGGTCGTCGCCGCATTGCTGGCTTCGCCGGCGTCGGATCTGCTTGGCGGCAACGCCAAGCCGGCCGGGTTGGCCGCGTCGGTGACCGCTCAGCGCAAGGCGTCGCTCGCCGGCTCCAAGGTCGAACTGGCCGATTCAGCGTGCGCTCAGCCCGACAGCGCCAAGGACACAGCCAGAGCCAAGCCGTCGGGTGTTCCGGCCGTGGGGGCGCCGAGCGCCCCGCCAATGGGATCGGAGGAGGGGAGCGTGGTCAGTGATCTGCTGTCCACGCTGGGCGGCGACGCCTTCACTTTCGCCGACAACCGGGGGTTCGGCTGGATCCTGAACCTGCTGGGCGGCGGCCAGTCGAACGTCGACGCCGGCCCAGATCCAGAACCAGCTCAGCGCGATCAACTCCAAGCTGGACACGCTGTCCGCAGGACCAGTACCAGGATTGCGAGGCCATCATGTCCACTCTCAACGACATGAAGGTGCAGAACGACTTCAACGCCTATAACGCAGGCGGCGACGGCCATGTCCACATCCGGTCAGCTACATCGTCACCTACCAGCAGGACTACAACCAGATCGTGGCCGACCTGCAGCAAAACGGCGGGCACGTCGAACGCCTTGAGCGCGGTCGACAAGCAAGACATGGTGGACATGCTCTCGGGGGACCCGACCAAGGGCCTGCGGGGCATCATGAACACCATCGCCGGGCTGGAGGGCGGCACCCAGGTCGGCGCCAAGAACATGATCGACCTGTACAACCAGGTGCTGATCGACGAGGCGGGCTACGACCCGTTCCAAACCCACATCTTCACCGCCGGCTTCGTCGATGCCGCGTTCGCCCAGGCCGACTACTACGCCTCGATGATCGACCAGGCCGCCTACCTGTACGCCAACGTGGCCCACCTTGACTTCAGCTCGACGGCAACACTCTACCGCCCTAACCCCGACGGCATCATCCAGTTCGTCAACCTCGCCCAGACCGACATCCACTCATGGTCCGTGGACTTCTCCGACGGGCCCACCGGCGACGGGCCGGCCAACTGGGTGAGCCAGACCAGCAGCCAGTCGCTGGCGCCGATCCCGGCCGACACGGTGCTGGACTACCGGGTGCAGGACCACCCGATGTTGTGGACCGACAGCCCGGTGGCCGCTCAACGGCGACCCGGCCAGCCCGACCCCCTACTACTGCGCGCACCACCGCCCAGTTCTGCTACGCCGACTTCTTCGACAACGCCGACGTGACAACCACCAGCGGCCAAATGCCGGCCCTGGCCGCCACCCGCCTGGTCCTGCCCTCCCCCCAGCCCATCACCACCATGATCGCCGAGCCGCCGACCACGACGGCCTGAGCGGCTGGCGGCTGCCCACCACGACCGACTTCACCGCCCTGCAGGCCGGCGCCACCGGCGGGCTCTTCAACTGGGGGCCGAGCCAACCATCTCGACCATGTTCAGCCCCCAGGTCGACCCTCAACCAGTACGGGGGCAGGCCCAGCACATGCAGACGGTGATCGCCCCGATCCTGGTCGACACCGGCACCGCCGGCGCGTACCTGCGCACTACGGGGTGCTCACCGCCACCGACCCCGCCGCCGACAGCCTGACCCTGGAGAAGCCGTTCCTGGGCCTGCTGGGCGACAACGACGAGGCCGGCCGAGTGTTCCTGGTGCTGGACTACCAGACCACCCCGCCCCCACCCCGTTCAGCACCCAAGCGGTGCGCAACCCCAAGCCGGCGTCCGCACCCAAGGCGAACGCAGACGGCAGGAGACACCCCGGCACCAGGCGGCCAGCCCGTCACGACGGGAAGCTCACGGTGGTGTCGGACCTCGCCGCGACGACCTTCGACACCCCCGCCACCTGCCAAGACCTCGACCAGCCACCCCTACTACACGGTCCCTGACGGGGTCGCCTCGGTGAGGATCACCGCTGCGGGTGGCGCCGGAGCGGCCGGCACAACCGGCGGTGAGGCCACCTCGCCGGGCGGTCTGGGCGGCATCGTCAGCGAGACCTTCCAGGTCACCCCGGGCGAGATCCTCTAGGTCCAGGTCGGCGGAGCCGGCCACGGAGCCCAGGGGCCGGCCTGGGCGGCGGCGGCAACGGCGGCACCACCAACTCACTCGAGACCGGCGACACCTCCGGGGGCGGCGGCGGCGCCTCCGGGGTCAGCACCACCCCCGACTGCTCGCACTGGCTCGTCGTGGCCGGCGGTGGTGGCGGTGGTGGCGGCGGCATCAATGTCGGCAAGGAAGTCCCCCTCAACGGCGGCTCGGGCGGCAACGGGTGCGCCACCCTCGCCAACTGCACCCGGCGCCTCTGACGGATCCAACGACGACTTCCCGGGCGGCCAGGGCCGCGCCGGCGGAGCCAGCCCGACCAACACGGCGGCACCGGCGGCAGCAACACCTACGTCTCCGCCCCGCCGGGCAGCGCCGGATCCTCCCTGGCCGGTGGTAGCGGCGGCAACAGCGGCCCGAGCAACAGCCAAGGCGGCGGTGGCGGCGGTGGCGGCGGCGGCTACTTCGGCGGTGGCGGCGGCGGCGGCGGCGGCTTCAACGGCTCCGGCGGCGGCGGCGCTGGCGGGGCGAGCTGGGCCATCCCTGGCGGCGGCGACATCAGCTACGGCCTCGGGACGTCCGGCCAGAACGGCTCGGTCACCATCACCCCCCTCGCCAAGACCGCCCCGCCCGATCGGCCTCCGGGTCAATGCACCGCCACCTCGACCACCGTGGCCTGGGGCCAGGCGGTCACCCTGACCGCCACCCTGCCCGCTGACGCCAACGGCGGCGTCGGGTTCTACGACGACGTCAACGGCGGCTGCGACGGCAACACCGGGCCGGGCTCGGTCTGCCAAGGCCTGGGGGTCGCCCCCTCCTGGATGGCACAGCCACCCTGCCCGACCCGGACGTGCCCCTGGAGATCGGCACCCACTCCCTGCATGCCTCCTGGGGCGGCGACACCCACTACAACCCCAGCAACTCAAACGTGGTGGCCGTAACGGTGACCAAAGCCGATCCCGACCCCACCCTCGCGGTGACCGGCACCGTCCTCAACGCCGGGCAGAACCCCACCTCCATGGTCGTCCGGGCGGCCGCGGACGCCACCGGGAAGGTCACCTTCTACGACGACGTCAATAACGGCTGCGAGGGAATCACCGGGGGAGGGGCCTCCTGCCTGACGCTGGGGGGCGCACCCATCCAGGACGGGAACGCCACCCTCACCACACTCAATGCCGCCCTGGGCGTCGGCACACACCACATCCAGGCCGGCTACAGCGGCGACGGCCACTACAACAGCGGCCGATCCAACACGGTCATCGTCACCGTGTCCAACCCGGCCAGCCCCAAGAAGTGACCATGACTGCCATGGAAACCGTCAACCCCACCACGCCTGCAGCGCTCACCGAGCACTCCCCCGCTGCCGGCACCGGGGGTGGGGGACTCCCCGGCGAACCGCACCGCCAAGCTGGTTCGCTGGGCGTGGCTGATCGTCCTCGGAGCGGGCCTGGCCCTCTTCGAGACCGTCGAACACGCCCTGCGCACAACCCACAACCCCAACCTGCTCCCCTCGCTCATCCTCCTCGGAGCGGTGGTCGTACCCGCCGCGTTCGTCACCTTCATCTACGGGCTGCGCCTCGACTACGACGTCGACACCACCACCTTGATCCTCGTCGCCTTCCTGGGCGGGGTCATCGGAGTCGTAACCGCCGGGCTCATCGAATACCAAACCCTCCAACACCTCGGCACCCTCCCCGCCATCGCCATCGCCGGCGCCGAGGAAACCACCAAACTCTTAGCTCCACTCGCCATCCTGCTGTTCACCCGCCACCGCCGCCCGGCCGACGGCCTCCTCATCGGCGTCGCATGCGGAGCAGGCTTCGCAGCCATGGAGACCATGGGCTACAGCGCCGTCGCCCTCGTCCAAAGCCACCAAAACATCCTCACGGTAGACCGGCTCCTCCTGCAACGGTCCCTGTTCAGCCCGGCCACCCACATGGCCTGGACCGGCATCACCGCAGCCGCCCTCTGGCACGCCGCCAACCAACGGTGGCGACCCCGCGCCCTCAGCCTCCTCGCCGCCGCCCTGGCCACCGCCATCGCCCTCCACACCGCCTGGGACAGCGCCCCCACCATGCGCGCCTCCGTCCTCGTCGCCACGATCAGCCTCGCACTCCTTGCACTCATCAGCCACCAACTCCGGTCAACCTCGGCCGGAGGGTCGAGAAATATCCCTAAACGTCCCTCCTGCTCGGCGGGTTTCTCCCTGGCGGGCGAGTATCCGCCAGCATCAAAGAGTCTGCCCATGACGTCGTCGAGCTCCTCCGACGTCAGCCGACCGACGAGCCCGAGCGCGAACGCATAGCCCGTCCTCGTGGCTTCCGAGCTGTTGGACGGCGTCGTGGGCGGGTCATGCGAAAGTCCACCGACGGCTGGGCGAGGACAATTTCCCGGCCACCAACGAGGACACGAACCTGGCCGCTGACACTGGTGAGCAGGGACTCTGCGATAGTGCGATCATGTTCGAGGGAGTGCCGCTTGCCAACCTCGTTACGGTGGGTGCTCGGACTTCTCAATACCTCGTGATTTCCATCGTCGTCTCGGCTGGCGCCAAGTTCTCAACAGCAACGATTTCGCCACCTGAGAACTTCGGAGGCGTCGTCCTGGCACCGTTCCCGTTGGCGCCACCCGGTCGGGACGGACGGTGCGAACGGGACCGCGGCAGGGGCGGAATCCGGTGCAGCATTGGCAACACGGTAGAGATAGCGCAAGCGGGGGACGAACTGGCCGAGAAGAACCGGTCCTCCGAGGCCGTCCGGGGGGCCAGTCACCGCCCCCGCCGCAATCCTTGAATCGCTATCACGAGAAGTGACGAACGACCCTGTCTCGGCTCCCCGCCGATGTTCCATACCGCTCAACGATTCCATCCCCTACCGGCAGGACCCGTAGCAGCCCGGAACGCCGGCTGAGGGACGCGGGAGATCTCGACGAATACCTGGAAGCATCCCAGAACGAGCATCCCAGAACACCCGCCCGATGCCAGGAACGATGGGCTACCAGAAACAGTGTTGGGCTGCGAGCGGCCGGGGACCGGCAGCCGCGAAAGTGTCCTGTTCATTTAGGTAATGCCTGGCTGTATCAAGATCCGGTCGGTTGTCCTGTATAGTTGACTCTCAAGATGGTGTATCAACTTCTCACCCGCGTCCGCAGGCTGCCGCCAGATGGCAGGTAGGGGACGCCCAAGCCGAGAGACTGTCTACCGACGCTTCGCCGCGGCCATCGAGGAGCTCGACCGATTCGGCGGGTTGCCGCGCCCAGGCGAAGCTACGCAGATCTGGGACGACATCTGGCACCTGGAAGCGCACAACTCGACCGCTCTGGAGGGCAACACGCTGGTGCTGCGTGAGGTCGCCACGCTCCTAGAAGAGGGCCGAGCGGTCGGCGCCAAGGCCCTCAAGGACTACATGGAAGTCCTGGGCTACTCCGAGGCGGCCCGATGGGTCTACAGCCAGGGGATCGACCCTGGCGACTGGACGACCGGGGAGCTCATCACCCTGACCGAGGTACGAACCGTTCATCGGGTACTCATGACCAAGGTTTGGGAAGTCGCGCCGCACCCCGACGCCACCCCCCAAGAGTCTCCGGGCAACTTCCGGACCCACGACCTGCGCCCCTTCGGAGGAGGGATGCAGCCACCTCCGCATCCCGAGGTTCCCGCGAAGATCACCGACTGGATCGGTGACGTGGCCAGCTTCGGTGCCCAGGTCACGGCAGGAAAGCTCAACCCCCACGACGTTCCCGTCGGGCTGGCCACCGTCCACGGCCAGTTCGAACGCATCCACCCGTTCCTCGACGGCAACGGCCGGGCTGGCCGGCTGCTGCTGAACCTGGTGCTGGTCCGGCTCGGTTATCCACCGGCGATCATCTACAAGCGCCAACGCGACACATACCTCGACGCCCTCGACCGGGCCGACAAAGGCGACCCCGGGCTGCTGGCCGAGCTGATCGCCCGCTCGGTGATCGACAACCTCCACCGATTCGTCGTGCCGAACATCGCGGGTCCCGCCAGGCCGGTCCCGCTCCCGGCGCTGGCCACAGAGCGGCTGTCGTACGAGGCGCTGCGCCAGGCGGCCCGTAGAGGCCGCCTGGAGGCCGAACAGGGCTCCGACGGCGTGTGGCGCAGCACCCGGAAGGCCGTCACCGCCTACGAACGCAACCGCTTCAAGCGAGACCGCTAACGCCGACCTCGGCGGGGTCGGCGCACGAAGACCGTCCGATCGACCATCCCAAAATCCATCCCAAAATTTGCAGCCCACGGCGACCAAAAGCGACTCACGCCACGCGACGGCAGATTGCGAAAGGGCAGGTCAGAGGCTACGAGGACCTACCGCGGCCGAGCCCCCAAACAGGTGTTCACGCTTTTCGAGACCGTCCGATTCGGCCGCTCTCGCATCCCTCCTTGGCTGGTCAGAGCCGATTTTAGTGGCTCTGATGTGTCCCCAGGTCTTCCTGAAGGGGACCGTTGCGGCGGTCCCAAGCAGAGCGTAGCGGTGGCGCCAGGCTCGGACAGGGCTCCCCCGGCGAGCCGGGCCGGACGTCGCCCATAACCTCCAGTCCAGGCGCCCCCCGAAACCAGCCCCGATAGGCGCGCAGATCGCCGGCTCGCGGTGCTCCCCTGGGTCTATCGAACCGCTGGTTGTCGTGTCGGCCTTCATAGGTTCTGCGGCCCGGGTCCTTGTTCGGCGAGGATGTCGTCGGGGTTTACGAGTTTGCACACGCTGAGGGAGAGGCATCCGCACCCGATGCATCCGCTGAGCCAGTCGCGGAGGTGTTGCAGGCGGATGATCCGCTCGTCGAGATCTTCCTTCCACGTGGCCGAGAGTTTCTCCCAATCGTGACGGGTCGGGGTGCGCCGCTCGGGAAGGGCGTCGAGGGCTACCCGGATCCGGCGCAGCGGGATGCCCACCTGCTGTGAGGCGCGTACGAAGGCCACCCGGCGCAGCACTTCGCGGGGGTAGCGGCGCTGATTTCCGGCTGTGCGGGTTGAGTGGATCAGACCCTCGGCCTCGTAGAAATGCAGGGCGGAGACCGTCACGCCGCTTCTGGCGGCGAGTTGGCCGACGGTGAGTTGATGGGGCGAGTCAGAAGTTGCGAGCATCTCCTTGACCTCAACCTTACCTGAGGTTATAGGTTGGCCGGCATGACCTTGACCCCAGCCGAAGAACGGTTCCTCACCGGCCAAGCCCGGGGACATCTGGCGACTATCGGATCTGACGGGTTACCTCAGGTGAAGCCAGTGGGCTTCACCTACAACCGATACCTGGAGACGATCGACATCGCCGGGTTCAACATGACGCGAAGCGCCAAGTATCGAAACGTTCAATCCAATCCCAAGGCAAGTTTCGTCGTCGACGAGGGGGGGGACAGCCGAAACGGTCATCGGTGCCCACGACCCGCAGGGTCATCTGGCACCGGAGATAATCCGGATCTATCCAGGACGTATCGTCGCTTTCAACGTCGATCCCGACCATCCAGGCTTCGAAGCCCGAAACGTAGTTCCCGACCGCAGCGGGAACGAGGTGGCCTGAACGGTGCAAGAGCCATCGGAGTAGCCACTTTCGGCGGACCTGGTCCCTCTTCTTCCGAGATCCTGACGGCATGGAACTCGAGGTCTGCGCCCCGCTCTGACCCATAGCACGCGTCTCGAAGTATTCCTCAAAGAAGGGCAGCCGCCTGCCACTCATCGCCCTGGGAATCGTTGCGCGGGTCACCGGAGCCGGCGGTTCTCTTCTGCGCGACCGACGACGACCGTGCTGGCGAGGAAGTCGAGCGGTTGATCCGAACGGCCGGCTTCGAGCCGGTGAAGATCGGCGGGATCGAACAGTCGAGTCGACTCGAGGTGGGCGGCGACCTTCACGATCTCATAGTCGGCCCTACAGAGGCGCGGTCATTGATCGGTGGGGCCTGAATCGCTTCGCCGTCCGGGCCGGGGCAGCTCTCCAGTCGGGCCTGGGCCCGGATGGTCTTGACGGCGTTGCCCTAACTACCGGGCTGTACCGTCCCCCCAGCGCCCTGCACGATCAGGTCGATGTTGGCGAGGGTCTCCCCGTACCCGTTCGTAGTCAGCCCAGGGTCGGTGAACTTGAGGGTGTTCGTCCCGTTGACCACCTCGGACGCGGGGAACGGGATCGCGAACGTGGCCATGCCGGAGCCGATGTCCGCCGAGTTGGGGATCTCGACGGGGGTGTTCCCGTTCAGCGACGCCTTGATCTGACCGCCGCCCGCCCACGGCGAGCCGGTGAACACGACCAGTGCCCCGGTCGCTCCTGCGGTGGTCACGCTGTTGAGAGTGAACGTAAGCGGCCCGGTCCGGTGGATCAGATACCCAATGTTGGTGGACGGGTAGCCGGTGTCGGTCGAACCGTACGCTGATGTCTGGGTCGGTCCGGGGGTGGTGTTGTCGGGCACGTCGATGGCCTCGTCTCTCGGCAGGACCGGGCCGTCGAAGCCGAAGTTGTCCCACTCGAAGCTGTTGAGCGCCTGGTTGAACGGCCCGCCGTCGCCTTTCGGGAAGTTGGAGAACTTGTCGGCGTTGTAGTGGACGTCTTCCATCCAGGTGAGCCCTCGGGTGAGCGGCAGGGCCGGGTTGCCGTTGGCCTTGAAGGCCGCGGACGCCAGGAGCACAAAACTGGAGCCGTTGTAGGACTCGCCGTACACGGTGACGGCCGCGGCGCTGATCTGCACCTCGAAGTGGTCCATGCCGGTCTCGATGGTCGACAGGGCGACACAGCCGCCGTCGTTGTCCAGGTTGAGTTCCTGCTCCACGTAGTTGACGGTCACCCACATGTCACCGACACCTACGCAGTTCGGCGAGCCACCGGCCGCACCGCCGCCGTCGAAGTTGACGCCGACCGAGTTGCGGGCGTTATCAGCGGCGGTGTCACAGGTAGCTGATGGCGGCGAGCATGCTTGCGGGGGGAGCACCCCGTATGGGGCTGGGACGGGCTGGTCGGTGTAGACGAATGTCGGCCACGCGCCGTGGCCGCCTTCGGTGTTGTCGGTGGCGTCGAACTTGACGGTGCCGGTGCGTCCGGCGATGTCGAACGGCTGGCGCGGGTACATGGCGAGGATGCTGAGTGTGCCGCCGGTGCTGCCGTTACCCGACCCGTCATTCGTGGTGTCGACAATGCCGGGCACGCCGGGGCAGATCTGGACGTCGTTGTTGATCACCTGCTGGTTACCGCAGTAGCCGGTGGCCGTGTCGTCCTCGGCGCCCATCGTGGACCCGTCCCAAGTGTCAACGTTGCCTTGCGACGGGTTCTGATAGTTGCTGACCCGGCTGACACCCCACACGGCCGAGAGAGGACCTGAGCGGGTGACCGACGGCGGCTGCTCGTTTGTGAAGTTGTCGCAGAACGCGGGGGCGGCCAGCCCGCATCCCCCCGGCGTGATTGACGGGACGGACAAGATCTGATGACTTGAGTTGACCAGCCAGGGATTGCCCGCCGGGTCCACGGCGATGGCCACGGCCCCACCCGGGCTCGCCGCCCAGGCGGTGCCGGTCCACTGCCAGAGTCCGAATCCGCCGGCTGCCGGGTTGGTGCCGAGCAGCCACGCCGACCCGTTGGCGCCGACACCCACACCGGTCGCGGAACCGGGCACGCGGATCCAGCCCACCCCACTCCAGCGGTAGATGGAGTGCAGGGAGTTGACCACCCACGGGTTGCCGCCAGGGTCGACGGCAATGCGGACGGCGCCGCCGGGGCTCGCCGCCCAGGCCGTGCCGGTCCAGTGCCAGAGTCCGAATCCGCCGCCCAGTGGGTTGGTGCCCACCACCCACACCGACCCGTTGGCGCCCACGCCCACATCGGTCGCGGAACCGGGCAGGCGGATCCAACCGGCCCCACTCCAGCGGTAGATGGAGTGCAGGGAGTTGACCACCCACGGGTTGCCGCCAGGGTCGACGGCAATGCGGAGGGCGCCGCCGGGGCTCGCCGCCCAGGCGGTGCCGGTCCAGTGCCAGAGTCCGAATCCGCCGGCCACCGGGTTGGTGCCCACCACCCACACCGACCCGTTGGCGCCCACGCCCACATCGATCGCCGAACCGGGGTCCGGCGCCACGCTCGAGGCTGGGGACGACACCGCCGATGCTTCAATGGGACGGTCCAACCCTCCACATCCCGACACCTGAGCCAATCCACAGCTGCCAGACCCGCGGCCAACAGGACTGGGCGGCTTTCCGGTAACCGGTTTTGCATGATTCGGCCCAGCACATGCGGCCACCAGGGCCAGGCACAAAGAGCCGACCAGGACGCCCAGAGTAGTTCCGGGTGCCTTGCGGCCTCGCTCTTGTACCACGCTGCTCCCCTGCTAAGAATGACCTGGCGACCCCAACTCCGCCGAGGGGTCGAAATTACTGCTAGCAGGCGACCTGCGAAGATCCCTGCCCGACGGACGGAGCGAACGCCGCACTCCTGGCGGGCCTGGTGCGCCGCCTTGCTGCAACGCTCCCCGTGAGGGGACCCTACGTCAACGTATCCTCTGGTCCAAGATCAGGGCGTCCATACACTGGATCTTAAGCATGTAGAACAATACCCGCAAGGCGGCGGGCTGGTTACGGTCTCGCCGCCCGGTACCGAGGTGTGATCCGGGTGGCACCTCGAGGTTTTTACCGGCCTGAGCCTGGCCCGCCCGAATGTTGGTTGACGATCCGCGTCGCCAGGGTGGAGAGCCGCTTTCTCTCCGCTGAGGACAGGGATTTGGTCGCAGAAGCGATGTCGGCCTCGAACCCCTCAACAACGTGCCTGACCGTTCTCCGGCCTGATGCGGAGAGGCGGACGCGAACGGCCCGGCGGTCGTCGGTTGACGGTCTCCGTTGTACCAGGCCCCGCTTCTCGGCCCGATCAACCAGGCCAGTCACGCTCGACTTGTCCAGCTCCAGCAGTCTGGCCAGCTCTTGCATGGTCGGTTCGCGGTCTCGTAGTACGCCGAGTAGCCGGGTCTGGATCATCGACAGGTCTTGGGCAGCGGCATGACTGGCGAGGGCGCCCTGGACCAGGAAGCTCAGCTGGGCGAGGGCGTCCACTAGGCCCAGGTCGTCTCCTTCGGGTTCTAACCCTGGCGGCGAAGTCGGTAACCCACCTGTCATCTCTTCATTGTACTTGCGACAGTACGTGCCACGAACTATATTAGTACGTGACGTCAACTAAACGTGCGCCTTTTTGGAACAGAGGGCAACAACAGGAGCGACGGGGTGAAGATGATGCACGCTGCGGTAGTCACCTCCTTTGAGGAACCACCGCAATATCGAGAGTTTGCGGTTCCGACACCGAGCCACGACGACCACGAGCTTGTCGACGTCCTCGCGGTCGGACTGCACCCTCGCGTGCGAACCGACGCGTCTGGGCGGCACTACACGAGCACCGGCGAGTTGCCGATGATCCCCGGCGTCGATGGCGTTGGACGACTGGCGGACGGGAAACGGGTCTATTTTGTTGCTGACGACGAGGTTCCCGGCCCGATGGCTGAAAAAGCCATCGTCGACATGCGACGAACGGTCCGGGTTCGCGAAGACGCCGACGTCGCCATGATCGCGGCTGCGATGAACCCGGCGATGTCGTCATGGGTCGCTCTACGTCGCCGGGTCCCGCTTGAGACCGGGCAAAGCGTGCTGGTGCTGGGTGCTACGGGCAACGCCGGAACGATGGCGGTGCAGGTCGCCAGGCATCTCGGAGCCGGCCGGGTGGTGGGTGCCGGGCGGGACGCGGGCCGTTTGCATGCGCTCTCCGGCTGCCTGGGCTCGTTGGTCTCGACGCACTCGGGACAGCCGGACCAGTCTCCGGGGTCGGTCAATCCGCTCTGGCTACGCTGCCTCGGGCGGGCCGGGTTTTGCGAGCCGGGGTTCGGGCGGGCCGGGCCAGCGGTGGTGCAGCCTGGTGCCGGTCCTCGCCCCGCGGCGGCCGGTATTTGATCGAGTCAATGATCGAGGCGAGGCCGTAGTCCTGGACGTCTCGGTGCCGGACTCGGGCCGCGGTCGGAGCCAGCGTTGTCAGCAGGTCCGACGGGTACGCCGTGTTCACGATTCCGGCCGGGCTGGCGTGGGGCGCCCGGGTCGAGTTCTTGCGACGAGCGCCGTGAGTGAGACCTCCGATGGCGAGGTAATAAATCGCCGTGTATGCGAGGACGGCTTCCGAGCGGTCGATGCCGCTGTCCAGGAGGATAGAGAGGTAGCCCTCGAGGAGCCGGGCGCTGTGGCCCCCGGGAGGGAGGGCACCTATCATGTCGCTGATACCGGAGCAGCGCTCCAGTGCCTGCATGACATCTCGGTGCAACCTACGAAGTCGGTCCTCCCAATCGCCAGATGGGCCGGGTGGGACCTCGACGCCGCTGAGGATGTCGTCGTAGAGCGCGGCGAGCAGTTCCTCCTTGTTCCGGTAGTGCCGGTACAAGGCCATGGACGTCACTCCGAGTGACTCGGCCAGGGCGCTCATGGTCAACCGTGCCAAGTCCTGTCGGGCCAGTTCGGCGGCGGCGGCGAGCACCTGCCGCCGGTCCAGAGTCGGCCCGGGAGGGCGCCCCCGGCGGGGTGGAACTCGTTCCATCGCGATCATCCTAGGAGGGCTTGCGGACGGTCCCGACATGTGCGAGAGTATGTTACTCATATAAACATTAGCACCATGGACCTGGGGGAGCGGGCAGGTGTGAACAAATCAATCGATGTGACTGTCGACGTCATCGAGACGGCGCGTAGGGGCGAGCCTTTTGCTGACCAAGGCGACAAACATCCTGCCCGAGGTTCGCCGCAGTTCGGGACCGGCCGCCGCGCCCAGCGGCATGGGGATCCGGCCGTCCGGCGCCGCAGCCAAGATCAAACGTCAGCCAGATCAAACGTCAGCCAGGGACCGGTGTGCCTTCCGCCTTGCCGTCCCGATTCGGAGTTAAGGAGACGAAGCGGTGCAGCGAAGCACGGATAGGATCTTGTCCAGCCACATCGGGAGCCTTCCGCGGACAGCAGAAGCCTTCAGGGTCTTGCAAGCTCGTAATAGCGGCGGCGATGTTGCCGGCGACGTGTTCGAATCGACGATCCTGGCGGCGGTGACCGAGACGGTTCGCCGTCAGGTCGACGCCGGAGTGACAGTGATCAACGACGGAGAGCAGAGCAAGTGGGCCTACATGGCCTACGTCCGGGATCGCCTCGACGGCTTCGACCTACGGTCGTTGCCGGCCGGTGACGACGACGCCATGGCCCCGGTCCTGGCGGGCGAGGCCGAGGACTTTCCCAAGTACTACCAGCACTGGTCGTACGCGGCGGGCAGTGCCTCGTTACGAGAGCACGTCTGCACCGGTCCGATCTCGTACCGGGCCATGGACGAAGTGGACCGGGACATCGCCAACCTCAAGACTGCGGCCGAGGGCCTCGACGTCGCCGACCTGTTTATGTCCGCCATCTCACCCGCCATGGTGTGGAGCACCCCAAACGAGCACTACCCCGACGACGACACCTACCGGCACGCGGTTTGCGACGCCCTGGCTCAGGAATACGCCCGTATCACCGCCGCGGGCGTTGTGGTGCAGATCGACTGCCCCGATCTCGGGATCCCGATGCGGGTCTCACCCGGGCTGAGTGTCGAGGCCGCCCGGCAGGCCATGGCCGCGAACATCGAAGGCCTCAACTACGCCACCAGGGACATCGACCCGGAAATGGCGCGGATCCATGTCTGCTACGGAGCCGACGAGGCGCCCCATCACCGCGATCCACAACTCGCCGACATCGTTGATGTCCTACTCACCGCCCGACCCAACGGGCTAACCATCGTGGGCGCCAACGGACGCCACGACCACGAGTGGAAGGTGTGGGGCGACGTAAGAATCCCCGACGGCAAGGTCGTCATGCCAGGGGTCATCGACTCGACCACCAACATCATCGAGCATCCGGACCTGGTGGCCGACCGGATCATCCGGTTTGCCGGGATCCTGGGCCGGGAAAACGTCATCGCTGGAGTCGACTGCGGGCTGGCCACCATCTCGGGGGTCGACCAGGTCGACCCCGAAGTGGCCTGGGCGAAACTGGCATCCCTCGGAGAAGGCGCCCGGCGAGCGACCACAGCGCTTTGGAGCGCATGACGCTGAGTCCGTCTCCGCGAAGTTCGCCGTTGACAAGATCCGCCTGGTTCTCTATGGCCACCTTCGGCAAGCCTTCGAGATGTTCGATCGTGGATCGGACCGCAGCGGTTGCGCCGGCTGGCCGCTGGTGACGAAGACCTGTTCAGGATATGAGGGGTAGTTCGTCGGCGTAAGCGAGGGGGTGGTTCTGGGCCCGATCGGTAAAGCGTTCGTTGAGAGCCTGGACGAGCACGTCGTGGTCGTAATCGCCCAGTCCGTCTCGCCCCGATAGGGCGGCGTCGATCGCGGCGGGGGGGAGGTTGCCGCCGAGCGCGAAGTAGTCGAGCCATAGTTGGGCCAGGGGCAGGCCCAGCATGTCTCGGGCGGCTTCCAACGCCGCGGTGCGAGACACGTCCATCGGTCAGGTCCGGTTTTCGGGTCGTTCGGCTCTGGCGATCATCTCGGTGGCGACGTCTCGGAGTTTGCGGCCGCTGCGCTGCGAGGCCCGGCGCAGGATGTCGAAGGCGTCATCGGCGCGGATGGACTGGCGGGCCATGAGGATCCCTTTGGCCTGGCCGATCAGGTCCCGGCGTCTGGAGCGCCTCTTGGAGGTGTTGGTTGGTCGCTTCGCTGCTCATCAGCGCCGCGGCGTTGGCCAGCACGACCGACGCCTGGCGGGCCAGGCCCCGGGCGGCAGCGGCCGCAGGGTCCTCCCAGGATGCTGCCGCGGTGGCGTACAGGTTGAGCGCCCCGGTGGTGCGTTGGTGGACGCGGAGGGGCAGTGACCAGACCGTGCGCACCCCCGCCCGGGCCGCCCCGTCGCTGAACGTGGTCCAAGCCGGGACCGGGATGGCCACGGTGACCTCTTCCCCGGTCAGGATGGCCTCCACGCAGGGACCGGCGCGGTCCTGGTATTGGGCTTCGTCGATCTCGCGGATCATCTCGGAGCTGGCGTTGGTGGTTTCCAGCTGCTCGCCGTCGTGCACCAGCATGGAGATACTGGCCCCGGCCACGCCCTCGACGGCCGAGACGGCCAGGTTGACGATCAGGTCCAGCAACCCTGACACGGTCTCCTCGGAGAGGAGCAGCCCGGCCAGCTCCGGCAGGAATTCGGTTGTCCCGCTGCCGGCATCCGCCCCGCTCATCGGGGCCGCCTGGTGGCAGGGTCGCGCCCTCCACTTTGTGATGTGATCGCGCCCACCGACGCCTCCTTTGCTCAAGCAAAAAGAGGCGACTGAGCCTGCACGGGGCGACCGGCGCGCAGCCGTATCGCCCAAACCGAGGCGTCCCTTCTCACAGGGATGACTGATCGAGCTTACCGCCCGGCGGTGCGGTCCGGGCGCCGACCGGTTCAAGCCCTGGCCCCGGGCAGGCGGCGGGTGTAACCCCGAAGGCCCCTACGGCACCCCTTGCGGTCAGAAGGAGGGCCGAATTACAGGTTTCTACGGACTCCCAGCGGGAGAGAATCTTCGTTCTTCATCGACTTGTCCCCGCCTCGGGCCAGTCGGGATTTCCGGGCCCTGTTCGTCGGCCAGACGGTCAGCATGGTCGGCAGCCAGTTCACGGTGGTGGCGATCGCCTTCCAGGTGTACTCGCTGACCCGATCGTCATTCCAGGTGGGCGCGGTGAGCCTGGCTCAGCTATTGCCGTTCGTGGCGGAGCGCTCGCGGGTGGGGCGGTCGGTGACGCCGTAGACCGTCGGCGGGTGCTGGTCGTCGCGTCGTGGCTGCTGGTTCCCACCAGCGCCGGACTGGCCCTCAACGCCCTCGCCGGTGCCCATGCCTCGCTGGCCGTGATCTACGTTGTCACCGCCATTGCGGCCAGACTCTCCGGTGTGGTGTCGACGGTTACCACCGCGGCGGTGCCCCTGCTGCTGGAGGCCAGGGACCAGCTGACACCGGCCTACGCCACGATGCAGGTGATCAACCAGGTCGGCTTGGTCGTCGGGCCGGCTGTCTCCGGTCTGGTCATCGCCGTGGTCGGGTTGCTCGACCTGTGCGCCACGGTCTTCGGTTTGCCGAGGGCCCTGTTCCCGGCCCTGACCCACTCGGTGTACCACGGCGGGCCAGCCACTCTCGGCCTCCTGTACGCCACCCCCGCCGCCGGGGGCGGGACCTTACCCCGCCGGGAGGCACCGAGTCTGGAATTGGCTTGGCCCCGGGCCGCGGTGACGGCGCGGAACTCGCCGGGAACCGTAGCGCGAGCCGTTAGGTTTCGTTGATGAAGTCGAGCAGGACGGGCGCTCCGAGCACCCAGAAGTCGAACAGGTTGCCAGTTCCCGCCGCCCGGGCGTCAGAGGCGCGCTCCCAGGCGTCCTCGGGCCACGGCGGCTCGATCAACCGGGATCCCTTGATCAGGCAATGCACTTCCATCGAAGTCCGCTTCGGGTGGTCGAAGTCCTTCTCCCCGCCGCGGACTATCAGCGTTGGAACGTTCATCTGCTCAAACTCCCAATCGCTCACGCCGGGGATGGGCTCGTTCGGCTTCGGCGTGAAGGCGTCCAGCCACCGGTTCATCACCCGCTCGAACTCATCGGTTCCTATTTCGAGCAGCCGGTCACGGTTGCGGGGGTTCGCGGCAATGAGGTCAGCCCAACTTCCCGCCTGTCCCCCCATTTCCAGGACGGCTTCGATGCCCCCGGACCGCACCGTCCGCAACTCGTTCATGACGTACACGCCCGCCAGCGCCATGGTGCTATAGGTCCCGCCGACGATCGTCCACACCGCCAGCTTGCGGACCAGCTCGGGCCACATCATGGTGAAGATGATCGTGTCGCGAGCCCCACCTGAGCCGCCGGCGGCGATCACTTGCTCCACGCCGAACTGTTTCAGCATCAAACCGAGGGTCTCGGCCCGCATGTGTGACTCCGAGCGCCCGTACAACTGCACGTCGGATCGCCCGCAGTTGGGCCGGTCCCACAGCAGCACGCGCTTGCCGCCCTCGGCCAGGGCGTACGCGAGTTCGTGCACGCCGCCGACGTCCTTGCTGAAGCGGCCCCCCGGTGTGACAACCACGACCTCACCGTCGTCAGGGCCCACGAACTCGTAGACGACGATCCCGCCGTTGATCTCGATTTCACCCTCAGCCATGCCTGCTCCTCACTTCAGTCTGCTCCGATCTGACAAAACCGGCGGGCTCGGATGTGACGGCGTCCTCATCTCACGTGACGTCTACGGACGGTCTCGCCCGAGCTTGAAAGTCGCCGAACGATCGGACGATGGCCTGACGCCGAGCAATCGACAGGCTGCACACCCTTACTCGCACTCCCGGGAGCCTAACCGAAGGCGCTAGTTCCAGACCGACCGTTCCATGAGGGTGTTGCACCACATCTCAGCGAACAGATCGACCGGTGGATGTGCACCACCGAACAGAGCTGATGCTGTACCCCACATGTAGTGGTGCATTTGCAGCCGGCAAAATTCGAACCTTATGCGAGCTCCGGTCCGCCGCATCACCGGCCAGGTTTCCCCGCCCGGTTCCATGCATTCCAGGTAGGCGCCCAGCAGTTCTGCCGGTTTGTCCTCGCTGAGCTCCGCCTCCTGAACGGCCAGAGCCATGGGTCGATTGCGGTCGTAACACGTCGAGGCCCACTCGACCCACGCCTGAGCTTGGGGTAACGAGTCGGGCAAATGGGTACGGTCAAGTTGTGCCGATTCCGGACGCCGTCGACGAACTTGTAAGTCGGTTGTTCGCCCTGGTCAGCGAGGCCCTGGCCCGGGCCACGCAGGCCTTGCTCACCCAGGATCTCCAACTTGGGCAGGGCGTCGTCGATGGCGATCGGGCCATCGACGAACTGACATCCCAGGTCGAACTGTCGATCTGGGAAGGGATAACCAAGAGCTCTCCTGATGTGGATGGTCTCCGATACGCCGTCGGCGTACTCCTCATCCTGCCCGAGCTCGAGCGCAGCGCCGATCTGGTCGAACACATCGCCCAGAGGGCATTGACGGGCACCGGCGGGGAGATGACAGCGGTCAGTCGGGGGATCGTGCAGCGCATGTCCGAGGTCACGCTGGCCATGTGGAGCGCCGCTTCCAGCGCCTACGCCAAGCGATCGGCTCAGGGCATCGAGCTCGATGAGGCCGATGAGGAACTCGATGTGCTCCATGAGCGTCTCACCAACGAGGTCGCGGCTGGTGCCATGACTGCCCCCGTCGCGGCCCAAGTCACTCTGCTGTCACGATTCTACGAACGCCTCGGCGACCATGCCGTGAACCTGGCCCGCCGTATCGAGACCTTGCCGAGCTAACGGCCAGCTCGCGGCCCGGAGGAGCGGGCCACGCCGGGCACGCCGGCCACGACAGTCAGGGCGGCCACGGCGGTCAGGGCGGCCACGGCAGTCAGGGCGGCCACGACAGGGAAGCCTGCTGGGGCCGAGCCGTCAACCGAGTCCCTCGACGCCGCAGCCACCTGCCGCCCGGGCGGGTGGCCGGCCCGCCTCGGAGAGGAGATCCCGGGCCGATGCTGGCTGGAGCGCTACGTTCGTTCCCCAGATGACTGGCGCCACGCAACTCGACATGCACTCGGGGTGGCCGGCCGTGGTGACCGGGAGGGGACCTGAGGGCCGCGGCCGAGACTGGGTCCTCCCTGACCCCGACCAGACTCCGAAGCGGATCGGATGCGGCCGCCGCAAGGACTCCTTGGGCGCGCCAGCTGGTCCCGCCGTCAGTCCGTCGTGTTAGGCGATCGCCGTCACCACGGCGCCCATCGGCGCCGTCCGTCCGGGGCCGTCGTCGCCCTCCGATGGGTTGGTCTGCTCGCGGTCGTCGGTGTGATCGCGGCAGGAGTCGTCTTCGCCGTGCTTGCGCTGGCGGGGTCTTCACATCCACCGACGGTCGCGGCGGCGGACTCGAACGCCGGGCACGGGACCGGAGCGGCGGCGACCACGAAGTCCTCGACGAACTCGACCGTTCCCGCCCCAACCACGACCGCCCCAACGGGACCGGTGACGATCTCGATGGTTGGGGACACCGATCTCGGCGACACGCCGGTGCTGCCCCCCGATCCGGGCACCTACCTGGCTCCCGTCCGCAGCGCACTGGCGGCCCAGGTCGTCTTCGGCAACCTCGAGGGGACGCTCACCAACTCGACGGGCTCGAAATGCGGCCCGAGCTCGACGGACTGTTTTGCGTTTCGGGCCCCGCCCACCTACGCCCAATATCTGCGTGATGACGGGTTCACCGTGCTCAACAGCGCCAACAATCACTCCCATGACTTCGGGCAGCAGGGGGTCCTCGACACGAGTGCCGCCCTCAAGGCGGCCGGTATCGTCCAGGCCGGCCTTCCCGGCCAGATCGGCATCGTCCATGTTGGTTCCACCGCCGTGGCATTCGTCGATTTCGCGCCCTACCCGGATACGAACAACCTGCTGGACCTCGCTACAGCCAGGACGTTGATCGAGCAGGCCAAGACCGAGGCGGCCATCGTGGTTGTCTACATGCACGCCGGCGCCGAGGGAAGCCAGGCCGATCACGTGACCGGGCGCGAGGAATCCTACGTGGGTGAGGATCGGGGCAATCCGCAGGCGTTCGCCCACGCCGCGGTCGACGATGGCGCGGACCTCGTAGTCGCAAGCGGTCCGCATGTGCTGCGGGGCATGGAGTTCTACCGGGGTCGCCTGATCGCTTACAGCCTCGGGAACTTCGCCGGCTACCACAACTTCTCCAACAGCGGCGACTTGAGTTTGTCCGGGATTCTCAAGGTAACCCTCGATGGTCATGGCCGGCTGCTCAAAGGGACTTTCGTCTCAACCCAGCTGAACGCAGACGGACAGCCCAGTGTGGACTCATCCGGCGCCGCGGCTCGGTTCGTCGCCCAGCTGTCGACTGAGGACTTCGGCTCGTCAGCGGCGTTGACCCCGGCGGGCACCATCTCGCCGCCCCCGACTACTGCGTAGCCAGGCGCGGTTTACGACTTCCGGCCCGGACGGCCGAAACCTGAGTCTTCCCCATGCCGGCGAACCTCAGGTACCGAGGCCACGAGCACGCCGAGCGGCAATCACCCTATAGTCGCAAGGCATGGATCCGATTGACAGGCGGCAGGGGCTGAGCGCGTCAGGGCGAGACGTCGTGTCGTCCGAGCCGGCCGGTCGTGACTGATGGCCGACAAGCCACTGCCGCCCCTGCCTGCTTCGACGGAATACTCCGCCTTCTTCTGGGAGTACGCCAGGCGCCACGAGTTGGCGATCCAGCGTTGTGACCGATGCCACCGCTTCCAGCACTGGCCCACGCCGGTCTGCCGGAACTGTTCGTCGTTCGAGTTGTCGCCGTCGGTGGTCTCGGGGAAAGGAACGCTCTACACCTATACGGTGGCGCTTCAGTCGTTCCACCCCTATTTCGACGACAAGGTCCCTTTTATTCTGGCCGTGGTCGAGCTCGACGAACAGAAGGGACTGAAGCTGGTGGCCAATATCATCGAGTGCAGCGAGGCGGACGCCCGGATCGGCATGCCGGTTGACGTGGTTTTCCAGGACGTAACCGATGAGTTCACCTTGCCCCAGTTCCGCCCGGCGGCGCGGTCATGATGAACGGACGGCGCGTTGCCATTGTCGGGGTCGGCTACTCGACTGTCGGACGCCGCTTAGGCGTGCCTGCGGAGACGCTGTGCGCCCAAGCGTCCATCGCTGCCCTGCAGGACGCCGGTGTCAGTCCCGCCGCCGTCGACGGACTGGTCGTGCACTCGTTCGTTGACGAGTACGTCTCCGCCTTCCGAACCGCCGACATGATCGGCGTTCCGGAACTCTCGTTCTTTTCGACGAACGCAGACGGCGCCGCTTATGCCATGGCCGCCCTGATCGGAGCCGCCGCGGTGGCGTCGGGCTCCACGGATATGTGCCTCACCCTGCGCCCCATCATGCAGTCCACCGCGACCGGCGCGTCGGTGCAGCGACAGGCCAAACGGTCGTTCGTCTCTGGCCCCAACGAATTCCTAGCTCCGTACGGCGACATCACCGGTGCCCACTGGGCGGCCATGTACATGCAGCGGGTCATGCACGAATACGGGTTCACCGAGGAGATGTTCGGAGCGCTTGCGGTTGCGCAGCGGGAGTACGCCCTGGACAACGACGAGGCGCTCTTGCGCTCGCCCATGACGATGGACGATTACCTCGCGTCCCGTTACATCAACAAGCCGCTCCGTCTGTTCGACTGCGACTACCCGGTGGATTCGTGCTCGGCCCTACTCTTTACGACCGAGGAGCGAGCCCGCGACCTCGCCCACAAGCCGGTGTTCTTCGAGGCGTGGGCGATGGGCAGTGTCAACCCGGGCGATTTCAACCTGGTGCCGAGCATGCCCCGATCATCGACGTTCGTTGCCGCCAACAAGATGTGGTCCAAGACGAGTCTCAAGCCGGGAGACGTCAACATCGCCGGCCTCTATGACGGCTTTACCTTCATCACCCTGCAGTGGCTCGAGGCGTTGGGATTCTGCGGTGAGGGAGAGAGCGGCCCCTTTGTGCTGGAAGGTAACACTCGCAGGGGCGGCAGACTCCCGGTCAACACCGACGGGGGCGCGTGCAACATGGGTAGACGGCATGGCGCCAACTTTTTCATCGAGGTGACCCGGCAGTTGCGCGGCGAGTGCGGCGGCCGGCAGATTCCGGGGGCGGAAGTCGGCGCGGTGAGCAACTCCGTGGGCGGATTCACCGCCTGCGCCCTCCTTACGGCTGGCTGATCTTGTCGACGGGCGACCGCCGCATCTCGATCCGGCCCGCTGTCCGGACGCTTGCTGGACCAAACTCGGGCCCGGTTGAAGCGGGCACCCTCCAGAACGCTGGCCCGCTTTGGCCTCGGCGAGCCCCTCGCCTCTCCCCGCTCAGCGGGGAGGTTCGGGTTTCGACAGGATCTCGCGAACGATGACCGGGTGGCCCTTGCGCCGCAACTCGCTGGCGATCTCTTCGGCGTCTTGGCGTTCATCGACCATGAGCAGGATCCCGTCCCGGGTCGTCGGTCTCGACGACAGCGTCACCGCGAAGCACGCCATTGTTCAAACCTCGTTTGGGGGTGGGGTGATCATGCGGGGGTCTGCAGCTGTTCAAGGCGGCGGGTGACGTTGACGGCGTGGTCGCCGAGCCGCTCGAAGTACCGGGCGACCAGACCCATCTCAATGGCCACCGGAATCGAGATCCCGCCGGCAGCCAGTTCGGCGGTGAGGCTGACGTGCAGATCGTCGACCTCATCATCTCGTTCTCGCAGCAGATCAGCCGCTGTTGCGTCCATCTGGGCGTACGCAGTCGCGGCGAGGTCCCACATCTCGATACCGAGGCCACCCATTTGCGATACCAGGCTGAGGGCCCGCGGGGTGAGCCAGCGGGCCAAGCCTTGGCAGGCATGGGCTGCGATGTGCTCGGCCAGATCGCCGCTGCGTTCCAACTCGGGCAGGATGCGCAGGATCACCAGCAACCGACGATGCCGTTCCGTGTCGTGAAGGTTGGGACGGATCAGTTCGTTGACTACATCCTGTTCGACGTTGCGATGGAGGGCGTCGATGAGCTGCTCGCGGACGACAAGGGCTCGGGCGGCCTCACGGTCGGGAATCAGGAAGATCTGCGTCGCTCCGTCCAGGGCCTCGCGTACCAAAGCGAACATCTGTAGGACAGCCGCGTCGAGCGTTTCCAGGCCCACTCTCAGGTCCGGGCCATTGGGCACGGTCGCGGCCGGAACCGTCACCATGCCGGGCGCCCAACCGGCGACTGCGACCAGCAGGGCCGCGTTCTATTGCGGGTGCGGCGTTGGGGGTCTACCACCACACCTCCTTCCGTCGGGGTGGATGCCATAGATCGAGTCTGTTGGACCGGTCCACTCCAGGGAAGAGGACAACCTGGGGACTTCCCTGGGGATCTCCGCCTGTCCATGATGTGTTCAGGTCGAGTTCACCTCATGGTCGACTCGGCCCCTGGTGGAACCGTGCCCCGGACCGCCCAGACCCCCCCCGACGCCGCGGTGGGCTCCTCGAGGGCCTCCCGGCCGGCCGTCCTGGTAGCCTCCAAAGCAACGATTCGGGAGGATGGTCATGAGCGCACTGATCGAGTCCACCACCAGGCTGTCGTATCTCGTCAACGACGCCGATGAGCACTCCACACCGCCGGTGTCCGCATACCAGCAGTACGTCGACCCGGACAAACGCCATTTGGCGATTACTGATGTCATCCGATCGAATGGGCGGCATGAGATGATCTGGGGCGGCAGACCGGATCCCTCGCCGGTGAGATCGCTTGGCCACGCCCAGGTGACGGGTTCCGGCGAAATCCTCGCCGAGCTGGGCGTAGACGAGCGGGGCAGGGACACCGAGATGACCACGGCCCCGATACCAGGGTCGCTGCTCAACCGGCTCAATCCGCTGAAAGGCCTCGACGACGAGGGTCGTAGGGACTTTGCTCGCCGGTACCGCGCCCTGCAGGACCAGCTCGACAACCCCGCGGACCGGGTGCAGGTGATGGACGCCCAAGGGATCCAGGCCGCGGTCAACTTCGCGGCGTTGCCCGGCATCGAGGTGCACTTCGAGGACGACTTCGATGCGTTGTATGCGAATCTCAACGCCCTCAACCGGTACCTGGCCGAGGTGTGGGGTTACAACTTCCGGAGTCGCCTCTACACGCCGCCGTTCATCTCCTTCGCTGACCCCGCGGGCGCCCTCGACCAGTTGGAGCGGATCATGCGTCTCGAAGTGCCGAGGGTCATCCAGACCAGCACCGGCCCCTCGATGCACACCTCACCATTCCGCCCCGACAATGACCGCTTCTGGGCTATTTGCAGCGAAGCCGGCATCAACTTGGCCACCCACCTGGCCTCCGTTACCCGGTACGGCGCCCAGGGTCAGGAGTGGAACGAGGACGAAGTCATCCTCGGCGACATGGACGCCTTCCAGTGGGTCTTCTACTACGGAGACCGTCCCGCCATGGAGACCGTGGGGGCGGCCATCCTGCAGGGCTTCTTCCAGCGCTTCCCGAACATGAAGCTCCTCTTGTCCGAGCAGGGGACAGTGTGGTTGCCCTACCTCCTGCGCAAGATGGATCACGCCTTCATGATGGGTCGCCGGGCCACGTGGGGGAAGCTAGCGATGCGACCCTCGGAGTATTTCCGCGACCACTGTTTTGTCGCCCCCTTCCCCGAGGAGAACCTCGACCGGGTCGTCGAGGCGATCGGCGTCAAGCCGATCGTCTTTGGCTCCGACTTTCCGCACGGAGAAGGCCTACCTGACCCGTCGTCCTACCTGGGTCAACTGAAGAATCTGTCGGACGAGGACGCCCGGGCCATCATGCGCGGGAACCTGGCCCGTTTCCTGGCTCAGGTGGACTGATACCGGGGTGATGCCGGACTGAACCCTGGCACCGGGACCGGGGGTTACCAGTGACCCCGGTGCACGACGTCATCAAAGCCGCGGCGATCGGGTCGGGTGATGGGAGCGAGCGGCCGGTCGGCCGGATACCCCAGAGCCAGCATGTAGGCGCAGTGATGGTCGGTTGGTACGCCAAGGATGCGCCGGCAGGCGTCTTGATCGCCGACTCCGGAGTGACCGGTACCGATGCCCAGATCAGTGGCGGCGAGCATCATCGCCATGGTGGCCTGGCCCAGGTCGTATTGGTCGATGGTCAGATAGCGCTCGCTCTCGGGTTCCGGTAGCACCATGACCACGGCCGCCGCGCATCCGGCCAGGTGTTTGGCCCCCACCCAGACGGTCGAGAGCTCCTGGAGCTGGCCTCGGTCTGTGACCAGGATAAAATCCCACTTCTGGCGGTTGGAGGCTGACGGCGATCGCCGAGCCGCCTCGAGTATCCGGTCGAGGTGCTCCGCGGCTATCGGGTCCGGCGCGAAGGTTCGTACGTTGCGACGGGCGGTGATGGCATCCCAAGTCTCCATGCCCTGAAGGTAGGGCAACCGGCGGTACCGCGCTCGATGGCCGCCCGACTTCGACTCGAGCAGAGGGTCGGGCCCGGCTGCGCTATTCGGGGTCGACCAGCGTCTGCGCCACGTCTTTGAACGACGTCGACAGCGAGGTAGGAACATCGATGACCAGCGGCGACGTGAGGCCGGCCACACCCTTCAGCGCCGTTCGCAACTCGTCGGCGCTCGAGACGTGCACAGCGTCGCATCCAAGCGAGCGGGCTATCCCCGCATGGTCGAACTCCGCGAAATTGGCTGCCACCGCCTCGTTGCCCATCCCATGGAGCACCCAGCCCAGGGCGCCGTTGTTGAACACCACCACCGCGATGGGAAGGTCCTCCTGGATGGCGGTCATCAAGGCGTGGATCGACATGGCAAACCCGCCGTCTCCGCACACCGCCACCACCGGGCGGTCGGGGTCCGCCAGTCGGGCGGCCATCGCAGCCGGTACCGCGTAACCCATTCCGCCTCCCGCGGCAGGTTGCAGGTATTCACCCCCCGCCGGCGTTCGGAACCACTGCATCATGAACAACCGATTTTCCCCGGCGTCACAAGTGATCACGGTGTCGTCAGGGAGGGATTCCTCCAAGAGGGAGATGATCCGCTGCGGTGCCAAGGGCACCTCATCCGCCGCGACCGATCCCGTCTCACCGGGGCCGAGCCCTCGACGGGCCTCGCCGGCCCGCCCCGCGCCTTGGGCCGCGGCTCGCCGCGATGGCGGCTGACAGGACTCGGAGAGGCGGTCCATGACAAAGCCGGCGTCGCCGAGGAGCACATGATCGATTGGAAACGTCCAGGCCGCGTTCAGTGGTTCGATGTCGATCTGAATCATGATCTGACGGGCCGGGTCCAACAGGGCCGAGTGCTCATTGAGGGTGTCGCTCGGCCCCAGCTTCGTTCCGATCGCCAGCACCACGTCCGCGGCTCCGACCACCGCGTTGGCACTCGACCAGCCGAACGGTCCGATCACCCCGACGGCCAGGGGGTCGCGCTCGGGGAACACGCCCTTTCCGCTCGCGGTCGTGGCGACCGGAGCGTCTATCGTCTGGGCCAGGCGGGCCAGACTGGACTGGGCCCGGGCCAGGCGGACACCGTTGCCGGCGACGATCACCGGGCGCGCCGCCCCCCGGACGACCAGGGCCGCCGCGTCCAGCGCCTCCTGGTCAACGCTGCGGGTGGGGGCTGGCAGGTAGGCGTCGGTGGGGTAGATGCGCGGCACCGATGTCGGGCCGACCCGGCCTTCCAGGGCACTGCTGTGATAGATGACCGCGACCGGCCCCGGTTGTCCGGTCAGGGCGTGTTTCAAGGCCAGCTGGGTGTGCTGGACGGCCTGGGTCGGGCTGTGGCTGACCATCACCCGCTTGGTCACTCCTGCCAGGGCCCGGCGGGCGTCCCAGGTTCCGTAGTCGCCCGTCCCGCTCTGATAGGGGGCGTGGTGGGAGAGCGAGGCCCCGTCGGACATCTCGGTGAGGATGACGAGAGGAGAGCTGCCCAGCAGCGCCTCCATGTACCCCTGACCGGCGTTCCCGGCGATCCATTCCCCTTGTCCCATGACCACGGCGGGTTGTCCGGTGAACCGACCGTAGGCCTCGGCCATGAGGGCACCGATCGACTCTTCGCGCACCTGAATGGCTCGGATCACGGGATGGCGGTACATGGATCGCCACAGCGGTCCCGTGAGTCCGCCGGGCATCCCGAGCACATACCTGACCCCGCCCTCGGCGAGGGCGGTGATGACCGCATCGGATGCGTAGCGCTCCTCGGTGATCGGCAGGTACTTCATCAACCGGCTCCCTTCCCCGTGACCTCCGCCGGCCGTGGTGCGATGACCGGTGGCGCCAGACTAGGCGTCGAAGCGGCGAGCCAACTGGCCCAGCAAGTCGATGGTGGCGAAGTCCCGCCGGTCGGGATGCTGCAGGTACACCCGCCTGACGCCCACCGCTTCGAACTGACGCAGGAGGGTGGCCATCTCGTCAAGGGTGCCGGCATGACAGCGCTCGCGGGGACCGCGGAAGCGGGCCAGCATGCGAGAGAGGCGCCGCTCGGCTTCGTCGTTGCTGTCGCCCGGGGCGATCAGCGTCATGAGCGACATCGGGAGCGTGGCTGGGTCGCGATCCACCCGCTGGCAGGCGGCGTCGAGGCGGGCCCGCAGGCGACCGCACGCCTCGATAGGCAGGAACGCCGTGTTGTACTCCTGAGCGAACCGGGCCCCCAGTGCCAGCGACCGCGGCCGGCCCGCCCCGCCGATGATCACCGGCGGGTGCGGCTGCTGGACCGGCCCCGGCAGGGCGCGCTGGCCTTGCAGGACGAAGTGCCGGCCCTCGAAGTCGAACGGGTCGGCGCTCCAGCTGCGGACGAGGATCTCGACGTACTCGGTGAGCAGGTCGAATCGGTCCGCCACGGCCGGAAAGGTAAAGCCGTTCTGGCGGTGTTCGCCCTCGAACCAACCGGCGCCGACTCCCACGTCAATACGGCCGCCGGAGACGTGATCGGCGGTGACGGCGACCCGGGCCAGCTCACTCGGGTGGCGGAAGGTGGCTGCCGACACCAGCGTCCCGAGCCGGATGCGCTCGGTGATCGCCGCCAGGGCGCTGATGGTCGCCCAGGCGTCGAGAGCGCCCCCCGGTTCACCGTGAAAGGAGGTGTAGTGATCCGAGCGGAAGAGACCGTACAGACCGGCTGATTCCGTGGCTCGGCCCAGGGCCGACCACTCGCTCCACGTGACGTCCTCCTGGCCCTCGATCATGAGGCACACCTGCATCGTGGGTTAACTCCTTGTCGGGTTGACTGGTGACTGAGGACTCCTGACCGAAGACCGTTGGCTCGGGACGTCCGGTGGCTAGGTCCGCCGGGTCGCGAACCACTCCTGGATGAGCCGGGCGCACTCTTCCTCTTCGACTCCCGGTACCACGGGAATTTCGTGGTTGAGACGGGGATCGGCGCACAGGTTGTACAGCGATCCGCACGCGCCCGCCTTGGGATCGGCAGCACCGAACACCAGCCGGCCCAGCCGGGAGGCCACCGCCGCCCCGGCACACATTGGGCAGGGTTCGAGGGTGACGTACAGCGTGGCTTCGCTCAGACGCCACGATCCGACCTCGGCGGCCGCCTGGCGCAGGGCCAGGATCTCGGCGTGACCGGTCGGGTCGTTGGCGGCCTCTCGCCGGTTGGCCGCGGCCGCGACCACCCGGTCCCCGCTGATCGACGACCGCTCCGACCGGTACCTCCCCGGCGTCGCCTGCTCGCCGGGCCTGCTCGAGTGCCAGTTGCATCGCCGCCCGGTCGTCCACGGGCGGCACGGTAGCGCGGGATCACGAACTACGAAACCGACCCGATCTGACCGCGGCGCCGGCCCGGCGCCGATCGATGCGGATACCACGAACCGACGCGATCATCCGGCGACGGATCTCGGGCGGAAGGTCATGCCCGCCGTAGACGCTGGCTTCCATATCGACCGCCAGCGGCCGGCACTCAACTGACCCTTCGGCCAGGAGGCCGTCCAGGGCGGTGGCGTACTCCACGAACGTCTCAGACGAGCGGCGGGGGCGGCCGGCCCGACGTCCGGCTCGTTCGACGTCGAGCGCCAGGCGGTCGGCCCACGTCGCCGGTCGGGACCGGCGCCGGCGGACCACGGCCACACCCACGGCGGCGACGACAAGGAGCCCGGATGCCGGCCACACTGGAAGCCGGCCGATGGCGGCGGCGACGTCGTGGAGGGCGGTGGCGCCAGGATTGGGGTTGGCGAGTGGCACGCTTGCGGTGGGATCGAAGCTCTGCCAGCCGTAGCCGGGGATCCACACCTGCACCCAGGCGTGGGCGTCGTCGGCCTGAATGGTGTAGAGGTCGGTGACCGGGTTGTAAGGCCCCGGCACGTAGCCCACGACTTCGCGGACTGGAACGTCGAGCGTTCGCAGCATGACGGCCAGGGAGGTAGAGATCTGCTCGCAGTAGCCGACTCGATTGCCGAAAAGGAACTCGTTGACGGTGTCGACACCGGGCGGAAGTGCGGGTATATCGGTCGAATAGCGGGTGTTGGCGCCGATCCAGCCGATCAAGTCCTGGACGCGGTCATAGGTCGTGGTCGCTCCGGCGGTGACCGACTCGGCCAGGGCTTGAACCTGCGGGTAGGAGTGCGGCAGTTGGGTGTAGCGCGCTCGCAGAGCCGGCGGCAGTTCCGGGCCGCCGGTAGCGTCCCGCAACTCCTCGGGGGTAGGCGAGTGGATCACCGACTGGACGGTGTAGATCGCACCTCGACCCAGTCCGATCGGCGAGATAATCGTGCCGTCGTCGGCGTAGAAGACGGACGAGGTCGGAAACCACACCTCCGAGGCGCTCTCGGCGTGGAATATCAAGTCCGCGGTAGAGCTGGCGACGTAGAAGGTCTGCAGGTCAGTTGGGCCGACGACGTTCGTGCCGGCCAGGAAGGGAAGGACGAAAGGCGAGCCGTTGGTGAGCGCCCCCGTGGCCCGGGTTGACGCGGACCAGCTTTGGCCGTCCCAGGAATCAAAGGTCTCGCCGACCCAGTAGGACGGCCGTTGGGCCCGCACCCTCATGACGACGGCGTGGCTCAACTTGCCGCGCAGGGCGGTATCGAGACTGCTGGCGAATCCGAGGTACCCACCCACACGCGTCGGCCCGGAAGGGCTGCCGGCACGGGAAAGCTCCGAGGGTTTGCCGGCGTCGCCGGCGAGGCCGCCGGGGACCGGGACGGCGCCGCCGTTACCGGCTGCGGACAGGAAATTGATCCGGACGGCCACGGTCGGCGCCGGCAGCAGGAGGAAGATGACCGCGGCGGTCAGGGTCACGGCCAGCAGGGCGCCCCCAAGACCCGGTGCGGACGTCCGCCCGCCCCGGCTCGCCGAAGCCCAGGACTCGATCAGACCCCAGAGCACGAAGCCGACCCAGGCCAGCGCGTAGACCCCGTAGTGGAGGTCGATGGCCTGGGCTGCTCCGACGGCGATCAGTCCGGCCGAGGCTCCCAGCGAGAACAGCAGGTCTCTCCGGGATGGCACGTGGAACGAATGCACCACCAGAATGCAGACGAACAGAACCGTGAGGGGATCTTCCACCGTCGTGATATCCGTGACGGGCCGGCTGCTCACCTGGTGGAAGAACCAGATCAACGTCGCCAGGGCGCCGAAAGCCACTACGACCTTGATCCAACCGGGTGGGCGAGTGCGGGTGAGATAGGAGAAGACCATCCCCATCGAGACGAGCGCCATGGCGGCCCACGCCGTCGGGCGTGACATCTCGCCCAGCGCCGCACAGGCTGCGATGGCCACCAGGACCGCGCCGGTGCAGGCGACCCGGAGACGGACGGAGTGCTCGGGAGCTTGCGGCAGGTTGGCGCGGCGCACCGCGTCGACGACTCTCATGTCCGCACTTCGATGCCGGCGGGCCAGGGGAGCGAGGAGGCCGCGGATGGGTCACGGGCCGGGGTCTCGCCGGCGGGGGTGTCTCCGGCGGGGGTGTCTCCGGACCGACCAGGACTGGTGCCGGCTGGACGGGTGCCGGCTGGACCGGCGGCCTGGTGCGGTAGAGCCACCGCTCGGGCCAACCGCCGCCCGGCCTGGCGCCGGTCTTCGACGGGCGCCAGGGTCGGTCCAGCTGCATCGACGGTCCCAAGCAGCACCGGCGTGCCCCGTTCGAGCAGATGGACCACGGTGCCGAGGGCTTGCTCGGCGATGCGCTCCGCCTCGTCCGCACCCTCGGGCAGGGTCACTCGTACCGTGATCGGTTCCGCGGCCGGTCCTTCCCGCTCCCGGACCATCAGCTCGCCGGTGTGGGCGAACGCCTGCCAGTGGACCTGGCGCCGGTCGTCGCCCGGTTGGTACGGGCGGGCGCCTCTGGGCTCGCCGAGGTCTGCGGACACCCGCTCGCTGGCTGTCACCCGTGTGGTCGTGAGGACGCACGGTGAGAGGAACCGCCCGCCCCCGACGAGGGGCGACGTACAGGGTGGAAGGGACGGGCAGGGCGACCCGGCGGGTCCACCACTGCAGGCGCGAACGGGGCCGCGGTCGCCACATCAACGATGACGACGTCGAGCGCGCCCCGGTGAGATGGCACCAAAGTGAACGGCATCCGAACCGGACCGACGCCCCCTTGCCGGTCCCACGAATCCTTCGATCCCCGGCGGATCGACCGGTCGGATGCGCAGACGGGTCGAGGCCTCGACCGCGATCTCCAGGGGAAGCCCGGCGGTGGTGTCCGTCGGCGCGCTCACAACCTTGAGGCGCCCTCGTGCCAGCACGGCGGCGGGCCCCACGATGCCGATGACGAGCACCCCGAACGCCACGTCGCCCAGGACCTGGACCCATCCGGCTCCGCTGTTGTGAGCGACCAGCCACCAGGTACCGAGGACCGCCGATCGCGACCGCCATCGGCGTCAGCGGCCGGGCCGGACGCACCCGCGACATCCGAGGGCTCACGGTCGTGGCGTCGCGGTCGCCTCGAGAATGCCTCCGACGACATGCCTGGCCGCCCCGTAGAGGTCGTCGCCTTCATCGGTCAGGATCCGATGAGCCAGGCAGGCCACCGCGACCGCCTTCACGTCGTCTGGCGCGACGTAGCTCCGGCTGGATAGGACCGCGTGGGCTTGGGCGCAGCGGATGAGCCAGATGGCGGCACGAGGGCTGGCACCGAGACGCACGCCCGGTGCCGACCGGGTCGCCCGGCATAGCCCGACCGCGTACTCGGCGACAGCCGGTGACACGAACACCGATTCGGTTGCCGCCTGGGCTTCCCACCAGCCCGAGGTGGTGCACACCGCCGGCAAACCCGCCAGGGCGACCTTGCCCGCCTGCTGCCGGGCCAGTTGAGCCTCGTTGGCGGCGTCGGGATAACCAATCGACGTGGCGATGGCAAAGCGGTCCAACTGACTCTCCACCAACGGGAAGGTGCCCCGTTGCGAGCGGGGGTTCTGGGTGGCGATCACCAGGTGCGGGCGAGGCAGGGGCCAGGACTGGCCGTCGACGCTGACCTGTTGTTCCTCCATGGTCTCGAGGAGGGCCGATTGGGTTCGAGGCGGGGTGCGATTGAGCTCATCGACCAGCACGACGTGGGCGAACACGGGACCTCGCCGGAAGTCCCAGCTACCGGAATCGGGCGAGAAAACCGAGACGCCGGTGACGTCCGACGGGAGCAGATCAGGGTGGCCTTGGACGCGGGATAGTTCGGCGCCGAGTGATGTCGCCAGGGCCCGGGCCAGGACGGTCTTGCCGACCCCGGGGACGTCCTCGATCAGCAGGTGGCCTCCCGACAGGGCGGCGATGGCAGCTGCGTTGAGGGCGTCACGCCCCCCGAGGACGACCCGGCCCAAATTGGCGACGAGAGCCTGACCGAGCGCCATAGCACCGTCGAGGTCGAGCATGGGCGGGGTCGGCACCTCACCGTTGCTGTTGTCGACGTCGAGGCGGAACGGGCTGAGGCCCTCGAACGCCCCTGCCCGCTTTCCGTGGGAAGCAGGCTCCATCGGAGCCATCCTACCGGGCGCTGTTTCCGACCCTCCGTCGGGGAGGTCAGGCTTCCCGGCATCCGACCACCCCCGCCCAGGCGGCCGTTACGTCGTGGGCAAACCCACGCGGCTCTGGTCCCTCCGACGCGACCCACCTCGCGGTTTGTGGGACAGGTGTTCGTCGAGAGACGATCTGGAGCCGGTTTCAGCCCCGACGCCCCGTTTCGACCGGGACTTCTTCAGCGGAGAGGGTGGGATTTGAACCCACGGTCCCTTGCAGGACACACGATTTCCAATCCGGTCGGGCGGGTCCACGCCGGTCCGTCTCCGTGCATAGCCGCAGGTCAGCAGGGGTGTGCATTCCGTGCTCGTCCTGGGTTGACCACCAAAGTCCGTCCCGTAGGTGGTCAGTTTGGTGGTCAAAATCGGTCCCGAAATCGTTTGATTGGGCGCCACTCTCAGCGGTCAGGATCGCTGGCGGCCTACTGGTGGACCTCGGATTGAGCCCGCTCGAGCAGCGGTGCAGCGGCAGCACACGTCCCAAATTTCCATGCGTTTTCAAGGGCCGCCGGCTGCGGCGACGCCGGCCGCCCTCGCCTCTTGCCTTCGCCCGGCGGTGCGGGAAGAGGTGTCGCTGTAACCCTGATAGCGGTCGAAGGTTCCCCTGCGAAACAACCCGATGGCCCGAGACGGGGACCGCCTGACGTGAGCGACTCCACCATCGTCAAGCTCGTCTACCGGCCTGGCCTTTCGTCGGTCACGTCTGAAGCCGAGCCTTCGACCTGCGTTCCGACTCGGGACGCAGCCAGCGTGCCCAGGGCACGACGGCATCTCAGATTCTGGTGACCTGGAATCAGGTTCGACTAGGGTTCGGGTACCATAGTACGAAGTTCTTTCTAGGCAGAACGAGATTCCGAACAAGCGGGAGCGTGAGGGTGAAGGCAGTCAGGGGACATGAGGGTGCACCGAAGCTGATCGAGGTTGATGAAGCACCCGGCCAGGGCGAGACCATCACCATGAGGGCGGCGGGGATCTGTGGCTCGGACCTGAACTATCTGCGGATGGGCACCGAGCGCATCCTGGGTCATGAACTGGCCGGGGTGCGTTCTGACGGTACGCCGGTTTCGGTGGAGGGCCTCTTCGGGTGCGGCCAGTGCGAGTACTGCCTGGAGGGCCGCAACAACCTGTGCTCTCAGGCGCCGACGAAGGCGCTTGGGATCATGCAGGACGGGGGGATGGTCGAACAGTTCCGGGTGCCGGCCCACAAGCTCCTCCCGCTCCCCGAGGGTCTCGCCGTCGAGAACGCCTCGCTGGTCGAGCCGGCCTCGGTGTCCTGGCACGGTGTTCGCCTGGGAGGTACCTCGCCAGAGACCCGGGTCGCAGTGGTGGGCGGCGGTTCCATCGGACAGCTGGCGGCGGCCGGAGCGCAGGCTCAGGGGGCAGGCGACGTCGCTCTGGAGGCTCGACATTCGTATCAGCATGAGGTCCGCGAGGAGCTTGGGTTCGGCGAACCCGAAGGGCTTTATGACGTCGTCATCGAGGCGGCCGGGTCCGCCAGCGCCATCCAGCGCTGTGTCGAACTAGCCAAGCCGGGGGCAACGATTGTCATTCTCGGTGTGGTCTACGGTCCTCTCGACATCCCGTTCGGATCGCTCCTCACCAAGGAGCTCCGGCTGGTGGCCTCGATGGGCTACTGCGGGCACGCCGGGGAGCGCGAAATGCGCCTGGCCGCCCAGATGCTGGCCTCGCGCCCCGAGATCCCTGACGCCCTGATCACCCACCGCTTCCCCCTCGAAGACGCGGCGGAAGCCTTTAGAATCGCCGCCGACCGCAAGTCCGGGGCCCTCAAAGTCGTAGTGGAGGTGGGATAACAGTCAATGAAAGAGATCAAGGGCAAGGTGGCCGTCGTCACCGGAGCCGCCAGCGGGATCGGACTCGGGATCGCCGAGCGTCTGGTCGAGTCGGGAGCCCGAGTAGTGATGGCCGATCTCGACGAAGGCCGGCTGAATCGCGAGGTGGAGCGTCTTGGAGCCGACCAGACCCACGCCGTCGTCTGCGACGTCGGCGACCCGGCCGCCCTCGAAGGGTTGGCGGCCGAGACGATCAGCCGTTTCGGCGCGGTCAACATCATCTGCAACAACGCCGGAGTCATGAGAGCGGGCCGGAGCTGGGAACTCTCCGCCGATGACTGGAACACAGTGCTGCGAGTGAACCTGCTCGGCGTCATCCACGGCGTACGGACATTCCTCCCCCTCATTCTGAGCACCGGCGAAGAGGGTCACGTCATCAACGTGGCGTCCATGGCCGCGGTGGTGCCCGTCAAGGGTATCGGGCCCTACAACGTGGCCAAGCACGGGGTGCTGGCCTTGAGCGACACGCTCAAAATGGAGCTTGCCGACACCGGCGCACCGGTAGGGGTGAGTGTCGTTATGCCCGGCCGTGTCCCATCCCGGCTCGGACGACCCCCCGAAGATCCCACCGAACCTGAGTTCGACCCGAGCGAACCAGGTCTCCTGCCGGCCTCAGAGGTTGGTCGAATCGTCGTGGAAGCGCTCCTACAGAACCGCATGTACGTATTCACCCACCCAGAGCGAGTCGCCGAAGTCGAAGCCCGATTCGCCCGGATCACAGCACCCTAGGGTCTCGGCCCCTCAGCTCCTGTCCCGTCGTGCTCCAAGCAGACTGAGTCGGTGGACAGCCCACCGTGGGCATAACGCGGAAAGCGGCAGCAAGGGAGAGGGACCCGCATTCAGCCAGCTCGCTCTCTTGCGGTTCGTCGACTCCCTCGATGGGGGACTAGGTGCGTCTGAAGGCTCCCCTAGGCGGGCGCCCGGGCGCGTATGCAGTCAAAGCAGTCGCATGCGGAGTTCTCCCCGCATAGGCCCGGCCCTCCCGGACTTCGGGTGGTACACGGGCTGGCTGGGTGCCGACCTGGCGATCTATGGACTCAAAGGGGCCGGCCAGAACCCGACCCGCGCCTCGTTCACGAACTATCTACATTCGGTCAGCTCCTATAACGCCAACGGGCTCGTCAACCCGGCCAATCTGACCCTGGCGGCATTCGGGACCGCCCTGCCCACCCTGTGCTCGTACCTGACGAAGCTGCAGGGCACCAAGTTCCTGCCGGTGAACAATGGGCAGCCCCTCTACGGGACCCTCATCCCCAACTCCAACCAGCTGCCCTGAGCCACGCGACCAGCCACTGCGGCAGGATCCCTGCCGAAGCAAACGGGCGGCCACATCATGACAGCCATCTGGCCCCCCGCCTACTAGGACCACCTCCGAAACCGGAGGTGGTCTCGGGCGCGTCCTGGGGGACGGCCCCCACGGAGTCCGACACAGCTTGACTGTCCTGCGGGGCGCGAAGATGACACTTGTGGACTATGACATGAGGGGGTTGGGGTTTCGGGCCGGGGACCTTGTGGTGATCACCGGTGCGGGTAGTGGTATCGGTCGGGCAACGGCGCTGCTTGCTGCTCGGTCAGGTCTATGCGTGGTGGGCTGGGATATGGCTGAGAATGCCCTGGGAACGGTGATCGAGGAGATCAGAGCGACCGGCGGCGAAGGTCGGGGGGTCGTCTGCGACGTGAGAGAGGCCGATGACATAGATCGGGCCTGGGAGGAGACCGCCAAGTTCGGGGTGGCCAGGTATCTCGTGAACAATGCTGGTCCGCCGAGCAGCGCTGAGCTTCGAGTAGCCGACGGTCTCGTTGCTGGTGCGGGCAGCATGGTGGCGGTGACCGAGCGCTGGATGTCCCGGACGGATGAGCCGGAAGCGACCACATTCACGGCTTCGGTTGCGGGCAATTTCACGGCTGGCGGGGTTAGCAACTGGTATCCGGTGACCAAGGCGGCGATTGCCGCTTACGCTCGTCAGGTGGCGGTGGGCCGCCACGGTCGTCCTCGTGCGAATGCGGTGGCTCCTGGTCTGACGGCGACACCACGAACCGAGGCGCTGATGGCCAGTGACGTGGGGAGAGCCATAGTGGCAAGGAACCCGCTGGGCCGAGCCGGGCGGGCCGAGGAGATCGCCGCAGCCATTTGCTTTCTTCTTTCCCCTGCAGCCTCATACATCAATGGCGTGACCCTTCCCGTAGACGGGGCGGGTGTCTGGGTGAGCTGACCATTCGCCGTCCGACTGGGCTAACTAGCTACACGTTCGGGGCGCTCGGCGGGCCGGTCACTAAGGCCGGCTTGTTCTCGATGTACCGCCCTACCAGCAAAGACCCGGCACGCTCGGTCTGCCGGATGTCGAGGTGAACGTCCGTAGGGGCGTGGCCTGCCCGCCAGGGGCGACGCCCGGCCAGGGAGGTGTTGCTCCTAAGATTCTGGTATCCGGAGCAGGGGAGGAGCACGGTGGGGGAAGTGAAGGTTGGCGTCGACATGACGGCGGCCAATGGATTCGGTGAGGGGGCTACGAACGGCGATGACAATCATTCGCCTGACCAGCCGGCCGCCTTGCTGCGGATCGGCGCCGGATGCCCCCGGCCGGGTCACTGGCGGTGTCGGATCGTCAGCGATGAAGATACAAGAGGATGTCCGTGAGGCGGCGCCAACCTGGGGCCGCCTCGAGGTCTGGGACAGGTGGGGAGCCGATCCCAGGGAGTGCTTGACCGGTCCTAGCCGAACATCAACATCAACGCAGAGAGGAATATCGTGAAGCACACCCTCAAAAGACGCCAGCCTCGGGCATCACGCTTCGGCTTGGCGCTCATCGGCGTCACCGCCATGACTGCGCTGGCCGCCTGTGGCAGCAGCTCGAAATCCTCCTCACCGACCACCACCCCGGCCAGTTCCCCCTCTCCGCCACCTCGGGCACGACCGCGGCGGGGGCCACTGCGACGGGAGCCCCCATCCTGCTCGGAAATATCGGTGACTATTCCAACGCCCAGCTGGGGGCGATGCCCGACGATCAGGCCACCCCGAAGGCCTGGGTCGACTGGACCAATGCCCATGGGGGGATCAACGGCCATCCCGTGAAGCTTTTCCAGGTCGACGACAAGGGTGACCCGGGCCTGGCCGTGGCCGGCGCCCACAGCCTGGTCGCCGATCATGTGCTGGCGGTGGTGGGCAACTCCGATGTCGGTCTCGAGCTCGCCTACGTGCCCTACCTGGCCCAGCACAACACCGCCATGATCGGCGGGGACGACTACGACAGCGTCTGGGAGACCAACCCGAACCTGTTTCCGACCATGGCCACCGTCAGCGTCAAGGGCTACGCGGACGACTACGCGGCGAAGTACGGGGCGGCCTCGGCCATGGTGGGCGCCTACTGCACCGAGGTGGCCGCCTGCCTGCAGGACGTACAGGCCCAGAAGACCGCCGCCCCCCAGGTCGGCATCAGCTACATTATCGGCCCCACCGCCCAGTTCGTGCAGCCCAACTTCACGGCCCAGTGCGAGGTCATGGCCCAGTCCAAGGCGGAGGCGTACTATTTCTCCTCCGGGGTACCGGGTATCGTGCAGATGGCGGGCGACTGCCTGCGGCAGGGTTTCGCCGGCTTCTGGGTGTTGCCCCAGCCCGACAATAGCCAGCTGAGCGCGGCTGGGCTCGACAAGAAGTCGTTCGGGCAGGATCTGCAGCTGTCGTATTTCGTCCAGAACGCCGCCACCCAGGATTTCCGGTCGGCCATGGCCCAATACGCGGCCGGGGTCCCGATCCAGATCGACTCGCTGCGGATCTGGGCTTCCTTCGACGTGGCCAAGAAGGCCCTCGAGAACGTCCCCAACGATGCGCTCACCCCCCAGACGATGAAGAACGGGCTGTACATGATCAAAGGTTTCACCGACAACGGGATCACGCCACCTTTGACCTATGTGACCGGTCAGCCGACCGTCGTCAGCTGCTTCGAGCTGTGGGGCATCTCCAACGGCCAGTTCACCTTGCCGAAGGGGGATACATTCGTCTGCGACCCGAACGTCAAGTGAGAGCGGCCCGACCCGGGCCCCGTGGAGTCACTCCAGGTCGTCGGCCAGCTCGCCCGTCGGCTCGAAGATCAGCGGCATACCCGACCCTAACGATGGCGGTGTGGCAGTGATCCCGAGGCCGCGACCGCTCACAGAAATCTGTACCTTCGGAGGTAGTGAACGAGTTGGTCACCCTAGCTCCTGGTCGATTTGCGTTCGGCGTCGATGCCCCGGAGGAGCCCTCGACTTTCTCGAGAGCATGTGACAACGCATGGTAGTGCTCGCCGGAGAAGGCGAGGCTCCGGCGCTCTCAACCAGGCCGGGGTGCTCGTGATCCACAACACCCTTGACCTCGAATCGGAGGCTCACTCGGTGCCACGGCGGACATCCCCCATCACCGACGGCGGCGCCGTCACTCACCTCCCTCAGCTTTCCAAGCTAATGGCGACCTTCGCTGCGGCTGTCAGATTCCGGGCCCGCCGATCTGTGGAGCGTGGACGGCTTCGGCGATTTGCTGGTGGTGGAGGTATTCGAGGTGGGGGTCGTGACGAACGGCGGTTTGCAGGGCGGGCCGGGGCGACTGAACGGGTCGGCGGGCTTGTTGGACCTGGAGTCGTTGTTGGGTAATGGCCTGGTCGAGTTGGCTGATGCGGTCGACGATCTCGGGGTGGGTAGCGAGGTAGTCGGTGCGGGCTTGTTGGGCGGCTTCGAGCGTTCGGGCGTCGCTGCCGAGCCGGTCTTTCTGCCTGTCGAGGTGGTCGTCGTGGGGTCGGATGGTTTCCCGCCAGTCGGTTTCGGCTTGGGTGCGGTTGACGGCGCTGGCTTGTTCGGCTCGTCGGGCTCGGTGTCGGGCCCACAGCCCCAGATCGGGGTCGTGGGCCCGGGCCAGGTCGTGGTCATGGCTGCGCTGAGCGTCTTGGAGGGCCCGCTGGGCTTGGCCGACGGGGGTATTGGCCCAGCGGCCGGTCCCGGCGTGCAGGTCGGCTCCGTCGGCCTCGACCTGGGCGATCTGGTGGCGGAGGCGGATGAGTTGGTCGGTGACGTCGGGCGGGATGGACGCGGCCAGCCGGTCCCGTTCCCCGACCAGCTCGGCGGTGCGGGCGGCGAGCTGGTCGCAGTGGGTGATCCATTGTTGTCGGCGCTGCTGGTCCCATCCCCAGGTGAGCCGCTGGGCGGCGTGGTCTGGGTCGAGGGCGGTGACGTAGATGTGGCTGGCGGTGCGGGCTCGGCTCATGGCCACGTAGGCGAGTTCTCGTCCGCCGCCGTCGTCGAGGACATGGGCGACATCCACGGTGGAGCCCTGGCTGCGGTGGGCGGTGATGGCGTACCCATGGGCGAGACGCTCGGCGGGGATATCGTCGGCTCCCATGTGCAGCTGCGAGGCCGTCGGGGGTGACCGCGGTCAACTGTTGGTCGCTGCGGGTCTACGGCGGTGACCTGGGCGGCCTGGGAGGTGACCCAGGCGCCGTGCGGTCCGGGGGCCAGGGTGATGATCCGGTCGCCGGCCCGGTAGCGCCGTCCGCCGGGTGCGGTCAGCTCCGGCCCCGATAGCAGGCCGGCTCGCTCCCATAGCCGGCGGGCTGCCTGGTTGAGGGCCTCGACGTTGTCCCGGCGGTAGGCCAACATGAGCGTCTCCTGCCCGGTGCCGGTGTCTTTGGCCCAGGCTTTGACCATGGCGTTGACGGCCCGGTCCCGGCCGGCGACGGGATGGATGCGCCCGGCCCGGGCGTACCAGCCCACCGCCATGGCGACGTTGCCGTCGCGGAGTTGGGCCAGGGCGGCCCGCTCCCCGGGTTCGCTTTGGCGCAGGTTGTCGCTCAACGTCCACACCTGCTCGGGGTGGCGTTCGCACAGGGCGGTGAGGGCGCCGCCGGGGCCGACGGCGTCGAGTTGGCGGTCGTCGCCGACGACGATCATCTTGGCCCCGGCCCGCTCCACCGCCCCGAGCAGCCGGGCCAGGTCGACATCGGCGGTCATCCCGGTCTCATCACAAATCAAGACATGGCGGTCGGTGAGGGTCAGGGTGCCGTGATCGAGCCGCCAGGTCAACGAGGCGATGGTCCGTGACTCCATCCCGGCCCCCTCGCCGAGAGTCTTGGCCGCCTGCCCGGAAGTAGCGGTGCCGACCACGGTGTAGCCGGCCGTCTCGAACCCGGCCCGCACCGCGGAGAGGGTGGTGGTCTTGCCTGATCCGGCGATACCCACCACCACGTCCAGACAGTGCCCGTCGGTCATCAGCCCGAGAGCGACGTCACGTTGGGTGTCGGTCAGCCGACCGCCCAGCCGGGCCTGGAGAGCCTCGATGGCGTCACAGGCGACGCTCCAGTGCACCCGGGCCCCGGCCCGACCGGCCATGGCGTCGGCCAGCCCGGCGATGCGGGCCTCGTCGGCGAGCACGCACGCGGCCGCCCACACCGCCTCCCTGGCCCCAACCACGACGGGCAGGCGTATGGCCTGGGTGTGGGCCAATACTGCGTCGACGGCCTGGTCGAGGACCGAGACGGGCAGGCCGTGCAGATGGGGGGCGACGGCCACGATCACATCCCCGCGGCTGAAGGTCTTCTCCGAGGCCAGCCGCCCGCCCGGAGCCAGCAGCTCTCCGGCCAGCTCGTCAAGGTCGACGGCGGGCGGCCGGTAGGCGAGCCCGGCCGCTTCGACGGCGGCGTCGAGAGCGGCGGGCGGCCAGCCCAGGGCGGTCAGCTCGGCCTGCCAGCGGAACATCAGATCCTGCAGCGGCTCATCGGTCTTTGCGGTCCCGGGTGGCCCGGGCCGCTACCGCCCGGGCCGCATAGGAGGCGTCCGCGCCCACCGCAGCGGTGATCTGGGCGGAGCGGGTGGAATGCATCTCGCACACCTCGGCCGGGATACCGGTGATGGCCCAGCCGCCCAGCCGACCCGACGGCCCCCCGTCCGCTTCGATCCCATAGCCCAGCTCGACCGCCTTGGCCGCCCCGGCCATCCGGCCCACCGCGGTGGCGGCGTGCAGATGGTCGCGGACGAAGGCGGTGTCGAGAGCTTTCCAGCCGCCGTGGGTGTCGCCCATCCGTACTGCGTTGGCGATCAGCACATGATCATGGACCTGAGGATCACCGGCCCGGGTGGTGGCATGCCGAGAGGCAGCCCAGATCAACCCGCCCGTCGGCGTGGCCACCTGGGCTCGGCCCCGCCGTCCCCCCCGTTCGCACACCAGATCGATCCAGATAGGCCAGGGTGGCGTCACGCTCCGCATCGACAGATCAGGTGCATGTCCTCGGCCCGGCCGATCACCCCCAGCTCGGCCACCGTCTTGGGTGGCGACACCACCAACTCCAGGCCCGGCCGCCGACACCCCACCAGCCGTGTCCCGGTTATCGGGTCATGGGCGCCCCCCGGCCCGAAGATAGCCCGGTACTCGCCCAGGTCCACCTCGCCGTCCAAACCCAGCAGACCCCGGCCCCGGCCACCCCACACCATCGGTGTCTCCCCCCGGGAGGCGTAGTAGGCGGCCGCCGCCACCACCGGGTCGTCGCCGCGGCCCGCCACGGTGTGCTCGTGGTACTCGACCGAGTCCACCCCCATCATCCGCATCCACGCCATTCCCACCACCCGGTCCCCCGGCCGTTCCCAACTGGAAGTTGCAAACGTGTTATTCGATGTCTTGGTTTATATCAGAGGCGAGTGGCGAGTGTAAAGGGGGTGTTATGCGTTCGGTATGTAGCGGTTAATAGTGGTCATTGAGGGGGCGTGTGTAGTCGAGGGGTGGGAGGATTGGTTCTGGAGGTTGATTAGGTGCTGTCTGGAAAAAAAGACTGACAGGTACTGCATGGGACTGGCTGATACGGAATCGATACTGGGCGGACGTGTGTGGACGATTATGGACGTAACCTTGAGCAATACGGCGCAACATTTGGTCGGATAGGCGTGGCACTATTCGGACGTGGACAGATCTCAGGAGGCGACCATGGCCGTCCAAGACGAGCTCGACCCGTGGGCCCCGGAACTCCAGCCAGCCCTGCTGACGGTCAAGCAAGCCGCCCGGGTGCTCAACCTGGGCCGCAGCACCGTCTATCAACTGATCGCCGACGGCCGACTCGAGGTCGTCCACATCGGCCGCAGCACACGCGTCCCTACCGACTCCATCGCCCGACTCATCGCCAACCTCCGGGCCGGCGACACAGCCGCACCAACCCCGAGGGTGGCCGTCACGGGCCGGGCGTAGGTTCCTTCCCATGGCGAATGGTCGACGCGGTCATGGTGAGGGTCTGATCCACAAGCGAGCGGACGGCCGGTGGGAGGGAAGGCTTGACGCGAGCCAGCTCGGATCCAGTCGTCGGCGCAAGTCTGTCTACGGCCGGACCCGAGCCGAGGTCGTCCAGAAGCTGCGGCACGCCAAGGTGTCCCTCGATCAGGGTCTGCCGCTTGTCGACGAGCGAACGGGGTTCGGCACCTACCTGGAGACCTGGCTCGCCGAGGTCGTGAAGCCGTCACGTTCCAGGACGACGTGGCAGGGCTACGAGGTCAACATCCGTAAGCACATTGCCCCTCTCATCGGGCACCGGCCGCTTGCCAAGGTGTCCGCCGCCGATGTCCAAGCTGTGCTGAACGCCAAGCGCAGCGAAGGCCTCGCGCCGAGGACTATCCAATACATCCACGCCACCATGCGAGCCGCCTTAGGCGTTGCCTACCGCTGGGGGCTGGTCGCCCGAAACGTCGCCACCCTCGTCGATCCGGTGAAGTTGGTCCGTGAACCCGTGACGCCGTTCAACGAGGAGGAAGTGAGGCGGCTGCTCACCGCAGCGGGAGAGCACCGACTCGGCGCCTTCTACACCGTCGCCATCGCCGTCGGTCTGCGTCCGAGCGAAGGCCTCGCGTTGGGCTGGGCCGACGTTGATCTGCAGGCCGGCACGGTGAGGGTGCGGCGCACGCTCGACCGTCTAGACGGCCGCTACGTCTTCAAGGAGCCGAAGTCCAGAACCAGCCGTCGCACGATTCCCTTGCCCGCCGTCTGTGTCGAAGCTTTGAGGGCTCATCGCAAGCATCAGCTAGAGGAGCGACTCGTCGCGGGCCCGGAGTGGGAGGACTGGGACCTCGTGTTCGTGACACCGCTCGGCCGCCCTTTGTCCAGGACCGAGGTTTCTCGCCAGTTCGGGAGCCTCCAGGAGAGGGCTGGGGTCGCCCACCACCGGCTGTACGACAGCCGCCACACGGCAGCCAGCCTTCTCTTGGCTCAGGGCGTGTCGGCCCGGGTAGTTATGGAGATCCTGGGCCACTCGTCGTTCGCTCTTACGATGGACACTTACACCCATGTAATGGCACCGCTGATGCGCGACGCGGCCGATGCGATGGACCGCGCTCTGCGGCAGAACTGAGCCTTCCTCGATCCACCTCAGCAACCAATCGGGTCGGGCAGCCAACAGTGCCTGGCTCACTTAGGTCGTCGTCGCCGTGCGGTCGATCGTGTCGTAGAAGGCGTCGACATCGATGTCACCGAATGGTGACGCGATGACGTCACCTGGGCCGTAGAGCGCCCAGTCGTGGATGGCTCCGTCGACGGGACGAGCCACCTCGATGCGCCGAACGTTGGGATCAACCAAGGCGAGCAATCGGAGCGATGCAGAGGCGGCGTAGGCGACGGCTTTCTCCCGGCGGTCTTGGTCGGCAGTCGAGGGGGAGAGGACCTCTACGATGAGAGCGGGGTCGGCTTCATACAGCCGGTGCGGGGCGGGGCCGCATGCCACCATGACATCGGGGTAGTAGGCGTTGCCGCTTCTTGTTCGGACCAAGCGGTTGGAGGTGAAGGGGCGGCAACCAGCGGATCGGGCCCCCGGCGCCAAAAGCTCGTAGAGCAGCCCGGCCGCCAGGTCGTGCCGCTCCGAGCCGCCGGCCATGGCGTAGACCCGACCGCCGACGAGCTCGTGCCGGCGCTCTGTTGTCTGCTCCTCCTCGACGAACGAATCGATCGAGATGAAGGCGATCGCCTCGCTCACGAGATCATCGTAGGCGTTAAGGGGTGACGCCGGGCCTACGTGTTCGCCGGACTGATGTCACGCAGAGTGGCGAGGTTCGGGCGTCGTCATCAGCGACGCCGCAGAAACTCTGGTGGTCAAATGGTGGTCAGATTGGTGGTCAAAAGCTTCGCAAAACTAAGCAGTTTGGCCGCTTAAGAAGAGTTACAACCCTTCTGACCAGCACTCTTCCAGCGGAGAGGGTGGGATTTGAACCCACGGTCCCTTGCAGGACACACGATTTCCAATCGTGCCGATTCGGCCGCTCTCGCACCCCTCCTCGTAGGTAGGTCGCCTAGGCTATCGTGCGACGAAGCAGCCTGGCGCCCGGCGCGGCGGTTGGGTCCTGCGCAACAGAGCACCGTGAACCGAGTCAGGGCCTGACGGCAGCAGCTCTCAGCGGATCGCTCCGTGTGCCGCAGATCGCCTGACCGTCGCGCCGGGCGTCAGGCTGTTCGGTACCCACTGGTCCCCCTCCGTGACGGTCGCAGCCCTCCCATAGGCTGGCGTCTGTGGTCGACGACGCACACCCCGCTTATCAGGCCCTGTACCGGCGCTACCGGCCCCAGCGGTTCGCGGACGTACTCGGCCAGGACCACGTCACCCGGGCCCTGCGCCACTCCGTCCGGGACGACAAGGTGGCCCACGCCTATCTCTTCAGCGGTCCCCGCGGCACGGGGAAGACGTCGACCGCTCGGATCCTCGCCATGGCGCTCAACTGCGAGCACCCGCTCGACGGGGAGCCGGACGGGACCTGCCCTTCGTGCGTAGCCATCCGTCAGGGCGCTCCCTGGACGTCCAGGAACTCGACTCCGCCACCAATCGCGGCATCGACGAGATGCGGGACCTGCTCGGGCCGGGTGGCGCTCGGTACGCCGGGCCGGTGGAAGGTCTACATCATCGACGAGGTCCATCAGATGACCTCGGCCGCGGCCAGCGCCCTGCTCAAGACGCTGGAGGACCCGCCCGGGCACGTGATCTTCGTCCTGGCCACCACCGATCCCCAGAAGGTGCTGCCCACCATCCGCAGCCGCACCCAGCACTTCGAGTTCCGTCTGCTCGGTGCCGACACCCTGGCTGCGCTCCTCCGGGACATCAACGACCGGGCCGCCCTCGGCGTTCCCCCCGAAGCCATCGACCTGGTGGTGCGTCGCGGCCACGGATCGGCCCGCGACGCCCTCTCCGCCCTCGACCAGGTGGCCGCCGCCGGCACGGTTGACGACGAGGCCACCATCCTCACCGACGTCGTCGAAGCCCTGGCCGATCGAGACCCCGGTCGGGTGCTGCTCGAGGTCGCTGAAGCCATCTCGTCGGGTCGGGATCCCCGCCGCCTCGGAACCGAGCTCGCTGGAGCAGCTGCGCGACGGGTTCCTTGCCACGCAAGCCCGGTCACTGGTATTGCTGGCGGACGACGCCGTGGCCGCGGTCGAGGCGCAGGCTCGCCGGCTGGGTACACCGGCGCTGGTGCGGGCCATGGAGGTGCTCGGGCAGGCGCTCATCGACATGCGGGATGCCCCCGATCCCCGCATCACCCTGGAGGTGGCGCTGGTGCGCCTGTCCGCCGTCGACGCGGACGACAGCCGCTCAGCCCTGCTCGCCCGCATCGAGCGATTGGAACGGTTGGTCGGCGAAAGAGGCGAGGAAGCCGCCGCTTCCATCCCCGCGGTCCACTCCAGACGGGCCTCCTCACCCCCCGACCCGAGTCCGCCGGCCGGAACGCCACCGCCGGTCACGGCCGCCGCCACTCAGTCTGCCCTCGGCGCCCATCGCCGGCCCCGGGAGGGCCACGAGTCGGCGGCTCAGAGCCTTCCGGGTCCGGTGGCCTCGCCCGGTCCCGATGTGGTGCCGGCTGGTGGCGATCCGGAGGTCTCGCCGGTGCCGGCTGCCACGCCAGCGGCGACCACCCCCCTGAGCCCCGCACCCGGCCGGCTGCCCACTCGGGAGGAGCTGACCATGGCGTGGGGCGACAGCATCCTGCCCGGATTACGGCCAGGGGTGAAGATCTACCTCTCTTCCGGTCGGTTTGTCGGGGTCGACGCCGGCGCCGCGACCTATGCCGTACCCGACCGCGGCCTGTTGGCCCGGGCAGAAGCCAACCGGGCCGAGGTCGAGGCGGCCCTGTCGGCTCATTTCGGGCGATCGGTGCCCCTGCGTCTGGTGCTCGACGAGGCCGGCCTGGTCGGGGCCGTGGTCGCGGCCCCGACCGGTCCGGCCGCGGACGACCCCATGACGATCGACCTCGATGACCTCGTGGACGCTCCCGCAGCGGTACTGTCGCCAGAGCAGCGCCTATTGGAGGCGTTTCCCGGCGCCGAGGAGGTGTCGCCGTGAGCGGAGAAGAACAGCCCGTTCCCGACCTCAATGCCTTGCTCTCCCGCTTGGGCGAAGTCCAGCAAAGTCTGCAACAGGCGCAAGCGTCGGCGGCCGCCAAGGTGCTCGAGGGCCGGTCGGGTGGGGGTGCAGTTCGGGTGCGGGCCACCGGTGACCTCGAATTCCAGGAGGTGCTCATCGATCCATCCGTGGTCGATCCCACGGACGTCGACATGTTGCAGGACCTGCTGCTGGCCGCGCTCCGCGACGTGGTGGAGCGGGCCCACACGGAGGCGGCCGACGCCCTCGGCAGCTTCGATATCGGCGGCGGTCTCGGCGGGCTCCTCGGCCAGTAGGGGAGACGCCGGCTCGCCCAAACCACCCGTGGACTCGGCGGCGATGGGTAGTGTCGGTCGGGGATGTACGCCGCCGCGGTTCAAGATCTTATTGACGAACTCGGCCGGTTGCCCGGGATCGGGCCCAAGTCGGCGCAGCGCATTGCTTTTTACCTCCTCAAGCTGTCCGCCGACGACGCCCTGCGCCTGGCCCGGGCCATCAGCCTCGTCAAGGAAAGGGTCTCGTGGTGCCGGAGGTGCTTCAACGTCGCCGAGGGCGGCCCGGGCGCGGCCCCGGGCGGGGTCGAATGCGACATCTGCCAGGACAGCCGCCGGGACCCATCGGTTCTCTGCGTGGTGGAGGAGCCCCGCGACGTGGTGGCCTTGGAGAAGACCAGGATGTATCACGGTCGCTACCACGTGCTGCAAGGTGCGATCAGCCCCATCGACGGCCTCGGTCCTGACAAGCTGCGGATCCGGGAACTACTGGCCCGGCTGGAAGTCGAGGGGGTCAAAGAGGTCGTCCTGTGCACCAACCCGAACCTGGAGGGTGACGCCACGGCCCTCTACCTGACCTCGCTGCTCAAGACCACCCCGGTCAAAGTGACTCAGATGGCCCGAGGGCTTCCGGTCGGGGGCGACCTCGAATACGCCGACGAGGTGACCCTCGGGCGGGCGCTCGAAGGACGGCGCGAGGTCGGCGAGCCGCGCCCGTAGACAGTGGCGTAGCCGTCTCTGTTTTGCTCTGTCTTGCTCGGTCTTGAGCGCGCCGCCATCTCGCCCGGTCCGAACGTTTCCCGAAGGCGCCGGGGCCGGACCGCGGTGGTGCTCAGGGGGTGGGGACCGATTCGACCCGGCCGCGGTCGAGGGCGTCGAGCAGGGCCAGGATGGCTGCGTTCAGAGGGACCGGAATGCCGTGCCGCTCGGCCCGGCGAACGACCTCCCCGGTGAGGTGCCGATGTTCGAGCGGCAATCCAGCGATGCGGTCGTAGAGCATGGAACTACCGGTCTGGTCCCCATACCGGCTGGTCCCAGTCAGGACTGCGGCCACATCCTCCTCGCCCAGGCTGGCCCCTTCCGCCCGGCCCACCTCGATCGCCTCGATCAACAGGCCTCCAGCCAGGGCCGCGATGCCGGGTTCCGCCATGACCCCGATCCGGCGCATGGTCAGGGTGGTGATCGGGTTGGCGATCAGGTTGCCGAGCAGCTTCCGCCAGGTCGCAGTCCGGATGTCCGGCGTTCCTCGCACGACCAGCCCATCCGCAACCGCGGCGGCGAGAAGAGTTTCCGCCTCGCCGCTCGGTACCACCATGCGGTCGCCGCCGAGGTGCACGACCCGACCAGCACCCACCCGCTCCGCGGCGATGTACGCCAGGGCCGGCACGACCCAATGGCTGCGGACCAAGGGGATGAGGCGGTCCTGGTGGTCGAGTCCGTTTTGGGCGGCCGCGACCAGGGTTCGGTTCCCGCAGAACCGGTCCAGCCAGGGTGCCGTTCCGGCCGTGTCACCCACCTTGGTGGCCACCCAGATGACATCGGCCGGTCCGCCGCTTCCGGCGACCGCGGCGGCGGTCGCCGAATCATTGACGAGGGTCACCGGTAGCACCCGTTCGTTCCCGTCCCGCTCGAGGATCAGGGTGTCGAGCGGGGTGCGGGTGCAGACGGTCACGGCATGGCCCGCATCGCAGGCCGCGGCGGCCAGCACCGTTCCTATGGCCCCCGCTCCGATGACGACCACGTGCATGGGGCCACCGTACCGGGGGTTGCGGTGGCCAAAATCGACCTCACCAGGCGCGATGAAGGGCGCCGGCGTGGGTCGGTTCGGCGGGCGGCGGTCAGCCCGCCCGAACCACCAGGGCGTCGCCCTGGCCGCCGCCACCGCACAGCGCCGCGACCCCCACTCCGCCCCCTCGCCGGCGCAACTCGTGCAGCAGCGTGAGGGCCAGCCGGTTGCCTGAGGCGCCGATCGGGTGGCCGAGCGCGATGGCGCCGCCGTTGGGATTCACGATGTCGTGGGGCAGCCCGAGGTCGTCGATGGAAGCGAGTGCGACCGCGGCGAAGGCTTCGTTGAACTCGTAGACGTCCACATCGCTGACCGAGAGGCCGGCTTTCTCCAGGGCCTTGGCGCTCGAACGGGACGGTTGCGTCATCAAGCAGGTGTCCGGTCCGGCGACCATGCCGTAGCTCACGACCCGACCCAGCGGCTCGATGCCGTGCCGCTCGGCGGCAGCTTCGGACATGACCACGACGGCCGACGCCCCGTCGGAGATCTGCGACGCGTTTCCGGCCGTGATGGTGCCGTCACGGGCGAACGCCGGCCGCAATGCGCCCAGCGACTCCACGGTCGTCCCTGGGCGGATGCCCTCGTCCGTCTCGACGAGCAGCGGTTCACCCTTGCGCTGAGGTACTTCGACCGGAACGATCTCGGCCGCGAGCAGGCCGTCCTTGGTGGCCCGGGCGGCTCGCTCGTGGGAAGCTGCCGAGAAGGCGTCCTGCCGTTCCCGGGTCACCGCCGGGAACTGCGGTAGGTAGTGCTCGCTGTCGAGGCCCATGGCCTCGTGGGTTCGGGCGTCCTCGAGCCCGTCGTACATGAGGGCGTCGTGGAGGGTCGAGTCGCCGATCCGGTAGCCCTGGCGGGCCCCGAGCAGGAGGTGGGGCGCTGCGGTCATGGACTCCATGCCACCGGCCACGATGATCTCCGCGTCGCCGGCGGCGATCATCAGATCCGCCTGGTAGATGGCGTTGAGGCCCGAGAGGCACACCTTGTTGACGATGGCCGCGGGCGTGGTCATCGGGATCCCGGCCCGGGTGGCCGCCTGGCGGGCCGGCACCTGACCGGTGCCGGCCAGCAGCACCTGGCCCATGATCACGTAGTCGACTTCGTCCGGTGACGTGGCCGCCCGGTCGAGGGCGGCCCGGATGGCGAACGCCCCCAGTTCAGCAGCGGAGAAGGACCCCAGCGCGCCCGACAGCTTCCCGATGGGCGTGCGGGCCCCGGCAACGATGACTGAACCTGGCATGGGTGGATTCTACGGTCGCTCGACCCGGACCGACCAGCCGTCGTTCGGCTGGCCGGGCCGCTCCCGCCCTGTGGGGGCCCGTCCGGTGGGACTCGTCCACCGGGCTGTCCCGACCGGACGCCCCCGCCGATCGTGATGCCCGCTCGGTATGGCCGTCGGTGGCGAGCCGGGTCGCCCGGTCGCCCCGCCCTGGCCGACCGTGATGCCCGCTCGGTATGGCCGGCCGTGTCGGGCTGGTCGCCCGGTCGCCGCGCCCTGGCCGACCGTGATGCCCGCTCGGCATGGCCGTCGGTGCCGAGCCGGGTCGCCCCGGTCGTCCCGCTCTCAGCGGGTGGGCCCGGCGCCGCCCCGACCGGAGCCGCCCAGGCAGTCCTATGCCAGCGGTAGCCTGGAGAAATGGCGCTCACCGAAGTGGACCACGTGGCTATCGCCGTCCGGGACCTGGACGCCGCCATCAAGTGGTACGAGGAGGCGTTCGGTGCGACCGTGGCCCACCGGGAGGTCGTCGAGCGTGACGGCGTGGAGGAAGCCCTGCTGGCAGTGGCGGATTCCTACATCCAGCTGCTGACGCCAAGTCGCGACGACTCGACGGTCGCCAAGTTCCTCGATACCAAAGGTGAGGGCCTGCACCACGTCGGCTACCGGGTCGCGGACTGCGCCGTGGCCTTGCGGGAGGCCGTGTCATCGGGAGCCCGAGCCATCGACGCCGAGCCGCGGCCGGGCTCGCGTGGCACCACAGTGGCGTTCCTGCACCCGAAGACGGCATTCGGGACCTTGATCGAGCTGGTGCAAGAATGACCAGCCGATCCGGGAGTTCGGTCGAGACCCGCTTGCCCCGGTCCAACGACCCGTGCTGGTGCGGCAGCGGCCGCAAGTACAAGCGGTGCCACCGCGGGACGGAGGGCCGGGTCCGCCCTGGTCAGGTGAGCCCGATGCGAGACGTGCCCGACCACATCGTTCCGACTGACTACTACCGGACCGGCGCGCCCGCGGCGCTGGGACGAGCCCATGGTCAAGTCCGGGGACGTGATCGCTCGCATGCGGGTGGCCGGACGGATTGCCGCCGAGGTCCTGGCCGTGACCGGGGCCGCAGTCGCTCCGGGCGTGACGACCGAGGAGCTGGATGGGATCGCCCATCAGGCCTATATCGAGCGGGACGCCTACCCTTCGACGCTCAACTACCACGGCTACCCGAAGTCGATCTGCACCTCGGTCAACGAGGTGATCTGCCACGGCATCCCCGACGACCGCCCACTCGAGGACGGCGACATCGTCAACATCGACGTCACTGCCTACATCGATGGGGTTCACGGAGACTGCAACGCCACCTTCCTCGCCGGGAATGTCGATCCCGAGTCACGGGCCCTGGTCGAGGTGACCCGCGAGTGTCGCGACCTCGGGATTCTGGCGGTACAACCTGGTCGACCCCTGTCCGACATCGGGCGAGCCATCGAGACTGCATGCCAGTGCCCATGGCTACGGGGTGGTGCGGATGTTCGTGGGGCACGGCATCGGTCAGCAGTTCCACATTTCGCCGAGCGTCCCGCACTACTACACGGCCGAGGCGTCTGCCCTCATGGAACCCGGGATGACGTTCACCATCGAGCCCATGATCACCCTCGGGACGTGGCGGGAGAAGATGTGGGACAACGGCTGGACGGCGGTTACCGTCGACGGCCGGCGCACGGCGCAGTTCGAGCACACCCTGGTTGTGACCGATGACGGCGCCGACGTGCTCACGCGGGAACCCTGACGGACGACGGGGCAGCCGGCCCGCCATCCGGTGGTCCGTCAGTGCCAGCCGTCCGAAGGCGGCGCTTTGCTCGCGGCCGCGGCGTTCCCCGAATGTGTCGCTGAGGTTTCTGACAGCGCTTCCCGGGTCGTCGGGCCAGGGCTGGGCGGCTCAGGGCGGGCGGCTCAGGGCGGGCGGCTCGCTCAGCCGGATCTTGGCCTGACCTCGTCGAGTTGCGCCGGGTGCTCGAACAAGCGGGCGTCGATACCCAGCTCGGCGGCTCCGGCCACGTTGGCGGGTCGGTCGTCGAAGAAGACGACCTCCTCGGGGTGGGCGTCGAGCGCCTCCAGCACGGCGTGGTAGGCCGCCGGGTCAGGTTTCACCGCCCGCAACCAGCAACTGAAGAAGCGCCTGGAAAAAGCGGCGAGCCAGGGCGCGCCGTCGATGGCGTTCGCCACCTCGACGGGCGCGTTCGACAGGATGGCCAAACGCAGCCCTCGCCCCGCGGCCCGTTCCGCCGCCGCGAGCGACCGGAGGTTCGGGCGCAGCCAACCGGCCATATCGGCTGCGATCAGGTCATCGAGTTGGTACGGGAGCGGCGGGTGGCCGAGCAGCCTGGCCCAGTAGTCCCTGACACTCAGGTCGCCTCGGTCGTACGCCGGTCGGTCGGCCCAGTACGCGGCCCAGAAGTCGCCTCGGGTCAGATCCCAGCCCGCCGCCGCGGCCAGGGCCTCTCGGTCGGCGTCCGACGGAGCCAGGCACAGCACCTCTCCGTAGTCGCACAGCAGCCAGGTCATCGCGAGACGCTACCGGGGCGGGGTCAAGCCTGAGAGGAAGTCCTCCCAGGTCTGCGTTCCGTCGCGGTGCTCGGGGCAGGTGTTGCGACCCTCACGGAAGGCCATTCCGACCCGACCCGGGACGGGCAGGCGGACCAGCCGCCGAGGCCGCCCAGTGTGCGCTCGCCAGGTGCCGGCCATCTCCCCCAGAGCCAGCACCTCTGGTCCGCCGAAGTCGTCGGCTCGCCCAACCGGGCCGCCCGCTATCAGGTCGGCGACCCGGTTGGCGACCTCGCGGGCCGCCACTGGCTGGAACCGGAAGTCGATTGGCAGGGGAGCGACCGGCAAGCGCTGCGCTGCGACCAGGAGCGTGGCGATCAGTTCGTGAAACTGGGTCGCCCGCAAGATGGTGTAGGGGACGCGATGAATCGCCAGCAGTTCTTCGCAGGCCAGCTTCTTCCTGTAGTAGGCGTAGGGGATCGATTCGATGCCAACGATCGACACGAAGAGCAGGTGACCAGCGTCCGTGGAGGCATCGAGCAGATGCCGGGTCTGGGTCCAGTCGGCCCGGCCGAAGCACCGGGTATCCGAAGCGGCGTGGACGATCAGGTCGGCGCCGGTGACGGTGGCGACTACGCCTTTTCCCGTCCTCAGGTCTCCGGTGTGCGTACCCCGGCCAGGTGTCCGAGACAGCGTCCGGACCTGATGGCCCCGGTCCTGGAGTATTGGAACCAGTTGGCTGCCGAGGGTTCCCGACGCGCCGGTGACGAGGACGGTGCCCATGATGGCAGCGTCGCGCCGATACCGTGTTGCCATCCAGGTACATCTGATCGACGGGACCTACGAGCTGTTCCGGCACTTTTTTGGCGTGCCGTCGCACCGCAACAGGGAAGGCCAGGAGGTGGCGGCCGCTCGCGGCGTGGCGTCCTCGGTGTTGGGCCTCCTTGCCGACGGGGCGACACATGTGGGGGTGGCGACGGATCACGTCATCGAGTCGTTCCGCAACGGCATGTGGGCGGGGTACAAGACCGGCGCAGGCGTGGATCCGCAGTTGATGAGTCAGTTTGGACTTTTGGAGGTCACGCTCCACGCCATGGGTGTCGTGGTGTGGCCCATGGTGGACCTGGAGGCTGATGACGCCTTGGCGTCAGCCGCCGCGGTGGCCGCTTCCGACCCGGACGTGGAGCGGGTCGTGATCTGCACGCCCGACAAGGATCTCGGGCAATGTGTGGTCGGCACCCGGGTGGTCCAAATGGATCGGCGTAAGGGGGTCGTTACCGACGAGGCCGGCGTGCGGGCCAAGTTCGGGGTCGGGCCGGCGTCCATCCCGGACTATCTGGCTCTCGTCGGTGACAGCGCGGACGGGTTCCCTGGCCTGGCCGGATGGGGCGCCAAGACCACCGCGGCGGTGCTGGCCCGCTACGAGCATCTCGAAGCCATCCCGGACGCCCCGGGCAAGTGGGATGTGCCTATCCGGGGCGTCGCCGGCCTGGCCGCAACGCTGGCGGCCCAGCGGGATCTGGCCTTGTTGTTCCGGGACCTGGCCACGCTGCGTACCACCCCGCCGGCGATGGAGTCGGTCGAAGAGCTGCGCTGGGTGGGCCCGAGAGATGAGTTCGGCGAGCTATGTGCAGGGATACTCGACTCCTCCAGCCTGGCTGGGCGAGCCCGCCAGGTGGCCAAGGGCCGTCGCTAGCGAGCTCGGCCGCCCCGGCCCGCCGGCGCGTTCCGCCGGCATCCCGCCGCACGTCGGCCGTACCCCGCCGCACGTCGGCCGCCCCGGCCCGGTGGCACCCCCTGCCGCAGCGGCGCGGCACCCCGCACCTCGGCCCACCCCCCGGCCCGGCCCGAGTTGCCTCGCGGTGCCTCCACTCGGCCGCCCCTCGCCCTCCGCCGCAACCCGGCCCCGCGACGCCGGAACGACCCTTGTCCGACCACTCCGGGTGACCGTGGGAGGCGACATCCGGTGTCTGCGGATGACTTTCCTGGTACTTGGGTGAGATTTGGCGCGTAGAACGCGACAAATCTCACCCAATCAAGGGGAAGTTCCCTCCGGCATCCGTACGAGCGCCGCTCAGCGTGGTGAGGCCAACCGGCATCTCAGCCCGCCACCCCTCCGAATACGACGGGCTGCGGCTGCTCCAGGGCGCCGGCCAGCAGCTGGTGATAGCGGGCCCGGCTCACCGCGACCGCCCCCAACGACACCAGATGGGGCGTGGCCCACTGCACGTCGAGCAGACGGGCCTCGTTGCTCGCACCTCCATCCTCGCCGCGGGCTTGGGCGCCGGCGCCGAGCAGTAGCGAGGTCAGGCCGACCAGCGCCACCTTGGAGGCGTCGGTCTGGCGGTGGAACATGGACTCGCCCGCGAACAGACCGCCGATCGCCACGCCGTACAGGCCGCCGGCCAGCCGGTCACCTTCGTCCCACGCCTCAACGCTGTGCACCCATCCGAGCTCGTGCAGACGCCGGTAAGCGCGTTTGACGTCACGGTCAATCCAGGCCCCGGGGCGACGTCGGTCTGCGCAGGCGTCGATGACCTCGTCGAAGGCGGTGTTCACCCGGATCTCGAATCGTTTACACGATTTTCGCAGCGATCGAGTCACTCGCAGCCCGGCCGCCGGCTCCAAAGGAATGATCCCCCGAGGATCGGGTGACCACCAGGCCATCAGCCGTCGTCGAGCCGGCATTGGAAAAAGACCGGAACGGTACGCAGCCAACAAGGTGCCGGGCTCCAGGTCCGCGCCGATCCCGACTACCTCACCGGGCCCGGCGGTCTCACCCAACTCAGCCGGATCATTGGGGAAGACCCACCGGCTGGGAGGTGGCTCCACCGCTTGTTTGGTGTGGCCGACTTGGCCCGCGGGCCACACGCTGCTCGCAGCCGTGGTGTTCGCCGGCCTCGGTGCACCGACGCTCACGCTGGCAGTCTGCCCTGCCGAGAGGGACGTGTGGAGCCGTTTCTGCCGTGGTGGCCGCCAGGTAGGGACTGGGGTCGTCTGGCGCCCCGCCTGCACCCCGGCTCCGGCCGACCCCGCCGGGGCACCTGCCCCCGACCGGACCGGCGAGGGCACACCGCTCCGACCGGGGGCCGCCGGCCACCCCCCCTGTACCCGGCCACCCCTCCTGCACCCCGGCTCCGGCCGACCCCGCCGGGGCACCCGCCCCCGACCGGGCCCGGCCCGACAGGGCCCGGCCCGGATAGCCTTGGCGGCGCAATGTCAGAGCACCCGATGACCGAACGCCTGGACCAGCTCGCCCGCCGCAAGGAGGCCGCCCTCCACGCCGGCCCACCCCATGCCATCGAGCGCCAGCACTCGAAGGGCAAGATGACCGCCCGGGAACGGATCGACTATCTCCTGGACGAGGGGTCCTTCCAGGAACTCGACATGCTGGCTCGGACCCGGGCTCCCGGTCTCGAAGAGGACAAGCGGCCGTACACCGACGGGGTTATCACCGGGTTCGGGACGGTCGACGGGCGCAAGGTCTGCATCTTCAGCCAGGACTTCACCGTCAACGGGGGTTCGCTCGGTGAGGTCTTCGGCGAGAAGGTCCACAAGGTCATGGACCTGGCCACCTCGATCGGGGTGCCCATGGTCGGCATCAACGACGGCGGCGGGGCGCGGGTACAGGAAGGCGTCGTCGGACTCCATTACTTCGGGGGCATTTTCAAACGCAACGTCGACGCATCCGGCGTCGTCCCGCAGATCAGCGTGATCCTGGGCTCCTGCGCCGGCGGCGCCGTGTACAGCCCGGCCATGACCGACTTCATCTTCATGGTCCGAGAGACGTCGCAGATGTTCATCACCGGCCCCGACGTCGTCAAGACCGTCACCGGCGAGGAGGTGACGCTCGAACAGCTCGGCGGCGCCGTCACCCATGCCACCAAGTCCGGGGTGGCGGCGTTCGTCACTGCTGACGAGAAGAGCTGCCTGGACGAGGTCCGCTTCCTTTTGGGCCTCCTCCCTTCCAACAACATGGAGGAGCCACCGCGCGTCGACACCGGCGACGACCCCGACCGGCTGGTACCCGAGGTCGGCCAGCTCATTCCTCCCAGCCCCAACCAGCCCTACGACATGAAAAAGATCATCGCCGCGGTGGTCGACGACGGCGAGTTCTTCGAGTACCACGCCCTGTGGGCGATGAACCTGGTGTGCGGGTTCGCCCGCATCGACGGTCATGTCGTCGGTGTGGTGGGCAACCAGCCACAGGTGCTGGCCGGGGTGCTCGACATCCAGAGCTCGGAGAAAGGGGCCCGGTTCGTCCGCACCTGTGACTCTTTCAACATCCCCCTGGTGACCTTCGTCGACGTCCCCGGGTTCATGCCGGGCACCGACCAGGAGTACGGCGGCATCATCCGCCACGGCGCCAAGCTCCTCTACGCCTACTGCGAGTCCACCGTGCCCCGCATCCAGATCATCACCCGCAAGGCCTACGGGGGGGCCTACGTGGTCATGAACTCCAAGTCGATCGGGGCCGACCTGGCCTTCGCCTGGCCGTCGGCCGAACTGGCCGTCATGGGACCCCAAGGGGCCGTCGATATTGTCTACCGGCGGGAGTTGGCGACCTCGACGGATGCCGCCGGCCGCCGGGCTCAGCTGGTGGACGAGTACACCGAACGCTTCGCCAACCCGTACCTGGCCGCCGAGCGCGGCTATGTCGACGACGTCATCGATCCCGCCGAAACCCGCCGGGTCCTGTCCCGCAGCCTCGACCTGTTGCGATCCAAGCGAGAAGAACTTCCCAAGCGCAAGCACGGCAACGTCCCGCTGTGACCAGACTCGGGCCCGACCCCAGCCCCGAGGAGTTGGCCGCCATCATGGCCGCCGTCGAGCTGGCCTGGCCCCGCCCGGTGATCATCGCTCCCGCCCCCCCAGCCGGTCCCAGCCCCTGGCGGTTTTCGGGCCGGTGGTGGGCTCGTCCTCAGACCGCTCGTCGCGAGCGACCCTGGCTGGCCCCGCCCGCCTAGCCTCCTGAAAAGCGTCATGTCTCCAGAGGTGGCGACCGTCGCCGACGATGAGGCCGTGGTGTTCGACGGGCGCCTGGTCCGCCGATTCGAAGGCCTCGAACCGGACTGCGAGCAACCCGCCGGCGCCGTCACCGTCCGCACCCTGCGCCGCCCGCCGGGTGATCGGCTGGCGACCGTGGCCACCGTCAACGACGTTCATTTCGGCGAGACCCGCTGCGGTTACATCGCCGGCGTTGCGCTGGGCCCGGTGCTTTCCGCGGAGCCCGATGCGGCTCCCTATCCGCACGTGATGAACGGCGCCGCCGTCGCGGAGATCATCGCCCTCGATCCGGACGCCGTGGTGGTAAAAGGAGACCTCACCGCGGCCGCGAGGGCCGATGAGTACGCCCAGTTCCAGCGGGTCTACGGCGGAGCCTTTGGCGATCGCCTGACCGTGACCCGTGGCAACCACGACAACCCGGCCGACTCCGGCGGAGTGCCGGCGCTGCTGCCGTGCCAGGCCGTCTACCTCGACGGCGTGACCCTGGCGGTACTCGACACGTCCCGGACCGGCCGGGTCGGTGGCGAGATAGATGTCGACCAGGCGGAGTGGCTGGACGACCTGGCCATCCGTGCGGATGGCCCGGTCATGGTCTTCGGCCACCACCCCTTGCCGGTCGACGATCGGCGTCTGCAGGTGCTGTTCGGTCCCGACGCCCTCGCGGGCAGTGGACTCGGCCCCGCCTCGGTTGCCCGACTCGCTGACGTCGTCGCCCGCCGGCCCGGCCTCGTCGGCTACTTCGCCGGTCACACTCACCGCAACAAGCTCCGCCACCATCCCGCCACCGGCGCCTTTCCATGGGTCGAAGTGGCGTGCGTTAAGGACTTCCCCGGAAGCTGGGCCGAATACCGGGTGTTCGAGGGCGGGATCCTGCAGATCCACCGGCGGCTGAGCCGTTCCCCGGCGGCAGTGGAGTGGAGCGAGCGCTGCCGCGCCCTGTACGGCGGGTTCTACCCGGCGTACGCCTGGGGCGCGATCGAGGATCGTTGTTTCGAGATTCCACTACGCGAACCTCCCGCCTGACGGCTTTGTAACGGGTATGGAACCCGATGACATCCCCCTCCACGATCTCCTCGATGCGGGCGGCGAGGCCGGGCCGGGCCCGGATCCGCTACGGGCGATCGTGGCCCGCGCCGGCCGCCATCGCCGGCGGGTGGCGGCCGGGGGGATGGTGGTGGCGCTACTGGTCGGCGGCGCGGTCGGTTACGCCGTGTCCAACCATTCGTCGCCGTCGACCCAGACGGCGACCGCCGCTTCGCCGACGACCGCAGCCGGGCCGAAGGGGTCCGCGACGGCGGGCTCCGGTCAGTCTGCCGTGGCCGGCCCCGCCATTGGCGTTGGAGTGGCGCCGAGCAACCATCTGACCCGGTTGTTCAGCCGGAACACGAGTGGGGTGACCATCCGGGTTTTCCGGACGAACCGGACGACTCCTGCCCTCATGCCCGCCGGTTGCCTGCTCGGGCTTCCCCAGCTGCAGGTCGAGGTCTCCACGGCCCAGATGGTCGGTACCACCATGTCGGGCTATGCCCCGTCGGTGCGGACCAAGCCACTCGACGCCACCGAAGCCCAGGTGCTCGGTGGACCTGAGGGCGACCCCACCGCGGTGGTGACGGTGGCGACCGGTCCGACTGTGAGGGAAGTGCGGGTGTCGTTTACGGGAGGAGCCTCCGATTCCATGGCCCCCATCGAGGGATGGGTGGCCCTGGCCGGGTCGGTGCCGGCAGACGCGGCCAGTAGGGGGTCACTTGGCACGCTTACCGCGCTCGATGGGGCGGGCCGGGCCGTCAGCTCCGTGTCGCTGACCCAGATCGGCTACCAGTTCGGGAACACTTCGCCCCCATGCGGAGTCTCCTGCCCAGCCACAGCGAAGCCGGCCGTTTCAGGCGCGAGCGGGATCTTCAACGGAGCCTCGTCCGGTGGATCCTCAAGCGCCTCGACGTCCGCCGGCGCCGCGTCACCACCGGAGCAGGCCTTCAGCTGTTCCGTGCCGCCGTGCGGGAACCTCCCCGGCGTCGCCTTGCCCGCCACCCCGGCCGCCGGTGCGGCCGCCGGTACGGTCACTGTTCCAGCCACGACGCCCCCGGCCAAAGCGGGTGCGGCCGCGGCCTGTCCGTTCCTCAGGGCCGGAGGGTCGGGGAGCGCGTCCGGCTCCACTGGAAGCGGAGCCACCGGCTCGGCCGGAGCCGCTGGCTCGGCCGGAGCCGCCGGTGCCAGTGCGAGTGGCGGGTAACCCTCAGGTCGAGAGTGCCACCATGGGAGTGGTGCGGGCTGACTCGCCAAACTCCCCGAGCGAGGTGGCTGAGGGGGCATTGATCAGCACCGACTTCGTCGAGTGCTATCAAGCCCACTACGTCCGGCTGCGGCGCGCTTTGGAACTCAGCGGGGCCGACCGCGCCACCGCCGAGGATCTCGCGCAAGAGGCTTTCGGGCGGGCCCTGGCTCGCTGGCGCCGGGTGCGCAAGGGCCCCAACCCGCCCGGCTACGTGTACACGACCGGATTCCGCCTGTGGCATCGGGCCCAGCGGCGAGCCGCGACCACCGTGTCCTTCCCGCCCGAATCGCCGGCATCCGGGTTGCCGGTGTCGACCTCGGCGACCGAGTCCACCGCGCTGACTGCGGTCGCGGTCGAGGCATCCCTGGCCGCCATGCCGCCTCGCCGGCGGGCCTGCGCGGTCATGTGCCTGGTGGTGGGCCTGCCCGTGGCGGAGGCCGCGAGTGCGCTCGGCATCGCCGACGGGACCGTGCGGAAGCACCTGGAGGAGGCCCGCCGGGACCTTCGCGCCGCCTGCTTTCCGCCCGGTTGATGCCGTCCGGTCGGGGTTGACGCCGTCCGGTCGGGGTTGACGGCCACGACCTTCGCGCTGCCGACTTCTGGTCGGGGTTGACGGCCACGACCTCGCGCTGCCGACTTCTGGTCGGGGTTGACGGCCACGACCTTCGCGCTGCCGACTTCTGGTCGGGGTTGACGGCCACGACCTTCGCGCCGCCTGCCTCCCGCCCGGTTGACGCCGTCCGGCTCGGGGTTGACGGCACGACCTTTGGTAGATCCCGTCACTTATGGAGCGAGATGCACAACAGATGTACATCTCGCTCCATAGGTCGACCCGACGCGACAAAGGTGAGCAACAGGCCTGGCGCCGCACCCTCTTTGCCGCCTCTAGTCCCTCTTTCCGCCGGGTCGGTCCGGTTCACGCCGGCCCGCTGGACCCGGCCCTCGTCTCGGCCGGCCCGCTCGACCCGGCCCGCTCGGCCCGGCCGGCTGGACCCGGCCCGCTGGACCCGGCCCTCGTCTCGGCCGGGCCGCTGGACTCGGCCGGCGCCTCAGCCGGCCCGCTGGACCCGGGCGCCGGCTTGGCTGGTTGGTTCGACCCTGTCTCACCCCGGTCGACCCAGGCCCACCCCCGGTCGACCCGGCTCACCCCCGGTCGACCTGGCTCACCCCCCGCTGGACCCCGGACGGGCCCCGGTCGACCCTGGCCGGGCCTGATTTGGGACGTCGGGCCGGTCGGGTGCAGCCATTTACCCATTGTCGCCCTGACGCCCTAGTGCCAGCGGGCCGCCGGGCCGCTACCATACGACGAGCAGCGAAGAAGCGCGGAGAAGGGGACTGCCTCCCCAGGGCGAATTCGACGGGTGTGCCAGGCCGGAACAAGCCAGGTGCACCCGTCGAGCCCGACCCATCCGGCGCTACGGTGAGCGGCCAATGGCCAAGCCAAATGCAGCGTGCTCTCCGAGATCGGGCTCCCGCCGGGCGGATCGGCCGCGATGAGCGGGGACAGATTTGGACCTCTGGCCTTGGTTGGCGGAGCCGAATGGACCGACCGTTGCAGCTTCGATGCGGAGTTGTGGGAGGCCAGTGGCCGGTCGGAAGTGCTCGTCCTGCCGACCGCTGCCGCCTATGAGCACCCGGAGCGAGCCGTCGAGACCGCGTCCAGATGGTTCGCGTCGCTGGGTGCCACTGCTCGCGGCCTCATGGTCGTGACCCGGCGTGACGCCGAAGACGCCAGCGCTGCTGAGCAGGTCCGGGCAGCGCGCTTCGTGTATCTCGGCGGCGGCTCGCCCTTACATCTGCGATCGGTCCTCAAAGACTCCTTGGTGTGGACGGCATTGAAGGAGGCATGGCAGAACGGGGCAGTAGTGGCGGGGTCATCCGCCGGGGCCATGGTGCTCTGCGATCCGATGGTCGATCCGCGCGGAGGAGCGTTGACGCTGGGGCTGGGCCTGGTCGGTCAGTTGGCGGTACTGCCCCACTACGACACCTGGTCGGAAGAAAAAGCGCACCGGACCGTCCGGCTGGCGACCGGTCACTTGCGGATCGCCGCGGTCGACGAGTGCACCGCGCTCATCCGCGACCCTGGCGGATCATGGCGATCTGCCGGCGCCGGCGCGGTCACGGTCTATGTGGATGGCCAACCCACCGATCTCAACGCCCTGACATCCCGATAGCGCCCGTCGACCGGTGCCGGGCTCGCCCCGGTTACTGAGAGCGGTCGGGGCACACGTAACGTGGTCATGACAAACCACGATGGTCTTTATTTGTTACATAAGTCGTGCAATAACCGACTTATGCAACGAAATAATATGAAAAGCGCACCGGACCGCACTCGATAGTTACAGGGTCGGACCTCAGTCGGCTTCGGTGACGGTGACCGACTCAATGGTCACGGTCTCCTTGGGTGTCCCCGACTTGGTGCCGATGGCATCGATGGTGGCCACCACATCCAGGCCGGCGACCACCTTTCCGAAGAGCGAATATTGGGGCGGCAAGCGCATCCCGTCCGGACCACTGATCACGAAAAACTGACTGCCGTTGGTGTTCGGACCGGCATTGGCCATGGCCAGCGACCCGAGTTCGTATCGGCCCGCGGCCGGCAACTCGTCGGCGAAGCGGTAGCCGGGTCCGCCCCGGCCGCTCCCCGTTGGATCCCCGCCCTGGAGCACGAATCCCGGAATGATGCGATGAAAGACGATCCCGTCGAAGTAGTGGTACCTGGCCAGCACCACGAAGTTGTTGACCGTGACCGGGGCGCCGATGGGGTCGAGCGCAATCGCTAGCGTGCCCTTAGAGGTCACCATCGAAGCCGTGTACCGTTTGGACGCGTCGATGCACATGGGTGGGGGGCTGTCGAACTCCCGCCGGGTCGGGCTCGACCCGTCGGCGGCGGGGCAGGGTGTGGGTGCGGCCATGGTTGAAGGCTCCTCCCTAGGGGGCGGGTTAGGGGACTGCGGTATCGACCGCGTTTACGACTCGGTGATGTTGACCGCCTTGACCGTGACCAGCCGGCTCGGGGCGCCCCCGAGGCCGTTGCTCTCGTTGACGTTGAGCCCCAGGATCTTTTCGAGCACATTGAGACCGCTGGTGGCGTGACCAAAGGTGACGTAGGTGCCCTGGCTGTTGAGGTTGGAACACGACACCCCAGCGCAGAAGAAGTACTGCGCCGAGGCGCTGTTGGGTGCCGACGTGCGGGCCATGGTGAGGTCACCCGGAACGTACTTGTAGCCCGAGCCCTCGTCTTTGATGGTGTATCCCGGGCCGGGATCGGACGCGTCCTGGGTGTGCGGCGACCCGCCCTGGATGATGTCGATGGACGTGTCGGTACGGAACATCGCCGTCCCGTCGTAGTAGTGGTACCCGGCCAGGACGATGAAGTTGTTGGCTGTCATGGGAGTCTTCGTCGTGTCCAGGGAGACCACGATGTTGCCTTCAGTGGTGACAAAGGTGGCCGTATAGGTCTTGCCGGCGACCAAACAGTTCGGTGGCGGTTTCGCAAAGGTCGTGATCCGAGGCGAGGCTCCATTCGCTTTGGGGCACGGGGTGGCGCCGGTCAGCTTGCCGCCGGGAACCGGCGCCGCAGTTGGTGGCGTGACCGTCGCCGTCCCCGTGGTGGTCGCCGAGCCGGTGGCCGGGGTAGCCGAACCGGCGGCCGTGGTCGAGGAGCCAACCTTCGTGGTCGAGGTCGCGCCGGAGGTCGACACCTTCTTGGAGTTACCGCGGGTTCCGGTGTAGACGGCCAGCCCGATCGCAACCGCGATGATCGCCACGATGACAATGGTGCGCCGGCCGCGCTGGCGTCGCCGCTGCGCCTGCTGCAGCTCGGCCATGCGGGCCGCCCGTCCGGCACGTTGACGGGCTCTTTTCTCTGATGGCACGGCGCACCAAGCTAGCCGCCTGCCATGGGCCGGCAAGCGCGCCGTCCGGTCCGGCGGGCCGCCGGCCGTCGGGGACCCAGGTGGACTGACCGCCCGGCCCGGCCCACTCGCCCGGCCCACTCGCCGGCCGACCCGCCCGGCCCCCACGCCGGCCGACCCGCCCTGGCCCCCACGCCGGCCCACCCGCCGGCCCCCTCGCCCGGCCCCCACGCCGGCCCACCCGCCCGGCCCCCCCGCCCGGCCCACCCGCCCGGCCCGCTGACCGTAAACGCAGCCAGCTCCCGAAAGCCCGTTGCTACCCTGGGACGTCGTGGCCCTGCTGGTGATGAAGTTCGGCGGTACGTCTGTCGCCGACGCCGATCGCATGCGCACGGTCGCCGACTACGTGGCCCGGACCGTCCGCCACGGCCACCAGGTGGTGGTGGCGGTATCGGCGATGGGCAAGGAGACGGACGAACTATTGCACCTCGCCGGTCAGGTTTCGAGCACTCAACCGGGCCGGGAAATGGACATGCTCATCACCGCCGGCGAGCGCAAGGCCATGGCCCTCCTGTGCATGGCGCTGCACGACCTGGGCGTCCCGAGTGACAGCTTTACCGGGAGCCAGGCCGGGATCATCACCGACACCGATCACACCCGGGCCAAGATCGTGGAGGTGCGCGGCGACCGCCTGCGGGCCGCCCTGGCCGCTGGCCGCGTGCCGGTCGTCGGTGGCGCCCAGGGCGTTTCAACCGACCGGGACGTCACCTTCCTCGGCCGCGGGGGGACCGACACCACCGCGGTGGCTCTCGCCCAATCTCTGCACGCCCAGGCATGTGAGATCTACACCGACGTGTCCGGGGTCTACACCGCCGACCCTCGGGTGGTGCCCGAAGCGCGGCGCCTGCGGCGGGTCAGCTTCGAGGAGATGCTGGAGATGTGCGCGGCCGGCTGCCCGAAACCGGCGATGCGCTCGGTGGAGTTCGCCCGCAATCACGGCGTGCGGCTCCACGTCCGCTCGGCTTTCACGTGGGAGCCGGGCACCTGGATTGAGGAGGAAGACCCCGAAGTGGAGCAGGCCCTTGTCTCTGCGGTGGTCTCGGACAGTTCCGAGGCCAAGCTCACGGTCACGGGTGTCCCTGACCAGCCAGGCATCGCGGCCCGGTTGTTCCGGGCCCTCGCCGACCGCTCCATCAACGTGGACATGATCGAGCAGAACGTGTCGGTCGCGGGCACCACGGACATCTCTTTTACGGTCCCGCACGCGGACCTGGCTACCGCCGCCGACGTGAGCCGTTCCCTGCAGCCCGAGCTGGCGGCCCGGGCGGTCACCGCCGATCCCGATATCGCGACCGTGTCCATCATCGGGGCCGGCATGAAGACCCATCCCGGGGTGTCGGCCACCATGTTCGAGGTGCTGGCCCAGGAAGGCATCAACATAGAGATGATCTCGACGTCATCCATCCGGCTCACCTGCGTGGTGCGCGCCGAGGTGGCGGAAACGGCCGTGGTGGCGCTGCACCGGGCCTTCAAGTTGGAGGGCGAGTAATGCTGACCGTCGGGGTGTACGGCGCGACCGGCCAGGTCGGCGGGGTCATGCGTTCCGTCCTCGACGCCCGCCATTTTCCGTACGACCGCCTCCGCCTCTTCGCCAGTGCCCGCTCGGCCGGGCGGACCCTCGACGGCTTGGCGGTCGAGGACGTGGCCACGGCCGACCACCAAGGCGTCGACGTGGCCCTCTTCTCCATGGGCGCCTCCGCCTCCCGTCAATTCGGGGAAAAGGTGGCCGCCGCGGGCGCCATCGTCGTCGATAACTCCTCAGCGTGGCGCATGGACCCCGACTGCCCGCTCGTGGTTCCGGAGGTCAATGCCGGCGCCCTGGACCGCATCCCGAAGGGGATCGTCGCCAATCCGAACTGCACCACCATGGTCGTCATGCCGGTGCTGGCGCCGCTGCACGTCGAGTCCGGACTGGTGCGGCTCATCGCGTCGACCTACCAGGCCGCGTCGGGCGCCGGATTGGCCGGGACCGCGGAACTGGAATGCCAACTGCGGGCCCTCGCCGACCGGTCCGCCGCCCTCGCCCTCGACGGAACCGCGCTGGAATACCCGCCTGCATCGGTGTTCCCGGGGCCGCTCGCCTTCAACGTCTTGCCCCACGCCGGCACCTTCGAAGGCGACGAGACGACCGAGGAGCTCAAGTTCCGCCACGAGAGTCGCAAGATCCTCGGGATACCGGAGCTGGCGGTGTCGGTGACCTGCGTCCGGGTTCCGGTCTACACCGGCCACTCGCTGGCCTTGACGGCCGCCTTCGAGCGGCCCGTCTCGCCCGAACGAGCGATCGAGCTGCTCCGGGACGCGCCTGGCGTCGAGGTGGTCGACGTGCCGACGCCGGTGCGGTCCGCAGGGGGCGATACCTGTCTGGTGGGGCGGGTCCGGGCCGACAGCAGCGATCCGAGCGGACACGGGCTGTGCTTGTTCGTGTCCGGTGACAACCTTCGCAAAGGGGCCGCTCTCAACGCCGTGCAGATCGCCGAGGCGCTTCTCGACCGCGGCCTGATCGGGCGGCGGGCCGCAGCGCTCGCCTAGCCTGCCCGCCATGGACATCCGGGGGACATCCAGCATCGTCACGGGCGGGGCGTCCGGTCTCGGCGAGGCGACGGCGCGCCTGCTCGCCGATCGGGGTGCTCATGTCGTGGTGCTGGACATGAACGACGCCGCCGGCGAAGCGCTCGCCAAGGAGCTCGGCTGCTCCTACGCCCATGCCGATGTGACCGATCCCGAGCAGGTGACAGCAGCCGTCGAGATGGCCAAGGAGCTTGGTCCCTTGCGGGTCCTGGTCAACTGTGCCGGCATCGGCTCGGCCAGCCGCACCATCGGGAGGGACGGCAGCTACGAATCGGCGCACGACCTGGGGTATTTCTCCAAGGTCATCGGGGTCAACCTCATCGGCACCTTCAACTGCATCCGCTTGGCCGCCACGGCGATGAGCCAGACCGAGCCCCTGGCCGACGGCGAGCGGGGCGCCATCGTCAACACCGCCTCTACTGCAGCCTTCGACGGCCAGATCGGCCAGGCTGCCTACTCCGCGTCCAAGGGTGGGATTGTCGGTATGACGTTGCCGATCGCCCGGGACCTCGCGGTCGTAGGCATCAGGATCAACACCATTGCGCCCGGGCTGATTGACACGCCGATTTACGGATCTGGGGAGCGGGCGGAGGCGTTCAAAGCCAACCTCAAGCGCGACGTAGTGTTCCCCGACCGGCTGGGCCGAGCCGACGAATTTGCCAGGTTGGCCGTCGAGTTGATCACCAACGGCTACATGAATGGCGAGACGATCCGTATCGACGGCGCGGCTCGGCTGCAGCCGAAATAGCCGACCCGAAAAGAGGGACCCCACTTGGCAACCATCGAATACGCAACGGAAGGCCATCGCGCCGTCATCACCATCAACCGCCCGGAAGCCCGCAACGCCGTGAACGCGGCCGTAGCCTCGGGTATCGAGGAGGCGGTCGACCGGCTCGAAGCCGACGACTCCCTGTGGGTAGGGATACTGACAGGGGTGCCGCCGGTGTTCTGCGCCGGGGCGGACCTCAAGGAGATCAACGCCGGCCGACTGACTTCACTGTCAACGCCTCGAGGTGGGTTCGGAGGCATTACTCGCCGGAAGCGGACCAAACCCATCCTCGCCGCCGTCGACGGGCCCGCGCTTGCCGGCGGCACCGAGATCGCCCTGGCGTGCGATCTCATCGTGGCGTCGGCGAACGCCAGTTTCGGAATCCCCGAGGTCAAGCGCAGCTTGGTCGCGGCAGCCGGAGGGCTGTTCCGGCTGCCCCGCAATCTGCCGTTCAACGTGGCCATGGAACTCGCCCTCACGGGTGACCCGATTGATGCGGCCCGGGCACACCACTTCGGTCTGGTCAATGTCCTGTGCGAGCCGGGCCAGGCCCTCGAGAAGGCCCGAGAGCTGGCCGCCCGGGTCGAAGCCAACGCCCCGGTGGCGGTGCGCGCCTCTCGTCACGCGGTGACGGCGGCCATCACCGATGACGAGGACGCCGGCTGGCGTTTGTCTGCCGAGGCCATGGCCCGGGCCATGGGCAGCCAGGATTCCAAAGAGGGTCTCATGGCCTTCATCGAAAAACGCCCGCCGCAGTGGACGGGCAAGTAGACACCATGACCAGCGTCGATTTTTACTTCGATGTGATGTGCCCGTGGGCGTATCAAACCAGCAAATGGATCCGGACGGTCGTGGCCCAGCGCGATGTCGCGGTGACGTGGCGGTTTTTCTCCCTGGAGGAGATCAATCGCGAAGACGGAAAGAAACACCCGTGGGAGCGGTCCTGGTCGTACGGGTGGTCGTTGTTGCGGGTCGCCGCCCTGTTGCGCCGCGGTCCGGACGGCAACAGTGCGGTCGACCGCTTTTATGCGGCGGCCGGGCAGGCCCTGCACGAGGAGGGCCGCAAGGTGCACCTCCCGGCCGGCGCCGCCGTGGCTCTGGAGGCGGCCGACCTCGATCCAGCTCTCCTCGACCAGGCCCTCGCCGACGAAACGACTCATGACGACGTGCGGGCCGACCACGACCGGGTGGTTGCCCTCGGCGGCTACGGCGTGCCGACGCTGGTCATCGACGGGTCGTCAGTATTGTTCGGGCCGGTGGTGACCCCCGCGCCGACCGGTGAAGCCGCGGGAAGACTATGGGACCTGGTCGCCGGGTGGACGGAGTTCCCGCACCTCTACGAACTGCGCCGGCCGAAGACCCCGGCCGACTGGGACCACATCGGTGCCAGCTTCGCCCCCTACGCCCAAGCCCGCGACTGGAACACCATCGCTCACCCGGTGGCCTGAGATGCCTGGAGACCTGACATGCCCGGAGACCTGACGTGACCGCCGACAACTCCGCCGCCGGACTCACGGCCCAACTCGAGGAGGTATGGGGCGCGCTGGAAGATCTCGGCGCCGGGCTCGACGACACGCAATGGGCCCTGCCCACGCCGTGCCCAGGTTGGCCGGTGGCTGCCCAGTACGCCCACATCATCGGCACCGAATCGATGCTGCTGGGCGGGTCGAGGCCCGATGTCGATGCCGGTCAGCCCGCCCACGTGCGCAACGACATCGGTGGTTTCAACGAGGTGTGGGTTAGGGCGCTGGCATCGGTGCCCAGGCAAGAGGTGCTGGCCCAGCTGGCCGCGACCCTTTCCGCCCGGAGAGCGGCGATCGAGGGGATGGGGGAGGATGATTTTTCCGCTCCGTCGTGGACGCCGATCGGCCAGGCCGACTACCGGCGATTCATGCAGATCCGGGTGTTCGATTGCTGGGTTCACGAGCAGGACGTCCGGGATGCCGTCGGCCAACCCGGCCACGAGGACGGGCCCGTCGCCGAGCAGTCCGTGGACGAGATCGTCCGAGCCCTCGGCTACATCATCGGGAAGAAGGCGGGCGCCCCTGAAGGGTCGAGTGTCACCATCGAACTCACCGGACCGGTCGTGCGGTCCATCCACATCGCCGTCGATGGCCGGGCGGGGGTCGTCGACCGGCTTCCCGGTGCCGCAACGAGCACGGTGGCGCTCGGGTCCCGTGCCTTCACCCGCCTGGCCTGCGGGAGGGTCGAGCCCGACCGGATGCTGGGCGAAGTACAGCTCACGGGTGACGTGGACCTGGGCCGACGGGTGGTCACCAGCTTGCCGTTCACGATCTAGCGGGCCGGCCAGAAACTCGACGCCGGAAACTCGACGGCCAAAGGACCTGGTCGCGGTATGTAACCCAGGAGCGAGTTTCCGGCGGTGAGTTCGCAGGCGGCCGCTAGCGCCGGTTTCGCTGGGCGGCGATGAGCTGTTTCGACAGTCTGCCCCCGAAGCGGGCTTGGACGGCGGCGGCCGGTCCCGGCGCCATAGACCCGAGGAAGGCTCCAACCCGGAGGGAAACGGGTGCTACGACTACCTCCGCCCGATCCCGGCGCACGGCCCGGACGACCGCGTCGGCTACTGCTCCTGGCGTCACCGTGCCGACGCCGATGGGCAGAGCGGCGCCCGAGGCCGCAAACATACCGGCCTCTCGGACGAATGCGGGCAAAATCACCGAGACCCCGATACCGCTGCCACGCAGGTCGGATCGCAACCCGCCGGCGAACCCCCGCAGGCCGAACTTGGTGGCCGAATACAGCGATGCTCCTTTGGTGCCGACCAGGCCGGAGAGCGACGACACGTAGACGAAGTGCCCGGAACCGCGCTGGCGGAACCGGGGAAGCAGGGCTCGAGTCATGGCGATGGGGCTGCCCAGGTTGACCCTGAGGGCCCGCTCGATCTGATCCGGATCCCAGTCGTCCAGTTCGCCCGAGGCGGGCACGCCGGCGTTGGCGACCAGGATGTCCACCTCGCCTGCTTGTTCCAGGAGCCGGTCCAGGTCGCCGGGCCGGGCCAGGTCCGCCACCACCGCTGTTCCCTGGACCTCGGCCGCCACCTCGTGGAGGGGCCGGGACTGGCGTCCGGTCAGCAGCAGCTCGGCGCCCTGCGCCCGCAGGCCCATGGCGATGGCCCGGCCCAGGCCCCCGCTCGCTCCGGTCACCAGCACCCGCGCCCCGCGTAGTTCGGTCATCGCCACCCGAGGGTAGGGGCAAATCGCGTCGCCCTCGTGTCCCGTTGCGGCTACCCCGTCTGCCCCGCGGCGTCGGTCCTCACGACAGACCGTAGGTGCGGTGAGCCTCGAACTCGTAGATGAGACGTCCTTCCTCGACCATGGCCTGGAGGAAGTCAGGTTCGTCGAGGTCGCGGCCATTCCAACTGAGCGGTCCGGTCCCCTTGCCTTGCATGATCCGAAACAGCCGCACGTTCAGCCGCGGCGCGTCCGGCCCGTCGAGGATGGTGACGATGGTCTCCAGGGTCAACCAGGCGAAGCCCGGGTCGAAGACGAACAAGGTGCAGCGCGGATCCCGGCGTAAACGTTTGGTTCGGACCCGGTCGCGTGTGCCGCTGCTCCACAGCTTGCCGTCGACCAGGGCGACTCCGATACGGGCCGTGCGGGCCACACCGTCGGCAGCCACCGTGATCATGGCGGCCGCGTGGTGGTTCTCCAGGAAGGCCGTATCCCGTTCGGTCAGGGTCATGGCCGGAATCTACGTCCCGGCGGCGCCGGGAGGCGCCGGCCCTGCCGCGGTACCCGTCTCGAGCGCCGACGGCCAGGTCACGGCGGTCGCCCCGAGAGTCGGCCCGCCCCACGCCGTTTCGGTCGCCTCGAGGGCCGGCCCCCCTGTCGCGGTGGCGCCGACAGGCGCCGGCCCCGCCGAGGTGCCGCCTCGAGGGCCGGCCCCCCTGTCGCGGCGGCGCCGACAGGCGCCGGCCCCGGCCGACCGGCGATACTGCAGCGTGCACCGACGGTTCTCGCCCGGGCTGCTGGTCGTGGTCGCCGTGGGCGGCGCAGCGGGGACGCTGCTGCGCCTGGTCGTAGCCCGAGCCTTGCCGTCCGGCGTCGACGGGTTCCCGTGGGACACCCTGCTGGTGAACCTGATCGGGTCGTTGATCCTCGGCTTTACTGTGGTCACGGCGCTGGAGCGTCTCGGGCCTACCCGGTATTTCCGTCCGCTCATCGGGACCGGCTTCTGCGGGGGGATGACCACCTTCTCGACCTTTGCCGTCGAGGTCGTCCTCCTGATCCGGTCCGGTCGACTCGGGGTGGCGGCGCTCTACGTGCTGGTCTCGATCGTCGCGGGACTGGCACTGGCCCGCGCCGGGATGGTGCTGGCGCACACGGCGTGGAATGTGGAGGCTGATTGAAATGGAACTCTCCGGTCCCGCCAAGCGTCTCACCATCTTCATCGGCGAGCAGGATCACATCGGTCGTCATTCGCTGGCCACCGAGATCGTGAACCGCGCCCATGCGGCTGGCATGGCCGGGGTGACGGTCTTTCGCGGCGTGGAGGGCTACGGCAAGTCCAACCACATCCATACCACCCGGATCCTGTCGTTGTCCGACGATCTGCCGATGTGCATCGTGATCGTCGACGCGGCGGGCGCCATCGAGACCTTCGCCGATCAGCTCCACGACCTGGTCGAGGGTGGGTTGGTGACGGTGGAGGACGTCGAGGTGTTGCGGTACGTCCACCATCCCCGCTCCGATCCGGCCGGATGAGCTGGTGGCAGTGGGTGCTGGTCGGGGTGGCCGGCGGGGTCGGCGCGCCGCTGCGCTATGTCATCGACACCGTCGTGTCCGACCGGGTCCAGGGGGTGTTCCCCTTCGGGACGCTGGTGGTCAACGTGTCCGGCTGTTTCGTCCTCGGCTTGCTGACGGGTCTGGCCATTTACGATGGGCTGCCCGGCACTCCCAAGCTGGTCCTGGGGACCGGGCTGGTAGGCGCCTACACCACCTTTTCCACCTTCAGCTTCGAGACCGTCGCCCTGCTGGAGGAGGGGCAAACTCGGGCGGCCGCCCGCAACGTGGCCCTCAGCGCTGTCATCGGCACCCTGGCGGCCGCCGCCGGCCTGGCGTTGGCCGGCCTGTAGATCCGCAGTATCCTTAACTCATGACCAGCACCGCCCAGAGGACCACGTTTCGGACCTTCGAGGAGTCCACTGCCGAGGACTGGGCCCTTATTTCCCCGCAGCTCAATGTGACACAGAGCCTCGTTCCTGCGCATGTGCTCGCACAACTTCGCCTTCTGGACGGCGATCATGGGGGCTTTCCGGTCAGCCGCTTGGCCCATTCCCTGCAGACGGCGACCCGCGCCGAGCGCGACGGCCGCGATGAGGAGTATGTCCTGTGCGCCCTGGTACACGACATCGGCGACACGTTGTCACCTTTCAATCATCCAGCCATCGGGGCGGCCATCCTGAAGCCCTTTGTATCGGAGGCCAACCACTGGATGGTCGAACATCACGGGATCTTCCAGGGCTATTACTTCTGGCACTACATCGGACTCGATAAGAACGCTCGCGATGCGTATCGCGACTCCCCGTATTTCGAGTACACCGAGGAGTTCTGCGCCAAGTACGACCAGACCGCGTTCGACGCTGATTACCGCAGCGAGCCCCTGGAGCATTTCGAGCCCCTGGTGCGGGGGAAGCTCGTCACAACCATTCCCGCTCCGTAGGGGATCGCGGCGGGAGTGCCCACTTGGCCACCTTCCGCACGACCGGGCCACTGTGGGGACCGGCTCGAGAATTTCGGACGGTAGGTGGGCCGGGAGAGCGGCTACGTCGATAAGTTGGTTCAGATCGTGCGGGCGTGCGCCTACTCTTTTTGGGTGTAGGCCGCCTGCTCGCCGGCAGGCGGTTTGCGGTCGGCGTGCCCGGAGTGCCGCCGGAGACCCCTCCCCCCTGGGGTGAGACACCTGGGCACGCTGACCGTCACTGCGACAAGGTACAGAAAGCTGATAAGGAAATGGCGTCACCGTCCGGACCGGCCGCATTGCCGGTGGCCAGCGCGCCGAGCGGGTTACCGAGAGCCGGTCCTCCTGCGGGTGGGGTGAGCCACATCGGAGTCGCTCCTAGACAAGGCCGGACTCACCGGCGGATAGTCCGGGTCCCAGCCATAGACTCGTGGTCGTGCTGGTCTTAGCCTTCCTTGTGTTGGTTGGCCTCATGGTCTCCGGCGGACTGACGCACATCACCTACATCTGCCAGCGCGTCCGGCGCTCTCTGCCTGCTGAGCGGCTGCGGATGCACCGTCGTCGTTCGTTGGCTGACGAGGCGCAAAGGTGGCTCGAACGGCAGTAGCCGACGCGGATGGGCAAGTGCCTGAGTGGTCGATCGACGCCCCGGCCGGCTCCGCACGGTGGGGACGTGATGACAGCCGCTGTCATTTCCAGCGGAAGTGCACGAAGATTCGGCCGAAATTGTCGGAGTCCTTCTCGACTCGGTGGTAGAGCCCTTTCACTTCCTTCTGGTCCAAGAAACGCAGCACCCGCTTCTTGAGCTGCCCGCTGCCCTTTCCGGGGATGATCTCCACCGTCTTCGCCCTTTTCTGCACTGCTTCGTCGATCACCTGGCGTAGAGCGGCATCGATCTGGTCGCTGCGGTTGTAGATGTCGTGCAGGTCCAGCGTGAGTTTCACCGGTTCCGGTTTACACCCCGGGCCGTCCTCTCACTGTGACCGTCGGCTTCCCGCTGGTCGGACCATGGCCATCATGACGCCATAGGTGGGCGCCTGCCCTCGTGCCGCGCCCCGCCGGCCCGGCCGGCTCTCCGGCCGCCGGGTGCTCCCCGGGCCGCGGCTGGCGCTTTCTGGACGAAACTCGGCCCAGCTGAAGGGCGGCGCCGTCCAGGGAGTGAGTCAACCCGGTGCGCCGCCGGCGTCTCGGACCGCCTCGCTGCCCCTCGTACCGCGGCCAGCCCGCAGACCGCCGCCACCCCCAAAAGGGTCGTGCTGAGGCGGTCGCGGCGCCGCTCCCGTCCTCACGGCCTGGCGTTGCTACCTCCCCCCTCGCCGCCGAAGTCTGACGTCGTCCCCAGGGCCCACTCAGGGCGCTCAGAGTCCGGAAAGCCAACCTTGCCTTGTGCCCAGTCGGAATGTGTCCAAGCTCTTCCGTTACGCTTCGGTCTCGGCGGTGGCGACCACCACCAGCCTTGCCGTCCTCGGACTCGGCGTCGGCCTCGTCGGTATGGCCGCAGGATGGGCCAACGTGCTTGCCACGACGGTGGGTACGGTGCCGTCTTTTGAGCTCAACCGTCGATGGGTTTGGGGCAAAGGGGGCCGGCGATCGATGCGGGCCGAGGTGGTTCCTTTCGTCATTCTGTCATTTGCCGGACTAGCGCTTTCGACCTTGGCCGTCCACCTCGCAGCCGCTTGGGCGCAGCGGTGGGGCTGGTCGTCGCGGCAGCGAACCGCGTTGGTGATGGTGACCAACCTCGGGGCGTTTGGGTCCCTCTGGTTGCTCCAGTTCGTGGTGCTCGATCGGGTCCTCTTCCGGTCAAATGATCCGGCTGGGTCTCGCGACCGACACCGAGAGACCAGCGGGACTCCGCTGCTCGCACCTCGTGGCGGCCAAGGCCGCCTCGAATTCCGTCGCCCTAGTCGCCTACTTCGGCCACCGACGCGGCTAAGGGGGCGCCCTTCCGCCATGGTCGGACGTAGACCAGTCCGAACACAGCCGCGGCCAGCAAGATCGTTCCGAGAATCCATCCCAGTTCGGTCGTACCGACCCCTACGTACTTGAGTCCGGAGGCGAAGATCACAAACGTGATTACTGGGCGTATAAACCGGTCCGGGGCTCGGGACGAGATGAGAGAGCCTACGAAGACCGCGGGCACACTGCCGAGGATGATGGAGGCGGTCACCGGCACTTCGACGTGGCCGAAGGCCAGGGCGCCGAGGGCAGCGGCAAGGGTGAGCGGCACCGCCTGGGTGAGGTCCGTTCCTACCAGCTGATTCGCTCCGATGACCGGGTAGGCAAACAAGAGGAGCACGATCATCAGTGACCCGGAACCGACTGAGGTCATGCCGACGATGATCCCGCCGAGCATGCCGATCGCGACCGTCAGTGCAGGGCGGGTTGTGATGCCGCTCACCACGCCCTGACGGGTCTGACCTTGACGGCGATCAAGGTAAATACGTAGCACCATGGCTGCCGCTCCGATAAGCAGGGCGGCTCCCAGCGCCGTCTCAATCCTGGTTTGGGCGTGCTTCGACTGGCCCATCAGATGGAGCAGGTAGGCACCCAGGAATGCGGTTGGGACCGACCCGAGAACCAACCAGCCGACCAGGCTGAGGTTGACCGTGCCCTTGCGGAGATGGACCGCTGCGCCAACGGGACGCATAACCACGGCCGCCACCAGATCGCTCGAGATAGCGGTCGAGGGCTTGATGTTGAACAACAGGATGAGCATCGGTGTCATGAGGGCGCCACCGCCTGCGCCGGTCATGCCCACGAGCAGGCCAACCACGGCGCTGCCGATGACCACGTAGGGATCGATATGCACTCGTCCTCCTGACCGCCGTTTCTCCGATACCGCCGGCCGAGGAATCCGCTCGACCGAGGGCTACCGGCTGGGAGACTCTCCTCGCTGCCATGCCAGCTGATCAACTCCTCCCAGTCGACCGTTGGGGCGCGAGCGACGACTGCGATCCACCGGGATGGGTGACGATGTTAAGTGATGTCGAGCCCGTGCTGTCCAGTCCGTCGAGGCCGGTCCTACACGAGAGGGACCGGGTCTGACCCGGTTGCCGGGACCCAAATCGACGGTCCGGCGTTCCTTCAGACCACCCCACACCCAGCGGCGACCTCACCACGTTGAGTACGTCGACAGTCCCGTCGGCCGGGTTGGCCGTGAGCGTGAACGGAGTCTCTTAAAGCGGACATAACGTCCAAACGTCCAGGCTGGACAACGCCATCCTGATCCCTGGTCGCCAGCCCGGTCTCGCACCGACCCGCCACCGCTCAGCCGCCACGCTGTCGATGCCCTCTGAGCGCGGGGCCGGCGACCGGCAGGTATTCGATTTGTCGGCGCAGATCATCTGGGCGGACTCGGCCGCATCGGATCGGGATCCCTCGATGGGGGGGACTGGACCCCCTTCCGGTGTTGACCTCCCGGGATCTCTCGATCCGAGAGCGAGCATCCCGCCCTCCGGGTTGACGCGCCGGGGATCCTCGATGCCGGTCGTCCACCCCGTGCTTCGGGTTGACGTGCCGGGATCTCTCGATTCCGAGAGCGACCATCCCGCCCTCCGGGTTGACCTGCCGGGCGCCCGCCTCGGCCTCTCCGGCCGGGCTGCGTAGCCCACCCCACCGCTTCCCGACCTGGCTTACCGAGACGGGCGCGGCCCGCCTCGGATATGGGTGGAAGTGAAAGCGTCATTGTCATATACTCGAGTCAGACGGTGTCGCACGTCGGTTGCCCGTCGGGCTCGAGCGACGTCAGGGAGGCAGGACCAGCATGAGCGATATGGATGCCAGCAAGATTTGGGCCAACTCCGGAGACTCGCACTACATGGAGCCGCCGAATCTCTATGACCAGCTGCCTGAGCACCTGAAGGACCGTATGCCCAAGACGGTGCGCGACGAGGTAAGGGGCGTCGAGGTCATCACTGTCGATGGGCAGTCCTTCGAGCGGTCGATCCCGAAGCCGAGGACTCCGGAGCAGCTGATGCGTACTGCCGCTCGTCCGCTCGAGGAGGACCTGGATGAAGGCGAGGGCGAGGGCCGCGCCCCTGGCGCCTTCGATCCCGAGTTGCGCCTCGTCGACCTGGACAACGAAGGCATCTGGGCGGAAGCGATCTACCCTTCGCTCGGCACCTGGACCTTCAACGTCCGCACGCCGGAGATTGTCAAGGAGGGCTGCCGGATCTCGAACGAGTTCTTCATCGACTTCCAGCGCAAATCGCCGCGGTACGTCGTGGCCGCCTCGATCCCGCTGCTCGACGTGGGGGACACGGTCGCCGAGATCGGGCGTGCCGGTGACATGGGCTTCAAGCTCGGCTTCTTCTCGGTCCGGCCACCGACAGGGCGGCCGCCCTGGCAGAGCGAGGAGTGGGACCCGGTGTGGGAGGCCCTCGAGCAGAACGGGATGGTGCTCGGCTTCCATATCGGTACCGAGCCGGTCGATCCCACCGGCCGGATCGGGGTCTACCACCATGGCCGAGGCGGCGCCGTCCTCAACTACGTGGAGACCACCTACGGCGGCCAGCGGGCCGTAAGCCAGCTCATCGCCTGCGGCGCCCTGGATCGCCACCCGGACCTCCGGATCCTGGTGTCGGAGGGTGGCGCGACGTGGGGTCCGTTCTTGGCGGACCGCATGGATGAGGGGTACCGCCAGCATGGCGCAGCCGTTCGTCCCCGGTTGTCGAAGCCGCCGAGTGAGTATCTCTACACCCAGGTCTACGCCTCGTTCCAACACGACCATTCCGCGGTCATGGCCAACCAGGCCATGGGATGGCAGAACGTCATGTGGGGCTCGGACTATCCCCACTATGAAGGCACCTTCGGCCACACCCAGAAGACCCTGCACGAGCTCTTCGATGACTGCCCGGCGGACGTGAGCCACCGCATCCGGATCGGGGCCTTCCAGGAGCTGTTCCCGCACGTCCCCGCCCGTCCAGCTTCCTGACCAGGCCTGACCGGTCCGGCAATCGTCCGCCGGTCCGGTCCGCCGGCGTCGCTTACCGCCGGACCCCTGCCGCCGGCCCCCTGCCCGCCGGCTCTGGCCCGGCCCGCCGGCTCCGGCCCGGCCCCGGCCTCCCCGCGTCGCTTACCGCCGGCTCCGGCCCCGGCCCCCTCCCCGCGTCGCTTAGCGCCGGCTCCGGCCCGGCCACGACCGCCGGCGTCGCTTACCGCCGGCTCCGGCCCCCGGCTCCGGCCGCCGGCCCCTGGCGCTAACCCTGGGCTAGGGGCGAGGGGGGATCTGCTGCACGGCCCAGGTATTGCCGTCGGGATCGCTGAAAAACACGAACCTCCCCCACGGAAACTCCTGCACGTCGCTGACATCGACGCCGCCATCGACAAGCTGCTCACGGGCCGACCCGACGTCAGCCACCACGAGCTGGAGTCCTCGCACTGCCCCCGGTGGCATGTCCGAGAGCCCGGTCCCGAGCGCTATCGAGCACCCCGACCCTGGTGGCGTGAGCTGTACGAAGCGAAGCTCCTCGCTGAGAGTGTGATCGTGGTCGGCGGTGAAGCCGACCTTCTCGGTGTAGAAGGCCTTGGCGCGGTCCACATCTGCGACCGGAACCTGCACCAGCTCGAGTTTCCAATCCACTGACCCGTCCTTTCGCTACCTTCGAGGCCGCTGAGCTATTCGTCGGCCCCATCATGGACTCGAAAACCGGTCAGACTGTGACCGGTTTTCTCTGAAAAGATGGACGGGTGCGCGCCGATCGTCTGGTTGCCATCCTCCTGCTCCTGCAGGCCCGGGGGCAGGTGACTGCGGGCGAAGTCGCCCTGGAGCTCGAGGTGTCGGAGCGAACGGCGCGCCGTGACCTCGAGGCCCTGGGCATCGCCGGGCTACCCATCTATTCGCAGCAGGGCCGCCACGGCGGGTGGCGCTTGGCCGGTGGCGGGCGAACCGACCTCAGCGGGCTGACTGCGGGCGAAGCCCGGGCCCTCTTTCTCATCGCCGGGCCTGCTTCCGCCCCGGCGACGCCACAGTTGAGGGCGGCCCTGCGCAAGCTGATGCGGGCCCTGCCCGAGCCGCTGCGCTCCGGCGCGGAGGCGGCATCGGCGGCGGTCGTAGTGGACCCGGGCGGGTGGGACGACCGCGCTCACGCCCGGCCGGCCCCGCCCCTCCTTGACGCCGTGCAGCAGGCGGTCGTCGAGGGCGAGCAGGTCACCCTGGGCTACGTGGCCCGCAATCGCGAGTCGAGCAGCCGTATGGTGCACCCGTTGGGCCTGGCCGCCAAAGGCTCCACCTGGTATCTGGTGGCCGACACCGACGCCGGGTTGCGCACCTTCCGGGTGGATCGCATGACCTCAGTCCAGCCGACCGGCCGTCCCGTAGTGCGCCCGACCGGTTTCGAACTCGCCCAGGCGTGGCGGCTCATCAAGGACGAGATAGAGCAACGACGCACCCCGGTTCGGGCCCGGGCCCTGGCCAGTTCGCACGGGGTCCAGGTATGCCGCTGGATCTTCGGCAACCGCGTCCGCATCGGGCCGGCCGGCCCCGACGGTCGGGTGGAGATCGAGCTCCGAGGCCACCACGTCGAATCCCTCGCCAGCGAGGTCGCCGGGCTGGGCGCAGCCATTGAGATCGTCGAGCCCCTCGAGCTGCGCCAGCGGCTGGCCCGGGTCGGCGACGAGCTCACCACCACCTACGGGACCGGCTGAGTGCCCCCGGACGGTGACCGGAGCGATGAGTTCACGGCCGCCGAGTCGTCTGAACCGCCAGCCAGCAGTTGGCGCCGATTTTTTGAAAAAACAGGCCATGAGATGGCCGGTTTCAGCGAGGAAGATAGGACCATGACGAATGCCGTTTTGGACGCCAGCGCCGCCACCACCGGTCGGGCTCGGGTGAGAAGTCAGCTGCCCGCCATCACCACCGAAGGGCTGGTTCGGTCCTTCGGCGGAGTGGCCGCGGTCGACGGCCTCGACCTCGAAGTTCGCCGAGGCGAGATCTATGGTTTCCTCGGACCCAACGGGGCCGGCAAGTCGACCACCGTCCGGGTGCTGTGCACCCTGCTGGCCGCGACGGGCGGTCGAGCGATGGTCGCTGGTCACGACGTGGCCGCCGAGCCGGGCGAAGTCAGGTTGCGGATCGGTGTGGCCCTTCAAGACGCCGCTCTGGACCCGAAGCAGACTGGCCAGGAACTTCTGCGGCTGCAGGGCCGGCTCTACGGTCTTTCTCGCCGGGAGATCGAGCAGCGGCTGGCGGAGTTGAAGGAGCTGGTCGACATCGGCGCCGCCCTGCACCGCCCGATCAGCACCTATTCGGGCGGCATGCGCCGGCGCCTCGACCTGGCCGCCGCCCTGGTCCACAACCCGGAGGTGCTGTTCCTCGACGAGCCGACCACCGGACTGGACCCGATGAGCCGGGTTCGGGTCTGGGAGGAGGTGCGCCGGCTCAATGACGAGCTGGGGATGACCGTCTTCCTCACCACGCAGTACCTCGAGGAGGCCGACGAGCTCGCCGACCGGGTCGGCATCCTCAGCGCCGGACGGCTGGTGGCCGAGGGCACGCCCGCCGACCTCAAGCACAGCATCGGTGACGATCTGATCGTGGTGCGGGTCGACGGCAACCCGACCGCCGCCCTGGCCTGCCTGGCCGGCGTGGCCGGGGTCCAGGCCGTCGATGCTGGCGCCGGTGAGGTGGTGGTCACCGCCGCCAACGGCGCCGCCACCATCGGGCCGGTCGCCGTGGCCCTCGACAACAGCGGCATCGCCGTGCGGGATCTGACCCTGCGTACTCCAACCCTTGACGACGTGTTCCTCGAGCTGACGGGAAGCCACATCCGTGCCAGCGAAGAGATCAGCCGTGACACCGAGGAGGCCAACTCGTGATCGCCACCACTACGACCAGCGTCCGGCCGTCCACGCTGCAGCCCAGCGCCATTCGGCCCCGTCAAGCCGGCTTCGCACGCGACGTGGCCGCCATTGCCGGGCGGGCCCTGCGGGGTATCCCCCGAGATATGACAGCCGTTGTTCCGCCGGTGCTGATCGCCTTGTTTTTCTTCGTCGTCAATATCGGAACCCTGCAAAGACTCACCCAGCAGAACATCGCCGGTTTCGACTTCAAGGCGTTCATGATGGCGACCGCCATCCTCCTCGGCGTCACGGGCGTTTCTCGGGCTCCCGCGCTGGTGCTCGACGTCCAGAACGGCTACTTCGACCGGTTGCTGCTGACCCCGGTACGCCGCCTGGCCATTCTGCTCGGCCACATGGTCGCCGACGTCACCGTGGCCTGCGCCCTCACCATACCCATCGTTATCCTGGGATTCGCCCTCGGTGTGCGGTTTCGCGCTGGTCCTGTCGGCGTGGTTGCCTTTGTGCTCCTGGCCGCCCTCTGGAGCCTGGCCTTCGCAGGGTTCGGCTACGCCATCGCCTTGAAGACGGGGAACCCAGCCGCCGTCAACAGTGCGTTCCTGCTGTTCTTTCCGTTCCTGTTCTTGACGTCATCGTACGTGCCTCGCTCCCAGCTCACCGGATGGCTCGACACGGTGGCGGCCTGGAATCCGGTTACCTACCTGCTCGCCGGCTTGCGCTCGCTCACCATGCAAGGCTGGCGGTGGGGCCAACTCGGTGGAGCGCTCGCCGCCGTCGCCGTCGTCGCTGTCGTCAGCATGTCCCTGTGTTTTGCCGCCCTCCGCGGCCGGCTACGGCAGGGCTGACGGGTCCCGGGTGGGTCAACGGACCCGCTCAATTGCCGATGTCGTCGACCAGTTGCCACATGCGCCGCTGCTCTACCGGGGAGATATGCGCATCGCGAATTTTCCAGCTCACGACGTCACGCATGACGCGCTTCGCACCCGCGACGTCGGAGCGGGCCAGGAAGCCCTGTACCAACACGGAGCGAAGCCGTTGAACGAGGCGACCGATGGGCCCGCTGGCAGGGACGTCGCCGGCGACCAGCAGGACCCACGTTACCGCCACATCCACGGCTGGGTCGCCACGACAGGCGTTTGTCCAATCGATGACAACCGGGCCCTTCGGACTCATAATCACGTTGAGGGGGTGGAGGTCAAGGTGCAACAGCCGGTCGCCCTGACCGACCGGGGCATCCGGCATCCAGTCGGGGGCCGCCAGGGTGTGGAGCTGACGGTGGAGGTCAGCGAGCACCCGGCCCTGGCCGCGGATCGTCCAGGGCCGCTTCTGGATGACGGACACCATGTCGGCCCCCTCGATTCGTTCCATGACGATGTCGAAGCCGTCGTCACTCACTCCTTCGATGGCAGGGATCGGGAATCCTTGCGCGCGGACGTACTCCATGATCCTGGCCTCGTTCACCACCGACCGGCCCTCCCGGGAACGCCGGAGCACCAGACCAGGCCCGTACGCATAGATATCGGCGTCGCGACCGGCGGCCAACAACGCCCCTGGATGCTTCATCTCATCCAAGCGTAGCGATCGATCCGAACAGGCTGCGCCCAGCTCCGCCGCGGACGTCCGATCTGCCGACCCCTGCCGATCAGGCGCTCATGCCCGCTCGCCTCTCGCCCCGCCCCGACGCAGTGCTCATCCCAATGTTGCCCCGCCTGGGCCAGCGGTGACTGGCCTCGGCGGTCCCGGGGAACACAGCCCTGCCAGGGGCCAGATGTTGGGGTTTCGGCTTGGGTACCTGAGCCCGGCGGCTACTCAGCGACCCGACAACCCGGCGCCCGCGCTCTCCGATCGCGCCGGTATGAGCCGGGCTGGCACCCCGATCGCAGTGAACCCGTCGGGAACGTCTTGCAGTACCACGGCGTTGGCTCCGACAGTGACGTTGTTGCCGACCGAGATCTCGCCGAGCACCTTCGCCCCAGTTCCGAGGAAGACGTCGTCCCCCAGGATGGGCGGCCTCGAGGCCCCTGGAAAAACCCGTCCATGCTGCTGATGGCTCCGCCAGCCGACCGTGACCTGCTGATGGATCGTGCAATTGGCGCCAACTCGATCAGCCGTCAGGATGGCGCCGTAGCCGTGGGGCCAGGGTGACGGCTCGCTCCGGCAGTCAGGTCAGGACGCCGTCACCGCCCGGGCGATCTCCCCCCAACGGGCCAGGTTGGCGGGATCAGCACGAAGACTCTCCTCGGTGAGGTACATCGCCAAGCGATGAGCGATGCCGCCGTAGCGGTGGGTCAGGGTGTCGGCCATGTCGTCCCAGGGCGCCACCACACAAAAGTCCTGCAGCATCTCGTCGGTGATGACCGCAGCCATGCCGGGCAGGTCGCCCGCCTTGAGGCGTTCGTTGAGTCGGGCGGAAGTGCCGGCGTAGCCGAGATCGTCGAACTGGAAGGCGTAGTTGCGCGTCGAGCCGTAGAACGCGATCTGGCCGCGAGCTCGCTCCAATAGCCGGGCCCGCTCCTCGACCGTGTCGCCGGGGATCGCGAACACGGGCACGATGAGGTCGACGTCGCCGGCGTCTCGGCCGGCCCGGGTCGCCCCCGCGGCCACTTCCGGCAGCAAGCGGTTCTGTAGATACTGGACCGAGTGCAGGGGATGGACGTGAACACCGTCGGCGACCTCGCCGGCCATGCGGCACATCCACGGAGCAACCGCCGACACGTCTACCTTGATCTGGCCGTGGGCGTGCTTTCTGGGGGCCCATGCCGGTGGGAGCAGCGTCAGTTGGTAGTAGGGGCCGCGGTGGTCCAAGGGCGCCTCGCCCCGGAAGGCCGCCAGGCAGGCCTTGACGGCTAGCACGTAGTCGCGCAGCCGGGGACCGGGAGGCTCGTAGGCCGACCCGTAGCGACGCTCGACGTGCGCCTTGACCTGGCTGCCAAGTCCCAGCCGAAAACGACCGCCGGTGTTCTCCGCCAGTTCCCAAGCCAGTCCAGCGGCAATCATGGGGCTTCGGGGAAAGGCAACGGCGATTCCCGTGCTCAGATCGAGGCGCGGTGCCGCTTGTGCGGCCGCCGCCAACGACATCCACGGGGTCTGACTGGTCTCTGTGAAGAGCAGGCCGGAGAAACCCGCGCTCTCGACGGCCCGGGCCAGTTGCGCCGTGTCCGCCCAGGTCGAGCCTCCGGTCATCAGGTCGAATCGCATATCAGTTCTCCGGGTTCGCTTGAGGGTGGAAGCCGATCGGTTACCGGCGTGGCGCCGTACGGGACGTATATAGCAAAGTCGGGACGCCAGCCCTCGGCCATCGCTCCCGGGGGTCGCCACGACGACTTCGGGGTGCCGGCCCAGTAGTCCGAGATCTCGCTCCGGCCCGCACCGAGAACGGCTCCTCGTCAAGACCCAAACGGCAAAGACGAGTGGGCTGAGAGCTAGGAGTTCGGGTAATGATGCGGTGTGCGACCGAAGGCGACCTATCGGGTCCAGTTACATGCCGGGTTCGGCTTCTACGACGCGGCCGGGATCGCCGACTATCTCGCCGAGTTCGGTGTCAGTCATCTCTACTGCTCGCCCTACCTGCAGGCGGTGCCCGGGAGCACCCATGGCTACGACGTCGTCGACCCCGACCACGTCAGCGCCGACTTGGGTGGCGCGGCCGGCCACGCCGAGATGGTTGGCGCCCTGCGTTCGGCCGGGCTGGGCCAGCTGCTCGACATCGTTCCGAATCACATGGCCGCCGTCCCGGCGAACCCGTGGTGGTGGGATGTGCTGGAGAACGGCCCGGCCAGCCGGTTCGCCCCGTTTTTTGACATCGACTGGGAAGGACCCGATGACCGGTACGCGTTCAGGGTGCTCGAGCCGGTGCTCGGCGACCACTATGGCCGCGTTCTCGAAGCGAATCAGCTGGCTATCCGGCGTCGGGGCGCGGGGTTCGTGGTGCGCTATCTCACTACCGAGCTCCCGATCTCACCCGACACACTCGGCGACCTCATCGGCGCGGCAGCTCGCCGGGCGGGCTCCGGCCGCTTGGCGGAGCTCGGGCATGACTTCGCCTCGCTGCCGCCCTCCAGGCTGGCCGGTGAGCGGACGGCCCGCCATCGTCATGAGCGGACAGCCCGTCTGGTCGAGACGCTCGAGAACCTGTGTCGCGACACCACCATCGCCACAGCAGTGGACGCGGAGGTCGATGACATCAACGACAACGTCGACCGGCTCGACGGACTCCTACGTCGCCAGCACTACCGGTTGGCACACTGGCGCGCCGCCAGCGAAGAGCTCGACTACCGACGGTTCTTCAACATTGCGTCTTTGATCGGGGTGCGAGTCGAGGACCCGGCCGTGTTTGCCCGGACCCACCGGCTCGTCATCGATCTGGTCCGTGAGGGCGTCGTTGACGGCCTGCGCATCGACCATGTGGACGGGCTGCGTGATCCAGAGGGCTACCTCGCCGCCTTGGCCGAGCAGGGAGGTGGCGTCTACACGGTCGTGGAAAAAATTCTGGAGCCCGGGGAGACCCTCCCCCTGTCGTGGCCGGTGGCCGGGACCTCGGGTTACGACTTCCTGAATCGGGTGAACAGCCTCTTCGTGGCCCAAGACAACGAGCAGGCTATGACCGACTGTTACCAAGCCGCCTCGGGAGAGACCGCGTCCTACGAGCAGGTTGTTCACCACGCCAAGCAGCAGGTGATGCGGGACGAGCTGGCCGCTGAGGTCGAACATCTCACCAGGCTGATCGCCGACCTCTCGGATCGCTATCGCCGTCACCGCGACCACACCCGTAGAGAGCTGCGGACGGCGCTACGCGAGCTGGTCGCGTGCTTCCCGGTGTACCGGACCTATGTTCGTCCGGGCCAACCGCCAGCTGAAACGGACCAGACGTACGTGGACGCCGCGGTACGAGCTGCCGTCGGCCTCCGACCGGACATCGACGCCGAGCTGGTGGGATTTCTCGGTGAGCTCGTTCTCGGCCAGCATGCGGGGGCCGCCGAGCGAGAGTTCTGCCAACGGTTCGCGCAGCTGACCGGTCCCGTCATGGCCAAGGGGGCTGAGGACACCGCCTTCTACCGTTACCACCGCCTCATCTCGCTCAACGAGGTCGGCGGTCGGCCCAGCGTGTTCGGGCGATCGGTTGCCGCCTTCCACGCCGACACGGCTGCCGCCGCCGCCGAGTGGCCCGACTCGATGGTCACGCTGTCCACCCACGACACCAAGCGGAGCGCCGATGTTCGTGCCCGTCTCAACGTGCTGGCCGAAATCCCCGGCCCATGGCGCCGGGCGGTTGAGCTCTGGTCGGAGATCACCGACCCTCATCGCCGCGATGGCTGGCCCGACCCCAACGCCCTGTACCTCCTCTTCCAGACGGTGGTCGGAGCGTGGCCGATCGATGCCGGCCGACTGGCCGTCTTCATGGCCAAGGCCACCAAGGAGGCCAAGGTGTACACCTCCTGGGTGGATCCCACCGACGCCTATGACGAGGCTGTCGAGACCTTCGTCGGCGCCGTCTTGGCCGACGGCCGGTTCGTGCGAAGCGTGGAAGACTTCCTCGCTGATCAGCGCATCGTGGCGCGAGGCCGTCGGAACTCATTGGCCCAGACCACGCTGCTGTTGACCTGCCCCGGGGTTCCCGACCTCTATCAGGGCGGTGAGCTGTGGGATCTGAGCTTGGTCGACCCGGACAATCGCCGGACGGTCGACTACGGTGTGCGCCGTCGGCTCCTGAGCGCCGGAGGCGGGAGTTACCCGGGTCGGATCGAGCCCGACGATCTGGGTGTGTCGAAGCTATGGCTGTCCCACCGGCTCCTCGTCCATCGCCGGGATCACGAGTTTCTGTATGCGACGCCCGACTACGAGCCGTTGCCGCTCCACGGGCTGCGAGCAGACGACGCGGTCGGCTTCGTACGCGGGTCGGTGGCGGTCGTCGTGCCCCGCTTGGGAACCGACGACTGGGCCGACACCAGCGTGGACCTCCCGGGCCGGCAATGGACCGACGTCTTGACTGGGGCGCCCAGGAGCGGCGACCGCCGGCTCCTCTCCGAACTCCTCGGGGCGTTCCCCGTTGCCGTGCTGGTACGGGCCCGAGCGTGACCCACCGGTTCTCAGTGTGGGCACCCGCGGCAGACCGTGTTGACGTGATCATCACTGGACGGCGGCACTCGATGACCGCCGACGAGCGCGGTTGGTGGCACTTCGTGAGTGACCGGGCAGGGGTAGGAACCCGCTACGGGTTCTCGGTCGATGGGGGCCCGGTCCGCCCCGATCCGCGCTCGGCATCCCAACCCGACGGAATCGATGGACTCTCGGAGGTTGTCGGCTCGGCCCAGGCCGGTCGGACCGACCGTAGCTGGCGGGGGCTGCCACTTCGAGGCGCCGTACTCTACGAGTTGCACATCGGGACGTTCACTCCTCGCGGCACGTTCGAAGCGGTCATCGAGCGCCTGCCGCACCTCGTCGAACTCGGGGTCGATGCCATCGAACTCATGCCGGTTGTCGAATTTTCGGGCGCTCGCGGCTGGGGCTACGACGGCGTCGACCTGTTTGCACCTCACCACGCCTATGGCGGTCCTGAGGGTCTGAAACGGCTCATCGCCGCCTGTCACCGCAGCGGAGTCGGCGTGATCATCGACGTGGTATACAACCACCTGGGCCCGGCCGGAAACTATCTGGCCGAGTTCGGCCCCTACTTCTCAACCCGCCACCGGACGAACTGGGGCGCGGCCCTGAACTACGACGGACCGGGTGGCGACGAAGTCAGGCAGTTTGTCATCGACAACGCCCTCATGTGGCTACGCGACTACCAGGCCGACGGCCTTCGACTCGATGGCGTGCACGCCATCATCGACGATTCCGCCCTGCATCTCCTCGAACAGTTGGCCGGGGAGGTCGACGTGCTGTCGACCCGGTTGGGCCGGCCGCTGTTCCTGATCGCGGAGAGCGACCTCAACGACCCCCGCTTGGTTCGGTCGCGCCAGGCGGGCGGCTTTGGCCTCGACGCCATCTGGGCCGATGAGTGGCACCATGCCCTGCACGCCGTCCTCAGTAATGACCGATCGGGTTACTACGAGGACTTCGGATCCCTGGCTCTGTTGGGCAAAGCGCTCCGCCAGGCCTGGGTGTACGACGGGCAGTGGTCGGTGTACCGCCAGCGCACCCACGGGCGACCCCCGACGGGCCTGGCCGGGTACCAGTTCGTGGTCTGCACCCAGAATCACGATCAGGTCGGCAACCGGGCCCTGGGCGAACGATCCAGCGCCCTGATGAGCGAGGGTCGCTTGCGTATCGCGGCCGCCCTCCTGCTGGCCGGGCCCTTCACGCCCATGTTGTTTCAGGGAGAGGAGTGGGGAGCCACCTCGCCGTTCCAATACTTCACCGACCATCGCGACCCGGGTCTCGGCGAGGCCGTCAGCCGCGGCCGACGGGAAGAGTTCGCTTCCTTCGGTTGGGCCCCCGACCAGGTCCCCGATCCCCAAGCCCTTGGCACCTTCGAAGCGTCAAAACTGCGATGGAACCAACTGGAGCAGCCGGCCCACTCTTCCCTCCTGGCCTGGTACCGGGAGCTCATCACGCTTCGTCGCCGTATCCCCGCCCTCAGTGACCCCCGACTCTCGACCGTAGCCGTTGAAGTCAACCAGGCCGACAATATCCTCGTCGTCCATCGAGGAAACGTGAGTATTTATGTGAACCTGGGCGATCGGCCTCGCCGGTTCGCGAGCCGTCCGGACGCTGGCGTCTTGGCCGCATCCGACCGCAACATAGGTATTGACGAAGGCCGAGTAGTTGTGCCTTCCGACGCCGTGGCGCTCGTTATGGCGAACGAGGACTGACCGAAGTCTCGATAGCTGGGAGACGGGCCACCTTCCTTATCTCGACCGGCGTCCTATCTGCCGCGGCGTGGGTTTCGAACCGAACTTCACCGGCGGTCGTAGGCGCGTCGAGTGGTCATCCGTTTGACGGGTGGTTCTCGATCTGAGCGTATTCGTCAAAAACTGACCGCTCGTCAAACAGTTCACCCGGGATAGCGGGCCGGTTACGGCCGCAGGGGTGGCTCGAACACGATCGCAGGCGGAGTGGTCAGGCCGAGGTAGTCAGCGACCGCTCTGGCGTCGACGGTCAGGGCCGCCACCACGGTCGGCCTGAGAGCTTCGAACGGGCGGACGGTGAGGGTGCCAGCGGCCAGTCCCCATTTGGCGACCGCCCGACCGTTGACCAGCGCGAAGGGATGAAAGATGCCGTTAGTGGTGATCAAGGCCCGGTCGTCGTCGAGGATCGGGCCCCGGTCGGTCCAGCCGAGCAGCAGTGGGTCGAACGGGCCCAGCAATATCGGAGGCGGGTAGGTCTCGGCTGGAACCTCCGTGGCTTCGCGGTTCTCGGCGAGGCGAACGAGACCGCCACCCGCATCGACGAGTTGGCTGCTGATCGACGAAAGCCCGGCGCGGGATTGGCGCAGCGTGATCCCGGCCCACCTGGCCAGGTCCCGTTCGTCGGCGGGGCCATGGCCGGCGAGGTAGCGCCGGGTGAGGGCGGCGGCCGCTCGGTCCAAATCGACCTCCGGGCCCGCCCCGAGCCAATCGGATACCAGCACCCAGGCCTGCCGGCCGTCGAGCACTGGCCCGCGAACGATGTGACCGCGCAGGGACGTGAGCAGCAGGATGTGAGCGAGGGCCTGACCTGCGGTGGGAACGCCGGCTCGATCCAGGTGGGAGCGGAGCTCGTCGCGGCCCAAGGGGCCGTGGTCAGCCAGGGCCGCGGTCACGACCGAGACTCCCCGCTCAGCCAGCGCAGGGGTCACGCCGCTCTGGACCAAACGGCGGGCACTGGCGGCAAAGAGGGGCGGCGTGGTAAGCGCATGAAGCCACCAGTACTCCTCCACACCGACCAGATGGAGGGTCCCCCGATTGAGAGTGGTCACGACCAGCGAGCGGTCGATAGTAAGGGCCCGTTCGACGTCGTAGGCGGTCACCCCGGTGGTACGGGCTCGGATCGCCAGCCGGAAGCCCCGGGGATCCTGGGCCTGGATCGCGAGGAGCCGGCTGACGACCTCGGCCGGGGTTACCGCTCGCGGGCCCGCCAGCAGCTGAGCCCGGCAACGTCGCGCCAGGATGGTCCCGGCCGTCATGTACGGGCTGCCCCGGGCCCAGCCCTCCGTCCTATCCTCGTCGGCTCTTCTCTCATTTCACCTGTCCGGATGGCGATTGGGCGACGTGAACTCCGACGGGGCCGCCGCCGCGAGGGGTCGTAGAGAGCGGGACTCTTATTCAGTCTATTTATCAGCTCGGTGCCCGTACCGTCTGGATCTCGACCGCTCGCCGAGTCCGGACTCAGGTTGGATGTTGCTCGCAGGTGACGGCCCGGAGGTGATCCTGACGCATCCGGTCACGTGGCCGGAGACGTCAGGTCATAGACGGTTTCTCCCCCGATGGTCGTCGACGTGAAATGCGATTCGACCCAGGAGGTGATGGCGCTCGAGGTGCTGGCGTTGCCGCCTGGGCCCCCGCTCGAGCTACCGGCGATGTAGTAGTGGATGTCACCGGCTGCCACATACTTCTCGAACTGGCCGAGCGTGATGTTGCCTCCTTCGGCGCTGAATCCGCCGATAGCCATGACAGGATCACCCCCGGTCGCCAACTCGATGGTGGCTGCTGATTGAGAGCCGCTCGTCGCCGCCACCCACCGGTACTTGGACGCGTCGACCTTCAATGCCGTGATGAGCCCGGTAGAAACCTCGGTGGTCTGGCCGGCACCGCTGCTGCCACCCGTAGTCGCCCGGGCGCCGGGCGGACGGTCTTGCGACGAACCGGCCGCCGCGCTGCTTTCACCAGGGAGGGCGGGGGTGGATTGTCCGGCGGAATCGCCGGTGCCGGACTGACCGGCCCATCCGGCTGGAAAAGCACGGCCGCCTTGTCCACTGGGCCGAGAGCCTCCGCCCGGGCCGCCTTGCGACGCCGCCGTCAAGGTGGGGCCAGCGGACACGATCGAGCCGGTGTGGGCAGTGCCGATCGTATCAGCGGTGTACGCAAGTGGGCCGGCGAGACATGCCACGAGCGCGGCCGCCAGGGCACAGCCGGCCAGCGTTCGGCGCCGTCCCCGACCGCGGCCGCCCGTGCTGGCCACCAGGCCGGCAACCGCCAGGACGGCGCTGACGATGATCACGGAGCGCAGCCACGGGTTCCAGGACGGCGTGCGGTCCAGCAGGATCACGGCCCAACCAGCCGTGATCGCGACGCCGCCGGCTGCTGTCCATCTGGTCCAGGATTCGCTCCAACGTCCAGCTAGTTGTGCCGCTCCTATTGCGGTCAGGGCAGCGATGGCCGGTACCAGAGCCACTGTGTAGTAGGTGTGGATGATGCCCTCGCCGTAGCTGAAGACGAAGGCGGTCACGGCCAGCCAGCCCCCCCACATGATCAGGGAGGCCCGGGTCCGGTCTGTCCGGGGAGCCCGCCGGGTGAGCGCCAAACCTCCGAGCAGGGACGCCACTGCGACCGGGAGCAGCCACGAGGCTTGTCCGCCCATCAAAGAGTTAAACAGCCGGAAGAATCCGGTTGCCCCCGAGAAGTTACCTCCGCCGCCAGAGCTCCCAGAGCTGACGACCCGGTCCAAGCCGTTATATCCGACGATCAGATTCCAGATGCTGTTTGTCGACGACCCGTCGATCATCGGCCGAGATCCGGCCGGCCACAGACTGACGATCAACACCCACCATCCGGCGGCCACGATCATCGCCCCCGCTCCGGCCAGCAGGTGCAGGGCCCGGCCCCGCAGCGAGGTTGGCGCCGCGACCAGGTAGGCCAGACCGAACCCCGGCACGACCAGCAGGGCTTGGCCCATCTTCGCCAGGAAGGCGAACCCGAGCGCCGTCCCGGCGACCATCAGCCAGCGGCTGTTCGCCTTCTCCGTGGCCCGGGTGGTGCCGTAGGCACCCGCGGTCATCAGCATGACGAGGAGAGCATCAGGGTTGTTGAAGCGGAACATCAGAGCAGCCACCGGGGTGACGGCCACCAACGCGCCGGCCAGTAGGCCGGCCCGGTGCCCGTACCATCGCCGGATCACGGCGTACAGAAGGGCGACAGTTACCACACCTTCCAGTACCTGGGGGAGGAGCATGCTAAAGGAGCCGAAGCCGAGGATCCTCCCCGACAGCTCCATGATCCAAAGCGACGCGGGCGGTTTGTCGACGGTTATGAAGTTCGACGAGTCCAGAGACCCGAAGAAAAAGGCCTTCCAGCTCTTGGTTCCGGCCTGGACGGCCGCGGCATAAAACGAGTTGGCGTCACCAGACGAGGTGAGATTCCACAGGTACGTCATGGCCGTCACCACCAGGAGGCAGGCCAGACCGAAGACCTGCGATCTGGGCCGGTGCCGCGGCTTCCTCGACGGCGGCTCGACACCTCGGGAACATGAGCCTTGTCCTAGGTCGGTGGTGGTGGGTAGGTCGACCGTTAGTACGGTCGTGTCCGTGGCCATGCGACTACTTTCGACCAGGGCCCTGGCACCCTCCTGACAGGAACCTGGGGACCAGATGTGAAAATGGAGCCGCCGCGTTTGATCGCTGGGCTAGGTGTCGGCGGTCACGAAATCGATCAATGATTCGACCGCCCCCACCAGGGCCGGCTCCAGGTCGGCGAAGGTGTGAACCCGGCCGAGGAGTTGTCTCCACAATCGGCCCGGCGATGGCGCTCCGAAGACCTCACAGATCCCTTCTTTCCACGGACGACCGGGGGGGATGACGGGCCAGGCGGTAATGCCGAGCACCGAAGGCCGAATCGCCTGCCAGACGTCCACGTAGGGAGTGCCCCGGATGAGCACGTGCGGGCCACCGAGATCGGCGGCGAGCCGCGATTCCTTGCTACCGGGCACCAAATGGTCGGCGAGAACGCCGAGACGAGCGTCTGCGGCCGGCCGGAACCTTTGCAGCGCCTCGGGGAGGACGTCGAGACCGTCGAGTCGTTCGACCACTATCCCCTCGACCCGCAAGTCATCGCCCCAGACTTTCTCGACCAGTTCGGCATCGTGGACCCCCTCAACGAGCAGCCGGCTGGCTCGGGCCACCCGTGCTGGGGTTTTACCGACAGCAATCGAACCTGACGACGTCCGCGTCGCTCCACCCGTTGTCTGACCGGTCGGGGGGCGTACCAGCGTGACCGTCTGCCCGCCAACCGAGAACGCTCCCGGGCGGAGAGTGAAAAGCCGCTCCAGCCCGGTGTTCGGCGAACGCAGGATCACGCCTCCTTGATCGAAGCCGGCTACGGCGCCGGTGAAACGCGATCCCAGATGGGTGGCGACCACACCGGTCGTGGCCTGCACCTCGGGGTACGCGACCGGAGATCTCCACGGTCCGTCCACCGGTCCCGAAAGGATGCCAGGCCCCAAACGCTCAGCCACAGCCCGACAGACTAATGGAGGCCAGCCTCCGATCCGCGACTCTGACGACTGTGCCGTCCACCCTCAACTCCTGCGTCGCCCCATCGCCCTCACCGTCGGCTCTGGCCGCCTTCGCGCCGAAACCCGCTGACCTCCATCGTCGGCACCGACTGAGGACCCGCCGCCCCGGCGGGGATCACGGGGGTCCGCGCCGATCGGCCTTTCGTACCAAGCCCTCCCGCGGCCCGGTCGCGTCCGCCTGTCGCCGCTGTTGCAGAGAGAGCGGGGATGGGCAGGGCAGATCCGGTTGAATGTGCTCGTGTCCAACTTCAATGGCAAGGCCTACCAAACCTGGTTTGACGCCCTGGCTGAGCAGGGGATGGACGTTCACGGTGAGGCCTCACTCGTCCTGTCTCTCCATCCCGTGTCCGTGCTCGACGCCGGCTGCGGTACCGGGCGGGTGGCAATCGAACTGGCTCGTCACGGCGTCGATGTTGTTGGGGTGGACCTCGATGCGTCGATGATTGCTGAGGCCAAGCTGCGGGGCCCCGAGTTGGAGTGGGTGGAAGCCGACTTGGCGACCCTCGCCCTGGACCGCCAGTTTGAGGTGGTGGTCCTGGCGGGCAACGTCCCGTTGTTTTGTCCACCGGCGGCGCGCTCGGCGCTGGTCGCGGCGTGCGCCGCCCACGTCGCCCCGGGAGGGGCCCTGGTCGCGGGCTTTCAGCTGAACCGGGACTTTCGTCTCGACGACTACGACTCGGCATGTCGGGCAGCCGGCTTGACGCTCGCCCAGCGCTGGTCGACCTGGGGCCGCGAGCCGTTCGTCGACGGTGGTCCGTATGCAGTCTCCGTTCACCGGCGCTGAACCCGTTCATCAGTAACGGCGTCGGTCCATGGAGGGCGTCGTTGTCCCTCCCCACTTGGTCCGTCGTCGCCCGCCGTCGATGGCGACGGCTACCGTGGACCGACCGAGGAGTCCAGCTCGAGTAGGGGAGGCCATGACCACACTGGAGAACCGGCCGAACACCGCACTTCTCGTCATCGACGTGCAGAATGGCGTCGTCGAGGGGGCTCACCAACGCGACACCGTCGTCGCGAACGTCGGCAGCCTGGTCGACAAGGCCCGGCGGGAGCGGGTCCCCGTGGTCTGGGTTCAGCACTCCGATGAGCAGCTTGCGACCGGGAGCGATGCCTGGCAAATCGTCCCCGAGCTGACACCCGGTGACGCCGAGCCCCTTGTCGAGAAGAACTACGGCGACTCCTTTGAGGACACCACTCTCGAGACCGTGCTGTCCGGCTTCGGAGTGGGGCGACTCGTCGTCGTCGGCGCCCAGACCGATGCGTGCATCCGCTCGACGCTTCACGGCGCGTTCGTCAGGGGATACGACGCCACCCTTGTCACCGATGCCCACACGACGGAGGACCAGACGGCCTGGGGGGCGCCGCCGCCAGATCAGGTCATCGCCCACACAAACCTGTACTGGACCTATCAGACCGCGCCCGGGCGTACCGCCGGCACGGCCGCGACCAAGGATGTCGACTTCGCCGGCACCAGCTGAAAGCGGCCCGATGCCACCGGGGTGGCGCCGCGACGGCATCGGGAAAAGGTCGCAACTGTCGAGCGCGTCTCATCGGCGGGCATCGAGCTCTGCTACGGAGGCGCCATCAGCTCGTGGTGAGGGCCGGGTCGTTGGGGTGAGGCGAAAGGGGCGTGACCTCGTCCGTGCGCCACACCCGCAGGGGCATGGACGAGAGGACTTCCTCTAGCTGGTCGCCGTCCTCGGCGGAGAACAGTCCCAGCGTCCGCCATTCCCCTGGTTGCAGGGGAGGACGCCACAGCCGCAGCAGATGTCCCTGGGTGGCGAGTTCACGCGAGTGAGCCGCTTCGCGAGCTCGGATGGCTTCGACGGCTTCGTCTGAAGTTCCATCCGGCACGTGGGTGGTCATGGTGACGAGATACTCCATGGGTGTTACCTCCTCGATCAGCTATAGCCCGGCTTCCTCTCGGACGCCCGCCACAAAGGCGGATGTGGCCGGGCGCTCGTACCACGATCATGGCGTCAAAGTCTCATTAGTGGTCGGGGTCCGCCGAGAGTTAGAGAGCCCTCTATGTCAATTTTCGGCCGAGGTTCCGGCCGAGGCTTCCGGTTGGCCTTCCGCCTGAGAGATCGCCCAGGCGGCATTGATGAAACCGATGTGACTGAACGCCTGAGGGAAATTACCCAGCAACTCTCCGCTAGTGGGGTCCACCTCCTCAGCGAGCAGGCCGACGTCGTTGACGAAAGCGGCGGCCCTTTCGAAGACAGCACGGGCCCGGCTGGGCTGACCGGCCAAGGCCAACGCCTGAGCCAGCCAGAAGGTGCACAGCAGAAATGTACCTTCTTCGCCGGCAAGTCCGTCGTGCGAGCGGTAGCGGTACACCAGGCCTCGATCGTCAGTGAGACGTTCCTCCGTCGCGTCGATGGTGGCCATCACTCTCGGGTCGTCGGCAGGGAGGAAACCGACCACTGCCAGCATCAAGTTGGACGCGTCCAGTTCGTCAGAGCCGAAGGATTGGACGAAGGCGTTGGCCCGGTCGCTCCAGCCTCTGGTCATGATGGCATCGTGGATCTCGTCTTGGGTCTGTTGCCACGCTGCGACCCGGTCGGGGGCACCGAGACGGTCGGCTAACCGCACCGCTCGATCGAGAGCCACCCAGCACATCAGTTTGGAATACAAGAAGTCGCGGGGTTCGCCCCGGATCTCCCAAATCCCCTGGTCTTTTTCGGTCCAGCGCCGGGCGGCGGTATCGGCCAGTTCTACGAGGAAGCGTTTGGCGGCTGGCCCCAGGTCGGTGCGAGCGCCCCGCTCCTGGGGCCCGGCGATCGGGCCCAAGCCGTCTGCTGCCTCGTCGAACAGGTGGTCGGAGAGACGGTAGACCGCGCTCAGCAGCTCTCCGTAGACGTCGAGTTGACGCTGCCTCCAGGCACCGTTGCCGATGCGCACGGGAGCAGAGTTTCGCCAGCCGGTCAGACGGGGCAGTTCCCGCTCGGTCAGATCCCGTTCGCCGCCGATCCCGAACATGATCTGCAGGTCACCGCCCCGGTCGAGTGAGCCTGCCGCGGCCGTGGTCATGAAGTCAAAGAACTCGTTGGCCTCGTCAGGGCAGGCCGCGACCCATAGGGCCTCGATGGTGAACGACGCGTCGCGGACCCAGGAGTAGCGGTAGTCCCAGTTTCGGGTGCCGCCAGCTACCTCGGGCAGGGAAGTGGTGGCGGCAGCACAGATGGCCCCGGTGGGCGCAAACGACAGCGCTTGCAGCACCCGTCCGCTGTGCTGCACCAAATCACGCCACGGACCTTCGTAGGCCTGATGCAGATCCGACCAGGACTCCCAGGCTGAAACCGTGTCCTGCAAGCGGGCTGCGATCTCTGGCTGGGTCCATACCCTGGCCCGGCCCGCCTCGGCCCGCGCTCGGTGGTGGAGAGCGAAGCTGGCGGTCTCTCCCTGACGAAGGCGCAAGCTACCCGAAGCTGACGCCTGCTCGACGGCCAGGCGCATCGGACACGACAGGACCAGGATGTCGGCGCCCCCGATCGCGGCCAAGCCACCGTCGACGGCGTCGAGCAGCGGGTAGACGAGCCCGTATTCGGGCCGGGGAACGTACTCCAGCTCGATCTCCACTTCGCCTGCGTCGCAAGTCGCCTGTCGGAGGAAGAGATGGGGTACGTCGTGGCCGAGCTTGTGGCCCCGGTTGCCGTCGCCCATAGCCAGGGCATCGATCACCGTCAGGGTGCCCGTCGCGGTGTGATGGGTGGTTTCCAGCACCATGGTTCGGTCCAGGTAGCGGCGAACGACCTCCAGGGAGTGCTTGGCACGGATCGACCAGTGGCCCGCATCCTCGCTGAGCAAGCGAGCGAAGACAGACGGACTGTCGAAGCGGGGGAAGCACAGCCAGTCGATTGATCCGTTCCGGGCGACCAGGGCCGCGCTGTGCCGATCCGAGAGCATGGCGTAATCGGCGATGGGTGTGGTGCTCATGGACCAGCTCCTGCGCTCGGTAGGGGCGAGAGAACGGTAGCCGACTGCGATGGGTCGCCGGCCCTGGCGGTGGCCTCGCGGTGGCTTTGCGAATGGCAGGACCCGGGTGTCTGCCATTTCTCGCCCGCCGGCCCGTTGATCGGGCCTGTCCGGCCGGTGCGCATGAGGCTGAACGGGCGGGCCCGGCGGTCAGGTGCACCTCAGTGTTGCCAACGGTTGACTCCGTGTTGGACTGACGCCGTGCCTGTCAGGCCGGGAGGTCGCAGCACGTTGGGCGGTCATCTTCGCGTCGGCGCTGAGGTCAGCCGTGGTGTTGCAGGTGCTGGTTGAGTCGCGCCGCTTGGCGCGTCTGGTGGTCGCGTTCTGCGAGGTTGGGTGCGTTGCGAGCTGCGCTGGCATAAAGGCGGGCCGCGAGTTCGAGATCGCCGTTCTTTTCGTGGAGGTACGCAGCGACTGCCTCGCGCCGCGGCACGAATGCGTCGACCTCGGCCAGGGCCGCCAGTCCGGCGTGGCGCGCCGTCGGCCTCGCCGACTGCGACCGCACGGTTCAGCCGGACGATCGGAGTGTTGGCGAACCGGAGTAGCTCGTCGTACCACTCCACGATCTGGACCCAGTCGGTCTCGTCGACACGCGGGGCGTCGGCATGGAGCGCGGCTATCGCCGCTTGGGCCTGGTATTCGCCGAGCCGATCGCGCCCGAGCGCAGTTTGGGCGATGTCGATGCCCTCGGCGATGAGCCCGGTGTCCCACTGGCTGCGGTCCTGATCGGCGAGAGCCACGAGGCTTCCGTCCGGTCGGGTACGGCTGCGGCGGCGGGCATGGTGAAGGAGCATCAGGGCGAGCAACCCGTGGACCTCGGGGTCGTCCACCAAGGCAGTCAGCTGCCGGGTCAGTCGGATCGCCTCGGCCGCCAGATCGATGTCGCCGGAATAGCCCTCGTTGAAGACGAGGTACAGCACCCGCATCACCGTGCCCACGTCGCCGGGACGATCGACACCGGCCCGACTGACTGTGCGTTTGGCCCGGCTGATGCGCTGCGCCATGGTCCGCTCGGGCACGAGGTAGGCCCGAGCGATCTGGCGGGTGGTGAGGCCACCCACGGCTCGGAGGGTCAACGCAACCGCCGACGACGACGTCAGATCGGGGTGGGCGCACAGGAAGTAGAGGCGCAGCGTGTCGTCGGCGCTCGGGATGGCGCCGGCCGGCGGTTCGGTGTCGAATCGGAGCTCTCGGTCGCGGCGCGCCGCGTCTGAGCGCGTCAGGTCGAGGAAGGCTCTCCAGGCGACCGTGACGAGCCACCCCGTGGGGTCGGCGGGCGACTCGTCCGCCCATGCGGAGAGCGCCCGGATGAGCGCCTCTTGCACCGGCGTCCTCGGCCGTCGCGAAGTCCGCACCGCGACCGACGAGGACGCTCAAGACCCGTGGGACGAGCCCGCGTAGCTCAACCTCGTCCACGGTCACTCGGTGACGGTGGGCGGCGCGGCCAGGAAGGGTCGGACCTCCAGCCATTCGTGGATCGGTTCGCCGCCGGCCCCAGGTGCTGCCGACAGCTCACCGGCGAGCTCGATCGCTCGCTCGTAGCTGTCGACGTCGATCACCATCCATCCTGCGATCAGGTCCTTCGTTTCGGCGAACGGGCCGTCGGTCACCGGCGGCCGCCCCTCGCCGTCGTAACGGACCCACACGCCGTCGGGCGACAGCGCCTGTCCGTCGATGAACTCGCCGCTGCTCTCGAGCCGAGCTGCGAAGTCGTTCATGAACCGGATGTGGGCCTCGACCTCGTCGGGCCTCCACTGGTCCATCGGGACATCGTTGACGGGCGCCGGCGCGCCTCGGTAGTGCTTGAGCAACAGGTACTTGGCCATGGTGTTCTCCTTCTGTGACGTCGGCCCTGCCGGCCGGATGCACTCTGGGACGAAGCGGGCCTCGGATTCTCGACATCGTCGCCGCGGAATTCAGCACGAGCTTTGAGGACGGTGGCGGTGCGAGCAGGCATCAGGACCTCAGTAAGGAAGGGGGCCAGGGGCTCCTGAGGATCGTGCGCCGGTCATCGAGGTCTGTGGTGACGTAACGGTGGGGCAGGTGGTGTTGGTGTTGGCCCAAGGATGGACGTCGCACAGATCGCCAAGAGTGGCGTTTACCTCCGAGGAACGGGTCGGGGCGGTGCTGTGCAAGTTTAGCGACGACACTGTCGAGTCTCTGAACCCGAAGGACGCCGGTGAGCGGCCGCCGGCGTTCACGTTCCTAAGGGTCAGGCGATCAACAACCTCGCCCGGGGTCTCCGTCGGGGTGGCTCCGGTCATCAAGGCGTCGCCAAGGCCGCCCTCTGACAACAGTCCTGCCGATGTCGTAGCCGCCCGCCGTGGATCACTTCTCGGTCTTTGAGAACCCGGAAGCGACCGTCCCGTTCGATGAGAACGGAAGTCGAGCGTCTCAGGAGTAATAAACCGGGAACCGGACTTTGGCGGCGCGGGGCGGACGTCTCCTGGGATCGGGCGGCCCTGTACTGTGGGTCCAGATTCGATCCTCTTGAAGGAGAGTGGCGAATGTGCCAGGACTGCTCTTTTGATCTCCAGGGCAACCCCGTCAGTGGATGCACCTGCAGTCAGGGCGGCGATCCCTCCGACAAGTGCGGCTGCGATACCAGCCAGCCGTATCCGATGAGCTGTTTCTACTGCCAGCACTCCTACACGTGGCCCCTCCCTAACCAATAGGTGCCTCGTCGCCGGCGTCCACCGGGGTACACGTCCCACCCCGCCCCGGTGCCACCTGCCATCACGTGTCGCGCCGTGTCGCGCCTGGACACGCGAAACCCGGAATGGCCTCCGATTTGTCACTTTCCGTGCGTTCGGCAGCCAGGGGATTTGGTGAGCTGAGCTCACCCGGCCGGCCGGCCGGCCGGCCACGTCACGCCCCTCTACCTCACGGCCGACGTGACTGTGTGCCCTCGCACGGAGCCGGGTCGGGGATACGGCGCTGATGACATCGGTTCACCAGGCGCCGGCTGCGATCGCGGTCGGAGGGAATGCCTTCGGGGGCGGGGCCAATACCTGGCGGAAGGAGCGGCGATGGGGGCTGGGGGCGGCACCCGGCGGCGGGTGTAGTGCTACATCTGAGGGCACTACGTCACGGGGGCACGTCCCCGGTCCCCCGGTCCGGTCTGGCGGTCCGAGGGTGGGTGGTTAGGGGCCGAAGAGTCCGAGGGGGTGGGGGTCGGGGTTGGGTGGCTCGTCGTTGTGGCTGGTGAGAGTGTGGGGTGGTGGGGTGTGGAGGTGGAGGCCGTCGTCGTCGAAGGGTCCGGGTGGGGTGGGGTTGGGGGGTGGATGCCAGGCCCATTGGCCAGGTGGGCCGGTGAGGGTCCAGCCCTGGTAGCTGGCCAGGTCGTGATGGTGGCTGCACAGTAGGGCCAGGTCGTCGAGGCAGGTGGTTTTGGTGGCCGACCAGCCGGTGAGGTGGTGGGCCTCGAGGCCGGTGGCGACGCCGCATCCGGTGACGACGCAGGCCCGGTCGCGGACCCATAGGGCGGTCCATTGGGCCGCGGTGGGGCGCCGGCCGATGTGGACCACGGATCGGATGTCGATCCCGTCGGTCACGACCGCCGCCAAGAAGGCGTCATCGAGCAAGGCTCGCACGGTGGCGACGGGCACCGGCCCGATCCCTTGGATGACACAGCACTCCTGGTCTTGGATGTGACCGCGTACCAAGGCGGCGTGATCGACCAGGGCTACCACCGTGGTCGGCGGGCCCGCCCGCCGGGCCGCCCCCGCCCCGGCTGCGTCGCCCGACCCGGGCTGGGCCGACCCGGGCTGGGCCGACCCGGGCTGCGCCGGCTCGCTCCTCGCCGGGCCCGTCGCGGGGGTGTTGGTGGGGTGGGCGGCCGCGTGCCCGGCGAGGGCCAGGAGGGCATCGGCGGCGTAGCATTGTGGTTTCTCGCGCCGACCGGCCCGGCGGGCGGCGTGGAACTGTTCGGTCTGGAAGGGGTGCAAACAGGCCTGGAAGCGGGCCAGTCCCTCGGGGGTGAGGCGGGCGTCGAGGCGTCCGGCGCCGTCGCGGTCGGTCCAGGTGCGCAGGTAGCGGCCCTGGTGCAGCGCCGCCCGCCGGGCCGTGTCGTCCGCGGGTGAGTGTCCGGCCATGACCACCTGACGGCACGAGTCACGCAGCCGGGCCAGGCTCTCCCGTCCGGCCGCGTCGATCAGACCGGGAGCGCAGCCCGGATCCACCGCGGTCGCGGCTGCGATCTCGCCAGCCTGGACCGCGGACAGCCGGCCGGCCCGACAGGCCCGAGCCAACTCCGGTTGGGCGTCCATCTGCTGGGCCACGGCCAGAGCGGCCCGGGCCGCCCCGGCGCTGCTGCCCGACACCTGGGCCAGCCAGGCCTCCTCGTCGCGGTGACCGGCCTGGGCCCACTGGCCGGCCTGGCTGGCCCGCCGGGCCGTCATAGCCTTGGCGGCGGCACACAACCGTTCCCCCCGCGCCAACACCCCGGTCAGCTCGGCCGCCTCTCCACCCGACAGCCCGGCCACATCCAGGTCACCGACCAGGCCGGCCAGAGCCTCGATCACCTCCACCACCCCCACCGACACCACCGACATGGCCATACACCAAAGCCTACGAGCAGGGTGAGACCACCACCCCAACCCTTCAAAACCTCCAAACGCCCCGGGCCGTCGCTCGACAATCCACCGCCAACACCCCAAACACCCCACACCATTGACAGCATCGATACCGGATCTCGCTCGGCGGCCGGATCGAAGGTCGCCATGAGCGCCCGTTTGGCGGATGGTTTGTCCGTTCCACTGGGGGAGGCTCAGCCAGGCCCCAGGTGTCGAACGCATCGCCACCGCCGCGCCAACCGAATAGGACCTTGACGTCCCGATCAGCTGTCAACTCCGTAGACCAGATTCCGCCCGTGAGCAAAGGCGCGCGGCCGCTTGATACGGGCCATTGTTATGAAGGTGCCCCGCTCACCGGCTCCTATTCGGGGGCTCACCGCTCGCACCCGTGACGCTGGCTTTGGTTCGGAACGCCGACGGTCTCGTTCGCACCCAGCCCTGACTCAAGGTGGGGTGGTTGAGGTCGTGGCGTCCGCGGCGATGGTAGGGGGCGCCCCGGTCTGCTGCCCCAACCCTCGCCCTGGCCCAGGCGAGGTGATTGCGGTCATCGCCACGGCGGGGACGGTGGGCGCGGGCCACCCCGGTCTGCTGCCCCAACCCGGCCCTGGCCCAGGGCGAGGTGGTTGCGGTCATGGCGTCCGCGGGGATGGTGCTGAGCGGGGCGCCCCCGATCGAACCGGGCGCCGGAACCCGAGGGCCCATTTTGGTAGGCCCACATCACACGGACATCCTTTGTGGGCGGCGAAGTCGACGGGACGGGCTGTTACCCTGCCCCCATGCCCACACACGTCGTCGTCCTCGGAGCTGGTTTCGGCGGCCTCGAGCTCATGACCGGGTTGTCCGAATTGGTCCCCGACCAGGTTCACATCACGGTCATCGACAAGAACGATTCGTTTATGTTCGGGTTCTCGAAGCTCGACGTCATGTTCGGCCGGCGTCAGGCCTCCGAGGTGTGGAACCCATATCGACACATCGTCAAGCCTGGCGTTGAGTTCCGGCAGGAGACGGTAACGTCCATTGATCCCGAACGTCGCCGAGTGGTCACCGACGCCGCGACCTACGACGCCGATATTCTTGTGGTTGCGCTCGGTGCTGACTATGACGTGGCGGCTACCCCGGGATTGGCGGAAGACGGGTACGAGTTCTACTCCGCCGCGGGCGCCGAACGAGCCCGTGACGCCCTAGCCGGTTTCACCGGAGGTGCCGTGGTCATCAGCGTGCTCGGTCCGCTCTTCAAATGCCCTGGCGCGCCAAACGAGACCGCCCTGCTCGTCCACGACTACCTCACCCGGCGCGGATTGCGGGAATCGTCGACCATCCACTTGGTCAGCCCGATGCCGATGCCTATTCCGATCTCGCAGCGAACCTCTTCGGCGATCGTGGCCATTCTCGAGGACCATGGCATCGAGTACTGGCCCTCGTCGAAGGTGAACCGGCTCGACCCCGAGCATCACGTCGCCCATCTCGACGACGGCCGGCAGCTGCCCTATGACCTCTTCTTGGGGATCCCGGTTCATTGTGCCCCTGAGGTCGTGGTCGCGTCCGATCTGGCCGAGAACGGATGGATCCCCGTCGACCCGGCCACCTTCGCCACCAAGTTCCCCGGAGTCTTCGCCGTGGGCGACGTGACGAGCGCACCGGTCCCTCGGGCCGGAGGGATCGCCGAGGGCGAGGCGGCCACCGTCGCCAAGGTAATCATCTCCCAGATCACCGATGGGAGTGTTGCCTCTTCCCTACGACGGCGTGGCGGGGTGCTACGTGGAGTTGGGTGATGACCTCGTGGGGCGCATCGACGTCAATTTCCTCACCTACGACACACCGGTCGCAAAGTTCAATGCGCCCACTGCCGCGCTCTCGGAGGAGAAGCGGGAGTGGGGGGCCACCCGAGTCGCTCGCTGGTTCGGACACGAGGGATCCTCGACAACCGCGTGATCAGCTGTAAAAAATCGGGCTGGAGCCGCATCAGCGTGGCTCTTTCACATCCGAGTTCTTCCGAGCCACGGCAACGACAGAGCCCGGCTTCATCGGCCCACCGAACACGAACGAGGTCGGCTGCGTTCGCTGTCGGCCGGGGCCGGTTGGGGCTTCGTCTCAATGGGTTCCTCGAAGAGTCCTGAAGGATCCGATGGTGTCGGAGGATCCGTGATGCCCGGCGAGCTCGCCCAGCGCCGGCCCACAGGCGTAGGGGGCCGTGGACCGGGTGCGGATGGCCCACGATGGTGCCTACCCGGTCAGACCCGGGAATCCAGCCTCGTTGTCCGCGCCCCGTGCCTAACGGCATGCTCGAGCGTCAAGCGGCGCCGAGGGCCTCCGTCTCCATGACCGCCACCTCTTCGTCGCTACCCCGGCTCATCGTCACCGCAGCATCGGCGTCGCTCACAAAGAGCGACGCGACCGCGGTGCCGAGCATCACTAGGGCGGCCGAGAGCAGCCCGACTCGGTACGCAGTCAGGTTCGGCTCCAGATGGCCGCCCACCACATGGGTGGTCCCCACCGCCGTGGCGACGGTCGTGATCCCGGCCACGCCGAGCGCCGCTCCAAGCCGCTGCTGAGACTGGAACAACGTCGTGCCGCGTGCGATCCGGGCCGGCGGAACGGTGGCAAAAGAGGCGGTCTGCGACGGGAGGAAGATCCCTGACATACCTGTGCCGAGGAAGAAAGAGATGGCGCGAATGGTCCAGACACTCGTCCCGGGACCGACGGTGGCCAGCAGCGCCATCATGGAACTGCTCAGTAGGGCGCCGGCGACCATGATCCGCCGCGGACCGATTCGGCGGTACAGCACCTGGGTGACGAGCTGGCCGCCCGTAAACACCCCGATGGCCTGCGGGAAGACCAGGAGGCCGGAGTCGAGAGCCGAGTAGCCCAGGCCGTACTGGTAGAAGAGGGCGACCAGATACACAACCCCGAAGAAGCTGACGGACATCAACGTCACCGACGTCAGTGTGGACCGGAACAGGCGGTTTGCGTACAGGCGAAGGTCGAGCATGGGTGCCTGCTTGCCCAACTCGACGACCGCCATTACGGCGAGGCCGGCCACCCCCGCCACGCACGCGCCAACGACAAGGGGATCCGACCATCCCCTCGCCGGACCCTCGGACACGCCATACATCAGCAACGACAGGCCCGCTCCGGCGAGCACGAACCCGGCCACATCGAAGCGGCCGGGATAGTCCTGGCGGGGGTCGCCGAGGAACAGGGAGCCGAAGATCACCGCGGCGATGCCAATCGGCACATTCACGTAGAACACCCAGCGCCACGACACGTCCGTCGTGAACAGCCCTCCTATGACGGGTCCGAGCGCCGGTGCGAACGCGGTGGGAACAACCATGATCGCCGCGACCCGGATGCGCTCGGACGGAGGAAAGGCATGGAAGAGCATCGCCATCCCGATCGGCATCAGCATCCCACCACCGGCGCCCTGAAGGATCCGGAAGAGGACCAGCTGCCCGAGACTCTGCGCCGCGCCGCAGAGGGCGGAGGCCACCGTGAAGACGGTGGTGGCGAAGAGCATTACCCGCTTGTTGCCAAAGCGGTCGCCGAGCCATCCCGAAGCCGGCATGACCACCGCCAGGCTGACGAGGAAGCCGATAGCCACACTGTCCACCGAAGCGGCCGGAACATGGAAGTCGCGGCCGATCGTCGGGACGGTGACGTTCACGATCGTCGTGTCCAGCACGACGATGAAGGTGGCGGCAGTGGACACGACCGCGACCGCCACCTTCTGGTTGATCCGGTTGGCCAGCATCAGCCCGGGTTACTGGTGATCACGGGCCCATATCGACACCGGAACCTCCGCCTCGACGCCAATCCATTACCCTTTCGTGCGGCTAACCGTGACAGGGTATCGCTTCCCGCGGAGCCGATCCGAGGTAGGAGTAGGATCCGCGGATTTACCAGAGCTGCAACTAGCCGATCAGGAGGGACAGGTGACACAGCCTGAGTTCGAGGGCCGCGTGGCGGTCATCACCGGGGGCGGGCGAGGGTTTGGTCTGGCCTTCGGCCGCGCCCTGGCCGAGCGGGGTGCGCATGCCGTGCTGGTCGACATCGACCCTGCGGCCGGCGAAGAGGCCGCAACCGGTATCAGGGAGGCTGGGGGCCAGGCCAGCGCCGTTTCCTGCGATGTCGCTGATGAGAACCAGGTGGAGGCGATGGTCGCCGATGTCGTCGCTCGACTGGGCGGCATAGATATTCTGATCAACAACGCGGGGTTGCACTCAGCCGAGTACAGCCAACCGATGGAGACCTTGGGATTGACCAAGGTGCGCCGCCTGTTTGACGTGAACGTAATCGGGGTCATCATCTGCACCATGGCGGCGCATGCCGCCATGGTGGGCCGCCCCGGGGCGTGCATTTTCAACATCTCGTCTTCAGCCGCCTACCCCTCCGGAGGCGCCTACGGGGTGTCCAAGCTCGCGGTACGGGGCCTCACCATGGCCTGGGCACGTGAACTCGGCCCGGATGGCATTCGAGTCAATGCCGTCGCGCCCGGCCTGCACTTGACCGACACCATCCGAGCCGAGTTGTCGCCAGAGGTACTGGCGCAAGTCAAGGGTCAGCAGATACTCCCTCTCGACGGAACGGAATCCGACATCGTTGAAGCCATGCTGTATCTCTGCTCGGATCGAGCCCGGTTCGTGACCGGCGAGACCCTGCGGGTGTCCGCCGGATTCACTCTGTCGATCTGAGGAGGTCGATTGGCCTTTGCGCGCCCCGCCGATCATTTCCTGATATCCCCCAAGGACGTAAAAACTGCGGAGTCCCGAGACTGAGAGCGTCAGTCTTTGGAGCCCAAGAGTTATAGTCGTCCCATGGATATCGGCTTTATCGGAGTGGGCTCGATGGGGACGCGCATCGTCAACTTGATGCTCGACGCCGGTCACCACTTGACGCTTTGGGCCCGTCGTCCCGCATCGTTGGAACCGTTCGTCGGACGCGTCGATGTGGCGGCTACCCCTCGCCAGGTTGCCCTGGCCTCAGACATGGTGGGGATATGTGTGTGGGATGAGGGTGACGTGGAGCAGGTTTTAGTACGCGACGATGGAGTGTTGTCGGGAGCGCGACCGGAGTCAGTGATATCCATTCACAGCACGATCTCCCCAGCGAGTTGCCTGCGGTTTCAGGACGCTGCCGCAGCCGTCGGGGCCCAGCTGATCGATGCGACGGTCAGTGTGGGATCCAACCTGCCGAAGCTGCTGGTGATGGTGGGAGGGGAGCGCGTCGCAGTGGACAAATGCCGAGATGCCCTCGCAGCCGTCGGGGATCCTCTGCTTCACCTGGGACCGCTTGGAAGTGGCCAGATGGCGAAACTCGTCAACAACACCATGGTCGCCGCTACCATCGGCCTCGGTGAGGATGCCCTTTCGTTGGGAGCCGCACTGGGGCTGGACGCCGGGGCGCTTTCTACCGCGCTGGCATCTGGATCGGCCCGAGGAACCTGGTCGACATTTGTGAACCGGTCGCCCCACGCCATGGATGGATCACCGCCGTACATGACAGAGTGGGCACGAAAAGACGTCGGCCACGCCCTCACTCTTGCTTCCGAGGCGGGAGTGGACCTGGACCGGGATATCTTCCGGCTGGCCCGGCGTGGAGTCGATGTCGTGGGTTGATCATGCGCTGTCACTACTGATGAGCGGGTAGAGTAAAGCACCTCCGGCCCTGCGGGGTTAGGTCTCGGCCTCGCGAACCGGGAGCGGGTTCCAGTTCGGACTCGCATCAGGGAAATCGTTCTGGGTGGCCATTGCCGGCCTCGTGAGACCCCGGTCGCCGACTCAACCGAAAGGACTGACCGTAAACATGGAGAACGAGGTCGAAGAACGTCTCGCCATTCTGGAGCTGACGGCCCGCTACGCCGACTGCGCCGATCAGAAGGACTGGTCGGCTTTGACATCGCTCTTCCTCGCGGACGCCGTCTTCGACGCCCAAGCCGTCTACGGGGCCACCTACAACGGGTCCGCCGAGATCCTGCATTTCTACGAGCACGCGCCGTTGGCGACCGGCCATCATCCCACCGGGGTGTACACGGACTTCGAAGGTGACGATCAGGCCCGGACCCGGATCAAGATGCTGGTCCTGTTCACCCGGGCGATTTTCACCGTCGACTACGACTGGGAACTGAAGAAGACCGCCGGCTCGTGGCAGATCGGCCGCCTGACCATACACGTGGTTGGCCGCAACGACCTCTACGTTCCTTGAAGGTGAGGGGCGCGAGGAAATGAGGTCACGTGGGGATCGCGGCGGAGCGATCCGAAGTCCTCTCGAGGCGGCCAGCTCGCCCGTCACCGCACACGCCGCGAATCCGAACTAAGATTCAGCGAAAGGTGATGTGGCGCGACGTGATCCAAGGTGCAGGGCTGCCGGACCCCAGGAGCTGGACCGTTCCGTACCATCCCCATTCCGTTTTGGCGATGCCGTGAACGGCCCCGGGCCCATGGTGACCGAAGCGGCGCGCCGGAAGATCGGCTGCGAGACCTCCGTGAAGACCTTCGAGCCGGTGTCGCTCCGACATATCAAGGAGTATCTGGCCGGCACCGGTGACTGGAACCCGCTGCACTGGGACGAGACCGCCGCCGAGCAGAGCCGGCACGGAGGGCTCATAGCTCCTGCCCTCTTCTTCCAGGCGGTCTGCCGCGAGTTGGTGCCGGAGTCAACCCTCTTGGAAGACGGCCAGCACCCGAACTTGGGCGTCGACGGCGTGACCGGTCGCACGGTGCTGGCCGGGCAGGAGGTCGAGCTGGGCGTCCCGGTGCGCGTGGGGGACGTCTTGACCCTACGGGAGCGGCTGCTCAGCATCGACGAGAAGCAGGGTCGCAGCGGTCCGCTGGTGGTCGTCGCGACTGAAGAGTCGTACACGAACCAGCGCCGCGAGCTGATCGCCCGGACCGTCACGACCCGGATCTTTCGGTGATCGATCCTGCGGAGGTGGCCTCCCGAGCCCGCGGGATGACGATCGGTACCCGCCTTTCGTCTCTCGTCCGCTCGCCGACCCGGATCACGTGCTTTTTGTTCGCGGTTGCCTGGTGGACGCCTCACCGGGTTCACTACGATGTGGAATGGGCCCGTCATGAGGGATACGACGACCTGATGGTGCCCGGGTTGCTACTCAACGAGTACGCCGTAACCGCCCTGACCTCGTGGACCGGTGACCCCAGCACTCTCCGGCGACTGACGGTAAAAAACCTGGCGCCGGCTTTCGCAGGCGACACGATTACCATCGAGCCGGTCGTGGCGGATACGACCGAACGCGCCGGCTGCCGGGTGATCACCATCGATTTCACGCTGACGAAGGGAGGCCCGGTCCAGGTGGCGAGCGGCCGGGGGGTTATCGAACTGCCACCCGTTCAGGTATAGATGGGCGGCGGTCGCCTGGGTCGGGTGAGCGCGGCAGGGCCACAGTTCGCGCCTCGCAGGCGAGAAGGCGCGAGGACGTCATGACCACCTCCGCACCCCGAGCCTCAGCTGTAGTCGTCAGTGAGATCCGGCGGAGGATCGTCTCCGGGGAGCTGTCTGAGGGTGAAGCGCTTCCTTCCGAAGCGCGCCTGATGGAACGGTACCGGGTCTCGAAGCCCACCATTCGAGAGGCGTGGAGAGTGCTCGAGTCGGAGGGCCTGATTATCGTGCGGCGGGGCGCGCTCGGTGGAGCCATGGTGCGAACGCCGTCTCCGACTTCCGCGGCGCGCCAAGCTGGCATTTTTCTGCAACGGCGGCGAGCCTCCCTTTCAGACGTGCATCACGCCCGCGACCTCATTGAGAGCTCGGTCGCCGGGGAGCTAGCCCGTACAGGGAGCGGGGTCGACCTCCGGGAGCTCCGCAAACACGCCGAGGTGGATGCGTCGGTCGCCAACGACCTCTGGGCGTGTATTGCCGGCGATGGTTTCCATCGGGCCCTGGTCGGGGCGTCCGGCAGCAAGACCCTCATGCTCTACCAGTCGCTGATCGCGCCGGTCGTGGATCAGCACATCGCCCGATATATGGCTGGAGCAGCAGACGGCGGTATGGTGAGCGAAGCAGCCAGCCCTCGGATCAGTCATCCGACTTTGCTGCGGCTCATCGAGAGTGGAGACGCCGCCCTGGCACGGGACTTCTGGCACGAGCACCTGGCCCGGTTGGAGGCGCTCTTGACTGAGGCGAAGTTCTCGTTGGTTACTGACCTGGCTGGTTCATGAGCCGAGTACCGCGAGTGGCCAGTCACAGCCGGCGGCTGGGCTAGCGGCCATGGTGCCCAGCCGAGACGCGATCCACATCCCGAAAGCGGGTGAGCTCGTGGCCGACGAGCTACGGCGACGGATCGTGGCCGGCGATATTCAGCCGGGCGATCAACTGCTCCCGGAGGGACAGCTGGCCGACGAGTTCCAGGTGGCCAGGACGAGCGTTCGGGAAGCATTGCGGATCCTCGAGTCTGAGGGGCTGGTCAGGATGCGGCGCGGCGCCGCGGGCGGCGCCCAGGTACGCGACCCCGATCCCAGGACCCTTGCTCGCTACGCGTCGTTGCTGTTGCAGTTCGAAGGCGCCACGCTCGAGGACGTCCATCGGGCCCGAATACTGATCGAACCCCCGGCGGCGCGGTGGCTGGTGGAACACCCTGATCAGGCCGCCATCACTGGGCAGCTCTCCGATGCCCTCCGGGCCGAGAATGCCAGCCGCGACAACCCGGAGGAGCTGGCGAGGATGGAAGGCCACTTCCATCAGCTGGTGACGAGGCTCACTGGCAACGAGACCCTGGCTTTGCTCTGCGCGGTCAGCAACCTCATCGTCGCCCATCACGTCGACCGGTTCTTCGAGAACCGCCGACGCATAAAGCGTGACGCCGGCGCCGGCTTTGACGCCGCCCATCGAGCCCACGCCCGGCTGGTCGAGATGATCGCCGCTGGAGACGGGCGCGAGGTCGAGCAACTGTGGCGCCGGCACCTCGAGGAAGCGCTCGTCAGTCTCCGGCCCCTGGGCCGGATGACGGTGCTCGAGCTGATGAGTCGACCCCGCCGGTCACCGCGACCGGATTTTGCGGTTGTCCCACGACAAGATCGTCCGGTCCGCTTCGATCTCGATGAAGGCTTCGCGTCGCTTGTAGTGCCGCTCGACGGCATCGGGCAGCCCCCGCCGATCGCGACGATAGCCCTGGTATTTCTCGGCAAGGGCCTTGGTGACAACACCGGCAAGCGACTCGTCTGTCACGGGGCGGGCGTGGCCGACGAGGGTCGCCGCCTTTAGATCGATCCACTGCTCGCCGCTCTCGACCAGGAAGCACACCCGGGAGTCGCGCTGGATGCGGCGCGACTTGGCCGACGCATCGAGGGTGCGAATGTACACTCGCCGATTCTCGACGACGTGCCAGGTCGGCAACGAAATGGGAAATCCCTCTTTGTCGAGGGTGGTGAGGATCCCAGTATGGGCGGCACGGACGAAATCCCACAGTTCTTGATCGGTCAACTGGACGCCCATCCAAACCTCCCTGTCGCTCGGGCCGCCTTGGATTTTGTGCTGCTTGACTGCTCGGCGAAAGCGATTATACAATAATCGGAATGCCGTCGCGTTCGATAGGCCAGGTCCTGGATGACCTCGCCGCCGAGGAGCCCGGCGCTCCGGCTGTGACAGTCGGGTCGGTGACGCTGTCCCGAAGCGAAGTTGCCGCTCGCACCAATCAGCTGGCCCGATGGTGCCATTCGCAGGGAGCGCAGACGGACACGACGGTGGCCGTGGTCCTGCCCAACGGATTCGCCTTGGTGGAGGCGGTCATAGCCATTTGGAAGACCGGCGCGACGCCGCTGGTGCTGCCCGCGAAGATGCCTGACGCCGAGCTCGAAGCCGTCCTGGCCTTGGCGGATAGCCCGCTCGTGATCGGCAAGGGGGGCTTGACACCGCCGGTTGACCTGTCGGGGATCCCGGATGGACCGCTCCCTCCTGTGGTTCCACGCTGGTGGCGAGCCTCCGTCTCGGGCGGCAGTACCGGCCGGCCCAAGCTGATCGTCTCGTCTCGGCCAGGCCTCGCCGATCCTGACGAGCGCACACTCTATCTGCGACGTGGAGGCTGCACCGTGGTCCCCGGACCGCTTTATCACGGGGCTCCGTTTCTTGTCGGATTCTACAGCCTCTTCCGGGGCCGGCACTTGGTGATGCTCGAACGGTTCTCCCCTGAAGAGACCATCGCCCAGATCGAACGCCACCGGGCCGGTTACACGCTCATGGTCCCAACCATGATGGGCCGCATCTGGAAACTCCCCGCTGAGGTCAAGGCTACGGTGGATCTGACCAGCCTCGAGGTGCTGCTGCACCTCGGGTCGGTGTGTCCGGCGTGGCTCAAGCGGGCCTGGATCGACTGGATCGGGCCCACCCGGGTGTATGAGCTGTACGCCGGGACCGAAGGTCAGGCGATGACGTGGATCCGTGGTGACCAATGGTTGCAGCACCCCGGATCGGTCGGTCGGCCGGTCGGCGGGGCGCGCATGCAGGCCTTCGGCACTGATGGTGAAGTCCAGCCTCCCGGTGAAATAGGGGAGATCTTCATGAAGCCGCCCGACGGTTCCGCACCGACCTACGCCTACGTCGGCGCCGAGGTCCGGTCCGTCGACGGGTGGGAGTCGCTCGGCGATATGGGCTACGTCGACGAGGACGGCTACGTCTACATTGTCGACCGCCGCACCGACATGATCGTGACCGGCGGCGCCAACGTGTACCCGGCCGAGGTCGAGCAGGCGATCGACGAGCACCCCGCCGTGGTGACGTCCGCAGTCATCGGACTCCCCGACGACGACCTCGGCCATCGAATCCACGCCATCGTCGAGATCAGCGAGCCGGTGACGAGTGACGAGCTCGCCGCGTTCCTCGGGGATCGACTGGTGCGTTACAAGATCCCCCGTAGCTTCGAGCTGACGCCCGACGCCCTGCGCGACGAATCGGGCAAGGTGCGGCGAGCCGCCCTCCGGGCCGAAAGGTCGGCCGGTCTCCACTTTGATCCCGACCGCCACCCGGTATGAGGTCGTGAAGCTCGGCATCATCCTCGGGACCTGGGACGGCGGAGAGCAGGGCGCCCAGGAGATCCTCGCCGTTGTCATCGAGGCCGAGCGATGCGGGTACGAGATCGTGTGGGTGCCGGAGTTGTATGGCGCCGAGGCGGTGTCGTTGATGACCTGGCTCGGCGCCAACACGTCGAGGATCCGCATCGGCAGTGCCGTCATGCAAATCCCGGCCCGCCCGCCGACCACGGCAGCCATGGCCGCCGTCACTCTGACGGCTTTGTTCGGCCCCCGAATCGTGCTCGGTCTGGGCGTGTCCGGACCACAGGTTTCCGAGGGCTGGTATGGCGTGCCGTGGGAAGATCCGATTGGCCGCGCCCGTGACTACATCGAGATCCTCCGCCTGGCCATGGCCCGCCAGCCGGTGCAGTACCGGGGCCAGCGGCTGCGCCTGCCGCTACGAGACGACCAGCGGCCCCTCAAGCTGGTGATCAAGGATCCCGTCCCGGTGCCGCTCTACCTGGCGGCCATCGGTCCGCGGCAATGTGCGCCTGGCAGGGGAATTGGCAGACGGCTGGCTCCCGGCCCTCGTCTATCCCGAGAAGTTCGACGAGGCCCACCGGTCCCTCGAAGAGGGAGCGACGCAAGCCGGTCGAGCGACAGGCGAGATCACCGTGGCCTGTTCGACCGCGGCGGTCATCAACGATGACCTGGCCGCCGCCCGTGATGTCTACCGCCCTTATCTGGGTCTGCTGATCGGAGGCATGGGCACACGGCGCCAGAATTTCTACCGGTCGCTCGTCGCCAGTTACGGCTTCGAAGCGGCCGCCGCTGACATTACCGACGCCTACCTGTCGGGCCGGAAGCGCGAAGCTGAGGGTTTGATCCCCTCCGAGCTCATCGACGCGCTCGCTCTTGTCGGACCCCCATCGCGTGTCGCTGACCGGCTGGCCGCCTTTGCGGAAGCAGGCATCGATATCCTCTCCATCGCGCCGGCGGGGCGGACGCTCGACGAAAAGCTCTCCGTGGTGCGTTCGGTCGCGGAACTCAACGGTGACTAGCCCGAGGTCGCCGGCGTAGGCTCGACGGTGGGGACGTCGGTCCCCGCATCAGAGAAGCGGACCGAGGAGCCTCGGCGCCGGGGAAGTCAGGAACGCTCGAACACCGCGGCTTGGACCCTCGGCGGCTGGGAGGTCAGGAGTCGGGCCGCCCCTCGCCGGCCCGTCGGACGAGTTCCTTCGCGAGTCGCAAGACGGCGGGTCGGTCCACCTTGCCGACCGGCAGGCGAGGCAGCGAATCGACGCTGAACAGCTTTCGCGGCCGCTTGTAGGGGACGAGACGTTCGCCGAGCCGGGCCAGAAGTGGACCCGGATCCTGAACCGGCTCGACCACGGCCACGGGAATCTCGCCGAGTCGGGGATCGGGAAGCCCGACCACCGTGGCGTCGGTCACCGTGGTGCCGTCGATAAGGACGGCCTCGACCTCTTCCGGTACGACGTTGAAGCCACCACAGATGATGACGCTCCGCAGGCGCCCGGTGATGTAGAGGTAGCCGTCGCCGTCGAGATGCCCGAGATCCCCAGTTCGTAGCCAACCCCCGGCAACAATCGCCGATTCTGCCGCGTCGCCGAGGTAGCCGATCGTGTTGGTCGCCGATCGCACCACGATCTCCCCCTCTTGGCCCGCGGTGAGGCGCTGACCCGAAGGGTCGACGACCCGCACCTCCATCCCCGGCAATGGCTTGCCGACCGATCCGGGCCGACGCGTGCCGGAGCGCACGTCGCGAACGTTCTCGATGGCGATCGCCCCGCTGGTCTCGGTTTGGCCGTAGGACTGCAGGACCGGAACTCCAAAGCGCGACTCGAATGCCGCGCCGAGAGCGGGGGGCAGCGGCGCCGTTCCTGACGACACGTAGCGCACCGGGCCGAGATCCACCCCGTCGGGAAGGTCATCGAGGAGCATCCTCATCATCGAAGGGTTGATCGTGAGGTTGTTGATGCCGTGCCGATCGAGGACCCGTTTGGCGATCCGGGCGTCGAACTTTCGGAGCAGGACGACCGGCCGACCCACGTACAGTGCGATCAGAAGACGGAGCATGCCACCGGTGTGGGACAGAGGATTGGCGATCAGATTGGCTGTCGATACCGGATCGGTCAGCGGCTTCGGGTCACCACCACGGCTAAACGACAACACCGTGCTGCGGACATTCGCCCAGAGGTTGCCGTGGCTGAGGGTCACGCCCTTTGGCTTACCGCTTGATCCGGAGGTGAGAAGCACCAGGGCAGCCTGGCCGTCGTCGATCGATGGGATGTTGAGACGGATTGGTTCCGCAGCACGTCGGTCGATCGGTTCCACCGTCACCACTCGCACGGCGCGGTCGGTGACGAGGGCGTCGTCAGGCGCGCAGAGGGCTACCGCCGTCCCCATTTCTTCCGCTGCCTCCCGGGCTGCGAGCGGCGGCGTTGACGGATGCATGGCCACCGCCACGCCGCCCCGGAGCCAGGTGGCGGTCAGGGCGGGGAGGAAGCGCTCGTCATTGCCCAGCCGCAGCAAGACGCGGTCGCCGGCGCCGATCCCTGCCTTCCCCAGGAGCCGTTCGAGCTGGACGGCGGACTCGGTCAGGCGGGCGATTGTCCACGGCCCATCGTCCTCGACCCAGAGGAATTCGAACGCTGGCCGCTCGGCGTTGCGCCACCCCATCAGATTGGCCAGCGAGCCACCCGGGATCATGGTGGCCTAGCGATCTCGGAGGTAGTCCGGCGAGCGCCGTTCCCGCAGGGCAGTGACGCCCTCCCGGAAGTCGGGATGGGTCATGGCCGCGTTCATGTCGTCGACGGATCGGCGGTAGGCCTCTTCCAGGCTGTCCCAGGCGTCCACGAACAACTGGCGCTTCATCATCCGCAACGACTCGGGCGAGCTGTGGCGGGCCAGGTCTCGAGCGTAGGCAACCGTCACGTCGAGCAGGTCTCCCGCCGGTACGACTCGCTGCAGCCAGCCGAGCTGCAACGCCTCGGTGGGAGCTAGTCGGCCTCCCGAGTAGAGGAGCTGGGTGGCGTTGGCAATGCCCACGAGGCGAGGAAGGATCCAGGCGATCCCGTATTCGGCTGGAAGACCGAGGCTCGCGAACGAGGTGGCGATCTTGGCCGTGTCCGCCCCGATTCTCACGTCGGCGTAGGTGGCGAGCACGAACCCGGCGCCCGCGCAGGCTCCGTCGATAGCCGCGATGATCGGGACGGACAGGGCCAGGGGGATGGTGTGATTATGACGGAGCCCCGGCGGCACGCCCTCGGGGATCGGCGGCAGCTCCAGCCGGGCCGGTTCGTATCCTCCGCCGCGCCGCTCAATGTCCTCCAGGGTGCTCCGCTCCGCGCCGACGCAGAAGTCCGGCCCGTCGCCGGTGAGGACGACCGCGTGCACGGCTGGATTCTGGTCGGCGAAATGCAGCGCCCATCGGTATTCCACCGACATCCGACCGCTCCAGGCATTCCGCCGGTCCGGCCGGTTGAGCTTCACCAGCGCCACGCCTTCCTCCACGGCATAGGCGAGTTCCGTGAAGCTCGAGGAGTCCACCCCTGGAGGCTAGCAGGAGTTTCGCCTGCTAACCGACATAAGATCAACCGATATAAGGGCCACGCCGAAACAACTTCAACGGGGAAGTCCGAGGCCTCGCTCGGCGATCACATTGCGCTGTATCTCGTCGCTCCCACCCGCGATACGCGGTCCCGGAGCACCGAGAATGTGCTCAGTCCAAGCGAAGGACCCCGTCTCACCCGAGTCCGCGGTAAGCCGCGGCCCGAGCAAACGGCCGGCAACGTCACCGACGCGGCACAAGTGGTTCGTAAACATCAACTTGCTGACTGACGCTCGCGCTGCGCCGGACAGACGTCCGTCCCCGGCGGCGGTCCGGCGGGCGAAAAAGGCTTGGACCCGGTAGCCGATGTACAGCGATGCCAGCTCCTGACGGACGAGCGGGTCGCCGGCGATCCCCAGCCTGCGGGCGAGGGCGATGACATCCCGATAGGTGCCCCCTCCGAGCTTTGCCCCTCCCCCCGCTCGAAACCGAGCGTCGCCAGGGCCACCTTCCAGCCGGCCCCGACCGCTCCGAGACGGAGGTCATCGTCCACAAAAACATCGGTGAGAAAGACCTCGTGAAAAGAGGTTCCACCGGTCATCTGCATGATGGGACACGTCTCCACCCCGACCGCTCGCATCGGAACCAGGAACACCGTGAGCCCGGCATGGCGGTCCCCCTCTCGGCTCGTTCTCACCACGGCTTCGCCCCACTCGCAAAACGGCGCGCCCGAGCACCAGACCTTCTGTCCGTTGATGCGCCAGCCGCCCCCTGGCGCGTCGCTGAGGTCGTGACCGACGCTAGATCGGACCCGGCGTCGGGTTCGGAGAACAGCTGGCAGCACAGAAGATCGGCGCGCAGGAATGCGGGGATGAACCGCTGCTGCTGCTCCTGCGTGCCGAGCGACTGAATGGTCGGCGCCACCATCCCGAGGGTGACGTTGAAGGCCTCGGTACCCCGGGGGACGTCATACTCCCGCTCGAGCCGATGAAACGCCCGCTCGTGGGCTCGCGTCAGACCCCTCCCGCCGAGACTCGCCGGCCAGGAGATGCCGGCGTATCCCGCATCCCATTTCTGGCGCTGCCACGCCCTGGTCGCGTCCACCTCCGCCTGCGCTTCCTCGGGCGAAGGATCGGCGAAGATCCGAAAGCTGTCGCTGACCGATCGCCCGGTCGGGCCGGAAGCGGACAGAGGCCGGGTCGCATGCGAGTCCAGCCACCGCCGCGCCGCGGTCACGAACTTTTCAAGATCCGGCGTCGTGCCATCACCCATGGTTGACACCTCCTGAGAATCCATTCTATCATTCACCGCTATGGGGAACTGCGGGTGGTAGCCGAGCGTGACGACAAGGCTGCCGTTTTCGGGCGTCTCGACTCGGCCGGCATAGAGAAGTTCCGAGAGAAGGTCGGACTCGACTGGCCCTATACGCGCTGGACTACGTGGAACGAGCAGGCGACGCGTGACGGCATACGTCATTACGCCTACGGCTTCGGCGACGATAACCCGCTCTGGTGCGATCCCGACTACGCCGCGTCGACCCGATGGGGGGGCGTCCTCGCACCTCCCGGCTTCCTCGAGGGCGCCGGGCTGACGCCACGGTTGGCGCCGGTCCCCGACGCCAAAGGCCGGGGACGAGGGGCCCTCGCCGGCGTCCACATGTACTGGGCCGGGGACCACATCCGGTACTTTCGGCCCGTCCGCGAGGGCGACCGCATCTGGGTGCGGCGGTTCTACGTGGATATCACCGAGAAGTCCAACTCCCGTTTCGCCGGTCGGTCCGCGCTCTCGGTGCGCCGCCGCGTGTACTGGAACCAGGACGGCGACCTCATCGCCATTTGGGATGCCGACTTTGTGCACGCCGAGCGGCACCGCGCCGGCAACTCCGAGCCCCGGCCCCGCGTCGAGACCCACCACTACAGCGAGCAGGAGATCGCCGCGGTCGACTCTGCCTTCGCGGGAGAGGTCGTTCGCGGATCGGAGCCCCGCTTCGTCGAGGAAGTCAGCATCGGCGACGATCTCGGTACCAGGTATCGGGGACCGCTCGTGGTCGGAGACATCATCGCCTGGCTAATGGGCAACGGCCGCCACGAGATCTTCCCCTACCGGCTCAACTGGAAGAACCGGCAACGCATGGGTGGCTTCTATGCTCTCAACGAGTTCGGGGCCTGGGACTCGGCTATGCGGGTCCACTGGAACGACGATTTCGCCCAGTCGGTGGGTGCACCCCGCGCTTACGACTACGGGATGCTGAGGAACGCTTGGTTGATGCAAGTCGTTACCGACTGGATGGGTGACGACGCCCTGCTGGTCGCGGTCGATGATCGGATCAAAGGCTTCAACACCATCGGTGACCTGTCCCGCTTGCGGGCATCCGTGACCGAAATCGATCGATCCGGCGAATGGCCGGAGGTTGCCGTAACGCTCGAGTGCACGAACCAGCGGGACGAGACCACTGCCACCGGGACCATTCGAGTCCGGCTTCCGTCCCGTGAGCAAGGTCTGCCCCGCTACCCCGAGCCCCCGCCCGACCACGGCCTGCTTCCCGGCATGCCGGCCGCTATTGACGGGCCCTGGGCGCCCTGACCCCGCCGAACTCATCTGCACCCACCGGCCCGATCACCGCTCTGGGGCCGTCTTGATCGGCCCTTGACGGGCCGAATCCCTAGCCCGAAGGCCCATCGCTCCCTAGCTCGGGTTCCGAAGGGTCAGAGTCGTTCGGCCGTTCCAATCAGCCACGATCCGCTCGCACCAGCTTGCCGAAAGCGCCGAAGTCGTGGAGCATGGCGGCATGCGGAAGGTCCCGAAAGTCGATCTCGAGCCGGCCGCGGCCACAGACGTAAGCGACACCCAGTGGCTCGTCGCCCCGCGATCCGACCGTTGCCGCTGACAGTTGGCCCGGTTCGTTGTCGACATCGCGCCGCTCCGCCGGTATTCACATTTCCGTCGACTGTGGGCCGGCCAGTTGGTCTCAGGACTGGGCTCGCAACTCACCCTGGTAGCCGTCTCGTTCCAGGCCTACGGTCTGACCCACTCGACGCTGATAGTTGGTCTGATCGGCATGGCCCAACTCGCGCCGTTGCTGGCGGGAGCCCTCTGGGGGGGGACCCTTGCCGACGCCATGGATCGAAGGAAGGTGTTGGTCCTGACCCAGGTCGCCATGGCGACAGCGGTCGGGGGATTGGTGGTCAACGCTTCGCTTTCCCATCCGGCCTTGTGGCCGCTCTTTGTCTGCACCGCCGCGAGTGCCGGCTTTCAGGGCGTTGACTGGCCCGCACGCCGGGCCGCCCTACCGATGCTGGTCGGCGCCCCAGACCTGACGGCGGCCTTTGCGCTGCAGACATCTATCCAGCAGTTCGCTCTGGTGGCGGGACCCGCCCTGGCCGGGATCCTCATAGCCACCATCGGCCTGAGCGCCGTGTACGGGATCGATGTGGCCACCTTCGCGGTGGCCTTCGTCGCCGCGGTGCTGCTGCCGGCGCTGGTGCCCACCGGCGGGGGCACACCGATGGGGTGGCGGTCAATGACGGAAGGATTCCGCCACCTCCGTCAAGAGCGACTGCTCTCGGCCACCTACTGGATCGACCTCAACGCCATGATCTTCGGGATGCCCCGTGCCGTCTTTCCCGCTCTGGGACTGCATCTTTATGGCGGTGGTGCCGGAGTCGTGGGCTTCCTGTACGCCGCCCCCGGGGCGGGGGCGCTGATCGGCTCACTGTTCACGGGCTGGTGCAGCCACATTCGCCACCAGGGAAGAGCGATCGCCGCCTGCGTCATGGTGTGGGGGTTGACCATCACCTTGTTCGGTATCATCCCGGTGCTTTGGATCGGTCTGGTGTTGTTGGGCTTGGCCGGCGCCGCGGACGTGATCTCGGCGGTGTTCCGCCAGGCAGTCCAGCAGCGGACCGTCCCTGACCATCTGCAGGGCCGGCTCTCGGGAACGTTCTTCGCCGTGGTGGCCGGAGGCCCTCGCTTGGGTGATGCCGAATCCGGGTTGGCCGCCGCCATCGGCGGTCCTCAGTTCGCGGTGTGGTCGGGCGGGCTGGCCTGCATGATTGGGGTCGTCGTGTTGCTGCGGCGGATGCCGGAGCTGTGGCAGGACCACGGTGGGGGGCAGGCCCTCTCCGCCGAGGAGGAGCGCGACGCCATCGCCGAGGTCATCACCGAGTTGGGCGCGAGCGAACCGCCATGAGCCTTGCCGAGCAGAACTCGTGGCGCTCTTTCGGGTGCTCAGGCGACCTGGCCGTGGGCGTGGCTCACCCACGTCTCGTACATTTGGGCGTAGAAGCCGCCCCGTGAGACCGAATTCGTCGTGTGTGCCGGTTTCGATAATACGGCCATCGTTGACCACCACGATTCGGTCGGCCTTCATGGCGGTAGTAAGCCGGTGGGCTATGAGGATGGCCGTACGTCCCTGCAGCAGGACGTCGAGGGCAGCCTCGATCTTGGCCTCGGATCGCAGGTCCAGGTTGGAGGTGGCCTCGTCGAGCACGAGGACGCGGGGATGGGCGTGGAAGGCCCGGGCCAGGGCGATCAGCTGCCGCTCGCCCGAGGACAGTGATTGACCACGCTCGTGAACGACGGTGTGGATGCCTTCTGGCATGCGTTCGATCACTTCGACCAGGCCGACGGCCCGGACGGAGTCCCACACCTCGTCGTCGGTCGCATCGGGGCGGGCGAAGGCGATGTTGTCGCGGATGGTCCCGCCGAAGAGGAATGGTTCCTGGGGGACGACACCGAGCTGGTGTCGCAGTGATCCGATTTCTACGTCGCGGAGATCGTAGCCGTCGATCAGGACCCGGCCGCTGACCACGTCGTAGAAGCGCGTGACCAGCTTGGCCACGGTCGACTTGCCGGCCCCGGTCGGGCCCACGAAGGCCACTGTCTCGCCCGCTGCGATACTGAGGTTGACGTCGTGGAGAACCGGCTGCCCCGGCGTGTACCCGAAGGTCACATGCTCCAGTTCGATGTCTCCCTGAATCGGTGGCAACTCGATCGCGTCGTCGGCTTCGGGCACGCTCGGCTCGGTGGAAAGCAGGCCCCGCAACTTGTTGATCGAAGCCGTCCCTTGCTGGAACAGGTTGTACTGCTGCACCAGTAGCTGCATGGGAGCGAAGAAGCGGTTGAGGTAGAGAAAGAAGGCCACGAGAGCACCGACCGACAGCTCGTGGTGGGAGACCATGACGCCGCCGATGGCGAGAAGAGCCGCCTGGCCGAGGTAGCCGATCAATTGCGTGCCGGGGCCGTAGACGGCGTTGATCTGGGCGGTGTAGAGGTTGGCGTCCCGGTAGGAGCCAACCACGTTCCTATGGTGTAGCACGTTGTTTCGCTGGCGGTTGTGAGCGGTCACGATGCGCACGCCGTGCAGCGTTTCTGACAGGTCGGACAGCACGTAAGAGATGCCGTCGCGCACCCGGTCGTAACCTCGCTCCGACCGACGCCGGAACCACAATGACAGGATGGTCAGGGCAGGTATGACGAGCAGGATGGTGATAAGGGCGAGCTCGACATTCAGGGCCAGGAGGATGCAGGTGATGACGATCATGGTCAGACCCTGGACCGCGAACTGGGCCAGCCCGTCTTGGAGCAGTTGCTGCAGGTTCTCGATATCGCTGGTCATGCGGCTCATGATCACGCCCGCCTTCTCATCTGTGTAGAAGTCGAGCGACAAGCGTTGCAAGTGGGTGAAGACCTTCACCCGCAGATCGTTCATGACCCAGGCCGCCAACCGGCCCGTCACCGCCACCATGAAGCGCTGGGCGGTCGCCGTGATCGCCACCGCCACCAGATACAGGGCCGACACCACGATGATGACGCCCATGCTTTTGTGTGGCCCCAACCCCCGGTTGATCCCGATGCTGATGAGGGCGGGGCCGGCTTGGTTGAACAGACTGATGATGGCCACCAGCACCGCCGCCAGCAGCCCCAACTGCCAGTGTTTGAGCACCAGCCGGCGCAGGCTGAGCTTCTCCGCCTCCTCGCCGGCCTTCTGGTAGCTGAACCGGACGGTCGGATCGGGATGCTCCGGCTCGTCAGCCAGGAGTTTGTCAACGCCGGCTTGGAGTTCGCTCGGGATGCCCGCAAAGGGCAGACCGCCCCCAGGGTTGCCGGCCGACCCCTGCCCGGCCGGGAACATGCCGCCGCCCATCACCATCAGCCCGCTCCTGTCATGTCCGGGCCTGGGAAGGGCACCACGACCGTCTCGGGGTTCACTTCATCTTTGGGGTCACCGGCCCGGGTTGACGCCCTGCCGACGGCGGTGGACGGTGCGACGCCCCAAAGCACTTCTTCGGCGTGTTCGAGCTCCTCGTTTTCGGCTTGGGCCAGAACCTGCACGTAGAGCGGGCAGGTGGCCATGAGGTCGTTATGGGTGCCATCGGCGACGATCTGGCCTTCGTCCATGAGCAGTACCCGGTCGGCCAGACTGATGGTGGAGAGGCGGTGGGCGATGATCAGCGTCGTGCGGCCCTCAAGCAGCTTGCGCAGTCCGTCATGAATTCGTAGCTCCACCTGCACGTCGATGGCGCTGGTCGCATCGTCGAGGATGAGGACCGGCGGGTTGACGAGGAGGGTGCGGGCGATGGCGATTCGCTGACGTTGGCCGCCGGAGAGGGTATAGCCGCGCTCGCCGACCACCGTGTCGTAGCCGTTGGGTAGTTCCCGGATGAACTCGTCGGCTCCCGCCGCCCTGGCGGCTGCCTCGATGTCGGTGAAATCGGCCCGCGGCTTGCCGTAGGCGATGTTGTCGCGGATCGAGAGCGAGAAGAGGAACGGTTCGTCGAGCACGATGCCCACCTGGGCGCGCAGACTCTCCAACGTGAGGTCGCGAACGTCTTTGCCGTCGATGTGCACCGAACCGCCGGTTACGTCGTAGAAGCGAGCGGTGAGACGGGCCACGGTCGATTTCCCGGTGCCCGTGCGCCCGACCAGGGCGACGGTCTCGCCGGGACGTAAATGCATGTTGAAATGATCGAGGACTGCGGGTCCATCTGGTACGTAGGAGAAGCGCACGTCGTCAAAGCGGACGTCACCGACGGTATCGACGAGGTCCACGGCTCCCGGGCGGTCCACGACGGTCGGCTGTTCGTCGAGGATGGCGTAAATGCGTCCGGCCGAGGCCCGGGCTCGTTGCCCGAGCATGATCAGCATGCCCAGCATCTGGAACGGCGGCTGCAGCATCACGATCCAGAAGCTGAAACTCAGTATCGCGCCCACTTCCAGCCGGTCATGGATTACCAGATAGCCACCGAGGAGCAGCATCAAGGCCAGCCCGACCTGGGCCAGGTTCTGGATCAAGGGCGTAAACCTGGCCCGGAGATCCGCGTCCTTGATGTAGGACCACTGCAAGCGGTCCGCGGCTTTGGCCAGCTGTTTGAGCTCCTGGTCCTCGCCGGCAAAGGACCTCACGACCCGAACGCCGTTGATGTTTTCGTCGACGATGGTGGCCACGTCGGCGAGCCGGGCCTGGATCAGCCACGAGACCGGGAACATCGACTGGCGCATGCGCACGCTCAGCACATAGATGAACGGCATGGTGGACATGGCTACGAAAGCCAGGGCCACGTTGATCGACAGCATGTAGCCGAACGCGACCACCGCGATGGCGCACTGCACGAGGATGCTGGGCGCGAAGGTGAGGTACATCTGGACCGACCGGATGTCTGAATTGGCCCGGGAGATGAGCTGGCCGGACTGGACCCGGTCGTAGAACGGGAACGACATGCGAGTCAAGTGCTCGTAGATGATGTTGCGGAGATCGAATTCGATCTTGTAGGCCGTGGTCATCAGGAACAGCCGCGAGATATAGCCCGCCGCCGTGGCCAGCACCACCAGCACCAGGGTGATCTCCACGTAGTAGCTGAGCGGAACGACGTGGACCCCCGCTGCGCCGCTGGTGCTCGGCACGATCGAGTTGTCGATGGCCTGCATAAGGATCTTGGGGATTTGCACCTGCAGCACCAGGCTGATGAACGACGTCACCAGCGCAGTGATGAAGAGGAATTTGTGCGACAGCACCACTGGCATGGCCCGGGCGATCCACGACTTGTCGCGGTCCGCATCGATCGTGGCGTGCGGTGGCTCATACTCAGCCTCCACCGCTAAAGGGATCCACGGAGAGCCCGACTCGATGCCGTCCGGCGTCCGGCGGCCCGCCGCAATCCTGGTGGCCAGGCTCATTTGTGGGCTTTCTTGGCGGCCCGGAAGGCGTCCAGCCCGGCCCGCCACAGCTCCAAGCCGGCAAACGCGTCCTCGGCCTGCCCCTCACTCGACAGGTGCCCGGCGATCTCGTGGAGCCGGGCTTCGACGGCGTCATCGGCCTGACAGAGCACCCGGCGACCCTGCTCGGTGAGACGGTGATCGACCCGGCGCCGGTCCCCTTCGTCGTCGTGCTTGCGCTCGACCAGGCCCCGCCCCACCAGCCCGTCGACCACGGCGGTCACGCTGGGCCGGCTCACGGCCAGATGGTCGGCCAGGGCGGACGCGGCTGCCGAGCCGTCATCCAAGAACATCAAAGTCCGATACTGGGACAAGGACAGCTCAACCTGAGCCAGGCCCACCTCGACCTGACGAGCCAGGCGAGCCCCGACCCGGCCCGACCGCAAAGATAGATCAACGCTCACATCGTTAGTGTATCGAACAGTTCAGGGCTAACTCAATCGGTCATGGAGTCAGGGCCAGACGCAGCGCCTTGGTGACCGGGTCCAAGTCGGGCGAGCGGCGGTCAGGGTTCCCGGTTCGTGGTGCCCCAACCCGGACTACGGCGCCCGGTTCGCCGGCTGGGGAGCGCCCTGATATCGGTGCAGCCCATGACGTCAGGCCTCGAGGTTACGGAACCAGCTGGTCGATGAGGACCGACCGCAACCACGTCTGGTAGCGGTCCCCGCTCCAGCCGCGGTCGAAGACGAGCAAGCCGTACACCTCGGGAGAGGCCAGGGCATGGATGATGTCGGCTGCGTCGCGCTCTCGGAGCCCGGACCGCAGCGCCCCCGATCGAGCGAGTGAGCGGGCCATGCGGCGCTGGCCTTCGTGACGTTGTCGGGCGATCTCGGCGAGCACCGCGGCGGCGTCTTCGTCGGATCTGGCCGCGTCGGCGAGGATGCGATGAACGGGCCCCACGCGGCCCATCACGTCGCGAAGCAGGGCGGCGAAACCGGCGAGCTGTTTCTTCGGGTCCTCATCTGAGAGGAGCGCACGAACCTGGGGGCGGTCCGCCATGGCCACCGCCTCGTCGTCGCCACCGACGGAGACATCGAGCACGGCCTTGAGAATCCCGAGCTTTGAGGAGAACAGCCGGTAGACCGTCGCCTGCGGCGTATCCGAGCGTTCGCTGATCGCCTCGATCGTCGTGGCGGCATAGCCGCGCTCGACGAAGAGGCTCCGCGCCGCCTCGACGACGGCCGCTCTGGTGCGGCGGGTACGGGCCTGGCGGGCGGCGCCCTCGTAGGGTCGGGAGGTCTTGACATCTCGGTCCACTTTCGTGATAGTAGTACTCTCGAAACGAAAGTCCAACTACCAACAAGATCCGACTTACGACTTGAGGAGCAACCGTGACCGACTCGTCCACCGAAGGCATCAAGACCGTGCTGCATCCCGTCTCCGACCTGGCCAAGGCCAAGGCGGTCTACGCCGCCCTGCTCGGCATAGCGCCCCAGCACGATGGGTCCTACTACGTCGGCTTCGACGCCGCCGGCCAGCACATCGGGTTGGTGCCGAGCGGCGGTCCCCAGAGTATGACCTCGCCGGTGGCCTACTGGCAGGTGCCGGACATCGAGGCGAAGCTCGCCGAAGTCACCGCTGCGGGTGCCACCCTGAAGGAGCCCGTGCGTGACGTCGGTGGCGGCCGCCTGGTGGCCACCGTTACCGACCCCGATGGCAACGTTCTGGGGCTCCTTCAGGACCCTTGAGCGCCGATCAGGCGTTCGCCCTCGGCGTCCTCGATGACACCGAGCACTCGTTTACCCATCCCTCAATGTCTTGCTGGGCGAGAATCCCTATCAGAAAGGATTTGCCATGACCGCCGTCAAAGATGCTGCGACTTCCATCAGTTCCATCACCCTGGAAGTGCCGGACCCCGCCGCCGCCCGCGCTTTCTACACCGCCGCCTTCGGTTTGGGCGCTCAGCTGGCCCTACACGGGTCGGAGGCGCCGACGACCGGCTTTCGTGGGTTCACGCTGTCGCTGGTGGTGTCCCAGCCGGCCACGGCCGACGAGCTGATCGGCGCCGCCCTCGACGGCGGCGCCACGCCGCTCAAGGCGGCCAAGAAGAGTCTCTGGGGCTACGGCGGCGTCATCTGTGCCCCGGACGGGACGATCTGGAAGGTCGCCACGTCATCGAAAAAGGACACCGGTCCGGCCACTCGGCAGATCGATGACATAGTGCTCCTGTTGGGAGTCGCAGACGTGATGGCCAGCAAGCGGTTCTACGTCAACCGCGGTCTGACGGTGAAGAGGAGCTTCGGCCGAAGGTACGTCGAGTTCGTCGCCCCGTCGTCACACGTCAAGCTGGCGCTCTACGGCCGTCGTGCCCTGGCCAAGGACGCCGGCGTTCCCCCGGTGGGCACTGGATCACACCGGATCGTCATCGCCAGCGACGCCGGCCCCTTCACCGACCCGGACGGTTTCGCCTGGGAGGTCTGGCCGAATGAGTCGGGCCCCGAGGAAAGCGCGCCGCACCGCTGAGAAGGGGCCGGCGGACCAGCCCAGCAGGTCGCGGTGAGCTGGGACAGGACCGACGCCCGATAGTGCAGCGGCCGTCGTCCAGAGGCGTGGAGCGCGTTGCCAGATCAGCTTTATCCAGCTACCAACGGGCGCCAAAAGGCCGTTTCTCGTGGTATCGCCACTCCGCCCGCCACTCTGTCAACCCGATGGCCTTCCCGATCGCGGCCCACGTTGCGCCCCGGCCCCGAGCGATCTCGACTCGCATCTTCAAGCTCTCCTGGGCCACTCGAGCGACGGTCGCGGCGACGGCTAGCTCAGCGACAGACGCGGCCAGATCGTCTTCCACGTGGTCCTCGTCGGCCCCGTGCTCTACCGAGGCGAGACTGAGAGGCAGGGTCTTAATCTGCTCGAGCAGCTCTTCAAGGGTAACCACGGTGTCAACGGTAATACCGTCGCCAGGGATTGGTCGTGGGAGCAGTCCGCCGACACTCGCAGTTCAAGCCAGTCGGCCTGGGCACTCCACCTCGCCAGCTTAGGTGGAGGGCCCTGGCCTGTTTGGGCGTCAGGAAGCCACCCGCTACGTTGCTGGGTTGTGCGACCAAGCAGCTCGCGTCAGCGGGAGCCGAGGTGAGCCAGTCTCTGCTGGCGAGGTCCCGGCGGCGCTTGAGTCCAGAGGTCGTCGTCGGAGTGGTTTTCGTCAGTTCTCTGTTCATGACCGTGATGGACGTGACTGTCGTGAACGTGGCGATCCCGACCATCTCACGCGAGTTCCATGCTCCCATCTCCTCGGTCCAATGGGTGGCGACGGCGTATTTGCTGAGCCTGGCCATGTGGATACCGGCGTCGGGTTGGATCGGGGATCGTTTCGGCACCAAACGGGTGCTGCTCGGGGCGATCGTTATATTCATTCTCGGTTCCGCGTGTTGCGCGGCGGCAGACAACATGACCGAACTGACCGCAGCCCGAGTATTCCAGGGCGTCGGCGGGGGGATGATGCAGCCGGTCGGCATGGCCCTGCTGTTTCGCACCTTCCCCCCGGCGCGACGGGCCAAAGCATCCCAGATCTTGATCATCCCGACGGCAGTGGCACCCGCCCTCGGCCCGATCGTCGGCGGTCTCCTCGTGCAGCACGCTTCGTGGCGTTGGGTTTTTCTCATCAACATTCCGATCGGAGCGCTCGCCGTTGTCTTCGGCGCCCTTTTCCTCCGCCCCCAGCCGGAGACACCGGCTGGCCGCTTCGACCTGCCGGGATTCCTGCTCGGTGGCCCGGGTCTGGCGGTCCTGCTGTATGGGGTCACTCGAGGGCCCATCGACGGATGGCGTGCCCCGCAGGTCGTCGGCTCGATCGTGGGAGGCATCGCGCTTCTGGCCATGCTCGTCGTGGTAGAGCTACGGACGTCTGAGCCGATGCTCGACCTTCGGCTGTTTCGTAATCGGCTGTACCTCGACTGCACGCTGGTGGGAGTCGTTGGCTTTGGCGCGTTCCTGGGGACGCTGTTCCTGGTCCCCCTGTACCTGCAAGAGGCCCGGCACCTGTCCCCGCTCGCATCAGGCCTGGCGACATTCCCCGAAGCCATCGGAGTTATGGTTTCCACCCAGGTCGCCGGTCGACTGTACCCCCGGATCGGTCCCCGGCGCCTCCAGTTCGCCGGACTGATATGGATCTCCGCGATCCTCCTCGCCGGGGCGGTGTTCGTTGGTGACGGGACCAGCCTGTGGCTGGTGCGCCTGTTCATGTTCGGCCTGGGCGCCGGACTGGCATACGTCTTCATCTCCCAGCAAGCAGCCAGGTTCGCCACGATCTCGCCGGCGGACACCGGCCGGGCTACTGCGCTCGCGGCTGCCATTCAGCAGGCCTCATCCGCGGCCGGCATCGCCCTGCTCACCACCGTTCTCGCGGTACAGACGCCGCATGGTCTTCCCCCAACCCCGACAGACTTCGGTCCGGTCCTTCTCGCGGCCGCGGCCATGGCCCTGGCCGGAGCCCTACTCGCGTTGCGAATCCGGGACAGCGACGCCGCTGCGACGATGGTGCGCAAAACACCTGCCGGTCCCGGCGCCGAAGGAGCTGATGGAGTGGCCGATGTGGCCAAGCCTCCGTCGGCTACTGCGACGTCTCCGTCGGCTACTGCGACGTCTCCGTCGGTGACCGAGATCGACCGCTGAACGGCACCTCGATCACTCCAGGTGCTCCGGCGCCCTAATGGCCAAGCACGTCTCGGACACGCCAGCCAGTACACCAAGATGGGATATCCCACCGATCCGCTGAGAGGGCGGCGATCTCGCCTGCGACCTCAAGGCGAAGCCGGCGAACTTCTCCCCAGATGTCCACGCTGGCAGTGGCCATACCGTAAGTCTGCCCGAGATTGCTCAGGGTCGCGATCTCCAGCCGGCCACGACGGCCTCCACGTCGAGGGGCATTGTTGCAGAGGGAGGACCGCTCGTCGCGGTCCGATTTACGCTGCGGATCCGGGCGTTCAGCTGGTGAACCGCCCCGCGTACCTCCGCCTCTGAGTTCATAGCCGCGACGGCGTCGAGGGTGTCCTCGACGTCTTTGCGGATGGCCAGAGTGGGAGGAAGAAACGAGACCTTTTCCCGCAGTAGTTTCTGCTTCACCCACCACTGGTCATCATGCGGTTTGTCGAGGCCAGGGATGGGTTTTCCCGCGCCGGCGAGATCGTCGAACTCGCCGCGGGCCATCGCCTCGCGGATCTGGCGACCGATCCAGTCCTCCCAGGCGACACCACGCGGTTTTCGGTCTGTCACCAGCAACAACAATAAGCGCCGAAGATGGTCAAGGCCCAATCCCATCTGCGGACCTTTGGCGGGGCACAGGAGCCGGCCACTGGCGAACCGGGTCCCTTCCGACCCACGGCTGCGATCGCAGTCGCCGATCACCAGCAGTACCGGGCGGTGCCGGGACCGAGCCCTTGGCCGAGAAGCAGGCCGGCGATTCCTATTCCTTCTCTTCCTCCTCGGCCTCCCTGCGCTCCTTCTCTTCCTGCTCGCGTTTTCCGGCGCGCTCCTTCGCTACCCACCTGGCCAGCTGGTTGGCGCCGGTGAAGACGGTCCTGATCTGTTCGCCCATACCGTCGGGGGAGCTGGAAGCTACGCCAGTCCTCATGATGGCTACGGCCGGCCCGCCCACCTTCTCCAGGAAGTCGGGCTGACCCCCGATACGATCTTTGCCGTCGTTGTTGACTTGGGTAGAAAGGTCAGCAAGGTCCTTGGCCCACGCCCGTCCGGCCGACGCCAGGTTGGCGTTGGCGATCTTCCGCTCGTTCTGGTCCGTGGCCTCTGCGAGGACCTTGAGGTCGGCAACCAGGTCCTGGGCCTCGCCATCGGATGCGAAGTTGATGGTGGCAAAGAACGCCCCCAGGGCCAGTTTCTGGTTCTCGTCGCGGGCGTACTCGATCATCGTGGCTGCGCCCTTGAGTCCCTCGATCTCAGCCTCGATGCCCAAGGCGATCCCGGCGAAGAACGCCGTTCCGGCCGCGCCGGCGGCCGCCCCGACTCCGATCCCGATGACCGTCGACGCCGCTTCCTTAACGGCATCGAGGATGCGTCCGTGGATCAGATGGTTTACCACCTTGATGGCACTGACGGCGATGGTGATCACCGTCGCTACCTTGGCGAGCGTCTTCAGGGCTTCCAGGTTCTTGTCGGCCCATTTGCCGATGGACTCCCACTCCTTGGTCAGATCCTCGGCGGCTTCCTTGGCCGCCTCCTCGGCGAACTCCTTGATGTAGGTGAAAGTGGCCTCCATCACCGCCTTGCTGGTCGAGACGACCTTGTCGGCCAGGCTGGCCAGGGTGATTCCCTTGCCGATCAGACCCTTCTTCTTCCACTCCTCGAGGAGTTCCTTGATCTCGAATCCGCCGTGGACGTATTCGAAGAGCAGGCCGACCAGCTCCGACTTCATGCCGTATTGCTCGAAGACTCCCTGGAGGATGGCCTTGGAGGTGAGCTCCTCCCCCTTCTTGACCAGCTCATCGGCCTGCTCGAGGCTCTGGATCGCTTCCTTGAGTCGTTGCTCGTCCAGCTTGTCGTTGGGGTTATGGACCCCTGTCATCGCTTTGGCCTTCTGGTGGTCCTCGGTGTAGGCGCTGCCCTCGATCAGATCAAGGTGGATCTTGTTCAGCCGCTCGGCCACCGTTTCGGTACTGCCCAAGCCGAGCGCAGCGATCCTCTTCAGGACGTGGGTGATGTCCTGGTTGAGCAGGTTCCATGCCGTTACGGCGTCATGGGCCCGGCCCTCGGTTCGAGCCAGGATGAACACCTGGCGGAGGTCTTCGAGCAGCTGGCGGTGGCGCGTGCTCGATCTTCGCCCCGAACTTGACGGCGTGTAATACAGAACGCTGTTTGGCGTCGGCCTCGTCCTTGTTGAGCGCCCTCACACCGCTGGTCATGTCCGTCCAACCCTCTTCGACCGCAGTCAACAGGTCCTGGATGCCGCTGAGGAGGTCCCCGTAGTCTGCGGCGCTCTCCATCTCTGACGGACCCTGGTGCGGTGCCTTGATGTATCCCTCCGCCACAACGGCGATGTTGTCCTCGGTCGAGTCGAGGTAATCGATGGCTACGCCGAGGCCGCGAGCCTTGGCTACCGCCTGGTGCAGCTTGGCTTCTATGAGCGGCCAGGCCGACTGCGCCTTCTTGTGGCGGTCGGTGCCGGCCTGGGCATCGATGAACACGTGGCGCACCTGTTCGAGCAAGGACCGGTCGGCGGACTTCAGTTCGCCGTCGAAGTGCAGGGAGTCGAGGGTCTTCCCGTCCTCCTTGACGGCCGAGTAGACGAGGGCGTTGAAGCCGTTGAGCAGGTTGGTGTACTCCTGGGCTTCCGAGACCTTCGCATGGTGGTAGGCCGTCGGGACGGCCGCGGCCGCCGTCGCCGCGCCCGGCGACGCTCCGTTGGCAAGAATCCTGGCGGCCAGCGTCCTGGCCGCTGCTCGCATCTTTTCTTCGGTCACCGGCATGTTGGGTTGCTCCTAACGAATCTGCGCACCGGCTCGTCCGGATCGTCGCCGTCCCGCTCGACCCGCCACGGGGCGGATTCTGACACCTCGGGAGAGTCTGAACCCGAGATCATGTCCGATCCGTCAAAGATCACCCCGTCGAGCCTGTCCACGACCAGTACATGCCGGAGGGCACACCTGACTGGCGCCAGACGCCTCTTGGCTCGTCGGGGTCTCCCGCTTCGCGCCCGACTGGGCTAGCGGCGCCGATCGGGTGATCGTGCTCAGCAGTTCGCGGACTCGCCCGTCGATGTCGTCGATGATGGGGCGCACCGCTGGAATCGGTAGTCCGGCGGGATCGGTAAGTTCCCAGTCGACGTACGTCTTGCCCCGGTAGTAAGGGCAGGTATCGCCACACCCCATGGTGACGACTACATCGGCTGCTTGGGCTGTCTCTTTGGTGAGCGGTTTGGGGAACTCCTTCGAGGGGTCGAGCCCGCGCTCTTTGAGCACAGCGACCACCGAGGGGTTCAGTTCTTCGGCGGGTTCGGACCCCGCGGAGCGGACATCGATGCGGTCTTGGGCGTAGTGGTCAAGCAGCACTTTGGCGGCCAGGCTGCGACCGGCGTTGTGGGTGCAGAGGAAGAGCACGACCGGCTTGGCTGTCATCCGGCTTCCTCGGCGGGGCTGGTCCGGGCGGCCATTGGCTCGCGCTGATGGCCCGATTCGGGTGCGGGTGTGGGATACAGGGTCTTGATGAGGCCGAAGGCCACCACCCCGCCGACGATCTGAGCGGCGACGAAGCTGGGAGCCGACGAGGGCGCGATGCCAGCGAAGGTGTCGCTGAACATTCGCCCGACGGTGATGGCTGGGTTGGCGAAGCTGGTCGAGCTGGTGAAGAAGTAGGCGGCCCCGATGTAGGCCCCGACTGCGGCGGGGACTACAGATTGTCGCCGAGTTCGGACGAGACAGAAGATGACCAGGATCAGCCCGGAGGTGGCGACCACCTCGGACAGGAAGTGGGCGGCGCTGGCCCGGTAGCGGGTTGAGATGCTCACCGCGGCTAGGGAGAACATCAGGTTGGCGAGCATGGCGCCGCAGATGCACCCGGCCACCTGGGCGGGCAGGTAGAGCAGTGCCGTGCGCCATCGGGTTCCGCCGAAGGCGGCGTCCACGAAGGAGACGACCGGGTTGAAATGCCCCCCCGAGACGGCGCCGAACATCAGGATGAGGGCATACAGGCCCGCGGCGGTAGCGGCGGCGTTCTCGAACAATTCGAGACCGGGCTGACCCGGCGAGAGTCGTTGCGCGGCGACGCCCGAACCGATCACCACCGCGGTCAGTAGGGCGCTGCCGAGCCATTCCGCCAACAGCCGACGCCAGACGTCCTCTGTGGTCACGGGTTCAGCAGCAGGAGCGCCCCGAGCCGGTCCCGTTCACACTTACCGGTTCCGACTCGCAGGACTCCGCGGAGCAGCCCAGCCCGGTCTCTTCCGGGGCGTCAGCGAGGACGGCGTAGACCTCCCATGGTGCTCCGTCGGGATCGTTCACCCAGGCTTTGTCCTGGACCGCGTAGCAGCAGGTGGTGGCCTCTTGCACTTCCGGATCGAGGCCTAGGCCCGCCAGTCTGGCGCTGGCCGCTTCGACCTGCTCGGGAGTCTCGACCTCGACGCCCAGGTGGTTGAGCGCCCCGGCGACGCCGTGCCCCCGGCCGTCGGGGTGCTCGATGAGGACCAGCTTCAGGGGTGGCTCGGTAATGGCGAAATTGGCGTAGCCCGATCGGACCTTGGCCGGTTCGGTTGCGAACAGCTTCGAGTAGAAGCCGATCGCGGCGTCGAGGTCAGCCACGTTGAGGGCGAGTTGGACACGGGACACAGGGACCTCCGATAACATCGACGGCAGTCGATACGTTGATGATCGCCGATACATCAACGATTGTCAATGGGAGAAGTGACACCGTGGCGTCACGCTCGGTCCCGGAGTGGGCGGCTGATCTGCACTTCGTGGCTGCGTCTCCAGAGCGTGCAGTATTAGCCGGTTGGTCCGAATCGTTCGATCCGGATCCGTTCCGTGGGAATACCGGTCGCGATGGTGAGATCGGTTGCCGCGTCGGCGAACGGTGAGGATCCGCAGATATAGGCGGTGGTGTCGTCGGAGACCGTCGGGAGGTCGGTTGCGGTGAGACGGCCGGGGGATCGAACTTCGGACGGGTTGCCGTGGCGGGTGTAGACGATTGTGGTCTCGGGACCAGGTAGTTCGCTCGCGTAGTAGAGAGTGGCGGGGTTTCGCACCGATACCACTAGGTGGACCAGGTCCATGACGCCCGTGGAGCGGGCCAGGCGCAGCATGGCCATCAGCGGCACGACCCCTGAGCCACCTCCGATGAGCAGGGCCGGGCTGTGGCCTGACCACACGAACCAGCCGCCGATCGGGCCCCGGACTTCGAGCTCGTCGCCCGGGACGACCTCGTCGTGGAGGAACGAGGACACCTCGCCATCGGGGAGCCGCTCGACGGTGATCTCGATCTCCGGGGATCCGTCGGGGGCGGACGCCACCGAGTAGGACCGCGACGCCGTGTACCCGTCTGGGGCGGTAAGCCGGATGATGTAGTGCTGCCCGGCCAGGTGCAGCGATGGTTGGGACAGCCGCAGCCGGAAGGTCTTGGCCGTGGCGGTCTCGGGTCTGACCGCGACGACGGTGGCCTGCGACCACCTGCCGGGGCCTGCTGCTTTGACGGGGGTCTGGTCAGTCACCCTGATATCGCTGTTCGAGCCACGGGTCGCCCCGATCGTGGTAGCCGTTTTGTTCCCAGAAGCCGGGCTCGTCATGGTCGAGCAGACGGAGTCCGGCGACCCATTTGGCGCTCTTCCAGAAATAGAGGTGAGGGACAAGGAGCCGGGCGGGGCCGCCGTGTTCCCTGGGCAGGATCTGGCCGTCGGCTTCCCACGCCACCCAGGCCTGGCCGCCGGTCACGTCGGCGAGCGGGAGGTTGGTGGTGTACCCCGTATGGGTGTAGGCCATGACATGAGTGGCCGTCGGCAGAGGCACAGCCGTCTCAAGCAGGACGTCGACTGAGACGCCCTGGAAGGTCATGCCCAGCTTTGACCAGGTGGTGACGCAGTGGATGTCCCCTTCGTAGCGCGATCGGGGCAGCGACTGGATCTGGTCCCAGGTCCAGGTGGCGGGGGTCTGTACCAACCCCTCGACGGTGAACGTCCACGACGCGGTGTCCAGCCTGGGCGTGGCTTCGGCAGTGAGCACCGGCCAGGAACGGCCGGCGTCGTACTGTCCGGGAGGAAGCCGCGGATCCCTCCCAGCCCGTCCTCTACCCGAAAAGCCTCTCGTGAAGCCGGCCATGCGCGTCTCCTCGCAGGTTGGTCACCACATTGTGGTCCAGACCCGAGCTAGGGCTGCTCCGGCGGGGCTTCGCCCCAGCCCCACCGAGGAACGGGCCCATGCTGGTGAAGTATCCGCTCGTACTCGTACCGGGTCGGATCATCAGCGGCCACAGGGGAAGGGTAATACGGACGGCAACGCCGACGATCAGAACTCCTATTCCGAGCGGTGACTGCCGTGGCGGTATCCGCTGCCAGCGGGCAGCATGGCGGGGTGGCCCGCCTCGCCGACTATCTCCCGGCCTGTCCGGGCGACCCCGCCGAGTTGGCCGCTGATACGCCGTTGGAGCGGTTCCTGGCCTGGGCGGACGAGCGGGCCATCACCCTCTACCCGGCCCAGGAAGAGGCGGTCCTCGAGGCGATGTCGGCCAGCCACGTCATCGTCAACACCCCCACCGGGTCCGGTAAGAGCCTGATCGCTCTGGCCGCCCACTTCTGGGCGGTATGCGAGGGGCGCCGCTCCTGGTACACCGCCCCCATCAAGGCGCTGGTGTCGGAGAAGTTCTTCGACCTGGCCGGCGAGCTCGGCGCGGCGCGGGTCGGGATGGCCACCGGCGACGCCGCGGTCAACCGCGACGCCCCGGTCATCTGCGCCACCGCCGAAGTCCTCGCCAACCTGGCCCTGCGGGAGGGAGCTCGGGCCCAGGTCGACCAGGTGGTCATGGACGAGTTCCACTTCTACGCCGACCCTGACCGCGGCTGGGCCTGGCAGATCCCGCTGCTGGAACTCGACCGGGCCCAGTTCCTGCTCATGTCGGCCACCCTCGGCGACACCCGCCGCTTCGAGACCGACCTGCGCCGGCGCACCGGCCGGCCCGTGGCGGTGGTCCGCTCCGCGACCCGGCCCGTCCCGCTCGACTACAGCTACGCCCGCACCCCGATCCACGAGACCATCGACGCCCTCCTCGCCGGCGGCAAGGCCCCCATCTACGTGGTGCACTTCACCCAGAAGGACGCGGTCGCCCGAGCCCAGGCGCTCACCAGCACCCCCGTCGCCAGCCGCAGCGAACGGGACCGCATCGCCGAAGAGATCGCCGGGTTCCGCTTTTCGGCCGGCTTCGGCCAGGCCCTCGGCCGCTACATCCGGGCCGGGATCGGCGTGCACCACGCCGGGATGCTGCCCCGCTACCGACGCCTGGTCGAACGCCTGACCCAGGCCGGGCTGCTCAAAGTGATCTGCGGCACCGACACCCTCGGCGTCGGCATCAACGTGCCCATCCGCACCGTGCTGCTCACCGGGCTGGCCAAATACGACGGGACTGTCAGCCGGCTGCTCAGCGCCCGCGAGTTCCACCAGATCTCCGGCCGGGCCGGCCGGGCCGGCTACGACCGGAAGGCAGCGTCGTGGTCCAGGCCCCCGAGCATGTCATCGAGAACGAGCGGGCCGTGGCCAAGATCGCAGACGACCCGAAGAAGCGCCGCAAGCTGGTTCGCGCCCAGCCCCCCAAGGGGTTCGTCGCCTGGAGCGAGGACACCTTCAACCGGCTCGTCGCCGCCCCACCCGAACCGCTCGGCTCGAGCTTCAAAGTGACCCACGCCATGCTGCTCGGCGTCCTCGACCGGCCCGGCGACGGCTGCGCCGCCCTGCGCCACCTGCTCACCGACAACCACGAGAGCCGCCCGGCGCAGCGCGGCCACATCCGCTCGGCGATCGCCATGTACCGCTCCCTGCTCGCCGCCGGCGCCCTCGAACGCCTCGAAACCCCAGACCAGGCGGGCCGGCGGGTGAGGGTCACCGAGCATCTGCAGGCCGACTTCGCCCTCAACCAGCCGCTCGGGCCGTTCGTCCTCGATGTGCTGCCGCGCCTGGCGCCCTCGGAAACGTGGGCGCTCGACGCCGTCTCGATCGTCGAGGCCACCCTGGAGAACCCGGGACCGGTGCTCGCCGCCCAGCTCGACCGGCTCCGAGCCGAGACGGTCACCCGGCTCAAAGCCGAAGGCGTCGAATACGAGCAGCGGATGGAGATCCTCGACAAGCTCACCTGGCCCAAACCGCTCGGCGACGATCTGTACGACGCCTTCGACGTCTACCGGGCCCGCCACCCGTGGGCCGCCGACTTCAACGTGAAACCGAAATCGGTGGTGCGCGACATGTTCGAACGGGCGCTCGGTTTCTCCGAGTACGTCGCCCTCTACGGCCTGGCCCGCTCGGAAGGCCTGCTGCTGCGCTATCTGACCGACGCCTACCGGGGACTGGTCCAATCGGTCCCCGAGGACGCCAAGACCGACGAGCTGGTCGACATCACCGAATGGCTCGGCGAGCTGGTCCGCCAAGTCGACTCCAGCCTCCTCGACGAATGGGAGGCCCTCGCCCACCCTGATCAGACCCTCGCCGATCTGGCCGTGCTGTCATCGGGCCCGGCCGCGGCCGCGGGGCCGGTCCCGGCGGTCGTTACCGCCAACACCCGGGCATTCACGGTGATGGTCCGCAACGAGGCCTTCCACCATGTCGAGCTGCTGGCCCGTCGGGACTTCGCCGGCCTCGCCGACCTGGACGGCGCGGCCGGCTGGGACGCCGCCCGATGGCAGACGGCGTCTACCGGGTATTTCGCCGAGCACGACAGTGTCGGCATCGGCGGCGACGCCCGCTCGTCGGGCCTGTTCCATCTCGAAGCCAACGGACGGAACTGGGACATCGTCCAGACTCTCGACGATCCCGACGGCCACCACGACTGGGTACTGCGCCTCGAAGCCGACCTGGACGCCTCCGATGCGGTCGGCGAGGCGGTCCTCACCATGGTCGCGTTCGAACAGCTGTGACACCGGCGAACACGGTCCATTCGCGTTGACGCACTCGCCACAGATCGAAGCGCCCTACCCGAAGGCCGCACCTCGTCGACACGGGCAGTCGAGTATCTCCGAGACTGCGATAGGTGCCCGAACCCGCAGGGCGAAGCTGCCGCCGGGCTAGCTGAGTTCATCCTCTGTGGCCGCGGTTTGGGCCCGGTGCTCGTCAGCGTCGATGTCGGCCGATTGAAGGCTCCCGTGGCGGTTTGGTCGTGGCAGTCCGCGCCAGGTACAGCTGGCCTCGGGCTGGCACATCGAGAGGCAGGTCGGCGCGGAGAGGGTGCAGCTGACCGTCGTGGTCCACGGTGGGATGTTTGCCCACGGTGCCGCAGCAGCAGCCCCGGCACACCAGCACCGAGATGCTGCCGAGTTGGGTCATCGGCTAGGAGCCGTCGGCGGGCAGGCCGTAGGCGGCCGGGTGGAGCCACTTGGCGATGGCCGTGACGGCTTCGCCGTTGCGGGGTCCGGGGGTGATCTCGTCGTAGGGGAGGGTTAAGAAGCAGTGGTTCTTGACCGCGGTGAGATCTTTGGTAATAGGGCTGGTCTCCAGGAACTTCTCTTTTTCGGCGGCGGTGGGTGTGCTGTAATCGTTGATGAGGATGCACTGGGGGCTGCCTTTGACGACCTGTTCCCAGGAGACGGTGGTAAAGCTTTGCTTGAGCGAGGAGAAGATGTTGGTGCCGCCGCCGAGGCTGATCTCGGCGTTGACCATGGCCAGCCCGGGGCCGGTGAACGGGGCGGAGGTGCCGCTGTCGTAGTCGAACACGGTGACCGGGGCCAGGTTGGCCACTTTGGCCTGGGCCGCGGCGACCTCGGCCTTCATGCTGTCGATGACCAGCTGAGCTCTTTGGGGGACGTCGAAGATCTGGCCCAGGTTGCTGAGATCCTGGTAAGTGTCGTCGATGCTGACCGCCTGCTTGGTGGCCTGGACGTGGGCGCACGACTCGGTCAGGGCCAGGGTCTTGATCCTGTATTTGGCCAGGTTGGTGGGAGTGAGGTTGGTACCGACCTGGAGGCCGTAGTTCCAGCCGGCGAACAGGAAATCGGGCTTGGCGCCGACGAGCTGCTCCAGGGTGAAATAGTCGGGGGACAGCTCGGGGACAGCCTTGAAGCCGGCCGCGTACTCGGCCGGGAAAGGCTGCCCGGCGGGGAGGTCGCCGGAGGCGCCGAAGTCGCCGACCATGTTCGATTCCAGATTCAGGGCGAACATGTCCTCGGTGGTGTTGATGTCGTTGGACACCGCCCGGGTCGGGGCCTGGGTATAGGTAGTCGACGTGCCGCAGTTCGAGACGGTCACCGGATAGGCGGACGCCGCGGCGGCGACAGTCGTGGCTGTCGTCGTGCTGGCCGGGGGGGTGGCGGTGTGGCTGCTGGATCCGCACGCGCCCAGGGCGGTGATGGCCACGCCGGCGACGACGCCGACGCCACGTTTGGTGGTCCGGCGCGGTCGGGAGGAGAGGAGGGACGGCACCGACGTTCCTTCCCTTATTCGGTGTGAGTTGGATGGGCGAGGTGGTTCGGGGAGATGAGTAGGCCGGGGCGGGATCGGCGCGGGATGAGATGGGGGGTGCCGGTTTCGGGGTGATCGACGATGAGGACGTCGGCGCCATAGGCATGACGGATGGTCTCGGTGGTGATCACTGATCGGGGGTGCCCGCCGGCCACGATTTGCCCGTCGGTGAGCAGGTAGACGGTGTCGCAGTACAGGGCGGCCAGGCTCAGATCGTGCAGGGCGGCCAGGACGGTGACGCCCAGCCCGGCGACCAGTTCCAGCACCTCGATCTGGTAGCGGATGTCCAAATGGTTGGTGGGCTCGTCGAGGATGAGATGGTCGGCGCCCTGGGTGAGGGCCCGGGCGATAAGTACCCGTTGCTTCTCGCCGCCCGAGAGGGTATTGAAACTGCGGCCCGCGAGTTGTTCACAACCGACCCGGGCGATGGCTTGGGCGGCGATGGCCCGGTCGGAGTCGTGGTCGCGTTCGAACGCGCTCTTGTGTGGGGTGCGCCCGATCATCACCATCTCCAAGACGGTGAAGTCGAACTCGACGGTGGTCTCCTGGGCCACCACGGCGACCCGGCGGGCTGCGTCCTTGGGTCGCATGCTCAACAGGTCGGTTCCGTCGAGCAGGATTTCACCGGCGGCGGGTCGGTGGACGCGATAGACGGCCTTGAGGATGGTGGACTTGCCGCTGCCGTTCGGCCCGAGCAGTCCCACGAACCGTCGGTCGGGGACGGAGATGTCGATGTCCGCCACGATGCGCCGCCCGGCGATGTCCACCGACAGGCCCCGCACGTCCAGGCTCATCCTGGTCCCCGGTTCATTGGGTGGCCCCATAGAGATAGGGGCGCCGCCGGATGAGCACCAGCAGGGTGGGGGCGCCGATAAAGGCGGTGATCACCCCGATGGGCATCTCCTGAGGGGACACGATGGTCCGGGCCAGAAGGTCCCCGACCACCATGAACGACGCCCCGAACAGCACGCCGACGGGCAGCACCCGCCGGTGATCGGAACCGACCATCAACCGCACGATGTGGGGGACGACCAGTCCGACGAAACCGATCACGCCGCTGACCGCCACCGCCACGCCCACCATGAGCGAGGTGACGATGAACAGGTTCCGGCGCAACCGGGCCACGTCGACACCCAAAGAGGCGGCCGGCTCGGCCCCCATCGCCAGCGCATTCAGCGATCGGGCCTGGGCCATCAGGTAGCCCATGCCCACCACCAGGCAGGCGGCGGGGATGGGCAGCTGGGTCCAATTGGCGTTCCCGAACGAGCCCAGCAGCCAGAACAACACCGACTGGGTCGCCTGTGGGTTGCCCCGGAACAGAAGAAAGCTGGTCACCGACTCGAACAAGGCGGACAGGACCACCCCGCACAGGATCAGATGGGTTGGAGCCAGCTGGCGTCCGGTCCGCGACACCAGGAACACCGCGGCCATGGCCCCCATCGCCCCAAGCACGCTGCCCACCGAAAGCGCCCACAGCCCGAGCGACGCGAACGCCCCGAACAGGAGCACCGCGGTGGCGCCCACACTCGCCCCCGACGACACTCCGAGCAGAAACGGGTCGGCGAGCGAGTTGCGCACCAGGGCCTGCACCACCGTCCCCGCCGTGGTCAGGGTGGCGCCGATCAGGGCGGCCAGCAGCACCCGGGGAACACGGATCTGCCACACGATCTCGTCCGCCACCGACCCGTTGTGGGGGTGCCCCGAAAGGTGGTCCACGATCACCCGCCACACCGCATCCGGGCTCAACGGCACCGACCCCACTGCCACCCCCAAGACCATCGTGACGACCAGCAGTACGGTGCAGCCGACCAGCACGACAGACAGGGGAAGACGATCCCGCCGGTGAGCTGATCGTGTTAACACCCGATAGTCGGGTGTCGGATCTGCGCCGACAACGGGGGTGACCGCGGCCGACACGGGTGAGGATGACCCCTCGAAGGGTGAACCCGCTGGAGAGGGGGTCTTCTGGTCACCGGGCCGCATCGGGCATCCCCCCACGAAAAACAGCAGGATGCCGGGCCGGCGGAACGGCAGTCCGGTTCGGTGACGAGCCCGACCCGGCTGCGGATGAATTCGTCACCGCTACGCCGGCGGGCGGCGGGACATGGGCAGACCACTCCGGTGGCCGGCGGGCCTCGGCATCTGCGCCCGCGTCGGCGGGGGCGATCTGATGGTTCCGTAAGCCGGGGCGCGTGCGATGGCGTACCTCCCGTGGTGCGCTGTGGGTCGCCATCGCTGCCTCTCCTCATCGATCGGAGAACCAGCGGATCCGGTCGCCCGGGGGGACCGGACGCACCGGCCCTTTGGTCCGAAGGCCAGTCACGTCGACGAGCCAACCAGGCGACCGGACTCGTCCCCCTTACCAGGGGCTTGACCGTTGCGGGACAGTGCCGGGCTTCCACCGGACTTCGCTGGGCTGGACGCCACCCCGGATGGGGTACCAGGAGGCTAAGGCAACACCGCTTCACCTGTCAATGCTGATCATCCGGTCAGGTATGCGGTCCGGTCTGGCAGACTGTCGAGCATGCACCTGGTTCCCGCGGACCGCGCCCACCGCCGGATCATCGAAGGAGACAAAGTCTGCCGGGCCATCGACAGCCTGGCCGACCCGGACGCGATCCGCGCCTGGGCAGAACGTTTCGCCCTTCTCGGCGACCCCACCCGACTCCGGGTTCTTCTTTGCATCCGCGCGGCCGGGCCCATTAGCGTCTCGGACCTCGCCGTCGCTGTCGACCTCAACAGCGACACCGTGTCACAGACCCTGCGCCTGCTGCGCGCCAGCCACACGGTTACGACCCAGCGACACGGCAGAATCATCCGCTACCAGATCAAAGACCCCACCATCGGCGAGCTTTTGAGCAGGGCAGCCGAAGCTTCCTGAACGTGGAGATGGGTCGCTGCTGGAACTTGTCCTTCGCCAAGCCAGGCCACGGGAACGACAACGGATCGTAACCGTCGGCGAGCCTACTTCAGGAGGGCATATCGTCAAGCACTAGCGCTCTCGCTCAGGTACGAGCTTCCCGAAGGAATCCCAGCGGCCGGCCGCGCCCTGAACGACCACTCCGCTGCCCATCAACCGGGCGATGGCGTCGTCCGCAAGACCCAACTCTCGCAGGATCTCTTCGCTGTGCTCACCTTGCCGGGGAGCGCCGCGCCAGATCTGTGGAGGACGCTGATCGAACTGCACCGGGCCCGCTACCAGGAACCGTTGTGGCTTCGACGGGTTGTCCAGGATGTATTCGTTGGCGATGACCTGCGGGTCGGCGGCGACCTCCGCAGGAGACTGCACGATTGACCACGCGATATCTTTCCCGGTGAAGCGTGCACGGATTTGGTCGGCGGTGAACGATGAGATGGCGGACCGCAGCGCGGAGTCCACGGCTTGGCCGCCCTCGGGAAAAAGGCCGCCCTTGAAATCGGCGAATATCTGGTTCTCCAGAAGGTGCTCCTGGCCCAGGGCCTTGAGGACATTACTCAGGTAGTGTGGCATCAGGAGCAGCACGGTCACGTATCGTCCATCGCTGGTTCGGAATGGTTCCCCTCTCGGACCGGACGAGGTGTCGGGTGTCGGGGCGGGCGATTGCACATCCCGTCCCGTCACCGAGCTGGTCAGGATGTCCGGTGCCAGCTGCCAGCACGCCACGCCCAGCAGGGACACATCGACTGCACAGCCCCGACCGGTTACGCTGCGCTGATATAAGGCGGCCGCCACCCCGGTGGCGACCGACAAGCCGCCCATCACATCACCAAATGCCGGGCGCTGGCGGGCAGGCGGACCATCTGAGAAGGTCAGGGCATGGCCGACCCCACCCCGAGCCCAATAGGAGATCCCGTCAAAACCAGGCTGGTCCGCGTCCGGCCCTCGAGGGCCGTAGCCGTGACCGTGAGCAAAGATCAAACGAGGATTCAGTTGGCGCAGGTCCTCGTAGCTGATGCGCAGTTTGCGCTGAGCCGGCTTCAAGAAGCTGGTGACCACCACGTCACAGCGGGGGACAAGCTCATATAAGACTTCCCGCCCTTCCGCCAAGGCCAGGTCAAGTGCCAGATTACGCTTGCCCCGGTTGAACTGGTCCATGAGAGTATCCACCTCGGCACCCTCATCCGACACGGCCGTGACCAGGCCCCGCATCGGGTCGGGGTTGCGGGGATGCTCGATCTTGATCACGTCCGCGCCCCAATCAGCGAGTAGCGCCACGCCGGAAGGTACGAAACCGAACGTCGTCAACTCTACGATCTTGACCCCGGCCATCGGTCCTACCGACATCATCGTCACCCTCCAGTAGATGTCTAGATCCTTAGCCCTCAGGATAGTCGGCTTCTGGGCAGCCTCTTCCGCCTCGGCGACCGTCACCACGGGTAGCCTCTTTCTCAAGGTGGCTTCCTTGGCTACGCCCGCCGTTAGGTCGGGCGCCGTCTGGAGGAGGCAGCGACGACAGCCGTGTCGTCTACGCCGTTCATATCCACCCGTCAAGGGCCACTGCTCCTAGGCGGCAGCCCGTCGTCGCTATTTCAACGCGGCCACCATCTCCTGGCAGGCTTGTTCGCACCGTCGGCACGCTTCGGCACAGACCTGGCAGTGCTCGTGCATGGGGGCGTGGCGCTGGCACTCATCCCCGCAGGACCTGCAGGACGCCACGCACGCCACCAGTAAGGGCCTGATGACGTCGGCTTCGTATTCTCCGAGGCGACTGGTGACCGCGGCAGCGGCGGTGCAGACATCGGCGCACTGCAGGCACAACCGAATACACTTCACCATGTCGGTGAGGTTTGGCTCGTTGAGGTCGGCGTCGACGTCGGCGATACAGGCCTGAGCACAATCGTTCAGAGCATCGATAGCCGCGGCCAGAGTGTCGGCGTCAATGGCCACCATACGGGGATAGGCGTCCAGCAAGCTCCTGGCGTAGCTCATATCTCCTCCTTCACAGCCCTTCGAGAAGGTCAATTGTTGCAGGCTTGTCGCAATGAGCCGCCCAACCGGTAGGCGTCGAGTCGAAGGCCTCCCTCGAGCCCGCCTGGAGGAAGGCTTCCCGACTTTCAAGCCGCTCGCGGCAGTTGGCGGCGCGATGGCATCTCGAGGAGGACTCTCGGCCTGGATTCGAGGTGCCGATAAGCCCGTCCCCACTCGTGTCGGCCGTGGCGAGGCGCGATACTGGGGACCAATGCAATAAGGGGGTGCCTGTCATGTCGTGGAGCCTGAAGGGCAGTTACGTCGAGACTTGCTCGTGTGAGTTGATGTGCCCGTGCAACCTGTCGTTCGACCATGGAGCGACTTACGACTATTGCCGGGTCACGCTTGCGTTCAGCATCAGGCAGGGTGAGGTCGAGGGGACGGACATCGCCGGACGCAGAGTGGTGATGATCGCTGATACCCCAAAGGTCATGACGGATGGCAATTGGCGCCTCGGAGTATTCATCGACGATCAGGCGACCGACGACCAGTTCGACAAACTGGTCAAGGTGTTCAGCGGCCAGCTCGGTGGCCCGATGGCCGGCCTGGCCCCGTTGGTGGGCGAGATCCTCGGTGTCGAGCGGGCCGCGATCGAGGTGGACGACGACGGGTTGCGCCACCGGGTACGGGTCGGCGACACCATCGAGTTCGAGATCGAGGACATCGTGCCGTTCGGGGTAGAGACGGGAGAGCCCGTCCGGTTCTCGGGGATGTTCCATCCGGTTGGCTCTGACCTGACCATGGCAGAGGCGAAGCGGTCGAGTATCGACGCCTTTGGTATCCAATATCAAGGTAAGACCGGATTGTCCAAGTCTGAGTTCTCGTGGGTGGCGTGACAGAACTGGCGCCGCCGGCGACCCGAAGTACTCCTGGCAGTTCGGGGCTGTCGCCGGCTTTCGCGGCGATGCGGGCGACGCCGGGCTTGGCGGTCGCCCTCTTCGGTCTGGCCGGGTTGGGCTGGTGGTGGACCGCGGATCGGATGCGCGGGATGGATAACGGACCCTGGACGGCTCTAGGGACGGCTGGCTGGTTCCTCGGGGTGTGGGTCGTGATGATGGCCGCGATGATGCTTCCTTCGGTTGCGCCGACGGTCACTCTGTACGCCCGTATGACCAAGCAACGATCGCCTCTGTTGCCCCTCCTCTTCGTCTTTGGTTACCTGCTGACCTGGGCGATCGCTGGCGTGTTGGCGTTTGCGGCCGGTAAGACCGCCGGTTGGCTGAGCGGCGGTGGTTTGCAATGGAACCAGGCCGGGCGACTTCTTGCCGGTGTCACTCTGCTGGTGGCGGCGACCTATCAGCTGAGCCCGCTCAAGGACGTCTGCCTCGGGAAGTGTCGAAGCCCCCTCGGCTTGCTGCTGGGATCTTGGCGGGACGGCCGAGCCGGCGCGGTGAAGATGGGCACCAGGAATGGTGCCTGGTGTGTTGGCTGTTGCTGGGCACTGATGGCGTCGCTCTTCGCGCTGAGGCGTGATGAGCGTGATTTGGATGGCCTTCGTGGCTGGGTTGATCGCCATCGAGAAGACCCTGCCGTGGAGACGGGCTGCGTTCTATGGGACGGCCCTGGTGCTCTCCGCCCTGGGTGTGCTGGTTTTGGCCGCGCCCGACCTGATTCCCGCCTTGACCATCTCGCACAGTCACATGCAACCCATGGGGCACATGGGTCCATAGATCGTCGCCGCATCTCCACATCTCGTAACCCGAGACCACAGACGATCAGTTCTCCCAGAGGCGCACGGTCCCACCAGCTTGCCGAACAGTCCTCGCTGGCTACTCTGAGTGAAGTGTCCCGACACACCGCGGCAGTCACGCCGGCACGGGAGACCAACGGCAGAGGCGCGGTCACCGACCCGCGGTCACCCGCGGTCACCGCTTAGGTTGAACGAGTGCGTCGGATCTCGGTCGTAGGGACCTCGGGGTCGGGGAAGTCTTGGTTGGCCTCCAGGCTTGCCTCGGAACTTGGTGTGCCCCGGTTGGAGCTTGATGCCATTCGCCACCAACCCGACTGGGTGCCGCTCGCAGATGCTGAGTTCGTCCGCCAGGTGTCCTCCTTCGTCACCCGGGACGCCTGGATCGTGGAAGGCAACTATTTCGACCTGGTCACGGAACCGGTTGTTTGGCCGGCGGCCGACACGGTGGTCTGGATTGACCTTCCGAGGGCGCGAGTCATGCGCCAGGTGGTGCAGCGGACGCTAAAACGGTGGTTTTTCCGCGAGGAGTTGTGGAACGGCAACCGAGAGCGGCTGCGGGACACTATCCGCTGGGACCCGCAGCAGTCGATCGTCCGTTGGGCCTGGACCAGTTACGAACGCAATCAGGTGCGTTGCCAGGCCGCCAGGGCCGATCCCCGCTGGGAGCATCTGAAATTCATCCGGTTGGGGTCGTCGGAGGAGACACGTCGGTTCGTGAGCGGCCTTGATCGCACCAAGTAGCGACCGGCGCTGGGCCGGGCCGCCCCAAAAAGCCGAACACCTTCTGCTCCGAACCAGTCGCCGCGAAGGTGAGTCGGGCCCGATGTGCGACAGCGCGAAAAGAAGTTGACCGCAGGCGTTATTCGGCGCGGCTGATCTGTTCTGTTCGCAGGCTGCTGCACTCCGGGCCGGTTCTGTTGGGAGGCCCGGCCGTGAGGCAACCTATGGTCATAGGATTGTCCAGCACCGCCGGTTCTCATACTGAACCCGGATTTCGGTATGGGCTCTCATTGGGGGAGCGGGTTGGCGATGACGATCTTGCCGATGTGGTCGGCGCCCAGCATGGCCCGATAGGCGTCGACGGCCTTCTCGAAGGGGAAGGTCGAGTCGATCACCGGTCGGAGGCCGGCCACGGTCATGGCCCGAGCCAGGTCGGAGAGCATGGCCGTCGATCCGACGTACACGCCGCGGATCGTGACGCACTTCTGCAGGATCACGGCGGGGCGAATCTGTACCCCCGGTCCGTCCGTGCCGAGAGTGGTGCCGATCACGGTGACAGTCCCGTTCGCCGCCGCCACTTGAAGGCTGACGTCGAGCTGGCCCGTGACTTCGACCACGTGGTCGGCTGCCCGTCCGGCCCGGGTCCGCACCTCGGTCGCCCAGTCGGGACTGGACCGGTAGTTGACCCCCACGGTCGCCCCGAGCCGGGCGAGGGCATCGAGCTTGCGGTCGCTGCTCGAGGTGGCCGCTACTTCAGCACCGGCTGCCACCGCCAGCTGCAGGGCGAACACCGAGACGCCTCCGCTGCCCTGCACGACGACGAGGTCCCCGGCCCGCACCACCCTGTCCCCGTACAGGGCATTCCACGCCGTAACCCCCGCGCAGGGCAGCGTGGCTGCCTCCTCGAACGACCACCCGTCGGGTACCGCCACCATGGCGTCCTGTTCCAGGACGACCAGGTCGGCCAGCATCCCATCGATGGCTCCGCCCAGCGCGGACGAACCGTAGCGAGGATGCCAGGGTCCGTTCACCCAGGTTTGGAAGAAGCTGGCAATGACCCGGTCGCCGGTCTGCCAACCGGTCACGCCCGGGCCGAGACCCACGACCACCCCTGCACCGTCACTGGTCGGCACGACCGGCGCTGACGTCCCCCGGCGAGCCAAGCCCAGGTCGCGGTGATTGAGCGAGACCGCATGCACCCGCACCAGCACTTGACCGGGACCGGGCTCAGGGTCCGGCCGCTCCATCTGGCCCAGCGTCTCGATGCCCCGCCCGGCCAGCTCCCACGCAATCACCAGGGCATCCTACGGCGCGTCCCCTGAGTGAAACAGCTGTCTGGGCGCTCGGGAGGCGAATGACAGCAAGCCGTCGCCCGACGAGGCCACGAAAGTCACGTGGCGGACTGCCGAGTACTCCAGCGCCGAATTGATGGTCGCCACCTCCACGGGGGTGGCGAAGTGTTCGCCATAGCTGCCGCTCAGCGAGATCACGTCTGCGTCGCTGACCGCGATCCGCACCTGGGTGGCGAACGTGGCGGCCTCCTTGGCCGGGGTGCTCACGTCCGCCGGGGCGACGGGAAGCTCACGGATGGTGGCGTCTGGGGCGACCGCGTGCACCATCTCGGTGTCCACCACCTCCTCGATGCCGGCCAGTCACGGCGAGGCGGACGATCCCGCCAATGTCGCCACGACCAGGATCCGGGCGGGGGGCAGCCCGAACCGGCTGTCGAAATCTGCCAGGTCCTGGCGGATATCGGTGACCCTCGGCGGGGATCCGGGCGCGGTCTGTGCGAACTCCGGCAGCACCACGGTCTGGCCGCGTCCGTCGATCCCCCGAGCCAGCAGCGGCTGGATGCCATAGGCCACCCGGAACTGAAGCGGGGCATAACATCGCGACGCCGTCAGGCAGTCAGCCAGGCCAGGCGAACTAGCCGGCCCACCGAGCCCGGCCGCGAGCTACCTATCAAACGGTCGGAACCTCGCGACGTTCGGCGCGCCTGGATGCCAGATTCGGCACAGATCGGGTCGCGCGGGCGATGACAGGTGTGGATCCTGTGAGCCGTCAAGGCTGGCGGACGCGCGGATCCCCCGCTCAGCTCGAACGACGGGAGCTGAGTATGCAGAACTCGTTGCCTTCCGGATCGACGAGGACGACCCATGACTGCTCGCCTTGTCCCACGTCGGCCCGAGCGGCGCCGAGGCCGAGCATCCGTTCCACTTCTCGATCCTGATCGTCTGGCCGGAAGTCCAGATGGAGCCGATTCTTCACGGTCTTAGCCTCGGGAACGGAGCCAAAGAGCAAACCAGGGAGTTGATCTGGCGCTGGTCGAATCTCGAACTCGTTCGGGTCGTCGTTCACGACCACCCATCCGAGTGCCGTCTGCCACCACCGTCCTAGCGAAGCTGGGTCTCGCGAATCAACGATCGTCTGCTCCCACTCCAGGCTCATACCAAGCAACCTAGAGCGCCCGGCCGAGCGGCCGCTAGGCCGGGGCCACGCGAGGTGGCCCTCTTCGGCGCTCGCTTCCATCGTGGGGAGCTGCCCGGATGAGGAAGATGACCCTGGTGGCACAACCGTGGCTACGGCACAATTGCTGCCATGAACGAGCCGCCGGAACTCCAGCACAACGGACACTGGAGGATGGCAGTCTGGGCCCTCCGCGTGGGGTACGTCGCGCTGGCCCTCGCGATCGCGGGTCTCATAGTCATGTCGTCGGGATCCTCGCCGTGGGTCCTAGCCGTCGGCCTGATCACCTGGTTGACCACCGCCGCCGTCACATTGACCGGTGTCTTCTGGGCCCGGCACGAGTTACCCGAGCCGCGGCCGGGGTACTGGTCGATGCGGTTCATGCTCATCCACGACACCATTCATTCCCTCTCACCAGCTCAGCGGTCCTGACGATCGCTCGCCGGCGGCACGGCTACCCTCTCTGGGATGGTGACGGCCGGGTCCGATCTCGGTGAAGAACTTCACCAGATCGAACGGGGTCGTTCGCAGTGTTTTCGGACCGGCTCGGCCCGCAACGAACTCCAAACGGCGGCCAAAACGGGGGACTCCCGCCGCAGGCGGTCACCACGGCATCGGCAGCCACGACAGCCAGAGCTCGGCGCGTCGCGGGGTGCTAATGCCACCTGTATTGCCTGGCGCGGCTTCCTCAAGATCACACAGGGACATCGAGCCTTTCTCCCGCTAGCCACCGGTCTGGGAGCCGCCGAGGCCAACCGGAGCCGTGGGCGGTGGCTAGCGATACCGCCGGTAGATGGCGCAACCAGCCTGAGCGCCTCGCGCAGAATTCGGTGCATATGAAAACGGAGCCGCAATGCACAGTCGCGCCCGATTCGGCACTATGGAGCTTCGTGAAGCTGCGGCGCATCCACATCTTCCACAGCGCCGCGGTTGTAGGGGTCGCGGACCTACTTGGCTTCGCGGCCGCTCTTGTGGGCGATGCCCTTATGGTCAACCAGGCCTATGACGCAGTTGCTGCGCGTCGAGTGGAGGTGACCGCCCAAACGACTGGATGTTTCTATGGCCGCCGTGGCGCCAACGTGTGCGATGTGACCTACTCGTTCGCAGGTCACGACTTCACCGCCGTGATCCCGGCGACCTGGCCGAAGCAGTTCTATGTCGATTCCCTGAATACGCGGTATCGCAAGAACGCTTCCACCTTTGCTCGCGGCCCAGTCGAGATAACCGGCGACATCGTGGTCGCCGTACTACTCTTCCTTGGCGCTCTGGTGGTGGCGGTGGCTCACCAGCTCCATCTCCGCCGCCGACGGCGAGCGGGCCGTCATAGGGCTGGAACTCGCGCTAGCCGAACACATGGCGCTCACGATGGCGCCTCCCGGTACAAATGATGCCAGCGAGTTAGGAGATCCGATGCTCACCCCGCACTCGAGCCGGAAGCCAACCGTGCCTGAGGTCCTGGTCCTCGGTGGCGGTGTGGCGGGGATGACGGTGGCCCACGAGCTCGCCGAGCGGGGTTTCGACGTCACCGTCCTCGAGCACCGGCGCATCCCCGGCGGCAAGGCCCGCAGCATGCCGGCGCCCGAAACGGGCACTGACGGCCGGCCCGATCTGCCGGCCGAGCACGGCTTCCGCTTCTTCCCTGGGTTTTACAAGCACCTGCCTGACACCATGCGGCGCATCCCGTCAGGCTCCAGCCCCGGCAGCGTCTTCGACCACCTCGTGGGTTCCACGAGGGCGGAGATCGCCAGGGTGGGTGCCAAAGCGCTTATCATGCCCGCCCGGTTCCCCCAGTCGGTCGAGGACCTGCGGCTCTGGTTCAGGGACGCCTTTTTCAACAACCTCGAGATCCCTGTCCGCGATCAGCTCTTCTTTGTCGAGCTACTTCTCAAGCTGCTGGGCTCCTGCGAGGAGCGCCGCTACGGAGAGTACGAGTACCAGAGTTGGTGGGACTTCACCGAGGCGACGCGCCGCTCAACGGCGTATCAGGACTTCCTCGCCAAGGGTCTGACCCGCACGCTCGTGGCCGCCCGGGCGGAGATCATGAGCGCCCGCACGGGCGGGTACATCCTCCTGCAGCTGCTGCTCGACCTGGCCAACCATGGAGTGTCGGTTGACCGGGTCCTCGACGGCCCCACCAACGAGGTGTGGATCCAGCCGTGGCTGCGCCACCTGCATGCCCTCGGAGTCACCTACCGAGAGGGCACGAAGGTCACCGGGCTCCGCCTCGACGGCACGCGGATCGCCGGTGTCCAGATCGAAGGAGGCGAGGAGCTGAGCGCCGACTGGGTGGTGTGCGCCCTCCCGGTCGAGGTCGCCACGACCCTCATGGCCGACGAGATGAAGGCGATCGACCCCCGGCTCGCCTCTCTCGAGTTCCTCCAGACCAGGTGGATGAACGGGGTGATGTTCTACCTCGCCCGCGATGTTCCGTTGGTCCACGGTCACGTGATCTATATCGACTCGCCGTGGGCGCTGACGTCGATCTCCCAGGCCCAGTTTTGGCCGGGCGTTGTCCTGACGGCCAGAGGGAACGGGCAGGCCCACGGCATCTTGTCAGTGGACGTTTCCGAGTGGCAGCAGCCGGGAATGCTCTACGGCAAGCCGGCCATGCAGTGCTCCAAAAGCGAGATCGTCGCCGAGGTGTGGGCCCAGCTGAAGGCCCACCTGAATGTGGGCGGCGAGAGGCTGCTTCAGGACAGTGACCGGGTGGGTTGGTTCGTCGACACCGACATCCGCTACCCCAACCCCAGGCAGGACATCAACCTCGAACCCCTGCTCGTCAACACCGCCGGCTCCTGGGACCACCGCCCGGACGCCGAGACGAAGATCGAGAACTTCCTCCTGGCCAGTGACTACGTCCGGACCTACACCGACCTGGCGACCATGGAAGGGGCCAACGAGGCCGCCCGCCGGGCCGTCAACGCTATCCTCCACGCCACCGGGTCCCGTGAACCCAAGTGCCAGATCTGGCCCCTACACGAGCCGGCGCTTTTCGCCCCGGTGCGCGCCCTCGACCGCGTCCGCTACCAGCGGGAGCATCGGTCTCCGGCCGGCGGGCCGCCCGGTCCGGGGCGCGGCCCGTGAGCCAGGTCTCCGGCCCGTAGCCTCTTCCCACCGCCGCCGAGGGCCAGGCAGCGCACCATCCCGAAGGCGAGCGGGCTGTGGCCATGGCCCCTGACCTGCTTTGAAGATCCCCGAAGCATGACCCAGTGCCAACCGGAGCATCCTCTCGGATCGATGATCGTGCGTTGACCCGCCGACGTGGTAGGCGATCTGAGGTCGCGACGCAAAACTGAATGCTGCCTAGCAGCACGAACATTCTGTGGTGTCGATTGACGGGACCAGAAGCCCCCGACACTGCGCTTGTTGTTGGCTCGGCCTCCCCGGGATATTGAGCGCATGATCAGTGCTGACGGGTTGTGACCCGCTGACGAACCCCGGCTACGCTGGCGGTGCCTGTCGTCTTCTGCCGTCGCCCGCGCCATACGTTCCGGTATCAGCGGGGGTCGGCTTCTGGACCATCCTCACTTCTGTGCCTGGCAAATCGGGGAGATGACGGGCAGAGCGGACGAAGGCTTCCAGATCGAGACAGGAGACGCGTGATGGCCAACGTGATCGTGCAGGGCGTGTTCGTAGTGGAGTCGGGGGAGCGGGACCAGTTCATCGAAGCGAGCATCGACGGGATGCGGACCTCGCGGGCCGAAGCAGGCTGCCTGGAGTACGTCTTGGCTGCCGACCCACTCGACCCGGTCCGGGTCGTGCTATCCGAGCGGTGGGAGTCGATGGATCTCCTCCAGCAGCACCTGAATGGCCAGGCGTCGCGCCCAGCGGGCGACCGGCCGAAGCCGCACTCCGCCGAGGTCGTCATGTACGAAGTGGCGTCCGCCACCAAGCTGCTCTAACACGGCTCTGTGACCGTCATCGGGTAACCGACGCGGGCCATAGAACGTCAGAGGTGCCTGATCGGCGCCCTCGGCCTGATGCTGACCTCCGGTGTGCGGCCTCGTCGTTGTGGGCGGCACGCGGCTGGCCGATCACGGGTCGGAGAGAAGGGACCAGCGGGCGAGGGCGTCGGGAAGGCGCCCGGGATGCCGCCCACGTAACGTCGTGCTCATGTACATCCCGCCGCAAGATCGAAGCCTCGGGGAGCAGGAGTGGCGGCCGTTCGTCGAGCACCAGGGGTTCGGCCACTTCATTGCTCAGGGGATCGGGTTGGATTACCCGGTCGTGGCGCCCACACAGTTCGTCCTGGAGGAGTTCGAGGTCCTCGTCCACTTTGCCCGCCCCAACCCCGTCCTCGATGCGCTTGAGGACAACCCGCGGGCGGTGTTGTCTGTCGCCGGGGACTGGGCGTTTATACCCTCGGACTGGAAGGTCATGGGTGACGAAGACCCGGCCTTAGGCATTCCGACGACCTACTACGCCGCTGTACAGCTAAAGGGGCACGCCGAGGTCAGGGGGGACCCGACCGCCGTCGCGAACGTACTGCGTCGTCAACTGGCAGTGTTCCAGCCGTCGACTCCGATTGCCAATCCACTGGTTGCCCACCTCGGCAAGTTAACGGCCATCCGGGCAGTCGTGTTGTCAGTCGAGGAGGTAATAGCGAAGTTCAAGTTCGGCGGGAATGTTGATCGCGATCACCGTGAAGCCGTCATTGAGCGCCTTCGGAGCCGTCACAAGGCGGGAGATCTCGTCGCGGCCGCCCATACCGAGCGTCGACTCACCGCCCTCTAGCAGTCCAGCAGTATTCCGACGTCGGCTCAAAGCGGCGCGGAGAACACCCGGGTAGGCGGCACAGTCCCGTACGTGCCCGGGCTCGTCGGAGGATGAACCGGGCGATCCGAAATATCGACTTCCGGGATTCGGGGTCATTAAAGGGGCGCGGGGGGATGTACCGGTCGGATCTCTCTGGTTGGCGAGGCTCACCACCCCGGTGAGCAGCAGCCGAGGGCGGCCAGCTCGCGGCCGTCGGGGTGAAGGCGACGCCGCCGCTGCCGTCGGGCACCGTGTAAAGAGTGAACGGTCCTCCCGGTGGCCAGATCGATTACGGCCACGACCGTGCTGGACGAGCCAGCCGCTTGCATCTGGAGCGCGAGCCGCGTCCCCGTCAGGGGCTCACGGCAACAAAGTTCACGGGATGGGCCACGTGGATCTTCCGGATGGCGGCGCCGGTCCGCGTGCCCCAGAAAGTATGCTCCGCCAGCGGACATGAGGAACCTTCACCCGCACGGGAGTATGCTGCCAGCACGCCCCGCTCACACTTCTCACTGCTCGCACCATCCCAGTCGGCCCTGGCCGGTTCGGTGTCAAAGCCGCGGGGGTTAACCCAACCCCGTTACATCGCGACCACAGGGGGACAGTCGGACCCGAGCTACCGGCTCATACTGCACCGAGAAGACCACCCGCTAGCGAGCGCAGCGCTACGTCGAGCGGACGCTCGCCCCCGTGGTGCTTGAAGACAGCGGCGCGCCAAGCAGGTCGTGCAGACGACGGCGAGCCCACAGGCCGCGATCTGGCCACCCGGCACCCGCCGTGAGAAAGGAACGATCACCATCAACTGGCGCCAGGCCACTCGCCAGGACTCAATCATGGCCTCCGTCGAGTAGGACGGGGCCGCCCTGCCCCACGCTCAGCCGGTCCGCGCCCAACTCGTCGATACCACAATCTCCGAGCAGGTCACCGCTTTCCACCGCACTCGCGACGTCTGGCTAAAATGCCAAGTTCTCCAATCGCGGCTAGCACACCAACGGGATCAAATGCTTCGCATGGACGAGCTCGTCCAGGCACCACACGACGACTGGCGCGGTCTCAGCCTTCGAAGGGAGCCGCGGTTTCGGTAGCATTTCTCCTCTTGCTGTCTGCCATCACCGCTTGCGGTGCTGGCTATGGGGCGGAACCTCCAGTGGAAAGGTGTGGTGAAGCCCTCTATAACCCGACGGCGCTCCCCGTAGTGGAGATCGCAGCGATCACTTCTGTCACCCGGCCAGAGTTTCTGGAACTCAGTTCGACATGTTCTCAGGGCGCAACCGTGACCATCACTCCCCCGACGGTTGCGACGATCGTCGCATCCATTAGGGCCAAGGACGGGAATTACGTGATTATCGAACTGGAACCCGGCCGGACAGGAAACCCGCCCACAACAGGAACGCTCATTGTTGGCTCTCCGGCCGGGTTGTTCCGCGTGCCGTTCAACTACAACAGCACTACGAAGAAGGGCTGAGTGCGCTACAAGCCCGCACTCGCGTCAGTGTCCAAGAATGACAGCATGAGCCGGCCCACCGGGATGAGTCGAACCGGCTGCAATCCCGTCAGGCGCCGTCGCCGAGTCCATATTGGCTCCGCCCCGCGGGTGACGGTCGTGGCGGAGCCGTTGCCCACATCAAAGGCCCCCGCTGGCGCAGGCGAGAACACCACGCCGACCAAAACAGCCCCGAGCCTCAGCCCCGACCAGCAGCCCGCACCGCAAACCTTCCACCGAGGAACCAGGACCCAGCCAGCGCGTCGGGTCAGAGCCTTATGTTCGCTGAGGGCATCGCTCTGGTTCGGGGCCCCAGATGAGCACGTTTAGGGCGTAGGTGGCCATCTGCTCCTTGTCCAGGCTCGGTTCGGCGGGCACCCAGTCGCAAATCCCAACTGACGCATTGGGAGTCCGAATCAAGACCGTGCGGTGAGAATGACCGTGCATGGCCTGCGCCACGGACGCAATCTGTGGATTCGGCTACTAGCGGTGTATGCTCAGTCCCAGCGAATATCGGCGTGCGCTCAACAGACAAGGGGGGGTCCAGCCCGATGACAAACCAAGGTTATCGCAGGTTAGCTGAAGCGACCGTTGGAAGGCAGGCGGAGTCGGCGGTGAGCGAACCACAGCCTGGATGGAAGGCTCAGTTGGACGAGGCTGACATGGCGGCGTCCGACGGTGTAGTCATCTTGAGAAGCCGGGAGGTCAACGACTTCGTTCTACGAGGGCATCAGTTTTCGACCACTGCCGACTTCGGTTTGGGCAATGTTCGACCCTTGATCCCCCTGCAAGTCGACCCCCCAAAGCATGCGCAATATCGCAAGCTGCTCGATCCAGTATTCGCCCCCAAGCGGATGGAGGAGCAGGAAGAGGACATCACCCGGCGGTTCAACACTTTCATCGACACCTTCATCGATCGGGGGGAGTGCAATTTCAGCGAGGAGCTGGCGGAGCTTTTCCCCTCGTCGGTTTTCCTCGGCTTGTGCGGCTTGCCGGAAGGAGACCTGCGAACCTTTCTCCGCCTGCGTGACGGGGTCCTGCACCCAGAGAAGTTTGATCCGGCCGCGCTCAACGACTTCGACGCCCGTCTGGCGGTCACCAGGGCCGGCGGGCAGGCAATTTACGAGTATTTCACGCCGATCATCGCGGCGAGACGCAAGGAGCCGGTCGATGACCTGGTCAGTCGCCTGGTCGCAGCGGAGATCGACGGCGTCGGGCTCAGCGACGAGGAGCTGCTGGACATCATGTTCCTCATGCTTATCGCCGGGCTCGACACGGTCAGCGACTCGCTTACCTGCTGCTTTGCATTCTTAGCTACCCATGGGGATCACCGCCGTCAGATCGTCGCGGAACCGGCCATCATCCCCGCTGCCGTCGAGGAACTGCTGCGGTGGGAATCGCCCGTACCCGGAGGCATACCGCGGATTGCGACCTCGGACTCGGTACTGCCCAATGGCGAAGAGGTCTCGGCCGGTACTGCGCTGATGGTCAGCTACGCCGTGGCCAACATGGATCCGTCAGTATTTGGGAGCGATGTGCTCGAGCCCCGATTCGACCGCACTACCAATCCCCACGTGGCCTTCGGCGGCGGCGTTCATCGCTGCCTCGGGTCGCATCTCGCCCGCCGGGAACTGCGAATCGCGCTTCGCGAATGGCATCGAAGGATCCCGGAGTACGGTCTCAAACCTGGCCACGAGGTCCTGGAATTCCCGGTCGGCCTCCGCCATGTCAAAGACCTTACGCTCGCCTGGCCCACGTCGTAATCCGACCTGCGGTGGAGCGAGGCTCGGGCACCCCGCCATGGCCCTCACGTGGCGTCCGCCCGGGTTGTACGACCCGCAAAAGAGGATCAGATGAATGACACCATGACTAGCGACGCTGACTCCGTGCTTGCCGGGCTGAGCATCGTCGACTGTGGCGCACATTTCAGCGAACCGCCCGATCTGTGGACGGCGCGTGCACCTCAGAGCATAAAGGCCCGATGGGCCGGCAAGTCACGGGCCCGAGACGACAGAACGTGCCTTGGGAGCGCCTCCTAGCCACGGTGCTCAAGCGTCCCTGCCGCGTAGGTGGGCTGGTGAAGATCTGTGCACGTCCGCAAAGCGCGGGACGATACCCGCACAGTGGGGCCTCCCGAGAACTGGCACGAGGCCGCCAACCTCACCCGACGACGTCATGCCTCTGCCACTTAGGGCGAGGGCCCTCAACCGTTTGGTGGCGGGCATTCAGTAACCGGCGACAGTCGAGCGACCAAGCTGTACATGAGTGAGCTCGAGAATCCGAACCACCCCGAACGCCAGCCGCGCCAGATCAGGCGCGTACGGCGTTTCTGACCCACAGGCGACCTGGGTGAGAACGATGGGAGGAGGGACGATGGGGATGGTGAACGCGCTGGGCTGCGGAGGCGCGAGGACCGTTGCCGCTTGGGATCGTCAGCCCTGTTGCGATTTCGGTTTCTCGGCCATGGCGGCGAGTCGGTCAAGCGAGGCCCGTAGCTTCACGGGTCTAGTCGCCTGGGCAGGCGGGATCCGAGATCGATCTGTGAGCTCGGTCCAGTCATAGGTATGGGTGGCCAGTGTGCGTGACGGTCCTAGCGGTTCGAGTTCCCACACCCGGAGATGGCCGGGCGGGGACTTGCCCTGCACGGCGGGTCGCCAGGCGATGCGACGACCCTTCGAAGTCGACAACATGGTTGACACTCCCGAATTCCGCCCTGGCGAGATCAAGACGCATAGTGAACACTTTGGTCGTGCGGAATCCGGCGATCGTGGTGGGGGCAGGGCGGAGTTCCCGACGCAGGGCGACCACAGTTGGTGACCCTCGAGGGCTGGCATGCCGTCCCCCGTCGTGGGGGAGACCGTGCCTGCATGCTCGGCGATCGTCTTTCGCAGGAACTCGTCGTAACAAGCGAGCGCCCGCCGCATCGAGTACTCCTCAGCCTTCGAGGGGTGAGTCGATCCATCGATATCAGTGAACAAAGAGGAGAGTGTGCCGGCCGGGAGACACCCCACCAATAGTTCGCCCGAACAGAACAGGCCGAATGCCCCAAGGCCACCGCGGCTCGGTCTGCGTTGAGCGACACACCGCGGTCACTGGTGACGGACGCAGTCTCAGTGCGGTGAGCGACTTCGTTATTGCTAGCATGGTGGCGTGCCCGCACTTGAGCCGGTCGAGCTGTCCTTCTTCGACAATGCGCCGCAGGTGGTTCAGCGCTACGCTCACGTGACGGCGCCACGGGAGCGGGTCTTCGCAGCAGTGGCCACCGACCCGGCCGGATGGGGACGATGGTTTCCGGGGTTCAGTGACGACGGACGTTGGGAGACGCCGCCGCCCCACGGCGTCGGGAGCGTTCGTAACGTCCGCTCGTTGGGTGTCCGCTTTACAGAGACGATCCTCGCCTGGGACGAGAACGAGCGTTGGGCATTCCGTGTGGATCGAGCGAGCATTCCGCTGGCCAGGGCGTTCGCCGAGGACTACCGCTTCTCCGACGACGGGTCCGGCACGATGGTGTCCTGGACCGTGGCAACGCGCCCAGGGCTCGGCTTGCGGCTGGGCTCTCCACTCCTGCCGTTCGGGTTCGGGCTTCTGCTCGACCGAGCCGCGGCACGGCTAGCTCGAGTCGCCTGAGCATCGACCGATGATCGAGGAGAGCATGACGGCGAAAGATTCGGAACTGGTTCGTGCCGCCAGTTCGGCCCTGATCACTGGTCGAGCGGGCTCCTGGCCCAGCGGTCATTAGCCTCTTACGTCTGGCCAGAACGGGTGAAACGTCCAACAAGGGAGTACAGGCCTTGACCGGCCTGGACGCGGTCGGCCAGTCTTGCCCGCCACGTGGCTGTTCTTCCTCTACCGGCTGGTCCGCCAGTGCTCGAGGACGTCCGGTTACACCGGATGGACGCCGTGGCCAACGACGCGAGATCCTCGTCCTCCGCCACCACTCGCCATGCTCTCCCGTCAGGTCGCCATCCCCGCTTCACCTGGTCGGATCGAGCACTCATCGCCCTGCTCGCCGGTGTGGTCCCGCAGCCGCAACGGGAGGGTTCCTCGTCAGGCCGAAGCCCATCCTCGCCTGGCACCGGGCGTTTATCAGCCGGCGCTGGACCTACCCGCACCGCCAGCCGGGCGTCCAGCGCTTCTGCCAGAGACCGTAGGTCTGATCTGCCGCCTCGCCTGAGGGTACCCTCGGTGGACTACTAACTAATGCGTCGTCGGCGAGTTGGAAATGCTCGGCGTGGCGGTGTCGAAGGCCAGCGTCGCCAACGTGCTTCGCCGTCACAGCCTCGCACAGTGGCCGATTTGGGGGCGCAGTGGATGGCCTCGAACCGAGCGAAGAGGCCGGGGTCCAGGCACCCGAGAAGTTTCGATCGACCGCCTGCATGTCAACCCCGCCTTGGGTGCCAAGTCCATAGGAGCGGTGACCTAACCGAACATCCAGGGTCTGGTCTACTCCTGGATAGCCAACCGGCAGGCACCGAGGACGATCAAACGGCAATACGAGGTCGTCCGGGCGATGGTCAACTTCGCCCGTCAAGCTGACTGGTTGGGCCGTACACCGTGCCGCAACACCAAGTTGCCTAGGGTGAAGCCGCTCAAGCGCAAGCTTCCTGACAACGACGGACTGGAACGCCTGGCACTGGAATTAGGCGAGTAGGCCCCGATGCTCTGGATGGGAGTCTTGACCGGATTGCGGTGGGCTGAGGTGGCCGGGCTTCAAGTTGGCAGCCTTCAGTTACTGAAGGGGAATCTGTTCATCACCGAGCAGCGCACCAGGGATCTCGATGAGACGACGTAACGGCGGAACCCAAGTCCGAAGCCGGGATCCGACCCTTGGCCATCGATCCGATACTTGCCGAGATCCTGGCCGGGCACATAGCTGCTCGCCGCCTTACGGCCGCGGACAGCGAGCAGTTGCTCTTCGTGGGCCGTCGAGGCGGTCCGCTGAACTACAGCCACTGGAGGCAGAGGGTCTGGGTACCTGCATGCGAGCGGGCAGGTCTTCCTGGTCTCCAGTTCCATGATCTTCGCCGGGTGAACGCCACCGGGATGGTGGCCGAGGGCATCGACCCGAAAACTGCTCAGGTCCGGTTCGGACACACCGATATCCGCCTGACTCTCCGGCTCTACGCCCAGGCCGTCACCGCCTCCAACCGGGCCGCAGCGCAATCCCTGGCAGCCCGGTTCACGCCCCGCCACCGAGGATCTTCTCTCTCGGATGTTGAATGAATGTTGAATAGCGGTTGTCGTGGCACTCTGTGGATAATCAGGAAGGTGCTCCTGAACTGCACCTTCGTTGGTCGGGAAGGGGGGATTTGAACCCCCGGCCTCAGCGTCCCGAAGATCCCCGAAGGGGGTCGAGGACGATCCTCCATGAACTGATTTCGCAGGTCAGCACCGTCGAGCGGATACGTCGAGACGGCGCTGAATGGCTGCGGGTGTGCCATGGGTGTGCCACTGCTAGCAGTCGCTAGCGGCGAGCTAGCACCGAGCGCCCGCGGGGTTGATCGAGCGCGCCAGCTGACAGACGAAGTCTAGCCGGTGGCGCCCTCGCGCCCGCGATTGGACGGCCGCCCGCCCGAAGGGCTTTGACGAGTTCACAACCGTGCCGATGCCGTGCGCCTCCTACCGCGCTCCCTGGTGTCGACCGCTCGATCGCGAGGTATGTAGAGATGCAACGAATCACGGCGGAAATGCCACCGACTCGGTCGAGTTCGGCGACCGACGGCTGGCGGGACGACGCGGCTTCGGGGGGCGCTCCACGGGAGCTCTTCGTGCCGCAGAGCAACGAGGGGCAATGGCCTTCGTTCTTCGCGACCTGCTCGGTGGCCCACCTGGGAGCCAACAGCACTCGCGAGGCGGCAGCGTGAGGGGCCGTCGCAACCCGGAACGAATCCGGTGGGGTGAGCAGTCCCCTGGCGGTGAGGACGAGGGCCACCTGGTGGTCATGCCCAGCCGCGCTCCGACCGGCGGCGAGAAGACTGCTTACAGGGCCGCCCAGCAGCTCGAGCGGCAGCTGCTGAACGCCCGCCAGCAGGCGAAGCGGGAGCGGGCGGCGGCCGAGCTGGCCGAGGCGAGAGCGACACCGCAGCTGCCCGCTCGGGGTGAGCGAGGACCGGAGGCGGGCCGGTCCTGGTGGCGGCTCCGGGTGGAGCCGCATCGGGCCACCAGCGATGTCCTGGCGGTCGCCTACCCGTTCTTGGCCGAGGAGGGACTCGGCTCGAGTGGGGTTCTCATCGGCGTCGACTACTGGTCCGGTACGGCGTTCGTGTTCGACCCGTGGGTCCTCTACGACCGGAAGGTTCTCACCAACCCGAACATCTTGCTGGCGGGTCAGATCGGGCGGGGCAAGTCGATGTTGGCGAAGTCGCTGGCCTGCCGGGAGATCGCGTTCGGCCGGCGGGTGTACGTCTGCGGCGACGTCAAGGGCGAATGGTCGGTCGTGGCTGACGCGGTGGGCGGGGCGGTTATCCGCCTGGCGGTCGGCTCGAGCAGTCGACTCAATCCGCTGGACGAGGGCCCTCGCCCGTCGGGCATGTCCGACATCCGGCAGTGGTCTGCCCAGGTAACGAAGCGGCGGCGGACGTTGCTGGGTGCGCTGGCCGAGGCGACGCTCGGTCGCCCTCTGGGGCCGATGGAACGTACGGCGCTTTCGACCGCCTTGGACGAGGCGGCCCAGGCGACCGTGGCGGTCCTCCCCGGGATCGTCGATGCTCTGCACGAGCCACGCCGTTGGCCCGACCGGGGGCGACCGTCACCCAGTTGCGCGATGAGGGCAGGGAGGTGGCTCACGCTCTCGACCGGCTGGTTCACGGCGACCTGGCCGGCCTGTTCGACGGGCCGTCGACCGTCAAGTTCGACCCCAGCCTGCCGATGGTCTCGGTCGACCTGTCCGAGATCAGCGACGACGGGCCGCTCACCGGTCTGCTCATGACCTGTTGCGGGGCGTGGATGGAGGCGGCGCTCGCCGACCCCGCCGGCGGGAAGCGGTTGGTGATCTACGACGAAGGCTGGCATCTGATGCGCCAGCCGGCGCTGCTCGCCCGCATGCAAACCCAATGGAAGCTGTCCCGGGCTTGGGGGCTGGCGAACATGCTCGTGATCCACCGGCTGTCTGATCTGGAGGCGGTCGGCGATGACCGCTCCCAGGCGCGGCGGCCTGGCCCAAGGACTGCTGGGGGACACGGCGACGCGGATCCTCTATCACGAGCCGTTCGATGAAGCCCAGAAGGCCGGCGACGTTTTAGGTCTCTCGTCGGTGGAGGTCGCCCAGCTGCCGGATCTCCCACAAGGGCACGGGCTGTGGCGGGTCAACGACCGGGCCTTTGTGGTCCACCACCTGGTCACTCCGGAAGAGGCGGCCCTGTTCGACACCAATCAACGGATGGCGCAGAACCCCCGTCAGTTCGGCGGAATTCCGACCGAAAACGCCGGAACTGGAGGGTGAGTGGTGGTGGCGATGGTAGCTGGGTCCTTCGGTTCTGGGAACTGGTGTGTCGGCTCAGCCCGCTTTGGCTCGTGGTGTCTCGGTCGTGAGGAGTTGATGGACGCGCTGGTGGGAGATGCCGAGGATGGCGGCGACGTCGCGCATGCTGATCCCCCGGCCGGTGAGGGTGACGGCGGCTTTGCGGGTCTGCTCTATGGCGACGCGGTCGGCGACCCGGGCTCGCTCTCGGGCTTGGCGGGCTTGTTCGACGGTGCGGCCGGCGGCCTTGGGCAGGACTGGCCGGGGGACAAGGGCGATAGCGCTCTCATCGGTGTCGAACCACATGGCGGCCGCCTCTTTCATGCGGGTGAGGGCTTGGTCGACGGTCTTGCCCCATGTGTGCACTCGTGGTTCTTCTTCGAGCTCCACGGTCCAGCGTCCGTCGTCTTCTTGTTCGAGTCGGGCGGTGTAGGTGTTCATGTTGTCCTCGGTAAACGACACTTATCGGGAGACGATCGCGGTGATGGTCTTGCGGTTCAATCCCGACACTTCGGCCAGCTGGCGCAGCGAGGCCCCGCTGCGATGAGCCACCCGGATCATCTCATCTCGAATGCTGGCCTCTTTCGCGGCCCGCTCGGTGCTCAACCCGACCACGACCAGGGCGGCGCCGATCTCCCCGTCGACGATCCGGTACTTCTCCATGGCCGCCTCTGCTCGAACGACCTCATCATGGCTGTAGCTCATTGCTCCTCCCGAAGGCCCTGGGCAAGCTTGTCGCGAATCGCTATCAGCATCGGCACCCTGGGCGACAGATCAGCCCTGGCCTCCGCCACGTTTAGGTGGGCGAGGACCATGGCCAGCATCTCCAGGGCTTCGATGCTTGCCACTTGCGATAGCACCGATATCAGTCGATGCCTTGTACTGAAGGTCTCCGCCAGTCGGGGGCCTTCAGTCGCGTCTGAGGCCATGTCGTATTCGGAACTAGCGGCCGAAGCGTTGGTAGGCGGCTTGGCGGGTCGTGTCGAGCGCGGCGCCGATCACGGTCCACGAGTCGCCGGCGGCCCGGGCGGCTGCCACCGCGGCCCGCAGCTCGGCCTCGGCGTCGTCGACTGCTCTACGCGCGGCGATGATGCGCCGGAAATGGGTGGCGTCCCGGGCCGGATGGGTGTCGGGGCGGATGGCGTCGAGGTCAGCTGGCATGTCCGAGCTCCGCAGCTGCGGCACTCACACTTTCGAGTACGACGGTGACCGCGACGTCCTCGGTTTCGGTCTGTTCGTCGGTCAACGCCCAGATCGCCTCGGCGATATTGGCCCCCAGATCGGCCAGCCGGTCAGCCTGGGTGATAGCACCCGGCAACCCGACGACGGTGCCGACCCACACGCCGGTCTCGTCGCGTTCGGCGAGTCCCACATATCGGCTCATTGATCCAACCACCCTTCTCCTAGACACGGCGCTAAAGCCGCAACGATCTGGCGCAACGTGCCGGGCGCTATCCGGTCACCGTCGCTATGGGCCGGAATGGTTGCGGTGCAGTTGCCGCAACGCCACACCCGATGCGATCCGCGGGTACGGATGTCCTCGCAGCCGAGGCGACGCAAGATCCTGGCGAGATCCCGGTAGACCATCGGCTTCATGTGTCAAGTCTACCTTTACACGCAGTGTGTGTCAAGGCAGGGTTTACAGTGGCGACCGATATCGGGAGACATCGTGAACGACAGCACGTATTCTCCCGAGAACCCCGGTTATCCGCCATCCCCGACCGCCGACACGGTCCCATCGCTTGACCAGGCCAAGGCAGCCGTCGAATACCTCCTCTCCGAGGACGAGAACGCCCAACACCGCACGGGTCACAAGCTCCTGTCGGTTTATGGCGCAGCGATGCTTGACCTGATCCGCCGCTATATCGAAGCGTCCCCTGACGAACAGTTCGGAGACGCGAGTTGACAGAGCGCCGTCGCTTGTCTGCCCGATTCCCGAAGCGCCCATCTCGTGGGGTGCTTCTGGGGTTCTCCGGTCCCCGGGTTGCTGCCCTGGGAGCGGCAGCCCTGGTTGCGCTCGTCGGTGTCCTCGCGTTCGGCGCGGCCGGCCTGGTACTTGTCGTGATCTGGTTGCCGATCGCTCTCTCGGCGTTTGTGCGGATCGGCGGACAGCCGACCGTCGAATGGTTCCCGACGTGGATCCAGTTCGCTGGGCGTCGCCATGCCGGCCAGACCGAGTACCGGTCCCGCCTGCCGGTCCAGGCCCGACCTGCCGGTGTGATGGCCCTCCCGGGCGACGCCGCCGCCTTGCGCTTTCATGTGGACGCCCACTCGGGGGCGGCACTGATCGAAGATCCCTATCGCCGCACGCTCACCGCCGTGCTGGCGGTCAGCCATCCGGCGTTCGTGCTGCTCGACGTCGACGATCAGGAGTCCCGGGTTTCCCGTTGGGGTCGCCTCCAAGCGCATCTGGCGCACTCGGGGACGGTCGCCGCCATCCAGGTGTGCGAGGCCTTGGTCCCAGACCGAGGCGACAACATCCACAACTGGTACGCCGCCTACGGCACCCACGACGGCGGCTGGGCGGACCGCCAGTACACGACCCTGCTCGAGCAGACCCGCCTGTCCTCCTCTACGCATCGGACGACGATCTCGCTCAGTCTCGACATGAAAGCCGCCGCGGCGGCGATCAAAGCGGCCGGCGACGGGATAGCCGGCGCGGCGGCGGTGTTACGCACCGACCTTGCCGCGCTAGCCGATCAGGTCCGCCAGGCCGGGCTTACTGTCCGCGGCTGGTTGGGCGAGGCGGAGCTGGGGGCGATCATCCGAGGCGCATACGACCCGGAGGTGACCCTCGACCCGCGCTGGGATCCGGGCGCGAACCTGACGCGGGCCGGGCCGGTGGCCATCTCTGAGGCGTGGGATCACTTCCGCCACGACACCGGCTGGACATCGGTGCTGTGGATCTCGGAGTGGCCCCGCGAGGACGTCCCTCCCGACTTTCTGCACTCGATCGTCTTCGCCCCCGGTGTCCGCCGCACGCTCAGCCTCATCTGCCGTCCGCTGCCCGCCGATGTCGCCCGGCGTCGCATCCGCCGGGCCCGGACACAGGCGCTCGCCGACCGCCACCAGAAGCAGAAAATCGGGCAGATCACTGACCTGTCCGACGATCAGGAATACCAGGACCTCCTCGACCGCGAGCACGCCATCAACCGCGGCCACACCGACGTCGAGTTCGTCGGTTTGATCACCGTCACCGCCGCCACCCTCGCCGATCTCGAGGCGGCCCGGGCGACGATCGTGCGCGCCGCCGCCAACGCCGCCTGCGAAGTCCGTGTGTTGAGCGGCCGCCAATCGCAAGGGTTCGTCGCCGGCGCCCTGCCGCTCGGCCGCAACGTCTCCACCGGAACCATCCGCCGGTAACGACGAAAGGAACCGCCACATGACACCCATCACCAAAACGTCGGAATGCGATCACAACGGCTGCGACCAGCCAGTCGTGGCCCGGATCCTGGAAGGCGACCAACGGGTCTGGGAACTGTGCCAAGACCACCTGGTGGCGCTGGTCAACGACAGGCCCGCATTCGACTCGACCGTCACCATCGACACGGCCACCGTTTCCAGCGACTGGGTTCGGGAACTGCTGTATTTGACCGAACAGCGGGAACGCCGCGACCAGCAGCAGCGAGCTGAGGCCATCGGCCGGGCCAGCATGCTTCTCGAGCGCCCGACCATCGGCGCCTACCGTCAGCACAGCAACGGGATGGAACGGTGACCCGGGACCGCCTGGTGTCCGTCCGGGGCGGCCTGCTGGCGGTCGTCGCCGCCGCCCTTGTCGCCGGGCTGGTACTGACGCTCACGTCCGGCGACGGCCACCGCCAGCGCAGCCCAGCCGGCTCCTGCAACAACATCGACCACGACGTCGCTTGCGGCCCAGGGCCTCAGCCGGCAAACGCCCGACACGGTGACACCGTCGGGCAGCCCGGCGCAGGAGCAGGTCGACCAGAACCTCGCCCAAGGCCAGCTCCCCGACCTGTGCCCAAGCTGGAGGCCGTGAAGGTCCCAGCAGCCGGCGATCAGCGGCGGCTGGCCGAGACTGCCCGTAGCGACAGCCCCGGAGACCTGGGCTCAGACGTTCGTCGCCGGCTCTGCTGGACATCGACTACGCCCAGCCGGTCGCGCATCGCGCTTGGGGTCCTGGCTGCAAGCCCAAGAGGCTCCGTACCTGCTGCCGGCCGTCCCGGCGTCGGTGGCGGACAAGATCCTGTTTCTGTCGCTGCTTGACCCGCACCTGGTCCAGTCGGCCGGGTCGCCGATCGTTTCGTCATCCCAGTGGGAAGGCTGACGCCAAGGCCGGGGTCCACCAGACCGTCAGCGGCTTGCTGGTGCAGCCCGATCCGGGCTGGCAGCAGCTGGTCGCGTCGGGTTGGCAGCCGACCGACGCCAGGATGGACATCCTCGACGTGTCCGGCCTGCTCACCGTCACGAGCGGATCTCACAACCGCGTCGAGCATTTCACGCTGTCGCTTGTCGGTCGGCAGCGCTCGCTGGCATCCCGGGTACGGCACCATCTCCGTCGACGAATGGCAGGTGACGGCGTGAGCTGCCTTTCGCTTGACCCGGCCAAGACCGTGACCTGCCTGGCCGGCAGCGTCTCCAAGGCCGGCGGCCGCGGACGTGTTCGGCTCGATCGCCCACGACTTCGCCACCGCCGCCGACTCGACGATCAACTGGCTGTGGGCGCAGATGTCCGACGCCACCGCCATTCGTCTGGGCGGAACGGCCTTCAACCAGCTCCTCGGCGGTCGCCGGCCTCGTCGCCATCGTCATCGCGGTGGGGATCTTCGCTATCCAGATGGCCATCTCCGCGGTTAGGCGCGACCCGAGCGGGATCGGCCGGGCCGCTGGTCGGCCTGGTTGTTATGGGGCTCGGCGGGGGCGCGGCGATCGCGGTCACCGAACTTCTCCTTCAAGCCGTGGACGCCATCTCGGCCGGCGTGCTGCAGGTAACTACCGGCGACTCGATGCAGCAGATGGGCAACAGCATCTTGGCCGCCGGGTCGATCTCGGCGTCCACGTCGAACCCGGCTGGCTCTGATCCTGATCTCGCTGTTGGCTCTGGCCGCGGTGGTCATGGTGTGGCTGGCCCTGACCGTGCGAAAGCTGCTGGTGATCGTGGCGGCGGTCCTCAGCCCGTTCGCGTTCGCGGGCAGTCTCGCCGATTTCTCCCGATCGTGGGTGCGCCGATGGGTCGAACTGATCGTCGCTCTGGTGTTCTCGAAGCTGATCCTGATGTTCGTCTTCGTGATCGGCCTCTTCGTCCTCCTGAAGGGTGTCGGCAGCACCAGCACGGGCGGAACCCAACAGATCACCCAGACCGTCTCCGGAGTCTTGATCCTGGCGTTGGCCGGTTTCGCCCCGTGGGTGGCCATCAAAATGGCCCACTTCGCCGGGGTCCACCTGGAGGGAATGCACATGATGGCCGCGCCACGCCACGGCCGGCGCCACGCACGGTGCAGTCGATGGCCCGCCCGGTCAGCGCCGCGGTGATGCCCGGCGGCATGGCGGGCGCGGCGGCCGCGGTTGGAGGGTCGAGCTCGAATCGTTGGTCGCCACAGACGCCCGCCAACACGCCCAACGGTACGGAATCGCTGTCGGCGGTCGGAAACGCCGGCCAGTCCAACCTCGGTAACGAACCCGCTCACGGAACTCTCCGTCGGCGAACGGGAACGGCCCGTCGTCTAACGGATCACCTCACAAACCCGACACGACGGCCGCCTCGCTCGAACGCGCCGACCGACGTCGACGGCCGGCGCGGACGCGTCCAGCTCCGCGCCCCCGCAGACAGCGCGGGAGTTCTTCTGGCAGACCAACCAGGCCGCCGCTCGAAACACCACGCCCGGCTGGGACACCCCAACGAGCCCGCCGACACCCCCGTCGCCGACCCGACCTCCCACTACGCAAACAAACCCACCGAAAGGAAACCCTGCTGCCATGAACCTGTCCGCCGCTTTCCCCGCCGTATCCATCTCTCCTAACACCTCGGGCCTGCCAGGCCTCAACGAGCTCTCGAACATCGTCGGCGCCATGCTCACCGTCGGCGCCATCCTCTGCGTCCTCGGAGTGATCCTCTCCAGCGCCGTGTGGGCGGTGGCGTCCACGTCGGGCAACGTCCAGCTCGTGTCGCGGGCCAAGACCGGCACGGTCGTCTGCGGCATCGCCGCCCTGCTCATCGGCGGGGCCAGCATTCTCATCACGTTCTTCGTCAACGCCGGCAGCGCCCTGTAATGCGACTTCACCGTCTACGACTGGCTGTTCGGGGCGGCGGTGTTCGTGGCCGCCTTCGTGCGGACGTGGCGCTGGCTGGACACGCCGGACTGAAGGCAAGCGACGTCGATCGTGACCGTTCGAGACGCGGCGCTGATCCATGCCGACCCATGGCGGCCGAGGGCTGCGCCGCGAGTGCACAGTTCTGGTGGCGCGTGAGTTGATGAAGGGTGCCGTCGCCGTCGGGTTGGCCGCCATGGCGGCGCTCGTGCTCGGACTGGCCGCCCTCGCCGGTGCGGCAACCGGGACGAGCGCCACGACCGCAGCGGCCGTCGGTAGCGGAACTGAGCCCGACGTGCACCGTCTCGGGTCCGGTTCCTGGCCTGGATGCGGCCCAGGCGGCCAATGCCGGAGCGATCGTGACCGCCACGTTCGCGGTCGCGGCCGAGAGCCAACGGGCGGCCCAGATCGCCCTGATGACCGCCCTCACCGAGTCGGGGCTGCACAACTACGGGCCCGGGGTCGGCGGCGGCGGGTCGGTAGGACTGTTCCAGCAGATCGCGGCCGACGGGTGGGGGACCGTCGCCCAAGAAGAGGATCCGACCGACGCCACCCAAATGTTCGTGCGCCGACTGCTGGCCGTGCCCGACTGGTCGACGATGCCGCCGTGGGCGGCCGCGCAGGCGGTGCAACGCTCCGGTGCCGGCGCCGCTTCGGACGGCGCCGCCAACTACGGACCGCGTTGGGCGCCGGCCGGTGTGTACCTGGCCGCCATCCTCGGTGACGGCAACACGGCGGGCTCGTGCGGCCAAGGCATCCCGAGAGGGGTCACCGGGCCCGATCACGGTCTCCCGGCTGGCTACACGATCCCAGCCGGGACCGGGCCCGCGCACGCCCAGGTCGTCGCCTACGCCCTAGCCCAGCTGGGCAAGCCGTACGTGTGGGGCGCGGCCGGCCCGAGCTCGTACGACTGCTCCGGTTTGACCATGGCCGCCTGGGCCACCGTCGGTATCGCTCTTCTCCACTACACCGGCGACCAGCAGAACGAAGGGGTCGCTGTGGCCGCGGCAACGCTGGAACCAGGCGACCTGGTTCTGGTCCCCGGCTCCGATTCCCCCGGACCCGGGATCGCCGGCCACGTCGGCCTTTATCTCGGCTTCGGGCTGGTCCTGTCCGCCATCGATCCGCAGCTAGGGGTGGCGGTGCAGTCGTGGCAGACGTTCGTCTCGGGTGGGCTGACGGCCTTGCGCGACCCGGACCCCTCCGATGGCTGACGGCCACGGATCGAAGCCGCACGAGACCGTCGCTCTGGTGGGCTTGGCCGGCCTGGCCGGCGCCGCCGGTGTCACGTGGCTAGCCGGCGCCACCGCCATCCGCCTCTCCGGCCACCATCTGCCACCCCACCACCAGCTCGCCGGCCTGGCCGCGCTCGGCCCATCGGAGCGACCCGGCCAAGGCGTGGGGTGTCCCCGTCGGATCAGTAACCGTCTACTGGACGGTCACCGCCGTGTACATGGCGGCCGCCCTGGCTCTGGTGTGGATCGGCTGGTGGGTCCTTCGCTCCGCCCGCCGGCAACCTCAGACCAAGCGGCACGATCAGCTGGCCGGGCTGGCTGACCGCAAACACGTCCTCCAGCACGCCGGGGCGCCCGGCTGTCCACGACCGGACCGGTCCTGCGTCCGTCGCTGCCGAAGGCAACACCCGCCGATGTCGGCCATCGGATGGGGCGCAGCCAGGGCGCAGAGGTGTGGTCCAGCGTCGAGGACTCCACCATCGTGGTCGGCCCACCCCGGGCCGGCAAAGGCGTCCATCTGGTCATCCCTCGCATCCTCGACCATCGCGGTCCGGTCATCACCACCTCGACCAGGCCGGACAACCTGGCCGTCACCATGGCAGCCCGGGCAACGACGGTCGCCCGGTGGCGCGTGTTCGACCCGCAAGGTCTCGCCCCCGGCGTCCCGTCGGCCACCAGGTGGTCGCCGGCCCGCGGCTGCGAACGAATCCAGACGGCCATGGCCCGAGCCGCCGGGCTGGTATCGGAGTCGGCTCGACCGACAGAGAACGACGCCTTCTGGCGCAACCGAGCCCGGGACGTGGTGCGCTGCCTCCTCCACGCCGCCGCCCTCGGCCACCGGCCCACCGTCGACCTCTACCGGTGGAGCCTGTCGGCCGACCTGGCCGCCGAGGCGGTCGCCATCCTCAAGACATGTCAGGCCGATCTGCCTGCGGTCACCCTCGAGTCGGTCATCTGTGGCGACGCCAAGATCCGCGACGGCGTCTGGGGTGTCATTTCCAACACGTTTGCGGCTCTGGCCGACCCGGAGGTCCTGGCCGCAGTGAGCCCCGAACCGGGCCAGCAGTTCGACCCGGCCGCATTCCTGGCCGACGCGGCACCCTCTATCTGCTCGGCACCGCCACCGGGCACACCGTGACCGCCGGACTCGTAGGCGCACTGATCGAAGACGTGGTCGACACCGCCCGCCGGGCCGCCGCCACCAGTTCCGGTTCGCGTCTCGACCCCCCGCTCGCCCTGGTTCTCGACGAGGCCGGCAACTACCCGCTCGACTCGCTGCCGTCCCTCATGTCCGAGGGTGGCGGCTCCGGCATCTCCACCATGGTGGTTCTCCAGTCGTTGGCCCAAGCCCGACACCACTGGCGTCCCGACCGGGCCCAAGCAATATGGGACGCCGCCACCGTCAAGGTTGTCCTGGGCGGCTCCGGCGACGCCGACGACCTCGCTGACCTGTCCCGCCTCCTGGGCGAGGTGGAAGTCACCGAAACCTCCGAGCATGTCCGCGCCGGCGAGACCTCCACGTCGACCAGTGCCCGGCACCGGCCGATCATGACCGCGGCACAACTGCGTACCCTGCCGCCAGGCCAGGCCATCGTGTTGCTGCGCACCGCTGACCCAATTCACCTGACCCTGGCCCCCTGGACGACACGACCTGACGCCAAAACACTTCGGGCCGCCAAGACCGAGCTCGAAGAGACGATACGAGCTGCGGCCGCCAGCCCCGCGCCCGACGCAGAGGCACCTGGCTCGAGCTCGCCGCGCTGCCCGTCTGGGGGCCGGCCGTCGAACCGGCCGGCGACGACGCCGTCAGCCTTGACGTCCTGAAGGAGGACAATTGACGGGCGCCTACTGGCCGTCAACCATCCGGGCCGCTCTGCCGGCGCCGTCTAACCCGGACGGCGGAGCCTCTGGGCTGCCGGGTCGACGGCTCGCCGAGCGTGACGTGATGACCCTCTCCCAGGGGCGCCTTGGCGGCGGACCGCCCCGCTTCTGCTGCAACCGGCACGGTTGGAATCGTGTTCGCCTTTTGGGGTGGATTGGGTCTGAGGCTGTTCGGGGTCTCGTGGCGGTTGGGTGTGCTGCTGTTGGGGGGCTTGGGTGATGGCACATATGAGGCGGATGGGGTCTGCTGAAGTTGAGTATCACAAGCAGACAGTGTTGGAAAGAGGCGACGATTATCCGGGGCTGGCGCTCGAATATTACGGGTCGAGAGGCGAAACACCGCTGCGGTGGGGCGGCACCGGCGCCGCCCGCCTCGGCCTGTCGGGAGCGGTGACTGAGGACAGCTACGAGAAGCTGTATGGCCAGGGCGGCGCCCGCCACCCCGAGTCCGGGGCGCGGCTGGTAACGACGTCCCGGCCCGGGATGGAGCTGGTCATGTCGGCCCAGAAGTCGGTCGCCGAGCTGGGCGTGATCGGCCGGGCCGACGACATGCACGCCATCATGGACGCCGAACGCGACGCCACCTTGGCCTACCTGGAGAGACTCACCAGGGCGGCCGGCGGCCGGCGGGGACGGGCGGTGAGGCCGGCGATGACGGACGGGCTGATCTACTGCCATACCCGCCACGCCACCACCCGGGCCGGCGATCCCGGCCCGCATGATCATGTGCTGCTGGTCAACCTGGTGCGCATGTTGGACGAGACGGGCGGCTGGAAGGCGGCCTACATGTCGCTGTGGCGGGACCATCTACATGCCGCCACCCAGTACGGCCTCGTCGCCTCGGCAGCGAAGGCGGTGGAGTTGGGTTACGCCATCGAACCGGATCGGGGTCCGTCAGGCCGACTCCGGTCCTGGCAGATCACGGGTGTTCCTCGCGCCGTGCAGGACCTGCATTCGAAGCGGTCGCAGGCGATCGAGGCGGAGATCCGCCGCACCGGTTGGGCCGGCTATCGGGCCCGGAACGTGGCGGCCCGGTCGACCAGGACGACCAAACGGCACGACAGCCCGGAGGAGTTGATGCCCCGCTGGCATGCCGAGATCGAGGCGGCCGGCTGGACCGCCGACCGCATTCTGGCCGAGGTGACCGAGGCCGGCCGGCGGTTCCGGCTGGCCCCTGTCGACGTGGACGGCGCGCTCAAAGAGGTGTTGAGCGCGGACGGGGAGCTAGCCCGCATGAAAGTGTTCGATGCCCGCCATGTAGCCATCGAGGTGTCACCTCACGTCTTCGGCCACCAGCCCGCGGCGTTCGAGCGGCTCATTACTCGGGCTATCAGGGACCCGGAGACGGTGCCGTTGGTGCGGGTCGAGGGGGCACGCCAACAGCCCTACAGCCTGGCGACTGTCATCGCCAGAGAGACGGCCATCGCCGCCGGTGTGGAACGACTGGCTGTCCGGCAGGACGGCCCGGTGGCAGCGGTCGGGCCGGCTCTGGCCAGCGTCGAAGCGGGGCGGGGTCATCCGCTGTCGGACGCCCAGCGCCGGGCGGCGGAGTCGATCGTGACGTCCGGGCGAGGCGCCGACATCGTGATCGGGGTGGCAGGGTCGGGCAAGACGACGATGCTCGAGGTGGTCGCCGCCGCCTACGAGAGGGCTGGCTGCCAGGTGATCGGCACCGCCACGTCCGGGCAGGCGGCCCGCAACCTTGGCGACGAGGCCGACATCGAAAACTCGCGCACCCTGGCCTCGCTGGTGTGGCGTCTCGACCACGACCGGGCCCGCCTCGACGCCCGCACGGTGGTCATCTTCGACGAGGCCGGCATGACCGACGACCTCGATCTTCTACGCCTGGTCGCCAAGATCGAGGCAGGCCCAAGCAAAGCTGGTGATGGTCGGCGATGACCGCCAGCTCGGCCCGGTCGGCCCGGGCGGGGCCATGCGAGCCCTGGTGGAACGCCACCCTGCCATGCTTCACACCCTCGACGAGAACCGCCGCCAGGTCGACATCGGGGAGCGGGCCGCGCTCGAACAGCTGCGCGCCGGCAACGTTGGCGTCGCGGTCGGCTGGTACCACCACGCACGGCCGGATCCACACGCAGCCCGATCGGGACTGGACGCTGCGGCGGTCCGTCGAAGGATGGGCCGCTGACATCGACGCCGGCCGTGACGCCGCTCTCTTTGCCTATCAGCGAAGCAACGTCGCCGAGTTGAACCGGTTGGCCCGGGAGGTGATGGTTGACTCGGGCCGCGTCTCAGGCCCCGAGGTGCACGGCCTGGCGGTAGGTGACAGGGTGATCTCGACCGCGCCGATCCCCGACGTGGGGATGGTGAACTCGGAGCGGGCCACCGTGATCGCGGTCAACGAGGCGTGGCAGATGATCGACCTACGAGCCGACGACGGCCGGCTATTGGCGGGGATCCGGGGCGACGAGCTGGACAGACTCGACCTGGGCTATGCCACCACCGTTCACCGTTCGCAAGGCGCCACGGTCGACACCGGGCATGTGCTGGCCGACGGCGGCGGCCGCGAACTGGCCTATGTCGCCATGTCCAGGGCCCGAGAGGCCACCCACATCTACACCACGGCGGACGACACGGCCGTGGCCGTCGAGGACCTCACGGCCGACTGGCAGCAGGAGCGCCGACCCCGGTGGGCCATCGACACCGGCCTGCCCGCCACCGCCGACGCTCAGCAGCACGAGCAGGACCTAGATCAGCGCCAGCGGGCCAACGTGCTCGCCATCGCCGCCCATGAGAGAACCGGGTCGGACAGCGAACGGACCCGAGCAGCCATCGCCGCCGAACTCGACCGCTACCGGGCCCGGCTCGAGCCGGTCGACCCGCCGCAGGTCCGCCGCCCGCCGGCATGGCCGGAACCGGAGTGGCGTCAGCCCGCCCGTGACAGCGGCATCGAAATGGGCATGTGAGCCCACGGGCTCGCTACCGCGAGGTGCTGCTGCCCAACGTGAGGCTGGCCACCGGCGGGGTCCGCCAGGAGACCAGGCGGCGGCTGATGCTCACGTTCAACACTCCTTCTTCCCCGAGGTCCTCGTCGCCAACTCAGTCGTGGCAGAGGGAGTGGACCTGCACCAGGACTGCCGCTATGTCGTGCATCACGATCTGGCCTGGAACCCGAGCACGCTCGAACAGCGCCCAGGCCGCGTCGATCGGATCGGATCGAAGGCCAGACATCTAGCAACCGTCGTCGTCCACGAGCCATACCTTGCCGGCACCCATGACGAGAAAATGTTCCGAGTGGTCAAGGACCGGGAGCGCTGGTTCGGAGTCGTCATGGGCGAAATCCCCGAATCCCGGTGAGCCGTGCCACAGAGCAACAAGCCCTTCGGGTGCCTTGCCACCTCATCATCTCGCCCGAGAGCCTGACGATGGACCTCTCCCTAACAGGCGGCCTTCCGACGGTCGTGGCATAGGCGGCTCACAGTCTGATGGAGATAAACAACCCGACGCCGTCGCCGGCCCGACACTGGCCGGGCCGTCTTCCTTGGAGGACAGCGCAATGAGCTCAGAGCCCCTTGTTAGCGGCCCAGCTGATCCGGCGATCTCTCGGCAGCGCTCCCGGAGGGCGGGTTGGTATGGCGGTATTTCGATACCACGACGCCGCCGTTGTCGCCTCGACGGGCGTTCTCCCACTTAAAACTGGCGTCCTTCCCTCCGCCCCGCCCGCACTCGGTGGTCTGCCGGATGGTGTTGGCATCGGCAAAGGCGGCCGGTGAGCGCTATATCGAC
>CAVYMU010000002.1:0-301645 GCA_963769725.1 uncultured Acidimicrobiaceae bacterium | reverse complement strand
GGTGCCCGGCGGGTAGTGGCAGACGGTGATCTCCAAGCCGGTCTCGGTGGCCAGGCGGGCCAACTCGACTTCCACGCTCGGAGCCGGTAGCCGTTGGAGCCCCCGGCATCGGCGGTGATCAACAGGCGGGTGGCGCCGGTGAAGCGGTCCCTTCCCATTTGGTTCCACCACCGTCGGATTGACTCCACCGTGAACTCTGCGGTGTCGGCGCTGTCGCCGACATTGACCCACCCCTCGTTGTTGGCGATGTCGTAGATCCCGTACGGGATGGCCTTGGAGAACTCGCCCAGAGCCCGGTCGGCGAAGTCGTGCACCTCGACCCGCTCCGGCTCGCCTGTTGGCGCCCACTCGGCCCCGCCGTTGGCGTAGTTGCCCAGCAGTTCCTTCTTTTTTGTGTCCACGCTGATCACCGGCTGGCCATCATCGACGAAGGCGTCCGCCTGGTCATTGATGTAGTGGAACTGGGCGTCACGGTCAGGGTGCTGGCGTCCCTCGTTCACCTTGGCGTTGGCGAGAAGCGAATATCCCAGGCGGTGCAACAGTCGCAGCACCGAGCGAGCCGACACCTCGAAACCCTGGTCGACCAGATCGTCGGCCAACTTGGTCGACGACTTCGATGTCCAGCGCAGCTTCGACATCGGGTTCCCCCGAGTCTCGGGATTGACCAACTCGTCCAGCGCCTCGAGCAGGCCGGGCTGAGTATCGATCAGCGACTTGTCACCACCACCAGGTGCTCGAAGACGCTCCGACGGCTCAATACCGGCCTTCACTTCACCTTCGGCCTTGATCACGGTGTTGCGGCTCATCCCCGACGCCTCCGCCACCGCGGTCTTGCCGCCCCGACCCAGCATCTCCGACATGGCCCCAGCCACCACCCGGCGCTGCACCTCGTTCATATGCGGCAAGACCACCTCGAAGAATCGCGCGAGCCCCGCCTGGGTGACCTCCACATAAACAGAATACTACGCGCGTACTAACCTGGCGTGGATCCTTAGCATCTTCAAAGGGTCAATCAGCAGCGAACGGGATGAGTGGTGGACAGGCGGCACCCATGGCGTGTGAATGTGAAACGGCGAGGAAGCAGAAGTGAGCGTGGTGCACGGAGGCCGAACACGGCTTGACCACCAGAGCCTGCGGCAAAGTATTCGAAGAAACAGGCCGGACTGCCATCGGCGGCGACGGTAGGCTCGGGCGGACCGCACAGAGGCTTCGAATGTTGCGAAGCCCCACCTTCTTTACTCCCTTCTTACTCCCGAAGACGAAGCCTTCACGGAGGGCGATCTCCCCGATTTCACTGTCGGCGCCCAATGGACCGTTGGAGCCCTGGGAATACCTACCACGATCCAGATGCACGTGTGGGATGAGGAGGAGCATCGCCTGGTACAGCCCACAATCCCCGACAGGCAAGGAAAGCAGAGGCTCCTCGATACATTTGTTGCGGCCTTCGAGGATGCGGTCCTTGTTGCGGAGCGGCACGCCGATGAAGCGATTGGGAAGGTGTTAGCGGCCTCGCTATCTGGTGATCTCTCGGCAGCTCTCCCCGATGACGGATTGGCACGGCTATTTGGCCACCACGATGCTCCGTTGTATGTCCCCGCGACAGGCGGACTCCCATCTCAAAACAGGGCGTCCTTCCCTCCGCCTCGCCCACACTGGGTGATTGCCGGATGGTGTTGGCCATCGGCCAGGGGCGGCCGGCATGGGGCGATCCCGACCGGTCCAACAGGTACGACCGTGTCCGGGCTGGATTGCACACCGGCCGTGAAAATCGCTTGTAGGAACCCCTCGACACGCAGCCGCTGGTTACTATCTCAAGCGGGCGATCATCGCCTGGAGCGGCGGCAGAACGCCGGTTCGGAGCGCGGTCTTCAGGTCCTTCGGAGGCGTCGATCCCGTGATTATGCGCCTTCGACAACGGTCGAGCCATGGCGACGTTCCGGGTGGCATGTTCTGCTCGAGATGGTGAGCATAGCTAACTGCTATAGTCGTCGATCTGCTCGGCAATGTGGACTACGGACTGCATCCACAGCACCCCGCCCAGATGGAACGTTCGGCAGCTCGCAGGCTGCCAGGATGATCCCGTGGACGACCACTTCCCACGTGGTCCTTGGTGAGCTCGTGGGGCTCCCGCCGCGTCCAACCACAAGGGTGGAGCCAAGCATCCTGGGTATCTGGGTCCGCTGCCAGGAGGCGAACATGATCTGCGATGTCTTGGAAGCGTGCGCGGGCGAGTCCCACCTCGTCGTCGGGCGACTCACCACGATGATGGCAGACCGGAAGGACCCCTCGGGCTCCAAGAGCGGCGAGGTAACCAGGCCGACAGGCCGTCAGCCGGTCGCAACAGAACGACAGCGCATCTGATTAGGGACCCACCATGGCACGGCGATCCGAGTCGCTATGCGCTCCCATCGAGGGCTGCCCTGCGAGACTTGCGCCCATGCTGGACTGGGAGAGCGGCGAGTTCATCGAGTTGGACCTCGGATTTAGCCCCACCCCGAGAGGAGGAGGGCTATGTCTGCTCCAGGAGGAAGAAGTTCACGACGGATTCCTCCTCGTCTACGGGAACGCCACCGGGGCTGACGCTCCAAACCGTACGAAGGCGACCGCCCTGGTGCCCATTGTCGGCATGGGCCAATCCGTATTCGGCTACCCCGACGAGGAGGCATTCTGGTTCGACAGCCGAGGAGATCTAGGGAAGGGCTTCTACGAGCTACGAGGCTCCACCTGGCTGGAGAACGTGATGACGTACAACACCCGCACAGCGGAATCTCGCCATCCAGACCAGCGACTCGGCGGCAAGTGCATCGGGGCTCGACATTTCTTCGTCGGGTCAAAGGACGTGTCTGCTCAGTTCTTGGCTCAAGGTCTGCGTGTCGAGGTCTTCCGCGACCGACCCTTCAAAGCGGTGAGGGACGAGGCGATACGCAGGTTGGACGGCTGGGCTCACAACCGCGGGGCTTTTCCCGCTAGAGAGCGGACGGTGCGGTCGTACCCCGACGGGATCTAGAGGTCGGCGCGCATAACGTTCCCTCTTGCGCCGGTCGGCCACGTCGGCACCCGGCCCAGGAGGGGCGCGTACTCGGCGTTCGGTATTCAGCGGAGCCGCACAAACGCCTCGGCGTCTCGAGCAAGTCGATCCAGGTGGGCGCCCGCACCGAAGTCGATCTCGGCGTTCAGACTCCACGTGGGCGGTGATGGTTGACCGAGACTGACGACGCACTCAACCGTGCCCCGGCCGTCATGGCGACACGTTAGGCCGAGTTGGCCCTCCAGGGTGACGAACTCCTTGACGCCCTTGAAAATTCGCCAAGCGTCCGCTAACTCACGGAGGAACCCGGCCAGGCCGTCGCCGGAGTCCCAAAAACCATCGCCTCGACGCGTCCTTCCGGGAGGGCGAGCGATGCCCGATACGACCAGATGTCGTCCTCGTCGGCGCTACTGGGTCCTGAAAGGGTAAGCCGACGCCCGTTCACGCCGTCGAGAACCAGCTCCTCCATCCCCATAGCGTGGCAGTTAGGGATGCACGCCGAATGTTCTATCGCGAGCGGTGCTGCTGGCGAACCGGCGATCCCGGCCGGTCAGATAATCGGCGATCTCGGGCATGTCGCCTCAGCAGGGAGGGCTCGATCGAGGCGACAGCAGAACGTTCGCGACCCAGCCGGCGATCTGCCCGCGTGTTCGGGAGTCCCCCGAGCCCGGTGTTGGTGGGCGCCCTGGGCTCCGATTCGCGCCGAATGGTAGGAGATAGGATGACGTCGCCGGGCGAATCGAGGGTCGCCGGCGTCTTCCAGGAACCACACGCTGGAAGATCGGCTCGACCTTCTTGGACAACCGCGGGTGCGTCAAGATCTGTACGCCGTTTTAACGTGGCCCTGACCGCCGAGAGGAGCAGAGATGGCCGAGAGCGAACTGTTCGAACAAGGGCTAGCGGTGCGCCGCGAGGTTTTAGGCGCCGACTTCGTCGATACGAACCTTCGCGACACCGACGAGTTCATGATGACATTCCAGAGGATCGTCACGGAGTGGGCTTGGGGCTACGCCTGGAGCAGACCGGGCCTCGATCGCAAGACCCGCAGCATGTTGAACTTGGCCATGCTTACCGCCCTCGGCCGTTTTCAAGAGCTGGGGATTTATGTGAAGGGAGCGCTCAGTAGTGGGGTTTCAGTGGATGAGATCCGTGAGGTCCTACTCCATGCGACGGTCTACTGCGGAACGCCCGCTGGACGTCAGGCGTTCCTGGCTGCCCACGAAGCGCTTGTTGCGGAAGGCGCGTTGAGCTGACTTGAGCCGAATGTTCGATCTCGCCCTCGATTAGGTGGTCTTCCACCGTCGTCAAGACCGCTCGAAATCGGCGCTCAGTCTCTATCACCGGAGCAGTTGTCCCAACCCGATCCCCAAGCAGATCACACCGAAAACCACGGACGCGGTGGCCTTACCGAGCTGCCCTAGCCGGGAACCCCGAGCCTGATCCTTATCCCGCAGCCGCCGGAATCCTCGTATCGCCCGATCCGAATCTCGGTGTGAAGCGGTAGAGGAACGGTGAGGCCACTGTGAGGAGCAGCACTAACTAACACCACCAGCCACACGCCCGATCCAACGGACTTCGTTATCAGCATCTATGCGAACGGACGCTGAGGACAGTGGGACGCTCGGACGTGACCGGCGCCAATTATTCCATCTCGCGCCTTTCCTGGCGTGGAACAGACTGATCCGAGCTGACCGAAATCGGCCTGCGCCGGCGGGTGCGGGGTGGATGTTGCGCCCGGCCTGACTCGAGCGGGCCACCAGTTCTTCGCACCCGGGCTATGTCCATGTCGTAGCGGGCGGGATGCGATGCGGCCCTCCGCCCGGGGACGATTGGGTCCGCTCAGCTCCGGTCGAAGACACTCACCACCTCGACGTGAAAGGTGTGGGGGAACAGGTCGACGGGCGTGACGGAGGTCAGGGAGTAACCGTCGGATCGAAGAAGGGATGCGTCCCTGGGCAGGCTGGCCGCATCGCAGCTGATCAATACGACCCGGACCGCTCCCGTTTCGGTCACCGCCGAGACGCCCTGGCTCCCCAGGCCAGCCCGGCTGGGGTCGGCCACGACCAGGGCCGCCTGCTCCGGGTGCCATCTGGTCACATCGGCCCGCACTACCCGGACGCCCAGGCCGGCCAGGTTGGCCTCGGCATCCCGAACCGCTCTGGCCGAACCTTCCACCGCGGTCACCGACCAGCCGCGAGCGGCCAACACGCCGGCGAAGACCCCGACCCCGCTGTACAGATCGACCGCAACGCCAGGTTCGACGTCGCTCGCCGCGGCGACCACCAGGTCGGCCAAGGCGTCGACTCCATCAGGTCGGGACTGGAAGAATGAACCGGCCGACACCCGCCACGTTCGCCCAGCTGCCAGCTCGTGCACCCAGTCGGACCGGACATCCCCCGGGACGTCCGCGACAATGCGGCGGGGCCGAACCGACACCAGCCGCTCCCCGGTACGGGCCCCACACCGGAGAAGGACCTCTTCCGCTCCTGGGTAACGACGTCCGTCCAGCAACTCAGCCAGAAGCGGGTGCACCACCAGGCAGCCCGGCACAGGTAGGCCTTCGTTCGAACGCGGGCGACGCAGAGCAGCCCGACCGTCCACGACGGTGGCCCGGAAGCGACGTGCGATCATCCAGCCGCTGAAGATTCCACCTGTCGTGTCCACTTCGAGTGACGACAGCCGGGTTGTCACATCGTACCGTTCTGTCATGCCCACCAACCTGCAAGAGTGCCCTGGACAGGACCGGTCCCAGTCCGGCCAGGGACCGGTTCTCAAGAGACCAGGAACGGGAGTGATGACAACCCAACGACCCGGCGCTCGGGACCGTAACCCGGGTCCGAAAAATGCTCGCCTTGGGAATCCTGAGGTGCAGGAACGTGGAAGAAGAGCGGTACGGTGCAATGGCCGAGCCGAGCCCGCAACCGCGCCGGCCAACCCTACGAGAACGGCTGCATCGGCGTGTTCACCGTCCGGGGAGGGAGGATCAGTTCGGTTCGTGAGTACATGGACACGCTGCGGGCCGACCTCGACGCACTGCGCCAAGCCGGAAGCCCCACCCTATGTCTGAGCGACAACGACTGCACCTCCTCCCGCAAAGACCGGCGCCGGCGAATCAACCCCGCTCGTCAAGTCGGTCCCTCATGACTCGGGTGGCATGTTTCCGGACCGACGGGGCGCGGTTATAGGGCCATGGTGCAGGCGTGGGCGACGGATCTTCTGGATATTTAGAGTTCCTTGTATGATCGGCCATCCACCGGCCTCCCCTTTGGTCGGGCGCGCTGGTTTGGTTGTTCTGGTGGCTTTGTCCTGCGGTTAGAAGGCGACCGTGAGACCACGGCCGCCCTCTACGACGCCACAGAAAACGTTTATGCCCAGTTTTACTTGCAGAGTCCCGTGGGCATCGATGTTCCGCAGTGGTTGCCGACGAACCTGTTGCCGGTGCCGGTCCCATCCCAGATCACGTCCGCGGGCTGATCCCCGAAGGCTGTGTTGCGGGCTACGGTGTCAAACTCCGGGTCGCTGCCACCGCTGACGCCCTGGGCGCTGAGGACCACGATACCTCCTGAGTTGAACTGGGCCCCCTTGTTGACGGTAACGGCGTTCCCGGCGACGAGTGTCTGGGTGGCACCGAGAAGCAGGATCCCGCCCCCCTGGGTGGTGACCGGGGTGTCGTCATTGGCGGGGCAGAGCCGGTTGTTTCTAGAAACGGTGTTACCTCGGATGACGGCGTTGCCGGCCCCGCCGACTTGGCCATCGTCCAACACCAAGATGCCCTGGCAGTTGCCGATGGCCGTGTTGTTGAGGACTTGGACGCCGCGGGCGTGGCGGACGAAGATACCGAACTGGTTGCCGATGGTGACGTTGTTGCGCACGACCGTGGCGGCGTCGGGTGAGTCGCCGACGTAGAAGCCCGCCTCGTCGTTGCCGGCCACCACGTCATCGGCGAACAGTGTCTTGGTGGACTCGAAGCGAGAAATGCCGTAGGCACCGTCGTTGGTGGCGGACACGCCCGTAACGGTCAGCCCGTAGGTGCCGTAGCCGAAAACCCCGTTGCCGGCGAACCCGGAGACAGCGAGGTTTCGGACCGTGTCGTTGTAGACAGGCTGGATAACGTTGCCGTTCTTCGGGTTGACCTGCTTGGCCAGGACGCAGACGCCTGTCGGCCCGAACACCGCCGTGCACAACGTGTTACTGGCCGTGCTCGGGGGCACGATCCTGGTGCCGCCCGGGGCGTCTCCCGAACCGCGGAGCGTGATTCCATCGGTGCGGATCTGGACTGACTGGTGGTAGACACCCGGCCTGAGTAAAACGGTGTCACCCGGGACCGCCTGGTTGACGGCGTGCTGGATCGACTGGTTTGGGCTTACTACCAAGACCCGCGAACTCGACGCGCCGGCCGCGGCCACCCCGAAGACGTTGACCGCCCCCACGGCCGCAACCGCCGCGCCAACAGAATAGATACGCCGACGTGCCCACATAGCCCGCGGTCCCCTCTGCTCGGATTACAAGCTGCCCTGAGGACACAGAACCTACCCCCGCTCCAACCGAGACCACAAGGGGCCACCGGCTATTAGTGTGAGTCGGCCAAACGACACGACTGTGAAGGGCCGCCCAGATCGTGATTCACGGCGGCCCGTATCGGTGGGGGCGCTGTTCCATTTCCGGTCGACGGGCTTCGTCGAGTGCAGGTGTACCTTCTCGATGAATGCGCTGTGACGTCGGTGGCGAACGCTTACGATGCTGCCTCGTGGACTTGGGACTTGCAACAAAGGCAGCGCTTGTGACTTACGCCAGTCAACGGATCGGTCTGGCCCATAGCTGCTGGTCACCAGTCGGACACCCCGCCAGCGGGTGAACGCCTGTTCTACCTCCGATTGGACATGACCGAGTCGACGTCGGGCCAGGTGGCAGTTGACACGGTGATAGAGCGGTTCGGCCAGCTTGATGTTCTGGTGAACACCGTTGGCACTGGTGTTCCCCGGGCTAGCTTTTCTGATCACAACATTGACGCAGGAATCACCCCGACGGTCTGAGATCGACGCGGCGTTGGCGGGGGTGGCTGATAGCCATCCACTTATGATCGTGGACGCCCCGGTCCTAGCGCCGCTCTGCCTGGGTAACCCCCTTTCCGCATGAATCGAAGGCTCCACGTGATGGAGGGCCAAATCATGGACGCTCATCAGCAACCAGCCGTAGTTGGCGACCTATGCGATCGTCCCTATAGCCACCGTAGCTCCGCAGCCGCTCCTCCGATATCCCCTCAGCCTGGCCGGAAAAGAGCACCCAGTCCTCCTAGCGGAGCGCGGCTGCCGCGCGCAATGCGACGGGCGGGCCCCCGATGCTATGGGACGCTCTGCGCCGAGCGCTTCATGAATCCTTCCGGTCGGCAGCCGACGGGCCCGCGGGGCCGTGCACCGAGAAGTCATGTCGCGGATGGTCGGCGAGGCGGGACCACGCTCAGTGACCGGGGCGACTATGTCCGCCCGCGGTACCCCCATCGGGATCGCATAGATACCGCAGGGTTTAGGCGAAGACGGCGATGCAGGTGACGCCCATGGCGACGCTGTAGATGGCGAAGGGGGTGAGGGTGCGGGTTTGGAAGAAGCGGAGCAGGAACCGGGTGGACAGGTAGGCGGCGAGGCCGGCGCAGAGCATGCCCACGATGACCTGGCCGTGGATGTGGGCGCCGGCGCTGCCGGCCAGGCTGGGCAGTTTGAAGAGCCCGGCGGCGAGGATGACGGGGGTGGCGAGCAGGAACGAGAAGCGGGCAGCGTCCTCGTGGTCGAGACCACGCACCAGTCCGGCCACCATAGTGATCCCGGAGCGGGAGATGCCGGGCAGGAGCGCCAGTGTCTGGAACAGTCCGATGACGCCGGCCTCGCGGTAGGCCAGGCTGTCCAGGCGGCGACCATCGACGACGGCCGTGCTCCCTCCGTGTGAGCGGGCGGCCACGCGGACGGAATCGGCGCCAGCAGCGGCGACGGTCCCGGCCCGGCGGCGGCGGAAACGTTCGCCGGCGAAGAGGATGAGCCCGTTGATGGTCAAGAAGACGGCCGCGGCCAACGGTTTGGCGAACAGAGTCCGGAACGGGTGTTCGAGGATGAGGCCGGTGAGACCGACGGGGATGGTAGCCACCACGATCAGCCAGGCGAGACGCTGGGTGGAGGTCTCGACCCGCCGGGTCCGCACGGAGGCGAAAAGGGCTTTGATGATCTTGGCCCAGTCGGACCGGAAGTAGATGATCAAGGCGATGGCGGTGGCCACGTGGAGGGCCACGATGAAGGCCAGATAGGGCGACGTCTCGCTGGCCGAGCTGGACGACTGGGTGACCAGGTTCTGCCAGCTGCCGCCGATGAGGGCGGGGACGAGCACCGAATGGCCGAGGCTGGACACCGGGAACAGCTCGGTGGCCCCTTGCAGGAGGCCGATGACCACCGCTTGCAGATAGCTGATCACGTGCCGCCCTCTAGCCTCTCTGGGATTCAGCTAGAAGAGTAGCACTTGGTGGTATTGATACATGTAGCATCTGTTACATGTCGTGGCGCATCCTCACCTACCGGTTGACGGCGGACCAGTCCAAGCATCGGGTCGGGGTGTGGCGGGAGCTGCGCCGGGTGGGGGCGGTGGCGTTGCAGCAGGCCACCTGGGCCATCCCGCCCGGGGATGGCTTCGACGAGGGGCTGGATCGGGCCCTGGCCCTGGTGGAGCGGGGCGGGGGGCGGCCGCTGCTGTTCGACGTGGTGCCCACGGATGCGACGGCGGCGACCTTGGAGGAGCTGTTCACCGCCGAACGGGAGGCCGAATGGGTGGAATTCCTCTCCGAGTGCGACAAGGCCGAAGCCGAGCTGCACCGAGAGGTCGAAAAGCAGAAGTTCACCCTGGCCGAGCTGGCCGAGGAAGAGCAGAACGTCGACCGGCTGCGCCGCTGGTATCGGGAGCTGCGGGCCAAGGATCTCTTCGGCGCCCCCTCGGCTGCCCGGGGCGAGCAGCGGTTGAAAGAGTGCGCCGAGCTACTCGAGGATTTCGCGGAGCGGGTATTCGAGGCTCGTGAACGCCCCTGACCCTGACCGGCCGGCCCGCCGGGTTCTGGCCCCGGTGTACGCGGCCGGGTTCGTCACCGCCTTCGGCGCCCACGCGGTGGCCGCCAACCTGGGCGGCTACGGGGCTGAGCATCACATCTCGTTGTGGCAGCTGGGCTTGCTGCTGGGCGTGTACGACGGGGCCGAGGTGGTCCTCAAACCGGTGTTCGGGGCGCTCAGCGATCGGGTCGGGGCCAAGCCGGTCCTGGTCGGCGGTCTAGTCGGGTTCGCCCTGGCCTCGGTGGCGTTCGTGGCCGCCGGAAATGCGCACTGGTTGGGTGTGGCCCGGCTCGGTCAGGGCGCCGCCGCCGCCGCCTTCTCCCCCGCAGCGGGGACCATGGTGGCCGGGTTGGGCGGCCAGAAACGGACCGGGCGGCTATTCGGCGGCTACGGCGGGGCCAAGGGCGTCGGCTACTTGGCCGGCCCTCTGGCCGGAGGCGCCCTGGTCGCGGCCGGGGGCTATGCCCTCCTCTTCGCCGTGCTCGCCGCCCTGGCCGGCCTGGTGGCGGTCTTCTCGGCCCGGGAGCTCCCGGCCATCACCCCCGCCCGCCGGCCGCGCGCCACCGTGGCCGATCTGGCCCGCCAAGTCACCCACCCCCGGTTCGTGCAACCAGTGATAATCCTTGCCGCCGGCACCGCGGCCCTCTCCGCCGGGGTCGGCTACCTCCCCGTCCTGGGGGCCCTCCACCACCTGGGACCGCTCACCACCGGCGCCCTCGTGTCCCTGCTCGCAGCCACCGCCGCGGTGATCCAACCGTGGGCCGGTCGAGCCCACGACCGCGCCGCCCTACCCGAGCGCGCCAGCTCATACGCCCTACTGATGGCCAGCGCCGGGTTCGTGATCGCGGTCATCTTCCCTGACGCCGCCGGCATCGCCGTGGCCGCGATCTTGATCGGCGCCGGCATCGCCATCTCGACCCCGATCGGCTTCGCCCGCCTGGCCGCGGCCGCCCCCGAGGGGCGCATGGGCCAGACCATGGGGGCCGGCGAGGTCGGCCGAGAGCTCGGCGACGCCGGCGGCCCCATCCTCGTCGGCGCCCTCAGCCCCATCGGGCTCGCAGCCGGCCTGGTCGGCCTGGCCGCCGCCATCGGTCTCGGCGCCTCGGTCAGCTGGCGGCCAGCCCAACCCGCCCCCCATCCGGGCCCAGCCCAGGCCGGGTCGGATCTGCCTCAGGAACGGTCGTGAACCACCTGGTCGCCGCCTACGGGTATTGGGCCGTGTTCCTCTTCGTCGGCGCCGAAAAGTATTGGCATACCCCTGCCCGGCGAGACCATCCTCATCATCGCTGCCATCTACGCCGGCCACACCCACCACCTCTCGGCGTGGGCCATCTTCGCCGTGGCCGCCGCCGCCGCCATCATCGGCGACAACATCGGGTTCTGGATCGGTGACAAAGGCGGCTACCGGCTGTTGCGCCGCTACGGCGACCACGTACACGTCGACGAGCCCAAGCTCAAGGTGGGCCACTACCTCTTCGACCGCCACGGCGGCAAAGTCGTCTTCTTCGGCCGGTTCGTGTCCGTGCTGCGCACCTACGCCGCCTTCCTGGCCGGCACCAACCGCATGCCCTGGCGCAAATTCCTGGTCTACAACGCCGCCGGCGGCATCATCTGGGCCGCCGTGTACACCTTCGCCGCGTACATCCTCGGCAACGCCCTCCGCCGAGCATCCGACACCATCAACCTGGCCCTCGGGGCCGTCGCCGTAGCCGCCATCGTCGCTGTCGTCGACGTCATCCGCCGCCAGGCCGCCAAACTCACCGACCTAGCCCAAGCCGCCTACCCCGGACCGCTCCAGTAGCAGCTCGCCGAACCCTTATGAGCTACCTGCCCAACGGAACCACCATGTCGAGAGATACTGATCTCGGTTCCGGCCATTTACGCGGAGGGTCAGCGATAGACCGAGCTGCGATTATCCGACGCCTTCGCTCGGCGCTACTTGGTGAGAGGGCCCTGTGACCGGTCACAGTCGCGGGCAGCGTCCTGCGCTGGCTGGGCGACGCAAACGCCGTCAGACGTACTAAACCTAAAGCGTCCTATCCGGGCTAAGGATCTGGTTGCCTGCGGTGACGCCGCGGAAGGCTGCCCGGGAGTCGACCGAGCAGCCAAATGGTTCGTCGAAGTTCCCAGCAGCGATGCGCCGGCATTCACCGGACCAGTGCCCGATGATGGGTCAGGCCAATTTCGGGATTTGGTTGGGGTGTTGAAGGGCTGTCGACCTTGCGGTCCGATAAGCCCAGCACCGCATACTCGTCAGTGCCCGTGACCATGACCATCGTCGTCGAGACCAGCAGCGAATCTCGGCGGGATCATCCGACGCGAGCACCAGCCGGGCTGGTCATCAACCGGTATTCCTCTATCTCGGCTGGATTTCGTCCAGGGCTGGATTCTCACTTGGGCCGACGTGGAACTCAACATGCCCCAACGCCTCCCCGACCGACATAAGACCCGGCGACACCCGACGCGCCGGACACACCCAGGCCGGGTCGCGACCCGCAAGGACACAACAGCCCCAGGGCGCCGAACCGTAGATAAAAGCAGTCGCGTTATGGTCGAATCCACCACGACCGCTGGCCGCCTCACTGCCGCCGCCAAGGGGCGGCGGTGGAGGAGTCTCTGATCTCGTCGCGGGCGTCGGTGGCGCAAGGCGCGACAGCATCGGATAAAGCGGTGTCAGTCATCGCCTCGACGTCGCGTGTACCCGAGCCAGAAGTTCGGAAGCGGCGAACGACGACGACAAGGACCACGATCCACCAGGTGGTCCAGACCATGGTCATCACCACATCGGTCGTCCAGTGCACGCCCAGCTCGATTCTCGAGAAACCGACCAGCGCAGTCGCCAGGACGGCCAGCGCCCCACGCCAGGAACCGGAGGATTCGCCGATGCACCAAGAAAGTCAGCAGGGCGGCGGCAGTAGCGAATACGACCACGGCGTTAGCCGCATGACCGGACGGAAAAGACCAACCGTGATGTACGACTTCTCGGTCGGTTGGCCCGGCCCGGGCGTGGCATGGAGGGCGGCGGGAGGGGTCGAGATCTGACCTCGCGGTGCTCCCTTCCCCAGCGTCGCAGGGGTGTTGGCGCTCCCGTCGTTCTGGCCTTACGGTCGTCACGCTCGCAGGTGCGGTCTGCGGGCCTCTCTGCCGCATCTGTTGTACGCATCGGATTTCGCTCCGGTGCCGACGTCGGTTGTCGCGCTTCTGTTAGGCGTGTCGACCGGGCGAAAGCGTTCTACGAGCAGGTTGGGTTCGGAAACGTGCACCTGCTACCAGCCCCTCTTCTACAGTCGCCTGGCCACGTGGTGCGGCTGCCCCAACACCCGAGCAAATGCCCAGGCCGGCAGCCACGAAGCGGCCCCCCACCATGAAGGCAAGCGGACCGATGGGCTGACTCACCGAACAACTCCGCGCAGACGCTAGGACGATCGTCCCGCCGAAATGATCGGCTAGGCCCAAACCGGCGACCGGCCGTCTACCCGCGCCTGACTGCCGTGCCGCAGTTGCCTGACCCTCGCCGCCACCTGACCGCAGCCGCCCCACGCCCAACTCGCAGATGTAGACCGGAACTGTCTTGACCCTCACCTGGCTGTGGTCGCTTCCGAAGCCGGCCTTGTTGTCACCAAGCGTGAGGATCTCTCTGTTCCTTTCAGGAGGCGACTCGACTTGTTGCACGGGACATCATGAAAGCCGTATAAGCGTGGCTGGCGTTGCACTCGTGGCTACCTGGAGTGTCACGTCGTTGTGGCAGCGGCTGTCCCGGTCTGTACCCGCTCCCATCAGCCGCGCGTCGTGAGATCCCCACGCTGTTGGCTTCTTCGTTTGAGGGGTTTGTTGCATCGCTGGCGATACGCGAGGTCCGGAACCTTGGCGAGTTGGCGGCAGGACAGGTCGCACTCGGCGGCCCAATCTCGTACCTTGCGAGCTTCGTACTATCTCTAGCTTCGCCCGCATCGGAGCGGCGCCACCGAGCTGAGGAGATGACATGGATGCGGTCGAGGGACTCCAAACGGAGCACCGTCGATCGACGTTCTCGTCAGCTTGGCGGACATTTAAGCATCTGACGACTCTTGGATACCCTGGGCGCTTTCCGGTAGCGCAGTTCCCCAACCTGCCCCTCATCGTCGCTCTAATCGCTGGCCTTGTAAGCCGTTACGTCCGCGGTACGGGACATGCCTACCTGCTGGCCGTGGGCTTCTTGGCGATGACGATCTGGGCCTACGAGGAGCTGGCCCGCGGGACGAATTGGTTCCGTCGTCTGCTGGGCCTCGCTTTCATGGTGGATCTGGTCGCACGCGTCGCGGACGGATTGCACCGGTGATCTCACGGCGTTCGGGAGGCAGGGCGCGGACCATTCGCATGGTAAACGAGTTCTGCGGTTGCTTGCCGTGCTCGGCGATCCCGCTCTGGCCGAGGATGTGTCCCAGCGAACCTTCGAGTGGGCTTGGCGGCGGGCTTCCAGCTTCGACTCCGCCCGGGGCTCGGTCGGGGCCTGGCTCACGACCATCGCCCATGACCTGGCGGTCGACGCCGTCCGGGCCCGCAGGCCCATCCCGACCGACCCTACCGACCTGACCTGCCTGCTCGGCCCCGACACCGACGATCCCGAGTGGCCGGCTATCCGTGCCGCCACCCTGTCGCAGCTGCGGGCCGCCATCTGCCTGCTGCCACGCCAACAGGCCCGGGCGGTACTGCTGGCCGGGACATACCGCATGACCGCCCGAGAGATGGCCGAAGCCGAAGGGATCCCCTGGGCACGGCCGAGACCGGGATCCCGGACGCCATGACCAAAATCCGGGGCGTTCTCGATGCCGAGCTGGTGTTCTATGGCTGACCTCACCTGCACTGAGGCCAGCGAAGCGGCCGGCGAGTTCGCCCTGGGCATTCTCGCCCCCAACCAGCGGGCCCGCGTCGCCGCGCACCTCCTTCGCTGCTCGGACGGCCGCCAGGAGATAGTCCCGATGACAGCGATCGGCGCCCTGGCTGCTGGAGGTGATTCCCGGCAGCGGACCCCCCTTGGCTTCAACCGCAAGGCGCTTGCCCGAGTCCATCCCTGCCGCTGCCTCTCGCCGCGCCAGTGGCGGCCGCGGCCGCGGTCATAGCAATCGGCGTAGTCGGCGCGTCGGGCGGCCTTCTCGGCGTCCACCCTCGTCGGGTCGCGGGCCTCGGCGCCCAGCCCACCAAGGGGCTCGCACCGTCGGGGTGGTCTACGCCGGCGGGCGACCGGCCTGGGTCACCATGACAATACGAGGTGATGTGGCGTCCCGGCCGGTGACCTGCGAGCTGTCGACCGGCGGGGGATCGGCACCGAACTGGGAACCTTCGACCTCGTGGACTGGAGCGGGTCGTGGGGCGTTTCGGAGCCGGCGGGCGTGAGCGTCGTCGCCGCTGCCCGCCTGGTCGACGCTGCCGGGCGAGTCATCCCACCGCCATATTCGCCTAGCTGGATTCCCCAATGAGCCAAGGCGTGCAGTTGATCGGTCACGGGCCTACTCGATGTGACCGCGCTGGTCCTACCCGCGATGTGAATGCGGCCTTCCTCGGTTTGACCCGGCGAGCAATCCCTGGGGCCGGCCCGGACGTATAAAAGCTACACCCTTAAGACGCTTAACCTGCTTGCCTGAGAGGCTCAGATGACTTCACCGGTCCGTTTCAACCGGCAGCGCGCTTTTACCTGGCCCATCGCCGCTGTCGCCGGCGCCTCCATCCTTTTGGCCGCGTGCGGCTCGTCGAGCAAAACGTCGGCGCCGCCGCCGCCGAGTGCCGCCACCCCCGCTGCTGCCGGGTCGGCGACGACGACCGGCGGGTCCAGCGCGCCCAACGCCTCGGTCACGGTGAGCGCCGCCACCGTTCCCGGGCTGGGCAGTGTTCTGGTAAACGGGAATGGTCGCACCTTGTACGTCCTCGCATCTGAGAAGGGCGGCAAGGTCACCTGTACTGCCGCGGGCGGCTGCACCACGGTCTGGCCGCCCGCGGTGCTGCCTTCGGGGATGTCGCAGGGCATCGCAGGCAGCGGGGTGCAAGCGTCGCTGCTCGGCACCGTCAAGGCTCCCGACGGTTCCGTTCGCCTCACTTACGGAGGCTGGCCTTTGTACACTTTCGAGGCTGACACAGGGTCGGGCACCACTAAGGGCCAGGGCGTCAAGGACACCTTCGGCACCTGGTGGGTGGAAAGCCCGTCGGGCACCCCGGTTACAACAGCATCGTCGACGCCTGCAACCCCCCCACCTGGATCAGCACCGTCGACGCCTGGAACAGCACCGGCTACAACAGCACCCAAGTCCGGTGGTGGCGGATTCTGATCGGCCGTCGAGGGCCGAGTGTGCGCTCCTTCAGTGCGATACCGATAGCGCAATCTGCTCGTCTGCAGCGTTGTTGATGGGACTGAGTGAGGCGGAAAGATGTCGAAGAGTTCTGTTCTGTTTTGGAGTGTCGAGCTAACTATTGTGATCCAGCCGGCGAACTCAGTCGCAAATCGCTCACCAGAGTGACTCAGGAAAGTGAGATAGAATGACACCAACCAACGCCAGTACTCGAACCAAGGTTCTTAGGCGCACCGCGACCATCGCTGTCGTGGCGATTCTCGGCGTTGGAGCGGTCGCGTGCGGATCGAGTGGTGGGGGCTTCGCGCACCCAGACTGAATTCGCCAGGGGCGTCGACACCGGGGACCGCACCGCCTACGACAGCGGCGAAATCCGGCGGCGGGTTCTGATCGGCCGTCGATCTGCTGCGCTGATCTCGACGCCGCCGTCAGTGTTGGAATCGGGCCACCACCCTCCGAGGGTGCTGCTCTCAGGCATGGCGGTGGCTCAGGACCGGGGGTCGATCTGTAGTCGATATGTCCCGTACATTTAGGAACCGAGGGGAAGTGGAGACGGAGGACGTGGAGCAGGCAAGCCACCACCCGCGAACCAACCCGGCTAGTCCTCGTTCGACGCATGGCAGGCGACCCTTCGTGTTAGTAGCCCAGCTGTGGAAGGAGAGGTTGCCGTGACTCTGATAGTTGCACCGCTTGGCTCCTCTTCGGCGACGCGAGTTGAGCAGAACAGTCGGAGAGCTAACGGCCGGCGCCTCGCACTCTTGTCCTCTGTATATCTGCCCGCTTGCTTGGTGGCCGCCCTCGCCGCTGCGCTTGTCGGGATAGGTTGGTCGAGTCGGTTCGGTGGTGCAGGTTTCGCCGCCTACATGTCAAGCGTTCGTGTCATCGTGATCGGTCCGATAAGCCTGGTGATTATCGGGTTGTTTCTGGTTGCGGAGCGGGTGCGGCCAGCCCAACGGCGACCGCTGTTCGCCCGCGGTCATCGTCACGATTTGCTTTTTGCGGTCTTCACCGCCACGCTCGTCATTCCACTGGTCACTGCGCTTACCCTCTCGTTTTCCGAGATCGCGCGCAGGACCCTCCCGTGGATCGTCCTGCCGAGAACCGGCGCAGTGCCGCGTTGGGCCGCGACCGGGGTGATCTTCGTGGCCATGGATGGGTGCAATTGGTTTGCCCATCTCGCCAATCATCGCGTCCGGGTGCTGTGGCGCTTCCATGAGGTTCACCACTCCCAAGAGGACATGAGCGTGCTGACCGTCTTCCGCACGCATCCCCTCATTCACGTGTCATATCTGGTCGCACTGGTCCCGGGCATCGTGCTTCTCGCTAATGGTGCGCTGTCGACGACTCTCCTTGTCATCTACGCGGCCATCCTGGCGTTCGTGCACTCGAATACCAACTTGGGCTTCGGGCCGCTGGGGCGGATCTTCGTCAGCCCGAACTTTCATCGCATTCACCACCAGTTGGACGGACCCCAGGACGTCAACCTTGGCTTCGCGCTGACGATCTGGGACCAGCTCTTCGGCCGTGCGGTGTTTCCGACCGAAGAGACGATCAGGACCGACACAGGATTGCCGGGTCGTCCGCTGATCGTCGAACAGGCAGGACCGCGCCCACATCACCTCTCGGTCTTCGCCGCACAGCTCATTGCTCCGTTCCGCCCCATGAACGATGTCACCGACCGCCCGCCCACTCGGGCGGCGGCTCATCGACTCGGACGGGAGGCGAATCGAGTCTCGCCGGGCGCGGTGCCGCAAGTGGAAGTGATCGGGCCAGGCACTGCCGAAGAACAGGTGGTGGCCTGATGGTAACGGCGGCCCAGCCGATGTACCGGCGCCGTGGCCGGGCGTGGGTGGCGGCCGTGGTCAATACTCGCATTGCCGTTCTTCCAGCCGATCTGGCCCTAGTTGCGGTGCGAACGGCTCTGGCGTGGATCTTCATCTGGTACGGGGCTGGGAAGCTCTTCGGGTCGTTCGACGCATCGCCTTCTGGAATTCACCAGACCGCGCTGTACTTCGCGAACACCGCTCATCTCCATCCGGGCAGTTTCTTCGCCGTCCTGGGCGGCGTGATCGAGTTTGGCGGAGGGATCGCAGTTGCGCTCGGCCTCGCCTCGCGCCTGGCCGGGCTGGCGCTGTTCGGCGACATGGTCATGGCGATGATCACCATTACGTGGGCGAACGGGATAAACTCGGAGAAACTGCCTGCCGGGTACGAACTGAACGTGGCGCTCGCTGTGCTGGCGCTCGTCGTCGTTCTTCTGGGGGCGGGCAGATTCAGCGTCGACGCGCTTGTTGAGCGGCGCCTCGTGGCGATGGGGAAAGGCTAGGCGTGAGCGCAGCGGCCGGCTGTTTTGGTCCTTCCGGGACTGGCGAGGGACGCAACGTCAGGTTCGCCGACGGCAGGCCCGAGCCCTTGCGGTGGGGTATACCGTTGTTGGGTAACCCGCTGGGCACCCTGAGTGCAACCACTCCGAAATGAGAGGGAATCATGAGTCCCACGGCGGTGGTAGGGCCCCGAGCACCCCCAAGCGCCGATAACGTTGCGGTCCGTCACCCTGCGAGACGAGTTAGGGTGCGGACGCCCGAGAGCCGATGCTGCTGATGTTGAGGCTTACTGGCAACCACAGTTCTGGGGGACCAGAGTTCGCTGGCCCACCTCGTCAGGCGGTTAGCAGCCCGTGCCGTCGTCGTTTCATGCTGCGGCGTTGGTTGGAGCCCGAGCGGCGATCTGCCCGTGGAGCGCGGCTGATCAGAATCTCGGCGAATCTCGTCGGAGCCGTCGGCGCCGCGTACTTTGCGAAGGCCAGTTTGCAGTTCTACTTGCAGACGCACCGCTTGATCGGGGCGGCGTTTCTCGGCGAGCAGATGTGGATTGTGGTTGCCTATCTGATCCGGCGCCCGGCACGGGCGGTGACCCGACGGCTGGGCGACTGGCTACTTGCGTTCGGTGGAACGTTCGGGCCTGTGCTGTTCCGGCCCGTCGGCGCTCATCCGCACTGGGGGGTCGCCGCCGGGCTTGGGCTCCAGCTCCTCGGCCTCTCGATAGCGGTGGTATCTTTCTTCGCCCTCGGCCGCTCTTTCGGCTTTGCTGCTGCGGATCGAGGGCTCGTAAGGCGTGGCCCTTACGCCGTGGTCCGCCACCCTATCTACGCATCCTACCTTTTGCTCCAGTCCGGTTACCTATTGCAGAGCATTTCCGTGCGGAACGCCCTGGTGATGTTGTTCGTGACCAGTTGTAACGTCGGCCGGGCCCTTGTCGAGGACCGCCTGCTCGCCGCCAGCGAGCAGTACGAGGTATATCGCAGTCAGGTCCGGTGGAGATTGCTCCCCGGCGTCTGGTAGTCCGTCGCGGAACGGGTTCAACGGCAGCGTCCGTCAAGCAGTTTGTCCAGAGCCATCACGTCCTGCGCACGAGGAAGAAAAGGGAGCTTCCGCTCGCTGGTGTCAGCGCCGTCTGAAAACTGTCCTTGGGGAAACTGCGCGATCGGGGCCGCTCGGAACTGCCGGATGAAGGAGGATGGCTGCATCGGTATTCACGGCAGATGTCACCCCTCAAGTTCGCCGATCGCGCCCGTCGCCCATGCACCAACCTTCTTCCGAGACCGGTCGCGGTTCATGGGCCGGTGGCCGCTCAACTGCACGGCTACTAATTGGGCGAACCCGGCGACGCGAAGGTGGCAGTGGCGATCACTCGTCCGGCTCGGTCGACCAGGCGGGCGCCGACGACCCCGCTCCTGCCGGCGGGGTCGGGGGCACCCCACGATCCGCTCCCGTCTACGAGGTCGAAGGTTCCCAGCTTGGTGACGGTCCCGTTCCGGCCGAACAGTTCGCAGGTGACCGGTCCGGAGGCGATATCTCCTCGTAGGGTCGTGGTCACCCAGGCCGGTCGCCCGCCGACGTAGACCACCCCCACGGTGTGATCTCCTTGACGGAGCTGGGCCGCGAGGTCCGAGGTCCGAGGCCCGAGCTGGCCGGCCGCCAAGGCCGCCCGACGCTCCGACCACGGCGATGGCAGCTACCACTGCGGCGGCCGCCATCGCCGCGACGAGTGGCCGGCGGCGGGGTCGGACCCGGGCCAGCACTTTGCGGTCGAAGCCGAGCGGCGGTTCGGTTCCGGGGACCAACTCCACCAGCCTGACGCCGTGGCCGTCATCGGGGCTATCTCCTGGTGGCAGTCTGCGCAACGTAGGAGATGGGCGGCGACACGGGCTCGCTGGTTGTGGGGGAGAATGCCCAGGACGAACTCGCCGGCTATTTCGCGGACCTCCGCGCAGGTCAGGTCAGCCATAGGACAGTTCGGCGTCGAGAACATCCCGCAGTTTTGTCATGGCCTTCCGGATCCTGGTCTTGGCCGTGCCGAGGGGGATCCCGTCGGCTTCGGCTACTTCCCAAGCGCTCATCCGGTAGATCCCTGCCATCACTATCGCCCGGGCCTGTGTGGGCGGCAGCCGGCAGATGACGGCCTGCAGCTGCCAACGGGCATCGGCTCGGATCGCGTGCCGCTCGGGATCGTCGGGGGCGGGTCGGAGCAGACGTTCCAGGTCGGCCGGGTCGCTTGATGTTGGTTTGCGGGCCCGGACGGCGTCGATGGCCAGGTTGTGGGCGATGGTCGTGAGCCAGGTCCGCAGCGAGCCCCGAGTAGCGTCGAAGCTGGACGCCCGCCGCCAGGCCCGTTCGAAGGTCTGCTGGGACACGTCCTCGGCCAGACCGTGACCGCCGACTACGGCCAGGGCCACCGCGAACACGTGGGGTTGGAAGCGGCGGACGAATACCACACCCCCTTGTGGCCCTCCCGCGCTCAGGTCGGCCAGGAGGGCGTCATCGGCAGAAGTACCCATTCGTGCGGACCCGGCGCTAGCGCGGGTTCCCGGTGGCGTCTTGGAGTCGGGGTTAGAGTTGGGGTGGTGGCGACGACCCAGGGGCAGGGGACTTGACCGGGATGCATTTGCCGCCGGTGGGGTTGACCAGCTTCGTCGGGCGGGGGGCGGAGCTGGACCGGCTGGAATCGCTGTTGGGCCGTCATCGGTCGGAGAACGCGTCGGAGACGCCAACCACGTACACCACCCGGTCGGTGTGGATAGCCGGTGCCCGGGTCACCCAGCCCGATGAGGCCACCGCGTTTACGGGGGCCGGCGGCGTTGAGGACCATTCGCTCGCCGGGCGGGGCCCACGGGTGGCGCGTTGCAGGGACCCGGCCGCTACGGGCACGTGTACTGCTCGCCAGTGAAGCCAGCGACGAACCCCCCCCGCTCGGACCTTGCCGCTGCTCCGGGCCGGGGCAGCCGGTGGTAGTCGGGCCCTGCCGAGCGCAGAACGTGAGATCAGAATATCACTCGGCCTGGATCGGCTCACCATGGGAGAATGACAGCGGAAGCCGCTCCTGCCTCCACTTGTTGGCCCAGCCAGCACTGAACCGGCAGAGCGCGTGAACTCATTCCCAGCGCCAAAAAGTCGCCCAGAACACGCGCCGTCAGGCATCCCCTATCCACGATGGCCGGGTCGCCCGGAACGCCGGCGGGGAGACACTTATCCCTGACCGAGGGTGCCGCTGCGGTTGCTGCACCCGGTGCAGGCACTTCGCCGTCCTGGCCCACTTGGATGTGACCGCGCTGTGGGGGATAGGGCTCGGTGGCGTTCAGTTCTCCCGGCATGGTCCCAACGGCCTAGAACCCCGTGATTCGGCGGGGCTTGCCCCCCGCTCCCCCAACCGGGCGGAGCGCTCTTTGTGCTTGGTGGGCGCTTGAGCGAGGTTACGTGAGCACGCGTTGGGGGTGGCGGTTGGCTTGGGCGAAGGTCACGAGTTGGCCGGTGTCTTCATCCCAGAGCTTGAGGTTGACGGCCCGAAGACCATCTCGGATCGAGACCGTCGGGACGCCGGCGAAGATCACGTTGGTGTCGTGGGCCCGCTGCAGGTTGTAGTTCGGGATCCGAGGGTTGAGGTGATGGACATGATGCAAACCGATGTTGGCGGTGAAGAACTGCAGCAGCTTCGGGAGCTTCAGATACGAGCTGCCCCGCAGCGCCGCGTCGGCGTAGCTCCACTCATCGTGGCGCTGCCAGTTGACGTTCTCAAACTGGTGCTGGACGTAGAACAGCCAGATGCCGGCAGAGCCCGCCAACAACGCCGGTGGTGCCCACACGATAAGCAGGTCCTCCCAGCCGATCAGCCAGCACAATGCGGCGACGATGACAGCCAACGCGGCGTCGGTGGCGAGCACGCTGTTACGCAGCCGCGATCGGGTGCCGCGACGCACCAGCCGCGGCTCGATGAGCATGGCGAACACCGGGCCGAACCCGAACATCACCAGCGGGTGACGAAACAGCCGGTAGGCCAGCCGACCCCGCCACCGACGGGCCTGATACTCGGCGACCGTCAACGTCTCGACATCGCCCTCGCCGCGGCGGTCAAGATCCCCGGAGGTGGCGTGGTGCCCGGCGTGCTCACGGCGCCACTGATAAAAAGTCGAGAGCACCAGCAACCCGAGGACCCTGCCCGCCCATCTGTTGGCGCGCCGGGAGGGCAACAGCGAATCGTGCGTGCAGTCGTGAAACACGACGAACACCCGGACCAGGAAGCCGGCCGTCGGGATCACGAGGGCCACGGCCAGCAAAGGCGAGACGGCCAGCAACAGGTACATGGCCACGCACAGCGCCAGGTACGGCACCGCGGAGGTGACGAGGTCGAGCAACCCGCGCCGGAGACGAGGCTGGGCGTAAAGGGCCAACGCCTCCTGCCACGCCGGCCGGTTCGATACGGGGGTCATCGCGGACTCCGATACAGGCGGTCACCGATGCGGATGCCGCAGCGCCCCCTCGCTGGGTGCAGGGGCGAGGCCTGCTCTTCGAGCGCGGGCGTTGAACCGTCAGGTGCTACGTACTCGACGATCGCCCGCAACGACTGATGGTCGATCCGATCGGGGTCGGGCGCACGGTGGTCGCGTTCGCCGTGGGGCATGGTCGACGAGCGTAATCGCCAACCCGCACTGCTCCCACCCGGCGACATGATCGCGACCGCGTGCCTGCCGGAGCGAGCCCCCCCTTAGGGCACTGTGGCAGTCTGAGTCACGATGCGTGCGGTCGGGCTGGTCTTCGCCGCCGGGGGGCAGCGTTCTGGCTGTATTGGCTCGTGGCAGCCTTCTCCATGAAGAGGGGCCGCATCCCGTGGTCCCGCGAACTGCGGATCAGGATGATCGTCGTCATCGTGATCCTCTTGATCCGCTTTGGAGCTCTCCGCGGCCACGGGCTCAACACGGACCCATGGCGCGCTGGTCTCGGGCTCGTCTTCTTCGGAATCGGGTTGGGATTCGCGATCTGGGCCCGCGTGCACATCGGGCGCAACTGGGGTACCCCGATGACCCAGAAGGACGAGCCAGAGCTGGTGACCAGCGGCCTCTACCACCTGGTCCGCCACCCCATCTACTCGGGCATCCTGGTCGCCAGCATCGGCACCGCCGTCGCCCTGAGCTGGCTGTGGCTGATCGCCGTGGGCCTGGCCGGCATCGACTTCCTCTACAGCGCGACCGTCGAGGAGCGCTACTTGACCGAGCAGTTCCCAGACACCTACCCGGTGTACAAGCGCTCGACCAAGATGCTCGTGCCGTTCATCTTCTAAGCGGACTTGGTCGACCTTATCTCGACGAGGACGGCCGCATGGCTCGATATTCCCGGCAGATCGGCGCGGCTACCGGGCTGCACTCGCTATCGCCGACCTAGAAAGCGTCCCCTACCACTCAACGTGCTTCAAACGCTGGATGCGCCCATACCGCCGGTTATCCGGGGCAGAGCGCGCCGGCTGCGGCACACTCCAACCAGGCCGTGCCCCATCGATCCCGCAGTCCATCAGTGGTGGCTGGATGTCCCCGACGACCATCAGGGTGCTGAAGGCTGGTCGCCGGGTTGGGGCACAGCATGCCAAGCCTGGCCCACTGACCAAGAAACAGGTGATGGCTCAGCTGGTTCGCGCCGCCGGTCCCCCTGGCACCGGTCGGTGCTGAAAAACGGTTGCCGGCCGGTTCAGGCTGCCCGACGGCGGATGACCCAGACGGTCACGGCGATGAGCAGCGCCGACAGCGCGAGTAGCCAGCCGCCCTCGACCCACTGAAACGTCCAGAACCGGCGGGCCGGCTGGTAGCTGGTCAGTTGCGTGTAGCCGTGCTGGGCGAAGCACTGCGCCAGGGTTACCCCCAACGGCTTGCCAAGAGGCCCCGTTGGGGAGGAAGCGCAGCCCTGCTGGAGGCTGATGGGGGCGTCCCTCCAGGTGTGGAACGCGAAGTCGCCGGCTTTATCCCACCACTGGCGCATGATCCAGGCGGAAGCGGGCACGTTCAGGCCGAGGGTGAGCAGCGGCGTCAGGTAGTGCTGGCGCAGGACGTTCGCGGCCACCAGGGCGAGCCCGGTGTAGGCGACCAGGGTGGCGACGATGGCGGGGACGACGCGGCGGATGAGCATGCCGGCCAGACCGCCGATGGCGAAGGCGGCCAGCTCCAGGCGGCGAAGGCGACGCCGCGCAGGTCGAACACACCGCCACCGAACGGGGACAGTCCGGAAAGTTCCAGGACCCCGTTGCGAGTGGCGAAGTACGGCTGGTAGTACCAGGACAACCGCACGCTGAGCGCCCCTGCGGCGGCGGTCACCGCTGTGGCGAGCGCCACCAGCTTGGCGAGCGCCCAGCGCCATCGCTCGAAGCCTTGGGTCCAGGCGTAGCGGAAGGTGCCGGTCTCGAGTTCTCGGGCCAGCAGCGGGGCGCCGACGAACGCCCCGATCAGCCCGGGCACTATCTGCAAGACATAGCCGCCCTGCAGAACATGGTTCATGTTGGTCTGAACTCAGTGAGTGAGTTCGCACGCGAGCCGAGGCGACGACACAGCCGCTCGACGGGACGCCCGTCACCAGACTTGGGGGTACCGGGCAACCCCCGTCCGGTGGATATTGAGACCGGCGACCCCGGTCGAGGTCGATCGTGCACGGGCGACCGCCATCTGACTTCCGCATGTTGCGCGACGCCTGCCCGTCGCGACCATTCGTAAGTCGACGAGCCGATGAGCTATAATCCCTGGTCACAGCGCTGCGTACGGTTGCTGCTAAGGCCTAGACCACGTGATCTGTTATCAACTTAGTGGTGGTCCGCGGAAGTACGCTGAGGGGGTCGTAGTGTTGGGTGGGTGAAGATACCTGAGTCGACACGTCGTTCATTGGAGTCTCGGCTTGGTCAGCATGCCCGGGAGCACTGGCCTGACTTGGCTGGGGTGAAGGTGCGGTTCCGCTCGAATTTTGCTTATGTGGACGGCGAAATCGCTGGTGGCCCGACGATCCCGTTGTGCCGGCTTCGCTATGGCGGGATGGCGGGCGTGTGGGGATTCGCTATCCACCGGGCTAGCCACAACGATTACGAGGATTCGTTCCTGCCGACTGGAATGATGGGTGGCAGTCCGGAGGAGGCGTTGGACTGCGCCTGCGGCCTGTATCTAGGCGATCCGAGGGTGTGGCGGATGGCCTTGGATGGCTAGCTCACGCAGCAGCCGGTAGGGCTGCGGGAGCGGCGGGGTCGTATTGGGCGATGCGCTGAAGGAACTCGTTGAGGTCGTCTCGGGTGAAGGTCCAGTCGAAGGGTGCTGCCGTGTGGTTGTAGCGGTTTTCGAAGTCGGCCAGGCGTCGGGCGATCTGGTCCAGATCGAAAAAGTCGTTGGGGTTGACGACCTTGCGTTGAATGACAGAGAAGACGATCTCGATCTGGTTGAGCCACGAAGCGTGAACGGGCAGATGGATCAGCCTCAGATTGGGCCAGGCGCCTTCTAGCCGGTCGATCGAGGCTTGTCCGCGATGGCTGCTGCCGTTGTCGACGACCCAGAACACCCGCTTGGCCGACGCGTAGGGCTCAGCGGTCATGACATCTTCGACCAGCCGGCCGAACGCGTCGATCCCGGTGGTCGGGGCGGTACGTCCGAACAGTCGGGCTTGATGCACGTCGTAGGCGGCCAGATAGGCCAGCGCCCCACCCCGGTCGTACTCGTGCTCCACGCGCATAAGCCTGGCCAGGCGGGGCGGCAGGCTGGGATGGCAGCGGCAGCGGGCCTGGATGCTGGTCTTTTCGTCCGAGCTGATCACGAACTCCCGATTGGTCAACGGCTTTCTGTCAAAGAAGCGGGCGTAGAGGTCCAACACCACTGCCGCCTTGGCCGCGAAGTCCGCCGCTCGGGGGAAGATCCACGACCGGTATCGCCACGGGCGGATGGCGTCAGATCGCAGCGCCCGCCACACCGTGGCCGCCGAGATAAACGCCACCACGCCTCGCAGCATCAACTCCGCGGCCAACTCGGCGCAACTCCAGCGCGACAGCGGCACCCCCGTGGTAGCCGGCAACTCGCAGGCCAGCATCTTGATCTCGGCGTTCACCGAGGGGGGAAAAGACTCGGGGCCTGCCCGAGCGATGCCGGTCCTCGAGCCCTTTCAATCGCTGTTCGAAGAACCGCCTCCGCCAGCGGTGAATCACCTGCGGGCTGGTATCAAGCCGGGCCGCAATATCCACGTTTGCCAGCCCCGCAGCAGCAAGGAGCACGATCTTGGCTCTGACCACCCGCCGGTACGAGTCCGTGTAAGTCGCAGCCCGTTTCTCAAGTTCGCCGCGCTCGGCCGCCGACAACACGATCTCGAACGGACTCACACTGCCACGGGCCACAGCGTCCCTCCACACGAAGCGAACGCAACGCCGCCCACACCCCCTCGCCGCTACGCCAATCAAATCACATCAATGTAGTTCCGCGGTGGACCACTTAGGTTGATGTCTCATGAACTCGACCAAGACGTCCTCCGGCGACTAGCACAAAGCGACCCTCGCGGATCGCTGGGACTCGACGACGACCCTGAGCTTGCCTTCGCGGGCATCCGCACCCTGCGGGCCATGGCAGAGTTCTGCGAGACCTACCAGGTGACCCGGCTGCGCCACGCCGGTTACAGCTGGGCTCGTATCGCGTCCTGGACGGGAGTCAGCGCCGAAGCGCTGCACAAGAAGCACGCCCAACATGGCGACAGCGCCGCGGACCCGGCGAGCGGGGCCAAACTCGACTCAAGAGACTCCCCACGTCCCGGCCGATATCGAAATAAGCGTCTCCGTGCGGTGTGGGACGCGAGGTCGGCGTTGTTGGTGATACCGCTGACGCGCATTCTGGGACGATCTTCGGGATTCCCGTCCCCTGAGGTCCTGGGCGCCAAGATCCGTCGTCGGTGCCTTCGCGAGGGCTGCGTGGTCTGCCGACCGACAACGTAGATGAATCGCTTCGGGGCGCATGAGCCCGACACAGTTGGAGTGTCGGGGCGGGCCGAACTACTTCGTTAGCCAAGCGACGCCTACCAGCGACGAACACCACGACACGACACGGGCGTGCGCGCGCTCGCACGGTGCCTTGATCCGGGCCTGGTAGTAGGGTGGAGAGGAGCGGGAGGTCCGCCATGCACGCACATGGTCACGATCACGACGGGCCCGTGGTTTCGCGGCCTAAAGCGGGGTACCGGCGCGCCCCCGATGCCGCCGCGGCGGCGCGCCTGGCTGCGGCGGCCCGCTGGGATGCCGTGACCGCCGGCGGCCTGCTCGGCCTGCAGCGTGCGGCCGGGAACCTGGTCGTGGTGGCGGTTCTGGCGGACAAGGCCCGCTCTGCGGTGCGGGACGTGGCCGGCTCCGCCGGCGGGCAGCTGCCGGCGGCCCGGGTGGGCCATGAGTTCAGCGACGTCCGGGTGCACGACGACAGCCGGGTGGAGGAGTCGGCGAAGGCGATGAATGCCCACGCCTACATGGTCGGGGCGGATATCGCGTTCCAGCGCGACCGCGCCGACCCGGCATCCAAGAAGGGCCGTGCCACGCGTGCGCACGATCTGACCCACGTGGCGCAGCAGACGGGAGCGACCCTCAAAGCCGCTGGGGCTTCCACCCTGCCCCTTGGCGTCGCCGGAGCGGGCGTCATCCAGCGCATGAAGATCGGTGAGTTCGACACCGACGTTCCAGATCAACTGGACACACTTAAGACAAAGATTTCGGGCATGAGGACTCTGAGCGACGTAAAAGCGATGCAATCCGGAATCATACAGCAACTCGGGTCAGAGAAACCTGACGAGAACGTAAAGAAGGTCCTCCAACGCCTCGATATCGTGGAAAAGCGACTCACGTCGAAGCAACCCACCGCACCCGCAGAACAGGGTAAGAGTGAGACGAAGGAGCCGAGCCCAGAAGAGAAGAGCGGCCAGTTTGCGGCCATACAGGCCAAGGGTGAGGAACTAAAAGACCGCGCCAAAGTACTCGACGACACCAGATCGCCCGCCCGCCCTGACATCTGGCTGGCGGATTACCGGCAGTTGAACTTTGAGGCGCTCGCAGCCGAGTGGGAGGCGCTGACCGCCGGAACGAACCCGGCCTACGACCTGAACACAAGACGATTTGTCAGGGGTGTCCGCGACGCGATATCTGCCGTCAATACGATAAAGGAACGCCACGAGGCTACTGAACAAAAAGGGCGCGAGACGGAGGCGGACGCTAACCGCCTGACGGCGAACCTGGGTGCTCGTAAGCAGGACGTAACGAACCAAAGACAAACAATTGGCGAGTACCTTGACCTGCGTATCCTGGCCCCTGAAGCGAATGAGCTGCTTGTCGAATGGCTGTTCGGCACCGCGATGAACCGCCTTATAGGCCACGGTGACCCCCTGGCCACTGGCTTGCTTAAGCACCTGAAGACTCTCAGGACGGCGAACCAACAACAAGGGGGACCAGGAGGACCATCCGTATACCTTGACGTCGAAGACGAGCAATACGGCGTACGCGGCCTGGCCGAACTTAACAAGGTGAACCTTACCATCGGCCTGCACAGGATGGGCAGGAAGCCGAGGGACCTACTTGCCAGCGACGCGGAAAAACAAACGCAAACTCGCGAAGAGCTGGTGAATGAGGTGGCCGGGGGATTCATCCATGAGACCGCTCACATGTGGCAACTCAGGAAATATCAAAACGTATCACATCCCTGGACAGCGAAGCATGTGGACACGAAGCAACTTCCGCCGGGCTGGCTGGGTGATCAGATTCCTATGTCCAACGCGCCCGCGGATGTACAGAGCGCCTACCGGGAACTCGAGGGTGGCGGCGTGGACGGGAAGGCGAAAGATGACGATGAGTGGAGGCGCGCCTTCACGGCAATGACCAGCACTGAGTATTACGCGCCAGGGAAGCGCGACATGCGTGCACGTGAGCTCGTCTCTCACCTCATGGAAATCGTGTACCAGTGGAATTCACCAGACAGGTTCCGAAGAGTGTTCCCGAGGTGTAGCGAGCTGCTCGACCGGGTCATCGCCAAAGGGGCCGACGTCAGCTAACCGTCTGGCGCCGGTCATACCCATTCAGTCCGACCATGTCGTAGTCGGGCGCCCGTCTGCCAGACCGGCAACGTGGAACAGGGCAGTCCCCCGGCCGCAGGTGACTGTCCGAGGCAGCTTTCTGACCTCGGCTCAGATGCCACCACCTACTTCTTCCATGGATCGCCTGAGCGAAAGCGGGGCGGCTCGCGGTTGGGGTATCCCGTGCCGCACGGCCACGGGTACGCCTCCATTGCGACTTGGGTGCTGTCGTAGAAGTTTCTCCAGTGGTTGTTTCGGTGACATTGCCAGCGACCCTCCTCGAGCCGCCGCCAGGCCCCGTCGCTGCGGCGGTCACGAACGCTGACCAGCCCGGCCGGGCGAGATCACTGGCCTTGCGCGGCACGGCGATCGGCCCAACGCCGCCCTCGAACCAACCCGCCCGGCTCAACGTCAGAGATCGCAAGCTGATCCTCGACCCAATCCCCCTCGTCGAGCGCATCGGCATCGACCTCCGGGGCGCTGTCCGCCACGTCGTGCAGCAGGGTTGCCAGACGATCGGCCATCGGCAAGTCACGCGAAGCCTCCCGCGCAGGTTCAGCCGCATCCTCGGCCACGTCCTCGTCGATGTATTCGTGCCCTTGAGCCAGCGCAGCAGCTTGCCCTGGATTCTCCCGGGAGCCGCGGACGAATTGGTGACGTGATATCGATCCCTGGCAAAGCGACAGGCATGCATGTTGGTAGCGTGCGAAACGGTGGTCTGAGCGATGAGGGCGACGCTTGCCCCGGTCAGGGAGTGACCTCGCTCCATCGGTCTCGTCGGAGTCAGTCACAGCGTCCTGCTGTTGGCGGTGGCCGCGGCGCGTGTGTGCCGCGGCCACCGTCGTTCGCGTCGTACGGTTGTGCGTGCCGGGTTGGCGTGTGCGGGCGGGCAAGCGGACGTGCCGGGAGGCGGTCCGCTTGACCGTCATCGTCCGGGATTGGCTTGACTGTGAGCGTTCGCCCCGGGACGTGCCGGCCAGCGGCGCGGGTGGTCGACGGCGCGGGCTCGGTGGTGGTTAATAGCCGAGGAAGCCCGCGGGCGAGTGGATGCTCGGGCTGGTCCCAGCCATCATCGGTTGACTCGTATCGCCGGCGCCGCCTGGTCCGGCGGTCCAGAGGTGTCCGTTGCTGCCCTGGACGGCGACCTCACCGAGGTCGGAGAGGCTCGGGCTGGTGCCGGGCGCCATGGCGAGGTCCCAGGGGCCGCGACCGTTAGGTCCATTCGTCCACAAGGTCCCGGTGTTCGCCTGGAACGCGATCTCGCCCGAGTCGTTGATGCTTGGGTTGGTGCCGGGCATCATTCCTAGTGACATGTTGCCGGCGCCGCCTGATCCGACCGTCCACAGGTTCGAGCTACCGTTCGCCTCGAAGGCGACCTCGCCCGACGTGTTGATGCTCGGGTTAGTGCCGGGCCAGAGCCCGAGGTACCACTGGTGGGCTTGGCCGTTGGAGTTGAGGGTCCACAGCCCCCCGTCGCTATTGGCGTGGAACGCGACTTGCCAGCCACCCGACGGCAATGCGGCGATGCTCGGGCTGGTGCCGGGCTGGAGCTTGAGTCCGGGACCCCAGTCGGTGGCCTGACCGTTGGATCCGTAGGTCCAGAGGTCCCCGGAGCCGTTCGCGTTGAACGCGACCTCCCAGCCGCCACCAAGCAGATTGGTGATGCTCGGGCTGGTGCCGGCCCAGAGCCCCAGGTCGGTGCTCGACCCGCCGATCCACAGGTTCCCGACGCTCGTGTTGCTGTTGGCGTGGAACGCGACATACCCGTTCGCCGCGAGGCTCGGACTGGTGCCGGGCCAGAGCCCGAGCCCGGTGTCGCCACTACCGCCCGGTCCCTCGGTCCACAGGTCTCCATTGCTGAGGTGAATTGCTGATTCCAGCCCGGAACTGTCTGACGGCAGCGCCATGTACACGGCCCAGGCCATCGCCCGATGGGCCGTCGCAGTTGGGTGAAACCAGTTCGCTTCGCTGAGGCTTGTGTCGAGCGGGTTTACCAGCCAAGGAGCGCTGGAGCACATTTCGTGGCCAGCGAATACGTTCCGCATGTCGACAAAGGTGAAGCCGTACTTGGAGGCTTCGGTCTGTTCGATGGAGGCATACCAGTCAACGACACTGTTGAGATTCTGACGGACGTTGGTGGGAAACCAGGCGTCCATGAGGCCAGCGCCGCCGCACGAGCTGTAGGCGAACGGATGCGGATAGCCCACGACGATGACATGTGCGTACGGAGCGCGGGCCGCAATCTGGGCGAACAGGCCGTCGAGACTCTGCGCAATTCCACCGTTCTGCTGCTCAAAGAGCGCGGGATTCAAATCCGCGTTACCAGAGCACGACGAAGAGAACCCGAGCGATGGGCAGCTCGAGAGCTGGTTTTGCCAACCGAGGTCGTCAGCTCCGACTGAGATCGTGACGGTGCTCGTGCTCGAGTTGAGCGCGCTGAGCTGGCTGTTCTCCACATCACTGATAGTCGCGCCCGAGCAGGCGACGAAGTTGAAGTTGGTCGTTCCGAAATTCTGCAGCAGATACGGGTACGCAAGGCTGGTGCGATAGCAGCTCGTGTTGAGGTCGGGCGTGGCCATGGTGCCGTTCCCCGAGGAGACCGAATCCCCCATCGCAACATAGTTGCCGAGCGAGATGGCGTTCGCAGCGGCAGTTCCTGGCAGCGCCCCGAGTCAGCGCGGTCGCGCCCAGCGCGGTGGTGCCAAGCGCGACCAGCCAGCGCCTCCACCGCGCTGCGGCTGTGATTGTGGGTGTGAACATCGCGAACGTCCTCCCGATTTGGTTGGCGGAGCCGCTTAGCACGGCATGTCCGAGGACCTCGCGCTACTGGCGCGCGAAGCCCGGCAACGACGCGACGTCGATCCCTTAGCGGCGCCGCGTCGACAACCTACAAGTAACGAACTAGAATGTCAAGACAGATGTGTAGGTAAGTACGAATGAGATTGTAGCGAAAGGTCTGCTTGTGCGATGTGTCTAGAATGTGAACGCAGATGCCGAACACAGCTCCCGAGACGCCCAAGCGCGTTCGCCGCAGCCAAGCCGAGCGGCGCGCCGAGAGCCACCAAGCGCTGCTGGACTCAGCCGCCGCCCACCTTGCCCGCGGCGGCTACGCCAACCTCAACCTGGACGACGTCGCGGAGGACGCGGGCTACAGTCGCGGCGCGCTCTATCACCACTTCGCCAACAAGGAAGCGGTCGCGCTGGCGGCGATCGATCGCGAATACCGCTACTGGCAACGCGAAGTCGGACTCCCCGCAGTCAACGACCCCGACCCCGCCCACGCCCTGATCGAAATCGCCAAGAACAACGCCATCTTCTGCCGTCGCCCGATCGCCCGCCTGATCGTCACCCTCCGCTCCGAGTTCCACGACCGGACCCACCCCGTCGGCGATACCGTGCACACCATCACCGAAAACGGCATCCGGTTCTTCGCCACCCTCATTACGACCGCCCAGAACAACGGCGCGATCACCAGCACCACCGACCCGAATATTCTCGCCACCGCCCTCTTCGGCACCCTCGAAGGCATCGCCATGGCCCTCGCGAACAAACCCCCCCACGACGAACGTCTCGCCCAGAACGTCACCCACTCGATCCTCAACCCACCACACATCTGATTGGGAAGTGGTCCAGCAGGCGCGAGACGCCCGCTGTCGCCCGGCCTGGCCGACTGACTCCTGGTGTCCTCTCGCCCTCCCATCGATCCGTGCATGCGGTCCTGGTCTGCGTCCCAGTTCGTGACAGAGCTGCCCCGGCTATTCACACCAATCCTGGGAGGCGGTGCGGGCCCGGGAGGACTGCACCGGAAGGATCGGCGTGATTGACTACTGCATTAGGAGGCGGGTCGCCTTGCTGCTCGCAGCGGATCGCGGGTTCAACGCTGAGGATATTCGCCCTCGAGCCGGCAGCTGTCGATCGCCGGCCGCCGATATCCTCGACTGGCCCAGGTTTAGCATTCCCATCGCATTTCATCGTCGGGACCAGGCCGTGCTTCGATCGCCCCTGGACGTCGATCTGAAAAGCAGAAACATCGAGGAGCCACTCCTGGCCTACCGTGCATTCGGCGACGCGAGGCAAGACGTCAGAGTCCAGCCATCCAATGGAGTTGGAGTCGGAGATATCCGCCGGCTCCAGGACCTTGATGGGGAGATCGTTGACAGCGGGTCGCCCGACGCGACCACCCGTCAGAGGGGGTGACGGCCCCTGGTCGCGCCACGTCACCAGGCGGTGGCGGTCGGGGCGTCCTTGCCCGTGATGCCCTCCAGGTCGAGCCTGTCGACGTCCTCCGGCGAAAAGCCGAGCAGGCCTTCGAGGATGTCGCGGTTGTGCTCGCCAAGGAGTGGCGAGCGGCGCCGGTGGAAGAGCCGAGGTCCGGCTTCGAACTGGACGGGATAGCCAACGATCGGGAGCGTGGGAAGCACCGTGTGATCGACCGTCTCATAAAGCCCTCGCGCTCGGGTCTCGGGAACGCGGTCGAGGTGATGGGCTTCGACCACTGCGGCGGCCGGGACACCGGCGGCGCAGAGCGCGGCCGCGGCCTCCTCAGCCGAACGGGGTCGGGTCCAGGCCTCGATGGCTGCGTCGATCCGATCATGGTGCTTGTAGCGGCCGTCGACCGTCTGTAGCTCAGGATCGCCCGCCAGGTCGAGCGCGCCTATGACCGTGCACAGGGCCAGCCACTGGGCGTCCTCCTCCACGCTGATCGCCACCCAGTCGTCGGGGGGCACTCCAGGCATGTCGCGTTCCGCATCCGCGCCCCGGTACGTGCCCTGCGGCGCGACCGTCCAGGAACGATTGCCGACCCGCCCGAGAACCCTGCCGGTGGCGGAGTATTCGATCGTCAACTCTGCCAGGAGGTTGAAACCTGAGCAGAACTGTGGTGCCTCGACCAACGTACCTTCGCCGGTGCGGCGTCGGTGGTCGAGGGCCATGAGCGTCGCGTAGATCGCGTGGCTGCCGGCCAGGGGGTCCATCGCGCCGCTGGTGCAGTCAGGACGGTCGTCGGGGAAGCCGGTGACCCACGCCGCTCCGCAGGCCTGCTCGATCGTGGTCGCGGTACGCGACCCGGTCGCACCATGGCCCGGTCAGGCCGTAACCAGGGGCGCGCACCATTACCAGGCTCGGGTTGATCTGCCTGACCTCTTCCCACCCGAGCCCCCACTGCTCAAAGACACGACGGCTGTAATTCTCGACGAGCACGTCGGCGACAGCGATGAGTCGTCGGGCGATGTCGCGCCCGATCTCGGTGGTCATGTCCAGCGTCATGTCCCGCTTGTTGGTGTTGGTGCTGACGTAAAATGGGCCGGCTTCCCACCACCCGTCGCTCATGTCGAACTTAAGGGTGGCGGCTCGCAGACCGTCGGGGCGCTTGGTTGACTCCATATGGATGACGTCTGCGCCCATCATGGCGAAGAAATGAGTGATGATCGGCCCGGCCCAGTAGGCAGTGAAGTCGAGCACCCGGAGGCCCTCAAATGGCAGCGGCTTCGACACCCCGGTGGGTACGAGGGCCGATGGGGCTGGCGTGGCGGCCCTGAGGCGATCGGTGTCAGCGCCGAGAAGTGGTGGGGCAGACAAAGGCCTGCGCTGAGCGCTGCTGCCGTGGAGCGTGTAAAACACTTCCGGCTGCTGGAAGTCACCCGAGGGGTGTTCGACCATCCAACCGCGCTCAATGACCTGCTCGTACTGGGGGATTGTCTCGCCGTTGCCGACCGGGGCGACCGGAATCCGGAAGAGCGTCGCCAAATCCACTATGTCGTGGGTCGATCTGGAGCTGGTCCAGCCGTCAACCGTGCTGTTGACCTCGTCGAAGCGCGCGGCGCGAACGTCGAAGCGGGTGAGCGTGGGATCTTCTCGCCAGTCGTCCCGGCCGATCATCGTGCAGAAGTCCTGCCATTGCTGACCCGTGGTGAGCTGGAAGCCGACATAACCGTCGGAAGTCGGATGGATCAGAGGGATCGAGCGGATTCGCGAGGCGCGGAAGGGGCGGCCGGCGGAAGCCGAGAAGCTGACCGGGAACATTGACTGGGTCAGGTGCAGCGCATCGAGCGAAGCAACGTCCACGAGCTCGCCGACCCCCGTCGTCTCCCGTCGGGTGAGGGCGGTCAGTATCCCGATGGCCGCAAATACGCCGACCGCCCAGTCGCCGTTCTGCGCTCCGACGGCAAGCGGTGCCCGGTCGGCCACGCCCCGGTGGGCGGCGCCTCCCGACATCGCCTGCAGGGTGAACTCGTTGGTGGGACGAGCGGGTTCTCCCACCAGACCGAAGGGAGTCACCGCGCAGACGACCGCCGCTGGTGCGACAGCGCGGATGGATGAGGGCTGGAACTCGGGATCGTCTGTGATGGCAGTGCCCGGCTGCCACAGCACCGCGTCCGCGGCTCTCAGGAGGGCCCGTAGCAGCTCTCGGTCGCTCTCGACGGTGACAGTCACGACGACACTCGACTTGGAGCAGGCCAGATGGCGGAACAACCGTGAGCCGGCTGCCGGCGAGATCGGTGGATCGCCGATCAGACGGCGTCTGCGGAGAGGATCGCCTTCGGCTATCTCCACCTTGACCACGTTGGCTCCGCCATCGGCCAGCAGCTTGGTGGCGTAGTTACCAAGTACTCCGGTGGCGAGATCGATCACCAGTAGCCGATCGTCTCCTAGCGGCGGTACAACGCCCAAAGCGCCTCCTAACCTGGTTTCCCCGAGCAAAGCCTATTGAACCAAGAAGATCCCGGATCAGCGGGTACGGATGGCATCCTCGGCATCGAGAGGTTTCATCAAATTGGACGTGACGTCAGAGGAGATGCCCAGATCGTGAGCCATGACCCCCGGGAGAGGCCCCGTTCCATCGCAGCCCCGGCGGCAGGCTCACGCCGTCAGGCCCCATCTGTGGCCACCGATGAATGCGATCGATTCAGGAACGATCCAACGCACGTGGCGCGAAGTCACCAGCGTCGTTGGCAATCTCACCGGCCGACGCACGCTCGCCAGCCGTCATTTGGCCAGGAACTTCCTGACGACCTCATGGTGCTCGGGAGTGTCGTAGGACTGGAACTCAGCGGCGAGGGCATAGTCGAGAACGGCGTTGGCGTCCCGTCTGATGTGGAGGTTGACCGCCCGCTTAGTGGACTGGAGAGCCTGGGCGGGCAGGGCCGCGAGCTTCTCGGCGATCATTATGGCGTGCTCGAGGACTTCGCCGTCGGGGGTGACCTCGTTGGCGAGGCCGACCTCGACGGCCTGCTGGGCAGAGATGCGGGTCCCGAAGAAGAGGAGCTCCTTGGCTTTGACGATAGGCATGGTCAGCGGCCACATCGGGGCACCGCCGTCGCCGGCGGTGAGGCCGACGTTGACGTGCGGGTCGCTGATGAACGCCGATTCGGAGATGTACACCAGGTCGCACAGCGCCGCCAGGGTGCAGCCGAGACCGACCGCGGGCCCATTCACCGCGGCGACGAGCGGCAGCGGGAAGTCGATGATGTTGTTGAACATGTTGCGGGCCTCTTCGATCCCTCGGGCTCGCAGCTCACGGTCGTTCTGGATGCGGGTGAACCGGACCATGTCACCGCCGGCGGAGAAGGCGCGCCCCGCGCCGGTCAGCACGACCGCACGGGCGTCCAGGTCGTCGGCGAGCCAGGCCCACACCTTGACCATCGCAGCGGTCAGTTCCTCGCTGCCGGCGTTGAGAGCCTCCGGCCGGTTCATCGTGACAATCCGGACGGGGCCTCGCTCGTCGATCAGCAGGACGGGATCGAATGGGTTCTCACGCAATTGGGTCTCCCGGGCGTAGGCGCGGTGCGATCCTGGATTCTCGGACAGGACGACCGCTTGGCTGTTGTTGACTGCGATCGTACCGCCGTCGGCTCTGCGAATAAGGCAACAGTCCGGTACCCCCCTATGCTAAGCCGAGCGTCGCAACCCCGCCGGTCTCGCCGCTTCGCGCCCGGCCGGGTTGCAGCACAGTAGCGGCCGGCGGTCGGGGGCAGCGGCGACACGGCCACCCGCGCGGAATCGCTGGTGCGACAGCCGGGAGATGTGTTGAGCACTGACCAAGCCACCTGGCGCAGACACGCAGGTCAGAGGCCAAAAACGACATCTCCGAAACGCGCTGATCGCTTTCGAACCAACGCTCCCTTTAGGCGGAACGGGTTCTCAGCAGTTCTTGGCGGAGGCGGGGGGAGGAAACGCGGGAGGGACAAACAGGTCACCCCCCCAGAAGTGCCACCAAGCCTTGGTTTCTCGGTAGTAGCCTGCGACAGGCCCAGAGGTGACTCTGCAATCGACGTGAAACGTCGTAGGCCGGACGAAGTGCTCTACGAGATGACCGGCGCCATTATCGATGTTGACCGGAGCAGTGGTCCGCACCGAAGTGCCGCTCGGTAGCACAACCGGCTCGATTATCGCCGCAATGAGGAGCAAGGCGGCGACCAGTGCGATCAGCCTCCAGCGTCGCCCGAGAAAGGCGCGCCGGCGCGCCGGGGCATCGGCCGTGGGCGGCGCCTCGGTGGGCGGCGCCATGGCGCCAAGGGCCATCTCGACACCACGCCCTGGCGACGGCTCCGAAGACCGGGGTGGTTGTGACGGATCGTGGGGGAGCTGTCCCGGAGCGAGACCGTCGATGTAGATGACGTCGGTCAGGTCTCCGTCCGGTTGGGAGAGATCGCCCACAGAGTCCATCGAGTCCATCTCGTGGCTCGACGTTGACTGATCCGGGATGACCGACCCTGGCCGAATGGAAGGCACCCGGACCTCTGTGAGGGACGGCTCGACGATCGGGACTACTGCGATGTCAGCTGTCAAGTCGTTGGTTCCGTCGTCGGGGGCGCCAGGCGCGCTCACGTCCGACAAACGTGCCTCCCGCCGCCACAGCGGTCCCAGGCGAGCCACGATAACTTCCTCGAGGCCGTTCCAAGCCAGCGCCGCGGACTGCGTGCGCAGTCTTCGGTCGTTCACCAGCAGAGTTGCCACCCAATCTGACAGAGCTGGATCGACGTCGGGATTCACCTCAATTGGCGCCGGTATCTGTTCGTTGACGTGCCGTAGGAGCCTCGCCATAGGCGTGTCGGTCTCGTTGAAAGGAACGTGACCAACGAGGTGCTCCCAGATCATCACGCCGACGGAGTACAGATCGGTCCAGGGGCCGACGTCCTGGCCCATGGCCTGCTCGGGAGCCATGTAGGACGGTGTACCAACGGTAATCCCTGGGGCGGTTCGAAAGCTCTCCGCCTCGAACTGTTGGGCCGCCTTGGCTATGCCGAAATCCGTGAGTTTTACATGTCCGTCGGCGGTCACCAGGATGTTCTCCGGCTTGAGATCGCGATGCACCACGCCCGACGATTCCGCGCACTCAAGACCCGCCAGCACACCTTCCAACACACCGGCCAGCTCGGCCTCAGACAGATGCCCCAGGTGTGGGCGCAGTGAGCCTCGGGGCAGATACTCCATCACGATATAGGGAACGCCGCCGTGCTCGAAATACTCGAACACCGTGACGATGTTCGGGTGACTCAGCGAGCCCGCTAATCGCGACTCACGCAGGAAGCGGTCTGCGGATCCGGCTGCACTGACGTGGAACGTGCTGAGTTCCTTGAGCGCGACCAGACGATCGAGGTCGATCTGGCGGGCCAGATATACCGTGGCTACCCCGCCTCGACCGATCTCGCGAATGAGTTCATAACGGCCGACGATGCGAGGATCTTTGTCGCGACGAGTGTTGTCCTCGCTGCCGCGGCCGGATCCCGTGACCGGAGGTGGGTCGGACATAGTTCGCCGATCAGTTGCTGACGGTCGTTCGCCTGTGCAGGCGAGGATCAAGACATGACGTAAGAATGCGCCCGTTCATGCCGGCGGCGGTTGCTGCATCGGTGGGGATTGGTCTCGAAGCCAGGCCGGGTGACGGTGCCCAGAGCTGGGTGTGGACGGACACCCGAATGGTGGAGACTAGACCGGGCGGTCCGGGTGCTCGAGCAGAGTGCGCAGAGCTACCTGGGTTACTCGTGTGAACCGTCGTAGGAGGGGACTTCGTGGGGCTCGTCTTGCTTGTCATGCTGAAGATCGCCGAGGCCACCCCGCTCAGGGCGCCGACCAACGCAATGATGACGACCAAGGCGACTAGCTTGCTCGGTAGGACGGCAATCTGCTCGAATCGGACTTCGCGTCCGGCTCCGTCTCCCCGGCTGGCAGCCCGGCCGCCCGCCGCCGGGGTGAAGAAGACCTGACAGGATCGCGCCGCCGAGGCACCGAGCAGCTTCGGACGGCGGACCCGTGCCTTGAACACTACCAACTGGCGGCCGCCGGGCGGCAGGTGTAGCACTCGCGGGCTGACGGCAAAAGCCAGATCGTGATTGGGATCTACGATGACCGGCCGTAGTTCGGCGGTGGCATTGCCTCTGTTCTCCACTTCGATGATATGCCGGCTCGACCAGCGGGCCCGGACCCGCGTCGGCTCGACCTCGAAATTGATGTCGCTGACCGCATCCACAATCAGAACGGCCTCGGCGACGGTTGAGCGCTTGGCATCAACTTGGGACGCGCATCGCACCGCGAAAGGGATCTCGGATGCCGGCGCCGGAGGTACGAGCGGCGGTGCAAATACGATCTTGGCTTCCAACTCTCCGCCGGAAGGAAGAACGATTGTCGGTGGCGACACCCGGCCCCACGAGGCCGCCGGCCCCAATAGCTCAAACGAGTAGTCTTCGCCGCCGCGGCCTCGGTTGCGGACGGTGACCATAGTGGTGACCTCCTTGCCCGGGGCGGCATGAATACGAGCCTCGGCCAGCACCAACGTAGGCGAGGTGGCAGGTGCCTCTTGGACGTGGATCGCTCGAATCGTTATAGGGGACTGGCCGGCGGCCACGGCGCTGACGGTGAACGAGTGTCTCTTATCATTGGCGTCGTACAAGGCTTCGCGTGGCGACACCTCGACTCGAGCGTCGCCTTTTGCGCCAGGCGCTAACTGCACGGATTCTGGGGTGATCGTAAAGGACAGTTCATCGCCTGGCTGAGAAGCACTGACGCGGACGTCGATGACGGTGTTGCCGGCGTTTTCCAAGTCGAGACGATGTTCGGCGCCGCTGGGGCCAGCCGATTGTAGGGGAGTCAGCGCGGTCCTCACATCCACAAATGCACCTATGTCCAGGCTTCCGTCCGCGCTGTCGGACACGGTCGCATCGGACTCGGACGTGGCCAGCAGTCCGAAAGGCGTCAACCCACACCCGACCTGTGACGAACGAGGGGGGCGGAAGACGAGTTGGACCTCGCCCGTCTGGTTGGGAAAGAGCCCTACCTCTGTCGGCTCGACGAGAGTCCAGCCCGCGATGTCACCCTCGACAGCGAACGTGACCTTCTCGACAATGTCGCCACTGTTCCGGACCCGAGCAGTAAGCGTGGCTTCGCCACCGGGAAGAACCGAAGCCTGGCGATTGACAAGCTGCATGGAGATGCGACGTTCATGAACACGGGACTTGACTGGAAAGCCGAGAAAGTTGCTGCACTTCTCGCACCAAACATCGCTGTCTGTTTCCGGATCAGCGTTCTCCCAACCGCATTTCTCGCAGATTCGCATGCCAGGCTCACCTCATCCTACTGTGTTTCCAACGCCCATATCGCGTATGCATATAAGTTGACAAGCTATTTACTCATTTGTGCTGGCGACAAAGATCGAACCACTTAGAGGACTCCTTTGGCTTCCAATACCAACGACGTCACAATCACCACGATCACCGCAACGGCGGCGAAGACACGAAACGCTATCGTCGGAATAGCCAAGCCCTCGTTGTAGGGGACCCGCCGGCCCCCGTTACTGGCCCGCATGGCCTGGCGGAACGCCACGCGTCCCATGACTGCGTGGGGTTCCATCAACGGATCCTGACTCGACCCAGACCCGGCAGAGAACTCTGCCACAGACTCGAGCGGTATGGGGCGCTGTTGATAGCCACAGTGAGCGCAGAACCACAGGTCGGGACGGTTGGTGGCTGAGCACCTGGGACAAGACGGCGCGGGGAGGGCCCCGTCGTGCGGGGCTGCGACTGGTGCGACTGGTGCGACTGGGGCGACTGGGGCGACTGGTGCGGTGGTGACTTCGTGGAAGATGACCACTGAGTCCCCCAACGTCACTTCGTCGCCGTCGCGGAGGCGACGACGATTGGTGATCCGGACCCTGTTGACATAAGTGCCGTTGGTCGAGCCGAGATCCTCCAACCAGACACCGTCGTCGTCGTGGCTCACACGGGCATGACGCCGGCTGATGGCCCGGTCAGGCACCGTGATGTCTGCCGACACGTCCCTGCCGACGACTTGATCGAAGCCCACCGGGAGATCGACAACAACATCGAATTCGCCCTTTCGAGCCGATATGCTGAGAGAAGGTACCAGTGTGGTCATGGCCTTCAGCGGTCCCGCGTCACCGCCCGGTTAGTACTCAGCGCACCAGTCACGGGGCGACCCTAGCAGCCGCTCCGCGAGCGACAGGGAGGAATCGCTAGGTTCGTCCGAAGGGACAAGTCTGCCGGACGGGCGTGGGCGGCTAGGCGTACATCGTGTGGGTGGGACGGTGCCGCCGCTTCGGATGAAAAAACGGAGACGCTGAGCGGGACGCACCCGTCCACATCAGTCAGAGGTGAGCGGCACCCTGTTCGCCCCAGTGCAGACGAAACCGCCACAGACGAAACCGCCGGCTGAGCCGACTGAGATGACACGAGGGGATGCCAGTGAACCCCCCGCCCGCACCTTGCACCCTGGCGAGCGTGCTACGACTTCTCCACCCCTGCCCTCCTACGACCGTGGCGTCACCTAGGCACGTAGGGCAGCCAGGCGCCTGGCGGTAAAGGCCGACCGACTCGTCGCAAGGGGAGCAAGCTCCGGTCGCGGAGAGGCCCGGTAGGATAACGGCGATAATATAGCCGGCGTGACCAGGAACCGGGCCGAATTCGCCTGCTGTTCACCTTTCGGCTGGCCGCCTGCTAGGCCAGCGTCGTAGCTTCGGTTCGTGGGTACGTCGATCGCGTCTGTCGAAGTCGATCCCGATGGGGCCGAGGGTTTCATCGTCCGGTGGGGGTTCGAGGGCGACCCGATCCAGGTAGATGTGGGTGTCGGCACTACCGCCGATCACCTGGTCCATACGCACACCGCCACCGTGGCGCCGGGCGAGCCCTCATGTCGGGTGGCTCGCCTTCCCGGCGGCCGCCAGTTCGTATCAGTAGGACCCCACTCCGGTGAAGGCGTAGTCGTCGCAGCCGAGCGGAGAATCCCCTTTGAGGGCATCACTAACTTCCGTGATCTGGGCGGCTACCGGACCCGGTCTGGACGGTGGGTCCGGTGGGGTCAGGTGTTCCGGTCTGATGCCCTGCATGGGATGTCCGAATCTGACCGCGCCCTCTATGACGAGTTGGGCCTGCGGACGGTCTATGACCTGCGCCGCGAGGTCGAGTGTGCCGAGCGGCCCAATCCAATGCCGTCCCGAAACCTTCCGATCCTCTCCCGCCCGGCTGGAGACGACACCGCGGTCACGTTCAACGGGACCACGGGCGAGGACGGCGAGCGGATCCTGCTGGATATCTACCTCGGGCACATCGAACATGCGGCGGCACAGTTCGGCGATCTCTTCTCCGCCCTCGCGGATCCCGTCGCGTTACCTGCTGTATTCCACTGCCACGCGGGCAAGGACCGCACTGGACTGGCCGCTGCGCTACTTCTCGCCGCGCTCGGAGTCGAACGCAAAGCCATCCTGGATGACTACGAACTGACCACCCGATACTGGCAACGAGCACAGCGGGAAGAGACCCTCGAGCGCATGATCAATAATGGACTGCCCCCCGAGGCAGCCGCCGGAGTACTAACCGCCCCCCGCTGGGTCATGGAATCTACCCTCGAGTACCTCGACCGCGAGTACGAGGACGTCGCGGGGTACCTCACCGGCCCAGCCGCCATGAGCCCCGCCGACCTCCGCCGGCTTTCGGATCTGTTGCTCACTTCGTAACCTGACCCAGAGGCGCCCTGACCTGACGGTCCTACGGCGGCGGAGGCGACCGCGAACCGCAAAACCTCCACGAGTGATGGGTGGTCTGCTTCGGCCCACCCGCTCCTCCCACGACGCCGCGGATGAATTTCACAGTGCCGTCATCTGCTCGCCAAACCGTGTTCTCATCGGTCCGGTTAGATGATGACCACTCCGGATCGGCGGCCGGGGTGGCAACGGCGGCAATCCCCCGGCCCATCCCCCCGGGTCGGGGGACCGTCGTGGCCAGGCGACGAGCGGGTCCGCCGGCCCGAGCCGAGCCGGTGCAGAGGCAGTTTGCCGCCCGTTTTACCGTCGAGGTATGTAGAGGACGCACTGCTGCTGGGTGAGGTCGTGTGGCGGCGGTGGGGCGAGATCGGTCGGTCTACGCTCTACCGACACCGCTGATGCGGTAATCGATTGTCCGGGCGATGCGGGAGGTGAGGCTGTGACGCAGGCATCAGTGTCATTTACCGGGACCGACCAGGCCGTCGGCACGCCGACCGCCGGTCTTCCCCCCTTTCCCCGCATGTCATCGTCATGTTCGGTGCCTGTGGCGATCTGGCCCAACGCAAGCTCCTGCCTGGCCTCATGCATCTGTCTCAAGCCGGCCTGCTCCCGGACTGCCGGATCATCGGGACTTCGCTTGACGAGTTCGACGACGAAGGATTCCGCCGGCTCGCCGGTGGGGCCTGCCGCGAATTCCTCCGTCTGGAGGTATCAGGTGAGCACCTGGCCGACTTCGAGCAGCGTCTCACCTACATGCCCCAGAGCCGAGGACCTGAGGGCTTGGCCGAAGCTGTCGCCAAGGCCGAAGCGGCACTGAGGCGAAGGGCCGAAGACCGGGGGGAGAGTGGTACCGAGATCCTGCGGCTGCACTATCTGAGCATCCCGCCCGCCGTGGCGGGGGCCGTGGTGCAGACCCTCGGCCGGGCCAACCTGGTCGACCGGGCTCGCATCATCATGGAGAAACCCTTCGGCATGGACCTGCCGAGTGCCCGCGCTCTCAACGCCGCCGTGCATGAGGTGTTCGCCGATGAGCAGGTGTACCGCATCGACCACTTCCTCGGTAAGGAAGCCGCTCAAAACATCCTGGCCTTCCGATTCGCCAACGGGCTCTTCGAGCCGATCTGGAATCGCGACCACGTCGACCACGTCCAGATCGATGTGCCCGAGACCCTCGGCGTCGGCAACCGGGCGTCGTTCTACGAGGCAACCGGGGCGCTTCGGGACATGGTCGTCACCCACCTGCTGCAGATCCTTGCGTTTATGGCTATGGAGCCACCCACCGCCTTGGAACCCAACGCCATCAGCGAGGAAAAGAACAAGGTGTTCCGTTCCCTCTGCCCCCTGGACGTCGGTCAGGTCGTGAGGGGCCAGTACGACGGGTACCGCTCGATCCCCGGCGTGGACCCCCACTCGGACACCGAGACCTTCGTGGCGCTTCGCTGCGAGATCGACAACTGGCGCTGGGCCGGCGTCCCCTTCTTCCTGCGCACCGGCAAACGAATGGCCGAGGGCGCTCGCATCATCTCCATCGCCTTCCGGGAACCGCCACGGAGCATGTTCCCTGCTGGCTCGGGGGTGGGCACCATGGGACCAGACCATCTCACGTTCGACCTCGCCGACTCATCCAAACTCTCCCTCTCCTTCTACGGCAAGCGCCCCGGACCTGGCATGAAGCTCGACAAGCTGAGTCTCCAGTTCGCCCTCCAGGAAACCAGCTACGCGAGCGACGCACTCGAGGCCTACGAGCGCCTGATCCATGACGCCATGAGCGGAGACCACACCTTGTTCACCTCCGCCCAGGGCATCGAACGGCTGTGGGAGGTCGTCACACCATTGATCGCCGGGCCGCCTCCCGTCCGTCGATACGCCCAAGGCTCGTGGGGCCCCGAGGATATGAACCAACTCATCGCCCCGCGACACTGGCGCCTGCCGTTCGAGCGAGGCTGGCGGGCTGCGACCCATCATCCGTGACCGAGGCAGCCATCCATAACCCCGGAGAGGAACCTGTCCCGCACGGGACCGGGCGACGGGGTGAGCTACGCTTGATCGGTGCCGGAGAAAGCAGCACCAACAACTGCCGGTTTCGCGGTGACCCTGCGTTCTCGGCCCGACCGCCTCGACGGCATTCTGGTGATACTCGATGAGCGCCGCGACGCCGATGAGATCGCCTTCGAGATGCGCCGGAAGGGCCACGAGGTGGACGTCCAGGAACTCCTGAGCCCGCTTCCGGGTCCGGGTGGCCCTACGCCCGTCGGGCTCGGCGCGATCGGCGCCGGACCGTGAGCGACGGAACCCCCGGGCCCTAGGGAGCAGGCCGCAGAGGTAGCCGCCGTTGTGACTCCGGGCGGGCCGACCGAAGATCCTCTTAGGGGTACCCGGTAAAAGCGAACCTTTGGTGGCTGAAACATGACCGACGCGTGAAATTCTCCCTGCTGTTTGCCACGCCCAGTCCCGGCGAATGGAACTTGAGCGGGCGGGGATTCCAGGAGTGCGTGAGCTCAGGGGTGGAGGGCGAGGTACTGATGTACTGATCGGACCGCGCTCGATCCGTCGCCGACCGCGGCTGCCACCCGCTTCATCGAGCCCAGTCGTACATCGCCGACGGCGAAAACACCGGGTAGGGACGTCTCGAACGGGAGCGGCTCTCGGTCGGCGAAGGCGTCCCGGTTGACATGGTTGTCAGACAAGGAACGGTCGGTCAGCACGAACCCATTGCGGTCGAGTGAGACGCGTTCGCCCAGCCAGGCGGTAGCCGGGATCGCCCCGATGAAGCAGAACAGACCCCCGCATCCTAGGGTCCGACGGGCTCCAGTGGTCGTGTGTTCGAGTGTGATCTCCTCGAGATGGGTATCGCCCGCCAGACCACGGACCTCCGTGTGAGTCTCCACCTCGATGTGGGGGTCGGCCTCGATGCGGGCGATGAGGTATCGCGACATCGTCTCGGCCAGTTCACGGCGACGGACAATCAGAATGACCTTGCTTCCCTGTTGCGACAGGTAGATGGCCGCCTGCCCGGCGGAGTTACCGCCGCCGACAACCCCGACCGTCCCGCCTCGACAGAGTCGTGCTTCGAGTTCTGTGGCCGCGTAGTAGACACCCGATCCTTCGAACCGCTCGAGCTCGGCCACCGCCAGACGTCGATACCGGGCCCCGGACGCGATGATCACGGCCCGAGTGGCGATTTCGCTGCCATCGGCCAGGACCACGATATGGAACGCTTGTTCGGTTTGAAGCCCGACGACCTCGCACGGCGCGTTCAGGCGAGCCCCGAGCCGCTGGGCCTGGATCGCGGCCCGGGCGGTAAGATCGCCCCCGGAAATGCCGTTGGGGAAGCCGACGTAGTTCTCGATGCGGGAGCTGGCTCCGGCCTGACCGCCAGGTGCGACCGCGTCGAGGGAGATGGTGTCGAGGCCCTCTGACGACCCGTATACCGCCGCGGCCAGACCGGCCGGACCAGTGCCGACCACGACCAGATCGGTGACCGATCCGGGGACGCTTCTGTAGGTGAGACCGAGTAGGGCGGCGAACTCCCCGGATGTGGCCCGACGCAATACGACCTCTCCCATTACGACGACCGGGACGTCTTCGGGTGCGACGCCCAGGCCCCCGAGGTAGGCGCCGACGTCGTCGAGGTCCTCGATGTAAATCCAAGTGTGGGGCAGGCGGGCCCGATTGGCGAAGGCGCGCAGCGCCAGCGCCTCAGGCGAAAAACGCGACCCGATCAACCGAATGGCGCCGGCCGCGCCTCCGCTTCGTAGCAGCTCCCGTCGGGCCACGAAAGCTTGAAAGATGGTGTCGGACAGATCGGGCTTGGTGTCCATGAGCCGGCGGAACTGCTCCGGCTCCACACTCAGCACCCGGCCGGCTCGGCTCACCCGGGCACTCAGGTACGGCCGTTGGCCCGTCAGCAGATTCAGCTCCCCGACGAACCGACCAGGACCGTGGGCGGCGATCACCACCTCGTCGTCACCTTCGCGAACGATCTCGACTTCACCCTCGATGACCACAAAGAAGCTGGGCGGCTCGCCGCCGGCTCGGTAGAGCATCTGACCCGCCTCGACAGCGACCTGCGAACCGAAAGCCGCGATCTCGCCCACGGCCGATGGATCCAGTAGCGGCCAGGCCACGTCGGCATCCCGGCCCACGTCGCTCCTCGCCGCGTCCATCGGCGTCGATCCGCCGTCACTCACGGCCTGATCATGCTCTCTTGGGCTCCGTGCGAGCGGATGGACCGACTGGCGCCCACCCGCTCAGCAGGTTCCAGCCGGCAACAGCGATGGTTGATGGGCCGGGGCCTGTGTCGCCATGGGAGCATCGTACGCGGCGGCGACTTGGTCCCGCGGAGGCGTCGTGCGGGGGCCGCCTAGTGTGGCGTGACGGCGGCTGGACAGCCGGTGACCGATCCGCCAACTGCAACAAGGAGCCAGAACATGCCTTTCGTCACCACTGAGGACGGCACGGAGATCTTCTACAAGGACTGGGGCGACGGTCAGCCGATCGTGTTCCACCACGGTTGGCCGTTGAGTGCGGACGACTGGGACAACCAGATGATGTTCTTCCTTCAACACGGCTATCGGGTCATCGCCCACGACCGGCGCGGCCACGGCCGGTCGACCCAGACGTCAGGCGGCCACGACATGGACACCTACGCAGCCGACGCCGCGGTCGTGGCCAGCCAGCTCGACCTGCGCGATGCCATCCACATCGGTCACTCGACTGGGGGCGGCGAGGTCACTCGGTACGTCGCCCAGCACGGTGCCGGCCGGGTGGCCAAGGCCGTGCTCATCAGTGCCGTGCCACCTCTCATGCTCAAGACCGACGCCAACCCCGGTGGCCTGCCGATGGAGGTCTTCGACGGCCTGCGGGAAGGCACCGGTTTCAACCGGGCCCAGTTCTACCGCGACGTGGCGGCCGGACCGTTCTACGGCTTCAACCGCCCGGGAGCAACGGTGTCGGAAGGCATCATTCTGAACTGGTGGCGGCAGGGGATGATGGGGGGCGTCAAAGCGCACTACGAGGGCATCAAGGCGTTCTCGGAAACCGACTTCACCGAGGACCTCCAGGCCATTGACGTTCCCACCCTGGTCATGCACGGCGACGACGATCAGATCGTGCCGTTCGCTGATGCCGGCCCACTCTCGGCCAAACTGCTCAAAAACGGCACGCTGAAGGTGTACCCGGGCTATCCACATGGCATGTGCACCACCCACGCAGACGTCATCAACCCGGACCTCCTCGCCTTCATCGAGTCGTAAACCTCACCGACCGGTTGACTGAGGCCAGCCGGCGCCGTAGCCGTGCGGGCGAATCCAGACCGCTCGACCGGCCGGCGGCCGGAGTCAATCATCGGGTTGGTGGGCCGTTTGAGGGGTACCCCTCAGCGGCAGTTGCAGCTAGTGGACCACGATGGTGGCTCCGGCAGAGGCAGTGCCGTGGGCGATGGTGATGGCAATGTCATATTCTCCGGTTGTGAGGGCGGGGATATCGACGAAGCAGCCGTATCCACCGCCGGACACCGTCGCGGGTGCCGGTACGTCTTGGTCGACGATCTTCGTGCTGTGGATATCCCAGACGTCAACGTGATCGACGTGTCCGGGGTCGTCTGGGCCGCTGTTGGTAGCGGAGTACTCGATCCTGAACGCGTGTCCGGCGATCTGCGGATTGCCGAGCAGGATGTTTGAGGCGTCAAAGGCGAAGCTCATGGAGCGGAAGTTACTCCGCTCCCCATGTCAGTCAGCGTGGCCGTGAACAACCCGAGAACCGGGCCTGGCTCCACGTCTGCAGGCAGATCGACCTCCGGACGACTCAGACGTTCGGGCCCGCCTAGACGAGGCGCTCTCCGCCTTTGTTGAACGTGCGCGGCGCGACCGAGGCAGCCCGGCGCAGACAGGCCATAATCTCCGGCTGCTCGGACCGGCTCAGCTTCAGATCTTTCAATGTCTTGCCCGCGCCGAAGAGCGCCGATAGGAAGTCATACCAGATGTCCTCGTCGGTCACCGTCGAGGAATCGAGGCCCGATTCAGCAGTCAGCCCGAGAATCTCTGCCCGCTGGGCTGCTGTAAGCATCTTGGCTCGTCTCTCGCCGGCAAGGGTGAACTGACACTCAGAACACCGAAGCCTCCGCCCAGACTACCGCAACCCGTCCGGCTCGGCGGCCGCCTCGCCCGCTGAGCCGGGCATTGCGATCGAAGATGGTGCTGCCCTGCGGAGATGGCCCGCCAACACGGCAGCGGAGGCCGGCGAGGGACCGTATGGCGTGAGGCCGGGACGCACCTTGAGACGCGACTCTGGGGTCGCACCGGTAGTGTCCCCACCGAGGGAAGCCAGCCCCGGCACTGCTCGAACAGCCCGGGACGGGCCAGCACCGTTCCTGGAGGTGGGGTGCCGGTTACGAGACAGCTGATGGAGGCCGGCGACCCGGCGACGAGCTGCGAGTTGAGCGGATGCCGGTCAGGGCTCGAGGCCCCGCCGTGAGCGTGCTCCTCCCGATACTGGGCCTCGGTCTGCTGGCCAGTCTGTCCCCGGCAACCATCATCGTGTTCATTCTCGTGCTGGCGACAGCCCGGGCCCACGTAAACGCGGTTGCCTTTCTGGTCGGGTGGGGCGTCTCGTTGACCATCGTGTTCGCCCTCGCCTACGTAGTCGGGGGGACTCGCGCCGCCCAAAACGGCGGCGGCCGCATTGGGGTGGAGCTGGTAGAGATTTTCCTCGGTGTGGTACTCGCCATGGTGGCCGGGCAGAGGTGGCAGCGACGCAACACGCCTCGACCTAGCTCGGGAGTCTCCAGGGCACTCGCCACCCGCCTCGGTCAGCTGCACCCCTCGGAGGCGACGATCCTGGGGGTGCTCAAGGAGCCATGGACGCTCACGGCCGCGGCCGCCATCGTCGTAGCCCATTATCACTCCGGGGTTCTCGTCGCCCTCCTCGCCTTTGTCGTCTTCACCGTGGTCTCGACGGCCACCGTTGGCCTGACCTTCTGGTACCACTCCAGCCACCCCAGTGAGGCCGAAGCGCGCCTGTCCGCGGTGAAGGATCGTCTGGTGCGGGCCAGCCCGGCCATCTTTGCGGCCGGGACGCTTGCGGTCGGCCTGTACCTCACAATCGATGGCATCATCGGCCTCTTGGGCAGTTGAGACCGTCCGGAGTCCGAGGCTGGCCCCCGTCCGGGCCGTCGCCGGGGCTCACCGTGCCGACAGATGTGCACCAGCGCCCTGAGGCAGCCGGCCCGTCGCCGAGTGGGCAGGCCTCGCCGGCAGGCGCGGGCCGGTGTCGCGCTTCCGGCGGTCCTGCTGTTGTCAGAGCGTTGGGAGGCGTTTGACCCGCGGGCCGTAGCCTCGAACGACACAAAGAAACGCCTTGGGTCCGCTCGCGCCGGCTCGGGCGTACCCGAACGCAACTGGAGGCTCGACGTGATCGATGGTAACGACGGGATTGGCTCGACGCGGCGCGAGACCGCGGCCCGCAACGCTCTCGTCGAGGCCGAGAAAGCGCTACTGCGGGCTCAACGGAAATACCGGGAGGCTCGGACCGCCCACCGCGACGCCCGGCTGGCCAACCGATGAGCACCTACTCCATTCCGACCCCGGGAATCTCGGGCGGCTTCGAGGGCTCGTGGGCGGGCTCGACGTGTGTCACGCGGCCCCAGCCGAATCTCGCCAATCCCGTCGCCGTCCCTCCTGGCACCCACGACCTGGGCGCAACTCAGCCGTGACCGCCGTCCCGAGGACTGTGCGACCCGGCGGCCAGGCCGTCGTTCTCTACCACTCCTTCCGGAAGTGGGACACCTTCTCCGAGGCCGCGCCGGTTCTGCAGGCCATTGTCGAAGAAGCGGCCGCCCAGTTCCCCGGCCAGCCCCGCCACCTCCACCTCGACGTCGACGGCCACCGCAACCCCGCCGGCGGTTTCGACCGCGACGCCTACGAACTGATGGCGCACTTCGTGCCGCGGGCGCTGATGCACTACCTGGACGAGGCCCGCACCCCACTGTGCGTCTTCAGTAACCCCGAACCGTCCGACGCCATTTCCAGCCCAATCCGGAAGGCCTCATGACGGAGGAGACGAATGCCGCACCGGCGGCTATCCAGGAGTACCCATGGCGGGGCCTGGACGGTCAGCCTCAGGATGTGGCCGCTGCCCGGCTGCGCAGCCAACCAACCCGGTCGGCTCGCCGGCGCCCGCGCCCGGAGGACGCCGCCGCCCAGGCTCGGGCGGTCGAGCTCTACACCACCACCGACCTGAAGGCGGCGGCCATCGCCGACGAACTCGGCATATCGAGAGCCGCGCTGTACAACTGGCTGGCCGCGGCGGGCGTACGAGGGAGGCGGGCCGAGGCCCGCCTGCCCCCGCCCGACGTCGCCCGCGAGTTGGCGGAGCTGCGTTTGGAGTTGCACCGCAGCGGCACGCTGGGCACCGCAGACCTGGTTCGTGAAGTCAAGGAACTACGGAACACCCTGACGGAGAACAGGTCCCGGCACGACGGAGCCATCTCCGATGTCGTGCGCCAGATCGCTGCGCTGGAAACGATGGTGGCCCGCCTGGTGGGCGTGGTCGAGACGGCCTACGGGCTGCGAACCAAACGGGCCGCCCACGATGCCTGAGTCCCTCGAGCCGCATACACTTGAACCCGACTTCGACGCCAGCCACCTGATCGCCGAGGCCGTCGCCCGAGGCGACCTGAGCCCAGATCCGAGCCCAGAGGCCCTCGGGACCGTTGCGTCCATCCTACGAGCCCATTACGCAGAACAGGAGGCAGGTGGGATCCTGCATTGCGCCACCTGCCACAAACCGTTCCCGGCCGAGCAGACCAACCTCCTCCACGGCTACCACTTCTGTTCAAAGCCCTGTCGCAACGAGTACCGGCACTGGGCCACATGGAGCCAGCAACTACCAATGCCAGAGTCGCTCGGTAGGAGAAGCTCCGGGGAGGCCGCCAACGAGCACCGGCGGCTGATGAGCCGCCCGGCGCCTAGCCCGGATCGCTGACAGCGCAAGGAAACCTCCCGTCGCGCTCCGAGTGGTGCGACCTTCGGTCGGGCCCGACCCGATCATTCCGATCCGGGATGCCAGGCGCCCGCCTACGCCCTGGGTCTAGGTTGGAGCGTCGCTGCTACCTCACGGTCCCGGGAACTTCAGTGGTCCGACGGACATCTCCGCCGGGCCGGCAGCAGGAGCGACCTGGCGACCCTCGATCCCACAGGAGATCGCGCTCGTCGAGGTGAAGCGAGCGCCACGACTGGCACAGGCATTCTCCGACTCGGTCTGTTGCGGGTTCCCGGCTAAATGCAGACCAGGGGGGTGCGGGCCGGCGGGAACTCAATGGCTGGTAACTCAAAAGGGACCGGGTGACCCGCAAGCGGGTCGCGGCCGTCGTGAACCTGGCCCTACTGGCCTCCTTGGTCTGGATAATCGTGTCGCCGTCGGTCGGCCACCGGGCCACCACCACCGTGACGGCGGATAATCAGGCCTGCTCGCTGAGCCTGGCCATCAGCCCGGGCTCGGCCACCGCCACGGTGGCGGGCTGTAGTAACGGGGTCTACGCTCTGAGTTCGTGGCGAGTCCCCTCGGCGACACGGAACCCGTCGCACCCCCAAACCCTCTTCCGGCGGGTCACGGGGCCACCCTGGACGGTGGCGCTGCCCCCCTGCTTCTGGCAGGTGGACTTCGCTGAGCTCAGCCCGGTCCACCACATCCTGACCAGCCACATCGGGGGCCAGCCGTGCGCCCGGGCCACGACCGACGCCCGTGGCCGGGTGGCGTCCCCCACCTAGACAAAGAGGAGCCGGCGCGGCCCGCTCACCCCCGCGGCCTCGAGGACAACCTCGGCGCCGAGGGCTGGCGGCTCGACGACGACCATGTCGCCCGCCTCCACCGAGCCAGCCAGCGCCCACCCCCCTACCCCTTCGACATGTACCAACGGCTCGGCCTACCCTTCGGGTGAATACCGATCGGAGTCGACCATGGAATCTTTTGGTGGGAAGCGAGCAGTCGTCACCGGTGGCGCCTCAGGGATGGGCAGGGAACTGGCCGTCCAGCTGGCCGCGGCAGGATGCTCCGTGGCCACGTGCGACTTGAACCCATCCGGGCTCGCCGAGACCCAGGCCCGCGCCGAGTCGGGTGCTCCGGCAGGGACGAAGGTGACAACCCACTTCTGCGACGTGTCTGACGAGGCGAAGGTGCTGGCGTTCCGGGATGAGGTTGTCGATGCCCATGGGAACGTCATCGAATTGCTGTTCAACAATGCCGGCATCGGAGGCGGAGGCAGCTTCATCGCCGACGCTCGAGAGGAATGGGATCGCACATTCGGTGTCGACTGGTGGGGTGTCTACTACTGCACCCGGGCGTTCCTTCCCAACCTCATGGCCGCCGACAAGGCACGACTGGTCAACACCAGCAGCGTAAACGGCTTCTGGGCCTCGCTGGGGCCCGGAATCCCCCACACCGCCTATAGCACGGCGAAGTTCGCGGTCAAGGGCTTCTCCGAGGCCCTGATCGAGGACCTACGAGTGAACGCTCCGCACGTCAAGGTGTCGGTGGTGATGCCGGGCCACATCGGCACGGACATCGTGGCCAACTCGCGCCGCTACTTCGGTCGCCCCGAGCCCGACGACATGACGGAATCGGACCTGGCCACGACCAGAGACCAACTGGCCCGACGGGGCTTTCCGATCGACCAAGTCTCCGCCGAACAGCTACGCGACATCGTGAAGACGCTGGAAACCGGTTTCCGGGATGGGGCCCCTTTGGACGCGGCCGGGGCCGCGACCATAATCCTGGACGGTGTGGGCGCCGGCAGGTGGCGAATCCTGGTCGGAGACGACGCCGTGCGGCTCGACCAGCAGGTCCGCGCCGACCCTGAAGCCGCATACGATCATACCGGGGTAGGTATCAGCCCTCTGTTTATGGAGCCGCCGACCGACCAAAGCCCGACGGCGTGAAGTCGAACAGCCAGCTATCCGCTGACGAAGCGGAGCCGTTCGATCTGTTCCTCCCAACCTGTCGACCGCCAGAAGCCGGTCGCACGCGAATCCGTCTCGACGACGATGGCCTGGAGTCGAAGCGAACCCGCCTCATTGAGGCGCCGTTCCGCTGCCTCGAGCAGGCGACCACCGAGCCCGCCGCGCCGGTGGTCCGGCGCCACCGCCAGGCGGTAAACCGAACCGCGCCAGCCGTCCCACCCGGCGATGATCGAACCGACGAGGCGTGGCCCCGACTCGGCCACGATCAGCGCCAAGGGGTCGTGGGCCACCAGCTGGGTGATGCAGGCCAGGTTATCGGTGTGAGTCGGCTCGGTATCGGCCGTCCGCCAAAGCGCCAGCACCCCAGGAGCGTCTCCCGCCACCCCGGTTCGGATCGTCACTCTCATTCGTTGATGGTAGAGGAGGGTGGCCCCTAGTCATCGTCGCCCCATGCTTCGTTGCGAGCGGCGACACGAGCCCGCCAGTTCTCGGCGTCCTCGCGGGTCGGATATGGTCCCATGCGGTCCATTTGGCGGCAATCGCGCCCACGTTCCACCTTCTGGTGCTTGAAGCAGTAGTACCACTCGCCCCGAGCGTCGCCCAGGCCCTTGGATTCGGCGGTCATGGGATACACCGTAACGCCAGCCCAGCCGAACTGCCGGCTGGTCACAGGAGTGACACTCGATCCCTCCGATGGGTATAACACGGTCATGGCACGAGCGATCTGGTCAGGTTCGATCAGCTTCGGGCTGGTTAACGTCCCGGTCAAGGTATATCCCGCGGTCAAGGATCACACGGTGCATTTCCATCAGGTGGACAAGGCCACGGGGTCCCGCATCCGCTACGAGAAGGTGGCCGAGTCGACCGGCAACGAAGTCAGTAGCGATGATCTCGTGCTCGGCTACGAATTCGACAAGGGGAAGCTGGTCGTCGTAGATCCCGACGAGTTGGCCGCCCTGCGACCCCGAACGACGCGCACGATCGACATCACCGACTTCGTTGACCTCGCTCAAGTCGACCCGGTGTATTACAACCGTACGTATTGGCTGGCGCCTGACGGCGAGGCGGCGGGACGGGCCTATCGCCTACTGGTATCGGCTATGACAGACCGCGCCAAGGTTGGCATCGGGATGGTGGTCATGCGCACCAAGCAGTACCTCGCCGCGATCCGCCCTCGCCAGGGCGCATTGGCCCTCTCGACCATGCGATTCGCCGACGAGGTTCTCGATCAGGCCGCAGTGGCGGAGAGCCTCGGACACGGATCGAAGGCGCCAGTCAAGGAGTTGCGCCTGGCCACACAGATCATCGACTCATTGACCGGCGCATGGGACCCGGCCAAGTACCACGACACCTACACCAACGAGGTGCAGACCCTTATCAAGAGCCATGAGAAGGGCCAGGATGTCGTGGTGGAGGAGGCGCCGGCGGTGAAGGCGGAAGAGGTTACCGATCTCATGCAGGCGCTGCAAGCCAGCCTGGATGCGGCCCGAAGCTCGAAGGGTCGCAAGCTGGCCAACGCAGTCGAGAAGGCCGCCGCCGACCTGGTCGACGGAGCACGCCTGGACGACGAGTCGGTTGGCACGACAGGCTCGTCTCGAAGCTCAGGGCGTCGGACCGGACCCGGCGTCGGCCGGTCGAAGTCCGGACGGCCTTCGACGCGCCGCCGCGATTCCCGCAAGTCGGCCTGACCCGCCGGGGCCAGGTCGGGCCGTCCGCCGCAGGCGAAGGTGACGGAGCCCGGAGGGGACTGCCAGACTGTCGTATGGACTTGGCGATCTGCGTCCGGAATCTTCCCGCCCAAGAGGTCGCCGCGGTCGGACGCTTTGCCGAAGATCACGGCTACGCCGAGGTCTTCGTGCCCGACGGGGCGCGAGGCGGAATGACCGACGGGGCGGGAAGGCTCATCGGGCGCGACGCCTTCCTGGGGCTGGCGGCGATGTTCGCGGCCACGTCGAGCGTGCGAGGCACTCTCGGCGTCGCCGCGGTACCCATGCACCACCGGTTGGTATTGCCGATCTTGGCCTCGACGTTGTACGAGATGTCGACGGGCCGCTTCTCCATCGGCCTGGGCGTGTCGCATCCCGAGCAGACCGCCCGCTTCGGAGTTTCGTATCCCGACAACCAGATCGACTACATGCGGGGGTGGATCCGAGACTTGAGGTCTCGCTCGGCCGACGGGATGGCATACGGCGGTGGTTGGGATGTACTGATCGCCGCGCTCGGTCCTCGCATGGTGCAGCTGGGAGCCCAAGAAGCGGACGGACTGGTCCTCAACTGGCTTACCCCCGAGCGGGCCAGCTGGTCGGTCCAGCGGGTGCGCGAGGAAACACCGGATCGATCGTCGGTACGGGTCGCCTTATATCTGCGGCTCATGAGCGAGGCGGCCTTGCACGACGACGCCCGGCGATACGACGCCATGGCCAACTACCACCGAAACTTCCTCTCGCAAGGCATCACCAGCCCGGACGAGATCGTGGCCGGCACGACCCTTCCGCGCCACGACCTGGGCGCGGCGCGCGCCCGCCTCGACGAATACCGGGCCTCGGGAATAGACACGGCCTGTATCTATCCGGCCGGGTTCGATGCTGACGACCAGCGGGCCCTGGAAGCCTTGACCCGCTGATTGCGGCGCCCGCAGGGTGAGTGAGAAGGCGCGACCACCCTGAACGGCAGGCCGGTCAGGCCTGGCGTTCGGCGATCTGTTCGTAAAGTGCCAATACCGGCACAGGATCCATCGCCAGAACATCACTCATCCGGATCTCACCGCTGGCCACGCCGGCCCCAAGTGACGCCTGGGCGGCCTCGAGGTCGTCCGCCTCGACCTCGTAGATAGCGAGATAGGGCACGCTGTCCCCGCCCAGGGTTCGGAACCGGCGTGCCGACGTGAACCCGGCAACCTTTAAGACATCTACCAGATGAACATGGTCATACCAATCGTTGAACTCATCGTCCCGTCCCTCGACCGGCGCGGCGTGGACCACCATCACACCCTTGGGCATGCCTCTCCCCTTTTTGGATCGATCGGAAGCCAGAGCCTACCTGACTGAGGCGGCCGAGAGTCCCCGACTAGGTAACGGACGCCTGGAAGATGCTGCTGATCGATTTGTCCAGGACGGCGTCGAACTCTTCGTCGCTCTGGTCTTGGAAGAGACCTTCCGTGAGGGCGCGGGAAAAGCTCGCGATTACCCCGTGATTGCGGGCCAAACGCCGGTCGGCCTCTTCACGACTGTAGCCGCCCGACAGGGCCACGACGCGCAGGACGTTCGGGTGGTCGAGCAGCTCGACGTAGAAGTCGTCCGTGTCGGGCAATGTCAGCTTGATCATCACGAACTGGTCCGGGTTCAGCTCCCCGAGCCGCTCGAGGATGGAGGTCTTGAGCAGCGCTTCGGCCTCGCCTTTGTCGGGACTGTGTATGTCAACCTCAGGCTCGATGATCGGCACCAGTTGGGCGGCCAGGATCTGGTGGGCCACCTCAAACTGCTGGTCGACCACGGCCTGGACGCCGGCTGGGTTCGCAAGCTTGATAAACGAACGCATCTTGGTGCCGAACACGTTCTTCGTCCTGGCCCGCGATAGCAAGGCGTCGAGACCAGGGATCGGCTTCATGATCTGTGCACCGTCAACCTCGTCCGCCAGCCCCTTGTCGACCTTCAAGAAGGGCACCACATGTTTCACGTCCCAGAGATAGTCGACAGAACCGCGGCCTTCGATCTCTCGGTCCATAGTGTTTTCAAATAAGATGGCACCCAGGATTCGGCTACCGTCGAAGCTCGGGCTGGTGATGATTCGGCTCCGCATCTGGTGCATGAGCGTGTACATCTCCGTGTCGTTCGAGTAGGCATCCTCCGGGACACCGTAGATCTGGAGCGCCTTTGGAGTGCTGCCGCCGCTCTGATCCAAGGCCGCGATAAACCCGGACCCCGACTTCACCTGGCCAAACTGTTCGTCATTCATTCGAGAGTCTCCATTCGGGTCCTTTTGGGTCGCAGCTCACGGCGCCGCCGCGGCCCCGTGCGTTGCGAACAACGCTAGCAATCGTGACCTCCGGGGGAGCGCTCACCGGGTAGGAACGGTCCCGTCGCGTCGAGTCGCAGGAGGAGAGCCGGGCACTAGCGTGGTGCCCTTACGAGGTCGACGATCGGAGGCGAAGATGGCCAACAGACTCTACACGGCACACGCAACTGTCACGGGAGGGCGCGACCAAGGCCATGGGGAGACCAGCGACGGAGCATTGGATGTGCAGTTGCGCACTCCTACCGAGATGGGAGGCGAAGGCGGGGGCACCAACCCGGAACAACTGTTCGCGGTCGGGTATGCGGCCTGCTTCGAAGGAGCCCTCGGCGTCGTCGCCCGGCTCGAGAAGGTCGACCTCGGCGCCGTCTCGATTGCCTCGAGTGTCAGCCTGATCACCACTGAGAACCGCGGCTTCAATGTGGCCGTGGATCTGGAGGTCACGCTTCCAGGGATCGACGATGCGGACCAAGCCGTCGCCGTCGTCCTGGCCGCTCATCAAGTGTGCCCGTATTCCAACGCGACCCGCGGCAACGTCGATGTGACCCTGACGGCGAATGGAAGATCGGCGTCGACGCTGACTGGGTGAGACACCACCGATCACAAGTCGCGGTGTCATCTGACTCGCCTCTAGGTCCACCCGTCCGTGCCGAGGGTGTCCGATGGCACGGCTATCCTCGCGGCCGTGGGCCGCCGCCTTCTCATTGAACGATCGGGCCGTCCGCTGCGGCCGGTTCTCCCCACCAGCCGCGTCGCGGTCTCGTTGCCGCCTTCACCGGGCTCAAGTCGTCGAGTGATACCTGAGAGGAGAGGAGAGGAACGTGCCGATTCCGCCGCTGGGAAAACGCCCAGCCTTTGCGGCCCTTGCCGCCCACCAGACCGAGATCGCAGACCGCCATCTCCGGGAGCTGTTCGCCGAGGACGCCACACGAGGCGAGCGACTCTGCGCCGAAGCCGCCGGGCTCTACCTCGACTATTCGAAAAACCGTGTCACCGACGAAACCCTGCGTCTCCTGATCGAGCTGGCCGAGCAATCCGACCTGGAACATCGGCGGGACATGATGTTCTCGGGAGAGCGGATCAACGTCTCGGAGGGCCGTTCGGTTCTCCACGTGGCGTTGCGGATGCCCAAGGGGACCTCGCTGATAGTCGACGGGATCGACGTGGTGACCGAAGTGCACGAGGTGCTCGACCGCATGGCCGCTTTCGCCGACACGGTCCGGTCCGGCCGGTGGAAGGGACACACCGGGAAGCCGATCCGCAACATTGTCAATATCGGCATCGGCGGCTCCGACCTGGGACCGGTGATGGCGTACGAGGCGCTCCGGCACTACTCCGATCGTGATCTCACCTTCCGCTTCGTGTCGAACGTCGACGCCACCGATTTCGTCGGAGGCCACGCGCGACCTGTCGGCCGACGAGACGCTGTTCATCGTGTCGTCCAAGACATTCGGCACCCTGGAGACGTTGACGAACGCCACGTCGGCCCGCGACTGGGTTCTGCGTGAACTGGGTGATGAGGCCGCTATCGCCAAGCATTTTGTGGCCGTGTCGACCAACGCTGAGACGGGTGGCGGCGTTCGGGATCGACACCGCCAATATGTTCGGGTTCTGGGACTGGGTGGGAGGCCGTTATTCGATGGATTCGGCCATCGGGCTCTCCACCATGGTGGCCGTCGGCCCCGAGCAGTTCCACGAGATGCTGGCCGGGTTTCACGCCATGGACGAACATTTCCGCACCGCCCCGCTATCGGAGAACCTGCCCGTGCTCATGGGACTTTTGGCGGTGTGGTACGTCAACTTCTTCGGAGTCCAATCCATCGGGGTCATGCCCTACGAACAGTACCTGAAACGCTTCCCGGCCTACCTGCAGCAACTCACCATGGAATCGAACGGCAAGCACGTCACCCTGGACGGGTCAGTGGTGGACTACGAGACGGGCCCGGTGTACTGGGGGGAGCCGGGCACCAACGGCCAGCACAGCTTCTATCAGCTCATCCACCAGGGCACCAGGCTTATCCCAGTCGATCTCATCGGCTTCGCCAAGAGCCTCAATCCCCTGCGCGACCACCACGACATCCTTTCATCGAACGTGTTCGCCCAGGCCCAAGCGCTCGCCTTCGGCAAGACCGAGAGCCGAGGTGCGGGCCGAGGGAACGCCCGAGGCGGTGGTACCCCACCGGGTGATGCAGGGCAACCGCCCTACCAACGTGCTGCTGGCCGAGAAGCTGACCCCGCACGTCCTGGGTGCCCTGGTGGCCCTCTACGAGCACAGCGTGTTCACCCAGGGCACCATCTGGAGCATCGACAGTTTCGACCAGTGGGGGGTCGAGCTGGGCAAGGTGCTGGCGGTCGCCATCATCCCCGAGCTCGAGAGCGCCACCGAACCGAGACTCGCCCACGACTCGTCGACCAACGCTCTCATCCGCCGCTATCGGGCCCTGAAGGGTCAGGAGGTAGGACAATGGCAACTGACAAGCCCATGCAGCTCGGCATGATCGGCCTCGGACGGATGGGGGCCAACCTGGTCCGGCGCCTCATGAGCGACGGGCACCGCTGCGTCGTGTACGACGTCAACGCCGACGTGGTCAAGCAGCTGGAGGAGCGAAGGGGCGACCGGTGCCGCCTCGCTGGCGGACTTCGCGTCCAAACTGGAAAGGCCCCGAGCCGCCTGGCTCATGCTGCCGGCGGCCATCGTCGACTCCACCCTCGACCAGCTGGTGCCGCTCTCGACGCCCGACGACGCCGTCATCGACGGCGGGAACTCCTACTACCGCGACGACATCACCCGGGCCAAGCAGCTGGCCGCCCAAGCAGATCCACTACCTCGACTGCGGGACCAGCGGCGGGGTGTGGGGCCTCGAGCGAGGCTACTGCCTGATGATCGGCGGCGACACCGAAGTGGTCGCCCGGCTCGATCCCATCTTCAAGACCATCGCCCCCGGCTTCGGCGAGCGCGGAGCCCACCCCGAGCCGGACCTCGACCACAGCGGCACCGCCCCGGACGGGTACCTGCACTGCGGCCCCAATGGTGCCGGCCACTTCGTGAAAATGGTCCACAACGGCGTCGAGTACGGGATGATGGCCGCCATCGCCGAGGGCCTCAGCATCATCAAACACGCCAACGCCGGCAAAGCCAGCCAGATCGTGGACGCCGAAACCACCCCGCTGCGCGACCCCGAGGCCTACCAGTACGACATCGACGTCGGCGAAGTGGCCGAGCTGTGGCGGCGGGGTCGGTGGTCGGGTCCTGGCTGGTCGACCTGACCGCCGACGCCTTCGCCCGCTCGCCCGACCTCGACGACTTCGCCGGGCGGGTTTCGGACTCGGGTGAAGGCCGATGGACCGTGCTGGCCGCCATCGACGAGGGGGTCCCGGCCACCGGTCATCGCCACCTCGCTCTTCGAGCGGTTCGAGTCGCGAGGCCTCGGCGAGTTCACCGACAAGATCCTCTCGGCCATGCGCAGCGAGTTCGGCGGCCACGCCGAGCAGCAGCCATAGGAGCGGGCCGATGCACCACCAGCTCGAAACGCTGCCGACGACGCCGCCGTGGCTCGCGCCGGTGCGGCGTTCGTGGCCCAGCGAGCCCGCCAGGCCGTGGAAGCCAGCGGCAGCTTCCATTTCGCGGTCAGCGGTGGGCACACTCCCTGGGCCATGTTCGCCGAGCTGGCCTCCGAGACGGTCCCGTGGGAAAGGGTCGTCATCTACCAGGTCGACGAGCGGGTGGCGCCGCCCGACGACCCCGATCGCAACCTGCACCACCTCCACGACGCCCTGGGCACGGCCCCGGCCCAGGTCGAGGCCATGCCGGTCAACGACGAAGACCTCGACGCCGCCGCAGCCACCTACGCGCCGGGCCTTGCCCGACCACTTCGACCTGGTCCACCTGGGCCTCGGGCCCGACGGGCACACCGCCTCCCTGGTACCCGGCGACCCCGTCCTCGACGTGTACCGACCGCCTGGTAGCCCTCACCCAGCCCTACCAAGGACGGGTACGGATGACCCTCACCTACCCGGCGCTGGCCCGGGCCCGCCAGATCCTGTGGCTGGTCACCGGAGCAGACAAGAAGGACGCCTCTTGCCCAACTCCTGGCCGGCGACACCAGTATCCCGGCCGGCCGTGTCCAAGCCGACCGCCTCGCTCGTGCTCGCCGACCGGACCGCAGTCTGAGAAGACGGCATGACCACGCTTCGACGCAGGCAGCCTGACCGGCTCGGCCCAGCCCGTCGTGAGCAGAGGACGCGTCGGCGTATCACCGCCCGGCTGGGGCGATGTCGGTCCGATCGACCGAGTCACCGCGTCCGACCAGCACCGTCGCGACCATCTGTGGGGGGAACAAGCCGTGGTCGACGAGGCCCGGAGTGGACGCCAATCGAGCGGCCAGGGCCGCCGGATCGCCCACCGGACCCTGATAGTCGGCGATCACGCCACCGTCGGGACTCAGCGGGACGTCGCGGCGCACCACGGATCCGATCCGGCGGACGGTGGCGCTCAGCCCGAACGACAACAGCTCGAGAGGTACCGGGGCGTGGAGGGCCGCCACGGGCTTGGACGAGTCCGCGATGACCACGAACCGGTCCGCGGCCGCGGCAACGATCTTCTCGCGGGTATGGGCGGCGCCGCCCCCTTTGACCAGCCAACCTTCCGGGGAAATCTGGTCCGCCCCGTCGATGGTCAAATCGAACCGGTCGATACCGGTGAAGGCATTCACCCGCAGACCCACCTCACGGGCAGCGCGCTCGGTTCGCGGAGATGTAGCAACACAGCGGATGTTGAGCGCCCGGCGGGCCAAGGCGGGGAGAAGAAACGCCACCGTCGAGCCGGTGCCGAGCCCCACCGTCATGCCGTCCTCGACCAATTCGGCAGCCGCCTCGGCGGCGACCTGCTTCTCCCGTTCGAGGCTCACGACCCGGTGGATCCAGGGCTGGACGGCGAGTTCTGAAGCAGGGCGGCTGGCCGACCAGGCTCGGCAGCGTGGACAAACGACACCGCGTGCGAGGATATAGCAAGTGTCCCCGGGGTATGGCATGTGCTTCGTCACCTCGCCCCGAAGAGCATCACGGAGGAAATGTGCCAGCCAGCTCCATTCGACTGCTCCTCGCCGACGTCGACGGCACCCTCGTCACTCAGGACAAGGTCTTGACCGACAGGGCCATCGGGGCAGTGAAGAAGCTGAAGGAGGCGGGGATACTTTTCGCGGTGACGAGTGGACGGCCACCTCGCGGCATGTCGATGCTCGTGGACCCTTTAGAGATCACCACTCCGATCGCCGCATTCAACGGCGGCGTCTTTGTTCGTCCTGACATGTCAGTGATCCAGCAGCTGACCATCCCCGACGACGTAGCGGCGTCGGTCATCGAGCTACTCGGCGACCACGGGATGAGCGTGTGGCTCTACCGGGGAGCCGACTGGTTCGTCCTGGACCGGCATGGACCACACGTAGAGCGAGAAGCCTGGACGGTCAAGTTCGACCCAACCGTGGTCGAGAGTTACGCCGCGGTCACTTCCGGACTCGCCAAAATCGTAGGCGTGAGCGACGACCACGACGCCGTGCAGGCAGCCGTCGATGCCGCCCGGGTCCAGTTCGGTGATCATGTCTCGGCAGCTCGTTCCCAGCCGTACTACGCCGACATCACCCACCCCCAGGCCAACAAAGGCGGCGTGGTCAGTTATCTGTCGAATGAGTACGGCATCGCAGCCGAGGAGATCGCCACGATCGGCGACATGCCCAACGATGTGCTCATGTTCGCCCACTCGGGGTTGAGTATCGCAATGGGGAACGCCAGCACCGAGGTCCAGCGGGCGGCCCGGCGGGTCACCACGTCCAACGAGGATGAAGGCTTCGCCAACGCCGTGGATCGGTTCGTCCTGCCATGACGCCGCCGAGGTGACTGCGGGACATCGATCCGTCCGGACCGGGCCGCTTCTGGGCCACCAAGCGATCTCCGGCCGGGCGTCGCCACCATCACCTTGACTGCTCAAGCACTAGATGGCGCATCTCTCGACGGGGGGAGCGCGACAAGGGAGTGTCATGTCCGAACCAGCGAATTCGAGCTCGGATGTTCTGGTGATCTTTGGCATCACCGGAGACCTGGCCAAGAAGATGACCTTTCGGTCGCTGTACCGCTTGGAGCGCCGGCGGATGATCCCGTGCCCCATCGTCGGCGTGGCTCGCGACGAGTGGTCGGCCGCTGCTTTGGGCGAACACGCTCGGCAGGCCATCGCCAGCAGCGGCGAGACCATCGATGAGGACGTCTTCCAGCGGCTGATGGCGCGCTTCTCGATGGTCGCAGGTGACTACGGCGACCCGACGACATACGACCGGTTGGCCCAGACGATCGAGGGACGGCATAGTCCCGTTTTCTATCTCGAGATCCCGCCGTCGCTCTTCGGCCGAGTAGTGGAGGGGCTCGCCGGTGCCGACCTCACCCGGCAGGCCAGGGTGGTGGTGGAGAAGCCCTTCGGCCACGACCTGGCCTCGGCTCGGGCCTTGAACGCCGAGCTCCGTGGCCTGCTCGAAGAATGGCAGATCTTCCGGATCGACCACTTTCTGGGCAAGGAGCCGGCCATGGACATCTTGGTCCTGCGGTTCGCCAACTCGATCCTCGAGCCGCTCTGGAACCGCGATCGCATCGAGTGCGTCCAGATCACCATGGCCGAGGACTTCGGCGTGGAGGACCGGGGCCGCTTCTACGATCCGGTGGGGGCCCTCCGCGACGTCGTGCAGAATCATTTACTGCAGATCGTCGGTCTGATCGCCTCGGAACCGCCCGCCATTGGCGACGCCGATGGATTGCGGGACAAGCGGGTTGAGGTGTTCCGAGCCATCCCTGCCGCGGACCCCAAGCACTACGTGCGCGGTCAGTATGACGGGTACCTCTCGGTGCCGGGCGTAAGCCCAGCGTCGCAGACAGAAACCTTCGCCGCCCTACGCCTCGAGATCGACAACTGGCGCTGGTCGGGCGTCCCATTCTTCATCCGGGCCGGCAAGTCGCTCGAGACGCGCGTCACGGAATTGCGGATCATCTTCAAACCACCGCCGCGCCTGACCTTCGCACCGCAATTCGCTCCGAACGCCAACGAGTTCGTCCTGCGGATCGATCCGAATCCGGGCGCGGACTTGGTACTGCAGGCCAAGAAACCCGGAGCTCAGACGACCAGAACGGTGGATCTGTCCTTGATCTTCGCCGAGGAGCTCGGCGACGCCCCCGAGCCTTATGAACGGCTTCTCGGCGACGCCCTGAAAGGCGACGCCAGCCTCTTCACCCGTGAGGACAGCGTGGAAGAAACCTGGCGCATCGTGCAGCCACTCCTGGACTCGCCACCTCCGGTCGAGACCTACCGCCCGGGATCGTGGGGACCGACCGAATCGGACCGGTTGCTTGCCGGCCGCCCTGGCTGGCGGCAACCCTGGACGCATTCGCCAACGGCCGGTTGACCGGCCGAATCATCCGCACCTTCGGCACGGCCTGGGGTGACTCCCAGTGCCCTTGACAGTTGAGGAGCAAAGGTGTGGATCGATGAGGTGTCACGCCGCGTTGGTACCGGTCGCGTTCGGATCCTTGGTGTTGTTTTTGGAAGCCTGGACCTGGCTGATCAGATCGTGGAGCGGCTTCGTCCCGGCTCCGACCACCAGGCCGGTCAACAACAGGTCGAGCGCTCGATTCGGGTCCTTGGCACCTGTCTTGCGGTTGGTGGCGATGGACACGCCGGGCTGCGCGGTACGGCTGTGGGAGGTTTCCAATGACCGGAGAAGAAAGAAACCGAGAATGGCCGCCAGCAGCATGGCGAGGACCGTCGCCGCGGCCCAGAGGAACACCCCTCTGGTAGCCCGGAGACGGTTCACGTTCTTCTGCGCCTTGGCGGCCTCCGTGATCCAGTGGGCTTGGGCGGCCTGACGGGCTACTTCCTCGGCGGCCCGGCCCCCGGTGGGCAGAGACGCCCGGCTGGCCGGTCCCGTGACGCCCGCGACAGCGGGCCAATCATCGGGCCCGGCGGGCCTACCGGTGGCCACTTGCGGCGGCTCGGGGGGCTGCTGCGGCTCGGGGGGCTGCTGCGGCTCGGGGGGCTGCGGCGGTTGGCCGCCGGCGTCTGGTGCTTGAGGTACCGGAACGGCATTGATCGCATTGGCGACATGCGAATCACGGGTCTGCTTTTCGACCTCGAGAGAAGGCACGACAAATCCGGAGAACGGTTCGAGCAGGCGTTCAATCCCGAGGGCCGCCACGAAGATCCCGGCGAAGGCGGTGTAATCACTGGTCGGCGTGAAATCGCTCGGGTTGATCGCCGTGTATATCCACCACGACATCCCGAACCCGGCCACAATGACGGCAATCGCCGTCAGCAGACCGCTTCCGGACGGAGGCGCAGCTGCCAGCGCCCTCTGCACCAAATCCGTGACCGCAGGCGGATCGGCTGTCCCGGAAACACTCCCACCACTCGCGCCGGGTGTGGTTTGCGCTCTTGGAACGCTGGCGACCGTCATGGCAGCCTCCCTTCGGGCCGCCACAGTAGGACCAGCGCCATTGGGAATAGCGGACCCTCAGAGCCGGCGGGGCACGGCGTCAAACAAGGGCGGCGACGGGTCCAACGGCTCGGCCAGGGCGGTTCTACGGCCGGATTACCCGACGTTGATGGTTCAGAGCTGGGACCGCGCTCGCAGGGCATGACTGAGTGACTGCACCAGCGGCGTCGGGTTCCGCAAAGTGACAACCTCGCTGCGGTGCACCAACGCCGGATGGAGGAGTGGGATCCGGACGATCCCGAGCTCCAGTGCCCACGGGACGTCCGGCAACAAGGCGGCACCGTGTCCGGATCTGACCAGGTTGAGCAGAGTGGCCAGGTCATTGCCGTGATAGGTCACCGATCCGCCCACCGCGGTATCGGCAACGGCCGGCCAGGACAATGACGGAGCGACCACCCACGGGGCGTCGCGCAGGGTCTCGAGGTCCAGGCCGCGGCGTGACTCGAGCGGATGGCCCCTCGGCAGGGCGACCACGAGCGGCACCTCGACCAGGGCGGCGGAGGCGAGCAGTCCGGCGTCGGCCAGGGCCAAGGGGCTGTCCGCGGCGGCAATCCCATCGACCAGGGCGGCGTCCACTTGCCCGGCTGCGACGGCGCTCACCGCCGCGGTGGCATCGGTGGAACACACCGAGATCTGGAGGACCGGATTGTCCCGCCGAAGCGCTCGCAAGGCTTCGGCCAGGAGATCCGGCGCGGCGAGCGGACAGATGGCAACGCGGAGGTCGGTCCTGAACTCGCCGCGGTCGACCAGCTCGCTGCGGGCGACATCCAGCCGAAGCAGAATGCGGGAGGCATGCTCGGCGAGACGGGCGCCCGCGGGCGTGGGCCGGACCGGGCGCCGATCGACCAACCGGCATCCAACCTCGTCCTCCAGGGAGGCGACCTGCTGGGAGATTGCCGACTGGGTGTATCCAAGTTCCCGGGCCGCGACCGTAAAGGACGCGGTGCGGACCACGGCCAGGAACGCTCGGAGCTCACGCACTTCGATGGTGAGTAGTATCGCTTATTCGCAGATCAAGTTAAATCGTTGGCTCTACTGCTAGCCGGAGCGGAAGATGAGCCCATGACCATCCCTGCTCCCCCCCGTATCGCCCTGGTAGGTGACCGCTCTCCATCTGTCCTGGCCCACGCCCGGATCCCAGGACTCATCAGGGCGCTGGCGACCGGCACCGACGAGCTCATCGAGCCGTACTGGCTCCACACCACCACCATCACCGAACCGGCTGACCTCACCGGCTTCGACGGAATCTGGGTCGTGCCCGGGAGCCCCTACGCCCACAGCGAAGGTGCCCTGACCGCAATCACCGCCGCCCGGGTCGAGGGTATCCCGCTGCTCGGAACCTGCGGAGGCTTCCAGTATCTGTTGCTGGAGTTCGCCCGATCTGTCTGCGGGATCACGAGCGCCGACCACGCCGAGACCGACCCCGACTCTCCTGAACTGCTCCTCGTCCCCCTCGAATGCAAGCTCTTCGGCGAAGAGGACACCGTCGTCGTCGCCAAGGGAACGACCGCGGCTCGGGCCATGGGCCCCGGATTATCGACGGAGCGCTACTTCTGCCGTTACGGGCTCAACCGGGCCTATGAGGATCGGCTGCGACAGCAGGGGCTGGTCATCTCCGGACGCAGCCTCGATGGTGCGGCCCGTATCGCCGAACTCAGCGACCATCCCTTCTACGTGGGCGCTCTCTTTCAACCCGAGCTGGCCTCCGATCCGACCTGGGTGCACCCGCTGATAGCCAGCTTTGCCTCGGCCGTTCGGGATCGAGCCGCTCTCGTGTCACCGGGTCGGGCCTGATGGCCATCGTCCCGGACACCAAGGACTGGACCTGGGTCCTGGATCGGGCCTGCCCAGAATGCGGTTTCGACACCAGGGAGGTTGATGGGCGCCAGGTCGCGCCGTTGATTCGCGGGGTGGCCGGAGCCTGGCGGAAGGTACTGAAGGATCCGACTGTCGCCACCCCGCCCTCCTCGGATCGATGGTCGCCACTCGAATACGCCTGTCACGTACGGGACGTTCTGCGCATTTGCGACGCCCGACTCCAGCTCATGCTCATCCAGCGCCATCCCACTTTCCCAAACTGGGATCAGGACGACACCGCGTTCGACGACGACTACGCCGGCCAGAACGCCGCCGCGGTGGCGGCGGAACTCGACACCTCCGCGGCGCGTTTCGCCTCGGACCTCGAGGCCTTGAGCGCCAGTGGTTGGGCCCGCACCGGACAACGCAGTGACGGAGCGGCTTTCAGCGCCGAGACATTCGCTCGATATGTGGTCCACGACACGATCCACCACCTCAACGACGTCGGTGCCCGGCTGGACTAATCCACGGCGTTGCCGCGCCCCGGCCGAGTAGCTTCACCGCGATGACGACGGCCGACCAGGTGCCCTCGCTGAGTGGCGTCAAGACGCGGTCCAGCCGCGGCTCCGACCACCTGGTGCGGTCCTTGTCGCTCGTTATCTTCCTCCAGTGGCTCGGCGCCAGCGCCATGCTGCCCCTGCTGCCCCTCTACCTACGAGGCCAAGGCGGATCCGACCAAATGGTCGGAGCGGTGATGGCCGCCTATTTCGTCGCGGCCGTCGTCTTCCAGTACCCGGCGGGCCGAATAGCCGACCGCATCGGCCGGCGCCCGGTGCTCCTCCTCGGCCTGGTCACCTATGCCGGGGCCAGCCTCGCCTTCGTGCTTAGCCTGGGTCCGCCCGCCGACATCGCACTGCGCGCCCTGCAAGGCTGCGGGGCCGGGGCCGTCGAAGTCGCCTCCCTCGCCATGGTCGCCGGCGCGGTCCCGATCGAGCGACGGGGGCGAGCGTTCGGGTCGATCTACCGCGGCCAGTTGGGCGGGATGGCCATAGGACCGCTGGTGGGCAGCCTCATCGGGGTGGCATCGATGGACGTCATTTTCATCGGATCCGCCCTCAGTTCTCTGGTGGCCTGCTATCCGGTGGCCACGGGCTCGGCATTCTTGGAACACGGCCGCCGCCCTCAGGGCCGACCCAGCCAGGTCGGGCTCGGCTTCCCAAAGCTGGGACGAGCGGCGACTGGCTCGCTGATCGCTGGCGTGGCCCTCGGTCTCACCATCGGGGTGTACGAGACCTGCTGGACACTGCTCCTCCACCTGCGCGGGGCGGCTGCCTGGCAGGTCGGTCTGTCGTGGACCCTGTTTGCCGCTCCCTTCGCGCTGGTCGCCCGACCCGGGGGCTGGATCGCCGATCATCTGGACCGGCGAGCCCTGGTGGTGGTGACCGTGCTCACCACCCTCGGCTTCTGCGCCACCTACCCGTTCCTCACCCAAATCGCCTGGCTGCTCGGCCTGGGCGCGGCTGAGGCCATCGGCGTTGCCATCGCCCTCCCATCCATCCAGTCCCTCCTCACCCAGGACACCGATCCGGGCGCGCTCGGAAGGGTCCAGGGAGTCTTCGCCACGGCGGAGACGGCAGCCATTGCCGTGGCCGCGGCAGCAAGTGGCGCCCTTTTTGCCCTGGCCGCGTGGGCGCCGTTCGTGGCCGCCGCCACGATTGGAGCCGTGCTCGTTGCCGCCCTTCCAATCGTCTGGAGGCCGGTGGTCGGGCGGGTTCCCCACCACGTCAGCGCGGCCCCACCCGCGATACCGGTCACAACCGTGTTTCCGGCCGCAACCCCTTCGGCGCCGGCGACCGATACGGCCGCCGGCGCCCACTCCTAGGGCCGGTCGGTCGAGGGTCGAGGGGTCGGGGGCCGAGGGGTCGGGGGTCGAGGGGAGACGGGCCGGCCCGAACGCCTCAGTCGAGTGGGAGATCCGAACCCGCGTCGAGGACCCCCTGGATGGCGTCCCTTGCCAGCCTGGCCGCGGGGAACCCGGCGTAATACGCCGACTGAAGAATGATCTCCTGGATCGACGCGGGCTCGACCCCCATCCGGAGGCAGCCTTCAGCCCAGGCCCGCTGCTCCTCCGGGTACCTCAGTGCGATCACCGACGCCAGGGCGCACACGGCCCGCCCGGGCTGATCCAGACCGGGCCGGCAAAAGAGCTCGCCGTAGACAAAGCGGCGCTCGACGGCCATGAGGGTCTCGAGGGCGTCACCGCCTCCCCCCGCAATGGCTGGCGGTGGTGGGTCGGTTTCTCCGAAGAGCTGCGTGTACAGGCTCATGCCTCTAGCATCGAGTTCCTCCAGCTCCAGCTCGGGGACCTCTCCGCCCGCCACTGAGATCGCCCGGCTGTCCAGAGCCTCTCGAAACAACTCCATGGCGTTGACCGTGGCCGGAAAGCCAGCAAAGGCGGAGCACTGGATCAGCGTCTCCTGAACCTCCGCGGCATCCAGTCCGAGGTTGAGGGCGCTGTTGAGGTAGGTGCGCAGCTGGGGAAGTCGTTGCAGGCTGGCCAGGATGGATAGGGTCACCAAGACCCGGAGTCGCATCGTCAATCCCGGTCGCGACCACACCGCCCCCCACAGAGCGTCACTGGTGTAGTGCTGCATGCCTTCGACAGAAGCGAGGTACAGCGGCCGGGCCCGAGGAGGAGTGGTCCCGTGGCCCAGTTGGGAAAGCACTTCGGCACCCTGCCGGCGCAGCTCGAGCCGGGACGGAACTTCCCCTCGGTCGCGGTCGAGATCGTCCGTCACGACCGGCCTATCTGTGCTCGCATCAGAAGAGGGCGATCGGGTTGACAGGAGAACCGGTCCCGTTCTCAATGCGCAAGGCACCGATGCTCAGCAGGAAGTCGTATCGCCCGAGTTCCCGGCAGGTGGCGGACAACGCTTCGAGATCGCAGTTGTCAATCAGGCAAAGGCCCATGGACACGATCCCGATCTGGTGGAGCGGGGCCCGCAATGCGGGGTAGCCGCTCGGGAACAGATCCTGGGCGGAATCCGATCCCAGCGCGGCTACCTGGCGCTCGTGAAGCCAGGGCGCCGTACTGGCATGCAGGCCGCAGCGGCGGTCGAACACTTCCCGCGACGCTCCCTCGGCGCGCCGGCGGGCCATGACACCGAACCGGCAGAGCAGGATGTCGCCCGTCCCCACTGTCACGCTCCCCAGACGCTCAGCCGCTTCCAGGTCTTCGGGATAGACCCCCTCGTCGGGATCCAGCCAGTCCTTTCCTTTTACTGCTGGGATATCGAGCAGCACGCCGCGACCGACGATGCCGTTGCGAACAGTGTCGACCCCCATCACCGTGGCTCCGGCCGAGGTTGACACCAGCTCGGCCGATCGACCGTTGTACATCTGCCCGTCTCGAAAGATGTGGCACAGGCTGTCGACGTGGGTTATCGAGTAGCCGTGGAATGCCACGCCCACAAAGTCACCAGCCATCTGCAGGGCCCCTGGGGGAGTCGTCTTGCCTACCCAGGCGTCCCCGCTGGCCGTCATGAAATGCAGCGGCGGCAGGGTGAAATCCGGCTCGACCTGGAGGGTGGGGATCAAGCGGGCACAGCTGACCGAGACGCCATGGCGCACCGACCCGGCCGCCGCACTGCGGTGGGCGGCGGTGATGTAGTTGAGCGTGCCCAGCTCGTCGGCCGTCCCCCACCGCCCCCAGTTTCGGCAGGAGTCGAAGTATCCGAGCACCTGCGCCTCGCTTGGAATTTCCTTGGACACGTTGGACAAGGCAACCTCCCCGAGCCGGGCCGAGCGGCGCGCACTCTACACCGAGCCGATCTCGCCCGGCCCGGACCGGTCGGCGGTACCCCCGAAGACCGCGGGTCCGATCGTGCGCTCGGTTGCGGCTGGTACCGCTAGTGTCGTCGGTGTGCCTGGCCACGGGGCAAAGGTGCCGGACCGTCCGAGTGGGGAGGGCAGCTCTCCGGGCGACGTCGCTGAGTCCGCAGGCGAGGCGGGCGGCCCCGACACCGCCGACACCACCGACACCCCCCACTCGGGTGGAGTCGGGGCGCAGGCCGCACGTAATGGCGGGCGGCGGCGGGCGGCAGGCATCTACGGGACGATTGTGACTGCAGCCGTACTCGCCGCTGGCGGCAATCAGCTCAGCACCTGGGCCCTGGCGGTCACCGTCGTCGTGACCCTGGTCGTCTACTGGCTGGCCGAGCAGTACGCCGAGCTGCTCGCCGAGCACACCCACGCCGGCCGCCTCCCAAGCCGTGATCGAGTCTTCGACTGCCTCGCCGAGGCCTGGCCGATGGTCACCGCTTCCTACCTGCCGGTAAGCGCCCTCTTGATCGCCGGCTTGCTGGGTGTCTCATCGGTATCGGCGGCCCGGGTGGCGCTGGGCGTGGCCACGGTGCTCCTGGTCATCTACGGGCATGCCGCCGGCCGGGCGGCCGGTCTGGCTGGCATCCGTCTGGTGGTCGTTACCGGCACGGCGGGTGTCCTTGGGATAGCGTTGATCGTGCTCAAGACGCTGTTGCAACACCACCACTATTGAGCGCAGACCTGCGCCGTCGCGCTCGGAGGTTGGGCGCTCGGAGGTTGGGCGCTCGGAGGTTGGCGCCGGGCTCGGGTGGAGGGCAGGGCCGAAGCTTCGAAGTTGGATCGCCGTAGAGCTCAACTGCCGCCGAGGCGTTCGAACCTGGGTGCCCGCTTTTCGAGGAACGAGTTGACGCCCTCCTTGAAGTCCGAACCCTGGAAGCTTTTGATCATGCGACGGTAGGCGTCTCGTTCTGAGCTCCCGAGGGGAGCCATCAACTGCTCGTACACCTGGCGTTTCATCACGGCCAGCGATGCGGGCGAGCAACTGGTCGCCAGGTCCGTGACGTAACGGCGACTATGGGCCACGACCTCTTCCGCGGCCATGGCGGCGTTGACAACGCCCATCGCCGCCGCCTCCTGGCCGGTGACCCGCCGGGGCGAAAACAGCAAATCGAGGGCGCGACCCGTCCCGACCAAGCGGGGCAGCAACCAGCTGATGCCCCACTCGGCGACCAAACCCCGCTGCGAAAAGGCCGTGAGCAGCGGGGCATCGGCAGCCATGAAGCGAATGTCACAGCACAATGCGATCGGGACAGCCATGCCGGCGATGGCCCCATTGATGGCGGCGATGATCGGCTTGTTCACCGCCAGCAGGTAAGTGTATTCCCCATCGAATTCGGCGGGGAGCGACTCGGATCTCTCGACGGCCAGATCGGAAAAATCGTCTTCGAGCCGTCCTCCGTCTCGCAAGGTGCTGAGGGTCGCCATATCGGCGCCGGCGCAGAATGCCCGGCCCGCTCCGGTGATGATGATTCCGACGACGGCAGGATCATCCTCCGCCCGCCCTACGGCGTGACGGACCTCGGCACCCATGCGCTGAGTCCAGGCATTGAGGACCTCCGGACGGTTGAGCGTGATGGTCGCCACCGGGTCATCGACTGAGTACAGGATCTCCTGGTACATCTGATCAGCCCCGTCTCCGCTGATCGGCACGCCGCGACGGATTGCCGGAGAGAGGAGAGGTGCCCGGCAGGTCGGTTCCGGGCCGGACCACCTTGTCGATGGCGTCAGCCGGGAGGGTGATAGCCGCGGTGCCCAGCAGGCATTGCCTGCTGACCTCCGCGCCGGTTCGACCGAGATTCCGGTAGTGCATGAGGTGCGCTCCTCTGACTTCGAGAGGCCTGGTCGGAACGGCCAGACGACTCAACAAGCTATCGGCTGCGCGGTCTTTCTGCCCCCGACCTCCGGCGCCCGCCGCGCTCCGGCACCGGTCCGGTCCGAGTGGGCCCCGTCCGGGCCTCCTTCATCGGAATAGTGGTAAGTAGTCCGGCATATAGGGGGTAGTACTGCACACAATAGGGCTCAACCTGGCGCCAGCCTCGGGGCGACGCGCCGGCGGAGAGCTGGCGCTTGGCGGCGTTACGGTCGGCACCGTCAGGGGCTGTCGCGGCGGAGATCCACGCCGACACCGAGGTGGTCGCTCGGCCACAGGCCGTCGACGGGTCCGTCGCCAATCAGAAAGGCCTGGACCGGGTTGGCCATGGGCGCGGCACGAGGCCAGGACACGAGCACGTAGTCAAGGCGGCGCTCCGGCCATACGCTGTCTCGGAGGTGCGGGTTGCGTCTGACCCAGGTATGGCCAGGGTCGGAGCGGACCTGCGGCCAGCAATCGTTGAACACCATCCCGGCCACCGGCGCTTCGCTGCGTCCGGTGAGCAATCGAATCTCATCACTGTCCGGCACCGCGTTGAGATCCCCGCAGAGAAGAACGGGAAGGTCCCGAGAGGGATCCGAGCGCAGATCGGCCGCCAACTTCAGCACGGCCCGCACCTGCTGCTGACGGACGCCCGACTCGTCAAAACGGTAAGCGAGATGGGTGGCGATGACTGGTAGCCGTCCGAATGGCGTGGCCAGCACGGCCCACAGCGCTCGCCGGGGACCGGAGGTCCCATTTGCATTCGGCAACGGCTGGGCCCCTCGCTCGATGACATCCCATTTCGACAGCACGGCGTTGCCCATAGTCGGCGGGCCGGACGGGTCCGGCCGGGCGCGAACGACATGAAGACCGAGTCGATCACCAAGGCGGTCGGCATCGTCTATGTCCTGATCGGCGTAGGCCTCCTGCACGCAGACGACGTCTGCGTCGACCTGGCGCAACGTCGTCTCGATACCGCCCAACCGCCTCCGGGGGTCCTCGCCGAAATGGCTCCAGAGGTTCCAGGTCGCGGCGCGCCACGTCCCGGCCGGGGGGTTCCGGATCGCACTCGGCCCGGGAGGTGTCACCGGGTCGGTGGTCATTCTTGTCGCGACGTGGTCGGACCAGAGACGGTCGGGTCAGCCATGAGCCGCATGGTAACCAGGCTCGGGCGACCCAACCGAGCCCAGCCGGCACCGCCGGACCCAGGCGGCGACTTTTGGTAAATCCCACGACCTATGGAGCCAGATGAACACCAGACGTACATCTCACTCCATAAGTCGGCCATACCCGCCAAAAGTGGCGCCCACCGATCGGGGGGAGGGGGGAGGGGGGAGGAGAGGCGGGGGGCGAGGAGGGGCGGGGGGGGGGGAGCGGGGGGAGGAGGGACGGGGGAGGGGGAGCTGGGCCGAGCTGTGAGTCAACTGGCGGCCCTAGGCTTGAGAGCCGTGGCCGGGACCACTCACACAAGCGCCGAGGGACCAGCCCCGGCCGAGAAGGAAGGCAGGTCCGCCATGTCGGGAGGACACCCAAATTCCGGGACAGAGGTCGTCACGAAATTGAGCCCTCGATCTGTCAGCGACACCGTCACCCGGCTATCAGAGTTGGTCGAGGCTAAAGGGCTCCGGCTATTCGCCGTCATCGACCAGCGCGCCGAGGCCCTCCAGGTGGGGCTCGAGCTGCGCGAAACCACCTTGGTCATCTTCGGCAGCCCCGCGGCCGGAACGCCGGTCATGGCAGCGTCACCCCTGGCGGCACTGGATTTACCCTTGAAGGCCCTGGTGTGGGCCGACGGACAACAGACCAAGGTCTCCTACCTGGCGCCGAGAGCGCTGGTCGCCCGCTACGAGCTGAGCGCCGACCTGGCTCCCAACCTCGCCGGCATCGACGCCATCACCGACGCCGTGGTGGCCCCATAGACCACGCTCGACGGCCCGAGCGGAAGAGTCCCGGGGGCCGGCGTGATGGCCACCCGGGCGGGATCAGACGGGCCGGAAAACCGCTGCGGCCGAGGAAACAATCCGGTCGTCGTTGCCCTCGTCTCGCAGCAACAGTCGCACCGCAAATCGCTCCCGGGCCGGCAGGGCTCGGCCGGTCACGACGAAGGGACCGATCTTGCCGCGCTGCATATACATGACCGACCAGTCCTCAATCTGGAGCTGATCGGTGCCAGCCGCGGCCGCAGCCAGATCCATGGCGGCGGCTTCCATCGTGACCTGGATGGGGCCGATGTGCAGCGACCCGGAAGTGGAGCCGATCCGCTGAGAGAGCTCGGGCAGCTGCCAGCGCCCGTCGGCCCGCTGGGTGGCCCCGAAGGCCTCGGGCAGCGGAGGCAGTTCCGGTGAGTCCGGCACCCGCTCCCCCGGATCCACGAAGGCGTAGCCGGCCGGCGCCTCGCCGATGTTGACATTGGTGCCCGTGGTGATCGCCAGGAGCCGATCCGGATTGTCGGCGTCAACGATCTCGCCCTGGGTGAAGCCGATGCTCCGGCCGCGGTGGAGGCGGGGATTGTAGGTCTTGACGCAGGTCACGCCCTGGCCCGAGTCAAGCAGGCGCAGGGAGCTGGTGACCGGCGCCGGAACACCGCCGGCGTCGCTCTTCATGCCGCCTGCGTCGGCGGCAGAGACGGCCAGCGGGGCGGCCAGCAGGCCCCCGGCCGGGTTGCGCATATCCCGGCGCAGGGGCATAAACGACGTGTCCTCCTCGTCCGGGCTCGGCCGGGGGCCGAGGTAGCGGTAGGTCATGAGCCCGTCCGGGCCGCCCATCACGGCCGCGAAACGGGTCCAAAACTCTTCTGCCGTCGCGTTCTGCAGCTCTTCGGCGCGTGCCATGCCAGCACGCTACGACACGGCGCGGCTCCGTGCGAGCGGGGTTCGGTCCAGGTCCTCGCCGCCTCGGCCACCCCGCGGCCGAGGGGCCGGCGGGAATGTCACTCTCCGGACGACACCCGGCCCCCTCGGAGGGCGGAACCGGCCAGCGATGGTGACAGGCGCCCGGGGGGAGGCTCACCCGACAACACCCGGCCCCCTTGGACGGCGGACCGGCCCACGATGGTGACAGGCGGGGGCGAGTGCTCAGACCCCGATCGCCTGCCGCTCGACGGTGACTCCTGATGCCGCGTCGAGGGTGACCAGGTTCACCGTGGCGCCGGAGAGTCCGAAATCCGACGGAGAGCCGGAGTAGAACGCGCTGACGTCGCCCTCGCTCACATCGGCGAACCGGTGCCAGTGGCCCAAGGCGACATAGTCGCACTCCAACCGGCCGATCTCCTCCTGATTGATCCGCGACGAGCGGTCCGAGATCTCCCCGTCGGGAACGTAATGGCCGTGCGTCACCACCACTCGCCAGTAGCTCGAGTCTGCGGGGAAGTAGCCGGCCAACGGACGATTCGCAGGATCATGGGACTCGATCCCGCGCGCCCACACGACGAGCGAGAGATCCTCGAAGACCAGTTCTTCTCCGGCCGGGTCGCCGGCAAAGAAGATGTGATCGCCCGCCGAGGTCAGATCGACCCGGTGATAGATCGATCGCTCGTCGACGCAATCGTGGTTGCCGGGGATGACGACCACCGGCCGGCCGAACCGCTTCAACTCCGAAAGAGTCAGGTCCACCGCCTCGTCGCCGACCCTGGAACTATCGAAGAGATCGCCGGCGACCAGCACGATGTCGACATCGAGCTCAAGGGCCTTCGCGACCACGGCCCGGAGACCTTCTATTGACGGATTGTCACCTGCGATGTGGATATCCGAGGTATGCAGTATCCGAATCGGGGGCCGAACGTTCGGTCCGCCGACCATCACAGGTCCGCAAGAAACGGATTGATCGCTTCGAGAAAGCCGGGCGTGTTGCCACCGTGCACATTGTGACCAACGCCTGGAACGGTCACCAGCTGGCCCTTGGGTAGGGCGGCCACGAACCGCGTCGCGGCATCGGGTTCGAGCACGTCGGACTCCCCGCCCCGGATCAGCAGCACCGGAAACGACATGGCGGTGGGATCGAACTCGGAGGGTGCCTCTGACGCACCCGGAACCCGCCGATGGTCGACCTTGCTCACGTACTTTCCGTCGACCCGGCGCAGCATGTTGTACTTAACCGTTCGGGCGATGTGTTCGCGGGACCGGAAGCGGTCGTACTTCACCACGTTGTCGAGAAACTCGTCCAGGTCATCGAACTCCACGTTGCGGACGACGAAGTTCTGTACGACCTCGACCCCCTTCGGGCTGAGCTCCGGACCCACATCCACCAGCACCGCCCCTCGGGCCATGCCCTCACGGGAACTGGCCATCTCCATCGTGACCCGGCCGCCCATGGAGTGTCCCACCACGATCGGGGTGCCGAGCTCCTGGGCGCGGATGAAGGCGAGGGCATCGGCCGCCTTGGCCTCGATCGAGTAGTCCAGGTCGCGAGTCCACTCCGAATCGCCGTGACCGCGCTGATCGACGGCGTAGACGTGATACCGGTCGGCCAAATGAAGACTGACGAGGTCCCACGAGTGGGCCGACTGATTGCCGCCGTGCAGAAGCAAGACGGGTGGGGCGTCGGGCTGGCCCCACTCGAGGAAGTGGAACCGCAGGCCTCTCACCACCGTCTGACGGGAGACGTATCGCACGTCAGGCCCGTGCGGGATCCCGAGATCGGCCGCACTTTGGCGCAGACTGGCAAACTCAGCCGTCTTGGTCATGTCCAGCGGCTCGAGGGTATCGGCGAACTCGTTTAGGAACATCGAAAATCAGTCTGCCATGCACCCGGTGAGCCCGGCGAATTCTCCTCAGGGTTCCTTGGTGCCGCCCGCCCCGCTACATTCCCGGAGATGACGATCAGAGGGAAGGCGTACATCGCCGGGGCCTTCGAGCACCCGGGACGGGTGCTACCCGATCTCAGCGTGCCCCAGATCCACGCCGAGGTCGCGGCCGGAGCGCTCGCCGATGCCGGCCTGGAGTTCGGCGACGTCGACGCCTACTTGTGCGCCGGCGACGCCCCCGGCTTCGGACCGCTCTCGATGGCCGAGTATCTCGGTCTGCGCTGCTCCTACGTGGACAGCACAGAAACCGGAGGCTCGTCGTACATCTGCCACGTCGGCCACGCCGCCTCGGCGATCGCCGCCGGCAAGTGCCGAGTGGCCCTCGTGACATTGGCCGGCAAGCCCCGGACGGGCAGCTTCGCGGCCGGCAACCCCCGACGACCGGGAGCGCCGGAGTCGAACTTCGAGCAGTCGTGGGGGATGTCCCGCCCGGTCGAAGGCTACGCCCTGGCCGCCCAACGCCATATGCATGAGTTCGGCACCACCAGCGAACAACTCGCCGAGATCAAGGTGGCGGCGTCGGAGCACGCCCAACACAACCCGCACGCCTTCCTCCAACGACCCGTCAGCGTGGAGGAAGTCATCGACTCGCCGATGGTCAGTTCCCCGCTGCGTCGGATGGACTGCTGTGTGGTGACCGACGGTGGCGGGGCGGTCGTGGTCGTTCACCCCGACGTGGCCCGGGACCTGCCGCGCCGGACCGTCAAGATCCTCGGACACGGCGAGGCCCCCAAGCATGCCGACAACGGCCGGATCGATCTGACGTACAGCGGAGCGGTCTGGTCTGGTCCTCGAGCCCTGGAGGAGGCCGGTGTGACGGTGGCGGACGTGGACTACGTGTCCATCTACGACTCGTTCACCATCACCGTGCTCATGACCCTCGAAGATCTGGGCTTCTGTGAAAAAGGCCGGGGCGGGGAATTCGTGAGCGGCGGAACACTCCGGTCACCCGATGGGCGGCTTCCGTTCAATACTGATGGCGGGGGCCTGTGCAACAACCATCCGGCGAACCGCGGCGGGATGACCAAGATCATCGAGGCGGTGCGCCAACTCCGGGAAGAGGCTCACCCCGCCGTTCAGGTTCGCGACTGCGCGGTTGCCCTGGCCCACGGAACGGGCGGGTCGCTCGCCAGCCGGATGGGCAGTGCCACGCTGGTCCTGGGAAGAGAGGACGCCTGATGGCTACCAACGGTCCCCTACCGGCGATCCCGCCCGATCCAGGGCCGGACGACGCCCCATTCTGGGAGGCCGCGGCTCTGGACCGCCTGGTCCTGCCCCGCTGCCGAGCCTGCGGAACCTTCATCTGGTACCCCCGAACGTTCTGTCCCGACTGCCACGCGACCGGCGTGGACTGGGTCACCGCCAGCGGGCGGGGCACGATATACAGCTTCACCGTGAACCAGCGCGGCTCCGGACCGTGGGCCGACTGTGCCCCTTACGTCATCGCCTACGTGCAACTGGAGGAAGGACCCCGGGTCCTCACCAACATCGTCGGCGCAGATCCTGATCGGATAGCCATCGGCGATGCGGTCACCGCCGTCTTCGAGCCTGCCGGTGCGACCAAGGTGCTGCGGTTCACTCCTTCCTGACGCCGCCAGGCTCGCGGCGGCTGCTTCAGGAAGGGGCGGCCCGGAGTTGCGTCGGGCAACGGCCGACCGCGGTGAGGAGGCACCGGCACTCCGGGATCGCAGCATTCCGGGCCGCCATCCGAGCCGCCCTGGCCGTGATGGTTGCTCCGGCTGGTTCGACCGGCTCATCGAGGATCCAGTCATCAAACGACGTCAGCATGGTCGCGGTCATCTTCAAGGTCCTTTCACGTCTCTCAATCGTGCCGTGCCGCCCAGATCCGCTCTGGTCAAGGCCACCACGACTCTCGCCAAGACGTCACTATGGCAGAGTCCCGGACCGATGAGAAGGGTGAACGCCGGCCCTTAACGCCAGCGAAACAGACCTGTAAGCCTCCCTACACGTTGCCGTCGTGTGCGGGCGTTTCAGGCCCGTCGCGACGCAACGAAGACCGGGATCTCCCGGTCCGTCCGGGCCTGGTAGTCCGCGTAGGGCGGGTACGCCGCCACCGCCCGCTCCCACCAGTCCGAACGCTCCTGGCCGCTGAGCTGGCGCACCTTGGCGTCAAAGGGCTCGGGCCCGTCCTGGATGGCGACCGCGGCCGGGTCCGCCTTGAGGTTGTAGTACCACACCGGGTTGTCCGGAGCGCCGCCCTTTGACGCCACCAAGGCGTACTCACCGCCATGCTCGACGCGCATGAGGGCGAATTTGCGGACCTTTCCGCTCTTGTTACCTCGGGTAGTCACGATGATGACGGGCAGACCGGTATCTCGTAGCGTGTTGGCCCGCTGACCTCCCGAGCGCTCGTACTCGTCCACCTGATCGCGGACCCACTCCGCCGGGCTCGGCTCGTATTCACCTTCGATGGGCATGGCGACGATCCTAAGCGGCGCGGAAGAATCAGCGGGGAGGCAGAACCGCTTCGATCAGGAACGGTCCGGGAGTCGACAGTGAGCGCCGGAAGGACTCGTCCAGCTCCTCGACGGTCGTGGCCGACACGGCCGGGACTCCGAGGCCGCGGGCCACGGCAACCAGATCGAGGGTGGGCCGATCGAGGTCGAGCAACGCCGCCGCAGTCGGACCCGGTGGATCGGCCTGTACCCGATGCATCTCGATCTGCAGGATCGCGTAGGCCCGGTTGCTGACGACGACGGTCGTCACGTCGAGGCTCTCGCGAGCCTGCGTCCACAGGGCCTGGATCGTATACATGGCGCTCCCGTCGGCCTCCACGCATACCGTTCGCCGGCCGGGGCTGGCCACGGCGGCGCCGGTGGCCGCGGGCAGACCCTGGCCGATGGCGCCACCGGTGAGGCTGAGCCAATCGTGCGGTGGGGCGCCGGCCGTGCCGGCGGCCAGACCCAAGCTGGCCGTGATCGCCTCGTCGACGATGACCGCCCCCTCGGGAAGGTGGGCCCCGACCACGGCACCGATAGCGGCCGCGCTCAGCGACGACGGGCCGGGCGGGAGGCTGATCGCAAGGGTCTCGCGGCCGGTGGGCGCCACGACCCGCGACCCGCCGGCCACCCGGTCCGCCAACTCGACCAAGGCGCCGGTGACATCCTCCCCCGTCTCGGCCAGCACGTGGACGCGACAGTCAGGCGGGACGAGGTTGCTGGGCCGGCCGGGGTAGGCAAAGAAGGCCACCGGCGCAGCGGCCCCAGCCAGCACCAGATGGCGGGCCCCCGCCAGCTGCGCCTCGGCTGCTTCGGCGAAGTACCCGAGGCGATCAAAGCCGGGCCGGCTACCACCACGCTCCTGCCGGGCCGGGAAGGTCTCGGTGAGGACCCGGGCTCCGGTCGCGGCGCCCACCCGGGCGGCCGCACCCAGGGCCGGCTGACGCAGGGCCCGGCCGCCGAGAAGGAGCACCGCCTGCTCATCCCCGGTGAGCACGTCTGCCACCTCCTTTACCAGCCCGCCGGCCACCAGGGGGACAGGGCGACGAAGCCGAGTCGGCGCGGCGCGGCCCCCTTGTCCCCAACTGACGTCGGCCGGGAGGATCAAGGTGGCGACGACTCCCCCGCCCGCGCCGGCCGCCGCCACCGCGTCGGCCGCGTCGAGTCCGACATCCTCCGGCCGGCTCGGCCGGCGCACCCACCCCGAGACGGAGTGGGCCAGGGCGTCGATGTCCGATTCCAGGGGGGCGTCGAACCGCTTGTGGTAGGTGGCGTGGTCGCCGACGATATTCACAATGGGGGTCCGGGCCCGCCGGGCGTTGTGCAGATTGGCGAGCCCGTTCGCCAGGCCGGGTCCGAGGTGCAGCAGGGTGCTGGCCGGACCTTCCGCCATGCGTCCGTAACCATCGGCGGCACCCGTCACCACCCCCTCGAAGAGGCAGAGAACGCCCCGCATATCCGGGAAGCTGTCGAGGGCGGCCACAAAATGCATCTCCGATGTACCCGGGTTGGCAAAGCACACCGTGACGTCCGACGCGGTGAGGGTGGCGACGAGGGCTTGAGCGCCATTCATGTTCCTATGCTTAGGCGATGGCGCAGCTCGTGGTCGACGGTGACGAGCTGGTCGTGCGGCTCAAGGTGACGGAGAAGGTGGCGGCGTTTCACGGGAACGTCCGAGTCCCGCTGTCCGGAGTCCGACGGGTCAGCGCGCCGGGCAACGCGTGGGTCCAGCTACGCGGGTGGAGGATGGCGGGCACTGGGATCCCCGGGCTGGTCGCCCTGGGTACCCGGCGTCACGGCGAGGGGTACGACTTCACCGCGGTGCACCGCCAGCGGCCCACGGTCCAGGTGGACCTCAACGGCCCGCCCCGGTGGCAACGACTCCTCGTGTCAGTCGACGAAGGCGTCGATGCCCACGCCGAGGCCGACCGCATCGCAGCAGCAGCCGGAATCGCCCCCTCGTAAGGCGGTCCGGGCCGGTCCGCTAGCGGTGGTCGTAGGCGTGCCGGCGGCCGGTCGCAGCCGCGAACGCCGCCACGGCCAGGGCGGCCACGCCGATCTCGAGCAGAAGGGTGAGGAAGCCGCCGACGTCCATGACATGCTGGCCTAGGAATCCGCCCAGGATGCTCCCGCACAGACCGGCCATCAGGGTGGCGAGGAAGCCGATGCGTTGCGGTCCGGGCACGATCAGCCGGCCCAGACCCCCGAGAACGAGCCCGACCACGAGAGTCGTCAAAAACGCCCACAAGGCCATGCCGGCCAATGGGAGAGCAACGAAGAGCGCCAGCAGGATCAGGAACAACACCAAGAACATGCGCCCACGCTACCGCTGCCACCGATCAAACCAGGTCCGGGGCGGAGACCCCACCCGGTCAGCTGGGCAGCAGCGAGCCGACCTGGGCGACCAGTTGATCGTTGTCGAAGGGCTTGGTCACGAAGGCGGTGGCGCCCTCGACGAGGCTGCGCTCCTGGCTGCGGACATCGCTGGTCACGATCACGACCGGCACCGAGCTCACGGTTCGGATGTGGCGGAGCACCCCGATGCCGTCGAGGCCCGGAAGGGCCAGGTCCAGCACCACCAGGTCGGGCGATTCCTCGTCGAAGAGACCGACTCCCTCGGGGCCGTCCGCGGCCCGAACCACGGCACACCCGAGGCGATCGAGCAGTAGGCACAGGACACGGGCGATAGCCGGGTCGTCCTCCACGACCAGTATCTTGGTGGGAACCTGCTCCCCCGACATACCCATATCATCCAGCTTCCCGTACTGGCAGGCTGACGCGGTAGGCGATTGGTTGCAGTTTGGTTGCGAATGGCCCAAGTCAGCGCGGACCGGGCGAATCAACCGGCCCGGGGGGGGTGGACGAGCCCGCGGGGTAGGGGGGACCGGCCGGGTCGGGGGGGTGAGGGGGATCGGCCGGCCCATCGGAAGTGACGGCCGCGGCGGGGGCGTCGTCCGGGCCGGTCGAGTCGGCCAGACGGTAGCGGTATCCGAATCCCCGCACGGCCTCGATGCGTGAGTGATCGAGGTCCTCCCAACCAAGCTTGCGCCGCAGCCGGTGGACGGAAAACTTCACCCGATCGGACGCCACGCCGGAACCGTCGTCCCACGCCAGCCGCAACAGTTGGTCGGCCGACATGACCTGCCCTGGTTGACGCACCAGCGCCGCCAGCAGCTTGAACTCGATGGGGGTGAGAGCCACGTCCTCGCCGTGCACTTTCACCTCCAGACGGACGAAATCCACATGGAGGTCGCCGTCGACAAAGACGTCCGCGGCGGGAGCAGCGTTGGAGTGTCCCCGCCGGAGGAGGGCTTCGACCCGAGCGGTGAACTCATCGATTCCGAACGGCTTCGTGAGGTAGTCGTCCGCTCCGGCTCGCAGGCCCCGAACTTTGTCAGGTTCGTCCGCGTGCCCGGTCAGCATCAAGACCGGAACGGCGGAGCCCTCCCGGATCCGTTGGAGCACCTGCCAGCCGTCGAGGTCAGGGAGACCGACGTCGAGGACGACCACTCCAGGCTGATGCTCGTCAACATGGCGAAGACCGGCCCGGCCGGTGCCAGCCAGGGCCACCTCGAACCCGTGCCGGCGCAGGACGGTCGCGATGAGGTGCATCACGGCCGCATCGTCCTCGATGACCAGGACCTGCGCGCTGGTGGTCACCCGGTCCCCGCTTCGGTTGAGCCGGACCCGGGGGGGGCGGCTGGCAGTTCCACCCAGAAGGTCGATCCCCTTCCGACGGTGCTGTCGACCCCGATGGCACCGTCCATCGCTTCGACAAATGTCCGGCTCAGCGACAACCCAATTCCTGTTCCCTCCACGCCCCGCTCGGCCGCGTCCAACCGGTCGAAGGGGACGAACACCCGATCGATCATCTCCGGTGGAATCCCGTCGCCCGTGTCGGTCACGGAGACCCGCACCATCCCGTCGCCTGCGGCCCGGCAGGCGAAATTGATGAAGCCGCTGTCACGGTTGTACTTCACGGCATTGGACATGAGATTGATCAGCACCTGCTTGAACCGGTGGTAGTCCGCCAGCACCCAAACGGTGCCGTCGTTGCCTCCCGCAACCGTGAGATGACGGGTGGCACTCAGGGGGCTGAGCAGCGACTTCACCTCGCCCACCACGGGGCCGACCTCAACGGCCTGGAGGTCCAGATCAATCGCTTGCGGGGCCTGGCGGGTGGTGCTGGCCTCTTCGATGATCCGCAGCATGTGCGTCCCCCCGTGCAGGATCTGCTCCACCGCTTCGGCGTCCTGTACGTCCAGCTCGGACGTGTCGATCATCTGGCCGAAGCCCATCACGGCGGTGAGCGGTGTCCGCAGCTCATGGTTCATCCGGGCCAGGGAATCCTGGGACGCGGCGGCGGCGTCGACGGCCGAGGTGTGGGCCCGGACCAGGTCGGTGCTGCGCTGGGTAAGGAGGGTGGAAGTCTGGCGCAGCTCCTCCGCCAGATGACCGACCTCGTCCTGGGCCGGTGGTATCGGGAGCAACGCTTCGGAAACCCCGAGCCGGCGAGCATTGGCGTCAACCTCGCCGATCCGACGGACGATGGAACGCACGAACAGCACCATGGCGGTGACACCTCCGATGACGCCTACCAGGAGTCCGACGATCTGGACCGGCAAGATGATGTCCTGGAGCCTGGCCGCGTCGTGGTTCTTGGAGTTGACGATGGCTCTCTCGTACGTTTCAATGTTAGTCAAGGCATTTTGCAAGAGAATCATCTGTTGGTTCTCGATGGCGAGCTGGGTCTTCAGTTCGGATTCCGTGAGGGTGCCATCCTTCACGCCGCTCTGGATCTGAGCCAGTGTCTTCCACAGGTTTTGAGCCAGCACAATGGCGTTCGAAGCATCGACGCCGCTGTTGCTGGCCGAGCTGTCCTTGGCCAAGGTGGCTAACGCGCTCGTCAGGACCGTCGGATCGTAGGGTTTCACGATGGACGAGTCGATGGCGTTGCCGCGCACCGTCGACTGGGCCTCATAGGCCAGCGCCAGTACCCGCTGAGACTGGTCCGCGACGCCGTCCGCCGCTACTGCGCTCTGGTGCAGGGCCACCTGGTAGCGCTCAACGATGAACGACGCCGCCACCGTGATGACCAGGACCATTACGGGGGGAGCCAGAACGGCCAGGCCTTTCGACCGCAGCGGTCGGTCCAACCACCATCGGCCGAGCCGCCTGGGACGAATGGACACGGTTCTGTCATACCCCGGCCGGTTCAACCCGAAGGGGGCGGTCCGGTGGACAGTTGTGGTGGCGGAGACAGGTGGGATGGCCAATCGAGCGGGGAGGAAGGAGGGCGACGAAAGGCGTCGGAGGGCAATGTGATCCGGCCAGGCGTCCGGACATACCAATCTACCGGGTCGCGATCGGGCCCCGGTTTCAGGGAGGTGGTGGGCTGCGGGGGTCGGGTGCGGGGCGTTCCAGTGGAGGCGGCGACGACGGGACCGGCGCGGGCGGCGCCGGCGGCCGCGTCGGGCCCGAGGCGGGCGGCGCCGGCGGCCGAGCGGCCCAGCTAGGTGTCGCCGCCCAGCTCCGCCAGGCGACGCCGAAAGTAGCGGCGCTCGACGTCACTGCTCGTCAGGGTGATGGCCTCCCGGTACGCGGCGGCGGCCTCGACCCGCCGGTCGAGGCGGCGGAGGAGATCAGCCCGGGTGGCGACCAGCAGGTGGTATCCGGGCAACGCACCGGCAGCCTCCAGCGCTTCGACCCGGTCGAGTCCCGCGGCCGGTCCCTCCGCCATCGCCACCGCCACCGCCAAGTTGAGCTCGACAACCGGAGAGGGAACGATGCTCGCCAGCTGACGATAGAGGGCGGCGATCTCGGCCCAGTCGGTGGCGCCCGCATCGGGGGCGCCGGCGTGGCAGGCGGCGATCGCCGCCTGCACCTGATACGGCCCCGGCCGCCGCTGGCGTAGGGCCCGGTCGAGCAACGTCACGCCCTCGTCGATGCAGCCCCGGTCCCATACCGTCCGGTCCTGCTGCTCGAGAGGCACCAGATCTCCCGCCGCGTCGACTCGCGCCACGCGGCGGGACTCCTGGAGGAGCATGAGGGCCAGCAGCCCGAGCGCCTCCGGTTCGTCGGGCATCAACCTGGCCAGGATGCGGGCCAGGCGGATGGCTTCGGCGCACAGGCCGGCCCGAACCAACTCGGCACCAGAGGTGGCCGCGTAGCCCTCGTTGAACAACAGATACAGGACCGCAAGGACCGCTCCGGTCCGGTCCGGCAACAGATGCGCCGGAGGCACCCGGAAGGGGATGCCGGCGTTGCGAATCTTCCGCTTGGCCCGGACCAGGCGCTGGGCCATGGTGGCCTCGGGGACGAGGAAAGCCCGGGCGATCTCGTTGGTCGTGAGGCCCGCGAGGGTCCGCAGGGTTAACGCGACCTGAGCCTCCAACAACAGGGCCGGGTGACAGCAGGTGAAGATCAACCGCAAGCGGTCGTCGTCGATGCCGCTTTCATCGGCGTCGCCGCCAGCATCCCAGCCGTCATGGCCCGGCCCACCAAACTGCTCTCGACCGAAGCTCATGGCCACCTCCTCGAGCTTGGCGCTGCCGGTCGCAGCCCGGCGTATCCGGTCGATGGCTCGATTGCGGGCGACGGTCGTCAGCCACGCACCGGGCCGGCGGGGCACACCCTGCTGCGGCCAGCTCCGCAACGCCATGGCGAAGGCGTCCTGAGCGCACTCCTCGGCCAGATCCCAGTCGCCGGTCATGCGAATGAGCGTGGCCACGATACGGCCCCACTCGTCGCGGAACGCGGTCGACACCGCCCGCGGCACGCCATCGGGGGCCTCGGGGGCTACATCTCCCAGATCGGCCTCACCTCGATCGACCCGTGGGCGGCCGAGGGAACCTTGGCTGCGACCTCGATCGCCTCATCGAGGTCCTTGCAGTCGACCAGATAGAAGCCTCCCATCTGCTCCTTGGTCTCCGCGAACGGGCCGTCCGACGTCAAGGTCTCGCCGTCTCGGACGCGCACCGTGGTGGCGTCGGTCGTCGGCCGCAAACGTTCGCCACCTTGCAGGAGGCCCCGTTCGTTCATCTCGTCCTGCCACCGGAAGTAGCCGGCGGTCATCGCCGCTCCTTCGGTCTGGCCCAGTCCGGCCATCCACTTCTCATCGGAACAGATCAGCAGTGCGTAACGCATCATTTCCTCCTGTAGGTAGCGAGTCACTTCTACGACGAACGCCACGACCCGGGATCGACACCCACGCTAGAGAATCCTTCTTGACTCTCCTGTTACGGGAGGGCCGACGGTGGGCGCATGCTCATCTCCACCCGCACACCGACCGGGCCGGCGCCGGCCACGCAGGCGCCGGCCACACCGACTCCGGCCTCACCGACCCCCACCTCGCAGGGGGCGGCCGCACCGACGCTGGCTCCGATTGCCCTGGCACCGCCCAGCCCCTGGCGAGCCCTGCCCGTCCTGATGGCCGGGACGTTCATGATCGTCCTGGACTTCTTCATCGTGAATGTGGCCTTGCCCTCCATGCAGTCGCAGCTTCATGCCAGCACCAGCGCGCTCGAGTGGGTTGTGGCCGGCTATGGCCTGGCCTTCTCCACCATGTTGATCACCGCCGGTCGCCTCGGCGACCAGGTTGGCCGACGGCGCTTGTTCACGATCGGACTGGCCCTGTTCGTGTCGACTTCGGTGGCCTGCGGCCTGGCCCCGAACCCGGACCTCCTCGTGGTGGCTCGGGTCCTTCAAGGGGTGGGGGCCGCCCTGATCAGCCCGACCGTTCTGTCCATCATCGGCGTGACCTTCACCGGCCCCGACCGCGTCCGGGCCATCAGTATCTATGGCGTGGTGCTGGGCGTGGCCGCCGCGGGTGGCCAACTCATCGGAGGGGCCCTGATCCAGTTGGACCCCTTCGGCCTCGGCTGGCGCAGCGTCTTTCTGATCAACGTCCCGATCGGCGTGGCCGCCCTGGTTCTGACCCCGAAGTGGGTTGCCGAGTCGAGGGCGCCGTCGCCGCGACGGCTCGACCCGGTCGGCACGGCGATCCTGACGGCAGGTTTGGTGGCCGTCGTGCTGCCGCTGATCCAAGGACGCCAACTCGGGTGGCCGGTGTGGACGTGGGTCAGCTTGGGTCTCGCTCCCGTGCTCCTGGGGGGATTCGTACTCCACCAGCGCCGGGTGGCCGCCAGCGGTGGCGCTCCTTTGCTGGACCTGGCGCTGTTTCGTGACCGGACCTTCAGCGCCGGGTTGATCACGCAGCTGGGACTCTGGTTCGGACAGGCGTCTTTTTTCCTGGTGCTGGCCCTCTACCTCCAGCAGGGGAAAGGCCTCGACGCCCTGCAGTCAGGACTGGTATTCACCGTCCTGGCCGCCGCCTACGTCGTCGCATCGGTGCGGGCCCCGGCCCTCACCCAACGATTTGGCCGCACTCTGATCGGCGTGGGAGCGCTGACCCTCTCCGCCGGCCATCTCCTGCTGCTGAGCGCAGTCTCCGCCACCGGAGCGAAAGGGGCCATCGGGGCTTTGGTCCCCGGACTCGTCTTGGTCGGCGCCGGTATGGGCCTGTGCATCACCCCGCTCACCAGTGTCGTCCTGGCCCGCGTCCGGGCCGAGAACGCCGGCTCAGTATCCGGTGCGCTGTCGACCATGCAGCAGATCGGCAACTCGATCGGGGTCGCGGTAACGGGCGTGATCTTCTTCGGAGCCGTGAGCCACGGCTTCGCCCATGCCTTCGCCCTCAGCGTGATCGAACTCGGGTGCGTGCTGCTCGCCGTTGCCGCCCTGAGCCGGCTGCTGCCGGGACCGGCCCGACGCCAGCAGGGATACTCGCGGCCATGACGGTGCTGCTCACCATCGGTGACTTCTCCCGCATGACGCATCTCAGCATCAAGGCGCTGCGCCACTACCACGATGTCGGTTTGCTGGAACCGGCCGAAGTGGACCGGGTGAGCGGTTACCGCCTCTACGACGCCGGCCAGGTGCCAGTCGCCCAGGTCATCCGGCGCTTCCGCGACCTCGGGATGCCGGTCGACGAAGTGAAGTCGGTCCTCGCCGCTCCGGATATGACCACCCGCAACCAGGTCATCGTGGCCCACCTCGAGCGCATGGAGGACCAGCTGGCCCAGACCCAGGCGACGGTTGCGTCGTTGCGGGCGGTACTGGAAGCACCCCGGTTGGCCGCGCCGGTCGAGTACCGGTCAGCCAGGTCGGTCACCGCCCTGGCGATACGTGAGTACATCACCTCCGCCGATCTCGAGGCGTGGTGGACCGACGCCTTCCTGACGCTGCGCAAGGCCCTCGAAACGGATGACGTCAGGCGGGCCGGCCCGGATGGCTGCCTCTACCCGAGCGAGATGTTCGAGCTTGGAGAGGGGGAAATGGTGGCCTTTGTGCCAGTCACCGGCCACCCGGTCGGCGCCAGCCGGGTGCAGGTTTACGAGGTGCCTCCCGTCGAGCTCGCCATCATGGTCCATGAGGGCTCCTACGACGACCTCGACCAGACCTACGGATCACTCGGAACCTATGTCGCCGAGCGAGCCATCGGCGTCGAGGGTCCGATCCGGGAGCTCTACGTGGTGAGCCCGCTGGACCACGACGACCCCGCCGCCCTGCGGACCGAGGTCGGTTGGCCGGTGTTCCGAGCGGGTTGACCCGTGCAGCCGGTCGTCCAGCCGGGCTTGTCTCGGCCCTCCCAGTTGCGGGGAAGGTGGCGCTACACCGTCCACCAGCGGCGGGGCCGGGGGGCCGCCCGACCCCGGGCCCCGTCTGCCAGGCGGCCGGCCTGCCGTAGGCGGCGCGCCGCCGTCGAAGGGCCCTGACGAGTCTCGAGGCTCTCGGCCATCCACCGGAGACTACGAGCCAGCAACGGCAGTCCGATGAACATCAACGCCCACATGGCCAAACGCCGGCGAATACGGAACACGGGGATTCTCCTCCTACGAGGCGCCTCGCTACCAGCGTAGGCCGAGACCCTGGGCACACCGCACGCCGGGCTGATTGACTGGAAGCTCGATGCCGGATTCTCATTTCGAACTCCTGGGCCGCCTCGGCAAGGCCAGCCGCTGGCTGGCCGTCGTGGCCGCAACCCGCCCCGACGGGTCCATCCATGCCTCTTTGGTCAACGCTGGCCTCCTCGACAACCCGGTAACGAGCGAACCGGCGGTGGGGCTGGTGGTGCGGGGCGATGCCCGTAAGCTCGCCCTCCTCCGGCGCAGCGGGCGGGGCGTGGCGGTCTTTCAGCACGGTTGGGAATGGGTCAGCGTGGAGGGGCCGGTGTCGATCGCGGGTCCTGATGACCCGCTCAGCGGACTGGCCCCGGCGGCCCTTCCTGCGCTGCGGCGAGCGGTGTTTCAGGCTGCCGGTGGAACCCACGAGGATTGGGACGAATACGACCGGGTGATGGCTGCCGAGCGGCGGGCGGTGGTGCTCATCCATCCCGCCAGGGTCACCACTAATCCGAACCCCGAGCCGGCCGGAACCAACCAGTGACGGCGGCCGCCGCCGCCAGCCCCACCACCCCCCGCTCGGGCGATCGCGCCCTCGAGTTCGAACCCGTCATGTCGGCGGCCGAGACCGTGATGTGGAAGATCAGCAACGATCCCTTACTCCGGCCCATCGCCGGGACCCTGGCTGTGGTCGACCGGCCCATCGACACGGAGCGGTTTCGCAGGCGGGTTCGAGGGGCGGTCGCCGCCATTTCGCGGCTCCGAGAACGAGTCGGGCCCGGCCCGACGCCCTGGGATCCGCCCCGGTGGATCTCCGACACGGAGTTCGACCTCGACTATCACCTCCGGCATCTGGCCCTCGCCGGCGGCGGGTCCGTGGCCGAGCTGGAGGAGCTTGCCAGCCGGTGGTACGAGGACCCGTTCGATCCCAGCCGGCCGCTCTGGCAGTTCACCGTCGTCGACGGCATCGAAGGTGGTCGCGGCGCCCTCTTCGCAAAATTGCACCACACCATCAGCGACGGTATCGGTCTCCTCCGCCTCTCCGAGCGCTACATCGACCTGGAGCGCCAACCACCGCTACCCGGAGACGTGGACCTCGACCGGGTGATCGCGGAGTCCTCATCCGGCGGGCCACCAGGACTGCCCTCGCACCCCTCACCTCTGGACGCCGCTCGGAACCTGGTCCGAATCGCCGGCTGGCCGGTCGCGATGGCGCAGCACGCCCACCGCGCTGCGGGAGACGCGGCGTTGACGCTGCTCGACCCCCGCCGAATGCTCGAGACAACCGGGCAGGTCCTGAGCACCATGCGCGGCGTCGCCGACCAACTCGAGCGTCCGGGCCAAGACGCGTCGCCATTGTGGAAAGGCCGCTCCGGCCGGCGTCACCTGGAGTCGCTCCGCGTCCCGCTGGCCGATGTCAAACGAGCCGGCGCCAGGCTGGGTGGATCGGTCAACGACGCCTTCGTCACCGGCGCGGTCAACGCCGTTCTCGCCTACCACGAGGCCCAGGGCGCCGCCGTCGACAAACTGACCTTCTCGTTTGTCGTCAGTCAACGAGAGGGGGGCGGCGCCGGCGGCAACTTTTTTACGCCCGTACGCGTCCACCTCCCCGTCCCGCCGGCATCGCCCCGCGAACGCCTGGTGGCGGTCCGCGACGCTATGGCGGCCCGGCGGGCCGCCATGCCAACCGGAGGATCTCTGGCGAGCCTGTCCAGCCTGGTCCAAGCGCTCCCGTCGTCCGTGCTGAGCCGGGTGACCCGTTCGCAAACCGCGGCCGTCGACTTCGCCACCTCGAACCTGCGAGGCGCCCCGATACCGCTGTACATCGGCGGCGGGCGGGTGCTGTACACCGCGACGCTCGGCCCGCTAACGGGCACGCCTTTTAACCTGACGACCCTCTCCTATGACGGCAGTCTCGACATGGGCCTGCTCGTCGATCCGGTTGCAGTGGCAGACCCCGGCGGACTCCGAGCCTGCCTCGAAGCAGCCTACGCGGACTTGATCCGAGCCGGCCGCTAGCACGTGGCTGTCCCGGCCGCAGTGACGAAGATCGCGATGAGCACGACCCGGCCCGCCCTCGGGCCCGCCTCCCGCGCCCTCGAGGTCGCCGCGGTCCGCGCTTGGAAGCGACATCAGCTCAGCGTCGGGGGCAATCTCCCCGCGGCCTCGGCCCTGGATTGCTACGCCGGGCGCTGAGTCCTCATGGCCCACCGGGAGCAACAAGGCAGGGTGCGAGACCGCGGCCCCTCGGCGGCCCACCGGGCCGTCATGTGGTTCCGGCGGGACCTCCGTCTGTCCGATAACCCGGCGCTGGCTGCCGCGCTGGCGTCGAGCCACGACGTCATTCCTCTTTTTGTGTGGGACCCGATCCTGGTGGGAACGGCAGGGGCGCCCCGGCTGGCCTTTCTTTGCGGATGCCTCCGAGCGCTCGATCGATCTCTTGGAGGCGCCCTGGTCGTACGGCTCGGCGACCCGGTCGAGGTGGTCCCGGCCGTGGCCGCCCACGCCGCGGCGACCGTCGTATTCTGCGCCGCCGACTTTGGGCCGTACGGCACCAAGCGCGACGAAGCCGTCGCCGGTGCCCTCGCGGCTCAAGGTCGCCGCATGGAACGGGTCGGATCGCCCTACGCGGTTCCGCCCGGCACGTTGCAGAACTCGACCGGGCAGCCGTTTCGGGTCTTCAGTCCGTTCCATCGGGCCTGGACGGCCGCGGGTTGGAGCTCGGCTCGACCCAGCTCCCGGGTGTCGGGAGTCAGCAGGGGCGGCCTCAGCAGTGACCGAATCCCTGATGGACCAGCCGTCCGCGCCGCGCTCCCACCACCTGGCGAGGAGGCCGGCCAGCAACGCCTCGACGCCTTCCTGGCCCATGGGGTCGACCGCTACGGAACGGAGCGCGATCGACCGGACCGAGACGGGACGTCGAGATTGTCGCCCTACTTGAAATTCGGCTGCCTTCATCCGCGTCAGGTGCTCGACGGTCTCCGTCCCGGCCAGCGCGACCACGATCGATTCGCGGCCGAACTGTGCTGGAGAGAGTTCTACGCGGACGTCCTCTTCAACCACCCGGATTCGGCCCGCCAGGCCTACCGGCCCGAGTGGCGGCAGTTCGAGGTCGACTCCGGTGGCGGCACCGACGAGCGATTCGCGGCCTGGACGGAAGGCCGCACCGGTTATCCAATCGTCGACGCGGGGATGCGACAGCTCGGGGCGGAAGCGTGGATGCACAACCGAGTTCGCATGATCACCGCCAGCTTCTTGATCAAGGACCTGCACCTGGATTGGACGGTCGGGGCCCGTTGGTTCATGCAACAGTTGGTAGACGGCGATCTGGCCTCCAACCAGCACGGGTGGCAATGGGTAGCCGGGTCCGGGACGGATGCCGCCCCCTTTTTCCGAATATTCAACCCGGTGGTACAGGGGCGGAAGTTTGATCCGGACGGACGCTATATCCGCCGGTGGGTGCCGGAGCTCTCCGGCGTTGCGGCTCCAGAGATCCACGAACCGTCGTCATCGGCGACTCTGACGACCGGCCTGTTCGGGGCCAACGCCTCGTATCCCGCCCCTATCGTCGATCACGCCTCGGAGCGACAGGAGGCGCTGGCCCGCTACGAGCGTCTGCGCCGGCGTCGCTGACCCGGCCGGCCCGGCCGGCGACGCCGGGCCCGGCCGGTCCGTCACCCGACAGGTGCGGCCGCCGGGCGCATCAGCGCTGGTCACCGCCGGCGTCGCCGGTCACCGCCGGCGTCGCGGGACCCGGCGTGGTCCTCCGGTTCCCGACCGGTGTGGCAGGCTCAAGAGCCCAACCTCAATGGTTGCGACCCGGAGGAACAGATGCCTGACACCTGCACCCACCTCGACGCCATCCTGACCACCGAGGCCAGCGGCAACGGCTGCGTCGAGTGCCTCCAGACCGGAGGGCGCTGGGTTCATCTGCGCAGGTGCTCGGCCTGCGCCCACGTCGGCTGCTGCGACAACTCCCCCGGCCGACATGCCACGGCCCATTTCCACTCCACCGCTCATCCCCTCATCCAGTCCTTCGAACCCGGTGAGGACTGGTTCTGGTGTTACGTGGACGAGTTGGCCTTCGAGGTTGACAGCGATACTCCGAGTCCGTCGCACCGCTAGGGAGGGGCTGGGGTGCTCGCCGGCGTCGGCGGCGCGTCGGGCCGGCGTTGGTTGCGGCCGCGGGCGTGGCGGCGGGCCGCAAGCGTGGCGGCCGGCCGCGGGCGTGGCGGCGGGCCTCGAGCCGCGGCCTGGCGGGCCGAGGACCTCGCTGACCCCCCGAGCCGGGCTCGCTCAGCCCCCGGGGCGGTGCTCGCTGACCCCCGGAGCCGTGCCGCCCAGAGCTGCTTCATGCCATGCTGGTGCCATGTTGCGAATGGACGGCAAGGTGGCGTTCATCGGCGGCATCGGTTCGAGCGGGCCAGGGTGGGGAAACGGCAAGGCGACGGCCACTCTGTTCGCCCGCCAGGGTGCATCCGTCTTTGGTATAGACCGGCACGAGGCCGCCGCAGCTGAGACCAAATCGGTGATCGAGTCCGAGGGCGGCACGTGCGTGGTCCGGCCCTGCGACGCCACCCGCTCGGCGGAGGTCGCCGACGCCGTGGCCGCCTGCGTGTTGGAATTCGGCGGCATCGACGTGCTGGTCAACAACGTGGGAGGGTCCGCGCCGGGAGGGCCCGCGACCATGTCGGAGCTCGAGTGGGATCAACAGATCGAGTTCAACCTCAAGACCGCGTTCCTGGGTTGTCATCACGTCCTGCCATTGATGGTGGCGGCGGGACGGGGGGTGGTAGTCAACCTCTCATCGGTGGCCGGCATCCGTCAGCACGTGGGCCGGCCCCAAGCCGCCTACAGCTCCGCGAAGGCCGCCATCATCGAACTCAGCCGGTCAATAGCCATCCAGCACGCCAAGGACGGCATCCGGTGCAACACCGTGGTTCCCGGATTGATGCATACGCCATTGGTGGAAGCGCGCCTGGCCCACCAGATTGCGGCGGGACGGGTCAACGAACTCAACGAATCCCGGGCCGCCAAGGTACCCATGGGCCGACAGGGTGACGCCTGGGACGTGGCCCACGCGGTGTTGTTCCTGGCCTCCGACGAGGCGAACTACATCACCGGCGCCGCTCTCGTCGTCGATGGCGGCTACAGCGCGGTGACGCCATGAGCGATCAACCCCGCCGGTTCGGTCCTCTGCCGATGGAGGCCATGACGCCCGAACAGCGAGCGGTTGCGGACGCCATACTGTCCGGCCCTCGGGGCAGTCAGAGCGGGCTACGCGGTCCCTTCGAGGCCTTGCTGCACAGTCCGGGTTTGGCGGATCTGGCCCAGCAGCTCGGGGCCCAGGTCCGGTTCCGTTCGTCCCTGCCCGACGCCCTCAAGGAACTGGCGATCATCATGGTCGCTCGCCGGTGGACCGCCCAGTACGAGTGGTACGCCCATCGCCGCCTGGCCGAGGATGCCGGTCTAGATCCAGCCATTGCCGACGCCATCGCCATCGGGGCCCGACCCGTGCTTGAACCTGACGCCGCGGCCGTGTACGAGTTCGTGGCCCGCCTGGTCGAGGGGGGCGATGTCACCGATGAAGCCTTCGATGCGGTCGCTTCCCGCTGGGGGACGCAGGGAGCGGTCGACCTGATCGGGACCGTCGGTTATTACACGCTGGTGTCGTTCATCCTCAACGTCGACCGCTACCCGCTCCCTGAGGGTGTTGCGCCCCTCGGGATGGCCTCGAAACAGGATCAGTAGGAGGAGACCCGGTGCGCATCGGTTATGTCCTGCCCAACAGTTGGGGATTGCCGGATCCACGTGACGATATCGAGCTGGCCGTGCGGGCCGAGCAGCTGGGCGCGGACTCCCTCTGGGTCAGCCACCACGTCATTCATACCGGCTTCGTCGCCGAACGCCTAGGGACGGGCAACTACTACGACCCTCTCGTTTCGTTGACGGCGGCCGCCTTGGCGACGACGCGGGTTCGCCTCGGCACCAGCGTGCTCGTTCTCGGCTATCTCAATCCGTTCGTTACCGCCAAACAGCTGGCGACGATCGACTGGATGAGCCATGGCCGGGTGGACGCCGGCGTAGGCGTCGGCGGCCTGCGCCCCGAGTTCGATGTCACCAAGGTCGTTCCCTACCAACGACGCGGCGACTACGGCGACGAGTTCATCGACGTCATGAAGACGCTGTGGTCGCCCGGGACTAGTTCGTTCCATGGAGAGTTCTTTTCCTTCGACAACGTCGAGGCCTACCCGGGCCCGTATCGGCCAGGCGGGTTGCCCGTACTGATCGGCGGCAACGGGGCGCGGGCCACCCGCAGACTCCTGGCGCGGGGCGACGGCTGGCACGGCATCGGGTTGGACCCCGACGCGGCTGCCGCTCATCGCCGCACACTGGCCGAAGAGTTCGACCAGCATGGCCGGAGCTTCGACGGGTTCCCGATGCAGGTGCGGCTCCACATCGACGCCACCGATCTGGATGCCGCGGCCTGGCAGGACCGGGTCGCGGCCTACTCCGTGGCCGGCGTCACGGACCTGGTGCTCGCACCCCAGACACGCGATCGGGATCTCCATCGCGCCTGGCTCGAGACCCTCTTGCCGGTCCTGGCCGGCGGTACGTAGACGCCGGTTCGGGTCGGCCGGCGAGGACCCCCGCTTACCGCCGGCGACGCCTACCCCTACCGCTTTGGCGCGGGTTCGGGTCGGCCGGCGAGGACCCCCGCTTACCGCCGGCGTCGCCTACCCCTACCGCTTTGGCGCGGGTTCGGCGGGCACCCGCTCCGCCTCCGGCTCCCCATCCCCCTCCCGCTCCCGCTCCCCCGGCCAGCGCACGCCACTTTTGGCGGGTACGACCGACTTATGGAGTGAGATGTACGTCTGGTGTACATCTCACTCCATAAGTGGTGGGATTTACCAAAAGTCGACGTCGCCGGGAGATCCCGAGCCGTTGCGAAGGGGACCATGGTCAGCCAAGGGGAGATCGCCGCCGGTGAGGCCCAGGGGTGGGGGGCGGCGACGAGGGCCCGGCGGGCCGGCGACGGGCAGGGGCCGCCGGTGAGGCCCAGGGGTGGGGGCGGCGACGAGGGCCGGGCGGGCCGGCACGGGCAGGGGCCGCCGGTGAGGCCCAGGGGTGGGGGCGGCGACGAGGGCCGGCGGGCCGGCGACGGGCAGGGGTCGCCGGCGAGGGCTGCCGGCTCCGTGACCAGTGTGTCCGGCCGCAGGGACCGCGCCTACCATCTCCGGCGACGCCTTTGACCTGCAGGAGGGCCACGTGGACGGCAACGACAGCGCGGGGCGGGCCATCCTGAGCCGAGCAGCGATCGCCGGTCTCGGCATCACCGAAACCGGGAAGGTCTACGGCCGTTCGGCCCGAGACTTTGCGGCTGACGCGGTCCGCCTGGCGGTGGCCGACGCCGGCTTGGGCCTCGATGACGTGGACGGGCTGTTGCTCAGCAACGGCATCTCCGGCGGCGTCGACTTCGCGCTGCAAAGGGATCTGGGGTTGCGGAACCTACGTCTGATGAACCAGATCAGCGCCGCGGGCGCCACCGCCATTTCCCAGGTGCAATACGCGGCGATGGCCGTCGCCACCGGGATCGCCACCGCCGTCGTATGTGTGCACGCGGACGCCCCGCTGCAACAGCCTGGCGTCTCGTCGGGCGCCATCTACCGCGGGGTCGGGGACCGGAGGGAACCCAAGGGATTCGGGGCCCTCGCCCTGGCCGGAGGCCGAGCGCGGTGCCAACAACACGTACGCCCTGGCCGCGCAGCGCCACATGGCCCGTTACGGCACCACGAGCGAGCAGCTCGGTGCGGTCGCGGTCGCCCAGCGCCAGTGGGCGGGCATGAACCCCCGAGCCAGATTCCGTGACCCGATCACGATCGAAGATCACCAGGCGTCCCGGTGGGTGGCAGAACCCCTGCACCTCCTCGACTGCTGCATGGTGTCCAACGGAGGGATCGCGATCCTGGTAACCGGTGCCGACCGGGCTCGTGACTTACGCCAGCCCGCCGTCCATCTCTGGGGTGCGGCCCAAACGCATCCGGGCTACACCATGGCGTCCGGCTGTGAGTTCGGGCTCGTCACCGGAGCCGCTATCTCCGGGCCGGCGGCCATGGAGATGGCGGGCATCAAGCCCGACGACGTCAATGTCTGTGAGATCTACGACTGCTACACCTACACGGCCCTGGTAACCCTCGAAGACTATGGCTTCTGTGCCAAGGGCGAGGGCGGCTCGTTCGTCGCCACCGGGGCGCTGGGACCGGGCGGCTCGCTCCCCACCAACACCGGCGGCGGGCAGCTCTCCAGTTATTACCTGTGGGGCATGACCCCGCTGTCAGAGGCGGTCATCCAGACCCGGGGCCAGGGCGGCGACCGCCAAGTCCCGACCCACGATGTGGTACTTGTCAGCGGCAACGGTGGAATCCTCGACTACCACGGCACCCTGGTGGTCGGCGCCGAGGCCCGGTCATGAGCGGCTTCACCGTCAAGCGAGACGACGCCTCGGCGCCGTTCTATGACGCCACCGCCGAGTCCCGGCTGCTGATCCGGCGCTGCCCCGCATGCGGGACGGCCTACCCGCCCCAGCAGCGACGGTGTCGCGACAGCGACGAGCTGACATGGGAGGAGGCCTCCGGCCAGGCGATGCTGATCTCCTGGGCCGTCGACCACACCTCGCCCCTTGACGATCTTCTGGCCTCCCCTGACGGCCAGACGGCGACATACGGCATGGTGGAACTGGCCGAAGGCCCGTGGTTGCAGGTACCGATCGTCAACGCCAGTCCGATGTCGTTGTCTGAAGGGCTGGCGATGCGTGTCCTCTTCATTCGCCCGGGCGAGGGCGAGCACCTTCCCGCCTTCACCCCGGGACGCATCACCTGAGCTTCGGAGCTCGGGCCCAAGGGCATCTGCGACGCAGAAGCCAACCTGGGGGCACCCCCTCCGAAGGGGGGCAGGTCACGGCCGCCTGGTCCGATCCTGACCGTCGCCGGCAAACGGTACCGCCGGCCGCAGCGGCATCTCTCCCAAGGGCGGAAAGTCCGGCAGCCGGCGTTCGCGGACGCTGGCCACTCCCTCCGCCATGTCCCTCCGATAGTGCGGCCGCCGGGACAGATCTGCGGCCTCGTCCTCGGCTTCTGTCCGGGTCCGCTCCCAGTCCGTGGCGACCTGGCCCTTTATGACGGCCATCGAGAGCGGGGAACAGCGCCGGGCCAAATCAGCGGCGTAGTCTTTGGCCAACTTGACGAGTTCCTCCGCCGGGACGAGCCAATTCAACAGTCCCAGATCTCGCGCTTCCTCGCCCTGACAGGCCCGCCCGCTCAACAGGAGATCCATGGCCCGGGCTTGGCCGATCAGGCGTGGCAACCGCCAAGAAGTGCCGAACTCGGCGACCAGACCCCGAGGCGCGAACCCGGTACTCATCATCGTTTTGGCACTCCCGAAGCGGACATCGCAACACAGCGCCAAGGCAAAACCAAGACCGACGGCGGGACCGTTGATGGCACCCACCACTGGCTTGGGAAGATCGGCCAAACTGGTCAGGGCCCGGGTTCGCTTTGGTGGCGGCCCTTGGCGACTCCTCTCCGACAGGACTGCGGTATCCATCCCGGAGCAGAAGCCTCGTCCGGCCCCGGTAACCACCACAGCGCGTACCGCGTCGTCCGCGGTGACCCGGTCGAGGACCTGATTCCACTCGTCCTCCATTTCGGGCGTCCAGGCGTTGAGTCGTTCGGGACGTTGCAAGGTGAGGGTGGCAACGGATTCGTCGAGCTGGCAGCCCACCAGGGCAAAGTCGTCGGGATCCATGGTCAACGCCTGGCCCGCTCGGTAACGACGCACCTGACCGTCATGACAGCACCGACTGCACCCGACTGGCAAAGTCCGGACTGGCCAGCAGCCCGAGCTGGTGGTCAAGCGCGAGCTTCTGATGATCAGCGAGAGTGGCCCGCAACTCGGACCGATAGAGGTCGACGTAAGCCTCGAGCGCGGCTCGAGACAGACCGGCTAATGCCACGACCCGCCGTACGGCACGGTCGCGCGCCGGCTCACCCCGCACCGCTTCGGCTATCCCCAGCCGCTCGGCCTCGTCGGCGTCGAGTCGCGGTGCTTCCTCCAACAGCCGCCACAGCACCGTCGGGTTACGCCTGCGCAACAGCAGTTCCCCACCGGTAGCCGGCACGAGACCCAGCCGGCCCCACCCCTGGTGAAGCCAACCATCCGGGCCCACCAGGATGGCGTCACAGGCCAGAGCCAGGTCGAAACCCATTCCCAGCGCAGGGCCGTCGACGGCAGCGAAGATCGGCACCGGAACGTCGATCACCGATCGGATCATGGACTGGTAGGAGCCATACACAATGGCCCGGCGCTGCTCCGGAGGCATCCCGGTGCGCGTGACCGCACCTTTCAAGTTCGCTCCCGAGGAAAACGCCCCCGAGCCGGTGAGCACCACACCGCACACGTTGGGGTCGCTCCCTGCGGCACCGACCGCCGCGGAGATCTCATCCGCAAACTCGGGATCGATGGCGTTCCGGCTAGCCGGATCATCCAGGACAACAACCGCCGCCGGGCCCTCCCGCTCGGTTCGTATCCGCATACGGCACCCTCCAGGCAGTGGGTTAATGGCCAGTGAGATCGTACGCGTCCGCATCGGTCGCAGCCAGATCGGACCCGTCGCCTGGCCGCCGCCTGCCCGCCGCCCGGTCCGCTCCTAGGATCCGGCCATGACCGACGCCGATGCCCCCCACGCCCTCATCTCCGAACGGGACCAGGTCATCACCGTGACATTGAACCGCCCTCAGAAACTGAACCCAGTCAGCCCAGAGGTGACGTTGGTACTGTGGGAGGCCGTCGATCAACTCGGGAGCCGGCCCGATCTGCGGGCCATGGTCATCACCGGCACCGGCCGCTACTTTTCTGCCGGCCTCGACCTGGTGGCGGGTCACGGGACGCGGCTACCCGGGCCCGAGGCCCTCGGAGCTGACTGGCGACGGGGCTACCGATCCCACGCTCTGCTGTACGACGAGATGGAAAGTATCGAGAAGCCGGTGATCCTCGCCGCCAACGGTCCCTGCCTGGGGGCCGGTATGGAGATGGCCATGTCGTGCGATTTCCGATTCTGCACACCGGACGCGAATTGGGGCCTCCCCGAGGTCCGCAGCACCGGGAGCATCCCCGGAAGTGGCGGGGTGAGCCGGCTCACCCGCCTGGTCGGCACCCACTGGACGAAGTGGATCGCGTGGGCCGGCCGTCAGGTCACGGCCGAGCAGGCCCTCGCCATCGGCATCGTCCATGAGATCTACCCCGCGGCCGAGTTGATGGACCGGGTGTATGAGTTCGCGGCCTCGATGACGGCGCTCGATCCTGAGACCAGCTCGCTGGCCAAATTGAGCATCGACCTTTGCGATCCCCAGGACCGCGAAAAGGTACGCAACATCGAGCGCCTCGCCAACACCGAGTTGTCACATCGGCGCGTCGGCGCCCCGGCTGCCGACTACCGCGGTCCGGCCTACACCGGGCGTCCGAAGCGATCATCTGAATAGGAAGACGCGCCGGCTCGGCGCGCCAAGCTTGACCAGGCGGGCCGCCGTCCTGCTCGATCCCCGGGGAGCCGGCTTTGGACCAGATCATCCTCGATGCGCCGGGCCCCAACGAGGTACTCGTTCATAGTGCAGCCGCGGGGCTGGGCCACAGCGACCTCCACTTCATGGAGGGCAAGTACGCCCCCCATCCCCGTCGAGCTTGGCCATGAGTCGGCGGGAATCGTCGAGGCGGACGGTGCGAGGTGACGTACGTAAAGCCCGGTGTTGCCGGGTTCGCAGCCATGACGCGAGGCGACGTGGCCAGGCCGGTGGTGGTGGTATTCGAACGACGGTGGACAGCCCCGCTGCAAAGCGGCCAGGTCGGTCTCGACCCATCCCATTCGCCGCCAACGTGACCGGTGGTGAGTTCCGTATGCTTCGTCGCGACCTCGCCAGTTACCACTGCGCGTCGTAGCCGTCTAATGTACCGCTGTGTATGTCGTGCAACGGCGCGCACGCAGCCCCAGACAACTTCCGCAGCGGGACCATCGACGGGAGTCGGACCCGTCTGCCGGCAATACCGACGCGAAACCGATTGATCCGCGGCGGGGTCCATCCGGCCGGTCCGAGCCGGTGCCTCTCCTCGGCAGTAGCCAGCGCTGACAACGTCCGCTTCGGGCCGGCGCCGGGGCACACGTGACCCGAGTGTGGCCATCGGGGCGGTCGCACACCCGGCGGCGCGCCCGCGCTCTCCGGATCGTAACCGGAGTGATCGCCGCGGCCGCGGCCTTCGCCCTTCCCAACGTCGTACCGATCGCCGCCGCTTCGCCCGCGACGACCACCACCGTCGCGGCCGGCGCCGAGCGCGACGGCAACGACTACCGCGACGACAAGCTCGAGCACCACCACGACGAGCACCCCGTCGGCTCCGACGTCCACCACTTCGCCACCTTCAACCCCTCCGAGTCCGACGACCAGCGCCTCGAACCCGGCTTCGACAACCACGGTTGCGCCACCGACATCGACGACCGGGCCGTCCACCACCTCGACCCCGGCGTCATCAACCACGGTTGCGCCACCGACGTCCACCACCCGGCCGTCCACCACCAATAGCCCGCTGGCGGTCGGACCGGCCTTCACGTGTACCACGCCGACCAGTTTCCTCTCCCAGGGCTCGCCCACCACCCAGCTGTTCTTTTCCACCTATGGATCGGGATCGGTCAGCTATTCCACCCTCGGACCGGCCTACACCGGTACCTACAACGCGCTGGGCTACGACACCACCAATAACTACCTCTACGCCATCGTCCTGGGCGGTAACACCCTGCTCCAGATCGACAGCACCGGCGCCGTCACCAGCCTGGGGGCGATCACCGGTTTCACGGCCGCATCCAACAGCCCTGCGAACGGCGCCTTCGACACGGCCGGCAACTACTGGGTGACCGGCGGCAACGGCTCCAGCACTGCGATCGAGATCAACGTCACGTCGACTCCGCCCAAGGTGATCGCCACCCTCCCGCTCGTGACGTCAACAGGAGGCACAGCGTCGTGGGCGCCGATCGACTTCACCCTGGCCTCCGGGTTCATGTGGGGACTGTCCGCCACCACCGTCTATCGCATGAGCCTGAGCACGGGAGTGGTTTCGACCTTCCCGGCGCCGAGTGGTGTCAAGAGCGGCAACTTCGGGGCGGCCTGGACCTTCAGCAACGGGAATCTCGGATTCTCCAACAACCAGACCGGCGACATCTACCAGCTCTCGATAACCAATCCCTCGACGACCCCGGGCTTCACGATCGTTTCCAACTACACCGGCCCGGTCGCCGGCAGCAGCAATGACGGCGCCGCCTGTGTGGCCCCCAACGTCGACCTGGGCATCACCAAGACCGGCACGACCACGGTCGCTCCGGGCGGGACGGTCACCTGGACCATGACGGTGACGAACTTCGGGCCCGGCAACAGCTCCGGCTTCGCGGTCAACGACGTCGTCCCGACCGGTGTGACCAACGTGACCTCGTCGACCCCCGGCTGCAAAGTGACCGGCAACACCGTGCTCTGCTCCGAGGGGGTGCTTGCCAACGGCGGCACGTTCACCATCACCGTGGTCGGCACCGCGCCGACGACCAACGGGACCTGCTTCACCAACTCGGCGACGGTCACTGGCAACGAGCTGGACCCGAATTCAGCCAACAACACCGCCTCGGCGGCCCAGACCTGTACCACCCCGGCCGTCACCCTGGTCAAGTCGGCCAACGTCACCGGCGTCTCCGCCCCGGGCACGGTCGTGACCTACAGCTACCTGGTCACCAACACCAGCACCAGCGCCAGCAGCACCCTTACCGGCCTCACCGTCACCGACCCCATGACGGGGCTCTCAGCGATCAATTGCGGCGGCGTCACCACGCTGGCCCCGCTCGCCTCGGTGACCTGCACCGCCACCTACACCACCACCCAGGCGGACATCAACAAGGGCAGCATCTCCAACACCGGCACCGCCAAGGGGACGGCGAACGGGTCCAGCCTGACGGCAACCTCGTCGGTGACGATACCCGTTACCCAGACCCCCAAGATCGCCATCGTCAAGTCGGCCAGTATCGGGGGCTACTCCGCCCCGGGCACACCGATCACCTACACCTACAAGCTGACCAACAGCGGCAATGTGACCCTCACCTCCGTCAAGGTGACGGACCCCATGGCCGGCCTGTCGACTATCAACTGCGGTGGCGTGACCACACTGGCCCCCGCCGCCTCGGTCTCCTGCACCGCCACCTACACCACCACTCAGGCCGACGTCGACAACGGCAACATCACCAACACCGGGACCGCCACCGGCACACCCCCAACCGGTCCGGCGGTCACGGCGGCCTCGTCGGTCGTCATCCCGGGTACCCAGACGCCCGGCATCACGCTGAAAAAGACGTCGACCGCCTCGGGTTTCTCCGCCTCCGGAACCGTCGTCACCTACCACTACCTGGTGACCAATAGTGGCAATGTCACCCTTACCTCTGTCGGAGTCACCGACCCCCTGCCGGGTCTCTCCGCGGTGAGCTGCCCGAACTCATCCCTGGCTCCAGGGGCGGCCCAAACCTGCACCGCCACCTACACCACCACCCAGGCCGACGTGGACAAGGGCAGCATCACCAACACCGCGACGGCCTCCGGCATGGCCCCGTCCGGGTCCACCGTCACCTCGCCGCCCTCGTCGGTCACCATCCCCGCCACCGTCACTCCGAAGATAACGCTGGTAAAGACGTCTGACATCCCGAGCTTCTCGGGCATCTCGGCGCCGGGTGTGGTGGTGACCTATAGCTACGCCGTCACCAACAGCGGCAACGTGACCCTCACCTCCGTGAACGTGACCGACCCCATGCCCGGCCTGTCCTCCGTCAACTGCACCAGCCCGACCCTGGCCCCAGGGGCGTCGGAAACCTGCACCGCCACCTACACCACCACCCAGGCTGACGTGGACCGCGGCAGCATTGTCAACACCGGAACCGCTACCGGGACCGCTCCCAGCGGGTCCAAGGTCACGGCCACGTCGTCGGTGACGATTCGCTCCATCCAGAATCCCGCCATCGGCCTCAACAAGACGGCCAACGTCTCGAGCATCTCGGCCCCCGGCACGCTGATCACTTACAGCTACAACGTGACCAATAGCGGCAACTCCACCCTCACCTCGGTCAAGGTCACCGACCCCATGCCGGGACTCTCGGCGATCAGCTGCCCCAGCTCGACGTTGGCCCCGGGTGTGTCGGAGACCTGCACCGCCACCTACACCACGACGCAAGCGGATGTTAACGCGGGCGCCATCCACAACACCGGCACTGCGACCGGAACGCCTCCGACCGGTGCCAATGTCACCGACACGTCGTCGGTGACGATACCCACTACCCGCAGCCCGGCGATCTTGCTAATCAAGACGGCCAACGTTGGGAGCTTTTCCGCAGCCGGAGTGCCGATCACCTACAGCTACAAGGTGACCAATACCGGCAACGTGACCCTCACCTCGGTCAAAGTGACCGACCCCATGCCCGGTCTGTCCACCATCAACTGTGGCGGGGTGACCACGCTGCTCCCGGGCGCGTCGGCCACCTGCACCGCCACCTATACCACCACCCAGACCGACCTGGACAACGGCGACATCAGCAACACCGGTACCGCCAGCGGAACACCCCCCAGCGGTCCGCCCGTCACCGACTCGGCCTCGTTGGACGTCCCGGCAGGGCAGACCCCCGGCATCTCCCTGAACAAGACGGCCAACGTGCCAAGCTTCACCGCCCCCGGTCGGGTGGTCACGTACAGCTACGTGGTCACCAACACCGGGAACGTGACCCTCTCGCCCGTCACGGTGACCGACCCCATGCCCGGCTTGTCGGCCATCAACTGCTTCGGCGTCACCACGCTGGCCCCCCGGGCCTCGGTCACCTGCACCGCCACCTACACCACCACCCAGACCGACGTCGACAACGGCTCTTTGAGCAATACCGGCTCCGCCACGGGGACGCCACCCAGCGGCAGCCCCGTCGCCGACACCTCGTCGGTCACGATCCCGGCCATCCAGACCCCAACCATCCGGCTGGCGAAGTCGCCGAGCATCTCCAGCTTCTCGGCGGCAGGAACATTGATCACTTACAGCTACCTGGTGACCAACACGGGCAACGTGACCCTCTCGCCGGTCACGGTGACCGACCCCATGCCCGGCTTGTCGGCCGTCAACTGCGGCACCGCTCCGGTGACGCTGGCCCCGAGCGCCTCAGTGACCTGCACCGCCACCTACACCACCGCCCAGGCCGACGTCGACGCCGGCGGAATCAGCAACATCGGTACCGCGTCCGGGACGCCCCCGACCGGTCCCCCGGTGACCAACTCGAAACCGGCGACGGTCACGGCCACCCAGACGCCGGCAATCCTGCTGGCCAAGTCGGCCAGCATCAACAGCTTCTCCGCGGCGGGAACACCGATCACCTTCAGCTACGCGGTGACCAACACCGGCAACGTCACGCTCACCTCGGTCACCGTGACCGATCCGCTGGCCGGCCTGTCCGCCGTCAATTGCGGCACCCCTCCGGTGACGCTGGCGCCGGGTGACTCAGTGACCTGCACCGCCACCTACACCACCACCCAGGCGGACGTCGACGCCGGCGGGGTCGTCAACACCGGGACGGCATCCGGGACGCCCCCCTCGGGTCCGGTCGTGAAAAACTCGGCGACCCTGGCCACCCCGGCGGTACAGACCCCCGCCATTGGCCTCCAGAAAACCTCCAGCGTGACGAGCTTCTCCAGCGCCGGAACCCTTATCACCTACACCTACCTGGTCCTCAACTCCGGCAACGCCACCCTCAACAACGTCTCCCTCTCCGACGACGTCCTCGGGACCGTTAATTGCGGCACCCCCCCCGTCACCCTCAGTGTCGGTGCCTCGGTCACCTGCACCGCCACCTACACCACCACCCAGGCCGACGTCGACAACGGCGGAGTCACCAATACGGCCGTCGTGAAGGGAATGACTGCCGGCGGGCAGCCAGTGACCGACACGACCACTCTCACCGTGCCGGCCGACCAAACTCCGGGCATCCAGCTGATGAAGACGGCCGACACCCCGAACTTCTCCGCGCCCGGCACGGTGATCACCTATCGCTACCTCGTCACCAACACCGGCAACCTGACCCTGAACCCGGTGACGGTGACCGACCCGCTGCCCGGCCTGTCCGCGATCTTCTGTCCGAGATCGCTCCTGGCCCCTGGCCTCTTCGAGACCTGCAGCGCCACCTACACCACCACCCAGGCCGACGTCGACAACGGAGGCGTCACCAACACCGCCACGGTCACCGGCGTCACTCCCGACGGGCAAACCGTCACCGATGGTTCCACGGTGACGGTGCCGTCGGAGGACAAACCCGCCATCGCGGTCCATAAGTCGGCGGACGCCACCAGCTTCAGTGCCGCCGGGGTGACGATCAACTACAGCTACCTGGTCAGCAACGTCGGCAACCAGACCCTCACCGGCGTGACCGTGACCGACCCGCAGCCGAACCTCTCCGCCGTCTCCTGCCCGGAGCCGTCGCTGGCGCCGGGTGATTCCGAGACCTGCACGGCCAGCTACATCACCACGCAGGCGGACGTCGACGCCGGAGGGATCACCAACATCGGCACGGCCTCCGGCACCGATACCAACGGGGACAACGTCACCGACACCTCGACTCTGGTCCTACCGGCCGATCAGACCCCGGCGATCTCTCTGGTCAAAACGCCGGATGCACCAGATTTCTCCGCTCCCGGCCAGGAGATCACCTACGACTATCTGGTCACCAATACCGGCAACGTGACCCTCGACAACGTGACCGTCACCGACCCGATGTCGGGCCTGTCGCCGGTCTCCTGCTCAATCGCGACCCTCGCCCCGGGTGACCAGGAGACCTGTACCGCCAACTACGTCACCACCCAACTCGACGTCGACCGCGGGAATATCACCAACACCGGGACGGCCACCGGTACCCCGCCTTCCGGGCCGGCCGTGACCAGCACCTCCACCGCCACACTTCCTGCCGTGCAGAACCCCTCCATCGAGCTGGCCAAGACATCCTCCCCGTCGTCGTACACGGCCGCCGGCACGGTCATCACCTACAGCTACGAGATCACCAACTCCAGCAACGTCACCTTGCACGCCGTCACGGTGAACGACCCCCTCCCCGGGTTGTCGGTGATCGCCTGCCCGCTCACCACCCTGGCACCCCTCGCATCTGAAACGTGCGCGGCTACCTACACCACCACCCAGGCCGATGTGGACCGGGGCGACATCGTCAACGTCGCCGTCGCATCGGGCACCAGCCCGCTCGGGGTCGGGGTGACGGACCAGGCCTCTCTGACCGTACCGGCGCTGGCGGGTCCAGAGATCGAACTCCTGAAGTCAGCCAACGTCAACAGCTTCTCGGCCGCCAACACGGTGATCACCTACAGCTACAAGGTGACCAACACCGGCAACCAGACCCTCACCTCGGTCGCGGTGACGGACCCCATGACGGGCCTGTCGCCGATCAACTGCGGCACACCTCCGGTCACGCTGGCCCCGAACGCCTCAGTGACCTGCACCGCCACCTATACCACCCGCGTGGCCGACGTTGACGCGGGCGGGATCACCAACACCGGCACCGCCTCCGGGACGCCCCCAACCGGACCGCCGGTCACCGATCAGTCCTCGCTGACGATTCCAGCGGTCACACAACCAGCCATCAGCCTGGTGAAGAGCGCCAACATCCAGAACTTCTCCGCGGCGGGAACGCCGGTGACCTACAGCTACCTGATCACCAACACCGGCAATCAGACCCTGACCTCGGTGACGGTGACGGACCCCATGACCGGACTCTCGGCCATCAACTGCCAGGGGATCACCACCCTGGCCCCCGGCGCCTCGGTCACCTGCACCGCCACCTACACCACCACCCAGGCCGATGTGGACAACGGCGGTATCACCAACACCGGCACGGCGTCCGGGATACCTCCGAGCGGCCCGCCCGCCGTCACCGACCAGTCGACCCTGACCCTGCCGGCCCTGCAGACACCAGGGCTCACCCTCGCCAAGTCGGCCCTCCCCGTCAGCTTCTCGGCGGTCGGCACGCTGATCACCTACAGCTACGCGGTCAGCAACGACGGCAATGTGACCCTCAATCCGGTTGTCGTCACCGATCCGATGACCGGACTGTCGGCCATCAACTGCGGCGGTGTCACCACCCTCGCTCCGGGCGCCTCGGTCACCTGCACCGCCACCTACACCACCACCCAGTCGGACGTGGACCGGGGCCAGGTGGCCAATACCGGCACCGTGACGGGGACGGCGCCCTCTGGGGCGGTGCTGGTTCGCCAATCGTCGGCGGTTGTGGTGGCTCCCAAACACCCGCCATCAAGCTTGTGAAGTCCGCCAGCATCAGCAGCTTCTCAGCCGTCGGCACGCTCGGTGACCTACGACCTATGCCGTGACCATAACAATGGCAACGTCACACTCCAGTCGGTGACAGTGACTGATCCCATGCCCGGCCTATCGGCCATCAACTGCGGGGGTGTCAGCAGCCTGGCCCCAGGGGCCTCGGTGACCTGCACCGCCACCTACACCACGACCCAGGCCAATCTGGACGCCGGCTCCGTCGCCAACACCGGCACGGCCACGGGCACACCACCTCGAGGTACCAGTCCGATTACGTCAATCGACGTCGGTGACCATCCCAGCGATACAGAATCCGAGCATCAGCCTGACCAAGGCGGCGAATATCACCTCCTTCTCGGCGCCGGGTGTACCCGTGACCTACACCTATGACGTGACCAACAACGGCAACGTCACCCTCACCGATGTCGGAGTCAACGACGTTCCGCTCGGTGCGATCGACTGCCCAAACTCGACCCTGGCGGTCGGCGCCATCGAAGTCTGCAGTGCCTCCTACACCACCACCCAGGCCGACGTGGACAAGGGCAGCATCACCAATACCGCCACCGCCACCGGCACCAGCCCGGAAGGTACGGTCGTAACCAACCCGTCCACAGTGACGATACCGGGCGTCTCGACGCCGGGTATCACCATCACCAAGACGGCCGACATCCCCAGCTTCGCCGCCGCCAACACCACCATCATCTACAGCTACCTGGTCACCAATACCGGCAACGTCACCCTCACCTCGGTCGGGGTCACCGACCCAATGGCCGGGCTTAGTGCGCCCAGCCTGCCCCGACGCCACGCTGCTGCCGGGCTTAGCCGAAACCTGCACCGCCACCTACACCACCACCCCGACCGACGTGGACAACGGCAGCATCACCAACACCGGCACGGCGTCCGGTAACCCACCGACGGGAGCGCCTATCACGGCCGCGTCGACGTTGAGCATTCCTGCCCTGCAACAGCCGGCGATCGGCCTGGCCAAGTCCGCCGACGTTCCCAGATATTCGGCTGCGGGCACGCCCATCACCTACACCTACCTGGTCACCAACAGCGGCAACGTCACGCTCCTCTCGGTCGGCGTGACCGATCCCATGCCGGGACTCTCGCCCATCTTGTGCGGAACCCCCCCTGCTGCTCTGGTCACATTGTCCGCCGGCCAGTCGGTGACCTGCACCGCCACCTACACCACCACCCAGGCCGACGTGGACAGGGGCAGCCTCACCAACACCGGCACCGCCAGCGGGACCCCGCCCCCCGGAACCGGCAGCCCGCTCACCGCCCAGTCGTCCGTGACGATCCCGGCCACCCAGGACCCGGTCATCGCCGTCGTGAAGTCCGCCGACGTGACCAGCTACTCGACCACGGGCACGGTGATCACCTACAGCTACGCGGTCACCAATCCAGGGAACGTGACCCTCACATCGGTCGGGGTAAACGACCCCATGTCCGGACTGTCCGCCATCGACTGCCAGGGGATCACGACACTGGCTCCCGGCGATTCGGTGACCTGCACCGCCACCTACACCACCACCCAGGCCGACCTCGACAACGGCAGCGTCGACAACATCGGCACCGCATCCGGCACCGACCCGACCGGGTCGGTGATCACCGACACGTCCCCCTTGTCCATACCGGCCATGCAGGAACCCGCCATCACCCTCGTCAAGTCCGCCGCCATCAGCTCTTTCTCGACGGCGGGCACCACGGTCATGTACCGCTACCTGATCACCAACACCGGCAACGTCACCTTGACCGGAGTGACCGTCGATGACCCCATGGTGAACCTCTCACCGATCGTCTGCCCGAAACCTCTGCTGGTGCCGGGAACGTTCATGGAGTGCAACGCGACCTACACGACGACGCAGGCCGACGTCGACGCCGGCCAGATCACCAACACCGGGACGGCGACGGGCACACCGCCAAGCGGCCAGCCGCTCAGCGCTTCAGACACGCTCATCCTGCCGGCGACTCAGACGCCCACCATGAGCCTGATAAAGACTGCCAGCGTCCCCAGCTTCTCGGCTTCGGGCACGCCTATCACCTACAGCTACCTGGTGACCAATACCGGCAACGTGACCCTGACCGACGTCGGGGTGACCGACCCCATGCCAGGCCTGTCGCCGATCAATTGCGGCACACCTCCGGTGACGCTGGCCCCGAACGCCGCCGTGACGTGCACCGCCACCTACACGACCACTGACGCCAATGTCGCCGCGGGCGCGATCACCAACATCGGCACGGCGTCCGGCACCCCGCCGAGCGGGACCATGATTACGGCATCCAATTCGGTGACGGTGCCGCTGGCGACCATCGGCCTGGTCAAGACGGCCAGTGTCGCCAACTTCGACCAGGCCGGCCAGCCCATCAGCTATAGCTACACGGTCACCAACACTGGCGAAGTGGAGCTCACCGACGTGGTGGTCGACGACGATCTGGTCGCCGGGATCACCTGCCCAACGGGGACGCTGGCGCCGAACGAGTCGGTGACCTGCACGGGTAGCTACACCACAGTCGCGGCCGATGTCACTGCCGGGGAGGTCACGAACTCCGCCACCGCCACGGGCACCACACCCAGCCAGTCGAAGGTCACCGCGACCGTCTCGCTCACCGTCCCGCTGGCCGCCATTGACCTGGTCAAAACCGCAGACGTCAGTTCCTATGACCAGCCCGGCCAGCCGATCACCTACACCTACGTGGCGACCAACACCGGACAAGTAGCCCTGGCGCCGGTTACCGTCGTCGACGGTATGAGTGGCCTGTCGCCACTCGACTGCCAAAACCTGCCGGGTCTGTCCCCAGGCCAATCCATCACCTGCACCGCCACCTACACCACCACCCAGGCCGATGTGGACCGCGGCAGCCTCTCCAATATCGCGATAGCGACCGGAACCCCGGTGTCCGGACCGGATGTCATGGCTTCGTCCACCGTGACCATATCTGCGTCCCAGAAGCCGGCGATCAGCATCGTAAAGACCGCCAGCATCACCGCCTTCTCGAAGCCCGGGACGCCGGTGACCTACACCTACAAAATCACCAATACCGGCAACGTCACCCTGACCAAGGTCGCGGTGACCGATAACCGGCTGGGCTCGATCACTTGCCCAAGCCCGACGCTGGCTACCGGAGCCACCGAAACCTGCACCGCCACCTACACCACCACCCAGGCGGACGTGGACCGCGGCAGCCTCTCCAACACGGCGACGGCATCCGGCACCCCCGAGAGCGGGGGACCGGCGGTGACGGCGCAGACCTCAGTCACCGTACCCGCCACCCAGCACCCGGGGATCAGCGTGGTCAAGTCCGCCAGCGTCACTTCCTACGTTGCGGCGGGCACGAAGATCACCTATAGCTACAAGGTCACCAATACTGGCAACGTCAGTCTCAGCGACCTGACCGTGACCGACGCCATGGCCGGACTTTCGGCCATCACCTGTCCGGCTACGACGCTGGCTCCTGGTGCGTCGGTCACCTGTACCGCCACCTACACCGTCACCGCCCAGGACCTGGTCAACGGGAAGATCACCAACACGGCGACCGCCTCCGGCAAGGATCCCGGCGGCGCGGTCGTGAAGTCGGCGGCTTCCTCGGTGACCATCCCGGACGTCCCCGACCAAACTCCTGCCCGCCCCTGCACCAGCACCCGCACCGGAGAGCCCGGTCACACCTTCTCCCGTACCCGTGACAGGCTGAGCAACGCGACCGGCATTGGTCAGGCGGCGCTGACGACTGAGGGCTACGAATGCAAAGAACCCAGCCAGGATCGGAATGCAGCCCGGATTGCTGACGCGGACGCCCACTGGACGGCGGTGGCCGCGATGGGTCGTAGCCACCGTGGGGTGCGGTCTCGTCCTCGCCGCCTGCGGAGGCGGTAAGCCGCAGTCGACCCCAACCACCCGTAGCGTCCCGGCTCCAACCACACCAACCGTGCCGGCCCCGGGGACCACCGTCAGCGTGCCCACGTATAACCCGGCCGAGAACGCGCGGAAGGACGTCACGGCCGGGGCGTGCGTCAATGGGGGAAGTCAGGGCTGGTCGTTGTCGGGAACGGTCACCAACTCGTCATCTACCAGGCAGGGTTACTCCATCGTGGTGGACTTCATCACCGTCCCGGGCGACACCGTCGTCGCCACCAAGTTGGTGACCGTCCCGCCGCTCGAACCGAAGGCTTCCGCGCATTGGTCGTCGGCGGGCGCGGCGCCGGGAGTCCAGAATCTCACCTGCGTCATCCGTCAGAGCCTGTCGACGTGAGCGGGCCCAAGCGGCAAAGAGCGAGGCGAGGGCGCCGCGACGCCATCAGGGTCCTGGTCGCCGCGGCCGGGATGATGATGCTGCTGGCGGCCTGCGGTCACGGCAGTCGGCACGCGGCCGTGGCCCCGCCCGTCGCAGCCAATGTGCCGGTGACGACCGCTCCGACGACCGCCGCTCCACCGACCGCACCGACCTCGACGCCACCTGCGCCTGCCCGTTTGACACTGGTCGCCACCACCCACGGCGCCATACCCAGCTTCCGCTTTCCAGGCGGACCCCAAACCGGCACCGTGCCCGCCACATGGCACCTGGCCCTGTCGACCCTGCCCGTCATCGGCACCCGCCCTGGCTGGGTGGAGGTCCGTTTGGCCCAACGGCCCAACGGTTCGACGGCCTGGGTGCTGGCGAGTGACGTGACGCTCGCGAGTACCCCCTACCGCATCGTGATTGACCTGGCCACGACGCACTTGATGTTGTATCGCGCTGGTCAGCTCGTCATGTCGGTGCCGGTCGGCATCGGGACGTCCGCCTACCCCACCCCCGTCGGGGAGTACTTCGTGGCCTTCCTGGCCGCACCGCCGAGCCCGGGATATGGAGCGTTCGTGATGGTCACATCCGCGCACTCCAACACCATCACCGACTGGGAGAGCTCCGGCGATGCCATGATTGCCATCCACGGTCCCCTGGGCTCCGACAGTCAGATCGGGACCACCGGTGCCCCGGTCTCCCACGGGTGTGTCCGGCTGCACGAATCCGATCTGCTGCAGCTCCGCCCCGTACCGGTCGGCAGCCCGGTCGACATCGTCGCCACCTGATAGCCGGCCCGACGACCTGCCCTGATCGCGGTGCCCGAGGCCGGCCCAGGCCCGCCTGCGCCACCGCGGCGTGCCAACCACCCGCGACGACGACTTGAGGGCTTGACGACTTTTGGTACTTCCCGTCACTTCTGGAGCGAGATGTACAACAGATGTACATCTCGCTCCAAAGGTCAGCCGGAGGCGACAAAAGTGAGACAGAGGTTGGGCCGCCCGGCGTGGTGTGAACGGGGCCGGGGCGGGTCCACCAGCTTGAGCGCGAGGCAGGGACGGGGACGGACAGAGACCGGGTCGCCCGGCGTGGAGTGGAGTGGAGTGAAGGGCGAGGGCGAAGGCGAGGGCGAAGGCGAAGGGCGAGGGCGAGCAAACCAGGCCGGCCGGGCCGGGCTTGGCCCGGGTAATGGCCGAAGTGGCGGTCAGATCACCGACTGGACCGAAGCCACGTCGTAGAAGCCGAACTCCGAACTGAGCGCGGCCACCGCCGGCGGACCGTTGGTCGCCTCTTCATCCTGGCGGCGACTGGTGAGGGCGCTGATGTGGTCGTTGAGATCATCCATCGTCTCCCAGCGCTCGGAGAGGATGGCCCGGCCCGGGTCCATGGGGTCAGCGGCAATCACGTACTCCAGACACCCCCGTTCGCCGCGGGCTATCTCCATGGTCCCAAGGCTCTGGACGACGAAGGCATCGCGGTCGGCCGGGTCGAGGCGGTAGGTTCCCTGCACAATCACCATGGCGTCTTTCTAGTCGGCAGCCGGCCCGCTCGTCCGATGTGTCGGGGTCCGGCGGTCCCTCCGGCCGTTCAGCGAACCGCATCTCCTTGCCGGTATGAGGCGGTGAGCTCGTCAAGCTCGACCTTGAGCCCGGGATCGAGGGCCGTCTCGGCCGCGGCCAGTGAGTCCGCCAGCTGTTCGGGCCGGCTGGCCCCGATGATCGCACTGGTAACCGTCGGGTTGGCGAGGACCCACTGCACCGCCAGCGTCGTCAACGAGACGCCCGCCTTGGCCGCCAGTGGAACGAGAGCCTCCACCGTGTCGAACTCCCGGTCATGCCAATACCGATCCTTGTAGATGCGACCGGCTCGGCTCAGGGCAAACCGGCCGGAGGGGTCAGCCTCCCGATGGTGCTTGCCAGTCAACAAGCCCCCCGCGATCGGGTTGTACGGGATCACGCCGATCGCCTCCTCGGCGCAGAGGGGCAGCAGCTCGCGCTCGATCTGACGGAACAGAAGGTTGTAGCGAGGTTGCACGCTGTCCATCCGAGCCAGCCCGAGCGTCTCCGAGCGACCCACCGCCCGGGCCAGCTGGTAGGCGAGGAAGTTGCTACACCCGATGTAGCGGACCTTGCCCACCTGGACCAGGTGATCGAGCGCCGAGAGGGTCTCATCGATCGGTGTTTCGCTGTCGTAGCCGTGGAGTTGGTACAGATCGATGAAGTCGGTGCCGAGCCGCCGTAACGACGCATCGACCGCGTCGAGCACGTGGCGGCGCGAGGCGCCGCGTTCCCAGGGATGCGGCCCTGTCACCCCGACGCACTTGGTGGCCAGCACCAACTGATCTCGCCGACCGGTCGACGCCAACCAGCGCCCGAGGATCTCCTCGGTCCGGCCGACCGTCTCGAGATTGCCACCCAACGGATACACGTCGGCCGTGTCGAGGAAGGTGACGCCGGCCTCGATGGCCGTGTCGAGGATGGCCCGGGACGTGTCTTCGTCGCATTGCAGCCCGAACGTCATCGTCCCCAGGCACACACGGGACACCTGCAGACCGGTACGACCGAGACGGGTACTTTTCATAACCGCAGAGACTAGGGCTCGCTCCGCAGACCGCGGACCGCGGAGAAGGGTGAGAAAATGTTGGGCTCAGGCGAGCGCCCGGTCCCACAAGGTGAGGGCGTGGGCAACCACCCGGTCGGCGTCCTCATGGAGAAGGTGGCGGCGGGCGACCAGGTCCGCCACGCAATCCCGTACCCGCTGCTGGTACCGGGCCTGGTCGCCGTAGCGGGCCAGGATGTCCGTCACGCCGAACGGGATCCCGCCACCGAGCAGGTTCCAGACCTCCACCGGAAGATTCGACCCGGTCGCACCGGAGCCGGGATCGGGGCGTGGAACCTCGGGGTTCCAGCCGAACGAGGTGGCCAGCGGCACCGCGACCTCAGGGAGGCGAATCCCGCACGTTTCGTTCCCGTCATCGTCGACCGCGGCCACCAGACAGGGGCGAGCCGGCCCGATGACCACCGGCGGATAGCGGCCCACCCCCTGCGCGGCTTGCGGACCGAGATCAATAGTCGGCATACCCAGCAAGGTGGCGACATCCGGCCAGACGATTCTGGAGAACTGCACTCGATCGGCCAGCGCCTGCAGGACGTCGGCCCGAGCCTGGCCGGAGCCGTCCGCCACTCTCGGCACCTCGCTCGGCGGAGGAGGCCGGCCAGTCGCCACCCACTCGTCCAAAGCGACCAGGTGGGCCCGGCTCAGGCCCAGGACCTCGACCCGGTTCGGCCCGAACTGGACCGGGAACTGGGCCGCGAACTCGTCCGGTAATCCGGCCGCGTGGTGCGAACCGGCGTAGAGATAGGCCCGCCAGTCCAACCCGTCGGCCAGATCCCCGCCCGCCGCGTCGGTGTGCACCAGGGAGGCGTCTCCCCGCCAGTACTCGGTCGCCGAGTTGGCGAAGATGGTGAGAGGGGCGTTGCCCTGCCGGCGAGCCTCGGCGAAAAGACCGGTCTCGGGCGAGAATGGCGGTCGGTGGGTAAAGCCGAGGGCGTTCATGGTGGAGGGTTGGGCGCTGCGGTTGTTGAACTCTCCTCTCCGCCCACCTGCGATGTGGCACAAGACGCCGTCGAAGACCCGCGAACCGTCCTCGGCGGTGTTGGCCGTATCGAAGATGAACTGTCGCAGCCAGCGCCCGCTTTGTGAGATCCCGAGGGTCAGAACCCGCTCGAACCCCATCGTCGAACGCAGGTAGGCCACCACGTCGCGCACGGCCGCCAGACCAGCCCCGGCAATCGGGCCGCGACCGGTGGTGTAGGTGACCTCGTAGTAGCGGCGGGAGGCAAACCCACCCTCCATCCACACGTGCTCATCGTCAGCGACCGGGGACCCATCGACGTCGCGGGCGAAGCGCCATTGAGCCCGATCGATCGTTTGCCTCGGACCGTTGAACCAGTCGCGAACGGTCAGGGTGGCGTGGCGTTCGTCGGGATCAGCGGCGGCGAGGGCGTGGAACTGCCCCATCCACGGACTGACCTCGTCAGCCAGGCGGCGGTGGGGCTGCCGGGCGAGCGGGAGGAACTCCAGTCGGGCCTGGCTGTGGATGGGCTGGCCATCGGGGCTGACCGCCTCGGGAACGTCGACGCCAACCACTCCGGGCCGGCGCTGTACGTCCCACTGCCACCCCACCCAAGCGACCGACATGCCCCGGCGAAGGATCCATCCGTCACCAGGGTCGACCTGCCCGTCGGGAATGGCTCCCGCTTCAACTCCCCAGCTGAGCGGTAGGGCGGTAACCAGGCCCCGATTCGCGACCGAGAACAGCAGTGGTCCCCCTGTTTGGGCGGAGCCGTCCCGAGCCGGTCGGATCAACACCACATCGGCGTCGAGACGGACCAAGCCGTCGGGTCCCCGCGGGGCTCGTTCCAGGTCGACGACGAAGGCGTTGGCGGCCAGATCGGGGGCGAGCGCCACGGTGGCGACGGCCTCGACCAGTTCGAATCGGGCACCGTCGGGGGGCACGATGCCATCTCCATATGGGGTGATGGATCGAACGGTCAGGCGCTCGACGGTCACGATCGGCCCTTAGAGGGGAAGGGGCGCCTGGTCAGGGCCGCGTCGCTCTCCTGGTACATCCCCGGGCACTGTACAAGGTGGCCGCGTCCAAGGTGCTCGGGCGACCGGTGGCAGGGTGGGGACAACCCGCGACCACGAATTCACCCGGACCGAAGGCCACCGACACCAGGCGCCGGGGTTCCACCGCCAGGTTCAGAGCCGTGTGGCGCGCGTCATGATAATGACATGGCCAATGGGCGGAGCGATCCGGGCAGGCAAGACGACGACCGAGAGCCCGATGTTCGGTTCTCCTATGCGAACGAGCGGACGTTTTTGGCGTGGATCCGAACCTCGCTCGGGCTGGTAACGGCGGGTCTGGCCATCACCCAGCTGCTACCTCCCTTTCACTTTGGGGGTGGGCGGCGGCTCATCGGGCTGCCGCTCATCGCTCTCGGGGTGGTGGTGGCCCTGTTCAGTTTTCGAAACTGGCACGAAAATGAGCGGGCCATGCGGTCCGGTCGGGCCCTGCCCAGGTCGGTGCTGCCACAGGTCTCGGCCATCGTGGTCTCCGTCGTCGCGCTCATCGGCCTCGTCCTCGTCATCTGGGGGGGGACGAGCAAATGAGCCACTTCGACGCTGACTCACGAGATCCCGGGCTGGCCGCGGAGCGCACCGACCTGGCCTGGAATCGCAGTGGCCTCTCTCTGGTGGCTTGCGGCGCGGTGGTGATGCGAGGCCTGGCGGACACGAGGCTGCCTCGGGCCGATGTCGCCATCGGCGCCTGCATCTTCGCCCTCGGCGTGCTCACCTCGGCGCTCGGGTCGTGGCAGGTACATCGCTCACGCGCTCGCGAGGGCCGCCGGACCACCGCCGCCGATCTGCTGCCGGTCTCGCTGGGGGTCGGCGTGGTAGGAGTAGCCGCGTTCGTACTTGGGGCCCTCTCACCGAACTGAGGCGGGCCGACCGTCGACGCTTACGCCCTCGGGTTCCAGTCGGCGGCTCGGCGGACGACCTCTGAGAAAGAGCGATCGGTGTCAAAGCTGGGTTCGCGGGGCAGACCCAGGACCCGCTCGCCGATACCGTTGCGCTGCATCTCGTTGGTCCCGCCGGCGATGGCGCGAATCCGCCCGTTGAGATAGTTGAGCGACGCCGCCGCGCCGTCGCCGTCGCCCTCCGCCCAAACCACGGCCGCGCCGCGACCGACCTCCAGCCCGATCCGGGCTCGAGCCGCAGTAAAGGTGCCGGCAGCCAGCTTGGCGTAACAAGCGATGCCGCCCGGATCGGCCACGCCGGCCCGGGTCAGCCCCACCACTCGGGCCAGGAGTTCGGCGTGGACGAAGTCATTGATGGCAGCCCGGGAGATGAGCTGGCGTACCTGCGGATCGCCCTGGCGGCCCGTCCGCCGGGCCAGGGCCACCAGATCCGGAGCGAACTGACGGGTGCGGGCCGGGGCCGCGATCGCGGCCCGATCACCACCGCCCCGCTCGAATACCAGCATCGTCCGGGCGACCGCCCACCCTTCGTCGACGTCACCGATGCGGTCGTCGTCGGTGAGCTCCACGTCATCGAGAAACTCTTGGCAGAACTCGGCGTTCCCGTTGATCTGCCGTATGGGCTGCACGGTGACACCAGGCTTGTCGACTTTGACCGCAAACCAGGTCAGGCCCCGATGCTTCGGAACTTCCCAGTTCGTGCGAGCCAAACACATTCCATAATCGGCGTAGTAAGCGCCGCTCGACCAGATCTTGGAGCCGTTGAGGATCCAACGATCCCCGTCTTTGACGGCACGGGTCATGACGCCCGCCAGATCTGAACCGGCCACCGGTTCGGAAAAGAACTGCACCCACAGCTCATCGCCAGCGAGCACCCGAGGGATATGGCGGGCCAGGAAGTCCGCAGAGGCGTGAGCCAGCATGGTCGGGCAACACACACCGAATGTCACTCCACCGGCCACTCCAAGATCGGGCGTACGGTAGCCGCGGGCTTCATCGTTGAACGCCCGCTCGTGGGCGGTGGTCAGCCCCTGGCCACCGTATTCCTTGGGCCAGCTGATCCCGGCATAGCCACCTTCGTACAGCTTTCGCTGGATCGCCCGTTCGACCGCCACCGTTTCTGGTGTCCGGTGCCCCATCGTCTCGACCGGTCCTGCCCCGCCATCTGGCCGCGGTTCGAGGTTGGCCGCCAGCCAGATACGGGCCCGTTGGCGAAAGTCTTCGAGAGCGACCGGGCCATCCTTTTCCATCTCAACCGTCACCAGATCTTCACCCCTCTACAGTCCATGAAGATTGCAAATGCGTTCCCGGTGCCACGCCGGCTCCCCGTACAGCATGGCGTCGGTCGTGAGCCGCCGCATGAAGAGGTGCTGGTCGTGTTCCCACGTGTAGCTGATACCCCCGAAGACCTGCCAGCAGTTCTGGGCGACATCGATGGCGCTGTCGCTGACGAAGGCCTTGGCCATACTCGACACCTCTGGACCCGCGTTGCCCTCATCAACCGCGGTGGCGGCCGCGACCGCGGCCGCCTTGCTGGACTCGACGAGGAGACTGGTATCGGCCAGTAGGTGCTTGACCGCCTGAAACGACCCGATCGGCCGCCCGAACGCACTTCGCGCCTTGGCGTAGTCCAGGGCCATCTGGAAGTCGTAGTCCATGGCGCCGGTCATCTCCGCCAACGTGAGCACGATGGCGACCTGGAGCTGGCGCTCGACCAGTTCGGCAGCCCCACCGACCCGGCCGACCAGGGCGGACTCTGGTACCTCCACGCCATCAAGATGCACACCGAAGAAGCGGCGGGTGACGTCAAGACCATTCAACCGCTCGAGCTGCATGCCGGGCGTGCCGGCCGGCACCGCGAACTGGGTCAGGCCTGCGTCTGAATCGGCAGTGACCAGGAACAGGTCGACCAGGGCGGCGTCCTGGACCAAGATCGCTGTCCCCCGCAACGTGAAACCGGGTCCGGCCGCTTCACAGCGCACACCCCGTCCGGCGTCCCACCCTCCGTCGGGCCCCGCGACCAGCCACGCCGCCATCAGCTGGCCGGTGGCAATAGCCGGCAGCAGCTTGGACCGTTGGTCGTCACTGCCTTCGTGGGCCAGGGCGTCGGCAACGACGTTGGTCGCAACGAACGGCGCCGGCTGAAGGCCCCGTCCCCGCTCCTGGGCCACGATGGCCGCGTCGCGGAGTCCGGAACCGGAAACGCTGCCGCCCCCGAACTCCTCCGGTATGAGCATGGCGAACCATCCCAAGTCGCCGGCCTGCCGGACGTATCCGGTCTCGACGCCAGATTCGGACGCCGCCCATAGCCGGACGGTGTCGAGCGGGCACGTTTCTCGAATGAACCGCTCCGCCGTGGCCCGTAGGAGCTCCTGATCCGTGCTCAGGGGGATATCCACTCGGCCCATTCCAGCGCCCACGACCCGGTGTTGTCCAGCAAGCCGGGCCAACCCAGCCTGCTCACATGGCGCTTCCCCATCAGGGAAAGGGCCGGTTCCGCCGCGGCCCCCACCGAGGGGTCACCCATTTCGGGTGATCCCATGGCCGTCGTTGAGCGGCGCATATTCTCGTCGCGGCACATTCACCGCCTAGTCCTCTTCCGCCCGGCAGCCGCCGGGGAAAGGTTGATTGATGATCGCCACCTCGTATCCGCTGCTCGATGCCTTCTTGACCATGCTCTGGATCTTCTTGTTCATCATCTGGATCTGGCTGCTGATCATGGTGTTCTCTGACATCTTCCGCAGTCACGACCTGGGAGGATGGGGAAAAGCCCTGTGGGTTATCGGCATCATCATCTTCCCGCTAGTCGGCGTCCTGCTCTACCTGATCGTGCGGGGCGGCAAGATGCATGAGCGGCAGATCCAGTACGCCCAGGCTCAGCAAGCAGCCTTCCGCGACTACGTGCAGCAGACAGCCGCCTCCTCCACCGGGACGGCGGAAGAATTGGCCAAGCTGGCTGACCTTCGGGATCGCGGCGTCCTGAGCGATGAGGAATTCCAGCAGGAGAAAGCGAAGGCCCTCGGCAGCTGAGCGCCGTCAGCGAGGTCGCCGCGGCGATCCGCTGAGCGCGGGGGGTTCGAGGGGGACCAGGTCCGGCGATGGCCTGGGCCCCCAACCCGCTTTGTCCGGCCCAAGTTCACAACCCTTAGGATGGATGGCACGCTTACGCTGATGGCGGTTCACGCCCATCCGGATGACGAGTCCTCGAGTACCGGCGGGGTTCTGGCCCTGTATGCCCGCAAAGCCGTCCGGACCGTGGTCGTGACCTGCACCAATGGGGAGCTCGGCGACGGCCCCGGGCACGTGAAACCAGATGAGGAAGGTCACGACGAGGCCGACGTGGCCCGGGTGCGCCTGGCCGAGCTGCAGAAGGCTTGCCAGCTCCTCGGCGTCGGCGCCCTGGAGCTCCTCGGCTACCACGACTCGGGTATGCCCGATTGGCGGCACCGTCACCGCGACGACGTCTTTTGCCAGGTGCCGGTTGAAGAGGCGGCCGCCCGTCTCTCTGGTCTCTTCGAGCATTACCGGCCCGACGTGGTTGTCACCTATGCCAACAACGGCGGCTACAACCATCCCGATCATGTGCACGCCCACGACATCACGGTGGCGGCGGTCGAGCGCACCCAGATTCCGGCCAAGCTCTACTACATCGCCAGGCGCCGGCGCGACTTCGACCGGTTGCGAGCGGCCATGCGAGCTCACGGCCTCGAACTTCCCGACCGGCCCGCCCCCGATCCGCAGCGCATGGCCGACATCGACCGCCAAATGGAGCAGCTCGAACGCCGCATCACGACGTCCGTCGACATCGCCGCGGTGGTCGACCGCAAACGGGCCGCTTTGACCGCGCACGCCAGCCAACTCGACGAATCGTGGTTGTCCCGCCTGCCACCGGACCTTTTTCTGGACGTCTTCGGCCAGGAGACGTTCATCCGCGCCGAGGACACCACCGGCGCACCTGTGCCTGAGGACGATCTGTTCGCCGGTCTTTGGGGGCGGTTAGGCGACGGGCCAGATCCCGGTCCAGGATCCTGAACCTGCCCGGGCGCCCGGCTGGCCTCCGACCCGTAGGCATGCCACTCGGTCCCTGGGAAGCGGCGACCTGCTAGCCAGGAAGATGGCCGATGGCCGCGGCCGGCAAGTCCTCCACGTCCTGCTTGCTGATCTGGAGTCGGATGCCGCCGTGACCACCGTCGTCAACGGTGGTCACGGCCGAGATCGGTATGGCTACCTCCTTGCGGCCCCAGAGGTGCCCCTCCTGAAGGAGTACATGGGTCACGTGACGGGTAGCGGCGTCGATGATCAGGCCCTGGATATGCCCGATCGGCCCGTCGGTGGCATGGACCTGCTCACCCCGGCGCAGGGCCACCTCGCCAAGGGGCATCGTGTCGAAGGTCACGGGCGGCGACGCGTTCCCGCCGTAATAGGGCCAGGCGAGCACTTCGTCAGGGCCGTAGCCGGGTAGTCCCTCGCTTCCGGGAAGGAACTGGGTCTCCTCCGCGGCCTCAAGGCGCTCGAATTCCTCGGTCGTGCACCGGAGCCGAATCTGGCCCGTCGTCACCTCGATCAGGTCGAGTGGAACCAGCCGGCCCAGTCCGACCCGGTGCTTGGGTTCGACCACCAGATGGGTGACAGCTTTGGCCACAGGGTCGACCACGACACGGCTTACCTGGCCGCAAACCCCGTCGGTACAAGCGGCTTCCGCACCGATCGTGAACTCCATCGCTCCCATAACCACCTCGTTGGCGTTGATCGAAGCCGACGGTCCCGATGGACCACCAACGATCCCGTGATTCGGCAACCCGCGGCACGATGAAGACTAGACGGGCGACTTGCGCCACCCGGACCGTCGGCGGCGGCACTCGGAGCCTCTCCATGGAGAGCCCCTCCATTCAGGCTCGGTAGGGAGCCGAAGGCCGCGGCAGGGGACGGTGGCGTGGCTCCGGCTTCGACCAGGCGGCCAGCCGGGTCAGCACCCACCACCGCCGCCGAACCGGGCCCGTCCGCACCGGCGGATCGACCCGTGCGAAGGCGGCGGCGCGAGCTACCGCGGCCTGCCGGTCGCGAATGAGGTCCTGCAGTATCCAAGGGCTCTGATACACGCCTTCACCTCCAAGGGGGACAACAGACCACGCCACTGACGCTACGAGTCGATGCGGACAGGATCGGTCCTCATGGGCTGACAAACTTCACTGGTGTCAGATTCCGCCGCCAGGCTCCTTCGCCTGCTCGGCCTCTTGCAGCGCCAGCCGCGCTGGAACGGCGGGGACCTGGCTGACCAGCTGGCCGTCACGACGCGAACCCTGCGCCGGGATGTCGAGCGGCTCCGAGCCCTGGGGTACTCCGTAGAATCCGCCCCTGGCGCCGAAGGTGGATACCGGCTCAGAGCGGGGACCGATCTGCCACCTCTGCTCCTCGACGACGACGAGGCCACGGCCATGGCCGTGGCCCTCGGCTGGTCGGCGGGGACCGCCCTGTGGGGCATCGAGACACCAGCCCTGACGGCCCTGACCAAGCTGGACCGGCTGCTGCCCGGGCGGCTTCGAATCCAGGTCGCAGCCATTCGGGCCAGCACCGTGGCCCTCAGCCGGCCGGCTGAGGCGCTCCCGGCCGACCGTCTGGTACCCCTGGCCCGAGCGTGCGAGTCCCAGCAGCTCGTTCGCTTCCCGTACGCGGCCGCAGACGGTCGTCACAGCGAGCGACGCGCCGAGCCCTACCGGCTGGTGGCTACGGAGCGACGGTGGTACCTGGTCGCGTACGACCTCGACCGGCAAGACTGGCGAACGTTTCGCGTCGACCGGATGGCGGCTGTACCCGAGATCACCGGTCACACCTTCATACCCAGGCGGTTGGAAGACCCGGCCCGGCTGGTCGCCGAGGCCCTCGAGCGCGGCGCCCTACCGTTACCAGGCGGTGATCCACGTGGCCGCGCCCCCGGCCGAAGTCGAACGGCGGGTCCCTCCTACGGTGGGCGTCGTCCGTTCGGCAGGAAGGCGGAGCGCGACCGTCCACATCGGGGCTGATGACTTCGAATGGCTGGCAGGTCGTTTGGTAGGGATCGGCCTACCCTTCGAGGTGCTCGAACCCAGTGACCTCCGGGAACAGTTCCGGCAGCTCGGCAAGGCCCTTCACGACGCCCATGAGCCCCGCCCTGGGTGAGATCAGCAGCGCCCCCCCGGGGTTAGCCGGTCGCCGGCGGGGGCGCGACACTGGACGCCAGCCCGGGACCCGCCACTCCGCCACCCCGGGTCCGCCACCCGGGACCCGCCACTCCGCCACCCCGGGTCCGCCACCTGGGTCCGCCACCCCGCCACCCCGGGTCCGCCACCCCGGTCCGCCACCCGGCCGGGGGCCTCCACCCGAGGCCACCACCCCGAGGCCGCCACCTCAGGGCATCCCGCCACCCCGAGGCCGCCACCCCGAGGCCGCCACCCCAGGGCATCCCGCCACCCCGTCAGCCGACCGTCAGATGCAACCTGCACTCGGCACTGGCGGCAGCAATGTCCTCGTCGTCGGGAGCCAACCCCGCCGCGATCTCCAAATCCGCCAGCGCGGCCGCCCAGGAGCCGGCTTGCTGGTGAGCGAACGCCCGGTTGTACAGGAGTGACGCGTCGTCGGGCTGCAGTTCGACCGCCCGGTCGAGGTCGGCGATGGCGGCCTCGAAGTCGGCGAGTTCGCAGGCCAGCTCAGCCCGGCCGGACCAGGCTGCGACCACGTCCGGCCCAGATGCCAGAGCCCGGTCATACGCGGCCCTGGCGTCCGCATACTCCCGGCGGGCGGCGAGGACCTGCCCGGCCACCACCAGCAAGTAGGGGTTGTCACCGTCCCGGGCCAGACCGGCCACGGCGTCGGCGCCGGCCCGATCGAGGTCGCCGGACTCGAGGTAGAGCCCGGCTCGGTTGGCGTAGGCGTCCACAAAATCGGGCTCAAGCTCGATCACGTAGGAAAAGTCGCCGAGTGCGCCTTCGATGTCGCCGGTCAACGCTCGTAGATCGGCCCGGTTGTAGTAGATCTCCGGGAACGGGGGGAGAGGCGAATCGCTCTCTCGTAGTCCGCGAAGGCGTCGTCGAAGCGTCCGAGACGACGGAGCACGTTGCCACGCTCGAGATAGTGCTCGGCATGATTGGGGTCCTCGGCGATGACTACGGCATAATCGTCCAGGCACTCCTCGAGCATCCCGAGGCTCGAGTAGACGCGGGCGCGGTTGTTCTTCAGGACGGAACGATGCAAACGGTGCTCGTCCGGGCCGAGAACGCGATCGAGGCTGGAGATGCAATCATCGACGAGGCGTAAGGCCTCCGACGCCTCTCCGAGGTTCACCTCCACCAGAGCCAGACCGTTTTTGTAGAAAGCGCTTTGGAAGGCTCGCTCGTTCGGATCGGCGACCAGAGACGCGGTAGCGATCGCCGAGTTGAGCCAGCGTTTGGCGGTGCGGTCGTCGCGGTCTTGCGGATCGTTGTGGCGGGTATACAGCATGGCGGTCGAATAGGCGGCCGCCATGTGGATCTCGGGAGACGTCGACAACAGACGGGCCTGGTTGTATAGCCCTTCGGCTTCCTTGGTGCGCGATAGCAGTGACAATCCAAGGGCCAGCGCACCCGTCACGCCCCACCAGAGGTCTGGCTGATCGGCGTCGTCGACAATCTGCAGGGCCCGGTAGCCGTAATCGATCACGGCCGTATAGAACCCCATGCAGACGCAGTAGTCTTGAGCTGCGCGGAGCGCCTTGACCCCCCGTCCGGCGGGATCGCTGCCGTGCTCAAGATGGAAAGGAACGGCACCGAGGCGGAGCGACTGCTCGTCAAGCTCCTCGAGTTCGGCGGCGCGACGGTCGTGCAGTTGACTCCGCTGTTCGTGATCGAGCGCGTCGTAGGCGACGAACAGGTCAAGGTCATCGCTGGTGCAATCAGTGGCGACATAGTTCCGTGCCAGTTCGATCGCATCCGGCCTGGACGTACGGGCCCGGGCTTCACCGCTGCCGGCGGTGACCTCGTACACAACCGCGCCGGCATCGAGAACGCTCCGCAGCTCAGGACTCGGCGGATCCGCACTGCCGGTGCACACCACGACGGTGAGAACAGCGGGGTCAATCCTGCGAATCAGGGCCGCGATGAATTCGAGGTCGGTCTGCTCCGCGTGCTCGACGTTCTCCAGTACGAGGGACCGAGGAGCGCTGCCGACAAGACTGGCTTGAATGAGCTCGACGAGGCCATGGGCGATTCTGCGGGTGCGGAGAGGAGCGTAGAAGCGGGTGCGCTCCTTCGGGATTGCCATCGATGTCAGGGTTTCGCGTGAGCCCGGCACGGCCGAGCTCAGCTCCGGCGCGACCGAAAGGACCTCGATGTCGTAACGGCGGATGGCCTCGGCGTCGGCCGGCACCACCGCGGGCACGAGGCCCCGCACGAGAGTGCCAGCCGCGGTGTAGGGGCCTCGCAAGCGCTGATGGGCGTCAATGCCGGCTACCAGCCGGGCTGGCAGCTGGAGTGATTTGAGTCGGGCCTGCCGGTCCGTTCGCAGTCCGCCCCTGATCCAAACGTGACGTGTCACTGCGGGCATCGTGATTCTCCTTATTCTCTTAGATCGCGGGCGTGTTAAGAGCGGCAACGGCGTTCAGGACGGCAGGCGGGAGCTGATCGACCGCGGCGGCTGGAAGAAGTCCACTATCTCGGGCCCGGTTGCGGCGATAGCTGCGAACAGCGAGGTAAGCGGCGATCGCCAAGTCGCTGAAGTTGAGAATCAGGAACACAATCAGATCGGCACCGCCCAGGAACGTACGCTGGTCGCGAAGCTTGTGCACCACGATCTCGATGATCCGATACGCGGTCGGCGCCATGACGGTAGCCACCATGACGATCAGCAACGAATACCCCGTCACCATGAGCCACGAATACCAGCGCCCGACGGCGACGTCACGTGCCGTCCACTCCTCCATGGACGAGACGCTGGACCGGCGCCGTAACAGACCCTTGACCCGGTTGGAAAGATGCTGGCGAGACGCGCCCTGCAGGTCATTGCAGCCGAGGACGGTGCTCGCCAAGAAGAACAGATCAGTCCGAAGAAAGAAATAGAACTGCCACGCCAGCCGGATCACGACACCGAACGCCATGGACAGGAAGAGCTTGTAGAAGAAGGCACCGGCCCCGCTGGTCGAGGACAGGGCAGCCGCGCCGAGGGTCAGGGACGAGACGGCCAACACATCGAGGACCATGCCGGCGAGCATCGGCACATATCGTTTGCGCCGAGGGACCGCGACGAGCCCGTCGAGCGACGTCACGAAGACGACGTAGTAGAAGCGCCGGCCGATCGACAGCTTGGAGTTAAGGCCGAGGCGGCGGCCGGCCAAGGCATGAAAGGATTCGTGCAGCAGCATCCACGGCACCTGCCCGAGCACAATGCCGAGCGTCAGGATCGTCAGAGAGCTGTGGGTAAAGAATATGTGCTGGTACCGAGGAATCAAGCTGTGATCCCGGACCATGGCAACCACCGCCGCGACCACGATAAGTCCGTACACGACCCACGCCACAGGCGAGAACAACGCTGAGCCGAGGCGCCGCCACCGGACTTCCTCGACCACGGCCGCCGCTTCGCCGTGGGGGACGAGCAGATCGAGGTCACCGAGCACTTCGAGGAACTCGGCGACATCCACCGTCTCGCCGTACTGCTCCTCGTACCACTTGGCGGCTTGGTTCGGGGAACTGCCCTGCTCCAGTCGGCGTACCAGTTCAGCCCCGTCACGGGGGAAGACGCCATAGGAGTCGATATCCGCCCGACCGACCGTCACGTCGTCGCCCTCATCGAGGTAGGTGAGGGGGTGAAGCCGGACCTGTTCATCGAGGTTCAGTTGGGTGTCAGTCATTTACTTTCTCTCTCTGGTACATGCGGTGCCGGCCCGAGCCCGGGAATCGGGCCCTTAGGCCGGCCCCGCTGTAGGCGCTGCAGTGACGGCAGCAAGTGTCGCTACTAAGCCAGAATGCCGTGGCAGTAGGCCGAGGCCGCAGCCGAGGTCAGCCGGACGGTGCCGGTCTTGCGGACGGTGATCTTCTTCATGTTGTTCCCTCCCTCCTGTGGTGGTTTGATCAAGTGACGACGAGGAATGGACCGTCGGCGTCGATGTTGTCGTGTTATAGATCCGAGCGAAGTCAACCCAGATACAGGTTTCGAGACGCGTCGACTTAACCGCGATGAAACGCGACCAATCGTCGGCCAGAACCAGGGGGCGCCGATTCGGTGGGGACCTCGCGGGGGACTACAGGAGGTTGACGACGGTCCCCAGGTCTGGAATGCGCAGTAGCCAGGCCGGGTCGATCAGCCGCGCTCTGGCCTCCTCGGAGGGGATGGTGCGGTTGAAGAGGATCGGTGCGGTCATGGTGAGCCGAGCGATGGCACCGGCGACGATCGGACCAGCGAAGGACGTGCCGCTCCAGATGGCCCAGCCGTGAAACCGGAGATGTTCTGGGTGCTCGGACCAGTTGAAGAAAATACCTACGAGGTCGACTCCAGGCGCGCAGGCGTTGACCCACGGTCCGAAGTTGCTAAAGGGTGCGGGGCCGGCAGGGCTCAGCGCCCCCACTCCGACAACGCCCGGCAGGGCCGCCGGGAAGACCGGCCGGCTCATGGCATCGTTGCCTGCCGACGCCACCACGACTACACCCTCCGCCTGGATGGCGCTCACGACGTGGGCCAGGAGGTGCGGATGGTCGAGTACGGGGGCACCAAACGACAGGCTGAGAACCGATTGCCTCCCGACCCGGTCGGGATGCTCGGCCAGGCGCTTGGTCAGGGCATGGATCCGCCGGGCGATCGCCCACTCGTCACCGACCCCTGAGTTGTCCAGCACCTTGCCGACCGAGATCCGGCATCCTGGGGCTACCTGACTGATAACGCCGGCGATAAAGGTGCCGTGACCGGCCGCGGGAGCCAGGAAGGGTGTTCCGGCTTCTGGCCGGTCGGTGGCGTCGGACGGCCGCAGAGGCCGGATCGGGTGGGGCGCATCCAGGACTGCCGCCAAACTGGACGCCAGGTAGGTGGGATCGGCCAATCCGGTGTCGAGGACAAAAACGCGGGCGCCGTGTCGAGCCGGCTCGTGCAGCAGCGTCCAAACCGCATCGGTGGTGTGGCCTTCCTCGGCAGGCGTGGCACTGCTGGTCCGCGGTACCGCGTCGGTGCTGGCCACGGGGCTCGCGGCCGGGCTGGCGTACACCGGGCTGGCGTACACCGGACTGGCGTACACCGGACTGGCATACACCGGACTGGCATACACCGGACTGGCATACACCGGACTGGCATACACCGGGCTGGCGTACACCGGACTGGCATACACCGGACTCGCCGTCAGTCCGCCCTGAGACAGCCACCATGGGGACCCGGGTCCGTGAGCAAAGTAGACGTAGTTGAGCTGAGCCACGATGCCATGCACCTGCAACACCATCACCGCCCGGAGCGGATCGCGGATGCCCCGCACCAGGAAAAAGGGGCCTTCGGCCTGCGGATCATCGGTCGGACGATTCGAATCCGGGGGCTCCTCTCCAGGTTCATGCCATTTGGGTGGTGCCGGCACCCCGGACTCGCCCGCCGCTACAGTCGGCCGGTCAGGATCAAGGTTGTCGCGCTCCTCGCCCGGCCAGGCGTCGATCTTCTGATAGGCCAACCCCTCGGTTCTCTGCTCGGTTGCCGCACCGCCGGGCTCGTCCAGCCCGGAGAGCAGCGGGAGAGCGCGCCGCAGCTGGGTGGTGATCACCTGGCCCCGGCGGTAGGCGAATGGCAGCCCGTCGTCCGTGGTCGAGTAGCACACGCTCTCGAACCCAGCGTCGTCCGGCGTCATCTGGTCGGGCATGGCGTCTGTCCTTTGAGATAAAGAGGATGGGGCCTTTGGGATAAGAAAAGGATCGGGGCGGCACTCCGAGCCTACGATCTCTTCGTGTGGCGGTGACCGTCGAGCACCTGGCCGAGCTGGCTGAGCAACGGCACCGTGATCCGACCGCGGTCTGGCACCGAGCCTGCGACCTTCTGGCCGAGACGAGTACCCCGGACGTGGAGGCGCCCCTTCGGTGGGTGCTGGGCCTGGCCTTTCACGAGCTCGGGAGGGTGGCCGAGGCCATCGAGAGCTACCGCCTGGCCGTGGAGATCAGCGCCGCCCACCGCTTTCGAGACGTCGAGGCCCAGGCCCGGGCGGGACTGGCGATATCCCTGGTGAGCGCGGGCCAGGCTGAGGAGGCAGCCGAGCAGATCGACCAGGCCCGAGCGGTCGCCACAGAGACCACGCGAGGGGTGGTGGAAATGCTGTATGGCTTGGTGCAGCAGCGCACCGGCCAACTGGCTCAGGCCCAGGCAACCTACGGGCGAGCCCTGCGCCGGCTCCAGGCCAGGGGCGAAACGACGTCCATCGCCCGGCTTCGGCTCAACCGGGGGATACTCCGAGCCTACCGGGGGGATTCGCGGGGGGCGGTGAGCGACCTCGTCGCAGCCGAGCAAATCGCAAGCGACCAGCAGCTTCTGGTGCTGTCGGCGATGGCCGCCCACAATCTCGGATTCGCCCACGGACGCCGGGGCGATCTGCCGCAGGCGCTCAGCGCCTTCGGCCGGGCCGAGGAGGCCTACGCCGCAGCGGGGGCCCCCGAGTCCCTCGCCGCGGTCCTCGAGGCTGACCGCTGCGAGGTCCTGCTGGTTGCCGGGTTGGTCAGCGAAGCGCAGGCGGCGGCCCAGGCAGCCGTTTGCATCGTGGCTGGAACGGGCGATCTGGCCTATCTGGCCGAGTGCCGCCTTCTCCTGGCCCGGACCCTGCTCGCGGCCGGTCAGTATGGCGATGCCCGCGACCTCGCATCCGCCGTCGGCGAGGAGTTCCGTGCGGCCCGGCGACGGCCATGGGCGGCCCTGGCCAAGTATGTGGCGATCCAAGCCGAGATCCTGCAGCTGGAAGACGGCGTCCCGCCTTCGACCGGATTGATCACCCGGGCCCAGAGGGTCGCGACCGCCCTGGAGCACCAGGGATGGACAGTGGAAGCCGCCCACGTGCGCATTTTTGCCGGCCAGCTGGCCCTGGCCTCAGGCCGAGCCGCGATGGCGCGAGCCAACCTGGCGAAAGCCACCGCGTCACGGCATCGAGGCACGGCGGACATGCGAGCCCAATCGTGGTACGCCAGCGCGCTGTTGCGGGTCGCCACTGGAGATCGTCGCGGGGCCAGGCAGGCCTTGTCGAGGGGCCTCCGGGTCGTTGACGAGCACCTGTCGATCCTTGGTGCGACCGAACTGCGCGCCCACGCGGCCGGCTACGGGACCGATCTGGCCCGGCTCGGGGTCCGTCTCGCCATCGAACAACGACGGCCAGCGGAGCTGCTGCGCTGGGCAGAGCGCTGGCGCGCCAGCTCACTTCGACATCCTCCTGTCCGGCCGCCCGACGACGATCAGCTGGCTGGAGAACTGACGGAGCTGCGCCGCGTCCGTTCGGAGCTGCGCCGGGTGGCGCTGGCGGGTGGACCAACCGGGAGGCTGGAGCGCACCGCGATATCGATCGAGGCCACGGTGCGCCGGCGCCTGCTCGCGGCGCCAGGCAGCGCGGTGACCCGTGGTCGCCTCGATGTCGCCGAACTACGCCGGAGCCTCGGCCGACGAGAGCTGGTGGAATACGCCGACCAGGACGGCCGTCTGTACGCCGTGACAGTAGCCCAGTCCCGGTCGCGACTCGTCGAGCTCGGATCGCTGGGTGCGATCCAGCAGGAGCTCACGCATCTTCTGTTCGCGCTGCGCCGGTCCCTGCGAATGGCACCCATCGGCCCGATGGATCCCTTGGTCTGGGCTGCCGCCGAGCGCGTGGACCGTTTGCTGGTGGCGCCATTGCGGCTCCACGGCACTGCGCCGTTGGTTGTCGTTCCCACCGCGACCCTTCATGGGCTGCCGTGGGGTCGTCTTCCCAGCCTGGTCGAGCGGGATGTCACCGTCGCCCCCAGCGCCGACGTCTGGGCTCGGGACCACGGTGGTACCACCACCCGGCAAGTGGAGCGGAGGGTCTTGCTCGTCGCCGGGCCCGGTCTCCCGGGAGGCTCCAGGGAAGTGCGGCGGCTGGCCACCCTCTACCCCGGCGCCCAGGTGCTCACCGGCCGGCAAGCAACCGCTTCCGCGGTGCTCGATGGCCTGGGTCGAGCCGGGCTGGTGCACCTGGCCGCCCACGGCACCTTCCGGTCCGATAGCCCGCTGTTTTCTTCGTTTCTCCTCGCCGACGGTCCGCTCACCGTTCACGACCTCGAGCGGGCTCCTATTGCCGCCGCCACCGTCGTCCTGGCCGCCTGTCACGCGGGCGTCACGGGCGTCATCGGCGACGAACTCATCGGCACCAGCGCGACCCTGCTGGCGCTCGGTGTTCGCTCCATCGTCGCCCCCGTGCTGGCCATACCGGACACCCCGACGGCAAGCTTCATGGTCGAGCTCCACCGCCGTTTGCGCGCCGGGGATACGGCGAGCGCGGCCTTGGCAGCCACGAAATTCGGCCGCAACGCCAATGTGGCGTCAGTTTTCCTCTGTCTTGGACGCAACGAGGAAGCAGGTCAGCAATAGAACCAGGAAGTCACGACCGCGTCGGGACCTGGACCGATCCGGAGGCGGCACAGCCCCATGCCGACGCCGATCTGGAACCGCCCGAGCTCGTCACTTCGGGTGCTCATGCCGGTCGGCGCACCTCGGGTCGAAGCTGTCTCTACCCGCAGTTCGGTCGCCGCGGGCGGGGAGATCACACCGACGGCTTGACCATCCCGATCAATCTCGATTTCCACGCTCAACTGGTCACAACGGAAGGTCAGCACCAAGGTTTCGACCTCATCACGGAAGAGGAGTCGCTCATCAATCGAAGAGTCGGCCACCAACGAAGCCAGCTCACTGTCGACGTGGCGCAACTCGCACGCGGCGGCCGCGGCCCCCTTGGCGCTGGCCGGAACGGGGTCCGGACCGTGGAGAACGCTCGACAGTACGGCCAAAAGGACATCGTCATCTCGGAGATCCAGATTCATGGCTGTGACCTTTCGACGAACGGGCGCAGCTCGGGAGCACGCCGGAGGCGCTCCAAGCAGCGCTGACGGTTGGGACCGAGGCTGCCGCGTGCCAATCCAGTGAGCTGGCTGATCTGGTCGTAGCTGAGCGGGGGCACGGCGGTCGTCAACCGCAGCAATTCCTGACAGGGACCGCCCAGGCGCCCGAAGGCAGCCTGCAAGGCGGCCCGCAACTCGCCATCGAGGAGTGCCTCGTCGACGCTGCTCAAGACGGCAGGATGAGTCGGCTCGACCTCGTTGAGTGGCTCGAGCCGACGCTTAGCCCGCCAGATCTGCCGGACTTCGTTGCGGGCCGTCGTCGCCAGCCATCCGGGTACCTTTGCCGGCTCGCGGATGTCGTCGAGGTGTTCGAAGAGCCGGAAGAAGGTCGCTGCGAATACGTCCTGGCGGTCTTCATATGTGAGTCCGGCTTCGGCAGTGGCTCGCCATACCACCCCCGCCAACCGGTCGACCAGCGCGTTCCATGCCCTTGCGTCACCTGCGCGGGCCTGGATCACCAGGTCGGCAACACGCTCGGAGGCACCAGTGTCGGTGTTGCCGGCGGTGCGCCCACGAGACTCGGAGTCACGGTCAACATGCTGAGCCACGTCAGGCCTTTCCGAACGGTTCCTACCAACCCTGTCGCTAGAAAGACCGTCCCCGCGCCGGCTCAGATACGACTTTCTCGTGGTTGCGCGTCAGGCCAGAAAAGACGTATCTGGCCCGCCGCACAGGTCTCTTTCTCAACGTAGTCAGTAAGCGTCGCCACCCCAATCAAGGAGTTCAGCGGCGGCCAAGTCTGGGGCGGCTTCGGGGCCGCCACGTCGTCCTTCTCGAACCGGCGCACTCAACGGCGCGTGAACCGGCTCGGATTGCCGGCGTGGTGGCCGAGGTCACTCGTCGCTCGATCTCGACGGGAACCCGCGGCCCTAGACTCGCTGCGTGACCGAGCCCGCTCCTCTCGTGCCGGGCGCCGAGAACTGCGACCTGTGCGAAGCCGCCCGGCTCACGCCATGGTTCCATGAGGACGAGCTGTGCTGGATTGCCGAGTGCGAGATCTGCTACGTCCCGATGGTGGTCTGGCGCTACCACGGCACCAGTCCACCCGTCGATCACCTGTCGCACATGCACCAACAGCTGGCACGCGTGGCGAGCGAGCAGTTGACCGTGGAGCACTACATCGACGACAACATGCGGAACATCCCTGATCACTATCACGCCCACGCCCGCCCCCGCGGCGGGTTCTTCGGCCACGGGTTCCGAAAGACCCCGGGTGGCTGAACCCCCCTCATGCCGGCCCGCCGTCTCTCCGACCTGAATCCGGCCCACCGGCGCTGGGCCCTGTTGCGCACGGGCGCAATAGTGGCGCTGTGCTGGATCGTCCTCATTGGCTTGTACTACTCGGTGCCGGCTGGCCGGGATACCGCGACCAACGCCTTCCCTCGATTGGCCGTAAGCCTCATGCTGTTCGCCGCCGTGCTGGCCTGGCAGACCAGCCGCATCGTCGACGCCGAACTTCCGGAGCTGCGCGCCGTGCAGGCCTTGGGCGCGATCATCCCCCTGTTCCTGGTGGTGTTCTCCACTATCTACCTGTCGCTGTCCCACACCTCGGCGTCCAACTTCAGCGAAGGGCTCGACCACACCAGAGCCCTGTACTTTACCGTGACCGTTTTCTCGACTGTCGGGTTCGGCGATATCACGCCCCGAACCGACCCGGCGCGGATCATGGTGAGCGTCCAGATGCTCCTGGACCTGGTGATTCTCGGGGTGGTAGTGCGCCTGCTGCTCAACGCCGCCAAGACCGGTCTGGCCCGCTCGGACCAAGAGCCAGCGGAGTCCTCCTGAACGCCGCGGTGGCCTGGCTGATTGCCATAACTGTCGTCTAGTCTCGCTCGTTCTGAGGTCCAGGAGATGATGAGCAGCGATGACCGAGTCTCGAGCGGCGGGGGAGATTCTGCGGACACTGGTGGGCGTCGAGCCACTTGATGAGAGCCACGCACGCGGCGAGACGGGGCCGGCCGCCGCCCAGCGGGGTGGTCTCTTCGGTGGCCAGATGATCGCCCAGTGCCTGTCGGCCTGCGCTCAGACTGTCCCTCCGGGCTCGGTACCGGACTCGCTTCACGCCAACCTCCTGCGGGCCGGTCGGATGGGAGAGCCCGTACAGTTTTGCGTCGATCGCGTCCGGGACGGCCGGGCCTTGCAGCACCGCGAGGTCCGTGGCTACCAGGGCGACGATCTCATCGTCCACGCGACGGTGGTGGCATCGCTACCAGTTGACGGGCTGGACTGGCAGGGCCCGATCGAACCCCAAGTCGGCCCGCCGGAGGCATCTCCGCGGAGCATCACTCCGTGGGCGGAAGGTCTGGGCCGTGGGGTGTTTGAGGTCGCCCATCCGGTGCCGGTCGATAACCGTGCCCCGCGGGCCCACCCCCTATGGATGCGGTCAGCCGTGGAGTTACCGGACGATCCATGGCTCCACGGCGCGGTCCGGGCCTACTGGTCGGACTTCGGCATGAATTGGGCCGCCCGGGTCACCCACAACAGTCTCGATCCCGAGCAAGTGTCGAGTGTCAGCGCCACACACTCAGTCTGGTTTCATCGTCCGACTCGCACCCACGAGTGGCACCTGCTCGATGTCCACACGGAGTCGGTCTTCAGCAATCAGGCCTTCGTGCAGGCCCGGCTCTTCCACGGTGATGGAGCGCTCTCGGCTTCCATCTCCCAGGGGGTATTCGTCCGCCGTCCGACGATCGCTCCCAAGGAATAGGAATTAGCCGCGATCACGCTGCACATGAAAACGCCCCGCAAACCGACCGGGCTCCCGATCACCTGCCATCCTGGACTCCATGGTTGATGAGGAGCGGCTGGACGGCGGAAACCTCTCCGCCGGGATCGTCCGGATGGGACGAACGGTTCGCCGCCCAAGCGGACCATGGACTCCATCGATCCACGCCCTTCTGCACCACCTGGAGCGACGAGGGTTCTCCGGTGCGCCGAGGGTCGTTGGGATCGATGATCAGGGCCGCGAGGTCTTGGAATTCATCGAGGGCGAGGTTCCCTGGCCTGCAGCACACCACCGCCTGCTCGGATCGACCGAAGCAGTGGCCCGGGTAGGCCGCCTCCTGCGGGAGTTCCACGACGCCGTGATCGACTTCGACCCGGGTGAGAATCCGGTGTGGCGATTTCCAGAGATGGCCGGGGACGCGATCGACTTCGTCGACGGGCGAGGTGTGATCGTCTGCCACAACGACGCCACGGCGTGGAACCTCGTCACCGCCGCAGACCGCTGGGCGTTCATCGACTGGGACGCCGCCGGCCCACGTCCGCCGATCTGGGACCTGGCGTACTGCGCCATCGGGGTCGTCCCGGTATCCCCCGACGTGGCCCAGAGAGGCTGGACCGGACCAGTGCCGATCGTCGCTCGCCTGGCCGCCTTGGCCGAGGGCTATCAGCTGGAACCCCGTGACCGCGGCCGGCTCCCGGAAGTCATGGTGGCTCGGATCCGGAGCAGCTACGAACATCTGCGGCGCCGGGCCCAGGCTGGTATCCCTCCCTGGGACGCGATGTGGCGGTCCGGACACGGAGACTCGTGGGCGGGGATGCTCGAGTTCGCCTCCACTCACGCGTCGATGTGGACTACCGAGCTCAGCAGGGCGCCGGCGTGAGCCCAGCCCCCAGCACTCGTATTCCGTCGCGCCGCCAGACCTGCACTCCTCCGGGTCCGCGATACCCGCATAGCAATCGGGGCCGATAGCATCCAGCCAGATGCCAAGTACTATCGCCGTCCGTGGAAATGGCTGAAATAGCGTTATGAGCAAACGGATGCGGTCGGGGGCCACCGACCCGGAAGCAGGACTCCGCCGGCTCGGGCGGGAGATCCGCACCCCCGGACGTCGCGATCCCGCCGACCAGCCGACCGGTCCCGCTCGGCACCGGCGATCTCCCGGCGCCCGGAAGCGCTGGCCTCGACGCATGCTCATCGTGGCCAACGTGTTCACGGCCCTGGCGCTCCTTGGTGCCGGCTCCGCGTACGCCTACGTCCAGTGGAGGCTCGGGCAGATCAAGAGGATCCCGGTGCTCGGGCTGCACGTCCAGGGGCGCAGCTCGCAGAGCGTGGCTGCCGGGTCATCATCGGCCCCGCCCTTCACGATGCTCGTGATCGGTTCGGACAGCCGGAGCATCACCGGCGGCAGTCAGTTCGGAGGTGCAACCGACGTCCAGGGACAGCGGTCCGACAGCATCATCTTGGTGCGGGTAGCTCCGACGACTCGGTCGCTGGCGCTGTTGTCGATTCCTCGCGACACCTTGGTTGCGATCCCGGGCTATGGAACGACCCGCATCAACACCGCGTTCAATAGCGGGACGCCGTCACTGCTGGTGTCGGTCCTCGACCAGGACTTCGGCATCCAGATCAATCACGTGGCGGTGTTCAACTTCGACACCTTCCGGGCAGTGGCGAACGCCGTCGGAGGCGTCGAGCAATACTTCCCGGCACCGGCAAAGGACGCTTTCTCAAACCTGACCATCCCTTCTGCCGGTTGCTACAACCTGGTCGGCGATCAGGCGCTGGCGTTTGTTCGGTCGCGGGAGTACCAGTACTACCTGAACGGCGAATGGCAGTACCAGCTGTATCCAGAGAGCGACCTGGCCCGCATACAGCGTCAGCAGGCGTTCGTCAAAGCGCTGGCCCGAAAGGCCAAGAAGGTGGCGCCCACCAATCCGATCGCGCTGAACGGCATCATCGCCGGTATCACCAAGAACTTGACGGTCGACACCGGATTCAGCAACTCGCAACTCTTATCGCTGGCCCAAGACTTCCGGTCGGCGAACCTCACCACCATTCCGTCGTATACGTACCCCACCGTGAACTCCGTCTCTGTGGCCGGAGCGCTCGACCCGGAGACCCAGCAAGGCGCGGCCGTGATTCAGCAATGGCTCGATGTCGGCCAACCCACCCCGAAACCGGCAACGGCCTCGTCCAGCGCCGCCCACGTCACAATCACCGTCAACCCGGCTGGCGTCAAGGTCGAGATCGTCAATGGCAGCGGCGTCGGCGGCCAAGCCGGCCTGGCCGGCCAGGACCTGTCGGGGCTGGGTTACAGCACCGCGGTGTCGGGGGATGCACCGAACTTCGGGCTAACCGCCAGCGAGATCGAATACGCACCCGACTCTCTCGCGGCCGCCAAACAGCTCCAGTCTCAGTTAGTCGGTGGGGCCACCCTGGTTGAGGACAGCGCCCTCACTCCTACCGTCTACAACCTTGAGCTGGTAACGGGACACGGGTTCGCGGGCGTCGTCGGCTCTTCCGGCCCATCATCCACCTCGGTTCCCGCCACCGCGCCCGCCACGACTACCACCATTGCCGCCAGCCCCGCCTATGCCGGAACCCAAACGGTCGCCCCGGATTCGTCTTCCGTCTTCGAAGGCGTCTACATACCGCCCGGCCTCGCCCCCGGACAGGTGCCGCAGACCTGCGGAGAGTGAGACTCCGGGGCGAGCGCGAGTTCCCCGTGCCTGGAACCAGGCGTTCTCTACTCGCCGACCGTACCGTCGATGGCTTCGCGAAGAAGATCGGCATGGCCGGCGTGGCGGGAGGTCTCCTCGATCAGATGCAGCAGTACCCACCGGAGCGAGAAGTGCCGTCCGTCGCTGAGGGCCCTTGCCGAGAGCTGATCCGGCCCGGCCGCCGCAGCGACGACTCGGCGGCTCCGCTCACAAGCTTCGCGATAACGGTTCCGCAACTCTTCGGACTCAAGCTCTGCCGCAGTGCGGAACTCCCAGTTGGGATCGGCGTCCCAATCAACGGTCGCCCACGGCTCGCGGTCGGGCAACCCGCTGAACCGCACTTCCATCCAGCTTTCCTCCACCAAGGAGAGGTGGTGGACGAGGCCGGCCAGGGTGAGCTCCGACGGGGGATGCGGCCGGACCAGCTGGGCGTGGGTAAGTCCGCCCGTCTTTGACAGCATCGTCTCACGCTGGTAGTCGAGGTACTGCATCAGCAGGCTGAGCTCAGAACCGCCGGGGTCTGGGTCGATTCTCACCATTTCAGTCTCGCAGTGTCGCGTCACGGCCCGCGCCGGTACCCGAAGATCCCCCGCTGGGCCCACCAGTCACCTGGCAGGGACACAACGCGGCCGGCCGCGCCGGTGTACGGCCGACTCGGGCGTTCAAGGCGGGCTGAGCCGGTCAACTGCGTTCGAGTCGGACCCGCACCTCGCCTGCAAGTTCCACAGATCGCAGCCCGGCCTCTGACCCTACCGGCATGATCCGGATGATGACGTCGGTGAAGCCGAGCTCACCGAATGGCGCCAGCTGCTCCGCTACCGTGTCAGGGTCGCCGTACGCAACGGCGGCTCGCTCGAAGCCCCGATATCCGGAGTCCATCAAGGCGTCGCCCAACTTGTCGGCCTCCGCCTTGGTGTCGGCGACGAAGACGTCCTTTCGGATCGGGATCCGGGTCGGTTGTCGTCCATGGCGGGCGCAGGCCGCTCGATAGAGGGCGATGGCGGCAGCCGCGGTCTCAGGGGTGAGGTCGGCGTTGCCGTACCAGCAGTCACCCAACCGAGCGGCCCGGTCGAGGGCAACCGGGGCCGCCCCTCCGACCCACCACTCCGTCGCCTGTGGTGGGCGAGGAGCAATGCACGCCTCCTCGATACCCCATAGCGGGCTGCTCACGATCTCGCCCCTGAGCAGAGCTTGGACGAGGACGATACCCTCTTCCAGGCGCCGACCCCGCTGGTGCAAATCGGCTCCCATGGCCCGGAACTGGGCGGATCCGCCACCAAGCCCGGTCTGGACGATAAATGGTCCTGATGCCATGGCGGCGAGCGTCCCGATCTGCTCGGCCATCAGGACTGGATGCCAGAGCGGAACGAGGAAGAGACAACCCGCAGGTCGGTCATCCCACTCGGCCAGGATCCGTCCGAGCATGGGAACCTGCTGAACGTACGCGGTCGGCCCGGTGGAATGATGATCGCCGAGCGAGAGGGAGTCCAGCCCGGCCCTACTCGCGGCCCGAGCCTGCTCCAACACCGCCTTGGGACCTTCGCGGTGGTCGGTGGACTGAAATGTCGTACCGATCGATATTCCGACCCGCATCAGGTGGCCTGATCACGACGGTCGGCGGCCGCGCCGTGGCCGGAGGGAGATCGGGGAGTACCAACCTGGCACCAGGCCGCGCTCGGCACAAAAAGACTGGCTGTCGATCAGGTCTCCGTTGTCGGGCGGATCGGAAGGATCGTTGGCCAACCACGCCGCCACGGCGCCGCATACCCGGGGAGGTGCGGCCTGGCCGAGATCGAGGCCCTCTTGTTCGGCGACGTGGAGCTCCATGCGCTCGGTGTGGATGAAGCCGGGGTTCAGGTTGTAGGCGCGCACGCCCCGGCCCCCCAGCTCGACCGCCAATATTCCCGCCGCCCGGAAGAGACCACCCTTGCCGACGGCATACCCGATGCCGTAGCTGCCCATGTCGCGAGGGTCGGTATAGGCCACCCCCGATGTCACGTTGATGACTGTTCCTTTGCCCTTCTCAACCATCCTCGGGACGAGCAGCGAAATGAGAGTGAGGGGTGCGATGAGGTCGACGTGGAGTTCGTCGCGGAGGTCAGTGAGTGAGAGATCCAAGACGGCGGCCTGCGCTCCCCTCCCTGTGTAGATGGCATTGTTGACCAGTACATCGACGTGGCCCCACCGATCGAGGATCTGACCGGCCGCCAACCCGATCGACAGCGGATCAGCGAGATCCATCCCCACGGCAAGTGCGTCCCGTCCCTGCTGGCGCACCAGTTCAGCCGTGCTTTCAACGCTTCCCGGCAGGGCTCGGACGGTGCCATCGTGGGCCACATCGAACCCACTACCCTCCCGAACGGTCCGCGCCGTGACGGCAACATCGAACCCGACCTTGGCCAACTCGATGGCGATGGCCCGTCCCACCCCCCTGCTTGCGCCTGTCACAAGTGCGGCCCTGCGATCGCTCGTCACATCGTCCCCTCGGCTAGCTCTTGACCGTGAACCCTGGGCTCACTTGGCAGATCGAACACGGAATCCCAAACCTACAACTCGAGCAACGACCAAACACCTCGCATCCGCGGCCTCAGGACTCGGCCGGGCGGGCCTGGCTCCACGACAGCGATTCCGCTGATGACACCGAACGCCGGGGCCTGGCATTCGGCAGGGCGGCTAAATGAAAATCAGGCCGACAACTCGACAGACTTGGTGTCCTCCCAGCGCCGCAACACCAGGTACCGGCCGTGCAAGGCGCCGCGGTCGAAGTGGCCAAAGCTGAGCATGGTGCCGTCGTAGCCCTCGGCTGCGGGGATCCACTTCACCGTCTCGAGACCTTCTCGCACGCCGCCCCGGGTCAGTTCAGTGGCCCGAGCCAGGCCCTCTCCGATCAGCTGGCCCATGTCGTAGCCGTAGGCCACTCCGAACCCAGCGGGGCTATCGGCACCCAGCCGTCGGCGCAGGTCGACGAGGACCTGGTTGTCATCTGAAACCATGTCGACGTAGGTCCAGCCGTCGATGAGTCGAGCGAAGTCGGGCGAGTAGCCGCGCAAACCTGCGGTGTTCATCAACTTGGGCACATCGAGCCCGGAGGATCTCACCGCGGCCCCGACGGCACTCGCCGCCAGCCCCAGGCCGAGGTACACGACTGCGTCCACTGACGCGTCTTTCAGGACCGCCGCCTCCGTCTCGGCCTTCTCGAGCACCGGCGCGACGGGCAGCGCCGCCGCAATGAGGACGCCGAGCACTTCACACTCACTCTGAAGGAAGCTGAAATACCGCCGGCCGATAGGGGATCGGTCATAGATCACTCCGACCCGGCGCAACCCGGTATGGGCGAGGTGCCGGGCCAAAATGATGGACTCGTCCTCATGAGAACCAACTTGTAGATGGAACATCCAGTCACTTCGAGCCCTCTCCGTGCCGGCCCAGTTGATAGTGGGGATCTGGTAGCGGTCGGACAGGGGGGTGGCGACAAGGGCGTTGTCACCAATGGCTGGGCCGAGTACCGCCAGCACGCCCTTGGCGTCGAGTTCGGCGAAAGCCCGTTCGACTGCGAACGCCGTCCCGCCGGGTAGGCCCATCCCGTAGGCGGACACGAATTCGACCTCTCGGTCGATCCGTCCGCTGGCTACCAGCGGGTCGACAGCCATCCGTACGAATCTCTCAATGCTGGTGGGCGCGTCTTCGGCTGGGGCGCTTGCGGCCATGTCGGACAGTACGCCAATAAGTAAGGGATCAGGCACAGGTCCTCCTCAGCGCGTATCGGTCCGGCCAGTCCGGCCGGTCCTCGCCGGCGGGGCCCGTCTGCTCCCGGTCACGTGCCCGCCCGCCTTCAGCCCACGCCGGCGTTACCGCCAGATCACCAACTGAATCATCCGTCGCTGCCACCAGAGGAACCTCTTTCCTCACTTGAAATGCCGACGTGGCTCAAGTGACCTCATCGCAGGCGGCGCTCCCAGTCGGTCGGGACCAGGCCGGCGGGCCCCGGTACCGGTTGATCCAGCGGGTGATGTTGCGGGGGCGCCAGGGAAGGGCCGGCTATGTACTGTTGGGAGCGGTAGTCCCAGAACCAGTCCTCACCCGGCTCGAAGCTGCGGATGACCGGGTGGCCGGCGGATCCGGCATGAGCGGTGGCGTGCTGGCTGGGAGAATTGTCGCAGCACCCGATGTGGCCGCATTGTGCGCAACGTCGGAGATGCAGCCACCATCCTCCCGCCTCGAGACATTCGGCGCAGCCAGTGCCGCTGGGAGCTACGCTCGGATCGATAGGAGCATTCGTCATGGGAATGACAGAATAGGAGCCAAGGAGTCCTCCCCGGGGTGGGTGGGTTCTGAGGTTGGCAGGGTGGGTCACTCAGGGCTAGAGCCGCTCGCTTGCAGCCCGTCGAACACTAGCCGCACCGTCGTCGGACCTTTCCCGAGAAGTGTCGTCGCTCCTAAGACTGGTTGCGGCGGGGGCACTCAAGTGGTGGGAGCGGCACCCGCTGCGACCTGAGTGGTGGGCGCGTCGATCGCGCCACCGTAGATGCATCTGACCAGAATGGTGACGATCGTGTCGAGAACCTGGCGGGGGTCGCGATCAAGTGACTGGGTGACCATGCGCTCGGCCATCCAGGCCAGCGCCTCACCCCCGAGATTCGGGTCGAGTCCGGCGGCCCGACCCTGAGCTTGGGCGTCGACCAGCCGGGACGTGAGGTAATCGATCCAGTAGGACTGCATGAACCCGCGATAGGTGCGCTCCATCTCCCCGTCACCTGAAGCGGCGTCGGAGATGGCTTTCAAGACGCCACGGTTCTCGCCCAGCAACTGGGCCAGCTTGACCATCGACGGCGGTTCGGTGGTGCCATCCGTACGGCCGTCATCCCGAGCTTCGGCCAGCGCGGCCCACGCTTCTTCGAGCAGATCGACCAGGACGCTCTCGCGGTCAGGAAAGTAGCGGTAGAAGGCGGTCCGGCTGAGGCCGGTGCCCTCCATCAACTCGTCGACCGTGAGCTCGCGGAAGGGTTTGGCTTTCAGCTCCCGCCGGGCCACCTCCACGATCTGCTGGCGAGCCTCGTCCCGTCGGCGCCGGTTGGCCGATCGTCGCGACGCGAAGGTGTTGGGCACGCCCTCATCCTAACGGAGAGTCAGACACCCGACCGGTACGAGTCACGCCGTTGTGTGACAGTTGTGACGAGGTTGGTTACTCATTGGTAACGTCAGTGTCATACTGAAGTCACTACCGAGTCGCAAAGGTGTCAGCACAATCCGCGGCCACCCGGCAGACCCTCGATCATCCAGGCAAGAAAAGACGTGAGGATCTATGACAATATTTGATCCAGAGGAAATCGCCCTCAAGCGGTTCGTGATCAGGTGGCGTGGTTACGACACCAGGGAGGTTGAGACCTTCCTGCGTGCGGTCGCAGTTGACTTCCGCCGGTTGATCGACAGGACCGCGACGAGCGAGCCGCCGGCGTCGGCCGAAGACCAGTTCGCCGACGTGCGGGACGACTTGAACAAGTTGCTGTCACGGGTCGACCAGGCCGTTTCTCGTCTGGAGCCCGCCGGCCCGACCGATCCCGTCGACCAGGCCGAACTTCGTCTGGTTCATGGTGGGACGGGCGGGGGCTGACATGGTCGCCGGGGTGGCCACGATTCTCATCGCGTTTACCTGTCTGTACAGCCTGCGGATGCTGCTGCTCTCGCGGCATAGCCGGCAGGCTCCCTTGCCGGCTCCTGAGGATCTGCTGTTCGTGTTCCTGGTCCCATGCCTGAACGAGGAGCGAGTGATTGCCAGGAGCCTGGAGCGGCTGCTGGCCGTTCCCGGCAACTTCAAGGTCATGGTCATCGACGACGCCTCCGACGACGGGACGGCGGATGTGGTGCGCCAGTTCGACCCCGAGCGGGTCTGGCTGTTCCAGCGCACCTTGCCGAATGCCCGAAAGGGGAAGGGTGAAGCGTTGAACGCCGCCTACCGGCACCTGTGCGCCTCGGGGGTACTGGGTGATCGGGATCCGAAAGACGTGATCGTGGCGGTGCTCGACGCCGATGGCCGGCTGGCACCGAACGCCCTGATCGAAGTGGCCCCGTTCTTCGCCGATCCGGTCGTGGGCGGGGTCCAAATCGGCGGTCCGGATGTACAACGCCAAGGAAAAGTTGCTGGCCCGTATGCAGGACTTCGAGTTCGTCACGTTCACGGAGATCTTTCAGCGGGCCCGCCAACACATCGGCAGTGTCGGCCTGGGCGGCAACGGCCAGTTCAACCGCCTGTCGGCCCTCCAATCGCTGGGATTGGCACCCTGGACCCACTGTCTGACCGAAGATCTCGATCTGGGCATCCAGTTGCTTACACGGGGCTGGCAGAACTGCTACTGCCCGACCACGCATGTCAGCCAGCAGGCGGTGGTCGAGCTTCGCCGTCTGGTACGGCAGCGGGCCCGCTGGTTCCAGGGCAATCTGCAGTGCTGGCGCGCGCATCCCTGAGATTCTCCGCTCCGGCCTGCCCACGCAGGTTGTCATCGACCTGCTCTTCCAGTTGCTGGCGGCGTCCCTCGTGCTGGTCATGAGCGTGGCCAGCGCTGGGTTTTCTCGCCGACCTTGGGACTGGCCATCGCCCGGAACCCCCAGGGCGCCGCTCACCTGCTGCCGGGACACTACGGACTCCCGTTGGTTGGGTTGTATCTCCTGGCGTTCGGTTCGGCGCTGATCTACGGGCCCGTGTACTGGCTGCGTGATCGCGACAGCAGCCTCGTCAAATCGATCGCCTACGCCCATCTCTTCACCGCTCTACGCCTACATGTGGGTTCCCGCCGGATGGCGGGCGGTGTGGCGGACAGTGTGGCGCCGGCAGGACTGGGCCAAGACAACTCGAAGCGTTGAAATCGTACAGGAGGCATACGTCAAGTGAACCATCCAACTCGCAAGGTCATGACCATCTTCGGTACCCGGCCGGAAGCCATCAAGATGGCTCCCGTCATCCTGGCCCTGCAGGACGCGCCGGATTTCGCACCTCGGATCGTGGTTACCGGGCAGCACCGCAGCATGCTGGACCAGGTCCTCGACCTGTTCGGGATCGTTCCCGACCATGATCTCGGCATCGGCCGGGACCGCCAAACGCTTGCTGGTGTTACGAGCGGGCGTTGTCCGGTCTAGATGGTTTGATCGCCGAGGAGAAGCCCGACCTGATCGTGGTTCAGGGCGACACGACCACCACGTTTGCTGGCGCGCTGGCCGGCTTTTATCACCAGGTCCCGGTGGCCCATCTGGAGGCGGGCCTGCGCACCGGCGATGTCTACTCGCCGTATCCGGAGGAGATCAACCGCCGGCTGACAACGCAGCTGGCGGCCCTTCATCTGGCCCCCACGCCGGTGAGCGTCGAGAACCTCAAGAGTGACAACGTCGACGCCAACTCGGTGATCTGCACCGGCAACACCGTCATTGACGCCCTGTTCGAGGCGCTGCGGCAAGACAACGGCCGGGATGAGCCGGACGTTGGCCGACCTCGATCACAATCGACCGGCCCGTGCTGCTAGTGACCGCCCACCGCCGTGAGTCGTGGGGGGCACCGATGCAAGCCATCGGACGGGCCATCGCCCGCATCGCCCGGGCCGAGCCGGACCTGCAGATCGTGTTCCCCATCCACCTCAACCCGGTCGTGCGAGAGTCCATCCAGCCGGCGGTTGCCGGGCTGCCCAACGTTCAGCTTGATCGAGCCGCTCGGCTACGGGGCCTTCTGTCATCTGATGAACCGCGCTCAGCTGGTGTTGACCGACAGCGGCGGCGTGCAGGAGGAGGCGCCCGGGCTGGGCAAACCCGTACTGGTCATGCGGGACACCACCGAACGACCCGAGGCGGTCATGGCCGGGCACCGTGCGGCTGGTCGGGACCGACGAGGACCGGATCGTGCACGAGGTGACGCACCTACTGCACGATCGTGTCGAGCCTACCAGCGCATGGCCCAGTGCCGTCAATCCGTACGGTGATGGACGGGCCGCGGAACGAACCCTCGCCGCGTTCCGGTATTTCTTCGGCGAGGGTGAGAAGCCGGAGGAGTTCACTCCTGACCTGCTCTCTTCAGCCCGACAGAACTGAGGCCCGAAGTGACTGGTCTCGGGAGGCGCTGTGGGCATGGCCTGGCCGTGGCCGCCGCCGCTCGGTGGGCTGGCATCCTGCTCCTCGCAGCGGGCGTCGAGCGCCGCCGACCCAGACGGCGTCCCAGCCCGCGGGCCGCCGTGGCCGCGGCCGGCGCTCCCGTCGGAACCCGGCCGCAGGCCGGCCAGCGGCCGGCGCCTCCCGTCGGAACCCGGCCGACAGCCGGCCGTCGGCCAGCGCCTCCCGGCGCGCCAGCCGGCCACAGGCGACCGCGGCCAACGGACGCCTCGCCCAGGCCCTGAGTGGATCGCAGCTGCCGAGTCCACCCCCGCCACCTAACCGCCATCCGCAGCCACCGCCGGTCAGAAGGCGCCCACGGCGCTGCTCCACCGGGGAGACGGCAAGTGACCCGCTTTCGGCGCTCAGCGTCGCTCTCGCTACCAAGAAGGACAAAGGAACCAGCAATGACCCGTACGTCGCAGATTTCGGCTCGGCCAGAGCGGCCGCACTCGGCGGCTTGATGGGGCTGATCGCCTTGACCGCCACGCTGGTGAGCCCGGCCGGCCCCGCATCGGCCGCCACCAACCCGCCGCAGGCCGTCACGTGGGGAGCCAGCCGGTTCCGCCACCACGCTCGTGCTCTATGACACGACCAACGCCTACGGCTGGCTGGGTGAGCTGTATGCCATGGGCGCCGGCAACCTGGCCACCCACTTCGGCACGCGTCACCGCCGAGCCGGTGGTGGACTATGTCCAGGGGCAGGTCAACGACTACACCGCCACCATCTATCTCGGCTCGACCTACAACGAGCCGCTTCCGTCCAGCTTCCTCAACGACGTGCTGTCGACCACCCACCCGGTGATCTGGGCGGGTGACAACGTGTGGCAACTGACCGGTGACGCCGGCTCGGCCGCCGACACCGCCTTCGAGGCCGCCTACGGCTGGGACCCGTCCACCTCCTACTTCGACTCCGCCGACACGGTGGCCTCGGTCACCTACAACGGCCAGCAGCTGTCCCGCAGCACGCAGAACGGGCCGGTGCTGGCCCCGCACATCACCACCCCGTCGGCAGGTGACGGTCCTGGCCCAGGCCAACTGCACCGACTCCACCGGGTGCCGCCGTCGGCGTGCAACTCCATCGCCCAGACGAGCGGAACCAGCTTCCCGTGGGCGATCCAGCTCGGGCAACCTCACCTACATCGGCGAGATCCCCCTGTCGTACATGACCGAGTCGGACCGCTACCTGGCCTTCTCCGACCTCCTGTTCAACGCCCTGGATCCCACCGCGCCGCCGGTCCACCAGGCCCTGGTCCGCCTGGAGGACGTCAGCCCCGGCATCGACACCCCCCAGCAGCTCGAGGCCGATGCCGACTACCTCTACAGCCAGCACATCCCCTTCAGCGTCGGAGTCATACCCGAGTACCTCGACCCGAACGGGACCTACAACAACGGGACCCCGGTCAACGAGAACATCTCGCAGACCTCCAACGCCACCATCAAGGCCTTCGATCGCCGCCTTGCAGTACATGCAGGCCACGGGGCGGCACCATCATCGAGCACGGCGACACCCACCAGTACTCCAACGTGGCCAACCCCTATGACGGGACACCGGCGACGACTTCGAGTTCTACCAGTCGTGGTGCTCGACGACGTTCGGCGGACCCGCGGACCCCACTTCGCCCTGCCCGAACACCGACTACGTGGTCCAGGCCGGACCGCTACCGAACGACTCCCAGGCCTGGGCCCGAATCCCGGGCCGCGAGAGGCCAGTCCCTCTTCGCCCAGGCCGGTCTGCCGACGCCCGCCATCTGGGAGACGCCGCATTACTCGGCGTCGGCGGCCGACTACGCCGGCATCGACCAGGTCTTCTCGACCCGCTACGAGCGGGGAACGTACTTACGGCGGCCAGCTGACCGGAGGCTCGATCGACTACACCCATAAGTTCGGCCAGTTCTTCCCCTACGTGGTGCACGACCTGGATGGCTCCACCGTCATTCCCGAGGACCTCGGCAACTACGAGCCCACCATGGCGAACAACAACCCACCCAGGCCGCCGGCGGTCATCGTCGCCAACGCCCAGGCCGAGCTGGCCGTCCGCCAGGGCGTGGCCAGCTTCTTCTTCCACCCGTACTACGACGTGAGCTATCTCCAGCAGATCGTTCAGGGCATCCAGGCCCTCGGCTACACCTTCGTGTCGGCCTCCAGCCTGCTCGGTCCGGCCAGAGCGCCTACGTGCCGGTGACCGTCACCACCCCGTCGCTGCCCGACGGCCACCGCCGGCCAGGCCTACAACGCCACCCTCACGGCCGCGGACGGCACGGCGCCCTACACCTGGTCGGTCACCGCAGGCAGCCTGCCTGCCGGGCTGAGCCTGAACGCCACCACCGGGGCGATCACCGGCACGCCCACCGGCGCCGGGCGCCAGCACGGTGACCATCACGGCCACCGACTCGACGGTCACGCCCACCGTGGGCAGCACTGCGGGTAGCACGGTTCTTAACCCCTCTCCGGGACAGGCGAGCACGGCCTTCACGCTCACGGTCAACCCGGGCCCGCTCGCCATCACCCCTGCGGCTCTGCCGGCCGCGACCGTCGGACAAACCTACGCGGCCAGCGTGTCTGGGAGCGGCGGTGTCGCCCCGTACACCTGGGCGGTCACGTCCGGAAGCCTCCCCCCCGGGCTGAGTCTGAACCCGAACACCGGAGCCATCACCGGCACCCCGACCAGCGCCGGTAGCAGCACGGCCGGGATCACCGTGACCGACTCGTCGAACCCGACTCCGGCCACCGCCAGCGGAACGTTCAGCGTGACGGTCAACCCGGCCCAATGGCAGCTCGGGATCGCGACTAGTTCGCTGCCATCCGGCACCGTGAGCCAGCCCTACTCGGCAACCGTGACCGCCACCGGAGGGACAACTCCGTATTCGTGGTCGGCCACCGGACTGCCCAAGGGCCTCACCCTCAACTCCGCAACCGGAGTGCTCAGCGGCACACCGACAAAGGCCGGCACGTTCACCGTAGCCGTCAAGGTAGCCGACTCCTCCAAACCCACCGGAAAGGCGACAGCGACGCTGACGCTCACCGTGATCCCGCAGCTGGCCGTCTCGGCATCGGCTCTGCCAGCCGGGACTGTCGGACAATCCTACGCGGCCAGCGTCTCCGGCAGCGGCGGTGTCGCCCCGTACACCTGGGCGGTCACGTCCGGAAGCCTCCCCGCCGGGCTGAGTCTCGACCCGAACACCGGAGCCATCACCGGCACGCCGACCAGCGCCGGCAGCAGCACGGCCGGGATCACCGTGACCGACTCGTCGAACCCGACCCCGGCCACCGCCAGCAGGACGTTCGGCTTGACGGTCCGTCCGGCCAAGCTGGCAGTCGCCATCACGTCGCTGCCGGCAGGGACGATCAAACAGCCCTACTCGGCGATCGTGACGGCCACCGGAGGGACAACCCCGTATTCCTGGTCGGCCACGGGACTGCCCGCGGGTCTCAACCTCAACTCCGCAACCGGAGTGCTCAGCGGCACACCCACCAAGGCCGGCACGTACAACGTCCGGGTTAAGGTCACCGACTCTTCCACACCCGTCCAGACCGCGAGCATGTCCAGCCAGGTTGTAATCTCCACCTGATCCAACATGACCTCCGGAAAACAGCGCCGCCACGTCGCCGTCTTGAGCGTCGTGGCGGCGCTGGCCGTTCTGGCCGTGATGGCCATGACCTCGAGGGGCGGCGTTCCAACCGCAGCTCCAACCGCAGTTACGGCGCCGGCCGGCGCTCCCGCGGAGACTCAGCGTGCCTCCTCGGGACAGCTTCCTGACCCGCTGTGGGGGGTCACGCTGGACGATGTCAGCCACACCAGCCCCATCGTGCGCTCCTTCGTCGCCCTACCCGCCAAGCCGATTGCCCGGGTCGTCTTTGATAGCGGCACCCGGCCCTCCGACTACGCCGCCGCCGTCGCCGCTCTTCATCCCCACGCCTATCTGATGGGAGAGCTGGTCGACTCTGAGTATGTGCACAACTACACCGTCGCCAGCTACCAGCAGCGGGCCGTGGACTTCGTCAATGCCCTTGGCAGCCAGATCGACTTGTGGGAGGTCGGGAACGAGGTCAATGGCGAGTGGCTCGGTGCCACCTCACAGACGGTGGCGAAGATCAGCGCCGCCTACGACGAGGTGGTCTCGGCCGGCGGACGGACGGCCCTGACCTTGTATTACGACCCGAACTGCTGGTCGGCGGCCAGTCATGAGATGTTCACCTGGGCGAAGGCCAACATCCCGTCTGCGATGAAGGCCGGCTTGGACTACGTGTTCATCAGCTACTACCCCGAAGACTGCAACAACTACTGGCCATCGCAATCCGGCTGGCAGAGCGTCTTCGACCGGCTCCACCAGATGTTCCCGAGCGCCAAGCTCGGATTCGGCGAGAGCGGCAACAGCAATGACCACGACCCGATTGCGCAGAAGATCTCCCTACTCAATCGCTACTACCAGCTTCATGTGACCGGCGACAACTATGTCGGCGGCTATTTCTGGTGGTACTACGTCGAAGACGCCTTGCCCTATCTCAAGAACCCGCTCTGGCACGCGCTATCGGCCGACATTGCCGCTCCACCGGGGGCGTAAGTCCGGCCTCGTCATACCGGCCATCTGTCTCCCACGAATTCACGCTCAGGTCGTCCGGATGCCGATTCGGGCAGGGGCCGCGTCCTCACCGACCCGCCCGCAGAGGCCGTACTCGGGCACCATTTGTCAGGTGTCATGCGCCTTCGCTTCCACAACATCGTCACCGAGCCCAACAAGACACCCACGCCCCGCCCGGATACGCCCCACCGCAGCGGTTCCCTCCCCGGCGAGCCGGCTCCGCCACCGACGAACAGACTTCGGCGTGGACGCCCTCCGACGAGCGATCTCGGCGTTCGCCACACCGGGGGATGGCGCATCGCCGGTCTACCCTATCGGCGGTACTGTCGCGAAAATGCGACCCCTTCGGTACTCCATCAACGTCACACTGGATGGGTGCTGCGATCATCGTGCCATCCCCGCGGACGAAGACTTGCATCGTCACCGACGGAGAACCTTAGCCAGGCCGATGCCCTTCTCTTTGGCCGGGTGACTTACGAAATGATGGAATCCGGGTGGCGGCCGCCAGCGCCGACGGAAGCGAGACCTGATTCGATGGAAGCCTTCGCCCAGACGATCAACGCGGCAAAGAAGTACGTCGTGTCGAGCACCCTGGAGCAGGTCGATTGGAACGCAGAACTCGTGGGCGGAGATGTGGGCAAGGCCGTTCAGCAACTCAAGCGGAAGTCGGGCAAGGGACTGTTGGTGGGAGGTGTGCAGCTCCCACTGGCGTTGACGGAGCTGGGATTGATCGATGACTACGAGTTCGTGGTGCATCCCAGGCTCGCGGGTCACGGGCCGACGTTGTTGGCGGGGCTATCGAAGCATGTCGACTTGAAGCTCGTGAGCCGGCTGGAGTTCGGCTCGGGGGCAGTGGCGATGCGGTACGAGCCGAGAAAGTAGCCATCGGGCTGGCCAGCATGGGCCGGCCGGATCATGGACATCGGCGACGCGGTGAACGCCCGCGTCCCCGATCCGGCCGTACGAAATCTGGGCCGTCGACTTCCGGTTCGACCAGACCGCCGACGGGAGACCCAGCCCAGGGTGTGGCCATCAAGGTCGAACGCTCCGTCGACGCCGCCGACATCTTCTGCGGCCTGCCGCGGTTGACTCGGCAGCGGGGCGCCTAGCCGTAGGTACATATCGCCGTAGGCACATATCGATCCCGCCCCGGGATCCATCCCCCGGCGGGGCCAGCGGCTACATCAAGGCACGAGGGTGGCCCGGACGATGAGACGCTGTGACGCCGAGTAGCGCGGGTTGCATGTCGTCAAGGTGAGCGATGGAGTCGGCGTCGCGCTGAGCACCGCGCCATCGCTCGGCGACACGACGAACTGGGTGGTCGTCCGATAGGTGAAGGTGTGCCCAGCCGTGTTGGTCAGGTAGATCAGATCGCCAGGTTTCAGTTCATTCAGATTGTAAAAAGGGGCGCCGTGGGTTGTCCGGTGGCCGGCGATGCCCACGTTGCCACGGCCACCGACGGCCGCCGTGCCCGGGTAGTGCCCCGGTCCCTCGGCGAGTTGAGCGCTGCCGACGCCTTCGACCACGTAGTAGTTCACCCCGATCTTGGGGATGACGATATGGGCGAAGAGGGTGCCGTAGGGCACCGAAGGTTCCGGGGAGGCCGGCGTCGGTACGACGTCGGCCGAGGAGGCGGCGGAGTCGACGACGGGTGCGGCCGGTCCACCAGCGGAGATCGAGGATGTGGACGGCGGATTCTGCAGGGCGGCGTTGAACTCCTGACCCAGCCGGTGTTGATCCCGAGCGGTGGCGATGCCCGTTCCCCACAGCTCCCATGCGACGCTGGCGAGGAGGACCGCGGCCACGACGACCAGTAGCGCCCCGACCGTCCGGGTGGCGCGTCTGGCTGGGGAGCCGCTTCGGCGTCGGCGTCGGTCCGACACGGTGGTCTTCTCCTGTGGCTCTGTCATGGCGTAGATTCCTTGTTTGTGGCGGTCAGCCCGGCCGACCGCCAGTCGACGGGGTGCGGATGGCGCCGCGCCGGGTCAATCCGGGTGCCGGCGCCTGCGTGTGGCGCGCCCGGCGCAGCCGGCACACGCCGTGCTGGATAAGCAGTCTGAAACTGCCAAATGAGTGACGGGTGCCCCGACCTCTGTGAGGCCGGGGCACGAGGTCACGGTCGAGGGTGGCTTGGGCGCCTGCGCGCCAACGCGAGCAGAGACAGGCCCGCGAAAAGGAGGCCCACTCCCAGAACAACCAGTCCTATGACATGTGCCCCCGTGAACGCGAGGCCCACACCAGCAGTGGTTGTCGCGGCGCCGGTCGTCGCTATGTGGCTACCGTACATATTCCACCTCCTTTCCCTGCCTTTCCTTTGCGATCTGGCCGCCCGAGGTATGGGCGGCGATTGGTCAGAACTTTTGACCGTAAGTCCGTAGACAATCTCGGGTCTGGCCGGGGTCGTCGTTGACCCCAACCAGCCCCAAGACGGCCAGCGGGTCGGGCGCTTTGCTCCCGGTGGCCATCCGGACGTTTTCTGTCGCCGTAAAACTGCGCCCTGTGTTTCGCCTTGTGACTACAACTTACCGGGAAGTAGCTCCGATTTGGCCCCGTCAGAGTTGAGTTGGGACGCGATTGTCCAGTCGTAGTGAATCGCTAGATCCGCCACTTCGCCCGCCGTATCTGGGTTCTGCTCAGTTGCAAGTTCCACTCCGCTCCGTTTGCCATGGCGTACCGCCGCTAGAGCGTCGAGGCCAACCCGCCCCGGCGCGTCTCCGTGGCCGCAGTCCCACTCAGACCGGACGATCCGGTGATACTCATGGGCGAGTGTCCTGACAAGTTCCTCGGGTTCGACCGTTGCCCGGAGTCCGATGTTGACTTCCCGACGCTCCCGGTCGGTGACAGCCGGGATCTGACCGAAGCAGCCGGGGGTGAGGTTGGCTTCGCAATACTCGACGAATCGCACCGACCTGTCGTGCGCCTTGATGGCCGCTGTCTGAGCCTCAATAGGCCGCGTCAGGTCCGGTGTGAAGATCATCGCTTACTGAGCCTCCAGGTGGCGTTGCTGATACCGGCGATGATGTCGATGGCGCTCAATAACCCCGCGCCATGGCGGTGCAGGGTGAGCCAGGCGCGCTCGGCCAGGAGGGATCAATGGAACCAGGCGAGTAACAGGAAATGACGGGCCATCAGGGTGGCCGTTAGATCACCTCGATCGGATGCCCAGCCGAAAGCCTTGGCGCTCGATGGGTATGGGACATCATCGCGACGATCGTGGCGTCCGCTCGTCCCCTTCTCGGCCATCGGGGGGATTCGCCTTAACGGCCGGGCGACACTCAACGTCGAGGTGGTCAATGGTGGAGTACTCGTCTAACCGGTCCGCCCGCAGAAATGGTCGACGCCCAGCGGAGACGAGCCGACGCCGTCGACAGTCTCAGCGGGGACGGTGGCACCGGGGTTGGGGTTCACGGTTACATTTCCTTCACCGTGCGGTGACACGGTGATCTCGTAATGACCGGGGCTGAAGGGAATGTCCTTCAACCACGGTCCGAGCGGATCGGTGGGCGTTCCTCTGACGGTCGTATCCACCTGAAGCAGCGCATAGACGCCGTTGACGACCGTCTGGTCGTTCACAGGACTCATTCCGAAGCTGGCCGGGTTGTGGGTCGTCATCCCGTTGTCCGGGTAGGAGCCTTCCTGGGCCTTGTAGGCCTCAACCGCGTCGATAACGGTCTTGCGGTCCGTCCGGCATGAGGCGGTGGCGCCGGCGTGAGTCAGGCCTTGAACGGCAAAAACGACGATGGCCGCCAAGATTCCCAGGATGACGATCACGATGAGCAGTTCGACCAGCGTGAAGCCGTCGTGGTCGTTCAGGGAGCGATGGCGGCCAAACAGCGCCGTGACGGTTGCCGGTGCGGGCATGCGGTGCTCACTTTGGGAGTTCACGTTGAGTGTAGTACTCACTACTCTGCGTGGAGGACCGGGGAGGACGGGATCCGCCCGGGTGGTGGCTGTCGACCACACGGAGCAGGTCCCTCAAGTGCTCAGGGCCCTGGAATCATCGAGACGAAGATGAGCGCGACCGTGGATGGCCCGCCGGGCAAGCAGCCACGGCGCAAGGGCCACCAACGACCCGGGGCGACCGATTCGGCCGAACCCTGGGGACGATCGCCAGTTGTGAGGGCTACGGATGTACCTGACCAGCTCTGGACGGTTGGGCCGCTACCCGACCGAGCGGCTCCGGCCTCCCCAGCCCGGCCGGTCCGACGAGGCCGAGGTGTGGCTGCGGCCGGGCGGCACCCTGGAGGATCGCCATGGTCAGCCATTGCTGCTGGGGGCGGCCGGAACCGTTGCGAAATCAACGGTCCGGTTGGCCCGGGTTGGTGGGCGGTTAGCTCGCCGCCGCCGCGACCGGACAGGCGTCGCGTGCCATCGTCGAGAGAGCTTAGGACCCGTCCCGTACGCGAATCCGCAGGTTACGGACTTCGTAGCCGAGAAAGTGCTGGAAGAGGTGGACGCCCGGCGTATCCCTAACCCCGGTTCCGCCGATCAGATGCCGCACGCCCCGGCCCCGCAAGTCCGAGCGCATGAAGGCGTGGAGCAGGTAGCGGGATGGTAAGGCCGCCGGGTGGTCGGGCACAGTCAGCGACCAGACCAGTACCGCGCTCTCGGTGAAAATGGCGACGACGCTGATTGCCACCGGACGGTGTTTGTCGTCGAACGCCACGTAGTAGGCCATGTCCTGAGTGCCCGGTGGCGGCCGCAGCTCAGTCGTCGCCTCCGGACGGCCCTGTCGCGAGCGCAACACCTCCTCTGCGGCCACGGCCCACTCGCGGTAAGTGGCGACGCTGCAGACCTCTACACCCAGTTTGCGGGCCCGCCTCATATTCCTACGCAGCGACTGTCTAGGCGGCCCGGATAGATAGGCCTGATCATCAGCCTCCAGGTCAAGGACGGCTTGGGCAAACTTGCCACCAAAAATCGGGGCACCGATGGGCGCGAAGTCGGGCGAGAACAAGGCGGCCGCTTGGCTGGAAGTCACGCAGACTTCGACAACAGGGAGTCGCGCCACCGCGAACAGGACCCGGAGCAACGTGGCGGGCCGCCGGATCAGGGCGCAGAGGAAATTTAGAAGACGTCCCGGTCGGGCGAACTGGCGGGCGAGGTCAGCCGTGGCCCCGAACAGCGGATCTCCGTAGGCCATTGCGCCTGGATGTGGAATGCGCTTCTTCTTGGCCGGGGCCTGAGGCGGCGTCCATTGCGGGCCGCCTGCATCAGCGGCTCCACACCCGGCGGCTACAAGAGCCACCAGGGCGAGGAGTGTGGCGATTTTGGGTAACTTGGTCATGTCTGGCACTTCCTCCGCCACACCTTGACGGACCGTTGGCCTCTCGCTCTAAATCCATTGTGAGGGGAGGGAAGGTTGCGAATCTCGACTCAGGGCGACAGGATTTGGACACCTGGCGACAAGTTCGGAGATGGCCATGACCGCCATGGTCCAAGCCCAGTCCCTGCGGGGCTACCGGGAACTGGTCACCGACCTGGGTGGTAACCTGACCCGACTGTTGCGCAAAGCGGGTACCGAACCTGCCGCTTTCAACCAACTCACCGCCTTCATCACCCTTGAGAGTCTGATCGACCTGTTAGAGCATTCCGCCGCCGATCTGGACTGCCCCGACTTCGGGCTGCGCTGATCACGACGTCGAACATGAAGCGATCCGACCCGGAAGCCTGACATGGCCTTGCTGTCCTGCGCCCGGGCGCGGGGGATCTCCAAGCCGAGGCGTTGACGGTCCCGGTGGGCGAAGGTGACGAAATCGATGGTCCCCGCTGGCATCAGGTCGAGCTTCCACGCCTCGTCTGACCTGGACTTACGTGGCGCGCTCGGAGGGATTCGAACCCCCAACCTTCTGATCCGTAGTCAGATGCTCTATCCATTGGGCTACGAGCGCAGATTCCGATTCGGTGACCAGCGGTTTTGCCTCCGCGGGCCACATGGCAACCTAGCACAGCGCTCAAACAGAATCTGATTGAGATAGGGTTCGAGCGTGGCTCAGTCAGCCGACAGCGACACCACTCTAGGAGATATAGCCGTCCTGCTGCCCTCCTGGAGGCGGCACCTGCTGGCCAAGGACATCTCTGGTCGCACCATGCAGTCCTACGCGGAGGCCACCGAACAGTTCCGCACTTTTCTGGCTGAGTACGGGCCGCCCACCGCCGTCGCGGACCTCGGACCCGAGCACATCGAGAGGTTCCTGGAGAGCCTTCTCCAATCGGGGCGCAGTGCAAGTACGGTCGCCAACAGGTACCGAAGCCTTCAGCAGTTCTTCCGCTGGTTGGAGGATGACGGCGAGATCGTCCACTCGCCGATGGCAAAGATGCGCCCACCGAAGGTGCCGGAGAAGCCGGTGCCGGTGGTGACCGACGATCAGATGAGGGCCATCCTTTCCGCCTGCGCACGGAACACCTTCGAGGACGTGCGCGACGCCGCGATCCTGATGCTGCTGTACGACACCGGCGGCCGGCTGGCCGAGGTCACCAACCTGGCCTGGCTGGACAGCGATTCCCGGAGTTGTGACGTCGACCTTGATCAAGCCACGATCGCTGTTCGCGGCCAAGGGGGTCGGCGTCGCCTGGTCCCAGTTGGCCGGAAGACGGTCGAGGCCATCGATCGCTACATCCGCAAACGGCGAACCCACCCGCACGTTGACGAACCCTGGCTCTGGCTCGGCAAGAAGGGCCGGCTCCGGGAGTCGGGTGTGAGCCAAATGCTGGACCGCCGGGCCACAGCCGTCGGCGTCGGGCACGTCCACCCACAACAGTTCCGCCACACCTTCGCCCAGAGCTTCCTCGCCAACGGCGGGGCCGAAGGGGACCTGATGCAGCTAGCTGGCTGGCGGTCGGCCGACATGCTCCGCAGATACGGGCCGGCGGCCGCCGACGAGCGGGCCCGGGCCGCCCACCGTCGATTGTCGCCAGGCGACCGGCTCTAGCCCGGCGCTCACGAGCCAGATGCTCGGCTCGACCGGCGCCCCTCGCCACCCAGATGGCCGGCGTGGAACCCGCACCGGCCATCTGGGGGCACAGCCAGGGACAAAGCGGACGGGTCGGGCCGGCGCCCGATCAACGCTTTCTGGACGAAACTCGGCCCACCTGGAGGGCGCCACCGTCCACAAAGCGCAGCCGGCCCCCCGCCGAGGCCGCAGCCGAGGCCGCAGCCGGCCCCCCGTCGAGGCGGCGGCCCAACTAGGGGACCGGGAACGCCTGGGCACCAACATCTGACCTTCATGAAGGGCGCCCCCGAATGAACGACCCCGGACCCCCCTGCTAAGTTGTGCGCCGTGGTGGGTGGTCTGTTCCGCGACGCCTCGGCCGGCGCCGGGCAGCCAAGACCTTCGGTCCCTGGACACAGTGCGTCGTGACGGCGCACCCGGAAGTTCACCCGAGTGCCTGAACCAGTCGAAGCGGGGCACCGATACGTCGCTGGTCTGGACGGGTTGCGGGCCTTCGCCGTCATCGCCGTCATCGTGTACCACCTCAACATCGGGTGGGCCCAAGGCGGTTTGCTTGGGGTCGGCGTCTTCTTCACCCTGAGCGGCTACCTCATCACCGACCTGCTGCTCGAGCACTGGGGCCGGGCCCAGGGCACGGGTCTGGGTCTCTCCGACTTCTGGATCCGACGAGCCCGCCGGCTGCTGCCAGCTCTGGTCGTCATGCTGGGCGTCGTCATCGCCTGGGTCGCCATCGCCGACCGGTCGCAGCTACCCGCGCTTCGCGGGAACGTGGTGGCCTCCGCCTTCTACGTGAGCAACTGGTGGCTCATCTTCCAGCACGTCTCCTACTTCGCCCGGTTCGGGCCGCCGTCACCCCTCGGCCACCTGTGGTCGCTCGCCGTCGAAGAGCAATTTTATCTGATCTGGCCCTGGCTGCTGTGGCTCGGTCTCCGGACCATCCGCGAGCGCGGTCGCTACGTCCGGGGCCGTCCCCGGCTGGCGGTGACGACCCTGGTGCTGGCGGCCGCTTCCGCCACGACCATGGCCCTGCTCTATCACCCCGGGTTCGATCCGAGCCGGATCTACGACGGCACCGACACCCGGGCGTTCGGTCTCCTGATCGGCGCCGCCCTGGCCATGGTCTGGCCCAGTCGCCGTCGGCGAGCGGGGACAACCCGGACCATGCGGCATGTCCTGGACATCACCGGTGTCGTCGGGCTGGTCGTGATCTGCCTGCTGATGTGGCGAACAAATCAGTACTCGGAATTCCCTTACCGGGGAGGGATGGTGCTGCTCTCGGTCGCCACCGCTCTGGTCGTGATGGCGTGCGTGTACCCGGGCAGCCTGTTGGGCCGGGTCTTGGGGATGCGGCCCATCCGGTGGTTGGGGGTCCGCTCGTACGGCATCTACCTCTGGCACTACCCGGTGATCGTCTTGACCACGGTGGCCGTGCAACGCCGGTTCGACCTGCCGCGGGCGACGGTGCAGGTGGCGGCGACCATCGCCATCGCCGCGGTCTCGTGGCGGTTCATCGAGGAGCCGGTCCGTCAAGCGGGACGCCAGAGGGCGGCCGCCGAGGTGCCGCCCTGGCACCGGCGCCTCGCGGCCCGCTGGACGTGGGTTGTCTCGACCGCGGCGCTGGCCGGCCTGGCCGTGACTTCCCTCATCATCGGCGGCCTGGTGCCCACCCCGAGCAACACGCTGCTCACTGCGGGCGCCGCCAGCGCCAGCAGCGGCAACGGCATCCCTGAGATAGTGAGCGCCCCCACCCTGAACACGGACCGACCAGCGACGACCCCTCCGGCCTCGACGGTACCGGCCGCTTCGATCGCCCCCGTCGCTCCGAGGTACCCCCACGATGTCGCCGTCGGACCGCAGACCACCGTGCCACCTGGATCCGCGACCACCTCATCGTGCCGCTCGGTGGTGCACATGGGCGACTCGACGTCGGAGAGCCTGATCTCACCCAACTATCTGCCTGATCCGAACCAACGCCTCGCGGCCCAGTACGCCCGAGTCGGAGCTACTCATCAAGTGATGGAGATCATCGGAGGTACATCGATCGTCGAGACGATCAACGGTGACCCGAATGCCTATGACATCGCCAAGCAACTGGTTACAACCGGGTATAACGGGTGCTGGGTTCTGGCCCTCGGCACCAACGACACCGCCGACGTATACGTCGGCTCACACGTATCACTGTTGAGCCGCATCGAGCGGATGATGTCGGCCATCGGAGATCAACCGGTCATGTGGGTCAATGTCAAGTCGCTGGTGAGCAGCGGGCCCTACTCCGAATCTGACATGCAGAGTTGGGACCGCGCCCTGCTACAGGCGTGCTCCCTGTATCCGAACATGCGCGTCTACGACTGGGCATCGGTCGTCCAATCGTCGTGGTTCATCGCCGACGGCATCCACTACAACACCCCCGGCTCAGCAGAACGGGCCCGTCTCATCGCCAGCGCCCTCGCCGATGCCTTCCCTCAGCCCGGACAGCGCGGTTATTCCGGGTGCCTCATCCCATAGTCATCCGACCCGCCGGTCGATTCAGGGCCGCACTCCCGGCCGCGCCCTGAACCCCTGCGTGTGTTGAACCGACGGTAGCGCCGACTCAAGGGCGCGTATCAATCGAGGCCGGGTTTCCCGAGGGTCGATAATATCCTCGATGGCAATGTTCTCGGCCACCGGGAATGGCGAAGTGAGACGTTCCAGCTTGGCGGTAATCTCCTTCCGCTTTTCCTCCGGGTCGGCCGCGGTTTCGATTACTCGTTTGAAGGCGGCATCAACACCTCCTTCGACAGGTATACCGCCGAACTCGGCTGATGGCCAGGCAAATCTCGCCGTCATTCGATTACCATTACTTGTAATCGCCCCCCCGAATCCGTAGCACCGCCGGACGTTGACATTGAGAAGTGGGACACTGATGGAGTTGGTCATCCAGAGGGCCCGCATCCCTTTGCGGACGACGCCGTTCCGCTCGGCCTCGGGACCGACCATCAAACCCGGAACGTCGACAAAGTAGATCATCGGCAAGCCAAACTGGTCGCATATTTCCATAAAATGGACCTGCTTCTCTGCGGCCTCGTGGTCGATGGCGCCCGCCTTCACTCGCGGATTATTGGCCAGAACGCCGACCGGGTGACCGTTGAGCCGAGCGAAGCCGGTCAACAGTGATGCGCCCCAATACGGCTGGATCTCGAAAAAGTAGCCGTCGTCAACGACCAACTCGATCAACCGGCGCATATCGTAGGCCAGTTTCTTGTTTCTCGGGACAATATCGAGCAGCATGTCCTCCCTACGGTCGACGCGGTCTGACGGCACGTGGTAGGGAGGAAGGGCGAAGATGCTCGATGGCAGATACGACAGGAACGTCCGTATCTGATCGAGACAGTCATATTCATTCTCTGCCTCGTTGGCCACCGCACCGCTGATGCGGGTGTGGATCTGCGACCCACCGAGGTCCTCTTTGGCGATATCGAGCCCGATTGCTCGCTTGACGACGGGAGGGCCGGCGGCGAAGAGTTCACTGGAGCCCTTCACCATGCAGGACCAGTGGGTCAGCATGGCGCTTCCGGCCGGGCCGCCGGCGACCGAACCAAGGATGCCAGCAACCACCGGCACGGTCGCGAGCAATTCCATGATCGTCTCCCGGCTGTTATTGCCAGATGGCACCACTACTTTGTCGCTATCGAGAAGGGTGGCGATGTTGAAGCCAGCACCATCGTGAAGGAGCACGAGGGGAATACGATGCTGCCGGGCCAGCCGTTCGACCAGGTCGGATTTGATCGATGCCTCGCTGCCCCCGCGGACGGTAAAGTCCTCGCCCCCGAGCGCGACATCTCTGCCGTCGATCCGGGCCAGGCCCGCGACATAGGGATCGGGAAGAAATCCGCCCTCACCTCCAGCCGGAATGCGGCCGGCCAGCTGGCCGATTTCGGCGAAGGTGTCAGAATCAATCAAATAGTCAATACGCTCGCGTATCGTGAGTCGCCCGGCCCGATGCTGGCGGTCAATGCGCTCCTGGCCACCGAGGCCGAGCGCGACCTCCCGCCGGCGCCGCAATTCGTCGAGCTCCCTTTCCCAGGTCACGCCCCCCACTATCCTCCAGTCGCGGTCCCACGTGCGAGAACGGCCGGGATCGAAGGGGCGTCGACGTGTCCGCCTCCCCATGGCTTCGTGAGAACCGGCACCGCCGGCGAAGTAAGGTTTGGGGACATGGGGATCGTTGAGGATTTGTTGGCCTCCCCGGGCCTGTACCTCGGCATCGATAAGGGCCGGGATCCAGAGGACCGATCGGCGGCGCGGATCGATGTGACCCCGCTGCCGGGCCGAGCGGGCGTGAGCCTGGACTACGAGATAGTGAACCCGGCTACTCCCGATCATCTCCGGGGGCACGCCGAGCACACCATATTGGCGCGAACCCATGACGGCGGCGTCATCATGGTCATCGGCCACATGCACGCCGGATCGGTGGCCATACTCAGGGAGACCGATCCGGGCGTGTTCGAACTGGGTGGCGAGAGCTCACCGTTCCCGATGAGAGTCGTCGTCTCGATGCCGGAGCCCGGTCGCCTCCACCATTCCTGGTGGTACGGGCGGCCCGGCGAGGAACCCATCGAGCGCGACGTGGCGGAACTCACCCTGACCACTTGAGCCATGGGCCGGGCCGGGAATTTCGGACGGTCGCAGCGACAGGTGTCTACCGAGCCCGATTCGCCGGCTCGAAAGAAATCCGGCCGAGGATGTTTACCGCCGAGGCTGCCGCGAGCTAGGGTCATGACTTCCGTGGACACCTAGGGCGGAGCCCGAACCGACAGTTTGTCGCGCTTCTGGACCCCGGGGTAGGAGGTCAGGATCGTGGTAGTTCAGCAGGTGGCCGGGCCAGAGCCAACCGCAGCGCTCGCAGCCCCCGGTCGAACATCGGAACCGCCGCCGGGTGGTACCCACCGGCACGCCCAGGTGCGCAGGCGCCAAATTGTCCTGATGCTCACCGGGCTGACCGGCGTGGCGTTCGTCGCTGCCGTCGGATCCGGGGGCGCCGCGGCCTGGTGGGCGTTCCTCGCCATGCTGCTGGCCACGTCGGGCTACTTCTTGTTGCTCCACCACGTTCGCCAGGTGATGGCCGAGCGCGAGTTCGCTTCCCTGCTCGACGAGCCCCATCCCGATCCCTTCGAGGGGCAGACGGCGCGCCCGTCGCCAGGGGCCGCCGATGTCGATGGACACCCCCGCTCTCAGGCCTGGGCCATGGCCCGGTTCGCCGTGGCCGACCTGGCCGGATGGGCGCTCACCCCGGTCGTGTTCGCCCTGACGCTGGTGCTGGGCGAGACACCTCGAGACGCGACCGGTCGACGTTGGGTAGCCAACCTTCGAAGTGCCCAAGAGCATCTGCGTGATCATTCGATGCGCACGCTGGCGATTTCCGCCGCAACCACCGCCAGCGTCGCCACCGCCGGCACGGCTGTGGCCTTCAGTGGCACCACTGCGGCGTCCGCCGCCCCCCTCGCCGGCCGGGTCCCCGGGGGTTCGACGTACACCGTCGTCGCTGGCGACACGCTGAGTGCGATCGCAGCCCGATTTGGAACCACCGCCGCCGCCCTCGCCACCAGCAACCACCTCGCGGACCCCAACCTCATCTTCGCCGGGCAGCACCTCACCGTCCCGAGCCAGCAGGTTGCGTCCAAACCCTCGTGGGGCGCGCCTGCGGGTGGCGTCTACCGGGTCGTCGCCGGCGACACCCTCGGCTCGATCGCAGCCCGCTTCGGTACCACCGTGGCCACCCTGACCGCCATCAACCATCTTTCCAACCCCAACCTGATCTTCGCCGGACAAGTTCTCGTCCTCGCACCTGGGGCCACCAGCCCTACTCCAACCCAACCGACGCCAGCCCGACCGACCGCAGCTACCCCCACCGGCGGTACCTACCGCGTCGTCGCCGGCGACACCCTCGGCTCGATCGCAGCCCGCTTCGGTACCACCGTGGCCGCCCTGACCGCCGTCAACCATCTTTCCAACCCCAACCTGATCTTCGCCGGGCAAGTTCTCGTCGTCGGACGCGGGGGGACCACCTCGCCGGCCGCGACCACGCCGACCCACGCGCCGGCGCCGACACCGGCTCCGGCTCCACCTCCGGTGACGGTCAGCAGCGCCGCGGCCGTCGCCGTACAGGTCGCCCTCGAGCAGGTCGGCAAGCCCTACCAGTGGGCCGGGGCCGGGCCGAGTTCGTTTGACTGCTCCGGCCTGGTCATGTACGCCTGGGCCCACGCCGGAGTCTCGCTCCCTCACTACAGCGTGGCCCAATACGAGGACACCACCCGGATCAGCGCCGGCCAGCTCCAACCCGGCGACCTGGTGTTCTACGACACCGGTGACGGCGCCCAGCCCGGACACGTGACGATGTATATCGGCCACGGCGAGATCGTTACGGCCGACTCCCCCGGGACCGTGGTGCGCGTCGAGGTCGTCGATTGGGACGGGACGCCCATGGGGTACGGGCGAGTCCGTTAGTTAGGATTCAGCCAGGCGGCGAGGTCGAGGACGAGGTGGCGGGCGCGGTCGTCGTCTGAGCCGGCGAGGTGCTTCCCGGCATCATGAAGACCAGCGTGTGGCTCACGACGGGCGTCGTCGAACCAGCGGGCGGGGTCACGGTCAGGGTCAGGGTGACCGGCACGCCTTCCGGCGGGTTGAGCGGGCCCATCCCCTGGATGGTCTGGGCCTGACCGGGAGCCAGGTCCACAAAGTCTCGTACCGACGATGAACCGCCCCCAGGAGCGATGGTCGCCGTGACGGTCAGGCCTTTTTCCGGCTGATTACCCAGATCTGAGAGCACGACCGTCACCGACATGGCCGCGGCGTCCGGGAGGATCTGGACGTTTCCGTGCGCCGCCACTGAGGCCGGCGAGGTGGTCACGGCGTCGATCCTCACCTCGTGCACCGGCGTCGCACTCATGGCGTTCTGCAGGGTGGTCAAGAACACCTGGGCCGGACCGGGCTGGTACGGCGACGAGTTGGCCACCCACGTCGAGCTCGGCATGGGCACACCGATATTGGGGAGGCTGTGCAGGAACAGGCGATAGGCCTGGTCGCTGATCTGCAGATCCTCGCCAGCGGTCTGGACGGCGGTGACCGTGGCCGGGCTGGCGGTCCCCCCGTTGGAGGTGGCGGTGCCCTGGAGGATCGGACTGAGTGCGGCCCGGATGGCCGCCGCCGCCTCGCTGCGGGCCAGCAACGATGCGTCGAGCAGACCGGCCGCTCCCGCCAGGGCGACGGGCGCTCGCAGGGCCGCGGCCTGCTGGTAGGTGCTGGCGGCGCCGGTGGCGATCTGATCCAGCTGGGCTGAGAGCGTGGCCGAAGACATATGAAATCCGGTGGCCCAGACGCCGGCGAGCTGCTGGCCTTGCTCGATTGAACTGGTGACGAGGGGCACGGCGCGGTCAACCCAGGCACCGGTTGCCAGCTCCTTGTCGGGCGCCGGAGAACGGGAGTGCAAGGAGGCGTCGATCAGCAGCACGAACAGGGTGATCACGACTCCGATCAGCAACCACCGGCGCCCAACCCCGCCGCGACGAGCTGAGCGGCTGACCAGCGCCATAGCTCATCCACGATAGTCACCGGACCAGGCTGGCAGCGGTCGGCGCCAGGCGCCGCCAGGGCCGGCGCCAGCGGGTCCGCGACCCGGGAGCCGCCACCAGTGGGACGGCATCACCGACCCCGGCCCGGCCCGGGGACGGCCCCGGCTCCAGGACGCGACCTAGAGGTCCCCGGTCAACAGGGTCACTACGGCCGGCCCGTCCGCCAGATCCTCCAACACGGCATCGGGACCGAGGCGGGCCAGTTCCTCGAAGTGGTAGCGACCGGTCGCCACCAGCAGGCACCGGGCCCCGGCTACTCGGGCGCACTCGAGATCCCTGGGCGTGTCGCCGATCACCCAGGCATCCGCGGGTGCCAGTTCGACGCCCCGCCGGGCCGCGAGGCGCCGAAGGGCAACCGGCACCAAGTCGTTGCGATCGGTCGCATCGCTCCCGTAGGCGCCCACGGTATGGTCGAGCCACTGGTCCAACCCAAAAGCGGCCACCTTGACCAGGGCATTTGCGACGATATTTCCGGTCAGAAGCGTCGACACGACCCGCGGATCTTCAGCCAAGCGGGCCAGCACATCCACGATCCCGGGGCAGGCGGTGCCCCCGGCGACCAAATCGCCAGCCGCGGCGGCGGCGGCCAAGAGGCTCTCGCTGCTGCGGAGCACGTCCTGGATGACGTGGTCGCTTTCCTCGAGGCCCATACCGACCAGGTACTCGCTCACGATCTGTGGGTCCGTCTTGCCGCTCATACGGGGCCGGCCGGACGGGCGCCGGCCCAGCACTGATTCCAGGGCGACGTCAAAGACCGCCGCCCCAAGCTCTCCGGCTTTGAGCAAGGTGCCGTCTACGTCCCACAGGAGGAGCCGACGAATCACTTCGTCAAGCTATCGGCGGGTACCAACCGGTGCGGGACCGGCGGCAGGACGATCAGCGGGCGACCCGAACGCCAGGCCGGTCGTTGATGGGACCGGTGGCGTGGCGCAGGGGCCGGGCGTCCCGGCCCCGATGGCAGGCGAGGATCTCGGCCACGATGGACAGGGCCACTTCAGGCGCTCGCCGGCCGCCGAGGTCCAGCCCGATGGGTCGGTGGATGCGGTCCACGTCGGCGGCGTCGACGCCGGACGCGGCCAGTCGTTGGAGGCGGCGGGACTGGGTGGCGCGCGACCCGAGCGCGCCCACATACGGCGCGCCCCGAGCCAATCCGGTCACCAGGGCCGGGGTATCGATGTGCGGATCGTGGCTGAGCACGATCAGGGCGGCCGTCGCCCCGGCCCAATCGAGCAATCCGTCGACCTCGGCGGCGACATCCGTGGCCTGGCAATCCCATCCCAGCAGGGCGCCCTGGGCGCGGAGTGCTGCGACCAGTTCGCCGGTACCGACCACAACGAGCCGCGGGGCCGGGACCCACGCCTCCACCAGAACCACCCCGGCCTCGTCCTCCACTCGCCGGCTGGACGTGGTCCCGGCCTGCAGCATGGCGACGGCCTCCGCAACCGCGGCATCGCCGGGTCCGGGCCCGCCCCACACCTGACTGGTGCCGTCCACCACCACGCCGGCCGGGCCGGCGCCCGCTCCCTCTATCCGGGTCAACAGGGCCACCGGGGCGCGTCCCGCCAGCAGGTCCCACAGCTGGGCCGGGACGCTCGCCACCGGCTGCAGCAGCACCTGGGCCTGGCCGCCGCACGCCAAACCGATCTCGGTCACGTCCTTGTCCCGGATGGCGATGGTTACCGTCTCGAGTCCCGGTTCGCCACCCGACAGCATGGCCTCGGCCGCGACCTTCAGTTGAGCCGCGCCCGGACGGCCCAGAATGTCGCCGTACTGAGTACCCGTTGCGTCGATGGCGACCATCCCGTCGCCGGGCACCGTCGAGAACCCCTTCAGATCGATGACCCGACCCATGACCGCGGCCCGGCCGGTACGAAGCCCGTTGCGCACGCCCTCCACGACATCCTGCACGACGCACCACCTCCTCCGGAGAAGGCTAGGCCCGAACGGAGTTGTACTTTTTTCGTCGTGGCTGGATGTACCGCCCTGATCGTGGTCGATGTCCAGCGCGACTTCTGCGAAGGAGGCAGCCTGGCGGTCAAGGGCGGTGCCTCAGTCGCCGCCGGCGTAAGCGAATTCCTGGCCGCAAACGCGGGCGGAACCTACGAGCTGATCGTGGCCACCCGGGATTGGCATATCGAACCCGGCGAGCACTTCGCCCGGCCCGGGACCGAGCCCGACTACCGGGACACCTGGCCTCCGCACTGCGTCGCCGGCACGGTCGGCGCCGAGTGGCACCCGAATCTGCACCTCCCGGCCGGGGTGGTCGTGGTATCGAAGGGCCAGGATCGGGCCGCCTACAGCGGGTTCGAGGGACGCGACGACTCGGGCCAGGCGCTGGCCAGCCGGCTCCGAGCTACGGGCGTCATCGCCGTCGACGTAGTGGGGATCGCCACCAGCTACTGCGTACGCGCCACGGCCCTGGACGCCGTCCAGGAAGGCTTTGCCACCCGGATCCTGGCCGGCCTGGTGGCAGATGTAGATCCCGCGATCACACCCCTCACCCTGGCGGAACTGCGGGCCGCGGGTGTGGAGCTGCAACGGCCCGCGTAGCCTTCACGGGGTGCCCGCGTAGCCTTCACGGGGTGCCCGCGTAGCCTTGACGAGGTGAACGTCAATTCCAGCGCCATCGTCCTGGTGGTCGCGGTCTTCCTCGCCAGTTCCGTCGAGATGGTCGAAGCCCTGACCATCGTGGTGGCGGCGGGCGTCAGCCGAGGCTGGCGATCGGCATTCGAGGGGGTCGCGGCCGCCGTCGCGGCGCTGGCGGTCCTGGTGGCGGTGCTCGGACCAGCCATCGTCCATTGGGTACCGATCGATTCGCTGCGCGTCGTGGTCGGAGCCATTCTGCTGGTCTTCGGCTTGCAGTGGCTGCGCAAGGCGGTCCTGCGGGCGACGGGGTTCAAGGCCAGGCACGACGAGAACGCCATCTTCGCCCGTGAAGTCGAACACCTCGGCGGGGCTGGCCCCCATGGATCGGGTCGGGACCCCGAAGGATTCGCGGTGGCGTTCAAAGGTGTGTTCCTCGAGGGGTTGGAGGTGGCGATCATCGTGTTGACGCTCGGCACCACCGACCACAATGTGGGTCTGGCGGCCCTGGCCGCGCTCGCAGCCGCCGTGCTCGTCACCGCCGTCGGCGTGGTGGTGGCCCGGCAGCTCGCCGGTGTCCCGGAGAACGCCATCAAGATGCTGGTCGGTCTCATGCTCGTCGGCTTCGGCAGCTTTTGGACCGGCGAGGGACTCGGAGTGCACTGGCCGGGCAGCAACCTGGCCATACCGGTTCTGGTCGGGGTGTACGGCTGCGCCACGTTCCTGCTGGTTCGGGCCCTCAGACTCGAACGGCCGCTTCGATCGAAGCGGCCCCAAGGAGTCGGGGATGCCAGCGTTGGGTGACGAGGGCGAAGGAGGTGGATCCATCTCGCGGGACCGGTCGATCGAACCCCTACGGTGGCTGCAATCGTTCGGCCGTTTCTGGTGGCGTTTCCTGGTGGGGGACACCCCCGAGCTTTTCGTCGCCGTGGTGATCACCGTGGTCGTGACGGCGCTACTCGCCAAGAACGTCTCAACGGCCGCGGCCTGGGCGACGATGCCCGTGCTGGTCGTGACCGCCCTGGTCCTCTCTGTGCTACGAGGCCGCCGCGCCGGTTGAACCCCTCGGGCAACCGACACCGATCCCATCGCCGTGACCAGAGGCGCCGCAGAGCGGTCATCGACCGGTGCGACACCCGGGCAGGGCTAGACTCAGCGGGCGGCAAGGAGGAGAAATGCACGCCCAAGGGTCGAAGTCGCCAAGTCGCGGACGGCGCTGGTTGTGGGCTGGGTTGGCGGTGATCATCCTGGTGGTAGGCGGCGTGATCGGCGGACTCATCGGCTCGAGCACCAAAACGTCTTCGGCGAACTCAAACGCGAGTGTCTGTCCGGCGACGAGCGTCGCCGACAAGACGTTGCCGAGTGTGGTCACCATTTCGGCCCGAAAGGGGGCATCCGGCGGCACCGGATCGGGCGAGGTGATCCGCAGTGACGGCTACATCCTGACCAACAACCATGTCATCTCGATCGCGGCCGACGGCGGCACGGTCGAGGTGCTGTTCAGTGATGGCACCTCCGCCCCGGCGACCATCACGGGCCGCGATCCCACCGCTGATCTGGCCGTGATCAAAGTGAATCTCGACAACCTGACGGTCATCCCGTTCGGTTCGTCGAGCAGCGTGGATGTCGGCGAACCGGTGGTGGTCATGGGCGCGCCTCTCGGCCTCTCGAGCACCGTGACCAGCGGCATCGTCAGCGCCCTCGACCGAACGATCGAGGTTCCCGGCGACAACGGCCAGAGCGCTCTGCTGGTCTCTGCGGTGCAGACCGACGCCGCCATCAATCCCGGCAACAGCGGCGGCGCCATGACCAACTGTTCCGGCCAGCTCATCGGCGTCCCGTCGGCTGGCGCCACCGTGCCCAACCCGTCGGGTGAGTCGAGCGCCGGCAGCGTCGGCCTTGGGTTCGCAATTCCCGTCGATCTGGCCAAGGCGGTATCCGACGAGATCATCTCCACCGGCACGGTTACCCATGCCTATTTCGGCATCCAGGTGGCGCGGATCCCGCCGTCGGCCGCCCAGAAGGCCGGCACTCCTGAGGGGCTGTACGTGGCCGGCGTGGTGCCGGGCGGTCCCTCGGCCAGCGCCGGCCTGCAAGAAGGCGACATCATCACCGAGATCAACGGTCAGCCCGCCACCGACCCGAATCAGCTGCAGGCCCTCACCATTACCCAGCGGGCCGGTTCTACCGTGGCCATCACCTACGACCGCAACGGCCAGAGCCACTCGACGACCATCACCCTCGGCAGTCAACCCTGACCACCGAAGCCAACGGGGTGGCCGCACCGTTTCCCGATTTCCCCAATCGGTCGGTGGCAGCGTGAGCCGGGTGGTTCGGATCGGTGCCGGGTCGGCCTGGTGGGGCGACCGCATCGAGCCGGCCGCCTGGAACGCCCAGCGGGGCGACCTGGACTATCTGTGCTTCGAGACCATGGCGGAGGCGACGGTATCGGCGGCCCAGGTTCGCAAGCTGCGGGACCCCTCGTTTCCCGGATATGACACTCATCTCGACGCCCGTATGGAGGCAGTCCTGCCGGCCTGCCTGGAGCGCGGCACCCGCATCGTCACCAACCAGGGCTGGATCAACCCGGTGGGCGCGGCCGAACGGATCGCCCAGCATCTCCGAAAGCTGGGCGCCACCGGACGCAAAGTGGCCGCCGTCGAAGGGAGCGTGGTGACCGAGCGCATCGCCGAGCTGGCCGACCGGGTGATCGAGACCGGACAGCCCGTGAGCGAGCTGCTCGGCCGGCTCATCTCCGCTGAGGTGTACCTCGGGGCCGGCCAGATCGTCGAAGCCCTGGCCGGCGGGGCCGACGTTGTCGTCACGGGCAGAGTGGCCGACCCGTCGATCTTCCTGGCGCCCATGGTGTTCGAGCACAACTGGTCCCTCGACGATGTGGCCCTGATCGGGCAAGGTACCGGCATCGGGCATCTGATGGAGTGTGGAGCCCAGGTGACCGGCGGATACTTCGCCGACCCGGGATTCAAGGACGTCGCAGACGTCTGGAACCTGGCTTTCCCCATCGCCGAAGTCGACGCGAATGGCACCACGGTCATCACCAAGATCGACGGCACCGGAGGATGCGTCGACCTGCGAACGGTCAAAGAGCAGCTCCTCTACGAGGTGCACGACCCGGCGAATTACCTGACGCCGGACGTGGTCGTAGATTTCACCACCACCCGGCTGGAGCAGATCGGTCCCGACCGGGTACAAGTCACCGGTATCGGCGGGAAGCCGAAGACACCCACCCTGAAAGCGACGATCGCGGTCGCCGAAGGGTTCGTGGGGGAGGACATGTTCTTTTATGCCGGACCTGGCGCTCTCCGCCGGGCCGAGCTGGCCAAGGACGTCCTGCTCCGGCGGTTCGATGTGGTGGGCTTGGTGGCCGAGGAGGTGCGTATCGACTTCCTCGGTGTCAACGCGGTCCATGGGCCGGTCTCGCAGCCGACGGCGGAACCCTATGAGGTAGCCGTGCGGGTGGCGGCCCGGTGTGCCACCCGGGGCGAGGCCGACAAGGTCGGCCGTGAGGTCGACGGCATGGCTGTCTCGGGACTCGCCATGACCGGGAAACGGGTGCCGTTCCAGGACCGGGTGCGCGAGATCGTCGGGGTCTGGTCGACGCTGGTCGACCGCAATGCCGTCCCTGCCACCATCACGGTGGTGGCGAGCTGATGCGGCTGGCCCTGCGGCACGTCGCCCATGTTCGTTCGGGCGACAAGGGCGACACCGCCAATGTGGCCGTCATCGCCTACTCCGACGACCTGTATCCAGTTCTGGTCGAGCAGTTGACGGCGGAGCGCTTCCGCGAGTGGTACGCCGGGCTGGTCAAAGGACCGGTCGAGCGCTATGAGGTGCCCAATATCGCCGCCCTCAATTTTGTGGCCCATGGGGCACTCGGCGGTGGCGTCTCCCGTTCACTTTGCCTTGACAACTACGGAAAGGCACTGTGCTCGGCGCTGCTGGGGTTGCCGCTCGAGGTCCCTGACGATCTGGTGTCGCAGGTGGTCGGGTTGGGGTCCTGACCGATCGCGGCGCGGCCCCGGCGCTTCCCTCTCCGGAGGGCAGCGCCCTTCGAGAGGGGGGTTTCCTCCAGAAAACGAGGGCTGGCTTCGGACCGAAGGGGCCCCGTCTGCCGCCCGCCCGGCCAGCCCCTTCGATCACCATCTCTGGACGGTCGCGCCCTTCAGGTGGGCCGAGTTTGGTCCAGAGAGCGCGGGGCCGGGGCCGGCGGACTCACTTCCTCGGCTCAGCCGACGCGCCGCAGCTCGGCTGCCAGGTGATGCGTGAGCGGGCAGCCCACCGCCGCCATTCGCAACGAGTAGCGAAGCACTTCGGGGCCGACCACGATGTCTCGCTCGATCGCGGTTACCTCTTTGGCCGACGAGGTACGGGCCACGACGGTTGATCGCAAACGAATGGCGTCGTCCTCCAGAGGTCCTTCCGCTACTTCAACCAAGCCGGTCGGGTGGGCCACAACCAGCTCGACGGCACCGGGACGAGGGAGTCGCCAGTAGCCAGTCTCGGCGTGGAGGGGCTGACCGGTGCCGGCACGGGTGCTGCGCTGGCTGTACACCAGGAACGGCTTGCCGACGTGCGAGAAGCTGACCGTCTCGTCGTAGTCGAAAGGGTCGATCGTCGGATACTCCCCGTGCCCGGGACCGGACCAGATGCCGAGAAGGGGGGCAAGGGACATGAGGGCTGGCGGTAGCGGTGTGGCCACGTCCTGATCCTCGCGCTCGGGACGGACGGTATGGGCCCGGGACCAGGCCGGCGCCGGCCCGGCTGCACATCTCGGTGGCGTTGAGGAAGAGCAACGTCTACGGTTGTGGAGACCCGTCGGAGCCTGGTTTAGGGTCGAAGTGAGGGAAAGCTCGGGGTCGGCTTTTTGCCAGCACAGATCGTGACGCTGCTCTTCACCGACCTCACAGGTTCGAGCGCGCTCCTGCAACGTCTCGGCGACGAAGCCGGCGAAGACATGCGCCGGCTTCATTTCGGTCTTCTGCGGGAGGCCGTGGTCGAGGCCGGGGGGCACGAGGTCAAGAACCTGGGTGACGGCCTGATGGTGGTGTTCGAGAGCGGCACCGCCGCCGCCCGGTGCGCCATCGCCATGCAGCGCGCCATCGAACGCCACAACGCCAGCGGCGGTCCCCACCTCGGCGTCCGGGTGGGACTGCACGTCGGCGAACCTATTCGCGACGAGGACGATTACTTCGGCTCCTCGGTGGTGGTCGCCAAACGCCTGTGTGACGCGGCCAAATCGGGCCAAATTCTGGCTTCGAGCCTGCTACGCGGCCTGGTCGCCTCGCGGTCCGGCTTCGTGTTCACGCCGGTCGGCGACATCCCGCTCAAAGGCATGTCCGAGCCGGTACCGGCATTCGAGGTCGAGTGGAGTGAGCCGAAGCCCACCGGGCCCGCTCGGGTCGCGTCGCGTGGCGAACTCATCGGGCGGGGCCTCCAACTCGATCGCCTCGATGCGGAGTTGACAGAGGTGCGGGCGGACCGCCACCGCGTGGTTTTGGTGGTGGGTGAGGCGGGCGTCGGCAAGACCCGATTGGCGTCCGAGTTTGTCACCCGCCACCGGGAGAACGTGGTAGCCCTGTCCGCTCGGGCCTATCCGCTCGGCGCCACCGCCTCCCTCGGCTTGTGGGTGGAGGCCCTCGAGCGAGGTCTACGGTCGTTTGCACCTGCGGAGGTGATGGAACTCTGCGGCGCCCACGTCGAGGATCTGGCCGCTCTGATCCCGTCGGTGGGCGCGGCCTGGTCCGGCAGCCAATTGCAACCGGCCGCCGGGCCCGAACCGTCCCGAATACGCCTGCTGGTCGCCCTCGCCAGCCTGCTGGACCGGCTGTCACGCCGGTCCACCGTCATCGTCACGCTCGACGATGTCCACCTTGGTGACGGATCCTCATGGGAGGCGATCAACTACCTCACCCGGAACCTGGTCGATTCGCGTCTGCTCGTCCTGCTCATCGCCCGCCCCAGCGAGCTGGCCGAGCACCCGGTGGCCAGCGACGTGGTGCGGTCCCTCGAGCAGGAAGGCCTGCTCACCCGCATGACGGTTGACCCTCTCTCGCGTCAGGAGGTCGGCCAGGTGGCCGTCGAGCTGGTGCAAGGTCCGGTCCCGAACGCCCTCGTCGACTGGCTGGCAGATCGCGCTGCAGGCAGCCCGCTGTTCGTGACCGGGCTCCTACGGGCCTTGCTGGAGGAAGGCGCCGACCTCGAGCATCCGTCCCTGCACACCATGCCCGAGGACCTCGCCGCCCGGGTGGAGTCCCGCCTGCGTGATCTGGATGCATCGGCCCTGGCCGCTATCGAGCTGCTGGCCGTGATCGGACAGCGAGCCGAACTGCGAGATCTGCTCCGCCTGACGGGCCGATCCCTCGATGACCTGGCCACCATCCTCGAGCGGCTCCAACGGGTGCGACTGGTGACGGAGATGGAGGCAGGCAGAGAGCTGGTGTACGAGATCGCCCACCCGTTGATCCAGGAGGCCATCTACCGGCAGATCGGTGGGGCGCGCCGGCGGGCCCTGCACCGTCACGCGGCGCGGGTCCTAGTCGAGTCCGGGCGCTACGGGGCGGCAGCCAGCCATGTGGTGCAAGCCGCCGATCCTGGCGACGAGGAAGCGGTCGAGACCCTGCGGGAAGCGCTGCGCCGGGCGGAGGCCAGCGAGCATCACCAGGAGGCGTTGGCACTGCTGGACGCCTTGCTGACCATGCTTCCAGCGGGCGACCGACGATGGTTGCAAGTCCTCGAGGTCATGCCCCTCACTCCTGACTGGGTGGTTGACCACCGCGCCGACGCCAACGCTGAGGTCGGGGTACGGGCCATGCGGCGCGCCGACCAGGTCCTCGAACGTTCCTCGGACACCGCCCATCGCGCCGCAGTGAAGTTCAGCCTGGGAAGCCTGCTGACGTGGGGTCTCTGCGAGTTGGAACCTGGACGCGAGCTGGTTTCCCGGGCCCGGGATCTCTTCGCGGCGGCCGGCGACGAACGGTCCGTGCTGGTGGCGACCAACGAGTTGAGCTACCACGCCGGCATGGCAGACGACGGGGAGACCCACGAGCGTCTGGCCCGAGAGGTGCTGGCCGCCGCTATGGCCCGAGGTGACTCGGTGCTCCAACTCCAGGCCCTTTCCTCGCTGGCCTGGGCGGTCAATCTCTCCGGCCGGATCGAGGCGTCACTGGAAGTCATCGAGCAGGGCGTCGAGTTGGCCCGACAGGCCGACAAGTCCTACCGGCTCTGCTACCTACTCGGCATGCGCGCCTCGGTCGAGCATCTACTCGGCCGGCCCGGGAAGACCGCCGAGCTCGAAACGGCCCGGGAGACCTACCCCGCCTATCGGGACACGCTGCTGCTGGATTTCACGGCCCAGATGGCCTGGCAAGCCGGCGACCTGCAGGCCACGGTTGCGACCTATCGAGACCAGGTGGCCTGGGACGGCGGGCGGAGCAGTCGACGGGCCTTCGGTGCAGGCATGGCCGTCACCGCCCTCGCCGAACTGGGCCAGCACAATGAGGCCGCCACCATCCAACACGCGGGTCAGGCGGCATTTCACGGGCGCAGCTGCTGGGTGCTGAGCAGGCTGGTGGACTGGTCGGGTGCGACGGCCGTCGCACTCGCCGGCGACACACCCGAGGGGATGCGCCGCCTGACCAACGCGGCCCAGGACACTATCGACCACGGCTACTGGATTTGGGGGCGGTGGATGGTGGTCGACCTGGCCGAGATGGCGGCCTACGCCGGGGACGGACCGGCGGTGATTGGCGCCGCCGACCTGCTCCTGGCGGATCCGTCGCCCCCAGGCGGCCCGAGTCACGAGGCCGCTCGGGCCTTTGTTTCGGGTGCCCGCGCCATGCTGTCCGAAAACCCGCAGGACGCCATCGGACTGCTCGAACGGGCGGCCGATGCCTTCGAGTCGGCGGGCTGGCTACTGTTCGAGGGCCGGGCCCTTGGCCTGCTCGGAACCGCCTTGATCCGTCACGACCGGTCGGGCGCCATAGAGACCCTGCAGACCGCGGCAGAGCGCTTCCTGGCCTGCGGCGCAGTCGTGCGCCACGAGCGGGTCCTGGCTTCCCTGACCACCTTGGGCACCAAAGGACGTCGAAAGAAATCGGACCTGGTCGGCCCAGGATCGCTGAGCGGGCGAGAAGGCGAGGTGGCCACCCTGGCGGCTCAAGGTCACTCCGCCCGCGAGATCGCGGCCCGCCTGTTCATCGGCGAGCGTACGGTCGAGACCCACCTCGCCAACGTCTACGCCAAGTTGGGTGTGGCCTCCAAGGTGGAGCTGGTGCGCCGGGCGTCCGAACTGGGGCTCTGAGGCTCCGTACTCGATTTCCGTAGCTGTCCGGAGGTTGCCAGGGGCGAGGATCGTTACGGTCAATAGAGAAAAAGGAGGAGCCCATATGACCGTACTGACCGACACCATCCTCGACCATTGCGCGGCGAGGACCGCCGAATACGACCGGGACAACCGATTCTTCACCGAAGATTTCGACGAGCTGCGCTCGGCCGGATATTTGCTGATGGCCGTTCCGACCGAGCTCGGCGGCCTCGGCATGACCCTGGCGGAGGTGTGCCAGGAAGAACGACGCCTCGCCCATCGCTCGCCGGCCACCGCCCTGGCCCTTAACATGCACGTTTACTGGACTGGCCTGGCGGCCGACTTGTGGCGTCAAGGCGACAAGTCCCTCAGCTGGCTGCTCGAGGAATCGGTTGCCGGTGAAGTATTCGCCGCCGGTCACGGTGAGGCTGGCAACGACTTTCCCGTGCTGCTCTCCACGGCCCAGGCCACTCGGGTCGACGGCGGCTACCAGATCCATGCCCACAAGATCTTCGGCTCGCTCACGCCGGTCTGGACCCGTCTCGGCCTCCACGCCATGGACACCAGTGATCCGGCCAATCCCCAGATCGTCCATGGATTCCTGCCCCGCGAGGCTGACGGCTACCACGTCGTCGAAACATGGGACACGCTGGGCATGCGGGCCACCCGGAGCGACGACACCGTCATCGAAGGCGCGGTCATTCCCGACGCCTATATCGTCCGCGTGGTACCGGCCGGCCTGGCCGGCGCAGACCCGTTCGTGCTCGGCATCTTCGTCTGGGCGGAAGCCACCTTCGCCAGCATCTATCTCGGCCTGGCCGAGCGGGCCTTGGAGCTCGCAATCGCCGGCGCCAAGAAGAGGACGTCGATCGCCCTCGGCGGGCGGGCCATGGCGTATCACCCCATGATCCAGCATTCGATCGCCGAGATGGCCATCGAGCTCGAGAGCATGACGGCCCAGGTGGAACGGATCGCGTCGGACTGGTCCAACCAGGTCGACCACGGCATGGCCTGGCCGGCCAAGCTGTTCGCGGCCAAATACAAGGCGGTCGAAGGCGCCAAGCGGGTGGTAGATCTGGCCATGGACGTGTCCGGAGGAACGGGCATGTTCAAATCAAACGAGCTGGAACGGATCTACCGCGACGTCCGGTGTGGCGGATTTCATCCCGCCAACAGCGCGCTGGTCCACGAGGTGGTCGGCAAATCGGCTCTGGGCGTCCTCGGCGAGGAGCCTCGCTGGTAGCACATGGCAACTGCACCGGGGCCACGTCGATTTGTACCAACGCCGTTACATTTCGGCGTCGCCCCGGTCACGGCCCGGCTCGATCTCTGCCGTCTGCCAGGCCCTCCACGCCTGGAAGCCGCCGTCGACGTCGGTGACGTTGGTGAGCCCGAGGTCCATGAGGGCGGCGGCGGCCAGGCTCGAGGCGTAACCTTCATCGCAGACGATGATCACCCGCTGGCCCGGGTCGTCGATCTCCGCCAGGCGGTGAGGGCAGGTCGGATCCAGTCGCCATTCCAGGACGTTCCGCTCCACTCGGAGCGCTCCCGAGAGTTCTCCGTCGTGCTGGCGAAGCTCCAGCGGACGGGTGTCAACGACGAGAGCGCCAGCCATCAGGGCCGCATCGAGCTCGCCGGCTGCGAGACGCGGGCTTATGCGGGTCCGGGCGGTCGCGAGGGCCCGGTCCACGGCTGAGGTCTCAGGTGCCGGCAACGCGGACCGGTCGACGGCCACGGCGGACCCTCGATCGTCGTCGAGGTTAGCCATGAGACCACATGGTAGCGCTTTCCTGTAATCCTGACTAAATCGCTTGGATTTATCGATAATGACCACTATGGTGGTCGGCAGGCGCCGCACGGTCCGATGCGGACAGCTCGGAAAGGTGAGCGCAATCATGCCAACGACCCGGTCCGCCGACCTGGCCAGCGTCGGGAATCTCCTCATTGATCCCAGAGACACCTGGACCAACGCGGCCCGCCGCGGCCTGCCGCACACCCTTTCAACCGCCGCGCTCACTGACATCGCGGCCGGCCTGGCCCAGGTCGCGCACCTGTGGGTGCACCAGCTCAACGAGCATCCCCGCCAGCGATCCAGCCTCCGCATGATCACGACCTTCGAGTACGACGTCTGGATGATTCGCTGGCCGCCGGCTACCAGCGTCACCCCCCACGATCACGGCGTCTCGGCTGGAGCGTTCGCGGTGGCGCGTGGGGCGCTCAGGGAGCTGCGCTGGCACGGGACCTCCCGACAGACGACGCTCATCACTGAAGGAGGGACCACCACGGTCGACGGGGGCACCGTGCACGACGTGATCGCGGTAGGCACTGGCGCCCTGAGCGTGCACGCCTACTCCCCGCCGCTGACCTCGATGGGGTTCTACGACGACACGGGCCAGAGCCTGCTCGACCGGCGGCCGGTCGACGGGAGAACGCCCGCCGTGGAGGAGCCCCGTGCCCTGCACCCGGCGGGCCGGCACCAAACCCGAAGCGCAACTCTCACCGGGCCCACCGGGAGCGGAGGTTCACCACTTCAGCTGACCGGCTGACCACCGACGGTCGCTGGAGGACCGTCGGGCGCGGGGCGTTCATAGCGCTGACGGACACCCGCGGCGCGGGCTTCCTCGCGCCGGTGGGAGATGCTCGGTGAGCCACAGGCGGGGATAGCCTCTGGGCTTCGAAGGGAGCTGGCATCGATGTGGGTATCGCCGGGTGTAGTGATGGATGGGCCCATCGGGATGCGGCCCGTGGTGCGGGTGGAGGTGCGGTGGGCATGAGGAGCGCCGCTTGGCGTTGCCTGATGGCCGGCGCGGCGCTCAGCGCGTTCGCAGGCGCATGCGGCTCTGCGGGAAAGCACGCCGCGCCCCCGCCCAGCACGACAACGGCGCCGAGGGCCACCACGACGACATTGCCAGGTGTGCAGGGGGCCGGGCCACGTACCGTGCTCAGTCCGATCGGCCTCAACGTGCATCTCCAGGCCGCCCCAACATCCCACGTGGTCGGCACGGCCGCCTGGGACTCGGTGCTCACGGTGCTGGGCCACGTGGTGAACGTCCACGGCGGATGGTACGAGGTCAAAGGGGAGACCCACGTCGGGTGGATTACTGCTGATCCCAGGCTCAGTGCCGCCGGCGAGTTCCGTTCCTACACGTCCAGCCCACATCAGTTCTCGGCGCTGTATCCCACCACATGGACGTACAAGGAATCAACGCCGGCCAGCGTGGTGTTCAGCTCCAGCCCGGCCAGCGAGAGCATCGTCGTCACCACGGCCGCGAGCGTGGCCAAGCTGCCGATTGGCCGGCCCGGATACGTCGAGAGCACTACCCATTCGATCGTCGTCTGCGGAGTGACTGGCAACCTCGTCACCTACACCCGCAGCGCAGGTTCGACCCCGACCTCCTCCGCAGCAGCAGCGGCGACCGCTTCGCCCTACTTGCTGCAGGTCCGGCTGGCCCTCGACGCCCACCACGCCCTAGGGGTCGAGGGCAACCTGACCGACCGGGGGGCGCCCCTTCTGGTGTATACGAACTTCGTCAACTCGATGAGTTTTCCCTACCCGCAGTGCATCGGCTAATCGGTCAGTGACCGCTAAACCGGGGCGGGCGCTTGGCCGCAAACGCGGCTTGCCCTTCTCGATAATCCTCGGAGCGGAAGCACGCCTCGATCATCTCGGTGAGACGCGCCATGTCGCGGCCGTCAGGCGGCCGCCGGGTTTGGAGCACCGCGGCCTTGCACGCGGCCACGGTGAGGGGGGCGTTCTCGGCGATCGTGTTCGCCAGCGTCATCACGGTCGGCCGGAGTTGCTCGACCGCGACGACATGGTTGACGAGCCCGATGCGGAGCGCCTCTGACGAAGAGAGGCGGCGACCGGAAAAGAGGATCTCCGCGGCCCATGCGGGACCAACCAGGGCCACCAGGGCCTCGACGCCTGGAAACCCATAGCCCAACCCGAGACGGGCAGCGGGAATAGCGAACTGGCTGTCCTCTGCGGCAATGCGGATATCGGCCTGCATCGCGGTCAGCATTCCGCCGCCGATGCAGAAGCCCCGAATCATGGCCAGGATGGGCTTCTCCAGGGCCCGCCAGGCCTCGGCGATCTCGGCCGCGACCCGGTCGAACTCGGCTCGGGCCTCAGGCGAGGTGCGCAGGTCGCCGAACTCCGAAATGTCCGCCCCCGAAATGAAGGCTCTGTCGCCGGCACCAGTCAGTACAATCACACGAACCGCGGGATCGGCCTGCAAAGTCCGAAGTACAGGGGGCAGGGCGGTGCGAATGGCGAGGGACATGGCATTGTGCTTCTCCGGCTGATTGAAGGTCAGCAGTGCTATTCCACCGTCTATTTCGACAAGCAGCTTCTCGGTGCCCGTATTCAGCGTGCTCATGGGAGGTAAGGAGTCGGAACGCCCACCCGGGTCGGCGCAGACCCTCGAACTGACGACGACCGCACGCCGGCCACCATACCAAGAGCGGGTTGCGTGTCAGGATGGGCCCATGCAACCGTCGACCGGTCGACGTCCACCTCCGCCGTTTCGCCGAGTCGCGGTGCTGCGCACGGAAAGCTTGAACTCCCGTATGGCCCGGATCACGCTCGCCGGGCCCGGCCTTCAAGGGCTCCTCGTCGAGCAACCGGCCGCGAGCATACGGGTGTTGCTGCCGTTTCCCGGTCAGAGCGAGCTGAGCCTGCCCGGTTGGGCTGGGAACGAATTCCTCATGCCGGATGGCCGGCGACCGATCATCCGGACCTTGACCCCGCGGCGCGTCGATCCGATCGAGTTGGAACTGGACGTCGACATCGTGATCCACGATGGCGGGGTCGCATCCAACTGGGCCACCGCGGCCCGGCCCGGTGACCAGGCCGCCGTTTCGGGTCCGGCCCGCGGCTATCACATCGACCTCGACGCTCCCAACTTTTTCCTGGCTGGAGACGAGACAGCCATCCCGGCGATCGGGCAACTGCTGGAGCGCATCCCCACAGGAACGCCGGTGCAGAGCGAGATCGAGATCGCGGTCCCCTGCGCCCGGTCGGCTCTCCCGGACCGACCCGGCGCCACCATCAACTGGCGGGAGCTCGAGACCGGGGCGGTCCCCGGAGAAGCGCTTGTGGCGGCCGTGCGCAGTGCAGGCCTCGGTCCGGAGACCCGGATCTGGGTTGCCGGCGAGGCGGCGGCGGTCCAGCGCGTCCGTCGACACCTGTTCGAGGAACGCGGCGTGGCCCGTGAGCGGGCCACGGTACGTGGCTACTGGAAACACGGCCGGAGTGCCGGCGACGGCGACAGCGACTGAATCAGGACCATCACCTCCCGGCGCGACCCGGTGCCAGGCCTCGTGCCACAAAAGATCGCCCGGGTCGGTGGTGACCGAGCGTCCCAGGTGAAGTCCCGACGGACAAGTTCGTGGGCACCGGGCTGGAGCCGGCGTCGTCCGACGATGTCGGCCTCACAGGGCGGAGCGAGCGGGAGCCCTGTGCGAGTCGGTCAGAGGGCGTTGATGAGGGCGGGGACCTCGGCCAGGTTGCGGAGCATGTCATTCAAATGGGTGCAGGCCTGCAGTTCGGTGAGCGTCTGCTGCACCGTGACCCGGAAGTCGGACACCTTCTGCCCTTTGAGTAAGGCCGGGTGGGGCGCGGCCCACTGGCACTCGGGGAAGGGCAGAACCCGCGGTGTGGCCACCATCGAGACAAGCGTGTGGTCGCGAGCGTCGATGTCAGCGGCGATGGTGTACTCGTGGAGCGCCATCTGCGTGCCGTCCGGATCCCAACAGGCATCGCGGAAGAACGCGTCCACCTTCACCACACCATCGTCAAACCAGGCGTCCACTCGCCGGTGCCGCCGCATCCCCACTTCGGGGTCGGGCGGGAAGGGATGCCACGCCAAGGGATCGTCGGGACTGGTGATGTCACCGGCGGGGCGCACCGCGTGCTGGGGATCCTGTTCCTGCAGGCGATGGGTGTCGGCCCACCCATGAGGACGCAATCCCGAGCAGATCACCCGGCCCTTCCTGACGCCGAAGGTACGCGCCATCGCCCCCCGTTCGGCTCCCCCGCCGCTCATCCGCGGCCGGATCTGTGGCCGCGACCGCGTCCAGGCGAAACCAGCGATCAGGCTGGTACCGGCGACGTCGTCCAAAAGGAGGTAGAGGGGTGTGGCTGCCGCCCGCTCGTCGGGCAACACCCGATCGATGGCCTGGCGCAGATCCGAGCCGCCGACCGCGCCCACCAGGCCCTCGATGCCGGGACGTTCAGGCGTTACCGAGATGGCGCCTACCGTGCGGGAACCCGGGATCGTTACCAGCATGGACCCTTCGCCGAGCACCGTGGCGGACCCGGACACCGGTGTGAGCAGGTCTCTCGCCCGTCCGATCAACACCAGCGGCGTCCCGAAGCCCCCCGGCCACACCATGTCCACCGTCGTGGTCCGGCGCACCGAACCCGGCCGTCGAGGTGGCGTGCCCGTGGCCGAGTCATCGACATTCGCGGGAAGACCGGAGAGATGAGGCATGGTGCTGACGTCACCCATGGTCTACCGACCCTCTCCTTCGGCCGACCTGACGGCCGGCATACCGCTGGTCAGCCTACGGCCACGACCACGCCCCGCCAAGCGGTAGGTTGCTGACTGGAGACGTCGGGTGAGCGACTGGCAGGTGGTGATCGTTTTCGCGGCGGGGCTGGCGGCCGGAACCATCAACACCGTGGTCGGATCCGGAACGCTGATCACCTTTCCGGTCCTGCTTGCGGTGGGGTTGCCACCGGTCACGGCCAATGTCTCCAACACCGTCGGGCTGTTCCCCGGCTCGTTCGTGGGCGCCTATGGCTATCGCCGCGAGCTGGAGGGTCAGCGGCGACGGGCCACCGTGATGGGGTCGGCGTCAGTGCCAGGAGCCGTCATCGGAGCGGTCCTGCTCCTCGTGCTGCCCGCCGAGGTCTTCAAGGCCATCGTGCCAGTGCTCATCATCCTGGCGGTTTTCCTCGTCGCCCTGGGCCCACGCATCGGGGCTTGGGCGGCCGCCCACGGCCGCAATGCCACCGACCGGGTCACGATTCCGCTGTGGCTGGTCACCTTCGCAACGGCGGTGTACGGCGGCTATTTCGGCGCCGCCCAAGGCGTACTCCTCATGGGTTTCTTCGCCCTCTTCCTCGCCGAGTCACTCCAGCGCCAAAACGCCCTCAAGAATGTCCTGGCGGGCCTGGTCAACTTCGTGGCCGCGGTGGTCTTCGCGCTCACCACCCATGTCGACTGGGTGGCGGCCCTGGCTATCGCGTGTGGGTCGATGCTGGGCGGGCTTCTCGGAGCCCGGATCGGACGGCGCTTGTCGCCGCCCATCCTGCAAGCGACGATCGTCGTCGTCGGCCTGATCGCGGTCGTCAAGCTGCTGGCGTGAGGGGACGGCCGGTGCTACCGGCTCCTTCGGCGGGTCAGGTCCCGGTCGGCGCCGGAATCGGAGTCGAGCGAGCGGGACCCGCGCCCCGAGGACCGAGGGGGGTGACCCATACTGGAGGGCCCTGGCCCCCTTGAGGCTCTTCGTATATGGCCGGTGGACTGATTAGGGTGCTCTTGCTGCGCCCATGAAGAGGAGGGTTGACGATCACCGAATCGTCGAGCGTCCAGAGTAGTGAGACCACCTCGAACGGACCGGCCGGGTTACGAGGTTGGAGCCCTCCGCTCCGGGTGCGAGCTGGAGCGCAGCTGCCGGAGTCGGCGGCGTACCGCCTGAAGCGGTTGTTGTTGGGACCGCCGTTGATCAGCGATGAGTTGACCGGGCAGCGCCTCGGCAAACCCACGGCACTCGCCGTGCTCTCCTCAGACGTGATGTCCTCGTCGGCTTACGCCAGCGAAGAGATCCTGCGGATCCTGGTACCCGTCGCCGGACTGGCCGCCTTCGGTCTGGTGACCCCGATAACTCTGGTGATCCTGGCCGTCCTCGCGGTCGTGACGGTCTGCTACCGAGAGGTGGTCAAGTCGTACCCGAAAGCGGGCGGCTCTTACGTCGTGAGCCGGGACAACTTCGGACCCAACGTGGCCCAGATCGCCGGGTGCGGCGCTACTGATCAGCTACACCATCACCGTCGCCGTTTCGGTGGCGGCCGGTACCGACGCCATCGTGTCCGCGGTGCCGAGCCTGGGCCGGGCGACGGTGCCGATGTCGGTGGCGTTCGTGGTCCTGATTGCGTGGGGCAACCTGCGTGGACTGCGGGAGGCGGGCCGGGTCTTCGCCATCCCTACCTACTTTTTCATCGTCAACATGGCCGTCCTGATCCTCGCCGGGCTGGTCAAGGCGGCGTTCGGGGACCTGGGCCACGTGCCCGTCTCCAGCGGCCAGCTGCCGCTGGGTCACGAGGGCGGCGGGCTGCTGCTGGGCGCGTCGCTGTTCTTCGTCGCCCGGGCCTTCGCGAACGGTGGATCGGCCATGACCGGTACTGAGGCCATCTCCAACGGCGTCAGCGTGTTCCGGGAACCGCAAGCGGCCAACGCCCGCACCACCTTGGTGATCATGAGCAGCATCTTGGGGTCGATGTTCCTCGGGATCTCGATCCTGGCCGCGCTGGCCCACTGCCCGTCCGTTCGGGTCGGGTACCCCGACGGTCGTCTCGGAGATCGGTCGGCTGGTCTACGGCAGCAGTCCGGCCGGCTCGATCCTGTTCGGGTGCCTGCAAGCGGCCACGGCGCTGATCCTGATCCTGGCCGCCAACACCAGCTTCACCGGTTTTCCGTTCCTGGTCAGCTTCGTGGCCGAAGACTCGTTCCTGCCCCGCCCCCTGACTGTGCGGGGCCACCGCCTGGTTTTCTCCAACGGCATCATCGTGCTGGCGGTGGCGTCGATCGCCCTGCTGGTCGCCACCCGGGCTCGGGTGGCGGCGCTGATCCCCATGTACGCCATCGGGGTGTTCACCGGTTTCACGATGGCCGGTGCCGGCATGACCAGGCATCACCTGACCCACCGGGAGCCGGGTTGGCGGCGCAGCGTGGTCATCAACGCCACCGCCGCCGTGGTCTGCCTGCTAGTCGTGCTCATCTTCGCGGTGACGGAGTTCACCAAGGGGGCGTGGGTGGTCGTCGTGGTGATGCCCATCTTGATCTACGGCTTGATGAAGACCAACGCCCAGTACCGGGTTGAGGACTCCGTGCTCGACGAGGGCGTGGCCCTGCAGGCATGCGAGGCGCCGGTGCTGCGCCGCCACACCGCCATCGTGCTCGTTGATCGGATCGATCTGGCCACGGCCCGGGCCATCCAGTACGCCCGCAACTTGAACCCGGACGAGCTGTACGCAGTCCACTTCAACATCGACAATCGCCGGGCCGAGGCGGTGATGCGACCGCTGGCGCGACCTCGGCCTGTCAAGCTTGCCGCTCGAGGTCATCGAGGTCGCGGACCGGCGGCTGGGCCGGGCCGCGCTGGAGATGTCAGCCAAGGCGGCAGCCGACGGCCAGACCGAGGTGAGCGTGCTGATCCCGACCCGGGCCTACCGGCGCAGCTGGGCGGTCTTGCTGCACGGCAAGAACGCCAACCGGCTGGTCCGGGTGCTCGGACACGTGCCGCATGTCAATGCCACCCTGGTGCCATTCAACGTGGCGGACCTGGCCGAGAGCCAGCGGGCCCTGGCCCACCCCGAGCTCCTCTTGGCGGAGGGCGACCGGATGAACCCAACGCTGGCCGGGGACGGCCCGCGTTTCGCCCACGTCGCCGGGGCCACGCCGATCGCCGAGTTGCAACATCGCCAGCCGGCCAAAGTGGCGGGGCGCATCCGAGCCGTGCGGATCCAGCCCTGGTCAGGGATGGTTCCCGCCCTCGAGTGCACCCTGACCGACGCCAGCGGCGCCGATCTCATGGTCGTCTTCCTGGGCCGACGAGAGATTCCCGGAATCCGCACCGGGACGCAACTCGTCGTCGAAGGAAGGGTGGCGGAACGCCGAGGTCGAATCGCCATGCTCAACCCGGAATACGAACTACTCGCCGTTCCTGACAGCGAGCCCGGCGCCACCGCCTAGACCAGCATCCCTCCTGTCAACCGGGGCTTAACGAACCAGCCGTAGGCGCCTCGGCCGGTCCGACGCCGGCGGGCGGGGCCAGCTGCCGGCCAGCGCCGCTCCGGCCTGCTCCGCGATTCCGACCGCGGCCACCAGCCGCTCGTGGTCGGGAGGCGGACCGGGCCGCAGGGTCATCCGGTACCGCCCGACCACCTCTACCCCTCTCCATACCGGGAGGTCGATGGCGTTGATGGGCGCGTCGCCGAGTCGATCGCCCAGGTCGGCCCGCCGGCCGTCTTCTCGCAGCCCGTCACCCAGGTCAACCAGCCGGCCATCCCGAGCCACACACGGGCGGTCCCCCGTCGGCGGGCCGCGCTCAAACTGGCAGTCGGCCAGGGCCAGACGGGATGCCAGCTCGCCGGCCAACGCCGCCACCACCAGGTCGGCGCCGTCTCCGAAGGACATCAACTGGGCCGCCTCGCTCATCACCGTGAAGTCCTCACCCCGGCGCGTCGCCATCGTCCGGTAGCGCCGCAGCCGGACGGCGAGCTCCCCCACCAGCAAGCTGGCGCCGATCAGCACCATCGTGGTCGCGACGTCGCGGCCCCTAGTCATGAACAGCTGGCCATAGGGGGGAGTGTCGAAGAAGTCGAAAGCGGTGGCGCCCGCCAGCGAACCCACCAACACCGCGCCGCGCCCGCCCACCAGGGCCACCGCCCCGACGGCCAAGACCAGCAGCAGGGCCACGTCGGTGTTGGGAAGGTCCGAACGAACCGACACCCACCCGGCCGCCACCGCGACCGGCAAGCATCCCCACAGCCCGGGAAGCAGGCGGCGCACCGTGGTGGCGAAGAACGTGATACCCGAATGGTACGACCCGGAGGCTGCCCAACGGCCTCTCCCCCGCCGCCCGGCGGCCGCCTTGAGCAGCGGTTGGCCGGTGGAGCCCTCATTCCAGGGCCAGGGTCAGGTGATGGGGATGCCCGGGAGGGCGATGGCCACCCGGGCGGTCGGGGCGGCTTGGGCTCCTTCGGCGGGGCTCTAGACGGTGAGCATGTACGGAGTCGTGACCGAGATCGGAGAGTAGGTCACTGAGCCGAGGCGACAGGTTCAGGTCAACCAAGAACCTCACGCCGGACGGAGCAACGGCAACTCTCGCTCGCGGACCGCCTCGGCCGCGAATCGCAGGGCCTCAGCGATGTCCTCGCGCTCCAGGTCGGCATGTCGGCGAGGATCTCCTGGACGGTCATCTCGTCGGCGACCATGGACACCACGGTCGCCACCGGTACGCGGAGACCCCTGATGCAAGGCATCCCACCCATGACGGCGGGGTCGACGGTGATCCGCGTGAACGCCACTGCTACAGGTTACCCCGGCACCCCGAACACCACCGGTGGGATAACGAGCCAGCCGCTCGTTAGCAACCGTTAGCAAATCCGGTCTCACGGGGCCGTCCGTCAACCCGCAGAACACATAGCCGCAGGTCGAGCGGGTGGGCGAGGGGGGACTTGAACCCCCACATCCTTTCGGACACAGGAACCTGAATCCTGCGCGTCTGCCAAATTCCGCCACTCGCCCGAGTGGGAGACATCACTGTAGCGGTGCGCAGAAGTGCCGGCCAACGCGCCGCCTGCCCGGGAAGCGGCCGAGGAGCCGAGTACGCTCGATGCTCGCCCGTGACCTCCCGGACCACCGCCCCCGCTAGGAGAGGACGGCGGCAGACCAGCCGCCTCCGACGACTCGCGCCACGGCACCCGCCACCCCGGAGAGCTGTCCACCGCTGATGGGAATCCAACAGTTCGAGCGCCGCCTGGAGCGCATGGTCGAGAGCGTCTTCGCCCGGACCTTCCGGAGCAGTCTGCAGCCCGTCGAAATCGGCCGCCGGCTGACCAGGGAGATGGACCTGCGGCGCACGATCGCGCCCGCGCGGGACCATCGCGCCCAACCAGTTCACCGTGGTGCTCGCCACGTCCGACCGCGACCGATTCGCCCCTATCGAGGGAGAGCTTGTCGCCGAGCTGGAGGAAGTTGCGACCGAGCACGCCCGCGCCGAGGGCTACGTGCTACTCGGACCGGTCGGTATCAACATCCAGACCGACGGCGAGCTGGCGGCCGGAATGGTCCTCATCTCGGGGGAGATGACGAAGGCGGCCGAACCCGAACCCAGCCCTGGTCACGCCCGCCTGGTCTTGCCCGATGGCAATGAGGTGGAGCTCGGCGCCAAGCCCCTCATCATCGGCCGGCTCCCCGACTCCGGTCTGGTCCTCACCGACCCCAACGTCAGCCGGTATCACGCCGAGTTTCGGCTCGCCTCGGGCGCCGTCCCTGGGCTGGGCGCACCCATCGAGTACGAGGTGTCCGACATGGGTAGCACCAACGGCACCAAGGTCAATGGCATCACCATCATCGGCGCCCAAATCCTCCACGACGGCGACACGGTCAGTGTGGGGGCGACGACGATCCGTTTCGAACAGGGCTAAGGCACCTTCCGACCGTGTCTGATCAGCTGCTCACCTTTCTCAAATTCGTTCTGCTGGCCCTGCTCTATCTGTTCTTCCTCCGGGTGCTTCGGGCCGTCTGGGTCGAGTTGCGCGAGCCCAAACCCGCCCCGGCCGTTCCCGCCGATTCGGTGCCGGCTCCAGAACCTGGTTCGACCCGGTCAGGTCGCCGGGGCCGGGGCGGCGAGCGACTGGTTGTGCTCGAGCCCGCCGATCGGCGCGGCGAGGAGTTCGCCCTCGGAGACGAGATGACGGTCGGGAGGGCCGGTGGCTGCGGCGTGCCGATCGCCGATGACACGTTCGTCTCACAGCTACACGCCCGGGTGTTCCGGCGAGACGGTGATCTGTTTGTTGAGGACCTGGGGTCCACCAACGGGACCTATCTCAACAAGCGGAAGGTCACGGCCGCGGCTGCCATGCGCAAAGGGGACAAGCTCCAGGTCGGCAAGACGACCATGGAAGTCCGCCGATGATCGAACTCCGAGCCGGGGCTGCGACCGACGTGGGCCTGGTGCGTTCCAACAACCAGGACGTCCTGCTCCTCGCCAGCCCGCTGTTCGCGGTCGCGGATGGCATGGGTGGACCGGCCGCCGGCGAAGTCGCGGCCGCGACGGCAATCAAGCACCTCGGAGAGGCCTTCGCGGCCGCCGGCGAGCCGACCCCAGAGAATCTGCAAGAGTCGGCCCGAGCCGCCAATCGCGCCGTGTGGGACCAGGCCGAAGCCAATCCGGAGATGCGGGGCATGGGCACCACGCTGGTGGCCCTGGCCCTCATCGGCGACGAACGCATCGCGGTCATCAACATCGGCGACTCCCGCCTTTACGTACTGCACGAGGGTGAACTGCGCCAGGTGACCTCCGACCACAACCTGGTCGCAGAGCTCGTCGCCGAGGGCAGGCTGTCCAAAGAGGAGGCCGAGTTCCACCCCCGGCGCAACGTCATCACTCGAGCGTTGGGAGTCGACCCCGAGGTTCCGGTCGACTTGTTCCTGGTCGAGCCGGTCGCGGGCGATCGCTTCCTCCTCTGCAGCGACGGGCTGTTCCGGGAACTGAGCGACGACCAGATCGCTTCGCTGCTACGCCGGCTGGCCGACCCGGAAGAAGCGGCCCGAGAACTGGTAGCCGAGGCCAAGTTCCGGGGCGGCAACGACAACATCACCGTCATCGTCGTCGATGCCGACGACTCGGCCTCGGAGAAAGACCCCAGCCCCACGGCTGCCATCCCTGCGCTTGCGGACGAGCCCGTCGTCAGCCGGGAGACTCAGCCGACCCGGGCCGTGCGACCCCGAGGAAGGAGGATACTGAGCCTCCGGGTGGTGGCGTTCGTCGTAGTCGTGCTGGTGCTGCTCGGCGTGACCGCGGCAGGCATCGCGTGGTACGCCCGATCCTCGTATTTTGTGAGCCTCCGCGGCAACCGCATCACCATCTTCCAGGGCCGGCCGGGCGGGGTGCTGTGGCTGCAGCCAACCGTCGCCGACGGCACCTCTGTCACGACCTCCGACGTTGAAGCCAGACATCTGCCCGCCTTGGCCGCGGGCCAGCCAGAGCCGTCGTTGACCGCGGCCCGTCAGTTCGTCGACAACCTGGTGGCCGAGAAACAAGCGGCCTTGCTGGCCGCTCGCGCCGCCACACCCCTGCCACCTGGCCCGAAACCGCGATCCCTCACCCCGACCACCACGTGATCGCAGCCCACGCCGCACCCGCCAGGCGGCGGACCGAGTTGGGACTCATCGTCCTGGCAGTCGTGCTGATCGGCGGGCTCTACGCCCTGGCCGGGCTGGGCAAAGCCGGCAACCTGCCCGCCAACATCGGGCCCTTCCTGGGCATCATCTTCGTGCTGCTGCTGGTCGCCCACCTCGCCATGCGCCGGCTCGCCCCCAACGCCGATCCCATCCTGCTGCCGACGGCGGGACTGCTCAACGGAATCGGCTACGTGTTCATCGCCCGCCTCTCCAACCATGAAGCTCGCCTCCAGGCGGTATGGACCGCCATCGGGATCGCCGCGTTCATCGCCACTCTGGCGCTCGTGCGCCGGGCCCGGGACCTCGAGCGCTACCGCTACAGCCTCGCCATGGCGGGCATCGCCCTCCTCCTGCTGCCCCTCGTCCCTGGGATCGGCGAAAACATCAACGGGGCCCGACTGTGGATCCACGTCGGGTCGTTCAACTTCCAGCCCGGCGAGTTCGCCAAGCTAGCCCTGGCGATCTTCTTCGCATCGGTGATGGTCGAGCGGGCAGATCTCCTCAGTCACGGCACCCGGCGAGTGGGCCGCTTCTTGGTGCTCGATCCGCGTTACCTGGCTCCCATCCTGGCGGCGTGGGGACTTTCGTTGTTGATCTTTCTCGCCGAAAACGACCTGGGATCATCCTTCCTCTTCTTCGCCTTGTTCATCGGGATGCTCTGGGTCGCGACCGGTCGGGCCTACTACCTCGGCCTGGGCGCCGCTCTCTTCGGCTTCGGCTCCTTTGTCGCCCTCAAGGTCATCGGCCACGCCAAGACGCGGGTGCAAGGCTGGCTCGACCCGTGGGCCCACGCATCCACCTCCGGCTACCAGATCATCCAGGGCTGGTTCGCCATCGCCGCAGGAGGAGTGTTCGGTGAAGGTCCTGGCCAGAGCAACGCCGGCCACCTCCCCGAGGCGTCCACCGACCTGATCTTCGCGGTGATCGCCGATGAGCTCGGCCTGCTCGGCGCCTCCGCCCTGTTGTTCGGCTACCTGCTCATGGTCGGCGCCGGCCTCCGAGTGGCCATCCGCTGCGACCGACCGTTCGAGAAGCTGCTGGCCACCGGACTGTCACTGATCCTCGGAGTGCAGACCTTCGTGATCGTCGGTGGCGTCACCAGGATCATCCCGTTGACCGGCATCACGCTGCCGTTCGTCTCCTACGGCGGATCGTCGTTGATCGCCAACTATATGCTGCTCGCACTGCTGCTGCGTATTTCCCATGACACCGAGACGCCGCGTCCCTTGCCGTACGACGCCACCGGCACCATCGCCGGAGTCCCGGCGTGAACCGGCAGATCCGTCTCGTCGGTCTCGGGATCATCGTCCTGTTCGTGGCCCTGTTCGTCCAGCTCAACTGGCTGCAAGTCGTCCACGCCCGAGCCCTGAACGCCAACCCGCTCAACGGGAACGCCGTAGTCAAGGAGTACACCGCCAAGCGAGGCGACATCGTCTCCGCCGATGGCGTCACCCTCGCCACCTCGATCCCCACCAATGACGAGTTCAAGTACCTGCGCCAGTACCCGACGGGGGCGCTTTTCTCGCAGATCACCGGGTACTTCTCTTTCATCTACGGCTCGGACGGGGCCGAGCGGAGCTACGACCGGGTGCTCACCGGCAGCAGCAGCCCCTTCAAACTGCCGACCAGCCTGACACAGCTGCGGCAACTGCTCGCCAATCATGATCAGAGCCAATCCATCACGCTCAGCGTCCTGGACCGTCTCCAGAAGGTGGCCGAGACCTCGCTCGCCGGCCGGGAGGGCTCCGTGGTCGCCCTCGACCCCCGGACCGGCTCAATCCTCGCCATGTACTCCAACCCGTCGTTCGACCCCAACCTGCTGTCCGGACACGACCTGGCGAAGGTTCAGGCCAACTACAAAGCGCTCACCGCCCAGCCGGGGGCGGTGCTGGCCCCGGGGGCGTACCGTCAGCGCTACTTCCCCGGTTCCACCTTCAAGATCATCACCGCGTCGGCGGTGTACGACCACGCCCCGCCACTGGCTACCAAGGTGTATCCCACCCTGGCGGCCCTGCCCCTCCCCCAGACGACCAACCTGTTGCACAACTTCGGTGGTGAAACCTGCGGCGGCCAGATGCTCGAGTTGTTCACGGTGTCCTGCAACACCGGCTTCGGTCAGATCGGGCTGGACCTCGGCGCCAACCCCTTGTACTCCGAGGCCGTGAGCTTCGGGTTCAATCAGGTCACCACCCATCGACCTCCCCTTTCCGGCCGTCTCCACCTTCCCCCCGCCATCGGCCTTCACCCAGGACCTCCCCGGCCTGGCCTTTTCGGCCATCGGCCAGCAGAACGTCGAGTCCACGCCACTCGAGATGGCCATGGTCGCGGGCGCCATCGCCAACGGGGGGACGATCATGACCCCGCACATCCTCGGGCACGTGACCAACTCTCAGAATCAAGTGGTCAGCACCTATCAACCAAAACCCTGGCTGCAGGCGACCACGCCGGCCACCGCCGCCCAAGTGACGCAGTTGATGCTGTCCGTCGTCAACGACCCACGCGGGACGGGAACGGCGGCCCGCATCCCCGGCGTGGAAGTTGCAGCCAAGACCGGTACCGCTCAGACCGGGACCGGCAAGATCAACGCCTGGTTCGTAGCGTTCGCCCCCGCAGCCAACCCGACGATCGCGGTGGCGGTGCTCCTCCCCAACCAGCCGGCGGCAGACGAGTACCAGGGCGGCACCCTGGCCGCCCCCATCGCCAAAGCTATGATCGAGGCCTATCTGGCCGGCGGGACCGGGACATGAGCGGACTTCGTCTCCGCCCGACGGCACCGCCAACACCCCGACTTCGTGGTCCCGCCCAGCCTGACGTCCACCGGACTGATCCGACGAAACCTCCCTCTCCCCCTAGGCTTTGATCCAAATGTCCTCCCAGCAGGTCTTCAGCGACCGCTACGAGATGGTCAACCACATCGCGCGGGGCGGCATGGCCCAGGTGTATCTGGCCCGGGACCTCCTCCTCGACCGGCCCGTCGCCCTCAAGGTCCTGTTTCCGGAGCTCTCCGTCGACCGAGCCTTCGTCGAGCGGTTCCGCCGGGAGGCCAAAGCGGCCGCCAATCTCACCCACCCCAACATCGTTTCCATCTACGACTGGGGCCAGGGCGAACACACCTACTTCATCGTCATGGAGTACATCGACGGTCGAACGCTGTCGTCCATACTGCAGCGACGGACCCATCGACGTGGTCCGGGCCGCGGCCATCGGCGCCGACGTGGCGGCGGCCCTGGACTTCGCCCACCGCCGGGGCGTCATCCATCGGGACGTGAAGCCGGGCAACGTGCTGATCGACAATCACACCGGCCAGGTCAAGGTCACCGACTTCGGCATCGCCCGGGCCATCGGCGCCGGGGCGGCGGAGGATCTCACTCAGACCGGCTCGGTGATGGGCACCGCGACGTACTTCTCCCCCGAGCAGGCCCAGGGCTATTCCGTCGACGCCCGCAGCGATGTGTACTCCCTGGGCGTGGTGCTGTACGAGATGGCCACGGGCAAACCCCCATTCAGCGGGGACAGTCCGGTCTCCATCGCCTACAAGCACGTCAAAGAAGATCCAACGCCGCCCGCCGCCATCAATCCGGCCGTTCCGCCCGGCTTCGAGGCCATCATCATGAAGGCCCTGGCCAAGCAGCCGGACCTCCGCTATCAGAGCGCCGACGAACTGCGCTCGGATCTGGTGCGATTCGGGCGGGACCAACCCGTCATGGCCCTGGCCGAACCAACGCGAGTGGCAGCCGCCGTCGGGGGCGCGGCGGTCGGCGCCACCCTGGCCGCCACCGACCCGACGCGGCTGCAGGGAGCGGCCCGGACCTCCGTCCCCCCCGCCCCTTACAGTGGCGGCGACGGCTCCGATCTGGACGAGCGATCCCGACCGTGGTGGCAGTGGGCGGCGCTGGCGGTCGGAGTGCTGGTGGTACTGGCCGTGGGGTTGTTTTTCCTGGGTCGGGCCCTCGGCTGGTGGGACTCGACCAAGACGCTGACGGTGCCGTCCGATCTGGTGGGCAAACCGGTGGCGGCGGCCACGGCCGAACTGCACCAGCAGGGCTTCACGGACGTGTCCACCCGGACCCAGACCAGCTCGGCCACGCCTGGCAACGTCATCGGCACCGATCCGCCACCCGGCTCGAGCCTGAAGAGCGACAAGCCGGTGGTTCTGATCGCGAGCAGCGGACCCCAGCAGGTGCCGGTACCGAACGTGGCGGGCCAGACACAAGCCGCAGCCCAGACCGCCCTCAAGACCGCCGGCTTCGTCGTTACCGTCGACTCGACCACGTCCGCGACCGTGCCGGCGGGGACGGTGATCAGTACCAATCCACCCGCGGGTACCAAGCGGGCGCAAGGATCCGAAGTGCAGCTGGTGGTCTCGACCGGCAAGCCCACGGTGTCGATCCCGTCGCTGGTCGGCGACACCCCGAGCGCGGCCGGTCAGGCGCTCGGGGCCCTCGGATTGAAGGTGGGCAGCCAGGTCGACGAGGCGTCAACCTCCGTGCCAGCAGGCGCGGTGACCCGCACGTCGCCGCCCCAGGGCTCCCAGGTGTCCGTCGGCTCGCCGGTCACCGTGTTCGTGTCGACGGGTGTTCCCCAGGTCAGCGTCCCGGACCTCACCAACGACACGGAAGCCCAGGCCAACACGGCCCTCCAAGTGGTCGGTCTGACCGGCAACTTCACCACCACGACGGTAACCAGCAGCAGCCGGAACGGGATCGTGCAGAGCCAGAGCCCCCAGGCGAATAGCAGCGTCAACAAGGGCTCGGTGGTCAATGTGGTCATCGGGGTGTACCAAGCCCCCACGACAACTACCCGGCCCACTACCACCACCACGACCGTGCCGCCGGCGACATCGACCACGTTGCCCCCCCCAACGGCGTAGCGCCGGCGGGAGGCGATCGTTGGGTCCGGGGCCGCGGCCGCCGGGGCAGGCCCCCAGCAGGGACGTCTTCACTCTCTGGACGCGGCCGCCCCTCAGGTGGGCCGAGTTTGGTCCACAAGGTGGGCCCAGGTCGTCAGGGGCCCGCTTTGACCCCGACCGCGGGGGACGTCGCCGCCGGAACGGCGTCGTGAGCATTGGCTTGGCCGCAGCGAACCAGCCAGTTGGCCAGCAGCCGGTGGCCGCCCTCGGTGAGGATCGATTCCGGATGGAACTGGACACCCTCGACCGCCAGCGTCCGATGCCGCACGCCCATCACGATCCCGTCCTCGCTCCAAGCCGAGACCTCCAGGCCGGGCGGGATGGTGGCGGCTTCTACGACCAGCGAGTGATATCGGGTGGCCACGAGAGGGTCCGGGAGGCCGGCAAACACCCCTCGCCCATCGTGGGTGATCGTGGAGGTCTTTCCGTGCATCACCGCAGCGCGGATGACTCGACCGCCGAACACTTCGCCGATGCACTGATGACCGAGGCACACACCGAGCACCGGCACAGATCCGGCGAACTCCGCGATCAGGGCGCTGCTGACCCCGGCCGAGTCGGGGCGGCCCGGACCTGGAGACACGAGGATCCCGTCCGGGTGGAGATCGTGGACCGTGGGCACGTCGATGGCGTCGTTGCGGTACACCAGCGGGTCGGCCCCTAGCTGGCCGAGGTACTGCACGAGGTTGTAGACGAAGGAGTCGTAATTGTCGACGACGAGGACCCGGGCCACGGCCGAAGGGTAGCGCCCCACCCGGCGGCCTAACATCGGGCCATGCCGAGGAAGACCAAGGACGCACCGGGGCGGGTCACGCCGAAAGGTGGCCCAGCGAGGCGCTCCGGGTCGGGGGGCACGAGCACCGGAGCGTCAACGAGCGGACGCTACACCGCCCCGATTCCCCAAGAGATGCGCAGCAGCCCGCGATGGTTCCCGATTCTCATCCTGGTGCTCTTCGGCATCGGGCTGGTCGGCATCATGCTCAACTACCTGGGCCTGCTTCCGGGAGGCGCCAGCAACGTCTACCTGTTCATCGGCCTCGGCTTCATTGTGGCGGGGTTCATCGCCGCCACGCGGTGGCACTGACGGCCTCTCCCGGCCCGGCGACCAGGGAGCGGCATTGGAGTGAACGGGTGGGGTTGGAAGTTACAACCGTGTGGCTCTCCCCAGATTTATCCACACACTGGGGATAGCTGGAATCAGCTGTTGCCGTCCCGGCTGATCCCCTACCCGAGCCGTTCGATGATGGTGGCGTTCGCCATTCCGCCACCCTCGCACATGGTCTGGAGACCGTAGCGGCCGCCGGTGCGTTCCAACTCGTTGAGCAGGGTGGACATGAGCTTGGTGCCGGAACAGCCCAGCGGGTGGCCCAGGGCGATGGCTCCTCCGTTGACGTTGACCTTGTCCATGTCCGGATGGTGCTCCTTCTCCCAGGCCAGGACCACCGAGGCGAAGGCCTCGTTGATTTCGACCAGATCGATGTCATCGAGTGTCAACTTGGCCCGTTCCAGCACCTTGGCGGTGGCCGGAATGGGGCCCGTGAGCATCGTCACCGGGTCGACACCGGCGAGGGCGAAGGTATGGAACCGAGCGCGGGGCGTGAGGCCCAGACCGGACGCCCTTTCTTCGCTCATGATCAACACAGCCGAGGCGCCATCAGTGATCTGCGAGCTGTTGCCGGCCGTGACCTTGCCGTCCGGCTTAAAGGACGGCTTCAGCTTGGCCAGGCCCTCCAGCGTGGTATCCGGCCGTATCCCTTCATCGGTCGTCACCGGTTCGTCCGACTCGGTGACCTTGCCGGTCTCCTTATCTTTGTGCTTTAGGGCGACCGGAAGGATCTCCCGCTCGAAACGGCCTTCGGCAGTGGCCCGGGCCGCGTTCTGCTGGCTGCGGGCGCTGAAGCGATCGAGGTCCTCTCGAGACAGGCCCCACCGGTCGGCAATCATCTCGGCCGAGATCCCCTGCGGGACCAGGCCGCCGACCGGCTCGTAACGGCGGGCGACGGTCGGTCCGAAGGGCTTGCCCACTCCTTGCCCCGCGCTGGCCCCCATCGGAACGAGGCTCATGACCTCGACACCAGCCGCCACGGCGATGTCGTACTGACCGGCCATCACCCCTTGGGCGGCGAAGTGTAAGGCCTGCTGGGACGATCCACACTGGCGGTCGATGGTGGTGGCCGGCACGGACTCCGGATAACCAGCCGCCAGCACGGCATTGCGACCCACGTTGACGGCCTGAGCGCCCACTTGCATCACGCACCCCATGATCACGTCATCGACCAGGGCCGGATCCAGATCGTTGCGTTCGACCAGGGCCCGGAGCGTTTCGGCGGCCAGGTCCACCGGATGCCAGCCAGACAACTTCCCATGTCGCTTGCCCCCAGCAGTGCGTACGGCATCAACAATCACAGCAGTCGTCATCGGCCGATTCTCCTTGTGGGTTCGATGATCGAGGTCTGAGTCACGCTACCGCCGGCGCTCGCCCAGGCGACAGCCGAGCCGGTCCTACTTGTTGGGCTGGGGGGTGAGACGCAGGTAGGGCCGAACCGCAGTCCATCCCTTCGGGAACCGGGCCTTGGCGTCGTCATCGGAGACCGCAGGGACGATGATCACGTCCTCTCCGTCCTTCCAGTCCGCCGGTGTCGAGACCGAATAGGCCGCCGTCAGCTGGAGCGAATCCAACACCCTCAGGATCTCCTCGAAGTTGCGGCCGGTGCTCTGCGGGTAGGTAATGGTGAGCTTTACCTTCTTGTCGGGACCGACGATGAACACTGACCGCACCGTCACGGTATCGGCGGCGTTCGGATGGATCATCCCGTAGAGATCAGCCACCTTGCGGTCCGGGTCGGCGATGATCGGAAAGTTGACGGTCGTACCCTGGGTCTCGTTGATGTCGGGAATCCACGCCTGATGCGACGCGATCGGGTCCACGCTCACGGCGATGACCTTGGCCTGGCGTCGATCGAACTCATCCTTCAGCCTGGCGACGGCGCCGAGCTCGGTCGTGCACACCGGCGTGAAGTCTTTGGGGTGGGAGAAAAACACACCCCACCCATCTCCGAGCCACTCGTGGAAATTGATCGTGCCCTCGGTAGTCTCCGCCGTGAAGTCCGGGGCCTCGTCACCCAGCTGCAACGCCATCTTGGCCCTCCTCGAGTCGTGGAAAGTCGTTGACCCCGTCAAGGTACCGTCGTGAACGGAAAAGTGGACTAATCCGATCAGGATTTGGCAGGAGAGGGGCGGGTGCCTCTCGGACGGCGCCCGCCGCCACCGCTTGGCGGGGCGGGCCCGGTCGCGTTACCATCAACGATCGTGCCAGCGGGCCGCGTGGGCTGACGCGCATCCCATTCGCTCGGGAATACCGGCGACTGCTAGCGCTGCCGGGACCGAGGAGGCAATGAGTGAAACGAACGTATCAACCGAACAACCGCAAACGGGCCAAACGGCACGGCTTCCGGCACCGCATGTCGACGCGCGCCGGGCAGGCCATCCTGAAGGCCCGGCGCCGCAAGGGCCGCCACCGTCTCTCGGCCTGATCTGGCGGGTCAACCGCCGCGATACTTTTGCCGCCCTGGCCCGGGGGCGGCGCCACCGACAAGGACCGCTCACGGTATCGTGGGTAAGCGGCAATCCGGCCGAACCGCCCCGCGTGGCCTACGCCATCGGCCGCAAAGTCGGATCGGCTGTCGTGCGCAATCAACTACGCCGGCGGCTCCGGATGCTGACCCGGGAAGCAGCGCCCCTGCTGCGCCCGGGGGCCTACCTGATCAGCGTGGGACCGGAGGGCGCCCTCCTCTCCTACGAGAGGTTGCGAACGCTACTGATGAAAGTACTGAAAGATATCGAGGGCCGATGAGCAGCGTGGGAGCCACGCCGGTGGTGGCGCTCGCCGGCCGCCCGGTCGAGAAAGAGGTGCGGCGATCCGCCGGTCCCATGGCCCGGCTGCTGATATCGGGCATCCGCGCCTACCAGCTGGCCCGGATAGGACGGGTGTCGCCGTGCCGGTTCACCCCCACCTGCAGCCACTACGCCACCGAGGCCGTCAGCCGGTACGGGGCCGGGCCCGGTCTGGTCCTGACCCTGCGGCGGCTGGGGCGTTGCCGTCCCGGTGGGCCCTACGGCTTTGATCCTGTCCCGGAACACCCCCTGTCGCGAGTGAGAGACCTGTGACGATCCTTCTGGCCGCGCTGCTCGGCAGCGGCTCCACGACCACCACCACCGTGGCGAGTGGTCACAAGGCGGGCACCAGCCTGCTCGACCCCATTGCCAAACCCGTCGCGTGGGTGCTCGAGCACATCTACGCGGTGGTCCCGAACTACGGGGTCGCGATTCTGATCCTCAGCCTCTTGTGGATGATCATCATCTCGCCGCTCACCCTCAAGAGCACCCGGTCGATGCTGGCCATGCAGAAGCTCCAACCCCAGCTGAAGAAGCTGCAGGAGCAACACAAGAGCGACAAACAAGCCTTCGCCCAGGCCCAGATGGAGCTATTCCGGGAGCACCAGGTCAGCCCGTTCGGATCCTGCCTGCCGATGCTGCTCCCTTTGCCGGTGTTCTTCGCCCTGTTCCGGGTCATCCAGGGCCTGGGCCGGCCCGATCCGAAGTACCTGTCACATACCAGCCGCATGTACCAGGACATCGTGGCCGCCCACGGGCACCTGAACGCGTTCGGGATGGACCTGTCCCAGAACGCCTTCAGCCACCATTCCAGCTTCTTGGCGGCGCTGCCCTACTGGATTCTGCTGCTCGTCATGGCCGGTACGGGATACCTGCAGTCCGCCCAGATGATGTCCCGCAACCCGAATGCGGCCCAGAACCCGCAGATGCGGATGATGAAGTACCTGCCGCTGCTGTTCGTGATCTTTTTCATCCGGTTCCCGGCCGGGGTGCTCCTCTACTACGCCATGTCGAATGTCTGCCGGATCGTGCAACAAGACGCCATGTACCGCTTTGACCCTCGAGTCAAGACCCTGGTCACTCAGGAGGTCAAGGAGGTCGAGGCCAACACGCTCGAGATCGACGAACGCCAAGCTGGCCGGGGCAAAGGGCCGGCCAAGACCACAGGCGCGGCGCCGGGCAGCACCAAACCCAGTGACAGCGCCAAGTCCAGTGACAGCACCAAGTCCAGCGCTCCTACGCCGGGACGGAGCCGCTTCCGTGATCTTCTGGCCGCGGCTACGGAACAACAGCAGCCGGGAGCGGCCTCTACCAAGGCCCTGGCCCCAGGTGACACCTCGAAGGGATCCAGCGACGCCAAAGCCGGATCCCCCACCTCCAATGGCAACGGGAACACGTCCAACGGGTCGGCCACCAACGGGAAGCAAGCAGGTGCTAGTCAGAGTCGCAACCGGAAGCCGGCGCCGAAGCCGCCCCCGAAGGGCGGTCATCGCACCAACCGGAAGCGGCGAGGGAGGCAGTAGTGGAATGGGTTGAGACAACCGGCCGCACCGTCGAGGACGCCAAGGAGGCCGCCCTCGACCAGCTGGGGGTCGACGAGTCTGATGCCGAGTTCACGGTGGTCGAAGAAGCGAGGGCCGGTCTGTTCGGACGGTTACGCAGCGAGGCCCGGGTTCGGGCCCGTATCCGCCCCACCGCGGTCCGGCCGAAGGACGACCGTCGCGATCGGCGCCGGCGGGCCCGCGCCAACGGGGAAGGTGACGACGCCGCAGCCCGCGCCACTGGAGCGGAAGCCGTGGCCGTCGCGAGCGGGGAGACGGCCCGAAACCGACCGGGCCCGACGGCCCGTTCGGCCCAAGGCGCGCCGGTCGCGAGTCCCCTTGACGCCAGTGCCGATGGTGGTACCGGCGGCGAGGCGGACGGCGACACCGGTGACGATAGGCCCGCGGGCCAGGCCCGGCCGGCCGGTGACCGAGCATCGCGCCGGGCGACAGCACCCGGTAGCAATCCGACGGCGACGGCGGAACGCCCTGATACCGAAACGGGTCGCGACGCTTTGAGCGAGAATGGCGCTTCGAACAATGCCCGCCGGCGCGGCACACGAGGTGCACAGTCCGGATCGCGAGGCGCGACTGGAACCGCATCCGCCGGAACTGCATCCAATGGAGAGACAGCAAGCACCGACAACGGACAGGAGGGGGCCGACGTGGAGGTAGCACTCGACGAGCAGGGCCGCATCGCCCAGGAGTTCTTGACCCAGCTGGTCGCGGAGTTCGGAGTAGACGCCGCCGTAGACGTGGTGCGACCCGACGACGATACCGTCGACCTCCACCTGACAGGCTCCGACCTTGGCCTCCTGATCGGGCCGAAGGGTACAACTCTTCTGGCCCTGCAAGATCTGACCCGGACCGTGGTGCATCATCAGACCGGGGCCGGGAACGGCCGGATCCATGTGGACGTGGGCGGCTACCGACAAAAGCGAAGCGAAGCCCTCATCCGCTTCGCCCATCAGGTCGCGACGGCAGTCCAGAGCAGCGGAACTCGTACCGTCCTGGAACCGATGACTGCTGCAGACCGCAAGGTTGTTCACGACGCCATCACTCCAATCGAAGGCGTCTCGACGATCTCGGAGGGCGAGGAACCCCAGCGCCGGGTCGTGGTCGTCCCGGCCAACTCCTGACGCAGGTCGACCCCGGCCAGCGCCAGGCCCTCGAGGCCGTACTGGTCGCCGCCCAGCAGCGCGGCTTCATCGGTCCCGGCCCCATCGGTTCCCATATCGACCGAGCGTTCGACCTCGCCGAGGCCATGGCCCCGCCAGCGGGTCCAGCCCTGGACCTCGGCAGCGGAGCCGGACTCCCGGGGTTGCCGCTGGCCCTGGCTTGGCCCGACACCAGCTGGACGCTCCTCGACGCCAGCCCCACCCGGGGTGGTTTCGTGCGAGAGGCCGTCGTCCGTCTCGGTCTTTCCAACCGAGTGGACGTGGTCACGGAACGAGCCGAAACGGCGGGGCACGGGACCGGACGGGGCCAATACCAGCTGGTAGTGGCCAGAAGCTTCGCGGCGCCGGCGGTGACGGCGGAGTGCGGATCGCCGTTCCTCCTCAGGGGCGGTCGCCTCGTCGTCGCCGAGCCGCCGGGGGGAAAGCCGGAGCGCTGGGATGTCGAAGGATTGGCCATCCTCGGTCTGCGTCTCGACCAGGGCTTGAAGGGGCGAACCACCTACCAGGTCCTGGCTCAGGAGCGGCCCTGCCCGGACCGATACGCGCGCCGGGTCGGCATCCCGGCCAAACGCCCGCTGTTCTGAGGCGCCAGTGTTCTGAGGCGCCAGTGTTCTGAGACGAAAGCACCTGGTCTTCCCAGGTGCCCGCCACCGACCTTCGGGGTCGGCTCTTTTCGGTAACCCTTCAGTCGGATCGACGCCCGGCTCCGGCTGGCGGGAAGCCGGCCCACTGTTCCACGTGGAACGTGAGGTGGTACGGCGACGACGACCTCAGGGTGGACCTGCCCGCCGTCGTGGTGATCTGGGCCAGGAACGGCAACCCGCGACCTGGCCCGGCATCGTGGTGACGCGGTTCCACGTGAAACGTGAGCCGCAATAGACCTGGTCCTCTCACCGAATCCGGCCCTGCCGTTACCCTAAACCTCGACCTCAACAATCCGAAGGAGAGGGTGGAAAGATCCGAGTGCTTGATTTGACCTAGGTAGGATCGTCATGATGGGTCAGTGAGCGAGCCGGATGACCGTCGAGCCCGAGCCAGCTTGATCTTCGGTCGGCTCCGCGCTGGCGGCGATGCCCGGCACCTTCGTACCGAACCGGTGGAGCAAGCGGGGGGTGACGCAGCCGGTTCGGGGGAAAGTGGCCAAGGCGTCGCTGCGGTCCCCCCGGCCGAGACCGGCGAGGCAGCCCCGGCGGTCCCCGCGGCCCAGACCGGCGAGGCAGCCCCGGCAGGCCGCACGGCCGAGACGGGCGGGGAGGCCGCTCCCGACTCCCGCGCCGAGACGGGCGGGGAGGCCACTCCCGACTCCCGCGCCGAGACGGGTGGGGAGGCCACTCCCGATGCCACTTCTGACCCCATCCGAGCCGGCGAGGACGCCACACCCCTGGACGGCCCGGCTGGCCCCATCCGGGCGGGGATGGCCCCGCCCCTCGACCCCTCGACGGCGGCGTCAGCCGCGGCGGCGTCCATGTCCCAGACCGGCGTCGCTGGCCCTTCCCTCACATCTGCAGCACCGGCTCCACCTGCCCCAGCACCTCAGGCCCCGCCGGCACCGGCTCCGCCCGCGGCGGCCGGGGCCTTCCCCGCGGTGCCGCCGGCGCCGTTTCCGAGTCCGGATCTCGTCGGGGGCCCGGCGCCACCCCCTCGGGCGTCGCCGCCTCCGGTATCGCACTTCCCCGTTGGCGCTCCCCCAGTGGCCGGCTCGGTCCGGGCGGATGCGACAGGAGAGACTGGCTCCGGGGCCAGCACCCCGTCCACCGCTCCTCCAGCCAGGGCCCCGGTCCCGGCAGCAGGCCCGGCGTTCACCGACACCGGCCCGACCCCCACCCCGGCCGGCCCGGCTTCTGCGCCGGCCCCACCTGATTGGGTCGGCGCCGGCCCCGAGTCCACCGCGGCGATCGGTCCGCGGCCGGCATCCTCCGAGCCGACCACGACCCCCGACGGCGGCCGCGGCCCACAAGTCACCGCAGATCCGGCCGCGACCAAACCCGCCCCTGAGACCGCCGGGACCGCGGCGGGTGCCCACCTCCCGGCGCCGGGCAGCCCGGCAACAGCGGGTCTCCCCATGGCAGCGACTCCGGTGGCAGGAGTGGCCGGGGCGGCGAACGAGAACGGAGGCAGCCGCGGGGACGGCCATCCTGACCCGGCACCGTTGGCCGACCTGGAGCGGCCGCGACCACACCCCGCCGCCGTGGCCCATCCATTGCCCCGCCGATTCGCCATCGCCAATCAGAAAGGTGGCGTCGGCAAGACCACGACCGCGGTCAACCTCGGCGCCGCCCTGGCCGAACTCGAGTACCGGGTCCTGGTCGTGGACCTCGATCCGCAGGGCAACGCCACCACCGGTCTGGGGATCAATGCCAGGAACCTCGACGCGTCCATCTACGACGTCATCCTCCACGACGTGCCGATCGAGGACGTCATCGAGCCGACCACCCTGCGCAACCTGTTCGTGGTCCCGGCCACCATCGACTTGGCCGGCGCCGAGATCGAACTGGTCCCTGTCTTCAGTCGAGAGCTCCGACTGCGCAGGGCGCTCCAGGTCATCGAGGCCGATTTTGATTTCGTCCTCATCGACTGCCCACCGTCGTTGGGACTGCTGACCGTCAACGGACTGGCCGCCGCCGGCGAGGTGGTGGTGCCCATCCAATGCGAGTACTACGCCCTCGAAGGGCTTGGACAGTTGCTGAGAAATGTCGGCCTGGTCCAGAGCAACCTCAACACCGGGTTGGAAGTCAGCACGATCATCTTGACCATGTACGACGCTCGCACCCGGCTGGCCGAGCAAGTCGTCGAAGAGGTGCGACGGCACTTCGGCGACCGGGTCTGCCGCAACGTGGTACCACGTACAGTTCGGCTGTCGGAAGCGCCGTCGTTCGGGCAGCCGATCATCGTGTTCGACCCCTCATCTCGGGGGGCGATCGCCTACCGGGAGTTGGCCAAGGAGGTGAGCGGCGGTGCGCCGCAGCGGGTTAGGTAGAGGCCTGGGAGCGCTGATTCCCAACGAGGTGGTAGGAGACAAGTCGTCTCCCCTCCTCGAGATACCGGTGGTCGCCATTCGGGCCAACGCCCACCAGCCCAGAACCTCCTTCGACGAGGAGGCAATGGGTTCGCTCACGGCATCGATCCGAGAGATCGGGGTACTCCAGCCCATCCTGGTCCGGGCCGTCGGCGAGAGCGCCTACGAGTTGATCGCCGGCGAACGACGCTGGCGGGCGGCCAAGCGGGCCGGGTTGCCGACCATCCCGGCCATCGTGCGAGAATCGTCCGACCTGCACAGCTTGGAGCAGGCGCTGGTCGAGAACCTTCACCGTCTCGATCTCAACCCCCTGGAGGAGGCGGGCGCCTACCAGCAACTGATCGAAGACTTTGGCCTGACCCACGAGCAACTCTCGATACGAGTAGGCAAGAGCCGGGTGACGATCACCAACATGCTGCGCCTGTTCCAGCTCCCACCGTCGGTGCAGAAGCTGGTCAGCGACGGACAACTCAGCGCCGGGCACGCCCGAGCTCTGCTGGGCACCCCGGATCGGGCCTTCCAGGAGTCGCTGGCCCGCAGGGCCGTATCCGAGCAACTCTCGGTGCGGGCCGTAGAAGACGCCGTGCGCCTGCGCAATGAACTCGGCGGCGCAGCCATCACCCCGGCCACGTCCCGTCCAGGCCGGCTGCGACCGCCGGGCATCCTCGAACTAGAGGAGTTGCTTTCCACTCATCTGGATACCGCCGTCAAGGTGAACCTCGGTAACCGGAAAGGTCGAGTAGTCATCGAGTTTGCGACCCTGGAAGACCTGGAACGCATCTATCGGGCCATGACCGACCCCACCCAGGAACCCGCCTAGATCAACGGTCGACCAACCACTCAGACTTGCCTCTCCACCTCTTCCACAGACTGTGGCTAAAGGTGTGGATAGCGGTTTGCGACTGAATCACAGGTAAGGGTGAAGCTCCTGCAGCAACTGGCCTTTACCCTTGGCCCCGATCAGGCGGAGCTGCGGCTCACCGTCCTTGAAAAGGATGAGCGTAGGGATACTCATCACGTCGAACCGACGAGCGAGCTCGAGGTTCTCGTCGATGTTGATCTTCCCGATCCGGAGCTTGCCGGCCTGCTCGTTGGCGATTTCGTCGAGGACGGGCGCCACCATCTTGCACGGACCGCACCATTCGGCCCAGAAGTCCACCAGCACCGGTTCCGTTGCTGACTTGATCTCTTCGTCGAACGTCTGGTCGGTGAGGGTCAGCTCATGCTGCGCCACTGTGCTCGCCTTCTTCCGCCCGCTGGGTCCTTCCCAAGCGGCTTCGCAAGGTGTAACAGCGGAGATCCACCGATCCATTCCTCGCCGCCAGGGTGTCCGGACCCCAGCCGAATGCGAGCGGGAGAGCGGCCCCGGTCGCCGGCGGCCCGACTCGGATCAGTTAGGCGTCACCGCCGGCCTCAAGCCACCGCTCGGCGTCGATGGCCGCCATACAGCCGGTGCCCGCGGCGGTGACGGCCTGGCGGTAGACGTGATCCTGAGCGTCACCGCAGGCGAAGACGCCGGGAATGTTGGTAGTGGTGGAATCCGCCGAGGTCAAGAGATAACCCGCTTCATCCATATCCAGTTGCCCGGCGAAGAGTCCCGTGTTCGGGGCGTGTCCGATCGCAACGAACACTCCGTCGACCTCCAGGTAGGAGTCCTCACCCGTGACGGTGTTGCGGAGATGGAGACCTTTGACCTTATGGTCGCCATCAATGTCGGTGACGACAGAATCCCACACGAAGCGGATCCTCGGATTCTTGAAGGCCCGATCCTGCATGATCTTGGACGCCCGAAGCTCCTTCCGGCGATGGACCACCGTGACGGATTCTCCGAACTTGGTCAGGAAGATGGCTTCCTCAAGTGCAGAGTCACCTCCACCGATGACGGCGATCTGCTGCCCCCGGAAGAAAAACCCGTCACATGTCGCACAGGTCGATACTCCCCGGCTGAGCAGGCGCTGTTCGGCCGGCAGGCCCAGCATCAGCGAGCGCGCACCGGTCGAGACAATTACTGCCTTGCTCTGGTATTCAACCTCCCCGCCGGTGGACGGATCCGGCGCCCACACCCGGAAGGGACGAGCCGAGAAGTCGACCCGGCCGACCTTCGACGTCAGGTACTCGGCTCCGAACCGAGCCGCTTGACTCCGCATGCTCGCCATCAGCTCTGGACCGGCCAGGCCGTCGACAAAGCCCGGGTAATTCTCGATCTCGGTGGTCAGCATCAGCTGACCGCCCGGCTGGTCGCTCGTCGACGAGGGTTCTCCCTCGATGACCAGCGGCGCCAGGTTGGCCCGGGCCGCGTAGATCGCCGCCGTCAGTCCGGCGGGACCGGACCCGATGATGATCACCTCTCGTACTACCACCGTGTCACTCACTTCGCCCTGCCTCAGCTTCCTTTGGGTTGACGCATCCGCCAGACGAACAATCCCGAGCCAAGGAATATTGCCGCGGCGATGGCGTCGGCTATCCAGATGCGCCGGGAGATGGGGTGGATCGGCAGGTACACATACAGGAGCCGGATGATCAACAGGATCAGCGAGAAGAAAGCGACCACCGCGAGGAGGCCAGCCACCACGCCGAACACAATCATCTCGGCGGCCCGGGTGGCCGGCACCGTCGTCTTGTCCCGCACGATGTCGACGACCGACTCGATCCGATCGGTGACCTCGACGGTCCAGTCCCGGTCAGCCACGGGCGCCGGAGATTGGTCTGCCATGGGGTCAGCCTAGTCTCCGTGTTCCAGCCTGAGCCCGTTCGACCTCGCTCCGAGGCCAGGTCAGTTGACGGCGAGCTCGTTGATGCGGGTTTGGAACTGCGGGCCGAGATTTGTGAGCCACAGCAGTACCCACTGGCCACGGCGACCGGCGAGGGAGAAGGTAGCCGACCCGTTGATGTCGGTCTGGGTCGCCGTGGGCGAACCCCACGCCGTGACTGGCTGCCCCGAGGTCACGGCCCTCTCAGAGGTGTAGGTCTGCGCCGACCAACCGACGGTGGTGGAAGTCACAACCAGGTGATGCAGGACTGCTGACCCTTTCAACTGAACGGCGACTCCCAATCCGGGGTACAGATTGCTGAACGTGGCACTTCGATATTGATCGGTGTGCCAGTAGGTAGCCAGGTTCCCATCGATGGTGTACTGCAGTCCCTGCGGATCGTCAGGGGTCCCACGAAGCATGAAGGGGTTGACCGACGTGATCTGCCGGGAGGCTGAGGTCGGGTCCGGAGTACCCCCGGACCCGACCGAGCCGAGGCGTTGCGGATCAAACAACAACACGGCGGCGACGATCGACCCGGCCACCACGAGTCCAAGAACGATGAGACCGGGCGCCCGGCGACGCCGGCGGCCTTTGGGGGGGCGGCGGCCTTTGGGGGGGCGCCCCGAGTCGCCAGCCGGACGGACGGGCGGGGCATCCATCACCGAGGTATTGGGCACCGAGGTATTGGGCACCGAGGTATTGGGCACCGAGGTATTGGGCGCCGGGCCCCGAGCGGGGCGGGCCGAAACCGGCCCGACGGCACCGGCGCTGGAGGCGGGGCGGGGCGGGGCGGTGAGCGGTCCCATGACCGCGGTCCGAGTTTGCACGGGTGACGGCCCCGACGCCGGCGCCGGTGGACCGGCCCTCATCATGGTGGGGGCACCCTCGAGCGCGGGCAGGCGCGGTGGCGGGGTCGGGGAGGCGTGGCGCTGCCGACGGCCCGAGCGACGGCCGGCGCCAGCCTCCTTGAGCGGCGACGCCAGGTTGCACGCGTCCAGGCGCTGCCGCAATGCGGCTGCGGACGGCACCCGGTGCTGCGGATCCTTGGCCAGGAGATCGTTGACCAGACGCTCCAGGGCGGGCGGCACGGGCCGGGTTCGCGTCGAGATTCGAGGCACCCGGTCGTTGAGATGCGCCAGCGCGGTCGCCATGTCGGTCGGACCCACGAACGGTGGCGCGCCCGTGAGCATTTCGTACAAGACCACTCCGAGCGAGTAGAGATCGGCGCGGGCGTCGGGCTCTCGGCCTCGGATCTGCTCCGGGCTCAGATATTTGGGGGTACCGAGGACAATGCCGGTCCGGGTCAGGTCCCCACCGAGCCCCGATCCGGCCTTGGCGATACCGAAATCGGTGACCTTGGCCCGAAGACCGCCCCATTCGTCATCGGTGAGGAGGACATTGGCGGGCTTGATATCGCGATGAACCAAACCGGCTTGATGGGCGTAGGCCAGGGCGTCGGCGATCTGCCGGGTGATGGCCACCGCCAGCCAGGGCTCGAGGGGACCGTGCTCACTGAGCAGCTGGCGCAGGGTGCAGCCGCGCACCAGTTCCATGACGATGAACGCCGTCCCGTGATCGACGCCGGTGTCAAAGGTGGACACCACGCCGGGGTGGGCCAGGCGGGCAGCCGTGACCGCCTCGCGCCGAAAGCGCTCCAGGAACACACCGTCTTCGGCCAGGTGGGCGCGCAACACCTTCACCGCGACCGGGCGACTGAGCACCTCGTCGTGGCCCTCCCACACCTCTGCCATCCCGCCTCGGGCGATGGGCTGGATCAGCTGGTAGCGCCCGCCGAGGGTTCGACCGGCCTCAATCGGCGCGGGGAGGTCGGAGGCGGCCACGGGGCTTCAGGCTACCCCTGGCATCACGGCTGGCCTCGTCATCAACGCTCTTCCGGGGGACAGCTGGGGCAGGCTCCGGCCACGATCGGTCTCCGCTCAGGAAGCCAGCCAGGCCACTCCGATGGCTCCGGGTCCGGCGTGAGTGCCGATCACCGGTCCGACGTCGCCCACGAACATCTTTTCGGACGACGGCACGCCGTCGAGCATGGCGAGGAACACGTCCATATCCGGCGCATCGGCGGAGAAAGCGGCCAGCCGGCTGATCGGTCCCGCATCGCGGACTTTGCTGGCCAGGTAGCGCAAGGCCCGGCCGCGAGTCCGCTGTTTGGATTCTTCCTCCACCACGCCGTCAGTCACCCCGATCACCGGTTTGATTGAGAGCAGCGATCCCAGGAGGGCCTGAGCGCCTCCGATGCGCCCCCCCTTCCTGAGGTTCTCGAGGGTATCGATCGCACCGAAGAGGCTCAACCGCCCGACCGCACCTTCGGCGCATTGCGCCACCTCGTCCAGATCGCCGCCGTCCCGGGCCCGCTGGGCCGCCTCGATGGTCACCAGGCCCTGCCCGAACGTCACGCTGAGCGAATCGACAACCCGAACCGGGAGGGATCCCTCCAGGGCTCTGGCCCCCTGCCGGGCCGCCTCGATGGTGGCCGACATCTTGGAGGACAGGCTGACGCACACCACACCCTCGGCCCCCTCGGAAGCCATGGCTTCAAAGGCCGTCTGGAACTGGCCGGGCGAGGGCGCGGACGTCTCCGGTAGTCCGTCGAAACTCCGGCAGCGGGACCAGAATTCCTTGGCGGACAGCTCAACCCGGTCGACCAGTTCCTCGGCGCCGAACCTGATTCTCAGCGAGACCAACCCAATGCCGAACTCGGCCAGCTGATCATCCGGAAGATCGCAGGCACTGTCGGTCACCACACGGATGCCGGACATGTCCCCCCTCGGAGCTCGATTCCGGGCCAGCCCCGGAATTGTCGGTTGGACCGGGGTCGGCATCGAATGGTGACAAGGCTCATGAGCGCGACCCTGTCGCCCGGTCCCGGTACTCGGGGGCGGGTGTCGAGAAAAACTCCTGGACCATGGCGTCGGTTTCCGCCGCTGGCGTCCCCGCCGCGACGTGATCGGCTTGGCCGGCCATCTCGCGGCGGGCCGCCGTGTCAGTGCTGTCTGGCATTTCCTCCTCGGGTGCGGGCACCAGCTGTCGGGCCCGCCGCCCGTGTCGCATGTCACGAACCCACCAGATCCCGAGGGAGACGATCGCCAGCACGATCAAGATCACACCGACGCCTGAGACAGCTGTGCTCCGCACGGTCTCGCGGGCCTGAGCGATCAGCTGTGATCCGTCGGGTGTCCACACGGAAACCTCGAGTGGGAACACGCCGGATGACCGAGTCTCCACCGGGACTTTGAAGGTGGTGTTCTTCGTCGTCAGCGTGAGGTCGCACACCTCGCTGGTGGGGGTCGGAACCCGACACTTTCCATTCGGGGGAAAAAGAGCTGGAATATCAGTCGCTCGCTGCTCAGCCGCAGCTCCACCCGGGCGTGCAGCGACGGCGGGGACAGCACCGTCAGAGGGATGGCCCCCTTGGTTGAGGTGAGGGTGATCGACGAGGACTGCGGCAGCGTGATCAGGCTGGTCACCTGGGTGATGGCGGCCTGAACCTGCCGGAGAAGGCTCTGGCGTTGGACTTCGGTAAGGTCGCCCGACTCGGCGGTCAGGAGTTCCTTGTTCAAGCTCGCCACCCGCCCGGCGTCCTGGGGGAGCACCGCGACCATGCCATCCAGGCCGTGGCGAGCGGCGAGGATCCTCTGGACGTCGGGTCCGAGTTGGCTGGCCACGTCGCCACTGACGGCGGGTGGAACCGTGGCGGCCGAAGCCGGCGGGGCCGATGCGGTCGTGTCCGATCCGTTCCCGCCAGGGCCGGTCGTTTGCGAGTCGGCTGCGGCTCCTGCCCCCGGCTCCGGTGATGCGGTTCCAGCGGACGCGGCTGACCCGATCCCGGTCACCGCGGCCTTGGTGACGTCCGAGCCGACCGAGGCGGCCGACCCGGTCGAGGCGGCCGACCCAGCCGACCCGGCGAGCCCGCCAGGTCCCCCCGAGGGCGGAGGGACCACGATCGATCGCTCCAGCGGAGCGACATGCACCGAAGCGAACAGGCCGGAAGCGGTAACCGGATTGATCAGCGGGTGCCCGTCGAGGCCGGCCAGGAGGGTATCGACGAAGGTCGCATTCGTCACCCAGGCCGGCGGCGGCAGCACCGCGATCCCGCGGGTCTCTCCCGGTGTCTCCAGCTGGATCATGGCCAGCTCGGCCAGCAGCTGAGTGGCCGCCAGGACCGGGCCTCCGGGATTGGTGAAATCAGCGGTGAGGCCGGAATCGGCGCCGTACACAACGGCTCGATCGGCGCCGACGAGGTGGGTCGACAGGGCGAAAGTGGTTTCCTGAGCCAGAGCCGGCAAGGCGCTCAGCTGACTGTCCGGGACGATGAACTGGGTGGCGCCCCGAGACCGGAGGTTGCGCACTGCTGAGTCATCGAGCGAACCGTTGATCACCCAGGTGGTCGAGGCTGGCGCGGTCCCGAACGCCCCAGCCAGGACCGACGACCCCAGATTGAGCTGGCTGGTCAGCTCGGAATCGAGGCCGGTGGCGCTCCAACCTCGCAGCGGAACGGAGACGTACGTCTCCGGAAGGACTTCGATGTTGCCCTCGTGCACGAGTTGCGTGAGCGCCGCCAGCGTCGAACGATCGAGTTGAGAGGCCGAAGCGGCGGCCAGGGCGTCGAGGGTCTGTGGTGTCACCGCGAGGCTCATCTTGACGTGCTGGTCAGCGGCCAGTGAGTCGATCAGGCCCGCGAGCAATGCGGACTGCTGCGTCGGCAGGGCTCCCAGCTCGCCTCGCGCCGTCACCGTCGGGGCGGCATGAACCGGGAGGGTGAGCGACACCGAAAGTTTGGGCAGACCCGACGCGGAGGGGGGCTCGGCATAGACCAGAAAGGTGTTGAGCAGGTGACTCTGGGCCACGCCGTTGTAGTTGTACAGCCCGATCTGCACCGGAAAGACGCCGCTGCCGGCGGCCGCATAGAAGGTCGGCGTGTGGCTGGTCGCCGGCTCGTTGATGGGGATGTCGATGTCGACCCCACCGGCGGGGTCCGCCGGGAGGTTGGCCAGGGCCACGCTCAATGTGTAGACCTGGTAGCCGTGCACCTGCCCGTTCATGGCCTCGTCGAATCCGGTCCGCGTGGTCAGGCGGTTGTACACCATGAGCTCGATTTGTTCGTCAGCTGGATGATTGGCAGTCACCTGTAAGCGCAGATGAAACGCCTGCCGGTCACCCACCCACGGCGACTGGGCCAGCAAGGCGACACTGTCCGCGCCCCGCCCGACACCGGGCGCCGTCGAGGTCCCTGTTGCCAGCCGGCTCCCGCCCGTCGCCGCCAGCGGTGAAGCGGCCGGCGGCGCCTGGGCCTCGGCCGGCGGCGCCCCCGCACCCGTGATCACCAGGCCGCCGCCTCCCGTGCTCAAGACGAGCGCGAGTGCGATCTTCCAGCGCCCGCGATAGCGGTGACGGCTCACCGCAGGCCAGTCGAGAGTACGGACAGTCCCATCGGCTCGTGTGTGAAGCCGGTCTGGAGGTAGAGGGCCAGAGCCGCTTCGTTGCCGACCTGGGTATTGACGACCGCCCGTCGCACGCCCCGCCGCCGCATCCAGGTCAGCCCGTCCAGCAACAAACGCCGACCCGTGCCGGCGCGCTGATACCCCGGAGCTACCGCCAATCGCTGCACGAAGCCGCGAGGCCCCGACCGGCCGCAAATGGCATAACCCGCGACGGCTTTCTCTGGTCCGATCGCGGCCCGGAAACGGACGGTCGGCGTGGCGTGCAAGGCGTCGGTCAGTCCGGCCGCGTCGAACTGCCAGAACACTGGAAAGGCCGCCTGGTCGACGGCCAGAATCTCCCGCCGGCGCCGGCGCCGGACCGGACGTAGCGGGTAACCCGGCGATACCGGCTGCACCCCGGCGGCCAAGTCGATACCCAGCAGATGCAGCCGCTCCTGCACGTCGAACCCAGCCGCAAGGAATCCCGCCTGCTCGACGGGGGATAAGGCTCCTGTCACGACGCGTCGATACCCACGCTCGGCCAGGGTTTCCAGGCACCGTCGCAGAAACTCGGCGGATGGCAGGGGGGCGTCGGGGAGCGGGTTGATGAACGCGACTTCGCGCTCACCCCTCCAGCGACCGGTCCGGGCCCGCTCCCGACCCCAGCGGATCACGTCCGCAGACGCGACACTCACCCCAACGACCTCCCGGTTCGCTCTGTCCAGCTCCGCTCGACCCAAGGGTCCGATGGCGCCCATGAGCGCGACCCCAGGCCCGTCGATTCACACGCCTCGTGCTCGCTCACGGCGCCACGACGCTACCGCTCGCGGGGCCTGGTCGTTCGTGCACCCCCGCGCCGCGGCCGTGGGAGGTGGGCGCGGTCCGGGTTTGGTGGGCTCCGGCGGCGCCCGATCGGGGCCGTCTTGGGCGCCGGCGCCGGGGGGTCGGCTGTGGGCGACAGCCGGGTGGCAGCGAAACGGCGAGCCGGCGGCGCGGAGCGGGGCGGCGGGGCGGCGGGCGGCGGGGCGGCGGACGGCGGGCGGCGGGCGGCGGGCGGAGGAGCGGAGGCGCGGGGCGGGGCGGGCGCCGGAGGAGCGGAGCACGGGGCGGGGCACGGAAAACCGCCCGGGAGGGCGGAAGGTCGCCCGGTACGCTGATCAACCGTGATCCCCGCCCGGCTACAGCCCTTGGTCGATGAGACCAGCCAGCTGGCGGCGCGCTTTCAAGCCGGAGGGTTTCGCCTCTACCTGGTCGGCGGAGTGGTGCGTGATGCCGTTCTCGGCCGACTCGACGACAAGGCCGACCTGGATTTTACGACCGACGCCCGACCGGACGATATCGAAGCACTCGTCACCGGCTGGGCCGACGCGGTGTGGGACCAAGGACGGCGGTTTGGGACCATCGGGCTTCGGCTCGGCACTCGCCGTGTTGAGATCACCACTCACCGCGCGGAGGCCTACTCCCCTGACAGCCGAAAGCCGGATGTCGTCTTCGCCGACGCCATCGAAGCGGACCTTTCCCGGCGCGATTTCACGGTCAATGCCATGGCGTTGTCGCTGCCGGACCTGACGCTGATCGACCCATTCGACGGCGTGGGTGATCTGGCCGCCCTCCGGCTACGGACACCGCTGGCCGCCGAGGAGTCGTTCACCGACGACCCCTTGCGCATGCTGCGGGCCGCCCGGTTCATCGCTGGCTACGGGCTGGCACCCGACCAGGCGCTCACCGGAGCGGTGATGACCCTCCGGGCCCGCCTCGACATCGTGTCCGACGAGCGCATCCGGGACGAGCTCGACAAGCTCATGGTCGTCGAGAAACCGGGTGAAGGACTGTGGTTCTTGGTTCGGACCGGCCTGGCGGAGGAGTTCCTACCGGAGCTGCCTGCCCTCGCCCTTGAGCAGGACCCCATCCACCGGCACAAGGACGTCCTGGCCCACACGATCGCTGTCGTCGAGAACACCCGGCCCATCCGGCTGCTGCGCCTCGCGGCCCTGTTCCACGATGTCGGAAAGCCGAAAACCCGGTCCTTTGGGACGAGGGGAACGGTCACGTTCCACCACCACGAGGTGGTCGGGGCCCGGATGACGCGCGACCGCATGAAGGCCCTCCGCTATTCGAGCGAGGACATCGAGATCGTGAGTCGTCTCGTCGACCTGCATCTGCGTTTTCACACCTACCGCCTGGGGTGGACCGACAGTGCGGTCCGTCGATACGTGCGCGACGCCGGACCACTCCTCGACCTGCTCAACGACTTGACCCGATCCGACTGCACCACCCGAAACGCGGCCCGGGCCCGGGCTTTGGCCCGACGGATGGACGAGCTGGAGGCCCGCATCGACCACCTGCGCGCCCAAGAGGAGCTGGCCGCCATCCGTCCTGACCTGGATGGCAATCAGGTCATGAGCAGGCTGGGTTTACGGCCCGGTCCCGAAGTGGGCCAAGCGCTGTCGTGGTTGCTGGAGCTGCGGCTGGAGGAAGGACCGCTCGGGGTCGAGGAGGCGGGCCGGCGCCTCGACGCCTGGTGGGCGGCCCGGGCCGGAGCACCTACGGTCTAGGGCGGCATCGAGTCGAGACGGGTGGAGTTGGGCGGCCCCGCCCCAGCCCCCCCGGCCGGGCTCGCTGGCGGGGGGCTGGCGGTGCTTTGTGGCCGGTGGCGCCCTTTGGGTGGGCTGAGTTTCGTCCAGAGAGTGGCGGCGGGGTGGCCGGCGGCGGGGGGCTGGTGGGGGGTGGAATGTGGGCGGCGGGCCGGCGGCGGGGGGCTGGGGGTGCTTTGTGGCCGGTGGCGCCCTTTGGGTGGGCTGAGTTTCGTCCAGAGAGTGGCGGCGGGGTGGCCGGCGGCGGGGGAGGCGCCGGCCAGCCGGCGACGGTTCAGAGCCCCGGACGCGGCGTCAGGCCGGACAATGGTGAGATGCCGCCGGCGGCGTTGGGGCAGCCACACCTCGAACGTCGACGCCGTCATGGGTCGAGCCAGGTAGAAACCCTGGGCCCAGTCGCACCCGAGGGCCCGGAGCTGCTCCCATGTCACCCGATCCTCCACCCCTTCGGCGACCACGGTGTGCCCGAGGTTGCGGGCCAGCTCGATGGTGGAGGCCACAATGGCCCGGTCACCCTCGTCGACGCTCATGGACATCACGAACGACCGGTCGATCTTCACCACATGGATCGGAAGCTGCTTCAGCCGGGTCAGCGACGAATAGCCGGTCCCGAAGTCGTCGATCGCCAGTCGGACCCCGAAGTCGCGCAAGGCGGCGAGCACCTTCCCCGACCGGGCTGGATCCGCCATGATCGAGGATTCGGTCAGCTCCAGGGTGAGCCACTCGGCGTCTACTCCCGCCCCGGCCACCATGCGGGTGAGCCGGTCGAGGAGATCGACCTCGAGCAGGGTACGGGCGGCGATGTTGACCGACACTCCGAGCGACCAGCCTTGGTCGTGCCAGATTCTGGCCTGCCGGAGCGCCGAGTCGAGCGCCCACCACGTCAACTCGCTGATCATCCCCGACTGCTCCGCCAGGGGGATGAACTCCTCCGGCGGAATGGCGCCGTGAACCGAGTGATTCCAACGGAGGAGGGCCTCGCAGCCGATGACCGTTCCCGTGGCCACGTCGGCGACGGGCTGGTACCAGACCTCGATGGCGTCGGTGCGAGGGGCGGTACGCAGTTCGTTGGCGAGAATCAACCGGCGGGTGCTGTGACGGTCACCGCTCGGGTCGTAGACCTCGATGCCGCCCCCAGCGGTCTTGGCCGTGTACATGGCCACGTCCGCTCGGCGAAGCAGCACGGAGTGCTCCTCCCCGTGCTCGGGCGCGATGCTCACGCCCAGACTGGCCCCGAGCTCGAGCGCCATTCCGTCGACGGCCACCGGATCGTCGAGCTGGGCCAGCACGGCCCGCCCGAGATCCCCGACTCGCTCCACACTGGGGAGATCCGGGAGGACGAATCCGAATTCGTCGCCCCCGAGCCGGGCCACGATCCCGTGCTCGCTGATGCTGTCCATGAGCCGGGTGGCCACTTCCCGCAGCACGCAGTCGCCCACGTGGTGGCCCATGGTGTCGTTGATCTCTTTGAAGCCGTCGAGATCCATCAGCATGACCGCGACCAGCCGGCCGACAGACCGTTCGGTCAGAGCATTCTGCAAGAAACGGTCAAAAAGGTTGCGATTCGCCAGTCCCGTCAGGCTGTCATGGAGGGCCTCGTGCTCTCGGGCCGTTACCTCCCGGCGCAACCTATCCAGCAACCTCCCACCACGGATGGCGACGCCGCTATGCGAGGCCAGGACCTCGAACAGACGGAGATCCTCCCCGTCGAAGGTGATCGGCCCCTGACCGTTCCCGACGATGATCACGCCGCGCAGGTCGTCGCCGAAGCTGATGGGCGCCGCCAAGGCGTTGTGCAGACCCCGCTCGGCCAAGGCGGGCGCCATATCCGGCCGAGGATCGTCGTACGACGCCACCAGCCCCGATCCGTTGGTCCGGACCATTTGCTCCAGACGGCCGGGTTCGGACCGGACCGTACACACCAACCGGTCGCTGGCATCGAGGTAGTAGCAAAGGCACCCGTCTGCGTCCGGCAGGACAAGTTCGGCCACGCCCGAGCTCATCACCTGGCGAGCTTCGCTCAGGATCGACCAGACCACGTCGTCCACCTCGGAGACTCCACTGGTGCGCTGGGCGAAGCGGTAGAGCCGCTCCAGATTGGCGTAGCGCCGGCGCCACTCGGTACTCGCCCGCTGCCCCGCCAGGGCAAGGAAACCGAGGCCGACGAACAGCAACCCCGCGAACCGGTTGGCCCAGATGGCGTTGATCGCCGTGAGCGCCAGCACCACCGAAACCGGCACGGAGGTGGCCGAGGCCCGCAACGTGGCCAGCCACTCCTTCCAGGGCCACCGCCGAGAGCTCAACGCCACGACCGCAGTCACCGCGACGTTCGTGACCAGGTCGGCAGCCACCACGGCCGCCGCGCACGCCAGCCAGCCTCGCAACGACACGGGCGAGTGTCCTCCCAGCACCCACCGGTAGCAGGCCAGGGCGGCCACGGCCGCAGCCGACAAGCTGAGCACGTTGAAGATGGCCTTCGCGGGCGGGCGTCGCTTGATCACGCTCACGACCAGCTGCGCCGTGACCGTCGCCAGCAACAGGGACGCCGGACTGAGGAAGACCACTCCGACGACCAGTGGGATCTCGGACAGGCCCAGCGTGACCGGGTCGCCCCGGACCAGGAAGGTCACCGTGAGCAGAGAAGCTCCGACCATCGCCGCGGCCACCACAGGCCAAGGCAGCGGGTCGGGAACGCCGCTGGTCGAGAAGTCCGCAATCACCCTCGCCCATGCCCACCCGGTCACCAGCGCCAACACGCCAATGCCACACCAGACGCGGCCTGGCGCGGGCGGCGTGCCGCTGCTCATCCGCCGGCGAAGGCGACTGGCCAGACCTGAGGGCCGTGCCCCTTCGCCTTGCCTTCGCGTTGCACTTCTCATCAGCGCCTCAAGCATACGCGGGCCGGCGGTTGACCGGGCCCGCGGCGCGGGCGCGCCCGGGAGCCGCATCGAGGTGCGGCGAGAATCCCATATCCATTCGACCTGACGAACGCCGTCAGATCAGCCCCACTCCAGAACGCGCATGCACATGACTGTCGGCACCTCCTCTCCATTCGACGGGCTCCACTGCCCCGTCCGGTCCGCCGGCTTGGCCCGGCTCAGGCCGAGGCACGGCGGAGTATTCGTCATCTCTACGTCTTGACCACTCGGTCAGATCAGCCCCACTCCAGAACGCGCATGCACATGACTGTCGGCACCTCCTCTCCCGTTAACGGGCGCGACTGCTCCGTCGCAGTCCGCCGAGTCCGCCCGGCCCAAGCCCCGCGCGTCCGAACCCGGAACGTTCCCCTTAGTTGCCTTCCTTGCGGGCGCGGACAATCAGAGTGCGCGGAACAAAATTATACGTTTCCCGCCAGGCGTTACTGTGAGGGCCGCCCGCAATCGGCTCTGGCTCCAGGACGAGATCGACGCGGTAACTGGCCCGAACCAGACCCATGTACATCTCGGCCAAGGTGTGGTGATACGCAGTGAAGGGGATTCCGCCCCAATCGAACTCGATTGGTGAACGATCGAAATACGAGCGTCGAACCAGCATGGCCGGGTCCGCATCATCATCGATCATGTCGTAGGCCGGATGGGTCAGGCTGAACACCAGCGGCGCGCCAACCTTGAGGACCCGGTGAACCTGTCGAAAGACCCGGTTGAGGTCCTCCACATAGCCGAAGGCGTAGGCGGAAAAGACCAGGTCGATGGAGTCGGCCTGCAAAAACGCCAGGTCGGCAAGATCACCCTGGCGCAACTCGACGCGGACTTCTTCCCGCTCGCAAAGCTGGCGACCGAAGGCGAGTTGGGCCGCTGAGAAATCCACCCCGATCGCGGTCGCGCCCTGCTTGGCAAAGGCGATTGAGCACTGGGCCCCACCGCAGCCCAGCTCGAGCACCTTCTTGCCCTTGAGGTCGCCCAGCAACCTGAGCTCCGCCTCGGTCGGGATATCCGGACCGTAGTGGGCCACCCTCGTCGAGAGCCCGGCCGCATCCTGGTAGGCGGCGGAGTGTCGGTCCCATGCGGCGGCGATATCAGTCGGCACCATGACATCCTGCCGCAGCACCGGTGGCCGCGGGGGTACCGAGCTGGGGCGCGGGTAGCGACGAGCGGCGGCGGGCCCGGCACCGGGCGGGGTTTCGGGCCGGACCGGCGGGCCCGATGAGGGAGCAGCTGGTCCGTCACCCGGGCCGGACAGGGATCCGGCGAGCGCGGGCTCGCGGCGGCGCCGTCCCGTCAGCCCGCGGCGTATTCCTCCACCATGCGATGGGCCTCGTCGTCGTGGTACTGCACGGGCGGCGACTTCATGAAGTAGGCGCACGGTCCCAGCACCGGGCCACCCAGACCGCGGTCCTTGGCCAGCTTGGCGCACCGCAGGGCGTCGATGATGACACCGGCGGAGTTGGGGGAGTCCCACACCTCGAGCTTGAGCTCGATATTGAGCGGGACGTCCCCGAAGTTGCGGCCTTCGAGGCGGATGTAGGCCCACTTGCGGTCGTCCAACCAGGCCACGTGATCCGACGGCCCGATGTGCACGTCGTCAGCCTCGATGCCGTTGTCGAGTTGGCTGGTGACGGCCTGGGTCTTGGAGATCTTCTTCGACTCCAGCCGCTCCCGTTCGAGCATGTTCTTGAAGTCCATGTTGCCCCCGACGTTGAGCTGGTAGGTCCGGTCCAGGACCAGGCCGCGGTCCTCGAAGAGTCGGGCCAATATGCGGTGCACGATGGTGGCGCCGACCTGGCTCTTGATGTCATCGCCCACGATGGGAACACCGGCGTCGACAAACTTCTGGGCCCACACCGGATCGCTGGCGATGAACACCGGGATGGCGTTGACCAGCGCCACCTTGGCGTCGAGACAGGCTTGGGCGTAGTGCTTCTGGGCCCTTTCCGAGCCCACGGGCAGGTAGGCGACCAGTACGTCCGCCCCCGTCCGGCGCAGCACCGCGGCCACGTCAACCGCTTCCAGGGGCGACTCCTCGATCGTCTGGCGGTAGTACTTGCCGAGACCGTCGAGCGTCGGTCCGCGCAGAACGGAAACACCAAGATCGGCGACCGGAGCAAACCGGATGGTGTTGTTTTGACCGGCGAAGATGGCCTTGCCCAGATCCAGTCCGACCTTGGCCGCGTCCACGTCGAACGCCGCCACAAACTCGACGTCCGCCACGTGGTACCCGCCGAGGTTTACGTGCATCAGACCGGGCACCGTGTCAGTCGGGTCGGCATCGCGGTAGTACTCGATGCCCTGGACCAGCGAACTGGCACAGTTGCCGACGCCCGCGATCGCAACCCGGATCTTCTTGCTCATAGGGTTTTGTCCTCCTGGGATATGGCGGAGCGGAGCCCCGCGATGCTGGGGCCAATCGCCCCGGTCTGGGCCGGGCGTGCCGGCCGATGAGAATGAGTGGGCGCTCCGGCTCCGGCGCCCTCGGGTCCACCGGCCCGCTCGGACGCGATGAGGCGGTCGATCCAGGTCAGATCGTGCTCCGCAGCCTCCCGGTCGTGCTCCATGAGGCTGCACGTATAGGGGTCCGACCGCTCCCGGCCGGCCCGCAGCCGGGCCCGTAGCTGAACCAGCCGCTCCACGAGCTGGCCGCGCCGGCGTTCCAGCATGCCCAGCCGGGCGTCGGGTGGGAGATGGCGGGCGAAGGCCAACCGCAGGTTGAAGACCCGATCGTCCTCGCTGGACTGGCTTTCGGTCGCGAGCAGTTCCTCGAACAGCGTTTCGCCTCGATCAGTGATGCCGTACACCTTCTTGCCCCGGCTGTCGCGACCGACTCGACCGGCCGATTTGCGGGCCCGGAAGACGGCCAGCTCGCCGCCCAGAGACCCGGTCATGGGGATCGCCGGCCTGGCTGACGTACTGACCTCGACCGCTTTCACCGCGCCGGCCTGCTCCAGCCGGCGCAGGGCCGGGTACAGGGACCCGAACGACACGCCACCACCGAACCCCACCGTGCCGAACCCCAGCGTGGTGGACAGCCGCTTCTTGAGCTCGTAGCCATGGAGCTCCTGTTCCTTGAGCAGCCCCAGGATGGCCAGTTCCAACATGATCCCTCACTATAGCGCGTGGCGATGTATCGATCCGATATATCAGCGGAAAGACCGGCCTCTTCTCTGTCCGGCCCCTACCTCGGGCGGTAGGGTGCGATGCGTGATGAGCTTCCGGCCCGCCGCGCTGCGTGGTGCGAGTCCAGGGGCAGACGTCGCTGGCGACGTCGACTACCGGTTGGCCCGCAACATGATCGTGAGCGAGTTTCACAAGGGGCGTCTTTCCCGGCTGGACATCTGCGACGCCCACCCCGAGCTCCTGCGCGCCGCCACCAATGTGGGCGAGGAGACCGGGGAGGATTGCCCCATCTGCGAAGAGGTGAAGGTCCGGCTGGTGTCCTACGCCTTCGGGAGTCGCCTGCCGCCGTCGGGCACCTGCGTGACCTCGAAGCAGGAGCTGGTGAAGGTCTCGAAGGGGGCACGCGGCGTGACCTGCTATGTCGTTGAGGTCTGTCCGAGCTGCTCCTGGAACCACGTGGCGCGCAGCTTCACCGTCTCACCCTCCCGCTAGCCTGGGGTTACACCGACCTATGGCTTCGCGCGCCCCCAAACGCCGTCGCCGTGCCGCCCCACCGCCCGAGCCACGACGGGGCGGACGACTGTGGCGGTGGCGGCGCTGGCTGTTCACCTTCGGCCTGCTCGGCTTCGCCGTGGTCGCGGGCGGCTTGTACTACCTGTCCCGCATTCCACTGCCGAGTCCGGCCCCGCTCAAGCAGACGACGTTCGTCTACGACGCGAGCGGCAAGCAGGTCCTGGCGTCTTTTTCCGAGGAGAATCGGGTCAACGTCCCGCTGTCGCAGGTCCCTCCCGTGGTGATCAACGCCGTCGTCTCCACCGAGGACCGGCACTTTTTCTCCGAGGGCGCCCTCAACCCGGTGAGCATCGTGCGGGCGTTCATCTCCGATGTTCGAGGTTCCGGCAACTTGCAAGGTGCCTCGACCATCACCCAGCAGTACGTCAAGCAGACGTACCTCTCGTCCCAACGCAGCGTCTCCCGGAAGATCAAAGAGGCGGCCCTGGCGATCCGGGTAGCTCGTTCGGAATCCAAACGGGAGATCCTGCAGGACTATCTGAACACGATCTACTGGGGCCGGGGCGCCTACGGGGTCGAAGCCGCCTCCCAGGCCTACTTCGGCAAAGACGTCAACCAGCTGGGGCTGGCCCAGGCCTCGCTGCTGGCGGCGTTGATCCGGGAGCCTGAGGCCGCAGACCCGGCCCGTAACCCGCAGCTGGCCCGCGCCAACCAGACGGACACCTTGAAGGCGATGCTGCGCGACAAGAAGATCACCGCAACCGATGCGAGCCGCGTCGAGGCGCTTCCTTTTTCCTCCTATGTGGTCTCCCCTTCGGCGGCAAGTAGCAGTCCCTCAGGGGCAGCTGGCGACGCCTACTTCATCTCCGCGGTGCGCCAGGAGCTCTACGCCAAGTACGGCCGGCCGATGGTCGATGGGGACGGGCTGCGAGTCACAACCACTCTCGACCCCACGTTGCAGTCAGAGGCCTACAACGCGGTGTACGGCGCCAACCCCGACGCCCTCAACCCGGCGGGGGGTGAGCCTTCGGGTGCGCTGGTCTCGATCGACAGCAGCGGGGCGGTGAAGGCGCTGGTCGGCGGGCAGAACTACGCAACGTCCACGGTCGACCTGGCCCTCGGGACGGCCGGAGGCGGGAGCGGACGCCAAGCCGGCTCGACCTTCAAGGCGTTCATGCTCGCTGAACTGCTCAAAGAGGGCTATTCGGTGCAATCCATTTTTCCCGCCCCGCCGGAGGTGGTGCTTCCGCACGGAAACGCCAACGGCACCCCGTGGAGCGTCACCAACTTCGAGGACGAGCAGGTGACCCCGCAACTCAGCCTCATCGACGCCACGGCCCTCTCGGTCAACACCGTGTACGCCCAGGTGGTAGACCGCATCGGAGCCGCCAAGCTCGACGCCATGGCTGAAGCGCTCGGGATCAACCCGTCCGAGCTCCCGGGTGCCTACCCCTCCCAGGTCCTCGGCACCGCCGACGTGTCACCGCTCGAGATGGCCGCCGCCTACGCCACCTTCGCCAATGGCGGCGTCTACCGCAGCCCGGTGCTGATCACGAAGGTGACCACGGCCAACGGGACACCATTGCCGCTGCCGGTGCCGCAACAGAGCCGGGCCGTGCTCACCCCGGCCGAGGCCGCCATGGAAACGTACGTGCTGCAACAGGTCGTGCTGTGGGGCACGGGATCGGCGGCGGGCGGTCTCGGGACGCCGGTGGCGGGCAAGACGGGCACGACCGAGCACTCCAGCGACGCCTGGTTCATCGGCTACACGCCGAAACTGACGACCGCGGTGTGGATGGGCTATGCGTCGAGCTCCCGCCCCATGGTCAACTTCCGAGGACTGAAGAGCGTGCAAGGGGGGACGATCCCAGCGCAGCTGTGGCACAACTACATGGCCGCGGCCTTGGGGTCGGATCCGCAATACGAAGGGGCCTTCCCTCTCGTGTATTCCTTCGACGGCCTGACCCTGACGCCACCGGCCGCCGGCACGGTGCAGTTCCCGCAGGGGCTCGGGCCGACGACCACCACCGCGCCGCCGGCAACCTCCACCACCTCTCCGCCGAGCACCACGGTTCCCGGCTCGACCACCACCGCCACCCCAACCACCCGACCGACCCCGACCACCTCTCCGCCGACCCCGACCACCCACCCCGTCCCTACTACCACGCCCACCCCCACCACCGTGGCGGCCCGGGCCAGCCCGACCAGCCCGTCCGGCTGACAGGGTGGAGCCAGCGGTGGAGGGCGGCGTCGGCGCCCGCTTCGGCCGGGCCTGAGCCGACGCTTCCCGGCGCGTCCAGTCCCCCTCGCCCCGCCCCCGCCCAGAGGACTAGCATGCCGAGCACCGCCGGCAGCCGTGGGGCGCTGGACGGACAAGGAGGTGTCGTGATGCCTGCCCAGAAGACCGCGCCATCGGTGCGAGCTTGCAAGAATTCCGACCGTCCCCTGGTCATGGTGACCGCCTATGACGCACCGACGGCGCGCATCGCGGACCAGGCCGAGGTCGATCTCATACTCGTAGGGGACTCGGTGGCCATGGTCGTTCTCGGCTATGACGACACCCTCCACGTCACCGTCGATGACCTGGTCCATCACACTTCGGCCGTGGCCCGAGCCCACCCTCGCCCGATGGTCGTCGCCGATCTGCCGTGGATGAGCTACCACACCGGGCCCCACGACGCCGTGCGCAATGCCGCTCGTCTGGTTCGAGCCGGCGCCCAAGCCGTCAAACTCGAGGGAGGCCGCAAGCGGGTGCCGGTGGTGGAAGCCATCTGCGACGCCGAGATCCCGGTGATGGGGCACCTGGGACTGACGCCCCAGTCGTTTCATGCCATGGGTGGTTTCAAGGTGCAAGGCAAGGATCTCGACGCGGCCAAGGCCCTCGTCGAGGACGCTCACGCCCTGGCCGCCGCCGGCTGCTTCGCCATCGTCCTGGAAGGCATTCCCGATGTGGTGGCCCACCTGATTACCGAGTCCGTGGCCGTGCCTACCATCGGGATCGGCGCCGGGCCGCACTGTGACGGGCAGGTCCTGGTGTTCCATGATGTCCTCGGTCTCGAGGATCGGGATCCCCCGAAATTCGTTCGTCGGTACGCCAGTCTGAAGACCAACGCCGTTACCGGTCTCCGGGCCTGGGCGGCCGACGTGCGCAGCGGCGCCTTTCCATCGGACGCCGAGACCTATCACATCACCAGGGACCTGGCGGCAACCCTGGCGTCCACCTGATCACCCGATCACCTGATCGCCTGAGGTTCCCGCCCCGCCTCCGTCCCGCTCACCCTCCCAGCGGGAACGAGGTGGGCCCGGGTGATGGGCGTCCCCCGATGAGCGGAAGCGCGGCCCGCATCGGCTCCACCCCGGACATGCCCTCACCTTCGTTGTTGACGGTCACACCCCTCTGTCACCATGCAGCTCATCGCTGGAGATCGGTCCGACCCCTCGGTTCGGACCCGTAGGAACCATCTCGTCGAGGTCGAGTACGATGCCATGTCTTTCAACTGAGACCCTGCTCCGGATCGTCCGGAGCCCCGTGCCGAACGGCCGGGTCCACAGGGAGGTGGTGAGCCGCTGATGCGGCAGTACGAAGTCATGGTGATCCTCGACGCCGGCTTGGAGGAGGATGCCATCCGGACCATCGTTGATCGAGCGACCCAGGTCATCGCCAACCGGGGCGGCACCATCGACAAGGTCGAGCGCTGGGGCAAGCGGCGCTTCGCCTACGAGGTCCACCACCGCAGCGAGGGCTATTACGTGCTCATCGAAACCACGGCCGAGCCGGCTGCGCTCGCCGAGGTCGACCGGATGCTCAAACTCGCAGATGAGGTCATCCGCCACAAGGTGATTCGTCTGCCCGAGAAGAAGGCGGTCGTACGACCATCACGACCGCCTGTTACGGACAATGCACCGGTGGGTGCACACGTAAACGGAGAGCACTGACATGTCCAACGGTAACCATGTGAGCATCGTCGGCAACCTGACCCGCGACCCGGAGTTGCGGTTCACTCCGACCGGCCAGGCCACCGCCGGCTTCGGCGTAGCGGTCAACCGGCGCTGGCAGAACCGGCAGACCCAGGAGTGGGAAGAGGCGACGTCCTTCTTCGATGTGGTGTGCTGGGGACAGCTCGCCGAGAACGCGGCCCAGTCGCTCTCTAAGGGGTCCCGGGTGCTGGTCAGCGGGCGCCTGGACCAACGCAGCTGGGAAACGGCGGAACGCGAGCGACGCTCGAAGATCGAGATCACCGCGGACGAAATTGCCCCAAGCCTGCGCTGGGCGACCACGGTCATTACCCGCAACGAGCGCCGCACCCCCGACGCGGCCGGGCCTGCCGGGGGTGGTAGTCCCAGCCGTGCGGTCGCCAATGATCCGCCCGCCGATTACCAGTACGAAGAGGAGCCCTTCTAGTCATGGCCCGCAACAACGACCGGGATCGCGGGACGAAACGCACTCTCAAGGACACCCGCCCGCGAGGCAAGCCGAAGATCTGCATCTTCTGCCAGGACCACGCCGCCTGGGTCGATTACAAGGACGTCAATCTGTTGCGTCGTTTCATCAGTGATCGGGGCAAGATCCGCTCTCGCCGGGTCACCGGCAACTGTTCACAGCACCAGCGTGACGTGCAGGTAGCGATCAAAACCGCTCGGGAACTCGCCCTGATGCCGTACGCCCAGCGCACCGTCAACGAACGAGGTCCGGGCCGTGGGCCCGGACGGGGCAGCCCCCGTGGAGATGAGGCCCGACCTGCCAACGGCGCCCTCGACGCCATGGATAGGCACGTCACAGGCGCCGACGACGATGGGGACGTCCAGGTCGACGGCGAATTCAGGTTCGACGCCGCACTGGAGGTGGCCGCCCCATGAGAATCGTCTTGCGAACGGACATCGACAAGGTAGGGAAGCGGGGCGACATCGTCGACGTCGCGGATGGGTACGCCCGCAACTTCCTGCTACCCAAGGGTCACGCCATCCTGGCCACCAACGGCGTGACCGCCCAGGCCTCCGCCATGCGGAAGTCTCGCGACCTCAAAGACGCCAAGGATCGCGAGTCGGCCGAGGTCGTGGCCCGGACGCTGGTGCCCATGGTGATCAGGATCCCGGCCCGTTCCGGCGCCGGTGGAAGACTTTTCGGATCGGTCACTTCCGCCGATGTCGTCGACGCCGTGGCCCAGCAAGCCAAGGTCACCCTCGATCGCCGGCGCCTGCATCTCGACGAGCCCATCAAGTCACTCGGGATCCACGAGGTGCCGGTGAAACTGCACGCTGACGTCGAGTTTCGGGTGACCCTGGAGGTGGTGGCGAGCTAGCGCCGGCCACCGTGGCCGTTGGCCGGTCACCCGGCCCGGGTCACGGGTATTGGCGCGCCGGCGTCGCTACCGGGCCCAGCCCCCGAACAGGGGGGAACGCTGACCCAGTAGGCGCTGCGCTCCAGGCTCCCCCACGCACCGCCGGTACCGCCACGGACCGCGGGTACCGCCGGTCACCCCGCACCGCCGATCACCCCCACCGCCGAGCGCCCCCACCGCCGAGCGCCCACCGCCGAGCGCCCGAGCGCCGGCGGGCGGCTCCGACCCTCCCCCGTACGCCGGGTGGCGTCCGGCCCACGGGGTCGGTTCGCCACCCGCCCCCAACCCTTCTCCGCGCCACCTCATCCACCGTTTCACCGTCTCACCGGGAACGTATGTTTGGATGATGGAAACGCCGCTCGTTACCTGGCCCCCAATGTTTCTCCCCAGTGCCGGGCCACCTGTCCACACGAAATCCAGAGCGTAAAGGGTCTGGTTGCCCACAGGCGCCAGCGAGTTAGGTGAACTCTTCATGGTCCAAGCGATCGAGGATGCCCCGCGGCGAGTCCGCACCGGCTCCGCCCGCATCCCGCCCCACAACCTTGACGCCGAGCAATCCCTGCTCGGGGCCATGCTGTTGTCGCGCGATGCCATCGCTGCGGCCGTAGAGACCTGCAGTCCCGATGACCTCTACAAACCAGCCCACGGTCACGTATTCGACGCCATCACCACCCTGTACAGCCGGGGGGAACCGGCCGACCCCGTCACCGTCGCCGACGAGCTGTCCAGGGCCGGCCTACTCGACTCCGTCGGGGGACTGCCGACACTGATCTCACTGCAGGCGGACACCCCGGCCACCACCAACGCCGCCCGCTATGCCCGCATCGTTGAGGAGCACGCCCTCCTGCGCCGGCTGATCGCGGTAGCGGGGGAGATCGCAGAAATGGGCTACAGCGTCCCCGACGATGTGGCCGCCGCGGTCGATCACGCCGAGGCCCTGGTCTTCGACGTCGCGGAGCGCCGGGTGACCGACAGCCTCAAGCCGCTCCAGGGTCTCCTGGTGGACACCCTCGACCGCCTGGAGCGCCTCTTCGACCGGGGTGAGGCCATCACCGGCGTGCCGACCGGTTACGTCGATCTCGACGAGCGCCTGTATGGGCTCCAGCCCTCCTCACTGGTCATCGTCGGAGCCCGGCCGGCCGTGGGGAAGACCGCCTTCGCGCTCGGCATGGCGGCCCACGCAGCCATGGAGTCCCGGGTACCGACGTTGATCTTCTCCCTCGAGATGTCCCACGACGAGCTCACCCAGCGCTTACTCGTCTCCGAGTCGCGCGTCGACGCGGGCCGGATCCGCAACGGACGCCTGGCCGACTCGGACTGGCCCAAGATCAGCCAGGCCATCGCTCGCCTGGGCGACGCCCCACTCTTCATCGACGACAACCCCAACCTGACGGTCATGGAAATGCGGGCCAAAGCTCGCCGGCTGAAGGCCCGAGAGGGAGGTCTGGGCCTGATCGTCGTCGACTATCTGCAGCTCATGTCCAGCCGGGCCACCACCGAAAACCGCCAGATCGAGGTTTCCTCCATCAGCCGGGGCCTCAAGATCCTGGCCCGAGAGCTCGAGGTCCCGGTGGTGGCCCTCTCCCAGTTGTCCCGGAACCTGGAGATGCGAGCCGACAAACGGCCGCAGCTGGCCGACCTCAGGGAGAGCGGCTCCCTTGAGCAGGACGCGGACGTCGTCCTCTTCCTCTACCGGGACGAACTCTACAATCCGGAGTCGCCTGACCGGGGCAGCGCCGAGGTCATCGTGGCCAAACACCGCAACGGACCTACCGGTAAGTGCCAGCTCGCCTTCCTTGATCATTACACCCGCTTCGCCAACATGGCCCGGGTGTGAGGGTGTGACGGTGCGCACGAACAGGCGGCCCCACGGCCCGCCGTTATCTGTCATGCGTCTGGGCCCGGCGACCCCGCAGTTCCCCGAGTTGCTCGGGTGGATCGACGCCTCCTACCCGGCTCCCATCTCGGTCCTGGATGTGGGTGGAGGCGGAGGTTTCTACGATTTTCCTGCCGACGTACGGCCCCGGGCCCGGCGCATGGTCGGAGTCGACCCCGATCCCGGTGTGCTGCGTCGCCCGTGGCTGGACGCCGGCCACCAGTCCTTGATCGAGGACTTCGCTCCGACCACCGACGAGCGCTTCGATGTGGCCCTCTGCGTCTACGTGATGGAGCACGTCGAGGCTCCGGGTGCGTTTCTGGAAGCGATCAAGTCGCTACTGGTGCCGGGCGGATCCTGCTTCGGGATCACCCCCAACTTGTGGCACTACTTCGGCCTGGCCAGCGCGGTAGCGGCCCGGCTTGGCGTACAGGAGTGGGTGTTGCGCCGGCTGCGGCCGGCCGAGCTGATCGAGGCCTATCACTCGCCGGTCCGCTACCGCTGCAACACCATCGCCCGCCTGGGCGCCACGGCCCTCGATGCCGGGTTCCGCCAGGCGGAGTTCCGGGTCCTGGAGCAGGCAGGCATGTTCGAGACGTATTTTCCGCCCCGGCTCCGGTGGGCGCCCCGTGTCTACTCACGCGGCGTCAACGAGTGGTCTCAGCCGGCTCTCTTCGGCACCTTGCTGTTCCGGCTGGTGAGCTGAGTGCGGCCCGACGCAAATGCGGGCGGGGTCCCGACCGGGACAGGACGGCCCGCCCCGTGCCGGGGGGCGGGAGTGCGCCGCCCCAGGACAACCCGCGTCGTTGCGTTTCGAAGCACTGAGGCCCGGAATCGGCCGGGAGATCAGCGGTGCTTCGGGTGCTAGCGTCAGTCATCCGCGCAACGCGGGAGACCGGCTTCTTCCCCGGTGGCAGCCGCCCCGATCGTAGCGGGGCGGGTGGGTCACTCTGTCGAGTTCTCCACAACTTGTGGATCACCCTGTGGATGACAGTCCGGTGGGAGGCGTAAGACCAAGTGACCGAGGCTGAAGAGCTGTGGACAACATGCTCTGATCTGCTCCAGGAGGAAGTCTCCGAATCGATCTGGCGCACCTGGATGTCCGCCCTCGAACCCGTGGAAGCCGATGACCGGCTGCTGGTGCTGTCGGCGCCAAGCTCGCTGGTTCGCGACCGCCTCGAAGAGCGGTACATCCGGCTCCTGGAAAGAGTGCTGGCCCAGGTGACAGGCAACACCAGTGAAGTCAGAATCAACGTCCGGCCAGCCCCGGAAGGCATGGCGGCCGTCATCTCCATACCGGATGGGCACCCGCCGGGCCCGGACTTCTCCGCCAGCGAATCTCCATACACCGGACAAAGCAGGCAAGCAGGCTACTTCGACCCGCCCACCACCGCCCCCGGACAGAACGGCGGTGGTGGGAGTGGTGGTAGGAGCGGTGGTGGTGCCGCTGGTGGTGCCGCCCTTGCGGCCGGACGGGTCGATCAGCCCAGCCTCAACCCTCGGTACACCTTTGAGGCGTTCGTGATCGGTTCGTCGAACCGCTTCGCCCATGCCGCCGCTCAGCGGGTCGCAGAGACCCCGGCCGCGAGCTACAACCCGCTGTTCATCTACGGCGACTCCGGCCTGGGGAAGACGCATCTCCTGCACGCCATCGGCCACTACGGCATCGAGAACTTCCCGGGCATGCGCATCCGCTACGTGTCGACCGAGACCTTCATGAACGACTTCGTCGACGCCATCCGCAACAACAGCCAGATGATCTTCAAGCGCCGCTACCGCGACTGCGACATCCTGCTCGTCGACGACATCCAGTTCATGGAAGGCAAGGAAGGACTCCAAGAAGAGTTCTTCCACACCTTCAACTCGCTGTACGAGGGATCCAAGCAAATCGTCCTGTCGTCGGATCGGCACCCCCGCTCGATCGCCACCCTCGAGGATCGACTCCGCAGCCGGTTCGAGTGGGGGCTCACGACCGACGTCCAGCCGCCGGAACTGGAGACTCGCCTGGCTATCCTGCGCAAGAAGGCAGACGGGGAGCGAATCCCGATTCCAGGCGAAGTCCTGGAGCTCATCGCCACCCACGTCCGGGACAACATCCGCGAACTGGAGGGGGCCCTCATCCGGGTATCCGCCTTTGCCAGCCTCAACCAGGAGCCGCCGACCCAGGAGATGGCGGAGCGGGTGCTGTCGGACATCCTCGACTTCGGTCGTCCTCGTCAGATCACACCCAAGGTGATCATGGACGCCGTGTCCACCACCTTCGGGTTCAGCGTGGAGGACCTGTGTGGTACCAGCCGGCGCAGACCGCTGGTCAACGCTCGCCAAATCGGGATGTACGTCTTCCGGGAGCTGACCGAGTTCAGCTACCCGGCGATTGCTCGAGAGTTCGGCGGCCGCGACCACACGACGGTGATCCACGCCGTCGAGAAGGTCTCCGGGCTCATGAAGGAACGCCGTCAGATCTATGACCAGGTGACCGAACTCATCTACTCCATCAAGGGCGGGACCTGACGGTGACGCCCTCTAGAGCTGGGGACCAGGCTCGGGAACCACTGTGTCGGAGCGATGTCATTTGCGGGGACAACAGACCTACCGTCCACAGGACATCACCACCGACGTCGCACCCCTGTGCGATCCTGGGGATGGAGCAACCAACTCAACAACCCGTCTGACCGGCAACAACGGCTGGTTGTCCACAATTCACAGCCCCTATAGCTACTGCTACCAGAAATTCAATTTTAAACAAGAGGAAGTAGGGAAGGCGTTGCAGTGAAGTTCCGATGCGAGCGCGACGTGCTGGTCGAAGCCCTGAGCACCGCTGGTCGAGCGGTAGCCGGCCGGAGTGGAGGTGCCCTGCCGGTCCTGGGTGGCGTCCGTCTGTCCATGACCGGAGACACCCTCTTGGTCACGGGAACCGATCTGGATTTGACGATCAGCGTCGAAACCGCAGTCAACGGTGGGGCCGATGGAGTTGCGGTGGCGCCGGGCCGTCTGATCACGGACATCGTTCGGGCCCTCGAGCCCGGTGCGGTAGCAGTAGAAGCTGACGACGAGGAGATCCGCATCGCGTCGGGACGCTCGCATTTCACGGTCAGGACCCACCCGGCGGGAGACTTTCCTCGTTTGCCGGTCCCTGCCGGCGACACCGTGACGCTCCCCGTGGCTGGCCTCACCGATGCCCTGCGTCAGGTGACCCGGGCCGCGTCCAACGAGGACTCGCGACCGATCCTCACCGGTGTGCTGATGGCGGCAGAGGAGGGTGGGCTGCGCCTGGTGGCCACCGACTCCTACCGGCTGGCCGTTCGCGATCTGCGTGGCGTCGGAGTGCTGGCCGAAGGTCAGCGCGTGCTGGTGCCTTCGCGGGCGCTCAACGAGTTGATGCGCCTTTTGGGCTCGTCGAGCACCGATGTGACGTTGCGCCTGGGCCCCCACGACGCCACTTTCACCGTTGGTTCGGTGGCGTTGACAACCCGGCTGATTGAAGGCGAGTTTCCCAACTACCGCCAGTTGATCCCGTCTTCGTACCCGAACCGGTTGCGGGTGGGGCGGGAGCCGTTCATCGAAGGGATACGGAGGGTGAAGTTACTGGCCCGTGATGCCACCACCCCGGTGCGCATTGCGCTGCGTCCCAACGGGATCGAGTTGACGGTGATCACCACGGACTGGGGGACCGCCACAGAGGATGTGGACGCCAAGTACGAAGGGGCCGAGATGACCGTGGCGTTCAACCCGAACTACCTGATCGACGGAGTGGAAGCGATCAATGGCGATGAGGTGACGCTGGACACCCTTGACGCCCTCAAGCCGGCCACGCTCCGGCCGACCGAGGGGGACGATTATCTCTACCTGCTGATGCCTGTTCGGGTGTCGTGAGGGTTGTCGCACCGGTCCGGTCCCCGCCGATCTGGTCCGGTTACGAGCGGGCCAGGCTGGGCTCCTCTGTAGCCGGTTGTGGGTAGCAGGCGCCGATGCACCTCGAGCATCTGTGGTTGACGGACTTCCGCAGCTACCAGGAAGCGGAGTTCATGCCTGCGGCCGAAGGGATCACGGTCGTCAGCGGCGCCAACGCCGAGGGCAAAACCAATCTTCTGGAAGCAATCGGGTACCTGGCGACGCTCCGATCGTTCCGGGGGAGTCCGGCCGAGTCCTTGATTCGCCAGCACGCCGCAAGTGGGCGGGCCGTGGTACGGGCGGACGGAGTGCGGCAGGGGAGACACCTCCTGGTCGAGGCCGAGTTGTACGCCAGCGGCCGGGACCGCGTGCAGTTCAACGGGCAGCCGCTGCGCCGGACTCGTGATCTTCTGGGCGCCTTCTGCGTCACGGTATTCACCCCTGACGACCTCGATCTGGTCAAGGCGGGACCGCAGGAACGGCGCCAGTACCTCGACGATCTGCTGGTGTCGCGGCAGCCACGCCATGAGGAGACCATCTCGCAGCTGGACCGGGTACTGAAGCAACGCAACGCCCTCCTCAAATCGGCCGGGCCCGCGGCCGGCGGCGGCCGGCCTCTGCCTGCGGAAGTGGTCCACACCCTGGATGTGTGGGACACCAAGCTCTGTGAGGTCGGTGAGACGCTCGCCGAGGCCCGGGAGGCGCTGGCCGCGGACCTCCAGCCGCTCGTGCAGGCCGCCTACGAGCGGCTGGCCGCCAGTGTGGCTCATCGGGGTCGGGCCAGCGTCGGCTTGACCTATCAACGGAGCTGGACGGGTGGACTGCTCACGGCGCTGACTCAGGCTCGCCGCGACGATTTCCGCCGAGGGGTGACGACGGTCGGTCCCCATCGGGACGAGCTCATCCTGCAGATCGGTGGCCTGAGCGGGCGTACCCACGGCTCGCAGGGGGAACAGCGGTCGCTGGTGCTGGCCCTGCGCCTGGCCGGCCATCAGCTCGTCACCGAGGAGATCGGCAGCTCACCCATTTTGTTGCTCGACGACGTCTTTTCCGAGCTCGATCCGGCTCGCTCCGAGGCCCTGCTGGCCTGTGTGCCCGGAGGGCAAGCCGTGGTTACCTCGGCCGACGTGGGCGAACTCCCGACGGGGGCGAACGTAGCGACCCACATCCGTATCGAGGACGGGAAGCTGCTGTCGTGACGACGTGGCGTAGTGCCGAGCCGGGTCCCGTCGAGTGCGAGCCCCGGCCGGTAGCCGATTCGCTGGATCGCGTCACGCGGGCGTTCGGGGCGCCCAGGGCCCGGTTGTTGGCCGCGGTGTTCTCACGCTGGGAAGAGCTGGTTGGTCCGGAGATCGCCCGCCACGCTCAACCGCGGTCGCTGCGTGGGGGAGTCCTGGTGCTGACGGCCGATCAGCCCGCTTGGGCCACCCAACTGCGCTACATGGGGCCGGAGCTGCTGGCGCGCGTCCGAGCCGATGCGGCCGCCCCGGAGATCACTGAAATCCAGATCCGGATGGCGTCTCCAGGCCCAACCGCTACCGGGCGCGGGTTGACGTGCCGGTCCGGCGGTAAGTGGTCCGAGTGACCGTTCGCGACGCCTTGGGACCGGTCGGAGTGATCCCCCTCTGGTAGAATGGAGACATCCCAGTTCGGGCCGCTGACCAGCAGTTTTCTTGTTCGCGCCGGCACCAGAACTCGCTTGTTCACCCCCCTTTCGAAAGGTCGCTCGTGGCGATGCAGCTCAGTGTTTCGAACATCAACGACGTCGGTGACTTTTCCCGATTCTCAACCCATGAGACTCCACGAAATGGTGTTGCAGCGTCGACTACCAATCACGCACGGCGTTGAGTACTGAAGCACTGAGGCTCGACGACGGGGAGAAGGCCGCCCGTCCCGCCCGCTACACCGCCCGCGACATGGCCGTACTGGAGGGCCTGGAGCCGGTCCGCAAGCGGCCCGGGATGTACATCGGGTCGACCGGTACCAACGGGCTTCATCATCTGGTCTGGGAGGTCGTTGACAACTCGGTCGACGAGGCTATGGCCGGGTTCTGCACCCGCATCGACGTCACCCTGCTTGCCGACGGTGGCTGCCGAGTCGTCGATGACGGCCGGGGCATCCCCACGGACGTCAATCCGCAGCAGAAGCTGACCGGAGTGGAGATCGCCCTCACCAAGCTGCACGGTGGCGGCAAGTTCGGCGGGAGCGGCTACAAGGTGTCGGGCGGCTTGCACGGTGTCGGTGTCTCGGTCGTCAACGCCCTGTCGACACAGTTGATCGTAGAGGTTGACCGAGACGGCCAGCACCATCGCATGGAGTTCGGCGACGGCGGTAAGGCTCGCACCCAGCTCGAAGTCACCGGTCCATCCCCCGGGGGCCATACCGGCACCTCGGTGACGTTCTGGCCAGACGCCAGGATCTTCGACGAGACGGAGTTCCGGGCCCAGACCATCCTCGAGCGACTGCAGGTCTATGCCTTTCTCAACGCCGGCCTGGAGATCCGTTTCACCGACGAGCGCGCTGGAGCCGAGCCCGGAACCACCAGCTATCAGTACGCCGGCGGCATCGTCGACTTCGTCCGGCATCTCAACGCCTCCAAGGAAGCGCTCTTCAAGCGGGTCGCCGACTACTCGGTCGCGGAGGAGGACGGCGAGGTGGAAGTCGCCCTGCAGTGGAACACCGGCTACTACGAGGGTATCCACGGGTTTGCCAACGGTATCGCCACCATGGAGGGGGGCACTCATGTAGAAGGGTTCAAGAAGGCCCTGACCGCGGTTGTCAACCGCTACGCCCGGGCCGGGGGTCAGCTCAAGGACAAGGATGAGAATCTCCTCGGCGAGGACATCCGAGAGGGCCTGACCGCCATCGTGTCGGTGAAACTACGTGACCCTCAGTTCGAGGGGCAAACCAAGGCCAAGCTCGGTAACGTCCCCATGCGCTCCCTGGTCGAACGGGCGACCAACGAGAAGCTGGCCGAATGGCTGGAGGAGCACCCTGCTGAGGCTCGCCAGATTGTCAACAAGTCCATCGTCGCCTCACGAGCCCGGATGGCGGCCCGTCAAGCCCGGGATGCCACCCGCCGCAAGTCGGCCCTGGAGGGGGCCGGTATGCCCGACAAGCTGCGGGATTGCGCCCGGGGAACGTCAGCCGAGGACGCCGAGCTTTTCATCGTGGAGGGCGACTCAGCGGGCGGGTCGTCGACACAGGCCCGCAACCCGACCACCCAGGCCATCCTGCCCATCCGGGGCAAGATCCTCAATGTGGAGCGGGCCCGCCTGGACCGCATGCTCAAAAATAACGAGATCCAGGCCCTCATCGCCGCCATCGGCGCCGGCATCGGTGAGGAGTTCGACATCACCAAGGCCCGCTACCACAAGGTGTGCATCATGGCCGACGCCGACGTCGATGGCAGCCACATCCGCACCCTGTTGCTGACGTTTTTTTTCCGCCAGATGCGGCCGCTGGTCGAAAACGGCTACGTGTATATCTGCCAGCCCCCCCTGTACTCCACCCTGGTCAACAAGAAGAAGGAATACCTCAAGGATGACGCCGCCAAGGCGGCCTTCCTTGCCGAGCGCCCCAACCACAAGAACGAATTCAACCGCCTGAAGGGTCTGGGCGAGATGGATGCGGACGAGCTGGGACCGACCACCATGGATCCCGCCAGTCGCACCTTGTTGCAGGTCTCCGTCGAGCAAGCCGCCATCGCCGATGAGGTGACGGCCATCCTCATGGGTGACGACGTGGAATTGCGCAAGCACTTCATCCAGACCAAGGCCAAAGATGTGAGGTTCCTGGACATATGAGCGACCCGATGTCACCCGCCGGCGGCGACGGCTGGACTGGGAATGGCGGCTCGGACGACGGCGACGACGGGGATGGCGGCGGGACCCTGACCGGCATCGAGCCGATCGACATCCAGGAGGAGATGGAGCGGTCCTTCCTGGACTACGCCATGTCGGTCATCGTGTCCCGGGCCCTTCCCGACGTCCGCGACGGTCTCAAGCCCGTCCACCGTCGACTGCTGTACGGGATGCACGACATGGGCGCTCGGCCCGACCGGCCCCATCTCAAGTGCGCCCGGGTCACCGGCGACGTGATGGGCAAGTACCACCCCCACGGGGACCTGGCGCTCTATGACGCCCTGGTTCGCATGGCCCAGCCCTTCAGCTTGCGTCACCCACTCGTCCACGGGCACGGCAACTTCGGGTCGCTCGACGACGGACCGGCGGCGGCCCGCTATACCGAATGCCGGCTCTCCGAGATCGCCACCCACCTGCTGGACGGGATCGATCAGGACACGGTCGACTTCGAGGACAACTACTCCGGGGAATACGAGGTTCCGACCGTTCTCCCGGCCCGGTTTCCCAATCTGCTGGTCAACGGCAGCCAGGGCATCGCCGTGGCCATGGCCACCAATATCCCCCCGCACAATCTCCGGGAGATCATCGACGCCACCATCCACCTGATCGACCACCCCGACGCCACCGCCGATGATCTCATGCAGTTCGTCAAGGGCCCGGACTTCCCCACGGGCGGTTACATCCTGGGCCGGCAGGGGATCATGGACGCCTACCGCACCGGTCGGGGTTCCATCAAGATGCGGGCCAAGGCCGAGATCGTGGAGACCAAGCGGGGCGGTACCGCCATCGTGGTGACCGAGCTGCCGTATCAGGTCAGCCCCCGGTCAGTTCTGACCCGTCTCAAGGAGTTGGTCGACTCCCGCGAACTGGACGGAGTCCGGGATGCCAACGACGCCTCGGCCAAAGGCTTGACCCGCATCGAGATCGAGCTCAAGCGCGACGCCAACGCCAACGTGGTGCTCAACAATCTCTACAAGCACACCCCGTTACAAACCAGCTTCGGGGTCAACATGGTCGCCCTGGTAGACGGCGTCCCCCGGACCCTCAACCTGGTCCAGGCCCTTTCGGCCTACGTCGGCCACCAAGTCGAGGTCATCCGGCGCCGGTCGGAGTTCCGGCTCAGGAGAGCCCGGGACCGGGCCCACATCGTCGAGGGACTGATCAAGGCGCTCGACATGATCGACGCCATCGTGGCGGCGATCCGGGCGTCAGAGGACCGGCAGGCAGCCATCGCCACGCTGCAGGAGGAACGCTTCGGGTTCAGCGACGTGCAAGCCACCCACATCGTGGACATGCGGCTGTCGCAGCTGACCCGCCTGGGCCGGACCAACCTGGAGGAGGAGCTGGCCTCCTTGCGGCAGACGATCGCCGAACTGGAGGCCATCCTGGCCGACGAGGGGGTGCTTCGAGGGGTCATCAAGACCGAGATGGCGGCCATCCGCGACGAGTTCGCCGACGACCGCCGGGCCATCATCACTTTCGACGACGGCGATATGTCCGTCGAGGACCTGATCACCGACGAGGAACTGGTCATCACCATGACCAAAGCGGGGTATGTCAAGGCGGTGCCCGCATCGCAGTTCCGGACCCAGGGTCGCGGTGGGCGAGGCGTGCAAGGCACCCGGCTCAAGGAGGAGGACCTGGTCACCCAGATCATCCACACCAGCGCCCACGCCTACCTGCTGTTCTTCTCGAATCGCGGCAAGGTGTACCGGCTGCGAGCCTACGAAGTTCCGGTCAAAGAGCGTACGGCGCGCGGCACCGCCATCGTCAACCTTCTCCCGCTGGAGGCGGACGAGCGAATCCAAGCCCTGATCGACGCCCGAGAGTTCCCGACCGATCGCTATCTCTTGTTTGCCACCCGATCCGGACAGGTCAAGAAGACCACCTTCTCTGAGTACGACAAGTCTCGCCGGGAAGGGTTCATCGCCATCAACCTGCGCGACAACGACGAGTTGATCGGCGTGATCACCACGGGCGGCGCTGACGACATCTTCATGGTGTCACGCCAGGGAATGGCCATCCGCTTCGCCGAGACCGATGTACGGCCCATGGGCCGGGATGCGGCTGGTGTTCGGGGCATGCAACTTCGGGCCGGCGACGAGGTGGTATCCATCGATCCGGCCCGAGACGAGACCAGTATCTTGATAGTGACTGACGCTGGTTATGGCAAGCGCACCCAGTTGCAGCACTTCCACCGGCAGGGTCGTGGCGGCGTCGGGATCCGCGGCATCAAGCTGACCGCGCAGCGCGGCCGGGTAGTTTCGGCTTTTATGGTGGGTTTGGACGATGAAATTCTGGTGACCTCCTCTTCGGGGGTGATGGTGCGGATAGCGGTGCGCGAGATCTCCAGCCAGGGCCGGGACGCCACAGGGGTACGCGTCGCCACTGTGGATGCCGGTCAGGCCGTCGCCTCGGTCGCCCCGGTGCTGGCTGTCGAGGAAAGCGGCTAATGGCCGATCACCCGGCTCGGCGCGGATACGACCCGGCTGCGGAGGACGCAGGCTGGGGGTCGCCGATGCCCGCCGAGTACGGGTCGTTGACCGCTTTCCTGCCCCCACTGGAGGAGACCTCCCCACCCGATGGCCGGGCGCCGGAGCGAACGCCTCCGCCTCGCTCGACCGAGGGGCGCTGGCGGGTGCGCAGAGCGCCCACGGCCGGTGAGACCCCGCCCCCCTCCTCGAACGGTGCCTCGCCCGGACCCTCACCCGAGGGCCCTGCCCCGGCGTGGGCGTCCTCGGCCGCGGCGCCGCCGCGTCCGGATGGCGCCGCCCGCAGCCGCTCGGGGAAGCCGGCCGGTGTTGTTCCGGTGGCCAGAGACCCTCGAGGTCTACCGCCGCCGACCGCCGTTCCGGTGGCCAGGGATGGGCGAGGCCTGTCGCCGCCGACCGCCGTTCCGGTGGCCAGGGATCTTCGAGGTCCGCCGCCGACGACCGTCGTTCCGGTTCCGGTCATTCCGGTTGCCCCTCCGCCCGGTCTGCTGGCGGGCAGCCCGGATCAGGAGAGCGCCGATTTCCAGCCCCGCCAGACCTTCGGCGCTCGGCGCCGCCAGCGCAAGGCCCGGCGCCCCCAGTGGGCCCAGTCTCGGCGCACGGTCCGTCACCTCAACGTATGGACCATCGCCAAGGTGTCGCTGGCCTTCTACTTCATGGTTCTCGTCGCGGTGGTGATCGCTTCGGTGCTGCTGTGGTACGTCGCCGATGCGTTCGGTTCCATCGATTCCATCGAGAAGTCGGCCAAGACGCTCTTTGACCTCAAGTCGTTCACGATTCACCCCCGTTCGGTCGCGATCTACACGTCGATCGGCGGTGGGGTCCTGGCCGTCTGCGGAACCTTCGCCAACATCCTGGCGGCCCTGATGTACAACCTCATCAGCGACCTGGTCGGCGGTATCCGCTTCGACGTGGTGGACGAGGGCAAGTGACACGGGCGGCGGGGCCGGGGCTGGCTTCTGGTCGAGACCGCCTGGTGAGGGTCATGTAGGCTCATTTTTTTGGCAGCGGGGCTATAGCTCAGCCGGTTAGAGCGCAGCACTGATAATGCTGAGGTCGATGGTTCGATTCCATCTAGCCCCACCAGCTCAAGCGATGTTTCCGCAGGTCAAGGCTGATTTCGGGATGACCGCTCACGACCGCTGGATCCCCGAAAAGACCGCTCCGTGCCAATCGATCTGGCACGTGCGTGGCACGTTTCTCACCGCAGGTAACGGCCAAGACCCAAGACCAGCAGGCCGTTGTCCACCCGACAGGCACCGACGTGATTAGCTGAGTGGGCTGATCTACATGGAGTTGCCCGTCGTAGGCGCAACTGATGCGGACAGCGGGACGCTTGTTGTTTGCCCATTGACGCTGCGACGCGTCTCAAAGGTCTGAGTTTCGCTCGTAGCTATTGACGAGAGGCTCAATATGTCCACGCCACCAAGAGTTATCTACAGGTGCCGTCGTGTTTCCACCTGCGTTCAGGATTTCCTCGGCGTCGATAGCCGATCTCCCACCTAGAACGGATGCCCTTACTCCGCCCGCCCTCACCGGGTGGTTTGCCGGTTGGTGTTGGCCATCGGCCAGGGGTGGCCGGTATGGGGCGATATCGACTGCCCCAACTACTTCGCGGCCCGCTCCGAACCGGACATTCCAGAGCGCTTGGGAAAGTACGCAGCGGCGACCGTTCTCGGGCTTCAGCTGTCCCCTCTACCCGGCGGTATGGGCGATCTGGCCATCGTGGATAGGGGATGCCCGAGGGCAGCGTTTTGGGGGCATGTTCTGCGCTCGGCCTGGACGGCGAAGTCGACGAGCACAACACCGTTGGGAGTGCGCTCGCAGCCTCGCCGGACGGTGTTCACTCTGTGTGGCTGTTCTGGCGCTCCGATCGGCAGTGTGGTGAGTTCGTGGGACCCGCAGGCCATGTGTTGATTCAGCGGACTGTGGGCTACGGCCGGTAACGCCGGCAGTTCCGGTGCTGGGAAGGGGGCTGGGGGCGCAAGTGACTCTTGACATGTCGATCGACTAAGGGTAACTTGAAATCAAGTTAGTTGTATTCAAGTGAGGGGGAGTAACCATGCCAGGTCCGATTGACGCGGTGGTAGCCATCGATAACGCCTTCCGCCGGGATATCGCCATCATCGACTCCGCCGCGCTGGCCGCGGCTCAGGGCCAGCCCGGGACTGGAAGCGACGGTCGAGCGCTTCCGGTTCTTTAACGAGGTGCTGGTCTGGCACGCCCACGGCGAGGAGCTGGCCATGTTCCCCGCCCTGGAAGGCGTGGCCCCATTGGTCGCCGAAGCCTACGAGAAGGACCATCGGGGCCTGGACGCGGCCTTCGACACCTTGAACAACTCGGTCTCGGCCCGCGACCCTCTGGGGACAGCCCGGGCGACCGCGGCGTTCAAGTTCTTTCTCGACATCCACCTGGACAAGGAAGACCGGCATCTGTACCGCATCATCAAAGAGCGGGTCCCGGTGCCCGACCAGGGCCAGGCGGTCGGCGTCATGGCCGGCGGGGTGCCCCAGGACCGCTTCGCGGAGTTCGTCGACTGGATGTACCCGCTCCTGGGCGACGACGACCGCGAGAACATGACCCGGATCTGGCAGATGCTGATGCCGCCCGAGGCGTTCGCCGGAGCCATCCAGCTCGTCCATCACGCCATCGGCGACGAATTCGCGGAGCTGCACCGGCGCATGCCCGACCTGGCCGCATGACCGCAGAGGCAGCCAGGCGCGGCCGAGGGGACGGCAAGAGCCGTCCCCTCAGCCGCGCCAGAGCCGCTGATCCGCGTCGGTGCCGACTTCGAGGTCGAGTATCCCGGGGCCAGCACGCTGGCGACCGAGTGTTACGCCAACTTCTGGCGGGCCGCCGACCTGCTGATGGACCTGCACAACCAGCACACCCGTGACCATACGGCCTCTCTCCCAGCGCCCGCCAGGTCCTCGCCGTCGTCGAAGGGGCAGGTACACCATTGGAGCCGTCGGTGATCGCCGAGCGCCTGCTGACCACCACCGGCAGCATGACCTCGCTGCTCGACACCCTGGAAAAGCGCGGTCTCATCCGCCGGCTGCCCCACCCCGACGACCGCCGCAAACTCCTCGTCGACATCACCCCCGCCGCCCAGAGATCGTCGACGAGCTCCTACCCTCCCTGCACGCCCGCGAACGCCAGGTGATGTCCGATGCGCTCACCAGCAGCGAACAGCGCCAACTCCTCCGTCTGATCGCCAAGGTCCAACAGGCCGCCATCCGGGCCCGTTCGACCCCACCCGTTCACGGCGCTTCGCCGTCACCGACCCGACCGCACCGCCACCCCCGAAGGAACCCGACCATGACCCAAACCCCTCTGCCCACGACCGACACCTTCACGGCCAGCTGGCGGGGCATCAACCACCTCGCTCTGGTCACCGCCGACATGGACGCCACCGTCCGCTTCTACCACGGCACCCTCGGGGCCCGCCTGGTCACCACCATCGCCACCGCCACTTCCGCCACTACTTCTTCGAGTTCGGCCCGCAATGCACCGTGGCCTTCTTCGAATACGCCGACACCGCCCATCGAGCCCTTCACAAAACCGGCCGGCCTGCCCGACCCCCGCGCCGCCCAATTCGACCATCTGGCCCTCAACCTTCCCGACGAAGCAGCCCTCCACGAACTGCAACGACGCCTCAAGACCTCCGACTGCGAAGTGACCGCATCATCGACCACGGCGCCGTCCGCTCCGTCTACTTCACCGACCCCAACGGCATCGCCCTCGAGGCCTCCTGGTGGGTCCACGACCCAACCAGCCGACCCGGCCGACTACAACGACAACCGGCAATTCGCCGACCCCGAACCCGTCCCGCTGTCATCGACTCCAGACCACGGGCACGCTCACAGATATTCAACACGGCAGGCTCGCACCAACCCCGTGACCGGACTCGCACCCGCCTCAAACCCACCATAACCGTCACCGAAACTCACAACCAAAACGACCGGTCAGGACCCAGCCACCAGGCCCTCTAGACCAACCGAGGAGAACCCAATGACAACGACCGCAACCGAACTCGTCGACGTCTCGCGGCGAGAGGGGACCAACGAAATATACATTGTCGTCTACGGTGGTCCACGACGACATCCAGGGGGGTTGCTGTGCAGGACATCATGATCAAGATCGACGACTTCGAAGCGTGGAAGACCCAGCACTACCTTCACGCTCAGAACCGATCGTCGTACGGCATCACCGACGGACCTACACGTATAAGGATATGGACAACCCTAACGCTGCCTTGTTCCACATCAAGACCGACGACATGGATCGGGCCATGGAATGGTTCAGAGTGACACTTTCAAAGAGGCATCACGATTGGCCAAGGTCACCGGCCGAACCTTCTACCTTGCCCAACCGCAGGCCCGATAAGGCCAGAGCGGTGCCGTGCTGTCCCGATTCCGAGATTCGTTCACAATAAAAGGCGAGGCTGTCGAAGATCTCGTCGGCGGTCTTGTGCCACACATAGGGGCGGGGATCGTCGTTCCAGGTGGCGACCCAGTAGGCGATCGAGGTCGCGAGTTCTTTGACGCTGCGATGGGTGCCCCGCCGGATCCATTTGTTGGTGATCTCGGCGAACCATCGTTCCACCAGGTTCATCCAACTGGAGGAGGTGGGCGTGAAGTGGAACTCGAAGCGGGGGTGGCGGATCAGCCACCGTTGGATGGACGGGGTCTTGTGGGTGGAACTGTTGTCCAACACGACATGCACGCTCAGCCCTGCGGGGACGGTGCGGTCGATGAGGTTCAGGAACTTCTGGAACTCGATAGCCCGGTGGCGAGCGGTGAGCTGATGGGTGACGACCCCGGTGGCCAGGTTCAACGCGGCGTACAGGTCGATGGTGCCGTGGCGTTTGTAGTCATGGCTCATTCGCTGCGGGGTGCCGGGCAGCAATGGCAGGACCGGCTGGGTCCGGTCCAGGGCTTGCACCGCCGTTTTCTCGTCAACGCAGACGACCACCGCATGGTCGGGCGGGTTCATGTACAGGGCGACGATGTCTTTGACCTTGTCCACGAACAACGGGTCGCCCGACAGCTTGAAGGTGTCGATCTGCCACGGCTTGAGACCGAACGCCTTCCAGATCCGGCTCACCGTCGGCTGCGACATCCCCAACGACGCCGCCAGACCCCGCGTCGACCAATGGGTGGCGTCGTGCGGTTTCTCGGTCAGGGTCTTGACGATCACGGCCTCGACGTGCTCGTCCAAGACCGTGTGCGGCGCCCCCGAGCGGTACTCGTCGGCCAGCCCCTTCAGCCGTTTGGCCGATGAACCGGGCCCGCCACTTGCCCACCGTGGCCTGCGAAACACCGACCTCGGTTGCCACCACCCGGTTGGTCTTGCCCTCGGCGCAGGCCAGCACGATCCGCGACCGCAACGCCAGGTTCTGCGGGCTCGACGGCCGCCGAGCCCAACGGGCCAGCGTCTCTCGTTCCTCCTCATCGAGGGTCAGGACAGCTTTGGGTCGACCGGTTCGAGCCATGCGCACCTCCATCGTCGCATGACCCGAACGCGCCCGCCGACACGTTAATTCCCGATCCACCAACATTTCACACGAACCTACGAATCAGGACACTAGGGATCCCGGGTAGCGCTGCTCGATCTCGGTGTCAGTCAGCCCGGCGAACACGCCATGGTGGACCTCGGCCAGATTTTCCTCCAGGTTCACAGGCAGGCGGTTCGCGTGGCCGATGATCTCGGCAGTGGCCCGAGCCCGGCCCAGCGGACTGGAGAAGAGGCCATCGGGGTAGAGGTGGACTACGCGTCCGGCTACCACTACCGCCGACCGTTGGCCTTGGGTGGTGAGCGGTGAGTCCAGCTGGCCCTGGCGACGCCACGAACCATTCCAGTCGGTCTCACCATGACGAACGAGAAAGACCCGCTCGAAGCGCCACGCCATCAGCCGATCCTGGCACACGCTCCGCTCGGATGTCCCGGGAATATCGGTAGGCCCTCACCTAACGACTGTGGGTCCCCGGCCTTCAGGGCGCCGGCTCCGCTGCCGCTGCGAGGCGATATGCTGCACCGCTCCCGAGCGAGGGCCGGCGGTCGGGGCCGCGAGCCAGATCGCTGAGTATGGAGCGATCCGCGAGCCCTGGCAGTCGGCGGCCGGATGGCGCGGGGTAGATCGTTACACGCTCACGACCACGTAGAAGCGACCTGAGAACAAGGGCCGTCCGTCGACCTCGGCTGCGAGCGCCTCAGAATCGAAATGGCGTCGAAACACCATGAAGGTCTCACCGCCGAGGGAACGGCGTTGCCAATGCTCACTGGGGACGCCGAGCGGTCTGCCTGCATCGACCACGACGATCTCATCGGCGACCCGGCGGGCCTCGCTCAGGAACTGTCCGCGCTGGTCTTCGGTGAGCAGGCCATAGATGTGGGCTGCGAACACTCGGACGACCGCTCGATCCCTCACCGGTAGGCGAAGAGTGTCTCCCCGAACAACAGGGGTGTCGGGGTGACCTGACCGAAGAACTCGCAGCGCGACCTCGCTCTGATCGAGAGCGATTCCCATCCCGGCAGGTAAGCGTGAATGTGCCAGGCCCGGCCCCGACCTCCACAAAGGGAACGGGCAGCGTCGAACCAAGCAGCCTACCAACCTCGACCGCTTCCACCTCGATGTCGGCGGCGGTGGCTTCGACTCCCAGCCGTGTCCAATACGCCCGCGCATGATCGATAGTTCTTGTGCCCTCGAACGCACGACGGTCGTAGTACTCCCAAGAACGTGGCCTCTCAACGGGGTGGCCATTCATCACCGATCAGTCTGACCGCGCCAGTACGCCGACTCGGAGTCCACCGTCGTGCCCACGATGCCGGCAGCCAGGCGTCAGGACCAGAGTCGTCAGCAATGCGGTGCGCTGACGTGCTGGGCGTCGGCCGTTGGACGGGGCTGTCGGGAACCGAAACGCTGGCGTCGGCGTCAGATGGTTGCGGCCAGATCGATTTCGCGCTCGACCAAGGTCAGACCAACCTACTAACGGCAGTAACGGTGCGCTGGGTATGGGCTGTCACCGCCGTCAAACACCTGTCAAGGTTAAGGTGCGCCAGTGAGAACCGACAGCCTTTATGTGGACGACAGAGCGGGGTCCGCCGCCATGCCTGTTGTTCTGGTTCACGGCGCCCCAGATCGCAGCAAGAACTTCGCGGCTGTGGTGGAACTTCTCTCTGACCTTCCGTTGGTGATCTATGACCGCAGAGGTTACGGGAAGTCACTTGACGCCGTGCCTCCGGCCAAGGACTTCGCCGACCATGCCCAGGATCTGATCACCATCCTGGATGGCCGACGGGCGGTGGTCGTCGCGCAGAGCGTCGGCTGCAACGTGGCAATGGCGGCGGCGGCCAAGGCACCGTCGCTCTTCGCCGCGCTTGGGATGTGGGAACCGCCCACGGCGTGGTGTGACTGGTGGCCGGTCCCCGACCTCAAGGAGTCGGTCTGCAGATTCGTCGCCGCAACTGACACAGAGCTCCTCGCCGAGACCTTCAACCGCGACATCTTGGGTGAAGGACGATGGGAGTCCCTGACCGACCCGACCAAAGACATGCTTCGACGTGAAGGAGCGGCGTTCCACGCTGACATGACCTCCGAGCTCACCGCACCATTCGACTTCGCCGATATCACTTGTCCGGTCATCATCGGCGCTGGCACAGCTACTAGTTCCGGACATCTCGAAGGAGCCCGCCAGCTCGCAACAATCCTGAATGCCGATCTGTTCGAGGTCGAGGATGGCACCCACTTCGCCCCACTGACCAGCCCCGCTGCCTGGTCCGAGCTCGTCCGCAAAGCAGTAGCACTGGCCCACGGGGCCGCATAAGAACTCATCTGCGCTCAGCTCAGCTGGATCGTCGCTAGTGGCGAGGCGAGCCGAACGACGGTTACCGGAACCCCAGTGACCCGCGACGCACGTCCCATAACTGCAGCCCATAATCGCGGCCGCTGGGTCGCTCCAAACGCCGGCTTTGAGCCTTATCTCGACAGTTAATCGGCACGCTGACCAACGCGGAGGACCGCCAGGTAGCGGCGGGGCGCTCGGTCCCCCATGCGTGCTCGGATCCGCTCAGCGATGGCGTTGAGAAGGGGCTCGCGAACTTCGGGTTCGAGCCGGCGGTATAGCGAGGTCGAGCGGAGAAGATCAGCGAAGCCGGCCCCGTCGAACCACTGGACGACGGGGTACCACCGCACGTCGTTGGGCCGAACAGGGAGCCGGGGTCCTCGACCAATCCCCAGCCCTGGTTGGTGGCGCGCACCTCGTCCTCGAGGGGCGGATGACCCCAGTCAGGGTTACCGGGGCAGTAGCGCTCGTGTAGGTCAGCGGTTTCGGCGTAAACCTCGGGCTCGCCCGGCCGGTGGACCACGACGTTGCCGATCAGGGACATCCATCCGCCGGGGCGAACGACCGCATGGGCCCGTGGCCACCCAATTGAGGGGTCCACCCAGTGCCACGACGCGGCGGCCAAGAGAAGATCGAAGCGCCGACCGTGGTCGTCCCACTCCTCGAAGGTCGAGGTCTCCACCTGGACGTTGTCGAAGCTGCGCAGGCGTTGGCGGGCGAGGGCGGCCATGCCTGCGCCGGGCTCAACTGCGGTCACCGGGAACCCGAGGGCGGCCAAAGAGCTCGTGGCCTGGCCGGTACCACAGCCCACCTCTAGCAACGACGACCCCTTGTGGACTCCGGTGATAGCCACAAGATCGGCGAACAGTTCGGGAGGGTAGGTCGGCCGCACCCGGTCGTAGAGCTCGGGTACCCCATCGAACAAGCGGCCGTCGCACGTCGGTCCTGGCTCGACACCCCACCATCTTGCCGTCATCTGGCTGTGAGTGGCCATCGGCGGAAAGGAAGCGGAGTGCCCCCACACCCTCAATGCACTGACCCGGCGGCCGCGTACCCAACCACTCGTGGATGCTTGTCGTCGCCACTCTTTCTCGGTCCGCTAGCGAGTGGTGTGTCTCCTACATGCCTGAGTGGGTCGGACGATGGCGGACGGGGCCTGCTGGCGGTTCGGCTCGTCACGTCGCCCGTCTCCCACACGGCCGATTACTCGGCTATTCATGAGACGGGCGATTGGGGTTCAGCGGTGCCGACCGGCGCTCACACGAAGCCAGGTTCGACGTAAATCACACGCCGAAGTCGCCGCGCAGAATCACCTCGGCCCGCGCCGAATGTCACTGCGGCCGCTGGCGTCGATCCCGATGAATCCCAGACGACGGGCGCCTTCAGATGCGACGGGTGAATCGCAAAGCTATTTGGACGGCTTCGGTCAGCGATCGCTGCCGGCTACGAGCTGTGATCTCTGCGGTATGTGGCGCTGTCTGGCGGGACCGGCTGACTGTCAATGGCCCACGCTCGAGAACTACGGCCAACTGCCTGGCGATCTGCGCCGCTGTTGTGGCGTCGTCCCTTCGAAGATTCCACACCAACTCGGTCAGCCCGGTGATAAGTCAAGAACACGAAGTTGTGGCGGCTATAACACGCCGTGAAGATCAGCGCGTAGACCACCCGCCGGCGACCCGTCACCGGGTCGGCGATCAGGCCCATCCTCCCGAAGTCGACCTGCAGCTCCACCCCCGGCTCGCCATCCGCCACCCGCACCGTCGCCTGGCCGCGCCCATAACCGGCGTTGGCCACCGCCCAGCGGTGCAATGTCCGATAAGGGACCTCCACTCCCCGGCGGGACAACAAGATGTGGACCTTCACCAACGTGAGATCCTCGCTCACCCAGCCCCTGATCATCTCGGCGTGGGCCTCGAGACGCTCCCACGCCGCCCCGTACCCACGCGGCCGGTCCGGTCGCACGGCCAGACACACCAGCCCGATCACCCCATCGGTCAACTGCGACTCGTCGCCGTCGGCCACCACCCCCACCGCCCGAGCGGCCTCCACATACCGGCGGACCGTCTTGCGGTCCACCCCCGTGCTGCGGTCGATCGCCCGCAAACCCTCGCCCCCCACCCACCGACGTAACACCTCTCGGATCTCAACCACCGATACCTCCCGATATCCCATGTCGCTCCTCTGCGTCCGCTCTGGACGTCGAGGGCGAGTCGACGAAACGTCGACCGGTGGTGGGGGATCCCGACGGCGGTCCCATAACTGGCAACCAGGTGGTCCCATCCTCGTGGCAAGAACTACCTCAAAGTGGTCCCATCAAAGTGGCAGGCGACAGTTTTTCATCCCGAAACGGCTGATCTCAACCCGTCCACCGTCCAGGTTGCGGCGCGACCGCCGGCGCCTGGACGAGGAGAGGGCTGCGCGGCCGGTGTACCTCTGGAACGGGATGCTTACGTCTGGTCGCAGGAGCTGGACGTAGCCCTTCCTACCGGCCGGACCGGGTCATCGGGGCGTTCCGGACACGCCGCGACCGGCTCGGGATGCAGCGCGTGGCCTTCCACGCCTTGCGTCACTTCTCCGCCACCACCCTGGCCGCCCAGGGCGTCGATATCCGGACTATCGCCGGTCGGGTCGGTCACGCCGAACGACAGTCAGCACGCCCCTCACGCCAGCTGGAGCAGGATGGCCGCGAGTTCGTCGGGTCGGTTGCTGGCAACCATATGTGTCGTATCGATCTCGAAGTATCGCCATCGGTCGGACTCCTTGGCGCGATCGGCAGCGGCCCAAAACGCCTCTCCTCCCGGCGCGTCCCGGCCGTCCGCCGTTGCCTTGATGTAGGTGAGACCGAGGTCGTGTTCCTCAACCGGAGCTGAAAGCCGCACCGGTTCGGAGAAGCACCGCAAAGGATGGGGAACTCGGCGCGCATTCTGCCAAGCCGCCTCCTCAGGATCGTCGAAATCGCGGCGGGGTGGCGGTGCCAGCCAAACGCTCCCCAGATCGAGCCCCGGCGTCGAGGCTAGACCGGCAATTGATGCCACGCTCTCACCGGGGCCAGGAACGAACGCGTCGAGGTACACCAGTTCGCGCACACGCGAACCGATGTGATCGAGTGTTCCCGTCACAACCGCGCCGCCGTACGAGAAGCCAAGCAGGACAATGTCGCTCAGGTCCTCGTAGAGTACGACGTTCACGACATCTTGCACATGCGTTATCAGGCCGATCTGGGGACTCACCAGGTGGACGCGTTCACCGATCCCCGTCAGGCTCGGCGTGAACACCTGATGGCCGCCCGACTGCAACACGCGGCGCACATGACGGAACCCGTGCGCACCGCTCCAACCGCCATGGACCAAGATGTAGACCGCGGCCTGCCCATTTTGCATACATACACATTGCTCGTTCCGGGAGGTCGTCGCGGCGCGAAGTCAGATCGTCCCGCGCCCCAGATCGGTGTTCGGTTATAAACACCACCACGGCCGAGGTCTCGACGCATCGCACATCGTCCGGCTTGGGCGCCAAAACCGATTCAGCTCAGGCCGGCACTGATCAGGAGGACGCCGAGGACGGTCGACACGGCCATGGGAAAGATGAGCCTGGCGGCTGGCCCGCTCTGCCTGGTCACTGCGATGGCGAGCGGTACCAGGACCGCGGTGGCGACCACCGCCACGAATCCGAAGAACCAATGGCGATTGACGAAGTTGATCACGGCCGCCGCCGGCAGCAGTGCGGTCAGGGCCAGATAGATGAAGGAGCAGACCTTCCTGGCGGTCGAACTCTCCGACGAGTCGGGCGACGGGGACGACCTCGACGAGCCCGACGACTCTGACCATTCGTCGTCGAGCATGTTCAAGCCTCGGTGAATTGGAAGCTGGCGGCCATGGAGGCGAACATGTCGCCGAGGCGGGGTGCGGCCGTGATGGTGGGACTGGAGAAGTCCAGCAGGGCCAAGCGCTCCTCGTCGTGCGGCACCGGGAAGTAGTACTCGTGATGGAGCAAGGGCCGGCCCTGCTCACTTTCGACCAACCCCGCCCGCCGGACGACGACGGTCTCGTCGTACTGGACCAGGCCGACCTCTCGCTCGTCCACCCGCAGCGGCGGAGCGACGTGCGCCCGCAAGGCCCGGAGGAGGTCGATGGGGTCGGCACGTGGGCCGAAGCGTCGGATCACGACCAGCAACCTGGCTTCGGTCTGACGCCCGTCGGGCTCCCACCCCAGATACAGCCCGGTGTAGACCGCTCCCGTTCGGCGAGCCTCGTCCAACAGCACCGCCAGGGACCCTTCTGCAGCTTGGGCGAGATATTCGAGGGATTCCCAGGGCACGGTGCCGCGGGCCCGAGCGGCCGCTATCAGCCGGCGGAGATCTGCTCCTGCGCCGGGGATCAGGGCCAGACCGACCCAGCCGGGCGGCAGATGGATGTCAAAACCACCGGGAGCATCCGCGGCCGCGGAACCGGCTGCGCTGGTCAGCCCGCACCTCGAAGGTCGACGTGGTGGGTGACGCCTCCACCGTCGCCGCTCAACGCCTCGGAGACCAGGTGCCCGATCCATTCCGTCCCGTGCCCGCTGGCGCCGGCCATTTCGACGAGTGGGTCGGTGAAGGTTCCCAGGTTCACCTCCACCGCGTTGGACGTCACCACCTGGGTGAATGAGGTCCGGATAGCCGCCAGCTGCCCATCTGCGCCGAAGATGTTGCTGACGGTCGAGGTGGCTGCGGTCTCGGAGCCGACGCGCTGCACCATGCCGATCTTGGATCCGATGCTTGTTTCTCCGACCAGGTCGGCCGAGCCCAGGACGTCATCGAGGGAGTCACCGATGAGATCGCCTCCGGACTCCGGCTCGCGGTACTGGAAGTATCGATCGGCATCGTCCACGGTCTTCAAGCCGACGAGGCCCTTCATGGCCCAGCTGGCGCCGTTCCACCAGCTGTTCTCACCGAGGCTCTTCCACTGCTCGGCCAGTCGGGCGCCGGTTGACGAGGTCTTGGTGGCTTCCGAGAAGCTCTCTTCCACCTCGCCTGTCTCGCTGACGCTGAAGTCTCCGACCGTCGTTCCTTCCAGGCCGGTTTCGGCTCCAGCCTCGGTGAGCGAGGCCGCTTCTGCGCCGGCCAGCTCGGTGGCACCTGCCTCAGCGACGGCTTCTCCGGCGGTTTCGAGCGCCACCCCGCCGAATGCCTCGCCCGCGGTGGCCAGGCCGGCCAGGAGCGCCTCGCCCGCATCCGCGAAGAAGAGCAGGAGCGGGCCGGTGATCTCCGGGAAGGCGGCTATCAGGACCACGATGGCGATCACCACCAGGACGACCCCGGCCCACTTGACGACCTCAGCGAGGACGCTCGAGACGTCGTCGAGGGCGTGTTGCCACCAGGACTCGTTTTGGATTCCCTCGACGTGGCTCCGCTCGAGCCCGGCTCGGCACCGGGCGGCGGCGGCCTGGCAGTCGCTGCGGATGGAGTCGACGTCGCCGAGCAGAACACCGAGCTGGTCCTTGGCCTCGTTGAGCTGGGCGTCCTCGGAGGTGGTGGGGTGCCCGGGGGGAACGCCGGCCCTCGCGGCCCGGGCTGAAGTCACCCACGCTTGGTTCGCGTGCAGCTGGGGCAGCAAGGCGGCCGCCCGCTCCTGGAGGTCCGACAACGTGGTCCCGAAGGCGCCCATGGCCAGGCCGGCGGTTTCGTAGGAGGTGACCATCTGCTGCAGCTGACCCGGGGTCTGGGCGAGATGGACGCCGAAGGCGTCGGCAGCCGGACCCCGCCAGATCGACCCGTCGGCATGGCGCGCCATTCCATGCAGGGCCGACAAGGCCTGTCTGCCCGTGGCCGCCACGTCGCCGAAGATGACGGCGAGAAGCGCGGCCGCCTCCGGATCACCCGGGGCCGGGTCGCCGCCAAAAGGCATCCAATCGCCGGCCGTCACTTGCCTGAGGCCCTGGCCGCGTGAGAGATATCGGCCTCCGTCTTGCTGTACGCGTCGACGGCACAGTCGACACGCGACGACAAACCCGCCACTCCGTCGCAGATCTTGGTGCGGCCGTCCTGCCAGCCCGAGATGAACGACGACAACTCCGCTTCGAGGCTCCCGTCGCCCAGAGCCCCGTCGTAGGACCCGACGTTCGATCCGACCGATGACAGCATGTGGTGCACGGACTTCAGCTGGCCCGATAGGGCGCCCATCGCGTCCAGGTCGGCGTAGAACGCCACCATGCTTCGCTCCCTTCAGGCGGGGCTCGTGACGCGGTCAGCCCCGCAGCTGGGCGGCCAGTTGGTCCTCCGTCTGCTGATACACCTGGCCGGTCTTGCCGAGCATCTGCGATATGCCCAGAAGGGCTTGCTGCACCTGAGTGGCGCCGCTGTGCCATTGCTGCCAGAGCTCTTGAAAGGAGCTGGACGCAGAGCCCTGCCAGTCGGCATCCACGAGCGACTGCACCATCGATTGCAGCTGGCCGAGCTTGGCGCTGATCTCCTGCTCCCCACTGGCCAGCGAGCTTGAGGCCGATGCGAGCTGCTCGGATGTCACCTTGATCGTCGACACCTGGTACCTCCGCCTTGTTTCTTCTGGGCCAAAATCACCGTATACCCTGCGGTGGGTTATTCCAACGGCACCTGCACTAACAGACACTCACCCCCTCGGACCAAGCACCCCCGTCCCGCCGGCAGGCGTCCGACCATAGCCGGGGCCAGTCGCACGCCGAACAGATCGCCGTCAAAGCTCGACGATGGCGAGAGCAGCAGGCCGGTCCGGGCTCGCCGGGCTTCGACGATGATCCCCCGAAGCTCGGTCTTCATCTCCTCGGTGGGACCCGCCACCACCAGGGCGACGCGCCCGTGCCCTTGCTCCCGCACCAGACTGCGCACCGCGTCGTCCGCCTCGCTGCGAGCGAAGGTGTCGGCGTCGTCGACTACTACGACGGTGGGGTGGGTCGCCCCGCCGACCCCGCCGACCCCGACGGCCCCCGGTCCCGTCGCCTCGATGGCCGCCAGGATCGCTGCTACCCCCGGGACTCCTTCGCTGAACAACCTGACGCCGGGCGTGCCGCCGATGGTCGCCAGCGGAGACGGTCGGGGGCATACCGCGACGACTGCGGCTCCTGCCGCGACCGCGGCCCGGGCCAGGTAGAGCAGGGCGGTGCTGCGTCCCGAACGAGGTGGTCCCGCCACCACGAAGCCCCCCGTGGCGGCCAGGTCGACGCCCCGGACCGTCAGTTCGTCGCCGCCCACTCCAGCGACCACCCACAGGCTCCCCTCAGGGCTCGGGGTGGGCACCTCGGAACGCCCGGCTCCGGCGAGGGAATCGACCTCGGCCGCGGTGATGGTCGATGGCATGGTGTCGACTCGCAGCGGCCGGTGGATCGGCGGCCCCGACCACCGGGTGGCGGCGGCCGCCGAGATGGCGCGCACCTCCTCCGCTTGAGCCGGCCCGCTGGGATCGACGGCCCGGCCCCTCGCGAGGACCGCGACCTGCAGCTCGATCGTCGAGTCGGCCCGGAAGGCCCGACCGGGCGGAATGTCCGTGGCGACTTCCCTGGGGTTGATGCCGGCCAGCCGGTAGTCGTCCCGGTCGGCGAGCCGCAGCACCAGGCGGTCGTCGATCTGAGCGGCGAGGCGGTCGGTGAGCAGGCCCCGGTCGCCGCTGAGCACCACCCGTAGTCCCGCTCCCGGGCCTTCCCGGATCAGCCGTCCCACCGCGGCCGGTAGGGCACTGCCCGACTCAAGGGGATACGCAGACTGAAAGCCCTCCCAACGGTCCAGGAACAACACCAGGTACGGGAGGCGCTCGCTCGGTCCGACTGCGGCGCGCTGCTCGGCGACGGACCCGAATCCTCGCCTGGCCATGATCTCCTGGCGCCGGACGACCTCGTCGAGGAGGCGGCCGACCAGCCGTTCGATGCGCTCGCCTTCGCTGCGCATCACGACCGCACCGCAATGCGGCAACGACGCCAGCGGGAGCAACGCACCGTTCCCGAAATCGAGACCGTAGAGGTGGACGTCATCCGGCGAGACCGACCGGGCCAGGCTGCCGGCCAGGGTCCGCAACAAGGTGGAACGGCCGCTGCGGGCCCCCCCGCCTACGGCCAGATGGGCGCCGGTTTCCAGGTCAAAGAGGGCGGCCCGCTGCAACTGCTCGGCCGGGCGGTCCTCGAGTCCGAAGGCCACGGGAGCCAACCCCTCTCCTTCCCGGCCGATCGGTGGCAACTGGCCGAGACCGACCACGACTGGGAGTGGCTCCATCCACGGGCGGCGTCCACGCGGAATGCCGGTCTCTTCCGCCGCCTTGGCCATCAGGTCCACCAGGGCGCGCAGGTCGGTCGCCCGGCCCCGCTGCTCCTCCTTGAGGACGGCGAAGCCGACCGGGTAGCCCAGCCGCGGCCACGGCACGGGGAGGACCTGCGGAGGGGGTAGGCCTACTCGGGCCCCCTTTCTCCGTCCCGCCACCCGAGCGGCCTGGAAGGCGACGACGTGGGCGCCACCGCCGACGCGGGCGTAGGCCCGACCCGGAGTGGAGCGCGAGATACCCGGCCGCCTCGCTGGACTCGAGCACCTCCACGCTGTCGCTGGGATCCTCCATCCGTAGCGCCACCCGCAGGCCGGTGTTGGCCCGCATCTCCCCGGTGACCACCCCGGCGGGCCGCTGGGTGGCGAGGATCAGGTGGACGCCGAGGGACCGCCCAACCCGGGCGATCCGGATCAGGCCGGTCACGAAGTCGGGCAGCTCCTGGGCCAGCTCGGCGAACTCGTCGATGACGAGCACCAGTCGGGCCAGGCCCATGGTCCCGGCCTGGATCGGGTTGTGCTCCCAAGCGGCTTTTACGTCCGCGGCTCCCAGCCGGTGCAAGCAGGCCTCCCGCCGGCGCAGCTCGGCGTCGAGCGAGGCCAGCGCCCGCTTCGTCTCCCGCCCGTCCAGGTTGGTGACCAGCCCGACGGTGTGCGGTAGCTCGGCGCAGTCTGCAAAGGCGCTGGCCCCCTTGTAGTCGACGAGGACGAAGTGGATGGCGTCGGGCCGGTTGACGAGCGCCAGGCTGGCGACCAGCGTCTGCAGGAACTCGCTCTTGCCGGACCCAGTGGTCCCCGCGACCAAGGCGTGAGGACCGTCCCGCTCGAGGTCCAGGGAAAAAGTGCCGTCGATGGATACACCGACCGGCGCCAGGGTGGTCCGGCCCCCGGCGCGCCAACGATTAACCACGCCGCTGGGGTCATCGAGATCAGTCCCGACCAGGTCGACGAAGCGCACCGAGGCCGGAATCACCGCGCCGCCCTCATCGCCTCCTGCATCCCGAACGGGTGCCAGCTGGCGGGCCACCCGCTCGGCCCACTCCGGCGTGACTTGATCGACCAGCACGTTCTCGACGGGATCCTGGCGGTCGACCCTGATGGTGGCCGTCAACCCGTCCGCCTCGAAGGTCACTTCGGCCCGCCCCTCCTCGGCCAGGCGGGCCGCGTCGTCGTCGATCCCGATGGCGTAGATCCCCCGGGCCGGGCCGTCACGCAGCAGCCGCGGCACCCCGGGCTGGGCGCGAAGGGCCCGGATACCATCGAGCACGATCACCACGGCCGGTGTCCACCCCGCCGTATCGCGGGCCGACCCGCTGCGAGCTTCCAGCAGGGCCAGGAGCTCCTTGACCCTTTGATCTCGGGACGCCTGGTCGTTGCCGATCCGTACCGGCGGCGCCCCGGCCAGATCAGAGCGGGCGTGCGGCAGCCACCGGGCCCAGTCCCAGTCGGCGTCCCCCTTGCCGCCCGACGTCAACAGGCAGACCTCGAGCGTCCGGGGCGGGTGCCAGGTGGCCAGCTGCACCACCAACCAGCGAGCCAGCGCCTGAGCGGAGCCGCCCGTACCAGCGACGCCGAGGACGCCGGCGGCCTTGAGGTCTACGGTGACGGGCATGGCGTACAGCGTGGGAACGTCCACCGGCGGCTGTTCGCCTCCCCCAGCCACCTCGGAACCGGCGACCTGGATCGACGCCGGCCGGTCCGTGACCCCAACGCGCAGGACGAGTGCGTCCGGATCGTGATCCCGCCGCTCCCACAGCCGGCGGGTGGGTCCTTCGGCGACCGTCGCGGTCGCGGCCGCGGTCGGGCCAGCGGGATCGTTCGCCTTGGCGTTCCTCCTCAGCCGCGGCGTCGATGCTGGCTTGGGCGGCCGCCAGCCGGGCCTGGTAGTCCTCCCGGTCCCGGCGACCCTTGGCGGTGCTGCGCCGGCGTTGGGAGAGCGTGCTCGACAACACCAGCAGCGGGCTCAGGGCGATGAAGGCGAGTGTTGCTACCTGGTGGGTAATGACATAGAGGAGGCCACCCACGGCCAGAGGGGCCAGCGCCTGCACCCATGGAAACGGATACGACTCCTGTTCGACCGGCCGGGACGGCAACGGCACCTTGGGTTGGCGAACCGCGGGCTGGAGCCGGGGGGGTCGATTGAATTCGAGCGTCCCGTCGTCCCCAGGATGCACGTCCGCATCAGCCGCCGCGGCGGGCCGGACCTCGAGGAACGATGAACCAATCTCGATGGCGGCGCCGGCGGAAAGGGCTGTGGGCTCGGTGATGCGGTCGCCGTCGACCCAGGTCCCGTTCGCCGAGCCCAGGTCCTCGATAACCCAGGCGGGATGGCCCTCGGCCCCCGCCTGCCAGCGGAGGCGGGCGTGCTGCCGGGACACCGAGGTGTGGCTCAGACGGACGGTCGCCGAGGGGTCCCGCCCGATCACGGCCTCGGTGCGGGCCAGAGGGGGCGCGGCCGCCGGCCTCGGGCCCGCTGACGACCGCGACCTCCCAGCCCTGGCCAAGGGAGGGCCGCGACGCCTGTCGAGCCGGGCGTCCCGGTGGGTGCTACCTGGAGGATCGCCCCGTCGCGGAGTCCACTGTCGCCTACCCGGCCCTCGCTGCCAAAGGGGCGCCCGTCGAGCCAGAGCGCCCCGGGCCGGAGGGCGGCAAGGGCCGCGGCCACCTCGCCGGCCGGCGATTCCGGATCGGTATCGACCAGGACGTCTTGGCGCCAGGTGCCTCCGGCGTCCACCAGGCTGGCCTGTATCCGCACTATCGGCGAGGGTAGCGGGGGGCCGGTGCGACGCGGTGGCCTCTGCTACGCTTCCGCACCGGCTTCGAGTTGAGGGAAGGGAGTCCTCCTGGTGGCCAGGCGGCGTTCGCGTCGGCGGATCGCGATCACAGCCCTCGTGGTGGCGTTCGTTGGTGCCGTGGTCGGGCTGGCGGTCACGGGCACCGGTGAGCCGGCCAGTGCGGTGCGCCTCCTTACGGGTGGGGCCTGGCTCGGCAACAGCTCGACAGGGACGGTGTCCCATGTCGAGGGGTACACGGGCGGTACCGACGCCCAGGCGACAGTTGGGAAACCCGGGGATCCCTTCGAGGTGGTGCAACGGGCCAGCGGCGCCTACGTCCTCGACCTGCGCACCGGCCGGCTGTCCCGCCTGGACGACGCCACCTTGAGTATCGCCACCACGACGGCCGAACCCGGTCCCGCCGGCGCCCTGCAGGTGGTGGCGGGGACGAACACCACCTGGCTGCTCGATCGATCGTCGGGGATTCTGCAACAGGTCAATCCCACCACCCTGACGCCGGTCGGACGCCAGATTGCGCTCGGCGGCCCAACCGGCACGGCCACCCTCGACCCGTCGGGCTCGATCTGGATCCCGCTACCCACCCGGGCCGAGATCGACCAGGCCAACACCGCGGGCATCGTCGTCCGCCACCCCTTCGGCCGGGCCGGCGACGCCGTCCAGGTGGCGGACACGAGTACAGGTATATGGGGGGTCGATCCGGACTCGGCCACCGCGGCATCGCTGCAGGACCCGTCCCTCCACCACGTCGCGCTCCCGGGCATGGGACGTGCGCCGGCCCCCGTCGTGGGGGCGTCGTCGTCGAGCCCCGACCTGGTGGTCGTGGCCGGATCGCAGGTGTTGGACATCGACACGTCGCGGCCGGCGCTGTCCTCGTTGGTGCTGCCGGCCGCGGCCCACTCGACGCAGGTGGCGGTCGCATCGAATCGGGCCTACTTGCTCGACGCCGCGCCAGTCAACTCGAGGCGATCGACCTGGCCCCGCTCCGCGCCCTGGCCCCGATACGGGTGCCGCATGGGTCGAACCAGCTGATCACCAAGGATCAACTCGTTTTCGTCAACAGCACCGGCTCGGCCCAAGCCCTGGTCGTCAACGGCAACGGCTCGGTGACCACCATCACCAAGTACGAGCCTTCGGTCGCGACCCCCGGCCCAAAGCGGGGAGGCGGGGCGCCGGGCCGCGGCGGTCCCAGACAGCACGAGGGCGACCACCGTGCCGGCGAGCGGCCCGTCCGTCCAGTCCAGCCGCGACCACTCCACCCGCCACCAGCCCGCCTACGACGATTCCCCCGCCGCCGTCGGTTACGCCTCCGATCCAGCCACCTACCACCCCGCCGCCTCCCACCCAGCCGCCTACCGTGCCGGGGGCGCCGACAGTGACCCAGGTCAGCGCCGGCGACGGTGTCCTCACCGTGGCGTGGACGCCGCCCGCGTCGAATGGCGGCAGTCCGGTGCTCAGATACCAGGTGACCGCCACGCCGAGTGGAGCCCGTCAAAGCGTCGGGCCGGCGACCAACAGCGCCACCCTGACCGGTCAGCCAGATGGCATTCGCGAGTGCGTGCAGGTTCAGGCCGTCAACCGCGTGGGCGGCGGCCCGCTCAGTCCCGCCGGTCAGACCTGCGCCACACCCCTCAAGGACTCCCCGGGCCAGGTCACCGGTGTTCAGGCCAGCGAGTCGACGCCCGGCCAGATGTCCCTCTCCTGGCGCCAGCCGTCGCTCGGGCCCTACCACACCCCGATCGCCAGCTACACCGTGAGGGGAGGGCCGGCCCCCATCACCGTGACCACCACGGATGCGGTGGTGAAGGCGCTCTCCGCCGGCGCGACCTACTCGTTGACGATTGTGGCCACCAACAACCGCGGCAACACCGGGCCGGCGAGCGCCGGCCACCCGCATCACGACCTGGTCGAAGCCCGGCCCGATTACCAACCTCACCGTCACCGGCCGGCGACGATCAGCTCACCATCTCGTGGACCGCGGCCACGCGTGCCGAGCGGCAGCCCCAAAGTGACCGGGTACATGGTCACGGTGGGAAAGAGCAGCCCCTCGTCGACCCAGAGCACCTCGATCACCAAGACCGTCCCCGCCTGGACCAACGAGACCGTCACTGTCTCCGCGGTCAACTCGGTTGGCACCGGAAAGAGCTCGACCGCCAGCGGCACGGCCTGGACCAGAGCGGGGACCCGTCTCTGCGTCGATTCCCTCAACGGCGATCACGCCATCGAGAACACCTGCAGCAATACCGGCGGGGCCTGGACCGACCAGGGCAGCGGCGGCGTCAACTGGATCCCCTATCCGGTCCCCGCCGGAGGCCGGCCGGCCGGGACCAACGAGTACCTCTGCACCACCTACTACGAGTCCGCCCCCGGACTCTCCGGCACCAAGGGGGTGTCCGGCGATGTCTACGCCCTGGTCACCACGCCCACAAAGCAGGCCTGCACCCAGCAGCTTCCCGTCCTACCAGACGCCTGACACCCCGCACCCCATCGCCTACGTGTCCAGCACCCAGATCAACAGCGCCAGTCAGCACGTCTGCGAGTACGAAGGTCGCACCACCGGCAGCGAATGGCACTTTCACCGCATTCGAACTGTCGCCGTGCGGGACGAACCCCTCGGGGATGTCGGGCGCCATCCAAGAAGTTCAGTTTCTGGACGTGAGCCGTCCTCGCTCCAGGCTTCGACCGCCTGGCCCGCAACCGGAGCACCGACCATGACCGCCACTTCCCCACCTTTTCCCCCGTCCTCACCTGTGAATCCCGATGACGTGGCGTGGGCCGCCGAGGTGGCCGGGCGAGTTGCGGAGCAACATGGAGAAGGTGATTCAGGGCAAGCCCGACGCCGTCTCGCTGGCGATCATCGCCATGCTGGCCGAGGGCCACGTGCTGGTCGAGGACGTCCCCGGGGTGGGCAAGACCTCGCTGGCCCGGGCCCTGGCCGGCTCCATCGACGCCAGCTGGCACCGCATCCAGTTCACGCCCGACCTGCTCCCCTCCGACGTCACCGGCGCCACCGTCTACCACCAGCACGACGGACGGTTCGCCTTCCACCCGGGGCCGGTTTTCGCCAACGTGGTGCTGGCCGACGAGATCAACCGGGCCTCGCCCAAGACCCAGTCGGCCCTCCTCGAGGTCATGGACGAGCGGCGGGTCACCGTCGACGGCCACCCCCACGACGTGCCCCGTCCGTTCCTGGTGCTGGCTACCCAGAACCCGATCGAGATGGACGGCACCTACCGGCTCCCCGAAGCCCAGTTGGACCGCTTTCTGGTCCGTCTCACCATGGGCTACCCCGACAACGCCACGGAGGCCGACATCCTGGCCTCGGACGGCTCGGAGCCGGCCCTGTCGAACCTGCGGCCGGTCGTGAGCGCGGCCGAGGTGGCCCGCATGATCGCCGTGGTGTCGCGGGCCCGGGTGGCGCCAGTCCTCCGGGACTACGTGGTGGCACTGACCAGCGCCACCCGCCAACTGCCCGACGTCCGCCTGGGCGCCAGTCCCCGCGCCAGCCTGTCACTCATGCGGGCCGCCCGGGCTCGGGCCACCCTGGCCGGGAAGGGGCTACGCCACCGCCGACGACGTCAAGGCGCTGGCCCATGCCGTGCTCGGCCATCGCTTGCTGCTCTCCTCGCAGGCGGCCCTGAGCAACGCCACGACCGACCGCTTGATCGACGACGTCGTCAGGGCCGTGCGGGTGCCGACGACCGCATGAGGCTGACCCCCTCCGGGTGGGGCGCCCTCGGCGCCGGCGCCGGTCTCTACGCCACCGGTGTGGCCCTGGGCCTACCGGAACTGACCGTCGCCGGCGCCGCCCTCCTCCTGCTGCTGGTCGCCGCCGTCGGCTGGGTGCTGGGACCTCCCAGCCTGTCGGTGTCGCGGCAGCTGGAACCGGTCCGGGTGCGGCGAGGCAGCCCTGCGCTCGGTCTGGTCAGCATCACCAACACCGGCCACCGTCGGGCCCCCCGGCTGACCGTCGAGGACCGGCGCCGGCGACCGGGTCGTCACCCTCGACGTGCCGCCGCTGCACCCCGGCGAGGTACTTCACCTCGACGTACCGCCTGCCGACCGACCGCCGGGGCGTGTTCGACATCGGGCCGCTGGTGCTGGCCCAGACCGACCCCTTCGGCCTGGTGGCCCGCCGGCGACCTTTCGGGGAGGCGGCCCGTCTGTGGGTCCACCCGCAGAGCCACCCGGTGCCGGCTGCCAAGTCGGGATCGACCATCGAGATGGACGGCCCCATGGACGACACCGCTCCGGAAGGCACCATCGCCTTTCAGGGTCTGCGCCCTTACGTCGTCGGCGACGACCTGCGCATGGTGCACTGGCGTACCACGGCGCGAACCGGCACCCTCATGGTCAAGAAGCACGTCGACACCAACCGCCCCCAGGTCGTGGTGCTGCTCGACGACCGGGCCGGCCAGCTACCCGGCGGACCGCTGGTTCGAGGAGTCGGTCGAGGTGGCCGCGTCATTGCTGGAGCAGGCGGTGCGGGCCGGCGCGCCCGACCCGCCTCGACACGGTCAGCGGTTCGGTCACGGGTTTCGTGCGCCGCCGGCGCCAGGGACGCCCTCGACGTCCTGGCCGGCCTCCAGCTGCGGGACACGGGCGACCTGGCCCGCGCCGTGCTGCTCCTCGAGGTCGAGTCCGGCGGTAGCGCGGCCGTGCTGGTGACCGGCGACCGCCTGGACGACGACCCGATCAGCCTCGATCGGCTGGCGGCCGGTACCGTCGGGTCAGCGCCCTGCTGGTCGGCGCGGCACGTCCCTTCGGCCCGGCGCCTCGGCCGGCTGCAGGTGTGCCGGGCCGCTCGGGCACCGGCGGTGTTGGCGTTGTGGCAAGCCGGAGGCCGGCAGTGAGGCCGGGGCCTGCGGACGAAGGAGCGGGGGTCGGGGCGTGAGCGCCGCACTGGTCGGGTCGGCCGCGCCGCTCTGGCGCCGCTACGTCCCGGCCGTTCCCGCCGCCCTCACCGTGGCCGCCGCCGGCGGGGCCTTTCAGCGGGTGTTCACGTGGGGCGACGTCCTCGTCCCGTTGATCCTCGCCGTAGCGCTGGGTGCGGCGGGGGGCGTGGCGGCGCGCCAGGCGTTCGGCCCGGCCCGGGTCCCCGACCCTCCCGGATCCGAGCCGTCGGACCCGCCAGAGCCGTCGGACCCGTCGCAGTCCGAGGCGCGAACTGCGGTCGCGTCGGTGGTCGCCGCCGCGGCGGTGTTGGCAGCCACGCTTCTCTCGGTGGTCATCACCGCGGCTGTCCTGGCCACACCTGGCCCCGCCACCTTCGGTGCGGCGATCTCAAGGGGGGCGGGGAGCCTCTTCGGCGGGTGGAGCCGCATTCTCACCACCAGCGTGCCGGTGCCCCCGACTCCCGATCGATTGCCGTTGTTCGCCGGGTCTGGTGACGATCGGCGATCGGCCTGGGCGGTCCTCGCCGCCAGCCGCCGTCGGCCTGGCGTCGACGCCCTGCTGCCCGCCGGGCTGGTACTGCTGATCGGCCTCCTGCTCGGTGTGCACGGGCCTGGGTCGCTCGCCGCGGTCGCCGGGCCGCCGCTGGCTGTGGCCGCGGTATACCTGCTGGTGGTGTCCCGCCCGGCGGGCGAGGGGGTGGTGTGGGTGCCGCCGGGCCGTATCCCGGCGGCCATCTCGACCGGGGTGGTGGTGCTGGTGGTCTGTCTGGCGGCCGGCGCCCATCTCCCCCTCGCCACCCTCCGTCAGCCGGTCAACTTGCGGGCGGCGGTCTCGCCTCCGGTGGACCTCAGCAACACCCCGAACCCCCTTGACCAGCTCCCCGCCTGGCAGCGGGAGAACCGGACCGTCATGTTCACCGCCACGGTCGATCGCACCTGGCTCCAGGCTCCGGCCGACTGGCGGCTGGTCAGCCTCAATGTCTACGACGGCACCGGGTGGAGCAGCGACGCGTCAGCCACCACGGCCGGCAACGTCCTGGCCCTACCGCCAGGCGTCTCGGCCGGGCTGCTTGGCCCCGAAGTTCACGTCGTCGTGCACATGCGGGCCTTGGCGGCGCCTTGGGTCCCGACCACGGGGGTGCCGACGGGGGTCACCCCCGCTGACCTCGGCTTCGACCCGGGGTCGTCCGACCTGGTGCGGCCCAACGGGTCGACCGGCACCTTCGCCCTGAGCGGCCGGCTCCCCGAGCCGAGGCGAGCGGCGCTCGACGCCGCCGGCATCGGGAGCGGGTCTTCGGTAGTCGCCCTCACCGCCGTTCCGGGCTGTTTCCCGGCCACCCTCCGGGGGTTGGCGGCCAGAGTGACGGCTGGGCTCCAGCGCCCCGACCAACAAGCCGTTGCCATCGAGCAGGTCCTCGCCAGCAAGGGCGGCTTCCGCCTGAGTACCTCCGCCACGCCTGGCTCGAGTTGTGCCCGCCTGTCCGCCTTCGCCTCGACCCGGTCCGGAACGGAGGAGCAGTACGCCACCGCGTTCGCCCTGATGGTACGCAGCGTGGGCCTGCCGAGCCGTCTGGCCGTCGGCTTCACGCCGGGCATGATCGACGCGGCAGGCGGAGAGACCGTCGTGACCGGGTCCGACGCTACGGTGTGGCCGGAGGTGGAACTCGGCCCGTTGGGCTGGGTGGCCTTCGACCCCTTGCCGGCCGCGAGCGGCCGTGGCCGGCGGCGGTGGTGCCGGCCCGGCTACGACCGTTCCGGTAGCCCAGCAAGGTCTGAACCAGGTTCGGCAGTCCGTGGCCGCCAACCAGTCGGCCACTTCCGTCCCCGGCCCGCCAACCAGTGGGTTGGCGCGCGCCCCGTCGGGCGGCGCAAGCACCGGGTTTCCCTGGGTGCTCGTGGTTGTGTTGGCTCTAGTGGCCGCGGCTGGCCTGGTTGTTGTGGGCCGGATCCTGGTCCGCCGGCACCGGCGGGCCAGCCGGCGGGCCGCGCCCGATCCGGCGGAGCGTGTTCTCGGGGCGTGGAACGAGCTGCTCGACTCCTTGGCGCCGTTTCGAGTACCTGTCACCAGCCTCACACCCACCGAGGTCTCCTCCGTCGCGACAGAGCTGGCGCCCCCGGCTGGGGACGCCAGTCGGAACCTGGCGGAACTGGTTGATCAGGCCGTCTATGCCGGCGTGGCGGATGAGAACTCGGCATCGCAGGCGTGGGCATCCAGTGATCTGGCCGTCCACGCCCTGGCCCAGGCCGCTCCGGCCGGTCAACGCTTCCGAGGTCTGCTGGCGGGGTCGCCGCGGTCCCCGCGTCGCTGATTCAGGCCGTGCCACCGCGGACGCAGACCGGGGGGGCGTTGGCGATCTGGCCGCCCACTCCGTACACGGCGCCGACCACGAAGCAATAGCCCTTGGTGGGGTCGAGGCCGGCGACCACTGTCTGGGTGTGGCTGGTGGCGGTTTGTATGGCCCCATTCGACAGCTTCACCACAAAGGGGTAACGGCCGTTGCTCGGATCCGACCAGCGGATCGTCACCGTGGTGGGCTCCTCGTTGATGATCTCGACTTGGCGCGGGGCCAGTTGGGCGGCCAGGGCCGCTGACGGTGCCTGCAGCCGGGGCGTCGTCGGGCTGACTGGACGACCCGACGATCCAGCAGTCGTGATTATCCCGACCACGATCCCGGCGACTACCAGCCCGGTTACCGTCGCCACCAGCCACAACCATCGGCGCGGCGTTGCGACCGCCGGGGCGGGCGTCGGCGCGGGTGCTGGGTTGCGCCTGGCCCAGATGCGGGTCTGTTCGTCCGACGTCGGCGTCGGACGAACAGACGATGACAGGTCGCCGACCGCGGCCGACACCGGTGGGAGGTCGAGTGAGTTGTCGGCCCGGTCAGACCGGTCGGGTCGGATGGCCCGTCGCAGGCCGGGGGTGGTCAACTCACCATTCGGAGCTTCCCCGCCGATCTCTATCCCTTCGCGGGCATCGGGCACCTCCTCGACGGGCAGGGCCGTGACAGGCCAGCCCGCATCCCGCTCGACGGACTGAAGGGACCGACCCAGGTCGGCCGCCGACGGCCATCGGTCCTCCGGGGCCTTGGCCATGGCCCGGGACAACGCGGCCCGCAGAGCTTCGGGAACATCGCCTCGGGGAATGACCGGGACCGGATCGCTCAGCACCCTGAGCATGCCGGCCAGCAGTCCTTCGCCTTCCATGCCGGCGAAGGGCGGTCGCCCGGCCAGCAGGGTGTAGAGCGTCGACGCCAATGACCACTGATCTGCGGGTGGTCCGACCGGACGGGACTCGAGGACCTCCGGTGCCGCATGCACGGGTGTCAACGCCTGGGTGGTGCCTGTGGTCTCGCCCAGCACCACCGCCACGCCGAAGTCCGAGAGGGCCGGCTCGCCGAACCGGGTGACAAGAATGTTGGCCGGCTTGACATCCCGATGAACCACGCCCTGGCGGGCAGCCAGTTCGAGCACACCACAGATCTTCACGCCGATGCCGACGACGTCCCGAATCGGCAGCGCTCCTTCTGTGCTGAGGCGGTCGGCCAAAGATCCCCCGGGGCAGTACTCCATGAGCACGTACCCCCGCCCATCCACGAGGAACCCGCTGGCGAAGACGGTGACCACGTTAGGGTGTCCGGTCAATCGTCCGGCCAGCGCCAGCTCCCGCTCGAACCGTCGGCGGGCCCGCTCGTCCACGACCGGCAGCGTCAGGATCTTGACGGCAACCACCCGGTCGAATGCCTCCTGGCGGGCGCGGTACACCACGCTGGAGCCGCCGGAGGCGATCGGGATCGCCTCGCTGCACCCAATGGCGAGCAGGGGATCACCCAGCCCGTCGCGCCGCCTTCCAGGCATGGAGTCATCATGCCCCAGTCGCTCGACCCGTCGACGGCGACCATCTCTCATCGTCGAGTTCGGCGCGGCTTTGGCGACTGTCGAGGAGCCCAGGGCTGCGAGCGTCCCATTGCCAGCGAGCGAAGTCGACATCTTCATGATCGCCGCAGCTGACAAGGCCCAAGCGGCTCATACGAGCAAGGAGACCGGCGGGGCTGTAGCCCGGCAATGGGTCAAGAACCGAGCTTCGCGGCAAACGCGGCGTGACAGACCACAGGCGGCAGGACTCGCCGTCGACACCTGGTCAGAAGACCTTTAGACCTCCGGCGTCGGCCAGGATGTCGCCGTCAGCCTCGGCTTGGGCCCCGACCTGCTCCCAGGTGGCCCGATGCGTTATCCACCGCACGCACCCGTCGGCATCCGATCGCACCCGGGCCGAGACCGGGCGGTTCGATGGTCCGAGCCGGATCGTCCGCCCGGCTATGCCGGCGATCACGATCTCGACCGCTCCTGTCAGGCTGTCTACCAGCGAACGGTTTTTGCTGCAGGAGGGCGGCCTCGATCCAGTCCATAGTGGGGAGCAAACGGAGTTCGTCAGACGGAGGGGGCGGCCCGGACAGCGGACCACGCGGGGCGAACAGGTCGGCCCGGATATGGGTGTAGTGGTCAAAGCAGTAGGCGGCAGGCAGGATCCGGGCTGGGTACGTGCCGAGATCTCCGAGGGGCATTTCGAAGTCGACGCCGGTCAAACCGGCGAGGGCCACCAGCGCCTTCTCGCTCACCGCCGCGTAGTCGTCCAGCACCTGGGCTGCACTCAGCGATCGCCGGGCCTGGACGAACACCTCCGCGGCCTGCTCGGTCGGAAGGCCGGCGGCATCGGGCAGGACCGATGGGTCCACCACTGCCCAGAACAAGGTGCCCATGTAGGCGACGAGGTCCTTGACCGACCAGCCGGGGCACCCGCTCTCAGAACGCCATCCTGCTTCATCCAGACCGGCGCAGATCCGCAGCAGCTCGGCCCGATCGGCTTCTAGCGCATCCGTGGGAGGGGTCATATCGTCACGCTCCTGAGCAGTAGTCAATGTCAAGAGCTTCGCGACTGCGCAGGGCGCTGTCGTCCTGGGATCCAGTGAATTCAAGCTGATGGCACTGCCTCGGGCCGGCGGCGCCCTTGGTCGCTTTGGGAGCCTCGATCACCCGGTCCCAATTCGATAAGCGCTCAGAATTCCGGGTCGCAGTCCGCTCTCCAGGTGGTGGTGATCGCGGCGCGACGGGCCCCGGTGTTCGCGCGGTCGGCTCTCCCGGGCTACTGCCCTTGGCGTCCATCCGTGGCCGCTCGATCGAGCCACCCGACGTAGGGTGGGCAGGAGCAACCTAGAGGCGCGGCGCGGCGCAGAGGGGAGTACCAGCCGATGACAGGTGATCGTCCATCGAGCGCTCGGCCCGACCCCCGCGAGCGGATTGCTTGGCGGTTCTTCCGACTAGTCAACCCGCTCGCCCGCCGGATGATCCCCGCCGGGGTGCCGACCGGCGCCCCGAACGTCCTCCTGATTGTGCGCGGGCGCCGGTCGGGTATTGAGCGCACGACGCCGGTCGCGATGCTCGACGTCGATGGACACTCGTATGTCCAGGCGACCTACGGAGCGGCGGGCTGGGCCCGAAACCTTCGGGCGGCCGGCGAGGCCACCGTTATCCATCCTGGTGGCCGTCCCAGTCCGGTTCACGCAACCGAGGTTTCACCCGATGAAGCGGCAGCCATCCTTCGGCGCGTGCTCGAGCCCTACCGCCAGTTCAACCTCCTGGGCAGATTGCTCGGCCCGCGCGTGCGGCCGCCCGTCGCCCTTCTACGCCGATACCGGATACGCATCGACGACACCCCACAGGATTACCTCGCCGAAGCTCGGCGCCACCCGTTGTTCGAGCTCCGACCCGCATAACGACTAGAACGATCAGTGCTGACGCCAGGACCAGTCGGTCGCGGCGGCGGAGATCGGCGTCGCTTTCGTCAGTAGGCACCGCGATGGTTTGCCCCGAATGTCATCGGCACCTGTTCCAAAATACTCCGGTAAGGGGGTGGCGGCGACCCCGACCCAGAATGCCGGGTAGAGGGGGCAGCCGAAGCCCGAGAACGGTCGCCGCAGCGTACTTTCTCAAGCGCTTTCGAAAGTCCGGTTCGGAGCCGGCCTCGAAGTAGTGGGGGCAGTCGATATCGCCCCATACCGGCGACTCCGGCGAATGACCCGCCACCGTCGGCGACCACTCAGTGTGTGCAGAATGGAGGGAAGGACGTCGGGTTTTAGGGGGGATACCTCGCGGGTGGCGACAGCGAGAGCATCTCCGTGGCTACAGAGGCCTGCCAACGCGTTATCAAGTAGCGCTGCCAAGAGATCACCAAATAGCGAGGCTGCTAACACGTGTCGGTCGGGAACTCTTGTGAACGCCGGGTGGTTCCATCTTTGGAGGCCTGATCGGATTCCTTCTCTGGATCGTGATCATGGTCTGGATCTACAACATCGCCAAACGCAAGGGCCGGCACGCGGCTCGGCTGGTTGATCCTCGGCTTCTTCTTCTCGTTGATCGCCCTGGTGGTCCTGTTGCTGCTGCCTTCCAAGCGGACCACTTACAACCGCTGACACGACCCCGGCGTGCCCGGGTCGGAACCCACCGGGTGGTCATCGGCACCAGTCCGCGAGGCTCGCGGATCTCCGGTAGTGGTTTCACCCTCGCTGATGTCTCGCCGGGCAATGAGGGTAACCGCCCTCAGGACGGCCAGAGGTCACAGGACTCGTTGCCTTAATCGCCGTCGGCCACCTCAGGCTGACCCGGTGTCGCCGGTCACCGATGGCCGCCGCGCCGTAGTGGTCGATGGTCTTGATGCAGTCGCGGAACTCGTTGTCGGTCAATGATCACCCGCGCCGACTCGTTATCCCCGCGCTCGACCTGTGACGGGCGTGTCGAGGGCGGCGTGCCGGCAGCGAGCGCCACCACCGGGAACTTTGCCGTCAGTCGGCGAGTCGGCCAACCGGACCTGGCGCGTCGATGGTGGTCTGCGGCGTCCGGTCAGATGGATACGCTATCGCGATGGTCAAGGAAGTCCGCCTCTGGCAGGTCGGTAACGGCGATCATCTGACCGAGATCCGGGACGTCAAGCTGGACCTCGAGTCACGGCTGGAGGAGTGGTTGGTTAGAGACATCTCAGTTTTGGATCCCGGCCTGTTATTGATTGGACGCCAAGTCGCAACCGATGGCGGGCCTCTCGACCTGTTGTGCCTCAACGAGCGAGGCGACCTTGTCATCGTGGAGCTGAAGCGAGACAAGACACCCAGAGAGATCACTGCGCAGGTCCTTGATTACGCTTCCTGCGTCGTCGACCTGCCCAACGAGAAGGTGCGATCGATCGCGGAGAGCTACCTGAATGCTGGACTCGATGACGTATTCAAAGAAAATTCGGCGCTGAGATTCCGGAGACACTGAATAGCGATCACCGGATGCTTGTCGTCGCTTCAGCGATCGATCCAGCATCGGAGCGAATCATAAGATATCTCTCCGGCCCGGGGCGACATTCTCCATGCCCTCGGCTCAGGGTCGATGGCGTAGGACGCGGGGTGGACGATATGGGCACGAGTTTGGCTACTGGGGGCGGGAACGTGCTGAGTGGCCGGAAGCTGTCCCGAACGAGCTTCGCCACGTGTGCGGGTGACGGTGGATCCTGACCATGCGGCCGATAGGGACGGCCGGGGTTACGCTGCCCGGCGTGGAAATGGGCTTGGACCGTGCCAGCCAGGAGCGCTTCAGCGGGTTCGCCGATCTTTACGACGCCAACCGGCCCTCACCCCCGGCCGCCCTCGGCCTGCTGCTGGCGAGCTACGCCAACGTTCGAGGCCCAGCGGTGGTCGATATCGGCAGCGGCACCGGGCTGTCGTCGAGGTGGGCGGCCACCTGGGCGGCGTCGGTCATAGGGGTTGAGCCGAACGCCGAGATGCGCACGGTGGCTGAATCGCATCCCGTTCCCGGCGTGGAGTACCGGGTCGGTGTGGGGCACGACACCGGGCTGGGGTCGGCGGTCGCGGACGTGGTGACCATGGTCCAGGCAATGCACTGGATGGATCCCGACCCGACGCTGGCCGAGGTGGCCAGGATCCTGCGCCCCAGGGGCGTGGTGGCGGTGATAGACGCCGACTGGCCGCCGGTGTCGGGGGTGGCAGCGGCGGAGGAGGCGTGGCGGGTGCTGCACCGGCGCATACGGGTGTTGGAAGCCAGGGCCGCGGCCGGCGAGGGCGGCGAGCGGTTGCGCCGCCCGATCACCGACGACGACCCGCTGCTCGCCGACGACGACCTAGCCGACCCGCACCGCAACCGGGTCATGCCCGATGGCCTTCGCTCGTGGTCGAAGTCAAGACATCTCGATCGCATGAACCGCAGCGGACACTTCTCCTACACGAGAGACATCGCGCTCTGGGCGCCGGTCGAAGGGAGCGTTGAGCGGTTCTGTGCCTTGATGTACAGCCAGGGCAGCTACCAGGGGTTACGCCGGCGGGGACTCAGCGACGAGGAGATAGGCGCGGCAGACTTCGAGCGGCAGGTTCGGGCCGGCTTTGCTGCCGCGCGCGCCCTTGCCGGGCTGTCGTTCACCTGGCGGGTGCGCATCGGAGTGAGGTAGCTGAGCGGCAACCCCGGGAGGGGCGGCAAACCCACGGAGGGTTGGGGTTAGGGCGTGGACCGCGGGACGGGCAGGCCTGGGGCCGCCCTACTTGACCGTCCCGATCTGGCACGAGTGTGGCACGCGAGGCCGGCCACAGAGGTTCTGCACGAGAAAACCCCAGGTCAACGCCATGTCGACCAGAGAAGGCAACTGCACTGATAATGCTGAGGTCGATGGTTCGATTCCATCTAGCCCCACAAAACCCCAGCTCAGAGGGGGGTGTTTCGCTGCCAGCGCCCGGAGGAGTGCGAGCACCCATGGTGCTGAGGTCGAGCTCGAAAGGAAGTTCCAGGTCCAAATGCATGCGCACACCGGGTGGACGTGATCACATCGACGTTCCATCGCGCGGCCACTGCAACGGGGAAGCAGCACAGAGATATCGCCCTTTGACTTTGAGCGCGTGGTGTCAGGCTGCTCTTCTCCTGGAGCCGGACCACCGACCACTAGGTCGACAAGCTGTGAGCATCCCACCTACCCGGCAGGGAGAATGAGGGAGTGCTTCTGATCCCATCCCCGTCGGTGAGCCGGCTGGGGCGCATGGTCGGGAGTCCTGGGTCCCGGTCTGACCTACGAACCGGCTGACGCTGGACTTGGTTGTCTTGCGAATCGATCTGTCGACCGGGTCCCAGGAGTTTCCCCGCACCCACCGGTGTCGCCGTTCTGATCCGCCCGTCCTGGACCAGAGGGCGGGGTTCACAGATCGGTCGGCGAGCGGGTGCGTGCCACCCCTCAACCACGAAAGGGATGGCATTGACCATCGTAGAGGCATCTGCCGGCCCGGCGGTGTGGACACCCGCCGCCGACGCACACGTAGCCGCCGCGCTGGACAACGTTGGAGGCTGCTCGGCACCGAAAGCTTCCCGACCTCGCGGGCCGGCGACCACCCCGAGCGGCTGCGCTCCGAAGCGGCCTGGGCGCACTTGTGCGGGGTCGCCCCGATTCCAGCCTCATCAGGCAAACTTTCAACCGCTACCGGCTCAACCCCGGCGGTGACCGCCAAGCCAACCATGCGTTATGGCGGATCGTGTTCACCCGGATGCGATCACATCAACCCACCCAGATCGACGTCGAACGCCGCCTCAAAGAAGGCAAATCGAAGATGGAGATCATCCGCTGCTTGAAACGTTACGTCACCCGTGAGATCTATCCCCACCTCGGCGCCACCCGCGGCTAACGCCCCTCTCGGCGACGGCCTTACCCGCTACCCGGCTGTCGCCACGCGCTGACCTGATAACGATCTGTCGGCCCTCCCCGAAGATAACCGATACCCGCTGGTGCGACCTAATAAGAGCTTGCCCTCCCAACCGAGTGGCCCATCCCTGTCCTGCCCACATTCCAGCAAAATTGCCACTTCACAACCATAGGAGCATCGTTATGCCGCGCTCGCCTCCCGGAGTTCGGGGGCATGCTGGCTGAGCCTTATGGGCGCTCTCTAGCTGCTCCGACATCAGTCCGGGTGCGATACCCCGATCCGCTGGTGTGGCGCAGCTACTGCCGGAGGCCGAAAACACACTTCCCAACGGACAAGCATCAACAGGACCAATCCGACCTTGATGAGTCAGGGTCGTCAGCCTGTCCAGGGGTGGGTGGGGGTGGTTCCATTTGGTTGGAGCAGGTCGAATCCGTCTGGGATTTTCAGCATCCCGGGGGCGGTCCCCACGGCGTCGGTGTCGCCGTATTGCCACACGATCTGGGATGTGGTGGGGTTGATGCATACCACCCTGTCGCGGTAGTCGTCGTTGGCGCAGATGACTCCGCTGGGGAGCCGCTCAGCCAGGCTGGGATGGTCGAGCATGCCTTCCCCGGAGGTGACCTTGTAGGACCAGACGATCTGGCCGTCCCGGGTGAACTCGTAGATGCCGCCCGGATGGGAGTAGTCGGCGATCAGGTAGAGGTCAGGGCCGAGTTGTTGGGGGTCGGAGGGGTAGGCGATCGGCAGTTTGACACTCCAGACCACCTGGCCAGCGGAGGTGACTTCGTCCACGTAGGAGCCGAGTATCTCCGACACCAAGAAGTTGCCGTCCTGTAGGGGTGTGTCTCCGTTGGGGTAGGCGACGTCGTTGGGGATGTCGTGGTGGCAGCCGCCGGTGTGGCCGATCGCGGAGGCGAAGCTGAAGTCGGGGTTTAAGAACACGATTCGGCAGTTCTTGGCGTCGGCGACGGTGACCCTCCCGTCGGGCAATAGGTAGGCGTCGTCGGGTTGGTTGAGATAGCCGGGCGAACTGCCGGGTTGGTTGGGGTGCCCGTAGCTGGCGATCACCTGGCCGGAGGGGTAGGCGATCTCCAAGATGGTGTTCTGGTCCTCCTGGTTGGTGATGATCGCGGTTCCGTGCTTGACGAAGAAGGCGTCGTCGGGGAAATAGAACCCTTGTGGTGGGGCGGGATGCTCGACACTGGGGAACACCCACAAGACTTTCTTGTCGGCGGTGACCAGGAGCAGCCGGTCGTTGCCCCGGTCGGCGATGAGCATGTCCCCGGTGAAGGGCGGGGCGCCGGTCAGGGCCGGCGGGGGTGAACCGGTGGTGAGCCGGGCGGTCATCACCGATCGGGTGGGCTGTGCCAGCTGGCCTTCCCCGCCTATTAGATAGACGGTTCCGCCGATTAGCACCACCGCCGTATCCGAGGTCGGGAGCGGCAGGCTGGCCTCCGGGGAGAGGGCGGCGGTGGCGGGGGCCAACTTCCACACCGTGTCCAGGGCGTGGCCAGCGGAGCGTCCACCAAAGAGGTACACGGACCCGTCCAGACCGGCGGCCGACGCGTGCGAGATCGGTTCCGGGAGATGTCCGGCTATCGCGGCAGTGTGGGTTTTCAGGTCGATGGTTTGGATGGCGTCGGTCTCGGCGTTGTTGGCGGTCTCGCCGCCGATCACCCACAGCTTGCCTGCGGCGACCGCGGCGGCGGGATAGCGGACCGGGATGGGCAGCTGAGCTACCGCCGAAAATGAGGTGCCGTCGCGAGTCGAGAGCACTCCCGGGGAGAAGTTGGTCCCGTCGTAGCCTCCGGCCAGGTACACCGTGCCGTCCGGTCCGGTGGCGGTGACGAGGTCGGCGCGGGCCGCGGGCAGCTGCCCTGCGATTGTCAGCGGCGCGCTGGCCTGGGAGCGGTCGGGGGCGTAAACCTGAACCGCGGTCGTGAGAGAAGCGGCGCCCCCACCGAAAAGGTAGTAGCGGCTGGCCATCGTTGCTCCCGCCGCGTCGTGAACCGGGACGGGGAGGCTCCCGGCGGTCTGGGTGTTACCGGTTGACGGGTCGATCTGGAGCACCGACCCGGTGGTGGTCGCACCCGCTGCGGTGAGACCACCAAAGATGTCGATGTTCCCATCCACCGCCAATGCGACAGTACGGGACAGAGGCTGGGGAAGCTGCCACGCGGCGATCGTCACCTGAAGATGCGCGGGCGCTGGGGGCTTCGCCACCGGGCGGGCCGTGTGGCTCGACAGCGGCTTCTTTGACGACCCCCCGCTCACCCCGACCACCACCAAAACCACCAACCCCACCAACGTCACTAGCACTACCAAGCGTCGCCGAACGAAGTCCTGCTGGGTTGGACGGCTGCGAGCGCCACGGTGGCGGCCCGCCCCGCCATGAGGGGGGCGGTGTTGGGATCCTCGCGAAGTCACCGCTGCATCTTGCTCGACAGCCAAGACCGTCTTGGGGCACCCGCCGGTGGTGTCACCGAAGGAACCGGCAAGGCGAGACCAACTAGAGACCCCGCCCCGGTCGCATTCCAGAAGGCTGCGGGCGGCCGCGGCGAATGTCACGGTGGAGTTTGAGGTGGATCACATCGACCCCTTCGCCCAGACCGGTTGGTGCGGGTTGGTAGCCGGAGAGGCCCGGGAGTTTACCGATCCCGTCGTGATGGCGGGCGTGGAGCGTTCGGGGCTGCGCGCGTGGGTCGGTGGAAACCGCTTTCACCTGATCTGCTGACGACTTCGTGTCCGGGCGCCGCCTCAGAGGGTAGGTCAACGGGCGTGACCGGCCAGGTGGGCACTCCGAGCAGCACGTCGGGCCCCGCGCGTCGGTCGCGGATTGTCTCAGCCTCCAAGGCGTGTCGCCGCGCACTGGAACGTTTGGGGCCGTCGCCAACGCCATGCGCGAACGTCTCGTTAGTGGTCGTCGGCGCCGACGAGGCGATCCTGACCAAGCGCGACCTCACACGAGCGCTCCCCGCCGGCGAACCCTCACCAAGCCATCAAGTAATCGGCTGCGTTGCTGTGACCTCACCCGGGACGCCGAGCGGCCGCGTGCAGACTGTCGCCTCGAAGCCGGCAATGAGGAGCGCCTTTAGGGCTCGGTCGGCGCCGCGATTATAGGGCTCGGAGGTGAGGGCCGAGGCCGGGTGGCCTGCGAGGCGTCGGAGAAAGCAGACAAACTGAATGATCCTCACCGAGACCGCGACCTCAGCCGCCATCGTTATAGGTTAGGGGTTGGTAAAAGGATCGACAATCCTCGGTAAGCCGCTCCGGAAGTATGAAGGATGCGTCTGGTGCCGGCTGCAGGATCGCCTACTTTTTCTGCCGTGAACCGTCCTCGTCCGAAGCGGACAGCGCCGCCGCCCCCGCCCGCGGCCCGTTCGCTGGCCACCCTGCTTTCGGCCGAACCGACGCTCATGCTGGTGCCGCTGCGGGCGTTCCTGGGGTTCACATTCTGCTTCGCCGGGCTGCAGAAGCTGGCTAACCCCAACTTCTTCCGCGCCGCCAGCCCCATCTCCATCCAGGCCCAGCTGGTGGCGGCGGAGCGGACCAGCCCCTTGCACCACCTGCTCGGTTCGCTGCGGGGAATAAGCGTGCTGGTGGGTCTGGTCATCTCGGTGGGCGAGCTGGCCGTCGGTCTGGGGGTGCTGACGGGGGTGCTGACCCGCCTGGCGGCGCTGGGGGGCATGGTCATCTCCTTCATGCTGTTCCTGACGGTGAGCTTCCATGCCCGGCCCTACTACACCGGCGCCGACATCGGCTACTTCTTCGCCTTCACGCCGTTCCTGCTGGCGGGGGCGGGCCGGTTAACGCTGCCGGCGCTGGTCGACGAATACTTCGTGTCTCATTACCGCGCGCCGCGGCGGGGCAAGCCCGGGCTGGCCGACACTCTCGCAGTCGACCAGGAGCGCCGGGACCTGCTGGTGACGGGGGCGGTCGCGGCGGCGGGGATCGCCCTGGCCGCCCTGGCCGCCGGTGTGGGCCGCGCCGCTGGCGGCGCCAAGACCCCGGCCCGCCCACGGCAGCTTTCTCAGGGCTCGAGCGACGCCGGCACGACGACCCCCACGACGGCTCCCGGCGGCGGCGCTGGTGGGTCGACCACCACTTCGCCATCGAGCGGCGTGCCGGCAGGCACCAAGATCGGTCCGGCCGCTGACGTGCCGGTCGGGGCGTCGGCGTCTTTTCAGGACCCGACCAGCGGCGACCCAGCCGTGGTGATCCAGGCCCGACGCGGCCAGTTCCTAGCCTTTGACGCCGTGTGCCCCCACGCCGGATGCACGGTCGAGTACTCGAGCTCGCAGGATGTCATCGTCTGCCCCTGCCACGGGTCGCTGTTCAACGCCTCCAGCGGGGCGGTCGAGCAAGGCCCCGCCGCCCAAAACCTCCGGGGCATCGCCATCAAGGAGGGCAGCGACGGCAACCTGTACGTAACCTGACGGTCACCCGACCGGGTGCGGACAAGGCGTCTCCAACCATCATTCCGGATTCTCCTACAGGACCATAAGCGGCCAGGCCGAGTGCCCTCGTGAGCCATGACCGGCGACGCCGTCCCGCTGAACCGCCCGATAGTGTTCGGACGCGTCAAATCCCGGCGGTCAGACCATTGTGATATCGGTCCCGGTGTTATGGGGCGTGATGTTCACGCTCCTTGAGGCGAACGAGTCCGACCGAGCCGTGCTGAAAGCGAGCACTCGGAAGCTCACCGCTCCCTGAGGCGTGGCGACCGTCGCCTCCAGCGGGGACAGTGCTACCTTCCGCACCAGCGCCTGGTGAACCATGCACCTGATCATGCCCAACCCGACCTGCCGCACAGGAGGACTTGGCTTGTCGACGCGAGCGAGCTGGGTCTTGGCACCGTGACCCGCGACATGCTCCGCTCGGCAGTGCCCGGCCACCGCCCTGCCAGTACTCGCCAAGCCATCCTGCGATCGCTCGTCGCCGTCACAGCACTTGTCACGACGAGCTGCGAGAGCGGCGGCCCACCGGCAAGGAGCCAACCGGTGACCAGCCAACCGGCGACCAGCGCGCAGAGGACCGGTCCGACGTTGCAGCACCTGATCTATGCCGCCCAGGACGACGGCGTCATCCAGGTATACGACATCGACCACCGACACCGCCGCGTGCGCACGATTCGAGTCTTCGACTGCTGTGCCGATGTCCGGGGGGCCGCAGCGGCCGCCCCGACGCACCGTTTCTACGTCATGTACAACCGCGGCAACCAAGGCCACGTCGCGAGCGTTGACCTGCTCAGCGGGCAGCTGCTCTGGGATAAGGTGCTTCACACACCCGGTGTCGACCGAGGCAACCTCACACCGGACGGAGCGACGCTGTACCTCCCGACGTGGGAGAACGACAACTCGTCCCCCTACGAACTGGTCGTCGACGCCCTGACGGGCACCGTGCGAAGCCACATCGCGCTCCCACCCCGAAGTCATGACACCGTCGTCAGCCTCGACGGGAGCCGGGTGTTCATGGAGACCAAGTCGCCTACCGGGACCATCACCGTGGCGAACACCGCCACGAACGAGGTCGTGGGCACGATTACGGGTTACTGCTGTGGCGGCGTCCTCGCCCCGTTCTCGATCAACGGCCGGGGAACGCTGATGGTCAACGACGTGGTCGGCTTCCACGGCTTCGAACTAGCGGACATCATGGCCGGCCACGTCATCGCCTCGGTCCCCATCGTCGGCCCCGGGACGGCGGGTCATGGCATCGCGTTCACGCCCGACGAAAGGCAGGTGTGGGTGAACGACGGCGGCGCTCCCCTGGTCTACGTCTTCGACATGACAACGACGCCGCCTCGACAAGCGGAGACTGTTCACGTCAGCAATCCAGATCCGAATTGGGTGACCTTCGGTCTCGACGGACACTTCGCCTATGTCGCCGGGCGAAAGGGCAGCTCGGATCCCACCGACATCATCGATGCCCACACCTACCAACGGGTCGGCCAGTTGTCACCGTCCGAGGACCTGCTCGAGATCGACATGACCGCGAAAGCGGTCGTCGCAGTCGGCAACCAATTCGGGCTGGGCAGGCTGGCCGGCTGACCGTACCGCTCAACCTTCCTGCTTCCTAGACCGGAAGGGGGTGACCCCTTTGATCGACCCCCACTCACCGTCGACCTTCACTGAGGACCAGTCGGAGCGGTCTGATATGAACCGACGTCACGCGACCAGCGTCGGCGCGCTCACAAACCTAGGAGCGTCGCCGAACTGTCGATCACCGTATCGACGGCATTTCTCTACTAATTGCAGGGGTAGCGCCCTCCTCGACGATGACTACGTGGAGCAGTTGGCGGTGGCTGGCTTCGAACAGATCGGTATCGAAGCCGTCCACGTCTTCGACCGCGCAGACATCACCCGCATGGCCGAGGATCTCCAGCTATCGCGGGATCTACCGGCGACGTTGGATGTGGACGCAGCCTTCGACGAGTTGGACGGTGGCGCGATGAGCGCTTTCGTGCGAGCGAGGAAACCCGCGTAGCGAGACCGCTCGCCAATGCCTACCGGGATCCCGAGAAACGCTGGAAGTTCTCATCTTCGGGTTCTCGACCCGAAGCTGATTGATGTCGGACTGGTCGCTGGGGATCCACCCCGGCGGCTTCGACATGGCCTCACACGCTCCACAGGGCCTGGGTGGGCGACATGCGGGACCCAATCGCCTGGCCGTCGTGATCCAAAGGACAAGACGGTCGAATGTTATGGGCGCCCTCCGTCAACGGAATTCCGTGGCGAGGCTGAGCCGGATCTCCGGCACCGGCAGGGGGCGGCGACTACATGGTCGGGTTGCTCCTCTGGGTCGTCGGGCACGCAGATCGCCCAAGAGCCCGAGCTCCACCAGCCTGTTCCAGGTCGGCTCCTCTTGTCGACGCGGTAGATCGGCACCGGTCCATCCTGGCTCGGCGGAGGAGACCTTCGCGACGGGATCAGGACTCGAGGACTGCGTCGGCCCCTTGCGTCTAGGGACGCTGATCGTCCATCCGAAACGCCACGTAACCGCGGTTGCCGACGTCAGCCACGGGTCGGGGATCGTCACGCGTCGACGAGAGAGTGAACAACGGCACCGGCCCACCACGGCGCCCTGCCCAATATCCCGCCTGTAGGCAACCCCGAAGCATCACCAAGGTGCCGATCCGGGCGTAGGTGTCGCCCTCAAGGTCGTGAGTGGAACTACACGAAGTATGTTATTAGGAGTAGTCACCCTCGAGTGGGAGCGAGTTTTCACAGTTGGCTCATGAACCGGTCCGAACCCGACGTACAGCCGCGATCAGCCCTGCAGCTGGTTGAGCGAGTGCCATTCTTCGACCAGGTGCGGTTCGAGGCGGCCGAGGCCTATGTGCTGGACGAACACGGCGAGTACCTCCTCCGACGCCGGTCGCCGAAGGCGAGCTGATGCCCTGAGCGCCAAGGGCGTGCAGGGTCGAACCGAGTTCTTGGCAGGCAGTCCAGTCGGGACCGGTAAGGACGTCCCGGCCGATGCCGATCTGGGCGCGTATGTCGTCGTTGGTGAGGTTAAAGACTCGGTCCAGCGAGATCTCGTAGCAGTAGAGCGTCCTGGGGAGTAGTCCTTCGACCCCGATGGCTTGGCGCTCGCCGAACCGGGTCAACTCGGCAACCGCGGATGGGCGGCTCTGGCACAGGTAGAGCACCGGAAAGCCCCCAGGTGGGTTGAAGCGCCCACCGTTGATGCGTGCTCCTTCGCCGCTCAGCGGATCGTAGCGAGGACTGAGGTGTCGCCAGCCCTGACCAGTGAACGGCGAGTGCGGCGCGGCGGCCACCCGGCCGGCGTCAAAGGCCACCCGCTTATGCCGTCACACCCTCGGCCATCGCCAAGATCGCTCCGATCACCCGGCGGTACTCGCCCTCGGCGATCAACTCCAGGGGCTTGCGCCAGTCCAACTCGGGATTCGGACTACGCAACCACAGCCGCGCCGGCTCGTCACGGAGCACGCTCCGCAGCTGGTCGACGACCGCCTTCAGCTCGAGGAGGCGGTCCTCGGCGTCACGTCTGGGCATCGCCTTGGCGGTCGTCCATCGGCTGACACTGCGCGGAGTGGCGCCGGTGATCTGGGCGAGGTCACTCGCATCGACAACATGGGTGTCGATCAGCTCGTCAAGGACCCCGCTCAGGACAGCCACTCAGTCTCCTTACAGTCGTGTGATTCGACAGGTTTATGTCTAGTATAGTGTCGTCACAACGTCAACCTCACCAGCCTCGGAGCAGCCGATCGACCTCGGTCACGGATTACTACCTCGGATCGACGCCCGGAACTACAAGGCCATTGAGCGGTGCCTCCCTCGCGACGGCCCCGGCTTGTTCAACGTTGGTCTCGATCTGCCGTGGGTGATACTCGAAGGCCCCTGCGCACTCCAGCATGGGTCCTCCACGATTGAGATGTGCCGGGACCGAGGGGTCTCATTCTTCGTTGACTCCCAAACGTGGCGCTACCGCGACCCCCGGACCTTCCTCGTCGACAAGCTCAAGGCCACGCCTTACGCGCCGGCCGGTCCCCTCGCTGCAAACGACCGGTCAGCGCTGAGCGACTTCGTCGAGGCCGACCTGAAGACCCAGGCCTCGCTCGGGACCTCCGCTTACGTCCTACCCGGTGTCATCCCGAACGGTCCCCACGACAGCGTCCGCGCCGAAACGCTCGCCCTGCTAGAGATCGCGGAGGCGAAGCTTCCCGACGCCCGTCCATGTATTGCCTTCATCGCACACCAGCTCATCGACGACCTCCCTCACTCGGTGCTCACAGCTCCTCGATGGATGCCGACATCCGGCCGTCTTGCCACCTTGTGAATGCATTTCACGGGTTAGGAACACGATCCGCAGGTGCTCGCAAGTAACTGTTCCCAGACCAGGGCGAGAATTGTTCTGACGTGGCGATCCGACTCGGTCGGGCTCGGCCGCCACTTCGGCCCGCCTGCTTGTCGCCGCCAAGACCCGGTGCAACCTGGGCCGATACGTACCGCCCGAACACCCAGTAGGAGCTGCCACGGCCAGCACGCCGCCGCCTGGCGGATCTAGGCCGATGACCAGGAACCGTCGCGGACCAGGTCGCATAGCGCCTGGTGGGGTACGTCGTAGCGGAGTCGGGAGATGCCGAGGCTGGCGTGGATGTAGTCGGCGGTGGGAACCAGGGCCTCGGCTATCGGGGTGGTGGCGGCGTCGCGGCACTGCAGGGCGACGATTTCGACGGCGGCGGTGAGGATCCACGGCAGCAGCGAGTCGGCTGCAGCCGAGAGAGCCGGCCATGTTGAGGGGTAGGCGTCTTGGGTCTTCCCCACTTCGCCCTTCGGGCCATGCTCCGGTCGCATCGGCCAACTCGGCCCGGGGTCGAGCCGATCCCAACCGTTGTTGCGCAGTTCGGGTACCTGCGAGCGATGGTCGAGACCAGCCAGGCTAGAAGGTCCAGGTGGTCGGCGTCAGGGGTGCGAGACTGAAGTCCGGGTAGCAGATACCACTGAACGCCTCGACATTCATGTGTTTGCGAGGATCGATCCGCTTCTGTCCTGTCCTATCGCCAAGCGGGTTATCAGGGCGCCTTATCGGGTTGGTGAACTCGCTATGGATTCAATTTGGGGGCGGAGTCGGGCCACCTCTGCAGCCAGCTGAGCACGGGAGGAAAGGTCCAGCTTTACGAAGATGTGAGCAAGATGGGTCTGGACAGTGCGGCGCGACACGTACAGGCGGTCGCCGATCTGTGGATTGGTCAGTCCCTGGGCGACGAGATCCGTGATAGTTCGTTCGGTCGAAGTCAGGCTCGGCCAACCGTACTGTGGTCGACGCCGTGGGCCGCGCCGGCCGCGGCGAATGCCCAGGTCGCGGATTGTGGCATTGGCGCGGGCGAGGTCGCGGGCGGCGTCGAGGTGTTCATAGATCGCCAGAGCTTGGTCGAGTAGGCGGCGGGCGCGGACGGCCTGGTCTTGCTGGGCCAGGGCCGCGCCTGCGTCCTCGCAGGCGAGGGCGAGTTCGAGCGGCCGCGGGCCCTGTGCGTAGGAGTCGACCGCGTCAGAGAGCATCTCGGCGTCGTTCGCTACGAGTCCCTGGCAGCGCTGCGCGGCGCCGGTCAGCGACGGCACTTTGTTCATTGCCGCCACGTCGGCGACGGCGGCAGCGACTTCTCGTGCTCTTCTCGCATCCCCGACTGCGACCGCGAGGCGGACGAGATCGGCTCCGAGCAGCGGATGCTCGGTGACCACGTGTGATGAGATGCCGTGTTCCCAGCCTGTGGCGAGTGTTTCGTAGGCTTCGGCGGTTTGGCCAGCGGCTTCGAGTAGGAGGGCGCGCACCCACGACGTCCGGCTCAGGTAGAAGGTGGGGCTGGTGCGGGCGAGCCTTTCGGCTACTGCCACGGCTTCTTCGCCCCCCTGCAGGTCGTTTCGGTGAAGCTTGATCTGCGACAGCAGATCGTGAGCGAGGACGAGGCAGTAGGTTTCTCCGGTCTCCTCCGCGATAGCGATGCTCCCCTCCAGTTCGACCACCGCGTCGTCCCACGCCCCGGCGGTGTAGCGCTCGAAGCCTGTGTATGCCTGGTAGGTGGCGAGGGGCCAGCGTGCACCAAGTTCTTCGCTGATCCGCCGACCGGCCTCGAGAGTGGCTCTGGCGTTCGCGAGCTGGTCGAGTTCTGTGAGGATGCGACCCCGTGTCACGTGAACCGGGTAGCGATGTCCAACCCGGCCCGGACTCTCATCTGCAAGGCGAACGGCGTCGTCGCAGATCTGCACGGCTTCGTCTAGGCGCCCGCCGAACTCCGAGATCACGCCGAGGGTCACCATGGAAATGCTGGTCGCAATGTGGTCGTCGGCTGCGGCCGCCGCAGCCCTCGCCTGCCCGGCCAAGGTCGCAGCACGAGCGAGGTCGCCCGCTGTGAGTTGGGCGAATCCTGCCCACGCTTGCGCAACCGGAAACTTGTTACCACTCAGAATCGCTGGTGCGTCCTCTTCCAGTACGGTCAAGCACTCTCTGGGCCGTCCCTGCGCCAGGAGAACTTGGCCAAGGCATACCCGGGCAAGTCTCGTCGAATGCAGATCGCGGTTGCCGCTGAGCAGCGAACGGCATAAGGCTTCGGACTCGGCGATCCTGCCCGCCAGCATCAGGCCCTGGGCGCGCTCAGCGAGCAACGGATCCCGCCTCGGATCCTGGGAGTCGATCAGCCCGATCGCCCGCTCCAGTAGATCGGCGGCCGCGTCAGGGGAGCTCGGGGCTACCTCGCGCGCCGCCTTGACCAGCCACCCAGTTGCTTCGGTATCGCCTGGGACGGCTCCCCGAGCGAACTGTTCGGCCACCCGCTGCACTGCCGCTCCGGAGTCGGCGAGACGTTGTCCGGCTTCGCGGTGCAAAGCGAGTCGCACGCTCGCGGGCATGTCTTGATAGATCGCGTCTCGGATAAGGTCGTGGTGGAATCGTAGGCGGACTCCCTCCTCGTCAAGAACTCCCGCTTGGATCGCCTCGGCCATAGCCAACGACAGGGCGATCGCCGAACAGTCCGTGGTAACAGACAGGTCGGTGAGCCTAAAGCTTGTTCCAAGGATCGAGGCGAACCGTAGCGCTTGCAGCGTTTTCTCGGAGAGAAAGCTGACGCGCCTCAGGATGGTCAAGCGCAATGTCGGTGGCAGGGTGAACTTCGAGACCTCATGTCGCGTCCCGACGTTCGCGAGGGATCCGTCTTGTAGGAGTGCTCCGAGCAACTCAGTTACGAACAGGGGGTTGCCGGTCGCCGCGGCCAACTGGCTTAGCAGTTCCGGGCCTGGGCGGGCGTCGAGCTTCCCGGCGACCAGATCCGACACGGCGCTCGCCGTGAGGCCACTCAGCATGAGATGCCGCGCCCCGAAGCCCTCGAGAGCTTCGAGGGCCCGCGGAAGGGGCGGGTCCCGTGGGGCGGGACGCAAGCACACGATGATCGCAACCGGAAGGTCGGCCAGGCGCCGGCACAGAGCGCCTACCGTCAGCAGACTGGACGGGTCGGCCCACTGGATGTCATCCAGACCGATCACCAAGGTTGCGACCAGCGCCAATTCTTCCGCCAGGTCGCTGAAGGCGTCGATGGCCCGAAACTGGAGTCCCGGATCGGTGCTCACCGCGATCGGACCGCGGTCGCCGCCTATATGAGTGCCTAACAGCGCTGCGAGCGCCACCCGCCGCGGATCAGAAGACGAGTCGACGCATCCAAATGCGTCGGTGACCGCGCCGAAGGGACGGGTACGTTCCAGTTCCTCAGCGCGCCCAGCGACGATCTGCATGCCACGGTCTCGCGCTTGCCTGAGCGTTTCAGCGAGCAGCCGGGTCTTACCGATCCCAGGTTCCCCTTCGATGACGACGACCGCCAGACGTCCCGATGCCGCCCGATCCAGGGCTTGTACGAGTTCGCTCAGCTCGGCGTGACGTCCGTACAAGCCTAGGAAGGGCGCCGCCGCGACCATGCAGGGCATGCTACTACTGGACTGGTGCTGGGTCCTGGGGCGTAGCTGACGCCTGACCGGTCATGCTGGCCGATCAGGAAGCCGGCGCGCCTACCCGGGTGCTCCATCGGCGGACCCGCTGCCACTCCGGTCGCGTTATAGAGCGCGCTCAGCAGCCCGAGCCAGCCTGAGAATCGGATTTCCTCACACTTGCCGTCGTTGGATGCTCGGCCGCCATCGGGCGATACCCGGAGGATCCCATCAGGCGGCTCGGTCGTTTCCAGGACCAGGTGAATCTCCATGGGCACATCGTGATGGCCTCGGCGGCCAACGACATCAGCCAGGTGGCCGATGTCTCGCGTTCCGGTTCCGCGCATTCTGGGAGAGCCGCCCTGACGGCACGTTCTACAAGGAGGAACGAATGCACCCCCTGATAGCCGAACAACTCGCGGTCGAGCACAGGAAGGACCTGCTGGCGTACGCGGACAGAGCGCGATTGGTCGGCCAGGCCCGTGTGTCCCGGCTCGCCGCGGCACTTCGCAAACTGCGACGGCCGACGAGACGATCCGCGGCGACGTCCGGGGCCGTGGAGAGCCGACGGTCGCAGGCGATGCCGGCCGTTGCCGTCGTGACCTCAGGCGGGTTCGACGAGCCGCAGAAGTGCTCGTTGCAGGCCTGACACCGTCATCGAATTCACTGCTACACCGATCGATGGACGGCGTCTCGGCAACGTGGCCTCCGAGCTGCACGAGAGGCGCTCCCGGCGGCCGTACCCACCCCACCCGGCGGCCAACGGCCCTCGCCCGATCCGGGCCGCAAACGAAGGAGCACCAGATTGCTGTGGAAGCGGATAATCCAAGGGAGCGGCGACGTGCAAAACAGGAACGTACTGATTTCGGGGGCCGGCGTGGCTGGGTTAGCGCTGGCGTACTGGCTGCGACGGTTCGGCTTCACCCCCGTGGTCGTGGAGCGGGCACCGGCGCCGCGCGATGGCGGCCAAGCCGTCGACCTGCGCGGGGCGGCGATTGAAGTGGCCGGTCGGATGGCGATACTGGAGGCTACCCGCTCGGCGCGCACCGCGACCCGTGGGATGTCCTACGTGAGTTCCACTGGGAAGCGGCTGGCCAGCGTCAATGCGGCGTTTGGGGTTATCGACCCGCAGGATGTGGAGATCGTCCGGGGCGATCTGGTGAACATCCTCTACCAGGCCGCTCGCAACGACATCGAGTACATCTTCGACGATTCCATCGTGGGCCTGACCGACGCCGAATACGGCCTCGATGTGACCTTCGAGCGGACGGCGCCGCGCCCGTTCCACCTCTTGGTGGGCGCCGACGGGTTGCACTCCCGAGTGCGCCGGCTGGCCTTTGGTCCCGAGTCGCGCTTCATCAATCACCTGGGCCTGTACGTATCGGTGTTCACCATCCCCAACGACTTGGGGCTGGATCACTGGCAGCTCATCTATGTAAGGCCGGGCCGGTCGGTGAGCCTCTCGAGCGCCCGGGGCAACCGCGAGGCGCGAGCGACCTTCTTCTTTGCCTCCGACCCGCTTGGCCTTGACTATCGCGACCGCGGCCAGCAGCAACAACTCCTCGGCGCCGCGTTCGGGGGGGATGGCTGGGAGGTGCCCCGGCTCCTGACCGCCATGCCACAGGCCCCGGACTTCTATTTTGACTCCGCGAGCCAGATCCGTATGGACAGATGGTCGGCCGGGCGGGTCACCCTCGTCGGCGACGCCGGCTACTGTCCGTCGCCCCTTTCGGGCCAGGGAAGCAGCCTGGCCCTGGTCGGATCGTACGTCCTGGCCAGCGAGTTACGTAGTGCGGACGGCGACTATCGCCACGCCTTCGGTCGTTACCAGCAGCGCATGCAGAATTTCGTCAAGCGCAACCAGCAGATAGCCATCGGGACCGCCAAGCGGTTCACGCCCACCAGCCGGCGTCAGATCTGGCTGCAATATCAGAGCATCAAGGCGCTGCCGTACCTGCCGGGCAAGAACTGGATCGTCAGTCTGGCAACCAGGGGCGTCAAGGAGGCAGCTAACGCCGTTACGCTCCCAAGCTCAGCGGCGTTCTGACGTGGGCGGCCACCACTACCCTCCCCGCCCTGGCTATCGTCGCCGCCCACCAGGAACCTCCAAGACTGCGACATCAGACTACGCAGGGGTTCCCTCGCCGCCGCACAACAGTGTGATGACCCTGGGCGTCGAGGATCGAAGTCCCAAGGTTGGCGACAACCAGATTGATCACAACAGCCGCCGGCCCCCGAAGCGGCTGGTGACCGAGGCGGTCACCGACCACCTCCGACCGGTCCGCCAGACGAGACCGGAACTGTTCAAAGACACGTGTTACCTGCATCGTCTTCTTGCTGCCGGCGCGAGGCGCGCCCGACCATCGCCGCCGACACCCGGATGACATGTCCGACGCTGAAGCCCAAGAGCTGGGCGCACCCAAGCACCGGGTGAACCCATCACAACTGCGCACCACACCGGCTCGGAGTAAGCCGAGGCCGCTCTATAGGAGGAGAACGACATCATGCCAATCGGATATCTGATCTCGGTGATACTGCCCGCGCTAGCCACCGGGTTCGCGGTGGCTCCCATCCAGCGTGGCTGGACTCTGGGACAGCTCAGCTGGCGCGCCGGGTTCCAGATCAACGAGCTGCCGGTCCTGGCCGCGGCCTGGGTGCTGGCTTCCACACTCCTGGCCGGGGTGGAAGGCGATCTGGATACACCCGTCGGTCTAGTCGGCCTCGGTGTATCAGCCCTCACCGTGGTTGGGCTCGCGCTCATAATGAGACGATCCCTCCAAGCACGGCCAGCCATAGCAGCGGCACTGGCTGAGACGTTCGGCCCGGAATGGAGACGGCAACTCGGAGCGCCCGACGACAAGTCAGAAAGGCGACCGTGGATAAGGTGCACCCTGACGCCACTGGCCGTACGACGCCGCAACGTCGTACACACGCGAGACGTCATGTACGGTCCCGCCGGCCGCTACAACCTCTTAGACCTCTATCAGCCACGATCGGCGGTGGAAGGCGCCCCGTGCCTGGTGTACCTGCATGGGGGTGGCTATCGCAGCGGCAAGAAGAACCGCGAGGCACGGGCGTTGATCTACCACCTGGCCGCTCGCGGCTGGGTATGTGTCAGCGCCAACTATCGGCTCGCTCCCACCGGCCGCTACCCCGATCAACTGATCGACGCCAAACGAGCCATAGCCTGGGTACGTCTCCACGCCGGTGCATACGGAGCCGACCCGGGGCAGATCTTCGTCGCTGGAAGCTCCTCCGGAGCGCACCTCGCGGCCATGGCAGCCATAACCACAAACGAGATCCAGCTGCAGCCCGGCTTCGAACTGCTCGACACGGCGGTCGCAGGCGCCATCTGCCTGTACGGCTTCTACACCAGCCCCCACTGGATCCCAGGCGGCCTCGAATCGCCATCATCGCCCCTCCACGAAGCCCATGGTGCGACGCCACCAATGCTCGTGGTACACGGAGACCGGGACTCATTCGTATCCGTCAATCAGGCTCGCCAGTTCGTCGACCGGCTTCGCGAGGTTGCGCCTGACGTCCCTGTCGCCTACGCAGAACTTCCCGGCGCCCAACACACGTTCGACCTGTACCACTCCCTCCGCTTCCAGTCCGTCATCGAAGGTATCGACGCCTTCACCGTGTGCCTGACGCCCTCCACCCGAGCCTCCAACGTCTCCGCCTTGTCGACCGAGAAGAAACCCCGGGTGGGCTCGTGATCAGCCATCGCATCGAGCCAACTGCCAGGAACGCCCACTATGAGGTCCGCCTCGCCAGTGCAATCGGCAACCGGGGCCGGTGGCCTGGTTCGGCGACCTCACGCTCGCCGGCGAGGGAGCGCAGACCACCATCAAGGGGACTCTCCCCGACGCGGCGGCGCGATACGGGGTTGCTCCAAGGCGCCAAACCTCAGGGCTGCACGTCATCTCGGTCCGGCAGACCACCCCTCATGACACAGAGGAGGACAAACATTGAACCCCCCAATCATCAACATTCGAACTCAGCAAAGTCCGATCCGCCTACCCTGCCAGGAGCACAACCCTCGCCTGTGGTTCTCCGATCAGCCGTCCGAGCTGAATCGGGCCAAGGACTACTGCCGCCGATGCCCCTATAGATGCCATTGCCTGGCCGGAGCCGTCAAGCGGGCGGAACCGCACGGGGTCTGGGGTGGCGAGATCCTTCCAGAGAGGCTCGATCATTCCCGAGAAGCGACCACGAGGTCGCCCCCGGACCCGGGATCGGCGCCCTCCAGCAGGCTAGAGCTGGGCGCGAATGGGTGTCCCGGCCGCCGTCCGCACCCAGCTGTCGAACAAGAAGCGATCAAGACGTTGGCAGCGGGCGGCGAGCCGCGAGAACCACAACCAGCACCGTAACCAACATCAGGGCCGTAGCCCACGGCCCGGATAACAGAAGCCAGCACCAGGCGCCGGAGAACGAATGGTTCGGCGACAAGGCGAACAATCCTGGCGGGCCGCATGCGATCAACCTCCACAACCACGCCCGTAGCCACGCGACCCTGGCAGACGACCGGGCGGTCAGGCTCCGATAGAAGCGTGTACCCAGCGGCGGTGAAGGGGCGAACCGCCCTTTACCCGCGCTGAAGGTGCTGTCAGCTCGGGCCTGTGTTTACGCTGATCGTGCGCAGAGTGGCACGCATGATGTGGCCGACGAAGGGACGGATCAGCCACCAGTAGCGGGCCATTTGTTGGTGGGCGGCCGTGTCGGTGGTTGCGGTGCGGCACTCGTAGGTGAGGATACTGCGGCCGGTACCGTTGGCTCGGACCTGGAATCTACAGGCGATCTTTCCCCAGCCGGGTTCGCTGAAGGTTGCAAAGTGTTCGTGAGGCACGTCTTGCCATTCGATGTCGGCCTTCCAGAATTTGCCGACCGCCCCGAAAGCGATCTCCTGGCCGGGAATCTCGCCCAAGAAGAGCCAGCCGGGCAGCGCCATCGACCCGGCAGCTAGACGGAGCACCGGCAGCGCTGTCGGCGCGTGCCCACGAACCCGGGCGGGCACGCCACGGACGAACATGGATGCGGTGATCAGCGGCGATCGGACGGTGAGGAAGTCGAGATCTCGGGCGCCCCGGAATACACGCTCGATGTCAGCGTCTATGACCAGATGCTCGGTGATGGCCACGTCGTACACCGGCAGGTACTGTGCGAGCAGGTCATGCGAATTCTCGCTGCGGTTTGCCTCGGGTGAGGCGACAGTTGTCACGATCCCACGCTAAAGAGTCGGGGCTTCGGAATCACAGAGGCGAAGGTCATACTTTGGCGCCGACGACCCAAGCGATATCCCGAATGGATTACCGCAGCCGTCTTCGAGCACCGCCTACATCCGTGCCGCCTCAACACCTCACGGCCGCGGTTCCAGGATGACGACCGCGGTCTGCGTCGAGCGGCGCCCGGCGTAGGCGTCCAGGTTCTTGTCGATCGCTTGCCACCGAGACCACAGCCGTTGCCGCTCCGCGCCGCGGGCGGTCCCGCCGGTGACCAGACGCGGCCCGTCGGCAAGGTCGACCCGGACGTCGGGGTGGGCCTGCAGGTTCAGCCACCATGCCGGCTCGCCCTCGCCCCAGCCGTTCATGGCCATGGTGACGAGGTTCGGCCCATCCTCGAAGTAGCCGACCATGACGCTGCGTTCGAGGCCGGTCCGCCGCCCCACAGTGCTCAGACGCATGGCCCCCAACCGTCGGGCTTCGGCCGCCACAGACCGAGACGGCCGCCTGTCAGACGATACAGGCGGCGATGGGTGAACCAGAAGAGCCGCATGAACCAGCGAGGAGGAAGTCGAGGTTTCGCCTTCGGTTCGGACAGCGCCACCGATCACTCACTCCGTGACACGCCGCTTCAGGAGAACGATGGGATGCACGAAGCGCCAGCCCACGCCCCACGATGACACCATCGCGACGGCTTCCCACCCATCGCGACCGAGCCGGTTGAGACCCTCAAGTTCCTTTTTCCGCTTCGTGAGGTCGAAGGTCATGTACTCAAATGTCTGCGCCTCCCCGTTGTCGCCCATGATCCTCCCTTTCTGGGCGGTCGCTCGCGGCTCACGACCCCACACGACGCCGCGATGCGAAAGGGCCGAAAGTCCCCAGCCGACGGTGCGCAGCCCGGGGTGGATAGATTGCGCCCGCTCAGGGAGTGGACCCACTGGAGCCTCCCCTCTCACGGTGGCATTCTTGATCTCAGCACCCCCGAGAACCCGCAGAAAATGGTCGAAACCGCCGCCACCTGGGCGGCCACGCATCAGAAGGGCTATCTGGCTGGTCTGCCGGACCGGCACCTCGTGGCACTTGTCGATATTGGGCGGTCGAGTAGCCGTTCAGCGTCAGGATCTACGCCAACGGGGCCGTCCACTTCGGCCGTATCGAGTTAGCCCTGGCGCTGCAGCCTGTCGCGATGCGCCCCCTCCCCCGGCTCGCTCCTCCACGGGCGCCGGGCGACCGTGCACGTGGGCGAAAATCGGATGGCCGGCCATGCTCAGCTCACCACAAGGCTGCCCCCGCGAACGTGGGCGAGGCGATCATCATCGGCATCCGCGACGACTCCGCTTCGGACGCGGTGATGGCCAGGCCGTGGGCGGTATCAGGGCCGGGGTTGACCACCTGGATGGACACGTGGGCGCGGTGGGGCATCACCACGGTCGGGTTGACGAGTCCGGCGATGCGGAACGCCTCGTCGGGGCCTCTAGCGGGGCTGGCCACCACCGCGAAACTGACCGTCATATTGGTGAAGGTGATCCGGTTGGCGGCGCGGTCCACGTTGGCCCCTGCCGGGACCTGACTACCCAGCGCGGTGGCTTGCTCCGAGCTGACCCGACGTCCGGGGGGCATCGGCGAACAGCCGGCCCATGACCTGGCCCGGGTCGGTGTTGGCGCCCATCATGAACCCGGGCAGCGAACTGCCCATCATCCACTCCGGCGCGGAGGTGCCGCCCATCATTCAGGTCTAGCCGGATCAGCCCATCATCGAGCCGGAGCCGGATCCGCTCATCATCGGGCCGTGCCCAGACCGTAGCGGCCCATCATGGACTGGTAATACGAGTAGCTCGCCTGCGAAGAGCTTCCACCCCCGACACGGCCACCCCGATGCCTACCCCGGCGGCCACGGCCACGGCGGCGGCGCCGCGAGGGCGGCCATGCGGCCCCGGCCGGCGGGGAGGCTGGGGGGTGGGGCCGGTCTGGGTGGGGCTGGCGGTGACCGTCATCGTTGCAGGTCCTTCTCTGCGTCGTCACCGCCCAGGATGCGTCTCTGATACGGGTGGGAGGTAGAGCCATTCGACCCCAACGCGATGACCAATGGCCCTACCCCCAGGGGGTATGCGAGGCGATGATGGAAGCACAGGTCCGGGAAGGTCCCGGGCCCGGCCAGGAGATGATCCGAATGATGTGGTACTCGGGCGGCGGCATGCAGTGGTGGGGATGGCTGCTCGGCGCGCTGGGCATGGTGGCCTTTTGGGGTCTGGTCATCTGGGCCGTGTGGTACTTCGTGACCGGGCTGAACCGCCGGCCCGGCCAGGACTCCACGTCCCCGGGGGACGCCCGGCGGATTCTGTATGAGCGCCTGGCCCGCGGCGAGATCGACGCCGAGGAGTACCGGCGCCAGCGCGACCTCATCGGCAGCGACTACCCCGCCACTCGCAGCGGGCAACCGACGGTAGGCACCGGGGGCCGGCGATGACCACCACCTCGATTACCAATGGGTCCGTTTCCCTTCTACCGGGATCAACTGGCAACTTGTTGGCGGACCCGTCAGCTCGTCATCGATGATGGGTGTGCCCAGTTCACGAGTTGTGGGAGGGCGAGGCAGGCATGGCAGCCGACCGTCGCATAGTGGTTGGTGTCGACGGTTCAGGATCCTCCCAGCGCGCCTTCGCTTGGGCCGCTCGTCAAGGTGAGCTCACCCGCCCGACGTTGGACGTGGTCATCGCCTGGGAATGGCCGATCAGTTTATGGGGCCGTGATCCCGATCGTCAGCGGGTGGGATCCCAAGGCCGAGGCCCAAAAGAGGCTGGACGAGACCGTCGACGCGGTGCGCGCCGCGCACCCAGCAGTTACCGTGCGCGCCCGGACCGTGGAGGGGCACCCTGCGCCTGTACTGGTAGAGGCATCGGCGGATGCCGAGCTGCTCGTTGTCGGCAGCCGCGGATACGGAGAGTTCGCCGGCATGCTGCTCGGATCGGTCAGCGAACACTGCGTCACCCACGCCCACTGCCCGGTGGTTGTCGTCCGAGGCGACAGCTCATGCACTTCTCCGAGTCCTGGTGAGCGCGACAATCGAGCGACAAGCCACCAGACCCGGGAGGGGGATGACGGCCGGCCACCAACCCGCCATGGTCGCTTGCCGGCCGAGCCAATGCGGGATCGAGGTCCTGTCCAGCGTCGTGTCCGACTTGCGGCAGCGAGTGCGGTGACCGCGGCGTGTCCACAGTCATAGTCAGCCGTGACCTGCAGGTGGCGGCGCGGGACGCCGCGGTGGTGCTTCTCGGGTACGGCCGGATCGTCGAAGCGTCGCCGAACAGCCCGCCGCTCGGGTTCCTGACCGGGGGACGGTGTTGGCGGTGACCGGCTGCACGAGCCGACCCGGGCGACCGATCGACTGAACGGGGGCCGCCCGTCGCTATGGATACGGGGGAAACGCCCTTGGCGCCTGGCCGAGTCGGGCTGCGCGCCGACGAGGTGGCGGCGCGGGTGGCGGCCGGAAAGACCAACCGGTCGGCGCCCGCCCCGGGTCGCAGCCTGGGCGAGATTCTGTGGCGTAACACGTTCACGTGGCTCAACTTCATCCTGCTGGTGCTGGGAACGGCGTCGTTGGCGACCGGCTCGGCACCCGACGCCACCTTTCTGATCATCGCGGTGATCAACACCGCCGTGGGCTCGGTGCAGGAGGTTCGGGCCAAACGGACCTTGGACGCCTTAGCGGTGATCAACGCCCCCAAGGTGCGAGCCGTCCGGGACGGCGCCCCGCAGGTGATCGAGGTCGAGGAGGTAGTGCTCGACGACTTGCTGGACTTGGGTCCCGGGGATCAGGTGGTGGCCGACGCCATGGTGGAGGCCGGCCAGGCCGAGGTGGATGAGTCGCTGGCCACCGGCGAATCGGACCCGGTGCTCAAAGGCCCGGGTGATCGGCTGCTGTCGGGCAGCTGGGTGGTGAGCGGCTCGGTGCAGTCCCGGGTGACGGCGGTGGGGGCCGACTCTTACGCAGGTCGGCTGGCCAGCGAAGCCCGCCGCTTCTCGCTGACCGGCTCGGAGCTCATGGGGGGTATCAATCGCATCCTGCGCTGGCTGACCGTGGCCATGGTGATCATCGGCCCGGTGCTGTTTCTACGCCAGCTGGGGGTGCAGCCGTGGCGGCCGGCGGTGCGATCGGCGGTGGCCGGCCTGGTGGGCATGGTGCCCGAGGGGCTGGTGCTGCTGACCACCCTGGCGTTCCTGAGCGCGGCGATGCGGTTGGGTCGGCGCGGGGTACTGGTCCAGGAGCTGCCAGCGGTGGAAGGACTGGCCCGCGTCGATGCCCTGTGCACGGACAAGACCGGCACCCTGACCGAGGGCAGGGTGGAGTGGGGGCAGCTGATCACCCCGGAGGGGATAGCGGAGGAGGAGATCCCCGCCGGGCTGGCCGCCCTGGCGGCCGCCCAACCGCAGAACGCCACCCTGCTAGCCGTGCGAGAGGGTGCCGGCCCCGACCCGGGCTGGCGACATACCCGGCTAATGCCGTTCAGCTCCCAGCGCAAGTGGAGCGGGGCCAGCTTCGTGGGGCGGGGCACGTGGGTGCTGGGAGCCCCCGAGGTGGTCGACGCCGCCGACCCGGACGGGCTGCGGAGACGTATCGCCCCCCTGGCACAGGCGGGGGCTCGGGTCCTGGTCCTGGCCCGGGGCGAACAGCCGCTGGGCGACGCCGTCCTGCCGACCGACCTCAACCTGACCGCCGTGGTGGTGCTGCGAGAACGGGTGCGATCCGACGCTGCCGACACGTTGGACTACTTCGCCCGCCAGGGTGTGGCCGTCCGGGTGATCTCCGGCGACAGCGCCGCCACTGCCGGGGCGGTGGCCGCCCAGGTGGGATTGCCAGGCGCCAGTTCGCCGGTCGATGCCCGGTCGTTTCCCGCCGACGCCGAGGAGTTCGCCGGGCTGGTGGAGAAGCACACGGTGTTCGGCCGGGTCACCCCGGACCAGAAGCGCCAGATGGTCGATGCCCTGCGCCGTCGGGGGCATGTCATCGCCATGACCGGCGACGGGGTCAACGACACCCTGGCGTTGAAGGACGCCGATCTGGGCATCGCCATGGGCAGCGGGGCGCCGGTGGCTCGAGGTGTCGCCCAGCTGGTCTTGCTCCGCAACCAGTTCTCCACCCTTCCGTCGGTGGTTTCTGAGGGCAGACGGGTCCTGCACAACGTCGAAGCCGTGGCCGTGCTGTTTTTGGTCAAGAACGTCTATTCCATCGTGATCTCGGTGGTGGTGGCCATCGCCGGGTGGCCCTACCCCTTCCTCCCCCGTCACCTGACCTTGATCAGCGGCCTGGCCATCGGTGTCCCCGCCTTTTTCTTGGCGTTCGCCCCCAGCGACGAGCGATTCCAGATCGGCTTCGTGCGACGAGTGCTGAGCTTTGCGCTGCCGGCCGGCGCCATCACTGCCGCGGCCGTGCTGGTCAGCTACGCCGCCGCCCGCCAGCAAAGCGCCACCCCGGACCAAGCCCGAACCACCGCGGTCCTGGTCACCATCGCTGTATCCCTGTGGATATTGGCGTTGGCCAGCCGACCGCTACGAGCCTGGAAACTCGGCCTCATCGCCGCGGTCGCGGCCGCCTTCTGTGGGGCGTTCCTGGTGCCGGGCGTCAACACCTTCTTCAACATCGAGCACCGGCCCAGCCTCAGCCTGGCCGTCCAGAGCGCCGCCCTGGCAGTGGCGGCCTGCGCCGCTATCACCGCCGCAGTGGCGTGGCGACGCCGGCCGGCCCGGCGCCCCGGCGCGCCGTGACAGGAGCGACCTCCTGTCAGGTCAGCTGACCTGGTGTTGGTGCAAGGCTGAGGCGTCTAACTCTTGCGCGCTGCCTGGTGGGCTGGACTCCCAGTGGCGGCGCATCCCTGGGAGGCCGATCACAGCGAGCGCCCCGGTGATGAGGACGACCGTTGGCGACGACGATGAAGCCCGGCAGGAGGGGCTGGCGGAGCGCGAAGATCACTAATGCGGTCATGAACCCGCTCACGGCCGAAGTCCGGCCATGGCCACCCTGCTTGTACCACGGCCGGTGGCGGCTTCGTCTGGCGTCCCGAGGGACGGGTTGGCCCGTCCGGCGCTTGTGATGGAGAGTTACGTGGGAGCAGGTCGACGGCCAGGGCGGCGGCGGCGAAGATCCGGCTGCTGGCGAGGGCCAGGGCCGTATCGGAGCCAAGCAGTTTGTAGACGAGGGCACCGAAGCCGGCCAGGCAACCAGAGGCAATCGACGACCTACGGCGAGCTCAGCGTTGGCCGCTAGGAGGCCCTCCGGGCGGTCCACGAGGGCTGGTACCAGGGAGGCCCGGGCCTCGGCGTGGGCCTTGGAGCAGACCAGGTATAGGAAGGCGGCCGAGGCCGGCCAGGAACATGATCAAACGCGGCCGGCTCGTACCCGGTCGGTCAGCGGGCCCACCAACGGCGCGATCACCGCGAAGGGCAACAGGGTCCACACCAGGCCGAGGGCGGTGCGACCCCCGGGCGCGTGCACCGGCACGCTGACAAAGATGGACTCGGCCAAGGCCACCGCCACCAGGGCGTCGCCCGCCGAGGAGAGGTTGTTCACCACGGCCAAGCCGCCGGACCCGTTCCAGGCCAGCTGTTTGTCGGGTGTCCCAGCCGAAGCGGATAGATCAGCGGCCGGCGGAGGTGACCGGGATTGGGCGGTGGTGAGACGGCGTGGCCATGACCGGCGGCCGGTCAGGTACCGACCGTGGCGGGTAATGCCGGCGTGGTGTCGTCGGCGAGGGAGAAGTAGCTTTCTTCTTCCTGGGCGGTGTGCAGCCGGAGCACGGCGTGCAGGCCGTAGAGGAGGCGGCGCAGTTCGCTGATGTCCTCGCGGTCGGGCCCGTCGGGGCCGATGTCGTCGAGGAGTTGGCCCAGCCGGCGGATCTGGTGGGTGATCTCCACGTGGGCTCGGCTCATGGGCCCGGTGGGGTCGGCGCCGCCGAGGAGGCGGTCCAGGGCCGGGTAGAGGACCTCTTGTTCGGCCTGTTCGTGGGGTTGGACCT
>CAVYMU010000001.1:0-1195221 GCA_963769725.1 uncultured Acidimicrobiaceae bacterium | reverse complement strand
AGTTCAGCGACAAAGCCGCCGCCGCCATCCGCGCCCGGCAGGCCTACGTGCTGGAGCGCTGGCCCAAAGGATCACCGTGGCTGTTCCCCGGCATCTTGGACAACCCGGACGCGACCAAGCCTTACGCGCACGCATCCCTGTCGCATCAGCTGGGCCCCTGGCAGAAGAAGATCGGGCTGCATGACGAGTCCGGCCAGCCAGTCCGCATCCACGCCCACCAGTTCCGCCACACGGTCGGAACCCGGCTCATCAACTCCGGGGTGGACCAATACGTCGTGCAGAAGCTCCTCGGCCATGCCAGTCCTCGCATGACCGCCCGCTACGCCCAGATCCACGACCACACCGTCCGCGACGCGTTCGAGCGCTACCGCGCCCAGCGGGTCAACACCGTCGGCGAGCACCTCGACTACGACCCCGACGCTTCGACCGCCGACGCCGAGTGGGTCAAGCACAACCTGGCCCGGATCCGAGACAGCCTCCCCAACGGCTATTGCGGCCGGCCACCCCAGCAGAACTGCCCCCACCCCAACGCCTGTCTCACCTGCCCCGACTTCCAGACCACCCCTGAGTTCTTGGACATCCACCGCCAGCAAGCCCAGACCAACCGGAAGCTCATCGCCAGAGCCGAAGCCAACCGCCAGTTCCGCCTGGTCGAGAACCTCCGTCAAGTCCAAGCCAGCCTCGAGCGAATCATCCCAGCTCTCGAAGCTATCCAAGACCAACCGAGCGACCAATGACTCGCGCCGACAACAGCCGCTTCCTTGCCCGCGCGGCCGCCCTCCGCCACCAGCAAGCTCTCGACCGAGTTCGCAGCGCCATCGAGAACCTGGACCGATCTGGACACGCCGTCACTTACAGCAGCGTCGCCCGAGCCGCGGAGCCTCCCGAGGCTGGCTCTACAGCCAGCCCGAGCTCCGAGACACCATCGAGAGGCTACGCACACAACGGCCGAGCGCTCCGGCGATCCCATCCTCCCAGCGAGCCACTACCGCGTCACTACGAGAACGCCTCGACGGCTTACGCGAAGAAATCAGCCGACTCAGGACCGAAAACACCACCCTGCGCGATCAACTCGCACGCCGGCTCGGAGAGGACCGAATCCATCATTGAACCCCACGTCGATGACATGTCCTCGGCCCAGCACCGCAGGTCAAGGCACCCCTGTACGCGAGGGCTGAAGATAACCGCACATTGAGGACGATCCGCGCCGATGCGTGCGCCGCCTTATTGGGCTAGTCGGCGGGCGGCTCGACTATCGCTGCTGCTAACGGAGTTATCGCGCACGAGCTGACCACGGGCAGTGGATGGTGACCGGGGTGGTCAGCCCGCCGGGTGCGGCTGGGAGGTGATTGGAGTGAGGCCAGGACGAGCGAAGAGGGGACCGGTGGGTCCCCTCTTCATCGAAGCGTATTCAGTTGTCGCGCCCTGGACACGACCGGGCGTACACCGCTGAAGGTCGGGAAACCACGATAGGGGCAGACCTCGTCGCCGGTGCCAAGACCCTCTTGGCTTTGCCGCTCTCCTTCCCGGCTGAGTGGACCGACGTCCTATCCGGGCCTCATTCTCCGGTCATTCCCGAACGGCCCAGGGCGTGCTTAGGTGCCGACGCCTAACGGCCTCGCTCTACTGCGGGGCGGCGGCCGCCCGGTCGAACGGAACAGCACGGTAAGAACCACCTCCTGTTCTCACGATGATGTCCTTGTCCGAAGGGTTCAACTCCCTTCAAGGAACAATTTTGCCATCCGATTCGGTCTTGTCAAGAGGGCGCGGAGCGCCTTTTTCGAAAGCGGCCATCGTCGTGGGTCACCCAATGGGTCAGCGGGCTGCGAGGTCATCGACAGAGCGCCAGGAGTCGGGGTCCGCTAGGGCGTTTGTCTTCTGCCTCTGGCGTCCATGCGTTGGATGTGGGCTTTCAGGCGGCGGACTTCGTCTTGGAGTTCGAGGATGCGCTTGATACCGGCGACGTTGATTCCAGTGTCGGTCAGGACGGCTATCTGGCGTAGCTTTTCTACGTCGCGACCGCTGTAGAGGCGGGTGCCGCCGGCGGAGCGATCAGGGTCGACCAGGCCTTCGCGTTCGTAGACGCGCAGGGTCTGGGGGTGCAGCCCGCACAGTTGGGCGGCCACGGAGATGGCGAAGACCCCGTGGTCGGTGTCGGGCCAGTCCATCACCACCACCGCCAGGCTCTAAGAACGGCGTCGATGAGCTGGGCGAGCTCTTCTGTGCCGCTGGTGCGACTGGGTGCGGCGCGGTGCGGGGTGGAGGGGGACGCGACGTGGACCGGTCCGGCTATGAGGGGAGCCGAGCCGGGGCTGAACGGTCCCTGGCCGAGAAACATGGGCTGGCTCCCGGCCTGACCCGGGGCGTGTTGGGGCGTCACCGCCATGTGGTTGTGTTCGCAGCGGGGCGGGAGGGCTGGAGATCGCTGGTTGGCGCTGGTTGGCGGTTGCGGTCGTAGCGGGCCCGGCGGGCTGGGTCGCTGAGAGTCTCGTAGGCCTCGGTGATCTCCCGGAACCGGATGGCGGCGTCGGGGTCTTCGGGGTGGGTGTCGGGATGGAGGCTGTGGGCGAGGCGGCGGTAGGCGCGGCCGATCTGTTCGGGGGAAGCCTCCGGCGCCACGTCGAGCCGCCGGTACATCCGATCGCCATTGCTGAGGTCCGATAGCATAATCTAAGTCGTCTCTTGCAGATCTTCGATGGTTGAGTATCATAACAGTTGCCTCCCGGGATGCAATGGGAGGCGGGGAACATCAGTGGCTGTACAGACAACGAAGAAGGAGGGCTCGAAAGATGCTGATGCGAACCGACCCGTTCCGTGACCTCGATCGGCTCACCCAGCAGGTGTTCGGCACCGTGGCCCGCCCGGCGGCCATGCCGATGGACGCTTACCGCAAAGGCACCGACTTCTACGTCCATTTCGACCTGCCCGGGATCAACCCCGACTCCATCGACCTGGAGGTCGAGCAGAATGTGCTCACCGTGAAGGCCGAGCGGGCGCCGGTGGCGGCGGAAGGAGCGGAGATGATCGTCAGCGAACGGCCGGTGGGAACGTTCACCCGCCAGCTGTTTCTGGGCGAGACCCTAGACGCGGACGCCATCGCTGCGGACTATCACTCCGGGGTGCTGACGTTGACCATCCCGGTGCGCGAAGCGGCCAAGCCCCGCAAGCTGGCCGTTACCAGCAGCGACACCGACAAGCAACTGGCCTCGGCGTAACCGGACGCCGCCGCCTCCCGACAGGGTGGCGTCAGTCCCCAACAGAAGTTGTGTCGCAAATCCGCTGCCATGGAGAAGAGCCAAAGTTCAGGTGAGTTCAGCGAGTCGCAACGGGCTGGCCTCGAGGTCCGCCAGGCCGATCAGGACCGAACCCTGGCCGGCATGCATCGCCTCGAGGCCATGCTCGCTGCGGCCGCGCCGGGCCGCGAGCAGGAGTGGCGTTCAGAGGTTCTGGCGGCGTTGGTCACTTTGGAGGAGGCCACCGCCGAGGAGGCGGACAACGCCCAAGCCCCTGACAGTCTCCTCTCTGACCTGGCCCGCACCCAGCCGTGGCTTCGCAACCGGGTGCGAGGGGTGCGCATTCAGTACCAGCAGATCCGTCACTCCCTGGGATCGCTCAGACAGGAGCTGGAAGGAACGGCCGGAGCGGCCGACTACGCCGATATGCGCCAACGGCTGGGCTGGGTCCTGACCGGACTGCGCCACCAACGGGCCCGAGAGTCCGACCTCATCTATGAGGCCTACTACGACACATTCCGCGCCGACCTGGCCGCCGAGACAGACCCGAAGACCCTCACCGATCGGCACCAGCCGACCGACAAACCCGAACATGACGACAACTAAACCGCCCCAGGAGGAAGGATCCGAGCCTCAGGCAGGTAGTTATGGGCCTCCAAGTCGAGATCGCCGAACGCAGTTCCGTCATCGTCGTGACCCTTACCGGGCCGACCGACATCGAAGCGCTTGAGCCGCTCCATGACGCCTCGCAAGTGGCCGCGAGTGAAGGACAGACGGTCGTGCTCGACCCGGTGGGAACCTTCGCCCGCCAGCTGTTTCTGGGTGAGACCCTCGACGCGGACGCCATCGCCGCTGACTATCACGCCGAGGTGCTGACGCTCGCTATCCCGGTGCGCGAAGCGGCCAAGCCCCGCAAGCTGGCGGGGTTAGCAACAGATGAATGGTGTTCAGGCCAGTCCGGACGTGAGCTGGCGCCCGACAGGGGGGATTCCCGGGTCGCCTCCTCCGTTCGTATGCCCGCGGCGGCAACTGGCGGCGCTAGGTGAAAGGGAGGATGTCATATCGGTGGCTGACCGGCATGGTGTGACGATCGATAGTCACCGCTCGACCGGGCTGGCTGGTTGGCGGCGGCACTGGCAGGCTGGGACGGTTCTGGTGGTGGGTCTGGCGATCACCGCGGGGCTGGCTGTCAGTTCGGCGCTGGATTATGCTCACAACGAGCAGCGGCTCACGTCCCTGCAGACCAAGCTAACGGCGTCCGTGCTGCAGACGGCACAGCCGCAGTTGCAAACCATTCTGGGCCGGGTCGTCGGGTTGACCGCTATGGCTACCGACCCAGGGACGGCGTTCAGGACGGCGATGGCTGCCGAGCTGGCGCCTCGGGGCCCGTTCGCCTCGGCCACTGTGGCGGTGGTCCAGGGCGGTCAAGTTAGCGTGCTGGGCCATGTCGGGTCGGCGCCCATCCAGGGTCTGGACTCCAGCGCCACCACTCAACTGTTCCTACGGGCCGCCCGCACTACGTCATTAGTGACCAGCCGGGTTGTTGGCGGGGGGGTACAAAAGCTGGGCTACCTCCTCTCCGCTCGAGGGGTCCGTGGGGTGTACGTGGTCGGCGCGGCCCAGCAGCTGCCTGTCGGCCGCCGCATTTCGGTCCCGGCTGGATCGCCATATGCCAATCTCAACTTTGCGCTCTACTTCGGGCCGTCGCCCGCCCCGGCAGCGCTGATCGAGACCAACGTTGGGCACTTGCCGTTAACCGGGACGGTATCCAAGGCGACTGTGCCGTTCGGGGACAACGTTTTGACGCTCGTGGCGTCGCCTCGGGGACCGCTGGCCGGGACGTGGGCGCAGTACTTGCCGTGGGGCATCGCGGGGTTAGGCATCCTGCTGTCGGTCGCGGCCGCGGGGGTGGCGGAAAACCTGGTTCGGCGGCGAAGGACGGCGGAGGGGTTGTACCAGCAGCAGCGGAACATGTCAGAAACCCTGCAGCGGTCCCTGCTCCCCAGACGGCTGCCGGCCATCCCGGACTGGGAGTTCGCGGCTCGCTACGTTCCGGCCACGAAAGGTGCCGAGATCGGTGGCGATTGGTACAGCGTGGTGGAAATCGACGACCACCGCTTCGCGGTAGTGGTCGGGGACGTGTCCGGCCACGACATGGCCGCGGCCGGGGTCATGGCCGCGCTGCGCTACACCATTCGCACCCTGGCCAAACTGGGGATCCCTCCGGGCGAAATACTGGAACGAGCCGCCAAAGAGCTGGACGCCACCACCGATGACCATTTCGCCACCGTACTTGTCGGGGTGGCCGACACCTGGATGCAGGAGATGACCTTGGCCTCCGCCGGTCACCTCCCTCCGCTGATGGTGCATGACGGACGCGCCGAGTTCCTCACAGTCCCGCCTGGCGTGCCGCTGGGCGTTCGCGGCGGCCCGCCGCCAGCCGAGCCCGTCACGGTCCATTTTTTGCCCGGAGCCACCCTGGTCGCGTTCACTGACGGCCTGATCGAACAGCGCGGACACAGCCTCGACGCCCGGCTCGCGGAACTCGCGGCGGCGGCCGCCGAAAGCCCCGCCCCGCCCGGCGATCTCATCACCTGTCTCATCAGCGCTCTAACCAGCCGGGACCACGAGGACGACATCGCCGTGCTAGCCATCCGGTTCAGCGCTCAAGAGGCCAACCCACCAACGCCCTGCTTGTCACCCTCGAGCAAGCCCATCCTCACCCAGCCCACCTCGACCTAGCTTCCCGACCACACCGGGTCAATCCCGGCGTCCTTGTTCAGAGGGGACCGGGAACCCGGAGGCCGCTGCCAAGCGATCGCGAGGCTGCGATGGAGTCGCAACGATACGGGAGGTAGCCGGCCGATGATCCCCGCGGGCCGAGGTAGGGAGCGTTGGAGGCTGGGTGGTTGTACGGTCAGGCAAGGTGGGTAGTGGGGAGGGGTGGATGCGCTCGATTTTCTTGCTGATCGTCACCATGAGCTTCGGGAGCAGTTCGACCGGGTCAGCGATCCCGATGGTGATCGCGTCGAGGCGCTGGGGCGGTTAACCCAGCTGGTGGCGGCTCACATATCCTCTGAGCAGAGCCTGGTGGTCCCGCTCCTCAAGAGCAAGGGCATCGGGGACCGACACCTGGTTCGTCGCCTCAAGTCGGAGTACCGCCGGATGGGACATCTGGCGATCCGGATCGAGCGGAGAAAAGCCAACTCGCCGGACCTGCCGGCACTGGTCACGGACTTGCAGGACGCCTACCAGCGTCACGTTCGTCGTTTCGAGCTGTACATCGATCCCAAGCTGCGCGGCAGGGTGAGCGGCGATGAGCTGGAAGAGATCGAGGAGAAGATGGATTCGGCGGAGGCGACCATCATGTCGCACCCGCACGCCCACCTGATCTCTTTGGGGCCGCTGTCGCGACTGACCACGAGGCCGGCGGCCGTCGTTGGCCGCCAGCATGGTGAGTCGCCTCCGCCGGGGGGTCTGTGGCGGCGAAGAAACTAGGGGCGCCGCGGCCTCGGCGGAGGCGGCCATGACAGCGGCCGGCAGTTAGCCTATGGGTCCTCGAAGGCGACCGGGTGCGCCGCCGGGGCGGGGCCGCCGAGAAGGATGCCGCCTTCCGGGGGGTGGCCGCGGACGGTCGGACAGATGGGCATCCGGATGCTCTGCCGGTGGCCGGGCCGGTGATTGACTGACCCGGTTGCTGGGGGCTCATGGCTTGCGGCGAAGCAGGGCGAGGGGGCTGGTGTAGAACTGGGCGAGTAACTCGGCGACGTCTCGGTAGACCTGCAGGGAGCCGGCCTCTCTGAGCTCGTGTTGACTGAAGCCGCCGGTCTCGACGGTGACGCAGCCGATGCCGGCGGCGCGAGCGGCTTGAACGTCCCAGGTGCCGTCGCCCACGGCGAGCGCCTGGCGGGCGTCGACGCCGCATCTCGCCATGGCGGTGAGAAAAACCTCGGGAGCCGGTTTGGATTCGCCGACGTCGTCGGCGGTGGTTTGGCCGTCGATGGCGTCGTCGGCGTCGAGTGCCCGGCGGAGCATCTGCAGCTCGTCGTGGGGTGCGGAGGTGGCCAGCACGACGGCCAGACCGCAGTCGTGGACCCGGCGGAGCAGCTCGGCGGCGCCGGGAAAGGGACGGATGTCAGCGGCCAGCTCTCGGTAGCGCTGCGGGCGGGCCGCGACAGCGTCGGGGCTGTCATGGCCTAACAGCCGGGGAACCAGCTGGTCGCCGCCCATCCCCACGAGACGGTGGATGGCGTTCATCGGTGCCCACTCGCCGGCATCTCGGAGCGCCCGAGACCAGGCCAGGGCGTGAAGATAGTTGGTGTCGACCAGGGTGCCGTCGACGTCGAAGAGCACCCCGGGCCGCAGCCCGCCGGTCATGCGGGCGGGTCGTTTTCCCGATTGGCAGCAGCCTGCTTCTCGCCGGTCGGTTTTCCGCCACCGCTGTGGGGGCCCTCGGGTGGCTGCCGGTCAACCCCGTCTCGCTCCGGGTGGCCGTCGTCCTCAGCGTTTTGGTCTCGGTGTCTGCTCACGACCTGGCTATACCCGCGAAGCCCCGTGTTGGCGCGGGCTCGCGGTGGCCCAGGCAGCGGGCCAGCTCCTCGGCGTAGGGGATGGCGCCGGTTGCGGTCAGGATGGCGGCCACTGCCAGCAGGTACCGGGCCGGCAATGGGACATCGCGGCGCCGCAGCCGCCACGACGACGGCTGCCACCAGGTCGAGCGCAGCCGGGGCCAGTTGCTGGCGGCGAGCAGGCCGACAAGCACGAAGGGCAGGGTCTCCAGGAAGCTGTGGGTCTGCTGCTCCCCGGCGGTCACTTCTCGGGCGCTGCCGCTGGCCAGGGCGCCGTCTCGGCGGGCGGCCGCTTCGTGGGCCAGGGCGGCTGCGGTCATGACGGCCAAGGCGGCCGGGTTGGCCTCGCCGAGCAGGGCGAGCAGGACCGGCAGGCCGCTTTCGGCCAGCATCAGGGAGTGGATGAGCGACTCTTCGGTGCCGCCATGGTCGGGGCGTTCAATACCTGCGCGCCGGTGGTACCACCAGTCGACCAGCCCGGGCACACCCCAGGCCGGGATGAGCCCCCAGTACAGCAGCGACTCGATCGGCGACCGGGCGATCCTTCTCTGGCGTGGGGTCGTCATTGAGTCCGGTCCAACGGCGAGCGCTGCATCTGCACCCCCCGCACATACCCCGCTTGGCCGCGTCGACACACGACAGCCATCCAGACGCGCCTGTCTTTTTAAAGCTGTACGTTCCGATCTTTTTAAAGCTGTACGTTCCGATCGGCCTACCGGGGTCGACTCAACCACCTTCCAAGGCTCGAACTTCGCCTGAGAAGCTTCGTTGCTGTGGTGGGATTACGCCCGGCCTCAAGATGGTCTGCGATGGCGTCCGCGGCCCGGACGCCTAAGGGCAAGACAACCGTCATCAGGGCCATCCTGGCCAGGCGGCGCCTCATGGCAAGTCCGACGCGGTGGAAGGCATGGCAATCTTCTACCCGTCTGGTCGTCACATCATCCCCAACGCGGCCCGGCAAGTCTCCGGCCGCCCTTGGAATGGCCGCGGTCACCGGCGTCGCCGTTCGAGATCCGGGGTTTACTCCTGCCTCGGAAGGGGTCGGCGGATTCTTCCACCCGGCCTGGCAGGTCGTCCCGGCGGGGCCGGCCCGCGTTGGTTGACGGGCAGGCACAGCCGGCCCCTGGTCGCGCACCAGTGGTGGCAGCCAGAATCACCTGGAACGCGGGTTTCATTTCGCGTGAGTCGACCGCTTCGGCCCCGTTCTGGAGGGGTAGAGCCACGGTGTGACGGTGATCGGCTACACGATGATGTGCGAGCAGGCTGGCCCCAAGGAGCTGGTCCGGGATGTCCAAGCGGCCGAGGCCGCCGGGTTCGACTTTGCGGTCATCTCGGATCATTACTTCCCCTGGGTGGCTGCTATGGGCCACTCGCCCTACGCCTGGTCGGTCCTGGGCGCGGCCGCCCAGGTGACCTCCCGGATCGAGCTCATGACCTATGTGACCTGCCCCATCAAGCGCTACCACCCGGCGGTCGTGGCCCAAAAGGCGGCCACCGTCGGCGTGCTGGCCGACGGCCGCTTCACGCTCGGGCTGGGGGCGGGCGAGAACCTCAACGAGCACGTCACCGGCGGGGGGTGGCCACCGGTCAACGTCCGCCACCAGATGCTGGAGGAAGCGGTCGACATCATCCGGAGCTTGTGGGCCGGCGGCTACGTGAGCGTGGACGGCCGCCACTTTCAGGTTGATTCGGCCAAGCTGTGGGACCTGCCCGACGGGTCCCTCAAGCTGGGGATCGCCGCCTCAGGTGAGCAGTCCGCTCGGCTGGCCGGGCAGAAAGCGGACTGCCTGATCGCGGTCGAGCCATCGCCAGCCATCGTCGGGGTCTTTGACGCCGCCGGCGGCAAGGGGAAGCCCCGGGTCGGCCAGCTACCCGTCAGCTACGACGCCAACCGGGACACCGCCATCAAGCGAGCGTTGGAGCTGTTCGGGTGGTTCGGCGGCGGATGGAAGGTCAACTCCGAGTTGCCCGGCCCGGCCGCCTTCGCGGCTGCCTCCAGTTTCGTGCGTCCCGACGACATCGCCGAGGCCATCCCCTGCGGCGACTCCGTCGACGCCGTGGTGAGCGCGGTCAAAGAGTTCGACGATGCCGGTTTCACCCACGTTGCCCTCTGCCAGATCGGCGGAGACCACCAAGCTGGGTTTATCGAGTGGTGGCAACGAGACCTTGGGCCCGCTCTGGGTGCCGGAGAAGGAGGAAGGTAATGCCGCAGGCAACATGGAGCGCCAAACGGGAACGCCAGTACGAGCATATCGAACAAGGCTTGGAGAAGAGCGGACGGCCGTCCAAACTGGCCAGGGAGATCGCCTCGCGCACGGTCAACAAGGAGCGGGCCCGCGCCGGCGAAGCACGACAAGCGAGTAGGACCTCGACCGACGACATCTCGTCCGGGCGGCGCGGCGGTCTGCGGTCCCATCATGGCAGCGGCGGCCGTACTCGGGATCAGCTGTACCAAGAGGCGAAGCGCCGCAACATCAAGGGGCGCTCCAAGATGTCAAAAGGACAGCTCGCAACCGCCCTCGGCGGCCGCTGAACGACCCGTGAAGCGCCTCGACACTGCCGTTGAAGGAGGGGCTTGAGTTCCGGGACTTCAGAGGCCCAGGCGCATGAGGGTCGAAGACTCAACTTGCGCGAGGGGGGTTGAACGAACCAGGTCAGCCATGTGCCTGCCACCTACCGGGCCATTCGCCCAAGAACTTGCTGTGCTCGTTTTACCGAGGTGCCGACAGGGTAGTAAGCGGCTGATGGATGCGATCACGTTGCTGAGGACCGATCACCGGTCAGTCGAAAAGCTGTTCAAGCAGTTCGAGAAGACGACCCCGCGGGCGCGTGTTCAGCGACAAAAGCTCATCGAGTCGATCATTGCCGAGTTGTCCGTGCACGCTGCGATCGAGGAGCAACACTTCTATCCGGCCGTGCGGGAACTCGTACCCGAAGAAACGAGCGTGGTTCTGGAGTCGCTGGAGGAACATCACGTGGTCAAATGGGTGCTCTCCGAGCTTGAGGATCGCGACGTCGACGACGAGAGGTTCGAGCCCAAGGTCAGGGTCCTTATCGAACTGGTCCGCCAGCACGTCCGGGAGGAGGAGGACGACCTGTTCCCGGCGGTGCGGGCGAAGGTCAAGCGCGGCCAGCTCGGCGAGCTCGGCGAGCGCATGGGCCGAGCCAAAGCCACCGTTCCGCGCCGGCCGCATCCGCGCTCACCTGACACGCCGCCGGTCAACGCCGCAGTCTCTGCGGTGGCCGGGGCCGTGGATCGGGTGCGCGACGCGGTGCGCGACCGCATCAGCCCGTAACCCGGTCTTGTCAGCCGACGCTGGAACAGCGGAGGCAGGCAGCGGCGCATGAGCAGTGACCAGGTCACGTGGCCGATGGTCGAAGCCCGGATTTCGCTCATGGCCGGACGCGGGTAGCCGAACAGGAGGCTGGTCCGCCGCCGGCGAGTACCAGGGCCAGGTTGCGGGTCGCCGTGGTAGCCATTATGCGGGCTAGCGTAAGGATCGGCTTCCGCATCGGCGTCGCCGACCACATGCCCTGGGAAAGAACATCTACTCGGCGGTGGCGCTGACGACGTCGATCAATAAAACCGAAGGTGCTGAGCCTTGCTCTTGGTAGACCAGGCGCGGCTGATTGCTCGTTCGAGGGTGGGTTGTCGGCGAACCACGTGAGCGACACCGTAGAACACCCCGAAAGCGCCCATCCCGATGAGCGCCGCGTCCAAGGCCCGGCCGCAGTGCTTCGGTCCGTTTGTCGGGACGGCCACGGCCCTGTTGATCTTGTTGTTTCGTCGTGGCCGTCGCCGGGAAGAACGACTCCGCCTGGACAGAAAGGACTGTCATGTTGATCCTGCTCGGATTGCTGCTGGTGTTGTTGTTTTTCGGGCTCGGGTTTACCTTGCACGCGCTGTGGATCGTTGCCATCGTCCTGTTAGTGGCCTGGCTGATCGGCCTGGTCATCGGCAGGGGCGAGAGTGCGGGCCGCAACCACTTTTACCGCTGGTAGCTCCGACGGACCAGTCCCGATTTTCCTGTTCGGCAGCCGGCCGGACACAGTTCTTGAAGACTGACAAGCCAGCGAGATCGTCTGGAGGCGTCACCTCGATGCCAAGGCGGACGGCCGCCGGCACTCAACTCTGATCCCACGGCCTCTGTTGCGCCCGACGGGTCTTCGCTTTCATCGTCGCTCAGCCCAGCAACTGACGGGAACAACGGGTGTTGCCGTCGACCCGCGTGGGTAGAAAGAGGCGGTCAGAAGGACCAGGCAGGAGAACACGAATGGCGACAGCGAGCAAAAAAGACCGTGCAGCCGGAGACAAGCCGGAAACGACGGCCGAAAAGGGAACAGGCGGAGAGACCCATCAAAGGGCCGAGGACGGAGTGTCGCCCTTGACCACTCAGCAAGGGGTGGTGGTGGCCGACGACCAGAACTCCCTGCGGGCCGGTGAGCGAGGGCCCACCCTGTTGGAAGACTTCCACCTCCGGGAGAAGGTCTTCCACTTTGACCATGAACGGATCCCGGAGCGGGTGGTGCACGCCCGGGGTTTCGGGGCGCATGGCTATTTCGAGAACTACGAACCTCTCACCGAGTTGACCCGGGCCGACCTGTTCGCCCGGGCCGGTGAGCGCACCCCGGTGTTCGTGCGGTTTTCGACCGTGGCCGGCAACAAGGGCTCCGCCGATCTTGCCCGCGACGTGCGCGGCTTCGCGGTCAAGTTCTACACCGGCGAGGGCAACTGGGATCTGGTCGGCAACAACATCCCGGTCTTTTTCATCCAGGACGCCATTAAGTTCCCGGATCTGATCCACGCGGCCAAGCAGGAACCGGACCGAGGGTTCCCGCAAGCCCAGACCGCCCACGACAACTTCTGGGACTTCGCCTCGCTGATGCCGGAGTCCACTCACATGCTGCTGTGGATCATGTCCGACCGGGCCATCCCCCGGTCGTTCCGGTTCATGGAGGGCTTCGGAGTGCACACCTTCCGGCTGGTCAACGCCAAAGGTCGTTCAACCTTCGTGAAGTTCCACTGGAAGCCGACCCTGGGGTTGCAGTCGGTGGTGTGGAACGAGGCGGTCAAGATCAACGGCGCCGACCCCGACTTTCACCGCCGGGACCTGTGGGACGCCATCACCCAGGGGGCCTTCCCGGAGTGGGAGCTGGGCTTGCAGGTCTTCGACGACGAGTTCGCCGACCGGTTCGCCTTCGATGTCCTCGATCCTACCAAGATCATCCCCGAAGAGGACGTCCCGGTGCGGCGGGTGGGCCGGCTGGTCCTGGACCGGGTGGTGGACAACTTCTTCGCCGAAACCGAACAGGTGGCCTTCTGCACACAGAACATCGTGCCCGGCATCGACTTCACCAACGATCCGCTCCTGCAAGGCCGGAACTTCTCCTACCTGGACACCCAGCTCAAACGGCTGGGCAGCCCCAACTTCACCCACCTGCCGATCAACGCCCCGAAATGTCCCTTCGCCACCTTCCAACAGGACGGCCACATGGCCACCATCAACCCGCCCGGCCGGGCCAACTACGAACCCAACTCCTGGGGCGCGGAGGCGGGCGGCCCACGCGAGGACCCGGCCGGATTCGTGAGCGCCCCGTCGAGCGAGACCGGCCCCAAGCGCCGGTTGCGGGCGGACAGTTTCGCCGACCACTACAGCCAGGCCCGCCAGTTCCTCGTCAGTCAAACCCCCCTCGAACGCCTGCACATCATCGACGCTTTCGTGTTCGAGTTGAGCAAATGCCAGCGGCTGGACATCCGCCAGCGGATGGTGGCCGGTCTGCGCAACGTGGACGAAGACCTGGCCGGCGACATCGCCGACGGGCTGGGCTTGGCCGAACTGCCCGACCGGCTCGAGGCAGCCCGCCCGCCCCGGACCGACTTGCCGCCCTCACGGGCGTTGAGCATCCTGGCCAACGGACCCGATGCCTTCGAAGGCCGCAAAATCGCCGTTTTGATCACCGACGGCTTCGAGCCGACTGTGCTGACCGCTCTGAAAGCCGCGGCCGAAGCCGAATCGGTCACCGTCGAGGTGGTGGCGGCCAAGGTCGGTGGCGCCACTGACGGGGACGGCTCGCTGGTCAGCGCCGACCAGAAACTCGACGGGGCCCCCTCGGTCCTCTACGACGCGGTGGTGATAGCGGCCTCAGAACAGGGCGCGGCCGAACTGACTGACAACCCGGCGGCCTGGGACTTCGTCAGCGACGCCTACGCCCACGGCAAGTTCATCGGATACACCGCCCCCACGATGGCCCTGTTCTCGGCCTGCGGGCTCGACCACCGTATCGATGACGGCTTCGTCGAGATCGGGACGAACGGTTCCGCGGCCAAGGATTTCCTGGCCCGCTGCCACCAGGTCCGCTACTGGGCCCGCCTCCAAGGCTGAGCCCGCACCCCGTGAGCTCGGCTCCACCCATCGTTAGTCGCGACGAGAAAGGCCGCCGGCGGGCGCCGGCGTCGCCGCTGGCCGGGATCGTCGGCCGCGTCGAGACGGCGTCCGGCCTGGATCGGGTGGGCTCCCCGCTCGGCGCCGGGTTGCACCGGCTGCTCCGCCCCGGGCCGGCCGTGGACGCACTGTCGGGAAAGGCCCTGGGTCATCCCGCCCACCCGGCGCTGGTATCGGCCCCCATCGGGTGCTGGACCGGAGCGCTGGTTGCCGACCTGGCCGGCGAGCCCCGAGCCGGGCGCATCCTGACCGGGCTGGGGGTGTTGAGCGCCCTGCCCGTAGCCGCCACCGGCGCCTCGGACTGGGCCGACACCACCGGAGCCGAACAACGGGTGGGCGTCGCCCACCTGAGCCTCAATCTGGCCGCCACCGTCTGCTACGGGGCGTCGTGGTGGGCCCGCCGCCGCGACCGCCACCGCCTCGGAGTGGGGCTAGGACTCGCCGGGGCGGCATTGGCCACCGCGGCCGGGTGGCTGGGCGGCCACCTGGCTTACGCCCTGGGTGTGGGCGTCGACACCAACGCTTTCGATGGCGGCCCCACCGAATGGACCGCTGTGAGTGGCCAGTCCGCTGATTCCGGGCCGGTCAGCAGCGGCTCGGCGGCTGGAGTAAGCCTGGTTATCGTCAGGTCAGACCCCGACGTCGCCGATAGAGGTGAGCGTCCGCCGCTGGTGCTGGCCAATCGTTGCAGCCACCGAGGCGGCCCTCTGGCCGAGGGCGAGCTAGTCGGCGACTGCCTGCGATGCCCCTGGCACGGCAGTGAGTTCGGGACTACTACCGGCCAGGTCCGGCGCGGGCCGGCAACCATGGGCCAGCCGGTCTACCAGGCCCGCCTTCAGGCCGGAGTCCTGCAGATCCGACGAGACGAGCCCCGAACGCTGCGGGTCAATCCCGTACGGCCGTGAGCAAACCAGGCCGTGACCCCATGCGTGCTGCCCGCCGTCGATATCGGCGTGTTGGCTGGCGCCTGCGACCGGGCCAGCTCCTGGCCCCTGCCGGGTCAAGGTCAGACCGCCCGCCGTCTGAGCCGGCTGCGCTCGCAAGCCGAGGGTGATCTGGTCCTCGGGCGGCTGGTCGAAGCCCACGGCGACGCCGTCGCCATCATGGCCGAGCTGGCCGGCCCACCCATCGGACCCGGTCAGAGCTGGGGAGTGTGGGCCGCCGGACCGGCGGGCAGCCTCCAGGCCTGGCCTGATCACGGCCGTTGGCGTATCGAGGGCACCAAGGCCTGGTGCTCGGGCGCCAGTCTGGTCACCCACGCCCTCGTCGACGCCTCCACCCCCGACGGCCAACAGCTGTTCGGGGTGGATCTCGGCGATCCCGGCATTCTGGTCGGCCCCCCGACCTGGGCGGGGCCGGGCATGATCCGGGCCGACACCCGCTCCGTGTGCTTCCATCAGGCGCCGGCCGTTCCGGTCGGCGAAGCCGGCCAGTATCTGACCCGACCGGGATTCTGGGCCGGCGCGATCGCCGTGGCGGCCTGCTGGCACGGAGGCACCATCGCCGTAGCCCGCCCCCTGCTTGACCGGTCCCGCCGCCGGTCCGATCCCCACCTGCTGGCCCACCTCGGGGCCGTGCACGTGAACTTGGAGCAAAACCAGGCTGTCCTGAACGCCGCCGCCCACCGACTCGACGAGAACTTCGGCCGTGATCACGAGGTGCTGGCTCACTGTCCGCACCACCATCGAACGCAACGCCATGGAGGTCATGGACCGCGTCGGCCGCGCCCTCGGTCCGGGCCCGCTGGCCCATGACGCCGATCACGCCACCCTGGTCGCCGACCTGACCGTGTACATCCGCCAGCATCACGGCGAACGCGACCTGGAGCGGCTCGGCCGGCGCCTATCGCAGGTCGACGAGACCCGTGGTCGCACTGAGCACGGCCGAGTCGCGCCTCGACGGGGCCGGCACGCCCGAATCGGACTGGCAGAACTGCCCGCCGCTCCGCAATCTTCCGCCCTGGGTCAGGCCCACACCCTCGACGGGACGGTGTGTGATCGTCGCCCCCCATCCCGACGACGAGACACTCGGCGTCGGGGGCACCTCGGCGCTGCTCTTCGCGGCAGGCATCGACATCGTGCTGGTCGCCGTCACCGACGGCGAGAACAGCCACCCTGGCCGGCGGGCCGAACTGCGTCAGCGCCGGCCCCTCGAGGCGGCCGCGGCCGCGGCCTGCTTGGGGGTAGCTGCGGAGCGTACCGTCCGCCTGGGTCACCCCGACGGCGGCATCGCAGAACCCAGACTGCGGGCCCAACTTGCCCGCCTCGTCCAACCCGGCGACCTGGTCCTGGCTCCCTGGGCCCACGACGGACACCCCGACCACGACCGGGTGGGCCAAGCCGCCCGGGCCGTCGCCGACCAACACCAGGCCCAGCTGCTCTGCTACCTGGTATGGGCGTGGCATTGGGCCGCCCCCGACGGCCGTGATCTGCCCTGGGACAAAGCGGCGCGGGTAGTCCTCGGTCCTGACCTGACCAGACGCAAGCGCCGGGCGGTGCGCTGCTTCGCTAGCCAGCTCACCGGGCCCGACCCCGTCCTGCCTGCGGCCGTCATCGAGCGGCTCACCCGTCCCTACGAGGTGCTGCTCGGCCCATGACCCTCGGACAGCCCTATTTCGACGACCTCTACCGGCACCACCCCGACCCCTGGGGGTTCCGCACCCGCTGGTACGAGACCCGCAAACGGCAGATGACCATGGCCGCCCTGCCCGACCAGCACTACCCGTCGGTCTTTGAGCCCGGCTGCTCCATCGGACTTCTGACCCGCCTGCTGGCCGCCCGCGCCGACCGCGTTCTGGCCATGGACATCTCCGCCGCCGCCCTCCAACAGGCCCATGCCCATGTTCCCGACCACGTCCATCTTCGCCAAGGGTCCGTGCCGGCCGACTGGCCGTCAGGCCGCTTCGACCTGGTCGTGCTCTCCGAGCTGGGCTACTACCTCGACGAAAAGGACTGCCAGCAACTGGCCAGCCTGGCCGCCACCAGCGCCGGCGATCTCGTCGCCGTCCACTGGCGCCACCCCGTCGCGGACTACCCCCTCACCGGCGACCACGTCCATCACATCATCGAACAGACCGCCGCCGGTCACGGACTGATCCGGTTCTGCACCCACGTCGAGCCCGACTTCCGGCTGGCGGTTTGGAGCCGAGACCACCGCTCCGTCGCCTCTCGAACCGGACTGCTCCGGACGTGATCAGCCCCATCCGCCGGGTCGGCGTGGTCATACCCGCCCACAACGAAGAGTCCCTCCTCGGCGACAGCCTTGGCGCCATCCAGCAGGCCGCCCGTCTGGCCGCGATCCCCGTCGACATACTGGTCGTGCTCGACGACTGCACCGACGGCAGCCTCGACAAGTGCCGCCAAGCGGGCGTCAACAGCCTGGCCATCACCGCCCGCAACGTGGGCATCGCCCGCGCCGCCGGCTTCCAGGCCATCATCGGCCTCGACCCCGACCCGGCCGCCGTATGGCTGGCCAGCACCGACGCCGACACCCGGGTCGAACCCACCTGGCTCCGCCGCCAGCTGCAGCTGGCCCGCCGCGGCGCCGATGTCGTGCTCGGCGTGGTCCGACTCGACAGCCACGCCGCCAGCAACGAACTCCGCCGGGCCTTCGACCTCGACTACCAGCAGCAACTCTTCCACGACGGCTCCCACCACCATGTACACGGCGCCAACCTGGGCATGAGAGCCAGCGTCTACCTACAAGCCGGCGGCTTCCCACCCATCCCCGACCACGAAGACCGACACCTCATCCAACGACTCCGCCGCACCCCCGGCGTCATCATCGAACAAACCCAGCACCTCATCGTCTCCACCAGCGCACGCCTCGACGGCCGATGCCGCCACGGCTTCGCCGCCACCCTCACCGCTCTCAACGCCACCGCCCCACCCTGAACCCGCGGTCCCCCCAGCAGGGCCCAGTATGCCGATGCGACAAGCGGCAACCATTTGTCGATTCCTCGATAGCGAACACCTACGGCACCACACTGCCATGACGGCCCCACCATCACCCCCGTCAACGACTTGGCGGAGAAGAGCAAGCCCGGCCCCGCACCGACCCGCCGCGGCAGCGACGCGCCGGTTAGCGCCAGCAAGCGGGGAGAGTTTTCGGTTTCGTCATGGCGCCCGTTGCCCGGCCCGGAGTCGCCGGGTTCGGACCGGCCGCCGGGAATAGCCGTTCGGCGAAAAGCCCGGTCGTTTCCGAAGCAACGGCCCGGGTATAAGTCCTGGCAACATCCCCGCCCCTAAAGACCATAGGAGGACTCATGAGCGATCTGGAAAGCCAGGCTGAAAAGGACTTGGAGCAGGATCCCCAGTTGAAGCAAAACGCAGAGAAAAAAGCGGGACAAGAAGGACAGGACGCCGAGCAGGAACTCAAGAAGGACCTGTGACAATCCGGAAAACCACCTTCCTGCTGGGCGGGGGCATCGGCTTCATCCTAGGGTCGAGAATCGGTCGCGGCCCCTACCAACAGCTCGAAATGAAGGTACGGGCGATCACCCGCCGCCCCGCGATCCAAGACACGGCCGGACAGCTCACAGATGCCGCCAAGGAGCAAGCAGCCGCCGTGATAGACAAGGTTACTCCGTCGGGAGCCCGAGACGCAGGCAGCCGCATCACACCGCCGGAGCCGACCCCTGAGACATACGCCGACCCTCAGGACCTGCAGTTCAGCACGGCGGCGGCGCGCAAGGAAGCGATCGTTGACGAACTCCTGGAACAGGGCGTGCCTCCCGCCGACATGGAGCAGAAGGAAGAAGAGCTACGCCAGTCCGGGGCGTTGCACGAACCCCCCGCAGGAAACAAGGCGAAACCAGCCAAAGACCGATGAGGGGCTCGCCGGCGGGTGCCGTCTTGGATGAGAACGCTCGGCACTGGGCGAGCGGAGAGGCGGTGACATGGTAAAGGTTTTGCTTATTCTCTTGTGTCTGGTACTGCCCTTCCTGGCCGTACTTATCAAGAAAGGACCCTGCATTGAGGTGCTCTGGGCGTTTCTACTCCAGCTAGTTGGACATATCCCGGGGGTAATCTATGGTATCTACCAGGTCGTGAAAGACTGACATTTCGTTACGCGCCGCGGCCGCGACCCTTGCCGACCTTTTCGTCGGGTGGTTATGTCGCCGTATCGAGCAAAGACATTTCTCGCTGTTTCGATGACCGATTCGAGGCAGCCCCACCCGCCAAGAATTCGCGGACGCAGTACGAGGCCCGCCGTATCGCCCACTCCTTCCAGGTCCCCGGTCACGGCGGTAGGAAGTCCGGCTCGGGCGGCAACGCTAAACAGGGCGCGACCATAAGGCAGCGGGCCGTGAAAGAGGCGGCCGCAGCCAAGTCCTGAACGCGATGGCGGCGGTCAGCCCCCACAACAGGACCGAGACTCCCGATCCTGACGACTACCGCGCCGCATCGGGCTACCTCAGCCTGCTGCGCGCGTTGGCAGGAGCGGGACGACATCTGACGTTTCATCCGACGAACCCTTGGTATGGCGGTGATGGTTGAGCCGAATCAGGGTCATTGGCGTTGATCGTGCGTCGCGGCAGGCCGAGGGCCCTGACCTGTCCCAGATCATCCGAACATAACGTCTCAAGTCCGCGGCGGCTCGGTGATCTTAAACGCCGGCCTGGAGGCACATATCCCTGACCGACGTTGCTGACCTGGCAGGACCGAATGGCGAAGCGTGGAGGCAGCATGGAAGGACTGGCTGACGACCACGCCGGGTGTGCCGAACAGCGGTTGCCGACGGGTGGCTTGGACCTTTGCGCGACCGACTGGATTTCCTGGCGCAGCGGCCGACCGTGCCTTAGTCAGTATGGAACGGCCGGCCCCGTTCCGCAGCTTGCGTGGGTCAGCCACCATGAGGCGGAAGTTGCCACATACGGAAGGAGCCAGCCGTCCCATGTCCAGTTCTACCAGCCCGACGTTCCCCGGTCTCGATGTGCACAAGAACACGATCTCGGCAGGGATCTTGCGGCCCGGAGAGGATGTGGCTGACGTGGAGAAGATCTCCTCTGACGACGACGCGGTTCGCCGTCTGATCGCCCGAGTCGGCAGTCCTCGCCGTCGGCGGGCGTGTTACGAAGCCGGCCCGGCAGGCTACGAGTTGGTCCGACTCCTGAAGGGTCTGGGGGTGGCGTGTGAGGTGATCGCACCGTCGTTGATCCCGACCGCGCCTGGCGACCGGGTGAAGACCGACAAGCGTGACTGCCGTCGCCTGGCCCGGTTGTATCGGGCCGGGGAGCTGGTGGCGATCCGGGTGCCAACCGTGGCCGAGGAAGCGGTTCGGGATCTGTGCCGAGCCAGAGCGGACATGGTCGTCGATCGCACCCGGGCCCGCCACCGCCTCGGGAAATTTCTGTTACGTCACGGGCGGATCTGGCGGGGCGGGGACAACTGGACGCTCAAGACACCAGGCGTGGATCACGGCGCAGCGTTTCGACGAGCTGGCTCTGGAGGCCACCTTCGCCCATTACCGGGCGACCATGTCGGCCCGGGAGTCGGCCGTGGAGGCGATCGACGCCGACCTGGCCTGCTGGTATGGGCGGCCGCCGTTCGCCGATACCGTGGGCCGCCTGGCCGCCTACCGAGGCATCACGCACCTCGGCGCGCTCAACCTGGCCGCCGAGGTGTGCGATTGGCGTCGCTTCGGGACGGCCGGGACGTTCATGGCGTTCACCGGGCTCACCCCGTCCGAGCATTCCAGCGGGGAGCGCACCCATCGCGGCCACATCACCCACGCCGGGAACGTGCATCTGCGCACCCAACTGGTCGAGTCCGCTTGGGCCTACAAGTCCCGACCCGCCGTGGGTGTCGAACTGCGCCGCCGCCAAGACGGCGTCGGACGTGACACCGTCGCCCGGGCCTGGGCCGCCCAGGTCCGCCTCTGCGGCCGGTTCCGTCGCCTCGACGAGCGCAAGACCAACCGCAACATCGTCGTCACCGCCATCGCCCGGGAACTAGCCGGGTTCGTGTGGGCCGAGATGACCGCCTAAACAAGTGAAACATCTTCCAGCTCGCCTCCGGCACCCGCTGAGCCTGGGCGAGGACCCCACCATGCGCCGAGGCACCGCCGCCGCAGAACTGATCCCCGTTTAAGCTATGCCCAACTTCACGGGCGCTCTTAGTCCAGGGCACCTTTCTGCGAATAGCCGAACTGCGGTCCCGACCCGCGTACATCAGTCTGGCGGTCAGCCACATCATCCCGCCCCGGCGCATGGTCGAGCCCTCACCCGGTCACCCCCCACCCCAAACGGGGCCAACCGGCGTAGCAGCCGCCACCCCACTGTCAACGTCGTTCGTCCTCGCTTCGCTGCGGGCGCTCCACGTTGACAGCGAGGGCCCCGTCGCCTGCTCAATCATCATCCAAGCGCCGAACCACCTGGTTCGGCGCGCCCAAAAAGGAGTTCCGCACGCTCCGCACGACCGTATTGACAAGACCGTTCCACATCAGCTTAGTGCGGCAGGGCTCGCCGTAGGGACTCCTCGATTCGCTCCAGGCGCGCTTCGAGTTCGTCGAAGCGTGGGTGGAGACTCGTGTCCTCGGCCCTCTCTTCGGCTCCCTGGTCGGGGGAGCGGGTCTGGCTGGCACGTTGAACGAACGTTGAGGTGATGGCGGCGGTGATGATGGCCAGGAAGGCGACGCCCTCCAACATTACGAATGCCGCCACGATCCTTCCGGCCGGGTTCTTGGGAGTGACATCGCCGTAGCCTACGGTCGTGACCGTCTGGATAGCCCACCACATCCCGACCCAGATGGTGCTGTACTCCGGGTGGTCGATGAGCCGCATGAGTGCGCCGCCGGCTACGACGACCGCGACGGTGGCGACGGCGATCACGCCCATCGCGCCGCGCACCGAGGCCGGATTGCGCAGGAAGCGGTTCAGTCTGCGCTCGATGGGATTCAGTTTGGGCATGTCATCGCCTTCTTTCTACTCCTGATCCTGACCAACACCTCGGACCGGCGCGTCTCCCGGTCCCCCGGCTCCTGGCCTCCAGGGCCTGGAAAGGCCATCCCCGGATTGCCTCGGCCCGCTCGGTTGCGTCGACGCCAAGAGCCGGGACAGACCCTCGACGCTCTGTGATCCCGCAGAACCGATTCCAAGCTGCGGCACTCAACGGCATCGTGCCACTTCTGCTCGGATTCTGGCCGATCGATCGGGGGCTCTATTTGATGGGTCACTCTAACTGGATTGCATCCCCGAGCAGCGGGAGGTGGTGCACCGCCGTTCACGGCCTGGGACGGCCCACACTGAAACATCGGGTGTCCGAACCACCTCCCGCACAAACCAGGATCACACCGGCAGCCGGGATCGAACAGCCCGGAACGTACCCGTCTGTGGCTCTCCCCCTGCCGGCTCAGTGCGGGGTCAGGTGGATGACGCCGACGTTGTGGAGTCCGTCCAGGATGAGTTGGACGGCCAGGGCGGCCAGGAGGATGCCGAAGACCTTCTCGGTGACGAGCATGCGGCTCTCGTCGAGATGGTCGCTGACTCGGTTGGCCCAGCGGAACACGGCCACGTCCAAGGCGACGACCACGCCCAGCAGGACCACCACCATGGCGAACACGCCTACCGAGTCGGCCTCGGCGGAGAGGGTCACCAGGGTCACGATGCCGGCCGGGTTGAGCAGGTAGGGGACCGCGAGCGGGAAGGTGGCGACCCGGAGGGGATCGCGTCCCTTGATGGCCTGACTCTCCTTGGGTTCGCCTGTGCCGAGCACCATGGTGATGGCGATGATGACCAGGATGAGGCCGCCGGCGATCGAGAGCGACCCGGTGGAGAAGTGCAGCAGGCGGGCTAGCAGCTCGCCCAGTCCGACCAGTAGGAGCGAGACCACGCCGGCGGTGGTGATCATTTTGCGGACGACGAGGGCTTTGGTTTTGGTGTCGAGGGCGGCGGTGATCTCCACGAACGGCACGAGGGCGATCTTCGGTCCCACCCCGATCAACAACAGCAAGAACGTGTCGATGACAAAGTAGAGGTCAATCGACGTGTAGTTCATCGGGGCGTCTTGCTTGCGGGGGGTCGTTATCGCCGGGCCAAGGCCAGGCTTGGTCCCTGGCGTAGCTGGATTTGATCGCGGCCCGTACCTTCCACAGTGCCGCCGACGCTACCCGCCGAGAACGGGGGAGGAGCAGCATGACCGCCCGTATACTCGCCGGGATGGCCTCCTCGAGCCGGGACAGCCTCGATGTGGTGGTCATCGGCGGGGGCCCGGCCGGGGTGATCGCGGCGTTGCGTGCGGCGCGGCTGGGAGCCCGCACGGCGCTGATCACCAGTGCCGGGCTGGGCGGGATGGCCGCGGCCGACGGGCCGGTCCCGGTGCGCACCCTGGCCCATGCGGCCCGGTTGATGCGCGAGGCCCGACAACTGCCCCGCTATGGCATCACCGCCGGCGAACCTACCCTCGATTACCTGCGGCTGGTGGACCGCGTCGGCGAGGTCACCGCCGAGGTTCGGGCCCACTCGGCGCTAGGCCAAGAGCTCCAACAGTCCGGGGTCACTCTCTACGAGCACGCCGGCGCGGCCCGGTTCGTCGACGCCCACCTGATCGAAAGCGGCCGCGCACCGCCGCTGCGCGCCGAGCAGTTCATCATCTGCACCGGCGGCAGGCCACGCCGACTGGAGCTGCCCGGCTTCGACCTGACCTGCACCCACAGCGATGCCTGGGGTTTCTCCTCGGCTCCCCCGTCCATGCTGGTGATCGGCGCCGGCGCCACCGGTGTGCAGGTCGCCTCGATCTTCAACGCCTTCGGGTCCCAAGTGACGATCTTCGAGGCCGCCCCGCGCATCTTGATGAGTGAAGACCACGACGTCGCCGCGGCCGTCCGCGCCGCGTTACAAGCGTCGGGGATCCGGGTCTTGGAGCAGGCCGGGACCATCGAGCGTTTTGAGTCCTGCCCCGCCGGCGTCCGGCTCATCTACACCAACGCCGGCACCCAAGAGCACGTCGAGGCGACGGTGGCGGTAGTGGCGGCCGGATGGGTCGCCAACACCGCCGGACTCGACCTGGCCGCGGCCGGGGTGGGGACCGACCAGCGCGGCTACGTGCGGGTGGACTCCCAGCTTCGCACCACCGCCCCCCACATCTTCGCCGCCGGGGATATCACCGGGCACCTGACGGTCGTCCACGAGGCCGTCCGCGAAGGCTACCTGGCCGCCACCAACGCCGTGCTGGGCAGCACCACCGCCCTGCCCGCCGAGGTCAGCCCCATCGGCAGTTTCACCGACCCCGAGTACGCCTCGGTCGGGGTCACCGAGACCACCGCCCGCAACGGCCGCGACGTGATCGTCGCCACCGAGCGGTTCGACGCCCTGGCCCGACCGATCATCGACGGACGCCCCACCGGCTTCTGCAAACTGGTCGTCGACCGGGAGTTGCACACCATCCTCGGCTGCCACATCGTGGGCGAGCGCGCCGGCGAGCTGGCCCAACTGGCCGCGGTCGCCATGGCCGCCGGGATGACAGTCGAGCAGCTGGCCCTGGTCCCGTTCTCCTTCCCCACCTACGCCAACGCCGTAGGGCGCGCCGCCCTCAAAGCCGCCCGCAGCCTCGCCCCGGCCACCGGGCGGACCGAAGATGATCTTCCGCTCGAAGCCGACGTCGGTTGACGCGCAATGAGCCTGTATGCCTCGGCACAGCCGGGTCTGGCCCGGCAGAGCTCGAGCCGCAGCGACGTCCCCGAGCTCCACCCCCCTTGAAGGGGTGCCACCGGTCGCCCGCCACCGCGACGCAAAGAGCACGTTTGCTGTCAGCGCCGGCCGGAAGAAGCAGGTGGCAGTAGCGTCGGTCAAGCTGCGGGCTCGTCTACGGACGTAGCGGAGGGTTGCTTGGTCGGCAGCCGGCGGGTCAGCAACAGGGCCAGCACCGCCAGGACGGCGAGCAGGGACAGCGAGGCGCGCAACCCGTCGATGCGAGCGTCGGCGTTCTCGGCGACAATGGCGTCGGCCGTCTTGGGGGGAACCCCGGCCTTGTCGAGCTCGGTCTTCAAGTCGGCGTCGGAGATGAACGGCACCCCGCTGGTGAGCTCCACTTGGGCTTTGGAGGCCACCTCGGCCGGCACCGCGGGGTTGTGGGCGATGCCGCTCAGGAACGACGCGGTCAGCGCCGAGATGAGTACCGCCCCGGCCAGGGCGGTGCCGATGGAGGCGCCCAGGTTGGTCATGGTGTTCTGGACGCCGCCGACTTCGCCGCTCTGTTGGTCGGGCACCGACGAGACGGTCACGCTGCCCAGCTGGGAGGCCAGGGCCCCGACACCGAGTCCTGCCAGCAGCATGGGCCAGGTCACGATCTCCGGTCCGGCGCCGGCGTCGAGGGCGGCCACCATGATGGCGATCCCGGCGAACAGGGCCAGGAACCCTAGCTGGGCGACCCGGCGTGGGGAGGCGTCAGGGAAGACTTTCGGGACGCCCACGGCGGCCAGTAGCAGGGTGATCGACAGGGGCAGGAGCCGTACGCCGGTGGCGATGGCGGACAGGCCGAGCGCCACTGACAGGAACAGCGGCACCGCGAAGAACAGGCCGGCCTGGAGCAGGTACTGGAAGAAGAAGGCGGTGAGCCCGCCGCGAAGCGTCCGGTTGCGCAGCAGGGCCGGGTCGAGCAGCGCCGCCTTCCCAGCGGCGAGTCGGTGATCCTCCCACCATAAGAAGCCCCATAGCACCAGCCCGCCACCCAGAATCAGCCAGATCACCGGCGACACCCCCAGCCACTGGGGGGCACCGGCCTTGGCTTGCACGAAACCCCAGGTGCCCGAGCGCAGGATGCCGTACACCACCAGCCCCAAGCCCAGGGCGGACAGGACGGTGCCCACCACGTCCAGGTGGGCCCCCTCCTCGGCGGGGGTGTCACCTATGCGGCGGGTCAGCGCCAGGATGGCCAACACCACCAGGACTTCGCCGACGAACACCCACCGCCAGGACAGGTAGGTGGTGAACAGGCCGCCGATCAAGGGGCCGGCTGCCACCGCGATGGCCCCGGCCGATGCCACCAGCCCGTAGGCGCGGGGCCGCTCGTTCCGGGCGAAGTTCGACGCCACCAACGCCACGATGGCCGGCAAGATCAGGGCCGCCCCCGCCCCCTCGAGGACCGACCAGCCGAAGATCAACACGGTCAGGTTCGGTGACAGGGCCGTGGTCAGCGATCCGCACCCGTAGATGACACAACCGAGCATGAACGCCCGTTTGCGGCCCAGGATCTGGCCCAGCTTGCCGCCCGTGATCATCAGGGACGCCATCACCAGCGTGTACAAGGTGATGGCCGTCTGGATGCCCACCACCGTGGTGCCCACGTCCTTGGCCACAGTGGCGATCGAAACGTTCATCACCGAGCTGTCCAGCGTCATAAGGAACTGGCCCGACGCCAACGTCACCAGGACGATCCCGGCCCCCGTAGCCCGACGTTCAGCGGTATCCGCCACGCGGTTTCACCATCCCGTCCATCCCGCCAGCCACACACAAGCGAAGAAACACCGAGCGCACATGATCGCAGACCACAGAGGCTCCCCAGCTCATCCCGTGCCGTAACCCCACCACCCCGGTCGGGGAACAACCTCCCCCCACCACCCGTCGGCCTCTACCCCTTGGCTGCCCGAGCCATCCGGTGCCCGGAATGGCCTACAGCACCCGCCGGCCGGGCCGCCGCCCCCCGCCACAAGGCGGCAAACGGCCGTTGCAAGCGAACCAACGCGTGATAGGCCAAAACAGCCCATCAGGTTCGGACCGGCTACGGCCATCAGCCAGTCCGCGCGGCGAGTAGACGGACACCGAGCACACTCCCGGGCAGGCCGCCCGGACCCGTCGTGTCCCATATCGTACCTGCCCAACGTCACCCTAAAGTCGCTCATATCGCCGGTACCGAGGCGCGCTATCGCCGGAGCGCACAGCGACAGTGCCAATTTTCGCGAGCATCCTCTGGCCGTAGCTCTGGCCGAGCGACTGTCCCGTAACCGGAACGGCATACGCGACAGGACGGGAGGTTCTGACTTGCTTGGCGCCGTGACCGGCCAGAGTGTCGCACAGCCCTTGGCGTTCCTAGCCACCGGACCTTCGGGCCGCGAACCCGAAGGTCAGCATCGCCGCCCCTTCGGTCGGGTTTCTGGGGGCCCCAGCGACGGACTGGCGACAATGAGCAGTGCAGCGCCCGGGCGGCTGCGTAGACCATAAGCCAGGCGTCGACGCGGTCGAGATCGCCGAGCGTCGCTTTGAGGCTGGCGAGGGTGGCGAGACGGGCGGAGTGTTGTGCCTCCTTGAGTGTCACCTCGCTGGGTAGCTCTTCTACGAACGCCACGCGAGTCCGGCGTAGACGCCTCGCGGCTTCCACCTCAGTCCTGGCCTCCGGCGTGTTCGAGCTTGGCCCATATGCGCGAGAGGGCAGCGATGTCGTCGTCATCGAGAGGATCGACGAAGTACTTCTTGACCGACTCCTCGAAGCTCCGCTTGGCCGTTTCAGCGAAGTGTCGTCCGCTTTCAGTGAAGCTGATGAGCGACACCCGTCCGTCGCCTTGGTCGGCGCCGCGTCGGAGATGCCCGGCGTCGATGAGGTCCTGGACCAACCGTGATGCTCTCGTTGGGCTCACGCTGACCAGTTTGCCGGACAGGGCTCGGATCGACTGAGGCTCGGTCTCCAAGAGCCAGCAGAGGATCTCGAAAGCGCTGAAGGAGAGCTTGTGCTGCTCCAACAGCACGGTGTCCATCCGCCGGGTGACCGTGGCATGGGCAAAGAGGAGCGCGAACCAGGCCTTGACCTGTTCTTGGGAGAGGATCTTCGGGTCAGACGCGGGCGCCTTCACGCCCATCAATATACCCAAGAGCCATAACAGATGCTTGCACGGTTGCATGCGCGTGCACGCATCTGTTATGGTGAGCGCATGACTCACCGAATCTTCCCCATGGCGCAAGTCTGAAATGCCAGACTTCGGTCACCACCTCGAGTTCGCTAGTTTTCCCGAACCGAAGAGCGCACCACCGACCTACGCCCTCGATCTGGCCGTGCAAAGCGAACGATGGGGCTACGATTTCGTCGCTTTCCAGGACCACCCCTACCAGGGCGGCTACCTCGACACGATCACGCTCATGAGCTGGGTCGCGGCCAAGACCGACCGGATCCGGGTCGTGTCCAATGTGCTCAATATGGCGCTGCGGTCCCCAGTAATTGTCGCCAAGGCCGCGGCCACCCTCGATCTGCTCAGCGACGGGCGCTTCGAACTCGGACTGGGCGCCGGGTTCTTCTGGGACGCCATCGAGTCCGTCGGGGGACGGCGTCTCAACCCAGCGCAAGCCACCACCGCACTGGAGGAGGCCATCGACATCATTCGCGGTGCCTGGAACGCTCATGACCGGACTCCGCTGGACTACCGCGGAGCGACGCACTCGGTAGCCGGAATGCAACGAGGTCCCAGTCCGAGTCATCCGGTGCCAATCTGGATTGGCGCGTTGAAGCCTCGCATGCTCGGACTTGTCGGTCGAAAGGCCGATGGGTGGACGGCCTCACTTGGGCAGAATCAGTCCCGTAGCGAATGGCAGGCGGCCACCAGGTTGATCGACGAGGCTGCAACTGAGGTCGGTCGCGCTCCCGCCGAGATTCGTCGGATGGCCGCGATCGTCGGCGCCTTCGGGTCCTCCAGTTCGTTCCTCGAGGGTTCCCCTTCACAGTGGGTTGACCAACTGCTTCCTAGTGTCATTGAAGACGCGGTCGGTACCTTTCTGCTCGCCACCGACGACCGACCGACTCTCGAACGATTCGCCGCGGAGGTCATTCCAGGGCTCCGCCTAGCAGTTGATCACGAACGTCGTCGGACAGGCTCGAAATAGCGCCGCGCTCATACCCGACGCAGGCATTCGACGCGCTCGACGTGGACCGGACCAGAAGAAAGTCTAAAGGAAGGAAGAGCACGCACCATGAGCACCATCAGCGTCATCGGCCTCGGGACCTACGCCCGCGCCATAGGCACTCGCGCGATCGAGGGCGGCAACGCCGTCGAGGTCATCGGCCGTGACCCCGCTAAGACCAAGGACCTGGCCGACGAGCTCGGCGGCGGGGCCACGGCCGGGACATTCGGCACCGCCCCGGCCGGCGACATCGTCGTCCTCGCCGTGCCCTACGCCAGCGCCGTGCCGGTCGTCGCTCAGTACGGGGACGCGCTAGCCAGCAAAGTCGTCATCGATATCTCCAACACCTTCACCGCCGCCGACGACACCGAGCTGGTCACCCCTGACGGCTCTTCCGGGGCGCAAGAGATCGCCAAAGCCGTCCCGGCGAGCGCGCACGTCGTGAAGGCATTCAACACCGTCTTCGCCCACGTCCTGGCCCTGGGCCGCCCGCTGGACGTGCTCTTCGCCGGCGACGACGCGAGGGCCAAGGTGAACGTGTCGGCGTTCATCGAGAGTCTCGGGCTGCGCCCGTTGGATGTCGGCAGCCTGGAGATGGCGCACTGGCTGGAGGGGGCGGGCCTGCTGATGATGGGGCTGGCCGGCCATGGCGCGGGGTTCAACATCGCGCTCGGCGTCGACATTCTCAGCTGAGCGCACCCTCCCCCGCCCATTCCGCCCCATCACTCACAAGGAGCAGCAGCATGCGTGTATTCGTTACTGGCGGGACCGGCCATACCGGTTCGTACATCATCCCCGAGCTCATCGCCGCCGGGCACGAGGTCACTGGCTTGGCCCGGTCGGACACGGCTGCGGCGGCGATCTCCGCGCTCGGCGCGAAGGTGCGCCGCGGCGACCTCGAGGACCTTGAAGGGCTTATGGAGGCGGCCGCTGACTCTGACGGTGTCATCCACGTCGCGCACAGGCAAGATCTGCTTCCGTTTGGCGGGATGGACGCCGTGTCCGCCGCGGAGCTCCCGGTCATGCTCGCGTACGGCGAGGCTCTCGCGGGAACCGGAAAACCGCTGGTCGCGGCGGGGAGCATCGGCTCGTCCGGGAAGCTGGGCCGCCCGGCCACTGAGGAGGACCCGGCCCTTCCCGTCGGCGATGAGCACAAGGGCACCCTGCGGGTTCGCAACGTCGTGGAAACCGCCGTAATCGACCTCGCTGAGCGGGGAGTGCGCTCTTCGGTCGTGCGGATTGCCCTTATCGCGCACAGCGCGACCGATCGTGCCGGCTTCCTCCCCATCTTGATCGCGCTGGCGAAGGAGAAGGGCTTTGCGGGCTACCCCGACGACGGCGCGAACCTGTGGAACGCCGTGCACGCCCGCGATGTCGCCTCCTTGTTTCGCCTGGCGCTGGAGAAGGGCGCCGCTGGCAAATACTGGCACGCCGTTCAGGACGAGGGCATCGCGCTCCGCGCGATCGCCGAGGCCATCGGCAGCCACCTGGACCTGCCCGCCTTGAGCATTCCCGCGGACGAACTGATGGTGCCGGGATACTTCGGGCTCCTCGCCAACATCGTCACGCAGAGCTACCCGGCGTCCAGCCTCATCACCCGCCGGACCCTCGGCTGGGAACCCTCTCAGCCCGGCCTGCTCGCCGATATGGACAACGGCCACTACTTCCCCGCCAGTAGCTTTGTGAGCAACGCAAACGACGTGCCGGAACTGAGCACAGAGAAGATCGCCCAGGTTGTCCGGTCGTATATCGAGTTGGCGGGACACGGGAGTTCTGACGGACACCGGAGTGCTGACGCAGTGGCGGCCCTCTTTGCCGACAAGGCAGTCTTCGAGAGTCCAGTCGGCGGCGACGTCCATCGCGGGATTGAAGCGATTCGCAGTGCCTATCACTCAATATGGGACGGCCGAGAGCAGGGAGTCGACCTAGTGTCGCTGAACGTGGCCGGCGGAGAAGCAGCCGTTCACGTGCAGGTCGTCCATTCCGGCCAGCGTATAGACGTTATCGACGTGATGACCTTCGACGAAGACGCCAAGATTTCGTCCTTGCGAACTTACTTTGGACCGTCCAACGTAGTCACGCCGTAGTGAAGCCTCTTTGTCGTCAGCGTGGCCTCCAGCATGATCGTTGCGGCTTTGTGGCCGCGTCGTCTCGCGCGCTGTCGACGCTCGTTCCTACCCCCCAACCCAAGCAAAGTAGGTACACATCATGACCACCATCAGCATCATCGGACTCGGGACCAGGGTCAACTAGCGGAGGTGGACGAGCAAGGCGAGGAATCCAGTTGAGCTACGAGTCCTCAACACCGAGACCCTCGCCACCGTCGCCGCCATCGCTGCCGTCCTCGTCGACAAAGCCATCCCCACGGCAGCGGTACCGCTCCGGCGCAGGGGGAGAGCGTTCTGTTTCACTATTTGCCGATCGCCTGATGGACCGAGCGGATCGCGCTGGAACCTTCACCCACGGCAGCTGCGATCCGCTTCATCGAGCCGTGACGCACATCGCCGACGGCAAAGAGTCCTGGCATGCTGGTCTCGAACGCCAGTGGCTGGCGGCCGAGTAGAGCGAACGAGTCGCGCGATTGCCTCTCCGGTAGATCGGTATCGGTGAGGATGAAGCCGCTTCGGTCAAGTAGGACGCCCTCGAGCCAAGACGTCGCGGGAACGGCGCCTATGAAGCAGAAGAGTCCCGCGCAAGGCACGCTCTCCCGAGCCCCTCCGGTCCTGCTCGCGAGCATGATCGACTCCAGATGGTCGCCACCGTCGACTCCGACGACTTCGGTGCCTAAATGCAACTCGATACGACTCTCGACGACGATGCGGGTCGCGAGATAGCTCGACATCTCGATTCCCAGATCGTCGGCGCGGACGACGAGCCGGACCCCCAACCCGCGACTCGCGAGAAACAAGGCCGCCTGCCCGGCGGAGTTGGCCCCGCCGACCACGGCCACTTGAGGGCCATGAACCCCGCACGCACGGACTTCCAGCTCGGTTGCCGCGTAGTAGATGCCGTTGCCCTCGAAATCCGCCCACCGCTCGAGACTCAGTTTCCGGTAGTGGGCACCACTCGCGATCACCATCGACCGGGCCGAGACCTCGCTCCCGTCCGACAGGGTCAGCACAAGATCGTCCGCCATCCGCAGTGACGTCACCTCAATCGGACTCTTTATCTCCGCCCCGAACTTTTGGGCCTGGACCAACGCCCTGGCCGTCAGTTCCGCGCCGGCCAGGCCGGATGGAAAGCCGAGGTAGTTCTCGATACGTGCACTCGCGCCGGCCTGGCCGCCTACGGCAACCCCTTCCAACACCAGCGTGTCCAGGCCTTCAGAAGCGCCATAGACGGCAGTCGCCAGCCCGGCGGGTCCACCACCGACGACAACAAGGTCGTAGACCTTCCCTGGCACAGAGCGGTACGCGAGCCCGAGCTGGTGCGCCAGCACGCTCGGGGTCGCATTGCGGAGGATCCCGGTCGGGGTGATCACGACCGGGAGGTCTGTGACGCCGAGCCCGAGAGACGCGAGGGTCCGGTGCCCATCGTCGGTTTCGACGTCGAGCCAGCTATGTACCACGTTTAGACGCGTGGCCCAGTTGCGGAGCTCCAGCGTCTCGGCCGACCGCGCGCTGCCGACAATCTGGAAACTGCGCGCGGCTTCACTCGTGCGCAGGAACTCGCGCCGTGCCATGAACGCCCTGAGAATGACGTCGGACAGCTCCGGGGCGTCGGACATGAGCTGCCGGAAGACCGGACGTGGCATCCGTTGGATCACCCCGCCACCGGGCATTCGCGCCGAAAACATGGCAGCCTGCCCGGTCAGCATGTCTAGCTCGCCCAGGAACGAGCCTGGGCCGAAGATCGCTATGACCTGCTCAGGCAGACCGAAGGCCGCGAACCTCACGACTTCCACGTCGCCGGTTTCGATCAGAATGAAGTCGTAGTCGACATCCCCGGCCTTGCCCAGGAACGCGCCCGGGTCGACGACCGTCTCCGTGGAACGCTCGCGGATGAGGTCTAGCTGCGACGCGGTGAGGTCCGGAAAGCCACCCGGAATTTCCGGCGTCCCCCCGTCCGCTGTCTCGGGGTTCGCTTTCTCCACGCTCACTTGGGTTCTCTCTCGGTCGCTCATGCCGTTACCTCTCCTCTTCCGGCCCTTCAGGTTCCCAGCCGATGCTCGAAGCGAGGCTGGGAAGGGCCGAAAGAACGCGTCGCGCGGCCGAGCTCACAATAAGAGCACCCAACGAGGGTGCGACGTGCCAGTCCATCGTGGAAGTGCCCGGGAACGCAAGCTTCGTCGATGCCGTGACGCGTCATTGCCGGCACGCCCGCGCGAGTCGACGCCGAGACTTCTTCTTTCCGATCACATCTGCTCCGTGATGCGCTCAAGGACATGGCCCTCGCCAGGGTCCTCGGCAACGGCGCCATGGCCGGAACGTGCGGCGCCGCCCCGGCCGGCGTCATCGTCATCCCGGCCACGCTGCTGGACCGCGCCCGCGGCGAACGGTACCGCTGCCGTGGGGATGGCGTTGTCGACGAGGACGGCTGCGATAGCGGTGGCGGTGGCGAGGGTCTCGGTGTTGAGCACTCGGCTGCGGGCCGAGGCGCCATCCAGCAGCAACGCCAGTTGTTCGCCGAGCTGTTCAGGGTTGGTGGCGCCGGCCTCGCGGGCGGTGTCGGTGAGCCGTGCGGCAAAGGCTTTCTTGTAGTCGCGGGCGTGAACGCGTGCTGGGTGGCCCGAGTCGGGGATTTCGACGGCCGCCGCGATGAACGGGCACAGAGGCGAGTGGATGTCGAAGGCGGCGAGGAGTCGCTCGCGGGGTGCGAGGTCGGTGCGGTCGAACACTTCAGGCAGGATGTCGGGATCGAATCGGCGAAGGCATTCGGCGATCAGCTCGTCCTTGCCGGTGAAGTGCTGGTAGAGCGTGCGCTTGGACACCTCGGCCACCGCGCAAATCTGGTCGATGCCGGTGCTGTTGATGCCTTGATCCCGGAACAGCTGTCGTGAAGTGCTGATGATTCGCTCTCGTGCACCCCGGCCGCGCCGCAGGCCCTGGGGCCCCTTCTCCAACTCCGTCATACGCTCAGCGTAGTCCAATCGGGTACCGATCGGTGTGCATAGCTTGACATCCGTCGGTGGTGTCTGGTACGTTAAGCATACAGATCGGTGTATGTAACACCGTCACGGTGAGTGGATGGAGCAGTCATGGGAAAGCTCGATGGCAAGGTCGCGGTGATCACGGGCGGGTCTAGCGGTATGGCACAGGCCGGCGCCAAGTTGTTCGTCGACGAAGGGGCTCATGTCTTCATCTCGGGCCGGCGGAAGGATCACCTGGACGACGCCGTCAAGTTGATCGGCCGGAACGTGACCGGCGTGCAGGCCGATTCGGCCGACCTCGATGATCTGGACCGGCTGTTCGAGACGGTCAAGCAGGAGAAGGGCGCGATCGACGTGTTGTGGGCAAGTGCCGGCGTGGGCGAGCAGGGCACGCTCGGTGAGATCACTGAAGAGCAGTTCGACGCCGCTTTCTCGCTCAACGCGCGCGGCACGCTGTTCACGGTCCAAAAGGCGCTGCCGCTGTTCAACGACGGAGGCTCGATCTTCATGACCGGTTCGAACGCTTCGCTCAGGGGTTACCCCGATTGGAGCGTATACGCAGCGAGCAAGGCCGTACTGCCCGCCTACGCACGAGTGTGGGTGGCAGAGCTAAGAGACCGGAAGATCCGGGTGAACGTACTGACCCCCGGACAGGTCGCCTCGCCAATGCTGGAAGAGGTGATGTCCGCAGAGATGAAAGCGCAGTTTGAATCCGTAATCCCGAGGCGGGTGATGGGCCGCCCTGAGGAGATCGCGTCGGTCGCGTTGTTCCTCGCCTCGGACGACTCGAGCTATGTCAACGGCATGGAGCTGGTTGCCGACGGCGGCACCACGGTGATCTGAGCGCCACGACAGTCGAACACGGCAGTAAGACCCTCACGACCAACAAATCCATTGAGCACCTGATCCACACACACGAAGGAGCACACGTCATGACCACCATCAGCATCATCGGCTCGGGCAACATGGCCAGGACCATCGGCACCCGGGCGGCGAAGCACGGCCACACCATCGAGATCATGAGCCGCAACACCGCCAAGGCCCAGGAGGTCTCCGACCAGATCGGCGGCGGAGCCACCGTCGGCACATTCGGGGCAACGCCGGCGGGCGACATCGTCATCGTAGCTGTTCTCTACCAAGGCGCGGTTGAAGCGGTCGCACACTACGGCGATGCGCTGGCAGGTAAGATCCTCGTCGACATCACCAACCCGTTCAACGACGACGCCACCGGACTCGTGACGACCGCGGGCGACTCGATGTCCCAGCAGATCGCCGCCGCCGCCCCTAAGGGCACGCACGTCGTGAAGGCATTCAATACGATCTTTCAGGGTCTTCTTGCTGAAGACAAGCCCGTGGACGTGTTCTTCGCCGGCGACGGCGCGGAGCCGAAGGCCCGCGTTGCGGCGTTTCTGGAGAGCCTGGACATGCGACCCCTCGACGCTGGAGGGCTCGCCATGACGTGGGTCCTTGAATGGGCCGGCATCCTCATAATGGGCCTGGCACGCAACGGCGCCGGCTTCGACATCGTCTTGGGAGCCAAAGCGCTCTGAGCATTTTTTAGGGAGTCAGACGTCCGCCGTTGTGTTTCATTACCGGTTCGAGCGATTTCAACTGACGACATGCCGGGTCGGTGACTCCGTCGGGGTGTCGAGGTGCCAGCGCACGATGCGGAATCCGTGGGTGACGGCGTTGATGAGTCCGTCTCGGTCGAAGTGGCCGTCGCATTGCCGGGCGATGGGGATGAAGCTGGCGGTTCTCGGGTTCGCTACGGTCATGGTCATGAGCGCATCGTCGATCTCGTCGACAGTCGTCGATGAGGTCTGGTCGCGCGGTGACATAACGTCCGTCGACTCGGATCTGTTCGGGGCGGCCGGGCTCGAGGTCGAGTTTACAGTTCCCGCCGCCGGGCGTGAGTAGGGAGTCCCCGTCTCTGACGTAGCTGACTGGTTGTCGATAAGAGCGTCCGCTGCGCCGCCCGGTGAGGTAGAGCAGCATGAGCCGCTTGCTCAGCGGCGTCGAGAACGGCAGGGCGAGGATCCGACGCATGGGCAGGTTGACGAGTCGCATCAGCCTCGCTTGGCGGCGCAGTCGGGGTGGCCGGTCACTCATAGATCTCTCCGTTCTCATGGTGCTGCTCGTCTCGCTCTCGTCGCTGCGCGTGTTGGCGTGGTTGCTGTTCAGACAAGGACAGAGCCGCCCGCGATGTCTAAGCCTCGATCCACCGATGCGCGGGTGGTGAGGTAGGGGGATCCAACAGAAAAGCCTCCTGGGCAGGGAGGATTGCGGTTGCGACGCCGTTATCCGTCCCTGTCCGAGGAGGCACTTTCTGTGAGTGCGAGTATCGCATGTTCCGGACCGGCTGCGGGTCACCTTCGATGATGAGGGGCTGGTGGCCAACGCCGGGCTGTTGCTGGTGGCCACGCTGTCGGCCCGGCTGGGAGTCGGGGCGATCGTGAACTCGACGCTGCGCATGGCCGGCCTGATCGGTGGGGCGCATCCGGGCCGCAAGGTGCTGACCTTGGTGCATGCGATGGTGGCGGGCGCCAGCCATATCGACCATGCCGAGGTGCTTGCGGGCCGGTGACACGGCCCGGGTGCTGGGCCATCGGGTCATGGCCCCTTCCACGCTGGGCACCTTCTTGCGGGCGTTCACGTTCGGTCATGTCCGCCAGCTCGAAGCCGTCGTCGGCACGGTGCTGGTCCGGGCGTGGGCGCTGGGCGCCGGTCCGGGCCGGGCCGGCTGGTGATCGATGTCGACTCGACGATCTGCGAGGTGGAAGGCAAGCAGAAGCAGGGCGCCGCCTACGGCTACACCAAGGTGTCTGGGCTATCACCCGATCCTGGCCAGCCGGGCCGACACCGGAGAGATCGTGCACGCCCGGATGCGCAAAGGCTCGGCGAACACCGCCCGGGGTGCCCGCCGGTTCATCGACGAGGTGGTCGCCCGGCTTGCGCCGGGCCGGGGCGGCCGGTGAGATCGTGATGCGGTTCGACTCGGGGTTCTGGTCCAACGACACCATCGCCACCCTGGCCCGTCACGGCGTTCGCTACACGATGGCCGTGCGCACCAACACCAAAGGCGTGGCCGAGGTCATCGCCGGCATCGACGAGACGGCCTGGGTCGACATCGACTACACCGCCCGGCGGCCAAGCCCAAGTGGCCGAGACCGTCTACGGGGGCGCCGGCTGATCGTGCGCCGCACCCGCCTCACCGATCCGCGCCAGGCCAGGCTGTGGCCCGACTGGCGGCACTTCGCGTTCTTCACCGACCTCGACGGCGACGCCGCCGAGATCGACGCCTTCCACCGGGCCCACGCCAGCGTCGAACTCGCCATCCGCGACCTCAAAGAAGGCGCCGGGCTGGAGCACTGCCCCTCGGGCAACTTCTCGGCCAACTCCGCCTGGCTGCAATGCGCCGTCCTGGCCCACAACCTCATCCGCTGGACCGCCACCATCGCAGAAACCGGACCCATCGAAGCGGCTCACCGTCGCCCGCACCGTCCGCTTCCAACTGCTCGCCATCCCCGCCCGTCTCGTCAACCGCTCCGGCACCCCCACCCTCAGAGCCCCAGCCCGCTGGCCATGGGCCGGCACTCTTCGCTCGACGCCTCGACACCATCCGAGCCCTGCCCGCTCCAGGCTGAAACCTCGGCGGCATGGCGCCCCGCCACCCTCACGGCGCTGACAACCCAGCCACCACCACACTCCCTGACCGTTCACGCCCCCAAGGCCGATCAGCACCCACCAGCAATCCCGTCAAGACCTCGGCGAAAATCACCCGACCCTCTGATCGCTAATCGGTGGATCGAGGCTAAGGTGGTGCCGCTGATCCACGAGGAGTGATCGGAGGCAAGGAACAAGGCGGCGTGGGCCACGTCATCGGGCGTGCCAAGACGTTGGATCGGATGGCTGTGGCGCAGCTTTTCCTGGATCGCTTCGGGTATCTGCTGCTGATTCCGCTCGGTCAGGATCGTCTCGGGGGCTATGCAGTTGACCCGGATGCCATCGGGTCCTGCCTGGGCCGCCAGCTCTTTGGTGAGCAACTCGATAGCCGCTTTGGCGGCGGCGTAGGCCAGCGGGGACTGGGGGGTGGGACGGCGGACGGCGGCCGACGACATGGTGATGATGGTGCCGTGGTGGCGCTGTCTCATCCCGGGGCTGGTGGCCGGCAAGATCTTCACTGGCGACTGCGACCCCGTCCCCCACGCCGAGGTGGTCACCACCACCACCCACAAGTCGCTTCGCGGCCCCCGGGGCGGCATGGTCCTGTCCAGTCCGGATTACGCCGAATACGTAGAGAAAGGCTGCCCCATGGTGCTCGGCGGCCCCCTGGCCCACGTCACGGCAGCCAAAGCGGTAGCGTTGGCCGAAGCGCGCCGCCCCGACTTCGCCGACTACGCCCCGACTTCGCCGACTACGCCCAGGCCATCGTCGATAACGCCCAAGCCCTCGCCGAGGGCCTCCTCCGCCGAGGTGCCCGCCTGCTAACCCAGGCTTTGCACTAACCGGTCTGGTGGGAGGGACTGGATCCGCGAAGATGCCCTCCTGGTAAGCGAAACTGGCGTCGCTGAACAGAACAGGCTCGCAGCCAGGAGGGCATTTCCAGAGTGAAACGTAGCGCATCGCGACCGCGGGTGTCGGTGACCACGGGGGGCCGGGGGGTGGTGGCGCATGTGGGGGCCCGGCTGTTGTGCGATCTGGGCGATGAGCTGGGTTTGGCGGACGGCTTGTCGGCGGCGATGGCGCCGACGAAGAAGCGCCGCCGAGGTCACGATCGGGGCCGGGTGCTGGTGGATCTGGCCGTGTCGGTGGCCGATGGGGGCACGACCTTCTCCGATTTGCGCACCCTGTCGAGCCAGCCCCAGCTCTTCGGCCAGGTGGCGTCGGTGGCTACGACGTGGAGAACGTTGCAGGCCGTCGACGAGGCTGCGTTGGCGGGCATTGCCAGGGCCCGGGCGGCGGCCCGCCAGCAGGCGTGGGCGCAGGGGATGGACCCCGGGTTCTATGTGATCGATATCGACGGCACGCTGGTCACCTCGGACTCGGAGTTCAAGCAGGGGGCGGCCGCCACCTATAAGAAAGGTTTCGGGTTTCATCCCCTGCTGTCGTTCCTGGACGCCACCGCCGAGCCGCTGGCCGGGCTGTTGCGGCCCGGTAACGCCGGCAGTGGCACCGCCGGGGACTACATCGTGGTGCTCGAGGCGTCCTTGGCCCAGTTGCCGGTCAGCCCCGACAAAGAAGAAATCATTGTCCGCTCCGACTCGGCCGGCTGCTCGCACGACTTTCTCAACGCCTGCCATGAGCGCAACGTGCGCTTCTGTGTCGGCCAGGCCCTGACCGAGACCATGGCCCAGGCGGTTATCAGTCTCCCCCGTCGGGCCTGGGTTCCGGCCACCACCGCCAACGGCAGCGACCTGCGCGAGGGCGCCGAGGTGGCCGAGATCACCGACCAGGTCGACCTGTCGGGCTGGCCCCCGGGCACGCGGGCCATCGCCCGACGCGAGGATCCCCATCCCGGCGCCCAGCTCACCTTCACCGATGTCGACGGCCACCGCTACCAGGTGTTCCTGACCGACCTGGTCGACGGCGACATCGCCTATCTGGAGGGCATCTACCGGGGGCGGGGACGCGCCGAGTGCTACATCCGAGACGCCAAAGACACCGGGCTGGCCAACCTGCCCTCCGCCGATTTCGCCATCAATCAAGCCTGGCTGACCGTCGTGCTCATCGCCGGCGATCTCCTGGCCCAGCTGCGCGGCCTGTGTTTGCAGGGCGATTTGGCCCACGCCGAACCCAAACGGCTGCGCTACTGCCTGCTGCACGCCGCCGGCCTGCTGGTCCGTTCCGCCCGGCGCACCACCCTGCGTATTGCGGCCGGATGGCCCTGGGCCCTCGACCTCGTGGCCGCCTTCGGGCGCCTCCCCAACTGGGCCCTCACCTGAACTCTCGGCCCGCCTGCCCACAACGCCCTTACCATTCAGTTCCTCGCGGCCCAGGAGGGACCCACCATGGGACACCCACCGATAAAGCCGCCATCGAGCCGCCGCGACAACCCCGACTCAACAACCACACCCTCCCCCCACCCCAGAACACGCCCAAATCACCCGCGCCAAAGGCTTACTGCAAAGCTTGGGCTAACTGGCGGCACCGACAACCACCTGGTGGTCATGGACGTGGCCTCCTCCTACGGGCTGACCGGCGACAAGCCGAGTCCGCTCTCCTCGACGCCGGGGTAGTCACCAACCGCAACTCCGTCCCCGCCGACCCCCACGGGCCGTGGTACACCTCCGGGATACGCCTCGGTACCCCCGCCCTCACCACCCTCGGCCTCGGCCCAGCCGAGATGGACGAGATCGCCGGCATCATCGCCGCCACCCTCACTGCCACCTCACCTGCCTCCGCGCCGTCGGGGCCGTCCAAGGCCCACTACATCCTCGACCACACCACCGCCGATACCGGCCGGCGCCGCAGCGCCGAACTGCTCGACCGTTTCCCCCTCTACCCACAGATACAGCTATAAGACTCTGGGCCGAGGCGTCCGCGACAAAGGCAACATCCCAATATCCCGCCCGACCCCTCGCAAAAGAGCCGCCCCGAAACGCCGTTCCTGAAGAAGCGCCTGGGTGTCAAGAAGGATTTAGCCAGAAGGCGCTGGTTTTCTAGCTGTCACGGTTTTGGTTCGTTGTTGGCAAGGGCGCGTCGAAGCAAGGGTGGCCTTCGGGCTACCTGGAGTGGGAGGGGCGGTCAAGGCCGGCCCGTGGGGCCGCCCGTAGGGGGAGCCTTGAGGGCCCCGGTGGTTTAGTTGTCGCCAGCCATCATTGGGCTGGACCGGCCGTCAGGCGGTCCTGGTTGCTTTGGATGGTTGGACACAGCGGACCTCACCATTGCTCGACTGAGCTGGGCGACCGAGATGCTCGGCGACCGGCCATTCCTTCGCGTTTTGCGCATGGTGTGTTACGGCCACAGCCAGACGGGCTCATTCAGTTAGACGGCCACGCCACCTTGGGTGGGGGCCACGGCGTTTGTCGAGCTCGCGTCTTGGCTGTGTCCGAGCTTGCTCAAGCGGCCTCCCGAGACAGGCTGCGGATCTCGCCATCCCGCAGCCCGTAGTAGACCAGGGTGAGCAATTTTCTCGCCGCCGCGACCCGGGCGATATGGTTCCCGCGTCGCTCCGCGATGCGACGATAGGTGGGAACGATCGCAGCTCCGCCGTGGTAGCGGACCACTGATTCGAGCGCCGCCCACCTGACGATGGTCGATCCTTGTTTGGTAATCGAGCCTTTGTAGGAGTGGGTGTCGGACTCGCGCAGCTTCGGGGTCATTCCCGCCCACGAGCACAGATGGCGGGCGGTAGCGAAACGGTGTACGTCTCCGATCTCGGCCGCGAAAATGGCAGCGGTGATCGGCCCGACCCCGTATATGGCTTGGATCGCCCGGTAACCGCGGTGGTCTTTGAGGTGTTGATGGATGTGGCCCTCGACCATGGCGAGCTCCCGGTCGTAGATCTCGAGCAGGTCCCGCAACGATTCGACCCGCACCCCGTAAGGTCCGGGGAAGTCCATCTCATCGAGAGCTCTCTGTCCCTGCATGGTGAACATGTCCGGAAAGGTGGGCAGGATCCCGAGCTTGGCCATCACGGCGTGGATCTGCGCCTTGGCCGAGGTCCGCAGCGCGGTCAACTTGGCCCGATAGCGGACCAGCTCTCTCAGCTGGCGCACCTCCGTGGGGGAGACCCACGCCTCGGGCAGGTCATTGCGGCGCAACCGATTCGCTAACTCAGTGGCGTCCTTCACATCGTTCTTGACCCGGCGGGTGTCCCAATGCAGCCCCAGTGGGTGGACCAGATGGACTCGGGCGCCCTCGGCTTGGAGAAGGTCCGATGCCCAATAGTGAGTGTCGGACCGAAGCGCGAGCTCCGCCTTCCGGCTGGTTCGTTTCTTCGGTCCGCACTCCCGAACCGGACGTGCGAGTTCCCCCGCATCCGGCTCTCCACGAGCTCATGCCGCTCGGCTACGCGGCGCCTGTGTCGTCGAACCTCGTCCACGGCGTGGGGATACGTGTTCCCCGGTAGCGATACCTAGTGTGCTGAGTCGTAGATTCGTTGACAATATTTGGCGATCGACTCGAGGATCTTCTCGGCCGGCTTCACCCACACATACGGCCGGGGATTCTCGTTCCAGTGCTGGATCCAGTCGCGGATGTCGCGTTCGAGTGCGGGCACCGAGCGGTGGGCGCCTCGCTTGATCTTTTTGTTGGTCAATTCCGCGAACCAGCGCTCCACCATGTTCAGCCACGATCCGGAGGTCGGCGTGAAATGCAAGTGGAAACGGGGGTGGCGCACCAACCAGCGTTTGATGGCCGGCGTCTTGTGGGTGCCGTAATTGTCCAAGATCAGGTGGATGTCGAGATGGCCGGGCACCTCGGCGTCGATGAGCTCCAGGAACTTCTTGAACTCGATGGCCCGATGCCGGCGGTGCAGGGAGCCGACCACCCGACCGGTGGCCATGTCCAAGGCGGCGAAGAGGCTGGTGGTGCCGTGCCGGACGTAGTCATGGGCCCGTCGCTCGGCGGTGCCGGGCATGAGGGGCAGGATCGGCTGGGCTCGATCGAGCGCCTGGATCTGGCTCTTCTCGTCGACGCAGAGGACCACGGCCCGCTCCGGGGGGTCGAGATACAGGCCGCAAATGTCGTAGAGCTTGTCGACAAACAGCGGGTCGGTGGACAGCTTGAAGCTCTCCGCCCGCCAAGGCTGCAACTCGAATGCCCGCCAGATCCGCACGATGGCCGACTGGGACATCCCGGTGGCTTTGGCCATGGAACGAGACGACCAGTGGGTGGCGTCGACCGGCTTGTCCTCCAGGGTCTTGACGATCACGTCCTCGACCTGGCGGTCGGTGATCGTGCGCGCCGGCCCCGGTCGGGGCTCGTCGAACAGTCCGTCCAGGCGGTCCTCGACGAACCGGCTGCGCCACTTGCCCACCGTCGCCGAGCTGACCTTCAACTCCGCCGCCACCTGCTTGTTCATCTTTTCGCTGGCGCAGCCCAGGACGATCCGGGCCCGCAACGCCAACGCCTGGGCCGTCTTACGGCGACTCGCGAGTCGCTCCAATGTCAGTCGCTCCTCGTCGGTCAGGACCAGCGGAGCTTTCGGACGACCACGTTCTGCCATGCGCACCTCCATCGTGTCGCATGGCCGAACCCGTCCGCCCAACCCAGAATTCCCGTTTCCAAGAAAAAATCTACGAACCCGTGACTCGGGACACTAGTGATGGGGATCGTTGCCGGGTTGAACAGCGTGTCCTTGCCGTCCGTCGGCCGCCACCTGGGCAGGAAGTGCCTCCGGAGCCAACTCCATCCCGCGTTGGGGTGTTTATGGCGAAGCCAGTTGACCACTCGCCGCCAACTGAAGGCGTTGAGATAGCCGAAGGTCCTCGCCGACACGCCGTGGCGGAAGTAGTTGGCCCAACCCCTTAGCACCGGGTTGACCCGCTGCAAGAGGTTGGCGAGGGTTTGATCGGTGTTGCCCTGTGTCAGCGCCCGAACCTTCGCCTTGATCGCCGCCAGGGCGGTCTTCGACGGGTAGGTGTAGATGGTGCGCCGGTTGGTTCCTTCTTGGCGTTTCCGGTGGATGTGGAAGCCCAAAAAGTCGAACCCCTTGTCTACGTGGGTGACCACCGTCTTTTCCTCCGACAGGCGTAGACCCATCCGGAAGAGAAGGGCTGCTACCTCGTCACGCAGGGCTTCGGTGTGCTCCTGGGTGCCGCTGACCAGGATGACAAAATCGTCCGCGTAGCGGACGATTCTGTAGTTGGCCAGCCCCTTGAGCCGCCTCTGCCTGCGTTTGTGGGCGGTCCCCGCTTCCTCCCATCGCCTCATGAAGTGCTCGTCGAGCACCGACAGGGCGACGTTAGCCAGCACGGGTGAGAGAATCCCACCCTGGGGAATGCCGGTCACGGTGTCCCTTTGTACCTGGTCCTCTCCGAGGATCCCGGCTTTGAGGAACGCTTTCACCACAGCCAGGACACGCTTGTCCCCGACTCGGTTCCGCAGCCGGTCCATGAGACCGGCATGCGAGATTTCGTCGAAGCACGATTTGATGTCTCCTTCCAGCACCCACTCGTAGGAGTGGGTGGTGTAGAAGAAGATCTCCTCGATGGCGTCTTGGGCTCGGCGCCTCGGGCGGAAGCCGTAGCTGCACGGCTTGAAGTCCGCTTCGAGGATCGGCTCCAGCACCAGTTTCAGGGCGGCTTGCACAGTTCTGTCGCGTGCGGTGGGGATACCTAATCCCCTGAACTTGCCTCCTTTCTTGGGTATGAGCTTCTCCCGCACAGGCAAGGGGACGAACCGCCGAGCCTTGAGATCGTCTCGCAGCTCGGCAAGGAACGCCTCCTTCCCAAAGATGATGGAGCGGGGTGCCACCCCATCAACCCCAGCAGATCGTGCCCCACGGTTCTTATGAACCCGATCCCACGCCACCATAAGGAAGGCGGGATCGCAGACAAGGTTGAACAGGTCATCGAACCGACGATCAGGATCGTCGATAGCCCATTGATGCAACTTGGTCTGGATCTTCAGTACCCGCCACTCGGCCTCATCGAGGTCGGGCCACGGAGCGTCGGTATTCACCGTCGTCCTCCTGACATTCCAGTTCCTACATTGCGAACTCGCTGGGTCCCTTCGCCATGTGACCGGCTTTCCCGGCCTCGGACTACTGCGGACCCTCCGTCCCATCTCCAAGCCATCAGCAGACCACGTGCCTTGCCGCCACCGGCCTGGCTGGCCAGCAGGTAGGCGACTCGAAGATGGTTCCCACGTTCACCACAGACCGTTCGACGGGATCGGCGCCCAGCTTTTCCCCTGCAGGCCTGTCCACGGCTACGCCGCAGGCTTTCACCGTGGCCCCCGACACACGACATGTCGAGGCCGTTTCCCTCGGTTGTAGAGGGTCGCAGCGCACTGCTATCCCGGCCCTGATCCACCAGGTTCGAGCCGGTCCACGCTCTTTAGGGGGTTCCACCACTGGTTTCTGCACTCGTACACCTCTCCGTCTCGCTAGCCGAACCCGGACCATCTGGCAGTGCTGGCCCGCCCCGGCGTTGTCGAGGCTGCTCCCACCCTTCCCCACGTCCCCGGGGTCAGGCTGCCTCCAGCTTCAGCGGCCTGCTGCGACAGGCCGCAGGTGGGTCCTTACACCCCACCCGGTCACATGGCGCCTCGTGGCGCACCCAGCCGTAACAAGCTTCCAGCGCCACCTCAGGATCAGGGCCGGCCTCGGCAACTGCCACCGCCAAGGCGATCGGGTCGTTGTCGATCTTGGTCACCCCCAGCACCTCGCCGGCGTCGTTCATCCGAACGATCACCGAGCGGCGGCGGTGCAGGTCGATACCGACATACTGTTGTGGGTGCTGCATCGGGGTCCTCCTCCGTCGAGCGGGTTTGGTTTGGGAAGCCCCGAGTGTGCCAACACTCGGACCCTTACGGCGGGGCGAGGGCCCGCCCCTGGCCGCCATCACCCCTCCCCCAACTCCTCCACGGTTACCAGCTCGCCGCAACTCGGGCAGCAGCCGCCCGCCCCCAGCCGCCGGCAAAACACGTTGCAATCCGGGCAGCGGCGCTCCAACAGTCGCTCACCACACCCCGGGCACTCATATACCACCAAGGCCGTCATCGCTTCCAACTCTTTGACCTCACTCCATCGGCGCCGACCCGCACCCAGCAGGCCCGTCACGCAAAAGCGGCGCAGCGCTTCTTCATGACATCAGCTAGGCGGCGGTTATCCGATCACTCGGGAAGCGTCGAGTCCTGCCCCGAGACCGAGATGTTTGGCATCGAGCAGATCAGTCGCTAGTCGAGCGTAAGTGGCCCAGCATGTCTGCCTGCGACCCCTCTGACCAGCGCGATACCTAGGCAACTCCCGAATAAGTTTCGTTTGGGACCTGGCTCCCAAGCAACAACTTATGTCGGAGTTCTCGCGTCAACCGAGGCCCCTCAAGTAGCTCACTTGTTGTCTCATCCGTCAACAACATCAAGCCCGGCTGGATCCGTTCCATCCCGTCAGTCGCTCGATCGCTGTCCGGATTTGGCGGGCAGCGTGTTCCACCGCCTCCGCCTTCTCGTGAAGGTAGGGCAGTTTGGGTGTACGCGCCAATGGTTTCTATGCCACCGTCCCAGCAGGCGCCGAGTCGGAGCGCGTTGCTCTCGAGCACACAGACGTTACGGTTGATGCCAGAAGCCTCGTCTTTGGTCTCCATGACGGCGATGGAGCCCGGCAATTCGCGACGGTGCTGAGTCAGGTCGAATATTCGATCGTCTACCTCGGCCAATTGGGACCACGACTCCTTTCTCTGTCTGGACGACCGCGCGCCGGTTGGCGGGCTACGAGGGGACGACCGAGCCGTCGGCCTGTCTTCAGGACGGCCGTATGTTCATGCGTCAAGCGCCGTCAAGCATCTCCTGGATGGCTCTGTACGGGACCACGACCCGCCGGCCGAGACGGATGTGGCGGAGCTCGCCTGTCCTCACTAGCCGGTAGGCCAGTGCGCGGCTTATCCCGAGAAGCGTGGCCGCCTCGGCCACGGTCCGCACCAGCGTGTCTCCGTGTGAGCCGAGCCCGGTGCCGGTTTTCTTGCGACGCCCGGATGGTGAGTCGAGCCTGATATAACTCGACCTTCGCTCCGGTCGTTCCGTGTCGGCGACGGCAAGTTGCGTTTCTGCTGCAACGGGTGGCTCTTCGCCTTTGCGCTGGGGGCTGCGATCCATCGGGTGCTCCTCGACATGGTCGTTCACCCATATACCGGCGAGGCAGAACGCCGAAAGTCAAAAAAAGAACCGCACCTCCCCGACAATTTTCCGGCGGGATCGTCGACTCGACGGACGGGAAGACGAATCCTGTCTAGGAGCCGTCCCCTCCTACCTCAGGGGTGGCCAGCACCCGCCCCATGATCGACGCTGCAGCCCGATCTCGTTCCTCGATCAGGTGACTGTAGACCCGGAGCGTCAAGGACGGGTCGGCGTGACCCAGCCGGCCGGCAACGGTACGGACATCAACCCCAGCACCGATGAGCTGGGTCGCCGTGAAATGTCGAAGGTCATGGAGGCGCATGTCCTTCAGCCCCAGCGAGTCCCTCACCCTGATGAAGAAACCTGTCACATTGTCTGGCCGGAAAGGCTGGCTGCCATCGAGATAGGGCGAGAACACGTAAGCATCGGGCGGGACAGTCGCCCCCGCCTCCTGAGCTCTCGTCTCGACATTTCGGAGGTGCTGGCGTAGAAGCAGGACGCCGACCTCGTCGAGCGCTACCTGTCGGAACCGGTCCGTCTTGGTGGACTTCTGCGCCAGCCCGCCGACTGATACGACCACGCTGCGAGACACGTTCAATTCGCCGCGTTCGAGATCGACGTCGCTCCACCGCAAGGCGCACAACTCGCCTCTTCGCATTCCAGTCAGAGCCGCCAGCATGAGCAGCGGCGCCAACCGCGGATCGCGATCCTCCGCTGCGGCAACAACCGCTCGAACTGACTCGACCGACGGAGCCTTCACCCGGCGCTGACCAACCTGGGGAGGCCGGGCCCGTTCGGCAACGTTCTCCCGGACCCATCCCCACCGGACCCCCTGGTGTAGGGCCGAAGAGATGATGGCGTGATGGTTGCGAATGGTCTTCGCGGTGCTCCCCTGGTCCTTCATGGCCCCATACAGATCGTCCAGATGCCGGGCGCTGATTCTGCCGATCTTGAGTCTGCCGAGAGCCGGTCGGATGGTCTTGTCTATCTGGGAGCGGTAGGTGCGCACGGTGGTCGGCGACCGGTCCAAGCGCTCGCACTCCTCGAGCCACAAGTCGAGCAGCTGAGCGAAGGTCGCCCCGACCCCGTCCGCGGAGCGACCACCATGCTTGGCAATCAGGTCATGAAGCACGGCGTCGGCGTCTCGGGCGCTGCCGTGGACGGTCTTGCTCAGCTGCCGTGGACTTCCCGTCGCAGCGTTGCGGCCCAGGTATACCCGCACCTCCCAGGCGCCATCCCGCTTCTTCCGCTTGGTTCCGCGCACCGCTCACCACGGTACCCGAGCTCCGCAGAAAAAGTAGGGATGCGAGTAGGGATGCCACGGCTACAAAGAGAAGGGCCGGTGCTCTCGCACCGGCCCTGACCTGCAGTTTCTTGGTGGCGGGGGTTGGATTTGAACCAACGACCTTCGGGTTATGAGCCCGACGAGCTACCAGACTGCTCCACCCCGCGGCGGTCCGCACAGCGTAGCACCACCGCCAGCGGCGTCGTCATCGTCAGACGACCTGCTCGACCCAGCCGCCCGCCGGCTCCCCCCAACTCACCTTGATGCAGCCCGCCCACCGGCCCGCAGCCGAACAGGCCTCGCCACCCCGGCCGCTCTCGCCCCTCTCGGCGCCTACCCCCGGCTCCACCGCTCATGACCCTCGACGGCACCAAGACACTCGAGCGATGTCCACGTCTGGCAGCCGTCGATCCAGACCAGGTTGGTGAAAATCACGCTGGCGTGCTCCCACCGGCGTTGCCGCCAGGCACAGAGGCCCAGACCGTGGAGGGCCCGAAGGAAGGGGCGATTGTCGATCAGGCCACGCGGGAGTACCCCGGAGAACGCTTCGGGCAGCGAGCGCTCCCCGATCCCGACCGCCACGTCGTAGAAGTCAAGGGCTGCCTTGGCTCCCTTGCTGTCGAAGGCCATGTTGCCCAAATGGACCCACGCATCGATGCACCGCTCGTCTTGAGCCAGCAGCCCCCGCAGAATGCGGGTCGCCTCGCGGTCCCGGCCAGCCCGGTGCAGCTCGGCGGCGTCCGCAACTGGATCGACGTCCCAGTCTTCGGCACCAACCCCAGGTATGACCTGCTCCATCTCGAACTCGGGTCGGGGCCCAGCAGCGATGATCCGCTGATACATGGGGTCGATGTCGTCGGCCTCCTCGCCCCAGTACTGGTCAGCTGGATCCCACATGCCCATGGGATTCAAGGAAAGAGGTACCGCAAGGGTGGCAGGCCTCGACGCGACCGGTCGGTATGTCCATGGCTGATCGACCGCACTTCCGGATTCCGGCTTGAGCGGGGGAAGGCCGAGCCAGCGCCGGTAGGCTCCGAGCAGGTGCGAGGTCTCCACCGTGACCGGGCCCGGTGTCAGGTCAGCCAGCGCCACCCGGTAGCGTTCGCCTTGGCGCCGGCACACCGCGGTCAGGCCCTGGCGCTCGTCGCCCGAGAATTCGATGCTCATAACGTCCACGGACGTTCCCACGATTCGAGCCGGGAACGGGAACCGGGCCGCTTGGCGGAAGGCCTCCTCGAAGGCGGTGAGCTGCTCGCCGTCGCCATAGGCGTCGACCAGGAGCTCCTCCAGGAAGGCGTCGAGGTCGTCAAGCATTCTGGACGGCGAACCTAGCTGCGGCGAACACCAGGGCAGGTGCGAAACACGCTCCGTCGTCCCCGACCCCTCGAATCGCAGCCAGGCCGCCGATTCGCCTACCCGCCCGGACTGCGACCCCCGCGAGCGAGCCTTCGGGGACAGGTCCGGGCCGGCGACCGGTGCTGGCGTGCGAGCAAGCCGCCATCGAGCCCGTCGCCACAGCCGCCGGCCCCCGCCGGCCCCGTCGCCGGGGGATTACCACCCCCCGCCCGACCAGTCAGGGCCAGCCCCCCACGGACTATTCTCCGCCCCCACCGGCCCACGACGAGGGGGAATGGCCATGGCCAGCGAGCAGGCAGAGGCGATCAAGGCGGCACTGATCGAATGGCGCCAGCAGCAAGAGGCGGCGCCGGACGCCACCCTCGAGGAGATGCGGGCCAGCATGGACCGCTTCGGTGATCTCACTGGCGAACCCGAAGGCGTCACCTGGACCCCCGTCAACGCCGGTGGGGTGCACGCCATCTGGGCCATCCCGGCCCATACCGCCGAAGCCGGACCCGGAGCCGGCGACCGGGCCGTGCAGTACGTCCACGGCGGCGGCTACGTCATCGGGTCCGCCGAGTTGTACCAGAGCTTCACCGGGCACCTGGCCAACGCCATTGGCTGCCGGGTCCTCAACGTCGACTACCGGCTGGCGCCGGAGAACCCCCATCCCGGCCCGGTCAACGACAGCGTCACCGCCTACCGCTGGCTCCTCGACCAGGCCTATCAGCCGGAGCACCTGGCCATCGCCGGCGACTCGGCCGGCGGCGGCCTGACCCTCGCCACCCTGCTCAAACTGCGGGCGGACGGCCTGCCCCAGCCCGCCGCCGCCGTGCCCCTCTCCCCGTGGACCGACATGGAGGGCCTCGGCGAGTCGATGGTGACCAACGTCGATTGCGACGTTCTCCTGCGCGCCGACCAGCTAAAAGGTATGACCGATATGTTCCTCGGTGGCGGCGATCCACGGGACCCGCTCGCCGCTCCCGTTCACGGCGACTACCGCGGCATCTGCCCGCTCTACATCCAGGTGGGCGGGGATGAGCTCCTGCTCGACGACGCTCGGCGGGTGGAGGCCCGGGCTCGGGCCGACGGCGTCGACGTGGAACTCGACGAGTTCCCGGAGATGCAGCACGTCTTCCAGATGGCCGCCGGCAACATGCCCGAGGCCGACGCGGCCGTGGCCCTGATTGGCGCCTACCTCCGGCCCCGCCTCGGCCTCCCCTGACGGCGCCGCCCCCTCGACCGGCGATCCCCCGCTCCTCCATCCGCGATGGGTGACGCCGGTCCCGCGGCCGACGACGGCCCACCCCAAGGCTCCGGGATAGATCACACCGAGCTTCGCCGCCGCGCCCTCGCTGTCCTCGAAGCCAACTACCGCAACGGCTATACCGTCCCGGCTCAGGGCCTCTACCCCTACCAGTGGTGCTGGGATTCCGGGCCGATCGCCCTCGGGTGGGCCGCGGCCGGGCACTGGGACCGGGCGTGGGGCGAACTGGCCCGGCTGCTGTCCGCCCAGTGGCCGTCCGGTTTGGTGCCCCACATCGTGTTCTGGAGCCAGGACGACACCTACTTCCCCGGACCCGACGTGTGGGCGACCGGGCGAAACCCCCCGACTACCGGGCTCACCCAACCCCCCTTGCCCGCCGGCGCCGCGGCCCGGCTCTTCGCCACCGATCCCGACCGCGACCGGGCCAAGGAGTCGCTCCAGGCCCTGTGGCCCGGACTGATGGGCTGGCTGGAGTGGATCCGGCGGGCTCGCAGCGGTACCCACGGCGCCTGCGTCGTCGTGCACCCCTGGGAGTCGGGCATGGATAACTCGCCCTCCTGGGACCAACCGCTGGCGTCGGTCCCGGAGGCCACTCATATCCATCTCGAACGGCGGGACGTGGCCACTGTGTCCGCCATCCAACGACCCTCCACCCGCGAGTACCGCCAGTACCTCGGCATCGTTGAGGCGCTGCGCGCCGCGAGCTGGGACACCGAACGCCAGGCGGCCGACAGCCCCTTCGCGGTAGAAGATCCCTCCTTCACGGCCATCACCGCCCAGGCGGCCGCCGACCTGGCCGCCGTGGCGGCCGCCGCCGGCCTGGACGCCACCCAGCCGCAGCACCTGGCCGACGCGGCCCGAGCCGGGCTCGATGCCCTTTGGGACGACGAGATGGAATGGTTCCGTCCCTACGACCTCCGGGGCCAGACCTCGATCGGTCCGCCCACATCGAGCGGACTCGTGGCCCTGTATGCCGGCGTGGCCGGGGCCCGCCTCGATCGCATGCTGCCACGTCTCGACGCCTGGAGCCGGACCCTGCCGGTGGGGATTCCGACGGCCGATCCGGAGGATCCGTCCTTTGATCCCGTCCGCTACTGGCGGGGACCGGTCTGGGTGCTCGTCAACTGGTTGGTGGCCGACGGCCTCAGTCGCAGCGGCAGGGCAGAGCCGGCCGGGCGGGCCGAGGCCCTTCGGGTCGCGACTCGCGCCCTGGTCGAGCAAGGCTTCTCGGAGTACTACGACCCCCGCAGCTCAGCCGGCATCGGCGGCCAGGGCTTCTCGTGGAGCGCCGCCCTCACCCTGGCCTGGGTCGTCGCCTTGGAGAGTTGAAGGGGCGGATGGTGCTCGGGATCTGGCCGTCGGCGATCGAGAGTTGGCAGGTGCAACGCCTCGTGCCGCCGCTGGTGGCGAGGGAGCGTAAAGGCGTGCCTGTCTAACCACCGCCGGGAACGGTGCCCTGATGAGATGTTCGACGATCGACGCGCGGGCCCGGGTGTCTCACGGAGGGGACCACACCTACGGGCTCAGCCCAACCAGGGCGACCGGCTCACACCCTCACACACCGGCTCTTCGGTCCGAGCTTGCCCGGGCTCGCGGCTGTCATTCTAAGCTCACTCAGCGACTTGTTCAACAGTCTCCTGGGTCGCCGGCTCCGGGCGATGGCCCGCAGCACAATGGAAGACCGAGCGCCGCGCTGGCCGGCAGCCAGGCCGGCTCACCCCCCGTCAGCGCTCCTCGGCGGCGGCCTCCTCAACCGTCAGCTCTGCAGCCGGGTCCGCCTCCAGACGGGCATCGGGGATCGGCACCCCGCTGCGCACCGACCGTCCGTACGTGCCCGCCGCCAGCCTGGCCTCGGCCCGCTCGATGGCCTGCAAGCGTTCCGCCAACCCGGCCGCGACCGCGTCCGAGCCCTCCTCGGAAGTGATCGGCTCGGCCCGATCACCCCAGTCGCCGGACTCGGCGGCGGAGCCGATTTCGCCACCGCTGTCGGTCTTCAGGCCGGCGATCAACCCTTCCACCCGGGTGCGCTCGGCTGCCAGCAACGTACTTGCTCTGTCGTTGTCCACGGGCCCATTGTCGCCGACGGCGGCCGGCCGCCGCCCCGGGGGGACCGTGGGGTTGCCGGCCGAGCCCGCCCCGCCCGCCCCGACCTCGCTAGCACCGCTAACCATCGGTAGGCTCGACCGGATGCTGCAGTGGATGCCGTGGCAGGACGCGGCCGGCGTGGCCGGCGCCACCGCCGCCACCTGGGCCGCCACGGACCGCTCCCCCCGCATCTGGGCCCGCCGCCTCCTCCCCTGGGCCCGCGAGCTCACCATCACCCTGATCCTCTACGCCCTGTGGCAGTACGCCGGCGAGTGGTCGCTGGGCCGGGTCAGCTCGGCCATGTCGAGGGGCCGCCAGATCTGGGACCTGGAACGCACCCTGCACCTCCCGAGCGAACGATCGGCCCAGCAGCTAGTCATCCACCACCCCCTCCTGGTCCACTGGCTCAACGAGTACTACGTCCAGGTCCACGTCCCCGCCCTCGGCAGTCCTCCTGATCTGGCTCTTCGTCCGCCACCGCGACCGCTACCCCAAGGTGCGCAACGTGGTGGCCATGGTGACGGGCGCCTGCCTGCTCATCCAGCTGTTCCCGGTGGCGCCGCCCCGGCTGCTCCCCCACATCGGCATCGTCGACACCGGCGCCCTGATCGGCCCCAGCACCTACGCCGGCGGGGCGCCCGGCATCGACCAGCTGTCGGCCATGCCCTCGATGCACGTGGCCTGGGCCCTCATCGTCGGCGGGGCGATCGTCTGGGTGGCAAAGAGCCGGTTTCGATGGCTGGCCCTCCTCTACCCGGTCGCCACCGTGGTGGTGGTCGTCCTCACCGGCAATCACTACTGGGCCGACGGCATCGCCGCCGCCGCCCTGTGCGTCCTGGCCGCCCAGATCGTGCTGAGGATGGCTCCCGATCTGGGCCGGCCGTCCGGCCTGACGCGGCACCCACCGGAGACCGCCCCGCTGGAGCCGGCCCTGGTCGCTATGGAGAGTGCTCCCCCGCCGGACCGGCCCGCCACTGTTCCAACCCGTAATGTTCCAACTAGCACATTGCCGACTGGTACACTCAACCGTGCCCGACCCCGGCCCTCGATCCAAACCAGGAAAGAACCCGTTCCACTACGGGACTCCAGCTGAAGGCGATCATTTCACCGGCCGCCACGACGAACTGGCCGCCCTCCTCTCCCGTATGCGCAACGGCGTCAACGTGGTGCTGCTCTCGCCCCGCCGCTACGGCAAGACGTCGTTGCTGCGAGCCGCCGAAGCCCGGCTGACCCGGGGTCGACCGGCGGCAGCCATGATCGACGTCAATGTGCTGCGGGCGACCAGCCTGTCCGGCGTGGTCGGTTTGCTGACGGCGGGCGCCTTTCACCTCTCGGGCGCCCGGTGGCAGCGAGCCCGGCAGGCCGTGCCCGACTTCCTGCGCCGCATCCGGGTCCATCCCATCGTCACCTTCGACCCCAATGGCAACCCGCGGTTCGGCTTCGACGCCGGCCTCACGGCCCGGGACGCCGAAACGGTGCTGGCCGACGTCTACGCCCTGCTCGCCGAGGAGTCCCAACGACGGCCCGCGGCCCTGGTCCTCGACGAGTTCCAGGCCATCACCCGCCACGGCGCCTCGCTTCCCGACCTGTTCAAGGCCCTGGCCGACGAGCACCCCCGGGTCAGCCTGGTCCTGGCCGGTTCCAAACGTCATCTGATGGAGGAGCTGGTCATCCACCATCAAGCCCCACTGTTCGGGATGGCCCAGCGCCTCACCCTCGGGCCCATCCCCGAGGCCGAGATGAAGGGATATCTTCGCCACCGGGCGGACGGGGCCGGCAAGCCGCTCGACGAGACCGCCGCCGCCCACCTCCTGGCCCTCGCCGGTCCGGTGCCGAACGACATCCAGCATCTGGCCTTCGAATCCTTCGAAGCCGGCGACCATCGCATTGACACCGCCGCCATCGACCGCGGCATGGCCCGGGCCGTGGACCATGACAGCGTGCTGTTCGCCGAGAACCTGGCTCGCCTCTCCCCCGGGCAGGGACGGGTCCTGGCCGCCCTGGCCCACGGGTCGCCGGCCGAGCCCTATTCGGCGGCCTTCGCCCGCTCGGCCGGACTGGCCAGCGGCAGCTCGGTGCGCAAAGCCCTCCAGCCTCTCCTCTACAACGAGGACGTGGTCGAACGGGCCGGCCGACTGGTGGTCGCCGATCCCTTCTTCGCGGCCTGGTTGCGCGGTGACTGAGCTCCCCGAACTGGTCGTCGCCGACGTCGCCGCCTGGCAGCGGTGGCTGGCCGAGCACCACGCCGATCCGGCCGGGGTGTGGCTGATGCTGGCCAAAAAAGGCACGACCGACCCCACCAGCCTCACCTACCAGCACGCCTTGCAGGAGGCGCTCTGTCACGGCTGGATCGACGGCCAGGCCCGGCGGGGGAACGAGGCCACCTACTTCCAGCGCTTCACGCCCCGGACCCGCCGCAGCGCCTGGTCGAAGCGCAACACCGCCATTGCCGAACGGCTGATCGCCGAAGGCCGCATGCAGCCGGCCGGCGTCGCCGCGGTGGAGGCCGCCAAGGGGGACGGTCGTTGGGAGGCCGCCTACGCCGGGCCGGCCACCATCGAGGTGCCGCCCGACCTCGCCGAGGCCCTCTCGGCGAACCCCCGAGCCCAGGCCATGTTCGCCATTCTGACCAGCCAGAACCGCTACGCCATCCTGTACCGCCTCAACACGGCCACCCGACCCGACGCCCGCTCCCGGCGCATCCGCGACTTCGTGACCATGCTGGCCCGGGGCGAGACCATCCATCCCCAGAAGCGGGGCCTCGACTGAGGCGGGCGGACTCCCGATTGCGGACGGGAGCCGCACCGGGCGGCGGAGCATTTTTTCCCGATCCGTGGCTGCTGCCTAGGCTGTGGCCACTTGCCGGCTCGGGTGGCCGGCGTCCATCGGTAGGAGACGATCATTGGCACAGAGCGCAGGACTGCACGAACCCGAAGCCCAGCTCTCATCGGAGGTCATCGACCGGCACCGGGCTCTTACCTCGATCCAGGAGGAGCTCGAGGCGGTTGACTGGTACGACCAGCGGGTCGCCGCCACCAATAACCCCGAACTGGCCACCATCCTGGCCCACAATCGAGACGAGGAAAAAGAGCACGCCTCGATGGTCCTCGAGTGGCTGCGCCGCCAGGATCCCGTCCTGGATCGGCACCTCCGAACCTATCTGTTCACCAATGAGTCGGTCACCGAGGTCGAGGCCGAGGCGGAGTCGGGCGGCAACGCTGACAGCGCCAGCGGTTCGCTCGGGATCGGCAGTCTGAAGGGAGCGGTGCAATGAACCACCTACAGCGGTCCCATGCCCCCATCACCGAGGCGGGCTGGCAGCAACTCGAACAAGAGATCCAGCAGCGGGTGGTGCCGGCCCTGGCCGCCCGGCGGCTGGTCGATTTCTCCGGTCCCCTCGGGTGGGAGCACTCCGCGACCAACCTGGGACGCGTCGCCGCCATCGAGGCTCCGGGCGAAGGCTTGACTGCCTTCCAGCGCCGGGTGTTGCCGCTCGCCGAGCTGCGAGCCGACTTCACCGTTTCGAGGGACGAGTTGCGCGACGTCGACCGGGGGGCGGCCAATCCCGACCTCCACGGGCTCGACGTGGCCGCCCGCCGCATCGCCGAGGCCGAAAACGTGGCCGTCTTCCACGGCTGGGCCGGAGCCGGCATCGTGGGCATCGCCGAGGGAGAAGGGCTGACCCAGATTCCCCTCGGCAGCGACGTCGAGCGTTACCCCCGCCACGTGGCCAAAGCGGTGGAGGCTCTGCTCACCATCGGCATCAGCGGGCCCTACGGGCTGGCCCTCGGACCGGACGGCTACACCAGCCTGGTGGAGACCACCGAGCACGGCGGCCTGATCGTGTTCGATCACCTCCGGCAGATCCTCGGCGGCCAGATCGTGTGGGCCCCCGGGGTGAAGGGTGCGGTGGTGATGAGCCTGCGAGGCGGCGACTTCGTTTTCGAGGCCGGGCAGGATCTGTCCCTGGGCTACGACCATCACGACGCCGACAGCGTGCACCTCTACCTGGAAGAGAGCTTCACCTTCCGGGCCCTCACCCCCGAGGCCGCCGTCGTCCTCACACCCTGACCGGGGGGTCCGGGCCGGGCCTTTCTCACGACCCGGACCCCATCTCATTGGGTCCGGGGCCGCACCCGGCGCGACCAGAAAGAGGAGTGGTCATGGGAACGATCGCCGTTCACGAGTTCATCACGCTCGACGGCGTCATCGAATCGCCGGCGTGGACCTTCGAGTATCCGTTTGATCCCAAGATGGGCGAAGCCATCGGCGCCATCATGGGTCCGAGCCAAGCCATTCTGCTGGGGCGCAACACCTACGAGCAGTTCGCCCCAGCCTGGTCCTCCCGCACCGCCGAGGAGGACCCCGGCGCCCCGTTCATGAACGACACGCCGAAGTACGTCGTCTCCTCCACCCTCGAGCACGCCGACTGGAGCAACTCGTCGATACTCGGCGCCTACCGCCCCGAAGCCATTCGGGAGCTGAAGGATGGCGTGGACGGGAAGATCTACGTCAGCGGGAGTGGGACGTTGGTGCGAGCCTTGCTGGCCGACGGTTTGGTGGACGAACTACACCTGTTCGTGTTTCCCCTTGCCCTCGGGACGGGCCAGCGGTTGTTCGCCGCCGGTGGGGCTCCGACCAAGCTGGCCCTGGCCGGTTGCGAGTCGTTCAATAGCGGCGTGCTTCACCTGACCTACACGCCCGCGGTGCCGACTTGAAAGGTTCGGCCCCGGACGGCCCCTTGTTCGGCGCCGCTACAGAACGGCGATGACCTCGGGATACACCCGGCCTTCCCGGCCTACCTCACCGCCTGAAATTTCTTCTGCCGCCGCGCTCTTCTCCTTCGAGTACGCCTGGAATGCATCCAGGGCGGCCTGGTCGCGGAAAAGGGCAATCGACACCGTCTCCCCGGTCGCCGGGTCGTTCAGGACGAGATTACCTTCGACGCCGTCGTGGGTGCGCGCTTCCGACAGCGTCTCCTCGGCAAACTTGCGCATCTCGTCGGACACCGGACCCGCGGGTAGTCGCCCGGTCCACACTTGAGCGATCATCGTTATCCCCTGACTCGCAATCTCTGGGTGAGACGCGGCGACGGGCGGCGGACTGCCGCGATGGACACACTTGCCCCAAATGCGACCGACGTCAAGCAGAGTCGTCTCCAGGAAGATCTAACGGACTGCTACGAATTGCTCAAGCCGACGCCGCCGGGGCGGTGAACTCGCAGTGTCCGGTCCTGGCCGGTCCTGGGCGAGTGATTGTGTGCAGTAGTACCGGCTATATGACGGAGTACTGCACACAATCGCTTCCGGCCCCCCGCTCCCCCCGCCGCGAGGCACCGCCGCGAGGCACCGCCGCCGCCAACCCGGCCCGCCGGCCAGGGATCGCCGCGCCCGTGTGCGACGCCTCGATTTGCCAGACTCATCGGTGATGGACGACTTCGTTTCCCGGATGCGCCAGTTGGCTGAGGTCGATCCGGACCGGCCCGCCCTCACCTGCGGGGGCCAGACCTTGACCCGGACCGAGTTCGTCGAGCGGGTCCACCGCCTGGCGGCTTTGTTCGCCGGCCACGGCGTCGGGCAGGGGTCGACGGTGACCATCGGCCTGCCCAACTCCATCGGGTTCGTCGAGAGCATGTTCGCGGCGTGGGCTCTGGGGGCCGTGCCCCAGCCCATCTCCAACCGCCTCCCTCCGGTCGAGCGCGCCGCCATCATCGCCCTGGCCGATCCCGCTCTGGCCGTGGGGGTGCCTGCGGCCGAGGCCGGGGGACGCCCGGCGCTCGTCTCCGTGCCGGAGGACCTGCCGGAGGGATCGTTTACGCCGGGAGTGGCCCCGGTGTGGAAGATCATGAGCAGTGGCGGGAGCACCGGCCGGCCCAAATTGATCGCGGCCGACGCCCCGGCCCGCTTCGAAACGGTGGCGCCGATCGGCGCCGGGTGGTTGTTTCCGGAAAACGGGAGCGTCCTGGTGCCCGGCCCCCTCGCCCACAACGGTCCCTTCCTGGTTGCCACCGTGGCCCTGCTGCGAGGCAACCATTTGATCGTCATGCCTCGCTTCGACCCGGCTGGCACCCTCGAGCTCACCGAGCAGTATCGGGTCAACTGGTTGTACCTGGTGCCGACCATGATGCTGCGCATCTGGCGCCTTCCCGAAGAGGTCCGGCAGGCCGCTGACCTGTCGTCGCTCGATGTGGCCTTTCACGTGGCCGCCCCCTGCCCGGCCTGGCTCAAAGAAGCCTGGATCGACTGGCTCGGCCCGGAGAAGGTGCTCGAGATCTACGGTGGCACCGAGGCCCAAGCCGTCACCGTGATCACCGGGACGGAATGGCTGGCCCACCGCGGCTCGGTCGGCCGGCCCATGCTGGGCGAGATGGAAGTCCGCGACGATGACGGCCGGCCCCTCCCCCCGCGGGCCGTTGGGGAGATCTGGATGCGCCGGGGCGCCGGCGCCGCGCCCGTGTACCACTACATCGGGGCCACGGCCCGAGCCGCCGCCGAAGGCTGGGAATCCTTGGGCGACATCGGCTACCTCGACGACGACGGCTATGTCTACATCACTGATCGCATGAGCGACATGATCCTGGTCGGCGGGGCCAACGTCTACCCGGCCGAGATCGAGGCCGCCCTCGACGAGCATCCCGCCGTCCGATCCTGCTGTGTCATCGGCCTCCCCGACGAGGATCTCGGCAACATCCCCCACGCCATCGTCGAACTGGCCGAACCGGTCACCGACGATGAGCTCATGGCCCACTTACGCCAGCAGCTGGCCCCCTACAAGCTGCCCCGCACCATCGAACGGGCCACCACCCCGCTGCGCGACGAGGCCGGCAAGGTGCGGCGCTCGGCCTTGAGATCCGAACGCCTCGCTCGCGTCGCCCCCCAACCCAACCGTAGCGACCCCACCGAACGCCCCATCGACCCGGCCGCCACGGTGTAAATGGCGCTCACGGCTCACTCCTTTGCCACTGGGCTTGCGATCGGTCCGCCCCGCTCCCTCGGGAGGCAGGCTGCGGGCCGGCGAGTGGTCATTTGGTTGACGAGTGGACATTTGATTTACGCATAGCGACAAAAAGGTGACCACTCGTCAAAGAAGTGACCACTCGACGGCGATGGCCCGCCGCCCTGCCTCCGGCCGCCGCCGCCCCCGTGTCACTTTCCTCCCCGCCATCTCGTCCTACCTGGGAGAAAGACCACCCCGGAACTCGACGTACGGATTGGTAGCAGATGGCGTCAATGGACACATCCCACCAAGCACGCTTTGTCGAGGCCTGGCGGAGCCATCGCAGCTACCTGTTGGACATGGCATTTGGGATGCTCGGCAACATCGCCGCCGCCGAGCATCAACTGGTGGTGGAGCAGTTCATTTGTTCTTGCGCCAACGGTGATCTCGCCGGCCTCCTGGAGATCCTGGACCCGGCCGTGTGGGGCGACGTCGACCTCGGACCGCCCGACCGGCGGTCAGGCCAGGTGCGCCGGGGTGCCCCGGCCGTGGCCACCAATGTGTTTCGCTTCCTGCGCGGGATGACCATGGTGTCCAACCCGATTGGGGCCCACACCATCGTGCTGCTCTTTGTCGAGCAGAAGCTGAGTGCCATCGTCTTGTTGACCGTGGAGCGCATGATCATCCGCCAGAGTCACGTGCTCGCCGACCCCGAGAAGCTGCTCCCCCTGGATTTGCAGTTGGGGGGCAGCCACTCGACTGGCTCGGACTGACGACTGACTACCGGCTCCGGCGCATCGTCCACAGCGGCGGCCCGTCGGGTACCGGCCGCAGCTCGTCCACCACTTCGTAACCGAAACGGCGGTAGTAGGCGACGTTGTCAAGCTTCTGCGTCTCCAGATAGCAGTCGAGGCCTTCCTGGTCCGCGGCCTTCAGGCCCGGCGCCTGCAGCCGGGCGCCGATCCCGGCCCGTTGCACCAACGGATCAACGACCAGCAGCAGCAAGTACCACATCGGTTCCCTCGGGTGGGCCCGATCGATCGCAACCAGATAACGCAAACCATCGCGCAACCCGGCGGGCCGCCAAATCATGGCCCGGGCCGCGCCGACCAGCTCCACACCCTGGGCCGGCCCGGACAACGGATACTGCCCGGGCGGTATCCACGCCGCCACGCCCATGAGCCGCCCGTCCGCCCGGCGGGCGCCGGTGATCTGCCCGACCGAACCCAGGGCCCGGACCGCGGCCCGGAAGAACAAGCCCAGGCCCCGGGCCCGCCGCAGTGGGTTCGGCTCGAGAAACTCGAAGAACGGATCGTGGTGGAAGGCCCGGGCCGCTACCGCCGCCGCCTCGTCCAGGTCCCGCCCGGACGCCGCCAGCGGCACCAGCTCCGCCGCCACCGAAGAATCCTGGGCCCGCCCCCTTGACTCTCCCCTAACAGGAGGGTCGACGCTCATGTCATCCATCCAACCACAGGTAAAAGGAGCATCTCATGAGCGTTTCGTTCTTCTCGGTCAGTGTCGATTGTGCCGACGCCGGCAAGCTGGCCGACTTCTGGTCGCAGGTCCTGGACCGGCCCGTCGATGAGGGTGGCAGCCAGGACTTCGCATCCATCGGTATGAGTGGTGAGGGTCCCGGCCTGCCCGTCTGGATGTTCCATCGGGTCCCCGAGGCCAAGCTGGCCAAGAACCGCGTCCACACCGATTTCATCGCCGCCAGCCTGGAAGACGAGGTCCAACGGGTCCTCACCCTGGGCGCCACCCACGTGGGCGACGTCGAAGAGGGGGGCTACCGGTGGGCCACCCTGCTCGACCCGCAGGGCAACGAGTTCGACATCGTGGCTTCGCCTCAGTAGCAGTCCCATACCCCCGACCCTGGGCGACCGGCGGACTCGCGGGCGCAGACGGCGGTACCCCTCGACCGCCCGCCCGGAGACCCGCCGGCGCCCGGATTGGCCCGGGCTGGTGGGCGGCCTACCTCGCCGCCACCGCGACCGGACAGGCGTCGCGTGCCATCGTCGAGAGAGCTTCGGACGTTTCCCGTACGCGTATCCGCAAGTTACGGACTTCGTAGCCGAGAAAGTGCTGGAAGAGGTGGACGCCCGGCGTATCCCTAACCCCGGTTCCGCCGATCAGATGCCGCACGCCCCGGCCCCGCAAGTCCGAGCGCATGAAGGCGTGGAGCAGGTAGCGGGATGGTAAGGCCGCCGGGTGGTCGGGCACAGTCAGCGACCAGACCAGTACCGCGCTCTCGGTGAAAATGGCGACGACGCTGATTGCCACCGGACGGTGTTTGTCGTCGAACGCCACGTAGTAGGCCATGTCCTGGGTGCCCGGTGGCGTCCGCAGCTCAGTCGTCGCCTCCGGACGGCCCTGTCGCGAGCGCAACACCTCCTCTGCGGCCACGGCCCACTCGCGGTAAGTGGCGACGCTGCAGACCTCTACACCCAGTTTGCGGGCCCGCCTCATATTCCTACGCAGCGACTGTCTAGGCGGCCCGGATAGATAGGCCTGATCATCAGCCTCCAGGTCAAGGACGGCTTGGGCAAACTTGCCACCAAAAATCGGGGCACCGATGGGCGCGAAGTCGGGCGAGAACAAGGCGGCCGCTTGGCTGGAAGTCACGCAGACTTCGACAACAGGGAGTCGCGCCACCGCGAACAGGACCCGGAGCAACGTGGCGGGCCGCCGGATCAGGGCGCAGAGGAAATTTAGAAGACGTCCCGGTCGGGCGAACTGGCGGGCGAGGTCAGCCGTGGCCCGGAACAGCGGATCTCCGTAGGCCATTGACGCTGGATGTGGAATCAGGATGTGTGGCGGGATCACGGTTCACTCGACGACGGTCTGTCAGGGCGCGGCCCGTCTGACGTAGACAGCCGATGCACGCGTCCGCGGACGGCATGATTCCCGTCCGTTGTTCCATGATGCATTTCGACCCCTTCAAGATCGATGTCGAGTGCACGCCACAGTAAGTGGTGCCCGCCCCTTCCGTCGTCATAGACAAACTCCTAGAGTGGCTACCGGTCGGATTGAGACGATTTATCTGCTCGGTTTTGCGGGTGCTTCGGACGTCGAGGCGGTCCAGTGCCGCGACTCTCAGTCGAGTTTCACGGTTGCCGCGCCGCCGGGGCTTGAGCGGACGATCGGTACGCCGGCCAGCCTGGCGATGGCACCGTTCAAAGGCCCGGCTCGACCCTCCAGGGCAACGAGTTCGACCTCGTGGCTGCGCCCCAGTAACCCCTACCCTCGACCCGGGCGACCGGCAGTCTCGCGGCAGCGGTACCCCTCGGTACCCCTCGACCTCCCGCCCGGAGACCCGCCGGCGCCCGGATTGACGGCCGGCTACCTCGCCGGCACCCCCGCCTCGCTGGCCGGCACCGGGGCCGCGACCGGCGGCACCTGGGCCTCGGCGCCGAGGGACGGGAGTATCCGGTCCAGCCACTTCGGCATCCACCAGTTGGCCCGCCCGAGCAGTTGCATCACCGAAGGCACCAGCACCATCCGCACCAGGGTGGCGTCCACGAAGATGGCGACGGCCAGACCCAATCCGAACACGTCGAGCACCCGCAGCGGGTCGTTGATCACGAACGAACCGAACACGCAGATCATGATGGCGGCTGCGGCGGTGATCACCCGGGCCGTGCTGGCCAAACCGTCCGCCACCGCCACGGTGTTGACGCCCCGCCGCAGCCATTCCTCCCGAATTCGCGACAGCAGGAACACCTCGTAGTCCATCGACAGCCCGAACACGATGGTGAACATCATGAGCGGGATCCACGGGTCAATGGGCCCGGTACGGCTCACCCCGAACAACGACCCCAGCCACCCCCACTGGAACACCGCCACGATCACTCCGTAGGCCGCGCCCATGGACAGGAGATTCATGAGGGCGGCTTTGATCGGAATGGCGATGGACCGGAACACCATCATCAGCAGCAAAAACGACAGCAGGATGACCAGTCCGATCACCAGCGGCAACCGATTGGAGAGGTACTGGGAGGCGTCGACGCCTGCGGCCGTGACGCCGCCGACCAGGACGGTCACGCCGCTGTTGTGCACTACGGGTGGGATGACCGTGCTGCGCAGGTGGCGGACCAGCGAGGCCGTCTCGGCCGCCTGTGGGGAAGTGGACGGGTAGGCGATGATGACGGCGGCATCGCCGGCGGCATTGAAGATGGGGCCGGTGACCGAGGCCACGCCCGGCACGCTCGCCAACCGGGACTCCAAATTCTCGACGGTGGCCCGTCCCGCCGCGCCCGATCCGGCGGGCACGTCGGCGGCGATCACCAGGGGACCGTTGAATCCGGGCCCGAAACCGGCGGCCAGCAGGTCGTAGGCCTGGCGGGTGGTCAGGCTGGGCGGGTCGTTGCCGGCGTCCGAGAAGGCCAGGCGCATGGAGAACAACGGCACGGCCAGCACCAGCAGCACCAGCAGCGCCGCCCCACCGCAGATCCAGGGCCGGCGCTGCACGGTCCGGCTCCAGCGGTACCAGAAGCCGCGGCCGGACGTGGCGGCCCGGATCTGCAGCCCCGGCACGTGCAGCCGATCAATGGCCAGGCCGACGTAGCCCAGCATGGCGGGCAGGAGCGTGAGGGCCGCGGCCAGGACTGCGAGCACGGCCGCGATGGCGCCGACCGCCAACCCGTCCATGAAGGGCAGCCCCACCACGAACAGCCCGAGCAACGAGATGAGCACGGTGCCGCCCGCAAATGACACCGCCCGGCCGGCCGTGATCAAGGCCACCACGGTCGCTTCCCGGGCATCGCGGCCCTCGGTGAGACCCTGCCGGTAGCGGGTGACGATAAATAAGGCGTAGTCGATGCCGACCCCGAGGCCGATCATCGCCATCAGCTCCGGTCCGAAGGTGGGGATGGTGAAGGCATGGCTGGCCAGGTCGACCAGGCCGAAGCCGATCCCGACGCCCACCAGGGCGGTGATCAGCGGCAGTCCCATGGCCACCACCGAACCGAAGGCGATCAGCATGATGATGATGGCGGCCGTGATCCCGATGCCTTCGCTCGAGCCCGGATGGGCGGACACCGTGGACGAGATCGGGTCGCCGCCGAGCGCCACCTGGAACCCCGGGTGGGCGAAGCTCTGGGCCACGTTCACCAGGTGTTTGGTGCGGTTGTTATCCAGATTCGGGGTGGTCTTGTCGAACTGGATCACGGCGAAGGCGGTGTGCCCGTCGGCCGACACCTGTTGGCCCGCGCCCGGTGCAAGCGGGCTGCGCACTCCGCTCACGTTCGGGAGGGGACGGAGGGCGGCGACCAGTCGATCGATGGTGGCCGCGTTGGCCGGGTCTTTGACCGAACCCGAGGTGTGAATGACGACGTCGGCGCTGTCCCCGGCCTGGGCAGGGAACCGCTGCGCCAGCAGGTTCTGGGCCCGCTGCGACGCCGAGTTGCCCGAGGCGAAGTTGTCGCTGAAGGCGCTGCCGATGACGTTGGACAGGCCGATCACGGCCACCACGATGACGATCCAGCCGATGACGACCGACCGGCGGTGGTCGTAACACCACCCGGCCAGGCGGCCGAGTCCGCCGACGTTCGTCTCTTGCTGCCTGGTGTTCACGCCTAGGTACTCCTGTCTGGTCGGCTTCGTTGCCGCACCTCCAGCTTCGTCCACGCGGACCGTGGGAGGCGACACATTTTGGACAATCGGGCGTGGCCAAGCGGCCACCCTGCTCAAGAGGCGGCCGGCACCCGGCAACTGTCGGAGAAGCCCTGGCTACGCAGCCCGAGACCGGCGTTGAAGCGGGATCGGAAGTTCTCGAGCGCCACCCACGCCGCCAGCTCCACGATCTCGGCATCGGTGAAAAATAGGCGGAGGCGCGCCACCAGCTCCTCGCTCACCGTGGCAGGGGTGGCGGAAGCGCTCTCGGCGTATTCGAGGACGGCTCGCTCCCGGTCGTCGTATACGTTGCTGTCCCGCCAGTTGGCAACGTCTCGCACCTTGGCCGGGTCGACGCCCCGCTGGAGACCCTCGTAATAGCCGTAGTCGATGCACCATGAGCACCCGATCGCCCCGGCCGATGCCTGCACCGCCAGCATCATCAGGTGCGGGTCCAGCTTGCGCCAGCCCCGGCCAGCGGCCGTCTCGACCAGGCCGCTGGCGACGAGCACGCCGGAATGATGGAATGCGGCCTCCAACGGCTCCACGTCCCGGCCGAAGCGGCGCCGGGCGTAGCGGGCGGCCAGCTTGGGAACGATGCCCTTGGGATGTTCAACCAACGGAACGTATGCCATACGAGGTTGCCTCCATCTCGTGTCCTAGATATATGACGTTCGGGCCGGCCCGGATGTGACAGGAACGTCCCTTGCGCCCGACATTTTCTTGTGCGAAAGTTCCCGAGAAGCTATGAGACGCAGGGTCTTCGTCGCCGGCGCAGTGGTGGTGGTAGCTCTCTCGGCCTGTTCTGGCAAAGGCCGCGACGCCGCCCCCACAACCACTGCGCCTCCGCCGACCACAGCTGCCACCACACGGGCCTCGCCGCCGACGACCACCGTCCCCAACCCGGATGTGGTTCCGGCGGTGATCACGCCGGCCTACGTCAACGCCGTCTTTGCTGTGCTCAACCATCTCAACGGCAACGTCTCTCGGGCACTCGTAGCCGATGGTCGTATAACCCCGCAAGCGATGACTGACCTACGTGCGATCTACAATGACCCTCTCTACGAACAGGAACTTACGTTCGCTCGGAACAGTCTTAGCCAAAGCTCCGGGAACGTTCGCAAACCGCCTGGCGATGTGATGACGACGGTCCGGAGGCTGATATTCGGCTCACGGACCTGCATGTTCGTCGAGACGACGAAGCGACTTCTCATCAGTGCTCATTCATCCGGGGCCGTCCGCAGCATCTGAGTACTTCAGGCTTGCGCTGAAGCAACGAGGAAGTGATCCGAATCACTTAAACGCGACTCCATGGGCCATTGACTTCAACGCCGCCTATATCACTCCAATAACCATCCCTGACCAATGCGCCGCGTCCTAATTGTCATGATTGCTGTTCTCGCGACGTTGCTTGTCGCTTCATCTATACGCCACGCAGATTCGAGCGGATTGGGCATCGTGCTTCACGGGCCAATTTTCCGGAATTATCGACTGTGGTGGTGGGTACGTCATCCCACTGCCATCAAAGCCATCCACCGCTTCTCACAGCACCACCCTCTCCCAGGCTCATCCAACTCCGAACTCCACCGCTCAGAAAATATCCTCACCCGGCCCCAATCTGACATGTGTAAACTTTGGTAACCCCTGGCCAGTCCCTCTGGTCGGAGTTGCGGCCTTGTTGGCGATCCTGACTATCACCCGCTGTCAAGTCTCAGCAACTGCCCCGAGACCCGCCCCAACACGTGCAGCTCCGGCCATTGACCCTGGCGAACTAGCAATCGCGTTCTGGCAAACGATCCCACTGCCTGTCCCCCACCCTTCCATCCCACCGGACTACGCCATCACTGGCATGCCGGCCTACTTGGTGACCGACGGCACCCTGGCCCCGGCGCCTTACCAACGACAAACTCCTCTTGGACCCTTGTCCATCACCGCCCACGGGAGCTACCTCATCGACTGGGGAGACGGCACCACACCCACCTGGAGTGGTCCATACCGGCAGGAAGGACTTCCCTACCCGAACGGGAAGGTCGTTCATACCTATGACAACGTGAGGACCGTGACTGTTACGGTGCAAGAGGTCTGGACTGCGACGTGGCGCCTCGGTGGCGCAACGGGCGACCTCACCACACTGCGAACGACTGCGGCCATTCCCAACTTCGCTATCCGTCAGGTCCAAGCAGTATTGACCGGTTGAACAAAATGCGCATGGGCATTGCCATGCTCGCAGCGGGACGATCGACGGCACGGATCCGGAACTCGTCTACCAACTCGCCGCGAGCCGCTCGCACCTCCCGAGGCGGCTGGTAGCTCAGGAGGACGATGCCCTCTCGCTCGATGGTCTCCATAGCCTCAGCAGAGACCAGAAATTCACAATCTGCATTCAAAAGTGGACCCGTGGGGGCCCACCCACGCCCATTTCTGAGACGCAGCTCGAGGCTCACGATTATCCCCCCAGCGACAGCTCGCCAGATACCCATATACGACCCTTTGTCGTACGGCCCAACGACCAAGAGAGAACGGCCTCCTCAGCCTGTTGATCGCCCGCGATAATCGTCACACCCCCCTCGTAAACTTTGCTGCATGACCACGCCGAACGTGTGCAGCGGAGCAGTTGAAGCCGTTGACACGCTCGGCGCGATCGTGCAGCACCTCGATGTGGCCGTCCTCGCCGGCGATGACGCCGCCGAGCTCACTCGGGTTTTCGCCCGAGCGGAGCGACTGGCTGCGACTGCCAAAGCCATGACGGCGCGGCGGGCGAGCGAGTGTAGGCAGTGGGCCCAGTCTGGTGCCCGCTCACCCGACCAATGGTTGGCCCAGGTTTCCGGCACGACTGAGAGAGCAGCCAGAACCAGCCTGGCCATCGCCAAGCAGATGGACGCCCAACCCGAGTTCGCCGGAGCCTGCCAAGCAGGCGACCTGTCACCAGTCCAAGCGGGCGAGATTGCTGCCGCCGCCGAGGTTGACCCGAACTCGACGCGCCGGTTGATCGACCAAGCCGGCCGTAGCGGGCTCAGAGGACTGCGGGAATCGTGCCGGCAGGTCGTCACTGCCGGACGTTCTGCCCAGGATGATGAGGCACGGCGGGCCGCAATCCACCGGGGCCGCTACCTTCGCACCTGGACCGACGGGGACGGTGCCGGTCGCCTCGACGCTCGCCTGACCCCCGAAGCCTTGGCGCAGTTCCAAGCCTGCCTTCGGCCCTTCCATACCCAACAGTTCGAGGTGGCCCGCAAGGAGGGTCGCCGCGAACATCCGGATTGCTACGCCGTCGACGCCCTCGTCGCCCTGGCCACTACCGCCGCGGCCAAAAGCGGCGCCAGTCCCGGCTGCGACGCCAACCCCGAGACGGCTAACCCAGCTTGGAAGGTCGGCCCGCCCGCCACTGTGATCGCCTTGATCGATCACGCGGCCTTGGTTCGCGGCCGTGTTGAAGGCGACGAATGCTGCCTGATCAAAGGCGTCGGACCCGTCCCGGTAGCCACCGTACGAGCCATGCTCAGCGATGCCTTCCTCGCCGCCGTGGTACAAGAAGGCATCGACATTCGCTCCGTCGCCCACATCGGACGCCGCCCCACCGCCGCTCAACGGACCGCCCTCTGGGTCCGAGACCGCGCTTGTGTCGTCCCCGGCTGCGAGAACGGATTCGGCCTCGAAGCCCACCACATACGGGCCTGGTCCGAGACCAAGACGACCACTCTTGACGATCTTGCTCTGCTCTGCAGCCATCATCACGACCTGGCCAGCTACCAAGGCTGGACCCTCACCGGACGCCCCGGTCACTGGGGCTGGCGGCCACCACCAGGTGGCATCCTCCCCGGACCCTTCGACGACGACGGCCTACACCTGCCCCACCCAGGCCGGACGGAGGGCCTCAGTGCAGTCGATGTTGCCCGTGACCGGGAGCCACCTGACCCCGCCCCTCACCCGCTCGGACTCTTCGGCCCCTAATGCGCGCCGCGCCCCCACAGGACCGTACGTAATCGGTGATGATGTTCCACCTGATGCAACGTTCGGCGCTGCCAGTGCCAAATCCGCAGTCACACCCCCTCGCCGACCAAACCAAAGCGCTCGACGGTCCGCCGACGGGCCACAAGTCAACCCATCAGTTCTGAACTTGGTTTGCGCACTGCCCTCGCCTCCAGAAAGCATTGGGGCCCATGCGGACGGGTCGTCGACCTCACCAAGGGAAAAGATAATGACCTCGCGCCCACCACGTTCGGGTGCGCCTTCATGACCCATACGGATCGGAGTCACCACCATGCCGATGCTCGACCGGGCCGGTACCAACCTCTACTACGAGGTTACCGGCCCCCAAACTGACCGGGTCCCTTTACTTCTCACCCACGGTTACTCGTCGAGTGCGGCGATGTGGACGGGCAACCTTCCTGCCCTCTCTCGAGATCGACAAGTGGTCACCTGGGATATCCGCGGCCACGGCCGCAGTGATTCACCCGACGATCCGGCCCAGTATTCAGAGGCGATCTCGGTAGATGACATGGCCGCCTTTCTCGATCTGATTGGCGCTGAGCGAGCCGTGGTCGGCGGCCTGTCGCTCGGGGGATATCTGTCCCTCGCCTTCCACCTCCGCTTTCCTGACCGGGTAACCGCATTGGTGGTGTGTGACGCTGGCCCCGGCTACCGGCGCGACGAAGCCAGAGCAAAGTGGAACACGGAGACCGTCGACCGGTACGGCACCCAGTTCGAGCAACGGGGGCTCGACGCCCTCGGCACCAGCCCCGAGATCGTGGCGTCGCAGCAGCGCAATCCCCTCGGTCTCGCCCGAGCCGCCCGGGGCATCCTGGCCCAGCACGACAGCCGGGTCTTTGACTCACTGCCGACGATCTCCGTGCCGACGCTCATTGTGGTGGGCGCCAACGACACTCCGTTCCTTGCCGCTGCCGACGTCATGGAAGCCAAGATTCCAGGAGCGAGGAAGGCCGTACTTGCAGATGCCGGCCACGCCTCCAACGTCGATCAACCGGCCGCCTTCGACCGGGCGGTCACCGCTTTCCTCGAGAAGCTATAACGGCGCAACGTCCGCGGCCACATCGCCAAAAGAGGCCGACCCCGGCCTAGCCGACCGGCGACCAGCGACCAGCGACCAGCGACCAGAGCACGCCTGCCCCGGGTCGCGCCTTCCCAATCTGACGGAATGCGCTTCCTTCGGGAAGCGATACTCCTGTATCGCTTCCTTCTCCGACCTGCCGCCAGGCCCGGAGTCGGAGTCAAGGGTCGGAGCGAGCGTCAGCGAGCGGAGAGCGAGATCCGGAGCGGAGCGGAGGCTCGCAGCGGCCCTTGACGCCGGCGTGAGGGTCTGGCAACTACCGCGGGCGAGATCCGGCAACCCCGTTGTACTGCCCCGGAGGCGGAGGCTCATAGCGACCCTTGACGCCGGCGTGAGGGTCTGGCACTACCGCGGGCGAGATCCGGCAACATCGTGTACTGCACCGGAGCCCGTGGGCCGGACCCAGATGAACGAGCATGCCGGCGGTCGCCGGGACGGCGTCAACCAGGGCGTCTCAGGACGGCTAGAAATTGGTTCCAGACCGGGTTCCAGGTCGTGGTGAAGTGCTGGGGTGGGAGGGGGCCGGGTTAGCGGGAGACGACGAGCAGCCCGGACGGGGTTGGGCTGGCGCCAACCGAGACAGAGAGGGCATGGAGCAGACTGGCGCGCATGAGGGCCGAGTCGTTGCGGGAGTCCAAGTCGACGATGGCGGCGTCGGTCACACTGCGGTCGATGGCACCGCTGTCCGCCAGGGCGAGCACTGCTCGGGCCAGGCCGGCTCGCTGTTGCGGGGTACCGATACGTGTGAGGGCGGGTCCGAGATGTTCGTCAGCGGCGTCGGGGTCGTCGTCGGCGAGGGCGTAACGGAGGGCTTCTAGCTCGGGAGGTAGGAGCTGGGGAAGGGGCACTTGGAGCGAGAGATGCTGCTCGGGCAGGTCGAGCATCCGATCGAAGAGCTCGTCTAGCTCGTCCTCGGGAAGGGGCATGAGTCGCTGGGCAGCAGGGCGGGCTTCGTCGGCCAGGAATGCCTTGGCCAACTCCGCCTCGGAGGGACCATGCGGGACCCCGCAGCAGTGCTTGGTCTTCTTGTTGCTGCCGCACCGGCAGGGTTGGTTACGTCCGATGGCGCTCACCAGGGATCTCCTTCTCCGCGTCGCGTTCATCCTGGCGCCGAGGTGCCTGCGAGGCGCGGATGGTCCCGACACCTCGGAGACGATAAGGCAGCAGCTGGGCGGTGGGCACGGTCGGGTGCTCGGAGAGCGTCGCGGCTTGGGGTCATTCCGCTATCGGGGCCCGCTTTTCAGCGGCGCCGAGACTGATCAGCCCTTGCGGTAACTGACCCGGCTGTCGTCGTTCCGGCACTCGTTGTGGGCCCGAGCCGGAAACGCCTTCCCCTTCGGCCTTCCACCCGCGATCTGCAGAAACAGGCCCACCGACAGCCGACCCATGTCCTCGGGCACCGGGCCTGACTACGGTAGGCGGGTGGCCGAGCGCTCGAAGCTTGCTGGTACGCACCGCCGAGCAGATCGATACCTACCGCGGCCAGTCATCCCAAAGGAGGGTCGGTCCGAGCTTCGATCTCGACACCCAACGGGCTGCATTCGGCGGTCCGTTGCCCGAGACGGGCGAAGCTCCAGACGCGGTCATCGACCGCCTGCTCCACGCCGCCCAACCCGCCCTCGTCACCTCGACCGGCCCCCGCTACTTCGGCTTCGTGATCGGAGGCGCGCTCGAAGCGGCCACCGCCGCCGACCTGCTCACGTCCGGGTGGGACCAGAACGCCTTCAACAGTGTCAGCTCCCCGGCGGCCGCCCTCGCCGAGGAAGCGGCCGGGGCCTGGCTCAAAGACCTCCTCGGCATCCCCAAGCCGGCGTCGTTTGGACTGGTGACCGGGGCCCAGGGAGCGAACACCGTCGGCCTGGCCGCCGGTCGGCATCGAGTGCTCGAGCAGGTGGGTTGGGACGTCGAAGAACAAGGCCTGGCGGGTTCCCCGCCGATCCGGGTCCTGGCCAGCGAGGAACGCCACGCCAGCATCGACGCCTCCCTCCGGCTCCTCGGCCTTGGGAATGCGGCCGTGGTGGAAATACCGGCGGATGCCAACGGCGCCATAGAGATCGATGCCCTCGCCGAGGCCCTCGAGGCGGTCGGCACGACACCCACCGTCGTGTGCGCCCAAGCGGGCAACGTGAACACCGGCGCCTGCGACGACCTCGAGAGCGTCTGCGATTTGGCCCACCGGGCTGGCGCCTGGGTCCACGTGGATGGCGCCTTCGGTTTGTGGGCCGCCGCCAGCCCGGCCACCCGCCACCTCGTCGCCGGCATCGAACGAGCAGACTCCTGGGCCTGCGACGGCCACAAATGGCTCAATGTCCCCTACGACTGCGGCTACGTCTTCAGCGCCGACCCTGAGGCGCATGTGGCGGCGACGGCCTACGGCGCCGCCTACCTCAGTTCCCCCGGCCCGAACCTCATCCGTACACCCGGCGATTACGTGGCCGAGTCGTCCCGGCGGGCACGCGGTTTCGCGACCTGGGCCGCCCTGCGCCAGCTGGGCCGCGCTGGCATCGTCGAGGTGATTGATCGCTGTTGCGCCCACGCCCGCCACTTCGCCGGCGCCCTCGCCGAACTCCCGGGTGTCACCATCGCCAACCAGGTGGTGCTGAACCAGGTGCTGGTCGACTTCGGCTCCCGAGCCAGGACGGAACACACCATCATTGCGGTCCAACGTGACGGCACGTGCTGGATGGGCGGCACCATCTGGAAAGGTCGCCACTGCATGCGCATATCGGTCTCCAATACCACCACGACCGATGACGATGTCCGGCAGTCGGTCGACGCCATCCGGCGCGGCCTCCCCGCCGACTAAAAGCAGCCCCAGCAGCTTCGGCCCGTCGGCCCGTCGGCGCCCCGCACTTCTCCCCTACAGGCCCTTCAACCAATCAACCAGCAACTCATTCACGTCACTGGCCCGCTCCTGCTGGACCCAATGCCCACAACCCGGAAGGATGTGACTGCCCCGCAGACCGGGCAAGGTTTGGGGAAACCGGGAAATGGCCCGCTGCCCCCACAGCGTCGGCCCGTCGCGCTCCCCGCCGATAAACAACGACGGCACGGTGATGGGCTGCCGGCTCCACGGCTGCAGGTCCACCCAATCGCGGTCGACGTTGCGATAGCGGTTCAGAGCACCACGGAAACCTTTTCCCTCGAACTCGGACGTGTAGAAATCGAGGTCCTTCTCGGTCAGCCAGGCCGGCAAGGCGTCGGGGAGGACGAAGCGGTCGCGCAGCCGCCCTCCTTTGGGGACCGTGGCCATGGTGGCGCCGTCCACGGGCCGGGGCGCATCGCCCGATGCCCCGACATAAAAGCCCAGCAGCCAGGTGCGCACATCGGGCTCGGCCTCGGCCTCGGCCCGGCCGGGCTCCTGAAAGTAGTTGATATAGAACTCCTCGTCGCCGCCCATCTCGGCGAAGGCGTCGGTCGGCCGGCGCGGTCCCGGCGGGCTGTAGGGCACGCTCATCAAGGCCACCGCGGTAAAGACGTCCGGCCGTAGCAGGGCCGAGTTGGCCGCGATCGGAGAACCCCAGTCGTGGCCCACGATTACGGCCGTGTGTTCGCCGAGGGCTTCAACGACGCCGAGGTTGTCGTTGAGGTGGTGGAGCATGCCGTAGGCGTCGATCTCCAGGGGGGCGGACGAGCGGCCGTAGCCGCGCACGTCGATGGCGGCCGCCCGAAAACCGGCCGCGGCGATGGCGGGTAGCTGGTGCCGCCACGAGTACCACGATTCAGGGAAGCCGTGTACCAGGAGGACGAGCGGGCCACGGCCCTCCTCGACCAGGTGGATACGGATGCCCCGGGCGTTGACAGTGCGGTGGTTCATCGGCGAATGACTCCTCGGTACGGGTGGAACGATGTCCGGGCCGACGTCATCCCGCCGTCGACTACGAGGGCGTGGCCGGTGACATATGCCGAGTCGGCGGAGGCCAGCCACACGGCCGCGCCAGCCACGTCATCTGGCAGCCCGATCCGACCCAGGGGGGTGGCCTCCGCCACGCTCGCGGCCACCTGCTGGAGAGCTTGAGTGGCCGCTTCTCCTTCGAGTCCGACCGCACCAGTGATGACCGCCACCTGCCCGTCGAGCCGTCCCATGGACTGAGGTTAGCGATCGCCCCTGAACTCAGGACGGCCGCCACACTTCCGTTTCGTGCTCCCCGTCGCCGGTGGCCCGAAACCACGAGACCTGGTTGATGTCGACGTGCCACAGGTGCCACTCGTCACCCTCAGGTGCGCACCCGGTGGCGGCCCGCAACTCGGAGCGGTACCGCTCCCGGGCCAACGGGTCGTCCACCGCGACGGCCCGGCCGTAGACCTTGAACTCGCCTTCCGTCCGTCTTTGTCGGAGATGGTGCTGTGCACCACGCAGCGGGAGTCACGCAGGAGATCGAGGGCCTTCATGGAGCGCCACATCATCCCGAGCGCCAGCTGGCCTTCGGAGACGAACGGCTCCACTGCGCTGATCGCGGCGACCCGTCTCGTCGCACGGTGCCGATGAGCGAGAGCCCGGTGGCATCGAAGCGGGCCAGTCCCTTGGCGGCCAGCTCGGGGGCGGCTCCGGCGTGGGCCCAGCCGACCATTCGCAACTCGGTCTACTCGGCCACGGGACCCGGGCGGGAGATTGTCGCCGGCCCACCGAAACGGTCTGCAGGAACCGCCGGACCCGCCTGGCCGGCCGCGCCGTCGCCGGTCATCTCGCCTGACCCGCCTGGCCCGCCGCGCCGTCGCCGGTCACCTGGCCTGACCCGCCTCGGCGGCCCGTCCCGCTTCGCCAGGGGGACGAGCCTCACGGCCCGGCGGCACCGTCGAGTCCACCAATCCCGCCGGCGCGTTCGGCACCCGCCGGGCCGGCGCCCGGCCGGGCGGCTGGGAGGGCGGCGGCCCAGGGGTCACCGCCGGGATGGAGCGGGTCTCGGGCTGGCCCGGCCGGAGCCACAGTGGCGTCCCGTGGTGGGCCAGCTCGAGCTGCTCGCCGTAACGAAGGGTGTAGGTGGCCTCGGCTGCCGTGATGGCGACTTCCAAGCGGCGGCCGAGGTAGGTGAGCCGGAACCGCAGCCGGGTGATCGCCGCTGGCAGGCGGGGCGCGAACGTCAGCAGACCAGCCGTGACCCCTTCCCTCCGGCCCCCCGGGCCCCGGCCATCGCCACCCTCGCCACCGCCGGCGCCCCCGACAGCTCCCCCACCCGGGGCTCCGCCACCCCCGGCTCCGCCACCCTCGCCACCCCCGGCTCCGCCACCCTCGCCAGCTCCGGCGCCCCCGACAGCTCCGCCACCCCCGGGTCCGCCACCAACAGCTCCGCCACCCCCGGCGGCGCCACCCCCGGCTCCGTCACCCTCGCCACCACCCCGGGCAGCGCCACCGCCGGCATCGACCCCACCGCCCCCCTCGCCCCCCTCGCCACCATCGGCCCCCTCGCCACCATCGGCCCCCTCGCTACCATCGGCCCCCACCCCCACGGCCTGGCCGTAGTTGCGCATCCCCCCCAGACCTCCCACCAGCGCCAGCCAGGTGCCGGCCAGCGAGGCGATATGCAGGCCGTCGCGTGTGTTGTGCTCGAGGTCGTTGAGGTCGATCAGGGCGGCCTCGCCGAGATAGTCGTAGGCCAGGTCCATCTGCCCCACCTCGGCCGCCACGACCGATTGCACGCACGCCGACAAAGACGAGTCACGCACGGTCAGGGCCTCGTAGTAGGCGAAGTTACGGGCCTTCTCCTCCAGGCTGAACTCGTCCCCCCGGATGAACAGCGCCATGACCAGATCCGGCTGTTTGACCACCTGCTTGCGGTACAGGTCGAAGTACGGGAAGTGCAGCAGAAGGGGGTACTGGTCTGCTCCGGTGGCGGCGAAGTTCCACCGGTCGTGGCGGGTGAAGCCCTCGGACTGCGGATGGACGCCGAGCTCGCGGTCGTAAGGGACGATCATCTCGGCCGCGGCTTTCCGCCAGCGCTCGCGCTCGGCCGGGTCGACACCGAGGGCCGCGGCCGACTCGACGAATCGGGCCGCCAGGTCGGCGGCGTGGACCAGATTCCGCTGCGCCATCAAGTTGGTGTAGACGTTGTTGTCGGCAATGGCGCTGTACTCGTCAGGCCCGGTGACGCCGTCGATGCGGAAGCCCCGGCCAGGGTCGTCATGGCCCAGGGACATCCACAACCGGGCCGTGGCCACCAACAGCTCCAGCCCGGTGCGCTCGACGAAGCCGTCGTCGCCTGTAGCCCAGAGATAACGAAGCACCGCGTCCGCCACCGCCGCATTGACATGGAAAGCCGCCGTGCTGGCCGGCCAGTACCCAGAGCTCTCCTTACCGCGGATCGTCCGCCACGGGAACGCCGCGCCTTCGAGGCCCAACTGGTGGGCCCGTTCAGTGGCATCCGGAAGGGCGGCCTGGCGCCAGCGGAGGGCGTCGGCGACGGCCTCGGGTTGGGTGTAGGACAGCACCGGCAACACGTACATCTCGGTGTCCCAGAAGGCGTGGCCGTCGTAGCCCGGGCCGGTTAGCCCCTTGGCCGCGATGGCCCTCCGTTCGGTCCGGGCCCCGGCCTGCAGCACCTGCCACAAGGCGAAGCGGGCCGCTTGCTGGATTTGAGGGTCACCGTCGACTTCCACATCGGCTCGATCCCAGAAGTCGTCGAGATAGCGACGCTGGGCCGCGGCCAACCCGTCGAAACCGTTGTGGCGGGCCGCCAGCAGCGCCCCGGCTACCTGATCCTGCAGGGCCGGCAGGGAACGAACACGGGACCAGCCGTAGGCGATGTACTTGACGAAACGCACCTTGGCTCCGGCTGGCAGGCGGGCGATCACGCTGATCCGGCCCAGGTCGGGATGGACTTCAGTGCGGAGCTCCCGGTCCACCGGCGCTTCGAGGACCTCATGATCCATGGCGGCCACCACCCGCAGACCACTCAGCTCGGTGCGGTGGATGAGCTGGATCGTGTCCCCATCGGTCGGCATGGCCGGCTCGGCCCGGAGCGGGTGATCGAGGGCGGCGCCACCGCGTGGATCCCTGCTGCCGGCGGGCAGCTCTTCGTTGGCGACCAGTTCGGACTGGATTACCAATTGGATGTCCCGGTCCACCGCCTCCACCTCGTAAGCAATGGCGGCGATGGCTCGCTCGGTAAACGACACCAGCCGGGTGGACCGCACCTTGACCGCCCGGTGACCGGGTGACACCCAGTCGACCGTTCGGTCCAGTGTTCCGGCCCGGAGGTCAAGCACCCGCTCGTGGTGGCGCAGCTCACCGTAACGGATATCGAAGGGCTCGTCGTCGACGAGCAAGCGGATGATTTTGCCGTTGGTCACATTGACCACGCTCTGTACGGCGTCGGGCTCGCCGTACACCAGCTCGGCGTGCGGCAGGGGACGCAGCTCATAGAACGATCCCAGGTACGTGCCCGGCAGGCCGTGTGGTTCCCCCTCGTCGAGGTTGCCGCGCAACCCCAGATGACCGTTGGACAGGGCGAAGACCGACTCGGTCTGGGCCAGCAGGTCGAAATGCAGTTCCTCCTCGACGATCGACCAGGCGTCGCACCGGAACGCGGAATGGGTGATCATGGCTCGGCGCCCCCGGCCAGCAGCTCGGAAAGGTCCTTGACCACCCGGTCCGCCCCGTGGGCAGCCAAGGCCTCGGCCTGACCGACCCGATCAACGCCGACCACCCAGCCGAAGCGCCCGGCCCGGCCTGCGGCCACGCCCGCCAGGGCGTCCTCGAACACCGCCGCGGCCGCCGGTTCGACCCCCAGACGCCTGGCCGCGGCCAGGAAGGTATCGGGCGCCGGCTTGCCCTTGAGGTGCTCGTGCTCGGCTACCACCCCGTCGACTACGTCTTGGAAAAGATCCCCGATTCCTGCCGCCGCCAGCATGTCCCGGCAGTTACTCGAGGATGAGACGACCGCTCGTCCCAGCCCGGCGGTCCTGGCCGCCTCAACATAAGCCACCGAGCCGGGATAGGCCTCCACGCCGTGGTCGCGGACGCGACGGACGACGATGTCGTTTTTGCGTTGGCCCAGGCCGTGGACGGTTTCCGCCGAGGGCGGATCGTCGGGGTTTCCCTCGGGGAGGTGGATGCCCCGTGACGCCAGGAAGTCGCGCACCCCGTCGAGGCGGGGTTTGCCATCGACGAAGTTGTCGTAGTCGTCGTGGTCGTCGAAGGGCTGAAACGGTTGGCCCTCTTGTTGGGCCCAGCTGCGCAGGACGCCGTCGAACATCTCCTTCCAGGCCGCGGCGTGGACCTTGGCGGTTTGGGTCAGGACCCCGTCGAGGTCGAACAGACAGGCTCGCACCCCGGCCGGCAAACCGAGCCTCATGATCCGGCCAGCTGCCAGATGGCGGTGTGCCGAGCGGCGGCGACCAGTTCGTCCGCCGCCATCCAGGCCACGTCCAATCGCACGAAACGGTGACCTTTGGCCTCGAACACGGCCGCGACGCGAGCCCGGACCTCTATGTCCTCTCCGACCAAGACGGCCCGGAGATGGCGGATTTCGCTTTCGACGTGCAGCCAGGCCCGCAAGATCACATTGGCAGTCAGCACCCGATTGGCGCCCCCGAGGAGCTGCCCCGGGTGCACGACGCCGTCGACCGCGTAGAACGTCGAGGGTTCGCCGATCCCGGTGAGGTAGCCGTCGACGGTGGCCTGGTCGGTTGTCAGCGGCACCGAGCCCAGCACCCGGCCGGGTACGAAGAACCCGTCACCGGACTCCGGCCGGGCATCCGGTTCCGGGGCCGGAGCAAAAGGGATGTCGGTAAACGTGACCTCGCCGCCGGCCGCGGTGGCGAGGGCGGCCGAACCGGTGACGCACGTCCTTTTACCAGTGGTGACTTCGATCTCGACGGGCGGAGATGGCGCCGGTGGCACGGCCACGACCAATTCCTCGCCGTCGTAGCACGGGGCCAGGAACCGGACGTGGGCGCCGCCATGCTCCACCCAACCCGGTCCCAACGCCTGGACCAGGGCATGGCACGTGTACCCGTAGACCGTCACCCCGGGAACCAGGCCGCCCTCGAATCCGTAGCGCTGGGCCACGTCGTCGGCGTGGATGAGGTTTTCGCTGGCTGTCGACGGGTTCTGGGCCCGAACCCGGTATTCGATCCCATCCACTGGCCCACCATAGGACACGGGATCGAATGGACCCTCGGACCACCCACGGCAGGGTAGAACCGCGGTATGACCCCGACCCTGACGTCCACCGAACATCGCCGGGCTGGGCTGCTCGTGGTGGCCAAGCGGCGGGCCACTGGTCTGCTCGTCCTGGCCGCAGTGGTGTTCGTCGTTTCGGCCCTGCTGGTCCACCGGGCGTCCTGGCTGGAGTGGGTCGAGGCCGCCGCCATCGCCTCTCTGGTGGGCGGACTGGCTGACTGGTTCGCGGTCACCGCCCTGTTCCGCCGGCCGCTCGGCCTGCCGATACCGCACACCGCCATCGTGGTGGAGCGCAAGGACAGCTTCGCGGCGACCCTGGGCACCTTCGTCCAGGAGAACTTCCTCACTGCGGACGCGGTGAGCGAGCGGCTGCGAGCCTCGCAGGCCGTCGAGCGGGTGGCGGTCTGGCTCGCCGTCCCCGACCACGCCTCGGCCCTGGCGGCCCGCCTCGCCGACGGCCTGGTGGTCGGGACGGACCTGTTGCGCGATGAGGACGTGCACCGCCTCCTCGACGCCCTGGTCCGGGACCGGATCGACAAGGTACCGCTCGCCCCGCTCGCCGGCCGGGTCCTTCAGCAGCTGACTCGGGAGGGCCGTCACCAACCCCTCATCGACGCCGGCCTCAACGCCCTCAGCCGCTATCTGGCCGAGCACGGAACCGACCTGCATCATCGCCTCGGCATCGAGTCGCCCTGGTGGCTACCGGGCCCGGTCGAGGATCGCATGGTGGGCAGCCTGTTGCAGCGCAGCGGGCAGGTGCTCGACGATATGGCCGAACACCCAGACCATCCGTTGCGCCTGCAGCTCGAGACCGGATTGGAGAAGTTCGCCGCTGACCTGCAGACCTCCGATGCCATGCGCCAGCGCGGCGAGGAAATCAAGGCGGAACTGCTCGGGCAGCCGCAGATCCGGGGCTTCGCGGCCGCCGTCTGGCAGGACGTCAAGGAGGAGCTGCGCGCTCAGGCCGAACGACCGGGATCAGAACTGCGGACCGGCCTGGCCAGCATGATCTCCCAGACCGGCGTGCGATTCCGCGATGACCCGCAGCTGGCCGCTTCGGCCCAGCGGGGCCTCGACGCCGCCGTCCGGATGACGCTGGAGCATTTCGATCAGGAACTGGTCACCCTGGTCAGCGGGACGATCCGACGGTGGGATGCGCTCGAGACGTCCCGGCGTCTCGAGCTGCTGCTCGGTCCGGACCTGCAGTACATCCGGATCAACGGCACCGTCGTCGGTGGCCTCGCCGGCCTGGCCCTGCACGCCGTATCCGTATTGGTGAGCTAGCCGGATCTGGCCTCTCTGGACCGGTGCAGCGATCCGCGAGGCCAGAATGTCACCTATGACCAGCGAGGTGCCGGGAGTCCGCAACATTCATCGGGTGCTGGCGGAGGTCGATGAGCACTGGTCGCCTCGGACCATCGCCGTCGTCAACGACTACGACGTTCGCGTCGTCAAGGTCCTCGGCGACTTCACCCGCCACCGTCACCCCGAGACCGACGAGTTTTTCCTCGTGCTGTCGGGTGCCCTGACCATCGAAACGGAGACCGGCGCCATTCAGCTGGAGGCCGGCGACACCTACGTGGTGCCGCGAGGCCAGCACCATTGCCCTCGGGCGACGACCGAAGCCACGCTCCTGCTCTTCGAGCCGAGCAACACGGTGAACACTGGAGACGCCCCGAGTGAGATGACGGCGGCCCGGCGCTGGGCGTGAGCCGTTCCGTCCCGCGGCCGCGGTGGTGCCATTCCCCGCCCCGCGCCGCCATCCCCCGCGCCGAGCCATTCCCCGCCCCGCGCCGAACCATTCCCCGCCCGCGCCGAGCCATTCCCCGGCCGGCGTCGAGCCATTCATGGTGGAATGGGCGGATGGATGTCGCGGCCCTGCTGTTGGACATGTACGGACGGGTTCCACCCCTGGCCCGGGAAGCGGTCCGCGATGTGGATCCCGATCAACTGCTCGAGGCGCCCGGCCCGGGCGCCAACACCATCGCCTGGCTGCTGTGGCATCTCGCTCGCGTGCAGGACCACCACATCGCCGAACTGCTCGACACCGAGCAGATCTGGGCCGGCGGCGACTGGGCTCGCCGCTGCGGGCTCGAACCCGATCCCTCGAACACGGGCTACGGGCATGGTGCTGACGACGTCGCAAAGGTCCGACCCGACGGTCCGGACGTCCTCCTCGAGTACCTCGATGCCGTCGACCGCCGCACCCGGACGATGCTCGAGCAGCTCAGTGCCGAGGACCTCGACCGCATCGTCGACCGTCGTTGGGATCCGCCCGTGACCATGGGCGTGCGCCTCGTGAGCATCGCCGACGACAGCCTGCAGCATGTCGGCCAGGCCGCCTACGTGCGCGGCTTGCTGGGCTATTGAGTCGAACCGCCCCCTAAGCTCCCCATCCATCGGTTGTCCCTCGGCTGGAGGTCGGCGCCCATGAAGCCACAAGGCGTGCACCACGTTTCGCTCAATGTCGACGATGTCGACGCCGCCCTGGCCTTTTACACCGGTCAGCTGGGTTTGGTCCCCCGCCAGGACCGGCCAGACTTCAACTTTCCCGGGGCCTGGCTGGATGCCGGCGGGCAGCAGGTCCATCTCATCGGCTCGGCGCCGCCCCAGGACCACGGCCAGCATTTCGCCATCCTGGTCGACGACCTCGATGCCGCCATCGAGGAGCTCCGCCAGGAGGGCGTGACCGTCAGCGACGCCGTCCCGGTTGGCACCAGCCGCCAGGCCTTCTTGTCCGACCCCGCCGGTAACCGGATCGAACTCCACCAGGTGGCTGCCTCCGGGGGGTAGCGATCGCCGGTGACGGCGCTTCCCCGGCCCGGCGCCCATCCCGCGCCCACACTCTCTGGACGGTGCCGCCCTACAGGTGGGCCGAGTTTGGTCCACAAAGCGACCGCCCCCGCCCGGCTCCCACCCGCGCCGACACTCTCTGGACGGTGCCGCCCAGGTGGGCCGAGTTTGGTCCACAAAGCGAAAGAACCAGGCCGGCTGTCAGTCCCGGATGGCCGGCGGCTCCGTCCAGTCGATCTTCACGCCGGCGACCGCATCGGGGTGGTCCGTCAACCATCGGCGGGCGTACGGGCACCAGGGGGCGATGGTGAGACCGTCCCGTGCCGCCCGGGCCACGCCGGCGGCGACCAGCTGTCCCCCGATGCCCCGACCACCGAGCTCAGGAGGAACCTCGGTGTGGATCAGCAGCAACCGGTCACCATCGAGCCGGTAGACGAGTTGGGCCTCCGCCCCGCCCTGCTCGACAATGAAGCGGTCGCTGTCAACCTCGTCCACCACCTCGGGCGAGAGTTCGTCATCGTCCATCAGTGACCTCCGTCCATCGCGGCCTTACCCAGGATACCATAGGGGGGTATGGTTAATCCTGTGCGCGGCTATACCCCCAACAAGAATGCCTACCAGCGACGGCTCCGCCGCATCGAAGGTCAGGTCCGAGGTCTGCAGGCCATGGTCGACGACGACCGCTATTGCATCGACATCTTGACGCAGATCACCGCGGTCAACCGAGCCCTGCAAGAGGTGGCTCTGGGCCTTCTCGACGAACATCTCGGCCACTGTGTCAAAGAGGCCGTCGCCTCCGGTGGCCCCGAAGCGGACGCCAAGGTCGCCGAAGCCTCGGCCGCCATCGCCCGACTCGTCCGGTCCTGATCCGGTGCTGGCCGTGGCGTGGGCCCACGACCTTGGGGCCGGACTGCGCCAGGCGTTCTTCATGTTCTGGGTGACCTTCTGGCCGCTCGTCCTCGGCTTCGCCCTCTCGGGAGCGGTCCAGACCTTCGTGCCCAAGGGTCGCATGCGCCGGACGCTCGGCAATCACCAGCCTGCCTCAATCCTGCGAGCCAGCGGTTTCGGGATGGTCTCGTCCTCCTGCTCCTACGCGGCTGCGGCCATGGCCAAGTCCCTGTATCAGAAAGGGGCCGACTTTGTGACGGCCATGGTGTTCATGTTCGCGTCGACCAACCTGGTCATCGAGCTTGGTGTCGTGCTCGTCGTCCTGCTCGGTTGGCAGTTCGCGGCGGCAGAGTTCACCGGCGGCGTCATCATGATCGTGCTTCTGGCTCTGACCGGAGGCCTGGTCATCTCCAGGGCGGTGCTGGCCGCCCGCGGCCGCGGCCAGGCCACCGCCGCCGGCGGCGAGAACCCCGAGAAGGCGGGGAGCGCCGCGCCCGCCGACATCGTTGCTGGCGCCGAGCCAGACCACTCCGACCACCACGCCTCCGACCACCACGCCCACGACCACCACGCCCACGAGCACCCGGACGAAGACGAAGCCGGCAAGCCATCGCTCCGGTCGAAAGCCGCCTGGGCCGACGCGGCCAGCTACAGCATGGCCGACCTCACCATGCTGCGGCGCGAACTTCTGGTGGGCTACCTGGCGGCCGGCTTTCTGGCCGCGTTGGTACCGACCCAGGTTTGGAGTGCCGTCTTTTTGCACGGTCACGGCTTCTGGACGTCGTTGGAGAACGTGCTGGTGGGCCCGCTCGTGGCCATCGTCAGCTTCGTGTGCTCCATCGGCAACGTGCCGCTCGCCGCGGCCCTGTGGAACGGAGGCATCAGCTTCGGAGGTGTGATCAGCTTCATCTTCGCCGACCTCATCACCATCCCCTTGCTCCTCGTCTACCGCAGGTATTACGGGCGGGGGGTGGCCCTCCGGCTCCTCGGGTGGTTTTGGATCGTGATGGCAACGGCCGGACTGGCGGTGGGGGGATTGGCGCACGCCGCCGGAGTGGTCCCGACCCGACGTTCCGCCCAGATCGTCGCCGACCACTTCGAGTGGAACTACACCACCGTGCTCAACATCGTCTTCCTCGGCGTTCTGGCCGTCCTGTACTGGCTGTACCGCAACCAGGCCCGCCTCGGTGGCGGGGAGGGATACGCCCTCGACCCGATCTGCGGGATGCAGGTGAGGACCGCAGATGCACCCGCCACGGCGGGGCCCGACCACGACCGTCGCTATTTTTGCTCCGACCACTGCCGCGACGAGTTTCTGGCCACGTCGGCTGCTGCGTCGTTGGACCATCCCCGTCGACGGGTACGTTCGAGATCATGAGATTCGTGCACCGAGCCGTCGTGGACGCGCCCTTGAAGGAGGTGTTCGCCTGGCATGGTCGGCCCGGGGCGATCGTGCGCTTGAGCCCGCCGTGGCAACCGGTCCGGGTGCTGTCCGAGAGCGGATCGCTCCGCGACGGACAGGCCGTGCTGGGCTTGCCGGGTGGGATCAAATGGGTCGCCCAGCACCAGGCGGACGGATACGACCCGCCGCACCGTTTCGTTGACGAGTTGACGTCCCAGCCTTTGCGAACCGCGCTGCGATGGCGGCACGGGCACGAGTTCCACGAGCTCGGTGCGACGGCAACCGGGGTGACCGACACGGTGGACACCACCGTGCCCGCGGCCCTGTTGCGGTCCATGTTCGCCTACCGCAAACGACAGCTGACCGGCGACCTCGCCGCTCACCAGTGGGGGCGGGCCTTCGGGCCAGATCCTCTGCGGGTCGCCATCACGGGCGCGTCCGGTCTCATCGGCACCGCCCTGGCCGCGTTCTTGACCTCCGGCGGACACCAGGTCGTGCGACTGGTACGGGGGGCGCCGTCGGCACCGGGCGAGCGCCAATGGCGCCCGAACGAGCCCGACCCGGACTGCCTGAAGGGGGTCGATGCCGTCATCCACCTGGCGGGCGCATCCATTGCCGGTCGGTTTACCCCTTCCCACCAAGAAGCCATCCGGGCCAGCCGGATCGGTCCCACCGCGGCCCTGGCGACGGCGGTGGCGAAAGCCTCGGCCGCCCATGGTGGTCCTCGGGTCCTCGTCACGGCGTCGGCCGTTGGTTATTACGGGGCCGACCGGGGCGATGAGATCCTGACCGAGTCCAGCTCGCCGGGCGCGGGTTTCCTTGCCGACGTGGTCGCCGCGTGGGAGGCGGCGGCAACTGGCGCCCGGGCTGGCGGCGTTCGGGTGGTGCAGGTGCGCACGGGCATCGTGCAATCCCCTCGGGGCGGGACCCTTCGCCTCTTGCGCCCGCTGTTCGCGGCCGGGCTGGGGGGTCGCCTCGGCAGCGGCGAACAGTGGACGCCGTGGATCGGCATCGACGATCTGGTCGATATCTACTACCGGGCCGTGCTCGACCCGGAGATCTCAGGTCCGGTCAATGCCGTGGCCCCACATCCGGTCCGCAACCGGGACTACACCGCCACCCTGGCCCGTGTCCTTCGTCGCCCCGCGGTGGTACCCGTCCCCGCCTTCGGCCCCAAGCTGCTGCTCGGCGCCCAAGGCGCGACCGAGCTGGCCGAAGCCAGCCAACGAGTGCAACCCGAGCGGCTCCAGGCGGCCGGTCACTCGTTTCGGTATGGCGACCTCGAGCCGGCGCTGCGGCACTTGCTCGGGCGCTACCCCACCGGGTGAACCGCACCCCTTGACCTCCGAGACCACCGCGACTAGCAACAGGCATATGCCCTTCGACAAAGGCCTGCACGAAGTGGCCGCCGGCGTCTGGGCCTATCTACAGCCTGACGGCGGCTGGGGTTGGTCTAACGCCGGGCTTATCGCCGACGGCGAGGCGTCGTTGCTGGTCGACACGCTGTTCGACCTGAAGCTCACGGCCGAGATGCTGGCCGCCATGCGCCGGGTAACACCAGCCGCCGACCCGGTGGGCGTCGTCGTCAACACCCACGCCAACGGTGACCACTGCTTCGGCAATTCGCTGGTGGCGAGTGCCGAGATCATTGCCTCGGTCACCTGCGCCCGGGAGATGGTCGAGTTGCCCCCGGCGCGACTGGCCAATCTGATGCGAGCCGTACCCGACCTGGGTGCCGTGGGGGAGTTCGTGCAACGCATCTTCGGCCCTTTTACGTTCGAAGGCATCGAGCTGACCGCGCCGACCCGGACATTCGAGGGGGAGCTGGAGCTGCAAGTCGGTGACCGGCGGGTGCGCCTCATCGAGGTGGGACCGGCTCACACCGGCGGCGACGTGGTCGTCCACCTCCCCGACGACGGCATCGTGTTCACCGGCGACATCCTCTTCCACGGCGGGCACCCCATCGTGTGGGCCGGCCCGGTGGGCAACTGGATCGCCGCCTGCGACCGTCTACTCGATCTGGGTCCGACCACGGTCGTGCCTGGCCACGGACCGCTGGCGACCCCGGACGCCATCCGCGATCTCAAGGGGTATTTCGAATATCTAACCGCAGAGGCCCGCCTTCGCTATGACGCCGGGTTGGCGCCCCTCGACGCGGCCAAGGACATCGACCTCGGGCCCTACGCCGGCTGGGGTGAAGCCGAGCGGGTGGCGGTCAACGTCTACGCCCTCTACCGGGACTTCGGTGCGGATGTGCAGGCCGACACCCTGACGCTGTTCGGCGCTATGGCTGCTCTGGCCCCCTGACGCCGCGACCGGCGGCCCCGACCATCGGCCCCGAACACCGGCCGCGACCGGCGGCCCCGACCAGCGGCTCCGACGCCGGCCGAACCTCACGGCTCGCGGCGAAGGCGCTACCCAACCGCCTGGCCCCGTGCCAGGGCCACCACGCCGGTCAGCAGATGCGGGGCAGAGGATCGCCAACCAGCATGTCGACGATCCGAGTTCCCCCAAAGGCGGTGACCAGCACGACGATGCCCGGCGGCTCCCTCGCGATGCGCCCGATGACGACTGCGTCGCGCCCGGCGGGATGGGCGCCCAGCGCCTCCAGCGCGGCCGCCGCTTCGTCGGCCGCCACGATGGCGATGAACTTGCCCTCGTTGGCGACGTAGAGGGGATCGATGCCGAGCAGCTCGCATGCCGCGCCCACCGCCGGCCGGACCGGTAGGGCGGTTTCGTCGAGGACGACCGTCAGGTTGCTTTGGCGGGCCAGCTCGTTGCAGACCGTGCCCACTCCGCCCCGGGTCGCGTCTCGGAGCCACCGGGTGGACGGCGCCCTGCGGAGCAGCCCGCTCACCAGGTCGTACAAGGGACTCGTATCCGAGACGATCTCGGCCTCCAGGGCCAGGTCACCCCGGGCCAGCAGCACGGCCATGCCGTGGTCGCCGATGAAACCCGAACAGATCACCACGTCGCCTTCGGCCACCCGGGACGCCGACAGGTCGCAGCCGGGCGGTATGAGGCCAATACCGGCGGTCGAGATGTACAGGCCGTCGGCGGCGCCGTGATCGACGACTTTGGTGTCGCCAGTGACGATCGACACCCCGGCGGCCGCGGCGGCCTCGGCCATGTCCGCCACGATCTCCTTCAGGGCGTCGATCCGGAAACCCTCCTCCAGCACGAACGCGGCCGAGAGGGCGAGGGGGCGAGCGCCCATCATGGCCAGGTCGTTGACGGTGCCGTGCACGGCCAGGTGGCCGGCGGATCCCCCCGGGAACCGCAGCGGTTTGACCACGAACGAATCGGTGCTGAAGGCCAGACGGTCGCCGGACGGGAGCGTCAGGACGGCGGCATCGGTCTGCTCCGCCAGCGCCTCGTTGGCGAAGGCCGGCATGAAGACGGCATCGAGCAGGGCGGCCGACGCCTTGCCCCCGGCCCCGTGGGCCCGGGTGACCACCTCGTCGAGCAGTCGGGGCCGGCGCCGGCGAAAGGCCTCGATGCGCTCGAACACCGCCGCCTCGCGGCCGCCACGACTGGCGGCCTGTTGCACCACGTCGGTCACGGCTGGATCCCTTCCCTGGCCCGGTCGCCCTCGTCGAGTAGCCGTTGCACGAACAACCACAGCCGCCACGTCAGCGCGTCCTGCGCCTCCTGAATGCGATGGACGCTGTCGGAGTGGACCACCAGACAGAAGTCGAGGGCCGTGCTGCTCGCCATAGCCCCGCCCTGGTATCCGGCCAGGCCGATGGTCAGGAGGCGCCGGGCCGCCGCCTCTTCGAGGGCCCGCCGGACGTTGATCGAGTCCCCGCTGGTCGAATACCCGAGGGCAATATCCTCCGGGCGGCTGTGGGCGATGATCTGACGGGAAAAGACCAGATCGAATCCGACGTCGTTGGCCAGCGCCGTCACCACGGCCCAGTCGTTGACCAGGGACAGGGCCGGGAGGGCCCGGCCCCGGCCCACCGGCGGGTTACGAAACAACGCCACCGCCCCTTCGGCGTCGGTCGCGCTGCCACCGTTGCCGAATGCCAGTAGCCGGCCTCCGCGGCGGAACCGGTCCGCCATGGCCCGGGCCGCGTCGCCCAGGGCGGCGTCGTAGCGGTCGAGGGTCGCCGCTCGCAGCTCCCGGCTCTCCGCCAGCTTGCTCCGGGCCGATGCGGCCAGGTCGACCAGGAGGTGACCGGCGTCGCGCTCGTCGCCATCGATGAAGGGGTAAAGAAAGCCCGTCGGTTCACTGTTCATATGGGCACCGGCCCCAGGGCGGCGATGGCGACCCCGGCGTGAACCAGGATCAGGTCGTCGGTCGCGACCGGGTCGACCAGGCTGACGTCGACGAGCCGGGAACACCCGCCCACCAACACCTCGGCCCGGTCCGGTTCGCGGACGGCCCGCACCTCGGCCACGTCACCGTGATCGGAGCAGGTCAAGCACACCGGGCCCGGGTCGGCGGTGGGCGCGGCGAACGCAGCGCACCGGGCCAACTCGTCGGGATCCGGGCTCGACGACAACTCCGCGGCCAACAACCCGGGATGCTCGAACACGACATGGGTGAGCTCCCACAGCAGGTGGTACAGGATGACCAACTCACCCGACCAGGCCGCATGAGCCGGATCACCGCATTCGGACCACACCACCTGCTCGGCGATCTCCGAGGCCGGTCGCCGGCCGGCTCCCAGCCAGACCCGAGTCAGCCCCCAGGCCTCCGATCGGCGCAACAAGTCCGACACGATCGCATCGTCGGCGGTGCTGACGGCGATCAGCACGTCACCCGGTCGGGCCAAGGGCCGCAGGGCGGCGGCAAGATTGGAACCCTCGATGGGCACGCTGGGCCAGGCCGGTTTGCCGACCACGACCGGATGCACGAACTCGACGGCCAAGTGCCGGCCGTGGGACGGCCACTGCGGCGAAACGCACCACATGGTGGCCCCGGCCGCGAAGCGGCGAGCCAGGGTCAGGGCGGCCTGGGCCAGCTCCTCCCCGACGGCCAGGTCCTCCCCGACGGCCAGCTCCTCTCCGACAGCCGGGGTCGACACGACGGCCGGGGTCGACCCGACAGCCGGGGTCGACACGACGGCCCGAGTAGACACGACGGCCGGGGTCGACCCGGACCGCGCCCCCGGATCGGTCAGCATGGTTCCTCCCCGCCTACCCCGGGAACGGTCCCGGCGGCCGCAACCATGGCGGCCTGGCCCAGGGCCAGACCGCCGTCGTTGGGCGGAACGACCCGGTGAGTGAGCAAGGTCAGCTGGTGGCGCGCCAGCTCGGCCCGGACCAGACCGACGAGCAGTACGTTCTGAAACACCCCCCCGCTGAGTGCGATCCGGTCGATCCCCGTCGAGGCCTGCCATCCGGCCGCGGTGTCGGCGATGAGGCGAGCCACGGCCCGGTGAAAACCAGCCGAGATCACGCCCGGCGGGCAGCCCTGGCGCCAATCGTCGACCACGCCCCGCAGGACGGGAGCGGGATCGATGAGGTCGCCGTCCGTGACGAACTGGTACCCGCGGACCGCCACGGCCGCGCTCGCCGCCGCGGTCGCGCTCGCCGCCGCGGTCGCGTCCGCGCCGGCCGCCAGCTCCTCCAGTTCGATCGCCGCCTGGGCCTCATAGGACACGGTCTGCCGCACCCCCAACAACGAGCTCACCGCGTCGAAGAGCCGCCCCATGCTCGAGGTCGGCACGCAATACGAACCTCGATTCAGCTGGCCTTCGAGTAACGCCAGCTCGGACGCAGGGGCAGCCCGAACCGGCGGGAGATCTGGAGCCCACTCGACACCGGCCGCCCAGAGGTGGGCCAGCGCCGACCGATACGGCTTACGCACGGCGGCGTCGCCTCCCGGCAGCGGGACGTATCGGAGGTGGGCAGCCCGCACAAAGCCGTCGTAGCCGCCGATGAGCACCTCCCCGCCCCAGATGGCGCCGTCGGCGCCGTAGCCGGTCCCGTCGAACGCAAAACCGATCACCTGCTGGCCGACGGCCACCCCGTGTTCGGCCATGACGGCGGCGATATGGGCGTGGTGGTGCTGGATCAGGTCGAGGCCGCGTTCACCCGCGTGATCCTCGGCCCACCGCCTCGTCTGATAGCCGGGGTGGGTGTCCGCGGCCAGTCGTTGCGGGCAGACCTCATACATGGAGGCGAACTGCTCGATCGAGCGTTCGTAGGCGGCGAGGGTCTCGACGCTGCCCATGTCGCCGATGTGCTGGCTCATCCAGGCGTCCCGCCCGGATGCCAGGCAGAACGTGTTCTTGATCTCGGCTCCGGTGGCGAGCACGGGGGTGGAAGGACACGGCAAGCGGACGGGGAGCGGGGCATAGCCGCGAGACCGGCGAATGGGAAGCTCCTCGCCGCCTTCGATCCGAACCACCGAATCGTCGCAAGGCACGTGGATGGGGCGGTCGTGGGTGAGCCACCCATCCGCAATCCGACCCAGCCGGTGCCGGGCGTCCTCGTCCTGGTAACAGATCGGTTCATCAGTCAGGTTGCCGCTGGTCATCACCAGCACCCTTGGCCCGGTGACCGTCGATCCGGGCACCGGTCGGAACAACAGATGGTGCAAGGGCGTGTAGGGCAGCAGGATCCCGAGGCAGGGATGGCCGGGCGCCACGGCCTCGGTCAGCGGGCTGGCCCGGCGTCGCCGCACCAGGACGATCGGGCCCTGGACGCTGGTGAGAAGGGCTTCCTCGCGGCGGTCCACTTCGGCCAAGCCGCGAGCCCCGGCCAGGTCCGCGACCATGACCGCGAACGGTTTCGCCTCCCGCTGCTTGCGCCGGCGCAGCTCCTCGACCGCAGGCCCAGAGGTGGCGTCGCAGGCGAGGTGGTAGCCGCCGAGGCCCTTGATTGCCACGATCTCACCCCGGGCCAGAGTCTCCTGGGCCGCGGCGATGGCCGCATCCGTCGAGACGATCGCCTCGGCTGCTGACGGGCCTTCGAACCGCAGCCTCGGGCCACAGCCGGCACAAGCGACCGGTTGGGCGTGAAAGCGCCGATCGCTCGGATCGCCATACTCCCGTGCGCAGCCGGCGCAGAGAGGGAAGTCGCCCATGGTGGTATTGGGCCGATCGTAGGGAAGGCGGATCGTGATCGTGAACCGGGGTCCGCAATTCGTGCAGTTGATAAACGGATACCGGTACCGCCGATTGGCGGGATCCAACAGCTCAGCCAGGCAGTCGTCACACACCGCAATGTCCGGCGACACGAACGTCTTCGCCCTGCCCTCCGCCCGGCTGTCGACAATAAAGAATCCCGTTGCACCGCTCGGCCTCACGGCGGAGGTCTCGATCTCGAAGATCCTGGCCAAGGGCGGAGCGTCTCGAACCAGGCGTTCCTCAAAGCGAGCCACGGCCCCGGGCCGGCCCTCGATTTCGAGGAACACTCCGTTGGTGTCGTTACCGACGCAACCCGCCAGGCCCAAGTCGGCGGCCAGGCGGTGAACAAAGGGACGGAAGCCAACCCCCTGGACCACGCCTGCCACCCGGACCCGGTGCCGCACCGGGCACTCGGCGACGGCCGCGGTCGTCATGCCCGCGTCAGGGTGCCGCGGCCGAGGGTGACCGCGGCTTCTCGGTGCATCCGGCCGAAGTTGTAATAGGCGGCGCAAGCCCCTTCCGACGAGACCATGCAGGTGCCGATGGGCGTCTCCGGGGTGCAGGCCGTGCCGAACACCTTGCATTCCCAGGGCTTGATCACCCCCTTGAGCACCTCACCGCACTGGCAGGCCTTGGGATCCGCGACCCGTACCCCCGGGATCTGGTAGCGCCGCTCGGTGTCGAACGCCTCGAACTCGGGGCGCAATTTAAGGCCGCTTTGGGAAATGAAGCCCAAGCCTCGCCATTCGAAGTGGGGACGCAACTCGAAGACCTCAGCTAACACGGCCAGGGCCCGGGGATTGCCCTCCTCCCGCACGACCCGGGCGTACTGATTCTCCACCTCACACCGGCCCTCGCGAATCTGCGTCAGCAGCATGGCGATGGCCTGCAGAATGTCGAGCGGCTCGAAGCCGGCCGTAACCAGAGGCTTACGGTACGACGCGGGAACAAACCGGTAGGGCCGCTGCCCGATCACGGTGGACACATGCCCGGGACCGATAAACCCGTCGAGACGCAGATCCGGGGACTCGAGAATGGCCTTTATCGGAGGGACGATGGTGACATGGTTGGAGAATACGGTGAAATTCCGAACGTCGCGATCCCTGGCTTGCAGCAAGGTGAGGGCCGTCGACGGTGCGGTCGTTTCGAAGCCGACTGCGAAAAAGACGACCTGGCGCTGCGGATTGTCGACTGCGATCTGTAAGGCGTCCAGCGGCGAATACACGAACCGGACGTCCGCGCCCTCGGCCTTGGCCTTCAACAAGTTGCCCCGGCCGCCCGGCACCCGCATCATGTCGCCGAACGACGTGAAGATGACGCCCGGCTCTTTGGCCACGGCAATGGCATCGTCGACGCGGCCCATCGGGATCACGCATACCGGGCACCCGGGTCCGTGGACCAGCTCGACGGAGACGGGCAGGATGTGTTCGATTCCATGCCGGTAGATCGTGTGGGTGTGCCCCCCGCACACCTCCATGAACTTGAACTCGTCGTCGCCGGCCAGTTCGCCGATCCGGCGCACCAGGGTGCGGGCCGCGACGGGGTCGCGGTATTCGTCGACGAAACGCACTTCGACCGGGCTCGCCTAGCTAGGCGACCGGGCGCAGGGTTGCGCCCGAGCCCGGGGTCCCTAGCGCCCCGGCGAGGAGTTCGCTGCCGCGGCCCAGCAGGTCACGGCCGAGGGAGAAGCCGGCCGCGACCAGGTCCCGGAACTCCTCGGACGTGCTGATCACTTTGGCCGCCTCTTTGAACTCCTCCCAACCCTGCTCTCCGGCCCGGGTGCCGAATGCATAACCGACGATCACTCCGATGACGACCCCCATCTCAACCTCCTGTGCGTTCGCTGCTGATCTTCGACGACCAAAATGCTTCCATCTCGTCTCCGTAGGCCTGCCCCATCAGCTGGAGCGAGGCCAAAGCCAGGTTGGCCTCCTCCTCATCGATCTTGGACAGGGCGAATCCGACGTGGATGAGCACCCAATCGCCGGGCTGCAGGTCCTCGTCTTCGAGCAGCCCTACGTTGACGATCCGGGTCACGCCGGAGACATCGACACGGGCCAGGTGGTCGTTGGCATCGACGAACCCGACCAGCTGCCCCGGTATCCCAAGGCACATAGCCCTTCCCCTCTACCCTCGGTACTCGATCGACTCGAGCATGAGCTCGTCCCCACCTATCAGTTCCACCTCGACCGAGCCGCAGGTGGGGCAGACGATCGCCACGTCGTCGCACTCCCAGGTGGCGTCACATGCGGAGCAGCGGGCTCGTACGGGAAGGAGCACCAGTTCGGCCACGGCATCGGCGGCCACCGTTCCCATCGCTGCCACGGCAAACGACTGATCGAACGCCTCCGGGTGGACATGCAGGAGGCGACCGGCACGCACCCGCACCCGGCTCACGGTCCGGTCACCAGCGCGGCGCTCGATGGCGTCGACGATGGAACTGCACAGGCCCAGTTCGTGCATCGCTCGTCACTCCTCCTTGACCGCGACGATGTCGACACGCACGTCGACTTCCGGCTCGACTTTCAGCATCAAGATGCGCGGCGGCTCGATCCCAAATTCCCTGATGTCGAAGCGGGATTGGCCGGCCAGGGCGATGGTCCGGTCGTCGAGGGCGTGGATCGTCATCTGATCCTGGTGGCGCCGGGACACGCCCCGCAGCGTGATGTCGCCACTCACCAGGTAGGCACCGTCGGTGCCGGTGAGCTCCAGGTGGGCCAGTACGCCGTCGATGGTCGGAAAACGGCGGGCGTCGATTCGTCGTTGCATCTCCCGGTCCTCCATCCCGTTCCCCGACGAAAGGCGATTGACCGGCAACGACACCTTCCCCGCCGCTGCGGCCGAGAGGTCCACGCCGCCGTCGGGCCCCATCTCCAGGTCGACGTATCCCTCCAGCCCGTCGGTCTTGGAGTTGATGGGATGGAGGGTGGACCTCGCCGCGATGGCGGCGGTCGAACGGTCGGGGACGATCCGGTAGCGCGCCACCAGGGCTACATCCCGCCCGTCCCGTGGTACCGCCTCCGCTCCGAATCGGGAGCCGGGAGCCGAACAGGCCGGCGCCCGCGCCCGCGGCTCTGCCCCATCTCACATCTCCCGCATTTTCAGATAACGGGCGATGTCCGGCAGAGATTTCACGACCAGCGCCGCGATCAGCGCCAGGGCCACCGAGGCCACGAAACGGACGATCATTTACTTGTCCCCTTTCCGGCGGGTTGCATGATCTCGCCGAGCAGCTGCTGGCACAGTTCCACCGCGCCGTCGACCGCCGCGGCGACGGGCGGCGACAGACCAATCCCCTCGTCCAGGCAGGCGGGCTCGCATCCGACGACGTAGACCCGATCCACCCGTCCGCCCAACCGATCCAAGGTGCCCAGCACGACCTCGGGGCTCATGCTGTGGGGGTCGATCACCGGACCGCCGTCGCCAAGTGAGAGGGCGCCGGCAGATTCCGGTTCGATGAGGGCCACGGTCCCCGGCGCCTCGCCGAGCGAGACGGCATCCACGAGAACGAGGGCTTCGTAGCCGTCGAGTAGTTCGTAGGCCAGGTGCACGCCCCTGATGCCGAAGTCGGCCACCCGCACGCCGGCCGGGACCGCGCCGGCGGCCAGCCGGTTGACCACCTCGACGCCGAACCCGTCATCGCTCAACAGCAGGTTGCCAATCCCGGCTACGAGAATACGAGGGGAGTCAGCCTGGCTCATTGGAGCCCGTCCCGATCCGCCCGCGGCTCGACCTCGTCCGGATGGAAAAAGAGATACCGGCCCTGCCACACCAGCTCCGCCGCGGCCGGGTCGTCGTCGACGGTCACCGCCACATAGGCGTGGCCGTCGACGTCAGTAAACACTCCCGCCACCGTGGCCGGGCGCCCTCCGAGGAAAAGATCCTGGGCATCGCAACGACGCCACGGTCGCAGTCGCACGGCCGTCCCCTTGTGGACCTCGACCCCACCCACGCGGATGGAATCTGTCCACGGGTCGACCGAGGCGTCTTGGGCCGGATCCCACCAGGGGGGCGCCTCGGCGCTTGAGGTGGAGTCGGGAGTGGGATTGGGGGTGGGTTTGGGGGTGGGGTTGGGGGTGGCGCCCGGCGACCAATCGAACGCCGGCAGGACGCCGGCCCCTTCCGGGAGGCCCCAGGTGGGGACGGGATCGAGTGGCCAATCGAATGTTGGCGGGACGCCGGCGGGGGCGGCCGAACCGCTGGCCGGCACTGGGCCCGAACGGGGGCCGTCCGAGCCGGCGGCGTCGGCGGGGGCGGCCGCGGCGGGGGCAGCCGCGGCCGGTCCCACCGGGCGGAAGCTGCCATGCAGCCGCTCCCACGCGACCGGGGTCATCTCGTCGCAGCGATCGATGATGGCCGCAGCCCGAGGATCGGTGCCCCGGGCTTCAGACTTCTCCCCCTCCGTGAGGGTCACCACCCGCAGGGCGAGGATTTCGTCGATCTCGGTGGCGTCGTAGAGGTCTCCAGGACTTTCGGGGGCCACTTGCGGATAGTCGTACAGGATGATCGGCGACGAGAGCACCACGTCGCCTGCGCCGATCAGTACCGGGAAGCAACCATCACTATGGCAATCAGCCGCCGCCAGCCGGGCCTCATCCGGAGGGTCGAGCAAGGAGACAAATGACCCGTCGTCAGCGGCCAGCATGGTGTGCACCGCGATGAGTGACTGCTCGAGGGCCTGGTCCCGTCGATTTTGTGAGATTACTGGTGAATTCGGGCCGCCTCCCCCCGGTGAGGCGGCCAAGTCGGGCCCACCTCGACACTCTGTGCGGTTTTCCACCGTGACGCCGACCTTGAGCAGCCGCATAGGGGTACCGGTATCGGCGTCGGCGTCCGGGGCGGCGTCCGCCACGCCGATGTCGACACCCACCCGGCCGTCGAGCCGTTGCCGCCGGCGCACAATCCGGCCGGCCAGGCCTCCGTCGTCTCCGCCCAACAACTCGGTCGCCGACTCCCCGGGGAACCCGAACGACTGCTCGTAGCGGTGGTGGCCCCCCGCCCCGCAGGCGAGGGGGGGCAGGTCGATGACGTGCTCGATGCTCTCGTCCCATGCCACGTGTTGCTCGCCGGCGACCTCCAGGGTGGTCACGGGGGTGAAATCGACGCCCTTGCCGGACGCCGTCCATGCCGGCGCCGTCGCCACGGCCTCAACGGCTCGGTGCTGGGCCTGAAGGAAGCGGACCCGGACGTGGAGGCGGGTCGCCGGGCCGGGACCACACCGGAGCAGGCACTCCGTGCGCATCGAGCACCGCTCGGAGCCGGCGGCGCCACCCCAACCCGAGCCGGCGCCCGCACCCGAATCGGCCCCGGCCCCGGCCCCGGCCGACGTCGGCGGCGACAGCACCCCGAACTGCCAGCGGAACTGGTTCTTGGTCGCCGACGCCCGGTACGGATAGAGGATGTACCCCTCGTACAGCACCGCGTCCGCAACGGCGCGGGCAGCGCGGAAGCGGTCCGGCTCCGGCCCGCTCACGGGCTGTCCTCGCCGGCACGCTTGAGGAGTAACTCGAAGGCCTGATCCCAGGTGGGCACGGCCTGGGCCGCCTTGAAGTGCTGCAGCCGGTCCAGGGTGTCCCGGCTGACCCGCACCCAGCCGCTGTTCGGGAAGTAGAGGTCCATGACTCCCCGCCACACGCTCACCGGCAGGCGATAGGCGGCCTCGACGTTCCACGAGATGGGCTCGGCGATGAACCCACCGGCGCTCCTACCAGACGGACCCGCCCCCACCCCACCGGGCCCACCCATCGTCCCCGCCCCCGGCGCCTGCGCCGCCTGCGTGAATGCCGTCCCCGAAAACAACAGGATCAACGGAATCTCCCCGCCCTCGAGGGCTTGGAGATACTTGGCCCCGGCCACTTCGAAGTCGTAGGTGCACGGCACCGGCAGGTCGAACTCCGCGGACCCGGTGAATCCCCCGATCGTGGTCGTCACGTGGGTCCACAGAAACGGGCGCAATGAGTCGGCCCATTGGGCCGGTGCGCCGAACAACTCGTACAGGCGGTCTTCCTCTTCGGGAAGGTAACGACGCCGCTGGGGTTCGATGCGGATCTGGACCCGCACCACCAGGGCGTGCACCGTGCCCCCGGTCGATTCGTTGACCCGCCCGCGGAGCATGATGGTGGGCACGGCGGCGTGCGCCTCGGGCCCGGCGTCGATCACTTCGAAGGTCAGGCTCGTCATGGCCGCTGCACCCCGGCCCGGCTCCGGACCCGCTCGAAAAACGACTCCATCTCGGCCCGGGCCTCCGAACCCCCGTCGAAGCCCCGCCACCTCCGGCGCAAACGCCCGACCAGCTCGTAGCACGTATCGATCGGCACGATGAAGCACTCCGCCGCCTGCCCGCCCGGTGCAGTCGAGGCGCCGGCGTCGATCCGGACCAGAAAGGCCTCCACGTCGGGCTCGAGCGTCTCCAATATCGGGTTGGCCGCCACCACATCCGCCCACCGATCCAGGGCCAGCTCGGATTCGGTGGCGCCGGCCGGGCCCGGGTAGAACGCCGCCACCCGCTCGAGAACCGAGTTCATGAAAAAGAACGCCACCCCGACCGGAATCTGCAGTGATTCCCACTCCGCCCGCGACAGCTGGAAATCCGGCAAGCAAAGATATCGATCCGGCACCGCCCGATAGCGCCCGCCGCCCGCCCCGCTGGCCGTGAAGAGGAGATAGCAGCCGGGGCAGGCACACATCAAACTCCGAGCCTGCCGGTCCACCAGATGGCGGTGCACGTCCGCAATCGGCGCCGCGCACAGGTCACACCGCTCGCCAGGGGGCGGTCCCGGCCGGGGCTGCTGGATGCGCCGGAGCACAGATAGGGGCGGGCCGGCGGCGGGATCGTTCACGTGGGCACCACCTCGGCCGGGCATTCGTCGAAGCGGGGCTTGGCGCCGATAGCCACCGGCACACCCGCCCGCACTCCCTCCCCCGCCGGCGGCGGGGGCTCGTCGACTTCGATGCGAACGATCTCCGGCGCGGCCGCCACCACGGCCTGCTCGACCGCCAGGCGCAAGGTAACCGACGAGGACGGACAGCCCTCGCAGTTGCCGAGCAGTCGCACCCGCACGGTGCCGGCCTCGGCGTCGATGCCCACCAGCTCGGCGTCGCCGCCGTGGGCGGCCAGCAAAGGACGTACGCTGGCGAGCGCCTCTTCTACCCGTTGCTCCAATGACTCCGGGTGAAGTCCGTGCACCAGCAGCAAACTGCCCACCAGGTCGTCCTCGACCAGGGCGTCCATCAGACCCGGATCCCGCTCGCACCCCAACTGGACGGTTCGGGTCAGGCCGGCGCCGTACAACTCGACCACCAGGCGCAGGATCTCCGAGGCCTGTTCGTAGATTCGTGGATCGGCGCCGGCCTCGAGATCGTCGAGCAGTTGTTCGATCCGGTCCCCCGTCGCCCGGAGGTTCTGTGGTGACGGCATACCCGGTCCGGAGGGCCGCTCAGCAGGCCAGTTCGGGGTTGGCGACCTGGGTGGGTGAGTGCAGCTTCTTGAGCACTTTCCCCTTACCGAGGTACATGTGCACCCCGCAGGGCAGGCACGGATCGAAGCTACGAACCGTCCGCATGATGTCGATGCCCTTGAAATGCGCCTGGTCGTTTTCCTCGAAGATCGGCGTGCCCATCACGGCGTCCTCGTACGGGCCCGGAGTGCCGTAACTGTCTCTCGGGTTGGCATTCCACGGGGTGGGGGGATAGGGATGGTAGTTGGCGATCTTCCCGCCTTTGATCACCATGTGATGCGACAGCACCCCTCGGACCGCTTCGGTGAAACCGCAGCCGATCGCTTCGTCCGGTACCTCGAATGGCTCCCACGTCTTGGTCTTCCCGGCTCGCACGTCGGCCAGGGCCTTTTCAATGAAATCGAGAGCCGCCGCGGCCGCATAGGCCTGAAAATAGGTGCGAGCCCGGTCGCGCTCAATGGTATTGGACCATGGCGGGATCTTCCACTCCAGGGTGACCGCCGGCTTGAGGGCCGTCTTCGGGAGATTGATCACGACGCTGTTCCCGGTGGCCTGGAGGTGATCGGTGTTCACAAGTCCGGACAACGCCGTCGACCACAAGCGAGCCAGCGGACCGCCCCCGGTGTCCAGGGCCAGATGGTCGTTTCCATCGAACCAACGCGGCGCCATGACCCAGCTGTAGTTCCCATCGAAGTCCCGCTTCTGCGGCTGGGGGTTGGTGTGCTGGTTCCAAGGGTGGCGGCGGTCGATGGGATTGCCGAGCGGGTCGTGGGTGACGAACATTTCCTGGTCTTCCCAGTCGGAGTAGAAGGAGTGCCCCAACAGGATGCGAATGCCCAGATTGATTTCTACGAGGTCGTTGGTCACCAAATTGCCGTCGACCACCACGCCGGGCGTCACGCCCATGGCCCGGCCCCAATTGGTCATGTCCCGGTAGTTGAAATTGCACACCGCCGGGTCCTGGAACGCTCCCCAACAACCGAGCAGCACCCGGCGCCGGCCCACCTCCTCGTAGCCCGGCATGGCCTGGTAGAAGAAATCGAACAGGTCGTCGTGCATGGGCACGACCCGTTTCATAAACTCCACGTAGCGCATGAGCCGCGTGTAGTAGTCGGTAAACAACTGAATCGTCGCCGTCGTACCCACTCCGCCCGGATACAGCGTCGAGGGGTGTACGTGCCGGCCTTCCATCAGACAGAACATCTCACGGGTGTAGCGGCTGACCTGCAGGGCCTCGCGGTAGAACTCTCCGGAGAAGGGATTGAGGGACCGCATGATGTCGCCGATAGTGTGGTAGCCGTGGGCGCTGGCCTGCGGAGCTTCGGTTCGATTGGCTTGGTCCAGTACTCCGGGATTCGTCTCGGCGACCATCCTCTCGCAGAAGTCCACCCCCACCAGGTTCTCCTGGAAGATGTTGTGGTCGAACATGTACTCGGCCGCCTCGCCAAGATTGACGATCTGCTCGCCAAGGGCAGGTGGATGAACGCCGTAGGCCATGTTCTGGGCATAGCACGAACAGGTGGCGTGATTGTCACCGCAGATGCCGCAGATGCGACTGGTGATGAAGTGGGCGTCCCGCGGATCCTTGCCTTTCATGAACACGCTGTAGCCCCGGAATATTGATGAGGTGCTGTGACACTCGGCGACCCGGCCCGTCCCGAAGTCGATCTTGGTGTAGATACCAAGACTGCCCACGATGCGGGTGATCGGGTCCCAGGCCATCTCGACCAGACCGTTGCCGGTGTCGGTCGTCTGCGTCGTGGCCATCCTTTTACCTCCAGGTTTCCTTGTAGCCGGTAAGCAGCTCACGACCGGGCGTACGCCATTTGGGCTCTTCGTCGACGGTCCGGATGGTGATCTTGCGCAGCCCTCTGATGGCACCCCCCAGGAGGCCACTGGCCATGGTGGACACCCGAGCGCCGGGGGGCTCATCCATGAATGGCATGAACTTGTCCGGAAAGCCCGGCATGGTGCATCCGATGCAAATGCCACCGACGTTCGGGCAGCCCCCAACGCCGTTGATCCAGCCTCGCTTGGGGACGTTGCATTTGACGACCGGGCCCCAGCAGCCGAGTTTCACGATGCACTTCGGGGACCCGTACTCGCTGGCAAAGTCGCCCTGCTCGTAGTAGCCGGCCCGGTCGCAGCCCTCGTGGACGGTGGCGCCGAACAACCATTGAGGTCGAAGGGCGTCGTCGAGGGGGATCATCGGCGCCTGACCCGTCGCCTGGTACAGGAGATAGAGGATGGTCTCCGACAGGTTGTCGGGATGGGTCGGACACCCCGGCACGCAGACGATCGGGATCCCCGCCTTCGACTTCCAGCCCCAACCCAGGTAGTCGGGCACGCCCATGGCCCCCGTCGGGTTGCCGGCCATGGCATGGATGCCGCCGTAACACGCGCAGGTGCCCGCCGCCAGCACCACGAGGGCTTTCGGCGCCAGGCGATCGAGCCACTCGCTCGTGGTCATGGGCTGATCGGTGTCGGGGTTGTTGCCGAACCCGCACCAGTAGCCTTCGCCCTTGATCGCTTCGTTGGGAATCGACCCCTCGACGACGAGCACAAACGGTTCGAGCTCGCCCCGGTCGGCCTTGAAGAACCATTCGATAAAGTCGTCCGCACCTCCCACTGGACCGCACTCGAAGTCGATAAGTGGCCAGTGCACCGCGATCTTCGGCAGCCCCGGCAGGGCGCCGAGCGCGATCTCCTCAATGCTGGGCTGGGTGGCCGCAGTCAGGGCCACCGAGTCCCCGTCGCAGCTGAGGCCGGCGTTGATCCATAGAACGTGGACGACCGTCTCGTCCGGGGGCGCGTCGGTTGCCGTCACGGCCGGTCCCTCCCCTCCTCGTGCAGCCGCGCCGCGATGGGCGGCTGCCAGTTAGTAATAGCCAGCCGGCGACCGTTCGTAAATGAGTGTCTTTTGCACCGTCGCATCCCGTTGACAGTCCCCCGGCTCGAGGGTATGAAGGGATTGGAGACATGGAAGACGGGCCGCCACCTTCCGAAGCAGGGGCCGGAGGGACCTCTCGATTCGAGTTGGCGCCCCCGCGTCGGTTCGTATTGCCGGCCATCCTGCTGCTCCTGTCCGAACGGCCCGGGTACGGGTACGGGCTGGTGCCGCGGCTACAGGAGTTCCATTTCGGCCACGTCGACCGTCCCGCCGTCTATCGGGCCCTGGCCCAGCTGGAACGCGATCGGCTGGTGGAGGCGTCGGCAGAGAATCCGACCGCGGGTCAGGCCCGGCGGGTGTACCGCATCACCGCCCTCGGCGAGCGGGTGTTGCGCATCTGGATGGGCGTGATCAAGGACGAGCACGACGGCCTCGGTGAGGTCCTGCGCCGGTATCAGGCCACGGGGACGACCGATGCGGTCCTAGCCGAAGTCGAGGGAGGCTGGGCGACCGCCTTGAGCTCGGGGTGGTCGCCGGTCTCGTCCACCTCGGTCGGACGGCGCCGCTTGGTGCCCGTGCCGCCGTGGACAGAATCTGAGGGCGCCGCCCTGACTGCCGGCTCCGGCACCATCACCAGCACCGGCCAGCCCGCCCCGGCGATCCCCGGGCCCAGACGGTTTCGCCTGATCCCCGATCGCTCGGTGGTGCTGATCGAGGTGCGCTCCACCGTGGGACCGCTCAGCTTCGGGACCATCGGCATCACGGGCTGGATCGAAGCGGCGGTGATCGGCAGCGAGGTCCGAACCGACTACTCGACCGCGGGGCAGATCACCGTTGACGTGGCTGGACTGCGTTCGGGCAACGGACTGTACGACGCCGAGCTACTCCGGCGTATCGACGCCCGGCGCTTCCCCACCGCGACCGTCGAGCTCCGAGGCTGCGCCGCCAGTGGGCTGGGGGCCCGGTATCACCTGGAAGGGGCCCTCACCTTCCATGGCGTGACCAGATCGGTGCATGGCGCCGTCGACGTGAGAGTTGTCGCCGACCATCTCGTCATCACTGGCGAGCAGTCGTTCGACATCCGGGACTTCGCCATACCGTCACCAACCGTGCTCATGTTGCGCATTTACCCCGACGTGCGGGTGCGGCTCCAAGCCGAGGCCGAGTGGGAGGAGTGACGATGAACGTTCTGGTGGCGCTGGCGATCGGCTACTTGGTGGGAGCCAGGACAGGAGGGGAGGACCTCGACCGGCTGGGTCGTTCGCTGAAGGCGCTCTGTGAGACGGACGAGTTCACAGATGTGATCGCGGCGGGACGGGCCCAGCTCGGTCACACCCTGCGCGAGCTGGCCTCGGTCATCGACGGCGAGCGGCTCCCGGCCGAAGCCGGCGGCGACCTGGTCGCCCGGGTCAGGAATCTGGTTGGCCACGACGGGCGGCCACCTCGCTCCGCTCCGTGACATCCTGACCGATCCCGCGCAAACCGACGGCCGTCCCCGCTGAGCCCACCGTGGGCTGGGCCCGCACCCGCAGCACCCGGACTTCACCGTCCGGACGGACAATCCGGTATTCGCGTTGAAATGGCCGGCCCGACGCCACCGAACGCTCCATCTCGGCCCGGAGCCCCTCGCGCTCCTCCGGATGGACCCGACCCAAATGGGACTCGAACGTGCCATCGAAGTCACGGGGATCGAGGTCATGGATCCGGTAGAACTCCGTGCTCCACTGTACGGTTCCGGTCCGGACGTCCCAGAGCCAGCTGCCGACGTGGGCCAGGGCCTCGCCCTCCTCTAGTCGCACCTCGACCTCGGCCAGGGCGGCCTGGGCCAGTCGCTGTTCGGTGACGTCCCTGGCCACGACCACGGCGACAGACGGCTGCTGATCGCCGTCGCCCGGCCCGACCGGGCATACCGAGAGCGAGATCGGGACCGGCATCCCGTCGGGGCGGAGCACCTCGGTCTCGAAGTGGGTGACGCGTTCGCCGGCGGCGACGCGCGCCATCATGGCCGCCACCTCGTCGCCCAGGTGCGGAGCGAACAGCCGGAACAGCGGGTGGCCGACCACGCCTCCGGCCGAACAACCGAACAGGCGCTCCGCGGTGGCGCCCCACGTGGCGATCTCACCGAGGGCGTCCACGGTGAAAATGGCGTCGTCCGACGTCTCGATGACGGCCCGCAGGAGGGCCTCGGGCGTCAGGCCGGGTGGGCTCAACCGTGCATCTCCCCTCGAGGCCGGCCCGCCCGAGCGACCGTCCCCGGGCGCGCGGCCATGGCCGCCAGCCTAGGGCGCGGCTCGGGGGTGACGGCGGGGCCGCGGTGGGACGAGCCGGGGCCGGCCCGGTCCCGCCCGCAGCCTTTGTGGACGGTGGCGCCCTACAACTGGGCCGTCCACCCCCCGCCGCCAACACTCTCTGTCCGGTCGCACGCTACAAGTGGGCCGAAGTTTCGTCCAGAGAACGCCACCCCGGCCGCCCCCGCCAACACTCTCTGTCCGGTCGCACGCTACAAGTGGGCCAAGTTTCGTCCAGAGAAGGGCGTCCCACCCCCCACCCGGTCAGTGCGCATCGGCGGTGGCAGCCTCGAGCAGGTCGCGCAGCAGGGTCAAGGCGTCGTACTTGCGCTCGAAGGGACCCCAGTACATGGAGGCGTGGGCCCCGTGGCGGTACCCCACGGCGTCGGTCAGGAGGCGCTTGTGGCGGGTCGACGCGATCGACATGGCCAGTTCGCCAGCCTCGGACTTCGATACCACTCGGCCGGTGATGGCCGCCTGGGTGAGGCGGGCCGCCTCGAGGACCAGGGGCACCACGGCTCGGCGCAGCACCAGCAGGCCGTGACTGGTGGACACCAGGTCCCGCAAGCGGGACACGGACCACGCCCGGAACGCGGACCCGTCATAGCCCACAACCGGCCAGTCCGGACCGAACAACGCCATGGGATCGTGACGGAGGATGGCTCTGGTCATGGGCGTGGCGAGCGGATTGGCCCCAGCCGATTCGGCCCATCCGGCCGATCCAGCCAAGCCACCGCCAGCGGCGCCGCCTGGACCGCTGATGTCGAGGTCGGCCCAGGTGACGTGCCAGACCTCGGCGTCGCGGCCCGCCCGGCGCAGGCCTCGGGCGGCCCCGGCGACCCGGCCCATCTCCGATGGGTCCAGGCGTGGATCCGCCACCACGACCAGGTCGATGTTGCTCTGCCGGTCACTGAAGTCACCGAGAGCGAGGGCCCCGACTCCGTAGACGGCTGACACCCGGGCCGGCACCGCGCCTTCCACCCTGGCCAGGTATCCGTCGATCCTGTTGTTGACTGCCTGGGGAACCACCCCTCCAGTATCGGTATGCCGAGCGAGTTTCGCCGCCGTACTTCGCGTTACGCTCATCTGACCAGCGATCCGGGTGGTGGCCGACGTGCGGCGAAGAAGTGAGCCAGAAGGACGGCCGGTGGGCCGCTGCGGCACCGGCCCCCCCGCGTCACGTCCCATATCAGCCAGCCCCCTCCGGGCCGCCGCCTCGTGACCTCCGAGCGCGTGGTTGTTATCGGAGCCGGCATCATCGGGCTGGCCACGGCCCGCGAGATCCGGCACCGCCACCCTGAGTCCCAGGTCACGGTCGTCGACAAAGAGTCTCGGGTCGCCTGCCATCAGACCTCGCACAACAGCGGCGTGGTGCACGCCGGCATCTACTACCAACCCGGGTCGCTCAAGGCTCGACTCTGCTCCCAGGGACGCCAGCTGCTCCAGGACTTCTGCGCCGCCCACGATCTGGCCTTCGAGGAGTGCGGCAAGGTCGTCGTGGCCCGCACCGCCGAAGAAGTGCCGGCGTTGCGCCAGATCGAGACCCGGGCCCAGGCCAACGGCGTGGCGGGGCTGCGCTGGCTCACGGGCGAGGAGCTGAGGGAGATCGAGCCACACGCCGCGGGGGTGGCCGCGCTCCACTCGCCCCGCACGGCAATCGTTGATTTCACCCGGGTGGCACAAGCCATGGCGGCTGAGCTCGACGTCCGGCTGGACTTCGAGGTGACCGGGCTCGATCCCGGCCGGGCCGAGGTGGTGATCACTGGGCCGGCTGGTGAGCTCCGTGCCGACCGGGTAGTCGTGTGTGCCGGTTTGCAAGCCGACCGGGTGGCCCGACTGGCGGGCGACGGGGCCGGGCCGGCCATCGTGCCGTTCCGCGGCGAGTACTGGCGACTGATTCCAGAGCGGTCCCATCTAGCCCGGGGCCTCATCTACCCCGTGCCGGACCCCGAGTACCCGTTCCTCGGCGTGCATTTCACGTTGCGGATCGACGGGACGGTTGACGTCGGCCCCAACGCCGTGCTGGCGCTGGCTCGGGAAGGATACCGGCGGAGCGACTTCCGCCTCCGCGACCTCGCCGACACCGTCGCCTGGCCTGGGGCTCGCAAGATGGCGGCCCGCCACTGGCGGATGGGACTGCGCGAGTTGCGCGGCTCGCTGTCCAAGGCGACCTTCATCGAAGAGGCTCGCAGGCTCGTGCCCGAGATCGGCGAGGCCGACGTCGTCGCCGCCCCGGCAGGCGTCCGCGCCCAAGCCGTCGACGCCGACGGCAGCCTGGTCGACGACTTCCGCATCGGTTGGGCCGGTGGCGGCGGACGGACGCTGATGGTGCGAAACGCCCCGTCGCCCGGGGCGACCTCCTCCCTGGCCATTGCCAGTTACCTGGTCGACGAGCTGGACAAAGTCCGCCTCTGAGTGCAAGCGCAGTGGCTGGAGTGGAGGGCGCCGGGACGGCGCCGAGCAGGGTTGGGCGGACCCCTCCGGACGCCCCGGCTCGCCTATAGAAACGAACGTCTGTTCGGCTAGACTGAGGCGGCGTGAGCCCCCGGTCGACGACGACCCGCTCAGGCGGTCTCGACGTTCCCGCCCAAGGCAGCCTGTTCGCGGCCGGGCCGATCGAGGTGCGTCGGGAACCGGTGTTCGAGCGCGTCGACCTGGGCGGGCAGGCCTGGGTCGATGTGGCCCGGGACTGGCTGAGCGGCGCCGACGAACTGTGCGCCCGGCTCATCGCGGCCGTGGATTGGCAGCGTCACCGCCGGTGGATGTACGACCGGATGGTCGACGAACCCCGCCTGTCTCGTTGGTATCGAGCCAGCGACGCTCTGCCTGACGAGGCGCTGGCCTGGTTCCGGGTCGCGGTCGGCCGGCGCTACCAGGCCGGCTTCGGGGCCATGGGGCTCAACTACTACCGGGATGGGCGCGACAGCGTGGCGGCCCACGCAGACCGCGAGCTGCGCCGCCTGGAGGACACCCTGGTCGCCATTCTGACCCTGGGCGCGGCCCGGCCCTTCCTGCTGCGCCCGCAGGGCGGCGGACCGGCCATGGACATCCACCCCGCATCTGGAGACCTGCTGGTGATGGGCGGCGCCTGTCAGGCGACGTGGGAACACGCCGTGCCGAAGGTCGCGGCCGGATCCGGACCACGCATCAGCGCGTCGATCCGCTGGGCCCGCGGGACGGGGGGCGGGGAACGAGAATGGGCACCGCCCGATCGACACGTCAGAGCCGGGGACACGTCCCCCGCCGAGAGCTGGCGCTAGTGGCCGCTGGCGATGGTGGTGCTGCTGGTTTTGCCCGCCGACTTGGTGGCTTGGGCCTGGGCCTCGGTCACGTAGGCCTCGGCTTGCCGCACATCAGCCTGGTAGGCCCCCAGGTCGCCGCTGCGCAAGGCCAGGTCGGCGGCGTTAAACGACGTCTGGGCCTGGGCCAGCAGCGCCGACACCGACGTGCCGGCCGGTGTCGGGGGCGGCGTCGTCGTTGGCGTCGGAGGCACGGTGGTCGTCGAGCCGGCCGGCTTGGAGCCGGTGCCGGTGCCGGTACCAGTCGGACTGCTAGGCAACTGGGCCGACCCCAGGGCCTCGGGCGTGTTGCAGTAGGTGGAGAAGGGCCGGCTCCCGTCCGGGTTGATGATTTGGCACAGGGCCGCGTCCAGGGAGGCGTTGCTGCTCTGGTAGGCCTTCGAGTTGTAGACCACCACCACGTCCTTGAGCGTCGGGATCTGGTTGGCGGACGATTCGACGTAGACCGCCTGCACGTACAGCAAGGTTTGGTCGATGGGCACCACCGCCACCTCTCCAAGCTCCACATTCGAACCCTGCTGGTTGAGCAAGGTCAGCTGGGAGGAGATGGCGGGATTGGATCGGATGGCGTTGGTGATCAGGGCCGGACCGTCGACCGTCTGCCCGGGTGGGGTTTCATACACCCGGAGGGTGCCGTAGTTGCTGGGATCCGACGATGCCGTCATGAAGGCAGTCAGGTTCTGTCGCTCCGTCGCGGTGCCCACCGGGACGAAGGGGATCAGCGACAAGAAGCTCTGCTGGGTCGAGCCGGGCGGGTGGGCCAGGATGTACTGGGGTGCGAGCCGGGCCACCTGCGGGGTGACGAACTGGCCGTTGGCGCCGACGACCGGTTGGAGGAGGGGACTGCTGGATGACAGCGGGCCGCTGCCGGGGTCGGGCGATACCGACCAGGCCTGCGCCTGGGAGTAAAAGTCGGCGGCTTTGCTGAGGTGGTAGCGACCGTACATGGTGGTCTGGATCCGGAAGATGTCCTCCGGATAGCGGAAATGGCTGGTAATCCCAGGGATGATGTTGTCGGCGTCCTGGTAGGGCGTGAACAGGTCGGGAAACGCCCGCTGGTAGACCTTGATGATGGGGTCGTCGGAGGCGGACTGGGTGAGGAAGAAGTGCATCGAGCCGTCGTAGGCGCTGATAACCACCTTGACCGAGTTGCGGACGTAGTTGAAGTTCGTGTTCAGACCGCTGGCGGCGGGGAGGCCGGCGGTGTTGGCGTTCTGGGAGTAGGGGTAGTTGTCGGTGGTGGTGTAGGCATCGATCACCCAGTACACCTTGCCGTTGAGGATGACGGCGTAGGGGTCGGCGTCGTACTTGAGGAACGGGGCGGCCTTGCGGACCCGGTCGTTGATGTTGCGGATGTACATCACCTTCGACGACGGGGTGATCTGGCCCGACAGGATGAAATTCGGGTCGGCGAAGCGCAGGGCGAACGCCGCCCGCCGGACGATGCTGCCGGCATCAACACCACCCTTGCCGGAGTAGCTGTTGGTGACCTCCTGGCCGCTGTTGTTTTCGTAGTCGAGCTCGGGGGTCTTCGAGTCGGCGATCACAAAGCCGCCGGTATCGGCGCCTATCCCGTAGTAGATCTGGGAGCCGGTCTCGCTCAGTGACGGAATGCCCGATGGCGGCAGGTTCGAAAGAGTGAAGTCGGGAGTGCCATCGGCGTTGACACCGCTTTGACTGATAGGAGCCAGAACGGCGCCGTAGCCGTGCGTGTAGGTCAGGTGCTGGTTGACGAAACCGGACGGCACTGAGGAATTGAGCTCCCGGACCGACGCGATGGTGGCTACTTCCTGCTTGGCGTTCGGACCGGCAGAGGGGTTGGGCATCTGGTAGCGATCCAGGTCCAGGTCGTTGAACTCGTAGTACGAACGCAGGGCCTGGTATTTGTCAAAGGTGTTCTTCAGCTGCACGGCCGGGTCGAGCAGGCGCACATTGGCCAGCGTCTGCTGGTTGGCCTGGGCCTGTGGCGTTGACCCCTGGATCTGCGAGGTGGTGACCGTCTGGTCATACTGGTAGTTGCTGTCGACCTGGACGTCGTTGAGACCGTAGGCAGCCTGGGTGGCAGTGATGTTGCGCTGGATGTAGGGCGTTTCCCTGGTCAGCTCGGAGGGGCTGACGCGCAGGGCCTGATAGAGGGCCGGGTAGACCGCGCCGACCAGGATGTACACCAGCACCCACAAGGCCACCGCCACGGCCGGCAGCATCCAACCTTTCTGGCGGATGTTGTAGAGAAACAGACCGGCGGCGATGATGGCGATGGCGATGAGGAGGGTCAGCGCCGGCTTGTTGGCGTGCACGCTGGTGGCGGTGGCGCCGTTCACGAGGTGGTCACGCGAGAGGACCAGTTCGAGCCGCTGGAAGTAGTAGTCGACGGCCTTGATGAGCGCCAGGACACCGAGCAGCACCGACAGATGGGTCTTGACCGCTGGAGTCACCCGTCGCTCGGGACCCTGGAGGTGGATACCGCCGTTGAGGTAGTGGGCGACGATGGTGACGATGAGCACCACGATGAGCGCCTCGAAGGCCCAGCCCAGCAGGAACTTGATGAACGGCAACTCGAAGACGTAGAAGCCGACGTCCTTGTGATATTCGGGGTCGGTCACCCCGAAGGAGACGTGATAGCGGAGCAGATCCCAGTTGTTCCACTCCCGGTTGGCGCCGATCCCTGCCAGGACCGCGAACACCACGGCCGTGACGATCCGCACTATCCGGGCGTGCGGGCTGACCACCTCGCGGTAGCGCACGACGAGCTCATCAGCGGTCCCCGGTGCCGGTTCCTCCGGAGCGACCCGATCGGCGATGACCAGGTTGACGAACATCAGGGCGAAGAAGATGCCGATGAAGACCAGGGCCAGCAGCACCTTCGTCAGCAACACACCGCGGAACACCGAAGTGAAGCCGACCGACTGGAACCACAGGTAGTCCGTCCAGAACCGAGCCAAACCGCTCACTGAGGTGATCAGGACGATCACCACGACCACTGCGACGACCAGGACGATCCGAGTTCGACGCGACGCGCGGGGCATCCGGCGGGGGATATCAGCGGGCGTACGCATTGCGGCCGGGAGCCTAATAAGGAAGTGTCAGTGAGCGGATGGCAGGGCCGGGGAAAATCCCGAGGTTCCTGGCGTCCTCACTCCCTGATCGGCACCAGGAGGCAGCGGCATCCGGGGTGCGCCGGCGGGTAGTCCTGACCGGTGGGAAACGCCTCACCCTTGGGCAGGCCGCCGGCCAGGGCGTTGTCGTCGCAGTCGGGACACGGTCCGTCGATATCCCTGACCGCCCAGCGCAGCGGACCTCCGTCCGGCACGCGGTGCCACGTCCCCCGGGAGAACGCCGCAGCCAGGACGTCGCCGGCGATGCGCTCGAGGCGCTCGCTCTTCCACTCCCGGTACGCCGAGCCGACCGCTTCGACGAGCACCTGGTGCTCGTCGCCGAGGGAGGTGGCGATGGCGTGCTCGAGCCGGCGGCGCAGGGACTCGACGATGGTGGTAGCCGCCTCAGCCGCCAGGTCACTTACGTTCGGCGCGCCCTCGGACGCCACCGCCTCATGTTCGAGCGTCTGCGTCGCGAACGCCACGCCGGCCCGGGCGGCCTCGTCCAGAAAGGGCGCCGCCACCCCGGCGTAATGGGCGATCTGGTCGGTAAGGCCGGGCAGGAGGCGCGGCGACCGTGGGCTCACCCCTGAAGCTGCGGAGGCGGTCGAGCAGGTCGTTCTGCTCGTCTTGCAAGGCCCGCTTCAGCTTGCGGGTGAGCGACAACTCGAGGCCGGCCAGCACCGCCTGGCGCCCGGCCATCAAGTCCTGGTCGGCCTGAGAAAGCTCGCCCTCGCCGCCCCCTTGCGTGATGACGGTCCGCTCGGCGTTCGTCGGGTCGGCGTTCGTCGGGTCGGCATTCGTCGGGTCGGCAGTCGGCGGATCCGGTTGCACCCCTCCCGTGTCCGTCCCTGCGGCCACGGTTCCCTCGCCGCCACCTGGGGCCGGCACCAGAGTCGGTTGGGTGGCGGTCGGTTGGGTGGCGGTCGGTTGGGTGGCGGTCGCGTCGGGTTCGCCCGGACCGCTGGACGGGTGAGCATGGACGCCGGCGCGCCCGGCGCGAATACGGGCGAAAAGGACGTCGACCTTGCTGCCCGGAGCCGAGTGGCGGGCGGCAGTGGTCGCCGGCTCCTCCGGACGATCCGCTGACCCCGCCGTGGGCTCGTCCGCCACCACCCGCAAATGCGGCGTCGCGGTCGCTTCCGCCGGCGGGCTGGGGTCATCGACCGGATCGATCGCCGCCGCTAGCGCCTCGGCCCCACCCGAGGTGATCTCGCCTCCACCCCGGGTCGGTCCGCCCGGCGGGATCAGCACGGACCCCTGGTTGGGGGGCACCCGGCGCGGCAACGAACCGGGCTCAGTGGCGACCGGCCCGGCCGCGGTCCGATCTCGACCCTGAGCCGCCTCGCCAGCACCGGTTTCACCCGTCTCGCCGGACCCGGCGTCCTCGCCCACGGCGATGGCGCCGGCGACTTCGCTCCCCCGGGTGGCAGCGGCGGTGCCCTCGCCTCCGGCGGCTGCCGGCCGGGACGGCTCGGGATGATGATCACGCTGCATGCGCCGGCCCACCTCGTCCGCGGCGGCCCGGGCTTCGGCGTCGGCCCGGTTGAGCTCGTCGTTGACCTCTTCGAGGGTGCGGCGGACCACCGCGTAGGACTCGAGCAGGCGTTCCCGCCCGGCCCGCAGTTGCTCAATCTGCACCGACGCCACCCGCCGCCGCCGGGACAGGTCATCGAGGATTCGCTCTCGCGTGGCGATGGCGCCCTCGACGGTGAGATTCCGCTCCTGCTGGGCAGCCGACCGCACCGCGTCGGCCTCCCCCCTGGCCTTGTCGACCATCTCGGCCGCGTCCGACCGGGCCGCATCGATCAACCGGGCGGCCGCCTCCTCTGCGGCTCTGGTCTCGCGAGTCAGCACCGCCTCGGCTTCGGAGCGAACTTCGCTCGCCCTGGTCTGGGCGTCGCCGACCATCCGCTCGGCATCCTGGGCCGCCCTCGTCCGGAGATCGCTGGCGGCCGTGCGGGCCGCTCGGAGGATACTGGCCGTCTCCTCGCCGACCGCGGCGATCAGCGTCTCCTCGTCGAGCACCGGCGGGCGGGCGGCCCGCTCCTCCGCGGAATGCCAGGCCGATTCCAGGCGGTCAACGCGCTCCCGGAGGCTCCGAACCTCGGTGGCCACCCGGCTCAAAAAGTCGCGAACTTCCGATTGGTCATATCCCCGAAAACCCGACGTGAAAGAGCGCGCCTCGATCAGTTCAGGCGACAGCGACGGGTCAGCAGCCATGCCAACTCAGCCTAGAACCGGGGTTCGTGCGGGTGGGCGATGACCCATGGCCGCGACCGGGCCGCGAACCAGGCTGCGCCGGCCTCCTACAGAAGGGGACCCGCCCCGCTCGGGACCCCGGCCCGCCCGGCCGAGGGCGCCCCTGAACCCGACGCTTAGGCGCTCGACGTGGCCGTCGGGATGTGCCCCCCGAGCGAATGCAGGTCGTTGAGCGCCTGCTGCAAACTGGACACCGGGAAGACCTTCATCGATCCGGCCTGGCTCTCGGCGTCCTTCAACTCGTCCGGGGGAACAAAGAACACCTGGGCACCGGCATTTCGCACCGCGACCGCCTTCTGGGCCACGCCGCCGACGTCGCCGACCGTGCCATCGAGGTTTATGGTTCCGGTGGCGGCGATCCGGTGCCCGCCGGTGATGTCACCGGCGCTGAGCACGTCGATGAGACCGAGCGTCAGGGCCAGCCCGGCGGACGGGCCACCGATAGCGCCAACGTCGATAGTCACCTGGAAGGGGAACACGAAGACGGTGCGCGTCATCGACACCACGCCGAGGAACGCCCGGTCCGGGTTGGCGGGCTGGCCCGCCAAGGCGGGGGTCCCGCTCAACACCGCGGCCAGCGTTTCGGTGTGAATCTTGCCGCCGGAGCCGGTCCGGCGCACGGTGATCCGCACCGTTTCCCCAGGCCGAGCGGCGTGAATGGCCGTGGTGAACTCTGCGGCGGTGTGAACGGCGACGGCGTTGACCTGGGTGACCAGGTCGTTGCACTGCAATCCGGCGGCCGCGGCGGGCGACCCGGGGGCGACCTCGGTCAGCTGGGCGCCCAGATCCTGCTCTTTTACCTGATAGCCGAGCTGGCGAAGGGCCACCACCTCGGCCGAGGACGTGGCATCGACCATCTGCTGGGCGTCCTGGCAGGACAGCTGGCTGGGGGGCGTGCTACCGAGCACTTCATCAGCAGGTATGAGCTGGGTACCGCTCTCCACACTGTGCAACAACCCCAGCTTCGAAAGGATGTACTGGCCCGGAGTGGCCGGTCCGACCAGCACGTCGACCATGTACAGGGAGCCCGCGATCGGATGGGCCTTGTCCGCCGGCACGATGATGCGGGCGCAGGGCGTGCCGTCGGAAAGGACCAGCTGGTTGTGGCTATTGGCACGGCACTGGACGGCGCCCGTGATCCGCGGCGCCGTCCCCGGAGCGAAGGCGTAGTAGCCGCTGGCCCCCTGCTCGATGATCTGCCAGCCGGCGACGAGCACCATGACCACGATGATCACCGCCAGCACCCAGACCAGGACCGGCTGGTGGTGCCGGACGCGCTCGATCACGTGCCCCTCGACGGCACGGGCCAGTCTTGTACCATCGGTACGGTCGTGAGCAAGGTCCTACCTTCGGATGGATGGGCGCACTGCGCTGCGCCGGCAGCCCAGCCTGCCATGCGAAGGATCGATGCCGGGGTGCAGCCCGGGTGAACGAGCAGGAACGAGGCCCGTCGCCCTGGGGCGAACCGGCGTCCCCGGCCGGTACGTCCTACCGAGCCCTGTCCACGGGGCCGCCCGGCCCTCCGCCGGGAGGACGGCCCGCCTCGTCCGCGCCGCGAAGCTCGGCTCCAGGAGCCACGGCCGTCGCCACTACCACCGCCCCTCGGGACCGGCGGACCAAGGCCGCCGACCAGGTCAAACCCGCCAAGCCACCGAGGCGAAGTGCCGTACTGGTCGAGCGCACCATCATGGTACGGATCATCCCGCGGACCGGGATATTCGCCCGCCTGCGGGCGGCGGTGGCCCTGGCCGTGATCGCCGTCATCATCGGGATCGGGGTGGCCGCCACGCTCAGCGTGATCGTGTGGGGTGTGGCGACCGCCATCCACCATGCGGCCTCCGGCTGAGGAGCCCGACCCCGGCCCGGCCCTCGACGTGGTGGCGCGCCGACGCCAGGCCGCCCTGGCCGGCCATGGCGGTGACGAGGCGACCGCCCGCCTGGCCTGGACGGATCCGGCCCCCTCGGTGCGAGCCACAGCCCTCGGCGCCCTGGCCCGTCTCGGACGGCTCGAGGTCCAGGACCTGCTCCAGGCTCAGAAAGATCCCGCGGCCGAAGTCCGGGTCCGCGCCGCCGAGCTGGCCGCCGGCCTGGGCCAGGCCGGAATCGACATCGGGGCCGGCGCCCTCATCGACCGCGATCCCACCGTGGTCGAGGCCGGCTGCTTCGCGCTCGGGGAAATCGGCCGGGTGCCGGCCGAAACCGTCGCGGCGCTGTCCGAAGTGGGGCGGGGCCACCCCGATGCCTTGTGCCGGGAAGCCGCGGTGGCTGCCCTCGGCGCGATTGGCGATCCGGGCGGTTTACCCGCCATCCTGCACGCCACCCAGGACAAGCCGGCGGTGCGGCGGCGGGCGGTGCTGGCCCTGGCCCCCTTCGATGGACCGCAGGTCGATGCCGCCCTGGAACGAGCCGCCGGCGACCGGGATTGGCAGGTTCGCCAGGCCGCCGAAGACCTCACCGACCGAGCCCCCTGATGGCGATCAACCACCTCATTGGCTGAGTCGGTGAGGCTGGTTCGGAGCCGCTGGCCGGTGGGATCGGGCCCGTGGCGGCGAGGTGGTGTTACATGAACAGGTCTTTGACGGCGTCGAACTCCTCCAGGCATTTGCCGGCTCCCAGCACGACGCATTCGAGCGGAGCGTCCACCAGGACCACCGGGAGACTGGTCTCCTGCTGGAGCCGCAGATCGAGACCGCTCAGGAGGCCGCCGCCTCCCACCAGGTGGATCCCCTGGGTGATGAGGTCCTGGGCCAACTCGGGCGGCGACGCACCCAGGCATTTGACGACGGAGTCGACGATCGCCCCGACCTGCTCCTCGATGGCCTCGCGCACCTCATCAGGGGACAGGATCACGGTTTTCGGCAGGCCGCTCATGAGGTCGCGGCCGCGTACCTCGGCTTTGATGGAATTATCGGTCGGCCAGGCCGAGCCGATGGCCAGTTTGATCTCTTCCGCAGTGCGCTCGCCGACTGCGATCCCGTACTCCCGGCGCACGTAGGTCTGGACGGAGGCGTCGATATCGAAGCTCCCCACCCGGATGGCTTCGAGGGCAACGATGCCCCCCAGCGAGATCACGGCCGTCTCGGTCGTCCCGCCGCCGACGTCGACGACCATGTTGCCGAGGGGTTCGTGGATCGGCAGCCCGGCGCCGATGGCCGCGGCCATGGGCTGCTCGATCAGGTAGGCGCCATTGGCGCCCGCCCCCCGAGCCGCCTCCTCGACCGCCCGGCGCTCCACCTCGGTGATGGCCGATGGGACGCAAATTAGGACTCTGGGCCGGTTGAACCGGGAGATCCCGGCTCGCTGCAGCAGCAGCCGGATCATTCGCTGCGTGATATCAAAGTCGGTGATGGCACCTTTTCGCAGCGGCCGTACGGCCACGATGTAGCCGGGAGTCCGTCCGATCATCTGCCACGCCTCGTGTCCCATGGCCAGCACATCCTGGGTCCGGGAGTTGAGGGCGATGACCGTCGGTTCGTTGAGAACTATCCCCCGGCCACGCGAGTAGACGAGGGTGTTGGCGGTGCCAAGATCGATCGCCAGGTCCCTAGCCAGTCTCGGCTCCTGCCTGTCTGACGACGGGGCCATCGTCGGCTACGCCGGCTGGTTCTGGATATGAACGGTCGGTAATGAGCGACGGAGCACCGGCTGTAATCGGGGAAACTCCAGGCTCGGGATCGCCCTCACGAATGGGAGTTACGGGATGGGGCCTGTCATCGTCGAGAATTCCGTCGGTCGCGGTGTCCCCCGGGTCGGATAGATCCCCTGCGCTTTCCAGACCAGCACCGGCCGCCGGTCGTGGTTGGATGCGCAACCCGCCTGACGCGGTGCTGACAGTCGTGCGACCCGATCCCGCGTGCGAGGCGTCCGGCGCCAGGGCCCGCAAGCCCCGGTGAAAAGACTCCACATTGGCATCGACGGATTTCGGCTGCCGGTGACGCAACCACACGATGAGCCCGCCGATGATGGCCAGCACCACCGCACCCGCGACGTAAGCCAGATTGCTCACCACCACTTCCGACGAGGCCGTCATGTCCGTATCTCCGTGATCTCCCCGATCTCCGCAATGTCATGGGCGTCCTGACCCCAGTCGTCGCCGCCCGCCCAGCGCTCGCGCTTCCAAATCGGCACTGTGGTCTTCAGGGTATCGATACAGAAGCGGGCGGCGTCGAACGCGTCGCCACGGTGGGCTGCCGACACGGCTACCACTACCGAGCACTCGGTTACCGCCAGGTTCCCGGTGCGATGCCACAACACCAGCCGGCCCACTTCCGGCCAGCGTGACTGGGCCTGGGCGGCAATCGCCGCCAGGCGAGGCTCAACCTGCGCCGAGTACGCCTCGTACTCGAGTTCGGTGACACCGGGACGCCCCTCGGCGTGATCGCGCACCGTACCCCCGAACACGACGATGGCGCCGCAGTCGCGACTGGTAACCCACGTGGCCGCCTTCTCCATCGAGAGCGGCTCCGGCGTGAGTGCCACCCAGATGTCCGCCGCCATCGCGTCGGCAGAGTCCGGCTCGGGGGGCGTAGCGGGCACGGCCTAATGCTATGACGGTCGACGACGCCCGCGTGACGCAGAACCACTTCGGCCCCGCTGCACACCCCCCAGGGGTGATGAGCGCTCGGCAAGTGCCCTCGTTAGGCTCGAAGCCGTGGAACCCGACGACGGAGCGGAGGAGGAAGGGCCGTACCTGGCCTGGCTGCCCCCCGACGATCGCCTGTGGCGACACCCGTCCGAGGGGGCGACACAAGAGGGCCCGAGCGGTGGTCCGGACGGCGATCGGGGCGGCTCCGGACGGGGCCGGTCACGGTCAGGACTCTTGGCCGGATGGGCCCACCATCCTTCGATGCGCATCTGGGCGGTCGCGGTCGTGGCCGGACTGGTCGGGGCGGTGGCCGCCTCCGGTGTTGGCATGGTGACCGGAGTCTTTGAGCAACAGACCACCGTCGTGCATTCGGTTATTCCGAGCGCGCCGACCGTGACGCTGGCGTCGGCGACGGCATCGGGAGTGGATTGGTCGTCGGTGGACGACGCGGTCGCCCCATCCGTTGTGCAAATCCAGGTCACCACCGCCAGCGGCCCGGCGACCGGGTCGGGGCTGCTGCTCGAGCCAGGCAGCGGTGAGTCGTATGTCGTCACCGACAGCTCCCTGGTGGCGGGGGCCAGCAGTATCCAGGTGAGCTTCGTGTCCGGCGACCAGTATCGGGGGCGGCTCGTCGGTTCTGATCCTCTCAGCGGCTTGGCCCTGGTCGCGGTCGGCGTCCCCACCTGGGCCCAGAGTTTCCCGCAACTCGGCACGGTGGCCAGCCTTCGGCTGGCCAACCCGGTCCTGGCCGTCGGCGCTCGCTCCGACGCGCCCGCCTCGGTCTTCTCCGGCTCGGTCACGGCCGAGGACCGCGAGGTGGACATGGCGGGCGGCTCCACCATGGAGAACCTGATCGCGGTGAGCGGATCCTCGCCGCTGCCGGCCCTGGCGTCGGGCGGCCCACTCGTCGATCAGCAGGGCCAGGTGGTCGGCATTACCGTCAGCCTCGATCCGACCAACAGCAGCGATCAGGGACTGGTCTTCGCCGTGCCGGTGGACGTCGCTGTCCATGTCACTCAGCAGTTGCTGGCCGGTACGCCGGTTACCCATCCGTGGCTCGGCGTTACCAACGCCGATGACATCACCTCAACGAACGCCAACCAGTACGGCCTGTCCGGCGGAGCCGTGATTGGTCAGGTCTCCCCCGGCAGTCCGGCCGGCCGGCTCGGACTCAGCCCCAACGACATCATCACCGCCGTCAACGGCATCTCCGTGACCTCGAGCGGCACCCTCACCGAGATCCTCTTCTCCCAGATCCAACCGGGCCACCCCATGACACTCAGCTACCTGCACAAAGGCAGGCCGATGCAGGGCGTGGTCTATTCAAAGAACCAACCCGAGGGCGACTGAACAGCGGACCCTGGTCCGTCCGGCCAGCCCAGAACCACGCTCAGCCAGAACCACGCTCAGCCGGAACCACACTCAGCCAGCGCGGCGGCGCCTTCGGCTCCGCCAGGCCGCCAGGACCCCCGCCATACCGGCCCCCAACGCCACCGTTGCCCCGATCGCCAATACCAGGTTGTAGTTCTGGCGCCGGCCCGGGGGCAGGTCGTCCCAATGCACCCGCTGGTCGGTTGCGACCAGCGCTTCTTCGCTCGAATAATGGGGAATCCAGCCGGCCGCTTTGAGGCGGTCGGGCGCGATCACCCACGGATGAATGGCATAGGCGCGCGCTTCTACGGGAACACCCCGGCGCCACAGCTGCCAGGTCCAGGCGCCCACGGCGTGGGCGAGCCGGAGCGGCAGGGTGACCTTGGCCACCCCACCGGCGAGAGCCCGGGCGGCATCCTCGCGAACACCAGTGTCCGGGGCGACGTTGTACACCCCCGACAGTCGGCGCTCCCAGGCCAGAATCACCGCGTCGGCGAGGTCATCGACGTGGAGGTATTGCACGGGCCGCCCGCCATCCCCGGCCCCGGGTGAGTTGGTAGCTCCGAGTGCCTGGTACAGGGGCTCGGGCGAGCCGACGGTGACCGCAGGACGGAGGACCGCCACCTTGGTGTCCGGGTGGTCCTCCGCCCACTCCGCCAGCGCCCGCTCCGCTTCTGCCTTGCCGACGGCATAGGCGAACTCGGGGTTGGGCCGGAGAGGGGAATCCTCGGTCAGGGGGATCTTGTTGTCCGGCCAGGCGCCGTACACGGTCGCACTCGAAAGATGGACCAGGGCGTCCGGACGGCTGGCCGCCGCCGCGCCGAGGACCCGGTCCAGAGCCCGCCGGTTTGTCGTCCCGGCGCCCGAGTCGGGCCGGGGTCCGCTCCCGCCGCCGTTCGGCGTCCGCCAGGCCAGGTGAATCACGGAGCTGGCCTGGTCGAAAATGGCGCCGAGGTCGTCATCGGGTCCGGTCGCGAGGGCCAGATCCACGATCCGCATGTCCAGCTTGGGATCCGCCGAGTCCGGTGGGACGACGTCGATACCTACCACCCGGTCCACGTCACGGTGGGCGGCCAAGCGGGCGGAGACCCGCTGGCCGAGCGATCCGGCCACCCCGGTAACGACAACGGTCCGCACCGCCCTACGATGCCCCAATGGGCAACGCGAAAGTCGTCACGGTCGGGGCCCGACGATGAGTTCGATCGGGCCCTTCGAAGGGGGCACGCCGTCGGGGGGCGGTGGGCCGTTCGAGGATCTGATGCGCAATCTGGCCCGCCTCCTGACCAGCCAGGGACCGATCAACTGGGAGATCGCCCGGCAGATGGCCCAATGGGCCGCCACGGGGGGCGAGTCCGAACCCAATCCGGATCCGGTCGCCAGGGTGCGGATCGAAGAGTTGCTCCGAGTGGCCGAGTTGCACATAGGCGAGGCTACTGGGCTGCCCGTCTCCACGGGCGGCCTGCTCAGCGCCCGGGTGGTCACACCGCGAGAGTGGGCCCTGCGGACCCTCGAAGACTGGAGACCGCTGCTCGAGAAGCTGGCCACGACGATGACCGAGTCGTTGCCTCCGGCGCCAGGCCAGCCCGGCGAAGGCGGCGGCGAAGGTATGAGCGGCCTCGGCGGTTGGATGGGAGCAACCGGGACGCCCACGAGCGGCGGGGGCGCGCCGTTCGATCCGATGGCCCAACTGTTCGGCAATTTGCCGCAAGTGCTGGGACCCTTCCTGTTCGGAATGCAAGCCGGATCGATGGTCGGTCAACTCGCTTCGCGAGCCTTGGGCCAGTACGACCTGCCCACCCCCCGTCCCCGCAGGGACGAGCTCATGCTGGTCTCCGTCACCATCGACGCCTTTGCCGCCGACTGGAGCCTGGCCGAGGACGACGTACGTCTCTGGGTCTGCTTGCGAGAGGCGACCTACAACGCCGTCCTCGGTCGCCCGCACGTGCAGGCTCGACTGGACCGCTTGATCGGTGACTATGTCGGCGCCTTCGAGCCCAATCCGCAGTCGTTGGAAGATCGGCTGAGCCAGTTCGATCCCACCGATATGACCGCCCTGCAGGCCGCGTTCGGCGATCCCGAGACCTTGCTCGGCGAAATGCAAAATGACGAGCAGCGTCGCCTCCAGGTGCCCCTGCGGTCCCTCCTGGCCGCCGTCGCCGGATACGTCGATCACATCATGGATAGCGTGGGCCGGCGGCTCATCAGCTCTTACGGCCCGCTGACCGAGGCCCTGCGCCGCCGGCGGCTCGAAGAGACCGGAGGGACCAAGATCCTGGGCCAGATGTTCGGGGTGGCGCTCGACGAAGCCAGCTACGAACGAGGGCAGGCTTTCGTTCGCGGCATCGTGGAGCGGGCCGGTACCGAAGGACTCGAGCGGTTGTGGCGCTCAGAGCGCGAGCTACCGACCCCGGCCGAGCTGGACGCGCCCGGGTTGTGGTTGGCCCGGATCGACCTGCCCGACAGCTGACGGGCAGACGAGCCCGGTCCGGCCCAGCCCGTGGGGGTCCTCACTGGCTGGCCTGCAGCCGCCTCCCGGGCGGGCCACCGAGACCGGCAGGTGCCTTACGAGCGCAACGCCTCGAACTTGTAGCCCAGGCCCCGGATGGTCGTGATCCGGGCCGGACGAGCCGGATCGTCCTCGATCTTGGCCCGGAGCCGCTTCACGTGCACATCCAGGGTCTTGGTGTCACCGACGTAGTGCGGACCCCATATCCGGTCGATCAGCGTCTCTCGGGTCAGCACCCGGCCGGCGTTGCCCATCAACAACTCCAGCAACTCGAACTCCTTGAGCGGCAGCAGCACCTGGCCCCCATTGAGGTGAACTTCGTGGCGAGCGGGATCGAGGCGCAGCCCCCCGACCTCCAGGACCTCACCGGAGGATTCGCCGTTGTCGGAGGACGGCGACCGCCGGAGCACGGCCCGCATGCGGGCCACCAATTCCCGCAGCCGGTAGGGCTTGGTCACGTAGTCGTCGGCGCCGACCTCGAGGCCGACGACCGTGTCGATCTCACTGCTCTTCGCCGTCACCATGATGATCGGCACCCGGGTCCGCAGCCGCAATTCGCGGCAGACGTCGATCCCGGACTTGAGCGGCAGCCAGATGTCGAGCAGGACCAGGTCGGGACGAACCCGATCGAACATGGCCAGCCCCTCGATGCCGTCGCGCGCCACGGTGACCAGGAAGCCCTCCCGCTTGAGGCCAACGACCAGCGCCTCGATAAACGACTCCTCGTCCTCAATGACCAGGACGCTGGGTGGTTCAGCCACCAAGACCACCTCCTCCCAAGCCTGGGTCCGCGGCGACCTCCGCACCGGTGCCCCGCCCGCCCGGGTGTTCCGAGTCAGTCGTTGACTCGTCGACAGGACCAACCGGGGCGTCGAGGATGGAGCGGGCCACGGCCGGCTTTTCATCAGAATCGACCCGTCCCGCGGCCAGGCTCCGGGCCGGCAGGCTCAAGGTGAACGTTGACCCCTCGCCTTCGCGGGAATCGACGCGGACCGACCCCGAGTGGTTGACGGCGACGTGGCGAACGATCGACAGCCCCAGCCCGGTGCCGCCCGTCGAGCGCGATCGAGCCCGGTCCACCCGGTAGAAGCGTTCGAAGATCCGTTCCTTGTCCCGGGCCGGGATTCCCACGCCCTGATCGATGACGGCGATCTCGACCGTGCCCGCCACCGACTTCAGCCGCACCTGGACCAGCGAGCCCCGCTCCGAGTATTTGATCGCGTTGTCCACCAGATTGCTGACGGCCGATACGAGATCCCGGCGGTCACCAGGCACAGCCAGGTGTTTGGGCGGGTCATCCACCTCGAGCCGCACGCCGGAGCTGGCCGCCGCCGGACGCAGCAGCTCGACCGCCTGTCCGACGATGACGGTGAGCGGCACCATCTCCTGGCGCGGCGACTCGTTGGCCTCGATACGCGACAGGTCGAGCAGATCGTCGATGATGCGACCGAGGCGCTCCGCCTCGGCCGCCACCCGCTTCGCCAACCGGTCGACAACGAGAGGATCGTCTTCGCCGTCGAGGGTCTCCGCCAGCAAGCTCAAGGCCCCGACCGGCGTCTTGAGCTCATGACTCACGTTGGCGACGAAATCTCGCCGGATGGCCTCCAAGCGGTGCCGGTCGGACGCATCCTGGACGATGGCCACCGCACCGTCGACGTGGGTCACACCAGCCAGGGGAAAGGCCCGGATGATCAGGCGACGCGGCGAGGGGGCGACCAATTCGAGGACCCGTTCTGGATAGTCACCCTGCAGCGCCAGCAGGAGGGCCTCTCCGACGGCCTGCTCGGCCAGCACGGCATCGGAGCTGGCACCGAGGTGCCGGGCTGCGGTCACGTTGCGAAACACGGTGTCGCCGACGCCGTCGCAGATGACCACCCCGTCTTCAACCTGATCCAAAGCCGCCTGCAATCGACCGGCCATGAGGCCCTCCGGACTGAGCACGGATTCTACGGACACATCTGAGTCCGCGCCGACGGTGGCGACCGTCGGATCCGACCAGCCGGCCGCGCCCGCGTCCTCGATTGGAGCCACTCGACCCGATCGCCGCAGCATCACCACCGCCTCCGGTGCCTCCCGTAGCGGCCGCCGCGCCCGGCGCCGAGAGCACGCACCTTCACATTAAACAAGCGTACGCCACCGTTGGTCACCGCCCGACGCCCGAATCAGCGGACGGCTTGGCCAACCGAGAACCGGGAGGTGATCAGCCGGGCGGCCACGGTCAGTATGAGCACCATCACGATCAGGGTGAGGGCCGCGGTCCACGCTCGTTGGATCCCCCCGATGTAAGGCGACGAGGCGGCCAGGTTGAAGATCTGGGCGGACAGGGCCGTGTTGGGCCCCGAGAACACGTTCCAGTTGGGCTGGAGGCTGATGACCCCGATGGTGAAGAGCAACGGCGCCGTCTCACCTGCGGCCCGGGCCACCGCCAGCAGGCAGCCGCTGGTGATGCCGGGCAGGGCGGCAGGGAGGACCACGGTGAGAATGGTGCGGGACTGCGAAGCACCCAGGGCCCGGCTGGCCTCGCGCTGATCGCTGGGCACAAGCCGCAGCATGGTCTCGGTCGAACGGATCACCACCGGCAGCATCAGGCAGGCCAGCGCCAGCGATCCCCCGATGCCCCGCAGACCGTAGCGGAGGGTGAAGACCGAGTACACGAAGAGGCCCATCACGATCGAGGGCACACCAGCCATCACGTCGCTCATGAACCGGATGACGCCCGACAGCCGGTTGGCGGCGCCGTACTCGACCACGTAGATGGCGCCCAGGATGCCGAGCGGCACGGCGATGATCGTGGCCCAGAAGGTGATCACGATGGTCCCGACGACGGCCGGCCCCATACCCGGCCCGGTCTCCCTCGGGGTGGGGATGGGCTTGGTGATAAATGACCACCGGAACAGGGGCGCACCCCGGTGGATCAGGTTGATCATGAGCGCCACCAAGGGGATCATGGCGACGAGGAGGGCGGTGCAGATGAGCGTGAGCATCACCCGGTTGCGCAGCTTTCTCCCCCGAGAAACCGTTGAGACCCGGATGCTGCCAGCGGTGGGAACCATCACATCCCCTGCTGGGCTCGTTCGCCCCGGGAGATGTAGGCCCGGGCGATGATGTTGACGATGATGGTGATAACGAACAGGGCGAAGCCCAACCCGATCAACGCGGCCTGGAAAGGCACGTGGCCGCTGGCACCGAAGGTATTGGTGGATTCGCCAAACTGATTGGCGATCACCGCGGCCAGCGAGTCGCCGGCGACAAACAAGTGGGCGGAGATCTGCTGCACCGATCCGATGACCAGCGCCACCGCGATCGTCTCTCCCATGGCTCGCCCGAGGCCCAGCATCACCGAACCAATCACGCCGCTCCGGCTGTAGCCAAGGATCGACGCCCGGATCATCTCCCAGCGGGTGGCGCCCAGCGCCAGCGCCGCCTCCTTCAGGGAGGTGGGCACGGTGGCGAACACTTCACGCGACAGCGAGGTGATGATGGGGATGATCATCAGGGCCACGATGAGTCCAGCGGTCATGTAGCTGCGGCCCTGATTGCCGTGGAAAAAGGTGTTGAGGACCGGGATGTCTTTGACGGCGTTGCTGATGTGACCGTACAGCCGGCCGAGCGGAGCGGACAGGGTTTCGAAGCCCCACAGGCCGAACACGACCGATGGCACCGCGGCCAGCAGGTCGATGAAGAACACGATCGGCGGCCGGACCCGCCGGGGCGCCAGCTCGGTCATGAACAGGGCGATCCCGACGCTGACCGGCACCGCGATTACCACCGCGATGAGCGAGCTCAGCAAGGTGCCATAGATGAGGGCCAAGCCCCCGAGCTTCCCGTTGGCGGGGTCCCAGGTCTTGGACGTGATGAACTTGATGCCCTCGTACTGCATCGCCGCCCACGACTGATTGAGGGTCGAACCGACGATCCCAACCAGGATCACCAGCACCAGCAGGCCGCACCCGAGCGCGGCCCACCGGAACCACCGGTCGCCCAGGCGCCGTTTGGTGGAGGCGAGTCCGCCCGGCTCCGGCGGAGCGGCCGGGCTGGTCGCGACCGGGGCGGCCGGCGAGGTCACAGCTGGCTCAGCTGGGCGATCGCCATGTTCGCCAGCGACGCTGGCAGCGCCGCATAATTGTCCTTGGGCGCGATGCTCGTCTGGGCCGTGGTCAGACAGAAGTTGAGGAACCCCTTGAGAATGGCGGCGCTCGTGGCGTTGGACATCCCCTTGTAGGCGATGATCCAGGTGGGCGAGGTGATGGGATAGGCCGTGGGCGCCGACGAGTCGATCGGGTTATAGGTCAGATTCGGGTTAATGGTGGCACCCGCGACCGCAGCAGAGGCCCCGGCCAGGGTGGGCGCTTCGAACGTGCCGGCCGAGTTCTTGATGGACGCGAAATGCAGGCCGGTGGCCACGGCCGTCGAGTAGTCGACGTAGCCGACCGCGCCCTGGGTCTGCTTGATCACGGTGGCGACACCCGGATTACCCGAGGCGGCCTGGCCGCCCGGCCAGTTGACGGTGGTGCCGCTGCCCAGCGTCCAGGCCGTTGGGGCTGCCGTCTTCAGATAGAGGGTGAAATTACTGGTCGTGCCCGATCCGTCGGAGCGGTGCACCGGGGTGATGCTCGTGCTCGGCAGGCTCACTCCCGGGTTGTCAGCGGCGATCGCCGCCGCGTTCCACGTCTTGATGGCCCCGCTGAAAATCCCGGCCAGGGTGGTGGCGGACAGGTTCAGCTTGGAGACACTCGGCAGGTTGTAGGACACCGTGATAGGACCGGCCACGAGGGGGAAGTAAAGAATGGTCCCCGGGAACGACGTCGGGTCCTTGACCACCGAGTCCGTCCCGGCAAAGGCCACCAGGTTGTGCTGCAGGTCGCTCTGGCCCTTACCCGATCCTCCGCCCGCGTAGTTGATCGTCACCCCGGAGTGCATCTGCTCGAACGCCTGGGCGGCGTCCTCGGTGAAGTTGGCCTGAAACGTCGAACCGGATCCGTTGATGGTGCCGGAGGGGACTGACCCTCCAGCCGCACCGGACGCGGTGGTGGCCGTCGACCCGGAAGCCGAGGTGCCAGCCGTGGTGGTGGACGACGACGACTTCGACGAGCTGCCGCAAGCCGCGGCCAACAGGGTGGCGACGGCGATAAGGCCGGCACTCGCCAGCAGCCTGCTACGACGGGGGTGGTTCCTGCGCATGGGTCCTCCCAGAGGGCGTGCGTACGGCCGGAATCCTCGACCTACGGGGCACCGTAGGAGGCGGGAGTGACATCAACGCCAGCACCAGGTGAACGACAGGTGAACGGCAGCTGAAGAATTGGGGTCTGAGGTGCGCTGCCAGCGTGCGCCCGCCATCATCGAGGGGGATGCCCGACGAGTCCGAACTGACCATCAACGTCCCTGTAGAGGTCCGCGCCAAAACCGCTGCCGTACCGGAGGTGGGACCGCCGCCGCCCCAGGTATTCACCGCCAACGGCGTGTCGTTCTACTACGGCTCCTTCAGGGCTCTGACCGGTGTCAGCCTGGATATCTACGAACGCCAGGTGACCGCCCTCATCGGGCCGTCGGGATGCGGCAAGACCACCTTCCTGCGCTGCCTCAACCGGATGAATGATTTGATCCCCGGGACGCGTGTTGACGGCGGGATCACCTACCGGGGTGAGAATCTGTACAGCTCGGGCGTGAGTCCCATCGAGGTGCGCCGGCGCATCGGCATGGTCTTCCAGCGGCCCAACCCGTTCCCGAAGTCCATCTACGACAACGTGGCCTTCGGTCCGCGCATCAACGGCATGCCCCGCTCCGAGCTCGACGACACCGTTGAGCTGTCCCTTCGCCGGGCTGCGCTCTGGGACGAGGTCAAGGACAAGGTCAAGAAGAGCGCCTTGGCCCTATCCGGCGGACAGCAGCAGCGGCTCTGCATCGCCCGGGCCATCGCTGTCCGTCCCGACGTGATCCTGATGGACGAGCCCTGCTCAGCCCTCGACCCGATCGCCACCCGGCGCATCGAGGAGCTCATGGCCGAGCTCGTCTCCGACTACACGATCGTGATCGTGACCCACAACCTGGCCCAAGCCGCCCGGGTCTCGGACCGCACCGCGTTCTTCACCTCGGAGGTCGTCGACGACGCCCGGACCGGGATGCTGGTGGAGGCCGACCGGACCGAGGTCATGTTCACCAATCCCTCGGACAAGCGGACCGAGGATTACATGGCAGGCCGGTTCGGCTAACCGCCCCTCCGGAGCAACTTCAGCGAAAGCAGGCGGCGGCGAATGCTGACGTCGCCGATGCGTCTGCCCCGGGGCGCCTGATCTAACTCCCGGCATCCCTCGCCGCCTGCTCTGGACGGGCCGGCTGTCTGGATGGACGAGGCGCTAACGAGTGGTTCGGGCGCCGGGATCGGCAGCCAGAGCGCGGATCTCCTCCGGGAGAGTCCCATTCAGGAGATCCTGCAAGCTCACCACTTCCAGCACGGTGCGCAAACTGGCCCGTAAGGCCACCCACACCTCGGTGAGCCGGCGGGCGGCGCCCTCGTAAGAGACCGTCTCAGGACGACGGCCCCGCACGCGCGCCAGGGGTCCGTCCGCAGCCCGGAGGATGTCCGCCAGACTGATCTCGGCAGCCGGGCGGGCCAGCCAGTAACCGCCCTCCGCGCCCCGACGGCTCTGGATGAGGCCGGCCTGGCGGAGCTGGGCCAGGATCGCTTCCAGGAATTTCGGTGGGATCTGCTGGGCGGCAGCCAACCGCTCGCCTTTGACCGGGCCGCCGCCATGGGCCGCCAGCTCGGTCAGCGCCCGGACCGCGTAATCGGCTTTGGCCGAAATCTGCACCGAGGCCCGCTAGCCGATGGGAGGCAGATAGGCGGCCTTCACGAACCGACCGCCCGACGCCTCGAGAACCCACACCGATGCCTTGGCTTGGCGGGGGCGAGGACCCAGGTCGAGATGATCCTCATCGGCGAGGGCGACGAGAATCTCGGGAATGACGTCTCCATGGGTACAGAGGGCGATCTTCTCGTTGACCACGCTGCGCACCAGCGCCAGGGCGGCCAGCCCCATCCCTTCGGCCAGCGATTCGTCCTCCTCGACCTTGAGATGCAATGCCTCGGCGAGGGGCAGCACCGTGTCGAGGCAGCGGGTGGCCGGGCTCGACACGATGCGCTGAGGGGAGTACGCCTCCAACGTCTCGACCAAGTTCTGGGCCTGCTTCGAGCCTCGTGCCGATAGGGCCCGGGCCCAGTCCGGACCGTCGGCATCGCGGCGCGTCCCGGCGTGGGCATGACGGATCAAAAGGACGGGCACGGGGTCAGTCTGCCAGGCCCGCACGGGCCGTTCATCGAATCGATCATCGACCGCGACATCGGGGGAGCCGTGGCGAATTACCCTGGCCCGGATGGCAGCGTCACCGGGTGAGGCCGGGCCCAGCGACGGGCCCAGCGACGGGCCCAGCCGACGGGCCTACCGACGGGCCCAGCGACGGGCCTACCGACGGGCCCAGCGACGGGCCCCCGGAGACTCCTGAGGGCGGCCAGGGCCGGGCCGGCCGCGACAACCGCCCGACCTCCCTCGGGCCCCTGCGCCGGGGGGTCCGGGAAGTGGGTCTGGCCCTCATCACCGCCGGCGTCATCATGCTGCTCTTCGTGGGCTATCAGTTGTGGGGAACGGGGATCGCTGAGGCGCACAGCCAGGCGGCTCTCAAGCGGGACTTCAACGCCACCGTGGCAGGCACCACGCACGGTGGTAACAGTGCCACCGACACCCCAACCGTCGGCGGGGCGGCGCCGGCTGCGACGGCGACGGCGGCCGGCGCCGTCGATCACCTCATCATTCCCAAGATCCACCTCGACGTGTTCGTGGTGGAAGGGGTCTCCGAGGACGATCTCCGACGGGGACCGGGCCACTATCCCCAGACCGTGTTTCCGGGACAGAACGGCAATGCCGCCATCGCCGGGCACCGGACCACCTACGGGGCCCCCTTCTTCTCCCTCGACCGGCTGGCGGTCGGTGACGACATCTCCGTGACGAACACAACCGGACGGACGTTCATCTTCAAGGTGTCGGAGCCGCCCAAAGTCGTAAGCCCCAACGATGTCGCCGTCCTCGACCCGACTCCTTTCGCTGAGCTCACCTTGACCACCTGCAACCCGCGATACTCGGCGACCTCCCGGCTGATCATCGTGGCTCGCCTGGACCGGGGCGCTCCGTTGCCGGTGACCCCCGCAGTACCGGCGGTGTCGGCAACCGGATCCTCGGGTTCCGGCGCGAGAGCACAACCCTCCGGTGCCGCACCGGTCGTGGCGGCCGACACCCTCGGCAGCGGCGACCACGGCGCCTGGCCACCGACGATCGCGTTTGGTGCGCTGGTGGTCGGGCTCTGGATCGGAGTGCGGATCCTGGTCAACCGGACCCGGCGCTGGGTGCGCGCCGGCGTCCTGGTGGGCGGGATCGCAGTGTGCCTGGTGCCGCTGTGGTTCATGTTCGAGAACACGGTCCGGCTCCTTCCGCAAAACATCTGAATCCCACGCCAAGCGGCGCGGGGTGAGCCGGGACGGGCGCGGCGCGGGGTGCGTGGGGGGGGCGCGCTCGCGACGAGGCCCGGCCTGGAATCCGCTCGGCCCTTTCCCGCCCAGGTCGCGGCTGACGTCGAGCTGGTGGGAGACCCGTTGCCACTCTCTGGACCGAACTCGGCCCACCTAAAGGGCGTCACCGTCCACAAAGCGTGCCAAGACCGCCCGCCGGGCAGCGCGCCAGGACCCGCCCGCCGCAGCCCCATCCCCGACGCCGCCCCAGCGCCTACCCGCCCGCCGGTCAGTACCCTTCCGTCGCCCCGCTCAGGGCGTCGAGTACGGCCACGTCCCTCGGGTAGGAAAGCCGGGCCCGGGCCTCGTCAAGGGGCACCCACACCGCCTGGTCGACCTCGTTGTCGCCGGCGGGGTCCCCGCCGGCGACGGTCATGGCCCAGTAGCGCACCCGCTTCTGCTTGCCGCTGCGGTCGACGTAGGTCGTGGTGGGCAGCTCGGGACCGATCCGGGCGTCGACGCTGGCCTCTTCTCGGACTTCCCGGATGGCCGCCTGCTCGTCCGTCTCGCCCGGGTCGACCTTGCCCTTCGGGAGGCTCCAATCGTTGTAGCGGGGCCGGTGCACCAGCACCACTTCGAGAGCGCCGTCCGGGCTGCGCCGCCAGACCGCCCCGCCCGCGGCCCGCACCGTGTGATCGTCGAGCCCGGGCATCAGATCAGGCGTCCGGCGCCGGTCGCAAAAACGGACCGACGGGGTTTGGCCGCCGCCAGCCAGGGTTTGGCCACCGCCAGCCAGGGTTTGGCCACCGCCAGCCAGGGTTTGGCCGCCGCCAGCCGACCCGGCCCATTGGGCCGACCTGCCGCCTTCGGGCCGGCCTGGCCCATTCGACTGGCGCCTCGCATCGACTGGCGCCTCGCATCGGCTGCCCGGTCGTGGGGCGGGCGATCGCTCACCCTCGAGGCGCGCCGTGCAGCACCTCCGCCTCGCGCCGCCGGCGGGAACGGATGATGGCGAGCTCCTGCAAGGCCTGCTGGGCATTGACGCCGGCGGTGGTGGGAACCTTGTGCCAGGTCCCGTCAGATTCCAGCTGCCAGGCCCGGGTGTCGTCGGCGAGTTCAAGGTCGAGGATCTCCTGCAGCCGAGCCCGCATCTCGGGCGCCGCGATCGGGACGATGGCCTCGACCCGACGATCGAGGTTGCGCTCCATCATGTCGGCGGAACCGAGGAGATAGTGGCCGCCGTCGGCACCGAAGTAGTAGATCCGGGAGTGCTCCAACCACCTGCCCACGATGCTGCGCACCTGGATGTGGTCGGACAGGCCGGGGATGCCCGGACGCAGGCAACAGATGGCCCGCACCACCAGATCGATCCGCACTCCCGCCTGCGAGGCGCGGTAGAGGGCGTCGATGATCCCGGGGTCGACCACGTTGTTGAGTTTCCACACGATGCGGCCGGCCTCGCCGAGATCCGCCTCGCGCTGGATCAGATCCAGCATGCACGGCCGCAGCACGGTGGGAGCGACCAGGAGACGCCGGTATTCGACCCTCCTGCTGTAGCCGGTCAGGAAGTTGAACAGGTCGGTCAGATCGGCGCCGATCTCGGGCGAGGCGGTGAGGATCCCGATGTCCTCGTACAGGCGGGCGGTGTTGGAGTTGTAGTTGCCCGTCCCGATGTGGCAATAGCGGCGGATACCGTCCCCCTCCTGGCGCACGACCAGGGCGGTCTTGGAGTGGGTCTTCAGGCCGACCAGGCCATAGACCACGTGGACGCCGGCTTCTTCCAAGGCTCGGGCCCAACCGATGTTGGCGGCCTCGTCGCCGCGGGCCTTCAGCTCGACCAGCGCCGCCACCTGCTTGCCCCGCTCGGCTGCACCGATCAAGGCCCGCACGATCGGGCTGTCGCCGGATGTGCGGTAGAGGGTCTGCTTGATGGCCAGCACGTCCGGATCGCGCGAGGCCTGGGTGATGAACGCCTCGACGGACTCGGCGAAGCTCTCGTAGGGGTGCTGGACCAGGATGTCGCCTTGGCGGATCGCCGAGAACACGTCGATGGGCTCGCCTTCGGCTCCGCTCAGGCGGGCCGGCCGGACCGGGACGAACGGTTCCTCCTTGAGCTCCTTCAGCTCGGTGCGGTCCAGGTTGTAGATCACCCACAGGGCGGTGAGGTCGAGCGGCCCGGCCACGTCATAGACGTCATCGGGCTGCAGGTCGAGCTCGCGGGTGAGCAGCGTGCGCACCTCGTCGGTGACGGATTCGTCGACCTCGAGGCGCACGGCGCGCCCGAAGCGCCGCCGCCGCAACTCCATCTCGACGGCCTCCAACAGATCGTCCGCTTCCTCCTCCTCGAGCGTCAGGTCGGCGTTGCGGGTGACCCGAAACGGGTGGTGGTTTTCGATCTGCATCCCGGGGAACAACGATCCCAGGTGGGCGGCGATCACCTGCTCCAAGGCGACGAAGCGAGTGCCGTCGGGCATGGCCAGCAGCCCGGGCAGGACCGGCGGGACCTTGACCCGGGCGAAGCGCCGCTCGCCACCGATGGGGTCCCGGACGATCACTGCCAGGTTGAGCGAGAGGTTGGAGATGTAGGGAAAGGGGTGGCCCGGATCTACGGCCAGCGGGGTCAGGACAGGAAAGATCCGCTCGACGAACACCTTCTCGACCCAGGCCCGGTCCTCGCCGTCAAGGGACTCCCAGTCCGCCAGCCGGATGCCATGGGCGGCCAGGCCGGGCAGGATCTCGCCCAAGAAGGTCTTCCCGCACCGCCGGTACAGATCAATAACTTCGCCGCGGATGGTTGCCAGCTGGTCCGTCACGGTCAGGCCGTCTGGGGCCGTCCCTGATATCCCGGCCGCTTCCTGGTCCTTGAGGCCGGCCACTCGCACCTGGAAGAACTCATCCGTGTTGGAGCTGAAGATGGCGAGGAACTTGATCCGCTCCAGGAGGGGAAGGTCCGGGTTTTCGGCCAAGGCCAGCACCCGGCTGTTGAAGTCCAGGGTCGACAACTCTCGATTCAGGTACCGCCGCTCGGCGTCCGTCTCGGTCGAACCTGGTTCCGGTACCCGCCGGCCCGTCGGGACCTCAGGCTGCTCTACGGGGTCGACGCGGTGCGCAACCACAGGCTCAAGGGTAATCGGCCGCTCGGAATCGGGGCGTCGTTCAGTCGTCGTCTTCGGGCTCGCCGAGGTCCCAGTCGAGGAGGAGGTTCTCCCGTTCGGCATCACGGACCACGCGCTCTCTGTTGCGACGGAACTGCGGATCGTGCGGCGGCAGCAACAACAGACGGGCCAGGGCCCGCTGCCGGAACTCTTCGATCAGATTGCGATCGCCGAAGTCCGAGTCGACGCGCCAGTGGGGCGCGACCGGACCGAGGTAGACGACCCGGACGTGACCACGGGGCGGGGCGTGCTCCTCGGTGGGTATCGACATAGCGGTCCAGCCTACCCGCCGCTCCGGGCTCGATCACGGAGACGGTTGGCGGCGCTGATGACGGCGTGCAGGGAGGCGTCGAGGATGCTGGAGTCGATGCCGACCCCCCAGATGCGCTCGTCGTCCCCTCCGATGGCCTGCACGTAGGCGACGGCCGAGGCCTCGCTTCCGGCCGTCAAGGCGTGCTCGTGGTAGTCCTCCACCGAGACCTCGAGGTCCAGCTCGGCCCGGAGGCCTTGGACGAGGGCGGCCACGGGACCGTTGCCTTGGCCCACGATCGTCCGGTGATGACCGTCGACGAGGACCTGGGCGACAACCGACGTCCCTCTTTCCCCGCCTGAAGCGACTTCGGTGGAGATCAGCCGGATTCCCGGGTCGTCGGGCAGGTAGGTACGGGCGAAGACGTCCCACAACTCACCGGGTCTGATCTCGGTCCCGCTGGCCTCGGTTACGGCCTGGACCTGCCTGGAAAACTCCATCTGCAGCGCCCTCGGGAGATCCAGGCCGTGCTCGGTGTCCATCAGGTAGGCGACGCCGCCCTTGCCGGACTGACTGTTGACCCGGATGATGGCCTCGTAGGTGCGGCCCACGTGCTTCGGATCGATGGGCAGATACGGCACCTCCCACGCTGCGTACTCGTCGGGCAGGGCGTCCATGCCCTTCTTGATGGCGTCCTGGTGCGACCCGGAGAAGGCGGTGTAGACGAGGTCACCGGCGTAGGGGTGGCGGGGGTGGACGGGCAGGCGGTTGCAGAACTCGGCCACCCGGCGCAGGCGGTCGATGTCATGCAAGTCCAGCCGAGGGTCGACGCCCTGGGTGAAAAGGTTGAGCGCCAGGGTGACCACGTCCACGTTGCCGGTACGTTCCCCGTTGCCGAAGAGGGTGCCTTCCACCCGGTCCGCGCCGGCCAGCTGGGCCAGCTCAGCGGCGGCGACCGCGGTGCCCCGGTCGTTGTGGGGGTGGACGCTGAGCACGATGGAATCGCGATTCGGGATGTGGCGACCGAACCACTCGATCACGTCGGCGTACGTGTTGGGTCCGTACATCTCGACGGTGTTGGGAAGGTTCACGATCATCTTGCGGTCGGGAGCCGGCTCGATCACCTCCATGACCGCGGCGCAGATCTCGACCGCAAAGTCCGGCTCCGTGCCGGTAAAGCTCTCCGGCGAGTACTCGTAGGTCACGAGCGTTCCCGGCACCGTCTCCTCCTGCTTGCGGACCAGCCGGGCCGCGCTGGTGGCAATGTCGATGATGCCGTCCTTGTCGAGGCCGAAGACCACCCGCCGCTGGAGCGTCGAGGTCGAGTTGTAGAAGTGCACGATGGCGTGGGAGGTCCCGGCGATGGCCTCGTAGGTTCGTTCGATCAATTCTGGGCGGCATTGCACCAGGACCTGGATAGCCACGTCGTCGGGGATGCGGTCCTCTTCGATGATCTGGCGGATGAAATCAAAGTCCGGCTGAGAGGCGGCCGGGAATCCGACCTCGATCTCCTTGAAGCCCATCCCCACCAACGTCTCGAAAAACTGGAGTTTGCGGGCCGGATCCATCGGGTCGATCAGGGCCTGGTTTCCGTCACGCAGATCCACGCTGCACCACAGCGGTGCCACATCGAGGTGACGGTCCGCCCAGGTGCGATCGGGAAGCTCGATGGGCCGGCTCGGACGGTATTTCTGGAACGGCATGTCGCACGGAGTTGGATAGGCGTAGGCGGCCATGGAAAACCTCGGCTGGAGTAGGCGGTCGTTGGGGGCGGGCAACAAAAAAACCTCCCGGCCTAGAGGCGCAGGAGGTTTCGGCGAGCACCGAGATGTGGTGCTCGCCTACATGAGAAGAAGGAGGCTGGTCGTCGGGGTCACGGTGAAATGATGCTACCACGCCGCGGTGGTGGCGGGCGAATGGCTGCTGATCTGGTTGCTCGCCTCGGGCCGCTGGAACACCGATTGGACGGCCAGGCGCCCGGGGCCCCAAAGGCGCAACCACACCTGGCGGTAACTGTAACTGCGGTGGAAGCTGAGTCCACCGGCATTGGGGTATTCGATATGCAATTGCATGCCGACACTCGGGTCCTTGTAGACCAGGGCGCTGGGCTGGATGCAGATCGTTTCCCCGGCGGCCAGGTCCCTGATGAACAGGTTCCCCGGCGCGTGCAGGAGCAACAGCCCCGGTCCTCCGTCCGCGTGGAAGATGTCGACGTACATGCCGAGCGGGTAGTGGGTCTCCCGGTCGTCCCCACTGCCGGTCACGATCCAGATCCCGGATTGCTGCCACGTATAACCGACGTTGGCGGTGGCGGCCAGGAACCGGTGCTCATGCACCCACATGGCTTGTCCATGCTGGAGCGGGAGGGCGACCACTTCCCCGGGCTCGTCGTCAGAAAGCGCCAGGTGGCCGGGACCTCGGGCCTCGAGCATCACCAGCGGCAGGCCGGCCCGGGCCCGGCTCCAGTTGCCCGACATCGCCATGGGCTGCATGTCGACGGTGGGCTCACTCCACAGCACGGTGTGATGCGAGAAGTAGATCGAGTCGTCGCCGGCCAGCTTGAAGTCGGCGGTCGGCACGTACGTGCCTTCGATCTGGCAGGACGAGCTACCGAACTGGATGCGGGCCATGTCCTTGATGGCGGGCTGCTCCTGCCACCCCGACCGGCTGACGACTGCTTTGACGTCAACGGGTGCGCCGCAGTGCGGGCAGGCGATGCCACTGGCGTCGCTCGGCAAGCGACAGAAGCGGCAGAAGTAGGCCGGAGCGTCAGTGGTCGTCATATGAGTCCCTTAATCGGTGTGCTTAATCGGTGTGCCTAATCGGTGTGCCTAATCGGTGTGCCTAATCGGTGTGCCTAATCGGTGTGATGGTGGACGTACATGGACTGGATCCCCACCCGGCCGGGGCCGGTCATCTCGGCCATGTACATCCCGTGGCGCATAAGCCCGGTCCGCACATTGAGTTGCACCGTGTTCATCTGCACCGACGAGTCCTTGTAGAGGAAGCCGCCCGGCTCGACCAGGATCTTCTCGCCGGGAGCCAGCGTCCGCTCGAACACGTTGCCGTACCCGTGCAGCAGCAGGATGCCCTGTTCACCGGTGGTGACGAATCGGTCCATGTACATGCCCTCGCCGTGGAGCATGTTGGTCAAGCCTTTGATGCGCTCGAACGAGTAGGTCAGCGAGTGCGAACCGACCAGGAAGGCGTGCTCCCGGACGTCGATCTCCATGCTCGGATGCAACGGCAGGACAACCACCTCCCCCGAAGCGTCGCGGGAGAACGCCACCCGCCCGGGCCCGCTGGCCACCGAGATCACCATGGGCATGCCGCCCAGCATTCGTTTCAGGCCGCCGCCCGTAGGTAGGGCGGAGAGCGGCGTCCCCTCGTCTTTCCACAGCAGCACGTGGTGCTCGAAGAACACCCAGTCGCCTTGGGCCAGGTTGACTTCGGCCACTGGGACCAGTTCGCCCTCCACCTGGCAGGTGCTGTTGGAGAACCGGAACTCGGTCATGTCCTTCAGCCGGGGCGCTTCCTTCCACCCCGAGTCGCTGACCAGGTTGCGGGCGTCGAGGGGCGCACCGCAGGTCGCGCAGGTGGCTTGTCCGGCGTCGTTTTGGGATTTGCACCACTGACACTCGATCCGGTCCATGGCGCCGGACGGTACCACCGTCGGGATGCCAGACACAGAGCGGCGGGCGGGCGGGGCCGGGAAACCGGTTGGCCCCGACCCCGTGACCTCAACCCGGCCGGTCCAGCGCCACGCCCACCACCGGGCCCCCACGCCCACCACCGGGTCTCCCGCCCGGCCCGGCGCCGGCTGCGACCCGCCCGGGTCCCCCCTCCGCTTGTGGCTACCGGTGCCCCGCTCGGCCACCCCGACTTCCTACCGGACCGAACACCGGCGCCGGACTGGACCCGGTCTCAGGTGGTGGACCAGGATGGATAGCTTGCTCCAGCACCCACATCGGGTACCATTGCTCCCGCAGGTGAGCCCCTATCTGCGAACGTCATGGCACGAGGAATGGTTGCCACCGTCGGGTTGAACCCCACCGGCCCGAAGAATTGTGGGAACCACCGGGCGGGTGTCGACGTAGTAAGGGTGCGTGGTAGCGCACGCTCGAGGCTCTTTTAACGTCTTTGATGTATGCGAATGCGACTTAGTGGCGAATGATTCGACGGAGGTCGATGAAAATTGGACACCACCTGGATGGCTGAGGGCAAGTGCCGGGAGTTGGCCCCCGAGACGTTCTTCCCCAGCGACGGCGTGGGAGTCGAGGTCGCTCGCCGTATTTGTGCTGATTGTCCGGTAAAGGCGCCCTGCCTCGAATACGCCCTGTACAACCGGATCGAACACGGGGTATGGGGTGGCGCTTCCGAGCGGGAGCGGCGCCGAATCGCCCGACAGCGCCGGGGCGTGCAGCGCAGCGCCATCTGACCCCCGTCAGAACCTGCCTGCCGGCGTCCAGGCGCCGCCATCAATGCCCACGACTACCCGTGCAACGGTCGGGCGCCGGCTCACTGGCCCGGTCGGAGCCACCTGAACGGGTTGGCCAGGCTCCAACTGGCGCGTGGCGAGGTTCACGGCCGCCGGGCGGCCCGAGCCCTGGTGTCCGCACCAGATTCTCGAGTGGTCGTCGGTCTTGGGCCGCCATGAACCCCGACCGGCGCCCGCCCGACTCGCGAGCTTGCCGTCAACTTCGGGGGTGCCTCAGTTCCCGGGTTCGGCCGTCTCCCGTCGGGCCTGCTCCTCGCGCGCCTTGAGCAGGGCGTCCAGCTCTGACCTGGTCAGGGTCACTTTTTCCTCACTGGCGACCGGGACGGAGAGCACGGGGGGAGCCGGAGCGGGACCGATCGACGATGCGGCCGGGCCGCCGGCCGCGGAGTTGACTGCGTCCGCGGTAGCGGCGGCCTTTGCCGCCCTTTCCCGTTCCGCGTCCTCCTCGGCTTCCTGCTGGGCCTTGCGGAACTCCCGGCCCGCCATTCCGACATTGCGAGCCAGTTTGGGCAGCTGGCTACCGAACAGAACCACGATGATGATGATCACCAGCACGATCCCAAGATCGGGCCCGAAGATATTTGCGATCATGGCTCCACGCTACTCCTTGTCCTCAAGCACTGCCGCCCCACCCCGCAGGGAAGTCGGACGAGTCGGACCCTCGACCATCTCCGAAACTGACAGCCGTTCGGGATGACGGCCCGCGCCGGCGAGTTGCTCGAATGTGTCATCAACGTTAGTGAAGGGCGGGCCCAGAAGCTCCTCGCCGCCCTGGCCCGGGCGGCCGGACCGTGCCTGCTCGACGTCCACTCAGATGGCGACCATCATCGATCCGTGTTCACCCTCGCCGGTACCCCGGAAGCAGTCCAAGAGGGGGCCAGATCGCTATCGGAAGAGGTCGTTGCCACCCTCGACCTTCCGGGTCATCGAGGGGCGCACCCCCGGTTTGGAACCCTCGACGTGGTGCCGTGGGTCCCTCTCGCCGGCTGGCCGGTGGCAGATGCGCCGATCGCGCCTGCCCTCGCGACGCGCGATCGCTTTGCCCACTGGGCCGGCGAATCGCTCCAGCTGCCCTGCTTCCTGTACGGCCCGGACCGGTCCCTCCCGACCGTCCGTCGAGAGGCGTGGCGCTCACTTCAGCCCGACGCTGGACCTTCCGCGCCTCATCCCACCGCCGGCGCCACCGCCGTAGGAGCGCGGCACACCCTGGTGGCGTACAACCTCTGGTTGGCGGAGCCGGATCTGGAGGCGGCCAAGCGCATCGGCCGCGGCCTGCGCAGCCCACACGTCCGCGTTCTCGCCCTGCGAGTCGGCGACGCCGTTCAGGTGTCGTGCAACCTCATCGATCCGTGGACGTTTGGCCCCGAGGCTGCCTTCGATGCCGTCGCCAGTCAGGCCGGCGTGGCCAGGGCCGAGTTGGTGGGATTGGTGCCCGCGGCCGTCCTTGCCCGCGTCTCGCCCCATCGGTGGAAAGAGCTCGATCTCGATCCATCGTCAACGATCGAGGCCCGCCTCGAACAGGCGGGCCTCGATGGGGGAAGGTTCGGTTCGCATAGGGACTAGCTGGCCAGGCCACCCCGTCGCTCGAGCGCTCGCCGCCGCCGGATCTTGCGCCGCTCCCGCTCGCTCAAACCGCCCCAAATGCCGAATTTCTCGCCATTGGCCAGGGCATACTCGAGGCAGTCCTCACGGACGACGCAACCGCGGCAAACCTCCTTGGCCTCCCGCGTCGACGCTCCCCTCTCCGGGAAAAAGAGGTCGGGGTCTACGCCCATGCAGTTGGCCTGACGCTGCCAACTGCGGTCCACCGTCCGTAACATCAGGTCCACGAGATCACTCACCGGTACTCCCCTCGATCGGTGTCTCGGGCGGTCGCAGCCAAACTGATTACCACCTATGTAATTACAACGATGTGATCTTCGCCTCTTCGCCTCTCGGGCGCAAGGGGAAATCCTCGATTTCTTCACTTGGACCTGCTAAAGGCTGGTGGCGATGCAGATAGAAACCGCCCAGGGCGACATCACGGTTGAGGCGGTGGACGCCATCGTCAACGCCGCCAATGCCGCTCTGGCCGGCGGCGGCGGCGTTGACGGCGCCATCCATCGGGCCGCCGGCGCGGCCGACCTCCGAGCGGCCTGCTCCGCCCTTGGGGGCTGCGAACCCGGCGACGCCAAGGCGACCCCCGGCTTCGCCCTTCCCGCCCCTTGGATCATCCATACCGTTGGCCCGGTGTGGCGGGGTGGGAAGGCCGGCGAGCCGGAGCTACTGGCTTCGTGCTATCGGCGTTGCCTGGCCGTGGCCGACGAACTCGGGGCGGCCAGCATCGCCTTCCCGGCCATCTCGACCGGGATCTACGGATACCCCCGGGCGGCGGCGGCGAGGATCGCAGTCGACACCATCCGGGTGGCCCCCACGAACGTTCGCGTCGCCCGCCTGATCGCGTTCGATGCCGAGACGCGGCGACTGTACGGAGAGGCCCTGGCGTAAGGGCCAGCCCAGTGGCAGCAGGTCAGGCCACCTCTACCCGACCAGAATGCGACGGACCGCATCCTCGGAGTCGACGGTCACCAGGGCGATCACCTCGTCGCCGGGCAGGAGCACGGTGTCACCCCGGGGTACCACCACCCGTCGGTCTCGCACCACCGCCACCACGCTGGCGTCGCGTGGCATTCCCAGCTCGGCGATCTGGCGCTCGCGCGCCGGGCTGTCCTCGGCGAGGGTGACCTCCACCAGACCGGCCTTGCCCTCCGAGAAGTGCAACAGACGGACCAGGCTGCCGACCGACACCGCCTCCTCCACCAGCGCCGTCATCAGGTGGGGGGTCGACACCGACACGTCCACGCCCCACGTCTCGTTGAACAACCACTGGTTCTTCGGGTGGTTGACCCTGGCGATCACTCTCGGCACCGCGAATTCCTGCTTGGCCAGCAGGGAGACGACCAGGTTGTCCTCGTCGTCCCCGGTGGCCGCCACCACCACCTCGGCGTCGCCGAAGCCGGCACTCTGGAGCGTCGCCACCTCGCAGGCGTCCCCGGTGAACCAGCGGCAGTTGGGATCCACGTCGTGCCCCTGCTCCCGAGCGACCACGGCCGGATCGCTCTCGATGATCACCACCTCGTGCCCGCTGTGGGCCAGGTCGCGGGCGATCGACCGGCCCACGACGCCGCCCCCGGCGATACCGACCTTCACGACGGTCGACCCCCACGTCCGGCGTCGGACCGGGCCCCCACAGACCCCGACCCCACTGCCGGCCCGGAAGCCGACCCGGCCACGGCGTCGGCCGGGGCCGGGTCACCCCGACGGCGCCGGCCCCGGCTGGTTTCGGCCTCGGCCAGCCGGCGATCGAGCTCGCCCACCGAGCTGGTGCGAACCGCGAAGTGGACCAGGTCACCCTCCTGGCCCACGGTGCCGGGCCCAATCAGGCGGGACTTGTCGCCCCGGGTGACCAGTACCGGGCGGAACTGCTCCGGATCGGTCAACTCCGAATAGCTGTGGCCGCACAACGACTCCGGCAGCAGGTGCTCCACCAGGTTGATCTCGCCGGTCGGATCGGTCCAGGCCGAGACCCCCTCCTCCGGAAGGAGGCGGCGGATCACCTGGTCTACCGTCCAGCTCACCGTGGCCACGGTGGGAATGCCCAGCCGCTGGTAGATCACCGCCCGGCTGGGGCTTTTGATCCGGGCCACTACGTGAGGAATCTCGAAGGTCTCGCGGGCGATCCGGGCGGCCAGGATATTGCTGTTGTCGCCGCTGGTCACCGCGGCCAGGGCGTTGGCTTCCTCGATGCCCGCCTCCAGCAGCACGTCGCGGTCGAAACCGAAGCCTACGACCGTCTGACCCCCCCACCCGTCCGGCAGGCGGCGAAAGGCATTGGCCTCCTTGTCGATGATGGCGACGGCGTGACCGTCCAGTTGCAGCCGCACCGCCAGCTCCGAACCGACCCGGCCGCAGCCCACGACAATCACTCGCATACCACGACCTTCTCACAAATTCGAGAGCAGGGGCGCGGCGGCGACCTTCTAGGCGGACCGGCGCCGGGCCCGCTTCTGGTCCAGGAAATCGACCAGGACGTAGTCCCCGAGCGTCTCCGGCGTGGTAAAAAACGCCCGGCCCCGGTTGAGTTGGGTCATCTTTTCCACGAACGAGCGCAGGTAGCCGGTGGCGTCGAGCATGAAGGTGTTGATGCGGATGTCCTCTCGGGTCGCCCGGGCCACCTCCGAAAGCGTCATCCGGATGGTCTCGGGTGCAGGCGGGTAGCTGAAGAAGGGCTGGCCGCCCGGCAGGATGTGGGCGGTCGGCTCCCCATCGGTGATCATGATCACCTGTTTGGTACCGGTCTGGCGGGCCAGCATGCGCCGGGCCAGCATCAGGGCGTGCTGCATGTTGGTCCCGTAGGTGTAGTCCCACGAAACCTCCGGCAGTTGCTCGGCGCGCAGCTCGCGGGCCAACTCACCGAAGCCGACCAGACCGAGGTAGTCCCGCGGGAACTGTGTCGTGATCAGCGAATGCAGGGCCATGGCCACCTTCTTGGCCGCGAGGAAGTTGTCGCGCATGGGCATGGAGAGCGACAGGTCGAGGGCCAGCACCGTGGCCGTGGACGTGAGGCTCTCGGTCCGCTCCACCTCGAAGTCCTCGGCCGACAATCGCACCGGGGTGCCGCGCCCGACCCGGCCGATGGCGTTGCGCACCGTCCGCTCGATCGACAAGTTGAACGGGTCGCCCCACTCGTAGCCTTTAGTTTCGTAGGTGCGTTCGTGGCCGATACCGGAGCGGTCGGCGAGGTGACGACCCATGCGGTCCTTGATCAATTTGGAAAAGAGATCGGACAGGGCGTTCTGACCGATCTTCCGCAGCCCACGCGGCGTGAGCTCGAGCCGGCCCTCCTTCTGATCGATCAACCCGGCGTCGGCCAGCTGCCGGGCCAGCTTGGCCAGCTGCTCCAGCGAGCGGGCCGCGTCGTCGCCCAGCAATTCGGAGGCTCGGTCGATATCGACCTCGGCCAGCGCCCCGGGGTTGGAGGCGGTGGACATCATCTGCTCGAGCTGATCCATGTCGCCGAGCTGGTTCATGACTGAGGCCGCCTCGGCGAATCCGAGCGGATCCTGGCCGCTGAAGTTGTACTGCCGGTCCCAGCCGGCCTGGGGAAAGGCCTGGCGCAGGTTGGCGCCCAGGCGGTCCACCTGCCAGCGCAGGTCCATGTCTTCCAGCAACGACTCGGCCAGCTGCTGTAGCTGGGCCCGCTGTTCGGGGCTCATAGAGTTGAGCAGCTGCTGCATGGCGGCCATTTGGCGGGCCATCTGCTCGAGCAACTCGTCGAGGTTCTGGGGGTTGCCGGGGAACATGTCGCCGTAGCGGTCCATGAACTCCTCGAACATGCGGTCGGTGTCACCGCCCCCGGCCCGGGTTTCGAGCATCTGGTTGAGGTCGTTGAACATGTCTTTCATGCGCTGCAGGGACTCTTGCGACACGTCCGACATGGATGACGACATCTGGTTGAAGTAGTTCTGCATCAGCTGCGAGCGCAGTTCGTCCATGAGCTGATCGAAGGCCTCTCGGGCCTCGCTACTCGTCCATTCGTACTCCTGGAGGCTCTGCACCTGCCCGGCCAGATCGGGGGGCAGGAGATCAAGGGCCATGCGACGCTCGGCCGCCACCTCGTCGGTGATCTCCTGGCGGCGCTGATCCTGCGATTGGCGGGCTTCCTCGACCAGGTTCTCGATGCCGCCGCGCTCCTGATCGACGATGTCGCGCAACCGCTGAGCGATGTCCTCGTAGGGTCCGCCCAGGTCGTGCTGGTCGAGCATTTCCCGCCGGCGCTGCCGGAGCCGTTCGAGAATCTCGCGCATGCCGGCGATGCGTTCCCCGTTGCGATCCGTGAAGCCGCGCTGCATGAGGCGCTGCAAGGCCTGGTTGAGATCGCCATGGTAGAGAAGCTCGTCGGTCAACTCGCCGAAGATGTCGTCGGCGTCGAATTCAAACCCGACCTGGGTGCCATCCCATTTCGAATAGTGGAACCGGGCCATCGGGCGTCCCTTCTTTACCGGGCTCGATAGGTCGCCCGGGTCCCCGAGGCGTCCTTGTTGAGGCGCTTGGCCAGGTGCAGACCTTCGAGCACGAACTCTGTGGCGCTGGCCACCGCGGCGGGCGACTCCTCGCCGGCCAGACTCAGGACCACGCTCTCCAGGGCGGGCAGCTGACCGAGCATCTCGACGAAGCGGGCCGCCGGGATGTCGTCGCCCGTGTGCACGACCCGGCCGTCTTCGGCATCGAAGTCCGCGACCGCGTCGCGCAGGCGCTCGGACGGCACGGACGCTTTGAATACCGTGAGCACGGCCTGCTGGATCAGCCGTTCCACCACGTGGCCGTCGCGACCCTCGTCGATGGTCTCGATCTCGATCTTGCCGGAGGTGGATGAGGCGAGGGCGTCGAGATCGCTGATGCGGGGTACCGCCTCGCTCTCGCCCAGACGCAGGGCCCGGCGCACGGCGCTGGCCACCAGCGTCTCGTAGTTCGAAACGCTCAGGCGCACGGACACGCCGGACCGTTGATTGATGTGCGGGCTCTGGCGGGCCAGATGCGAGAGGGTGGCCACGATCTGGGTCATGTGCGGCGGCACCTCGACCCGCACCCCTGTTCCTACGAAGGGAACCGCCTCCTGGAAGACCACTGCGACCTCGGTGTCAACGTCGAGGGGATAGTGGGTCCGGATCTGGGCGCCGAAGCGGTCCTTGAGCGGAGTGATGATGCGGCCCCGGTTGGTGTAGTCCTCGGGGTTGGCCGAAGCCACCAGCATGACGTCCAGGGGCAGGCGGATCTTGTAGCCGCGGATCTGGACGTCGCGTTCCTCGAGGACGTTGAGCAGGCCGACCTGAATCCGTTCGGCCAGGTCGGGGAGCTCGTTGATGGCGAAGATGCCTCGGTTGGTCCGGGGCACCAGGCCGTAGTGCAGGGTCAGCTCGTCCGAGAGGTACCGGCCTTCCGCCACCTTGATGGGGTCGACTTCGCCGATCAGATCGGCGATCGACGTGTCAGGGGTGGCCAGCTTCTCCCCGAAGCGGAAATCACGATGCACCCATTCGACGGGCGTGTCATCGCCTCGTTCCGAGACCAGGTCCCGGGCGTAGCGCGACACCGGCCGGTAGGGGTCGTCGAGGATCTCCGACCCGGCCACGCAAGGGATCCACTCATCGAGCAGACCGGTGAGGCTGCGGATGATGCGGGTCTTGGCCTGGCCCCGCTCGCCGAGGAAGATCACGTCGTGACCGGCGAGCAAGGCGTTCTCCAGCTGGGGCAGCACAGTCTCCTCGTAGCCGAGGATCCCGTCGACGATGGGCTCGCCGCTGGCGATAAGGCGGGCCGCGTTGCGGCGCACCTCCTCCTTGACCGGAAGGGACTCCCATCCTGACTCTCGCAACTGTCCAATGGTCGCCGGGCGTGACGTCATGAAGCTCACGCTACCGCCGGTCGAGCGCTCCTACGGACCGGCGTTCGGGTGATCGGGCCGGCCCGGTGGATTCGGGCCCCCACCATGACCGCGCCGAGGCCAAAAGCGGGGGGTGAGCGGCACCGCGACTACCCTGCGCCCGGATGGACCTCGATGGCGAGTGGCTGGCCGCGACGTCGAACGAAGACTTGCGGCGGGTGTTCGCCTCGCCAGATCTCGAGGACCCTCGAGATCTCGAGGACCCCAATCTCGAGGACCCAGGTCTCGAGCACCCAGATCCCGAGGGGCCGCTACCCAGCGGCGCGGCAGCGACGGCCTTCGACGAGTCGGACTGGTATCCGGTCGAGGTCCCCGGCCACTGGCGCTCCCACCCGGCGTTCGCCGATTCCGACGGGCCGATCCTCTACCGCCGGCGGTTTTCGACACCGGCGCCAGAGCCGGGCCGGCGCCGGTTTCTGACCTTTGACGGGATTTTCTACCAGGGCGACGTCTGGCTGGACGGCGACTATCTGGGGGATACCGAGGGGTATTTTTTTTCCCACACCTTCGAGGTGACCGCCGCCCTGTCCGCCCGCCCGGACCACGTGCTGGCGGTCGAAGTGGCCTGCTCCCGCCCGTCGGACCTCACCGCCAAACGAAACCTGACGGGCGTCTTCCAGCACTGGGACTGCATCGATCCCGACTGGAACCCGGGCGGGATCTGGCGATCGGTGCACATCGACGAGACCGGCCCGGTGCGCATCCGCTCGCTCAAGGTGTTGTGCCGGGACGCGACCGACGACGCCGCCACCTTGGAGCTCGAGGCGGACCTCGACACCGAGGAACCGCGAGGCGCTCTGCTGCGCACCACGGCCCGGCGCGAGGGCGAGCCGGAGATTGCCGCCGAGCATGAGGAGGAGCACGCCCTGGCCGCCGGGGGCAATCAGGTCCGCTGGCGGGTGACCATCGAGCGACCGGAGTTGTGGTGGCCGCACGCCCTCGGCGCCCAGCCGCTCTACGACCTCGACGTCACCGTCCTGCTCCCCGCCGAGACCCCAGATATCCCTGAGACCCCCGACACCCCCGTCCCACCTCTGGCCCTTCCCCACTCCGGCCCGGCGCCCGCGCCGCCGGGGCCGGCCCCCGGTCCCACCGAGATCAGCGACCACCGGCGGGTCCGCACCGGACTGCGCCAGGTTCGGGTCCGGAACTTCGTCGCCACCGTCAACGGCGAGCGCCTCTTCCTGAAGGGCATCAACTCCGGGCCCACCCGCCGGGCCCTGGCCGAGGCCAGCTGCGAAGAGCTGGCCGGCGACGTGACCCTGGCCCGTGCGGCCGGCCTTGATCTGCTGCGGGTGCACGCCCACATCACCCGGCCCGAGTTCTACGAAGCGGCCGATCGGCAGGGCCTGCTGATCTGGCAGGACCTGCCGCTCCAGTGGGGGTACGGGCAGGTGCGCCGCCAGGCCGTGGCCCAGGCCCGGCAGGCCGTGGCCTTGCTCGGTCACCATCCGTCGGTGGCCCTGTGGTGTGGGCACAACGAACCACTGGCGGTGAACGTGACGCCCGGACCGGCCCTGTCACCCCGGACCGTGGTCCGGCTGGTCGCCGGCCAGGTGCTGCCCAGCTGGAACAAGACCGGGCTCGACCGCTCGATCCGCCGGGCCCTCGAGCGGGCCGACGGCTCGCGGACCGTGGTCGCCCACTCCGGCATCCTGCCCCATCCGGCCTGGGGGACGGACAGCCACCTGTACTTCGGGTGGTACCACGGCCACGAACGAGACCTTCCCGCCCTGCTGGCCCGCCTGCCGGTGGTGGCCCGATTCGTGAGCGAGTTCGGAGCCCAAGCCGTGCCCGAGACGGCGGGGTTCATGCAGCCGGAACGGTGGCCCGATCTCGACTGGGAGCACCTCGAAGCCCACCACGGCCTCCAGCGGACCATTTTCGAGCAGCGGGTCCCGCCCAGCCAGTCGCTGACGTTCGCGGGCTGGCGGGCCGCCACCCAGGTCTATCAGGCCACGGTACTGCGTCATCACATCGAGACCCTGCGGCGCCTCAAATACCACCCGACGGGCGGGTTCTGCGTGTTTTTGCTGGCCGATGCGCAACCGGCGGTGAGCTGGTCGATTCTCGATCATCAACGACAGCCCAAGACCGGCTATGGCGCCGTGACCCAGGCCTGCGCGCCGGTCATCATCACCGCCGAACGACCCGACGCCGCCTACCGGCCCGGCAGCCGGGTGGCCTTGGACGTGCACGTGGTGAGCGACCTGCGGGGCCCGATCGCAGCCGGGGTGGCCGGCGCCGTGCTGCGCTGGCCGGGGGGCGAGCGCGCCTGGCGGTTCACCGGCGACGTCCCGGCGGACAGCTGCGTACGCATAGGCCGCGTCGAGTTCACCCTGCCCGGGTCGGTCCGATCCGGGCCGATCACGCTCGACCTCAGCCTGCGCTGGGCTGAGGGCGCCATCTCGAACTCCTACGCCAGCCGGGTCGAATGAACGGCGGCGATGGCGGCCCGTGGCCCTGGTAGAACCTGGCCCGATGGTCCGTTTTCTCTCGCCGGAGTGGTTCGCGGCGGTTGCCAGCTCCGCGCCGCCCCGGCCGGCGGGCCTTCCCGCGGCCGAACCGGATGATCTGGTGCTCGAGCAGGTCGTGCGCAACGGCCCGGACGGCGAGGTCCGCTACCGGGTCGTCGTAACCGGCCGGGCGGCCTACATCGAAGCCCCGGCGGTGGCGGACCGGGAGGACCCGGCCGAGGCCGCGTCCGGCCGGGCCCCGGATCTCACCATCGCCTGCGACTGGGCCACCGCCACCCAAGTGGCCCAAGGGACGCTCTCGACCCAGGCCGCCCTCATGGCCGGCCGCTTGCGGATCAGCGGCAATATGGCCCGCCTCTCGGGCCGGGCCGCCGACCTGGTCGGCCTCGACCCGGTACCCGAGTCCGTCCGGCGCCGAACCACCTACTGAGAAGCCCGTACGGAAGGACTCGCCTCGTTGATCCCCGGACCCGCCCGCATGGCCACCTGGACCGAGCTGCTGGCCCATCCCGATGTGGTCGAGCGCTCGGTGCGCGCCGGTGAGGTCGGCCTCATGGCCTTTCACGGGGGGCTCGAGGGCGGCACCCTCGAGATCGCCGAGGCGGCCGCGGCGGCGTCGGGCGCCTCGTTGTACACCGTGGCCCAGCCCGCCGGCCTGCGCTGGCACGTCCCTTCCAGCACCGTCGACCCCGCCCGCGCCCCGGCCTTGGCCGAGTGGTTGGGGCACGTGGAGGTGGCTATCGCCCTCCACGGTTACGGCCGCGTCGCCCAGCCCCGCCGGCTCCTGCTGGGCGGAACCAATCGCCGGCTCGCGGCCCGCCTCCGCGCCGCGCTGGTGGAACGACTGGCCGGCTTCGAAGTGGTGAGCGACCTGACCGACATCCCCGCCGAGCTGCGCGGCCTGCACCCCGCCAATCCCGTCAACCGACCGGCCGCCGGCGGGGTGCAGCTCGAACTCCCTCCCTCGGCGCGCGGCACCAGCCTCCGGGACCCGGACCCGGCCTGGGGAGTCGGCGGGGCCCCGGCCCGGGTGGTGGACGCCTTGGTGGTGACGGTGCAGGAATGGACGTCCGTCCCGGGCTGAATTTCATCCGCGGGTGCCCCCTGCAATCCCGGCGCCGGCCCGCTAGCCTCGTTCGACACGCCTTCGGGGAGGTACGACTCGTGACGCTGTCGGACGTGATCGACGACCAGTTCCTGGCTCGGTACCGGGCCCTGCTCGACGCCGAGGACGCCGCATTCGACGAGCTGGAACACGCGTTCGAGGACGGCGACCGGGCCCATTTCAACGAGGATCTCACCGCCTGGCGCAAGGCCGTCGAGAAGAAGCTCAACTACCTCCACCGCTTGGGTGTGGTGCTGCCCCCGACGCTGAGCTGCTGATCTGCGGGCCCGCGGCCGGCGACGCCGAGTAGGCGTCGGTGTCCACGGCGGCGGCTGCGGTCGCCGGCCCGGCGCCGCCGCGTGGGGGATTCGACGCCGGCCAGGCCATCACCGGCGCCCGTACCGTGAGCAGGACATCCGTGCCCGGTAGGGGCGCGCCCGGTCCCGTGACCCGTACCAGCAGCGGCTCGCGGTCGGCCAGGACCGACGGCACCACCCGCAGGATGGCGTCGTGGCCGAAGAAGGCCCGGTCCACAACCCGGGCCGCGATCCCGCCTCCTGCGGGCACGGCGGTCCGGGATCGCACCTCAAGCTGCTCGGGGCGGACCAGCACGACTGCGGCCGGGTCAGAACCGGGCCAGGCCGCCGAGACCTCGTCCTGGAGCACCAGCCGCCCGAGGGCGGTGCGGGCCACTCCCCCCTCGATCGTCCCGGGCAGCAGATTGGCCTCGCCGAGGAAGCCGGCCAGATCGGCGTCGAGCGGCGAGCGGTACAGATACTCGGGGCGGGCGTCGGCGACGATCCGGCCGTCGCGCAGCACCGCCACCCGATCGGCCATCGAGAGGGCCTCGTCCTGGTCGTGGGTGACGAGCACCGTGGTGGTCCCCCGGGCCCGCAGGATCTGGGCTACCTCCTGGCGCACGCTGGTCCGCAGGGCGGCATCGAGCGACGAGAAGGGCTCGTCGAGCAGCACGACCTCGGGCTCGATGGCCAGGGCTCGGGCCAGGGCCACTCGTTGCTGCTGTCCCCCGGACAGCTGATGCGGGTAGCGCCGTTCCAGCCCGGTCAGGCCCACCGCGTCGAGGAGGGCACCGACCTTCCGACGGCTCGATCGGGCCAAACCGAAGCCCACGTTGGCGGCCACTCGCAGGTGAGGAAAAAGAGCGCCGTCTTGTGGCACGTACCCGATCCGGCGCCGCTCGGGTGGAAGGGAGATATGGCCGTCGTCGAACACGGTGGCTCCCATCCGGACCACACCGGACTCGATTCGCTCGAAGCCGGCGATCACCCGCAGGATCGTGGTCTTTCCGCTCCCCGACGCGCCCAGAACCGCCGTAAACGACCCCTTCTCCACCTCCAGGTCCACCCCGTCGAGAACCGGCTGGCGGGCGTAGCGCTGGTGGACGCCGGCGAGCTCGAGCGAGTTCACGTCCGGGCCTGCCCCGGGCGGCGGTCGAACCAGCGGGTGAGCAGATAGCTGGGCAACGCAGCCAGGGCCACCATCACCACCGCGTAGGGCGCGGCCGCGCCGTAGGACGCATCGTTCTCATAGGCCCAGAACTGGGTGGCAAGGGTGTGGACGCCGGTCGGGACGAGAAGCAGCGTAGCGGTCAGCTCGGTAGCGGCCGAGAGGAACACCAGGCAGAAGCCGGCGGCCAGGCCCGGCCCCACCAGGGGCAGCGTGACTCGCAGCAGCACGATTCGAGGCGGCTTGCCCAGGCTGCGGGCCACCTCCTCGAGCTGGCGGGGCGCCTGGGCGACCGACGCTCGCACGCAGATGAGCGCCAGCGGGAAGAAGAGGATGGCGTAGGCGACCACCAGCATCGGAGCGGTCTGGTAGAAGCGATGGGCGTAATTCACGCCGAAGTAGACCAGGGCCAGGGCGATCACCAAGCCCGGTAAGGATTGCACCAAGAAGGTGCTCCGCTCCAGGAGGACCGAAGCCGGGGAGCGGAAACGAACCGACAGGAGCGCAACGGGAAAGGCCAGGGCGCTGGCCACCAGCGCCGCCGCCGCGCTGTACCCGGCGGTGTGGAGCAGCGCCGCCCACAGGGATGCCCCGGGCAGGGTGGTGGAGTGGCTGACTCTCATCCAGTAGACGAGCGTTCCGATCGGAACGCCCAGCCCGGCACCGACGAGCACGCCCAGGGCCCCGAGGGCGGCCAGCCGCTGGGAGCCTCGCAACCGGCGCCGCCCCCGAATGGTGCCGGTCCGGCCAGTCGCCCGGGTGAGCCGGCCCCGCGTGCTGACACCGGCCTCGCCGGCCAGCACCACCAGCCCGATGAGCACCAGCACGATGGACAGACCCGACGCCGCGGCCAGGTCACCCACACCCAGCTCGGAGAAAATGGTGGTGGTGAAGGTGTGGAAGTGGACGATCTCGAAGGCCCCGTATTCGGCGAGCAGGGCCAGGCACACGACCAGGCAGCCTCCCGTCAGCGCCGGTCGCACCTGGCGCAGGGTGACCCGGACGAAGGTGGCGACCGGGCCCAGACCCAAGCTGCGGGCGACCTCCTCTTCGGTACGGTCGGCCCGGCGCAAGGCCGCCACAACCGGGATATACACCAACGGGTAGAGGCCGAGCGTCATGACCAGGGTGGCGCCGGCCAGGCCCTGGACGGCGGGCGCGATCGAATGCCAGGTGTACCCCACCACGAAGTCGGGAATGGCGACAGGCAGTACGACCAGCACCGCCCAGACCTGGCGGCCCGGGAGATCGGCGCGTTCCAGAAGGAAGGCCGCGCCCGTCCCGATGACCGCGGACGCGGTACAGACCAGAACCGCCAGCTGGACGGTATTGACGATCAGGACCCGGGTCAGGCGCCGGAAGAGCAGACGGTCGACATCCGCCCAGCCGGCGTGGGCCGCCTGCAACAGGAGGAACACGATCGGCAGGAGCAGGGCGGCCGCGATCAGAGCACTGCCGACCACCAGGGTCCATGGCGGCCGGCGGCGAGCTGGGGCCGCCAGGATGAGCGGTTCCGTGATCCAGCCCTCCCTTCCCTCAGGGCCCCCACCGAAACAACCGGTGCGGCAGGAGAGGACGGCGCTGAATGTCCGCGGTCAGAGCCTTGGGCCCGGTGCAAACCGCGCCACCGGTCGTCAGCGGTCGCCGCCCCCTTCGCCGGCCCTGAAGTTCTCTCGGGGGGAGCACTTAGAGCAGCTGGGCTTCCTGCAGCAGGCGAAGCGCCTGCGAACCGTCACCGAGGTCGGCAATAGTCACCGACGCCGGTTGGAGCTGGTCGAAGGGTCGCAGCCCTTCGGGTGCGGCGACGCCCGGACGCAGGGGGTATTCGTAGCTGTCGCTGTTGACCATCGTCTGCTGGCCGGCCGCCGAGACCAGGAAGGCGAGAAGCTCGTCGGCCTCCGCCTGGTGGTGGCTCGAGGCCAGTACGCCGGCGCCGGACACGTCGATGACATACCCCGGGTCTTGCGGCGCGAAGAAGGCGATCTGGGAATGCATGGGGCTGGCGCCGTTCTGCTTCGCCAGCCGGAACCAGTAGTAGTGGTTGATGAGGCCGATAGCGGCCTGCCCGTCGTTGACATCGGCGGTGATGGTCTCGTTGTCGGGTTCGATGTGGCTGGACGCGTTGGCCGCCACCGCCTTGAGCCACTGCAGCGCGGCCGGCTGGCCGTGAGCGAGGGCGATGGAGGTCACGATGGGCTGGAAATCCGTCTCGCTGGGCGCGATGGCCAGCTTCCCTTTCCATTCCGGATTGGCGAGATCCATCACGGACGTCGGCAGTTGGGCCGGGCTGAGCCGGGCGGTGTTGTAGACGAGCACACTGACCCGGGCCGAGACGCCGACCCAGTCGCCTTGTGGCGAGTTGTATTGGGACGGCACCTGCGACAGCGTGGCGGCGGGGACGGGAGACAGCAGACCTTTCTCCTGGAGCGACATGAGCGCCGGAGAGTTCTCGGTGAAGAACACGTCCGCGGGGGAAGACGATCCTTCCTGCACGATCTGCTGGGCCAGCTCGGCCTCATCCCCGTCACGCTCTTTGACATGGATGCCGGTCTGGCGTTCGAAGGCGGTGATCAGGGCCTGGGTGGTTTGTTCGTGCTGGCCGTTGTAGAGGGTGAGGGTGACCGGCTTGGCGTCGCCTGCCGCGGCCGGGGCCGAGTGGCCGGAGCTGCCGCACGCGCCGAGCAGGCCGGCGACGGTTACGAGCGAGACCAGGGAGACTGCCGCTCCCCGGCGTCGCGGCATCTGGACGGAATGGCGTGGCACCCCCCTATCTTGCCTATCACTAGGAGCGGTTCACAAGATTTGTTAGGGAAAACTAAGGTTTCTCTCCGAGTTCGGGGAACTCAGCCGATGAGGCCGAGCTCGCGAACCGCGTCGCGCTCCTCACCCAACTCGTGCACGGAGGCGTCGATGCGGGTGCGGGAAAAATCTTCGAGCTCGAGCCCGGCCACGACCTGGTAGGTCCCGCCCCCAGCGGTCACCGGGAACGAGGAGATCAACCCCTCGGGCACGCCGTAGGAGCCGTCGGAGGGTATGCCCATGGACACCCACTCGTCGCGGCCCGGAGCCGAGCATCCAGTCGTGCACGTGATCGATGGCGGCGCTGGCAGCCGACGCCGCGCTGGAGGCACCCCGGGCCTCGATGATGGCCGCGCCTCGCTGTTGCACCGCGGGGATGAACTCCTTCTCCACCCAGGTGTCATCCGCGATGACCTCCGCCGCGGGTCTGCCGGCGATGCGCGCCCGGTAGACGTCGGGGTACTGGGTGGCCGAGTGGTTCCCCCAGATGATCATGTTGGTGACGTCTGTGACCGGTCCACCCGCCTTGGCGGCCAGTTGGGCCTTGGCCCGGTTCTGATCGAGGCGGGTCATGGCACTAAACCGCTCAGGCGCGATGTTCGGGGCGTTGTGCATGGCGATGAGGGCGTTGGTGTTGGCGGGATTGCCCACCACCAGAACCCGGATGTCGGGGGCAGCGTTGTCCGAGAGGGCCTGGCCCTGCACGGTGAAGATGGCGCCGTTCGCCTCCAGGAGGTCCTTGCGCTCCATACCCTTGCTGCGGGGCCGGGCCCCGACCAGCAAGGCGATGTTGGCGTCGCCAAACGCCTCGTTGGCGTCGTCGCTGATGACGACTCGCTCCAGCAACGGAAAGGCACAGTCGTCGAGCTCCATCACCACGCCCTGCAAGGCGCCCAGCGCGGGGGTGATCTCGAGCAACTGCAGGATGACCGGCTGATCGGGTCCGAGCAGGGCGCCGGAGGCGATGCGGAACAGCAGGCTGTATCCGATCTGGCCGGCAGCCCCGGTCACGGCGACACGAACTGGTGATGCGGTCATCGATGTTGAGCCTCCGAGAGGGACAGCCGTTGGTGCGTGGCGACGACGTTAGTGCCGGGGAGGAGGGCTCGGCCTGCCCGCCCGAATGGTGGGCGGATCTCCGTCGAACGGGGGTGCTTCGTCCCACTCTCGGGAGCAAAGGAGCCTTTCAGGTGGACCGGGTTTCGGTCACCAGATGAGAAGTCCGGCCCGGGTGAACTGTCCGCTGGCCGGCCAGTGCACTCCCTGGACGGCGCCGCCCTTCTCTATGGTGGGCCGAGTTTCGTCCAGAAAGTGAAAAGTTCGGCGCTCCGAAGCTTAAGTCTGGAGGGGGAGCAGGAGGTCGGCGAGGTCACTGAGGCCGGCCAGTCGCTCGTCGAGACTGGCGCCGGGTCCGGTCGGGCGGACGACAAACTTGGAGATGCCGGCGTCGACGTACTCGGTCACCAGGCGCCGGAGGTGATCAGCCCCCACCGGGATCAGTTGGGCCACGTCGGCGTCGGGCCGCCGGGTGCGCAGCTGGTCGATGGTTCGCTGGTCGGGCTCCTTGGTCGCATACGGGATGCTGAGCCCGAAATGCTCGGCATCGATGGTCCGGTCCACCCCCGCCGCGGCCTGCTCGATGCGCTGGCGGGCGACCCCGGCCTCCGGCGGCGTCATGGCCGATCCCAGCCAGCCGTCCGCCAGTCGCCCGGTGCGGGCCAGGGCGGCCGGACCGCTGCCGCCGAACCACACTTCCAGGGGCTGCTGGCGGGACACTCCGGGCGAGGGCACCTGGTCGAATCGGTATTTGCCGTTGTCGAAAGTTACGGTGTCACCGGCCCACCAGGTGCGCAGGAGGGGCGTGACCTCTTCGACCAGGGCCCCCCGGTTGGCGCCGGCGGTACCGAGCGCCTGGCGTTCGCCGGGCTGGTCGAGCCCGACGACGAAGCTCAGCAACACCCGGCCCCCCGACAGCTGATCGATTTGGGCCAGCGACTTCGCCAAGGTGATCGGATTGCGCCCGATGGGGACCAGGTTGGCGCCCAGCTTCAACGTCGAGGTGGCGGCGGCGGCAAACGCCAGAGCCCACCAAGGGGTCCAGCCCCGGGCCCAGAGGGATATCCGACAGCCAAAGGGTGTCGAAGCCGAACTCCTCGAGGGCGCGCACCTCGGCCAGATATTGGTCGAGACCGGCGCCGTTGACCCCGGGCCCGTAAGCCCCGACCGACACGGCAAAGCGGATCTTCATGTCCCCATGGTGCCCGCTTTCGGGGCTTGAGTTCGATTTCGGCGCGTGGAGACGGCGCGTGGAGACGGCCCGTAGATGGCGGTGGACGCCAGGGGGCCGCCAGGGGGCCGTATTCCGGGCCGGCCGACCGGGCGGTGGCACGCCCGGGGTGCCCCGAGCGGCCGGGAATCTGGAGCCTGGGCCGACTTTTGGTATTTCCCGTCACCTTTGGAGGGAAATGTACACAGGATGTACATTACTCTCCAAAAGTCGCCGGGAACGTACAGAAGTGGGACGCCGGCGGGTCCCGGAGCGGAGCCGAGCAACGCGACCCCCGCCGTCCACCCGGCCCTGACCCGGACCATCGACAGCCGCCACAAGCGGAGGTGGGTGGCCCACCCCGAGATCCGCTTCCGGTCATCTCCACCAGACCAAGTTCAGAGATGTCGAACACTGCGTCCGGATCTTGTCCCGGGTCAGTGCCCTTCCGCTAGAGGCGGTCGACGATGGCGCTGGCGAACTCCGAGGTCTTGACTTCGGTCGCGCCGTCCATTTGCCGGGCGAAGTCGTAGGTGACGACCTTGTCGGCGATGGTGGCCTGCAGGGCCTTGATGATGTCGTCGGCGGCCTCCTGCCAGCCCAGGTGCTCGAACATCATCACGCCAGAGAGCAGCACCGAACCCGGGTTGACCTTGTCCTGACCGGCGTACTTGGGCGCGGTGCCGTGCGTGGCCTCGAAGATCCCGTGCCCGCTCACATAGTTGATGTTGGCACCGGGCGCGATTCCGATCCCCCCGACCTGGGCGGCCAGGGCGTCCGAAAGATAATCGCCGTTGAGGTTGGTGGTGGCGATCACGTCGAAGTCATCGGGTCGGGTGAGAACCTGCTGAAGGGTGATATCGGCGATGTTGTCCTTCACCAGGATCCTGTCCCCTGGCTGGCCGCCGCAATCGTCCCAGCCCACGGCCACGTCGGAGAACTCCTCCTTGACCACTTCGTAGCCCCAGTTACGGAAAGCCCCCTCGGTGAATTTCTGGATGTTGCCCTTGTGGACCAAGGTGACCGACTTCCGGTCCCGCTGCACCGCGTAGTTGAGTGCGGCCCGAACCAACCGCTTTGATCCAGTGACCGACACCGGCTTGATCCCGACCCCGCTGTCGGAGCGAATCTCCCAACCGAACTCGTCGTGCAGGAGCTCGATCATGCGCTTGGCCTCGGGAGTTCCCTCCTGGACTTCGAGCCCGGCGTAGATGTCCTCGGTGTTCTCCCGGAAGATGACCATGTCGACGAGCTCGGGGCGCTTCACCGGCGAGGGAACACCCTCGAACCAGCGTATGGGACGCAGGCATACGTAAAGGTCGAGCAACTGGCGGAGCGCCACGTTGAGCGATCGAAATCCCCCGCCGACCGGTGTCGTGAGCGGTCCCTTGATGCCAATGAGGTACTCCCGGAAGACGTCGATCGTCTCCTGCGGGAGCCAGTCGCCGGTCTCCTTGAAGGCCTTCTCGCCGGCGAGGACCTCTCTCCAGGAAATGGTCTTCCCGTATTTCGCCGCCGCCGCGTCCAGAACGAGCTTGGCGGCCGGCCAAATGTCGACGCCGGTCCCGTCGCCTTCGATGAACGGGATGATGGGCTGGTCGGAAACGGACAGGGTGCCGTCCTCCGCCATGGTGATCTTGTCGGGCATGCCTTCAGCCTACTGGGGTTGCCCAGTGGCAGGGCCCGGCGGGGCCGGCCGACGTGACATCCGTCATCCCGGGTGTAGGTCGCAGATAGGCATGCGATAATGCCGGGATGGGGCAGGCCCTGCGCCATGGACACCGCTTGATCGGGCGTGACATCGAACGACAAGCGGCCCAGACGGCGCTCCGGCGGGGCGACGGCGTGCTGCTGTCCGGCCCGTCCGGGGTGGGCAAGACGGAATTGGCCAGGGCCCTGCTCGATCAGATCGCGACAGACGGCACCCATGACGTCCAATGGTTGATGGCGGCCGCGTCCGGCCCCGCCATCCCGTTCGCAGCGTTCGCCCCGAACGTGCCCGAAGTGGGTGGGGACTTCCGCGTCGATCGGGATGCCTTTGATTTGCTGCAGAGTTTGCGGCGTGCGGTCATCGCTCGGGCCGCGGGCAAGATCCCGTTACTGGTGGTGGACGACGCCCATCGCCTCGACGAGGCGTCCGCGACGCTCGTGTTCCAGCTGGTTTCCGCCGGGAGCGCGGCCGCCATCGTGACCGCCCGCGCCGGCACGGCCCTTCCAGAGGGAATCCGGGCCCTCTGGAAGGATGGCTTGGTCGCAAGGATCGATCTCCAGCCCCTCGGCCGGGGCCACACCGTCGAGCTTGCCAGCCAGCTGCTCGAAGGCCCACTCGACGGGGACCTGAGCGAAGCCTTCTGGCAGACCAGTCGAGGCAATCCCCTCTATTTGCGAGAGCTGGTATGGGGCGGACGGACGGCTGGCCGGGTGGTCGCCCAGCACGGATTGTGGCGCCGTAGCGGGCAACTCACGGTCGGGCCCCGTCTCACCGAATTGGTCCAGGAACGGTTCGTCCGGGTGAGCCGCAACGAGATGGCGACCCTCGAGCTGATCGCGGTTGGCGATCCGGTGCCGCTCGGTGTCGTGACCAAGTTGGCGCCGAGCGTCTTTGTCTCATCGCTCCAGCGCCAGGGCCTCCTCGCCGTGGAGCACGCCCATGGGGAGGAACAGGTCCGACCGGCCCATCCCGTCTACGGCGAGGTGATCCGCGCCGCCCTCCCGGCGGCGCGCGTGCGCGACCTTCGCGGCGAGCTGGCGACCGCCTTCGAGGAGGGAGGACGGTTAGCTACCGACCTCGTTCGGGTGGTGTCCTGGCGGCTCGACGCCACCGGCCATGAGGACGCCGAGTTGCTGATCGCCGCCAGCCGCCGGGCCGCGACAGACGAGGACTGGGAGCTGGCCGCCCGGTTGGCCGAGGCCGCCCTGACCGCCACCAAGGAGCCAAGTGCCGCCCTGGCCCTCGCCACCGCCCTCACCCATCAGGGCCGCTACCAAGAAGCCGCGACCGTCCTCGGCGGCTGGAACGGCGACGACGATGACGAAGTGGCCCGAGTGGCGGTGCTGCGGGCCTTCAGCCTCTTCTGGGGGTTCGGCCGGCCTGAGGACGCGGACGACATCCTGGTGCAAGCCGAAGCGGCCATCCACGACGCGTCGAATCGCACGTGGGTGGCAGCCAACCGGGCCGTCATGTTGACGTTCCGGGGGCAGCCGAACGAGGCGGCCGGGTATATCGAGCCCCGGTTGCAAGAGGACGGGCTCTCGCCTCGAGCCCTGGTGGCGAGCCGGACCGCACTCGCGCTCGGTTGGTCGTGGTCCGGACGGGCCGTCGACGCCATCGAGATCGCCGAGTCGTGCCTCGAACCCGCTCTCCGGGCCGCCGATGACGCGTCCGTGGCCGCGAGCTGGCCGGTCCTGGCCTGTCTTTCGGCCTACCGGCTGGGCGGCCGGGTGGGCGACACCGAAGCCCTGGCCACCTCGGAGTACGACCGAGCCATCCGCACACGCAACCCTCAGGCCCAGGGTGTGGCGGCCGGATCGCTCGGGTGGGCGTCACTCGCCCAGGGCCGCCTGACCAGCGCCATCAGTCATTTCCGGGAATCGGTGGCGATCCTCGACGAGGTCGACTGGACAGGGGTCCGCAGCCTGAGCTTGGCGGGCCTGACCGAGTCGCTCGCCCTCAACGGCGACCCCGACGGCGCCGCAGCCGCGGCCCGCGACGTGATCGTCGACCAGCATCCGGTCACCCGTGAGCGGTGGTCCCGGCCCGCTCTCTGGCGGGCCTGGGTGTGGGCGGCAGGAGGCGAATCGAGCCGGGCCGTGGCGGAGTTCCTCGCGGCCGCGTCCGCGGCTCGCGCCGGCGGGCTGGTGCTGTTCGAAGTGCCGGCGCTTCACTCCGCGCTGCGCCTCGGCGCCCTCCAGGTCGCCCCGCGTCTGCTGGCCCTGGCCGGGTGGGTCCAGGGACCGCTCATCCAGGCTGCGGCCGCCCAGGCGGCGGCGATGGTCGCCGGAAACGGCGCCGGCCTGGACCAGGCGGCGGACGACTGGGCCGCCCTGACGATGTGGCTGCACGCCGCCGAGTGCTCGGCTTCGGCGAGCCGGGCCCACGGCCAGGCGGGGTCGCGGCGCCGGGCGGCTGCCTCCGCCAGTCGGGTGGAGACGTTTCTGGACCACTGCGACGGACCCCGCCCCACCGGACTGATCCTGAGCCTGGCGGCGCCGACCCTTACCCGCCGCGAACGGGAAGTCGCGCTGCTGGCTCAGACCGGACTCTCCAGCCAGGCCATCGCCGAGCGGCTGTACCTCTCTGTGCGCACCGTGGACAGCCATCTGGCCAGCATCTACAGCAAACTGGGGATCACCGGCCGGCGCGACCTGACCGCCGCCCTCACCACGCTGGCCCACCAGCAGCCGGTCGGGCCCTGACATTGTTCGATTGAGGGCCCTCGCTTAAGGGCCCTCGCTGCGGAACAGCAGGCCGGCGTTGTCGCCGCCCGGTTCGGAGTCGCTCGGAACGACCAGGAACGGGGCCGCGGCCTGTGGGGTGCTGGATGCCTGGGCGAAGCGGGGCCCGAGCACGTCGGGGGTGAGGATCAGCAACTGCGATGGTGGCAACCTGCCCTGGGCGTCGGCCACGATCACGACCGAGCCGGTCGAGATCGACCACGCCACGGTCACCGGACTGTTGGGCTGGAAGCCGGTCCCGGTGACGGTGACGATGGTGCCGGGTGGCCCGAGCGCCGGATTGAGCACCAGCGTCGGCACCCGGACGGCCGGCTGGCCGGGAGTGGTCGTCGGCGTGGTGGCGGTGCTGGGCGCAGTGGTGGGCGTGGTGGAAGTGCTGGTCGGGGTGGTGGGGGTGGTCGGGGGCGTAGTCGGCGTGGTGGTCGCCGTCACCGTAACGGTCCCGCTCACCTGGGCCGAAGGATCGGCGCGCCGATACGGGGTCTGTCCTGGTCCATCAACTCCGAAACCGGTTCCCGGCACCGCCGGTGGAACGCTTGTTCCGGCTGAGTCCGTTTCGGTTAGGATCACGGTGTACGTGCCGGGGGCGGTGTAGCTATGGCTCACGTTGAGTCCAGACCCCGTGTGACCGTCACCAAAAGTCCAGGCGAAGGTGCTCACTGCCCCGTAGGCCACCGTAGAGGGATTGGCGTTGAACGGCACGGATTGACCCACCTGGACGGCGGGGATCGTGCTGAAACTGGCCACCGGGGCCTGATCGGGTGTGATGGCGACGTTTTGCGGCCCGGTCGTGGAGAGGCCCGCTACCACCGTGGCGGGCCTGGGTGTCAAGGGCAGCTGAAGGTCGACCGGCACGACCACAGTTTGGGAAGCCCCGGTGATGGGATTGGGGGTGTAGCCCGCCGCGATCATCGTGTCACCGTCCGGAGACACAGCGATCCCAGTCACACCACCCTGCTGGTTGGCGTTGGTCGAGATCGCAACCGGGGTGCTTCCCAGCAGGGCGCCGTCGCTGGCCCGCCGGGCTTGGATCACTGAACCTGTACTGCCTTCGGTACCTATGTCGTGCATGCCCGCGTAAACGGTGTTGCCGTCAGGCGCCACGGTCAGGGTCGTTGGCTCCTCGCCTGTAAGGGGCTGGGTCCAGGGATGGACGCCCAGCGCCACGACAGCTGACGTCGTGAACAATTGGACGGCCCCGAAGACTTGGTCGCCGTCGGGCGAGACAGCGACATCGACAACGTTTCGCCCCTCCTGCGAAGGACAGTTGTAGAGCGTCGTGGATGTATGAGGAGGAGCAACGGGGATGGCGTTGAGGGCGCAGGTGCCGTCACCGTTGCCCGACCCGACGTAGAGAGTCTGACCATTCGGCGATATGGCCAAGGAGTCTCCCCCGAACTGGACTGTGAGCTGTGTCGGCGCCGGCTTGGTACCGCTGATATCGACCGCGTAGATGGTCCCGGAGCTCACGAGCACATAGGCAAGGTTCTGGTTCGTCGGGTCCATCGCGATCCCGATCACGGCGCCGCTCAGCTGAATACTCGAGCCAGTGACCTTGTTGTTAACGACCAGGTCAAGGAGGCCAGTAGCAGTGCCCGGCGCCCCTGCGACGCCGACCAGCGCCTTCGTCGCAGTGGTGTTGATCGCAACCGGCCCCAAGACTGTGCCCGGTTGCACGTTACCTATTGACGTTGGATTCACGGACGCGAGGGTGAAGTGATCGGCCCCTCCCGCTCCGGTCACAAAGACCTGCGGCGACACCCCGGCTACGTTGGCGAGGGCGCGAGAAGCGCCACCGGCGATGGTCGCGACCAGGACCAGTCCGACCGCCAGCACCAGCAACGAGCCAGCGGCACCCAGGGCCCGGAGGCGACGCCGCCCGGCCATCCCCATCACGGGGAGGCCATGTGGCCGGCGAAATAGATCCCCGGAGTGCACGCCCCGGTGCAGCCGGACACGATCAGTTGCATCTGCGTCCCCGGTCCGAACACCGTCGGGGTGATCCAGTGGTAGTCGAGGTCCCGGAAGTTGGCCATCGACCATTCCATCACCGGGGTGCCGCTACGAGCCAAGGCCAGGTTCCCTGTGTCGCCGGCGGAGTTCTCGACCAAGAGGTCAGTGACCTGCAGCGACTGGCCCCTGGGAACGATCAAGACCACCTTGGTGCCGTTCCCGGTCGCCGTGGTGCCACCGTTGACCGGCGGGCCCACGCCACCGACCGTCGAACCGCCGCCCGTGACGGTCGTGGCCGTGGAGCCGCCACCGCTGCCTCCGCCCGCACCACTTCCGGACGAGCCGCCGGCACCCGAACCGGACTTCGTACCACCGCTGGTGGACACCGGCGTGATGCCGTTGGCGGTCAACTGTTTGTTGACCTCGTTCTGGGCCGTCGAGCGAATCTGCGGCTTGAAGAGGGTGAACCAGAGGAGCACGGCCAGGAGCACCAGGGCCAGCAGAGCCCCGGCTGCGGCGACGAGCCACCGAGGCAGCATCGGCTCCTGCAACATCGACCCGTCGGCGAAGATCTCCTCCTTGTGCGGGCTCAAGAGCGGCGCCGGTCGCCCCCCTCGGGCGGTCGGAACCGGCCCGGCGGCGCTCGCGACCGTGCCGCCGGGACTGGCAGCCGGACCCGCCCCGGTTGCGGGCGGGCCGCTACCGGCGGGCGTCGCGACCCTGGCCGCCGGTGAGCCGTCCGGCGGCGTGTCAACCCGGGCGGCCGAACCACCCCGCGCCGTGTCCGCCCGGCCCGCAGGGGCGTCACCACGGAGCCGAGTTCCCGCGTCGCGGTCCGAGGTGGCGGGAGCGTCCACCCCGGCGATCCCACTCGGCGGCTCGGAGCCGGCCAGCACCCCCACCTCGTCGGGCGGCGCCTGCTCGTCACGCAGGATCAACCGGAAGGTGCGAGTCCGCTCGGGACCCCGCCAGTACCTTTTGGAAGGGCGGATCGCCACCTTTACGAACTCAGCGTTGCCCGGGGCGACGTCCACGATGGGGGGACGGAACTTAAAACCGAGCAGCATCTGCGGATCACCTCCCGCCAATCCGGCCCGATAGCTGCAGTTCGAACGGTTGTCCACGGCCAGCTGGGTGCGGGCCGTCATGCGGCCCCTCGCCACCCGGGGCACCAGCTCGAGGGTGATGTCACTAAAGGCCGCGACGTCGACCGTCGCCTCTTCCACCACGCTGCCGATCGGGTCTTCGGCGGAGGCCACCCGGATCCCCAAAGGGGTGGGGCCGGCGTGCACCGTATGCTGGCGCGGCGGGGAGAGGACGATGTTGACGGTTCCCGACGCCTCGGGGAACAACGACAGCGACGACGGGCTGAACGTGACCCACGGTGCTGCCTCGCCCAGCGCTTCAAAGCTGTAGCGGTCCACCACGGTTCCGTTGTTGCGGACCGTGACGGTCAGGGTGGCGCTGCGACCCGGCTCCACCTCGAGGGTGGATTGCGACAGTTGAGCTTGAGCACCCATGGTTCCTCCGCGGGTCGATTCGAGTCAGCCAGGTTCGCGCAATAGCTTGGCGCGCCCGACCACCTGCGTACGTGCAGGTCGGTAACATCCAGCCGACGATCTGGCCCATTTGTCCCAATGCCTATCACGGTTGCCAATGGGACGAACAGCTCTCTCAGTCGCTTTGGCGCGGTAGGCGGTACTCCGTCGAGAGGGCGGGCGCCCGCCGGCCCGGCCCGCATCCCCGAAATGCAATCGAGACCCGGGGCCCGGCGGCGATATTTTTTTGGCCAAAAGTGCACGCATATTCGAAGCATTCTCAGTCCCTGCCGTCCTCCAGCACCGCCATCGCCGCGTTCCGACCGTTGACGGCCATGACGCTCCCGCCCGGATGGGTGGCCGCCCCACAGAGGTAGAGGCCTGGTACCGGCGTCCGGGGCGAGAAACGACGGTCCCACATCTGATCCGGCAGGCACTCCCCCTGGAAGATGTGGCCCCCGGAAAGCCCGATGCGGGCCTCAACGTCGGGCGGCCCCAGAACCTGGCGGTGCACGATGCACTCGCCGATGTCGGGAGCGAAAGCGGCGATGGCCTCGATCGCTTTGTCCGCGATCGCCTCCCGACGCTCGTCCCAGTCGCCATTCGCCAGTCGGTAGGGGACGTACTGGGCGAACACGCTCATGGCCTGCCGGCCGGCCGGGGCGACCGACGGGTCGTAGGCGGTGTGAAAGTACAGTTCGCACCATGCCGGGGACGGCTGGCCCCGGCGGCTGGACTCGAAGGCCGCCTGGGTGGCGTCGATGCCGGTAGAAATGGTGACCATGGCCCGGTGGGGGCTGGCTCCGGCGCCAGCCTGAGGAAAGCGGGGCAGCCTCGACAGCCCACAGTTGATCTTCAGCACCGGGCTCTCCGATCGCCACCCGTCAACCCGCTGCCGGAAGGCCGCCGGGACCGCCCCTTCGCACAAGGAGAGCGTGCGCTTCGGGTCGGCGTTGGACATGACGGTCTCGGCCCGGATGGTCTCCCCGCCCTCCAAACGGACGCCCTCGCCGGGGAGGATGGCTGCCACTGGCACACCGCTCGCCACGACCGCGCCCGCCTCGATGGCCGCGTCGGCGAGGGCGAACGACACCCGGCCCATGCCTCCGATGACATAGCCCCACGCCCCGGGCACCCCCTCGACGGTCCCCGAGGCATGCATGACGTGGATGGCCGCGGTGCCGGCCTGGCGCGGACCGGCGTAGGTGCCGATGAGGCCCTGTCCATGCAGGGCCGTACGCAGTCGATCGTCGCCGACATGCCGCTCGACCACGTCGGCGATGGAGGCCTCGAAGAGCACTTCGATCGCTTCGGAGTCGCCCGCCAGCAGCTCCTCGAGCTGCGGCCGGTCGGGGGCGTCGCCCACCCACACGTCCCGATCGCCGGTCCGCAAGGCCCGGCGGATCCGGTCGAAGAGGGCACCGTAGGCCCGGTAGCCGGCGACGTCGCCGGGTGACAGTTCGGCCACGGCGGCGGCGCTGCGATCAGCGTCCTCCCAGAGGGCGATGGAGGTCCCGTCGGTAAAAGGGCACCAGAGATGCGGGTCGACCACCTCTACCCGGTATCCCCGCCGGCGCAACCCGAGTTCCTCCACGACCAGCGGGTGCAGCAGTCCCACCAGGTACGCACACGGGCTGACCCGCCAGCCCTTTTCGGGGAAGGGCTCCTCGATCGTGCACGCCCCGCCCAGTTGTTCGCGACGCTCGAGGACCAGGACCGACCGTCCGGCCCGAGCCAGATAGGCCGCCGCAGTCAGGCCGTTGTGGCCCCCACCCACCACCACCACGTCCCAGCTCCGGGCCGCCAGTTCCGAAATGGGAGCCGGCAGACCCACCCGGCCGAGAAGGTCATCGGTGCGCACGCCGGGAGGTTAGGCACCGGGCCGACACCCGGGGCGGAGGATCGGCCGCCCGGCACTCGCCGTTGGCTGCTGGCCGGTCCCACCCGAACCGGCTGTCAGCTCTTCACGAACAGCTCAACCTCGGTGAGGGCGGCGTGGGTGCCCTGATCGGACGGGTAGACGGACTCGATCGTGATGGTCAAGCTCGAGGCGTCCTTGGCGTCGATGGTGAAGGTCTGGAATGTCGCGGTGTCCTTGAGGGTCAAGTCCCTGGTGTACGGGTGGGCGCCCCTTTCGGACAAGCGGATCTTCTCCAGCCGGGCTTGGGTCAGGTACGCCTGCGGGGTGTCTTGATCGCCGTTGAGGAACCCGATCTTGTCGAGGTTGCTGACGGCCGCCAATCGGATCGACAGCGACTGGCCGATCCCGTCGTGGGGCGAGTTCGTCTGCCACGACGTGTTGGATGCGCCGTCGATGGCGTTGGCGGCCGGATGGCCCGGCGCCACCGAGCTGGCCACGGCCAGGACCGGGTGCAGCGGGCTATAGGTCGGATGGACGTCGCCCAGAACGTCGTGGTAGTCGCGGCTCACGTCGTGACGGATCGTGTGTTGCCAGGGACCAAGGTAGGCCAGGACGATCAGGATCCCAATCACCGCCAGGATCCCTCTCGTGACCCCGCTGGTCAACCAGCCCGGTCCTGACCCGCCGATGGCCCGGCGCCGGTTGCGAGGCCGCTCGCCGGCCGCTCGCGTCTTGCGGGTGGTCAGGCGCCGCCACCACCGCTTGTACCACGGGAGGGCGAACACCAGGGCCCGTTGCAACGAGGCCCCGCAACGTCGACAGAACTTACGGGTCGGGTCATTGCCCTCGCCGCATTGCCCGCAGACCAGGTCACCAGGGTTGACGACCCGGCCCGTCGTTGCCGCCGGGCGGCGGGCGGGTCGGGACCTGGTGGCCGCCGGCTTGACCGCTTCGGGCTGCACGGCAGCCGGCTGCGCCGGCGGCGCTTCCGCTACCCCCGGTGGGGGGGAACCACCCGCCGCGACCGGAGGCGGGGCCGTTGGTGCTCCGGTCGCCGCCGCCACCGTCGCGACGGCCGGGGTGCTCAGCGTGGCCGCCATGGCCCCACCCGCGGCGGGGGCCGCCACCGTCCCGGCGGTCGAGTCGGCCGCGGCGGGCGGGGGCGGCGGGGGCGGAACCGCGGCCGGCGCCACCGGCCGGACCGCGACCGGAGCAACCGCGGCAGGAGGAGGTGGCCCGGCCGGCGCCCCTGGGGCCGGCGCCGCAGCGGGGGCCGGCGCCGCAGCCGCAGCCGCAGCCGGGGCCGGGGCCGGGCCGGCAGCCGCGGCCGGGGCCGCCACGGGGGCCGGGGCGGCAGCCGCGGCCGGCGCCGGCCCCGCGGTGACAGGAGCCGCCACTAGAGGCGGTGCACCCGCCGGTACCGACTCCGCGACGCCGGAAGGGCCGCCGTCAGGACCTGGGGCCGGCGCCGGGGGGATGCCGGCGGGCGTCGCCTCTTCGCCCGGTTTGGCGTCGCCCATCCCCATGCGATCCTTGACCCGGTCGATGAACCCGGCCCGATCGGCCTCCGGCTCCGGTTCTTCTTCGAGGGCGGGGGGCGCCTCGGGGATCTCCTCGCCCACCTTCTCCCCGGACCACTCGAGAAAGCCGGCGCAGGACCCACAGAACGTGTCGCTGTCCTCATTGTGAAACCCGCAGCGGGTACAGACGATCATTCCGTAGCTTCCTTCCCGTCAAGCCCAGACGACCAGGAACGCTCGTCGACGTCCACGTGACTTCCTGCCCTGGCGGCGCCAGTTCTACCCGTTCCGATCCTCGCAGATCCACGCCTCCTGGCGCGTCTCACGGTAGGTGCACCGGAAGGGCAACACCTTCCGGTCAGAATTTTCGGCCACCCAGGAGCTGGTTCATGGTCAGGTTCTGCGGGTTCAGCGGCTTCTTCCGCTTCCTTTCGAATTGCCGCAGCTCCTCGTCGTCCTTCTTCTTCTGCTCCAGATCGTCAAGCTCATCTTTCTTGTCCCGAGCCGCGATCTCGGCCGGCGTCAGCTCCCGTCGCAGCTCTCGTTCGCGCTCGAAAGCGTCAAGTTCCGCCTTCTTCTTCTCATTTGCGATCTCCCGCGGCGTGCGGCCCCGTCGCAGCTTGGCTTCGCGTTGCCGCAGCTCGTCGGCTTTGTCCTGCTGTTGCTCCACTTCCTCGAGCTCCTCGTGCTTTGCCCGAGCCGCCAGCTCGCGGGTAGTCAGGGGGCGCCGCAGTTGTCTCTCGCGCTTGCGCAACTCTTCGACGGTCAAAAGGCCGGCGCCGGCCAGCCCCGCCGTCCGAAGCTTCGTCCCCGTCGTGATCGTAGCCGTGGTCCCCGCTTCCTTCTCCTTGGCCGCGAGTTTGTTGTCCTTGGGCGGGGTCGTCGTCCCCTTGGCCAGGGTTTCGGAGCCCCGTAGCAGCGTCTGGGCCAGCTGGCGGAAATCGACCTCCTGTCCCCCCATCTCCCGCTTCAGGGCATCAACCAGCTCGTCACGCTGAACACTGACGGGGGCGACCGCTGCCGACGCCGAGGCGTCGCGACCCGCGCCTGGTACCGAGACGCGGCTCGGGGGCGCCGTGAGCATGCGGGCGACGGCCCGGTTGCCGGCCGCGTTCTGGAGATCGAGGACCGAGCGAGCACCGGAGGGCAGTTGCGGCCCGGCTTTGCCGCGGGGGGCGCCGGCCGACTTCGCCTCGGTTTTGGACACAGCGTGGTCGTGCGCCATTGAGCTACCTCTCCTCTACCCTGGCGACTCTTCGGCAGAGCTCGCCAACCCGCCAACACCTCGGCGGCAACGACTCGGCCCGAGGCCTGGGGCACCTCGCCACCCACTTCGGTGCCGTTCGTTCTGTCGTGCGTCGCGCATTCGGTGCACCTCCTCCGGCCTGCTCTGGTGAGGACGGACCTCTGGTGGAACGCCTCGCCGCCTTGCCCACCACTACCTTGGTTTCCTGAGACGCCGCGGCGTGTGGATTTTAAACCCACCGGCCTGGGCGTGCCACGCCGGGACCGGATGGCTGCCCATTGACGCAGATTTTCGTGCCCCTCTTGTAAAGCACGGCACGACGGCGCAGAATTCGGCGGGTGGAACATGAGACGCCCAGTCCGGAGTTCGCCGAACGACAGCGGAGTCGAGCGGTCCGTCGCCCGGTGCCAGCCGCCGCCCACGAGGTTTCCCCAGCAGAACAGGCCGCCCTCGGCGCAGCGGTGAAGACCCCCGGGGCTGCCCTTCCCTCGTCGATGGTCGTCGGACTCCAGCGCACCGCCGGCAACGGGGCGGTGACCGCGCTGGTGCAGCGTAGTCTCGCCGCCCCCGCCGAGGAGGAAGAGCTCTCCCCTGTGCTCGCGGTGGTCGGGAAGGGCCGAGGGCAGCCCCTCGACCCAACGTTGCGCCACGAGATGGAAACCCGGCTCGGCGATGATTTTGCCGAGGTGCGGATCCACACCGACGCCGAGGCGGCCCGGTCGGCGGGCGCCGTTTCCGCCCGCGCCTACACGGTAGGCAACGAGATCGTGTTCGGCACCGATGCCCCCGCCCTTGAGACCGACCCGGGCAAGCGCACCCTCGCCCACGAGTTGACCCACGTCATACAGCAGCGCAGCGGCCCCGTGGCCGGGACGACCACGGGGGACGGCGTCTCGATCAGCGATCCTTCTGATCGATTCGAACAAGCCGCCGAGGCGAACTCGGTTCGCGTCATGTCTGACCGCGAACCGGAAGCTCGCAGCTCGCCGCGACGTGACGCCGCCGGCGGCCTCAGAGTGGCGGCCCCGACACAGCGCGAGTCGATCGACGCGGCCGAGGAAGAGGAAGAGTCCGCCGAGGACAGCGAGCAAGCCGCCGAATACCAGGAGGAAGCCGCCGAATACGAAGACCAGGCGGCCGAATACGGGGCAGAGGAGTCACCCGAATACCAGGAGGAAGCCGCCGAGTACACCGAGCAAGCCGCCGAATACCAGGAGGAAGCCGCCGAGACCGAAGAAGAGGCAGCCGAGTCCCAGGAAGAGGCGAGCGAAGCCGAGGAGGAAGAGGTCGAAGAAGGGTGAGGACGGGTAGAGCCCGTCAGCTCAGATACTTCTCTATCTGAGGCGTAAACTTCTTCCACCAGTCCGGGGGCATGCCACCCCATCGCAGCGGTGGCGCCGCGATCAGCGCAGGGGTGTCCATCCACGTCGGGCCCGGCTCGCCCTCGGCGTACAGGTAGCCGCCGCCGTCCTCATCCGCTTTGGCGTCGCCGGGCGAGGCGACCAGACACCACACCCCGTGCTGGTAGCCGGATGCTGCGACCGACGTCCCGAGGCGGTCTCCGAACTGCCGGCCGCTGCTCACCAACTGGGCGTCGGGCGAGAAGGTCGCACCGGTGGGAATGCCGTCGACGAGATCGTTGAGATACCGGAAGGCGCTCGGGGGTTCGCCCTCCACGGGACCGGGAGCCCCCACGACCAGATGCTCGGCCTGAGGGTACGACTCCGCCGTCGAGCCGGCAGCAGAGGGACACGTCTCGGCGAAGGCCACCGACACGCCGAACTGCATTCCCTCTGCCGGCCCGTAGAGCGGAGTCTGCGTGGTGCTGGTTATGAAGGCACCGTCGACCTCCGTGAAGATCCAGACGGAACCGGTACCTTCAATTTGTTCATCGAAGTTCGGATCGTTTGGGCTCCCTACCGCCAGCGTCACCCCTCCGGTGAGGGCGATCGAGGCGCCGAACCCCTCGGTGTGAAAGTCGTCACCGACTTCTTCGGGAAACGTCGGTATCAGGGTGTCGCGGAACTTGAAGGGACTGGTCCAACTCCCCGGCTCGGTGGTGCGGCCCACGTAGACCGCGCCTTCGCCGTCGTTGGCACTCGGTGCGCCAACCGCGAGGGTCAGCGTTCCGTCTGTCCCACCGGTCCCGTCGCCCGACAGGTTGATGGCGATGCTGGCACCGAACTGGTCGGTGGCGCCTCCGGCCGGATTCGGATTGGTGATGGATGAAGTGGACCAGGGGGCGCTCGATGCCTCGAGGCCGCGGAAGATGTACACCTGTCCGGCACCGGACACGCCACGGGGCGCGGCGGCGCCGGGCGCCCCGACCGCGATGTAATCGGTCGTGCCGTCGGAGCAGTGGGCGATCGCGGTCCCGAATCCGTCACCCTTGACCGAGTCTCGGGCGACGAGTTGGGCGACGACGGGAATGGCGGTGTAGCTCCACGCTCCGTAGGGCGGACTGAGGACAAACACCCGGCCCGGTGTCTGGGCGTCTCCCGGCGCCCCGACGATCACGCTGTCGCCGAACGCCACGCACGAGAAGCCGAGAGCCCGGACTTGTTCCGACCCGGCGATCTTCGAGCCCGACAGTACGCCGACGTAGCCCCAGCCGTTCCTCGCCCTCGAATAGAAGTACAGAGCGACCGCCCCCGCTCCTCCCAGCGCGTCGGGAGCACCGATGGCCGCCACGCCCGATCCGATAGCTGCGGAAACCGAGCCAGCAGACCCCTCCGCCGGCTCGGCATTGAACAGTGGAAAATATTCAATCGACTCGATAATAGACATATTGTTCGCGACTCCCATGTGTTCCTGATGGCGTTCCCGTCATCGTCCAAATGTCCGGCTACTCGGTAGACGTTTCATCCCGCGGCATCCCGTTCCGGCGCCGCTTTCACGGCGCAACGGCGCCGGCTACCGCTCGCTCCGCGCCTTCCAAGCGGTCGCGCAGTAACGCGAGGGGGGGTATCGCCACGATCCGGCCCAGATCGTCGAATACAATTGAATCAGCAACGACCCCGAACCGATCGCGACGGACCCGCAGGATATCGTTGGGCTGCGGCGTACCAAAATGCTTGCGGTAGGCGCAATTGAGCGCATCGTAATAACCGCACTTCAAGGGCCGTTCGTCCGTGCCGAACGCCGAGCAACGGTTCCCGTCGAGGTGTCGGCATTTGGTATGGACGATCACCGCCCAGCTATCCTCCGCAACTCCTACCTCGACCGCCGGAAAGCCCAGACAATACCGAAGGAACTCGAGTTGGGAGGCGTCGCCGGGCAAGCCTCGGTTGAAGATCAGCGTCTGACAGCACCAGGCTCCACACCCCGTGCAGGGATCGGACACCTCTGGATCCGCATAGTGGTGTACCCGTCCGGGCCCGTCATCGAGTCGCTTCTCCGACAATACGACGGACCTCCATTCCTCGACGATCGGATCCGGCTCCGGGATCGGAGCGTGAGCGCGTTGCAGTGGCATGGCGCGAAACGCCTCCAGCACCTGGTCCCAGTCAGGGATAGCGACCACCCGGCGCTGGTCGTCGAAGACCACTTGATCGGCGAACCAATCCATCCGATGCCGGTCTAATAGCGGGCGCTCGGGGTCGACGTCGGCCGTCATGCGGTGGCGGTACGAGCAGGAATGGGCGTTGTAGTGGACGCAAACCGCCGGCTGGATCGGCGTACCATGCACGGTGCAGAGCCCGCTCGGCACATCCAGGAAGCCGCACGGCTGGTACAGGTAGACGTCGACTTTGCGGTCCTGGCCCAAGCCGAGGATGATGCCCTCGAAGTTGAGCAGATAGACGGCGTGGTCGACGTCGAGGAGGGTATCCATCTGGAAGTCACTCAGGAGCAGGTGCGTACAGCACGGTGACGTCGCACACGACAGGCACGGGGCCATCCGAGCTTCGCGGTAGGACAGGCGATCAGCCGGTTGGGGACGATCACCGTTGGGCATGAGGGCGACCGGCTCGGCGCCGGGGCTGGCGCCATGAGCTGGTCCTGGTGGCCGGATGCTCACAGGGGACTCGGTCATGATCTCATCTGACTCCCGTCCCGAAGAGGCGTCCGAGCTTCGGAGGTCGCTTGAGTTTCGGCTTTGCCTTCTTCGCCACCGCTCCTACCTTCGTTGATGATGCGGCCTTCCTGGTCTGGGCCGCCTTCTTTATCCCGCCAATATCCTTGCCCATCGTAGACTTCGTGCCGGCCAGCCCGTGACCCGCCAGCTTCTTCTGCCGCACCAGAGCGCTGCGCGCCGGGGTCAGGGCCTTCAACGACGCCTTCTGCTTCATCCCCACGGCCTTCTTCAGCCCGGCCGCGTCCTTGACCGCCACCTTGTGCACCGGCACCGCCGCCTTCTTGACGTGCGACAGCTCCTTGCCCACCCCCCCCTTGGCGCCCTTCATCACCTTCTTCGCCTTCCCCTCCACCGACGAGAGGCCCTTGCCGGCCACACCCTTCTGGCGAACCAGGGCGCTGCGGGCCGGCTTCATCGCCTTCAACGCCGCCTTCTGCTTCATCCCCACGGCCTTCTTCAGCCCGGCCGCGTCCTTGACCGCCACCTTGTGCACCGGCACCGCCGCCTTCTTGACGTGCGACAGCTCCTTGCCCACCCCCCCCTTGGCGCCCTTCATCACCTTCTTGGCGTCGCCCGCCACCGATGAGAGGCCCTTGCCGGCCAGACCCTTCTGGCGAACCAGGGCGCTGCGAACGCCAACTCTGGCGGGTAGCCTCGACGTGATCGCCTTCTTGTGGAGGGCGCCAAACCGGGACGGGCCAGCTCCGGCCCCGCTCGGCAGCGCGGAACGGCCGAGGCCGGATGAGATGGCGGGGGTGAACGGGGCCGGCATCGACACTTCAGACGGTCAGCTGTCGTCGACCCAGCACGGGCCGGGGCGATTCGCGCCGGCCCCTGGATCACTCAGTCGGTTCGGTGTCATCAGACGGTCTCTCGGGGATGTCGTCCAGCGCTTCCTGACTCGGCGGTGCTTGCGGGGCCAGCTCGATGTGCTCCGAGCCAGGTAGGTCGACCGCGCCCGGCGCCTCGCTGTCGGCGAGCGGGGCGGTCTCTTCACTGGGCGCACCTACGGGGGCCCCCTCAACCAGCATCTCCAGTTCGAACGGTACATGGGCGGGCCGGGACGCGGCCACGATGCGGCTGAGCGTGGTTCGCTTGACGTCCGCGGGGTCGTCAACGCGCAGGCGAACGGTCAGATGGGGCCGCGGCGAGCCCGGCAGGGCGGTGTCAGCGGTCTGCGACCAGCCACATCCTCCGCTTTCGTCTATCTGCGGGTTGAGGCCCGAATACAGCCGGACATGGGCGGCCAGGCCGCCAGCCGTACCGCGGATCCGGTACAGGATGGCAGCGTTCTGTATCAGGCGGCGGCGGCGGTCGAGGGTCCAGGTCTCGTCGATGTCGATCCCGACCCAGCTCGCCAACCAGTCGACGAAGTCGAGGGGTGCCAATTCGGGATCGAGATAGCTGTCGAAGCAGTCCAGCGTTGTGAACAATGGGGCCAGCACCTCATCGAAGGCGCTCATCATCCGCTGGCAGAATTCGTCCTCCTGGAAGGCCGCGGGCAACTCGGCCCCGATCGGCCGCGGCGTGGGCAAGCCCTCAATGAGGCCGCGCTGCGAGGCGCTGGTCACCGAGCCGGCGAACTCCTGGCTGGGACGTCCTGCCGTCACGAACGCCACGGCTAGGTCTCCTCCACCCGGACCTGGTGCTGATAGGAGAAGACCAGGGCGTTGGCGGCGACCTCCACCCGTTGGGCGGCCTGGCCCCGCTGGCCGGTGATGGGGTTGGCGGCGAAGAGTCTGACATCCTCGACGAACTCCGTCCCGGGCAGTCGCTGGAGCAAGGCGTACACCTCGCCCATGTGGACGGGTCGACCAAAGTCCCAGCCCGTCCCGTCCATGCCCCCGCTGATGGGATGGAGATAGGCGTACAAGGCGTCGGTCGCCGTCCGTTGCAGCCGGTTCGGGTCAGCCCACGGTCGGGCCCGCAGCATAGCCACGACCGTTACCCCCTGGTACGCCGGTGGCTCGACCATGACCCGAGTCCCGATGGTCCGGCGGGTGTCCAAGTAGGCCGCCACACTGCTGAGCGTCTCCTGGGGGGGAATGAGCTGCTCGAACGACAGCCTGCCGTTCTCGTCATCGGCGACGGCCGGCACGATCAGCACTCTGACCCCGCCGGCCTCGTCCTCGGTGGTTGCCGGCACAGCCCTTACCCGCGCCGCTTCGGGTGCGGCCTCCTTGGCCAGCTGCTCGTAGTCTTCCGCGGTTACGGCGCGGCCCAACGTGCGCATCACGATCGGCCCCCGGACCTTGGCTTCTTCCACGTCTTCGCCGTCGACGCCACCAGTCGCGGCCCGCCGGTTCTCGACTCGGGCCACGTAGGGAATCGTCGTCCGGCAGATCCGGATCGCCGTTTGAGCCACATTGCCCTGGCGTCCACCGCCGGTGTGGTAGCGCCGCAAGCGGAGAACCGATCCTTTGGCTGGTACCGCCCCATACCCCACCAACTCCCCGTCCGGCATCCGCACGGCCGGACCAAGCAGCAGTTCGCCGCCGACCGCATCGAGCACGAAGTGGGGATCATCCGGCTGGCTTTGCGAGAAGTCGGGCACCTCTACCCACTCCTGCCATCCTTCCTCCTCGTCGGAAACCTCCAGCACGAGCGGCTCGCCCGACGGCACCACCGGCGTCCGGGCTATCTCGAAGCGCTGTCCCGGGACCCCTTCGGATAGTCCCAGCACTTCGTCTTCTATCACTTCGGCCTGCACCGCTTCGATGGTCCCTCCGACGGTGTGCACCTCGAGCGACTTGATCAGCGGTGAGTTGCTGTAGAAGGGCTGATCTTCTTCGGGAGTCGTAACCCTCGCTCGTAACCAGCCCGCCCGAAGCTGATGTTCGAGCGACATCACATGCGTGGGTGGGACGTGCAGGACGACTTCTCCGGCTCGGTTGAGGCCGCCGGTCGTATCGGTGTCCACCTCGCACTCGACCCAAGCGTCGCCGTCATATGCTTCCCAGGCGAGTGGCGGCCACTCGGGGTCCACTCCGATTCCCTCGATATTGCAGTCGAAGCGAAGACTGACAGCGCAACGAGGCACGGCGGCCGAGAGCCCAATGAGCAGCACCTCCTCTGGCACCGGCTGGGGGGAGAAGCACGAAAACGAGGAGAGTTTGAGGGCGTCGGTATGGTTGCGCCAGGTTCCGCCGGTCGGGATCGATCCCACGTAAGCCATGGAGCAAGGGACGATGTCCAAGCTGTCGGTAGTCGTGAACGCGATCGAGGACCCCACGGTCTCGGTTCGGGGCGTGGCGACCTCGACTCCGAGGGGCACGACGACCGGCAGTTCCTGGGGAGCAGAGAGCCAGAAGGTCACCTTCGTGGTTGCCGCGGTGGGGGGGAACAGCCGAACGCCGATGAGCTCGAGGAACTTGATGTAGTTGCGATCGGGAACCCGGTTCAGCCGGTACAGAAGCTGGTCGGTCATGTAGGCGAACGTCTCGATCAGGGTCACCCCGGGGTCCGACACGTTGTGGTCCGTCCACTCCGGACAGCGCCGCTGGACCAATCGCTTGGCGTCGTCGACCAAGTTCTGAAAGCGGCGGTCGTCCAGGTTCGGTACGGGCAGCGCCATTCCGATTACTCCTCGTCCGGGATCACGTAGAAGGGGAACACCAGGTTCCGAGGGTCGTAAGAACCCTTCTTCTCGTACACGATGTTGATGTAGAGGGTGTTGCGGGCGTACTCGTCGACGCTGACGTCGACGCTCTTCACCTCGACGCGTGGCTCCCAGAACGCCAGCGACCGCTTGACCTCGACCGCCAGTCTCCCGGCTGTGGTGGCATCCGCTGGGGCGAACACGTAGTCGTGGATGCCGCATCCGAAGTCGGGCCGCATCGGTCGCTCGCCCGGAGCAGTCGCCAGTATCAAGCGCATGGCCTGCTCGAGATCTCGTTCATCGCTGGTCAAGGCGATGCTGCCTGAGGCATCGGTGCCCAGCGGGTAGCGCCAGCCCTGTCCGATGAAGTTCTCGGCCACGGCGTTCCTACCCGGCCCCGAGGCTGATGATCGCCCCGCTCACCGTGACGTCGGCGGTGCTGGCGCTTCCGACCGCAACCGAAGCCGTGCTCGGTCCCCCCACCGCGACCGTGGCCCCCGCCAGACTGAGGGAAACGGTGTCTTCGCTGCCGATGCTGATGTCTGGCGCGTCCAGCGTCAGCGGTCCACCTTCGGCGGCAATCCTGATGCCCAACGCTCCCGTGATCTCGACCTGGCCCAGGGAGTTGATCGTGATCTTTATCTCCTCCCCGTCGAGCACCACTGACGTCGGCGGGCTCTCTACCGGGGCGGTCATGATGCTGATGCCCATCGCCTCAGGACCGTCATTCCACTGAATGGTGTGGGCCATGCGGGACGCGATCCGCCGGTTGGATACCACCCCGGCGATTTCAGGAGCGGGCAACGGGGATGCGACGCCGTTGTAAAGGTTCCCGATCACGAACGGATGGTCGATCGAGCCTCTGTCGAACCCGATCAGCACCTCGTCTCCGATTTCGGGGATCCAGAGGAATCCCCCACCGACCTTGCTGGCACCGATCTGCATGACACGGGCCCACGCGCTGACGTAGTCGGGGGCCAGCCACGGAAACATCACCTTCACCTGGCCCTGCTCCTCCGGATCCATGTTGTCGACAACGGTGCCGATCACCAGTCCCGGAATCGTCGGGCGATTCGACTGCATGGCAGTCGCCCCAGAACTCAAGGCGAAGAGGGAGCGGTCCCGGAAGCCGCCCACGGTGATCCAGGTGGTATAGCCGCCGTTGTCCGGCTCGAAGACGTGGCGCGCCGCGGAGCACACGTAGTAGCCATCGAAGGGCATGCCCGCCATCCCGACGCTGACGCTCTCACCGGCAAGGAGAGCGGGATTCCCCAAACACTCGCCCTCCAGTTCGGCCAGCGCACCCGCGATATCGGCGGCGATGGAACCGGCCCATTTCATTGCCATTCCTTCGTTGTCGATGGGAACGCTGGCATCGAAGAATGGCTCGGCCTCGAACTCGCCCCCGACCAGAGGAGGAAGGGTCGCCGGATCGATGCTCTGCGAGGACGACGGCACGGCGGGCCAGGGCCCGACAACCGGAACGCTCAGCATCGGGTCGTAGCCCGTGACGGTGACCGCTGGTACCTGCTCCGCGGCGGAAACCACCGCTCGCAGCCGCACCAGGTTTTTGCCCAAGACCAGTTGCGTGCCCATCGGGGGGGTGGCATAGGTCATGGCGGGAGGCAGGCCGGCCTCGGGCGTGGGCATCGGACAGAAGTTGAACAGCCCGAGCGCGTCGGCGTAGGCCACGTAGTTCTCGAGGGCGGCCAGCTGCTGGATGAAGACCCACGCGCTGACATTGGCCTGCGTCAGCCACGGGTACATGTTGGTGGTGGGAATGATCTCGCCGGGCACGATCCCGGCTTCACCGACGAGCATGGTGACCACGTCGGACGCCGTCATCTCCGGATAGGCCATCGTTTGCGTTCCCCGCATCAGCCGGTGAGACCGGTCCATTCCTCGCACGATGGTGAGGGTTTCGCCATGGGCGTACTCGACTTCCACCGCCGTCACCTCCCCGGTGAGCAACGGTATCGGCGCTCCGTCATCACTGACCGTAAGGGTGATCGGGGTCGCCAGCTGGAGGCCTCCGGCGAGCAGCACTTCGTCAGGGATTCCCCTGAATACGAGGCGGATCTGGGACGGCACAAACATGGTGCTGTCCACCTCGGCCGAGACCAGGAGCGAGTTGACGATCGGGTCCAGAGGGGCGTCCATGACCAGGATCTCGCACTGGGTACTGGTGGTGTCAATGTTCACGACCGGACTCCGTCACGAGAGGCTTTCCGCGTCGCGCCGGTCGGGCACGATCAACACCGTGCCAGGCTTGACGCGCATCGGATCATCGATGTGGTTGGCCTCGGCCAGCGCCCGCCATTTGTTGGGGTCGCGGTACTCCCTGGTGGAGATCGACGCCAGGGTGTCGCCCTCCACCACGGTGTGGGTGCGCCGGGTGGCCAGGCCGCCCGAGGAGGGGTTGGTGGGACCAAGCGGAGCGGGCAGGGGGACAGCCGACAAGGAGACGGTGGCCGTGGCCCGGACCGGCACACCGAGGAGGAACCGCTCGTAGGCCACCGACACCTTGGTGACAATGGCCTGGTCCATGATGATGTTGGGACCCCATCCGAACATCACGGTGGGTGCGGTGGACGCTCCCGTGCCCATGGAGAGGGCGGTTGGGACGACCAACAGCTTGAGCTGTTCGATGACCTCTGAGGGGGGGACCGGGGGTACCGAAAAAGCGTCCAGAAGGATCTTGATGTCCATCTTGGACGGGACCACCCCCTGCCATTGCGGCCGGGAGCCGTTGGTGGCCGGCTGTGGACTCTCCTTCCATTTTCCCTCGGTGACAACGGTGTAGCCCTCGGGGTTGTAGGAAAAGCTTATGGGCGGCATCGGAAGGTCGATGCACTGGATGTAGGCGCTGACCGCGCTGGCCGCCATCCCCGCGGCGGCTCCGGCCGCGGATCCTGCTGAGGCTCCTGCCCCCGCTAGGGACATGACACTGCTCTCCTCTCGGTCCTACAGAAATCCCATGTGCGCCAAGGTCAGGACTTCGGTGGCGACATTGTTGGTGTAGGCGTCCATCGACGGACCCTTCCAGCTGACAGGCGACACTCCGATCATCTCCCAGGCCATCACCACCGAACCGGTCTGGTCCAAGCAGATGATCTGACCGGCGGTTGGGATCGGCAGCATGTGGTAGGCGTTGATCCAGCTGATGACCGCTGCCGTTTCCGGGCTCACCGGGCGTTCCAGGGTGATATTTGAATACGTCATATGGCCCGGTAAGTGATGCTCGAAGAAGCTCATGGCCGTATCCGGCCTCGACTTGGTCTCGATCGACATGCCGATCCCGCTGAGCTTGCTCCACGAGCCCAGGTCGAAGGAGTCCACCGATACCGAGAAGAAGACGCTGATGGCCGGGTTGGTGAATATGTCGGACATGAGCTACCACCTCCTGTAGTGGTCGGTGAGCAGCCCGGCGCGTTCGCGGTCCTCGCGCAACTCGCCCTTGAGCCGGTATCTGATCAGGGGATACAGCCACCTGCTCAGGTTGCTGAGGTCTTCATCGCTCGGACGCGTCGCGGACGGGACGGCGTGCGCATCGGGCGTCGGTGCCGGCGCCGGGAGAAGGGTCGCCGCCACCTCGACGTCGCCGTCCGCCCGCTGTATCCCGCCCGCACCGGCGGAAGGGGCGGCCGCCGGGGCCGACGACCACGATGGGGTGAACACGGCCGAGGTCCCTCCTGGGGGCGCGGCAGTGGTGAGCGAGGACATCTTGTCGAGGATGGACAGGGCCAGCGACTCCGTGTCCGGTCCGTTCGAGGTTGCTGCCAGCGGCAAGGCCGCCCCCGCTTCTGTGCTTGGGCCCCGGTCATCAGCGCCGCCGGGCTCCGACCGGCGGCTCGAAAGGCCCGGCCGCGAGGACGGCGGCCCGGTGGTCGCGCCGGTGCGGAAGGTCATTTCTGTCCCCAGGGCCTGTGCTTCGAGGCGCTGCCCCTCCGGAGCGGACTCCATGGGCAGGTGTGGACCGAACCGAGCTCGCTGGGCGGCGTGGGTCAACTCGTGGGCCAAGAGCGCCTCGCCAGGACCGGCTTCGAGGCTCCCTGCCGAGGAGGGGATGACGATGGCCCGATCCGAGGTGAATGCTCGGGCCCGTAACCGGTGGGCCTCGGAGGCGCCCTCGGCCGTGCGATCAACAGGAACATTCATCAGGTCCACGCCGTGACGCTGGCCGATGGTCGTCCGGACCCGCGTCCCTTCGACCGGCGGCCCGGACCGGGCGGGGCCGGGCGCGGCCGCCTCCGGGCCGAACCGCGGATCTCCGGATAACAGGGGGGCGTGCTCCGCGCTGGCGCGCGGAAGCTCGGCGGGGCCGACGCCGGCCAGAGCCGGTTCGATGGGCACGAGAGGGGCACTCGCCAGCGGCATGCCGGCGAATACCGGGTCTGGCACCGGAGCACCGCCGGGCGGGCTCGATTCGGTCGGGGCCAGCATGCTGGGCGGGGTCGGGCGGAACGGGCCGCCAGTCAGGGCCCTGGACGCCATCTGGCTCTGGATGAGCGAGCGCGTCCGCAGCTGCTGGGCCCGGCTCAGGGTGGTGATGTCCCAGGAGGACGCGGTGGGCGGGAGGCTCCGCATCGGCTCGCCTAGTCCGGCCCGGGGCACGGCCGGCGGGCGCGGCCCGACGAACGGCGGGTTGGCGGACACCGTCTCGGCCCCGGAGTCCACGGCGGTGGCGCCGGCGCCAGCCGTGCGTGGAACCGCCTCGCCCAGCGGCGGCCCGTGACCCAAGAGCGGGGCGACGGGATCGGACTCGTGTTCGGATGAGAGCGGACCCCGGGTCGGCCCCGGGGCCGACCCGGGCTCCGGCGCAGCCGGGGCCACGCCGGAGGCGGACCAGGGTGATGCGGCAGGTGGGGCGGGCGATACCAACGGCAGGGCAGGAGGCGGGGCGTCGCCGGCGAATGCCTGCGCTTCCAGGAGGCGGGACGGAGGGGTGCCCCGAGGTCCCGTCGTCGCTCGTCCGGCCGCCCCTCGCCCACCGACGGGGCGACCGGCGGTGGCTCGCGAGTCGACGCCGCTGGCGGTGCCGGCGCCAGGGGCAGTTCGGTGCCGGGCGTCCCGACCGGGTCCGGGCCCGGGGGGGCCGCCATCGCTCGACGGAGGACGAGGTTCGGAGTCGTCGATCGATGGCCCGCTCGCCGACCAGGCCGGCGGTAGGCGCCGGTTCGGGCCGCCGCGGGCGGGGCTTCGCGCCGGTCGGCGCCGACGGTTCGTCCGCCGGCGCGCTCCACCCGGACGGCGTGATCAGGACCCCCGCGTCGGCGGGCGATTCCTCGGGCCGCCTTTCGGGAAGGAGCGCACTGGGCAGACGAGCGAGCGGCATGTCGGGCGGGGTCGGCGCATGCACCAAGCGATGGTGGCGGCCCACTCCGCTGTGGGCGGGACCAGTAATCGGGAGACGGCGGGGCGAAGGGGTGCGGAGCCGGCCAGGCCGGCGGTGGCGGAAATGGGATCGCCGGCCGCTCCGGACATGGGGCCCTGGGGTCCCCCAGGCTCACCCTCCGTCGCCATCGATGGCCGCCGCGGTGGCTGGCCCGAAGCGGCGGCTGCGTCGGCGGGATCTGGCACCGGATCGAGGCTGGCCGCCGCCGGGACGGCCTCGACCACCGCCGCGGGCGGCCCAGGCGGCACGGGCGCCGACGTTGGGGCGCTGACGCCGGACCCGGCGACCGCCGGCGGAGCGTCGAAAAAGGCGGGTTGGTCCGATGGGAGCGGGAGCGTTCTCGACGACCCTCGCCTTCGCCTGCCCTCCTGCTCGGCGGACGCGGCCGGCGGGACCGCCAGCGTCAGCGGCTGGTCGTGGGCGGCCGGAACATCGGGGCGGACCGGATCGGCGCCGCCACCGGTTCAGGCGCCGGTGGAGGGGACAGGATGGCCAGCCCGTCGACGACCCCCGACGGCGCGGCCGGCGAGACGGAATGGCCGAGCGGACCGAGGAAGCGCTGCGGGGGCTGCCAGGAGACGAGCGACTCATCGAAGTGCTGTGACACCACCCATGGCATCTCGGGCAACAATGGTTCGAGGGGAGGGAGCTTGGCCCAATCGGGGGTATCGGCGAGCGTGCTGGCTCGTATGACGTCGTGCTCGCCCGACCCAGAAGGCGGCTCCGGTGAGACGGCCGCCGCACGGCAGAGGTTGCCGGAGCACGATCAGGGCCGCGAGCGGACCGGCGCCAGCTGAGCAGGCCCATGGCGGTCTTACTCTCTCTCTTCGGACAGTCGCTGGTTGATCTTGGCGATCTCCGCTACGAAACGCTGACGGACCGGATGTTCGAGGTCGAGAATCTCGTCAAGTGACCAGTGAAAGTGATACGCCACGTACGCCACCTCCTCGTACAACCGGTCGGTCGCGTACGTCATCGTTCCCCCTGGCCACCACCGGCCAGATCGACCGTGAACGTCTCACCACAAGCCGGGCATTCGACCGCGGCCCTGGTGTGTCCCTCCGTGTTGATGCGCCGATAGAGATCCTGAAGGAAGGCCAGATCGGAAGCGAAGAGATTCTCGACCACCGAGCCTCGAACCTCGTCGTCCTCCAACGTGCCCAGCCTGGTAATGACCCTCGACAGCAGGACGACGGTCAGGTAGGCCGGGTTGCTCCGGACCCGGTCGTCGTGGAGCGGGAGAAGCTCGTCCCTGGCGGTTGCCAGGCGCATGGCCCCGGTCTTGTGGAGCACGCCCGCCGGATCGAGATAGCCGCGAGGCAACTCGAACTCGAACACGGTTCGCAACGGCTCCGGTCGGGCCGCCGGGACAGGAGCCCTGGCGGGGGCCACCGGCCCCGCAGTTTGGCTGTCCACGGCGGCCTCGTCCGTGTCCGTCGGCGGAAGAGGCGCACCTCGTCGCATTTAGGTAGACGGGGTGGATGTCTCGCCGCGACTTCTACCCGGCAAGGTCATGGCTGGGCTGACTCAATTTCCTCGTACACGAAGGTGATGATCTCCTCGATTGGAGCGGCAGCACTGGCGTTCATGCCGGTGACCTTGAGTTCGGTCGGCCAGGCGTTCTTGAAGGTGTATTCCCGGGTGGGCAAGTACTCCTGGTTGTAGATCGTGACGACGCCGTTCTTGCGCGCCGCCTTCACATCCTTCACGGCCGTGTTGAACCAGAGGTCCCAGCTCGGATCGTCGGTCATGACTCTGGTGACGGTGAGCTGCCCGAGGTATTGCCGGTTGCCGGGCCAGGCCTTGTGAATGGCCTTGCCGTCAAGGGTGTTGGACTTGGTCTCCACCTTGTCCAACTTGAGGGTCAAGCCCTCTATCGACTTGATCGTCCTGCTCTCGATCCCGTCGATGGTAAAACCGAACTTGTGGGTACCAGCCGAGTCGTAGTCTGAAAAGCCTGCCATTTTCTTGTTCTACCTCCTGAGAAGTGGTTGACGGCTACTCGTTGACCAGGCTCGCTCCGCCGGAGTACTGCGAGAGGCGGAATATGACGAACTCAGCCGGCTTGACGGGGGCCACGCCGATCTCGCAGACGACCTGGCCGGCATCGATCCCTTCCGACGGGTTGGTCTCGCCGTCGCACTTCACGTAGAACGCCTCGGCGGGTGTCAGCCCGAACAGCGCCCCCTTGCGCCACTCGTTGACCAGAAATCCGGCGATGGTACGGCGGATCTTGGACCAGAGGGCATAGTCATTGGGCTCGAAGACCACCCAGTCGGTTCCGTTGAGGATCGACTTCTCGAGGTAGTTGAACAACCGGCGTACGTTCAGGTAACGCCAGGCCGCGTCCGAGGACAAGGTACGAGCACCCCATACCCGGATGCCCCGGCCGGGGAAGGCCCGGATGCAGTTGATTCCAACGGGGTTGAGCAGATCATGCTCGTTCTTGGTGATGTTGATCTCGAGGTTGATGGCGCCCCGGACGACCTCGTTGGCCGGTGCCTTATGAACGCCACGCGTGTCGTCGTTGCGTCCCCAGATACCCGCCATGTGTCCGCTCGGGGGGACGAAGAGGTTGGTCCCGCTGGCGGGGTCGAAGACCTTTACCCACGGCCAGTACAAGGAAGCGTATTTCGAGTCGTAGCCGACCTTATCGACCCGCCATTCCTTGATCTGCTGGGCGCTGAGACCCGGGGGTGGATCGAGGATGGCCACGCGGTCACCCATGAGCTCGCAGTGGGCGATCATGGCCAGCTGGACGGCCTGCACGCCCTCCAGGTCGAGCATGCCGTTCTGGTACGCCGACATGAGGTCGGGCACGCAGACCATCGTCACCTCGTCGATGGACTCCAGGCCACCGAAACCAGTGCGGTCGGCGGTATCTCCGACGTAGTCGTCGGGCGCCAGGTGGACGGGCGTGGGCGCACCGCCGCCCGCGAGGGCCACCGTGCCGCGGGACACCTTTTCGGCCGCAACACCTGTCTCCTCGATGCGAATCAGCTTCGATTGGGCGTTGACTACCGTGACGACGTTCTGGCGGCCTCTCTTCGTCGTCAGGTTGTCGAAGGTCTCTTCGACCTTGTTCCCCTTCTTGACCACCAGCTTGAACGCATCTTCGGCCGCGCCTTCGGTGCCGGTGTCGGCGATTTCCACGGAGATGTCATTACCCTCGGCCCCTTCGGCCAGGGCCTGGACCCGCAAGGCGCCCACGCTGGCAGCCGCTCCGCCCGCGTCGCCGGTGGTCGCCGTCAACTCGGCCCGGGCCGCGGGAGACGTCGCACCGTTGCCGCCGATTCTGATGATGTAGCAGGCTCCCCCACCGTTTTGGAAGTACCCGTACACGGCATGGTGCAGATACGAGCCCTCGACGAAGTCGCCGTACAGCGCGGTGAACTGGCTCCAGTTCGTGACCAGGGTTGGCGCGTTGAACGGCCCGGAGCTGGCCAAGCCGACGAATGCGGCCACGGCGGTGCCGACGCCTTCGATCGGACGGGCACCCGCTTCCATTTCCTCGACATAAACGCCTGGCGACAGGTAGGTCGGCATAAACATCCTCCTCGGACGGACCAACAGCACCATGCCGCGTTCGGAATCCGGGAGGAAGGGGCAGGAGGGCGAGTCTCAGGGAAGCAAACATTGCTCCTTTGGGCAACGCCGTCCCTTCTCTCCCTCGGGCCGGTCCTGGCAACCGGATTCGAGCAGACGGCCCGTCAGGTCGCGGTCAGGTGGTGGTAGTCACCGAACTCCGAGGCCACGACCATCCGGCCCAGCTTGCGATATTCGCGATGGACGCCACGAATGAGGTCGACCATGCCCACCGGCCGGTCCTCGTCAGCGGCGAGGTAGGCGGCGGTGATGGCGATGCTGCGAATGTTCCCGCCGGACAACTCGAACGCCCGGGCACAGAAATCCAGGTCGAGGTCATGGGCGCGAGGTACGCCTGGTGCCAGGCAGCGGTCCCACAGCGCTCGCCGGAGATGCACATCCGGGGCAGGAAAGTCGACGACCATGTCGAGGCGACGGGCGAAGGCGTCATCGACATTGGCGCGCAGGTTGGTGGCCAGAATGGCGAGACCGTCGAAGGTCTCCATCCGCTGCAGCAGGTACGCCACCTCGATATTGGCGTAGCGGTCGTTGGCGTCGCGTACCTCGGATCGTTTTCCGAAGAGGGCATCGGCCTCATCGAACAGCAGCACCGCGTTGACACCGTCCGCCTCGGTGAAGATCCGCTCCAGGTTCTTCTCGGTCTCGCCCACATATTTGTCGACCACGGCAGCCAGGTTGATGGTGTAGAGGTCAAGACCGAGGTCGCCCGCCACGACTTCGGCCGACATGGTCTTGCCCGTCCCGGAGTCTCCGGCGAACAGCACGGTGATCCCCCGCCCGCGACCTCCGCCCGGGCGCATCCCCCACTCGTCGAGCACCAGGTCACGACGTCGGGCCCGACCGGCCAGCTCCCGCAGCGCCGCGGCCGTCGCCGGGGCCAGCACCAGGTCGGGCCAGGAGACGGTCGGCTGGATGCGACGGGCCAGCCGTTCGAGGCCGGCTCCGTTTTGGGCCCGAGCCCCGGCCCGCAGGTGTTCGAGGGTCACGGCTTCGCCGGCCAGCCGGGCCTCGAGTCGGGCCGCCTCCACCGCCCGAGCCACCTGCTCGCCTGACAGCAGGAACTGCGTCGTCACGTCCGCCCCGCCCAGAGACGAGGAGTCGGCGCCGAGGCTGGCTTCCCAGTGAGCCCGCCGTTGTTGAGAGGAGCCGGTCAAGGTGTCCACGACCAGGGGTACGGTCCGGCTCCACGCCGGCTCCCAGGCGGCCCGGCCGTGCAGTAGGACCGGCCCCGCCAGCCGGGCGAAGGCCCGGATCGAGCCCGGGGCCCGGTTGAGCAGGGCCTCGACCGGGCCGGCGACGACGCCGGCGGAGGACAGGAGGGCTTCACGCCCGACCGTCCTCGCCACCTCCTCAGGCGCCTCGGAGGGGCTGAGGTGATCCAGGTCGACGGTCACGGCACCGAGGCCGGCAGCTTCGAGAGCGGCCGCGGCGACGGCCGGGGCCGACGCCCCCGGTCGTTCCCGCAGGTAGGCCAGGCTCACGCCACTCGCCAGTACCGCTCCGAGTGCCGCCGGAAGGCCCTCCGCCGGCAGCATCACCGACGGGCGAATCAAGGCCGTCACCGCCGGGTCAGCCCGGTCGTCGCCGAGCAGGTGGGCGACGACGCGGTCGGGAGCCCGGAGGGACCGCGACAGAAACGGCCGCTCCAATTCTTCCACTACCACCAGACCGGCCGAGGTAAGGGGTGCGTCAGGAGAGAACCGGCTTCGCGCCTCCGCCGACCATGGCGAAGCGCCAGACAGTTCCAAGCTGAGGCCAATGGTGGCCCGTCGCCTGGTGACGTCGTCGTTGAGATAGCCGTAGAGCCGCTCAAAACGGCTGTCCAGATCGGGAGCCACCGCCACCAGCAGCAGGTCCACGTCCAGTTCGTCGAGGCCGGCCCGTTGGGCCAGCAGCCGGAGGCGGACAGGCGCACCGGACTCCTCGAGGCTCAGGGCCTCCTCCCGGAGGACGGACGCATCGGCGTTGTCATGCCATGCGGTGGTCACCGGCGAGGGGGCACCCGCCAGCACGCGGTCGACGTGCTCGTCGGAAAGATAGAGACCGCGGAAGGGATCCTCAGGTGAGGGGTCCTCCCGCCGGCGATCATCGACCAGGGCCCGGATCCGCGCCTCGATGATCCGTAGGCGAACCAACAGATAGGCGACAGAGGGGTCCGTCTGCGGCGGCGACGGCGAGCCCGGGGCCCGTCCGTCCTCGGGCTGCGGTTCGGACAGGACCGCCTCCTGCGACCCCGCCCCAACCCGGCGGTTCATGAGTCTTGGTTTCGGGTGCTCTTGCGCGTCCGGCCACCGACCGTGGCAACAGGTGCCGGTTCGGGTGGAGGTGGCGGGCTCTCGGTGGGCCGGCGCAGTTCCCGGAGGTCGTCCTCGACGTCATAGGTCGTGTGTCCGACCGCCTTCAGACGCAGTGGCGCCATGACGGCCTGGGCGATCTCGTAAAGGACGTCGGGCTCGACGGCGATGGTGATCACCAGATCGACCGATGGCTTGAGATCACCGCCGAGTGAGGACCACACATCGGAAACCTGACGGTTCTCGGGAGGCGGATAGGCGATCATGATCTGCAGCGGGTGTCCCACATCGCGTAACACCTGCGTCAGCGCCTCGTCGGGCACGGTCTCGTGGCGCAGGAAGCAGGCCAGGATGGCGGCGAGTAGGCGGTGCTCGTCGTCGGTGCGTTGCGTCCAGGCCGTGATGAGGTAGGACAGTTTGAAATAGCGCGGCACCTGCCGGCGCTCCACCACCACCCCCTGGTCGTCGCGCCGTTCGACCATGCCGATCTGGCGCCGCCGGAGGTCCTCTCGGATGTCGTAGAGGTAGAGATCTACCGTCGGCGTATTGCGCCGCGAGGCCCAGTCCCGAGTCGGTGCCTCGAACAGGACATCGACATCCGCGCCATTGATCACCTCGGCCTTCACCAGATTGCGAAGGGCTTCGTCGACTTCGTTGATCATCGCCGGTGCCTTCCCTAGTCGCCGAGGTGCAACTGCTCGGGGGTCTCCAGCATGATCGCGGGGTACCAGCCCCGCCGCCCGGTGACCCCGGACAGACCTCTGGGCACGTCCACTCGCCCGATCGGGCAATCGCGATGCACCCCGGTCGCGGCCGGTCCCCGGTCGGGCGTCAGCGGCCGCTCGGCCTCAGATGAGACCCTGGCGGACCGCGTACGCCACCGCGTGGGAGCGGTTGCGCAGCTGATGGCGGGCGGTGATGTCGTGGATCACGTTCTTGACCGTCCGCTCCGAATAGGCCAGCTTGCCGGCGATCTCGGAGGTGTCCCACCCCTCGCCGAGCAGTCTGAGCACGTCAATCTCCCGATCTGTGAAACCGCTGAGCGAGAGTCCTCGGGGCGCCAGCACCTGCCGCTGGAGCCGGCTCATCTGGTCCAGCAGCCGTCCGAGCAGGTCCGGAGGGACCGACCCGTCTCCTCGGGCGGCCGTGAGCACCGATTCCACCATCCGGTCTGCGACTGCGTCCGAGCGGCGCAGCATCCCGCACGCGCCCGCCTCCACCGCCGCCAGCAGGCCGGCGTCGTCCAGCCGGGTGACGACCATGACCACCCGGTGGCAGCCGTCCCGCTGGATGGCCCGGATGGTACAGACGGTCGCGGCGTCGACCTCGTCGGCCACCACCACGGCAACCTGGGCCGTGTCGAAGTCGACATCATCGACCACGTGCACCTCGGGTCGCTGCCGCAATTCCCCCGCCACACCGGTCGCCGACACCGGGTCGGTCGCGTGCACGTAGACCTTCACCCGCCCGTTCGCCGCCACTCCTGCCCCCTTCCTGGGTTTCTCCTCATCATCCCAGCGGTCCTCAACGGGCAATCAACGAAGGCTCAGCAGGCAACCGACGCCAGTCCCTTCGTGCAGGGTAGTGGAGGACCGAACAGGCAGGCTGGCGGCCCAGGTCGGGCACATCTGGGCCCAACCGGGACGGCCGCGCCGGCGACGGCGTACACTCTTGAAGAGCTATCCGCTCGCCGGGGAGGTGGCAAAGATGGGTCAGCTCGTCGTCGAAGGGGCGATGGTCATGTGCCCGATGGGGAAGATCCCGGTGCCGTTGGTCGTCATACCCGAGGGCGCCATCGTCACCGCCACTACCCCCGCCGCGACCATCATGGACTTCGTACCGCTCGAGAACATCGCCACGTTCGGGTTGTGCAGCTCTCCGGCCAACCCCGAGGTCATCGCCGCCCTGGGCGTGCCGGTGCCCTGTGTTCCGGCCATCGTGGCGCCCTGGGTTCCCGGCGCCCCGACCGTGTTGATCAACGGGATCCCCGCCCTCACCAGCGACTCTATTTGCGAGTGCGTCCTTTCTGGCGGAGCACCCATCACCATCGACTTCGCCGGCCAGGTGAGCGTCGAGATCATGGGGTGAGCAACCGGTCCGAGCCGGTCGTTCAGACTCCCAGCTCCCCCAGCACCGCCGCGTACGCCCGTCGTGCCTGTCCCGCTTCGGCGAAGTGACCGGATCGGTCGGCGGCCTCGATGAGTAACTGCCACAGTTCGTCCCGGTAGCGGTCGAGGGCCAGGCCGGCTCGAGCGGCCACCGTGGCGGCCCGGTGCTGACCTCGCTCGAGACGAAGCGTGGCCAGGCGGGCCGCGGTGTCGGCGGCCGCTTGCTGCAGCCCGGCCCGGCGATCGACAACCCAGTCGACGGGACCGTCGCCGGGAAGCAGGGGACCGCCGTAGGCGGCGAGCGCCGCCTCCAGCGCCTCCTCTTCGGCGCCGTCGAGACCGGTGCTTCTGGCGGCGGCCGCCCGGCGGAGGTTGGCCTCGAACTGCCAGAGGTCGCAGTCAGAACCCTCGGGCAGGACGAGGCGGTACGAATCGCCCTCGCGTGCCAGCAGGTAGACGGGACGGGTCGATCCGGCGGTCAGTAGGCGGCGCAACGCCGATATCGCCACCTGTAGCCGGTGCAACCCCGCGTCCGGGTCGGCCTCAGGCCAGAGGGCTTCCATGAGCGCTTCGCGGTGCACCTGCTCTCCGGCCCGGGCGGCCAGAAGGTGCAGCAGGGCCCGTTCCATCGGCTTGGCGGCGGACTCGTCCACGGTCCGGCCATCGACAGCGATCGAAAAGCCCCCGAGGCAGCGCAGCCGCAGCGGCACCTCCAGTTGATTGGTGGGGTGGCCAGCGGAGCCGGCCGCCAGGGCCGCCGGCTCTGGATCCCTCGAATGGTTGCGTCCCCGGGCCCCATTTGGGGCCGCCGGGCCTCCGGGCGACTGCGGCCCAAGCCCGCGCTGACCGAGCCGTTGGTGCCAGCCCCAGGTGCCGAGCGGTTCCAGCCGGGCCCGGGCTCGGCCCAGCTCGGCCTCGTCGTCGAACAACCATCCGAGGGCCAGGGCGGCCAGTCCGGCCGAACCGGGCACCTCCTGCAAGGAGGCGAGGGTCCGGACCTGGTGGGCCGTCCGAACGGCGAGCTCCGCGTCACCCGCCGCGTAGGCCGACAGGGCCAGGTAGGCGGAGGCCAGGGTCTCGCAGACCCCGGCACCGAGCTCGGCAAAGATCCGACCGGCTCGCTCCAGATAGGGCATGCCCATCGCATCCCGCCGCCACAGGCAGCTCGTCCCGTAGCTCAGGGCGACGAGCGCCTCACCCCATCGGTCCCCTTCCCGCTGACAGGCGTCGGCCACGGTGTCGAGGGCCTCGCCCGAGTCCGGAACGGCCCAGGCCACCGCCACGCGGGCCATCCGGTCCAGCCACGGGATAGCCGCCTCCTCGACTTCGTCGCGCAACTGGTCGAGCTCATCTTCGTCCGGCGTCCGGCCACAGAGCGATCCCGCCACCATCGCCATGAGCTGAGCGCCGACCATCATCGCCGGCGTGGCGTCGGGATGGGCGGAGACACTGCGCAGCAGCCGCGAGGCGGAAACCATATCGCCGGCGAGGAAGGCAGCTGCCCCCTCGACGAAACGGCCCGACGCTCCGGCCAGGGTGGCGGCGGCCCGCTGGGCCTCCTTGGGCTGTCGCTGGGTGGCACCGCGCAATACCGCCAGCCAATCCGCTCCGGCTGGTCGGGCCGGGCTCATCCAGGCCGCGATCCGGTCACGCTCCTGACGGCAACGCTCCTCGACGACCGACGAGGCCGCGACCGCCTCGGCCGCTCGCATGGTCGAGACGGCATCGGCCAACGCCCCGCTGGCGAGGGCCCGACGGGCTCGGGCCATCAGCAGCAGGGCGTCCGTCTCGACCACCGTCGGCGGCAAGGCCTCCAACCAGGCCCCGCCGAGCGTGGCCGCGGATTCGGCGGGATGTCCGAGGGTTCGAGCGACCCCCTCCCAGTCTTCCGCCTTGGCGAAAGCGGAAGCGGCGTCCTCAGTCAGGCCGTCCTGCTCGAGCAGAAGGGCGGCGCGCCGATGCTCGTCCCGGGCCGCCTTGGCCCCCACCATCTCCACCAAGCGGGCCTCGAGGTAGGAGAGCAACACGGAGTGATAGCGGTAGCTGTCGTCATCGACCCGGTCGGTGAAGAGCTGACGTCGCTCCAGCTCGGCCAGCAACTGCCGGCTGCCCCCCGACCAACCCAGCAACTCATCGCACAGCGCTACCGTCGGCCGGCGCAGCACACTCGTTCGGATCAAAAAGTCCTGCAGGTCGGGCGACAGCTCCGCCAGCACGTGACGGGTCAGGTACTCCTGGACCAGACGGGCCCGGTTGGCAAGACTGGCGAGCACCCGCCGTTTCTCCGCGATCGGCTTCCGGGCCGTGGCCAGATGGAACAGCTGGAGGTAGGCAGCCCACCCCGAGGTGCGTCGGGCGAGGGTTGCCACATCTTCAGGGATCAGCGGCTCGCGGTAGACGTCCCGGAAGAGCTCCTCCACCTCCCATGCTCGAAAACGGAGGTCGTCCGGTCCGATCTCCACGAGTTGGCCGGCCACTCGCAGCCGGGACAGGTCGAGAGCGAGGTCGACCCGGCTCGCCATGAGCAATCGAATGCGGGCGGGCAGCCGGGCGACCAGATCGGCGAGGGCCAGCTCCGCGTCGCTCCCCTCCAGCAGGTGGACGTCGTCGACCACCACGATCGTGGCCAGGCCCGGCCCGGCCACCGCGTCGAGCAGACCCTGCACGCCGGGCGGCGGTTCCCCGGTCAGGCCGAACGCCGGGCCCAAACCGTCCCAGAGCCAAGCGGCGAGGGCGCGCTCGGTGCGCGGGACGGGATCCGGAGTGCCGCACCAGGCGACCGGGGCCCGCGACGCCACAGCGACGTGGGCGAGGAGCCTCGACTTGCCGGAGCCCGCAGGGGCAACCACCCAGCCGACCAGGTAGGCGCTCGGATCGAGCAGACGCGAGGTCAGGCGGTGGCGGACGAGCCCCGAAGCGTCGGCGCGCTCCGGGTGCTCATCGTCGAAAGCGTCCATGTGAGCCCCTGCTCCCACCTGTCCGTACCGCCCACGCCCGAGTCATCGGGCCTCGCGAACAACCCTGGTCGTTGACTGCTGTGCGTGCCCCGTCCGGCACCGAGAGGGAGTGTATCCCGACTGGTCGGGCTTTGGCCGCGCTCGACGGTTTCGCCCCGGTTGCGAAGCGCCCCCCGGCCGAGAGGGCCGGCGCCGCCCTCAGGGGAAGGTGGTGGTGGTGTCCGCCGCCGGCTGCGTCAGCGGACCGGTGTAGTAGATACCGACGTCACAGGCGGGCTGGTCGCCCTGGCAGTCGACGGACAGGATGAGCTGCTGACCGGAGGTGAACACTATGGGGGTGGTGAAGGTGTACTCCTGATCGGTCAAGGCGCCGAGGTTCTCGACCAGCAGATTCTGGGGCGTCTGTCCGGCGCCGGGCGCCAGGCGCTGGACCGCAGCCCGGCCGCCGATGTTTTCCCCGGACACATTCTGGATGATGATGTCCGTGATCTGAAGGGTGCTCTGCTTGCCCAGCGTGATGGAGTTGGTCGACGTGGCGCCGGGTGCGGCGATCACCTCGATGCGCCCGTCGTTGGGACCGGTGACCGGCTGTGGTTGGGTCGTCGGGGTCACCACGGTTGGTGGTCGTCGTCGGCTTCGGCGTGACCACGATGGCTTTGACCGCCGTGGTCGTGGTCGTCGTGGTGGTGGTGGTGGTGGTGCTGGTGCTGGTCGTGGTGGTCACGTGCAGCTTTTTGGCCAGGGCCGCCACGGCCGCGGCGTTGGCCGCCCCGGCCGCAGAGTTGGCCGCCACCGTGGATTGGGTCGCGGCCAGTGAGCTCTGTAGCGCTTTGGTCTGGGCGGCCTGGGCGGCCAACGCCTGCTTGTTGGCATTTACGGCTGTGGAGTGCACGGCCGGCTTGAGCACAAAGAACCACAACAGGGCCAGCGCCGCCGCGATCAAGGCCGCGGTATAGACCCATTTGGGCAGGACGGCCTTTTGAGTGAGGGCGCCGTCGAGGACGAGGGGCTTCTCGTTCTCCGCCGCCACCTGGACCTTGTACGGCTTCTGTTGCTGCGGCCCCTTCCAGAACCGCTGCCGGGGCTTCACGCCGAGCCGGATGAAGCGAGCCTCGCCCGGTGCGGTCGTGAGCTGGCTGGGCCGGATCCGGAACTTCAGGGCATCGGCGGCGTCGATGGCGGAGACCTCGACCGGCAGCGGGACGTTGCCCCGGCTGTCGACCGCCAACCGCTGGCGCCCGGTAATCCGGCCGGTCGTGACCCGGGGGACCAGTTCGGCGCCGACGTCGTTGAATGACCCAACGACGATCACGCCCTCCTCGGTCACCGATTCTTCTGGCTCGTTGGAGGGGATGATTTTGACCGCGAACGGCACCTCGCCGCTCGGGGTGGTGGGCAGCCGCGGCGGCGAGAACCGCAGCGTCACGGTCTCCTGGCCGCCGGGGAACAACGACACCACCGGCGGTTCGGCGGCCGTCCACTCCATGGCCTCGCCGAGCGTCAGGACCGTGAACTGCTCGACGATGGTGCCGCTGTTGCGCAGGCTCAACTGGCAGGTCGCGGCTTGGCCCGGCGCCACACTGAGGTTCTCCGCGCCGAGCAGCGCGGCCCCGACGCTCATAGCCAGGCGGGCGGCGAGGGCACCTTGGCGTTGGGTGTCATCACGACCTGAAGATGTCTTGGGCGGGGATGCCGGACACGCTGTCCTGGGGGTCGACGAAGGCCACGTCGCCCGAGTGGCCGGTGATGGAGTCGATGCCGCCGTTCTGAGCGAAGAAGCTGTCGTCGCCCGACCCGCCCCGCATGACGTTCCCGCCGGCGGCAACGGTGGCTCCGTTGCAGTTCACCTGGGCGCAGAACGTGTCATTGCCGCTGCCGTCCGATACGAGGGTGTCGTGACCGGCCGGGCCGGCCTCGAGCACATCGCCGCCGTTGAGTCCGATGATCGTCCCGCCGGTCGCCCCGCCTATGAGGACGTCAGTGGAATTACTGCCGGTCGCGTTCAGTATTCCGGTGAGGGACTGGGTCCCACCGAAGCCGCCGGTGGCAACACCCTGCTGCAGATTGACCCTGACCCCTGCGGACGCCTGCGAGAAGTCGACGGTGCCGTTGCCACCACCATTGATGATGTTGCCGCCGGCCCCGGCGAACAAGAACCGCGATCCGGAGTTGGTTCCGGCAGTCAGGGTGTTGCTGCCGCTGGTCACTACGAAGAGGTCACTGCCGCCGTCGCCGGTGATCGACACCGGCGCGGAGCCCGTGACGAAGACGTCGGGGGCCGGCGAGCCGATGACCTGGCCGATCTCGGCACCGGAAAGGTTGACGGTCCCCCCCCACCCACCGGTCGCCTGGTCGGCGGAGAGGGGCGTGCCGGCGAAGGGCTCCCCCGTTGGGACCACGTACAACTGGCTGGACAGGTTGACCTGAGCTCCGGTCGGCTGCCCGGCGTAGGAGAGGATGTTCCCGGGACCGGTCATCTGGCTGGTGAGGATATCCATACCCTGGCCGGGAATGAAGGTGACCGGCTGGGTGCCGCCTTCGAGGTTGTCGGTGCCGATACCGCCCACAAGGGTGTCGTCACCGCTGCCGGCGATGAGGGTCTGGTTGCCCGTGCCCGCGGCCAGCCAGTCGGTGCCCTGACCGCCGACGAGAGTGATGTTCCCAGGACCGGCCTGCAGGGTGCTGCCGCTCGGCGAGGCGATCACCTTCTGGATGGTTCCGGCCGCCACCGTGACGGTGCCATCCCCGTTCCCGAGCAGTTGCGGGGCTGGCGATCCGAGGTTGAGGGTGGAGTACGAGGGCAGGAGGGAGAGATCGAGGGTGTTGGTCCCCGTCGCGCCGGTGATGAGGTAGTTGCCACCCGAGGGCACAAAGGTGTCGTCACCGCTGCCCCCGTCGAGAGTTCCAGAACCCGGACCTCCCACGATGATGTCGTTGTGGGTGGCTGATCCTGTGACATTGGAGATGCCATTGAGCGAGATGGTCCCTCCGTAGCCGCCCACCGCCGTGCCGGCGGGCACGATGGTCCCAGGGTCGGTCAGCGCTCCGGACGGCACCGTATACGAGGAACTCGAGAGGTTGACGACCGCGGCCGACGGGGCGCCTGCGAAGCTCACTCCGTCTACCCCGCCGTTGCCGTTGACGGTGACGTTGGAGCTACCGGGGATGAACAGATCGTTGAACGGCGTTCCGTCGACGGTCGACATACCCGTGAAGGAGAAGTTGTAGCCGATGCACGGCGTTGAGGGCGCGCAACCCCCGGTGACGGTGCCCACCCCGCCAGGAGTGGTCGGCATCGTCACGGTGACTCCAGCAGTCGGCGCACCGACGAGTACGAGCGTCCCGGTGCCATTGCCATTCACGGTCGCGGTTTCGCCGGGCGAAACCTGGAATTCGGAAGTGGATGTGATGACCGACCCCATGCAGGTGAAGTTGTCGCTGACATCGCTGCCGGTGGCGGTTCCGTCGTTGTTGTTGATGCCGGTGGTGCAGCCCGCGCTCGGCGCCGTCAGCGACACCCCCGTGCCGGCGGGGGCATTGGAGAGGTCGAGCGTATTGGCACCAGCCCCCCCGTTGAAGTTGTAGGAACCGGGACCAGACTGTATGAACGTGTCGTTGTCACGCGTGCCGGTGAAGGTGCCCATCTGGGTGAACGTATCGGTCACACCGATGGTCGCCGGGCTGGTCACGGTACCGCTCGGCGTCCCGCTGAGATCAGTGGCGTCGACGATGATCCCCTGCACGTTGCTGCTCGGGTTGGCGGGCCCGGGCACCGCCGAGTAGTCGAGGGTGCCGGGGGCGCCGATCTCGGTCATGCTCTCGGTGCCGGATCCGGCGAAGAAGTAGTCGCCCCCGGCGGTGGTGCCGATCAGGTTCGGGATCCCGGTGAAGGTGATCGCCGGCGCGCTCCCCGATGCGCACACGTCGCCGGTCGTCGAAGGCGGGGCGCCGGTGCACGTCCCAGTGGTAGGCAGGGGCGTCCCCGCTATCGGCATCTCGACGGTCGCCGGAGTGGTGATAGGGGAGAGATCCAGGCTGTCATTTCCACCCCCGCCCGTGATGGACAGGGGCGGAAGCCCGCTCAGGGACGCGGCGTTGGCCCGGAACGAGTCATCGAACTTGGAGCCTTTTATCGCCGTCACGCACAAATCCGCGGCGGGTCCGCACCCCGGGGTGAACGTGACGCCGACACTGGGTGCGGTGATGGTGCCGGCGGAAAGGTCGACGGCGGCCCCGGTCGTGCCCGAGGACGGGGCGGGGAGCTGCGAAAGGTCGATGGTGTCGTGCCCTCCGCCGCCCGCGATAGCCACGTTGATAGGCGCAGCCGCCGCCCCGATCTGGAAGGTGTCGTTGCCGGGCGACCCCTCGGCAGTAAGCGTGCCGGGCGAGAAGTTGAAGCTGTCGACGCTTCCGCCCCCGGTGCAACTCAGTCCCACCCGACCCCCGGTGAGATTGAGGCACAGCCCTGAGGCGGTGTAACCGGCGTAGGAAAGGGTGTTGGTGGAACTGCCGGCGGTGAAAGTGTTCCCGAGCAGATCCCCGTCGAAGACGTTGCCGCCGACTGGCGAGCCCACGATGGTGGTGATGCCAGAGATCGTGTCCGTCTTGGAGCCCGTACACGTGAGCCCCGTACCCAGGCCCACAGTCCCGGTCAACATGTTGGCGGTCACGCCGCAGATGTTGGCTGAGAAGTCCGCGGTGTTGCCCGGTCCGGCACCGGTGAACGAATAACCCCCCGCCGTGCCGGCCGCCCGGAAGTCGGTGTTGCCGGTGGCCGCGCCGGTAAACGTCGTGAACCCGCTGCCGCCGGTCGAGAAGTTGTAGATGACGGAGCCGACCGACGCGTTGTCGTTGAATACCCCGTTCACCGGCGTCCCGGAAACGTTGACGCTCAGGGCCGTGGTGCTGCTGGTGGGCACAGCGGTGAACGAAATGGCGTTACCGCTTCCGGTATCGGACAGGGTTGCGGGACCCGTGCCGACATTGAAGGTGTTGGTGCTGCCGCTGCTGGAAAAGATATCGGTACCGGCGCCGCCATCGAAGGTGTTGTTGTTGCCGTTGCCCGTGAAGGTGTACAACGGTGCCGAACCGGCCTCGAACGTGTTGTTGCCTTTGATCGATCCGATCACGGTTGTGAGGTTGGAGATGGTGTCCGACCCGACCGTGCCGTTGGCGCCGGCGGTCAGGTTCACGGTGACGCCCGAGGAGGCGGCGGAGAAGTCGATGACGTTGTTGGTGGTACCGAAGGCGTTGAAGGTGCTGGCCTTCGGAGTGCCGGCCACGAAGGTGGTGTTCCCGCTGGGCAGGCCGCCATAGGTGGTGATATTGGAGAACTGCACGGGCACCGACCCCAGTAGCGCCTCTCCGGCCGTGCAGCCCGTGCCAGCCGACGACGCAGATCTCCAAAGGCCCGACCGTGCCTGACGGGACGTTGGCGAAGCTCAGCGTGTTGGGCGACGCCGCCGGAGTCGCCCCCTCGAAGGTGTCCGCCGCCCCGCCTGCGTCGAAAGTGGTCCCTCCGGGCGAGCCCACGAACGTCGTCGCGGTCGTGCCGAAGCTGTAGGTCGCCCCGACTCCCGTCGCCGAATCGTTCGCGGTCTGCAAGGCCTGCTGGCCCGACACGTTGACCGTCACCGCGTCCCCCGCTGGCAGAGCGGAGAAGTCAATGGTGTTACCGGACCCCGACTGATCGACGAAGGTGGCGCTACCCGTGCCCACCGTGACCACGTTGCCACTGCCGTTGCTGTTGAAGGTGTCGGCCCCGGCGCCCCCCACAAACGTGTTTCCGTTGCTGTTGGCCGTGAAGTTGTAGGTGGACGGCCCGGCTGTGAACACGTTGCCGTTTTTGGGCGAGCCAATCACGGTCGTCAGCCCCGAAATGCTATCCGCCTTGCCGTTGGCGAACCCTGTCACACTGCCGCTCGTTCCCCCGGACAGGTTCACATTCACGGCGTTCGCGGCGGCCGAGAAGTCGACGGAATCGTTGCCCCCGCTCGCCGCGAAGCCGTAGCCCCCGACCTTGCCGGCCAGGAACGTGGTATTCCCGTTGGCCGAACCGGTGAAGTTCACGAAATTCGACCCGCCGTTGGTGAAGAGATAAGTGGCCGACCCGGCCACCGCGGTGAAATCAGGCAGCGACCCCGAAGGGCCCTGGGCCGGACCCCCGGACACATTCACGTCCAGCGGGGCGCTCACACTGGTCGCCACATTGCTGAAATTGATGGCGTCACCACCCGCCGTCCCCGTGTCCCCGAACGTCTCCGAACCCGTACCCGCAATAAAGGTGTTTCCACCCTTAGTAGAACCGAGCACCGTGCTGAGATCGGAGATGGTGTCCGACCCCACCGTCCCGACCGGCAGGTTGACGGTGACGCCCGAAGAGGCGGCGGAGAAGTCGATGACATTGTTGGTGGTACCGAAGGCGTTGAAGATGCTGGCGTTCGGAGTGCCGGCCACGAAGGTGGTGTTCCCGCTCGGCAGGCCGTCGTAGGTGGTGATATTGGAGAACTGCAGCGGCACCGAACCCAGTAGCGCCTCCCCGGCCGTGCAGCCCGTGCCGCCGACGACACAGATCTCCAAAGGCCCGACCGTGCCCGACGGGAGGTTGTCGAAGCTCAGCGTGTTGGGCGAGGCCACCGGAGTCGCCCCCTCGAAGGTGTCCGCCGCCCCGCCCGCGTCGAAAGTCGTCCCCCCGGGAGAGCCTACGAACGTCGTCGCGGTCGTGCCGAAGCTGTAGGTCGCCCCGACTCCCGTCGCCGAATCGTTCGCCGTCTGCAAGGCCTGCTGGCCCGACACGTTGACCGTCACCGGATCGCCCCCAGGCAGAGCCGAGAAGTCGATGGTGTTACCGGATCCCGACTGATCGATGAAGGTGGCGTTGCCCGTGCCCACCGTGACCACATTGTTGCTGCCGTTGCTGTTAAACGTGTCGGCCCCGGCGCCCCCCACAAACGAGTTGCTATTTCCGTTGGCTGTGAAGTTATAAGTGGCCGGGCCCGGTCCAGCCGTAAAGTGGTTCGCTCCGCTAGGAGACCCAATAACGGTCGTCAACCCCGAGATGCTGTCCGGGTTGCCATTCGCGAACCCTGACACGGTGCCGCTCGTCCCCGCGGAGAGATCGACGGTGATGCCCGTCGACGTCACCGCCGAGAAATCGACGGCGTCATTGCCCCCGCTCGCCGCGAAGCCGTAGCCCCCGACCTTCCCGGCCAGGAACGTGGTATTCCCGTTGGCCGAACCGGTGAAGTTCACGAAATTCGACCCGCCGTTGGTGAAGAGATAAGTGGCCGACCCGGCCACCGCGGTGAAATCAGCCAGCGACCCCGACGGGCCCTGGGCCGGACCCCCCGACACATTCACGTCCAGCGGGGCGCTCACACTGGTCGCCACATTGCTGAAATTGATGGCGTCACCACCCGCCGTCCCCGTATCCCCGAACGTCTCCGAACCCGTACCCGCAATAAAGGTGTTTCCGCCCCCGCTGGAGCCGGCCACGACCGCGGCGTCGGTGATGCTGTCGCAGAAAGACGGGAGGGGCGTTCCCGCACAGGTGGCCGGAACGCTCGGCGGCTGGGCTACCAGGACCTGATCCTGGTTGACCGTGACCCCGGGAATCGGATTGGCGCTGGTGGTCACGAACGGCGTCGAGGCCAGGTTGACGACCACGCCTGGCTTCGTGTCGGACACCGACTGGGCGCTGGCGTTGGTCGCCACCGGAGGGGCTACCTGTATCGGCTGATCGGCTCCGGACCCGGCGAAACCGCCTGACGGGGGCGTGTACACGGCCACCAGATCGTCGAAACCGACAGTGGGGAAAGATACCGAGCACTCCACGGTCACCGGCGGCGTACCACCGGGGACGGTTGCGGAGCAGAGCGCGGATCCGCCGGCAACGCTGAATACGACTTGGCCGCCGCTCGGGAGGGTGGTGCTCGAGGTAACCGTGGCGCTCAGCGTCAGGGACGCGGCCTGGATCACGGCCTCCGGGCTCACCGTTGTGTCGGAGGGTGTCACGGTCAGCGCCACGCCGGTGGGTACGAAGGTGCCGAAACTGTTGGTGATGGTCGCAGAGACGGCCCCGGAGCCGCTGACCGGCGGATCGTTCAAGGGCGGCGACCCGGGCGTGAATATCGCCACGATCTGCTGGCCGTTGTCGGCGATCACACCGTGCGTCGACGGCGAGCACGAGACGGTCGTGGTGAGGGCGGTGGCTGTAAATGGCACCGAACACAGGGGACTACCCCCGGCCGCACTGAAGGCGACGGTCCCCCCGTAACCCGTCGGAACGGCGACCGTCGCCGAGACGCAGTCGAGTTGCACGCCTCCGGTGCATGGAACACCCGACAGTGAAATCGCGTAGGTGATGTTGGACGTGCTGGACTCAGGAGCCGGCGACGTGACGGTGACCCCGCTGACGGGGGAGGCGACCGACCCGCTCACGGCATTGGTGGCCGGGTCGTAGACCGCCAGCACGTCATAGGTGCCGGCGGGGAAGGTGGCGTTGCACCCCACCTGCTCGGCGCTGGTCGATCCGCCCGGGACCGCGGCACTGCAGAGCGACTGCCCGCCGGCAATGCTGAACGTGAGGGTGCCGGCGGCGATAGGAGTGTGTCCGTTGAGGGTATTCACCGTGGCGGACAACGGGTTCGGCGTTCCCGAGAAGAGCGGCGGACCGGGGATGGAGACATTGGTGACACTGGTGGGCGGAGGCGCGTGCTGCCCCGACCCCGTGGCGGCCAGGACGAAACCGGAGCCGCTCAGACCCGACCCCGCCGGCGGGTTGTAGGTGGTGACGACCTGGTCGGCCCCAGCCGGCAGCGACGACGTGGAACAGCTCGCCGTGCCAGTTCCCCCATTGATCACCACCGGGACCGAGGAGCACAGCACCGGTCCGCCGGGCAGGCTGAAGGTCACGGTGCCGCCCGTCAGTGGACTGGTGGTCGACCGGGCGGAGGTGACGCTCACCGTCAAGGTCGTCGAGGGCCCTTCGGCACTGAAGGTGGTCTGGTTACCCGACCCGTTGCCCGTGAAGGTGTAACCGCCGGTTGACCCTCCGACGAAGGTGGTGTTACCACCGGGAAGCCCGATCAGGTTGGTGATGCCCAAGAACGGCTCCGGGACATTCGCCAATGTCGCGAGCGGCGACGGCGTATGGGTGACATCGAAGGTGAGCGGCGTCGCCCCGGAGGCCGATACGTCCGAGAAGTCGAGGGTGTTCCCCGCGCCCTGTCCGGTGTAGGTGAAGTTGCCGAGGCCGCCGTCGAAGGTGGTATCTCCTCCGGTGGCGCCCACGAAGTCCGTGAAGTCGGCGCCCCCGTTACCGAAGTTGTAAGTGGAAACAGGAGTGTCGGCGGCATCAAGGACCGCCGCCTGGTCGTCCGACACCGCGGTGAGCGACCCCGAGACGTTCACGGTGAGCGAACACGGCGCCAGGTCGCAGCCCGACACCGTGCCGACCGGGACGTTGGAGAAGTCGATGGTGTTGCTGGCCCCCTGGGACGGGGCCGATTCGCTGAAGGTGGCCGAACCGGAGCCGGCGACGAAGCTGTTGAAGTTCCCGGCGCTGGAGAAGGTGTCGGAGCCACTGCCCCCGAAGAAGGTGTTGTTGCCACCGGGGTCGCTGAAGTTGTACGTACCGGGTCCGGCGCCGGCGAAAAACGTACTGAAACCGGTCGTGGGGCCGGTCACGGTTTCGATGGAGCCCACGGCCCCGCTCAAGGTGTCACAGTCCGAGGGGACGGCGGTACACGAGGCCGCCGTCCCGGGTGGGCTCACCAGCACCTGACCCAGACCGAGTGTGAAGTTGGACAGCGTCGCCGTAGGGCCGATCTGGGCGGACGTGCTTTCGGGGCCGCCCGAGAGGTTGACGACCACGCCGGTCTGGCCGAAAAACTGGGTCGAGTTGCCGGTGTCCTGCCCGTTGAGGGTCAGCCCGCCGGAGCCTCCGACCAGGAAGGCGGTGCTCCCGTTGGCCGCGCCCGTGATCGTCGTGAAGTTGGACGCGCTGTTGGAGGTGGGACTGTTGAGGAACGTGTAGGCCGGAGCGGTGGAGCCGACCGCGGCCTGCCCGTTGCCGAGCGTGTTGCCATCGGCCATCTCGGGCGCCCCCGAGGCGTTCACCGACAGCGGGGCCCCGGGGCTGGTCCCGACCTGAGAGAAGTCGACCGTATTGACCGGCGCACCGCCGCCGCCCGGCACCGTCTCGTAGAACGTGTCCGGTCCGGAGCCGGCTTGGAAGGTGTTGTTGTTGCCGGTGACGGTGAAGGTGTCGCTGGCGCCGCCGCTGGTGAAGGTGGTGCCGTTGGCGGCGACCGTATAGGTCTCGGTCCCATCGCCGGCGATGATCTGACTCCCCGACAGCAGGTCGCTCATGGTGTAGCCGGCGGCCTCGCCGTAGAAGCTCGTGGCGCCGCTGGAGAGCCCGACGAACCCGGCTACGTGGCTTCCACCGGTGCTGAAGTCGTAGGTGGTCTGGACCGTGCCGGACGCGGTGATCTCGGCGTTGAAGGCGTCGAGGCTCGGTGAGGCCAGATCGGCGCCGGACCCGTTGATCGTGAGGGCACATGGTGCGGGCGCGGAGGGACACGGGTTGTACACGTGCGAGAAGTCCAGGGTTGTGCCCGCGGCGCTGCTCTCGAAGGTTTCGGTCCCCCCGACTGGCGTCGAAGCGGCTTGGAAGGTGACCGGTACCGTCACCGGATCGCTGGTGGTGCCCTCGCCGAGCGCGCTCAGCGTGTCCGGGCCGCTCGCGACCAGCTTGTAGTTGCCAACGCCGGTCAGCGAACCCCCTGACGTCCCGCATCCCGCCGGGTCGAAGGAACTCGCCCCGACCGTCACGTCGTTGCCCGAGTTGGCCAGCACCTGGACCAAACCGTCGCCAGGAGTCCCGTTACCAACCGTGCCGCTGAACTTCACCCCGCAGGGAATCGCGGCGATGGTCTGGTCGATGTTGACCGTCACCGAGGTCGGGGTGGAGCCGCTGAGGTTGAAGTCGATTTCCTGAATGTCCGCGGCCGCCGATCCGAGTGGGTCGGTGGCACCCGGTCCCGAGCACGGGCTCAGGCTGCCTCCGGGGATGGCGACGAGGAGTTCGTTTGACGCCTGGACCTGCAACGTTGTCACTCCGGTGCCGAGCACGATGGTGGCGGTTCGAGGCGGCCCGGTTGTCACGGTGCACCCGGCCTGGGCAAGGGGCCGGGCTACGTGAGAGCCGAAGCCGGTGACCGCCGCGGCCAGCCCGACCAGCAGGCCACCAAGGACGACGAGCACGGCCCGTACGGGTAGGGACAGCTGACGCCATCTCCGCTTCATCTGCATCCGCCGACCCCCCGTGCTGGCGCGGTGGTACCAGCCCACCCCCCACTCTGAACCGGCGCGTTGAGGAAGGTCGACCCCCGAGGATGGCTGGTCTTCTCTAGACCCACAACCCTCGACCCGCGCGCCCCCTACCGGTCACAAAGAGCGGTTATACCACTACGAGGAGCCCGCTGGGTTCGCGGACCCGGTCGTCTGCCTCATGGGGGAACGAATTTCTGCCCAAGCGGGCAGCGCGGGAAGCCGCTACTCGATGGCCCGTTGCAACCGCTCGGCCGTCCTGGCGAAGTCCTCCATGAAGTCCTGCACCACCCGGGCCGCCGGCTTCACCGTGTTCAAGAGCCCGACGCCCTGACCAACGAAATAGGTGGCCAGCCGAGCCGCGCCGGCATGTCCTCCGGCGGCGGCTGCGTCCACCCGGCGCAAGGCCGGCTCGCTGATCATCGACTGCAACGGCATGGGCAAGGGCTCCGGGCCGTCCGCCCGCTCCCAGGCGTCGGTCCAATCCGAGCGCAACTGCCGGGCGGGCTTGCCGGTTCTCCCGCGCGACCGCACGGTGTCGCTGGCGGTCGCCTGCAGCATCTTGGCCTTGGTCGCCGGTGCGGTCTCCGCCTCTTCGGTCGTCAACCACACGCTCCCCGTCCATACGCCGGATGCGCCGAGCGCCATCATGGCGGCCATCTGGCCGCCAGTGACGATCCCACCGGCGGCCAGCACCGGAATCCGTCCGGCCACGACATCGAGTACTTCCGGAACCAGGACCAAGGTCGAGATCGTCCCGGTATGTCCGCCCGCTTCGCCGCCCTGGGCCACGATCATGTCGACGCCGGCATCGAGCTGGCGCACGGCGTGCTCCCTGGCCCCCACCAGGGCCGCCACGGGAACTCCCCCTCGACGGGCCCGCTCGGACATCCACACCGGCGGCGGGCCCAAGGCATTGGCGATCAGCTTGATGGGATGGGCCAGAGCCACGTCCATCAGCTCCTCCGCGGCTTCGAGCCGGCCGAGCCGGCTGGCACCTGGCGCGACCGCGGCGTCACGGTCGAGGGACACACCGTGCCCTTCGAGGAGCGAAGTGACGAACTGGCGATGAGCGTCGGGCACGAGGGCAGCCAGATCGGCAGCCGAAAGATCCTCGTCGCGGCCTACCACCTGAGCCGGAACCAGGATGTCGGCGCCGTAGGGGCGGCCGGCGGTGTGCTCATCGATCCAACGCAGCTCCACGTCGAGCTGCTCGGGACTGTGGCTGCTGGCGCCCAGCACACCAAAACCCCCGGCGTTGGTGACCGCGGCGACCACATCCCGGCAATGACTGAACGCCAGGAGCGGAAAGTCGATGCCGAGCAGGTCGCAGAGCGCAGACTGCATGTTGGCCACCCTACGGGGCCGGAGTGCCCAGCCCCAGGTTGGCGTAGATCTCCCTTGTCACCAAGGAACGATTGAGCGTATAGAAATGCAGCCCCGGCGCCCCCGCCTCCAGCAGCTGCTGGCAGAGGGTGGTAGCCATCTCGGTGCCCACCCGGCGGACCGACTCGGCGTCGCCGGCCCGTTCGAGCCGGTCGGCCATGTCCGGTGGCACCGCTGCCCCCATCTCCGCCATCCGTCCGATCGATGGCAGCGCCGTCACGGGCATGATCCCGGGTACGACCGGCGTCGAGATCCCTCGCGCCGCCAGGTCCTCGACCAGCCCGAGGTACTCCTCGGCCCGGAAGAAAAACTGGGTGACCGCGAAGTCCGCCCGCCGCAACTTCTCGGCCAGGTAGTCGCGGTCGGATCGCAGATCAGGCGAACGTGGGTGGCCGGCAGGGTGCGCCGCGACCCCGATCGAGAATCCGCCGATGGCCCGGGCCAGCTCGACGAGTTCGATGGCGTGGGCCAACTCGCCCTCGGCGGCTTCGGGATCGTTCGGCGGGTCACCGCCCAGGGCCATGAGATTCTCGACACCGGCCTTGCGGAACTCGACCAGGATCTCCGCCAACTCGAGCCGGGTATGGGCCACGCAAATCAAATGGGCCATCGGTGTCAGGCTGGTGGTGCGCAGCATCCCGACCACCAGATCGTGGGTGCGCTGGCGCGAGGACCGGCCCCCCCGGTAGGTGACGGAGACAAACGCGGGCCGCAGGGGCTGCAACTCGAAGAGGGTCTCGACGAGGCGGGCGTGCTCGGCGTCGCTCTTCGGAGGAAAAAACTCGAACGAGTACGTCCGCCCGTTGGCAAGCAGGTCAGCGATCCGGGCCATGACCAGAGCGTAGGGCCACCACGACCGGCGAGGCCCGTCGGCTACCGTCTTCTCGTGTCCCCCCCGCTGCCCCGATTAGGGGTCCTGGCATCGGGCGCCGGGACCAATCTGGCTGCCATCCTCGAGGCCGGCCTGGTCGTCGACGCCGTCATTGTGGATCGGCCCTGTGCCGCCGCCGGCCTGGCGGAGGGCGCCGGCGTGGCGGTCGAGTTCGTCGAGCGCGAGACCTTCGGGCCCAACTTCGACAGGAGTGCCTACACCCATCGAGTCATCGACGCCCTCAAGCGGCACCAGATAGACGTGATCGCCATGGCCGGGTTCGGTACAATTCTGGGTGCCGAGATCTTCTCCGTCTACCCGGGCCGCATTCTCAACACCCATCCCGCCCTGCTGCCGGCCTTCAAGGGCTGGCACGCGGTGCGCGATGCCGTGGCTGCAGGGGTGAAAGTGACCGGCTGCACGGTGCACGTGGCGACGGAGGCAGTCGACGAGGGACCGATCCTCGCCCAGGAGGCCGTGGTGGTTGAGGCCGGCGACACCGAATCGACCCTCCATGAGCGGATCAAGTCCGTCGAACGCCGGCTGTACCCCGAGACGATCAAGGTCTTTTTACAACAACAAGGAGCAGCCTCATGAGGGTCCTGCTGTCCGTCTACGACAAGGCCGGTTTGGAGGACTTCGCCCGCGACCTGGCCGAGCTGGGACATGAGCTCATCGCCAGCGGCGGCACGGCCGCCACCCTGGAGGAGGCCGGCGTCCCGCACGCCACGGTCGAGTCGGTCACCGGGGCGCCCGAGCTTCTCGGTGGGCGGGTCAAGACCCTCCACCCCCGCCTCCACGCTGGCATCCTGGCCGACCGGTCCACGCCCGCCCACCTGGCCGACCTGGAACGTGAGGGCATCGAGGCGATCGGTCTGGTGGTGTGCAACCTGTACCCGTTCCGCGCCAACCCATCCATCGAGCTGATCGACGTAGGCGGACCCACCATGGTGCGTGCCGCGGCCAAAAACTGGGCCCACGTGGGCTCGGTCGTCGATCCCGACTCCTACCCGGAGGTACTCGACGAGCTGCGCCAGCACGGATCGCTCTCCGACGGGCTGCGCCGCCGCTTGGCCGCGGCCGCCTTCGCTCACACGGCGGCGTACGACGCCGCCATCGCTAACTGGTTCGCGGAAAGCGAGGACCTCCCCGCCACCATCGACCTCGCCCTGGAGAAAGTGCAGACCCTCCGTTACGGCGAGAACCCGCACCAGCGGGGAGCACGCTACCGGGAGACCGGTCACCGCAGCTGGTGGGACGACGTGGTTCAGCACGGGGGGCTGGCGCTCTCCTATCTCAACCTCTATGACGCCGACGCGGCATGGCGCTTGGTCCATCAGCTGGCCGACTTGGGCCCCACCGCGGCGGTCGTGGTCAAACATGCCAATCCGTGCGGGGCCGCTGTCGCCGACGACCTGCTCACCGCCTACGACCGGGCGTTCGAGTGTGATCCGATGTCGGCCTTCGGCGGCATCGTGGCCCTTTCCGCGCCGGTCACCGAAAGGGTGGCGGCAGAGATGGTCAGCAATGCCCGGGCCGACGTGCTGATCGCGCCCTCCTACGACGCGACCGCCCTCGAGCTGTTTGCAACCAAACGGAAGAGCATGCGGGTCCTGGCGGCGCCGCCGCCGGGCGCGGACCGGTGGCACCTGCGTCAGATCAGCGACGGCTGGCTCGTTCAGGATCCGTACCGCTTCGTGGCCGGACGGGATCAGTGGCGAGTTGTGAGCGCAGCCCAACCGACCGACAAGCAATGGCGGGACATGGAACTGGCCTGGCGGGTCTGCGCGGCGGTCAAATCCAACGCCATCGTGCTCGCCGCCGGCGGGATGGCCCTCGGCATCGGCGGCGGCCAGCAGAACCGGGTGACTCCGGGCGAGATCGCCGTGGCTCGGGCCGCGGGCCGGGCCAAGGGCGGAGCCGCGGCCAGCGACGCGTTCTTCCCGTTTCGAGACGGCCTCGACGCGGTTGCCGCCGCCGGGGTGGCCGCCGTCATCGAACCCGGGGGCTCGGTCCGGGACGACGAGGTCGTGTCGGCCGCGGACGAACACGGCTTGGTCATGGTGTTCACGGGTGAAAGGCAGTTCCAGCATTGACAGCGATCCTGATGCCGGGCGGGCCGGTCGCCGACGCCGTCCTCGCCGACGTAACGGAGCGGGTGGCGAAGCTGGCTGCGGGGGGGCGGACGGTCGGTTTGGCGACCGTGCTGGTCGGCGACGATCCCGCCAGTGTCGGCTATGTGGCCAAGAAGCACGAGGCGTGCGAGCGCTGCGGCTTGGCGTCAGTCGACGTGCGCATCTCGGCCGACGCCACCCAGGCGGACCTGCTCGACGCCATCGTCGAGCTCAACGCCGACCCGGCTGTCGACGCCTACCTCATTCAGCACCCCGTCCCGGCCGGCTTCGACTTCAACCAGGCCGTCTCGGCCATGGACCCGGCGAAGGACGCGGATGGCCTCCACCCGACCAACCTGGGCTTGCTGGCCCTCGGGGATCGGACCGCCCCTCGGCCCTGCACGCCCATCGGCATCCAGGCCATGCTCGCCTACTACGAGATCCCCGTCTCCGGCCGGCGGCTGGTGATCGTAGGGAGGGGGCCGACACTCGGCCGGCCGCTGTCGTTGCTGCTGTCCCTCAAGGAACCGGGCGCCAACGCGGCGGTGACCGTGGTCCACACGGGAGTGCCGGACTGGGCGGATATCACCCGGTCGGCCGACATCGTGATCGGCGCCGCCGGGGTGCCCTCCATGATCACACCCGACGTCATCCGGCCCGGCTCGGTGGTGATCGGCGGGGGTCTCACCTGGGAGGGCCGCAAGGCCCGCTCCGACGTCGACGAGTCCTGTGCCGAGGTAGCCGGGTGGATCACCCCCCGCCTCGGCGGGGTGGGGGTGACCACCGTGGCCATGCTGCTGCGCAACACCGTGACCGCTGCGGAGCGGCGGGCCGGCGAGGCCTGAGCCGGCGGGGGGCCGGCGGGGGGCTGAGCTGGCGGGGGCAGCGGGGCCGGGACTCTGACGCAAGCGACATTTGGTAAATCCCTTCACCTTTGGAGAGAGATGTACAACAGGTGTACATCTCGCTCCATAAGTCGAGTCGATGCGACAAAAGTGGCCGGGCGGTGTCAGGCCAGGCCTGCCGGCGGCCGGCGGGCCGCAGTGTCAGGCCTGCCGGCGGCCGGCGGGCCGGCGGCCCCGGCGAGGCCCGGGCCGGGCGAACGCACCCAGCGGACCAGATGGGTGTCCCGCCGGCGGGGGGAACCCGGCGGGACACCGTTGATATCGCCGAACCGGCGGCACCCTACGGAAGCGCCGCCGCCCAGGTATGCCCTCCGTCACGAGTCATGAAAAGGGTCGGCCCGGATCCGGTCGAGTCGATGGCAACACCCTGGGTGAGCGTGGTGAACCCGAGATCGGTCCAACCGGTTATGGACGGGACCTGGAACACGGTCTGCCAGGTGTGGCCGGCGTCGAAGCTGGCCGACAACACTCCACCCGTCGCTGACCCGCCGGCTGACAAGCTGTCCACGGCGATGGTGGCCGGCGCGGGAGAAGCGACATCCATGACGGCCACGCCGCTCGGAATGGGGCCAACAGCCCGGAAGCTGACGCCTCCGTCGCTCGAGGTGAACACCCATTCGGACGGAACAGCTGCACCCGCCGGCAGGTTGCTGGCCGCCCCCCACTCCCCTTCCTCGCACACCGCCACCAGGTCGGTCGCCGACGAGGCCGCCAGGCTGGCGGTGCCGTTGGCGGTCGCACACGGTGGGGTCCAGGCCGTCCACCGTCCTCCGGCAAGGTGGGCGCCGCCCACGACCGTCCGGTCATTCTCGATCAGCCAGCCGTAGGTTCCGTGCAACACCAGCTGCGTCGAAGGGACGGGCCCAGCTCCGATGCTGATACCCGTATCGATGTCGCTCCAGGCGTCCGCGTCCACCGGCGACCGTTGTAAGTGGATGGTGCCGGTACTCGGAACCAGCGCCGCCACCCAGACGTAGCCGCCGGAAGCTTCCATGGCGCTAATGGTCGAGCCCGCGCCCAGCACCGGCGTCAGCACCGGGCGCCAGCTGACACCGCCGTCATGAGTTGACCAGAGCCGGGTCGGGGAGGTGGCGTAGACCCATCCGTCCAGGGGATCCGCGAATCGCACGGAAAGGGCCCGCCCCCCGACCACGGCACTCGAGACAGCCGCCGGTGGGGCAGCCACCGCGGTCCAGCTCTTTCCTCCGTCCGAGCTGCGCGCCATCGCCAGACACCAACCCGAGCCGCACGGAATCCGACCCGCCACCCAGCCGGCCTGCGACGACACGAACGTCACGGACTCAGGCTGAAACGAACGAGACAAGCCGCTCGCCGCCGGCGCCACGGTCGTGGCCGTCGGGACGCGGCTGGTAGGAGTCGAAACTACGCCCGGGATCGTCGTCGGCGTGCTGGCGCTGGAGGGCGGGACGACCGCCCGCTCCGGCGTCGACCCAGTGGGCGCGGGCTCGGTGGTTGCGGTCACCGCGCTCGGCCCCGGCGACACCACCCCGATGCGCGAGGAGCCTCCGCCGGGCCAGTTGATCACGGCCAGGGCGACACCGGCCGCAGCGGCCGCCGCGACCAAGGCCACCGGCCACCCCCGTCGCAGCAACCGCAGCCGAGCCGGCGAGTGGTACTCGGGCGCCGGCTGTCCGTCCGGACCGGGGGCGATGGCGGCCGCCTCTCGACGCAACGTGCGACGCAGCCGGTCAATGAGCTCGTCGTCGTTCATTCGAGGATGCTCCTGAGGTCACGAAGCGCCCGGTGGGTGGCCGACTTGACCGTTCCGACTCGCCAGCCGAGCAGGGCGGCCACCTCGGCCTCGGGTAAATCGAGGTAGTAGCGCAGAACCAGCACGGTGCGCCGGGCGGAAGACAGCTTCGACAGCGCATCCCACATCTCGATGTGTTCGCCCGGCACCACGACGGCCGGCCGGTCCGCAGGCACCGACCGCTCACGACGCTGGCGCCGGTGCCACGAGTAGCAGGCGTTGACCACGCTGCGCCGCAGATAGGCGCCCGGTTCGCTCAACCCGTCGAGTCGCGGCTCCACCCGAATGAAGGTGTCATGGACGAGGTCCTCGGCGGTCATCTGCGAGCCGGTCAACAGGTAGGCGAGCCGGATCAACCCGTCGCGATGGGTTGTGTAGAGCTGGCCGAAGTCGGCGCGCCGCTGATCGGCTGGCACGACACAACCTAGGCCGGCTCCTGTCACGTATGAACGGACGCTCGAGTGGTCCGAAAGGTTCCGAAGTCGTCGCCATCCCCGGTCGAACAGTGACATCGCAACCGGTGGGACCCGGTTCGGGCGGGCGGGGCCGCCGGTGGGACCCGGTTGGGCGGGCGGAGCCGCCGGTGGGGACCCGGTTCGGGCGGGCGGAGCCGCCGGTGGGGACCCGGTTCGGGCGGGCGGGGCCGCCGACGGGACCCGGGTCGGACGGTTGGGGCCGCCGGTGGGACCCGGGTCGGGCGGTTGGGGCCGGCCGGCGCCGCCCCCGCGGCAAACCGGGGCCGACGTGGCCCCCGGCAGCAACCTGGCGCCGCTCGGCCACCTCTCCTAGAGGTCCCTGATGACCTCCGCCATCTTCTCGCCGGCCTCGGTCGGATTGTTGACGACGTGCACGCCGGCCTCGGCCAGGGCGGCCATCTTGGCCTGGGCGGTCCCCTGGGAGCCAGAGATGATGGCGCCCGCATGGCCCATCTTTTTTCCAGGAGGAGCGGTCACCCCGGCGATGTAGGCCACTACCGGCTTGGTCACCTCGGCGGCGATGAAGCTGGCGGCTTTCTCCTCCTCCGACCCACCGATCTCCCCGAACATGGCGATCGCCCGGGTGTCGGGATCAGCCTGGAAGGCGGCCAGGCAGTCCACGAAGTTCGTCCCCGGGACCGGGTCGCCTCCGATGCCCACGCATGTCGTAACGCCAACCCCGAGTTGCTTGAGCTCGTAGAGCGCCTGGTAGGTGAGGGTCCCGGAGCGGCTCACGATCCCGACCGGCCCGCCTGGGAGGGCGATCTCACCGGCGGTGATCCCGATGTTGCACCGGCCCGGGCTGATGATCCCCGGGCAGTTCGGCCCCAGCAAACGAGTACCCGGGTGCTGGTCCACCAGGGTGTTGTAGACCCTGGCCTCGTCGTGGGCAGGGATCCCTTCGGTGATGCAGACCACGAACGGCACGCCGGCCTCGGCGGCTTCGAGGATGGCCGCGCCGGCCCCGCGTGGGGGCACGGAAACGAAGCTGGCGTTGGCCTGCGTGGCGGCCACGGCCTCGGCCACGGTGTCGAAGACCGGAATGCCCTCGACGTCCTGGCCGCCCTTGCCTGGGGTGACTCCCGCCACCACCTGGGTGCCGTAGGCCCGGTTGCGCAGACCATGAAATCGACCCTGGCCGCCGGTGAGGCCCTGCACCAGGACCCGGGTGCTGTCGTCCACGAAAATAGCCATTACACCGCACCTCCCGTCGAGCCGGCGAGCTCCACGGCCTTGCGGGCCGCGTCAAGCATGGTGGGCGAGGCGATCACCCGGTCGGACTCCACCTTTTTCAGGATGGTGCGGCCCTCCTCGGCGTTGGTCCCATCCAGGCGGATCACCATGGGGGCCCCGATCGCGACCCGTTCCAGGGCCTGCACGATCCCGTTGGCCACCTCTTCACCTCGGGTGATGCCGCCGAAGATGTTGATGAAGATGGACCGGACGTTGGGGTCGGAGTTGATGACCTCCAGGGCGTTGGCCATGACCTCGGCGTTGGCGCCCCCACCAATGTCGAGGAAGTTGGCCGGGGTCCCGCCGACCTGGTTCACGACGTCGCATGTGCTCATGGCGAGACCAGCGCCGTTGGCGATGATCCCCACGTAGCCGTCCAGGCCCACGTACTGCAAACCCTTCGAACGGGCCAGCCGTTCCCGCTCGTCGAACTCGTCGATGTCCCGGAAGGCGTCCCACTCGGGATGGCGGAAGGCGGCGTTGTCGTCGAGGGTCACCTTGGCGTCCAGGGCGTGCACCTGGCCGGTAGGAGTCAGGATCAAGGGGTTGATCTCGACCAGGTCGGCATCCCCCTCGACGTAGCAGCGGTAGAGCTGCATGAGGATGGCAACCGCCCCGTCGTGAGCCTCAGGATCTAGGCCGGCCTGCTCCACCAGGGCCCGGGCGTCGGTCTCGGTGAACCCCACCGATGGATCGATGTGCAGGCGGGCGATGGCCTCGGGATCCTCTTCGGCGACCGTCTCGATCTCCACTCCGCCCTTCGCCGACACCATGGCGAGATACTTCTTGGCCGCCCGGTCAAGGGTGAAGCTGGCGTAGTACTCCTTGGCGATATCGGACGCGTGTTCGACCCACAGTCGGTGGACCACGTGACCCTTGATGTCGAGGCCGAGAATGTTCCCGGCATGCAGCCGAACCTCGTCGGCGTTGCCGGCCAGCTTCACACCTCCCGCCTTGCCCCGGCCGCCCACCTGGACCTGGGCCTTGACGACGACCGGATAGCCCGCCTGGTCGGCGGCGGCTACCGCCTCCTCGACGGTGTCAGCCACGCCCCCGGCCGAAACCGGGATGCTGTATCGGGCGAAATACTGCTTGCCCTGGTACTCGAACAGATCCACGCTCGCTCCTGATTCTCGTTGATTCTCGTCGAAAGAGACGGCCGCGACGCCAGAGGGGCTACGCGGTCTCCCTCTGGTCCAACGCCTGCTCCAACCATGCCGTGATGTCGTGGAGGGGGGCACCGGGCCCGAAGATCTGGGCGACGCCGGCGCTCTTGAGCTCGGCGATGTCGGCCTCCGGGATGATTCCGCCGGCGAAGACGAGGACGTCGCTGGCACCTTGCTCCCCGAGGGTGTCGATGATCCGGGGGAAGAGCGTCATATGGGCCCCGGACAGGATCGACAGACCGACCGCGTCGGCGTCCTCCTGGATGACGGTCGCCACGATCTGTTCGGGAGTCTGGTGCAAGCCGGTGTAGATGACCTCGAACCCCGCCTCGCGCAGGGCTCGGGCGATCACCCGGGCACCACGGTCGTGTCCGTCGAGGCCCGGTTTTGCCACCACCACCCGGTAGAGACGCTGCATCGGACTCAGATACTCGCAGGTCGGCAGGCGACCGGGCCAGCCCGGCTGACGCCCGCCCGCCAGGTCCCCCGAGTAGGATGTATCAGTAGTTCTGCCGCGTCGATGTTGGATTGATGCCGCTGTGCGGGTAGCACCCGACCCGATCCACACTGCATGAGAGACACTTCCCCCCCGCCTCGGACTCCCTATCGCCGCCCGGATTTGAGGGACCCTTCGAACCCACCGCGCCACCGCCGGGGCGGTCGATCTGGTGACCAGTCGCCGACCCGAGTCCGGCGCTGGCCCCGCCGGGTGCTGATCGTCGCCAATGTCATGGTGGCGCTGACGATCGTCGGCGTGGCCAGTGCCTACGGCTACGTGCACTGGCGCTTGGGTCAGATCCACACCAAGCAGTTGACCGCCCTTACCCCCTCGAGCGGCGGGGGTGGGGCTGGTGCCGGCGCAAGCAGCAACAAAGGCCAGGCCTTTACCCTGCTCATCGTGGGGAGCGATAGCCGGGCGGCGCTGTCGAACACCCCGGACAACACCCAGTTCGGAGTCAAATCCAACGTCGGAGGGCAGCGTTCTGACACCATCATCCTGGTTCGGGTTGATCCCAAGACCCGCCACCTGATGATGCTGTCCATCCCGCGGGATCTCTGGGGTCCGATCCCGGGGCAGGGCAGCAACCGCATCAACGCCGCCTTCGACACCGGTGCCAACCTGTTGGTCCAGACCATCCAGGCCGATCTGGGTATCCCCGTCAACCACTACGTCGAGGTCAACTTCGACACCTTCCGCGATATCAGCAGCGCCGTCGGTGGCGTCAGCTTCTACTTCCCCACACCGGCCAAGGACAACTACTCGCTGCTCAGCATCCCGGCGGCCGGGTGTTACAGCCTCAAGGGGGATCAGGCCCTGGCCTTCGTCCGGTCCCGGCACTACGAGTACTACCAGAACGGCTATTGGCACTTCGAAGCCGAGAGTGATCTGGCTCGCATCCAGCGCCAGCAAGCCTTTATCAAGAAGATGATCAAAAAGGCCGAGGGTGAGTACACCAATCCCCTCGCCCTCAACGACATTCTCGGCGGGATCACCAAAAACCTGACGGTTGACAGCGGGTTCAGTACCGGCATGATGCTGACCCTCGCCAAGGACTTCCGTTCCATGGACGTGGAGTCCATCGCCAACGTCACCCTGCCGACCTACCCCTATGTCACTTCCGGAGGGGCCGACGTCCTGGGCCTCCAACAGCCCCAGGCGGCCGCGGCCATCGCCGCCTTCAAGGCCTTCGGCACCCCCGCCCCCAAGGCCTCTGGCGCAGAGAGCGCCAAGGAGTCCACCACCGTCCCGGCCATCACCGCCCCGCCGGTCTCGGTGGTGCCGTCGTCGGTGAACATTGAAGTGGCGAACGGCTCGGGGAACAGCGGCCAGGCCGGACAAGCGAGCCAGCTGCTGAGCGGTCTCGGCTACCAGAGCAGTGTCGTTTCCTCCCCCGGTTACGGCTACGCCACCACCCAGATCCGCTACGCACCCGACTCCCTCAACGCCGCCAAACAGGTGGCCGCCCAGATCTCCGGCGGCGCCACCCTGGTCCCGGCCCCCGATCTGACGCCGACGCCGTACAACCTCGAGGTGATCACCGGATCCAGCTTCGCCGGATCCACGACCACCTCCACCCCGGCGTCGAATGCGACTACGGCGTCGACCGGCGCCTCCTCCACGACCGTGCCCGGCACCAACGCCACGACCTACGTTCTGCCTGGGACGCCGACCGGCCAGGCCCCACCAGCCTGCTGAGGCGGCCGGTCGCCGTCAGTCGGGCTACGCCCGCTTGATCGGAGCCAACGACAGCGCCAGGTGCTTCTCCCCCACCGACGGGAAGCGGACCTTGGCTTCGGCCCGCTCTCCCTCCCCCTTCACCTCCAGGACGACGCCCTCGCCCCACTTGGCATGGACCACCGTCTCACCGGCGCGCAGGCCTAGCGTCTCCGCCCCCGTACCGTGGACCGGCCCGACCTTTCCGCGCCGCATGGCCGCCTCCACGATGGCGTCGCGACCACTACGATCTCCGAGCCGGGGCGCCGGACGGCGGCCTCCGGTCGCGGCCCGTACCAGGGTGTCGGGGATCTCTTTGAGGAACCGGCTCGGCGGGTTGTACTGGGTCTGGCCCCACAGGTTGCGGCACCAGGCGTTCGACAAGTACAGCCGCTCTCGGGCTCGGGTGATCCCGACGTACGCCAAGCGCCGCTCCTCTTCCATTTCGTCGGCCTCGCCGAGCGAGCGCAGGTGAGGAAAGACGCCGTCCTCCATCCCGACGATGAAGACCACGGGGTACTCGAGACCCTTGGCGGTATGCAGGGTCATCAGCGTCACCCTCGAAGTGTCCCCGTCGACCTCGTCAGCATCGGCGACCAGGCTGACCTGCTCCAGGAACTCGTCGACGTTGTCGGTTTCGCGAGCCGCCCCGACGAGCTCCTCGAGGTTCTCGATGCGGCCGGCGGCCTCAACGGTGTGCTCCGCCGCCAGGCCGGCCAGGTACCCGGTCCGCTCCAGGATCGCTTCCAGCAGCCGGGCCGGTCCCAGCCCTTCCTGCTGGTCGACGCGCAGGTCGGCGAGCAGCCGATGCAGATCCGCGACGCCCGCGACCGCCTTGCCGCTGACGCCGGCAGCCTCGGGACTGGCCATGACGTCGGCGAAGGGGACACCGAGCTGGCGGGCGTAGCGATCCATACGAGCCACGCTGGTGTCGCCGACGCCGCGTTTGGGGACGTTGACGATGCGTTTGAGTGACACCTCATCGACCGGGTTGGCGACGGCCCGCAAGTAGGCGAGAAGGTCCTTGATCTCGGCCCGATCGTAGAAGCGGGTGCCCCCTACCACCTGGTAGGGGATGTCCTGCCGGACGAGTTCTTCTTCGATGGCTCGACTCTGGGCGTTGGTCCGATAGAAAACTGCCATGTCGCCCCAGCCGTAGAGGCCAGTGGCCGCGCCGGGACCCGTAGGGCTGGCGGGGTCGCTCGGGCCGCCGGAGCCGCCCGGGCCGTCGGGGCTGGTCGGGCCGCCGGAGCCGCTCGGCCCGCCGGGGCTGGTCGGGCCGCCGGAGCCGCTCGGCCGGCCCGGCCGGGCCGCGCCGCTGAGGCCGCCGTGCAGACGGAGGACCTCGGCGGCCAGCCACCGGCCCTCGTCGTGTTCGTCTTCGGCCTGATAGCGAACGACCGACTCGCCGGGACCCTGCTCGGTCCACAGGGCCTTGGGCCGGCGGCTGGCGTTGTTGGAGATGACGGCGTTGGCGGCGTCGAGGATCGTCTGGGTGGAGCGGTAGTTCTGTTCCAGCACCACGACAGTGGCGTCAGGGAAGGCCTCCTCGAACTGGAGGATGTTGCGGATATCGGCGCCTCGCCATCCGTAGACCGACTGGTCGCTGTCGCCGACGACCGAGACCCGGTGATGGACGCCGGCGAGCAGGAGAACCAGTTCGTTTTGGGCCCGATTGGTGTCCTGGTACTCGTCAACGAGGACATGCCGAAACCGCTCCCGGTAGTGCTCGAGCACGTCGGGGCAGGCTTGCAGCACGTTGACTGCCACCAGCAGGAGGTCGTCGAAGTCCATGGCGTTGGCGGCGAGCAGGCGCTGTTGATACTCGCGGTACACCTCGGCCACGCGGCGCTCCATGATGGTGCGGGACCGGGCTGAGTAGCTTTCGAAGTCGAGCAGCTCGTTCTTGGCGGCCGAGATCAGGCCGTGGATCGCCCGGGGGGGAAACGCTTGGAGTCGAGGTTGAGGTCTCGAATCACGTACCCGGTGAGCCGGACCGCGTCGGCCTGATCGTAGATGGTGAAGTTGCCCTTGTAGCCGAGCCGGGACGCGTCACGCCGGAGGATGCGGACACACGCGGCGTGAAAGGTCGACACCCACATGCGCCGGGCCACCGGACCGACCAGCGCCTCAACCCGTTCACGCATCTCCTGAGCCGCCTTGTTGGTGAAGGTGATGGCCAGGATCTCGAACGGAGAGATGCCTTGCTCGGCGATGAGCCAGGCGATGCGATGGGTCAGGACCCGGGTCTTGCCCGAGCCGGCGCCGGCCACGATGAGGAGCGGCCCACCGGAGTGGGCGACCGCCTTGGCCTGTACGGAATTAAGGCCGGTGAGGAGGTCCGGCCGAGGGGTGGGGTGGGTGCGGTCAGGGGCGGCGGGGGTGGGGGTGTCGGGTGCGGCTGCGCCGGCGGGGGCAACCGGTCCGGCTGCGCCGGCGGGGGCAAGGGTGTCGGGTGCGGTTGCCCCGGCAGAGCGGACCGGGGCACCTGGGTCCGGGACAGCCACGGCGGGCCCGTCGCCGGCGGCGTCGGGGCCGATCCGGGTGTCACTCCCTGGGAGGTCGGATCGGAGAGCATCGAGCGGCATGGCTCGATCCACGGTACCGGGTGGATGCGACCACGGGAACGACCCTCAGGCCGAGCCCCCTGCACGCTCGCCTGCGAAGCGAGGCGCGATCCGCACCTTGGGTTCGCTTTTGTCGATCTGCTGATACAAAGCGTGCCCAAGGTGGGTGAGTCACCCCCCGCCCGACGACACCCAGCCCGACATCCAACCCGACCCCCGGTGCCCGGACCCACCTTGCCCAGCCCCGGTCCCGCCGGGCCCGCCGGGCCCGGGCCCTGGCCTCGACGGCCGCTTCTACTACGCCAATCCGCGGGACCCGAACCACCCCGGGTGGGCGCTGGACCCCACCGATCGGGCAGAGTAGCCCCCGGAATCTGCACAGTCCGACAACGGAGGAACACATCGCATGAGTGGCATCTGTGAAGGCCGGGTGGTCATCGTGACCGGGGCCGGCCGGGGGATCGGCCGCGAGCACGCCCTCGAGTTCGCCCGCCAGGGCGCCAAGGTGGTCGTCAACGACCTCGGCGCCGAGGTCGATGGCACCGGCGGCTCACTGGGACCGGCGGGCGAGGTCGTGGATGCCATTCGGGCCATGGGCGGCGAGGCGGTCGCCAATGGGGACGACGTCTCGGATTGGGACGCGGCCGGCCGCATGATCGGCAGCGCCATCGACGCCTTCGGCGGGCTCGACGTCCTCGTCAACAACGCCGGCATTCTCCGCGACCGGATGATCGTGAACATGACCGCGGCCGAGTGGGACGACGTCATCCGGGTCCACCTCCGCGGCACCTACGCCACCTGCCACCACGCCGCCGCCTACTGGCGGGATAGGACCAAAGCCGGGGAAACCAACGACGCCCGCATCATCAACACCTCGTCGCCTTCCGGTGTCTACGGGAACGCCGGGCAGGCCAACTACGGGGCCGCCAAGGCCGGAATCGCGGCCTTCTCGGTCATCGCCGCCATGGAACTCGGGCGCTACGGCGTGACCGTCAACGCCATCTCCCCCTCAGCGCTCACCCGGATGACGGAGAACCTACGCCTGGGTCAGCGGGCGGCCGAACGTCCCGCCGATGCGTTCGACGACACCGCCCCCGGGAACGTGGCCCCGCTGGTGGTGTGGTTGGGCAGCCCAGAGTCACGAGACGTTACCGGACGGGTTTTCGCCGTGATGGGCGGCCGGATCAGCGTGCTCGACGGCTGGGCCGAGGGTCCGGTCGCGGATAAAGGAGCACGGTGGGACCCGGCCGAACTCAGCGAGATCATCCCCGATCTGGTCTCCCGGGCCGCACCGAACACCGACATGCTGGGGCGCCGCTCATGAGCCGTCGTCCGGCCCGGTCCTAGCGGCGGGAGGCTTCGGAGCGGGCCCCCTACTCCCACTCGCCTACTCCCAGTCGCCTACTCCCACTCGATCGTGCCGGGTGGCTTGGAGGTGATGTCATAGGCCACCCGATTGACCCCGGGGACCTCGTTGATGATCCGGCTCGACAGCCGCTCGAGCACGTCCGAGGGCAAGCGGGCCCAATCGGCGGTCATGGCGTCCTCCGAGGTGACCGCCCGGATGATCACCGGATAGGCGTAGGTGCGTTCGTCGCCCATGACGCCGACGGTGCGCACCACCGGCAAGACCGCGAAGCTTTGCCACAGCTCGCGGTACAGGCCGGCCCGGCGCACCTCCTCAGTGACGATGGCGTCCGCGGCCTGCAGGATGGCAATCCGTTCCGCGGTGACCGCGCCCACGATGCGGACGGCTAGGCCAGGTCCTGGGAATGGTTGACGCCAGACGATCTCCTCGGGCAGGCCCAGTTCCTCGCCGACGGCTCGAACCTCGTCCTTGAACAGGTTGCGAAGCGGCTCGACCAACTCGAAGTGCATATCGTCGGGCAGGCCGCCGACGTTGTGGTGGGACTTGATCCGGGCGGCGTCTTTGGTGCCCGACTCGATGATGTCGGGATACAAGGTGCCCTGGACCAGGAAGCGGACCGCCCCGAGATCTGCCGCCGCTTCCTCGAAGACCCGAATGAACGTCTCCCCGATGATCTTGCGCTTGCGCTCCGGGTCGACGACGTCGTCGAGGGCGCCCAGAAAACGGTCCGCAGCCTTGACGTGCATCAGGTCCACGTTGAACTGCTCACGGAACGTGGCTTCGACCTGCTCGGCCTCGCCCGCCCGAAGGAGGCCGGTGTCGACGAACACGCAGGTCAGCTGGTCGCCCACCGCCTTGTGCACCAGCGCCGCGGCCACCGCGGAGTCGACCCCGCCCGACAGACCGCAGATGACTCGTTCGGCTCCGATCTGCTTCTGGATGGCGGATACCGACGCCTCGATGATCGACGTCATGGTCCACGCCGGGCGGCACCCGCAGACGTCGTAGAGAAACGCCTTCAACATGGCCTGGCCGCCGTAGGTGTGCACGACTTCGGGATGGAACTGCACACCGTAGACACCCCGCCGGGGGTCTTCCAGGGCCGCGACCGGGGAGTCGGCGGTGGTCGCGGTAGCCCGGAATCCGGGAGGCGGGGCCACGATGGCGTCGAAGTGGCTCATCCACACGTCGAACTCGGGCGGGACGCTACCGAACAGGACCGACGGCGCCGGACCATGGGATGTGAGGGTGAGGGCGGCCCGGCCGTACTCGCCTCGCCCGGTGTTGTTGACCTCGCCGCCGAGCTGGCGGGCGATGAGCTGGGCGCCGTAACAGATGCCGAGCACCGGAATCCCGATGTCGTACACCGAGGGATCGAGCTGCGGTGCACCCTCGACGTTGACCGACTTGGGGCCGCCGGAAAGGATGACGCCCGCCGGTTTCATCGCCGCCATCTGGGCCGCGGTGATGGTGTGCGGAACGATCTCGCTGTACACGTGGGCTTCCCGAACTCGCCGGGCAATGAGTTGGGCGTACTGGGCGCCGAAATCGACGACCAGTACCGGGCCCTGGGGTTCAGGCGGATGCAACTCGGAGGGCCTAATGGCCCATGCCAATGCCCTGCGACCGCTGAAGGTCCTTCCCTTCGGTCTGCAAGGCGGGAGCGACCATTACCTCGGCCTTCTGGAACTCCTTGACCGATTCGTACCCGCACGTCGCCATCGAGGTACGGAGAGCGCCGAACAAGTTGAGACGGCCGTCATTTTCATGGGCGGGGCCGACGAGGATCTCCTGGAGGGAGCCCCGTGCGGTCGTCTTGACTCTCGCGCCGCGTGGCAGCGTCGGGTGAAAGGTCGCCATTCCCCAGTGGTAGCCCCTACCGGGCGCTTCGTGCGCCGCGGCCAGGGGAGAACCGATCATTACTGCGTCGGCCCCACACACGATCGCCTTGGCGATGTCGCCGCCGGTCCCCATGCCCCCGTCCGCGATGACGTGGACATAGACGCCGGTCTCGTCGAGATGCTGGGCTCGGGCGGCGCGGGCGTCCGCGATGGCGGTGGCCTGCGGGACGCCGATGCCGAGCACGCCGCGAGTGGTGCAGGCGTGTCCGGGCCCTACCCCGACGAGCACACCCACGGCCCCGGTCCGCATCAGGTGGAGGGCAGCCTGGTAGGAGGCACACCCACCGACGATCACGGGAATATCGAACTCGCGAATGAACCGCTTCAGGTTGAGCGGCTCGACGGTCTTGGAGACATGCTCGGCGGACACCACCGTGCCCTGAATAACGAACAGGTCCAACTCGGCATCCACCAGGACCTGGGAGAACTGCTCGGTGCGCTGCGGGGTAAGGGAGGCGCACGACACCACGCCGGCGTCTTTGATCTCCCGGATGCGCTGAATAATCAGCTCCCCCTTGATGGGTTCGCTGTAGATCTGCTGCATGCGGGCGGTCGCCTTGTCGACCTCCAGGTGCGAGATCTCCTCCAGCAGCGGCTCCGGGTCCTGATAGCGGGTCCAGACGCCCTCCAGATTGAGAACCCCGACGCCACCCAGGCGGCCGATTTCGATAGCGGTAGCGGGATTGACCACACCATCCATGGCTGCGGCCATGAGCGGTAATTCGAAGTTGTAGGCGTCGATCTCCCAGGAGATGTCGACGTCCTCGGGATCTCTGGTCCGGCGACTCGGAACGATGGCGATGTCGTCGAATCCGTAGGCCCGCCGGCCTGACTTTCCCCGTCCGATCTCTACCTCGGCCACCGGCTCTCCCTCAGTCGTTCGTGTACGTCGCTGTGGTTTGCCAGCCTAGTGGCCGGTTCTGCCTAGATAACGCTTCCCCTCACCATGGTCCACAACAACAGGGCGGCAAAAACCACGACGGTTACCACGCACCACGCCCGGGCCAGCCGGCTGGCCCGAATGGCGCCGGTCATGTCGCCGACATGGACCCGCCGGTTGACCTGAGTTGAGTAGGCGATAGCAACCAAAGCGGAGGGGAGAAACAAAAAGATGCAAACGAGCGATTGCCACAGATAGTTGGACGGCGTACCCGTCCTCGTCGGCGACCCGGGGAAGCGCCGGCGGGACGACGCAGTCGGAGCCCAACCGGCCGTCGAACCCCCAAAGTCCGGCCCGCCGCTCTGGTTCCAGGCCGGGCCGGGCGGGGCCCAGCCCGGCGCCGTCACCGGAGGTGCCACGGGCGACGGCGGCGTCCCCTCGGCCGGAGGGGCGGGGGCCTGATAAGGGGGTTGTGCCGCTGGCTCGTGAACCGGGAATCCCGAATTCGGTGGTGCCTGGAACTGGGACCGGGTCGTCGGCGCCTGGGCTGGCCCCTGAGACGGGGGACCCTGAGCAGGCGGGGGCGAGTAGGTGCTCACCGACACCGGTACGGTCGGCGTTGCGGCCGGTGCCGCAGCTGGCGGCCCGGGGACCGCCGGGGCGCCGGCCGGCCCGGGCTCCCACTGGGCGGGTGGGGGTGGCCAGACCTGTGCCCCCGATCCAGGAGCAGAGCTGGGCTCGCCGGCGGGAGCGGGCGACGAGGAGGAAGGACGATCGGCCGCGGCTGGAGCCACCGGTGCCGGGACCGGCTTGGGCCGGACGAGGATCTGCGGAACGATCCCCGCGGCCCGCTGGGCCAGCTCCCCGCGCTCGGTCGGGGCTCGGGGCACAGGCGGGGGCGGGAGATGATCAGAAGCCCGGGCGCGATCCACCCGTCCACCGCAACGGCTGCACGTGGTCGCCTGACCAGCAGCGACGGTTCCGCACCGGGGACAGATCACTTCACTCCACGGTACCGGGTCGTTCCCTGTCTCCGGTGTCGGTCGACGTCCCCTCGGTCGAACGGCCAACCAGGCGGCCGGGTGGAGCATGGCGCAGGGGCGCTACCGCCCGGACCAGACCACGTCCAGCAACTCGTAGAGCATGCGGGCCGTCGCCCCCCACACCGTCTCGCCCACGAGTTCGAAGAAGTGCATGCGTCGTTCCATCCCGTCCGGGAAGATCCAGACTTCCTCCCGGTAGACCTCCGGATCGGAGAGTTCGGCCACCGAGACGGTGAAGACCCGCTCCACCTCGGCCGGGTTGGGGTGCAGCAGCGGTCGCCCGGACAGCGCACCCACGAACGGCACGATCGGCGCCGGATTGGTCATGATGCGCACCGTGGAGAGCCGGGCGAACACGTCAACGGCCTGGGGGTCGAGCCCGATCTCCTCCCGGGCCTCACGCAGGGCTGCGTCCAAGGCGGACTCGCCGGGATCCAGGCGACCACCGGGGAAGGAGACCTGGCTGGTGTGGGAGCGCAGGTGTGACGACCGGCGGGTCAGTACGACCTGGGCCTGGCGGCTGTCGTCGAAGAGGGCGCACAGGACCGCCGCCGGCCGGCCCGCCAGCACCGGGAGCTCCACGTTGGCCACCTCCGCGGCGGGTCCAACCGGTTCGCCGCGGTCCTCCAGGGCCGCCCTTACTTGGGCCACGCGGATCGGGGGCATCTCCCGTCCGGACCGGTCCCACGGCGGCGCCGGACCGGCCTGCACCAGGGCGGGGCGGGGGATGAGCTGGGACCCGCCCCTGCGAACCTGGGCCTCGGCTCCGTCAGACAACCGGGGTCCACGCCTCCGAGACCGTCTGGTTCGGTCCGGCCGCGGGGTCGTCCTCCTCCGCGGCGGCGCCCGGGCCGGCCTGGACCACGAGCGCTTCGAGCAGGTCACGGAGCCCACCGGTCTTGAGCGTGGCCATCACCCGGCCGGGCGTGACGTCGCCGCGCTCCCACTCCATCCAGGCCTCGAGCAGCTTGGCCGGGTCAGGCGGCGGTCGATCCATAGTCACAATCTACGGGACCCGCTCGGGTTCAGCCTGCCGGTTGGCGGGCGGCAGGCCCAACCCGAGCCTGCGGCCCCCTCCTCCCGTGGTGCCCCTACCGGCGCCGGGCGACCCGCGCCCCGGCCCGGAGGCCGGGCCCGGCCCGGGCGAGAGCCGATAAGAAACGCAACGAGTCGCCGATCCGACCCCGCAGGGCGGACCGGCGACTCGATTGCCAGGGCCACTAGGCCCGGGGTGGTCCTCGGCGGGGGGTTTCGGGCTAGAAGCCCATACCGCCCATGCCGCCCATGCCGCCGCCGGCGGCAGCTGCGGCCGCAGCCGCGGCCGCAGCCGGGTTGGGCTTCTCGGGCTTGTCCGCCACCAACGCTTCGGTGGTGAGCAGCAGGCCGGCGATCGACGCCGCATTCTGCAGCGCCGAGCGGGTCACCTTCGCCGGGTCGATAACGCCGGCCTTCATCAGGTCGACGAACTCGCCGGTCAAGGCGTTGAGCCCGGTGTTGCCGGTCTCACGCTCGGCATGCTCGATGATGACCGAGCCCTCGAGGCCGGCGTTGAAGGCGATCCACTTGAGGGGCTCCTCCAGCGCCTTGCGGACAATTCTGGCTCCGGTGGCCTCGTCGCCGGACAGCTTCGAGATGACGGCATCAACCTGGCTCCGGCTGCGCAGCAGGGCGACCCCACCACCGGGCACGATGCCCTCCTCGATGGCCGCACGGGTTGCGGACAGGGCGTCCTCGATGCGGTGCTTCTTCTCCTTGAGCTCCACCTCGGTGGCGGCACCGACCTTGACCACGGCCACACCACCGGACAGCTTGGCCAGACGCTCCTGCAGCTTCTCCCGATCCCAGTCCGAGTCGGTGTCCTCGATCTCTCGCTTGATCTGGCTGATGCGGCCCTTGACGTCCGCCTCTGAGCCGGCGCCCTCGATGATGGTGGTGTTGTCCTTGTCGACGACCACCTTGCGGGCCCGGCCGAGCAGGTCAAGGGTGGTGTTCTCCAGCTTGAGCCCGACCTCCTCGGAGATGAGCTGGCCGCCGGTGAGGGTGGCGATGTCGCTGAGCATGGCCTTGCGGCGATCACCGAACCCCGGCGCCTTGACGGCGACCGAGGTGAACGTGCCCCGGATCTTGTTGACCACCAGGGTGGCCAGGGCCTCGCCCTCGACGTCCTCGGCGATGACCAGCAGCGGCTTGCCGCCCTGCATCACCTTCTCAAGGACAGGGACCAGATCGTGCACGGCGCTGATCTTGGAGTTGGCGATCAGGATGTATGGCTCGTCGAGCACGGTCTCCTGCCGCTCCGCATCGGTGACGAAGTACGGCGACAGGTACCCCTTGTCGAACTGCATCCCCTCGGTGAACTCCAGCTCCAATCCGAAGGTGTTCGACTCCTCGACGGTGACCACGCCGTCCTTGCCCACCTTGTCGATGGCGTCGGCGAGGACCTCGCCGATCGAGGGGTCGGCGGCGGAGATAGCGGCCACCTGAGCGATCTCGCTCTTGTCGTCGATCTCCTTGGCCTGATCCTTGATGCCCTCAACCACGGCGGCCACGGCTTTGTCGATCCCCCGCTTGAGGGAGGTCGGATTGGCGCCGGCGGCCACGTTGCGCAGACCCTCGTGCACCAGGGCCTGGGCCAGCACAGTGGCGGTGGTGGTGCCGTCTCCGGCCACGTCGTTGGTCTTGGTGGCGACCTCCTTGACGAGCTGGGCCCCCATGTTCTCGAAGGGGTCGTCCAGCTCCACCTCGCGGGCGATGGTCACGCCGTCGTTGGTGATCGTGGGGGCACCGAACTTCTTCTCGATCACCACGTTGCGGCCCTTGGGTCCGAGGGTGACCTTGACGGTGTCGGCGAGCTTGTTGACGCCCGCCTCGAGGCCGCGGCGGGCGGTCTCGTTGAACTTGAGCTGCTTGGGCATTACTTGACCTTGGCCAGGACGTCACGCCCGGTGAGGATCAGCAGGTCCTCGCCGTCGATGGTGATCTCGGTACCGCCGTACTTGGAATAGACGACCTTGTCGCCTACGGCGATGTCGAGGGGAATCAGCTCGCCCGTGTTCTCGGCCCGCCGGCCAGGGCCGACAGCGAGGACTTCGCCCTGCTGGGGCTTCTCTTTGGCGGTGTCGGGGATGACCAGACCGGAAGCGGTCTTCTCCTCGGCTTCGCTGGGTCGGACGACGATGCGGTCGTCGAGTGGCTGCAAACTCATGTTGGGGCGCCTCCGTTGGCTGTTTAGCACTCTCACCTTACGAGTGCTAACGATAGCGACCTCTCGGCGCTAGTTCAACAGCTTGTGGGTCATCCCTCTACCGGAAGCCGCAGGTTGGGGTTGGCGGCGGCGTCGAGCGGCGTCGGACCGTCGAGGCGAAGGCGGTACCAGCCGGTGGCTCCGACCATGGCCGCGTTGTCCGTGCACATGGCCCGGCTGGGGACGATGGCCATCCGCCCGTCCGCCCGAGCGGCATTGACGATCCGCTCCCGCAAGGCGGTGTTGGCGGCGACGCCACCACCGATGCACACCGACCGGGCATCGACATGACCGGCGGCGTGCATCGTTTTTTCCACCAGCACGTCGACGACGGCCTCCTGGAAGGAGGCGGCCACGTCGGCCGTCGCCACCTCGGGGTGTTTGCGCACGTAGGTGATCACCGACGTCTTCAATCCGCTGAAGGAAAAGTCGTACCCGTCCTGGCGCAGACCCCTCGGGAAAGAGATGGCCCGTGGATCCCCCTCGGCCGCCGCCTTCTCGATGGCGGGCCCCCCCGGGTAGTCGAGGCCCAGGAACCGGGCCACCTTGTCGAACGCCTCCCCGGCGGCGTCGTCAATGGTCTGGCCCAGCAACCGGTAGCGGCCCGGCTCTCGCATGTGGATGAGCAGGGTGTGGCCGCCGGACACCACCAGGACCACGGCGGGGAGGGCCAGGTCGGGATCCTCCAGGAAGGCGGCGTGCAGATGGCCCTCCAGATGGTTGACACCGATGAACGGGATCCCCCAAGCCAGGGCATACGCTTTGGCCGCGCTCACCCCGACCAGCAGGGAGCCGATGAGCCCGGGGCCCATCGTGGCCGCGACGCCATCGAGATCCCCCGGGGTGGCATCCGCGATCTCCATGGCCGCCGCCACCACGGGGGTGAGCAGGTCGACGTGGGCCCGGCCCGCCACCTCGGGCACCACCCCGCCGAAACGGGCGTGAAGGGCGGTCTGGCTGGACACCACCGAGCTCTTGATGGTGCGACCGTCCTCGACAACCGCAGCCGCCGTCTCGTCGCACGAGGTCTCGATAGCCAGGATCCGCGACACCCCCGACCGATGCCGGGGGCTCACGGCCGCACCACCCGGATCTCGTCCACCCGCACACCAACCAGGCCGGCGTCGCACCAACCAGGCCGGACCCTCACGGCCGCAAGGCCAGGGTCTCGTCCACCGTCGTGCCCACGATGCCGGCAGCTAGGCTCGCCAGCCGATCGGCGTAGGCAGCGGTGTCAATGTTGTAGGCCCACATGATCAAGGCATCCTCGTTGATCTCGGCGTAGTAGTTCTTGCGCACGCCGGCCGTCTCGAAACCGAAGGTGCGGTACATCGCTTGAGCCGGGAGGTTGGTGACCCTGACCTCCAGGGTCAGGTGCCGAGCACCGCGCGCTCGTGAGGACTGGGCCAGGTTGAGGAGGAGCCGGGTCCCGATCTGATGGCGCTGCCAGGTGGGATCCACGGCGATCGTCGTGACGTGGGCCTCGTCGCTGCTGAACATCAGGCCGCCGTAGCCCACCACCGCCCCGCCGACACGAGCGGCCACGTAGTGCCGGCTGTTGCGCAGATTGAGCTCACTCATGAACAACGGCAACGACCACGGCCTCGGGTACACCTGGGCCTCGATCCGCAAGACGGCACGGAGATGGCGACGGCGCAGCGGGATCAGCCGGACCCGGAGTCCCGACTCCTCGTCGACGCCTTCCGGCTGCTCTTCGGCCGGGCGCCGGTCATCAGCCACGGGGTGCCACGGCCCCGGTTCGCTCGGGACCGGTTCGCTCGGGCCCAGACGGCTCCGGCCGCGCCGAGTCTGGCCGCGTCGACTCCGGCCCGGATGACTCCGGCCCGGTCCGCTCTCGATCGGTCCGCTCGGGCGGGACCGGCCGCCGCTCCCAACCGATCCGCACCTCCGCCCCCCGCAGATACAAGGGGGTGATCTCCTCGAGGGGGACCGACGGGCGGGTGGCGGCCACGTCGTTGAGGACCGTGGCGCTCGGGTGGTCATCCGCCGGGTCGGCCAGCTCCACACGAGGAAGCGTGGCGAGGACGTCGGCATACCGGCGGGCACCTTCGCCGACCGCGAGCACCGAATCGCGATCCGCCAGGGCGTCGACCAGGGTCTTGGGTGCGCTGACGATCGCCTCGGCCACCGGCGTCAGGCCGTCGACGCCAGGCTGGTACAGGGACCAGAAGACTTCACCGCGCTTGGCGTCGACCACGGCGGCGATGAGCCGGTCCTGGCGGCGGTGCGGGTAGGCCAGCAGCTCCAGAGACGAGCAGCCAACTATGGGAATGTCGAGGGCGGCCGCCAAGGCCTTGGCGGTGGCGACACCTACCCGCAATCCGGTGAAAAGACCGGGACCGATGTCGACAGCGATGCGGCCGATCTGTTGCATGCCAATGCCGGCCAACCGGGTCGTCGACTCGATGCTCGGGACCAGGACCTCGGCATGGCGGCGACCCTGGCGGACGTGCAAGGACGCCAGCGGTCCGTCCGGTCCGGAAAGGGCCACCCCAACTTGTGCGGTGGCGGTGGCGATGCCGAGCAGGATGGTCATGGCATCGCTCCGAGACCTTCGACGGCCTCGACCAGATCCGGCCAGCGAGACTGCCATCTCGACCCGGATGGTGTCAGGGTGACCAGGCGTTCCTCCCCGGCCTCGGTGAGCGTGAAGCGGACAGCGAGGTACTCCGGCCCGAGGGCGGCCACGGCCCGTCCGCCCCATTCGATGGCCGCGACCGCGCCGTATTCCAGCATCTCTGGGAGCCCGAGGGCGACGATCTCCGACAGCTGATCAAGGCGATACACGTCGACGTGGATCAACTCCACGCCGAACGCCGTCGGATAGGACCGCACCAGGGTGAAGGTGGGGCTGGTGACCGGGTCAGCGACGCCCATGGCCCGAGCCAGCCCCTGGGTGAATGTCGTCTTGCCTGCCCCGAGGTCCCCGTCGAGAAGGAGCACGTCACCCGGCAACAGTGTCCTGGCGATGGCCGCGGCCAGCGCCTGCGTCGCGGCGGGTCCGGTGCAGAGGAGTTCGAGCGTCGGCGTCATTGCTCGTGGGCGGCCGGGGTGGGGCCGGCGGCCGGCGGGGCGGGGGCGGCGGCCGGCGGGGCGGGGCCGGCGGCCGGCGGGGCGGGGGCGGCGGCCGGCGGGGCGGGGGCGGCGGCCGGCGGGGCGGGGCCGGCGGCCGGGGCGGCGGGGCCCTTGCCGGCGCCAGCTTCCGGGGCGGGGCCGGAGTGGGGGGCGGCGCTGGAGCTGGCGCTGGTCCGGGTTGCTCCGGGCGGCCCAGGCGCGGCGTCCAGGGCGGCCCGGGCTCGCACGAAGTCAGCCCGCATCCGGGCTACTACTTCCCCTCCGCCCCGTAAGGCGGCGGCGGGGTGGTAGGTCGGAAAGAGAACGGCACCGTCTGTTCCGAATGGAAAGGAGCGGCCTCGGAGCTGAGTGATTCCTTTGCCGGTGTCGAGCAGTAGGCGGGTGGCGAAGTTGCCGAGGGTGACCACCACCCGGGGAGCGATGAGAGCCACTTGCTGATCGAGAAAGGGCCGGCAGGCGGCAATCTCGTCCGGCAAGGGATCACGATTGCCCGGTGGGCGGCACTTCACCACATTGGCGATGTACACCTGGGCCCGCTGGAGCCCGGCCTCCTCCACCAACAAGCGGTCCAACAACTGTCCGGATCGCCCCACGAACGGTCGACCCTGCAGGTCCTCTTCTCGCCCGGGGCCCTCCCCCACCACCATCAGGTCGGCGTGGGGATCTCCCTCTCCGAACACCACCGTGGTGCGACCGGCCGCGAGGGGGCAGCGGGTACACGTAAGGGCTATCTGCTGGACGTCGACAAGCCCTGGCACCGCGACCCATCGTACCGGCCGCCTCCGGTGCGTCCGCCCACCAGTACCCCGGGTTTCGCCCGAGCCGGCCGGCGCCATCCATCGCGGCCGGCACAAACGGTTCCCTTCCGCCTCCATCGCCGCCAGCCGGTTCCCCCGCCGACCGGCCCGGGCCCCGACCAGGCCCGACCGCTGCACTCTCTGTCCGAAACTCGGCCCACTTGAAGGGCGGCACCGTCCAGAAAGAGAGGGCCCCGCCGCTCCAACCCTTCAGAACCCACCCGACGCGACCAGGCCCCGCCGCTCCAACCCTTCAGAACCCACCCGACGTGACCAGGCCCCGCCGCTCCAACCCTTCAGAACCCACCCGACGCGACCAGGCCTCGCCACTCCAACCTGGCCCCAACCGGACCGGACCCCAGCGGCAGTCACCGGACTCCGCCCGCTCCACGCTCCCGCCACCTACCAGAACCGCCTTACCACCAGAGCTGGCCGACCCTAAGCCGACGGAGCGGGAGCCCACCGGGCCACCGCCAGTGAGGCGGCCACCTCGGGGGGCGCCACCTGGAGGAAGACCACGGCTACCTCCGCCGGGGAGGCGCCCCGGCGAGACTTCACCACTTGTGGCGCGTCGGCTCCACTTCTGGAGCAGGAAGTACACCACGTGTACATCTCACTCCATTAGTGGTCCGATGAGTACAAAGGTCGGGCGCCCGACCGGGCGGTCTGTTGCCCCGCTCCGCCACCCGCCCGACCTGTCGCCCCGACCTCCCGACGGCGGTTGCTACCGTCTAGGCACGGGAACGCGCAGGTCCGTTCGCATTGACAAAGGGCGTGAGCCGGTGAGCACTAGTCCACCACAGGAGCCCTGGGGGCAGAGCCCCTCGGACGAGCCGGAGCGGGGTGGCGACCCTCCGCCCCCGAGCTACCAACCCCCGCCCCCACCGGGCAACTACCCGCCACCAGCCGCTCCGCCGCCACCACCGGGTCCGGGCGGCACCAACTACCCGCCTCCTGGCAACTACCCGCCCCCGCCGCCCGGACCGGGCAACTACCCGCCTCCCGGCAACTACCCGCCCCCACCGCCCGGACCGGGCAACTACCCGCCACCACCCTCCTCCTGGTCCGAGGGAGGCACCGGATATCAACAGCCTGGGCCCGGTTGGCAACAACCCGGCTCGCAGTGGGGCGGATCCGACGGACGTCCTGGCGGTTACCTGGCCGGGTGGTGGCGCCGGGTGGGGGCCACGGTCATCGACGGGATACTCGTCGGGATCGTCGCTGCCATCATCCTCGGGATTGCCGGGGTGAACACCGATGCACGCAGCCTCCTCGAGATCCTGATCCAATTCATCTATCTCGTGGTGATGCTGGGTGGAAATGCCGGCCGTACCGTCGGCAATCTGGCACTTCGAACCCGAACCATCAACGCCCGGACCGGGGCGCCCTGCACCTATGACCGGGCCGTGCCCCGCACCCTGGTGGAGGTGGTCCTGGCCATCACCGTCATCGGCGGGATCCTGGACATCCTGTGGCCGCTGTGGGACAGCCAAAATCAAACTCTGCACGATAAGGCGGCCGGAACCGTGGTGCTGCGCACCGACGTCTGACTCCTTTCGGTCGCGCCACTCACGTGGGGGGCACGGCGTCGAAGACTGCCTGCTCGACAACCCAAGCCGCCAAGGCCCGCACCGTCTCGAGCGGCGCCTCCACCTCACCGGTCGCGGCAGCCACCAGGGCATCACCATCCGCGCCGGTGTGCACCGGATCGAGCGCCCGGGCCAGACCGTCGTGACCCGACTGGGCCAGCCGCATGCATCCAACCTTGTCCGTGACGGCGTTCGTGACGATGATCCCGATCGTGGTGGCCTGCAACGCTTCAGGAACAAGAGACGTCGCCGGGTCGGCCGGCGGGCGAACCGGCACTCGTGGTTCCGACAAGGGCGACCCGATCGGGCGCGGCTCGCCGACCGCGTTGACTGCGAGCAGGGCCGCCACCACCAGGTCCCCGTGGCGCGCCACCGCGCTGCCGAGTCCCGCGGGCCGACCCGCGTCCGGCCCAGCCCATTTTCCGATGGTGCTGCCGCTGCCGGCACCGAACGGCCCGGACGCGATAGCCTCCGGGCCCGCCTGGGCCGCTTCGCAGGCCGCGTACCCCTCGGCCGGACCGGGCCGCACCGACGGATCGCCGACGCCGAGGTCGTAGACCACCAGGCCGACCACGATCGGCACCGGACCGCCCTTGGTCGGATACCCGAGGCCGCGCTCCTCGCACCACCGCATCACGCCATCACACGCCGCCAAGCCAAAGGCCGACCCACCGGCGAGGACCACGGCATCAATTCGGTCGACGGTGCGTCCAGGTTGGAGCAGGGCCCACTCTCTGGTCCCCGGCGCTGCTCCTCTCACTTCCCCGGAGGCAACCGTCGTCGCCGGGAGGATGACCACCGTGCAACCGGTACGCGCCGTCGGATGAGTCCAGTGACCGACCCGAACTCCAGCGACCTCGCCGATCACGGGACGGGGCCGGATGACTCGGCACCGGTGTACAGGCGCGGCACCCGGGCGCTCACGCCGCAGACCACCTCGTAGGCGATAGTTCCCGTGCGAACAGCCCAGTCCCAGGCGGCAATGGTCTCACCGTTCTGACTGCCGATCAGCACCACCTCGTCGCCGACGTCAACGGTGGCGTGGGGACCGCAATCGACGGTCAGTTGATCCATGGTGACCGTCCCGGCAATCGGCCGCCGGTACCCGCCGATAAGCACCTCACCACCGGCCGCGGCGAGCGACCGGGTGACCCCGTCGGCGTAGCCGACCGGCACCGTGGCGACCACCGAGTCGTGCTCGAGGCGGTAGCGCAGGCCATAGGACAAGCGTTCGCCTTTCGTCACTACCTTCACGTGCGACACCCGAGCTTTCAGGGCCAGCGCCGGTCGCAAACCGGGCATCGGCGACCGGCCGAGTCCCGTCGCATCGGGAGCCAGGCCGTACAGCGCGATGCCGCAGCGAACGAGGTCGTAGCGGCTGCTGGGATGCCACATGGCGGCGGCCGAGTTGGCGGCGTGACGGAGGGTGGGGCGGGCCCCGGCTCGGGCCGCGCCGGCGAGGGCCGCCTCATAGCGGGCCATTTGCTCGGCCGTGTAGGGATCATCGACCTGGTCCGCGACCGCCAAGTGGGTCCAGAAGCCCTCCAACGCCAGGCGGGGATCCTGGGCCACGGCGACGGCCAACTCAATGGCCTCCACCGTGCCGGCGCCCACCCGGTGCATCCCAGTGTCGACCTTGACGTGCACCGGAAATGGCCTTGCGGGGACGGAAGGTACAGAAGCAACAGTTGCCCCCGACACCAGTCCCAGGGCCGGTAGGGCCTGGGCGAGGGCGTCCAGACCGGACCGGGTGTAGATGGTGGGTGTCAGTGCCCCCGCCACCACTTCGGCCATGGCAGGAGGCGGCGGCTGGCTGAGCAAGAGGATCGGAGCGGTGAGGCCTGCGGCCCGCAGCTCCAGTCCTTCTTCGACCAGTGCCACCGCGAGCCAGCCGGCCCCACCGTCGAGCGCGGCACGGGCCACTTCTGTCGCCCCGTGGCCGTACCCGCCGGCCTTGACCACGGCGCACAGCCGGGCCGGCGCCACCGCGCCAGCGAGCACCCGGGCGTTGTGCCGGATGGCGTCGAGATCGATCTCGGCCCAAGCCCGCCGGCGCATTCGGGCCGACCCCGTCTCCGGTTGCCCCCAGCCCGGCGGGCTCTCACCCACCGACCCGCCCATCCACCCACCCACCGCCGGCCCACGGCTCGACCCAGGGGATCAGCAGATCGCCACCCCGGCTCGCCAGGGTGGCCGGGCCGCGCTGCGGCCCGGCCACCCCGGAAGGACACCCGCCTACGGGCATCGCACCACCTCGGACAGCCAGGCCGAAATCAGGTCGGGCAGATCGCTGGCGACGAGGCCCTCGCTCCGACCCAGCGAGGCCGCCCGGCCATGGCAGTGGGCAGCCAGAGCGGCGGCCTCGAGCGCCGGGAGGCCACGGGCCAGAAAGGCCCCGATGGCGCCCGAAAGCACATCGCCAGTGCCCGCCGTCGCCAGTCGGGCCGACCCCGCATTCACGATCAGGGCCCGGCCGCCGGGCTCGGCCACGACCGTGGGTGAGCCCTTGAGGAGGATGACGGCCCCGCTGAGTCCCGCAACGGCGCGGACGTCGGAAATCCGATCGTCCTGAGGCGGCCGTCCCACCAGACGGGCGTACTCGCCCTCGTGGGGAGTGAGGACCACCGCGGCCTGCCGGGCCTTGACCACCGCTGCCACGGTGCCGAGGTCGCGAAGCGCTCGCAGCCCGTCAGCGTCCACCACTGCCGGCACTGACGACATCGCCAGCAGGCGGGCGACGGCCGAGTCTGGCCCGGCGCCACCCGCCACCCGTTCGCCCAGACCAGGGCCGATCACCAGGGCTTTCACCCGGCTCATGCCCGCCGCCACTTCACCCTCCCAGTCGAGTGCCGGGAGCCGATGGGTCACGTGCTCCCCAGGAGGCAGGCCCCCTCCGGGGGGCGCGCCGGGGACCCCGACCCGGACATACCCGGCCCCGGCTCGCAGGGCACCACGGGCGACCAGCCCGGGGGCCCCGTACATTTCCGGGGATCCGGCCACGACCTGGACCGCGCTCTGCCACTTGTGGGCTTGCCGACTCCTCGCCGGCCACGTCCGGGCCACGTCCGAATCGGTCACGAGCCACGTGGATGCGCCTGCGGCCGCCAGGGCACCCAGTCCGATGTCAGCCACCTCGACCGCTCCGGCGTACTCAGGCCCGCTGCCCAGCAGCAGACCCGGCTTGTAGGCCGCAAACGTCACCGTCCGGTTCGCTCGCACGGCACCGGCCCGCCCGTCCCCATCGCCACCCGGCCCACTCCCACCACCCGGGCCACCCTCGCCGCCACTCCCACCACCCGGGCCACCCTCGCCGCCACTCCCACCACCCGGGCCACCCTCGCCGCCACTCCCACCACCCGGGCCACCCTCGCCGCCACTCCCACCACCCGGCCCACTCCCACCACCCGGGCCACCGTCGCCGCCACTCGCACCACCCGGCCCGTCCCCACCGCCGCCCGGACCACCGATCACCCGGCCCGTAAGGCCGGACAGTCCCGACGGGATATCCACGGCCAGCACCGCCGCGTCTCCCGGATCGGGCGGGTCGTAGGCCCGGCTGAGCCCGGTCCCGTAAGCGGCGTCAACGACCAGGTCCGCAGCGCCTAACCCTGCCCACCCGGCCCCACCCCCCACGTCGGCGGCGTCGATCACCGACACCCGGGCGCCCCACCCCGACAAGAGGCGGGCTGCCACCCGACCGTCGCCGCCGTTGTTGCCCCGACCGGCCACCACCACCACCTTCCGGCCGTAGGTGCCTCCCAACATCCGTCGGGCGGCCGCGGCCACCGCGAACCCGGCCCGCTCGATCAGCAGCTCGACCGGATCGCCGGCGTTGCGGTCCACCTCGGCCATCTCGGCCGGGGTGAGGATTGGGATCACCCGACCGCCGCCACTACCGCCGACGCAACCGTGGCGGTATGGGTGATCGACAGCAGCCAGGCCCGCACACCGTGCCGTAGGGCCAACGAGGCGGCTCGGCCGGTTACCACCAGATCCGGGGGGCCGCCGGGAGCTCGGACCACCTCCACGTCGCCCCAACCGAAGGCGCCCAGCCCCACGCCGAGGGCTTTCATCACCGCCTCTTTGGCTGCGAAACGAGCGGCCAAGGTGGGAACCGGGTTAGCCAGCCCGGCGGCGTAGTGCTGCTCGCCCGGAGTGAACAGCCGGATGGCCAGCGTGGGCCGGCGGGCCAGGATCTCGCCGAATCGGGGGATGTCCACGGAGTCGATCCCGATGCCAACCAGGGCGCCGTTCACGGGGGTGATCGCCGCCACCTGGTGGCCAGCTCGTAGACCGGCGTGGTGAGCAACTCGACCAGCGGCTCGTGGCCCAGCCGGTCATCGTCCATGAAGGGCTCGGTTTCGGTGACGGCGTCAGCCAGGGCGGCATAGCGGGTGCGATAACCAACCAAGACCCGTTTGGCGGCCTCCGACGCCAGCCGCTCGTGAAAGCGGACCTGCAGCAGCGTCATGCCGACGACCTGGGTACCCTTGGCCTCGGGCACCAAGATAAAGGTCCGACCGTCGGTCGCTCCCACCCCCACCGTCACTTCCCGTTCCTCGGCGGCCCGGTGCTTGGTGCCGAGGAGGCGGGGATCGACGGTGGTTCGGGACGGGGGCATGTCCCGTGCCACCCCGCCCTGGTCGGTAACGGCGATGGTGGGTGCCGCCGTGGCTGGCCAGTCGATGCGGTAACGGGTGAAGCCCGCGACTTCGGCCACCGCCTCGTCAAGAGCGCCGAGCGTCCGGAGGGCCTTGTAGCCCAGGGTGTCCGGGGCGGCGCCGACCGAAAGGGTGGTCTTGACGAGCGGCACTCCGAACAGGGCATCCTCGCTGCGGGAGATTCCGACCGTCACGGTCTTGGCCTGGTGTTTGACGGCGTCGACCGGGCGGGTCAACTCGTCGATGCCGCTGTTGAGGGCGTCCAGCAGGTCGCCGATCACCGCGGTCGGCGCGCCGATCTTGCCCGTCTCCAGCTCGTAGCTCTCGAGCGGGAGCACGCCGGTGGCGTAGCGCAGCAGGGATACCAACCGCACCGCGGTGGCCGCCTCCAGGTTGCCGTTGTAGCTGCCTTCCTGCAGGCCACCCAGGAACGGCTGTACGACGCCTTGCAGGTCAGGTCGCAGGCGTTCGATCAGATTGTCGGGGCCGGCACTGACCGCGGTCTCGATCGCCACCCTGGCCTCCCGCAGCGGGCGGGCTTGGGCATCGATCGACAGAGCCGCCTCGTAGCCAAAGAGATGGCCGACCATGGCGGACAGCACGAACGCCAGATCCGGATCCGTCGCCGGCACGGTCACCACGTCCAGGGCCGCGGCTCGGAAACGGTCCGCTTCACCGTCGCTGGCGACGACGACCGGCGCGGCCTTGTGGGCCCGGTAGATGGCGACTTCCTTGGCGACGTCGTCCGCGTTGGGACCGCGCAACCCGGCCGCGCAGACCAGGATCAACGGCTCGCACGACAAGTCGATGTGTTTTTTGTCCTCAGTGGCGTCACTGGAAATGGATCGGTAACACAGCTCCGACAGCTTGATGCGCACCTCGGCGGCCGCGATGCGATCAGGACCGCTGCCGACCACCGCCCAGTAGCGCCGCGAGGGAACCACCGAGGACGCCACCCGGCCGATGGCCTCTCGCCGGCCCAGCACCTGCCGCATGGCCTCGGGCAGGGTCCGCAGGGCGGTCAGCACCCGGTCGATGTCCGCCGCCACTGGGCAGGTCTGACCAGCCGCGGCGGCTTGGGCCAGGGCGCCCGCCAGCAACCACCCGGCGGCCACCTGGGCATAGAACGCCTTCGTCGACGCCACGCTCATCTCGACGTCTCGCCCATCCGAGGTGTACAGGACCCCATGAGCCTTGGCGGCCAGGTCGCTGTTGCGGCGGTTGACCACTGCGACCACGTGGGCGCCGCGGGTGCGAGCCAGATCGACGGTCCGGTTTGTGTCGGTGGTCGTGCCCGACTGGCTGATGGCGACGATCAGTGTGTCGCTCATGTCGTCGGACAACCCGAAGCCGGACAGCTCGGTGGCGGGCAGGGCGGCGACCGAGACGCCGGGCAGGAGCCGGGTGATGGCGGCCGCCACGGCCTGCCCGGCCACGGCCGCGGTCCCCTGACCGATGACGAGCACCCGCTGGACCGATCCGGTGGCCAGGGCTCGGGCCAGGGAGGGGGGCACCACATCTTCACCGACTCGAACGCTCAACCGCTCGTCCTCGCCGACCGCGATCTTGCCCCGCAGGGTCTTCCGTAACGAGTCAGGCGCCTCGGTCAGCTCTTTGAGAAGGAAATGGTGAAAGTCGGCCCGATCGATGTCCCTCGTGGTGATCTCGGCGGTGATCACGTCGCGCTCGTCCACCGGAAGCGGACCGCCGTCGTAGCGCGCCCGCCGCATGCCGGTTATACCCCCGGCGCCCTCACGGTGGAGCCCGACGACCTGACCCTGGGTCGCCTCCCCGTCCATTCGCACGTACTGGGCCGTCTCCTCGACCAGGCCATAGGGTTCGCTCGCCACCACGTAGGCATCCTCGGCCAAGCCGATATACAGCGACTGGCCCGAGCCGCACAAGGCCAGATACACCTCGTCGGGGACGGAGGCGCTGGCCGCCGCGATCGCCACCGAGCCCTCGAACCGGGCCACGGTGCTGCGGAAGGCGTCCGCCACGGTGGCCCCGTCAGTCATACGGCGGGACACGATGGTCGGGATGACCTTGGCGTCGGTGGTGATCTCGGGGGGCAGCTCCAGCCCCTCCGAGAGCCGAAGTTCGGCGTGATTGTCGACATCCCCGTTGAGGGCGGCGATGACATAGCTGCCGTCTCGCCGGTTCAGCTCCTCTGAGTTGAGCGGATGGGCGTTCGGCTCAGAGATGATCCCGACGCTGGCCCAGCGGGTGTGGCCGACCACGGTTGCCCGCGACCCGGGGCCGGCCAGGGCCCGGGCGAGGAGGGCATCGCCGCGGATGGCGGTCCGCAAAGCCTTGACGTTGTCGCCAAGTTCGCCGATCTCGGCGGCGGCTTTGTACACGAAGCCGAGGCACCCGGCTGGAGCCCGGACGGCGCCCGAAGCGAAGAGCGGATCGGCGCCCCGCCCCCCCACCGCGCCCCTGATCGCCGGGTCCTCGAGGTCCAGGCCGTGACCGTCGATCAGCACGTGGATTCCCGCCGAGTCTCGACCTCGCACCTCGAGCCGGTTGAGCGACGTCAGTGCCACCTGGATGGACCACCAACCGTCCAGGGCCGTGCTCTGATCGACGACCGTTCCGCCGAGGGACATCAGATCGCTGACCCCGCGTGCCATGCCGAGCCGATCGCGTTCGATGGCCCAGCAGGCGTCCTTCAGCGCGATCAGAGCCACATTGACCGTCTCCAGCTCGGCCGGCGGCAACTCCCGAGCGCCGCCGTCCAACTCCGCGTCCAGGCGGCTCAGTTCGGCTGCGACGCGTCCGATGCGTTGGGCGACGCCGTCCAGGGTCGTCGGCGCGCCCAGCAAGCAGTGCAATCCCGGCGTGCCCCGCAGCAGCCGATCCGTTGCTTGCAGGGCCTCGAGGGCACCCGGCCAACCCGAGATAGCAGAGGCGGCGAGGAGCTCCGCCGCGGTGTCAAGGGACGCCAAGATCGTCTCTGGGTCGGGTGCCGGCCGCTGCGACGGCCGTCGGAGAACAGCAACGATCCCGCACATGGCCTGCCAGGGTACCGGTCCGACTCTGGCTCGAACTGCATCCGCGGCCCGCCCGCCTCCCGGCCCGGGCTGGCCGCCCGTACCCCCTGTGGTCCGCCGGCGGCCTGGGACGGCCCACCGAGCCTGAGCGCCACGGCCGCTCCACCTGCGGGAACCCCCGCCTGCACCCCTGCGATGTGACCCCACCGGAGCCCGAGGGGCCAGCTAGCCCGACCCCTCGCCCAGGGTGGCGGTCACCACCGCGACCAGGTGATCAGCGGCCTGGGCGGCGTCCTGCTCGGTCCGGGCCTCGATCATCACCCGGACTACCGGCTCGGTTCCGCTCGGGCGGAGCAGGACCCGACCGTGGTCGCCGAGCTCGGCCTCCACGGCCCGCACGGCCGCCCACACCGGCTCGGCTCCGGGCAGGGCGTCCCGATCGGACACCACCACATTGCGCAGTACCTGCGGCAGCCGCTCCATCACCCCGGCGGCCAGGATCGCCAGTGGCTGTTGGGACCGAACCAACAGATCGAGCAGCAGCAGCCCGGAGAGAACCCCGTCGCCGGTGGTGGCGAGATGGCGGAAGATCAGGTGTCCCGACTGCTCCCCGCCCAGTGACCAGCCGTGCTCATCGAGGGCTTCGAGGACGTGGCGGTCCCCGACCGGCGTCTCGTGGACCCGCACTCCGGCGCCGGACATGGCCAGATGGAACCCGAGGTTGGTCATGACCGTGACGACAACGGTGTCCCCGGCCAGCCGGGCCCGTCCCCGCAGGTCGGTGGCAAACAGGCCGAGAAGGCGGTCACCATCGATGATGGCCCCGGTCCCGTCCACGGCAATGACCCGATCGGCGTCACCATCGAAGGCCAGCCCGGCGTCGGCCCCCAGCCGGACGACGGACGCGGCCAGGAGGGACGGATCGGTGGAACCGCACCCGGCGTTGATGTTGCGCCCGTCGGGGGACGCCCCCAGCACCTCGACCACGTCGGCCCCGGCGGCGGTCAGGATCTCGGTCGCCGTCGAAACGGCCGCCCCGTTGGCGCAGTCGATCGCCACGCGGATCCCATCGAGTCGCCGTCCTTCGAGGGCCTCCACCACGTGGGCGCAATACCAGGCCCGTCCGGCCGGATCGGCGCCGTAGCGACCGAGCCGGTCACCCACGAGGAGCGAAGGCCCGACCTCCCGACCCCCACCCGGTTCGGCGTCCGGGCCCGGCCGGGGTCGTTCCCCGCCTTCGCTCTCGCCGCCCCCTTCGCTCTCGCCGCCTCCACCGGCAGCCAGCCCGGCGAGCTGGACCTCCACGGCGGCCTCCTGGGCCTCGGTCAGTTTCCGCCCACCCGCGGCGAACAGCTTGATGCCGTTGTCGCCGAAAGGGTTGTGCGACGCCGAGATCACCGCCGCCGCCGCCGCCCTGGCGCCCGCCAGGGCGGCCACGCCCGGCGTCGGCAAGACGCCCAGATCGACGACGTCCGCTCCTTCCGCGGCGAGTCCCGCGGCCAGGGCCGCCTGCAGCATGGGTCCCGACCATCTGGTATCCCGCCCGAGCAGGAACTCGGGCCGCGTTCCCCTTGACGGAGAGCCCAGGACCCGCGCCGCGGCTCGCCCGAGGGCCAAGACCAGCTCGGCGGTCAGTTCGCTACCCGCGACGCCGCGAACTCCGTCGGTCCCGAACCGCAGCGACACGACGCCGGGTCGGCTACCGCTTCGAGTACTGCGGCGCCTTGCGGGCTTTCTTGAGGCCGTACTTCTTCGACTCCTTCTCCCGGGCGTCGCGGGTGAGGAAGCCGGCCCGCTTCAGTGGGGCCCGCAGCTCGGGCTCCAACTCGACCAAGGCCCGGGCGATGCCGAGGCGCAGGGCCCCGGCCTGGCCGGACACTCCTCCGCCGCCCATGGTGGTGTCGACGTCGTAGTCCTCGTGCTTCTCGACCACTCGGAGCGGCTCGGTGATGATCATGCGGTGCGTCGCGGACGGAAAGTAGTCGTCGATGGGACGACGATTGACGGTGATCACGCCGGTTCCGGGGCGCAGCCGGACTCGGGCGATGGCCGCCTTACGGCGCCCGGTGGATTGGATCAACGGCTTGGGCACGGGTCGGCGATACTCCTTCGTTGGCGTCGCAGGGTGGGCCCGATCACGAGCCCCGGTGGGTGCGGGGGTCGACCGGCAGGGGGATCGGCGACTGGGCCGAGTGAGGATGGGTCGGACCGGCGTAGATCTTCAGCTTCCGGATCATGTGCCGGCCCAGCGACCCTTTCGGCAGCATCCCCTTGACCGCCCGCCGGAAGGTCTCCTCGGGGTGATTTGCCAGCAGATCGGCGTAGTTGCGGGCCGTGAGCCCACCCGGGTAACCGGAGTGGCGGTAGTAGACCTTCTTCTCGGCCTTGCCGGCGGTCATCCGGATCTTGGCCACGTTCACCACAATCACGTGGTCACCGGTGTCCTGGTGGGGAGCGAAGATGGGCTTGTGCTTGCCCCGCAGCACCCGGGCCACCTCGGTCGCCAGCCGCCCGAGGACGGCACCATCGGCGTCGACCTCGTACCAGACGCGCTGGATGTCGGCGGGTTTCGGGGAGTAGGTACGCAAGTGAATGACCTCGGGAAGGTGCCGGTTCTGTCGCAGGGAGCCGGGGCGCGTCGAAACGGCACCGGGCCAGCCGGTCAGAATAGACGCTCCGGACCGCTCCTGGCAATCGGGGCCGCCCGAGCGCGCCAGAGGCGCCCTCCTCGAGGACGCCTCTGGCCATACCGCGGACCGACCCTCAGGCCGGGTGGCTGGTCAGTTTTGCGATGCGCCGGCGACGATCGCCTCGTTGCGATCGCCAGAGGTGACCTGCACCTTGCGGGGCTTGGCGGCCTCAGACACCGGGATGTGCAGGGAGAGCACACCGCGGTCGTAGTGGGCCTCGATGCCGTCGGTGCTGATGTTGTCACTCAGGTACAGCTTGCGCTCGAAGCGCCCCTGCGGCCGCTCTGAGATCACGACCTGGTCACCCTCCTCGGGGGTCCAGTGCCGCTCGGAGGAAACTGACAGCACGTTCTTCTCCACCGTTACCTCGACCGACGCCGGGTCCACCCCAGGCAGGTCGAAGCTGACCACAAAGTGATCGCCACTGCGGACGGCGTCCACGGGCATGAGCCGGGGGGTGTTGGTCCGACGACCCACGACGCCCTCGCTGGAGCGGTCGAAGTCACGGAAAAAGGGATCGAAACTGGTCAATAGGGACATCTGCTACCTCCAAGGTAAACGGGTACATCAATCAATCTAGCTTTCCTGACATTATAGCGCTCAACTTTTCTCATGTCCAGTTAGAAGTTGCCGGAAAAGAGGAGGCGTCGCCGGGCCGGGCCGGTCCATGGGACCGGATCACCGGCCTCGTACTCGGGTTGGTGCGCACCGTCCGGGGTGCTTATTGTTGGGCCAGTGACCGTGCTCGCCACACAGCTGCTGGCCCACACCGACCTGGGTTCACCCCACGGCGTGACCGGCCAGGATCACTGGGTCCGGCAGTTGTGGCACATCACCTACATCTTCGCCGTGCCGATCGGCGTGATCGTGCTGGGCGGCATCTTGTGGTGCGTGATTCGCTACCGGCACAAGCCAGGCGACACCCGCCGGGCGGCACAGTTCCAGTACCACATTCCCATCGAGGTGGCCTACACGATCATCCCGCTCGTGATCGTCGCGGTGGTGTTCGGCTTCGCCTACAACGCCGAAAATCATGTCACCAAGGTCAGCAGCAACCCGGCGGTCAAGATCACCGTGCAGGGCTTCCAGTGGGGGTGGCGCTTCATTTATCCCAACGGCCACTCCGAGCTCGGCACCGTCTCCAACGAGCTCGACATCAACTCCGAGGCCAACCTCCCGGTCCTCTACATGCCCGCCGGTGAGACGGTGCAGCTCCATCTGGAGTCACTCGACGTGATCCACACGTTCTACGTGCCGGAGTTCCTGTTCCAGCGGGACATGATCCCAGGCATCAACAATGTCGTGGACTTCAACGTGATAAAGACCGGTATCTACAATGGCCAGTGCAACAACATTTGCGGCCAGTACCACGCGTTCATGCGGTTCATGGTCGACGTCATGACGCCGGCGGCATACAACGCTTGGTACGCCAAGCAGGCTCCTCTCTCCACCACGACCGCGGGGGTGACGAAGTAGCCATGACCCTCATACAGGAACGCCCCGAGGAACACCTGGAGCCCGCCGAGCCATCCCTCATGGAGATCGTGCCGGGACCGCGCCCATCGGGTCTGGTCAAGTACATCACCAGCACCGATCACAAGCAGATCGGCCTCAACTACCTGGTCACCTCGTTTATCGGCTTCCTGTTCGCCGGACTCTTGGCCGAAGGCATCCGCACCCAGCTCATCGTCCCCAACAACAACTTCGTCACCGAGAACGTCTACAACCAGCTGTTCACGATGCACGGGACGATCATGCTGTTCGTCTTCCTCGGGCCCTTCGCCTTCGCCGGGCTCGGCAACTACCTCATCCCCCTGATGATCGGGGCGCCGGACATGGCGTTCCCCCGTTTCAACAACCTGTCCTACTGGCTGTACCTCGGCGGCTTCCTCACCATGTCCGCCGGGTTCCTCACCAACAACGGAGCCGCCAACTTCGGATGGTTCGGTTATGCCCCGCTCACCGAATCGATTCACTCCCCTGGCCCCGGCGCCGACCTGTGGTTACTCGGAGTGGGCCTGACCGGTTTTTCCGGGATATTTACCGCCGTCAACATCATCACGACCATCTTCACTTTGCGGGCCCCGGGCATGGTCATGTTCCGCATGCCGATCTTCGTGTGGAACCAGATGGTCACCATGTTCCTGATCCTGCTGGCCTTCCCGGTGCTGACCGCAGCCTTCGCCCTGCTGTGGATCGACCGCCACCTGGGCGGACATTTCTACGACCCGAACCGGGGCGGTCAACCCATCCTGTGGCAGAACCTCTTCTGGTTCTTCGGCCACCCGGAGGTGTACATCCTCGCCCTCCCGTATTTCGGGATCGTGACCGAGGTATTGGCCACTATGTCCAAGAAGCCGGTGTTCGGGTACAAGGGCATGATTGGCGCCACCCTGTCGATCGGGGCCCTCTCCATGGGCGTCTGGGCCCACCACATGTACACGACCGGCGCGGTGCTGCTGCCGTTCTTCGCGGCCCTCTCCCTGCTCATCGCCGTCCCGACCGGCATCAAGTTCTTCAACTGGATCGGCACCATGTGGCGAGGCACCATCACCCTCAACACGGCGGTGCTGTTCTGCCTCGGATTCCTCTGCATGTTCCTGTTCGGCGGCATCACCGGCGTGATCCTGGCCCAGCCCGTTCTCGACTTCCAGCTCCACAACACCTACTTCATCGTCGCCCACTTCCACTACGTCATGTTCGGCGGTTCGGTCTTCGCCGGGTTCGCCGGGATCTACTACTGGTATCCCAAGTTCACCGGACGGATGCTCAACGAGCGCCTGGGCAAACTCAGCTTCCTGGTGCTCTTCATCGGGTTCAATCTGTGCTTCTTCCCCCAGCACGACCTCGGACTGCGCGGCATGCCGAGGCGGATCGAGACCTACGACGCCAACCTCGGGTGGAACTTCCTCAACATGCTCTCGAGCATCGGCGCCTACATCGCCGGGCTCGGGGTGTTCATCACGGTGATCAACCTGTTCCATTCCTACCGACGGGGTGCCATCGCCGGGGACAACCCGTGGGACGCCCAGACGCTCGAGTGGGCCTGCTCGTCGCCGCCGCCCGACCACAACTTCGAGTCGTTGCCGCCGATCCGCTCCGAGCGCCCGTTGTGGGACGCCAACCATCCCGATGAGCTCACCAGGGTCGGGCATTGATGAACGCGGCGGCCGGTGAGAAGAGTTCGCACCTCGTGTCGCGGTCCGGCCTGCTTCAGGGAGAACTGATGCGATGAAGGTTGAATGGCGGACCATCCTCGGAGCCTCGGTATTCCTCGGCGCCACCGGCTTTGTCTACTGGGCCCTGATTAGCAACCCCACCGAATCCGCCGGCGTGGCCATGCTGATCTTTGGCTTTGCGGCCTACGGGATGCTGTTCTTCTATCTGTGGAGCCAGTATCTGAAGCGTCACCGCCTGCCGAGGCCTGAGGACCGCTTCGACGCCACTTACACCGACGGCGAAGGGGAGGTGGGCTACTTTCCGTCCGCCTCGATCTGGCCCGCCGGGATGGGGCTCGGCTTGATCTTCGGGGTGCTCGGCCTGACGTTCGGCAACTGGTACCTGGTCCCCGCCGGCATCCTTTTCTTCGGCGCCGTGATCGGGTGGATCGTGGAGTCCGAATCCGAGGTGGAAGTTCCCGACACCGAGGACGAGGAGGAAGCCGCCGCCGCGGCCGGGCATCCGGGTCACCTGGATCCCCACCCCGAGCACTACGACTGATCTCAGCCCGGCCGGCACCGGTTGAAGGGCAGGGGCCGACGAGGGGCGGTGCGGGAACTCCCTGAGCCGGCCCCACCCCGCGGACGCCCACAGACCGGCCGCCCTCCACCCCCTGAGCCGGCCGCCCTCCACCCCCTGAGCCGGCCGCCCTCCACCCCCTGAGCCGGCCGCGCTCCGGCCGCCTTCAGTGGCCGCTAGTCGGAAGGGGCGATGGGCTCGTCGGCCGCGCCCACCGGGGCGGGTTTGTCACCGCCGGCGTCGGCGTGACCATCGCCCCGGGCGTCGCCACCCCCGTGGCCGTTCTCGCCGTGGCCATTCTCCCCGGGCCCGGCGCCGTGACCGTCCCCGTGATGCTCCGCCAGGGTGTGATAGGCACCGTCGGATGTTCTGATGATGATGCCGCCGATGGGACGCTGGATGGGATGGGCGTGGGTGCGTTGCAGGGCCTGGCAGGCCTTGTAGGCGATCACGAACCCGACGATCGGTCCGATGAGGACGCTGTACTGAAGGATCTCGATCAGCCGCTCGAAGGGGATGTGGAAATCGTTGGCCAGGAGGTCGTCGGCGCAGGCGATGGTCAGGACGGCAAAGAAGACGATGGCTGCCACCCCGACGCCGGTGCGGAACGGCTTGTCGCGCGGGCGGTCCAGCAGGTTGTGGCGGTCGTAGTCGTTGTAGATCTTCTTGTCGATCCAGGGCCAGGCGAACATGATCGTGAAGATGAGGCCGGGGATCAGCAGCCCCGGGAAGAAGGGGTTGGCGATCTCGTGGCCGAAGGAGCGGAACTCCCAGTGGGGCCAGAGGCGGACCGAGCCGTCCAGCCACCCCAGATACCAGTCGGGCTGGGCGCCGGCGGAGATGGTGAACGGCTCGTACGGCCCGTACAACCAGACCGGGTTGATCTGGACCAGGCCGGCCAAGCCGAAGGTGACGCCACTGACGATCATGAACAGGCCGCCGGCTTTCAGGGCATACTGCGGCCAGATCCGGCTCCCTCTGATGTTGGTCTCGGTCTTGCCCGGCCCGGGGAAATCGGTGTGCTTCTGGTGCCACAGAATCATGAGGTGGGCGGTCAGCAGCCCCACGATGATGGCCGGGAACAGGAACTCGTGCACCACGAACAGCCGGGCGATGAAGGAGGGACCTGGGAACCGTCCGCCCCACAGGTTGTAGACCAGCCAGGTGCCCACGAGGGGAATGCTCTGGACGATCGAGTAGATGACCCGGATCCCGGTACCGGAGAGAAGGTCGTCGGGCAGGGAGTAGCCGGTGAACCCTTCCAGTATCACCACCAGCCAGAGGCTGAGGCCAATGATCCAGTTGATCTCACGAGGCTTGCGGAAGGCCCCGGTGAAGAAGATCCGGCACATGTGGAAAAGAATCGCGGCGACGAAAACGAGGGCGGCCCAGTGGTGAGCCTGACGAATGACCAAACCGAACCGCACGTTGAAAGACAGGTTGATGACCGACTGGTACGCCTCGCTCATGTGCTGGCCGACCAGGGGTGCGTAGACATGCCCGCTGGTTGGCGCGTACACCACGTCGGAGCCGGACGCCACGTAGAAGAAGGTCAGGTAGATACCGGTGGCGATCAGGATGATCAGCGAGTCCATGGCGATCTCGCCGACCATGAACGACCAGTGATCGGGGAATATCTTGTCCAGGACGCTGGTCAGGAACTTCGATGAGCCGAACCGCTCGTCGACCGTGTCGAAGACCGACTTGCTCACGCCGTAGCGCTTTTGCGCCGCCGCCCGCTCCCCGGTGGTGCTCATCCCCGGTTCCAGAACCCAGGACCGACGGGCTCGGTGTAGTCGCTCTGGGACACCACGTAGCCCTCGCTGTCAACCGTTATCGGCAACTGGGGCAGGGAGCGCGGCGCCGGTCCGAACACTGGCTTGCAGTCTTTCAGCACGTCGAAGGTTGATTGGTGGCAGGGGCAGATGAGCTGGTGGCTCTGCACGTTGTAGAGGGAGGCCGGGCAGCCGGCGTGGGTGCAGATCTTCGAAAAGGCCACCAGCCCCCCGATGTTCCAACCGACCCGGCTCGGTGGGATCTCGAAGGGGGCGTCGCCCACATTGATGAGCAAGGTCGGGCTCAGGGCATCTGACGTGTCGCCGTCGGGGAAAACGGTCAGGATCCCGTTGACCGCGATGTCGCCGGGTCGCACGGGGACTCCGTCGACCGTGGTGGCCCGGCTCCCCTTGCGCCACTTGGTTTCATACAGGTCGACCCCGGGTCTGGGCCCGAGCGAGGCGAAGGGAAAAAGAACAACCAAGCCGAACACGGCTCCGACCGCGCCCAGCATCTTGAACAGGAAGGGCCGGCGGGCCATGGGCCCGATACCGCGGGTCAAGGATTCGACGACGGCCCTGCGGTCTGCCTCGGCGCTGACATCGTGATGGCCGCGACTCGCCGTCACCTCGTTCCCGGGCAGCAGGTCGCGGGCCCAGAGGATGAAACCGATCCCGAGGCCGAGGAAGGCCACGGCCCAGCAAACCCCTTCCACCTGGGCCTGACCACCCGCGACGTACACCGCGGCCAACCCAATGGAGGCCAGCAGGGTCAGGGTCCAGCAGAAGGCGATGCGCAGTTCGGCCCGCCGGGCCCCCTTCGGATCGTTTTCGTAGCGCCAATGCGAGTCGTCTTGACCCCGAGGCACGTCATCCGGCCACGGATCGTTCGGGTCGATGCCGAAGTGGCGGGGGTCGACGCGGAGCGCAAGCTGGACGTCATCGTCGCTCGGAGCATCTCCGGTGGGAACAGCCTCCGAGATGTCGTCCAGGTCGGGGCGGTCGGGGCGGTCGGTGGTCGTCATCCTCTGTTCCCAATCATGCGCACCGCGAACCATAGAAGACCAAATCCGATGATCACCCCTACGAAGCCCTCGGCGACGGGGCCGAAGTGGGAGATGCCGAGCCCACCGGGGTTGGCCGGGTTGTGCAGGTACTGCACGTAGTTGGCGATGGCTGACATCTCCTGGTTGCTCATCTGGGCCGGGCTGAACACCGGCATCGGCGCCGGTCCGATCCGGATGGCCTCGCCGACCTGGGTCAGGTTGGCGTTGTGCAGGGTGGGGATGACGTTGCCTTTGGAGAGCATCCCGCCCGAGCCGGCCGCCTGGTGGCACTGGGCGCAGTTGAGGGAGAACGCCTGTTGCCCCTGCGAGAGGGTCACGCAGCCCGGATCCTTCGGATCAGGCGTGGCGGTCGGGCACAGCGGCGCGATCGTCGGGATGGTCGGGCCGAACTTGAACGTCTTGGTGATCACCGGCAGGGCGTTGACGTAGGCCACGAGCTCGCGAATCTGCGTCGGATCGAAGAAGGGGCGGTGCGCGATGGCCTGGTTGCCAGGGTTGTTGAGCGGCATGCGCCCGGTGGTGAGGTAGAAGTCGGCGGCCGCTGCACCCGCGCTGACCAGGGAGGGACCGGTAGCCCCGCCACCCTGGTACCCGTGACAGCTCTGGCAGTGGGACTCGAAGAGCTGCTGCCCGGCCAGGATGTCGGCGGGGTTGGTGCTGACCAGGTCGCTCTGGCCTCGGGCGCTGCCCCCGCTGAAGAAGAACACCGAAGCCAGCACGACGGCGAGGCCGACCAACGCCAGCGGTCCGGCCAACCAGCGACGGGAGCGGGACATCACCGTCATTTCAGCACGAAGATAGCGAGGAACAGGGCGACCCAGACCACATCCACGAAGTGCCAGTAGTAGGAGAGGAACTCGATGGAGGGGGCGGTGCGATGACCGAAGCGTTTGGTCTTCAAGGCCCGGGCCCCGACCAGGATCATGCCGACGAGGCCAGCGAGCACGTGCAGGAAGTGGAAGCCGGTAAGGGTGTAGAAGGCCGATCCGTAGGCGTCGGTGTCAATGCCGAAGGGGCGACCTAAGTAGTCCGAGATCTGTAGACCCTCGAAGAGACCGCCCAGGCAGAAGGTCAGAGCCAGCCAGCCGAGAAACCCCCACCTGCTGCCCATGATGGCCCGATGCACCCCGTACTGCATGGTGAACGACGACAGCACCAGCAGGATGGTGGCGATCAAGACCGGCGTGACGTCGAGGACGTCACCGGCCGGCGGCCACTTCGGCGTATCCGCCCGCAGACTGAAGAAGGCCGCGAACAACCCCGAGAAGAACATCAGCTCCGACGCCAGCCAGACGATGACCCCAACCTGGAGCAGGTGGGGCCGGTAGCGGGACGGATCGACAGGCTTGATCGTCGGCGCCGGGGTGGCGACGGCGCCGCCGGTTGTCGAGAGCACGGTCACTTCCCCCTTTCTACACAACGCGGCGGCGCGATCCCAACCCGAGACCGACAACAGCCGCGGCTGGCCCCGCAGGATGTCGCTCGGGCCGCGGCAGCGCTATCGTGAGGGGCCTGATGAGCCCAGGAAATCGCCCGATTCCGGGATGACGCCGCTCGAGGTTGTCACCCAGGCGACCTTCCCGCTCATCCCGACCGTCCTGGTCGTCCTGACGACCGGTTGGTACCTGTGGTCGGTGCGGCGCCTGGCGACCAAGGGGCGGTCCTGGCCGAAGACCCGAACCGCCTCGTTCTGCTTCGCCGAGCTGCTCCTCGCGGTAGGGCTGCTGTCCGGTGTGGACGCCCACGACGAGATCTTCACCGTCCACACCATCCAGCACATCCTGATCGGCATGGTGGCGCCCATCTTCCTGGCCCTGTCGGCGCCGATCACCCTGGCCCTGCAGGCCAGCAACCGGAGGGTGCAGACCACCATCCTGAAGGCCCTGCATACTCCTGTGGCCAAGGTGCTGTCCCACCCGTTTTTCACCTGGCCCTTCTACGGCCTGACGTTGTTCAGTCTGTACTTCACGGGCCTCTATGCCGACACCCTCCGAGACCCGGCGCTGCACAATCTCGTCCACGTGCACCTGATCCTGGCCGGGTGCCTGTTCTGGTGGCCCGTCGTCGGCCTCGACCCGACCCCCTACCGCCTCAGCTATGCGGCTCGGATCTTCTACCTGCTGCTCGCCCTCCCCTTCCACACCATCCTGGGCATGGCGCTGGAGAGCCAGGTCACCCCCCTGGCTCCGGGGATGTCGCTCTCCGACCTGCACACTGGTGGCGGTCTGATGTGGGTCGCTGGCGAAGCCGCCGGCCTCCTCGGGACCCTGGCCGTGTTCGTGCTGTGGTTGCGCGCTGACGAGCGAGCCGCCAAACGCAATGACCGGGTCGGCGAGGCCGCCGCCGCCGTGCAGCTCGCCCACTGGCGGGCTACCCGGGATGCCGCCGCCCGGGCCATCAGGAGTTGATCACCCTCCAGGACCTGCACGCCGCCCGCCAGCGGCTCATGCCTGTCATCCGCACCACCCCGGTCGACCGTTCCGACTCCCTGTCGCGTCTGGCCGGCCGGCCGATCCTGCTGAAACCGGAGCACCAGCAACGCACCGGGTCGTTCAAGATTCGCGGGGCGTACAACCACGTGGCTCAGCTGTCACCCGGAGTGGCGGTGGTCGCGGCGTCCGCCGGGAACCACGCCCAGGGCGTAGCCCTGGCCGCGGCCCTGACCGGGCGGGTCGCGATCATCTACATGCCCCGCGGCGCGGCCTTGCCCAAGGTGGCGGCCACCCGGGCTTACGGCGCCGAGGTTCGACTGGAAGGGGAAGTGGTCGACGATTGCATCGCCCTGGCCCGGGCGTTCGCGGCCGATTCCGGCGCCCACTACGTGCCCCCCTTCGACGATGCCGCGGTCATCGCGGGCCAGGGCACCATCGGACTGGAGCTGACGGAAGAGGCTCCCGACGCCGAGGTGGTGGTAGTCCCGGTCGGCGGAGGCGGTCTGATATCCGGCGTGGGGGCGGCCCTAACGCTCAGCAACGTACCCCTGCGCGTCGGCCCCGGCGGTCAGCTGGCCGGGCCGCGGCCCCGGGTGCGCGTCGTCGGCGTGGAGGCGGCCGGAGCCCCGACCCTGACCCGCGCCCTCGCCGCCGGCCGGCCGGTAACCCTCGAGCGGGTGGGCACCATGGCGGACGGGATTGCCGTGGCCGCCTGCAGTGAGCTGACCTTCGCCCACGTCCGGGCGTTCGTCGACGACATCGTCCTGGTGGACGAGGAAGAAATCAGCCAGGCCATGCTGCTGCTCGTGGAACGGGCCAAGGCCGTCGTCGAACCGTCGGGAGCGGCTTCGCTGGCCGCCATCCTGGCCGGGCGGATCCCGGGGGACGGTCCGGCGGTGGCGGTGTTGTCGGGCGGCAACGTCGATCCGCTCCTGCTGACGAAGCTGATCGAGCACGGCCTGTCCGCGGCCGGGCGCTATCTGACCCTCCGCATCGTCATGGCGGACCGGGTCGGAGCGCTGGCCGGTCTCACCGGCGACCTGGCCGAGCTCCACCTGAACGTGCTCGACGTGGAGCACCACCGCAGCGGTCGGGACCTGGCCCTGTCCGAGGTGGAAGTGCAGGTCACCGTGGAAACCCGTGATCTCGCCCACCACGCCGAGGTGGTGCAGGCCCTGACCGCGGCGGGTTATCGGGCCGAGCGGGTCAGCTAAGCGGTTCAGCCCGGCCCGGCCCGGAGACGGGGTAGTTGACCTCCCACAGGCACAGGCCGTGGGGTGGCGCGGGCTGGCCGGCGGCGGGGCGAGACCGCGATCGCACCACACCCGTCATTTCTCCGGCCCGGCGCTTTCCCAGACCAACCTCGACCAGGGTGCCGACGATGGAACGAACCATCTGCTGGCAGAACGACGTCGCCTCGATCTCGAAGCGCAGCATCCCTTCCCCCAGGTCAACCCACCTGGCGTCGCGCACCACCCGCACCAACGACCCTCCGCGCCCGGGCGGCCGCCGGCAGAACGAGGCAAAGTCGTGCTCCCCATACAACGGGTCGCAGGCCAGCCGCATGGCCCCGAGGTCGAGAGGACGCTCGACATGCCAGGCCGTCCCGGCCGTGAAAGGGTCGGCCACCGGATGGTTGCGGACCGTGTAGCGGTAACGGCGGCCGATGGCCGAGCGACGGGCATCGAACCCGCCCGGAGCGATATCGGCGGATCGGATGACGATGGCCGGGCGCAGGGTCCGGTTGACCGAGCGCTGCAGCACCACGGGGTCCACATCGGCGCGGGCATCCAAGCTCACCACCTGTCCCCAGGCGTGCACGCCGGCATCGGTCCGCCCCGCGCACGTCAGCTCGACCGTGTGCCGCAGGGAGCGTTCGAGGGCACCAGCCAGGGCGCCGGCGACGGTGACCTGCCCGGGCTGCAGGGCGAACCCGTGGAACCCCTCTCCGTGGTAGGCGACCAGCAGGCGCAGCCGCACCGTGGGCCCGGCGGTGACCGCTCCAGGTGCTGACGGACCCGCATCGTCGGAAAAAAGAGTCAGCCGGACCCGCCCCTCGGTGGGCTATACGAACTCGATGCGCGCCATCGGGGCATTGTCGCCGTGGCGCGGTCCGAGCTTGAGAATGCGGGTATACCCGCCGGCGCGGTCGCCGTAGCGGGGTCCGATGTCCGCGAACAGCTTGTGGGCCATGTCCTTGTCCCGGATAAACGCCACCACCTGTCGCTGCAGATCGACGCGACGATCCTCGTTGTCGCTGGCCTTCTTGGCTTTGGTGACACATTTCTCCACGACGGGCCGCAGGGCCTTGGCCTTGGCCTCGGTGGTGACGATGGCCTCGGCCGCGATCAGCGAGGCGACCAGGTTGCCCATCATGGCCTTCTGGTGGGCGGCGTCGCCGCCGAAGCGGCGCCCCTTTCGGGGTCGGGCCGGCACGCTCGACACGGCGGCTCAGCCTTCCTTGGTGCGCAGGGACAAACCCCGCTCGTCGAGCTTCTGCAGGACCTCATCGAGCGACTTCTGCCCGAAGTTGGTGATGGCGAGGAGATCATCCTCGCTCTTCTGGACCAGCTCGCCGACCGTGTTGACCTGGGCCCGCTTCAGGCAGTTGCGGGGACGCTCGGAGAGGTCGAGGTCCTCGATCGGCAGGTCCAGGTCGGGGGATCCGGTAGTGGACGCGCCGACGTCGCCCAGTTCGAGGCCTTGCGGGCTGTCGCTCATATCGGCGACCAGGGCGACCAGGTTGCGCAGGGTGTCGCCGGCGGACGCCAGCGCCTCTCTCGGGGAGATCGACCCGTCGGTGGTGATGTCGAGCACCAGGCGGTCGTAGTTGGTGGACTGCTCCACCCGGGTGGGTTCCACCGTGAAGGCCGCCACCCGGATCGGGGAGAAGATCGAATCGACCGGAATCACCCCGATGGTGGACGACCGCTTGTTACGGTCGGCGGACACGTAGCCTCGCCCCCGCTCGACGGTCAGATCGGCGGCCAGACGGCCCCGGGTGACGGTGGCGATGACCAAATCCGGGTTGAGGATTTCCACGTCGCTGGTCAGCAGGATGTCACCCGCGGTGACCGTGGCCGGGCCGCGGACATCGAGACGAAGGGTTACGGGATCGTCGCTCTGGGTGGTGAGAACGATGTCCTTGATATTGAGGATGATGTCGGTGACATCCTCCTTGACCCCCGGGAGGGTGGTGAACTCGTGCAGCGCTTCGTCGAAGCGGACCTGCGTGACGGCCGCGCCGGGGATGGACGACAAGAGGGTGCGGCGCAAGGCGACACCGAGGGTGTGGCCGAAGCCAGGCTCCAGGGGGCCAATTGCGAAGCGCTGCCGGTTGTCGTCCTGGTCGCCCAGGGGCTCGACGGTCGGACGTTGGATGATCAACATGTGGTGCGTTACCTGCCTGTGGTACGGGGTTACTTCGAGTAGAGCTCGACGATCAGCGACTCTCGCACCGGCACGTCGATGTGTTCACGCCGGGGCGGGTCGAGGACGGTGACTTGGTGCCCTTCGCCACTCGACTCCAGCCAGGGCGGCACCTGCCGATCCAGGGTGTCGAGGTTGTGGCGGACGACGATCATGCTGCGGGACTTGTCCTTGAGCGCCACCGTGTCGCCCTTGCGCAGGCGATAGCTGGGAACGGTGACCCGCTTGCCGTTGACGAGGACGTGACCGTGGCGCACGAGCTGGCGGGCTTGAGCCCGGCTGGCGCCCCATCCGGCCCGGAAGGCCACGTTGTCCACGCGCATCTCCAGCATCCGGAGGAGGTTCTCACCGGTGATGCCCGACTGACGGTTGGCCTCTTCGTAGAGATTGTGGAACTGCTTTTCGAGTATCCCGTAGATCCGGCGGGCCTTCTGCTTCTCGCGCAGCTGGGTGAGGTACTCGGAGCCCTGGCGCATCCGATCCCGGCCGTGCTCGCCGGGCGGATAGGGCCGTCGCTCGATGGGACACTTCATCGAGTCGCACTTGGGACCCTTGAGGAACAGTTTCATCTTCTCCCGGCGGCACAGCCGGCACACCGGACCGGTATATCTCGCCATCGCTAGACCCTTCGCCGTTTCTTGGGACGACATCCATTGTGCGGGATGGGTGTGACGTCCTTGATGCCGGCGACCTCGATGCCGGTGTTCATCAGCGAGCGGATCGCCGTCTCACGGCCGGACCCGGGACCCTTGACGAGTACCTCGACCTTGCGCACGCCGTGCTCCATGGCCCGCCGGGCGCAGGCTTCAGCGGCCAGCTGGGCCGCGAAGGGAGTCGACTTCCGGGAACCCTTGAATCCGACGTTGCCAGCCGAGGCCCACGCCAGGACGTTGCCTTCGGGGTCGCTGATCGACACGATGGTGTTGTTGAACGAGCTCTTGATGTGCGCCACTCCGTAAGTGACGTTCTTCCGTTCGCGGCGGCGCGGGCGGCGACCGCCCGGCTTCGGCTTGGCCATCAATGCCGCCCGGAGGGCTGAAGCCTGGGGGCGGCGGGGGCGGATACCTGTGGTGTGGTGTGCATATTCCTTTAGTCGGGTTTCTCGGGTCTGCGCACCCAGGTGCCGGTAGCGAACTCGCCCGCCGTCATCGCTGGAGCGCGCTGGGCCTAGTGCTTCCGGACCTTCTTCTTGCCGGCGACGGTCTTCTTGGGACCCTTGCGGGTCCGGGCGTTGGTGTGGGTGCGCTGCCCGTGGACCGGGAGGCCGCGGCGGTGGCGGATGCCCTGGTAGGACCCGATCTCCATCTTGCGCTTGATGTCCTGGGAGACGTCGCGGCGCAGGTCGCCTTCTACCTTGAGGTTGGCGTCGATCCAGTTCCGGAGGCGGGTGACTTCCTCGTCGGTCAGGTCGCGCACCCGGGTGGCCGAGTCAATGCCGGTGCCGTCACAGATCTGCGTCGCCGCCGTGTTGCCTATCCCGTAGATGTAGGTGAGCGACGTCCCAAGTCGCTTCTCTCGTGGGATGTCGACTCCGGCGATGCGTGCCATGTACTCGCCCCCTTAGCCTTGGCGCTGCTTGTGGCGCGGATTGGTGCAGATGACCATGACCCGGCCGTGACGACGGATCACCTTGCAGTGTTCACAGATAGCTTTGACGCTGGGACGAACTTTCACGGCGACACTTCCTCGGTGGGGTCCGGCGGGATGCCAAGCCGCGCTGAAGCGCGGCAGACCGGGTGTCCATGTTACTACGCCCTGGGTCCAAGCGTCCACCGCGGCTCGGGAGGTCGGGGCGGCGTCGCCGGGGCGAGAGGGGGGTGGGCCGCCGGGTCTGGCCGGCGCGGGGTTGCCCGGTTGGTCTCGGCCCTGCCGCCACCCCCTCCGCCGGTCAAGCTGGCAGGGTCAGCACCTCCGGGCCGTCCTCTGTCACGGCGATGGTGTGCTCGAAATGCGCCGACAGGCTGCCGTCGGCGGTGACCACACTCCAGCCGTCGTCGAGGAGAACCGTCTGGGGACCGCCGCAGTTGACCATGGGCTCGACCGCCAGCACCATGCCCTCCTTGAGGAGCGGGCCCGGCCGTCCCGGCCAGTAGTTGGGAACCTGCGGGTCCTCGTGCATGGCTGTCCCGATGGCGTGGCCGACGTACTCGCGGACCACGGAGAACCCGGCGCCCTCAGCCACGGTCTGAACCGCCCGGCCGATGTCATGCAGCCGGTTGCCGGCCCGGATGTGCTCGATCCCGGCCCAGAGGCTCTGCTCGGTAACCGTGATGAGCTTCTCGGCTCTGGGGTCGACGGCGCCGATTCCCATGGTGAAGGCGGCGTCGCCGTGGTACCCCTCGACGATGGCCCCGCAATCAATCGAGAGGATGTCGCCCTCGGCGAGTCGGTATTCACCGGGGATGCCGTGCACGATCATGTTGTTGGGCGACGCACAGATCACGGCGGGAAAGCCGTGGTAGTTGAGGAAGTTCGACCGGGCCCCGCGCCGCTCGAGCACCTCTCTGGCTACTCGATCAAGGTCCGCGGTGGTTACGCCCGGACGCGCCGCCGCTCGGGTGGCGGTGTGCATCTCCGCCACCACCCGTCCCGCTTTGCGCATCTTGGCAATCTCGTCCGCGCTGCGTCGCACCGGTCCAGTCAATCAGCTAGGAGGGCCGAAGTGGCATGGCGTCATCGGCAAGGCGAGGGTCCCCGCCGGCGAGCCCGGAGGGGTGACCCCGGCTGAGGGGCGGGTGCGGCCGGCTGGTTCCGAACCATGGGGGCTCGGCCGCAGAGCTCATTTCGCTATCTGCATGCCATTTTGTGGCATTTGTCAGGCATTACGGCGAGCAGCCTGAACGCCATCGACTTTCGGTAAATCCCACCATCTTTGGAGGGAGATGTACAAGGGATGTACATCTCCCTCCAAAGGTCCAGCCGGGGCGACAAAAGTGAGGCTGAGGCCAGCACACGGGGCCGGGGCCAGGAGGCGGGGCCGTGGCGAGCAGACGGGGCCGGGGCCAGCAGAGTCGGCTAGAGCCGGGCCGCCGGACCCTGGTAGGGCTGGCCGAAACGACCAGACTGGGCGCCGGGCACGAACGCAGCCGGTTCCGACGGCGGTGACTGCTGTTTGCGCCGGTCCACCTCGATGACCAGCCGGTCGGTCACCTCGTCGGGGCTGCCCATAGCATTCATGTTGACCAGCAGGCCGCGCCCCTTGAACCAGTCGATGAGCGGTGCGGTCTCCCGCTCGTAGATCTCCAACCGCCGCCGGATGGCCACCTCGGTGTCGTCGTCTCGTTGCACCACCTCGCCGCCGCACACATCGCAGATACCCCGGACCCTCGGCGGGTTGTCCGCCACGCTGTAGTTCGCCCCGCAGTCCGAGCACACCCGCCGGGCGGCCAGACGCCGGAGGACGTGCTCCGTGTTGATCTCCAGATTGACGGCCAGGTCCATCCCTTGGGGCTCGAGGATGGCCATGAGCGCTTCGGCCTGGTGGGCGGTGCGGGGGAATCCGTCCAGCACAAAGCCGCGATGGGTGGTGTCGTCGTGGGTCAGGCGCTCGCGGACCATGCCGATGACGATCTCGTCGGGCACCAGCTCCCCGGAGTCGAGATACCTGCGAGCCTTCTGCCCGAACTCCGACCCGGATCGTACGGCCGCTCGGAAGATGTCGCCGGTGGCCACGTGCGGCACCACGTAATGACGCGACAGTCTGACCGCCTGCGTCCCCTTTCCCGCCCCTTGCTTGCCGAGGATCACCAGCCGGGCGCCGGGGTTCACCTACTGCGCTCTTCGCGCCAGACCGTCACTACTTGAGGAAGCCCTCGTAGTTGCGGAGCATCAGCTGGCTGTCGACCTGCTTCATGGTCTCCAGACATACGCCCACCGCGATGAGCAGGCTGGTGCCGGCGAACGGATAGTTTTGGATGTTCCAGAAGGCCAGCATGATCGACGGCAGCAGGGCGATCCCGGCCAGCCACAGAGCGCCGGGCAGGGTGATCCGGTTGAGGATGTTTTGTAGGTGCCGCTCGGTGGGTGGTCCGGGCCGGATCCCGGGGATGTAGCCGCCCTGTTTTCGGATGACCTCTGCCTGCTGGTGGGGATCGAAGGTGATGGCCGCGTAGAAGTAGGCGAAGCCGAGGATCAGGGCGCCGTACAGGAAGATGTACCACAGGTCGTTGGGCTGGGCCAGGTGCACGCTGATCCAGTGCTGGACGTTCTCCCAGGCCCCATGGCTCGGCAACACGTTGGATATCAGGATCGGGAAGTACAGGACCGAACTGGCGAAGATGATCGGAACGACGCCGCCCGTGTTGACCTTCATCGGGATGTAGGTGCTCTGACCGCCGTACATGCGCCGGCCCACGACCCGTTTGGCGAAGGTGACCGGGATGCGCCGCTGACCCTGCTCGATGAACACGATGGCGACCAGGAGGACGAGCGACAAGGCGATGATGATGGAGAACTTGAACAGACCGGCCTCGGCCTTCACCGACGCCCCACCCGACGGCATGGTCGCGACCACGTTGGTGAAGATCAGCACCGACATGCCCTGACCCACGCCGCGCTGGGTGATCAGCTCGCCCAGCCACATGACGACCACGGTGCCGGCCGTCATGGTCAGGACGATCAGCATGACCCGGGGCACCGTGAAGTCGGGGATGAGATCGATGTTGAGGCTGGTGCCGCCGCCGAGCAGCCCGCCTCCGCCGTTGTGGAAGACGTAGGCCAGACCCGTGGACTGGAGCAGGGCCAGGGCGATGGTCAGGTAGCGGGTGACCTGAGTCAGCTTCTTCTGGCCGACCGCCCCCTCGTCGCGCCATTGCTCGAACTTGGGGATCACGACCATCAGCAGCTGGATGATGATCGAGGCGGTGATGTACGGCATGATCCCGAGCCCGAACACCGCGAACTTGGTCAGGGCGCCACCGGAAAACAGGTTGAGGAAGCTGACCACCCCGGCGTGCGAGGCGGAGGCGGCCAGCGACTGGACGGCGCTGAAGTCGATGCCGGGGCAGGGAATGTTGGCCCCGAATCGGTAGATGACGATGACCATCAGGGTGAAGAGAACCTTGTTGCGCAGGTCAGGGACCCGGAACATGTTCGCCAAGTTGGTAAAGGTGCTCCGCATCAGCGATCTTCTCCTGCCGGGGCCGCCGGGGCTGAGGCTACGGGGGTGGCACGCAGGCTACCCGCGGCCCACCGACCCGGCCTAGTCGCCTGGACGGAATTTTCGACAGTTCGGGGCGTGATCATCGCTGAAGCGGGTCGAGGCTCAGCGATTGGTGAGGGCGTTGCCCTTCGCCGGGGGCCGGCCGTGGCCGAACGGTGGGGGCAGCACCTCGACCCTGCCCCCGGTGGCCTCGATGGCGGCCACGGCACTGCGGGAGAAGGCGTGGGCGGCGACGTCCACCCGCCGGGTGAGCTCACCGCGCCCGAGGACCTTCACCAGACCGTGCTTGTGGACCAACCCGGCTGACCGCAGGGTCTCGGGCGACACCACGGTATTATCGAAGCCTTCCAGCGTGTCTAAGTTAATGACGTTGTACTCCACCCGGAAGGGGTTCTTGAAGCCCTTCAACTTCGGGACGCGCTGCTTGAGGGGGAGCTGGCCGCCCTCGAACCCCGGCTTCATGTTGTCGCGCGCGCCCCTGACCCTTCGTGCCCCGACCGGCCGTCTTGCCGCCTTTACCGGCAATGCCGCGGCCGACTCGACGTCGGGGCCGGGTCGACCCGGGTGGCGCCTTGAGTTCGTGAACCTTCATCGAGCCTCCTCGGCCGGAGCCCCGCCCGCCTGGACGAGGATGAGATGCGGGACCCGGGCGATCATGCCCCGGATCTCCGGGCGATCCGGCAGGGTGTTGGTCGTGCCGATCCCGTGCAGGCCCAGAGCCCGCAGGGTGCCCCGGTGCTTGGGTTTGGTACCGATGGCGGACTTGACCTGGGTCACGGTGAGGGTGCCACCGGTGGCCGACGCCATCACGGCACCTCGCGGGGCACATGGGTGCCGCGTTGGGTCTCGTGATAGGCCCGCCACACGCCGGCCGGCGTGACCTCCTCGGGGGACTTGCCCCGGAGGCGGGCGATCTCGTCGGGGCGCTTCAGCGACCGCAACCCGGCGACGGTCGCCTGGGCCACGTTGATGCTGTTGGACGAACCGAGCGACTTGGCCAGGATGTCGTGGATACCGGCCATTTCGAGAATGGCCCGGGCCGCGCCGCCGGCGATGACCCCGGTACCCGGCGCCGCCGGCTTGAGCAGCACCCGACCGGCGCCGGCTTCGCCGAGGACGGGGTGGGTGATGGTCGAACCCGCCAGCGGGACCGTAAACAGGTTCTTCTTGGCCTCCTCCACGCCCTTCTGGACCGCCAGGCCGGCTTCTTTGGCTTTGCCGTATCCGAGGCCGACGGTGCCCTGGCCATCACCGATCACCATCAGGGCGGCAAACGAGAAACGCCGGCCGCCTTTGACCACCTTGGCGACTCTGTTGACCTTGATGGTGCGGTCTTCGTACTGCTGATCGGGCATGTGGTTCAGAACTCCAGTCCGGCCTCGCGGGCCGCATCGGCGACGGCGGCCACGCGGCCGTGATACAGGAACCCACCCCGGTCGAAGACCACCTGGCTGATGCCCGCGGCTTTGGCCCGCTCGGCGACCAGCTGTCCGACCGCGGCGGCCGCCACCTTGTTGGCGGTGCCACCCGATCGGCGCACGTCCTTTTCGACGGACGAGGCCGCGGCCAGGGTCCGGCCGGCCCGGTCATCGATGACCTGGGCGCTGATGTGTTTGTTGCTCCGGAAGACGGCCAGACGCGGCCGGGCCGCGGTGCCGGCCACCTTCTTGCGGACCCGGTAGTGGCGCCGGGTCCGGGCGATCTGCTTGTCTCGGCTGCTTGTGGTCATGTGGGCTACTCGTGCTCGTGGGTGTACGGGACTCTGTCGGCTGCTGACCTAGGGACCTACTTGCCTTAAGGGACTTACTTGCCTTAAGGGACTTACTTGGCGGCCTTGCCGGCCTTGCGGATGACGCGCTCGCCCGTGTAACGGACACCCTTTCCCTTATAGGGCTCGGGCTTGCGGATCTTGCGGATGTTGGCGGCCACCTGGCCCACCAGCTCTTTGTCGATGCCCCTCACCGTGATGCGGGTCGGTTGGGGGACCTCGAAGGTTACGCCGTCGGGAGCGTCGACGACCACCGGGTGGCTGAAACCCAGGGCCAGTTCGATCTGACGGTCGCCCTTGGCGATCGCCCGGTAGCCGACACCCACGATTTCCAGGTCCTTGTTGAAGCCGTCGGTGACGCCGACGACCATGTTGTTGACCAGGCTGCGGGTCAGGCCGTGCAGGGAACGGTTCTGCCGCTCGTCATCGGGACGCTCCACCAGGAGGGTGGAGTCCTCTTGGCGGACCGTGATGTCCCCCGGGACAGGACGCCCCAACGTGCCCTTCGGGCCTTTGACGGTGACGTGACGGTCGCCGAGGGTGACCTCGACGCCGGACGGTACTTGGATCGGAGAACGTCCGACTCGGGACATGGCTACTGACTCCTCTTACTTCCCCGGGCCCCTCGGGGCTACCAGACGTAGCACAGGATCTCCCCGCCGACCCGGCGCTGACGGGCTTCCCGGTCGGTCATGAGTCCCTGACTGGTCGAAAGAACCGCGACGCCCAGACCCCCGAGCACCCGCGGCAGCTTGTCGGCCGCGGTGTAGACCCGAAGGCCGGGTTTGGAGATGCGCCGCACTCCGGAGATGGTCCGGCTCCGGTCCTGGGTGTACTTCATGGTGATCTCCAGGGTGCGCCCGGGCCGTTCGGATGCCTGGCTCACGTCGAAGCCCACGATGTAGCCCTCCCTGGTCAGCACCGCCGCGAGCGCCTCTTTGAGCTTTGACGACGGCATCCGCACGGTGTCGTGCATGGCGACATTGGCGTTGCGGATTCGCGTCAGCATGTCGGCGATGGGGTCGGTCATGGTCATAGTGGGGCCCCCTTACCAGCTGGCCTTGGTCACGCCCGGCACCTCGCCGGCGTGCACCAACTCGCGCAGGCAGATGCGGCAGAGACCGAACTTGCGAAAGACAGAGTGGGGCCGGCCGCATCTGCGGCAACGGGTGTATGCCCGCACCTTGTACTTCGGCTTGCGCTGGGCCTTGATGATGAGCGCCTTCTTGGCCATGGATGTCTGGTTGCCTTTTCTGCTGGTTGTCGTCTAGTTGCCATCTCGGCGGAACGGGAAGCCGAAGGCGTCGAGCAGGGCCCGGCCCTCGGCGTCGTTGCGCGCCGTGGTGACGATCGTGATGTCCATCCCCCGAGGCGAATCGATCTTGTCGTAGTCGATCTCCGGAAAGATGAGCTGCTCGGTGACGCCGAATGTGTAGTTGCCGCGTCCGTCGAAGCCTTTAGGTGAAAGACCCCGAAAGTCGCGGATACGTGGTATCGCCAGGGACACGAGCCGGTCGAAGAACTCCCACATCCGATCACCGCGGAGGGTGACCTTGGCACCGATCGCATTACCTTCGCGGAGCTTGAAGCCGGCGATGGACTTCTTGGCCCGGGTGACGAGCGGCTTCTGGCCGGCGATGGTCGTGAGATCCCGCACTGCGCCTTCCAACAGCGACGGTTGCTGGGTCGCCCGGCCCACGCCCATGTTGATGACGATCTTCTCCATGCGGGGGACGAGCATGACGTTGGGCAGCCCGAGGCGGTCCTTGATCTGGCCTCGCAGCTCGGCGTCGTAGCGAACCTTGAGCCGGGGGCGTGGGCGCGCCGGCGTTTCGGTGGCGGTCACAACTCCCTCCCGCAGCGTTTGCAGACCCTGACCTTGGTGCCATCGTCTTTGATCAGGTACCCCACCCGGACGGCGCCGTCCTTGGGGCACACCAAGGCCACGGAGGCGACGTGGATGGGCATGTCCTTGTCGATGATGCCGCCCTTGACCCGGGCCTTGGTCTGGCGTTGATGCTTCTTGGCCACGTTGATGCCCTCGACGATCACCCGATCGTCTTTGGCCAGCACCCGCATGATGACGCCGCGCTTGGCCCGGTCCTTGCCGGACAGCACCTCGACCTCGTCACCCTTTTTGACCTTCATAGTTACCTCCTCACCGCCTTCACAACACTTCGGGCGCGAGAGAGATGATGCGCATGAAGCGCTTGTCCCGAAGCTCGCGCCCAACGGGACCAAAAATACGGGTGCCGCGCGGCTGCTGCTGGTCGTTGATGAGCACGGCGGCGTTCTCGTCGAAGCGGATGTAACTGCCGTCGGGCCGGCGCTTTTCCTTCTTGGTGCGCACTACGACGCACTTGACCACGTCGCCCTTCTTGACGTTGGCGCCGGGGATGGCGTCTTTGACCGCGGCCACGAATACGTCCCCGATGGACGCATACCGGCGCCTCGATCCCCCGAGGACCTTGATGCAGAGGACCTCCTTGGCGCCCGAGTTGTCCGCGACGCGCAGCCTGCTTTCCTGCTGGATCATGGCCGCCCTCCTACCTGGCCCGCTCGAGGACGTCCACGACCCGCCAGCGCTTCAGCTTCGACATCGGCCTGGTCTCGGCGAGGCGGACGCGGTCGCCGACGCGGAGGTTGTTGTTGGGATCATGGGCGTAGAGCCGCTTGGTCCGCTGCACGGTCTTGGCATAGCGGGGATGCCGGACCCGCTCGATGACGCCGACGACTGCGGTCTGGTCCATGGCGACCGAGAGCACCAGACCCTCCCGGATCTTGCGCCGGTTGGGACGGCCGGCCTCGGCGCTGGCCCGCTCCGTCTGGTCGGGCGCCGGAGCCGGAGCCGGCCGCACCGGCGGGGTGGAGGACGCCTCGGCATCGGCAGACTCGGCGGCGACGTCGGCGGCAGCCGGCGGGGTGGAAGACGCCTCGGCATCGGCAGACTCGGCGGCGACAGCCGCCACTTCGGTGGACTCGGTGGCCTCGCGGCAGCCGCGACTTCGGTGGACTCGGCGCCGACTTCGCCGGCAGCCGCGACTTCGGTGGACTCGGCGCCGACTTCGCCGGCGTCCGGGGTCCCGGCTGCGTCCACAGCGCTCTGCCTCGGTGCCGTCGGTCTCGGTGGTCCCGTCGGGGATCGCCGCCATCTGGGCGCCTTCGGGGTCGGCGTCGGGATTGTCTACAGCCATCAGCGTCTCGCTTCTTCCTCGGCCGCTTCCGCGGCCTCTATCTCGCGCTCGCGCAGCAGCGTGGCCACCCGGGCGATCTCCCGGCGCACCTGTCCCAGGCGGGCCGAGTTGTCCTGCTTGCCCGTGGCGACCTGGAAGCGGAGATTGAACAACTCCTGCTTGGCCTCGACCAGTCTCTGCTCGAGTTCCCCCAGGTTGAGCTCACGCAAATCCGCGGTCTTGGTCAACCGACCTCCACCTCCTCCTGCTCGGTCCGCAGGACGACCCGGGCCCGGATCGGCAACTTCTGGATCGCCCGCTCCAAGGCGGCCCGCCCGAGGGCCTCGTTCACTCCGCCCAGCTCGAAGAGAATGCGACCCGGCTTGACGACGGCCACCCAGAACTCGGGGTTGCCCTTGCCGGAACCCATGCGGGTCTCGGCTGGCTTGGCAGTCACGGGCTTATCGGGAAAGACGCGGATCCACACCTTTCCGCCTCGTCGCACGTGACGGGTCATGGCAATACGAGCGGCTTCGATCTGGCGGGCCGTGATCCAGCCGGGCTCAAGGGCCTGGATCCCGTACTCGCCGAAGGTGACGAGGGTCCCGCCTTTGGCCTGGCCGGTAAGACGGCCGCGCTGCACCTTGCGGTGCTTGACCTTGCGCGGCATCAACATGGCGGAGCGCCTCCCTGGGAAGAGCCAGTGGGCATCGTCATGCGTCCTTCGGGAAATGGGGGGTCTCGTGGTGATCGCCGCGTGTCCGGCGCTCGATGTCTTCCTCCTCGGCGAGGAGTCGCTCGAGCTCGGGATCGACCTCCACGATGGGGCGTTCTTCGTCGACGGGATTATCAACGGGTGCCTCGGCGGGCGCGGCGGTCGTCGCGGCTGCGGGGGCGGATCCCGGTTCGCCAAGGTCGGGCCGGCGGCGTCCCCCGCCGGCGGAGATCACCCGCCGAGGCCGGTTCTGGCCGGAGGTCTCACCGACGGCCATGGCCGCTTCCCGGCTGATCTTCTCCTCCGCCGAGACCTTGTAGGGGAGGATGTTGCCTTTGTAGATCCATACCTTGACGCCGATCCGGCCGTAGGTCGTCTTGGCTTCTCGGAACCCGTAGTCGATATCGGCACGGAGGGTGTGCAGTGGCACCCGGCCTTCCCGGTAGAACTCCCGCCGCGACATCTCGGACCCGCCGAGGCGGCCGGCGCATTGGACCCGGATGCCGAGGGCGCCGGCCTTCTGCACGGTTTGCACGGTGCGCTTCATGGCCCGCCGGAAACTGACCCGGCCCGCCAGCTGGTCAGCGATGCCCTGCGCCATCAGGGCCGCGTCCAGCTCGGGTTGCTTGATCTCTTGAATGTTGAGCTGAACCTTCGGGTTCTTGGTCATCTCCGCCAACTTGGTCCGGAGCCGGTCGGCCTCGGCGCCTCGGCGCCCGATCACGATCCCGGGCCGGGCCGTATGCACGTCGATCCGCAGCCGGTCGCGGGTCCGCTCGATCTCGATCCGGCTTACCGCGGCCCGCTCCAGCTGGGTCGTCAAGTAGTCGCGGATCTTCCAGTCCTCGATGAGGTAGTCCTGGTAGTCGCGGTCGGTAAACCACCGGGACTTCCAGTCGGTAGTCACGCCCAGGCGGAACCCGTACGGGTTGACCTTTTGACCCATCTATTGCTCGTCTTTCTCGTCATCGGTTGGGCGGCCCTGGCTGGTCGCCTGGCTCTCATCGTCGGGGGCATCGCCGGCCGGCCGCGGGCCGGCCCCGGTCTCGCCATCAGTCCCGGTCTCGCCTTCGGCCCCGGTCTCGCCTTCGGCCCCGGTCTCGCCTTCGGCCCCGGCCGGCTCGGCCGGCCCGGCGACCTCCAAAGCCTCGGTGGTCTCCGTGGCCTCGGTGGTCTCCGTGGCCTCGGTGGTCGCGGAGGCCTCCGGTGTCGCGGTGGCCTCGGCTGACCCGGCGTCGGTCTCCATCTCGCCCTCGGACCCACCCCCGGCTTCAGCAGCCCCCGCCGCCACGGCCGCCTCCTCTTGGTCGGTCGCCTCGGCTTGGGTCACCTCCGCCTCGTCGAGTTGCTCTTCCTCCGGCGCGGGACCGTGCCGGCGTTCGGCCCGGGATCGCTGATCGCCGCCTTCGGCCCGGCGAGCACCGGCGACGCGTCGGGCCCGTTGGACCAGCTGCTCGGCCCGGCGCCGGGCCTGCTGGCGTTGGAGCTCTTCCACCGGCATGCGACTCACGATGACGGTGATATGGCTGGTCCGCTTCCGGATGCGGGTGGCCCGGCCCCTCGCCCGTGGCCGCCAGCGCTTGATGGTGGTCCCTTCGTCCGCGAAGCAGGCCGCCACGTAGAGCTCCTCGGGATCGAGCTCGTCGTTGTTCTCGGCGTTGGCGATGGCGGAATGCAACACCTTCCCGACCGTGAAGGCGGCGTCGCGCTCAGAGAAGCGCAGGATGTCCTCGGCCTCGTGCACCGGCTTGCCGCGCACCAGGTCGAGCACCTCACGCACCTTGTAGGACGACACCCGAGCGTGCCGTAGCACCGCCCGCGTCCCTTCACGCTCGTTGGTCTTGGGTCCCGCCATTACCGACGCCCTTGTCGCTCTTGGCCGGCGTGGTACCGGAAGGTCCGAGTCGGCGCGAACTCGCCCAGCTTGTGACCCACCATCGACTCAGTGATGTAGACCGGGACGTGCTTGCGACCGTCATGTACGGCCACGGTGTGGCCGACCATGTCCGGGATGATGGTCGAGCGGCGGGACCAGGTCTTGATGACCCGCTTCTCGTTGCGGGAGTTGAGGTCGTCGACCTTCTTCAGCAGGTGGTCGTCGACGAACGGACCCTTCTTCAAACTACGGGGCATGGCCTACTACCTCCGGGCGCCGCGGGTACGCCGGCGGCGGACGATGAGTTTCTCTGATGGCTTGGTGCGATCGCGGGTCCGGCCTTCGGGCTTACCCCACGGCGATACGGGGTGGCGGCCACCTGACGTCTTGCCCTCGCCACCGCCGAGGGGGTGATCCACCGGGTTCATGGCCACCCCTCGGGTTTGAGGCCGCACGCCCCGCCAGCGATTGCGGCCCGCCTTGCCGATGCTGATGAGCTCCGCTTCGGTATTGCCGACCTCACCAAGGGTGGCCCGGCAGTCGATCGGAACTCGTCGCATCTCGGTAGACGGCAAACGCAGGGTGGCGTGTTCGCCCTCCTTGGCGACGAGCTGGACGCTCATGCCGGCACCGCGCGCGATCTTGCCGCCGCCGCCAGGCTTCAGCTCGACGTTGTGGACGACCGAACCGACCGGGATGTATCGCATCGGTAGGGCGTTGCCGGGACGGATATCGGAACCCTGGCCGCTCTGCACGACGTCGCCGACCCGGACGTGGGCCGGGGCCAGAATGTAGCGCTTCTCTCCGTCGTGATAATGGAGCAAGGCGATCCGGGCGTTGCGGTTGGGGTCGTACTCGATCGCGGCCACCGTGGCCGGTACACCGTCCTTGGTCCGCTTGAAATCGACCAGCCGGTACTGCTGCTTGTGGCCCCCGCCACGGTGGCGGGCCGTCTTGCGACCGTAGGCGTTGCGGCCTCCCGTACTCGGCTTGGGGGCGAGCAGACTCTTTTCCGGCCGGTTCTTGGTGATCTCGCTGAAGTCCGAGACGGTCTGGAACCGGCGGCCGGCGCTGGTGGGCTTGCGCTTACGAAGCGGCATGTCAGCTTCCCTCGAAGATCGGGATGGTCTGGCCAGGAGCCAGGGTCACGATCGCCCGTTTGGTGTCGGAGCGCTTACCGAACGTCTGCTGCTTCCGGTTGCGCTTGCGCTTGCCAGGACGGTTGAGCGTGTTGACTTGGACAACGTTGACGCCGAAGATCGCCTCGACCGCCTGGCGAATCTCGATCTTGTTGGAGCCGGGCGCGACCACGAAGGTGTAGACCCCTTGATCGAGCAGGGCGTACGACTTCTCCGATACCACCGGACGAAGGATCACGTCTCTGGGATCACCCATGGTCGGCCTCCCCGTCCCCAGTGTCAGCATCGCCAGTGTCCGCATCGCCGGTGTCCGCATCGCCAGTGTCCGCAACCGCTTCGCGGGCACCGCCAGTGTCCGCAACCGCTTCGGGGGCACCGCCGGAGGTCGTAGCCTCGCCGGCCTCGCTGTCCTCATGGTCGTCCGGCAGAGTCACCACCGCCCCGCCGTCCTCCTCCAGGGCATCCACACTGGGGCCGCTCGTCGCCGCAACCGGAGGCGCACCCTCGTCGTCTGCCGTCCTCGCACCCGGCAACGTGTCTCGGGTGAACACGATCCAGTCGTTGCACAGGATGTCGTAGGCGTTGAGCTCGCTGGCCGAGATCACCTGCACCTCGGGCAGATTCCGAAAGCTCTTGTAGGCGTCCTCGTTGCTTCGTTCGAGCACCACTAGCACCTTGCCGTCGAGACCGAGAGCGCCGAGCGCGGCTCGAGCCTCCTTGGTGCTCGGGGTCGACCACGGCCATGAGTCGACGACCATGACCTTGTCCAGGGCGGCCCGGTCGGACAGCGCCGAACGCAGGGCCAGCTGGATCATCTTGCGTGGGGTCCGCTGACGGTAGCTACGAGGCTTGGGCCCGAAGGCGACGCCGCCGCCGGTGAACTGCGGGGCCCGCTCCGACCCCTGCCGGGCCCGGCCGGTGCCTTTCTGCTTGAACGGCTTCCTGCCCCCGCCCGAAACCTCGGCCCGGGTCTTGGTGCTCTGGGTACCAGACCGGGCTGCGGCCAGTTGGGCGGTGATCACCTGGTGGAGGACCGGCACATTTGGCTGGATGCCGAAAAGGGCCGCGTCCAGGGTCACCGAACCTCTGGCGGATCCGTCCGTGGCCCGCACCTCGAGGGAAGCTGCCATCACTTGCCTCCCTTCACGGCATCTCGAATGAGCACCATGCCACCGCGGGGTCCCGGTACCGCACCCTTCAGGAGCAGCAGGTTGCGCTCGCCATCGGCCTGAACGACCTCCAGGTTGAGAGTGGTAACCCGGGCCGATCCCATCTGGCCGGCCATGCGAGTGCCCTTGAACACCCGGGCGGGTGTCGCGCACGCCCCTATTGACCCGGGCGCCCGATGGTGCTTGTGGTTGCCGTGGCTGGCGCCCTGGCCGCTGAAGTTATGCCGCTTCATGCCGCCTGCGAAACCCTTGCCCTTGCTCACGGCGGTGACGTCCACCTTGTCGCCGGCAGCGAGCAGGTCCACGGTCAGCTCCTGGCCGACCTGGTAGTCGCTCGGGTCTGTCACCCGCAACTCAACGAGGGCCCGGCCGGGGTCGACCCCTTCTCCCGCCGCCGCGAAGTGGCCGGCCTCGGGCTTGTTCAGGGTCCGGGCCTTGCGAACCCCGTAGGTCACCTGCACTGCGGAGTAGCCGTCACGATCCGGGGTCTTGAGCTGTACGACGCGCACCGGCGTGACCCGCACGACTGTCACCGCGACGGCGCGGTTCTGGTCGTCCCAGATTTGGGTCATGCCGACTTTCTCGCCGACGATCGCTTTGGATGGCACAGCTGGCTCTTTCTCGGGTTCTTGGGGCTGGGTAGCGGAGGGGACCGGCTGCCGGGCAGTCCGGTCGCCTCACACGCGGACGCTCCGCTCGGTCAACCCGAGCGGAGCGCTCGATGAGTTCTGCCACGGGGTCTCCGACCCGGCTGCCTTGGTGAGACAGCGAGGTGCGGACACCCGCGGACATCAGTTCAGATGACAGCCGTGCAGTATAGCCACCAAGCACCGCTCACACGCCAGCCACTCGAGCCCGGGGTCGGGTTGACACCCGCCAGCCACTCGAGCCCGGGGTCGGGTTGACACCCGCCAGCCACTCGAGCCCGGGGTGGGGTTGACACCTTGGGCACGGTTTTGTCGACTATTTGACATCAACCGTGCCCGAGGTGCGGATCGGACCCGTGGTGCCAGACCCCACCCAAGGCGGTCCCCGCCCAAGGTGGACCCCGCCCAAGGTGGACCGGGCCCAAGGCGCTCAACGCGGCCCGAGGCGCGGACCCGGCCCGTGGCGCCAGACCCCACCCAAGGCGGACCCCGCCCAAGGTGGACCGTGCCGGCGGTGCCGGACCGGGTCGTGCCGATCGGAAAGCCGTGACCAACACCCCACGGCAAGCTGACAGACTGAGCGGCGCCCGGATCGGTAGCCCCCCATACCGGCCCGGCGAGGAGGATGTGGCGTGGCTTCGCTCGCTCGCTGGTGTTTCCATCACCGGAGAATTGTGCTGTCGCTGTGGCTGGTCGCCCTGATCGGCTTCGGTGCGGTGGATCGCGCCGTCGGATCGGCGTACGCCAATAACTTCTCACTGCCGGCCACTGATTCGAGCCGGGCCCTGGACATCCTCAGGACCAACTTTCCGGCCCAGGCGGGCGACACCGAACAGATCGTCATCCAGGCCAAGGACGGCACGCTCAACGACCCGGCTACCAAGGCCGAGGTCACGGCCATGCTCGGCAAGGTGGCGCAGCTTCCTCACGTGCGAGCTGTCACCTCCCCCTATGAGCTGGGCGGACAGATCAGCAAGGACGGCACCATCGGCCTGGCCACCGTCTATCTCGACGCCCTGGCCCAGAACGTGCCAAAAGGCGCGGTGACCGCCCTCATCAACACCGCCAAGTCGGTCAACGGCGCCGCTCTCAACGTCCAGCTCGGTGGCAACGCCATCGAAAACAGCGAGCAGAACCGGCAGTCCTCGAGCGAGGGCCTCGGGGTGATCTTCGCGCTCATCATCCTTTTCTTCGCCTTCCGGCGGTCCTTCTTGTGCGCCCTCCTGCCACTGCTCTCGGCCTTGATGGCCATCGGGGTGGGCACCTCCATCGTGGGCCTGCTCACCCACGTGTTCGCGGTCCCGCAGTTCGGACCGATCCTGGCCACCCTGGTCGGCCTCGGCGTCGGCGTCGACTACGCCCTGTTCATCGTCAGCCGGCACCGGACCGGACTCCTCGGCGGGCGCTCGCCCGAAGAGGCTGCCGTCACCGCCCTCAACACGTCGGGGCGGGCCGTGTTCTTCGCCGGAATCATCATCTGCATCGCCCTGCTCGGCATGTTTGCCCTGCAGGTGAGCTTCCTCTACGGAGTGGCGCTGTCGGCCACGTTGGTGGTGGCCCTGACCATGCTGGCGTCGCTCACTCTGCTGCCCGCCATGCTCGGGTTCTACGGCATGAAGGCGCTACGCCGGGGCGAGCGGCGCCGGCTCGAGCAGCAGGGGCCGCAGCTGGAGCGGGAACAGGGTTTCTGGCTGCGCTGGGCCGAACGACTCGAGGGTCGGGCGCCCATCCTGAGTGTCGTGGCCCTGGCGGTCATCGTGGTGCTGGCGCTGCCGTTCTTCAGCCTGCGGCTCGGGCTGACCGATGCCGGCAACGACGCCACCTCCTCCACGACCCGGCAGGCCTATGACCTCCTGGCCAAGGGCTTCGGACCCGGATTCAACGGTCCGCTACAGGTAGTGGGCCAGATCAACAACCCGGGTGACAGCGCCAAATTCGCCGCCTACGTCGAATCCCTGCAAGGCAAACCCGGAGTGGCCGCGGTGGTACCGCCCCGGGCCAGCCCCAACGGGAAGGCGGAGGTGGCCATCGTCTTCCCGAGCACCGCGCCCCAGGACGCCCAGACGACCCAACTGCTGCATGCGTTGCGCCGGGCGGTACCCGACGCCGAAGCCGGTAGCACCCTCAACATCCACGTCGGCGGGGTGACGGCGATCGGGGAGGACTTCTCTCACATCCTGGCCAGCAAGATGCCCCAGTTCGTCGGCGTGGTCGTCATCCTCGCCTTCCTGCTCCTCATGGTGGTGTTCCGCAGCCTCCTGGTCCCCCTGGTGGCATCGGTCATGAACCTGCTGTCGATCGGGGCGGCCCTTGGCGTCATGACCGCCGCCTTCCAGTTCGGCTGGGGAAAACCGTTGCTCGGGTTCACCAAGGCCGGCCCTATCGAGGTCTTCCTGCCCGTGCTCATGTTCGCCATCCTGTTCGGGCTGTCGATGGATTACGAGGTGTTCCTGGTCAGCCGGATGCACGAGGAGTGGGTCCGCACGGGCGACAGTCAGCGGGCCGTCACCGTGGGGCAGGCGGAGACCGGCCGGGTCATCACTGCCGCGGCGCTGATCATGATCCTGGTCTTCCTGTCGTTTATCTTCGGCGGCCAGATCGTGATCAAGGAGGTCGGCCTCGGGTTCGCAGCCGCCATCTTCGTGGACGCCTTCGTGATCCGGACGGTGCTGGTCCCGTCGTTGATGCACGTCTTCGGGGCGGCGAACTGGTGGCTGCCCAAGTGGCTGGACCGGATCCTGCCCCGCCTGCACGTGGAGCCCGAGGACATCGAGAGCGCCGGCCCCAGCCCGGCGCCGATCGGGGCCCGCAGCAGCTGACCCGCCCTGGCGCGGCCAGCCCGGGCGGGCGACGCCAGCGACCCGGCGCCACCGCAGCGCCCCAACCCGCGGGCCGCGCCAGCGACCCGGCACCACCCCAGCCCCCCAACCGGCGGGCGGCGCCAGCGCCCCGGCACCACCGCGGCGCCCCCGCCCGGCCCATCCGGCGCCATCGGCCAGACTGACCAGGTGCCCCCGCCCCTCGCTCCCTGGCCCATTATCGTCAACGGCCGGCGCATCGTCGCTCCGGAAGTCGAAACGATCGACGCCCAGCTGCGCTTCGACGTGGCCGCCCAGGAGGCGACCGGAGAGGCGGTCGTGCGCTTCGCGGCGGGCGCCGAGTCCGGTCACCCGGCCCTCGATCTGCGCCAGCCGGTCGAATGGCTCCGCCTCGACGGTGACAGCCTCGAGCCCGACGCATTCGCGCCCCTCGACGTCGGTGCCGGGCCCGGCTCGGAGATGCGGGTGCTCGAGGTGAGCCTCGAAGCCGGCACCCACCACCAGCTCGAGGTGGGCTACCGGCTCGACACCCCCATGGCGACAGGGGCGGAGCCGATCAGCTGGGTCGACGGCGGCGTGCGCTTCGACCTGTGGATGTCCGACCTGCAGCCGGGCCGCTACCTGGAGATGTGGGTGCCGGCCCCGCTCATACACGACCGCTTCACCTTGAACCTCGATATTGAGCTGTTGAAAAGTGACCGGTCCCATACGGTGATCGCCAACGCGGACGGGTTGGACGTCGCGACAGGGGGCGGACGCTGGTCGCTGCGCTACCCCGACCACTTCACCGCCTTGTCGCCGATGCTGGTGATCGCGCCGAGCGACGAACTCGAGGTGCGTCGGGGCTCGATCAGCCTCGCCGACCGCGATCGTTCGCTTGAGTTGGTGTGCGCCCGTCCCACCGAGGTCAACGTGGATCTCTCCGCCTGCGAGGCCGACATCAAGTCCTGGCTCCTCTACGCCAGTTCCCGGTACGGCCCATGGGTCCACGGCGACACGTTCTGGGCGTTCGTGTGGGGCCATGGACGCGGGATGGAATACGACGGGGCAACCACAGCGTCGGTGACGGCCTTGGAGCATGAGGTATTCCACAGTTGGTTCGGGCGCGGCGTGAAACCGGCTCGGGCTGCCGATGGCTGGATCGATGAAGCCTGGACGACGTGGGCGACTTCGTCGCGCCGCGCCGAACAGCCCCGCTTCGCGTCCGAGGAGCTGCCGCTCGACGGGCCACCGGTCGAGCTGTACCCCCAGCATCCCTGGGCTCGACACACCCCTGTTGAGGCCTACACCGACGGCGCCCGGCTCTTCGCCGGTCTGGCGTTCCTCTTCGGCGGTCCGGAGCGCCTCCGCGCCGCCATGGCCGACTGGTATCGGGGCAACGCCGGCCGGGCGGCCACGACCGACGGCCTCGCCGCCCATCTCACCGCCTGGTCGGGCATCGACATCAGCCCCTGGTGGGCCCGTTACGTCCACGGGCGGGCTTGACGAACCACCGGCGGGCCGCCACCAGCGTCCTGCCATCCGAGGGGGCGCCTAGATTGCCCAGCGCCGGCTTGACGGGACACCATGCGGATCTTCTTTACCATCGTCGACGACTGGCGGGGTGAGCGCCGAGACCTCTGGCTCGAGGGTGATGCCACCGCGACCGTGGCGTCATTGACGGCGACTCTTGCAGGTGACGGCGGCCGCCAACCCGGGTGGGACGGGGACCGGCTGCTGGTAGGAAACAACCCGATCGGCCTGGAGGTTCGCGACGGCGCCATCTAGCGGTCGCCGGCCCGGGCCACCGCCGTGGCCAGGCCGGACAACGACAGGCCGGCGGCCGAGCCGGCCGCCGGCCTGTCGTTTCGGCCAGGTCGTTGATCGCCGCGGCGAGTGATGGATCCCCGGAGGCGACGCCGGCCGCCTCCAATGCGCCGGTCACACCCGGCCCGGCGGCGGTGACCTCCTGGTCGATGCTGGCGAAACTCGGGGTTTCCAAACCGCCTGGATCCACCTCGATACGCACGCCGCCTCCTCCTCGCGTCTCCCGGGCGCATCCAAAGACTACCCAAATCCGGTCGAAGCTACCCCGGCGCCCCCAACCGGCTGGCCACCAGCCGGGTCCAGGCGGTGAACTCCTCCGATCCTCGCCATTCGCTCCATGCCCCCTGCACTTTCAACCAGGCCGCCGCCAGCGTCACCGGGCCGGGACGCACCACGAAGGTGTGAAACACATTCCCGATCACCTGGACCCGGTCCGCTTCGTGGCGCAGCCGCATCGCCACCCCCCGCCAATTCGGTACCACCTCGACGGAGAGCACGTCACCCCAGGCCCATTGGCGGGAGATCTCACGACTCTGCACCAGATAGAGGCGCTGGCTGGTGGCATAGAGATGCCCATCGTCGCGGAACGGGAACCGCAACGACCGGGCGCCCGGCCGCGGCACCCACTGCTCGAAGGGCCGCCCTCCCGGCTGCTCGCTCAGCCGAACCGGAAAGATCCCCACGGCCAAGCGCTCACCGGCGTGGAGCGGCGGCCGGACGAACCGGGTGGGGATGTCGCCGCGACGGTACGCCGCCGCCCATTTCTGGATCTCGGCCAGCACCCGGCGGTTGGCGGCCGACACCCGGGTGAGTCAGTTGGTCTGAATTTTGATTTCGATGTCGACGCCGGCCGGCAGCTCGATGCGCTGCAACGAGTCCACCGTCTTGGGCGTGTGCTCCACGATGTCGAGCAGCCGCTTGTGGACCCGCATCTCGAAGTGCTCGCGACTGTCCTTGTACTTGTGCGGCGAGCGGATCACCGTGTAGCGATTCTTCTCCGTCGGCAGCGGCACCGGGCCCCGGACCTTGGCCTGGGTGCGCAGGACCGTCTCCACGATCTTCTTGGTGGACTGGTCGAGGATCTCGTGGTCGTATGCCTTCAGGCGGATGCGGATCCGTTGCTTGTTGCCGTCAGCCACGGCGGTCTCCGATCGATTTCAACATGCAGGGTAAAAAGGGCGCCGGTGCGCTCGCGGGCGCCCGGCGGACCCTTTTAGCGAATTCGTTACTTGAGGATTTTGGTGACCCGGCCGGCGCCGACGGTCCGACCACCCTCACGGATGGCGAAGCGCAGGCCCTCGTCCATGGCGATGGGCTTGTGCAGCTCGACCGTCATCACGGTGTTGTCGCCGGGCATGACCATCTCGGTCCCCTCGGCCAAGGTGATCGACCCGGTCACGTCAGTGGTACGGAAGTAGAACTGGGGCCGGTAGTTGTTGAAGAACGGCTTGTGGCGGCCGCCTTCCTCCTTGGTCAGCACGTACACGTTGGCCTCGAAGTTGGTGTGCGGCGTGATCGAGCCCGGCTTGCAGAGGACCTGGCCGCGCTGTACCTCTTCCTTCTTGATGCCGCGCAGGAGGGCGCCGATGTTGTCGCCGGCCTGGCCGTCGTCGAGGAACTTGTTGAACATCTCGACCCCGGTGCACACCGTCTTCTGGGTCGCTCGCAGCCCGACGATCTCCACCTCGTCGCCGACCTTGACCCGGCCCCGCTCCACCTTTCCGGTCACGACGGTGCCGCGCCCGGAGATGGTGAACACGTCCTCGATCGGCATCAGGAAGGCCTTGTCGGTCTCGCGCTCGGGCTCGGGCACGAAGTCATCGACAGCCTGCATGAGCTCGAGGATCTTCTCCTCCCACTCCGGATCGCCCTCGAGGGCCTTCAGGGCCGAGACCCGGATCACGGGGGTGTCGTCGCCCGGGTACTCGTACTCGCTGAGCAACTCCCGGACCTCGAGCTCGACCAGGTCGAGCAGCTCTTCGTCGTCGACGAGATCGGCCTTGTTGAGCGCCACCACGATGGACGGCACACCCACCTGGCGGGCCAGCAGGACGTGCTCACGGGTCTGGGGCATCGGGCCGTCGGCGGCCGATACGACCAGGATCGCTCCGTCGACCTGGGCCGCCCCGGTGATCATGTTCTTGATGTAGTCGGCGTGGCCGGGCATGTCCACGTGGGCGTAGTGCCGGTTTGGCGTCTGGTACTCGACGTGGGCGATGTTGATCGTGATGCCCCGCTGCTTCTCCTCGGGGGCCTTGTCGATCTCATCGAAAGCCTTGAATTTGGTGCCGCTCGGATCCCGTTCGGACAGGACCTTGGTGATCGCCGCGGTCAGGGTGGTCTTACCGTGGTCGATGTGGCCCATCGTGCCGATGTTGAGATGGGGCTTGTTGCGCTCGAACTTCTGCTTGGCCATGGAAGGGCTTGCTCCTCATGCGGTCCGGCCATCCGGGCCGGGGGCTCACGCGGTCGTAAAGGATAGTTGGTGTGCGGGATCTCCCGCGCCGCCGCCGGCCTGGTCAGCCGGGGCGGTGAACTGCTATTCGCCCCGGACCCGGGCCACGATCTCGGTGGAGACCGACTCGGGGACTTCCTGGTACGAGTTGAACTGCATGCTGTAGGTCGCTCGTCCCTGGGTGCGCGACCGCAGGTCAGTAGCGTACCCGAACATCTCCGCCAAGGGGACTTGGGCTCGGACCACTTGCGAGTTGCCCCGCTGCTCCATGCCCTCGACCTTGCCGCGGCGCGACGAAAGGTTGCCGATGACGTCGCCCATGAAGACCTCGGGGGTGACCACCTCGACCGACATGATGGGCTCCAGCAGGACCGGGTGGGCCTGCCGGCAGGCCTTCTTGAAGCAGATCGAGCCGGCGATCTTGAACGCCATCTCCGAGCTGTCGACATCGTGGTAGGAGCCGTACACCAGGGTGGCCCGGATATCGACCTGGGGATAGCCGGCCAGCACCCCGGACTGCATGGCGTCCTGGATGCCGGCGTCGACGGAGGGGATGTACTCCTTGGGGATGATCCCGCCGGTGATCTTGTCGATGAACTCGTAGCCGCCCCCAGGACCCGTCGGCTCGAGGTCGAGGACCACGTGGCCGTACTGGCCCCGACCGCCGGTCTGGCGGACGTAGCGCTCTTCGACCTTCTTGACTCCCGACTTGATGGTCTCGCGATAGGCGACTTGGGGCTTGCCCACGTTGGCGTCGACCTTGAACTCGCGCAGCATCCGGTCGACGAGCACCTCGAGGTGCAGCTCGCCCATGCCGCCGATGATGGTCTGGCCGGTCTCCTCGTCCGAGTGAACCTGGAAGGTGGGGTCCTCCTCTGACAGGGCCTGCAGAGCTTTCGACAGCTTGTCCTGGTCGTTTTTGGTCTTGGGCTCGACCGCCACGTGGATGACCGGCTCCGGGAAGTCGAGCGCCTCCAGCACGATCGGGGCATTCCCGTCACAGAGGGTGTCGCCCGTGGTGGTCTGCTTGAGGCCGACCAGGGCCACGATGTCGCCGGCGAAGGCGGCGTCGCGATCCTCGCGGTGGTTGGCGTGCATCTGCAGGATGCGCCCGACCCGCTCCCGGCGATCCTTGTTGGAGTTGACGACCTGGCTGCCGGCCTTGAGTTGACCGCTGTAGACCCGGGCGTAGGTCAGCTTGCCCAGATGGGGGTCGGTCATGATCTTGAAGGCCAGGGCCGCGAACGGCTCGCTGTCGTCGGCCTTGCGCTCGAGCTCCTCGATCCCCTTGATGTCCATGCCTCGGGTGGGCGGGATGTCCACCGGCGACGGGAGGTAGGCGACCACGGCGTCAAGCATGGGCTGGACGCCCTTGTTTTTGAAGGCCGAGCCGCACAGGACCGGGACCACCTGGCTGGCGATGGTGGCGTTGCGCAGGGCCCGGGTCAGGTCGGCGGCAGTGATCTCCTCCTCGCCGAGGAATTTCTCGGTGATGCGGTCGTCGTAGTTGGAGAGGGTGTCGATGAGCAGGGCCCGGTAGGACTCGGCCTCGTCGACGAAGGCGGCGGGGATGTCGACGATGTCGAACTTCTCACCCCTGTTGGAATCCTCCGGCCAGACGTAGGCCTGCATCTGGACGAGATCGATGACTCCATGGAACTCGCTCTCGGACCCGATCGGCAGCTGGGTGACCGCCACGGTGGCGTCGAGGCGGTCGCGGATCATGTCGACGCAGCGGTAGAAGTCCGCCCCGATGCGGTCCATCTTGTTGACGAAGCACATCCTGGGCACGCCGTACTTGTCGGCCTGGCGCCACACCGTCTCGGTCTGGGGCTCCACCCCGGCGACGGCGTCGAAGACCGCCACCGCGCCGTCGAGGACGCGAAGGGAGCGCTCCACCTCCACGGTGAAGTCGACGTGGCCGGGGGTGTCGATGATGTTGATGCGGGTGCCATCCCACTCGCAGGTGGTGGCGGCGGAGGTGATGGTGATGCCCCGCTCCTGCTCCTGGGGCATCCAGTCCATGGTGGCAGCGCCCTCGTGGACCTCACCGATCTTGTAGTTGATGCCGGTGTAGAACAGGATGCGCTCGGTTGTGGTGGTCTTGCCCGCGTCGATGTGGGCCATGATCCCGATGTTGCGGACCTGGGCCAGGGGCTTGGTGCGAGTTACGGTTGTTTCGGCCATTGCGGTTCTCTCACTGCCGGGCGTTTGGGGGCTGGGTTGGGGGCTAGGGGCTGAGGGGCTAGGGGCTGAGGTCGGTGGGGGCGGTCTGGGGGGGTGGCCGCTACCAGCGGTAGTGGGCGAAGGCCTTGTTGGACTCGGCCATCTTGTGCATGTCCTCGCGGCGCTTCACGGCGGCGCCGACACCGTTGGAGGCATCGAGCAGCTCGGCCGCCAGCTTCTGGGACATCGTCTTCTCGCGGCGCTGTTTGGAGTAGCCGACCAGCCAGCGGATCGACAGGGTACCGGCCCGGCGGGGACGTACTTCGACGGGTACCTGGTAGGTGGCGCCGCCTACCCGCCGGCTCTTGACTTCCAGCTGGGGCTTGGTGTTCTCCACGGCCCGCTTGACCACCCCGACGGGATCGCCGTCGCTGCGCTCCTTCACGATGTCGAGAGCTTCGTAGACGACGCGCTCGGCCAGGCTGCGCTTGCCGCGCTCGAGCACCTTGTTGACGATCTGGGTGACCAGCACGGACCGGTAGATGGGATCCGGGAGCAGGTCGCGGCGGGGGGCGGGTCCTTTGCGCGGCATGGTGGTCGGCTCTCCTAGGCCTTCTTGGCCCCGTAACGGCTACGGGCCTGCTTGCGATCGCGTACCCCGGAGGTGTCCAGGGTGCCGCGGATGATCTTGTAGCGGACCCCCGGAAGGTCCTTGACCCGGCCGCCTCGGACCAGCACGATGGAGTGCTCCTGGAGGTTGTGGCCGACGCCGGGGATGTAGGCGGTCACCTCGACGCCGCTGGTCAGGCGCACCCGGGCCACCTTGCGGAGGGCCGAGTTGGGCTTCTTCGGGGTGGTGGTGTAGACGCGGGTGCAGACGCCACGGCGCTGCGGCGCGCCGCGCAGGGCGGGCGTCTTGGTCTTGACCGTTTTGTGTTCGCGGCCCTTCCGGACCAGCTGCGCGATAGTGGGCAACCTAACCTCTCGATATTGGAACTCGCCGCGCCGATCTCGGCGGGCCCATGCGCGCCGGTACCGGCCGGGTGGGCCGGAAGCCATGATAGCGCATCAGGCGAGCCATGCGTCCGCTGGGGGCGAGACCCCAGGCCGGCCGGCGAGACCCCGGGCCGGCAGAATCCCGGCGGCCGGCGAACCCCCAGCCCGGCGAGAACCCCGGCAGCCGGCGAACCCCCAGCCCGGCGAGAACCCCGGCAGCCGCGGGTTCGCCGGCCGCCGGGGCCTCCACCGGATCCGAGACGGCCCCTCTCGGCGACGATCGCCTCGTCGAGTGGTCACTTCTTTGACGAGTGGTCACTTTTTACGCGTATAGCGCATAAAAAGTGACCACTCGTCAAACGGGTTACCACTCGACAACAGGCACACGGCCTCAGTCTGGAACGCGACCCCACCACCGCCCCCCGGCGTCGCCACCTGCCTACCGTGACAGGATCCCTCATCCGAGATCACAGGAGACGATCATGCCGGAGCAGCAGTGGACCGCCGTGGACGACTACATCACGCAGCTGCTTGTCCAGCCGGATGCCGCCCTCGACGAGGCGGTGGCGGCCACGGCCGCGGCTGGGATGCCACCGATCGCGGTCTCGGCTCCGCAGGGCAAGTTGCTGGCTCTCCTGGCTCGAATCGCGGGAGCCCACCAGGTGCTCGAGATGGGAACACTCGGCGGCTACAGCACCATCTGGCTGGCTCGAGCGCTGCCGGCCGGCGGCCGGCTGATCAGCCTGGAACTCGACCCCCGTCACGCCGAGATTGCCCGGGCCAACCTGGCCGGGGCCGGCGTGGAGTCGACCGTCGAGGTCCGCGTCGGCGCCGCTCTCGATACCCTGCCGCAACTGGTGGAGGAGGGTGCCGGCCCGTTCGACCTGATCTTCATCGACGCTGATAAGGCCAACATCCCCGAATATGTGAACTGGTCGCTCCAGCTGTCCAAACCGGGCACCGTGCTCGTGGTGGACAATGTGGTTCGCGACGGAGCCCTCCTCGACGAGAGTGGGTCCAAGCCCGAGGTGGTGGGTGTCCGGCGTCTCCACGAGCAGTTGGCGTCGGACCGGCGCGTCGCGGCCACGACCATCCAGACGGTCGGATCCAAGGGATACGACGGCTTCACGCTGGCGGTGGTCAACTCCCTCTAACGTCTCGTCCCGCCAACGTTCTGGACGAAACAACGCCCACCTGGAGGGGCGCCACCGTCCACAAAGTGCGGGACGGGGCGGGGGGAAGGGACCGACCCGGCGCAGGAGCAGGCGGCGGGTGCCGGCCCGGCGCGGGCGACGGGGGGAGACGGGGGAGCGACGGCTGGAGACGGGGGGGCCGGCGCAGGGGGGGCAGGTTGGCGGGGATCGACACGGCGGGGACCGACCGGCACTGGCAGGGCGGAGGCCGCCCCGGCGGGTGCCCGCGCGGTGCGGGCGAAAGAGCGACGGAGACGGCGCCGGCGCCGGCAGGGCCCACCCCACCCCCAACCAAAGAGGCCCGGACACCGGGACGCCGAGCCACCATCCTCGCGGACAGCACCCCGACGCACCCGGACCCGGACCTCCAGAAACGGGACGGCGACAACCCGCTCGCTACGAAGCGCTCTCCTCGCCGCTGTCGCCGAAGACGGCGCCCAGTTCGCGACCCCCGTCGGAGCCGCCATCCGGGGAGGCACCCGAATCCCAGGCGTCACCCTGGGAGCCGATGGACGCCAGCCAGGCGGCCAGGTCCTCGGTACCGCTCTCGTCTTCGGAGGAAGTCCAGAACGTCATCCGTTCCGCCTCCGGCGCCTCCAACTGGAGGTCTCGGTACCTGAGCATGCCGGTCCCGGCAGGGATCAGCTTCCCGATGATGATGTTCTCCTTCAGGCCGAACAGGTGGTCCGACTTGCCCTCGATGGCCGCCTCGGTCAAGACCCGGGTGGTCTCCTGGAAGGAGGCCGCCGACAGCCAGCTGTCGGTGGCCAGCGACGCCTTGGTGATGCCCATCAACTCGGGGCGGCCCTCGGCGGGACGCTTGCCCTCGGTGACCAGGGCCCGGTTGACCTCGGCGTAAATCCGGGAATCCACCCGTTCACCGGGCAGGAACGGGCTCTCGCCCTGCTCGGCAACCAGGACCCGGCGCAGCATCTGGCGCACGATCAGCTCGATGTGCTTGTCGTGAATCGACACGCCCTGGTCCCGGTACACCTGCTGCACCTCGTTGACGAGGTACTGCTGGGTCTCCCGGATGCCCTTGATGTCGAGCAGCTGCTTGGGGTCTTTCGGTCCGTCGACAATGGGGTCGCCGGCGCTGATCTCGGCGCCGTCGCGGATCCCGTCGGCCAGTTTGGCCCGGGAGCTGACGGTGTAGGCGTCCTCGCTGCCGTCATCGCCGACGACGAGCACCCGGCGGGTGTTGTTGTCCTCCTCAACGATGCGAACCACGCCCGAGGTCCGGGCCAGTACGGCGGCGCCCTTGGGCGTCCTGGCTTCGAACAGCTCGACGACGCGCGGCAGTCCGTGGGTGATGTCCTCACCAGCGATGCCGCCGGTGTGGAAGGTCCGCATGGTCAGCTGGGTGCCGGGCTCGCCGATGGACTGGGCCGCGATGACTCCGACCGCCTCGCCGAGCTCGATGTGGCGGTTGGTGGCCAGGGACCGGCCGTAGCACGCCGCGCACACGCCGTGCTCGGCCTCGCAGGTGAGGACGGCGCGGCAGGTGATCTCGGTGACCGAAGGGTCGTCACGGAGGATCTCCATGACCCGTGGGGAGATATCCGTCCCGGCCGGCATGACCTCGCCGTCGGAAAGGGTGACGTCGCGGGCCAGAACCCGGCCGTCGATGCGCGTCTCCAGGTAGGCCCGCACGTTCTCGTCGTCGGGCTGGATCTGTCCGATCCGGACACCGCGAGTCGTGCCGCAGTCCTCCTCGCGCACGATGAGCTCCTGAGCCACGTCGACCAGCCGGCGGGTCAGGTAGCCGGAGTCGGCGGTCCGCAAGGCGGTGTCCGCCAGGCCCTTGCGGGCCCCGTGGGTGGAGATGAAGTACTCGAGAACGGACAGCCCCTCCCGGAAGGAAGCGAGGATGGGCCGGGGAATCATCTCGCCTCGGGGGTTGGAGACCAGCCCCTTCATCCCGGCGATCTGGCGCACCTGCTGGGGGTTACCGCGGGCGCCCGAGTCCACCATCATGTCCAGCGGGTTGAACTGGATGGCATGGAGGGTGTCCTCCATGGCCTTCCCGACGTCCGAGTTGGCGGAGGTCCAGATCTCGATCTCCTTCTGGCGCCGCTCGTCGTCGGTGATGATGCCCCGCTTGAACTGGGTTTCGGCCTTCTGGGCCTCGGCCTCGTAGCGAGCGATGATGGCGGCCTTCGACGGCGGGGTCTTGACGTCGTCGATGGAGATGGTCAGGCCGGAGCGGGACGCGTAGCGGAAGGTCAGATCTTTGATCTTGTCCAGACTGTCCGCGACCTCGGCCCGGTCGTAGTTGTCCGCCAGGACGCCGACGATGGACGCCAGGGAACGGGCCCGCTTGCCGACGACCTCATTGACGAACTCGAAGTCGTCGGGCAGGGCGGTGTTGAAGATGATGCGCCCGGCCGTGGTGGCGACGGTCTCGTAGTCGAGGTCCCCGTTGTTGGCCGCGACCGGCCGGCGCCAGTCGACCCGGGCGTGCAGGTCGAGATCGCCGGAGTCGTAGGCCCGTTCCACCTCGTGGACGTGGCGGAAGGTCCGTCCCTCTCCCTTGGCTCCGTCTTTTTCCAGAGTGAGGTAGTAGGCCCCGTACACCATGTCGTGGGTGGGGGTCACGATGGGCCGCCCGGTGGCCGGGGACAGGATGTTGTTGGCCGAGAGCATGAGGATACGGGCCTCGGCCTGGGCTTCGGCCGAGAGCGGGAGGTGGACGGCCATCTGGTCGCCATCGAAGTCGGCGTTGAAGGCCGTGCACACGAGGGGGTGGATCTGGATGGCCTTGCCCTCGACCAGCACCGGTTCGAAGGCCTGGATGCCGAGGCGGTGCAGGGTGGGAGCCCGGTTGAGGAACACCGGGTGCTCTTTGATGACCTCCTCCAGCACATCCCAGACCTGGGCCCGGCGGCGTTCGACCATGCGCTTCGCCGACTTGATGTTCTGGGCCAGCTCCAGATCGACCAGCCGCTTCATGACAAACGGCTTGAACAACTCCAGCGCCATCTGCTTCGGCAACCCGCACTGGTGGAGCTTCAAGGTGGGACCCACCACGATCACTGACCGGCCCGAGTAGTCGACCCGCTTACCGAGCAGGTTCTGGCGGAAGCGGCCCTGCTTGCCCTTGAGCATGTCGGACAGCGACTTCAACGGCCGGTTGCCCGGCCCGGTGACGGGGCGGCCCCGGCGGCCGTTGTCGAATAGGGCGTCGACGGCCTCCTGGAGCATGCGCTTCTCGTTGTTGACGATGATCTCGGGCGCGCCCAGATCCAGAAGCCGCTTGAGGCGATTGTTGCGATTGATGACCCGGCGGTACAGGTCGTTGAGGTCCGAAGTGGCGAAGCGGCCGCCGTCGAGCTGGACCATGGGGCGCAGCTCGGGCGGGATCACCGGCACCGCATCGAGGATCATGGCTCGGGGGTCGTTGGCCCGGCGGCCGTGCTCGTCGCGACGGTTGAAGGCGGAGACGATCTTCAGCCGCTTGATGGCCTTCTGGCGACGCTGTACCGAGAGGGGCCGGCGGCCGTCGCTCGGATCAATGGCGTCACGGAGCTTGATCTCCTCCTCGTCGAAGTCGATCTCGCTGATCAGGCTGGCGATGGCCTCGGCGCCCATTCCGCCGCGGAAGAAGTCTCCGTAGCGGTCCTTGAGTTCCCGCCACAGCAGCTCGTCCTCGATGATCTTGCGCGAGTGCAGGTTGCGGAATTCGTCGAAGGTCCGCTTGACCAGGTCCAGCTCGGCGTCCGCCCGCTCACGGATGGCGGCCAGCTCTTTGTCGACCTGGCGCTGCCTGGCCTTGAGCTCGGAGTCCTTGGCGCCCTCGCCCTCCATCCGGCCCAGCTCGTCCTCGAGGGCCTTGAATCGGCGGTCCAGTTCGAGATCGCGGGCCCGCTCGATCTCCCCCAGCTCCTCGGCCAGCTCGGCCTCGGCGTTGGGCAACTCGAGGTGGCGCTTCTCCTCGTCCACCCAGGTGACCAGGTTGGCGGCGAAGTAGATGACCTTCTCCAGCTGCTTGGCCTTGAGCTCCTCGCGGGCTTCGGTGCCCATGAGCAGGTACGCCAGCCAGCTGCGGGTGCCGCGCAGGTACCAGATGTGCACGACGGGCGCGGCGAGCTCGATATGTCCCATGCGCTCACGGCGGACCTTGGACCGGGTGACCTCTACTCCGCAGCGCTCGCAGATGATGCCGCGGAAACGAACCCGCTTGTACTTGCCGCAGTAGCACTCCCAGTCCTTGGTCGGACCGAAGATCTTCTCGCAGAACAGCCCGTCCTTCTCGGGGCGGAGGGTCCGGTAATTGATGGTCTCCGGCTTCTTGACCTCGCCGTTGGACCAGGTGCGAATGGCGTCTGCGGTCGCCAGCCCGATTCGTAGCTGCTCGAAATTGTTGACATCCAGCATTTAGCAATCACCCTGTCTTCCGCCGCCGATCCGGCTTGCGCCGGCGGCGGCAAAATGAGCACCGGCAGCGCCGGCCCGACTTCGTGTAATGACGGTCAGCACACTCCGCTTGCGAGCTGACATTTAGAACCCTCTCTCGCTGGCCCGGCGGGCGTCTTCCTCGTCGGAGCCCCGCTCCGGCCGGCTGATGTCGATACCCAGCTCCTCGGCCGTGCGGAACACGTCCTCGTCGAGCTCGCGCATCTCGATCTCCTCGCCGGTGTGGCTCAGGACCTCGACGTTGAGGCAGAGGCTCTGCATCTCTTTGATGAGGACCTTGAAGCTCTCCGGTATCCCCGGCTCAGGGATGTTCTCGCCCTTGACGATGGCCTCGTACACCTTCACCCGGCCGAGGACATCGTCGGATTTGATGGTGAGCAGCTCCTGCAGGGCGTAGGCGGCGCCGTACGCCTCCAGGGCCCAGACCTCCATCTCGCCGAAGCGCTGGCCGCCGAACTGGGCTTTGCCGCCGAGGGGCTGCTGGGTGATCATCGAATAGGGCCCGGTCGAGCGGGCGTGGATCTTGTCGTCGACGAGGTGGGCGAGCTTGAGGATGTAGACGTAGCCCACGCTGATCGGGTTGTCGTACGCCTCACCGGTGCGGCCGTTGTAGAGAGTGGCCTTGCCGTCCGTGCCGATCAGCCGACCCCCGTCCCCGACGTCGAGCCCGAGGGCTTCGGGCTGGAGGCGCTCGAAGATCTGGCGTATGGTCGGGTGGCGGCCGGCGTCGTCCTCCTCGTCCCAATGGGCTCCGTCGAACACCGGCGTGGCGATGTGCACCGACGCCTCTCCGACCGGATGGGTCTTGCGATCGGTGCCGCGGCTCGGCGCCTTGGCCAGTTCGTTGCCCTCCCAGCCCCAGCGGGCCGCCCAGCCCAGGTGGCTCTCGAGCACCTGGCCCACATTCATGCGGGATGGGACACCCAGCGGGTTGAGGATGATGTCGACCGGAGTGCCATCAGCAAGGAACGGCATGTCCTCGATCGGCAGGATCTTGGAGATGACCCCCTTGTTGCCGTGGCGGCCGGCCAGCTTGTCGCCTTCGGAGATCTTGCGCTTCTGGGCCACGTAGACCCGGACCAGCTGATTGACCCCCGGCGGGAGCTCATGGGCGTCCTCGCGGGAGAAGACCCGCACGTCGATGACCTTGCCGGACTCCCCGTGGGGCACCTTGAGCGACGTGTCGCGCACCTCGCGAGCCTTCTCACCGAAGATGGCGCGCAGCAGCCGCTCCTCCGGCGTCAGCTCGGTCTCGCCCTTCGGGGTGACCTTGCCAACCAGCACGTCACCAGGACCGACCTCGGCGCCGATGCGGATGATGCCGCGCTCGTCGAGGTCCTTGAGGATCTCCTCGGACAGGTTGGGGATGTCTCTGGTGATCTCCTCCGCGCCGAGCTTGGTGTCCCTGGCGTCGACCTCGTGCTCCTCGATGTGGATCGAGGTCAGCACGTCGTCGCGCACCAGACGCTCGGAAAGGATGATGGCGTCCTCGTAGTTGTAGCCCTCCCAGGGCATGAACGCCACCAGCAGGTTCTTGCCCAGCCCGAGCTCGCCCGCCTCGGTCGAAGGGCCATCGGCGAGCACGTCGCCAGTGGCGATCTGGTCGCCCTCGTCAACCACGATGCGCTGGTTGAGGCAGGTGTTCTGGTTGGACCGCCGGAACTTGGCCAGGCGGTAGACCTTGCGGCCGAGGGGGGTGCCGGCCCAGTCGGCCTGACCGGGCTGGTACTCCACCGTGACGTGATCGCCGGAGATCTCGACGATGTGGCCGGTCCCTTCGGCCAGCAGGACATCGCCGGCGTCGCGCGCGGCGCGGCCTTCGACGCCGGTCCCGATGAACGGAGCCTCGGGCCGTACCAACGGGACCGCCTGCTTCTGCATGTTGGCGCCCATCAGGGCCCGGTTGGCGTCGTCGTGCTCGATGAAGGGGATCAGCGCCGTCGAGATGGACACGATCTGCTTGGGTGAGACGTCCATCAGGTCCACTTCGGCCGGCGGCACGAAGTCGACCTCGCTGGTGGTTCCGTAGCTGGTCCCAGCCGCGCCGACCCGAACGCCGGGGCCCTGTGGGGCCCGGCGGACCAGGACCCGGTCCTCGACCAGGGTGCCATCGGGGGCCAGCTTGGCGTTGGCCTGGGCGATGACGTACTCCTCCTCCTCGTCGGCTGCGAGGTAGGTGATCTCGTCGGTGACCCGCCCCTCGCTCACCTTTCGATACGGGGTCTCGATGAAGCCGTACGAGTTGATCCGCCCGTAGGAAGCCAGGTGGCCGATCAGACCGATGTTGGGCCCTTCCGGGGTCTCGATGGGGCACATGCGGCCGTAGTGCGACGTGTGGACGTCACGCACCTCGAATCCGGCCCGCTCTCGCGACAGACCACCGGGCCCCATGGCGGACAGGCGCCGCTTGTGGGTCAGCCCCGACAGCGGGTTGGTCTGGTCCATGAACTGCGACAGCTGCGACGTGCCGAAGAACTCTTTGATGGCCGCCACTACGGGACGGATGTTGATCAGCGTCTGGGGAGTGATCGCCTCGACGTCCTGGGTCGTCATGCGCTCGCGGACCACCCGCTCCATGCGGGAGAGACCGACGCGCACCTGGTTCTGGATGAGCTCCCCGACCGAGCGGATGCGCCGGTTGGCGAAATGGTCCTGGTCATCCAGGCGGTACCCGGACTCGCCCTTGGCCAGATGGAGGAGGTAGCTGCACGCGGCCAGGATCTCCGCCCGGGACAGGACGCCCTGTCCCTCGGCCGGGCGCTCGAGGTCGATGCCGAAGAGATCTTCGGCCCGGGCGATCTCCGGCCCGAGCTTGCGGTCCAGCTTGTAACGACCCACCCTCGTCAGGTCGTACCTCTTCGGGTTGAAGAAGGCGTTCTCGAAGTAGACGCGAGCGGATTCGGTCGAGGGAGGCTCACCGGGCCGGGCTCGCTTGTAGATCTCCAGGAGGGCCTCTTCCTGGGTGGGAGCGAGCTCGCGCTCCTTCTCCCACTGCCCCTCGAGGAACTCGAAATGACGGACGAAGCGCTCGAGAAAGGCCTCGTCGGTGTAGCCCAGGGCCCGTAGCAACACGAACAGACTGAGCCGCCGCTTGCGGGCCACTCGCGACCCGGCGCTGATGTCCTTGCCGGGCTTGGCCTCCACGTCGAATTCGATCCATTCACCTCGGTAGGGGTGAATGGTCCCGGTCACGATGGTCTTGGCGTCGCGGCCTGGCTGGAAGATCACGCCCGGCGAACGAACCAGCTGGGAGACCACGACGCGCTCGGTGCCGTTGATGATGAAGGTTCCCTTGTCCGTCATCATGGGGAAGTCGCCCATGAAGACGGTCTGTTCCTTGATCTCGCCCGTGTTGGCGTTCTGGAACTGGGCCCGCACGAAGATGGGGGCCGCGTAGGTCATGTCCTTTTCCTTGCACTCCTCGACCGAGAACTTCGGCGGTGGGCGCAGGTCGATGTCCGTCGGGTCGAACTCGAGGATCAGCTTGAGCGAGCCGGAGAAGTCCTCGATGGGGCTGATGTCGCGGAACGTGTCCGCCAATCCCTGCTCGAGGAACCACTTAAAAGAGTCGCGTTGGATAGAGATCAGGTCCGGAAGCGGCAGGACCTCATCGAGGTTGGCGAACGAGAAACGCTCCCGAGCGGCGGGACGAGACGGCAAGGGCCTACTCCTGGGGGAGGGGGGATGTGGAGATCTCCGTGGTGCAGGCGCGCCGAAGCCGCGTCAGAAAGACGGGGAGCACAAGGCGGGGAACCACGGCAACTGACCAGTATAGGCCGACACGCGAAGAAAGGCAAGAGCCCGGGCGCGTGTCATCCGTGTTCCCGAGAAGGGTACGGCACGATCCTCAGATGGTCAAGGTTTTCCGACGAAAAGGACGGCCTTGGTGCCGTGAGCGCACCGCCTTCCGTCCCCCGTTGGCGCTGGTCACGGCGGCAATCGGAGGGCCAGGTCATCGGGATCTGGCCCGACCGGGGACCGCGAGTCGCCGGGACCGGCCCACCTCGGCAGGCGCGACCGCAGGTCACGGCGCCCGAGGGTGCTTGCGCGGGCGGCCAGGATCGGGGAGGATGGGGCGGAGGGGATCCGGGTCCCGGTTGGAACGGTCGGAACCGGTGGGCGCCAGAAGCAGCAGTCAGCGCTGGCCGCCGAGCCGAACCGAGGAGCCATGGATACCAAGACCAACGCACCGTCATTCACCGTCAGCCTGCGCGGCTATGACCGGGAGGAAGTCGACGATTACCTCGACTCGCTCGCCGAGGCCCTGGGTCAGGTCGAGGAGGCGGAAGCCCATTCCCGGCGCCTCCAGGCCCATGTCGCCAAGTGCAACACTCGCATCAAGGAACTCGAGGACCGCATACGGGCCGACACTCCGAAGACCGGCATTGCCCTGGGTGAACGCATCGGGATCCTCCTGCACGAGGCCGAAGAAGCCGCCTCGGACACGGTGGCTCGGGCCGAGAGCGAGGCCTCTCGCGTCATCGCCGCCGCCGAGGCCCGCTCCGCCGAGGCCGAGGAGCTGATGCGCAGCGCCACCGCTCGCGCTGAGGACCAGGCCCGTCGCATCGAGACTGTCGCCCGGGGCGAGGCGGCCGAGATCGTCGCCGAGGCGGAGGGGCGCGCCACCGCCCGCACCCGTCAGATCGAGCAATGGGCGGAGCAGGTCGTCTCACACACACGCGCCGAGGAGGCCCGCCAGGTGCAGGAGCAGCAACGGACCAAGGATGCGGCCATCCTCGAGCTCCGGGCGCTCAGCGACCAGCGCGGGAGCGCCCTCGCCACCCTCACCGCTCTTCGCGAGGCCCTGGGCCGGGCCGTCGGGCTGGTAGGGGAGGAGCCCGCCGGCAGCGGCGCCGGCGGCAGCACAGTCATGACGCCCGTTGGCGGCATGACTGCCACTTCGGCGGCCGGCGCGGGGGGACGCGCCGGCGGCCGGGGCCATCGCGGCGCTGACCGCGGGCTCGGAGAGCACGCCTGGCCCGATCAGCCTGGCCGGAGAGGACCGCAAGGACCCGGAGAGCGCCCCTCGCATCGTGAAGATCGTCGACGAGGGGCTCGAAACAGCCGACCCCACCGACAACGGGGACCGGACCACCGAACCGACCGAGGCTGAGCAATTCGAGGCCAAGCTGGACGCCTGGGTGGCCGGCGGGGCCGAGGAGGGGTGAAGGACCCCATCCAGATCTGCTCCGGGTAGCTCGCCGGCCGCCGGGACCAGCCGTTCCTCCCTGATCCGGCGGGCCTGGCGGGCCCTGGAAGGACTGGCAGGGATGTGACTTTGGGAGGCTTCGACCACTATTGGGCGCGGGACGTACACCTGGTGTACATCCCGCCCCAAAGGTGGGGTCGAATGGCCACAGGTGGGCCGACCGCCGGAAGTGGGCCGACGGGCAGCCCGGGTCGGGCTTACTTGAGCTCGACTGAGGCGCCCGCGGCCTCGAGCTGAGCCTTGGCCTTCTCGGCGTCTTCCTTGCTGACCTTCTCGAGGACGGCACGGGGCGCGGCGTCCACCACGTCCTTGGCCTCCTTGAGGCCCAGGCTAGTGAGCGAGCGGACCTCCTTGATCACCTGGATCTTCTTGTCGCCCGCCGCAGTCAGGATGACGTCGAACTCGTCCTGCTCCTCTTCGGCCGCGGGCTCCGCCGCCCCACCACCGGCGACGGGGGCAGCTGCTACGGCCACCGGAGCGGCCGCGGTGACTCCGAAGCGGGCCTCGAAGTCGCTGAGCAACTCGGACAACTCGAGGACGGTCAGGTTGGCGATGCTGTCGAGGATTTCTTCTTTGGTTGCCATGTTGGTTGCTCCTGGATTACTCGGTGGAAGGGGTGGGATCGGTGCTGGCCGCGGTGTCGTCGGCGGGTGCTACGGCGTCGGCGGGTGGGGCGATGTCGGTGGCCTCGGCAGGTGCTGCGGCCTCGGCGGCCTCGGCGGGTGGGGCGGCCCCGGCGGCCTCGGCGGCCTCGGCGGGTGGGGCGATGTCGGCGGCCTCGGCGGGTGGGGCGGCCCCGGCGGCCTCGGCGGGTGGGGCGGCCCCGGCGGCGGCTGAGTCGGCCTCATCAGCCGACGCAGCTTCCGGCCCTGGTGCCTCCTCGGCCACCGCCGCGGGGGTGTCCGCCCCGCCATCTGCTGCGACCCGCTGATCGCGCAGGGCGGCGAGGCCGTAAGCGAAGTTTCGAGGCAGGGCCTGCAACAGACCGGCGAGCTGCTGCAACGGCGCGGCCAGGAGGCCGGCGAACCGAGCCAGCAGGACCTCTCGGGACGGAAGCTCGGCGAGGGCCGAGGTTTCCGCGGCGCTCAGAACCTTCCCCCCCAGCACTCCCCCCTTGAGCACGAGCAGCGGGTTGGTGCGGGCGTAGTCCCGCAGGGCCTTGGCGACGGCGGCCGCGTCGCCGTCGACGAACGCGATGGCGGTCGGTCCGACGAGCAAGGGCTCCAGGTCGGCCAGCCCCGATCCCCTGGCCGCCAAACGCACCAGCGTGTTCTTGTAGATCTTGTAGTCGCCGCCGCTGGGGCGCAGCGACCGGCGCAGGACGGCGAGATCCTTGACCTTGAGGCCCCGGTACTCCGTCAGGATGGCTCCGTCCGCATCGTGGAACCGCCGCTGCACTTCCTCCACCACGGCCACGTTCGCCGGTCTGGGGTTGTCCATCGGTCACCTCCTCCTTCTCTATCGTCGCTGAACGCGCGAGCGGATCCGCAGGAGGGGTACCTCTCGCCTCGTCAGGCTGGGCCGACCGGCCCATTTCGGTGCCCGAAGGCACACCGGATGTCTACGGCTTGGAAGCCGCCCCAAAGCATCAGAGCGGCCGCTATTCGACCTGGCTGCGTCCCGGTCGGACCGGGACCGCGACACCTTAGCAAAGGGCGGGGCGCGTCCAGCCGCCACTCGTAGTGACGGCCACCCAAAGCGGTGCCGTTGCCCACCCAAGGTGATATTCGAGCATAGAAGCAGATCAGAACGTCGCAGGCGGCGACCGACGGTCGTCTAACATCCTGGCCCTGACGAGAAGGGAGCCATTGTCGTCATGTCCAGAAGGGCCGGCTGGCCTCTAAGTAACCGCACCCCCGACCCGACCTCCGGACGGAATGCGGGCCCGCGGCCTCTCCGGTCCGCCCGGACCGCCGTGGCTCGAGCGGCAAAGCTGGCCGCGGCGGCCGTGACCGTGATGTCTGCAACGGTGGCGGTCACGAATGCGGCCGTCCCTGTCGCCAGTGCCGCTCCGGCGGTGACTCCCGGTGCCGGGGCCCCGTTCGACTGCTCCGGTTCGACGATCTACTCGGTGTCGTTCGGCCTGACCCAGGATCTCAACGCGGTGGACCCATCCACCGGCGCCGAGACGCTGATCAGCTCGATCAGCCCGACCCTGGGCGAACCAAACGGCGTGGGCATCACCCCTGACGGCCTCGACGCGTTCTACACCGACGATGAGAACGCCTCGAAGGTTTACGACTACAACGCCCTCGCCCAGACGATCACCGCCTATACCAGCGCCAGCCCGAACGTCGGCAAGGTTGTCGCCGGCGGCGTCGATCCCGCCAACGGGATTTACTACTACGCCCAGTTCCTGAACAACGTGGCCACCGTCTACGGATTCAATACCGCCACTAAGACGGCCATCATCGGCGTCATCGGCACCATCAACTTGCCCCTGCAGTCGACAGGCAACAACTTTTACGGTGACTTCGCGTTCGACTCGGCCGGCAATCTCTTCCTGATCGAGGGGTCAAGCTCGGCCGGCGCGCTGGCGGTGGTAAACGGTCCGCTGCCGACGACTGGAGCGGACGCCAGCCTTACCGCCAGAACCATCGCCCAGGACCTTTCCTCCCCGAACCAACAGTTCAACGGCATCGCCTTCAATGGTCTCGGGCAGCTGTACGTGGAATCCGGCCCCGGGGCCTCCCCCACCGCCTCGAGCAGGCTCTTCCAGATCGACCCGAGCTCGGGCACGAAACTGGCCGGGCCGGTAGCCCTGAACCTGCCGAACACGGACCTCGCCGGGTGTTTCAACGCCACCGCGGCGGCTCGCGCCAACGTGGTCCACCGTTTCACCCCGACCGACCAGTTCGACTTGTCGGTCACCGGGACCGGCGTGACGCAGGACAACACGGCCACGACCAGCGGCACCGCCGTGGGCTTGCAGGCGGCGGAGGCCGGACCGGTGACGGCGTTGATCGGGGACATCTACACGTTCGCCGAGTCGGGCGCCGCAGGCACATCGCTGGCGAACTACGCACCCACCTACAGCTGCGTGGATTCGGTCAACGGCAATGCGCTGGCGAGCGGTGCCGGCGCCTCGGTCGCCTTGGTGGTCGCCAGGCCACCGTTGACCCAGACGGGCGAGATCGGCCCACGCGTCGTCTGCACCTTTACGAACTCGCCGCGGGCCCATCTCAGCTTGACCAAGGCCCTGGGAGCCGCCCGGGTCGGCTCCAGTGACCAGTTCACCGTGGCCTTGCACACGGGCGGAGCCAGCGGACCGGTTGTGAACAGTACGACCAACTCGACGACCGCGGGCTCGGGCCCGACCGTCACCGCCGGATCGGGCACGACCGGCACCTATCTGGCCACGCCCGGCGCCACCTACACCCTTACCGAGGCCGCGGCCGGCACCACCGTGCTCAGCGGATACTCGGCCGCCCTGACCTGCACCGACGCGAACGGTGTTCAGACCGGGTTGCCGACCAAGGCCGCCTTCTCGGGCTCGGCGGCTATCACCCCCGTCGCCGGGGCCGACGTCGCTTGCATCCTGACCAATACCGCCAAGACGGCCACAGCCGAGCCGAGTTTGGGCATCACGAAGTCGGCTTCTCCGTCAGTGATCACCGCCGCCGGACAAGTCGTCACCTACACGGTGGTGGCTACTAACACCGGGAACGTCACCTTGAACGACGTCGAGGTGACCGACACGCTGGCGGCGCCGGCCGGTCCGCCCATCGTCCTCACGTGCAATCCCACTCTTCCTGCCACCCTTGCTCCTGGCGCCACGGTGACGTGCACGGGCTCCTATGTCGCGACGGCATCCGATCTCAGCCACGGTGACATCTCCAACACGGCGACGGTCACGGGTCACTCGCCGAGCGGAGTCCTGGTCGACAAATCCGCGTCGGCCACAGTGACCACCGAGGCTGCGACCGCGCTGGCGACGTCGGATTCGCCGGGGGCGACGACCACGCTGGCCGTGACCGGATTCCCACTCGAGCCCACTGTCGGGGTGGCGGCGATCTTGATCGCAACCGGAGTGGGCGTGGTCGCCGGGACGCGCCGAAGGCGTCCGAAGGCCGGTCGCAGCTGACGACCTCCCTTCGGGATCCAAAAGTACGAGACCTACGGAGCATAGAGACCTGACGGGGCGCGTCAAGCACATCGGCCCACACGCAACCGGGCCCGAACATCGAGCACGCCCAACGACCGCAAGGTCGATTGGCGGCTGGCCCAAGCCTTCAACAACCCGGCCCCACCAAGGGGACTCGACGCCGCTCGACGCATCGCCACCGAGCTCAAGGCCGTCATCCCCACGCCGGGGCCGGCCGGCTCGCGAAGCCTGGAAGACATGTTTAGCGGGCGGCACCTGGGCCTGGACGACCGCCTGGCGAAATACTCACGAACACCAACTGCATCGGGTCGATGATCTCGGTGGCGCACACGACCATACGCAAGGTTAAGTACGGGGCGCGACGGTCCATCGAGAACGCTAGGGGCCCGCGGGCACGCTCGGACCCCAGCGATCGTTCGAGCGAGTCAGAGCCTGCAGGGGAGATACCCGCCTAGGTGGCCGCAGCGCCACGAGGTATCGGATCTTCTCGAGCAGCTCTGGGTCAGGCGACACCTTGAAGCTGTGTTGACTCCAGGGCTTGAGCCCAAAAGCCCGCCACATGCCCCCGACGGTGATGTGGCTGATCCCGTGCCCGGAAGCCAAGCCCCTCGTCGACCGGTGCGTAGCGTCGGCCGGGGCGGACTCAAGCGTGTCGACCACCACAGCCTCCACAACCTCGTCATTGATCGTGCGCTGGGCCCCCGGACGAGGAGCATCGGTCAGCCCATCGAGGCGATCGACGGCGAAACGATGCCGCTTCCCCACCGTGACCGGGGTGCGCCACATCTGTCGGGCGATCTCGGCGTGGGTCAGGCCGTCCGCGCAACCCAAACGATCCGGCAACGCAACGCCAGCGCCTGCGACGACTTGTGGTGGCGCGCCCAGGGCCCGAGCGTCGCCCGCTCCTCGGGCGACGGGGTGATTTGTGATCTCCACGGTCGGACGTCCACGACGGGCCATACGGTTCCTCTGATGTTGGTCGACAACACCCGACTAACGCAGCCCGAAAATCAAAGTTCCCGATCAGCGAGGATTTCTTGGCGGATCAACCTGCCAGGACACTACCCGCCATCGGCGCGCTGCCGCTCGTGGCGCCTGCCGGGCCTGTGCCGCCCTGAGCGGAGGAAGGAGTTGAAGCGCGCGGGGCCGAGGTGCATAATCACGCGTGGAGGGTCCTCCCCGGACGCCGGAGAGCTGCAGGTCGACGTCGGCCGGCTGCGCGGTGAATCAGGTGGCACATGCGCACGAAGATCGGGATATCGCGTAGGGCGATCGGATGGACTGCGATGGTCGCGACGGCGGCGATTGTAACCGGAGTTGGGCAGGCTGGAGCGTTGCCGGCTGCCTCTGCGGGTAATGGCTGGCCGATGTTTCGACAGGGACCAGCCCACCTTGGAGTCGGTCCAGGCAAGGCTATCGGGACACAGAACGCGGCGACCCTTACCCCCAGCTGGACCGCATCACTGAGTAGCAGCAGCGATACCTCCCCGGCCGTGGTGACCGATCCGTCGACAGGGCGTCAGGTCGTGTATGTGGGTGGCAAGAGTGGCACGCTGTCCGCCTTTTCCGCCTCGAGCGGAAGACTCCTGTGGTCGTACACAGAGCCCGGAACCGGGGGCTCGATCGATTCGTCACCGGCTGTCTACGGCGGGGTAGTGTACTTCGGGTCATCTTCGGGGACTGTGTACGCCCTAGCGGAATCGAACGGCGCTTTGGACTGCACGTTCGATGCCGGGACCCAAGGCATCCAGACGTCTCCGGCAGTGGTGGCCGCAAGTGACGGTTCCGGTCCGATCGTGTACATCGGAAGCGGGTCCCACGGCGGCGAGTCGGCGATCTACGGGGTCGGCAATACCCACGGCGCCTGTACCGAGGAGTGGTTCTTCAACGGGTTCAGCGTGGCCCCAGGAGGCACCTGGTCCTCGTCAGCCGTCGGGGTGGACGCCGACAGGGAGACCCTCGTCGTGTTCGGCAGCAAGGACGACGACGACTCGGTCTACGCCCTCGACGCCGCAACAGGCAGTCTCGTGTGGCGTTACCGGACCTCCACTCTCAAAGAGCAGGACGTCGGAGCCTCGCCATTGATCTCGGCGCCGGGTGCCAATGGGATAGCGGACGGGGCCGTCTACGTGGAGGGCAAGGACTGCATCCTGTACGCGCTGAACCTGACCACCGGGACGGTCCTTTGGACGTCGTCGCTCGCCACACGAGCAGGGTTTTGCGTGTCCTCCGCAGCCCTGTCGGGCTCGACCTTGGTGGTCGGGTCGGACCAGGGGGTCTACGGCTTCGCAGCGGCCACCGGCGTCCAGCTGTGGCACGCTCTTAGCGGAACCTCGGTACCCGCATCGCCCGCGATCACCGGCGGACACGGCGCTCAGATCGTGCTGGTGGCCGGTTTCGCAGGCGGACTGTGGGCCCTGAGCCTGAGCAGCGGAGCGGTGCTTTGGACCGGCACCCCTTCGTCCTCCGGCTATTACGCGTCGCCTACGGTCGCTGGGTCCCGGATTTACGACGTTGACTTGTCCGGGGTCCTGCGAACCTTCGTCCCAGCCTGACCGGCGCATTTTCCGCCAGGGTAACGGTGGCCTTCCCGGGTGAATGGCCGAAGCGCGCACTTGCTACCCTGCATTACGAGACGAGGGTGCAAGGTGGGCGAAGGGAAGGGCCAATAAGCGTCACGATGGGAACCTCCCGGATGGGCTGTGGCGGGTGCCGTCGGGGCCGTAGCTCTGGCAGTCAGTGAACCACGACTCCAAGATCGGGGCCGGGGCACTGATTGGGCACCACTGAGGTAGTCGTCCAGACGTTGACCGGCTATGGCCATCAGCTCAGGGCTGGCTGAGAGATACCAGTACGTGTGCCGGGGATTGCATCAACGCCAACCCCTACGTCTGACGGGGCGAACCCGGTATCAAGACCTACCTCGCTCTGCCCCTGAAAGTCGGGCGGGCCGCTCCCGGCCTCGCCGGCGCCACCTAGGTTCGCTCCGAGAAAGAGAAGAGGGGTCGTGGCTCAGGGCCGCGAATGCGGTGAGCCCTGCGCCGGCGAGGGTCCAGTTCCCGCCCGTGGCGTTCGAATCGAAGTACACGACGGCCTTGAAGTCAGGGAACTGGGAGGGGATGCTCTGCTGTATGCCCTGGATGTAGAACGATTGGTTGGCACCCATGGCCGCCGTCTCGGCCACCATCATGGGCTTGTCGTGCCCTGACCACTCGCTGTAGAAGGACCCGAAGATCTGGGCGAAGGCGCCGGTCCCGGTCTGCCTGCGCTCGTAGCCATCGACCCCGATCCAGTCGACGTACTTGTCGCCCGGGTAGTAGGCGGCGGCATCGGTCATGGAGCTTGGGCCCCAGACGAAGGCCACGTTGGTGGCCCCGACGGTGTGGAAGATGTTCCAGATCCGCTGCCAGGCGCTGATGTAGGTCGGTCCGTTGCCGTAGGCACCGCAGGCGCTGTTGGTCTGGTCCTGCAGGTTCATCTCGCCGAACCATTTCAAGAAGACGGGGTGTCCGTAGGACTTCAGGGCCTGGGCGTAGGATGTTATCTGGCTGTCGTACATGCCGGCCGAGACGTCGGAGACGTTGGCGCAGAGCCAGTCCACGAGCGGGATCGATCCGTTGCTGGCCATAGCGGCGAGTGTGGCCGACGGGGGTGGCTTGTTGAACGGGGCGTACACGATGAGGATGGCCAGCGGCTTGCCGGTGGACTGGTTGAACGAGGCCAGGGCGTCGACTTCGCTGGTGCCGGGCTGGCCGGTGTTGCCCTGCCCGCCGCCGGTCCTCCTACCCGGATTGATCCAGGCGCCCAGGTAGGCGGAGCCGCTCGGGGGTATTGCGGGGGGCGCCAGCCCGGATGAAGATCCGGCGCTGAACCGGCTGGGTGCGGTGGTAGCGGGGGTTGGGGGGACGCTCGTCGACGATGGGGGCGTGGCCGACTTGGTGCTCTGGTGGGAGATGAGAAATCCAAACAGGGCCAGCACCACCAGGACGGCGATGACGACTATGGCCCCAACGCCTCGGCCCCTACGCATGCGAACCTCGCAGTGGGGGCTGTTCCTTCTGTCTCACCTTCCGCCTTTCGGTCGACCTCGTTTCGGGGGCCGGAACGAGCGTCTAGCATTCAACCAGTAGCTACGGCCGTCCTGTAGTCGCTGCGGCTTGGCCCTCGCATACCCAAAAGAACGGGCGTTTATGCAGATATTGAACCGGCGGGTCCTCGTTGCGCTCTGCGCGGCTTTTACGCTGTGCAGCGCGTTCACCTACTCCTCGGGCTCCTCGGCGGCGACACAGAAGCGTAGTACCCGATATATTTGGCCGGAGTTCCACAATTCGCCCTCTCTCCTCGGCACAAGCTCCGACCCGACCATCACTTCGGCCAACGCCTCCACACTCGGCGTTCGTTGGATGACGCCCATCGGTCCCGCTCTAGACTCCCCGATGGTCGCCTACAGCCAGAGCCAGGGCAAGACCATCGCCTACGCCGGAGGTCGGGCCGGGTACTTCGATGCCGTCGATGCCACTACAGGGCAGATCATCTGGTCTGACTACCTCGGGCTCCCATCACCAGCAGCCCGCTGGTGGAGAGCGGCAACGTGTGGATCGCTCCCCAAGGGGCCGACCGGGTCTACAAGCTCAATGCCGACACGGGAGCGACCGAGTGCAGCGCCGCCATCAACGGCAAGGTGCTGGCCACGCCGGTGGTAGCCACGCCTCCTGGCGGGGTCACCACCGTCTATATGGCGGCCCTGGATTCCGGGGGCCGCAGCGGACCGGTGGTGGCCTACGCCGAGAGCAACTGCAGCCAGCATTGGCAGTGGTCCGCCTTCATCCAGGGGATAAGCGCGGTGTGGGATCCGCTCAGCTACGGTCTCGACGCCACCGGCCGAGGCCTTCTCGTGTTCGGCAGCGCCGATCCGGATTCGACCGTCTACGCCCTGAATGCGGCAACGGGCGCTCTGGTCTGGCACTACGCCACCTACTCGCCGGACAAAGAGGACTGGGACGTGGGCGCAGGGGGGCGCTCTCCGCTGCCGGGAGTCAACGGCTTCGCCGACGGGGTCGCCTATATCGAAGGCAAGGACGGCATCCTCTATGCCATCGACCTCACGACGGGCGCCCTGGTCTGGCAGTACAACTTCGGGGGCAACGGGCCCGGTATCAATCAGACGATCAACACCGATGCCCTGGCTACTCCGGCCCTGACCGACTCCCTCGTCGTCTTCGGCGACTCCGCCGGGATGTACGCCGTGAACGCCGTCACGGGCAAGAAGCGCTGGTTCGTGAACGGGGACGGAACCGTCAACTCCTCGGCAGCCATCGTTGGCCCAGCCGGGAGCAAGGTCGTGGCCTACGGAGATCTCAGGGGTCACTTCCGGGTGAATAGCCTGGCTACCGGTGCCCTCCTGTACCAGTACCAGACGGGCAGCTTCATCTCGGCTTCCCCAGCCGACGCCAACGGGACCCTGCTCATCGCATCGGGCGACGGTTTCCTCTACGACTTCGGCCTCGCAGGGGGTAACGGCTCGACCCCGACCACCGCCGTGACCTATCCGTCGGCCGGCGCCGACCTGAGCAATCCCGACGGCAACATAACCGTCACCGGAACCGCCTCGGCGCCTGACGGCGTAGCGGCGGTCACGGCGCAAGTGCAGAGGGACGGCGCCACCGGTCCCTGGTACAACCAGGCCACCGGTGCCTTCCAGACCGGCCAGAGCACGGCCGAGGCCACCCTCGCCTCTCCCGGCGCCACCTCCACGACATGGTCGTTGAGCGTTCCGGTATCCCTGGCTGGCATGCCCTACCAGCTGCGGGCCTCGGCGGTGGGCGAGAACAACGTGGCCGACGGCACCGCCTACGCCAGTGCCTCGAACGCGGCGGCGGTGTCCTTCAACCTCGAGTCGAGCCCCCTGGCGCCGGTCGTGAACGTTTCACCCGCTCGCGTCGTCCCAGGCGGAAATGTGAGCTTGTCCTCGAGCGGCTTCTCTCCTGGTGAGCAGGTCACGTTCACGGCTCAGACGTCGACTGGGACCAACATTGTCCTGGCCGCGGTCACCGCCGACGGGAGCGGGTCGACCTCGCCCGCACCGGCCAAGATGCCACTTCCATCCGCCTTCGGTGCCGATCTGGTGATGGCCATTGGCGGCGCGTCGGGAGAGGTCGGTACCGGCTCGGTGTACGTGGCCAACGACGACCCGCAGGCCCTTGGTACGAACCGATGCACCAGGGTTTCGAATCGAATGACACGGTGATCGCCAACTATCAGGCTGTCACCCAGAAGCTGTCAGAGGGGTGGTCGGCTCCAGGCGCGGGCGCCTTTGACACCACTCCGGCCGTAGTGCACGGCGTGGTCTACGTTGGGGATGAGGCTGGAAACTTCGACGCCCTGTCCGAGACGACGGGCCAGTCCGTGTTCACCATCTCGGTCGGGTCGGCCATCGAATCGTCGCCCGCCGTAGATAGCGGGACGGTCTTCTTCGGCGACGACGCAGGCGTGGTGCACGCCGTCAACGCCTCCACCGGAGCGAGGGTGTGGTCGAGATCAGTGACCGGGCAGGTCTCCACGCCCGTGGTCGTGGGCGGAGTTGTCTACGTCGGGACGGCCAATGGTGCCCTGGTCGCCTTGGACGAGTCGACCGGCGCGGTGAACTGGACCGTCCCACCTCAGCGGGGCGATCGCCTCCGCCCCCGCGGTGGACACGGCAGCGGTCGTGGTTGTGGCCACGACCACGACCGGACACGTTGCCGGGGTCGACGTCGCGACCGGGGCCACCAACTGGAGCGTCACCCTGGATGGGGCGGCGACGGGTGCCATGATCTACAGCGGCGGCGCCTACGTGGCCACAGCAGCCGGGACGGTCTTTGACCTGGCCGAGACCACGGGGACCACCGTGTGGTCGGCCGCAGTCGGAAGCCCCGTCTCGGCTGCGCCCATCCTTGCCTTCGGCGCCAAGGTGGCCGTAGGCACCGCGGCAGGAAGTGTCACCTACTACACCCCCTCGAACGGGAGGGAAGGCAACAGCGAGACCCAGTTCGGCAATCCGATCACCGGGCTGTCGTTCTCCGACTCGGACATCTTCCTGTCGTCGAGCTCGGGTGAGCTGGGCTTCATCCAAGGTGAGAGCTACCTCAAGATGAACTGGAAGTACCATGCCACCGCCGGATACGCGTCACCGATGGTCGTGCTCAACGGCGACGTGTTCGTAGCCGGTCGGGACGGAGTGCTACGGTCCTTCACCATCCCGGGTCGCTCGGTCACCTGAGGGGCTAGATAGGCTCGCCCCGTCATGATCATCTCCGGGGGGAATGGACGGTGTCCTCCGACGTCATCATCGGGGGCGGCCGGGTCGGGGGTGGGACCGGATCGCCCCCGCACCGTCGACGTCACCGGCGGACGTCTGGGCTAGGAGGACCCGAAGGAGGGACTGAGTGACGGTCGATGGCGTTTCTGATCGCGTTGTATGTAGTACTCGCGATCGCCGTAGGGAGCGTCGGTGGTGCTGAGTAGGCGAGATCGTAAAGGGGAGTGCCACCTCCACGGCATCCACCATGACCAAGGCTCACTACGGCACCGCGAATGAGCGTGAGGTGGACCGGGATCAGTTGTGGCTGATGTCGCCCTCGCTGGCTGATTGGCTGCCGGAGGATCATCTGGCCAGGTTCGTGTTGGACGTGGTTGCCGAGCTGGACCTGGCCGGCTTTTACGCCGGTTTGCGCGAGGACGGCCGCGGTAGCGCGGTCGTATGACCCCTCGGTGATGCCGGCGGTGTTGATCTACGCGGTATTGCGTCGGGGAGCGGTCGTCGCTGCGGATCGAGCGTCGCCTGGTCGACGACGTGGCGTTTCAGGTGGTGGCCGGGAATCAGTGCCCGGATCACCCGACCTAGGCCCGGTTCCGGGCCCGCCACCAAGAGGCGATCGCCGGGCTGTTCGCCCAGGTGTTCGGCTTGTGCGTGGCGGAGGGGCTGATGGCGACGGGGGTGGTGTCGATCGATTCGACCAAGATCGAGGCCAACGTGTCGGCGTGGTCGAACCGGACCCGAGCGCAGATCGCCCAGGAAATCTTGGCCGAGGCCGAGCGGATGGACATGGCCGAGGACGCCGAGTGGGGTGATCGCCGCGGTGGTGAGCCGCCCGAGGATTGGGCTAGACGGCGGGATCGCCGACCCCGCCTCGCGGAGGCGCTACGCCAGCTAGAGGAGCAGGGAGCGTCGGACTGGGAGAGCTACCAGGCTGAGCGGGCGGCCCAAGAGGCGGCTACGGGCCGTCCACTGCGTGGACGCAAACCTCGCCCCGACAGCCGCAAAGCCAAACGCCGCCATGCCAACACGGCCGATCCCAACAGCCGGATGCTGCGAACCCGGTACCGTTTCTTGCAGGGCTACAACGCTCAGGCGGCGATGTCGGAGGACCAGGTGATCGTGGCGTCGGAGCTGATCAACGCGGCGAACGACTCCACGATGTTCAAGCCGCTGGTCGAAGCAACCGAGGTCAACTTCGCCGCGGCAGGACAACTCGACGGTGTCGGTGCTTACGCGGCCGACGCCGGCTACTGGAGCGTGCCCAACGCAACCTTCGAGATGACTGACGCCCAGATCCTTATCGACCCGATGCCCGCCAGCCAGGGCATCACCGATCCCGACGATCCCCGCATTCCAGGTGCAGGGCTTCTGGCCGCCGGTGGCGCCGAAGGCGATGTAGGGGTAGGCGGTGCCGACGGTCCCCGCCGAGCGGCAGGCACTGGTTCGCTGATCTTCAGCGGCGGTGTGGGGCCGATGGTGATGCTGACTTTGCGCTGGCGGTGTCACCGAAGGTATCGGTCACTCGCGTGGTGAAGACATAGGTACCGGCGGTGGTGGGCGTGCCGCCAGATCGTTGTCGGTCTGCGCCGGAGCGTCGGTCGAGATCAGGGCGAGTCCGGGGGGAGCTGCCCCGAGACTTGCGACCAGGTGTAAGGCGCCTCGCCGCCGCGACAGTGAAGCCTGCCCCGTAAGCGATGCCCACGGTCCCCGCAGCCGGTGGGAAATTCTCCGTGGTGTCGGTCGGGGGCAGCGGCGGCCCGACGGCGACGCTGTAGGTCTGCTGGAGGGGCGAACCTGCTTGGGCGCTTTCGGTCACGGTGAAGGTGAAGGTCCCCTGTTGGGTCGGGGTGCCGGCCACGACGGTCCCTGACGTGGACAGCCCGGGGGGAGGCTGCCGGTGACCGTTAAACTGCCGCCGGAGGTGCTGCCGGTGGCAAATGGCTCCTCGTATTGTTGGCCGACCGCAGCGCCAGGCAGGACGCGGACACCGCCGGTGACGGTGCCCCGTTAGCGTCGGCGGAGCGCAGCAACATGTCCGCAGTGATCCTGTAGGTCTGCTTGCTGGACAACCCGCCGTTCGGGTCGGCCGCATGGACCACAAACGTGAACGTTCCCACTTGGGTGGCGTCACCTTCGATGACAGTGTCGGCGACCCCGAAATTCGTCGGCATGGTCAACCCGAGCGGGAGGCTCCCGGAGACGATAGTGAACCTGTCGGCCGCGTCGTTATTGTTGGCCTCGATGTAGCCGAAGTAGTCGTTGGCTCCGCCGACGATGGCGCCCGGCATGTCAAACACGCCGTTGACCAGGCTGCCGCCGTTGGTGGCGGCGGAGCACTCCTGGACGAGCGGCGCCGATGTCGCAAAGGCTGCTCCGGCGGGCCGACCCCGACCAGGACGGCGGCGGCGGTCACGCCGGCGAACAACAAGGCGGTGGTCTTTCTCATGCGATCTCCTCTGAGTCTCAGAACAGTCTGAAAACCTAAGCCCGGATCCACTGATCGGCGGCCGTGATGGAGGGGTGCCTATCCGCGAAAAGCGCCTTCTGGCAAGGGAAAATGGTGGCTGCGAGACACACCAAGCCCCCGACCGGAAGGCACTTTTTCGATGGGCTCATCTTGCCACAGCCTGGACCGGGTCGCGGTGACCTTCGATGATGGTCATGCGGTGGCCAACGCGGGGCTGATGGCCCCGGCCACCCTGGCGCAGCATCTGGGTTTGCGAGGGCTGTTCGACGAGCTCGTGGATCTGGGCGACGCCGCCGGCCGGGCCAATGTGGGGCTCAAGGCCATGACGTTGATCGAGTCGGCCCTGGCGGGCGGTGAGTGCATCGACGACGCCCAGCGGATGCGGGTGGCGTCGACCGCGAAGGTGCTGGGCCATGCCGTGCGAGCGCCCTCCACGCTGGGCACGTTTCTGCGCAGCTTCACCTGGGGGCATGTGGCCCAGTTGGACCGGGTGCTCGACGAGTCGATCCGTCGGGCGTGGCAGGCGGGGGCCGGCCCAGGGGAGTCGCCAGTGACCGTGGATGTGGATTCCACGATCTGTGAGACCTACGGGCTGGCCAAGCAAGGCGCCCGTTTCGGGCATACCAAGGTGCGCGGCTATCACCCGCTGTTGGCCACGCTGGCCGGCACCGACGAGGTCGTCGGGGCCCGCCTACGCGGCGGCAACGCCCACACCGCCCGGGGGGCGGCCGGCTTTTTGACCCAGGTGTTCAACCGCCTGCGCCGGGCCGGGGCGGCCGGGCCGATGGTGCTGCGGGCCGACTCGGGATTCTACAACCGCAAGGTGACCGAGGCGTGCGCCCGCGCCGGGGTGAGCTATTCGATCACCGTGAAGCTGTCCCAGGGCCTCCACAAACGGATCGCGGCGATCGACGAGTCGGACTGGACGCCCATCCCGTATTGGATCGGCGACGGCGCCGATGTGGCCGAGATCACCTATCGGCCCTTCTCCCAGCGACATCCCGAGGTCCGTCTCATCGTGCGGCGGGTCAAGCCCACCCCCGGTTCCCAGCTGGCGCTGTTGGCCACTTACGACTACCACGCCTTTATCACGAACCGCCAAGGCGGCACCGTCGAGCTCGAAGCCGATCACCGCCGCCACGCCGTCATCGAAGACGTGATCCGCGACCTCAAATACGGTGTGGGCTTGAACCATCTGCCCTCGGGACGCTTCGCCGCCAACGCCGCCTGGATGCTCCTCAACATCATCGCCCACAACCTCGGCCGCTGGACCGGCCGTATCGGCCTGGGCGCCGAGGGCCCACCCATGACCACCAAAACCCTGCGCACCCGCCTGCTGGACCTACCTGGACGACTCACTATCTCGGGCGGCAAACGCACCCTTCACCTACCCCAGGGGTGGCCCTGGGAGCAGCAGTTCAGCCAAATCCTGGACGCGCTGCGTGCCGTGAGACTGGTCACCTGAACCCATCAGGCGCGACCGATGCCGCCACCCACCAGGCCACCTCGATGACAACTCGCCACCCCACACCCCAGCGCCTGATCCCTCCCCGGGCCGTTGTCGTGCCCGCTGAGCCCCTCGCCCCCTCCCGGCTATCCGAACCCACCCGAGTCGCGTCTAACGCCCCACACGGGATCGCCCTCCACCAATCGGTGGATCCGGGCTAAGACAGGTTGAAGAACGCTTGAAGCGAGACGCCCGTGGCACCCGACTTCTTGCGGCGGTGCCCAGAACCCTTCTTGGCGGTGGCGACCGACGTGGGTGAGGTAGCTGCCGCCTGGCTGGAGGTCGTTGAGCCGGAGACAGGCTGCCGTCCGTGGTCACGTCGAACATGACGGGGGTGGCCAGGTTGGTCGGGGCCGATTTGGCTCCGTAAAGCAAGCTAAAGCTGCCAGGCGACAGCACTTGCAGGCTCCAGTCAGGTGATAGGTCCCACCCGCACGAAGCGCCGTGGGCGATGACGTGGTGAGCGCCCCGCCCGGAACGGCGGCACCATGCCCGTCGGGCGAGATCACCGCCTGCCAAGGATGCCCGGACTGCCCGATTGGGGTTTTCTGCGAGCAGGTGGCATCCAGGCAGTAGCCGAAGTTGAGATCGACCGTCGCGGTGCCGGTGCCCGAACCCGTCCAGTTCTGGAACTCGTAGGCACCTGCCGGCAGCGTGGTGCCTCCGGCACCGTCCCCGTGCTGAGAAACGTGGTGGTGGTCCCGACTTGGGACAGGTTGATCGCGGATGCCGTCGATCCTGATGGCTGCGCGGTTCCCACGCCGATCCCGCGCCGGCGAACAGCACGGAGGTGTGCCTCGTCACCGCAGCATTGCCCGCAATCATTTGGAAAAAGTCCAGGGTCATCTGGGCTGCGCTACTGCCCACCAAGTTCATGCATGAACCGTCGACGAGATTGCCGATATCCGAGGCGTCCCGGTACATGTCCTGCGCCGTCACGTTGTAGCGGACGTTGGCACCGAGGCCTTCGGTCAATTGGATGTTCGGGTTGACGGCTTTCGCCTGCAGGGCCGCCTGGATCACGAAGTTTACGAAGTCGCTCTCCGAACCCTAGCAAGCTCCTGCCTTGTTGCCGCACCAGTGGCTTTCGAAGGCCTGGGACATGATGTGCAACCGGTCCGCACCTGAGGCGGCACCGCACGAGGCCAAACCCAGCCGAAGGTATGTTTGCCAGTTCTCCGATTCACCTCCGTGGCAGGTGGTGACGATTCCCGGGTCGGCGAGGTTCTGATCAGGAGCCACGATGGTGGTGAGGCCGAGATGCTTGGCGCTCGACACGAACTGCGCCATAGACCCGCAAAGGGTTCTTTTGCTCGGCGAGAGGCGTGTGACTCCAGTCCTCGTCGTCGTAACGCACGACCCGGCTGCTGCTGTGGCTAGCATTTGGCACCGCTTGCGAGGCGAAGATGGCGCAGCCGGAGATGCACTCGCTCAAGGCGGTGTCGTGCTGGCCCACCTGTACGTTCCATCCGGAGGGAACCCCTTGGCTCGAGGTCAGGACGATGGTCGGCGAGGCGTCGAGAACCTTGGCGGTCAACGTGCCATTGGCCGGTTCGAGCTCGTTGAGATTCTGACTGATGATGATCCAGCCGCTCAGCGCCCCCGCAGCCGCCACGTAGGCACCGCTCGAGCCTGGCGCGTTGGTCCCTCCAGGGCCTGGAACCCCCGAGCCGGGCGCCCCGTTGTGGGGACCGGAGCTGCCATGCGAGGTCACCAGATAGACGATGAGCGCGATCGCCGCTGCAAGTGCCAGGATGGGCACGAGCGGGCGCAACACTCGTCGGCGGAATCCGGGGGGGCGTCGAATGATCCAAACGTCTTAGCAGGAATCCCTTCCGGGCATGACGCGCGACAGACGATTTTGCTGACTTCCATGCCCTCGCGGGCACCCGCCACTGTTTCGGGGGCCGCGGATTTGGTGTAACGTTTGTCCCGGCTGCGGTGGCGGTCCCACGGCCGGAGAAGAAGGGGCAACTTGAAGATGGATGGAATACAGACGACGTGGGCGACCTCAAGGATCTGGGGTGGTTCACGCCGCCCGAGAAGCCGCTCGAGGACAAGCTCACATTTCCGCCTGGGACGACGCGAGCGGGTGAAACGTTCACGACCGGCGCCAGGGGGCTCGACTCGAGGTTGAAGGACACCGCCGCCGCGTTCGAGGCACTGGCGTAGGCGGTGCCGTCGGCCACGTTGTTCTCGCCCACCGCCGAGGCCCGCACTGGTAGGGCATGCCAGCCAGGGATACCGGAACGCTCAACGACCATGTCGTGGAGGTGGCGCCGGGAGAGGCGAGGGTGGCCTTGGCCGTGCTCTGGCCGGTCTGGAAGGCACCGGTGGCCTGGTTGTACCAGGGACCGGTGGCGCCGTCCCTCTGCACTTGCGCCGTGACCGCCGCTACGCCGTCAGGCGCCGAGGCGGTTCCGGTGACGGTTATGTTGCCGTCGGGATTGCTCAGGTCGGCGCCGGCCGACGGATAGGTCACGGCGGTGGTCGGGGTCGAGCCGTTACCCCCTGCGAGGCCGAAGTCGTAGAGGAACGGGAGCCCTTGGGCTTCTTTCCCGAGCTTCACACCCCGCCGTCACCGGCAACGCATGTCGAGGAGGGGACAGGCACCTGAGCACTAGCCCGGATCTACGTCGCTGACATCAGCCAGCCCTTTAATCGTCGTGTTCACTCACCGCATGCACCTTCGTGTCGCACTCTCGTCTCGCTAGCCGGGCCCGGCCCGTCTGGCAGTATCAGGCCGTCCCGTCATTGTCAGGGCTGCTCCCACCCAACTCCACGTCTCCAGAGTCAGGCTGCCCCAGCTTCAACGACCTGCTGCGACAGGCGGCAGGTGGGTCCGCACACCCCACCCGGTCACATGGCGCCTCGTGGCGCACCCAGCCATACGTTGCTTCCAAGACCACCTCGGGCGCCTCCCCGGCCCGGCCGAGCACCTCGCACCAGGGCCACAGCAGAGTTCTCGATCTGGACCGTCTCGATCAGCTCACCGCCAGCGTCTTTTCCGCGCGATCACGCTGCGGGCCCGTGCAAGTCGATACGCACGTATTGTTTGTCCATGGGGGTCTTCCTCCCTCGTCGGGGTTTGGTTCGGAAGACCCTAGTGTTGTCTTGCTCACCCCTTCTTGGGAACGGAGACTCCGACCTTCTCCTCCACCGGCTCCCTGTTCGCATCTCGCCTACCTGCCATCACTGGTCTTTCCCCTAATTCGGCGCCCAGACCGAAGCGCATAAGCCGGCCTCGTCACGCAGGAGCGGCGCTGCGCTCCTGCATTCCATCAAGTGCGTCGCTGACCCCAGGGGCAAAGTAGGCGGCGTCAGACGGGGAACCGGGTGATGGCGTCGTCGTAGCTTTTTGTGCGTCGGCGAGGGAGAGGCGGCTGTAGATCTCGAGGGATTGGCGGCTGGCGTGGCCGCTGTAGGGCGCTCCAACCTGATGGAAAATGCCCCAGATCCTCTGCACGCATCAATGAAGCCGCTGGCTCCACCTGAGCCCAGACAGGCGGTTTGCCGCCCTTGTTGGGAAGGTTCATTTCCAGAACCACCGCAGAACAGTCGGACGACCGAAGGACTTGAGGCTCTGCGAAATCTGTGTGATGATGTAGAGGTTGTCTTACCCCCTGTTGATTGTTGCTGTCGACGTACCCGACCAGAGAAGAAGGGGAGTGTCGCCCTGGGGCACGATGTTCTCGAGGAGGGGCAGGAGGTTCGTCGCTTGGCAAGTCGTGTATGTACTCAAAATTGCCGACGATTTCCCGACGGCCTTGTCAAGGGGAAGCTGATGGAACTCGGTTTCCTCGGGGACGGTCCGTTGGCGTTGGCCGGGTTGACTACACCCCGACATGGGCGGAACTCGGAACCGGCAGTGCCGAACCGCTGCCCCCGCTGGGGCCAGCCTGGGAGCCCTGAGAGGGGCGCGAGCTCAAGCGCTGAGATGATGAGCTGGTGGGCGGCTGGGAGGGAGTCGAGCTCGAAGGCTTCGACGACGAACCGCACGCCACCGGCGAAGACGGCCAGACATGCGGTGGCGGTCACCACGGCAGGCGCACGACGAGGCATCAAGTCATCGGACTCCCTCCATGGACTGTGTCTTGCCCGTCAGGAGTGAGGAATCCTCGCCCAATTGTGAGGATTCTGTGAGCGTGCTAGGCAGAACGCTGTTTGTGCCAACAACTTGGGCACATAATGACCGAATGTTGCATCTCCATCGGTGTGAGGGCATCCTTCCGACAACGAAGCTCGTTCGTCCGAAATGATTAGAACTCGGCTAGTTGCGGCGGCCATCGGTGTCGTCACGGTGGCCGCCGTGGCCGCTGGTTGCGGGACGACAAAACATCCGACCTCGAGCCCTTCCAGCACGGTCCCAGGCTCGACCAGTAGCACCGGCACCGGGGGAAGCTCGGCGGGCGCGGGCGCACCACCTCCCGTACCCCCGACGGGAGCTTATCTCGGCGCATGGGTAAATCCGTTGAAGTCAGCCGGTAGCGGTGACACGATTTGCGTGAGTTGGATCAGCTTCCGAGCTTCAAGTCGGCCACCGGCTCGGCGCCCGCGATCCTCAGTGTCTATACGCCTTGGACCTTTCCCGCGCCCATAGCCAACCTGGAAGGTATCGTTTCCGAAGGGGCTATCCCGCTTATCGCCTGGGGCTGTGCGTCGACGGCCGCGATCAACTCGGGCCAGTATGACCAGCTGATAATGAGCTATGCGGACAGCCTCCGGGCTTTCGGGCATCCCGTATTCCTCCGTTGGTTCTGGGAGATGAACTTATCGGTTGCAAAGGACGCGGCCTGCATCGGCTCAGGCGGCCCCAGCGGATTCGTCGCAGCGTGGCGGCGGGTCTGGACCATCTTCCATCAGGCGAGGGCGACGAACGTTTCGTTCGTCTGGTGCCCCGGCATCAGCGGCGGTCTGACGGGGATGGCGGCCTTCTTTCCGGGGGCGAACTATGTTGACTGGATCGGAGTCGACGGCTATGACCGCCAACGAAATGGTCAACAGTCTTTCGCTGACATCTTTGGAGCCTGGTACTCGGCGTATGTAAGTTACAACAAACCGATGATGATCGGTGAAACCGGCGCGATGGCCAATGGTCAAACCCTCTACATACAGGGGATTGGATCCTCTCTCCCAACACAGTTCCCAAAGATAAAGGCCCTAGTATATTTCGATGCGCGCGGACCGGCAGCTCCATGGCAGCTCACGGGCAACGGCTTAGAGGCTTTTCATGAGTTGGCCGCGAATCCTTATTTCTCTGTTCGAGCCTGAGTTTCAGCGGCGTTCAACTCTTCGGATAGCTGGACCTGATGAGTTGCTCGTCCTTCTTAGGGCTCACGCCGGGATTGATTGAGCGTCGATGGTGTAGTTCCATTCGCCGTGGAAGTCGTGGGGGTGGAGATTTATGGCGGCGAATTGGTTGTCGGTGATTTTGACGCCGGTAGGATACCAGCCCGGGTCGGAAGCGGCTTGGATGCCGAGGCTCGTGGTGGTGCTAGGCCCAAGCTTTGCAGTAAGCCTTTGGAGCGGGTGATTTGGGCGTGTTCTGGGGTGGGGGGAGGGTGTGGTTGTTGAGTCGGGTTGTCGGCGGCTCGATGGCGGCTCGATGGCGGCTTTATCGGTGGGTGTCCCATGGTGGGCCCCTCCTGGGCCGCGAGGAACTGAATGGTAAGGGCGTTGTGGGCAGGCGGGCCGAGAGTTCAGGTGAGGGCCCAGTTGGGGAGGCGCCCGAAGGCGGCCACGAGGTCGAGGGCCCAGGGCCATCCGGCCGCAATACGCAGGGTGGTGCGCCGGGCGGAACGGACCAGCAGGCCGGCGGCGTGCAGCAGGCAGTAGCGCAGCCGTTTGGGTTCGGCCTGGGCCAAATCGCCCTGCAAACACAGGCCGCGCAGCTGGGCCAGGAGATCGCCGGCGATGAGCACGACGGTCAGCCAGGCTTGATTGATGGCGAAATCGGCGGAGGGCAGGTTGGCCAGCCCGGTGTCTTTGGCGTCTCGGATGTAGCACTCGGCGCGTCCCCGCCCCCGGTAGATGCCCTCCAGATAGGCGATGTCGCCGTCGACCAGGTCGGTCAGGAACACCTGGTAGCGGTGGCCGTCGACATCGGTGAAGGTGAGCTGGGCGCCGGGATGGGGATCCTCGCGTCGGGCGATGGCCCGCGTGCCCGGGGGCCAGCCCGACAGGTCGACCTGGTCGGTGATCTCGGCCACCTCGGCGCCCTCGCGCAGGTCGCTGCCGTCGGCGGTGGTGGCCGGAACCCAGGCCCGACGGGGGAGACTGATAACCGCCTGGGCCATGGTCTCGGTCAGGGCCTGGCCGACACAGAAGCGCACGTTGCGCTTATGGCAGGCGTTGAGAAAGTCGTGCGAGCAGCCGGCCGAGTCGGAGCGGACAATGATTTCTTCTTTGTCGGGGCTGACCGGCAACTGGGCCAAGGACGCCTCGAGCACCACGATGTAGTCCCCGGCGGTGCCACTGCCGGCGTTACCGGGCCGCAACAGCCCGGCCAGCGGCTCGGCGGTGGCGTCCAGGAACGACAGCAGGGGATGAAACCCGAAACCTTTCTTATAGGTGGCGGCCGCCCCCTGCTTGAACTCCGAGTCCGAGGTGACCAGCGTGCCGTCGATATCGATCACATAGAACCCGGGGTCCATCCCCTGCGCCCACGCCTGCTGGCGGGCCGCCGCCCGGGCCCTGGCAATGCCCGCCAACGCAGCCTCGTCGACGGCCTGCAACGTTCTCCACGTCGTAGCCACCGACGCCACCTGGCCGAAGAGCTGGGGCTGGCTCGACAGGGTGCGCAAATCGGAGAAGGTCGTGCCCCCATCGGCCACCGACACGGCCAGATCCACCAGCACCCGGCCCCGATCGTGACCTCGGCGGCGCTTCTTCGTCGGCGCCATCGCCGCCGACAAGCCGTCCGCCAAACCCAGCTCATCGCCCAGATCGCACAACAGCCGGGCCCCCACATGCGCCACCACCCCCCGGCCCCCCGTGGTCACCGACACCCGCGGTCGCGATGCGCTACGTTTCACTCTGGAAATGCCCTCCTGGCTGCGAGCCTGTTCTGTTCAGCGACGCCAGTTTCGCTTACCAGGAGGGCATCTTCGCGGATCCAGTCCCTCCCACCAGACCGGTTAGTGCAAAGCCTGGGCTAGTGGCCGAGATCAGGTCGATGTGGTGCGCAGGGTCGTCAGGGGCCGGCCGGCCAGGTCATGGTAATGAAGCTGAACAACGGGTGCTCGATCCGGTTCCATTTCGAGGTGCCGGGCGGGTAGTGACACCGTGATGCGCAGACCGGTCTCAGCCGCCAGGCGGGCCAGTTCGAGGCCCGGACCGATATCCGTTGGAGCCTCCGGCATCGGCGGTGATCAACAGCCGGGCCCGCGTCGGGGAAGCGGACTCGGCCCATCTGATGCGGCCTCTCGTGACGGAAGCTGCGCTCGGCCGCGGGGTGGACCCGACGTGACGCAAGGTCATCGGATGGCGTGGCCGCGCCGAAAGCTGCACGATGAGTGTCGCCCGCCAGCGGCGCTGGGTCCACTTTGAGGTGGCCGCGTGGTGAGCGGGCCGGTTGACGGGCCGGCAAAGCTGGCCCTGTGCGCGCACGTCTGGGGCGGCGGGAATCCCCCGAGTTCATGTTGACTGTCCCGGGGCGCGACCGACTGATGCAGCGTGTCGAAGCTGGCGCTAGGAGAGTCGGCGGAGCGTTGAAGGTGCGCGTGGGGGTCGAAGTTGCCGGGCACTAGCTCCGGGCCATCGCCACCACTCAGCTGGGACAGGGGAAAATCAAGACCGATCTGCGTGACTGTTTGGCGATGGTCGAGCTGTTGGTTAGAGGTCAAGGGTGGCCGCTGCACCGCAGCGACAGTGCGTGCGCCGAGCAGTTGCTGTGGGTCGGACAGCGGCGCCGCCAGGCCGACGCCTTGCAGGTGCTGGGCAGCCAGGTGCACGCTTTGGCTGATGTGGCGCTCCCGGGATTGACCAGTTGTTTCCGTTCAGGGCCTGGACGCCAAGGCGTTGAGGATGCTGTTGGGGACGCTGGCGGATCCAGTCGCGGTCGGCGATGTCGGCGTCGAGGGTCTTGTCGCCCGACATCCACGGACCATCAGGTGCGCATGTTGCGACCCAAGGCCGCCGAGGTCATCCACGCCGGAAGAGAGGCGCTGTGTTCCTCCTGCGCAGCGTGGTTGCGCCCAGGAACAGCTGGTGGTTGAGATGCGACGATTCGAGACACTCCTGGCCGATCCGGCTGTCGGCGATGATCGGCTGGCCGCACTGCTGCCGGGCACACCGGCGGCGGTGCTGACCTCGATCCCGGGAGTCGGTGTGCTCACCGCTTCCTCTTCGGTGCTGCGCTCGGCGACCCGCTGCGTTTCACTAACGCGAACGCCGCCTACCGCTACTCCGGGCTGGCGCCCAGCAGCCACGACTCGGCTGGGCGGCGCGGCAACAGAGCCCGGTCAGCAAGGAAGGGGTGGTTGAGCTCCGTCAAGCCATGATCGCTCTCAGCTCGGGGATGGCGTTTCACCAATCCGACTTCATCGCCTATCGGCGACGGTTGCCCGCCTCGGGCAAGAAACCCATGGTCGCCGCTTTCGCCGTGGCCCATCGAGCGCACCGCCTTGCGTTCGGCATGATGCGCTCCGGCCACCCCTTCGACGAGCACCGTTGGAGCACCGGTGTGGCGAAGGGCCGGCCCGCCCCAGTCACCAGCGAGGTGACCGCCACGACGTAACCGGCCCAACGCTCCTTCAGCCTGCCCGGTGATCACGGAGCGAACAAGACCCCCTAGCGTATATCCCCGTTCGGAGCCGGAGGCGAAGAGGACAGCCCGACGTCGCCAAGTATCAGCGGCCGTTCCAGACGGACTGCGTACCCAGCAAGACGCCCGCCCTCTCCGCCACCGCGAGCGCGCACAGCAACGGCAGCGCCACGAGGGCGTCTAGGTGAGAAAGCACCACGCAACCGGAATCCACCTCCCGTACGTCGCGTCCAAACCGGGCAATGACGAGAAACATCGGCCCCGAAACCGGGCCGGTCGAGCGCGCCCAACAGCGAACAAGAAGACCTTGACAAGCACCACAGAACAGCCCCCCGGGTGGCCTTCGACGAGCTGAGCGACAAGTGGGAGAGCAGCGTTATCCGGCCCTCATCCGGGTTGTGGGCCAACGCCTGGGAGGAGTTCATCCCGTTCTTGGACTATACGACGTGGAGATCCCCGCCAGGTGATCTGCTCGACCAACGCTATCGAGAGCCTCAACGCCCGCTACCGCCGGGCCGTGCGGGCCCGGGGCCACTTCCCGACCGAGCAGGCCGCCTTGAAATGCCTGTATCTCGTGACCAGATCTCTTGACCCGACCGGCGTGGGCAGACAACGATGGACCATGCGTTGGAAGCCGGCGCTGAATGCTTTCGCCATCACCTTCGCCGACCGATTCCGGCCCGCCGAAACTCGAGAACCACAACGCCAGAAACACCCTTAACGAGATACTCCCTTATCGAACGGCAGCGACTCTGGCCGGTCGGTGGTTTGGAAGACCAACCTTCGGAGCGGTGGTCCACCGACCGTGGTTGCGGCCGGCGACAGCACGTTTGAGGGCGTCGCCGCTCAGGGTCATCGTCGCCGTCGGGCCAGGTCACGAACCCCCTTGCCAGCGGGCCAGTGCCTCCGGGGACACCCGGCTGTAGCGGGCGAGCGACGGAGGTGTGCCGGGAGAAGGGAGGAGCGTTGAGTCGTTCGCGCCGTCCTCGAGGGCGTGGGTGAGCGCAGAGTGGCGGAGCTGGTGGAGGGTTGAGCCGCCGCTTGCCTGTTCGAAGATCTCGGTGGCCCCGCGGTAGGAGAGACGGCCCGGCAGCTGAGGGGGTCGAGGTCGGCGCTGGGTAGGGCCACACGTGCCCGCCGTCGGGTGAGGGACGCGGATCTTGTCTTCCTGCCCTCGAGGAGTCGCGGGAGCAGCCGAGCCGTGCCGGTTTGCCACACAATCACGTCCGCGCCGCCCCCTCTGCGTCGGACTCTGGCGTGGTGGGTGGCCAGGGTTCAAGCCGTCGACGTCGAGGGACAGGATTTCGCTGACACGACCCGCCGTCTCGTTTAGCGCACGCCACAGGGTCTTGTCTCTGAGGCCGGTTCCAGCGGGGCCAAGGCTGTGTTAACGAGGAGCGGCTGGCGTCGACATGGTGTGGGCCGTGTGGCGCGACCGCGGCTCGCCCACCTTCACCAACCTCCCTGACGCCCCCCCCCCCCGCCTGCGGACAAAGGTTGGGGGGCGCTTGCGGATAGGTGACGGACTAGGGAATCGTGCTGGCCGGGATGGTGAAGGCCTGCACGGCCCCATCTTGGCCGGCGAGGTAGACCACGCCGTTGACGAGGGCGGCCTGGTCGACATACGACGAGTTCTGGTGCAACCAGGCGATGAGGTCGCTGTACTTGTTGGCCAGGACCTCGCCGCTGGCGAAGGGACACGATCGAGGCTTGGCCGTGCCACTCCCGTGACGGCGTCCGTGCCTTTGAGTTGGCGCTCGACGTGGCCGTCCTTGAGGCTGAGGAAATAGATGTCACCGTTGGTGTCGCCGACCACGTAGGTGTTGGGCGAAGGCGAAGCCCCGATCGCCCCCCGACGCCCACGCCGGACGCTGCCGAGCATCCAGACCTGAGCGCCCGTCGCTTCGTCGAGGTCGCAGACGGCGCCACTTGCCGAGCCCACGTACACATCGCCTGCGCAGACGCTCGGTGTCGCCGTCACCGCGCCTTGTTGGGGTCGTCGTCCATTCGACCGCACCGGTCGCAGCGTTCAGCGCCGTCACCGCCCCACTGAGTCTCCCACCAGGACCTGTCCGGTCGTACCGTCGACCGACGGCGAGTCGATGACCGAACCGGCGAGGGTGGCCGTCCAGGCTACCGAGCCGGTGGTCGTTTTGAGGGCATAGAGCGTTCCATTGTTGCTCCCGCCGAAGAGAAACCCGGCGGAAAGCGAGGGGGACGCAGGACCCGCCCGAGGTCAGGGTTGGCCAGCCAGTGCTCCGCTGGCCGGTGATACGGCGTCCACGTCGTCCCGGCACCGAACATCACCAGTCCTGACCCGACGGCAGGGGACGAGCTTGATGGCCGCGCCCGCCGGATAGGACCAGATCGGCTCGCTGTTTGGGACATTGAGCGTGGTCAGCGTGCCGGCGTCGTTGCCGAAGTAGGCCACGTCGTCGTCGACGGCCGGTGCCCGTCGATCGCCGCCCCAGACGGGTAGGCCCAGGCTTGGGTCACGAACGATGGCTTGTTGCCGACGTTATGGATGAGCCAGGTCCCGTCGTTGGGTTCGTACCCTTGATGGAGGCTTCCGGCCCCGGAGGCCGTCCACTGGTTGGACACGTCGATCGTGGCCGATGACGAGAGCCCGGACGTCTGGCCCTTCGCCAGCAGGGCCGCGGGGCCGAAGCCGGAACCGGTCGGGATGGTACCGACTGAGTGAATCCGCCGCTCCGCTGGCGGTGACCGTGGCCACCGAGTTGCCCTCCATCGACATTCACCGTCTCGTTGGCCGTGAACCCTTACCCGCTACGTCAGGCGGTCCTGTGTGCGATCATCTGCCGCGTTCGGTCGACAGCGCGAAACCGAGGGGAGGTAGTTGACGGTGAAGGCGCTACGCGCCTGCTCGGCGCTGAACGATAACCACTGACGTCAGCTTGACCGTTGGTGGCGTCCGCAGAGGCGGTCACCGAGTACTGACCACCCGCCGTCGGCACCGGCAGGCCGAGGCTCCAGGTCTCGAGGTGCGCCGGGAGTTGGCCACGGTGGCCGGGTTGTCGAAGAAGCCGGACTTCCAGCTCGAAGCGGCGGCATCCCACCACGGGCCCGAGGGACCGCCCGACGGGATGGCCACGTTGACCGAGGCGATGGGTGCGCCGACGGCGGTGCCCGAGACGTTCAGGTTGCCGTTCGGGTTGGCCACGGCGCTGCCCGAGGCGGGCGAGGTTACGGCTGTGGTCTGCGCCCCAGTAACCGCCCACCGCGAAGCTCGTACAGGTGCCAGATCCCGACGCCACGTAGAGGTTGCCGTTGCTGTCGGCCACGGAGGTGACCGAGTAGCCACCGGTTTGATACTGGTAGAGAAGGTGGCCCGTCGCCGCGTTGAGCATCCAGCTTTCCCCGAGCTCGGTGACGGCGACCACCTGCTTGCCCGTGGGACCCACCACGGCCGAAGCCGGAACACCTTGTTGACGTTGTCCTTGCTGGCGAATCCACCCAGTTCCAGATCACCTTGCCGGTGACGGCGTTGAGGCAGAGGACACCGCTGGCCTCGCCGTAGATCACTTCATTGCCAAGGACGGCGGCCGTGGCTGCGACGGCCCGCGCCCAGGTAGGAGGCGTAGTTGAAGTCCCAGTACGGCTTGCCCGTCGTCAGATCTAGAGCGAACGTATACCCGCCGTTGTTGGAGCATAGACCGCCCGTCGGCGAACCCGTTGACGCCCGGGGCCGTGATCGAGCCTCCGGTGCCGACGTCGTCTAGCTGCTTGGCCCGCCCAGCGTCTTGTAGGTCCACCTCTCGCCTGTGTTGGCATCCAGGGCGTACACCGTCGCGTCCGGGTCGTCGGTTCCAAGGACGAGAAGGCCCTTGCCCGCGGCATCGACTCCGTAAGAGTAGGGATCCCAGGTGCCCGCCGGGCTGTTGAAGCTGCTGAAGCTCCATATGTTCTTGCAGTTGCTGGCGTGATAGCGTAGACGAACCCATTGTCGCTCCCGGTGGTGGACTCCCGGCCGACGAAGACGGTCGGTATCCCGCCGGGAGGCGTGGCCATGGTCGGCGTCGAGTAGATGAGCGACGGCATCGGGTTGGTCTGGCACTCGACGACGCCGGTGCCGGCGTTGATTTTGTAGAGCACCGGATCGAAGGTACGGGCCACCCAGACGGCCCCGTCGACGACCAACGGACTGGCGATGACCGACGTGCCGAGACTGTCGGACCACAAGGTGGCCCCGGTCTTGGCACTGAAGGCGGTGAAGTCCCCATCGAGGTTTCCCTGGTAGACCACGTCGGTGCCCAGATGGGCGCTATACGCCACCACGGGAGAAGCTTCGGACGCCCCCTGGTCGGGGACAGCCCATTTGACGCCGAGCTTCGTGGGTTGATGTGGAACCCCCGGGTCCAGCGACACGCCGGAGTCGCCCTCCGAGTAGGCGTATTTGGTCCGCGTATAGCCGGCCGGTGACTTCGCCGGGCTGGCGCTCGCCTTGTAAGCGGAGGACGGCGTGGCCGCCTCCGCGCTCGGCAGGGCGAGACCAGTTACGGCGACTGCTGCGAGAGCAATTACGGGGACCGCCGCCACGGCGCTTTCCCTAGCCTTGTATTCACTTTGCATTCCTCTCGTAGCTGTGGGCGCGGACATCCCAACCACCGACGGACGCCGAAAGGACCTGGCCGACTTCGAAACCTCAGATGTGACCGGCACTGCTGGTCCCTCGCCCCTCGTTCCGGATCGTGGGAACTTCGCCGCCAATGCCCATCAAGGTAGTTACCAAGGGGTCCGGGCACAAGAGGGCTGCGGCCTCACCGCCTCTGCCACCACGTCTGTCAGTCAGCGAGATTCTCGCCTTCTCCGTTCCGAGCCGTAGGCAGGCAGCGACCCTGGAGCATCTCGGCTCCCTCTCCCGAAGCGAGTCTCGGGAAGGGCAAGAAGGAGCCGGAGAAATATGCCCCCCTCGGCCACCGCCCCCGCCAGAGGTCACAGCGAACTGTTCAACGAACACGACCCCCATGGAGCCGCACCGTCTGGAGGCTGTCCAGCGCCGCAGTCGCACCCGATCGAGACCCCCACCGCACCAGGCCGCCCCGGGCCTCTGCCCGCCGGATCCTGCCTCCCGCCACGCTTTCGGTTGCCGTCCACACCGACCGACGACCCGGCCGGGCGACGTCCGAGCGCCCACCACTTTTAATTTCCGGGTGTTGCGCAGGAAGCAAGGGCTTCAAGGTACGCACTTCTCCCCTTGGTCGAGCCGATGCTGCAGCTGCCAGATTCGGAGCGAGGCCACCAGACGGGCAAGCAGCAGACCACCGACGGCGGCGGAAAGCAGAGCGACACCGGCCGGGATCGTGCCACTGGCCGTGAAGTACCAGCCGGGGCGCACAAGCATTCGCACAGCTCGCGAGTGACCCGTACTTTTTCTATTCAGTAGGCAGGCGTCCCGGGAACCGTGTAGACGTTGATAGTGTCGTTCATCCCGGCGACGAACACCTCTCCGTTGACAACTGCGGGCGCCGCTGCCAGGTCGCTGCCCTGGCTGGCCTGCCATGCCTGCCAATCGTCCGTTGGCGCCTTCGCACCTCTGATATACCCGTTGGTGTCCGTAGTGACCGAGAAGCCGTCCGCTCCCGCCACACCGGCAACCGGCCCCATCTCGGGAAGGTTCCAGCGGACGTCACCTGTCTTCGCAACGAGCCAGTAGTCGGTGCTTCCGGCGGTACCGAACACGACCCATTCGCCTATGAACGTAGCCGCCCGGGAGATCGTGGAGCCGGCGGCGAAGGTCCATCTCGTCGCACCGGTCGACTCGTCGACGCGTCGAAGGTTCCGTCCGTCGAACCGACGTACACAGATCCGCCGGCGACCGCGGGGAACGCCAGACCGCCGCTGAGCTTCGCGGTCCATGCCTGCGCGCCGGTGCTGTCGTCCAGCGCGACGACCGAGCCACCGCTCGTGGTCACCACGACCAGTCCCGTCGAGGTGATCGCGGGCGTCGAGGTGATCGTGGGGCTCCCGCGGAACTGTGTTGTCCATATCGACATTCCCGTGGCATCGGATACGGCGTAGACCGTCCCCGCCTGGTCGGCGAAGTAGGCGGTCCCGTCGAGGACGTCGACCGATCCGTCCACGGGCGCCCCAGCAGTGAACGACCAACTCTGTTGCAGGAATGACCCGCGCTCACCCCGATATGGTTCGCGAAGACCTCGTCGTTCGGGTCGTACACGTTGAATCTGGCGTGTCCCCGAACTGAGCCCACGTGTTGGTCACGTAGATCGGCACCGAACTCGACGAGTCTGCGACAAGATCAGCAGGGCCGAAGGGCGCTGACGCCGGAAGCTTCACGATGGTGCTCGGAAGCTCACCGGACGAGGTGGCCGTGATGTCCGCGATCTTGGTACCATCGAAGGTTACGGATACCTTCTCGTTCGGAGAGAGCCCGGCGCCGCTTAGGGTGACCGCGGTGCCAGGAGCCACTCGTTCCTGACCAACCCCTGAGGATCGGCTCCGTCGTCGACGGTTCGACGCTGAAGCTCGAACGAGAAGCTGTCGGCGGGGACAGGCCTGCGGACACGTCGGCGACGTTGTCGCTCACAGCGCTGGCGAACACCTCGTACGCGCCGCCTTCGGCGGGCGCCGGGAACGAGGTGGACCAGGTCGTGCTCGACCCCCCTGGGCTGGCGAGGGTGGCGACGTTTGAATAGGAACCGTCCGTCCAGGTGCCGGTGGAGCCGTCCCACCACTTCCCCGCTCCCGCTCTGATGAGAACGTCAACCGAGTCGACGCCCGCGGTGGCTGAGGCGTTTCCGGTGACGGTAAGGGATCCGTCGGGGTTCGTTACGTCGGATCCGTTTGCCGGGGACGTGACACTGGTAGTCGGCGCCGTGATGTTCTCGCCACCGGGAGCGAGGTCGTAGAGGAACCCGTTCCCGGACACCTCGAAGATGTTGCCGTCGGCCTCGGCCGGGGAGGCGACGATGTAAGAGCCGGTCTGGGTCTGGTATAGGAGCGAACCGTTGCGCATCGACAGCAGGTCAATGTTGCCGGCGAAGTCGGCGAAGACGACGACCCGCTCGTTCGTGGGTCCGACGATCGCTGGCGACGCGTCGCCGCCGGCCGGGTCGGCGAAGTTCCACCTGAGGTGCCCGGTGATGGCATCGAAGTCGAACACGCCTATACCCGTGGCGGCACCCCCGTCGCTCTTCTGGGCATTGGGCGTGGAGTCGGTGCTAACGACCAGGTCGGTGCCGGACAGGGCGGGAGTGGCGATCGCCCCTACACCGGGTGTACCGACCTGCTGCGACCAGATCAGCTGTCCGGTGGTGAGGTTGACTGCGTTGAGCACGCCATACTTCGACACGCCGTACGCGACACCGTCGGCGAAGCCGTTCTTTCCCGGCGGGCTGATGGCGCGGCCGATCTGAACGCTTACCGGGCATTGGCAAACAAGCCCTCGTTTCGGTCAGCGCGGAGTCTAGCGCGACAGTGGGCACCTCGGGCAGTCTCAAAGACTGCAAGCGCGTTGGCTAAAGCGCACCCCAGACAGGACGGACACGATACACTTGAATTGTATGTTGGATCTCATTGTGTTGTCCGCCAACATTTACGACGACGCCTGAAGTGTCCTCTGCTGAAGCCTTTGACGATCAGCTCCAGCTTCTGCCGTTCTATCTCGTAGCGGACCAGTCCGGATCGATGGAATCTGACGTGGAGTTCCTGACGGGCGGCCTCCAAGAGCTGGTAGACGAGGCACGCAACAACTCTCTGGCGTACTCGAAGATCCGTCTAACTGTCCTCGGTTTCGGCTCGTCCGTGACGGCGCACCTCGAGCTTGCCGATCTCCGGGCCGTCGAGCGGATGCCCGTCCTGGAGGCGACAGACGAGTACACCCGTTACGATCTGGTCTTCCAGGACCTGCGCGTTCGCATCCAGCGTGATGTCGACGCCATCAAGGCGGGCAACAATTCTGCGCTGCGCCCCGCGGTATTCTTTCTGACCGACGGCAGACCGAATCCGCCCGACCAACCCTGGGAGCAAGCGCTGACAACGCTGCGCGGCGAGCAGTTCCGCCGACGGCCCAACATCGTCGTGTTCGGTGTCCGCGACGCTGACCCGGAGATAATTCGGCAGATTGCCACCCGCCCAGACTGGGCCTTCGTGGCCCGCGAGCGGCAGCCCGCCTCGACTGCAGACGCGTTGCGCAGCTTCATCGAGACATTCGCTCACACGGTTGTCAGCACCGGCGCCAATCTGGCCAGCGGCAATGCGGAGCTCCCAGTGGCGGCGCCGCGAGGTTTCATGACCCTGGACGCCATCGATTGACTTCCCCCCGGCCAGAGCGGTCCACTTCGAATCGATGAGCGAAGGGGCCGCTCCCGAAAGTGTTGATCCCCCCCAGAACGATTACGCGCACCGACCGCTACCGGTCACGCCTTATGAAGCGGTCGGGAGACTCGCAGTCGGGGGTAGTTGGTCCGAGCTAGAAGCGAAGCCGCCGCGCAGCCGCGACCGTCGGATAACGCCGTATCGCCCCGACAGCTCCGTGGATGGCTGGGAAGCCGGACCGTTCGTGGTCCGAGGCGCCTCGGTCCGGGGGGACTCCCACCGGCACTATGGCATTCCTCGCCAGGACGAGATGAGCCTGGCCTGGCACGAGCAGGCTGAACTCCTGGTGATCGCAGTCGCCGACGGCGTGTCTGCGGCCCCGATGTCACATCTCGGTGCCGGCGTGGCCTGCCGCTACGCAGTCGAGTTCCTTCTCCGTGAGGGCTCGGCGGCATCGGCGCCTGACTGGCGAGGGCTGCTGGAGGGAAGTGCATGGGCGCTTATCGAGATGAGCCAACGCCTCCAGTCGCTCGCAGATCCCGATCCCGTCCAGGCTGAGCAGGACTTTGCCACAACGCTGTGCGTAGCAATGCTCGCCCCCACTGATGCGGGCATCGTGGTTCGCGCCACGGGGGTCGGAGACTCCGGTCTGGCCATGGTCCACGACAACCAGATAATCCCCCTCTTTGGGGGAAAGTCGCCGTCTAAAGATGGCATAACGGACAACTCGGTCGTCCCACTGCCCCGGGTACCCGAGAATGCCTCCACCGGAGAGTGGCGTCTCCAGCCGGGCGAGACGCTCCTGATCGGCACTGACGGAATCTGGGATCCGGTCGGCGACGGGACCGGAGCCGTGGGCCGCTACCTGGCCGGAGCGCTTGGTCGAAAGCTTCCACCGAGGGTCGACTTCCTCCGCGTCGTCGACTTCTGTAAAGAGACCTACGACGACGACAGAACACTCGTGGCCGTGCGGCTCCGGGGCGACGATATGCAGAGATGATGACGATTGATAGGACGACGGTGCCTATCTGTTCACCTCGGTTCGGTGGTCGCCAACGCGAAAGCGCCGAAGGCCAGTAGCACGTAACAGATAAAGAGCGGGCGCCAGCCGTGCGGCTCATGTGTCCGGGATCCATCCCCGCAGCAATCGCCAACAGGAACACGACCGCCCAGGCCGCGCAGAGGCCTGCGAGCGTGAAGACCAGCTTGGAAATCGACGGATTTGCGGGTCGCCGGAGAAGGAGGCGGCGCAGGACCCGAATGACGAAATCAGTGAGCGGCCCCGCCGGCAACAGACTCGGGCCGCTGGCGCTGTTCCGGCTGGGTCCGCTGGCTTCGGGTCGGACAGGCGGTCCAGGTACGGTGCGCCCGATGAGCCTCATCTGGTCTCGCGGCACCAGGGCCGGGACCGGGCTGCCGGGGGCTACGCCAGCCGCGGCTTGCAGCGGTCCGATCCACTCGGTTATCAGGGGACGATTTGCCGGGAGACCGCTCAGGGACCGGTCCACCAGCTCGCGCAGCGGACCCCAAGTAGTCACCGGTAGGCGAGCCGCGTTCCGATGATGTTGGGCTCCGGTGTGCATACGCAGCACCAACAGGGCGAACTTATACACGTCCGCCGCCATGGTCGCTAGCTGCTCCCCTGCGGGGAGCTCCCACTCCGGGGTCTCTCCCGGCGGAAGTGCCGTGCGGCCCGCCCACGACATTGAGTCACAGTCGATCACAAAGCATGATGGGTCGGGCTCCAATCCAAACAACATGTTCTTGCACGAGAAGTCTCCGATCGCAATCGAATGGGCGTGAAGGAAGGCCATCGTCTCGGCGACCATCTTGAGCAGCTGAATGCGCTGGCGAACGGAAATGTCGATGCCGACGCTGTCGAGGAAGTCGCTGCCATTGAGGAGCAACTCGAACTTGGCCGGCACGATCCGCGTGCCCCCGGTAGATCGGGTCAACTCCACCATGAAGCCAGGGGCCGCAACCGGGATCAACACCCCGACAGGCTTCCGCCGACCGTTTTGGGTGTCGTCGACGATCCAGGCCGGCCACGCAGCTCGCTGGTACATCCAAGCCAATGTGACGCTGTCGAGGGATCGGGCGAATCTCGCAAACTGCTCGAGGACCTCCTCGTCGATTTCACCGTGACCCGGCCTGTACTCCTTGTAGAGAACCGGCCGGCCGAAAGGACCGACAAACCGCGGCGCCCGGTAGAGAGTCCCCTCTCCGCCTTGGTCGAACAAATTGAGCTCTCCCAGGTCCTCGCGGCGAATTCGAATCATTGACCATCGGGGAGCCACGCCACCACTCATGGCAGCCGATGTGTCGGAGTCGCAGGCATCAATGGGCGTCGGCCGCTTCCATCCCGGCAATCGACGACGCGGCCGGAGCCGGACGAAGCGCCTCGAGCATGCGGGGCGTGATAACGGGTCGGGCATTGAAACTCAGGAAGCATTCGAGACAGTAATAGTGCTTCAGCATCACGAAGACATACCGCAACGGAAGCCACACCAGTTCCCGCGCCTTGCGGTAATAGATGGTAAACGCAATCATTTGCGCCATCGGAGGGACTGCTCTGAAGAGCAGGATGAAGAGGATCCGGGCGAAGTTGACATGACCAGAAGGCCGAAGTATCGCTTCGGCAATTACATAGACGAAGATCGTCAGGTGAAGGGGAGCGAGAAACCGTCGCACCGCCTGCCGTGTCGCAAAAAACCAGAATCGCGGTCCGGCCAGGCCAGTGACCACAGGAAGGTATCGCGAGAAGGCCATGGTCCCACCCCGATTCCATCGGGTACGCTGCGTCCGAAGCTGGCGTTGGGTATTGGGGACGTCTTCGTATGATCGGATCCGCGTGTCGACCTGTACGCGGTAGCCGAGCCGGGCAAAACTGTACGTGAAGTCGACGTCCTCCCCGTACATTCCGTCGACGAATCCTCCGATCTCGACGGCGGGCTGCCGCCGGAACGCAGTGAAGGTGCCGGGGACGCACCCGACGCCGTCAACAATATCGGATGCGGGCCGCACAAACCCGAAGCCAACGATCAATTCGAATAACCGCATCCGGTCGATCCAGGTCGTGTACGGCTCCTTCGGCAGTACAAATGCTCCGACCTGACCGACCTTCGGATCGGCGAGGAAGTAGGGCACGGAGTACAGGAAGCAGTCCTGATGCACGAGGCAGTCGGCGTCGATCCGGTACACGAAATCCGCGACGCAGCGTTCGAGGGCCTTATTGAGCGCAGCCGCCTTGCCCTGATGACCTCCAAATATGATCTCACCCGTGGCAGATTGGAAGTTCGCCATAGCGCCCTGGGCCAGCACCAACGTGTCGTCAGTAGACCCGTCGTCGCACAGGATAACTCGAACCGGTCCCTCGTAGCGACCTGCCGCCGCGTCGATCGACCGCAAGAGGTGAGCGATGTTGAGCTCTTCGTTGTAAGCCGGGATAATGACTTCTACGGCTGGGCGCTCCGAGGTGGGCTGAGCTGGTCGGTGATGTACGAGTCGGACCAGCCCGAGGAAGAGCGTGATGAACGTCAGCAGGTACGGACCGCACGCAAACAGGATCGCACTGGCGATCAACGGGTTGTGCCCGAACTTCGATACCAGATAGACGGCGCCAGCGCCGGTGATCGTGATTGCGGCGCCAACACAAACGACGAGCACGAAGTCATCTCGCCAGTTGGAACCTCGCTGCAGGGGCAGCTGGGTCTTCCTCGGGAGTTGAAAGGAGGTGAAGGCGACACGGAAGAGAACGATCCCGGCGATCAGGTACTGAATGAGCAGGCTGACCACCGGCGTGGGGCCGAGCGGGAAGCCTGTCACGACAACGAAGATGCCGAAGAATGCGTCGACTACTGCTGAGATGACCAAGAAGAGAACGACATTGAGGAGGATCACGATTCGCCTCGGCACCGACGCCCGGAACGCCACCGCGAATCCGATTCCGAAGGCGAGCACGCTAACCTGGAACACCGCCAAGAGCGACTTGGCGTAACCGTCCACGGCGCTGGGGTCATGGACAACCGACAGCATCAGCTGAGTGACCACATTGTGATAGGCGTCGGTGAGGTTCGGCGATCGGAGCCCGATCAGGACGGCCGAGACGACAAAACCAACGACGAGGAAGACGGCGCAGCGCTTGTAGCTCGGCCGCAGCGGCGGCTTCATCACAACCACCGAACCGGAACCCCGGTCCGAGTCGTCGTAGTTTCGGGTCATGGGCTTGAGAACGATCACGGCCAGGACCAACGCGTCGATCAGCAAGAACACGAGGCCCTTCGTATCGATCATGTTGACGGCGCCCACCGCTATCCCTACGCCCGGACGGTTGCGCTCATCCCGGGCAGCAGTCCCGACACGGTGCGGCTGAGCGTGATAATCACGTCGTACGTCACCGCTGTGTTGTCACGGGTGGGGTTCAGTACCACCTCGGTCACCACTCCAGTGGCGGTGCTGCGGAGGGCGGGCACGGTCACCGTCGCCGTGTGCCCAACAGGGAGCTTTGAGATTTTCGATTCGGGAACCTGCGCCATGACCTGCTGTTGGCCCCCCACCACCTCGATGAGCGGCTCAGTCCCCACGTTGGCGCTACTGCTGCCCGACGCGGCAGGTTGGGACGGGAACAGTTGGAAACCAGACGGTTGATTGGCAGAGAGGGCCGGTGGCGCCTCGTACATATGGACACCATCTGGGCCGAGATACTCCCCGACCGCGCCGTACACTTCCGCTACGACTCCGTCGCCAGGTGCGATCAGGCTGGCTTGCTTGAGGGCTTGCTGGGACTGCGCCAGCTGGCCTTGCGCCTGATTCAGGTTGGCCTGTGCCTGGTCTTGGCCGGCGACGTCGGTAGGAGAGGTCTGTAGTGTTTCCTGGTAGCGCGCCGTGTTCACCGCGGCCTGAGCAGTGTTGACTGTGGCCTGAGCCGAGTTGATGGCCTGCTGCGCCTGGGCTTCCGCGAGTGGCACCTGGGCCTGCTCCTGACTGGATGCGGCTTGGTCCTTGTCCCACTGCTGCTGCAAGTTCTGACACAAGGTGTATTGCGCCTGGGCATTCTGCAATGCAGACCCGGTGAGATTGGACGCCGGAGCGACCGGTCCGCGGGGACATGCGGAGATATACCTGGCGGAGTCGTTGTTCGTGAGCGTCTGATCTGAGGTTGCGGTGGCTTGGGCGGCTGCCACACCGGCTTTTTCGGACGCAGTGGTGGTAACCAGGGCAGCTTGGGCGTTGGTGAGCGCCGTCTGCGCCTGAGCGAGCTGCAGGGCATCCTGTTCAAGCTGGGCAGAGGTGAGTTGCGGCGCGCTGGCTTGGCTCAAGGCCTCCTCGTCGGCCTTGACCACGCCCTCATCGGCGGCCACCTGGGTACGCAGAGCAAGTGAGTCCTGGGTAGCCAGAAGCTGACCGGCCGTGACGTGCTGGCCTACCTTCACGGCGATCCCGGTCACCCCACCATTGTTGGCGAAGTTCAGATCGTAGACCTTTGAGGTAGTGACGACTGCTGGGTACGATTTCTCGCCAGAGGTGACTGAGTCCACCGTATATATGGCGGCAATAACACCGAGGATGGCCAGCACGAGCGCAAACGCAATCTGCCGCCGGGTGATGTGCAGTTTGCCAGGATCACGTTCGGACAGCGCACCACCGCCCTCGAGCGAGTCCGAAAGCGAGGCGTTCATGCCGCGGATTTTCTCGCCCTTCGCCGCTGGCTTCTCCCGAATCATTGCCTGTGTCCTGGTCTCTCGCGTCTCGGTGACAGCGCTCGGCGGCGGAGTCTCCTCTCTGGGCTCGGCCGTCGGCGCGTGTCCGTCGCCGCCCTCGCCATTCATGCTCATCCTCGACGAACCTTCCGTCTCAGATTTCGCCGATCACTGGCCCATGTAGTCACCATATATGCCCCGAGCCCGGCTGAGATGGCAAGGCCAGCCATCACGACGGCGAACCCGTATCCCCGATTGTGCAGGAACGCGCTGAGCGGCTCGATCACCGACTGCGAAAGTCCGGCCGAGTGGGGAGACTCAGCGACTCCGGACTGCGACCCAACCTGTACGCCGGACTTCACCGGCATTTGGAGTGGCCCCACGGGTGCGATCGTCGGTATCCCGAGGAACGGGGCCATGCTCAAGACTGTCCCTGCGGGCCTGGGAGACGCGCCAGCTGAGCCGATGGCCTCTGCCTGAGTGACCATCATCGCACTAACCGGTGGGGCGCTCGACCCGGCATAGTTGGCGTCACCAGAATAGACGGCGGTGATCGAGTCTTGGCCGCCTGGTAGTTCGGTAGTGGTGCACGAGGGGGTCGGTCCGTCGACCGGAACGGAATCGCACCCAGCCACGGGTTCGCCGTTGACAATAAAGCTCACCGATCCGCCGTTGTCCGTGGAAAGGATGTTGGCGGTGAGCTCAACTCCCTGCCCGGCCTGGGCGGAAGCGGGCGAAACTGACACGGTGGTGGTGGTAGCTTGCCGCTCAGGTTGGAAGTAGGGGGTTCTCGACAGGGCCTCGAACTCCTGCATACCGGTCGAGTCCAGGGGATAAGTGTTCGCCACGTGACGACCTGGCGCATCGAAGTACACCAGGCCCTTGATCAGCGGGAACTCTGACGGGAGTTCGGCCGCGAGCTGCTGCAGGTATTGCGCTTGTCCACCCTGATAGGCGCCGGTCTCTGTGATCATCATTGGCTTGCCAAATGTCGAGAACTGTGTGTACCACCGGCTGAAGAGATTCCGAACCATAGCAGACCCGGGAGTGGACGTCCGTGCGTAGCCGTCAACCCCGATCCAATCAACATAGGCTGAGCCTGGGTAATAGCTGGTCAAGTCGTCTTGAGGTCCTGCCGCGCCTATGGCCCACACAAAGGCCACGTTGGTAGCCCCCGCGGCCTCGAAAAGGTTGTGGATGTGCTGGAAGGCCAGCTGATACCCGTGCGGTCCGTCGGCGCCGATGCAGTTTGTGTAGTTCGGTGATCCGGGGAAATTCGGCTCGTAGTACCAGCGCAGGAAGATTGGTGTCTTCAAGCTGGCGAGTTCGGTGGCGAAGGTGCTGATGAGCGGGTCGTCGGCACCTGCGATGATGTTGGCGTCGCTGTCTCCGCACTCCCAATCGACCATCGGTATGGCGCCATTAGCGCGCACCTGTCGAATCTGGTTGCTCGGCGTAAGCCCGGTCCACGACTGATAGATATGAACTGTCGATAGAGGCCGACCAAGGTTGCTGTTAAAACTCGACAGCGTCTTGAGCTCAGTCTGGGGCTGCGGTCCCCGGCCGGCAGGGCTAAGCCAGGCGCCGAGGTAGGCCTGTCCCGGACCGGGAATTCGAGGTGCCATCGGCTTGGCCAGCGACGTCTGGCTGATAACCGCCAGGCCGAGTGGGGCGGAACTCGATGGGGCGAACTGAGCGTCGCCGCTGTATACGGCCACCACCGAGTCGGCGCCGGCCGGAAGCATGTCGGTATTGCAAGAAGCCCCAGAGTTGAGAGGTACATCCGCACAACCGGCGATCGGCGTGCTCGAACCACCGTTGTAGAAACTGACCGAGCCGCCGAGATCGGTCGTGCTCAGAGAGGTCGTGAGCTGCTACCTCCTGCCCTGCGAGCGGAGCACGTGGAGAGGCCGACACGCTCTCCACGGTCGTTGCCAGTCGCTGGGGCTGGAAGACAGGATCTCGCGAAAGCGCCTGGAAGGCCGGCATTCCGGCCGCGTCCAGAGGATAGTTGAACAGGCCCTGGTGAGCGGCCGCGTCAAAATACATGACACCCTTGAGGCGAGGAAATTCGGATGTCATATCGCTTTGGATATTCCGGAGGTAGGTGCCTTGGATGCCCGTCACGGCGGCTGTCTCGCTCACCATGAGTGGCTTGCCAAATGATGCGAAGTCCGCGTACCAAGTCCCGAAGTGTTTGACGAACTGGTCTTGCTTGAAGTCCGCCACCGTTCTGTCGTAGCCATCGGCTGCGATCCAGTCGACGTAGGCTGACCCGGGATAATAGTCGATGAAGTCCGGGTCGGTGCCCGAACTGGCTATCGTCCAGACAAACGCTACGTTCGTGGCGCCCGCTTGGGCGAAGAGATCGTGGATGTGCCGGAACGCCTGGACGTAACCAGCCGGCCCGAGAGTGGAAATGCACGCAGCGTAGGTCGGGGACAAGGGGAAATTGGGCTCGTAGTACCAGCGCAGGAACACTGGCGACTTCAGCGCTGCCAGTTGGCGGGCAAAGCCCGAGATCATGCTGTCGTCGCTCCCAGCGATGACACTGGCGTCCGTGGCACCACAACTCCAGTCGATCATCGGGATGCCACCGTCTGCCTGCACCTGCTTGAGCTGATAGTTCGGAGTCGGAGGGTCCCACGCCTGGTAAACGTGAACCACGCTAAGCGGTCGGGCCAGACCCGAGTTCATCTGCGGTAGGAGTTGCAGCTCCTCCCCGACAGGAGTCGTCCTGGTCGCGAGCTGGGTCAGCGGGATCGGCTTGACCCACGCCCCTAGGTACGCGTGACCCGGACCGGGGATGGATGGCGGTCCATCGCTGGCCGCCACCGGGCCCACGGCCACGTCGACCGGGGCAGAAGAGGATCCCGCGGATGCGGTGTCTCCGCTGTACCGGGCGACGATCGTGTGATCCCCCTCGGCGAGAGATGACGTGTCACAGCTGCTGGCCTGTCGTACCGGCACGGCCCCGCAATCAGCTATCGGGCTCCCATTATCCAGGAAACTCACGCTGCCGCCCAGGTCAGCAGCCTGCACCTCGGCGGTCAGCTTTACGACCTGGGCGACGGAAGTCTGGCTCGGCGAGGCCGAAACCCTCGTCGTCGTCGATGACCTGGTGGGTTGGAAGTAGGCACTCGCGGACAGGTCCCGGAAGGCCTGGAGCCCAGCCGAATTCAGTGAATAGTGAGTATCCAAGTGCCGGTTCGGCGCGTCGAAGTAACTAAGACTCTTGATCAACGGGAAGTGGGTCGGCAAGCCCGTCGCCAACTGCTCGAGGTATCCCTGTTGTGCGCCAGGAGCGGCCCCGGTCGAGGCGATCATTAGCGGTTTTCCGTACGACGAGAACGTCGAATACCACGATCCAAACTCCGTCGTCAGAGTTCCTGCAGGTGGCGGCGTCTCCGGCTGGTAGTAGCCGTCGGCGCCGATCCAGTCGACGTAGGCCGATCCTGGGTAGAACGTCTCCCAGCTGCTCGGAGTGCCCGATGTGGTGTCAACACTCCACACGAAGGCAACGTTGCTGGCGTGTGCCGCGACGAACAGGGCGCGGATATGACGGTAGGCGTTCACGTAACCCGCCGACCCGGTGTGGCCCAAGCACGTCGCTGCGCCCTTCGCCTGGTTCGGTGGGCTAGACACGTTGGGGTCGTCGTACCACCGGAGCAGCATGGGTAGACCGGACGAAGCGAGCTTGTTGGCAAACGCCTCGATAACGGCGTCGTCGGCGCCACCCGCGACCCGGGCATCCGTGTCACCGCAACTCCAGTTAATCATCGGTATCGCTCCGGCTGCGGAGATCTGATCGAGCTGGGTCACATTGACGAGCCCGTAGACACTTGCCTGCCAGTTTTGGTACACCTGGACCACCGACAAGGGGCGATTCAAGCCGTGGTTGAATCCCGGCAGATCGGCAATCTCCGGGGGGACGCTGTTGACCGATCCGGTCGGATTGCTGACGCTGAGGCCCCCTCCGCTGGGATCGACAAACGCGCCGAGATACGCCTGACCTGACACCGGCACGGCCGGTGGACCCGTTGACGCTGTCGGCGTTTGCCTGATGCTCGGCGCTGCCACCGAGGTAGCGGTCGAGGAGAGCCAGACCGGTATCATCACTGCCAAGACCACGGCCACGCTCGCGGTCGTCGCCAGGGCACGCCGGAATCGTGGTCTGGCCCCGCGATCCGCCTGCCTCTCAGTCTCGTAAGGAAGACCGCCTGACCGTGCTCGGGGCGCATGGAAGGCGCTACTCACAATGAACTCCCCTTACCTGCTGCCAGCGGCACACCATCAGGGGCGCGGTCTCACGACCGGCCACCTCCGTTGGGCAGGCTAGCAGTTCGGCTCCCCTTACTCTGTTCGCCGGGCGGCGATCGAGGATGACAGGCCCCCGGCAACGGAGTCGTCCATGTGCGCCAGGTCATCGCGCAATGCGGCCTCCGCGGCGTCCGCGGCGTCCTCCGCGATCACCCGCTCGAGTCGGTGGACCGCCGGCAGTCCGAACTCGAGAACTTCGACTATCGGGTCGAGCCGATCGCCCAGACGGTCGTCAACCCAGTTTAGAAGTCGGCGCTCCATCTCCGCAACGATGTCCGGGCGCATCGCAGCCAGATTGTGCTGCTCCCGAGGGTCGGCCTGCAGGTCGTACAACTCCGGGCCGAGCCGTGGATAGATACCCGGATCCCAACAGCTGATGTACTTCCATTGCGGAGTCCGAATACCACGTTTGGCCTGCCACGTGCACTCGCTGAGCATGATGGCGTCTCGGTGTTCTGCTCGTTCTGCCTTCCATCAGCGGCACGAGCGATATCCCGTCGATGCCTCGGATCCTTCGACCGTCTCTGATCCCCTGGAACTCGAGCACGGTCGGCATCACGTCGATGAGCGCCACCATGGAATCCACCACGGTTGGTCGCACCAGGCCGGGGGCTCGGATCATCAATGGCACGTGAACCACCGAATCGTAGAGCCCGGCGTGATCGAACCAGGCATCGTGCTCGGTCATGACCTCTCCGTGGTCACCGAAGATCACGATCATGCACTCGTCGAGGACACCCAGCCCATCTAGGTGGTCGAAGAGCCGGCCCAACTCATGATCGAGATAGGCAATCTCGGCGTAGTGCAACGCCTCGATGTACTCCAAGCTCGGGATGGTGTCGAGGTGATCGTACAGATTGCGTTTGAACAGCGCGTACGACGGCTTGCTGCGGAGCTTGTCCATAACGTTCGGGTCCAGCCGTCCGACAAGGTCCGCCGTGTACTCGGATCGGAACGGCTCGGGCGGAACATAGGGGATGTGGGCGTCCCAATAGTGGAGGAACAGGAAGAAGTCCTCCTGGTGGTGCTCCTGCAGCCACGGAAACGCGATGTCGTTGATGACTGATGCGGGCGAGCGAGAGCGCCCGGGAGGAACGAGATAGTCGTCGTATCCCCGAATGAACCACTCTTTCATGGCAAAGAGATGATCGACGGCACCGGTGCGATGGCCACGACGCTGGAATACCGACGGCAGCCAGGCGACGTCCTCAGCGAGCATCGCTGGAGGATGAAAGTGGGACACGATCCCTGTACTGACACCAGAGCGTCCCGTGAACACGGCGGTGTGGGAAGGCTGAGTCGGAATGTCAGTGGCATAGGCCTGAGGGAAGAGTGCCGAACCTGCTGCCAACCGATCCAGATTTGGCGTCGACACCCGAGTAGATCCCAGCATCGCCAAGCGATCCGCACAGACCGTATCCAAAGAAACAAATAACGTCTTCAAGGGCGCCCCTCTCTCGTGTGGCGTCCGGCCGGCTCGATCTGCTCCGGATAGCGCAGCCGTGGTCTTACACTATCCGCGCGCATACCAACACTCAACTGAAGTCCGCAGTCGTTACAGAACGTTCACGTGGAGTGCAACTGGAATGAACGACCTGAGCCAAGGGCCGCGATGCACCCACCTGTAGTCCTACCGTGTCCCGATCCATGTCAAAGCCCCTTGATACTCGTGAGTCGAGCGGAGAGACCTCCGTCGGGTCAGATCGCTCGGGATTCGAGTGTACTTGGCCGTGAAGGTCGCTCACAAGAACGAGCCCGCTGGAGACGGCCGGAACAGATCTCGGCCGACCGCAACGAGGCCGGGTGGCGTACCACCTCCTGGCGCCTCAGGAGACCGGATAGCGTCCGCCCGGGCGTGCCCAAGTCTGATCGGAAGGGCATCCTGCCGCGCTTAGGCTGCGGCTGATCATGCGCCTCCTGTACCTGGACGTCGACACCCTGCGCGCCGACCATCTCGGGTGTTACGGCTACCACCGCCCGACCAGCCCCAACATCGACCGCCTGGCCGCGGAAGGGATCCGGTTCGACCAGGTCTATGTGTCCGACTCGCCCTGCCTACCCTCTCGTTCGGCGCTGCTCACCGGGCGCTTCGGCGCAACCAACGGAGTCGTCAACCACGGCGGCCGGCGCTCCGAGCTGTTCGGCGCAGACTCCGACCGGGGCCGCCAGAGTCCACTCGGCCACACCTCGTGGCCGCACCTCCTGCGCCGGGCCGGTATGTGGTGCACCACGATCAGCACCTTCGCCGAGCGCCACTCCGCCTTCCACTGGTACGCCGGCTTCAACGAGGTTCTCAACATCGGGGCCGACGGGCGCGAGACGGCCGATCAGGTAGCTCCACTCGCCATCGACTGGCTCCGCCGGCAGGGTCGCCGGGACCACTGGTTCCTCCACGTCCACCTGTGGGACCCGCACACGCCCTACCGGACACCGCTGCACTATGGGAACCCCTTCGAGGATCAGCCCATCCCCTCCTGGATCAACCCGGACGTGGCCCGCCGGCACTGGGGTCTGGCTGGCCCCCACTCGGCCCAGGAAGTGCTCGGCTTCGGTCCCGTCGAGCGCCTCCGTCGCTACCAGCGCCAGCCGCAGCAGGTGGCGGGCCAAGAGGACCTCCATCGTCTTTTCGACGGCTACGACGTCGGCATCCGCTACGCGGACGACCATATCGGCGGGATCCTGTCTGTCCTCGACGAACTGGGGATCGTCGAGGACACGGCCGTGATGGTCTCGAGCGATCACGGCGAGAATCTCGGTGAGCTCGGAATCTACTGCGACCACCAGACCGCGGACCTGATCACCCACCGGGTGCCGATGGTGCTGCGGTGGCCCGGTCTCGAGGCGGGGCGGGTCGACCGTGGACTGCATTACCAGATCGACGTGGCCGCCACGGCGGCCCAGCTGCTGGGGGCGACGATCCCCGGGGCCTGGGACGGGCAGGGTTTCGCCAGCGCCCTGGGAGGCGACCCGTCGGTAGGACGTGATCAGCTGATCTTGTCCTGCGCGGCGTGGGCCACCCAGCGCTCGGTGCGGTTCGACCGGTGGTTGTGTATCCGCACCTACCACGATGCCTTCCACGGTTTCCCGGAGGTGATGCTGTTCGACGTGGACGCCGACCCCCATGAGCAGCGCAACCTGAGCAACACCTACCCGGAGATCGTCGACCGGGCTTCGAGGCTGCTGCTCGATTGGGAGACCGAGCAGATGCACCGCTCGACCTCAGGCGTTGATCCGTTGTGGACGGTCATCGCCGAAGGGGGCGGCTATTACACCCGCAACCGGCTCACGCCCTACCTCAAGCGACTGGCAGAGACCGGGCGGGCGGATATGGCGGAACGGATCGCGGCCGCCCACCATCGCCGGAGTGGGCACGGTCCCGTCAGTTAGTCGCCGGGACGGGCGTGGGAGGCAGTGGCGATGTCTGGCGTGATACGTCGGGTGATCCAGCGCTCCACCACGAACGCCATGAACGGCACCCAACCGCACGCAACCATGGCCACGAACGTCCAGAACCGGAGACGGGCCCGCCTGACCAGATCGAGCACGGTCACCAGGTACAACAGGTAGAGCATGCCGTGCGTGAAGCCCACCACTTTCTCCACGGCGTCGAACGGGATGCTGATGAACACCACGATCAGACCCACTCCGACGATGTAGGCCATGATCCGGTAGCGAAGAAGGGCGCCGCTCACTCTCGGATGCCGTGGGGGTTGCGCCAGGTCTTGGCCGTGCCGCGAACCGCCAGCACCGCCAGGTACTGGTTGTAGGCGGCGAGCTCATCGGTTGGTTGCTCGTCGTTCTCGAGCAGCGTGGTTTCCGCGTCGGAACCGGCCGCGGCGGTCGCGGGTACAGGCCGGACCGCGACGATCCCCGTGGCGCCCTCGTCACCGGTCCCAATGGCCCGAGCCGTTGCGGGCGGGAGAGCAGCCGGACCAGCCTCGGTCGAGTCCACCGTGAGCGCCAGGGCCGAGCGGGGCAGCGTGCGAGCGACCACCGCCGCGCTGGCGGCGCGGACCCGTGCGTGGTGTTCCTTGCGCTCGGCGAGGTCCTCAGGGGTGTCGTGGAACATCTGCCACCACCCGATCCCCGCCACCACCGCGAACGCGGGCCACTCGATGGAGTACAGATAGCTCAGGGTGTTCCCCGCCATAGCCCGATGCACCTGCCACCAGGCCGCGACCAGGCAACCAGCGGCGATGACCACGAAGGCCAGGTGCAGCAGCAACGATCGTGGCGTGATCCACTGGCGCACAGCGCGATGCTACGGCGCGGACCGAACCAAAGCCGGTCACGATCCGAAGCGAGACTCAGCCGGCGACGGCGAGGTCCTCGTCGGTGATCCGCAGGGCACTCGCGTCCACGTCCACACCGGGGCCCATGGTCGAGCTGACCGCAACCGACTTGATGTATCGGCCCTTGGCCGCGGCGGGCTTGGCTCGCTGCACCTCGTCAATCACGGCCCGGAAGTTGGTGAGCAGCTGCAGACGGCTGAAGCTCACCTTGCCGATGGGAACCTGCACCACGCCCCGGGAACGGGTATCGGCCCGGTATTCGACCCGGCCGCCCTTGAAGTCGGTCACGGCCTTGCCTACCTCGGACGTGACCGTCCCGGTCTTCGGATTGGGCATCAGACCGCGAGGCCCGAGCTTGCGACCCAGCCGGCCGACCTGACCCATCATCTCCGGGGTGGCGATGGCGACGTCGAAGTCCATGAAGCCGCCGTCGACCCTCGCGACCAGGTCGTCGGCACCGACGACGTCCGCGCCGGCGCTGCGGGCGTCCTCGGCCGCTGGTCCCGCCGCGAACACCGCTACCCGAACCGCCTTACCCGTCCCTGACGGCAGGGCGACGGTCCCCCGGACCACCTGGTCCGCCTTACGGGGATCGATGCCCAGGCGCACCGCCAATTCGATGGTCTCGTCGAAGCCGGCGTGCGCCAGGCTCTTGACGAGATCTACCGCTTCATTCGGTGCGTAGGATCGGGTCCGATCGAACCGCTTGATGGCGTCGATGTATTTCTTGCCTTTTGTCGACATCGCTGTCTCCCTCCTGGTCGGACGGGCGGGGCGAGGTAATCCCCTGCCTCGTCATGGGTGCGAACTTCCAGGTTACCGGCCCGGTCAACCCACGGTGATGCCCATAGACCGGGCCGTGCCCGCGACCTGGGCTTTGGCGGCCTCGAGATCGTTGGCGTTGAGGTCAGGCATCTTCATCTGGGCGATCTCGGTCAGCTGGGCGTCGCTGACGGAACCCACGACCTCACGACCGGTGACCTGGGCGCCTTTGTCCAGTCCGGCCGCGTCGCGGAGCAACACCGCCGTGGGTGGCGTCTTCAGGACGAAAGTGAAGGATCGATCCTCGAAGATAGTGATCTCCACCGGAATGACCTGTCCGGGTTTGTCCTCGGTCGCGGCGTTGTACTGCTTGACGAACTCCATCGTCTGCACGCCGTGGGGCCCGAGGGCCGTGCCGACGGGAGGCGCGGGTGTGGCCTTTCCGGCCGGAAGCTGGATCTTGACAATGGCGGCAACTCGCCGTTTGGCCATGGGGAACGATGCTCCTTACAGCTTCGCCACTTGGGCGAAGTCCAACTCGACGGGGGTTTCCCGTCCGAAAATGTTGACGAGGACCTTGAGCTTGAGCTGATCTTCGTTGATCTCGGCGATGGTGCCGCTGAAGTCCGCGAAAGGGCCTTCTCGAACCCGGACCGACTCGCCCAGCTCGTACTCCAGCCGGGGACGGCTCTTCTTGGTCGCGGTCCCGTCGCCATCCTCGGCCTTGACCTGAAGGATGTTCTCGACCTCCCGTCTCGACAGTGGTGTCGGGCGGGCGCCGAGGCCGACGAAGCCGGTCACTCCAGGCGTGTTGCGGACCACGTACCAGGAATCGTCGTCGAGCTCCAACCGGACCAAGAGGTAGCCGGGGAAGACCTTCTTCGAGACGACCTGCTTCTTGCCGTTCTTGAACTCGATGACATCTTCCATCGGGATGACGACCTCGAAGATGCGTTCCTCCATGTTCATGGAGGCGATGCGGCTCTCGAGATTGGACTTGACCTTGTTCTCGTAGCCGGCGTAGCTGTGAATCACGAACCAGTGGCCGGGCCGGTCGTAGGGGCTCTCCGGAGGCAGGCGTTCTTCGTCGCCCTCCTCCTCCGGGATCTCGACGTCCACGACCTTCGGGGCGCGATCCGCCACCCCGGACGTCTCGGCCGTCTCGGCCGTGGGTCCGGACACTTCGATCGAACCATCGAGATCGTGGTCGACGGGGTCGGTTGGATCGCCAAAGCCAGCCCCATTGGGGCTCTCGGGCGCGCTGTCATCACTGGAAGAGAAGTCGTCGGGCATCCGGGCTACTTGAAGAGGTAAATGGCGAACTTGGAGAAGAGGAGATCCAAGACGAAGATGAAGGCCATGAGGATAGACAAGGTGATGAAGACGACCGTCGAGTAATTGGCCGTCTCGGCCCGGGTTGGCCAGGCCACCTTGCGCATCTCCACGTTAACCTCGTGGAGGAATTGTCGAGGTGAAGCCCGCCGGCGGGGCGCACCCGCGGCGGGACGAGCTCGGCGCTCGGCCGGCTCGGCCCGGCGGGCAGGGGCCGGAGTGCCATCCTCGGTCACCTGGCCCTGCCGCTGGAGGAGCCTCCTCTGTTGTCGGTTCATGCTCACGTGTATGACCTTCTCACGGAGTCGGGGGAGCAGGGCAGGAGGGACTCGAACCCCCAACCGCCGGTTTTGGAGACCGGTGCTCTGCCAAATTGAGCTACTGCCCTCTGCAGATCGTCTGCGGGTCGGGTCCTTCCTCGCTGAGAATAGCACCAGTCGTGCGGGATCCGTCCGGCGCCCCACCCGCGATGATCACGGTCGGGGGTGAATCGGGCTTCCTTCTCGTCCCCTCACCGCCTGGGTGGCCTTCAACCCCCTCGTTGCAAGGCTGGAACCCGCCGGTCCGTCGCCGCCCCCCCGGCACCGGGGAGCAGCACCACCTGGTCGGCCAGGACAACCAGGACTTCGGCGGCCCGCCCCCGCGTCTCGAGACATTCGAAGCCGAAGGTCCAGTACCGCCCGTAGCGGCCGGCGCCGACGAGACGCAGACCCCCAGAACGGAGGGCGGCCTCCATGCGAACCTGGGCCTGGGCGCTGACCCGACCAGCGAACCGTCGCTCGCCCACGGTGACCTCAACCGGCCGCAGCCCCGCCGGTCCCGGACCGGGGGAACCCGCCCGGCGGGCGTCAGGAGGGCCGGCCACCACGACGGAGTAGACCTCGGCGCCGTCGTCGGCGACGCCGCGAAGGATGTCCAACTGGAATGCGTCAACGGCGCGGAGGGTCCGGCGCCGGTCATGGGACCACCGAAGTCGTTCGCTCCAGGTCAGCCGTTCGAGTGGATGGGGGCCCTTACCGATCGCCATGCCCGGAACCTCCTTGGACTCGCGATCCCCTGAAATCACTACACCATCCATGGCATATATGCTTTAGTCTGTCAACTATATAGGAGGTGTGACATCCGCTACACTGACGGGGTGGTCACCTGGCGACCCTCCGAGATCCCAACCCTCATGGTGACGGAGCGGGACATGGACGCCCTGGATCTGGACCTGGCGTCCCTGGCCGTCCGACTGATGGACCGCACCAAACAGGATGTCCGCGAAGTCGCCGACGACGACGGCCTCTCCATCGCCCAATTGGACGTGCTGCGGAGGTTGCGGCACCACGGCCCAACCCCGATGCGACGCCTCGCCGAACAGATGAACTGCGAGGCGTCCAACCTCACCGGCCTGGTCGACCGGTTGGAGAGTCGGGGCCTCGTCGAACGACGACCCGATCCGGGCGATCGCCGGGTGCGACTGCTGGCGCTCACGGACGAAGGTACCAGCCTGAGCCAGGAGACCTGGGTGGCGGTGGCTCGCCGCTGTGCGCTGACCAAGCTGGCACCGGAGCGGCGGGCGGCGCTAGCGGAGTTGCTGCGGGAGGCCCTGCAGGTCCCCGAGCCCCATTAGTTGGGCCCGGCGGGGAGCGAGAGGGCGAGCCGTCCTCAAGACGGCCGGTGCCACTGGGACCCGCCGCTCGGCCACCCGGCGCCGGGTGCTCCTCAGGAAAGCGGCGAATCGAGAGTTGCTCCCTCGCCACCCCGGCCCACGATCTCTGAGCCCCCGGCCCCCTATCCCGTCTCGGCGAGACCCGGCCGGCGCCGGTTCATCCATACCAGCACGCCCGCCGCACCAGCTGCGGCGGTGGCGACGGTGATCCCCCCGACGTAGGCGGCCCACAGAACCCGGTTCGTTGCGGTGGGGGCCTCACCCGAACCGGCCCGAGCCAGGACCTCCAGCACTTCGGCCATGGCGCCCGGTGGGGAGGACACTTCGTCCTGGCGAAGGGACCGGAGGTGGCGCAGAATTCGCCGGTAGGCCGCCACTTCAGCCTGGCAGCGCAAGCACTCAGCCACGTGCATGGTGATGCGCTCGTCGACACCTGCCTCTCCGGCCGCGACCGCCGGTAGCCGTACCGCCGCCAGCCGGCAGTCCGCCGTCCGCAATCGGACGATCTCAGCTAGCCCGCGCACCGGGCACCTCCTCCCCCTGGTCCGGGGCCAGCAGCTCACGAAGCCGGCGTCGGGCCCGGTGTAACCGCACCTTGGCGGCGGCCTCGGAAATGCCGAGCTCCGACGCGATGGAGCCATGCGGCAGGTCGTAAATGTCCCGCAGGACGATCACCTGGCGCAGGCGCCAGGGCAGCACGGCCAGGGCGTTGGCGACGCGGGTCCGCTCATCTTCACCCGACATCCGTAGCTCGGGATCATGGTCCGCCCGAACGTCCACAACGGGTGCATCGTCGGCCAGGGTCTCGGTGCGCGTCCGAGCCCGCTTGGCCAGCAGGTTGGACGAGCAGTTGGCCGTGATGCGATACAGCCAGGTGGTGAACTGGGCGTCGCCGCGGAACCGGCGCAGACCGCGGTACGCCCGCAGATACGCCTCCTGGACAACATCTCGGGCGTCATCTTCGTTGCCGGTCAGGCGGAAGGCCAGGGTGTAGGCGCCGCTGTAGGTGACTCGGACCAATTCGTCAAGGGCGGCGCGATCTCCCCGGCGAGCGGCCTCCACCAGCGCGCCCAGCTCCACTCGGGCCGGAAAGGCCACCACCCGGGCCAAGCGCGCCCGCTCCCCCGCCGTCACCCCGTCGAACGGGTCGCCGGCGGGGGACGGGTCGATTACCGGGTCTCCTTGTGGAGGGTGTGCTGGCGGTCCCAGCGGCAGTATTTCTTCATCTCGATCCGCTCGCGGTCATTCTGCTTGTTTTTCATGGTGATGTAGTTGCGGCGCTTGCAGACCTCACAGGCCAGGGTGACCTTGACCCTCTTCTCGTTCTTTGGCACGGATCAGCCTCTCCTCGTGTTCTTTGTTCTGGACCTGCTGTGGTAGCGGCGGTCGGACTTGAACCGACGACAACTCGATTATGAGCCGAGTGCTCTGACCAACTGAGCTACGCCGCCGAGCCCCCTGTCGGAATCGAACCGACGACACCAGCCTTACCATGGCTGTGCTCTGCCGACTGAGCTAAGGGGGCACTTGCACTGATCGGGCGCCCTCCGTGGGCCGATTACCCCGTACATGGTACCCGGCGGGTCCGGCTCGGGCCAGCACGCCACCACGACCCGCACCGCCCCCGCAACCCTCGACCGGTCAGCTCGACCACAGCGACGACGCCCACCACCCCGGCGACCGGCCCGGCCAGCCCGACGGTGGTGGTCGCGCCCCCACGAGCCGTCACCTAGAATAGTGGTGGCGTGAAGTATCGACTGGCGACCCACGACGACGCCGAGGCCATCCGGACCATCTACAACCGCGAGGTGCTTGGCTCCACGGTCACGTTCGACATGGTGCCGCGGAGCCCGCTGGACCAACTGGCGTGGATGGACGAGCACAGCGGCGCCCACCCCGCCGTGGTCGCCGTCGACGATCTCGATCGGGTCCGTGGGTTCGGTTCCCTGTCGCCGTACCGATCCCGTCCGGCCTACCGGACCACTGTCGAAGACTCCGTCTACGTGGACGATGAGGTGCGGGGCCAAGGCGTCGGCCGGGGCCTGCTCACCGAGCTGCTGGCCCTGGCGGGCGGGCACGGGTTTCACGCCGTGATGGCTCGCATCGTTCGGGGCCACGGAGCGTCGATCGGGTTGCACGAGGCGTGTGGCTTTCAGCTCGTCGGAGTGGAACGGGAGGTAGGCCGGAAGTTCGGACGGTGGCTGGACGTGGTTCTCATGCAGCATCTGATCGACCCGGCGGAGGCGGCTTTGGATCGCTGAACCGGCTACCGTCCGGACATGGACACAGGTGACCAGGCCCCGGACTTCTCGCTCCCCGACGAGACAGGAAGCACCAGGACCTTGTCCGAAATGCTTTCCGCAGGGCCGGTGGTGCTGTACTTCTACCCGATGGCCTTGACCCGGGGCTGCACCGCCGAAAGCTGCCATTTCCGTGACCTGGGGGCCGAATTCTCGGCCCTGGGCGCCCAACGGATCGGGATCTCCGCCGACAAGGTCGAAAAGCAGAAACGGTTCTCGGACCAGCATCAGTTCGACTTTCCGTTGTTGTCGGACCCGGAGAAGACGGTGGCCAAGGCGTACGGAGTGCGACGTGGGCCGGGACCGATACCCAATAAGCGGACGACGTTCGTGATCGGCACCGATGGCCTGATCAAGACGGTCGTCCGCTCGGAGACAAACATGAATGTCCATGCCGACACCGCGCTGAGTACCCTGCGGAGCCTGGCCGGGGGGCCGTCCAGCGGGTGAGGGCGCGCCAGGCGCCCCACCACCGCACTGTGGTGGAGGGCAACGGCCTTCGACTCGGCCCGATTGCCGCCACACCGGACAGACCACCCGCGCCCTAAGTGTTCGCTGCGACCGGGCTCAGGCCGGGTCCGCGCCGGGTCCGTGGGCCGGCCCATCCGTCATGTGGACCCGGCGCTGCAAGGAAACGGCCGTGGCCGCGACCAGGGCGATTTGAGCCAAACCAGCGAATATGAAGGGCGATCGGAGGCCGCGGGTGTCGGCGAGGAGCCCGCCAATCAGGGCGCCGAGGGGAATCGCACCCCAGATGATCGACCGGAACACGTTGCTGACCCGCGCCATCAGCGCCCTCGGGATATGTCGCTGGCGCAATGAAATGCTGGCCACCGTTCCGGCGGCGACGGCTGACGCCTCGACTACGAAGGCACCTTGGGCGACCAGAATCGACGACGTGGCTGCCATCACCAGATACGCCAGCCCAGCCAGCAGGCCGGCGACGCTGAGAATGGTCGCCGCGGACCACCGGCGCCGCAACCAGGGAGCCACCAGGCCGCCCGCCACATTGCCGAGAGCAGCCACGGCCAGGAAGACGCCATACCCGGCCTCCGAGAGGCCCAGGTCCCGTAGCGCAAACAGGACGAATGGGGACAGTACCGCGGCTTGGAAGAGGGCCAGTCCGGCGGTTAGGACCGTCAAAACGGGCAGGACCCGGCTGCGGCGGAAGAAGTTCAATCCCTCGGACATATCCGCCCGCAAGGATTGTCGACCGGATCGCCATCGAACGTCAGGAACGACCCGACCGCGTAGTGAACGGAGCAGGCGAGCGGAGGCGAAGAAGGAGGCGCTGTCGACGGCGAACGGCACGATGCGATTCACCGCGAAGAGCACGCCCCCGATGGCCGGACCAACGAAATGCCCGGTCGTGGTCTGCCCAACGCTGAGCCGGCTGTTGGCAACGTCAAGATGTGCCTCGGGGATCAGGCCCGGAATCATGGCCTGGGCGGCGCCGGCGAAAACCGTGTCGAACACACCGATCCCCAGGGCGCCGGCGCAGAGGATGGCGATGGACAACTGGTGGAACGCCAGCAGCACACAGATCATCGCCAGCAGGCCGCCCCGAGCCAGATCGGCGACGATCATGGCCTGGGCCGGATCCCGGCGGTCGACCAGCGCGCCAACCGGGATGGCGACAACTACCCAGGGCAGGCGCTGCATGACCACGACCAGCGACACGAGGAAGGCGCTGCCGGTCAGGTTGGCCGCCAACAGCGGCAAGGCGGCCAGCATGATGCCGTCGCCCAGGCCGGACAGGGTGTTGGCCCGCCACAGCGTCCAGAACGACGGCCCAAGGGGGGCGCGACTTCTCCGCCCAGACCGCACGCGATGACGCTATCCAGGCCGGCCCCTTAACGCCAGGCAAGACCTCGACAACAGGCCGCGGCCCGCGACCCCTTGAGTGGCGGTGCGCTCGTCCGGGTCACACCTGGCGAGCCGGCCGGGCGGTCAGCCGGGCGGGCCACCCCGGGCTGGGGACCAGAGGACGTCAGCCGGGCGGGCCACCCCGGGCTGGGGACCAGAGGACGTCAGCTGCGGGCCGACGCCGTGACCGACGGGGCCAGTCGCTGGGCCAGGTAACCCAGCGACAGGGGGTAGCGGTACTCGATCCGACCGTGGGTGCCGTCGAATAGCTCGAAATGAAGGTCGGTGACCCCGATCTCGGCCAGGGCGCACCGAAACGCCTCGGCGCCCAGGTCGAGAAACCACTCGTCGCTTTTGCCGCCGTCTATCCAGATCGCCCGCAGCCCTCGCAGGGCGTCGGCGTGGTCCGGCACCATGCGGACGGGGTCCCATGCCAGCCAGCGGGCCCACACCTCCTCCCGCAACCGCCCCGACTGAGGATCAAAGGGCAGCACCGGCGTGCCGTCGTCGTCAGCCGAGAAGCAAGCCGCCACGCCCAGCAGCATCAGGAGGGTGTCGTCCGCGGGCTTGGTAAAAGAGACGCGGCCCTGGAAGTCATCCCACCATTTTTCAATCGATCCGTCGTAGTCCCGCAGGGCGCGTAGGGCCTTGGCGAACTCGGGTATATAGCAGTACTCGTAGAGCGAGTCGCCCGCATGAGTGGCCAGACCGCCGAACAGATCGGGCCTGAGCATGGGGGTGATCATGGCCCCGAAGCCGCCGCTCGACTTACCCTGGATGCCCCGGTGGCGGCTGTCCGCCAGGGTTCGGTAGCGGGCGTCGACGAACGGCACCACGTCCTCGCAAAGGTAGGTGTGGTACCGGCCGGTCCCCGGGGAGTCGACGAACTGGGAACCGCCGTATGCCGTCCAGGCGTCCACGTACACCACGACGCACGGTGGCACGTCCCCGCTGGCGAACATCCGGTCCGCGGCTTCAGGAAACGACTGGCGATAGGCGCTCTGGTTGGACCACATCGCCACGCTTCCGGTGTACCCCTGGATGACGTACACCGAGGGGTACCGGGTGTCGGGCTCGTCGTCATAGCCAGGTGGGACGTAGACCCACAGGGGCCGCTCCACCGGGTCGCCGAGCGGGTTTCCTTCGAGGGCAGCACCACGGATCACCAGGTGATCGATCCGTCCCGCCAACTCCGTTTCCCAGGGGGCCTTCATCACCAGCATGGTATTGGCATCCCCTGCATGGTTTTGGCCTGCCACCGGGACGGATTGCGCCCCTTTCCGGAAGCTCGGCCCCCGATCCGCCGGTCCCAAACGCCCGGCCGTCCGAATATTGTGCAGTACTACGGTCTATATGACGTAGTACTGCACACCATCCGGGGGTGGGACAGGATCGGTGCGGAGCTGGACGTCAATGAAACGGCATGATTGTTCGTGGTATCGAATGGTCCCGTGGTTGGTGCCTCGGCCCGTGTCCGGCAGACCGGTCTCCGGCAGACCACCGTCCGGTCGGTGGTGTTCGGTCTTGGCTCCGACCACCCCTCCCCTCCCTGATGATCCATCCAGCACAGACCGGGAGGCAGGGATGGACTTCAGACGGAGCCAGTGGGCGAACACACCGAGCGGCGAAGTAGTCAGCGGGGCCGCCAACGGCGATGAAGAAGCATGGGACGAGCTACACCGGCGCTATCACCAGATGATCGCCGCCGTAGCCCGCTCCTCGGGCTGCCCGCTCTCTGACCTCCCCGATGTGCAGCAACTGGTGTGGGCCCGTCTGATCAAAAGCATCCGTCGCCTCCGCCAACCTGATGCCATCGGCGGCTGGCTGGCCGTGGTGACGAGGCGGGAATGCCTCCGTCTCGGCGGCAGCCGGCCCCAAACCGTTCAAGTCGACGAAGCCGACCGGGTCGAGCTAGAGGACGACGAGCCGCTGGCCACGGTCCTGCACGCCGAGCGGCGTTCGGCGGTTCGTCAGGCCGTGGCCGACCTGCCCCTCCGCCGTCGCACCCTGCTCGAGACCATGCTCGACCACCCCGACCTGGACTACGAGCAACTCGCCGACCGCCTCTCGATGCCGGTCGGAAGCATCGGGCCCACCCGCCAGCGCAGCCTGGACGATCTCCGCCATCACCGCCACCTCATGGCCTGGCGAGTGGTAGCCCACTCTGCGTAAGCCTCACCGCCAGGTCCATTCGGCCTGTTGCTGCTCGGCCGGCCGCATCGTCATGCCAAACTCTCTCCGGCACCCCACAGGAGTTGATGACGATGCAGCCGATGCCGGAGACCGGCGACGCCCTCGCCGAGGCGCTCACGCCCGAAGCGGCCTTCGGCATGCGGCTGCGGCGAGCCCGCGAACGTCAAGGGATCTCCCTCCGCGAGATGGCCAGGCGCCTGACCCGGTCCCACAGCAATCTGTGGGACTACGAACGAGGGCATCGACTGGCCACCGTCGACATCGCCGCGGACTATGAACGAGAGCTGGGTTTGGTGGCCGGCGAGTTGCAGGAACCTCTCGAGGGGGCCCGGCGCCAGGTGTACGGCCACGACCGTGACCGTCGCCGGCCGTTTCGGCCTGCGGCGCCAACCTCGCCACCCGTTGCGGCCCGGCCGTTCGGATCCGACCGGCCAGTGCGGAACCTGCGCCCTCCGGGTCCCTTCGTGGGTCGCGACCAGGAGATGGCGGCCGCCCAGGCCTGGCTCGACGAGGCCGGCACGGGCGAGCCGAGGATCGTCCTGGTCCGGGGCGAGGCCGGAATCGGCAAGTCTTCGTTGCTCGGCCACCTGCTGGCCCGGGCCCGCGACGACGGCTGGCTGACATTGTGCGGATTCTGCCTCCAGGGGGCCCGGATCCCCTATCTGCCTTTGGCCGGCGCCCTGGCATCGCTCCCGACGGGCGGCCACCGCTCGGCGGCCAGCCAGGTCCCTCTCTCTGAGCTGTTTGCCGGCGCCGGCGAGCCGGCCAAAGGAGTGGACTCAGATTCGTCGGCGGATCGACGCCACCTGAACCTGGTCGTGACGGTTGGGCGGACCATACTGGAGGCCGCAGACGAGCAGCCCCTCATTCTGGCCATCGAGGATCTGCACTGGGCGGACGACTCAACACTCGGATTCCTCGAATTGCTGGCTGCGGTTGCGACCCAGCGGTCGGCCTTGACACCGGTACCCCTGGCGGTGATCCTCACCAGCCGGCAAACCCATGACGGCGAGGCGCCCTGGCGGGTGACCCAGCGCATCAGGCGCGAAGTCACTTGCCGGGAGCTCGACCTGAAGGGACTTGACAGCCTGCAGGTCAATCAGCTTGTCACCGAGCTCGGTAACGGTAGGCCCTCCCCTCGCCTGCTCGATTCGATTTCCAACGCCAGCCGCGGCAATCCGCTGCTGCTGCGGTCTCTCCTCGACCGCCTGATCGACGATGGAACGATCGTTGGCGACGGAAGCCTTCTCACCAGCCAGGACGTGCGCCTCCCTGCGGTCGCCCTGGACCTCGACGCCGAACTCGGAGCTCGCTTCGAACGGGTCGCCGGCGACTGCGAGGATCTTCTGACCTGGGCGGCTGTGCTCGGCGACGGCCAGACCCTGGCGGCGTTGCAGGCCGTGACTCGCTACAGCGATGATGATTTCGACCGACTCGTGGGGCTGGCGGCCAAGGCCGGTCTGTTGTACGACGAAGGCGAGACCTACCGCTTCGACCATCCGGAACTGCGCCAGGTCCTCTACGCCCGAGTGCCCGCTCGCCAACGCAGGCGGCGACACCTGGCGGTTGCCGAGCGCCTCGAAACGGAGTTCGGACGCGAAGGCCGGCAGGCTGCCGTCCAGGTCGCCCATCACCTCTACCTCGCCGGGCCAGAGGCAGCCGCGGCCAAACTCGCGATCACGGCTCGAAGCGCCGCCGAACAGTCGTTTGCGCTGGCGGCGTGGTCTGACGCCGCTTCCTACTACGACATCTGTCTGGCGACCGACCCGTCGGCCGAGACCGACCACGGCCTGCTCTGGAGGGCCGGCCTGGCCCACTTCCGCAACCACGACCATCGTCAGGCTGAAGACCGGCTGACCCGCGCCGTGGAGGTGGCTCGGGCCGCCAACGACGAACGGTCGTGGGGAGAAGCCGTGCTCGCCTTGACCAAGAGCCGGGTGACAGGAGGGTCGTGGCTGAACGCGGACATCGACCTCGGGCCCCTGGAGGACTTCCTCGGCGGCAGCCACGGGGACACCGCCGACTTGCGGGCCCGCGCCCACTCGGTGCTCTCGGACGCCCATTTCGCCAGATTCGAATTCCCGGCCGGCTTCGAGCAAGCCAGACGCGCCATCGAGCTGGCGGCCGACATCGACGACCGCGAAGTGACCGGGGAGGTCGAGCTGGCGCTCGGTATACAGCACCTGGCTGCATTGGAGCTCCGCCAAGCCGAGGAGCACCTCTACAACTGCGAGCGGGACTCGGGCCGGCCCCCCTATCCGTGGGCCTCGAGCTGGGCCGCCAGCCGGCTGACCCTCATTCGCTGGTGCAGGGGTGACCTGGCCGGGGCGGATGCACAGGCCACTCGAGCCGCGGAGCTGGCGACCGAGCACTTTGATTGGGCGGAGTCATCACTGGCGATGGCGTGCCGGGTGGGTATCGCCGTGGCCCAGGGTCGTATCAGCGATGCGGAACGCCTGGCCACGCTGGCCAGTCAGCAGTACCTGCGCTCCGACTACCAGTGGACCGTGCTCATACTCGCACCGGCGCTGGTCGCGGGTCGGGCCTTCGTGGGCGAGGCTGAGCGGGCCCGGGAGGCGATCGAGATGATCGGTCTGAAGGGCGTGGACACCGGCTTGCTCGACCTGGCGAGCCGCGCCATCCTCGGAGACCTCGAGGGAAGCCCCGCGCCGCCGACCGACCAGCAGTCGGCCGGGCCGGGCCAGTCATACAACCTCTTCGACCTGGCCTCGGCGGCCTTACAGGCGGAGGTTTGCGACCTGACCGATGATCCCGACCTGGCCCAGACCGCCCTCGGCCCGCTCGAAGCAGCCCATGCGGCCGGCTTCGAGCATGTCATCGGGTGGGTGGCATCGGTGCCCCGGCTCCTCGGGGTGGTCTACCGGTGTTTGGGGCACTACGAGCGGGCCGAGATGTGGCTCACTGACGCCATTGCCCAGGCGCGCCAGGCCCCGGCCCCCGCCGAACTGGCCCGGGCCCAGCTGAACCTGGCCCAGGTATTTATGGCCCGGGGCGAGGAGCGGGCCGCAACGGCCGCCATCGATGAGTCGGCGCGGACCTTTGCGGCCCTGGGGCTATCGGCCCTCCTGGCCCGGTCCCTTCAACTCCGACTGACCCTTGGCCCCGGCCGCTCCTGACATCTGGGCGCCGGCCGCCCAGGTCTCGCGCTGCCGCGGCCCGCCGGCCACCACAATAGTCTGGCCGACAACCGACTGGCCTGGCGCACCCCACCGCTCTTCTAGCCGCTGAGGTTGAATCCCTCGTAGTTGTTACCGGCCACGGCGTCACATCGCCGGCGATAGTTGGCCACACCCCCGATGTACGGCATGAATACCCGGGGCTTTCCCGGTATGTTCGCACCCATGTACCAGGACGCTGCCTTCGGATAAAGCGTGTGAGAAGCTACCTCATTTACATGATCCGTCCAGGCAGCCTCGGCCTCCTCGGTCGCTTCTATGGTCCGTATCTTAGCTTTCTCCATGTGCTGGATACAGTCCCCGATCCATTCGACGTGCTGTTCGATCGCCACCGGCATATTGCTAAGGACCGACGGACTACCCGGTCCGGTGATGGTAAACAGGTTCGGGAACCCGGCCGTACCCAGACCCAGGTAGGTCCGCGGACCCTCGGCCCACTTTTCCTTCAAGCGCAGGCCTCCCCGCCCCTGGATGTCGATGGAGAATAGGGGTCCAGTAAGCGCATCAAAACCGGTGGCATACACGATGATATCCAGTTCGTACTCGGCGGCCGCGGTGCGGATTCCCCGGGAGGTAAAGGTCTCGATCGGCGACTCACGGAGATCCACCAGTTCGACATTGTGGCGATTGAAGGTCTCATAGTAGTTGGTGTCGAGCGGCAGTCGTTTGGTCCCGAAGGGATAGGTGGTGGGCTTCAGCTTCGCCGCCACCTCCGGATCCAGGACGATCTCGTCGATCTTGGACCGGACGAAGTCAGCCGCGATGGCGTTGGCTCCCTCGTCGACGATGAGATCGCCGTAGGTGCCAAAGACAAATCGGAAGCCGCCTGCGCCCCAAGCCGCTTCGAAGGCGGCCCGACGTTCCTCCTCGCTGGCCGCGAGCACAGAAGCGTCGCTCCTCGGATACGGGATTCCGGCCATCGAATCCCGTCCCTTCTGCCGCCACTCGGGGTAGTCGGCCTTCCAGGCCCGCTCGAATTCGGGATCCATCGGTCGATTCTCGGCCGGAATGGAGAAATTGGGGGTGCGCTGGAAGACGGTGAGGTGTTTGGCCTCCTCGGCGATGACCGGGATGGCCTGTATACCCGATGCCCCGGTACCGATGACCCCGACTCGTTGGCCGGTGAATGGCACCCGTTCATGGGGCCAGGCCCCGGTGTGGTAGGTGCGTCCGGCAAACTGCCCCGCCCCCGGATACCACGGAACGTTGGCTGCCGAAAGGCATCCAACCGCGGTAATGCAGTACCGGGCCGTGACCTGCCCGCCACCGACGGTGCGGATCGCCCAGGCGCCGGTCGACTCATCGAACGCGGCCGACTGCACTTCCGTTTCCAGTTCGACGTCCCGGCGCAGATCCAGGCGGTCGGTCACGTGTTCCAGGTAGCGCAGGACTTCGGCTTGGCCCGGGTAGCGCTCCGACCAGTGCCACTCCTGATCCAGGTCCGGCATGAACGAATACGAGTAGTACACGCTTTCGGAGTCGCAGCGGGCACCCGGGTAACGATTCCAATACCACGTGCCGCCTATCCCGCCGCCCCGCTCATACACGCGGACGGAACAGCCCAGCTGACGCAGGCGGTGGAGCATGTAGAGTCCCGAGAAGCCCGCGCCGATGACGATGGCGTCGAAGTCCGGGCGTGACGCGTTGACAGGCATGACTTCCCCCTGAGAATTGGCGTTTCGTCACATCGAATGTACCCGCGCCGAGCCGGTCCGGGCGGCCGCTAAACCGGTAGTCGCGACTAGCATGCCGCCGATGGCGATGAGAGCGCTCGGCCCGTGACTGTTTGGCCGAATGAGCGATCCGTTCACGGGGGAGTAGACGAGGTCCCATTACCACCCAGCGGCGGCGGCCGCCTGTGGCTGTGCGGAAAGCATTTCATCGGCCCGGACCCGGAGATGGCGCTCAACCAGGTCGGCGCCACCACCGTGGTCTGCCTCAATGAACCCGCAGAGTTGGTCAATCGGTATCCCGACTATGTCGAGTGGTTGCGGGCCAACCAACCAACTCGAGCGCTTTGGTGGCCCATACCGGATCTCCACGCCCCGGCCCTGGACATCGCAGTCGCCCTCCTCGATGAACTCCGATCACGGCTGCAATCCGGCCAGACCCTCCTGCTCCATTGCGGCGCGGGCATTGGAAGAGCCGGCACCGTGGCAGCCGGCCTGCTGATCACCATGGGTCTTTCCCCTGAAGATGCCATCACCCATGTTGCCGCTCATCGGCCGATGGCCGGACCGGAAGCGGGCGCCCAGCTGGAGCTGCTCCGGGCCCTGTCCGCCCGGGATGACAACGCCCAATCTGGTGAGAGAACAGGGCCGCGTCCGGGCTTGGACGGCGGGACTGTCGGCGAGCGATGACCAGCACCCCGGCCCGGGCTCGGTCGACCCGGCTGACCACGTCATCTCCGGGACGCTTGGGCCGAGGCCAGTAGCTCAGCCGGATGCGAGCGGCCCGATCCTCAGGGTCACATATTGGGGGAGGGCGCAGGCTTCATCGGTATGGGGGACGAAGAGAGCCGCCGTCTGATCGGGTGGGTACACCCGCAGACCGAGGACGGGTGTCAGCCGGCACGAGGGCCCGTAGTTGGAGGCGTCAACGATGGCCAGGGTCGCCTCGGCCGATCGGCCTGGCGTCAGCAGCACCCGTGGCATGGGCCCCGCCACCCGACTGGCCGGGCTGCCGACCTGGTGACCATCGGATCCGGCCACGAACGACACACCGGGATAGCCCTGGACAGCGCAGGAGGACCCGCTCGTGTTGCGCAATTCGAGCTGGTAGTACACGGTTCCAGCGGTACCGTCGGGCGAGCCCAGGCCGGCTGCCAGCTGGTGGCTGGAGCAGGAAGCAGCCGTGGTTTCCACTGCTCCACCGCTCGACGATGGGTTGGTAGAAGACGAGCTCGAACCGGCGCTTGTGGGCGGAGTGGTCGCCGGCACCGTGTTGACGGGGTTCGCGGGCGGTATCGACGACGTCGATACGGGGGCCGGGGCCGGCGAGGCCTCGGTGGTTGCCGTGGTCGACGGCTTGGAAGCCGATCCGCAGCCGGCGACGAGCGCAAGCCCTATGACGAAGATCCCCGACCAGGGTTTCATGAATCCTCCGATCGCACCGCGGCCGTAATGAACACCACTCACACGCTCGGTGACGGCGATCGGTTCCCGGCACCCTCCAGGTCTTTATTTCCGCCGTCTCGCGGTTAGGGTCGGTCCGAGGTCGCAGGCGACGGATCGCGGGTGGGGCGGTTCGCTGGGCGCGCCGAGGAACTCACACCGCCACATCGCCGTCTGCGACGCCGCTATGCAATGAAGCGGCCGCTTCGGCCAACGTGCCGGACACGGTGACGATTCGGTCGAAGCCAGTGTTGCGCAGAAGGCGTACGAGAGTCGGACGGCTGCACGCCACCGCGACTCGACCGCCTCGTTCGCGGGTGCGACGGATGCCGCCGATGAGGGCGCCCAAACCGGCGGAGTCGACAAAGGGGACGCCGGACAGGTCAATGACGAGACAGCCTCCATCGGCCAGTTCGGCCAGAGCCTCACGGAACTGGGTGACCGTGAACGACTCGAGATCCCCCACCGGTCGGCAGACGACGCAACCCTCTTCGGTGACTTCCCGGTGGATGGTGAGCACGAGATCTAATTGCGCACCCGAATCTAAATTGGTCCTCTGAGCAAGGTGAGATTTACCTAACTTAGCTAAGTTAAGTTAGGTGGTGGCCGGAACCCGGGGCATCACCACCGACGACCTGATCCGATCCCGCGTCACCACTCCCGACGGCAGAGCGACCATCCTGGGCGGCGTGCCACTGCGCCGCCCGCGCCACCTCGGATGTAGAGCGCTCGCCGTCGCCCTGGCCGTCCTGGTCTATCCCCCGGCATCCAGCGCCGCCGCGCCAACGACCACCAACGGGGCCGCCACCACCACCAACAACACCAACAACACCAACAACACCACTACCACCTATACTTCGAATCCGCCGACCTCGGCCACCCTGCCCGCCAGTTCCACGACCAGCGCTCCCCCGGCCCCGCCCCCTGTGGACCTGGCCGCGATCCGGTCGGCCCAGGCGGCCGTCGTCACCCAGCGCCACCAAGCCTCGATCGCCTTCGCAGCGCTGGCCGTGAGCGGATCCGAGCTCGCCGCCAGCCAAGACCAGAGTACGGCGGCACTCGCCCGGGCCCAAGCGGCGGCTGTTCAGGCGATCGCGGCTGCCGCCGGCGATCGACTGGGCTCGGACCGGGCCGTGCTCGTGCAGGCCGCGACCGTCGACCGGGTGGCCAACGACCACCTCGCCGAGGACCGAGCCCGCCTCCGGTGGCTGGCGCTGGGGGTGTATACGGGCGCCCTCACTGGACCGCAGCCGGCCACCGTTCAGAGCCTGACCACCGACCAACAAGCCGCCATCGACGGGGGGGAGGTCGACGTCGTCGCCCAGGTTGTCGTGGCGAACCTGGCCGCCGACACCAGAGCGGCGGCGATCGCCGACCGCCGATATCGAAAGCTGCAGGTCACCGTCTCATCCGATCAGGTCACGCTGAGTACGGATCGCGCTCGAGCGGCTGTCTCGGCCGGTCAGGTACCGATCGCGGTGGCCGCCGCGGCCGGCGCCCAACGCCAGCTGACGGCGGCCCAGGCCGTGCTGGCGACCGCCCGCGCCGAGCTGCGGGCCGACTTGGCCGCGGTGGCCGGCCCACCTTCGCTCGGTCGGAGCGGTCTGAGCGTGATGGGCCGGTCCGCCCTGGACGCAAACGAATTGACGGTCTGGTTCAACGACCAGGGTTACAGCGACCTCACCCCCGCCGTGGTTCGCCAGCTGGCAGACTGGTATCTCGGCGCAGGCGCGGCAGAAGGCGTTCGGGGCGACGTGGCGTTCGCCCAGGCGGTATTGGAAACGGGAGGATTCAGCTCGCCCGATGCGGTTACCCTCAACAACTACGCGGGAATCGGTCACTGCGACACCTGCGCGACGGGCTGGGCCTTTCCGTCGCCGTACGGGGGGGTGGTCGGCCAACTCCAGCTCCTGCGTATCTTCGCCGGCGCCGGGACAGCCCCAAAGCCCGCCCCAGCCCCGGTCCTGCCTGCCCTTACTCCGGTCCACCAAGACCGCCACGGCTGCTGCCCGACGTGGGAAGCCCTGACCGGTGTCTGGGCCACTGATCCCGTCTACGCCGCTCAGATTCTCCTGCTATATCAACAAATACTGGCGTCGGCCACGACGGCCCAGCCCGGGGGAGCGGGCGCCTGAGGACAGGACAGGGCGAGAGGGCGGGGGGCCAGCCCGCTTCGGTGTAGCCGACCTACTCGGACGGGTTCGTCTCGTCCGACTGACCTCCGATGGCGTGAGGGGCAAGGGCGCCGCCGAGCGCACCGATCGCGGCTGACCCCAAGGTGTAGAACGCCGCCGGGGCGTCACCATTCTGGAGGACCAGGACGAACGCGAGAACCACGACGAGCAACGCCACCAGCCCGAGTCCGATCGCTATCATGCGGTAGACCAATCGCCCATATTGCCTGGGACGGATAGCCGTCTCCTTCACGGTCTGGAGCAGGACCGCCTTCATCTCGGGGTCGATATTGCTCGATTGGGCGATCTCGATGGCTTTGTCGATGGCGTACTTCCGCAGACGGACGACCATCATGCCCCTCCCCTCGTCGACTCGCTCGGACGGACTCCAACCTCGGGATGCCTCCCGCGCTTCCTGCCCACGGATCAGCACCAGAGTTGTGGCCGAAATAATAGGCCGCGGCCGGTCACCGCGGATTGCTCTGGAATCCCCGGCGAAGAGCGGCTCCCGAGGAGCGGCAACGGGCCTCGACAGTCGAGCCCGGTGACCCTGCCTCCTAGGTCGCCGGGCTCGCTGTCCTGATGATCGGCCCGGATTGACCGCACGGCCCGACCGGAACCAATGCTCTCGCGGCGACCTCAACGCCGGCACAACCCGCAGTCACGGGATTCCCATATCACCGGCGGGGCGGCCACCGGGCGACTTGGGTCGAACGCCGACCGTGCCCAGATCGTGGACCCGAGTGTGCCGGCCGGCCGGGGATGGCGCCGCCGATTTGTCCCCTTTTTCAGTGAGACTGTTACCGTTGAATCACCATTCTCAGTGGGCCGAGCCATTACGACCAGCGGAGGTTCCAGATGACGTTCGATCTCGTGGTACGGAATGGAACCGTGGTCGATGGGTCGGGTGCCGAGCCCTACCAGGCCGACGTCGGCGTCCGACAGGGACGGATCGCCGAGATAGGCCGGATAGGTGGGCGGGGTAACCAGGAGATCGATGCGGACGGTTTGGTGGTCACTCCGGGGTTCATCGACGCCCATACTCATATGGACGCCCAAGTGATGTGGGACATCCTCGGGAGCTCATCGTGTTGGCATGGCGTGACCACTGTCGTGATGGGAAACTGCGGATTCACTCTGGCACCAGTCCGGCGCGGAGCCGAGGACCTGGTCGTGCGCAACCTCGAGCGGGCCGAGGACATCTCTGCCACTGCTCTGGCCGCCGGCATCAACTGGACATGGCAGACCTTTGCCGAATATCTCTCGGCTGTTGATCTCCAGCCCAAAGCCATCAACTATGCGGCCCAGGTCGGACATTCATCGCTTCGCACCTGGGCGATGGGGCCACGCGCCTTCGAAGAGTCAGCCCGCGAGGAGGATATCGTGGCCATGGAGCGGGAACTCTCTGATGCCCTTCAGGCGGGAGCATTCGGGTTTACCACTTCCCGCAGCATCAATCACGAAACGTCGGCCAACCAACCAGTGGCCTCTCGTCTGGCCTCGTGGGAAGAAATGGCGCGCCTGGTGCGGGTGATGGGCAATGTAAACGGCGGCGTCTTCGAACTCGCCGAGGAGCAGGTGTCGATGGCACAGGGGTCACCGGAGCAGGATGCGTACCAGCATCGGTTGGCGCAGCTCACGGTGGAGAGCGGAGTTCCGATCGCGTACGGGGTGAGTTCCGGCTGGCAACTGCCCTTCCTCGACGAAGTAGCCGCCCAGGGCGGCCGGATCATCGGGCTAACGCACAGTCGTGGCATCTCGATCGTTCTGTCCTTTCAAACGAGACTGCCCTTCGATGGCATCCCGGAGTGGGCCGACTTCAGGGCCGAGACCTTGGATCGGCAGAAGGAGATGCTGACCGATGCTGCCGTTCGCCACCGCTTGGTCGCCGCCGCCCACTCTGCGGGTTACCGGAGAGCGATCGGCGCGGATCCTCGTCCGCCGAAGTTCGACCGGATGATCGTTCTCCGCCAGCCCCTGCCGCCGAACCCGACCGTGGCGGAGTTGGCCAACGCACGAGGTGTTGATCCCGTCGAGCTGATCATCGATCTGGGCCTGGAAACCGATTTAAAGCAGCTCTTCGTCCAGCCCGTCACTGGACGGGACAGCGCTGAGTTGCTGACCGTCCTGAAGCATCCTCAGACGGTCATGACCTTCTCTGATTCAGGTGCACATGTCAGTCAGATCAGCGACTCCTCCATCCAAACGCATCTGCTCGGCTACTGGGTACGCAATCGTCAGGAGTTCACCCTCCAAGAGGCGGTTCGGATGATTACTCATGTCCCGGCGTCGGCTTGGGCGATCGCCGATCGTGGCCTGCTCCGGGAAGGTTATGCCGCCGATCTCAATGTGTTCGATCCCGATACCGTCGGCCCTCAGATGCCCACCCTGGTCGACGACCTCCCCGGAGGTGACCGACGCCTGGTGCAAAAGGCGACAGGCTTTCTGGCCACGGTGGTCAACGGCCAGATCACGTTCTCGGAGGGGGAACATACCGGCGCCGTCTCCGGGTGTCTCCTGCGCAAGTCTTCCCGCTAGCGAGATCACCTAGTCTTGGCCCATGGGTCGCCGAGTCTTGCTGGTGCTAGCCCGACCCGCTGATGGCGAGGCAATCGCCGTCTGCGATCGTCGGGCTCGATGAAGCCAGCGCCATGCGGGCCGGATTGCCAGCGGCGTCAGGCTCGCCTCACCCGTAGTAGTCACGTGTCAGCTCACCAGGCAGGGTGCGGGTGATGGACCCGGTTGTGGAAACGCCCTTACCAGTCCAAGCGCAAATGCCGAGGACAACACCGCCGAGCCGGGCGAGTTGTAGTGGATTCCGTCGGCGATGTAGTCCTGGGGCTGGGCCAGGGCGGCCCAGTTCAGCACTCGCATGTTCGGATGGGAGGCACAGGCCTTGGCCAGAGCGGCGTTCCAGGACGCCATGTTGCTCTCTGCATATGGTCCGCTCGCCACGAGCGTCTTGACCGCGATCCACAGGACGGGCTGGGTCTTGATGACGGACATCATGCGCTCGATTCGCTCGGGTGCGTTCACGCGGGAACCGACGGCGATATCCGCGGCGTCGTTGACCCCCATCGCCACCACCCAGCATCCCTTATAGCCGGTGGCGGCAATCTGGGAAGCGACGGTATAGGCGTTGGGCTGACCTTGGTAGGTCTCCACTATCGAGCGAGCACCGGCGATCTGGAGGTTCTGGTGCACCGCTCCCACGGCTGCGTACCTGGCACTAAGGCGTTGTAGGGGGTTCGGGAGGTAGTCGGCGGAGACCAGGCTCTCCGAGGTGGAGTCGCCGATGTGCACGACCGACTGACACGATGATCTCGTTGCTACCGGCGCCTTGCGGACCGTGGTAGTCGGGGCCGCCGTAACCGAAGTGACTGTCGTCCTGCCGAGCGGGCTGGAAGTAATGGTCGGCCGCGCCGGGGAGGGCGGCGCCAACCCCGTCGTCGTGATCGGCGCCCGGAGCGAGGTGGCGCCGGCGCCAGCCTGCGACGCGGATGGTCCGCTGGTCCGCTCGGCAACGAAGACGATTGCCAGCGCCACCGCGACGACCAGAACGGTGCCAGCCGCGATCCGGTTCCTCCGGATGCGGCGGTGACTGGGCTTGTGCATCCATCTAGCCTGCCCGATACGCATCCCTCAAACAGACCACCTGCAACATCGGGTCTAACCACCCGTCGGCGCCACCACGACGTCGTGGACCGTCGTCACGCCGCGGCCGCCCAGGTGACCCTGTAGCGGCGCTCCCCCGCCGGGGTGATGTCAATCCGCTTGGCGATGGTCCATGATGCCTGATGCCCGACCAGCGCCGCCCGGCGAGCCGTGTGGAACGATGGCCCCGTGGACATTGACGACTGGGAGCAGGCGGGCCTGTACCGCCCCGAAGGACCCGGAGCTGAGGAGCGCCGGTTGCTACTCAGGTTCCTTACTGAACGGGGCGCCACCCTCGAACAGATGATCGAAGCCCACCGGCTCGGCAGCCTGCCCGGTCTGACCAGCAGCCTGGTGTTGGGAGCCGCGACCCGGACAGTTTCTGTCGAAGAGCTCGCGGCCCGGTGCCACGTCTCGGAAGAGCGGGTCCGGCGGGTCTTGCTGGCCGCGGGAGTGCCCGTGGCCGCGGACGGGCGGCTGCCGGCAGCCTTGGCGGGGATCATCGCCGTGTTCGAGCAGGGTGCCGCCCTCATGGGGGAAGACGCCATACTGGCGTTCACGCGAGTGCTGGGGGCGGCCAGTACCAATATCGCGGAGGCGGCGGTGGCTCTTTTCTACGCCGAGTTCGGTCCAGGAACGGGCCGGGAGGGATCGGACGAACTGGCCCGGGCCCGGGTGTCCGAGGCCGCGACCGAGGCGTTCGCAGGCGTCCCACAGGTGCTTTCTGATCTCCTCCTGGCCCAGTTCGACCGGGCCACCCGCCGGGCCTGGCTGGCCAGGGGTTGGCTGGCAGCGACGGGAACACCGGATGAGGCATCCCCCCTGGAGGCACCCAGCGAGGTCGTCGCTCTCGGTTTTGTGGACCTCGTGGGCTCGACCTTGTGGGCCGAGGAGAACAGCCTGAGGGATCAAAGCCTGGCCCTCTCCCGATTCGAGTCATCCGCGTGGTCGAGCGCCGTGCTGGCTGGAGGTCGGGTCGTGAAGATGATCGGGGACGAGGTCTTCTTCACCGCTCCCTCGGTCGACGCCGCCTGCCGGATCGGGACTGAGGTCTGCCAGGCCGCGGCCCTGGACCCGGTGCTTCCCCCCGCTCGAGGTGCGATCGGCTACGGTGCGGCGATACCGAGGGAGGGCGATTACTTCGGTCCGCTGGTCAATCTCGTCGCCCGTTTGGTGAAGCTGGCCGCGCCCGGCGAACTCGTGATCACCGAGGAAGCCGCCGCCGCCCTGCCGTCGCGACGTTGGACCGTCCGTGCACTCGGCCCACATCAGATCAGGGGAGTGCACCATCCCGTTGCCGTCTTCGCGGTCAGCACCTCCACGCCTCAGCGGGCGTAGTCGACGACCGCCTCGGTCCGCGGGCGGGGCGGTTCGGAGGGCGGTGGTACCGGGCGCTTCGACGAGCGGGCCGGGCCATGACCAGGGACGGGCCGGCCTCGGCGCCAGCACGCCCCAGCGGCGACCCCGGGCCGCACGTGCCGTAGCCGCGGATAGCATGCGGGCGATGCGCTTTACCGCTCTTTATCCGATGCATCAGACGCCCTACAGCGAAGAGATCATCGACCCAGGGTTTCTCACCGAGTTCGCTCGTACGGCTGAGCGGTGTGGGTACGACGCCCTGGCCCTCACAGAACATCCGGCGCCGTCCGCCCGCTGGCTCGATGCCGGTGGCCATGATGCCCTCGACGTGTTTGTCGCCCTCGGTTTCTTTGCGGCGGTGACATCGAACGTCAAGTTGATGCCCTATGTCCTCGTCCCCCCGTTCCGGAACCCGGTGATGGCCGCCAAGCAGATCGCCACGCTGGATGTGGTCTCCGGGGGGCGGGCGGTCATCCCGGTTGGCACTGGATATCTCCGATCCGAGGCCGTGGCCCTGAGCTCCAACTTCGAGCATCGCAACAACCTTCTCGACGAGGCCGTGCGAGTGTGGCGGTCCATGTGGTCAGGTGAGGCGGCCACAGTCGAGGGCGAGCAGTTCCGGGCCGAGGGCATCCGCCAGCGTCCTCGGCCGGTGCAGATCCCTCATCCTCCCATCTGGGTCGGGGGGAACAGCGCCCGGGCCCGCCAGCGGGTCGCGGACTATGGCGCGGGCTGGACGCCCATCATGGCAGACGCCGTCTTGGCCCGAACCACCCGGACTGCTCCGATACCGGATCTGGCTGCGCTCACCAAAGCCATCGCAGATCTCCGCCGGAGGCTCGAAGATGCGGGACGCGACCCATCCACCGTGGCGATCCAGATCCAACAGCTACGGGGCCCAGTCAGATCCGCGGAGGCGGACGGCAATTTCGGTCCCTATCTCGAATGGCTGGCGGACCTGACTGCGGCCGGCGTGACGCAGGTGTTGGTCCATATCCCTGCGGGTGGCGCCAGACGAGGTCTTGACGCCCTGGAGCGCTACTCGGAACAGGTAATCCGCCAGCATCACTGAAATGCGTTCGTTAGGATCTCTCTAGGGAAAAACACAACACAAGGGAGGGCGCTTGGCGACGCTGGGGCCGCCCGAGCCGCTCATCCGGGGAACGAACCGAAATCATTCGCCTGACTCGGGAAGCGTCGGCATACTTCCGCTGTGAAGGTCTGCACGTTCCATGACGTTGGCCGGTTCGCCCAAGAGGCCGGCCCCTATTTCGATGCCGACCCCTTCAGCGCCAGTGTGATCGCAGTCCACCTAGAGGGAATACTTGCCGGCGCTCGGGCGCAAGGACCCGAGGACCAGTGGTGGACGGTGGTCGACGACAACCGGGTCGTCGGTGTGGCGATGCACACTCCGCCCCACAAGGTGTTCCTGGCCCGGATGCCTGCCGCGGGGGCGGTAGCCCTGGCGGAATCCCTGGCCGGGACCGGCCGCCCCGTTCCGGGGGTGACCGGCGAGATCGGTGCGGTCGCGTCGTTCGCCGACGCCTGGGAGGGATGGACCGGCCTTCGGTCGACGGTGGCCGTCTCGATGCGCATGTACCGCTTGTCCGATCTGGTAACACCCACGGGAGTGCCCGGCGGGCCGCGTCAGGCCGCGATCACAGATGTCGAGGTAGTGGCGGCCGGGCTGCGCGCCTTCCACGACGAGGCCCAACCCCACGCGCCTGTCGAGGACTGGACTTCGGTGGCCCTGCGCCGGGTGGCCAGCGGACAGTTCCGCTTCTGGGAGCTGGACGGCGCCACGGTGTCGATGGCGGGATTCAGCGAACCGGCCGCGGGAGTATCACGGGTCGGACCCGTGTACACACCACCGGCGTGGCGCGGTCGGGGCTTCGGCAGTGCGGTAACCGCGGCCGCCACCTCGGCCGCCCAGGGTGCCCGGGCCAGTCAGGTGGTGCTCTACACTGACCTCGCCAACCCTACGTCGAACGCGATCTACCAGGACATCGGCTACCGAGTCGATCACGATGCCGAGGAACGCGCTTTCGAACCTTGACGGCCACATCCGGTGCGTCGCCCTTCTTTCAAACCCCGCCGGCACCAGAGGCTACCCTCCGCCCCGTGGGAAGCGAGCGGAGGGCGGCCTCCTGCGGCCTCACCAGTTGGCCAGGGCCTTGTCGACGGCGGGCCGGGCCGCCTCGTCGGCGACCTGATTGATCATGGCGTACGCAGCCGTCTCGGCTGCACACCCGCTGCCGGGGGTGCAGGGCACGTAGAGGTCGTTGACGAAATCCGAGTAGGCGTACGCCTTGGTGACCACCTGGCCAGCCGTGTTCTTCGCCGGCAGGGTGAGGACGCCGGCGACGGAGAAGTCCGCCTTGTAGGCGGAGCAGCTGGACGCCATGCAGAACGAATAGGAACCGGCCTTCCAGTGGTTGACAACCTGACTCTCGAAGGCGGCCGCCTGAGACGACTTGCCGAGCTTGGCTGCTTCCTGGTTGATCACCGTTGTCAGGTAGTCCGAGGGCGACGGAGTCCCGCCCAGCTCGTCCTTGAAGAAGGTGTTGGTGTACTTGGCGTCGAGCACGATCTGCTGCTTCACCTTTGAGTACAACAAGGCGGCGTCAGCTGCGGTCAGCTGATTGCGCACCGCACCCTGAAACCCGCAGCCGATGAAGGGCTGGGCCAGCCGGCTGTGACTGAGGCCGAGGCCGGCGGCCATCGACTGCACGTTCGATATGCCGTAGCGCTCCTCCATCGCCCGTGTCACCCGGTTGTCGCTGTTGTACATCATGAGTTGCAGGGCGTTGCCAAGGGTGGTGGTCCGGGCGTTGGCTGGGACCTCCCATGACGTCTGCGGGCACACGCCAGAGTTCGTAGGATCGCTGGGGTCGACGTAGTAGGTCAACGAGCTGGAAAGCGCGTCGTGGCCCGCCTGCACCTGCTCGAGGGCATACAGGAGATAGAGCACCTTGATAGTGCTCGCCGGCTCGAAACGGTAGCCGGAGTTATAGGCCACCAACGGGCTGCCGACCGAGGACACCGGGGCCAGGTAGGCACCCGACAACCCACCACTCCAGCCGTTGGCGTTGGCGTAGTTCTCGACCTTCGTGCTCGCGACATTGACGGGGTTTTGGAGGACGTTGCTGTTATCGATGCCGACGCCCGCATACACGGTCTGTCCACCGGAGACGTAGGGCGTAATGTCGATGAGGCGGGCTCCGTTGTTGAGCATGAGGTTGACCAGGGTTGACGCCGACTCGCCGTAGTACCACCACCATCCCTCGCCCTCGCTCCCAAGGTAGATGGTGTCGAAGCCACCGCCGGGGTCCGCAGCCATGGCGATGAGGCGGGCCCCGTCTGTCTGGGCCTGGCTCGCGATCTGCGCAGGCGTCTGATTGAAGGAATACCACCAGCCGTAGTCGGCAAAGTCCACGCCCGAGTTGGAGATCTCGATCACCGCGTAGGAGGTGGTGCCCCCGATCTGATAGGGCTGCAGCGACACCATGCGGGAATTGTTGGCCGACAGGGTGCTGGCGATGCTGCTCCCCGATTGCCCGTAGTACCACCACCAGGCTCGGGCCTGAGCACCCGTATTGGGGACCTCAACGACCGCGAAGTACAACGAGCCGCTCACCACATAGGGCTCCAAGCTGATGAGCCGGGCGTTGTTCGTGCCGAGCGTGCTGCTGACCTGTGAGGCCGTGAGCCCGTAGTACCACCACCATCCCGACGCGTACGCGCCGGTATTGGACACCATGGTCACGTCGAACACGGGACCCACCGGGTTCTCGACCCGGATCTGCGTGAGACGGGCCGAGTTGGCACTGAGCAGCGACCCCACCTGGGTGGCGGTCACGCCCGCGTACGTCCACCATGCGGTGTTGATCGTCGTCGACTGGTCGTTGGTCGTGGGGGCTGCCTGGGTCGCGACCGCGCTGCCAGCCGCCAGCGTCAGACCCATCCCGACCGCCACCGCAGTCGTAAGCGGAACCCGGAGCAGGCGGCGAAATTTGCCCCGACGTGGGACACCTTCCGATGGCAGCTTCTCCTGGGCCAGCGTGGCACGAGACCAGATCATCAACCACTCCCTTTCCCTGACCGGCGAGATCCGCTCGGCCGCCGAAGCATGGTCCACCAGCTGGTGCCAACCCGTCTGTAGCCGTCGTCACACCCGGTCTATGACCCTTGTCACAGGGACCCTTGTCACAGGCGAAGCGGCCGCGGCGGCGATCTTTGGTGCAACCACCCGCTGGCCTCGCCCCGCCACTACGCTACCCACCATGCTGAAAGAAGGCACGAAAGCACCGGGTTTCAGTCTCCCGGACCAAGATGGGCAACAGGTGTCCCTGGCCGATCAACAGGGCCATTGGGTTCTGCTCTGGTGGTATCCAAAGGCGTCGACCTCCGGTTGAACTCGTCAAGGCCAGGGCCTGCGTGACAGGTCCACTGAGTTTGCGACTGCCGATTGCGTCGTCCTGGGGGCGTCGTTCGACACTCCCGAAGAGAACAAAGTCTTCGCTGAGTCGGAACACTTTGACTACCGGCTTCTGGCCGACGTCGACAGAAGTGCCGGCGCCGCATACGAGGTCACCCGAGCCTCCGACGATGAGCGCGCCAACTTCGCCCTGCGAGTTGCCTATCTGATAGACGCGGATGGGATTATCCGCAAGGCCTACGAGGTCACCGACGTCACCGGGTTTGCGGGAGACATCCTGGCCGACCTGCAAGCGCTCCAGGGTTGACGCGCCCGAGGATTACTCGCCCGATGCCTCGATCTGCAGGGCGCCGGACGGACACCTTCTGACCTGGGCAATAACGTCTTCCTCCGATGCACCGTCCGGATCGATCCAGGGAGAACGTTTGGTGTCGAAGACCGCGGCCAGGCCACGTACGCAGTTCCCGGAATGCTGGCACACGTCCGAATCAAAGCTCACAGTCACGTGCTGACCCACGAAGGATTTCCGGCTCATCTCGTCCTCCCATTCTCTTCTACGGGGCCGGTCGGAAAAGGCCGACACCTATGGGTAATGACACGGTGATCCAGACCCTTGTCCACGAGCGGTACATGCTGCAAGGCGATGATGTCATCAGCCATCGGCCCGGCCTCCCCGTTGTCAGGCCGGCTCGAGCCGCCTGTCGCTGACAGGATATCCTTGGGCGAACCAAGGCACCGCTGGAAGGCCTGCCTATGGTCGCGGCCATGAACGAGAACGTGGACCCGACTCACGCTTCGACCTCCGACGACCGGCAGGGGCACATTGGGATACCCCCGCCCCGGGCAGCCATCTCCGCGGCAGCCACCCCCCGGGCGGCTACTGTCCGGGTGCCTACCCCCGAGGCGGCCACGCCTCGGGCGGTCTATCTCGCCGGGCCGTCTGGATTCTTCGAGGCCGGGCGACAGTGGCACCGCCAGGTGCTTCTGCCTGCAGTGACGGCCGCGGGGCTGATCCCGAGAGACCCGTGGTCTGGCCCGTCTCCTATCGCCGATGTACTGGCCGCCATGGAGTACGGGCTCGAACGTCGTGCTGCCCTGCACGCGGCCAATCTGGATCAGGGTCGCCAGGACCTGGAATTGCTCGAGGATTCAGAGGCGATCCTGGCTTTGCTGGATGGCCAAGACGTGGACTCTGGCACCGCCGTGGAGATCGGCTACGGTTTTGCCCGGGGCCGGCTCATCGTCGGCTTGCGGACCGATAGCCGTCGTTGCTCGGACAACGAGGGAAGCACGGTGAACCTCATGATCGAAACGTGCATCGCTGACTCCGGAGGGATCCTCACCGACTCGCTTCACGAAGCCGTCACATTCATCGCCGATCGACTTGGTGCCAACTCGCGGTGAAGCCGCGAGCGGATCTCGATTTCGCTTCTGGAGTCGGTTGGCGCCCCAAGCCCCTGGATACAGACCAGACCGGTCCGGCCTCGCCGATCCAGCCGCCCACAGCACCCGCGTGGACTCGGGGATGCGACGGTCACCACATCAACTTTGGGCGAGGGTTACTAGGGATTCGCCGTCGAGCCGGAACATGGACCACTCATCCTGGACCGTCGCTCCCAAAGATTTGTAGAACCGGATCGACGGTTCATTCCAATCCAAGACTGCCCATTCCAGCCGGGCGTAGCCACCTTGCACGCATTCGTGGGCCAGCTCAACAAGCAAGGCACGGCCCAGCCCGGTGCCGCGATGGGCGGGCCGGACGAAGAGATCTTCGAGGTAGATTCCGTGGGCGCCGCGCCAGGTCGAGAAGTTGAGAAACCATAGGGCACAACCGACGACGTCCCCATCGGCGAGGGCCACATGGCCGAATAGCGCAGGCCGATCTCGGAACAGCGCCGAATGCAACTGCGACTCACTGAGATGACAGTCGTCTGATGCCTGCTCGTACTCGGCTAGGGCGTGCACCAGCTCCACTACTGCGGGGACGTCATCTACATCGACGCGTCGAACGCGCCGATCTGAACCATTCATGGGCCCATTGTGGTCCACGAGTCCCGCGACCGGACGGCGCCAAAGCCGACGTAGGGTGGTGGGAGGCAGCGATAACACTCAAAATCCATAAAATGAGCTTCCCGGGTGGAACCGGGCTCACCCTCATCGATACTTTCGACGACTTCGATGCCATCGTGGCCTGTGACTGCACCACGGTTCGGGCCGTCGATGTGGACCGGGGCGCCATGCCACTGGGCTATCGATCGCCTGAGGACAGCCGGGCCAGGAGCGTCTGTACCAGAGGACCGGTTTCATCGAGTGCCCCGACCGCCCCTCTCGCCTGGCGATCCGGGACCGCGCCACTCGAAAGGGCGCGTTCGGATCCGGCCGCTGATCACCCGCTGCAGGGTGATGACCTGCTGCGCTGGCCTCCTTACGGTGACGGAGGCAAGCGAGGAGTGGGCAATGTACGTATTCTGCCGAAACCAGAGGTGGTGGCGCCCAAAGGCGCGGCTCGGACATTGCCGGTTGACATGGAGGTCGAGATGAGTGCTGTGGAAACTCCGCAGGCGGAGAGCATTCACGACGGCGGTGCCGGCGGCGCGGTGGGAGCCCAGACTGCCCCGCTCCGACCGTCCGGCCACGGCACCGCAGCAGCCCCTCACGAACGCCGCCCTGATATTCGCCCGGCAACCCACCATTCGGGCCGCTCCCAGCCCCGTGACCGGGCGTCTGCGCTCATATTCTCGAACCTGTTCCAACCGCTCGAGATAGGCCTGTCGGACGCAGGCAATATCACTCCGGCCGTGGTATCGGTTGGGACCGACCTCGAAGAAGATCCGGAAGAGATGTATCTTCTCGTCGCCACCTTGCTGCGCGCCCGGCGCCACTCCCTGACCACCCCACTACTTCGCCGTATCGAGGCCGTGACCTCCCACCGGCCGGACCGACACCGATGGCGTTGCCGGTTGGAGTTCCTATGGGCGATCCACGCCGAGCAAACCGCGGACGCCGTCGCCACCCTCCGCCACGCCCGCACCGCGGCCGAACTCTTGCAACGGACTCCTCCGCCCGCGCTCGGCGCCCCCTCGGCGCACGGACGTCACGACTTTCTGAGAACGGTTGACGCGGTCCTATTCGCCCAGGTTCCCCTGCTGGCCGCCCGGGCTCACCTCCGGCTCGGCGAACCAGACCAAGCCGAAGCCATCCTTAAGGATCGGTTTGAGACCCGTGACCGAGCCGAGGCCAGTGAGCCGGCCACCCTGGCCATGCTCGCCTGCCGCCAGGGTCGACTGAGAGATGCCCTCCAGCTTGCTACCGTCGCCGTGCATACCGCGGCAGATCAGGCCAGCGCCCACGAAGTCGACCTCTACCCCCGACTTGTCCGCGCCGAGGTGTTCTTCGAGCGAAACGAGCTGGATGCCGCCCAGAAGGAACTGGAAGCTGCACTCCACACGTGCGGCACGCGTGGTGTCACCCACTGGATGTGGGCGGTGGAAGCCGATCTGATTCGAGTGATGGTCGCCCAACAGCGTGGCAACGAAGCACTCGACCGGGTAACCCATCTGCGCAATATTGAGGGGCTGGCCCACCCGGTCCAACCTGCGTCGCGGAGCCTCGACCAGCTCGAGATCGACTGCCGGCTCGCCCTCGGTGACCTCGACGGCGCTCGAGTGCTCGCCCGGTCCAGCCCCGTCGCGGAGGTATCCGGTGCATCGCTCGCCCGCATCGACCTCTATTCGGGCCAGCCCCATCAGGCTCTCGCTCGCGTCGGCTCGGGAGGATCGCCCCATCTGGGCGTTCGGATCAGATGGCTGGTGATAGTCGCCTGCGCAGAAATGCAACAGGGACGAGGCCAGCGCGCCAAGGACACGCTCGTCCGAGCGGTGGACACGGCGCGATCCGAGGGCTTCATCCGTCCGTTCCTCGAGGAGGCGACGCAGACCTTGCCCTTGCTTCTCGGCCTGCTCAAGTCCCGCTCGGATCCGTTCCTGTCGCAACTAATCTTCCAAGCCGAGCACCTGGTGCCCACGGCCGCGGTCAATAGGCCAGCGACCATACTCGAGCCACTCACCGAACGGGAGCGCCAGGTGCTGCGCTATCTCCCATCTCATCTCAATCAACACCAGATCGCCACGGACATGTATGTATCGCAGAACACCGTGAAGACCCATGTAAAAGCTATCTACCGCAAGACCGGCGCAACTTCTCGCCATGATGCCGTCACCATCGCTCGCAGCCTGGGGCTGCTCTAGGGCGCCCCAGTCGGGGTCGTCGTGGCACCATCTCTTCCCGTGGGCAGATACACGACCGCCGCCGACGCCAGATCGGCGATTTGGGCGGGGCTATAGCCGATCTCGGCTAGCAACTCGGCCGTATGTTGTCCGATCGTCGGCGCCTCACGATGGACACTGGCCGGCGTCGCCGAGAGCCGGACCGCTGGGACGATCTGCCGATACGGACCGGCGGTCGGATGGATCGCCTCGACCAACGCCCCGCGGTGGCGGGCCGGATCGTCGACGAGCTCGTCGAGCGAGCGAACCTCTGCCGCGGCAATCTGATTGTCGCGGCAGAATTCGAGCCACTCTGCCGTCCTACGCGTCGGGGTGATTTGGCCCAGCTCCTCGTACATCAGGGGCGCGCTGGCCATCACCTCACGCGCGGACAGGACTTGCAGGGCGCGCACAAGGTCCTGGCGGTCGAGGGCAGCCCACAGATCCAGCCAGTTTTTGGGGAGATAGGGGAGAATCGTCACCCAACCGTCCGCGGTGCGATACGGGCGGCGGTGAGGGGAGAGGACCCGGTCGTAACCAGGCGGGCCCAGCGGGGGAATGGAGGTCGCCGCAGCGAGGTGCTCGAGCAATGTAAAGCCGAGAGCCGTCTCGAACATCGGAACCTCGACCCGTTGACCTTCCCCTGCCACGGCCCGGTGGAATAGGGCAGCCATGACGGCGTAGACAATCATGAGCCCGCAGACTTTGTCTACGATCACCGTCGGGAGCAGGGATGGCTCTCCGCTCACTCTGGCGCTCAAGCCGGCCAGACCAGCAGCAGCCTGCATAACGTCGTCATACGCAGGATCATCGGACTCGGGCAGATCGTGCCGGTAGCCATGGGCCTCGCAATAAACGAGATCATGGCGTCCCGCACTCAGATCCTCATAGGTCACGCCGAGCGATTGCAGGGCGCGCGGTCGGAAATTCGTCAAGAACGCCGCCGCGCCGGCTACCAGGCGGTTGAGGACCTCGCGGCCCTCTGGCCGCTTCAAGTCGATTGCGATCGACCGTTTGTTTCGGTGCAGGTTCAGGGCCAGCCCTGAGAGACCCGGCCGTATCTCCGCCCCGATGGCTCGACCCGGATCTCCTTCGACGCTCTCGACCTTTATGATCTCGGCACCCAGATCACCCAACAGCTGAGCGGCGTACGGGAGCATCAGCACCGATCCCAGCTCCACGATCCGAAGGCCACGGAGGGGACCAGTTGGCACGGGCGTGACCGGCCCAGCGCTCAGACGGTGACCGGGAGACTCGTCCACCCGCGCACCGTGCTGGTGTGCACCATCTCGGCGTGCTCCTCGTCTACCTCCCACTCCGGGTAACGTCCAACCATCTCCTCGAGTCCCACCCGCCCCTCCAGCCGGGCCAGCGCCGCTCCGAGGCAGAAGTGGATGCCGTGCCCGAACGAGACATGGTTGTCGAAGCGGCGCCGCACGTCGAAACGGTCCGGATCGGGGTAGGCGCGCTCATCTCGGCCGGCCGATCCGGTCAGGAGGGCCATCTTCGAGCCCTCTGTCACCTTGGTCCCATGGATTTCGACGTCGCGCATCACCACTCGGGCCTGGATCGGTGAGGGCGCCTCGTAACGCAGCAGCTCCTCGACGGCGTTCGCGATGAGCTCGGTGTTCTCCTGCAGGAGCTGACGCTGGTCCGGGTGCCGCCACAAGGTGATTCCAGCCCAGCCCATCAGATTGGCGACGGTTTCGTTCCCGGCAGCCGCGACCAGGCTGATATAGCGAAGCAGCTCTCCGCTGTCCATCTGCCGGATCGTTCCGTCCTTGCTCCTCACGTCCGCGTGGGTGAGGTCCGATACCAGGTCGTCGGTCGGATGCTTCCGCCGATCCTCGACCAACCCGTCGAAATAGTCGAGCAGCTTCTGTTGTCCGGACAATCCGTACTCCGTGGCCCCCTCGTCTCGGTGGACCAATTCATCGGCCGCCGACCTGACATATTCCCGGTCCTGATCCGGTACGCCGAGCAACATTCCGATGACCATCATCGGAAGCTTGGCGCCATAGTCGCCCACGAAATCAAACGAACGCCCCACCTCGTCCAGGTACGAGCGGCACTGGCGCCGGATCTCTGGCTCGAGGGCCGAGATACGTCGAGGGGTAAAGCTCCGGGCGAGGATGGATCGGTGCTCATCGTGGATCGGGGGATCCTCGAAGAGCATGTTCCGGGCGATCTCGAGCGCCTCAGGCCCTGCTTCGATCAGCTCGAGCACGCTTCCATAGGCAGAGCTGTATGTCCGCCAGTCAGCCGAAAGGTCTCTTACGTCCTGATAGCGAGTCACGGCGTAGAAGTCAAACTTCGGGTTGTAGTACAGGGGCATTTCGTCACGCATCCGCTTCCATAGGGGATGCGGATCGGCGTCGATGACGTAGTCGTACGGGTCGTAGTAAATGTCGCTCCCAAGGCTCACGTTGAGATCCTCCCGAATGGTGACGTCGACCCCTGGATGGCTCGTTGCGCTCTCGGCCGACTTCCGGCCAAGTATAGGTATCGCGACGGCGGCGGCGATCCGGCGCCGCCGGTCCGGCGATCGCGGCGCCTGCCCCAGCGGTCGGCGATCGTGGCGCGGCAGCCCTCAGATCGGAACCGCCAAGCGCCAACGTCCTGGCGGCAGGGGCGAGGGGCGCCAGTAAGGCGCCGCAGCTCGTCCTGGGGCGCGGGCCCGCCTCTACCATCGTCCGGGCGCCTGGGCGCACGCCAGAGCCACGGAGTAACCTGCTCCACTGTCCCTGCTTGTGAAGTTGATCACCCAGGCAGTGTGCGGCATCGCACCCGAGAACGCCCAAGGAGAAGTGGCTATGACTGGACGATTGGAAGGAAAGGTCGCATTCATCACCGGCGCCGGTCGGGGGCAGGGTAGGAGCCATGCCATACGACTGGCGCAGGAAGGCGCCGATATCATCGCGATCGACATCTGCCGCCAGATCGAATCCAACCCCTACCCCCTGTCCTCGCCAGAGGACCTGGCGGAGACTGAGCGGGCCGTGAAGGAGTTAGGCCGGCGTATCGTGGCCCGTCCCGCTGACGTGCGCGATCGTCAGGAGTTGGGCGAGGCTCTCGAGGCCGGCGTGCGTGATCTCGGACGGCTTGACGTTGTGGTCGCAAACGCAGGCATCCTGCCCATGGCCATGGGTGACCCGGAACCCTACGACTTCGTCGACGCCGTCGATGTCGATCTACTCGGGGTGATGAACGCGGTAGCCATCGCCATGCCCCACTTACCTGACGGCTCTTCCATCATCATCACCGGGTCGACCGCCGGCATGATGCCGAACACTACCGACAACCCAGCCATGGGCCCAGGCAGCGCCGGCTACGGCTGGGCCAAGCGAATCCTGATTGGCTACACCGAGCAGATGGCGCTTCATCTCGCCCCCCGCTTCATCCGAGTCAATGCGATTCACCCAACCAACTGCAACACCCACCTCTTGCACAACGACGGCCTCTACTCGGTCTTCCGGCCCGACATCGAGAACCCCACGCGAGACGACGTGTTGCCGGCCTTCACTCACTTCCAGGCGATGCCGATCCCATACGTGGAGCCGGTCGACATCTCCAACCTGGTGCTGTTCCTGGCCTCCGACGAGTCGCGCTATATCACCGGGCAGCAGATCCGGGTCGACGCCGGCTCCCTTCTCAAGTTTCCGAACGGTCCCGCCTAGCCAGGCGCCAAGGGCCTGCCCCCGGCTTCCCGAGCGCGCTTCGACCAGTCTCGATCCGCTCGGAACCGCGGTGGGGCGATCGTGAACGCTGAGGGAGACACAGGACGATGAGGCTCAGGAAGGGAGACGATGAGATTTACCCTGCGGTATGACATTCGGGCCCCGGAATTCGGGCCCGCGCAGGCAGACTTGTTCGAGGCCTGCCTCGATCAGTGCGAGTGGGCCGATCAGTTGGGCTTTGATTCCGTCAACATCCTGGAGCACCATGGCTCTGAGGACGGGTACAACCCTTCACCCTTCGTCCTGGCCGGCGCCATTGCGGCGCGGACCAGGCGACTTCGGATCAGGCTGACGGCGCTGATTCTGCCGTTGCACGATCCGGTGCGAGTCGCCGAGGACGCAGCCGTGGTAGACCAGATCAGCCGGGGCCGCTTGGAGCTGGTGATCGGTGCTGGCTATGTCCAGCGGGAGTTCACCATGTTTGGGCGGAGTCTGGATGACCGCGTGCGGTTGCAGACCGAAGGTATCGAGGTGTTGAAACAGGCGTGGAGCGGAGAGCCAGTCGAGTACCGGGGATCCACCATCACGGTGACCCCGCGTCCGTACCGCCGTCCGCGCCCGCCTCTTGTGCTCGGAGGCTCCTCCCCCGGCGCGGCCAGGCGTGCGGCCCGAATCGCTGACGGCTTCGAAGCAACCGTTCCTGCCTTCGAGGAGATCTACCGAGACGAATGCCAGCGCCTTGGTGTCGTCGCCAGCCCCGCTCGGCCGCCCGGGCTGCCCGCAATGTTCATTCAGATCTCCGAAGACCCGGAGGCGGACTGGGCCCGGATCGCTCCCCACGCCCTGCACGAGACCAACTCGTACGGACAATGGCTGGCCGAGTCTGGCACCCCCGCTCCTTACATGTCGATGCCCGACGCCGACGCCTTACGAGCATCGGGGGCGTACCTGGTTCTGACACCCGGCGAGTTCACTGCCGCGGCCCGCAAGCTCGGCCCTGATGCTGTCCTCGGCTTCCACCCCCTCATGGGAGGCCTCCCACCGGATCTCTCGTGGACCAGTCTGCGCCTCCTCGAGACCCAGGTCCTTCCCACTCTGGGCGCGGAAGGACTGGTCTAGCTAAGCTGGCGTGGTAAACCCCGTCGCGGTTGCCCATCCGACTCAACATGACAAGTCGCACCTTGACGCAACCAGCGGTAAAACTGACCGAATGGACAGCGATGCCTTTCCGCCCGGGTTTTTTGAGCGGGCTGATCCTTCTCCGGATGCAACATTTTACTCGTGGCCGAGGCTGGTCGCCCACATAGACGACCAAGCCATCGCCAGAGTCGGCGCCTTGTACGACGAACTTGGGATTCGAGGCGAGGTGCTGGACTTGATGGGTTCCTGGATATCGCATTTTCAGCGTCCACCGGCACGTCTGACGGTCCTCGGCATGAACGCCGAGGAGCTGGCCAGGAACGCCTTCGCCTCGGCCACCGTTGTTCACGATCTCAATGTGGATCCGCGACTCCCCTTCGTCGATGCTTCCTTCGACGCCGCAGTGTGCTGCGTGTCGGTCGACTACCTCACGCGGCCGATTGAGGTGTTCCGCGACGTGGCCCGAGTGCTTCGACCGGGAGGAGTATACGTGTGCACCTTTTCCAATCGGTGCTTTCCGACCAAGGCCATCCGCGGCTGGCTCTATGCCAGCGACAACCAGCACTGCGACATCGTGAAATCCTACTTTGCCCTCGCCGGGGGCTGGAGCGAGGCCCAAACCCGATCCTGCACTCTTCCCTTTCACGCTGGCGATCCCTTGCTGGCGGTGTGGGCCTACCAATCTGTCTCGGACTAGCCAGCGCTCTTGCCCGACGCAAGGACGCACCACGGCCCCGCTGTCCATGGGCGCGGTCACATGGCCAGTTGGCGATCAGGGTGGGCCGCCGGCGAAGCTGAGAACCTGACCGCTTGGTTATTCGTACTCCCGGGAGCGAACTAGGCGGCGCTCAGCCGCTTGAACATCACGTGAAGTCCTACGAAGCCACGCTCCCGATGGTCGAACGCCTCCGGGACCGTGGCGAGGATCTCGAAGCCCAAGGACTCCCAGAGATGCACCGCGGCGGAATTCGTCTCGACGACGGCGTTGAACTGCATGCTGCGGTAGCCTGCCGAGCGTCCCCAAGCCACCGCGTACGAGCCCAGAGTTCGGCCTACCCCCCTTCCCTGGAAGGCCGGGTCGACCATGAAACTGGCCGTGGCGACGTGGGAACCCCGACCTGGTCGGTTCGGCCCCATGGTCGCGGTCCCGACGACGATCTGGCCGTCGACGGCCACAACGGTATGTCCGGGCCGCGCTGCGACCCAGTAACTCCTTGCTTCTTCGACCGACAGGCCCTCCGGGTAGGCGTACGTTTGTCCGGCAGCAACTATGTCCAAGAAGAAGGGATAGATCTGCGGCCAGTCTTCGACCACGAACTCTCGAATCATCACGTACCGGACCATACTTATCCGGGCGACCAGCGGGCTCGGATAGTGTCTCCGGCGTGGACCTTGGCATCAACGGCAGACGGGCCTATGTGGCTCACAGCGATGACGGAGTGGGACGCGCCTGTGCCCAGGCCCTGGCTGCGGAAGGGGTTCGGCTCGTCGACGATGCGATCGGCAGTGACATCGTGATTGCGCACGGCGGCCGCGGCCGACCTACCACGCTGATCGAGTCCGCTTCGGTACTCGAGCCGGCATCGATGGAGGGGCTCCTCGAGGCATGGGGCTCGGTCGTCGAGGCGGTGGGATGGTATCGGGCCGCCCTGCCTGCGATGCAAGCGCGGGGCTGGGGTCGCCTCGTCTGGATTGGTTCCGCCCAGGCGAAATCGATCAACGGAGATGACGACGAACTCGACGCTATCAGGTCGCTCGGGATGATGGGTCTCCACAAGGTCGTGACCGCCGAAGAGGCCCCCCACAACATCACGGCCAACACCGTGCTGTGGGGTGGAGATGCGACCGATACCGACGTGGCGACCACGGTCGCGTTCTTGTGCTCACAAGGAGCCGGATACCTCAGCGGGACGACCATCGTGGTCGACGGTGGTGTCGGATCGGCGGTGTACTGATGGATTACGGGTTGGACGGCAAGGTTGCGGTGGTGTCCGGCGCCAGTCGCGGCATTGGGCGGGCCATCGCCACCATGCTCGCGGGCGAGGGTGCGGCCGTGATGTTGGCCGCACGCACGCAGTCCTCGTTGGACGACGCCGCCGCCGCGATCGAGGCCTTCGCCCCCGGCCGAGTCGAGGCGATGAGTGTTGACATGACCGATCCCACTCAGGTGGATCGTGTCGTGGAAGTGGCTCGGTCTCGATTCGGATCGGTCGACATCGCAGTCAGCAACGTCATCGGCCATGTCATCGACGCGGAGAAGGAGGGCGCCGGTCCCGGGGCGGGTACGTTTGCCACAATGGCGCCCGAGGAGTACCGAAGGGAGTTCGAACATCTCTTCATTTCGGCCTGGGCACTTGCCGTCGCCGTCCTGCCAGATATGCGGGCCAACCGGTGGGGACGGATCTGCAACATCGGGTCCGGAGTCGCCCGCGAGCCGGCGACGCACCTCCCACACGTCCTACCGAACGCCGTGCGCCCCGCCGTCGCCGGGTTGTATCGGATAATGGCTGAACGCCTCAGAGGAGAAGGCATCACCATCAACAACATTCTCACTGGATCGATCCTCACCGAACGCAATAGCTCTTACTGGCACTGGCTCGCCGGCGAGCGCGGTGTCAGCGTCGAAGAGGTCACTGCTGCCGTCACCGCTAATATTCCGTTGCGCCGGATGGGACAGCCTGAGGAAATGGCTGCCCTCGTCACGTTCCTGTGCTCCCAGCAAGCGGCGAAGATCACTGGACAGTCAATCCCTGTCGTCGGCGGAAACAGCGCCCATCTATGACGAGAGAAGGGTCAGGGGACTCAGCGTGGTTCGGACCCGAGTAGCGACCACGTCCCAAGGGCCGCGGGCCCGACCTGGCGCGGCTGCTGGGAAGGTTCACCAGGGTCGCCGGGTGACGGCGTTCCACCTCTTCGACCACCGCTAGAAGCAATTCGTCGCGAGGCCCGAAGTGATGGAGCAGTATAAGTGGCTGGTACCGAAACTCCTGGGCGATATCCCGCGGTGAGCGGCCGCCATGCCACCCCGGGCAAACGCGTCGATGACCCCGGCGAGCAGCTCCTTCCGTCGCCCCTCGTCAGGCGTTCGCCCCATCCCGCCTTTGTTCCTGAACGCAACGGGCTTTGAGGCCCTACCCTTTGAGCTGGAGGTATCGCTTGGTGAGAGGCAGCGTGAGCCGGCCGCTCATCTTCGTGGCTGTACCCGGTGAGCAGCCGGTCCATCGGACCACGCCAGACCTACGGAATACAGGTGGCGGGATTCCCAGTCGGTCGGGTGCAGAGCGGTCCCAGATTCGTGGTTGCGTTCGGTCGAGTGATGAAGGCCACCGGTCCCGCATTATGCTCCCCGTTGAACGGAGTAGGCGACAGGATCGGCGTGCTGCACGGCTGGGCTTCAGCCACGCTGTCGAACCAGAAGCCGACATGGAATGTGTTCACCGGAGCCAAGGCGACGTCAGGGTCAAAGCCAAATATTTGGTCCAGGAGGATCGTATTGATGATGACTGTGCCAGCCCCAGAGGAGTCGGTTTCGATATCGGACTGATACCATGCCAATCCGAAGTTTGTAAAGTTCGCGACCGGCCCACCTGCAGCCGTCTGATTGCTGCGTTGAACAGTGAACAAATCGAAACCGAGATTGGGCTTAAAGTGCTCCAAGGTCAATTTGAGGGAATCCCGAAGACTGCCCCGTGTGACGGTCGCTTGAACCGTCGGAGTCTGGCCTGGGGCGCGAGGCAGTTGAGGAAAGCAGTATTCGGGAACAACGAGAATGTCTTCTGATGAACCAATGATGGTGCGCCACTCGCCTGCGTCACAAACCCAAGACCAACGAGAACAGTACTAGATGCCAAAATTGCTAGTCGGCGCCACATCTCTATTACTCCTCCAGCCCCATATACTCCTTTGAGCGAGCGTATCCCGCTGCCGATGGGGTCACAAGGGTCCGCGGGCGCTGATATTTCTCAACACCAGCACCACTAGTCTGGAGCATCTAAGCGCGGCACGAGCGGCTGGATAGTGGTCGCATTCAGTACATTCTGGCCCGATCGAGAATCGCCCTCACGAAGGGGCGTCGGTGCGAAACTGGCGGTATGCAGCTCAACCATTACGCCTTCCGCAGCGTCTGGCAGATCGACGCGTCGAAGACGGACGTCTTCTCCGTGCTAGCCGATCTCACCACCTATCCGGCATGGTGGCCGGAGGTCCGCCGAGTCGAGAAGCTCGAGGACGGCCGCTTCCAGATGACGTGCCGGTCCGTGCTTCCGTACCATCTCGTCTTCGAATCGATCCAGGATCGTCGTGACCCGGACGAGGGCGTGCTCCAGGCCAGGCTAACCGGCGACCTCGATGGCTTCTCCCGTTGGACGATTGCATCGGATGCTCCCGTCGCCACGGCGGTATTCGAGGAAGAGGTCACCGCCACCAAGGCTCTGCTGCGCTACCTCGCTCCAGTGGGCCGGCCGGCGTTCCGGGCCAACCACGCACTCATGATGCGACACGGTCAGTCTGGTCTTCGGGTCTATATCGCCGGGTACACGGCCGCACGAGCCACTGGCCCCCTTTGAGCCGGTCAGCTTCGACCCCAACTCGCCGGACCGGGGGGACACGCACCATATATTGTTGGGAGTGCGACCGCGACGGGCTTGGCACCCAGGCGGGGGGGGATTCAGTTCCACGTCGAGGCCGGTCCGGGCCCGGTCGCAGAATGGTGCCGAGTGCCGTCCTACCGAGCCGCCATAGATGGGGGCTACCCCGCCGGCATCGAGCATTTCCTCGCGGCCATCGACCGCCAACAATACCTTGAGCGGATCAGCGCCACCCTGACCGAAGGCCTGGTGGCACTCGGGCACAAGCAGCACATGGAGCTGACCCGCAGGGCGTCGGGCTGACGGCCGCCCGGTCCGCCCGGGTCCGCTGGCCGGCTCCCCGCTCGGGGGTTCCGCCCGGGGGTTCCGCCGGCGGGCTCCGCGCCCGGGGGTTCCGCCCGGGGGGTCCGCCCGGGTCCGCCCGGGGGTCCGCCCGGGGGTCCGCCCGGGTCCGCCCGGGGGGTCCGCCCCTAGGCGGGCTTGCGCCGCCCATACCGGCGACATGAGATGTCATGAGGTAGGTGAAAACACGGTAAGTGTGGGCGGCGGCCCAGGAGGTCGACTCCGGGCCGCCGCCAACTTTTGGTAAATCCTGTCACTTTTGGAGCGAGATGTACAACAGACGTACATTTCCCTCCATAGGTCGACGCAGGGCGCCAAAAGTGAGGACCCGCCGGCCGGTAGAGGTCGGCCGGCCCGCCGGCCGGTAGAGGTCAGCCGGCCCGCCGGCCGGGGTCGGTCGGTCAGGTCGGCGGAGGGTCTAGCTGATCGTGATCGACAGCGACTTCGTAGCCGTGAGCATCGGGCTGGAGGAGTCGGTCACCCGCACGCTGAAGGTCGCCGTCTGGGCCACGGTTGGCGTACCGAAGATGCGTCCGGCCGCGGTGCCGAGCTTGAGTCCCTGCGGGAGCTTCGCCTTCACTAGCGAGCGGTGGTAAGGAGCTGTCCCGCCGGCTGGCGTCAGCTGTCCCGCCGGCTGGCGTCAACTTTGCCGAATAGGGCTGTCCCACGGTGCCTGCAGCCAATGAGGCCGTCTTGACAACGAAGGGACTCACCGTGATGGTGCCGTCAGGGCCGCCAGTCCCTCCCTCTCACCGAACCGTCATACGTGAAAGGAGGCCAGCGGATTGCGATGCGTTCGTCGCGTCTCCCAACTTGCTGGTGGAAGGCATCCTGGTCAGGTTTCGCGCCCCGCCCACAGAGCCTCATCTCTCATCCCGTTCATCCCTTTCCGGATAGGGCTGTGGCGCAGCCCGATGAGTATGCTCCCCGCCATGGCTGACCCTTACGAGCAGTTCTCCAGCTTGCGGTTCGAGCGGCTCCGGTCCGATGTTCTAGAAATCGTTCTCGACGCGCCCGGGGTCAACTCGGTGAGCCCGGCGATGCACCGGGATCTGGCGGATGTCTGGCTGACGGTCGATCGCGATCCGGACACTCGCATCGCGCTCATCCGCGGCGAGGGCAGAGGGTTCTCCTCCGGGGGAAGCTTTGACCTGTTGGAAGGAATGATCGGTGACTACGCGATCCGGACCCGGGTGATGCGCGAGGCGCGGGACCTGGTCTACAACGTCCTCAACTGCTCGAAGCCCATCGTGTCGGCGATCCACGGGCCGGCAGTCGGCGCCGGCCTCGTGGTCGCACTTCTGGCCGATGTCTCCGTCGCCGGCCGGACGGCCCGGATCATCGACGGCCACACCCGCCTCGGAGTCGCCGCCGGCGACCACGCCGCAATCTGCTGGCCTCTGCTCTGCGGTATGGCCAAGGCCAAGTACTACCTGCTCACTTGCGAGACCCTCAGCGGCGAGGAAGCCGAGCGGATCGGGCTGGTGTCGCTCTGCGTTCCTGACGACGAAGTCCTGGCCAAGGCCAGAGAGGTGACCGCCACTTTGGCGGACGGCGCTCAGAGTGCCATCCGATGGACGAAACTGGCGCTCAACAACATGTACCGGATGATGGGGCCGGCGTTCGACGCCTCGGTCGGCCTCGAGTTCTATGGCTTCGGTGGACCGGACGCCGCTGAGGGGCTCGCTGCCCTGAGAGAACGCCGGCCGGCCCAATTCAGCGGACCAACCAGCGAGTAACAAACCCCTTCGTGGACGCGACTCCGTCAGCGCGTCGACGCTGACCTCGCTCGTCCGGCCGGTGGCTGGCGTATCGGCGCCTGATCTGGTGGGAGCAGTTAGAGACTGCTCACGGCAACGTGCTTTTCCTCCTGATACGCCCGTATACCCGGTCGCCCACGCTCCCGGCCGAGACCACTCTCCTTGTAGCCGCCCGATGGGGCGAAGGTGCTGAACGCACCTCCGTTGACTTGCACCGCACCCGTCCGTAGCCGCTGCGCCACATCCAACGCGGCAGCCACGTTCTCGGAGTACACGGCGCCTGACAGTCCAAATACGCTGTCGTTGGCGATGGCGACCGCATGATCGATGTCGTTGTAGCCAATGACGCAGACCACGGGTCCGAAGATCTCGTCCTGCGCAGCTGGGTTGTGGTTGTCGGGTACATCGAGCACCGTGGGCTCGAAATAGAACCCACGGGTTTGTTCGGCCGGGCGCTTTCCGCCGGCTGCGACGGAAGCGCCGTGGGCGACGGCCAGGTCCACATACTTCTGACATCGGTCTCGCTGGGCCGCGGATATGACCGGACCAACTGCCACCGTCGGATCGGAAGGATCGCCGACCTTCAGGTCCCGGGCGATCGCCGCGGTGCGGAGCACAACGTACTCCTTCTGGTCTTCTGGTACGAGCAGGCGGGTCGGGAGCACGCAACCGTGTCCGGCGTGGCCCATGAAGACGCTGAGGCAACCTTGCGGCGCCCGCTGGACCACGTCGGATAGGTAGATAAGGGCCGATTTTCCACCGAGTTCGAGGGCGACGCGCTTTATCGTGCCCGAGGCCTGGGCCGCGATCAACTTGCCAACGGCCGTGGAACCGGTGAACGTCACCATGTCGACGGCCGGATGGGTCGTCATCAGGTGGGCGCCGGCAACGCCATCCTCGACCACGACGTTCAGCACGCCGGGCGGAAGTCCGGTGGCGTCGGCGGCTTCGGCGAACGCCAGGGCCGACAGCGGTGTCAGAGGACTCGGCCGGAGCACGACCGTCGATCCGGTGACCAGCGCCGGGATGGTCTTCCACATGTTGATCCAGAACGGAAAGTTGTAGGCGGAGATTGCCGCGACCACGCCGACCGGCTCGTACCGGGTCACGCTGACGGCGATCCGTCCGCCCGCAGCGATCTCGCGTAGGGGCCGTGGATTGTGTTCCTCCTCCGGCAGCTGCAGATAGAGATCGACAACTTCGCGCATCTGGGTGATGGCCGTTCGGACCTGTACCCCCTCGCACATGGCCCGGGACGCGCCTGCTTCCGCCATCACAGTCGCACACAGCGCCTCGTAGTTCTGCTCGAGGTGGTCCGCCATACCCAGGATGGACTCCGCCCGCTCCGTCCTCGATGCTTGCGACCACTGGTTTGCCTCGAAAGCTCGTTTCGCGGCCAGGATGGCATCCTCGACTTGGGCCACGTCGCAGGTGACCACTTCAGCGACGGTGTCTTCGTTGGCGGGGTTGCTCACCTGCAGCGGAGAGCCTCCCCGACCACCAAACTTTCCGTCGATGTACGGCTCGCGAGCGGAGATGAGGCTACTCGACGTCACTTTCCTTTCAGGAACGCGACTCGCCAGGCCGGCGCGCCGCCGCGGTTCGCATTGACGAGGTCATCCGAACTGGACTTGCAGTTCGGTGGGCCCGCGTTCGTACAGGCCGATGATCCTGGGGGGTGCCGCGTCGGGGTCCAGTCGCAGATTGGGCAACCGGTCCAGCAGAGCTCCAATCCCGGTAAGCATCTCGGCACGCGCCACGTGCATCCCGAGGCAGATGTGAGGGCCGCTGCCAAATGCCAGCGCCGGTCTGGCCGGACGGAAGGGGTCGAAGCGATCCGGATCCTCCCAGCGGCTGGGATCGCGGTTGGCCGCACCAAGGCACATATGCAGAACGGAACCGGCCGGCAACATGAACCCATGGAAGTCGACAGTTCGGGTGACAAACCGGGCAAACACGGGGTCCGTGGGCGTCCATCGCAACCCTTCTTCGATCGAAGCACGAAGTACCTGGCGATCCTGCCTGGCTGCCTCGAGGAAGCGGGGCTCGGTGAGCAGAGCCGCCAGGGTGATGCCCATCTGCTTCCAGGTTGTCCCTGACCCGGCCGCGAGAAGGAGGTAAGAAAACGAGTAAATCTCCGCATCCGACAGCCGGTGCAGGGCGCCGTCCTCATCGCAGTACTCGGCTTCGACGAGCACACTGATGAGGTCGTCCTGCGGATTCTCCCGTCGAGCCGCGACGATAGGAGCGAGCATGCCTACGAACGTATCCACCGACCCGAGCCGTCCTTGGCGAAGGGACTCCCGAAGGTCAAGCGCTTGACTGACGGGGATGCCAAAACTCCCGGTGATCGTGAGCACGGGTATGGCGGCGCAGAAATCAACGTTGAGCTCGGCCCGCCCATCTCCTTGGATTTGGTCAATGAGCAGGTGCACGGTGCGATCGATCCAGCGCTCGATCCACCACTGGGCCTTGGCAGGCACGAACGACGGTTGCACCAGGGCGCGATACCGGCGATGCTCGACGCCGTTCATACCCAGCATGCTGCTCTCAACGCCTATCTCGTCCCGGCTCAATCCGACGGGCGACGATGCAAATAGCTCGTTGTCCCGGAACGCTTGATCACAGGCCGCGAAGCTAAAGGCCGAATAGTGGGGAAGCTCGGGATACGGAAGGCCTTCGAAGTAGGCAACGCCGTTCCAACCAAGCAATTCGTGCACGGTTCCCTCGTGGATCGGCCCGGAATTTCGGAGCCGTTCGAACACCGGGTAGGGGTCGTCGTGAAAGTTCCCACCCGAAGACGAGTTGTGCTCGCTGCGCAGGTCGAACAACTCTCGGATCCGGGCGGAATCCAGGCCATCCAGGCCACTCACGCCTGCACCCCGGCCGGCACAGGCTCCAGGATGACCACCGGAATGTTCCGGGATGTTCTCGTCTCGTACACATCGTAGTTCGGCCAGATCGATCGCATGATCTCCCAAACTCGCGGCCGTTCGGTTGCGTCAGCGGTCCGGGCTTCGGCTTCAAAACAGCTTTCTCGAATCTGAACCTGTGCCCGAGGATGGGCCTGAAGGTTGCGATACCACGACGGGTCCTCCGGACTGCCCCCCTTCGACGCCACCACCAAGAAACTATCGCCGTCCTGTCCGTAGATCAGCGCCCGGGTCTTGGTTGCCACCCCTGACTTCCAGCCCGTAGTGGTCAGTAACAGAATCGGCACGCCATTCCACAGATATCCTTCCCGCCCTTCGGTCTCCTGATAGAGGCGAACGTGGTCGTCGCCAACCAGCGACACGTCGGGCGGCCGATACACCGGTGTATCACTCATTATCTCCTCCATCGGACGCTACGGGGTGGTGTGGTCGCGGCGCGCTCGATTGATCGTTCGATGACCCGGGTCTTCCGATTGGATTCGGTGGTCACCGTCATGACAACAGCCGCGGTCAGGTCCATTTCCTCGTGCTGTCGGCGGGTCTCAATATCGAGAACCGAAGCAATGTTCTAGCTGACGTCGGTCGCCTAGTACCCGAGTCCCACGGGTCACCGCGCCGTGTAACCGCCGTCCACCGGCAGCAAAATGCCGGTCACGTTACGAGACTGGTCCGAAGCCAGGTAGAGCGCCGCCGCTGCACAGTCCTCAGCCGTGATAGGCCGACCGAGAGGGTGGGACGCGCCGACATGCTGAGCGCGGTCCTCATCGGCACCCTGAGACCCCCGAAGGGCGCCGGGCACCATGAAGTTGGTCCCCGGCATACCCGCGGGGCATATGCAGTTGACTCGTATGTCAAAGGGTGCACACTCGATCGCGATGGCTCGGCTCAACTGATTGACACCTCCTTTGGTGGTCCCGTACACGGTCCCGCCCCAGCCGACCATACCCGCCACGCTGCCCGTGTTGACGATCACACCGCCACCGCCCTGCTCCTTGAACCTGATCACGGCGTGCTTGCACCCGAAGAAGACGCCACGCAGGTTGACGTTCATCAAACGATCCCAGTCCTCGTTCGTGTGCTCCTCGAACTGCAGCCCCGGCCGAGGGGTAGAGACCCCGACGTTGTTGAACATGACATCGAGCCGGCCATAGGTCTGGACCGCTGCGGCAATGGCGTCCACCACATCGGTCTCACGGGTCACGTCACAGGTCTGAGCGACGGCGGAGCCACCATCCGCCTCGATCAAACTCACCGTCTCCTTGATCCACTCGCTCTGGACGTCAGCACAGACCACCCTCGCCCCCTCCCGAGCGAACAGCAACGCCGCAGCCCGGCCCACTCCCGACCCCGATCCGGTGATGACGACGGCCTTCTGGTCGAGATGCATCCCTGCCTCCTGGTAGGTCCACCCGCGCTCACGGGTCAGATCGCTGCGCCGCAAACCGTACCGCATCCGGGATACACCTACAATAGTCTGATTCTCTATGAGGCGAGCCGCCCCATCAGCCACACGGGTGGACCCCCGTCTGGAATGACCGCTTCGGCCATGACTTCGAAACCAAGCCGGGCATAGAAGTCTACGTTCGTACCCGTCGATGTCTCCAGATAGGCATCGGTGCTCTCGTGCGGGAGGCGTCGCAGAACTGGATCCAGAACCGCCAGGGCATACCCGCGCCGCTGATGGGTGGGGTGGGTCCCGACGGCCCCGAGGAAGTAGTGCGGCCCGGTCGGCCGCAGCGCCTTCAAGGCCGCCTCCGCGGCGACACTCTGGGCATGGCGGTCGCCTTCCAGCTCCGCCTGCTGCCGGGCGATACTGGTCCAGACGGGCGGCGGCACGAGAGCGGCGGGTCGCGTCCAGACCGCGGCGCTGACGATTGCCCCGCCGCCATCGAGGGCGACCCAGACCTCACCGAAGGGTAGGGCCAGCTCGGCGACGGTCAAGCGGTGCAGGGCCTTGACTCGATGGCGATGATCATGGTGATCGACGGTCCACCGCGTCCACGGGTAGTCCTCGAAGGCGCTCGCCAGTATCTCGCTGACGTCGTTGATGTCCGCCTCGCCCGCGGGCCTTACCTGGTGTCCCGTTCGGTTCACCGTTCGCTCCGGCTCGGCCCATCAGTCCAGAAGCTCCCACCCGCAGAACGAAAGAGGCCGGACCCCCGGCCAAGACACAGGCTGGAATGGGGCCCACCGCGGCGCGGCGATCCGATCACAGGCGGCACCAAGGGGCTCGACGTGGTGAAAAGCTACATCACGGCTCATGCGGAGGAGAGCCGAGCTTCCTCCAGATCGAGATCGTGCTCGATGCTACGGAGGGTTGTCACCCCGATACGGCCCTGGTCGCGAAGATCGACCAGCGTCCGGCGCTGCAAGGCAATGAGGTCCCGGCGCATTTCCAGCTCAGATTCGGCGGCCGCCACTGCCTCGACTTCGACATCGTCGTCGTCGGACGAACGCTGCAACCGGTACAGGCGGCCGAGGTACTGCGCCCGCAGTCCGTCGGTGACCTCCTCCGGCATTTCCCCGCTGTCACAGGCTGTACCGATGTGGTCGAGGACCGCCTGGGTGAGGTCGACGCGAGCCTGGCGCTCTGCATCTGCGACGGACGGGCTCTCCCGCAGATGCAACCGGCGAACGAGCGTCGGCAGGGTCATCCCCTGACCGACCAGCGTCACGATAATTACGGCAAAGCCAAGATAAATAATGTCGTTGCGCCCAGCCAGCGGCAGTCCGGCGTTGGTCGCGGTCGGCACCGCGAGGACGGCGGCCAGGGTGATCGCGCCCCGCATACCTGACCAGCCGAGGATCAGCCGCTCCCGCCACGCCGTGTGACCAGACCCGCCCCCGGCGGTGCGCCGGCCGCGGATCAGCCAGCCAAAGGCCCACATCCATACCAGCCGCAGCACGATGACCGTGGACACCACGGCCGCGCCGGTCAGCACCAGCCGGCCAAGCGGTCCTCGGGCATCGGCGCTGAAGGCGTGAAACGACAACCCGACCAGCACGAACAGGGCGGCGTTGACCAGAAACACCAGCGTCTCCCAGAAGGCGTTGGACTGGAGGCGACTTCCGGCCGAGAAGGCGCCGCTGCTGCTGTGCCAGCCCAGGTAGAGGCCGGCGGTGACCGCCGCCAGCACGCCTGAAGCGTGGATCTCCTCGGCCGGCAGATAGGCCACATAGGCCAGCAGGATCGATCCGGCGATCTCTATGGGCGGATCGTCGATGCGATTGCGCAGCCATCGGCCGACAAATCCCACGGCCAAACCGATGGCGCCCCCTACCAGCGTCGAATAGACGATGCTCCCCAGGGTGTGAACTACCGAGAATCGGCCGGTGGTGGCGGCGGTGACCGCGGCCGCGTAGAGCACCAGCGCGGTGGCGTCGTTGAAGAGGGCCTCGCCTTCGAGAATATTGAGCAGCCGCCGGGGCAGCCCGATCCTCCTGGCCACACTGGTCGCGGCGCCTGCGTCGGTCGGGCCGACCGCCGTACCCAGCACAAAGGAGATCGACCAAGAGAGGTGGCCGATCCAGTGGGCGACGGCGGCCACACCGAAGGCGGTCGCAACCACCAGCAGGATGGCGAGTGTGCCGATGGACCGGGCGTCACGGAGGAACCCCGTCGGCGATGATGTGACGGCGGCGTCAAAAACCAGCAGCGGAAGTAACCCGAGCAGGACCACCTCCGGTTGGAGGGAGACGTCGGGGACGAACGGCAAGAACCCGATGATCAGCCCGGCCACCACCAGCACCACCGGCGCCGGGATCCCTACCCGGCGCAGAACCGCGACCGCGACCAGAGTCACCGAGGCGACGCATAGCACTATGAGGATCTGAGCGGAGCTCACCCTCGAAATACTGGTCCGTTCACCTGGTCCCGCGCCCGCTGAACCCTGATGAGGCCGGTTCTCAGCGACCCGCGGTCATGTCGACGGCGTTTATCCGGGTGGGATTCAGGGTGACTACCACCCGGTGGGGGTTCGATTCATCGAAAGAGTGGAGATCGACGTGATACTTGCGCCCTACCCGTTCGGCGAAGGCGTAATCCGGATCATCTACCAACTCGGCGTCGCCCCGGATCTCGAGGTAGCGGGAGGGTGCAGCCCGGTCGAGGATGAAGAGGTTGACGGCAGGGTTGGCCTTGAGGTTCTTCACCTTCTGGCGCGAGCTATTGAGAGATATGCGAACGTCATCCCCCTCGGCCAGGAACCACACTGCTGACAGTTGCGGACGGCCGTCCGCGCCCACGGTCGCCAGCACCGCGGTGTCGGACTCGAGAAGATCACGATGGGACTCTGGGGTGGTCAAACTGGTCATCAGGTCTTGCAACCTTCGTGGCGCGCACCACATTCCGGTCGTCAACGGCCCGCTGCACCGACCGGAGCGCCCGCCGGCCGGGACGGTGAAGACAAGTCCACTTCCCGATTCGCCGCACGGAGCCGAAGCCCGAGCCAAGCCCTGACGGTCAGCTCCGGCTCGTCATCCGAGGCGGGACGGATGCCGCTCCGGCACCAGGTCGATCAGAACACCATGTGAGGTCTTCGGGTGCACAAAGGTCTGACCCGATGACTCCTGGCGGACGATGCGGGCGCCGCGACCCTCGAGGCCGGCAACCGTCGCCGGGTAGTCGTCGACCACGATCGCTAACCCGTAGACACCCTCACCTCGTCGCTCCAGAAACCGGGTCAGAGCGCCCGCGTCGGTGCCGCTGCCCGTCAAGCCGAACCAGGCGATCCCGACTGGTACATGGTGGACGGCCTCGACGCGGTGACCGAGTTCCTCGGTCCAGGCGCCGAAAAGGTCCGACCAGGAGGCTCTGGCCGCGTCGTCAGCCGCGACGGCAACGATGATGTGATTGAATCGACGGTAGGGGCCGCTTCCGTCGTGCGAAGCTGAGCCCACGCCGTTTGTAGCGGCGCCTTCAGGGCGCAGCTCAATCGGCACACCGTTGACCGCGGCTGGATCTACCTTGACGTAGCCCTCCGGGCCTACAGTGAATGCGGCCCCCCGCGCCGTCAGACGGTCAACGGCTGCGTCGACGCTGTCGACCACGACCGACACCAGCGTCACTCCGGGGCTCCCCTCCGCGGCCCCGACCAGCTCGACGTAGGAGTCCTCGAGAGCGAAGGTCGCGCTCTCCGCGGACGAGGCCGATACCGGCCAACCGAGGCGTTCGGACCAGTCCGCCACCGCAGCGTCGAAGTCCGGTACGGCCATGGTCACGTGGTGAAAGCGCCGAAACTCGATTCTCTTGTCGGCCACTGAGGCCTCCCTCCCTGCTCGTCCATCGAGTGCCGCCTTTCTACCATGGCGCACCCGGTCGTCTTTGGGAGCTGCGGCTATTCGAACGAGAGTGCCGAGATGATGTTGGTCCGCGCCGCCCGCCGGGCCGGCCACACCGCGGCGACGATCCCGAAGACGCTGGCCAGGATGAGGAACACCACCAGGCTGCTGACCGGGATGGCGACCACGCCACCGCCTGAGCTGGCCAGGACGGCCGAACTGAGGGCGACCCCGAAGCCGAGCCCGACCAGGACGCCCAGGGCCGCGCCGAACAGGGCGATGACCACCGACTCGCCCCGGACCATGCTGCGCACCTGGCGGCGGGCTCATGCCGACGGCGCGTAAGAGGGCGAACTCCCGGGTCCGCTCGACCACGGAGAGCACCAAGGTGTTGATGATGCCGAGCACGGCGATGATGATGGCGAGAGCCAGCATGACGTAGATGATGGTGAGGAGCTGGTTGATCTGGCTGGCCTGGTCTTTTTCCACCGTGGCGGGATCTTCGACGGCTGACGTTCGGGTAGGCGGAGACGGCCCGATCGAGGCCGTTGCGGACGGTGGCGGGATCGGCGCCACCCGCGACCCTTGATCATGACGACCTGGTCGAGCTGGTCGGTGAAGTTCGCTCGAAGAAAGCGGTCGACACCAGATAGTTCGTCCCGAGGAGCTGGCTGGGTGCGTAGGTCCCGCCGACGATCAACGTTTGATCGCCGGTCTTGGCGAATCGCAACCGGATCGGCGAACCCACCTTCAATCCTTTCGAGCTGGCGGTGTTCTGCTGGACCATGATCTCGCCTCGGGCGAGCGACGAAAGACTGCCGCTCTTGACGTCGAGCTTGAGCAGCTGGTCGACAGTGGCGGCATCGACCGCCGTGAGCGTCACATTCGACGAACCGTAGAGCGCGTTTGCAGCCCGTTCGGGGAGATAGTCGCCTCGACGCCGGGCACGGCAGCGACCTTCGGCTCGACGGTCGGGCTGAAATCACCGAAATTGGTGCCGGTGGTCTTCACCACGTAGTTGCCGAGAAACTGTTGCCGGATGGACTGGGTCACCGACGCCTTGGCCGACTGGCCGAACACCGAGAACATGGTCACCAGGGCGAGCCCGATCATCAGCGCCGAGGCGGTGGCGGCGGTCCGGCGGGGATTGCGCATGGCATTCTCACGAGCCAGGACTGCCGGCGATCCCCGACAGCCGCCGCAACGGGCGTCCGAGCAGGCCGGTCACCGGCCGGGCGACGAACGGGGCCAGGGTCGCCACCCCGAGGAAGGTGACCGCGATCCCGACTCCAACCTGAACAGCCTGGTGGCTGGCAAACAGTCCGAGCATCATGACCGCGACGCCGATCGCCAGACCCATGGCTCCGATGACGGTCCGCCGGACCGGCGGGCTGTTGCGGCTCGGCCACGGTCGCCCCCAACGCCGCGACGGGCGGTACCCGGGCGGCCCGACGAGCCGGGTTGAGCGAGGCCAGCAGACTCACGCCGACTCCAACGACGACGCCGATCACTGCCGTGCGGGGCTTGAATACCAGTCCGTACGACGGGATGCTGGCGCCGACCGCCTTGAACACCGCCTCCAGGCCGGTCGCCAGCAGGGCTCCGACGGCCACCCCGAGGATGCCGGCGACCAGACCAACGGCTGCGGCCTCCAGCAAGGTGGCGAGCAGCACTTGCTTGCGGCTGGCTCCGAGCGCCCGGAACAGGGCGAACTCCCTGGTCCGTTGGGCGACCAGGATGGAAAATGTATTCAGGATGATAAACGAACCCGACGAACAACGACACCAGGGCGAAGACCAGCAAGAAGTCGGTGACGACCGAGAGGTTCTTGTTGACCTCGTTGGCGTTTTCCTTGGCCAGCTGCGTGCCCGTCACGGCCTGATAACCCGACGGGAGGTGCCTGCGAGACCGTGGCTTGCAGGGCGGTCGGCGACACACCTGGTGCGGCCAGGAGATTGACGGCGTCGAAGGTGCCGACGCGGTTGAGCAGCTGCTGGGCGACCGGCAGGTCGAATTCGGCCACGGTCGCCCCCCCGAGTCCGTTGGCCTTTCCGAACTTGACGATCCCGACGACGGTGAAACGCTCGGGTGGACCCTGGAACAGAATCTCGATCGGGTCCCCGACCTTGAAGCCGTACTTGTCCGCGGTCCCTTTGTCGATCACCACCTGACCGGAGCCGTGCGGGGCATGCCCGGAGGCAAGGGAGAAGCCGGAGATCTCCGGTACGGTCCCGTAGCTGGCGCCGATCGTCGGGGCGCCGTTCGTGGTGATGGCCTTGTCCTGCTTGTCGACCAGTTGGGCGAAGCCGGAGACCGAACCCTCCGACGCCGCCACCCCGGGCAGGCTCGCGACCTGCGGCAGGATCGACATCGGGCATCGGGATGAAGGACTTGTTGCCGAACTGATCGGTGACTGGAGACGGCTCGCGCACCTGCACGCTGATCTTGCCGTAGACACCGCTGAAAAGGCTGGTCGAACGTGTTGTGCAAGGTGTCGGTGAAGATGAGCGTCCCGGTCACAAACGCCACCCCAAGCACGATGGACAGGGCGGTCAAGGTCAAGCGCAGCCGGTGGGCTCGCAGGTTGGCGAGCGTCGCTTTCCACATGGCCTTCTACTCCAGGCTCTTCATGCGGTCGAGGACCTGCTCGGCGCGTCGGCTGCGCCATCTCGTCGACGATGCGGCCGTCTGCCAGGAACACCACCCGATCGGCGAATACGGCCGCAGCCGGATCGTGAGTGACCATTACGATCGTCTGGCCGAAGTCCGAGACCGATCGGCGCAAGAAGGTCAAGATCTCGCCGCTAGCCCGCGAGTCCAGGTTGCCGGTCGGCTCGTCGGCGAAAACGATCTCCGGTGCCGACGCCAGAGCCCGAGCCGCTGCCACCCGCTGCTGTTGGCCACCCGATAGCTCGGCCGGCCGGAACCGGAGCCGATCCCTGAGGCCGACGGCGTCGATGACGGTGTTCACCCATCGCCGGTCCAAGCGACGGCCGGCGAGGCCGGCCGGAAGGGCGATGTTCTCGGCTGCGGTGAGCGTCGGTACCAGATTGAACGACTGGAAGACGAACCCCACCCGGTCCCGCCTCAGCTGGGTCAGGCGTTTGTCGTCGAGACTGCCGAGTTCGGTGTCACCGATTAAGATCCGTCCGGAGGTCAGGGTGTCCAACCCGGCCAGGCAGTGCATCAGGGTGGACTTGCCAGACCCCGACCGTCCCATGATGGCGGTGAACTGACCCTCGGCGAACGCCACGTTGACATGATCGAGCGCCTGCACTCTGGTCTGACCGGTCCCGTACACCTTCACGGCATCGATCGCCTGCGCCGCCGCAGTCACCGTCGCGCCCGACCGTTCAGAAGTCGTTTGCATGAGGCTCGAGAATACGAGCCCGGCTGCGAAAGGGCGTCCGCCTGGAGGACGATTTGCTCCTCCACCCTGAGACCGATGCCCGGGTGAAAGCTGCCCGCTCTAGGCCGATCGCGGCCCTGCTTGGCGTGAGCAGGCGCGGATCGACCCTGAGCTTTTCGTCAGCTGCCGGTGCCCGTGACCGGCACGGCATCGATTATGGCGAGGAGATCTCGCCCATCGATGGTCTCCTTGTCAACGAGGAGCTGAACGACTCGATCCAACTCAGAGCGATGAACGGTGAGCAACTCGGTGGCTCTGGATTCGGCTTCGCGAAGGAGCCGCCCCACTTCCTCGTCGATGGCCTGCTGCGTCGCATCGGCATACGGCCTCGAACTCAGGCCCCCCTCGCCGAGATAGTTGGGTCCGTCCTGGCTATATCCGATGGGCCCAAGTCGCTCCGATAGTCCCCATTCCCGGACCATTCGGAGGGCCAGCTGGGTAGCCCCGGCTAGGTCGTTGGACGCTCCTGTGGACGCTTCGCCGAGCACGAGGATCTCCGCGGCTCGCCCCCCCAGCCGAACGGCCAGCGAGTCTCTGAGGTAGCTCTCGGCGTAAAGATGCCGGTCGCCCTCCGGGAGCTGCTCGGTGACCCCGAGAGCTTGGCCGGCGGGCAGGATGGTCACCTTGGCAACCGGGTCGGCGTGTGCGGACAGCACCGCGACCAGAGCGTGACCGCTTTCGTGGACGGCGACCGCGTACTTCTCGTCGGGCATCAAGGCGTTCGAAGCGTCCCGCCGGCCCAACAGTATTCGATCCCGGGCCAGGTCGAAATCTCGGGCCATAATGACCGAACGTTCCTCGCGGACGGCGTGGATGGCCGCCTCGTTGACGAGGTTGGCCAGGTCAGCGCCGGAAAACCCGGGCGTACCCCGAGCGATCACGCCGAGATCAACATCAGGGTCCAAGTGTTTCGAAGCCGCATGCACCTCGAGGATGGCCCACCGCTCCGACAGATTGGGAAGCGGTATGTCCACGGTGCGGTCGAATCGACCCGGCCGAAGCAGGGCCGGGTCGAGGGTCTCGGGCCGGTTGGTAGCCCCGATGACCACCACTCCGGTGTCCGGTTCGAAACCGTCCATCTCGGCGAGCATCTGGTTGAGAGTCTGCTCTCGCTCGTCGTTGGAGCCGAAGCCGCCGGCACCGCCTCTTCGGCCACCAATCGCATCGATCTCATCGATGAAGATAATCGAAGGGGCCCGCTTACGAGCGTCCGCGAACAGATCCCGCACCCGAGAGGCGCCTACTCCGACGAACAGTTCCACGAAACTGGACCCGCTCAAGGCGAGAAAGGGTACACCTGCCTCTCCTGCCACCGCCCGGGCCAACAGCGTTTTGCCGGTGCCAGGCGGACCGGCCAGCAGGACGCCTTTCGGACCGACTGCACCGGCCTTCTCGTAGCGTTCCGGATGCTTGAGGAAGTCGACTACTTCGCTAACCTCGGCCTTGGCCCCCTCGTAGCCGGCGACGTCGGCGAATCGAGTTAGCGGTTTCTCTTCGTCGTAGACTTTGGCCCGCGAACGTCCGATGCCCATGATCCCGCCGGCACCTCCGACCGATCTTCGCGCCATCCTGCCCACCAGCACGAAGAACCCGATGAAGAGCAGGAACGGGAGCAGGTCCAGGATGATGGCGCCGACGGAAGTTCGACCGGTGGTGGGGGCGGTCGCCGTGACGTCGACATGGTGCTGCTGCAGTAGAGATGCCAGTTGCTCCTGGGGCGGAACGGTGGGTATCTGGGACTTGTACCGACTCCCGTCTTGGAGGGTTCCGTTCACTCCTCCGGTCGAGTTGATGATCGCACTCTTGACCTGATTGGCGACGACATCATTCTGGAATTCGGTGAAGGTCAGCGTCTTCACGGGCGGGCTGCTCGAGCCCCTCATGGTCTGGCCGATCAAGATCCCCGTGATCACTAGCCCGATCAGAAGCAACCACGGTCGCCATCTCGGCGGAGGCGGCGGGGCGGCCCCGGCCGGTCGGTCGAGCGGCGGTCCCGACTTTGCGGTGTTCGACCAGTGACGACGGTCGAGGATTGGAGACCCACTCTGCGGAGGTGTCCACGAGTCTGATTTGCGCATGGCTTCGCTCCTGACGCCGCGAGCCTGTCCCACTCCTCGCCTGCGAGGTGTTGGAGTGTAGTCGTGGCGAGCAAGGGCCCGAGCCAATGGCCCTGCCGTGGCGCAAGATCCCCCCACGGTCGACCAGTCCCGGAAGATTCGTTGGCGCCCTCGTCCGATCAGGCCATGGCCAAGGTGCGACTCTCGGGACCGAAGTCACAGGAGCGGCACCGCATCGACCACAGCCGCAATTCGGAACTATTTTCCCTCACTATCTTGTCCAGGAATCCGTCCGGATTGGTCCGGGCGCTCCTAGACGCATTCCTCAGCTGGTCGAGTGACACTGTTTCGCCGGCCTGGAGAAACTCCGTGTACTTCAGACGCTCGAGAGCGGGGAGGATGGCCTTGATGAGCGTTCCCACGCAGCCTCGGACCCGATCGCTCGGATCCCCGTTCCAAACCCCGTAGAGACGGACCGCCAAGGATCGCAGCGCATTTTCGTTCGCAGGACTCCCGGTCGTCATGCGGTGAAGCCCCTCCATCACCAGCAGTTTCGCCGCCGTGGCCAGGTCCGGCAGCCAGCGACCGTCGATAGCCGCGGGCCAGTGCAGCGACTGGCAAGGATCGAGACGGGTCGCGTTACGGCACAACAACTCGGCGGCCACCAGTTGGGCATTCGGTAACTCGCGAGCCTCCAGGGCCGCATTGATGACCAGGACCGCTGTCTCCGTAGAGACCGAACCAGAACCATCGGTGTCCGGTATGGCCCGATCCGGCCCCGGCCCCGCTGAGGCGGACCCACCCGTCTCTGAGGGAACGGATCGCGGCCCAACGGACCACAGGTCGACGAGGAGGGCCACCGCCAGGTCCGCCCGGCCCAGCTGGGTGAGCGCCAGCAGCCCGGAGGCGCTCGCCGCCGGAGTCGGCGGGGTATCGCCGACGGGGCCGAAAAGGCTGGCGGCCCGCATCGCGGCGTCCAACCGCAGCCGAGCCTGCTCGGCGGCGTGCTCTTGCTCGAGACGGGCCTCACTCTGGTCCTTCTCTTGTTGGAGCCTGTTGTCCGACTGGCGCTTGATGAGGTAGCCGAGGACGGTCACGGATGCCGGTATCAAAATGGCAAGTAACGCGAGCACCGCCGTCATGAGCAGGATCCTCTCATGGCCTACCGGATCACGGAAGTCCTATTCGAACAATATGGTCCTTCGACCAGTAATGTGTATCCGGCTCTGCGGGCCCTAATTCTCAAAGCCAGCAAGGATGGCGCGGCCCACCGCTTCGTAATGGTCGTCGCGTCCCTGGAATTGCTGGGTGGCGGTGCGCATGTCCCTCATCAGCCTTTCGAAGCCCTGGCCCACCACGACCGCGTCGATACCGGCCGCGTGGTAGGCGATCTCGGAGACCGCCGCCGCCTCCGAAAAGGCGTGGGACGTGGCGAGCCGGATAGTGGTTCGGGCCCGCCCGCCAAGCTCGTTGCCACCGATTGCCTCTTGCCATGCTTCGTTGACTGCGGAATGCAGGTACGACCGGGCCGCGCCGAGCCGAGCTTCGCATACGGCGATCTGAGCCTGCAGGACCGGGCTGTCCCGAAGCGCCCTTCCCTGACGGGTCGGGGTCTTGGTGGCGGCGAGCGCCTCGAGTCGGCGCAGGGTGGCCCGTCCGATCCCGAGCGCAACACCGGCAAAGCCGGAGGAAAAGGTTGCCGCGTGAGTAAAGGCGTAAAGGGGCGCCCAATCGTGGCGCTTGGAGGGTTGCTCTCTGGTCACGGCGTACTGCTGCGGGACGAAGAGATCCCGGACTGAGAACGAATCGGTGCCGGTCGCTCGGAGACCGACCACGTTCCACACCTCGCGGATCGTGGCCGCGGTTACCGGGAAGAGCAAGGTGAGTGTTTCTGGCCCGCCCGACGGTGTCAGGTGGGGTGTGCCGTCAGCATGGACAACCCGAGTGTCGCCACCCAACCAGGTGGCATGGTGAATGCCGCTCACATACGACCAGTTGCCCGTCAGCCGGTACCCGCCATCGACCGCGACCGCTTGGCTGCCTACATCGATCCCCCACGCCAGCACCGACCGGTCCGGCCCGAAGATCTCCGTGGCGACGTGAGGTGTCAGGTAGGCGGCGGAGATCGAACACCCGAGCGCTTGGCACACGCACCAGGCCGTGCTGGCATCCACGGCCGCCAGCCCTTCCATGACGTCGACGAAGGTGGCCGGATCGAGCTGGGATCCGCCGAGCCACTTCGGGAGCAGCAACCGGAACATCCTGGCATCGTGCAGAGCATCGAGCAGAGGTGGAACGAGCCGGCCCCTCCTTTCCGAAGCATCGGTCCAGGCCTCGATGTCATCGGCGTGGGCTAGCTGATCGACGGCGGCACGGACTTCGACGCCGGTGTGGTCGTCGGCGAGTTGGATGATCTCGACCCGGTTGTCGAAGGGATCCACGAAGATGGTCTGTACCGCCTCGCCGTCACGGCGGGGCAGTCCGCCAATGCCATAGGGGTCAGGAACTTCGACTCCGTTGGCACGCAAATGATCAACCGCGGCGTCGATGTCAGCGACCCGCAAGGCGAAATGTGGCGGGGGTCCGCCCGGCAGGATGATATGGATCTGTTGGTCTCCCGCATCGAACCAAAGGCCAGGGCGACCATTGTCCGGCCGGTCGGCGCGCCGGCGGAGGCCCAGCAAGTCGCCATAGAATGCGTTGGCCGCATCCAGGTCGGGGGCAATGACAGCGGCGTGATGCAAACCTGAGATCTCCACCTCTGGAAACGTAACAGGGACGGCGGGGCTCTCGCACCGCCTGCATGGCGGCCACGTCAGCGGTGAAGTCGGAGACGAATGGCCACGACTCCCCCGCCGCCGGTGACCGCATCAACCGGGTGCGGTCGTCCGGGGAACCGTCGTCATCGACGACCGGCCCTGACCAGGCGAAGCGGCTGCACCGCGCCACCGTCGATGTGCTGTTTTGGAGCCGCCCACTCGTTGGGTGTCAGTGCCTGCACTCAGTGGAAAATGTTGACCGCCCGGGCTATCACGAGTCCAAGGAGCGCCAGAGAGGCAATCGACTGGATGCCCATGGCGAGCTTCGCCCAGTGGGCGATCGGCATGACGTCGGTGGGACTGAAGGCCAGACCGTTGGTCATCCCGAGGTACAGGTAGTCGACGAAGACCGGACGCCAACCAGGCCGTCGCACCTCGGCTGCGAGGTCTTGCGGGAACGCCAGGTCCGGATACACCCGCTGGTGATGGGCCCGCTCCCCCGGGCCTCCGAGGTCCAGCTCCCAGTATAAGAATGCGAACGAAATCACCAGGCCGATCCAGACCAGGGCGCCGGCACGCAGGAGGGCCGGGCCGGAATTGGTGATCGCCGCCTGCCCGTAGATGAGATCGCGGGTCAGGATCGCGGTCGCCCATCCTGCGCCGGCAACGAGGACTACGACAATGGCGATTCGGGTGTAGTGCGCTTGGGCCGAGCGTTGATCGATGCGGCCAGGGTCCACCGCCAACATGGCGACGAGCAGCCCGGCCAAGATCACCGGCTCGAGCCACACCGGCCCGGCCAGCAGGTGCTGTGGCATCAAGAACGGGAGAGCGATGGCCACCAGCAGGACCAGTACCACGGGGCCGCGCCGCTCCCCCCGGGGCTGGCCGGCGGGCTGGCGGCGCTCATCTGGTGTCACAGTGTGCCGGTGCCCTGGTCGGTCACGACCACTCGTTCGGGTCGACGATCTCGCCTGCCGTAAGTGGCCAGCCGTCCGTCATTCCTCAAGCGTAGCTATACCTTCTGCTGGCGAAGGGCTTCCCTTGCCCACGGCGAAGACGTTGGAGGAACGGGAGCCTCGGGCCTAGAGAGCGACGTACCCGAGTGGGCGGTAGAATACGCTGCGACGATCGGGGATCGCAGAGGGGAACTCGCCGTTGTCGACAGCAGCGGAGGCAAGGTCGCGACCGTCGCCGGATCCGTCGCCCACCAGCCATCTCCCACAGGGGAACGGATGTCGGAATGGTTGGGTACTGGTAGTGGCAGCCGGGAACCCTCGCCGCGTCGCGGCCCGATGAGCTGGCTGGGTCCGGCGAAGAAGTGAGCGGCGGTTCCGCAGCGGATTCAGTGGCCGTTGGGACCTCGACGCTCGAAGTTCGATGGATCCTGCCCGGGACGAGGCCCGATGCCATGGCCGACTGGTTTGGACGCCTTTCCAAGCGGGTCGAAAGCCGCGAAGACACCTATCTTCTCAACCCGCGGCTGGAGGGTCTATCGGTGAAGATTCGCGGCGACACCAGGCTCGAAGTGAAGTTGCAGAACGGGACCCCCGAAGTCTTGGACATACCCGGACGGGGCAGGGGTCGAATGAGCTCGTGGCAAAAGTGGTCTTTCCCGATTGGATCGGGGCGTCAGCCAATCCGCGACTCACCGGATTGGAGACGGGTGGGGAAGGTCCGTGGCATCAGCTGGTTCTCTCCGGTAGGGGAGCCGCTTGCGGCCCCGGCTCTCGGTGAGCAGAGCCCGGTCGGCTGCACCGTTGAACTCACCGACATCCTCATCAGCCGTTATGCCTGGTGGACCCTCGGGTTCGAGGCAACCGGACCGCCGCAAGGGCGCAGAGGCGCGATCGAATCAACCGCTGCGGTCGTCTTCGGCGCAGCCGGGCCCGATAGGGTCCGGTTTGGCCTGGGCAACTCCCACCCCTACTCGACGTGGTTGCACCATCAATAGCAGTGGTATTGCAGTTGCGACCTTCGACCCGGGCTCCCTTCACACCGAGGCTCTCGGCGACGATGGCGCGTCGAGTCTCCCCCGACTCTGCGGGTGACACGGGACCTATCTCTCATCCTGATGGGGTGATCAATGGCGGCGTGACGGCATCTACGGTAGCCGTCGGGGTGCCGCCAAGTGTCGCCCTCGATGCGCCATCCCAATGCAGTTCCCGGCGCCGGAAGGAGAGACCCTATGGACAGCGCAACGATGGTGCCTACCGGGGCAGCAGCGTCGGGAGTTCGTTCCCTCGGCGAACCGAACTCCTTCGTGCGTCAGTTCGACTTCTGGGACGACCACTTCGAAGCTCGGCGCCTGTTTTCCGAGGTCCTCGGGACGTTCTTTCTCGTCCTGGTGGCAGTCGGGGGCGGGATGGTCAACGCTCGCTTCGGCGGCAACGCCGTCCCCTATGGGGCCCTGGTCGTCGCTCCGGCGTTGATGGTGGCCGCCATCATCCTGTTTATGGGAGCAGTCGGAGGAGCCCACCTCAACCCCGGGGTCAGCATTGCCTTCGCCCTACGGGGCAACTTCCCCTGGAAGCGGGTTCCCGCCTATATCGTCGCCCAGTTCCTCGGAGCCATCCTGGCCACCCTGCTCCTATGGGCGCTCATCGGTAAGCAAGGCGCCGCGGGCCTGACCCTGCCCGGCCATGGCATCTCGACCGGCACCGCCATGCTCTGGGAGGTGGTCCTGACCGTCGGTCTGGTCAGCACTATCCTCGGTACGGCGTCGGGGGCCCAGCAACTCGGACCGATTGCCGCCCTCGGCGTCGGCAGTTACATCGCCCTGGCCGGACTATGGGGCTCGCCGGTCAGCGGCGCTTCGATGAACACGGCCCGGTCGCTCGGCCCCGCCCTGGTTCTCAACGACTGGACTTCATGGTGGGCATATCTGGTCGGGCCGCTGCTCGGCGCCATCATTGCGGTCGGAATCGCCTTCCTGCTGCGGGGCCCGGGTGGCGGCGAGTCGGGCACCGCGGCGGCCCAGGGGACGCTGGGGACCCGCTGGCTGCCAAGGCGGATCGGTACGGCTGCGCCGGCCCCCTTGGCGGGGCAACCCACTACCGCCGCGGACGAACCCTCCCCCGAGGATTCGCCCGCACCCGACGCCTGAGTCCAGCCGAGGGCCACGGCGAGAGTCTTCCGGACGGTCACGCATCGCCCGACCCCTTCCCGGCGCTCGGGACCATGCGTCGAGGCCACCCGACCGTTCATGCTGGAGCCGGCCCGTTCGTCGCCGGTGGCGTGAAGTACTGTTCTACCGCTTGATCGAGCCCGGCCGCGATGGCGTGCTGGCCGGACCCGCTAGCGGCGATGGTTGCTTCGAATGGGTCGGTGATGAACAGCGGCTCGATGAGTGCCCCCGGCATCTGGCTGGGAGTGGAGAAGTAGCCAGGCTGGGCCGGTCCGAGCAGGAGCAGGTGGCCATAGGCCGCGGCGGCGCCGGTCAGGGCCGGCCCGCCGAGACTGCCATCGGAGACCACGCCGTCATCGGGGATATCCCACCCGGGGGCGTTGAGTTCGGCGAGCACGTCACTTTGCACCAGTCCGGCCAAGCGGAGATTCGCGGCAACGAAGGGCCGGACCGGGTCGTAGGCCGTGATGCTGCCGGCATCTTGTTGGGATGAGCCGGCATCGAAGTAGACGCCGATGAGGATGGAAGCCTGGCTCAGGTTGGCGCAGCGGTCTCGGGCGGCCACATCGTCGTGGACCCCCTGGCTGGTCAGGGCGCCACCGGAGAGGTCTTCAGGCGTGAGTCGGACGACCGAAGTAGCACCGACTCGCGACACGACCACGGTGAAGCCTTGGGCTCGGAGCAAAGCCATGGCGTCGAGGACTACCGGAAGGGTCAGGTCCGCCTCGTGCACGGTCTGCCCGGACTGGGTGACGCCGATCGCTCCCGGATCGATCCCCCCGTGGCCGGCATCGAGGAACACGGTCTGGTGACGGTCCCCGGCCGTGGCCGGAAAGGAGATGCAAGCCCCTGGGCTGAACAGCGCCGGCGCGACCGCATGCCCGTCGCCACCTCCAGCGCCCCCGGCTGCCGGTCCTGAGGCCCGACGGGCCGGCAGTCGCCGGGCCGCGGCCCCCGTGGACGCGAACACGATGGCGGCCACCACCACCAGTCCGGCCACGGCTGCCAGCCGGCGCCTCCGGATCTGGGCCCGTCGCCGAGAACGGCCCGGGGTTGGTGGGGGCGGCGACGGGGTGCTCGGGTTGGCCCAAGATGGCCGGTCGGCGTTCATCCGGGCTGGTGTTGGGTGGTTGGGGGTAGTGAGATGGTGAAGAAGTCTCGGGATTCGGGGGTGGGGCCGAGGTAGCGGTCGGCGGGTCGTTGCATTTGGGGGTAGAGCTTGGCCGCGTTGATGGCGGTGGGGGTGGCGGGGTGGGGGGGGCGGTGGGGTGGGTGGAGAAGTTGCAGGGGGTGAGCGGTGGTACCGCCAGCCCAGCCGGGCCGTTGGGGTCTTAGCGGGTTAAGGCCATTTGACCCTAGCCAGCCACCAAGCGGTGCGGGAACATATGTGGGTCCACACTGCCGCGGCGGAAGAAATAGGGGATCGTGATGACGTTGACTGCTGACACGGCTCCTCTCTCGTCTGCCGAGGTGGACCTGATCGACGCCTACTGGCGGGCAGCCAACTATCTGTCCGTCGGGCAGATCTACCTGCTGGACAACCCGCTGCTGCGAGAGCCGTTGACCGCCGATCACGTGAAGCCCCGCCTTCTCGGCCACTGGGGCACCACACCCGGTCTCAACCTGATCTACGCCCACATGAACCGGGTCATCCGAGCCCGGGACCTCAACGCCATCTACGTGTGCGGCCCCGGCCATGGCGGTCCCGGCATGGTCGCCAACACCTACCTGGAAGGCACCTACAGCGAGATCTACGCGGAAGTATCCCAGGATCTGGCCGGGATGCGGGCCCTGTTCCGCCAGTTCTCCTTCCCGGGAGGCATTCCCAGCCACGCCGCACCCGAGACGCCCGGCTCGATACACGAGGGAGGCGAGCTGGGCTACTCGCTGGTGCACGCCTTCGGAGCCGCCTTCGACAACCCCGATCTGCTGGTGGTGGCCGTGGTCGGCGACGGCGAAGCCGAGACCGGCCCGCTGGCGGCCAGCTGGCACTGCAACAAGTTCCTGAACCCGGCCCAGGACGGTGCCGTGCTACCGGTCCTTCATCTCAACGGCTACAAGATCGCCAACCCCACCCTGTTGAGCCGGATCCCCGAAAGCGAACTCGACGCCTACCTGCGCGGCTGCGGGTGGGACCCCCACTTCGTGTCCGGCCGCCAACCCAGCCAGGTCCACCACGATCTTGCTGGCGCGCTCGACGCCAGCCTCGATCGCATCGCCGCCATCCAGCACGACGCCCGCACCTCGGGGCGGCCGCCCCGCCGGCCGGCGTGGCCGATGATCGTGCTGCGAACCCCCAAAGGCTGGACCGGTCCGAAAGAAGTCGACGGGCATCGCACCGAAGGGTCATGGCGATCCCACCAGGTTCCCCTGGCGGACCCAAAAACCAACCCCGCCCATCTGGGCCAGCTGGACGAATGGCTGCGCAGCTACCGCCCAGAAGAGCTCTTCGACGAAGGCGGCCGCTTGCAGCCCGGCCTGGCCGCCCTGGCGCCCACAGGAGAGCGCCGCATGAGCGCCAACCCGCACGCCAACGGCGGCATGCTGTTGCGGGATCTCCACCTGCCCGACTTCCATCAGTACGCCATCGAAGTCACCGCGCCCGGAGTGGCCACCGGCGAGGCCACCCGGGTGCTTGGTCGCCTCCTCCGCGACGTCATGGCCGCCAACGAAAGCGCCGCCAACTTCCGGGTGTTCGGCCCCGACGAGACTGCCTCCAACCGTCTCGACGCCCTCTTCGAGGTGACCGGACGGACCTGGATGGCAGACACCCACCCCGACGACGACGAGCACTTGAGCCCCGACGGTCGCGTCACCGAGGTTCTCTCCGAGCATCTCTGCCAGGGCCTGCTCGAGGGGTACCTGCTCACCGGCCGACACGGCTGGTTCTCCTGCTACGAGGCCTTCATCCACATCGTCGACTCCATGTTCAACCAGCACGCCAAATGGCTGAAAACCAGCCGCCAACTGGCCTGGCGGAGGCCGGTGGCGTCGCTGAACATCCTGCTGACCTCGCACGTGTGGCGGCAGGACCACAACGGTCTTTCCCATCAGGATCCGGGATTCATCGACCATGCCGTGAACAAGAAAGCGGACACCATCCGGGTGTACCTGCCCCCCGACGCCAACTGTCTCCTCTCCGTCGCCGACCACTGCCTGCGCAGCCGCCACTACGTCAACATCATCGTGGCCGGCAAGCAGCCCGCCCTGCAGTACCTCAACATCGACGAGGCCGTGGTGCACTGCCGCAAGGGGCTGGGGATCTGGGACTGGGCCAGCACCGACGAAGGAGGCGAGCCCGACGTGGTCCTGGCCTGCGCCGGCGACGTCCCCACTCTCGAGGTGCTCGGCGCCGCCGATCTGCTCCGCCAGCGCTGCCCCGACTTGAAAGTGCGCGTCGTCAACGTCGTCGACCTGATGACCCTTCAGCCCGACACCGAACATCCCCACGGTCGCCCCGACGCCGAGTTCGACTCCCTGTTCACCGTGGACAAGCCGGTCATCTTCGCCTACCACGGCTACCCCTGGCTGATCCACCGCCTCACCTACCGGCGTCACAACCACGCCAACATCCACGTGCGGGGCTACAAAGAAGAAGGCACCACCACCACCCCGTTCGACATGACCGTCATGAACGACCTGGACCGCTACCACCTGGTCATCGACGTCATCGACCGGGTCCCCGGCCTGGCCCCGACGGCCGCCTACCTGCGCCAAGACATGCAAGACCGCCTCATCAAGCAACGCGAGTACACCCACCGCCACGGCGAGGACCCGCCCGAGATACGCGACTGGACCTGGCCCCACTGATCGAGAGCGGGCCGAGCGTAGCGATCATGCAGATCCTGGTGGTCAACGCCGGCTCGCACATCGTCAAGTTGCGGGTCATCGGCGACGGCGACGAGCTCCTGGATGCCCGGGACCTCGGTCCACCGACCGCACCCTCGTCGTCGAGGCCCGCGAAGACCTCCAGATCGCCCAGAAATGCCGGCAGGTCATGGCCACCAAGTCCGCCAAGGGGGACTAGAGACCAGGACCGGCTCGCCCAGGCAGCATCCAAAGCGGATGGCGCCGCCCCTCTCGGCGATGGGCCCGCCCATGCCACTGAACGGCTCCGGCGCCGAGGGATCCGCCCCGGGGGCCTATCTGGACAGAACGAGGTAGGCGAAGCCGAGAATACCGCGGTAGACCTCTAGATACTGGCGAAGCTGATTGTCGAGCTCGACCCGGACCTGGGTGGCCCGATCGTGCTGGGGATGGGCCAGGAGCCATTCCTGGCGGCCAGCCCGGTAGGTCGACTCGAAGTTGTCCCACTCACGCTGATCGGCGGTGCTCAGATGAATGACGCGACACCCGGCTCGACCCGCGTGGTCAACCAGCTCGCGGAGCGGCACCACTTCGTCGCCGAACATCGCCATGGCGGCCTCGCTCGGGAAGGGGCCCTCCCAACATCCGTCGCCGAAAAGGATTCGGCCGCCGGGGCGGACGAGAAGGGCGAGAGCCTGCAGGGCCTGGGCGGTTCCGCCCCACACGTGGGAGGCGCCGATGCAAAGAATCCGATCAGCACCTGCCGTCCACTTCGATGCGTCGCCGGCAATGAACCTCACTCGCTCAGATAGACCACGTTCCGCCGCCAGCCGACGCCCCCGCTCAAGTGCCGAGGCGCTGCTTTCCACGCCGACGCCAGTGGCACCCGGCAAATCGGCAACGGCCTGAAGTAGCAGCTCGCCCCACCCGCACCCCAAATCCAGTACCTCGTCGGTTCCAGACACCTCCAGACGTCGCAAGAGCAGGCGGGCGTGACCCTCCGCCAGCGGCGTGTTCCACATCATCCGGGAGTAGCGGACCTCCGCCGAGTCCGGATCCAGCCCAATCGTCATCGCATCAACCTGCCAGCACCGAACCCGGCTGGCCAAGCCATGACCGGTGACCGCCGCTCGGCCCCCTCAGGAATTCCGTCCCCGGAAGGCCGAGAAGACCGGTTCACGGGGACGCGGTCACGGCTCCGCAATGTAAGCCGGTCTCACCAAGGAAGGGTGCGCAGCGGCTGGCCGGTACGCTCGGCCCATCGCCGAATGACGTCGTCGTAGCCCGTCTGACCGGTCAAGGTCCGGCGGTCGAAGTCGCCGCCGTAATCGTCCGGAAGGGTGCCGTGCTCGAAGATGTGCGTGGCGATCCGACGGTGGGCATGGGCAGCAGCCGAGACGCCCCAGCCCGTAAAAAGCGTGAACTGCAGGCCGGGGATAAGAGCTTCGTAGCCGCCCAGGGGGAGGTTCACCTCGCTTGCAATGGCGGCGAGCTGCCGCTCGTCGGCGAACGTCGGGATGAACGCGTCCGCGCCCACCTCGGCGGCCGCGATGGCGCGGCGGATCATCTCGTCGAGCGACCCGGTCCCACCACCGTTGTCCACCTGGAACTCGTTCGATCGGACCATGATGACAAAGTCGTCGGAGCGGCGGGCGTTCACCGCCGTCTCGACTCGCGCCTGAAGATCAGGGATGGCCAGAAGAGGCCCGTCCCACACTGAGTGTTTCGGATCGATCTCGTCCTCGATGTGCACGCCCGCAAGACCGGCGCGCTCGTAGCGACGAATAGCGCGGTGCACCGAGGCAACTGACTCTCCCGCCTCATCGGCATCGACGACCAAAGGGATCTCGATAGCCTCTGCCACTCGTCCGGCCATCTCGATCATCTCCGTCGAAGTAAATACGCCGTAGTCGGGGACGCCGTAGAGCATCATCGACGTTGAGTGGCCGCCCATGTAGGCGGCGGGGAAGCCGACCTCCTCGACGATGCGCGCCGTGAGGCCGTTGTAGCAATCAGCGGCAATAAAGGGCGGCCCTGCCAGCAGTTCCCGGAAACGCGCACCTGGGTTCACCCGGGCAACGGTAGTAGGGTCCGGCGGTCATGGCGAGCGGGCCGGCACGCGTTCTGGCGGCATTCGGGTGTGGGTGACGACGGGTCGAAACCAGACCATCCTGCTGCCGTCGTTGGGGGCCATGACCACGACGATGGCAACGGGGCAAATGCCCCGCTCGGTCCGGCGACCCGCGAGCAGTCGCTAGTGTGGAAAGTGAAGGGAGGAAGAGTGGCTCAGGCGCTCGAGGCGATCAAGATCCTGGATCTGACCGGCGGGATCGCCGGCCCACTCGGGGTCCTCCAGTTGGCCGAGCACGGCGCCGACGTCATAAAGGTAGAGCCGCCGGGCGGCAGGAGCGATCGGCATCTCCCGGGCGCCCTGGTCTACGATCGGAGTCGCCGGTCGGTGACACTCGATCTGAAGAGTCCCCGTGGCCGGGAGATCTTCTTGGAACTCTGCGACGGTGCTGACGTCCTCGTCGAGGCCTTCGCGGCGCAAACTATGGCCACCCTCGGGCTCGGATACGACGACCTGGCCGGGCGGTGCCCCCGCCTGGTGTACTGCTCGGTACCGGCCTGGCCAACTGGGACTCGCTACGATGACCGGCCCGGGTATGAGGCCCTGGTGCACGCTCGCACGGGACAGCAGTGGGAGACGACCGCATTTCGGCCCGGTCCCGTGTTTCTGCACAGCCCCGTCGCCAGTCTGGCCGCCTCCTTCCTGGTTCCCATCGGCATCATGTCGGCCCTTCAAGCCCGGGAGCGCACGGGTCGCGGCCAGCACGTAGAAGTCTCCCTTCTGCAAGGCGTGCTCTCTCTCACTACGCAAATCTGGAACTGGACCGACAAGGGTCAGTTTCTCTTGCCGAAAACCCAACCGCCGGGCGTACATCAGGCCTCGATCTACGAGTGCGCCAACGGGGAGTGGATCCACGCATCGACAATGGCGGGCATAACTCCAACCCGGAGCGAGGCGGCCATTCTTGGCATCGCCGATGTGACACCCGCAGAGTTCCTGCAGATGCCCTCTGAGCAGAGCCAGAGCTACCTGCAGACCAAGCGTGAGGCGTTCATGCGGCGAGATCGAGACGAGCTCGTCAAGGAATACCACGAAGCCGGGCTCGGCGCCGAAGCCATAATTCCGCCCCACGAGCGCTTCAACCACCCACAGCTACGCTCGACGGGTTCGGTCATCCACGTCGACGATCCAGACATCGGAGACACCACCCAGCTCGGAGCTACCATCTTTCTCCAGGGCACGCCCAGCCAAGTCAAGGGAGCTCGGCCTCTTGCCGGCGCCCACACCGACGAAATCCTGCGCTCGCTTGGCCATGGGGGCGCCGAGATTTCGAGCCTTCGCGACCAAGGAGTGATTTGAGTGGCTGGCCCTCTCGAGGGTATCCGAGTGATTGACTTCGGACAGTTCTTGGCGGGTCCGTTCGGCCCGATGCTGCTTGCCGATCTTGGAGCCGACGTCATCAAGGTCGAGCCGACCAGGGGGGACGGCATGCGGAGCGCTGTCGTCGGCTCGTTCATGGGCTGTCAACGAGGGAAGCGCGACATCTCACTCGACCTCAAGCAACCAGAAGGCCTCGAGGTGGCCTTGCGATTAGTGACGACGGCCGACATGGTTCATCACAACATGACCAAGGGAACGGCGGAGCGGCTTGGGATCGGCTACGAGGACTGCCGGGCGGTCAAGCCGGACGTTCTCTACTGCAACAATTTCATGTACGGCGCGATTGGCCCGCTCTCCCACCTCGGCGGGCTCGATCCACTTGCTCAGGCGGCGAGCGGCATCGAGTGGGAGCAGGGGCCCGTTCTGGCCGGAAACCCTCCGTTGTGGTACCGCTACGGACACGGCGACGTGGCGGCGGCGATGCCGTCGGTGTTGGCCCTGCTCATCGCGCTCTTTCACCGAACGCAGACCGGTGAGGGGCAGTCGATGTGGGCCTCGTTGTTCCACGGCGCCCAGCTCTACACCGCTGATTGCTGGTTGGGGCCCGATGGTGCGCCTCCTGCTCGTCCGGTTCTCGATCCCGGCCAGACGGGCCTTGCCGCGCTCTACCGCCTCTACGAAACGCAGGACGGTTGGCTCCAGCTCGCGGCCGTGAAAGAAGAACACTGGATGGCCTTGTGTACGGTCATCGGGCGCCCCGAGCTGGCCCACGATCCGCGCTATGCAACCGCTACCTTGCGGCAGGAGAATCGCGAGGAGCTCACCGCGCTCTTGGACGAGGTGTTCGCGACGGACCTGGCCGTGAATTGGAGGCGCATACTCGACGGCGCCGGAGTCCCCTCCGAAGTCTCGGCCGATACCTGCGACGGAGAGACGGTGCTCTTCGATGCCGATCTGGAACGATTGGGCCTGGTGACGGAGTACGAGCATCAGCTGCTTGGGCGGGTCCGCCAGTTCGGCAACCTGGTTACTTTCAGTGACACACCGGGAAGACAGGAGCGGGCCGCTCCGATGGTCGGCGAACACACGCGCCAGGTGATGTCCGAGCTTGGCTACGACGATGCCACGATCGAGGATTACCACGAACGCGGCATCATCACCTGGCCGGATGACAAGTACGGTTGGCCGATCTGAGCGAGTGTGGATTCGCTCGTCCGCCTGCCCGGGCGGGCCAGCCCCCAGCCCGCGCCCACCTTGACGCAAAGTTCGGGCCGTGGTACACCGCACCGCTATGAGTCCTGGTGGGCGGGCCTGCATCGTCGGCATTGGAGAAACCGCTTACGCAAAGCGGGGCAGCGCGGTTGAGAGTGAGTACCAGCTGTCGTTGCGGGCGGTCCTTGCCGCGATTGAAGACGCTGGTCTTCAACCAGGCGAGATCGACGGACTGTCAACGTTCGCTGACGAGCGCAGTGCCCAATCCACTCTGGCCGCCGACTTCGGTGTGAAGGAGTTGCGCTTCGCCTCGACGTCAGGCATACCGGGAGGCGGCGGTGGTTGTGGCGCGGTTGCGGAGGCGGCGTTAGCGGTCGAGAGCGGGCTGGCCGAGACGGTCGTCGTATATAGGTCGTTGTGCCAGGGCCAGTTCCTCCGCATCGGTCGGTCCAGCGCGTCGAGCAGACCGGGGGGGCCAACCGGCCCACTCCCCGTGACTCCGCTGGAGGCGGACGCTGTCCAGGCGCTTCAGCGCCCCGTTCGGAATGCTCGGCCCGGCGATCGCCTTCGCTCTGCGTATGCGGCGCCACATGGAGATGTACGGCACGACGAGCGAGCATCTCGGTCATGTCGCCGTGACCCAGCGGGAGTACGCGCTGCGAAACCCTTTGGCCGTCATGAGCCAACGCCCACTCACGCTTGCTGATCATCAAGTATCGAGGATGGTGGCCGATCCGTACCGACTTTTCGACTGTTGCCTCGAGACCGACGGAGCGTGCGCCGTGGTCATAACTGCTGCGGATCGGGCCGCGGATTTGCAACAAGATCCGATGGAGGACATGGACGCCCACCTGACGCTGCCTCGCTTTCGGCCATGGAGCTGATCGAGGACACCCCCGGATTTTCACGCTTCGGGCACGCTTTTATCTATTTTTCGATATCAACCGTGCCCAAGGTGTGACACACGCCCCATCCGCCGTCAGGCCGCGATGAGCTCGGCGCCGGCGTCGAGAACGACCTCGGCGGACGGGGCGCCGCGGCCGCGCGTGAGAGCAGCCGCCGCAGCTCCACCCGCCACGATGACCGCTCCGATGAGGATGGCCGGACGGGTGCCCGCCACGAAGGCCGCCGGGCTGGCGTAGCTACCCCGGCTGGCAAAGACCGAGGCCAGTACGGCTATCCCGATGACCCCTCCGAGCTCGCGAACGGCGTTGTTGGCGCCCGATGCCACCCCCTCCTCTGACGGGGGAACAGACCCGAGGACCATGTTGGAGACGGGCACGAAGAACAGGGACATGCCGACGCCACACAGAATGAACGGGGCGACCAAGGTGGGAAAGGTCACGGCGGGGCTGAGCACGGCGGCCAACCAGGCCAAACCGCCGGCCTGAAGGACCAGACCCGTCACCATCAGCGGCCGGCCGCCGATCCGATCGGAAAGCGGGCCGGCGATGGGGGCGACCAGTATCGGCATGGCCGTCCACGGCAGGATTCGAAGCCCAGCCGCGAGCGGCGAAAGATGCTGGGCCGTCTGCAGGAACTGGGCCAGCAGGAAGATCGACCCGAACATCCCGAAGCTGAACAGCAGAGAAGCCACGTTCGCAGCGCTGAATGTCCTTTCCCTGAAGAGGCGCAAGGGGAGCATCGGGTTGGCGGTGCGCCGCTCGTGAGCGACGAAAAGCCCGGTGATCGCAAGCCCGGCCAGCAAGGGCAGGGCCACGTTCGCGGAGGCCCAGGCGTGGCTGTCGGTGCTGATGAGCGCGTAGACGATCCCGAAGAGGCCGACCGATCCGAGGGCCAATCCAGACACGTCCAGGCGACCGGCCGGTCCCCACGATTCCTGGACCCGCCCGACGATGGTGAGGACGGCCAGGCCGATCGGCACGTTGAGCCAGAAGATCCACTGCCAGGACGCCCACTGAGTGATGGCGCCTCCGACGAGAGGCCCGAACGCCACGGCGAGCCCGGCGACGGCCCCATAGATCCCGAGCAGCGCTCCCCTTCGCTCGGGGGGGGCGGCATGGGAGATGATGGTGAGGGTGAGGGGGAGGACGATGGCTCCGCCGACGCCCTGGACCGCCCGGGCTGCGATCAGGATCCCGATGGAGGGAGCGAGGGCGGCGGCCATGGAGGCGAGGGTAAATATGGCCAACCCCACGCTCAGCATCTTCCGGCGGCCGAAGCGGTCGCCGAGGGCGGCTCCGGTCAGCAGCAGCACGGCGAAGGTAAGCGTGTAGGCGTTGACGATCCACTCCAGTCCCTGGACCCCGGAATGGAGGTGGGTGCGGATCTGAGGCAGGGCGGTGGTGACCACCAGATTGTCCAGACTGACCATGAACGACGCCACGGCGGCCACGACGTAGGTCCATAGCGGCCGGTAGGTACGGGTGCTGATCGATGCTGCCACGAGAGATCCACCTCTTTTCCTAGATACTGATTAGTCACTAACTACACCAGACAAAAAAAAGAGCCGCCATGGTTGTTCAGTCGGTCGATGGGGGCGCCCCGTCGAGCCAGGACGGGGGGACCTTGGAGCAGAGTCGCGCCCATTCCTGGTCCACCTCGTCGAGTTCCATGGCCGCCGCCACGTTGAGCAGCATGCCGATGGCGATGAAAGTGGTGAGCTTTTCGCCACTGGCGCCGGACAGCCCGGCGACAGTCGACCACATCCGGCGGAAGCACTTTCGGGTGGCAACCCGAATCTCGGCATCGGCGCAGGCCGCGTAGGCCTGGAGCTGAACCAGCAGCAACTCCCGATCCTCGAGCAACTCCGTATAAGCATTGCCGATCGCTTCGAGGGCAGCTTCATCGTCGAGACCCTTGGCCGCCTGCTCGAAGGCGGCGATGATCCGTTCGAACCCGGCCTCGATGCTGGCGATGAATAGCGCCTTCTTGGACGCATACAGGCGGAACAGATACGGCTGGGATATTCCGGCCCGGCGGGCAATGTCCTCGGTCGAGGTCCCGTCGAGCCCTCTGACGGCGAACTCGGCCACCGCGGCCCGCAAGACCTCCTCACGACGCTTCTCGGCGGTCAGACGGGCCATGGGCCCATGTTAGTGGTGACTCACTAATCTGTCAACCCCCGTCGAGGGCGCCCTGCACCTCGTTCATCGTGGCGGTAGCTCCAGTTGGCCGGTCCCGCCGCCCCAGGGACGCCCTGGAGCGCCCTGGCTCTACTCGAGCCGGAGCCGGGCCAGCAATCGCAGCAGGGAGGCACGCAGGGCCTCCAGTTCGTCCGGGCTGGTCAGCTCAGACGCGGACCGGCGCCGAAGACGGTCCCCGCACGGTGTTGGTGGCGACGTAGGTGACCGCGGCGCGGTCGACCTCCCAGGTAGGAAACCGACGCAGCACTTCCGTGAGCGCTACCTTGCCCTCCATCCGGGCCAGCGCGGCTCCAAGGCAAAAGTGGGCGCCGTACCCGAAAGTCACGTGACGATCGGTTGACCGATGGATGTCATACCTGTCGGGATTCGGGTATTTTCGCTCGTCGCGCCCGGCGGATCCGGTCAACAACGCCAGTTTCGCTCCTTCCGGGATGACAGTGCCGTGCATCTCCACGTCCCGGGTGACGTAGCGACCCTGGATCGGCGACGGCGCCTCATAGCGCAGGAGTTCCTCCACGCCGACTGGGATGAGGGAGGGGTTCTCCGCCATCTCGCGGCGGGCGTCGGGGTACTCATCGAGCACCAGCGCCGTCCACCCCAGCATCCGGGCCACGGTCTCGTTCCCGGCATTGCTGATGAGTGCCATCATGCCCACGACTTCGAGGTCGTCGAGCTTGCGGACCTCACCGTCCGGTGTCGTCATATCAGCCTCTATCATGGCGGTGATCATGTCGTCCCGGGGCTGGCGGCGTCGCTGCCCTATCTGATCGATGTAGTAGGTGATCGTCAGGTTCTGGGCCTCCTGGGCCTCCGGCGTCAGTCCTTCCTTGCCCTCTTCGCGGTGAAGGCCTATGTCGCTCCATTCCCGGAGCTGGTCGTGGTCCTCCTCGGGGAACCCGAGCAAGGTGGAGATCACCATTACCGGCAGGCGCATCCCGAAGTCCTGGACGAAATCGAAGCCGCCTGCGCCGACGAACGGATCGAGATACTTGCCACACAGCTCCCGGATGCGATCCTCAAGAGCGGCGATGCGCCGAGGCGTGTAGGCCCGGTTCACAACCTTCCGGAAGGAGTCGTGGATAGGGGGATCCATCATGATCATGATCGGGAACGGGATCGGATCACCGATGGTGTCGAGAGTGATCCCCCGGGCCGAGCTGAATGTCTCGGTGTCAAGCGACGCGCCCAGAACGTCGGAGAAGCGGCTCAGGGCCCAAAAGTCAAAGCGTTCGTTGTGGTAGACGGGCGCCTCGTCGCGGAGTCGCCGCCACGCCTCATAGGGGGCCTCTCGCTGGTCGGCGTGGTAGGGATCCCAATAGGGCTCCGTCTCGGTTACCTCGGTCATGATCCTCCCGTTCGCGGCCTGGTCGGCGCAGGGTACGACGAGATAGTACGCGATCCGACGGGTGACGAACATGCGGCCGACCCCGGCTCCTCGCCGTTCTCAGCGCTGACCCAGTCGTTCAACCGGCCGCGTCTGGTTCGATGTCGAAGGTGAGCGCCAACCGGGACGCCAGACCGTAGAAGCCGGCGAGCATGGTCATGTCGAGCAGCTCGACTTCTGAGTAATACACCCGGGCCTGTTGCCAGATCTGGTCGTCGACGGCGGCCTGATCGACGGCGCCGGCAAATTCGACTGTCGCCCGGTCGGCCCCCTGAAAATGATCGATGTCGTGGTTCCACAGGGCTTCGATGTCCGCCTCTGAGATGCCCTGTTTCTGGGCCAGCGGCATGTGAGCCCGCCATTCATAGGTGGCGTGTAGCCGCCCGGTGACGCTCAGGACGACGAGTTCCCGGACGCGATCAGACAAGTGGGACGCGCTGTGAACGCGCAGCGACAGGCTGCCGAAACCGCGGAACATATCGGGGTTGTTGTAGGCAGCGCGCACGATGTTGTTGTGGATCGGCAGGGAGTCATCGAGGGTGGCCGGCGCTATTCGCATGGCAGGGCTGCGACCTTTCTGGTTCAGGCTGCCTGTCCGAGGCAGCGCGTCAAGTGCTCCACATCATCCAGGCCGCGCAGCGTGTCGTTGAGGTGCGTGCTCTCATCGGATACCAAGCCGTCCGACCCGTTGCCGTCTATCTAAGCACCTGTCGGAAGCTGCCTTCCCTAGGTCAGGCTCATGCTGACCCGAATAGCGTCCCGCCCGGGGGATTTGCGGTCGAGCAGGTCGAAGGCCTCGCCCGACAGTTAGCGAGCAATAGTCAAGATGAAAAGATTCATTTCAGAATCATAGTCGGACGGGCTCGGCCGTCAACCGCTCGTGGTGCATGTATCGAGACGGGCCGGGCGCGAGCCGAACCCTGCCAGCAATCGGGCTTCCGGCCGTCCTCCACTTGGTTGGCACCGGGCCGGACCGGCGAATCTGGGTTACCGCGGGTCTAACCTGGTCGCTTGTGGAAGCGGCCGAGCGCAAGTGGACCCGATCGCCGGCCCGGGAGGCGAGATACGAGAACGAACGGAAAGCGATCATCCGCGCTGCCTACCGGCTGGTCGGACACAACCGGGGCTTCGTGTCAGTTCAGGAGATTCTGGAGGCCGCCGAACTGTCCACCCGGGCGTTCTATCGCCACTTTTCGAGCAAGGACGAACTCGTCCTCAGCATGTATCGAAGCGACAACGAAAGAGTCTCAGCTGCGTTATGGGCTGCTACAGAGACCGAGCCTGATGCGTGGGAAGCGCTGCGGGCGTGGGTCGATGTCAGTCTCTCGGTCGTCTACGACCCCGGGCCCAAGTTGCATTCAAAAGTCCTGGGATCGGCCGAAGTGCGCAGCGCCGAAGGCTGGTCCCAGGAGTACCTCGACGGGGTGCACCGCTCGATGGCGAGCCTGGAGGCATTGCTGGAGCGCGGCGAGCGGGACGGGGCGTTTCAGGTGGTGCACCCGAGTAGCGATGCCCACGTGATCTTCGGGACGACCCAACACCTCACTTCGCTGCGGATGGCAGATGGGGCCGCGGCGATGACCCGACAGCAGGCTCTCGACGCGGTCATGGATACGGCGCGCCGGATGGTCGCCAGCGGCGCGGAGGCCATACCCGCACCTTCCCGTCGCCGGCGGTCGACCGGGTCGGTAGCCGCTGTCGCCGACTAGCTCGATTTCGCGCCACCGGTGCGGTCCCTGTTCGAGGGAGGCAGACCAGCGGCCGGCAGCCGGTTACTGGCTGAGCGAATCGGTTTCTTAGGAGGCATCCCTCCCGGGATCCCCGGACCGACACCAGCGCCTGCCGGCCAGGGCGATTTGGCGGTGGGAATCTCCCACGGCCCCTATCGGGACAACAGAGAAATAGTGGGACTCGAACCGTCTCTGCTGATGACTGAGCTGGACGCCGGGATCAGGCCGGCGGCTCCATGTGAATGAGCTCGACCGTCATGCCGTTGAGCAACGGGGACTCGAGGTACGCGAAGGACACCCCGCCTTCGCCACCGACGAGGCTCACTCCGAAGCCGGCCGCTTCCATCTCCACGCGGGTGGCGTCGACGTCGGCCACGGGGTAGCGCAGGTGATGGAGGCCCTCGCCGCGTGTCGCCAGCCAATCGAGTGTCGGCCAATCGCCGGCGACGACCTGAACGAGCTCCACCTCGATGTCGGCGGTACGGCCGAACGCGAGCTTGAGGGCCGAAGTAGTCGGGCGACCGCGGCAGACGACCTCGATACGCGGGACATCCATCACGCTGAACGGTCCGCCGAACATGGCGGTGTATCGAGGCACCGCCTCTTCGACGTCGACGACGGCGAAGGAAATCTGGTCGATCGACCCCAGCTGGAAACGGGGCTCGATCGTCGGGTTGGCGTTCATCGGGTTTCTCCCTCCTGTCAATGAAGCCAAGTATCGCGAATCGGCCTCCGCTCGGATCGGTTGACGATGACTGGCCGCTCTTGGGCCACGATCGGCGCAGCCCTGGGGCGGAAGGTCAGGTCCCGATCGGCCAGCCCCACTGTGACCCGGACCAGCACCGACTCAGTTGACGCCAGGCCCTTCAACCACTAATCTGAAATGAAGCTTTTCATCTTTCCCAGCGGGGCCCTAACTCCTCATTTTCTTCCTAATCCTGTCCCGGTCTGCTTGACTCGCTCCTCGTGCTGTTCGGTGATCTTCCACGGTCGCAAGTAGATGAGACACGCCCTGCCCGGCCGACTCACACGATCCGGCCGAACCAGACCTAGCTGCGACACCCTCTCACCTCGAAAGGACAGTTCAGACCATGGGAATCTTCGACGGACGGGTCGTCATCGTGACCGGGGCGGCCCGCGGCCTGGGCCGTGATTACGCCAAGTACTTCGCCCTGGATGGCGCCAACGTGGTGCTGGCCGATGTCAAAGACACTGAGGCTGGCTGCGGCAGACGTGGCCGCAGCCGGACCGAAGTGCATCGGAGTCGAGACCGATGTGACCGATCGTGGCAGCGTCGAGGGTCTGATGCGCCAAACACAAGAGAGGTTCGGGCGCCTCGATGTCCTCGTAAACAACGCCGGGTTGTGGCGAGGCATGAACGAGACGGGTTTGCTGCATTGTCCGGACGACGTGTGGGACCGGGCCTGGGCCGTCAACGTGACCGGAACCCTGCGCTGCTACCAGGCCGCCGTGCCGCTCATGTCCGACCAGGGTTGGGGGCGGATCATCAACATCTCCTCGATGGCATCAAGCTCGGGGGGTACGGCCTACGGCCTGACCAAGAACACCGTCGAGCGGATGACCGCAGGGATGGCGCACGAGGTCGGCGAGCTCGGCATCACGGTGAACTGCATCGCGCCAGGGATCTGTGCCTTCGAAGCCGCCGTCCACCAACTGGACACGGCCGACTCAATCGTGTCGCAAAATGCCATCAAGCGCATGGGGACCACTCGCGATCTCTACGCCGCCATGGCGTACCTGTGCAGCCCCCAGGCCGAATGGGTCACCGGGCAGACCATCAGGGTGGACGGCGGAGGCTCCACCCGCTAAGAGAAAGAGGGCGTCGTACCGGTCGTGGCCCCTGGCCGGCTCGGAGATGTTCTCGTCGAGGAGACAGAGCAGAAAGTGAGTGGGAGACGATGGTAAGCGCATTCGAGGGCGGTGGGAAGGCCGGGCGGAAGCGCCGGGTGCGGGCGGCGGCGCCAGCCAGCGCCGGCGAATCACACCCGGCCGGGTTGGGCGCAGCGCGGCGGGAAGCCGTGAGCGCGCTGCTGACCGCGGACCTGGCCCGTCGGGTGACCACCCTCGACGCCGCGGCCATCGTCCCTGCCGACGTGGAGCGGGCCCGCCAGTGCCTGCTCGACTGGCTCGGGGCAGCCATCGCTGGATCGTCGTCCGCCCCGGCGCTCGCCGTTCGGGCCGCGCTCGCCGACGTGGGTGGCGGTCCTGGGCCGGCCACGATCGTCGGCACCCGCCAACGGGCCTCGGCGCTGGATGCCGCCTTAGCCAACGGCTCGGCCAGCCACGCCATGGAGCTGGACGACGTCGCCCGCGGCATGGGCGGTCACCCATCGGTGTCGGTCTGTGCGGCGGCGGTCGCTCTCGCCGAGGTGGTGGGTTCGAGCATCTCGGAGCTGCTCGTCGCCATCTTGGCCGGCTACGACGTGGCCTGCCGGTTGGGGATCGCGCTCGGGCCGTCTCACGGTCGGGGCGGGTGGCACGCCACCGGCACGGTCGGAACCTTCGCGGCCACCGCGGCCTGCTGCCGGCTCCTGCGCCTCTCGTACGACCAGGTGGTGGCGGCCCTCGGTATCGCCGCCTCCCAGGCGGCAGGAATCAACGCCGGCATCGGAACCACGGCCAAGCCCCTGCACGCCGGCAAAGCGGCGGCGGCTGGGGTCCTGACCGCCCGCCTGGTGGCCGCCGGGGCCACCGGTCCCGCCGAGGGTCTGGAGCGCTACGCCGCCATCACCAGCACCACCTTCGATCCCGAGCAGGTGGCGGTCACGCTGGGCGAGGCGCCGGGTATCCGGTCGGTCGTGTTCAAGCGCCATGCGTGCTGCGGGATTCTGCAGGCTGAGGTGACCGCGCTCACCCGCCTGCGCAGCCAGCACGGGCTGGGCGCCGACGACATTGACGCCATCGAGGTGGCCGACGGCGCCATCGCCCTCGAAATCTGCTCGTACGTGGAGCCGCAGGACGACCTACAGGCCAAGTTCAGTATGGTCCACGCCGCGGCGGCGGCCCTGGGCGCCGCCGACACCGGGCCGGACGCCTTCTCGACCGACGCCCTCGCCGATCCGGTACTGGCCGGGCTGCGCCGGCGGGTCACAGTCCGTGAACACGCGGATCCCTGGACCGCGGTGAGCATCCGGCTGCGGAGCGGCGAGGTCCTCACTACTACCGAGCCGCCCGATCAGCCCGCGGCCGACGACGAGCTGGCGGCGCAGCGGGCTCGGCTGGAAGGGAAGCTGCGATCGCTCACGTCCCCGTCGCTCGGCGGGCGCGGGGCGGATCGGCTCGTCCACACCCTGGCCGCGATCGACGGCTCCCGAAGGGTGCGGGAGCTCCTGGCCACGGCCGTGCCGCCGGGGTAGGAGCCCGGACCCCGATCCGGTAAGGGCAGTGGACCCCTGGACCCGCTGGGCATGTGGGTGTTCGAGGGATCGGCGAACCGATCCAGGCGGCGTGCTATCCCGACACCCGAGATAAGGTCCCGTCAATGACGTTCGCCAACACCGAACAGGCCGAATTCTGGGCGGCCCGGGCGTCGTCGTGGATGTCGCTCGAGTCCCACCACGAACGGGTGATCGGTCCGGCCGGGCGCATGGCCATGGACCGTCTGGACCCGCAGCCCGGCCAGCACGTGATCGATTTGGGGTGCGGGACGGGCCAGACCACGTTGGAACTGGCGGGCCGGGTCGCTCCGGGTGGTCGGGTCCTCGGTGTCGACATCGCCGCCGCCCTCCTCGAGCGGGCCCGGGAGCACGCCCGTGCCGCCGGGATCAACAATGTCGACTTCCAGCATGACGACGTGCAAAGCAGCGACCTCAGCCGAGCCCGGTTCGACGGTGCCTTCTCCCGCTTCGGCGTCATGTTCTTCGCCGATCCGGTGGCCGCCTTCACCAACGTCCACCGGTCGCTGAAACCCGCTGCCGTCCTGTCCTTTGTGTGCTGGCAACCGGTGACGGCCAACGAGTGGATGTCGGTGCCAGCCCAGGCCGCTGTGTCGGTACTGGGGACGCCGCCCGAGATGCCCGCCCCCGACGCCCCCGGACCGTTCTCCTTGTCCGACGCGGACCGGATCAAACGCATTCTCGATTTGGCCGGATTCCACCACGTCGATATCAACGCTCACGGCGACTGGATGTGCACGCCGACGGAAGGTATTCCAGAGACGGCCGCGTCCGCGCTGGGCGTGGGCGCCGTGCAGAGGATGCTCGAGCATGCGGACCCTGACACCTGTGAACGGGTCCGGACCGCTATCGAAGACGCCATGCGGGCCCGCCTGCAAGATGGCGAGGTGGCGCTGACCCGCTCCATCTTCCTCGTCCGAGCCGAGGCCTGACGGAAGGGCACCGGGCGCCAGCCGGTAGGAGCCGGGTTGCCCAGCCTCCCTATGGCAGCAGCGCCGGCAAGCCGAAGTGGGAAAAGACCCTGTTGTCGGCAAACCAGGTAATGGCAGAGATGTGGTCGCCGTCAAGGGTCAGCACAAATAACGAGAACGCACGCGCCACACCGGTCTCGGGCACCGGCAGGTACGAGCCGAACGCTGGCTGGGTGTTGGCGCGGGTCGGCACCAACCGCATCGGCGTGCCGCGACGCTCCTCTGCGCCCCGCAGGAACGCGCCGATTGACTTCCGTCCCTGGTACTCGTGCGGGAGCGGCGGCATGGCGAGCCATGCCTCGTCGGTCAGGAGGTTCACCATCCCGTCGATGTCGCCGTTCTCGACCGTTTCGGCGAAGCGGCCGACGATGTCGCGCTCGAGCCTGGAGTTCGGGAGCGGCGCTCGCTCGCGTCCGGTGGCCGGCAGGCGGGATTCGAACGCCGCACGAGCCCGGCGCAGCCGGCTGTTGACCGACGCCTCGCTGGTCTCGAGCATCCCAGCGACCTCCCCGGCGCGGTAGCCCAGCACGTCGCGCAACACGAGCACGGCGCGCTGCTGCGGCGGGAGATGCTGGAGACCGACGACAAATCCCAGCCCGATCGCCTCCTTGGTCTCGTAGCGCGCCTCGGGTCCGGGAGCCTCATCCGGGATCCCCTCGAGGAGCGTATCGGGGTAAGGCTCAAGCCAGACCGGCTCGCTCCAGCGGGTCGGCTCAGGCAGCCGGGTCATCTGCTGGACTTGGGGGCGGCGCCGCCTGGCCCGCAGGGCGTCCAGCGAGCGGTTGGTGGCGATCCGGTACAGCCAGGCTCGGACCGTGGCGCGTCCCTCGAACTGCTCAAGGCCGCGCCAGGCGCCGAGCAGCGTCTCTTGGAGCAGGTCCTCGGCGTCCTGAGTCGAGCCCACGATTCGGTAGATGTGCACCCGTAGCTCACGCTGATAGGGGTCGGTCAGTTCGCGGAACGCGTCCTCATCGCCGGCACGAGCACGGGCCAGGGTCTGCTCGGTCACGCTCGCATCCTCGCATAGCTCCTTCCTTTGACCCGCATACCTATTAATGACGTCGGGGTGGCTCGAAATTCGCCGGTCAGTTTTCGTCGCGGCAGGCGCCTCAACAAACGCAGCAGGTAGCTATCCAATAAAAGGAGAATCGAAATGGGAAGGATCGTGATCAGTACGAACGTCTCGCTCGACGGCGTCGTCCAAGACCCCGACGGTGAGGAGGGCTTCAGGCTGGGCGGCTGGTTCGCCCAGTTTGGCGGCAAGGACCTCGAAGAGTGGAGCCAGGTCATGCTCGAGGAGGCGCGGGGCACCGACGCCCTGTTGTTGGGACGTCGGAGCGACGAGTGGTTCGGGACGCGGTGGTCATCCCGGAGTGGCGAGTGGGCGGACCGGTTGAACAGCCTGCCGAAGTACGTCGTATCCTCGACGCTCGATTATCCCCACTGGAGCAATGCGACCCCCGTGACGGGCGACGTGGTGGAGCAGATCTCGAAGCTGAAGCAAGACCTGGACGGGGAAATCGTCGTCTACGCCAGCTATCAGCTCGGGCGCATGCTGATCGAGCACGACCTGGTCGACGAGCTGCGCCTGGTCGTCTTCCCGGTCGTCCTCGGGGCTGGCGAGCGCCTCTTCGGCGAGACCAGCGACAAGAAACCCCTGCGCCTCGTCGATACCAAGACCATCGGTGCCGGCCTCGCCTTCCTGACCTACGAGGTCGTCCAAGACACCTAACGACGGCATACCAGGACGGGGGTCTGAGCACCCGGATGTCCGCCTCGCCGGCGGGCGGGCATCAGGGTCCTCTCAGTTGGTGAGGAGACTCCTTCATATCCCCGACCGTCGCGGCCGAAACCACCCACCGTCTCCGTTATCGGGAGTGAACGTTTCAGGTGTATGGGTGTGCCTCCGAGGGTGCGTGGCGCGGGAGTAGCCACGCCAGCGCCAGGCAGGTCGCGGCTATGCCTGCGACGACCGCGACGCTGACGGTCATGGCCTGGACGGCGCCGTGGTCGGCCCGCTGGCCGAAGTACACGGTGGTTACGACTGCGGAGCCGATGGCCGCGGCGAGCTGTTGGACCGCACTGAGGGATCCGCTGGCGCTGCCGGCCTCCGATGGAGCGATGTTGCCGAGTGCGACGTCGTAGATGCTGCTGAAGCACGCCCCCATGCCGACGCCAAGAAGCAGGAGCGAGGGGGCCATGGCCAGGAGGCTCACCGATAGGCCCTCAAGTTGCACGGTGGCCCACAGCCCGGCCGCCCCGGCGAGGGTGCAGATCAATCCGATGATGACGAGGCGACGTCCCAGCGAGGTGATCAGCGGCCGGCAGAGGATGCTCGCGCCGATGATCCCGACCATCACCGGGGCGAGCCCGAGCGCCGCTCGTGTCGGCGTGAGCCCGAGCCCGGTCTGAAGAAACAGCGAGATGACATAGCCGAAGCCGCTCACGGCGGCGAAGTAGGCAAAGCCGAGGAGGAGCCCGGAGGTGAACCCCCGGTTCTTCAGCAGTGACGGGATGATCAACGGGTTCGACTCGGTGCACTGGCGGATGCAGAACCCACCGAAGAGTGCCGCGCCGGCTACCAGCGACACGATCGGGACGACGGTCCACCCCACCGTCGAGCCCTCGATGAGACCGTATATCAGTCCGAGCATGCTGGCCCCGAGCAGTCCGGCGCCGGGCCCGTCGATGACCACGTCGGCGTCGGATGCATCGCGGGGTAGGTACTTGAGGGCGGCCACGAATCCTACGGTCCCTAACCCGATGTTGATCAAGAAAATGGGTCGCCACGTCAGCCCGGCGATGTCGGCGTCGATGACGAACCCAGCGACGATCGGTCCCAGCACGGCGGAGATCCCCATCACCGGGCCGAACACACTTACCGCTCGAGGGAACTGCTCGCGAGAGAAGTCGCGGTCAAGATGCTGATGCCCTGGGGAATCAATAGAGCGCCGAACCCACCCTGAGCAAGCCTCGACGCGATGAGCATGCTGGGCGAGACCGACAAGCCGCAGAGCAGCGATGCCGCCACGAAGCCGACGATGCCGATCAGGAAGATCCGCCGCTTGCCGTAGCGGTCACCAAGGCGACCGCCGACCACGAGCAGCACGCCCATGGCGAGGGTGTAGGTGGCGCCCAGCCACTTGATGAGCGATTCGCCGCCGCCGATCTCACGGACGATGGTCGGCGCGGCAATGTTGGTGATCGTGCTGTCCATCAGGTCGAGCACGTCGGCGATGAGGACGATGGCGAGGATGATCCGCAACCGGCCAGTCAGGCGGGACGGGTCGACACCTGCGTGGTCGGCGGAGCCGGTCTCCGCGGTCAAGGTCATGGCGCCGCCCCCATGTGGGTCGACTCATAGGAGCGGGGGAGCCGGGCGTTGTGCTCGTTGCTCAGACCGGCGAGGAGGACATCGATGCCCCACCGGAAACGTTGTTTGGCCTCGCCGGCGAACAACAGGTCCTTGACCTGGTGCAGGCGGGGATAGGCAGCCGCGGTCACCGCGGCCAGCGCGAGGGACAGGTCGGTCTCCTCGTCGGCGGTCTCGACCCGCTGATCTCTCGTGGCGTGCTCGGCCGCGGTCGCGGTGGCGTACTGCAGGAGGAGATCAGAACCCCACGCGGCTGCTCCGGGCGTCACGCCTCCCTCGTCGAGCAGGTCGAGGAGGGTCTCCAAGAGGTGGAGGCTGTGAGGTCCGCTCGGCCGGGTGGAGATACTCATCCGAGCGATACTCGGGTTCTCGAACAGCACCTGGGTGTAGGACTCCAGCACGCCGGCCAGGCGTTCCCGCCAGGGCCGGTCGGGGCCGCCGGCAGATAGGTCCACCTGGCCGAGAAGCTGATCGAGGAGAGCCGCGTAGAGGTGCTCGGCGTTGCGAAAGTAGACGTAGAGTGACCCCGCTCCGGTGTCGAGCGCAGCAGCCAGGCGTCGCATGGTAAGGCGTTCCAGGCCCTCGGTACGCAGCACGTTGACCGCCGCGGCGACGATGGCCTCCCTGCTCAGTGCCGGCTTGGCCGGGCGATTCCTGCGACTGATCGGCTGGGGAGCGGCCGTGGGCATGCACCCCATCCTAGCACGAACATGTTCGTTACGAACATGTTCGTTACGAACGGCCGGCGTCCTCCGGAAGCCTTCGGGTCCCTGCCGGGTGACAGTTGGACGGCTCCGGGTGGGGCCGGCGCGGTGGGCTCGACGGCCGCGCTGGAGTGGTGCGGTGAGCTACAGCCGGTAAAGCCCGGCCGCGTTCTCGCCCATGATCCGCCGGCGGGTCTCGGGACGCAGACCGTTCATCTTCTCCGCCATCGTGTTGAGCGGGGAGGGGTACAGGCACGTCGGGTGCGGGAAGTCAGTCTCGAAAAGGATCCGCTCGTCGCCGACCTTGTCGATCATGTTCTGCAGGTCGCCCTGGTTTTCCTCAAACCAGAAAGTGGCATACCAATTCGACTTGAAATACTCAGACGGCTTCTTCGACATCGCCGCGTACTGCACAGGAGCGTTCTCGAGCAACTCGTAGTCCATCGTCTCGAGCATGAACGGTATGTAACCGATCCCGCTCTCCACCAGGACCATCTGCAGCTTCGGGAAACGATCGAAGACACCCGAGAACGTGGCGTTGATCAGCACCCGAGCGCTGTTGATAAACAGCATCGAACCACCGATCGCCGGCTTGACGTGCTCATCCTGGGAAGGCCAGAAGTACTTACCGAAGAAATCCATAGCGGTGTTCGACGACCCGATATGGAAATGCACCGGCAAGTTGAGGTCAGCGCACACTTCCCACAAACGGTCCCAATCGCGGTGAGCCAAGTCAGGCGAGCCCAGGTCCTGTGGGTCGGTCGTCATGTTGATGCCGCGCAGCCCCAACCCGGCTACCCGCTCGGCCTCCTTGACGCAGGCGCCGACATCCCAGGAGGGCAAGACCGGCATGCCGATGAAGCGGCCTCCCGATTCGTCGCCCATCTCCGCCATGGCGTCGTTGTAGATCTCGATACAGAGCTTGCGCAGCTCCGGATCGCCGACCTTTCCGTTCACACTCTGGCCGCCGAGACCGATGATGCTCGGGAAAAGTACCTGAGCGTAGATGCCGCTCTCGTCCATCACCTGTAGGCGAGCCTTAGGGTCGAAGGCGCCTGGATGGACCCAGTCCTGGCCCTTCTCCATCGACTCAAGGAAGGGGATCCTGTCGCCGTGCTTGTCGATCACGCCGCCACCCCTGGCAAAGCCCAGCGACTCCCCATCCACCACCCAGGTGGGCTCGCCCTCGATCTCCTCTACGTGAGGAACCCGGTCCTTGAACTTCGCCGGCGCCCGCGACGTCCACATATCGTAAGGCTCGGTGAAATGCGTGTCGGCGTCGATAATCCGAATACCGTCATCTACCAGCGTAGCCATCTCGCAGCACACCCTTCACTCAGACATCAAGAGACGGCCAAGTCACGGCCGACACCAATAACTCTACCAGAGCACTCCTGAAGCCAACCGGGGCGGCCCGCTTCTCCCCCACTTCTAAGCCCGCCCGACGTGAACGGCGGCGGGCGGGCAGGGCCGTAGGCCCGGTGGTAGCTTCACCGCATCGCGTCTTTGGACGTGCTGACCAGGCCCACGTCATCGAGAGAGGGAGTCGATGCCCGTCGCGCAGCAGGGTGAACTCGAGATTGCCTACGACATCATTGGTGAGGGCCAGCCGTGGGTGATCACCCCGGGAGGCCGATTCAGTAAGGACTACGGCGGGGTGCGCGAGATGGCCGAGACCCTCGCTGAACACGGCAAGAAGGTGCTCATCTACGACCGCCTGAACTGCGGGGCATCCTCGGTCTGCTTCACAGGCGCTTCAGAGTCCGAAATGCAGGCCGACTCGCTGGCCCAGTTGCTACGCCAGCTCGATTTCGGTCCGACGGTGATTATCGGCGGCTCGGGTGGGGCGCGCATCTCGTTGCTCACCGCGGCCCGCCACCCCGATATTGCTCGCGGTCTAGGGATCTGGTGGATCAGTGGCGGCGTGTTCGGCTTGATGGGCCTCGGCCAGGTGTACTGCGCCCCCTCGATCATGGCCGCTTGGAGCGGGACGATGGAAGACGTCGCCGACCTGGAGACCTGGAAGGAGGTGATGGAGCGCAACCCAAAGAACCGCGACCACTTCTCGTCCTATGACCCCGCCGAGTTCAAGGCCACGATGGAGCGCTGGATGCACGTGTACTGCGGCTGTGGCGACCCCCTCGTGCCCGGACTCACCGACGAGCAGGTGGCCGCCATCAAGTTCCCGATCCTGGTCTTCCGATCGGGCCGGTCCGACCCGCACCACACCCGCGAGACTTCCGAGCGGCTCGCAGCCAACCTACCGGGCGCCCGCCTCGTCGAGCCCCCTTGGGGCGACCGTGAGTGGCTCGACCGGGGCGACATGCGCAACCGGGGCGAAGGAACGATCTTCAGCGGCTGGTACCAGCTCGTGCCCCAGCTCATCGAATGGGCGAACGAGATGGTCCACTGACCGGTCTCCCCCCAGTAGGCCGTCGCAGTTGGGCCCGCACCGTACCCCCGGCGGTGCACTCAGGAAGAGCGCCCGGTGGGCTCGGCGCCGGGCGGGATGAAACCGGATGCGTCACGGAACCGTGTAGGCAACCAGTTGCGGGTTCCCGCCGGCACCCGAACCTGACGTCTTGGGGCCGCCCGCCGGAACCAGCACTGTGTTGCCGAAGACGGCGATCGGCGAGTTCGCCGATGTAGGCAGTTGGTGCTGGTAGACAATGGCGCCGGTGCCGCGGTCGAGGGCGATCAGGACACCGTTGTAGAGCGTGGTGAAGACCAGATCGTTTGCGACCGTGGCCGCACCGAGCGGAAGCGTCGGCACCTTGGTGTCCCATTCGACCTTGCCGGTGGCCAGGCTGAGCGCCTCGACTTCCCCGGTTGCGGCACCGGCGCCCTTGGTGGCGGTGACCGAAGTCGGGCCGGTGTAGGTGACCGGCAGGTCAATGGTGGCCACGTACAAGCTGCCGCCGGCCATGGCCAGGTTCGACAGCACGCCGCCCAGCGGTCCGGGCCATGCGGTAAAAGGGAATTTGATCGAGATCTGGTGCGACAGCAGCAGCAGGGAGTCGTCGTCGTGCCCGTTGTGCTCGCCCACCGGTGTCTTCCACAGCAGCGCCCCGGACCGTGCGTTCAGGGCGTAGACGTATCCCACCTTGCCGGCGGAGATGATCACGGAGACCCCGCCGGTCGAAGCCGAGATCGGTGACGCCTGCAGGTCGTGATCTTCGAAGTCGTTCGGCACGGCCTGGTAGTACCAGCGCAGCTTCCCGGTCGCCGCATCCAGGTTCACCTCACTGTCGGTGTAGAGCTGCCTGGACGGAGACGCGATCGCCGACCCGAGGCTCTGGTACGGGTTCCCGGTACCGAACGTCACCGATCCATCGCTGCTGACGAGCGGCGTCTCCCAGGCGCCGCCCGAGCCGACACCGAGAGCCTGCACGCCTGCTCCCGGACCGAGCACGGTGTTGAACGTCCACAGCAGACGGCCCGTGGCCGCGCTCAGCGCCATCAGTACGCCGCCGCCGGGACCCGAGCCGTAGGCGCTGGCCAGGTACACCCGCCCGCCCGCCACCTGCGGCTGGATCTCGAACGCCCCCTGCCCGCTGGTGAGCAGGTGGCCGTCCACCCAGATGGTCTGGCCGGTCGCGGCGGCCAGCGCGAACACAGAGGTCGAGGTGTCCCCGTAGACGACGCCGCCCGCCACCGCCAGGCCGTCGGGCCCGGGACCGCTCTTCTCCGGGAGGTTTACCTGGTACTCCCACTTCAGCTGGCCGGTGGCGAGCGCCAGCGCGTACACGTTGGCATCCTGGTCCTGTAGATACACCACGCCATCGGCCACGACGGGCGCGGCGGTAAGCGAGCCGTAAGGCCCGACGCCGGCCGCGGCCCGGCCCGGCAGCCGGAACGTCCACGCCTCCCGCAACTGGTCTACGTTCGCCGCCGATATCGCCGAGTCCGGCGCGTCCCTGGTGTTGGCGATGTCGCCATTCGGATATGGCCAAGATCCGGACGGCACCGCCGCGCCCGGAAAGGCCTTGGTGGCCGGGGCGGGGCTGCTCCCGCCACACGCCGCGGCCACCAGGGCTACCCCCATGAGCACAATCACCGGGGCACACCACCTCGTCCCGGGCCACGCCCGCCCAGTCAGCTTCGCGCCCACGCGGCTCACCGCCTTCCTATGAATGACATCACGGGGATCACTGGGACGGCGACCCTTCGAGTGGCTGTGACGCGGTTGGGTCTGCTCATGCGATTCTCCTTTTCTGTGCTGGCGACTGCATCAAAGGCCCGGCTGGATTGGCCCGCCCCTCGGCAGGTGGGCGGGTTGACTACCGGGCGGCTGCGACCTTTGGTAAATCCCGTCACTTTTGGAGGGAGATGTACAACAGCCGTACATCTCCCTCCATAAGTCGACTCGAGACGACAAAGGTGGCGACGGCGGGTCCCGGTGCGAGTTGGGAGGCTCGAGGCCGGGCCCGGGCCAGGCCCTCGACGGGCGCCGAGACCTCAGCGCCAGTTACCACCGGCCCGACTCGGCCGCCGGTCCAGGCCGTCGCTAGGTCGTAGGTGGCCGGCCCCGTTTGGGTAGGGGCCCGACCCTCTTCGGCATTCGCCCGGCGTCGTCAAGAGCTCTGCGTAGCAGCATCTCGATGTGGGCGTTGATGCTGCGGAACTCGTCGGCGGCCCAGCGGGCGAGGGCATCGTGGACCGCGGGATCCATTCGGACCAGTACCTGCTTGCGGTCATTCACCGCTCACGAGTAGAGGGTGCCGGTGTTGACGACTGGCGAAGCCGGTTGGTCACTGCAGAGCACGACCATCAGGTTGCTGACCATGGTGGCTTTGCGCTCCTCGTCAAGATCGATGATATTGCGCTCACTCATCCGTTCGAGCGCCATTTCAACCATCCCGACCGCCCCTTCGACGATGCGGGAGCGAGCCCCGACGACGGCATTGGCCTGCTGCCGGCGCAGCATGGCCTGGGCGATCTCGGCCGCGTAGGCAAGGTGACTGATACGTACCTCCACGATCTGTACTCCCGCGATCGCGATACGCGCCGCCATCTCCGCGGCCAGCTCGCCAGCGACGACGTCGGTCGACCCGCGCAGTGACAGGCCCTGGCCCGCGGGGTCGTCGTAGGGATGGGTGGTGGCAACATGCCGTAACGCGGCCTCGGCCTGGACCCGGACGAAATTGAGGTAATCCTCGACGGCGTAGAGGGCACGCGAGGTATCGGCAACCTGCCAGACCACGATGGCGGCGATTTCGACGGGATTGCCGTCAGCGTCGTTGACCTTCAGATGGTTCGTCTCGAAGTTCCGCACCCGAATGCTCACATTTTTCCGGTCGGAGAGGGGCAGAATCCACGACAGGCCGGTCCGACGCACGGTGCCGACGTAGCGGCCGAAAAATCGAACGACCCTGGTCTGACCGGGCTGCACGATGGTCAGCGAGGCCAGGATGATCACGCCTACCACGATCGGCACGGTGACCAGAGCCTTGACCGAACTGTGGGCGAGGAGGATGACCGCCACGATGCAGACGGCCACGACCAGCACGCCGAGCCAGCCGCTGATAGCCCACGCTTGGCGCTCGTGGATCTCGACGCTGGCTCGCGAATGACCGGCCGTAGTTGATCCGGGATCGGTGTAGGCCTGGACAGGCTGAGCCATGATGATGCCTCCTGAGGGACAACTTCGACAATGTGCTATTAATTGATATCACTTTTCAGCAGGTTGTGCAAGGGCGGGGCCAGGCCAGTTCGGTCGGCCCGTTTTGAGACGGAATCCGTGCTCGGCGGGAATGTTGGAATACTTCCGGCCACGAGCGGGGGTCTGGTAGGAATGACATACGACCTTCGGAAGCCGCCTGATCGCCTCTCTGGCCCGTCTGCCGCCGGCGTCAGACCGCCGAGTCGTGGTCGAACGCGACTTGCCCGCCCAGATGGCCGATGGCGTCGTGCTGTTGGCCGACCGCTGGGCGCCAGCCACGGCCACCAACTCTGCGCCGTCTCCGGTCGTGCTCGTCCGATCCCCCTACGGGCGCCGGCAAGTGGGCATGGTCGGCCGTCTGTTTGCTGAACGCAGGTACCAGGTTGTCATCCAGAGCTGCCGGGGTACGTTCGGATCCGGTGGCGACTGGGAGCCGTTCCGTCACGAAGAGGCTGACGGGCAGGCCACGCTGGCCTGGGTGGCTGAGCAGCCGTGGTTCGGAGGGTCGATTTTCACCTTCGGCCCGAGTTACCTGGGCCTGGTGCAGTGGGCAGTGTGCGGGGATCCGCCCGCCTCGCTGAAGGCCATGGCGCCGGGCGTGACGGCTACTTACTTCCGCGACGCCGTGGTTTACCCCGGCAACACGCTAGGGCTGGAGACCATGCTGAGCTGGGTGTACCAGGTCGAGCACCAAGAGTTGCCTTGGCGCCAGGTCCTGCGCTCGATGCGCGCCCAGCGCAAGATCGTCAACCGTGGCGCCGCCACCGTGCCGCTGGCCGACGCCGACCGGCGCATAGTCGGGCGAACGGTGGACTTCTACCAGGACTGGCTGGCCCATGAGGAGCCCGGGGATCCCTGGTGGGACGCAGTGGACTTCCGGGCCGGGCGCCAGCAGGCGCCCCCAGCCACCTTCTTGGGCGGCTGGTACGACATTTTCCTGCCCGCTCAGGTCCACGACTTCGTGGCCATGCGCGCCGCCGGGCGGGAGGCCCGGATGACGATCGGGCCCTGGACCCACGCCAGCCTCAGCGGCTTGGGAACCAGCGTCCGGGAGGCGCTGGCCTGGTTCGACAGCCATAGCGGAGCAGGCCCACGGGCGCGTCCCGGGGTGCGGCTGTTCCTAATGGGCAGCCGTCGATGGGTGGAAATGCCGGACTGGCCGCCTCCCGCCGACATCCAGCGCTGGCATCTTCGGCCGGAGGGTGGACTGTCCACGGCTCCGCCCGTAGAGTCCGCTCCTGACCGCTTCCGATTCGACCCCAGGAACCCGACGCCGGGTATCGGCGGTCCCTCGCTGGACTTTCGCAACGCCGGCCGAAAGAACCAGGCCCGTCGCGAACAGAGGAGCGACGTCCTTACCTACACCAGCGCGCCGATGGAGCGGGACATGACGGTGGCTGGCCCCCTGAGGGTCGACCTGTGGTTCCGATCTTCACTGGAGCACACCGATGTTTCGGTCCGCCTGTGCGTGGTCTCGGTCAAAGGCCGTTCGGACAACCTGAGCGACGGCTACCTACGCTTGCGCCCCGAGGACGGGACCGCCGGTGCGGACGGGACCCGGCACGTGGGCGTTGACATGTGGCCCACCGCCGTCACCTTCAGACCCGGTGAGCGAGTCAGGTTGCAGGTAGCAAGCGGCGCCCACCCTCTGTTCGCCCGCAACCTGGGCACCGGCGAGCCGATCGGCCAGGGAAAGGCCATGAAGACCGCCGACCAGGAGATTTTCCACGACCCCGAACATCCTTCCGCCGTCGAACTGCCGGTCAGCCCGATGTGACCTGTTCCCCCACTGACCGTCGCCCATAGAGTCAGCTGAGGCACCCCCGAGCCTCACGGAGTGCGGGATTCGTCAGCTGTCGCGACGCCGGGCACGCAGCACCACATCCTCGATGTGTTGTGCTGCGGAGGCGGCCCCCGCCGGACGAGGTCGATTCTCGTTGACCTCGATGTCCCAAGCTGATGACTCGGTGAGCGCAGCTGCGAAGTCATCGGTTCGTAGGTAGGCGTCCGGGTCGAAGGGCCGGTTGTGGGCGGGGGTATCGACCGACGCGGCCATGGCGTCGAGATCGTGGCTCACGACGAGCAGCGTGCCACCTGGAGCGACTGCGTTCAGCAGGTTGTGTACGCCGCGGCCATCGGGTGTGCGAGGGATCGATGCGTACTGCGCCGACACGAGGTCGAACGCGGCGGTCTCGAACGCATTGAGGGCATTCGCGTCTGTGTGGTGACGCTCGACGTGGAGGCCGCGACGCTTGGCTTCGGCATCGACTCGGTCGAGCGCTCGCTGCGAGATATCGCTCGCGATCACCTGCCAACCTTGCTGGGCGAGCCACAGGGCGTCACCGCCCTCGCCGGCGCCGACATCGAGGGCCCGGCCCGGAGTCATGCCACTGACCTCATTGACGAGCGTCCCGTTCGGGTTGCCGCTCCATATCCGCTCGTGCCCGTAGCGATGATCCCAGTCGGCCTCGTTCGCTGATGGGCGGGCCGCGGCGCGAAGGTCGTCGGCGGCGAGACTGAAGCTGATCATGGCGCCGACCCGGCTGCCGTTAGCGGCGGCCTGCAATACCTGCTGGCTCGGATCGGTCACGTTGCCGGCCGCGTAGAGGCCCGGTACGACCGTTGCACCGGTCGCGTCGGTCTCCACGAAGTCGCCGAGCCCGCTCGGGTGCGGCGCGGGTCGGAGGCCGAGTGGCACGAACGGTTCGGCACGCACCTGGAAGCGGGGACCGACGGCGACGGCGTCGGCGTCAATACGTTTGTGGTCGGCCAGCTCGACCGCTTCGACTTGGCCGTCGGCGCCTCTCACGATTTGGCGCACGGGCTCATCGCGGATGTCCACGCCGCTGGCTCGGAGGGTTTCGACCTCGGAGTCATCCACGTCGACCGGGCCATGGAGGACAACGGTGAGCCGGCGGGTCAGCTGGCGGAACAGGCCGGCGGTGTGCAGCCCCATCGGGTGGGTGACGATCTGGACGATATGCCGGTCCCGAAACTCGAAGCCATGGCAGAACGGACAGTGGATCACGTCGCGGCCCCAGCGTTCGGCGAGGCCGTCTATATCTGGCAGCACGTCCACCAGGCCCGTGGCGGCAAGAACCCGGCGAGCGACGATCGAATGACCGCCGTCGAGTTCGACCCGGAAGCGATCCCCATCCGTGCGGGTCACCACGTTCACGCAACCGGCCAGAACCTCACCGCCATAGCTGCGGACCTCCTCCCGACCGGCCGCGGTCAGCTCGGAAGGCCGGAACCCCTCGCGACTGAGGTAGCCGTGCATGTGGGCTGCGAGCGCGTTACGCGGCTCGCCGGCGTCAACGACGATCACCGATCGGCGCTGACGGCCCAGTTGGAGCGCGGCGGCAAGTCCAGCCGCGGATCCGCCGACCACGGCAACATCGCAGTACCGCTCGATGATGTGGGGGGCATGGTCACTCATGACAGGTACAGTACGGTCCAATCCGGCAACTGCAAGTACCCTTGCAGTATTCGCAAAGTCCCGGAGGGGCGATGGCTGAGCCAGGCGAGATCGATCATGCGGTGCGGTCCCGGCTGCGGAGCCTTCGGAACACGCTGGGTCTGTCGCTCGACGAGCTCGCCGCTCGCACCCACCTCAGTCCCTCCACCATCAGCCGGGTCGAGACCGGCAAGCGAACGATCAGCCTTGACATCCTGCTGCCACTGGCCGCGGCCCTCCATGTTGACCTCGACGCCCTTCTCGATGTGCGCAGCGACGAGGATGTGGTCATCCACCCGACACCGAGCAGCTCGGGCGAGCGCACCACCTGGATGCTGAGCCGACCGACCGGCAGAACGCTTGCGGTCAAGATGCGACTCGAACCGACGGACAGGGCGGCGGAACAGCGGGTACACCCCGGTCACGATTGGTTCTTCGTCATCAAGGGACGAGTTCGCCTGTCGCTCGGCGACCGCGATATCACTGTCGACACGGGAGAGGCCGCCGAGTTCACCACCATGACGCCGCACGCCTTCACCGCCATCGACGAGCCCGCCGAACTCATCATGATCTTCGACCGTGACGGCCAGCGCGCCCACATCCACCATGAAACCAGTGGCCATCCGCTGATGTAGCCCGGTTGCACTCGCTGTATGCCGACTTCTTCGCCCTGTTTGGCGAGTTCCGCGGTTACGTCGGGAGGGTTTCTGTAGGTCGAATGGACGAAGTCAGGGTGCGTAACAGGGCCAGGATGACAGCGGAGGCCGGGCGGTGAGATCCGATGCGGTCCTCGTAGCCGCACACCTCAGGAGTGACGCAAGTTGGTTTTCGTTGAGCGGACCGCCACAGGCGGTACCCGCGGAGTCTGGCGGCGGTTGACAGATTAGGCTCGAATGCCTCCTGTTTGGCAACGGAACGGAAATCAATGGGTAACGTTGAGCGCACTCGATGGCGTGGTGGACCGACACTGCTCGCACTGCTGGTGGCGGCGGTCATCTCGCTGAGCGCCTGTTCGTCGGGCTCTCGTTCCCCGTCAGCGGGATCGAGCCCCACATCGGGGCAGTCAGCGCCGACCAGCTCCACGCCTGCCGCCAGCGCGCCGACCACAGGCGACACGCCGGTCGTGGAGAAAACCGGCATCAAGGTGACCGGAGCGTTCAACACCAAGCCGACGGTGACACTCCCGCCCGGCCAGCCACCCAGGCAACTCGTCGAGCAGACGCTTGTCGCTGGTAACGGTACCCCCGTCGCCGCCGGCGACACGGTGATCACCAACGACCTCGGGGAGATCTGGCCAACCAAGGTGGGCAGCCAGCCCAAGGTGTTCGACAGCTCGTTCTCCCGTGGCGCGCCGACCGGGTTCGTGGTCGGCACCGGCGCCCTGATACCCGGTTTCGACCAGACCCTGGTCGGCAAGCGGCTGGGGACGCGGATGCTGCTGAGTATCCCGCCGGCCGACGGGTACGGACCTTCGGGCAACTCCCAGGCGGGCATATCCGGCACCGACACTCTCGTGTTCGTGGTCGACCTGCTCGCCGACTTCAAGCCGAACGCCTCGGCACCGGGCACGGTCGACAGCGCCCTGCCGGCTACCGGCTGGCCGAAGATCACCAGCACTCCCGGCCGGGAGCCCCAAGTGATCAGCGTGGCGGGGGTGAAGGCTCCCACCGCCCCGATCTCCAAGCTGCTGGTCAAAGGCAGCGGTGCCAAGATCGATCCGAGCAAGACCCTCGTGCTGCAATTGGTCCAGACTGACATCGCTACCGGCAAGCAGACCCAATCCTCGTGGGGCAAGCAGCCGCAACTGCTCAGCGCCCAGACCGTCCTGTCCGTGGCCACCGCCCTCAACGGTCAGAGCATCGGCGCCCGCGCCATCGCTCTGCTGCCGGCCACCCCCGCCCAAGCCGCGACCGCCACCGCGACGGCGGAACCGGCCACACCGGCCCAGGTTCTTATCATCGACGTCGTCGGGCAGTTCTGACCACGCACTCCGCGGCGCCGCTGACAGATGACCTGGGTGCACAATTCGGGCACACCCCATCGCGACGAAAAACCCAAGCGGCATAAGGGAAACCAGCCCTCAATCGGGTCGCGTCACCCAGAGAACCCCAGGAGAGCCAGGTATGTTCTGGTAAAATTTGGGTGGCGCCTCGGGGTCGGGCTTGACGACCTTCTCGTGAGTGATCTTGCTATCTGACGGGGAGGTGGTGTGGTGGATGTCGGTCAATGGCTGATCGACCAGCGCGCCGAGATGGATCGGGCCGAGGCGGTGTGGCTGCAACAGCTGGCCGAGTTCGATCGGGACGGGTGGTGGGCCCTGGACGGGCAGTTGTCGTGCGTCGCCTGGCTGGTGTGGCGGACTAACATGGCCCGCTCCACCGCTTTCGAGAAACTGCGGGTCGCCCACCAGTTGGAGCGCCGGCGGGGAGGCGCCCCTCGACGGGCCCAGCCGGGCCGCCACCAAGGCCGACGCCTTCATGGACCTGGTCCGCACCGCCCTGGCCCACACCGACGCCGACCGGGCCGCCGGCGCCGACCGCTACCTCGTGCATGTGGTCAGCCGCGACGGCCGTCGCAGCATTTCACAACTGAACGGCACCCCCCTCCACCCCGGCGACGCCGCCCTGATCAACTGCGACACCAGCACCGTCACCCACACCGTCACCGCCGGCGGCGAACCCCTCCACTTGGGCCGCAAAACCCGGGAATGGAGCACCGCCCAGCGCCGGGCCATCACCGGGCGCGACGCCGGGCAATGCCGTTTCGTGGGCTGCTCCTTCCAGCACTGCGACATCCACCACCAGCACCCCTGGGACACCAGAGGACACACCGACATCGACAACGGCTTCTCCTGCTGCCCCCGCCACCACCGCCTCCTCCACCACGGCTACCAAGTCCAAGGCAACCCCAACCAGGAACTGCGCTTCTACCGCCCCGACGGCAGCTACCTCGGAACAACCCACCCCGCCCCCGCCCGAATACCCTCCGCGGCGGCGTAAGCAAAGTTGGATCGATCCTGGAAGAAGTTCGCCTGGGAGTGGCTTGCCGATCAGTTCGCCGTTCCATCCCTGGATGGTCCAAACGTCTTGGTCGTCCACCATGGCAGACATCCCCCCTAGCCATCGAACAGGTGTTCGACTATAGTTGGGCAGGTGGCGAAGGTGCGAACTTCGGACCTCCGATGGCGGCTGGTGGAAGAGCGTGACGACGCTGTCCCGGATGCCTTGTTTGCCGTTGATGACCTGGTCGAGCGGCACGTCGGCCGAGGCGAGTTCCGCGACATGGAGTTCCTGCACGTCAACGCCCGGTCGATCATCAACGAAGTGCCGAAGGCCTCCCGCGTCCCGTTCCGCTACACCGTCAACGTCTACCGCGGCTGCAGTCACGCCTGCACGTATTGCTTCGCCCGCCCGACGCACGCCTACCTGGGGCTCAATACCGGCGAGGACTTCGAGCGGCGCATCGTGGTCAAGGTCAACGCGGTCGAGCTTCTCCGGGCCGAGCTGTCCGCCCGGAGGTGGGCCGGCCACCACATCGCCATGGGAACGAACACCGATCCGTACCAGCGGTGTGAGGGTAAATACCATCTGACCCAAGGGGTCATCCGGGTGCTGGCTGAGGCGGGCAACCCGTTTTCGATCCTCACCAAGTCCACGCTGATCCTGCGCGACCTCGACATCCTGGCCGACGCGGCCCGGCGCACCGACGTGGGCGTCAACCTCTCGATCGGGACCCTGGACGACGAGGTATGGAGGCTGACCGAGCCAGGTACTCCGCCACCCCGTCGGCGGTTGGAGGCGGTGCGGCGCCTCAACGAAGCCGGCGTCGCCTGCGGCGTGCTTGTGGCTCCGATCATTCCGGGTCTCTCGGACCGACCCGAGCAGGTCGACGAGGTGGTGGCCGGATGCGTGGAGGCCGGCGCGGTCTCGATCTCGTCGGTGGCCCTGCATCTGCGACCTGGCGTCCGGGAGCACTATCTGGGGTGGCTCGCTGGCGCCCGTCCCGATCTGGTTGACGAGTACCGCCGGCGGTACCGGAGGTCGTATCTGCCGGCGGAGGAGCAGGCGGCGGTGGCGGCACAGGTGCGGTTGTCGGTGGCGCAGGCCAGGGGGCGGCCCGGGATCAGCCCGGATGCCCCCTCCCGGCCACAGGCGGCCCCGCCCACGGCCCCGCCTGTGGCCCGCCCCTCGCCGACCCAGTTGCACCTAGAGGTGTGATCTGCTGATCACCTTCTTCGAGAGCTGCCCTCTGTCGGACTGCTACCGTCGGTGCGGTCACACAACACAGATGTCACCGTGGCGCGACAGAAGGGGTCGACCAATGCATGCCATCGTCATCCACGCCAACATCCACGATCCGGCCGAGGCCAAGCGCGGCCTCGACGAAGACGTGGTCCCTATGATAAAGAACGCGGCCGGGTTCGTAGGCGCCTACTTCGTCGCTCTTGACGACGGTCAGGGCGTCTCCATCGAGGTGTTCGAAACCGAGGAACAGGCCAAGGCCGCTGCTCCGCCGAAGGACGCCACGGCACCGGGGGTCACGCTGGACACCATCCAGTTCGGCGCGGTCATCGCCGCCGTTTGAGGTCGGCCGTCTGCGGACGGAGACCGTGTGCGAAACAAATACGCCGGGGACGTAAGGGGGGGCAAGCCAGATGTTTGGATCATCTAGATCGTTATCGAGGACCGCAGCCGTGTTCGTGGCGGCGCTGGGGGCCGCGAGCACGTTGCTGCTATCAACCGGATCCGCCCGGGCTGCCGATAGAGGCGCCAACGGGGCCATCGCCTTCTCCCACGGCAACGGTCAGATCGCCATCCTCTCCTCCAGCGGTGAAACCGTCCTCAATCCGACCGGGCCTCGCCAGACCCGCCCCGCTTTCTCGCCTGACGGCAGCAGGATCGCGTACGTCTCCGGGTATCACCTGTGGATCATGAACGCCGACGGATCCAAGCCTGGCGCCGTACCCATCACTGGCAATCCGTACGAGGACGATCCGATCTGGTCTCCGGACGCCACCAAACTGGCCTACATCAACGGAACCGACGGCCAGATCTACACGGTGGCATCGGCTGGAGGAAAGCCCAAGCAGATCAGCACCGGCCTGAGCCCCGCCAATCTCAAGTGGTCCCCGACGCCCAAGCTCATCGTCTTCGACGCATCGGACGTCGACGGCACCGGGTATCGTCAGGTGTTCACGATCAACATCAGCACCCTGGTGGTAAGCCGACTCACATCGGGTTCGTGCAACAGCAACCAGCCGGATTGGTCTCCCGACGGAACTGAGATCGCATTCAGCACTGCCTGTTTCGACGGAGACAGCAACATCGCAGTAATGCCCTCGAGCGGAGGGGCGGCCAGCTCGGTCGCCCTTTACACCGTCGCCGACGCGGGCTGGCCATCGTGGTCCCCGGACGGCACCGAGATCGTCTTTTCCGCCAATGAGGGCAAAGGATCGGAACAGCTTTGGGAGGCCTCGCCCAGCACAGCCGGCGACGGCAAGACGGTGAGCGCGACCCGACTGACCGATGATCCCGGACAGCCGTACAACATCATGCCGGCGTGGCAGCCGGTCCATCACCCGCACATCGCCGCCAAGCCCGCCGCCGGACCCCCGCTGACCTCGGTCAGGCTCTCGGGGACCGACTTCCTGTCGTACCAGAAGGTCAACGTGAGCTTCATCGATCTCAACGGGACGACGACCGCGGTCGGCTCGGCTACCACGAGCGCCTCCGGTGGGTTCTCTGTCTCGGTCGCCGTTCCCGGCGGCGCGGCGCCAGGCAAGGGCCGGTTCAAAGCGAGCGGAGTCGGCGGGTTGACCGTCGCCGGCGCCTTCACTGTCAAGGTCCCTTAGGTCTCGCACTTGGTGGCGGTGCCATCGGGGAGACTGAACACCCCGTGATGCATGGGAGACTCGAACCAGCAGTGGACGGGACGAGCCTGTCCGGCCGGGAAGGTCAACGGAGGGGCCAGCCCGGCCACCGTGTCACCCGCCAAGCTGGGCGATGTTCGTCGAATGTCCAACAAGTACCTACCAGGGGTTGGTGGCCATCGGCGGGATACGCCGCGCCGTACCAAGCCCAGCGGCGCTCCGAGTCCGAGGAGGCGCTCTTCGACGCAGCGGCCGAAGTGATCGCCGAACGCGGGACCGACCGAGCATCTCTCGCCAGCATCGGCGAACGTGCGGGCGGCAGTCGCCGGGTTGGATCCCGAGCAGATTCCTACAATAAGACGGTGATCACCGACGAGGAATTGCGAGCCCTGCCACCGGCGGAGATCGCGGACCTAGCCCGCCGGCTGTCTGGTCTGCTAGAGCCGGATGTGGTTGTGCCCGCCCTGCGGCGACGCCGGCATCGCTTCATCATGGTGATGACAACTGCGTGCGTCCTGCTGATCCCGTGGACGGTCTTCCTGGCAGTAACCCTCCCGCGCCGCTACGTCGCCGGCCACTGGGGTTTGACGTGGGTCGGATTCGACTTCGGGCTCGCCGTTTGCTTGGCGGCCACGGCCATCTTCGCCTGGCACGCCCGCCAGGCTCTGATCCCAGCCTGCTTTATCACCGCCACCCTGCTCGCGTGCGACGCCTGGTTCGACGTCACTACCGCCTCGACGCTGCGCGACACCGTGTTCAGTGTCCTGTCCGCCGCCTTCGTTGAGCTGCCCCTGGGCTGCTTGCTCAGCGTCGTCGGGGTCCGACTGCTGCGATTCGTGGTTTTCCGGGCCCGGAGCCTCAGCCAGCCCGAGGGTCCCACCTCCCTGTGCCGGACGGCAGTATTCGGCATTCCGGTGTGGGAGATCCAGCGAAGGCAGAACCCTGCCCCATCGGTAGGGTGAGCGCCCGACGAGCGCCGGGGCTGGCGTGATCTCGCCGCGGCATCGAACCTCTCCCCAACGAAAATCACACTGGTAGTCCTAGGCTGGTCCTTATGACCTACTCTGCCGACTGGTCTCCCGACGAACCGCTTGACACCGAGACCTATGCCAGCTGGGACGAGGACCTCGACGCCGAGGACGAGGTCAGGCCCGATGGCGTCGATGTCGCCGAGGGAGAGCGATCACTCGACCGGCAGCTTCTCGCTGACGACGCCGAAGTGGAAGAGCTTGGTGCCCAACTCGACGACCCGGAGCGCATAGCCGTCCTCGACGGCGACATGGACGACCCCGATGGTCTGGAGGCAGAGGGCGTCGACGGAGGATCTCGCCGGCGGGCCGACCAAGGGGGATGGGACCTGGACGCAGAGGAGCGGCAGACGGCCGCCCACCTGGAAGCCGACCCGGACCATTCGGTATGACTCCGATTCCGCGTCGCCGTCGCCTGTGCACGGCTACAGCGCTTCCAGAGCGAACAGTCGCGTAGAGCACAAGGGTCCCTGGACTCCGAGTATGTTGCCGCTAATGACCAGGACTGCTCCGCGCCGGTTCGCCGAGGCGTACGTAGATGCCATCAATCGGGGTCTTTACACCGAACTCGGTCAGCTGTTCGCCGAGGACGCCGTCTTCTTGGGTCCCAATCGTCAGGAGTTCCACGGCCGGGACGAGATCTCTGCTTTCTACGTGCGTTTTCTGTCCGAGATCGTGCCGACCATCCGCATCGCCAGTTACGTCGAGGACGGGCCTGACTGCGTCTACGAGCTGGAGGCCAAGCGGGCGGGTGAAGTGGACTACCGCTTGGGAGCTATCGACCACGCCACGCTCGACGCCGATGGCAAGGTGAAGCGATTTACGGTGTGGACGAAGTAGTGGGGAGCGGAGTGGGGCCGGCCGCGCCTGGTCCATTGATGGCCTGCTTCAAACGACTAGACAGAGCGAGATTCCGAGAATGGTTCCCTCCGCTGCGGCGCTGGCTCCGAAACGCACCTAGGCCGGCTGGCGGCGGGCTGGGCGACTCCTTCGAAGGGCCGAGCTGGCAGGGCGATCGGAACCAGCGCCGGTCATTCCAGTCATGCAGAACCGGAAAATCTGGTCGGCCGCTTGGGCCTGGGCTCGTCCCCGGTCCCCGCCCACCCGAGCCGGACCGGTAAAGTTCATCGCCAAGGCCCACATGAAGGAAGGGTGGATCTGGGCATCAGCTTGTGGCAGGGTCCCATCGGCGAGGCCCGCCTCGAGAGCCCATCGGAGTGGTTCAAGGATGAGGTGAACGGCCCGTTTCTGCTCCCTGCTGTGGGCGATCGCCTCCTGAGCGGATTGGTCAGCGAAGATGGCGACATGCTCGACGGCATGTGGCTCGAACCGGAGCCGAAGGATTTCGTCGATCCACGCCTTCACTGCCTCCGGCGGGGTGGGCGCCGTGCGGACCTGTCGCTTGAGGATGGAACCCAACTCGGTCGCATTGTCATGGTAGATCGAGACGAGGAGATCGTCCTTGGTCTGAAAGTGCCGGTAGAACGCCCGAGTATGAAGTCCACTCGCCTCAAGAACGGTCGCGATTCTGATGTCTCCGTATCGGTGCGTCCGCAATAGCCTCTGGGCGGCCTTGACCAGCATGGTGCGCTCGATCTGAGGATCAAACAGACGGGGCCGACCCATCGTTCGGGGCGCCGAGGGCTCGGTGGACGGCACGCGAGGAGGTTAGTCGGAGGCCCAGGACCGCCAGCGCCGAAATGCTCCCCACGGCATGGGCAGCCTCAATGGCTCGGCGACGGGTGGTAGCTTTCCATACCAACCATCTTTGCTGCTGGCAAGCCCGCAGGGGGTCCTCCCCGGCCGTGTCCGGCCGAATCGGTCGAGCGGGCCGAGACGCCCGGGCCGAGACGCCAAGGCCGAAGCAACATTGCAAGCCATTGTTTTCGTAGTCGCAGTTTCCCCATCGGAGAATTGTAAAGGCGCGTCAGAGAAGCGACATATCTCCGGCGGAGCGGACAAATTCTCGGAGAAGGTGGCACCGAGCGGTTTGACCCCGAAGTTGAACTCGGTCATGATTACTCGGAGCTACGCGGTCTCATATCGGGGTCGCGGTGTCACATGGAGGGGTTCCGCAGTGAAACACAGGTATCAGGTGCTGGTCATGATCTCCGCGCTCGTGGCCATCGTGGCGGCCGGATGCGGCAGCAGTTCGCACAGTTCGACCTCGTCGACCACGGCGTCGGGGAGTTCGGCGACGTCGGCTGCGGCGGGTGGGAGCGCGACCACCAGCGGCGGTGGGACCAACACCGCCAGCGCGCCCGGCGTCACCGCCAACACCATCAAGATCGGCTTCGTCACCTCGGTGACCGGCAACGCCGCGTCGACGTTCTTCGACTCGGCCGACGGCGCCAAGGCCTACTTCGACTCCGTCAACGCCGCCGGCGGGGTCAACGGGCGCAAGATACAGGTGGTGACCGAGGACGACCAGTCCACCCCGGCCGGCAACCTGGCCGCCACCCAGCAGCTGCTCAGCCAGAACATCTACGCCCTGGAGCGCTTCAGCCCCTACGACTTCGGCGGGTACAAGGCCAGCACGAGCATCCCGACCACGGGTGGCGGCTTCGACGGTCCCGAGTGGGCCACCGCCCCCAACATGTTCACCACCACCGGCGACACCAACGGACGCACCTCCAACAACACCCAGATCGCCAACTTCTACAAGCTCGTCGGGGCCACCAACGTCGGCGGCCTGGCCTACGGGATCTCGCCGTCGTCGACTGGCAGCATCGAGGACACCAAGACCGGACTGGAGAAGATCGGCCTGAAGATGGGCTACGAAAACCTCTCCGTGCCTTTCGGTGGGGTGGACGTGACTGCCTATGTGCTGGCCATGAAGCAAGCCGGCGTGAACGGAGCGGGTTGCTCGTGCGTGCAGTCGACCAACCTGGCCCTGTTCACGGCGCTGCACCAGGCCGGGATGAACAACGTGAAGGCGCTCTCCTACTCGTCGGCTGACAACAGCGTGTTCTCGAACGCCACCGCCGCGGCCGCCGCCCAGGGGGCCTACTACCCGTCGCAGATCCCGCCGCTCGACCAGAACAACGCCGCGACCAACGCCATGATCGCCAACCTGAAGCAGTACGACCCGCTGTACAAGGGCGGCTACCCGAGCTTCGGAGCGACGGGCGCTTACCTGGCCGCAGTCCTGATGGTCAAGGGACTCCAGGAGGCGGGCCAGAACCCGACCCGGCAGTCGTTCATCACCAACATGCGCACCGTGACCAGCTGGGACGCCAACGGCCTGCTGGCCAGCCCGGTTGGCTTCAACATGCCCGGCACGTCACAACCGACCCGCTGCTCCTACTACGTGCAGGTAAAGGGCAACACCTTCGTCAGCAACACCGTCAACGGCGGCAAGCCCATCTGCGGGAACTCCTTCTAGCTCCGCAGGAGTCCTGAGAAGCTGACGCTCGCTTCGAGCTAGCGGACCGAGCCCTTGGCTCGGTCCGCTAAAACTCGGCCCACTTGTAGGCCATGACCGGCCAGAGAAGGCGCCCACCTGGGACTAGGGTTGCCATCTGTGGCGATAGCCAGCGAGACCGCCCTGACAGATCGATACGAGCCGAGTCCGTCGCCACGGGAAGCGGGCTGACGGAGGGAATGGTTGATGACCGCGCTTGAGGGATTGCGCGTCGTGGACCTGTCCACCACGCTGACGGGTGCACATGCCAGCCAGCTGTTCGCCGACTTCGGGGCCGAGGTCGTCATGGTCGAGCCGGTCGGCGGCAGCCCACTTCGTGCTCAACCGGCGTTCCCCTTCTGGGCCCGGGGCAAGAAGAGCATCGGGTTGGACTTGAAGGACACAGACGACAATGCGGTGGCACGCGGCCTGGCCGAGCAGGCAGACGTGGTGATCGAGACGTGGCGTCCTGGCGTAGCCGAGCGGCTCGGCCTCGGCTACGAGAGGTTGCGGGAAGCTAATCCCGGTCTGGTCTACGGATCGGTCACGGGGTTCGGCCGGACGGGTCCCCTTTCACACATCCAGGGCTACGAGGCGGTGGTGATGGCGAAGATCGGGGCCTATGGCGCACTCCGTCTGACCCCCAAAGACCGACCCTCGTTTGCGGCGGCCCCGGCGGCCAGCTTCAGCGCATCCCAGACACTGCTGCACGGGCTACTGGCTGCCCTCTACGAGCGAGAACGAACCGGTCTCGGCCAGCGTGTCGACGCCACCCTGGTACAGGCGCAAACCGCCCACGACTGCTGGAACTGGATGACCCGCTTGATGGCGGCGCGCTACCCCGATGCCTTCACCGCGGTACCCCGTGTCGACGAGCAACGGAAGGTTCCCAACGGGCCGCTGTCGTTTCGGCTACTCGTCGCCCTGTCGCGGGACGGGCGCTGGATGCAGTTCTCTCAAACGTCCGAGCGACTCTGGGTGGCCTTCATGGAGGCCCTCGGCCTCGACTGGATGCTGCAGGATCCTGAGTGGGCAGAGGCACCCTCCAGCCCCGACATCGACAAACGCGAAGCCCTGTGGGAACGGATGCTGGAGGCGGCCCGGGCCAGAACGCTCGAGGAGTGGTGGCAGGTCTTCGAGGCCCACCCTGACGTGTTCGCTGAGGTGCTCCGGCGAGGGACCGAGCTGCTGCATCACCCGCAACTCGTCCATGACGGCCAGATCGTGGAAGTCGACGACCCCAAGCTTGGAAAGGTGCGCCAGCTTGGTCCACTGGTGACGATGGCCGCCAGCCCCGCCATCACCGACCGGCCGGCGCCAGCCCTCAACGACGACGAATCCGAACTGCGGTCACGCCCGGTCCCCTCGACCCCATCGCCGGCCGGTCCGCCACCCAACGGTCCTCCCCTCGAGGGCGTGACGGTGGTGGAGCTGGGAACCTTTTACGCCGGTCCCTACGGAGCGACGATCCTCGCGGAGTTGGGTGCCCGGGTGATCAAGCTGGAGCTGCTCGAGGGCGACCCGATGCGCTGGATCACGGGCTTTCCCGAGGTCGGCGGGGTGAAGGTGCTCGCCGGCAAGGAGAGTGTGACCGTCGATATACAGAAGCCGGAGGGTCGTCAGATCGTGTACGAACTGGTGCGGCGGGCCGATCTGGTCCTGCGCTCATTCCGGGCTGGCGCAGCCGAGCGGTTTGGCTTGGATGCCGCGTCTCTTCTGGCCGTGAACCCGAACCTGATGTATCTCAACGCGCCCGGCTTCGGCGTGGACGGGCCTTACTCCACCCGGCCGGCGTACGCCCCGACGATCGGGGTTGGAGCCGGCATGGCCAGCCGCAATCTGGGACAGACCATGGTACAGCGGGCGGATCTGACCGAGCAGGAAGTGAAGGAGTTGTCGTTGCGGGTGGGTGCGGCAGCCATGAGTGGCGCCAACCCCGATGCCATCTCGTCGCTGGGCGTAGGGACGGGTCTCCTCCTGGGGCTGCTGGCCCACCAGCGGGGGGCTCCGGGACAGGCGATGCTGACCACCATGCTCAACACCAACGGCCATTGCATGGCGGAGGACCTGGTGGAGTACGAGGACCGGACCGCCCTGGCCGAAGTCGACTGCGACATCCTCGGATTCAACGCCCTCTACCGTCTTTACCAAGCTGCCGAAGGATGGGTGTTCCTGGCCGCTCCGACGGACCGGGACTGGGCCCGCCTGGCTGAGCAGCTCGGTCCACACCTCGGCGAACTGGCCGGCGACGAACGGCTCCGCCTGGCCGAGGGCCGGCGGGCCGAGGACGCCGCCCTGGCTTCGGCCCTGGGCGCCATGTTCAAGGCGCGCCCCGCCCGCCAGTGGGAGACCGACCTGACCGCGGCTGGGGTGGCGTGCGTGGAAATGGCTGCTGGTCCGTCCGAAGCGACGCTCTGGGAGGGTGATGACGCCATCGGCCGCCAACTCGACCTCATCGTGGAGCGGGAACACCCCGTGCTCGGGCCATATCCCCGGCTGAAGCCCTTGGTGGCTTTCTCCAGGTCCGCGACCATGGCCCCCGCCACGCCGTCCCTCGGTCAGCATACCGAAGCCGTGCTCACCGAGATCGGGTACGGACCCGAGCGCATCGCGGCACTGCGGGCGGCTGGCGTGATCGGCTGAACACCGCCGGCCGGCCCGCGGAGGGCCAGGCCCGCCGCCATCAGCGGCAACGCGGTCGCGATCGGCCACGTCGGTTGGCCGCCCGCACAGCAGGACCCGAATACGTCGTCGTGGGTTCCGGCCTGGACACTCGTGTTTGAGTATGATATTCTCAATACTCAGAGATGTCTAAGGAGAAAAGCTATGGCTGAGAAGCTCTGGGCCAACTCGGGTGACTCGCACTTTGTCGAGCCTCCGGATCTGTTCGACAAGAATCTGCCGAAAGATCTGGCCGAGCGGATGCCGAAGAGTGTAAAAGACCCCGACGGCGAGTATGAGACGGTCACCGTGGACGGCCAGTCGTTCCGCCGCAAGATGCCCAAAGGGGATGGCCAGCCAGGGCGGCAGAGCCTGACCGCCGAGGAATTCCTGGACGAGAAGCGCCTCCAGGGCGGCGATCTGACCAGGGGTCCGGCCGGTCACGGCTGGGACGTCGCGGCTCGACTGGCGGACCTCGACGGCGAGGGCGTCTGGGGTGAACTGGTATTCCCGTCCTTGGGGATCTGGTCCTTTAACATTCGCGACCCGAAGCTGGCCGTGGCCGGGGCTCAGGTGGTCAACGACTGGGCCGGGGACATCCAGCGCCAGTCGGCGCGCATCGTGCCCACGGCGTCGCTGCCGTTGATCGATGTCCACGACACCGTTGCCGAGGTCCAGCGGGCTACCGAGATGGGCTTCAAGGCCGGCTTCTTGCCGGTCCGGCCCTCGCTCGACGGACCGGGCTGGGCCCATGAGCAGTGGGATCCTCTGTGGGACGCGTTCGCCGAGACGGGGATGGTCGTCGCCTTCCATATCGGGACCGAGCCGCACACCCCCGATCAACGCACCGGTGTGTACCACACCGGGCGGGGCGGGGCGGTCATGAACTACACCGAGACCACCTTCGGCGGTCAGCGAGCCATCTGCCAGATGGTGGCCTCTGGCGCCCTGGACCAACGCCCCAACTTGAAGGTGATGGTCTCCGAGGGGGGGTCGGGATGGATCCCCTTCATCGCTGATCGCCTCGACGAAGCCTACCGACAGCACTCCGCCGCGGTTCGACCCAGGTTGACCCGCCCGCCCGGGGAGATCCTCTACGAGCAGGTGTACGCCTCGTTCCAGCACGACTCCCGCAGTGCGGTGCTGGCCATGACCGGCGCCGGCTTCCGCAACACCGTATGGGGGAGCGACTACCCGCATTTCGAGGGTACGTTCGGTCACACCCAGAAGACGCTCCACGAGCTCTTCGACGACGCACCCGCAGAGGTCAGCCGTCGCATGCGAATCGGCGCCTTCATGGAACTGTTCCCGCACGTGCCCGCACCTCCACCCGACGGCGACGAGGGCTAAGCCAAGACGGCTAACAACGAGCCTGGGCGCGGTTAGACGATCTCCGCACTTGCCATGCACCCATGGGTTGGCGCCAGAAGTAGCCCGGCCTGGCTCTCGTTTTCAGCTCGGATCTGACGTGCCGTAGCCGAAGTTGGCAGGCCGTTTCTCGCGAAAGGCGGCGACGGCTTCCTGGTGCTCCGGCGAGGGCACGCACCGGGTCCGGTTGAGAGTGTCTTCGCGGTCCTGCACCAATTCGAGGTCGGTCTCGGCGGCATTCTGGGTGAGGAGTTCCTTGATGAGCTGAAGCTGGGGCCGGGGATTGGCTGCGATCCGCCGGGCCAGGGCCAGGCTCTCTTCCAGTAAGCGCTGCGCTGGAACCACTCGGTCCACCAAGCGCGCATCTGCGGACTCTGCCGCGTCCCAAACGTCCCCGGACAGACAGAACTCGCTGGCCCGGCCAGGACCCATGCGCTGTACCAGGAAATGACTCGATGCGAGCTCGGGAAGCAAACCCATCTTGGTGAACCCGACACCGAAGCGGGCTGACTCGGACGCCACGATGACATCAAAGGGCAGCACCATGGTCAGTCCGATCCCCACCGCGATCCCGTTCACGGCCGCGATGAGCGGCTTCGACCGCCGGCACAGGGCCACCCAGTCGGTTTCCTCCGGCATCCCGCCGTGGCCGACGGGTTCGGGATCTCCGCTGACGCGCCGGGTGCGACGCTCGTCGAGCATCGCCACGTCCGCTCCGGCGCAGAACGCTCTCCCCTCCCCGGTGACGACGACCGCACCAACCTGTGGATCGCGGTTCGCGTCCTCTATAGCTTGTTGCATCTCCCGAGCCATGGTGGTGTTCCAGGCGTTGAGCTTCGCCGGCCGGTCAAGGGTGATCACGACCACGTCGCGGTGTCGGACGATGCGGATGGTTTTGAGTTCGTCTGAGCGTTCCATTAAGGCACTACCGGACTACGGAGTGTCGAGGGTGAGGAGCGGGCGACCGAGGCCAACGCCTGGCTGTTGGTGCGGGTGCTGCCACCGAGCGCTTCGAGGGCGAGGCCCGTGGAATGGTAACGGCCGATCGGATGGTCCCGCGAGTAACCCATCCCACCCATGACGTGGATGCCTCGATTATGGGCTTCGAGATAGGCGGCGCCGGCGAGGGCTTTGGCGGCGATCGTCGGGAACTCGCTGTCATTCTCCCAAGAAGTCCGGACCACGGGACGGGCCGCCTCGATCGCTACCTTCACCCGGGCGAGGTGATGTTTGACGGCCTGAAAGCTAGCGATGGAACGGCCGAATTGTTGGATCGCTGGCGCGCACACTTCGAAGCTAAGCGACCAATGGGGCACCGCGAAGTGGGCGCGAGTCAGCTCGTCGTACAACACGGCCCGGTGCAGGACACCGCCTCCAGTCCCCCCAACCGACGCGGGCCATCCTCGCCGTGAGAAGCTTGCCGCGTAGAGGCGCCGGACCATCTCGGCATCACCCGCCAACTCGTCCGCGGCGGCCTGCTGAGAGACCCGCAGAGTCTCGCCATGGCTGTCGAGCCAGTCCCTCAGCGCCGAACGGTACCGGGCCAGGTCAACCGGTCGGTCTTCCCCTGTTTCCTGCTCCAGGACAGATCCGTCGCTCATGCCAACCCCAGCTTGCTGTTGTCCCACGAAAGGATCCGATCGTCGGCCACCAGGCGAATCAGCGTGGTTCCCAACGACTCGTAGCGCTCGCGGGTAGCCGTCGGCATCTCGGCCCGAGGTGTCCGGAAGGTTCGGTACTTGCGCTGTTCTTCAGCGCTGACGCGCTCCTCGAGCATCGGGTCGGCCCCGACCACCTCCGCCCGCCCCGTCACATGCACCCCCCACAATTCGCTCCAACGCTCACCGCCCTCCACGAGAAACGAGGCCCGACTGTCGTGGCGGACGCGCAGCACCTTCTTTCCCCGGGTGCCGACGTAGATCGTCCGATCGAGAACGACGTGCCATACCGGCAGGGCCACGGGGACACCGTCGCGGCGTAGAGAGACGAATATGCCGGTGTGGGCGTCCCGCAGCCGATCCCACGCCTCCTCTCTGCTCAGGCGGACACTTTTCGGCTTGTCAGTCACCGGGCGGCCCTTCAACCCCGCGGGTGGACCGGATGCCGACGTCCAAGATCTCCGCTCGCCCCCGCAACTCCTCGATACTGACGCTCACAAGCCCTTCCTTTTGGTGCGTTCACAACTCGGGACAGCATCCTCACGCCAGGCGTCCCACGATCAGGGGCAGGTCGAACACCGATCTCACGCCCGTATCGGCTTCGACTACGGCGGGAATGGCGTTGATGGCACGCATGGCGGTGACTGTGAAGCCCCCGGCGAGATGGTCGCCCTCGTGGCTGGAGAACTCGAATTCGCAGTCGAGTCGGGGCTCTCCGTCAATCACAATCCGGTAGGCATCGCCTCGCAGCGGCCGGGGCCAGTCCGGAGCCAGGTCCTGGCGGGCCCGCGTGATGTGATGCAGCGATACGACGTCCCGTCCGGCCACCACACCGGCAACCCTGAAACGCATCCCGGCCGTCGTACCCTCGGCTATGGTCCGGCCCTGATATGGGAAGGACTCTGGTGCAGGGAGCAGTTCGTGGCTCGTCACGATCTCGTCGAAGGCGATCCCGAGCTGCTCGCCGATCATGGTGATGACCCCGCCCCATCCGGCCCGTAGTCCGTCCGGGTGCACCAGCGGCGGGACGCTGTCGATTGGTGAGCCGAAGCCGACCTGGTCGAAAGCGACGCTGTCGCTCTGCGAACCCGGGGTATAGATCGCCATCTCGTAAATCTGGACCGAGTCGATCTGGCGCGAGCAGCCGCTGAGGACCACGGGAAGATAGTCGCTGAAGAACCCGGGGTCTATCCCGGTCGAGAAACACGTCGTGTCGCCCTCCTGGCAGGCCGCCTCGAGTCGTGCCCGCACGTCAGGGCGAGCCGAGCCAGGATGGATCAGGGCGCCCACCGATGTGGTCACTAGGTCCGCCCCTGAGGAGAGGATGGCGCAGAACTCCTCGATGGTCGCCCTGAGGCGGCCGTGTGTGGTGGCGAAATAGGAGACGACATCGGGATCGAGCTCGAGGGCCTGCTCGAGCCCGGCTCGAGCGAGTACTCCACACGGTGCCATGCCGGCGAGTGCCCCGGCGTCGGTGCCGACCTTCTCCGCAGTGCTCACTACCAGCCCGACCAGCTCCAGATCGGGATGCTCCAGAACGCCACGCAGAGCTTGACGGCCGACGAAGCCGGTACCCACGTGTAGCACTCGTATAGGCAAATCCCCTCCCACGGTTGCAGGCTACAAACAGCCGGCTGCCAACACCCTAATGCCAGCCGATGGGGTGACCGGCCCAGATCGGTCTGGTGGCAGACTCAAATCATAGAGCTCTTAACTCCGGAGGTAGGTCTTCCGATGTTGCTTACATCGGGACCTCTCGAGCCGGGTCCCGGCCCGGCCCGGTGTTAGCGGGTGATCAGCTCTAGGGCGTTGTCCCGCATGATCTTCTTCACGTCCGCGGGATCGAGCTTCTGGATGCACTCGACGTAGTCGAGAGGGGTGATGTTGCCCTCGGGGTGGGGCCAGTCAGAACCGAACAACACCCGGTCCACACCGATCATCTCCGTGAGACCAATCACGTCCTCCTCGGGGAACGGCGACACATAGACATGCGCTCTAAGAACCTCCGAAGGCAAATCGGTGAGGGTCACACCCCACGCCCGGACCTGGCGAGCGACGATCCCCCCGGCGTGGTCCACGGCATGCAGGGTCGGTGCCACCCACTGCATACCCATCTCGATAGAGCCCACCCGCACATCCGGGAACCGACCGAACAAATTGCCAAGCACCAGAGCAGTGATCGTCTCCTGGATGCCACGGGTCGCGCTGAAGGTGTGGCTCAGAATCTCGTAGTAGTACCGGTCGCTATACGAATCCCGGCCGTAAAGACTCTTGAACGTGTCGTCATAGACGGTATAACCCCCGTAGGCGTGGTAAGCCACGAACGTCTTGGCCTCATTCGCGATCGACCAGAAACGGTCGAAGACCGGATCCGCCGGCGAGCGTCCCGCCGCCGGGCCCGGCCGCACCGACACGATCTTCGCCCCCCGGTTCACCACGAACTCCAACTCGTCAGCCGCCAACTCGGGATCGAGCATCGGGATATACGCCGGCGACCACAACCGGCCCTTATAACCGTACCCCCAGTCGTCCTCCAACCACAGGTTGTAAGCGTGAAAGGCCTTATGGCCCACCACAGGATCGTCCATCATCAGCCCCTCGACACAGTCACCCAAGGTCGGGAACAAAAAGCACTGCTCCACCCCCTGCCCATCCATCACGTCGATACGCACGTCACGGTCCCGGTAAGCGCTCGGCAACGGCTCCAACTCCCCGTACGTCGACTTGGCGAACTCCCAATCGGTATCCCGGCCCCTGCCCGCCTCGAGATCCTTCAAGCGCTGATGGAACGCCCCCGCTTTCGCGATCGGGTTGAACGTCGGGTTCCCCGGCGTGTCCGACACCCGCCCACCGAAAGCCAGCTTGCGCCGTTTCCCCTCCTGAACCCACCGCACGAACCGCTTCACGTCCTCGTCACCATGACGAGTGAACGCATCCTCGGCCTCGTAATAGTGATTATCAGCGTCGATCAGCGCATACCCCAGCCTATTGTCACTCACCGCAATAACCTCCCAAGACCACACCGCACCATCCGCGGCTCACCCAACACGATACCCCCGACAACAGGTCAGGCACCCCTCGACAGCCCAGCCGCGGCCAGGACCGAACGGGTGGCCTCGGCCGCCCGCACGGTCCTGGGGGTCATAGGCCCTTTCTGACCGTTCGCTCCAGGATCCCGAGCGTGGCGCGCAGGGCCGACTCGGGCACGATCGGGAACCGTTCCTTGAGGTCGCCGCTCACCTTCGACCAGTCGTAATAGGACGTGACATTGGTGACCCCATCCTCACCGGCATCCAGACGGTACCCATAGAAGTGGGTGACCGGGACATCGGGTCCGAGATCCCACGCGATCTCCTTGTCGCGCTCGAAGACGATGATGTGCACGGTCACGTCGTAGCGGCCGAGGGGGACGTCATTGAGCGACTCGCGGTCCATGTGGATAACGAAGGTGTCGCCCACCTTCTCCGCCGGCCTGCCGCTGAAGTCTTGCAGCATCCCCGAGGCGTCGATGGCCACCTGCCCCGCCGGGCTGCGCAAGATGTCGAAGATAGCGGACGGCGGTGCGGCGATCGGTCGGGTTACCTCGATGCGGTCGGACAGAAAGACGGTATCGGGCATGTTGGTCTCCTCATAGACGTGAGTGGGCTCGCCGGTCACCCCGGAGGTGTGTCAGGCTTCGCCAGGCGCGGCGGCCTCCGCCTCCTCTACCGCGGGAGCTACTTCAGCCGCCTCCGCGGCCGCCTCTTCGCTCACGGCGTGGATTTCCGGGGTCCCCCCGAGATCGGCGAGCTTCGCCGAAATCTCTGTCGCCGCGACCTCAGCCGCCAGAACACCCACTGCCGCCTTGCCATCGCTCAACTCTCCCGCGATGCGGTCGCGGTCCTCAGCCTTCAGACCGAGACCCTTGTGGTGGAGCGCGCCCAGGACGCCCCCTCCGAGGACCCCGGCAACCCAACCCACTGGGGTGATGAGGGCCAGCAGAAGACCGATCCCGGCGCCCTTACCCACGCTTCGTCGGCCGAGCTTGTGGGACTTGACCTTGCCCTTATCGTCAAGAACGAGCACCCCGACTGCGTTCAGCTTGATGTCCTCGTCTGCCTTGTCCCAATCCTTCAGCGACTGGACTGCGGCATCCGCAGCCGCCTCGTCTTGGAAAATTGCCAGTACCAGCTGCTTGTCGGCCATTCCTGTAGATCCTCCGATCTGGTTGGACGCTTCTGAGCGCGTGTTGCACGCAACTCGGCAACACTAGCCCGGAAGCGGTCAGTACTCGTTCTTGAGGACGAAGAAGGAACCGCGAATGGTTCCGGCTAGCTTCGACTTCTGCCGGGCGAACTTGAACCGCGAGGCCAGCTCCGTGGGGACTTCCATCCCTTCCGAGAGCTTGAACCCGACCGCCCGCTTCTTGGGGTCGTCGATGGTGTACATCACGTTGATCGATAGGCCGCTCTCGTAAAAGACGTAGGCCATTCGGATATTCTCGACCTGGAAGGCCGTAGCCTCGAGAGGGCGAGAGCAGATGACGATGTCGCGTTCTTCCTTGAGGACCCGGTGCACCCAGTCGATGGTCGTCTGGGCGTTGCTGGCCGGCTCCACCGTGAAGACGTGGTCGTACTTGTTCTTGAAGTAGCGGGCCTCGTTGGCCCGCAAACCAGCCAGCGCGGCCGCGACCGGCGACGATTCCAGCCCGTCGGTCGAGACGGTATTGAAATCCACGGTGTAAGGCATGACACACTCCCGAACCCATCAAGTTATGTCCGTGTACGTCGACCAGAGGCTACCTCAGCCGGACCTGGGAGACGCGTTCTGAGGTCGTCGTCGCTGACCGAGGCGGATAGTGACTCTTCGAATTCGACCGGGCCACGTCATCCACGGCGGCTGATCTCGACCAAGTGCTGATCGACCCCGGTCGGGGGCTACACGCGAGCGGTTTCACGACCAACGGCCGGACGATCACGACCCAGGTGAGTGCCTACGCCAGCTCCGACCCCGACTGCTGCCCCAGCTTGCACAACCAGCCAGTCTGGCTCCGAACCGATCCGCGACCTTCACGACCACCATCCCGGCCTCGCAGTACAACAGCCGCCTCGCCGCCCCCCACTACGGCGTCACCTTCGAGGCGACCGGTCAACTGCTCACCGGACGCACCGGAACGGCCTGGACAGCCGTCGATCTCCGTGTCGAACCCTGACGGTGGGCTCCCCGTCGGCCGACCCGCTCCTGTCCGGAGAGCGCCGAACCTCAGACGACGCCATCACTCAGGATCCGCATCGCCGAGGCCGGGCTCAAAGTTGAGTGGGTATCAGACGCCAGTCGGCAGCGGGGAGTAGATCGTCCCGGAGCTCGGAGCACAACAGCACATGGTCGCCGACCATCCTGGCGTGCTCCACTGTTACCAACACCACGGTGCCGTCAATCGAGTGCCGGAGGGCGTCTCTGACCTGGGCCCGCCCGCAGCGAACATATTCAAGCGCCCGCGGGGACTGCGGGGCGCACAGCCATCTGGCATTGGCCGCGCTACGCCAGATCTCCGCTACCAGCCATGGCTGGCCCGATTCGTCATGGCCGGCAAACAGCCTCGGGCCATCGCAGTGCTGCAATACTTCGTCGACCTCGAGACTCAGGTCAGAACCTAGGAAGCGCAACATCTCGTGCTTCCTTCCAGGCTGGTAGTCGTCAGTTGCCGGGGCAGATCCAGACCTGGCTGGCTCGGACCCTGTCGGCGTTGGGCGGCATCATGGGCCAGCGGGCATGACCGCGACACCGAGAGGGAACTGGTTTCGGGCCTGGCCCGAACCATGGGGGCGAGGCGCGGGTCGCCACTACTCATCTTGTCGCGTCCAAATATGTGACTGCCGGTCATTGCCCAACCAACCGCAACCTTCCGCATCATCGACGATGATCCCGCCGGGGTCCGGGGCAGGCCTCCGCATTATGACCGAGCCGATCTTATCGACGGCCTCGGCTCACGTTGTGCAGGGTACCATCGGATCACGGTCCCGCGGTCATCATCACCAGACAACCGGCCTCGTGACCGTGAATGTGGGTGGCCCTGGCTCTTGTGCTGCCCTTGAACATGAGGGCGACTGGTCAGACGTAACCAGCCCGTGCAGGCCTGCGGGAGTGTCGGCGGCCGGCACTCGCGGGTCCTGCGATGCTGGAGGCATGTCCGACATCTTCCATTACATCCCCCATCCGCGCATCGCGGCCCGAAAGATGGCCGGCCCGCCCAAGGTGGCCGACGTCGTCACCCCCGACCCCCGAGCGCCTTGGTATGCCCGCTTCAATGCTGTCCTCGCGGTCAAGATCACCAAGGGGGTCGGCACCATGTGGTGCGCCTACGCCTTCGCCGCTCTGGCCTTGGTGTCGCTTCCGTCCGCCATCAAATCTGGCAGCGCTGTCACCTTGGTGTCGTGGATCAGCCAGACCTTCCTTCAGTTGGTGTTGCTCTCTATTATTATCGTGGGCCAGAACGTGCTAGCCGCGGCCTCCGATAAGCGGTCCGAGGCCACCTACGAGGACGGTGACGCGGTACTGCACACCTCCGTCGAGATCCAGAGGCATCTCGAAGCCCAAGACACCGAGATCGAAAAGATCCTGGCCAGCGTCGACCAACTCCGGCACGCCTAGTCATCACGTCGACCCCACCTCAGCCGTGGACAGAACCTCCGCCCTGCCTTCCCCGCTCACGCCCGCGGCATGGCCGACCAGACCAGCGCCTTCATCACCACGCTCGGCCTCGGCCGGGTCGACGTGCTCGGCTGGTCTCTCGGTGGCATGGTCGCCCAGGCCCTGGCCGTGTAGCACCCCACGCAGGTCGACCGCCTGATTCTGGCCGCCACCCAACCGGGCACCGGCCATGCCGTACCGATACCGGCCGCCGCTGCAGCTGACGCGGTGAGCTCCAACCCAGCCACCGTGCTGTCCGTGCTGTTCCCCTCAGATCAGACTGTCGCCGAGCAGCAATACGTGGCCGGAATCCTCTCCTACCCCGGTTACTACTCTGCACCCCGGGCTGTGCTTCCGTCGCAGGCCGCGGCCGTCGAGTCCTGGCTGGCCGGCTCCGACCCGGCGGCACTGCGAACCAGCGGCATCAAGACCCCCACCCTGGTAGCCGACGGAAACGATGACGCCCTGGACCCAGAAACCAACGACCAGATGCTGGCCAGCACCATCCCCGGCGCCCAGCTAGTCATCTACCCCGACGCCGGCCACGCCTTTCTGTTCCAGGACTCGAGCACCTTTGTCCCCAGAATAGAGCAGTTCCTCCAAGCCCACGGCTGACATGTCCGGCAAACCTGGCCGGGTCTAAAGGCATCAGACCAACGGTCGCCGTCACGAGCGAGCCAGGGCGGAGCCGATCTAACAGGCCGCCCGCACAGCATCACGGGGCGACTCTCGGCTGGGGCGGCGGAAGCGGACCTTGCTACCGTGTAGCGCACCAGGCCCGGGGCCCCGACTGTCCCGGCGACGGTCGCGACGTTCGTTCCCAGCCCGACCGAAAGAGATGACATGGAATTCGAGCTCCTCGTCAGCGCTGACGCCGTGGTACCGGACCACGACGCCGCAGTCGCTCAATGCCAAGACGAGTGGGGTCTGCCCTACGTCGATCCGAAATGGACCGTGGCTCCTGAAGGCACGGGCGGGAAGTGGACTTTCATCCGGTTACGCAAGGATCGGCGTTTGGCTCCGACCGCCTTTGAGATTCTCGGGATTCCTTACCACCCACCGGATCCCGACCACCGCCCGACGGACTACGCATATCTGCCGGAAATCGCTGCTAGCCAGGGCTCGCGTCCAGCACGGAACCACTCGACGGTCTTGTCCACCCTTGACTTCCCGGCCGTTCTGGACACGCTCACGGCGACGGGGGCCGACTTCCGGCTGGATCAGCCCCACCCGCGCCTCCCCGCCCCGCGCCTGTGGATCGGTTTCTCCGACGAGCATCCGGACGTCTACGATCCGAGGACCGATGGCGGCCTTCGTCTCGAAATCCTCCCCCATGAGGCGTTTCGTCTGCCGCCGGCAAGCGCAGAGCTGAGCTCTGATTCCGTCGAAGAAGGGGAGCAGCTGCGCGTCGTCTCTCGCACGATCGTGGTAGACGACCTCGATGCGGTCCGTCGCACACTGGACGAACACCTGCACTGGGGACCGGCCAGCGATCGCACCGGTCCCGATGGAGTCCGCAGAGCGACCTTCCACTTCGCGTATTCGAATAGCGCCACCCTGGAGGTGATCGAGCCGTCGCTTCCGGCGGTGGAAGCGGACGTGTTGCAAAGGTGGGGACCCGGTCCATTCAGCATCCGTATCGAGGTAGACGACCTCGACGCCCTGCGCGACCGATTGCTGCGGAAGAAGGTCCCGCACACCGAGCTCCCGCCGGTCGCCGACGACAGCCCCCCACGGGTCTACCGGCCCGCGACCTTCGAGCTCGGGACGGCCTTCGAGTTCGTCCCAGCGGATCGCTAGGAAGCTCGTCCGGCGGGCTCTAACCTGCTGACGGCCGGAACATCGGAGGCAGATAGCCCAGCATGAGGATTGACCAGGTCAGGTGGCTCACGGTCGGGGCCAGGATGCCGCCGGTCGCTCGCCGCTGATAGCCGAAGAGTGCGCCGGTCGCGCCGGCCGCGAGCACCAGAGCCAGATTGCGGGTTGCCGCAGTCGCAGCCATATAGGCCACCGTGGTCCTCAGGACCGGGTCCCGCTCCTGCACCACCGACCACAACGCCCCCCGGAAGAACATCTCCTCCGCGGCGGCGTTGACGACCGCGAGGAGTAACACCAGAGGTGTCGAGCCTTGCTCTTCGTAGGCCAGGGCGCGGCGGATAGCTCGTTCCAGGACGGGGGCCCGGCGACCGAGGCGAGCGAGGCCGTAGAACACTCCAAAAGCGCCAATCCCAGTGAGAACCGCCGTGGTCACCTGCCGGACTCGAACGCTCCCCTGCTCAGGTCCCCAGACCGCAGGCTCGCCATCGGAGAACACGGCGCCGGCCGTCCAAGCGCCAGCCACGCCCATAGTGAGGGCATAGAACTCCTTCGACCCGGGCCGGCGTGACAGCGAGCAACCCAGTAGTCCGGCGCCCCCGACGCCGAAGGCCGTCACCAGCCTGGCCTGACGCTGAGGTCTGACCATCGCTACGGGGCCTGTTCAGCTTTTCGGCGCTCAACCAGGGCCGTGCGGACGGCGGCGTTGAACGTCATAGGTTGGAAGGGTACGAGGGCCCGGATGGAGGCGTCGCGGACCACTACCTCGTTCGTCATCGAGTTGACGAGCGCCCGCGCCGTAGTCGTGTCGACATCGGTGACGAGTTTCAACCATAGCGAGGAGAGCCGAGGACTGAGCAGCGGAACGGGCACGATGGTCAGACGGCGGCCCTCGATGGCAGCGACGCGCTCCAGCATGGTTCCGTATTGCAGTATCTCTGGTCCTCCGACCTCGAACACCCGACCCGCCGCCTCGGCAGGTAGCAACAAGCTCGCCAAGTATCTCACCACGTCGTCGAGAGCGATTGGCTGGGTACGGGTCGCAACCCATTTGGGGGTGACCATGACGCGCAAATGTTCCACCAGCTGACGCGTTATCTCCCAGGACAGGCCACCATGTCCGACAATGATCCCCGCTCGGACGACGGTGACGGGAACACCCGTGGAGCCGAGCTGACGCTCAACGTCCCGGCGGCTGCGCAGATGTGCAGAGAGTTCGTCGTCGTCACGTCCGAGCCCACCGAGATAGATGATGCGGGCCAGTCCGGCTGCTCTCGCGCTCATCGCAAACACAGCGGCGCCGTGGCCGTCCCTGCGCTCGAAGTCCGCGGCACCCAACGAATGCACCAGGTAGCAAGCAGCCTCGCAACCGGCCATGGCGGCAGTCAGTGTGGCACCATCTTGGACGTCGCCCAGCACCGGCGTACCGGCTCCTCCATAACGACCAGGGTTGCGAGTCATGGCGACCACGTCGTGTCCCGCGGCCTGGAGAACCGGGCATAGCCGTCGGCCGACGAAGCCCGACGCTCCGGCTACGAGGACCCTCACCCGCGCACCAGGCTCGGTTCGCCGGCGGCCCGATTCGGGCCCAGCCGCACGAGCGATATCCGATCCAGCCTCGCATCCCCAGCCTGACGGCAGGGTGACGGCTGGGCGAACGGGGGGACACGAGATTCCATAGAGAAGTTGTACCCAAGAGTCGCACAAACGGTCCGGGCGGGCGGCCGGCACGACCCGCCCCGCTTTCCATGGGCGCGGCTCGCTCTCGCAGGTAGCCCGTTTTACCCGTCGGCGGTTGCGATCAGCGGGACGGCTGGGCCCCTGCCACTCCAACCAAATAGGCGACCGCACCGGTGAGCGGGCGTCGAGGTGCCCATATCGCCCGGATAGTGCGTCGCAAGTTCAGCTCCGGGCACGGCACCGCGATCAGCTCGCCGGATTGAAGTTCTCCGGCGACTGCCAGCGAGCTGAGTACGGCCGGACCACTTCCGGAAATGGCGGCCGCCTTGATCGCGGTGGTCGACCCCAGCTCCAAGGAAGCTCGGGCCTCGAGGCCGTGGCGGCCCAGCTCGGCGGTCAGGACCTCTCGGGTGCCTGATCCCACCTCCCGCATGAGGAGCGGTGTCGCCGCCAACTCGGCGGCACTCAAGGTTCGCCGCCGGCGGGCCCACGGATGGTGTTTGCCGACCACCACCCTCAGCTCATCCGAGAAAAGGTCACGAGCGTGCAAGCGCCCCGGAGGTCGTGCGCCTTCCACAAAGCCGACATCGGCTTCGCCGGAAGACACCAGCTCACCCACCCGCAGGGTGTTGCCCATCTGGAGCGCAACCGTGAGGTCCGGTCTCCCCGCGGCCAGCTGCCGCAGCCACCCCGGGACGAGGTATTCGGCCACCGTCATACTGGCCGCCAGGCGCAGGTGGCGTTGGCCCTCGGCGCGGAGTGCGGAAACCCCCGCCAGCAGCGCACCCATGTCCCCGAGTACCGCAGTGGCCCATTCCACGGTGGCCGTGCCCTCTGCAGTCAGCAGCGAACCGGTCCGACTGCGATCGAGAAGACGCAGGCCGAGCACGCGCTCCAGGGATCGTAACCGCATACTGGCTGCGGGTTGGCTGATGCCATGTGCTTCGGCGGCCGCGTTGATGGAACCCAGTTGACTGACCGAGACCAGCAGGTCCAGGGAGACCAGGTCCGGCACCGGCTGCGAGAGAGGCATAAGGCAACCTTATAATAACCCCACCAGAATCGGGGTACTCCGCCGGGCCATGATCCCCGACACTGGACTCCACGGAGAATCAGGTGCTCGAAGTCATAGCAACGACGACCATTTCTGAAGCGTCCATGACGTCGCACGCGGCGCCGACGGCGTCGCGTGCGACCGGTAACCGGGGTAGCCGGATCGGGTACCTGGTGCCGGGAATACTGGCGTCGGTCGCCATCGCGTTGGTCGCCACCATTGCCGGCGAGCACCTACCGTTGGTCGGCGGACCCGTGTCGGCCATCATCATCGGCCTAGCTGTCTCGACTTTCCTCCCGGTCAGGGACAGGGTGCACCCCGGGCTGCGCTTCACGTCCAAATATGTCTTGCAGGGCTCGATCGTGGTGCTGGGCCTGGGGCTGTCGCTCCGTCAGGTTGTGTCCATCGGCGTCGGCTCCCTGCCCGTCCTGGCGGGCACCTTGGTCTCTGCGCTGGCCATGGCCTTCGTTGCAGGAAAGGCGTTACGACTCCGGACCGATGTCGCCACGCTGATCGGTGTCGGTACCGCCATCTGTGGAGCGTCCGCCATCGCCGCCGCCGACGCCGTGATCGAAGCAGACGAGGCGGACGTGAGTTATGCGGTCACTACCATCTTCTTGTTCAACGTAGTGGCCGTCATCGCCTACCCGGTACTCGGTCACCTGGCCGGCTTATCCCAGCACGCCTACGGTTTGTTGGCCGGGACGGCCGTCAACGACACGTCGTCGGTCGTGGCCGCCACCAACGGGTACGGCCACCAGGCGGCCACCTACGGTCTGGTCGTCAAGCTCACCCGCACCCTGGCCATCATCCCGGTGTGCATCGGCCTGGCCGCCTGGCGGCGCAGGCGGGACCCCTCAGCGGGCGCCCACCCTCCTATGCGCCGCGTCCTGCCCCTGTTCCTACTGGGATTCGTGGCGGCCGTGCTCGCCAACACCGGAGGCTTGGTGCCCGTGGCCCTGCACCACGGCCTATCCACCCTGGCCACCTGGATGATCACCGTCGCGTTGGCGGCCGTGGGCCTGTCGAGCCGACCCGCCCAGATCCGCAAAGCCGGCTTCCGGCCCATCCTCCTGGGCGCCATCTTGTGGGTCACCGTCGGGCTGTCCAGCCTGGCCCTGCAGGTCGCTACGGGAACGCTGTGACCCGACCGGGTGCAACCCATATCGCCGTAGGAGGCCGCCGGCGAAGCCCGATCGGACACAGACATCTCGTCACCTCGCCAGGCGGGGCGAACCCCGTCCAAGGAGTGAGCCGCGAGTTTTTCAGTTCGCAGGACCGACACCGGGCACAATCAACTTGTGACCCCCAATGTCCAGCTTGACTCCGGCCCGGTGACCTGGCCGGCGATCGCCGTCCATGGCGGCGCCGGCACCTACGAGCGCCTCTCCGGAGAGAGGGCTGGTTCTGGCGAGATGGAAGCCGAACTTGGAGCGGCCATCGCAGCGGCGCTCGACGCCGGGTGGACCGTGCTGGTCGGCGGTGACCCAGTCGAGGCCGTCGTCGCCGCGGTTGAGTTCCTCGAGAACCATGGCGGCTTCAACGCCGGCCGGGGTTCGGTCCCGAACACCGACGGCGACATCGAGATGGACGCCGCTGTCATGGACGACGCGGCCAGAGCCGGCGCCGTTGCCTGCATGGCGGCCCACTCCCCTATCCGGTCAGCCGAGGCGGTCATGCGAGTGCCCGGCCCTTTGTTCCTCGCTGGCCCGAACGCCGATGCATTCGCAGCCCGGGCAGGTATACGTCGCCTGAATCCAGCCAGCAGGTCGGCCACCCGGACCGCTGATCCCGCCGCGTTCGGGACGACGCCGAGCGAGGAGGGAACCGTGGGGGCCGTCGCCGTAAGCGCCGACGGTCGGTTCGCAGCCGCCAGCTCTACGGGCGGGCGGCCCGGCCAGCTTCCAGGGCGAGTGGGCGATACTCCGATCCCGGGGGCAGGCCTCTGGGCCCAGCCGGGTGGCGCGGTGTCCGCCACAGGGACGGGAGAGGCGTTCGTGCTCGCGGGGTTCTCCCGTCTGGTTGGGGCGCGGTGCGCGGCCGGTGAGGATCCGGCCCGGGCGCTGCGCTCAGGGCTCGACGCGGTGAACAGTTACGGCGGAAGCGGCGGGGGCATCGTCCTCGGGTCCGACCGAACATGGGCGGCTGGGTTCTCCACGGCCGCCATGGCCCGCGGCGTGCGCCATCGCTCCGGCCGCCATGCCACGGTGCTTGGCTGAGCCATTCCGTGACAGGCTGGAGCGGCACCGGGTACCGGCCTCGTTTTTCCTGCCAGCGGTGTCCGCCCTGCTTCACCCCCAAGAAGTCAGGGGTTAAGCCGCGGCCGGGCATGAAGTGGCGCGGCACGGCTGGATTCACGAATGGAACACGGAGATCCCTAAAGCAGGCCGGTGGGTGAACTCGTTCCTCTCTAGATTCCATAGCCCCGGTGCCCCAGGTCCCCCAGATGGCGGATGTTGTGACTGCGAAGCTGGATGATCATGTCGGCATGACTGACGATGTAGTCGACCAGGCGAACCGGCCGCTGCGAGTGGCGGCCGCGGCGGTACTCGGTTGCATAGGAATGATCGCTCTGTTCGGGGCATGTGGCGGAACGGCTAACCGGGCCGCCGCACCAGCGCGGACGTCGTTGCCGCCATCACCGGCGTCGACAACGCCGACAACGTATGGAGCGCCGGCCAGTACGTCACCTCCGGTCGCCACTACGACTTCCTCCAGCACCACAGCCGCGACCGCGCCGGTTCCCGCGAGCAGCGCTATACCCCCCACGACTTCGGCCCAAAACCTGCCCGTTCTGCTGATCCGGCCGCTTTTCGACGAAACCTCTTCGGACTACGCGATCATCCGGCCCGAATCAATCGCCTCCGGTGGCAGTGCCGACCCCGCAATCGTCTCGATCACCTGGACCTACTGGTCGACATCGGGCGCGCTGGGACACGGGCTCCAGGTCCTAGACAACTGCACACCTGACTGTGCCAGTGGCGCCATCACCAAAGTCCCCGCCACCGTAGTCCTCTCGCTGCCCGTGAACGGCCAGTTCACTAGCATGGCCGAAACGTCGAACGGTCAGACAGAAACGTTAACTGGACCAGAACTGCTCGTCCAGAACGCCGAACCGGATTCCGCAAGAGTCCCGTTACCGAACCTGCCGACGACCGAGCCATCGAGCCCTTCATCCGTGATCCGCGGCCCCGTCACGACTCCTCCAACCAGCGGCGCCGCCCCGTGCACCGACGCTGCGATCACCGCCGCAGCTCGGGCCGTCGATGGAACGACCTTCCACGGTCTGGACACCAGCCCGCAAAGCTTCGGCTGTTCGGGCCGGTTCGCCTACGCGTTCGCTCTCGTCGGATCGGAAAATAAGATCGAGGCCGACGTCACGATCCTCTTCATGGCGACAAACGGCACCTGGCAGCCCGCCAACCGGGCAATGTACTGCCCGAACGGCTCGGTACCTCAGCAGATCTACCAGCAGGCGTGCGAAACCCAATGAGCCAGGTTCGGTTGCGATCTCGGCTCGGTGACGGAGGGTTGTAGGCGCGCCCACTTTGGCTCGCAAGGCGTCACGGCTGCCAACCCTTTCCGCCCGACGGTGACTACTCTGCTGGGCGCGGGTCCGATCCGGCTAGAAGATAAGAGGGGATGGTCAGGCTTTGTCGGGGCGTGAAAGCAGATCCGCTAACCGCTCAGGCCGGCGGAGGTCAGGCGAGATCCGGACGGTACGGCTAACTGCCGCCACGGCATCGTTTTTGGGACTGCTGGTAGTCCTGTCGACAGCGATCTTTCCAGTTGAGCCATCCCGGACCGCTGGGTCGAGGTCACCAGCCGGCCGGCCGCCATCTACGTCAGGCCTCGGCTCCTGCCCGTGGCTGTCGGCCCTGATCAAGCAGCGGCGAACGCCCAGCCAGCTCGCTGACCTGGTGGTGAAGCGCATGACGCTGAGGGAAAAGCTGGGCGAACTGGTGCTGCGCAGTTCGGGCCGCTACGAGAATGTCAACTCCGGCGTCCCGAGACTATGCATTCCGAGGCTGACCCTGCAGGACGGTCCGGGGGGTCTCGCCTACGCGGACCGGGGGGTGACCCAGCTGCCCGCCCCGTTAGGGCTGGCGGCGTCGTTCGACCCGGGCTTGGCTCGACTCTACGGGCAGGTACTCGGCAGCGAGGCCAGAGGGCAGGGCCTTGACGTCGTACAGGCGCCGACGCTCAACATCGACCGTGAGCCCGAAAGCGGCCAAGGGTACACGGGTTTCGGAGAAGACCCGCTGCTCGTGTCGGGGATGGGCGTCGCCGAGATTCAAGGAATTCAGTCGAACGGAGTGATGGCTGACGCCAAACATCTCGCCGTCTACTCCCAGGAAACGAACCGCATGGCCACCGATGACAACGTCTCCGAGCGAGCGCTGCAAGAAGTGTACCTGGCCCCGTTTCGCGCCGCTGCGATAGCGGGTGTCGCTTCGTACATGTGCGCCTACCCGGAGTTGGACGGCACCCTGCAATGCCAGGACCCCAACCTGAGCCGCACCGTCGACCAGTGGGGATTTCACGGGTTCATCAGGGCTGATGACGGCGCCGTGCATAACCCCGTCGCGGCATTGAGCTCCGGCACAGACCTGCTGAAGCCAGCCTCGGTGTCCGACCTCGAAGCCGCGGTTGCCCGTGGAACTCTCAGGGCGGTGACGGTCAACCAGGCCGTGCAGCAGGTGCTAACTGGAATGTTCACGTACGGGATTGTCGGGCGATCCGTCGCCGGCGCCCCCGACACCCCGGTAGACACCACCCAGCACGCCGACGTGGCCTTGCGGGTGGCCCAGCGGTCAATCGTCCTTCTGCGCAATCAGCACTCCGTCCTACCGATCGACCGCTCCCGGGTCCGATCCGTGGCCGTGATAGGGGCGGCCGCGTCGGACGCTCCTGTGACCGGCGGGCATGGATCGGCGCAGGTGATCGCCCCCTTCGTGTCCACCCCGCTGTTGGCGTTGAAGTCGAGCCTTGGGCCCCGACACGCCGTCAGCTACGTCGACGGCGGGTCGACCACGCGGCCCTTGCCGGCCATTCCCGCGGCATATCTAATCCCGGCGTCCGGCCGTGGCCACGGCCTCACGGTGACCATGCGTCGCGGCAACGAAGCCAACGAGCTCGCGACCCCCGAGACGATCCCCTCCGCCCAAGCCTCAATCACCTGGGAGCCGTCGAGGGGAGCGTCCCGGCCACGAGCGCGCCTGGCCACGCGGCCGAGCGTCTCGCATATCTACATCCCGAACCGTCCGGGCCAGACGACGGTGCTAATGAGCGGCTCTCTCCAGGTCCCACGCACCGGGCTGTATGCGCTGTCGATCACGGGGTCCGGTCCGACCTCGGTGTCGGTTGGAGGGTCGGTCGTAATTGACGCCTGGACCAACCAGGGCTTTCACACGTGGTCCGGAACGGCCCGGCTCGTAGCGCATCGCCGCTACCCGGTACAAGTGAAGTGGACACCCATAGCCAATGGGATGGGAACACCCAGCGCGCTGGCGGTCGGCATGGCCGATATGTCGCCAGCTATAGCCGAGGCCGTCAAAGTCGCCCGCTCGGCTCAGGTGGCCGTCGTCTTCGCAGCCGACTACAGCGGGGAGACATTCGATCGGCCTACCTTGAACCTGCCCGGCGACCAGAACGCCCTCATCGAAGCCGTCGCCTCGGTCAACCCGCGAACCATAGTGGTGCTCGACACCAGCGGGCCCGTCCTGATGCCCTGGGTCGACCGCGTCTCGTCGATCCTCGAAGCGTGGTACCCGGGCGAGGAAGATGGCGCCGCCATCTCATCGGTCCTGGTCGGCGCCTTCGACCCGTCTGGTCACCTGCCTGTTACCTTCCCCGCCAGCGACACACAGGCCCCCGTCCCGGCCCTGCCGCCCGGACCAGGCTCGAGTCTCGTATCTACCTACTCGGACGGCCTCGCCGTTGGCTACCGCGCCTACAGCCGATCTGGACCACCCCCGCTATACCCGTTTGGATTCGGGCTGTCCTACACCCGCTTCTCGGTCACCCACCTATCCGTCACGTCGAGCCGGGCGGCGGTGCGCCTCAGCGTGCTAGTGGACAACACCGGTCAGTTGTCAGGCCGTGACGTGGTGCAGGTGTATCTGACCTACCCGAGCGCAGCCAATGAGCCGGCGAGCAAGCTGGTGTCCTTCCGGTCTGTCCCCCTCGCCGCCGGACGATCCGAGGAGCTAACCATGGTCATCCCTTGGAGCCGCTTCCAGACCTATGGTCCATCGGGCTGGACTCTTCTGCCCGGTCGCTACCAGTTGGGCGTTGGAGATTCCTCGACCAGCCAGCGTCTGCACGGAGTCGTGGATGTGCCGACCACGCAGGCCCGAGCGGCATAGCTCCGAGAGCTGTCCTCACGTCGAGGTGCCGACATGTATCCCAGGAAGCCTGTCGCCGCGTCGTGCCGCCATCGAGCGCGGTGCGGTCAGAGCGGGAAAGCGAGGGCGGCGGCAGCGGCCGCAGGCGTCGGCTGAGCCCAATACTGCTCGTAGTTGGTGCTGGTCGACAGCGACCGCATCTCTGCTCGATCCAGGTAGAGGACCCCGTCGAGGTGGTCCGTCTCGTGCTGGACGATGCGGGCCGGCCAGCCGGACAGTTCGAGCTGGTAGCCGCGACCGGCCCGGTCCTGCGCCGAGAGTCGCACCCGGTGATAGCGCGAGACGACCGCGGTGAGCCCGGTAACACTGAGGCAGCCTTCGTAGAAGACCCGCTGCTGGGAATCCAACGGGGTGACCACGGGATTGATGAGGTCGAGCGGCGGCTGTGGCAGTCGTTGGCGCGCCTCGGCCACGTCATGGGTCACATCGGCCGGATCCTCGATCACGGCCAGGGCGAGGGGAATACCGATCTGGGGTGCGGCCAGCCCGACCCCGACCCCGGGCAGGTGGGCGTGCATGGCGTCGAGTAGCTCGTGTAGCAGGTCTTCGGGGAGCTGTCCGGCGTAGCGTGCTGCCTTCTGCCGTAGGACCGGTTCTCCTACCTGGGTGAGCCTCCACGGGCGTGGCCCAGACAGGACGGCCCGCACCTGGTCGACGAGCTCGGGGGCGGGGGCGCTCACCCGACGGGCGCCAAACTGGTGGCACCGGCAACGTCTACCGAGTCGCCCATCTCAATGAGCCTACATCCGCCGATGCCACGTCTCGGGTGCCCCAGCCCTGGTGGAGACCGGCCTTCCGGGGCCGCGCCGTGTGGACGCAATCGTTCGTGTTTCAGCACACGACCTCAGGGCGCCAGGCCCCGGCCACTGAGAACGCCCGGGAAGGTGGAAGTGTCCGCGGTCCGGTCGGCAACGCCGGTCCCAACCGAGGGCCGGCCTCGGACGACATTTGGATTCACCCCACCGCAATCGGTTATGTTACGGATAGTCACGTATCCGCCGAGGGAGAAGCGTCATGTCAAATGGGAGCCCGCCGGGCGGCTTGCTGGCCGGCAAGGTGGCGGCGGTCACGGGAGCAACCAGCGGGTCCGGTCGGGCCATCGCCCGGCGGTTCATCGAGGAGGGCGCCGAGGTCTTCCTCCTGGCCCGGGGGGCTGACCGGCTGAAGGAGCTGGAGCAGGTACTCGGCCCCTCTGCCATCGGGATCCCCACCGACATCGGTGATCCGGACAGCGTGAAGGCGAGTTTCTCCGAGATCGCCAAGCGGCACAACCGGCTTGACATCCTCATCAACAACGCCGCCGTTTACCGGCCCATCCCGTTCGAGGCTCTTCCCGACGAAGAGATCGCCGTTCATTTCCGGACCAACATCCTCGGTCCGATTTACACTTGCCGTGCGGCCATACCGCTAATGCGGGCCGCGGGAGGCGGTGAGATCGTCAACACGTCAAGCGAGGCGACGATCGAGTCGTTTGCCATGCTCTCCATGTACGCGGTGACCAAAGCTGGCCTCGAGGCTTTGGGGGAGGCACTGAGGACCGAGTATGAGAAGGAAGAGATCCGGGTAACCACTCTCGTGCAGGGCGTGGCCGCCGGAGAGGGAGGAGGGTCGACCGGGTGGGAGTGGGACCCCGACCACTCGGCTACCGCCTACCAGCGCTGGGACGAAGATGGCATCCTTCGGCGGATCTCTGGCAAGCACGGCGCTCAGCAGGTCGATCACGTCGCCGAAGTCCACCTCTTCGTGGTTACCAGGCCGCCGGGTCAGAAGCTGGATGTGGTGCGAGTCCGTAGCTACTGACGGCAAGGGCCTACCGGGGGACCGGGTTCTGGTGGTGGACGTTCTGGGCTGGCCCTGATCAGATCGCCGCCCAAACCTCGCCTTCGATAGCTCGGGTCTATCCACACGCATACCAAATGGCAAAGCAAATCGTCGTCTCGGACCCTAAAGACAGCAACCAAGCCGTACCAATCCTCGTCATCCGCGATCACGAACGTGCAGACGTCGGTAACCAAGGTCGCCAGTGCTCGGCGTCTCGTCCGACCTCGTCCGCGTAGCTGCTACCGAACGCTCCTGGCGCATCGAGCCGCGCCCGCAGCCGCAACTGCTGAGTTGGTCTAACTCTTCATGGCCGACGCAGGGCACGATCACAATCACGGTGATGGCCCAACCAACCCAGGCATGTCACCTGAGTTACCGTTCCTCGCGCACCCCCGGGCCGGTCCCCGATCAATCCCAGCGTAGCGCCAGGCTGTCGATGCCGAACATTCCACCGTGCTCTATCACCTCGACCGACTCATCGAGCCGGTACTCAGGAATCCTGGTATGCCACTCTTCCAGCGCGACGCGCAGCTCGCGGCGGGCCAGGTGCGAACCGAGGCAACGGTGAGGGCCGGCCCCGAAGGCGAAATGGTTATTGGACTCCCGATCCAGAATGACCTCGTGTGGATTGGAGAATAGTTTGGGGTCCCGGCACGCCACGGGGATCGGGAACATGACCATGTCCCCCGCCTTGACGGGGCAGCCGTGGAACTCGGTGTCCTGGGTGACCTTGCGCTGCGTCGGGACGAACGAGTAGGCCCGTAGCAACTCCTCGACGGCGCTCGGGATGATCGCTGGCTCGTTGACGACCCTGGCCCGGTCCGCGTCATGGGTAGCCAGGTGCCAGAACGAGTAGCTCAGCTGGATGGCGACGGTGTCCAGTCCGGCCATGAACATCAGTAGACACCACGCCAGCAGATCTGGCTGCGGGATCGGCTCCCCGTCGATCCGCCAGGAAAGCGACGCCGTGACCAGGTCGTCCCTGGGGTCCTGGCGCCGGGCCTGGACGATCTCGGCGAAGTAGGCCTGTACCTCCATCATCGCCTTGAGCGCCCGCGACCCGTCATCCACCCCAGGGTTGTGAAGGATGTCGTCCTCCCACCCCAGGAACTGCTCGAGACCATCGAGGGGTAGACCCATCAGCTCCATGAAAATCGTGGTCGGGTAGCGGTAGGCGAAGTCATTGAGGAAGTCGCAGTGGCCGCGCTTGGCGAAGGCCTCGATGAACTCGACGCAGCGGGCCCGCACCTTGGGCTCGAGCTCGGCCATCGGCTTGGGCGCGAAACGCGGCGACAGCAGCTGACGCCACTTCGTGTGCCGGGGCGGATCCAGCATCTCCGGGATCCACAGGTACGGCGGGTCGGGATCCTGCAGGTCGACCGAACTGCTGGAGAACAGATCGGCACGCTGCAGGCCCTCACGAATGACCTCACCGTCGGTGAACACCCAGAAACCCCTACCGTGCGAACTGCGCAGGAACGGCCGGAACTGCTCCTGAAGCTGACTGAGCTCCTGCATATGGCCCAGGATCGGCAGGATCCGGGTGTTGTCGAAGTCGACCGTCGGCACCTCGGCCCCCAGGTGACCCTGCTCCACGTTGACCATTCCCACACTCCCCGGTAATTGGACGTACCCCAACTCTCTGGACCAGCATATCCTCCGCCCGATTGTGTACACGCAGCGGCCGGTGTCAGGATGGGAATCGGGCGTTGGTGCCGCTACGGGGTGATTGCCGCGTCGATGATAATTGCGCCGCTAAGCGGCGTTTTCTGCAGCTACCACTGGCCGAAGGAGGGCGTCGGCGGCCTCGGTATCAGCTGCCGGCAGAGCCGTATCGCTCGACTTAGCCAGCACCGGGAAGGATCGGCGGTCGCCCGGGATCGCGATGGCTGCGCATAGGCCGAGGGTCAAGGCGCCGGCGCAGAGTCCGAATGCCAGTTTGAACCGGTCATCCAGCGGGCCATTGCCGGCCAGGCAGGCGGCGGTGAGCGCCGCCCCGAACGCCCCGCCGAGGGTCCGCATGACCGTGCTCATTGCGGTGGCGACGCCGGTTTGTCTAGGTCCGACGGCGCCGACGATCAGGTTGGCCAGCGCCCCCAGAGCGAATCCGAGTCCCAGACCGAACGCGGCCGTGGCGGTCACGATCTCCCACGGGTGGCGGTGAGCGACGGTCAGGGCCAGGTAGCCGATGAGCATGACAGCCAGGCCAGCAACCACCTGTGGCCGCGAGCCGATCCGGGACGTGATTCGGCCCGCTAGCGAGCCGACGATCAACTGCGGCGCCGCGGTCGGCAGCATGAACAGCCCGGCGACGGTCACCGACGCTCCGAAGCCAACCCCGGAGCTACGAGGGAGTTCAACGAGGGCGGGCACGAGCGCGATCGAAGCGTGCAGGCACCACCACGGCCTGCAGCAGGGCGAACATCCCGCCGGCCAACGCCAGCACGGCGGTGATGAGATCACCACGACGCTCGTCCATCAAAGCCTCCGATCGGAAGAAGAAAGACCAATGGAAGGACAGTAAGCTGGCCCAGCCAGACTGTGAATACCTCAAACCCTCGTTCCGATATCCGATCGTCTCATCAAGGTGTCGATCTGATCGGTGACGCCGTGGCCGCCATGCGCACCGGCCGCCCCCAGGTCGCTCGGGCCCTGCTACACGCCCCATGGGGGCTGCGCTTCCCTCCAGCGGGAGCGATCGGTGTGCAGATCATCCTCAAAGGCCATGCTTGGCTCACAGGCCCGGGCGATGGAGCCCCTATCCGCCTCGAAGCCGGCGACATCGCCCTCATCCGCCGCCACGCCCCCCACGCCCTGGCCGACGAGCCGGACAGGCCTCTATGGGACACCGACTACGCCGCCTACACACCCGCCGACCACTGGCCCGCCAACGGCAGCGCCCTTGATCCCACCACCGGCGGAACCGCCGTGATGGGCGGAACCTACGACCTCGGCGGAGCGCGGCCACACCCCCTCTTCGCCGATCTGCCCGATGTCGTGCACCTGCCCGCTCGGATCGGCCCGCCCTCCGAGCTGCAGGCGATCGTCGACCTTCTGGGCGCCGAACTGGACCGCAACCAGCCCGGCTCGAACGCGGCTACACCCGCGCTGTTGGATCTCCTTCTGCTCTATGCGCTACGGGCCTGGTTCGAAGCACCCCAAGCCCCCAGCGGCTGGGCCCAGGCCAGTCGCGACCCCGAGCTCAGCGTCGCCCTCCGACTCATCCATGATCACCCGGAGCATCCCTGGACCGTCGCCGAGTTGGCCGGCCACTGCAGCCTGTCGCGTGCCACGTTCGCCCGGCGCTTCAACGAGCTCACCACCCAACCGCCGCTCAGCTACCTCACCTGGTGGCGAATGACCCTCGCAGGCCGGCTCCTGCGCTCAACCGACCAGCCCCTCAAGGCCGTTGCCGCCCGAACTGGCTATGGAAACGAATACGCGTTCTCCAAGGCATTCAAACGCGAACTCGGAATAGCGCCCTCCCGATACCGTGCCGAAACCGGGCCTGACCGGGCCACACCCTCGTGGTCTCCAGTCACCACCCGGGGACATTCGCCGGTGCCTGCCGCGGGCTAAGGAGACCGCCGTCGTAGCGCGGGTGGCGACACCTCTCGGTCGAGGTCGAAGTCGCGGATCAAGCTGAGGGCGTGTAGCTCCTGCTGCTGGTCAGTCAAGGTAACGAGGACCACGTGTTGGCCTGGCCGAGGACGCGGCTGGTGGTGCAGCACGACCCCGCCCGCACCGGGCGTGTCGGCCGCGTCGGCTACGGCGAGGATCCGACCGTCGTCATCATGGACTATGTGAACGCTGAGCATCTCAGGACCCAGGTGCCACGAGCATCCGGGGCGTGAACCACGTGAATCCTTCGTTTGGGCCGCTCGAGGTCTTCAGCGTCGCCTTCCACACGGCGTTGTTGCCCCCGGCCGGGTACTGGAAGGGCCGGTAGGCGCCCTGCTCGCTGAAGGTCAGGCCGGTAGCGTAGGCCGGCAAATCCGGATTCGGAGACGGTTCGTAATCGGGCACGGCACTCATCCAGTACCAATGTTCTGGGTCGATCATCGAGATTCCGTCCGCTCCAGTTATCCAGAAGGTCCAATCCAACTCGGTGTCGGGAGCCATGCTGAACTGCCCCCACACCCATACGTCGACCTGCGCGGCCATGAGACTCCTCCACTCGACTGATCCGGTCGACTCCAGCCTAGACAGCGTCTCGGGTCAGCGAGACACGTGGCGTCATTGACACCACCGTACGAGAGGAGGGCACCTTTACTGAGGAGATGAGGGTCTCATCTTCGTCACACCGTTCGGGTTGGGCCGGATCCCACCATCCCGTACTGCATGGCAAACATCGCCGCGCCGGTCCGGTTCGACACACCCAGTTTGCTGTAGACATGCTCGATGTGGTTGCTCACGGTCTTCGGACTGATCCCCAACTCGCGGGCGATGCCCTTGTTGGGCATCCCCTGGGCGAGGAGAACCAGTACGTCGCTCTCGCGTGGTCAGCCCGGCTGGCGCCCCTGCCCTCGTGCGGTTCACGCGGTGGCCAGCCGCAGCGAGTACGGCGTCAGTGGCAATGGGATCGAGGCGACCCTCGGCGGCGTCTGCCTGGAGCTCGCGGACGGCGTCGGCCTCGCTCAGCGGTCTTCGGTGCGGGCGCGGTTGCATCATGGCGCTGTAGGCGTCGGCGACGGCCAGGACCCGTGCCCCTGACGACAGCATCGTCCCGCCGACACTGCGGTGATAGCCGGAGCCGTCCATCCGCTCGTGGTGGGTGGCCGCCAGGAGGCCGATACGGCGCAGCGGCTCGGGCCGGTTGAAGATTCGCTCGACGTAGTAGACGTGCAGGCGGGCCCGCTCTTGCTCGTTGGCTGTCAATGGTCCGGGCTTTCCCCACACCGATCCCGGCACCCCGAAGCGTCCCACATCGTGGACGACGGCGGCTCGGTAGGCCAGATGGGCGTCGGCTGAGGACATCTGCATCAGCTCGGCGGCGCCACGGACCAGGTCTGCCGTGGCGCGGGCGTGTCCGGCGAAAAAAGGGCACCGAAGGTCGCAGAAGTCGCCGATCGCTTCGAGCGCCTGGTCGAGTTCGTCGTCGGTTAACGGGCCTGGTTCGATCGACTCGGCGGCGAGAAACTCGTCGACGGTGTCCTGGTCGAGGTCTTCGAACAACGACTCGGGATCCGTGGATACGAGCTTGGCGATCTCGGGGTCGAAGTGGGTACCGCTGCGAGAGCCGACGACCTCGATTGCCGCTTCTATGCCGGCCGTACGCTGGAAGACCTCGCAGGCTTCGGCCACGTGCGAGATGCGGGCCGCCAGCGACACGCCGGTGCCGGACAGGTGGGCGGGGAACCCTCGACCGTCCCATCGGGCGTAGGCCTGCTCGATGCCTTTCTGTACGTCCTCGCCCAATCCCAGGCGGGTGGCGAGTACCCCGGCAGCCGAGCAGTGGGCCGCCATCTGCTGGACCACCTGACGACCCCCGCTGGCTATGAACACGGCAGCCTGGTGGGCCCGGTTGAAGGCCGACGTCCCGTAGCCGGCCCGGCGCAGCATGAACACCATGGCCGGAAACCCGGCCAGGTCGGTCTCGATGGCGTGGGCCCGGAAATCGATGTCGTCACCGAAGAGGAGCGCCGGTTCGTTGCCGTACACCGGGCACCCGACGTAAGTCAGGATGCCGACGTCATGAAGGACAGCCAAGTCTTTGGCGTCCAACCCGAGCCGCTCGCCCAGGCGCATGCCGATCCGCGCCGAGCGGGCCGTGTGCTCGGGTGGCTGCCCGAAACCGAGGTCGGTAGCCAAGGAGAGCGAGACCAGCAGGTCCGAGAGGCAGATGCCAGAGTCCCCCATGACCGAATCGTACCGTCGGCTCGCCCGGTGACCCGGGGCCATGGGGTGAATGCCTCATGACGGCCGGCCGGCCGTTCCTTACCGTGAAGACCGACCGACCACTTCGGTCGTCGACAACGGAGGAAGGCGATGCACAAATACCTCATCGAGCGCACCGTAGCGGGTGCCGGCCAGATGGACGCCACCGCACTCGCGGCCATCGCCACTCAGTCGAATAAGGTGCTCCGCGACCTCGGCCCCGACGTCCAGTGGGTACAGAGCTACGTCACGGACGACAAGATCACCTGTGTCTACTTGGCCGTCTCTGAGGAGCTCGTCCGCGACCATGGGCGCTGCGGCGGGTTTCCCATCGATGCGGTGCACGAAGTTCGCAGCGTCATCGACCCGACCACTGCGGAGCTGGTCCGATGAACCGGGCAGCCATCAGTCTCACCACCGGACTCGAGGATCCCGAGAAGGTGACGGTCGCCCTGCTGGTGGCGGTCGGTGCGGCCGAGGCCGGCCGGAACACCCTCATGTTCTTGACCAAAGAGGCCGTTCGCCTCGCCACCGAGGGCGTCGCCCTCGGGGTGGCGTGCGTAGGCTGCCCACCGATTCCAGAGCTGATGCAGCGCTTCGAGGCCGGTAGCGGCGAGCTGCTCGTCTGCCCGATCTGCTTCAACGCAAGGAAGCTGGACGAGGCCACGCTCGTTTCCAACGCCCGGCTGGGCGGAACCGTCCCGCTGTGGGAGTGGATCGGCGACGGCGCGACCACCTTCAGCTACTGACCGACCTTGTGCAAACAGACAGAGGGGACAGACGATGCCAACAGACCTCGGTGAGCGATTCGCCCAAACCGTGGCGGCGCAGGATGCCGCCGCTCTCAAACAGTTGCTGGCGCCCCGGGTGAGCTTCCGCGCCCTGACGCCCGGCAGATGCTGGGAGAGCGACGACGCCGACGCGGTGGTCGACGAGGTGATCCTGGGCACGTGGTTCTCGCCGGAGCGCTCGATCACCCGGATCCTCAAGGTCGACTGTGCCACGGTCGGCACCGTCGACCGCGTCGGCTACTGCTTCCAGGCCAGGCTTCCGGACGGCGATTTCATAATCGAGCAGCAGGCCTACCTCAGGGCCGAGAACGACAAGATCTCATGGCTGCGGATTCTGTGTTCGGGGTACGTCCGTGACGAATAAGTCCCTCGATCAACAACGTACCCGCGTCGAGGCGGCGCTCCAGGCATGGGGTGCTTCCGACCGGGACGACCCCTTTCCGCTCTTCGCCGAAGTCCGTGCGCTCGGCCCGGTCCACCGCGTCAGCCTGGCCGACGGCCATGACGCCTGGCTCGTCGTAGGACACGACGAGGCCAAGTTGGCGCTCAACGACTTCCGGTTCTCCAAGGACATGCACGCCGCGCTCGCCTTGGGCGGCGGGGTCGTCGCTGAGGGCCTCCCGGGTCCGCAGTTCGCCCGACACATGCTCGCCGTGGACCCACCGGATCACACCCGGTTGCGTCGTCTCGTGTCGTCCGGTTTCTCGACGCGCCGAGTCGAGGGGTTGCGGCCACGGGTGCAGGCCATCGTGGACGACCTCCTCGACGTCCTGGCCGACCGGGACCCCGAGGCTCCCACCGATCTGGTGGCCGAATTCGCCTTCCCGCTCCCGTTCACCATCATCTGTGAGCTGCTCGGCGTGCCCGAAGGCGAGCGCACCTCGCTCGGTCAAGGGCTCGTGGCCATGCTCGTTCCCACGCCGACTCCGGCCGACTTCGCCCGGGCCAAGGAGGCGTCCGACGCCGTCGTGGCCCAGCTGGGCCGGCTGGTCGAGGCCAAGCGCGCCGCACCCGGCGACGACCTCGTGAGCGGCCTGATCGCGGCTCGGGACGGGGAGGAACGACTGGACAACCAGGAGCTGCTCTCGACCATCTTCCAGCTCATCGTGGCCGGTCACGACACCACCACGACGTTCATCGGCAACGCCGTCGTCGCCCTCCTCGGCCACCCGAAGCAGCTCGAGCTCCTACGCGGCGATCCGGACCGGATCCCGGCCGCCGTCGAGGAACTGCTCCGATACAACGCCCCCGTGCCCCATTCGACCTTCCGGTACGCCGTAGAGGTCGTCGAGATCGGCGGCCACTCGATACCGGCAGGCGCGCAAGTCATCGTCTGTCTCGCCGCCGCCAACCATGACCTTTGTCGCTTTGCGGAACCCGAGCGACTTGACGTAGAGCGGGCCGAAGGGCGTCACCTGGCGTTCGGGCACGGCATCCACCACTGCCTGGGCGCCCCGCTAGCTCGTCTCGAGGGCCAGCTGGCGCTGGGATCGCTCATCCGGCGTTTCCCCCGGCTCCGTCTCGCCGGCGACTATGCCGGGCTGCACTGGAGCCACGGCGACGGGCTGGTGCTGTGCGGCCTGTCCGAGCTGCCGGTGATTCCCGGTCCCGCCCGGCCCAGGTAACAGCCCCGGCACCGATCGCCGGCTTGAGGTCGTTGAAACACGCATTGCAAAAGTCGATGACACGATGGCGACGGCTATCCATCTCTAGAGGGCGTCGAAGTCGAGAGCGGGGTTCCACAGCACCTCCCAGAGGTGGCCGTCGAGATCTTGGAAATATCCCGAGTAGATACCCCAGGGCCGGTCGTGAGGTTCGTCGGTGACGAGTGCTCCCGCCGCCCGGGCCTGGCCGATGACCCCGTCGACCTCGGCGCGGCTGGCAACCGCATGACCGATGCTGAACTGGCCGGGCTGCGCCAAGGCGAGCGGAATAAGGGCGTCTTTGGCGAGCTCAGGGCGCGGATATATCGACAGCATCAGCCCACCGTCGAGGTGGAACACCGCGGTCGTCCCGTCAGGGGTGTTCTCGTCTCCTTTGAACTCGGAGCCGATCAGGCCCTCGGTCTGAAAGCCGAGCCCATCACCGTAGAAGGCCAAGGCCCGGTCGAGATCAGCGACCGCAAGCGTGATGACATGGATACGCGGCTTCATCTTCGAGCTCCTCTCGCGTCTTGATACGCACACCATCATGGAGGCGCGACACTGGCAGAGTCTCACAGCGGAATTCAGCGTGGCGAACGCAGCCAGACGTCCTCGCCGCTACTGATGGGGCGTTGGGTCTACCCCACTACCCGACCGACTTTCCCAAAGCGTCAATCCGGACCAACTGAAATCTCGCAACCAGTTCAAGGGTTGACCGGTTCTAGGTCGTTCGCACCGGTAGGTGAGTCATGCCCCGTAGGTTGATCCGTCCGTTCCATACCGGCTCGCCGGCTAGATCGATGCGTGGGAATCGCCGTATCAGCCGAGTGATGGCCACCTCGCCCTCCAGCCGGGCCAGGTGGGAACCGAGGCAGAAGTGGTGCCCACCGCCAAAGGACACGTGCTGACCGGCACCCTCACGGCCAAGGTCCAGGTCCTCGGCGGTAGACCCCCACTTCTGAGGATCGCGGTTCGACGACGCCAGACCCAGCACCACGAACGCGCCAGCAGGTATCTCCTTGCCCCCCACAGTTATATCGGACAAAGTGATCCGCCGGGTGTTCTGCACCGGGCTGTCGTAGCGAAGGAGCTCCTCGACCGCCTGGGCGTCAAGAGTAGAATCCGACCGTAGCCGTTCCAACTGGCCACGATGCTGGAGCAAAGCAAGGGTGCCGTTGCCGATCAGGTTGACGGTGGTCTCATGGCCGGCGATGTACAGGAGGGCGACCTGCTCGGCCAACTCCTCCTCCGAGAGCTTGTCGCCGTCCTCCTCGGCGGCGATCAGCGCGCTGAGCAGGTCGTCCCCCGGATTGGCCCGCTTCCAGGCGATCATCTCTGATACCAGCCCGAATATATTGTCCCCGGCGGCGGCGATGGCCCGCATCAGTTCAGGATCGGTGACCGGCTCCAGGCTGCGGACCACGGTGCCAGACCACTCCCGTAGCTGGGTAGTGTCGGTTTCGGGGGCGCCGAGCAGTTCGGTGATCACCTGGAACGGGAGCGGGAAGGCCAACTGGTCGATCACATTCCATTCCGATTCGTTGCCGTCGAGGGCCTCGTCCACTAGCTGTTCGACGCGCGGTCGCAATCGCTCGATCATCCGTAGTGTGAACGCCTTTGCTACCAGGCGGCGCAGACGGGTGTGGTCGGGTGGATCCAAGTTCAGCATGGAGCGGTTGCCCATGTCGGCCGCGTCACCCATCGTCTCCCGGGTCGCCTCCATCAGCGGGGTCGTGGTCGCTTTGCGGTCTTCCACGCTGAGTGAGGGGTCGCGCAGCAACCGGAACACGTCCTCATAACGGAACAGCACCCACACTCCAAGGAAGCTGTGGTGCACAGGATCTGCTCTCCGGAGCTCCTGGTAGTGAGCGTAGGGATTGTCGGTGAAGCCTGTCTGGAACGGGTTGTAGGTGACGGCCGTCTCGCTCATCGCGGTACCTCCGACTGACAGGTTCTCGCAGGATAGGCGGACACTCCACGCCGTGTCCCGGCACCTACCTCCTCTCACACCACGCTCGCGGCGCCGGACAATCCGACGCCACCCACGTGGCTATCATGCCACCACCGTCAGGGAGGGAACCGGTATGCCGGCCGCGGGGCTGGCCATCTGGTGGATCAGCGGAGGCGTGCCGGGACTGCTCTCCCTGGGCAACTACTACTGCATGCCGTCGGCGGCGCGGCATGGCGCGGCGGTATGGAAGCTGTCGTCGAGCTCCCGCAGTGGCAGGAGGTGCTGGAGAAGAACCCGCGTTACAGGGAAGGATTCCTGGCGATGGATCTCCAGGAGTTCCTCGATGTGACGGACCGCTGGATGACGGCCTACTGCGCATGCGACGAGGGTCTGGCGCCGGGCCTCGACGACGCCGACGTGGAACGGCTGGCCACCCCGATCCTGGTGTTGCGCAGCGGAGAGAGCGACATGGCCCACACCCGCAAGACCTCCGAGGGCGGCCCGGACGTGGTCGAACTGAGGCGCTACCCAGCGCCCAAATATCGCCACCGCCCATTCTGCGACACTCGGCGCATGTACTCCGGTACCGGCGGGTTGGCGCAGCGGCTACGAGCCGGGATCCGCACCGAGGACCCAAGAGTCCGCGCCGCGCCGGTCGGCCTTCCGCTCCGTCTGGGGAGCCTGTTACTGTCGCCACGGTTGAGACGTTGAAGGGAATTTAAAAGGAGCGGGACTAGATGACCAAGTACGTGATTATCGGCCATGGTGGTTACAGCCCGGCCAGCCACAGCTTCCCCCCGGAGGTGCTGGTCCCGCCGGACACCAAGCTGGCGTTCTTCGCCGACGCCGGGCAAGCGCTCACGCTGCCGTACAAGGACTACACCAACGTGGCAAAGGAGCTGTGGGACCAGCTGAAGGAGGTGGGCGAGCCGCTCGGCCCCAAGGGCGTGGCCTACAACTATCGGCTCACTCCCGACACCACCGAGGAGCACCGCCAGAGCGCCCTGGCCGCCGACTGGGGTGGCGCTACCCCCTACTTCCTCTCGAAAGGGGATGGCTACCTGTGTAAGGGGACCGTCGAGACCTGCCCCACCCCCAAGCTCAATGTAGCTGCTGCACGCCATGACGAGTTGGTGGCCAAAGGGGATGCCGCTATGAAGGCGTTCAAGGAATGGCTGGCCCGCGCCACGTTGGGGGACGTCCCGCCTGACATAGCGGATTTCATGCCGCGGCTGGTTGACGTTCCAGCCGAGCAATACGAGTACGTGGCGGACGGGGTGCCTGAAGGGCGGTGGAAGCACCACTGCGACGGGATCTTGGGCGAACTCGGCGATGGGGGCAACGAGTTGGTCTGGCTGGCCTGCGCGTCCATTTCCATCCGGGTTCCGGAACGCTCGGCGATGCCCGTGCTCGGCACCTCAGCCGTCACCGGTCCAGGGCTTCACAACGAGGACTGGATCCCCGACAACGCCGCCTATGCGCAAATCAGCCAGCTGAATGCCAAGAATGTCAAAGACACCGCGGATAAGGGCACGGTGAGCATCGTCGCCGGCGGGTCGATGGTCCTGATCGGACCTGGTCACGACAACGACCACGCCGACTACGTGCGCCGTCAAAACGACGTCGAGGAAGGCCAGATCACCGTCACCAAGGGGGGGGCGTTCAGCAAGGGCGAGATGAAGATCAAGGGCATCTCGGCCAAGCGAAATCTGGTCAAGTCCCAGATCGACGAGTTGTCCGACAAGAAGGTCAGCTTCACCTGAGGCTCTGCCCGGCACCTGTAGGCGTACGGCGTGGCCGGGGCCCCAAAACGGAGGACCCACCTGCTGTCACGGCAGGGCTGGCACCCCGGAAGCCGCGCCGTGAAGGGTCTTGGACGCGCCGTCCAACGCCGCTTCGAGCGGCTTGACCGACTGCATGGTCTGGGTCAGAACGAGACCGCCTTGCAGTGCCGCGAAGGTGGACAACGCCAGTATCTCTGGGTCCGCGTCGGATCGGAGGATTCCAGCGGAGCGCATGCGGACCAGGCCGGCCCGTAGGTATCCCTGCCACCGATCCATGGAGGCGGCGAGCTCGGCCGCCTTAGACCTCTGCGGCCGAAGTGGGCAGTGCTTGTCCCCGACGCACGCTCGAGAGCGACTTTTTGACGCTGACACCCCGTTCTACGAGGCCCCTGACAATAACTGAGCGCCTAGCTGTCTGGCCTCTTCTACCTGCCCAGTGGTATGCCGGTCACTTTTTTCTGCGAACAGCTCGAAGGGATACTTGGTCTACGGGCTACTGCGACGACGCGTGGGGACGCCAAGTACGGTTCGTGCGATGAGGAACGAGGAGGAAAGGGTGCTCGGAAGAATGGACATCGGCCGCGTCGGCGGCGGGGTGAGGTGGACGGCGTGACGAGGATCGCGATCCTCGACGACTATATCGGCGTCGCCATGGACTACGGCGACTGGTCGGTGCTGCCCGATGACGCCGAGATCACCGTCTACCGTGAGCCAATCCCACCGGAGCAGCTCGTCGAGGAACTCCGCGACTACGAGATCGTCGCGATCACCCAACAGCGATCGCGCTTTCCCCGAGCCGTGCTCGAAGGACTCCCCAAGCTGAGGCTGCTCGTCTGCAATGGCCGGACGAGCAATGTCGTCGATCACGATGCTCGCATCGAGCGGGGGATTCTTCTGTGCGGCACCGCCGGCGCCCAAGGGGGTGCCGCGAGCACGGCGGCCCCTTCCGCCTACCCACGAAGCCCCGGTCTGCCGGCGCCCTCGGAGCTGGCGTGGGCGCTCATCTTCGCTGTCACGAAGCGGATTGGCATCGAGGACCGGGTTATCCGCGCCGGCGGATGGCAAACGGGGTTCCCGATCCCGCTCGCCGGCAAAACGCTCGGTCTCCTCGGGGCCGGCCACCTCGGCGGGGCCATGGTGCCGATCGCGAAGGCGCTTGGCATGGACGTCGCGGCGTGGAGCCCCAACCTCACCGAGGAACGATGCGCCGAACTCGGCGTCACCAGGGTCACGAAGGAAGAACTTCTCTCCTCGGCGGACATTCTCGGGGTCTTCCTCGTCTTCTCGGAGCGCTCGCGTAATACTCTGGGCGCTGAGGACCTCGCCAAGATGAAGGCGGGAGCAATCTTGGTGAACATCTCCCGCGGTCCGATCGTCGCGGAGGAGGCGCTCGTCGAGGCGCTTCGTTCCGGCCACCTCGCCGGCGCCGGCCTGGATGTCTTCGACCGCGAGCCGCTCCCTCCAGACCATCCCCTCCGCTCACTCGACAACGTCGTCGTCACTCCACACATCGGCTACGTCACGGAGCGCCTATTCCGGGTGGCGTGGCAGCGCATGGCGCAAGACATCGCCGCCTATCTCGCTGGATCGCCGATCCGGGTGGTCGCCGACCCTGCCGACTGCCCGCCGATGGCGCCGCAGTGACTTTCGTAGCCAGCTGACCGGACGGGCTGGATGGGCCGTGCGCTCTCGGGCAGCGCCAGACAGCCAGTGTTAGACCCTCACGTTCTGAGCAGCCTTTGTGCACGGCACACCGTGAGCAATACTAAGTAACCTGGCCGTCGCCATGTCCCGTCCGACGCGGCCGATAGTGGGTGATTGGCGTGCCTGATCGGAGCGCCTTTGATTGGACCCATGAGTCACGCCGCCCTTGCATATGGCCCCGAAGTAGCTGGCATGTGCCCGTTGGTCCTAGGATCGGCCGAAGACCCCGTGGTAGCGGGATGTGAGATTGGCCGGTCCGGGGCGGCGAGCGCCGACCCGTCGATCGGAATTCGCGTACGAGATTTGGGCAACCCGCGAGGGGCTGTCCTGACGTGTAATGATCACATCCGATTGGGCGTTCCGGACGGACAGTCGCGACCGGCGAAAGGGAGGGAGTTGATGACAACACCGCTTGAGGATTCGCTGAAGGGATTCAGTGCCCGCTTCGGTGGGACTTTGGTGCTTCCGGGCGATCCGGGTTACGACCAGGCTCGGTCGGTCTGGAACGGGGATGTCGACCGGCGGCCCGCGGTGATAACCCGGTGCTCCACCGCCGAACAGGTGGTGGCCGCCCTCGCCTTCGGGCGTGAACAGGGGCTCGAGATCTCGGTGCGGGGCGGCGGCCACAACTATTCCGGAGCAGCCGTAGCCGAAGACGGCCTGATGATCGACCTCAGCCCGATGCGGACTGTCAGTGTCGATGTCGAGTCTCGGCGGGCGCGCTGCGGCGGCGGTGCGACATGGGCCGACTTGGACGCCGCCACTCAAGCTCACGGCCTGGCAGTGACCGGTGGGATTGTCAGCCACACCGGGGTGGGAGGGCTCACCTTGGCTGCTTCGCCTACGAAAAGGGCCTGTACCTGGCCGAGCTGACTGACGAAGTCATCGACGTGATGGCAGACCACTTGGCCCGTGAGCATTCGCCCCACGCGCTGATCGGTGTCTTTCCCTTGGGCAAAGTGTACGCCCGGGTTCGGGACGACGACACCGCGTTCGGAGGAAGCCGCTCGGCTGCTTTCATGGTCCGCATCGAGGCCACCTGCCCCACTCGGGAGATCCTCGTGACCGACCGCACCTGGGTTCGGGCCTGCTGGGATGATCTCGTTGCGCATTCGGCCAATGTCGGCAGTTACGTGAACTTCATGGCCGAGTTCGAAGAGGACCGCGTCCGAGCCTCGTACGGGGCGCAGAAGTACGAGCGCTTGGCCCGAATCAAGGCTCAGTATGATCCCGAGAACATCCTCCACCTCAATGCCAACATCAAACCGCTCCTGCCAATCGGCTCGTAGGAGCGATCACCCCGGGAACCGAGGCCCTCTGCAGCTCACCTCAGCGTCTGCATCGAGTTCTGACATGACGCAAAGGCACCACCCGACACCGCCGTCGCGGGACACGGCCGAGCAGCAGACACAACAGCAACAACAGCCACGCCGACCCTACTCGGTGTGATCGCTCATGGTCCGTCGCGGCTACATCTCCTGTTGCGGGGCAGCTCGAGGGGAGCAAAGAATGAAGCCGGGCCCCCGCTGAGGCGAGCTCACTCTGGGAACTCTGGGAGGATCTCCATTCGCCGGGACCAGATGACCATCCCGCCCGGTGGATCTTGCCTCTCCACGAGTTCGGCTGTGACCTCGCCGGGTGTGCCGGTGATGACGCAGCCCTGGCAGGTCAGCTGCAGCTCAAGGGGGTGACCGGTCATGTAGAAGTTGGCGGGCGACTCGACGTCAGGCCAGGGGTTGATCAGATAGCAAAGCCGCGCCGGCGCCCGTCGCAGGGCCAGACTGTCCACAAAGGCGACGAGACCGTCGAGGGTCTCGAAGTCGCCGGCATAACCGAAATCGCAGTTATCCCAGGCCGTGATCCTCCACCCGGCTTGAACCGGTTGGACGTGGCAGACAATGGGATCCCCGAACAGCCGGTGCTGACGAGGGTCGAAGATGGCTGCGTACAACCGTGTCAGTGCGGTTCTCAAGGGCATCAAGTCAGGTCCCGACAGGGGATGGATGGCGGCGGGCTCCCCACCCCGTTGGAAAGCTCGAGTGGTGGCTCACGGAAACGCAGTTTCGCGCTGCAGCAACCGGTAACGCTCAGTCATGCCCGGAGTACGACGGGCAGCAGGACTGAGAGGGCGGAGGTGGCTCGATCAGGATTGTCGAGGACCGCGGCGCCGCTCGGAGTCAGCCGAGCTGTACTCGACGGCAGGTTGACCGTCCACCGTGACAGCCCCGACGGGATCCACCGACACCAAGGCTGGCGATGGACTACTAACGGCCCGCCGAGGTGCTCAGACAACCCTGATCTCGTGAGTGACGTTCCGCCGGACCAGCTTCCACGTTGAGTCGTACCACTCGAAGGTAGCCTGCAGGGCGAGCCTCCCCTCCACCTCGGATGGCATATCCGTATTCGCTCCCAGCGTCTTCTTGATTTGCTCCGGGAGACCTCCGAGTTTCTTCCCCGGTAGCAAACTCAAGGTGCGCGTAGTCTTGACCAGCTCAACTTGGTAATCGTATACCCGCGGATAGACCCGCCAAATACAGCCCGCCCAGTCAAACGTCGTGTCCGGGGCCATGGTTGCGACATCCTCGGGCAGGTCATCGTCTGTAGCGGCCTTCTTTTTGAACGTACTGAGCGCTCCACTAACTTTATAACCGGTCTCGAGTCTGCTTCGTATACTCGTTTGCTTATCCTGGGCTTTCTTCTCCTTCTTGGTGGCCAGATCAAAACCCAGAGTCGCTAATACTTCGGTCAGATCCTTCAGGCCGGGATCATGCGCATAGCTTACATAATAGGTACCCCCGCCGCGGACAGCTTTAAGCCAACTGATTACCTCCGCATTGGTAAACTTGTTGCACAAGCACTTCAGCTCGTGAGCAAACACCGCCGCTGTTTCTGTCCTGCCCAAGAACGTGTGTCCGAACTCGTGGTAAATGACGGCACGCTTGTTGATCTCCGACGGATCGTTGAGTACTGACTCCGACACCAGGATGGTATTCACACTCAGTCGCGGCAGCCAGGCGTCGATGTTTACTGCCAGGTCGTAGCTCGATGCCCGGTTCTGAACGTGCTCTTTGTATGTGTTTATCTGCTCTTGGTCGCCAAGGCAGATCGCCGGGTTGCCTGGCTGCATTGGCACCGACGACGGCACTACGAGGATAGGACCCTTGCCGACCTCGTCCAAGATGGCCTGAGCCATGGCGATGTGGCTCGGGGTAATCGTCGCCGAGCCGCCTGTAGCTTGCGTGGTCCGATCCGCCACCACGCTCTGCGCCGGCCCCTCGGTAGCAGACTGGATTTTGAGCGCGACCTCGTGCGCCAGAAGACGCATCGTTTCTGGGTCGGGCTTGCTCACTACTTGCAGGGTTGGTTCCCTATCGTTACTCATGGCGTTTCCCACCTCCAACCTCTGGCTGAACATCGACCTGAGAGACGAACGCTATCACGTCGTCGGCTCGATCTGCGAAGGCACCTCACCAGATCGGAAATAAGACAATGCTCGTCGGACCGAGGAACTGTGAGCACGGGCAAAGGGGCTTTCGGACGAGATCGGCGAAGTCGGGTCCGGGCCTCGGCTGGGGAAGGCCATCTCGCCAGGGCGGACGATCGTGCCCGCTTCATCGATCCATAGTCCGAACGGCACGTTGGTGAACGCGAACATCTCGACGGTCAACAGAGTTCTGCCCACGGGCAGATCGAAGCGGCAGCCTCACCATGAGGCCCATTTCGCGCTATCGAAGGCGATACCGGCGGGGCCGAAGCCGACAGTGACGTTCTGCGGAGTCTGACCGCAGCCTGCGCCGGTGGCGGCATTGCAGGTAGCGCCGTTGATCACCGAGACGGTGCCCAAGCCCTCGCCGTTCTGTAAATCGGCGATGTAGATCGTGTCGGTCACCTGATCGATAGCGACGCCGTCGGGGGAAGTGTAGGCCGGACCGAGGGTGATGGTCTGCGGCGCGTTGGTGCAGCCGGTGGTGTAGGCGGCGTTGCACGTGGTTCCGTCGATGACCGAGACGGTGTTTCCGGCCAACTGGTCGAAGTTACCCACATAGACGGTGTCGGTGAAGGTGTCGACGGCGAGCTCAGCGGCTCCGACGCCTAGAGTCACCGAATGCGGCACCTCTGTCCAGAGCTATCAGTTGCGTCGCAAGCCGCCCCGTTGAAGACAGAGACGGTTTTCGCCGGACCCGTAGTGACATAGACGGTGTTAGTCGCGGCGTCGACCGCTACGAAGTATGCATTGCCGCCTGGCACTTGGAGGGTCTGGACGTTCTCGCAGCCGCTCGTGGTGTTGGCGTCACAGGTCGCCGCATCGAACACCGAGACGCTGCCGGTCGGCCCAGAGCCAACGTCTGCGACATAGACCGTGTGAGTCTTCGCGTCGACGGCGATCCCCGATGCGCGAGCGCCAATATTGACTGTCGGCGGCGTCAGCGTGCAGCCATCGTGGCGGAGGGCATTGCATCTGTCGCTGTCGATCATCGACAGGCTGTCGGTACCAGTGGCGACATAAACGGTTGAGACGGCCGGGTCGGCGGCCAGGGCACCGGGCCCGGAGATGGCAACGGTCGTCATCGCCGGCGACCCGAACTTTGGTCGGACTTAGAAGCTCCACCCCTCGGCGCGGATGACCTCCAACAGGGTCATACAGTAGTGCGGCGACCTGCGCAGACCAAGGGGATACGCGGCTTCGAGGGAGTGCCGCCCTTCTCCTGGGTGACGAGGGAGCATGACTCAAGGGCCGCGCCGGCGATGACGAACGGATCTGCGGCGCTGCGCCCGGTGCCGGCCTTGGTGAGCATGGGATGCTCGGCGAGCAGAGTCCGGGCCTCCAGCATGAGTGCCCGGGAGGTGGGTTGAATGATCCGACCACTGCGAGGCCTTGACCCATGCGTGGAGGTCGTCATCCCGGACCCGCAGCTCCTTGAGTACCTCTTCGGGAGCGATGGGAGGGCGGGCGTACAGAGCAGATGTTCGGCGCTCAACCGTGACTCGACCTAAGATTCCCTCCCTGGTCGGACGCGTGTCACTTGTTCTGGTCGATTCGGTGTTGCGCCAATCGGCTGTCCAGCGGGCCCATCAAGGCGTGCCGGAGCCGATTAACTCCGGCACGCCTTCGAGATCAGTTCCTACTCTTGCTGATCGGGCTCACAGCCCGGCGCACTGGAAGGTTTTGTTGCCTCCGACAGCATTGGGCGTCCCGCCGGAATCCCCGAACTGAGCCGCCGGGGAGTTGCCCGCGCAGATGAGGTTGCCCCCGATGGTGTTGGTTGCCACCTCGGTCGAGTCGGGGTTTATGGCGCTGACATTGTTACTGATGTTGACGTTCCCGCCGACGTTGTTGCGCAGGGCACCCATCCAAGCGCCGTGCCAGCCTTCGATGACCAGATTCCCGCCGATGGTGTTCTCCTTGGTCGGGAAGTTGATGTACGGCGTGGACGGGGGGGCCCCCAGTCCAGGGCCGCCACCGGTCGAGATGACGCTCCCGCCGATGCTGTCAGCGGTCAGGTACATGGTCAGCGGCTGACTGGCGATTATGCTGCCTCCCACCCTGTCGGCTGTCGTCTTCTTATAGCAAGGCGCCTGGACTGGGGGGCCGAGCGCCCCTGGACTGCAACCCAGGGCGAGGGTCGCTGCTTTGTCGACGAAGATGCTGCCACCAACGCGGACCTTGGCGAGACTGAACGCGTCCAGGCACGCTCCAGGGGCAATGGTCAGGTTGCCGCGCACCGACAACCAGCCGGCCACGTAGTCCTGGCCCCTGATCGTCAGGTTTTGGTGGAACCCGGAGACGGGGGTGACGTCGCCACCGGGGCAGAGCGGTACGTGGACCGGGTCAGCCATCGCTGGAGCCGCCGAAAGAGCTGATACCGGGATGATGACCGCCAGCGCTGCCGCGAACGCGCTCAACGCGATACCAATTTTCTTCACATTCAGCCCCGATCTCTAGGTTTTGAGTTGTGCCCCGTAGCCCCCCTCAACTCAGGCTTACCGGAGCGCGCTGGACGCTACCTCTACAAGGACCTCCGCGCAATGGTGAATCCAGTCGGTTCTCGGCGCGACGCTCAGGTACCGAGCTTCTCCCGGCCGACCAGCATCGTTCCAATGGTCGCCCGGACCTCACAGCAGGACAGTCAAGGGGAGGAAAGACCTCGCCAATAGATGCGCCGATTCGAAGTTCGGGTTGCCTGGCCTGGTCCTCCGACTCCAATCCGACGAGCGCAGCATATCGAGCACGAAGCTGGCGTTGGAGGGCACTGGTCCGTTGCGATACTTGGACGGGTCCGACGAACGTCTGGTGGCAGCTGGGAGGAGCTCACCACCTCGTCCCGCTCCGGGGAGCCTGCTCGATGGGATCTTCAAGGCGCTAGTGCGAGGGGGATCGAGGCCTCGAAATCTTGGCACAGCTGGTGTCGTCGCCGGGTGGGCGCACGACCGCGGCCCACTTCGAGGCAGCCATGGCTGGGGCAAGTGACACTGCGGCGATGAGGCGGCGCTGGTTGAAGCTGGTGCCGACCCCAACGCCCGTCAACCGGGGGAGGAAACCCCGCTTCGCTGGGCGGCCAGCCGCAACGATTGGCACGTCGCGACTCCACTCATGGCTGCCGGAGCGGACATCAACGCGCCCAACGGATTGATCGTCACCGCGCCCGCGACCGCCGTGAAGTGCGGCCGCTGCGACGTAGCTGGGCTCCTTCTGGCCCCCGCGATCCTGCTCTCGTCCAACCGTGGATCGCGGCTTCAATCGGCTTGCTCGACGGGCTGGCGCCACTCTTGGGACAAGCCGTCCTCGCAGCAGCCATTCCCAAGCGTTCTAGCCCGCCTACTCAGGGGGACAACGTGGCGCGCCGCCGAGAACCCCTGCTGGACCGTAAGCGGTCCTCTACCGGGTCCCCGAACTACGCTACAGACACATCGCTCGACGCCGGCACCAGAGGAGCTGAGCGCGAGGCCGCTTTGGGCTATGAGAACGTCACTGGACCGCTGGCGACAATGTTCTCGACTTCCGCCACAGTTTGCTGCCCACACGTGCCGTTCGCCTTGCGGTTGAGGGCGACCTTGCCGCTGAAGGTGTACGACCCGGATCCCTTGATCCCTTGATAGACGCCGTACCCATGATTGAGTGTGTAGTCACCGGCCCCAGAAACCCTTGCCACGCAGGTCTTAGGGTTCAGATCGAAGTTGAACGTACCCCCTGGATGATGAATGTTAAATGCTCCGTCAGGAAATACCGCTAAGTCGGTCGTATTGCCTTGGTAGTCCGTGCCCGCAGCATTGAATACCCCGCGAGCGAAGATCGGGCCAGGTCCAGTCTGGGATGTAAACGTCAGCCGGAAGTGCTCCGTGCCACTGGTCGGGCTAGCCGAGGCAATCGACGGCATCGCGACAATACCGGCAACCACCAGCGCTCCGAGCGCGGCCAATCGTATCTTCATATCGGTCTCCCCTTCCCGTAAACCGTCCATCCAACTAACTCGACGCTATCTGGTTCGATTTCGCTGCGCAATGACCGAATCGCCTCTCAATCCCGATACGGTCGACCGATGGTCACCGAGCGAGGTCGAAACGGCACTGTGAGCGCCCCCAGCTACAAAACGCCCAGAGCATTGGTCGCCGGAGAGGGCGCGGACCACTTCGCGTAACGGCCCTAACCCGCGCCCGGTAACCACGGCAGCCAGCCGGTGGGTCGCCGAGCCAACCGCCGCCGGAAGGCCGGAGAGCACGTACGTGCCTGCGCTCCCCGACGACCGGGTGGGCGGGATTCGGAGCGGACGTTCTGGGCATCGCGTTCTGGGAGCATCGACCACTCAGCATCCCCGCGGTTGCCGGGGGATGGGAACGCGTTCGAGCCTCGCCGCCGGGACCCTTGAGGCAGGACATCCTAGATCTGATGAACCCGCAGAAGCCTGGGCGCAACAAGGGTTATCATCCCGGCAAAGACAGCTCAGGGAGGCTGAGTGTGGCTGACAGTCGGGGCGTTCGGTTCGCGACCTCAGACTCCCCCAGTTCGCACTGGACGACGAGATCCTCCTGGATGACCTGCTCGATTCCCCCTACGTACTGTTCGGAACTCAGACGCAAATCGTCGAGCAGCTCCATCAGATCCGAGAAGACACCGGCATCTCCTATTTCAGCGTCTTCCCCCAGGGCATGGAAACGCTCGCCCCGGTGATCCACCAATTGTAAGAATCCGAAGCGCGACCCCGCTCAAAAACCCCCCGGTCGCCAACACCCACCTCTCAAACATGCTGCAGACACGTTTAGGACACTTGACGGGGCCCGGCTGGCCGCGGCACGCCTCAGGACGGACCCTCCTCGCACAGTAGTACCAATTTGGGACTGTCCTGCTATCGTATCGGAGTGTGACGGACGATGACTACCTTCAACTTCCGCTCGCCGCGCTGCTCCGCTTGGCCCGGAATACCCTGGCAAGCAGGATCCGTTCGGCGCTCACGGACGCCGGTTACGACGACCTCCCGGCGAACGGGCCGTACGTGATCAGCGCCGCCTCGGTAGCGGGCGTCCCCTTGGCGGCGATCATCGACCATCTCGGGCTTTCCAAGCAGGCGTCCGGCCACCTGGTGGATCTGCTGGTCCTTCGGGGCTATCTCGATCGCCGCGTCGACCTGGACGACCGCCGACGCCTTATCGTGTCTCCGACCGAGAGAGGGTCGGACGCCGCGCTGGTGATCCGTGAAGCCGCCGACGGTCTCGAAGCCCGTCTAGTGGCCGCGGTGGGCGCCACCGACGTTGAAACGGCCCGGCGCACGCTTGCGTGCCTCGCCACCATGAGCGCCGAGGATGCCTGACCCCGCTGGGCCGTCGGAAACGGCACGCCGGGTGGCCGCTTATCGGCTCGGGTTCGAGCGTCTCGCCGCACCCATCAGCGGCGATCCGGCCGCCGACGATCATCTCGCCGCTGATGTGGCGGCCGGCATCATGGTCGATCGCTCCGGCCCAATGGGTCGCTATCTGCAGGCCCGTACCACCTTCTTCGATCGGGTGACGGTCAACGCGCTGAGCCGTCAGGTGGCCCAGATCGTGATCGTCGGCGCTGGCTATGACGGGCGCGCCCTGCGCTACCAGGCGCCCGGAGTGCGGTGGTGGGAGATAGATCGGCCCCGGACCCAGGGCGACAAGTGCGCTCGGCTCGCCCGGCTCGCTATTGCCGCCGATCATGTGACCTTTCTCGGGCTCGACCTCGCCGATGGAGGAGTGGCTACAGCCCTGGTTGGGAACGGCTTCGAGCCGGATGCCCCGGCGCTGTTTCTGGCCGAGGGTCTCATCCCCTACCTCGACGCGGACACGCTCCGCAGCGTGCTGTGCGAGCTCCGGTCACTGGCCGCACCCCGGACGCGTTTCGCACTGTCATTGCGGCGCTCAGGTGCCGATCCGGCCGAACGGGCCCGCTTCGATGCCGGTGTCGCTGCGCTCGGCGAACCTGCCATCGGATCGGTCACCGCCGAGAACGCTGAGGTGCTCTTGTCCGAGTGCCGTTGGCGGCCGGTGCAGCTGACCGAGCGTGCCAGAGCGGCCGGGTTCATCATGGCTTCCCCGGTTTCTGCACCGGCCAAATCTGACGTGCCCCAAACGGTCGCGCGGATCGGCACAGGGTCCATCAGAGGAGAGTTCATCACCGAGATGTTTGACTACGACGGTGGCCGCGAGGTCACGGTGTACGTCCCGCCGGAGCCGCCCGAGGCCCTCATCTTCGCCGGTGATGGCCAGCTGATTTCGCGGTGGGGCCGTGTTCTCGAGGAGGCAGACGTACCTTCCACGATGATCGTCGGGGTACACCGCCTGCCCGATGAAACCCTGCGGCTCGAAGAGTACTCGCCGGGGATTGACCCGGAACGATTCGCCAAGCATGAGCGGTTCTTCGTCGAGGACGTGCCCCGGTGGGTGCGGACGCGTTTCGGCGTCGCGCTGCCGGTCGGTCGCACCGCGGTATTCGGAGTCTCCGCTAGCGGCGAGCTCGCGCTCGCCGTCGGGCTTCGCCACCCGGATGTCTACGGTGCGATCCTCTGCGCCTCCCCGGGCGGGGGTTACCGACCGCCTGGCCTAATGCCGAGCCCGGTGCCGCACACGTACCTCGTCGCCGGCACCCTAGAGCCGTTCTTCCTCGAGAACGCGGTTCGCTGGGCGGACGCGCTGCGCGATGCCGGTGCGGATGTCGTCGTCAACGAACGGCCCGGGTCGCACGGCGACGCGTTCTGGCAACAAGAGCTTCCTTCGATGGTGGCGTGGGCCTTCGGACGTCGCGGGCGAATGGACGACGACCATCGTCCCCCGCTCCCGAGGGACGGGAACATCGGTGATCGGCTCGGCCGGCCCTCGGACCACCAGGACGAGGCTCCAAGTGAGATCGCGATCCGCCGCTTTGACGGCTTGGCCTTGTACCGGGCCCTCGATGCTTGCCGGCTCGAGCTGGGCTTGTCCTGGAGGCAGTTGGCCGCTCAGCTCTGGCATCTGTCCTTCGAGCTCAACGATCGGCGTAACGATCATCCGATCAGCCCTTCCACTCTCACCAAGATGGCCACCAAGCCACGAACCAGCTGCCAGCACGCCCTGTTCATGTTGCGGTGGTTGGACCGGAACCCGGAGAGCTTTTTAACTGGCCTGGCCCACGGGGACGACCCTCGCTTTGCCCTGCCCCGCGCCGGGCCCGATCGGCGGCTCCGCTGGAGCCTGAAGCTGCTATCGGCGACGATGGACGAGAAGCGCCGCCAAGAGGACCTGACCTGGCAACAGCTCGCCGAACTGCTGGGATGCACCTCTAGCCAGCTCACCGGCCTCCGCACTGCCCGATTCGCCATTGGCATGGACCTCGCCATGCGCATCGTCCAATGGATCGGCCGGCCCGCCGCCGACTTCATCTATCCCGCCAAGTGGTAGCCCAGACGCACCCCTGTTGGCTGCTCCGCCGCGTATTGCCGGCGCTGGGGGCGTGGCGTGCCTCGAGCTGGTCGATGGTGCGATAGCGGTCCTCCTCCGCCTGGCGGAGGGTCATCACTACGGCAGCGGTCGCCTCGGCCGTCTGGCGCAGTCTGGAACATGGGCAGTTCGCGGAGTGGGATGCGTTCGGCAGCACTCATGTGACGACGCCGGGGCTGCAGGCCATGATCAGTTGTCTTTCCGGCTCGCTAGAAGCCAGACTTCTTTGGTGACCTGCGATGCGGACCTGGCTCGCCGCCTTTGGTCTCTGTTCGAGCCGATTCACGCCGTCACGTACTTCTCGCCCGAACCCCTCGCCGCCTTGGCGGACGCAGGCTACAAGGGGTTCTGGATGGGCTACTTCGCAGGTCGCGCCGCGCCATTGGGTCCTGTCGGACCCAATGTCGTGTTCGCCACGTTCTACAACTTCAGCATGAGACACGTCGGTAGGGCCATCCCAGATGCGTGGACTCTTGCTTCCCCCAGTGCCGGGTTGCAGGCCCGTCAACAAGGTGCGGTTGCCGCGCTGCAACGGGCGTTCGCCGACAAGAACCTCACCGACGCAGTGGAGACGGCAGGAGCATTGGCCCGTTCCGCGGTCGAGGCTGCGCCGATAGAGGGTCGCGTACTGTTCGCGGCCAACCGAGCGTTGCCGTGGCCCACCGAGCCCATCGCGGCGTTGTGGCACGCCTGCACGCTGTGGCGCGAGCACCGCGGCGACGGGCATGTCGCCGCTTTGAGCGCCGCAGGCATCGGCGGCCGTGACGCCAACGTCCTGCAGGCCGCGGCGGGCGTCGTCCCACGTGACATCTTCATGACCTCGCGTCGCTATGACGACGCCGAATGGGACAGGGGGTTGGAAAGACTCGCGGACCGCGGGCTGCTCGACCGAAACGCCAACATCACGACCGAGGGGATGTCGCTCAGAGACGACATCGAAGCTTGCACCAACCGCATGGCTCTGCCCGCCTACGAAGCGCTCGACGACCAGCAACTCCAGCAGTTGATCGATTCGCTCACCCCGCTCACCCGTGCCGTTATCGCCACCGGGGATATCCCGGAGGTCACGCCGATCGGAGAGCGGTTCGAGGCCTGAACAGACGTGCATCGCGGATCCCGAATTTGCCGAGCCTCTCTGGACTCTCTACTCAGCCAACGTTGATAAGAGAGCCCGGTGGTGCGGGCCCACTGCGACGGTAGGTACCCCTCAGCCGGCGATGCGTGACAGGTCTTGATCGGGTTATTGGGTCGCTGGGTCGGCTCTTACGGGGCAATTTGCTTTTCCACGCGTTCCTCGTGGATGTCGCTCGTGGACAATGGTTCTTATCGTATCCAGACGATCGTCGTTCCGGTAACTGTGGATGACCCTGGTGCAAGGCGACGTCACGGGTCCTACGCCAGTGGGTCGTTCAAATTCTGGCGGCTCAAATCCAGGCGTCGCGTCTCGGCTTCGTGGGCCCGGGGGCCGGCCCTCGGCCGCATCCTCAAATGGGTGACCTGAAGATCGCTCCTGCCAAGGAATATCTCGGGACTTGGGGTTGGTGGGCCCGCCCTCCGAGGTGTCGAATTTTCTGATTTGTTCTGACTGAGGGCGTTTCTCGGGTCGGCTGAGTCCTTTTGGCCGTCATGGTGCGACAGTTAGATCATGGCTGGTGGTCTCCAAAGCGATGGGGAGTTGTTGGCGGCCATCGAATCGGGCGATCTCGACGCGATCCGGGAACTGTACGAGCGACATGCAGCATGGCTGTCGATTCGGTTGTTGAAGCGTTGCAACGATCCTGAAGCAGTTGCCGACGCCTTGCAGGACACCTTCGTGGCGGCGTGGCGAAGCGCGTCGACTCATCGTGGTGACGGCGAGGTCGCAGCCTGGTTGTGGGGCATCGGCATTCGGCGGCTGGTGAGTCGCCTGCGCCGCCGTCGGGACGTGGTGATCGACACCGGGTCGATCGCGGAAGAGATGGCACCTGGGGCAGAGGAACAGGTCCTGTTGTCCGTCGAATACGGGGATGTCGGCCAGGCCCTCAGCGAGTTGTCGCCCGAACTCCGCGCTGTCGTCCGGGCTGTGGTGCTCGACGGCCTGACCACGAAGGAAGCCGCTCGGCTCTTGCGGATGCCTCGGTCGAGCGTGAAGACCCGCCTGTCGCGGGCCAAGGTGCAACTGCGCGCTGCGCTGGTGGAAGGAGTCTAGTGACTACGTGGCATGTCGGAGATCCGCTGATGCAGCGTTGGATCAATCATATGGAGACGCCGCAGCAGGCCGCGTCGGTCGAGCAGCACCTGGTCACGTGCGCGCATTGCCGCGACCGGGTCCGACACGCGGTCCGCGAAGATTGTGGGCTGCTCTTGCCGGACCTCGACGCGGTGTGGACGCGAATCCGTGACAGTGTCGAACTTCCCCGACCGTCTCGATTCGAACGGATTCTGTGTCGGGTCGGTCTGCCGGCGTGCGATGCCCGCCTGGTTGCTACCGCCGACGCGTTCCGAGGCTCGTGGATGATCGGCGTGCTCTTGGTGTTGGCTTTTGTGGTGTTGGCGGCCGAGTTCGGCCAGGCCGGTGGGCGGACGGTGTTCTTGATGGTGGCACCGCTCCTTCCCAGTGGCGCGGTGGCGTTGAGCTATGACCCGCTTATCGAGCCGGCCCTTGAGCAGGAGCTCGTCACGCCATATCCCAGACCGCGACTCGTCGTGTTGCGGACCATCGCGGTGCTGGCCGTTGGGCTTCCCATCGTGGTTGCCTTGAGCCCGTTCACGCCGGGCGGCGGATCGTTTCTGTGGCTGCTGCCGGCCGCTGGATTCGTGCCGGCGGTCCTGGCACTGTCAACCTGGATGGCGCCCTTGCGAGCGGTCGCTGCGGTGACAGTGGCTTGGGTTGTGGTGGTGGCGATGAGCGCCCTTTACGGGTCGGCAAACGGGGTCCTGCATCCGGGGTTCCGAGTCGCCTATCTCGCGGTTGGTGGGCTGTCGGCCGCGGTATTTGTGACCCGCGCCAGGCATCTACGGCAACTGCAACCTGGGAGGACATGGCTATGAGCGTCACGATCAGGCTCGAGGGCGTGGGGCGTAAGTACGGACGCCGGTGGGCCCTCCAAGACGTGAGCTTCGCGCTCGGGCCAGGGGTGATCGGCCTGCTTGGGCCGAACGGGGCAGGCAAGACGACCCTGTTGCGCATCATCGCCACCGCGTTGCCTCCTACTGAGGGCCGAATCTCCCTCCTCGACCGTGACCCAACGTTCGCCAAACAGCAAACCGACATCCGCCGGCATCTCGGTTACTTGCCACAGGAGCTCGGCTTTCCCCGAGGTTTCAGCGCGTTCGGGTTCGTTGACTATCTGGCTGTCCTGAAGGAATGGACCGAGCCTTCGGCCCGCCACGCCGAGGTGCGCAGAGTTCTCGACCTGGTCAACTTGGGCGGAAGTGCAACAAGGAAGATTCAGACGCTGTCCGGCGGCCAGCGCAGGCGGCTCGGCCTCGCCCAAGCGCTGCTCGGCACCCCCGAGATTCTGGTGTTGGACGAGCCGACCACAGGTCTGGATCCCGAGCAGCGCGCCGCACTACGTGCCGTGCTCGCCGAGGTGGGGCGCACCACGACCGTCGTCCTGTCGACGCACCAGACCGATGATCTCGCCGCACTGTGCGAGCGGGTGGTTCTACTCGATGACGGAGCTGTCCGGTACAACGGGAGCGTCACCGACTTCGTGGACCAGGCCGCGGGCCGGGTGTGGCTCGCCGACGGTCCAGACCCGCGGGCGCGGGCCTCGTGGCGCACCGGGAACGGTCGATACCGCAATATCGCCGATCAGGCACCGCCCGGCGCAGATCTGGTCGAACCATCCTTGGAAGACGCCTACCTTCTCCTGCGCGGCGCCACAGAGAGCCTGTCGGCGAGATGATGGTCATCGAAGCCCCGGCCATAACATCGGCTCCACCACCTCGTAGCGCAAGCCTGGCCGCACTAACCCGATACGAAGTTCGCCGCTACATCCGCAGCCCGCTGTTCCTCGCCGGCATCGGCCTTACCGCGTTGACCGAGTACCTCTACCTCCGTCACACCCTCACCGATCCGGGCGGCCTACCCGGCTACCCGGCTCTGTTCCTCGGCGTGTTCGGCATGATCATCGGCTTTCGCCTCAGCCAGTCGTTGAATAGTGCTGCCGACGTCCTCGACGTCGCCCCGACGCCAACTCAACTCCGCACCGCCGCCATGTGCCTGACCGCGCTCGTCCCGTTCGCCGTCGGGGTGCTCACGCTGATCGCCGTGTTGGCCTTTCAGCACGTGGCAGGCCCGTGGACATACGGCACCTTTAACGCCTCCGAACGCTTCGCGCTCCTGAGCGGACAGATCGCAGTTGCGTCTTTGGGGGGTCCGTTGCTCGGGATCGCCGTCGCTCGCTGGATGCGCTCGTTCTGGGTCTTGCCGGTGCTCGTCACAGCGATCGGCGTCTGGGTGGTCGTGGTCAACGGCCTAGCCGCAACCTACCCGGACTCCTTTCCCGTCGTCATGGTGCGGCTCTTCTCCCCCTACACCTACTTCCTCACTCTCGACAATCACCCTCAGGCAGTAGAGACTTGGCGCGGCTCCCCCTGGTTCTTTTTGGCCTGGCAACTATGCCTCTGTGGTCTTGTCGTCACAGCAGCACTGTTGCGCGACGCCGCCGCACCGGCACATCGGCGGTACGTGTTCGTGCTGCTCATCGTTGGGTCGGCTGCCGTTGCCATGTATCTCCTCGCCGCCATCGGCGGACTGAGCCACCCCGTCGTCACTCACCCCGACGGCACGGTACGCCCGCTGTGACACGCGGCATCTCAGTCCTCTTGCGTGGCGTCGCCTGGCGGGCGTTGGCAGCCCTTACAACGTGCGCACTCGTCGTCGGTGGTGCCGGGGTTGCTGTGGCGCGGAATTCTGACATCGGGCCGCCATTGCTGGCCTCGGCTTTCGCGCTGCTCGGTGCGGCAGCCGCCGTGACGCTCGACGAAGCCGTCGGCGCCGTCGTGGACGTAACCCCTACTGGCCTCTCATACCGCACTGCAGCTCGGAGCAGCGCGTTGGTCGCGCCCGTAGCTGTCGGCCTCCTTCTCGTCGCAGCGATCTCCTTACGCAACGCCGGGTTACCAGAGGAGGCCCTTCTCGTGGCGCTGTTCGGGAACGTACTAATCGGACTCGCCCTGGCGTGCATTGGCCGGCGGCGGAGCAACGAGCCCGGCGCCTGGGCGGCAACCGCCATGATCGTGACCTTCGTACTGCTCCCAGGGATTGGCCCGATTCCCAACCACATTCACACCTTCCCTTCAAGGTCGCCCGTCACCGGAATCTCGTGTACGGAATGGTGGTCCCTGGTCATCACCACCAGTGTGGTGATGATCGCGGCAGGGTGCCACTCAGGACGAGTCTCGGCTCTTCCGTCCCGCTACCGACGATCGCGCATCGCCAGAAACGGATCTTGAGGCGATTCGTGCTGTCGGGGGATTTCACCGCCCGCCGGTACTCGGGAGTCGCTCCGTCCCGATCAACGGGAGCTGGCCACCTCGATCAGCGGGACCGTGGCTATTGGCTGTTATCAGGATCACCATCTTCGGATCAAGGACGATGACACGCGCCCCCAAACCAGCCGCCGCGACGATGACGGCGGAAAAACCCACTTGACAGCCAAAGAGGATTCGTTCTGCGGCGACGACAACAGGATTCTCGGGCGCACCTTATGTCGTCGGTAGCGCGATCGCGCCGGAGGGTGCTCGTTAGCTTGACTGGGCGCCAAGCTTGTCGAGGAGCCGAAGCAGCGATTTTCGGAGGTCCTCGAGCTCTTTGGAGCTGGTCAGGGCCGCCCAGTCCTCCTCGATCCGCGCTGCGGCCGCGTGCGTCACCGGCGGGACCGACTTGCCCCGCTCGGTGAGGAACACCAGCTGCGACCGCCGATCACTCGGGTTGGGCCTCCTCTCGACGTAACCGGTCCGCTCGAGCTGTTCGACCGCCTGCGCCATCGTCTGCTTGCGGACGTGAGCGAGCTCTGCCAGTTCCGACACGGTGATCCCTGCCGGTCCCACAAACGGGAAAACATTACCTGCGCTCGGACCGATGTCCTCGAACCCGGCCTCGCCTAGCGCCGCCTCCATTGTCTGGGAGTAGGTCTGGTAGACCAGGCGTACCAGCAACCCGATCATCGGCCGGCTCGAAAAACTCTTCGAAGGCATATAGACAGGCTCCTGTCGACGTCCTATGATGGACAGTCACCTGTCCACTGTAGTGAAACGGAGCCCCCCATGTCCCCCACCCCGGCCGTGTACGGCCAGTTCGGCCAAGCCCTCGGCCTGGCCGAGCGCGCCCTCTCCGCCATCCTGCGCGACCACCTCGCCCAGCGGAACACCGTCCCCGAGGCCTGGTACACCCTCCGCCTGCTGGCCAGCCGCGGGCCGGCCTACCCTCGCGCCGACCTCACCCGGATGCTCGAGGGCCCCGGCGTCGATGCCGACGCCACCGACGCCCTGCTCGCCCGCCTCGAGGCCGACGGCCTCATCCGCGGCGACGCCGAGCTCGATCTGACCCCCGCCGGCGAGGTGCAGTATCAGAGCCTCCGCGACTACATCAGCGGCCCCTCCGCCCAGCTGCTCAGCCAGTTCGATGTTCACGACATCGAAACGACCGTCCGGACGCTGCAGGCGATCACCGCCCACGCCACTGCATAGTCTTTGCCGACAGGGCCCGGCTCACGGGCCCGATCCCCGGCGGCTCGCCCGGAACCGTCGACCCACCGCGGATGCCTCACCAAGTATCCGAATTCGAGTTGGGGAGCGGCGAGGTGGAATCCCCGACGTCAAGCCTTCGTGGCTCGGGGCGAAGGCTTGACGTCGGGGGTGCCCGAGGTGCCGATCTGCGCTCGTTCCGCGACATTGCCGGAGCGGATCACCGATCGCGCCTTCTGCACGAGAGGCACGACCGTGGGCAGGGCGCAGTTTGGAGAGCGGACCTCGCTTTCGAATACGTCTTCGGCGCGGTCCGTTAGCGCGCATCACGCTCTGACCGGCGTGTAGCTCAGGTGGGCTCAATCCGTTGGGCTGCCCTTTCGAGTCGGGGGCCGCTGCCTGGAGGTGACCGCTTGCTTCCATGCGAACATCGGAACACTCAAGAGCTCCGGCGGATAGCCGGCGAGCTCTGAGGCCCGTCCGGTTGAAGTCCCGGGCGGGGCCCGTAGACGCTCGCCCTCGTCGGGCCGCAGAAGTCGATCGGGGGGTTCGTGGCCCCACAGCAAACCACCGTTGCCAATGACGCCGCTTAGAACCACAAGGACGACCGTCGGGCTAATCGGAATCTTCCGGCCCGCTCCCTCATTGGCCAGTCATCACTCCGGCTGAGTGTCACTCCTCGCTATCGCCGGCCTCCAGAACCGTCACGTCCTCTTGGATGGCGTGAAGCTCGCCTTCGGCATCGACGACGGAGAAGGTCTCATCGACCACGATGTCGCCCTCTGGCGTCTCGATGACAATGGTCTCATCGGTGGCAACTACCTGACCATCGTCGTCGACCTCCGCGACCACCTCGTCCACGACAACGTTGCCGTCGCTATCGACTCTCCCGCTCACCACGTCGACGAACTCATGGTCACCCTCGTCGCGTCCAGCGTCCTCCTTGACGTAGCTCGTCGGTCTCTCGCTAGGGTAAGCCGATGTTCCTGGCGCCGATCGACTCGCCACCTTCCGAACTATTGTCTCTAGGTGTGCATATGGCCGCGATCCGGCCTTCGAACCGAGCACAAAACCTACACCAACGCCCAGCAGAAACGAGAACCTCTTCACCGCGGACTCCTTACTCGAAACTGCTTATTGGCCACTCGGAGAGGCCGTGCTCGAACCTAGTCGGCCTGATGGACGACGGCACGCGGTCGCTGCTGTTGGCAGCAGCTACCACACGGCTCCTCGGACATCAGATTACGTTCACCGGCCTGTCCCCTCCGGGCGGGAGCGGCCATCTCGACGACGGGTCCGGGTCGGAGGCTGTTACCCAGGACCGTCAGGTTGAGGATGCGAACACCCCTAGCGCGCCCGAACAACCCCTCTGCAGGACCGCCGCTCGGACGCCAGCACTCCAGAGGGGTACGGATGGATGGGGACGGGCGCCTGCCCGTCGATCGGCTGCCCAAGGGGTGGAAGTTTTGCCTCTCACTTAGCTTAGTAGCCAGCGCGTCGCGCTTCGCGTCGTCCCTGGCGGCGACGGTGGCGGCGCATGACGCCCAACCCGACCCACACCAGCGCCCCGAACACGGCCGTAATGATCGTGTACCACCACAACGGCCAAGAGAAGTGCCACACCAAGAAGTGCAGATTTATGTTCTCGGTGTTCTGGATGATGAAGATGAGCAGGAGGCCACCTCCGACGAGAGAGATGATCGCCCCGCTGCCCAGCCGGGCACGGTTCTGGCCTTTGCCACTCGGATCCTGCTGGACCATCCTGACCTCCTTGTGGACCTCTGGGCCTCGGAACAACCCGCCCATGGGCGACCAGCCGAGCATGTCACATACCGTGGTCCACAGCTCACCGCATATTTCCAGGGGAGCGAGATCCACCGCACGCGCCGCATACCGACCACAATCCTGGCCTGCACTGCGCTGGGAGCCCAACTTTGAGCCTGGTCCTGGCCTGCTGTCGGTGAGCGGGCCAGCGCGCCCGGCGCAGGAATCCACAGCCCTCCAATACCCCGCACAGTCCAGCCCGGGTCAAGGTGACCAGCCGATTGCTCCTAACCGCGCCAGCCAACTCGATCATCTCGCGCTCGCTCAGTTGCCGTCGTCGTGCGGTTGCAGTTCTGCGCAAACGTTCGGCCATTCTCCTCGGATCCTTCGGGAGCCCCGCCAGCCGAGCGCCGAGCCCTCGATCTGCTCGCTCCGGCGTTGCCACCGTGTGTGGCTGCCGAGGCGCAGATCAGTAACTATGAACGCGTAGGGGAGCTAGCTCGGTGGCACTGATGTCGGACCGATGATTCGTCATCCCCGGCTCTCATATTCCTGCGGCGTGATGGGTCGTGCTCCCAGCGCCACGGCCTGGTCACGTTCGCCCATGGTCATGTCATAGTGCCCGGAAATTGACACGTGCTGCGGCGTGCCTAGATGAAACGTGGTGGGCAGCAGACCGAGCCTCGCAGCGAAGGTGTGCAGCTCATCTTCCGTGTCGGCCGTGAGACTAAACCACGGATCTCGGAAGGGCGTCCTGCCGAAGAGGAGCCGACTCTGGCCCCGGTCCTTATGCACATACACGGTCATGGCATCCTCTATCCCTGGCACTATCGCCACGGAGCGGCCCTCTGTTCCTGGTCACAACCGTAGCCCGAGTGAAATGACCGAGTGTCTGTCGGATGCCCCACGGATCACGTCTCAAGATGGTCAAGCCCGGGCGTCGATACAAGCGATACAGGGGTCCGCCGAGACGAAGCATTCGGAAGCGGCGCGGATTAAACACTATGTGGCTGTGACCGAGCCACCTGGTTGCCTTTCGGTTCACGACTTCACCTCGCTGTCGCAGGCGGACGCCCGTAGGTACACCGGGCGGCGCGAACCGTCGTCCTCGCCGCGCTCGTGGCGGTCGCCGCCGTCACCTCGGCCTGCGGCGGTGGGAAGCCCGCTGCGAACGGCGGCTCGTCCACAACGACCGCTCCCCCGACGAGCGCTTCGCCGACGAGCGCTTCGCCGACGAGCGCTGCCCCGCTGGGCGGCCCGTGCGGGCACGCCGTGGCGTCCGGGTCGACACCTTTGGACCTTGCGATAGTTGGCCGCACGCGAGTCGTCATCGTCCACGTCCCAACCGGATACAGCGGGACGTCGAGCGTGCCGCTCGTGCTGAACCTGCACGGCAGCGGCAGCACCGCGAAGGGACAGGAAGCCTTCAGCGGGATGGACGCCACCTCGGACCAATTCGGTTTCATCGTTGCCTACCCGCAGGCGCTCATCGAGGACGGGACCGGATTCGACTGGAACATTCCCGGCGTGCCGCTCTTCGACGGTTCCTACCCGCCGGCTGGATCCGCCGACGACGTGGCCTTCCTCACCGACCTCGTCGGCCAACTCGCCTCCCGCTACTGCATCGACACTTCGCGCGTCTACGCCACGGGGATGTCCGGCGGGGGGCGCATGTCAAGCCAACTGGCGTGCGACGCCCCGAGCACCTTCGCCGCCGTTGCGCCCGTCGCCGGCCTCCGCATGGCGAGCCCCTGCCCGTCCAGCCGGCCGGTCGCCGTGGTCGCGTTCCACGGCACCGCTGACCCGGTCGATCCCTACGACGGGCACGGCCAGGCGTCCTGGACCTACTCGGTCCCGGTGGCGGCGCGGCTCTGGGCCACGTTCGACCACTGCCGGCCGACCCCGAAGGTCACATCCCGCCGCGGCTACACGCTCACCGACTACAGCGGCTGCGCCGGCGGGGTGAGCGTCGAGCTGTATTCGCTGATCGGCGAGGGGCATGAGTGGCCGGGCGGACCTCGCGAGCCAGTCTCCATCACGTCCCTTCTAGGCCCCCAGTCGCAAGCGGTCGAGGCCAACGCCGCGATGTGGGCCTTCTTCGAGGAGCACCCGCTCCCCTGACCGCATCATCGGAGGTGCGTCTCGCCCGCGGCCGGGCCCTGCGCCGAAGCCACGGGCCGCCCCGGTGGGACCCCGTGTACCGCACCTGGTGCCCGAGCAATGGCGTCGTACCCTCCCGCTGAAAAAGATGGGCACGCGCCAGAACAACGACTGGAGGAGGGATCGCCCGCAACGCCCGTGACGCCGGATTCGGCGGTATGGGTGGGTCGAGGGTACCTGGCTCTGGGCGGCAGGAGTGGCCGTCTCCGGTGATGAAGCTCGGGCGCTGGTCCGTTCGCCGATGGCCAGGTCGACCGCTTAGGCGGTGGGCGGCGCGAGCGGGATGGTGACCGTCTTGCCGCCCTTTCGCACGATAGTGAGCGTCCGATGTCCTCGTTCGACGCCGAGGGCCTCGATGTCGGCTCCGATCGCTCGGAGACCCGCAGCCCGTTAAGCGCCAGCGGCGAGATCAGCGCATGCTCGGCGGCCGGGCCGAGCCCAGCATCACTTTCAGTGATCGCCAACGCGCTAGGCGTGGGCGGCACTCTATTCGTCGTCGACCACCCGCCGCGGGTGCCTCCCGGTCACCCATACCGCCCACTCTGGGTGCCGACGCAGAGGCCAGCCGTAACCAAGTAAGGGCGCGTTCGGCATCGGCCCGTCGGGGAGAAGCAGAGCGGTTTGGCTTCGGCGTAGCATCAACGATGTCGGTAGACATCTTGGGGGGGTGACCGTGGCTCACTACGAAGGTCGCGACTTTCCGACGGTCTGTCCGTACGTCTTCTATAAGGACGGCAACGCAGCGCTGGACTATCTGACCGGTGTTCTCGGCTTCACCGAGCGGACGCGAACTTCCGCTCCTGACGGCACTCTCGGCCACGCTGAGGTACAACTTGGGGAGTCCGTCATCATGGTTGGTTGCCCTCCTGAGTTTGTGACGCCGAAGGAATTGGGGACGGCGACCGTCGGGCTGTATGTTCATGTCGACGACGTGGATGCCCACTACCGGCGAGCTGTGGACGCTGGTGCCATCCCTGACGACGAGCCAACCGATCAGCGCTACGGGGTACGCAGCTACGGCCTCAAGGACCCCGAAGGTCATCAGTGGTGGTTCTCGCAGCCCCTTGCCCGCTAGCGGCTGTCGAACCCGCGCCTGTAACGACGACTCTGCGTTGCCCTCGTTGCCGCAGACATTGCGAGTGAAGGTTTCGGATCAATCGTTGGGCGTCGAATGTTGGTCCCCGTCAGGCCAGTGGCTCGCCCCATGAATGCTCGTTGCCGTCGGTAGGGGTGAGCCAGAGGATTGTCACTCCCGTGGGGGAGTCGTTGGAATGCCAGTGCCCTTGCGGGACGATGGCGAGCTGACCGACTGATAGGAGCCGCTCCGTCGAGCTCCCCTCCTCGAGCACGGGGTGAGTCGAGACTGTCCGGCGAGGATCAGCAGCAACTCGTCGCCGGCACCGTGCAACTCCCAGGGCGGTCGTCCCCGGAAGGCGCTTACTCCTCCGGTGCAGCCGTGGAAGTTGAAGCTCCTGATCTGGCTGTCCGGTTCAGCGTCCAGCGTGGCGAGGTCCACCTGCGCCATCTTCGCGACTGACTCTCGATCCAGGTTGTGGACTATCACTGTTCTCCCCCTAGCTCGCGGTTCCGCATCTCAGTCTTAGCCCGGATCCACCGATTGGTGGAGGGCGATCCCGTGTGGGGCGTTAGACGCGACTCGGGTGGGTTCGGATAGCCGGGAGGGGGCGAGGGGCTCAGCGGGCACGACAACGGCCCGGGGAGGGATCAGGCGCTGGGGTGTGGGGTGGCGAGTTGTCATCGAGGTGGCCTGGTGGGTGGCGGCATCGGTCGCGCCTGATGGGTTCAGGTGACCAGTCTCACGGCGCGCAGCGCGTCCAGGATTTGGCTGAACTGCTGCTCCCAGGGCCACCCCTGGGGTAGGTGAAGGGTGCGTTTGCCGCCCGAGATAGTGAGTCGTCCAGGTAGGTCCAGCAGGCGGGTGCGCAGGGTTTTGGTGGTCATGGGTGGGCCCTCGGCGCCCAGGCCGATACGGCCGGTCCAGCGGCCGAGGTTGTGGGCGATGATGTTGAGGAGCATCCAGGCGGCGTTGGCGGCGAAGCGTCCCGAGGGCAGATGGTTCAAGCCCACACCGTATTTGAGGTCGCGGATCACGTCTTCGATGACGGCGTGGCGGCGGTGATCGGCTTCGAGCTCGACGGTGCCGCCTTGGCGGTTCGTGATAAAGGCGTGGTAGTCGTAAGTGGCCAACAGCGCCAGCTGGGAACCGGGGGTGGGCTTGACCCGCCGCACGATGAGACGGACCTCGGGATGCCGCTGGGAGAAGGGCCGATAGGTGATCTCGGCCACATCGGCGCCGTCGCCGATCCAATACGGGATGGGCGTCCAGTCCGACTCGTCGATCGCCGCGATCCGTTTGTGGAGGCCCTGGGACAGCTTCACGGTGATCGAATAGCTCACCCCGGCGCCGGCGCACGCCTCGGTCACCTTGCGGTTGTAGAATCCCGAGTCGGCCCGCAGCACCATCGGCCCGGCCGCCCCGGCCCGGCGCAGGCGGTTGAACACCTGGGTCAAAAAGCCGGCCGCCCCCCGGGCGGTGTGGGCGTTGCCGCCGCGTAGGCGGGCCCCGACGACCTCGTCGGTGCCGGCCAGCGTGGCCAACAGCGGGTGATAGCCGCGCACCTTGGTATGCCCGAAACGGGCGCCTTGCTTGGCCAGCCCGTAGGTCTCACAGATCGTGGAATCCACATCCACGGTCACTGGCGACTCCCCTGGGCCGGCCCCCGCCTGCCACGCCCGACGGATCGACTCGTCGAGCACCCGGTCCAACTGGGCCACATGCCCCCAGGTGAAGCTGCGCAGAAACGTGCCCAGCGTGGAGGGCGCTCGCACGGCATGGCCCAGCACCTTCGCGGTCGACGCCACCCGCATCCGCTGGGCGTCGTCGATGCACTCACCGCCCGCCAGGGCCGACTCGATCAACGTCATGGCCTTGAGCCCCACATTGGCCCGGCCGGCGGCGTCGCCCAGATCCACGAGCTCGTCGAACAGCCCTCGCAAACCCAGATGCTGCGCCAGGGTGGCCGGGGCCATCAGCCCCGCGTTGGCCACCGCATGACCATCATCGAAGGTCACCGCGACCCGGTCCAGGCTGTGGCAAGATGAGCCCATCGAAAAAGTGCCTTCCGGTCGGGGGCTTGGTGTGTCTCGCAGCCACCATTTTCCCTTGCCAGAAGGCGCTTTTCGCGGATAGGCACCCCTCCATCACGGCCGCCGATCAGTGGATCCGGGCTTAGAAAGATACCGATCGACCCATCTGAACGAGCCGGTCTTTGGCGGCTGGAACGACCGCAACCGAGCAGACGGTTACCGGAGGCCCCCGCGCCTCCGGCTCTGTGCGAACCCGCGCCAGAATGTAGATGCAGAACCCCCTCCTGTGGGCCTGGTCCTTGTTGAGCCCCCCTCGGGAGAGCGGCTTGGACATCGTTGGAGCCTTCGCGAAAGGACGGGTGATCTGGGGCATGTCGATGATCCGCTGGGCCGTGGCCGTGTTGCTTGCGGCGTTGTTGGCGCTGGGATCGGGTTGCGGGAGCGGGGGAGCGACTAACCCGCTTCGCGGCCGACTCTTGTCTGTCAGCGACCTGCCCTCGGGCTGGTCGGCCTCGTCGGCGAACCCCGAGAGTGTGCAGGTCGCGGATTCGGCCTGCTTCTCGGGAACGTCCAGGAACCTGAAGGGGTTGACCTACGACACGGCGGCGTTCGTGCAGGGTACGTCGATACCGAATCTCGGGGAGGTCGTGGCGAGCGGCCCACAGGTCCAGCAGACCTGGCAGCGGCTGAACGCCTCCCTGGCGGGTTGCCACACGGCGACGCTCCTGCTTGGAGGGACCAAAGTCCAGGCCACCGTCCGGCCCCTCGCCTTGGCAGGGGTTCCTCAGATCTCGTCTGCCTACGCGTGGAATTTCACCTTCTCCGGAATCCCGCTCGGGTTCGACCTGATGCTGTTCCAGACCGGAATCTACGCCGGCTACGTCTCTTACGCGGATCTCGGAACGCCGTCCATCACGACCGTGACGGCATTCGTGAAGGCCGCCATAGAGAAGGCGGAGACTGGCTCCACGGCCCCCGTTCCCGACGCTGTCTCGATCATCTCTATTCCGGTGCACACCGTGGAAACCCCGCTCGGGGCGGTCGCCTACCGGGCTTTAGGCACCGGTCAGCCCCTCGTCATGATCACCGGTTACACCGGAACGATGGAAGCGTGGGACCGTCGTCTCGTCGACACCCTGGCCCAGAACTATCGCGTCGTCATATTCGACAACGCCGGTGTCGGCAGGACGCAAGCCCTGCCGGGACCGCTCACGATCGACGCCATGGCCAACCAGACCGCAGCGCTCATCGACGCCCTCGGCCTGAAACAGCCGGATGTGCTCGGCTGGTCGATGGGCAGCATGATCGCCCAGGCCTTGGCAGTCCTTCACCCGAGCCAGGTGCATCGCCTGATCCTCTGCGCCAGCTATCCGGGGACCGGCGCCGCGGTGCCGCCCTCTCGGGCCACGCTCAACGGGTTCGAGAGCGGCAACCCCCAACAAGTCCTGCCCGATCTTTTCCCCCGCGACCAGAGTGGCGCGCAGAACAGCTATCTTGCCGCGGTGTCTGGCTTTCCCAGCAGCGCTCCGGCCCCCAAGTCCGTGGCGAGCGCGCAGGGCGTCGCCATCGATCAGTGGTGGGCCGGGCAGGACCCGGCCGGCAGGCAGGCCGCAAAGATCGCTATCCCCACTCTCATCGCGGATGGCAGCGCAGACCGGCTCGACCCGCTCGCCAACAGCAATATTCTCGCCCAGCGCATCCCGGGGGCCACGCTCAAGCTCTACCCCGACGCCGGCCACGCCTTCTTGTTCCAGGATCAGACATCGTTCGTTCCGCTGATCGAATCTTTCCTCGGCTGACCCAGCTCTGCGCCATGACAGCGAGGGACCTCCCATCGCATCGTCGGTCGCCAACCGCCCACAGGATGTGACGGTGCGCGCTCAGGTTCGGCGCCATTGACGACGTCGGCGCCGAAGCTGAGCGAGGCGAACCAGCGACCGTCCGCGGTCTGATATATCGAGCCCTGGCCATCCGCCCGACGTGCCACCTCAGACGAGGCCATCACTCAGGATCGATCCGAGTTTGGTATCTGGGTTCCGCAGAGGGGCTGGCCGTTGTTCACCGCCACGAACTTGTTGCCCTGCTACTGCCGGGATTGGGCGGCTGGTACGCGGCGATGGCTTCGCACATCTCCGGCGGCCACTCCCGGATCGGAATCGGTTTGACCCGGGCCATCTCTACCCTCTCCCAGTAGGTGTATCATTGGATCGGCTCGTCGCCGGCGAACGTGGACCGGTGCATGTCCCTAAGGGACGACGGGTCGTAGGGGGCGGCCCGGTGCAGCACCCCACGGTTGTCCCAGATCACGACGTCTCCGACCTCCCAGTGGTGCCGGCACACCCGGTCCGGACGGGTGGCACGGTCGAGACGCTGGTCGAGCAGAGCCCGTCCGTCGTCAGGGTCCATTCCGACCACATGATCGGTGGTGGCCCCGAGGACCAGTGACTTCCGGCCGGATCGGTGGGTCCACACCAGCGGCTGCTCCTTGGCCGGTCGCTGCCGCCAGGAGACAACCTGCTCGGGCGTCGGATCGGGGACGTGGAGCCGCATCGAAGCCTCGACCGAGTGGACGACCCGCAGCGACTCGAACCGAGTCTTCTCTTCTGCGGAGAGGTCTTCGTACGCCTGGTAGGTGCTGGCGAACTCGGTCTCACCCCCTTGATCTGCGACGGCGTGAGCGCTGAGCATGGTGGCCATGATCGGGATGTCGTCGGTGCAGCCGTCAATGTGCCAGTAGAACGTCCCCCGCAGGTAAGGGGCCGCCCGGTTGCGGCCCGGATCGAGGGTGACTAGGAAGATCTCGGGGTATTCGCCCTGGCCGAGATTCTCCACCGTGCCGAGCTTTCGGCTGAACGCGACCTGGGCCTCGTCGTTGAGGTCGAGCCCCGGAATACCAGGACGCCGTGGGCCTCGAGCGCTTCGAGTGTCCATGCGGCCATGGCATCGTCGTGGAGCAGCCGGTCGAGATCGACGCCCTCCACCCGGGCCCCCACGGTCGGGTCAATTTCTCTGTCGTGATGACGGTCACCCGATTCGCCTCCTCGATCGTCCAATCTCAGCTGGCGACGACGCAGCAAATCTCGTCCCGTTCATGGGGCGAAGAGGAACTCATCAATGGCGCGGTGGTAGTTCCAGATCGTCATTTCCTGGGCCCGGTTGAGGCGGTAACCGTCAAAACCACGAGAATGGAGGCCGACCGTGACCTCTGACATATTGGAAAAGTCCTGTTCGAGGATGGCCCCGAGCGAGGCCTGCCGCCAGTCGTCGAAGCATTCTGGCCTGGCAGTCTCGATGCCTTCGGTAGGCGGAAGCCACAGGCCCTGTACGTCGAAGATGCATTTATCCGGGTCGTTGCCATACGGACGGGTGCGATAGTTGAGGGCCGTCCCGCGGTCGACCAGGAACACCGTGTTCGGGAAGATGTGCCAGTCGTACATACCGGCCTTGAGCTGGGCCTCGCTCAGGTCGGGGTAATCGACGCCTGCGGCCCGGGCGTGCTTTTTGCGAAGCTCCTGGTAGATGGCATTACCTTGGGGCCCGTGGGCTTCGGGGATGGTCCGGAGCTCGGCCGCGGCGCCGAGGTCGGTCGGCAGGTACAGGCTCCGGAGTTCGCGCAGGTTGTAGACCACGTTGTTGTACACGGCGTCAGGGTCGACCCCGTACTCCGGACGCAAGCGGGTGGAATCGCCTTCCCCGCCGTAACGAAACACGTCGGCGTGCCGGGAGTGATAGCGGAACAACTCGTTGAAGGTCTGGCCGTACTTCTCGCACTCGGCGATCGTCGGGGGGCTGGTCCGTTTGTCCGCTCTCAGCAGCTGGGGATGGGTGCCCGCCACGTGCCAGCTCTCGACGAAGGCGTCAAGTGCGGTCTTCCAGTTGGCGTTGACGAGCACCGATTTGTACCAGGCGATCCGCATGTCCTCGAGTTTGTAGCCCTCCATCCGCGATGGCATTGGGTCGAGGTAGTCGAGGAGGGGCTCCGCGGCCCGATCCATGTTGACGAAGACCCAGCCGCCCCAGGAGTCGACCTTCACCTCGGGCAGGCAGAGTTCCTCGGCCGGTCGGGGGTCGAAATGCTCCTCGTCGGCCTGGTACTTGAGCGAGCCGTCCAGGTTCCAGCGCCAGGAGTGAAAGGGGCATCGGAACTCGCCGATGCGGCCCTGTCCCTGGACGAGTCTCGTCCCACGGTGCCGGCAGGCGTTGAAGTAGGCGCGCAGGCCCGGTTCGGTCCGGACGACCACGATCGACTGACCGCCGATCTCGAAATCCACGTAGTCGCCGACCCGCTCAACCTCGTCGAAGCGACAAATGTTGAGCCACGCTCTCGGGAAAAGACGCTCGATCTCGAGCTGGAGGAACTCGGGGTCCGTATAGCGGCCTTTCGGCACGAACGCGGGTCCGAGGCGCCACCGCTCGGGCACGTCGAGAGTCTCGGCTGTCCGGTGAAGCTCACCCGTCGTCACTTCGCGCACCTCCATGGTCACAAGCTCGGGCCGAAACCGCGTTCCGTGTCCGTGATGCCAACGCCTACGGGGTCTGATCGTCAGTCCGCGCTTCGGATACTCCGGCAGACGGCGCCTCGGGACGCAACCCCCACCCGCGGACCTGGGATGCGGCCTGGGCCGCGCTGTCCGGGCAGAAGCGCTTCGTCGTGCTCAGCATTCCTCCATTCGCACGTCGTCGCACAGCACCCCGACTTCGGTCGAATACCTGGTCCCATCATCATAGACCAATTCATCCCAACCAAACCCACTCACATACCTGCACTCGTGAGGTCGTCTGTCCGGCGTCAAGGCGTCGATCACACCTGGTGAGCTGGCCCGAGCGGAACAGGGCACACCGCCGGCAGTGCGGCGGTGTGCCCTGGACATCGTTCTGGCTGTCTCGAGCGCCCCCCGCAACTACTTCCCGACGCTGCCCCCCTTGAGTCGGTCAACCAGTTCGTACTTCTTGACCTTGCCCGACGGGGTGCGGGGAAAGTGTTCAATCCGCACCCACGTGCGAGGCACCTTGTACGGCGCCAGGCCTTCGGCCAGGAGGAACTCGGCGAGTTGGTGGTCATCCGGACCGCCGCCGCCGAGAATCAGAAAGGCGGCGGGCTCCTCCCCCAGCCGGGGATGCGGAGCCGCGACCACCGCCACGTCCCTGACCTCGGGGTGCCGGGCGATGGCTTCCTCGATCTCCCGAGCCGACAGTTTCTCACCGCCACGGTTGATGATGTCCTTGGTCCGTCCGGTGACGGTCAGGCATCCGCCCGGGTCTACCGTTCCGAGGTCGCCGGTGCGGAACCAGCCGTCCTCATCGAACGCCTCAGCGGTGTGGGCCGGATCGACATAGCCGAGGGCTCGTTGCGGGCCGCGGACAAGGAACTCACCGATCTCACCGGGGCCCAGCTCTTTTCCGTCCAGCGACACGACGCGCACTTCGCAGCCGGGCAGGAGCCGGCCGTCGGTCATCAGGCGAACCTCGGGGGGATCAAAGGTAGAACTCGCCGACACCGTCGGGCACTCCGTCATGCCGTAGGCCCGGCGGGGATTCATCTGCAGCTCCTCACAACGGCGGGCCAGGTCGGCAGTGATGGTGCTCCCGCCGCAGTTGTAGCCACACGGAAGCGGCAGGGAATCCAGGCCGGCGGCTTCGACTGCGGCCACTAGCTCGCGGACGAACACCTCCGCTCCCGCAGAGTAGGTCACGCCGTGGCGGCGGATGTCCTCGACCGCTCGCTCAGCGTCCCAGCGGTCCGCAACCATCGCCGAGCAGCCGGAAATCAAGGGGATCGTCACCGCCATGAGCAAGCCGGTGGCATGAGACACGGGCGCGGGCATGTAGCCGCGGTCCCGCCACGTGTACGGCACCGCCCGCGCATGCCGCAGCGGTACCGCCAACAGCGTCCTCGTGCTCATCACTGCCGCTTTGGAGCCCGACGTCGTCCCCGACGTGAAGCCGACCAGCGACGGGGCGTCAGGGTCCACCCGCACTGGTGACGCAACGGTCGACCTCAGGGCGTCGTCCCAGTCTGTCCATCCCTGCCCCGACCCCCGCACGACGACGCGGACCGGCGCAAGCGACGCGGTTGAGGCCAGCGCCTCCTCCATCAGATCCACATGATCGGTCCGGCGGAACCGCTCGGCGACGACCACGCACCTCGGACGGACGGACTCCAGCACCCCCCGCAGCTCGTGGTCCCGGTAGGTGGGCACTACCGGCGCCGATACTGCGCCGGCCGCCCAGACGGCGTAAGCGACGGCGACCGCCTCCCACCAGTTGGGCAGCTGCCAGACCACGACGTCGCCGGGTCCCACGTCGTGGGCCTGGAGGAAACCGGCGAATCGGAACGCGGCGTCAAGTAACTGACGCCAGGTAAACACCCGCTCTCCGTCGAGCACGCACGCGGCAGAACCGAACTCATAGAGATTCCGCCGCATCAGGGCTGGCAGGGTGGCGTCCGTCTGCAATCCCGCCGCCCGGTAACCGACGGTCAGTTCGCCAGGCAAAGGAGCCGCTGCGTAGTCCACCTGTCAGTACGGGAACCAGCAGAACCGGCAGTCGCCTGCCGCGGACGCCGGCCGCGCCCGGCGCTGCTTCTTCATTCTCGACCTCAAGAGATGACCGCGGTTTCGATGGATGCCTATCCTATACTTCGACAGCCATTGAACCGTTCGCCTGCGCGGCCTTTAACCTGGAGGGTTTCGCAGGTCTGTCAGGGAGGCGGGAGCCGGTGACCGATGTCCTCGTGGAGCGCCACGGGCATATAACCCTGATCACGTTGAATCGACCGGAGAAACTCAACTCGTTCACCGATTCGATGACCGCAGAGCTCACCGGCGTGATGGGGGAATTCAACCGTGACGCTGAGCAGTATGTCGCCATCATCACCGGCGCAGGTGATCGGGCCTTCTCATCCGGATTCGACCTGAATGAGTTGGCAAACCGGTTCGGGCAAGGGAACGTCAGCGTGGGCGTCTCTTCAGTGGACTCGTGGGGGATCGGCAACAGCCCGAAGCCCACGATCGCCGCTATCAACGGCCTGGCCGTCGCCGGCGGGTTCGAACTGGCTCTGAACTGTGACATTCGGGTGGCGACCGAGAGCGCCTGGTTCGGCCTCCTCGAGGTCAAGCGGGGCATCATGGCGGGGATCGGCGTCAACATGCTGGCCCGCTACCTGCCACTCGGCGAGGCGCTCTACCTGCTGATGACCGCCGACCGGCTGAGCGCCCAGGACGCGGCTCGGTTGGGGCTCGTGCAGCGACTGTCAGCTCCCGATCAGCTCATGGACACCGCCACCCGAATTGCCGAGATGATCGCCTCCAATTCGCAGGTGGCCGTGCAGGCTTCGAAGCAGGTCGCCTACTACTGGCGGAATCTCGCTATCCGCGAGCAAGTCGACTTTTACCGAGCAATCAACCAGCGCCTGCTCCTCTGCGAGGACGTGGTGGAGGGCCCACGCGCCTTCGCCGAGAAGCGCGACCCCGTCTTCGTCAACCGCTGGCCTTCCCACCCCGGCTCCGCATCAGGTTGACCGCCGGCCGATCACAGCCCGAGATTCCCGCGATCAGATCCACCGCTCCGCTGGCTACCGGGCTTTCTCACCGTCAGCACTGTCGGTGGGTTGGCCACCAGGCCTGAAGGTGAGAAGGGTCCACTCCGACGACACGTCCTCGTAGTCCAGCACTACCGGAAGGCCTATTCTCACCCGTCGAGCGAACACCCTGCAGCGTGGCGATCATCCGAAAACCCAGCGGTCAGGAGGAACCGGCTGCGGCCGTTCGCGGAGCCACCCGGCCAATTCATCGAGGTACCACATCTCCCCGACAGGCACACCGAGCTTGAACAAGCACAGGTGGTGAATGGGCAGGAACGAATGCCGGCTCGGGTCGCGGTCCTTGCCGAGGAGTCCCTCGACCGCATAGTTGTCGGCGACGAGTGCCGAGACCTGGGAGTCGGCGATCCACTCGAGGAGTGACTCGTCCCGGGCGTCGAGGTAGCTGCACATGGTGTGGATCTTGACCGGGTCCGGGTTGCGCTCCCACTCGAGCACCTTGGTGGCGAAACCGGTGTGTAGGGTGAGCGGGTCGAGCGTCCGCCCGAGCGCCGACCAGGCCTTGCCCTGGATGGAATGCGAATGCGAGCGAAGTACCGGTCGCATTCGTGGTCCCGAGACCGGGAGAGACGGTGAGGGCCGAGTCGCTCGTCGCCCACGGCCGGGACAGCCTGGCTCGCTTCAAGGTCCCCAAGGCGATCACATTCCTGGACGCACTCGCTCGCACCCCGTCAGGAATGGTGCTCAAGCAGGATCTTCGCCAAGCAAAGGTTCTTTGAGCGTCTTCCACCAGATATCGGTGAACACGTCGACGGGCAGCTCTTGGTCGTCGAAGAGGGCGGGCGAGGTCCCCCACATGTAGTGGTGCATCTGCAGCCGGCACAGCTCGAATCGCATGCGGGCTTCGGTCTGCCGGCTCGCCGGCCACGTCTGCACCCACGGTTCCATGTGCTCGAGATACGTCCGCAGTCCTTCGGCTGGCTTGTCCTCGCTCAGTTCGGCTTCCCGAGCGGCCAGGGCCATGGGCCGATGCCGGATGAAATATGCCAACGCCGACTCGATCCAGGTCCGGAGGTCAGCGCGATCGCCTTCGACGAGGACCACCGCCAGCCGGCTGGCGGCTTCGTCGCTCTCGGCGGCCATCCTGGCCGCGGTGGCGTGCATCAATTCGAGCTTGGAGTCGAAATGCAGGTACAGGGTGGCCCGGCTCACGCCCGCCGCGGCGATGATGTCTTCGATGGTCGCTTTGGTGTAGCCCTTCTTGGTGAACACTTGGCGCGCCGCCTGGATGATCCGACGGCGTGTGGTGTCACGATGTTCCTGGCGCAGGCTGGCCGCCTGGCTGCCGGCGCCGGGTCCCATGAGTCGACTTTACTCGGCGCTCGGCCAGTTGCAGAACCAAAGTTAGGTAAGTAGAATGGGAGTACACCACATTGCGGGCTGGGTTGACGTGGGCCCGACGAGCGGCGAGGGGTTTTCGATCAATGGAGCAGGGCAGGCCGGAGCTTCTCGAGGCCACCGACGCCACGATCGACGATGCGGTCCGGTACGTGGATCCGCTGGTACTGCGGGGGGTGTTGTACCAGCTGACCGGCGACGAGGACCTGGTCGACATCGGGTTGAGGACGCTGTTGGTCGGTGGCGTCCGTGAGATGCGACAGGTCGCCAAGGCGGACGACATCGCCCTGATCCGTGACAAGGCTGCGACTTTCCTGAAGTCATACCGGGATGCCGGTGCCGGTCCTCTCCCGGTCGGCCCGGCCGAGCGATGCCAGCGCAGCATGAGCCTCACCGCCGGCGTCGACGTCGAGTCGACCGAGCTGGAGATGTGGCTGGAGGAGCTGGCGCTGGATCCTTGGGCTCGGGGCTTCTCCTGGACGGACGGGACACCCCCCGTCCGAGTGCAGGACTTTTCGGTGGTCGTCATCGGAGCCGGAATGGGCGGACTGAACGCGGCTGTCCACCTGAAGCGGGCGGGCATACCGTTCACGGTCCTGGAGAAGAACTCCAGTGTCGGCGGGACGTGGCACGAGAACCGCTACCCCGGGGCCCGGGTCGATTCGCCAAGCCGCATCTACACCCACGTCTATGGGGCCAATTTCACCTACCCATACCCCTTCTGTCCCCAGGTGGAGAACGAGAAGTACTTCAACTGGGTCGCTGACACCTTCGACCTGCGAGGCGACATCGAGTTCGATACCGAAGTGCAGTCGATCGTGTGGGATGACAACACCAAGGAGTGGACCGTTACGGCCGATCAACCCGACGGCCGACGCAGGTGGCGGGCCAATGCCGTGATCAGCGCGGTAGGGCTGCTGTCCCGGCCCAACATGCCTACCTTCGAAGGCATCGACGACTTCAGGGGCCCGTGGTTCCATACGGCTCGCTGGCCGGCCGGGCTCGATCTCACTGGCAAGCGGGTCGCCGTGATCGGCTCCGGTTGTACCGGCTACCAGTTGATCCCGGAGGTGGTCAATGAAGCCGGGCACGTGTATGTGTTCCAACGGACGCCTAACTGGGTGTACGAGGCGCCCGGCTATCTCGCTCCCTATCCGGACCAGGTCAACTGGCTCGACCGCAATTTTCCGTACCTCGCCAATTTCGCCCGGTTCCAGGCTGCGTTCATGAGCCGGCCGCAAAACACGCTAAAGAACCTGCAGGTTGATCCGGACTTCCACGACCCGCACGCCGTGAGCGCGGTCAACAAGCAGGTCCGGGATCTCCGCATGGCTTTCCTCGAGTCCAAGCTCGGCCACCGCCCGGACCTGCTGGAGAAGATGACGCCCAAGGCGCCCCCGATGTCGGCGCGGCCGGTCCTGGTCGACCGGGACTACAGCATCCTCGACGTGTTGCTCCGCGATGACGTCACGCTCGAGACGAAACCGATCCGGCGGGTCACCGCCGATGGCATCGAGCTGTCCGACGGCACCTGCCACCAGGTCGACGTCATCGTGTTGGCCACGGGCTTCCGGGCCAACGATTTTCTCTGGCCGATGGACGTCCGAGGACGGGACGAACTGCGCCTGGAGGAGCTGTGGGCGAAGGACGGGGCCCGCGCCTACGGGGGATCGATGCTTCCGGGGTTCCCCAACTTCTTCATCATCTACGGCCCCAACACCAACCAGCTGTCCGGTCTTCAGATCGTGGCCATGGAGGAGGTCGCCGCCCGGTTCGCGCTGGAGAACATCGGGGGCGTGATCGAGCAGGGCAAGCAGACGGTCGAGGTGACCGAAGACGCCTATTGGCGCTACAACGCCGTGATCGACCAAGCCGAGCGCTTCATGACGTATGTGGATCCCCGGGCGCACAACTACTACCAGAACGAGTTCGGCCGGTCGGCCACGAACGGGCCTCTCGACACCCGGCTCACGTGGAATTGGCTTCGCGATCCGGCCGCTCGTCGCCCGACTCCTGAGCAGCCACCCGTCGACGAGAGCCTGATCGACCAGTACCGAGCCATCGATCCGCACTTCGGGGCGGACCTGATCGTCTCGTGACATCGGTCGACAAGGCGCCGCGGTTCGATCCCGAGTTGGGGACGGTCCTGGCGTCGCTTCCGGCCGGGCCGATAACAGTGACCCGCGAGATGATTCCTGGCATCCGCGAGATGCTCGTGACCCCACCCGCGGCGGTCATCGGGGACCGGCCCATTGTGTACTCGGATCGGGTCATCCCCGGCCCTGCCGGCGGACCGGACCTGGTGGTCACCATCTTCGAGCGCTCCGACCGCAAGGCCGGGGGATCGGCGATCTACTACATCCACGGCGGTGGGATGATCATCGGTGATCGGTGGTTCGGGACGGGCGCTGTCATCGACTGGGTCGACGACCTCGACGCCATCCTGATCACCGTGGAGTACCGGTTGGCGCCGGAGCACCCGTACCCCGCTCCGATTGACGACTGCTACATGGGTTTGGTGTGGGTGGAGGCCCACCGGGCCGAGCTTGGGTTCGACCCTGACCGGCTCGTCATCGCGGGTGCCAGCGCGGGCGGCGGGCTGGCCGCCGGGGTGACACTGAAGGTTCGCGACGAGGGCGGCCCTAAGCTGGCCGGGCAGGTGCTCATCTACCCCATGCTCGATGACCGCAACGAGACCACATCGAGCCACCAGTTCGACGGCTTCGGTCGGTGGGACCGGGGCAGCAACGACACGGGCTGGGACGCCTATCTCGGGGATCGGCGAAAGACCGACGAGGTGCCCATCTACGCCGCCCCGGCCCGGGCCCCCGATCTGTCCCAAGCCTCAAGTTCGGATCGGCTGGAACATGCGAAGGCCAAATGATCAAGTCCCGGACGGCGCTCATCGAACGGCTCAGAACTGTGCAGGTCGGGGAACCCGTTAATGGCGACAAGCCCTCCACTCACCGACCAAACGACCTGATGAAACGGACCGGTGTCCACGTCAAGGACCGGATCTGAACCGAAAAGTCGCTGATACCACTTGCGGCTGCGGTCAAGGTCGCTGACCGTGAGAGCAACATGTGTGATCGCGGGGAACTTTGGCAAGGATGTACTCCTCTTTTGCAATCCGTCCAACCCTAGCCCGCGAAGGAGGACTTGGCCTGCGAGCAACCGCCGGCGATTATTTCGCCGTTGATGAGAGGACCAGCCGGGCAACGCGACCCGGCAACGCGGCCCCGGCGCGAGGTCGAGCAGGCGGCCTCCGTTGACGCATGATCGGGTGTGCGAACTTGCAGGTCGATCGGCGCGATCCGGCTCGGACGCGTCCTCGCCTCGCTCAGGCGTGCGCACTGCCGCGAGCGCGACCGATCATCGCATCTGGGCGCCTATCACCCAAGCCCGACGGATGGCTCCCAAACCATACAGATCGATGGGTGTGGCGCTCGGATATGGCGCTCGGCGTCAGGACCAGGTGAGAAATCAGGTAAGCCGGCCGGCTAAGCCGGCCGGCTAAGCCGGTCCGGCGCTGGAGCTTCATCGGCCGTAGAGTGGGTTGACAGTGGAATCCGTCGAACAAGCGTGCAACGCTCTACACCCGGTGGAGGAGATCGTGGCTACCCTTCTCCGGACCCAGCAACTGCCGGTTTAGCCGCCCACTGCGACCAGCGAACTACGGAGTGCATGGCCCACGGAAGGAGCCCAATCGATGAAGATCGTAACGATTGGCAGGGGCAACATTGGCGGCGGTCTCGCCGGCTTGTGGGAGCGAGCCGGGCACCAAGTCACCCGGCTCGGGCGTGAGGGCGGCGACGTGTCCGACGCGGACGTCGTGTTGATGGCGATGCCGGGGGGTGCGATCGCCGAGGCCATCGCCAAACTGACAGGCATAGACGGCAGGATGGTGATCGATGCCACCAACCTGTACGGTGTCGTTCCACCGGCCGGCTTCGCCTCCAACGCCGAGTTCGTGAAGTCGAAGACCAACGGCCCGACCGCGAAATCGTTCAACGTCAACTTCGCCTCGTTGTACCCACGGTTCGCCGAGGCACGAGCCAGGCCGAGCAACTTATGGTGCGGAGATGCCGAGACCCGCGAGGTTGTCGAGCAGCTCAACCGGGACGCCGGATACGACCCTGTCTATGCAGGCCCGATCGAGAACGCCGCGCTACAGGAGGGGATGGTGAAGATCGTCTTCGCTATCTCCGAAGGCATTGGCCCATTCGTCTACCGCATGGCACCACTCGAGCAGCTCTGAGTCGAGTGAAGGAGTGTCGAGGCTACCCCCCTTGGAGCTCGCGCTCCCCGGACTCGTCGTCGCGGCTGAGGACATTCGCGTGGCGGAGGATCGACCTCCACTCGCCGTTCTCGCCGCGGTACGCCTGCGTGGTCCGCAGAGTACGGCTGGCGGATTCGCCCTCGACTTCACGAGTCATGTGCTCGAGTGCGACCGTGACCGCCTCGAGCGAAGCTGAGGGCCCCCCACGGCTGGGCGCCAAGGGTGAGACCGAGCGGAGCGACGTCACGAGCTTTGGGATCGCGCCGCTCGCTGACCGCGGAGCCTTTACAAGCGCCCGCCTGCCGGTCCCGACCGACAGCGCGTTCCTTGGCGTATGGGGGCAGGCCGGCGGCGCCCCGCTTCGGCACCCGCCGTCGGGGAGGACCCACCTCGGCCGGCGACAGGCGGGCCAGGGTGCGGAGCCGCTCGACCTGGTGGGTGGGGACTTCGCTGATCCGGTAGCGGGACACCACGCTCTGCCACACCCCGAGCGCGTCAGCCAGGTCGTGGTCGGACCAGTCGAAGCGGGCCTTGACCCGGTCCATCAGCGCCACGCCCCGAACGGGCCGGTCGGGGCCCACTTGGCGCAGCGGCGGGTCGCGTACCCGGCCCGTGATACGAGACCGCTCGATGTAGGCCTCGACACTGGTCCAGCTCACCCCGGGCCGACCGCCCCGCCAACGGATCTCGATGCTGCCATCGGCAGCCAGGCTCCGCAGCGAGGCCGTCGAAATGCCGAGGCGGGCCGCCGCCTCCCTCATCGTCACCCACTCGATGTTATCGGCTACTTCCCCCTGAGCCATACCTCGGCCTCGTCGGCAACAGTCGGCTGTAGGGGCCGAGCCGCTCGGCCAGGTCGGGGCGACGCTGCCGGCATATGCAGGGGCCGAGGATCAGGGTGGCTCCGATCCAGCCGATGATTCCGGCCCCGACGAGCAACAGGACCGGCACAGACCGTCACGATAGACGTGGATGTAGGGCCCGAGCCTGGATCCCCTTCCTTAACTTCGCTAATCTGCGGGGTTTCTACCGGGACAGAACGGGCAAGCATAAGTTCAACCCGGTCCTTGGGGTTGGGGATGTGGCCATACTCGACCGGGCGCGTTGGTATGCGCCCACAAGGGGGCGTCGCTGTCTACCCGATGTGCGGGGCAAACCAACCGCTGGTCTTCGTCGGCGGTGACGGGTCGAGGGTCACACCGACTATTGATTCCTGGCTCCGGGGGGTCGGATTTGTCAGCCGGCCCGGACGCTGATGAAGGTCCCCCAGTTGGCTACCGGCCGGCGGGCCATATTCGAAATCAGCTCGGTGCCCATGACGATGTGGCCCTGCCCGTCGGCGGTGGCGGCCGAGTAATCACCCCAGCGGCAAGGGGTCCCAAAGTAGTAGCAGGTGAAGCCGTCCTCGGGGCCCGATCCCAAGCCGTCGATGTAGATCGGACCGGATGGGCCGGTCGGGTCGAAGGTGATGTAGGCGTGACTGGGATAGTGCGTAGGCCCTGAGACGCTGAAAGTCATGACTCCACTGCCAGCCGGGGTTAGTCCGATGGCGGGATACAGCAGGGTGGCGCCCTGACCGACGGCGACATACCCCTGGTGGGCCACGGTGCCCGCGCTGGCATGCGGAGTGATCACGAACCAGGCCACGCCGGAGCGGTTGGCGGTACGGCCCGGGCCGACCCCGGTATTGAGCGACGAGTAGAGCTGGCCGCCCACGTACTCAACCTGCTGCATGCGGTCGTCGTTGACAGCGATCGGGGTCAAGGGCGAACCTAGGGAATGGCCGAGCGGGCGCGGCCCGGGCTTCTGGGCGGCGCTGACCGGAGGCACGAACGGCTCCGTGGGTACCAAGGTGTCGGTCAGCGACACGGCCGATGGGTACGAGTTCAGCGACGCCGTGTTGGTCAGCGTCCACAGCACCGCGGCGCGCGCACCCGTCACGCCGAACCCGGACCCGGAGAAATCGGGGGTGCTCAAAAAGTACTCCCGATTCGGGGCGTAGGTGCCTCCCTCGGGGGTCTCCGCGGGCTGCACGGCGTTCGCCGGGTTCCCGTCGATGATGATGGCACCGTTGTAGATGGTGACCAGGGTGGGCAGGAACGAGGGTCCCTTTGTCGCGGCCGCGGCCAGGCCCTGTTTGGATATCGCCCAGATCTCCCCGCCCTCGCTACTGAAACCCTCGATCGGGAAGACGTCGGCGCTGATGTAGAAGCCGTTGGCATCGGCTCCGATCCTGGGCTGATCCCCGAAGCACGGGCAGTTGGCCACCACAGGGGTGCCATCGGTTCCGTCGTCGGTGCTGTCAATCATAAACAGGCCATAGCTACCCAGCGGGTTCGAGGTGCTGCTCACGGCGAGCAGCTCTGAGCTCCGGTACCCGGCCAGTCCGGTGTAAGGGTTGACGTCGATCTCCAGGACCGTCACGAACCACCGGCCGGTCGGACCATCGAAATAGCAGCGGGGATCAGAAAGGGTCGGTCCGAAGATCCTGGTCGAAGCATCGTAAGCGGGCGGCAGCTCGAATAGGGCGCTCAGCGACACCGGCGGTGACAACGCTGCGCCGCGCTCGGTGTAGACCTGAAGTGCGAGATTGACCGGTTCCATCACTTTGGTGCCGTGGGCGCATAAACCTTGATCGGGCGGTTCGAGATCGACGCCGGTGGCTGCCCACTGTTGCGCCTCAGTAAGTGCCGCAAAGCCATGAGCACCCCCCGTGCCACTGGCAATCGTTGTCGTAGGCGGATTGGGCAGCGGGCCGACACCCAACGAGGCGCGGTTCGCAGCTCCTACCGTGGTTCGCGGCCCGACCAGCTGATTGACCGCAGCCGGTCCGACCGCATGGATGCGCGCCCCCAGCGCGGCGAAGTTGACGGTGCCTCTGAACCTGACGCCGTGGCTCGTCACGACCGGCACGGAACCGACCGACCTGCTCTGCCCCATCGCCTGGCCAATCGAACCCAACGACAACATCGCAAATATCGCTGCACCCGCCACCGTGATCTGTATCAACCTTCGCATGAGCCCCCTTCCCTACCTGCCGACGCGACCTGTCCGCGTTCTCCGCCAGTATGGACGCGTGAGACACCCCCCGCAACGGATCCCATCGCGATGTGCCCCTGCGCCCTCGTGCAGCCGACCAGCAGCTGATGACTGAGGGACCTGGGGCACCCCCTTACTGAACTGCCCGCGCACTCAGTGGCTGGTCCGGTATGAATCGCAGAGCGGCCCGGGATAGTCGGGCGCGAGCTGCCCCACGACGATTGCGTGGCAAACATGTGGTCCCTGAAACCTCAAGAAGCCGTCCAGCGCCGAATACTCTGCTTGCATCATTACTACATAGGCGTCGAGGCCGACAAGCACTTCTCCGCCCACCAGGTGGAACTAGATGTCCCCTTAAATACCCACCTGATCTCAGATTTAGGGGGCCACCCTCAGCCAGACTCCCTTGGCTGGCCCACGGCCACCCTTGGGTTCGCAGGGGTGAGCATATCGGGTAGTACCCGTGGTCGTTGTACATAGCGCCCAGGGCTGGGGTTGGCTCAGTCAGCCACCGCGGAGATCCTGCACGGCCCACAGTAGGAGAGGCGGTGTCAGGAGCCGAGGGCGACAGGACGGCAATCGGCAGGTCCTCGTTGATTCGATAGGTGCAGGTGACCATCCACTCCCGATCTCTCGTAGCGGTCATGACCACCCGGCCCTTGTGGTTCTGGATATTCACGTCCAGTCGGGTGCCATCGGCCAGTTTCCAGTCACGCACGTATCCGATCTTTCTTACCCTCTCCCAGGTTCCGCCCACTTCGATCGCGGCCTGGCACACCGCCCGGGTCAGCCACGGACCCACCGAGGGAATCAACAATCTCATCAAACGCGTCAAGCGAGCCGCGTTCGGGATGACCCGCTTCCGCAACTTCAGGATCCGAGTCTTGCTCTACGCCGGCAAACCCAACTGGGCCCTGCTCCCCGCCGTCACACCCCGCTGAAATCCGAACAACCGGATTGATGCGGGTGCGCTTTGAAAGCCGAGGACGGGGCGGTCACCCCAGCCGGTTGGGTGGAAGGAGAACCTGGCCTGTCCTCGATCCGAGGCCGCGGGCGCCAGTTGTATTTCGGCAGACAGGTCGCCTAGTAATGCCGGCACTGGAGCAGGCTTGCATGGACTTCCCGTCAATGGCCGAGCAGATCGCCGCCGTGGCTACCGCCGATCTCCGCCTGGCGTTGTACCAGTCGGCTGGTGGAACACACCATGTAGTCCCTGGACGTGCCCAATCGGGCGCCCTCAAAGGCGTCCCAGGTGGTGACGAACTTCTAGATGCAGCGAGCAAGCTCGGCAGATCGTTTCGGCCCTGGAGAGAGGCCTCTTGAGCGACTCCCGGTTCACACCGGCATCATGCCACCAGGGTTGAGAGTGCTAGTGTTCACGGGTCGGTGGGACCGGCTCGCGTCCTGATCAGCGGCTGTTGTATGGGCGCGCGTTACCCGGGCGGTCCTCCCGTCGGGTTCGCCGGTCATTGGGTCGCCTGGGCCAGATCACGGTCCGCGACTCGGATTTGATGCACTCTCGCCCGCTCACAACATGTGATGGAGGGTCACGTCGCGGTGGCCGTCCGGCCACCGGGCACCTGGCCGGTGTCGTCGAGGCTGAGGGTGGCTATGGTCGCATCCGAATGCGCCCACGCCCGACGATACAGCCCGAGCAGCTGGTCCCGAGACTCTTCGGCAGTCGCCCACATGTCCGCATTGGCTTCCGCGTCGGGATCGAACCAGGGCAGAGACTCCCGGGGAGGTCGCCCCAAAGGTGTCACCGAAGCACCCGAACTCCACGCTGGCCAGATGCTTTACCAAACCCAACAGGTTCGTACCTGTCGCCGTCATCGGGCGGCGGATGTCGTACTCCGAGAGGCCGTCCAGCTTCCACACCAGCGCGTCCCGAGCCGCCCGCAGATAGCCATGTAGATCGCTCTTGGCGTCAGAACGGATCACGTCGAACAGACTGTCACGCAGACGAACCGAGCGGGCCCGACCGTCGAATTTGTGCTCGGGCCGACGATTGGCGTGGCGTCGGCTTGACGCACCGAACAACCGAATCTGGCCGATCTGGGCCTCTCCGAGTCCAGTGGGTCTCTTCGGTTGCGCCAGACTTGCGGCTGGTCAGGAGTGGGCGAGTGCGCGTTGGATGGGGTTCCTGACCGGCTCACTGACGCGAGCCCCGGCTGACCTGTCAGTCTCTGCCAGTGGGGGGCCGGCCTCGCCTGGGCATCGGCCCGGCTTGGTGGGGCATCCGGCCGGCGTCGCGGAGGGCCTTGCGGAGCAGCATTTCGATCTGTGCGTTCAGGCTTCGGAGCTCGTCGGCGGCCCAGCGGGCGAGGGCGTCGTGGACGGTGGGGTCGATGCGCAGCAGGAGCTGTTTGCGCTCACGGCGCTCATCGCTCACGTATAGAGAGTCCCGGCGTTGACGACCGGGGAGGCTGGTTGGTCGCCGCAGAGCACCACGAGCAGGTTGCTCACCGGGGCCGCCTTGGGCCGGTGGTATGGCTGAACTGCCTGGTTCATGATCCCTCCCCGAGGAGAGGCACCTCATAGAGACGGCTACTGACAAACATCGCCTGGCTCTGCAGGGGGGCAAGACCGACCTTCCCAGTGCCGGTACGGGCAGCTGCGGCACCGGGAAGAACGACACGGTCGGGAAGCGGCCGAGGGGTCAACGCGCTATTACTCTGGTCGGTATTCGCGTTGGCCTGTCTTCGAGTCGTACCACACCCGCATCCGCCCACCGGTCGCGGGGTCGATGAACACCTCGCCGGTCGGCTCCGCAGTGTTGCCGTTGCTGACACTCTTCTGGTGGCCTCGATACCGGTCCCAGCCAAAGAGGGCAATGACGATCCCCGCGATCACGACCACGACGATGATCAGCCACACGATGCCCATGGGAAACCCCCTCAGTCCTGGGCGCTCATGGCAGGGGGGGCGTCGCTGGTCCACTCGACCACCCGGGCCGTGCCGTAGGCCACGATCTCGCTCATGCTCCTGCCCATCTCTGTGGAGTCGAAGCGCATCATGGTCACGGCGTTAGCCCCCATGGCGGCGGCATTCTCGACCATGCGGTCGAGCGCTTGGCGTCGAGAATCCTCGTTGAGCTTCACGTAGGATCTGATTTCGCCACCGGCGAGGCCTTTGAGCCCGGCGGCGATGTTGCCGCCGATGCTGCGGGACCGGACGGTGAGACCGAAGACCTGGCCGATGGTCTTCACTACCCGGGTGTCTGGAATGTTCTCGGTCGTGGTGACGATCATGGGCCGCGACGGAATGGCGTTCTCGGTTGATGCCTGCATCGGACTGCCTCCTGTGACCTGCGGCGCCAGCGACGCCAAGCAGATATCAATATGATATCACTTTTCGGGATCCTGTCAAACGTGGCCGTCGCAACCAGTCAACTGGGTGGCCGGGACGCGGCCGAGGACGGCGCCGCGGCCTAAGCTCGCGACCGATTGGCCGTTCTGGACGCGCCGGCTCCAGCTCAAATCGGCCGCGGGTGAGCGCATAGCGCATCAGACGGAACCGTGCGTGTGGGCTTCATCACCGAGGGCAGTGGCCGTCCAGACTTCCTGGCCGCCCGGGTCGCCGACTCGGTATCGATGATTCCCGAGCTGCCCCAGTTGGACAGCAAGGGCAAGATGGATGATTCGGTTTCCTCCTCCTGCGGCTCCACTCCCGACAACGTGGATGTGCGACACTGAGCCGTGACGGAAACAATGCCTGGGCCGTGGCGGGTCATCGGAGCAAGGCGGGACCACGACCAGATCTGCCTCGTCGTCGAAGACACCAACGGCAAGGAGTACGCCCTCGCCGACGACGAACTGCGATGGCGGTGGCGGGTCGTCATGACCTCGGAGACTGTGGCTAACGAACGGACCGGAGTGCCCATCAGTCTCGTAATAGCGCAGAAGGCAGATAAGGCCCAGGTGGAGTGCCGTCACTGTCACCGTGCCGAGTCCGCTCGCTTGTTCAAGACTTCTCAACGCCAGGAAAGGGTCGTCTACTTCACCCGGTGCCATAAATGCTGGCGAAGCTTCCACGTCCAGAGCGTGCCCTACTGACTCATGTCCCATGTGGCCTGTGACGGAACAGTTGCCGAATCGGAGCCGGCTCTGCCGCCGGGGTGATTCCGTCATTCTGGTGGCAGCGAGAGGGACCCGATGAGGGCGGAGCATCTCGCACCGGTACCGTGGTTCTGGCGAACGGCTCGGCGGCGTGCGCTGCTGGCTCTCTCAGCTGAAGACAAGCGATACCGAACGTCCTATCTTCGCTCAACCGGAATGCCTCGGCTGGCTCGAGACTTCGCGCCCCGAACGCCTATATCACTTAGCCTGGCTCACCATCGCGAGCAGAACATGCTGCCCGAACGTCGCTATGGCTCGTCTGGCCCACCGTTAGAAGCTGGAGGGCGCCGCCAATCCCCTGTTGTGAGCGCGGCGTGAAAGCCAGGGCGGCAAGCTCGGCCACCTCGGCCTTGAGCGTCTCCAGCTCGACCAGAGCAGCGGCCACACGAGCCTCGACTCGAGACGGAAGTTCGGTGACCGCCATCCCGGATTTACCATCCACGGCCGCCAACAAGCCCCCCGCGGGTTGCCTTCGGTACTGCCATCGCCATCCTCCTCCTTCACCGGTCTCGGCGCCTCCGCCCATGGGCGGCGCTGGGACCAGCAGCGGTTCTGTGGGCCTCCACAGGGCTCCACGGCGCGTTTTGAATGGCTACCGCGATGGCTACCACTTTGGCTACCGCAAACTGCAGCAAGCAGCCCGCCACCGCTGCCGGGGACCCGCACACCCCTGTGAGCAGCCAGTATGTCGTGGTGGGCCGGGACGGATTTGAACCGCCGTAGGCTGTGCCGGCAGATTTACAGTCTGCTCCCTTTGGCCACTCGGGCACCGACCCAGGGCCAGGTATGTTACTCGCTGCGCAGCTCACCCTTCTGCACCTTGCCCATGGCGTTACGGGGCAGGCGGTCGACGAGCTCAACTCGGCGGGGCCGCTTGTGCACCGAGAGGGTCCCGGCTACGAAGTCGCACAACTCCGGGCCGGTGGCCCCGTCGGCCACGACAAAGGCCACGATGGCCTGACCGAGGTCATCGTCAGGAACTCCTATGACCGCCGCCTCGTGGACCGCCGGGTGGGCGAGCAGCGCCGCTTCCACCTCACCGGCCCCGATGCGGTAGCCGCCGCTCTTGATCAGGTCGGTGGACTGCCGGCCCACGATGCGGTACCACCCGGATTGGTCGACGCACCCCACGTCGCCGGTTCGCAGCCAGCCATCGGGCGTGTAGAGCGCGGCCGTCGCTTCCGGCAGATGGAGATAGCCGTTCATCAGGGTGGCGCCACGCACCTCCAGCTCGCCGACGGAGTCGCCGTCTGGCACCACCTGCTGGCGATCGTCGTCGACCAGGCGGGCTTCGAGTCCGGGCAGGGGCTCGCCGACCCAACCGGCCCGTCGTTGGCTTGCGGCGCGAGCGCTCAGCGTGATCAGGGTCTCGGTCATCCCGTACCGCTCGATGGGGCCCTGACCGGCCAGCGCGGCCAGCTGCTCGAATACGGGAACGGGCAGGCCGGCGCTGCCCGACACCAAGAGACGGGCGGCGCGTAAGGCCCGGGCCGCCTCCGCTTCGGCCGCCACCCGGGACCAGACCGTCGGCACCCCGAAAAACAGGGTTCCGCCATCGGCCGCGGCGGCCGCGTAACCAGCCGGGGTCGGGCGGCCGGTATGAATCAACCGACTCCCGGTGCGGAGCGCACCGAGCACCCCGAGGACGAGTCCGTGGACGTGAAAGAGGGGCAGGCCGTGCACGAGCACGTCGTCGGGGCTCCACTCCCATGCCTGCGCCAGGGCGTCGAGATCGGCCGCGATGGCCGCCTCACTCAACATCACCCCCTTCGGAAGGCCCGTGGTCCCGCTGGTGTAGAGGATCATGGCCGGCCGGGATGAAACCCCCTCGGACCCGGTGCCGGCCCGCCACTCGGCCCGGTCGCTCACCCGGACGGGAACGACCTCGACCCGCCCGCCAGCCGGTAGCTCCGGTGCGGTGCCGGCCCCGGCGAGCAGCACCGGGGCGCCGCAATCCGAGAGGACGTGGGTGCGTTCGAGGGGACCGGCGTCGGGGGCAATGGGCACGACGGATACCCCCGCCTCCAGCGCCCCGAGCACGGCGACAACCGTCTCCAGGCTGGGAGTGGCCTCGACGGCGACCGACGGGAGGCCGCTGATGCGCACTGCCACCGCGCCCGCGGCGGCCGACAGATCGGCGAGGTCGAGCGACCGCCCGGCGACCGTCACGGCGGGCTGACGGTCGTTGCCGCCGCTGGCGACGCCAAGGTTGGGGAGAAGACCCACGACTCGGGGAAACTAGGCGGCGGCGCTACCGTGGCGCCATGCCCACTTTTGACATCGTGTCGCAGGTCGACATGCAGGAGGTCCGCAACGCGGTCGACCAGGCTCAGCGCGAGCTGGCCACCCGCTTCGACTTCAAGGGCACGGAGTCGACCATCGAACTGCACGAGATGGAGTTGCGCCTGCATTCGTCGACCGAAGATCGTTTACGGGCCCTCGTCCAGGTGCTCGAGGAGAAACTCGTCAGAAGGAAGGTCTCCCTGAAGGCCCTGGAGTACGGCAAGGTCGAAGAAGCGGCCAAGGGCACGGCCCGCCAGACCGTGACCCTGAAGGCGGGCCTGTCGTCGGACAACACCAAAGCCATCAACCGCTGGATCAAGGACCGCGGCCCGAAAGGTGTGTCCTCCCAGACCCAGGGGGATCAGGTCCGGGTATCGGGCAAGAAGCGCGACGATCTGCAGGCCGTCATCGCCGGCCTGCGAGAAGAGGACTTCGGGCTGCCGCTGCAGTTCGAGAACATGCGCGACTGACCGGACCCGATCAGGCCGGCCAAGCCCTCCCTAGCGGGCCCACTCCTTCGAGCGCAGACGGGCGATTCGGTCCGCCGTCGGCGGATGGTCCGAGAACAGGTTCTTGAACGACACGTTCATCCCCGCCAGCGGGCTCACGATGTACAGGGGCGCCATCTCCCGGTGCACGGCCGGCATCGGGATCCGCTGAGCGCCGGCCTCGAGCTTGGCCAGGGCCCGAGCCAGCGGCTCGCCGTCACCGATGAGCCGGGCGCCCGAGCGGTCCGCCTCGTACTCCCGGCTCCGGGACAGGGCCAGCTGCAGGAGAGTCGCCGCCAGGGGGGCCAGGAGGCTGAGGGCCAGGATTTCGAAGATGTTCGGGCCGTCGCTATCCCGTCCGCCGCCGAAGATCGCACCCCAACGGGCGATGGTGGCGAGCAGCGTGATGGCCATGGCGATGGTGGCCGCCACGGATGAGATGAGGATGTCGCGATTGCCGACGTGGGAGATCTCGTGGGCGAGTACGCCGCGCATCTCGTCCCAGGTGCAGATCTCCAGGATGCCCTGGGTGACGGCGACGGCCGCGTGGTCGGGATTCCGGCCGGTGGCGAAAGCGTTCGGTTGGGCGTCCGGGGTGACGTACAGCTTCGGCATTGGCATGCCCGCCCGGGTGGTCAGGTCTCGGACCACGGCGTAGTAGTCCGGCATCTGCGCTTCGGACACGGGAGCGGCCCGAGCCGCCTTGATGGCGATCCTGTCCGAGAACCAGTAGGAGCCACCCGTGAAGAGCAGCCCGAACAGCAGACCGATGATCAGCCCGCTCTTGCCGCCGATGAGGGCACCGATGCCCACGAACAGGGCGGCCAGCAAGGTGAGGATGAAGGTCGTCTTTACGGCGTTACGCATGTCTCCATGATGGCCTCAAACTACCTGAGAAAGGGCCAAGAACCGGCCGACCCAGATCGAGCCTCGGTCAGTCGTAGTAGCCCGAGTGGATGTACACGCACGGGATCCCCTCGTCGCGGAACATGGCGACATTGCGGCGGTCGTCCTCGAACGACAGGACCGGTTCGAACCCGACTTTGCGCAGCTGCCGGACCGAACTCCGCTTGAACTCCCGGGCCGCCGCGTAGTCGCCGTAGTCCCTCATCACGAGCAGGTCCCAGCGCAGTCCATACCGGTGCAGCCAGGCCAAGGTCTGGGGCTGCACCCGAGCCGGGCGAGCGGTCAGGAGCACTATCACCAGGCTGGGTTCGAGCAGACCCAGGAGCCGGGCGACCTCCTCGATGAGGGGGTCGTCCCCACACGCCTCGAAGAAGGCGTCCCAGTCTCGCCACGGCCCCTCGAGGTAATGCTGGCGGCTGGCCGCATCGGAGAGCACCCCGTCCAGGTCGAACACCACGGCCGAGCCGGAGGGCACGGGCCCCGTGCGCCACTGCCAGTTGCCGACCGCCTCCGTCCGGATCCGCATGTCGCCGCTCAACCTAGGCGCCACGACACCGCGGAGACGCCCGGAGAAAGATCGAGCGGCACGGCGTCGATCGGTCTTCGTACCGCCGCCAGCTGGTCGAGGGCCAAGGGCGGAGCCTCCCCTCGTGCCAGCGGGCGGGTGATGTCGGCCCAGCGGTCGATGACGACCAACCGACCGGATTCGGCCACCCGCAGGGTCCGGCCCAACCAGTCCTGGACGGAGGCCAGCTGGGCGTAGCGGGCGCCGTCGGGGCGAGGGGGGCGGGAGGGACGATCGGCACCGGCGAGTTGTTCGGCCGAGGCGGCGCGGGACCGGTCCAGCGGGACCGGCAGCTCGGACAACGCCCCGTCTGATCCGGCGGCCAACCGGATCTCCCACCACCGTCCATCTCGCCATTCCAGGCGATCGGAGGGCAAACGACTGGCCCAGCCGATGGCGACCACGAACGCCGGGCCTTCGACCACGGGCGGCTCGGCCAGCGAAGTGACCAACGGGCCGATACCCACCACCGCCCGGATCCGCTCCTCGGGTCCCGGACCGCCCGGATCATGCGATCATGCGGATCGGCGAAGTCATCCTGGTCGTCCGGCCCGACCGGGCCGAGCACCAGGATCGGGGATTCGATCGGAAGGTGGGCCCGCTGCTGCTCACGGGTGGCCGGGTCGTCCTCCACGAGCACGTAGCGCAGCGCGGTCAGGCACTCCGGACCTTCGGCCAGGAACGCCTTCGCCCGGCTGCCGTCGCCGGCGCCCACCTCGACCAGGGTGAAGGGATCGGGGCGCCCGAACTCGTCCCACCAGGCGTCGACGGCCTCCACCTGCCAGCCCACCAGAACCGACGGGGCGGGCAGCACTGGGCCCGGGTTCCGGCCCCGGCCGGAGTAGGGCAGCGGGCCCAAGCGGCGAGCCAGCTCCAGCACTTCGTGGGTCGTCTGACCGGCCGGCTCCCGTGCGGGTTCCATCGAGGCGCACCGTAGTAGGGTCGACAGCCGCGTTGGCTGCCTCGAGCGACATCGTTGACCTGCTGGCTGTACATGTCCCGGTAGGCGGTCGGGCCGTGGTCATGGCCGATCTCCATCTCGGGCCAGATCCGCAGCTCACCCAGGTGGCCGCCACCGGCGAGCTGGCCTCCGCCATCGAAGCGGCCACCGGTCCGGGGGCGCTGGTGATCGCGGGCAATCTCTTCGACGCCGGAGTCGAGCCATCAGCCGCCCTGGCCGGCCACCCCCGATTCGTGGCGGCCGTCGTGGCCTACGCGTCCGGCCCGGGCCGGCGGGTCATTGTGCTCCCTGGCGACCGCGACGCCAAGTTGGCGTGGTCCGGCGAGTGCCGGTCCGCCCTCGCGGCCAGGGTCGGAGCGGAGCTGGCGCTGGCGGTTGATCTCGTCTTCGACACCGGCGCCGGTGTCCGCCAGGTGCGGGTCGAACCCGGTCACAACCTCGACGTCCTGTCGCGATTCGAAGATCCGCGCAACTCCCGGGAGAGTCCATTTGCCCAGCACATACGGCAGGAGCTGTTCCCGTCCGTTCGGCGCCGCCAGAAAGGGGTGACGGGGTCCGGAACCGGCTGGCTGGCGGGCATGGAACAACTGGACGACCCGGCCGCCTTCTCCCGCTTCATCGCGTCCCGGCTGGCGTACCGAAGGTTGGGCCGCTCGTGGTGGCTGCTCCTGGCGCCCGTGGTTGCCGCCCTGGCCCTCCGGCTGCCCTCCCTGGCTCTGCGTTCGGCCCGGGCCGGCGCCTTGTCGTCCCGGCTCGGAATTCTGGTGGTGTTCACGGTGGTCGAAGTGCTGCTGTTGATGCTGCTGGCCGGCGCGGCCTTGCGGCGCACGACCCGAGCGTTGTCGGCACTCGCCCTCGACGGAGACCGACCAGACCCCAACAACCCGGCCCGAACCCTGGCCCGCCAACTCGTCACGAACGGCCACGCCGGGCTGATCACGGCCCACACTTGCCGGCCGGAGCTCGCCCACCTCGGTGAGGGCTTCTACGTCAACGTCGGATGCAGTTCCGAGGTGGTCACCGAACTACCCGCCCGCTTGCCGGGACTCGGACTGCCGCCCGTCTTCCTGGCCTACCGACAGACGGCATGGGTGGAGGTGGAGGCAGGCAGCGACTTGCATGCTCGTCTCTTTCATGCCCGGCAAGATCTGCCCGGCGCCACCCTGCTGGAGCGGGCCTTGGCCAACCGGGCGGTCGAGTCGCGCGTGGGGACGGACTCCCTGCAACCAGAAGTGGTCGCGACCTTCCCGCAGGGCGAGGCCTGGCCCCGCGTCCATGCGGCGGAGATGCGTCACCGGCGGGTGCGGCGCACTGCGGCCCTGCTGGTCCTGGGGGCGGGGTTCCTCTCCCTGCTGTCGGCGTTCGCAGAGCCGTTCCGCGACCGGCTCAATTTCCTCAACCAGCTGTTTCCTATCGCAGTGCCCGAGACGGCCGCGGCGTTGGCCGCCCTGGGCGCAGTGGGCCTGATCGTGCTGGCCCGGGGCGTTCGCCGAGGCCAACGACGAGCCTGGTTGGTCTGCCTCACCCTCCTGATCGCCGTCGCCGTTCTGCATCTCGTCAAGGGTGTGGATGTCGAGGAGGCAGTCGTCGCCCTGGCCGCGGCCGGCTATCTGTGGCTCCATCGGGAGTCGTTTGAGGGCAAGACGGATGTGGCTCGGCTCGGCCGGGGACTGCTGAGCGTCGCCGGCGCGGCCGTGTTGACGGTAGCGGCCGGAACCCTGGCGATCGAACTGGGCACCTGGATCGACAGCAGGCGCCACGCCAGCGCCCACCGCGTGTCATGGCCGCGGGCCACCCAGGCCGTCGTAGAGCGCATGGTCGGGGTGTCCCACATCGCCCTCCCCTCCCGGCTCAACGAGTTCTTCTCCCCCGCCATGGCCACCGCGGCGGCGGGGCTGGCGCTGGCGTTGGTGGTTGTCCTGTTTCGTCCCGTAGTGGCGCATCGCCACCACGCCGCGGGCCGGGTCACGGCGCCGAAGGGGGGCGTCGGGGCCGGCGGGGTGGGGGCCGGCGGGGTGGCCGGCGGGCCTGGCGGCCCTGGTGCCGATGCCGGCGACGGCTGGGTGGGGCGTGGCGGGGCCGGAGTGGGGGCCGGAGTGGCAGTGGTGGCGGATGGCGGCGGCGGTACGGATACGGTCGGTGCCGGGGCCGGGGCCGGCGGGATAAGGGGTGGCGCGGGCAGTGTGGGCAGCGGGGGCAGCGGACTGGCCCACGCTCGGGAGGTGGTCACCCGGCATGGCGCGGGCACGCTCGACTACTTCGCCTTACGGGCGGACAAGCAGTTCTTCTTCTGGGGAGCCACGGTGGTGGCCCACGCCGTATACGGAGGCGTCTGCTTGGTGTCGCCCGACCCGATCGGGCCGGTCGCAGAGCGGGAGGAGGCGTGGCGAGCGTTCCGCCGCTACGTCGATGAGCATGGTTGGGCGCTCGGCGGCCTGGGCGTCGCCGAGGAGTGGCTGCCTGTCTATCGGGCCACCGGGATGCACGACCTCTACGTGGGTGATGAGGCGGTCGTCCGGGTTGGGCGTTTCACCCTGGAGGGCGGTCGGTTCAAGGGGTTGCGCCAAGCAGTCAACCGGGTGGCCAAGTACGGCTACCAGATCTCTTTTCACGATCCATCATTTCTTGACTCGGAACTGCGGGCCCAGCTGCAAGAAGTCATGACCAAGAGCCGGCGCGGTGACGTCGAACGTGGCTTCTCGATGACGTTGGGACGGGTCTTCGACCCAGACGACGCCGGACTGCTGCTCGCCATCGTGCACGGACCGGTCGAGCCCGATGGGCCCTCCCCGGACGCGCTCGGGCCGCCGGTCGCGTTTTGCCAGTACGTCCCGGCCCCGGGCATCGGCGGTTACTCGTTGGACTTGATGCGCCGGGACAACGGCGAGCACCCCAATGGACTGATCGACTTCGCGGTCGTCGAGACCATCAACGAACTCCGGAGGCGTGGTGACCAGGCCTTGGGCCTCAACTTCGCCACCATGCGGGCCGTCCTGGCCGGCGAAGCCGGCGAGGGCCTCACCCAACGGGTGCAGGCTTGGGTGCTGCGCCGGATGGGTGACTCCATGCAGATCGAGTCGCTGTGGCGATTCAACGCCAAGTTCGACCCCGACTGGCAACCTCGCTACGCGGTCTACGACGCCCCCGAGAACCTATTAGCCGTGGCGATTGCCGTGGCTCGGGCCGAGTCGTTTTGGGAGCTACCGGTCATCGGGCGGTTCCTTGTTCCGTCCAGCCCGGTGGCGCGCGCCGGCTAGCTGATAGCGGGAGAGAGCGGCGGTCGAGAGGCCGGCCGCCACACTCTCTGTCCGAAACTCGGCCCACTTAAAGGGCGCCACCAGACAGAAAGCGACCAACCCGACCCCCATCGGCCACCATACCCCCAACGGCCACCACACCCCCACCGGCCACCACACCCCACCCGCCACCGCACTCTCTGTCCGGAACTCGGCCCAGCTGAAGGGCGCCACCGGACAGAAAGCGATGAACCCCGACCCCCCAATCACCTACCCCTCTCCACGGTCGTCCCGTTCCGCTCGCCGGCCCAGCCGGATGCCAATCGAGTCGCGCCTCGCTGGGTGATCAGATGGGCAGCAAACGGCCCACGTCCCGAAGGACCACTGGGGGATCCATCGCCGCCGTGAGGTGGGCTACCCGCCAGTTGTGCGCCTCCAGCAGGTTCATGCGATAGCGGTCTTCCACGAACTTCGTCTTCGAGCGGCCCCGCACCCCCCAACCGTCGACCTCGGCCGCGACCCGCCACCAGGGCCAGGCAATGTCGAGCCGGAGGAGCTTGCCGTCAAGAACCAGTTCGTACTGCGTCTCGAACGGAGCGTAGGGCGCCAGGATTCGGATCATGCGGAGCTCGAGCATGCTTTCAGCTCGAGGCTCGTCAGCCCGGTCGGCCAGGAGCGGACGTATGGTCCGGATGCCATTTCGGCCGGGCCCCGAAAGTCGATCGGTGCAGGCCAGGAGGCTGGCGACCGTCCAGCGGCGAGCGATGGTTCCCTCGTCGATGATCCGACCGAGCAGATCCGGTCTCAGCCGTGGGGCCAGGTCGACGAGGGTCCTCTGCGGCGTCGTAACTCCGACACCGCTTCGTTGCTCGATGTCGAGTCGGTCGAGTTGAACGACCCGGTGGACCACTGCACCGGAGAGTTGTGGATGGCGCGGGGCCGGAACGGAGATCTCGGGCCGTGTCGGAGCGAGCAGCCCTGGAAGGCGGTGGATCCCCGCCGCGGTGCCGTGCGAAAGGGCTGCGCCCGGTCCGCAAATGAGGCCGACTGCGACAGCCTGCTCCCACTTGGATGGCGCCCGCCCCGCTATGGCATACACCCCTGGGCGGACGACTCGGAGGGATCCGTCGACGGTCATCTGGTGCGAGACCCGGCTCGACAATCCACATTCGCGCAGCTGGGCCCGGGTGACCACGCCACGCTGGGTCTCGGCGAGGCGCAGGACCAAATTCCAGCTCTGGCGCGTGGCAGGGTTTATGAAGTAAGATTACATGAAAATGTGCGTAAAACAATTGGACTGATCAGAAGAGCATGGTAGCCTGCCGGGCCAAGGTGATGATCGGCGAAGAGACGCCGGCGAAGATGGTGAACGCCACGCAGACCGCGAGTACGACCCCTACCAAGACCGGGATGGGGATGGGCCCACTGGGAGGGGCCTCCAAGGTGGCGGTCGCAGCAGGAGCGGCGCCGGGGACGGTCGAGGCGGCGGCACCCGGACCGGTGGCCGAGACGCTGGCCGCGGGAACGCCGGCGGCCGAGACGCTAGCCGCGGGAACGCCGGCAGCCGAGACGCCGGCCGCGGGAACGCCGGCAGCCGAGACACCCGCAGCGCCGGCCGGAACACTGGCAGCCGGAAGACCGGCATCCGGCGTCCCCACGGGACCACCATCCAGGGATGGGATGGGTTCGAGCCCGGCCATGATGGCGCCGTCATCGACCGGCCCGCCGTTACCCAGGATGGCCGGCCCTCCTGGATCCTCCGCCGGGTCGGGGCTGTACATGAGCAGGGCCACGCGCAGGTAGAAGAATGCCGCCACCGCGGCGGCCAGCATGGCGATAATGGCCAGCGGGTATTGGCCCTGCTTCACTGCGGCGGAAATCACATAGAACTTGGCCAGGAAACCGCTGGTAAACGGCACGCCCGCCTGTGCCAGCAGGAACACCAACATGGCCACGGCCAGCAACGACCGCCGGCGGGCCAGACCCCGGATGGCACCCAGATCCGTGCGGGCCTCGCCCGGGCCCTCGATCAGGGCGACGACCGCGAAGCTTCCGATGACGATGAAGGTGTAGGTGAAAAGGTAAAACAGGGCGCCAGCGGTCCCCGTGCTCGACGCAGCCTGGACGCCGACCAGGACGTAGCCCGCCTGGCTGATGGACGAGTAGGCGAGCATGCGCTTCAGGTCCTTCTGGGCGATCGCCAGTACCGAGCCGACCAGAAGGGTGAGCACGGCCAGAACCCAGATGATGGGTCGCCAGTTGGCCTGCTGCGTCGGGAGCGCCCCCACCAGGACTCGCAACAGGGCCGCGAAGCCGGCCGCTTTGGCGACCGCGGCCATGTACCCGGTAAACGGTGTCGGCGATCCCTGGTACACGTCCGGCGTCCAGAAATGGAACGGCACGGCTGCCACCTTGAATCCCAGCCCGACGATGAGCAGCCCCATGCCGGCAAGGAGCACGCCGCTGTTGGGCAGGCTGTTGTGGGCCAGGAAGGTGGCGATCTCGAAGAACTGTGTCGACCCGGTAGACCCGTACACCAGGGCGATTCCGTAGAGGAACAGCGCCGACGAGAAGGCCCCGAGGATGAAGTATTTGAAACCTGCCTCACCCGACTGCACCCGCCGCCGGTGGAATGCGGCCATCACGTACAGCGCGATCGACATGATCTCGAGGCCCAGGAACAGCATGATCAGTCCGCCCGAGGCCGCCATGAGCATCGCCCCGGTGCCGGCCAGGAGCATGAGGACATACGCCTCCACGCTGTCCAGGCCCTCGGTTCGCAGGTAGCTGTCCGAGACGAGGGCGCTGAGCACGGTCGCCAGGGAGATCAGCAGCATGAAAAACACGCTGTAGCGGTCGTAGATGATCTGCTGTCCGATGGTGAGCTGGGCGTGCTTGGTTCCGACGTCGGACCATTGCCACGCCGCCGCCACCGCGGCAGCCGCGCCGATGGCCGCGGTGAGCACCGAGTAGAGGCCCGGCCGCGACCGCTTTGACAAGACCGCAGAGACCAGCAGGAGAAGGAGCGCTCCGCCCGAGAGGATCAGGATCGGCAGGATGCTGCGGTAGGCGACGGGTATGCGCAGGCTGTTGGTGGCCGCGCACACCCCAGTCACCCGGGCCCCACCGGGCGCAACGGAACAGCCGGTGGAACCGGTCGAGGTCTGCGCCAGCAGGCCGCTGGCGCTGGCGCCGGCCGAGATCAGGGCCGCGATCATGACCTGCCTCTCACGACGGGGGCGGCGGTGGGGGACTTGGGGATATAGGCGGACGCCGCGGTCGGGACCGCCGTGGCGGACCTAGGGGGACCGGCTGCCGGGCTCGTGACGGCGGGCCTGGCGGCCGCTGGCGTCGAGGCGGCGGGCCCAGCCGGCCAAGCGGCCGCCCCGGAGCCGGTGCCGCCGCCCGAACGGCTCGCGGCGGCGGTGGTGGCGGCCGAGCGTCCCGCCGCGGCGGTGGTGGTGGCCGCGGCGATGGCCGTGGCCGACCCCCCGACCCGGCCCTTACGAGCAGCCGTCGTCGTCTGGCCGGGTCCATCCACGTTCTGGTCGGACGGCACCGAATAGCTGAGCGGTGCCGCCCCGGACGGCGGTACATGGGCTGATGGGTCGACCGTCTGAACATGGGCCAGCAGGTGATTCACCGATGGTGTGACCCGGTCAAGGAAGGGCTTCGGGTAAATCCCTAGAAACACAATCCCGGCGAGTAGCGGCGCCACCGCACCGATCTCCCGCCACGAGATGTCCCGGACGCCGGCGTTGGCCTCATTGTGGATCGGCCCGTGGAACACCCGCTGGTAGGCCCACAGCAGGTAGATAGCACCGGAGATGATCGCCGTGGTCGCCACCACCGCCCACCAGCGATGGGTGATGAACGTGCCGACGAGGACCAGAAATTCACCGACGAAGCCATTGAGCCCCGGCAGGCCGACCGCGCTCATGACCACGACCAGGAAGATGGCAGCCAGGATCGGGGTCGATTTCTGGAGGCCACCGAGGTCACTGATACGAAGGGTGCCGCGCCGCTCCCAGATGACACCGACCAGGAAGAAGATGGCTCCCGTGGTCAGTCCGTGGTTGACCATCTCGAGCACGCCGCCGGTCACGCCCTGGGCGCTGAAGGCGAAGGTGCCCAGCACGATAAAGGCCACGTCCACGATGGACGCGTAGGCCACCAGACGCTTGAGGTCTTTTTGCATGATCGTGATCAGGGCGCCGTAGGTGATTCCGACCGCGGCGAGGGTCAGCAATAACGGGCCCATGTCGGCCGCCCCTCGGGGTAGGAGGAACACGCCGAAGCGCAGCAGACCGTAGGCGCCCAGTTTGAACAGAATCCCCGCCAGGATCATGGAGCCCGCCGTGGGGGCCTCCGTGTAAGCATCGGGTAACCAACTGTGGAACGGCACCAGCGGGATCTTGACCGCGAAGGCGATGGCGAACCCGGTGAAGATGAGCACCTGATCGGCATGCGGCAGTCCGCTGGCCAATCGAGCCAGGGTGATCAGATCAAAGGTCTGGTGGCCGTGGTTGGCAGGAGCGGTCAGCAGGACGAGCGCCAGTATCGCCACGAAGAGGAACGCCGATCCCGCGAAGGTGTAGATAAAGAACTTCATCGCCGCGTAGTTCCGGCGCATCCCGCCCCAGCCCGCGATGATGAAGTATCCGGGAACCAGCGTGATCTCGAACATCACGAAGAAGAGGAACAGGTCCATGGAAAGGAAGGTGCCCATACAGGCCGCCTCGAGGAGCAGCATCCAGCCCATGAAAGCCCGGGCGCTCCCGACCAGAGTCGGCCCGAACATGGCGACAGGGAACAGGAGGGCGGTCATGGCGACCAGGAACAACGAGATCCCGTCGACACCCACCTCCCAGGAGATACCGAAGTCGCCGAGCCAGGAGTGGCGGCTGACGAACTGGAACCCGGCCTGGCCGGACTGGAAGTCGACGACGAGATAGGCGACCAGCGCCAGTTCGAGGATCGCCACTCCCAGGCCGATGGGCTTGGCCAAGCGGTCCTCTGCCGCGGCCGGGATGAGCGCCACCAGGGCGGCGCCGGCCAGCGGGAGAAAGACAATGATCGTGAGGATGGGCACGCTCGATGTCACTGCGGTCAGCTCCCCACCCGAGTCGCCACATACGCCAGGATGATCGCTGCCCCGATTCCTATTCCAAGCGCGTAGTTACGGACGTACCCGGTCTGCACCCGGCGCAGTTGTCGACCGGTCTGGGCGGTCAGGCGGGCCAGTCCGTTGATGGTGCCGTCGATAAAGCCGAGGTCCACTCCGAAGCTGAAGACGCGGGCGATCCCCGTCAGCGGCCCCGATACGGTCGCGGCGACACCCTCGTCGATGTACCAGCCGTGCGAGAGCACCGCCGGCTCCAACTCGGGGCGGGTTGGGCTCGGCCGCCACAGGCGCAACCCGGTCAGCAGGCCGATGACCGACACCCCCACCGCGATGGCGCCGATCGCCCACTTGGTACCCGTCGCCACCTGGATCGGCGGGGCGATGGTGGCCGGAAACACCGGCGCCAGCCACTTGTCGAGGAAGTTGAGCCCGCCGAAGGGGGCGTTGATCAGCCAGCCGATCGTGGATGCGATCCCGAGGATGATCAGTGGGATGGTCATGACGCGCGGAGCTTCGTGCGGGCTAACCGAGCCGGCCTCGTGGCCGACTGCCGTCGTCGTCCCGGCCGTCCCGGCCGCCCCGTGGACATCGTTGTGCTCGATCCACCGGGCCTGGCCCCCGAACACCAGCACCACCTGCCGGCTCATGTAATAGGCGGTGAGTCCCGCCGTCACCACCCCGACCACCCACAGGGCCGGGCTTTTGTGCCAGGCCGCCTGCAGCACGTCGTCCTTGGACCAGAACCCGTCGAAGGGCGGAATGGCGGCCAGCGCCAGGTAGCCGGCGAGGAACGCCCAACGGGTGATCGGGAGGTAGCGCCACAGGGCGCCCATGCGCTTCATGTTTTGCTCGTCGTGCAGGGCGTGGATGACCGCACCGGCCGAGAGGAACAGACCGGCCTTGAAGAAGGCGTGCATGATCGTGTGATAGATCCCGGCTTGGTAGCCGCCGGAGCCCTCGGCCAGGAACATGTACCCGAGCTGGGAGATCGTCGAGTAGGCGAGCACTCGTTTGATGTCGTCCTGGGCGCAGGCGATGGTGGCCGCGAAGAGGGCGGTGGCCGCTCCGATGATGGCGATCGTCCACTGGGTGGAGGAGCTGAAGTGGATGATCGGCGCGCTGCGGGCCATCAGGTAGACACCGGCGGTGACCATGGTGGCGGCGTGGATGAGGGCCGAGACCGGCGTGGGGCCCTCCATGGCGTCAGGAAGCCACATGTATAAGGGGATCTGAGCCGACTTGCCGACCGCGCCCAGAAACAGCAGGAGTCCCAAGGCCGTGGCGGTGGTGCCAGTGAGGGTGGCGTGGCCGGACGAGAGCGGAGCCAGGACGCTCGAATAGTTGAAGGAGTGGAAATGTCCGAACATCAAGAACAGGGCGATCATGAATCCGAAATCGCCGATCCGGTTGGTAACGAACGCCTTCTTGGCCGCTACCGCGGCGCTGTTGCGCTCGAACCAGAAACCAACCAGCCCGTAGGAGCAGAACCCGACGCCCTCCCAGCCGAGGAAGCTGAACAAGAAGTTGTCGGCGAGGACCAGCACGATCATCGAGAACAGGAACAGGTTCATGTAGAAAAAGAACCGGCCGTAGCTCGAGTCGCCCTTCATGTACCCGATTGAGTACAGCGTGATGAGGCCGCCTACCCCGGTGACGAAGAGGCACCAGACCACGGAAAGTGGATCGAGCTGGAGCCCGAAGTTGACGTGGAGGGTGTCGACAGGGATCCAGGTGAAGATGTTCTTGTCGACGGTGCGGTTGTCGGAGGCCCGCCCGAGCAGAGTGACCCACACCACGATGGTGGCCACGAAGGATCCGCCGGCCATGACCGTGGCGATCCATCCGGACAACGGATCGCCGGTGCGGCGGCCGCCGAACAGCAACACCAGAGCCCCGAGCAGCGGGAGGGCCACGATGACGTAGGCAGCGTTCAAGTGACGCTCAGCCTCTCAGGGAGTGGATGTCGTCGGCGGTGGCCGCCGCCCGGCGCCGGAACATGGCCACGATGATCGCCAGACCGACCACCACCTCGGCGGCCGCGACCACCAGGACGAAGAGCACCGACGACTGCCCGCCGATGTCGTCGAGCATTCGACCGAAGGTCACGAAGGTGAGGTTGACGCTGTTGAGCATCAACTCGATGCACATGAACATGACCAGCACGTTGCGGCGCACGAGCAGCCCGACGCCCCCGATCCCGAACAGGACGGCCGCCAGGACCAGGTACCACGCTCCGGGAACCGTCATTCGGCCCCCACCTCCTCCTGCTCGGCTTGCGACATCTCGCTGGCTACAGGCAGATGGTGGCGGGAGAGGACGACCGCCGCCACCACCGCGATGACGAGGAGGGCGGCGGTCATTTCGAAGGGCAACAGGTACCGGGTATAGATCGACTGGCCGAGCTTCTGGATGTTCTCGCCGGCGCCGCTCAGCTGACCGGCATATCCGTGGGAGGAGGTGCCGGTGACCGGATCCTGGATGGAGATCGGTCCGACGCTCCACCGGTGCACCTGGGCGAGGACGACGATCTCGATGAGGGCCACCAGACCGAGGAGGATCACCAGTGGTCGCTGGAACCGGGTTGGCTCGGCTTCCCCGCGCTCGCGCCGGTCCACGCCGAGGAACATGATCACGAACAGGAAGAGGATGACGATGGCGCCGGCGTAAACGATGATCTGCACGGCGGCGAGGAAGTCCGCCGACTGGTCGACGAACTCGAACGCCACCCCGAAGAGGGTGACCACGAGCATGAGGGCGCAGTGGACCGGGTTGCGCAGCAGGACCACTCCGAACGCCCCCACCAGGATGAGCACCGCGCCGGTAAAGAAGACGATCCAGGCCGAGGCATGCGCCAGTCGCAGTCCCGAACTGGCGGCGTTGGCGAGCACACCGACCGCGAGCATCAGCGATCCTCCCGCGATCGGTCCGGCCGGGTCCCGTCGACGTTGACGCCGCGCAGGGCGCGGCCGGTCATCTCGCGCAGGGACAGGTCGGTATCGGCGGCAAAGTCGGCTGCGGTGGGGTCGCTCTGACCCTTCTGGGCCGGGCGCACGCCGTAGCCGAGTTCCGCGGACCACAGCGGCTGGCCCTCCATGGCGGCCGATCCCCCAGGGCTGGTGGCCCGCACCCACGCCGAGGTGTTGCGGTCGTCGCCCTCCTTCCAGTCCTCCCAGGGGAGTTCTTGAGGGCGGCCCTCGTCGTCGACGAGGAGCTCGGCCTTGGTATAGATGGCGTCCTCACGAGTGACAAACGACCACTCGAACAGCTTCGACTCCGTGATGGCCTCAGTGGGGCAGGCTTCCACGCACATGTCACAGTGAATGCACCGCAGGAAGTTGATCTCGTAGACGAACCCGTAACGCTCGCCGGGCGACACCGGCGCGTCCGGCGGGTTGTCGGCGCCGCGCACGTAAATGCAGCGGGCCGGGCACACGCCGGCGCACAACTCGCAGCCGATGCATTTCTCCATGCCGTCCTCATAGCGGTTCAGTACGTGGCGGCCGTGGAAGCGCTCGGGCTTGGGCCGCTTCTCTTCCGGATACTGGACGGTGACCTTCGGCTTGAACGGCAGCTTGCCGGTGACCACGAATCCCTTGAAGAAGTCCAGGAAACTCACGGACCCCCCTCCCTGGTCAAGCGGTCGTGACGGGCGGATTCCACGGTCGTGGCCCCCCGGCCCGTGTCGATGGCCCGCAGCAGCACGCCGAACAGGAGCAGACTGGCCCCGAAGGCGACCAGACCCCAGGCGTAGCTGATCTGGCGCCCGGCGACGATCATCAACATGGCCAGCGACGCCGGGATGAGCCGCTTCCAACCGAGATCCATGAGCTGGTCGTAGCGCAGGCGGGGCAGGGTGGCTCGGATCCAGACGTAGATGAACAGGATGATGAGGACCTTGATCATGAACCAGATCGGTCCGATGCTGTGCCCGGCGATGGCCGGCCCGTCCGGACCGCCGAACCAGAGGGTGGCGATGATGGCCGCGTTGGTGACCAGCGCTGCGTACTCGGCCAGGTAGAACCAGGCGAAGTCGATCGACGAGTACTCGAGGTTGTACCCGCCGGAGAGCTCCTCCTCGGCCTCCACCAGATCAAATGGTGGGCGGGTCATCTCGGCGGTGATGGCGATGGCAAACAGCACAAACGGGATCAGCAGGGTACGGAGAAAGTTCCAGTGATTGATGAACCCGCCGTGCTGGGATGCGACGATGGCGCTGGTCCGAAGCGAGCCGGTGACGAGCACGACCGTGACGGTGGTCAGACCGAGGACCGCCTCGTAGGACACCAGCTGGGCGCTGGCCCGCACCGAACCGAGCAAGGGGTATTTCGATCCCGACGCCCAACCGGCCAGCATCACCCCGTAGACCGCGATCCCGGACATCATCAGGAGAAACAGGATCCCCCAGGGAGGATCGGCCAGCTGCAGCCGGGTGACATGGCCGGCGATGGTGACGGTACCGCCGATAGGCACAATGGCAAACACCAGCAGGGCCGGGAACAGCATCAGGTAGGGAGCGACCTTGTACACGGCCTTGTCCGCACCGCGAGGAGTGAAGGCCTCCTTGAATAGCAGTTTGGTGCCGTCAGCCAGGGACTGGAGCCAGCCGTTGGGGCCGGCCCGATTGGGTCCGTAGCGAACCCCGAGCCAGGCCACCGCCTTGCGTTCGTACATGACCATGAAGAGCACGGAGACCATCACCAGGACGAAGACCGCCACCACCTTCACCAGCAGAATGATCCATACGGCCAGATTCAGTCCGTGGTCGAAAACCGGATCACCCATTGCTCCCTCCCCCCTCTGGCTCGATGACGACTTCGGTGAAGGGGGCCGCCGCGTCGATCAGATCGGCGGCATGGCTCCCAGGGAGGTTCCACGGCACCACAACGGTGCCGGGTGGCAGGGTCGGATCCCCGGACGCGGCGAGGAGGAGCGATCCCCGCTCCGACGTGACGCGGACCACCTCCCCGTCGGCGGTACCCGTCGCGGCCAGCACCGACGGATGCACCACCAGCCGGGACGCTGGGTGCAACCGGGCCAGGGCGGGAACGGACTGGACCTGGGTGCCGGCATCCCAGAGCGTCCGGCGGGCCACCAGGCGCAGGCCCCGGCCGTTGCCGGTCGGGATCTCGGTCTGGGCCGCCGGCGCCGGGAGCGCAGTCGGGGGCGGAGGCAGGGGCGGGGGCGGGGGCGGGGCCAGCATGGCCGGCATCTCCGGCGGGAGGGGCGCTCCCGGCTCGGGCTGGCCCGCGCTCGCCACGGTGGGAGCCGCCGGCCCCCCGGTGGACGAGACGGCTGCACCCGGCAAGGGGGCCGGTCCGTCGGGTTCGGGGACAATCGAGACCGCGGCGTGGAGCATCGCCGTGGGGGCCACGGTGTGCAGCTCCGCGGAGGAGATCCCGGGGTCGGCCATCGGGTCGAGCGGCCGCGGGTTGGCCCGGGATCCGGACCCGTCCCGTCCCTCGGGCACCACCAAGCCGTCCCGGGCGTTCGACCCCGCCAGGGTCTCGTATGTGACCCCCTGGTGGAGCGGGGAGAGCCGCGAGATCTCGGCCCAGATGTCCTCGAGACTCGAGAAACCGAGGTCCACGCCGAGCCGGGTCGCCAGCTCGCTGGCGATCACCCAGTCCGGCCAGGCCACGCCGCGGGCCGTGACGAGCTGACTCAGCCAGGTGATCCGGTCCTCCAGGTTGGTGAAGGTGCCTCGCCGCTCGGACCATGTCGCGGCCGGCAGGACCACGTCGGCGGCGCGCCCCGACGACGTCAGGTGGGTGTCGACCGCGACCACGAACCGGGCGCCGAGCATGGCCTTGACGGCCAGCTGAGTGTCAGGGAAATCGCGGCGAGGGTCGGCGCCGAGTAGCACCAGGCCCCCGATGTGGCCCCGACTGGCCGCCTCCAGGATCGCCGCCGTGGCCAGTCCGGTCGGGCCCGGCAATGGTGCGGCCCAATGATGCTCGTACCAGGCCCGTCCGGCGTCGAGGGCGACCCGCCCCGGAAGCAGGCCAGGGGCCAGTCCCATGTCCAGAGCCCCGTGCACATTGGCCCGTCGCAACGTGGACAGAAATATCGCACCTGGCACGGTGGCCAGTAGGTGGGCCGCGGCCGCGACCTGGTCTTCGGGCTCGGCCAGCGATGGCCGCCCGAGGATCACGACGAGGGCGGGCTGGCCCGGGCTGGTCTTTTCCCGGGCCCTGGCGATGTGGGCGCGAACCCTCTCGATGGTGTCGGCGCCAACGCCGGCCACCTCGCCCGTGACGGACGCAGGGCCGGTCACGGCGGCGGCCAGGGCTACGATCTGGCCCGGGCGGTAGACGACGGTCTCGGCCGCGTAGGGAGACAGACCGGTCGGAGCGGGGGTCAGTTCGACGATCGGGGTGCCGAGCTCGCGCACCGCGTCGCGCAGGCGGAGGAACAGCACCGGAACGTCGTCTTTGATATCGGAAGTGAGGGTGAGGACCAGCGGGGCGGCCGCGGCCTGGTCAATGGTGGCCCTCGGCAGACCGAGGACCGTGGCGGCGGGAAGGCCGTCGCCGAGCTGGGCATCGACATTGTCGGTCTCGAGCGCCACCCGGGCGGCTTTGGCCCAGGCGTACGCATCCTCGTTGGGAAGTCGCGCCCCACCGATCACGGCCAGGGCGGCTCCGCCTCCGACGGCTTTGGCGGCCGCCAGGCCCCGGGCCGCCACGGCCAGGGCCTCTCCCCAACTGGTCTCGACCAGCTCGTCGCCCTGGCGCACCAGCGGCACGGACACCCGTTCCGGGCCGGTAGCAGCTGCGAACGCGAAACGGCCCTTGTCGCACAGCCAGCCCCAGTTGACCGGGTCGGAGTCGACTCCGATGAGCCGGCTCAGTTGCCCCGAACTCGATTGCACCGCGACCCGGCAGCCCATCGAGCACGTCGTGCAGGTGCTCTCCACCTGCTCCAGGTCCCACGGCCGGGCTTTGAACCGGTACGGCTTTGCCGTCAGGGCGCCCACCGGACAGATCTGCACGACGTTGCCGCTGAAATACGACAGATACGGCGCGCCGGGATAGGTCGCCACTTCGGTCCGGTCACCGCGTTCGGCGAAGTCGATCAGCGGATCGCCCGCCACCTCGTCGGCGAAACGGACGCAGCGGCCGCACTGGATGCAGCGCTCACGGTCGAGGTACACCAGATCAGAAATCGCGATCGGCTTCTCCCAATGGCGCTTCTCCTCGACGAAACGAGTCTCGCCCGGTCCGTAGGCCAGGGTCTGGTCCTGGAGGGGACACTCGCCACCCTTGTCGCAGACCGGGCAGTCCAGAGGATGATTGACCAGGAGGAACTCCAGCACCCCTTCCTGGGCCTTCTTCGCCATGGGGCTGGCGGTCTGGATCTCCATACCCTCGGCGACGGGGTTGTAGCAGGCCGGCATCAGCGTCGAACCCCGCGGTCCGCTCACCTCGACCAGACACATTCGACACATGCCGACCGGCTTCATCCGCGGGTGGTAGCAAAAGCGCGGGATGTAGATGCCGGCCTCTTCTGCCGCCTGGATGATCCACTGGCCGGCGTTGACCTGAAGCGAACGACCGTCAATGGTGATCGTCACGGTCTGGTCGGTCGCCGGCGGCGAGGGCGGCGCCGTCCCGACCGCGCTTTCGGTCACCGTCGGGCGCCGGACCAGTCGCACTGGAACCGAGGTCCCGGCCGGGGCCGGCCGGGTGGAATCAGACACGGGCCAACCGCCGCGGGAGGCGATCCGGGGGAAACGGGCACCGGCCTTCACGGACGTGGGTGAGGTACTCGTCCCGGAACATGCGCAGGCCGGCCGCCACCGCCGGCGGCATCGACGGTCCCAGCACACAGATGGTTGTTTGGGCCGGGGGCCAGGTCACACCGGGCGAGATGTTGTCACAGACGTCCATGAGCAAGTCCAGATCGGCTTCGCGGCCCTGCCCGCTCTCGATGCGCTCCAGGATCTTCTCCAACCAACCACCCCCCTCCCGGCAAGGGGTGCACTGGCCGCACGACTCCCGGTGGAAGAAGCGCACGATGCGCCACGCCGCCCGCACCATGCACGTGGTGTGGTCCATGGCGATGACCGATCCGGAGCCGGCCATGGAGCCGACCGCGCCGATGGCCTCGTTGGCCAGGAGCACGTCGAGGTGCTCGGGACCGAGCCAGGGGGAGGATGCGCCGCCCGGGATGAACGCCTTCAGCTCATTGTCGTCGCGGATGCCACCACCTAACCGTGGGTCGTACATGAGATCCCGGAACGAGGCCTTGGCCCATTCCAGCTCGAAGCTCCCGGGCCGTTTGACGTGGCCCGAGAGAGCCAGCAACTTGGTGCCTTTTGACCGGCCTTCCCCGAGGGCGGCGAAGTCGGCTCCGCCGTTCAACACCACCCAGGGGAGGTTGCTGAGCGTCTCGACGTTGTTGACCACGGTGGGAGCGCCGTAGAGCCCGATAGCCGCAGGAAAAAACGGCGGCTTGATGCGCGGATACCCTCTTTTGCCCTCCAGGCTCTCGAGCATCGCCGTCTCCTCGCCACAGATGTAGGCGCCCGCACCGGGGTGAATCACGATGTCGATGGAATAGTCGGTCGCAAAGATGCGGCGCCCGACGGCGCCATAGGCGTACGCCTCGTTGAGGGCGGATTGCAGCCGTTCCATGGCAAGGGGAAATTCGCCGCGGATGTACAGGAAGATCCGGTCCGCACCGATGGCGTACCCGCAAATGAGAGCACCCTCGATGAGCTGATGGGGGTCACCTTCGATGAGGGCGTGATCCTTGAAGGTGGCCGGCTCGCTCTCGTCGCCGTTGACGGCCAGGTACAAGGGTTCGGCCTTTCGGACCATCCCCCACTTGCGACCCGCTTCGAATCCGGCGCCGCCCCGGCCGAGGATGTTCGCCGTGTTGACGTGGTCGTGGATCTGCTCGGGGGTCATGGCGAGGGCCGCCCGCAATCCCCGATAGCCTCCGCTGTCCAGGTAGGACTGGAGCGTCCACGAACGGGCCCGGCCCAAGCGGGCACTCACGATGCGGGGTGCGTCGGTGACGGTCACGCCCCGCCTCCGAGGTGGGCGGCGTCCAGGGAAGCCACCGCGCTCGTGGTCCGGTGGGTGTCGAGATCGATCTGGACTTGGTGGGTGGTGGTCCCGGCCCCTCCTTCGGGCTCGCTAGCACCGGATCCTCCACCCGGGCCGGCGCCGCCTCCATCTGGGGTCGACGCTCCCGGAGTCCCGCCGGCCAGAAGCCCGACGTTGCGGCGGACCCGGTTCAGGGTGCCGTGGGCGGGGATCTCGTTGTCGAGCCGGCCGGCCCGCAAGTCGTCGACGAGGGCGTCAAAGCGGTCGAGGTCGACGTCGCCGATGTAGCGCCAGTTGACCGTCACGCACGGAGCGTTGCCGCACAGAGCCAGGCACTCGGCGTCCTCGAGGGTGAACATCCCGTCATGGGTGGTGCCGCCCGAGGCCACGCCGAGCCGGTCCTCGGCATGCTCGAGCAGGCGGTACGCCCCCTGCAGCATGCAGGCGATGTTGGTGCAGATCGCCACCAGGTACTTGCCGACCGGCTCGAGATGGAACATGTCGTAGAAGGTCGCGGTGCCGCGCACCTCGGCGCCGGTCAAACCGAGCAACTCGCCCACATGCTCCATGCCGTCCTCGCTCAGGTAGCCGTCCTGCTCTTGCAGGACGTGCAGAATCGGGATAAGGGCGGAACGGGAGTAGGGATAGAGCGCGATCAGGTCGCGCGCCCGCCTTTGATTGTCGGGCGTCAGCCGAGCCACACCCGATCCTTGCCCATCCGCACGCGTCCGGTCCAACCCGCCGGCGCCGGGCCCACCCCTTGCGGCGCTGGCGTCGCCGGATTCACCGGTCGACGTCCCCGAGCACCGGGTCAATGGTGGAAACGATGGCGATGGTGTCGGCGACCAGGGCGCCCCGAGCCAGGGGCGCCATGGCCTGGAGGTTGGCGAAGCTGGCGGCTCGCATGTGCATCCGGTACGGACGGGCCGTTCCGTCCGACACGATGTAGCAACCACTTTCTCCCCGCGGGCTCTCGACGGGGACGTACGCCTCCCCCGGCTGCACGCGGAAGCCCTCGGTGTAGAGCTTGAAATGGTGAATCAAGGCTTCCATCGATTCATCGATACGGTTTCGTGGCGGCGGGGTGACCTTCTTGTCCTGGGTCCGGTAGTCCCCGGCGGGCATGCGGTCCGCGATCTGTCGAATGATCTTCACGGATTCGCGGATCTCGTTGAACCTGATGGCGTAGCGGTCCCAACAGTCCCCCTGGGTTCCGACGATCACGTCGAAGTCGACGTCGTCGTACGCCAGGTAGGGCTGGTCCCGGCGCAGGTCCCACGCCACCCCGGTCGAACGGAGCAACGGACCGGTCAGGCCGAGACCGATTGCTGTCGTTGCGCTCAGCGGGCCGACCCCCTGCAGGCGATTCTGCAGGATCGGCTGCCCCGTCAGCAGATTGTCGTATTCGTCCATGCGCCGGGGAATGGCCTCACACAGGGCCAGCACGTCGTCGCGCCAGCCGTCGGGGAGATCGGCCGCCACCCCGCCGGGGCGAAAATAGTTGTGGTTCATGCGCAGCCCGGTGACCTTCTCGAAGAAGGCCAGGACCATCTCCCGGTCGCGCCAGCCGTACACGAGCATGTTGATGGCTCCGATATCGGAGCTGTTGGTCGCCAGCCACAGGAAATGGGAGCTGATTCGGTTGAGCTCGCACATCAGCATCCGGATCCAGGTGGCCCGGGGAGGAATGTCGATGCCAAGGAGCTGCTCGACGCTGAGGACGAAACCCAGTTCGTTGAAAAACGGCGCCAAATAGTCCATCCGGGTGACGTTGGTGCCGCCCTGGTGGTACATGAGCTCTTCGGCCGTCTTCTCCATGCCGGTGTGCAGGTAGCCCACGACCGGCTTGGAGCGAAGGACGGTCTCACCGCTCAACTCGACCATGACCCGGAGGACCCCGTGCGTGGACGGGTGAGAAGGTCCCAGGTTGAGGATCATGGTTTCGTCCTCGGGGGCATCCACATCCAGGTCCGCGGTGTCGAGCTGCACCCCTTCAGGGAGGCGCAACACGGAGCCGGATTCCACGTCGAGCTCGCGGTTGGACGTACGGCCCCGGGGCCGCATCTCCTGGCTGCCCTCGTCGGTTTTCAACTCGAGGATTTGCGTCAACTCCGACGGCCCCGGTGGGACGCGACCGAGAAGACGATCGCGGAGGCTGCGCTTGCGGGTCTCGGCGGCGGCGCTGGTATCGATGTCGGAACCCTGGTCGGTCATGGGGCCGACCGCCGGCACGCGGGAGGGGCGGCAATCGAGGGCAGCACGGGCGGCAGATTCTGGGCGGGTGTGGGCCTCATGTGGGTGCCTCTTTGAACTGGACCGGTACGTGACCGGTGTCGTAGTCCTTGCGCAGGGGGTGCCCTTCCCAGTCCTCGGGCATCAGGATCCGGGACGGGTCCGGGTGGCCCTCGAATCGAATGCCGAACATGTCATAGGTCTCGCGCTCGTGGGCTTCGGTTCCGGGCCACAGGTCGAACAGGGTCGGGACCGACGGCTCATCGGCCGGGACCTGACAACGGACCCGAACCCGTTTGTGGTGCTGCAACGAGAGCAGCTCGACGACGACTTCGAAGCGCTCCGGGCTGATCCCGTGGGGAAGGTCCCGGCCCGGGTGGGTGAGGTAGTCCACGCCGGTCACGCCGACCGGGAGCTCGTAGCCGTCATCCTTGAGCGCGGTCATGAGGGGCAGATACTTGTCGCGGTTGCAGTGGACCACCACCGCCGCGGCCCGGGCATCCAACGGGCAGCCGTGCAGGGTGCCGGGAGAGGATGGCGTATCGGCGGGCACCGCTCCCTCAGCCGCGGTCGTCCCCTCCGCCGCCGGGGATGCGGCCGGGGCGGGGTCGCTCATTGAGCCGGCAACCGCAGCGGCTGACGGGGCGAGACGGAGCCCAGCTGGATGCCTGCGCCCGTCCCTGTCGCGGTACGGCGGGTGATCTCGCCGACCCGAATCTTCTGGTGCAGGGTCAGGATGGCGTGGATCAGCGTTTCCGGTCCCGGCGGGCACCCGGGGGCGTACACGTCGACCGGGACGATCTGGTCGACGCCCTGCACGATGGCGTAGTTGTTGAACATCCCGCCCGTACTGGCGCAGACGCCCATCGAGATGACCCATTTCGGTTCCATCATCTGGTCGTAGACCTGGCGGAGCACCGGAGCCATCTTCTGGCTGACCCGCCCGGCCACGATCATCACGTCGGCCTGGCGGGGCGAGGCCCGGAACACCTCCATCCCGAAGCGGGCCAGATCGAAGTTGGCTGCGCCGGCCGCCATCATCTCCATGGCACAGCAGGCCAGTCCGAAGTTGGCGGCCCAGGAACTCGACGCCCGCGCCCACTTGACCATGCCCTCCAGGGTCCCGGTCAAGAAGTTGTGTTGGAGGTTCTCCAGGCCCATCGACGTCTTCCTCCTTCCGTTTTGCACCGTAGGACCATCGTGGTTGCTCGTGCCAACCGGCAACCCCGCGGCTGGTCAGACGGGGCCGCGGTGATCCAGCGGCCGGCGATTTGGGGCATCCGGTGCGGCCAGGGCCGGGCGGACGGTGTCACGCACGTGGTCAGCTCCTCGACGGTTCAGGCCGTGTGAGCGGGTTCCCGCTCCGGCTCGCCGGCCTCAGGCGGCCCCGAATCGAGCGGACGCGGCCCGCTGCCGTCGTAGAGCTCCCGCGGACGGCGGACCCGAAGGACGGTGGCCGTCGTGGTTCGGGCCAGGTCGGCGGGCGGGCGTCCCCCGGTGCGAACCTTGGGCCCCCAGTCCAGAGCGCCGTTGGACACCAGGTAGGCGAAGGCGATGAACACAACCACCGCGAAAACGGCCATCTCCGCCAGACCGAACGTCCACAGCTGGTGGTAGACGACCGCCCATGGATACAGGAAGATGACTTCGATGTCGAAGATGATGAAGATCATGGCGACCAGGTAGAAGCGGACATCAAAGCGGGCAACCGGCTGGTAGCGGGGCGCGATACCCGACTCGTAGGGACCTTCTTTGGCGCCGGTTGGTCGCTTTGGCCCGAGGCGGCGCGACATCACCACTGATCCGCCGGCGAACAAGGCCACAAGTGCGAACAACAGCACGATCGGCAGGTACTGCTCCACAGGTGGGGATGATAGCCACACCCAGGCCGGCCCCGGCCCGGGCGGCGGGAGGCCCGCTGGACGACGGCGCGGCCCGGGGCCCGCCCGGGTCACCAAGACCACCGCGGCCCGGCCGATCACGCGGCTACCTCCTGGAGCGGCCTAGATTGCTCTGAATGAACGACCCCGCCCCGGTCGCCCCCCGCCGCTGCGACGTGCTGGTTGTCGGTGGCGGCCCCTCGGGCGCCGCCTGCGCCTACTGGCTGGCCAGCGCCGGGCACGACGTGGTGCTGGTGGAGCGGAAACGATACCCACGCGAGAAGACGTGCGGCGATGGCCTTACCCCCCGCTCGGTGCGCCAGCTCGAGGACATGGGACTCGGCGACGAGCTGGCCGGTGCTGGCCACCGCTTCGTTGGGCTGCGCTCGCACGCCTTCGGTCGCACCCTCGAGTTGTCCTGGCCCGAGCACCCGGATCTTCCCGGCTACGGCTACGTGATCACCCGCCACGATCTCGACGCCATGGTCGCCGAACGAGCCAGCAAGGCCGGGGCGATCGTGTGGGACGGCACCGAGGCCGTCGAGCCCGTCGTCGAGGCCGGCCTGGTCCGCGGCGCTCGAGTCAAGACCAAACCCGGTGGCGACGACGGGGCCGGAGATTCCCGTTCCGGCCGCAGCCTGCGCTTGGCCCACGACGCCCGCCCCAGCACCGGCAGCCAACCGGTCGAGGTCCGGGCCCGTTACACCGTGGTGGCCGACGGAGCCAACTCGCGCTTCGGCCGGTCGTTGGGTACCAGCCGCAATCGGGCCTATCCCCTCGGCATGGCGATCAGGGGCTATTGGACATCGCCCCGCCATGACGAGGCGTGGATCGACAGCTGGCTCGACATCCGGGACAAAGCCGGCAACGTGCTGCCGGGGTACGGGTGGATCTTCCCGGTCGGGGACGGCCGCATCAACGTCGGCATCGGGCTGCTCTCGACCTTCAACCAGTGGAAGGCCGTCAACACCACCCACCTCCTGCAGCAGTTCGCCGAGTACGCCCCGCCGTCGTGGGGTATCCGCGCCGACACCGCCTGCGGTCCGGCTACCGGCGGACGTCTACCGATGGGCCTGTCGGTCGGCCCCCACGCCGGCCCGACCTGGTTGGTGGTCGGTGACGCGGGCGGCACCATCAACCCCTTCAACGGTGAGGGCATCGCCTACGCCTACGAGTCCGGGCGCTGGGCCGCCGATGCCGTGCACCTGGCCTTGACGAGCGGCGACGGACTCGCCCTGCAGACCTACCAGGAGCGCCTCGACAGCACCTACGCCCTCTACTACAAGGTGGCTCGGGCCTTCGTGCGCATCATCGGCCGGCCCGAGCTGATGAAAGTGCTGGTGACCACCGGGATGCGGAGCCGGAGCCTGATGGAATGGGTGCTGCGGATCATGGCGAACCTGCTCCGCCCGGACGAGCTCGGTCCGGCCGAAGCCGCCTACCGGGCCGTGGCCGCCCTCGCCAATCTGGTCCCCGAAGCCGCTTAGTGGCCGGCCAGTAGCTCGATCTCGAAACTCGGCGACCAAAGAACCTGGTCGCCGATAGGTAACCCAGAAGCGAGTCTCCGGCGTCGAGTTCGCAGGCGGCCGCTTAGCCCACCGCCCGGGTCGGCGTCGTCGCAGCGGCGGCGAAGGCCTCCACGGTCGCATCCAGGTCGGCGTCGCGGTGGGCCAGGCTCGGGAAGAGGATCTCATAGGCCCCGGGCGCAATGGCCACGCCCCTATTCAGGAGGCCGTGCATCAGGCCCGGGTACTGTCCGGTGGCCGCCGATCTGGACGCCCCGTCGTAGTCGATCACCGGCAGAGACGCGAAGAACACCCCCACCAGAGGGCCGACCACCGGCACCTGCACCTGCCCTTCGAGGACCGGTCCGAGCGCGGCGGCCAGCCCGGCGCCGAACTGGCTGACCCGGGCGGCCAGGGCCGGGTAGCTGGCCCGGTCGAGTTCCGCCAGCACCGCTAGGCCGGCCGCGGTGGCCAGCGGGTTACCGGAGAGGGTGCCGGCCTGGTACACCGGTCCTACCGGCGCCAGGTGATCCATCACGTCCCGCCGGCCGCCGAATGCGGCGAGAGGCAACCCACCCCCGATGACCTTGCCGAAACACCAGAGGTCCGGCCGCACACCGTACATTTCGGCGGCCCCGCCGTAGGCGATACGGAACCCGGTGATGACCTCGTCGAAGATCAGGAGGGCGCCGGCCCGGTCGCACTCGCGGCGCAATCCCTCGAGGAATCCGGGGGCCGGCGGGATCAGGCCCATGTTGGCGGCTACCGGCTCGACGATGACGCAGGCCACGTCCGCGGTGATGTCCGGGACCACGTTGTAGGGGGCGACCAACGTGTCCGCGACAGCCGCCCTGGCGACGCCGGCCGACGCCGGCAGGCCGAGAGTGGCGACACCGCTGCCGCCACCCGCCAGCAAGCCGTCGCTGTGGCCGTGGTAGCAGCCGGCGAAAAGGACGACGCGGTCCCGTCCGGTCGCACCCCGGGCCAGGCGGACGGCGGACATGGCGGCCTCGGTGCCGCTGTTGACCAGCCGAACCTGCTCGCACCCCTCCACCCGGGCGCAGATGGCCTCGGCCAGGAGAACTTCGCGCTCGGTCGGCGCACCGAATGACGTCCCGTTGCTGGCGGCCTGCTGGACGGCCTCCACCACCTTCGGGTGGGCATGACCGAGGATCGACGCCCCGTAGGACTGTACGTAGTCGACGAACCGGTTCCCGTCCACGTCCCAGACATAGGCCCCCTCGCCCCGGGCCACGAAGTAGGGCCTACCTCCGACCGAGCGAAAGGCCCGCACCGGCGAGTTGACCCCTCCCGGTATGACCTGCTCGGCCCGCTCGAACAAGGTGGTGCTGATCGGCCCGGGGACCACCGACTCACTCATCGCCACTCACGCCTGGCCACTCACGCCCGGCCATTCACTCATGGCCACTCACTCATGGAGCGTCTCGGCCAGCTCTCCCGCCAGGTAGGTCAGAATCATGTCGGCGCCGGCCCGTTTGATCGCCACCGTGTGCTCGAGCGCCACCGCCGCTCCGTCGATCCAGCCCCGCTCGGCGGCCGCCTTGATCATGGCGTACTCCCCGCTGACGTGATATGCGGCCAGGGGAACGTCCACCCGGGCCCGAACCGCGGCGATCACGTCCAGGTAGGCCAGGGCGGGTTTGACCATCACCATGTCGGCGCCCTCGCCGATGTCCAGGTCCACCTCGCGTTCCGCCTCTCGTCGGTTGCGGTAGTCCTGCTGGTAGCCCCGGCGGTCGCCGCCGGCCGCGATCGTCACATCCACGGCGTCGCGGAAGGGGCCGTAGAGCGCCGAGGCGTACTTGGCCGCGTAGGCCAGGATGGCCACCTCCTCGAAGCCCGCCCCGTCAAGCCCGGAACGGATGGCCGCCACCTGGCCATCCATCATCCCCGAGGGGGCCACCACTGTGGCCCCGGCCGCGGCCTGGGCCACGGCGACCGCCGCGTAGCGCTCGAGGGTGAGATCGTTGTCGACCCCGCCGCGGCCATTGAGGATCCCGCAGTGACCGTGATCGGTGTATTCGTCGAGACAGAGGTCGGCGATGAGCACCAGCCGGTCCCCGAGGTCGTCGGCCAGCCGGCGCAGGGCGACCTGGACGATCCCATCCGGGTCACTCGCGCCACTCCCTACCGCGTCCTTGCGAAGGGGCACTCCGAAGAGAACCACGGCCGGCACGCCCAGCGACACCAGCCGGTGCGCCTCTTTGGCAAGTGTCTCGGTGGTGTGCTGGACCACGCCGGGCAGGGACGGGATGGGCTGGGGCTCGTCGATGCCTTCCCGAACGAAAAGGGGGGCGATGAGATCGGCGGGGTTCAGCGCGGTCTCGGCCACCAGATCGCGCAGGACCGGGTGCCGGCGCAGCCGGCGCATGCGGGTCGCAGGAAAGGCCACCATTTCACCGTACGCGATCAGGCCCGCCCGACGGCGCCAGGCGGCTTCGTCGAGTGGTCGATCGTTTGACGAACGGTCACTTTTGTACGTATAGCGACAAACGATTGCCCACTCGTCAAACGGTTCACCACTCGACGAGGTTTCTTTTCTCATAAAAACGTATGAAAGATGATGATGGAGCGCTAGCGTTCATCCGCCGGGAGAAGCTAACCCACGTAATCAGGCCAATCGCACGTGCTCAGGCCGGATCGAGGCCCACCAATCGGGCCACCACCCGCATCTCGTACTCGAACAGGGCGTCGAAGTCGGTGGTGGCGCCGACGTAGTGGCCGAACAACTCGAAGCTCACCATGCCGAGCAGCTGGGTCCACGCCAGCACCGCGGCCGCCACCACCTCCGGGGGTCGACCGGGGAGCAACTCGGTCTCGAGCGGACGGACGATCGCGCCCAGGCCCTTTGGCGCAGCAGGCAGCCACGGCGGGGCCGATGCACCCGCCGGAACGGCCGCGGCGAAGATGCTGACGATCACGGTGGTGATCACGAGCGACGCCTCGACGGTATCCCGAGGGGCGCGGTAGCCGGGCACCGGCGAGCCGTAGACCAGGGCCCATTCGTGGGGGTGCTGCTGGCCCCACTCGCGGACACCACTGGTCACCGTCAGCCAGCGGTCGAGGGGCGCCGGGCCGGCCGATGCCAGGGCCGCGGCCGCCGCCGCCCCGACCGCTTCGTAGGCGTCGACGATCAGGGCGGTGAGGAGGGAATCCCGGCTGGGAAAGTAGCGGTACAGGGCCGAAGGCACCATCTCCAACCGTCGGGCGATGGCCCGGAGGGAAAGGCCAGGTGCCCCTTCGGCCGCCAGTTCCTCGTGGGCGGCGGCCAGGATCTCCCGGATCAGCTCGGCGCGGACTCGGGCCCGGGCCCGGCTGGCGGCGGACATGCCGGCCACTGTACCAGAACAGTGCCCCTTGACAAGATCACTGTTCTCGATAAGGATCATTGATCACTGCCATCGCCTTACCGACCCTGGAGGAGACCATGTCCACGCCCCACCCGCCCGGCGGCCCACCCGGAAACGGCCACTACCGCCGGCCCGGCTGGTTTACCCGCAATGTGTTCAACAAGGCGATCGCCGGTCTCACCCGGGCGGGCATCAGCGTCCTCGGCTCCCGGGTCCTGGAGGTCAAGGGACGCAAGAGCGGCCAGGCCCGCCGGACCCCCGTCAATCTCCTCTCCTGGGAAGGGCGTGACTACCTGGTGGCGCCGCGGGGCGAGGCGGACTGGGTGCGCAACGTCCGGGCCGCCGACGGCCACTTGACCTTGCTGGTCGGCCGGCGCCGCGACGAGCGCGTCGCCAGCGAGGTGACCGGCCAGGAGAAGGTGCCGGTCCTGCGCGCCTACCTGAAGCGCTGGAAGGCCGAAGTCGGCATGTTCTTCGACGGGGTGGGACCGGAATCGAGCGATGAACAGCTGGCCGCCATCGCTCCCCGCCACCCGGTGTTCGCGCTCACCGAGCGGGTGGCGTGAGCACCGCGGCCAGCGCCGCCACCAGGCCGGGGATGGTGTGTTCCTCGGCGACGGCGGTGACGTCGACGCCCGCCGCCGCGGCTGCGGCCGCGGTAGTGGGACCGATACACACCGTCACGGGCGGGACCGCGCCGGGCCCGCCTACGGCGGCGAGGAAGCCGTTGACGGCCGAAGCCGACGCGAAGCACACCGCATCCGCGCCCGCCACCATTTTGCGCTCGGCGGGCGTCGCCGACACCGCCACGGTCCGGTACGCGGCGACGGCGTCGACTCCCCATCCCGCCCTCGCCAGCCCATCGGGCAGCACGTCCCGGCCGGCCGCGGCTCGCGGAATCAGTACCCGCGAGCCTGGTCGGGGTGGATCAGGGAACGCCGCCAGCAGGCCCTCGGCGACCGCACGGGCCGGCATCAGATCGGGGGTCAGCCGCCATTGGGCCAGGGCGTCGGCGGTCCCCGGACCGATGGCCGCGATGCGAGCCCGGCCAAATGACCTGGCGTCGCGCAACCGGGCCAGCAGGGCATCGACGGCGTTGGCCGAGCTGAACACGACCCAGTCGTAACGCCCCTCCGCCAACTCCCCCGCGGCCCGGTCCAGGCCCGCGCCTCCATCGGCGGGCGGATCGATGCGAATGGTCGGCACCTCGATCGCCCGGGCGCCCAGGTCCCGAAGCAGGGCGGAGAGGGTGCTGGCTTGTGATCGGGCCCGGGTGACCACTATGTGACGACCGAACAGGGGGCGGCGCTCGTACCAATCGAGCTCGAGGCCCGCCACCGGCCCGACCACCAGGGTGACGGGAGGCTCGAGCGGAGTCGCCCCGAGTTCGTCCAGGCGGATGCGGATCGAGCGCTGCTCGGATCGGGTGCCCCACCGTACGGCCAGCACCGGAGTCGCCGCGGCCATACCGGCGGCCAGCAGCCGCGAGGCGATGGCCGCCCGGTGGGCCACTCCCATCAGCACCACCAGAGTGCCCCCCGCGGCCGCCAGCGCTTCCCAATTGGTGTCTCGATCGACAGCGTGACGGCTGTGCCCGGTCACGACCGTGAAGGACGTGGCCAGGCCGCGGTGGGTGACCGGCACGCCCGCGTAGGCAGGAACGGCGATCGCCGACGTGATGCCGGGCACCACCTCATAGGGCACCCCGGCGGCCTGCAGGGCCAGAATCTCCTCGCCGCCTCGACCGAACACGAAGGGGTCGCCTCCCTTGAGGCGGATGACCTTCCGCCCGGCCCGGCCGTGGCGGACCAGCAGCGTGTTGATGGCGTCTTGATCCACCGGCCCACCCGGCGCCTTCCCTACGTCGATGCGCTCCGCCCCCGCCGGCGCCAGTTCGAGGAGGCTGGCGTCCGCCAGCCGGTCGTGCACGATGACATCGGCGTCGCCGAGCAACTGAGCTCCCCGGACGGTTAGCAGACCCGGGTCGCCGGGCCCGGCGCCGACCAGGTAGACGGTCATCGTGGTAAGGGGGTCGCCGGAGTTGCGCCGAGGAGGTCGTGGCCGCCCGCGGCCAGAAGCTCATCAGCGAGGGCGGCCCCGATGGCCACGGCGTTCTCCGCCGGCCCGGACCGGGCCGAGCGCAACAGCACCCGCCCGTCGGCGGAAGCCAGCAGGCCCTCCAGGCTGATCGTGTCGCTCGAGAGGTGAACCGCGAAGGCCCCGACGGGCAGATCGCATCCGCCTCCGAGGCGAGCCAGGTAGGCCCGTTCGGCCGTCACTTCGGTCAGGGTGTCAGGATCATTCACCGCCTCCAGGGCGGTCCTGGCCTCATCGTCGCCGACCCGGCATTCGACCCCGATGGCGCCCTGGCCCACCTGGGGGAGCATCACACTGACAGGCAGGATTTCGGCGGCCCGGTCGGCCAAGCCCAGGCGGTCAAGGGCCGCCTGGGCCACCACCAAGGCACCGCCTTCAGGGACGCGGTCGAGCCGGGTGGCGATGTTGCCTCGCACCCCGGTGAATGTCAGGTCCGGGCGGATCCACGCCAGCTGGGCCCGCCGGCGTACGGACCCGGTCGCCACCCGGGCGCCGGGCCCAAGATCGTCCCGCCGCGATCCGACCAGGGCATCACGCGGATCAGCCCGCGCCATCACTGCGGCCAGGACCAGACCCTCGGGTGTCGAGGACGGCAGGTCTTTGGCCGAATGGACGGCCATGTCGGCCCGCCCGTCGAGGACAGCCGCCTGGACCTCCTTCACGAAGAGCCCCTGTCCGCCCAACTCCCATACCGGCACATCCCGGCGCTGGTCGCCAACCGTCGAAATCACGACCTGCTCGACGCGGCGTTCGGGCTGGGCGTCACGCAGCACCCGGGCCACCGCGTCGGCCTGCCAGCGGGCCAGGTCGCTGCCCCGGGTGGCGATACGCAGCGTGGAGACCAAGGTCGGTCAGCGGCCGGATGAAGGCGACCGGCTCGAGCGCGATACCGCGTTCAGGAGCACCGGCGACTCAGGTGTCGAGCTCGAACAGGCGCTGCAGCCCCTGGGCCAGCTGCTCGCCGCTGGGCGTGCCCGCCCCGGCCTTGACCTTGACGGTCGGCTCATGGAGCAGTTTGGCCACGATCCCTCGAGTCAGGGCGTCCACCGCCGCGGCTTGGGCCGGATCCAACCCGGCCAACCGGCTTCGAAAGCGAGCCAGCTCACCGATGCGGACGGTTTCGCCCCGCTCCCGCAGCGCGGTTACCAGTGGCGCCACCTGACGTTGGGCCGCGACATCAAGATAGCGATCGACCTCCTCGGCCACGATGGCCACCGCCCGGGGAACCTCCTGACGCCGGCCCGCCATGGCGACCGCGGCCGACGCGGTGAGATCGTCCATATCCAGCAGCGTCACTCCTGGCAACGACCCGACCGCCGGGTCGACATCCCGCGGCACTGCGATGTCGACGATCAGGAGGGGGCGTCCGTGCCTGGCCTCCAGCACCGATTCCAGGTCGGCGGCGACCAGAAGGACATCCGGCGAGCCCGTGGATGCCAGCAGGACGTCGGCCTGAACCAGGGCGCTCGGCAGGGCCGACCATTCGATGGCCCGACCTCCGCACCGGGCCGCCAGCTGGGTGGCCCGACTCCACGTCCGGTTCACGACGAGTAACGAGCCGGTCTCGAGCGCTCCGGCCAGGGCCTGGGCCATGGTCTCGCCCATCTCGCCGGCGCCGAGCACCAGGGTGGTCTTCCCCGACATCGACCCGAGTTCGGCCACCGCCAGCGCCACCGCCGCCTGCGACAGCGACGTGGTACCACGGGCGATCGCGGTCTCCGACCGAACCCGCTTGCCGACCTCGAGGGCATGACGGAACAGCGTCGACAGCACCGGCCCCGCGGCCGACTCCTCTCGAGCGGTCTGCCAGGCATCGCCGACCTGGCCGAGGATCTCGCTTTCGCCCAGAACCGCCGAGTCCAAGCCGGCCGCCACCTTGAACAGGTGGGCGGCGGCGGCCTCGTCGAAATACGAGTACAGCTGGTCCGAGAACACTTCCGGCGGGACCCCGCCCCAATCCGAGAAAAAGTTGCGGATCTCGCTCATGGCCGCGTGGAAGCGGTCAGCCACCGCATAGACCTCGATGCGCAGGCACGTCGAGACGATGACCACCTCGCTCAGGTGGTCCCGCCCCAGCAGGTCGTGCAGAGCCTTGGCCGCCCGGGCAGGCGACACCGTCATCGGTTCGAGCACCGAGAGCGGTGTAGTGCGGTGGTTGAGTCCTACGACGACGACAGACACGCCTGGAGGCGCTCCCTTGCCTGGGCCGTGCGGCCAGATCGGATCAGTTCGAGCATGTCCCAATCGAGCGCCGGCCGCCAGTCGACATCTTCGGTGGACCGTCCGGCCGCCTTGAGCTGGTCGCGAGCCTCCGACAACCACTCGGCGAGGACGCCCACTTCCGGTCCGAGTTGGGCCGCGAGTTGACCGCGGATCCAGCTGGCCAGGGCCGGACTGTGGCCCGCGGTCGAGACCGTCACCATGACCGGACCCTGGCGCACCACCGCCGGCAGCGTAAACGAACACGACGACGGGTCGTCAACGGCGTTCACCCACACCTGGGCTTGATCGCCATCCACCCGGATGGCCCGGTTGACGGCGGGGTCGTCGGTGGCGGCGATCGCCAACCACGCCCCCTCGAGATCGCCGCCTCGATAGGACCGTTCTACCAGCCGGACACCCAGGGTGCGGATCCGGCCGACGATCTCGGGCGCGATCACCACCACTTCCGCTCCGGCCGCGACCAGGCCTTCGACCTTTCGCGCCGCCACCGTCCCGCCGCCGACCACGACGCATCGGCGGCCTTCGACCACCAGATCGACGGGATAGAGCACATCAGCCACGGGCACCGGTTGTTACCTACCCCCGCCGGTCTGGGCCAGGCGGCGAGCCTGTTGCTGCTCGTAGAAGCTGAGGATCTGCAACTCGATGCCGAGGTCCACTTGCCGCAAGGCTACGCGAGCGGGAACGGTCACGGTGGTGGGAGCGAAGTTGAGAATGGATGCCGCACCGGCGGCTACGGCGGTGTCGACCACACCCTGGGCGGCCGTCGCCGGGGTGGCGATGACCGCGATGGCCACTTTTTCATCGGCAAAGACCTCGATCATCGAGGCAATCGGGTGGACGACGGCCTGGCCCAGGCGGATTCCGACCTTGGCCGGATCGACGTCGAAGGCGGCCACCACGTGAAAGCCCCGGGCCGGGAAGCCTCCGTAGCTGGCCAGAGCCCGACCCAGATTGCCGGCGCCGATGATGGCCACCCGCCTGTCCTCGGTGAGCCCGAGCTGGCGGTTGATCTGACGCAGCAGGTAGGCCACGTCGTAGCCGACTCCGCGTGTCCCGTAGGACCCCAGGTGGGACAGGTCCTTCCGGACCTGCGGGGCGTTGACGCCGGCCCGCGCCGCCAGGGCCTCGGAGGAAATGGTCACGGTGCGTTCCCGGCCCGCCTCGTCGAGCGCTCGCAGGTAGAGCGGTAGGCGGGCAACCGTGGCTTCGGGTATCCGCCTGGCGCCAGCCATCTGACGAGCGGCCATGTGAAGAATGGTACCTGCGGCCGGGCGTTACCCCCCTCCGGCCGGTAACAACCAGACCTCGTCCCCGACGGCCAGCCGGGTGCGGGCCGCGGCGGAGGCGTCCCGGCAGCTCACGGACAGCAGCCCGTAGGAATCGGTCACCAGACCGATCTCGGCGGCGCCGAGGTCGGCGTAGGCCTCGGCCCGGCGGGCGGCCCAGGTGTCCGACCCCACCCGCAGGTCGACGACGGTTCCGAGATGACCAGCGTCACTCGGGCCGGCGTTGAGCTGGAGGTTCCCGAAGCGGTCGACCCACAGCACTTCGGCCCGGACGGCGCCGTCCGGTCCGGCCCGGGGCTCGGGAATGACGGTGGCGCTGAGGCCGTCCGGGTCGATACGCGGGCCGAGGCGCTCCAGGTCCCACCCGTGGGCCAAGGCCGCACAGGCCGGAGCGAAGAGATCCCGACCAGCGAAGGTGGCGCCGGGCCCGGGGGTGGCCGGCGGACCGCTGCCGGCCCGCCCCGGCGCCGAACTCGACAGTTCGACGGCCGACGTGATGAGGCCAAGGGAGGAGGCCGCCGGTAACAGCAGTCCGTTGTCGGGGCCGACCAGAACCGCACCGGCCGACGCCACCTCCACGGCCACCGCTCGGCGGGCCGTACCCACTCCGGGGTCAACGACCGCCAGGATGACGCCGGGCGCCAGCCACGGAGCCGCTCGCCACAGGGTGAGGGCCCCAGCCCGCACGTCGTGGACGGGGACCTGGTGGGTGATGTCGATGACCGGGACCCCGGGGGCCCGAGCCGCGATCACCCGGTGCACGATTCCAACGAACTCGTCTTCGAGCCCGTAGTCGGACAGAAAGGAGATGGGACCACGCCCGACGGCCATCAGCGAGCCCGCCGGGCCGCGGCGCGGGCTGCCGGCGCGACCGTCCCGGCGCTGACGCGCCCCCCGCGATCAGCCGTGAGCCATGAGGCGTCAGCCGTCAGCCGGCGCGCGTGTACTGCGCCGCCAGGTAGCGGTCGACGTCCTCCTCACGGATCCGGTACGACCGCCCGACCCGGGTCGCGGCGAGCTGACCGGACTGGACCAGCCGGTACACGGTCATGTTGGACACCCGAAGCTGATCAGCTACCTCGGCCACCGTGACGAACCGGGACCGGGACTCGTTTGGTTTCACGCGCGTGGCACCACCCTTCTCCGCACCGCGAGGGTACGCCACCTGGGGGCGCGTGGAAAGTGCGGGACCGTAAACGCCGGTCACCGGCCGGCCTATCAGCCCGGCCGGCCCAGCTCCCGGGATCGCTCGGTAGCGGCGACCACCGCTTCCAGAACGGCGTGCCGGACGCCGCCGGCCTCCAGGGCCCGCAGCCCCGCGGCGGTGGTACCGCCGGGCGAGGTGACGGCGGCCCGCAGGGTCGCAGGCTCGTCGCCGGTCTCGTCGAGGAGGCGGGCGGAACCGAGAAGGGTCTGTATGGCGAGTTGGCTGGCTACGGACCGGCTCAGCCCGACGAGCACGCCCGCGTCGATGAGCGCCTCGGCAACCAGGAAGACGTAGGCGGGCCCCGATCCCGACAGTCCCGTGACCGCATCGAGGGCAGCTTCAGCGACGGTCACGACGGTCCCGACCGCTTCGAGCACGCCTTGGGCCCAGGCCAGGTCGTCGGCACCGGCGGCTCGGCCCGCGGCGATGGCGGCGGCCCCGGAGCCGACCAAGGCGGCCACATTGGGCATGGCCCGCACCACGGGCACCTGCTCGCCCAGCCAGGACTCGAGCGAGGCCAGGCTGACTCCGGCCGCCACGGAGAGCACTCGCCGGACCCCCCCAGCCGACGCGAGGGACCGGCACACCCCTTCGGCGTCGGCCGGTTTGACCGCGATGACGGCGCCACCCGGTGCTCCATCGGTGCCGGCCTCGCCGACGGTGTCGACCACCCGGAGAGACTGATGTCGCGAGGCCAGATCGGCCCGACGAGCGGGGTCGGTTTCGACCACGACGATGGCGTCGGGTCCGCCCCACCCGGTGCGGACCAATCCGGCCACCAAGGCCTCCCCCATCTTGCCGCCGCCCACCACCACCAACGCCGCTGCCCGGGTCATGCCGCCAGACCCTACGTCGTGGCTCTCCCCGACAGGCCACCATCCGGTGCCCTGACGATCGGTGCCGCCGGCCCGAGTAGCGCGCGCGAGCGGCGGTTCGTACTTCCCCGAACGAACGTGACCCGAGGCGCCCCCGGGGCGACGGCACTGGGGAGCGTACCGGCGGGCTCGGGGCACAGCAAGGGTCTGGGGGCGGCGCCGGGTGTTACTCGCTGCCGCCGGGGCGGGGTGGGTGCCGGGGCCCCGGCCCCGGGGCCCGGGCCGCCGGCCCGGGTGCCCCCCGGACGCCAGCCCCGCCCCGCACTCTGTGGACCAAACTCAGCCCACCTGGAGGGCCGGCCCGTCCAGAGAACGCCATAAGCCCGGATGCGCCGCACGGCGCCAGCCCGGCCCCGCACTCGCTGGACCAAACCCGGCCGGCCTTGAAGGCCCGCATCGCCCACCCGGCCGGCGAGCCCGCCTACCCGCAGGCCACCAGGGCCGAAGCCGTCAGGGCGTCGCCCCGGGCCCACAGATCGCGCCCCGCGGCCGCCCAGGTATAGGCCCGGGCCCGCTCCGCTGCGGCCCGTCCAAGACGAGCCGCCAGCCCGGGGTCCATAAGGATGGCCGCCAGGGGGCGGGCATAGTCGGCCGGGTCACGCCCTTCCACGAGATAACCGGTCCTCCGATGATCGACGAGAGTGATGAGCCCCCCGACCGCGGCAGCCACGACGGGCACGCCGCATGCGGCGGCCTCCAGAGCCACCAGCCCGAACGACTCCGAATGACTCGGAACGATGCACACGTCGGCGGCCCGGTAGTAGCTGGAGAGCATCTCATGGCGCTGCGGCGGCAACATCCGCACCGCGCCGTGGAGGTCGTGGGCGTCGAGGCGGCGATGCACGGCCCTCAGCTCCTCGTGGCCGTGCGGGCCACTAGGACCTCCGAGCACCACGAGCATGGCGGACGGTAGGCCATTGGCGCGCAACTCGGCGAGGGCGTCTACCGCCACGGTCAACCCCTTGAGCGGCTGGATCCGGCCGGCAAAGAGGACCACAGGATCCCGTTCGGGCAGGTCGACGGCCCGGCGAGCCTGAGCGCGGGCGCCGGGACTGAAGAAGGCGTGGTCCACCCCGGGTGCCACGATGGTGATCCGCTCCGGCCTGGCTCCGTAGAGCTCGACCAGCTGCTCCGCCTCAACCGAACAGGAAGCCAGCACGGCGTCGGCGCAGCCGACGATCTCGGCTTCGGAGTGAGCGCGGCGGGCCGGTTCGGCCGCCGACAGCTCCTCCGGGCTGACGTCGGCTTTGACCCGGTCGAGGGTGTGGAAAGTGACGAGCAGAGGGACATCGAGCTGGTGCTTGAGGGTGTGCCCGGCCAGGCCCGACAACCAATAATTGGCATGGATGGCGTCGACCTTCTGGCCCGCATCGGCCAGCATGGCGAGACGGGCCGCCACCCCTGCGGTCCAGGCCGGCACCAGATCGGGCAGTCGTTCCTTGGCCACGGGGCCAAGCGGACCGGCGGCAATGTGGTGAACCCGAAAGCCGGGTTCCACGTTGACGGTAGCCGGGCAATCCTCGCCGTCGGCCCGGGTGAACACTTCGCAGGCCACCCCGGATCGAGCCAGAGCGGCGCTCAGTTCCCGGACGTACACATTCATCCCCCCGCCGTCGCCCGTTCCCGGCTGGGTCAGCGGCGAGGTGTGCATGGACAGGACCGCCAGCGCCGGCATCAGCCGCCCCCGGACTCCCCGCCGGCGCCGGCCGCGGCGGCGTCGTTCTCCCGGCGAAAAGACACATAGATCCGCAACAAGGTCTGCTTCTGATCGTCGGTGAGGGTGGGCTCAGCCAGGATGGTCTCCGTGAGGTCGCCCCCTACCTCGCGGGCGTCGAGGATGCCCGCCCGCACATAGAGGGTCTCGGCGGAGATGCGCAGGGCCCGGGCGATCTGCTGCAGGATCTCGGCCGACGGCCGGCGGAGACCTCGCTCGATCTGGCTCAGATACGGATTGGAGATTCCGGCCATGTCGGACAGCCGCCGAACCGACAGGCGGGCCACATTGCGCTGCTCCCGTATGAATTCACCAAGGTCCCGCCACGGGTCGGAGAACTCATTCATGCCGACGGCCGCCCGGGCGATGGGTCGCCGTCGCAGGCTCGGTCACCGCGGCCTCGCCCGTGTCGGGACCGTCCTCGCGTGGGAGGTCATGACTACGTTGAGCTGCGCCACCGGCATCGGAGGCTACCGCAGCCTTACCGGTGCAGGACGAGGCCGACGGCGACGACCCACGCCGGACCGGCCAGAATCAGCGAATCCAAGCGGCGTAACGCGGGTAAGGGCCGGGGTCTGCCGATACGCGAACACAACAGGACGCCGGCGGGGGCCAGGGCCGCGACCAGGCCGAGAAGGACCCAAGGATTGACGCCTGAGTAGGGGGGGACCACCACGGCCGCGACCAAGACCGCCAACACGCCCACCGTGAGCCACCCCGCCACCACCCCTACCGGTCCGCCCAGGGGACCCCGACCCGTTCCGGTCAGGAAGTTCGCCATGTCGTAGAGGCAGACAGCGGCCAAGAGGGTCAAGGCCTCGGCCAGGCCTTGACCGAGAGCGACCACGACGGAAGCCGCCGCGACGGCCGGACAGAACGCGGCCAACAGCACCCCGTAGGGCAACCGGCGCCCGGGTGCCGCCACCAGTAGGGCCACGGCACCGAAGCCCAGCAGGGCGCCCAACACCACCGTGACCGGGCCACCGGCCAGCCCGGCCAGCGGGAGCACGATCGCCGGGGTCACGGCGATGGCCATCACCGGGGACACGCCGGCCCCGTCGCCTCCCTTGATGGTTGAAGGGACAATCGCCATCCCCGTCTGGGCCCGGACTCCCGAGAGGGCGGCGACGAGGGCCACCGGTATCAGCAGGACGGCCATCAGCGCGGCCCCGCCCGCGGCGGCAACGAACAACAACGCCGCCCACAAGAGACCCAGCAGCACGGTTCGAGCGGGCCGGAGCACGGCCGGAGAATCGGCGAGGGTTCGATCAGCGGCGAGTGCTCCGGCGCTCGCTTTCGCTTGCCGGCGGGCGCGCAGGCGCTGGCCGGGCGAGGGGCGCTTCGTCGTCGGGCGGGTCGTTTGGGTCGGGGTGGTGGCGATCACGGCGCCCCTCCGGATACGGGAGGCAACACCGCGATCTCGTCACCGTCGTGAAGGGCCTGATCCGACTGGGCCGGTTCGCCGTTGACCCACACCCGGCACGACTCCAGGACGGCCGCAAAGCCTTCGCCATACCGCGCCCTGGCCCCGTCGAGCGCCTCGCCCACGGTGTGGGCGTGCACCTGCTCTCCGCTGGTCCCGGCGGCCGCCCGGGCGGCCGCGAACAGGAGCAGGACCGCGTTCGCCGGAGCCCCCGCTCGCTCAGGGGGCGCGGCTCCTTGGGCGGGGGCGCGACTGCCAGCCGGGTTCATCCGCTCGATTCTCCGAGCTGAACCCTACCGCGGCGGAGACCCCTGTCCGGCCGGGTTCGGGCCGGACCCGGCGCTAGGGTTCGCCGGGTGCCCGGACTGCTACTCCTTCGTCACGCCCAGTCGGCATGGAACGCTGACGGGCGGTGGCAGGGGTGGGCTGATCCGCCGCTGTCCGCAGGAGGGGAACAACAGACCCGCCGGTCAGCCGCCTACTTGCGGGACGAGGAGCGCTTCGAGGTCGTAGTCAGCTCCGACCTGGTCCGGGCCCGCCGGACGGTAGAGGTGATCGTCGAGGTCCTTGATCTTGTCGTCCCGCACCGGATCGAAACCGGCCTCCGAGAGTACGACGTCGGCGACTGGTCGGGATGCACCCTGGAGCAAATCGAAGCGCGCTGGCCCGGGGCGCCGGCCCGCTTCACGAGCGACGTCCTCTTCACCCCACCCGGAGGAGAGAGCCGCGCCCACTTTGACGACCGGGTGGTGGCGGCCGGGCGCCGGGTCGGCACGGAAGCCGCCGCCCAGGGTCTCGGCCGGATGCTGGTCGTGGCCCACGGAGGGGTGGTTCGATCACTGGCGCGCGCCGCCGGACTGCCTGACTACCGCGTCGGGCATCTGGGCGGCTATCGGGGCTGGTACACCGGGGGTGGCCTGTTTCCGGCATCCCGTTGCAACCTCGTCGACGAATCCGGCGAGAGGGCGCAGGCGGACGCGGGAGAAGCCGGGGAAGGAGCCATGCAGCCGGCTCGTTGACGTCCCCGGGTCGCGATACCGTCCGGAGCGTGAAGGTCGAGGTCGTTCGCAGTGCCAGGCGGCGCAAGACAGTGCAGGCCCGCCAAGTTGGCGGCGTGCTGCGGGTCTCCATTCCGGCGAGCATGACCGTCGCCGACGAGCAACGATGGGTCGCCGAGATGGTGCGCCGGATGGAGCGCCGGGCCGCGAGCGACGCCATCGACTTGACCGCTCGGGCCGAGGCGTTGGGAGCGCGGTACGGTCTGCCGCTTCCGGCCGAGATTCGCTGGGTGGACAACCAGGAGTGGCGTTGGGGCAGCTGCACTCCCTCCGACGGCACCATCCGTATCTCCTCCCGCCTGGTCGGCGAGCCGACCTGGGTGCTGGACTACGTGATCGTCCACGAGCTGGCCCACCTCCGCGCCCCCCGCCACGATGCGCGCTTTTGGGCCCTGGTCGGCCGTTATCCCCGGACCGAGCGGGCCCGCGGGTTCCTGATAGCTCGCGGCCTCGACCACGGGCTCGACGACGAGCCCCTCGCCCCCGCCGACGACGGGGAGAACATCAGGCGTCATCGCCCCGAGCCCAACCCGGGCCACGACGTTCGGAACGGAGGAAGGCGACCGAGAATGGTCCCCCGCAGCCCGGACCGCACTGGAGTCGCGCCCCGCCTGCCCGGGTTCTGAGGGGCAACCGGGGGCCGGGCCGGTGGACTGGTGCGGCCCCGTCACCCGGCCGCGCCGGGAAGGCGACAGGGCCACGCCCGCGGCGGCCTGGACTCCGACAGCCGGGCGTGTCGTCAGCGGTGATGCTGCGAGCAGCGGGTGGTAAGCGGGGCGGCGGCGAGGGCGGCGGCGTCGAGAGGAGCCGCGCATACCTCGCAAGTGCCGTAGCTACCGTCGTCGAGGCGCCGGAGGGCCGCCTCAACTCCGGTCAACTCGGCGTCGATCCGCTCCAGCCGACAGGCGTCGACCGAGGGAGTCGGCGACGGGACTGAGTCCTGCCACGCGGTCGCGGCTACTTCTCCGACCGGTTGGGTCGCGGGCAGCTCACTCACTGGCGGGAGCCTAACGGCCCCGAAACCCGAACTTCGCCATGCTCCAACGCACCGTGGCGGGGCGCCGGATCCTTCTTCCTCATCGAGAGCCGAGGATCTCCACCACGTGCTGGGGCGACGGGCTTGGACCGGTGCGCCAAAATAGTGCCATCTGGTCCGCATAGCAGCAAACGAGAAGATGGGTACTCCGGGAAAGGTCGGTATGGGGGACGACTGCAAACGTCCGGCTGCGCCTATGTCCGGCCAAAAGCAAGCGTCGGGGAAGAGAAGATGCCGCGGTGCAGTTGATGTCGACAAGTGCCAGCAGGACCGACGAATGAGCCCTGACATCCCTCTCTTTGTCTCGCCTGTTTCTCGCCGGCTCAGACCTGACCGGAGGTACTGCGTCGGCGGTGGGAGGAGATGACTTGAGGGTCCGAGCCGTGGTCGGTATAAGCTCCGCCACGTCGAACTCGAGGAAGGTTTCAACTTCGTGACTGACACAACCTTGGTTCCGGACTATGCGCGGCTGACAAGGGTCGACGGTCGGGGGTTCATCGTCGCCGGTGGGGGTCAGGGTATGGGTCGACAGGTCAGCCATGTCCTTGCGCAACACGGCGCTCGCGTCTTGGTATTCGATCTGGTTCGCGAGCGGGCCGACGCAGTAGCTGGAGAGATTGGTGGCGTATCCTTCGTTGGGGATGGTCGAAATGCGGTCGACGTGGAACGGGCCCTTCACCGGGCGAAGACTGAGTTCGGACGGGTCCACGGTGTCGTCGACGTCATCGGCATGGCCCGCTGGGCGGCGTTGGCGGACATGCCTGAGGAGGATTGGGATTGGTGCCACGACATGGTGGTGCGACATGTGTACCATTTCCTCAAATACGGCTCTCGGACGATGAGCGAGGATGGCGGGGGATCGTTGGCATTCGTCTCGTCAATCAGCGGGATTTCCAGCTCGCCATATCACGGCGCATACGGTGCTGCCAAGGCGGAAGTCATCTCATTGGTTCGTACCGCCGCCATGGAACTAAAGGACGTCGAGATTCGGGTCAACGCGGTTGCGCCAGGAGGAGTCGCCACGCCCCGGGCCGCTCGGTCCCGGGGCGTGGCCGCCGAGACCCTCGCCGATGGTTCGCTGTCCGCATTGGCGGCCACCTCGGATATCGCGGCTGCTCTTTTTTTCTTCTCGAGCGACCTGTCTGCCCACGTTACCGGCCAAGTCCTCGCCGTCGATGGCGGCGACCTGGTTGCCTACCCCCACCCGATGGAGGGTCCTGCCTTTCCACCGGGACGCGCCATGGGAGAGGAGGAACTCGGTGCCCCCGAGTAGTCGAAACCGAATGCCGCCACGACGCAGGAGGGCTTGGAATGGCAATCGATAACAGCCCAGTTCCCGACTACGCCTCGATGTACTGCCTCGGAGGGCGCGGCTTCATCGTCGCCGGCGCTGGTCAAGGGATGGGGCGCCAGGCTGCCCACGCCCTGAGCGCCCTGGGAGGCCAGGTCTACTGTGTGGATGTCGTACGGGATCGGGCCGAGGAGGTCGCCAAAGAGGTTGGTGGAGTCGTCCACGTGGCCGACGGGCGCGAGAGCGGACAAGTTCGGGAGGTCGTCGAAGGGGCAAAGGCTGCGTTTGGGCGACTCGACGGCGTGGTCGACGTGATCGGGATGGCTCGTTGGGCGGCATTGCGTGACATGCCAGAGGAGGACTGGGATTGGGTCCACGGCGAGGTGCTCCGCCACGCCTTCCACTTCGTCAGATTCGCAGCGCCGGTCATCGCTGCAGGTGGCGGTGGCAGCATGGTGTTCGTCGCGTCAGTCGACGGCCTTTCGAGCGCGCCCTACCACGCCGCCTACGGGGCCGCCAAAGCGGGCCTCATCTCGCTGGTACGCACCGCGGCCGTGGAACTCAAGGCGCAGCAGGTCCGCGTCAACGTGGTGGCACCGGGTGGCGTGGCCACCCCCCGGCTGCTGCAATCCCAGGGGATCAGTGATCCGACCCTGGTCGCGTCAGGGTCGCTGAGTCAGATGGCCAGAACATCTGACATCGCCGCAGCCCTCACCTTCTTGTCGTGTGACCTGTCCCGCCATATCACCGGTCAGTGTCTCGCGGTCGACGGCGGCGACCTGGTCAAGTCGCCATACGGCATCACCCAACCGCCCGCTCCGCCCGGGGTCGGTATGGGAGAAACCGAGGAATGGAGCCGCGTCATCTGACACAGAGGCCGTTCGGCCGGCCCGGCCGTGAGCCCTTCGCGTCCGATCCGGATGGCTCGAGCATTGGGGATTCAACTTCTCCTGCGCCATCTACCCGACCCCGTACATCAGTCTGTCAGTACTCGACGACGCCATCAAGGAGTTGGGCTGGATCGTCGAGCACGGCGCCAAGGTCTTTCTCATGCGGCTGGCCAGCGCCGACATGGAAGGGCCGTCACTCTTTTGCTCTTCGCGATTTCGACCCCTTCTGGGAGGCGGTGCAGGAGGCGGACCTGCTGGTCGGAATGCATTCCACCGACCAGAATTACCAGCGCTACCTCAACGACTGGGAGGGCACCCACGATCGCGAGATGCTGCCGTTCGGGCGTGGTACCTCGCCGGGCTTCCAGGCGATGTCTTCGTATAAGTCAGCAGTGATCGACGGGTGCCCGTCGATCACCGGGCCCGGCCTCGCCACCCGGTTCCCGAAGCTGCCCTTCGCGCGCCCACGGAGTTCGTCGAGAACTGGGTCCGGCCCTTCGTGAAGCGGGCTGGAGAGGCACACGACCGCAGTCGGGTGCTCTTCGACCCGGACCCGCTGGTCGTCTTCCGGAGCAACATCTTCGCCCGCGTCTTGCGCGAGCCCAACCCCAGGGAAGTCGCGGACCTGGTCGGCAGTGTCCGACAACATTCTGTGGGGCTCTGACTTCCCGCATCCGGAGGGTCTGGCCGACCCGCTCGGGTACTCGCAGCTGGTCGATCACAGTTTTCGCCGGAGGACGCGGCCAAGGTCATGGGTGGGAACCTGGCCCGGATCATGAACGTCGAGGTCTGAGCACGGGGATCGTCGAGTCCGCGCCCCTAACCGGAACGGATCAACTCCCGGAGTGACCGGAGCCGGCGGCGGGGCGAGCATGTCCCCAGACCGTTGACAGGGTTGGGGGTGGCGTGGTTGGCTACTCCCGCCCAGGCGCCAGGTCGGCACCTCGGAGTAGGGGGAGTAGGAGAAGCTTTATGCGCTTGCCACGTATCGCTCTTTTGCCAGGCCTCGCACTATTGATCGGCCTCACCATCGCGCCGGCGACAGGTGCCAGCGCGCCGGCGGCCCAAACCAATCGAGCTGCCGTCGCGACGCCGATGGCGGTCCGACTCGGTGATGCCCACTGGTCACTGGCGCCCACCACGTCACAGTGCATCGTGATGACTGGATTCGCGTGTTATCGGCCGTCGCAGTTCCAACAGGCGTACGACCTCAAGTCGCTCTACGCCGCCCACCTGAACGGGCGGGGCCGCACCATCGTCATCGTCGACTCGTTCGGCTCACCGACGATCATGAGTGATCTGGCGACCTTCGATCAGAACTTCCACCTGCCGGCGCCGCCGAACTTCACTGTGCTGCAACCGGTTGGCAAGGTGCCGCCGTTCGACCCCACCAACGCCACCATGGTGAACTGGGCCATTGAGACGTCCCTCGACGTCGAGTACTCGCACGCCATGGCCCCGGGCGCCAGCATCGTCCTGTTGGAGACGCCGGTTGCCGAGACCGAAGGCACCGTGGGCTTCCCGGAGATCATCGCGGCCGAGAACTACGCCATCAACAACCACCTCGGTGACGTCATCTCCCAGAGCTTCGGGGCCACAGAAGAGACCTTCCCCTCCCCGGCGGCGCTCCTGGGGCTGCGCAGCGCCTACTTCAACGCTCTCGCCAATAATGTCACCGTGCTCGCCAGTTCCGGCGACACCGGAGTGACCAACGACCATTTCAACGGGACGCTGTTCACCCACCGGGTGGTCGCCTGGCCATCGAGCGACCCGCTGGTTACCTCTGTAGGAGGCCTCCAACTCCACCTCAACGCCCAGGGCGGCCGGACGCTGCCGGACAACGTGTGGAACGAGACCTATCTGTTCGGCACCGCGGTGGCCGGTAGCGGGGGCCCGTCGGCGGTGTTTGGACGACCGACGTACCAGGACAGTGTCAAGAGCACCGTCGGCCTGCATCGGGGTACACCCGACGTCAGCCTCAGCGCGGCGGTCAACGGTGGGGCCCTCGTCTACACGTCCTTCGGCGGCCTACCTGTTGGTTTTCTAATCGTCGGTGGCACCAGCGAGGCCTCGCCGCAGTTCGCCGGCATCGTCGCCATCGCAGACCAGGCGGCCGGCCACGACCTCGGGCTGCTCAACCCGCAGCTGTACGCCATCGGCGCCGGGGGATCCGGACTGCCTGACATCACCACGGGCAACAACACCGTGACGTTCAACCAGAACGGCCACAACTACACGGTGCCCGGATTCAATGCCGTCTCCGGCTACGACATGGCCAGCGGACTCGGCACGGTTGACGCGGCCCAGCTGGTCGCCGCGCTCACCGGCAAGTAAGGAACGGGAACCCGGCGGCAGGCGGCCGGCGGGCGAGCTTCAGGGGGGCGAGCCGCCAAGGCTCGCCCCCCACTCACCTACTCGCGTTTGCCCCAACCCCCACAGCGCTGTTCGGCTCATCACCTGCAGCGGCCGGTTCGATCCAGGCATCCATCACTGCCTTCATTCTCAGATCGCCCGGGCTGTGACTAGGACCTGAGCCGGACCCGACCCGCCCGATGAGACAGGAGGCGCGGCGTCGGGCGACGACCGCTGCTCTGGCAAGTAGTTATCTCCGTATCGGGACAGCCGAAACACCGGCCACGACGCCGGCATGAACCGTACCCCTGTGGCCTCCCGCTCGCAGGCCACCGGCTTCGGATGCGGGCTTCCAGCCCCTGAGGGGGTGCGCGCTTCCAACAGCCCATCTGCAGTCAAATCGTGGAAGGGATACCCGGGGCGGTGCTCCTGGGTGCCGCGAAACGGACGCCAGATGGACTCGGTGCTCTCTCCTGGCGACCCCCGGTCACGCCCTCGAGACCATCGGCTGCGGCGAGAGCGCATCCACCGGTTCGGGCCCTCGGGCCCCGGGGCTTCCGGGGGTCCCGGGGGTCCACGGGTCCCGGAGGTCCCGGGGGTCCCGGGCGTCCACGGGTCCCGGAGGTCCCGGGGGTCCCGGGGCTTCCGGGGCGGAGTGACGATTTTGGGCCGTCGAGTGGTCAATTGTCTTACGAGTGGTCAACCAGCTTGCGCTATGCGTATGAAAGTGACCGCTCGTCAAAAAAGTGACCACTCGCTGCCGGGCATTGCCCTGGAATGTTGACGACCTGTGCTGGCCGGTCGAGGTGGCGTTATTTGTGTCGGCGTTGTCCGAAAGGACACTTCCCGCTCGCACCGAGCCGAGCCGACCCGACAATGAGACTATGGCAGGGCCGGCCCGTCGGGGCCGGCCAACTGAACGGAGGCGAATATGACCACTCCCGCGACGATCTCGGAGGGCTCGTCCGGCCCGACCGTCCGGTGGGCGCAGTACCTGCTGGTGCGGCGCACGTTGAGCTACAACCAGATCGACGGCATCTTCGGTCCAGTGACCAAGACGGCAGTGGAGCAGTTCCAGGGTTCTAGCGGTCTCAGCGTGGACGGCATCGTCGGGCCGGCCACATGGGCTGCGTTAGGCGGCAATGGTGCGCAGCCGCCCACGCTGGCCGAGGGATCCAACGGCTCCGTTGTTCAGCGACTCCAGACCGCGCTCAACGAGGGACGCGGCGACTTCGCGCCCAGCTCGAATCCGGTCCTCACCGTCGACGGCAGCTTCGGGCCGCATACGGCCGCGGCCGTGAAGGGTGCGCAGCAGTCAGGCGCCATCACCGCCGACGGCGTGGTGGGCCTGCAGACCTGGGCGTTGCCGGTCCACGCCGCCGGCCAGGTGCTCGCCGACCTGTGCGGCGTACCCGGACCGGGTTGAGCTGGCGGTCCACATTCGAGAGCTGGCAACGGGCAACGGCACGGAGATTGTCAGGTGACGGTGACCGCCGATCTGTGAGAGTTCGACAAGCTCGTCCCATCAAAGTGAGGAGCTCGACCGCGGGTGACGTGGAGCGATTTACGCTCAACGCACTATGAGCGTCATCGGATAGGGAGTGCAGTCGGTGCGGAAGCTACTTCCCCTTGGGTTGGCCATGGCTTTGGGCCTGGCTGTTGGCAGCAGTTGGGGGCGCGTCATCCGGCACCCAACTGCTGACGTCGGCGGTGTCGGGACCTGACGCATCGGCGGTGACGAGAACTGACAGCTCGGACTGTCGTTTGGTGAAGACGCCGCTTTGATGGCGAGCCCATTCCCGTTTGTCATCGGGGTGGCATCTCTGTATGTTTTTGGGCGCATTGGGCTCGGGACCCAATGTCTCGGCCCGCGGGGAGGTGGAATGTGTCCACGGTGATCACCGAGGCTGACCGCCATGTCGAAGGCGTCCCGATCACACGCCTGTTCGACAAGTCCGACGGGGCGACCCGGATCTGGATGATTAACGTGGCCCTGTCAACACCCGGTGAGCGCCGGGATACACTGGCATGAAGGAGACGAGATCTGGCGGGTGACCAGGGGGAGACTCCGCATGACGATCAACGGGGTCCAAACCGAGTGCGCAGCCGGACAGCTCATGGTCTTACCTCCGAACACTCCCCACGGATTCGTGGTACTCGAAGAGGGAGAAGCGGAAGTGATCGGCCAACTCGAGATGGGCGAATGGGTTTCCGTTATCGACTCCGATAGCTCGAGTCGAGAGGTCGAAGCCCACGTAGAAGGCATTCCTTGGCATCGGCCACCGCCCGAAGGCCGCGCCCGGATGGACGTGGGAGAGTTCTCACGCTGGTTACCGGCGCTACTCAGCTGCTGTAGGTAACGCCGTCGAGGTCACTGCGCTCAGAGCTACCGCCGATGGAGTCGTGGGGTGGCGATCCGAGCCATCAAACCACCCCGGGGAATCCAGTCGACACCCGGTACGTCGGTGGACCGCTCGGCTGGCCCTCAGGCGGCCGTCTGATGGGTCACCAAAAAGTGCTCCGCACCGCCCTGCGTCCTCCGGGCTCAATTTGGCTCGGCGGCTCGGCGCCGGTTGTAGAGGCGGACGGCCCAGAGGTAGGCACCAACGGCGATGCCAATGCTCCACGCCATGGCGGCGATGGCGTGGTCCCCGATGGCCGCACCGGTAAGCAGTCCGCGCACGGTGTCGGCTGCGGGGGTGAAGGGCTGGTACTCGGCGAACTGGCGTAGCCCTGGTGGCATGGTGGCCGTGGGCACGAAGCAGCTGCTGAGAAAGGGCAGCAGGATCAGGATCATCGGGGTGTTGCTGGCCGTCTCGACACTCTTGGCGGCCAGCCCGAGCGCGACGGCCAGCCATATCAGCGCCAAAGCGAACAGGGCCAGTATCCCGATGGCAGCGAACCAACGCAGCGGATTGGCGTTGGCGTGGAATCCGAGGCCGAAGGCGACCCCGATCAGGATGGCTATCCCGGCGAGGACTTGGATGAGGCTGCCGAGTACGTGGCCGGTGAGCACTGAGGCGCGGGCGATGGCCATGGTACGGAACCGGTCGATGATGCCGCCGGTCATGTCCGTGGCGACCATAATCGAGGTGCCCTGGATGGCTGACGCAACGATGACGAGCAGCAGTCCTGGCACCAGGTAATTGAGGTAGGCGCTGCGACCCTCGTGGGCGCCGAGGCCGGCGCCGAGTTGGCCGCCGAAGACGTAGACGAACAACAGCAAGAAGACGATGGGCATGCCGACGAGCATCACGGTCATGGACGGATAGCGGAGCTGGTGCTTGAGGTTGCGGCGCAGCATGACCCGTGAGTCGCTGAGCGTGTACGCGAGCGTGGTCATGGTCGCGCTGACTCCTTGTGGGGTGAGGTCCTGGTCGGGCTCGGCGTTGACGTGGCTTCCGGTCACGGCGAGGAACACGTCATCGAGGTCGGGCGTGTGGATCGATAGGCGTTCGACAGAGATCCCAGCACGGTGTAGCTGGTCGAGGAGCTCACGTAGCGAGTCCGCGGTGCCGTCTGCGGGGACCTGGAGGACCAGCTGGTCCTGGTCGGGAGCAGCCGACTCCACGAGTTCGGCCGCAGATCGCAACGGGTCGGGACCGGCGAAGTGGAGTCGGACGTGGCCGCCGGGGATGCGGCTCTTCAACTCGTCCGGAGTTCCTTCGGCGACGATCCGCCCCTGGTCGAGGACTGCGATCCGGTCGGCCAGCTGGTCGGCCTCGTCGAGGTACTGAGTGGTGAGCAGTATGGTGACCCCGGCCGCGGCGAGCTTGCGAATGATCTGCCACATGGTGAGTCGGCTACGTGGATCTAAGCCGGTAGTGGGCTCGTCGAGGAAGATCACCCGGGGCTGGCCAACCAGAGTCATCGCCAAGTCGAGCCTTCTTCGCATCCCGCCCGAATAGGTCGACAGCGGTTTGTCCGCGGCGTCGGTGAGGTCGAACTGCTCCAACAGCTCGGCGACCCGCCGCTGGCCAGCGTCACGCCCGAGGTGGCGAAGGTCGGCCATCAAACGCAGGTTCTCGGTCCCGGTGAGCAGGTTGTCCACGGCCGAGAACTGACCGGTGACCCCGATGACGGCCCGGACCCCATCGGGATCAGAGACCACGTCGTGACCGGCGATGCGAACGCAGCCGGCATCGGCCGAGATCAGGGTGGACAGGATGCGAACCATCGTGGTCTTCCCTGCCCCGTTCGGACCGAGCAGGGCGAAGATGGTGCCTTGCTCCACGGTCAGGCTCACCTTGTCGAGCACCAGCTGGGTGCCGAAGGACTTGCACACCTCCCGGGCCACGATCCCGCTCGTTGCCCGCTGGTTCGTCATTGCTTGCTGCCTCCTCGCTTGTGGTCAGGTCGCCGGGGGGTCTCTTCGGAGGTGCGCAACTCTTGGCGCCGCTGTTTCCACTCCTGCTCCAGCACGGGAAGTCGCTCCACCAAGAAGTCCGCAAAAGCCGCCCACTCCAATAGGATCTGTTGCCGTTCGGGCGGGACTTCGCCCAGGAGACGCAGACCCTCCCGGGCCAGCTCGCCCTGCTCCTGGTACTCAGAGAGGTCGAAGCCCATCGCTCCGGGCGAGGTCAGGTCGATAAACACCCGGTCCATCCGCTCGCCCGCAGTCCGAGACCGCCGAATCAGCCCGAGGCTCTCCAACGTGTTCACCGCACCTGCGATCGCGCTCCGGCTGGCCAGCAGGCCGTCGGCGAGCTCGCTGATGCTCTGCTGGCGGGGTTCGCACACCGCTAGGTAGCCCACCAGCCGGCCCACCATCGGCGCCATGCCGTACCGGCGGGCATAGAAGCGCCCGGCGCGGTCGGCGAAGGTGATCTCACCGTCACTTGGCATATCGACCACCGTACACAGTTTCCTGAGATTACACAAATCTATGTTATCTCAAGTAACCGCTGGCCCAGCCGTCCTTGCCAGTGGGTTCCTCACGCGTCGCGGCGCGTGCAACCCAAGGCAACAGCCGCCACGGCCGGGGGGTCGGTCAGCTCAGGTCAGGCACCGGTCCCGGGCCGAGCGGGCGCTCCTGATGGCCGGCGGGCCCATCGCCGACCAGCGTCCGCTGCCCACCACGCGAGATGTGCCTGATCGGTGCGCTTTCGCAGGCTACCGGAGCCGGATGCTCGCCCGCTCGCCCTGGCGGGCCCTGTCTGGTTCCAGGTTTACATGGCAGCGACGCGACGCGGCAACGCCGCCGACCCAGTATGCGATATTACCGGGCCGGAAGATCGACGTTGAGGCGCATGATGGCGTCCGGCTCAACGGATGTGCTGCCGGCGAAGGCACAGTCGGAGTGCCAGGCATAGAAGGCCCGTTGGCTCGGCGAGTACGTGAATCCTGATGCTGTGTAGGGCAGTGGCGGTCCAATCTCCGTCCAGGTGACTCCGTGGTCCTCCGAGACCGTGAGGTATTGACCGATCCCGGCCAGCCATCCGTTTGGGAGCTCGATGAGGCTACCCGACGTCGACGAGATTCCACTGACGAACTGCCAGGTCGCCCCCTGGTTCGTGCTCTCGATAAGACCCGTACCATCTCCGAGAAGCCACAGGATGGCGCCGGATTTCAGCACCAGGGCGGGCCCGAGAACGGGGACCGAATATACCTTCGACCACGTGGTACCGCCGTCCGTGGTGCGGTATATGCCGGAGTTAGAACCATGATTGGTGCCCAGCAGATAGTCCTGCGAGTCGAGAACCAAAGGCGCGATGGTGTAGCCGACGCCGGCGGGAAGCCTCGACGACAAGTCGACCCAGGTCGATCCGCCGTCGCTCGACCGGAACAAAGAGGAAGCTTCGTGTCTGCCCGACAGCATGGTGCGTCGGGCCGGATCGCTGAGATCCACGCTGACGAGGTCGCTGTGGGTGAGGTTTCCGAGTTGCCGGAACGTCGCACCACTGTCCTGGCTCTCGTACGCGCCGCCACTCGAGCCGTAGATCCCGCTTTCCCAGAATGTCTCGGGGCGCTGGGGGTCGTAAGTGATAGAGGACGCTCGGTTGGTGATCACGGCCGAACCTGGGCCTTGGCCCAAGCGAGTCCATGTCCCGGAACCGCTGCTCACCCACAAACCCTGGCCCGCGACCCCGGCGATTACTTCGTTGCGATCGGGGTCCGCTGATACCAGGGTCACGTTTCCGCACTGCGCGGCGATTCCGGCCAGGTTCGTGGTAGCCGGGGCCCACGAACCCTGAGCCACGTCCGTCGGCGCGGTCACTGGGAGCGTCGAGGGTGTCACTGCCGGCGACGGCGTCCCGGGTGGAAGGCCGGTGGAAGACGGGTCGACTGTCGTGGCCGTACCGGGCGAGACTGACTTGGCGGATCCGGAAGCGCCGCAAGCTGCGACCAAGAAAGCGGTCCCTAACGCAATTGCGGCAAGGCCGGACCGACGCATTCCATCAAAGATAACCGCCATTGGCGGTCTTCGGATGTCGGCGCGGCCCTCATCGATGGTCCCGCTGGTCGCGATAATGCCTCTCCGAGGGCGAGGTATCAACCACCCCTTCTGTCATCTCATTAACTGAATACGTAACGGGGTGGTTTCCAGCGCACGTCTCCCAGTCAAGGTGAATCTGCTCATAGGTCGCGTTGACGAGAGACTCGCATCTCACTAAGGTTTCTCGGTCTCACAGTCAGATGTGAGACACCTTAGGGGCAGCTAGTGACCGTCCCTATCGTGGCTCCACAACTCCGGATAAAGGGCGCATCGGTGCGGTCTCTCTGTGCTCCACAAAGTCGGCGTTGCTCGCTCGACGTCTTGCGCTTCAGGCGGCTGCAGGAGCTGAAGCCCAACGAGGGGTGGCTGTTTGACCCCGTCATCGACCGCGTTAGAACTGTGCGTAAGGCCTGGCGCGGTTACCAGCGCTCCCACTTCACGACCTCGTCGATACACCGGCGGCCGGTCGGAAGCGTGGGCTTGGAGCGCTCGCCTACAGTCGGGTGGCCCACGGCGATGGCGCCGATAGGTCGATATCCCCCGGGCACGCCCAAGACCTCCATGAGGTCCTTCTCGCCCCGGAATATCCCGAAAAATAGCGCACCCAGGCCTAGCTCGACGGCAGTGAGCAAGATCAGCATGACGCCGAAACCGCAGTCGATGTCCCAGTACGGGGCCGGCCAGTGCTCCTCCTCGGACAGCGGGGTGTGAACCTTGTCCGGCAGGGCGTAGCGATCGAGATAGGCCTGCTTGTGGGCGAGCGGGACGATTACCACCGGCGCTCGGGTGAGCGGCTCGGACTCGGATTCGCCTCGCCATTCCGGCCCGCTGGTCGTCTCCCAGAACAGGCGACGTTGGCCGGGGTCTGTCAGCACCAGGAAAGCGAAGCCCTGGCTGTAGCCGGCCGAGGGGATGCGAGTGGCGTTGGCCACGAGCTCTTCGACCAGCGGGCGGGCGACGGGCTGGTCCGAGAAGTCCCGCACCATTCGCCGACGCAGCACCACGTCCTGGAACTCCACAATCCCCCACCATAGCGGGCGCGGATTTCGCGTCGTCACCGACATCACGAGCGCCGGGGTCACCAGAAATCGAGGCACTGATCGGGCGGGCTCGCCTCGACGACTTGTACGTCGCCGTCGAGAACCGAGTGATGCATTCCGGGAAAACGTCGGTGGCGGGTCACGGTCGACGAAATCCTGACCGCCCGACTCGCCGTGCTGACTGCGGTCTGGCCGTCTCGCCCCGCACCGTATTCTGCCGCCTCGGCCTTTCATATGGGTGACCAAGCCCGAAGCCGCGTTTGCGCCGCTGAAGCTTCCGTTAACGATCTCGATCAGAGTCCGAGGTGGTCGCAGTCTCTCCGCTGACGTTTGTTCAGGTGCCGAGCCAGGTCACCACCGCCCCAACCGACAGCCGAGAAAGATCGCCGTGGTTGCCGTCGAGTGGCGAGTAACGGACGTTCACGCCCGCTGAGCTCATGATCGCCACCATGCTGGCTGTCTGCGCCGGTGGCACCGTCGTGTCGTCGGGACTCATCCAAAACCAGTACCGCGATTCACTGAACGACTTCGGGTCCTGCCTCTCCGGATCGCTTCTAGCTATGATCGACGGGGCCGTCCCCTTGGCGTGGCCGAACGCGGCGCGTATGGCGCCTCCGAAATAGCTGACGAGGTACGCGATCTGGTCGCAGACCGGGGAGAGCAGCACGACTGCGTCCACGTTGGGTACCCGATGTTCGGAGGCCAGCATCAAAGCAGCCAGTCCCCCCATGGAGAAACCCACCAGGTCGATACGGATCACGCCAGGAAGCTGGCGCTATGCGTCGCGCACCAGCTGGACCAGGTCGTCGATGCTGGCGGGGTTGGCGTAGCTGTTCCCGTGCGCGTTGCTGGCGGCGATTGCGTAGCCCGCCTCGACTAGAGCGTCGCGCAGCGGAAAGAGGGCGGGGAAAGTGAGGATCTGGTCCTGCGACCCACCGTAACCATGGGTGAACACCACGAGCGCCCTTGTCGGCGTACGTGGGAGGAGAAGCACCTCGCGCTGCCCCGCCACGGAGGTCATCCTGATCACAGTGAAGGGCTCCGGCCTCGACGGCGCCCGCGCCGGCGGGTGGCCACACGCGGAGAGGCCGAGTGACGACGCGGCCACAGTTAGGCCAACCATGAGCCCCTTGACCCGCATGATGGAACCAACATTACCGCCACCTACCCGATGTCTGGGTTCAGCTTTGCCAGCGCCATCGACGGGCCGGATCTTGCGACGGATCCCGATTCGACGACGACCCAGCCTTGGATCCCGATGACGCACACTCGACGACGGTGCTGGAGGAGGTCTTACGACACCGTGGCTGTCCTATGGGATTGACCACCACCCGGGTGATGACCGGGGCGATGGCGTTTTGACCGCGCCGCCGACCACTCACTCGGTTCGGCAGCTGCACGCAAAGCCGCTCACCGAAAGTTAGGACCAGCTGTCGGGGAGTAGTCTGGGGAGATCGACCGTTATAAGACTAACGCACTCGGGCGCGCCACCTCGGAAATCGGTCAACACCCGGGCCGAATCACGATGCTCGACGACAGCACCCACCTTCTCGAACAACCAGTCGCACTGCGGACCGCCTATGCGGATACGGGTTATCTCTACCTACGCGGCGTGCTCGACCGCGATGCGGTCACCGCCGTTGGCGAAGGGCTCGTGGAATTCCTGGCCACTCGGGGGATCCTGCACGGGAGTCTGACCGAACCCAGGTGGACCGGTCGTGACCCGTCGGCGGTCGGTACCCACCCACCTGAGCTCCATAGGATGGGGCTGTGGGAGGCCCTCATGGCCGACCCGGTCACAGTGGCACTGATGACCACGGTTCTCGGCGAAGCACCCTTTCCGGTACCTATTGCTCAATACCAGTTCAAGTCCCCCGCGGCAGGTGCCGACCAGCGGGCTGGGGCACACCAGGACCACTTCTACAACCCCGGTATGCATTTTCGGACCTTCTGGGTGCCCCTCATGACCGTCGACGAATCACTCGGGGGACTCGCTCTGGCCGCCGGCTGCCATACCCGGGGGTTCCTCCACGACACCACCCGCCCGGGGAATCCGCTCGATTCAGCGTCCATTCCTACGACCGCCTGGCGGCGGGCCGACTGCCGTGTTGGCGACGTCATCGTATTCCACGGCGCCACGCCCCACTGCGGCCTTCCCAACCGCCACGGCCACTTCATGCGGCTCTCGGTCGACATGCGAGCGCAGCCCCTCTCTGCCCCAACACCCGTCGTCGGCGTGGTAACAGACGTCGATGCGACAGCACTCATCGTCGTCGACGACAGCGGCCGGCCGACGGCGATCCGCTTCGACTCCGAAACCATCATCCGCACCACAATCGCCAATACCGTCGACGTGTGGGATCTCAAAGGCCATCGTGTTCTCGCCGTCGTCGGCGACCTCGGTACAGCCACTCTCATCCGGACCGTGCTCTAGAGGGGACACCCGGGAGAGGGCCCTCGGCAAGACATGTCGCGAGGTCAGATCAGGAAGAATATGGCCACCGGATAGAACTCAACGGCCGCCGGAGGCTCATGCCCTGGAGTCGTATACAGCTTCTGTGCATGGTAGGTAACAGAGAAGGTGTAGACCGTATAGTCCTGCGACTGCCATTGTACAGTCGCACCGGAGCATTCCAGTGGGGGAGCAGTGGCGCTCGGTGCGAGTGGTCGGACAACAATGCTCACAGGAACCGGGGGATAGCTCAGCAGCCCAAACTCGGACTCCATACCCCACGAGAAGTTCATCGTCTGACCCGGTCCAATGCTGAACGTCTGGTCGGGATTAGCCACAACCTGGGTCGCGTTATACCAGACCTCGAACTCACACGCTTCGGTTCCTACGTTCCAAACGGTCAGGATGTATGTGAGGCTTTCGTCCTCTGCCGCTTCGACAGCGATCGCCCGAAGGGAGACGGGACCGATCGATCCTGGAGCTGGGCGCACTGACCATTCGACGAAAGCGTCACGGTTCCACATGATGGTGGACCAGTCCTTATACTGACCAGGCTGCAAGGTACCGGCGAATAGCTTTGGCATGCGGGACGCTCCTGATGTCAGATGCCAATAATGGGAATACCACCGATATCCACAACACAAAGTGCGAACCCGGGGTCATTCCCACCGAGGTCGAGGGCGCAGGCATCAAGTCCACAACTAGCCACTGCACAGGCGTCGGCGAGACAAGCCCCGACGCCCGTGTAATCCGATCCGCACGCGGCCGCGCCACAGGCATCGGCTCCACATGCTGCACCACCACAGACATTAAGGGCACAGGGACCGACGACCCCCGCATCGGCCGCGCAGGCGGCCTGCGCACAAAAATCGGATCCGCAAGCGCTCAACACCGAAGCATCACCAATGCAGACGGCCACCGCACATGTGTCGCCGGCGCAAAGGGCATATCCAGCGGCCTCATCCGCAACGCATATTGCAACCGCGCAAAAATCGCTGACACAGTGCGATATCACGGATGCATCCGCGACACACGCCGCCGCACTACACCCGAGATCAGCAAGACAAGCTGACAGGAGAGACCAATCGTTCCCACACGGCTGGTCGTTGCCACACGCGTCCACTGAACAACCTCCGCCTTCACAGGATGAGGTATCAGGAGTTCCGGTAAATACCGGTCGTACTAGAAATCGCATCCACCGCACCCGGTCTGTGAATCTTGCAGGATCGGTAGGAACCGGCGCTTGGCTGCAATAGCCCTTCCCTCATGTGAGAGAGGGCTTATGAGCCGGGAGTCCGTTCGGATATCCTCCGGATCGTAGTCGTCGCTTGCGATCATGCCGCTCTGAACCGCCCGCGCCACCAGACGCTCGTTGATGTTGTATTTCCAGCTCGGGCAGGGCAACTGCGCCGCCTCACCAAGCGTATGGGTCGGATTCACGAACTTATGCGCACACGACCCCGAGCAACTCGGCAGAAGTTTGCAGGAGCGACAGACTTCGTTGTGGAAGGGAGACCAGTCGGTCCATCTCTGCACTCGATGATCCTTGGCCAAAGTGGATACGTCAAAAATGGTCCCAACTCGCTGTTCGGGCATGTTGACAGTGTCCCAGCATCGATGCAGATCGCCGTTGGGAAGTACTACCCAACCGTTGGGCCTGATGGCCCCACATATGCCGCGGAATCGGGGAGGATACGCAGCACGGGCGAGTCCGAGATCGAACGCTTGTCGGCTAAGAGTTGTTTCGAGCTCGGCATAGGTGGTTTTCGACAGGCATGAGTCGGAGATGCTGTGACATCCTTCGGTAATCGCTTCGACAGGAGCGAAGTAGACACTAAAGTTCGGGCGATGCGACAGCCCTCGTGCCGCCAACTGTTCTAGAAGCGTACCAATAGAGGCGGCGTTGCGAGAGTCAATGTTGATCCGAACGCTAACATTCAACGGGATTTGTAGAACAACCGACCGGAGATTGTCCATAATACGCCCGAAAGAGCCTCCTCCATGCAGGAGATGTCGACGTTGATCGTGCTCCTCTTCGGTACCGTCAAGAGTGATCTGGACTGTAGTGACACGAGACGCTCTCAGCTCTTGGGCCACTGCCTCTGAGAGGCGATAACCGTTGGTGACAATTATTGCGTCATATGTCACGGCGTTGTCTTCACATATCCTAAGAAAGCGGCGGGATAGCGACGCCATTATGTCGGTGGCGAGAAGCGGTTCCCCTCCGTACCACGCGACGTGCATGTGACGCACTCGGCTGGCCTCGGCCGATACGAAGTCGACCAGTCGGTCTTGAACCTCGCTCGACATCCGCCCTTTCGGCTTGTTCGATCCTTGGAAGCAATAGTCGCAGCCAAAGTTACAGGTCAGCGTGGGAGCAACAGTTACAATAAGGCGGGAAGGGTCGCTCCGGACCTTCTCGTACTCAGCCTCTGCGAGTAGCAGTTCGTCCTCGTCGTCCGACCGGAGAAAGCCTCCGTAAAGAAGATCCCCTAGACCTGGGGTCGACGGAGAGACGTCTTCGCTGCGACGAGTGCACACCTTGTCATACAGCTCAACATCGCTCTTCTCCCAAACGGCAGATGCCCCGCTCAGAGAATTATAGACCAAGGCCCGCCCCCCGTGTAGCGGTACCAGGAAGTTGTATCGGGATCCAACCAGAGATGCCACGTCACGAATCCAGCGGAATGATTCGTACCGACCTTATTCTGCTAAAAGGGCACGGTGGTGCCGGCTCGTGGAGGGATGCCGTCGAGGTACGCACCGGTTGGAACTGCTCGATGAGTTGCCGTTGTGCTTCAAGAATGCGAGGATCCCCGGATTCCACCAATTGTTTGACCTTGGATATTGCAGCGGCGATATCCTCCGGATTTGCTTGTGAAGGCGCCTGCATCTCCCTGACGACTCGGGCAATAATATCAACGAGTTGATCCACAGAGAGGTCCCCGACTTTCGATGTCCGGCTCAATCCAGGGAGTTCGACGTCCATTGGCGCACCATCTCTCTCAAGTGGCAGGCGCAGCTGCGAGTGGGGTGAGGAACACGAGCGAGTTTAAAGATATCACCTCGTCCGAGCGTCCGAGGCTGTTGGCCGGCATGCTTGCCGGATAGCGCCCGACCCGATGGCCGTTAGCTCTTGTCCTGGACGACGGAGACCTGAGTACTGCCTCGTGGGGCGGACTCAACGAAGTCGGCGAGGATCCCCACTGGGACACGTTTTCTCTGTTAAGGCGGTGAACCATTCCCGGGGTGCGGAGGACCCGGTCGGCCGCGGCACCATCCCGCCGCCGCCGACCTGGAGGTGCGCCTCGTGCGGGGTTCGGTGCCCGACGACGTGCAAGAGGTAGGTCGATACACAGGACTGAGTCAGCTGCTTCACGGCTCCGGTTGTGTGCCAGCCTCTGACAGGCTACATCCGGGAGGGCTTGGTCTGACGATGACGATGCCAGGGACCAACGTCCGGCCTGTGCGCCGCTCGCCGTGATCGTCGGGGCTGGCGGCCTGTCGATGGCGGTCGCTCGCCGGCTCCCGAACGCCGGCGCAGGGACGGCCGCCGCGCTCAGAACGGCGTTCCCGGGACGCCGCCGCCGGTCCCGAACGGCTGGCGTGCTCGCGAACCCCGGGTACGGGTTCAGGCGGTGAGACTCCGTTGGAGCAGGCCCAGAGCAGCGGCGGCGAAGGCAACCATGTTGGCCTCGCGATCATCCGAACCGGTCAGGACGTGGAGACTGTCTGGGCCTTGGCCCGCCCCTCCGCTCACGGCCACCCAGGCGTGGCCCGCCGGGTCGCCATAGCGGTTGCCAGCGGGCCCGGTCGCACCGGTCTCGGCGAGACCCCACGACGCGCCCAGGCGGGCCGCGATCGCCTGGGCGTGGTACCGCGCCAACGGCTCGGATGCGCCGCGGATAGTCGGTGGCATCTCGATCGCACCGCCCAGAAGGACCTTCGATGCCGCCTTGGTGTAGATCACCGCACCACCGAGATAAAAGGCCGACGCTCCGGGAACCGACAACAACGAGGCCGATATCAGGCCGCCCGCCGACGACTCGGCGACGGCGAGCGTCTCCTCCCGCTCGGCCAGCAATCTGGCGATGGCATGTGCCGACTCCGACAGTTCCGGGGTCATGACGATCATAGGAATACGACGGGCGCGCCGATGGCGTCGTAGCTGGCCTGGATGAGGCCTTTGGTGCGGGGATCCCCCGTCGGACTCTGCATCATCTGGTTCATTACGTAGCCGAAACCAAGACCGTTCTCGGGGTCGGCGAAACCGACCGCGCCGCCGGCCCCTGTGTGCCCGAACGACCTCGCTCCCCCATAGGGGGAAAACGGGGAGCTGATCATGAACCCGAGCCCGAAGGTCGTCCCCACCTCCACGCCGGGCATAAACGAGATGATCCGGTCGGCACCCGACGTCTGCAGGGTCCGAGCCGCGTCGATCTGGGCGTCCGTCAGCAGAGCGGCGGATGGGCCACATTCGACCGTCCCGATCAAACCGGCGTACATGCGTGACAAGGATCGGGCTGTAGTGATCCCGGCTGCAGCCGGGATCTCGCTGGCGTGGACCTCTGGCGTGTTGTAATCGTCAGGAAGAGCCAAGGAACCGTTCAGCGACAGGGCTCGGCCCATCAAAGAATCCGGCCCGGCGTACTTGGCCATCACGGCCACGGCTTCAGGATCGCTGGGCGGAGCGGCTGCGATAATGGGCGCAACCCGACCCTCCTGCTCCGGGGGGAGACCGATCCAGAAATCCAATCCGAGAGGGCCAGCAATATCGTCAGCGAAGAACTGCCCGATCGTCCGGCCGTCGATCCTACGGACGACCTCGCCGACGAGGTGTCCGTAGGTGATGGCGTGGTATCCGTGGGCCGACCCCGGTTCCCAAAACGGCCTCTGGATCTCAAGGGCATGGATGACCGGCTCCCAGACGATCGCGTCGGCGCGGCTCAGCTTAGTGTCGAAGGTGGGTAGACCGGCCTTGTGGCACAACAGCCACCGCACGGGGATGCCCTCCTTGCCGGCCTGCCCGAATTCCGGCCAGTACGTTGCTACCGGGGCGTCGACATCGAGCAGGCCCCGCTGGGCCAGCAAACTGGCGCACGCCGCCGCGGCGCCCTTGGTCGCCGAGAAGACCAACTGGAGGGTGTCCTCGCCGTACGGCAGGCCCCGGGCCAGGTTGGCACTGCCACCCCAGACGTCGACCACCTTGCGACCTCCGACGTGGAGGCAGAATGCCGCGCCAACCTCTCCGTGCTGCTCGAAGTTCGACCGGAACGCCCCCACCACGCCCTCGAAACCCGGCTCGACCAGTCCCTCGACTTCACTATTCAGCGCCATCCCCTCTCATGCTCGATTTAGGCCCGCAGCCTACAACACCATCTCCGCCGCGACGCGGGGCTCTCGTCCCCGGCCAGGCCGCTGTGCACCAGCCGTAAGTGTGTTCCCCCTCGACGCGGCGCCGAGTCGATCTCGACCACGTAGAGTTCCCTACCAGGACCGTCGCGGGTGACGACTGGACCCATACTCGGGGATATGTACCTTTCGCCCTATCCACTCATGGCTCTTGCCGCGACGCCGTAGAAACACCCGCTGGCGTCTCGGGGCAGTATGAAAGCAGTCGGCTTCTGAGCATGATTCGGCGCCCAGCAGGGGTGGATCTAGCGTGTGCACGAATGGCTAAGATCGGTTGACCTGAGAAAGAAAACTTGGGACGCTGTTGTTGGTATGCAGGAGCCCGACAGGCTGTCAGACCGACGTGATCTTGTAGCGCGAATGGCTGTCATTGGAGCAGGGCTCGGCGGCATTGTCGGGGGTATCGTCGGCCTGGTTGTTGGCGTGATCGTATACGCACCAACAGCCTGGTTCGCGGTGATCGAGCTAGGCGCCCCGGTCGCCGTCGTTGGGGGAGTGGGCGGACTGATCACCGGCCTTATGATGAAGGCGGCTCACCGCGGCGGATCCAGTTGAGAGTAGCGACAGCCAAGCCGGGAGGCTTGGTCTCTCGGTACCCCCAAACGATCGCGCCTCGGGGGCGATTCGCCTCGGTCCTGTAAGGGTCACTAGGAGTGTGTGCCGGCGATTAACCTCCTCCCCCACCGATAACACATCCTCAGCGGCCGGAAAGGAGAGGCCACTAGGGCGCTCTATCCGCCGGTCCGACGGGTCGTCGGTTAGAAGCATCGCTGATCGCGATAAGACCGTGATCACAACCGCGAGCTTTCGATGATCGCCAACCAAATGGGCTGCCTTCGCGCCTGCCATATCAACCACCCTGCCCTTAGGCTCTGGTGGCGTGCCTACGACCCTTCTCCGAGTCAGGTCGCAGGTCACCGGCGGTCAGATATCGATCGGGTAGATTGTCGTATGCGATCACACGTGGCCCCGGTGATCGATGCTGTGCGCTCGAACCGGAACCGGGAGAGAGAATGAACATCCAGGTTGACTTGTGGGGTCAGGGGCCCCGGGTGGTCCTCGTTCACGGGGTCATGAGCAACGGTCCGAACACGTGGAGAGGCCAACGCCAGTTGGCAGAAGACTGGACTTTGGTCGTTCCTAGCCGGCGCGGTTATGTACCAAACCCTCCGATCGTCCAGGAGGATTACGACGCAGATGCCGATGACGTGGTGTCGCTGCTCGGGGACGGGGCTCACCTGGTCGGACATTCGATGGGGGGACTCGTGGCCATGTTGGCCGCCGCCAGATGTCCCGAGGCAGTTCGGTCCCTGTGCCTTCTCGAACCAGGCACTCATGCACTGGCCCGAAACAAGCCAGAGGTCACCGCCGAGATCGCGGTAGTGCAGCGCCTGTTGAAGAGGGCGCCGGCAATGAGCCCCCGTGAGTTCTTGATCGACCGGCTGAGTTCGATGGGAGCCGACGTTCCCACCCCGCCTGACCCCTTGCCCGATGATATGGAGCAACACGTCCGGCTGCTCATGCACTCCGCCGCCTACTGGGAGCGGGATCTCCCCTCATCACATGTCGCGGCCGCCGCTTGGCCAAAGGTGGTCGTGTCCGGTGCGCACGATCCGGCGCAGGAGTCGGTGTGCGATGCCACCGCGACTGCCATCCAGGCGGAACGGCTGACGCTGCCTGGCGCCGGCCACCTGGTGCAGCGGGCCCCCGGTTTCAACGAGCTCCTCCGACAGATCTGGACAAGCTGGACACCACGTCCCCTCACCCATGACATGACATCAGCTACCCCCGGGGCGGTACACGGAGCGAGGCTCCTGGATCTCTGAACGCCGCGTACGAGGGAAACGCCGGAGCCCTGGGCCGCCGGGATTGCCCACTCTGTCAAGCAACTCACCCGGCCGCTGGGTTGCAAGGCCGAACGCGAAGGTGTCGTTCGGCGCTGCTCGGGCGAGGAGTGTCCAACGGGTTATGGTATTTGCTGAGTTTGGTTGGAGGCTGACATCCGCCGCTTGGATGGCCGCCGTTGCGGTCGGGTGGTCACCGAGGCGGTGGCGTGGGCTCGGCCCGCGACTTGTGCGATCAGACGACCGACGCCTGGGAGCACTATCGCCACATTCTGCAGCTCGTGGGCCGCTTCACGGTAGCCGCACCGAGCCCGGTCACGGCGCTCAGGAAGTTGACCGTGGCCAGCGTGGCCCCCAGCGGGCAGACGAGCGAGGCCACCGATGCCAGCAAGCTGGCGGGACGGCCAAGAAGGGCCAGCTAGCTAGTGGCCTGTTCGGCCGTTACCCGCTGGCTCGTGGCGGGGCCTTAGGGCGCGTTAGTACCGTGGCGACAACCGACCGAGAGAGTGAGGTCCCCCTATGCCCCCCGACCGCAGTTACGCCCTGGATCATGTTGTGGTGGTGCTGTTCGAGAACCGGTCGCTAGACAACGTGCTTGGCCATCTGTACGGGCCGGAGGACGGCAAGACGTTCGAGGGGGTGATCGGCAAGAACCTGTCGAACCCGATTCCCGAGTGGGCCGAACATGGTGCCGAGCGCAAGGTGGTCCCTTATGGGATCACTGCGGACATGGACTCGCCCAATCCGGACTCGGGCGAGGAGTACTTCCACACCAACACCCAGCTTTACAACACGATGGACGATCACAACCGGTTCAAGATCGGCGACGGCGTGACCCAGCCGTGGAACGCGCCGGCCAGCGGCGCGACGCCGACCATGGACGGGTTCGTCGCCGACTACATCAGCACCTTCACCGGTGAGGTCGGCCGCCAGCCCAGCTATGACGAGTACGCCCAGATCATGACGGGCTACACGCCCGAACAACTCCCGGTGCTCAGCTCCATCGCCCGCGACTTCGGGGTGTTCGATCACTGGTTCTGCGAGGTGCCATCGCAGACGTTCATGAACCGCTCGTTTTGGACCGCGGCCACCTCGTCAGGGTTGGTGGTGAACAGCCCAGCGGCGAAGTGGCTGACCCAGAACAGCGCCGAGACCCTCTTCGAACGCCTGGAGGCCCACGGCAAGACCTGGAAGGTCTACGTCGCCGAGCCTATGCCGCTGTCGGTCACCGGGCTCATTCACTTCCCCCGCCTCCACAACCGTTTGGCTACCCACTTCGTCCCGTTCACCGAGTTCGAGAAGGACGCCGCCGCGGGGACCCTGCCCGATTTCTCGTTGATCGAGCCGGACATGACCTCGGGTCACAATGACTACCACCCCGCCTACGGACGGTCGTTCATCGGTGGGAACCTGGACATCGGATTCGACCCGCCGTCGTCGATGCTCGGTGGAGAGGCATTCCTGGAGCGCATCTACGACGCCTATCGGTCCATGACCCCGGTTTCGGGCGCCAACGTCTGGAACACCGCCCTACTCATCGGCTGGGACGAGCCGGGCGGCACCTACGATCACATCCCCCCCGGCCCCGTCCCCTCCCCCGAGGCGGGTGCCCCGCCAGGGGAACTGGGGTTCCGGTTCGATCGTTCGGGCTACCGGGTCCCCGCCATCATCGTGTCACCGTGGGTCGAGCAGGGCTCGGTGTACAACGAGGAGTACCGGCACACGTCGTTGATCGCCACGCTCCGCAAGACATGGGGCCTAGGCGAGCCGCTAACCGGCCGTGACGCCTTGGCGCGCACCTTCGACCACGTCTTCAACCGAGAGACGCCCCGAGACCCCGAGAGCTGGGTCACGGTCCAAGCAAAGCCGGTGCCGGCTTGGACGCTGGACCTTCAGTCCGCCGGGGCAGCACTGAGCACACTGGGCACGGCCATCGGCCCCGGCCTGATCGAGGCGGCCAAGAAGATGAACATCGAGCTGCCGCCCCAGCTTGATGGCCCCAGCCCGCAGTTCACCCCTGAACTCCTCATCCAGTTCCTGAGGGAAATCTGCCTGCACGTCTTCCCCGCCCTGGCCCCGAGCAGGTCGCGAGATGCCGGCTGAGCGTGCCGTGAGGTAAAGCGCAGATCACGAGACTCGTTCCTTAGCCGCCTGAGGGGTGGGGGCGACCCCCCTGGGCTGCCCAGCTGAAAGCGGATCTGACACGTGACATATCCGCAGACGGGTTTTGCCAAAACGCCAGTAGCCGATAACCGTCCGCACCAGGGACGGTTCTTCGCAACATCGGGGCCATGAGGTGCCCCCGCTCCGGACCCCCGGTGCCCGTCTCAGCTGGGCGAGGGCGGCCGAAAACGTGGTGCAGTGATCGTTGCAGGCGAGCGGCCACCCCGGGCCATGGCGGACACGTCCACGTCGAGCCGGGCCAGCAGCAGCTCGGCGGCGTCTCGACGGGACAGCCGTTGACTGTCCCGTCGAGCTCATGGTCGTAGCGGCGGGCGCCGCCACCGAAACGGCCTCGTTGCTCGCCACGGCCAGGCGGCCCCGTCAGCAGAGGGGAGCTGTCATCCGCCTGGCGAGATGCGGTGGCCATGGTGCCAAACGCGCCGACGGGACTTCACGTCCACGATCTCCGCCACGGCGGCCGCGACCATGATGGCGCCCACGCCCGGAGTCACCACACGGGAACTCATGGCCCGGATCGGACACGCATGGCCTCGGGCTGCACTGATCTACCAGTACGGTCACAGGCGGCCGGGTCAAGCATCGCCCCGGGGATGCGATCAGCGCATCCGTCTCGAGGTGACGCTCGGCCTGATCGCCTCGTTGCCGGGTCCAGAGGGCCGCCCGTCTCAGGAGACGATAGCGGCAGGCAGAGAACGCCTGCGTGATGAAGTGTTCAGTCGTCCCGGGGAAGCGGATCGTCGTCGTTTCGGTCTTGCTCACACTGGACAGGGTGGACCAGTTCGTCATCGCCTCTAACCTGCGTTGCTTCTCCTTCATCGCCTGCTGCCGCGCCGGACTGCTGGGCTACTTAGGGTCGTGGGGGCAGCCGAATGGTGAGACCGCCAAGGCAGAGGTAGATACTGGCAGGAATGGCGTGTTCGCTGAGGATTCGGCCCCTGGTCTTGACATGGCGCCGGGTTCGCGAGGCGCTGGGCGGACTACTCGTTCTATATCCCCGTCGTCCGGACCTGTGACTTGATTAGGCCCTGTAAATGTACGCTGCCCCTTGCGAGAAGCTGTTGCCGGGGGCGCCCACGACTGCGGTGGTGGCTGACACGGCCGCCGCCTGGCCGAAGTTGTCGTTTCTCCTCCCCCCCGGGTCGGCCAGGGCGGCGGCCGGGGTTGCTGGCCAGCCCGAGATGCCTTTCACGTAGACGTACGTGGCCCCACGGGCGGAGTTGACGCCGGGGGCGCCTACGACCGCGGCGGTGCTTGACAGCGCCACCGAGCTACCGAACAGGTCTTGAAGGTTGTCGGTCGTGGGGTCGGCCAAGGTTACCGTCGGAATCGCCGGCCAGCCCGAGATGCCCTTCATGTAGACGTACGCGGCCCCACGGGCGGAGTTGACGCCCTTGGCGCCCACGATCGCGGCGGTGCTTGACAACGCCACCGAGGTACCGAACGTGTCGTAAGGGGTGTCGGTCGGGTCGGCCAGCGTCACATCCGGAGTCTTCGGCCACCCTGCTGTGCCCTTCACGTAGATATAGGCGGCCCCGGCCTGCGTGTTGACGGTGGGATCGGCCGCCATTGCTGTGGAGCCAGAGACCGCCACCGAGTCGCCGAAACTAAAGGCTCCAGCGGGGACGTCCAGGGTGACGGTCGGTGTCGTTGGCCACCCTGAGGGGCCCTTCTCATAGATGTAGACAGCCCCGCTTATGTTGGTGCCGGGGGCTCCCACGATCACGGTGCTGCCCGACACCGCCACCGACAAGCCAAAGTAGTGCAAGCCCTCTGCTGGGCCCGGGTCGGCCAGGGCGGCGGTCGGCGTTGCTGGCCACCCCGAAGCGCCCTTCTCATAGATATATGCGATCCCGCCGTACCCGCTAGCGCCCGGCCTTCCCACGATCGCGGCGGTGCCCGACAGCGCCACCGAGTAGCCGAAATCGTCAAAGGCGTTCGGTGTCGCGGCCGGGTCGGCCAGAGTGACCGTGGGTGTCTTTGGCCACCCCGAGAGGCCCTTCAGATAGATATACGCTGCCCCAGTGTCAGAGATGTTTGGGGAGCCGACGATCGCGGTCGCTCCTGACACCGCCACCGAGCGGCCGAACTGATCGTTTGCGATCGCGGCCGGGTCGTGCCGGATGGCCAGCAATGCCCCCACTGATGGGAGTGGCACATTCACGAGCGGCGCCGCGTTCGCTGATGTCGCCGGAAGACCACCCAAGACGGCCGCAAACCCGGCCAGAACGATAGGAAGCAACCTGCGACTCCGCCGACCTGCTACGAACGATCCTTGACCTGCCCGCCATACGGACATTTTGCCTCCTCGCTGGGTATTCCGTAAGAACTAGACGCTGTCCACCACCCGGCCAGCCCGGACATACCGAAAATAGACGATTCATCGAATCCAGGCCACGGGGGAAAACCCAATTCCCGTCACAACGGCGACACTCAGCCCCGCATCCGACGGCTGTGTCCACGGCGGAGCGCTGTTATGGCCTTCGCGGATAGGTTGCCGCGAGTTGACTACGGGGGGACTGGAGTCCACTGACCGTCCATGTGACACAGAGAGCCGGTCGCTGGCCGCGCCGACTCGTCGCCGCAGCGAGTGGCGATTTGGACGAACGTACAATGCTCGGAGTTGAAGGTGGAGATCAGCGACGCGACTTGTACGCTTCGTCCGGCCCGGCCTGAAAGGACAAGAATCAAGTGGCGACCTTGGACCCTGAGCAGCTGCAGGACTTGATCAATCAAGCTGGACATCTGTGGACGGCGGCCCCGCCTCCCGACCGGCCGCGCCCCCTTGGGTGGAACCCGACCGCGCCTGAAATCATTAGCCAGGCCGTGGCGCGCGCCGAGGAACACCGGCCGCACGTGCTGGCGACGCTGGCCGCAGAGACCAAGCCCATGCCGTTCAATGTCGACAGCGCCTTGCCCGAAGCCGGCCACCTAGGGGGCGCGTACGCTCCCAGCGCGGCAGTGACCGCCGGCGGCCCGGCCATTCCCGGATCCTTCGACTGGCGCGGCCGCGGCGTCGTTGGCCCCGTCCGCGACCAGGAGTATTGCGGGGCTTGCGTCTCTTTCGCGACAACCGGTCTCCTCTGTATTCAAGCGGGCATCGAACTGGGCGCCATCAATCTCGAGGTCTCCGAAGCCGACCAGCATTTCTGCTCGTCTCACGGAGCCAACTGCGGAGGGTGGAATAATGGAGACGCCCTGGGCCAGATCCAGAGCCGAGGGGTGGTCTCCGACGCTGCGTTCCCTTACACGACCGCCTTCGATAACCCGCCCCAGCCTGATCCGAACGAACCCAACCCTCCCGGTCCTGATCTCTGGCTGGCTCACTGCCGGGGTGAGGCGAACCGGGGTAACCGGACTTGGGGCATCAGCGGGTACACGGCCTGGAACGGCAATGATCGCAAGACCTACCTTGCCACCGTCGGCCCGCTGGTCTGCGGCTTCACTGTCTACGACGATTTTCAGCAATACGGCGGGGGCGTCTACCGCCAAACGTGGGGCAACGTAGAGGGCGGCCACGCCGTTGTGGTGATTGGTTACGACGACAACGAGCAGTGCTGGATCTGCCGTAACTCCTGGGGGACTGGCTTTGGCGGCGCCCCCCACTCGGACGGCACTGGCGGCGGATTCTTCAAGATCGGATACGGCGAATGCGGCATCGACGGAGAGGCGATGATGGGCTGCCATGGCGTCATCGCGCCCGCCACCGCGCCGCTCATGACCGGCGTCTCGCGCGCCACGAACTTCCTGGATGTATTCGTCCCAGGAACCGACCACGGCACCTATACGGCCGCCTGGCAGCCGGGCGACACCCACTGGGGCGGCTGGTGGAATGTAAAAGGTGGCGTGACCGCGCCGAACACGTTCATCCACGGCGTATCCCGCAGTGCCAACAAGCTGGATATCTTCTGCGTGGGCACCGACCATGGCACCTACACTGCCGCCTGGCAGCCCGGAGACACTGCGTGGGGCGGGTGGTGGCGGGTGCAAGGCGGCGTTGTAGCGCCCGGAAGTTCGATCACCTCGGTGTCGCGCAGTGCCGACCATTTGGACATCTTCTGCGTCGGCACCGATGGCGGTATCTACACCGCCGCCTGGCAGCCCGGCTTCACCAGCTGGGAAGGATGGTGGCGCATCGGGAACCTCGTAGCTGCGCCGAACACCTCAGTTTGGGGCGTGTCGCGCAGCGCCGACAAGCTCGACATCTTCGCCGTAGGCGAGGATCTCGGAATCTACACTGCCGCCTGGCAACCCGGTGACGCCACCTGGCAAGGCTGGTGGCGCATCCAAGGGGGCGTCGCCGCACCCAACACGTCGCTCACAGCGGTGTCGCGCAGCGCTGATCACTTGGACGTCTTCGCCGTGGGCAGCGATCACGGCCTCTACACCGCCGCCTGGCAGCCCGGCTTCACCAGCTGGGAAGGCTGGTGGCGGATCCAGGGCGGCATAGCTGCGCCGAACACGTCAGTGTTTGGCGTGTCGCGCAGCACCGACAAGCTGGACATCTTCGCGGTGGGCACCGATCACGGCATCTACACCGCCGCCTGGCAGCCGGGTGACGCCAGCTGGCAAGGTTGGTGGCGCCTATCGGGCCAGACCGCGGCCGCCGGCACCTCCGTCTACCCGGTGTCCCGCGCCACCGACAATCTCGACATCGTCGCCATCGGCAGCGACTACGGCACGTACACGACACACTGGCAGCCTGGAGAGAACTGGCAGCCGTGGACCCAGGTGCAAGGCGGTATAGCGTCTGGCGGGTGAGGTTGGAGGATGACCGATCACAGTGCTTGAACCCGACAACTCCGAAGAGATCGTCGTAGAAGGTCGCGCTGGCCACGCAGTCACCCTGCCGCTGACGTCTGGGCCGGCGACGGGATACGGATGGCTCCTGGATCTGCCCGACGGTGTCGTCCGGATCGAAGACACGCCCGGCCGCGATGTCCCCGAGGGCAGGAGGATGGGCGGCGCCGCCGGTGGTCACCTGCAGGTGACCGCACCCGCTGGCGAGCACCAAATCACGGCCCGCTTCGCCCGGCCCTGGGAGCCCGACCGGGTGCTTAAGACGATCAAGATCCGGCTGGTTATCTCCTGAGCTCAACCGCCGGATCATCGAGGTCACAATGGCCATCGGCGCCGCCGTACTGCCCCTCGTTGCCGCCACCATCTACCACCTGCGACCCCAGCGCAGGTCGACCCACTAACTCGAGAATCCCGTCGTTGTCGAGCGGAAGGACGCTGACTGCTGAAGCGCGGGCTCAGGTTTGTCGCTGATACGGTCTCCGAAGGTGGCGCCAAAATCAAATCTACCCGGCAGCCTGGGCGGTATAGATCGCCCACGCACAGATAGTCCGAGGTCGTCATGCGTCAATCTTGGATAGTGCGAAGCTCAGTGTTAGCGGCGATGTTGGCTGGCGTCATTGCGACCGTCGGTGTCGACCAATGCATCGGGAACCCCACCGCTTAACTTACGCCGGGTATCGCAGAACGGGATCGAACTCGTCGAACCCTTGGTCACGGTGCTTCGTCTAGGCGGAGCTACTTGTCCTTGTGGCTCCAAAGCGCCGCGACCAGGTGCAGCCGATCTCTCCGCCATTGGTCCGCTTGCGTCCTTTCAGGCAACTGGGTGTGGGCGAGGACCAAGCCGGTTCACAACGTCGTCATCGTGGTGCATGTGTTGTCCCTGGCAGGCGAGTATCTCGCTCGGCCGGCAAGGAGATCTCCTGTCCGCCCACAAGGAGAACTTCCTGGCCATTGACATCGGGCCGCAGCCCGCCAGCTGCGCCAATACGAATACCAGCCCCTACGAGCGCGGCGAGCCGGCTCGCCATTGAACCCCTTCGTTGCCCCTTCAGCTCCGGGCGGCGAGCTGGCTTAGAGGAGACGGTCAACGGCAGTGGTCGGACTGGCGTCTCGGGACACTTCAGGGATGTCCCTCACCGGTTCGTGCCGTCACGATTGCTTCGCACTCCAGGCAGCCCTCAGGTCGCCGGTCCGTAGCGCGGACGTCCGCGCCTCGGGCGGGTGCTCCGCCAGGTTCGATGTCCCAAGGTTGTGTCTCGCCGCCAGCGGGACACCAGGGGCGTGCGGCCCAGGCAGCCGTCGGAGATCGGGCTACTCCTGCTTTCTAGGGGGATTGCCAGGCTCGCCTGGAGAGCTACGGGCGAGGTACTCGGTCAAGCGTGCCATCTGCTCTCGCAGTTGGGCCATCTCCCGGGCCAGCACCTGATACGACTCGGGTGAGGGCGTCGCTTCGGTGGAAGCCTGCGATTCGACGGGCGAATCGTCGCCCGACTCAGAGTCGCCGAGACGAAAGAAGCTCGCCAGCGACCCGGCGAGGATGCCGACGACGGAGATCCCGCTGACCATGATCATGACCCCGGCCAGGCGGCCCACGGTGGTTTTAGGGACGATGTCGCCGTAGCCGACGGTGGTGAGCGTGACGATGCCCCACCACAGCGAATCGCCGAAGGTGGCGAACTCCGGGTTGGTGGGGTGCTCGGCGTAGTAGGCGACCGCCGCGCCCGTGAACACCACGATTGCCGCCACGACCACAACCCGGCCCAGGCGCTCGACGAGACGCTTCGCCCCTCGGGACACCATGACCACTCGGAGCAGCCGGGCCAGACGTAGCACCACCACAAAGCTTCCGGCGTGAGCGCCGGGCAGCAGGAACCATGGTGCGGTCAACACCACCACGGTCAGGTCGAAACGCCCAAGTCCGGTGCTCAGGTAGCGAACGCGCCGACGGTCGCTGACAATGAAGTCGGCGAGAAAGACGAGCCACGACACCACACCGACCGCTGCCGCCACCGGGTCGCCTGCCTGAGGAACGATGAAGAGGGGAAGGATAGCGGCGAGCACGATGGGAACCCTCATGTAAGCGCCGAAGCGCGCCAATACCGCCTCGTCTTGCTCGCTGCGCGGCTGGCCGGGGGCAGGAACCATTGCGGAAGCCGTCTCCACGCTCCGATTCTGCTCGTCCGGAGCGTGCAGGACGCGGATTGCATCTGAGAGAACGGAGGGGGAACCTGCCGCTCCGCAGGTCCATGAGACCCCCGGTAGTACCTTCAGCCGGGGCGACCTCAGCTCTGGCGATTCAGCCGGTCGTGGTCTGTTGGCTATCGTGATCGGCGCGGGACTGTCCGCCTCGTGGTGTTTCTGGCCTGACTGTGAGGATCACTGTTGCAGCTTGGTGATGCTGCTGGGCTGTGGGTTGGTGACTGCGAGTGTGACCCTGGCCTGACTGACTTCGTGTCTTGGCGTGACTTGTCCGCTCGTGGTTACCGGCCCCGGCCCGATTGGAGAGTTGGTTGAACGTTCTGGGACGTTCGGTCAGCTAGGAAATCCATCCGGCGCTCCGGACAGCCGAGGCAGATGCCGTCGGCCATCCCGGATCCAGATATGCGTGCGCCCGTGTGTCGTTGAGTGACGACACACGGGCGGGCGGTGGGGCTGAGTATGGTCAGGCGTCGCGGTGGGCTACCCGGATAGATGCTGCTGCGAGGGCGATGGCTGCGTAGATGCCGAGGACAACAATGGCCGTCCTGGGCATCAGGAGTCCGGCAGAGTGATGGACCGTCACGGCGGCCTCAAGTGCGGTTCCGGGCAGGTACTGACGAAAGCCGGCGGGAAGGAACTGGCCGAGCGTGACCCCTCCGACTATGACCATTATCAGGGCCGTGGTCGCTCCGGCGGTGTGTCGGATGATGCCGCCAAGGCCGACGCCGAGGATAGCGACCAGGCTCACTCCAACGGCACCGAAGATGATGGCCTGCAAGACGCCGGGGTGCCCGAAGGACACTTGGAGGTGCTTGGCGGTGAAGACTCGCTGACCGGCTTCGAAGCTGACGAGATTGCATAGCAATACTACTGGGAACACAAACGCCGCGCTGACCGCAGCCTTGGCCGCTAAAACGAGGCGTCGGGTGGGGGTTGCGGTGAAGGTGGACCGGATCATCCCGGTGGCGTATTCGGCTGTCACGGATCGCACCCCGAGCGAGGCGAGCAGCGCCACGCCGACCAGGAATACTCCCCCTAACGAGCAGGCGGTCGGGTCGAACGACCGGCGCTGGGCGGGGCTCATGGAGGCCCACTCACTGGCCTGGGAGGCGCACAAGATGACACCCAGACCTATAGAGGTGACGATGGCCATGACGGTCATGCGCCACGTGGAGGGCAGGGTGTGGAATTTGGTCCACTCGGCTCTGAGGGTCCGGGTGATAGCCGTCGTCAGCCCGGTGGGAGCGGTGTAGACGGGATAGGTGGTGGTGGCGGTAGTTGCGGTCATGTCAGGCTCCTTGGGTTGCGCCGGCCAACTGGCCGCCGTGGTGGTCGGTTTCGTTGCGGGTCAGTTCGAAGAAGGCCTCCTCGAGAGACGCCTCGTTGGCGGCGAGTTCGACCAGGGTGATGCCGTGGGTGGCGGCGACCCCGCCGATGGCGGTGGAGTCGAGCCCGGTCACGACCATGGCTCCGTCAGGGCTGGACTCGACCAGGGCGCCGCGCCGGGTCAGTGCGTCGGCGAGATAGGTCTGCTCCAGGGCACGAACCCTTACGGTCGGGGCAGCGTTGCCGTTGATGAACTCTTCGGTGCTGGCGTCGGCGATGATGCGGCCTCGGCCGATGACGAGCAGGTGATCGGCGGTCAGGGCCATCTCGCTCATGAGATGGCTGGACAGGAACACCGTGCGTCCCTCTAAGGCGAGTGACTTCATCAGGTTGCGGATCCACAGGATGCCGTCCGGGTCGAGACCGTTGATCGGCTCGTCGAACATCATGGTCTGGGGGTCTCCCAGCAGGGCGGCGGCAATGCCCAGTCGCTGGCTCATTCCAAGCGAGAAGGTCCCGACCCGCTTGCCGGCCACGTCGCTGAGCCCGACGAGGTCGAGCACTTCGCTGACGCGGCGGCGGCCGATGCCGTTGCTGGCGGCCAGCCACGTCAGATGGTTGGCGGCGCTGCGGCCGCCGACGATGGCCTTAGCGTCGAGCAGGGCCCCAACGGATCGCAGCGGGTCGGTCAGCTGGGAGTACGGTTTGCCGTCGATCAGGACTGAGCCTGCGCTGGGGGCATCCAGGCCCAAGATCATGCGCATAGTGGTGGACTTGCCGGCTCCGTTGGGGCCGAGGAAGCCGGTCACTCTGCCGGGTTGGACGACGAAGGAGACTTCGTCGACCGCCACCGTGTTGCCGTAGCGCTTGGACAGATGGTTTGCCTCGATCATGGTTCTTCCTTCCGGTGAGGTGGGTTCTCTTGGAATGCAGGTAGTGCGTCCGGCGGGAGCAGGCTGAGCGAGACCAGCGGGATGCCGACGTCGCGCAGCTTGTGGAGCAAGCCGTGCAGCGCCGCCTGGTCAACCACGGGGCCGGAAATGACGGTGGTGCCGTCGTCGAGGGCGGTAAGGCTCAGTCCGTCGAACCACGCCGCCCAACGGTGCCCGAGATGTCCCTTGACGCGGATCTCGTACTGCGGGATGTGGGCGTGATCAGCGTCCGCAGCGCCACTCGGGGAGCGGGTGATGCCTTCGTCGTTGGTCACACTCAGACAGTGCGCCCCGATGTGGTGAGTCGTCATCACCACATGTGATGGTTGCGGGTGGTGATTCGGGAGAGGAGCGTCAGGCCCACCCACGCTCGGTAGCCGATTTGGCCGTATCGTCCCGTGCCCGCCGGGCGTAAGCGCCTACAAGAATCGGCCCGCCCAGAGACCCACCGTCAGAGCCGAACTCGGAAACCTCACTGGATAGGGAGATCGGATCGATCGACGCGAATGCGTACCGAGCTAGAGGTCGAGTTCGTCGGCTCTGCGGACGGCGGCCCGGCGGTTGTTGACACCGAGCTTGGCGTAGATGCTCTTGGTGTGAGTGCGGATGGTGTTGAGTGACACCGTGAGTTCGCGAGCGATGTCCGGCCCGCTCAGGTCGGTCCGCAGCAGCCGAAGAACGTGGAGCTCGCGCTCACTCAATGGTTCGACCAAGCCCCGTTGGATCGGTGTGCTGGGCGCTCGCGAGTTGTCCGCTGCCAGGAGGTAGCCGGCGTAATCGGCTGCTCGTCCCTGTTCCGCGGCGGCCCGAAGCAGGGCGGTCATGGATGGGCCCTCGTCGAAGAACACTCGGACGTAGCCCTCCGGCTCCGCCAGCGTCAACGCCTGTTCCAGGGCTGCCAGCGCAGCGGGGACGTCGCCTCGCTCCTGGTGGTCGAGCGTCTGCAGCACCAGGATCTCGATGACGCTGCCCGTGCGATGTCCTTCTTTCGCCGCGGCCAGGAGGCGCTCCAACAGCCCGGTCGCGTCATTCCTCGGACCGTCGCTGCGCCCCGCGGTGTCCTGGGCCAGGAGGATCCTGGCCAGGGTGATGTGCTCGAACTCGTGGAGATAGCTGAGCGTGTCGTTGGCGGACAGGTGCCGGTCGTGCGCCCAGGCCAGCGCGTCACCGACCTTGCCCTGGGCAACGTGGATCCGTGCCCCCAGCGCCGCGACCGGCCGCACATCGGGCGAGTAGTCACCCTTGTAGACCCGTTCGGCCTCACGGAGCAAGTCCTCCGCGCCGGCCAGGTCTCCTTGGGCCTGCCGTATCCGGGCCAGCGCGACCCGCGACCGGTACGCGTTCTGCGGGAGGCCTGCGTGTTCGCCCAGCTCGGTGCTGGTCTGGAGGTGCTGCTGGGCGGCATCGAGATCGTTGCGCTCTCGGAACAGCTCACTCGAGCCGACGTGCATGTCTGCCGCGCCCCGCAGCACCAGCGGCGCTTGTCCGGCGGCCACCTCCAGTCCCCTCCGGTAGGTGCCCATGGCCTCGCCAAGGCGCCCCTGCACTATGAGGATGTCGGCGAGGGCGAGGGAAAGTCCGAGTGCGTCGGAGAGGTGCCCCGCCTTCCGCAGGCTCGGGAGCGCTTCGGTGTACCGGCGGTGGGCGGCGTCGAGATCGCCTTGGGTCCAATGCGCCAGAGCGAGCAGAGCGGCCGCCGAGCCCCGCCCGAGATGATCTTCTTCGGCGGCGAGCTCGAGCGCTCGGCGGGCATGGGGGATGGTGCCGGCGGCGTCGCCGCGCAGGAGCGCTATTCCGGCCCGGTAGACGGCGATCTGGTTGGGGAGTCGGCGGAACAGCTCGTGGTCGATGACCACCAGCGCCGTCGCCGGGACGTCGGGGGCCGCCGACGCTCCTGCTGCCTCCAGGCAGTCTTCGATGTCCTGGAGCCGTGCTTCCACCCCTTCGATGTCGCCGCTGACCATATGAACGGCGACGACCGCGATGGCGAGCACCGGCCGGACCCGGAACAGCTCGTCGGGAAGGGCCTCCAGCCACCGGCGGAACGTGGCCTCCTGTCGCGCTCGGAAGGCGGGCATTGCCGCCATTTCGATGAGGTCGGCGGCTCGCTCGAAGTCTTCGCCGTCCAAGGCGTGGCCGATGGCCTCCGACTGGTCGCCGTTGCGGGCGTACCAGTCGCTCGCCCGCCGATGCAGATCGCGGACCCGGTCGGGCTGCTCGTCAAGGAGCCGGGCTCGCAGCACGTCGGCGAAGAGATGGTGGTACCGGTACCAAAGGCGCCGGTCGTCGAGCGGGACCAGGAACAAGTTCGCCCGATCGAGGGCCTCGAGCATTGCTCGACCATCGTGCTGACCCGTCACGGCATCGCACAGCGAGCCGTTCAGCCGGTTCAGGATCGACGTGTGGAGCAGAAAGCTCCGGACATGCTCCGACTGACGTTGCAACACCTCCCCGACCAGGTAGTCGACGATGTACCGGTCGTCGCCCGCGAAGCCGGCGATGAAGCCGGCGACGTCAGCTCTGCCCTGCATCGACAGCGCCGCCAGTTGGAGCGCGGCGATCCACCCTTCGGTGCGTCCCTCCAGAGCGGCCACCTCGGCGTTCGTCAGCTCCAGACCCATCACCTCGTGCAGATAGGAGGCGGCCTCGTCGAGCGTGAAGCGCAGATCATTGGCCCGGATCTCGACGAGTTCGCCACGGGCTCGGAGGCGCGCCAGCGGCAACGCGGGGTCGGCCCGACTGGCGATGACCAGCCGGACCGGGGGCGGGAGGTGCTCCACCAGGTAGATCATCCCGTCACGAATGTGGGGCTCCTCGATGACGTGGTAGTCGTCGAGAACCACCACGACCTGGTCGGAGAGGGCGGCGAGGTCGTTGAGCAGCGTCACAACGAACGCTTCCGTCGGCGCCTCCGTCGAAGACAAGAGCGCGAGCGCGCCCTCCCCGACTCCGGGCACCGCGGTTCGTAGCGCGGCGATGAAGTACGCCCAAAACAGCGCCGGGTCGTTATCGCTAGGGTCGAGCGAGAGCCACGCCGTGAGGCGTCCACCGGCAGGACCGGTCCCAAACCAGTCGGCCAGCATTGTCGTCTTGCCGAACCCTGCCGGGGCCGCCACCAGTGTCAGCGCCGACTCACCAGCCCGACCCAGGCGCTCGGTCAGCCTCGACCGGGCCGCCAAACCTCGACGCCGAGCCGGGGTGTGAAACTTCGTCTCGAGCAGAGGACTCGTCACGACGACCCACAGCCGCGAACCCGACGAGCGAAGCGATGTCCGGGGTTACCGCGCCGGCTTGCAAAAGGGGCGTCTCGCCACACGTAAGCATTCAAGCCGCTTCTCGGGTCTTCTCGAGGTCGAGACCTGCGGGTGGGTGGCGTGGTTCAACACCGAACGCTTCCACGGCAAGCTCTGGGACCCGCAAACCTTTCAGCCTGCCCCCAAACGTGCACCCTAATCCGACTGGGGCATCGCCCCGAGGTGCCGCGAGTGGCGCCCCCAGTCACGCTTGATTTGTCAAGCGTCAGACTCGGGTGACGCTCTTTCGGCGATGCCGCCGTCGACGGGGATGCCCCGTCTTGACCGTGCGGTATCTGGCGATCATGAACCCTGACGGGCGCCAAGGCGTTCATCGAGCAACGTCTTCTACGAGGTGGGGGTCGATCCAGACACCGACCTCTTCCCTGAACTGCCCCAAAGAATGGTGGCCGCCCACAGCCGCCGAAGGCTTGGAGCGGTGTGAGATCGCTGAGACAATCTTGAACCGCTGGCGGAGACGCGACGACATCTGTGGGTGACTCTTGGCGGCTCGGACGTCATTAGGCCTCTCGTCAAGAATTACGAGCCAATCTCGGACCTTTGACACGCGTGGCGCTCTGATGGGCAAAGCAGCGCCTGCGACATGCGTCGCACTTACGACCACCAACTCCATCATCTACATGGGCCTGCCTGTCACGTTGGTGCCGGTCGGTTGGACAACAGCCTGCTGGCCTTGGGTCTTGGCCGTTACCTGCGGCAAGAAAACGTGCCACGCACGTGCCAGATCGGTCAAGTGCGGGGGCCAGCTAGGGCCTTGCCCGTTCCAGGCCAGTAGCGACTGCCCGCTGACGGTCAACGCGCTACCGAGAGCGACTTCCGTGGGGCGAAAGCCAAGGCTGTCGGTTGCTTGTGGCCGTCAGTCCCATGCCGGTAGTCCCGCGTGATGCCGACTATGAAATCGGAAACGGACAGCTGCTTGGGGATGCTGGCGTGTTGGTGGCCAGCAGAAACTGCACACTGGCGGCCCGCGAGTCCGCAGTGACGACCGCCACTCTCAGTGAGGCCGCACGACGACATGGAACCGGGGTAAGTGACGCCGATCGAGTGGCCGATTCCGTGTGGCTCGCTCGGGCCTTCGACACGATCGCAGGTGCGTCGTTCTGGGGCAACTCGTCGGTGTGGCGAATCACTTCGATGCTAAATATGTCAAGCGGCGCTTAAGTCGCTCCTCGCGGCATTTGGGATGGTCGCGGCCTCAGTCGGGTCGGCTCATTGAGACACCGACAGCGACCGGCTGCAAACCGCTCCTCCGTTGACCCTTGTTCCGGTGCCAGGCTGTCCGCTTGACCTCCCGGTCCCGGTATTCAAATGGGCGGCCTTTGAGGACATCCCCTTCGACGGTCCTGGCCGGAGTCTTATCGCCTTGTCCGGTAGGGGTTGGCCAAACGGAACAGCTCGGCAGCAGCCTCCTGCTCGACACCTCCACTGGCTTACGCTTGGCTATCTTGTCCGGTGTTGCAGTCATCATCTGCGCCTTCCTGCCGAGCCGACTGCTCACAGTCAGGCCAGAAAGACCGTTACCGTCGGACAGTCCCGGCGATGCGTTTCGTCAGCCGATTTGCTTGATGGAGGCGCCCGCTCCGGTGAACCCGCCGCCGGTGCGGAGCCCTCCCGCTCCGCCAACGCCGCGGAAGGTGTTGGTGGAGTTGCTGCTCGAGGACGGCACCGCTTCCGATTTGTTGGCCAGCACGACCTGGGCTCCGGCGGATAGGCCCGAGGTGATCTGCGTGTAGACGTCACCGACGACACCGACTTTTACCGGAGTGCGGACCTCCTGCCCGGAGCGAAGGGTCATGACATAGGAGCTGCCGGTCGTGGTGGTGTGCACGGCCGACGTGGGGACGACGGTGGTGTAGCTGGCTTGGGCGATGTCGATGGCGACCTGGGCGGTGGAGCCGCTCACGGTGGTGGTGGGGGCCAGGGATCCGGCAGCCAGCGCCACCACGAGCGGGTAGGTGTAGCTCGACGAGCTGGCCTGGACGGGGCCGACGCTGGTGACGGTGCCGGTGAAGGTTCCGGTTTGGCCGTCGATGCTGACGGTCACGTGGTCACCGACCGCGACCTTGCTTACCTGGCTGCTGGTGAGCGAGGAGGTCGTCTCGTAGCTACCGGGATCGGTGATGGTGATGGTGTCGCTGGTCGAGCCGGCGCTCACCGACTCCCCGACCGAGAGGTTCACGGCTGCCACCGTGCCGGCCATCGCCGCGGTGAGCGTGGCGTTGTCGAGTGATTCCCGGGCGGTGACCACGTCGGCTTGATCGGTGTCGATGCTCGACTGATCGCTGGCCAGTTGCGCTGCGCTGTTCGTGGCTTCGGTGCTGGGGGTACTGCTGCTACCGCCGGAGGAAGTGGAGCTCTTGCTGGCGCCTGCCCCGCTTCGGGTGGCGCCGCTCGACTGGCTCGCGCCGGTGCCCAGCGAGGGGCTCCCGCTGGTGCCCCCGTTCGTACCCCGCTTCGAGGAGCTGCCATTGCTGCTGGCGGCTGACGAGGCCGTGGACAGAATCTGGGCGAGCCCGTTTTCGGCGCTCTGGACGGTCTGCTGATCCCGGGACACTTGCTGCTGGGCGGCGAAAGCGGTTTGCAGCGCCGCCGAGCAGGCCGAGCTGTTGGTGGAGGGTGTGGTGGTCGGCGTGGTCGTAGGGGTGGTGGTCGGGGTGGTGGTCGGGGTGGTGGTCGGTGTCGTGGTGGTCGGTGTCGTCGTGGGGGTCGTGGATCGTCGGGGTCGTGGTGGGGGTGCTGGTTGACGAGGATGTTGTGGGGTCGGAGGTGTCGTCGGCGGTCGTGTAGAACAAGGCGGCTGTCGTGTGGGCGCTGGACGACTCGCCTGATGAGGTGGATGTGCCGCACGTGCGCTCGGCTGATGCGAGGGCGGCCGCCGCGGCTTGCAGGTCGAGGTCTGCGGTGTGCTGCGCCGCGACTACGGCTTGCTGCGCCTGCTGGAGGTTGGCCGAGCCGGTCGTCGCCCCCGATCCGCCGGACGGAGCGGTCCCCGATGGGCGGGCGGTACTTGTTGTCGCCGCGGTGAGCACGATGTTCGTCCCGGTGGAGGTGGCGGCGGTCGTCTGGGCTTGACCAGAGGTTGACGACGAAGAGCTGGAGGCTTCGCCCGACTCGTCGGCGGTGAGCTTGGCTTGGGCGCTGGTCAGGTTGGCTTGGGCCTGGGACAGCTGGGCCTGCAGGGAAGTGGCGTCGAGGGTGGCCAGGGTCTGGCCGGCGGTGACGTGCTGGCCGACTTTGACGTCGACCGCGGCGATGTTGCCGGCGACTTGGAATGCTGCTTCGGATTGGTTTACCGGTTCGACCGTGCCGAAGACGGTAAGAGCTTGTGTGGCCGTGCCGGTGGTCGCGGCCGCCGTGCGATAGCCGGGTCCGCTGGACACCTGTGCTTTGGCGACACCGACGCCGATGCCGACGCCGACGACCACGGTCGTGACCAACACCGCGATCCGCTTCTGGTTGCGCCGCCGGCGCCGAGCGGCGGTCGGGTTGGTCTAGCCGGCGCTATCCATTGCTCGGGCCGCCACCACCGAAGCCGCCGAACCCGGTGCTGCAGCTTTGTCCTCCGGTCGAGGCGATCCGGACCGTTCGGGCCGTGACCGCCCCGGTGGAGTCGGCGGTCCCGACCGCAGTGACACAGTCCCCGACGGCCAGAGAGCTGGCTGCCGTCGATGCCATTTCGCTATACGCCGTCGATGGGTTCACGCCGACGGTGACGTTGCTGCTCTTGATCGATGTAGGGGGCGTCGATGTCTGCGAGCCGCCGGCGGACCTGGTGAACCCGGAGGAGGAGATGCCGTAGATCACCATGCTGGACGCAGATGACCGACGTGACCTTGCCGCTGGCGAAGCTGAACCCGCTCCGGCCGCCACCGGAGGCCGATCCCGATGGCGGGGTGGGCACGCTGCCGTTGCTCGGCCGGGTGCCCCCGTTGGGCGGGTTCCGGCCGGGGAAGCCACCGCCCGCCCGCACCGAAGGCGCCGGTAGTGCAGCTACCGGATGTGCTCGGCTTGCTCACCGTGACCTGGCTCGCCACCAGGGTGCCGGTGGAGGTCGATCCGGTCACGGTGACGCAATCGCCTGCCGTGACATCGGCGGCGGTGAGCTTCACCGTTTTGGTGAAGGCGGTGGACGAGGTCCAGCTGACGGTGACCTGACCGCTCTGCTGGTTCTGGACTTCCATCGAGGAGCCGGAGATGGCCGCGACCGAACCGGATGCTCCGGGGAAATTGCCTGCTCCTCCGCTCGCGCCGCCGGTGCCGCCGGCCCCAGAGCCGCCTGAGGAGCGGGTCGCTCGCGGACGAGCCGCCGGTGGTGGCGGTACTGCCGGTAGTGGTATGGCTGCTGCTGCCGCCGCACGCGCTGAGCAGTGGTGCTGCGAGCAGCAGGGCGGCGCCGAGGGTGACGATTCGTGATGTTCGGAGGGCGATCATGGGTGAGTTAGAGCTCCTTGGTGAAAAAGACGGTCATTCGCTGCGGAGGGCGTCTATCGGCGCCAGGCGAGCGGCCCGGCTGGCCGGGTAGACGCCGAAAATCAGCCCGATGGCGACGGCGACGGCGATGGCTCCGGCGGTGGCCGACCCGGAGAGGGCGATGGGATAGCCGATGGCGTTCGGCAGGAGGTCGGTACCGATGACGGCCAGCACGACCCCGAGAGCGCCGCCGGTGAGTCCCGAGCACGCACGCTTCGACGAGGAACTGCCGGCGGATCAGGGAGGGTTTGGCGCCCAGCGCCTTGCGCAGGCCGATCTCCCGGATGCGTTCGGTGACCGAGACCAGCATGATGTTCATGACGCCGATGCCGCCCACCAGCAGCGAGATCGCTGCGATACCGCCGAGCAGGATGGTCAGGGTCCGGTCCACCGAGGTGGAGGTCGACACCAGCGACGCCTCAGAGGAGATCGTGAAGTCGGCGTCGGACGGGGTGGAGATGTCGTGCAGGGCGAGCAGCTCGGTGTCGGCCTCCTGGTAGGCGGACGAGAGGCTGGAGCTCGAGTTGGCCTCGATGAGGATCGAGCTGAGTGAGGTGCTGCCGAAGATCCGTTGGGTCGCCGTGCTCAACGGGACGATGACCTGATCGTCCTGGTTCGACCCGGTGGTGGACGACGTGTCCCCGACCGAGTTGAGCACGCCGACGACGGTGAGGGGAACCCCGTTGACGTTGATCACCTGGCCGACCGGATCGACCCCGCTGAACAGCTCGGAGGCCGTGTCCGGGCCCAGCACCGCCACTGCGGTGTGATCCGTCACGTCCTGGTTGTCGATGAAACGCCCTTGGGTTACCGTGCGGTCCCGCACCGTCACCCAGGCCGGGGTGGTCCCGTTGACGGTGCTGGTCCAGGTGTTCGAGTTGACGGTGTCAGTGAGCCCCTCGGAGCTGGACTTGACCGGGGCCACCGCCTTGATGTCGGGGGCCACGGTCGTGGAGGCTAGGGCGTTGGCGTCCGCCTCGGTGAGCGTCGACGCCGAGCCGAACCCCTGGCGGAAGCCGCTCGACGAGGTCGAGCTGCCGGGCGAGACGGTCAGCAGGTTGGTGCCCAGGGCGTTGATCTGTGATTTGACCTGGTTTTGGGCGCCCTGGCCCAGACCGACGGTCAGGACGACCGCCGCGATGCCGATCATGATGCCGACGACGGTCAGGGTGGAGCGCAGCCGGTTGGCTCGCACCGCCGCGAAGCCGGTCCGCAGGGTCTCGAACCAGCCCATCAGGCCGCCTCATGCGACGGGGACGGCTAGGCCGTCGCGCATGCGGATGGTCCGCTCGGCGGCGTCGGCCACCTCGGCGTCGTGGGTGATGACCACCAGGGTCCGGCCGGCCTGGTGGAGCTCGTCGAAGAGGGTCATGACGTCTTCGGCGGACGTGGAGTCCAACGCGCCGGTCGGCTCGTCGGCCAGGATCAACTCGGGGTCGCCGACCAGGGCCCGGGCGACCGCTACCCGCTGCTGCTGGCCGCCCGACAGTTCACCTGGACGGTGATCGACCCGGTCGGCCAGTCCCACCCGGCCCAGGGCGTCCATGGCCCGCCGGCGACGTTCGCCGCGGCCCATCGCCGGCGTAGATGAGCGGTAGCTCCACGTTCCGCCACGCCGACAGCGACGGCAGGAGGTTGAACTGCTGGAAGACGAAACCGATGTGGGCATTGCGGGCCTCGGCCAGGTCGACCTCGTCCATGTCCGACACGTCCTCGCCGCTCAGCCGATACCGCCCGCTCGTCGGCACGTCCAGGCAGCCGAGAATGTGCATCAGCGTCGACTTGCCCGGACCCGGACGGGCCCATGATGGACACGTACTCTCCGGGATCGATCGTGAACGACACGCCGCGCAGCGCGGCCACGGCAGATGGTCCCGGTCCGGTACACCTTGGTCACGTTCTCGAGTTCGATGACTGGTCCCATGTCAGCCCCCGGACCCGCCGCCAGTGAAGCCGCCACCGCCGCCGGCGAAGCCGCCACCGCCACCGGGGAACCCGCCACCGCCACCGGGGAAGCCACCGCCGCCACTCGGGAATCCGCCGCCGGTGCCGGTCGAGGACCCGCTACCGCCGAGGAGGCTGCGACTCCCGCTACCGCTGGTTCCGTTGAACTTCACGACCCGCTCCATGATCACGTCGCCTGCCTTCAGGCCGCTGGTGATCTGGGTCTCACCGCTGGCGGCGGCGCCGGTCGTCACGGCTTGCGAGACCTGGGAGCCTTTTACGACCTTGGTCACCGTCGTCTGCCCGTTCGAGTAGGAGATCGCCGACGTGGGCACCTCCACCACGTTGCTGAGCTGCTCGGTGGTGATCGTCAACGTGGCGGAGGTGCCCGCGTACAACCCCGACGGGGTTCCCGTCACCGCCACCACCACCGGGAACGACGCCACGCTCGAACTGCCCGATCCACTCGACTCGGCCACCAGCCCGACCGACGAGACCGTTCCGTACACAGTGGCCGTCGAGCCGCTGGGCGCGATGGTGACCTGGTCGCCGACCTTGACTCTGCCCCACCTGGGTGTCGTCCACGCGTCGTGTCCACGTTGTAGGAGTCGGTGGACACCACCACGATCTGGGCCGACGACGAGGACGACGAGCTGGAGGACGACGAGGCTGCGGCGCCGGTGCTGCCCGAGACCGCCGTTCGAGCTGTTGGCGCCGTTGCTGCCGCTCCCGCTCGATCCGGATCCGCTGCCCGAGACCTCCTGACCGACGGTCAGGTTGACCGATGCCACCGTGCCGGAGATGGTCGAGGTGAGGTTGGCGTCGGCCAGGTTCTGTTTGGCCGAATTCAACTGTGACTGCGGCCGAGGTGACCGTCGCCTCGTCGGACTCGATCTGGCTGGTCGACGCATCGACTCGATTCATCGCTGGACAGCCGGGACTGAGCCGACGCCAGTGTCTCGCTGGCCGCGTTCAGGTCGTCCTGGAGGGCGGTGGTGCCCACGGTGGCCAACGTCTGGCCTGAGTTCACCTTCTGGCCCACCTTCACATCCACGGCAGTCACTTGGCCCGACACCGCGAACGACAGCTGGGCCTGCGACGCCGGCTCGATGGTTCCCGACGCTGACACCGTCTGCTTGATCGTCCCCGTGCCGACGGTCACCTTCTGGGTCGTCACCGCCAAGGGGGCGGCCGACGCCGAGGACGAGCTCTTGCGGGTCAGCTGCCAGGTGATCAGCACGGCCGCGACCACCAGGACCACCACCAGGCCCAGAGCCAGAAGCCGGCGCCGCCGGGTCCAACCCGCGCCGCCACGACGGTTTGCGCCGCTCTTCGCTCATCTCGACCTGGGCCGTGGGTCGGCGCGGTCTCCGAGACCGCCCGGGTCTCGCTAGGGGCGGTCACCACACACCTCCTGTCGCCCGAACGGGTGCAGCTGCAGCTACGCCCGCCGGCAGCGGAGCGCGGGTCCGATGTGGCCAGGTCGGAGCAACTGACGGCATGACCAACAGTAAAAACCCAGCCAGTTCAAGGCTCGTTCGGCGCTGTCTTTGTGTTTCCTCAAAGCCGTTACGAAAGCCCAGGTAGCCGGCCGTGCCCTTAGCTCGGCCACTGCCAAGTTTCAGGTACGTATCAGGATCCGGTCCCACTCCGCCCCGACGCTCGGCTCCCCTCCACAGCCAACTCCAATACAACGTTAGGGTCTTCTCATATGGAGGATGGGACACTGCCCGCCGTGGGCTCAGCCAACATCCTCCTGGTCGAAGACGAGATCAACGTGGCTTTCGTGGCCAGCGCCGCCCTCCGCCTGGCCGACTACAGCGTCACCGAAGCGACCACCGGCCAGGAAGGGCTGGCCATTGCCAGCCAACACAACGTCGATCTGGCCATCCTCGACGTCATGCTCCCCGACCTGGACGGCTTCGAGATCTGCCAGAAGCTCCGCTCGGCCGGACACGACTTTCCTATTGTGTTTCTCACCGCCCGTGACGCCACCGAGGATCGGGTACGCGGGCTCACCATCGGTGGCGACGACTACCTCACCAAGCCCTTCAGCGTCGAGGAGCTGGTTGCCCGGGTCCACGCCATCCTGCGACGGGTCGGCAAACAGTCGCCGGGCAAGACCTACCGGTGCGGGCCGATCCACCTCAACGACGCCGCCCATCTCGTCACCCGCGACGGCCAGCAGGTCGACCTGTCACCAACGGAGTACAAGCTGCTCCGGTTTCTTCTGCGCAACACCGGCCGGGTGCTGAACCGCGACCAGATCCTCGACCACGTCTGGGACTACGACTTCGTCGGAGAAACCAACATCGTCGATACCTACATCTTCACCCTCCGCAAGAAGATCGACCAACGTGAACCCCGACTGATCCAGACCGTGCGTGGCATCGGCTATCGGATGACTGGCCCCCTGACATCATGAGCTTGCGGACACGTCTCCTTGGCCGCGGCCGTGCTGCTCGTGTCCTGCCTGGCTGTGTCCGGCTATCTGATCATCCGGACGGTCGAAAACGCTGAGCTGCACCAGCTCGACGGTCAGCTCACCGACAGCATCCCAGTCGCCGTCGGTGTCGCCCGCAATCGGCCGCCGCCCTCTGGGAACCCACCTCAGGTCACCCAGCCGGACCGGCTCAGCAACACCTACCTGGCCGTCATCTCCGGCGAGCAGCGCACGACCATCGCCGCCCCGCAAGCGGCCAACGGCCAACAACCACAAACGCCGGCCACCATCTCGTCGTCGATCACCAGCCGCCAAACCGACCACCGTCTCATCCGATGAACGGTTCGGGACATTGGCGGGCCATCCTCCTGCAGCTACCCCCGACGGCCACCAGCTCCTGCTCGCTGCGTTCATGGGTCCCGTCGATTGCCACCACCACCGAGCTGAAGACCGCGGTTTTCGTCGCCGGCAGGGTTACCGCGCTCATCCTCCTGGCTGTGCGGGATTCTGGATCGAACGCCTCGGCCTCCGCCCGATCGCCCGGATGAAACGCACCGCCGAAGCCATCCTCGCGGGCGACCGCGATCAACGCATCGACCACCACCCACACCGGCGCCGAGACTGCGGCGTCTGGCCACGGCCCTGAACTCCATGCTCGACCAACAGCAGGCCATCGAAGACCGGCTCCGCCAGTTCGTCGCCGACGCCTCGCACGAACTGCGAACCCCCACCTCCGTCATCTCCGGGCTCACCCAACTGTGGCGTCAAGGCGACCTCCGCGACGGGCAGGCCCTCCAAGACGCCATGCGCCGCATCGGCCAGGAAAGCACCCGCATGACGGCGCTCGTCGAGGAGTTCCTGCTCCTGGCCCGACTCGACGAGGGCATGCCCATACACCGCCAGCCCGTCCGACCTCACCGCCCTCGGTAGGTGACGTGCTGGCGACCGCCGCGCTCCACCAACCCATCCCGCCACATCACGGCCCATCTCGAACCTCGACGTCCGGACCCCGGAGACCAGGCCGCGCTCCGACGAGTCGTCAGCAATCTCGTCACCAACGCTCTCATCCACACCCCGGTCCGACTCCGCCCTGACCGTCGACCCTGTCGAGCCAACCCACCGTCTGCCGGTTGGAGATCCAGCGACGGCGGGCCAGGCATGACCGCCCACCGAGGCCGCCCACGCCTTCGACCGCTTCTGGCGGGCCGAAACCAGCCGCACCCGAACCGGATCCGGTCTCGGACTCCCCATCGCCCAAGCCATCGTCACCGCCCACGGCGGAACGATCGATCTCCACACCACCCCCGAGGACGGCACCACCGTGCGCATCGAACTCCCGCCCGCGCCGTTACCCCCAGCGCCGGAACCCGACATCACCACCCGACACAACGCCCCACACCCGGCCCCGACCAGGTGATCGCCAAACCGTCACGGCGCCAGGTGGACGGTCGCGGGGATGACCAACACGAGGGATCCCGCCATCAGCCCGCTTCGACCCCGAAGCCGTTGCCGCTTTTGAGGAGACGCCTCAAGCGGGCTCCCTGCCATCAGCGCGGATAACCCGTTCAGGAGCGCCCCCGGTGACACTGACCGGCCACGCCTGACCCAACAGGTTTGTCGGGAATCGCATTTCGGGCGATTGTTCCACCTTGACCCATGCGACCCTCGTCTCGGCACAAGCCGTTGTCGACGACTGTCTCTCCTCTCGAGCTGGTTTGAGGAGTTCGCCGGGCTGAGGACGACAGAAACGGATTCGCGCTCGCAGCGCAGTCGGGCCAGTCGCTGGGGTGGCCAAGCACTAACGCGACCTCGCAGGTCAATGTGTAAAGCGGCCTGCCCTGGCTTATCCTCTCTGACTCCCCGGACCCGCCCACCCGACCTTACGGCTACGGACCGGAACGGAGCGCCAGATATGTCATACCCGATACGAACGCCATAGAGAGCGTGAATGCCCGGATCCGCAAGGCGGTCAAGGCTCGGGGTCATTCACCTAATGAGGAAGCGGCCCTTAAGCGTGTGTACCTGGCCATCATGAGTCTCGACCCTACTGGAAGAGGCTGCCAGCGCTGGTCGAATCGATGGAAGGGAGCCTTGAATGCCTTTACAATCGCCTTCCCAGACCGTATAATTCTCGCAGCCAAGTAACCGAGATTCACTCGTAAAAAATAGAACCGGTTACACCGTTTATGAGATAGTCCCCTCGACCCTACCATTCCCGCGGATGCGTGGTGACGTGCGCAAAGAGGCACGCCCTCGACCCAATACAAAGGTGGTGCAAGGTGGGTGTGGTGCTATCTGAGGTCGTTGATGGCCAACGGCTCAGCACTGCTTTGCGGGGAGTAAGGTCGAGGTGACGCTCGAGCTCGAGAGTGTCGGTAGGGGTTGACGTGGGACCAGAACGGCGGGGTCAGGCCGCGCCGGTCAACATCGCCGAGCCGGGTGTCCGTGTGCCCCGTCGGGGAGCAAACCGTTGGAGTTACATCAGTTGACGAGGCTGTGTGGCCCGTCGCGTGGTGGTCGGCGCCTCTTGGGTCGGGCTGGTGGGGTTGGGTTGGGGGTGACGCGTGGGGTGGGTTGGGTGGGGTCGGGGGGTGGGTGGGGCCAGGTTAGGTTTTGGTGTTGGAGGCCGTGCAGGGCGGCTCGGGCCAGGTTGTCGTGTAACTGGCGGGCGGGTTGGGGGGTGGCGATCATGCCGGTGTTGGCCAGGGTGGCGACGCCGTGGGGGATGGCCCACAGGGCCCGGGCGATTTCGGGGGCGGGCCCGGTCAGAAGTGCGGCGTCGACGCAGTCTTGGACGGCGTGGATGATGATGGCCAGTTTGCTGTAGGCGTAGGCGGCGTCGGTCTGGTTGGGACGGAATTCGGGGATGGGATTGGAGCACATGACGGCGTAGAGGTGGGGGTTGTCGATGGCGGTCTGGTAGTAGGCGACGCCGAGCTGGAAGACCCGTTCGAGGGGGTCGGGGTTGGGTTCCACGCCGGAGAGGTGGTCCCCGAGGCGGCGGAATCCTTCGTGGTACATGGCCCGGACCAGGGCGTCTTTGGCGCCGATGAGGGTGTAGATGGCGGCGGTGGTGGTGCCGGCGTGGCGGGCCACTTGGCGGAGGGTGACGGCGTGGGGACCGCCGCTGGCCAGGAGGTGGCCGGCGGTGTCGATGAGCCGGGTGCGTAGCTCGTCGTCGTATTCCTTGGGCCGTCCCATGCTTGACACCCTATATCAGACAGTGTTAGATATCACAGTACTTATCTTACGAGATTAGATAAACGCTGTTATCCTTGGGGCGTTCTTGGTGAAGGTGGTTCGGTGATGCGTCACGCTCGTGTGCAGGTGTGGTCGGCTCTAGCCCGGCGCGGGGGCCGCCCTGGCCGGGGGTGGGGGCGGCCGGTGGCGGTGGTGGTGTCGGCGGCGTTGACGGCCGGCTTGCTGGTATCGGCGGTGGCGGGGGTGTCGCCCGCGGTGGCGGCGGGATCGGCGCCGGTCAACACGGCGGTGCCGACCGTCAGCGGCACGGTGAAGGTGGGCGTCACCTTGACGGCGACCAAGGGGACGTGGTCGAACAGTCCGACCTCGTATAAGTACGCCTGGCAGCGGTGTAGCCCGTCGGGGGCGGCCTGTGCGCCCATCTCGGCAGCGACCGGGGCCATCTATACGGTGGCGTCGGCCGATGTGGGCTCGGCGTTGCGGGTGGCGGTGACTGCCGCCAATGCCTCGGGGTCGGCGACGGCGTCGTCGGCGGCGACGATCGTAGTGCCGGTGCCGCCGGCACCGGCCAACACCGGGCTACCGAAGATCACCGGCACGGCCAAGGTGGGCCAGACGCTGACCGCCAGCCCGGGCAGCTGGTCGAACAGTCCGACGTCATATGACTATGGGTGGGAGGCGTGCAACAGTTCGGGCAAGGCGTGCGCGGCTGTCGCCGGAGCTGCGGCGCCGTCGTTGGTGGTGGGGGCGGCTCAGGTGGGCGCCACGATCAGGGTGGCGGTCACGGCGGCGAACGCGGGCGGGTCCGCGACCGCGACGTCGGCGCCGACGGGGGCGGTGCCGGTGCCGCCGGCACCGGCCAACACCGGGCTACCGAAGATCACCGGCACGGCCAAGGTGGGCCAGACGCTGACCGCCAGCCCGGGCAGCTGGTCGAACAGTCCGACGTCGTATGGCTATGGGTGGGAGACGTGCAACAGTTCGGGCAAGGCGTGCGCGGCTGATCGTCGGAGCTGCGGCGCCGTCGTTGGTGGTGGGGGCGGCTCAGGTGGGCGCTACGATCAGGGTGGCGGTCACGGCGGCGAACGCGGGCGGGTCGGCGACCGCGACGTCGCCGCCGACGGGGGCGGTGCCGGTGCCGCCGGCACCGGCCAACACCGGGCTTCCGAAGATCACCGGCACGGCCAAGGTGGGCCAGACGCTGACCGCCAGCCCGGGCAGCTGGTCGAACGGTCCCACCTCGTACGCCTACCAGTGGCAGGACTGCAACACCACCGGGGCGGGCTGTGTGGCGATCGTGGCGGCCACCTCGTCGAGCTATGTTTTGGGTTCCGCCCAGGCCGGGGCCACCGTCAGGGTGGCGGTCACGGCGGCGAACGCGGGCGGGTCGGCCACCGCCACCTCGACCCCGACGGCGGTGATCTTGGCGGTCCCAGCGGACACGGTCCTACCGGCCATCACCGGCACCGCCGTCGTCAGCCAAACCCTGACCGCGACCGCCGGCACCTGGGCCAACGCTCCCACCTCCTACGCCTACCAATGGCAGCGGTGCAGCCCGACCGGGACCGCATCCGCGGCCATGGCGGGGGCGACAGGGTCGACGTACACCCTGGTGGCGGCCGACGACAACTCGACGCTGGTGGTGGCTGTCACCGCCACCAACCCGGCCGGGTCGACCACTGCGGTGTCCAACGCCACCGGCCTGGTCATCGGCGTCCCGGCCGTCACGGTGCTGCCAGCCGTCACCGGCGCGGCGGTGGTCGGCCAGGCGTTGACCGTGTCGGCGGGCTCTTGGACCGACAGCCCCACCTCGTACGGCTACGCCTGGCAGGATTGCAACCCGGCCGGCGTGGCCTGCACGACCATCGCCGGCGCCACCACGGCCGGCTACACCTTGGCGGCCGGCGACGCCGGGTCGACCATCCGGGTAGCGGTGACCGCCACCAACCCGGCCGGCTCCGCTACTGCCACCTCGGCCGATACCGCCACCGTGATCGGCGTACCCGCCGCCACCGTCCTGCCGGCCATCTCCGGCCCGGCCGTGGTGGGCGCCACCCTGGCCGCCACGGCCGGCACCTGGACCAACCAGCCCACCCACGTGGCCTACACCTGGAGGGACTGTGACCCAGCCGGCAAGTCCTGCACCCCCATCGCCGGCGCCACCGCCGCCACCTACACCACCACCACCACCGACGCCGGTGACAGCATCGAGGTGACGGTCACCGCCACCAACCCGGCCGGCACCGCGTCGGCGGTCTCGGCGCCCACCCCGACCATCCTGGCCGCCCCCACTGACATCGCCCTGCCGGCCATCTCGGGCACCGCCGCGGTGGGCTCGACTCTCACCGTGTCGAACGGCACCTGGACCAACAACCCGACCGGCTACCGCTACACCTGGAGCGACTGCGATCCGTCCGGCGCCGTCTGTACACCCATCGCGGGGGCGGCCACCGACACCTACACTCTCGCCACCAGCGACGCCGGCGACACCATCCAAGCCGCCGTGGCGGCCACCAACCCGGCCGGCAGCACCACCGCGGTCACCCCGCCCAGCCCGGTGGTCGTCGCCGCCCCCCAAAACACCACTCTCCCGACCGTGGTCGGCACCTACACCCAAGGCTCGACCCTGACCGCCGCCCCCGGCGCCTGGACCGGCAATCCCACCGGCTACCGCTACGCCTGGAGCGACTGTCCCGCCGCCGGCGGGGCCTGCACCCCCATCGCCGGGGCCGCCACCGTCACCTACACCCTTACCGCCAGCGACGTGGGCGACACCGTCGAAGCCTCCGTCACCGCCACCAACCCGGCCGGGTCGGCCACCGCCACCTCCACGCCTACCGGGGTCATCTACCCCCGACCCCCCACCAACACCACCCCGCCCACCATCACCCCCGCCGCCGCCAACCCGGCCACCGGCCACACCCTGACTGCCGCCCCCGGCACCTGGACCAACAACCCCACCAGCTACAGCTACACCTGGAGCGACTGTCCCGCCGGCAGCGGCGCCTGCACCCCCATCGCCGGGGCGACCAGCTCCACCTACACCCCCGCCGCCGGCGATATCGGCGACCAACTGCAAGTCACCGTCACCGCCACCAACCCCGGCGGCAGCAACCAGGCCATCTCGGCATCGACCGCCGTGGTGGTCGGGGCGTTGACCGCGTCGTTCACCGCCACCCCCGGGGCCGGCGGCTCGTCGCTGGATGTGGCCTTCGACGCCGGCGCCTCGTCGGACCTGCTCGCCGGGGCCACCGTCACCGGCTACGCCTGGGAGTTCGGCGATGCCACCACCGCCACGGGCGAGACCACCACCCACACCTACAGCACGTTCGGTACCTACACCGCCACGCTCACCGTGACCGACTCGACCGGGGCGACCGCCACCCGCACCGCCACCGTGGCGGTAGCACCCCAAGCGCCGGTGGCGGTCGCCGCTGCGGGCCGGGTGCCGGGCGCGCCCGCCTACCAGGAGATCCTGTTCGCCTTGGGGTCGACTGATCCCAACCCGGGGGCCACCCTCACCTCCTACACCTGGGATTTCGGGGACGGGAGCACCGGCAGCGGAGAAGAAGCCGCCCACAGCTACCCGATCGGCACGTTCACGGCCACGCTCACCGTCACCGACAGTCTGGGTTTGACAGCCACGGCCACCACCGCGGTCACGGTGGCCGCCAACCCGCCGGTGGCGGTGATAACCCCGACCACGGCCACGGCCGGGGCCGGGCCGATGACCGTCGGCTTCGACGCCTCGAAATCGGTCGACTCGAACCTGGGCGGGACCATCACCTCCTATGCCTGGGATTTCGGGGACGGCACCACGGCCACTGGCAAGACGGTCTCTCACGCCTACAGTTTCGGGACCTACACGGCCACGCTGACGGTGACCGACAGCCTCGGGCTGACCGCCACGACCACCGAGCCCGTCGACGCCACCGTGGCTGACGCCTCGTTCACGGCGTCGGCCACCACGGGCTCGTCGCCGCTGACCGTCGACTTCACCACCGCCGCCCCCGCCGCCTCCTACATCTGGAATTTCGGGGACGGCACCACGGCCACCGGCGCCACCGTCGCCCACACCTACGGGCCGGGCACGTTCACCGCCACCCTGACCGTCACCAACGCGAGCGGCGTCACCGCCACCCAATCCCAGCCGATCACCGTGGACCCCTCGGCGCCGAGGGCGTCGTTCAGCGCCGACCGGATCCCGGGGGTCGAGCCCGCCCAGGTCAGCTTCGACGCCACCGGCTCGGTCAACACCGACCCCGGCGGCACCCTCTCCTATGGGTGGGACTTCGGGGACGGCTCCACCGGCACCGGCGCCACCCTCTCGCATACCTACGGGCCGGGCACCTACACCGCCACCTTGACGGTGATCAGCTCGTTCGGGCCGACCGCGACCGCCTCCAAGACCTTCACCGTCGCGGACGGGCCGCCCGAGGTGATCCTCACCACCTCGGCGACGGTCGGCAACAGCCCACTGACGGTGAGCTTCGACGCGTCGGGGTCGGCGGACCCCAACCCGGGCGGGTCGATCGTCTCCTACACCTGGGACTTCGGCGACGGCACCACGGGCACCGGCGCCACCGTCGTCCACACCTACGGGCCGGGCAGCTTCACGGCCACGGTCACCGAAACCAACCTCGAGGGCGTCACCGCCACCAAGTCGGTCCCCGTCGTGGTCGCCGCCTCGGCGCCGAGGGCGTCGTTCAGCGCCGACCGGATCCCGGGGGTCGAGCCCGCCCAGGTCAGCTTCGACGCCACCGGCTCGGTCAACACCGACCCCGGCGGCACCCTCTCCTATGGGTGGGACTTCGGGGACGGCTCCACCGGCACCGGCGCCACCCTCTCGCATACCTACGGGCCGGGCACCTACACCGCCACCTTGACGGTGACCAGCTCGTTCGGGCCGACCGCGGCCGCCTCCAAGACCTTCACCGTCGCGGACGGGCCGCCCGAGGTGATCCTCACCACCTCGGCGACGGTCGGCAACAGCCCACTGACGGTGAGCTTCGACGCGTCGGGGTCGGCGGACCCCAACCCGGGCGGGTCGATCGTCTCCTACACCTGGGACTTCGGCGACGGCACCACGGGCACCGGCGCCACCGTCGTCCACACCTACGGGCCGGGCAGCTTCACGGCCACGGTCACCGAAACCAACCTCGAGGGCGTCACCGCCACCAAGTCGGTCCCGGTCGGGGTCGCCGCGGCCACGCCGACAGCCGCGATCGCCCCCACCAGCGAGACCGGGGTCACGTCACTGACCGTCGACCTGGACGGCTCGGGATCGACCGACCCCAACCCGGGCGGGACCATCACCGCCTACGCCTGGAACTTCGGTGATGGCACCAACGGCACCGGCCCGACCGTCACCCACACCTACGGCGTCGGCGCCTACACCGCCACGCTGGCCGTGACCGACAACTTCGGCCAGAGCGCCACCATCCAAACCACCATCAACGTCTACCCGACCGTCCCCCCGGTCGCCGCATTCAGCGTCGCCCCGACCACCACCGCCGTCTACTGCGGCAACGCCGGCTGCGGCGCCACCGAAGACTTCGACGACACCGCCTCGGTCCCCGCACCGACAGCGACGACGGGCAGCGTGACCTACGGCTGGGACTTCGGGGACGGGACCAGCGACCAGACCACCAACGGGCCCGACGCCACCGTCGAGCAACACACCTACGCCACGGCGGGCACCTACACCGTCACCCTCACCGTCGCCGACCAGGCCGGCCGCACCTCCGCGGTCTCCCACCAGGTCACCATCGACACCCCCCCCAGCCCGGTCATCACCGCCACCAACAGCACCGGACCAGGACCGCTCACCCTCAACCTCGACGCCACCGGGTCGACCGACCCCAACCCGGGGGCGTCGATCACCTCCTACACCTGGGACTTCGGCGACGGCACCCCCGCCGGCACCGGTCCGACCGTCTCGCACACCTACACCACCCCCGGCTTCTACACCGTCACTCTGGTCGTCGGCGACAGCGCCGGCCTCAAAGCCAGCACCACCACCAGCATCGAGGTCTACGGCCCCCTCCCCGGGCTTTTCATCTCCGCCACCCCCACCACCGGCCCCGGCCCGCTCACCGTCAGCCTCGACGCCCCCGACATTTTCCTGCTCCCCTCCAGCGCCGGGCCGGACACCTACACCTGGAATCTCGGCGACAACACCACCGCCACCGGCGCCAACGTCACCCACACCTACACCACCCCCGGCACCTACACCGTCACCCTCACCGAATCCGACACCCTCGCCCAAACCGCCACCGCCAGCACCACCATCACCGTCGCCGGGCCGCGGCCCACCGCCAAGCTCGCCCTGTTCAACAACACCGGGCCCGGCCCCCTCACCGTGCTCTTCGCTCCGCAGGGCCAAATACTGCCTGGGGGCAGCTCCGGCGACGCTCTCATCGAACAGATCAACTATGGTGACGGCACCAGCCAGAAGTGGGCCGCGACCGCCGCCGGTGAGGTCAGCCAATCAGGGCCGACGTATTTTTGCACGACGATCGCCGGTTGCGGGTACTTCTTCAACCACACGTACTCGACGGCGGGAACCTATGTCGCCAGCCTCACCGTCACCGAGTTCGCCGCCGACGGCGTCGCTGACAGAGGGGCCGCGACGGCGACCGGCGTCGTGACCGTGCAGGGGGCGATCGCGACCGTGGCGGGCTCGGGGCCGACCCAGAATCCGGGGGCGAGTCTCCCGGTAGAGGGCGATTCCACTGGTGACGGCGGGCCGGCTGAGGCGGCGACGTTCACGCCGGTGTCGGTCGCTACCTACGGCGGAAATGTCTACTTCGACGACCAGGTCAATGACCAGGACATCGATCCCGGGTCCTACAAAGTTCACGAAGTCAATCCTGGCGGGGTTATGACCAACGTCGCCGGCGGCGGGACCTTCCCTGAAGGGTTCGAAGGCGGCCGTTTCTCCGGTGACGGCGGACCGGCCACCCAAGCCACCCTCGACGCCCCTGCCGCCATAGCGTTCGACTCCCACGGCAACGTCTACATCGCCGACGCCGCCAACAACCGGATCCGCGAAGTCAATGCCGCCACCGGGATCATCACCACCGTGGCCGGCACCGACGACGACCTCGTCGCCGGGGACCCGGCCAGCTTCGTCGGCTACTCCGGTGACGGCGGACCGGCCACCGCCGCCCACCTCGACAACCCCCAAGGTGTCGCCGTCGACGCGGCCGGCAACATCTACATCTCCGACACCGACAACGACCGGATCCGCGAAGTCGAAGCCGCCACCGGGATCATCACCACCCTCGCCGCCGGCCCGCTCATCGACGGGGCCGTGCTCTTCGATCCTCAGGGGCTCGCCGTCGACGCCGCCGGCAACATCTACGTGGCCTGCGGCAGTGGCACCGTCGACAAGGTCACCCCTGCCGGTGTCGTCACTGTCGTCGCCGGAGAGAACCTGACCGGCGCGGGGCCCGTTGCCGACTACAACGGCGACGGGATTCCCGCCACTCAAGCGGCGCTGGCCGACCCGAGCGCCGTGGCCGTCGACGCCGCCGGCAACCTCTACATCGCCGACACCTACAACAACCGCATCCGCCGCGTCGACGCCGCCACCGGCATCATCACCACCGTGGCGGGCACCGGCGCCGCAACCGAAGCGCCCGGCGGTGGGCCCAGCGACGGCGGCGGCGAGATCGGCGACGGGGCAGCCCCCACCAACGCCACCCTCGACCAGCCCACCGGCATCGCGCTCGGCTCCAACGGCGAACTGTACATCGCCGACCAAGGCGACAACCGCATCCGCGAAGTCTTCACCGGAAACTGCGCCGCCCCCGCCGGACCCGGAGTGGACTGGTACGGCTGCAACCTCACCGGCGCCAACCTCACCGGCGCCGACCTGGCCAGACGCCAACCTCACCAACACCGACCTCAGCGACACCACCGGCGCTCAACGCCCTCGGCGGCCTCGACCTCACCGTCGTCGACCTCGCCGGCGTCAACCTCTCCGGCTCCGACCTCTCCGGCGCCGACCTCTCCAACCTCGATATCACCGACACCAACCTGGCTGACACCAACCTCACCGACACCAACCTCTCTGGCGCCAACCTCACCGACACCAACCTCTCCGGCGCCAACCTCACCGGTGTCGATTGGTCCGGCGACAACCTGGCCACCACCAACCTGTCCGACACCACCGGCCTCAACGCCTCCTACCAACAAAGCTTCACCCAGATCGACCTGTCCGGCGTCAACCTCTCCGGCGCCGAACTCGTCGGACTCGACCTCGCCGGCCACGACCTCACCAACACCAACCTCTCCGGCGCTGATCTCAGTAATGCCATCTTCACCGGGTCGACACCTTCCAACGTGAACCTGACCAATGCCACCCTGACCGGAGCGGTCCTCTCCGGAACGAACCTGTCCGAGGCCACCCTGACCGGCGCCGACCTGTCCGGCGGGACCGATCTCAGCGGGATCACCTGGCCGGCCGACCTCGAAGCCGTCAACCTCTCCCGAGACAACCTCACCGGAATCGACCTCACCAACCTCAACCTGACCAAGGCCGACCTGGCCAACGCCACCGGCCTCAACGGCGGCATCGCCTGGCCTACCGACCTCACCGGTGTCAACCTCACTGGCGATAACCTCACCGGCGATACCCTCACCGACGTCAACCTCACCGACGCCGACCTCACCGACGCCGACCTCACCGGCGATAACCTCACCGGCGCCAACCTGGCCGGCGCCATCCTCGTCGGGACCAACCTCACAACAGCCACCGGCCTCAGCGGCATCGCCTGGCCTACCGACCTCGCCGGTGTCAACCTCAGCGGGGACAGCCTGACTGGTGTCAACTTCTCCGGCGCTGATCTCAGTAATGCCATCTTCACCGGGTCGACCCCTTCCAACGTGAACCTGACCAATGCCACCCTGACCGGAGCGGTCCTCTCCGGAACGAACCTGTCCGGGGCCACCCTGACCGGCGCCGACCTGTCCGGCGGGACCGATCTCAGCGGGATCACCTGGCCGGCCGACCTCGAAGCCGTCAACCTCTCCCGAGACAACCTCACCGGAATCGACCTCGCCAACCTCAACCTGACCAAGGCCGACCTGGCCAACGCCACCGGCCTCAACGGCGGCATCGCCTGGCCTACCGACCTCACCGGTGTCAACCTCACTGGCGATAACCTCACCGGCGATACCCTCACCGACGTCAACCTCACCGACGCCGACCTCACCGACGCCGACCTCACCGGCGATAACCTCACCGGCGCCAACCTGGCCGGCGCCATCCTCGTCGGGACCAACCTCACAACAGCCACCGGCCTCAGCGGCATCGCCTGGCCTACCGACCTCGCCGGTGTCAACCTCAGCGGGGACAACCTGACTGGTGTCAACTTCTCCGGCGCTGATCTCAGTAATGCCATCTTCACCGGGTCGACCCCTTCCAACGTGAACCTGGCCAATGCCACCCTGACCGGAGCGGTCCTCTCCGGAACGAACCTGTCCGGGGCCACCCTGACCGGCGCCGACCTGTCCGGCGGGACCGATCTCAGCGGGATCACCTGGCCGGCCGACCTCGAAGCCGTCAACCTCTCCAGAGACAACCTCACCGGAATCGACCTCTCCGGCGCTGATCTCAGTAATGCCATCTTCACCGGGTCGACACCTTCCAACGTGAACCTGACCAATGCCACCCTGACCGGAGCGGTCCTCTCCGGAACGAACCTGTCCGAGGCCACCCTGACCGGCGCCGACCTGTCCGGCGGGACCGGCCTCAGCGGGATCACCTGGCCGGCCGACCTCGAAGCCGTCAACCTCTCCAGAGACAACCTTGCCGGCATCGACTTCTCCGGCGACGACCTGACCGACGCCGACCTCGCCGACGCGATCCTCTACGACCCCACGAGCAACACCCGGGTCAATCTCAAACAGGCCACCCTCGTCGGCGTCAACCTCACCGGCGACGACCCGAACGGAATCGACTGGGCGGGCGGAAACTTCACCAAAGCGGTCCTGCACGGAATGGATCTGAGCGAACTCTCGCAAGACGCGCTTGACGCCACGAACTTCACCGACGCCGACCTGTCAAACGCCCAGTTCCCTAACGACTACTGTGACAACCAAGACGCGCCATGGGCGCCAGACTGCATCGGCGCTGGCGCCAACCTAACCTCGACAACGTTGGTAGGGGCTAACCTGACAGGGGCTAACCTCGACTACGCCAACCTGACGGGCGTCGATCTCGCCCGCACGGACCTGACCGGGACCCAACTGGTCGCGGCCGAGATGGACGGCGCCTACATCAACCAGCAGGCACCCGGCGTTCCCACTCCACTGTTCAGCTCCGACCAACTGCTTTGCACCGACTCCGCCTACACCGAGGCCCAATGGGCAGAAGAGGTCGTCAACAACCAGTGGATCGACGCGGAGATCCCAGGCTGCCAGACGGACCCGACCTTTCCAATGGTCGGGGTCAACCTCAGCTACGCAGACTGGCCCAACGCCGACCTGCAGTACGCCAACATGGCAGACGCCGTCCTCGACGGTGCCACCCTGCACGGCGCCCATTTCGACCGTGCCGACCTGTCGGGCGCCACCGACGGCTCCAACCCAGCCGGCACCCATGCCTACCAATCTGGGCAAAACACCTGCAACGATCCCAACGTGCAATGCCCCCAAGTGTGGCTACACACGGCGTCGTTCCTAGGATCCAACCTGGTCGACGCCAACCTGGAAGCGGCCGACATGACCGGCACGCAAGTTGCCGGGGCCACCCTCACCCAAGCCAACCTGGACGGAACCTACCTGGTCGGCTCCACCTTCTACGACGACAGTATGGAGAACGTGAACCTGGACCACGCCAACTTCGGCGGGTGCGGGGTCTGCGGCCTCGACACGACCACGTTCACAGTCTCGGACCTAACCAACGACACGGTGTCGGGTTCGAACTACGCGGATGGGTTGTACAACTACTCGACATGCCCCGACAGCAGCTACTCGACCGCCAACGGTTCAAACCTTACATTCAACCTGATACCATTTCCGATCGGCGATACCTGCCCAAGCCAAATAAACGCGGTCGTCAACGATATAGGCAACGCCGAAACCATCGAAGAACTTGTAACCGGCGACGTCGAACTCGTAGCAATCACTGCGCTGGTCAACTGGATCGAGAGCGACATCGTCGCTATCGCTGCAATAGAGGTCACCGGTTCGTACGTGCCGATTCCTGTGTGCGGACTCCCGTTTACCAGCTGGATTCCAGGCGACGGCTGCTGACTCGGGGAGCTCCGAGCCCAATCCAGTCGCACAGCCCCTACGAGGCCGTCAACCGCAGCTGAAGTCTGACCCCTAATGGCAGGGCGGCCGGGGCAGGACCAGCCATCTGACTACGTTCCGGGTGGCAAGAGCGAGCGTGGGCGCCATTGCCGGATTCGGGTCCTCGACCGACCGTGGACGGTTGTCGCACCCCCTGCGAGTGGCGGCCGCTGTCCCGCGGCAAGCCCGATCTGGACATCTGCCACGTAACCCGGCGGAAGCCAATGCACGCCACACACCGCGCACACCCGGCTGGGTCCGCACTCCGCCCAGGTCCCGACGGCCACTCCTGCTGAGCGGTTTCCATCGTTAGGGTGCGCCTGGGGAACACGGCCATCGAGCCCAGCTGTTTGGCCGTCGGCTCGCTCCCAGGCTTGAGCCGGAACTTCTCGACGGTTTTGGCCTGGCGGGCCCGGACCTGGTGCGTTTGGTTCCCTCACCAAACGACGTCAAGAACCTGTCAGCCCGGCCGTGCAAGGGCACGGCCGTCACCTCTGGAACGACGATTGACCGTCGGCCAGCGCGATGGTTGACGACCAGTACTCGGAGATCGCTCGACACCATCGGCTGCAAGCTCGCCACCTTGACGGCGGCTGACCGCAACCGATACCGCCCGCTAGGTCCACATCGCGGCGGCCGAGGCTGCGGCCGATGAGGTCCGCCGGGCGCCCATCAAACCACTTCGATCGGCCCCGGAAAGCAGCTGACGTGTCACCGGCCGCGCCATCCACGCGCCATCGAGCGTCCTCGACCATGAGGCTGGTGAGAGAAAAGTGGCTCTGACCTGCACTTTCTCGTGGGCCGCCGGGGGCTCGAACCCCGCACCAGAAGCTTAAAAGGCTCCTGCTCTACCAGATGAGCTAGCGGCCCCCACTCACAGTAGTCGAGCCTTCGCTCCATCCGGGCCACGCCATCCACATGCAGTCTTCCGTGTCGCACCGGCCTCGATTCGAGCGCAGCTGAGCCACCGGATCTGACCTTGCTCGCCGGTAGGCCACGACCCTGACGTAGATAGCCCTCTGGCCGGCCTCGCCCGAGCCAGTCTGGCCTGGCCGACCAGATTGGCGTGACCGACCAGATTGGAGAGCTATTTACCCCACGGGATCCGCTCGGAGGACGTGGTCATCTCGGCCAGGGCATCTGGGTTCGGGACCACCCCTAGACCCGGACCGTCCGGAACGGCGAGGTACCCGGCGTCGAGGCAGAAGGGCACCGTGATGTCCTCCCGCCAGTACCGATCTGAGGCGGAAATATCCCCCGGGAGAGTGAAGTTCGGAAGGCCGGCCAGCGCCAGATTGGCCGCCCGGCCCAACCCCGTCTCGAGCATGCCCCCGCACCAGACCGGGATTCCGTGGGCCGCACACACGTCATGCACTCGGCGAGCCTCGAGGTAACCTCCGACTCGGCCAGCCTTGATGTTCACCACCGAACACGTGCCGCGAACGATGGCGTCGGCGGCAGTTCGAGCCGAGGTGATGGACTCGTCGAGGCAAACCGGCGTCTGGATCTGACGGGCCAGGACGGCGTGCCCGGCCAGGTCATCCTCCGGCAGCGGCTGCTCGATGAGAAGCAAACCAAACGGATCGAGGTGTGCCAACTGCCGGGTATCGGCGAGGGTATAAGCCGTGTTGGCGTCGACCTGCAGAGCCAAGTCCCCCCCGAAACGCTCCCGGACGGCCTGGACCGGGCCCACATCCCACCCCGGCTGGATCTTGAGCTTGACGCGACGGTATCCCTGGGCCAAATAGGCGCCAACCACGTCCAGCAGTTCACCAATCGACGCCATGATTCCGACCGACACCCCGGATGGCACCTGAGTGCGGACAGCTCCGAGATAAGAGCCGAACGAGACACCGGCGATCCGCAGTTCCGCATCGAGCACCGCCATCTCCAGCGCCGCCTTCGCCATGGGGTGGCCCTTGATTCCAGCTAGGGCTGGACCAACGAGGTGCGCGGCCGGGTCGGGCAAGGCGAACAGTCGCGGCAACAGGTGATCCCGGATGACGCCCGAGGCGCCTTCGACGTACTCGGCCGAATACACCGGCTCGGACATGGCCACGCACTCGCCCCAGCCTTCGGCATCGGGCCCGATGACCCTCACCAGCAGGACATCTCGGCCTCTCTCGGTCCCGAAGGACGTCTGGAAGGGAGCGACCAGATCCATTCGGATGCGGCGAAGCTCCAGCTCTTCGATCTTCATCGGGTTGCTTCCTCGTCGCGGCCTGGGGTCAAAACATACCAACCCTCTGGTAAGAAAGTGCGGGCCACAAAGCCGTCAGCTAGGGCGGCACCCACGGTGTGGCGCAACGCGTACCGCCACGCAGCGCCCGTTCGGGGTCCTCCGTGCGCATCGCCACGATGTCGGCCGGAACCTGGCACAGCCGCAGACCAGGATCAGGCCACCCGTCGTCTTCGGCTGGCCACTCCGGACCGCCGTCCGCATCCACGGCGAGAAGGACGGCGCCACGCCTACCTGCGACATCAAGCCGCGGACGCGCCAGGCGCGAACCGTCGCTCGCGGCCACGGCTTCGAGGGAGTCGAGCTCCCAACGGACCTCACATCGGTCGCTGCGGTCGCCGGCATTGATTCCGTCCTGCATCTCGCCGTAGAACTCGGACAGGTAGGCGACGGCGACGGCCCCGAGCCTGACCAGGTTGAACTCGGCGTTGGTCCGGATGAGGGGATCGAACGTCCAGGTGATCTCGCGGATACCACGACCCAGGGCCCAGGCCCGCTGATGCTGTTTGAGGGCGAAACCGACTCGGGCGCCTCGAGCGGCACGAACCACCCCCGTGACGTGGGAGTGCAATGACAGCCGTCCCTGATCAAGGGCGAGGAACCCCAGCGATGCCCCCACCAGCTTGCCGCCGGCCCACGCTCCGGCCACATAATTCCCGGTGTGGGCCAGGGCCCGGATGAGATCCGCCGAAACAGGCGGGGGCCCGGTGGTCACCGACCAAACCACCGCGAAGAGTGCGGCCGCTTGGCCCGCCTCGACGGCGTCGGTCAGCGTCGCCACTTCGATCCCCGCCGTACGAGCAGCGGTCGAGGCCGTTCGGGCCGCGGCCGCGACCGTGGGGTCTGGCGTCCCTACCGCCATGTTGGGGTCGGGTGTAGCTACCACCGTGTCGGCGCCCCATCCGGCCGTGGTCGAGGCCGTCCCGGCCGCCGCAGCCGCAACGCCAGAGGCCCGCGTCGCTTCCCCCCGTTTGGTGCCCCATCCGGCCGTGGCCGAGGCCGCGACGGCCGCGGCGGCCGCGACACCAGAGTGCGGCGTCGCTTCGACCCGGTCCCGGTCGATCGGGCCAAGACCGGGAGGTCCGAGTCGGAACCAGGACCAGCTGCGGTGTGGGGACCGGCGCCCATCACCTCTGGATCAGGACCGGGGTTGGGCACGGCCGGCGGGCTATCACGAATTCATGGCAGCCGTCACAGGTTTACATGGCCCGGTGGCAGCAGCGTTAGCGCGACCAGCACGGCAATGGCCGCCACCGACGTGATGGCTGCCGTCGCCACCTCGACGCCCGGACCCGCGGTCCGTCGCGCAGGAGCCGAGCGGGTCAGACCCATCGTGACCACCGCGCCGGTAATCATGCCGCCAATGTGGGCCCGCCAGTCGATGGTGGACGACGCGAAGCCGATGACCAGGTTCACGACTATCAACGCCAGGATGTTGCCGACCTCCCACTTGCGCCGTCGGGCCAGCACGAAGTAGGCGCCCATCAGGCCGAAGATGGCCCCGGAGGCGCCGACGCCAAGCACATTGGCCTGGGAGAGAAGGTACGAAGCAACCGACCCGCCGAGCGCGGACAGCAGGTACACCGCGATGAAGCGGACCTTCCCGAGCTCCGCTTCGACCGGGCTACCGACAATGGCGAGGGTCAGCATGTTGAAGAGAATGTGCTCGATGTTGGCGTGGAGAAACGGGGCCGTCAGCAGGCGATACCACTGGCCGTGGTGCACGGCCGCCGGCCACATCGCGAACCGGCACTCCACGATATTGGCGCAGTTGTTTCCCGCGCCTTGAAAGACGTAGATCCCGGCGTGGCTCGCCATTTCCCAGATGTAGACCACCACGTTGATGACGATCAGCGTCGTCACGATCGGTGTGACCCTGGTGTTCCCGAGGCGACCACCGGCGGTCGGCCGCCAGCGGGTCACGGGGGTTCGCCGGCTGTCCTGGTGGACACAACGAGCGCACTGCCATCCGACCGGCGCCTCGCGCATGCAGTCGGGACAGATGGGCCGGTTGCAACGACGGCAGATCGAGCCCGCCGTCCGGTCAGGGTGGATGTAGCACGTCGGCGCGGGCGGCGGGGTCGGACCAGGCTGCACGGTCCCATCCTGGCCGACGCACGTGGAATGCGCTCACCGGGGGACCAGTCGCACCTGGCCGGCGCTCACTCGAGCAGCTTTGGGTTCCAGGGTGCGGACCGGCCTGGTAGGCGTTTCCCGACCAGATTCGAGAAGGCCAGGCCGACCGAGTGCCGGCCGCCCTATGCTACTTGTCAGCGGTTGCTCCGCGACCAGCGTTTCAGAGGGTTGGTGGCGGCACGTTCCAGTGCCGTATCACTTTCTCCCCTCGCAACCAACCGAGCTCGCTCCATGTCGCGGTGTAGAGCAGCAGCCATCGGGCCGTCTCGACGGTTTGGCCCACCCAACGCGCCCCCAGCACCCGGCTGAAATGCCCATGCCCGACCACGGCTACCCGTCTGGCGCCCGAACCGGTGATTCCCTCGATCAGCCGGTCGGCGCGGGCGGCCACTGCCGCAGCCGACTCGCCACCCGGCCAGGGGCCAGCCCAGACGGTCCACCCCGGGTACCGTTGCTGGATCTCAGGGGTCGTGAGTCCTTCGAGATCGCCGTAATCCCATTCGACCAGGTCGTCTTCGATGCGAACGGGAGCCAGCCCGGCTAGTTCCGCGGTTCGGCGGGCTCGCAATCGGGGGCTGCACAGCACCACGTCGAAGTGCATCCCGGCCAGCGCGGCGCCGATGCGGACGGCTTGACGCTCCCCCGCCGCGGTCAAATCCAACTCGGTCCGGCTGGTGTGCTGGCCGCTTCGGCTCCACTCGGTCTCACCATGGCGGACGACGACGACGACCGATTCAGTCAAGCCCCCGAGCCTAGGGCGAGGTCAGACTCGGCGCATACGGCAGCCGGTGGGCCCGCCGGTTGAACCAGGGCGCGTAGTGGTGCGGGGGTGATGTACGGCCGGGCAATGTGTGCTGCGGTGGCCCTCGTCCCGGAAAACCGGGATCGATTTTCTTATAAAGGTCGCGCATGACGCCACTTACATAACAAAATCGTCGCCGTCGCGGCCGGGACGCCAGGGACCCCGGGAGGCCGGGCCGGCGGGGCAACCGGTGGAACCGAGCGGCCGGGGTCGGAGCACCGCGATGCGGGGGACGCCGAGACACCCCGAACCGGGCAGCGTGGGTCGCGCCGGCGGGCAGCGCGGGAGTCGCCGGCGGGCCTTCGGGCTGGCGGGCAGCGCTGGCGGACAGCGAGGGAGCCGCCGTCGAGCAGCGTGGCCCGCGCCGGTGGGCAGCGTGGCTGGCGCCGGCGAGCAGCGTGGGTGGCGCCGGCGGGCAGCGTGGGTGCCGCTGGCGGGGCTTCGGGCTGGCAAGCGGCTGCTGGGGCCAGCTCGGGCCGCCGCGCCGCCGCGCGGGCCGGCGGCTCAGGCGTCGCGACGCTCGAGCATGACGAACGCAAAGCCGAGCACCACCGCCACGAACAACACCATCACCCCGAATCCGCTCCACGCCGGCAAGGTGTGACTGTCGCGGATGACCATGGCCACCTGCTGGCCGGCATTGGTGGGCCACCACTGCTCGATGGGCTGCGACCACGACGACGGCAGGGCGGCGGCGATCCCGGGCAGCACCAGTAACAACGCCACCATGGTCCCGATGGCGGCGGCGGCGTGACGCAGCAGCGTACCCACCGCCGTCCCCAGCAGGCCCAGCACGGCCAGGTACAGGCCTGCGCCTACCACGGCGCGCAGCACATTGGGATCACCGAGCGACGCTGACGGCGCCTGGCCCGAGATGAGCGCCTGTCCGACCAGGAAGGTCACGAAGCTGATGACTTCTCCAGCCACGAGCGCCAGCGCGGTCCAGACCACCGCCTTGGCGGCCAGCATGCGGCTGCGCTTTGGGACGGCCGCCAAGCTGGTGCGGATCATGCCGGTCGAGTACTCGCCGGTTACGACCATGACTCCGAGGATGGCAAAGGCCAGCTGGGCGATGGCCAGGCTACTCAGACTGCGATCGGTTGGATTCCAGCGGAAGTGCACGGACGGGTCGGTGGCGTAGTGGTGGGCGGAGATCCCGCTGATGAGGGCCCCGAGACCGATGCCGAGGACAGCGGCGACGAGCAACGACCAGTAGGTGGAGCGGACGGATCGAAGCTTCGTCCACTCCGAGCGCAGGGCGTCCACGAATGTGGCCGGCCGATACGACGGTGTCCGGGCCAGGCCCGGTGCCGCGCCCATAGCGACAGAAGCACTCATCTACGCCACCGCCCCGGTGGCATGGAATTCCACGCTGTCACTGGTGAGCTCCATGAAGGCCTCCTCAAGCGATGCTTTTTGCGGTGTCAGCTCATGCAGGACAATGGCGTTGGCCGCCGCGATCTCGCCAATGGTGGCGGCGTCGAGCCCGGCGACCTCAAGGGCGCTTTCGGGCCGCGACTCGACCTTCGCCCCTTTCGCTCGGAGGTGGACGGCGAGATCGTCGGCACGCGGCGAGCTGACCCGGACCGAGCGCTGGGAGCTGGACTCGATGAAGTCATTGACGCCCTCGTCCCTGATCATCCGTCCCCGGCCGATGACGATCAGATGGTCAGCGGTGAGCGCCATCTCGCTCATGAGATGGCTGGAGACCAGGACGGTCCGGCCTTCGGCCGCCAGGGCGCGCATCAAGGTACGCACCCAGACGATGCCCTCAGGGTCCAATCCGTTGACCGGCTCATCGAACATCAGCACCGCCGGATCGCCGAGCAAAGCCGCGGCGATGCCGAGTCGTTGGCCCATGCCCAGCGAGAACCCGCTGGCCCGGCGGCGGGCTACCTCCTCCAGGCCGACAATTTGGAGCACCTCGTTGACGCGCCGAGCCGGGATGCCGTTGCTCTGAGCCAGACAGAGCAGGTGGTTGTAGGCGGTGCGCCCACCGTGCATGGCCTTGGCGTCGAGGAGCGCTCCAACCTCGTGGAGGGGAGCGGGGAGGTCGCGGTAGCGCTTGCCGGCCACGGTCACCTCACCGCTGTTCGGATGATCGAGCCCGAGGATGATGCGCACGGTCGTCGTCTTCCCGGCCCCGTTGGGCCCGAGAAAGCCCGTCACCAATCCCGGCTGCACATCGAAACTCAGGTCATCAACCGCGGTCGTCGTGCCGTAGCGTTTCGTGATATTTCGAGCTTCGATCATCCAGCCTCCTGATGGGCAGCCTCGTACCGCCGCCCTCGTCGGATATATCCATCATCGACCACTCCGAGCCGGCGCGCATCACGCCCCGGGTGGATTGGCACCTCGTCCGTCCGGAGGATCCCGCCGCTGATCGTGCGACCCCACGCCGTCCCGACCGTCGAGGCGGCGCTGTCCCTCAGTGAAAGATCAGTTGGTCGACCGCCATCGCCCCGAAGAGCAAGGTCACGTAGGTGATCGACCAGTGGAACAGACGCATGGCCCTTTGCTCGCTCGGGTCGCGCCACAAGTCGAGGGCCAAGGCGCAGAACACCGCTCCGAGCAGCACCGCGGTCACCCAGAAAATCGGTCCCATCCCGGCTATCCAGGCGAACAACAACGAGGTCACAACCACGAGCACCGAGTACCCGAGGATCTGGGCGGCCGTGCTCTTGAAGCTGGCTACGACCGGCATCATTGGGACCTTGACCGCTCGGTAGTCCTCGCGGTACCGGATGGCCAGAGCCCAGAAGTGCGGCGGCGTCCACACGAACATCAGGGCGAACAGCATCACCGGCGCCCACCCGACACTGCCTCGCACCGCCGCCCATCCGACCAGCACCGGGACCGCCCCGGCGGCCCCGCCGATCACGATGTTCTGTCTGGATGTCCGCTTGAGCCAGATGGTGTAGACGAACACATAGAACAAGGTGGCGCTCACCGCCAGCACCGCCGAGAGCAGATTGACCGTCGTCCACAGTTCCCCGAACGCCACCACCTCGAGGACGATCGCAAAGACCAGCGCAGCCCAGGGAGAGATCACCCCGGTGACGAGGGGTCGACCGCGGGTCCGGCGCATCACCGCGTCGATGTCACGGTCGACGACCATGTTGACAGCGTTGGCGCCTCCGGCCGCCAGCGTTCCCCCGGCGACGGTCGCGGCCATGAGCGACCACGACGGAAGCCCTCGGGCCGCCACGATCATGGTCGGAACCGTGGTGACCAGGAGCAACTCGATGATGCGTGGCTTGGTAAGGGCGACGAAGCCTCCCAACCGGCGTCCCAGCGAGATTTCGTCCGGCACGCTCTGCACCACGGTGGACATCAGCAGGGAGCCTACGGGAGTGGGGCCGGTCCCAACAAAGCGGCTGCCGACCAACCCGGCCGGCGGACACGGCAGGGACCCGATCGGCGCCCTACCCAGGCCGGAGTAGGCCCGAAGCCGGGCCCGCCGTAGCATGGGCGGCATGCAGCTCGATCCGGGGGGCGCCGCAGGCCGGCTGCGACGCGCCTGGCGGGTCTGGCGGGTATCCCCTCGAAGCTTCCAGTTGATCACGGCACTGGCGGTCTGGGCCTTGGTGTTGACGATCATCTCCGGCGCCGCCGTCCGTCTGACCGGGTCCGGCCTCGGCTGCCCGGACTGGCCCAACTGCACGGCTTCGGACGTGGCCGCTCCCTTGCAGTTCCACGCGTGGGTCGAGTTCGGCAACCGGCTGGTGAACGCCCTGGTCACCGTGGCTGCCCTCGGCACCCTGATGGCGGCCCTCCGACGAACGCCCCGGCGTCCCGACCTCACCTGGCTTTCGTTCGGACTCCTTGTCGGGCTCGTCGCCGAGGTGGCCCTCGGCGCCCTGGTGGTGGAGTACCGGCTGGCGCCCGGCCTGGTGATGGCGCACTTCCTGCTGGGCCTGGTCTTCTTGGCCGACGCGGTGATCCTCAACCACCGGGCCGGTCTCGATGACTGGTTGCGACCTCCACCGGCCCCGCCCACGGTGGCACCGAAGGTCCTCCTGGTGGGACGAGCCCCGCTGTGGCTGGCCCGCATCCAGCTGGCCGTCCTGGCCCTGGTCGTCACCCTGGGCACCGTGGTCACGTCAACCGGCCCCCACGGCGGCGACCCGAAGGCACCACGATTCCATTTGTCGTTGCACTCGGTGGCGCAGTTGCACGGGACCTCGGTGGAGGTGCTGCTGGCGGTCACCCTTCTCAGTATGTGGAGCCTGGCTCACACCCAGGCGCCGGCCGCGGTGATGCGCCGGGCCGAGATCGTGCTGGTTGCCATGATCGCTCAGGCAGGTGTCGGGTACATCCAGTATTTCAATGGAGATCCCGTCGGTTTGGTCGCTCTCCACGTCGCCGGTGCCAGCGTGCTGGTGGTGGCGGTATTGCAGTTCTACCTCGGCTTGGCCGCCCATCCTGGAGCCGGCCCGTCTGGCCCCCGCTCCCCGGACGAAGCCCAGCCTGCCCTCTTGCCGACTACCCGAGTGCCATGACCACCGTCGCACCTGTCGAGATCAAAGAGCCGGACGTCGAAGAAGTCACTGACCTGGACCGCCCATGGAAGGTGCTCGTCTGGAACGACCCCATCAATCTCATGTCGTACGTTGCCTTCGTCTTCCAGAAGCTGTTCGGCTATAGCAAAGAAAAGGCCCACCAGCTGATGTTGGACGTCCACTACAAGGGCAAGGCCGTCGTCTCGCACGGACCCAGGGAGAAGGCGGAGCTCGACGTGTTCCGGCTCCACGAGCACGGCTTGTGGGCGACGATGGAGCACGACAGCTGAGCCCCTTACGACCGCGCCGGCTCATCCGGCGGGACCGCCAGGGCAGTTACGTCCTCCGCCTCGGTGGGTCAGACCGAGAGATGCTGCGTCAGTTGGCACCGCAATTCAGCGCCCTGCTCGATGAACCGGATCAGCCGGTCCTCCGGCGACTGTTCCCGCCGGCCTACTCCGATCCGGCCCACACCGAGCAGCAGGACGAGTACCGCCGGCTGATGCAAGAGGATCTGGTGGCCCGCCACCGGGAGGAGTTGGAACTGCTGACGTCGACGGCCTCTGCCGATCACCTCACCGAGGCCGAGCTGCTGGCGTGGACCCGGGCCCTCAACGGTCTGCGCCTGGTGCTCGGAACCTTCCTCGATATCCAGGAAGGCGACGAGGGACGCCGACCGACGAGCCCGGAGGAATCGCTCTATCACTGGCTCACCTATCTACAGGGTGAAGCCATCGACGCTCTCTCCGGCGATGCCTGACTCGGTAGGCCAGACTGAACGACATGGACCTCCATGATGCCCTCGACTTCCTCCGGGCCAACCATCGATCGGTGCTGGTAACGCGCAAGCAAAACGGCGACCCGCAGCTGTCGCCGGTTGTTCACGGAGTCGACGACCAGGGTCGGATTGTCATCTCTACCCGTGAGCCGGCTTACAAGGTTCGCAACCTCCGGCGGGATCCGAGGGCCAGTCTGATGGGCCTCAACGACGGCTTCTTCGGACGCTGGGTCCAGGTGGATGGCACCGTCGAGTTGATCTCGTTGCCAGACGCCATGGACCCGCTCGTCGATCTGTACCGCCAGATCTCGGGGGAGCACCCCGATTGGGACGAATATCGGGCCGCCATGCGGCGCGACAAGCGGTTGATCGTGGCCCTCACTCCTGTTTCGGCCGGCCCCGACCGATCCGGGTGACCGCCCCGGCGAATCCGGCGCCACGGCCGATACCAGTCGCGCCGGGCGTCGTCCTCAATGTCCGTACCCGAGCCCTCGATAACCGTGGCCCCCCGGTGCTGCTCGTTCACGGGCTGGCATCCAACGCCCGGCTATGGGATGGGGTGGCGTCCCGCCTGGCGGCCCGAGGCCATCCCGTCGCGGCGGTAGACCAGCGTGGTCATGGCCAGTCCGACAAACCCGACGACGGTTACGACTTCGCCACCCTGACCGACGACTTGATGGCCGTGGTCGACCGCCTCGGATGGCGAGGGGACCGCATCCCCTTGGCCGCGGGGCAGAGCTGGGGCGCCAATGTGGTTCTGGAGCTGGCGGTCCGGCATCCCGGTGCGACCACCGGCACCGTTCTCGTGGACGGGGGAACCATGGAGCTGGCCAACCGTTTTGCCGATTGGCCCACCTGCGAAGCCGCTCTGGCCCCGCCCCAGCTCCTCGGCACCGGCGCGGCCAGCTTCGAAACGACAATCCGCGCCCAGCACCCGGATTGGCCCGAGGAGGGGATCCAAGGGACGCTCGCGAACGTCGAGGTCCTACCGGACGGCACCATCAAGCCTTGGCTCTCCCGGGTCCATCACCTGATCATCCTCCGCCACCTGTGGGAGCACCGGCCCTCCACCCGCTATCCCCTCGTCAAGGTCCCGATCCTTCTGCTGCCGGCCGAGGATCCGAGCAACCCACGGTGGATGTCGGTCAAACGCGACGAAGTGACCCGCGCCGGCGGGGCCCTGGACCGGTCGGTGACTCGCTGGATCGCCGGTGACCATGATCTGCATGCCCAACACCCTGCTGTGGTGGCCGGGTTGATCGAGGATGCGACCCGGCCCGGGTTTTTCCCCTGATGGCCCGGCTACTGGCAATTATAGGATCGGGCGAGACGGCGCCGACCATGGTCAAGCCCCACCGCCAGCTCTTCGACGCCCTCGGGCCCGATCCTGTGCCCGCCGTGCTGCTGGACACTCCGTACGGCTTCCAGGCCAACGCCGACGACATCTCGGCCCGGGCCGTGGAGTATTTCGCCGCCAGCGTGGGCCGGCCCGTCGAGGCCGTCGACCTGCGGCGGGTTGAGGGTGCTGATCCGGTCCGAACGGAGGCGGCCCTGGCCCGGCTGGCCGCCGCTCGCTGGGTGTTCGCCGGTCCGGGCAGCCCGACCTACGCCCTGCGGCAGTGGGCCGGCACCGACGTGCCCGACCTGCTCGCCGACAAACTGACGCTCGGTGGGTGCGTGGTGTTCGCCAGCGCGGCCGCCCTGACGCTGGGCCGCTATACGGTGCCCGTGTACGAGGTGTACAAGGTCGGCGCCGATCCGGAATGGGCCGACGGTCTCGACCTGATCGGCATGCTCGGCCCCGACGTGGCGGTCATTCCGCATTACGACAACGCGGAGGGCGGCACCCACGACACCCGGTTCTGTTACCTGGGCGAGCGCCGGCTGGCGATGCTGGAGACGCAGCTGCCCGAGCGCGGCTGGGTCCTCGGCGTGGATGAGCACACCGCCTGCGTGTTCGACCTCGATGCCGGCTGCGCCCGCGTCGTCGGCAACGGGGTGGTCACGGTGCGCCGGGCCGGCAGGTCCGAGGTGATCGGGAGCGGCGAGTGCCTCGCGATCGGGGCGCTGGTGGATTTGGCCTTTGAAAAGAGGGGCACCCGGACGCCGCTTTCGCCCTCCGCTCCCCCTTCGCCCGAGGCGGCACCGACGGCTCTGCACGCCGAGATCCGCCGGCTGGAAGCGGAGTTCGACGAGGCCATGGCGGCCAGAGACGTGGATGCGGGAGTGCGGGCCGTGCTCGAGCTCGAGGACACTCTCGACGCCTGGGCGGGTGACACCACCCAATCCGATGCCGGGGAGCGGGGCCGGGCCGCGGTCCGGCGCATGGTCGTCCGCCTGGGCGACCTGGCCCGTACCGGAGCCCGTGAGCCGCGGGAGGTGATCGGGGGGTACGTCGAGGCCCTGCTGGCGGAGCGGGCGGCGGCGCGAGAGGACCGTCGTTTTGCGGACGCGGACCGCATCAGGGAGGTGTTGACCGGTCTCGGGGTGGAGGTGCGGGACCGCCGCGACGGGACGGAGTGGGCCCTCGAGGCGGAGGGCTGACTCACCGGGGTACCCGCCGGCGCCCGGTCTGGTTGCCCCCCGCGGAGGAGCGGGATCCGTGCACGGTACTCTGGACCGTCCTGCCCCCATCGTCTAGCGGCCTAGGACACCGCCCTTTCAAGGCGGCAGCACGGGTTCGAATCCCGTTGGGGGTGCGTCGTGAAAGACCTGGTCAGAGGCCATTTTGTTAAGCTTGGGACTGGGCTTGGACGTCGAAGACGGACCGACGTGCCATCTACGTGCCACGAAGAGCTAGGGTCGTGCGATGACACGCACGCCGCGTGACAGAGGCACCGGCTCGATCCGGAAGCTGCCGAGCGGCCGCTGGCAGGCCCGGGTACTGCTCGAGGGCAAGCATGTCGCGCTCGGCAGTTTCATCCAGAAGGCGGACGCTAACGCCGCGCTGCGGGACGCGTTTGGGCGACAAGACGCTGGCACCTGGGTGGATCCCCGCCACGGCCGGGTCGCCTTTGGCTTCTACGCCGACGACTGGGTCGCCGGTCGGCACGACCTGGCGATGCGGACCAAGCAGGACTACGAGGATCTGCTCCGCCTGCACCTCAAGCCGGCGTTTGGGTCGACTCCGATCGCTGACATTTCAGCCGTCTCCGTCCGCCGCTGGTGGGCTAAGGCCAGCGGACCGGACGGACACGGACGGGCACCGAAGACTTACCGACTTCTCCGAACGATCCTCAACACGGCCGTTGAAGACGGCCTGATCCCCCGCAACCCCTGCCGCATCAAGGGTGCCGGTTCTGACAATACGCCCGAGCGGCCGACCGTGACCGTCGAACAGGTCTACGCAATTGCCGATGCCATCACGTCCCGTTACAGGGGCCTGGTCATCCTCGCTGCGTTCACCGGCCTCCGGTTCGGCGAGCTGCGGGCTCTGCGCCGCAAGCGGCTCGACCTGCAAGGCGCCGCAGTCACAGTGGCTCCCGACGACGGCAACGTTCAACGAGACCGCCATGGAGCTTCACACTTCACTCGGCCCAAGAGCCGGGCCAGCGTGCGCACGGTCGCCATCCCGACCCCGGTAATCCATGATCTTGAGGCACATTTCCGGCTGATTGGCGACCTCGGTCCAGACTCGTTGGTTTTCCCAGCAGACAAAAGCGCGGATGGGATGCGACCTTTCCACGCCGAGGCGTTCGGGCGGCACTGGAGGAAGGCCGTCGCGAAGGTCAATGGACTACCGGAAGGTCTGCGTTTCCATGACCTACGCCACACCGGAAACACTCTCGCAGCCACTACCGGGGCCAGCACTCGCGAGCTGATGGCCCGGATGGGGCACGCCAGCCCACGCGCTGCGCTCATCTACCAACACGCCTCGGCCGACCGCGACCGAGCGATCGCTGATGCCCTCGCCGCTCAGATCCTGAAGCTGCAGAAGTGAGGGGTCCCCAGCCGGTCTCCGTCGCTCTCAACGACATCGGCATTATCAGTGCTCGTGTCTTCCCACGTCGACAGCGCGCTGTGGTGAGGTAGGCCGCTGGTTCGGTGCTTGTAGGTCGGGCGGGCTCAGTCCGGGGGGGTTTCCCCTGCCGATGCGTGTTCCGTCTCGCCGTGAGCGTTGCCTCCCCAGCGGCCCCCTATCGAACCGTGCGTGCGGATCTCCCGCACACGGCTCTCCGACATCGTTCGTCGTCAGGCATGCGCAGCCCAGTAACGCACCGTTCCGGTCAGCCGATAGATCCCGATGTTGGTGAGCCATCCGTAGGTGTATCGGGTGGTCCAGTTCCGCCCCGAGATGCCGTGCTTGACACTCGCCAGCTTGGCCAGCCGTTGATGGACGTAGCGGTCGATGGCGTTGAACTGGCGCGACGAGTTACCGTCGCGAAAGTACGCTCCCCAGCCCCGCAGCACGGGGTTGAGTTCTTCGACGACCACAGCCATGTCCCGGCCGGCATAGCCCCTGGGGGTCCGGCCTCGGATCTTGGCCCTTATCGAGGCCATGGCCCGATGCGACGGCCACTTCTGGGAGTAGTGGCTACCAGGCTGCCGGTACCAACGCTGACCAGCACTTCTACCAAACGGTAGAGAGCCGGCTGACACGAGACTGACACGGCGGTTTCGGCGACCCCGCCCTGTTTGTAGGACCGAGGTTTACCGGCTTCAGGATCTCGCGGGTCAGACGACGCCCGAACGACGCCCGACTGTTCAGTGCGAACGACATGCGCGACCCGACCTGCGCAATCTCCGCATATGCTCCACCGGTCGAAGTTCCAGACAGTGAAGAGGGGGCGGCCATGAGGCGAGGTTCTTGGCGAGCGATCTCGCCGCCGGCACGAACCGTTCTTGCTGGTCTGAGCCTCGGACTGGTCACGCTCGCCCTGTCAGGGTGCGGTCTCGCTGGTAGCGGCCACTCAAGCAGCGCCAAGACGCTGGCCACGACAGCGACGACGGTTGCGTCAACGGCAACCCCGGCGGCGAACCTGGCGAAAACGGCTTGCCAGCAGTTTCGGGCCGCGGTCGTTGACCGTGACGCTTCGGCGGGTTACGCCGAGGATTTCACGGCTGACGCCGAGGCGGAACAGGCAGCGAGACTGAGCCCCGGGTGGGCGTCGATCTCGTCAGCCCTCGACACAGTGAAGAGTCAGATTTCGACCATCGACGGACTTCAAGGCAGCTCGCAGTCAAACAGCAATGCAACCGGCACGCTCAACCAGGCGCTCGGAACGTTAAGAGGCGACCTGACGGCCGTGTCGACGCTGTGCGCGGCCTCCGGGCTCTAGCCACTACGCGGAAGTCACTTCAGCCACCTCGGCGGTTCGGCTGGCGCGACCCCAGCCGCGACCATCTCCGCATAGGAGGAGCCGCGCCACTCGACTCGCGAGCACTCGAACTCCCCCCATACTCCTCTGATCTCATCGAGCGACCGGACCCGGCGAAGCGGCCTGTTGAGTCCGCTGATCCAAACCCACCAGAAGCCGTCGGCCGGGAGCCGCCCCGGCTCGATGGTCAGTACTGGACCCTTGGCTGTTGTCACCGTAGGGGAATATTACGCGTGACCCCATCGGGCAACCCGAATCCAACGACGGACCCGTTCCGAACCGGCACGAAATGCGTCGAATCTGATGGTCGGACACTCAAGCACGTGGGTGGTAGTTATCCACGGTTGTGACCATGCTGCGCCCGCTACCAGGACGCTAGGGTCGCGTTGAAGGCGGATGGCACATGGGAATCGGTTGCGTTCCCGATACTCAAGTGGATCGCCGACAATGAAGGCGGCGGCACCGTGACGATCGCGGACCTGGCCATATCGATCGGTCAAGAGGAGTCGGTTACCGCTAACGAGCTTGAGCGGCTAGTAGGAGCGGGCTATATCGATGGCCAGTTGCGCAAATTTCTCGGACCCGGCCGGGGCCACTGGGTCCTATTTCCCTACCGGCTGGACGAGCGAGGCGCACGTGCTGTCGGGTTGTGGCCAGCCGGCGACGCAGGAGACGTGCTGCTCCAAGTTCTCAGGGCGGCAGAAGGGCAGGAACCTGGTCCGGATCGCAAGGGGCGCCTATCGAGAGCAGCGGAGGCACTCGGCGGCTTGGCGAAGGACGTTCTGACGGACATCGCCGCAAGCGTCGTTAAGCGCGCTGCAGGACTGCCGTAACGCTTATATGCGCCTCGCAACCTCAAAGCCGCCACCTGCCACAACGGATATGCCATATCCAGACAACAACCCGACCTGGGGACCTGTATGTCCAGAGACCTGATTGCAGAGATGCGCCGGGAGCGCGCCCACAACGATGAGCGGATCGCGGCCCTTGTCCGGGACGAACCAGGGATCTTCTCGGTCGACAGCGCCGCCCTACGCGTCCAGATCTCCGCCACCACCATTCGCAGCGCCGTCAAGCGTGGCGTGGTCGATCTCCGCGAGCATCGGCTATTCCCCCCTGGTCCGACCCGGCCAGTCCCTTAGCCCTCGCCGTGCTCTGGCTACTGCCTTTCCAGCCATCTGTGAGCCTCGTCGGGGATCGAAGTTCGCTGGACGGGTCGGCGCCGATCGGTGAGATCAGGACGTCGGTGGCGACGGGAGAAAGCGTCGATCAGCAGGGTCACTTCCGCCCACACGAGCATCCCCACCGCGATCAGCACACCGATCATCACCCATCACGTTAGGCCGACCCGGCTGGTAGCTCCAGTGGGGGCCTCGTGGCCATTGCCTGCTGCCTTGAGCGGGGTTATGGTGCTGACAGAGGTGCAGTTCATGCTAGGAGGCGGACGATGGCAACGTACATATTTCTGGGCCACGGAGGTTTCGACCAGAAGGGGACGGCGGGGTATCCGCCGGAGGTGCTGATCCCTACCGACACCACATTGAAGTTCTACTCGGACGCAGGGCAGGCTCTGTCCCTTCCGGCAACCGACGACGGCAAGACCGACTACTCGTCGGTAGTCCCAGCTTGGCAGCAACTGAAGGATCAGGGCCCAGGTCTGACTGCCACGATGCAGACCTACAACTTCTCGCTTGTCCCGGAGACGCACGACGAGGAGAGGCAAGCCATCGCCAAGGCCGACTGGAACGGGGCCACTCCCATCACCCTGCCGGCTGGTGAGCAGTATTTGTGTCAGGGCACCCCCGACACCTGCCCGACGCCGGCGCTGCTGACAAACCCCACAGAGGAGGCTTTGTCCAACCCGGAGCGGTGGAAGCACAAGTGTACCGGGATCCTGGGCCAATACGGCGGGAACAACAACGAGTTGCATTGGGCGGCGTGCACTTCGTTTCAGATCAAGCGACATGACTTGCCGGTGCTCGACACCGCTAGCGTGACGGGGCCGGGCGACGACACCACGGGCGAGGATCCCGACTTCGACGAGATCAGAACATTGAACGCCAAGAACGTCAAGGAGACTGCTGGCGGTGGGAGCTTGGCGATCGTCGCTGGCGGCCAGGTCGTGCTGATCGGCGCGAGGCATGGCGTGGTGTCGGCTGACTATGTGCGCCGCCAAAACGATAAGGAGGAGGGTCTGCTTACAGTCACGAAGGCCGGTGCTTTCAGTAAAGGGGCGATCGAGGTGAAGGGGATCTCCGCCAAGCAGGCCGTCGTGAAGGCCGAGATCGGCGAGTTCTCTGAGAAGTCGGTGAAGTTCGTCTAACGCAACGTTTCGTAGGGGGTGATCGGCGCGATCGAGGTACGCTGCGCTCTCATATTGAAACGTCCACCCCTTGCGCTGCCATCGCGTTAAGCGTAGAGGTCAGGTCAGGGCGGATGGCCCGGTCCACCAGCGGCTGCACACCCGGGTTCTGTGACACGAAAGTCTGCAACCACTGAGCGTACTGCTGGTCGATCGAGTCGGTCTGCTCCGCCGTTGTCGTCGGCTGATTCGGGTTCCCGAACGAACCGGTCAACTGCTGCCAGTAGACCCACGAGTTGTACAACTCTGTCAGCGCTGCCGTCTGGGCGTTCGGGGGGGACGTATGGTCTTGGATCGCCGCCCCCAGATCGTCCTTGATCTGCATCCGACCCGTCTCGCCCGGAGCGATCGAACCTGATGTCGAACTTCCGTACAGGGCGGCGAATACTGGGTTCGCTTGCATGAACTGCTTTGACCATTGCGTCCACGAGTCATCGACGGTCTGCTTCCTCATCTGCCCCTGCGCCAACAACTGGTTCTTATAGTCCTCGGCCTTGAAGTAGATCGTCGCAGCCGACTGGTTGCATGACCTCCTGGTAGAACTGGTCAGGCGTCTTCTTCTGGCGGAACAACAAGGGCGTTGCGCGGCTCAAACATCGGCCATTCGGTATCGCGCCGATTCGGCTGGCCTGCCCGCGGAAGGTGGCCGAAGACAGAGGCCACTCTGGCCTGGGCCGACCAGGTCGGGACAGAGCCGGGTGCCTCTCGGTCATTTGCCAGAACTTGGTCTTGGAGCGGACGACCTTCAAGAACACCAAGTTGCCCAGCTCGGGCACGTCGATGTCGGTGTCGAGCATGTCGACCGAGATGGCGATGTGCGGCTCCCGGTCCGCGATGGAGAACTTGTCAATCAGGTCCTCGGCGAACTCGGTCTGGTGGGTGACGACCCGGGCGAAATGGCCGCGATAGGTGGGGTAGTTGGCGTCGATGTGTTTCGAAATGAAGTCGGCGTGTCGCTGGTTCTGGGCAAAGACGATCGTCTTGCCCAGGCGGTCGCCGCCGGCGACTCGCTGGCCGTGGGTCATCAGATGTGCCAGGACCTTGTTGACGGTGTCGGCGTTCAACAACCACCGGTTGGTGGCCTTGGCTCCGACAGAGTCGGGAGGGTCTTCGTCGTCGTCGCCCCAATCGAGCTCGTCCCAGCGCTCTTTCTCCTCCTCGGACAGTTCGTCGTGGGAGACTCCCTGCCGCGGGAAGCCGATGGGCACCGACACGGCCTTGGCAGGATCTGCTCCTCTCGGGCGAGCGTAATCGTCGTCCCTGACCGGACCCAACGTGCTGAGTAACATATGGAACCTGTGAGAAGGGCCGATGGCCAACTAGATTCTATCGGCGGGATCGTTCAAAAGGACACGCCGGAGGCTGCCACCCACAAGTGCAGCTCCCTACCGAGACCCTCTTGAACCTCTGCTTCGACGCCGGCCAGCTGCTGGCGGATCCGGCATGGGTAGCAAGACCAGATTGTTCCAAGGTCATCCTAGTGTCCCGTCCGGTTGAAGGGTCGCGTAATTGATGGTGTCATTGGTTGGCGGCTTGGTTGATGGTGGCGCAGTAGCCGGCGAGGCGCTCGAGGATCTGCTCGGCGGACTTGTGCCAGACGAACGTCTTGGGGTCTTGGTTCCAGGTGTCGACCCATGATCGGATGTCGGCGGCGAGTTCTTTGGCGTTGCGATGAGCGGCGCGCTGCAGTTTTTTGGTGGTGAGCGCAGAGAACCACCGTTCCACCAGGTTCATCCACGACCCGTACGTCGGAGTGAAATGGAGATGGAATCGGCGGTGCCGGACCAGCCAGCGTTGCACCTTGGGGGTTTTATGGGTGGAGAGATTGTCCAAGATGACATGCACATCGAGCTCGGCGGGCACCTCCCGGTTGATCTTGTTCAAGAAGGCGATGAAGTCGTCCTGGTTGTGGCTGGGGCGGATATCGGAGATGACGGCGCCGCTGGCCATGTCCAGCGCCGCGAACAAGTCGACGGTGCCGTTGCGCTCATAGTCATGCGTCGCTCGCTGCGGTGTGCTGGGCAGCATCGGCAGCGTAGGAGCGGTCCGGTTGAGCGCCTGGATCTGCGGTTTCTCGTCCACCGCGAACACCGCCGCCGCCGTCGGCGGGTTCATGTACAACCCGACCAGATCACGGACCTTTTCGATCAGGTCCGGGTCGGGAGACACCTTGAAGCTGTCCTGGCGCCACGGTTTGAGACCGAACGCCCGCCAGATCTCGGCCACCGTCGTCTTGGAGATCCCGTGCTTGGCGGCCAAGCCCCGGGTGGACCAGTGGGTATCGGCACCCGGCGTCGATTCCAACGTGTCGACAATCACCGCTTCGATGGTCGCATCGGCGATGGTGCGTTCCGCTCCCGGCCGGGGCGCGTCGCACAGCCCTTCGAGACCCTCGGCGGCGAAACGGCGCCGCCACTTGCCCACCGTGGCCGGATGTACCCGCTCGCCGGCGGCCACCTCGCCGTTGGTGGCTCCCTCGGCGCAGGCCAACACAATCCGAGACCGCTGCGCCAGCGCCTGGGCCGACGAGTGGCGCCGTACCCAACGTTGCAACGTGTCGCGTTCGGTGTCGCTCAGCTCGATGGTCGGTGTCGGTCGTCCCCGCTGTCCCATCATGTCCCTCCGATGTTGGCTCACATCGAACGAACCCGCACGAATCACGAAAATTCCCGATCACAACAGATTTCGCGGTGAATCAACCGGACAGGACACTAGCCAGGCAGCGAAGAACTGTGGCGCTTACGCTAGGCAGGAAATTCGATAAGGCCCTTCTGTCCACAAATATGGCCGCCCTAGTGACACTACTCGCGCTTGCCCAAATTTGGCAGTTTACGAGCCATCTGACCAATACGTGGCCCGCACCGTTCGGGTGTCTACTCAGGGTACGACTATCGTTCCTGCACGATGTCGTAGAGGTCGGCTCATTGAATGGGATGTCCAGAAGGCCTCGCTTAGCAGTGAGGTCGTGGCGGTAAGGACCGGGATCCCTTGCGCTGCGCATGTCTATGACCCATACCTTCTACCACGTTCCTATATCGAATCCGTCGTAGTGAGAGGCTGGGAACTCCGGAGCGTGACCCACGTGCGGTAGGGTTTCCAGACGTCGCTGATCTCGGCGATGTCGGCGGCGCTGGGCGGTGCCTTCATGTGATAGGCGATCGCCATCGCTCGAGCGAGGCGCGGCTCGGCGGTGGGCGTGAAGTCCGGATCACCTGCGCCGCGGAGAAGAATCAGTTCGGCCGAGAACGGGCCGATTCCGGGAATGGCGATCAACTCCTCGAGGGCTTGGGAGCGAGGGAGTGACCTCAGCCGGGCGGCGCCCAGGGTCCCACCGAGAGCGGCCTCGGCGACACCTCGAAGGCGCTGGACTTTGGTCTCGCTCAGCCCATTGATCGTGGACAGCTGGGCCAGCTTGGCGGGGTTCGGGAAGGCCCGGACCATTCGACCGCCAACGTCGATGGTCTCACCGTGTTCGGCCGTGATGCCAGCCTTGATCGCGGCGGCCTCCACGATTCGGATTCGCTGTCCGATCACCGACCACACAGCCGCTTCGTAGGGCGACCAGAAGCATACGGGGCGGAGGCCGGGATACCTCGACTGGAGTTGAGCGACTACCGGGTCGCGACGAGCGATGTCGGGAAAGCCTCGACCGTCGATGTCGAGCGAGAGGATCCGCTCGACCTGCTCGACTGCCGCCGCGATTACCGCCGGGGCAAGCATGTCGCCCCCGTGAACCGAGCCGCGAACCGCACCGGTTCCCTCGTGGACGCCCACTGCCACTGGGTCCCAGTAGCCGTCGACGCAGAAGGCCATCTCCAAGCTCGCAGCTGACTCGGCATCGTAGGCGGCGGGAGAGAATCCCTCGAGGTAGCGAATCGATGCCGCCAACGAATACGGCCCCTTCGGGGAGAAAACAAAGCTGGGGGCGGGAGTCATCTCAGCCATGAATAGTCACGGCGTAGCCGTCGGGATCGGCGAAGGTGAAGGTGCGACCGAAAGGCCCATCGAAAGGTGCGACCAGGATCGGGACTCCGGCGAGAACCATGGCATCGTGCAGATCCTGCGGATCGTCCGCCTTCAGCCAGATGGCCACTCCCCACCCGAGGTGCTCGACAGCCTCAAGGTCGACGAGTGGCTCCCGCACCGCGAACGCGATGGGCTCCGTGGCGAATACCACCGCGTGCTCGGGGCTCACCGGAGCACGGGCGAGGCCGAGGTGCTCGGTGTAGAAGGCTGCGGAAGCCTCCAGATCGCGGACCTGGAGAGCGATGAAGTCAGGGCCGAGTGCGGTCATTGGGTGTCCTTGTCTGTGAGTTGGGATCAGGTAGCCTGTATCAGGTATCCTGAGATAGTGTATCAGGCTGCCTGATAATGAGGTGAACGATGAGCGAGGCCACAACGGCCAGGGTGGGCTACCTGATTAAGAGGGCGCAGACGGTCCTGCACGACGCGATGGCCGATGCTCTCGGGTCTCACAATCTCACGGTGACCCAGTTCGCCGTCCTCACCGCTTTAGAGGAAGAGCCCGGGCTCTCGAACGCCGATCTCGCTCGTCGGGCGTTCGTCACTCCACAGAGCATGCACGTCGTGTTGCAGGAACTAGAGAGCCGCCAGCTCCTGGTCAGACGCGCACATCCGCAGCACCGACGCGTCCTCCAGGCCGAACTGACTGAGGGTGGTCGCGGAACCCTGCAAGAGGCAGCGGATGCGATCGACGCAGTGGAGGACCGAATGCTCGGCATGCTCTCCGACCTGGCGCGGTCGAGACTCGCAGGAGCACTCTCGTCCTGTATCGCCGCGCTGACCGAAGCCCCGCCATCTTCCGTCGCTGACCGTCGCCGGTGACACGAAGGAACCGCCAGAAGTGCGCATAGACGTCCCTATGGTGTCAAGCATGCCATCCCACCGGTGCCGTACCTGGCATAGGTCGCCGATGTCGACATCAGCTTCCTCCCTCAGCGACAGCAAGCACTCATCATCCACGACCTGAATGATGTGATCCGGTTCGCGGATCGTCCCGACGAGCAGTTGGGAGTCCAGACAACACTCATTCAGTACCGAGAACCCCATCCATACCCGCTGACCTGCTCTTTCGCGATGGTCATATGCGAATAGTTTGCTGGGCGCATCCCCAGATCGCGGGCACGGCCAGGCCCACGGATGGCGACTCCGTGTTTCCGCAGGTCACAGCGCTGGAAGGCCCTGCGGACGCCTCTCCCGAACCGGACGGTGCTATCAACCACCTGAGTTGATGGACAACGACGATGACCAACTCATGGAGACGGCCGCTCGCGACCCTTACGGGGCGCTCGGCCTCGACGACGACCCCGAGGTGGCCTTCGCCGGCGTCCGCGCCCTCCGCCAGCTCGCCGAGTTCTGCGAGCGTTGCCAGGTCAGCCGGCTACGTGAGGTCGGCCACATGAGGGCGGAGATCGCCGGATGGGCCGGCGTCAGCACTCAGGCACTACACAAGAAGCATACTCGGGCCCTTACGGCCCCGGGGAACCCATCGGAGTAGCCGGCCGTAGCGCGCCTGGGCCTCGCGAACCATCCCACCAACCGGCGTTGTGTCATACCCCTGACGGTCGGCGTAGGTGCGGTTCGGGGGCGCGCGTTTCCTGTATGGGCCCGGTTGTCAAGACCCTTTTTGGCCGGGGAGAAGGACTTTTGGTCGTGGGGCTCGAGTCTTGGCCGGTGGACGACGACGGTGGGGCGCCCAGCGTTTCCTAGGTCCGCGACGAGCGTGGTGTCGTCGGTGACAACAATGCGGATTGGGTGACCCCCGGTGGGAGCCGCGGTCGCGTCGGTGTTATAAGGCCGTCCAACACGGTGGTTGGCGTGCATGCGCGTGCCAGGAGCTGACCGCGGAGACCCTGATGTTTGAGACGGGCAGGCCCGGCCGTCGATTCCGGCTGGGGTGTTGAGGTTCAGGAGGGCATGGCGTAGACCAGGTCTGGGTCCATCGCCCGCAACGTGTGGTAGCAGCGGCGGGCCAGCTTGCGGGCCATGGCGATGGCGGCGATCTTGCCGTCGTGGGTTTGTTTGACCGCCTGGTAGTAGGCCCGGTCGGGGCTGGTGGCGCGACTGGCGGCCATGCCTGCCTCGAAGAGCGCCCAGCGCAGCGTCTCGGGACCTTGGCGTGACAGGTGGCCGCGGCCGCGATGGCGGTCGGATTGGTCGACAGTCACGTCCAGGCCAGTGTGGCGCACCACTTGCATAGAACGAGAGAAACGTTGACAGTCGCCGAGCTCCGCCCACACCACCACCGCGGTGAGCGGGCCGATCCCGTAGTGGGTGGCGGTCAGCGCTTTGCAGGCCGGCTGCCGTCGCGCGAACCGCTCGAGGTCCGCTCGCAACGGCAGGCGCATGGCGTCGGTGGCGTCGAGGATGTGATAGCCGACCGTGATGCGCTGGCGGGCGGCCGCGGTCAACTGCACCGTGTCGCTGTTCAACCAGTCCCGCGTTTGCGGCGAGGCGATCTGGCCTTCGGGCAGGCTCACGCCGTGCTGGAACAGCTCGGCGTGGATGCGCTGGATCCACATTCGCCGTTGATCGAGCAGGGTCTTGTAGAGCCGGACCCGTTCCCGCCACTCCAAGACCTCTTCGGGGGGGATCCACGATTCGGACAGGTCCCCGCTCTGCAGCAGCTCGCGCATCAGCCGGGCATCGCTGCGGTCGGTCTTGGCGTGCTTCTTGCGGCCCCTCGCCGCCTGGGTGTCGGCCGGCTCGGCCACGTGCGCCTCGAAACCCGCGGCGGTGATCTCCTCGACCACATAGCGCCACCCGGTGCAACCCTCCACCGCTACCGCCACCGGCCCACCATGAGCTCGCAGCGCCAACTCGTCGACAAGCCAGCGACGAAACCGGGCCCGGTCCGGCGACCAGACACGACCCCGCCACACCTCGCCGGACTCGACCTCCAACGCGTCGAAGGTGATCTGGCCTCGATGCAAATCCAGCCCGCATACCATGCTCATCAGGGACCTCCTCGTAGTCGGGATGATTCAGCAACTCCATGGTCGCCGAGGAGGTCCCTCCTGTCACCTGCCGGCGGGCAATCTGAGGGCCCGAACCACCCTGACGCACAGTCGCTCAACCGCACCAGGCGGGGGGGCTGGGGGTCTCCCCCAGGGGCGCGCCAATCACGACGGGTCCGTGCGCTAGACGGTCGAGCGTTCCCACCCCGTAGCGTCCCGTCACCCTCGCCGCCAGCGGGACCCAACACTGTGGGCAGCTCCCTGGCAGCCGATCCCCGTCCTCGCTCCCCAGCCCCCTTCCTTAACCGGACGCATTGAGCCTCACGCCCCGAGGGCTCCACCCGCATATCGACAGCGCCCAGCACCCAGGCCAAGAACCGGCTCAGACCCCACCCCGACGCCAGCGCTGGTCCCATACATGGATTGTTATGTGGCAAGCCACTCCAGGAGGCACGGCGCCGGATCGTTGTTCTGGCGCCTGACGGGGCAGCCGATCGTTCGTGCCGTGGGCGCTCAAGACGGTTCCTTCTGCCCCGGCCAGTCCGGCCTGATCATCCCTCGTCACTCGGACCCTCATTGACAACGCAGTTGTCGCGGGGGATGAGCGGCATGATGAGTCGCAGTCGAGCAGTGTCGGCACGAGGGAATGTCGAGGGAACGCGCTAGCTGCTTTGACTTCTCGGTCGAGGAGAGTGGCGACGCTCGAGTTCGCAGCACGGTGCCTCAGTGTCGATCCCGAGCACCTCCACGATGTACTGCAGCGGGTGCACTGCGAGGGCATCGGGTCGTTAGATCAGGGTCGCGATCTTCTCTGAGAGACGTTCGGCCAGCATCACGGTGGGGATGTGGGCGAAACCGGAGAGGGCGTCGGGGATGATCGAAGCGTCCACCACCCACAACTGATCTGTGCCGTGGACGCGGGCTTCGGCGTCCAGGACCGCACCGAGAGCGCAAGTGCCGACGACGTGGGGGACCGAGTAGGCCTCGGCCCGGATTGTCGCCTCCAACTCCGCATCGCCGGGCTGTGGCAGCTTTGCAACCCGCAGCGCCTGGCGGTAGCCCTCCATCAGCCGGGGCACGTCGGCCGGGTCCTCCAGGTTCGGGAGCCGGATCAGCGGTGCATCGTGCGGGTCGGCCGAGCGGAGCCGCACGGAGCCGCGCGACCGGGGCTTCATCAGCAGGACCTCGATGCCGAACTCCGCCGGTTCCCCGTCCGGATCCGCGATCCAGAACATGAGGTCCGGCGCCTGGTCTATCGGCGTGTCCGAACTATGGAAGGTGGCGATGGCATGGAGCACAGGGTCCGCGGCCGGGCCGCTATACCCGAGGTCGACGAGCACGCCCGGGTGGTCGGCAAGATTCTCACCCACCTCGGGCAGGTCGACCACCTGGCCCTGCGGCCCGACGCCTGAGCGGAGCAGGATCGGCGGGCCAGGTTCCTTTTCGTTGCCTTCGGGTAGGTGTTGACCAGGGTGGACAAGTAAGGGGGCGGTCATGGCGAATTTAGGTTCGGGGCTATGGGGCGTCAGGGTGTGGTTGGTGCTCCTCGTCGGGTTGATCATGCCGTTTGTGGTGAACGGAGTCCGCCCGGGGACTGCCACAGCGTCGACTCTTGGAGCGGCCACTTCTCAGGAGGTGTCGTCTGGGTCATGGACATCGCCTCGGGGCGGCGCGGCCAATACGGCGAGCGCGATGAACGGGCCGGCCAAAGCCGGCATCAGGACGCTGGCACCGCTGTGGAGCATTCGGAACACCCCGCCTACTCCGGCGATCACGAACCCTGCCGAGTCGACTGTCATTGACAATTGTTCGGCCGACTTGTGCGCCTACAACGCCGCGACGGGTGGGTTCGAATGGGTGCACCCTGACGCCGTGGACCCTTCGGTGGTCGGGACGACCGTTTTTGCTGTGGCGGTGTCTCAGACGACCTACTCGTTGGTGGCCCTGGACACCTCTACTGGGGTCACGCTGTGGTCGACCCCGCTTCCTACCAGCAGTCTTCGTGTTCTGCTCAGTGTCCAATCCGGGGCCGGCATGGTGTTCGTCACCTCTGGCGACGGGATCCTGCGCGCGTTCCATCAGAGGGATGGAAGTTTGGCCTGGAATTACGGCGGTGGCCAGAACGACGCTCCGATTCAGGTCAGCGCCCTACCAGCGGTCAGCGGCCACTCTGTCTACGCCCTCACCCTCAGCAGCCTCATGGTCTTCGACACCAGTTCGGGAACCATCGAATGGGCATCCGATAACAATTTCAGCACCCCGCTGGCCGTCGCAGTCTCGGACGGGATCGTGGTCACCAGTGGGGTAACGGGTTTGGCCGCGTTCCCAAGCGCAGGGTGCGATGCCCCGATCTGTGTACCGCTGTGGACGACGGCGACAGCGGCGGGCTTCCCGGCGGTCCAAGACCGGACGATCTTCGCCGCCGGCATCGGAGCCGAGCAGGGCAACCTGGTGGCCCTCAACCTCTCGACCGGTCAACTCGAATGGCAGGCCCAGGTGGGGCAGGTACCCGAAGGCGAGGAGTTGCTCCTTCAGGCCGTGACGGTGGCGGCTGGCACTGCCTACATCGCAGACAGCCTCGGCGACCTGCACGCGTTCGCCGCGGCTGGGTGCGGCACGCAGACCTGCCAGTCGTTGTGGCAGGCGACACTGGGTCTTGACCAAAGGGGAGGCAGCAGCGACCTGGTGGAGACATCGGTCGCGGGATCGATGCTGATGGTTGCCGTCTCCGACGCGCTCTACGCGTTCGGGGAAACCAGCGTCACCCCGCCTCTTCCATCCGCGCCGCGCATTCTCGGCGAGGACGCCTACAGCGAGGCGGTCGACCTGTCATGGACTATCCCGGTCAGTCACGGCCTCCCGGTGCTGGGTTATGTCCTCGCAGACAACCACGGCGATCCGCCACAAGTCATCGAGGCTTACCTCAACCAGGGAACCGTCAGCAACCTGACCAATTACGTCAGCTACCAGTTCCGCGTCGCCGCCATCACCGCCGCAGGGCAGGGGCCGTGGTCGCCGTGGTCGCATCCCGTTCAGCCACAACCGAACGTCGGTGCAGTCACCGATATCACGGCCACTCCTGGTGACAGTGCCATCACGGTCCACTGGAAACCACCGCCGGGTAACCATCGGATCTCCGAGTACCAGGTCTTCATTTATCCGAACAGCGGTCAGAACGCTCTCGTGAACGTGGCCGGCAGCCAAACCGTGGCCACGTTCGGACATCTCACCAACGGGGTGCCGTACGCCTTCGTTGTCAGAGACGCCTGGCGAGGGCTTGCGGTCGACTCACCCCGCACAGCCCCGGTCATCCCACGACGATCGGGACCGGCCCAAGCACCCTCGACCGTGAAGGTCACGGCCCCCGCGACCATCCTCGCCGGGCAGCCCGTCACCGTGACCGCTACCGTTACCAGCGATGGTGAGCCGGCGACCGGGTCGGTTGTCTTCCAAATCAACCGCATTCAGTACATCGGGGAGCCGGTCGCCCTCCATGACGGGAAAGCCACCGCCACCACAATCGTCCTCCCCGGTACCTACGAACTTGACGCCCAGTACAGCGGCAGTACCGCAGCGGCTGCCGCGACATCCTCACCGGCGACACTGACCGCAGCAAAAACCCCGAGCACAACCATCCTCACCGTCTCTGGCAGCCGAACGTCGGACACCCCTCTCCTCGCTCACATCACCCTCAACTCCGATCCAGCTCTGCCTCCCGATGTCCCTACAAGCGGCGGGGTGTCGATCACGGACGGTCACCAGGTCGTCGCCACAACCACCCAAATCACCCGCTCTGGCGGCATACCGCTCCCACTATTGAGCGCCGGCGCCCACAACCTCAGCGCAGTCTTCAACGGCGGCGGCTTCTGGCAGACGAGCACCTCCGCACCCGTCCAGGTCACCATCGCCAAAAGCAACTCCGTCATCTTCCTGCGAACGGCACCCCAAGCCGGTGTCCCTATAGGCGACGTTGAAGCAGTCGTCGCACCCGCACCACCAGGAGTCGGGATCGCCAGCGGCACCGTCACCTTCCTCGCCAACGGGACCGAGTTCGCCACCGCCCAACTCGACGCCGACGGCAAAGCCATCGTCGTACTGAAAGGTGCACCCTTCGGAGCAACGATCACCGCCGTCTACTCCGGCAACAGCAATCTCAAACCAACAGCAACCCGATAACCCCGACCCACGACGGCCATCCAGCGGACCGGCATCCTCCACCGTCGACAGGCGCATAGGCGCTGGATTAGAGGGTACCCATGCTCCAAATTATCCGAACATACGCCTGATTTCTCGTAGGATATGGTTGTGGACTACCGCCGTCCAGTCGAAGCTCTCGTCCCGGGCGTCCAAGGCCGGGTGCTAGGGGTACTGGCCCGGACAGGTACAGACCTCACCATGCGTGCCGTGGCCGAATTGGCCGGTGTGAGCCCTCAGCAGGCATCGGTGGTGATCGGGAGACTGGTGGAGCTGGGAGTGGTGCAACGCAGGGACGTGCCGCCGGCGTCGCTCGTGCGGATGGCACCAGACAACGTCGCCGCCCAGGCGGTGGTCGCTATCGCCGGCCTGCGCCGGACCGCGCTCGATCGCCTCACTGCGTCGGCGGCTGATATTCAGCCGCCGCCGGCGAGCCTGGTCGTATTCGGCTCCTTCGCCCGGGGCGAAGCCGACTCGGGCAGCGATCTCGACGTCCTAGCCGTCCGACCTCCTGGGTTGCCCAGTGACGACGATGGGTGGACCGACTCGCTCGGATCGTGGATCGACCGGGCTACTCGGGTGGTGGGCAACTCGGTTAACCTCGTCGAAGCGTCCAGCGAAGAGCTCCCGGCCCTGCTCCGTCGCGACGGCCCCTCCCTGTGGCGAGACGCCGCCACCGAAGGCGTCGTACTGATCGGCTCACCGCTCACCGACATGATGTCGGTTGTCTAACGTGCCTCAGCCGCGGACCCGAGCCCGTTCCGCCGGGCTCAACGACGCCCGGGCGTTCCTCGACAAGGCCCGGGAATTCCTCCGAGCGGCTGAGGACTCGCTGGAGCTGTCCAACCAAACGGCGGCAGTTGGCAACGCCGTCCACGCTGGCATCCTGGCCGCCGACACCATCTCCACGGTGCGCACTCGCACCGTATGGCGGGGTGAGCACGCCGAAGCGGCCGGACACCTGGAGAGCGCCGGCGAGGACGGCAAGCTCGCCGCCCGGCATCTGCGCCGGCTGCTCCCGATGAAGACCCGGGCCGAGTACGACCCGGCCCCGATGCGAGCCGCCGACGCCCGGGCCGCGGTCCAGGCTGCGAACCGCCTCGTCGCCCTGGCCGCCGCAGCCCTCGCCGCGGCCCCGCCGACCCCGAGGGTGGCAGCAAACGACCGACGGCGTGACCAGAACGTGACCTAACGAACGGTCACGAGCGGAGATTCGCGGTAAAATACCGGTCAAGATAAATGTCCTCTGACGAGCCACGTTGCAATTTAAATTCCTGGTAGGCGACCCTGCTCATTCACCCTTTCAAGGCGGCAGCACGGGTTCGAATCCCGTTGGGGGTGCACCGTGCACTACCGGGGCCAGCACTCGCGAGCTGATGGCCCGAATGGGGCACGCCAGCCCAACTTGCTGCGCTCATCTACCAACACGCCCCGGCCGACCGCGACCCAGCGATCGCTGATGCTCTCGCCGCTCAGATCATAAAGCTGCAAAAGTGAGGGACCCTCGCTTGGCCTCCGTCATTTTCAACGACATCGGCATTATCAGTGCAGATGCCCCCTCGACAGAGGTGCGGCCTGACCAGGGAGTTCGTCTCCCTCGAAGCGTGTGGGCTTGAGCTTCGTGACCACACGTGACCCAGTGACCTCCCAAAGACGGACATTGTTGGCGGTCAACGAATCTCGCGATCGGCATGGCGTCCCGTGCCGACAGTCATAGCCGCCAGGGTCCAAGGTCATCTGGATCCGGGCCGGACGCAGGCAGGTGCCATTCGGCCCTAGCCAGGGAATCGACACCGGTGGATAGTTGGGTATGGAGCAGAAGCCAACGATCTCGGACAACACGACGACCGCCTCACGTGCACGCCTGGATTTCGACGGGGATGAACGCCCGACGCGTCGATTGAGCCTGCCCGTGCTGGTTCGGGACGTAATGACCTCTAACCCGGTGACGGTTGAGCCCACGGCCACCGTAAAGGACATCGCCCACGTACTGATCGAGCGCGACATCCGCTGTGTCCCGGTCGTGGACATCGGTGACCAGCTGGTAGGGGTCGTGAGCGAAACAGACCTGGTCTGCCGGGAGGGCTATCCAACCGTGCGCAGCCACCATCTCGCGGCCATGATCGACGAGGCGGTGGCGGAACACCATCATCACTGGAAGGCCCGAGCCGAGGGGCTCACCGCCGAGGAGATCATGACGACCGATGTCGTCAGCTGCGCTCCTAACGAGCCGGTGGGGATCATCGTCCGCCGCATGATCCGCCACGATGTGCGCACCCTGCCCGTCCTAGAAGACGGCCGCCTCGTCGGTGTGCTGTCCCGCCACGACATCCTGCCGCTCTTTGACCGGCCCGATGCCGAGATCCGAGCCCACGTGACCGAGTTACTGGCCAGCCCGCTGTGGGCGCCAGACAGCCATGCCGTCCAAGCCGAGGTCCTCGACGGGGTCGTGACCCTTACCGGTTCGGTCCTTCATCCGACCGACCAGCGCGTCGTGTGCAGCCGGATCGGCCAGGTCCCCGGCGTCATCGAGGTGGTCGATCGCCTGACCTGGCGGGAACCGGAACCGAAGCCAGCGTATGCGCAGGAACTCCGGCGCTAGCGCCCCTGTAACGCCGGCCGGGAGGCGGTCATCGCGACTTCGGCCCTCGCTCGGAGCCAAGCCCGAACGACCAGTCCCGCCGCTACCCCCAACCCGCACCCGGCCAGGGCCAGGGAGGCCACCAAGACCGCATCGCTGCCGGCGGTGGGGATCTGTCGAGGAACTGTGATGCAGCCCAGACGGTCAGCACCATCGGCACCAGCAGGCGCACGGCGGTGATCTTGTGACCCCGGATCTGCAGGACAACCAAACCAACCAGGGCGAGGTTCGAACAGCGCATCACCTCCGCCTTGGCGTCGATCCCGCTCACGTCTGAGGCCGACGCAGATCATCGGACGCCGGACCACTGGCCGGATCGGAGTCGTCGGCTACTGCACGGGCGGCCGCTTTGCCTTGCTCCTCGCGCCACGCCCCGGCTCTTCGGCGTCGAGTGTCAACTAAGGTCACCATCAGGACCCTCCGCTGTCAACCGACGTCGAGGAGGCCGGTGGGCTGCAACTACCGAACCGCTCAGCGTGCTTGGCGGACGGACCCTCCAGTCTTGCCCATAACCAGACGGGTCTGACCTCTCCTCTCAAGGTAATCGACTTCAAAGCTGACATTGGAGCGGGTCGTCGCTCACAATTTCGTGCCTAACCCGGTTCGCAACACGATGCTGCGATCGTCGACCAGGTGGTCGACAGGAGAAACCAACGGGCAGTGGCCGACGATCACGGCTACTCGCCCCATTGACTGGGTGGCCGGGAGGCGCCAGCACTCAGACTCGTCAATCTCATCGAGCCCACCAGGGTCGAGATCGTCCTCTTCACTCGACATCAAACGTCCCGCCTGAAACCAATCTCACCCTGGACTCGACAGACGACTGGGGCCGAAGAGCCCTATTTCGACAGACGAGCGCCACGGGGTGGCCGGCCTTCGACTCATATCGAGACGAACACGGACTGCGGCGCGATGACGGTTTCCGGCATCTCGAACTGCGAAACGAAAGCATGAATGTGTGGGGCCGGATCTCGTACCCACCTCCGAACTGTGTTCTCTCTCGGGATCCGCGGTCGAGCGGTACGGCGGATAGCCCTGTCTGGACGGTTGTGACGTCGCGGCGCCCACCCGATCTGGGGCCAAAGTACCCTAGCTACGAGACGGACGAAGCGCGACCCTAGAAGACAAGACAGGCTAACCGGCCGGATTGGAGAACAGATGGCAGATATCACCGACCAGTCGAGCGCGGGGGCGTCACCGTGGGAGCGGGATCTGTATGCTCACCTCACCAGCCACGTGCAGGCGGAGCGGGGCCTGCTGGAAGAGTACTCGGCTGTCGCCGAAAAGACCGAGTCCAAAGCGTTTCGTTATCTTGTGAATCTGCTTATCGAGGACGAGATTCGCCACCATCGGCTCTTTGGGGAGCTGGCGGAGTCCCTGAAGACCGAAGCACTCCTGACAGGAGGGGAGCCTACGGTTCCTTACCTCGACCTTGCGCGGTCGGACACCGCTGCGGTCCGGGCGGCCACAAAGACCCTGACGGAGAGCGAAGCGCAGGACGCGAAGGAACTCAAGCGCCTTCGTCGGGAACTCCGCGACGTGAAAGACACCTCATTGTGGAGCCTTTTGGTCGATCTGATGGAACGTGATACCGAAAAACATCTCGCGGTCCTACGCTTTGTCAGCGAACACACACCAGCGTCTCGGTAGGCCTCTTTGGCCTTGCCAGGCAGGCGGCGCCGTTGACAATCCTGCTCTCGAGGGTCCGCGGCAGACCGATCAAGGGCATCTCCGGGTGTGTCCGATCGGGTCGTTGCGGTCGCCTGGCTATGTCCCTCGACCGTATTCGTCGTCGGTGACGTGGTCACCCCAGGTGGCCGGACCCTGGGTGATGGAGATGTGGGTCATGAAGTGGTCGTGGGCGGCGCCGTGCCAGTGGTCTTGGCCGTCCGGGGTGATGTGGATGTCGCCGGCGCGAATCTCGACCATCTCCTCGCCCCGTGACTGCACGAGGCCTTTGCCTTCGGTGACGTAGAGGGTCTGGCCGCCCTCATGCGAGTGCCAGGCGGTGCGGGCACCGGGGGTGAAATGGACGGCACCGACGTTGAGCTGGGTGTGGTCGTGTGGTTCGACGAGGCGGTCGATCCAGACGTCGCCGGTGAACCACTCGGCTGGGCCTTTGCTGGTCGACTTCTTTGGTTGGATCCCCATGAGATCTCCTTCGCGTTCAGTGTTCGGTTGCGGCCTCGTCCGCGGAGCGGCTCGTCGGTGTCGTCGACCAACTGGCGAGCAGGTCGAGTGACTGCTGGGAGGGGCTTCCCGGTTCGGCGCTGTAAACGAGGATGCGCTGCCCGGTGTCGCCAGGAAGCTCCAGCGCTTCGTAGTCGAGGGTGACGTCGCCGACGAGGGGGTGGTGCAGAGTCTTGGCGCCGGTGCGATGGAACTTCACGTTGTGGGCGGCCCAGCGGACCCGGAATTCGTCGCTACGGGTGGAGAGTTCGCCGATGAGATCTGACAGCATTTTGTCGTAGGGGTCGCGACCGGCTTCGGCGCGAAGGATGGCGACGGCATCGTTGGCGATCTTCTCCCAGTCACAGAAGAAGTCGCTGGCGCGTGGGTTCAAAAAGATGAACCGGGCCATGTTCGGTGTGCCGGTCGGGTCTTCGAACACGGGAGAGTAGAGGGCATGGCCGAGCGGGTTGGCGGCGAGTAGATCGAGGCGGCCGTTGCGGACGTAGGCCGGCGCCGTTATCGAGTCGAGGATCCGCTGGACGACGGGGCGGACTCGCTCCTGGCTCGGGCGTCGCCGGTTCGGGCGTTACGTCGCATTGGCGGCGCGCACCAGGTCGAACAGGTGGGCGCGTTCGGCCTCATCGAGCTGCAACGCTCGGGCCACTCCTTCGAGAACGTCTTCGGAGGCGCCGGCCGCGTTCCCGCGCTCGAACCGGGTGTAGTACTCGACGCTGATCCCGGCCAGCATGGCGACTTCTTCTCGTCGCAGCCCCTTAACCCGCCGATTGTTGCCATAGGCCGGCAGGCCGCCCTGGTCCGGGGCGATCTTGGCTCGCCGGGAGGTCAGGAACTCCCGGATAACGCTGGTGGGGGCCACGGTTCAATCCTACGGACGCTCGGCCGGACGAGGGAGGCTCTGCTAGCTAGTACCCCTCTCGACGCGGTCTCCCTCACCCGGACCACTCGTGATTCGATCGTCCAAGAGCAGCACGGCGGGTCCAGCGCAGTCCCGCCCACCCCACGGAACAAATGAGGAGATCGCCATGAGCAATGTCGTCGTGGTCATCGGAGCAGGATCGATCGGCCCGGCCATCGCTCGGCGAGTGAGCGCCGGCAAGCACGTGGTAATGGCCGACCTGCGCCTCGAGAACGCTGACGCCGCGGCCCAGGTGATGCTCGACGCCGGGTTCGACGTGAACACCGCAACCGTCGACGTGTCGTCGCGCCAATCGGTTCACGCCCTGGTCGAGACCGCCTCCCGTTTCGGGGAGGTCACCGGACTCATCCACGCCGCTGGGGTCTCACCCAGCCAGGCCTCCCCCGCGACCATCCTCCCGTCGACCTCTACGGCACGGCGCTCGTGCTCGAGGAGTTCGGAAACGTCATCGCCCGCGGTGGCGCCGGGGTGGTCATCGCCTCGCAGTCCGGGCACCGTCTCGGCGCCCTCACCGCCGCCCAGGACGCCGCGCTGGCGACAACCCCCGCCGAGGAGTTGCTGCAGCTCCCCATGCTCCAGCCCAACCGGGTGACCGACCCTCTGAACGCCTACCAGCTCGCCAAGCGGGGGAACTCGCTGCGGGTGATGGCCGAGGCCGTTCGGTGGGGCAAGCGGGGCGCCCGGATCAACACCATCAGTCCTGGCATCATCTTCACCCCGCTCGCCCGAGATGAGCTGGCCGGTCCTCGGGGTGAGGGATACCGACGCATGATCGAACTCTGCCCCGCCGGGCGCGGCGGCACCCCAGACGAAGTCGGGACCGTCGGCGCGCTGCTCATGGGCCCCGACGGCGCCTTCATCACCGGCAGCGACCTCCTCATGGACGGCGGAGTCACGGCGTCCTACTTCTACGGCGAACTGGCCCCAAAATGAACCGATCTCGCCAGCTGAGTCAAAGCTCGCCCCTGCAACGCGCCCTACCTCCGCTGACCTGCGGCCTCGCTCGCGCAACCCGCGGCATGGCCAGGGGGTCCCTGCCAGTACCCCTCTCGACCGGGACTCCCACCCGGTCCGAAACCATGGTCTAGTGCTCGTATGCGTGCAGCCATCTTCAACGGCCCTCACTCCATCTCGGTCGGCCAGCGGCCCGACCCGGTCATCGTCGAGCCGACCGACGCCATCGTGCGGGTCGTGCTCTCTTGCGTGTGCGGCTCGGACCTGTGGTACTACCGGGGTGAGTCGCCCCATGCCATCGGCTCGATCGGCCACGAGTTCATCGGCCTTGTCGAGGACATCGGCCCCGAGGTCAACGGTGTCGCCGAAGGCGACCTGGTCGTCGCCCCGTTCGTGTACTGCGACATGTCGTGTCCTCACTGCCTTGGCCGGGGTGACATCGCATTGCGTCGCTGGCGGATCGTTCGGTAACGGCGAAATCGACGGCGGTCAAGGCGAGGTGGTGCGCGTCCCGCTGGCCGGCAGCAGCCTCGTCCCTGTTCCCGGTACGCCTGCCGCTCATTCCGAGCAGACGTTGCGCTCGCTGCTCGCCCTCTCCGATGTGATGTGCACCGGCCACCACGCCGCCATGTGCGGCCGGGTGGAAAGGGGAGACACCGTCGCGGTCGTGGGCGACGGCGCCGTCGGCCTGTCCGCCGTCCTCGCCTCCAAGCGGCTCGGCGCGAAGCGGATCATCGCCTTGAGCCGCAACCCTGCCCGCCAACAAGTCGCCCGCGAGTTCGGCGCCACCGACATCCTGGCCGAACGCGGCGACGACGCCATCGCGGCCGTGCTCGAACTGACCAGCGGCATCGGCGTCGACGCCGCCCTCGAGTGCGTCGGCACCGGGCAGTCAATGGCCACCGCGCTCGCCATCTCCCGACCCGGCTCGACCGTCGGCGTGGTCGGCGCCCCGCACGGTGTCGACGTCCCCTTCGAAGCGAACTTCTGGCGTGCCGTCGGCTGGCAAGGCGGTGTCGCACCCGCCCGCTGGTACATCCCCGAACTGCTCGACGACGTCCTCAGCGGGGCTATCAACCCCGGCCGGGTCTTCGACCACGAAACCAGCCTCGACGAAATCGCCGACGCCTACGCAGCCATGAATGAACGGCGGGCGATCAAGTCGCTCGTTCGGGTCGGGACGATCTGATGGCCACCTGGACCGACGAAGAACTTGATCGCATCGGCGGTGCCACCGAGTTGCAGCTCACTTCCGTTCGCGAGAACGGAAGTCTCGGTCCCTACGTGACGATGTGGGTCGTTCGCGCCGGTGACGACGTGTACGTGCGATCCGCGGGCGGCCCCGACCGGCCCTGGTATCGCCGAGCGAAGGCCAGCGGAGCCGGCCGCATCCGCGCCGCTGGCATCGAACGCGACGTCACCTTCGCCGAAGCCACGGCCAACGCCCACACCGACATCGACGCCGCCTACCACGCCAAGTACGCCCGCTATGGGCCCAGCATCGTCAACTCGGTGGTCGGCCCCGCCGCCCACCAGGTGACCGTCCGGCTCGTCCCCCGCCCACACCAAAGCCTGAACAGGACACCACCGTGACCGAAATCCCCACCCGTCGCCTCGGGCAGAAGCGGCCTCGAAGTCAGCGCCATCGGGCTCGGCTGCATGGGCCTCAGCGCCAACTACTGGTGTTCACCCACAGTGGCGTAGTGGTGATGGACAGCGATCATTCCGTCTTCCGATCCGGTGCCCCACAGCCCTGGTGTTCGGTGCCGTTGTGAGGACCGGCTGGAGCGGATTCCCGCTCCGCAGCGCGCCGCGCTGGGCATTGCGTTCGGGCTCAGCAGTGGGCCGCCGGTCAGCGTTGAGGAAGCCCTGGAACCGGAGATAGCTTCGCTCCCGGAGTTCCACCAAACAACGATCCGGGACCCTCATAGCAGCCAGAAGTTAACCACCTTGCGGTCTGACCGCTGTCCCACTTCCGAGTTCCTCCCGACCGACTTGGTGAGTCACGCTGAACAGACGGATCGACGTCCGTTTGCGCCGGCAACCGCTCCGAGAGGCGGTGCGAATGGGTCAACTGGGGCGATGCCCTAATCGTTATCCCTGCGGCGAGGTCAGCCGGGTCGCGGTGATCAAGACGGTCTCGAAGTTGACGACGAACGAGCCGCCGAAGTCGTCAATAGCCGATCCGATGGCTTCGTACAGACGGCGTTGGACCGCCAGGTCGAGGGCGGTGTGGTCGCTGCGTGAGAGAAGCTGTTCGAGCCATTGGTCTCGCTCGTAGGTCTGGATCCAGGGAAACCATTTCTGTGTCGCCGCCCCGAGGTCCGGGTGCGCAACGATGGCGGCTAGCTCGCGGTCCAACCCGGACTTCGCGTCGGTTGACCGGTGGGCCGCGTATCCCCTGAAGACGGTGTGGACGCCGATGGGCAGCACGGTCGCGTACACGTCGGCGAGAGCATCAGCGAGGTCGTCGGAGGGATACCCGGCGTTCCAGATCAAACACAGCCGCCCGCCGGTCCGCAGCACCGAAGCGGCCTTGGCGGTGGCGACAGGCAGGTCGAGCCAATGCCAGGCCTGGGCCGAGGTGACTCGGTCGAAAGTGCGACCAGCCGGCTCCCAATCCTCGAAGGCGCTGACCTCAACATCGATACCGTGGCCGCGAGCTATCTCGGCCATCCCCGGACCGACTTCCACCCCGAGCACCGTCGCGCCACGATCGGCCATCAGCCTTGAAGCGATCCCGGTGCCACAACCCACGTCGAGAACGTCAAGTCCTTTCGGCTTCGGGCGGAGCAGGTCATCGATCAGCACGGTGGGATAGGACGGTCGGCAGCGGTCGTAGCGCTCAGCCTCCTGATCAAATAGCCGAGAACGCTCTAACGCCCAGCGCCGCCGTGCTCCCCGCGCCGACGCGGCGGAACTCCCATCGCTGTAGCCGAACACGTTGTCGTCCTTTCGATCGAAACGATCGCCGGACGACGTTGGCCACGCGAGGAACAAGACTCTACTCCGGTGCTGTACTCCCTCGACCGACCAACAACCGAGGACTTGCTACAACGGTCGAGCCTTGGGAAGGTGCCACGTCGCGAGTGGCGCGTACGACATGGCGATGCAGATCGAGAGTGGGCCTACCCCGGCCGGCCTGATCAACCTCTGGGAGATCAGCCTCAACCCTTGACCGAACCACCGCGACCGCCATCCTCCACGACGCCATGTTCGGAGAAACGGCACGGATCCGTTGCCGGCAACGGGAAGAGCTGTCATCCCCCTGGTCTGGATGAGCGGCGAAGGATCCGGCGTGATCAGCGAACTGTCCGCCACTCCCACCAGCCACCATACCGACAACACCCCCAGCGCCATCGGACTAGTCACCTTCGCCGACGGCGCACCCCCCGCCACCACCCTCGGGCTCTGCCATCCCCACGGAGGAGCCTGGAGCGAATGGACCGCCACATGACCCACGGCGCCCTGCACGAAGATATGCGGAGCGATTTGCGCCCACACCGAGAACGCCTCTTCGATCGGCCGGCGGTTGAGCCTGGTCCGCTCCTCCCTCGGAGTAGCGACAGCCCGACGTCGCGCCCACATCCGTCGCTCGGGTTCGACAGGCAGGTCCAACCTTCCAAACTGAGAAGCCGTTCAACCACCTCTTCGGTACCATTATCAGCTTGACGGCGAATGCGAGGGATGATCTGAATGCGAGAGGGCGGAAGCTCGACCTCCAAGAAGGCTAAGACTTCGGCACGCTGGCTTCGAGACGTCGACCATATTCTCGTAGATAACTTCCAACGTCGATGCTACGTCGAGACTATGGATGCCTTTCATAAGGCAGAAGCCGAAAGACGCCCATGATTCTCGTCCCGTATCTAGAGCCTTCTCTGCTTTGCTAGAAGACTCCCCTGCAAGTCCCCTCACCCCTGTTGAGCAGTCAGGGGAGTGGCCGGGAAAGGGCAGTGAATAGATTGCGAACGGCTTCCGAAAGGACTTCCAAGATTCGCCCCTGCTAGCCTTTCCCCATGTCAGATCGAAGTGCTTTCTGGAGGCATCGTAACGATCGCCAAGCACCACAACGGCCTGACAGCGGTCTCCAGGCTGCCAAGTACGGCCTCCTTGGAGCCGTTGTAGGGGGTACCGTGACGGCGCTGGCAACGATTGTGGTTGCGGTCCTTAGTATCCATTCGTCACAGCAGCAGTCAGTAAGTGACTTCCTTCGGATGCAACGGCAGACGGCCTACGTTGAGTTTTTGGCCGACGCAAAAACTCTCACGGGCTTGCAAACCACCTATCTGAACGAGAAGACTCCAGCTCAGCGTGCGCTGATCAATTCTGCCACCGTGAAGGTTGATAACGACTTCAACGTCATAGCCCTTGTCGGAACCCAAAACCCGATTAGCCTTGCTGGAGGCGTTGATGCTAACGCAGACTATCTTGTCCGACAAGAAAAGATCAGTGATGATCAAAACGTCGGGCTGAACCACCCTCCAGCCACATTAGAGGACGTATTTAAGACGCTTCAAAACGATTTGAATAAGGTTGGAAATCCGATGCGCAAAGATATAGTCGGTAGCTACCAATCAAAATACGGCAACTACACTCCCTAGGCCAGCCACCGTGTAGCCATCAACTTCCACAACTGTCATCGCTAGGGACTCAGTTAATCGTGCTCAGGGTCCAGCGTGATCGGCGTCTCTGTCCGCGCCGCTTCCCATCGAACCCCACGACCCACCGACCCGGCGGATGAGGCGGTCGCCCGGAGGTGGGGTCTGAGCGCCGCCCGCGGTTCGGATCCGCTCCGCAACCTTCTCCCCTTTCTCGACCGAGGGACACGCTCGTCTGCGGCAAGAAAGAAGGGGGGTGCATCATTCGATTGTGTTGGAACCGGCTGGCTATAGGAGACCGGTGCTCTCGTTCAGATCCATCCGAGATCACTTGGATGCGGCCCAGCCGCGGGTCGAAAGGTACGAGCACAGCCACGATGTCAGCGATCTCCTGCACCCGGACCGTTGTGTGCCGTATCAGCGATGGTTTGGGCCAAGCGGGCGGGTGTCGTTTCGGCACCCTGGGCGGCGGCAGCGACAGAGTCGACGGCAAGCCCAAAGGCGGAGTTGACCATGGTTGCGAGATCATGGCCCCGACTGGCCTGCTCGGTCAGCGTTGGATCCCCCGCCACCGCGAGGGCGAGATTGATCGCAGCTCGGCGATCTGTGTCTCCGACTGGTAGTAACCGCAGGTCACTGTCACCAAGCCGCCGCAATGCCACATCAAGGTTAACCTTCGCCATTTCACCGAACATCATTCCGGCCCTGATCGCAACCAAGGTTAAGCCGTCGACCAGAGTCGCGAGCGTCCCCAAGACCTGTTGAAGCGTCCCCTCGAGGGCCTGCTGATCGCCGCTGAAGTGCGCCACCAGGATCCTCGCTCCCAACGCGGCGCGAGTTGCTTCCTCGGGGGTCATCCCGCACAGGTGTGTGGTTGAGGAAAGCGAGGACCGTCCGGGTTCACCGGGATAACGCTAACCGCGCCACGAGCCTTCCTGGTCGGCCGGCCAAGGGGAGTATCGGGGCCGGCGAGGGCCGAACCTTGGCCGCGCCATCGAACCCGCCTAGCTGGTCGGTCGGTCAAATGGGTGACTGGCGGAACTGATCGATGCAGATTCGTCGCGGGCTGCTGCGAGCGCCGGATACCGCTCGCCCCCTGACTTGTGCCTTGTGAGGTAGACGGCTCATGAACGCCAGTATCAGGCGCCTGGTGGCTGGCTCCTTGAATCTGTGTCATTTCTGAGCCCCGAGTCTGACCCTTGTCCGGAACGATGCAGGGGGGCCGCCGCCCCGAGGCCGCCGGGGGCACGACGCTTGTGGCGTGGCTCGCAACTGGTGGCGGGGAGTTTGGCCGCGGCGTTGGCGTCTTCGGTGATGGTGGCCGCCTTGGTCGCCACTTCGGTGCCGGCCAGCGCGGCCGCGCCCCTATCTATCCGGGTGGCGGGCAGCCAGCTGGTGAACGGATCCGGCCAGCCGGTACAGCTGCGAGGGGTGGACCGCTCCGGTACAGAGTATGCCTGTATCCAGGGGTATGGGTTCTTCGACGGGCCCTCGGACCAAGCGTCGGTGGCGGCCATCACCTCCTGGCACGCCAACGCGGTGCGCATCCCGCTCAACGAGGACTGCTGGCTGGGCATCAACGGGGTCAGCTCGGCCTACAGCGGGACCAACTACCAGACGGCCATAGAGAACTACGTGAACTTGCTCAACCAGAACGGCGTGTACGCCATTCTCGAGTTGCACTGGAGCGCCCCTGGGACCACGCCGGCGACGGGCCAGCACCCATGCCCGACGCCGACCACTCCAGCGACTTCTGGTCGTCGGTGGCCTCGTCGTTCCAGAATAACCCGGCTGTCTTGTTCGATCTGTTCAACGAGCCCTATCCCGACAGTAACCAGGATTCCACCGCGGCGTGGACCTGCTGGCAGAACGGGGGCACCTGCCCCGGTGTCAACTTCATGACGGTCGGGATGCAGAGCCTGGTGAACACGGTGCGGGCCACCGGGGCCAACAACGTGATCATGCTGGGCGGTGTCCAGTACGCCGGCACCGACGACCAGTGGAACACCTATAAGCCGTCCGACCCCGCCAACCAGTTGGCGGCTACGATCCACGTCTACAACTTCGGACCGTGCACCACGGCGGCCTGCTGGAACTCGACCCTCGCCGACATCGGCGGCGTTCCGCTGATCACCGGCGAGATCGGCGAGAACGACGGGGGCACCGACTTCTTCGACTCCTATCTTAACTGGGCCGACCAGAACGGCGTCTCCTACTTGGCCTGGACGTGGGACACCTTTGGTTGCGGCTCAGCCATGAGCTTGGTCAGCGACTACAATGGCACCCCCTGCAGCCCCTACGGAAGCGACTACCAACAGCACCTGGCCAGCATGGCGGCGCCGGGATTCACCAGTGCCGCGTCAGTCACCTTCACTCCCTCGACCAGGGGGTCCTTCACCGTCACCACCAGCGGCTACCCCACGTCGGTCCTGACCGAGACCGGGGTCCTGCCCTCCGGCGTCACTTTCACCGACAACGGCGATGGGACGGCCACCCTGGCAGGAGTGCCGACCGCCACTGGCACGTTCCCGCTCACACTGTTCGCAGTCAACGGAGTTGAACCGGCAGCGGCGCAGGCGTTCACCCTCAATGTCGGGAACGACGTTCCGACTGCGATCACGCCGGGCGAGTGGGCGCCAGGCGTGACCTCCAGAAATGTGATTATCTCCGGTTTCGGTTTCAGTCCTGGCACGGCAGCCACGGTGAAGGCCAGCGGGAAAAACGTCACCTTCAAGTCGGTAAGCGTGGTCAACGCCACGACCCTCGACGCCAAGCTCACTGTCGCGGCGGGTGCCGCCACCGGGACTCGAAGGATCACCATAACTCAAGGCAGCCAGTCCGGGAGCTGTACCGCCTGCCTGCAGATCGACCCGGCTCCCACCATCGCATCGGTGACTCCATCGACAATCGCCCAGGGAGTCACCCATCAGATCACGGTTTCCGGCACAGGATTCGTCCCCGGTGCCACAGTGAGCTTCAGCGGCCCGAGTACCAAGATCACCGCGACGATCCTCAACGTGACCGCTACTTCCCTCTCCGCCAAGTCCTTCGTGGGGAAGGCGGCGCCCGCAGGTAGCTACACGCTTAACCTGACCAATGGCAACGGGGGAAGGGTCAGCCTGCCCAGCGCCCTGACTGTCAGTCCGGCGCCCACCATCGCCGACGTCTCACCATCGACGCTCGCTCCCGGTCAGACCGGCCCCTTCACCATCACCGGGACCGGGTTCTCGCAGGACGCGACCGTGACCCTCCCGAGCGGCGTCACCCTCTCCGAAGTGTCGGTAAGTGCCGACGGCACGACCATAACGGGCATGAGTAAAGTGGGAGCCAGGCGCAAGGCCGCCTCGAAACTCCAGGTGAAAGTGACCGACGGGCCCGAAGGCGGATTCGGCACGGCTACAGGTTACGTCCTGACGATCACCTGACCCACCCGGATCACCCGAGCCCTTCGCGGTTCGCGGCAGATGGAACTGCCAGCAGCCCAACGGCGCGGCCCGTGGTCGTCGCAAGAACTTCAGCCGTCTCTGATTGCTCATGAAACAGTATCGGGCCATGCCAGTCGGACCCGGCAGTGGCCAATGGTGCTACGACCTCCCGCCGTCGTCCCCCGACGGTCGCTACCGGACCAGGCCCCGCACGACTAGATCGGCCGCGGCCGGGCAGCCCTTCGTGAATCCGAAGAACGGACCGAAGTCCCTCGTCCCAACGAAGCCCGGCATGAAGAGGCCGGAAAGGCTCGTCTGGAAGGCGTCGTCGAGGAGGGGGAACCCGTCAGCGATCCCGACGAGCGGCAGTACCTCAGAGAGGTAGGGGACGCGGGCGAGGTCGGCTTTGTACCCCGTGGCGACGACGATGCGGTCGACGCCGAGCTGGGCCCCGTCGGTCAGCTGGACGCGAACGGCGCCGGCGTCGTCGCGCCAAGCTGCGACGACCGACGTCTCGGGGTGCCGGCGGAACCGCTTTCCCTGCAGTCTGGGCGTCAGCCACCATTCGAGGGTGAGGCGGCCCACCTCCCAGAACTTACGGGTGATCGCCTTCTGCTCCGAGTCGGGCAGCGAACGCCACCAGCCCGGGGAGGCCACAGTCCGCTCGACGTACTCGTCGGCGAAGCGCCAGCTCACCCGTTCGAACCGGGGCACTTCGTGGCGGTGCACGATGTCCACCTGCTCGGCCCCGGCCTCGCCGATGAGGGCAGCCCACTCATAGGCGCTCTGTCGGCCGCCGATGATGAGCACCCGGGCGCCGGCGAAATCCTGGAAACGCACCAGGTCGCATGTGTGAGCGCACAGGCCATCAGGCAAGCCGACGCTCCAGTCCGGCGTGTTCCGGAAGTACCCCACCCCCGGGGCTGCGACGACCGCGTCGGCGACGAGCTCTGCTCCTTCGTCGAGACGGACCCGGAAGCGGTGGCCGCTCGCCAAGTCACCCTGCCCTTGGTCGCCGTCCAGGCCCACGGAGGTGACCAGGCGCTCCTCGACGACCACGCCCTTCTCGTGCTGGAACCAGCGGGCGTAGTCGAGGAAGACGGCGATCGGGACGGGGTCGATCTCGGCCGCGGAGATGCGTCGCTCCTCGAGGAAGGCCTCGAAGGTGTGAACCCCCGACGCGTCGAGGTGCCAGTCGGGCCCCGACCGCAGGTACATGCCCTCGGGCATGTTGTCCGTCCAGAATCCGAGGGGCCGCCCGACGACCACCGTCTCTATTCCCTTTTCGATGGCTCTTGCCGCCGTGGCGATCCCGTAGGGCCCGCCACCGATCACCACCAACACCGATCGTGCCCCCTTTGAACTGGCGCCTTAAGACCAGGCGCGCGAAGCCTACCCTCGGGCCGGGGATTCGAGGGATCCGCTCCGCCGTCGGGTCCGCCCGTGCATACCCCCGTCGGGAAGCTCGGGGACGCCCTCCAAGACGTCCCCGCGGTGAAACCCGGCGCCAACGCCATCCGGGCCGTCCTCGAGCGGGCGGCCCCGCTGCTGTCGCACTCGCCCCGGCCAAGCCCGGCGGGTCAGCATGCCGCTGGTCACCTGGCTGAAACCCGCGGCTTGGCCGCCCGCGAAGAAGTCGAGGTTGGCCTGGGCCAGGGCGGCCGGGTGATTTTCTACCGGCTGTTCTTGCGGAGCCAGTCAAGGCGGCCTCGTCCTGGCCGCCCCCAATAGGGTGAATCCCATTTCTGGGACGGCGCCGTCTGCCTCGCCAAGTGCACCACGGTGGTCGGATCGGCCGAGGAGGACCAGGACGCCAGCGATCGGGAACGGCGGGCCGCTGTTGGTGCTGGTGCGCGGTGGGTCACGCCCCCAGTCAATACCGCGTGATGTTGCCAGCACGTATGCGTTTTTCGATACGCCGACGATATGCTCCGGGCTCGTAGCATCGCGAGCGCATGCGTGTGCTGATCGTCGAGGACGAGCCCTACATGGCAGAAGCGATCCGCGACGGCCTACGCCTCGAAGCGATCGCCGCCGACATCGCCGGTAACGGCGACACCGCTCTGGACCTGCTGAGCATCAACGCCTACGACATCGCCGTCCTCGACCGCGACATCCCCGGGCCCTCCGGCGACGAGATCGCCGAACGCATCGTCGCCTCCGGTAGCGGCATGCCCATCCTCATGCTCACCGCGGCCGACCGGCTCGACGACAAGGCCTCCGGGTTTGAACTCGGCGCCGACGACTATCTCACCAAGCCGTTCGAACTCCAGGAGCTCGTGCTCCGTCTCAGAGCACTCGACCGCAGACGGGCCCACAACAGGCCACCGATCCGCGAGATCGCTGGCCTGAGTCTGGATCCGTTCCGCCGCGAGGTCTACCGCGACGGCCGCTACGTCGCCCTCACCCGCAAGCAGTTCGCAGTGCTCGAAGTTCTCATCGGTGCCGAAGGTGGTGTGGTCAGCGCCGAAGAACTCCTGGAACGGGCGTGGGATGAGAACGCAGACCCCTTCACCAACGCCGTGCGCATCACGGTCTCGGCGCTGCGCAAACGCCTCGGCGAACCGTGGATCATCGCCACCGTGGCCGGCGTCGGGTACCGCATCGACACTCAAACCGAACAGGACGGAGGAGACCGTGGTTAGAGCCCCTGGTTTGAGTGTCCGCCTCAAACTCACCCTCAGCTACGCCGGCTTCGTCATGCTCGCAGGCGCCTTGCTGCTCGGCGCGGTGTGGGTGTTCCTCCTGCGATATGTGCCCAGAGGCGGGACCATCATCGTCCACGACACCCACGTCTTCACATCGCCCGGACGTGGTGCTCTCTTGCGCGATTTCGCTCCGGCCGCGACCGTCTTGGGGATGCTCCTGCTGGTATTCGGTCTCCTGGGAGGGTGGATTCTCGCCGGCCGGATGCTCGCCCCCCTCAGCCGAATCACCGACGCGACCCGCGTCGCCGCGACCGGATCGCTCTCCCACCGGATCCGGCTACCAGGCCGTCAAGATGAGTTCCGCGAGCTCGCCGACGCCTTCGACTCCATGCTCGCCCGGCTCGAAGCCCGTAGCGCCGAACAGCAGAGATTCGCAGCCAACGCCTCTCACGAACTGCGCACCCCGCTGGCGATCACCCAGACCCTTCTCGACGTGGCCCGCAACGATCCGAACCGCGACAGCGTGGAACTCGTCGACCGCCTTCGCGCTGTCAACACCCGAGCCATCGACCTCACCGAAGCGTTGCTCCTGCTCAGCCGCGCCGACCAGAAGTCATTCGCCCCAGAACACGTCGAGCTGTCCCTCATAGCCGAAGAAGCCACCGAAACGCTCCTCCCCCTCGCAGAGAAGCATGGCGTCACTATCGAAACCTCCGGCGAAAAGACGCCGACCATTGGCTCAGAGGCGCTCCTTCTGCAGCTGACCACGAACCTCGTCCACAACGCCATCATCCACAACTTGCCTGAACAGGGCACCGTATGGATCACGACCAGCCTTCACCCCACCACCGTGGTGCTCACTGTGGAGAACACCGGCGAGAAGCTCTCTCCACAGATAATCTCCACCCTTGTCGAGCCATTTCAGCGTGGCAGCGAACGCATACACTCCGACCATGCAGGTGTCGGCCTCGGCCTGGCCATCGTCAGAAGCATCACCCAAGCTCACGAGGGGACCCTCACCCTCAGCTCCCGGGCCGCCGGCGGGCTCTGCGTCACGGTACAACTACCTGCCGCGCCACCGCACACGACTGTCCCCTACCACGCGGCTTATCCAAGTAAGGCATACCCATGAGGCGCCGACGAGGGACGCTTTGTGCGAGGAACCGTTTCGGCTGACATGGAGGGCTGAGGGTGGTCGGGCAGCAGCAGGCTTCGGGAAATAGATCGGGGCCGCCCCCAACTCCTCAGGCTCTCTGGGCCGCGTCGAGCTCCCCTTCGCTCGCGGCCGGCCAGTGCGGTTCGGAGGGAGGTGTTTGCCATCCACAGGTCGAGGCGAGGTTGAGGAGAATCCGAGTGGCGCGTGCAACTATCGGCCGGGTGTCGTCGGCGCGGTGAAGGAGTGTCCAGGCCCATAGCGGCACCGGGGGTCGCACCGGCCGGCGAGTTAACGTCGGCGGCATCGGGGCCGCGTGGCGCTTCGGGGATTCGAGCACCGGCCGCTGCAAGCGGGCCACGTGGTCGAAGAACGCAGGCCCAGTGATGCCCCCGTCGACGATGTTGGTAACTGACGCCTGGTTCGCCTGGGCGAAGGCAGTGGCGTAGCGGTTCCATGATCGCCACGAGGTTTCGTCGACGTCGACGAGCACCGTGATGTCCGCCGCTGGCACGCTCTCGTGACGAGTCGCCTGATGAGCGCGTGGCATGATGGCTTCTAGTCTCTCGTACCACAACAGGTGGGCGGACAGCTTGAGCCGTTCGATCTCGGCCTTTTCAATCCAGGCGATAGCCAGATCCAGACCACCTTCGGCGACTCGCGATACTTGGGTATGGGACGGGAGGATCCATTCATCGATACGGACCCGAGGGTCGGCTATTGCTGTGGCCTCTGGGGGAAGCCAACTCACATAGCCGAGTCGCAGGGGTAGTTCTCCGCCGCCCTTCCGGGCCTGATCGAACGCCCGCGCCGCGGCCGCCAGCACCTCTCGAGCATCGGTCAGGAACTGGCTGCCGGCGGGTGTCAATTCGACATGTCGGCGGTCGCGGAGTAGGAGCTGGGCCCCAAGCTCACGTTCCAGGCTGCTTATCTGCTGCGACAACGAAGGCCCGGCGATGTGAAGCCGCTCGGCGGCCCGGCCGAAATGCAGTTCTTCAGCGACGGCAACGAAGTACGTGAGTTGCCGGAGTTCCATGCCGTCGAACCTACTACTGCCCGCGCTGAGAGGCGGGGCCTATCACTCTTAGGTGATAAGTCGTGGACTCGTTGCCACGACAGCGGTTAACTGCGATACATGATCTTCGTCCTGCAGCCAGAGGGGCGGGGGTTGAGCTCCCGATATAAACGATCTGATCTGCAGTGCGAACCGTCTGCGACCAACAAAAAAAGGAAGCCAGAGAGCCATGAGCACAACGGAAGTAACCAGTGTAACGATGAACCTCGAAGTCCAGATCATCCCGGTGTCCGACGTCGACCGCGCCAAAGGGTTCTATGAACGGCTGGGTTGGAGGCTCGACGATGACGTCGCGCCGCTCGAGGGGCTCCGCATCGTCCAGTTCACGCCCCCGGGTTCGGGGACATCGATCACGTTCGGCGAGGGACTCACCACGGCCGCGCCGGGCTCGGCCGAGGGCGGGCTCATCGTCTCCGACATCGAGGCAGCTCATGACGGGCTCGTCGGCCGGGGCATCGAAGTGAGTGACGTGTGGCATGGGCCGCCATTCCCCGTTGCGGCCCGCCAACCTGGCCCCGATCCCGAGCGCGCCAGCTACGGGTCATTCTGCTCTCTCAGCGACCCCGACGGCAATCTGTGGCTGATCCAGGAGGTCACCACGCGGCTCCCGGGCCGGACCGACCCTTCCGAGACAGCGTTCGCGTCCGCGGAAGACCTGGAGAACGCGCTGTGGCGTGCCGAGGCCGCTCATGTCGAGCACCAGAAGCGCACGGGGCGGCCGCACCTGTTTCACAGGTCGGGCGAAGACGACACCTGGCCCGCCTGGTATGCCGCCTACCTGGTGGCCGAACAGGCCGGGACTGATCTACCTGACTAGTCGATCCCGCGCCGGCCGCAGCGCGGCTTCCGGCCCTGATCGCTGACTGTACGCTCGTCCCGATCGAGGGCGGGCCGCACAACATCGGATGGACGCACCCTGAAGAGGTCAATCCCGCACTGCTGAAGTTCCTCAGCAGGGACAGACAGTTCGATCCCGATCGTCTGATCGAGCGACGACATCCCCGTTGCGACTGTGCGGAGATCACATGACCGGCTGGGATGCTTGCCTGGCCTCCGTCAAGTGTCCAGCGGCCGGGAAAGAATCAAAGCCCTCCTGGAGCAAGGGACTCCAGAAGCCTGGAGACCTGCAAAATGGACTCGGATTCCACTTGGGACAGCCGGCTATCTGGGTGTTGAATCGCTCATGTCGGCGGCCAGTGGAGTCGGCGAAGAATCGTTTCGAGCTCGTCGGCACCGTGCCGTAGGGTCTCGGCGTCGGTGATGGGCTGGGCGGTTCCGTCCGTCACCACCGCCCAGCCGGCGCCGTCTTCGGCGTCGATGTGGTCGACTTCGAACTCGACCGGGTGGAGGGGAGCGGCGCGGACCAGGGCGTTGGCGTCGCTGCGGATGACGATGGCCTCACCGTCGACGAGGTAGTTGACCGGGAGGATACGGATGCCGTCGTCGGCGGCGACGGCCAGGCGCCCGATCCGCTGGCTGGCTAGTAGCCGCCAGCACTCCTCGGTCGTCAGGTTCTCGATGGTGGTCAGTGCGCTCACTCTGGCACTCCTTTCATTCCAGCCAGGTCACGATCATCACGCCGGGGTGGATGGTGGCGAGAACGGGCGGCTGGCCGACCGAGCCGGCGAGGTAAGGCAGCGTCTTGGTGGATTTGCCGACGATGGTGAGATTCGGCGTCGGAGGATTCGCCAAGGCTGGCACACGGGTGCCGGCCTTTAGGGGACGACGACGATCGGGTAGTTGGCGTGACGGACGAGCGCCACGGGTGATCCGACGAGATGATGGTAGGTGTGCATGGCGCGGCCGACAACGATGACGACCTGTGCGTCGCTGCCGTGGTCACGGTCGACCTGTTCGGCGGCGGCCGTAAGTTCATGAGCGACGGCGCCGGACTGGCAGGTCGCCTGGACCACCACGACCCCGAAATCGCGCCCGGTGTCCGGCGGGCCGTTCAGGCCCTGCTCGATGCTGCGTTGATCAAACGAAGCCCTGAAGCGCGGAAGCCCGAGCGAACAGGTAGGGACTCTTCCGCAACGCCAGGTTCGAGGCGCCGTCCGGGGGTGGCTATCTCCGTCAAGGAGGCGACCGGTGGTCAGCCAGGCAAGTTCGTGCTTCCGCAGCGCCGCTGAACCGTCCCGGTCAGAGCCCGGCGAGCACGGAAGAGTCATCCTGGGCCCCGATTCCGCCGAGGGCGACTCCGCAGGCAGCGGCCCATTCGGCGGTGAGGGACCTCCGCTTGAGCTCACACCCGCCCGCAGACCGGGTGCAATGTTCCGCGTCTTGGTCGGTTCTTATGGCGGGCGAGGCGGAGATTACCGGGGGCACTGTGTAATTCGGAACCTGGCCGCTCGGGCGCGACTGGGACCGACCGACATGGCGGTGGCCACCCAAGCCCATTCGACAGACGGGTCGGCGCTGACGGGCCAGTATGGTGGGCTAGCTTATATATGCTCGCAAGAACACAGCCGTCTTTCGTGAGGAGCGAAGATGACCCGGTATAAGATCCACTTCCGCGACGAGCGCGGGGTGCAAGAGCTCGAACTCGACGACGTGCAACTCGAAGACGGAATCTATGAGTTCTGGAGGGGCGAAGAAGCCATCGAGCGCATCCCCGCCGATCAGATCGACAAAGTCGAACCCAACCACAGCTGACACCCCGGGCCGTCCGCCTGGGCCAACTTCAGCCGCGCTCTGACAAACGCCGAGTTGCTTCCGAAATCTTCAGCCGCAACACCGTGCCGGTCCGCCGAGCGCGCCACGCATCTCCCCGCCGCTCAGAGTGGCGTAGCGGAGGAGACCTCCGTCGAGCGCGTTCCTTCGGTCCACACCTCCAGGCCATTGCGATCATGGGGCAATGTCCTCTCGACTGTCCCATACCACGGGTGACGATTATCGGTGATCAGGACCGGGATCAGTACCTTGGGCTGACCAATCGATCCGTGGCGGTCGGACGGCAGCGCAAAGCGGCCAACCATTGTCGTCGGTGAGACCGAGTCGGCCGACGAGGACGCCAAGTTCGCACGCGGAGCGCATGACCTCGACAGGAACGGCGTCGAGCCAGATCTTCGCTCGCCGAAACATCCGGAAGGCGTCAGGTTGATCCACCACACCCCAGGTGACATAGGCGAACCTCTTGCCCGGCGAGCCTTGAATCTGCGGACCCCGTAGGTCGACTGTCGGTGGTGGCGACACGACGACGCAATCGAGTTGCCAACTGGCCGAGGGGCCATCGGCCGGCACCAGCCCCAGCAGGTCCTGCTGCCCCTTACGGCCTTGGACAGCCACGTGAACGTTGTGATGGCCGTCTGGGTAGTCCGGGCCTGGACCGCAACTGCGGCCGGGAAGGTCGGATCCTTCGATGCGGATCTGCACCGCTTCATGTTCGCGCGTGCACGCCGGCAGCTACCGCCTCGAGGCACGCGACCCAACGGCCAGGGCCACGCCCACGTGGTCACCGTCGGGGGCCAGAGCGACCTCTACACCCTCGAACGGGCGACGGGGACAACCTCGGCGTCGGTCTGCTGGCGCACAGCGACTTCGGGCCGACCGAGACGAATCCCTTGGGGACAAGTGCCTTATGACCCGCCGGGTTGGGCTGTCCAAGCGGGTGTTCACCTCCGAAATCACCCACGTCGACCCACCCGGGCTCAGGGAGATCGTTCGGAGGCCTAGCCTGGCAGCATGTCGATGCGGTACCCGCTCGGAACGGGGGGATCCCAGCTGACCTTGCCGCATGCGGATCCGGTGGCGGCCGAATTGATCTTGGCGATCCATGGTGGCGACCTGGGCTCCCTCCGGCGCCTCCTCGCCGACCGACCCGAACTCGCCCCGGTCCGCATGATCGGGCGCAAGGGTCCCGAGGGTGGGTGGCGTACGCCACTGCACGCTGCCGCTGATTGGCCGGGTTACTTTCCAGCTGCTCCGGCCGCGGTCTCGCTGCTGCTCGAGGCGGGAGCTAACCCAAACGACGATAGTGGGGGCGGCCGCCCGGAGACCCCTCTGCACTGGGCAGCGAGCACTGACGACGTCGAGGTCGCCGGCGCGCTCATTGACGGTGGCGCGGAGCTGGAGGCAACGGGCGGCTCCATCGGCACCCCGCTCGACAACGCCATCGGTTACGGCTGTTGGCATGTAGCCAGGCTCTTGGTCGAGCGCGGTGCACGGGTCGACCAGTCGCATCGTGACGCAAAGTTCCCTGGTGCCTGCCGGTACGAGAGAATGATAGGAAGTATATGTGCCACTAATTCAGACCTACGCCGAGGGATCGGTGGCTGCTCCCGCCGACAAGGTCTACAGCTACCTGTCCGACATGCGCCAGCACCACCCCAAGTTTTTGCCAGCGGCGTTCACTGACTTCGAAGTGGAAAGGGGTGGCGTCGGCGCCGGCACGGTCATCCGCTACCGATTCAGCGCGGGTGGTCGAACCCGAGCGGTTCGCGCTGAAGTGGCCGAACCCGAACCGGGACGCACGCTCACCGAGTCCGAAACCGGCTCGAGCGCGGTGACGACATTTACGGTCACACCGGAAGGCACCTCATCGATAGTGCGAATCTCCAGCCAGTGGGCGGGAGCCGGCGGCGTCGCTGGCTTCTTCGAACGCCTGTTTGCGCCAAGGGTCTTGCGCCGGCTATTCGCGGACGAGTTGCGGCGTCTCGACGCCTACGCTCGCGGTTTGGCGGACGCCCAATAGTCGCGAGTGGCGGACTGCGGGTGAGCGCTGAGCTGGCTATCGTTCGCCCAGATACAAGCGCGGCCGAACGCAGCTGCCGCGGGCTTATCTCCACCACCGAGATGAGCACCCAGGATTGACAAGAGCACCATCGCCGTCGGGTTCGTGACCGCCCCTCCAGCCGGACACCGAGCAGTGGGGGTCAGCGAATCGCCGTCCAACCAGTGTAGGCGGCCAGGGCGACCAGGATGACCGCGGTGATCTTGCGGATAGTGGAGATGTTGACGTAGCGCAGCAGGGTTTGACCGCTGGCCACCGCCAGAGCGGCGACCGCCCACAGAGCGGCGATGGACCCGACCGCCACCGAAAGTGGAGAGTGGTACTTGGCGGCCAGGTTGGCGGTCAGGATTTGGGTCAGGTCCCCCCACTCGGCCAAAAAAATGACCAGGAACGCGGTCAGCACCGCCGCGTGCTTGGATGACTCCTTCTCGACCAGTTCAGCGGCGTCCTTGGTGCCCTCCCTCCATGCGTAGATCGCTCCGAACAGGAACATTGCCGCCACCACTGCATCCAAAGCCCGCTTGGGCAGAATGGCGAACAGCGCCACTCCGACCGTCGTTGCGATGGCCACATGGACCACGAACGCGCCCGCCGCTCCCAGCCACACCTGGCGGGGTCTGCCCTTGGTGGCCATCACCAAGCTGGCGAACATAGTCTTATCGGGCAGCTCTCCGAAGAAGATCACGGGGAAACAGATCAACACAACTTTGACGTCCACCGGGTGGAAACCTTCCCGCCGGTCAGGAGCGACATCCTCCGTTCCGGCCACGACGACATGGGACACGAACGGAAGGTCTAGCCCATCCACACCCAGCCGCCTGGCGACCGGCGCTCATCACGCCAGCCTGTCAATCAACCGGGAGCGAGCTACTCACCAACCAGTACCGGATCCAAGGTGCCAACCCCATCTCCGCCGAGGATCAGGACACACCCTGGACTGAACCAGGGCGCCGTCAGGCGTACCGGGTGGCGAAGGAGCCACCAGGTCGGTGACCGCTTCGGCGTGCTCGTTTCCCGCTCGCCCTGGGGCTGATCTGCTGGCGCCTGCGGGTCATCACCGGCTGGGCCGACATCGCCCTCGCCTTTGAGACACCACCGTGGTCCCGGACCGCAACCAGGGCGCCCCCCTTACCCGGCCCGGCCGGCCCTCCCACCACATTCCCTGGACGATCGCCCCCTACAAGTGGGCCGAGTCTCGTCCACAAAGCGCCAGACGGTCCCGGCTGGTTCCTCCCCTGGTATGGCACCTGGGGCATATCCGTCTCAGACGTCAGTTTCAGGCAGGTCGCGTCTAGTCCGTCGGCGGCCGGTCGTCGCCGACGGTGACCTCGACGACCCGCTCGCTCGAATCCTCGCCCTGTCTCTTGGCCTGCGACTTGCCGGGCGCCTGCACGTGGAACTTTGAGTCAGAGCCGGCCAGGTCGGCGAGGATGTCCCTGACCTTGCCGGCTCTCCGGTGAGCGAGTTGGCGGTTGTGCTCGAGCGAACCAGTAGCTGAAGCCTTCCCGAGCAGATTGATGGGAGTCTTGCCCGCCTCGATGGAGTCCCGCAGCTTCTTGTCGAGCCCCTTATACCACTTGGTAATGGCGTCCTCGTCTGACGCGGTGGCATCGGAGTCGACCGCGAAGAGGACGACCAGCGGCGGGGTCGCAGATGGATCCACCGCCTCGGGCTTGGGCACGACAACTTTGGCCGTGAAGCTTACGGTGTAGGAATCGGTGATAGTGGCCTGGGTCTGCTCCTGGTGCCCCTTCCCTACATCGTGGGCGACCTGCCCCGAAACATCGACCCCGATGATGGGAATGGTCCAGCCGCCGCCGCCGCTCACGGTGTCGCCCGCCTTGGTGTCGGCAAGGGCGACCTGCTCCTGGAACTGTATGGTCGGCGTGATCGTCGCCGCCCCGCCGTCGGGTGTCGTGTCCGTGCTGATAGGAGGCGACGGCACAGTGAGAGTGGCGCCTCCTCCGTCAGAGCTCAGGGCGACAGTGCGTGGGCTCTGCCACGCAATCGACGGCTGGTCCGGCTTGTCGGTGTTGATGGTAAACGGCACGATGAACTGGGCTAGGCCCTTGCCTTCCAACGCCTGGGCCGCAGGACTGTCCTTTTCGCGGATCGGCGGGAACTTCCACGCCACGGGAAGCTTGAACTCCACTTGCCCTTGGTCCGTGTCGCCGAGCACCAGCTGCTGGAAGGTCAACGTCGATGCCGACGCGAAGGCGAGATCATCCCGCTGCTTACCGAAGGTCAGAACTGCAGTGGGGCTGATGGAAATGTGCCCGTTGCCGGAGGGAACGTCGAGCGGCTCGACCGGCGCCTTTGGCTTGAAGATCGACGGCGGGGACGTCGGGGTAGCGTTCTTCTTGGCGGCGTGTTCAGCCGCGATCCGCTGGGCGACCGCCTGCACCGCCGCCTTCCGAAGGTCCTCTTTCGTGTCCAATGCGACCCTCCTCGGTCAGGCGACGGTGATCCGGGCTACTTCCTCACGGACTTCGCGCTCGAAGTCCGGGTGGTTGACGATGGCTTCGAGCTCGTCGGCTTCGGCGCCGAGGTCCTGGGCTAGGCCGGCCAGGCCGTCCCCGGTCACGTGGGCCAGGACGGTCTGCACGGCCTGGTCCAGCTGGGGGGCCGCAGCCGGGCCGGTGGCGTCGGAGTGGCTGTCCCCGTCGGTCGCGGCCGCGTCGCTGCCGGCCCCGTCAGGCGTCTGGACGGGGTCGGTGGCATCGGCGGCCACCTTCGGCTTGAAGATCGACTTCTTGGCCGGTGCGGCCGGGGGGACATCCGCCTGGGCCGGCTGAGCGGGGCCGCTGGTAGCCGCGGCGTCCTTCGACTTGAAGATCGACTTCTTCGCCGGCGGCGGCGGTGGTGCCGCCGGCGGGGTATCCGCCTGGGCCGGCTGAGCAGCGTCGATCGGGTCGTCTTGGGTTGGGGCCGCCGGCGGCGGGGCCGCCAGGCGGATCGCTCCCCGCACCCATTGCAACTTGGCGTCGTCGTCGGTCAGGTAGTCGAGATCGTTGAGTAGCGGGGACCCGTTGGACTCGAGCAGGTCGAACAGGACCGTGCGCCGGTTGGGGTCGGCGAACCACTCGCTGTCGGTGAAGCCCAGTGAGGCGCCAAGCTCCCTTCGGGCTTCGTCCGTTCGGGAATCGATCTGTGTCTCGCACAGCCACCACGACTGGCCGTCCGCTGCGACGAAGTCGGCTCGATACATATGCGCTCCCTGGGCGAGGCCGTTTCAGAATAGTAGCTGAGCCCCGGCATCGCGCCCAGGGGTGGTGTACTTTCGGACAGGACGAGATCTAGCGCAGCAGCAGGCAGACGAGCCCAACCGTTCTGCGAACCCTGGTCGCGGGCGCTTCTCGGACGGATTGAGGCCACCACTGACCCTCTCGGGTACCTGCGACGTCACTGGATGGTCCCGGACCACCGGGGACGTACGCTGCCCCCTCCGGGTACAACCGCGGCGGACTATCAATGGCCCAGAGCATAGGGCGGGAACGCCCCTCCCTTGGTGGCACGGAACGTCTTTCGGGTCGGGCTTCTGTTTCAGCCAGAACTACCAATCAGGCCGCACTCGCGGGCGGCTCGATGGAGCGGGGAAGGCTCGAGTCTCGTTTCCGTCGGATGCGTACGCGACTGATGATGAACCTCGAATGCCGAAAACCGTGCGACCGGACCCTTCATCCCTAGTGACACATTCTGAGGACCCGATTGTGAGTACACCTGGCAACCTGCAGATGCGGCGTCGGTGACTATCAATGGCGCTGTGGTCTCTCGGTTCACTGAGATGCGGCGTTTGGTCGGTCTGGGTCTTCAACGACTCTTCGATAGCTACGGCGACCTTCTTGGCTATCCCAAACCGGGGCCGAAGTGCTACGAGGGTCGGTGCAGGCGATCACATTCGACCGGGCCCCCACGCGGCGCAGACCGTTGCGCATGGCCAGCATCGACGCGCCGGGCACACAGTTCAAATTAGGCGTCGATGCCCCGGAGCAGATCGAGGCTGTCGTAACTCAAGGTCACCGTCTCCGGCAGCGGCAGCCGTTCCGTATGGCGTGGCGTCGCCTCGGGGCCTGGCAGCGGAGGCCCGATAGGATCGACCGACGCCGGCGTCCGTGTTGGGCCCGTCGAGAGGAGCGAGGAATGGAGCAAATCCAGTGGCGGCCGGCCGACCTAGCTGCGGCTGGTCTCGAAGCCCGGTCGGCCGGCAAGTTGGTCCTCGTCGACTTCTTCTCTCCGACCTGAGGTGGTTGCGGGGCGCTGGCTGCGGTCAGCTACCCGGAGGCGACGGTCGTCGCCGCCATTTCCGATTACTTCATACCGCTGCAGATCGACACCACCGATGAGACCAACGCCGGGCTCGTGCAGCGATTCCGACAGATCTGGACCCCCGATCTGCGCGTTCTCGATCCCGACGGCTTCGAGTACGACGCCTGGCAGGGGTACTGGCCGCCCGCGGAGTTCGCGGCCAGGATCCTGTTGGGCCGAGCCCGCGGGCTCGCACGCCAACAGCGCGAAGAGGAGGCCGAGGCGGCGTACGAAGACGTCATGCGGCGCTTCCCCGACAGCTACGTCGCCCCCGAGGCCGCCTACTGGCGGGCCGTGTGCCGCTACAAGCGGACGCACGAGCCCGAAGACCTTCTCGGCGGGTGGTCTCGCACCCTGCACACCCGTTACCCGGACAGCCAGTGGCGCGCCGCCCAATCCTGGTCCGAGCCGCCACTGCGCTGGTAAGCCGGTTGGAGCGCACATCGGCGCCAGACGGTGACGGCGTCGGGGCCAGACGGTGACGGCGTCGGGGCCAGACGGTGACGGCGTCGGCGCCAGACGGTGACGGCGTCGGAGTCGGGGCCGGACGGCGACCACGGCGTCGCGCCATCAGGGAATTCCGACGCCTCAGACGGACTGCTTGTGGAGTTCCTACCATGGGGTCGTGCCAGTCGTCCCTAGTCAGCTAAGGGGCTGCTAGGTGGCACCACAGATGGTTCGAGCGATGGAGCGTGCTCCCATCCAGACCGTCCGTGGCCGCGACCCCGAGCTGACGGTCCTGGGCCAGCACCTGGACCACCTTCTCTCCGGCGTCGGTACGGTCGTCCTGGTCGAGGGGGGCGCCGGGATGGGCAAGAGCCGCCTTCTCGCGGAAGTGGCGGCCATGGCGCGCCGCCTGTCGATACGAGTCGGCGGGGGTGTGGCTGACCCAGGCGACACCGTCGTCCAACTGTCAGTGCTGATGGAGGCCCTGTTCGAGGGCCCTTCCCCGCTCCTTGATCGCACCGCGTTGGGCGACGCCCACGCTTCGCCCGAACAGCGATATTGGCTGCTGCAGGACCTCGAAGCGTTGCTTGAGAGGGCTGCGCTGGCAACGCCCTTGCTGGTCTGCCTCGATGACGTTCAGTGGGCCGACAGCGGCACGGCGGCGGCGCTTCGCGCCCTGCCGTCTCGCCTGGCCACGGTACCGATCGGCTGGGTGATCGCCCTTCGCCCTGGTCAGGGATCCCCTCAGGTTCGTAGCGCGGTGGACCTCCTGGAAGGTCAGGGCGCGGCCAAGATCGTCCTCGGTCCATTGGACCAGGCCGGGGTCGCGCAGATGGCAGCCGACGTCCTGGGAGCGGAGCCTGACAGCGAGTTGCTGAAGATGTCCGAACGGCCGGCCGGCAACCCGTTCCTTCTCGTAGAACTCCTTTCAGGACTGCGCGAAGAGGGACTCGTCCGCGTCGAATCAGGACGGGCCGAGTTGGTCGAGTGGCGGCTCCCTCATCGTGTGAGTCACAGCATGCGCTTGCGGCTGGAGCGAATGTCCGACTCGGCCCGTCAGGTGGCGACGGTCGCTGCCGCACTGGGACGGAGGTTTTCCCTCGACGATGTAGCAGCCATGCTCAACCGGTCCCCTTCGGAGCTGCTCACCCCGGTTGACGAACTGATTCACGCCGACGTGTTGGCCGAACGCGACGGCGGACTCATGTTCGGCCACGACCTCACTCTCGAAGCGGTGCGAGCCAGCGTCCCGGCTTCGGTGCGCCGGTCGCTCGATCGACAGGCGGCTTCAGTACTCCTGGCACGGGGAGCCCTGCCGGTGGAGGTGGCGACGCAGCTGGCCGAGAGCGCCGAGCCCGGCGATGAGGTAGCTATCACGACGCTGCTCAAGGCGGCCGAGGCCCTCGGCACAACCGACCCCGGAGCGGCCGCCGACTTGAGCCAGCGCGCCCTCGAGCTCGCCCCTCGACGGCATCCTTTGCGGGGGCCGTTGGTGGCTCAGACCGCGGTCTGGCTTGCATGCCGCCGGGCGCGGCGAGGAGGCAAAAGCCTTCGCCGACACGGCGCTGCACCAGGCGTTCCCGCCTGAGCAGGAAGCCGAGGTCCGCCTCAGCATCGCCGGAATGTTCGCCCTATCCTCCGACGTGCGCGCCGAAGAAGTGCCGCCAAGCCCTCGCCCTTCCCGGTCTGCCTGCCAACCTCCGGGCCAGACACTTGGCGTTGCTGTTCCACAACCTGGTGACCGCAGGCCGGCGGGATGACGCCCGCGCCATGCTCGAAGAGGCGACGGTCGCGGTCCAGACCAGCGACTGACCTGGCCGGGACGGTTTGCCTTAGAGCTGGCCCAATCCGGTCTCATGTACGCCGAGGGAGATTTCCGGGGCGGGCTCCAAATGGTGGAGACGGCTCTGCGAACCGGCCTTCGCACCAGCGACGACACCCGGGGTCACCTCACCTACCAATGGCGCTGCGATCTGCTGACGATGGTCGACCGGCTCGACGAGTCGCTCCAGATGTCGACGGAAGGCGTCGCCTCGGCTCAACGTGACCGGCAGGGCTGGGCTCTCAGCATCTTCGAGACCGGGCGTGGACGGCAGCTCCTCCAGATGGGGCGTCTGGCCGACGCCGCCGCCGCCCTTGAGGGGCAGCTCACCGTGGAGATGGCGCCCCAAATCGTCAGTGTCCTCGACGCGGCGGGGGTTGTGGCGCTCGGTCGCGTCGCCATACACATGGGCGATCCCGGCCTGTCCCGGCAGGCCCGGGAGATCGCCCAGGTGATGCTCGGCCAGAGTGCTCCGAGCGTCCGTCGTCACGCCGCCTGGCTGCTCGCGTTACAGGAAATGGCCGCACGGCGACGCCGGTCGCGCCCACGAGTGGCTCGGCGCCTTGGGAGAGGAGGAGCGCATGGCCATCGTGCCGCTCTTTCCGATGGACGTGGCCGACGAGGCCCGCCTGATCCATATCGCACTCGCCGCCCAGGACGACGACCTCGCCGCCCATGCCGCGGACGCGGCCCAGGTCCGGGCCCGAGCTCAATCCCCAGATCCGATCGATCGCGGCAGCCGCCGCCCACGCAAAAGGTCTGCTGGACCACCAGCGCAAGGACCTTGCGGAAGCGGTCACGCTCTACGAAGGTGGGCCTCGCCCGCTGGCCTGCGCCGCCGCGCTCGAGGATCTGGGGGTCGCCACAGTTGAGGAAGGCGACCCAAACGAAGCCGCAAGGTATTTGGCCGGGCGTTGGAGCTGTACGCCAAAGCGGGCGCGGCCTGGGATGCTGGCAGGGTCCGCGGCCGGCTTCGGGCCTTGGGCGTGCGCCGCCGCCTGGTAGCGGCGCCCCGCCCCGGAAGAGGCTGGGCCGCCATGACCGACTCCGAGCTTGCGGTGGCGCGGCTGGTCGCCCAAGGGTTGACCAACCGAGAAGTGGCCGAGCGGCTCTTCGTCTCTCAGCACACCGTCAGCGGCCATCTGCGTCATGTCTTCACCAAGTTGGATGTCAACTCACGCGTGGAGCTGACTCGATTGGCGGGCATTCACGACCCGCGGCCCTGAGCCCACACCGGTCGCGAGCGCGCGAAGACAAGGCGCGTTGGCGCCATGTGCGGAACTCAAATGCCGCCCTGCCGCCCTTCCGACATAGCCCGTCCGTTCGGACCCGGTTTTCTACGAGCGACCGCGGCTACCAGGCCAGGAGGGCTCCGACCAGCCACTTCTCTCCGCCCTAGACATATGACACGAACACGCGATGCGCACCAGCACGATTTCCGGGGACACTGCAAGGAGTGCTCCACGGGCTGCGACGTCCGTTCGAAAGGGAGAACCTATGGCGATGGACGTAGCGATCCGGGAAGCAGATGGGGTCAAGATCCGCTTTGCGGAAGCTGGACAGGGCGGGAGCGAAACGGCGATCTTGACCAGCCCGTGGCCGGAGAGCCTGCTCGCCTTCCGTAAGGTATGGGACCGCCTCGCCGAGCAGTTCCACCTCGTGGCGATCGATCTTCCGGGGTTCGGGCAGTCGGAGCGCCAACTCGACCTGCTGTCGCCACCGGCGATGGGAGCTTTCTTGGTCCAGTTGGCGCGGGAGTGGAACTTGGGTCCGGTGCATTTCGTTGCCCCCGACGTGGGTACGTCAGCAGCCTTGTGGGCTGCGTCGAACGATCCGGCGCTGGTGCGCAGTCTGATCATCGGGGGCGGAGGCATGGCTGTTCCGCTACAGGTCGGTGGCTCACTGAAGGAGATCATCGAGGCTCCGGACATGGACGGCTATCGCCAGATCGATTCCAGGGACATTCTCGGTCCCGTTTACGACGCCATGCCGGGCGGCGCACCGCCGCCAGACGTTCGAGAAGACTACCTGGAGTCCTATGCAGGCGACCGGTTCGTGGAGTCCGCACGCTTCGTCCGCACCTATCCGACCGAGCTCCCCAAGCTGGCCGAGAAGCTGGCCGGCATTGAGACGCCGGTTCAGATCGTCTGCGGTCGCGACGACCCCTTGGTCCCGACACCCAACCAAGAGTTCCTCCATGCCCGGTTGCCTTACAGCAGGATGGACCTCCTTCCCGCAGGCCACTTCGCATGGGAAGAAGTGCCCGACCTGTACGGGGAGATACTCATCAACTGGATGGGCTCGGGGTTCCGCAAGGCAGCCACACCGTAATGCCAACCTGACCAGGCACCACGACGGTCCGAGACAGAAAGTACAGGTGAGATGGGTACCAAACCGAATATCGTTCTCGTCCATGGCGCATGGGCCGACGGGTCCAGCTGGAGCGCTGTCATCGAGCGCCTACAGGCCCATGGGTTTTGGGTCATCGCACCGCAGTTTCCATTGACTGCGTTGGAGGACAACGTGGCCCGACTTCGCCAAGTGCTGGAATTCCAGGACGGTCCGACCATCGTCGTCGGACACTCCTACGGCGGCCAGATCATGACGTCGCTGGGCACCAATGCACCCAACGTTGTCGGACTGGTCTACATCGCGGCCTTCGGGCTCGACGATGGGGAGTCGCTGGGCGCCCTGCTGGCGCAGGGACCGGTTACACCAGCGCTCAAGCATCTTTTCACCGACAAACAAGGTTTCGCCTGGCTGTCCGAGGACGACTTCGTCAATCACTTCGCTGCCGACGTGGATCCCGCGACGGCAAAGGTGATGTATGCCGTGCAACAGCCTTTGGCCGGGTCGGCGTTCAACGATGTGATGGGAACCCCGGCATGGAAGTCCATTCCGTCTTGGTATCTCATCGCCAAAGACGACCGGGCTATTCCGCCGGAGGTCGAGATGCAGTTCGCGACGCGCATGGGCGCCACAACGGTCGAGGTCGCTTCCAGCCATGTGGCCATGGTCTCTCACCCCGATGCTGTGGTCGAGCTCGTCGAGCAGGCGGCCGAGGCCTCTCAGCCCAACTGATAGTGAACCTGCGGGTCAGCATCAACAATCGCGCCACGAGAAGAGGAAGCGAAATGCCGATAGCCGAACTCGGAGACCTATGAGCGATTATTCAGAAGCGCCCAACAACTTCGTCAGTGCTCCGAGCGGCATCGACTACGCCTATCGAGACGTCGGGGATGGAGCCGTTCCCGTCATCCTGTTCCAACACTTCCGCGGGAACCTCGACAACTGGGATCCAGCGCTGATCGACGCTCTCGCCTTTTCCCGGCGAGTCATCGCCTTCGACAACGTAGGAGTAGGGATGACCACTGGTGCGACGCCAAGCTCGGTGACCCAGATGGCACACGATGCGCTCGCCTTCCTCAGCGCAATGCCCTTCGACCAGGTGGACCTCCTCGGGTTCTCTATCGGCTCCTTCGTCGCCCAAGAGATCTCTCTCCAGAGGCCCGACCTTGTGCGGCGGCTGATTCTGGCCTCTTCCGCACCGAAGGGAGCAGCGGGTATGCACGGGTGGGCACCGGGTGTCATCGAGGCCGTCGGCCAACCTGAGCCGAACCCCGATGGCTACCTGGACGTGTTTTTCTCGCCATCTCCCACGAGCAGGCAGGCAGGACAAGAGACGTTGAAGCGCATGTTTGCCAGGCAGCAAGACCGAGATCGTCCGACGACCTGGGAGACCCGCCTAGCCCAATACGACGCCGTGTGCCGGTGGGGGATCCCAAATCACGCCGTCTTGCAACGGCTGGGGGCCGTCGAGGTGCCAGTGTTGGTTGCCAACGGCGACAGCGACCCCATGATCCTGCCTCATTACAGCTACCTGCTGGCGGGTCTTGTCCCCCAGGCTCGGCTGAAGATCTACCCGGACTCGGCCCACGGGTTCCTCTTTCAGCACCACGCCGAGTTCGCCTCCGATGTCGACGCCTTCTTGTCATGATCGGTGGCAGCACTTGGCGAGATACGTCCGTCGGACCCCGAGCAACCGGAGAGGATGGTGACTCGTCCTCCGTCGCCACGCTACCGCCAGGCCATTGCCGTTGAATCAAAGCTGTATGCCCGGACGGCCGTTCAGTCGGCTTTGAAGGCCTCGGCGACGGCTTCGACGGCATCCCGCTGCTCGTCGGTGATGTCGTCCGGCACGGTCAGCCGGATGCGGACCAGCAGGTCGCCCGTACCTCTCGTCGTGGGTACGCCGTGGCCGCGCACCCTGAGAGTGCGCCCGTGTGGAGTCCCGGCCGGAACGCGAACCCGAACGGGTGGCCCGTCCAGGGTGGGGACCTGGACGTCAGTGCCGAGGACGGCCTCGGGCCAGCCGATCGCGACGTCCAGCGTCAGGTCCCTACCACGGCGCCCGAACGTTGGGTGCGGGGCGACACGGACAACCGCATAGAGGTCGCCGGGCGGTCCGCCATTGGAGCCTGGGCCGCCCAGGCCCGGAAGCCGGATCCTTTGGCCGTCATCCACACCGGCTGGCACTCGAACCTTGAAGGTCCGCGATCCGTCCAGCCCGTTGAGGGTCACTTCTGTCGTCAAGCCGTGGACAGCGTCGTCGAATTCGAGGTCGAGCTCTGCCTCGAGGTCGCCGCCGCGCCGCGTCGCGGTGGTGCGCCGCGGCGTCCGTCCCAGAACGCTGCCGAGCAAGTCTTCAAGGTCTTGCGGGTCAATCGTGCTCCACGTCGAGGCGTCGAACGTCGTCCGCGTCGGCCCGTCGCCGCCCGCGAAACCGCCGCCGTCGAAGCGGGTCCACGGGCTCCCGTCCCCACCGCTCCATCCGCCTTCGTCGCGGCCCCGGGCGCGGGCGCCGGCCACGGCGCCGCGGAACTCGTCGTACTCGGCGCGCTTGGCTTCGTCACCGATCACGTCGTAGGCGGCAGTGACTTCTTTAAAGCGATCTGCGGCGTTGGGATCGTCTGGATGGGTGTCCGGGTGCAGCCTGCGGGCCAGCTCCCGGTAGGCGCGACTGATGGTCTTGCTGTCCGAGTCCTCCGTCACGCCCAGCACCGCGTAAAGGTCCTTCTCTATCCAGTCGGCCTGCACGGCCACCCCGACACCTCCGTCAAGAAGTTGAGTGCACTATTGTCAACTTCGGATACCTGCGCCGCATTCCCGGGTCCTCGCTGGTGGGGCGCGGGGTGGGTCTGGCCTTTCCAATCCGACGATTGTCACTCGTTCCCGGCGTCGATCGCGGCCGAGAACTATAAGTTGCGTTGGGCAAGCTGCGTCCGTGACCTGACTTCGAGCTTGCGGAACGCTTTGTGGAGGTGATACTCGACGGTACTGGGGCTGATGAAGAGTTGTGCCGCGATCTCTCTGTTGGTGCTTCCCTGGGCCGCGAGGCGGGCGACCTGTGACTCCTGCGGGGTGAGTTGGTCCAGGGTCTCTACAGTTCGTTTCCTGGCCCGTTCGCCGCCGGCCCGCAGCTCGACCCGCGCTCGCTCGGCAAACGCGGCCATTCCAAAGCCGGTGAACATCTCGTGAGCGATCCGCAGCTGGTTACGAGCATCCAGGCGACGACGCTGACGTCGGAGCCACTCGCCGTAGAGTAGATGGGCACGGGCCAGGTCAACAGCGACTCGCGTGCGCGCCAGTCGTTCGATGGCCTCGGCGTAAAGGCCATCGGCTCGCCCATCATCCACCAGCAGGGCGTGGGAGCGAGCCGCGATTCCCAGGGCCCAATCCGTCCCACTCGCCCTGCTCCGGTCCGTCAGACGCCGATCGGTCTCAATGGCGAGCTCGAGGGCTCCAACTCGTACGGCCGCTTCGATCAGCTCGGGCATCGCCCAGTTCACGGAGACCAGCTCCGTATGGTCGACCACCCGGCGCGCTGCCGCCAGCGCCTCCGCGTAGCGCCCAAGCCCGTTGTACAGCATGGACTCGGCCCAATCAATGAACGACAGGCCAGCCCCCTCGCCGCGCCCGATCACCTCGGCACGAGCGGTCTCGAAGAACTGTCTGGCTTCGACCTCGTGGCCGCGCATGGCCACCAGCCCTACCGTGTGGTACGGAGCGAGAGGGCTTCCGGTCAGCTCCGTTGCCTCTTGGAGGGCTGCTTGCAGAGACACCGCCAACGCCAGCTCGCCCGCGAATACGTGCATCTGGGCCCGGTGATCCAGGGCGATTGCGAGATCGCCGAGCGCTCCGGTCTCGCGGACCAGCTGAAGGTGCAGGTCTGACAGCCGCTCCCAGCCTTCGTCATCCCACAGTTGGAGCGCTGAGACGGTAGCTCCCCACATCCAACGCAACTGCTCCGTCTGCGACACCTCGCTCTCGATGGCGCCGCGGGCCTGGCGCAGAATGGGCACCGCTGCGGTATAGGAATCGGTCAGAAGGGCCACCAGACCATCGAGCAGGAGGTCCGGGCCACGGGGTTCGCTCGCCGACGGTGCAGAACTCGCTGCTTCTGCTACCTCCCGTGGGCTGGCGCCAGGTCCGGCCAGCGGCCCAGCGAAGATCGCCGCCGTCAGTGCCTCCAGGTAGGTTTCGCGGGCCAGCTCAGGATCGACCTCCTGGAGCCGCTCGGCCGCTTCGAGCAGCAGCGCGGCGGCGGCGCCGCTTCGCGTCGCCAGGAACGAGATCTGGCCGCGCAGCAAGCCGGCCCGAGCCTGCTCGAGCTCACTCAGTACCCCTGCCTCAGCCGTTGCAACCAAGCGTAAAGCGTCATCCAGCGCACCGGCCTGCACCTTTGCCTGGGCCGCCGCGAGGGCGCGCCCTGAGCGTCGCGACTCCTCGGGTGTCAACGCCGTGGCTCGCTCCAGGAACGCCGCCGCGGCCGCGAAACCACCACGCCCTTGCGCTCGGGCGGCAGACTCCTCCAGGGCCGCGGCAACGAGCTCATCGGGCTTCGAGACCGCGTGGGCCCGGTGCCAGACGCGGCGATCAGGGTCGAGTTCGGGGTCGGTCGCCTCGGCCAACGCCCGGTGCCCCTCGCGCCGCTCGCTCGGCGTGGCGGCCCGGTAGACAGCCGAGCGGACCAGCGGATGGCGGAACACCACCGGCGGACCCAGAACCAACCAGTCCTCCGACTCGACCAGGTCGGCAGCCGACGCTGGGATTCCGAGTCGCTCTGCCGCCCGCCACACCAGCGCCGGATCGCCAACTGGATCGGCCGCCGCCACCAGTAACAAGCGACGGGCATCGTTTGGAAGGCTGGTCAGTCGCCGGGTGAAGCGCTCCTCGATGCTGGCCGACAGAGGCAGCGCCCCCGGCAACCCGAATCCGCCCGCCAGCTCCGTCGGGGTTAGCCCCCTCGGTAACTCCAGCAGCGCGAGCGGATTACCACGCGTTTCAACCACGATCCTTTCCAGCACGGGCTCATCGAGCCGAGCAGGCAACACCGACTCCAGCAGGGCCCGCGCCTCTCGATGCCGCAAGGGAGGAACGAGAAGCTCCGGGAGGCCCCTGAGCGCGTCATCGACCTGGCGGATGGCGAACAGGAGCGCGATCCGCTCCGCCAGCAACCGGCGAGCCACGAACGCCAACGCCCGCGCCGAGGCGTGGTCCAGCCACTGGGCGTCATCTACAACAGCCAGTAGGGGCCGCTCCTCGGCCGTCTCGGACAACAGACCGAGGACCGCCAATCCGACCAGGTACGGATCCGGCGCCGACCCCGTATTGAGTCCAAAGGCGACGCCGAGTGCCTCGTGCTGGGGTTTGGGGAGACGGTCCAGGAGATCGAGGAACGGCGAGCACAGCTGCTGAAGCGCCGCGAACGGGAGCTCCATGTCCGCTTCGACGCCGGACGTCCTGGCCACCCGAAACTCGCGTCCAGCCTCTACCGCATACTCGAGCAGCGCGGTCTTACCGACCCCCGCGTCGCCGTGCACGACCAACACGCCGCCGCGCCCGCCATCCAGTAACCGGTCGAGGACCTCGCGCTCACGTTCCCGGCCGAACAACTGCCCTCGTGACAAGAAACCTGGTGGCGACACTTCGCTCATCTCGCCTTACATCATGCATGAGGACAACATTCGGGGCACGACTAGGGAATTCAAGGATTCGAACGCCTGGCAGCCCCGGTTACCCTCCCGTAGCGTGGAGCAACCGCGGGGCGAGCGCTCGGTGAGCCGAGCCGACACCACGACTGAGGCACCTAAGGACGCGCCCTCAACGACCGCCGACGCGCTTCCGGACCGTGCGCCGATCCGCGGTCCGGCGTTCGGCCCCATCGTCAGCGAGCATGGCTACTACGTCGGGCCAGTCGAAGGGAACCTCTATCGGGTCACGGATGGGAGTTACCAGTCGGCGTTCCTGACGACATGCGACGGCGTCGTCCTCTTCGACGCGCCTCCCTCCATCGGCCGAAACATCCAGCGGGCCGTAGATGAGATCGCCGCCGCCAACGGCGGCACCAACAAGGTGTCGCATCTCATCTATTCGCATCACCACGCCGATCACGCCGGGGCGTCCTCGCTGTTCGACCGGAACATCACTCGCATCGGGCACGAAGAAACGCGGAAGCTACTGCTCCGCGACGACGACCCCGCCCGGCCCCCACCGGAAGAAACCTTCCAGAACCGCCGCACCCTCGAGATCGGAGGCGAGCGCATCGAGCTGGCCTGGCACGGCTCCAATCACTCGCCGGACAACATCTTTATCCATCTGCCCGACCACGCTGCGCTCATGCTCGTCGACATCGTCAACCCGGGATGGGCGGCGTTCTGCCAGAGCAACCTCGCCGATGACGTACCCGGCTACATCAACGCCGCAGATACCGCTCTCACCTACCCGTGGAAGCACTTCATCGGCGGTCACATGGGCCGGCTCGGGACGCGCCACGACGTCGCAACGCACCGGCAGTACCTGGCCGACATCGCGGACAGCTCACGGAAGGCGCTAGACAGCGTCGATCCCACGCCGTACTTCGTCAAGCACGGCGAGAACACCTGGGCCGCGATGAGGGAGTACCTGGTCGCGACCACGGCTGCCGCCGCGGCACCGGTCATCGAGAAGTACACGGGTGTTCTCGCGGCCGCCGACGTCTTCACGGCCGGCACCACGTTCCACGTCATCCAATCGATGCGCCTCGACCTGGGCTACGCGTCGCACGTTCACCCGTGACCCCGGGCGATGACCAGGGCCGGCGGCCACAGACGATCTCAGACCGACACCAAGAATCGCGATCGTCGTCGAATGGCTCGCGTCCCGGAGACAATGAATCCCGGCCCAGCCCGAACTATGGGTTTCCTGGATGCCAGGCGAGGCCGCTCGCCCTCACCATGACCCAACCTCGCTGAAGAAAGTGAGATGTCGATGACCAGCAACCGATGCGGGACCCGCTTACCGACCCTCTGGTGAGCCCGACGAACAGCGCCTTGGCGGTAATCGGCTACCAACCCAGCCAAACCCAGGCTGGCGCGATTGGGCTCCGTCTCGCCCGTCGCTCGTCGACGAGTTCCGCCACGGAAGCTATCGCAACTGAGGGAGGGCCCAGCCGCGGGGTCGGCTGCGCGGGCCGAACCCCCGTCTGGTGGGGCGCACAATGATGGAGCGGTGCGACGTCGACAATGCTGAATCGAGCAGTCGCAAGGTGAGATGGTCAAATGACCGCAGCAATTCAGAATAGCACGAAGTCGGGTACAACTCCCCCCCTGCATAGACGGAGCTCTGGATGACTGCATTGATGACCTTGGAGCACGCGAGTGGGGATCGGTCACACATTGATGCGGCGAACTACACTCGACGGTGGTGGATTCTCGCGGTGCTGGGGATCGCCCAGTTGATGGTTATTCTCGACGGCACCATTGTCAACATCGCTCTCCCCACCGCCCAGCACGATCTGCATTTCTCGAACGCCGATCGCCAGTGGATCGTCACCGCCTACTCGCTCGCCTTCGGCAGCTTGCTCCTCCTCGGCGGCCGTATCGGGGACATGGTGGGACGCAAGCGGGCCCTCATCGTCGGACTGGTCGGCTTCGCCGCGGCCTCGGCCATTGGTGGGGCCTCAGTCAACTTCACGATGCTCGTCGTCGCCCGGACGGTTCAAGGCGGGTTCGGGGCCCTGCTCGCCCCGTCGGTACTGGCCCTCTTGACCACCACCTTCACTGATCCGGAGGAGCGGGGCAAGGCCTTCGGGATCTACGGCGCCATCGCCGGCGCGGGCGGCGCCATTGGACTCCTCCTCGGTGGCATCCTCACCTCCTACTCGTCGTGGCGATGGACGCTCTTCGTGAACCTCGTGTTTGCTGCGATCGCCACCGCTGGCGCCCTGCTCTGGTTGGAAAACGACGAGGGCGTGGACCACGATCCTCTGGACTTGCCCGGCCTCTTGATGGTCGCCGGCGGACTGTTCTCGCTCGTGTTCGGTTTCTCGCACGCCGAGACCACGGCGTGGAGCAATCCCTTCACCATCGGCTTCCTGGTGGCAGGGATGGTCCTACTTGTCACGTTCGCATATTTCGAGACCAGGGCCAAATACCCGCTACTTCCGCCGCGGGTCGTGCTCAACCGGACTCGGGGGGGATCGGTGTTGGTCATGCTGTTCGCCAGCGTCGGCATCTTCGGTGTGTTCTTGTTCTTGACCTACTACTTGCAGGCCACCTTGGGGTTCAGCCCGGTGAAGACCGGCATCGCGTTCCTCCCTCTGGTAGCTGCTTTGGCCACCGTGGCCCAGGTGTCCAACCAGATCCTGTTGCCGCGATTCGGACCCAAGCCGATCGTACCGATCGGGTTGCTCGTATCTGCGGCAGCGCTGTTCGGACTCCACCTGGTCGGGCTGCATTCATCGTACGTCAGCCACGTGCTCCCCTATCTCCTCCTGTTGGGCGTCGGGTTCGGCCTGAGCGTCGCCCCCGCCTTCAGCACCGGCACCCTCGGGTTGGCACCCCAGGACGCCGGCGTGGGATCGGCCACCCTCAACACCGCCCAACAGGTCGGAGGATCCATCGGCACCGCGCTGCTCAATACGCTGGCCGCCGGTGCTGCTACGTCCTATCTGGTTGGTCGGGCCCTGACCCCGACCAATCTCCAGGCCGCCCTGCTCCACTCCTACACGACCGCGTTCCTGTGGTCCTCCTTGATCTTCGTGGCCGGAGCCCTCGTCGCCGCGTCGGTCCTCCCCCGAGGCGACCTGACAGCGCTGGCGTCCGAAAGCCGGGCGGACGTCCAAACTGGCGAGGAAGCACCTCGAGTCCACGTCTGCCGGGTCCCGATAGCTTGTCGGTAGGTCCTTTTGCCCTGACGGTTCGCTCGGCACCCGCATCTCCACCCTGGTTGACGGCTGCCGTATGGATACCAGGGAGCCTCCCACGACCTACCGCGGTCGAATCATGATCCAATCGGTCGTCGTCTAATCGGGACCGCGCCCATCGGGAGTACGGTCGAGTAGCCGTTCTGCTGGTCCCGAGGCCATGTCGCAACCTGAGGAGGACACAATGCCTGCGGTCACCGTTCCCGACTGGACAACCCTGAGTCGACTCGACCCTCCCGACTCCCTCCCGGCGCGGCCGCGTCCGGTGGTGGCGGTGACGACCGCGCCCAGCGGTTTGGAGGGCGAGGGCTTCCCCGTTCGTCGTGCTTTCGCGGGCAGGACCTTCGCCGAGCTGGACCCATTCGTGCACATGGACCAAATGGGCGAGGTCGACTACGCGCCGGGCGAGCCGAAGGGGACGCCCTGGCACCCTCACCGGGGCTTCGAAACCGTGACGTACATGATCGATGGGACCTTCGCTCACCAAGACTCCAACGGCGGCGGCGGTCTGATCACCGACGGTGCCACCCAATGGATGACCGCAGGGCAGGGAATCTTGCACATCGAAACCCCACCGGAAGAACTGGTCATCTCCGGCGGCCTGTTCCACGGCATCCAGCTGTGGGTCAACCTCCCGGCTAAGAAGAAGTGGATCCCGCCTGCCTACCAGCCCCTCGAAGCGGCCGATGTAGCCCTGGTCGCCTCCCCTGACGCAGGAGCTTTGCTTCGGGTGATCGCTGGCGATGTGGCCGGCGTGGTCGGGCCCGGTTCCACTCACACGCCGATCTCAATGATCCACGCTTCGATCACACCCGGATCCCTGCTCGATCTGCCGTGGAACCCCGCCTTCAACTCGCTGGCCTACGTCCTCGCCGGGGCCGGCGAAGCGGGTCCCAACCGGCGGCCGATCGGCGCCGGTCAACTGGTCACCTTCGGCTCCGGGCAGTGGCTGAGCGTACGTGCATTGGAGGTCCAAGACTCGCGATCGGCGAACCTGGAAGTGCTCTTCCTTGGCGGCGAGCCAATCGGCGAGCACGTCGAACACTACGGCCCGTTCGTGATGAACACCCGCGAAGAGATCGGCCAGGCCGTGGAGGACTTCGAGGCCGGCCGACTCGGTCGCATACCGCCCGACGCCCTGATGCCCCACGTTCACGATCCCGCCCCGATACGAACCGAACGAACCGGAATCTGACCGCAAACGATGACCACGCACTGCTCTGCGGGCAGTTCGGGTTCACGGTAGCGACCACATCGGGTAGAAGTTGCATATGGACTCTCCCGAAACAGTCGCCGGGCCAGGTGGACACACCCCCGGCGGTGGCGTGATGGTGGGTAGCGACAGCGCTCGCCGCCGACTGGTGCTCTTCGAGGACCCACAGTGCCCCTACTGCCGAGAGTTCGAGGAGGTGTCGGGGGACCTGCTGCGCCGTGAGGTAGCCGCTGGAGCGGTGGCGGTGGAATACCGGATGCGCTGCTTCCTCGGGGTCGAGTCGGTCCGTGCGGACAACGCCCTCGCCTTGGCCGCCGAGTCGGGCCGCTTCGACCAGCTGCGGCGCGAAGTCTTCGCCCACCAGCCTGCCGAGAACAGCGGCGGATTCACCGTCACCGACCTGATCGACCTCGGCCGGCAGGCCGGGCTGACGAATCCTGACTACGAGCGAGGCGTTCGCGACGCCCGCTACGAAGAATGGGTGATCGAGAGGGACCGAGCGTTCGGGCACCAAGACCCGCAAGGGACCCCAGCGGGCCTGCTTGACGGGCAACCGGTCGACTCCGAACTGCTGTACGACCCCGAGGCGTTTGGTGCGCTGCTACGAGGTTGAACGGGACGGGGCTACGGTGATCAGTCCCGTTGATCTCGGCCCCGGTGGCCCGATGACGAGCCGGTGAGCCGGTCCAGGGGCGGCCCCGGCCCGCCTGGCCCGATCCCGCCGAACGCCGTCCGGCCTGACCCGGTGGAAGCCGTCCCGCCCTCCGGTGCCGTTCCGCCGGAGCCGCCGGCGCCCACCAAGGGGCCGGGCCTGACCCGCCCCGGCGGGCGCCCGGTGTGGCACCGCTGGGGCGCCGTCGTGGTCGTGTCGGTGTTGATTGCCGTCCTCCTGCGCACCTTCGTCATCGGGGCGTTCTCGATCCCCTCCGGGTCGATGACCCCGACCCTGGAGAAGGGCGACCGCATTCTGGTCGACCGGGTCGCCTACGACCTCCACGGCGTGCATCGGGGGGACGTGGTGGTGTTCCGCCCGACCCAGAAGCTCCTGTGCGGTACACCGGCCGAGAAGTACCTGGTCAAGCGGGTCATCGGGCTGCCGGGGGACCACCTCAGCTCCGAAGGCAACACGATCTATGTCGGCGGCCACCCGTTGAAGGAACCCTGGCTGCCCAAGATCGACCCGCTGGGGCAGCAGATCACCCCGACCACCGTGCCTCCCGGGCAGTACTACATGCTGGGCGACAACCGGGGAGACTCCTGCGACAGCCGGTTCTGGGGCACCGTGCCGAAGTCGCATCTGATCGGCCCGGCCGTCGTCCGCTTCTGGCCGCTCTCCCGGATCCACCTGTTTTGAGCCCGGCTGCTGCGGCCGGATCGTTGGACCGCTCCGCCGGGTCCGCCCGGCCTTGAGTATCAACCCTCCGAGACCCCGCGGTCGGTCAGTGATTCGGCGGTGGCCGCTACGACACGGGCTATCCCCACCGATCGACTCAATAGGAAGTCGACCACCCCGACATCGACTGGTCGATGTCCGGGCGACCTTAGACGACCCCAAGCAAGCGGTACGTGTCGTGGTCGCTCAGCGCCGCGGCCAGCCGGGGCATGTGGGCGAGCACCTCATCCCGACCGCGGATCTGCGTGATCACCCAGAGGAGGTAGCCGTAGGTGAAGCTCCGCCGGTACAGCTCCCAGCCTTCCTCGAAATCGGGCGAGGGAGCGCCGTGCGCAGCCAGTTCGGTCAGATAGTGGCGGACAAGTTCCCGCTCGTGCGCACGTCGGTCCTCGATCGTCAGCACGGTGGCGAGGTGATAGGCAACATCCTGGGCCCAGTTTCCTGTCTGCACAACCTCCCAGTCGAAGAAGCAGGCTCGGCCGTCGTGGTCGAGGTAGACGTTCCCGGTGTGCGTGTCGCCGTGGAGCACGCACGTGACCGGGTTCCGGGCGTGTACCTCGAGCGCGGCAACCAGATTCTGAGCGTCACGCAGCTCAGGCGGGAAGCCGTACGCCCGCCCGTCGTCGAGCAGGGCCTGCAACGACGGGGCCGTGTACATGCTCCCGACCGTGTGGCGACTGCCCCCGAGCCACTCGACGTCGCCGAGCGATGCCAGACCCCAGGTTGACCCGTGGAGACGCGCCAGCTGCGAGAGGGAATCCCGGGTGACGTCGATCGAGAACGTCCGGTGCGGGTTCATGAACAGCCCACCACTGGCGACGATGTCCTCCATGACGATGATGGACGCGCTGGTGTCGGCGTCGATCGCGACGTACGCCACCCGTGGCCGGCGCACGCTGAGACGGGGGGCGAGATCGCGGTAGAACCTCGCCTCCGCGATGATGCTGCCGGTGCCGTCGAGGAAGGCCTTGGCACAGTAGAAGCGCACGTCGAGGCCGTCCGACGTCTCGACCGTCACCGCGAAGCGCAGCTTCTCGGCTCGGGTCTTCGACGTGTCCGTCGGCTCTACCCGGACGATGCGGTCGTCGTCCCCGAGGTCCTCGAGGGCGGCGCGGAGCCATCCCGGGTCGAGGAGCTCGTCACGGCTCGCGGGAACAATCGTCATCGGCGCCGTGGGCAAGTCGTCTCTCCCCATGTCTGTGCCAACGTGGCAGACGTGGCCACCCTCCCAAGGACGACGCACGAAGGCCCAATGTTACCCGGTCCGACGGCGGAGCCGCACACGACGTAGTGACCCTGCCCAAACCGTCCAGAGCGCAAGGCACGACGAGACTATGCCGAGCTAAAGACCAAAGGAATCACCCCCTATTGGTGCATCCACCACGGCATCACTGAATCGATGTACTACGGCGATCCGGACGGGAACCAGATGGAGGTCCAGGCGCGTATCCTTCGATTGAGGAGGTTCGTTTGTCGGCTGAGGTAGGTGAGGAAGGGCTCGACGCTGAGTTGTACAACTGCGCCGCCGCCGGTCGTCTGCTGGACAAGTCAGCGGGTACGACCGCGGGCCAGATGAGCTCTTGGGGTTCAGAGCGGACGGTTCACGCTGAGGCTTTGTGCCGGCTGCTGGTCGATATCGACTCGGCGGTACGACCTGTCGGGGTGCGCCTGCGCATGGTAGTGGTGACCGGCCTGGTCCATCTGACCGGAGCAGAGTTGCGTTGTCCGGTCGAGTTCGATACCTGCCGGTTCGACAGCGACGATCCCATCGAGCTGTCCCTCGCCACGGCCCCGAGTCTGGTGTGGCGCGACTGCAGGTTGCCAGGGATATCGGGGCGGAAGTTGACAGTCAAGAAAGGGATGGACCTGAGCGGCTCGACCGTTGCGAACCTGATTGTCCTGCGCGACGCGGACATCACCGGGGGCCTCACATGCGAAGGCACCCATGTCGAAGGTGTAGACGACGAGAACTTCTCCTTTCACGGCCGTGGTCTGAAAGCAGCGGGCGGGGTGCAGCTGAGCAGGCTGGAATGCAAGGGCGCGGTTGATCTGGGCGACGCCGATATCACTGGGCTGTTGTCGCTCCATGAGGCCGAGATCGGGGGTAAAGGAAAGCAGTCGGGCGACGCCCTCTACGCCGCGGGTATGCGAGTCAGCAGTGGGGTATACCTTGACGGCGGCTTCCATGCCAAAGGTCGCGTCAACTTGCTCGACGCCCAGATCGCAGGACAGTTGAGTCTTCGGGCGGCGACGATCGAGAGCGAGCGGGACGTATCGTTCTCGGGCGATCGCATGTCGGTCACGGGCGGGGTCTGGCTTGACCGAGAGAACACGGGCTGGTCTTACTCAACTCCGCCCCCGGCTTTCACCGCGAGCGGGCCAGTGCGGATGTCGGGCGCCACCGTCGGCGGTCAACTCAGCTTCAGAGGGGCCACTATCAATGAAAACTCCGTGGGGGGAGCAGCCGTTTGGGCCGATCAGATAAAAGTCGCTACGGGTGCGACATTCGCCGAAGCGGTCCTCGTGGGAGCCCTGGTTCTCTCCGGAGCGGACATCACCGGCTGGGTCAGCTTGGACGGAGCTGATATCGACGGCAACGGAAGCGGGGGGCTCGCGGTCTCCGCTCCCGGAATGAAGGTCACGGGAGGGATGTCGCTGGATTCTCTGCAGGCCGAGGGCGCGGTGATCCTCGCCGACGCCGCGATCGGGGCCGACGTCCGCTTTGACAACGCCAGCGTGCTGGCGACCTCGTCGGGATGGAACCGGAAGATCGCCGACGCCCTGCGAGCCGGGAAGAGCATTGTCGTTCCGGACCAGGCGGCGACGCCCGGCGGTGTGGTACTCACCGGAGCGGAGGTCGGAGGAGCGCTCCGCTTCGTCCGGGCGGTGGTCACCTCGGTCGACGTGGCCGGGGTGGCCGTGATGGGAGCAAGGCTGAAGGCTGCGGGGGGACTATGGCTCGGCAAGCCGCCCGAGGAGGGCACCGTAGCCGAGGGAGACCTCGTCGTCGACGGCGCGGTGGTACTCACCGACGCCTCCGTAACGGGCCAACTGGGACTGCGAGGCGCCCAGCTCTCGGGCCTCGACACCCATGCCCGCACCCTGGTCGCGGAACGCTTGGCCGTCAGCGGCGACGCGCTCTTCGCCGACTTCACCGCGGCCGGAGCCATGGTGCTGTCGGGTGTCCAGATCAGCGGGGAGCTGGCCTGGCTGCCCGGACGCCCAGTCAGCTGGCCGCTCGACCTCGACGGGGTCACTGCGGACCGGCTCGCCGATGATGGCCACTGGCCAGGAGCGGGAAAGCTGAAGCTGAACGGGTTCAAGTACGGCGCGTTTAGCGGTGATCATCCCTCAACTCTCGACGATCGCCTTGACTGGATCCGGTCCCAGTACCGCCCGGACCAGGAGACCCGTGGAGCGCCGATCCCCGGCAGACCACGCATCCAAACCGGCCCGGACGCAACTTTGTTTTCGTCCCAGCCTTACCAGCAGCTCGCCACCGTCTACCAGAACGCGGGACAGGATGACGAAGCCCGCCAAGTCCGCATTGCCGCCAACGCCGATCGCCGCCGATGGGGTGGTCTCAAGCCCACAGGGTGGTGGGCCAACAAGCTCTTCGACCTGACCATCAAGTTCGGTTACAAGTCGTGGAGAGCTGTGGTAGGCCTGCTGCTCGTCTACGCGCTGGCGGTGATCGCCTTCACGTTCGCCCAGTCCCGCCCTGACCTGATTATCCCGACTGGGAGCACCACCGGAGTCATCCCTGCACCAACAGCCAGCCACTGCAGCACGGGCTACCCGTGCTTCTACCCGGCCGGGTTTGCGATAGACATCGTGGTGCCCATCGTCAACGTCCACCAGGCCGACGAGTGGGCGGTCAACGGCCACACCTCTTGGGGCTGGGTCTGGGTGGGAGGTACGTGGATAGCTACCGGCCTGGGCTGGGCCCTCGCCACCCTCTTCGTTGCCGGTTACACCGGCCTCGTCCGCTCAGACTGATTGTGGTACCGCCGCCGGTAGCGACCCCGAGACAGCCGCCCTTCGTGCGGACATCCAGCAAGGTCAACGCCTGGAGGGCATGCGGGCCGTAGTGATAGCGATTAAAGGCTCGGAAACCCTGCCGTCTCCCGCCTGGGAAGTGGGCTGACCGGCCCGGCCCCGAAGGGGTGGCCTCAGGCGGTGAACTGGTGGTCGGCGTCCTCCTGGCGGAAACGCGAGACCCAGTCCTGCGACAGGTCGTCGGCCTGCGGCCTCATCGGCCCCCGATGGCCTTCGGGCTCCGGCGGGTCGACACCCAGGGCGTCGAGCACTCGGCCAACCGTCGCCGCTCGGGTATTGACGAACTCCTCGTAGATGACCCGGATCGGCTCGCGGCCGGTGGCGTGGAACCAGTCCTCCCAGCGGGCGTCCCAACGGTGCAGCTCGGTGACCAGGTGTTTGAGGGCCCGGTAGTGGTACTCGGCGGAAAGCTCGCCTCGAGAAGGTTCGACCTCGTTGCGCCACTGCTGAGTCTGGATGGCCTTCCACAGCGACACGGCCTGGGCCACCTTGTCCCGCCGGCGGACGAAGATGATGCGCAGCCGGGGGAAGAGGACGTCGAGGGCCTCATTGAACGTCACCTCGCCGAGCCCGGGTAGCTCCCTGATCCGGTGGCGAAAGTCGTCAAAGTAGTTCCACATCATCTTGGCCGCGAACACACCGTTGGGTGAGGTGCCGCGCTGGAGTGCGTACGCGAACCAGCCCTCGAACTCTCCGGGCTGCTCGGGCCGGCCGGGTTCGCTCGGGGCGAGCCTCGCTGCGATGTCGGCTAGCGCCGGTTCCTGGAAGTACTGCCTCGGCTGGCGCGGCAGGCCCGTCGAGCGGAGTGCTTCGAAGAACTCGTCGGGCACGCCTGCCACCTCGGTTCCTTTGAGCAGCTCGCACAGCAGGGTGCTGCCACTGCGCTGGGTGGCGCAGACGAGGTAGGAGATCCCTTCTGTGCGCAGACTCGACCCGCTCATGCTATCTCCACATTCTCTACCATATTAGTAGAGAATAGCTACCAACGCTAGAGTAGGGGCGAGTATGGCGCCCCCCAACGTTCTCTATGTTCACTCCCACGACACCGGCCGCTATGTGCAACCCTACGGTTATCCCGTGCCCACGCCGAACATCCAGCACCTGGCCGACCAGGGCGTGCTGTTCCGGCAAGCGTTCTGCGCCGCCCCGGTATGCTCGGGATCGCGCGCCGCGCTCCTGACCGGACAGTGCACGCATGCGACCGGCATGCTCGGCCTGGCCCACCGCGGTTACCGCCTGACGTACCCCGAGCGCCACATCGCCCACGTGTTGCGCTCGGCGGGGTACTGGTCAGGGTTGATCGGCGAGCAGCACGTGTCGGCCGACCCCGCGGATGTGGGTTACGACCACGTCGTCGACCTCGCCAGCAACAAGGTACACGATGTCGCCCCAGCCGCTTCCCGGGTAGTCGCCGAGCGGGCCCGGGCGGGGGAGCCGTTCTTCCTCTCGGTCGGCTTCTTCGAGACCCATCGCGAGTATTTCGAGCCCTCCTCCGTCCGCGACGCCCTTTATTCGCGGCCGCCGGAGAACATCGTCGACACCTCGATGACCCGACGCGACATGGCGTCTTTCAAGGCCAGCGCCCGATCGCTCGACCAGGGTGTCGGCACGGTCCTGAACGCGCTCGAGGAGAACGGCCTGGTGGGCAACACCCTCGTGATAATGACCACTGACCACGGCCTAGCCTTCCCGGACGCCAAGGCGACCATGTATGACCGTGGTATCGGGGTGCTGCTCTTAATTCGCGGTCCGGGTGGTTTCGAGCGGGGCCGGGTCTTCGACTCGCTGGTAAGCCACCTCGACATCTTCCCGACCATCTGCGAGGTGGCCGCCATCGACCCGCCCGCCTGGTTGGAAGGGGCTGTCACTCCTGCCGCTCGTGCGCGGCGAGGTCGACGAACTGCACCAGGAGATCTTCGCCGAGGTCACCTACCACGCCGCCTACGAGCCTCAGCGGGCGGTACGAACGGCGCGCCACAAGTACGTGCGGCGGTTCGACCCGCGCACCCGGTCGGGTCCTGGCCAACCTCGACGACGGCCTGACCAAGGACGTGATGCTCCGCTCCGGCTGGGCCGACGTCGACCTTCCCGCCGAGTCGCTCTATGACCTGTGGCTCGACCCCAGCGAGGGTACCAACCGGATCGATGACCCGAAACTGGCCGGCGTCCTAACAGACCTGAAACGGCGGCTGCACGACTGGATGATGCGGACCGACGACCCCTTGCTCGAAGGCCCGGTCGCCGCGGCCGAAGGCACCTTCTACAACACGGTCGACCAGATCTCCGCGAGCGACCCCACCACGCCTCCGACCACCCACAGCCTCACCCTCTCCCGCCGGGTCCGTAACGGCGGCGGGACCGACTGACGGTGATCACGGATCAGGGGTACCAAAGGTCCTCCGGCAACCGACCAGAGAGGTGAAGCTGTGGCACTTGGCGCGTTCCCCAACCCCGTCAACGAGACCTCGGCCCGCATTGTCGCCGCCGGCGTGGTCGGAATGGCCTCCATCGCGGTCACCACCGACCAGCCGTGGCTGCTAGCCCCCCTGACCTACGGCTTCGCGGCCCGGGTCGTAGCCGGTCCCACCTTCAGTCCTCTGGGGCAGTTGGCCACCCGGGTCCTGACTCCGAGACTCCGAGTGAACCACCACTATTCGCCCGGTCCGCCCAAACGTCTCGCCCAGGGCATCGGGCTGACCATTACCGCCGGGGCCTCGGCGCTGGCGCTCACGGGGCGGCGCCGGGGCGCCTACCGTCTGCTGGGCATACTCATCGGCGCGGCGGGACTCGAGGCCGGCCTCAACCTGTGTCTCGGTTGCAGAGTCTTCTCGTTGGCGATGCGGGCCGGCATCATCCCCAAGTCCACGTGCCAGGCCTGTGAGGACATTTGGTCCCGCTACCCTGGCGGCCGACCGGCGACCAATCCGAGCGACCCGAGCACGCGGTCACCCGATGTGCGATGATGGGGTGCCGGATTCCCAACGGGGAAACGGGGAGGGGGTTGGCTGTGCTTTTCCAGACGAACTACAAGATCGTTGGAGACCGTTCCACCGGGCGAGGCAAGGAGTTGATGGCCCGCTTTGCCGAACGGGGGAAGAGTCCAGGGGAGATAGCTCACTACGTGCATGCCAATGGAGGCGGGGGCACCGTTATCAGCGAGAACTCAGATGTCGCCGAGCTTCACGACGTGGTTCTGGCCTACTCCGCTTGGCTGGAGTTCGAGATCATCCCGATTCTCGCCATCGACGATGCCGTCCCGGCCCTCCTAAAGTACTTCGGTTGACTTCGGGTCCGCTGTTGTAACCGGGCTGTCCCGTCCGCCTCATTAATCGCGACCAGGCAGGGGCCGTTGGTCAGTTACCGTCGTCCCTTTGGCTGTATTGGGATGACGTCGGGCCGCTCTCACTTGACGTTCGGGTCGCAGACGAATGTATCCCCCTTCGGCAAGGTGAACTGGCCGTTGGAGATGCCCCACAGCTCGAAGCAGCTGACGACGGTCGGCTGACCGGTCACATAGGTCAAAGGTGGCGTGATCCCGTTGTCGGTGAAACCTTTGATCATGTACAGCCCGGTCTTCATCGTCTGGGGGGTGAGCGCATCGTTAGGGACGTTCTCGAGGGCCTTCTTGGCCACGTCGAAGGAAGCCCAGATCCGCAGCGAGTCGATCTGGATCGGGACCCCGGCCGCGTATTGGGCCATGGCCGACCGGAAATCCTGGGTGGCGGCGTTCTGGACGAAATACGACAGCTGCAGATCCTGCCCGAACGACTTCTTGTCGAGCCCAGCCGCGCTCAGCTGGCTATTGTCCGGTTGGGGCAGCACCCAGAACCCGGCGAAACCCTGCCGCAGACAGTCGCCCGCCATCTGCACGACACCCGGTACCGCAGAGGAGAAATAGTACGCCTCCGCTTTGGACTGGGCCATGACCTCGCACTGGGCCGTGAAGTTGGGCTGCACGAACTGGGCGGTGGGGCCGATGATGTAGCTGATGCCGACCTGGGGGGCCGCGGTCTTCTGGGCCTGTACGTCCTGCAGGCAGGCGGCCACCTCGGTGCAGTAGGCGCCCACCATGGCCGAGGCCGCCCCGTACTTCGCCGCGTAATCGTCCGCGTAGCCCTTGACGCTGACGGTGGCCATGGTCGGAAACAGGTTCGGGTTGGTCTCCCAGACGCTGTCGTAGTCGTCCCCGCCGATCATGGCGGTGTTGTGCTGGGCCAGGTAGGGCACGTAGGCGAGCTCGAGACCGACATCAGAGTTGCCCACCACCGCCAGCACATGATCGGCGACCAGGCTGTGGGCGCCGGCCACGGCCAGGCCCGGGTCACCCTTGTCGTCGACCTGGAAAAGCTTCACGGGATGGCCGTTGATCCCCCCATGCGCATTGGTCCAGTCGACCCAGGCCTTCGGGGTGGCCTGATCGTCGGGCATCGCCCCCAGCTGGGCGTTGGAATAGTCACCGATATTTCCCAGCAGGATGGGGGCTCCCGCCGCAGTGGCCCCCGCCGCGGTCGTGCCCGAGGTCGCGGAACTGGCCGGGGGGGTGGTCGGTGACGAGGATTTCGAGCTGCTGCCACAGGCGGCCAGCGCAGCCATGGCGGTGACGCCGACGAGGGCCAAGCCGAAGCGTGATGCCCGAGGCTGGCGTCTTTTGAGGGTGTGCTTCACGACATTCCTCTCTGCGTTGATGTTGATGTTCGGCTAGGACCGGTCAAGCACTCCCTGGGATCGGCTCCCCACCCGTCCCAGACCTCGAGGCGGCCCCACGTTGGCGCCGCCTCACGGGCATCCCCTAGTATTCTTCATCGCTGACGATCCGACACCGCTCGTGACCCGGCCGGGGGCATCCGGCGCCGACCCGCGGCAAGGCGGCCGGCATGGTCAGACGAATGATCGTCATCGCCGTTCCTACCCCCTCACCGCATCCCATGGCCGGCGTCCGTGTCGACGCCAACCTTCACTTCCCCCACCGTGCTCCTCCCCTGCTCCGGATGGGACAATCTTAGGACCAAATCCTTCCCAGGGTGTGGACGGGTTGGCGGGCGGTCACAGGTTGTCGCCCTTCCTTCCCCGATGCGGCCGTCAGTCAGGAAGATGAGCATCGAATGGTCACTTCTTTGACGAGTGGTAATCCGTCTGGCGCTATGCGACAAAAAAGTGCCACTCGTCAAACGGACGACCACTCGACAGGACTGCGGACGTGGTCAGGTTGCGCTGGCGAATTCGTCGTGTCGGCGGATCCAGGTTGGGTCCGCCGGTTCGCCCTCGTCACGGCCACGGGGGACCCGATCGAGGATGCCGTAGTACACCATTACCGGCTCCAGTCCCCTCGCCGAACTCGAGTAGGTAAGGTACACGTCCCCAGCGGACTTTGTGAATACGCTCAGCCCGGGGCCCTCCGACATATAGCTGACCGGATCGGTGCCGCAATCTGCCGCCAATCGGGTCGGGATATCTGGCGGCTCGTCTCCGAGCCGGGTGGCGATTGCCTCCTTGGTTACTGAGCGGTCGAAGTCGTAGTTGAAATCGCTGTCGTGACTGGACACCCAGTTGAAATCCCATCGCATCCGGTTGCGGTAGGTGAGTAGCTTCTCGAGTGGGGCCCGTGAGACGCAGATCATGGTGACGTCCCGCGCCTTCAAGTGCTCGAGTACACCGTTGAAGCTGTCAGCGATCGAAGAGCAGACTGGGCACCCAGCCGCATAGTCCGGGCCGAACATGAAGTTGTATATGGCGAGCTGCGACCGCCCGTCGAAGAGCTGGCCCAGCGTACGGGGGCCATTGGCGGTCTGGAACGTGTACTCCTTGTCGATCCGTACCCAAGGCAGCCGGCGTCGCAATCGGGCCAGTTCGTCGCCGCGCCGGGTGTGCTCCTTTTCGAGGGCGAGCAGTTCGTTCTTGGCGGCGGTCCACTCTTCATGGGCCACAATCTTGTGATCAGTCATTTCTTCATGCATCCTGGACTCCTGTCTCTAGGGTCTCCAAGCTCCTCTCCTTGGCCTCTGAATGAGCGGCCTCGGCGAGTCTTTTGATGGTGTCAAGGCGCCGATCCCACCGGCCGGCCAGGTCGGCCATGACGCGTGTGGCCTCGCCGAGACGCCCGGTGTCCACCTGGTACAGGACTTGGCGGCCCTGTTTGCGACGACTTACCAGGCCGACCTCCTCGAGCACGGCCAGGTGCTTCGATACTGCCTGACGGGAAAACGGGACCTGCTCGGCCAAGTCGCTGGCGCTCGCTTCCCCGCGGCCAACGAGCAGGTCGAGGACCCGACGACGAGAGGGTTCGGCGACAGCCGACCAGAGCTGGTCGTCGGGCTCGGTCCTCATCCCATCCGGTGTGTTGCGAACAGGTCGGCCAGGCGGTTCAAAAAGTCGCCCCAGCCGCCGTTGTGCTCGTCCGCGTAGCGGTCCTTCTCGGAATCGGGCCAGGCGAGCAGCTCATCACCGCTCTCGACTACCCGCAGGTGGGTGCGCTCCTCACCGCGGGGCGCGAGCGTAAACTCGACAACCACCGAGTTAGCAGGCCCCGGCTCCTCAGCGGCGGGGTGATTCCACCGGAACGAGAAGCGGTTCGGCGGCTCAACCGTCTCGACCACCACTGCCCCGCCATGCTGTTCTCCGAAGCCCATGTATCCCCGGCCGCCGGGTTCGAGATCCAACTGGACCCGGTCCGCAAACCACCGCGTGATCTGATCGGGCTCGGTGATGGTCCGCCACACCACCTCTACCGGAGCCTCGATCACCACGTCCCGCTCTACTCTGAAATCGGCCATCCCTCCTCCTGCCTCTCTCGATCTGCAACCAAAGGTAGCGCATCTTGGCCGGACACGCAACCGTTCGTTGCACATACTGGTTGGGGGTGGGTCTGATGGCTGTGCTGCCAACCATCTGGGCCAGGCCGCGTCTGCTTTCCCGGCGCAGGTTACGCCCGGGGCGGAGAGTGAGAAGGAAGCCCGAGCGGGCTCGCTGCTTGCCCCGCCTCAGGTCAGGGTCGGAGGACGGGGTGAGCTGGGCTGCTCCGCCATGAGCGAGTCAGGACCCGGCCCCATCAGGAGTCATGCGTCTCTCGACGAAACGCCACCGGCCGTCAATTCGGCGCAAGCGGTCGTCGTAGCGGCCGGTCATGGCGATCGTGCCCGGGTTGCCCGGATTGACCACCATGATATAGCTCTGCGATCCGGCGTCGTCACCATCCACGTCGATCACGACATTGGTGACGTGATGCAACATGGGCCTGGTCTCGTACAGGCCGCGAAGTCCCTCGTAGAAGGCTTCGATGGCCTCTGCACCCTGGGTCTTGGTGCCCGCCATGTCGAGTACCGCGTCGGAGCTAAACAACCCGACGACCTCTTTGGCCTGGACGGAGTCCACGTAGTGGCAGTACCGGGCGATGAGCTGGCGGATCTCCTCACAGTCCTGGGCAGGAGCGGGCATGGATGACCTCCACAAGATCGTTCTTAACCCGCTCTAGGCTACACGCCGGGCCAGATCGGGATGGCGCTCGGTCGGCCCGATGCGGGCCTGCCAGCAAGGTTTCCTGGGCTGCCATCAGAGCCGAACGGAAGGAGCCGTTTACGCCGAAGTGCAGAAACGGCTCAACGAGCCCCAGCAACCAGGAAAAGGTCGTGCTACGATTCGAAAAGTGGCCGACATCCGGATCTATCACAACCCTGCGTGCAGCCAATCGCGAGGCGCGCTCGAGATCCTCGAACAACGGTCGGCTGACGCCGAGATCGTGCTGTACCTGGAGACGCCGCCGTCGAAAGTCGAACTGGAGCGATTGCTCGATTTGCTCGAAGATCCGGCCGCCGATCTCGTCCGCAAGGACAAGCGATTCGCGGCGCTGGGTCTGGTCGAGTCCGACTATCAGACCCCTGAGCAGGTCGTCGCTCTCCTGCTGGAGCATCCCGAGCTCATGCAGCGTCCGATCATCGTCCTGGACAATCGAGCCGTGTTGGCCCGACCCTCCGAGAAGGTTCTTACTCTGCTGGACGGTTGAGTCCGAGCGCACGACTTTGCGCGTAGGTCCCGTACCGGGCACGGTGAGCGCCGGCGTTGGATACGGATTGGCCGCGGTCCACTGCCGCACCGGCAGATCGCCATCGCGGTCCCATCGGCAGGTTGGTCGACCTGGCCGCAATGGAAATTGGAGCCCGCAAGCTGACCTGGTGGTACCCTAATGCCCATGATTCGTTTCAGTTGCACGTGCTGGTGGTGGCCGCGGTAGGCGGTCGTTTGCTTGCTGTGCAACGGGCCGCCTTCGGGCGGTCCGCTTCGCGTGTGGGGGAGAGGTGCCGCCCGGAGGCCCGAGTTCCAGGAGGTACTTCTCATGTCCACTATCCTGACCACCCCGTCGCAGCTCGCTGCGGCCGAACGCAGCGCCCAACTTGAACGAGCCATAGCGGTCGCCCCGGAGCACTTCCGAGTACTGACCGGTGACCGGCCCACCGGGCCGCTGCATCTCGGCCATCTGTTTGGGACGCTGGCGAACCGAGTCCGCCTTCAAGATCTCGGCGTCGAGATGCTGGTGCTGGTCGCCGATTACCAGACCATCACCGACCGCGACGCCCCCGCCACCCTTCCCCGCGATGTGATCGATCAGGTCGCCGACTATCTGGCCGTCGGGCTTGATCCGGATCGTTCCACGATATTCGCCCACAGTCAGATTTCCGCCCTCAACCAGCTGCTGCTGCCGTTCCTGAGCCTCGTCAGCGTGGCGGAGGTTTCCCGCAACCCGACCGTGAAGGAGGAGTTCGCGGTCAGCGGGGGCGACTCGATGAGCGCGCTGATGTTCACCTACCCGGTGCACCAGGCGGCCGACATTCTCTTCTGTCACGCCAACCTCGTTCCGGTCGGCAGGGACCAGCTGGCCCATCTTGAGTTGACGCGCACCATCGCCCGGCGGTTCAACGACCGCTACGCGCCCGACAACGCGTACTTCCCCGAACCCGACGCCCTCCTGGGTGCCGCTCCGCTGCTACTAGGGATGGACGGAGCCAAGATGAGTAAGAGTCGGGGCAACGCCATCGCTCTGGCTGCCAGCGAGGATGACACCGCCCGGCTGATTCGGGGCGCCAAGACCGACGCCGAGCGGAGGATCACCTACGACCCCGATGGCCGCCCCGAAGTAGCCAACCTCCTTCTGCTCGCCGGTCTCTGTCTGGAAACCGACCCAGAGGACCTCGCCGAACAGATCGGCGATGCCGGCGCCGCCGGCCTCAAACGGTTGGTGACCGAAGCGGTCAACGAGCGTCTGAAAACCATGCGGACAAAGAGGCGCCACCTGGTGGAAGACCACGCCTACCTCCGCCGGGTCCTGACTGACGGAGCTGAGCGAGCCAGCTCGATCGCCGAGGCGACCCTCACGGATGTCCGTCGGCTCATGTACAACTCCTACTGATTCGGGCGCCGTGCCGACCAACCCTGATAATGCGGTCGCGCCCGGCGGCGGGTAGTTGGCTCCCCGGTCGTATCATGACCAGGGAGTTCAGTTATGACTGTCGTGGACGTTGTCATTGCCGTTGGTTGGGTCGCCTTCTGGGTGTATTGGCTGGCGGCATCGATCGGGGTCAAATCCGGCCACACCCGATGGACCCGGTTCGCGGCCGTCCGTGTCACCCCTTCAAATGCCGCCTCTAGGGTTCGACCACCTTCCAGCCGCGACGACGAAGCTCGGCCGCGAGCTGCTCCGAGGGCACATGGCGGACCACCTGCTCCTGAGCAGACAGTCGCCACCCGGGTGCCGCGACCGGAACTTCGGCGCCGATCTCGGCGTCCTGTAGCCGGTCGATGAACGCTTGGGCCTCGTCTCGTGTGAACTTACCGCCAGCTTGACGCTGGGTGAACCCCATCGGGCCGCGCCCGTCCCGGAAGTCTGTGTGGCCAGCGCCCTGAAGGAGGCTCAGCAACTCTTGCACCTGCTTCACCGTCGCCGGTGGGCCTGACTGCTGACCGAATGCCATGGCAGCAGTCTTGCCGATCCGCTACTGCGAAGCCGTCATCCTCGGCCCGCCACCTGTCGACTACTCACGATTACTCCGGGTCGGTGACGAGGAGCTCGGTCATGGCGTCCAGCGCCTCGGTCGGAACGTCTGCGGCCGCGGCCCATTCGCGTGGGCTGCCGTACCGATTATGGAGCAGTTCCCGAAAGCTCCATTCGCATGGCGTGGGAGCCCGTTCGGGGTGGGTTGCAAAGTGGGCCCATCAATGGCGGTGTTTCCGGCGGTATTGGCGGACCAGAGATGAGCCGAATCCGGCTGGGCGGGCGCGGTCTCTGGGAACGAGCCCCAAGTCCGCAGGCTAGGTCGCGGTCCGGTGGAGGTAGGTTCGGCCGCCGGCGCGCCCGCCGCCCGGGCAGGTCGAGCGGAGCAGAATGACGGCGCTGACCGCCACCCAGATGTCACCGACCGTCAGGCCGATCCGTTGGGTCAGACCATGCCCAGAGCCGACGGTCGTGCTGGCCAGGAGAAAAGCACCAGTCACGGCACCGGCGACAACCGACAGCCGACCCGCCGTTCGGTGGCCCTGGGCGGCGAGCGGCCGCGACGCCGCCACCGGGAGGGCAGCCAAGCAGATATATCCGAGAACGGCGCACACCCCGTGGACGGCGGAAGTGGAACTCCGGAGGGGGAAGACGGCCACACCCACGATGGCGATGCCGGTTCCTACTGCGAAAAGCCACGCCGGGCCAGCGACGGCTCGGCGTAAAGCAGCCCCGTAGCTGAGGAGGCCGACTCCATAAACAACGAATCCGGCGGTCATCGCCGGCCGGGTCGATGCCCCGAGTTCGGCCAAACGGCTAATGGGATTATCGACAGGCGAGTAGCCGGCTCGGGCCGCTCCGAGTATCGCCCAGTCGGCCACGAATAGGACCGGACCGACCAAGCCCCCCCATGCCAGCAGGCCCCACGGTGATCGGGCCCGTTCCACCTCGTCCACGCCACCCACCTCCGAACCGGCACGCTAATCCCTCATCCCCTAGGAGGCGGCTCGCCCGCGTCACGCCGCTTCAAGGGCCACGTCCCACTCGGACATGGGCTGTTCTACTGCGCCGGTGGACGTCCGAATGGCGGGCTCGGCCGGCGTCTTACCTGTCCTCGGATCTCGTCCTTGTTTTTTACATCGATAGTAAACTTATAGTAACAATACTTGTGCTGTACCGCTGGGACACGACCATGGACTCTCTACGGCGGAGCCTGGCCGACGCCGACGTCAGACCGGTCCAAGCCGCCCTCGGGATCTTGGCCGACGAACTCGGCGGCTTGACGTCCTGGCTGGCCGCTCAAGACGACCCCGTCGCGGCCTGCGCCCTCTTCCAGCGGTTCGGCACCATGATCAGGGCCACACCCGCCCTACGAGCCCATCAACGTGACGTGACCGAGCAACTCATCGCGGTGGCCGCCGACATCCTCGCTCGACGGGTCGGGATGAACACCGACGACCCCGAACCACTGATCGCAGCAACAGCCATAGTGGGGCTGTGGCAGGTCCAGTCCCACAGCCTGCGCAAACACGTGGACGGAGGTCACACCCCCGCCGATATCTTCCGGGCCGTCACCGACGACGTCGAGCGGGCCGGCAACCTCATCGACGCTGGACTGCTTTCGCTCGAGCCAGTCGACCACCCCGGGTAAACGAACCCTCCTTCCGTTCGTCTCCGGGCGACGTTCCGGAGTTGCGCTATCGTTTGATGTCGTCACGCCGCGCCCGTAGCGCGGCGGCGCGGTCGATTAGAGGTCGCGGTCGAGTAGAGAGCGGGGGACGCGATGCCGGTCGCGCCGTTGGACGGCTTGGAGATTGCCTACGAGGTAGTTGGTAAAGGCCAGCCGTGGGTGATCACGCCGGGGGGCCGGTACAACAAGGAGAGCGGCGGCATCCCGGAGATGGCACAGACCCTGGCCGATCACGGCCAGCAAGCGATCATCTGGGATCGCCCGAATTGCGGGGCGTCCGCTGTCGAATTCCGAGGGCGGTCCGAGTCGGAGGTTCAGGCGGAGGCGCTGGCGGCCCTCCTTCGCCATCTCGAGGTCGGGCCGACGGTGATCATTGGAGGCTCTGGCGGGGCGCGGGTGTCGTTGCTCACGGCAGCCCGGAACCCCGACATCAGCGCCGGATTGGCCATGTGGTGGATCAGTGGCGGTGTCTACGGGCTCCATGTCCTCGCCCAGTACTACTGCGCGCCGTCGGTCGGAGCTGCCTGGCATGGGGGCATGGATCGGGTGGTGGAGCTTCCGGGATGGCAGGAGGTGCTGGAGCGAAACCCCCACAACCGCGATCGTTTCTTGGCCATGGATCGCCTGGACTTCATCGACGTGATGGAGCGGTGGATGATGGCCTACTACCCGTGCGACGGCACCAAGCTCGTACCGGGTCTCGACGAGGACGACATCACCGGTTTGAACCTTCCAATTCTCGTCTTCCGCAGTGGGAGCACCGATATCAACCACCCCAGGGCGACCTCCGAGCGCCTCGCCGCCAATCTGCCGGGAGCCCGTCTGGTTGAACCGCCCTGGGGCGACAACGAGTGGAACGACCGCAGCGCCGACCAGTCCGCCCCCCGATTTGCCGGCTGGCCGCTCCTTGTTCCTCAACTGATCGAGTGGTCGAACCGGGCGATCAAGGCCTGACCTCGCCAGGGCGGCCATGCGGCCGCGAGGGGCGCGGCAGAGTCTGGCCCAAACCAGCCGGCGTTCTCGCCGGGGCGCCTGCCGTCAGACGCCCGAGGGACGGGCCAGGACGAGTGCCGACCACTCCTGGCCCGTCCGGCACTCGAGCACCTGCAGTGGACGCAGAGCAGCGGCGACCACCGAGCACTGGGCCGGAGAGATCCCGCTCACTGCCAGCCATCCGTTCGGCGAGACCCGCTCGACGAGCTGCGGCGCCAGCTCGACGAGTGCGGCCCGGCCAATGTTGGCCACCACGACGTCGAACGCGCCTTCGATGTCATCGAGCGGAGCGAGCGTCGCTTCCAACTGTCGCTCGAAGCCGTTCAGAGCGGCGTTGCGTCGGGTCGCCTCGATGGCGGGCGCAGCGATGTCGACTCCCACCACCCTCGCCGCGCCGAGTCGGAGCGCGCCCAGCCCGAGCACGCCGCTTCCGCAGCCGACGTCGAGAACTCGCTCCCCGCCGCAGATACGGGCGGCAAGCTCCTCGAGCAGCAGCCGCGTCGAGGGGTGCTCGCCGGTGCCGAAGCCCCCGCCCGGGTCGAGTTCGACCACGTTCATCAGGCCGTGGCGGTCGTGCTCCGACCAAGCGAAACACAGCGTGAGCCGCTCACCTATGGCGACCGGCCGGGTGTGGCGCGTCCACGCCCCGAGGCGGGCGCCGCTGGCGGGTCGAAGCACGGCGAGTTGGCCCTCGGCGCGAAGGCAGGCCACGACACGCGCTCCTTCCGACTCGTCGTTGACGGCCCCGACCAGCAGCCGGCGGGCGTCGTTCGGCTCCACCACCTCCACTGCGGTCACCCCGAGTTCCCCGAGACGCGCCCTGGCGCCCGAAAGCTCGTCCTGGCTCGTCGCCACCACCACGATCACGGTGCCATGGTGCCCGAGACGCCGAGGCCCTTGCCATTTGCGGCGTCGCGGGCGAGCTGCGACGTCAAACGGGGCCGCCGGCGTCGGGCTCTATGCCGCGGGCCGACTCCCTTGGCCGGCGAAGGACTGTCCCGTGCACCAACGCTCACGCGTCGAGTTGATCGAGGAGCCACCGAGGGCCGATGACGTCTGCGCCAGCCAACCCCACCCGGCGGCGAAGTCCACGATCCGACGACACGACCAGCACCGATTCCGTTCCCTGAGCTGCCAGAGCGACGACCGTGTCGTCGCCGGAACCGGGCGCGTAGACCACGTCGACCCCATCGCTTGAGCTCTCGCCTGTTCCGGCACGCGCCGCGCCTTCAAGGACCACCGTGATCGGTGGGGCCAGTCGGCCGGCCACGGCGGCGGCGCGTATCCGGGTGACGAGTTCTCGGGCTGCTCCGGGGCGGTCTCTCCACCACCCGTTGGGACGGGAACCGATGACGTTCGCGGCGTCAACCAGGAGCATCCCGAAGTCTCGCGCCCGCCCGGCGGCGTTGCGTGCGGCCACTCCAATCAACCGGCGCCGCCCTGCGGGCCGATCCTTCTTCAGGGGTGGTCCCGCCACACCCCTCGCCCATGCTTTGCTTTCCCATCCCGGCCCCTCACTTCCCGGGCCCGTTGTCAGAGCGTCGACACCAGGCCGCCGTCGATCACAAAGTCTGAACCGGTGGTATTCCCAGCCCGCTCGCTGGCGAGGAGAACGACCAGATCGGCGACCTCCTCCGGAGTGGTGAACCGGCGGGTCGCCGCTTGCTGTTCCTGTTGTTGAACGACGGAAGCCTGGTCGACGCCTTGGCTACCACCGACCGTCGCGGCCACACCGTGGTCTCCGAGCCACAACTCCGTCGAGACGGGGCCGGGGCTCACCGTATTGACACGGATTCCACGCGGCCCCATCTCCTTCGACAACGCTTTGGAAAAGTTGGCCAGGGCCGCCTTGGCCGCGCAGTAGTCGATGACGGCCGGGTCGGGAAGGAAGGCGTTTACGGAACAGACAGTCACAATGGCTCCGCGCCCGGCAGCCAGCATAGTGGGCAGGGCCGCTCGGGTAGTTCGGACTGCGGCCAGGAAGGTCAGGGAGAGCGATGCCAGCCACTGCTCGTCGGTGACCGCGGTGAAACCATCCAGTCGGGGCGTCACCGCTCCGACATTATTCACCAGGATGTCCAGTGGGCCGAGCTCGAGGGCGGCGCCAATCAGTCCAGCCGGGCCCGAATCTGTAGCCAGATCGATATTGACCGCGTGCACGCGGCCATCCGCAGTGAGCTGATCGAGCTCTGGGGAGGTGTGGCGCGACCCCGCGACCACGGTCACGCCCTCAGTCACGAGGCCCCGAGTGATAGCCAGCCCGATGCCTTTGCTCGCTCCTGTGACCACACCACGCTTACCACTCAACCCGAGATCCATGGGTCATAATCCTGGCACGCCACGCCTGCCGGCCTCGCCGAACGACGGGATACGGGAGTTGCTGTCTCTCAGCACGAGCTAGCCCCACTGGTTATTTTGCTTGACGAGCGTGCTCCGCCGTGGGGCTACAACCAGGCCCAAGGTCCGCCGGCTTACGTTGGGCTGGGGCTCTCGGCGAGCCCCAGCCCGTGAGGTCAGTACGAGTTCAACCAGGCCGTCGAGAAAGAGTTGCCGGTCGCGCTGAGCGACGACGTGGTTTCGAGCGGGTAGACCTGGGTGGAGTCGATCATGGTGATTTCATCCGTTGGGCTGAACGTGCTGATCACGCCCGACTTGCCGCCTCCGGACACCTTGGCCGCGGTCAGAGTCGTCTTGGCAAATTGCGCCAGAGGCACAATCCCTGTAGTGGAGAATGCCGGGCGCTCGACAACCCACTCGGCGTTCTTGGCCAGACAGGTCGCCGCCGCACACGATTGGGTCGTGGTGCCGCTATTACCGCTCGTCGTAGAATCGGTGACCGTCAGGGTGTAGTTCGTCGAGCTTCGGTTGACCGATGCGGCGATGTGGTCACCCGCCTGGACGGTCCCGCTGCCGATCACAACTGTCCCAGCCGGGAACATCTCGTACCAGGTGTAGTAGAGAGCGGTGCCCTCGAAGCACTGGCCCGACGCGCCATCCTGTTCCACGGTCCCGTCAGTAAAGCCATCGAGGCCCACCCAGATCGACACGATGCGGTCCTCTGCGTTGCAGGTCACCTTGGGCACGACGAAGTTGGCCGAGACGGAAGTGAACGCCCCATTCTTCGCGCTGGTGTCCGCGTAACCCGCCCAGTTAAAGGAGCCAACGCTGCTCACGTTCTGGACGAGACGCGGCCCCGCCAGGTGAGCCACCTTGTTCGGGGCGGACCGCTGGCTCATCTGAGCTTCGAAAACATTCAAGGCTGCAGCGCGAAAGGCGGCGCTCTTGTTGGTCGGGCTGGGCGCCGAGATGCCAGAAACCGCCGCGAGTCCGGCTACCAACGTGACGGCACACGCAGCCGTCAGGATACGCGAAGTATGTCGCATTTATCACTCTCCCCTTCATTTTTCAATGGAAGCTGCCACTGTCAGTGTGTCGGCAGAATAAACGGCTCCCGATGGACTGTCCAGTGCCCTTACCCGGATATGTCCGAACAGCTCGCGGACAGAATTTTGACCATGGCGCCGGGCATGGGCCCGATCCGGTACCAGACGGACTTGTCCAAATTGCCTGCGGCGCGGGGTCAAGACAAGGAGGGTTCGGGCTGGGCGAGGGCGCTTTAGACCGCGGTGCTCGTGACCATATCGAGAGCGCCCAAAAAAGTGTTGGCCCAGTGATGAACGTCGAATTCGATGACCCGGCGCCGCAGGTGGCGCATTCGCCTCGCCGCCTCCGGCGGAGACACCCGAGCGGCTTGGAGGATGGTGGCCTTCACCCCGTCGAGATCGTACGGGTTCACCTGGAACGCGTGTCGCAGTTCGTTCGCGGCACCAGTGAACTCGGAGAGCACCAGCGCTCCTCGCAGGTCGGCGTGGCAGGCTACGTATTCCTTCGCCACCAGGTTCATCCCATCCCGCAGGGGCGTGACGAGCATTACGTCGGCGGCCAAATACAATGCCGCCATCTCCTCCTTGGGAAACGACTGATGCAGATAACGGATAGCCGTCCGGCCCACCGAGGAGTAATCACCGTTGATCCGACCGACGATGCTCTCAACCTCATCTCGAAGGCGCTGGTACTCGTCGACTCGTTCCCGGCTGGGGCTGGCAACCTGGACCAGGACCGCGGACCTGGAGTCGAGCTCTCCCTCCTCCAGGAGTTCCCCGTAGGCTCGTAGACGGTGGACGATACCTTTCGTGTAGTCGAGGCGGTCGACTCCGAGTAAGACGATCTCTGGGTCGTCCAATTCGGTCCTGAGCTGGCGAGCCCGGGTTTGAATATCCTCTCGACGGGCCAGTTCTTCCCAACCGGCGGAGTCGATCGATATTGGGAAAGACGCAGCCCGGCGCCTTCTTCCGCCGGACTGACTCCCTTCGTGGGGTGGTGGCTCGATCACCGAACCCCGAGTAGTCGCCCCTGTCAACCTGCGACAGGCCCGAAGGAAGTTCGCAGCATCGTCGCCGCCCTGAAAGCCGATCAAATCGGCACCGAGCAGACCCTCGACGAGCTGCCGTCGCCACGGAAGCCGGGAATAGATCTCGAAGCCAGGAAATGGAATGTGGTTGAAGAACCCAATCCGAAGGTCTGGTCGTCTCTCCCGTAGCAGTGCTGGGACCAATTGAAGCTGATAGTCCTGGACCCAAACCACCGCCGCGCTTTTCGCCTCGCCGGCGACCGCATCTGCGAACCGGCGATTGACGTCGCGGTACGCCTCCCACCATCGTCGCTCGAACTGCGGGACCGCCGTCAAGTCGTGGTAAAGAGGCCATAGGGTGGCGTTGGAAAAGCCCTCGTAGTACTCGGCCACGTCCTCGTCGCTCAGCGTGATCGGCAGGAGACGCATACCCTCGGCTTCGAAGGGGTCGAAGTGTTCTCCGGGCGTACCCGTCCAACCCACCCACGTGCCCTGGTTGCGCTCCATCACTGGCGCTAAGGCGGCAACCAGCCCTCCCGGACTGACCCGCCAGGTAGGCACACCATCAGCGTCATTGATCCTCTCGACCGGCAGCCGATTGGCGACCACGACGAATGAGGCCTCACCAGCCCGCTGCGACATGGTTGCACCCTATCTCCGCCCCGCTCGCCTGCTGACCGCAGGACGGAAGGAGCAGCCAGACTCGAGCGTTATCTCCCTCGATTCTCCGGGGACATCTCGACTTGTCGGCTCGGACGGTCCATGGACTTGGTCCTCCAGCCGCGCTGCGGCACTCTTTGGGACGTGGATCTTCTGACCGTCGGGCACGGGACTCTGGACGAGGCGCACCTGGGAGGATTGCTCCGCCGGGCCGGCGTCGAGCAGGTCGTGGACGTTCGAACGGCGCCTGGGTCCCGTCGCCAACCTCAGGTGGCTCGAGCGTCATTGGAGCGGTGGCTTCCCGAGGCCGGAATCGCCTATGCCTGGGAACCGCGCCTGGGTGGCTGGCGCAAGCCCGACCCTCGATCGATGAATACCGCTCTGCGGAACACGTCATTCCGAGGATATGCCGACTACATGCGCACCCCGCCCTTCTGGGACGCCCTCGACGAGGTCCTGGCCACAGCGGCGCATGCCCGAACTGCTATCATGTGTTCCGAGGCGGTGTACTGGCGTTGCCACCGCCGGCTGATCGCCGACGCGGCCGAACTCTGCCGGCCGTCGACCGTCGTGCATCTCAGCCACGACGGTCGACAGGTCCCGCATCGATTGACCGAAGGGGTGCGGGAGGATGCGGGGCTTCTCGTCTACGACGTCGGCGCCCAGCCCTCCCTTGGAGCGTTGTGACCGGACCCTGCGCAGGAGACGCCGATCTCCTCGCCGGTCCGGGTAGTCTCAGCGTCGTGGGGCAACGGCCTAAGGCCAGCAGGGTCCTTCGGGTTGCAGTCTTGGCCGACACCCACCTCCGCAGCTCGCCAACAGGTACTCGCGGCGCGAGGCGGTCGCTGCCGGCGCCCGCCTGGGAGCATCTGGAGGGTGCAGACGCCATTCTGCACGCCGGGGATGTTCTGGATCAGGGTGTGCTCGATGAGCTCGGCCAGTTTGCCCCGGTTCATGCCGTGCTCGGCAACAACGATCAGTCGTTGATCGGGATCCTCCCCCTGACCCGAATAGTCGAGTTCGACGGCGTGAGGATCGGCATGATTCACAACAGCGGCGCCACGGCCGGTCGGGCCCGCCGGCTTCGACGACGCTTTCCCGAGACCGATGTGGTCGTCTTCGGTCACAGCCACGCACCGATAAACGAAGCGGGCGAGGACGATCAGCTTCTGTTCAACCCGGGCTCGCCCACGCAACGGCGGGCCCAACCAGTGCATTCAATGGGGGAACTTCGAATTGCGGATGGCAAGGTAACTGCTCACCTCCTGCGCTTTAGCTAGCTTGTTTCTCGTGGTAAACATCATCTTCAAAGGCGCGTCGCCCTACCCGCCAACGGCGGGAACGCTGGGCTCGGCAGGCCCCGATGAGTAGCGGTCGCGATTTCTCGCTGCTGGCAGGCCGGTTGGTGCTGGGCAGCTACCTCGCCGCCCATGGCGCTCAGAAGCTGTTCGGGGCCTTCGACGGCCCCGGACTGGGTCCAGTGGCTGCCGGCTTCCATCGCATCGGACTTCGCCCTGGTCGGGCCATGGCGGCCGTCGCGGGGACGACCGAGTTGGCTGGTGGCCTGCTCACCATCACCGGGTTGGCGGATCCGCTCGGCCCGGTCGCTATCGCCGGGACCATGGCCGTGGCGAGCACCACCCACCGGGCCAACGGCCCTTTCGCCGCGAAAGGTGGCTATGAGTTGGCCCTCACCAACCTTGGCGCGGCCCTGACCCTGGCCGCGACGGGGCCGGGGCGGCTCTCGCTCGACGGCGCGACCGGCCGGCGTCTGCCCCGGGTGCTGGCTCGGTTGATCATGGTGGGCGCCATGGCAGCCTCGGCCGCGAACATCGCCCGGCTACTGACAACCCGTCCGGATACTCCGACCCAAGTCGAGGCGGACGAGCCGTCCGAACCCGAAGCATCCGATGTGGGGTTCGAGGAGTCGGCCTCCCGTTAACGGCCGCGCCGGCCGGGTGGGCGGCAACGGCCCCCGGCTGCTAGGGCTCGCACCCGGACCGCGACGACTCGGCCGCGGCCACGACGATCCCGGTGCACACTTCTAGCGGGATAACGGTCGAGTCGAGCAGCAGATGGTACAGGTCACTGCGGCGCGGATCGACCTTGTAGAAGTACCGGACATAGCCCTCCCGGGCCCGATCCGTCTCGTCGAGCAGGCCGGCTGCGGCCGCCTCGTCCAGTCCTTCGCGGCGAGCGACGCGGGCGAGGCGGCTGGAGCGGCTTCCGTCAAGGCGCACGTGCAGCGCGGCTGGATGCTGGGCCAGCACGACGGCACCGGCGCGACCAAGGACCACGCCGCCGGTGCTGTCGGCCAGGCCTCGAAGGACCTGGCCAGTAGCTGCGCAGAAGGCGTCGTGGTCGGTAATGGTGGTCTCGGCGGGAAGGTCGAGACCCCAAGCTCCAACGGATCCCGTCATACCTTTGAAAAACCGCTGCAGCAAAGAGGGCGGACGCTCATCATGGGCGAGGGCGTCTTCCAAGGACGAGTCGAGGGTGCGGGAGACGGCCAAGGGGAGGGCCCGATCCAGGAAGGGCAGTCCCAATTTCTCGGCGACGGCCGGCCCGACCACGCTTCCGCCGGCGCCAAACGTGGCCGAGATCGTTACTACCCTGACCCGTCCTGCTTGAGCAGGCGGCATCGTCGTCACAGGTCCGACTGTCAGTCGACCGGGAAGACGGTGTCTTCAGAGCGACGATGTTCCAGGTGGGTACCCGGCGACGCCTTGCGATCCCGCTGGCGTTGGTCTGACTCGTCGAGGATGGCGGCGGCTTGTCGAAGCGGATCGTCGCTACCAACCCTCTCTTCTTCGGGTAGCAGGTTGGCGGCCCGCCGTTGGACCCGATCGTCGTCTTCCTTCATACCCAGATAGGTACCCTCTGCAGGCCTCGACGAACCGCCTGAGGAGACGGATCGCCTCCGGCACGAGTCGAGCGGCCGTCAACCGCGCCAGGAACTGGCCGGAGGTCGCCCCCCGTCAATACCAGCGCCCCTAACTGTCCACCTTCGGTCGACCATCCGGTGAGACCTCTGCGGGCTCTGGACGGAGGCGTCGGCGGCGCCGCGACCACAGCATCAGTCCGAGCGCTCCCGCGACGCCCAACACAGCCAGGATGATCGGCGGCACGTAGGTGGTCCAAGAAGAACGCCCCTGCGGCAAATTTGCTGACGTCGATACCAGGGCGGGGTGGCCCGGGACGGCGATTGCCTCGACTACCTGGCCATCGCCAAGGTGAGCCCGGCTCCCTCCGATCACCTCGTTGTAGGAGTGACCACCCAGGGTGTACGAACCGCGGCACTCCCAGTACTTGACGCTCATACCGATGCCCGAGCTGATGGCCACACACCCGGTTACCGTCATTTGGACGGGCACACCCTGGTTCCGCAACCTGTTCAGGCGGGAGTTCTGGCTTGTCGCCGAAGCCGTGAGAACCGCCGCCAAGGTGATGAGCCCCACCAGGGCGATGGCCACCAGCACTCGCACGACACGGCCCGTGTCGACCTGGGCAACGCGAACCCCCCGCAAGTGGGTAGCGTCGTCGGGCGTCGTCCCTGCTGGTGCTGGCATTGCGATCCAGATCCTACGGGACCGTCGGCGGCCCACGGCTCCTCTCAGGCTGCCTTCAGGTCAATCGGCTTGACTGCTGAGCCGTGACCGACGAGAGGCGTCAGGACGACCAGGACTCCGGACGGCGGGGCCTCACCGAGGACGGCCCGAACGCCACCCACCGGCCGACGGCCAGGTCCAAGACCGCCATCAGTCCCGCCGGCCGCGCCGGCCCCGAGGGCCCTGCCGACCCCGATGACTGCGAGGTCCCCTCCGCTCGCTTCGACCACGCCGACGCCGTGGCCGCCGGCACCGGAGCCACCCAGCAGCCCGGCCGACCCCGACAACCCGGTCGACCCCGACAGCCAAGCCGACCCCGACAACCCGGCCGACCCTGACAGCCCGGCCGACCCCGACAACCAAGCCGACCAAGCCGACCCCGCCGGAGCTGCAACCGGACCGGCCCGCTCGCCATCCCCGCTCCGCCAGACGGGATTCGCGGTGGCCAGGGCATTGGTTGTGCTGGTCGTGGCCGCGGTCGCCTACCAGGCGGTCGTTCCCAACGTCGTGGTGGTTCGGGGTCGACTGGCCCGACTCGTGCTCAGCAAACCTGGTGTGCCTGCGTATGACAAAACGAAGGCCCAATCGGGCGAGCAGAACGACGCCCAGACCGGCCTCGCGGCCGTAACCGCCGCGGCCAAGCAATCACCGGACAAGACTGGGATCTACTCCATCGAATGGTCACCCTCGCAGGACTCCGGTGCCGGCATGATCGCGATTCTCTTTCCGACTGAGGCGGCCGCCGCGACTGGCCTGGCCCAGATCCGCAGCCAGCAGCTTGCGGCCGGTTCGTACTCCTCGAACGCCTTGACCCGCGCCTCGACCTCGGTCGTAGCCGGCGTTCCTGGCTCGTACGCCTCGGTCTACCGTCCGTCGTCGAAGCAGGCCGGAGCTCAGCCCGACCTGGCCGTCACCGCCTTCCGCTACGGCCGGGTGGTGGCGGTGAGCGAGGTGGCGAACACCGAAGCCATCGCGCCGCGGGATGTCAACACCGTCACGACAGGTGAGTACGCCAACCTTCGCCGGCTCGGCACGGGATTCGGTCTGACGGTGACCCGGCGGCCGGTCATGGCCACGTCGCTATGGGCGGCCGGCGCCATCGTTCTGGCCGCGGCCGCGGCGTTGGGTCCGGTCGTACGGCGACGGCGGCGGCAGAATCGCCAGCGGGCCTACGAGCAGGAGATGTCCAGCCGGGTGATCGTCGGCCGCCAGGTGATCGTCAAGCACCGTCGCTAAGTGGTCGAGAGGTTGGCTACGGCGTAGGCGATCCCTGCCCCAATGCGGAGGAGGCCGACCGGCATCATTGGCCATTCAAGATTAAGAGGATCACGGTCCTAGTTGAGTTTCGGACCGCTGGGCAGGCAGCCAGCAAAATGATTTCGGTCGGTCTCCGCCGATGCGATAATTGGGGCATGACCGTCGATCGCGGCGTGCGACGCCATCGAGCACAGTGCAGCGTCTGCGGCGACATCATCGAGTCCGTGCACCCCTGGGACTCGGTGAGCTGCTCGTGCGGCCGGCTGTCGCTCCACGGAGGACCGCAACGTCCCCAGGTTTTCTGGAAGGCGGAACCGGGCTCATCATGGACCGACCTCAGCGACGAGGCCGACTCAGACGACAACTACTCCGGCCTCACCAGGCCGGGGTGGGACTGACATGACTACCGGGCTGCGCCTCGACGACCCGGCTCCGCTCGATCCCTACCAGGCCCGGACCAAGCTGCTGGTCGCCATCTGGCTCCTGGCCCAGATCGGGGCGGCCCAGATGTCCGTCCCCAGGTCCTCGAGCACCCGACCGCCGCGGCCGCCAGGCCCCGGCGCCGCGCTCCACCCCGCTCGCCGAAAGCGGACGGTACGCCCGCCCCGCGCCTGCTAACCCCGCCCGGTCGCCCGGCCCGCGAGCCCGTAGGTCGATCAGCGCTGACGGAGGCGGTCGATCAGCCGGCGATCCCTCTTGGTCGGCCGTCCGGTGGACCGATCTCGGAGGCCACCTGGCGCCGGCGGCTCCGTAGTGGGAACCGGAGGACTGTGGTCGACGAGGCATTCGGATGCGATGGCGGTGCCGACCCGATTGGCGATGACGCGCCGGACTTCCAGCACCCGGTCGCGGCCCTCGATGCGGATGGTCACCAGGTCACCGACGCGAACCTGCGTGGCCGCCTTGGTGATCGCCCGGTTGACCGCCACGTGACCCGACCGGCACGCCTCGGTCGCAATGCTGCGGGTCTTGAACACGCGCACAGACCACAGCCAGCGATCCACCCGAATGCTCTCCATAGCCGGCGCCCGTGACTTCGCAGTCAGTCGGTCGCAAGAGGTTGTTCGAGTACCGATTCGTCGAAATGAAACAACTCGACGGCGTTCTGCCGGAACACCCGGTCGGCAATAGCCCGGTCCAGGCCCTCGGCCAGCCGGGCCACAGTCTGTTGCGAATGTGGGTTCGTCCCCTCATGGTGGGGATAGTCCGACCCCCACATAAGCGCTTCCGGCCCGGTATAGGAGACGTTGTGAATGCCGATCGGGTGTACGATGGTCGGGAAGATGCACTCGGCCACGATCCCCTCCTCGTGCATCACCCGGTAACGGTGGGCCGGGTCGGCCACCAGCATGCGCTCGGCTTCCTCCGCGGTGGTCAGATGCTGACCCTCCATCACAAGCTCCCTTTTGCCGTCGTCGCCCGCCTGGATGCCGCCCATCGCCTGCTCACGAATCGAGCGGGCAGGTTGTCGCGCCACCGGTTGCGGGGCTCATTGACATGCGAGTCGCCCGACACCAGTCCGGTGCCGATCATGGTTGCCATGGGTCTCCCGGAGGAGTCGGTGGAATGTCGGGCCTGACAGCTGAGCTGCCCGGCCGGTATCTCCACAATTCGTAACACAGTCGGTTCTCTGGCGACACATTTCTGGTTGCTCTCGGGGAACCGAACTGCTCCAACCGGGTCCCTGCAGAGGGCCATACCTCTGGTTCCGTGCCCCCTCGGCTCCTCGCCGCCGCGTTACCATGCGTCGATGGCCGTGCCTACGAGCCGATCTACGCCGGTCGCGATTCTCCTCAGCGTTCTCTTGGTCGGCGGCATCCTCTCTGGGTGCAGGTCGGCCCCACCGGCCTTGCACCTCGGAGCGGTATTTCCGTTGCAAGGGGCACAATCGCCCCTGGGTTTGCAGGAGCTCAGAGGGGTCCAAGCGGCCGTCGACGTGGTTAACGCTTCAGGAGGTGTCAGCGGTCGGCATATTGACTTGGATGTACGCGACCTAGAGACCCCCGGCGAAGCCACAACCGTCATTGGCGGACTTCGCCGTGATCCGGTGGTCATCGGCGCCTACTCTTCGCAACTCTCCATCCCCGCAGCCGCAGCGACCGCTCATCTTGATCGCGTGTACTGGGAAGCCGGAGCCGTCGCTGACCAACTCACCGGGATGGGCAGCCCTTGGGTCTTCCGCGTTGGGGCGACCGGTTGGGATCTCGGGGCCAACTCCCTCGCGTTCGCCGCCGCTGAGCTCAGTTCTCGTCTGGGCCGCACCGTCCAACAGACGCGGGTGTCGGTGGTCTGGGAGCAGGACGCCTACGGGGACTCAGTTGCCGACGCAGCCATCGCCACGGCCCGGTCCGAAGGTATGCAGGTCGTGAGCACGACCACCTACGATGCCTATGCTCCAGATTGGCCGCGGGTGATCTCCGCCGTGCGCGCCGCCCACCCGGACATTCTGGTTTTGGCGTCCTATATTCCCGACGGTGTCGCATTCCGTCGGGCCATGCTGGCGGCGCGACTGCAGGTGGGCGCCCTTATCGGCTCCACCATGGCGGAATGCGTGCCGGACTTCGGAGATGCTCTCGGTGTCGACGCCGTTGGAATCTTCGGCTCTGATCGCCCCGGTGACGGCTTTGACCCGGCCAAGCTCAACCCTTCAGGCCGGGAGATCTACCAGAGACTAGTGACGGCGTTGGGTAATCACACTCCCTCCGAAGAAGAGCTGTCCGGCTTCACCGTGGGATGGGCGCTCTTGCAGGACGTATTGCCTCGGGCACGCAGTCTCACGCCAGGCGCGATAGCGGCCGCCGCTCGATCCACGAATATCCCGGTCAACGACCTACCTAATGGCGCCGGGCTGAGGTTCGCATCGGACCCATCCCAGCTGGGACAGAATGTCCGCGCCGCGGCCATTGTGTGGCAATGGCAATCCGCCCGCCACAGTATCGTCGTCTGGCCGCCAAGTTATGCGACCGGCCGACCGATCCTCGTACCTCTCCCCGTAACGCCCATGTCCCAGACCGCCGGGCAGCCATCGCCACCGCCGACCGCAACTTCGCCCGCGTGGTAGGGCGCCGGTCGCCCGCCTCGCCAGTACTTGCTCACCTCCAGAGTTTCTGACGATCCCGACGGCGACTCGCAGACTGTGAAATCCCGGCTGTCATCCCTCGCAGGTGCGGCGGGCCGCTTCCGCCCCCACCTGCGCCCTCGGTCGCCCGTGGCGTTGGCGACGATGGTGATCGCAGCCGCCTCCCTTGCCGTGGTGTGGACGGTATTTCCGAACAACCCGCCTATCTACGATGGGTTACCGCTTGGTAGTCCTCCGTACCGTTATCTGGTGCCGCCTCCGAACCGGGCCGCCACTGCCCCTCCCACCAGCGTGACGAAGATCTTTCCCATCAGCGGTACGCCGTATGGGTTCCAGCTCCAAACCCTCGAACCCGACCCTCAAGCCTCCGTCCTCATTCCGCTCGCCAGCTTGAGCCTCCCCCTCGGAGCATCGAGGCTCACGGTGAGCCTGGCACCCGTACTACCGTCCGAATCTGCACCGCTCGGCACCATCCTCGATGGCAATGTCTATCGCATCAGCCTGGCGGCCGAAGGCAAGTCGGTGACACTGCGACCCGGACGTACGGTGCGAGTAACGCTCCGTCACACTGGATCGCCCGGTCGGCCCGCCCTGGCTGTGCTTCAAGGTCGAGGCTGGAAGCGACTACCATCCGTGGAGGAAGCCGTTGGCACATCCACGGGGGACAGCCCGGATCTCGGTGACTTGGTCCTCCTCGTCTCGACCCGCTCCAGTGGCGGGATTGGAGGCCCGCTCATCTCCGCTTTCGTTGTCGCGGGCGTGTTGGGAGTCATGGCGGCGGTTCTGATAGCCCTCCGCAGGCGCCGGACGCGGTAGGAGGTAACTGAGTCCCCTCGGTGCCGCCCGGGGGCCGGCCCAAGCCAGCCGCGCTCTACAACCTATTTCGCAATCGGTTGGGCGAGCAGCCACAGGCTGGTCATGGTGTAGAAGACCATCGCCGCAAGCCACGGGAGTTCGGCCCGTCGCCCGTCCTCGGCGGTCGGCGCCGCACCGGCAACATGACGGTGCGAGGTGAATACCGCCGCCACGTGTGCTGCGATGATCACCGTCGTCGCCACGTACCAGATCAGCGTGGGAGGCAGGATCTTCTTGTGGATCTCGTAGGAGTCGGAGAAAGGCGCTGGAAGCCACTGGTGGTGTCCGGTGGGGTTCCCGACGAGCGGAATCAACAGTTGGCCGTTAACAGCAAGGTAGTCCATGTTGTGAGCCACCAGATAGGCGAAGGCTATCGGGAGCAATGACGGGAGCAAGGTGGCAAGCGTCTGCCTCATTGTCCGATTCAATCGCCCCACTCGCTGTACTGCCCAAGCACAGGAGGCAAAGAAGACCGTCATGGCTCCTATGAGCACGGCAAACGCCACCACGCCGAAAGCGATATAGCCTGGCGTGCCTGGCTGGAAGGAGAGAGGCAACCGTTGCACGGTCTGTTTCCACGTCGGAGTGGCCAGCAGGCCGTCGAACGTGACCGAGCCCAGCATGAGGACGACGAAGATGATGCGGCTCAGGGTCGGCGCCAAGGTCGCGTCAAGGCCGCCGAGAAGACCCCGACGCCCAGCCGACCCGTACCGGCGAACGCCGAGACGCCCCCAGGTCGCGAAAAGTACGGAGAAGACCTCCGCGTGCGACAACCAAGCCTCGACTCCAAAGATCACCGATCCGAACATCGTGAACAAGGCGTAGAGCAGCAGTCCGGTGGCCGTTATCAGCGGCCGCGTCGCGGTGAGGTTATAGATCAGCTCTCCCCCGGCGATGACAAAGTAGAGGATGGCCGCAGGCCACCAACCCGCCGCCGTCGGCCACGGGAGCGGGGGGCCGTGTAGCAATCGGCTGCGGACCGCAGGTCGATCGCACCACCTCGCCACGACCGCGAAGGGGTTCCACCCGGTGGTCCAATCCCCTAGCAGCCCGCAACTGATCGGCACCGCAATCCAGATCACCAACCAAAACACGGTCGGGAGGATGTTCTCGGGCACACTCTGCGATCCGAAGAGTCCGCAGAGGATGAGGGCAGCGAGTACCAGCAGGCTGAGGGAGCTCTTGAGGGGGCCGCCTGGAGGACCCAGGCGCTCATCTTCGACTACCACCAGGGGCGTAGACGTCTCCTCGTCGCGTTGGGCGACGAACACAAAGGAGGCCAAGACGACAATCCCCCCGCCGGCAACAAACAGCCACAGCGGTACAGGCAGGTCATAGCGGGCGCCGAAGGCGTGCGCAATGATCACGCGATGTGAGGCTAGGGGAGCACCGTGCGTCCGGGGGAGCACCGTGCGTCCGGGGGAGCACGGTTCCGGAACGTCCCGAACGTTAGGACGCCGTGACGTCGCGACCGAGGGGGCGGTCGGTGGGCGGGGTATCTGTGCAGTAGGAATGCTCCGGCACCACACGGATCTGTTCTCCGGCGCTGGTGCGGTGGTCGCCTCAAAAGAGAAATGTACTAAATGTCCTATATATCGGCTTATAGGGGAGTCCGCAGAGTTCGGTGGTTGGCGGTCGTGCTCGCCACCCTCGGGATGGCAGGATGTGGTGCTTCGGGTTCAGGGAGGCACAGCTCCCCCCCGACCGGCCCCAGCTCCCCCTCCACCAGCGCCAGCTCAGCCCCAACCAGCCCCGGGTCCGGTCCGCCCGTGTCCGAAAACGGCTTGCGCTGGTACATCGGGATCCCGGTCCTGCAGGCCCTCCTGGCCGCGAATTCCACCGTCACGACCGAGACCTTCGACCACCCTGACACCTACATCGCCATAACCAGTTCGGCTCAGCTGCCCGCAGTGCCGAAAGGCTGGTCCTCCACCATCGTGGAAACCTACTTCAGTGGCACTCAGTTGCAGAGCGAGGTGACCGCCGGCCAGATTCCTCCGGAGGTCAAGGGCGTCGTGCTCGACGACGAGAAGGGCAATCACAACCTCACGCCCCTGGCCGAGCAGGACAATCCCCTCCCGCTGGAGCAGCAGGATGCCGCCGCGGCCCGGGCCCACGGGCTGCAGTTCCTCGACGTCGGTCAGGCGGCAACGGGCGGACCTGCTGGACGGTTTCACGCCGCCCAGTTCGCCAGTGTCGTCGATCTCCAGGTGCAGCGGTCGGAATCGCAACTGTCCACCTTTGACCGTACGGTCAGCCAGGGCGTTGCCGCCTTCCGTCAGATCAACCCGGATGTTCTCGTGCTCGTCGGGATTGCCGCGGACGCGACCGGGGGGGTGGCAGCGGGCGCCCAGCAGATGCTCCAGGCGGTACAGACGACACGCAGCGAAGCAGGCGGATACTGGCTCAACTGCACGCCGTGCTCGGCTCAGGATGTCAGCGCCGCAATCGAGTTCCTCAACCTCCTGCCGGCGGCGTCGCGTGGGTGAGCGGACCGGGCGAGCGACGTGGCACCGAAGGCCCGCTTTTGACAAACCGGTCAGTCCTGCTAGATTCCCTCGTCTGCAGAGGGGTGCAAACGGGCATGCAACGAGTAGTACCGCAACTTCGGTCGCGGCGGCAGTGGTTGGCGGTGCTCGGCGCCGTGGCAGTGATGGCCGCCTTGTTGGTAAGGAGTTCGCCGCTGGCCGGCGCGAGCAGCGCGTCGGGGCCGTCGGCGATCGGCCACTTCGAGACGTTCACCGAGAACGGCGTCACCCAGGACTACTACCAGCCGCCCTCCCCCGCCATCGGTATTCACATGGTGTTGATGAGAAATGGCCTGGTGCTGGTACTCGGGTCGTTCAAGTACAACTACGCGCCATGGCCAGCCACTGCCTACGTCTTCAATCCCGCTCCCGGTGCGCCGAACGGTGGCTTTGTCAAAGAAGTCGATCCTCCTGACAACATCTTCTGCTCCGGAATCGCGGCGTTGTCGGACGGCACTGTCGTCTTAGTAGGGGGCCGGCTGCACGACGTCAAGCTGGCCGGTCCGCCGTTGGTCTACACGTTCGATCCGGATACCCTCACCTGGACCCAACAGCCTGACCTGCCGCAAGGGCTGTTTTACCCGACCACGACCGAGCTTCCGAATGGGAGCATCATCGCCACCAGTGGTGGGACCGAGGTTGGAGCGTACAACCAGGCGATCGAGGTGCTCAGCCCAGGGACGCCGCAGCTTCATCTACAGACGACTCCCCCGATCATGGACTATGACGGCCTTTATCCCCGTCAATGGGTCATGCCCGACGGCAAAGTGGTGAGTTACGAGAACAAGTACGGATTCATCATCGATACCACGAACCCAAATCCCCAGGACTGGACGTCGAGTCCGTTGCCCCCGTCGCAGTATCTGCACGATGGGTACGGTCCCGCCTCCGCCCTGCTCCCGTCGGGCCTGTCCGGGCCGACGAAAATGGTCATCTTCGGAGGCGGCAACGGCGCCGGAGGGGCGACGAACAACGTCGAGGAACTCGACTACTCGAACCTGGCTGCGGGCTGGAAGACGCTGAGTCCCATTCCTGGGCCGGGGCGCATCCACTCCAACGCCGTAGTGCTGCCGGACGGCACCATCTTCCTGGCGGGAGGAAACTCCAAGGGTTCCTGGGACGAGCCCACTCACCAGGAGTTGCTCTATGACCCGGCGACGAACTCCTGGACCACTTTGGCGGCAAATGACCCGACGATCAACCGCGGCTATCACTCGACAGCTGTGCTGCTCCCTGACGGCCGCATCCTGATCGGTGGTGACAACGGCTCCATCACGGTCGGCGGCAAGACGGTCAGCGATCATGGTGGGCGGTTGGAGATCTATGACCCGCCGTATTTGTTCAAGGGTCCTCGTCCTACCATTACCGCCGCGCCGAGCACCGTCTCATGGGGTGGCAGCTTCGAGGTGCAGACTCCGGACGCCATCAGCTCCGCCGTGCTGATGGCCCCGGCCGCCCAGACGCATTCGATCGACATGACTCAGCGAGCCATTGATCTGCCGGTCCTCGCCAGTGCGAACGGGGTCACGCTGATGGCTCCCTCGCAGAACGTGGCGCCACCCGGCTGGTACATGTTGTTCCTGATCAACGCGGCCGGTGTTCCGTCGGTCGCAGCCTGGATTCACGTCGGAGGATCGGCTCCGGTGGTAAACAGCCTTGGTACCAACAGCGGACCGTTCAGCGGTGGTACGACGGTCACGATCAACGGCTCCGGTTTCACTGGCGCTACTGGTGTCAAGTTCGGTGACGCAGGGGCAGCTTTCACCATCGACTCCGACACCCAGATCACGGCTATCTCTCCCGTCCCTGTCAACCTGAACAACGGCAAGGGACTGGACGTGACCGTAGAGACGGCGGTCGCGAGCAGTTCCACCACCCCGGCCGATCAGTACACCTATACCGGGCCCTACGTGTCTGCGGTAAATGGCCACTATGGGTCGGCCGCCGGCGGAACCCCCATCACCGTCTATGGACTCAACTTCAAGGCGGGTGATGTCGTGCTCGTCGGCGGCACTCCAGCTACGTCGATCAAGGTGATCGGGCCTGGATCTCTGACGGCTGTGACTCCGCCGGGTCAGGGTCTTGCCAATGTCAAGGTCATTGATCCGAATGGCCAAGGCAGCCCGGCTGTTTCTGGGTCCTCGTACTTCGACTACGCCCCCAGCGTCAACAACGGCGGCAAAGTGGATGGACCTCTGGCGGTGAACCCATCCGCGGGGCCAAGCACGGGCGGGCAAACGGTCGTCATCACCGGCAATAACTTCACTGAAGCGTCGGGGGTCTTCTTCGGGCCCACGCCGGCCCAGTCCTGGCAAGCGATATCGGATACTCAGATCACCGCCGTGTCTCCCCCGACATCGGGCGGCCTGCAGTACGTCGACATCACCGTGACTTCTCCCGGTGGGACCAGCGCCCTCAACGCCCTCGATCAGTACTGCTCGTACAGCACCGCGTTGGGTCAGACAATGGCGACATGTTTGAACGCCCCGGCGGACCCGGGCGCATGACGAATTCCGGCCGGGCCGGCTGGGCCCACCTGCGGCTGCGCGCCGTGTCGGCGGTAGTGGCTGCGACGGCGCTGTTGCTCGGAGTCGGAGTCTCGGCGGGTGCCGCGGCCAGCAATCCGAAGCAAGCCGCCGTAACGCTGCAGGTGCTAGCTGGGCAGCACGGCGCCGCAGAGGACTCGCAGACCTGTGCTCAAGGCGTGGCGCTGAAGTCGCTGCTCAACCTGCCCTCGGCGGTCGCCACATTTGGCGGCAACGTGTACGTTGCCGACGCAGGGGACAGCTGCGTTCTCGAGATCCGTTCCGATGGGTCGATCACTCCGGTTGCCGGGACCGGCGTGTCTGGCTTCAACGGCAACGGCATTCCGGCCACGCAGGCTGAGTTGTACGATCCCCAGGGTTTGGCGTTCGACCAGGCTGGGGACCTGTACATCGCGGACAGCGGCAATGACCGCATCCGGGAGGTAACCACGGCCGGGATCATCAAACTGGTCGCGGGACGGGCACAGTACGGTTTCAGCGGCGACGGCGGGATGGCGGTGTCTGCTGAGCTCAACTACCCCCTGGGCGTGGCCGTTGACACCCAAGGGGACGTATTCATCTCCGACACCCAAAACGAGCGGATCCGCGAGGTCACGCCTGATGGGCGGATCCACACGATCGCCGGATCGGGCGCGATCGGGTACAACGGAGACGGTCAACCGGCCCGACAGGCTGCCCTCGATACACCGGCGGGGCTGGTCGTGGCCGCGGACGGGACCGTCTACTTCGGAGATGCGGGCAACAACCGGGTCCGATCCATCGATCCGCAAGGCATCATCCACACCGTTGCCGGCGACGCTGAACCTGGTGGATACAACCCCAATCAGACTGTGGCCATCAACACCCCTCTTTACAACCCGTACTCGCTCGCGTCGACGCGTCCGGAGATATCTTTATCGCCGACAGCACCAACTGCCTCGTCCGTGAACTGGTGCCCGCCGGCACCATCAGTCGACTCGTCGGGGTGGCACCAACGGTGACCAATCAACGATGCGGGTGGAATGGCAACGGGCTGGCTCCGACCAGTTCCACCCTCAACCGGCCGTACGGGATCGCAGTTGATTCCAATGGAAACGTGTATATAGCCGACACCTACAATCAGGTCGTCCGGCGGTACTGAGCCTCGGGCGTCACAGCCACCAGGCGCTCAGGTCGGCGAGAGCATGAGTGATCGCCGGTGCGGCTGCATTGTTGCTCCATAAGCGCAGGCCGCCAAGCCATAGGCCGACCGCAAGGTCAAGCGGCATCACGTGCCATCCATAAAACGGAACGTGCACGAGTGCGAAAACGACTGTAGTGACACCCAGCGCAAGGATGTTTCCCGTGCTATCAGCGACCGCTCGGAACAGCGCTCCTCGTATCATCAACTCCTCTGCGACGGCAATGAGCGTCACCGCTCCAGCCCAGACCGGCCAGTTCTCGGCGTGCGATTGTTCCGAGGGGTGGAAGCCGACCACGAGAAGTGGACCGATGATGAGCCCGGCCGCGCCGACGATCCCGATCCCGGTGGTGTGGATCCATTTCGACCGAGACCGGCCGGATGGGCGACGTAGAAGTCCGCCCGAGGCGGCACCGAGCAGCAGTAGCGCCGCGAAGAGGATCCCACCGGGCAGGGAGATGGGGCCTTCGGTTCCGGCGACAGCAACGCGTAAGCAAGTGGCGAGGGCAATGACCCCGAAGAGCAGCGACGACCTGCCCGATTTGCGAAGCTCTAGACTGGAACGTCGCGTTGTCGATCCAGACACCAGCGGGCTAATCGGGGCCACCGACATCGAGGCCGGGCCGCTATCCTATTCGCACATCTCGGCTCTGACGCTCGTCCGCCTGAATTAGGTGCATCACCGCATTGATCAGGGCGAGATGCGAGAACGCCTGCGGGAAGTTGCCGAGGTGGTGCCCGGTGTGCGGATCGATCTCCTCGGCGTAAAGGTGCAGCTCGCTGGCAAACGACAGGAGCTTGCTGCACAGAGCCCGGGCCCGCGCCACCTCTCCGATCTCGACCAGGGCGGACACCAGCCAAAACGAACATATCGTGAACGTTCCCTCCTCCCCGCTGAAACCGTCATTGGTCTCCTCGACTCGGTAGCGAAGGACGAGTTCGTCTTCAGTCAACTCGTCGGCGATGGCCAAGACGGTGGCCCGCAAACGCGGATCGTCCGGGGGAAGGAACCCCAACAGCGGCATCAGTAGGAGCGAGGCGTCCAGCGCGGTCGTCTCGTAGTGCTGGCAGAAGACGCCCCGCTCGTCTGTCCCGTGGGCGCAGATGTCCGCATGTATCTCGTCGGCGGCTTGGCGCCACCGGGCGGCGTTGTCGCGGTCGGATCGAAGCGCAGCCAGCTTGGCGCCACGGTCGGCGGCGACCCAGCACAGCACCTTGGAGCTGGTGAAGTGCTGCGGCGGCCCCCTGACCTCCCAAATCCCCTGATCCGGATCGCGCCAGTGGGCCAGCGCCGCGTTCACCTGACGCTCGAGCATGGGCCAGCGCCGCTCGTCAAGCGCCTCACGGGATCGGGTGTGCAGATACACGGAGTCCAGCAGGACCCCCCACACATCGTGCTGGCGCTGATCCCAAGCCCCGTTGCCGACCCGGACAGGAGTGGCCCCGTCGTAACCAGACAGGTGATCGAGGGTTTCCTCCGTGAGCTCTCGCTCCCCCCCGATGCCGTACATGATCTGGAGGTCGGAATCTCCTTCGGCCATGTCAGAAATGAAATAGAAGAAGTCGTTGGCCTCCCGGTCAAAACCGAGCGTGTAGAGGCCCCACAGCATGAAGGTCGAATCACGCAACCAGGTGTAGCGGTAGTCATAATTGCGTTCGCCGCCGGGAGTCTCCGGTAGTGATGACGTAGAGGCGGCCAGCAGGGCTCCGGTTGGGGCATAGATCAGGCCCTTGAGGGTCAGGGCGGACCGCTGCAGATAGGTGCGCCAGGGATGGTCGGGGAATCGGCCCCGGCTCAGCCATTCGTGCCAGAAGTCACTCGTCCGGGCCAGCCGGTCGTGGGCCTCCGAGAAGGACTTCGGGGCTGATCCGTCCTCCCAGGAAAGCGCGCAAAAGACCTCGTCGCCGGCTCGCAGCCGGCGACGAGCGATGGCTCGGGGCCCTTCGATCCCCAGGTTCAGATCGGTGGTAAGGCGCAGTACCGGCCCGGAGTCGCCCGCGACCACCTCGGCTTGCCCGTATCCCTCGCCAGTGTGACGCCATTCCCCCCGGCTACGGCCGTAGTCAAAGGCGGGCTCGCACTCCAGTATGAAGTCAATCGAGCCATTGAAGCAGCGCACCGTCCGAAGCAGGACCCGCTCGGCGGCATGATCGGTCGGCACCCGCTGATGGGTGTCCGAACGGTGTGCGTTGTGGCGCCATGGCCCGATCAGCAGCACGTCCCGGACCACGGCCCAGCCCGTCGGGGTATCCCATGTCGTCTCCAAGACCATGGTCCCTGGCAGGTAGCGCCGGCCCGCAGGTACCGTTACGTCCGCCGGTCCCACCCGGAACCAGCCAGCATCGCGATCCAATATTGCGGCGAATACGCTCGCCGTGTCCATTCGGGGTAAGCACAGCCATTCGACGTTGCCGCTCGGGGCGATCAGAGCCGACACCTCGCAGTCCGAGATGAAGGCGTAATCGGCGATGGGCGGAAACGCACTGCCACCGACGGTCGAATGCGACAATCGGGAAGCCTCGATCGCGTGATCGAGCACCGGATCCACGCCCGTCACCCTAACAGGGGTTCCCGCATTGGGCGGACGCCCGGGTCTCCCTCCGTTGGCGAGAAATTGGGCTCGTTGCGGGGACCAGTTGTCAATTACGTCGGACAATGAACTGACAAGAAGGGGCGGTAGCGACGCCAGGGTGCGGGGCGCACCCTGGCCATGTCGCTGCACTGCTTCTTCGTCGTAGCCAGTTTTTCGTGGCGGATGATCGACGGAGGTCGACGGAGTGGACACCAGCTGGATGACGGAGGGCGCCTGCCGGGAGCACCCGGCCGAGACGTTCTTTCCCAGTGACGGGGTGGGCGTGGGAGTAGCCCGGCGCATCTGTGCCGATTGCCCGGTCAAAGAGCCCTGCCTGGACTACGCCCTCGACAACCGCATCGAGCATGGGGTCTGGGGCGGGACTTCCGAGCGGGGCCGGCGACTGATGGCCCGGCAGCGGCGCAGGACGGAGCTGGCCGCCAGCTGACTGCTCGATCCGCGGCGCCGCCACGAGCGTTGTCGAAGCGAGACCGGGCCCGGCGCAGCTTCCGGGTGTCTCAACGCCGGACCGGGCCACGGCGCCGTCTCAGGCGCTACAGTCCGGCGGCGAGTTCGTCGATGCTGATCAACGGCAACGACCAGCGGAGGGAAAAGCGCTCGACCGCCGACCCGCTGATCATCCGCCCGTCGGGACCCATGACCTCGCAGATGACTGCGACCGTCGGCAATCCGGCGGCCTGGCAGAGAGCCAAAGAAGCCTCGGTGTGGCCGCGTCGTTCGCCGAGTCCGCCGGCGCGGCCGGCGAGAGGAAAGACGTGCCCAGGGCGCAGGAAATCCTCGGGACGGGCGTCGGGATGACTCAAGCGACGGATGGTGGCGGCCCGGTCGTGGGCAGATACCCCGGTCCCAATCGTGGCAGCCAGGTCGACGGGAACGTGGTAGCTGGTGCCGTGCCGGTCGCCCGCGCCGGGCATGGGCGGAATCTCGAGCCGGTCGAGGCGCTCCCGGTCACAGGGGACCGTGGTGTGCCCGCACGCCGCGGTCAACAGGAAGGCCATGGCCTCAGGTCGAAACCGGGCGCCGGCATAGACGACGTCCGCCTCCGCCTCGCGGTCGGGGTCGTAGATGAGCACCGCCCCGCCCGCCGCCAGCTGGGCGGCGCTCTTCTCGATCCCGGCGGCTCCTCGCAATTCTCCGGCCCACGGCAGCGCGGCCAGGGTCCGGGCGGCCACCAGTCGGGCGGACGCGTGCAGCTCTCTCGCGGTCTTGACGAACAGATCCGATTCCAGGTTTACCCGATCGCCCTCGCCAACGGCGCCCAGCGTGGTCTCGCGGCAGGTGATCGGAATCAAGGCGACCGAGAAGCGATCGGTGAGGACCTCGGCGACCGTGAGGCTGACGCCATCGACCGCCACCGAGCCTTTGCCCAACACTTCATCCATGAACCGCTTCGTCGGCCGTATCCAGACCCGATGCCCGCCCCCGGGTTCGATGGCCTCGACGCGGACCACCCGTCCGATGGCGTCCACGTGACCCTGCACCAAGTGGCCGTCCAGAGCGTCACCCACAGCGAGCGGCGGCTCCAGGTTGACCCGACCGCCGGAGGCGAGTTCGGCGAGCGTGCTCCGTCTGGCCGTCTCCGCAGAAACGTCGGCTCGGAACCACCCATCGCCGACCTCGGTAGCCGACAGGCACACCCCGTTGACGGATATCGACCCGCCCGGTTGGAGCCTACCGGCAGTTTTCGGCCCATCGATCGTCAACCCGTCCGTCGTGGAAACGACCGTGCCGATCTCGCTGATACATCCGTTGAACATGTGACAAAGTCCTCCCGTGTGCCCAATCGTGCGCCCGGAGGCGCCTGATCCCGCTGGTCGGACTCTCACCGTCGGCCCCGGAGTTCCACCGGGTCGTTCCGCCAGAGGCGAAACCTGCGGGCTCTCACCGCACAGCTCGGACTCGCACCGTCCCCCACAAATGTAGGCCCCTGGGCGTTCCTATCGCAATGGCTGCAGGTGGCGTCCTATCCCAGCCATCCAGAGGAAATGTAGGGTCATCAAGGTGCGAGCCCTGCTCCAGCGGGTCACGAGCGCCTCGGTAGCGGTCGAGGCCGAGGTGGTCGGTCGCATCGGTCCTGGTCTGTGCGTATTCGTCGGTGTTACCCACAATGACGACGTTTCCGCGGCGAGACGCCTGGCCCAACGCCTCTGGGGTTTGCGGATGTTCCCGGACGACCAGGGCCTGACCAACCGCTCCGCCGAGCAACTGGGCCTCGAGGTGCTGGTGGTCAGCCAGTTCACCCTTTACGCCGATACCTCCAGGGGACGGCGTCCCTCGTTCACCGAGGCGGCGCGGCCCGAGCAGGCGGAGCAACTGGTCATCGCCGTCGCAGACGCCCTGCGAGACCTCGGCGCCAGAGTGGCGACCGGCCGCTTCCGCGCCGCGATGCGCGTCGAACTGATCAACGACGGCCCGTTCACCGTCCTGCTGGAAACCTGAAGCCACTCAAGCAACCCGCAGCAGGGGCACGAGCACGGGCACGACCATCGCCTAGGGTCAAGAGACCAGACCCATTTACTAGCGACCTCGGGAGGATCGGCGTGCCAGTGCTGGAGCGGGACGGAGCCCAGATCCACTACGACGTGTATGGAGACGGGTACCCCCTGATTCTGTTCGCGCCGGGCGGGATGCACTCCGTCGCCCAGATGTGGCGGGAACGACCGGGCGCGCCGGGCCAACCGATGCCGTGGATCGACCCGACCACCGAACTATCCAACCAGTTCCAGGTCGTCGCCATGGACCAGCGCAACGCCGGACGTTCCAAGGCACCGATCAGCGCCGCGGACGGATGGCCCACCTATACCGCGGATCATTTGGCCCTGATCGACCAGCTGGGCTTCGACCAGGTGCACGTCATGGGAGGCTGCATCGGATCGTCCTACTGTCTGGGACTCTGCCAGGCCGCGCCCGAGCGCGTCACCGCGGCTGTGTTGCAAAACCCCATTGGCCTCAGTGCCGACAACCGGGGGAACTTCTTCGGAATGTTCGATAGCTGGGCCGGCGAGCTACAGGCGAACCGGGCCGAGGTGGACGCCCCATCGCTGGCGGCGTTTCGCCAATCGATGTTCGGGGGAGATTTCGTCTTCAGCGTAGGGCGCGATTTCGTCCATGCCTGCACCACTCCCCTCCTCGTACTGGCCGGGAACGATGAATTTCATCCGCTGTCCGGTCGCCCGGGAAATCGCCGATCTGGCCCCCGACGCAGACCTCGTTGTCGACTGGACCAGTCCAGTGCACCACGACGAGACGCTCTCGCGCGTCAGGGGCTTTCTCACCGCCCACACGCCGAGCCAGGCCTGAGCCCGGCGTTCAGAAGGGCGCCTCGTTGGCTCGCCCACCGCGGACTTCGAACCCGCCCGGCTGCCCGGCCGGTCGCCGCCGCGAGGCCGTATCTCGTGGGCCCCGGGCCGGAGACGGTCGAGCAGGGCAGCGTGAATAACTGCCGCCGGAAGCCGTCGAGCCCGGATGGCGACATGCCGTCCATCCCATGGCTCGCCGACCGGCCGGATCCATTTCGGCAGGCAAGCGCCGGCGGGGCGTGCACCATCGCCGCGCCGACATCTTTTGAGCAAGCCGTCCGGGCGCAGGCCCTATCTGGCTGCGACCGTCGCCGGAGCCGGCCCCTCCATGGCGTCGGTCATCTCGTCGCCGACGAGGGGGGCGAGGTACGTGGCGTAGGTCACGGTGATGTGACTGTTGTCCCGATACACCAGCAAATTGTCCACCACGGCTAGGCACGCATTCGAGGTGCAGAACCAGGGCTCCGGATCGGCATACCTACCACCGGCCCGGGCTACCGTGGTTGCCTCTGCCGCGGCGCCGGCCTGGTCGATACCATCCAACCCGCCGCCCGAGTTGCGCTGGCCGGCGCGCAAGAAGTTGCACGCCTCGAGGTGACCGAGATTTGCGGAAAGGCAATCGGGGATGTCCGCGGGCGGGGAAGGCACCGACCCCAGGACCAGTACGGGCGAGCCCGCGCCCCGGACGGTCGAGATGATCTGGGCGAGTCCGGAGAGCCAGGCCGGCCCATTCTGGACGACGTCGTAGGCTGAGTCGTAGTTCGGTGCGATGCCGAACACGACCAGCGCCGGGTGAAGCGACGCCATGGCTGCCAGGGCATTGTTGCGCCACTCGGTGCATTCGGTGAAGGTTCGGCCCAAGACCGGACTGAAGATCGAGATGTCCACCGGCGGGCAGGTCGCCTTGGTCCACACGTACAGGCGATAGCCGTTGGCGTTGGCGTAGGCATCCACCGACGGAAACCACATCGCCGCGTGCGAGTCACCGAAGAGAATGATCGACTTGGTCGACGTCGTGTCTCCGAAGAGGCAGGGCGGCTGAGCGGTGGCGGTGAACGACAGCAGGCAGCCGTCCACCAACGGTGCCGCCTCGCTGGCCGAGGCGTGGGAGAGGGACGGGTCGAGATTGGCGGGCACCACGTTGACCGTTGCGGACCGAGCGACGGCCGCCTCCACCTGGGACTGGGCCGAATCGAGGGCGGCGATGGTTGGATCGAGAGTTGTGGGCGAGGCGCGACTTCCGGTCGCCGGCAGGAGGTTGGAGGCGTTGTGGATAGCGGCGACCGGCGCCTCACCGTGCCCGGCCACCGACGGAATAGCCGCGGCGCAGACGAGGCAGACCGACACACCGGCGCCCGTAAGAGCCAGGCCGGTTACCAGGCTCCGCTTCGACGTCGCGGCCAGCCACGGCGAGCGCCGGAACGGGTTCTCGACGTAGCGGAAGCTGATGACGGCGAGAAGTCCACTCAAACAGGCCAGCCCCACGTCCTGCCACTCGGCGAGCACGTGCCCCACGGCGAAGGGAGCGAGGATGAGCACCGGGTAGTGCCAGAGATACCACGAGTAAGAGATCCGACCGATGGCCCGCATCACCACTCGGCCCAAGAGGAGGACCGGGCCGGCGGCGGGATGGGCCAGACCAGACCCGACGACCGCTCCCGCTCCGAGCACGGGAAGGAGGGCGGCTGTGCCCGGATACGGAGTATGCGGGCCGAACGCCATGCACGCGACCACGATGGCGGCCAATCCAGCCCAGCCCAGAGCCGCGGCGATCACGGCAGGGACCTGCCGGAGCTCAGGAGCGCTGAGGGCAATCAGTCCGCCGAGGCCCAGTTCCCAGGCCCGCGTGGGCAACGAGAAGAAAGCCACCGGCTCGTTGGCATGGGTCAGCCACAAGGACAGCAGCAGCGACCCGACACTGGCCGCTCCGAGCGTCAGGAAGGTGGTCGATCGCGACGGGCGCCGCCACCACCAAACGAGGGAGGTAATCACGACGAGGAGCGGCCAGACCAGGTAGAACTGCTCTTCCACACCCAGCGACCAGTAGTGCTGGAACGGCGACGGCGTCGAGGCCGCCAGGTAGTTGGTCTTGGTAGCCGCGAACCGGTAGTTCCCGACGTACACGGCGCTGTAGAACCCGTCCCTCCACACCGACCGCATCTGCAAGGGCGGCAGCAATCGGAGTGACGCGATCATGGTCACGATGAGCACGAGCATGGCGGCGGGCAGGATCCGTCGTGCTCGCCGGGCGTAGAACCCGGCGAATGAGATCCGACCCGTGCCGTTGACTTCCCGCCACAACAGCTCGGTGATAAGGAAACCGGAGATGACATAGAAGACGTCGACCCCGACGTAGCCACCGGAGAGGAAGCCGACGTTGGCGTGGTAGAAGACGACCGCGAGAACAGCGATGGCGCGCAGACCCTCGATGTCGGGACGGAACCTCACCTTGGGCCGGCGCCGCCGTTGCGAAGGACCGGGGCCGGTGGCCGGCGCCGCCAGACCCTGGCTCCGGGCTTCACTCACAGCGAGCGGTCAGTTTAGGCTCAGGTGGGCAACTCGCCGGGTCATGGCGCGGGCGCCCGTCTGGCCACGTGTTCGCCCAGGGCCGTCATGAACGCCTGAGCGGCCGGAGAAAGAGGCCGGTCCCGGCGCGACGCCAGCCCGATCCGGCGCCGGAGCGTGCCGCCCCGAAAGCGCACGGCCCGCAGCGGCCCAGCGGGCGGGACCACCGACTCGGGGACGACGGCGCCAGCCACACCGGCCCCGGCCAAGGCGAGCGCCCCGTCCATCTCCAGGCCGGACATGGCGAGGACGGGGGCGAAGCCGGCTCGCCGGCAGGCCTCGATGGTGGCCTCCCGGAGGTCGTAGCCGTCTTTGAACATCACCAGCGGGACCGACTCCAGCTCCGCCACCCGGATCGCTGCGCCGGCCGGCGAGCGGGTGTCCGGCGTCGACCGCCAGGACCAGCTCCTCCTCCATAAGCGGCGAGGTGGTCAACCAGGGCCGGTCCACCGGCAGGATGATCACGGCCAGGTCGATCTCACCCGCCTCCAGCCGGCGCACCAGGTCCTGCGAGCCCGCCTCGTACACGCTCAGTTCGAGCGCCGGGTGATCGGCGTGGAAGCACGGCCAGGACCGGCGGGAGCAGGTTGGTGGTCAGGCTCGGGGTGGCCCCCAAGAGCCAGACGGCCTCGTTGCAGGCCCATCAGGTCACGGACCGCGGCTGCTCCCGCCTCGCAGTCGGCCAGGACCTGGCGGGCCCAGGGCAGGAAGGCCTCGCCGGCGCCGGTCAGCACCACCTCGTGGCGGGCCCGGTGAAAGAGACGAGCGCCCAGTTCGTGTTCGAGGGCGGCGACCGCGCTGCTGACTGAGGGCTGGGCCACGTGCAGGCGGGCGGCGGCCCGGGTGAACTGGCGCTCCTCGGCCACGCACACCACGTAGCGAAGCTGGTGGAGCTGCACCGCAATAGGCTACGCCTATCACAACCAGAGGAAACCGATCCTTTACCTGTAGGCCCGGCGGGCCGTACGGTACACGCTGCTCAATCGGATGACATTCGAGGGAAATCTATGGCTGCTCCAGTTGCCCCGGTGAGGCCGGCAGAATCCGGGAACCAGGCTCGCGCCGACATCCCCGAGCGCACCCTGCGCCAGGACCGCTGGTGGGTGTCGCCGGCATCACGGCAACCGTGCTGCTGGCGTTCGTCGCCTACTCCACCTGGGCCGCCTTCCAGAACGGCAACTACTACTGGAAGCCCTACATCTCGCCCTTCTACTCCCCCTGCATCGCAACCGAGTGCGCCAAGTCCGGCGCTCCGTACGTCGGGATCTTCGGACCGTGGTGGGCGATCTCCCCGGCCATCCTCATCCTCATCTTCCCGCTCGGGTTCCGGCTCACCTGCTACTACTACCGGCGGGCCTACTACCGGTCCTTCTGGCTGTCTCCGCCGGCCTGCGCCGTGGCCGAGCCTCACCGGCGCTACACCGGCGAGACCCGCTTCCCGCTGATCCTGCAGAACGTCCATCGCTACTTCTTCTACTTCGGCCTGATCCTCAACGTCATCCTCACCTACGACGCCGTGCTCGCCTTCCGCAATCACCAGGGGGAGTGGGGCCACATGGGCTTCGGCACCGTGATGCTCGTGGTCAACGCCGCCCTGCTGTGGTCCTACTCGCTCTCGTGCCACTCCTGCCGCCACATCATCGGCGGCCGGCTCAAGCACTTTTCCCGGCATCCCATCCGCTTCAAAGCCTGGGGCGTCGTCTCCAAGCTCAACACCAGACACATGCAGATCGCCTGGGCCAGCCTCATCTTCGTCGCTCTCACCGACCTGTACATCCGCCTGGTGGCCTCCGGGTGGATCACCGATCCCAGATTCTTCTGATGGGGAGGGAGTCTCCATGAGCGAATACGAACATCACAGCTACGACGTCATCGTCATCGGCGCCGGCGGGGCCGGCCTGCGGGCGGCCATCGCGGCCCACGACGCCGGGGCCAAGACGGCGGTGATCTGCAAGAGCCTGCTCGGCAAGGCCCACACCGTGATGGCGGAGGGCGGGCATCGCGGCCGCCATGGGCAACCTGTACCCCGAGGACAACTGGCAGGTCCACTTCCGCGACACCATGCGGGGCGGCAAGCTGCTCAACCACTGGCGGATGGCCGAGCTGCACGCCAAGGAGGCGCCCGAGCGGGTGTGGGAGCTGGAGCAGTGGGGGGCCCTCTTCGACCGCACCGCCGGACGGGCTGATCAGCCAGCGCGACTTCGGCGGCCACCGCTACGCCCGGCTGGCCCACGTCGGCGACCGCACCGGCCTGGAGATGATCCGTACCCTGCAGCAGCGAACCGTGAGCCTCGGCATCGACGTGTTCATGGAGTGCACGATCACCGACCTGCTCAAGGACGGGCGGCAGCCGCATCGCCGGGGCCTTCGGCTACTGGCGGGAGTCCGGCCGGTTCATCGTCTTCGATGCGCCGGCGGTGATCCTGGCCACGGGCGGCATCGGGAAGTCCTGGAAGGTGACGTCCAACTCGTGGGAGTACACCGGCGACGGCCACGCCCTGGCCCTGCGGGCCGGGGCCACCCTGGTCAACATGGAGTTCGTCCAGTTCCACCCGACCGGCATGGTGTGGCCCCCGTCGGTGCGCGGTCTCCTGGTCACCGAGTCGGTCCGCGGCGACGGCGGCGTCCTGCGCAACTCCGACGGCGAGCGGTTCATGTTCGACTACATCCCGAGTTCTTCAAGGCCGAGACGGCCGACACCGAGGAGGAGGCCGACCGCTGGTACGACGGACAAGCGCAACAACCGCCGGCCACCGGAGCTGCTGCCCCGCGACGAGGTGGCCCGGGCCATCAACAGCGAGATCAAGGCGGGACGGGCCTCCCCCCACGGCGGCGTGTTCCTCGACATCGCCAGCCGGCGCAGCCCGGAGTACATCAAGAAGCGGCTGCCGTCGATGTACCACCAGTTCATGGAGCTGGCCGAGGTGGACATCACCAAGGAGCCCATGGAGATCGGCCCGACCTGCCACTACGTGATGGGCGGCGTGGAGGTCGACCCCGACAGCCGAAGCCTCGACGGTTCCCGGGCCTGTACGCGGCCGGCGAGGTGGCCGGCGGCATGCACGGGTCCAACCGGCTCGGCGGCAACTCGCTCGGCGACCTGCTGGTGTTCGGCAAGCGGGCCGGCGAGCACGCCGCCGAATACGCCGCCGGCCTGGCCGGGGCCCGCCCGGGCGTGATGGACGCCGACGTGGAAGCGGCTTCGCAACGGGCCCTGGCTCCCTTCGACAGCGACGGCGGCGAGAACCCGTACTCGGTGCACCAGGCTCTCCAAGGACGTCATGCAGGATCTGGTCGGGATCATCCGCACCGAAGCGGAGCTGAAGGCGGCCCTCGAGCAGATCGCCGACCTGCGGGCCAGGATCGCCAGACTGTCCGTGGAAGGACACCGGCAGTACAACCCGGGCTGGCACCTGGCCCTCGACCTGCGGCAACATGCTGCTGGTCTCCGAGGCGGTGGCCAAGGCCGCCCTCGAGCGCACCGAGAGCCGCGGCGGCCACACCCGCGACGACTATCCCATGACCGACTACGACTTCTGGGGGAAGCGGAACGTCATCGTCGAGCTCGCGCGACGGCGACCAGGTGAGCGTTCGCCACCAGCCGCTACCGGTACCCCCGCCCGAGCTGGCGGCTCTCCTGGAGGAGCAGCACTGACTTGACCTACGACCTGAAGCTGCGGATCTGGCGGGGCGACTCCTCGGGTGGGGACCTGGTCGACTACACCGTGCCGGTCGACGAGGGCGAGGTGGTCCTCGACGCGGTCCACCACGTCCAGGCCCTGGAGTCGGGCGACCTGGCCGTGCGCTGGAACTGCAAGGCCGGCAAGTGCGGCTCGTGCTCGGCCGAGGTCAACGGACGCCCCCGGCTCATGTGCCTGGCCCGGCTGTCCACCTTCCCGCCCGGCGAGCCGATCACCATCACCCCGATGCGGACGTTCCCGGTCATCCGGGACCTGGTGACCGACGTCAGCTTCAACTACGTCAAGGCCGGCCCAGGTGCCGGCGTTCACCCCGAGCGCCGAGCAGCCGCAGGCGCCGTTCCGGATGCAGCAGGTCGACGTGGAGCGCTCGCAGGAGTTCCGCAAGTGCATCGAGTGCTTCCTGTGCCAGAACACCTGCCACGTCATCCGCGATCACGACGACAACAAGACCGGCCTTCGCCGGCCCTCGCTTCTTCATCCGCTACGCCGAGCTCGACATGCACCCCAACGACGGCGTCGACCGCAAGGCGTTTGTCCAGGAGGAACGGCGGCCTCGGATTGTGCAACATCACCAAGTGCTGCACCGAGGTATGTCCGGAGAACATCAAGATCACCGACAACGCCATCATCCCCATGAAAGAGCGGGTCGTCGACGTCAAGTACGACCCGGTCCGCTTCCTTGGCCGGGGGCGTCGAAAGGCAAAACAGCCGTAGGTCGGCCGGGAGCCGAACGGGCCAACCGCTGGCGCGCTAGCATCATCCCTCGCGTCACAAGGACCTGTGGTGCAGTTTGGAGTGCACGCCGGCCTGTCAAGCCGGAGGACGCGGGTTCAAATCCCGTCAGGTCCGCGGTCGGATAGCTCAGCTGGTAGAGCGCGCGGCTGAAAACCGCGAGGTCACCGGATCGACACCGGTTCCGACCACCAGGAAACAGCCCCGGTGACCAGCACTCTTGTGCTCACCGGGTGCAGTCAGGGTCACCCCCCGTGGCGACGAGAAACCGACGGGCCGGGCTGCGCTCCTGCCCGAGTTCGGATTCGCCGGCCAGGCTCGAGCCGGCGCAACGGTTCGAGCCCAGTCCAGGGCGGGTTGCGGTGAGATCCTCCGCCTCCACCTGATCCAGGACTACGCAGGTCCTTACCGGGCCGCCAATCTCATGTGGAACCGGGGCGGCGGGATCGATAGGACTGCCTTGGGATGGCAGAGTAGGCGGGCACGTGGACACCTGGGAGGGGGTCTGATGCGACAGCTCGAGTTCGGAACCACCGGCTTCTATCCGGCATTCAGTGGCGTCGAGAGAGCCAAACTCTCGGAAGAGATGGGATTTGACATCCAGGGGTTCAGCGAGAACCACTCCAGGGCCACCGATTGCTTCGGCGAGATGCGCGACGCGGCCCGGGAGACGTCACGGATCCGGCTGGCGTGCGGCCCTGTGAACTTCGTGACCCGCCACCCCGGCGTTGTGGCCGCGGGCATCCTTCCGTTACAGATCCTGAGTTCCGGCCGGGCCATCTGCGCGGTGGCCAGTGGTGATTCCGCCACGGCTGCGGCGGGAACCCGACCGCAGCCCTTGGCCGACATGGAACGCGACCTCGGCTACCTTCGCACCTACCTCGAGGGAGCCGAGGTCGTGTACACCAGCGGGAAGACGAGTCGCCTGGAGTGGGCAGACGAACTTTCGTGGGAGCACCTGCCGATCCAGGTGGCGTGCAGCGGACCCCGATCGATCGCGATGGCCGCTCGGCTGGCGGATCGGATCTGCTTGGGGATCGGGACCAACCTCGAGCGGGTGGCATGGGCGCTGAAAATCATTGACGAGGGACTCCGAGCCTGCGGCCGCGATCGGGAGGCCATTCGGGTTGGCGTATTCGCGCCGCTGGCTATCACCCGTGATCGGGCGAGCGGGCGGGCGCAGATACGAACTCGGGTTTCGGCATGGGCTCATATGCAAAGCGGGGGTGACCTTTCTCAGCAGCCGGAGATCCTGCGCCGAGTCACCTCCGTGCTCCGCGACAGCTACGACTACTCGTTCCATCGGCCAGGAGCCCCGCCGGAGAATCCGAACTCCGCGGTTTGCGACGAAGAGTTCGGGGACTGGATGGGGATCGGTGGCCCGGTCTCATATGCCATCGACCGGATGAGCGAACTCGTCGACATGGGCGTCGACTTCTTCATGACCGCGCTGCCGATGCCCGAACGAGAGCCGTTCGCGATCGAAGTAATGCCCGCATTGCGGACCTTACGCCGCTGAGAATCGCTCGCGAGTTCCCGCCCCACGAACAACCGGCATAGGCCCGGCGTACCCGAGCCGAAGACCGGACGTAGCGTCCGACCCCCGGTGTCCGGTCGGCCCGGTGAGCCCCGGGTCGATAGGAGCAGGTGAGGCCGTCGAATGGTCGTTGGCCCGACGACAACCCCCGGTGTCCGGTCGGCCCGGTGAGCCTCGGGTCGAGGAGCACAGGGAGGCCGTCGAATGGTCGTTGGCCCGACGAGCGGTCACTTTTTGTCGCTATAGGGCAGAAAATTGACCACTCGTCAAACGAATGACCACTCGACGAGCCCATCAGGGCTCTCCACCGCTGTGGTCCGGATACACGACAAGTTTCCCGCGGCGCTGAGCCCGACTATTAGCGCCAGAGCGGCGGTCCGAATCGGCCAGGCAGCCCTGGGATTTCGGCCCCGAACCTGGACAGCAGGGAGCGTGGTCGTCGGCGTTGTTCGGACAGGTGGGGTGCCCTGCCGAAGTTCTGCGGCCAGGTGGCAAATCCGGACGAGCACTCGACTGTCGATCGAAGGTCAGTGTCCCAGACGCAACATGCCGCGACGAGCGGGACGGGTTTAGTCTCGCCTCCGGCGCCCGCCCTGGCTCGATGCGGCAGGAGTTTTTGCAGTTAACCGTCCGGGGATTGACCATGCGACGCCCTGGTGGCGACCAACCACAGCGTGAGGCGAGCCGCCGCCATGATTTCATCATTCTCGACTTGTCGTGCCGCGACCTCCGACTTCACCGCCAGGATAAGTCGGTCCGTTTCTTCCCGATCGGGTAGCCATTCGTCGGAGATCAAGAACAAGGCGCCGGCTGTCGCCGCGGTACGAACATCCAGCTGCCCAGAGCGGAGCCGGTTTTGAAGATCCTCTTGCAAGGCTTCCGCATAGGAATCCTGTTCGTCGGGGAGATCGGATCGCAGGAGTCGGAGGTAGGCGCATCTCGCCGCGGCGTTTGCTGTCCAACCACTGCGACGGTCCTCCTCTGTGGCAGAACGCCAGGCCTGCACCATCCGCTGCTGATCGTCGGCGGGCCAGTCAGAGGGATTCCCGAACGCGAGATAGTGCGCCGCCGAGAAGCCGGCTTCGAGCATCCGGTGAGCGGCGATGCAGGCGGCGACATCTTCGCGTGCGGCTTTGGACAGGCGACCATACGTTCCTCCGCCGAAGGCATTGTCGACCAGGCTTCGGGAAGACGAAGCGGTCGCCTTCCCCGCGCCCGTCACCACCCGCTTGGGACGGTCCGGAGGAGACCCTGCCGGCGGAGTCGTCTTCCCCGCACCCGGGACCATCGGCCTGGGGCCGCCTGGAGGAAACCCAGCCGGCGGCGGCGTCGTCTTCCCCGCACCCCGCACCATCGGCCTCGGGCCACCCGGCGGAGAACCAGCCGGCGGCGGCGTCTTGCCCGCACCCCGCACCATCGGCCTCGGGCCACCCGGCGGAGAACCAGCCGGCGGAGAACCAGCCGGCGGCGGCGTCTTGCCCGCACCCCGCACCATCGGCCTCGGGCCACCCGGCGAACCACCAGCCGGCGGAGAACCAGCCGGCGGCGGCGTCTTGCCCGCACCCCGCACCATCGGCCTCGGGCCACCCGGCGAACCACCAGCCGGCGGAGAACCAGCCGGCGGCGGCGTCTTCCCCACACCCTGGACCGCCGACCTCGCACCATCCGGCGGAGCGGCCGACTTCGACCGGGCGACGGCGGACGTCGCTGGCGTCCTGCCGGGATGCACCGAGTCGCCCGCCGGTTCGACTCTGGGAGACTCGGGAGTATCCGTACCCGTCGGAGGCGTGACCCGAAGCTGATCGGGTGGTGCCGTTGCGTTGTCGGCAGTCCCCTTCCGGATCATACGGCCCAGAATTTTTCCCCGGCCCTTGACCGTCGTCTCCGCGCCCGTGACCAGCGGAGTTCCACCATCCGCAGGAGACCCAGTCGGCGGCTCCACCTTCTCACCACCAACGACCACCGGCCTGACACCAACCGGCGGAGACCCAACCGGCGGCACCACCTTCGCCGCAGCCGCAGCCGGCGCCACCGGCCTGTCACCATCAGCAGAAGACCCAGCCGGCCTCCCGCCACCCAGCGGAGACCCAGCCGGCCTCCCACCACCCGCAGGTGACCCAGTCCGCGGAGAACCAGCCGGCCTCCCACCACCCGCAGGAGACCCACTTGGCGGCACCACTTTCCCCGCACCCCGCGCCACCGGCATCCCACCAACCGGCGAAGACCCCGCCGGCGGAACCACCGTTCCCGCACCTGTCACCACCGGCCTGACACCATTCCGAGAGGAGGGCGCATTCGACTCCGACGGCGGCGGACGTCGCTGGAATCCCGCCGGGATGGGTGGGGCCGCCCGCCGGTGGCAGCCTGGGAGGTTCGGGAGTATCCGTACCCGCCGAAGGCGTGACCCGAAGCTGATCGGGAGGGGGCGTTGCCTTCTCGGCAGTCCCCTTGCGAATCAACGTGTCGATCCGGCCCAGAATGTTTTCTCGGCCCTTGCCCCTCTGCTCGTGGGCTCGGACCTCCACGAGCTCCGCAAGGTCCAGGTTTGACAACGCAACCATGATCCGGATGGCAGGAAGCTGGTCGTAATTCCGGATAGGGAAGGCGGGATCCTCACGGCTCTCGCTTCGGCCGCCATCGGCCCCGGGCGCCATCCAAGCAACCGACGCCAGCGTTGGTGCGGAATCGGAACGGTGCGGTTCGTCGCCGTTCGTTGCTGCTGGATAGTCGACATCGGGCTCTTCTGGAGGCCACCGGTAGCCGCGCCGATGGCCGGCCGGGTGCGCTGGCCCCGCCGCGGACCTTGGCAGGGGCGGCGGGCGATTCGCGCGGGCGGGGGCATGGGCGCGGGCGCGGGCATGGGCGGGGGCACCGGCCCGGACCTTGGCAGCGGCGGAGGCACCGGCCCGGACCGGGGCGGCGGCATGGGCGGAGGCACCGGCCCAGACCGGGGCGGCGGCATGGGCGGAGGCACCGGCCCAGACCGGGGCGGCGGCAAGATGGGCGGAGGCACCGACCCAGACCGGGGCAGCGGCGGAGGCACCGGCCCAGACCGGGCAGCGGCGGAGGCACCGGCCCAGACCGGGGCAGCGGCGGAGGCACCGGCCCAGACCGGGGCAGCGGCGGAGGCACCGACCCAGACCGGGGCAGCGGCGGAGGCACCGACCCGGGCCAGGGCAGCGGCGCGACCGGCCCGGACCTCCCGGTCTGGCCGCCTGGACTCAATCGGTACGACTGTTTGTAGCGGGTCAACAGCAGGACCGCGATCCCTGCGCAGGCGAGCGATCCGTAGAGCAATCCGGGACTACTCCTCCTCCACCCCGCGATCAGCAGGAAGCAGCCGAGGAGGGCACCTACGCCGACGGCCAACAAGGTGACCGGGTCGGCGACACTTACGACGGTTGCGAAGGATCGACGTCGGTCAATCAGCCAGAAGGCCAGACCAAGAGTCGCCGCAATCAGCAAGAGGGTATCTACCGCGAGCAGAAGAGGTGACTTGGCCTTGGTGGTGGCCGTCGATGGGGCGGGTTCGATTACCGGGGCGAGAGTACGGGGCACCTGGGCGGGCGCTGGTGTGGTCAGAGGAACTGTCCGGGGGGACGGCGCAGTGGTACCGCGACTTGGTGACGGGGCGACGCTCCCCGGCACCTGGTAGGGCGCGGCGGGCGCCGTACCCGCTGGGCAGGTGATGAATAGGCCCTGAGCGTTGACGCAAAGGAGTTGGGTCGCGCTCGCTCTGGCGCCGACGGTAAACAGGCTGGCGCCCGCGACCATGACAATCACCGGTCCGCGCCACAGCCAGCGGATCATCCCGATATCAGGCTCGCGAAGACAATCGTATTGTCGACGTAGTGCCCGGTAGAGCGGTCAAACGCGCCGCTGCAGGTAATCAGGCGCAACTCGGGATCACCCACCGGACCGAAGACCTTCGCGGTTGGAAACGCGTCTTTGGGTGCGGACTCAATGGAGGTGACCTCGAACGTTTCCCTCCCGTGGGCGGAAGTGACCATTACTTGGTCGCCCGGTCGGAGATCCCGGAGACGCCAGAACACCGCGGGCCCGGTGGTGCTGTCGACGTGGCCAAGGATAACCGCCGGCCCAGGCTCGCCCGGCGGCGGGCCCTCGTCATACCAGCCCGCAACGGTGAAACTTGCTGGCACTTGCATGGTCCCGTCGGGGAGGCGGCCCAGATTCACTATCGGTGCGTCGATGCCCACCGCGGGCACAGCGAGACGCTCCGGCTGATTGCTCGGTTCGGCCGTCCCGGCCGCGATGAGATTGATGGATGGGGCGGAGTTCGAGGCTTGTCCGGTTGCAACGGAAGCCGGAGGCGACCACCCGTTTCGCCCGGCGGTGGTAGTGGGAGGAGGCGTGGCGCCAACAGATGACTCTCCGCCGCAGCTGGTCGCCACCAGGCCGGTGGCGCACGCCATGGCCACCAGTCCGGCGTGCCCTCGGTGCCGGCGGGTGAGCAGCCCGGTGGCGACCACACCAACCAAGGCGAATACCAACCCAATCTCGAGTCCGAGTCCGCCAAATCCACGGCCGGAAGCCCGAAGTGCCATCCCGCCTGCGCCGGTCTGCATGCCGCCGACGGGCGTGGTCGCGGCGCCGACCGCGTCCTTGATGACCTCGAGCGTAGGAGCGTCAGTTCCTTGGAGAACGATAAGCGACGCCACCGTCCCAGCGGTCACGGGCCAGTCTTTTCCGGTCAGGACAATGGCCCCGGTACGCGCATTCGTGAAGGCCACGTTGTATGCGCCGGCGTGCACATCCACGTAGGGAGAGGCCTGGCCCTCTGGCGTGGCCGGCACGGCGACGGCCGTGGGAGCCGGCGGATCGGGAACCGGGGTCAGGCTTCCGCTCAACGACGGGACAGAGGACAGCGTGTCGATATACCGCACCTTGGCATCACCAGCGGGCGGCTCCGACAGATTGTCGGTGAAGGAGGTAACGGTCATGGCGTCGGACGCATTCGAGACGATGAGCACCGTGAGCGATTGCCCGGCGACCACCGTCTCTTTGGCCGAGTGCTCTGACACCCCTTTGCCCTTGGCCGCGGCGACGGAGACTTCGACCGTGTGCTCACCCGCTGGTAGGGCCTCATAGGAGGTCACCTGTTGAAAGGTGAGGGCGCCAGCCAGCAGATGACCGTCCACGCTCACGGCCACCGCGCCTACGTCCGGAACGAAATGCCCGACCCGCAAGAAACCCGTGGGAGCGGCGGCCATGGCCGCCCGAGCCGGTAACGCCACCACGAATGACAATAACATGACGGTCAACACCGCCCAACCGACAACGCGCCGTTGGTTCATCTGCTACCCCTTACACTCCTTCAGCCGTCTTCCCTGCCCACGAGAAGTGCGTCCCACTTGGGTACCACATATACCCACGCGATTCCATCCAGGAGCGTCGCCTAAGTTCAATGGCCGGGGACGGCCTTCTTTCGGGCTCGATCCGTGTGCAGACGGGTGCGGGAGGTGATCTCGCGGGATTCTCCACCGCCGCCGCCCCGGGCACCTACACCGGTCGGTAGTGGCCCGCCCCTGCCACCACCGACCGGAACCGGAAAGACCACCCGAACCGCAGCGACCAGCAGTGCTCAGGGCCCTGCGCAGGATCGGCGCGACGGTTCGCCACCACTACCGCTGCCGAGCAGGGACCGGTCCGATCAGTGCGTGTCGTTTCCTTCCTTCTTTTTTCTTTTTTTTCTTTTCCTTTCACCTCCCCACGTTTCCTACCCCACATCTTGTCGTCGTCCGCTGTTGTGCCCCCTGTGCCCGCCGCTTCGTGTTATAGCCGTCCGCACGTGCTGCGGCACGCGCTGTCGGCTACCGCGGACCGTGTGTTTGGACGGCGGGCCGGCCGTCGTGCCGGCTGGTGTCGAGGTTTACGAGGGCGTGGTGTAGACCACGTTGGGGTCCATCTCGCGGGGTGTGTAGCGCGCCGGGCCAGCTTGCGGGCCTCGAGATGGCGGCGATCTTGCCGTCGTGGGCTGTTTGACCGCCTGTAGTAGGCCCGGTCCGGGCTGGTGGCCCGAGAGGCGGCCATGCCGGCCTCGAACAGGGCCCAGCGCAACGTCTCGGGTCCCTGGCGGGACAGGTAGCCGCGGCCGCGTGGCGGTCGGACTGATCCACGGTCACGTCCAGGCCGGTGTGGCGGACCACCTGCAGCGACCGGCTGAAGCGCTGACAGTCGCCTAGCTCGGCCCACACCACGACCGCGGTCAACGGGCCGATCCCGTAGTGGGCGGCGGTCAAGGCTTTGCAGGCCGGCTGGCGTCGCGGAACGCTCGAGATCTGCTCGCAACGGCAGGCGCACCGTGTCGGTGGCGTCGAGGATCAGATAGCCCGCCGTGATGCGCTGACGGGCCGCCGCGTCGAGGGCCACTCCCTCGCCGGTCAGCCAGTCCCGGGTTTGAGAGGAGGCGATCTGGCCTTCGGGCACGCTCACGCCGTGCTGGAATAGCTCGGCGTGGATGCGCTGGATCCACATTCGCCGTTGATCGAGCAGGGTCTTGTAAAGCCGGACCCGTTCCCGCCACTCCAACACCGCCTCGGGCGGGATCCACGATTCGGACAGGTCCCCGGCCTGCAGCAGCTCGCGCAGCAGCCGGGCGTCGCTGCGGTCGGTCTTGGCGTGCTTCTGCGACCCCGGGCCGCCTGGGTGTCGGCCGGCTCGGCCACATGGGCCTGGAAGCCCGCGGCGGTGACCTCCTCGACCACATAGCGCCATCCGGTGCAGCCCTCCACCGCCACCGCCACCGGCTCGCCACCAGCTCGCGGCGCCAGGTCGTCGCGAGCCAGCGAGCGAACCGGGCCCGCTCCGGAGAGAGATACGACCCCGCCACACCTCGCCGGTCTCCACCACCAAACAATCGAAGGTGATCTGGCCTCGATGCAAATCCAACCCGCTACCATGCTCATCAGGACCTCCTCGTAGTCGGGATGATTGAGCAACTCCATGGTCGCCGGGAGGTCCCTCCTGTCAGCTGCCCCCGCTCGATCTGAGGCCTGACCGCCCCTCCGCACCCCTCCCACCCCTCGCCACTCCCACCCCCTCCATCCCCGCCCCCCTCTCCCCCCCCTCTCCCCGCCCGCCCCCCCTCTACCCCCCCGCCCCCCCCCCACCGCTCCCCCCTGCGCCAGCCCTGTTCACAACCCCCCAAATGTGTCCTTCTTCGGAGGCCGTCGTCGGGTCGGATGACCCTTTCGCCAGATTTGTGGCGACCCTCGCCGGCATCTCCTCCAGCGGGCTCGAGTGCCCGCCGAGACCGACGCCGACAGTGTCGGGGAGACCGGTGTACGCGGTCGTGGAACGCACCCACGGGCCCGGCCGGCGGGATGCGACGGGGGACAGGACGTCTATTCGAGCGGACGGCGAGCGATCGCGGGCGGTTCACGTCCGGCGAGTAGCCAGCCACCAGCGGTAGCCATATGAGGGAGGCCGGCGATGATGATGATCAAGTTGGGAACCGGAACGTGGGTAAGGGGATGAAGATTGCTCCGGTGCCAGGCCAGCGGGGCTGCGTAGGCGCCTGCGGTTCCAAGCAGGGCTCCAAGTAGGGCCAAGGTGCCCGCCATGGCTGCGGTGAGGGCCCGCCGGGTGCCGCTGCTGGCACCGGTGGCGGTGCGGGTGCGGAGATCGCTGGCGGTTTCACTCCGGATCAGTCCGACGGTCATGGCGAGCACGCCGAAGGCGAGGAGAATGCCCGCCGCTGTGGACCAGTTGCGCAGCGGGGCCAGCGACTTTTCTACCGATCTGGTCTCGACGGAGAAACCTGGGGACGCGGCCAGCTTCTGGGCCGCGTCGATCTGGCTCGTGTTCAGCGGGTGTGGCGTCTGGATCACCCATGCGGCCGGGAGGGCCCGCAAAGCCGAGGGCTTGCATCCCATGGCTGCTGGTGCGGCCCGTCGATCCCGGCACCATCGGATTCGACCAGGCCGTCGCGTTCCAGCCGCTGCCGCGTCGTGTACACCTGACCCACGTTCAACGGCCACACCTCACCCCGCCCGGCCTCGAACTCCTGGCGGGACTGCAAGCGGTACTTCGGCCCTTCCGTCAGCAGGGCCAGCAAGGCGTACGGGATGCCCACGGCCGGACCACCGAACTCGGTGCCATGCTCGGTATGATAATACTGAGTATGATACACAGCAAGACCTTCCTACAAGCCCTTCCCGCCGGGGCCGGACCGGGATCGGGCCGGACCGGGATCGCGGCGGACCGGGATCGGGGCGGACCGCGTCCCGGCCGGGCGACGGGCACGATGACCTGGCCACCGTGGGTTTCACGTCCTGCCCCGCCCGCGGGCTTGATCGCTCCCGGTTCGCCCCGCCCCGCCGGCCGGCCAAGCCCGGCGGCCACGGATGCGATCGTCAACTCCGGCGCCGGGCCGCCTGGGAGGCCAACTCGCTGCGGGAGGTGACCCCGAGTTTGGCGAAGATGTGCTCGAGGTGCGTCTTCACGGTGGCACGGCCCATGAGCAGCCGAGCTGCGATCTGCGGGTTGGTGAGCCCCTCCGCGACGAGGGCGACGACTTGCTCCTCGGTCGGAGTGAGGGCGGACCAACCGTGGCGCGGTCGCCTTCGTTCACCCCGGGCCCGCCGGGCGAAGCTGACGGCCTCGACCCACGGGAGGGCGTGCCCTTCGGCCTCGGCCCGGTCGGCCTCGCCCCGATCCATGTGCCCGCGGGCCGTCGCGACCGCTTCGTCGATCGCGCTCTGTTCGGACGGAAAGCGCCAGCGGTACTCGCATTCATCCCGTATCCGCAGGGCGGCGCCGTACAGCCGAAGGCACTCGAGCCAGCTTTCGGAGCGGCTGGCGGCCGCGGCCAGTCCCTCCAACGCATCGACGACGAGCGGCCGCAACCCATGATCGGCCGCGATCTGCAGGACGTCGTGCCATCGGTCCTCGTCGTCTGCTTCGGCCGCCTCGCAGGCGGCCAGCACCGCCCGACTGAAGGGTCCCCGTTCGGCCTGGGTCCGGGCCGCGGCGACGGCCACGGCGGGCGCCCCCGCGTCGATGGCTTCCTTGGCGAAAAGGTGCAGGCCACTCGGCGTGACATTGTCCACATGTTCGCGGAGGTGGCGGGCGACCCGGCTGGGCTCGCCTCGGAGCAGACCCAAGCGGTGGTGGGCGATCTCCCAAGTATCCGAAGGCTTGGCCAGTTTCTGCTCGGCCGTATCCACCGCCACACAGAGAGCGGCCTCGTCCCGGGCGAGGAGGGCCGAGGCGCTGAGCATGTTGACCGCAGCCGCCAGGGTGATCGCGCTTTGGCTGTGCGTCAGCTCAAAGGCGACGTCGATGCAGCGGCGGAGATTGCCGGGCGCTCGGTCCGCTTGGGCCCGGACATGGGCGCGGTACTCCCGGAAGAGAGTGCTGCCGGCGCAGGCCGCGACCAGATCGTCACCGTCCAGCAGCGACACGGCCTGGGGATCCGCCTCGATTTGGGTCTCGATCCAGCTGATAAAGGCCAGGGCGTAGAAGAACGCGTCCCCCTGATTCCGGGCCGCGTCACGCGCCGCTTGGCAGGCCTCGCTCTCGAAGGTGGCGAGCCACCGGGCGATGGCCGCCTCATGGGGTCTGGCTAGCTGGTCCGCCCGTTGTTCCGCCTTTCGGAGCAGGGCGACCGACTCACTGAACCCGTGCACCAGGTCGACCAGGAGGGATACCGGGAGCGCAGCTGCTATCCAGGCGGGACCGTAGGTACGGGCGTTGTCGTCGGTGAGTAGGCGGTCGACCGCGGCCATGGCCTCGGTGGGTCGCCCGCAGACATGCCAGGCTCGGGCCAGATGCCCCAATAGCCGCAGTCCCATCTCTGGCTGATCGAGACACCAGTCCAGCGCGGCGCGAAAGTTGTCATGCAGAGATTCGACCTGCTCGACGACTTCGTCGAGATGAAGCACCGTCCGAAGCTCGTCCAACCAGTTCAGACACCAGCGGGCGTGGGCGTCGCGGAATCCTTTGAGCTCGCCGACCGCCCGCAGCCGGTCGAGGGCGTAGGCGCGCAGGGTCTCGAGCAGCCGGTAGCAGGGCTCGCCGTCCGGCCCGTCCTCGACGCTGACGAGGCTCTTGTCGACCAACCGGGTAAGGAGCTCGAAGACTTCGACCGGATCAAGGTCGCCGGCGCCGGACACCACCGATTCGGCCGCCTCGAGCGGAAACGGCCCGGCGAATACCCCGAGACGGCGGAACGCGGTCGATTCCGCGGAATCCAGCCGGTCGTGGCTCCAGTCGATCGACGCCGCCAGGGTCCGCTGGCGGGGCAGCACGGTCCGGGCACCGCCGGTGAGCAGCCGAAACCGGTTGTCCAGATCCTGAGCGATCCGCTCCGGCGACAGCTGCCGACAGCGAGCCGCGGCCAGCTCCAGCGCCAACGGGATGCCGTCGAGGCGATGACAGATCTGGGCGACCGCAGGAGCGTTGTGCTCGGTGACGACGAACGACGGGCGCGCCCGACGGGCCCGATCAATGAAGAGACGGACGGCGTCATACTGGGACAGCGTGGCCAGGGCCATCGTGTGCTCGGCCGGCGGTGTGTCAAGTGAAGGGACCCGCCAGCTGACTTCGCCGGGCACACCCAGGGGTTCGCGGCTGGTGGCCAAGACGCTGGCGGTCGGATTGGCGCTCAGCAGGCCGGCGGCCAACTGCGCACATCCCTCGACCAGATGCTCGCAATTATCCAACAGGAGGAGCGACGCTTCGTTGCCCAGCGCCAATGCCAGCAGTTCGACCAACGACATCCCCGAGGCGTGATACGCGCCCACGGCGGCCAGTGCGGCCGCGGCCACCGCATCCGAGTCGGCAACGCCCGCCAAGGGCACCAGCCACACCCCGCCCGGGTAGCGTTCAACCCCCTCCGCCGCGACCGCCAGGGCCAGTCGGGTCTTGCCGACCCCTCCCGAGCCGGTCAAGGTGACCAGGCGTTCCTCGGCCAACAGGCGGCCGATCGCTCCGAGGTCGGCTTCCCGCCCGATTAGCGGCGTCATTTGTACCGGCAGATTGTGCCGGAATGTGTCGAGCGACCTGAGAGCCGGAAAGTTGTGGGGCAGCCCAGGATGGACCAGCTGCCAAACCCGCTCGGCCCGCCGGAGATCGGTCAGCCGGTGCGGGCCCAGGTCGATCAAGCCGGCTCCCTCAGGCAGCCGGTCTGCGGTCAGGGCGGCCGTGGTGGTGGCCACCAGTACCTGACCACCGTGGCCGATCGACCGCAACCGGGCGCAATGCAGCACGCTGTCACCGAAATAGTCGCCCTCGTCTCGCAGACGCGCCTCACCGGTGTGCACCGCCATGCGGACCCGAACCACCAGGCCGTCCGGCCACGGTTCCACCGCCAGCGTCCGCTGGGCGTCCAACGCGGCCGCCATGGCATCTGACGCTCGCGAAAACGCACCTACGACGCCTCGGGTTTCGCCCGGCTCGACCGGCAGGACGCCTCCGTGCAGCCCGATGGCCTCATCCAGCACCTCGGCATACCGCAGGGTCGCCGCTTGCATCGCCTCGGGCGGGCTCTGTCGACTCTGCGAGGACGTCGCGATGTCGGCCAAGAGAAACGTGACGGTTCCGGTCGGCAGTGAAAAGCCGGGTGCCTCGGACTCGCTCACCGCGGCGACCAACAGCGGCCGGACTGCCCCATGAACCACATCATGACTCATCGCCACAAAGATCATCTACCGCCGCCGACGAAACATCCCCCATGTGGCGGACCCTCTCGAATCATCCCCGAGTTCGACCGCGCCAGCCCCTCGCGGGCCGCCCGGGAATCAGTTACCCCGGCTGGCCAGACCGTGGGCCCATGGCCCCGGACGGCCTGCGGGCCAGTCCCGGCCTCGCGACTCCCGCCAACCGACAACGGGAGTCAGGCAGATGCCGGATGTTCCGATGGCCAAAAGAGATGACGATGCCCCTGTCGAGATCGCCCAACGGTCCGACCAGGCAGCAGCTACCACTCCACAGTGAAAGCGCAGGCCGATTCGGGACTGGTGGCCTTCACCATTTCAGGTCTCCGTCAATCGGCCGGTGCGGAAAGGACAGTCATGTTCGAACGAGTTGCCGTCCCAGGACGGCGAGCCCCCCATTCGCCCGACTCAGGCCACCGATCGGCACGGACCGCGTCCGATGGGCAACGTAGGCCGCAGCAGGTGATCCACCCGGGCGTCGCCCCCAGTTTCGACAACCGCCCAACTCTTGACCATTCCGGGGAAAATACCGGGCGAGCACGGGGCAGATGGATGATGAGGACACCACTGACATTTCTGGGGCGCCTGGCTCTCGGGATCCTCGTCCCGCTCGCCGTCACCGTGGGCCTCGCCGCCGAAGCGGCCCCAGCAGGAGCCAGCCCGACCGCGGCTGCTTCCACGCTCGGACACGTGGTCTCCGTTGCCAACGACGGCGACGGCCTCAGCAACTGCGCCGCGACCTCGACCGGTGTGGTGGATTGCTGGGGCTACAACGGCTCCGGCCAGCTCGGCAACGGCACGACCACCAGCTCCGATGTTCCCGTGAGGGCAATAGGAATCCGTAGCGCCACGGCAGTCGTCGGCGATCGGAGTGGGGACAGCTTCTGCGCCCTGCTTTCGACCGGCAGGGTGGACTGCTGGGGGGACAACGAGTTCGGCGAGCTGGGCAACGGGACGACGACAACCTTCCTGCTGCCGGTGGCCGTGAACCAGATCACGACGGCGACGAGGCTCTTCGCCGGCGACTACGGGTTCTGCGCCCTGCTCTCCACCGGTCACCTCAGCTGCTGGGGGGACAACCAGAACGGAGAGCTCGGCAACGGCACGACCACCACCTCTGATGTGCCCGTCCCAGTCAGCGGAATCGAGAACGCCGTCGACGTCACCGCCGGCAATTTCGACAACTGCGCCCTGCTGTCGACAGGCCGTGTCCAATGCTGGGGCTACAACGGCTTCGGCCAGCTCGGCAATGGCACGAGCACCAGCTCCGATGTGCCCGTCGCAGTTACCGGGATCACGGCTGCCGCTTCACTCACGACCGATGGTGATGGCGACAGCTATTGCGCCGCCATTTCTAACGGCAAGGTGAGTTGCTGGGGCTACAACGGCTTCGGCCAACTCGGCAACGGGACGATCACGACGTCCCTTCTGCCGGTAACGGTGCATGGCGTAACTGGGGCCACAGCCGTCACCGGCGCCAACGGCGCGGACAGCTTCTGCGTTCGACTCTCCAGTGGGAAAGTTGACTGCTGGGGCAACAACGCCAACGGAGAGCTCGGCAATGGGACAATGACGACCGACTCATTGCCAGTTCCGGTGAAGCAGATCACGACGGCCACGACCGTCTTCGCGGGCGATTTCGGGTTCTGCGCCCTGCTCTCCACCGGTCACCTGAACTGCTGGGGCGACAACGCCAACGGGGAACTCGGCAACGGTAGTACGACCGGTTCGGATGTGCCGGTAGCGGTGAACAAGATCGGGGACGCCGTCCGACTGATCCCCGGCTTCGTCGAGAATTGCGCCCTGCTCTCGACGGGACACATCGACTGCTGGGGCTACAACGGCGACGGCCAACTCGGCAACGGCACCACAACCAGTTCGGATGTGCCGGTAGCAGTCCTGGCCGCCAGCTGAGCTCTTCCAGAACCTCGCCGGGGGACCCTTGACCGCAACGGTCGAGGGTCCCTTTGCGGCCGCGGCCTGGGCCGAGCGGCTTCCGGCCGTGGTGCTCAACCGGCCGTGGTGCTCAACCGGCCGTGGTGCTCAACCGGCCGTGGTGCTCAACCGGCCGTGGTGAAGGCAATGACATCACGGCCGTATCCAGCCATGGCGTCGACGGCCTCGTCAAGGGAACGGCACGGCGTATCGAGCACGAGCCGGGACACGCCCGCTGAAGCCAAACGCGCCAACAACTCGAGATGCTCATCGGTGGAACCGCTCGTGCGGAGGAAGTCTGTCCCGGGACCCTCTATCTGCACACCAACGCTCGTCGGGTCGCGCCCCGCCCGTTCCACCCGTTGGGCCAGATCGTCGACCGCGCCCCGAAGGGCGTCGACGTCTGGCAAGGCTGGAGTTCGCAGCGTCCGCACCCGGTCCTCGGTGACGAGCAACGGCATCCATACCTCGCCGAATCTGGCCGTGCGAGCCCGCGCCCGGACGCCATTGCCACCGATCCAAAACGGTGGCACGGCCGCGGGCCGCGGCCTGGCGGTGTGGCCGAAGGCCGCGAAGTGCCGGCCCTCGACCGTCACGTCATCTGCACGCCAAATCGCGATCATGGCCTCGACCGCCTCATCGAAGAGTTGGTTGCGCTCATCGAAGTCGACACCGAGGGCCGCCGCCTCGGACCGCAAATAGCCGGTCCCAGCACCCACGGCCAATCTGCCCTCCGAGACCAATGCCAGCGTCGACAGCGTCTTCGCCATCAGCAGCGGATTTCGGTAAGGGAGAATCAGCGTGTAGGGAAGAAGCACGATTCGCTCCGTCGACACGGCCGCACCCGCCAGAGCGACGAGAGGATCAAACGTGTCGTGGCCGCCGCTCGCAACCCACCGATGCGACGGCGCCGGATGCTCGGTGAAGGCAAGGGCGTCAAAACCGGCGTCTTCGGCCGCCCTGGCGAAACGGGCAATCCCCTTCGCGGTCAAGAACTCGGGCGCGTAGTCTGGCATGGCCAGCGGATATTGGACGGTGAACCGCACGTTCGAGCATACCTGGCCTCCCGGCCCTCCGCCGTCTCGATCCACGGCCACCCGACGCCGTCGGAGTGGGCGACGTCCAGACGACGACGCCGATTGTCCTTCGACCGACCCGAGTCGTGGCGCCAGCACCATGCGTTTCGGACAGCCACGCCGGGTCCGTACGTCGAGAGTCCCAAGGTTCACGGTTGGAGCGGTCGTCATTAGTGTTCCTGGGTGATGACCGATCAGCGTGGGACGGAAGAGAAGGGACCACCGGAAGGGGTGTCTTTCACCAATCTCGATCAGCCCCTGTTCGACGGGTCACGAGCCAGCAAGCGGGACCTGGTGACCTACCTGGAGGGGGTGTGCGAGCGAATCGTGCCCGAGCTGGAAGGCCGGCCGCTCTCGGTGATCCGGGTTCACCGCGGTCAGGAAGCATTCATGCAGAAGAATGTCCCCAAGTACACGCCGGCGTGGGTTCCTACGGCGCGATTCTGGGCGGAGTCCTCAAAGCGGGACGTTTCGTACGCGCTGATGCAACGACCGCCGTACCTTGCTGTGGTTCGCCAATCAGCGCGCCGTGGAGTACCACCCCACCTTGGTTAGGGCCGACCGACCCGACCACATGACGCACCTGGTCCTCGATATAGACCCACCGGATGCCGACTCCTTCGAGATGGCCGTCCGCGCCGCCCGGCTCGTCCGCGCCGCACTGGCCGATGTTGGACTCCAGGGGGCGATCAAGACCAGCGGCGCCAAGGGTCTTCACGTCTTCGTTCCTATCACTGAGGGGCCGCTCACCGACTCGGCCGCAGCCACCAGGGCCATCGCGGCGCGAGCCGAGGCGCTCGAACCCGCCATCGCCACGACCGCCTTCATGAAGGGAGACCGCGGCGGAAAGGTCTTCATCGACTCGACCCGTGTCGGGGGCGCCACGGTGGTGGCCGCCTACAGCCCACGGGTCCGTCCCGGAGTCCCGGTGTCGTTTCCCGTCACCTGGGACGATCTGGACGACATCACGCCAGGAGAGTTCACCGTCCACACCGCCCTGGGTCACCTTGGAACCGCGAATCCTTGGGCGGCCCAGATGCCAGATCCGCAGACCTTGAGTACCGCGCTTATCGAGGAGGGCCAAGCCATCCCGATCGCCCGAGTCCAGGCCATGCACGAGGGCAAGCGGCGGGCCCGGGCCCGGCGCGGTTAGACCTCCGGACCGGCTGGGCCCTTCCCCGTGGCACCAGCGGGTCGTATCGTTGGGTCATGACCGGCGACCATTCACCTGGGGCGGACCCATTCGAGAGCTCCCGCCACCGGCGGCGAGGTGTTCGACAGGCCTCTGCCGAGCTCGAGGAAGCTCTGGCCCGGCCGGCCGGTCAGGATCCGAAAACGTGGTCCACCGATGCGGCCGACCGCCTACAGCTGCTCGGAGGGGCGTTCCAGAATCACGCCCGGCAGAGCGAGGGTCCGGGCGGACTTCTGGGTGAAATCATCGAACAGGCCCCTCGGCTGGCCAATTCGGTCCATCGCATCAAGCAGGAACATGTCGACATCCTTCGAGAGATCGTCGAGGCAGAGGGAGCCGCCCGGCGCAACCAGGATGCCCAAGACATCCCGGGCTTGCGCGAACAGTCCCTCGGGCTGCTCCAGGCCATCGCCAGGCACCGCCAGCGGGGCGCCGACCTGATCTATGAAGCGTTCTCGGTGGACATCGAGGGCAGCGACTGAATCGTCGCCGACGCCGGGAGGTTCCCTGCCACCTCTTCGAATTGATCGATCCTCCGAGCCAGAACCGCCAGGCTGGAGGCCCAGAAGTCCTCGCGGCCCACGTCGATGCCAAAGCGGGCCGCCAGTCCCGAAGCGTCTGACAAGCCGGTCGCACCCAACAGGTCGTCATAGCCGCTCCGAAAGCGGTCGGGGTCGTCCTGGTACGCCGCGTAGAGGCCGAGTCCGAAGAGGAGTCCAAAGGTGTAGGGCCAGTTGTAGAAGTGGGTCGAGTAGTAGTGGGGCTTGACCGCCCACATATAGCGGTGGAGGTGATCAGCGTCGAGCCCGTCGCCGTATGAGCTGCGCTGGGAGTCGAGCATCAACTCGCACAGGTCGTTGGCAGCCAACGTCCGGTGACGGCGGCGATCGAACACCTCCGACTCGAAGAGGAACCGAGAGTGGATGTCGACCACGACCTGGCACGAACCCTGCAGGTCGTAGTCGAGGATGGCCAAGCGGCGGGCCGGCTCGCTGGTGGCAGCCAGGACCGACTGAGTGAGCAGGGTCTCACAGAAGATGGAAGCCGTCTCGGCCAGGGCCATGGGGGTATTCCGTTGCAGCGGCGTACGCCCGGCCAGGGTCGTGTTGTGGTAGGCGTGGCCCAACTCGTGAGCCAGGGTGGAGACTGAGTCGAAGGTATGACCGAAGTTGAGCAGTACCCGGCTCTCCCCTTCGATGGTGCCCATGCAGAAGGCCCCGCCCCGCTTTCCTTCACGGGCCTCGGCGTCGACCCACCCCTCGTTGAGAGCCCGTTGGGCCAGTCCGGCCAGGGCTGGGGAGTAGGCGGCGAAGCTCTTCACCACCGTGGACGTCGCTTCGTCCCAGCCGACAGCTGCGGCCGACGGGTCGCCTACGGGAGCGAAAAGATCCCACCACGGCAGCCCGCCGTCCCGCCCCCCTGACGCGAGAAGCCGGGCCTTGGCCCGCAGGTACCGCCGCCAGTCGGGCAACGAGGTCACCACGGCGGTCTGCATGGCCTCGAGGATCCGGCGGTTCACCGAGTTGGCGTGCAAGACGGGCTCGATTGGGTCAGCCCAGCCCCGCCGGGCGTTGACGGCGTTGGCCTCCCCCTTGATGGCATTGAGCGCAGCCGCACACGGAACCGCCACGCTTTCCCAGCCCTCGAGCTCGGCATCGTACGCCCGGCGTCGGGTGCCAGCGTCGGCGTCGGCGGCCAGATTTCGAAGCACCGTGATGGGCAGCCGGCGCCGCGACCCGTCAGGGTCTTCGATCTCGGCGGTAAGCAACGACGTCACATCTCCGTGCAGGCGATTCCACGCCGTGCTCCCGGTGAGCGTCAGGTCTGCATAGAGTGACTCCTGGCCTTCGTCCATTTGGTGGGCGGCGGCGCGCTCCGCCTTTCGCAGGGGATAGGCATGGTCCCGGGCCGCAGGCGAATGCTCAATCAATGCATCGGCGCCCAGGGTGGCCACCCAGGCCTCAAAGCGGGTGGAGAGAGCGCGCACCCGAGCCGACTGCATCTGCAGCTCCGAGCTCAAGGCTGCGGCGGCGTCATCCCTCGCATCGGTACTCACGAACGCGGTGACGTAGGCGGAGAGCAGCCGAAGTCGCTCCAGCACGCCATTGGTGGCCTCCAGCACCTCCACGAAGGCGTCCAGCCGCGGCTCGGTCAGGTTCCCCGCCGCTCCCCCTCGGACATCGTGGCGGTCGTAGAGGGCGGTCATCCGATCCACGTCGGCGCCCAGGTACTCCTGGGCGGCGGCAAACTCTCTTGACTGCAAGGAAGGAAAGTAGGCGGTCAGGTCCCAGCGCGGTAGCGCGGGCGACCGCGGCGGTGAAGTGGCCATGGGCTGGACTCTAGGCCTCGACATCCGACGGTCCGGGCGACGTTCGCACTCACCTGACGTGGGCGACCCCGTCTTGGGGTCACTAGCGTGACAACCATGCGCTTTGCGACGGAGATCACCCTGACCGGCCCGATACGAGCTCCGGCTCAGATGCTTGCGGACCAGGAGATCGATGGTCACGCCACCGTTCATGATCGCGACACCGCCGCTTCGCTCGGCCTCCTCGGCGCGCCGATCGAGGGTCCGACCCACTTCAGCCAGTTCGATCCTCTCGCCTGCCTGCTCTGGGGTCAGGAGTGGTTCGAGCACGGTTGCATCAGCAGCCACTTCCAGACCATGGTCGTTGAAGGCGAACAGGTTCAGGCCTCCATAACTGTCAAGGAGGAAAAGACCGCCCGGATCGAAGCCCACAAGGCCGATGGAACTCCCGTCCTGGCGGGAACGGTGTCCGTCGGCCCTCAGCACCCCGCCACCGAACTGGACCGCAGGCGGGCCGCCCAGGGCGACCCCGGTGAGTTGTTTATCGTTGACCGGCTCGAAGTGGGCATGGGGGCCGACCGCCTGGTGGTGGCCATGGAGTACAGCGAGAGCAACGGCGCCGCCTACCCTTTTTCCCTCGCCGACAAGCTTCGCCGGATCACCGAACCGCACCCGTGGTACACCCCGGAGGGTGCCCGGTCGTCGCCATGGGGCCGGCAGGTGGTTCCGATAGAAATGATCAGCGTGCTGGCCTACAAGTCTGGCATCGAGTGGCCGGTGCGATCTCCCGCGCTCGGGTTATTTCTCGATCTAGAGATCCGTTTGCAGGCCGGCCCGGTATTTGTCGGTCAGGACTACGCCCTTGATCGTGAGATCGTCGGACTCAGTCAGAGCCGGCGCACAGAGTCCTATTGGACCAAAACGACGATCAGCGCCATCGACACCGGGGAGCCGGTGGCGACGGTCCTGCTTCACTCTGGCGTCTTCAAGGAGTCATATCCCGGCTATCCCAAGAGGCTGCTCAAGTGACCAACCAGGGAGGTCCCGTATCCGACTATCCGGCCACGATCACACCGGTCAATCACGTCGAGCCGGTTCCGCGGCGCATTCGGGCCGTCCTCGGTGAGACGACCGTGCTGGACACGACCAGGGCGCTCTACGTCTGGGAGTGGGCGAGCTACCCCCAGTACTACATTCCGGTCGCCGACGTCAGCACCGGACTTCTCGTCGCCGAGGGATTTACCCAGCACAGCCCGAGAGGTGAGGTGGAACTCCACGCCTTGGAGGCCAGCGGGATCCATCGTCCCCATGCCGCCAAGCTGCTCCGTGCCTCATCGATCGACGGGCTCAGCGGTACCGTCCGCTTCGAGTGGTCGGCGCTCGACGCCTGGTTCGAAGAGGACGAACGGGTCTTCGTTCATCCCCGCAGCCCCTACGCCCGGGTGGACGCGGTGCGATCGACCCGACCCGTGCGGGTAGAGGTGGAAGGGGTGGTCCTGGCCGAATCGAGATCGCCCGTCATGGTCTTCGAGACCGGGCTGCCCACTCGTTACTACCTCAACCGGACCGAGTTGGACTACACCCACCTGATCCCGAGCGACACCGTGACCGAGTGCCCGTACAAGGGCACCACCAGCGCCTACTGGTCGGTCCGCATCGGCGACCGGGTGCAGCCCGACCTGGCGTGGTGCTACGACTTCCCAACCCGGCAGCTGTTGCCGATCGCCGGACTGGTCGCGTTCTACAACGAGAAGGTCGACCTGTACCTCGACGGCCAGTTGCTCTCCAGACCACAGACCCACTTCTCACGATCGACGGACTGACGAGGGCCCAGCCTGGCGTTGTCGCCCACCCGGCTTCACTCTCTGGACGGTCGGGCCTTTCAGGTGGGAGCGGCGCCGTCCAGAAAGGCCCGACCTGACCGAGCGGCGGCCGCGGCCGCCGGGCCCCGGTAGCGCACCCGGCGAGGGGCGGCCATGATGAGCGCATGGACGTCCTCGTGGTCGTCGACGATGCCCTCGTCCCCGAGCGGCTGGCCATCCGGGCTCGCCGGCGGCTTGACGTCGTCGCCGGACCCCTTGCCTCAGGGACCATCGCCGATCTGCGCGCCCACATTCCGCGCTCGGTCGGGGTGATCGGAGCAGCCAACGAAGCGGGCGCGGCCCGGGCCGCGGACGTGGCCCGCCAGTTGCACCGGGCCGGCCTGCCGGTGACCCTCTACAGCGACGAGCCGATCGACGCCGGGCCGGGCATCGAGATCTCCCACGTCACCGACCCCGGCCCGCCTATCGAGGCGGCCGGGTCGCTCATCGACCTGATCGGCAACACTCCGCTCGTTCGGATGGACCGCATCGGCCGCGACCTGTCGGGCCAGCTGTTCGCCAAGCTCGAGTTCCTCAACCCCGGTAGCAGCATCAAGGACCGACCCGCCCTGGCCATGATCGACGCCGCCGAGTCCGAGGGCCTGCTGCGGCGGGGCGGCACCATCGTCGAGCCGACCTCGGGCAACACCGGGGTCGGACTGGCGATCGTGGCCGCTCGCCGCGGCTACCGCTGCATTTTCACCATGCCGGACAAGATCGCCGCCGAGAAGGTGGCCCTGCTGCGGGCCTACGGGGCCGAGGTGGTGGTTTGCCCGACCGCCGTGGACCCTGCCCATCCCGACTCCTACTACTCGGTGGCTCGGCGCCTGACCGAGTCGACGCCCGGATGCATTCATGCCCAACCAGTACGCCAACCCGGCCAACCCGGCCGCCCACGAGCGCAGCACCGGCCCGGAGCTGTGGCGCCAGACCGCCGGGCGGATCACCCACCTGGTGGCGAGTATCGGCACGGGCGGGACGATCAGCGGGGTGGGTCGTTACCTGAAAGCCCAGAACCCGGACGTCCAGATCATCGGAGCCGACCCCGAGGGGTCGGTGTACTCGGGTGGCCAGGGCCGGCCCTACCTGGTCGAAGGGATCGGCGAGGACTTCTGGCCGGCCACCTACGACCGCAGCATCGCCGACCGGGTCGTGATGGTGTCCGACCGCGACAGCTTCCTGACCGCCCGCCGGGTGACACGGGAGGAGGGGATCCTCGCCGGCGGTTCGTGCGGGACGGCCGTGTGGGCGGCCCTGGAGGTGGGCCGGGACCTCGGGCCCGACGCCGTGATCGTGGTGATCCTCCCCGACTCGGGTCGGGGCTACCTGTCCAAGGTGTACGACGACGGCTGGATGGCCGACCACGGGTTCCTGCGAGCCCCGGGCGGCGCCGGGCGACACCATCGAAGCGGTGGTGGCCCACAAGGCCCAGGCCGCCGCCGCCAACCCTGCTGGCGGGCTGCCTCCGCTGGTGCACGTCCACCCCAGCGAGACGGTCCGAGCCGCCATCGCCATCCTGCAGGAGTACGGCGTTTCGCAGATGCCGGTGGTCAAGGCCGAGCCGCCGCTGGCGCTGGCCGAGGTGGTCGGCACCGTCACCGACCGGGACCTGCTCGAGCGGCTGGTCGCCGATCCGACTGTGGTGGACACACCCGGTGGAAGCGGTGATGGGGCCGCCGCTGCCGATGATCGGCAGCGGGGAGCCGATCGACCTGGCCGCGGCCCGGCTGGCCGACGGTGCGGCCGTGCTGGTCCTCGACGGCGGCCATCCGACCGGCATCGTGACCCGGTCCGACCTGCTGGAGTTCCTCTCCGGAGCCGCGCCGGGCCGCAGGGGGTTGCCTGAGTGACCGCGACGCCGGCCCAGGACGGATTCGAGACCCGGGCCATCCACGCCGGCCAGGACCCGGACCCGGTGACGGGGGCTGTCGTCCCGCCGATCTCACTGGCCACGACCTTCGCCCAGGACGCGGTCGGCCAGCACCGGGGCTTCGAGTACGCCCGCAGCGGCAACCCCACCCGGGCCGCGCTGGAAACGTGCCTGGCCTCGCTGGAAGGCGCCGGCCACGGCCTGGCCTTCGCCAGCGGTCTGGCCGCCGAGGACGCCGTCCTGCGGTTACTCAAGCCGGGCGACCACCTGATCATCCCTGACGACGCCTACGGGGGGACCTTCCGGCTGATCGACAAGGTCTGGGGGCCGCTCGGCATCACCCACACCCCGGTGCCCCTCGCACGATCCGGCTGCCGTCATCGCGCGCCTGGCGGCCGGAGACCCGCCTGGTCTGGGTGGAAACGCCGTCCAACCCGACGCTCTCGCATCGTCGACATCGCCGCCGCCGCAGCGTTGGCGCACGAGCGGGGCGCCCGGTTGGTGGTCGACAACACCTTCGCCACGCCGTACCTCCAGCAACCGCTGCGCCTGGGCGCCGACCTGGTCGTCCACTCGACCACCAAGTACCTCGGCGGCCACAGCGACGTCGTCGGCGGGTTCGTCGCCACCAACGACGCCGGACCTGGCCGAGCAGGTGGCGTTCTTCCAGAACGCCGCCGGCGGGGTGCCGGGGCCGATGGACTGCTACCTGGTCCTGCGAGGGCTCAAGACCCTGGCCGTGCGCATGGACCGCCACTGCGCCAACGCCGCGGCGGTCGTCGAAGTGCTCAGTCGCCCACCCGGCCGTGGCCCGGGTCTTCTATCCGGGGCTGGCGACCCACCCCGGCCACGAGGTGGCGGTCCGGCAGATGCGGGCCTTCGGGGGGATGGTTTCCTTCGTGCTCGCGGCCGGCGAGGCGGCGGCGATGGAGGTCGCCCGATCCACCCGGCTGTTCACGCTGGCCGAGTCGCTCGGGGCGGTCGAGTCGTTGATCGAGCATCCGCACCGGATGACCCATGCGTCGGTGGCCGGGTCCGCCGCTGGAGGTCGAGCCCGGCCTGATTCGGCTGTCGGTCGGGCTGGAAACGGCCGACGACCTGGTCGCCGACCTGGTCGGGGCCCTGGACCGGGTCGGCCGAACCTGACGCCGAGCGGCGGTCAGCCGCGGGCGGTCACCCGGAGCGGGACAGCGGGCCAGGGCTACAGCACCCGGAGCGAGAGGGGCTACAGCACCCGGAGCCGGATGGTCTCGTCCATGTGGGCCAGCCGGCCCAGCATGTCGTCGGTGTAGTCGCTGGCGATGTCGGTGATGACGTAGCCGACGTCGCCCCGGGTGCCGAGGGCCTGACCCTCGATGTTGATGCGGTGCTCGGCGAAGATGGCGTTGATGGCCGCCAGCACCCCGGGGGTGTTGCGATGGATGTGCACCAGCCCGTGGGCGCCGGCCCGGGGGGGCAGCTCGAGGTTGGGGAGGTTGACCGACAGGGCCGTGCTTCCCGAGCCGCACGTAGTCGACCAGCTTGTTGGCCACGAACTGGCCGATGTCGACCTGGGCTTCCTCGGTGCTCCCTCCGATATGGGGGGTGAGGATCACGTTCGGCAGCCCCTGTAGGCGGGAGACGAACGCCTCGTCGTCACCTGACGGCTCGTCGACGAACACGTCGACCGCGGCGCCGGCGAGATGCCCGGACTCGATGTGGGCCCGGAGCGACCCGTGGTCGACCACGAAGCCGCGGCTCAGGTTGAGGAACAACGACCCCTCCCGCATCGGCCGCGAACTCGGCCTCCCCGAACAGCCCACGATTGTCGGGCCGGCCGTCGACATGCAGGGTCACGACGTCTGCCCAGGCCGAGCAGCTCCTCCAAGGAGTCGCACCGGCGGGCGTTGCCGAGGGCCAGTCGGTCCGCGGTGTCGTAGAACGACACCGACATTCCCAGGCTCTCCCCCAGCACCGACAGTTGCGACCCGATGTTGCCGTAGCCGACGATGCCCAGGCGCCGGCCCCGGACCTCGTGGGCTCCCGACGGCCGACTTGGACCAGATGCCGGCGTGCATGTCGCCGGTTCTTCTCGGTGAGGCGGCGGGTCAGCGCGATGATCTCGGCGATCACCAGCTCCACCACGCTGCGGGTGTTGGAGAAGGGGGCGTTGAACACCGCCACGCCCCGCCGGGCCGCGGCGGCCAGGTCGATCTGGTTGGTGCCGATGCAGAACGCCCCGACCGCCAGCAGGCCGAGGCGACTTGTCGAGCACGGCTTCGGTGACCCGGGTCCGGGACCGGATACCGAGCAGGTCGACGTCGGCGATCCGGTCGAGCCAGCTGGCTCTCGTCGTGGGCCCCGGCGAACGTCTCCACGTCGAAGCCGGCCGCGGCCAGGCGGTCGGCCGCACCCGGGTGGATGTTCTCCAGCAAGATGGCCCGGCGACGGGGGGGACGCTCCGCCCGCTCCTCCTGCTCCTCGCCCATGCCGGGTCAGGATACTTCCGGCGGCAAAGAGGGGCTCTCGCGGCCCAAGCTCCCTGTCGGCCCTTCGGCCAATCCGCGGACCAATCGGACCAACGGCGCGGTAGCCTCCGAAGGCACCAGATAAGGGGTTTCGATGAAGTACACGACGCAGATCTACCGGCGCCTCGGCACGGGCGGAGTGGCAGCCGCCGTCGCGGCGACGTTGGCCTTGGCAGCCTGTGGCAGCGCCGCCAACGGCGCCGCCAACGTTCCACCCCAACAGGCAGTCAACAACTCGTTCCGGGCCATCGGTTCGCAGTCGGGCGTCGACCTGCGCATCTCGCTGGGGGTCACGCCGGCCCACCTGCAGCAGCTCGGCAACGCCAGCGGGGGGACCGATGAGCTCACTCCCAAGGTAGCCAACGCCATCGCGTCGTCCTCGATTGTCATCGATGTCAACACGGGCAACGGGAAGGCGCTCAACGACAACCAGGCGGCCAAGGACCCCGCCACCCAGTTCGGTCTGGCCCTCCAGGTCGGCGCGGCGAACCCGGTGGAGGTTCGCTATGTCGGGCAGACGGTCTACATCCGGGCCGATGCCAACAACCTCCTGGCCGACCTCGGCCAGGACGCATCCAAGGCCGCCGGTTTCCAGCAGGCCCTGCAGGGCGCGGACACCTATGTCCCCGGGCTGGCGGCGCTCGGCAAGGGGCAATGGGTGTCGGTGCCGTCATCCACCCTCGACACCCTCTTGAAGGGGCTGCAGTCCAAGCTGCCATCATCGTCGTCCGCAGCGCCGACGCCCGGGATGGCGCAGCAACTGCTGCGCCAGCTGCACCAGGCCTTCACGTCCAACGCGACCTACGCCGAAGTCGGCACCCAGGGGAATCGCACGCACTATCAAATCTCGTTAGCCGTGCGCCCGTTCGTTCAGCAGGTGATCGCCGCGTTACCGGCGTCGCTCGGAAGCGTACCGGGGGCGTCGTCGCTGGGGAACAACCTCAAAGGGACCATCAGCAACATCCCGGCCAACCAGAAGGCCGTCGTTGATCTGTGGGTGAGCCACAGCAAGGCTCAGGAGATCGACATCGATCTCAATCAGTTCATCCACAAGTATTCGTTCGCAATACCGCTGCGGATCCAGATCGGGCCGGGCACGACGGTCAACGCTCCCGCCGGCGCCACCCCCCTCAACCTCTCGAAGGTTCCTGGCCTGCTCGGTGGGCTGGGCGCCTTGAGCGGGGCGGGAAACTCGTCCACCTGACGCCGGCAGTCAGGTGGTGTAGTCCGCGTTGATCCGGACGTAGCCGGCGGACAGGTCGCAGCCGTAGACCGTCGCTTCCGCGACGCCGGTGCCGAGTTCCACCTCGATCTCGACGTGGTCAGCGGCCATGATGTCGCGCAGCCGGCGCAGCCCATCCTCGCCGGGACGGTGCGGGGTAGGTCTCCAGGTCACCGAAGCGGATGATCGACCTTGCTCGGGGTCGATGTCCCGGTCGTCCTGGCATTTGCCGATGGCCATGGCCACCCGACCCCAGTTCGGGTCGGCTCCGTGCACCGCGGTCTTGACGAGCGGCGAATTGACGATCGCCTTGGCCACCCGCCGGGCCTGACGCGGTCGGCGGCCGCGACCGTACCGTGACCGTGAGCAGCTTGGTGGCGCCCTCGCCGTCGCGGGCCAGCTGCAGGGTCAGGTCCAGGCACACCTCCCGCAGGGCCGCGGCCAGGTCGGCCTCGCTGCACCGGTCCGGCCGCCCCGTTGGCCAGCACGGCGGCGGTATCCGAGGTGGACGTGTCGGTGTCGATGCTCAAGCAGTTGAAGGTGTCGTCGACCGCCCGCCGCCACAGCCCGCTAGCGTGGCGGCGTCAACGGCGGCATCGGTCAGCACGAACGCCAGCATGGTGGCCATGTCGGGTTCGATCATGCCGACCCCCTTGGCCATGCCTACCACCCGGGCCGGACCGGCCCGCTGCACGGCGGTCTTGGCCACCGTGTCGGTGGTCATCATGGCCCGGGCGACACGGATGGCGTCGGCGTCGAACGCCGGCCTGCGGCAGGCCGGCCAGGTGCGCTCGCAACAGATCCATCGGATAGGGGCGGCCGATCACCCCGGTGCTGGCGATGAGCACCTCGTCGACGGGGATTCCGACCACGGCGGCGACGGCCGCGGTGATCTCCTCGGCGTCCCGTAGGCCCTGGGCGCCGGTGGCGACATTGGCGTTCTTGGCCACGACCACAATGGCCCGGGCCCGGCCCGACGTGGCCCGCGGCCGGCTCAGGGTGACGCTTGGTCCTTCGAACCGGCTCTGGGTGAACACGCCGGCGCTGGTGCACGGCCTCGTCGACACGATGACGGCGACGTCGTCACCCTCGTCCTGGCGCAGGCCGGCGTGGCCGGTATGGGCGATGAACCCACTGGGCAGGGCCAGGGAAGGCATCCGCAGATCGTTCCAGGTCGGCGGGTGCGGATGTCGCACGGGCCGCCCTGAGCCCCTGGCTGCCGCGTCCGGGCCGCCGCCGGTCCCGACGTCAGGCTCGCCGTGAGAGCTCGGGGGGCCCCATCCCAGGGTCCGCTCCTCCGTGCCAGGTGCTGCTTCGCCCAGTTCGGGCTGGCCTGGTTGCGCCGCGCCGGCCGGCGGCTGCCGCGTTCGGGGCTGGCGGCTGGGCCGCCCGACCCTTACGGGGTGCTGCTGTCGAGCTGCTCGAGGCAGCGGCGGATCTCGGAAGCCCGAAAGCGGCGGTGGCCGCCGAGGGTGCGGATGGCCGTGATCTTGCCGGCCCGGGCCCATCGGGTAACCGTCTTCGGGTTGACGCGGAAGAGGGCCGCAACCTCGGCGGGCGTGAGAAGTGCGTCGGGTTGGGTGTCTTCTGCCATCGTCTGCGCTTCCTTCCAACTGTCCGTTTACGCCATTTAACGTACGAGAAGACCGGGCTGCCGTACATGACCCATCCGGGCCATATTATCCCTGATCAATTCGGACTAATCAGCCGAAAGTGCACCAAACGCCGACCCGGGACCAGCTCCCCCACGACCAGAGCCTCCTGCCCAACCGCCTCCAGCGCGGCCAGGGCCTCGTCCACGGCGCCGGGCGGCACGGCGACGACCATGCCGAGACCGAGGTTGAACACCCGGGCCATCTCCGCCTCGTCAACCCGGCCCGCCTCCTGAATCTCGGCGAAGATCCGGGGGACCGGCCAGCGGACCCGCTCGAAGACGGCGTCGAGGTCGGGGCCGAGGACCCGGGGCACGTTGCCGGGCAGGCCGCCGCCGGTGATGTGGGCCACGGCGTGTACCTCGACGGCGTCGAGCAAGGCCAGCACGGCCGGCGTGTAGATCACCGACGGCCGCAGCAGTTCGTCGGCAAGCGTCCATTCGCCCGGCTCCCTCCCAGGCCGGGTCCGACGAGTGAACGCCCGGCTACCTCGAGCAGGGCCCGGCGGGCCAGCGAGTACCCGTTGGATCGCAGCCCGGGCGAGGGCAAGCCGATGCAGGACATCCCCGGCCTCGGTGCGGGCCGGGCCGTCGATGATGGCGTCACGTTCGACGATGCCGACGGCGAATCCGGCCACGTCGAGCTGGCCGGGCCGGAGCAGCCCGGGATGCTCGGCCAGCTCCCCGCCGACGATGGCGCAGCCGGCGGTCCGGCAGCCGGCCGCGATCCCGGTCATCACCTGACGGACCTGGTCGGGGTCGACCTGGCCGAGGAGCTGGTAGTCCAGGAAAAAGAGGGGCCGGGCCCCGCAGCACACCAGGTCGTCCACGCACATGGCCACCAGGTCGATGCCGACGGTGTCGAAGCGTCCCGTCGCCATGGCCACCGCCATCTTGGTGCCCGACCCCGTCCGTGCTCGACACCAGCACCGGGCGGCGGTAACCGGCCGGCAGCTCGAACAGCCCGCCGAAGCCACCGATCCCGCCGAGCACCCCCGGGCGGTCCGCGGTGGAGGCCACCAGGTCGCGCATGGCGTCGACGGCCCGGTCGGCGGCGTCGATGTCGACCCCGGCCGCGGCGTAGGTGAGACGGTCGGGGAGGATCTCTTTTCCCGGGGGCTCCAGCGCTCGGCCCGGATCACCCACGGAGCACTCAGGCGACCGGCGAGCCGACCTGCTGCTCGCGGCCCAACGTCACCGGAACCTCGCTCGGGTAGTGGCCGGTGAGGCAGGCATCGCAGAAACCGGCGCCCGGCGCCCCGGTCGCCTCCTTGAGGGCGTCCAGGCTCAGATAGGCCAGGCTGTCGGCGCTCAGGTACTTCCGGATCTCGTCGACCTCGAGGTTGGCGGCGATGAGCTCGGCCCGGGTGCCGGTGTCGAGCCCGTAGTAGCACGGCCAGCGGTAGGGGGGCGAGGAGATGCGGAGGTGGACCTCGGCCGCGCCGGCCTCCCGCAGCATCGCGCACCATGGCCCGGGTGGTGGTCCCCCGCACGATGGAGTCGTCGACGACCACCAGGCGCTGGCCGGCGATGGCGCCGCGGAGCGGGTTGAGCTTGCGGCGCACGCCCTGGGCTCGTTGGGCCTGGTCCGGCACGATGAAGGTCCGGCCGATGTAGCGGTTCTTGACCAGACCCTGGCCGTAGCGGATGCCGCTGCGGCGGGCGTAGCCCTCGGCCGCGGGCAGGCCGGAGTCGGGCACGCCCATGACCATGTCGGCCGCGACCGGCGCCTGTTCGGCCAGCAGCTCGCCCATCCGGATGCGGGCCCCGTGCAGCTCCTGGTTGTACAGGCGGCTGTCGGGCCGGGCCAGGTACACGAACTCGAAGAGGCACAGCTTGGGGTCGATCTGCTCCGCCGGCCACGGCCGGAGCCGACCGCGGCCCGTCGGCGTCGATGACCAGCAGCTCGCCCGGGTCGAGCTCGCGGACGAAGGGGGCCCCGGTGATGTCGAGGGCCGGGGTCTCCGAGGCCAGGACCCAGCCCGTGGTCCAGCTTGCCCAGGCACAGGGGCCGGAAGCCGTGCGGGTCCCGCACGCCGATACAGCCGCTGATGGTCCAGCAGGACCAGGGAGAACGCGCCTTGCAGGGTCGGCAGCACCGCCATCAGGGCGGCGTCCAGGCCGTCGCCCGGGTGGCTGTCGAGGTAGCGGACCAGCAGTTCGGCGATCAGGTCGCTGTCGCTGGTGACCGTCCCGGGCAGCATGCCCGATGTCGGCGGCCAGGGCCTGCGGTGTTGGTCAGGTTGCCGTTGTGGCCGAGGGCGAAGGCCACCGGGCGGCGCCCAGGTCGCGCCCAGGCGAGGAGGTCCGGTACACGGGCTGGGCGTTGTGCCAGGTGGACGCCCCGGTGGTCGAGTAGCGGGTGTGGCCGATGGCCAGGTGGCCCTGGAGGCCGGCGAGGTTGCGCTCGTTGAAGACGTTGGTGACCAGGCCCATGTCCTTGACCACCATCATCTCGGTCCCGTCGCTCACCGCCATCCCGGCCGATTCCTGGCCGCGGTGCTGCAGGGCGTAGAGGCCGTCGAAGGTCAGGTGGGCCACCTGGCTCCCAGGGGCGCAGACGCCGAAGACCCCGCACGCCTCCCGCGGCGCATCGGCGGTCAGTTCGTCGGGGGGCACGACTTCCATTGTCGCACGCCGCAACCGGTTCCCGGCGGTCCCAGTGCGCCGGCCCGTCGGTACAGGCCGGCGTGGCCGGGGTCGGCGGGGCTGGCCGGGCGGGCCGTCCGGCGTAGTCGTCGGACGGCCGGCTGCGTCAGCCGGCTCGGCGCCGATGTGACCGTCCTCAGAGCGCGATTGTGGCGCTACAGAACAGCACATCATATCGGGATCCTAGGCTCGCCTTGTGCTATGCACAACGTCAGGCGATCGGGGCACTCTCACGGCCGGCTCTCCCGGCGCGCCGACCCCTCCAGGGCATGCGGCAGGGCGTCTCGCCAGGCGACCACGGCGGCGGCGACCGGAACATCGAGCAGCCCCTCCACGATCAGCCGGTCGCCGCCGGCTGCGCCCAGCAGGGACCAGCCCACCGACGGCGGCCCCACCCGGGCCTGCACCTCGGCCAAGGCTCGGTCGGGAACGCACAGCACGCACCCGGGAGGGCCCCTCGCCGAACAGGGCGGCGTGATCGGCCACCCCGCCCACCCGGAAGCCCACCCCGCTGCGCACGGCCATCTCGGCCAGGGCCACGCCCAGGCCCCCCTCGGAGACGTCGTGGATGCCGTCCACCAGGGCGTCGGAGTCCTCCACTGGCCCGCCGATCTGGCCGCCGACCAAGGCCGAGATCAACGAGAGCAGGCGTCGGTGCAGCTCCAGGTCCAGCGGTGGGAGGCGGCCGCCGCGGTGACCGCGCCGGTCCACCGCCCACCGGGAACCCGCCAGCGAGGTAGTGGTCACCCGCAACCGACGCCGCAACCGGCGCCCAACCGCCCCAACCAGAAGCAGATGGCCTCCGTCGACCAGGCGGATGCCGGGAGGCGGCCGCTGCAGGTCATCCACCAGCCCGAGGGTCGCGACGACCGGGGTGGGATCGATGTCGCGACCCCGGCTCTCGTTGTACAGGCTGACGTTGCCACCGATGACGGGCACTGACAGGGCCCGGCAGGCCTCGGCCATCCCGTCGATGGCCTCCGAGAGCTGCCACATCACTTCGGGGTGCTCCGGGTTGCCGAAGTTGCAGCAGTTGACCAGGGCCACCGGGCGGGCGCCGACGCATGCCACGTTGAGGGTCGATTCGGCGACGACGAGGGCGGTGCCGGCCTTGGGGTCGAGCGCAGCACCACCGACCGTTGCCGTCCGTCGACAGCGCCAGACCTCGACGGCCCCGTGGCCAGAGCCGGAACGCCCGGAGCGGCGAGTCGGAGCAGGGCGGCGTCGCCTCCGGGCCCAACCACGGTGTTGAGGAACAGCTGGTGGTCGTATTGCCGGAAGACCCACGAGGGGTCCACCAGCAGGGCCAGCAGGTCGGCACCGCAATCCGCGGGAGCGGGCAGGCGTCGCCGGGTCGTCCGCCTGCCGGGTCGGGAGATCGGCCGGCGGCGCCATGGGCCGGTCGTATTTGGGGGCGTCATCGTGGAGGGTCGACGGCCGGGACGTCGGCCAGCACCTCGCCATCCCAACCATCGAGGATCCGCAACTGACCCGAGCCGGTGACCTTTCCGACGACGGTGGCCCGCACTTCCCAGCGCTGGCAGACGGCGAGGACCCGGTCCGCGCGCATCCGGGCTGACGATGGCCAGCATTCGTTCCTGGCTCTCGCTCGTCATGACCTCCCACGGCTCCATCCCCGGCTCGCGCCGCGGGACCGCAGACACGTCGACATCCATGCCCACCCCGCCCCGTGACGCCGTTTCGCTGGTGGCGCAGGTCAGACCGGCGCCGCCGAGATCCTGGATTCCCACCACCAGGCCTTCGTCGAGCAGTTGCAGGCAGGCCTCGATGAGCCGTTTCTCCTCGAAGGGATCGCCGACCTGGACGTTGGGTCGTTTGGCTTGCTCGGCTTCAGTATCGGCGCCGAATCCGGCCGAGGCCAGGACGCTCACACCGCCAATCCCGTCACGTCCAGTCAGGCTTCCGAGCAACACCGCCAAGTTTCCTTCGCCTGAAGCGCGCCCCAAGACCAGGCGATCGACTGGCAACACCCCGCAGCACAACACGTTGACAAGTGGATTGTCGGCGTAGCATTCGTCGAAGCTGATCTCACCTCCAACAGTGGGCACTCCGACCGAGTTGCCGTAGCCGGAGATTCCGGCGATCACGCCGGTCGCGATCCAGCGAGATCGGAGGTCCGAAGGGTGGTCCAAACCGCAACGGATCCATTAGGGCGATCGGACGGGCCCCCATGGTGAAAATGTCTCGCAGGATCCCTCCCACCCCTGTCGCCGCACCTTGATACGGCTCAATGGCGGAGGGGTGATTGTGACTTTCGATGCGCAGCGCAACGGCCAGACCACCGCCCGCATCCACCACGCCGGCGTTCTCTCCCGGGCCGACCAGCACATGCGGGCCTTCGGTCGGCAGACGCTCGAGATGGACCCGGCTCGACTTGTACGAGCAATGCTCGCTCCACATCACCGCGTACATTGCCAACTCGAGGTGATTGGGCTCCCGGCCCAGCAGGCTGCTCGATCGACTCCGCTTCGTCGTCGGTGAGCCCAAGGGCTCGATGGATATCGCCTGGCATGAACATGAGCCTACCGGCCGTACGACTTGTTGCAATCCCGTCAAATAGATGTGCGATACTGTCTCAATGGCAACGAAATCAGCACCTCGTAAGGCGACGACCGTGCCCAAGGCCAAGCGGGCCAAGCCGACCATGTCCGCGGAGCACAAGCAAGCCCTGGCTGTGGGTCGAGAAGAGAGCCGGGCCGTGCGGCGATACCTCGAGGCTCTGGAAGCCCACAAGCCGAAGCGAGGCCGCAAACGTACGGCCGAGGGAATCGAGGCTCGGCTCCGGCAGATCGATGCTCGGCTTCCCAATGCCGACGCTCTGACCCGGGTTCATCTGGTGCAAGAGCGACTCAATCTTCAGACCGAACTGGAGTCAAGAGACAACACGGTCGACCTCAAAGCGCTCGAAGACGCCTTCGTCGGGGCGGCCAAGGGTTACGGGGAGCGCAAAGGGCTGACCTACGCAGCCTGGCGGGCGGCCGGCGTCGATCCCACCGTCTGCGGCGAGCCGGTATCCCCCGCACCAGAGGCTAGGACTTCGCGGCCGCCCCGGCCGGCGGCGCCCCGGCCAATGGCGCCCCGGCCGCGGCGACCAGGGCCCTGAGCAACACCAGGCCGTCGGTGGAACCGAGGAGCGGGTCACTGGCCCGCTCCGGGTGCGGCATCAGGCCGACCACATTGCCGGCCCGGTTGCAGATCCCGGCGATGTCGTCGACCGAGCCGTTGGGATTGTCGACGTAGCGCAGCACGATGCGGTCCTCCCGGCGCAGCTCGGCCAAGGTGGCGGCGTCACAGGTGTAGTTGCCTTCGAAGTGATTGATCGGGATCCGCAACCGGGTCCCGGCCGGCACACCGCCGGTGAGGACGCTGCGATCGCTGGCGACCTCGAGCTCGACCGTGGCGCACAGGAAGGTGAGGCCCCGGTTCTTCTGCAGCGCCCCGGGCAGCAACCTGGCTTCGGTGAGCACCTGGAAGCCGTTGCAAATCCCGACCACCGGGCCGCCATCAGCGGCGAACGACGTCACCGCCGCCATGATCGGGGAGAAACGGGCGATGGCACCTGGCCGCAGGTAGTCGCCATGGGCGAATCCCCCGGGCAGCACCACGGCATCGAGCGCCCCGAGCGAGTGGTCACCGTGCCAGACGATCGACGGCGTCGGCCCCGAGGGTCCCCAGGGCCTCGACCACGTCGTATTCGCAGTTGGAGCCAGGAAATAGGACCACCCCGATACGAGGCGGTCACGGTACCGGCTCCAACGTCACCGTCGGAGGACTCGATCACCGGGTTGGCCAGCAATCGGTTGCAGAGGTCCTCGACCTCCGACCGAGCCGAACCCTCGTCGTCGGCATCCACCACGAATCGGAACGCCTTCCCGGCCCGCACTCCCGAGATGCCGTCGAATCCCAACGCCGGCAAGGCCCGCTCGATGGTGGCGCCTTGCGGGATCGGCGATGCCGGGCCGCAAGGCCACCTCCACCAGCACCGCAAAGCGCGTCATGCGCCTCCGTTCGGGTCGGCGTCGCCCGGCCATCGCCACGCCACCTTCGTCAGCATCGCGAAGGGCCTCATGCGCCCCGTCCGCCCCGGGCCAGGCCGCGAACGTCAGCCCGTCAGTCGCTCGTAGGCCTCCACGTAGCGATCCCGGGTGGCTTGCACCACGTCGGCAGGCAACGCCGGCGGGGGCGGCGTCTTGTCCCAGCCCGGTCGCCTCCAGCCAGTCCCGGAGCGGCTGCTTGTCGAACGCCGGCGGCGTGCGGCCCGGCTCCCATTGATCGGCCGGCCAGAAGCGGGACGAGTCAGGCGTCAGCACCTCGTCGCAGATGGCCAGCCGGCCGTCGATGACGCCCAACTCGAACTTGGTGTCGGCGATGATGATGCCCCGGGCCGCGGCCAGCTCGGCCCCCTGCCGGTAGGCCGCCAGGCTGATGCGGCGGGCTTCCTCGGCCAGTTCGTAGCCGACGGCATCGACGGCGGCGGCAAAGGAGATGTTCTCGTCGTGGCCGGTGGCGGCCTTGGTCGACGGGGTGAATACCGGCTCCGGCAGCCGCTCGGACTGGCGCAGCCCGCCCGGCAGGGCCTGCCGTGCATGCGTCTGCGACCGCTGGTACTCGGCCCACGCCGAGCCCGACAGGTAGCCGCGCACGATGCATTCGATCGGCAGCATCTCGGCCCGGCGCACGACCATCACCCGGCCCTCGAGTTCGCGACTGTCGTCGCCGTCAGCGGCTCCGGCGGGGAGCGTCCAGGCTGACCAGATGGCTCGGCGCCAGCTCCGGCGAGCTGATCCGCCCAGAAGGCGGTGAGGGCGGTCAGGACGCGGCCCTTGTCCGGAATGAGTTCGGCCATCACCACGTCGAACGCCGACATGCGATCCGACGTGACGAACAGAAGATGCTTGTCGTCGAGCTCGTAGATGTCGCGCACCTTGCCCGATGCCAGGTGCGGCAGCAGCACCGGGCTCATCGGTGGACCTGCTCGCCGCCGGACCTGGGCCGACCGGTTGCCGCACGTCCCGAGGCTCCGATCGTTTGCGCTTGTGCCATTGCGCACTTCTCTCTCTCGCTCACTGTCTGCCACTGGTCGCGGTACTCCGCCAGCCGCTCCGCCAGCCCATCGTCGGTCACAGCCAGGATCTGGATGGCCAGCAGGGCGGCGTTGACGGCCCCGTCGATGGCGACGGTCGCCACCGGAACCCCACGGGGCATCTGCACCGTCGCGTAGAGCGCATCGACCCCACCGATGGCCCCGCCCGAAAGGGGCACGCCGATGACCGGAACGTGGTCCGGGCCGCCACCGCCCCGGCCAGATGAGCGGCCATGCCCGCCGCCGCAGATGATCACGCCGTAGCCGTACTGGCGCGCTTCGGAGGCAAAGGACGCCACCGCGGTCGGCAGTCCGGTGGGCGGACATGACATGCTCGGTGGTCTCGACGCCGAACTCCCTCAGGGTGTCGACGGCGCCGGCCATCTTGGGCTGATCATTGGCCGAGCCCATCAGCACGGCGACTCGATTGGTCATGTAGGCCACCTCCGAGGGAGAGTCTTGGGTCCGGTTCTGATCAGGGCCGTGCCCCGGGTCACGCCGTCCGCCCGGGCCGCCCCCGACCCGTCGGTCACACCCGCAGCCACCGGCCCGCCAGCGGTGACGGTCATGCCCGCGCCGCCGAGACGGTCCCGGCGATGTCGCGCCGGTAGGTCATACCGGGCCACGACACCAGGGCCGACGGCGTCGTAGGCGGCTCGACGGGCGGCCGCGAGCGACGGGCCGCGCCCTCCGACGCCGAGGACCCGCCCGCCGGCCGTGACCAGACCGTGACCATCCGGGGCTGCCCCGATGCCGGCCGAGTACAGTTGGACACCGGGAAGCTGGCCGGCCTGGTCCAGGCCGTCGATCGGATGGTCCAGCACCGGAGCCTCGGGATAGCCCGGCGCGGCCAGCACCACGCACACCGCCGCCTCGTCGCTGAACTCGGGCGCCGAGACCGTATCGAGCCGGCCGGCGGCGGCGGCGGCCAGCACCGCAGTGACGTCGCCCTGCCAGCGGGGCAGCACGACCTGGCTCTCGGGATCACCGAACCGAACGTTGAACTCGAGGACGCGCGGCCCGTCCTGGGTCAGCATGAGCCCGGCGTACAGCACGCCCCGGTAATCGACCCCACGGGCCCGCAGGGCGGCGAGGGTGGGCCCGATGGCCACCTCGGAGACCTCCGCAAGGAGGGCCGGACCGGCACCGGGCACCGGGGAGTAGGCCCCCATGCCGCCGGTATTGGGACCGGTGTCACCCTCGCCGGCCCGCTTGAAATCCTGCGCCGCAACCAGGCACACGGCCCGCACACCGTCGCAGATGGCCATGACCGACAGCTCCGGCCCGGCCAGGCCCTCCTCGATGACCACCCGGTGGCCCGCCGGTCCGAACGCCGCCCCGGAAAGCTTGGCCTCGACGTCAGCAATGGCCGCGTCGAGGTCGTCGGTGACGAGCACGCCTTTTCCAGCCGCCAGGCCGTCGGTCTTGACGACCCACGGTGCCGGCAGAGAGCGCAGAAACTCGAGTGCGGGACCGACATCCGCAAAGGTGCCGTAGGCCGCGGTCGGTACTCCTGCTTCGGCCAGTAGCTCCTTCATCCACGCTTTCGATCCTTCCAGTCGGGCTCCGTCGGCCCCCGGACCGAAGACCAGGCGTCCGGCCGCCCGCAGTTCGTCGGCCAGCCCGCCCACGAGTGGCTCCTCCGGGCCGATCACGTACAGGTCCGCCTCCACCGATTCGGGCGCCGCGGCCCGGCAGGCGATTCCGAGGGCAGCCATGCCGGCGTTGCCCGGACAGACCACCACATCGGCGGTCCGACCGAGCGCCACGGCCAGGGCGTGCTCACGCCCGCCCCGGCCCACCACGCATACCCGCGTTCGTTCCCGTGAGGGGGCCACTACGGGGCGAACCTGACGAACTGCTCACGGCCGGGGCCAACCCCAACCAGCTTGATCGGGACCCCGATCTGCTCGGCCAGGAAGTGCACGTAGTCCTTGGCCGCGGCCGGCAGATGATGCACCTCCGTCGCCGTCGAGGTGTCCACCTTCCACCCGGGCAGCTCCGCGTAGACGGGCCGTGGCCTTGTGCAGCACCGTTTGGTGATACGGCATGTGCTCGAAACGACGGTCATCGCACTCGTAGGCGACACATACCCGCAACGTGTCGAGGCTGTCGAGGACATCGAGCTTGGTGAGGGCGATCTCGGAGAGCGAGTTGAGGCGAACGGCTTGGCGCAGCATGACGGCGTCGAACCAGCCGGTCCGCCGGCGACGACCGGTGTTGGTCCCGAACTCGTGACCCCGCTCCACCAACAAGGCCCCCAGGTCGTCGTTCAGTTCGGTAACGAACGGCCCCGATCCCACTCGGGTCACGTAGGCCTTGGCGATGCCGATTACCGAGGTGATGTCGCGGGGACCGATTCCAGCGCCGACGCACGCCCCTCCAGCCACCGGGTTGGATGAGGTGACGAACGGGTAGGTCCCGTGGTCGAGATCGAGGAAAGTGGCCTGGGCTCCCTCGAGGAGCACGTGCTGGCCGGCGCTCAGGGCGTCGTGGACGATCGCCACGGTGTCATCGATGAGCGGCGCCAGCGCGGGGGCGTACTCGTCGAGGTACCGGGCCGCGATGTCGGCCGCGGAGAGGGGGAGCCGGTTGTAAATCTTGGCCAGGACAAGATTCTTTTCCTTCAGGACCACGTCGAGCTTTTCGCGGAAGATCTTTGGGTCGAGCAGGTCCTGGACCCGGATACCGACCCGAGCCGCCTTATCGGCGTAGGCCGGTCCGATACCGCGTTTGGTGGTGCCGAGTTTGTTGCGACCGAGATAGCGCTCGGTCAAGGCGTCGATCTCCTGGTGGTAGGGCATGATCAGGTGGGCCCCGCCGGACACCCGAAGCCGTCTGCAGTCCACGCCGGCCGCGGTCAGTTTGTCGATCTCGGCCAGCAGGACGCCGGGGTCGACGACAACCCCGTTGCCGATGACCGGGATGATGTGGTCGTACAGAATGCCGCTCGGCAGCAGCTGAAGGGCGAAGGTCTCCCCGTCAACCACGATGGTGTGACCGGCGTTGTGGCCGCCCTGGTAGCGCACCACGACCTGCATTTCCTTGGCCAGCAGATCGGTGAGCTTGCCCTTGCCCTCGTCGCCCCATTGGGTGCCGACGACCACGGTGGCGGTCATCTGGACCGCGGGGTCCGGGTCGATTGGCTCGCCGCTGGCTCGCTCACCGGATCAGCATAGTGGGCCGGGCGACCGGCTCACCGGGATAAGCCCAGCGGGCCCGGCGACCGTCCCACCCGATCAAGCCCAGCGGGCCGGGCGACCGGCTCACCCGATCAAGCCCAGCGGGCCGGGCGACCGGCTCACTCGGATCAAGCCCAGCGGGCCGGGCGACCGGCTCACCCGATCAAGCCCAGCGGGCCGGGTTACCCGCCCATGGGCTCCTCGCCCGGCCAGCCGGGAGTGCCGGGTTCTCGCTGGACGCCCACACTGTTGAGCAATCCCGATACCAGCCGATAAAAGCCAGCGACCGTGAGCAGTTCGAGCACCTCTGCCTCGGACCAGCGCCCGACCAGGCGCGACCACGTCTGATCGGTCGTGCCGTTGGTCGCACAGAGTTCGTCGACAAAGACCACCAGCTCCCGGTCGGCCTCGTCCCAACCGGCCGTTCCGTCTTCGGCGAGTCGCCCGATCTCCTCAAGGGTGAGTCCGGCCTCCGTGCCGATGCGGGTGTGCTGTCCGAACTCGTACACCGACCCGCAGCGGAACCCGACGCGAAGGATGACCAGTTCGCGTTCTCTCTCCGGCAGCAACCCCCGGTACAGCAGAAAACCGCCAAACCGACTGAAGCGGTCCATCAGCTTCGGGTGATGGGCCAGGGTTCGAAAGATGTTGAGGGCCAGCATCCCCTCCGCTTCGGTATCCCCTTCGACGGGGGGGATGCGGGGCTGGCGAAGCTCTGGTGGGTACATGCCTGTTCCTCCCTGTTGCCAGGCTAGCCAGCCCCACGGCCGGTGCCACGGCCGTCGCTCCGATCCGAGATCCGGGACCGAGGCCAGCCCTCCGGAGCCCAACCGTCAGGATCGGATGGGGTCGGATCCATCGCGACCGGGAGCCGACCCGGCGCGCCGACCCGGCGCCAACCCGGCGCCAACCGGGAGCCGACCCGGCGCGCCGACCCGGCGCCGACCCGGCGCCCGGCCTCAGCGCAAGACCAGGTTGTCGTCGGTCTCGCCGACCACAGCACCCGAGCTGGTCAGTCCCTCGCCGGTCAGCACCGGGGCCCCCGAGGGGGGCGTCCACGACGACGGTATCGCCGTCGCTCGTACCGGCCCTCGAGCAGGGCCAGGGCCAGGGGATCGCTGATCTGACGTTGGATGAGCCGCTTGAGGGGCCGGGCGCCGAATACGGGGTCGTAGCCCCGCCGGGCCAGCCAGGCCTCGGCCGCGGCGTGTGACCTCCAGCTTGAGGCGCCGCTCGGCGAGCCGCTCCGAGAGTCCCCGCAGCTGGATGCTCGACCACGGCCTCCAGGTCCTCCTCGGTCAGAGACCGGAAGTACACGATCTCGTCGATGCGGTTGAGGAACTCGGGCTTGAACGCCGTGTTCAGGTCGCCGCGGTGATTGGACGTCATGATGACGACCGAGTTGCTGAAATCGACCGTGCGGCCCTGTCCATCGGTGAGGCGCCCATCGTCGAGCACCTGCAGGAGGATGTTGAACACGTCCGGGTGAGCCTTCTCGATCTCGTCCAGCAGGATCACCCCGTAGGGTCGACGCCGAACCGCCTCGGTGAGCTGGCCACCCTCGTCGTAGCCGACGTAACCCGGGGGGGCGCCGACGAGGCGGGCCACCGAGTGCTTCTCCATGTACTCGGACATGTCGATGCGCACCATGGAGCGCTCGTCGTCGAAGAGGAATTCGGCCAGGGCCCGGGCCAGCTCGGTCTTGCCGACGCCGGTCGGCCCAAGGAAAAGGAAGCTGCCAATCGGGCGGTTGGGATCCGAAAGTCCGCTCCGGGAGCGACGGATGGCGTTGGACACGGCCCGGACGGCCTCGTCCTGGCCGACGACCCGCTCGTGCAGCACCTGCTCCATCCGGACCAGCTTGGAGACCTCGCCCTCGAGCAGCCGGCTGACCGGGACGCCGGTCCACTTGGACACGACCTCGGCCACGTCCTCCTCGTCGACCTCCTGCTTGAGCATCTTCTGGTCGGCTTGCAAGGTCGCCAGCCGGGCGATGGCGTCGTCGAGTTGGCGCTGCAGCTCCGGGATCCGCCCGTACTGGATCTCGGCCGCCTTGGCCAGATCGCCGTCACGAGTGAAGCGCTCGGCCTCGCCTCGGGCCGACTCCAGCTCCTGCTGGAGGGTGCCGATGGCGTCGGAGGCTTCCTTCTCGTTGTGCCAGCGGGCGTTGAGGGCGGCCGACTGCTCCCCGAGGTTGGCGACCTCCTCGTCGAGCTTGGCCAGCCGCTCCTTGGATGCCGCGTCGGTCTCCTTGGCCAGCGCCAGCCGCTCGATCTCGAGCTGGGCCATGCGGCGGTCGACCACGTCGATCTCGGTCGGCTTCGACTCCTTCTCGATGCGGAGCCGGCTGGCCGCCTCGTCGACCAGGTCGATGGCCTTGTCCGGCAAGAAACGACCGGTGATATAGCGGTTGGACAGCACCGCCGCCGCCACCAGGGCGGCGTCCTGGATCCGGACCCCGTGGTGCACCTCGTAGCGCTCCTTGAGGCCGCGCAGGATGGCGATGCTGTCCTCCACCGAGTCGGCTCGCCCACGTACACCTGCTGGAAACGGCGCTCGAGGGCGGCGTCCTTCTCGATGTGCTTGCGATACTCGTCGAGGGTGGTGGCTCCGATCAGACGCAGTTCGCCACGGGCCAGCATGGGCTTGATCATGTTGCCGGCATCCATGGCGCCTTCGGCGGCACCGGCTCCGACGATGGTGTGCAACTCGTCGATGAAGGTGATGATCTCGCCTTCGGCGTCGGTGATCTCCTTGAGGACCGACTTGAGGCGCTCCTCGAACTCGCCCCGGTACTTGGACCCAGCCACCATGGAGCCCAGATCGAGCGCCAGGAGGCGCTTGTTCTTGAGGCTGTCCGGGACGTCACCGGCGACGATGCGATTGGCCAGGCCCTCCACGATGGCCGTCTTGCCGACGCCGGGCTCGCCGATGAGCACCGGGTTGTTTTTGGTCCGCCGGGACAGGACCTGGATGACCCGCCGGATCTCCTCGTCGCGGCCGATGACCGGGTCCAGCTTGCCGCTGCGGGCGTCGGCGGTGAGATCCCGGCCGTACTTCTCGAGGGCCTGGTAGGACTCCTCGGGGTTGGCGCTGGTGACCCGGTGGCTGCCGCGTACCTCTCGCAGGGCCCCCAGCAGATCTTCGTGGGACACCCCGACCAGATCGGAGAGGGCGAGGAGCAGATGCTCCACGGACAGGTACTCGTCGCCGAGTGACTGGCGCTCCTGGTCGGCGCGGTTGAGCACGCTGGTGGCGTCACGTCCCAGCTGAGGGTCGCCGCCGCCGTAGCTGCGGGGCAGCTTGGCCAGGATGTCCTGGGTCCGGTTGCGGACGCTGAGCGGGGCCACGCCCACCCGCTCCAGCACGGGCAGGGTGACCGTGCCCTCCTGGCCGAGCAGGGCGGCCAGCAGGTGACCGGGCACTACCTCGGGGTTGCTGCGTTGCTTGGCCGCCTCAACGGCCGCCGCGAACGCCTCCTGGGTCTTGGCGGTCCAGCGGTTTGGGTCGAGGGCCACGGAGCAACTTTCTAGGATGAGAGTCAGAAAACCTAAGTCCTAGTTTATCAACTTTGCCCACCTACCGGGGCACGGCTTGCCACCGAGCGGGGGAGTTTTTTACCGGAACCAGATCTCGTCGGTACTGCCGGTGGGTGCGCTCGACGTCCTCGGCCGCCTGGCGGCGGGCCTCCGCCAGCTCGGACCGCAGGCGAATCACCTCGGCTTCCAGTTCCAGGACCCGCCGGACGCCCTCCAGGTTGAGGCCGGCGGTGGTCAGGTCCTGGATCCGCCGGAGTTGGTCGATGTCCTGCTCGCTGTAGCGCCGGCTGCCGCCCACCGTGCGGGCCGGGTCGAGCAGGCCCTTGCGCTCGTAGATCCGCAGAGTCTGGGGATGCACCCCGGCCAGTTCGGCCGCCACCGAGATGACGTAGACGGCGCGGGTGAGGCGGGCTTCCGGACGATCCATCATCGTTCACCCCAGATGCCTGACCGCAATGCTTCGCCGTCTACCTGCTCGGCGAGCGACTCGACCGACCGGCGAGCTTCCTCGGTCAGGCGATCGGGTACGTCCACCTCGATGGTGGCCAGCAGGTCCCCCACTCCCGAGCGACACCGGGACCCCCCGGCCCCGGACGCGCAGGGTCCGCCCGGACCGGCTGCCGGCCGGAACCTTGACTGTGACCGGGCCGTCGAGGGTGGGGACCTTGACGTTGGCGCCCAGGGCGGCCTCGGGAAAGCTGACCGGCACGGTCACGGTGAGGTCCTTGCCGCGCCGGCCGAAGACGGGATGGCGGTCGGTGTGCACGACCACGTACAGATCGCCCGGCGGGCCGCCGCCCCGACCAGCGCCACCGCGAGCCTTGATCCGGATGCGCTGGCCGTCCTCGACCCCGGCCGGGATACGGACCTTGACCTGGCGGGCGCGATGCTCGACGCCCGCGCCCAGGCAGGTGGGGCAGGGGTGCTCGACCCGTACGCCGGTGCCGGCGCAGGTCTGGCAGGGCTGGCTGAAGGAAAAGAGACCCTGGTTGTCGTTGATCACGCCCCGGCCACCGCACACCGGACACACCTCGGGAACCGTGCCCGGCGCCGCGCCGGATCCGCCGCAGGTGTGGCACGGCGCTTCGGACGTGAGGTTGACCGTGGTGGTGATCCCGTTGACGGCATCGAGGAACGACAGGTGCAGGCTGGTCTCCAGGTCCTGGCCGCGCTGGACGCCGGCCACGGCGCCACCCGGGCGGGGCCCGCCGCACGTCCCTGTCGGTTGCCCCGGCCGAAGATGTTGCCGAGCAGGTCGCCGAGGTCGTCGACGTGGAAACCGCCGCCAGATCCGCTGCCGTCCGTCCGACCGGCCATGTCGGCGAAGGGGTTGCCGGCCGGTCCCAGGCGGCGAACCTCGTCGTACTCCTTGCGCCTGGCCGAATCGCCCAGCACGTCGTAGGCGGCCGAGATCTCCTTGAACCGGTCCTCGGATCCGGGGTTGGCGTCAGGGTGGTACTGCTTGGCCAGCTTGCGGTAGGCCTTGCCGATCTCCTTGTCCGTCGCCGTGTCGGACACCCCCAACACCTTGTAGTAGTCCTTTTCGAACCACTCACGCTGGGGTGCCATGACCGCTCACCCCCTCACTTTGACCATCGCCGGTCGCAGGACCCGTCCCTTCCAGCGGTACCCGGCCCGCAGCACCTCGACGACCTCCTGCGCCGCCTTCGCCCGGTTCGTGGGCCACGGCGTCGTGCAGGGTGGGGTCGAACGGAACTCCAAGCGGGTCGATGCGCTCCAGCCCCTCCCGCTCGAGGACGCCGGCCAGGGCGCCCGACAGCTGCTTGACGTCCTCACCGCCGCCGTGGGCCAGGGCCAGGTCGGCGGTGTCGAGGACAGGGAGCAGCTTTTCGACCAGGGCGCCGGCGGCCCGCTCGAGGTGGTCGGTCTGTTGCTTGATCATGCGCTTCTTGTAGTTCTCGAAGTCGGCCTGCAGGCGGATGAGGGCCTCGCGGTAGTCGTCGCGCTCGCGGATCAGGTCGATAGAGTTGGTCGGCGTCCGGCTTCGCCCGATCCGCCTAGATCGTCGCCTGGCCTCGAGATCGTCGCTGGCCTCGAGATCAGCCCCAGCTCGTCCGCGTCGATCGGGCAGGGAACCGCCGTCGCCGGCGCCGTCCCAGTCGAGCCGCCTGCTCCGCAGGGGTGTCCTGCAGGGCGTCCTCGGGAGCGTCGCTCGGCTGACACCCGGCGCCCCCGTCGACGGGTTCGTCCTCACCTGTCATGCGCCCTGGCCCTCGTCGACGATCTCGGCGTCCACGACTTCGTCGTCGGCAGCCCCACCGGCCCCGCTGCCCCGCGGTCCCGCCCCCAGGAGTCGACGCACCGCCGGCGCCGTCGCTGGCACCAGCACTGGCGCTGGCCGCGGCGGCCTGCTCGTAGAGCTGCTTGCCGAGCTCCTGGACACCGACCGCCAGCTTCTCGGTGGCGGTCTTGATGGCCTCGAGGTCGCTGCCGGCCAGCGCCTCCTTGAGGCGTGGTCAGATCGGACTCGACGCTGCTCTTCTGGTCGCCGGTAGAACGACGACGCCTGGTCCTTGAGCATCTTCTCGGTCTGGTACACCAGGCTGTCGGCCTGGTTGCGCACCTCGGCCTCCTCCCGGCGACGGCGGTCGTCCTCGGCGTGGGCCTCGGCGTCGCGGACCATGCGGTCGATGTCGTCCTTGCCCAGCGCGGACTGACCGGTGATGGTCATCGACTGCTCCTTGCCGGTGGCCCGGTCCTTGGCCGCCACGTGCACGATGCCGTTGGCGTCGATGTCGAAGGTGACCTCGATCTGGGGCACGCCGCGCGGCGCCGGCGGCAGGTCGACCAGCTGGAACTTGCCCAGCGTCTTGTTGTACATGGCCATCTCGCGCTCGCCCTGCAGCACGTGGATCTCCACGGAGGGCTGGCCGTCCTCGGCCGTGGTGAACACCTCGGAGCGCCGGGTCGGGATGGTGGTGTTGCGCTCGATCAGCTTGGTCATGACCCCGCCCTTGGTCTCGATGCCGAGCGACAGCGGGGTGACGTCGAGCAGCAGGACGTCCTTGACCTCGCCCTTCAGGACGCCGGCCTGGATGGCGGCGCCGACGGCGACCACCTCGTCCGGGTTGACGCCCTTGTGGGGCTCGCTGCCGGTCATGGTCTGCACCAGCTCCTGGATGGCCGGCATGCGGGTCGAGCCGCCGACGAGGACCACGTGGTCGATCTTGGACTTGGTGAGGCCGGCGTCGTTGATGGCCTGTTCGAAGGGGCCCCGGCAGGCGTCGACCAGGTCGGCGGTCAGCTCCTGGAACTTGGCCCGGGTCAGCTTGAGGTCGAGATGCTTGGGTCCGGTGTCGGTCGCGGTGATGAACGGCAGGTTGATGGTGGTCTCCTGCACCGACGACAGCTCGATCTTGGCCTTCTCGGCCGCCTCCTTGAGCCGCTGCAGGGCCATCTTGTCGTCGCCCAGATCCACGCCCTCGGTGTCCTTGAACGACTTCACCAGCCAGTCGATCACCCGCTGGTCCCAGTCGTCGCCGCCGAGGTGGGTGTTGCCGCTGGTCGACTTGACCTGGAAGATCCCCTCGGAGATCTCCAGCACCGACACGTCGAAGGTGCCGCCGCCGAGGTCGAAGACCAGGACGGTCTGCTCCTCCTCCTTGTCCAGGCCGTAGGCCAGGGCGGCCGCCGTCGGCTCGTTGATGATGCGCAGCACCTCGAGGCCGGCGATCTGGCCGGCCTCCTTGGTGGCGGTGCGCTGGGCGTCGTCGAAGTAGGCCGGTACGGTGATCACCGCCTGGCTGACGGTGTCGCCGAGGTAGCTCTCGGCGTCCCTCTTCAGCTTCTGCAGGATGCGGGCCGAGATCTCCTGGGCGTTGTAGCGCTTGCCGTCGATGTCGACGTGCCAGTTGCTGTCACCCATGTGACGCTTGACCGAGCGGATGGTCCGGTCCGGGTTGGTGATGGCCTGGCGCTTGGCCACCTCGCCGACGAGCACCTCGTCGGACTTGGAGAAGCCGACGACGGACGGCGTGGTGCGCGCCCCCTCGGCGTTGGGAATGACGGTCGGCTCGCCCGCCTCGAGGACGCTGACGACCGAGTTGGTGGTGCCGAGGTCGATGCCGACGGCCTTGGGCATGAGAACGCCTCCGTGCTCTGTGAGTCAAAATCGCTGGAACGAACGAGTGCCAGTGTAGCCAAAGTTGAGTGTTGCTGACTCAAGAATGTTACACAGAGCGTCCTCCTGGAGTCCAGTGGCTCCCGCCCGATAGGCTCCGCGCCCGTGGGGACCCTCGTCCTGCTCCGCCACGGCCAGAGCCAGTGGAACCTCGAGAACCGCTTCACCGGCTGGTGGGACGTGGATCTCTCTGCCCAGGGAGAAAAGGAGGCCCGGTCGGCCGGGAGCGCTCATCGCCGAGGCCGGCCTGGGCGTGGACGGGGCCCATACCTCGGTGCTGACCCGGGCCATCAGGACCCTCGACCTGGCGCTGGAGGAGATGGGCCGGCTGTGGGTCCCGTGCGCCGGCACTGGCGTCTCAACGAGCGCCACTACGGGCCCTCACCGGCCTGGACAAGGCCGAGACCAAGGCCGCCTACGGCGACGAGCAGTTCATGGCCTGGCGGCGCAGTTACGACACGCCCCCGCCGCCGATGCCGCCGGATCACCCCCTCGACGTGCGTGGCGACCCCCGCTACGCCGGCCTGGCGCCCGACTGTTGCCGGCCACGGAGTGCCTGGCCGACGTGGTCGTGCGCATGCTCCCCTACTGGTATGACGCCATCGCCCCCGAGATCCTCGCCGGCCGCACCGTCCTGGTGGCCGCCCACGGCAACAGCCTGCGGGCCCTGATCAAGCACCTCGACGGGATCTCCGACGCCGACATCGCCGGGCTGGAGATTCCGACCGGGGTGCCGATCGTCTACGAGCTCGACGCCGCCTTGCGGGTGACGGCCAAACGAGAGCTCGGCGATCCCGAGGCCATCGCCGCAGCCGCCGAGGCGGTGCGCCGCCAGGGCGACCGGTAGCGCGCCGCCCGGGACCACCCGGGCCGGCCGGTGGACAGGCCCGGGTCCCCACGGTTCGTGGCCCGATTTTCGCGGTATACGAGTGACAAATCTGGTAAAACCATCTGAGGTGTACCGCCAGGGCGACCGCAGCGTCCGACCTCGGCGCACCGCCCCTTCTAGGCTGCTCCCCGTGACCGCCAGTAGGCGACGGCCGACCCCGCCCGCCGGCCGCCCTGCGGGCCACCCGGGCGGCCCTGCTCGACGACCGGGAGCTGACCGGCACGGCGTGGTGCCGGCGCTACGCCGGCGCCGCCGACGCCTGGCTCGAGCGCGGTGTTCGCCCGGGCCACGGGCGGCGACGACAAGGGCGTCGCCCTGCTGGCGGTGGGCGGATACGGCCGGGGCGAGCTGGCGCCGGGCAGCGACCTGGACCTGCTGCTCGTGCACGACCGCAAGGGCCGGATCAAGCCGCTCGCCGACGCCATCTGGTACCCGGTCTGGGACACCGGCCTGCACCTGGACCACAGCGTGCGGACCGCCAAGGAAGTCCGCGCCGCCATGGACGCCGACATCAAGGTGGCCCTTGGGCTGCTCGACGCCCGGCGGGTCGCCGGCGACCCCAATCTGGCCGCAGGCGGTGCTCGAGCCGGGCCCTGGAGCAGTGGAAGACCCGGGCCGGTCGCTGGTTTCCGGCCGTCGACGAGGTCACCCGGGCCCGCCACGACCGCTTCGGGGACCTGGCCTTCCTGCTCGAACCCGACCTCAAGGAAGCCAGGGGCGGCCAGCGGGACCTCAGCCTGCTTGCGCTCGCTCGGTCGGGTGGTCCCCGTCCTGGCCGGCGTGCTCGACGACCCGGCTCGGCCTCGAGCCGGCCGGCGACACCATCGTGGCCGGGCGCGGGTCGAGCTGCAGCGCGCCACCGGCCGGTCGACCAACACGCTGCTGCTCCAGGACCAGGACGCCGTGGCCGCGGCCCTGGGCTTCGCCGACGCCGACGCCCTGATGGCCGCCCTGGCCGAAGCCGCCGGACGCTGGTCGCCTGGGTCAACGACGACGGCTGGCGCCGCCTGGAATCCTGGCTGGCCGGTCCGCCCCGGCGGGCGGGCGGGCGGGACCACCCGCTCGAGCCGGGCCTGGTGCTGCGCGACGGTGAGGTGGCCCTCGTCGCCGACGCTCCTACCGCCATCGACACCGTCCCTCGCCCTGCGCACCGCGGCGGCGTCCGCCGAGCTCGACAGGCCCATGGCCCGCTCCACGCTCGACCGCCTGGCGCGCCGAGGCCGTGGCGCCGGAGGGGATCTGGCCGCCCGAGACGCTGCGCGCCTTGCTCCGATTGCTCGGCGCCGGCCGTCCCGCCATCGCCGCCGTCGAAGCCCTCGACCAGCTGGGCATCTGGTTGCGGTACCTGCCCGAGTGGGCCCCGATCCGCAACAAGCCGCAGCGCAACGCCTACCACCGCTTCACCGTCGATCGGCACCTGCTGGAGACCGCGGCCGCGGCCGCCGCCCTGACCCGCACGGTCGCCCGCCCGGATCTGCTGCTGCTCGGCGCCCTCCTCCACGACATCGGCAAGGGCCGCAGCAGCGATCACACCGATATCGGCATCGACGTGGTGCGGGAACTGGCCCCTCGGCTCGGCCTCACCGCCGTCGACGTCGCCACCCTGGAGTCGATGGTCCGCTACCACCTGCTGCTGCCGGAAGTGGCCACCCGGCGAGACCTCGACGACCCTGCCACCGCCGCTGGGGTCGCTGCCGTCGTGGGCGACCGCGACACCCTGGACCTGCTGGCCGCCCTGACCGAAGCCGACAGCCTGGCCACCGGCCCGGCGGCGTGGGGATCGTGGAAGGCCGGACTGGTCGCCCGGCTGGTGGACCTGACCGCCGCCGTGCTGGAGGGCCGGCCGGCGACCGACGCTCGGGCCGGCGCGGTACGGCCCGAGCAGACTGCACTGCTCGGCCGCCGGGCGACTGCAAGCTGGTGGCCGACGGCGGTACGGTCACCGTGGCCGCACCCGACCGGCCGGGCCTGCTGGCCTCAGTTGCGGGCGTCCTGACCCTCTGCGGGGTAACCATCCGATCGGCCAACGCCATGTCGGATGCGTCGACCGACATGGCGTTGCTGCAGTTCCAGGTAACGCCGACCTTCGACGAGTTGCCCGACTGGGACCGAGTGCGAGCGGACATCGCCGCGGCCCTCGACGGACGGCTCGCTCTGCCGGCACGGCTGGAGGAACGAGAGCGCCACTACGCCCGATACCGGCGGGCCTCGGCGGCGGCCGCGCCCCAGGCTCGGGTCACCATCGACAACTCGGCGTCGGCCACATCCACGGTCGTCGAGGTGCGGGCGCCCGACCGCGGCCCCGTCCTCTACCAGGTCGCCGGGGCCCTGGCCGACCGCGGGCTGACCATCACCGCCGCGCTCGATCAACACCCTCGGGGCCGAAGTCATCGACGTGTTCTATGTGCAGACGGTCGCAGGCGGCCAGGTCATCGATGCCGCGGAACGGCAGCAACTGGAGGCGACGGTCGCGGCCGCCCTGTAAGACCCGTCAGAACTGCCCGGCTGGCCGGCGACAGCCGACTACTGGTCCAGCCGGGTGTGCTGGCGCCACAGCCACATGGAAACGGCGAACCATCCAGCTGCGATTACTAGCCAGGCCATGGCGAAACCGGGCGCGCCATTACCGAGCAGGATGATGGCCACGCCGATGGCCACCAGCGACATCATGAGAAAACCGCGCCATACCCATACCGATCGAACCGAACGGGAGTCCTGCACGGAGTAGCGGTCGTCCTTCACAGGAGGCAGCGTAGTGCGGGAGTGGCGCAGCGTTTCCGCTGCGCCACCCCGCGTGGCATTAGAGCGCATCGACGCCGGTTTCGCCCGTGCGGATGCGAATCACGTGATCGGCGTCGGTGACCCAGATCTTGCCGTCTCCGATCTTGTCGGTGCGGGCCGCCTTGACGATGGCGTCCACTACCGGGATCACCGCCACGTCGTCGACCAGGACCTCGACTTTGATCTTGGGCGTAAACGCCACCGTGTACTCAGCGCCCCGGTACACCTCGGTATGACCCTTCTGGCGGCCGAAGCCCTGCACCTCGCTGATGGTCATACCGGTGACGCCGGCCGACTCGAGGGACTCTTTGACCTCGTCGACCTTGAAGGGCTTGATGACCGCGGTCACGAGTTTCATCTGGCTTCACCTGCTTCCAGGGTGGTCGCTCCTCCTGAAGTTGTGGGCGGTGGGCCGCCGCCGACCAGGACCCCGGCGCCACTGGATGGGTCGACCCGGGTGTAGCCCTCATCCGCGCGGGTAGGCCTCCTCCTCGTGGACGGCCAGGTCGCCGACCTCGAGCTTCTCGTCGGGCATTCGGAGCGGCGTGAATATGCTGATGACCTTCAAGATGATGAACGTGGCGATGGCGTCATAGACGATGATCGTCAGAGCAGCGAACAACTGCACGAAGAACTGGTGCCGGTTGCCGTACAGCCAGCCCCTCACCACAACCGGCGACCCGTTAGCACTGGCATAGATGGTGACCGCCGGGTCGGCGAATATGCCGACCAGGAGGCCCCCGCACAACCCGGCGACTCCGTGGGTGTAGGCGACCCCCATGGCGTCGTCGACCTTCCTCATGGTGATCGGCATGACGTAGGTCCAGGCGAACCAGACGATGGTCGAGGCGATCAAACCGATCCAGATGGCCCCGGAGCCGCTCACATAGCCGGCCGCGGGCGTTATGGCGACCAATCCGACAATCATCCCGTTGACCGCGCCGAAGAACGTCGGTTTCTTGGACTTGCTCAGAATCATGTCCCAACCGACCCAGGTGAGCAAGGCGACGGCCGTGGCAATGTTGGTATTGATCACCGCCGTGGCTGCATCGGCCCCAGAGAAGTACGGGTCCCCACCGTTGAAGCCGTTCCAGCCCAGCCACAGTATGCCGGCGCCGACCGCGACCATGGTCAGGCTGTGCGGCACGAATCTTGCCCGGTCCCGAGCCAGGCGGGGGCCGATTAGCCATGCCGCCACGAACCCCGATGTGCCCGCGGCCAAATGGATGACGTAGCCACCGGAGTAGTCGAGAGCGCCCTCGTGGGCCCAGTAACCGCCGCCCCACAGGAGCATGGCGTTGACCGTGTAGACGAAGGTGCACCACAGCGGGACGAACATCATCCACACCCCGACCTTGATCCGACCGAGGACGCTCCCGAGGAACAGCAGAGGGGTGATGGCCGCGAACACGAACTGGAAGTACGCCAGCGCCGGTGTCGGCATCTGGAGTGGGACGAAGGTTCCGATCGGCAGCGCGGCCTGACCGATCTGGGCGTGACCAGCGTTGATCGACTCGGGATGACCCACGAAGTTGTTGAAGAAGTTGGCGAAGAAGTTGCCGGTGTACTTGTAGTTGTACACGTTCGGCGCTGCCACCCCCGATCGGGGACCCGAAGCCCATCTTGTAACCCCACAGCACCCAGACCACCAGCACTGTGGAGAAGCCGGTAAAGGCCATGAACATGGTGTTCACGGCCCATTTCTTCGGCACCAGGCCGGCGTACAGGACGGCCAGACCAGGCAGGCTCATGAGGCCAACGAAAGTGGCAGCTGTCAGCTGCCAGGCGTTGTCCCCGGTATCGAGCCAGTTCAGGTCGGAACAACTCTTCGTGACTGTGGACCCGTTATAGGCCACGTTCTTGCCACACACGGTTGTTGCGTGCAGCATCGACGCCATCAGTACGGACAAGTAGCCCCTCCTTCTAGGGGTGCGGGTGGATAGCACGGCGCGCCATCCCACGGCCGGCCCGAGGCTACGAACCACTTGTTTCTCGTCCTTGTCCACCGTGTTGCTGGCGTGTTAACAGGATCGACCCGGTTGACGAGTGGCCGGCAGCGAGCACAGAAAACATTTCCTGCGCCACCGTCCGTACGTACAGTTCGCCTATGCCCGCTGATACGAAGCTCGAACAGCTTGCCCAGGTCCAGATGTTCTCCGCGCTCAACAAGAAGGAGCTGCGCTTGATCGCAAAGGCGGCCGAGGTCGTCACGGTCAAAGCGGGCACGGTGATCGTGACGGAAGGGACGATCGGTCACGAGTTCTATCTGGTCTTGGCCGGGCGGGCGACGGTCCGCCGCAACGGGCGCAAGGTCACGTCCCTCGACGCGGGCAGCTACTTCGGGGAGCTGGCCCTCCTCGACCACGGACCAAGGTCGGCGACGGTCGTGGCGGAGACGGACATGGAACTGGCGGTGATCGGCCAGCGGGAGTTCCTGGGCGTCCTCGACCAGGTCCCCGCCGTCGCCAACAAACTCCTGATCAGCATGGCCGCCCGTCTCCGTGAGGCGGACACCAGGTCCGTGTCGTTCTGAGCCCTGGTTGCGGGAGGTTCGCCCCGGCCGGCGAGGACCCCCGACCGGGACTCGACCGCGATTACGTGGGGAAGCTCGGGACTCTGGACCCGACCCGGGGCGCCTGGCGACGACAGGGGCCGCGCTCGCCCTCCGCCGTACCTCGCTCTACGCTCGGAGTTAGGACGAACCGCGGGGAGGGCCATGCGGCACTTGGCCGGCTGGATAGTCGTGCGCACGATGCTCGTCGCCGACGTCGGTCTCCTCATCGTCTCCGGCTTTATCTGTCTCATCTGGGTCGCCGCCCCTGCGGGGGTGCTGGTTGCCGCCGCCCTCTGGATGCTCGCCGGCGGTCTGCTCGGGCTGTTGCCGCACACGGACCCCTACCGGGCCGAGCAACGGCGCTACCGGCGGCGAGCCCCGATGGCGTCGGCGCCCCGGGCCGCGGACCCCGACACGGTCAGTCGTCGCCCCCCGAACCCTCGGGCGACGGGAGTGTGGCAGCCGCCCCCCCCGCCACCGCTTGCTCCAGCACCTGGGCCACGTCGAGCACCCTGACCGATTCGGCGGCCGATCCTTCGGCCTGGCGGCCTTGGTGGCGTCGTCGAGCATGATCAGGCAATAGGGGCAAGCGGTCGAGATGACGTCGGCGCCCGTACCCGAGGGCCTCGTCGGTCCGGTTGACGTTGATCCGCTGGCCGATGCGCTCCTCCAGCCACATGCGGGCGCCGCCGGCGCCGCAGCAGAACCCGGTCCGGCGGTGCCGGTGCATCTCCGTCACCTCGACCCCAGGCACGTGGTTGAGCACGCCCCGGGGCTCGTCGTAGACCTCGTTGTGGCGACCGAGATAGCAGGGATCGTGGTAGGTCACCTTGCGTCGACACGGCACCGGCGGGGCGGAGCCGGCCCTCGGTGAGCAGCTGCTCGAGCAGCTGGGTGTGGTGCAGCACCTCGAAGTCCCCGCCCAGCGCCGGGTACTCCCTGGCGATCGAGTTGAAGCAATGTGGGCACGATGCCACGACCTTCTTGACCCCAGCCGCCTTGAGGGTCTCGATGTTCGTCTGGGCCTGCGTCTGATAGAGGTATTCGTTGCCGAGGCGACGGGCTGGGTCGCCGGTGCAGGACTCCTTGGGCCCGAGCACCGCGAAGGTCACGCCGGCCTGGTGGAGGAGACGGGCGATGGTCTGGGTGGTCCGGCGGGCCCGCTCGTCGAGGGCTCCGGCACACCCGACCCAGAACAGGTACTCCACGTCGTCGGGGATGGTGCCCGACACGACCGGGACCTCGAAGTCGAGGCCTTGTGTCCAGTCCAGCCGGTGGCTCTGACCGAGACCCCAGGGGTCACCCTGGTTCTCGATGTTGCGGAGCATGGTGCCGGCCTCGGTCGGGAAGCGGGCCTCCATGAGCACCTCGTAGCGGCGCATGTCCAGAATGGTGTCGACGTGCTCGATGTCCACCGGGCACTGCTCAACGCACGCCCCGCAAGTGGTGCAGGACCACAGAACGTCCTCCTCGATCACGTCGGGTACGAGCGGCTTGGCCGCCACACTGCCTTCCTTCACGGCCGTCTCCGCCGCCGTTGGACTTGGCCGCGGCCAGCAGCTCCGGGCCGGCCGCGAACAGCTGGTCGCGGAGATCCATGATCACCAGCTTCGGTGACAACGGCTTGTCGGTTGCCCAGGCCGGGCACTGATCCTGACAGCGCCCGCACTCGGTGCAGCTGATCAGGTCCAGCCGCTGCTTCCAGGTCAGATGGGCAATTTGACCGGTACCGAAGACGGTCTCTTCGGTCATCTTCTCGGGGTCGAGGTCGGGGGTGGTCCCGAGCGGGCCGAGCGCCTTGGGCCGGCGGGAGAAGAGCACGTTCGGCTCAGACACGAAGATGTGCATGTGCTTGGAATACAGCACGAACATGAAGAAGCCCCAGATCACGACGAGCTGGAGGATGAGGAAGGTGGTCTCGATGTGTAGATTGGCCGCCGTCCCGGCTCCCGAGAGCGCTCCCCCGACCGTTCGGGATGCAAACGGCCACCAGGACTTGCCGTACGGGAAATGGCCGGTATTGACCTGGGCGCCCCGATAGAGAAGCAGAGTGGCGATGACGCCGAAGATGAGGCTGAGGGTGACCCAGGCCGCCGAGGTGTGGGACCCGTAGAAGCGGCTCTTCCGTTCCCGGCGCTTCGGGCTCTGCGTGATGCGGATGGTGGTGAAGGTCACCAGTGCGAACAGCACCCCGACCGCGAACAGGTCCTCCAGGAAGCCGAGCACCCGGGCGTGACCGATGAGCGGGATGGCGAAGGTGGCCGAGAACAGATCGCCGTAGGCCTCGATGATGGTGAGGATCAGGATGATAAAGCCCCAGAACACGAAGAAGTGGGCCAGGCCCGGCAAGGGACGACGCAGTAGCTTGCGCTGGCCGAAGACGTCCATCAGCTCGGCCTTGAGCTGGGCCCCGACGTCGCGCATCCGGCCCGGGGCCGGCCGGCCGGTGGCGACCAGCCGGAACAGGAACCACGCCCGATGCGCCACCAGGGCGAGGCCGACGATCGTCACAGCGAGGCCGAGGATCGATTCTGAGGGCCACGAGTTTCCTCCTTCACGCCGCCCGGCTCGAGGTCAGCCGGGTCGCAGCGACGGGTCACGCTAGTCCGTGGCCCGAATTCGGCGGCACGAACGCGGCCGGCGGATCAGGGCGGCGGCCGATTCCCCCGGTGTGGCGGTCGAGGAACGAGTACACGTCGGTGAGATCCACGCCCGGGTGCGGGCTGAAGACGACGGTGTCGGTCGGCAGTCCCGACACGAAGTGGCTGTGGTCGCGAGCCGACGGCCAGGCCACTCCCTCCCAGCGGCCCGACGGCATCGGCCGGCGGGCGCCGGCAGCAGGCCGGGTCGGGGCAGCGCGACACGGCGTGACGGGTGGTGTCGCTGCCGCGGAACCAGTGGGCGGTGCGGCCGCGGTGCCGATCGTGATGGCGTCGCCCCGCTCGCTGCTCGACTCCGATATGGGTGACGCACCAGAACGTGCCCGCCACCGTCTCGGTGTACTGGCAGTGCAGGGAATAGGAGTCCTCGGACTCGAAGGCCTGGCGGGAGCTCCACCACCGGCACAGGCGCTGGCCCTCGATGGTCCCGTCGACGTCGGCCGGCAGGAGGACCCCGTCGTTTTCGTACGCCTTCCAGAGCAGGCCTTCGGGGTCGGATCGCTGGAAGTGCACCGGGATGTCGAAGTGGCGGGTGATCAGGTTGGTCAAACGGTGGGCCGCCATCTCGTAGGAGATGTAGAAGCTCTCGTTGAGGTCCTCGACCGAGATGTCCTCGCGGGCCTTGGCGTCGGCCAGCATCTGCACCACTGCCCGCTCGGGGGCCAGCAGGGCGCCGGCGAAGTAGTTGGCCTCCACCCGCTGGCGGACGTAGCCCTCGAAGTCGGCCGGGTCACGGTGGCCGAGGGCGAAGCGGCCCAGGGTCTGGGCGATGACCGAACGGGCCGAGCGCATCCCCCCGATCAGGTTGCGCTGGGGCACGTAGACGACCCGATGGCGGAGGTCGCTGATCGAACGGGTGGACGGCGGCAGGTCCTGGACCCGGGCGATGGTGAAGCCGAAGTAGGCGGCCAGGTCCGTCAGGTGGCGCTCCGATACCGCCCCCGGACCGCTATAGCCGACCGCGGCCAGGGCCTGCCCGGTGGCCCGTTCGATCTCCCCGAAGTAGTTGTCCCGCTTGCGCATCTCCTCGCGCATGGCCGCGTTGGCGGCCCGGGCGCCCCGCTCGCCGGTCCCGAGATGGTCTTCGCCTGCCGCCAAGGCCAAAGACGAGAGGTCGCCCACCCGGTCGAACAGGGCCACCAGGTGCTCGAGGGCCACGTCGTCGAGCCGGGCCGACGGGCGCAGGTAGGGCAGCCGCAGGGCCTGATACCGGGGGTCCTCCTGCATGTGGGCCAGGGCCACCTCCAGCTCGGCCCGGCGGTTGGGGGCGGCGGCGTCCAGCAGGTCGGCCGAGCGGCAGCCGAGGGCGGCCGCCAGCTGGTTGACCGTGGACAGGCGGGGCTCGCGGTGACCGTTCTCCAGCTGCGACAGGTAGGAGGGCGGCCGTCCGACCGCCTGGCCCAGCGCCTCCAGGGTCAGGCCGGCCTGGCGTCGGTAGTGGCGGAGGCGCTGGCCGAACACCAGGGGATCGAGAGAGTCTGATGTCATCGCGACTGAAAGTTTGCCATTTCTTCGCGTCAGACGCAAGCCTTGATGATGTTCGATTCGACAAGTTCGGCATTCTTTTGCATAATCGATGCTGTGACCGAGGCGTCCACGATCTCACGTGGCACCGCATCCCGACGCCGACCGGGTCCTGACCCCGGAGGCGGCCAGTTCGTCGCCGGCCTGCACCGGCCGCTTCGACGCCCGCCGGCGGGACCTGCTGGCGGCCCGGGCCCGCCGCCAGGCCCGCTTCGACGCCGGCGAGCGCCCCGACTTCCTGCCGGAGACCGCTCGAGATCCGCACCGGCGAGTGGACGGTGCCCGAGGCCCCCAAGGCCCTCGCCGACCGGCGGGTCGAGATCACCGGCCCGGTCGAGCGCAAGATGATGATCAACGCCCTCAACTCTGGCGCCCAGGTGTTCATGGCCGACTTCGAGGACGCCAACTCCCCCACCTGGGACAACGTCATCGCCGGCCAGGTCAACCTGCAGGACGCGGTGCGGGGCACGATCGAGCTGGTCACCGCCGGACAAGACCTACCGGCTTGGCGCCGAGACGGCCACCGCTGGTCGCCGTCCGTCCCCGGGGCTGGCACCTGCCCGAGAAGCACTTCCAGGTGGACGGCGAGCCGGTGTCGGCCAGCCTGTTCGACTTCGGCCTGTACGTCTTCCACAACGGACGGGAGAGCCCTCTCCCATGGATTCGGCCCCTACTTCTACCTGCCCAAGCTGGAGAGCCACCTCGAGGCCCGGCTGTGGAACGACGTCATGTTCGCGGCCGAGGACGCCCTCGGCCTGGATCGGGGCTCGATCCGGGCCACCGTTCTCATCGAGACCATCACCGCCGCCTTCGAGATGGACGAGATCCTCTACGAGCTGCGCGACCACATCTGCGGGCTCAACGCCGGCCGCTGGGACTACATCTTCAGCGTCGCCAAGCGGTTCCACGCCGACCCGGCGTTCGTGCTGCCCGACCGGTCGTCGGTGACGATGACGGCGCCGTTCATGCGGGCGTTCACCGAACTGCTGGTGAAGACCTGCCACCGCCGGGGCGCCCACGCCATCGGCGGCATGTCGGCGTTCATCCCCAACCGCCGCAAGCCGGAGGTGACCGAGGCGGCCCTGGCCAAGGTGACCGAGGACAAGCGCCGCGAGGCCGGCGACGGCTTCGACGGCACCTGGGTCGCCCACCCGGATCTGGTGGCCGCCGCCCGGGCCGAGTTCGACGCCGTGCTCGGCGACCGCCCCAACCAGCTCGAGCGCCAGCGCCCCGACGTGCGAGGTGGGCGCAGCGTCCACTCTGCTCGACGTGCAGCCGGCCGGCCGACGGGATCACCCGGGCCGGCCTGGACACCAACATCTCGGTCGGCCTGCGCTACCTGGCTCCTGGCTGTCGGGCACGGGGGCCGCCGCCATCGACGACCTGATGGAGGACGCCGCCACCGCCGAGATCAGCCGGGCCCAGGTCTGGCAGTGGGTCCACCACCAGGTCGACCCTGTCGGACGGCACGCCGGTCACTGCCGAGCTGGTCCGGCCGGCTGCTCGACGAGACCGTCACGTCCCTGCGTGGCCGGACGGCCTGCGACGGCGCCCTGGTCGGCCAGGCCCGGGCCATCTTCGAGCAGGTGGCCCTGGCCGACGACTTCCCGACCTTCCTGACCCTGCCCGCCTACGAGCTGCTGCCCTGAATCGGACTCCGAGTCCGCCTACCGACTTCAGTGTCCTCGACTCCTCTGATCTCTCCACCGACTTGAAAGGACCGTTCCCTTCCGCCATGACCACCCCCTTCGACACCGCCGTCGCCGAGCTGGAGACCCAGTGGGCCACCGACGCCCGCTGGCAGGGCGTCGCGCCGCCCCTACACCGCCGCCGACGTGGTCCGCCTGCGCGGCTCGGTGCCCGTGGAGCACAGCCTGGCCCGGCAAGGCGCCGAGCGGCTGTGGGCGCTGCTGCATCAGCGAGGACTACATCAACGCCCTGGGCGCCCTGACCGGCGGCCAGGCCGTGGAGATGGTCAAGGCCGGCCTCCAGGCCATCTACCTCTCCGGGCTGGCAGGTGGCGGCCGACGCCAACCTCTCCGAGCAGGTCTACCCCGACCAGAGCCTCTACGCCGCCAACAGCGTTCCGGCCGTCGTCCGGCGCATCAACAACGCCCTGCGGCGGGCCGACCAGATCGAGTGGGCCGAGAGCGGCGGCGCGGCGGCGAGCGGCCACCGCCACTGGATGGTCCCGATCGTGGCCGACGCCGAAGCCGGCTTCGGCGGCGCCCTCAACGCCTTCGAGCTCATGAAGGGCATGATCGAGGCGGGCGCGGCCGGGGTGCACTTCGAGGACCAGCTGTCCTCGGAGAAGAAGTGCGGCCACATGGGCGGCAAGGTCCTGGTTCCCACCTCCCAGCACGTGCGGACCCTGGCCTCGGCCCGTCTGGCGGCCGACGTCTGCAGCGTCCCCACCCTGGTGGTGGCTCGCACCGACTCCCTCGGCGCCACGCTGCTGACCAGCGACGTGGACGAGCGGGACCGCCCGTTCTGCACCGGCGAGCGCTCGCCGGAGGGCTTCTACTACGTGCGGGCCGGCATGGACATCGCCGTGGCCCGGGGCCTGGCCTACGCCCCCTACGCCGACCTGATCTGGTGTGAGACGTCCACGCCCGACCTCGAGGAGGCGCGGGTGTTCGCCGAGCGCATCAAGGACCGAGTATCCCGACAAGATGCTGGCGTACAACTGCTCGCCGTCGTTCAACTGGAAGAAGCACCTCGACGACCAGACCATCGCCCGCTTCCAGAAGGAGCTGGGGGCCATGGGCTACTCCTTCCAGTTCGTGACCCTGGCCGGCTGGCACGCCCTCAACGAGTCCACCTTCGCCCTGGCCCGCGGCTACGCCGAGCGGGGCATGAGCGCCTACGTCGAGCTGCAGCAGCGGGAGTTCGCCCTGGAGGAGGACGGCTACACCGCCACCCGCCACCAGCGCGAGGTCGGCGCCGGCTACTTCGACGACGTCATGACCACCCTGTCACGGGCGGCACCGCATCGACCCTGGCCCTGGCCGGCTCCACCGAGGAAGCCCAGTTCGAGGCGGGCGCCGGCCGGCGCGCCGGCTGAGGGATCCCGGCGGACCGGCCGTTCGGCGACTGACCCGCCCCGCCGTACCCTGGCTCCGGCCGTCCCGGCGCCTGCCCTGGCCGACCTCCCCGCCGTCCGTGGCCGACCTCCCCGCCTCACTTTTGTCGCCTTGCATCGACTTTTGGAGCGAGATGTACATCTGGCGTACATCTCGCTCCAAAAGTGACGGGATTTACCAAAGGTCGCGGCCCAGGTCCGTTTGGGGCTGAGGATCGGGGAGCCAACGAGGCCCGCCGCCGGCTGTGCCGGACTGGCGGTCGGACCGGCCCGTCTCCGTCCTCCGCGAAGGCGGCCCATCTTTCTGGACAAAACCCGGCCCAGCTGAAGGGCGCCACCGTCCAGAGAGTTCGGCCCGCCCGGCCCCGCCACCGGGCGCCACCCTCCCGAACCCGCCGGACCAGCGCAGTGGTGCGGGCGCCGGATCGAGGCGGGCGTAGGCGGCAAACTGGGCGGTCGGCCCGCACCCCGTGGGCCCCATGCGAGAGGACGCCATGTGGTAGCCGAACGGCGCGCCGGCCTGCTCCGGGTGCCAGGCTCAGGACGGGTCACCAACGCCGAACTGTTCTTCGACCTGGTGTACGTGTTCGCCGTCACCCAGCTATCGCACTTTCTCCTCAATCACCAGACCCTGATCGGGTCGCTCGAAACTGCGCTGCTGCTGGCCATGGTGTGGCTGGTTTGGGTCTACACGACCTGGGTGACCAATTGGCTCGACCCCGACCGCCTTCCGGTCCGGCTCATGCTGTTCGCCTTGATGCTGGCCAGTCTCATCATGTCCGCGGGCCTGCAGCAGGCCTTCGAGGCGCGGGGCCTGTGGATCGGGATCGCGTATGCAGGCATGCAGATCGGGCGCAGCGCATTCGCGGTCGTGGCGCTGCGGGGCGAGCGGCTGGAGCGGAACTTCGAACGCATCCTGGCGTGGTGTGTCCTGAGCGGATGCTTCGCGGTGGCGGGCGGCCTGGCTCACGGGTGGAGCCGGGGGGCGTGGTGGATGGGCGCGGTCACCATCGACCTGCTTGGCGGAGTGGTGGGCTTCTACACACCGGGGCTCGGTCGTTCGACCACGATCGACTGGACCATTGACGCCAGCCACCTGGCCGAACGCTGTCAGGCGTTCCTGCTGATCGCTCTCGGTGAATCGGTCGTCGTCATGGGCGCGGCGCTGTCGACCCTCGAGCGAGTCGATGGAGCAGAAGTAGCCGCCTTTGTCGCCGCCTTCGTCGGGGCCGTCGCCCTGTGGTGGGTCTATTTCGATCGGAGCGCCGAAGAGGGGGCGCACGTCGTCGAACACTCCGCGGACCCGGGCCGGCTGGGCCGGTCCGCTTACCACCTCGTTCATCCGATCATGGTGGGAGGCGTCATCGTCGTGGCCGCCGCCGACCAACAGGTGCTGGCCCACCCCGCGGTCTCGCCCACGGTCTCAGTGGGCTGGATGGTGTTGGGAGGATCAGCCTTGTTCCTGGCCGGGCACAGCGCATTCAAGGCGATCATCTGGCGGGTAGTGCCCTGGAGTCGCCTCGTCGCCATCGCATTCCTGGGGCTGTTGGCCCCGGCCGCCCGACACGGGTGTCCTCGCTGGCGCTGGCCTGGTGCGTTGCCGCGATCGTCGTGGCCGCGTCGTTGTCGCCGACGGCTTCCTGCATGGTGGCGATACCGGGCCGGCAGCCCAGCAGCCCGGATGAGTGGCCCGCGGCCACGCCCGCCGATACTCAGGTCGGCCCCGGCGCCTCGAGTGCGACCAACCCCCAAGCTGGCCTCGAATGTTTCGCCCACGTCGAGCACAATCGCCCGAAACGGTTGTGGAGCATGTCCGGCGCACAGGTCATCGGCTCCACGGCCAGGCCCCGCCGGCGCCGGTCCACCTCGGCCAGGGTGTCGCCCGAGAAGACCATCAGGTGGGTGTAGGCGCTGTCCATCCACAGCCGGGTGCCGAGGCTCGACCCGTCCCCGGCGCGCAGCTCGACAGCGGCCCGGCCGAGCGAGTCCCGGGCCAGGTCGGTGAAGGCGTGGTCGAGGCGGGCGGCACCGATCGGGCGGCCGGCGGCGGAAGTCGAGGTCGCTGCCGGCCACCGGAGCGGTGCCGGTTGGCAGACCGCGCTCGTCGAGCACGTAACGCGGTGGCGGCCTCGAAGGTGAGCACGGCGTCGTCCACCAGGCCCCCGAAGGCGTACAGGTACGGGTGCCAGCCGGCGCCGAACGGACACGGGCCGGCGCCCGCCCGGCAGGTTGACCGCGCTGGTGCGGACCTCGAGCCCGTCGTCGGACAGCGTAGTAGGTGATCGCCAGGTCGAGGATCCAGGGCCAGCCCGGTTGGGGATAGAGCCGGTATTCCATCGGGCCCGGTCGCGGTCGCCTCGGCCGCCACGGTCCACGAGCCCACCTCACCAGTCCGTGGATGGCGTTGTGGTGCTCCGGTTCGGTGAGGGCGGTCTGCAGGTCGCGGCCGTCCCACTCGAAGCGCCCGTCACCCAGTCGGTTCGGCCACGGCATGAGCGCCTGACCCCTGCCACCCGAGCACATCTCGTCGCTCGGATAGCCGTCGAGCACGGACCGACCGCCGACCGTGTAGGTCCGAAGACCGCCGCCCACCTCGACCACGACGGCCTCCTGGTCCCGGTGGGTAAGGCGGATCTGTCGTCCTGAAGGGTTGGGCATCGGTCCCGATGCTCGCAGATCGGACGGCTCGGCGTGGCCTTCCGCCGGCGGGCGTGGGCGCGGGCACGGCGCACTGGCGGCAACTGGCGGCAACCCATTCGCCGGCGGGGCGGCCCAGACGCGACGAAGGGCTCGGCGGGGGGGAGGCCGAGCCCTTCGCTATACGGCTTTCGGTCCAGTGGGGGGATTACCGGCCGAAGCGCTGTGACTCCAGTATGACCGGACACCGGTGGCATCTGGCAAGCAGTTTTACACGATTCTTATTATCTCCATGAGAGATTGCCGGCATCTCGGCCGGCGACGGGGGCTAGGCGGGGCACCGGCGGGCGGACACCTCCTGCCGGCGGCCTCTCGGGATCCCATCGACGCCCACAACGGGTGAACTCGGCCGCTGGCGCCACGATCAAGACCGGGCCAGCCGCCTGCCAGGTGCCAGGTGCCAGGTGCCCGGTGCAGCGCTACGCCGGCGCCGGCCAGAACGGCTCCCGGAGCTGGCGCTTGAGCACCTTCCCCGACCCGGTCTTCGGTAGCTCGTCCGCAAAGCTGACCGACCTCGGCACCTTGTAGCCGGCCAGATGCTCCCGGGCGAACGACGTCACGTCCTGCTCGGTCACCCCCTCCCTGGCCGGCACCACCACGGCGTGCACGCTCTCCCCCCACTCCTCGTTGGGGATGCCGAACACCGCCACCTCGTAGATGTCCGGCGAGGCGTCCAGGGCGGCCTCGATCTCGGCGGGGTAGATGTTCATGCCACCGCTGATGATCATGTCGTTCTTGCGGTCGGCGATGTAGTAGTAGCCCGTCCTCGTCGCGGTAGGCGATGTCGCCGACGGTGTGGAAGTCCCCCCGAGTGGCGTCGTCGTACTTCTCCTCGGCCTTGTAGTAGGCGTCGAACACCGTCGCCGACCGTACGTACAGCTCGCCGCGCTCGAACGGCTCGGTGACCTCCTCGCCGTCGTCGTCGAAGAGCTTGATCTCGATGCCCGGGCGCGGCCTGCCCGCACGATCCGGGCTTGCGCAGATGGTCCTCCGGGCCGCAGCACGGTGTCGACCCCCAGCTCGGTCGAGCCGTACACCTCCCAGAGTGAGTCGGGCGGAAAGTCGGCCAGGTACATCTTCTTGAGGGCCAGGGTCCAGGGCGCGGCGTTGGCGATGAGGCGCTTCATGCTGGATCGGTCGTAGCGGTCCTTGACCGTAGCGGGCAGGTTGCAGACCATCCGGATCGGCGTCGGCGCCGTGAACGTGGTCGTCACCCCGTAGGTCTGGACCAGCCGCAGCCAGTCCTCCGGGTCGAACTTGTGCTGCACCACCACGGTGTTCCCGAGGGCGTGGGCGATGGCTGCGAACCCGCCCGGACCGGAGTGGTACAGCGGACCGGTGGTGAGGTAGACGTCGTCGGCGCCGTAGCCGATCAGGCCGATGCAGGCCGGCGGCGGTAGAGGAGTCGATGGTGGCCCGCCGGACTGCCCCCTTGGGCTTCCCGGTGGTCCCGGAGGTGTAGATCATGCTGCTGGCGAACGGCGTCGGTCGTCTCCACGGCCGAGGGAGGCGGTGGACGGCAGTTGCTCAAGCTGGCGCTCCAGCGCGCCGTCGCCGTCGAAGACCAGCACGTCGGTCACTTTCGGGATCCGGTCGCGCAGCCAGCGAGATGAGCGGGGCGTATTCGGCGTCGACGTAGACGACCTTGGCGTCGCAGTTGTCGATGACGTAGGCGGCTTCCTCGGGGGAGAGCCGGTAGTTGAGCGGGACGCCGACCGCGCCCACCTTGCGGATGGCGTGCGATCCGGCCAACAGGCCCGCGGAGTTCTGCCCGCACCACACCACCTTCGTCGCCTCGGCTCGACGCCGAGGTCGACCAGGTGGTGGGCCGAGCTGGTTGGCCCGACGGTCCAGCTCGGCGAAGGTCCAGGTGACGACCGGCTGGCCGGGACGGTCGTCGATTACCGCCGGCTTTGTCCGGTTGGGACGCGGCGTACATGGCGAGCAGATCCATCTTTTCCCCCTCGAGAAATTGACCGCTCGCAAGTTAGCGCCCGCTGTCCCCGGGTTCAGGCAACGGGGCCGGCTGCGGTCCTCGCCAGCGGCGGCCGAGCCGGGGCTGCGGGAGGAGAGTCGTGGTCGGGCCCCACCCGACGCGATCGGGGCCTGTCCACTCCTAGGCGGCGGTCAGATCGATCATCTCCTGGCGGGTTGGTCCCTGCCGGACCCATCCGGTAACGGGCCGGGCGCGGCAGGCCCGCCGGCCCCTGGAGCGGTCGCGGTCGAAGTGCGGACGGCCCTGGCGACGCCATCGCCGCTACTCCGGTCAGCGGCCCGGGCCGCCGCCAGCTCCATGACCCGGGCCACCACTTCGGCCTCGCCCATCAGCTGCTGCGGAGTGGCCAGCAGGTTGACCGCCCGCAGGATGGCCCGGCCCACGACGGGATCGTTGGATCCCAGCCGCAGCAACTGGTCCATGATGCCGCTCGAGCCGGTCGCCCGGGCTGGCCGTCGCGGCGATAGCGAGCCTGCCGGGCCCGGTCCGTTTCGACCGATATGCGATACCACGGCTCGGTCCGCTCGTGGCAGACGTCCTCGTAGGCCAGCGCCCGAGCGACCGGGTCTGCGGGGTGAGCGGTCATGGCCTCGGTCAGGGCGACGGCCTGGACCAGGGCCAACGAGCAACCCCGACCGTAGATGGGGTTGGTGCAGGTGTGGGAGTCACCGACGGCGTGGAGACCGAGCACCAGCGGCTTTCCGTCTTCCCCCACGAAGCGACGGAGCCGGTTGACCAGGCCGCCCATGGCGTGGACCGGCCCGTCCGGGATGAGCCGGTCCACCAGTCCCTCCGGCAGCGGCAGGGCGCCGAGCCGCCCGGTCGAATGCCGCCGGGTCGCAGCAGCTGCGAACGTAAGGCGCCGTCGCCAGCGCCGATGGCCATGGTCAGCGAGAAGGCGCCCTGGTCCGCGGGCACCGCCAGGTAGAACAGGTAACCCAGATCCCCGGCCAGCTGGACCAGCTCCTCGCCCTCGATGACGGAGTCCCAGTCCGGCCGCCGTGCGGTACCAGCGGGTCAGGTAGACGATGCCGGTGTGGTGTTCCTCCTCGGGTACCTCGACGCCGAGTTCCGAGAGCCAGCGCAGGATCGGAGCCCGCCGGCCCCCGGCCACCACCACGACGGACGCCGGGACTTCCTCGCCCGAGGCCAGGCGGACTCCGCCGACGGCGGCTGGGGCCAGCGCTGACCCGGCCGGCATCAACGCCGCCACCGTTTCGCCTCCCCGAGGGTCACCGCCGGCTCGGCCGCCGCGGCTCGGCGCAAGACCCAGTCGAGGGTGGTCCGCCGGGCCAGCAGGACCCGGAGCTCAGCGTCTCCGGCGCGCCGGTCCTCGAAGCGACCAGCGAGGTCGACCTCGACGCCGCCGGCTTCGACCAGCCCGGCCAGGACGTCGGGGAACCGCTCTCGCAAGGTGGCCGTCAGCAGAGCCAGCAAGCCGTGGGTATGGCGGACCTGCGGAGCGCCCCGGCGCCCAGGGACGAAGGCGTCATCGGGTCCGGCCGTCGGGGTGAGCTCATCGGTGTCGATCACGACCACGGGCCATCCGGCCCGACCCAGACCCAGGGCCGCACGCCGAGCCCGGCCACCCCTCCTCCGATCACGACCACCCCGGCCTCGTCCACCCCTACCCCTTACTTCTGCCGCCGCGGCGGGGTGGCGGCAGAGGCTCGCACCCTGCTCCGGCGAGCGGGTGGACCCGGCGTCGCCCCTGAAGACGCACCGGCGGGAACCGTCGCCCCGGTCAACTCCCCCCGGCACCGGCCTTGAAGTGGGCGACCACGTTGCCGACCGACGCCGCCACGTTCGTGGTGTGACCTTTGGGGTAACCCATGACGCGCAGCGCCGGCGGGAACACCGCAGCAGACATGTCGAATGTCTCTGTTAGCCGCGACTTCCCGTCGCCGGCGGGTTCGATCTCCCACCGCCAGCGGTGCCGGCCCAAATGGCACCAGGCGATCTTGCGGTCCGGCTCGAACTCAACGACCTTGGAACGCACCCAGTAGGGCACTCCCATACGCATCTTCATGCCGAACGAGTCTCCGAGGCTCAACTGCTCCGGTCCCGAAGTCGTACCTTGGACCGTGCTGTCTCCACTGATCGCAGGATGGTTGGCGGGCCGGCGCAGGTAATCGAACACCGCTTCGGGTGGGGCATCGACGATTCCCGTCGCGCTCACCGAATCCGGTCCGAGCTCCGTTGTCACTCCCTCATCGGTCGCAGCCATCTCGTCTGTCCTCCCTTTCGCCCGTCAGGGCAGGCGCCGGTCGGCAAACCGGTCGCGCAGGTCTTTCTTGGAAAATTTGCCGACGGATGTCTTCGGCACCTCATCGATGAACTCCACGTCGTCGGGCAGCCACCACTTGGCGACTCGCGGCGTGAGCCACTCGATGACGTCGTCCCGGGTCAAGTCGACTCCTGGCTTGACCACTACGCACGCCATCGGGCGCTCCATCCACCGATCGCTCGGCACCGCGATCACGGCTGCCTCAGCCACACCCGGGTGGGCCATCAGGTGGTTCTCCAGCTCTACGGAGGAGATCCATTCGCCGCCGGACTTGATCAAGTCCTTGGTGCGGTCGACCAAACGGACATAGCCATCCGGGCTCACCGCCGCCGACGTCACCAGTGCGCAACCACCCGTCCGCGGTAAACGATGCCGGCTCCCCGTTCGTCGTTGTAATAGCTGCGGGCGATCCACGGGCCCCGGACCTGTACCTCGCCGCTCACCTGGTCGTCCCAGGGCAGCACCGCACCGGTATCCGGCTCGGCGATGCGCAGTTCCACCAGCGGCACAGGGATGCCCACCGTGGCCCGGATGTCGGCCAGGTCCTCTTCGGATTTGGCCGCGGCTCTGGCGCTCGCTGCGGACCCAGGCCACAGTGGCGAGGGGACTGGTCTCCGTCATGCCCCAGGCCTGAAGGATCGGTAGCCCGATCTCTTGCCGGTAGGCCTCCGAGAGGGCCTTCGGAACCGCGGATCCCCCGCACACGATGGTTCGCAACCGGTGCTGCCGGCCGCTGAGCAGGGGGCGGACGCCCATCCAGATGGTCGGCACACCGGCAGCCAGCGTCACTTCCTCGTCGAGGATCAGGTTGGTGATGGCCGGGGGAGAAAGATTCGCCCCCGGAGAACACCAACTTGGACCCGACCATCACCGCGGCCTGGCATAGCCCCCAGGCGTTGGCATGGAACATGGGAACTACGGGGAGGACCACGTCGGACTCGCTGACGGCCAGGGAGTCGGCCAAACAGGCCCCGATCGAGTGAAGGACCACGGAGCGATGGGAGTAAAGGACTCCCTTTGGATCGCCGGTTGTCCCGCTGGTGTAACACATCGACGCGGCCGTGTTCTCGTCGGTGACGTCGTTGAAGGGGTGGGGCGACGCCGCGGTCACCAACTCCTCGTAGTCGAGGATGCGAGGGTCGTCGGGGATCTCCGCTGCGTCCGGGCTGTCGCCACAGTCGTCCATCACGACGACGTGGCGCACGGTCTTGCAGTCGTCAATGTGCGGCCACAGGAGAGGCAAGAGGCTGCGATCGGCGAAGATGACCTCGTCCTCGGCGTGATTGGCGACGTAGACGAGCTGGTCCGCGAAAAGACGGATGTTGAGCGTATGCAGTACCCGACCGGTGCAGGGGGCCGCAAAGTACAGCTCGAGATGGCGGGCGCTGTTCCAGGCGAAGGTGGCGACCCGGCCATCAGCCGAGATGCCCAGGCCGTCGAGGATCCCTCCGACGCGCCGGGTTCGCTCGGCCCAGGCGCCGTAAGTGGTGCGGTCGACGCCCGCAGGCCCGGCGGTCACCAGCTGCTTGGTGGGCCACAGGATCTCAGCCCGGCGGAAGATCCCCCCGAGCGTCAACGGCATCTCCTGCATCAACCCCTGCATGCGACTCCCCTCGTGGCCCATCGTGGCACCGTGACCTGCATGATCGCGCGTTGGCCCGGACCGCGCCGACGGGACTTCTCGAAACGTCCTTGCGCCCCCGCGTCGCCCGGCTTATGGTCAGCTCGCCTGAACCCGACATCACGTTCGCCAGAACCCGATGGGGTTACCACTCCCGTGCCCGGTCCGACCGAGGCCGTCCACTATTCGGCCGGTCGCGGGATCGCGACCCTGACGATGGATCAGCCCCACAACCGCAACGCCCTGACGCCAGCCCTCCGCGACGGTCTCGGCGACGGTTTGGCCGCGGCCGCCGCCGACCGGGACGTGCGGGTGGTCGTCCTGACCCACACCGGTCCGGCCTTTTGCGCCGGGGCGGATATCTCTCGCGGCGCGGCCCGGACGGCGGGGAGCGGCCAGCAGGCGGCCGGCCCCGGCACGGATCCGGCAGATGGGTCGGCGCGCTTCGGACTGGCCGACATCCTGGCCGCCATTCAGGACTCACCCAAGCCGGTCGTGGCCCGCATCGCGGGGCACTGCCTGGGGGGCGGGGTGGGCCTCGCGGCCGCCTGCGACGTGGCGATCGCCGCCGACGAGGCCCGGTTCGGCTTCACCGAGGTGCGCATCGGAGTGGTGCCCGCCATCGTCTCGGTCGTCTGCCTGCCGAAGTTGCGTCGGGCAGATGCGTTGGAGCTGTTTCTGACCGGTGAGCGAATCGCGGCCGGTCGGGCCGCGGCGGTGGGGCTCATCACCTCCGCGGTTCCCACGAGCGACCTCGACGCCGCTGTCGACGGCGTGCTGGCCCAGATCCTCGCCGGCGGACCCGCCGCGCTCGCCACCGCCAAGCGTCTTGTCTTCGAGGTCCCGGCCATGGGACGAGCCCAGGGATTCGAATGGACGACAGAGTTGTCCGAATCGGTCTTCGCGTCTGCCGAGGCGGCCGAGGGGATGGCGGCCTTCCGGGAGCAGCGCCAGCCGGCCTGGCACCGTCTGCCTCATTAGGCCGATCGACCGGCCGGGCGTCGGTCGGAAGGCGGCGAGGCGCCCAGCCGCTCACTCGGCCGCCAGGGCCGCCAGCTTGGTGACGGTTCGCCAGTTGCGCATGGTCACTGCAACCCCGAGGATCCGGTCGAAGTTCAGCTTGCCCAACGGCGAACGCGAGATCCCTTGGGGGCACCACAAGTACACGTGCCGGTTGACCACCTGCACCTGGTCCTCGCCGAAATCCTCCGCGGTCAAGTGAGCCACGCCTTCAGGCCGGGCCGGATCGGACAAGAAGCCGACGAGGTGACGCGACGGATCGCCGAGAAGGTGCACCAACGGATCATCGGAAATGGCGGCATCGAGTTCCGCGGCCCGGCGCGTGATCACGCGGCACTGAAATCCGAACTCGGCCCCGATCCCGCTCTCCAGCTGCCCGGCCGCCCCCGCTGCCGACGCGGACGGACACGAGAAGACGGCATTGCCGCTCTGCAGGTAGGTGAGCACATCCGTGTAGCCGAGGCCGGTCATGAGGTCGCGCAGGCGAGCCATGTCCACCAGCTTGTTGCCGCCGACGTTGATGCCACGCAACAACGCGACCATCCGGGTAGCCATACCCCAGATGCTCCCACCACGACCGCGCCGATCCCAACTGGCAACCCGAACCACAGCTGACCACCCGACCCCAACTGACCGCACGGTCGCCAGCCCAGTCACGTCCAGTCACGTCCAGTCACGTCCAGCCAGGTTCAGCCACGTCCACGGCGAGCGAACGCCAGCGACGGCCAGGAGCTAGCCTCCGGCGTCGTGAAAATTGGTTTCCATCTCCAGGTTGGGCCCAAGCGCTGGGCCGAACTCACTGTCGCCGCGGAGGAGGCCGGCTTCGAATCGGTCTGGCTCCCTGAGCACCTGATCATGCCGGTGGAGATGAGCGGCCGGCCCGGATCCCCTCACGAGGGCGAGCCGCCCATCTCGGCCGCCACCCCCGGTTGGGATCCCTGCGTGCAGATCGCCTGGCTGGCGGCCCAGACCCGCTCCATTCGGTTCGGCACCAATGTCTTCAATATCGGGCTGCGCCACCCCTTCGTCACAGCTCGAGCCCTGACCACCGCCGATCTGGTGTCGGGCGGTCGGGTCGAGTTCGGGATCGGCGCCAGCTGGCTCTCGGAGGAATGGGAGGCGATGGAGCTTCCCTTCGAGACGCGCGGCCGGCGGGTTGACGAGTCGATCGAGATCATCCGCCGGCTCTTTAGCGAGGAGGTGATCGAGCACGAGGGGGAGTTCTTCCGCTTTCGCCCGGTCGGCTTCCTGCCCAAGCCCGTGAACGGCTCGATTCCGTTCCACATCGGGGGCGATTCGCCCGCGGCGATACGGCGGGCGGCCCGGCTTGGAGACGGCTGGCTTCCGATGGCGCAGCGCGACCCGGAGGCGGTCGCCGCCAACGTGGCCGAGATCGAACGGCTCCGTTCCGAGGCCGGCCGGGCCGGTCCCTTCGAGGTGACGCTGTTCGGGGTCGGAGTCCAGTCGATTGACGACGTGCGCCGCTTCGAAGCCGCGGGTGCGACCCGCCTGCTGGTGACTCCGTTTACCAATCCCCGCGAGGGCGTCGACCGGCTGCGTCGTTTCGGTGACGAGGTGATCTCGAAGCTCTAGCTGCCGCCGCCGCCGGGCCGGCTCGAGCCCAGCCGACCCGATGGCATACCCACGTGCGCCTGGGTCTCGACCGCTACCGTCGTCCCATGACCGCTGCCCTGGCCGTGACCGCCGCGGTTGCCCTTCTCGCCATCGTGGCCCTGGTGGTGACCAGTCGCCGCTCGAAGGCTCGCCTCGAAGCCGGGCAGGCCCGAGCGGACCGGCTCGAAGCGCAACTGCGGGCGGTTGAGGACGCCGGACCGGACGCGGGCGGTCGAGAGCCGCGGTCTGGCCGCGGCTCCGATGCTGCGGTGGAGGCAGTCGTGCGGTCTGACGACCCGGTGACGTTCGCCGCCATCGCTGCCCAGGGATCACCCGCCGACACCCCCACCGAAGACCCGGTGCCACTCCCCCGCGTCGAGGCCGCGCCACCCGGCGAAGACCCGGTGCCAGTCCCCCCGGCCGGTGACTCGGAATCAGCCCCCGACACCCCCTCCGACGCCCCGTCTCTCGACGATGGCCGGACTCCCGCCGTCATCGATCGACTGGTCGCGGCCGGCCCCCTCTGGGAGCTCGAGCGACTTCGCTTGGAGCGGGAGTGGGCCGACGTGGCCGGGCCGTCAGCACCGCTGCCCGTGCCGTGGGACGGCAGCGTTCGAGGTGTCGTCGCCGTGGAGTTGGAGATCATCCGGGAGGTGATCGGGACGCCCAGTCTGATCGAAAATGCACCTGTCCCGGGCCCGGCGCAACCAACTGTCGCCATGGCCGTGGCGACATCCCGCCTGGCCACCGAGATACTCCGCCGGCTGGCCAAGGCCGGCGAGGAGATCACGGTGTCGTTTGACGCCGACACCGATTTCACCATGGCCATCGCCATCGAAGGACCCGGCCTCGATCCGGACCTCTCGCGGCTCTCCGCCACCGCGGCCGAGCTCGGCGGTCAGCTCAGTTGGACGCCTTCACCCGGCCGGTTCGAGGCCAGGCTGCGCCTTCCGCCGCATTCGACCGTCGCGTCTTGACCCCTGTGCGAAGTCTCCAGCGCCCAGTGTCGAGCCGGCTGGGCGCGGAGACGGCCGGTTAGGACGTCAGGCCCCGCCGACCTGGCTTAGCCCGCCGGCCAGCCCTGGTAGACCACGTTCACTTTGGTCACGAATGATTCATCGACTCGGCGGGGCACGCCATCGAACACCGCGGCCCGCTCGGATGAAGCCAGGTACGTCTTCTCGGCCGCGTCGAAGTCACCGCCGTGACTGACGGCCCAGACGAACTGGTTGGTCGACTCGTCGACGAAGGCAAAGAGCACGTCGAACCCGTACTGCTTGCGGGCCGGAAGCAGTGACGGCCACCATTCAACAAAGGCGTCCATCTCACCGGGTGAGATCTGGTAGCGACGGAGTTGCACGGTGGCCATTGGCCGACCGTAGCATGCGATTCCGGGCCGGGAGGGGGTGGGCTCGCCCGGCGGTCGTGGTCGCCGGGGCCGGTGGCGTTCCGTGAGATCGACTCGGCGAGTAAGCGGGCACGGACGCCCGCATGACGGGCGTCACGCCCCACCGAGCTTCTAAACTCGGTACAATTTCGGGGTGCGAGCGGGGACGATCGAGCTGTCAGCCGGCTCTGACTACTACGACGGCCGTGTCGATCCCGACGCCGCCGTCGCGTTTGCCTTGGCGACCAATGACCCAAACGAGCGGTACCTCCAAGGCGAGGCCGTGCCGCCGCTGTTCACCGCCGCCCTCATCCTCCCGGCCACCTGGCAAGCCCAGCACCGGGACGGACACGATTTCGTCCGCGGAGACCGGGGCTCGGTGCACGGCCAACAAGACGTGTGGTATTGGGGGGCCGTCAAGCCGGGCATGCCCCTGCGCTGGCGGGCCACCACCTTCGGTGCGAAACAAACCAAAGGGGGCGTCCTGGTCACCCAGCGGATCCTCGTCACCGACTCCAGTGGTGCCCCCCTGGTGGAGCACCTATGGTCAAACTTCCACATCGGGGGAACCATCGATGCAGATCTCGGGGGGTCTATCGCGGACCATACGTTCTCCGAGGAAGCCCGGACTCGCCCCGTCGGTAGTCGAACCGTCAGGGTCGACCGGGATCAGGCCTTCCGGTATGCCGGCGTGTCAGCGGACCACGCCGGGCACGCCCTCGACGACGAAACCGCCCGGCAGGAGGGCTACCCGAGCAAGATCCTGCAGGGAATGTGCACCTTTGGACTGTGCAGCGGAGCCGTCGTCGACGAAGGCGCGGGCCGCAATGCCGGCCGGCTGCGAAGGCTGGCAGGGCGGTTCTCCGCACCGGCGTTTCCTGGCCGGGATCTGGTGGTGAATCTCTATGACGCCGGCCGCCCCTCCGAAGGAGGTCGGGCCCTGGCGTTCGAGGCCCTCCAGGACGGTGTCGTCGTTATCAAACACGGGTTGGCCGAGTTTTCGCCCTAGGACGCGTCACTCGGGCCTGGTGGCCGGCGCTGGTGGGCCGGCAACGTGGTTTGATGGCCCCATGATCCACGAGTTGCGTGAAGTAGCCGTCGGTCTGGGCGCCCTGGAGGGGCCCTTGTGGACCCGCGACGGCTCCCTCGTCGTCACGAGCCTGTCCCGAGGTCTTCTCTACCAGATTGACGATGGACCCCACGTGCTCGCCGAGACCGGGGGCGGCCCGAACGGTGTGGCCCAGGGTCCCGACGGCTCGATCTGGGTGGCCCAAAACGGCGGCAACCCCATGCGAAGCCGTTCGGACCGGAAGGTGACTCCCAGTATCCAGCGAGTCCGCCACGGACAGGTCGAGGACCTGATCACCTCCGGCCTGGATGCTCCCAACGACTGCGTGTTCGGCCCTGACGGACGGCTGTGGTTCACCGACCCCAGAGGCGACGTCGCCGGGGCCGACCCGATGCCAGGGCGGGTGTGTGCCTTGGACACGACCACCCTGCAACTCGAGGTCATGGCCGAAGGGCCGTTGTACCCAAACGGCCTCGCCTTCGGCCCAGACCCGGGCACCTTCTATCTGGCGGAGTCCGCGACAGGACGGGTGCTTACCGCCCGTCACACCTCGGGAGGTCTGACGGACTTTTCCGTCTTCGCCCAGCTACCCGAAGGCGGCCCCGACGGCATGGCCTTCGACCGCCAGGGGAACCTTTTGGTGGCCGGGGGCGGAGCCAACACCGTCTTCGTGCTCGACCCGGCCGGTGCGCTCATCGACACGATTGACGTCGGCCGGGGTGAGCGGGTGATCGTGACCAACCTCTGCTTCGGAGGCGCCGGAGGCGACACCCTCTTCATCACCGTCTTCAAGGGCGGACGGGTACTGGGCTGCCATTGGGCCCATTGAGACCGAGCCCGCCGGCCCGGCGGACCGTTACCTTGGTGGTCGAACGCAGGAGCTCGGATAGGAGGCTGGTATGCCAAGCCGCATCAACCACGTCAAGCTGGTCTCGCCGCAACCGGAGTTGATCAATGCTTTCTTGACACAGGTTTGCGACATTCCCGAGGGTTGGCCGCTCGGACCGGGCGGGGACGCGGTCGGGCCGGACGTCCCGTTGGGACCGGGGGGCGACCTGCCGATGGAAGCCATCGGTGCCCGGCGCCAGACTTCAGGGGAGAGGGGATTCATCGCCGGGGACCCGACCAGCCGGCAATTCCAGATCTTCGCCGGTTCGACCGCGGATTTCTGGGCTATCTGCATCTCGACGCGCTATATCGAAGATGTCTACGAGCGAGCCAAGGCCCGCGCCGTTCCATGCACACCAATCACGGTGGCCGACTGGAATGAGCACGACAACATCAGGAACTTCTTCTGTATCGTCGGCGACTTGATGTGGGAGATCATCAGGGTCGAGCCGAAGAATCCTTAGACAAAGAGGGCTCCTTCCGCCGACCCACGTGGGCCCGACCCCGTTCGTGCCCCGCCCAAACAACTTCAGCGGAAGAGAAGGCGGCGCCGAATGCCGACGACCGGCGACGCGTATTTCCCCGGGCCATGGAGCTGCCCTCCAGCATTCACCGCCGCCTTCTCTTGACGCGCCGGCTGGGCGAGGGCGCCTACCGAGTATCAGGCTGCCAGGGGAGGCGGGAGCGGGTCCGAGTGCAGGATCGTGAGGTGTTGCACCGCTCTGGTCAACACGACATAGAGCAGCCGGAGGTCCCCTGCCGAGTCGGCGACGATCCGGGCCGGCTCGACGACCACGACGGCGTCGAACTCCAGTCCTTTTGTCGCCGGGGGCGGGAGGAGAGTGACGTGATCACCGAGTGCGACGGCGGTCATCCCATCGAGAAACGCCACCCTGGCCTGGTTGAGGGCCGCAGTGATCTCGTCGCGGCACGATTCGGGAGCCACCACACCGGTAAGCGGCCAGTGATCGGCGAGCGCGGCGGCTTCAGCGGCAACCGCGCCTGCGAGATCGTGAGGACGGACAGCGATCACCGTAGGCGCGGATCCACCCTGGCGCACCGACGCGGGCGGTCGCAGACCCGGGGCAGCCTGGGGAAGTAAGCGGTTGGCGAAGGCCATGACCGGCTCAGGCACGCGGTATCCGACGGTCAACTCTTCCAATCTCGCCCCGGGACCGCCGAGCTCCGAGAGCGCTTGCCCCCAGTCGGTCTGCCCAGCCGGAGCGGTGGCTTGGGCCAGGTCACCCAGTATCGTCACGGACCCCTTGGTGCTGCGGCGGCCTATCATACGGAGTTCCATGGCCGAGAGGTCTTGGGCTTGCAAGGTGCGAGAGATTGGATGCTGCAACTTCACGGGCGACATGCTCCGTTCGGCAGCCGAAGAAGCCGGGACCAGCGGGACCCGTCCATTTGTAAGTGCCCAGAATCCATTGAACCTTTTCCAACGAGGCACGCTTGACGATGTTGCGCCGGCGTGTGTGGAGTTGGGGGCCGGGTTGATCCCTTACTATCCCCTCGCGAGTGGAATGTTGACCGGAAAGTCTCGTCGTGGCCAGGCCCTCCCGTCCGACACCCGGCTCACCGATGGGTCATCGTTGCCGAAAGCGCCCGAGAGCGACTGTTCTCGGAGAAGACATTTGCCAGACTCGAATCCTTAGAGGAATTCGCCGCGAAACACCAACACTCCCTGCTCGAGCTCGCCATGGGGTGGCTCCTCGCCCAACCGGCCGTGGTAACGGTTATGGCCGGGGCCGCCGAGCCCGGGCAAGCGTCGAGGAAGGCTGACGCCTCAGCCTGGCGACTCTCTCCCGACGAGGCGGAGGAGGCAATCCAAATCCTTCTGGCCGCGGCCTGAAGGCCTCCCGCTGGACCGGTGCCCCGTCGCCGCAGCCCGGCACCAAGCCCGAATCGAGGCGTTGGATCCAAACGTCTCCCTGGTCGCGATGGTGAACGCTCCCACGGCGCGAATCAAACGAGGTGGCGCACGGTCGAGCCTCTTGTCAGCAAACACCTGGAGCCCGGCTGGATCCCGAAGTCTGAATCCCACAATGTCTCCGCTCACCGAGTGCCTGGACCCGGTCCGCTGATCTGTGCTACGGTAAACGGTTCTCACTAAACGGGCCGGGCCCATCGACTAAACCCAGCGCACACGAGGGATCCGACTCGGACAATCCACACGAATCGCCTTCTGGCGCCGTTGGGGCGCGCCCCTGCGACTGGCGTTCTGGACCCAACCCCGCTAACCTGCTCCTTTCAGGACGCCTACCCATATGTCGACGGTGGTCGGTCCAGTCAGAGGTTTGAACGCCTCCTGGAGCCACTCAGACACTTATGGAGGCACCCACACACGAAGGATCGCCCTTGGAAACTGACTAGGGTTCGGGTCTTTGCAACAAACCGACCTGTTCCCGCTCCGCAAGACCACCAGCACGGCCCGAACAAGGGCACGACCGAAGGAGTCCCATGAAGCGTCGAACAAGGCTGATAATCATCGGCTGTGCCATCGCTGGCACCATTCCTACGGCCGCAAGCGCGGCTTCCGCAACACCGATCGTCCGGCACCCGGCTCGGGTCGTCGAAGCGGCACCAAAGGTGACCCATGTCGGTCGCACGAGTGTCGTACTCAAAAAAGCTCCGGCACCGCTCCCGAGGGTAACCGTGAAAGCGGGAGACACCCTCTCTGCAATCGGCACACGAACATCCCGGACTTGGGAACAATTGGCTGCGTACAACCACGTTGCCAATCCGAATCTGATCTACGTGGGTCAGGTCTTCACCATTCCACCCGCTGGCTACCTACCGGGCGGGGCTGCCGTGCCCGCTCGCGTTGTGACCACCAGCAGGACCTACACCCGTAGCACTCCCCGGGCGTCTTATTCGCCCCGGGTCTCTTACACCCGCCATGTCGCTACACCCACCTCAACTGGCTCCGGAATCTGGGCCTGCATCGCGTATCACGAATCCGGAGGCAACCCGGCCACTAACACTGGCAACGGTTACTACGGCATGTACCAGGACACCCAGGCTTCCTGGGTCGAAGGTGGAGGACTTGCGTACGCCGCTCGGGCGGACCAAGCCTCTGCGGCGGCCCAGACGGCCGTAAACCAGCGCATTCAATCTGCGCAGGGCTGGCACGCTTGGCCCAACACGTCACGGATGTGCGGCGCCTAAGCCCGATACAAAGCATTAGAGGCTGATCGAGCTCGAAGTGGAGAGAGGCACCAGGAAACTGGTGCCTCTCTCCGCGTTCGGACCGGCACGCCAGGTCCACAGCAAATACCGCCGATCTCATTGCGGCCTGACGGCCTTACTGGGTCCTCCCCCAGTTCCGCACCCGCTCGCAGCCGCCGCTACGCTGGAGAGGCTCCCGACCACACGGATAGCGGTCGATAGGAAGGGTTACTGCACTCGGAGTCCAAAAAAGGCATTTTCGCTGGGCCGGACCTCGCTCCGGAACCCGAATAAGAGTTGGTCTCCGATCGTTGACGCCGGGACGGACCATTAATAGAGCTCAACAGCAAGCTCGAAGGGAAGTAGCGATGGACCTGAAGGAAAAAGTGGCGGTGGTGACAGGCGCCAGTCGCGGAGTCGGGGCCGCCGTAGCCGTGGCCCTTGCCGAGGCTGGCTGCGCCGTAGGGTGCGCGGCTCGATCCACCGCCGGCGCCCCGCAACGGACCCCCGGCACCCTTGACCAGACGCTGGAGCGTATCCGAGCGGTTGGGGGTGAAGGCATGGCGATACCCACGGATCTGGCCGACGAAGACCAAGTCGTGGCGATGGTGCGTCAAGCCGAGCAGAGATGGGACCGGGTCGACGTGCTCATCAACAACGCTGCCATTACGTTCGTTGGCGACCTGGATATGCCGATGAGGCGCCATGACCTGGTGATGGAGGTCAACCTGCGGGCTCCGCTCATCGCCATCCGCGCTGTGCTGCCAGGAATGAAAGCTCGCCAGCAGGGGTCGATCGTCAACGTGTCCTCTGTCGCCGCCCTGTATCCCCACCCCTCGCTGATGTCGTACGGAATGTCCAAGGTCGGTCTCGAGCGGCTCACAGTCGACGTGGCCAAGCAGGTCCAGGAGTGGAACATCGCAGTCAACTGCTTCCGCATCGACATCCCAGTAGCGTCTGAAGGGTTCATTGCCAACACCCCAGGGCGGGACCGCTCGGACTGGGAACCGTGCGAAGTGGCGGCGGAGGGAATCCTCTGGATGCTCACCCAGCCGCCGCACTATTCAGGCCGCCGCGAGAGTATGTTTGCTCTGCGGAGCCGGCAAGGGATCATGGCATCACGCGCCAGCCGGCCCTATGAAGGACAGCCTCCGACCGAGGAACTCTTCAACGGCCTGGCGCCGCTGACGCCCACCTCCTTTGCCGAACCCTATTGACTCCACCGATCATGAGAATGCCCGACCGTAACTCGTCGCCAGCACTTCGTCGCCAGCGCTAACGTCGAACCGACAGTCGTCGCCGGCAGCAAACGGCGGTCCGGCTGGCGGGCCACTTTGAGATCGTTGCGGCCGATGTGCTAGACGCAGGTGATGAGTCGCTTGAGACCTTTTCGGTTCGGAACCGGTGCCGCTCGGACCAGCGACCCGGTGAAGCTTCTCGGCGCGGCCCGGCGAGCCGAGATACTGGGGTACTCGACGTTTGCGTTGCCCGACCATTTCATGATGCCGTTCGCTCCGATCGTGGCCTTGCAGGCAATTGCAGACGCCACCACGACATTGCGGGTCGGTCAGTTGTGTTGGCCCAGGATTTCCGGCACCCCGCCGTACTCGCCAAGGAGCTCGCCACCCTGGACGTCCTCTCCGGTGGGCGGGTAGAGGTAGGAATTGGCGCCGGATGGATGCCAGCCGACTTCGAGCAAGCGGGCATCCCGTTCGACCCGCCTTCCGTGCGCATCGAACGACTCGAGGAAGCAGTGGTCGTCCTCAGAGGACTCTTCGGAGCCGGTCCTTTCAGTTTCTCGGGGAAGCACTTCACCATTTCCGGCCTGGACGGAACGCCGAAGCCCGTCCAGCGCCCGCACCCGCCCATCATGATTGGGGGTGGCGGACCGAAGCTGCTGGCCGTATCGGGTCGCCAGGCCGACATCATCCAGGTGCTGCCCGGTCCGAACCGAAGCACACCATCCCTCAACCTTCATGGGCTGACTCCCCGATCCTACCGGCAGAAGATCGACTTGATTCGGGACGCCGCGGGTGCCCGCTTCGACGATATCGAGCTTGGAGCATTGCTCCTGAACGTCACCGTCACCGACGACACCGACCGGGCCGCCGACGAGTTCCTGACCCGCTTCGTTCGCCCCGGCCAGGCGGCTACCGACGGCCCGAGTAGGCACGAACTCCTCTCGTCGCCGGTCCTGGCCATCGGATCGCTCGAACAAGTCTGCGACAAGCTATTAGCCACCCGCGACAACTTCGGTCTCAGCTATTTCACGGGACCGGTCGGGACGCGAGCGGAGTCGCTGGCTCCGGTGATAGAACGGTTAGCTGGCTCCTGAATATAGAACGCCGCCCGGACGGATGAGGAGGGAGTAGGGAGGCAGAGACGGAGTTGCCGCGCTCGATCCGATCACAGTCCCTCTGCACCGCTCTTGTGTGCTATCACCACCGGACGCCGCAACGCGCCCGTTGTATAGGAGCCATTCCTCGTCGGTCTCAACTGCTCAGACCCGGTTTCGCTATCACCGGGGCATACTCCGGCCTCGCGGTCGGATGCTCCAGAACCGTGGTTGCATCGATCTCGGGGTGGCACTCGCAGCCGTCCAACCGCAACCGCGTCGCTATGAGCGATTAGTCGGCGTGTGGGACCTACCCGCCGAGCAGTCCGCCGCGCCATCACGCTCGCCGATCGAAAAGGCCGCGCCCCGCTTCTGGCGAACGGTTCCGGGGTCCCAGCCACTCGGAACGATCGACGTGGCGCGACGGTCACCGCGGCCGGGCTCAGGATTGTGTTCTACGATCCCGTAGCGGTATTCTGACGCTCTATCGGTGAGGCCGTCGCAACACGAGGAGGGATGAGGTCACAGGCCGGTCCGGATCAACAAATCGACATCCGGTGGGCTCGGCCAACCCGAGCCCAAGGTCCGTTTCTGGCCATCTCGTCGAGCTACTCGTCCGGCGAGGTTGGGATTCGCCATCCGTCGCCTAACTCCGATACGCAGGCCACTCGAAGCAACAACAGAGCAAGACAAACAGAACAGCAGAGGTGTGGCGATGACCTGGGAGTTCGAGACTGATGCCGAGTTCGAGGAGCATCTGGCGTGGATGCGTGACTTCATGCGAGAGGAGGTGGAGCCGCTGGGATTGGTCTATCCGCACGATGTCTACAAGATGCCGCAGAGCGAGGACATCAAACTCCTTCTCAAGCCGCTCAAGCAGCAGGTTCGAGACCGCGGCTTGTGGGCTGCCCATCTGGGCCCCGATCTCGGAGGCCTGGGGTATGGCCAGGTCAAGCTGGCCCTGATGAACGAAATTATGGCTCGCTCACCGTGGGGACCGCGGGTGTTCGGAGCGCAGGCCCCCGACACCGGCAATGCCGAGATCCTGGCCACCTACGGAACGCCGGAGCAGAAAGCCAAATACCTCGATCCCCTGCTCGAGGGCGACATCGTATCGTGCTACTCGATGACGGAACCCCAGGGCGGCGCCGATCCCGGCCAGTTCCAGTGCCGAGCCTACCCGGACGGCGACGAGTGGGTCATCGACGGGTGGAAGTTCTTCTCCTCCCATGCCAGATGGGCCGAGTTCCTCATCGTCATGGCCGTAACCGACCCAGACAACATGCCGTACCGGGGTGCGTCGATGTTCCTGGTGGAAGCGGGCACGCCGGGGCTCGACATTGTGCGCAACATCGGCCTCGGCGGCGAGTCGGAAGAGGAAGGATCGCACGGACTCGTCCACTACGACAAAGTCAGGATCCCGGCCACCAACATGCTCGGGCCGGAGGGTCAAGGCTTCGCCGTGGCCCAAACCCGCCTGGGCGGTGGCCGCGTGCACCACGCCATGCGGGCCGTAGCCACCTGCCAGAAGGCGCTCGACATGATGTGCGAACGGGCCCTGAGCCGCAGCACCAAAGGTTCGCTTCTCGCTGACAAGCAGTACGTGCAGGGCTACATCGCCGACTCCTGGATCGAACTTCAGCAGTATCGCCTCATGGTCCTCCAGACCGCCTGGAAGATCGACCGCTACAACGACTACCAGCGCGTCCGCGAGGATATTGCCGGCATCAAGGTGGCCGCCCAAAAGATTCTCCACGACATCGTGGGCCGGGCCATCCAGGTGCACGGCGCCCTCGGCATCTCCAACGAGATGCCGCTGTGGGGGATGTACCAGGCCCAGTACACCACCGGATTCTCCGACGGGCCAAGCGAGGTTCACAAGACCACCGTGGCCCGGCGGGTCGTGAAAAACTACTCGGCCGCCCCCGGCCTGTGGCCCACCGAACATCTCCCCACCCGGCGCGAGGAAGCCCGCGCCAAGCTCGACGCCCGACTCAAAGAGCTCCGGGGCCAAACCGTCGGATAGGAACCCCCGTGTTGGCCGCGGCCGCCGACAGGCGGCCCGGCCGACGTCGGCGGCCCAGCGCAAAGAGATGGCCCCTCCAGACCGGAGAGCAAGGAGGCTGACATGCACGACCCGATCGACCTTCGGATCGACGTCACCGACGCGGCGGGATTAGGGATAGAAGCCCACACCGCGGCCACGGTCTACCTGCCCGAAGTGGAACGGCTATCCAAACCGCCAGTCGTCTGTTTCGCCTTTCCCGGGGGCGGGTACTGCCGCCGATACTTTTCGTTCGACATGCCCGGCAGCTCGGGCGGCGGACAGGCCGGCTGGCATGTGGCGCGAGGCTGGATCTTCGTCGAGTGCGACCACTTGGGCTTCGGTGACGCCACTATTCCCGAGGGAGGCGCCCTCAACTACGACAACACTGCGGCTGGCAACCGGGCCACGGTCGTCGAGACCATGCGAAGGCTGGAGTCGGGAACGATGCTCGATGGTTACCCGCCCGTGATCGACGCCACGAAACTCGGTATCGGACAGTCAATGGGCGGCTGCTACACGATCGTCCTCCAAGGCCACTACGGCACCTTCGACGGTGTCGCCTCCCTCGGCTACAGCGCCATCCATACCGTCGTTCCGAGCCGTCCCGGGACGACCCCGGTGGTCTGGCCCTGGATAGCCCGGGGTAGCGACCTTGACAACCCGACCATCCTCAACCAGGCGGCCCTCGTCAGGGCGGCCGGATCCGCCGTGGTGGACCAGGATTCCGTCCAGAACCAGGCCGCGGCCGGCGAGAACCCGCTGGCCTGGGCTTTCCACTTCGACGACGTTCCGCCCGATATCGTGGCGCTCGATATGGCTGCCGGCGTTGGCCATCTTGACGGTGCGCTGCCTGTTTGGCGTTCGGCGACGACGCCCCCGTGCGCGATGTACATGGTCGCCCCGGGCACGGTGGCTCTCGAAGCCGCCTCGATAAGCGTCCCAGTGCTGGTGGCAGTCGGGGAGCGCGACGTCGTACCCGATCCCTGGATGGAGCCCAAGGCGTTCAAGAGCGCAAACGACATCACCGTCTTCGTGTGCCCCCGCATGGCGCACATGCACAACTTCGCCAGCACCCGAGAGATGTTCTGGCGACGAATCCACAGCTGGGGGACCGGCGTGGCCCACGACCGCCAACCAGCAGGCCGTTGAATGCTCACACCGGCAGCCCCCGCTCCCGAGCTGGTACAGCTGCTCCCGATCCACCACGTCGAGCGGGACCGGCGACCCGGACCCGTGAATCCAAACCCTGAACAACCGCTGACCGCGCCCCCCGCTCATGCGAGGCACAGCGATGGAGCCGTCATCGAACTCGGCTCCCCCGACGTCGACAACCTGGGCCCGGGTCGACCGGGTTGACAATCCGGGTAGACGAGACGTCCGTAGCAGGCCCACCGGGCGCTAGGGCGACAGGGCGGTACCGAGGGAGTAGGCGGCCTCGAACTTCGGAGCGGACTTCTCGTAGAACACGTCGAGTTCGGTGATGGTGAAGCCTGCAGTGGTCAGCAGCTCAACGATCGGCCGGGTGAGATGGCATCCGCCGAAGACCCGCTTCTGAAGGGGCTCGACGCGGTGCTGCCAGCGGCGCACGCCGTCGTCGGGGGCCAGCCCATGCTCGACAAAGTGCAGGGTCCCTCCCGGCTTGAGAACCCGCCGCAATTCCCCAAGGCGGCGGGGACGTCGGGGATGGTGCACAGGGTCCAGGTGGACACGGCGGCGTCGTAGGAGTCGTCCGCGAAGGGCAACGACTGGCCGTCCAGACCGGACCGCTGCACCGGAACGCTGGTCGCTACCAGGCGCTTGTCCGCCAGCTTCCAGGCCACGTCGGCAGGCTCCACCGCGGCCACCCGGGTGACCGCGGCCGGGTAGAAGGGAACGTTGAGACCCGAGCCGAAACCGATCTCCACGACGTCGCCGGCGAGGCCTTCGCAAACCCGGCGTCGCAGCGGTTCGACGGCCTTCATGCCGCAAGCGAAGTTGATGACCCGCGGCAGGACTTGTTGCCCATAGACTCCCATATGTCCCTCCTCAGGGGCCACGATGGAGGATCTATTATCGCTCACATCCCGCTGGGACGCTCCTCCAGGCGCCCGATCGGCATATTCGGATGTGTCGCTTCCGCCGAGCCCTGGAAACGGTGAGAGACTCGCGGTCATGCCCATACAAGCTTCCTTCGGCCGCAAATCAACCTATCGGGCGTATGGCATCAACGGCGACCAACTGGCGTCTGAGGATCTCGGCTCCGACGAGGAAGCCGTTGCGTGGGTACGCCGGCTGGTCAAGGAAGGGTTAGCGGTCGGGCGTCTGAGTCGAGAGATTGCCGCCGGCTTCGCCATGGATATCCCCCTCCAGTGACCTAACAGAACCCCGTCATCGATAACTCTTGTTGTCGTAATGCGGCCGAGATGCCGAACGGCTAGTTGGCGGGTCCAGGGTCGGCGGGTCCTCAGGGCGGCGGTCGTGGGGTGGTCTGGCGCCGGCCCTCGGTGGCCGTCACTGGCCTGGACCATCACCTGCACTCCTCGGTCCCGCCGACCACGCCAGGGCGACGGCAACTCCGGCCCGCCACCAGGGCACCACCGACGACGCCAGACCGGGCCATGGCAGGGCGGCGCCGGACCTGGCGGGTCCGCCCGGTCCCCCTAGACCCGCTACACCGGCCACCACCCACCAGAGTCGTCGAGCCCCCAACCCGCCAGAGATCGGGTCCAGCTCGATCAGGAGCCCTGACAGGGCGCCTGACCAGCACGTTCGTTGAGAGCGAGCGACGGGAATCGAACCCGCGTTCTCAGCTTGGGAAGCTGATCGAGGCGGACAACAGTGAACGGTGCCGGAGCATCGTGGCTGGTCAGAGGTAATGCCCGACCGGTGACGAACTGACCCGAACGTCGGCGTCCGCGCGATGAACGCGCGATCAGGGGCTTGCAACCCTGCTGGGCGTTCGGCCCCCGTGGTGACTCAGCGTGTCGGTGACGGGCATGAGTTGTACGAACCGTAACCGTTCGGAGCGGCCTGACCCTGGGGTGTTCAACCAATCGGCCGCGCACAGATGCGATATTCGGTGCGCTTGGCGTAGGACGCGATCGGCTCTCTGAGCCGCTTCGAGTGCGCTCTGGTCCGGCGATCCGGGTCATGTGATGGGCGTGGTTATGGGCTGTCGCGGCCAGCTCACGCCGCAGCCCTTTCGTAGATGCTGATGTGGCGCCAGCTGTCAGCGGTGAATGGCTCGCGGTTCCAGCCCGCGAAGCGGTCCTGTAGTCGCATCCCGGCGATGCGAGCCATCAGGTCGAACTCCGGCGGATGGGCCAGACGCAGGCTGATCGGCCTGAAGGTGGCGCCGCCGGCATCGATGCGAACATGGTTTTCGTCCAGGATCTGTGTGACCGGGTTGTATCGGCCGACATCGAATTCGACGCTGTCGGCTGCGACGCGCTCGGCGTCGACGTAGTGGCGGCCGGGACGGCAGAGGGCGGTCGGGATCAGGCACTCGAGAACGAACACGCCGTCATCGTCGAGGTGTGTGGCCGCGTTGGCGAAGCATCGCAGCTGATCGTCTTGGGTCAGTAGGTTTCCGATGGTGTTGTAGACGAGATAGACCAGCCCGTAGCGTCGCCCGGTGGTGGTCGTCGACATGTCACCAATGGTGACGAGCACGTCGCTTCGGGACGACTTCGCTCGGAGCTGGTCGACCATCGGCTGGGAGATCTCGATTCCCTCGACCCGCACGCCGGTGGCAGCGAGCGGCAAAGCGATGCGACCCGTCCCGATAGCGAGCTCAAGAACATCTCGACCCCGAGCCAGGCTAGCCAGGAAACGGACCGTCTCGACCTCGTCGCCTCGCGCCTCGACTTCGTCGTAGCTCCGGGCGATCTCCTCCCCGAACGCCGTGGCCGGATCGAATCCCCTCACCGACTCGCCTGCCTGTTCTGTAGGCGCCGAGGCGTCAAGCCCAGAGACGCTTCGCTCCTGTTCCTGTTGACGAACAGGCCCCCGCGGCGCTTCAACCCCTCTTTGGCCAACCAATCCGAAACGGCGTCTCTTGGTGTCGGCCGGATTGAGGCTGCGGCCCGGCAGCGTTCAGCCGTCCGCATCACGTCGAGCCGGCGTTGCGCTGCCAAGTCCTCCAGCATCCACAGATTCTGCAGATTCTGCATGCCACCTCCCCTGGTTACCGTAAGCGGTACTCACTCAGATGCCCATTACCCTAGGCCATCGATGTAGCATGCACAAGTGGAATTTGCCAGTTACGCGGAGGGTGCTGTCGACCTGATCAACGCCCAGATCGGCTCCGTCGAGGACCTGCGTCGCCACCTGGGGGAACGCCCTTGGGTCACGACGCGCGCCAGTCCGGCCGACGTCTCCGCGGTCAAGAGACTGCAAGCAGAGCTGGCTGCCATCGTCGACGCTTCCGCCGCGCAACACCATGGTGACGTCGTGCGGTTATTGAATGGAGCGCTGGAGAAGTACCCGATCAGCCCACGCCTCAGCGACCACGACAACCAACCATGGCACCTCCACGTCGGCGACACCCACGCCAACGTCTCCCGCGTCCTGGCTGCAGAAGCTCTCTTCGGCCTAGCCGTCCTGGTGTCAACCCTGGGGCCTACTCGACTCGGTCGCTGCGCCGCCGAAGACTGCAACGCCGCCTACCTCGACACCTCACCCAACCACTCACGGCGCTACTGCTCCACCCGATGCGCCACTCGAACCAACGTCGCCGCCCACCGCCGACGCTCCAACCCAACAGCCCTACGTTGACGCATCGAGCACGACCGAACATTCCATCTCGCGCCTGTCTGGGGACGCCGAGCGGAAGCGCATACTCGGCGATCTGTGCGGCTGTGGGTGTGACAGCGGGGGTGTCAACGCCGGTCACACCCGAGTGGCGGTCATGGGTCCTGGTGTCGGAGGAGCGACTGGCACACTTGCCACACCCCCCGTCGAGATCACCGCTCGCCGGCCCATTCTGGCGGCCTGAGCCGGGAACACCTATGCGGCTCGGGCCAACGCGGGCTTCAGCCTGGTGATCCAAGTCAGGCTGACGCCACCAGCTTGAACCCGAGGCGGTCAGCGGCGTCGACCGTCTGAGGAATACCAGGAGCGTCGGGCGAAGAAGCACTGAACGTAAGAACCCCCGCCACCAAGGCGGGGGTTTCTCACAGGCTGGCTACTGATGCCTAGATGTTCTGCAAGTGGGCGCACTGGCCCAGGGAGGCACCGCCTACGGTGTTGTGCTCACCGGGGATGAAGCCGCCCGATACACCTGGGGCCAGGGCGTAGCAGATCAGGTTGGCCCCGATGGTGTTGCTGGCGACGTCGATGTTCTCACCCGTGGCGATGGTGTCGTGGAACAGGACCACGTTGGCCCCGATGGTGTCGTAAACCAGGCCGATCCACTCCGGGGTGGCCCCAATGATGGTGACGTTGCCCCCGATGGTGTCCAGCTTGATGGGCCAGGGGCTGCCGGCCTGGTCTCCTCCCCCGATCAGGGTCAGGTTGCCCTTGACCGTGATGCCGTTCAGGAGGGCGGTGTTGACGTCGATGCCGGTGATGTTGCCCACGTTGATGTCGGAGCTAGCGTTCGGGTCCGTGACGCAGGGATGGCCCAGGTTGGGATTAGGACCGGGCAGACAACCCAGGCCCAGGAGCGAGTTGGGGCCGGCTGTTACGTTGCCGGCGGTGATGGTGGACGGGGCACTCTGGGCGTCGAAGAGGGAGTTGGCAGTCACGTCGATGTTGACGGCCTTGATGACCGTCCCCGGCGTCACGTAGCAGCCACCCTTGATGACGAGGGTGCCGTAGTTCCCGGACGGGACGGCGGCGAAGTTCCCCTCGGGCATACCGTTCACGAGGGTAACGCTGCCCCCGTTACAGGTGTACCACGATCTTGTCTGGACGCTCGGGGCGGCGCTGGCGATGCCGGCGGTACCGGCCACCATTCCACAAGCCAGGACGGCCGCGCTCAACAGGACACGTAACTTCATATGCTTTGCTCCCCTTCTGTGAACCCGAAGTCCTTTTCCCCGGGTTGGCGTACTGTAGTCGCTTGTTTTTCCGGTTGTACACGCTGCAAGGAAGGGCCAGACCAGGCCATACGGCGGCGCGCCGTCCAATTCCTACAACGAGTGCATGGTCTTTGCCTGCCATCGCTTGCGAAGGATCCCCACGGTTTCGACGTGGACCAGATCAGGCGCAGCGGCGTCACTGGCAGCACGGAACTCTTGTCGAGCTCGACACGCGCGGCGAGCACTCCGCCAGTCGCCATCGTCACCCGGGACGGGAGCGTCAGCCTGCCTTCGCCACCGACCAGGCGCAGCCGGCTCCCGAGTGGGCCGTGAACATGGGCGCCCGACTCGCCAGACCAGCACCGGCCACCCCACTCTTCTCTGCGCCTCTCCTTCCCGACCCCGGAGGCACGATGCCGAATCGTCCGTGGTCCGCGGCGCCAGGTTCGCCGCTCCGACCCCCAACCCGCGACGGCTTGACCAGGAGCTGGCTGCTGAGGGCCTGACCCGACGTCAGTGCCACCGTGACCAGCATCAGGCCGCCGCCCAGCCGGGATCGAGCCGAGAAGACTTGCGAGTGCACGAGCTCGGCGCGCTCGGACCTGAAACGAGAGCTTCGGACGCCATCGAAGATGCTCTGCTCCCGTGGGCCGCACCGCCAGGCCGAAGGCAGGAGGCGAGTGCGGCTGGCGCCGGCGTAGCCGGCGCCTCTTGAAAGACGTACAGAAAGTTTCGACGCGATTGGGCGATTGGGCGATTGGGCGATCGGACACGGGCGGCCGGGCATCGGAGGCATCGGACTCTGTCGAGCATTCTGTGCACCTCAGTGAGGACCAGATCCGAGTCCGGCGATGAGCGCATACCCGCCGACTCGGCGTGGGTGGTTGCTAGTACAAGCACTTATATGGGCGAGTGTTCTGGGTGGACTGGCTCGCGCCGTTCGACCGCTCAGGACCTACGGCCGCCAGCGCAACCGAAAGGTGTAATGCCGTATGAGCGTATAGCGATTCCCGAACCAGCACCTCGCCCCTGGGCCGATGGTGTTAGACCATATCTGGTAGAGGACGTTCCGCCGTAGCAATAGGCGCGCAGTGCGGCTGTTGTTGATCGAGTCCATGCCTTCGAACCGGAGTCGCTCGGCCGTAGGGCCGAGTCCCCCTTCGATTCGAGCCAACCAGTGCGCCCGAATTGCTTGGAGGTCTACGTCGGCAAGGTCGTGTTGCTTGGCCAGGCGAGCTACGTGGTCGACCTCGATAGCATGAAGTGCCCAGTAATCGGCCCTGCTCCGCACACGTCGAAACGGGACTCTTGTAAACCGGTCGTCGAGCTGTTCCGTCACCGCTGCGTTCTGCTCAGCAAGGTCGGGTAAGGGAGGGACCGGGTACTTGGGTATGCGTTCGAGGCCCACTGCGCTGAGCGGTACACCTCGGCTATCGAGGGTGATGATGGCGTCGGGGGCTCGACCAATCGCAGCCCACCACCCGCCGGCGAAGTCACATCCTTCGAAGCTGGTCTCTTGGCCATCGACCACCATGGTCAGCTGGTGCCAGGTGACTTCCGGTGGCTCCAGACGGTGGTCCGGTTCCTGGTGCATTGCCAGGAGTGTCGTCTTCCCTTCTGCCGTGCCGAGATAGGTGTCCATCGGCGCCCACTCTCTCATCGACGCGTAGGCCTCGTCATCACCCCATCGTCGAGACGTGACCGTGATCGAGCACCCGTTCGAATCGCTGAAAACGATGCTCTGTGAGCTGAGAAACGACCTCGACCGCCGACCGTCGTGAACGCGCCCGATCGAACCATGCCCTCCACGGCCGCGGTCAAGCCCCACGACTCCAAATAGGACCGGGTCCACGCCGACGGTCCCAACCTCGCTCGAACTCACACACCGAGTATCTCACGCGCCATATTGCCTGTTCCGCGCTGGTGCTGCTTGCCGTTCCCGACGTGTGCGGAGCCGCCCGGAGACGGCTACGGGCGTTGCCGCACGGCTGGGCTGATCCCGACGACCGCTCTCGGTGGCGGGCTGGCCGCCGTCGACCAACCCGACTAGCGCAGTTCTCCATGCCGAATCCGGAGTCTGCAGCCGAGGCCCTTGAGTCCCCGTGTGGGCGCGGGATGGAATGATATGAGCGTGAGCGCGCTGGCACCGGCGGGCCGCCGCCGTCCTTTCACTGCGACTACTCCGACGACTGGGCAATGTGGGTCCTCGACCATGGGCTCCCAGCGATGCCCGAGGCGCTCGGCGATGACGACGAGGTGCCGACCGCGTACTGGCGGGGTGAGCGCTTCGCCACGGTCCTCTTCAGAAGCTGGGCAGCGATCGGTGAGGGTGAGCAAGAACCCGCCGAGGGGCCCGATGTGGACGACGACCACTACTCGTGGGTCCTGACAGAGACCGGCTGGGTGCCGATCAAGGCTGGAGGCGGCGCGGGCGGCCCTCTCCGACTGGCGGCTATGGTCAGAGTTCAATGCTTCTGGGCGCTTCGGGACGAATACTCGTCGTGGGGGTTCTCTTTCTCGCCATATCCGGCGAGGCGATGAACAGTTGGATCGGGGGAGGGTTCAGTAGCGGCAGGTCGGCAAGTATTGGCTTCGTCAGCCTTGTACTTGGTGTTGCCCTCGTCGCAAGCGCGTGGAAGCTCTCACGTCCGACCTCACCGCCGCGGCATCGACGATCGTCACGAGAGACGTCCCACAGCTCGGAGCAGTACTTCCAGCGCTAGCGTCGAGCTGTCAGTATCTCACGGCGCCCGCTGAGACGTCTGCGCCCTCGCACCTGCGCTGCGGTAGAGCCAAAAGTCGTATGACACAAGAGGAACTGCTCTCAGGGTTAGAGTGTTGTTGTGTAGCTGCATGCGTCGGCGTGGCTGGCCGCCTCTTGTACGTCTCGGAGGGGCACGCCGGCGTCGAGGGCGGCGGTGATGAAGGCATGGCGGAGGGTGTGGGTTCCGACCGGCTTGGTGATCCGGGCCACCCGGCGCACCATCCGGGCCGCGGCGTGGCGGTCGAGGCGGCGGCCGTCACCGGTCACGAAGATCGCTCCTTCGCATCGCTCCTCGACGGCTAGGTCCACGGCCCGGGCGGTGCGCGGCGCCAGCGGGATGGTGACGGTTTTGCCGCCCTTGCGAACCACGGTGAGGGTGCGGTGGCCGCGCTCGACGCCTAGAGCTTCGATGTCGGCCCCGCAGGCTTCGGAGACCCGCAGCCCGTTGAGGGCCAGCAGGGACATCAGGGCGTGTTCGGCGGGGCCGCCCAACCCGGCGGCGACGAGCAAGGCGCCGACCTCGTTGCGGTCCAGCCCGACGGCGTGGGACTCATAGTCCAGGCGGGGCCGGCGGACATGGACCGCCGGGGAATGCTCGAGGAGATCCTCCTCTACGGCGTAGCGGTAGAGGCTGGCTACCGTGCACAGCCGCCGCGACACGGTCGCCCGAGCCCGGCCACAGTCTTCAAGGTGGCGGCCGAATGCCTCGATGTCGGCCCGTCGGGCCTCGAAGAGATGCAGCCCGTGGTCGGTGCACCAAGCGGTGAAACTGGCGCAGATCCAGCACGTAGGCGTCGCGGGTCATCCCGCGGCAGCCGGCCAGGAATCCGGCCAGCGCCAAGCGCTCCCCGTCGCTGAACTCCGGTTGGGTGGCGACCAGCACCGTAGATGTGATCGTGGTGGACATGGGATTAGCTCCTCCAGGGTCAGGCCGAGACCCGGAGCCGCAGCCACCACGCCCCGGCAACAATGAAACCCCGAACGTACGACCCCTACGCCGCCACGCCCAGTGACCCACCGAGCAAGTGCCATCACCAACCCCACGCCCAGCCCGCCGCACGCCATACCGCCGATTCTCGGGTCGTGGCGCTCCGCCGCTGGACCATGCCGTCGAGCGCGAGATGGAAGAATCTGTCGCATGCCTCGCCGCTCCGCTGTGAGACTCATCGGAGTAGTAGTGCTTCTGCTGGCGGGGTGCGGCACCGGCTCCGGCCGTTCCGAGCGGGCGACTGTGATGGGCACCCTTCAGATCGACGGCCCACAACTACCAGGGGCGTCTACGCCCGTACCGGGCACGGTGACCTTCACTGGCCCCTCAACCATTGTGACGAATGTCGGGATCGATGGCCGGTTCGTCGTCAAGCTTCCTGCTGGTGCGTACACGGTTACCGGCCAGAGCCGCCAATACTTCTCGGGCGGTCCTCACCCGACGTGCTACGCGGGAAGCCGGATCGTGGCTGTCGACGGGACGACTGCAGCAGTGACCGTCACCTGCCCTGTGGCCTGATCGGTCGCTGGAGTCCAGAGCGGGCGTGTGCCGAATACGGCGCACCATCTCGAACTCTGTATCCGCCGCTGCCAGCATCATTATGTCCGAGACTCGCTGTCTTCCCACTGCAGGACCTTGATCTTGTGGCGGCGGACGGTGATTCCAGTACGCGCCTCGTGAGGACCGGTGTGACCTTTTGGTCGCCCGCACCAGATGCTCCACGGCACCTGTCCAATGTTCATCGGATCGGGGGACCAGTACCACCCTTCATGGTTACAAACATCTGGGACCTCCAGCCTTTGTCCGAACATCTGGTAGTGGGGAATGTCACTGCTGTTTACGAGCGCTTCCCGTACTGAGGGACGTTTCGGCGTGCCGCTGGTCGCCCGCCCAGGTGGCTTTTGCTGGGTTCGCAGACGAGCGATCAGCTCCGACAGCTCGTCGTCGTCCGCAGGATCGTCAGCCACTGCCGAAGGGTATCCCTACGATGAGGGGTGCCGAACGAATCATCTGCGTTCCAGACACCCGTCAAGCCGGTTGGCCCCCGAGCGGTGCATATAAACGACGGATCTGGATCGCGGGAGGCCAGGAGCGAGTCGCAGAGATTATCAGCGCTTATCGCCGGCTGGGAGGTCAAGGGTGGCGAGCAGCGCTGGCAGGATGTCCGGATGGGCCGTGATGGTGGCTTTAGATTGCAGCGAGTAGTCGTCCCCGTTGGTGTCGACGACGTGGTGGCCGGTTTCACGGGCGAGCACCACGCCGGCGGCCATATCCCATGGGTTGTTGGAGAGGGTGACTGAGGCGTCGATAAGGCCTTGGGCTAGCCAGGCCAGGTCGATGGCAGCGGCGCCGAGCATCCTCACCCTGAGTACCTTGGCGGCCAGGCCGGCGGTGACGGCCAGTCGGGCTCGGTTCTTCATCTCGGCTCGCTCGCCGACCGCGTAGTCACCGAGCGCCACGATCGCAGCGTCCAGGTCGACAGGGGGTGGAGGAGCGGTCAGCTGCTGCTCCCCGCAAAAGGCTCCGAGTCCGGCAGCGGCGTGAATGCGTGTGTTGAGCGCCGGCAGGTCGATGACGCCCAGGACGGGCTGCTGACCCGACATCAGGGCCAGCGAGACGGCGTAGAGCGGCAGGCCGTGGACGAAGTTGACCGTGCCGTCGAGGGGGTCGAGTACCCAGCGGAGTTCGTCATCGTCGCCTACCCGGCCCTCCTCTTCGCCAAAAAATCCGATATGGGGCGTCACTTGCGCGGAGGTGGTCCCTGAGCTGGCGTTCGATCTGGAAATCGAGGTCGGATGCGTAATCCCGTTCGCCCTTGGGAGTAAGCCGTCCGTACCCAGGCGCGTCGTGCAGGATCGTCCGGGCGAGGTCAACCGCCTTGCTGGCGACTGGGAGCAGATCCTCGAGTGGAAGCGTCAGCACGAAACCGCCTGGATTTTCAGTTCGTTGTAGATCTGCTGGAAGGTGTCAAACAACCCGCCCTCGGCGATCGGGTGTACGACCAACGTAGGTGAGTCGACGCCTCTGGAGTGTGGGAGGTAAGCCTGGACGACCGCGATCGTCTCGTCTGGGCGCTCGGCGATGATGATATTGAACCGGATCGTCTGGTCGTACTTGGCAAGGAAGAGACGGTCCCGAGCTCCCTGGGGCAGCCGCTTGCGGAGCCGTTGGAGCAGGGAAATGTTCATGCGTGTCAGCCCCGCGAGATGGCCTGGCTCGTGGCCCTCTTCGACCTCCCGGGCCGCAGTCGCCTGCCCATCCGGGTCGAGAAACAGGCAGGAGACGTTAGTTCCCAAACACAGCAGTTGTTCGAGGCGGTGATCGGCGAACTGCTGGCACAAAAGGTTGTTCGTCAGCCCAGCAAGGCCGATCGTGGTGGCGCCGGCAAAAAGGTCCTCGGGTGAGAACTTGGCCAGAAACGCGCTACGCGAGGCGTACACCCCCTGCACGCCAGCGAGATCCTTGGGCAGCAGCCGGTCGAACGGATCGGTTTCGGGCCACAGATCGCTGGCATGGACCCCGAGCACTGTCGCCAGGGCTTGACGATTTCGAGGGTGCGGGACTCTCCCCGCCATCCACCGGTCCAGGGTCTTCGGATCGACCCCCGCCTGCTCTGCGACCTGTTCGGCAGAGAGGCCGCTGTCCAGCACTGCCGCTCGAAGACGCTCATTACGACCCTGGAGACGTTCACTCGAAACTGCCATCTACTCATCCCTCCAGCTGAGGACGTTTACGGACGTTTTACCACCTGGGGGAGACGTTCTGGGGGAGTCCCGAAGAGCAGTTACGGCGTCCCGCCTCCGCTCGGACACTTGTCAGTAGGCGCCCAACGTGGGTGCCACAACGACAGGAGGCACACACGTGCGTGTAATCCCCGTAGATGCGAACCGGTTGAAGGTGCTGGTGGTAGGCGAGCCGTCCGCCCAGATGCGGGACGGCCAGGCGGTGCTGGAGCGCACCTCGAACGTGCCCATGTGGAACCTGGACGTGACCCTTATCGGCGAGGGTAGGGCCGAGACGGTCCAGCTGGCCTTGCCGGAGGGCGGCTTCCCCAAAGGAATCGGTATCGGGGCCATCGTCATCCCAGAGGGGATGGTGGCAGTCACCTGGGAGAAGAACGGCCGCTCCGGAGTGACGGTCCGGGCCAAATCGATCAAGGTCGAGGGCGGCCAGGCCGGACTGAAGGGCACGGTGGCGGCATGACCGGCCCGCTGGAAGATCGGGTCGATGTGGACCAGTTGGGCGATGACGAGCTGGCCGCCGCCCTGTTAGCCGGGATCGTGGGTTCGGACTGGTCCGAGCGGGCCGCCGTCGAGCTGGTGGTCGCCCAGCGCACCTGGCTGGGCCGGGCCGAGTTCCGCCAGGCCGTGGTAGGTGCCGTCCGTGTCGACGGCGAACTGTGCGCCTGGGTGAAATGGGCTGCGGTGGCCGTGGACGCCCCGGCGTCATCGGGAGAACTACGCGTCTTGGTCATCGCCCGCTCGCTCGGCGGGATCGCCTCGGAGCGAAGCCTGGCCGACCTGTTAGTCAGCTTGGATGAGGCCAACACGGCCCGCGTGCTACGGGCCATGGCCCTCACCTGCCGGGGCTGGGGGACCCCGCCGCACCGCACCTGCGACTGCGGAGAGGAGGTGGCGGGATGGTAACCGTCGCCCCGACCCCCAAGCTGCACATCCCGGTACCGGTATGGGTGCCGGTCGTCTCCTGGGTGGCCGTGCTCGGCCTGGCCCTGATGCTGGTATTTGCGGTGCGGGGCTGGTGGCGGCGCCGTCACCGCGCCCAAGATCACCGACAGCGAGGCCTCGGTACGGCGCTGGGTGACCTGGGTGGCCGGTCCGATGGATGTGGGACGCCCGCAACCTGGGCCTGGTCCTGGTCGATGACACCACCCGCCATCGCCGCGAATGGTGGACCGGCCAAACCCTGCCGCCCATCGTGCGGATACCGCCCATCCGCTTCGAGCCGGCCCCCAACGGGCTGCGAGCCTGGATGGGCACCCTGCCCGGCGTCGGCCTAGACCAGGTCACCAAGATGGCCGGCCATCTGGCCAACGCCTGGGGCTGCATCCGCGTCGACGTCGCGCAGCACTCCCCCGGCACTGCTCTTCCTGCGAGGACTTCGTCCGCGACCCGCTCGCCCAGGTCTGGCAGGTCACCCCCAACGGCCAACCCCTGGCCGACTGGCGCCTGCACGTCGGCATCGACGACGAAGCCAACCAAGTGCACCTACCGCTGGCCAACCTGTCCGGCATCACCATCGCCGGCGTCCCCGGCACCGGCAAAACCTGCCTGCAGCGGTGGTGGCTGTGCCAGCTGGCCCCACATCCGGCCGTGCAGATCGCCGTGCTGGACGGCAAAGTGTCCGACCCCGCCGACGGCGACTACGGGCTGCTCCTGCCCCGCTGTTTCGCCGCTGCCGGCGACGACCTGGCCGACGCCAACCTGCTCCTCGAAAGGCTGTGGCAGGTCATGCGCGCCCGGTCGGCCTGGCTGCGAGCCAATCGGGGCACAGCCCAGTTCTGGGAGCACGGACCCACCGTCGACTGTCCGCTGGTGCTGGTCGTCGTCGATGAGAGCCACACCTTCGTCACCGGGGCATCCCGCAAGGACCGAGAGCTGTGCGAGTCGAACGTCTGGTACCTCACCAAGCTGGCCAAAGAAGGGCCGCTCCCGCGGCTTCCTCACCGTGTTCGTCACCCAGAAACAAACCGCCGACGCCATCCCGACCGCCATCCGCGACGTCTGCCAAGTCGGCCTGAGCTTTGGGGTGCGAACGATGGACGGCGCCGTGGCCGCCCTGGGCGACGACATCCGCCAATACCCCGACGTCGCCCCCACCCTGCTCATCGGTCGGGAATGGACCGGCGTGGCCGTCATGCGCCTCCCCGACCGCCCCGGCTACCACCGGGTCCGCACCCCGCACGTCACCGAAGCCGACGCCGCCCATCTCGTGGCTCACTCCGCGCATCTGCGGCAGGAGCCACAGACCACGTTGCACGCCTTCGCCGACCTCGATACCGGCGAGATAGCAGGATGACCCCCACCATCAGCCCTGACCTGTATGGCGATCTGGTCCAGGTGGCCGCCCAACCCGGCTTTCGAGACTGGCAGGCCATGGTCCGCAACACCGGCGGCTGCGCCGAGCCGGTGCACCTGTGGGGCGAATCCCGCACCATTCACGCCGGCACCGGCGAACTCCTTACTCGCAGAGAGCCCGGCCGGCTGCTGGTGGCCTGCGGCAACCGGCGCAAACCCCGCTGCCCGTCCTGCGCGGAAACCTACCGAGCCGACACCTTCCAGATCATCAAAGCCGGACTCGTCGGCGGCAAGACCGTCCCCGACACCGTCACCGGACATCCCAAAGTGTTCGCCACCTTCACCGCCCCCAGCTTCGGCCCCGTCCATCACCACCTGGTCGGCGCCGACGACAAGACCAGACGCTGCCACCCACACGGAAAGAGCGTCTGTCGCAACGCCATAGGCCCGACGATCCCCTGCTCGGCCAACCCCTCGACCCCGAAACCTACGACTATCCCGCCGCGGTCATCTGGAACGCCCTCGCCACTCAACTATGGGCCCGCACCGTCCAGCTCGTCAACCGTCACGCCGCCCGACTGCTTGGTGCCCCACAACGGAAATGGGTCGAGGTCGGGCGGGTCTCGGTGGCCAAGGTCGCCGAATACCAAGCTCGCGGCGTGGTCCACTTCCACGCCATCTTTCGCCTCGACGGCCCAAATCCCGGCGATCTTCCGCCGGCCGGGGCCAACGTCGAACTCCTCGCCGAAGCCATCCGTCAGGCCGCCGCTGTTGCGCATCTCGGCCCACCCCAGTCGGATGCCCTGGCAGGACTGAACCCGATCCGGTGGGGGGAGCAACTCGACCTCCGACCTATCGTCAGTCAGCCGGGCGAAGGCCCATCGCTCAGCGACGGCCAGGTCGCTGGATACATCGCCAAATACGCCACCAAAGGCGCCGAGGCCTGCGGCACCGTCGACCGCCCCATCGCCTGCCGTCGCTGCCAAGGCGCCGGACGCTACTTCGACAACGACCGCTACGTCCGCTGCGCGAACTGCAAGGCGACGGGAGCGCGGATGCCTATTGACCGGCTGGGCATCAACCCGCATGCGGCGGCCATGATCAACACCTGCTGGAAACTCGGGGGGCTCCCGGAGCTCGAACACCTACGCCTGCGACCATGGAGCCACATGCTCGGATTCCGAGGTCATTTCGCGACGAAGAGTCGCCGCTACTCTGTCACGCTCAGCTGCCTACGCAGCGTGCGTCAGCAATGGCGCACCGCGCATACCCTCCAGGCCCACGGCCTCGAGCCGAACACCCCGGTTCGCCGCTACACGGCCGAAGGCATTGGTGAATCCGACCAGCTCGATAACGAAGATGAGGACGCCGTACTGATAGTCGGCAACTGGAAGTACATCGGTCGGGGCCACTCGGCCGGCGAGGCGATCTACGCCCGCACTATCGCCCATGACATCAAAGAAAATCGACGGATGGCCCGTCAGGCAATCAGAGGTGAGACCCTAAGAATGGAAGGAGCGGCGTGATGCCGATTAGCCCGGAGAGGCACCCGTTATGAACAAGCTGCTCCTCACACCTGAGGTCGCCGCCGAGGTTCTCTCGGTCGGCCGGACGAAGGTCTACCAGCTCATGGCCACCGGAGCGCTTCGCTCGGTTCGCATCGGAAAATGCCGTCGGGTACCGATGGCTGCGGTGATGGAACTAGTGCGGCAACTCGAAGGCGATCTCGGGTCCGGGGAGGCGATCTTTCCCGTCAGTGGCGCTGTCTAGGCTGACGCCCGCCCACACCGGGGAGGCAAACAGATGATCAGCGTCCGTAACACCAAGTCAGGTCGCCGTTACGACGTGCGGCTCCGGGACCCCTCCGGACGCGTTTACACGCGGACTTTCACAACCAAGAGAGACGCGGAGACCTTCACGGCCCAAGAGAGAGCCGACCGGTCGCGAGGCGCTTGGGTTGATCCTCGACGCGGCACCATGACCCTGGACGATTGGTCGGAACACTGGCTGGCACAACGGCCGGAACTGCGGATGAGGACAAGGGAGCTATATCGAGGTTTGCTCGATCATCACATCCTCCCCGAACTCGGGCAGGTCGAGTTGGCGAAGCTCTCCCCATCCCAGGTTCGCTCCTGGTATGCCCGCCTCCAGGGAGAAGACGGGCCCGGGCCTTCGGCGGCGGCGAAGGCCTACCGCCTGTTGCGAGCCATCATGCGCACCGCCGTCGCCGACGAGATGGTCCTCAGAAACCCCTGCCAAGTTGAACGGGCCGGAGTCGAGCGCTCTCCTGAGCGTCCCGTTGCGACCATCGCCGAAGTGGTCGCGTTAGCTGATGCCATCGCACCTCGCTTCCGGACCCTGGTCCTCCTCTCGGCCTGGTGCGGACTACGCCGCGGTGAGCTGTTCGCCCTACGCCGCAGCGACTTCGACCCGCTCCGCAACACCTTGAGAGTCGAGCGAGCCATGCAGCAGCTGGCCAACGCACCCTCGTCGTCGGTCCTCCGAGTACGGAAGCCGGCCGTCGCACGGTTGCCATCCCTCCTCATATCGTCCCTGACCTGCAGACGCACCTGGAACTGTTCGCCGGCGCCAACCGCGATGCGCTGGTCTTCACCGGCGAGAAGGGTGGCCCACTCCGGCCGCACGTCCTCCAGAAGGCGTGGAACAAGGCCAAGCTCCTAACCGGCTTGGAAGGTCTGCATCTGCACGATCTGCGACATTCCGGTAACACCTGGGCGGCTGCGACCGGGGCATCGACCAAGGAGCTGATGGCCCGGATGGGCCACGCCAACTCGGCGGCGGCGCTCCGCTACCAGCACGCCACCGCCGATCGGGACCAGGCGATCGCCCGGGCCCTGTCGGACCTGGCGAAGCCGGCCGAGGTCATCGCCATCGCGCGGAGAGTTGCCGGCACGCGCGATGGACGCGCGATGGGCCGGCCCCGGACGCGAAGCAGGAGCCCCCGAAAGGGCCCCTGACCTGCGGTTATGTTGAGAGCGAGCGACGGGAATCGAACCCGCGTTCTCAGCTTGGGAAGCTGATGTTCTGCCGCTGAACTACGCTCGCGAGGTTCAGTCCGCGAAGCGTAGCGGACCGGCGGGCTCGGCTACGGTGCGTCCCGTGATCCTCTCGGACCGCAGCATCCGTGAAGCGTTGGCAGAGGGGCGGATTGTGATCGAGCCGCTCGACGTGGACAGCATCCAACCCTCCTCCGTCGACCTCCGCCTCGATCGATTCTTCCGCGTGTTCCGCAACCACACCATGCGGGTCATCGACGTGAAGGAACACCAAGAGGAGTTGACCGAGCTGGTCGAGATCACCGATGAGGACAGCTTCATCCTGCATCCCGGCGAGTTCGTGCTGGGCTCTACCGCTGAACGGATCAGCCTGCCCGATGACCTGGTCGCCCGGCTGGAGGGCAAGAGCAGCCTGGGTCGCCTGGGCTTGCTCATCCATTCCACGGCCGGCTTCGTCGACGCCGGTTGGGACGGGCACTTGACCCTGGAGCTGTCGAACGTCGCCAATCTGCCCATCACGCTGTACCCGGGCATGAAGATCGGTCAGATCAGCTTTCTCCGCATGACCACGCCGGCGGACACCCCGTACGGGTCGGCGCGCGTCGGATCGAAGTATCAGGGACAGCGCGGTCCGACTCCTAGCCGCTACTTCGAGAACTTCGCGCCCCGCCGGGAGACGTAGGCCGTCACGGCGACCCGACTGTAGGGCGTGGAAAGGAGAAACACTGACCATTCCGACACTCCCGCGCCTACAATGCCCGGGCTAACGCGCTACACTCTTGACCTTTAGGGGCTGTAACATCATGGTCCGACGTGACGACGGGTCGAACGCCGGATTATGGTGAAATACCTGGAGTGGGAACCCGCCACCTACTCCAGGAGAGCGGTACCGAGATCCGCCGCTCGGTCCGCTCCGCTGATGGCGCCCTTCGGGGCGCCATCAGTGTTTTTGTGGTTGGATCGGCCCACCCGCAGCCAGGCTTCACGGGCTCCGGCACCATAATCACTCAACGAGGTTGTCCGGCTTCGGACGGCGCGCAGCCGGCCCGGCAAACAACAGATTTCCGACCATTCCCGGACGTCGTACTTTGGGCGCCAGGCCAACGGGCGAGGCCCCTCATTCGAGCCGATGGCTGACGCCGCCGAAGCCACGCCGAGTACCTACGCGAACACGCGCTGTGCCAAATGCCGGCCGGTAGCGGCCGTCCTAGGCGCGCCGCCGTAGCGCCACGCCCCCCTCCTGCCCGAAACCAAGGGAACGGTACAAGGGCTCTCCGTCGCGAGTGGCATGCAGTTCCACGACGGGGACCTGCCGCTGCTCGAACCAGTCGAGCAGTGCCTCCAGAACGGCTCGCCCCATCCCCTGATGACGCCAAGCCGTCTCCGTGGCCACCCACTGGATGTACCCGACCCTTCCGGGGAGATTGGCCGGCGATGGCAGACGAACCGCGATCAGTCCGACACCGCTGGCGGCCAGGCCACTCCCACCATCGGGACGGTCCACCACGAAGGCGACCGTCTCGTCGCCTAGCCGTCGGGCGAACTCATTGGCCGCAGAGGTCAGCCACTGCGACGAGGTGGCCAGCCCCATCGAGGCGTACATAAGCGCAGCCAAGCGGGCCACTTCCGCGGCGTCGGCCGGGGTGGCGCGGCGAGTGAGCACCCGACGATCATCGGTCATGCCCGGCGATGCCACAACTGAGTTCTTCCCTGAAGCGGTGGTGGCAGGCGCCAGCGCCGGCGCCGCGGCCGGCGTCAGATCATGAACCAGGAAGGAGACGGCTGATGCCGTCGCTGTGAGCGACAACTCCCTCGTGCACATAGGCCTCGTGGTTGCGGTCAATTTGAGTTGCGTCGTAATCGTAGTTGACGAGCAAACCCCTGGATTGTCGCATTCCATTTACCGATGTATCGCCGAGCCAGTTGATCCGCTCCAGGCAAGCACCGTTGCGAAGGTGAAAGCGAGCGACGGAGTCGGCGGGTTGCTGGCCGCGCTTGACGTTGACGAGATAGTGGGCACACGCCCTCAATAGAACGGGCTTCAGGGCCTGGGCACTCGCCAGACTCTCAAACCAGAACGGGTCCTCGAGCGCCCGGAGGGAAACTCGGTCCTCCTCCGAAAAGAGGTCCGTACGGCAGGCCCGATCAAGCCAGCCGGCAAATCCTGGGATAGGTGACAGCGTGGCGAACCGCGACAACTGCGGCAACTCGGCGGCCAATTCATGCACGACCTGTTTGATCAGGAAGTTGCCGAGTTGGATGCCGCGCAGGCCCGACTGACAGTTTGTGATTGAATAAAAGGTCGCCGTATCGGCTGGCGCCTCATCCTCATCTGGCGACGGAGCATCGAGCAACTCCTGGATGCTCGATGCCAGGCCTCGTGTCAGCGCTACTTCAATAAAGATCAGTGGTTCATCTGCGATGGCCGGATGGAAGAAACCAAAACACCGTCGGTCAGCTTCCAAACGCCGCCGCAGGTCATCCCACCCCCGGATCTCGTGCACCGCCTCGTACTCGATCAGCCGTTCCAAAACGGCGCCGGGGCTCCGCCAGTTGATGCTCTCGAGCACGATGAAGCCTCGACTGAACCAGGAAGACAGCACGTGGAAGAGGTCCGCTTCCACCGGTTCCAGCTCGGGATGCTCGTCGAGAAACGTCAGCAGGTCGGAACGCATGGTCAGAACGGTCCAGGTACCTCCGGCGGCCATGTTGATCGCCCGCACCAACGCCTGGCGTCGAGGCTCGACGGCCTGGAACAGCCGGGCGAGCGAGGCCTCGGACCGGTCCAGCCGATAGCCGTCAATGGCGAGATCGACTGCCGCCCTCGAGGCGCCGAGTTCATGGAGAAGGAAGGTGAGGAACTGGAACCGTTCCCCAGGCTTCAGAGCGCGGTATCTCCGTACCACCAGCTCGGCGAGCGCCAGCGACGCCGTCTCGCTGGTGTTGGCGAGCAGGGCCTCGGCCGTCGTGCACAGGGCGCCTACCGCCGTGCCGGCCCGAGCCGCCCGTCGATCAGTCACGGCGACCGTAACCCAACCGTCGCCCGACGCCGGCCGCCCGCCGCACCGCGTCGTATCGCGCCCGTGTCCCGATCAAGGCTGCTCATAGCTCCCGTCCACGACGCGGATGCTACCAGCCGGGCTGAGGCTTGGGCCGGGCGGCGATCGCGACTGCAGCGCGGTAGGGTCATCCAGTGCCGCGCCGCGATACCCTCTCTCCCCGTGTCTGAGTTGTCGCTGGCTCCGGGAGCCGGATTCGAGGTCCACTCCGAAGCGGATCTCGATACCTACCTCGGGGCCGTCGCCGCGGCCGGATTTCCCTGTGTGTCGCTGGGTATCAATCAGCTCGTCGGTGGGGCGGCCCGTGCCGCTCATTTGCTGGCAACTCATAGCCTGCGCTGCTCCGATCTCATCTCCCTGCCCCTCTCGCGCCATGACGACGAGGTCCTGGCCCGGGCCGCCGAGCTTGCCGACGCCGCGTCGGTGTTGGGTGCCGACCATGTCCTGTCGTTGTTTTGGACCCGGGTAAACGAAGAGTCGATCGACCGGTTCGGACGTTGCGCGGACCTGATGCAGCGCGCCGGGACCCGCCTGGCGCTCGAGATGCCGCCCATTGGAGAGCTGAACAGCATCAGCGCCGCGGGGTCGGTCGTGGACGAAGTTGGGTACGGGCGAGCCTCCCTCTTAATCGACACGTTCCATTTCTCACGGGGCCGGAGTACCTGGGAGGAACTCGAGTCTTTTCCCCTCGAAGCCCTTGGCTACGTTCAGTTCGACGACGCCCTAGCGCCCGAATCCGATGACGTGATGCACGAGACGATGGACCGGCGGGCCATGCCAGGCGACGGTGAACTGGAACTCGAGCGGTTCGTTACCACGCTTACCGGGCGGGGTTGGTCCGGTCTGGTCAGCGTTGAGGTCCTGTCGGAAGAACTGCGTCAGCTCGACATCACCACCTTCGCCCGCCGCGCCTACCAAAGCACCGCTTCGTATTGGCCGCCCTAGCGCGCCCGTTCAGCGGGCCTGCCAGTCCGGCGACCGGCCCTCTGCGGCCGCTCGGAAGCCCTCTGCCGCGTCCTCGGTCGCCGCGGCCACCTTGCGCATGGTCTCGCCGAAACGAATGGCGTCCACACTCGACAAATGCCTCGATCGAATGGCGACCTCTTTGATCGCTCGAGCCGCGAGAGGGGCGGCCGCCACCAACCGGGCGGCGAGGGCTCGGGCTTCCTCCATCAATCGTTCGTGGGGGACCACCCAACCGGCGAGGCCGATTTCATGGGCCCGTGTCGCGCCGATCCGCTCCCCAGTAAGTAGCAACTCCATGGCGTACTGCCAGTTGATCCGTTGCGGGAGCCGGATCGCCCCGACGATGGTCGGAACACCGAGGCGCACTTCCGGAAAGCCGAACTCGGCGCGATCGCTCGCGATTACGAAGTCGCACCAGGTCACCAGCGTGAGTCCGTAGCCCAGGCAGTATCCGTTGACAGCCGCGATAACGGGCTTATAGATTTCCCAGCCGCTTTCGAACGAGTTGACCGTCGGCTTCTCCCAGTACGAGCCCTGAAAATCTCCGACCGCGCCCGCCCCGTTGCGGATGTCTCCCCCCACACAGAATGCTTTGCCGGCGCCAGTGACGATGGCGACCCAGGCATCCTCCTCGTCGCGGAAGCGGGCAAAGGCGCCGTTGAGGTCCTGCCGGAGTTCACGGTTGATGGCGTTGAGGACATCGGGCCGGTTGTACGTGATGGTGGCGACATGGCCGTCGAGCTCGTACGTGGCAAGCGCAGTCATGGCGCCAGCATGCCCGAGTTCGACGCGGCATGCTGCGACCGCTCATCGTCGTGGAAAAGAGCGACCCGGTCTTGACACCCGCCCCGCCTGCCCTGGGGACCGGGCCCGGGACCCGCCGGAAACACAGATCATGGAAGACTACCCAGGTGCGCTACGTCGTGATGGGCGCCGGAGCCATCGGCAGTGTGGTGGGGGTCGCCTGTGGCAAGCCGGTCATAACGTGACCCTGATCGCCCGGGGCGCCCACCTCAGCCGGCTGCAGGCCGACGGGCTCCAGCTGGAATCGCCCGATGGGATCGACACGCTCAGGATTCCCACGGTCGGGGCCCCCGCCCACATCGAATGGCAGGCGGGCGACGCGGTCCTGCTGGCGGTGAAGAGTCACCAGACCGACCAGGCCCTGGGCGCCCTGGCCCGCGCCGCCCCACCGGAGACGCCCGTGGTCTGCGTGCAAAACGGCATCAGCAACGAGCCAGCCGTGTTGCGAATCTTCTCCAACGTCCAGGCCGTTTGGGTGGCATGCCCAACGAGTCACCTCGAACCGGGTGTCGTGCAAGCCTGGTCGAGCCCGACCACCGGACTGCTGGACGTCGGGCGTTATCCGAGTGGTGTCGACGACATCACTGAGGAGGTCTGCGACGGGTTCCGGTCGGCGACGTTTAGCTCACTGGCCGTCGCCGGGATCGAGCGGTGGAAGCGTCGCAAGCTCCTCTCGAATCTCGGCAACGCCATCGACGCCGTGTGCGGCCTCTCCAGGCGAGGCGGTCGCCTGGCGCAACTGATCGACCAGGAAGGGGACGCGGTCATGGCCGCGGCCGGGCTGGATGTGGCGTCGAGCGAGGAGGATCGGGCCCGACGGGGCGACCTGCTCCGGCTCGGGCCGATCCAGGATCGGCAGCGAGGAGGCGGGTCCTCGTGGCAGAGCCTGGAGCGGGGCGTTGGCAACATCGAAACCGACTATCTCACGGGGGAGATCGTGCTGCTCGGTCGCTTGCACGGCGTGCCCACTCCGGCGAACCAGTTGCTCCAGCGGCTCTCGAGGGAGATGGCCGCGGGCCGGCAACCTCCAGGCAGCGTGTCCGAGGACGAGGTCCTGCAGCACCTGGCAGCCTTCGAAACGCCATCGGGTCGGGACAACCCGGCGGCCACGCCGCCTCCGTGACGGTCGCCGGGCTGATCGGGTGGGACCCATCGGGCCGGCTACTCCCGGTCATTGGCCTCCCATCGACGACCACCTGACTCGCTTTCTGGACGGTGCCGCCCTTCAACGGCGCGCCGTCCCGTCCAGAAAGCGCCGGGAGCGTAGAGGCCGGGCCGGCCGGCCAACCGGTCAGAGCTCCTCTGTCTCCTCCTCCCCCGAAAGCCACTTGTTGAACACCGCCGGCCGCCGCTCGAAAAAGGCGGGGGCGCCCTCGCGGGCGTCGAGGTGATAGTCGCTCAGAGCGGTCTTGGACGCGATGTCGTCGCCCGCCTGATCAAAGGTCAGCTGGGCGGCGTTGTAGGTGGCCCGCTTCAACAGTCGCATGGCGACTTGCGGCCCCTCGGCCAGTTCGGTCGCCAGCGCCATGGTGCGGGCCATCAGCTGGTCGTCGTCGACCACCTCATTGACCAACCCCAGCCCGGCCGCCTCATCGGCGCTCACAATCTCCTTCCGGATGAGGAACTCGAGGGCCCGCTTCACACCCAGATGCTCCACGAGCAGCCAGTGGCCCCCCTCGTCGGGCTGCCACCCCATCCGCAGGGTGGCGCTACCGAGCTGGGCCGATCGGGCCGCCACCGCGAAATCGCACGCCAGCACGATCGAAAGACCGAGTTGGATGGCGTATCCGTTGACCGCGGCGATGGTGATCTTGTCGAGGGAACGTATGGTGCGGGGCAGGTCCTGGGCGTGCAGCCGCAGCCGGGCGTAGAGGTCCACCGGGACGTGGCGGGTGGTGGGAATCGGCGGCACCAGGGTCGGATCCTCCGGTCCGGCGGCCCGGTTGTTGACCCCGGCGACAAAGCCCCGCCCGGTTGCCGTCAACACCACGACCCGGACATCGTCGTCGAGCTGGGCGATCCGCAGCAGCTCGACCAGGTCCCGCCGCGTCCCCGCGCCCATGGCGTTAAGGCGCTCCGGTCGGTTGAGCGTCACCACTGCGACGCCCGGCTCGGCGACTTTCACGTCGAAGCCCTGATATTCGCCCTCGACCAACGTCACGTCGTCTCCTCTCTTAGGTGCTCGGTCACATGCATGTGGCCACAGGTACTGGGTGCCGAGCGGCCCGCTGGCGACCAGGGCGCCAGAAATCCCGCGAACGGTTGTGATCCCGCCGGAGTCACGTCGTCCCCGGCCCGAGCCAGAGGATGGCGCCGCCGTCTGGACCCCACTTGCATGCGCGTGGGAGGCTAGCCGCCGTGAACCTGGAGCTAACGGAGGACCAGGAGTTCTTCCGCGACACCACGAGACGGTTCATCGAGAGCGAGGCTCCGATCAGCACCGTTCGCGGCCTCGAACAAAGCCCGCACGGGTTCGACCGCGACTGGTGGCGGCAAGCGGCGGAGCTGGGCTGGACGGCGATGCTCGTCCCCGAGGCGGCCGGTGGGGGGTCGCTGTCCGGCCGTCCGCTCTCCGACGCCGCCATCGTCGCCGAGGAGATGGGACACCTGACCAGCCCGGGCCCGTTCCTCCCGTGCAACGTGGTCGCCGCCGCCCTGGGTCAGGCGGTGGATGGCGACCACGCCGAGATCCTGGCATCGATCGTCGCGGGCCGGACGGTGGCCGCCTGGGCTCTCGGCGAACCCGGCAGCCAGTGGGATCCCACGCTCTGCTCGGCCAGGGTCGAGATCCGGGGCGGGGATCTGGTGGTTTCGGGCATCAAGAGCTACGTGGAGGCGGCCGCCGCAGCCGACTATCTGCTCGTCGTAGCCCGGACAGACGCCGGCTTGGCCCAGGTGCTGGTGCCAGCGGGGGCGGCCGGAGTGACGGTCGTCCCGGCCCACAGCCTCGACCTGGTGCGGCGGTTCGGGGAGGTCCGCCTCGACGCCGTGCGCGTGCCACACTCGGCGGCGGTCGGATCTATTGGCCGGGCCGCTGACGACATCGAGCGCCAGCTGGAAATTGCCCTGGCCCTGCAGTGCGCCGAAACGGTCGGCGCCCTGGATCGGGTCTTCGAGTTCACCCTTGAGTACATGGGTGACCGTCATGCCTTCGGCCGCCAGATCTCTTCCTACCAGGCGCTCAAGCACCGCGTCGCTGACGTGCTGTTGCAGCTCGAAACCGCCAAAGGTTGCGTCGACGCCGCGGTCCGCGCCGTCGACGACTGCTCTGACGGCGCCCCGATCGAGGCGAGCGTGGCCAAGGCGTACGTCGGTGACAAGGCCCTTCAGATCCTGCAGGAGTGCATGCAGTTCCACGGCGGCATCTCCGTCACCTGGGAGCACGACATCCATCTGTACCTACGGCGCGCCACCGTCAATCGGGCCGTGTTCGGTACGCCGGAACAACACCGCGAGCGCATCTGCTCATTGCTCGGATTCTGAGGAGCGGTTTCATGACCACCATCACCACCTCCCAGGAGCCGGAGAGCCCGGAGAGCCTGGAGTCGTTCCGGGCCCGGGCCCGGGCGTTCATCCAGAGCAACCTCCCGACGGCCGATCCTGAGCATCCCCGCTCGTTGTCGCTGGCTGACGCCAAGGCGCTCCAGGCCGTGATCTTCGACGCCGGTTTCGCCGGGATCGCGGTGCCGAGCGAGTACGGCGGCAACGGTCTTTCGTTGGCGTACCAGAAGGTCTGGGCCGAGGAAGTCGAGGGCTACGTCGTCCCGACCCCGTTGTTTGTGTCGATCGGCATGCTGGGCATCACCCTGCTCGATCATGGGTCGGAGGTCCTCAAACGGCGGCACCTTCCGCGCATCCTGCGCGGCGAGGAAGTGTGGATCCAGTTGCTCTCCGAGCCCTCCGGCGGTTCGGACATGGCCGGTGCCGTGACCCGGGCGGCCCGCGACGGCGAAACGTGGGTGCTCAACGGAGCGAAAATGTGGAGTACGGGTGCAGGCGAGGCCGACTACGGAATGTGCCTGGCCCGGACCAACTGGGAAGTTCCAAAACATAAGGGTCTGTCGATGCTGGCCGTGCCACTGAAGGACCCAAAAGTGACGATCGCTCCCATCATCGGAATAGACGGGGGGCCACCCCACTTCTTTCAGGAATACTTCGACGACGTCGTGCTCCCCCTCGAAAACCTCATCGGCGAGGAAAACCACGGCTGGTCCGTCGCCCACAGCCTGCTCTTCCACGAGCGCAACGCGACCGCTGGGGTGGGCCACGGTCTCGGGCTCGGGGGCGGCCACGAACGGGGCAGCGTCGGCGACCGCGGCCACGGCGTGGAAGACCTGGTCCGCTACGCAGAGTTGTCCGGCCGTATCAACGACGCCGCCACCCGCCAGCTCATCGCCGAGGCGTATGTCACCCAGCGGGCGGCCTCGCACGCCGGTGACCGCGTCACGGTCGGGATGCGCACCGGCGCCTTCAAGGGCGAATGGGGCTCGTTGTTGAAACTGGGCCTGGGCCTCAACACCCTCCGTCGCGGCGAGATCGGCGTAACCGTCGCCGGAGCCGACGGCGTGATCTGGACAGACGACGCCCGAACCGGGACCGAGAGAGGCGGGCGAGCCGCGGCGCAGGCGTGGCTCCGGGCTCGGAACATCTCCATCGTGGGGGGCACCAACGAGATGCAGCGCAACATTGTCAGCGAGCGGCTCCTCGGGATGCCCCGTGAGCATGCCCCCGATCGCGACATCCCCTTCAACCAGGTCGGGCGGGGCCCCGGGCGACCGTAAAACGGGGCGGCCCGATTCCACCCCGGGCCACCCACGATCGCGAGGCCGCGCCCGGTCGTATCGGGACCAGAACACGCCGGCCGACCCGGTAGCGTGCTCCCGATGTTGTGGCGCCTGTCCCAGCTCTTCCTGCGGACGCTGAGAGACGATCCCGCCGAGGCGGAGGTTCCCAGCCACAAGCTGCTGGTGCGGGCCGGTTACGTGCGCCGGGTGGCGCCCGGCATCTACTCGTGGCTGCCGCTCGGGTTGGCGGTACTGCGCAACGTGGAGCGGATCGTCCGGGAGGAGATGATCGCTATCGGGGCTCAGGAGGTGCAGCTCCCGGCCCTGATTCCTCGCGAGGCCTTCGATGGCAGCGGCAGGTGGGCTGATTATGGCGACGCCCTGTTCCGATTGAAGGATCGCCGGGGCGCCGACTATCTCCTCGGCCCCACTCATGAGGAGCTGTTTACCCTCCTGGTCAAAGGCGAGTACACCTCCTACAAGGACTTTCCGCTTTCGTTGTTCCAGATCCAAACCAAGTATCGGGACGAAGCCCGCCCCCGGGCCGGGGTGCTCAGGGGCAGGGAGTTCGTGATGAAGGACTCCTACTCCTTCGACATCGACGCCGCCGGTCTGGCCCGCTCGTATCTCGCCCACCGGGATGCGTACGAGCGCATCTTTGCCCGCCTCGGTCTTGACTACCGGATTGTGACCGCACTCTCGGGCGCCATGGGCGGGTCGGCATCGGAAGAGTTCCTTGCTCCCACGCCCGCCGGCGAAGACACGTTCGTGCAATGCACGGGCTGCGACTATGCGGCCAACACCGAAGCGGTCGAGATCGCCGCCACGACGACGGCCGGCTCCATTCACCCCGCCAGCCGCGTTCTCGACACCCCCGACACCCCGACGATCGCCAGTCTGGTGGAACGGCTGAATGGGCTCGGGTTGGGCCGCGCTTACACCGCCGCCGACACGCTCAAGAATCTGGTCGTCAGAGAGCGCAGGCCTGGACAGGACGGCTGGGGCCTGCTCGTCATTGGGGTTCCGGGCGACCGTGACGTGGACCTGGCGCGGGTCGCCGCCCAGCTCGAGCCCTCGCAGATCGAGCCCGCCGGGCCTGACGACCTGGCCGCCCAGCCCGGCCTCGTCGCGGGTTACATAGGTCCGCAGGTGCTGGGCCCGCTCGGGGTCCGCTACCTCGTCGATCCCTTGGTAACCGAGGGGTCGGCGTGGGTGACGGGAGCCAACCAGCCCGGGCGACACGCCGTCGACGTGGTCCGAGGTCGGGATTTCGTGCCCGACGGCGAGGTCGGCGCCGTTGAGGTCCGAGCGGGGGACTGCTGCCCGCGCTGCGGCTCGGCGGTGCACATCGCCCGCGGCATCGAGTTGGGCCACGTGTTCCAGCTGGGCCGGAAGTACTCGGGCGTCTTCGGGTTGGACGTCGCGGGTCCAGACGGGAAGCCGATCCGGATCACCATGGGTTCCTACGGCATCGGGGTGTCGCGTGCCGTTGCCGCCGTCGCCGAGCAGACCCTCGACGGCCAGGGCTTGTGCTGGCCGAAGCCGGTCGCGCCCGCCCAGGTGCACCTCATCGCCACCGGAAAAGACGACCAGCCGTTCGCGGCCGCCGAGGCGCTCGCCGCCGACTTCGTCGCCCGGGGTCTGAGCGTGCTTTACGACGACCGGCGAGGCGTGTCACCGGGGGTTAAATTCCGCGACGCCGAACTCATCGGCGTCCCCATGATCGTCACCGTCGGACGCGCCCTCGCCTCCGGGAGGGTGGAGGTCCGCGACCGGAAAACCGATCGGCGCACCGAGGTCGGAATCGACGACGCCGTGACCGAAGTGTTGTGTTCGCCATGAGCCGGCGCCGGGAACCAACGCCTGAATGCCTTACCGGTAGGGCGCCGCCACCTCGGTCGCAAACCAATCGAAGAAGTCGTGTCTGGCCTGCCCCCGGCCCGTGTTCCAATCGGGGATGATCAGCTCGTCGACACCCGCCTCGCGGTAGCGACCGACGTGGTCGCGCAGCTCCTCGGTGGTGCCGCCGATGCGCGCCAGCGCGGCCGGGAACGGCTCGGTGCCCATCCCGGGAGCCTGGGGCTCGACGATGGCCTGGGCCGAGCGAGTGATCGTCGTCGGGTCCCGCCCGAGTGCTTCGCAGTGCCGGTCCAGGACGCTCGCCTTCTGGCGGAGCACTTTGGGAGTGCCCCAGGTGTTCCACTCGTCCGCGAAGCGAGCGGCGATGCGCAGGGTAACTCGCTCGCCGCCGCCGCCGACGAGCAGAGGCAGGGTCGCCTGAACCGGCTTCGGTTCGAGCGGGGCGTCCACGACCCGGTAGAACCTCCCTTCGAACGTGGTGCGACGCTGGCTCAGCAGGCCTTTGATAATGGCGCAGGCCTCCTCCAGACGGGCCAGGCGCTCTGGCGCGGAAGGGAGGTTGAGGCCATAGGCCTCGTGCTCGTTGACTTGCCAGCCGGCGCCGAGTCCGAGCACCAGCCGGCCTCCGCACACCTGATCCAGGGTGGCGGCGATGTTGGCGAGCACGGCCGGATGGCGGTAGGTGTTGCCGACCACCAGTGATCCCAGCCGGACGCGGGGAACGAGCGTCGCCAGGGCAGCCAGGACCGTCCAACACTCCAGGGTCGGGGTGTCGAGCGGAGGCCCGGCCGGCATGAAGTGGTCGGCCGCCCAGATGCCGTCCCATCCCGTCGCTTCGACGTGGGTGCTGAGATCCAAAAAATCAGGCCACGGCTGGCGGGTGGTCGGCCACACACTGAAGCGCATCGCGAGACTCTAGTGAGGGGCCAGACGGCTTTCGGCGCCCGACCGCCGGCTGAAGATCCGGAGCCGGGACGCTACCATGAACGGTCGTCGTGAGCACTTCAGAGGTCGGCTGGGCGGAAGTGCTGGGACCGACCCAAGGATCGCGCCCCCCGTGGGGGGACCCAGGCCAGGCGGCCGCCGCGGCGGGGTACGTAGTCGAGGAGTACCAGCTGGAGGGCACCGCGTTCGCCTACGGGCCCGAGTCGGGCACCACGCTGAGTGCGGACGGCTTGTGGCAACCGACGGTGATCGGTGAAGCCGGGTACCGGACCCGCATCCTCGTGATCCGGCCGCAAGACCCGGTCCGCTTCAACGGCACGGTCCTCCTCAACTGGCAGAACGTCTCGGCCGGCGTGGAGTCCCTCGCGCCACGGCAAGGCGAGGTCTATCGCGGTTACGCCTGGGTGGGCGTGAGCGCCCAGGAGGTCGGCCTGTACGGCTTGCCGATGGGCATCACCAACCGTGGCAGCCCCGCCGCCCAATCGTTGCCGTTGGTCGACCACGACCCCCGCCGCTACGGCGATCTGCGTCATCCCGGCGACCCGGGCTCGTTCGACATCTTCGCCCAGGCGGCTCGGGCTGTCGGACCGAACCGGAGTTCGCCCGTGGATCCGATGGGCGGTCTGGACGTGCACCGGGTGCTGGCCACCGGCGGTTCGCAGTCGGCCATGCGTCTGGTCGCCTATATCAATGCCGTACACCCCCGAGCCGCGGTGCTGGATGGGTACGTCCTGTCGCTCTGGGAGGGGCGAGCACCGGGCCTCGGGGACGGAGCCGTCAGCTTTGGCGGCGTTTGGACCACGATTCGCGCCGACATCGACGTGCCCGTGCTGGTGGTCAACAGTGAATTCGAGGCACTCGGCGTGGAGGCAGTCGGCACGACGGACACTGGCGCCATCCGGGTCTGGGAGATTGCCGGCGCCCCGCACGCCCCCACCCGCAACCGCGGTGATGCCGAGCGGGGAAAGGAGTGGACGGCCAACACCCTCAGCATCGCCCCGGTCTACGAGGCGGCCATTCGGCACACCCATCGGTGGGTTGCGGACGGCAGCCCGGCGCCGGCCCAGCCCCGTATCCAGATGACCCCGGGCCGGCCTGCAGCAATCGAGCGGGACGAGTTGGGGAATGCCCGAGGCGGGATCCGCCTACCGGAACTCGAGGCGCCGACAGCCGAGCATCGGGGCCTGTCGTTTGGAACCGGTCGGGCCCCGCTGTTCGGCGCTTCTCGTTTCTTCGCTGACGACGTGATCCGGGACCTCTATCCGACCCGAGCCGCCTTTCTGGACCGCTGGCGCCAGGCCGTGGACAACTTGGTCAGCTCGGGCGCCATTCTTGCCGAGGACGCCGCCCAGATGAAGGCCCGCGGGGAGGAAGTCCGGCTGCCGGTGGCGTAGCCGCTCGCCGGGCGGGACAGGCAGGAGCGGCGCTACCAGCGGGACAGGCAGGAGCGGCGCTACCAGCGGGACAGGCAGGAGCGGCGCTACGAGCGGGACCGAACGGTGCGGCCGGAGCGCGAGCGGGGGCGGCTCTTTTCCTTTCTGGACGGTGCCACGCTTCAACACAGCCGTGAACGGTCCAGCAAGTCAGCCGACAGCGGTGACAAAGCGCTCGAGCTCTTCGGCGATGTCCGGGCCCGCCGGTTGATAGATGATTTCGGTCACGCCGTCGGCGCCGAGCCGGCTGACCCGGGCCCGCAGATCGGCCGCCGTTCCCGTGAAGGTCCGGGCGGGAAGGCGGCTCGCCGCTTCGAGAACCGCCGGTCGGTCCCTCTCGGTGACCGCCACCAAATGGTCCTCGTGGATGGCCAGATGACGGCTCGTCTCTGGCACTTCCTCGACGGCGTGGCGCCACGTTCTCCCGCCGGGCACCTGATCCACCACAGCAGCACCACCTCGCTCATACAGGGCGTGGAAGCCAACCGCCAGCCCGTGGCCGGCCGCATCGATGACCCGACCGTCGGTCAGGTTCTCGTCGTCGCCGAGTACGGTCCCGAACACCAGGAGAGCCCGCCAGTCCGGTAGGTCGACCTCCCGCCCAGGCGGGACCGCGGCCGCGACGATCCCGTCGCCGAACTGCCGGGCGACGGCGTGACCCTTGGGCCCGTCTGCCCCGATGAGGATCGGCACCTCGTCGATCGGCCGGGCCGGGGCGAACCCGTCCGGGTGGATCATCTTGATGATCGAGCCCTCCCAGGAGGCCTCATCGCCGCGGAGCAGGGCGCGAAGGACCGCCACGTACTCCGCGACCTCGCTCCATCGCATGGCTCGCTGGCCCAGAGTGAAGCGGCCGGTGAAGCCGGCGCCGACCGCCACTGCGACCCGGCCCGGGGCCAGCCCGCACAGGGAGGCGATAGCGGCGGCGTTGACCATCGGGTGGCGCAGCGATGGGACCAGGACGGCCGGTCCCAGCCCGATCCGAGAGGTGGCTCGGGCCGACAGGGCCAGCGTCATCCACACGTCCGCATACAGGGCCGGAGAGTCGTAGCACCAAGCCCGGTGGTAGCCCAGGCGTTCGGCCCGGGCGACGTGATCCGGTGTAGCCGCCGAGGGAGCAAACGCACAGGAGATCTCCACCCACCTGACCGTAGCTGTTCACTCCTTGTCCGTCTCTATCAGCGCAACTCCCTGCGCAGGATCTTGCCCGTCGCCGTCTTCGGCAGTTCGGCCCTGATCTCTACCTGACGCGGATACTTGTAGGCGGCCAGCCGCTCCTGGCAGAAGGCCATGAGCTCGGCCGGGGCCACCTGCGTGCCGGGCCGCAAACTGACCACGGCCTTGACGGTCTCTCCCCTATACGGGTCGGGCACGCCAACCGCGGCCGCCTCTCGTACGGCCGGATGCTGGTAGAGGACATCCTCGACTTCCCGGGGCCAGACCTTGTAGCCGGAGACGTTGATTTGGTCCTTTTTCCTGTCCACCAGATAGAACCAGCCGTCTGCGTCCATGAACCCGACGTCACCCGTCCGGAGCCAACCTCCGGCGAGCGCCTTCTCGGTCTCGTCCGGTTTCCGCCAGTACCCGGCCACCACCTGCGGCCCCGCCGTCAGGATTTCCCCGACCTCGCCCACGGGGAGGTCCGCACCGTCCTCGCCGACGACGCGCCCGACCGTGTTGAAGATCGGCACGCCTACCGAGAGGGCGCCCGACATCGGGTCGACCGGGGCCCGGACACCAAAAGGGACGCCGTGCGAAGGTGAGGTCGTCTCGGTGAGCCCGTAGATGTTGTGGATGTACTGACCGAGCCTGGACTCGAATTCCTCGACCGTGCTTGGTGCAATGGGCGCCCCACCTGAATAGATCTTGGACAGCGACCTCAGGTCCACGGCGCGGACGCCGGGCGTGTTGAGCAAAGAGATGAACACCGTGATGGACCCGACGGTAAAGGTGGGCTGGGTATCTCGAATCGTGTCGAGAATCATCTCGGGCGCGAAGCGATAGGCGAGAACGAGGGTCGCCGGCAGCAGCATGGCGACGGCCAGGTGGGCGATCAACCCAGTGATGTGAAACAGGGGAGCGACACCCAGCACCACGTCATCCGGTCCGAGCCCGACCCAGTCCCGGTAACTTTGGGCGTTGAAGACCACGTTCGAGTGTGTGGCCATGGCGCCCTTGGGCGGGCCGGTCGTGCCCGAGGTGTAGGTCAGGAAGGCCACATCGTCAGGACCAAGGTTCGGGTCGGCGAGCCGACGCCCTCGACCGCGGTCGACGAGATCCGCCCAGCCCAGCGTTCCGTTCGGCACCGAACGGGTCACTCCGGCAAAAACCCGTCCGTCATCGCGGCTCTGATAGTCGAGCTCGGACGCCACGACGACGGTGGTGACTTCGGTGGCAGGGATGACCCTCGACGCCACGGTCTCGTACAGGCCGGGGTGGCAGACAAGAGCCGTGGCCCCAGAATCGTCGAGCAGGGTCTTCAGTTCCCACTCTTTGTTCATGGGGTTGACCGGCACCAGAATGCCGCCTGCTTTCCATACGGCCAGCAGGCAAAAGGCAAAGGCGGGCACGTTCTGCAAGTAGACGGCGAGACGTTCGCCAGGAGCGAAGCCCGCATCGATAAGGCCGGCCGCCACCGCATCGCTGATCTCGTCCGCCTCGCCCACCGTGAAGCTGGCGTCGAAGTAGCGGAGAAACGTGGCGCCGGGCGAGCGACCAACTGCGGCTTTCCACATGGCGAGGGCGGATGAGTACTCGATCTCGATATCCGCCGGCGTGCCCGGGCGGTAGCGGGCCAACCAGGGCCGTTCGTCGTACCGCGTCATCGCTGACCTCCCTCGTTCGGCGGCGCCCCGTCGTTCGAGCTGCCCGCCGGCGTCGACGATCCGGTCGGCGCCCGTCTATTCAATCAGGCCAACCGGATCCCAACGGCGGAGGCGGCCCTCCGGGGCCGCGGAACCGAACTTCGGGGGGGCCGGCCGAACAGCCGCGGCGGTGTCGACGCCGAACCTCCTGGGGGCCGGCCGAACAGCCGCGGCGGTGTCGACGCCGGGATCGATAGGATCCCGCCCCAAAGCCGGCGCACGCCCGGTAACGGAACGGAGCGCACATGGATCGAGTCGTCGTCATCACCGGAAGCTCGAGCGGTATCGGTCTGGCCACATCGATCGCCTTCGCCGGCGCCGGCGACACGGTCATCGCCACCATGCGCGACCCTGTCCGGGCCGCCCCCTTGGAGACGGCTGCGGCCGAAGCCGGGGTCTCGGTGGAAGTGGTACCACTCGACGTGACCTCGGACGCATCCGTGAGCCAAGCGTTTGCCCGGGTACTGGATGAACACGGGCGGGTCGACGTGCTCGTCAACAGCGCCGGTCTCGGCACGTCCGCCACCCTCGAGGAGCTGTCCATCGACGACCTGCAGCGATCGCTCGACGTGAACTATCTGGGCGTGGCCCGTACGACGAAGGCCGCGCTTCCTTTGATGCGAGCCGCGGGACGCGGCCACATCATCGCCGTGTCCAGTGTCGCCGGCGCCATCGGTCAGCCGTTCAATGACGCCTACTGCGCTTCGAAGCACGCCATGGAGGGTCTGTACGAATCACTGCGCCCCGTCGCCGCCGCCCTCGGCGTCCACGTGTCCATCGTGGAGCCCGGACCGGTGGCCACCCCGTTCCACAGTTCCTCCGAGCGCATCGACTCTTCCGATCAGCAGATTACCCGTCTGAAAGCTCGCTATCACGAGGTGGTCGACCCGGGGGTCTCGAGTGGACAGCCACCCGAAGAGGTTGCCGAAGTGATACTCGGCGTCGCGGACGATCCGAATCCCTCGCTTCGCTATCAGACCTCGCGTTTTACTGTGCGCCTGATCGAGCGCAAGATCGCCGACCTGAACGGTGAGAAAGTGATTGCCATGACGTCCAAGTGGCTGGAACCGGCGTAAGCCGAGGCCGCGAGTCGAGAGGCTCGGCTACGCTCCGCCCATGACGCGGCTCAACCGGAGGACTTCATGACACCAGAGGAGCTGGTCGCGGACGCCTGCCCGAGGATCGCAACACTCGGTGCCGCCTTCTATTTCAGCCCCGAGACCTTGGCGCGCGGCAAGGAGCTGGGGCTCGACGGCTTTCGCTTCTACTTCCTCGGCCGGGGCGGGGTCCTCGGTGACGTCGACGCCCGCGTCGTACAGAGCGCATTCGGGTATTTCGAAGCCAACCTGGCCGCCAAGTTCTGGGACTCGGCCCGGGACCGGGCCAATGGCACTCCCCGCGAAGTGGGCCGGGCGTATGTAAGCGCCAGCCAGGACTTCGGCCGCCAGTATTTCACTGCGGTGCCGGGGCTGGAGGGCTTCTGCGCCGCGGCCGAGACGGTGGTGGCGAAGATCGACCCGGCCGGCCTGACCTTGTTCGCGGGCCTGTCTTCGGAGCCTCTCCCGGACGACATGCCGGCCCGGGCCATGCAACTCGTAACGGTGCTGCGCGAGCTGCGCGGCAGCATTCATCTGCTCGCCGTGGTGGCCGCAGGGGTGAGCCCGCGAGCGGCTCACTACTTCCGCCGGCCGGACGACTTCACCGCCTTCGGTTACGCCGAGGAGGACGCACCGCTGCTCACGGCCGACGATCGGACCGCGATGGCGTCGGTAGACGCCCACACGGACCAGTTGATGGAACGGGCATTCGCCGTGCTGGACGGGCCGGCCGCGACCGACCTGTCCGATGCCGTGCGCCACATGAGCACGGCCGCCCCGGCGCGGTAGGGCTGGCCGGCCCACGCCGGGTAGCAGCCACGGGTCGAGTCCACGGCGGCCGGCTCACCTGTGATAGCTCTGGAGAGCGCGCTGGCGGTCCCACCTGATGGCTCGGGTGGGACGATCTTGGTTTGCCTTCGTCGCCTCGAGCGAGTTCTATGCGCTTGGCGCGATCAGTCTTCGGCGTCCTCCACCGCGGCCTCCAGTAACGCCAGGGCCAGACCAAGGCCCTCGGTGATGGCCGCGGCGGCCGCGACCGCCCGGGCCGATCCGATCACGGGCGCGGCCGCGATCAGCACGCCCTGGGCATCCTCCAACGTCAGGCCGCTCTCCACCGCGGCGCCGGCGTTGAGCGTGTAGGAGACCGACGGCGCTCCAACCGCGGCCAGTGCCGCGATGCGGACCAGCATGATCTCCCGGTCGGAGAGATCACATCGTTCGAGGGATGCGGCGGTCATCGCCACCAGCGAGTCGGCGAGCGGGGTATCCGGCACAGGGGTGTACGACATGGCTGATCCTTTCGGGTCGGGTCACGCCAGGTGACCTTCCGTTAGATGGTCGCGAGATACTCGCCCGGAGCGGGGGGCGAGGCATCACCCCAATCGGACGAACTGGCGCCTGAGTACCGATCCACTCGGGTCAGTCCCGTGACCTTATGGCCGTGGCTACCATGCCGCCATGGACGTAGATGCTCTGATTGATCCCGATATTCGTCCGTTGTTGGCCGAGTTCAAGGACTTCCGTGTCTCACCGGAGACGCTAGGCGCCCTCCGCTCTCAGCCGCTCGTCGCGCCCGGACCACTCTCCAACGAAGTGGAGCGAGTGGAGCACGCCGTCCCCGGCCCGGAAGGCTCGCCGGCGGTCGTGGTACGGGTCCACCGGCCCAGGGGTGTCGGTGGGACCCTGCCGTGCGTGTACTCCATCCACGGTGGCGGGTACGTGATGGGGTCCGCCACTGGCGACGACGCTCGCTTCGACTCGTGGTGTCCGCGCCACCACTGCGTCGGGGTATCAGTCGAGTACCGCCTGGCTCCGGAGACCCCCTTTCCTGGGCCGCTCGAGGACTGCTATGCCGGGCTGGCCTGGGTATACGAGCATGCCGACGAACTCGGCGTGGACCCGGCCCGCGTCGGCATCATGGGCGCCAGCGCGGGCGGTGGGCTGGCCGCCGGGCTGGCCCTGCTCGCCCGTGACCGAGGCGAGTTCGCTGTCGCGTTCCAGCTGCTCATCTATCCAATGATCGACGACCGCCAGCGAACCCCGTCCAGTCGTATGGCGGCACCGATCTGGAATCCCGCCGCCAACGAGTTTGGGTGGCGCGCCTATCTCGGCCCGCTCTACGGTTCTGACGACATTCCGCCGTACGCGGCCGCCAGCCGGGCCAGTGACCTCCGCGGCCTCCCGCCCGGATACGTCTTGGTGGGCACCATCGACGGTTTCCACGACGAGGACGTCGACTACGCGGTGCGACTCAATCAGGCCGGGGTGCCAACCGAACTCCATGTGTACGCCGGCGCCCCACACGGATTCGACAACATGATGACAGGGGCGCCGGTCGCCAAAAGAGCGCGCCGGGCCATGAACGAATGGCTCGAGCGACGCCTGCACCCCACGGGTCTAGCCGGCTCCTCCGGCGCACAGGGCCCACAGGGCCCACAGGGCCCCGCAGGGGATCCGTCCTGATGGTCAATGGATAGCAGCGACGACGGCACGAGCAACACAACCTGGTCGTGTGCGCCACGGTTGGCGCGGCGGGCAGGGTTGGCGCGGCGGGCAGGGTTGGCGAAGCTGGCCCGGTTGACGTCCGTTCATCGAGCCAACCGGGCCCGAAGCGCGGATCGCACCCAGCAGAAAACGAAGGAGGTCAGTGCAATCCCAGACGCTGATTCTCGCCGGCATCGCGGCGTTCTACCCCGTAGGCCTGATCGCGGTCGGGGTGCTGCTGGCTACCGAGCGGGCCCTGCGCTTGGGCCTGTGGTTCCTCGCGGGTGCGGCGGTGAGCCTGTTCGTCGTCGGGATCCTGGTGATCACCCTGCTGCACGGCGCCGGACTGTCCGGGGGTACCGCCACGAATGCCCGGGGCAGCCTGAAGATAGGCCTGGGGATCGCCATGCTGATCGTCGGGTACGTCGTCGCCCGCCGCCCCCCATCCCGGGGCCGGCAGCACGACCCGGCCGCCCCGCAGACCGACAAGAAGGAGCCGTCCTGGCAGCGCCGGCTCCGCCAGGCCCACCCGCTCAGCGTGTTTCTCACCGGGACCATCCTCTACTCCCCCTCTGCCACCTACGTGGGCGCCGTGCAACAGATCGCCACCTCCGACTCCGGTTGGGCGCCGGCGATCCAGCTGCTGATCGTGATCGCCATCGTGCTCCTCACGGTGGAGATCCCCTTGCTGGCGTATGCCTTCTGGCCTGAAGCCACCGGTCGGGCGGTACGTAGCGCCGAAGGCTGGATCGAGCTTCACCAAAGGGAAACCGTCGCGGTCGTGTTCTTCGCCATCGGCGGGTATCTGCTCATCGACGGGCTGATCGCCGTCCTCTGAGCCCGAGCGCCAACCCGGGCCGAAGTCGACCCGGTCGACCCGGCGGGCCGGACTCCAACGGACCTCGGTCCGACCGGGCTACTGTCCCGGGCCCCGACCCCCACCGGGGCGACCGGGCGGGTCCCGGCCACAGAGCAAAAGCGTCGACCTTAGATATCTCTATCGTGATCGGCTGGCGAGACCAGATCGGCAGCCATAACCTCCGCCGCCACACCCGGCCGGTCAACAGGCGGACCACCTTGAACATCGGCGACAAAGTCGCCAGGAAACCGAACGAGACGTGCCGCGGCGTGGCGATCGGCCACGTGCAGCTTGCGGACAATGGCTGCCACGTGGGTCCGTACGGTCACCTTGGCGACATACAGTCGAGCTGCGATATCCGCAGTGGTGAGGCCGTCCGCCAACATCTCGAGCACCTCCCACTCGCGATTCGTCAGTCGAGCACCCTTGTTGCCGAGCACCCGTCTGCGGTCGCGCCGGGAGAACTCCGTCACCAGCCGCCGGGCCAGCGGGCCCGGTATGGCCGCTTCACCGGCCAACACCCGGAGGAGTGTCTGGGCCAGGGCGGCGGCGTCGATGCTCTTGAGCAGGTAGCCAACCGCGCCAGCCCGCAGCGCCGCGAAGAGGTCGTCGTCGTCGTCAGACACCGTCAGCATCACCACTGCAGTCGAGGACGCCACCTGCGAGATGGCCGCGGCCGCCTCGATACCACCTCCGGGCATGCGGACGTCAATGAGCGCCACCTGCGGACGGTTCGAACGTACGGCTGCCACGGCACTCGGCGCATCGGGCGCTTCCGCGCTCACTTCGAAGCCCCCCTCCTCCAGGGCGGAACGGACCATGGCCCGGGTCGGTCGGTGATCGTCCGCGATGACGACTGAGGGCCCTCGCGCCGGGCCTCTTACAGCCACGACACTTCCACCACCGTGCCTTGACCGGGCCCAGAGCGAACGTCGAGCCGGGCCCCAATCGCCTCGGCTCGTTCCCGCATGCTGAGGAGTCCGAAATGGCCCGGCGCAGGCGCACCTGCCGGATCAAACCCCACTCCATCATCGGTGACCCGCACCACTCGGCCCGCAGCCAATTCGACGTGGATCCCCGTGGCGACGCCGTGGCGGGCCGCGTTTCCTACCGCCTCGCGGACGATCTGGACGAGGGCATCACGCTCGGACGGACTCAGGCTACGACCCTGCTCCACGTCGAAACGCAAGCCGACTCCGGCCTGCAGCGCAACCGCGGCCGCACTCTGGGCGATGTCGGCGACCGCCTCGTCGGTCGGGGCGGCCGCCAGGGTGGACACGACCCGGCGCGATTCGACGAGGGCCCGCCGGGCCGCGGCGGCGATCTCGGCCCGCCAGGCCGGGTCGGCGCCGGTGCGGCTGGAGCCGCTCTGACTGGCGATGAAGGCCAGCTCTTGAGCCAGCCCGTCGTGGAGGTCACGGGCGAGCGACCGGCGCTCGTCAGCCCGGGCCAGGGCCGCCTGAGCGTCCCAGTGGGATCTGATTTCCATCAGCCCACCCAGCAACCAGGCACCGACCGCCGCCACCCGCACGACGTCGCCAACATGCAGAACGCTCAGGGACGTCGAAGGGTAGAGCGCATAGTTGAGGCTGGCGATGGCGCTGAGGGCGCAACCGGTGCCTAGCCAGCCGAGAAATGGATCGGCTTGCTGGCGGCGGGCCGTGAAGCCCATGGTCGCCACCGCGAAGAGCCCTGCGGCCGCCAGGGATGCTGCCGACACGAGGGGGTCTCCGAGGATCCGGGCGCTGTCGGACAGTTCCGGGGCCAGCGACGTTGGTGTCGCCTTCCACAGCAGGACGGCCAGCACCGCGCCGGCCGTCACGGCCACGGTCACGGGCGCCATCCCGGCCCATCGCCCGGGTCCTCGCCCGGGTCGGGCCGTGGGCAAGGTGCTGGCTGCGGCCAAGGCCCCCGCGGCCAGCAGCCGGGCTACCTGCGGGGTCAGCCGGGGCCCTTCGTAGGGTGCGAAGATCGAGGCCATACCGCCGAACACGGGCTCCGCCCCGGCCAGGAGGGCCATGGCGACGACGACCGCCAGGTCGCTCGGATGCCGGTAGCGCCGGAAGCGGCCGATGCACAGAAGCGCCACCAGGGTGCCGGCCAACACGACGGCGGTATCCGCGGCGACCCGGGCGCGTGGCAGCTCGTACAGAAACCGCACGTGGGGGGCGCCGAGGACGATCGCAGTTCCGGCCAGACCTGCTGCGGTGCAGGCACCGGTGCGAGCGAGCCCCGTGTTCATCAGACCCGATGCTAGCGATCACCGACCGGACGTTGAGGAAAACCAACGGTTCGCCTCTCGCTCGGGACCACCGCCGCGGCCTAGGGTTGAGCTCAATGGGGCGGCGGACATTCCGTCGGAGAGCGCGACGGAATGTCCTATCCCTACGGTCGTAGGACGGGGAGGGCACGAGGAGCGTTCATCCTCGGCGCCAGCGGTGTCGAGAACACCGACCGGGGTCTCGCCCACCCGAACTGAGGAGGTCACGATGAGACGAGGGTCCACCGAATGACCGCGCCGGCGGTCGACACCCTTCGCGAGCAGGTCAGAGCGCCTGTCCTTACCGAGGGTGAGGCGGGCTATGACGAAGCCCGAGCTGTGCACAACGGGATGTTCGACCGGAGGCCTCTGGTCATTGTCAGGGCCGAGCAGGTGGCCGACGTCATCGGGGCCGTGAACTTCGCTCGCGACGCCGGCCTGGACCTGTCGGTCAAGGGAGGCGGTCACAGTGCCCCGGGCTTCGGGACCAACGACGGTGGCGTCGTGATCGACCTGTCGTTGCTGCGCCACGTGCACGTCGACCCGCAAGCCCGCACGGCCCGGGCCGGAGGCGGAACGACCTGGGGAGACTTCAACTACGCCACCCACGCCTACGGCCTGGCTACCACGGGCGGGATCGTCTCCACCACCGGGATCGCCGGCCTGACTCTCGGCGGCGGGATCGGCTATCTGGCTCGCGGCCACGGTCTTTCGATCGACAATCTGATCTCCGCCGAAGTCGTGACCGCTGACGGCCAGGTCTGCACGGCCAGCCGGGACGAGCATCCGGACCTGTACTGGGCCCTGCGGGGTGGAGGCGGCAACTTCGGAGTCGTGACCTCATTCGAGTTCCAGTTGCACCCCCTGAAGGACGCATATGTCGGGCTCTTTTTCTACGAGGTCGACGCGGCCGGTGATCTGCTGCGGTTCTACCGGGAGTTCATCAAGGACGCGCCGGAGGAGTACGGGGTTTTCCCGGCGTTTCAGATCGCCCCGCCGCTGCCGTTTATCCCCGCCGAGCGTCATGGCGACACGTTCTGCGTGGCCGTGGTCCATTGGTCCGGACCCCTGGACCAGGGTGAGGCGGCGATGGAGCCGTTCCGGGCGGTCGGGCCCGTGGTAGCCGAGATGGTCGGCCCTATGCCGTACCCGGCGCTCAACTCCGCTTTCGACGGGCTCTTCCCGAAGGGGATCCGCAGCTACTGGAAGGGCAGCTTCGTGACCGAGTTGACCGACGCGGCCATTGAAGCCCATGTCACCCACGGTCCCAAGGTCCCCGAGGTCAGCGCCACCATGCACCTCTACCCCATCAACGGTGCCTGCCACCGGGTGGGCGCCGACGAGACTGCGTTCGCCTTCCGGCACGCCACCTTCGCCACCGTGATCCTGTGCGCCTGGCCGGACCCCGCCGTCGACGCCGAACGCATTCAGTGGGTTCGTGACTACTACCAGGCCACCGCGGCTCACTCGGAACCCGGGGGTTACGTCAACTTCATGGCGGACGACGACCAGGCTAAGGTCAAAGACAATTACGGTTCCAACTTTGGCCGGTTGACCCAGGTCAAGCGCACCTACGATCCCCACAACCTTTTCCATCTCAATCAGAACATCCCGCCCGCAGTTGGAGGTTCGTGAGAAGCACGATGGCGGCCCCACCGGATTCCAGACCACATGACGTCGGTGCCGATGGATACTGGTCCGGCTGACCTGCGGGCTGTCCAGGAGCCGCTCAAGGTCCGCTACCGGGCCCAGCCCGAAGCCGCCCTTATCACTCTCGAGGCCCAAGGGCGGCTCGATGAGACGTCAGTGAGTTGCCGGGTGGAGACCGGCAGCCAGCTAGCGGCGGCCGGGTTGCACCCCGCGACCGGAGGGGACGGGACCCTGCTCTGTTCCGGGGACATGCTGCTGCAAGCCCTGGTGGCCTGCGCCGGCGTCACCCTGCTGGCGGTGGCTGCCAACCGCGGCCTGCAGGTCAACGGGACCGTGCGAGCCGAAGGCGATCTCGACTTCCGGGGCACGCTCGCGGTTGACCGCGACGCACCCGTCGGCTTCCAGTCCGTCCGCCTCCATTTTGCCTTGGAGAGCGAGGCCAGCGAAGCCGACCTGGACGAGTTGCTGAAGGCGACCGAGCGCTACTGCGTCGTCTACCAAACCCTGAAACGGGGGACAGAAGTCGCAACGACGCGTTCGTAATAAAGGGGCCGGCCGACTGGTCAATCGCTCGGTGGCAACAGGGAACCCGCTCGCCGCTCTCCGTCCAACTACCCGGCCACCGCCACGGTGGTCTACGGGGGCGCTGCTCGCCAGCCGTCCAACTAGGGTGCGCTCGCCATGAGTAACCTTCTCCTCGAGCTGCTCGATGTCGAGCAACTCGACCGCGACCTGTACCGGGCCAGGTCCCATTGGAGCAAGCCGCGACCCCATCTGTTCGGCGGACAGGTAGCGGCCCAGGCATTGCGGGCGGCCACGCTGACCGTGCCGGCCGACCGCCAGCCCCACTCGCTGCACGGATACTTCCTCCGGCGGGGAACACCGGAGCGCCCGATTATCCTGCGGGTCTACCGGGACCGAGACGGCGGCTCGTTCTCGGCCCGGCGGGTGGTGGCGATTCAAGATGGCGAAGCGGTCTTCACGGTCTCCGCGAGCTTCCACGCCCAGGAGCCGAGTGGCGACTTCCAGGTGGACATGGGCGCGGACGCTCCGGATCCCGAAGGCGTGCCTCCCTCGTTGCCGGCGGGGTCTCGGGATGCCATCGTCGAGATGCGCCCGGTCGAGACCTCGGAGTTCGAGGGGGGTGCCGCCCGGACCGTGGGCGCAGCGGGCGCCCCGGCCGCAGAGGGCGCCGCTGGCGCCGTCGCCAGGAGCACCCGCTCGGCGCTGACCTCACGGGTGTGGATCAGGGCCGCCGAACGGCTTCCCGACGACGATGCCCTACACGCCTGTGCCCTGACCTACATCAGCGACTACGGGTCGGGGTTCGCGGGGATCGATATTCCCGACCTGGCCCAGGGCGGTCCGAGCCTCGACCACTGCATCTGGTTTCACCACCCGATCCGACTGGACGACTGGGTGCTGCTGGATCTGTGGCCATTGCGGGCCTCGAGCGCTCGCGGCACCTATATGGGGACGGTGCACGACCGGGCCGGCAACCTGGGTGGCGTGCTGGCGCAAGAGGCGCTCTTGCGGCCCCGGCCGGAACTCCTCGGGCCGCCGGCGGGCAAGTCCTAGGGTCGGGACCGGGTGCGGGGTTCGGCTGCGCCCACGTCACATGTGAGGCCGGCCCCACTCTCTGGACGGCCCCGCCCTACAGGTGGGCCGAGTTCGGTCCACAAAGCGAGGAGCCAGCCCCTCCGACCACCTTCTCTGGACGGCCCCGCCCTAGGTGACTCGGCATAAAGTCGGTTGGGACATTGAAGCACTACGAACGAGTCCAAACGCGGGCCGTCTGAGGACCTCCAGTAGATTTGAGCGGCTCCTGGGGCCGTGTGTGCGGAGGGGATTTGACCGTTTCGTTCCCCGCGGCGAAATCGGGGGTTTCTGCTGAGTCATCTAGAGGTGGGCCGAGTTCGGTCCACAAAGCGAGGAGCCAGCCGGGACGAGAGGGCCCGGCCCGCCAGCACGGCCGTCGGCCCCGCCGGCCCGGGTCGCCCCGCCCGCCCCCGACGGGCCGGTGTTAGATCTGGACGCTCACCTCGGCCCCGGCGACCACCGGCTCGACTGTCACCAAGCCCGCTGCGCCGGCGGGGACCGGCGACTGACGAGTCCCAGGACCCGAGAGAAAGATCCGACTGATCAAGGCGGCAAGCGGTAGCACGGTGACGAGAACGGCCATCGGAAGGGCGTCGGCCGTGCCGCCGACCCCGGCCAGAGGCGCCGCCAACGCGGCCAGCAGGAACTGGAACGATCCGAGGACGGCCGAAGCGGAGCCGGCCGCCCGCGGATAGCGCTGCAAGGCCAAGGCGACCGAATTCGGGCCCACGAAGCCGCACCCGAACATGAGAGTGAACAACGACAGGATCACCGCGGTCAACCCGCCGGTGGAAGTGATCACGACTGTCAGGAGCACCGCCCCCGCCACCGTCATGGTGACCAGGCCGAAGGTGAGAAGTAACGAGGGTCCGAAACGGCTGGCGAATCGCCCGTTCACTTGGGCCCCGATGACCATCCCGCAGGCGTTCAAGGCGAACACGAGCCCATAGACCTGTGGCGACAGCCCGTACACGTTCTGCAGGACAAATGACGAGCCCGCCACGTAGGCGAACGTCCCACCCATGGCCAATCCGCACGCCAGCGCGTAGCCGAGAAAGACCCGGTCCCGGCCGACCGAAACCATCGTCGCCATCGTTGACCAGACGCTCCCAGATGAGCGCAGGTTCGCTGGCAGGGTCTCGGGAACCCGCAGCCAGGCCGTAAACAACAGCACGACGCCGAACCCCGCCAGAATCACGAACACACCTCTCCAGCTGGTAAACGACAGGGCCCAGCTGCCGATCTGCGGCGCCAGCAACGGCCCGAGTCCGGTGACCAACATCAGAGTCGACAAGAATCGAACCAGGGCCACCCCCGAGTGCAGGTCTCGCACGATCGATCGGGCGATCACAATCCCGGCCGCCCCGCCCACCCCCTGAATGAGCCGGAACCCGGTCAAGAAGTAGATGTTCGGGGCGAACGCGCACGCGACCGAGGAAACGATGAAGGCGGTCAGGCCGGCCAGGAGGGGCGGACGCCGGCCCAATCGGTCGCTCAGCGGGCCCAAGAGCAATTGGCCGAGCGAGATCCCGATCAAACAAGCCGTCAAGGTGAGCTGCACTGCGGAAGCGCCGGCACCGAGGTCCCGGCTGATATCCGGGAGGGCGGGCAGATACATGTCGATGCACAACGGGCCGAAGACCGACAAGCCACCGACGACGAGCACCAGGCGCCAGCCGGTGGGGACCGGGCGGGGCGATCCCAGCGACCGGTCCGGCCCACCCGGGCCAGAGGCGGCAGAGGCAGCACCGAGCGACCGGTCCGGCCCACCCGGGCCAGAGGCGGCACCGAACGACCGGTCCGGCCCACCCGGGCCAGAGGCGGCCTCGCCTGGCGAAACCCCTGAAGCTTCTGAAGCTCCTGAAGCCGCTGAAGCGCCCGAGAGGTCGGACGGTGTGCTGCCGTGGACCTGCGTCACGGGCAACCGTCGGCGCTCATTGTTAGTCATTCTAACGTCCGGGCCGTCGGTCGGTCCCGGCCGGGCGCCACCGGCGGAAAGCCGGAGCCGAGCGTCGGCCCTTCTCGGGCCGTCTGGCGGACTTCTGGCGCACCTCCGACCCCGGAAGTCCATCCTGGTCGGTCAGGTGGGCATCCGGGTCGGCGCGGCCGAGGGTCGAGGGCGGCCCCTCCCGTAGGGGTCGAGGGTCGAGGGTCGAGGATCGAGGGTCGAGGGACGAGGGACGAGGGTCGGCTACTCGTTGCGGGCGACCTCGGGCCCCGTAATACGCTCGATGAGCGGGAGGGTGGAGCCAATGATGGCGAGGGCCAGCGCCAGGCCGGCGACGACGATCAGGTAGTACTCCGGGCCCGGCGGTCGGAGTGATTCGCTCAGTTGAGAGTTCAGGAACAGGGCGGCAGCTAGAAAGCCCATGCCGGTTGACAGCACGGAGATCAGCAGGAGCGGAACGGCGGCTTCTAGGGCCACGACGCGGCGAAGTACGCCGACGGGGACGCCGGTCAAGCGCAGGAGGCTGAAGGGGCGTTTGCGGTCGTTGATCCCTCCGGTCACGCTGACGGCCAGGCTGCAACCGGCGATGACCAGGCTCACGAGGATCACCACGTTCGTCATTTGTTGCAGCTCGGTGATGGTGCGGGTGTTGTTGGCGTTGATCTCGGTGAGAGTGGCCGCATAGCCGTTGGGCCAGGCGAGCTCGAGGGCGGTGCGCGCCTGCTCGATCGCGGTCCTCGAGCCGTCGGTGCCCACCACGATCGCCTGGACCGGGAGGTTGTGCAGGTCCGCAAGGGATATGCCGGCGGCGGGCCAGACGCGGTCCGCCAGGCTCGACTTCCCGGTGGTATCGCCGTTGTCGAGGCTCCCCGAGATGGCGACCACATCAGCGCCCGGCGGGCAGCGTCCGAGGGCAGGGGTGTGAGCGAGCTGGTCGCACCCGGCCAGAAGGGAGTTCGGGGCGCCAGGCTGATTATCGCTCGGGCCGGGGTTGGAGCCGGGGTTGGAGTAGATCACCGTCACACCCTGGACCTGCTCGATCGAGTGCAGTTCGGTCAGGAGCGAGTTGGGGACGGCCATAGCCGGTGCGGCCTCGGCCGGTGCGGACAGACGCGGACCGATGAAATCCGAGAACTGTTCGATCAGGGTGTGGCTGGCGCCGGCGCCTCCGCCGGAGGTGCCGTGATCATCGAGGATAGTGGTGATGATCCCAACCGACACGCTGGTGACGAACAGAGCGATGATGAGCCCGCTGATGGCTCGAAAGGCGCCGCGGGGATTGTCCGAGATCCGCCGGCCCGCGACCAGCACCGACGGCCGGCTCGCCCGGCGGGCCATGACTCGGGAACCAACCATGGTCAACCACGGCCCGGCGATCACCAAACCAGCCATTATCAGCAAACACCCGGTGAAATAGGCCTCGATCTGGGCGCCCGTGCTCGTGGGATGCCCGACGACGACGAAGTAGGCGAGTTCGGCCACGCCGGCGGCGAGCGGCACCAGCCGGTAGGCGCGGGGGGGCGACGGCGTGACCCTCCGGATGACTCCGAGCGGCGAGATGTGCACCCGTCGCATGGCGATGCGGGCGGCCGCGGCGGCGGCGAGAGGTACGCCGACGGCCACGAGCAGGACGTCGATCAACCCGAGCGAGAGGTCACCGGGGGCGAACCTCTCCCCCGTGAAGTCCAAGTTGGTGAGCACCGGGGCGAGCGCGAAAAATACCGCCAATCCGAGCGCCACGCCCCCCACGGCCGCGACCGCCGCTTCCACGGCCGAGAGCACCGATACCTGCCTTGGTGTGGCCCCCACCAGACGCATGGCCGCGAAGCGCTGCTCCCGGCGAGCCGCGGCCAGCCGGGTGGCGGTACCGATGAAGATGAGCACCGGGAAGAGCAACGCCAGCGCCCCGACAGCGAGGATGACCTGCAACTTGTTGGCATCCCAACCGTTGGACCCGTCGACGTGGGCATCGGTATTGATGGCGGCGACCTGCCCTGCACCCGGCGTTCCGGAAAGTTGCTGGGCGGTATGGCCAATGATGATGACGAGCGAGTTCGGCGCGGGCAGGGCGGCCGGACCGATGGTGCCGATCTCTGTGCCCGGGAAGCGGTCACCCAGCAGGGCCGCAGGAGTCTTGTGAAGCAGCCGGCTGAGAGCCGGCGAGGCGTAGAACTGTCCGGGTCCCGGCAGATGCGAGATGCCGGGCGGGACCGGCGAGGTGGGCCCGGTGGCGGCGACGTCGACCCGATCGATCGTCCGGTTCCCGAAGTAGTCGGTAGCAAAGAGCCACCACAGTGGATCCGAGGTCGTGGTGCCCTCGGCCCCGGGCGGGAGCCCGGCCTGGCCCGGTCCCGGCCCGGGCCGCATTCCGGTGTTGAGCCAGGCGCTGCGGGCATTCTGGGCGTTGATGGCGTTCATGCCAGCCAAGGCGATCAAGAGCAAGCCCACGCCGAGGGCAACTGCTGCGACGGTGATGACCAACCGGACGATCGCCTCTTTTCCCCCGTGGAGGGTGAGGCGAAGGCCGAGACGGATCACGACACGACTCGGTCGGGCGACAGTGACGTGGCTCGGCCGTCCCGTACGACGATTTCACGATCGGCGTAGGCCGCCACCCGTGGTTCGTGCGTCACGAGCACCACCGTGGTGCGTTGGCGCCGGGTGGCGGCGACCAGCAATTCCATGACGTGCTCGCCCGTCAGGGAATCCAGCGACCCGGTCGGTTCATCCGCGAACAGGACCTCCGGACGAGTGATGAGGCCTCGGGCAAGGGCGACCCGTTGGGCCTGGCCACCGGACAGCTCTCCGGACCGACGCTGCTCGAGCCCATTGAGGCCGAGTTGGGCCAGCCAGCCCCGGGCGTCGTCGAGGGCTTGGGCCCGACGGATGCCACCGAGCAGCAGCGGCAGGGCGACATTCTCCTCGGCGGTCAGTTCGGGTACGAGCTGGCCGAACTGGAAGACGAAACCGAAGCGGTCCCGGCGCAGGGCACTGCGCTCCTCCTCGCCCAGAGTGTCGATCCGCCGGCCGTCGAAGCGGATCTCACCGCTGTCGGGTTTGAGGATGCCTGACAGGCAGTGCAGGAGGGTCGACTTGCCCGAACCGCTCGGGCCCATCACGGCGAGGATCTCACCGGAGGAAAGGGCCACGTTGGCGCCTCGAAGCGCAGGGGTCGGACCGAACGACAAACGCACGTCCCGGGCCTCGATGACTGGCCGTTCCACACCGCCCACTGCAGGAGCATGGCCCGCGGTCATGACCGGACGATCTCCGCCAGCGCATCGAGGCGGGCCGCGGTCATGTCCAACCAGCGCAGATCCGCTTCGAGATGGAACAGGCCGTGATCAGCGAGCAGGGCGTCCACCAGGCCGCCTGACCGCCTCAGTTCTGTCAGTTCGCGCATCCGTTGCAGATGGGCGCCGCGCTGGGCATCGAGATAGCGCTCCGCGGACCGCCCCAACATCAGGGCCAGCACGACCTTCACAAACAGGTCGGACTGCAGGAGCGGTTCGGCATCGACCGGCGCCGTCAACCACGACTCGACCTCGTCGCGTCCGAAGTCGGTGATGGCATAACGCTTGCGGTCCGGGCCGGCGCCAGGCTCGACCGCTCCGGGCTCGACCTTGCCGTCGCGCGCCAGCCGGGCCAGGGTGGAATAGACCTGCCCGAACGGGAGGGGCTTGCCCCGGCCCAGGTAGGCGTCGTAGTCCCGCTTCAGGTCGTACCCGTGGCTTGGCTCTCGTTCGAGCAAACCGAGGAGGGCGTAGGGAACGCTCATACCTCGAAGCATACACTCGGTGTATACTCGGCGTCAATACAGGAGGGCGGCAGTTGCCCGAGGGTCGTCGGCGGCGTCTTGGGCCGTCGACGGCCGGTCGGGCTGGCTTGCGGCGGCCGGGGGGGCCGGCGCGGTCAGTAGTAGATCGGCCCCTTGATCCCGCCCCCGCACGCGACGACGTCACCGGTGATGGCGACGCTCTGCGGTGACGCCAGCCAGGTGACAACGGCCGCCACCTCGTCGGCCGTCACCATGCGCCCGATGGCGTAGGCGGCGCCGAGGCGAGCCTCGAGGTCATCGAGACTGATCCCCTGGCGCTTGGCTCGCTCGCCCAGCACCAGCGGCGTGGCTTCCGTGCGGACCAGACCCGGACTGACGGTGGTCACGTTGATCCCCGACGCACCCAGCTCGTCGGCCGCGTTCTTGGTGAGGGCGGCGACGGCGGCGTTCCGCATGGAGGTGAGCACCGACCCGGTCATGCGAGCACCCAGACCGTCGATGTTGATGATCCGTCCCCAACCCTGGGCCGCCATCAGAGGTGCCACCTCCCGGATCATGCGCAGGTAGCCCAGGACCTTCACGTTGATGTCGCCGAAGAAAGCGTCACCCTCGACCTCCACGACCTTGGGCGCTCGGGCTTGCCCGCTCGGGCGGGCCGCGCTGTTGACGAGGATGTCCACCCCGCCCAGGGCCTCGACCGCCCCGGCTACGAAGGCCCGGACCGATTCGTCATCACCCGTGTCCACCGTGATCGGCATGACCGTCGCTCCGGTGGCGTCAAGCTCCTCAGCAGTGGCCCGGAGCGCCTCGGAGGTGCGAGCACCGATGACGACCGTGACCGCTTCGGCCGCGAGAGCACGGGCGACAGCCTTGCCGATTCCCCGGCTCCCGCCCGTGACCACGGCCCGCTTTCCGGTCAAATGCAGATCCATACGACTCCCATCGTCAATTTCCGCTGGGTTGGCGGGTCGGTTCAGGTCTACACCGTCGCCTTGGTCCACGCACCATCACGGAGCGGCAACGAGAGCCGGCCCGGTTCAGGCCTCGAGGCCGATTTGTGTCACGGCTGAGACGCCGCATCGGTACGGCCCCGACGGCACCCCGCGAGCGGCCGCGGCCCTTCGCCGGCTCGGGACCCGGTCGGGATATGGGTGCAGCGGCACCAGTTCGGTCCCGAGCCCGGTGGGGCGGCCACGCCAACTCCGAACATGCCATCGAAGCCTGGCGGGAGGCCTAGAGTCTTGGCATCATCCTCGTCGGCCGGGGGTGAGGCGAGCTGGGCTGGGTGAGCGGTGACGTTGCTTCATGTCCAATACATCTCACACGTGTCGACGCCGGCACGATCGTCGAGTGGCTTCGCCGTCGTCCTGGCCGTAGTGACGCTTTCTGCTCTGGTGGCGGCGGCGCTACTCCTCGTCAAAGACCTCCGCGCCCTGCGGAACCGCAAAGGCGCCACCCTGGTAACTGAAGTGGAACGGTGGCTTCGCGAGCAGTACCCGCCTTAGCGGGTCCAGAAGCGTCTACGTGCCGGATCGCCGCCTTACCCGGAGCGGGCCAGACCGGATCTTTAGGTGCTCGGGATCAAGAGGACCACGGCCCGTGGCAGGTTTCGGACCACGTAGCCAGCCGTGACACGGGTCAGTGGTGGGGGGAGGAAAGCCGCGAGACGTCTGATCTCGAGGCGTGATCTGCCGGCCAGAGCAGGGCGGGAAACTGACCCCGATCGAAACCGAGGACGAACATCCGGACGGCCAGCGGGAGGTTGACGGTCACCGGCCACCACCAGTGGGGAGCGTTGATCACGGCCCGATAAAGACCGATCTTGACCTTGCCGACGTGAGGTTCACCTCCAACCACGGCGTGAAGGTACCGAGCGATCGGGCAACGGGTGCCCAGGAATGGGTCTCCGTGCACGCCCTCTCGCCACAGGGAGTCCGCCACGGCTTCCGGAGTGGCGCCCAGCTGATCGAGGAGGACCGAGACATGATGCTTCATAACCGCTCGCTCGCTCCTGGTCACGGCTCTCCCTCCCGTGTAGACATCGACGGCGTCGAGACTACGGGTTGTGAAGGCCGTTGGCCAGAGCGTTCTGCGGCTGCCCATGGCAGCCGCAGAGCCGGCCGTCGCTAGGGTGTCAGCCGTGGACGGTGACCAGCAGTCGGAAGTCGAGCATTTCATCGGTTACCTCGGCCTCGAGATGTGGCACGGGGACGGCCACACATGGGGTCGGGCGACCATCCGCCCGGAGATGTGGGCCAGTGGATCACGGCGACCGCGGCTGGGCCTGTTGTTTACGCTGGCGGACGTCGTCGGCGGCTCACCTCCTACCGGAACGCTCACTCCCACTATCGACCTGCGCCTCCAACTCCTGCGCCCGGCACCGTCCGAGGGCGAGATCCTTATGGAGGCTCGCCCGCTGAAGATCGGGCGACGGCTCTGGACCGGCGAGGTGCTCTTCCGGACGCCCGGCTCGTCCGATGTTTTTGCCCGGAGCGAATTCTGTTTTATGAATCAGCGCATCGCTGATCGGTTGGGAAGTGAACCACACATGGGTCGAGACTGGCCGGCGGACGCGCCGTTCCCGGCCGAGACCTTCGACGACCTGCTCCAGATGCGGTTGCTGGACGGCGGTGTCGTGGAGATGGATCCCCACGTGGCCGTCCGCAACGGTGTCGTCGGGACAATTCAGGGCGGGGCTCAAGCAACCATGTGCGAGGTGGCGGCCGAGCGAGCCCTGGCCGACCGAGGCGAGTACGTCGTGTGCGACCTGCACCTGCGCTACCTGAGCGCGCTCCGGGTGGGGCCGGCCATGGCCTCTCCGGAAGTGCTGCCGGGCGACGAGCTCCGACCCGTAGTGCAGGTTGCCGTCAGCGATTCCGGCGCCGATCAGCTGCTGTTGACGTCAGCCGTCGCAGTCTGTCGCCCAGACCCCTCCCGTTCCCGCTGATCTACAGAGAGCTCAGAAGGCTACGAGGTCTTGGGCCCAGCCTTGGCTCGGCCCGGCCTTCCCGCCGGAGGCGACTTCCCCGGCGAGGCCGCGTTAACTGCCCTGGCGGCCAGTAGGGCGCCGAGCTTGGATTCGAGTTTTTGGCTGAGGGACCCCTCGTCCAATCCCGCCTGCAGGAGGATCCTGGCGGCCAGGCCTTCGGTCCTCGACACGCCGAGCAGTAGGTGCTCAGTCCCGATGTAGTTGTGTTTTCGTTCGAGAGCGACGGTCATCGCCGCGGTCAACGACTCAACCGCTGTCGGGGTGAACACCAATCGACCCTCTGGTGCGCCGGAGCCTTTGCCCACGGCCTCGAGTACCGCCTTACGAACGGCGCGAGCCCGCAATCCGGACTCGACCAGAATCTGGGCGCCCAGGCCCTCTGACTCCGCGTACTGGGCCAGCAAGAGATGCTCCGTTCCCACGTAATCGTGGCCCAACTCTTGAGCAATCGACTTACTCGAGGCGAGAACGTTTCGGGCCCGTTCGGTGAATCGTTCGAAAGTCAAGGGCATCGTCAAAGTGACAGTACGGGTACGTTGCCGCTGCTGGGCCGCTTGTTTGGACACGCCCAGGGCCTCGCCGATCTCGGACCAGGAGTGACCAGCGCGTCGGGCCTGGTCGACGAAGTAGCCCAAGCCCGCATCCGTGACGTCGTTGACGAGCTGCGTCATCGACGCCGCCGTTCTCAGCCGGGTCAGCGGGGCATCGTCGGCGGCTTCTCGCTCCACCGCGCCGATGAGATCCTCGAGCGAGACAGGGGGCAGAGGGGATGGAGGGGATAGCGGGGCGGCCATGCGTCAACTCTAGCTTGACGTGGCCGGATCGTCAAGTAGAGGTTGACGAAGGCGCCGGTCAGCCTCCCGTAACCCGTCCGTTGCCCAGATACTCCGCCGCGAGTACCGGCGGCGCGCAGGCCAACCAGGCGTCGACGATTACATCGCGAAGCGTCTTCTTGGTCACCGTCTTCAGCTGAACCAGTACCGCCGAGTAGCCATCGAAATGGGGGATGGTAAACAACCCTCTTGTGGAGGCGGCCAGGACGGCCTCCTTCTCGGTGAGGTCCGCGACGCGAACCGCGACGATCGGTCCTGGTGGTGGATCGGCCCCGCCGAAACGCCTGATGTCGGCCTTGCTGAACGGTCGCTCCCATGCGAAGGCCTTGCCACCGACGAACCAGGTGAGGTTGCCGCCGCGCTCCCCCTCGGTGACCTCTGGCAACGCGGCCGCAAACCGCGCCACGTCGTCGATCGTCGCCATGGTGGGCACCATACCGTCCCTCCGGCCGGGCCGACTGACGGCATGCATCCGACGATCGGGCTCAGGTCGGTCGACTGGACACAGGACCGAACCGATCGTACGACGCCTCGACCTCGGCTGCTCTTTGGGCCCGGGGCGCGGCTCGGTTCCCCCGTACCAGGGCGCCAGGTCGTCACCCGCTCGGATTGTGTCAGGACACCACTCGCTCGGTGACCCGACGCCAGATCTTTCGTTGAGCTGGAATCCCGACAGCGGCAACGGCCGCAAGGAGGAACACGTTCAGCAGCAACTGCTCGGTCGAGCCCAGCGCCTCCTGACCACTGCCAAAAGCCAGCGACACCCCCATATCGGCCGCGGCGGGAATGGTTGTGACCGAGATGAATACGCCGATCAACGTGCTGGCCCGCGCCTCGGTCAGGGAGATTACCCCTACCACTCCGGCAAGTACGGCCACGATGACGGAGAACCAGTCCGGGGTGTTGATGAGACTGCTGACCGGCCGGATGCCCAGCGCGAATGCCCGGGGTTCCAGCCCAGCGGCGCGGATCACCAGGCCCAGCAGAGCAGCCGCGATCACCGCCGCCGTAAAGCCGAATGCCATCGCCCGGCCGCAGGTGGCCATGAGCTTGGTATCGCGCCTGATCAGGCCGAAGGCCAGCGCGACGATAGCCCCATACTCCGGTCCGACCACCATGGCGCCGACGATGAGGATCTGGGAGTTGGTCAGCAGTCCCACGGCCGCGATCAGGGCGGCAATGACCAGGAGGCTGTACCAGCTAGGCGGGAAGCGACCATCCGCCCGGATCCGGGCCTCGACCTCCTCCCATACCGGCGCAAACTCGTCGAAGCGCGATCGACCAATCTGAGCCCGGGTGGCCAACGCCGAGATGGATGTGGAAACCGGTTCCACCGCCATCGAGCCACGCTGGTCAAGGCCGAACTGGCGGAGCCGAGCCAGGATCTGGTTAGCGCTCCCCTGCAGTACATCGAATTGGATGGCATCCCCGTCGGGATTGCGCACCGAACCGGCAACGACAGTCAGGTTAATCACCCCGGAGTCCGACAGGAGAAAGGATATGAGCTCACCTGTCACGTCAGGGGGGCTGGCCACTCGCACATGTATCACCGCAGATGGGCCTTACTCAGGAGACGGCATCGGAGCTGACCGCCGAGTCGCCGGCGGTGGCAGTGGGCGGTGCCGGCCGCATGGGACCCTTGACGTTCGCGCCCCGCACCGCTCGAGGTGGCGACCGTGGCGTCGGCGCCAGGTCGGCCGGCGGCGACGTGGATCGTCGGTCGGGCAGTGGGCCCGCCCCGCGGTGGCGTCGAGCGGCCGGTGGGTGGCCGGCGGGTGGGTTTGGCGGGGGAGGTCGAAGCCGGCCAAGCGGGAAGAATCCGACGCCACCACATGGCACAAGCTAGACCGTCACCCTGGGGGCTCGCCCGGACGGGAGCGGAGAGACACGGGGCATACGAGGTCGACGCCTCAGCCGGCGACAGCCGAGTACCAGCGTTGCCCGCCGTCCGCCCCTCGATGCGCCGGCGTGCGCCGGCCGGACCCGGGTCCACCCACGTCCGCGGCCCTGAACCGGTCCGATCCCGCTCCGCCCCCGGTCCGCACCGGTCCAGCCCCGACCGTCCATCCCCGGAATGCCCAGACCCGCGCCTCCAGCGAGATCTGCATCGCCCGCCCCCCGGGCGGCCCACACCTGGCCAACCAGGCGGCGTGGCATGCGTCGGTGCCCGCCAGCTATCGTGCCTCAGCAGGGCGACTTCGATTGGGCCGCCGGCCAACAGCTCCGTCGATACTTGCGAGAGGACTGGTGCGATGCGATACATCTACCAATATCCAGAGGTTCAGGGCACGGACACGGAGATGCTTGACACTGGAGACGTCGCCGAGTTGGCCGCCGCAGTCGAGAGCGCAGGATGGGATGGATTCGCCTTCACGGAGCACCCGGCCCCCAGCGCCCGATGGCTGGCGACTGGCGGTCACCAGAGCATCGACCCGCTCGTGGGCTTATCCCATGTGGCAGCCGTTACCAGTCGCATACGCCTGCTGACCTACCTGGCGGTCGTTCCCTACCGCAATCCCCTGCTGCTGGCCAAGGCGGCCGCGACAGTGGACATGCTTTCGAAGGGCCGGCTCATCCTGGGTGTGGGCACCGGTTACTTGAAGTCCGAGTTCTTCGCCCTCGGCGTGGACTTCCCCGAGCGCAACGACCTCTTCGACGAAGCGCTCGACGTCTTGCCACTGCACTGGAAGGGCGAGCCGTTCTCCTACCAGGGACGCCATTTCGAGGCGCGAGACATCATGGCCCGCCCCAGGCCGGTCCAGGACCCAATCCCGATTTGGATTGGCGGGAACTCACGTCTGACGCTCGAGCGGGTCGCGAGCAAGGCGCAGGGCTGGATGCCGCTGCTGGGCCCTCCGCAGCTCGCTACGACGGCGCGGACGGCCTACTTGGCGTCGATGGAGGACGTGGCGACCAAGATTCGGGACCTCCGCCAACTGGCTGGCCCGCGTGGCGACTCCCTGGACATCACCCTGACCTACGGGGACCATTCGATCCTGCAACCAGAGGTCGACACCGACCGCCACGAGGAAGCACTGTCGCTGCTGGAAGCGTCCGGCGCCACATGGATCATCGTAAGCGGGCCGGCGGGGTCGACCAAGGCGTCGCTCGAATTCATTGAAGCCTTCCCCAAGATCTACAAGCACTAGGACCAATACCCCCACTTTCTGGACGAACCCACGCCCACGGAAAGCGCAGCAGCGTCCAGAACGCGCAACCGCACCCCGCAGACACGTGAGACCCGGCCCAATTGCGCCTCGATAGCCGCCCCGCTCCGCCCGTGATATCGAGGTTGACACCGTGAATCCCGTGGGCCAAGGTGGCCGAATGAGTCTCCTGGAGGGCATTAGCTACGAGGAAGACGGTCCCGTCGCCCGGATCACGCTCGACCGTCCGCATGCGCACAACGCCATGAGCATCCCGATGGTGCGTAGCGTCCACCGCCTCCTGACCGACATATCCCGCCGGGACGACCTGCGGGTCGTAGAGCTCACGGGATCCGGGCATCGTTTCTTCTGTCCCGGCGCAGACCTCAACAGGGGCGACGACTCGGATAGCGAGACGGCGACCGAGAACCGCGATCCCGTGGATGTCCGGTTGCTCCGGATACCCGTCTTGCTCCACGAGATGCCCCAGGTGACGTTGGCGGCCGTTAACGGCGCCTGTGCCGGAGCCGGCTTAGGTTGGGCGTGCGGCTGTGACTTGCGGGTGGCGGCGGCCGCTGCTCGCTTCAACACCGCCTTTCTCGACGTGGGAGTGGCGGGCGACATGGGTCTGCCGTGGTCGCTGTCCCGGATCGTCGGCGGGGCTCGAGCTCGGGAGCTGTTCTTCATCCGCGGCAAGTTCGCCGCTGCTGAGGCCCTCGAGATGGGATTGGTGTCGGCGGTCTATCCCGACGACCTTTTTCGCCAGGAGACCGCGGCCGTCATCGCCCGCTTGAGGGCGGCATCGCCCGCCGCCTTGAGGTGCATGAAGTCGAACTTTGTGGCTTCCGAACGAATGTCTTTTGGCGACTTCGTCGACCTAGAGTCGGAGCGGCACCTGGGGTTGGTCGCACAACCAGAATTCGCTGAGCGTGCTCGAGCCTTCGTCCAACGACGGGGCCAGTAGCGTTTACGGTCGGCGTTAATAGTTGGCGGTCGCGTCGAGGTACTCTTCAGTGAACCCGGCTCCCCGGGCTTGGCGGGCCGGCCTTCCGGTCGGACCGGCAAGTAAGCTCGGACGCGCAGCCTGCGATGGATCCAAGAGAGGAAGCTGGGACCGCTATGGCAAACGGGCAAAGGGTTGGCATCGTTGGCGGGGGTATCATGGGTGGAGGAATCGCTCAATGCCTGGCCGTGGCCGGATATTCGGTGATTGTGCGCGATCTCACCGAGGAGATCGTCCGCCGGTCACAGCAGACCATCCTTTCGGGGAGGTTCGGGTTGGAGCGGAGGGTCGAGATCGGCAAGATGGCTGTGGATCAACTCCAGCCGACGCTCGATCGGATCTCCTTCGTGACGGACCTCGAGGCCATGAGTTCGGTCGACTTCGTTATCGAAGCGATTCCGGAGAACCTCGACGCAAAACGGGACCTGTTCCAGGTGCTCGATCCGATGATCGACCGAGAGACGATCTTCGCTTCGAACACGTCGGGCTTCTCGATAGCGGAGGTGGGTGTCCATCTCTCGGATGAACGCAGGTCGAGGTTCGCGGGCATGCACTTTGCCAGCCCGGTACCCGTTATGAAGATGTGCGAGGTGGTCTACACCCCCGAGACGTCGAGCCACACGCTGGATGAGGTACGCAACCTGGCGACCAGGATGGGCAAGGTGATCTCGATGGTACGAGATACTCCTGGTACGTACGGATTCATCCTCAACCGGATCTTTGCCGCGGCCCGCCGAGAGGCCGACAGGATCGTCGACGATGGCATCGCCACCAAAGAAGACGTCGATCGGGCCATGATCAACGGGCGAAACTGGCCAGTCGGCTTCTATGACAACGACGGGGCCAGAACCGGCTGGGAGGGGTAGGCGTCTATCCGCTCTTCGAGGGCGGTTGACGGGACGGGTCACGCCAGGGGCTCTGCTCGAGGACCTCTTCCGTGTGTTCTCCGACGAGCGGAGGACGCCGGCTGATGTGCCACCCACCAGTGCTGGACTTGAACGGAGCTCCGGGGTAGGCGATCTCACGATCGAGCTCGGGATGTACCACCGAGGTTGGGAATTCGCGAGCCACGAAGTGGGGGTCGGCGAACGCCTCCTCGGGGGAGTACACCACGCCGCATTGGAAGTCACGTTTCTGGGCACCCAGGAAAAAGTCGTAGGCACTCAGCCGAGAGGCGATAAAACACAGCGCTTCTCGGCCCGCGCCATAGATGGCGGAAGCCTCGGCGTCGGTACTGAAAGTGCGGTAGTCGACCCCGCCGCGGTCGACACCCAACTGGAGCAGCACAGAGTCTGCGAACTCCTCACGCCCCCCGACCTCATCCAGCCACTCCAGCATGGCCGCGTAGTCCTTGGCGTCGTGCGGTGGAAAGCCCGTGCTCACGTACCGTCCGTCGGCCGCCAGTACCTGGGTCTCCATGGTCGGAGACGTCATGGCGTGACGGCCGGTCTGGCGCTGCACCGTCCGCTTACCCACCAGCCATTCGAAAGACGCGCTCTCAGTCGTGACGTTGGCAGCGGCGTGCATGCTCACATCCACGTGCTGGCCGGTGCCCAACTGGTCTCTCGCCAGCAGGGCGGTCAGCGCGCCCATGATCGCGAAGGTGCTGCCCATATGGAAGGCCTGGTTGCCGCCGCCCCGGACGGGCGCCACGGAATGATCGTCGTAACCACAACTCCACACCGGGCCGCCACCGGCCATGATGGTCAGATCGGTGGCCGGTGCGTCAGCGGCCGAGACGCCCCGGCCGAAAGGCGTGACCGACACCCAGACCAGACTGGGCGTCTCCGCCCGGAGCCGCGGGTGGTCCATATCGATGGCCTCCAGGCGACCAGGGGGTTCGCCCTCGAGCACGATATCCGCCGTGGTCACCAATGCCTCGAAGGCCTGGCGACCGGCTACCGATTCGAGATCGATGACGGCCGAACGCTTTGACGTGTTGTAGTACCACCACCACAGCGATGACTCCGGGTCGCCTTCGTGGCCCTCGACGAACGGCCCGTAGGTCCGGCTGATGTGCCCTCCAGGCGGTTCCACCACGATCACGTCTGCGCCGAGGTCAGCCAGCATCTTGCCTGCCAGCGCTCCTGCCTCGCTTGCCAGTTCGACCACTCGAAGTCCCTGCAGCATCACAACCTCTCTCGACCATCTCGACATTCGGCCCCGTACATCGGTTAGATCACGCCCTCCCCGGCCAGCGCCGCCAGCTCGCCCCCGTCGAGGCCGAGGATTTCACCGAATACGTAGTCGTTGTGCTCGCCCAGACCAGGTCCGCCGCTGGTGATAACCCAGTCCGTCGCTGAAAGCCGGACCGGCAGTCCGTCTACCCGAACCTGCTCGCCCCCGGCGTGCCGAACGGTCGGCCACAGCCCCCACTCGGCGGTGTAGGCGTCGTGATCGATGCGATCCTCGGGGGTAGCTACCTGAGCGGCAGGCACGCCTGCCCGGCGCAGCCTGTCCTGTATGTCTGCACGGGTGTGGCGGACGGTCCATCCGGCCAGACGAGCCTCCAGGTCATCTACCGCGGTCAGGCGTCCGGCCAGAAGTTTGAGATCCTTGTCCTGGGCCCAATCCTCACCAATGACGGCGGCGAGCCGCTCCCAATCGGCGTCGTCCCGGCACACGATGGCGACCCACGAGTCCTCCCCTGAGGCAGGGAAGATTCCGTGCGGCGCCATGACTGGATAGTTGGTCCGATTGGAATTGGGGCTGCCCGGTCGGCGCAGCGGGCGGCCGTTGACCGTGAAGTCGAGCAGTTCCGGACCAGCCAGCGCCAATCCCGCTTCGGTGCACGACATGTCGATCCACTGGCCCTGCCCGGTCATATTCCGGTGGACCAAGCCGGCGAGGACCGCCAGCCCCATGAGATTCGCGCCCATGTGGTCCATATACGAATACCCCCACCCCGCCGGCGGCAGGCCGGGCAGCCCGGAGGCGAACGTGAGGCCGCAGCAAGCCTGAACGATCGGTCCGAACGTCTTGAACGTGGCATACGGCCCGGTCTTGCCGAAGCCGCTATTGGAGACGTAGACGATGTCCGGCTTGAGTTTGCACAACGCTTCGTAGCCGAATCCCAATCGCTCCATCACCCCCGACGAGAAGTTCTCGGTCACCGCGTCGGAGATCTGCACGATCCGGCGCAACAGGTCCTTTCCCCGAGGGTCTCTCAGATTGATAGTCACACCGAGTTTCTCGACGTTGTGGTTATTGAACGGGCCGCCCGCGTTGATCCCCTCCATCCCCTCCAGCAGAGGTGGGGCGCCTCGCAGAATGTCCCATCTCCCCTGATTGGTAGGATCTTCGATCCGGATCACCTGCGCTCCGAACGCGGCCAAGAACCGAGTCGCACCCGCCCCGGCCAGCTGACCGCTGAGATCACAGATACGGATGTGGCGGAGCGCATTCGACTTCGCCGCCAGGGCTGTGGTCGAACTACGCTCCCCGGCGATGGCGGCCGGTTTCGGATCGTGATCTAGCAACGGTTCTCCTCCCGCGGAGTACAACGACCTCGGCTGGTGCGACGCCGAACTGTAACATTCGGACTGCGGTGGAGGTGACGGACACAGCTGTCGGCCCTGGGTTACGCCGGCACCTACGGCATGACCGGTTGGCGCGCTGGTCCAACCGGGTGACGAATGCGGCTGCTGCTACGCTGGCGGCCGCCGCCACCATCGACCTTTTCCCAGGACTCGAGCCCTTTGCCACCTCCCAGGCCCGGACTTCTCCACCCGGATGATCAAAAGCCGCCGGCTCGACACTGCCGCATGACTCCAGGCCCGGGACCACGTCCCCTCATAGAGCAGCCCGGAATGGACCTCGGCGGGCCGAGCTCAGACCCCTTGGCGGCACTCCTGCCGGCGTCGGCTCGTACGTCGCCACGGTAGAGTGCAGACCTACCAGGCCTTCAGCGGAATCCGGGTCCTGGACCTGAGTTCGTCAACGGCGGGTGCGATCGCGTCGATGCACTTGGGTGACTTCGGCGCCGAAGTAGTGCGGTGCGAGCCGAGCCTGAACCCGCAGTCGGTGCTACGTAGTGGCTACATCTATGCCAATCGCAACAAGACTCTGACGCCGTTGGACTCGGAGACTGCGTCCGGATTGTCCGAGATCCGGCGACTGCTTCGTGCCGCGGACGCGGTCGTGATCGATGGCCCGCGCTCCCGGCTCGAGAGCTTTGGTCTTGACGCGACAACGACTCGCTCATCGAATTCTCGCCTGATTCATCTATGGATGCCCGCTTTTGGCGAGCGAGGCCGGGCCAGTTCTCTCCCAGCTGACGACCTGCTACTCGGCGCATCTACGGGCGTGTCCGATCAGCAACCTTCCGCCCACGATGTACCGGTAGCTCTGGTAGTGCCCATCCTTTCCTACGAGCAGGGAGCGCTCGGCGCAACTGCGATCGCGGCCGCGCTTGTCAGGCGGGAAGCAACCGGGCACGGGTCCGCTGTCAATGTCTCAGGACTGCATGCGGTGGCGGCTATGAATGGCTCAATATGGACGGATCTTCCCGGGATCGTGCGACCTTTCGGGGGATCCAAAGGGGGACTTGGGATCGGTCCGAATTATCGGATGTACGAGTGCCGTGACAATAAATGGATATTTCTGGCCGCGCTCACGCAATCCTTTTTCATCATGGCCTTGGACGCTCTGGAAATGTTGGACGTCATGGCCGGTCCAGGTGTCGAAGGCGACATCATGAACCTCCGGCTTCCAGAGGTCCAAGCGGCGGTTTCGGCGCGGATGGAAGCCAGAATCAAAGAGCAGGACCGCGCCCATTGGCAGCGTGTCTTGAACGGGGCCGGTGTACCCAACGGGCCGATCGACCCCCGCGACGTCTGGCTTGCCAGCGAGACGGCGGCCGCGATCGATGCACGTGTAGGTATGGACCACTCGGAGCTTGGCTCGGTCGTCCTACCGAATGTGGCGGTTCATCTCTCGTCCACGCCCGGTCGCGTGGCACGGCTTCCAGACCGCCGGGCGGTTGTCGATGCCAGCCGACTCTGGCGTGACGCACCTGAATCGCCACCAAGCGATCAACCGCTGCCAAGGGATGCGGAGCGTCCGCTTGCGGGTGTACGGGTGCTCGACTTGGGATCATTTCTGGCTGGACCGTTCGCAGCCGCGGTCCTGGTTGACTTCGGAGCAGACGTAGTGAAAGTCGAGCATCCGGACGGAGATGGCTATCGCGTGACAACAGCCACCTATGCGGCAACCAACCGGGACAAACGGAACGTCTGCCTCGACCTGAAGAACGAGAAGGACCTGGCGGCATTCTTCGCCCTGGTTCGCAGTGCCGATGTCGTGGTTGACAACGTTCGGTTCGGTGTGCCCGAGCGCTTGGGGATTGACTACGACGCGCTCAAACGAGTCCGTCCCACCGTCGTCCGGTGCACGATTACCGGTTGGGGGCCGGGTCCGCTGCGCGACACGCCCTGCTTTGATCCTCTGATCCAGGCTCGCGGCGGCATGATGGTGGCACAGGGCGGCGATGACGAACCGGTCTTCTCCGCTATGCCCGTCCATGACGTCGGCTCCGGGACGATCGCCGCTTTCGGCGTACTCACCGCCTTGTTCGCCCGCCAGCGGCTCGGCATCGGCCAAGAAGTGAAAGTGTCACTGGCCGAGACCACCATGACGCTGCAGGCCGCCGAGATGACCAGCTTCGCCGGTAGTGCCCCTCCCGTCACCGGGGGCCGGGACTTCGCGGGGCCGTCCCCCCTGCGACGCCTGTATCGGTGCCGTGACGGGTGGATCGCGTTGAATGCTGAGCGAGGCGACGTCCAGGGCAAGACGCTCGCTGAGGCACTTGGAGCCGGCCGGGAACCGGCCTCACCGGGGGACTCCTCTGGTGAGTTCGATCGGATCTTCGGGACCTTGGCAGTCGAAGTCGCTCTCGATCGCTTGGCTGCTGGAGGCATCCCGGCCGTCAGAGTCCTCGGTCGAACCGAGATCTTCCGCGACAGCTGGCTGGCAGACAACGACTTTCATCTCGTCGTTGACGACAGCGACGTCGGGCCGGTGCGTTCGGTCGGCGGGTTCGCGACCTGGACATCGGTACACGGGGCGGACCGACCCGATGAGCGCCACTTCTCGCGGGCGCTCGGCGAGGATACGGTCGAGGTGCTACGGGCCGCAGGCGTCCCGGCGGCCGACCTCGAGGGACGGAGTCGATAAGACCGCGAGAGAGCTCTGGTCGACACCGATCAGCTGATCTGGCCAGGCCGCCGAGCCCGCCTGAGCGACGATCGAGCGGTCCGGCAACAATCACTGCTGCGGCGTGGGGCTGGGATTCGACAGGGCGGGACCAGCTTTTCTAGATTGCCACTACCGGTGAGAACGGGTAAGGGGATACGACGTGGCCAAGGTGACAGTGGGGGGTGAGGTCGCAGCCCCGATCGATGAAGTGTGGGCCCTGGTCTCGGACTTCGTGGGATTCGTAGCCAAGCGGGGCCGGCCGGTCACCGGGCAGGGCGAGGGTGTCGGTATGACCCGCACCATGCCCGGTGAGAGCGGCGACGTGGTCGAACGTCTCGAATCCGTGGACGACGTCAACCGCACCTTGTCCTACTCCATCGTCAGCGCACCCGTCCCGGTCAGCAGCTATCTGAGCACTATCCGCGTGCTGCCCGCCGGCGAGACCGCCACTCACGTGGACTGGAGCGCCACCTTTGAGCCGGCGGGCGTCACCGAGGCCGAGGCGGTGGCCTACATCGACAACGTGTACCGGCGTGGCCTGCAAGGCCTTCAAGACCTCTTTGTCTGAGCGCCGACCAGAGGCGCAAGCTCCGCCTGGGCCCAGAGGCCAACGTCACGCTGGGTATCGTGTTCGAACCCCCGCCTGATAGCGAAGGAGGCTCATGACCGGGCCCGATCCTGAGGACACGAAGACATTCGATGGGCTACTCGATGTCGACCGGTTGAACGACTGGATCCTGACCCAAGACCTTCCCGGGCGGGGGCCGATCACCAATGTGGTGAAGCTGGCCGGAGGATCGCAGAACAATATCTTTCTGATCCGGCGGGATGAGGCGGAGATGGTGCTCAGGCGGCCGCCGCGTCATCTTCGGGCCAACAGCAACGAAACGATGCTGCGCGAGGCCCGGGTGCTGGCCGCCCTGGCGGGTACGGCCGTTCCTCACCCGGCCTGTTATGGGGCCTGTGACAATGTCGACGTGATCGGCTGCTGCTTTTACCTGATGGCCCCTATCGATGGGTTCACTCCGAGGGGTGAGCTGCCCGAGCCCTACGCTCACGACCCGGAGTGGCAGCGGGCGATTCCGTTCGAAATGGTCAGGGCCGCGGCGTCGCTCGCCAGTGTCGACCATACGGCCGTCGGGCTGGCCGGCTTCGGCCGACCGGACAACTGGCTGGAGCGTCAGGTGGGACGGTGGCGCAGTCAGCTCGAGGGTTATCTCGATCTCCAGGGGTACAACACCATCTCCATTCCCCATGTGGAGTCCGTGGGCGACTGGTTGGATCGCAATCGTCCCTCCGAGGGTGAGATCGGGATCTTGCACGGTGATTTCCAGTTCGCCAATGTCATGTTTGCCAAAGACGCAGCCCGGCTGGCTGCCGTCGTTGATTGGGAACTTTCCAGCCTTGGCGATCCGATGCTTGACTTGGCCTGGATGTTGACTGCGCTGGTCGAGGACGGCGATCCCCCCGGGCGGGATCACTCCTTTGAGCCGGCCGCGAATCTGCCCACCCGATCTGATCTCGTGAGCAGCTATGGCGAGCTGACCGGCAGAAATGTGTTGACGTTCCCTTGGTACTTCGTTCTGGCCTGTTACAAACTCGGCATCATCCTGGAGGGCTCCCATGCGCGGGCGCTCTCCGGTCTGGCGGAGACCGAAACGGGAGACCGCCTTCATCAGGTCGCCGTCTGGCTGCTCGAAAGGGCCCACCGCTCCGCGTCTGCGGCCTGAGCGGTTCCAACCGCTGCCTCTGAACCCTCGGAGTGGCGGGCCGGAAGCGGACGGCTCGACCGTGCTCACCCAAGGTGGCCCCACCCGACGTCGCCACCAAAGGCCACGGTCGTCACCATCCCACCTCGACACTACCTCGGGTTGTACGACGGCTCCGCTGACGCGGACGGAAATTATGAAGAGCGCTGTGGGCTGGCCATGTCGTTTGATCTCACCAGCTGGCTCCGGCTGACGCCCGATGGCCCTCTGTATCGGTCGCCGCACGCCAGCGGGTCCATGCGCTATACCGACGTCGTGACCACGGGGCCCCGCCCCCTGCTGTACTACGAATACGCCCGCCCGGACGGTTCGCACGATCTGCGCGTCATCCCCCTCTACTGACCGAATCCCGGAGTTGGCTAAAGTTCGCGGCAACGTCGAGAGAGGGGACACCCGCGCATGTCCGAGTCACGGCAGGTACTGAGGGCCCTGCTCAAGGGAGAGCCATTTCTCGCCGCGGATTGCTTCAGCGCCCTCACGGCCCGCATCGTCCAAAAGGTGGGGTTCAAGGCTGCCTACATGGGTGGTCACGCCACGTCCATGATGAACCTGGCCATCCCCGACTCAGGTGTGTTCACCACCACCGAGATGATCGAGCTGTCCAGCCGGGTCGCCGAAGCGATCGACATTCCGCTCATCGTGGATGCCGACCAAGCCGGCGAGTCGATCGTCGAGTTGTACCGGACGATCAAGCGCTACGACCGGGTGGGCGTCGCGGGTGTGCACATCGAAGACGAGATCGCACCGAAGCACTCCGCCTGGGACGGACCGCTTTTGCCAGTCGAAGACATGTCCGCCCGCATTGCCGCCGCCTGCGAGGCCCGCAACGACCCCCAGTTCGTGATCATCGTGCGGAGTGACGAGCTTTATCGTGTGGGCGGCGGCGGCACCGGCTCGCTGGACGAGGCGATCCGCCGCGGCGTGGCCTATGCCGAAGCGGGTGCTGATGTGTTCCTCCCGACATTCGCCACGGAGGAGCAACTCGATCGGATCACCGCCGAAGTCCCGATCCCGGTCGCCGGCTACGGCAAGCTCCTCAAGGGACTGCAGTTCGGGCTCGGTGGCGGCTCAACGGCCATCGCGGCTGCCGCGGTCTACAAGGCAATGTCGCATTTCTATGCGCACGGCGAGATGCCGATGGAGATGATGGAGGGTTTGCCGGACCGCGATGAGCTGATCGACCAGGGCCGCTACGACGAGGTGGTCCGGCAATGGGCGCAGCGCACCGGTCGTCCCCTTCGTCCGGCCGCGGAGTAGCTGGCCAGTCTTACCCTCCCCACCCAGCGCACCGGGGCCGGACCCTCAATGAGGATCCGGCCCCGAGACAGTGGGCGATGCGAGTGACAGCTCTCGTTACGTTCTGGCTTTAGTTCTGCATCGCCTTCAGGAACGCCACGCCATTCGGCGTGCCCACACCGGTCATGTCGTCATAACCAGGAAGCGTCGCGATCTGTGTCGGAACTCCGATGGTCTGCAAGATATAGGTGCGCCCCTGCGACGAGTTCAGGCCATTGGTGAAGTTCGTGCGCACCGTGGCCTGCACCGTGCTGGTTGGTAGCACGTCGCTGATCGCTGGGGTTCCCGAGGCCTTGTACAGCAGTGGGTTGATAAAACCGACCGCCGACCCCGTGGATTGGATGGCATCTGCCATGACGCCCGCGAACAGAGGCGACGAGAGGCTCGTCCCGCCCAGTCGGTAGGTCGCGTAGTAGGTGCCGTTCGGGAACTTCTGCGTTTCACCGATCCGGAGGCCGGTGTTCGGGTCGGCTGGCATGGCGATGTCGGGAACGGCCCGCATAGGGGTGGTGCCGTAATACTCACTGATGGAGATCGGCACCAGTCCCACCTGATAGAAGGGCTGCGCGAACTCGATGCTCGTACCACCGCCGGCGCCACTGCTAAAGCTGCCCGGAGGAGCCGGCGTCCAGGTCCGACCGGTCAAGGTCGAGTAGTAGTTCGACCAGCCGGTCTGGAAGGCGATCTTGCCCGTCGCCCCGATCTCGGTGCTGGTCCCACCGACGCCGGTGGCCCAGGGATCAGACGCCGGGAAGTTCACGGTCTTACCGGACGCGTCGGCCTGGTCGCCCGAATCGCCTGAAGAGAACTGGACCGTGACGCCGGTGTTGGCGGCCTCAATGAGGAACTCGTCAAAGAACTTCTCCTGACCGGCGGGAACGGTGGCCTCAGGGCCAAACAGCCAGGAGTTCGTCTCCACACTGGCCAGGTGGTTGTCGATCACGGAGGACCAGGCCACGTTGAGGCCAACGTTGCAGTTCGTAGCCCCGACGTAGAGGATGTCCGCCCCAGGCGCCATGGCGTGGACGGACTCGACGTCCAGGGTCTCCTCGCCGTACCAGCCCTGCGGGCCGCACGCGGCCTCTTGGTTGTAGCCATCCGGCGCGGGAGTGTCCTGGGCAAACTGACCGGGCGCGAACCGGGCGATCCCGTTTTGATCCGACCAGTGGTTCGCGTCGCTCAGGATGGTCGGTGCGGCGTAGGCATCGGTGATGGCAACCGTCACGCCCTGGCCGTTGAGACCCTTGGCAATGCTGCTGGACAGCCCGAACGCTGACTCGTATTGCTTGGCCTGGTAGCCGCAGATGGTATACGGCCAAGTCTGGCCGTACGCCTGTGGCTTGTCTGACGCCTGAATCTGCCCGTAGTACTCGGAGCAGGGTTGGACACCATAGCGTGCACCTGGCGGCGGCCCCGGCAGGGTGGCGGCCGGCTTTGCCAGCGACGCGCTCGTATCGAGGTCGACGATGCCTGCCACCGTGGTGGCGAGCCGGGCGGGGATCCGGTAGTCGGCGACCGGCTCGCTGAGGACCTTGCCCTGGTAGCGGAAGGTGTCGAGTCGAGCACCGACCAGCTTTTCGGCCTCGGCCATCGTCCCGGTGGCCTCGACGTAGAGCCGGCTCGGCGCTACCGACTTCACCGCCAGGCCGGCGCTGCGAACCCAAGAACTCACCGCGGCCACGGCGGCAACCGATGGGGAGTACCGAGCGCGGAATTGGGCGGTGGTGAGAAAATGTCGGTACAGCGGGCTGCCAGGCGTCGATACCGCCCGGGCCTCGGCCTCGACGGCCGCTTCATCGGGATATCCCAGCAGGACCTGGAAGTCGACCTGCTGTTGCGCCGCGGCCGCTCCGAGGTCCGTGGCGTGGGCCACGAAAGCAGGCTGGCTGGCGGCCAGGGCCACGGTCGCCGAACTCGGTGCAGCAGCAGCAGCCGAGACCGCCGGTGCCGCCCCGATCAAGAGCAGCGCCCCGATCGATCCCCCGGTTACGGCCGCGCCGACGCGACGACGTACACGAGCATTCATGTACTGTCCCTTTCTTCTTGGGTGGCTATCAGTAACAGATGAGTCGGGGCAGCTTCGCCGTTCTGGGGGGCGCCTGTCAACACTTGGGACGGAAATCAGATCCCGGGGCGGACCGAACCACCCCCGGTCTCAGCGGGCCGCACGCGGTGGAGCCGGGAGTCTCAGCAGTTGCGGACGCCGTGTCGCACCGTCGCCCACCCTCTCATTGCCGCTCCATCTCGAAGTCGGGGTAGAACTGCTGTCGTATTCGACATTGGCTGAAGGGATCAACCGTGGTTGCTGGGCTCCTCGACTGGGGGCGAAAGAGCGTGGTGAAGGCAACGAGCGACCTGTTCTCGCATGGCCCGTACCCGTTGGCCGAGACCCTCTCCTACCTCGGCGACCCCGGCCTCTTCGGTCCTGGATCGGCGACCTGGACTGTGGTGGGCGACACTTCCGTGTTCGTCGGAGGCATCCGCGCCCTGTTGATCCAGGCCGCCCATCCCGAGGTGGCGGCCGGGGTCTTTGATCACTCCCGCTACCGGGAGGACCCCCTCGGGCGACTGAGCAGAACGGCGTCGTACGTCACGGCCACGTCGTTCGGCGCGATCCCGGAGGTCGAAGCGGCGGTCGCTCGCGTCCGCCGGCGCCACGATCCCGTGCGCGGCGTCTCGCATCGCGGCCTTCCCTACACTGCCGCCGACTCTGCGCTCGACGCCTGGGTACACAACGCTCTGACCGACTCTTTTCTTACCGCATATCGCTGCTACGGGGCCGAGCCCTGTCCCCAGAGCGAAGCCGACCGGTATGTCGCCGAGCAGACGAGGGTTGGGCGGCTTCTCGGTGCCGATCCCGTGCCTGAAACGGCGACCGGATTGACGACGTGGGTCTCGGAGCACTGCCAACTGGGACCATCGCCGGGTTCCGATGCCGCGATCCGTTTTCTGCGGCGACCTCCCCTCCCGTTTCCGGTATTGACCGCCTATGGACTCCTCTTTCGAGCCGCGGTAGCCACGCTGCCGTCGCGGCTCTCCCGCATCATCGGCGTCCGAGCCCACCCAGGCGACCTCCAGGTTGGTCGGGCCGCGGTGACCGTGCTGCGAGGGGCCCTCGGCGCCTCACCCGACTGGCAACTGGCGCTCTTCAGAACCGGCGCGTCACCGCCTCCGGGAGTGCGCTTCCGCCAGCCTCCCCGCCGGGCGGCTCCCCCGTGCCAACCCGAGACACCCGACGCCCAGCCCGTGTAGGTCCGAAGATCCGCCCGGCCGAACGCCAGTTCCACCGCCGGCTGGCCCCGCCTTCCCTGATCGACCGCCACCCGCGTCCGGCCCCGCCAGTTGCGGGGTAGCGGTCCTTGGTAGCTTCTGCACACATGTATCGAGGAAGGCCGGATCGGCTGCTGGCCGCGGCCGCCCTGCTTGCGATCGGCCTCGCAGGCTGCGGGTCCACCAGCAGAAGGCCAGAGGCGAGATCCTCTCCGTCGTTGCCAGCGAGCGCCACCACCCGGACAGTACCGACCGCCACCTCAGCCCCGCGGGCCCCGGGCGCGACCACCACCTCGGTCCCGATCGCCCCGGCCGGGCCCGGGACCGTCGAAGCCACCTCGCCGCCCGGGGCGGGAAGGCCGGCCGCCACCACTGAAACTTGCGCTCAGCGGGCCGCCACGAACACCTTCATCCGCGCTACCAGGGCGGCCGTCTCGAGCGGCGGATCCATTACCCTCTACGGCCAGTCCGCCGCACTCGTCTGTGGGGGACCAGACGATCTGCACTACTCCATCGCGACCACCGCCGAATCAGCCCACTTGCTCCCAGGCGTAACCATCGAACGGGTTGTCTTCCCGAATGGACGAGACGAACCCATCTCGCCGGTCCAGTTGCAGTCGTACCTCGCCGGCGTTCCCGCAACTGGGATCTTCCTCGTCACGGGTCCTCTGACTGCCGTCACAGCCGTTCAGGAGCAGTACCACCCGTGACGGTCCACTCCGCGACCCAGGCTGCCACCGGCGCCAACGTAACCTCCCACAGGTCCAAACTCCTGGGAGTGGCCTGCTCAGCGACCGAGAGCCTGTGCCAGCTGTCCCTTGTTCATCCGTGATCGGCCTTTGATATTTCGCTGTCGGGCCTCGTTATACATTCGGCAAGCCTCACTCGACTCTGTCGTCGCCATGAAGACCGTGGGATTCGGCCCGAGGCCCCGCTTCGGGCCCCGCGTGGCGATGTGACGCGGCCCGACGTGAGAGCGGCAGGGCAAACCACAGTCCACCGAACAGGACAAACATCGAGATGCCCACGACGGGTACAACCGCGCCGCGCTCGACGAAACTCACATCGAGGAGAACGGACGCGGAGACCGCCAGGGCGACCGCCACCAACCCGAGCAGAGCGGAGATGTTGGCGAATCGCAACAGGTCGGCTCGCTCGTGGCGGCGGAACACCAGGCGGTGATAGGCCACCGGCGCCAGCAGAAGGGCGGTGGCGGCTCCCGCCAGTAACAGGCCGATCAGGTAGACACCCCGCTGGGTAGGTGATAGCTGCGGAAAGCGATTGGTGAACGGGAGTGACAAGAGGAACCCGAAGAGGACCTGGACACCGAGCCCAGCCACGCGAAGCTCCTGCAGCAATTCGGCCAGGTTGCGATCGATCCGCTCGGCCTCGGACTCGTTCCGTCCGGGATCGCTCTGCGCCGGTCTGCCCTCCCAAGACGCATCTACCCCCCTCGTCGAAGCCACGTTATTGGTCTACCCGGTGTCGCCAAAGCGAAACGTGGCGCCGCTCTGCGGCCAAATGTCGCAGGGCTATTGGCTGAGCGCGGAGCGGGTAGGCACGGGCCCATCAGCAGGCCCTGTCCCAATCAGAAGTGGAACAGCCGGCGCCAGCGGGTCTCCCGTCACCGGACTCCGCGGAGGCATCTGCACCCTAGGTACACCCCCCCTCGACGGCCGCAAAACAGCGAACCGTCGTGCCGCAACATGAGCAGCGAGGGGTGCGGATGGTGCTGTCCGGTCAGGCCAAGGTTCTGAAGATGAACGTAAAGCGCATCGTGGGCACTCCGAGCATGACGTTCTCCTGCTCACCGGCCGGTTCCTGATGCACCGCGTGGATATGGGAGTGGACGAGTTCTGTGTTCATGTCTACGGTGTCGTTGAGCAACTGCTCAGCTGGCTCCGTTCCGTCGACGCTGATGATTCGGTACATGCCTAGTTGACTACCCACAATTCATTCGACCGAGACGCCGGCACGTCAGAATCCCTGAAACGAGGCTGCCCCCTCCGCAGAGAATCCTTCTAGTAGGTCGCGGGGGGATCGCTGGCCGGAAAGGATTGCTCCGAATTGGAGTCGACATCGACATGCTCATCAGCGTCCCCGGCCGACCTCCTTCGTTCTCGCTCCTTGGCGTCGACCCGCGCGCCGGCGGCCTGGTCTCCATTGGCCAAGAGTCCACCGTCCTCGTGAGCTCGATCGTGGCCCTGACCTGGACTGGCGCTCTGACCTGGGACTGGGACGCGCCCCGCGGCCTCCCGAGGACTCCCACCATTTGACTCGCCCCGCATCCGCCGCTGACGGCGCTCGTCGGCAATCGTCCACATGTCATCTAAGGATCCTCCGCCGGCGACAGTGCGGGCCGCCGGCGGGCGCGGTGCGCCAGTCACGTTGGCCAGTGCACTCGGGCGCTGATGGTCGGTGGCTCCGAGCGGCAGGGCCAACTCTTCCAGCGAGCGACCCTCCGCATCGATACCGATGAACGCTTCGACCAGACCGCCTGCCACCATCACGGCTGCGCCGATGAGGTAGCCGATGAACAGCTTGAAGTGGTCGCTGCCGTCTCCGATCAGCTTCCCGTAGAACCATGGTCCGAAGGCACCGAAGGACTGAGCAATGGCAAAGAAGACGGCGATGGCCTTCGCTCGGACTTCCACCGGAAAGATCTCACTGACGGTGAGATACGCGGCACTGGCGCCGGCGGAGGCGAAGAAGAAGATCACGCACCAGCACGCCGTCTGGCTGACCGCGTCCAGAAGTCCAGCATTGAAAAGAAAGGCACTGACTGCCAACAGGATGCCGGACAGAAGGTACGTTCCGGTGATCATCTTGCGGCGGCCGATCGTGTCGAAGAGCCTGCCGATCGTCAGCGGACCCAGTAGATTCCCTGCGGCGAAGAACATGAAGTAGTACGGCGTCGACCCCTTCGGAACTCCATAGATCTTCGTGAGCACTAGCGAGTAGGTGAAAAAGATGGCGTTGTAGAGAAACGACTGGGTGATCATCAGTGACGCGCCCAGGATCGAGCGCCGCGGGTAGGTGGCGAACAGGGTGCGGGCGAGGGCGACAAAGCCGATCTGCGGAGCCGGCCGGACCTCAATGGCCTTCGACTCGTCGACGTCATCAAACGACCCACCGCTCTCAATTGTGTTTCGTTCTATTTCCGCCATGGCCGCTTCGGCCTCGTCGACCCGACCCTGCATCAGCAGCCAGCGGGGGCTCTCGGGCAGGTTCCGCCGCACGAAGATGATCAGAAAGCCGAGGGCCGGGCCGGCGAGAAACGCGATGCGCCAGGAGTAGCCCACCGACACGTTGTTGATCACAGCCAATGTCACCAGGGTGGCCAGCAGGGCACCGCCCCAGTAGGTCCCATTCACCGCGATGTCAACGCGTCCCCGATATCGGGACGGTATTAGCTCATCGATAGCGGAGTTGATTGCCGCATACTCGCCTCCAATACCCATACCGGCGATGAAGCGGCAGAGGTAGAGGTAGAGAACCCAGCCTTCGCCGTGTCCGAGCGTCAAAGCCGTCATGGCTCCACCGAGCAAATAGACGCCGAGAGTGATAATGAACAAATTTCGCCGACCCCAACGGTCCGACAGCCGTCCGAAGAAGAGGGCACCGGCCACTTCTCCAAGCAGGTAGATGGTACCGACCGCGAGGCCAACCCCAGCCGAGGACAGTCCGAGGGACTTCGGACTGCTCAGCAGGGAAGCAGCATTGCCGGCGATGGTGATCTCCAAGCCATCAAGGACCCACGCCACTCCCAGCGCCATGACCAGCCGGGTATGAAAGCGAGACCAGCGCAATCGATCGAGGCGAGCCGGGATCAAGCTGCGGATGACGCCATCCGGCCTGGTCTGGCTACTGGATTCACTTGCAATGCCGACCGCAACCATTGGTCCTCCTCCCCTGTCTGCGACAGAGATGTCGGACATCACATACCCAGATGAGCCAGACTTTGATCGGGGATTCAGCGCAACGCGTGGCGCTCCGATCTCGCCAGCCACCCGTACGGGCCGGTCAGGCGCGAGCCCGGCCGGGTCTACCCGCCGGATCGAGTGAGAATTGCCGGTCGGATGGGTAGGACAAGCGAGTGACCAGGGACGCCGGCGGCGATCACGGAATCCAATCCGGGCTGCCCAACCCGGTGCTAGACCTGAGGAAGCCGTACGATTGTGAAGAAGAACTCGTCGATCTGGCGGACGACGTTTACGAAGGCCGCGAAGTCCACTGGCTTGGTGACATAGGCGTTGGCATAGAGGTCATAGCTTCGCAACACGTCCTCCTCAGCATCGGAGGTCGTGAGAACCACGCACGGTATCCTCCGTAGCTCCGGATCTCTCTTGATAATGGAGAGCACTTCGCGGCCATCGAGTCGGGGCAGATTGAGATCCAGAATGACGAGATCGGGGCGGCCTACATCGCCATACGGGAATTCTCGCCGCAGGTAACGCACGGCTTCCTCGCCGTTGTCGAGAACATGTAACATGTGCAGCAGTTTGCTGTCCTGGAGCGCCTCACGCGTCATCAACACATCACCGGGATCGTCCTCGACGAGCAGGATTTCGACGGCGGTTGTCGGTTCAAGCTGGTTCATCGACAGGAACCTCCTCGGTGAGCACGGGCAGCGTGAAGCGAAAGCGAGCGCCGGGATAGTAGTCGATGTCCAGCCAGATATTTCCGCCGTGGAACTCTACGATCTTCTTGCAAATGGCCAAACCGATACCCGTTCCGCCGTACGCGTCACGTCCGTGGAGGCGTTGAAAGATAACGAATATCTTCTCTGCGAATCGAGGCTCGATGCCGATCCCGTTGTCTTCGACGGTGATGACCCAGTCGCCGTCCTGGTGACTGGCGCTGAGGCGCACGACGGGAGGGACGTTGGAGTGGAATTTGATGGCGTTGCCGACGAGGTTCTGAAACAAAGAAATGAGAAGGGCCCGATCCCCGCCCACGGTCGGCAGCTCTCCGATCACCTCGACGTCTGCCCCTGTTTCGTCAATCCGCTCGGCCAGGTTCCGGTCGGCGAGCTCCAGGCAGGCCTGAAGGGAGACGGGCTCGAAATGCTCGGTGGTCCGTCCAATTCGGGAAAAGACCAGGAGGTCAGTGATCAGGACCTGCATCCGCTTGGCGCCGTCCACAGCGAAATCGATGTACTGATCGGCCCGCTCGTCGAGCTGCCGCGCGTAGCGTTGCTGCAGAAGCTGACAGAAGCTGGTTACCTTCCGAAGGGGCTCCTGCAGGTCGTGTGATGCGACGTACGCGAACTGCTCCAGGTCCTGGTTGGAGCGAGCGAGGTCCGCGTTGAGCTCAGTCAGTTGGCGCTGGGACTCTCGCTCCGCGTCGACGTCGGCGAGGATTCGCCTTCTCATGGCTTCTACACCGGAAGCCAGATCGGCAATTTCGGGCGGACCGGTGATGCGAACCTCGTGGGTCAACTCTCCTCCGGCCACGATGCGGGCATCTTCGCCCACCGCGCTCAACGGCATGATCACGCGGCGCCGCAGCGATCGCCAAATCACGACGGCAGTGAGGGTAAGAACCGCCGCCGCGGCGATAAGGACGCCGACGAGCACGTCCGCCGAGACCGCCAACCGATGCTTGGCGGCAGCCTGCTCGCGGCCGAGCTCGGCTCGCAAGGCCGATACATCAGCGCGGAAGCCATCGAGGAGGGACTTACCCTGGGCTTGGGCCTGATCGGTCGCGTACCGGTCATCCCCGAGCCTGGTGGCGGCCAGGGCCGGATGGGCGAATTGCGTGTCCCAGGCCTCGGCTGCCAGCTGGGCCCGGGCCAGCAGCTGGCCCGCCTTCGACCTACCTGGCAGCAGGCGCGCCAACCCAGCGGTGGCCGTGTTGGCGTCGGCCTGGCCTTGCTGATAGGGCTGGAGGAACAACGGGCCTTTGGTGAGAACGTATCCCCGGATGCCGGTCTCCTGGTCGACATAGGCGGTGAGGAGCTGGGCCACCAGCAGATTGGCGGGATCGAGGCGACTGATGACCGCGCTCCGGTCCCGGCCGAGGCGCACCACCGCCAGGGCGCCGGCAACGACCACTACCGTCATGACGAGCCCGGCAATGAGGAAGAGTCGGGCCAGAGAGCCACGCAGGGTCTCGGGTGCGCTCAGTCCCCCCATCGAGATCCGGCCGCCAGGAGGAAGAGGGCGACGTCATCGCGGAGCGGTCCCTCGTTGGCGGTTTCGGCGCCGGTGATCAGGTCGTCGGCCACACCTCCGAGGTTGCGTCCTGCCCCGATGGATGCGGAGGCCAGCTCGGCCAGTCCAGAGGTGTCCAGCCACCCACCGGTCTCGTTTCTCGCTTCGATGATCCCGTCGGTGTAGAGGATGAGGGCCCAGTCACGACCGAGCTCAATCGGGGTGACCGGCCAGATCGGATCGGCTACGGCACCGAGGAGAGGCCCCCTGGCGATTACCGTCACCTCGCCAACCTCAAGGCCGGCGACAAACAACGGCGCCGGGTGTCCACCCAGGCGAAGCTCGGCGCGCTCGAGATCGCCATGCACGGTGAGATCGCAGACCGTGGTCAGGACGTCATCGGCGTGCCGCTCCGCAACAAGGACCGTCTGCAGATGACCGAGCACGTCGTCAGGACCGCAGCCACCAAGTACCAGAGCCCGCCACGCCACCCGCAAGGCGACCCCAAGCGCAGCCTCATCGGGGCCGTGACCCGACACGTCCCCAATCAGAAACCGGATGGTCCCGTCCGAAAGCTCGATCCCGTCGAAGAAATCGCCGCCGAGCAACGTCCGCTGCCCGCCCGGGCGGTAGCGTGCTGCCCACCGCAACTCCGGGTTCGAGATGATAGGACGAGGCAACAGGCCGCGCTCCAATCGGGCCCGCTCGGCCGCCACCAGCTCGACCTCACGCAGCCGGCGGTGCGCATCCTCGCCGAGTTTCCGCTCGATTGCGTACCGGATGGCGCGCGTAAGCCCTTCGGCATCGACCGATCCCTTCACCAGGTAATCCTGGGCTCCCACCGAGACGGCCTCCTCGCCCAGGGTCCGGTCCTTCAGGCCGGTGAGGACGATGACCGGCACGGGTCCGGCCTCGAGCAGCACGCGACGCAAACCGTCCAGCCCGTCGCTGTCGGGCAGTCCCAGGTCGAAGAGGATGCACACCGTCCGCCTCGACAAGGCACCCGTCACCTCGCTCAGCGAGGCGACTTTGACCGTGGTCAGCCCTGCCCCCGCGGTCTCGAGAAGGTCTTCGACCAGAAGGGCATCGCCGGCATCATCTTCGACCAACAGCACTTCACCGGCAACGATCCGGGATCGACGGCTGGTGATGGCCACAGTCCTGCCACGTTATCCGGCCTGGTCACGGGGCATCAGGGCGCACTCACTGCCGTGCTGGCCAACCGGATTCACTATGACCACCGGTATGGACGGCACGGCTGCGGTTGGCCAGGTGGGCAGCGATACGTTCGACGCGCCATCCTCGATCCCATGCTGACCGGTCTCGACGGCTTTGAAGTGTGCAGACAGATCAGGAGGTTCAGCCGTGCGCCGGTAATCATCTTGACGGGACCTCTGAGGCGGCATGGGGCCGCCCCGGCCAGTACGGCCACTCCTCGAACCAACTGCAACGCCCGTCCTCCCCGAGGCGCAGCACCCACAGGTCGCGGTACTCCTGACGGACCGGGTCGCCGTAGGACACCTCGGCTCGCACCACCGCGACGGTCTTCTCCACGGCGATGATCTCGGTGGCCAGACTGAAAATCTCGTCAGGCCCATCTCGCTCCGCTTCCCACATCTGACGGATTCGGTCGAGCCCAAGGATGGGCTCCGCGTAGGGGGACTGGAGATAGGTTGCGTCGGCAGTGAAGAGGTCGGTCAGCCCGGCCCTGCCCTCGGTGCGCCACGCCATCTCGTACGCCGCTACCCATCGCGACACACCGGTCCGGTCTGTCATCGTCCCCGACAGTCAAGCCGTTCCAACGGCCGGCTACCGAGCGGCCCGACCAGATGACTCCGGTGTTCAGCTCGAGCCGGCAGCGCGCCGCGACCCGGACCCGATCGCAAGCTCAGCAACCCAGGCGGTCCCGGGACGTCTCACTCCAGGATGTCCGCACCCCGAGCCCCCAGCTTGAGCACGTCGCGCTCGGGGTCGATCCCAGCACCCGCCGCCAGATCGAGCGTGAGACCGACGTCTTTGCGGGCCCACTCATGAGTTCGCCCCGGCTCGCCATCCGGCGCGGTCCGCCGCCGGGCCAGTAAACCTGACCAAGTCCCTCCTGAAGATCCCGCCGCCAGGGCAGCAGCCAGAGCTTCCTCGTCAAGGTCGAGGTCGCGACCCAGGGCGATGGTGTCGTCGCCCAGACCGATGGTGGCCGCCAGCAGCGTGTTGTTGAGGAGCTTGGCGACCTGTCCGCTCCCGACCGGACCGAGGTGGAGCACCGGGTCACCGAAGCTGTCAAAGGCGACGCGGCACTGGTCGACCACTTTGCCGTCCCCGCCCACCATCACCAGCAGCTTGGGAACATGCGAGCCCACGCTCACGGGCGCATCGACCAGCCCGAGGCCCCGACGACCCGCCTCGGCGTGCAAACGACGGCAGGACGCGGGCGAGATCGTGCTGTGCACGGCAACCACTCCACCCGGCCGTAGGCCGGCGAACACACCGTCGGCACCGAGTAGCACCTCATCGACGTCACGGTCATCCCACACGCAAATCCCGACCAGCTCGGACCTCTCCCCTACCTCCGCGGGGGAGGCCGCCAGGTCACACCGGCCGCCGAATGGTTCGACCGACGCCGGGCGACGAGCCCATACGGTGAGGTGGTGGCCGTCGTCGAGTAGCAACGTGACGATCCGCGAGCCCATGCTGCCCAGCCCAATGAAGCCCACGTTCACGCAACCAGTCTGTCCTATGCAGGCGGGATGCGACGAATCCGAGCGCTATCTGCCCAGCCATACGGGCGGCCGGCGTTCGAAAAACGCCCGCATCCCCTCGGCCATGTCCTCCGACCCGGCAATCGCGTCCATGGCGCCTCGTGTCGCGGCCCAGCCGGCCTCATCCCCGGCGGCCTGCTGCCCGTTGACCGCGGCCAAGCACGCCTGAACCGCGACAGGACCATTGCGACAGATCCGGTTGGCCAGCGCCACCGCCGCCACTTCCGCCTCGCCCGGCCCGACCAGGACGTTCACGAAGCCGGCCGCGTGGGCCCGGGTGGCGTCGATCGGATCGCCGACTAGGATCAGTTCGCGGGCCAAGTTGAGCGGCAGGGCGTTCGGCGCCCGGAACAAGCCAGCCGATGTCGGGACCAGGCCCCGCCGCACTTCGGGTAAGCCGAACGTGGCCGTGGTGGCGGCGACAACCAGATCGCAGGCCAGCGCCAATTCCATGCCACCGCCCAGCGCCGGACCCTCAACGGCGGCGATGAGCGGCTTCCGCCGGGCCCGTCGGATCAGACCGTACTCGCCACCTCGCTCGGTCCGGTAGTCCTCACGAGCAGCCATGTCGCTTCCGGCCGAGAAGACCATTGGCGTTCCGGAAAGCACGCCCACCCACAGGTCCGATTCGTCATCTAATCGATTGAGAGCCTCATCGATTGCGAACGCCAGTGCTCGGTTGATGGCGTTGCGCTTCTCCTCGCGACGCATCCCGATGATGAGCACATGGTCGTCCCTGACGACCTCCACCAGCGAGCCGGCGTTGACCTCTCCGGAGGATGTCATTTGGACGCGTACGGGTCCGAGACGTACGGCGCGACTTCGTGGTAAGGGCCGTGGGTCATGTGGAAGGGTACCTCCCAGGCCGGCCGTCGACCTCTGTCATCCCATCTTGCGGAAGTCCCAGCTGACTACCTTCTCCGGTAGCAGCCGGAGCCAGGCGTGCCGCCCGTCGGGTTGAAACGCGCCACCGGCATACTTGGCGCCGAACAGGCGTTCGGGTTCCTCGAGTTGCGGGTCCGGGATGGGCGAGCGCGGCACATCGCCCACCTGCTCCATCCGCCCGATGATCTCGGCGCCTCGGAGCTCCCCGAAGTCATGCCCGGCGTCGACAATGATGCTTACTTGCGGGTTGCGGCTGATGTCGGTCCACCGCTGACTCTTCACGATCGAGTTGAGCCAGAGCGCCTTGCCGTCCCAGACATACCACAGGGGTGTGTTGTGCGGATGGCCATCGGCCCCCACACTCGCCACTCGACAGGTCCGTTCTTCGCCGAGGAATGCATCCAGCTCCTCAGCTGACATGGCGATCCGTCGTCCCCGACGTTGCTCCCTCATGTTCTCCTCCTTGGCCGGTCTGCCATCGTCCTGGGCGGCGCGGGGCGGACTGCTCGCTCAGCCGCCGGCGTCAACGGGGTCGAGGGTTGTCCGAATCCCATCGAAATGCACCCTAGTCACAGCCCACCGGAGGGGAGGCCATGACAGGTTCCTCCGGCGGTTCCGGACCGGCTCCTTCCGAGGTCGAGCCCGGCCTCGAACCGCCGGGTGACGGACAGAGGGGCCGGGCGAACGCGGTGGGCGGTGACCACGATCCCCACGAAGGAGCACGCTGGAGGCTGGGTCCGTCGTCTCCGCCCCGTTCGGCCGGGCGGCGGGTGGCCCCCTGGGATCGAGCCCATCCTGCCACCCATGGCCGCCTCGACTGCCTGTCGTCGCTAGGCTCATGCGGTGAGCAGTGGTACCCGAGGGAAAAGTAGAGGCGACAGCAGAAAGAGACGCCAGCCAGAACCTCAGCCGGACGGCGCCACCGCCCGATGGTCGCTCCTTGTGGCCACCCTCGGGGCCGTGGCCCTGCTGGGCGCAGCCTGCGGGGGCAGCAGTTCGGACCACGGGGCCAAGGTCGACGCTACTGCTGCCTGCCAGGCCTTGGCCCGGTCGACCGAGAACCTCTCACCCCTCTCGCTTTCAGTCGGCTACCGGCTTACCGGAGCCGGCAGCCTCGGGCTGGCCGCTGCCGGCGAAGACAGCGTCCACTACGGCAATCTGTCGAATCCCATGAAAGCGGTGCAGAACGACGTATCTACCAACGCCACCGGAGCAATTACCGGCGACGTGGACGCCGCCCTCGGGGTATGTAAGGCCGACAAACTTCCGTCCAAGTAACGGGTATCTGGAGGTGACTCCGGATCCGAAATCTCAAGCAAACGAGAGCCTGGCGTGCTCGCGAATCTCAGGAATGACATCCTCCAGGAGGCCTCGAACAACGGGCGTGCTGTCCGCGCCAGCGGTCGCGGGACTGAAAACAAAATGGCGAGCGCCGGCGTCATAGAACGCCTTTAGTTTGTCGATGACCTCGGCGGCCGTGCCGGCCGCGGCCACGCTGTCCACCATGGGCCGAAAATCCTGATTGTAGGTACCTCCCATCGTTCGGGCCGCTTCCTCCCGGGCGACGTCAGCATCTGGGTTGATGTTGAGAAAGACCCAGACATACCATTCGAAGTTGTCGAGGTCTCGCCCGTGCTCGGCAGCCAGCTGCCGTACGGTCGCGACCGATGCGGCGTAGCGGCGAGCCGAATACAGGTAGGGGAACCAGCCATCGCCGAGGGTGGCGGCGCGTCGCATAGCGGCTTCCTGGCGCCCGGCAACCACGATGGGAGGTCCGCCGGGCTGAATCGGTCCTGGGTGAATCTTGACGTCTTCCATCGCGTAGTACGGGCCGTCGTGGGTGATCTCCTCTGCAGTCCACAATCGTCGGAGGAGGGGAATGATCTCGTCGGTCCGGCGACCACGTTCTTGGCGCGGCACCCGGCACGCTCGAAATTCTTGCGGGTACTCCCCTCCCACCCCGATGCCGAGGATGAACCGTCCCCCGGTCGCCCGGTCGATGTCCGCGGCCTGCTTGGCCACGATCGCCGGGGGATACAACGGCAGCAACAGGATGGACGTGCCGATCTGGACCCGTTCAGCAACCGCGGAAAGACGGGCGAGTGAGACCATGACCTCGGTGCCGGGATTGCGTGAGGCGACGTGCCCGCCGACCCAAAGGGAATCGATGGGGAGAGCCTCGAGCGACGCTACGCCCTTGGGGTCTCCGCCCCACACCAGCCCGAGCCGGAGCTCGCCATCACGAACCGGGCTCACACCATCACCCCCACAAGTCTGGTCCGCCTGTCTGGGCCCATGCCGAGTAGCTCGTCTTCGAGCACGAACTCGTTGTCCTGGCCGAGTAGCGGGCCGTGGCGGTGGATCTCACATAATGCGTGGGAGAACAGCCATGGGGCGCGCATCACTTTGGTAACACCAATCTCGGGATGATCCACCTCCACGAACACACGGCGCGCCGCGAGGTGCGGGTCCGTTGACAATGCTGCATTTGTCATCACCGGCGCGGCCGCGACGCCGGCGGGCCGGGTGAGATCTAGCTGGATGCAGTGGGATCGTCTCAGTCATTGCGAGCTGCCACTGTCAGGCGAGCCCCAGGGAAGCTGCCAGCGCAGCGACGGCCATGGATCCAGGCGGCCGGCGCAGCCGGGCGAGTTCGTTCGACAGACTGCCTACCAAGTCGTTCGCCGGAGTCGGGAGGCCGTAAAGCCGTCCCAGGAAGGTGATCTCACCATTGATGTAGTCGGCCTCGCTCGTTCCGGTGCGTCGAGCCAGGCTCTGCCAGCCCGAACCGGCGAGGGCTTTGCTCCCGGCCACTGGCCGGCGGGTCAGTGCGCCTCCCCAACGAGCGTCTCGCTCATCAGGCCGGGGAAGTACGATCCCTGCTCGGTCGAAACACGCCATGGCTTCCGCATGCAGGCGTTCGGCCAGCACCTTTCGGATTCGAACATCCGACTCGTCGCCGGACACCTCCGGCCCACAAAGGGCCCGCACTCCTGTGCTGAGATTCAGCAGCAGCTTCTCATATTTCCAGGTCATTATCCCGGGATCGGCTCGCGACCGGAACCCACTAGCCGACAGATCGGTGGCGATTGCTATCGAGCCGGCGTCCACGCCATCCGGATACCGTCCCAGGTCCAGCACGCCGACAATCGGCAGCGACTCGGCATCCACAACGCCCGGATCTATGTGGCCGGCTGGCATCATCACGCACATGCCGTAGACGTTGGGGAAGCGCCGGAGTGCGACCCGCTCGTTTTCGACGCCATTCTGAGCACAGACCAGTACCGTCCCTGGGGGCGCCACCAAGGCGAGGTCGCGGACGGACTGCTCGGTCGCCTGACTCTTCATCGCCAGAAGGACAGCGTCGTCCTCACGCCACCCGATCTCGCCCGGGTGCTTAGCAACAGGAATCCGCAGGAGACGGGAGCCGTCAGGGTCGCGATAGGTCAATCCATGGTCACGAAGCGCTTCGAAATGGTCGCCGTGGGCGATCAGGACCACGTCGTGGCCGGCCTCGAAGAGTCGGGCGCCGATAGTTCCGCCGATGGCGCCGGCGCCGTAGATCACGTATCTCATCGCACTGGTCCTAAGCCCCCTCGCTGAAACATCCTGGGCGTCAAGAGAAGGTGGCCGTGATTGCTTGGTGTCATTAAGGCGAATTGGTGTAGATGACTGCCCCTCCGAAATGTGGTGACGAGTGGCAGGCGAGACCCACCTCAATCCCGGGCAGCTGCCGTTCTCCGGCCCGGTCGGACAGCTGCAGGTAGCACTCCAGCATCTGCGGAACACCATGCATCCGCCCATTACCGAGCGCACCGCCACCGGACGCAATCGGAAGTCCCGTGCCGGTCGAGATGGCTCCGCCTTGAACGAAGTGGTGCGCCTCCCCCACGGGACAGTAACCGAGCGACTCGAGCCACAGGTAGATGAAGGGTGAAAACCCGTCATACAGCTGGGGGAGGTCGATGTCGCCGACGCTGAGACCCGAACTCTCCCACAGCCGCTCGCAGGCGACCAGACCCCCTTGCATGATCTCATCCAGCGTCCACACCGTGCCAGACGTGAGCCTGGTCGGGCTTCCCTGTCCGAAGCCACGGACGAAGACCGGACGGTGGGGCAGGTCTCGAGCCCGCTCAGCGCTGGTAAGGATGAACGCCGCAACGCCGTCAACCGGGATGTCGCAGTCCAGGATGGAGATCGGCTGGGCGATCTCCCTCGCGTTCATGTAGTCATCGACCGTTATCGGCATGCCGTGCCAGAAGGCCCACGGAATGCGAGCCGCGTTTCGGCGGAGTTCGACGACAACGGTGGCCATTTCCTCGCGGGTGGCGCCGTAGCGCTGCATGTACTCGTTGTACGGAAGGGCAATCTGAGCAGGCGGTCCCCAGAGTCCATGAGGTGCTGTCCACTGGCTCGGCCCGGCCGCCTGGGTCATGGGGTTTTCGTGATAGCGACCGGCGGGGTTGGACAAGGCCCGGTGCATGAGAACGTAATCAGCCGCACCCGACACGATAGCGTTGACGGCCAGCATCACGGACCCAGGAAGCTGGCCGAAGCCCTGAAACCCGGATGCCCAGCGGGGCCGAACACCCAGCTGTTCGGCCATCCAGGTGGCGGTGACGATGCTGACACCGTCGGTAATGGCGTGCCCACCAGCGGACGGCAGGACGGCGCCAGTCGTGAACCCGTCGATATCGTCCTTGTTGAGGCCGGCGTCACTGATCGCCTCCAGAGCGGTCTCGACGGCCAGCGCACCCAGAGGCCGGGGTGATCGCCGAGATATTCCGCTCAGGCCGTACCCAACAATTGCCACCCGCGAGCGCAACGTCGTACGGTCGATGGTCATTCTGCCAACCTGAACACAGGCAGCGCCAGCCCGGGAGCCACATCCTCAAACTCGGTCTCGACGGCCTGGCCGAGAACGAGCGCCGTCTCCGCGTCGGCTCGCAGCCGGGCCAGTAGGCGGACGCCGGCCGGATTGTCCAGCTCCGCTTCGGCGATTATCCATGGAATATCGGCTTTGAATCCGGGCAGGAAGGCATCTCGCATGACCGTCCATGTCGCCAGCCGCCCGCGACCCTCCACCGGGACGAACGTGAATGCCGCTTCCACTGACAAGCAGGCCGGGCACACCAGGACCGGCGGATGAGCAATCCGACCACAAGAATCACAGCGCTGCAGAGCCAGCACGTGCTCGGCGGCCGCTTTCCAAAAGCCCTCTGAATACTGGTCGGGAGCAGGTATCGGCTTCGGGCTCACCGCAGCCGATAGGCCCTCTTGATCAGCCACCTACCCTCCAACCTTGCTCGATTGAAAAAAAGACCGCCCGGCCCGGTCGCCGCCCTCGATCCACATTCTCGAAGACGATCGGTTGCTCCCGGGTCCGCCGGTGGTCATTGATGGTTGCCGGCTTCACCTGCGTCTTCCCCCCTCGACGAACTCGGGCGTTTCCCTTGCAGTCTACAAATTACTGTCGTTACCATCAAGGTCCTGGCCGAGCCGACAAGGGGTCCGGGCCGAGCGGGGGCCGAGGCCAGGAGCCCGGGCCGCCGCAGTATGCGTCACCCGCCCGGCCGAATCTCAGAAGACGCTAAACCGCGTCGGTGCTCGCTCGGCTCGGGTAAGGGCGCGTAACAGGACCAGATCCCCGTGGGTCGCCCGAGCCTCGGCTATGAGCAGGTCGAGGGCGATCCCGATCGCCGGCGCCGGTCGCAGCGACCACGATTGCCTCGGCCATCGGGGCGGACTGCGGCGATCCCTGGTCCATGGGGATACGTTGCCTCATCGGGCCAGACCGTACCATGCTAGGCGTCGGCCGCATCGTTCCGCAGCCGCTGCCCGTCGTGATCCGCCGCCGCCACTGCCGCATCGAAAGTCCCCACCAGCCGCTCGAGCCATTCGGACAACAGCGTCATCTCGGCGGGAGACAGGGTGCCTCGGAGGACCGGCCGCCATCTGCCCGTTGCCTGACGAGACATCTCGTTGACAAGGCGCCGGCCCTCGCTGGTCGCCTGGGCCACGAGGACTCGCTTGTCATCCCGGCTCTGGACCCGTTTGGCTAACCCGCGCCGGACCAAGCGGTCAACCGCACGCGTCGCGGTCGACGAATCGATTCTCAACTCCACCGCCAGCTCACCCATGCGGCAGCCGGCGGGCAGTTGCACGGCCAGACACCACAGCACGTCATACTGTCCAGATTCGAGATCGTCGAATGGGGCGTACAGGTATTTGTACCAGGCCGGCCAGGTGCGCCGGGCTTCCCTGAGCGCCAGGGCCAAGCGGTGCTCGGGGTCGTCGAGGTGATAGGGCGGATCGGTATCCTCGTCGTGCTCATCCGGCGGGTCTGATACCGGATCAAATGCGGAAGCCGTCCGCGAACGGCGTCCGGGCAGTGACCGTCGGGCGGCGGGCGAGGCCGATCGCCGAGCGTCGGCGCGACGTCCATTGGTCACCGAGCTGTCTGCCGGCCGGTTGGTCGAGCCCGCGGGCCGGTTGGTCGAACTCGCGGGAGGAGGGCTCGTCGATCTCGATCCGCGGCAGCTGGCGCCGGCGACCGGGGACGCGTCAAGACGGTACCGGCACTTGCGACCGTACGGGAAGGCCTGTCGTACATTCCGTCTCCCCCGATCCGCAGGCTGCATTACGTCTCGACCGCACCGCCGTCTCGGTACCCAGTGGTTGCACTTTACAAGTTCTCGTTGTCATAGTCGAGGATCTGAGACCCTGCCGCGGTCTGGATGCGACCTCAGCCAGGATCGGGAAAGATCGGACCATGTCCGCGACTGAGCCGCCCCGGCCGTCGGAGATCGGCACCTCCGGGCGAGGCCCGGACCTGCGGGCCTGGTCTCGCCGGTCCGAGAACCCGATCGCCTTGTTTATCCGGACCGAGACAGCAGGCGCCGTGGCCCTCCTTGCAGCAGCCGGGGCGGCCCTGGTGTGGGCCAACATCGACCCCGGCAGCTACGAGCGGACCTGGGGAACCGTGCTCAGCATCCGGTTGGGCGGCTCCGAGATATCGATGAGCATCGTCGGCTGGATCAACAGCGGGCTGATGACGTTCTTCTTCTTCGTGGTCGGTCTCGAAGCCCGGCGCGAGCTGGACATTGGCGAACTGCGACAGCGACGTCGCATCGTGGCTCCGCTCCTTGCCGGCATTGGTGGGATGGCGACCGCCGTCGGCGTCTATCTGATTGCCAATGCGGGCGCAGCCAGTGCGCATGGTTGGGGGGCAGCGATGTCGACGGATACGGCGCTGGCGTTGGGCGCACTGGCGGTGATCCGTCCTCCGTTTCCAGAACGGCTGCGGGTCTACGTGCTGACGGTGGTAGTTGTCGACGACATCATTGCGCTCGTGGTGGTGGCCACTGTGTATAGCGAGCACGTGTCGTGGGAGGCACTGGCCGTGGCCGCTGGATTGGTAGCGATAATGGTCCTCCTGGTCATTCGGGGGATCAGACGAGGAAGCCTCTACCTCGTGCTGGCGATTCCGGCGTGGGTGGCTTTGTCCAAGTCTGGGATCGATCCGGTGGTGTTGGGTCTCGTGCTCGGCCTGATGACCTACGCGGCTCCGGCAGCCCGATCGGACCTGGAGCGGGCCACCGATCTGTTCCGGGGGTTCCGGGAGCAGCCGACCCCCGAGCTGGCTCGGGCGGCGCGCCTGGGCCTGACGGTCGCAGTGGCCCCCAACGAGCGACTCGAGGAGTTGTTCCACCCTTGGACCAGCTTTTTCGTCGTACCACTCTTTGCCCTCGCCAACTTCGGTATCGTGATCCGGGGTCCCTTCCTGGTGGAGGCCCTCGGCTCCCCAATCACGCTGGGTATCGCCTTGGCGTTCGTCCTCGGCAAGCCGATAGGGGTCGTCGGCATGTCTTCGCTGGTGTCTCGCCTCAGCCGAGGGCGGCTCCGACCCTCGGTCGGTTGGCTGGCCGTTGCCGGTGGCGGATCTCTGGCGGGGATGGCCTTCACGGTCTCCCTCCTGGTGGCGGCACTGGCGTTTCGGGGCACAGCGTTGGGCGAGGCCAAGCTCGGCATTCTCCTGGCCGCGGGGGTGTCGGCTGTCCTGTCCTGGGCGGTGTTTCGCGCTGGCACCCGCCTGCCGGTCCAGGCGCGCATCCGGGCCCTGCTCGGATCGGCGGAGAGCACCATGGACCTGTTGTTGCCGGTCGACCCCGAGCGCGACCACTGGCGCGGCCCCCGCGAGGCACCAGTGACGCTGGTGGAATACGGTGACTTCGAGTGCCCCTACTGCGGTCAAGCGGAGCCAGTCGTCCGAGAGTTGCTGGCTGGGTTCGGAGATCTGCGTTACGTTTGGCGGCACCTCCCGCTCGTCGACATTCATCCCCGCGCCAAAATGGCAGCGATGGCGTCGGAGGCGGCCGCGCTTCAGGGCGCCTTCTGGCCTATGCACGACCTGCTGATCGAGCACCAGAACGCTCTGCGCCCCGACGATCTGATCGGCTACGCGGACCAGACCGGCATAGATGTAGACCGCTTCCAACGGGACCTGTCGGCGCATGTAGGGGCCGATCGGATCGCTGAGGATGTCGACGGAGCTGACCTGAGCGGGGTGTCGGGGACGCCGTCGTTCTTCGTCAACGGAAGACGCCACCGTGGCGCGTACGACGTAGCTACCCTCACCGAGGCGGTCCGCCTGGCCAAAGCACAGGTCCTCCTCAACCGCGGGGTGTAGATGATGACTTCGTCAAGCGGCGGCAGCGGGGCGCGGGTCGGAGGCCCCCGTGGAACCCCCGACCCGTGACCTTCGATACGGTCCTGCCCGTCGCGTGCGTGCTAGGTGTGGACCTAGAAGGCCAGTCGGCCACGGTGCGGCGCTAGAGCACCCCTGGCGTGGCCCCGGTGACCCGGTTGAGCTGGTGAACCACCCGCCTCGAGGGCGGTCAATGCCCCGGACCCAGGCTTGGCCTGATCTTTACCTTTGTCGTCCTGAACTGGCCGCAGTCCGATCGGGGCGGGCCCCACCCTGGCGGAATCCGATCTCGGCCAGGTGTGAGCACCTGACCCGGAGCGCCAGTCGGCGCGCCGGGCGAACCGGGCCATTCGGGTCGAGCAGGTCGTAGACTCCCGAAGGTGTCCGATCCTGACCCCCGGCCCCACCCGAAGCCCAGCCTCGGAGCCGTTCTCTCGAACTGGAGCACCTACGACGCGCCCTTCGCCACGAAGCTGCGCATGGCGTTTTCGAACAACTTGATCAAGCTGCGCAAGCGGCAGGATTGCTGTGGAAACCACGGCCAGCCTGGGTGTTGAGTGTCGCTTCCTCCGCCCCGTGAGGGCGGGCCGGCCAGCCACGACCACGGTGCCAGCCACGACCACGGTGCCAGCCACGACCACGGTGCCAGCCACGACCACGGTGCCAGCCACGACCACGGTGCCAGCCACGACCACAACCACCATCACGTTCACGACCACAATCATGAGGAGCCGGACTCCTAGCGCCCGGCGCGGTGCGGCGAGGGTTCCCGCGGTCGCCTGGCCCGACCCCGCCTGGGCCGGGGCTTGACTGTGCTCATACGTTGGCTAGGCGAACTGGAGGGCACGACCAGGTTCGCTTCGCGGCTGGTTCTGGGCCGCCTTATCTGAGAAACTGTGTCCTCATGGGGCCTGGCATCGTTACGTCGGCGCGGCTACGGGCCCGCCGACCAAGGGTGCACCCGGATCCTGTCACCGCCAACACGACGACTCCGGTGCGGGCTGGCGCCCGCCGAGCCGGGGCGCGTGATAGACGGCTCGGGACGCTCCGAGCCGTAGCGGGTCGAATCCCCAGCAGATCTCACCCGGGCCGCGGCGGCCGGCCCCACCTGAGTTCAACCTGGCCGGCCCGCCGGCCGCTGGACGGCGGCCGCGATGGGAGATCGCATGAGCGCGAAACGCAGTACGACCGTCTTCTGCATCGGTATGCCGCTCATCATCGCCTTGCTATGCGCCTTCGGGTTCATCAGCAGCGGGGCGAGCCTGGCCAGGTCCGCTGCCAGTCCCCGGCTCGGCGCCACCGGCCACCCATCGTCTCCTCGCGGTCTCCCCGGTACCACTGCCACCCTTTCGACCTTCCCTGACGGCCAGCCGCCGGCTACGGCCCGGCTCGCGGCCGAGACGGCAACCCATGCCGCCGCGCCAGGGGTCGCGCTCGCTCCGCTGTCCGTCGCAGGCCACCAGCTCATGGCCGGCGGGGTACCGCTCCTCCTCCACGGCGTCAACCGCTCCGGCACGGAGGACTTCTGTTCCGAAGGCTTGGGGATCTTCGATGGCCCCTCGGACGCCAACTCCGTGGCAGCCATCAAATCGTGGGGCACCAACGCCGTGCGGGTACCGCTCAACGAAGACTGCTGGCTGGGGATCAACGGGATCAACGCCGTCTACTCGGGAGCCAACTACCAGCAGGCCATCGAAGGCTACGTCAGCCTCCTGAATCAGGCGGGACTGTACGCCATCCTCGAACTCCACTGGTCGGCTCCCGGAACCACCGTCCCGACCGGGCAGAACCCCATGCCTGACGCAGACCACAGTCCAGCCTTCTGGACCTCCGTCGCTGGCTCTTTCAAAGGCGATGGCGATGTGATCTTCGACCTTTTCAACGAGCCTTACCCGGATGGCAACAGCGACACCATCGAAGCGTGGCAATGCTGGCAGCAGGGCGGCACTTGCACCGGCATCAGCTATCCAATAGCCGGCATGCAGGAACTCGTCAACGCCGTCCGGGCCACCGGAGCCAGCAACGTCATCATGCTCGGCGGCATCCAGTACGCCAACACCCTCGACCAGTGGTCGACCTACGTGCCCACGGACCCTGACAACCAGCTAGCCGCCTCGATGCACAACTACAACTACAACATCTGCACTACCACGGCTTGCTGGAACGACACACTCACCGCTATCGGCAACCATCCGCTGATCATGGGAGAGATCGGCGAGAACGACACATCCGGCGCCTACATCACCTCGCTCATGAACTGGGCCGACTCGAACCAGGTCAGCTATCTGGCGTGGACCTGGGATACATGGGGGTGCGGAGGCGCGGCGCCGGTGCTCATCTCGAGCTACAGCGGGACCGCCTGCGTCCCCTTCGGATCCACCTATCAACAACACCTCGCGACATTTGCGACCAACACCGCGTCGGCACACTTCAGGCTGCTTCCCGGCACCGCCACCAATATCAGCGTCGGTGCCAACGGGACGGCCTGGGTAATCGGCACCACCCCGATCAACGGCAACTACGGCATCTACCAGTGGAACGGCACCGCCTGGACCGCCGTCCCCGGCGTAGCCGTCACCATCGCCGTCGGCCCCAACGGCGACCCCTGGGTCATCAACGCCAGCCACCACATCTACCACCGGGTCGGCACGACTTGGATCCAGGCTCCCGGCAGCGCCACCGATATCAGCGTCGGCGCCAACGGAGCCGTATGGGTAATCGGCACCATCCCCACCAACGGCAACTACGGCATCTACCAGTGGAACGGCACCACCTGGACCGCCGTCCCCGGCGTAGCCGTCACCATCGCCGTCGGCCCCAACGGCGACCCCTGGGTCATCAACGCCAGCCACCACATCTATACGTCCTAGACCTGACTCGAATCGAAGCGGCGGGCGAGCCGGCGCCCGATATCGACCTCGTCAGGACCGCCCATCCTCACTTTTGTCGCCTTGAGTCGACCTTTGGAGCGAGATGTACATGTGTTGTACATCTCGCTCCAATAGTGACGGGATCTCCCGAAGATCGCAGCCGGCCTTGGACAAAACCGAGGCCGGGCGCAGCGGCGCTAGGCGCCGGCGACAATCTCCGCCAAACGGTCCATCGATCGCAGCCACTCGTCGAGCGTGCGTCGCCACGGGGCTGACACCACGTGTTGCACGCCCGACGCAGCGAATTCGAGCAGCTCCTCCGCTATCCGTCCCGAATCCATCCCCTGTGGGTCCCACCCGGTACGAAGCGAAATCGTAAACGACAACTCTGGTCGTAGCTCTCTGATCTTGGCCGTTGCCAGCCCGGCCTGCTCCGGGGTCATTCCGATCAGCTGCAGGCCATCGCCTCGAGCAGCAGCCCGTCGAAAGGCCGCACCGCTGCTGCCGCCGATCCAGATGGGAATCGCTCGCGCTGGGCGCGGCAGGACGCGAATCCCGTCGAAGTTGGTGAAATCGCCATGAAATGAGGCTGGGTCGTCACGCCACACCACTCGAAACAGGTCGAGAGCCTCGTCGAACCGTCGACCCCTGGATGAGAATTCATAACCGAGCGCGGCGTACTCCGCCTCCGACCAGCCTGCTCCTGCGCCGACGATCAACCTGCCTCCGCTGAGCGCGTCCAGGCTGGCGAGAGAGTTGGCCAGACCAAGCGGATTGTGGGTCGGAACTACGAGCACGCTCGTGCCCAAGCCCACTTTGTGGGTCGCCGCGCCCGCCCAGGCCAGGCTGAGTAGGGGGTCATACAAATACGGCGACGGATAGTCCTGGGTGGCCGGATGCACGGTGTGGTCGCTGACCCACACGTCGCTGAAACCGAGTTCCTCGGCGTGACGTGCGGCCCGCGTGATGGCGTCGGGCCCAGCGACATGGCCGTACTGCGGGAGGTGTATGCCGACGAGCATCCGGGCGCAGACTAGAAGGAGCCGGGCGCAGGGGCAAGGCTGACCGTGACCCCGTGCCAGAATCGGCTCGCGTCCCGAGAGCGCCAGGCAGCCCGGTCGGCTGGATCCGGCCCTCTGGCGGGGCATCCTCGGCTCAGATACCTGGTCGTGAACGGCTGCGCCGGGCAGGTGCCCGGCGAGGCGCGCCCACCGGCTGTGCCTCTCCGAGCGAGCCGGGTGTGCCGAGCTCGTGGACCGGATCCGAGGGGGGCCGGGCAGAAAGTTACGGGATCGCGATGGATTCCCGCCGGCCCCGGGATCCTCATTGCTGCACCACTCGAGGAAGGACCGAATCTTGACTGCGCCACCGACCACCAGGATCCCACCGGCCCGGACCGCGACCACGGCATGGATCGTGGCGCTGACGGGCATCGGCTCGCTGATGGCGGCCCTGGACACCCTGGTGGTGTCGACGGCCTTGACGACCATCCACCGTGACCTCCACGCCTCCATCGAGCAGCTGGAGTGGACCGTGAATGGATACAACCTCAGTTTCGCCGTACTGCTGATCACTGGAGCCGCCTTGGGCGACCGCTTCGGTCGCCGGCGGCTCTACGCGGCCGGCCTCGCCATCTTCGCCCTGGCCTCGGCGGCCAGCGCCCTGGCACCGAGTGTCGGCTGGTTGGTGGCGGCCCGGGTGCTGCAGGGAGCCGGGGCAGCCCTGGTGGTACCGGTCGGCCTGACGTTGCTCAGCGCCGCGTTTCCCGCCGAGCGACGGGGTGCTGCCATCGGGCTGTTCAGTGCCATCACCGGCCTGTCCGTCGCGGCCGGGCCGCTCGTCGGCGGAGCGGTGGTCCAAGGCCGCGCCGAACCGATGGCGGATGGTGCCGACATGGGCGAACGGGCAGCTGGCATTCGGCTCCTACCGTTGGGACCAGCAGGACCGGCTCTATGTCGCCCACGGCGTCAATGTGCTCACCCTGCGCGGGACTCGTATCGCCGGGATCACCGCCTTCCTCGAGTCGACTTCGTTCCCGGGGCTGGGACTGCCGCCGACGGTCGGCTGACCGTCCGGAACCTATGGATGGCAGCCCGGATGGTCAGATCAGGGTAAGAAGGCCCGGTGGGCGGACCCCCGGCCCTAGTGACGAAGACGAATTGGCGTTAGTCTGCCTCCAGAGACAGGCGAATGACTGGCTCTGGGCGGGTAGACCCCGACAAGGCTTACCTCCGAACTTCTGAGTGGAGCCAAGCCTGTGTCTGGAAGCCGATTTACCGGTGCGTTCGGTCGGGATATGGCCGTGGATCTCGGCACCGCCAACACCCTGATGTACGTGCGCGGTCGTGGCATCGTGCTCAACGAACCCTCCGTGGTCGCCGTCAATAGCAGAGACCAGCGTCTTTTGGCTGTGGGCGTGGAGGCCAAGCGCATGATCGGTCGCACCCCCAGCCACATCCACTCGATCCGACCCTTGCGAGACGGGGTAATCGCCGACTTCGACCTTTGCGAGAAGATGCTCGCCTACTTCATCCGCCGGGCCCGCCCCTCCCCTCGCTGGGCCAAGCCGCGGATGGTCATCTGCGTCCCATCCGGGATCACCGCGGTGGAGCAACGGGCCGTGCAGGAAGTGGCCGAGTCGGCTGGCGCCCGCAAGCCGGCGTTCATCATCGACGAGCCCATGGCCGCCGCCATTGGCGCCGGTCTGCCGGTCCACGAGCCCACGGGGAACATGGTTGTCGACATCGGTGGTGGCACTACCGAGGTGGCCGTGATCTCGTTGGGCGGAATCGTCACCAGCCAGTCGGTACGCATCGGCGGCGACGAGATGGACGAGGCCATCATCCAGTTCATCAAAAAGGAGTACAGCCTGGCGGTCGGCGAGCGCACCGCCGAGGAGATCAAGATCGCACTCGGCTCCGCCTGCCCCCTCCAGGAGGAACTTTACGCCGAGATCGGAGGCCGGGATCTCGTCACCGGACTACCCAAGACCATCGTCGCCAGCAGCGAGGAGATCCGCGACGCCATCGATGAACCGGTGTCGGCCATCGTCGACGCCGTCAAGGCCACCCTGGACCAGACGCCACCCGAGCTGGCCGCCGACATCATGGTCCAGGGCATTGTCCTCACCGGCGGTGGCGCCCTCCTCCACGGCCTGGACGCCCGCTTGGCGACTGAGACCGGCATGGCGATCGTCATCGCTGACAGCCCGCTGCACTGCGTAGCCATCGGGGGCGGCCAATGTCTGGAGGAGTTCGAAGTCCTCAAGGGCGTGCTGATGTCCTCGACCGCCCGCTGATCCGTGGTTTGCCGGCGTCGCCGCGAGGAGTCGTCGTCAGAGCGAAAGGCCTCACCGATCGACATCGGGCCCGGCTGGGCCGATCCGTGTTGGCCGTGCCGGTGCTGCCCCATCAACCCCGACAGCTGATGCCGGGCTGTTTGGGCCACGCTCAGCCGCTCGGTTGATCGGCGGATTCCTTGGCGCTGACAATGGAGGATCGTTTGTGACGGCTCGGCAGGGGTGAGGGGTGCGTAACTGGACGATCGCGGTGGTGGCGGCAGTGTTGTTCGCCTGGGCTATCTGGTCGCGTCGACTGGAGCGCAGTGTGGTGACCCCAGCCATGTTTTTCGTGACCGCCGGGCTGTTGTTCGGTCCTGAAGGGACGGGCTGGATCAGACTGGACGTCGGCGGTCACGAGCTGCGCGCCGTCGCCGAGGTCACCTTGACGTTGGTGCTGTTCACCGACGCCAGCCGCCTGAATCTTCGAGCCTTGCGGCAGGACTATCCGCTGCCGCTCCGGCTGCTCGGGATCGGGTTGCCGCTCACCATCGCTCTGGGCACGCTGGTTGCCAAGGCGCTCTTCGGAGGGCTCACCTGGCTGGAGGCCGCCTTGGTCGGTGTCATCCTGGCCCCGACCGACGCCGCCTTGGGCCAGGCCGTAGTCACTGACCCGCGGCTTCCGGTCCGGGTCAGTCAAGGCCTTAATGTGGAGAGCGGCCTCAACGACGGGATCTGCGTGCCCCTGTTGTTCATCCTGCTCGCCGCCAGCAGCGCCGACGAAGGGGCCATCAGCGGGGCGACCGCCCTCCGACTGGTGTTCGAGCAGATCGGGTATGGACTACTCGGCGGGGTGGTCGCCGCCGCCGGGGGCTCGGTGATCATGGCTTGGGCCCACCGGCACGGGTTCATGACCTCGTCGTGGCGTCGACTGGCCACCTTGGCCACTGCCGCGGCCTGCTACGGACTGGCCGCGGCCCTTGGCGGGAGTGGGTTCATCGCCGCCTTCACCGGCGGGCTGGTGTTCGGCTGGCTCAACCACCGGGAGGTCCCGGTCGTGACGCAGTTGGTGGTCGACGGCGGTGAGCTGTTCGAAGCCGCCACGTTCGTCCTCTTCGGCGCCGTGGTGGTCGGGCCCCTGCTGCATCGCATCGACGCAACGGTGGTGCTCTACGCCGCCCTGAGCCTGACCGTGATCCGGATGCTGCCGGTTGCGCTGGCGTTGGTGGGCAGCCACGCCGGACTCCAGACCGTGGGGTTGATCGGATGGTTCGGTCCGCGGGGACTGGCATCGATCGTATTCGTGGTCATCGCCACCAGCGAGCACGCCCTGGACGGAGCCCCTCAGATCAGCCTCATCGCCTCCGCCACCGTGCTGGCCAGCGTCTACCTGCACGGCCTCACCGCGGTACCGCTCTCGGCCCGCTACGCCACCTGGTACCAGGCCCACCCCCAGGGAGCCGACCTCATGGAAGGCGGCGGAGCCTACCCTCACCCGTACAAGTGGTACCGCCAGTCGGGCCCCGAGGACCATTCCGACGCTGGTGCTGGCCCGTGAGCCGGCCGCCCCCAACTCTATGGAGCAAACTCGGCCCACCTGATGGGCGGCCCCGTCCAGAAAGGATCCGCCCCCGCCGGGCCCAAGTGGCCAAGCCCCCTGACGCCGTTGCCGGCGCCCGCCCGTTGTCATCGACGTCGAGACCGACCGCTTCACCCCTCCTGGTCTCTAGTCTTCTGGACATGACCCGCTTCCAAGCCGGAAGGTCCGAGATACGGGGTGGGACCGGGCCCGTCCTCGATCTCGCCGGGGCGGCGGTAGCCGGCCGGCCCGCCCCGCTTGCGCCCGCGCTTGCGCTCGCTGATCGCCCGGGGGAGATGACCCGCCCCGAGTGGCTGGCCGTCGTCGACGACCGCCCCGCCCGGACCGCCCGCTTCGTTCGCAGGCAACCCGCGGCCGCGATCAGCGGGGCCGTGAGCTAACGGCGGTGGCCAAGGTCCTGGTCGTCGACGACGACCCTGCCCTCCTGAGGGCCCTGCACCTCGGGTTACATGCTCGCGGCCACGAGGTCGTCACCGCGGTCAACGGCGAGCAGGGGCTCTCCCAGACCGCCCTCGCATCCCCTGACGTTGTCGTGCTCGACCTCGGCCTGCCTGACCTCGACGGGCTCGCCGTATGTAAGCGGATCCGGCACTGGAGCGATGTACCCATCATCGTCCTCTCCGCCATCGGCAGCGAGGACCGGAAGGTGGCCGCCCTCGACGGAGGAGCCGACGACTACGTCACGAAGCCCTTCGGCATGGCCGAGCTCGAAGCTCGCATTCGCACCGCCATCCGCCACCGCAGCGCAGAAACCCCCGACCAGCAACCTCCAGCGCACCTCGCCGTCGGCCCCCTCGACGTCGACCTGGTCCACCACGAGGTGCACATGGATAGCACCACCGTAGAGCTCACTCCAAAGGAATTCGAGGTCCTCTCCTTCCTCGCCCGACATGCGGGGAAAACCTGCACGCACCAGATGATCCTGCTGGCGGTATGGGGCGAGGGCTACAACGCCGAAGCCCAGTACCTGCACGCCTACGTGCACCGGTTACGCCAAAAGCTCAACGACCCTTCTGGCACACTGATACGCACCGCCCCGGGCATCGGTTACACGCTCACCGTCGAACCCGACCTCGCCCCGTAGGGAGTGCCAGCCGCTGCACGTGCCCGGCGGCGAGCCGAGTCCGGTCCTGTCCACTAGAAACCGATGCCATGACCGAAGAAGCGTTGACGCCCTTTCGAATCGATGTGCCATCGTCCGAGATCGATGACCTGCGCGACCGCCTGCGCCGAAGCCGGTGGCCGGAGCGGGAAACCGTTGACGATTGGTCGCAAGGCGTGCCCCTGGCCTACATCCAGGAGGTTTGCCACTATTGGGCCGAGGAGTACGACTGGCGCGACCGCGAGGCCCGCCTGAACCGGTTCCCACAGTTTCGCACCGTGCTCGACGGCTTGGCCGTGCACTTCGTTCATGTCCGTTCCCGACATGCCCAAGCCTGGCCGCTGCTGATGACCCACGGCTGGCCTGGCTCGGTCGTCGAGTTCCAGAAGGTCATCGAGCCGCTTACCGACCCCGAGGATCCCGCGGACGCCTTCGACGTGGTCTGCCCATCACTGCCGGGCTACGGATTCAGCGCCAAACCCACCCAGCCCGGCTGGGGTGTCGAGCGGGTCGGGACGGCCTGGGCCCAGCTGATGGCCCGGCTGGGCTATGACCGATACTTCGCCCAAGGCGGAGACTGGGGTGCCGGGGTGACCACCGCGCTGGGCATCGATGACCCCAGCCACTGCGCCGCCATCCATCTCAATCTGGTCACCGCCCTGCCGGACAAATCCAGCCAGGAGAACCTCACCCAGCAGGAACGGGCCGCCCTCGATGCGCTGGCCGAGCACCAACGTTGGGGGACCGGCTACTCAACCCAGCAGTCCACCCGCCCCCAAACTCTCGGCTACGGTCTGGCTGACTCCCCGGCCGCCCAAGCGGCCTGGATCATCGAGAAGTTCTGGGCCTGGAGCGACTGCGACGGTCATCCCGAGAACATCCTCAGCCGGAACGAAATGCTCGACAACATCATGCTCTACTGGCTGCCCAATGCCGGCGCCTCCTCGGCCGCGCCTGTACTGGGAGAGCTTCAACCGTCGCCGGCGGGAGCCGGTCTCGGTCCCTATGGCCGCCTCCATCTTTCCCAAGGAGATCTTCCGGCCTTCCCGCCGGTGGGCCGAGCGGACCTACAACGACATCCGGTACTGGAACGAACTTGACAAGGGCGGACACTTCGCGGCCTTCGAGCAGCCCGAATTATTCGTGGAAGAAGTCCGAGCCGCGTTCCGGTCCTTGCGCTAAACCCCCCACGGAAGGGCGGTCGTCAGACACGGCGCGTCGCCAACTCCGAGGTCTTCGCCGAAGCCTCCATGGTCAGCCGCGAACGGACGACCTTCCCGGAGGCGGTGCGAGGCAACGGCTCGTCCCAGATGACGAGCTCCTCCGGCAGCTTCCGGCGCGCCAGTCCAGCCGCCAGCAGATAGGCCACCACGTCGCCGAGCGCGACGATGGCACCATCCTCGGGCACAACGGCGACGGCGAGGTGTTCCCCCGTCAACGGGTCTGGCACGGCGAAGCTGGCCTGCTCCCGCACGCCCGCGAATCCGGCCAGGGCTTCGTCGATCTCGCTGAGCGAGATCTTGAGCCCGTTGCGATTGACGACATCCTTCAGTCGACCGATGACTGTCAGCCGACCTTCGTTGACCTCGACGAGATCGCCCGTGCGGAACCAGCCTCCCTCAAACGACTCCGCGTTGTCACGCGGATCGACATAGCCGAGGAATACCGCGGGGCCTCTCACCATCCCCTCCGGCGGACCGTTGGTGGAACGGATCCGGACCTCGCTGCCCGGCATGAGCGTTCCGTCGTCGGCCAGCCTGCGCTCGCGGTCATCCTCCGGGACGCTCCCCGTGAAGTTCGGCGCTTCGGACGATCCGTAGACCCGGGCGATCTCGATCCCGAAGGCGTCGCTGGCCAGCTCCAGAAGCGGTCGGGCCAGCATGGCGCCGCCCAGGGCGAGAGTCCGGAGGGCGATGTGACGGGACTTTCGTGCCGAGGCGGCTCGGAGGAGCCGTTCGGCAATCACTGGCGCACCTCCGAGGATCGTGGCACCCGCCGCGTTGACGCGGTCGAGCGACGCCTGCGGGTCGAACCGGTCCTCCAAGACGAGGGCGGCGTGACCATCAGCCACGAGGTGCATCTGCATGATTCCCGCGATACTGGTCAGCGGGCTCACGAGGAACAGCACGCTGTCCTCGTCGGCCGCGGTGATCCGCGCCATGTTGGCGGCGCCGGCGGTCAGCGTGTTGAGCGAGTGCACCACCGCCTTCGGCCGGCCGGTGGTCCCTGACGTGAACAGCACCAGTGCCGCGGCGTTGCGATCGGGCTCGCTCCACCTGAAGTCGGGTCGTACCGCCGGGATATCGCCAAACTCCTCGAGCTCCACGATGACGGGATCAACGCCGTCGAGGAGGCGAGGGCGCTCCTCGGAGGGAACAACGACGCAGGCCGTGGCGTCGAACAGTTCGAGGGCGAGCCGCACGTCGGCAGGACCGCATCGCCGATCGAGGACGATCACGGTCGCTCCGGTGCGAAGGATCGCGGCGTAGGCGACTACGGCCTCGACCTTGTTGCCCGCCACCAGCACGACCCCGGTCCCAGCCTGGACGCCGTGGGCAGCGAGGCGCGCCACCCCCCCGCCAACCGCTCGCCCGAAGGCCGCGTAGGTCAAGCGCTTGTCGTTGTCTGCGACCGAGACGGCATCAGGTCGACGTGAGGCGGCCGCCTCGATACCGTCGGCCAGCGACCGTCCATCCCACCACCCCTCAGCCCGGTACCATTGGGCCCGCTCGGCCGGCACGTGAGTCGTGATCTCGAGTGGGCTCATGGTCGTGCCTCCACGCCGCCGGACCGGCCCGGGATGGCGGTGCCCGGGCGCGATATGGTGTTTGGGATCAGACTCAACTTCCGGCCGATGGCTGCGAAATCCGAGTCCCACGGAGAGTAACCCCAAATGTCAAGGGACCCCTGGATCGTCGCTTTTCGACACCATGCCTGAGGTACCAGGCAGGATCGGGCTTTGGGCCGGTTTCCTCGATCGCCTGCCCGCCGATGATGCCGTCGCCTTCGCCCGTGACATCGAAGCCGCCGGGACGATCTGGCTCCAGGAGTACAGTGGCGTGGACCCGTTCGTACGGGCCGCCCTGTACCTGTCGGCGACCGCCCACCTCACGGTCGCCCTTGGTGTCGCCGTCATCTACGGCCGGGACCCCGAAGCCATGGTCGCTGCCGCGTCGACCCTGGAAGACGCCTTCCCTGGCCGGTTCGTCCTCGGACTCGGTGTGAGCCATCGGGACCTGGTCGAACGCCGCGGCCACCAATTCGGCTCTCCCATCTCGACCATGGAGTCCTACCTGGCTGCGATGGACGCGGCCCGCGGCCGGCGGCGCCTGCCGAGACGGGTCCTCGGTGCGCTCGGCCCGAAGATGGTCGAGCTGGCGGGACGAGGCGCCGACGGCGTGCACACCTACTTCTCTCCCGTCGCCCACACCGTGGCGGTCCGAACCGCCATCGGGCCCGAACCATGGCTGGCTCCGTCCCAGATGGTGGCCGTCGGTTCGGATGGTGACACCTGGCGCGAGGCGGTGAAGCCGTACCTTCAGCTATGCCTCGGTCTGCCGAACTACACGAGAAACCTCCAGCGGTTCGGCTTCAGTGAGGCGGAGCTGGCGACCACCAGCGATGCTCTCGTGGACGCTCTCGTCGTCCCCGACAACCCGAGGCGGATCCAGGCGCGCATCGACGAGCACCTGGCTGCGGGTGCCGATCAGGTCGTGTTGCAGTTCGTTCCGCCCCCGCCCGCCGCCGTCATGCACGAGCGCCTGACGGCAGGCTTTCCGGGCATCAGCCAGTGATTGGCAAACCGCATCCGTCGGCCTGATATCGGGTGGCGCCGGCTGACGGCCGACAGCGGCGCGAGACTCAGAACCCGCCCGGCCCGCTCGTCGCCTATACCCCGTTCCGGTTCGATCTGAGCGTCACAAGCCCGGCGATCCCATCATCTCGACATCCCGGCGCTCGATCAGCCACTGGTCGCCGATCCGGACGAAAGCGTCCCGATACCTGCCTGCCAGCTCCGGTCTGACGACCCCGGCCACCAGGCGGAGAAAGACGAAGTCCGAGACCACGCTGGCGCGATCGCCTTCTACGTCGATGGCCGCGTTCGTGGTGAGGTGCTTCCCGCGTCGCCTCAGTGGCTGCGCCCGCTCGAACCAGCGTTCGAGGGCGTCGCGGCCGGCCACCTGCTCGCCTGCGAAGACGAAGACCCCGTCGGGGGCGAACCGTTCGGCCAGGCGCCGGAACTCGCCATCGTCGCAGAGCTGGCAGTACGCCGCCAGGGTTCGCTGAATCCCCAGAACCGCTATCACGTCACTCCGATCCGTGTCGCCTTCCGCCGGGTGACCAAGCGTCATAACCAACAATAACTTCATCGGATCTCCGCGGTTGGGACCCGGCGCCCTACTGCGGGGTCGATAAACCCCGATCCGGTCCGAATTTGTACGGCGATGGCCAGCCCGAGGAGACTGTAGATCAGCCACTTGGGGTGGCGGCGGCGCGACCCCCGCGTCGGGGGACGGGTCTTGGTCCCCGGCCGGACGGCCGGGCGTCCCTTGCGTGGGGGGACGCTGCTGCGCTCGCCGCGGGGAGGGACGTTGGGCCTGCCCTCCGCCGCAGACTCGCTCATCCGTCGCTCCTTGCCGTGGCGCCCAAATCTACTGGCCGCGCCCGGGCGGAGGTCGAAATCGACGGGCGGAGACAACCGACTTGGGCTTGGGACTGCCGACCACTCGGGGAAGACCGAGCCCAGCACCGATCGGCCACGGAGGGCACAGGCCTGCTGACGCGGCCGGAGGGCGGGTCAGACGGCTACCGGCCGATTCGGAGGGCATGTCCCGTCCGCCGACGGATGGGACCATCGACCACGCCTGGCCGCCGCCGTCCGGGACGGCGACCAAGGTCAGTGGGTCAGCGGGTCACCAATGTCCCAATAGGCACTATTGCATCGCCCCGACGCACGTCAAGCGACGGTAGGAACGGAGAGGGTGCCGGCGGGCGAGTTTATTATTACGGTACGCAGCCCGGGATTTCGCCCATGAGGCTGGACAGCGGATAGTAAGCCTTGCCCTTCACGTTGGGGCTCTTCATCCCGAAGTCGACCTGGAAGAAGCAGGTCGGGCTCTCGGAAGACAGGAACGGCAGCACCCACTTCCCGTTCGCGTTCGGGTCGTGGTCGCAAAGATCAGGTCTGGGGAAAACTCGTCGCATAAACGTCGGACTGCGTAGCCCAGATGGAGAAGCGGTATTGGCCCACATCCGTGCACAGCGTCGTGGGTAGCGCCTCGATCACCGCTTGTGCCCCATCAGGCTGCTCGTCCACGAACCCGGCCGAACAACCTCCGGGCCTGACATACGCGCTCGCCGCCTGGATGCCGCCGCCCGCCAGGACGAACGCAAATCCGCCCGACAGCGCAACGACCACTCCTAACACGAAACGGACAAAGTCAGTCCGCGTTCGACCGCGCCTAAACGGCGATTTTCCTTGATTCCCGCTCATGTGATGGTTCTTTCCGCTCTTGTCCGTCGAATGGATATGACTGGGAGGCCTATCCCGGCGTGGAATCTAACACAGCCGGTTCGTAGTGGAAAGCGGAAACAAACTATTCACATCCCTGCCCGACCCAGATCCGCCCGGAAGCTTGGCAGGCGTTTGCCCGCCCGGGAACTCGGTGGTCTTGGCTCCTGAAGTGCTCCCTCCTCGGCTCCTGTGACCTTCCGGTGAGGTCTCCACCGCTTGTGCTCCCTCTGCGGCGAAGCGTCCGTCGCCGTAGGTTGACCTGGCGGGCCTCGGCGATCGGTTCGCTCGGTGACGCCTCCGAACACTTCCCGCTCAGATCGGGGCCGGTGACAGTTGATATCGGTGATCGTCTCCTGCACACCCCGCGGACGGGTCGGAAGTCGATCGTGACACCGGACTCGGGCCCGGTCAGATACGATCTGCCCGTTCGTGATAGCGGCTGCCACGTCCTCCTTCGGGTGGTGCGTTACGGCTGAGGGGAGCAACAAGACCATGGGTGCTGGCTCTATCTACTGGGATCCGTTCGACCCGGCCCTGCGGGACGACCCGTACCCGCTGTGGAAGCGCATGCGCGACGAGGCCCCGCTGTACCGGAACGACCGCTACGACTTCTGGGTCCTCTCGCGCTTCGACGACGTGGAGGCGGCTCACAAGGACCCGGCCACCTTCAGCTCGGCTCACATGACCACGATCGAGCTGATGACCCCAGAGCCGCTCACCGACACCGGAATGTTCATCGGCCTCGACCCGCCGGTACACACGGCCTACCGGGGTCTGGTATCGCGGGCCTTCACGCCCAGGCGCATCGCAGCAATCGAGGACCGGGTCCGCACCGTCGCCAGCGACCTGCTCGACGCTCAGGTGGGCTCGGCTGGGTTCGACTACGTTCAGGACTTCGCGGCCATCCTCCCGCCCACCATCATCTCGTCGCTGCTGGGGGTGCCCGGCGCCGACCAGGAGTGGATGCGGCACGAGGTCGACGACATGTTCCGACTCGAGGACGGCGTGGGAATGATGAACCCGACGGCGATGGCGGCCCGGGACAACGTCCAGCGCTATATCGCCGACGAGGTCGTCGCTCGCAAAGCGTCGCCCCGCGATGACCTGTTCACGGTCCTGGCCGAGGCTGACTTCCCCCGCCCGGAGATTCCCGGCGAGTTCGGCATGATGCTGTTCGCGGCGGGTAGCGAGACGGTGGCCCGCCTACTGGGTTGGGCTGCCTCAGTGTTGGCCGAGCACCCCGACCAGCGGGCCGAGCTGGTAGACGACCCTACTCTGGTGCCACGGGCCGTGGAGGAGCTGCTGCGCTACGAGGCGCCCTCGCCTGTGCAGGCCCGGTGGCTGACGAAACCGGTGGAGGCCCACGGCACCACGATGCCAGTCGATTCCAAGGTGGTCCTGCTCACAGGCGCCGCGGACCGTGACGAGCGAAAGTTTCCCGACCCTGATCGCTTCGACATCCACCGGCACTTCGACCACCACGTGGCGCTGGGCTTCGGCATCCACTTCTGTTTGGGAGCGGCCCTGGCGCGCATGGAGGGTCGCATCGGCATCGAGGAGACTCTGGTCCGCTTCCCCACCTGGGAGGTAGACCGTGATCGCGCTCACCTGCTTTACACCAGCACCGTCCGGGGGTTCGACGAGCTACCCCTGCTGATTTGACCCTCGCGCCGCGAGCCGCGCCGTTGGAGAATTAGGGTGGCAAGCCACGCAGACGCTGCGCGGCGAGCCCGGACCGACGCGTGATCCCGTCGCGGGGATGCGGCGCGACCGTTGGTCATTCGACAAACTCGAAAAGGAGGTTCTTGTTCTGCACTGGATCAATGGCGAGCGAATCGGCGGCGTCGCCAGGGATGATGTCGAATCCTTGAGCGCTCAGATGCTTCTCCACCTGGGCCAGATCCTTGGCTTTGAACACGACGCTTCGAATGCGCTGGTCGTAATGGTCTAGGAAGTCTGCGAGCGGACCGTCACCGGTGGGCTCGAGTAGCTCCCAAACGGCCTCGCCGACTTGCAACTGCACGCCCTTTGCTGCCGCTTGGGGGCGGGATATCGGACCGATCGTGGGAGAGCCGGCGAGTTCGCCGAAGCGGGCTACGGCGGAGTCGACGTTGTTCACAGCTACGCTGAGCCGGGCCAGGCCCATTAGGCCAAGGGGGTGCTCGTTCTCCCAGAAACCGGCCGGTTGAGCAAACTGGCTAAAGCCGCCGTCGAAGATCTCGAACGAGACACCGAAGGTGCTCCCTGGGTAGGTGTGGAAAACGCCGCCCGAATCCTGGATTATCCGGACATCACGTTCCTCGCAGACCCGCCGGGCCGCGGCCACGTCAGCGACCCGGTACTCCAGGCCGTTATAGAAGTCGCCGTAGCGAGCCAGCAAACGACCTTGCCCACCTTCACCTTTCGTCTTAGGGATAAAGAAGGCGAACAGCACTCCGCCAAGTGACATCAGACAGAAATCGACGCCGTAGTAGTCGGGATTCTTGCGGTCGAGAGTGAAACCCATACGGTCTCGAAAGTGCTCGATCGTCGCTTCGAATCCTTCGGCGATCACATTGATGTGGTTGATGTTCTTCAGTTGCCACGTGTCAGTCACTGGTCACCTCGAGTCGAAGTTCAAATATTACTCGGCTCCCCCTCGGCGACACGCCCCTCCTGAGCCACGATGGCTTCGACAGCGGCGAGGTCTTGGGCGGTGAGCTCCCAGTCCGCGGCCGCGGCATTGTCGACCGCCTGTTCGGCTTTGGTTACGCCGGCGATGACAGATCCGACGCCGGGCTGGGCGGCCAGCCATGAGACCGCCAGTTCCAGCAGCGAGTGGTCGTGCTGGGCCGCGAACGCCCTCAGCCGTTCGACGGCCGCCAGGCGCTCGTCGGAGAGGGGCGGGCGGCTCGCCATCAGTCCTTGGCGGAGCATGGCGCTCACCGGACCATCGGACGCCAGCCGCGAGTCGGACGGTGGCGGCTCGCCTCGCCGGTACTTCCCGCTCAACAACCCACTGGCGAGGGGGAAGTAGCCCAGGATCAACGTGCCGTTGCGCTCCGCGGCCGCGAGGACATCTTCAGGTGGCCGTTCGAGCAGGCTGTACTGGACCTGGCAGGATCGAAAGGCGGCGAAGGAGGATCGGCCCGCGACACCGGACGCGGCGTCGAGCATGTCGGCGGTGCAGTTGCAGCAACCGACCTCGCGGACCTTGCCGTCGCGTACGAGCCGGTCGAGTGCCTCAAGCGTGGTCTCGATCGGCGTATCGGGGTCGGGCTGATGCTGCTGGTACAGGTCGATGCGGTCGGTGCCCAGACGGCGCAAGCTGGCCTCGACGGCGGCGACGATGCGCGCCGTACCCCGCTGCTGAGGGTCAGCCTCGCTGGTGTTCAGGAACTTGGTGGCGATGATGGCTTCGTCGCGCCGGGTCCTCAACGCCGCACCTATCAGCTCTTCAGAGTGACCCTCGCCGAGGAAGGAGGTGATGCTGTACTCCTCGGCCGTGTCAATGAGGTTGATGCCGGCGTCGAGGGCGGAGTTCACGATGCGGGTGACCTCACGCTGGTCGCACCTGGTCCCGAAGAAATCAGTGCCGAAGTTGTTCCCGCCCAGGCCGACGATCGAGACCTGCAGGCTTCCGATCTGGCTACGCTTCATTCGCCACCTTCACCGTGCCCAGAGAGTCGTTGCCGGGGAGGGGCTTACGAACCCCGACCACATTGCTGCTGGCATGTTAGTCCGTTTGTGCAACTGCGACTTTTGTGCCCATCCCGTGACCCGACCACCGCGGTTCCTCAGTAGAGACAGAGGTTTGGGCTCGAAGGCTGGGCTATGCCCTTGACTCTCCCGGCAGGTAGACCATTGCCAGTGGTATGCAGCCACTAGTTCACCACCCGTGGCTCGCGAAATCTTCCCTTCTATGACAGCACCATTTTCGACGTCATCTGTACGTACCGCAGGGTGGTGGGGTCGAGGGTCACGGAACGTCAGGGTCCCGGCGCATCGGTAGGCAGGGCTACCAGCGTGAGCGACCACGAGCTACCGAGGATCGCCCCGAGCCCGGGGAGGGGCACGCCGGCCGGAGCCCATCCGAGCGGGGGCGACGGACACGCTTGCTAGGATGCAAACGTGTCCGATCAGGAGCTTCGCATCGACGATCTTGATCGACGACCCCTCCCGGCCGACGTTGTCGGCCTGCTGGAGGGTCTGACTACGACGAGGGCAATCCGGCGTTACACCCGCGACCCGGTACCGCCAGAGGCCTTGCGGGCCATGCTGTTCGCGGCCACCAGGGCGCCGAGCGGATCAAACCGCCAACCCTTCCGTTTCATCGTGCTCACCGACGGCCCCAACGCCGAGAAGGCCAAACGTCTGGTGGCGGAGGGAGCCCGAACGGTTTGGACCGCGAAACGGGAGTTCGACGGCTACGACCGAGGCAGCGGTGCCGAGCAGCTATCGCCCAAAGCCCGCGTGGCCCGCACTATGCAGCAATACGTCGATCACTTCGAGGAGGTCCCTGTCCTGGTCCTGCCCTGCCTGGTCCGTTACCGGGCGCCGTCACCGATGGAAGGGGCATCGATCTATCCGGCGTGTCAGAACCTCCTCCTCGCGGCCCGCGCTCTCGGCTACGGCGGGGCGTTCACCGGGATGCACTACCACGTCGAGTCCGAGCTGCGCGCCCTGCTCGGCATCCCCGACGAGGCATTCCTGGCCGGGACCATCACCATCGGAAAGCCGGCTGGACACCACGGACCGGTGCGCCGCCGGCCCCTCTCGGAACTCGTGTACACCGAGCATTGGGGATCAGCACCCGATTGGGCCTCCGACCCACCCGGCACCGAGCACACCGCCGCCGGGCCACCGAAGCCGACACCTCAAGACTGACCGCGTTTCTCCGGCTTCAGGGTGTGCGAATCTTGACGGTCCGAGAGTATTCGTGTCAAGATCCTGACACCTAGTCGCGTATGTTCGGAACCGGGAGTGAGGGGAAGACCAGTGAATGTGGACCTGACAGGCGGGCTGAGTGACGATCGCGAGTATGTTTTTGGCGCCCAGCCGGACGACCCGGAGATGCGGGAGTCCGTCAATGCCTGGATCTGGGATGAGGGTGTTGAGGTTGGCATGCCTCGCATTGGGGTGGAGGCTGTTGCGGATCAGTGGGACACCCATGACATCCAGGTGAACATCGGGTATGGCGATGGTCGGGTCGTTGAGATGGTCGGATCGGGGAAGGTGCATGATCCGTTCGGGGCGGACGGGCGGCCCCGGGTGCTGGGCGCTGGTCCTTTGTCGTTTGAGCTGGTGGAACCGTTCCGGCACTGGCGCCTCGATTTGGACGGCATGGCGGTCGATTCGACCGTGCAGGAGCAGATGGCCGGGAGAGCCTCGGGCAAGGAGCCCAGCGTGGCGGTGGAGCTTCATATCGATCTCCGGTCAGCGGTGCCCCCGTGGGAGAACGGGGCGTTGTCGGCGGAGGCGGCCCGGGTGTTGGCGGAGCAGGAGGAAGGCGACCTTATGGGCGGACCGCGCTTCGAGCAGCTGGCACGAGCCACCGGGACGTTGCGGGTGGGTGATCGGACTCACGAGATCCGTGGTGGTGCGCTACGGGTTCGCCGGCAGGGGATCCGCCGGCTCCCCAAGTTCCGTGGCCACGCCTGGCAGTCGGCGCTCTTTCCCAGTGGTCGCGCTTTCGGCTATATCGTGTATCCGCCTCGCGACGACGGCAAGGCGACCTACAACGAGGGTTACGTGTTCGAGGGTGACGGACAGCTAATTCCGGCCCTGGTCGTCCGGGCCCCCTGGCTGCACAGCATGGAGGCGAGCGGCGAAGATGTCCCGGTAGTGCTCGAAACCGAGAAGGGCACCACCACCATCCACGGCGAGACGATCGTTACCAGGTTCTCGGGGATGGGCGACATACCTGGGACGCCGGTCTTGCAGCAGGCGATCTCGCGGTTCGACTGGGACGGCGAGACCGCCAACGGGATGACCGAGCGATCGACGTTGGGAGAGAAGATCAACCGGCCTTGACCATTCATCTCACCCAACCCGAAACGGACTCTCCAACCCGCCTCCTACCCTTAAGTCTGAGACTCTCGGCGCCGCGATACACCTGCTGCCGTATTGATTTTCGCTCGAGCTAGCGGCCACAGGTGTGACACCAAAATGACTGGTCCGCCAAAGATTCGGTCCGACGACGGCACCGCGGGACAGGAGCGCCGTCGATACAACAGCCCGCGCCGGCGCGAACGCGCCGCCGAGACCCGGACCCGGATCCTGGTAGCCGGTTCGAAGCTGGTGCACGGCTTCCCAAGCTGGGATTGGAGGAACCTAACCTTCCGCGCTGTGGCCGAGGGCGCCGGGGTCAGCGAACGCACCGTCTACCGCCATTTCGGAACCGAACAACAACTGCACCGAGCGGTTATGCGCCGATTGGAGGAGGAAGCGGGGGTCAACTACGACGGTCTCCGCCTGGAGGATTTCGCCTCGGTCACCGAGCGTGCGTTCGCGGCCGTCTCCTCATTCGCTGTCGCTCCGCCGCAGCCGATGCCGCCATTTGCGGAAGAGGATCGCGAAAGACGTCATGCTCTGCTAGCCGCCGTCTCGCTCGCGGCCAGCGATTGGTCCGAGACTGAGCGGGAGATGGCGGCGGCCATCCTCGATGTCATCTGGGCCACACCCGCCTATGAGCGGCTGACCACTACCTGGAACCTCGATCTCCCGAGCGCGGCCCAGGCCGCCTCCTGGGCTATCGGCCTGATCCGGGCCGCCATCCGGGACGGCGACCGCCCCGGCAACACTCAGGCGCCCTCGATACCTCTGCCCCAGCCAAAGAAGGCGCCCGCCCAGAGAGCGGGAATTAAGAAAGGGAAGACGGGTTGAAGGGTCCCAGCGAGCCGGCCTCACCAACGCCGTCAGCCATGGTTTTCGCATCCTACGGTGGCATCTCGACCCCCCGATGGGGTAACCCTACGGGCAGGTCGTCGGTTGACATCGCTGACGTCCCCACACGAGACGCCGAGAGATCGATCAGTGGCTGATCAGAGCGATCGATCAAGGACACGCCGGATACAAAGCCTCAGCCATCGCTGGTGGTAAGGCTTACCCCTGACCCGCTAGCTTGGACCTGTGAGCAGCACGCGAGTGCCTGGTGGAGTGGTGCACAAGCTTCCAGCAGACCTGCGTGAGGCGCTGCTCACCAACCCCACGGCCCTCGATGCCTGGAACGACATCACGCCTCTGGCCCGCAACGAGTTCATCTGCTGGGTCGAAGATGCCAAGCAGGATATGACCCGGGCCCGCCGCATTCGCCGGACCCGCGAGGAGCTCGAGGAAGGCCAACGTCGGCCTTGCTGCTGGCCAGGGTGCAAGCACCGCGAGCGCACCGGCAGATAGCGGTCAGTCGGCTGGGAACTGGCCTAGGCCAAGACCCCGGTCACTTTCAGTTCGAGGATTTCGTCCCAACTCAGTCCTAGTTCTAATAGCACCTCGTCAGTGTGCTCGCCCATAGTCGGGGCCCGGCGGAGGGTGGCTGCCGTCTCATCGAACTCAACGGGAGCTTCGGCCAGCGTGTACGGAATGCCCTCTTCGGTGGTGAGATGGGCAAGATAGTCGTTGGCCTGGACTTGGGGGTCGCGTGCAACTTCGTACGCGGACTGCACGGGCGCCCACGGGGCGGCCGAGTCGCGAAGGATCTGGCACCACTCGTCGTACGTTCGCGACGCAAAGGTTGATTGCATCTCCGCCTCGTAGGCGGCCATGTTCTTCAAGCGATCGTCTCGCTGTGCATATCGGGGGTCCTCGGTCAGGTCCCCCCGACCAATGGTCCTACAGAAGCCGGGCCAGTGCGCCTCATTCAGAAACTGGACGGTGATCAGTCTGCCGTCCCTGGTGCGATACCCCCCAAACGGTCGATTGGGCTTCACCGCCGGATCTGGAGGGTCCCCTTCGATCGTCGTGGACAAGATGTCGCTTGACAGCGTCCAAACCGCGCTCGCCAGGAGCGAGACGTCGACGACGCCGCCGGCCCCGGTTCGTTCCCGCCTGAACAGCGCCGCGGCGATGCCGAAGGCCAGGTTCATGGCTGAAGGCTTGTCACCGATGGCGCCCCTGGACCCTATTTCCGCGGGATAGTCGAAGGGCGTGAGAGTGTGGGCGAAGCCACCCCGAGCCCAATAAGCAGTGCTGTCGTAGCTCGGTGTGTTCGCCTCGGGTCCCCGCATGCCGTAGCCGTGGCCGCGGGCATAGACGATCCTGGGATTGCGAGCGCGGAGCTCCTCGTACCCGTAGCCGAGGCGGGCCAAGGTGTCTGGCCGGAAATTGGTAATGAAGACGTCGGACCGCTCCACCAGTTTGTACATGAGCTCGCGTCCCTGATCCGAGCGAATGTCAAGCGCAACACTCCGCTTCCCTCGATTGTTCTGCTCCCAGTTTAGATTGACGCCCTCATAGTGAGCGCCGATCCCTAGGGTCACGAGCCCTCGGTAGGGATCTCCCGTCTCCGGGTTCTCAATCTTCACCACGTCCGCCCCTAGATCGGCCAGGATAGCTGCACAAGCGGGGACGAACACCCATTGGGCGAGCTCGAGTACCGCAATACCCCGGAATATCTGCTCCGAGTCTCCTTCAACTGTTTCCGACCCTTGTTCAGCAGTCAAGTCAGCACTTCCTTCCCAAACTTTGATAGGGCAATCCCATACACTCTGCTAGCGACCCTTCACTTCTGAGCCGTCCTCATCGCTCGGCCTATACCCGGGCGAGCCAGCCAGGCTCTCCTTATCCAGGCTCCGCCTTGCGGAAGACTGGAAGACGAAAGGCTCCAGCCTCGTCCTCGGACTCGAGAAAGGTTACAACCACTGGCATTCCATTCTCGATCTCCTCGCTACTGAAACCGTCCCGGTTGCTCACGAAGAGGGGGCCCTCCTCCAGCTCGACGAGAATCGCATCCCAAGGAACGGGGAGGTCGTCATAATAGGTTTTCTCAAATGTGCACCAGCTAACCACCCGGCCGCGTCCGGAAACCCGCTGCCACTCCAGATGCCCACGATCGCCGCCGTCAGGCTCAGGTCGCTGTCCGGTTGGGGAATGTTCATTCGACCGTCTTCCGAGTTAGAGCCCGGATCCTCAGTCCGAGCTCAGCATGGCCGTCTCGTACACCCGGGCCGTGGGTTTACCGGCCTCGTTGAAGATCTCGGCGTGGGTTGTCACCACCCGGCGGCTGCGATGAACGACCCGGGCCCGGAGCGCGATCGGGGCTTCGACCAGCGTGGGCCGGAGGAACTCCGTGTTGGTGTCCAGCCGCCGCGGGGCCGGCATGTCGGGGAAGGCGGCGGCCAGTGCTGCCGCCCCGGCCAGTTGGCCGAGCACCGGCACCGCACCCCCGTGGACGACGCCCTCCGTTCGCTCGAGCTGTGCACCGGCCCGGCCGGCCAACTCGACGATCCCATCCCCGGCCCGCAACAACCGGAGCCCGCACAGGTGGGATGCCGCGAGCGACAGCACGGTCTCCACCGAAGCCGTCGCCGCGGCCGCCGCTGGCCACGGATCGACCGGAAGGGGCACCACCTCGACAAGCGCCGAGCTCGACCGGGCGGGAGAGGCGAGCTCCCCCCGGCGGCGACTCGTCGCCAAGACGGAGCGGAGTGTCGCCGAGGCCTGCACTCCATCCAGACCTTCGACCCGGCCCCGGACGAGCAAGGCGTCGCCCACGTTCGCCTCGAGCCGGCCGTAGCCGGTCAGTTCCGCGCCGACGCCGGGCGGATCCCGCCAATAATCGAGCCGCAAACCAAGCGTCACGGGGAAGGAGCGGCCGGTGACCAGCTGGGTGACGGCGTAGCTCAGCACGCAGTCCGCCAGGGCGACCGCCGCCGCCTGGATCCCGAGGTCTCCGGCCCTTTCCAGCCAGGGGTTCACCCGGCTCGAGCACACCGAGCCGCCCTCCCCGACGTCGACGACCTCCAGTGCATTCAGGAGGAAGAATGGCACCGGCGGGGTCGGCCTGGCCGGCCCTTCCGATCCGACCGACCCGCTCGACATGACGGGTCAGGATAGAGCTTTGCTGCAGGTGAGGGCCACTCGAGGAAGGCCCTCCCTTGAAGGACACCGGGCCCGGCCTTTAACATTCGAAGACCGCTCAGACGACGGCTCAGACGGCCGATGGGGATTGAAATGTCGCAGATCGAGGAACTTGACGAGGTTCGGACAGCGCCCGGAGACGTCACCTTCGACGCCGTGGTCGTCGGGGCTGGCTTCGCGGGGATGTACATGCTGCACCGGCTGAGGAACCTCGGCCTCACCGTCCGGGCGTACGAGACGGGCGACGGGGTGGGTGGTACCTGGTATTGGAACCGCTACCCAGGGGCCCGGGTGGACGTGCCTAGCCTTTCGTATTCGTATTCCTTCTCGCCCGCACTGCAGCAGGAGTGGTGCTGGCCAGAGACGTACTCGTCCCAAGAGGAATTGCTCAAATATGCGAACCACGTGGCCGACCGGTTCGATCTTCGGCAGGACATCCAGTTCGAGACGACCGTCGACCAGGCCACCTACGACGAAGACGCTCAGTCTTGGGTCATCCGGACGGACCGCGGCGACCGGGTTACCGCCCGATACCTCATCACCGCGGCCGGATGTCTCTCAGCAACGAACATCCCCAACGTCCCAGGGTTGGACTCCTTCCAGGGAGCCTGGTACCACACCAGCCGGTGGCCAAAGGAAGGCGTCGATCTGGCGGGTAAGCGAGTGGGCGTCATCGGCACCGGGTCGACCGGGATCCAGGCCATCCCGGTCATTGCGGAATCGGCGTCCCACCTCTACGTGTTCCAGCGCACACCGAACTACAGCCTCCCAACGGGGAACCGGCCGATGGATCCCGAGTACGAGCGTGGGTGGAAGGCACGCTATGACGAGCATCGGGACCAGGACCGCAACTCGTATGCTGGCCGCTACGTCCAACCGCCCACGAGCTCGGTACTGGACGTCCCCCCCGATGAGCGCGACCGTATCTTCGAAGCGGCGTGGCGGGAGGGAGCGTTCGCCATGATGCAGGCCTTCAAGGACCTTCGAACCAGCGTGGAGGCCAACGAGGTCGCGGCCGAGTTCGTGCGGCGACAGATTCGCGAGACCGTCAAAGATCCCCGCGTCGCGGAACTCCTGTGTCCGAAGGATTATCCGATCGGAACGAAGCGCCTGTGCCTCGACCTCGATTACTTTCAGACATTCAATCGGGAGAATGTCACCTTGGTCGACGTCAAAGGAGACCCCATCGAGGAGATCACCCCGAGCGGGCTGCGAACGACGAACGCGTCGTACGATCTCGACCTCATCGTCTTCGCCACCGGCTTCGACGCCATGACCGGCCCGCTGCTGCGCATGAATATCACTGGCAGGCAAGGGCTGTCACTCGAGGAGAAGTGGGCGGGCGGTCCCCGCACCTACCTCGGCCTGACGGTGGCGGGATTTCCGAACCTGTTCGCGATCACCGGGCCGGGGAGTCCTTCCGTACTGGCGAGCATGATCGTCGCCATCGAGCAGCACGTGGAGTTCATCGCCGACACGATCGTGCACCTGACCAAGAGCGGGCGGCGTGTCATCGAAGCCACCATCGATGCCGAGCAGGCGTGGGTAACGCACGTCAACGAGGTGGCCGACAAGACTCTCTACAAATACGCCAACTCCTGGTACCTCGGAGCCAACATCCCCGGGAAGCCTCGGGTCTTCATGCCCTACGTCGGGGGGTTCAACGTGTATGCCGCCAAGTGCCAGGAGGTCGTGGCCAACGGATACGAGGGGTTCGTGCTCGAATAAGGTCGGGCGACGTCGGCACCATCATGCCGGGTGCCCTCACGAAGCAGGGATTGCTCATCCGCCCCGCTCGGCGACCATGGCTCCCCGGTTGACCTTGCCCGCTTCCGAACGGGGAATTCGTTCGACGAACTCGACCGACTTCGGGACCTTGTACGGAGCCAGCCGGGCCTTGGCGTAGGCGATGACCTCCGTCTCGCCGGGCGACGAGTCTGACCCGGCCCGCTGCACCACCGCGTGCACCCGCTTGCCCCAGTCTTCATCCGGCAGGCCGAGGACAACCACGTCGCTGACGCCGGGATGCTCCGACAGCGCAGCTTCGACCTCGGCGGGAAATACGTTGGCACCCCCGCTCTTGATGAGGTCGACCCGGCGGTCCGCGATGTAGAGGTAGCCGTCGTCGTCGATCCACCCGAGGTCGCCTATCGTCGTGTACCCGTCGGCTGTGACCGGAGTCTGCGGGACGTCACCGAGATACTTGTGAATCAGCACCCCGTCCCCGGGCCGGGTATAGATCTCGCCCACTTCGTTAGGAGCCGCCTCCTCGCCATCGGGACGAAGGATCTTGACGCCGGTGCCGCCGAAACCCTTTCCGATCGTGCCTGGGTGTAGCAAGTACTCGTCACCGCGGATCGCGACGACCCCGGCCGCTTCCGTCGAACCGTAGAGGAGGATCATGCGCTCGGGGCCGACCAACTCGAACCAGGTTCTGGCGACCCATTCCGGCAGCAGGGCAGCACCCTGCAGCACCCATTGCAAGCTCGAGAAGTCCCGCCCGGTCACGCCCGGCACCTGGGCGATTCGTTGCAGCAACGGGGTGGCGGCGACCATGCCGGTCGGCCGGAGCCGCTCGATCAGATCGACGACGCGCTCCGCGTTGAACCGTTCGAGAAGGACCACGCTGAACCCGGACAACAGATCGCTGATGGCGATGAACCCGTTGGTGTGGTACATCGGCCCGCATACCAGTGAGCGCTGCTCGACGGTGTCGACGGCGCCGAACGCCTCGGCGATCGCCGTCGATCGGGCGTCCTCGGACCAGAGCGCCGGCGTGTTGCGGATGATTACCTTCGGAGTCCCCGTAGCTCCTGAGCTGCAGATGCCATGGGCGACCGGCGATTCGGGGAACTCGAACGGGTCTGCGGACTCCAGGTTGGCTTCGGCGAAGATGTCCAACGTCTCCGGCCGGATCTCCACCGCCGCGTCGATGATCGACCGAACTCGCTCGAGCTCCCACTCGGGCAGGTCCCAGCGAGTCGGAACCGCCGTGGCCCCGGCCTTCCAGGCCGCGAAACAGCCGATGACAAATTCCGGCGAGTTTCGCAGCTGCACGGCTACCCGGTCGCCGATCGCGACCCCTCGTCGCTGCAGCACCCGGGCCAGCTGGGTCGACCGACCGTCGAGATCACTCCACGAGCATGAGCTCTCGGTCCCGTCGTCGGCCGCGAACACGATGGCCAGCCCGGTCGGCTGCGCCATGGCGATGCGGTGCAATCGCTCACCGTACGAGATCAGTGCCCCGGCCACGTCTCACTCCCACGCCCTCTCATGTGACGAGGATGATATTGTATGTCGCATGCGTAACCCAGGGCAAACGGCTCCGGTGGAGCTTGTTCAGGAGGTTGGCCCGGAACGCCGTGGGGACACCGAGACACGAGAGCGGATACTCGACGCCGCGATCGCCTGCTTTACCCAGTTCGGCAACGACAAGACGACTCTCAACGACGTGGCGCGGGTGGCTGGGCTGTCTCGCCAGACGATATACCGCTACTTCCCCGACCGGGCCGCCTTGTTGGAGGAGGTCGACGCCCAGGAGGCTCGCCGCCTCTTCGATGACGTCGAGCGCATGGGCGCGGACGCCCCCTCGCTGGAGGTGTTCCTGGCCCGCCTGATCGAGAACCGAGTCAGTCTCCACAATCGGTACCGGGTTCGTCAGCACCTGGTCGAACAGGATCTCGGCCTCTTCAACTCGATGTTGCTGTCGCGCGAGCGCCAGGCCAACCGGATCCGGAACCTGGTGATTCCGCAGCTGCAGCGGGCCCGGGATCGGGATGAACTGCGACCTGAGATCGAGGTATCAGAAGCGGCGGAGTGGATTGCGATCAACCTGGCCTCCCTCAGCACTCTGGTGCGGGCCAGCTCGTTCGATATGGACGACCCGGGTGCCGTCGGGCGCTTCTTCGCCAGGCACATATGTCATGGACTGGTTTCAATCCAATGATGGAAACGAACGAAAGGAGATGGCCATCGTGGACCTGGAGCTAACCGATGACCAGGAGTTGTTCCGTCAGACCACCCGCCGGGCTCTGGACGAGCGCTCTCCCCTCACCCGGGTCCGGGAGCTGATTGGCGATCCCCTGGGGTTCGATCCGGCCTTGTGGCGGCAGGGCGGAGAGCTGGGGTGGTATGCCATGCTCGTTCCCGAACAGCACGGGGGTGGCTCGGTCTCGGGCTACGGGTTGCTCGACGCCGCGATCGTCGCTGAGGAGATCGGCCGGATGGTACATCCCGGTCCTTTCCATGCGACCAATGTGGTGGCGTACGCGTTGGCGCAGTCCGGCACGGCCGAGCAGCGAAAGAAGTACTTACCAGCGATCGCCGGCGGCGAGCTCATCGCCACGTGGGCATTCGCCGAACCGGATCGGGACTGGAGGGCGGAAACGGTCGCTTTGGCTGCTCTCGCTTCGGGCGACGGGTACGTGCTGGATGGTGTCAAGACCTACGTCCCCTACGCTCATGCCGCCGACCTGATTCTGGTGACCGCCCGGACCGCCGCAGGGCTGGCTCAGTTTGTCGTCAACCGCGAATCCCCAGGTATTACCATCGAAGCGCTCGAATCTCTCGATGTAGCCCGGCGCTTCTCCGTCGTTCGCTTCGACGGCGTCCGGGTCGGAGCAGAGTCCCTCGTCGGAGTAACGACCGCGACCGCGGCAGCGGTTGAACGTCAGCTTCAGGTCGCTCTGGTGCTGCAGTGCGCGGAGAGCAACGGAGCCACCGAGGCGGGCTTCGGTCTGACGGTCCAGTACTGCAAGGATCGGGTGGCTTTCGGCCGGCCCATCGGCTCGTACCAGGCGCTGAAGCACCGGATGGCCGATCACCGCATCTGGCTCGAAGGGTCGCTGGCAGCTACCACCTACGCCGCCCATGCGGTCCAGGCCGGTCGGCCCGATGCGGCGATCGCGGCCCGATTGGCCAAGGCCCAGGTCGGGAAATGGAGCACCGTAATATTGCACGATTGCATCCAATTGCACGGAGGGATCGCCATGACGTGGGACTACGATCTCCATCTGTACTTCCGCCGGGCCATCGGCAACGAGGTGATTTACGGATCGCCCTATGAGCAGCACCGGGCCCTCGTCGACATCGCGGAGGGACAGGTAGCGTGACGACCACCGATGAGGTGACCATGGTCGGCCTGGACGAGTTCCGGGCCAAGGTGCGGACGGAGCTTGCCGATCGCATCCCACTCAAGCAGCCGGGCGAGAGATTCCTGCAGTGGGACGACGCCGGAGTGGCTCGTTCGAAGGGGATCCAACACTCCCTGTGGGAGGGCGGTGTCACCGGCATCACCGTGCCCGTCGAGTACGGGGGTCTCGGACTGTCGGCGGCCCATCAGCAGATCTTCCGCGAGGAGGGGGCGGACTACCGGATGCCGGAGGAATTCGGCAACGCATTCAATGTGGTGCTTCCGACGCTCCTCGCCCACGGCAGCGGGGAGGTGAAGAAGGAGTACATTCCGCATATCCTCAACGGGGATCACATCTGGTGCCAGTTCCTGTCCGAGCCGAGTGGCGGCTCCGACCTGGCCGGGCTGTTGACCCGAGCCGAGCGCGACGGCGACACCTGGCGACTCAACGGGTCGAAGATCTGGACCACCGGTGGCAACTACTCGGACTATGCCATCTGCCTGGCCCGCACCAACCTGGAGGTTCCGAAGCACTCAGGCCTCACGATGTTCATCGTGCCGGTGAAGAGCCCCGGCATCACGGTGGTACCGCTGCGACTGCTCGATGGGAGCGTCGACTTCTGCCAGGAGTACATTGAGGACGCGGTCATCCCGGTCGTAAACGTCGTCGGCGCCGTCAACGATGGTTGGCGGGTGGCCACGACTCTGATGATGAACGAGCGGAGCGCGATCGGGCGAGGCTGGTCGCTCGCCGGCCGCAAGGGGGAGAACGAGGAGAAGGGCATCGAGCTCGACCCGGGTCTGCTCGAGCTGGCCCGGGCGGCCGGCCGGGACTCGGACCTGCACATCCGAGCCCTCATCGGAGAGAGCTGGGTACTGAGTGCGGTCCAGGCTCAAACGGTGAAAAGGGTCGGCGCCGCGATGAGGACGGGCGCTCTACCCGGGCACGCGGCCGCACTGTTAAAGGGTATGACCGGGCTGACCGGACCCCGGCTCGGTGAGATCGACCTCGAGGTGGCCGGATCCCTCGGCGCCGCCTGGCGACCCGATGCCAAATCTCGGTGGGGCGTCCACCGCCTCTCGAGCCACGGCATCGGCGGGGGCACGACCGAGATGCAACGCAACGCAGTGGCCGAGCGGCTTCTCGGGCTTCCCCGGGAGCCCTCGGCCGACCGAGACTTGCCGTTCAACCAGCTCCGGCAGAACACCATCCCGACCAAAGCCGATATTCACCGGGATTGACGCCCGGTCACCAAGGGCGACCTGGCGCTCCTTGCTAGAGGGGGAACCAGACGTTCTTGGGCTGAGTGAATTCGGCGATCGCGTAGCTCCCGCCCAGCCGGCCAAAGCCGGATTTCTTGACTCCGCCGAACGGGGCACCCACAGGCAGGTCGAAGAATCCGTTTATCCAGACGGTGCCCGCATCGAGGTCCCTGGCCAACCGGTGGGCCCGCCCGAGGTCGGCCGTCTCCACCCATGCGGCCAGCCCGTACTCGGTGTCATTGGCCAGGGCGACGGCCTCCTCCTCCGTCTCGAAGCGCATAAACGCCTGGACGGGGCCGAAGATCTCTCGGGTGTTCAACTCGGCGTCGTTGGCCAGCTCGGCGAAGATGGTCGGCTGGATAAAGTAACCATCAGCCAGGTCGCCACCTATCCGATCTCCGCCCGTGACCAGGCGAGCACCGGCGCAGGCGTTCGCTCGCTCGATGAAGCCGATGATCCTCTCTACTGCGCCAGCGCTGATGACCGGCCCCATGAAGACGCTGGGATCACGGGGGTCACCGATCGAGGTGCTCTCGACAATCTGCTTCGCTCGCTGGAGGAGCTCATCGTAGACGCCGGCTTGCACGAGCACCCGTGAGCCGCAGATGCACTGCTGACCGGAGAGGCCAAGGATCGAGCTCACCGCGTTCTGGGCCGCCTGATCCACGTTGGCGTCATCGAAGATGACCCGAGCCGATTTGCCACCCAGTTCGAAGCCAGTTGGTGTGAGGTTGGGAGCTGTGGCCGAGATGATCCTCGACGCCGTGGCACCACTGCCCGTGAAGAAGATCTTGTTCACGTCCGGATGGCTGGTCAAGGCCGTTCCTGCCACCGGACCGCCCGGAATGACGTTGATGACTCCCGGAGGAAAACCGATCTCGTGGGCGATCTCGGCCAGGCGGAGGCAGGTGTAGGGGGCCAGCTCCGGGGGCTTGATGACGATCGTGTTACCCGCGGCCAGGGCTGGAGCCAGGGTCTGACCATATGAAACGAACGGGCCGTTCCACGGGACGATTACGGCCACCACGCCGTAGGGCTGATCGATGGTGTAGTCGAAGGCGGGACCGGGGAAGGTGGATACGACTTGCCCTCCGATCTTGTCGGCCCAGCCGGCGTTGTACTCGAAGAGCTCCGCCACCCACGTGGTGTTGTAGGCGGTGATGGCATAGGCTTGCCCATTCTCGGCGGTCTGGAGCTGGCGGAGCTCTTCATCCATGGTCCGCAGCTTCTGGCCGTACGCGAACATGAGACGACGTCGCTCATTGCCGGGCAGGCGCTTCCAACCGGGGAACGCCTTTCGGGCCGCGGCAACCGCCATGTCGACCTCCTTGGCACCGGCCATGGGCACATCGTTCGTGACCTGGCCATTGGCCGCGTAACGGTGTGGAAAGGGGTCGTCGGATCCCGAGGTGACCTTCTCCCCGCCGATCAGAAATCCCGGCTCCGGCAATACAGTCCGGTTGACTTCGAGAACTTTCATTTCACTCCTTCGAGCTCGATAGCTTCATTACCATGTGTTCGCACTGAATGGTCACAGCAAGGAAATGGACGATGGGAGATCGCCGTGAGTCCTGACCGGTCCGCCGTAGAAGAGCTTCTCTCGTTCAGCACCCCATCGATTCTCAATGGACTGAAGCGTCTGGGGGTTCATCCGTCCAACTTGGACAGCATTGACCGCATGGCGGCGGGCTGCATGTCGCCCTCCCTCGGCCGACGCGTCGGCTTTGCTGCCACCCGCAAGGTCGTGACCCGCCGCCACGGGGGAGCGTCCGGAGCGCTCTCCCGAGGCGATCGGACTGGGCATGTGGACGATCACGTCCTTGCGGTGCCCCAACCGAGGATCCTGGTTGCGGAGAATCTCGGCGACTGGAGAGGTCCGGTCTGCATCTGGGGGGAGGTGGCGGCCAGTCTCTACACTGCCCTCGGTTGCACGTCCGGCTTGACCAATGGTCCGGTGCGGGACCTGGATGAGATGGAGGCAATAGGTTTCCAGACATTCGCTAGTGGTCCTGGCGTGGGTGGTGGGTTCGTCGACGTCCTCGAGACGGGCGGGCCGGTACAGATCGGCGGGGTCACGATAAAGTCGGGAGACCTCTTGCATGGTGATCGCCATGGCATTGTCAAGGTGCCGTTGGATCTCGTCGAGGCCCTGCCCGAAGCCGTCCGGGCCCACGAAGCGATCGAGCGACGCGTCATCGCCGTGTGCCGCGCCGCCGATTTCAGCCTCGACGCCTACACGGCCGCGTGGACCGAGTGAGGACGGAGGCCGCTCCGACCCGAGTCCCTACGTCTTCGGCTCCTCCTTGAGCGGCGCCATTGGGTCCCTCGGAGATTCCCCCGCATAGGTCCACGGGGTGCGATCCTCCTGTAGCGGCAGGGGGTTGAGCGGCCCTTTCAGGTCCTGTAGTGGGGTACTGAAGGCGCTGTCGCCAGTAGTCTTGTAGATCCGCCAGCCCTCAGGGGTGCGCCGCAGGTAGTTGATCCGGCGGGACAGGCTCAGCATCGGCATTGAGTTGCGGGCCTGAAATATTCCGAGCTGATTGGAATACTGCACGGCGGTGTCTCCGTCGACCTCGATTTTCTGGTCGAGGCTCGTTTGGAAGACGTAGGGGAGCGGGCCGGCGTCACCGAAGTAGAAGTCCCAGTACCTGGAGCACTCCTCTCGCCCTTTGGGGCCCTGGCCCGGCTCGTGCAGGGCCTGGATCTCGATCGTGGCGTCTTCGGTCAGGACCTCAAGCGCTTCCATTCGCCCCGCCTGAATTCCGTTGAACCCACCGGTGCAGGCGAAGTGCCACCGGCGGAACACCTCGTTGATCTCCCGGATGTCCTCGAGCTCGCGCAGTCTCGCTTCCAGCTCCTTGATCCTGCTCGCGAGGGCTTCCACTTCGAGTTCGGCCATTGATTGATCCCACCCCTCGAGCGTCAGGAAGTCACCGAGATCCCGGGCCAACCATGAGTGGTGAGGTCGAACCCGACACCATCGGGCGCCTTCATCTTGATCTCCCAGGTGGCGCCCGCACCCGCGGCGGTTGGGTCATTTTGCGGAACCGCACCGAGCGAAATCACCCGCGCCACCGCGGCGTCGACGTCGTCGACAACGAAACCGATGTGGTTGAGCCCGTGCGGCTTGTAGTTGGGGAAGTCCGGGTCGGTGATCTTGATGAGAGCGACGTTTATCACACCGTCGCTCAGGTAGACCGCTCCGCCCGTCTCCATGTCCCCGGCGCGCCCCACCTCCTCCATCTCGAACGCCTCAGCGTAGAACTTGGCTGACTCGTCGAGGTTCTCGCAGTTGATCGCAACATGCCGCAGCTTTGCCATTAACATTCCCTCCTGTTCTTTCAGTTGGCTAACCGAAAGTCTCCACTTTGCCGTTTGTCAAACCCCCACAGGTTGCAACGCGACCACAGCCTTGCCCTCGGACGTGCGCACCCCGTTCTGATTCTCTGTCCACACATCTAGGTCCGCCATCCTCACCCCCTCTGCCTGGTAGCAGTCGGTGACAACGCCCTTGCAGGTCACCGAATCCCCTTTGAGCGACGGCTCCCGAAACCGGCACTGAACCCTGACGATCCGTCCGTCGAAGCCCAGCCAATCCCGCAACATGCCGTACAGCCAGGCGAAGGTGAGATTGCCCATCTGGATCGCCCCGGGGTACCCCGCCGCCTGGCCGGCCTGGTCATCCATGTGGATGTCGACGAATTCCGAGTTGACTGCCGCGTACCTGTTCCAGTGGTGGAAGTTGGGCGTTCGGCTCCGGGCCGGGACTTCGAAACCGATGACCACTTCCCCGGTGCTGAGTCCTGCCCCGTCGGCCATGTTGTCTCCTGGTCCCCGTTAGTACCTGATCAACGTCATTCGGTCGATTCGCACCAAGTCGTCCCGCTGATTGGTCCATCGGGACTCGCTGGTCGTGAGCAGCATCAATCCCAGCCGACCTTCTCGCTCGGAATAGTCGGCGATGGCGACGCGACTTGTGATCACGTCGCCTGGTCGCATCCGAACCTGGGTGTGTTCCACCTCGACACCTCCGTTCAGGGCGTGGCGGAGCTCAGGTGGCTGGACCCCGTAACGGTGCTCAGTGGCCCCCACTGCAATCAGGGCCGGATCCGGTTCGAGCGCCGGCTTCGGGGGCTCGACGCTGAACGTCTCGCGTGCCCCCCAGGCGAAAGGATTGAACTCCTCCGGGGCCACGATGCCCCCGTGCGGCGTGGTTTTGGCGTACTCGTCGTCCCAGAACAGGCGGGGCGGCCGATCAGGGTAGTACACCGCGATCGCCCACTTCCGGACGTCGGAATCGGTGATCGGGTAGGAGATCGAGCCACCGATCGAGAGCCCGAGAATCGACCTCATGTCGTCGGTGATGACCGATGAGGTCATGCTTCCCTCGGGCCAAACCGCCACATGGTGGTGTCCTCGCCGGGGATGTCCTCGTAGACGATCTTGATCGGCAGGCCGACCTCGAGGTCCTCGTTGGGAATACCTCGGGTGTTGCCGAGCACAATGCAGGCACGCGGCTCCTCGGCCAGTTTGGCCATCACGATCGCGTAAGGCACCTCGTCGTTGAACTGGCCGTGGCCGCGATGGACGATAGTGAACGAATACACCGTGGCATCACCGCTCACCTTGGTCCAGGTCTGCGCCTCCGAGAGGCACGAGCGGCAGGCGGGATATGGAACCCAGTTGTAATCACCGCAGTTGTCGCACTTGGGTACGAGGAATTCCCGAAGCTTGAGACCGTCCCAGAACGGCCGGTTGGCCTCAGAAACCTCAGGGAGTGGCTTGAGATAGGGCGTGTCGGTGGCGGTCATGGTCAGTCGACTCCCAGGATCAAGGCGCTACCGATGCCGTGGATCGCGAAGCCCTGCTGCAGGGCCACACCGATCTTGGCGTTGGCGACCTGGCGGGCTCCGCACTCGCCGCGCAACTGCTTGACGACCTCCGTGACCATAAGACCGGAGGGGTCTCCGGGATGACTCCCCGACAGGAGGCCGCCGTCGGTATTCACCGGCATCTTCCCTCCGAGTCTGGTGTGGCCCTCCCGGACGTAGTCCGCTCCCTCACCGATGCCACAAAAGCCCATCTCTTCGAGATTGCGCAGACCTGTCACGGTGAAGCAATCGTAGCTACCGACCACGTCCACGTCGTCACGACTCACGCCGGCCAGTGAGAACGCCCGGTCCGCGGCCTTGCGAATGGACTTGCCCTCGTCTCCGAACCACGGTTCGCTGAAGCTCACATAGAAGTCGGTGTAGACGGCCTCTGCGCCTCCCAGGACGTAGACGGGCTGTTGGCGGGCACTGCGAGCCCGCTCCGCCGTGGTCATCACCACCGCATAGCCGCCATCGGTGTCGAGCGAGCAGTCCAGAAGGTGCAGCGGTTCGGCGATCCAGCGCGAGTTGAGCACGTCGTCGACGGTGATCTCACCACGGCGGCCCATGACCGAGTCCGGGTTGAGGGTGGCGTGGTAACGATCGACGACCGCCACCTGGGCGAGGTCCTCGGGGGTGACCTTGAACTCGTTCATGTACCGCTGAGCCCACAGCGCGTAGAAGGGGATCATGTAGGCCCCGTGGATCGAGAATTGCCATTCGGCGAGGCGCGGTGCCCGGTCGGGCATGGCGCTGCCTCGTGGGCCGACCGGCCGGCCCGCCTTGCCGTAGAAGAGGATCGCGGTCTCGCACATGCCCGCCGAGATCGCCGCCGCAGCCTTGGCCAGCTGTCCGGAGGCACCCCCCACCTCCATAAGACTGATCGGCCGGCCGCCGAGCTGCTCGGCCCAGAACTGGTGGGCGGCAGTAGGTCCGTCGAACCCGGCCACGTGGGAGGATCCCGACATCGGCAACAGACCGTCGATGTCGTCGAGAGTCATCCCGGCGTCGTCGAGGGCGCCGCGAATCGCCTCAAGCTGAAGGGAAAAGGACGTCCGGTCAGGCAGCTTGCCCTGCTCGGTGTTGTAAACCCCCACGATGGCAGCCTGGCGCTTGGGAAAGCCCATCCAGTCCCTCCGAACGTACCGATGTGACGCTAGCGATAGGATATGTCACACGCGTAATCGGTGTCAACCGGACGTCACTGCCACTCGCCTCGACGGTGTCTCGGTCCCGGCCCGGATCTGGCAACGGTGGCTCCAGGAGCCGCTCCGGTGACTGGGAGTCGGGTCAATATCCTCTATGCCTTCGTCAAGGCGGCCCGTGCGACCCGATTGTCACCCCGCCATCTCCTCAACGGCCGGCCGGGCACGTCCGATCGTGGAGCCACCTACTCGGCATCTGCTGCCAGCGGGGTCGGTGTGAGGGGCTAGCCGCCGCTGAGTAGGTTGCCACAGACGGGCTTGCCGTTGTTCTGCACGATGAACGAGCTGCCCTTGAGCTGGACGTAGTACCCGCATATTGAGGACGGGACGTTCTGCACCGTCTGGTAGTTGACGGGGTTGGAGGCGAGACCGTCGACGTTGTAGTTGGTCACCTTGCGCAGGCTGGTTATGAACGAGGAGCGGGTCGGGTTCTGCCCGGCCACCTCCAGCCCCTTGATCAGCAGGTCTGCGGACGCGTAGCCCTCGGTCCAGCCGAAGTCAGGGATTCCGGTGAAGTTCTCGTATTTCGTGAAGGCGGCCTGCTCCGCCATCGTGGCGGCAGTGTTGAGCTCCACCGGCACCTGGGCGTTGGTAGTCATGTAGGCGTTCTGCGCCGCCAGCCGTGCTGCGGTGTCTTGGAGGAAGTCCTCGCCGTAGCCTGTTGCCATGTCGGTCACCTTCAGGTTCACGCCGGCGCCTTTGGCGGCGGTGATGATCGCCAGGATCGTGTTGGGGTCGATCGGGCCGTAGAAGGAGTCCACGTTCTCGGACTTCATCTGCAGCGCTATCGCGGTCACGTCGACCGTGCCGAACGGCAACGAACTGTTGATGTAGGGGGCGGTGATCCCGACCGATGCGGCGGCTGGGCCCATTCCTTTGGCGGTCGCGCTCGACGACGGCGAGATCCCGTAGCCGACAGAAGCTACCCGGGTGCCGCCCTGGTCCTTGATGAACTGAGCGTCCGTCGTGTAGACCGGATTGCTGGCGTGGATCGGCGGCGTCCAGGAGAACATGTTCGGGAAGGTCTGCGGTTCGCTCCACTCCGGACCGTCGTAGGCGCCGCCGACGGTTGGGATGCCGGCCTGGGCCAGGTATTTGATGGCGCCGAAGGCGAACGGGCTGTTGTAGTCGACCGCGAACGCTCCGGAGTTGACCGCCGCCTCGGCAGCGGTGGCTGCGGCCGAAGGACTCGATGTGTCGTCGTTCACGATGTAGGTGATCTTGCGACCGTTGACTCCGCCGGCGGCGTTCTGGGCGGCGATTCGGGCCGCGAAGCCCTTCGGGATGTTGACGGAGTTCGACGAGTCCGATCCGGTCAGCGACGTCACGAGCGCCACCTTGTAGGTGGTGGCCGAGACCCCCGGCGTGCTCGCGGTGTTGCCGGAAACAGTGGTGGCCGTAGTCCCGCCGGCGGCCGTGCTGGCCGTGGTGCCGCCGGTGGTGGTAGCCGACGTGCCCTTCGACGAACTTGAGCATCCCGCAGCCAGCAGACCTACTAGCGCTCCCGCCACCGCAAGCGCCTGATACTTGTGCTTCAGCACCTGATCCCCCAGTCGGCATAGGAACTCCCTATAGGAGCCCCGATAATCAAGGGCAACAATGACCGATCCCCATGTCGGTGTCAATTTCTCGGCCAGAATTTCACAAGCGTAGGAGTTGGTCTCGTGGGCGGGGATGCATACTAGGGTGCGGCCGGACCACTCCAACGAGGTTGGCGGTGCGGACCGGCAGGGTGTCTGGCCGGTTTCCGACTGACCACCTTCAAGTTTCGACAACGTCTGCATACCTCGTCATGGGGACGCTGTGACGATCGCCCGGCGCACCCAGCTGCAGCTGGTTACGGCAACTCTGGGTGTCGTCCTCGCTGGAAGTGGTAGGCCTGCTCGATCGCGGCGTGACGCGCTCGGACGGCATCCTCTGAGCCGGGGTGCGTAATGATATAGAGGTCGTTGTTCCGAACCCCTTCCAATACCAGCCTCCCCACATCCTCCGGAGTAATAGTCGTTATGTGGGCGGCGTCCACTGTCCTCAGCTCCGCGAGCAGTGCGTCGAGTTGATCGTCAGAGCGGATATGCCCAGAGGTGCGCCGCATGGATTCGCCTATGTTCGTTTGTACTCCTCCCGGCACGAGGGCGCTCACACCGATCCCGTATCGGACCAGCTCTCGCTGGAGGCTCTCGGTCAAGCCAAGGAGGGCAAATTTCGACGTGTTGTAGAGGGACTCAGACGGAACATACCGCAGCGCGGCTGCCGACACCGTGTTGACGATGTGCGCCTCCTCGCGCTGTTCCAACAGCCTCGGCACAAACGCATTGATCGCGTGAACGACCCCCATCAGATTGACGTCCAAGACTTCTCGCCACTCCGCCGTCGTGTGGTCCCAGCTTCGACCGAAGGGACAGAGCCCGGCGTTGTTATGGAGCAGGTGGCATCCGCCGAAGCGGGAGAACACACTTTCGGCGAGCGAATCGACCTCCCGCGGCTTTGTCACATCAACAGCCATTGCGATTGACTTGGCCCCCGAAGCTGTCAGTTGCGAGGCCACTGCGGACGCCCGTTCGGGATTCACATCGACCACGACCACAGCCATGCCTTCCGCCGCACACGCCTGCGCCATCCCAGCGCCGATGCCGCTGCCGGCGCCGGTGATCACTGCGACCTTGCCGTCCAGATCGTCCATCGATCCCCCTAGATTCAATTTCGAGATGCGAGTTTCACTACATAATCCTCGGGTCCGGGCAAAGTCAAACGACGAGTCCGCGCCACATCCTGCGATCGCTAATCTGATCCGCTCAGTGGTCCATCGAATGCATATCGGCGTGCGTCTCGGCTTCGTCACCGTGGGTGGTGAGCCCCCCGGAACCCGGAGTTGCCACAGCCGACCCATATCCAACGAGTCGTCGTCGATCACGCTCTCATCGACAACGAACGTGAGCCGGAGCATGCTCATGGCTTCCGTTCAAACGCCGACGAGACGACGACCGCGGGGGCACGCACCGGGCTCGGCCGATCCACGCCCTCCAGGTCCCCCAGAGGCCAACAGTTGGAAGACCCGCGTCCACGACACCCGCTGCTCCGGGGCCGGCCTCCAGCACGGTCCGGAGACTCGCTCCCGCCCGAGGTGCCCCCAGTATCGCCTCCACCTGGGAGATGGCCTGCGGGGGGCGACCAGCTCCAAGGAAATACCGGCCTCGGTCTGCTGCAGCCGAGCCACCACCGACGCGGGGTCTTCGACCCCGACCAACTGGTTCGCGGTTGCTGCCATCAGCGTCGCACGCGCTCTCGAGATCACCGCGGCGCCGCCCTCGTCTTATAGGCGGTGTCGACACCAGAATGGGGTTGCGCCGTCTCCGTGAGTCCGGCGGAGTTCGCTGGAGTAAACCCAGTGGCTACTGCGTGGTTACTGCTGAGCCCTCCGCGAGGCGCGAGGCGCGAGGCCGGCCGCCGCTACGCTGCGACCAACAGTTTCTCGTGGAGACGAGCGGGCTCGAACCGCCGACCCCCTGCGTGCAAAGCAGGACGAGCCGGATCCCTGCGGATGCTGACAAACAAGAAGCCCCCTCGATCAGCGTTTCCCCGTCCGGTCCTTGCTAGTGAAGGCTGCTCTGTCCCCCGAGAGACGGAGGAGACATGGCAAGGAGGACGTTCGTCGTGCTTGATGTTGTGGACATCACTGGTTCATTGGTACGCGGGCCGGCGCCGAGAAGCGCCGACGCCGAATTTGTCTCCGGGCCACCCTCAATGAGATCCGTGACCGGCCGGACGGGTGACCCTGACCGCTCCTACGACCAGGACCGCGACCAGCACAAGAGAAATGGCCCACCCGACAGTTGATCGGCGGTCGATGAGACCTGGATCGGCAATAACGAGGGCCACCACCAACAGCGCCTCGACCGTCGGGACCAGCCACTTTGGCCCCAGACTGAATCGGGGCGGCAGGACAAGAGCGGGAACGGCGGGCGTTACGGGCCGGGAGACGTGCGGCCCAGACTTATGATGGCGCTTGATGCCCTCGGGCGGCCAGGAAGGGGGATCTGATGCCGCTGTCAGATAGGGAGCTTCTCGACTTCGACCGGGACGACTGGGGCGAGGCGCGTGCTCAACGTCTGTTGGTCGACCAGCCGGACCTCTACCGCAACCATCTCGTCATCGCCCGTTCCCTCCAACGCTGGGCGGCGGGGCTGTTGGTGGAAGCATCGATACCGGGCGTGAGTCAGCACGGCCGCGTGGATTGCATCGACGCGCTTCTCGCCGTCTCAGACCAGCTCCGCAAAGGTGAACTAGTGCCGGGCGGTCGGGTCTATGACGCTGAGGTCGAGCGACCACCAGTGCGACTGTTTCCTGTCGGAGATCGTCCCACCTGAGTTCGACTCCGACCGAGCTCCGGGACCCCCTATTAGGCTGCTCGGTGCGAGGCGGGTGCCGGGAACCAGCCGGTGCTTCGCCTGGCGGCCTTCGTGCCGCCCGACTCGGCGGGGCGGTTGGTGAGCATTGAAAGGCGCGCTCCAGCCAGTACAACCTCACGACGACGTCTTTGCCGCTAAAGATACAGGCGCTCCCCGTCCGCCTGATCGCCGGACGCGCTATCCGCGGCGACGAGCCCTCTGAGAGCTGCGCCGCTCAGGCAGGGGGCTCGCTGACGTTGGTGGTGCGCTCACGACGGCGTCGATGAAGCCATAGTTGTTGGCCTCCGCGGCGTTGAAGCAGCGGTCGCGGTCGGAGTCGGTCTCGGTCTGCTGGATCGGCTGGCCCGTATGAAAACCGATCAGCCTCACCAATATTCGTTTCAAGTGAATGATCTGCTCGGCCTGGATGGCGATATCAACCTCCTGCCCCCGCATTTGAGCTAAGGGCGGGTGCATGAGGATCCGGGAGCGGGGCAGGGCGAATCGCTTCTCCGGCCCGCCCGCGCAACAGGAACTGGCCCATCGATGCGGCCATATATCTCGTCCCGGAATCGGCATGCTCACTGCTCACGACGTTCGATCGCGCTTCCCGCAGGTTGCACCCCTGCAGTTCGGTGCGACAGCGCTCCCTCTGGGTGGTGGCTCGGTTTGCGGGGCGCTTCGCCTTCGAGGCGACCCACGAGGTTAGGGAGTGATGTCGGCCTCCTGGAAGCTGTGGACGATGAGCAGGTGGCAGGGACAGTGGTGGGAGACCTTGTTGGGGACGCCGCCCAGCAGGAACCGCTTGCCCCCCTCCGCGCCCTGATTACCGAGCACGACGAGATCGGCGTTGATCTCGTCGGCTACGTCAAGGATCACCGAGGCGGGATGGCCCAGGCGGGCATAGGTCTGGGAGGGGACCCTGGCCTCGTCGGCGCGGTCGGCGGCGGCGCTGAGCATTGACCGGACGATGTAGGCCTCGTCGACCTCCGCCCGTTTGTCGGGGGCCAGGCCCCGCTGGTGCTGGTAGATCTCTTCGGGCGAGAGCGGTCGGTAGGCGGTGACGATGTGCAGGCGGGCGGTTTCTTGAGCGGCGAGATGGATGGCGTGATCGAGGGCGTGCAACGCCGCGGTTGACCCGTCCGTACCAACGACGATCTCTCTATACACCGCCCCCTCCCTAACCTCGGCCACGAGGGGCCAGGCTAGGTGGCCGCGGGATCCTCAGGCGGGCGCTTCCCCGGGCGGGTGTAGAGTTGGGGTGGCACGGCAAACATCCCGGTCGTGTCGGGCCAGCTTCGGTTGGCTGGGGCGCGACACTCCGGCCCCTGGTAGCGCCTGATTCGCAAGCGTCGGATGCCAGGAGAGCGCCATGCCTCCAATCGAGGTTTCGTCCGGGAGTGTGACTCGTCGAAGGCCGGCGATGTTTTCGAGCTGCCAGGCCGATGGCGGTGTGATATGGCTGCGGGGCGGGCACGACACATCCACCGTGGCGGCCCTGTGCACGATCATGGCTCGGGCGCTCGGGTTCGACCACGCCGACTTCGTCATCGACTTGAGCGAGGTGACGTTCATGGATGCGGCCACCGTCGGGGTGATCACCCGGGCCAAAGGGTTCCTCCGAGACCGGTCGCGGTGTTTGACGCTCCGATCCCCCTCACCCCCCGCCCGGCGTGTCCTCGGCAGGTCCGGCCTGGCCGATCTCGTCGACCCCGAACCCGCGGAGACCACCTGACGGGCACCGTCGACAGGCTCGCCAGCCAGGTTGGGGTGCCAGCGACGAGTCGAGCCGATGAACGCGTCGAGAGGGCCGCGTGACCTCCGCCAGGGGCGAGCTATCAGCAGACGAAGGTCATATGACAGAAACCCCACCAGGAGCGCGGACGGCCGAAGGAGGCCTTGAACGGTGGCCGGCGAACGGCGCCGTGGTTGGCCGCACCCTCCGATTCGACGCCTGATCGGCGGGACCGCCCCACCGCCCTGAGCGGAGATCAGCCCGGCCGCCGCCGGGAAGGGCAGGGGCCTAAACTTGGCGGGTAGCTCACGGCCGCGGGACGGCCCATGGCCGAGCCAGTAGTGACGGGAGGTCGGATGCCCAGAGAAGGGCTGCTCGTCCGGACCTTTGTGGAGTTGGCCGACACCCAGGTTGCCGACTTCGACGTGATCGAACTACTGACCCTGCTCGCCCACCGCTGCGTGGACGTCCTCGAAGTCGACGCCGCCGGGCTCATGCTCGTCGGACCCGACGGGAACCTGCGGGTGATGGCCTCCTCCAGCGAAGCCATGCGCGTGTTCGAACTGTTCGAACTGCAATCCCAAGAAGGCCCCTGCCTGGACTGCCATCGCAGCGGGCTGTCCGTCGTAAACCAGGATCTCGCCGCGGCGAACAGCCGCTGGCCCCGATTCGCGGCCGAAGCCCTCACCGCCGGCTTCCATTCCGTGCACGCCCTGCCCCTGCGACTGCGAGGCGCCGTCATCGGCGCCCTCAACCTCTTCCACCTCCAAGCCGGCCAGATGGAACACGCGTTCTCGACCCTGCGCAACCACGCCCGCACCCACAACCTGGGCCTCGTCCACGTCGCCCACCACGTCATCGACGGCACCCTCGCCGCCTCCGCCCTCACCGCCCGCCCTCCAAACCATCCTGAACAACCACCCACACTCCACACCAGCGATCGGCAACCAGTCGCCCCACGGCGACGACCACCGCCACCCCGACAGAGCGGCCGTCATCGCAGGTCGTCGAGCGGCGAGCCCGCCGAGCCCGTGACCACCTCTGAGCGGTCACCCGGCCGGTTCACCCGGTTATCACCGGCCAGCTGGCCGCCGACCCCGTCCTCACCAGCCAAATGTCGCCCGGGTCCGGCCACCTCGAGTCTGCGACCCCGGACAGCTCGCCCGAGACCCGACCATCTCGAGTCTGCGACCCCGGACGGCTCGTCCGAGACCCGACCGCCACCTGGTTTGACGACCGTCGGAGAATTCCGGCTTCGCCTCGCCGCTACAGTTCGTCGTCAGGACGACGGGGAGAGGAAACAATGACCGGACCGTTGCAGGTGATCGCAGTCAGCTTCGGTCCCGGCGCCGAGTTCCGGGGGCGAGTCCTGGCGGAGGTCGATCGGCTCCAGGGCCGGGGAATGTTACGCCTGCTCGACCTGCTCGTCGTGGCGAAGAACCCGGATGAGACGATCCAGCGGTTGTCGGTCGGCGACGACGAGGACTTTGGCGAACTATTGGCGAGGATTCTCCCTGTCGATGCCGCTGGTCTGGTCAGCCCGACGGTGGGCGACGGCTCGTGGGGTTTCGACCGGACGCACGCGTCGGCACTGATCGAATCACTGTTGCCGGACACCGCGCTGGCGTTCCTGCTCGTCGAGCACCGCTGGGCCCAGCCGCTCTTCGACGCCATCGCCGAGACCGGGGGCAGGTTCCTCAGTGAGGGCTTTCTTACGGCCGAGACCGGGTTGGTCATCGGGGCCGAGGTAGCGGCCATGGAGGAGGCGGCTCGGGTGATCGCCGCCGCTCACGCCGCCGAAGCCGACGCCACCCTGCGGGCCGTCGTGGCCGCCACCGAAGCGGCCGAGGTGGTCGCAGCCTCCGAAGCGATCCGGGCCGCGGCCGCCGCTGAGGCCATCCGAGCGTTGATCACCGCAGGCCTGGTGGAGGAGGCGGCCGCCCACGAGGCGGTGGAGGCCCTGGCCGCGGTCGGCCTCATCGTTGGCGAAGCCGACCAAGCAGCAGCCGAAGCCGTCGCGGCCGACGACCTTGCCGTCGCCGAAGCCGACCGAGCCGCCGTCGAAGCCGTCGCAGAAGCTGCCGCCACCCTCAAAGCCGCGTCGATCACGATGGCCGAGGCCCGAGTCCTCCGCTACCTGCCGACACCGTTGACCTTCTCGGTCATTGCCGACAAGCTGGGCATCTCTCGATCCGCGGCGAAGGAACGAGCACAGCGGGTCTACAAGAAGCTCGGGGTTCATAGCCGGGCTGAGGCAACCAGCCGGGCCCGCACGCTTGGACTCATCGACTAGCTCTACTCGCCCCGGCCGCAGTTCGCAGTCGGATCAAGTCACATTCCAGCCTGGGGTCCAGCGATGCCGGGACTGGTCCCGGACGGCCGCTCAGCGACCTCTGCACGGCCACCGCCTCTCGTCCGCGCTGCTACCAGGAGAGAGACCGGTACAACCCGATTCCCGCCAGAACCCTGAACCGCGCCCCAACTCAGGCAGGTGGGCGAACCTTGACCGATGGGCCATGTAACTTCACATTGCCTTTCGCTCCTGGATCTCGTTTTTTACCACGTCCGATTGAGCTGAGGAATTGGCTCTTCGTCCAAGCCACTCCCCGACCCGACCTCAGCCTAAATCTGGCGGCGAGCTCCGAGCCGCGCACAACCCCTCAGTCGCCCTGACGAAGGCATCGGCCCCCGGAAAGACAACGCAAAAAGCCTCCGACGAAGAAAGAGGACCCGTTCGGTCGCGCCGTCCATGTCGCCACACTCAGGCGGTTGCGGACTCATGAAATGCTCGGGCGGCCTATTGCCCCTGTGATCGGGTGGTCTGCTCGATTGCGGGGTCGGTGCCGCCGTTCGTGGTGTGGGCGCCGCTGGCGGCTGCGCCGCGGATGGCGGTCAGGATCGCGGCGGCCTGCGCGCCCAACTCGGCGACGACGTGGTTATAGCCGGACGCCCCGTCGAGGATGGTGACGTTGGCGTTGGCGAGCCCGGCGGCCAGATTCTGGCTGATCTGCGGCAACATCGAGATCAGCTGCTGGTCTAGAGCCACCCGTCCGTTCGCTGCCGCCGCCTCGGCGGCGAAGGTAGTGGAATCGGCGGTCGCCTTCGCAATGGTACGGATCCGCTGTGCCTCCGCCTCGGCCGGCGCTCCCACTTCGGCGACCAGCTGCTGCCTCCGAAGCTCCGCGTTCCTCTCCGCCACCTTCGCCTGCTCGGCGAGGACCTCCTGTTGTGCCTGAGCTGCCGCCAGCGGACCTGCCTGCGCGGACTTCGCCTGCGCCTGATCCACCTCCGCTTTGTACTCCGCCTGCGCGATGGAGGTCCGGCGGAGATAGTCGGCCTGGTTGCGCTCGCTCTCCTGATGCGCCTCCGCGGACGCCTGATCCGCCTGCGCTTGCGCAATCGAGGCTGCCCGGTTGACCGCGGCGACGTGCGGCTGGGAGAGCGCCTTGATGTACCCGGAACCCTGGTCGTCGATGCTCTCGATCTGGAGCGAGTCCACCACCAGGCCCAGCTTGGCCATCTCCGGCTTGGATGCGTCGAGTATCTCCTCGGCCAGCTTCTGCCGTTCCCGAATGAGGTCCTCGACGGTCATCGAGCCCACGATGGAGCGCAGATGGCCGGCGAATATCCGGCCGGTGAGGCGGGGCATCTGGTCCTCGTCAGCAAGGAAGCGGCGGGCCGCGTTGACGATGGAGCCGCTGTCGTCGCCGACCTTGAACGCGATCACTGCCTTCACCATCAGGGTGATCCCCTGCTGAGTCACACACGGTTCCTGAACCTCGGCCTCCTGCATCGACAGGGAGAGGAACGACACTTTGGAACGGAGCGGGTTCACGAACTTCCCGTGTCCGGTCACGATGCGAAACGGCGTACCGTCCTCGCCGCGCGCCTTGGCACCGCTGACGATCATGGCTTCATCCGGATCGGGGATGCGGTATCCGAACATTCTTTGCTCCTTCTATGCGACATCGTTCGCCGGCCCCGCCAATCTTGTCAGAGACCTTCGGGGACGAGGCCCCCCTCCAGAAAGGGAATGACATCGACGGCGCGGTCGCCGCGACTCCGGTACACGAGGACGGTCTCATTCCGCTGGATCTCCTGGTCAGCGTAGGCGATGAAACTCTCCGTACCGCCCCGCATCGCCACCCTCACCTCGCCGGGCAGGTCGCCGCCGCGAATCCGCGTCGTGACCGTCCCCGACCTGCCCGTCACCTCCTCGTCGCTCATACTCATCGACTTCAATGGTGCCCGATGCCAGACCGTATCGTCTGGCCCATGTGCCGGCCCAGGTCCTGCGGCATCGCCGCTCCCACGCCCCCCTGGACTGGCGGCGACACGGGCGAGTCAGCGTCGACCGAGCTGACCGACGCAGCACCCGAGCCGGTCCGTCGGGGGACGTCATCGCCCACATCCAGGACTTGTCACCCGCCGACAACTCCCTCTCGCCCGTCACGGGACACCGACACGGTACGAGTCGTGGTGTTGCCGGGCCGTTCCAATCCCGAGGCGGCCGTATCTCCCGGCGCAACCCAAGCGCGGCCGCACAGATCGTGCGAGCGATCGGGCAGCCCCACCCGACCCTACCCGCGCAATCGGCCCGGCTGTACCGGAGACCAGGCGCATCGTGCCGGGTTTCGTGGGTGCAAGGCGACGGGGCGACGTAGCGTCGCAGTAGGTTCATGGTTGCCCCTGCGAAGCCTCCACACGCAAAACTGACCGCCAGAGGCGCAACCTTGCACGAGCCGCTTCCACCATGAGCCGCGGGAGCGAGCGATGACCGGCTCGTAATCAGTTCAGCTCGGAGAGCGGGCAGTCGGGGTGGTCCCATCGGCCCGAGACGGCCTGCGGGTAGCGTCCCGATTCGAGTCGTACGCGGACGACGCTGGCCGTCTGGCAACGGCAGGCGGTCCGATGTGACCAGTTGGTCGCACAGAGGCGGAACCACCCTGCTTGCCTGTCGGCCTAGCCGCTGTGCTCATGAAGCCCCGACCACCGACCGGACTGCCAACGATGGTCGGGCCGAGGCGAGAGCTTAAACTCCAGCGACACAAATGGCGCGGTAGCAGCTGCACCTGATCGTTGGACGATTCGGAAGTGCCATTGGCAACCTCCCTTCCCGGCGGGATGGTTAAGGCTGAGGTCTGCGCTCCCGTTGGAACGTGCCATCTCGCCCATTGCAATGGCACCGCAAAAACTCAAACCGACCTAGTTGCATCGGACAGGAAGTGCCAGGAAGTGCTACACTCAAATCCTAGAGAGGAGGGCGATGTGAATATACTGAGCTCATCCATTGAGGTTGGCCCGCCTGAGTGAGTTGGACCTTGGGGACAATCACGTCAGGTGATTATCGCTGGGGTCCTAGACCAAACGTCGTCAGCAGGTTCGTCGACTAGAACCGGCCCAATGTCTAGGCGGCGCCACGGCGCGAGCCTGAGACGAGGCGGTCCCACCCGTGCGAGCGGAACCCGATTGACGACGGGTTATCAAGAAGCGTTAACGACAAAAGGGCGACCCTACGAGGTCGTCTTTTTGTCTGTCGGGCTCAGGTGACAGCGGAGAGTTGAGATCCGGCTTCCCCCGAAGCGGACCTCGCTGACCACCTCGCCATCCGAGGTAACCCTTTTGGCGAATGAGCGGCGATCACACCAATGTCACAGCTGGTCTTTCCGCGGTTGTAACGCTAGGGGTGTACGGTGAGAGTGTCGTTCATTTCGGGCGGCGCCTCGGTCTACGAGACAGATCGGCGGTTCCTGTGGGAACTCTAAACATGTCGACAGGCTTCGCCGACCCGGCCGTTGCCTCGACTATCAACGTGCGAGTGGTGATGGTCGACGATCGCCACGATCGTCGACAGCTCATGAGTTACGTCGTCGAGCAGGCAGGTGACGACGTGACCGTGGTCGGGCACGCGGACGGCCCAGTTAGCGCGGTGGAGGCGGTCGGCCGACTAAAGGCGAACGCCGTGGTCATCGAGATTCAACTCCCGGTCACTCAAGGACTGGACACGATCAGCGCCCTCAGAGACGACTTCCCGGACTTACGGATCGTCGTCTGCTCATTCCACCACGACGCCACCACGAAACGGGCCGCCCTGGCCCGCGGCGCCGATGCCTACCTGGTCAAGCCGATCAGCCCGCGGGACCTCCACCAACTCCTCCGATCGAGCTCGCCGTCGACCGACTGACGCAAGCCCTCGACTTCCAGGCCGGGTGGCTCTTCGACGAGGTTAACTGAGCAGCTGACGCGCCCACCGAGATCGCCGCAACCATCAACCCAGGAGCGACACCGTATTGATCAGCGACGACATCTTTGCCATCAGCGTCTCCTCTGGCCGGCGGCAATCTGGCCTGTTATGGGGACGGCCGCTCGCCTTCCGGGCCGAACGACAACGCCACGAAGCCGACCAGATCCAGCGCCGGCTCGGCCTATCGGCGAGGAACTCGAAGAGCTCTAAACGCTCGCAGGCGGTCCCGGAGGCATCCGGCGTCGCAACTGATCCAACTCCACCTCCGGCGACAAACGGACACCCGGAGGCCTGGACGGCAACGATGGCACCTGCCGAGCCCGCCACATCAACCACGACAGATCCCGCTCGACCCCCTCAAGGACCCGGGCCCGCAAATTGGCCACCTCCTCAGCCAGATCGGCCACCTGCACCCGCAAATCCTCGACCGCGGCCGCCAATGACACCAGAGCGTTGACCTGCTCCCGCTCGCGATCAACCATCGTTGTCGCCCGCGCCCGCGCCAGCTAGGGCCGCCGCTTTCCTCCCCAGCGCATCAATCCGCTTGAGAAGCCGATCATCGACCGGCACCAGCCGGCCAAGCCGCACACCTCGGCCCCGATACCGCAGCCTGAAGCCCGTCAGGGACAACCCGGCGAACGAGACCGCCCGACAGACGATCAGCGCCATCCGAGCACGCCCATCAAGCGAACCACTGCCCCATTCCGCACACCAGGACACTGCCGCAACGGGATCAGCTCCCCGTCACAGACGACACCGTCAGGCGGCAGCGGCCAGCCTCTCGTGGCCCGCAGCAAACTCCGGGCCGCGCCGAGCCGGTGCGCGGGCTTGGCCAGCTTGCGCCCGTGCTGATGACGGTAGGGCATCCTCAGCAACCCGTCCGCCGACGGTTCATATCCTCGGCCACGGCCAGTATCTCCGCCCGCCGAAAAGCGTCCTGCAGAACCCGGCGTAAAGACGCCAACGCCTCCGTTGCCTCGACCGGCAACCCCTCTTCATCAGGAGCGGCCAACCGTTCCATCACCCATGCCCGCACCAGCTGGGTCACCCCCACACCCTCAGCCCCGGCCCGCTCCCGCAGCACGTCGATCACCTCGGCGTCGAAGCGGACCGTCAACGCAGACATCGGATGAGGACCGACCCGCACCCCGACCGGGGTTCCGACCGAGGACAGGTACTCCCGTTCGTCCGCCTCGGTCGCGTCGCGCTGGTACAGCTCCCGCTCGAAGTCCTCCGCCTCGACCACCGCGTCGCGCTTGGCGCTGCAGGTCATGTGGTACTCCTCTCGAAGTCTTGGCCAGTCATGGGCCGGGCGGTCAGCCAATAGGCGCCCCTGCCGCGGTAGGGGCGTCGCAGACGACCGCCAGGGATCGTCGGAGCGCGTCAGGCCGCGCCCCGCCAGCCGGCCCGGACGGCGCGAGTCGTCGACCACCCAGCGGGTATCACCAGGGAACACAACCTCCTCCACCTCATTCACTGTCACCCGATGGCGGGCGACATGTTCCACGTTGTGCGCGTCCCACACCATCTTGGTAACCCACACCGGGCCATCGTAACGCGATCGTATGACGAAGCAGGGTGGGGGACTTGACGGTTCACGCCACACGACCCATGCAGAGCCCACCCTCGTGGCGAGACCCCCACCGTAACCAGACGCCGACCGGCCATAGCCTGCAGCACATCCCGATAATGCGCCACCGAACCCCCCTCGCTGAACGCCACTGCCGACCGCCGGTACCGGCCCTCAGTGCCCGTTTCGATCAGCCCGCCCAGACGACGCACCTCGGCCCCCGACGACAAACGCCGGCTCTGCTCATCCGCGTAAGCGACCGCCTCGATCAGCCGCCACCGCTTCCAGAATGCGGTACATCAGTCGCCGCCGATCTCGTCGCGGTCGCGGTGACGCTCCCACACCGCCTGCTTGGACCGGCCCAACAGGCCAGCGATATACGACCACGACCGCCCCTCGCCCCTGGCCTTGACCACCCACTCGTCCTCCGCCTCATCCAGGTACCGACGCAGGAGACCGACCGCCCGCAAGGCGGCCTCAGGCTCCACCCCATTGTGGATGTCGTCGAGGTACGGCCAACTCGGATCGAACCCTGCGTATGCGCTATCGAAGTCCGAGACCCAGTCGGTCACAGGGGTCGTACCCACATAGTCGCTCATGCCGTCATGGTACCTGACGCACAGGCACGTCAAGCCACCTGACGCAGCGCTCAGGTCCAGTCTCAGCCACCGGATCAGCAGCCGGGCAGTTGCCGCCCTCGAGCGGGCAGCGCATGTGCTCCGGGTTAATAAGCCGGGCGGCGTCCTGTTGTTTGAGGCTACTGTTTGCGAAGGCCATCATGCCCAGATTGCAGCTGGGGCAGCCTGGGATTGGAGCTGGGAGGACAGCGAGATCCTTGTCGGGGCCGACGCAACGAGGTTGGCCCGGCCGGGTTGGAGGTTTGAGTGGCGGTCCCCCGCCTGATACCGAGTGGTAGGTGAGCGTTCGCCCCGCGACACCGGCCGGAGGTGACGGGCCAAACGCGCAGCGTAGGGTCAGTCGTGCTTCTAGGAGCGCAGCGCCAAAGGCGAAACCAGCATGACCGGTCGTGGATCACTGACCTCCGACTCAAAGACCACGACCGCTGTCGCAAGAACTCCCCGGACCCCGACCGGGCAGTGAAGTACTAGCGGCTTGGCCGGGCGGAGGCCCTGGCGAGACGAAATAGATAACGGAGCACGCGACGGTCAGGCGATGGGTAGCCGGCTATGGTCTCGCCCTGGCGAACGCCTGGCACCGAGGGTGTGACCCGAATCCTCACCGCCGACGCATGTACCAACACTCGCCCTACGAGAAGCCGCTCATCGGGCTCGACGAGATCCGCCAGATGTGGGAGCGCAATCGGGACGACTGACGGATTTATCGTGGTCACCGAGATCATTTGCCGTCGAAGGTCCTACAGCGGTCGTTCGAGCCGAGGTCCGCCACTGGCACCTGGTCCGCCAGAAAAACTCCGACTTGTGGATTGTGCTACTCGACGATGGAGAGCGCTGCAGCTGGTTCGAACTGCGGCCAGAGTGACTACTCGGAGTAGCCGTGCGTAGGTCCTTGCCGGTTCGAAGCTCGACCTCGATTCGGTCCGAGGTCGATGAGGATGCAGCTGGACCCGGCTGGGGGCGTGACCGTCACCATCACGGTGGTCTTCGTGTCGGGGGGAACACACCGAAACGCCCTATGGAACGTCGTGGCCGGTTCCGTGTGCTGCGCACACGACCACGGATGCGAACCCGGCCATCAGGCCAATCTTGACTGACCCCAGGCGATGCGGCTTTTAGGCGATTCGCTGACCCCAACAACATCTCGGATGCGTCCAACCGAGAGGCGTAGGTTGGCACCCATTTCGAATATGGCTCCGCTGCCGCTGCGAGGGGGCACCGTTCCCGGGCCCTCTGGTCTCACGGGTCCCGGGTTGGGTTGACCTCGAACTTGGCGGTGTGCGACACCGCCGACGCTGATCTAGCCGTTGTTGTTGGCCAGGTCGTAGACCCGATACGGGGTCGCGTTGGCGTGCTCGCCTAGCGCGGGGTCGGCGAAGTTGTGTACCCCGACCGGTTCGCTCGGCTAGAAACGGGGGTTCTCTAGGCAGGCCAATGGGCGCTGAAGGAGGTCGACCCGCCATGCAACCGACTCGGCTGGTGGTGCTCGCCAGCGGTATGGGCTCGCGGCTGCGCTCCAAGGCCAGCCCGAAGCCGCTTGTTGAGCTAGGGGGTATCAGCCTGGTCGAGCGTGCCCTGGCCGGCGCCCGGGAGGCGGGATTCGACGAGGTGGTGGTGGTCACGGGCCATCGGTCCGACGTGATCGACCGCCACGTACTCGAGGTGAGCCGACGGCGGGGCATCGCCGTGACGGTCGTGCGCAACGGGCGGTACCGGGAGGGCAACGGGCTCTCGGCCCTGGCAGCTCGTGATGGGGTCGGCTGCGAGCCTTTCGCCATGGTGATGGCCGACCACGTGTTCTCGACCTCGCTGTGGCAGCGGCTCAAGCAGGCGTCGGTGGAACCTGGCGAGGTCCTGGTGGCGGTCGACACCCGGCTCGGTCGGGCGGCGGGGGTCGATCCTGGCGACGCCATGAAGGTTCGCATCGCGGATGGCGGTATCCGAGCGATCAGCAAGCAGCTCGAGGTGTACGACGCCTTCGACGTCGGCGCCTTCGTCTGTGGCCCGGCCCTGTTCGAAGCGGTCGAGATGGCCGTCGCCGCCGGGGACTCCAGCCTGGCCGGAGCCATCGGGGTGCTGGCCGACGCCGGTGTCGCCCGGGCGCTGAGCATCGGCGACGACGAGTGGTGGTTCGATGTCGACACGCCTCGCGATTACCGCAACGGCAGCCGCCACATTCTGCGAGTCACGGGCAAGCCACTCGACGGCGCCATCGCAGCTCGGCTCAACCGCAGCCTCTCGCAGCGGGTGGTTACACCCGCGCTGCTGGCTGCCTTCCCCCGCGTCACACCGAACCAGGTCACGCTCATGGCCTTTGCCGTGGCGGTGGCGGCGGCCGCTTGTTTCTCGGTGGGGGCTCCGATCGCCGCGGCCGTGCTGGTGGTGATGGCCAGCGTGCTCGACGGCAGCGATGGCGAGGTCGCCCGGCTCACCTATCGGTCGTCCACTTACGGCGGGTTCCTCGACGCAGTGCTCGACCGGGCGGCCGACGGCATTCTTTTCACCGGGGCGGCGATCTACCTCGCCACCGATGCTCACCTGGGTGCCCTCCTCGGCGGCGCCCAGGTGCCTGTCGCCCTGTGGGTGAGCGGGGCCGCCCTGGTTGGCCATCTGCTGGTCAGCTACACGACCGCGAAAGCGGCCCTCGACCTCGACCAGCGCTACCGCGGCAGCTTGCTCGGCGGGGGCCGGGGCCGTGACCTGCGCCTTCTCCTGGTCAGCTTGGGTGCCCTGGCGGCCGCGGTCGAGCCGGTGGCCCTAGCCGTGGCCCTTGCAGGGGTGGGGCTGCTCTGCGCCTGGATTGTCGTGGTGCGCCTCCACCAGTCCTGGTGGGCGGCCGGGCCGGGCTCCCAGTACATGGGCGTGCGCGCCGTCGCTCTCGACTTCGACGGTACCGTGGCCGACTCGATGGGCTTCCTCACCGACTTGGCCGTCGAGTTGCTCGTCGGCGAGTTGGGCTTTGAGCGGGCCGAGGCGGCCCGGCAGTATCTGGCCACGGCCGGCTCGGACTTCTCGACTCAGCTGGACGAGCTCGCGCCTGGCCAGCCGCGGCTGGCGGAGGTGGCGGGCGTCTTCGAGGCGGAAAAGACCCGATGGATGGGGGGCTGCGAGCTGTTCAAGGATGTCGTGCCCGCGGTCGAGCGCCTCGCCGCCGCCGACATCCCGGTCCTGCTGTGCAGCAGCACCCGGATGCGGCTCGTCCGCGAGTTCTGCCAGCGCTACGGGCTGCTCGACAGGTTCGTGTCGGTCGACGGGTGGGACCCGGGGCGCGGCAAGGCGGTCCAGCTGGTATCGGGGGTCGCCGCCGCCGGTTTCGCCGGTCACGAGGTCGTCTTCGTCGGCGACACCCGGCGCGACGCGGACGTGGCTCGGGCCGCAGGCACCCGGTTCGTCGGCCTGGTCCGCGCTGGTCACCCCGACGCCCTTGCCGGCAGCGGCGCCAAGGTGGTGGGCTCGTTGTCGGAACTCGCCGCCGACCTCATCCGAGCAGTCCGCTCCCCGGTGATCGGCGAGGCCCACCACTGGGACCCGGGGCTGGCTCCATCGGTCGAGCCCGCCCTGCCAGGCTTCGAAGGCGAGACGGGCGACGTGGGGGTTCTCGTTCGGCCGCCTCCAGCCCGCCCGCCCCGGCGGTGGCGATCGAGCACTCACGACCTCGACGTGCCGATGGATCTCCTGGCCAAAAACGATGATCCATGACCACAATCGGAACGGGACCGCCGACTTCTTGGCGGGACCCAACATCGCCAGGGGCGCGGTGATCAGCGAATGTGCGCAGACACCACGCCGCGGCTGACGCGCTGGCGTTCTGCGTAAAGGAGTGAAATGCCCGAATCGGCCGGCCGTTCGAGCGTAACTGCCGTGTTCTCCGACTCAGAACAAGTTTTTCGAACGAACCTGACGAAACTGTACGGCGCAACGGCAGCAGCCGCTTACACCCCAAAGCTCCTCGCTTTGATAACTAGTACCGACACCTCTCTGCGCCGTTCGGAAGTTAACGAACTAGACACTCTGCTCATTGCTTTCGGCGACCACTTCCGACGGGACGGAGAACCGCCGCTACAAACGCTCGGCAGCATGGCGCGCAAGCATTTCCAAGGAATTGTCAACACGGTCCACCTGGTTCCCTTCTACCCGTTCACCTGCGACCGCGGCTTTGGTGTTAGCGACTTCATGAACGTTCATCCTGATTACGGAACGTGGGCTGATATCGATCTTCTTGCCAAAGACTTCTGTCTGGCGTTCGATGTCGTCGTCAATCACGTGTCCGGGTCGCACCCTTGGTTTAAAGCCTTTCTGGCAGGCGACCCGAAATACGCGAACTACTTCATCGCTGTCGACCCGAACGCTGACATCTCCAAAGTCTTTCGGCCCCGGACCACTTCCTTGTTGACGCCCTTTGAAACCGCATCTGGCATTAAGCACTTGTGGACTACCTTTAGCTCCGACCAGGTCGACCTAAATTATCAGAACCCCGAGGTACTGCTCGAGATGGTCAAGGTGATCCTATTTTACGTTGACCACGGTGCCGACGTTCTACGCATGGACGCGATAAACTACATCTGGAAAGACCTGAACACATCGTGTAATGGACTGCCCCAAGCGCACACGATCCTGCAACTCTTCCGGGCCGTCCTCAACGCCACGAGACCTTGGGTTCGCATCCTAAGCGAGACGAATGTTGCCCAGGAGGAAAACGTTACCTACTTCGGCAACGGCCATAATGAAGCGCACATGGTCTACAACTTCGCTCTGCCCTCGTTGACCCTGAACTCGTTGCTGACCGGCAGCGCCGCTGCCCTCTCGCAGTGGGCCACCACCCTTACTACCCCGTCCGACGAAACGGCGTTCCTTAACTTTGTCGCATCGCACGACGGCATCACGGTAGAGAGTGGGCGTGCGTTCATCCCGAACGACCAGATGGAAGCGATGATCCAGAAAGTGTCAGAGCGAGGAGGGAGGCTGTCCTACTCGACGACACCAAAAGGTAGGGTCGTATACGAAATGAACATTGCTGTGTTTAGCCTACTCTCAGAGCCCGGCGAACCGCTGGAGAAGTCCGTGGACCGGGTGGTCTGTTCGCAGGCCATAATGCTGTCACTGGCGGGCGTTCCAGGCATATACCTGAATTCACTCATCGGCTCAGTCAACTGGTCTCAGGGCTTGGTCGGAAAGCCCCACGAGACCGAGTTTAATCGCAGCATAAATGAGCAGAAATTTGACGCCGACACGATCGACGCGGAACTTTCCGACAAGCTATCCCGTCGCTCGCAAGTCTTTACCCGACTCTCTCAGCTTCTCCGAGCCCGACGCGCCGAGCCAGCCTTCCACCCACAAGCCGGCCAAGAGGTAGTGAACCTTCACGAATCTGTTTTTGCTCTGAAGCGCAACTCTGTCGACGGCCAGGCGGTAGTCATCGCCCTTCATAATGTTTCTGCACGCCCTGCAGTTGTTAAACTGCCACCCGGCAGATGGCATCCGCTGCTTACGGGCAAAGGCGAGGAAACCGAATGGACCTTGTCGCCTTACGAGGTGGCCTGGTTGAAGCTGCGCTACAAGCCGGAACTGCGGCCGAAGGCAAGCGAGGCACTACCGGATCGCTGAACGGCGCGATCGGAAGGAGGGAATTGAGCCAGCGTTCTTGTCGGCGGGATCAGGTCTCAAGATGCCGACTAGGTCCGATGCGACGCTACGACCGAAGGGACAACGCAGTGAGTGTCGACCAGCCCAGCTGCCTCGATCTCGGCGATGGCCTCGTGGGGGACCGACGCAGCCCTTCGGCCCTTCGAGCTCTCGAACCACCAGCTCACGAGCCGCACCCAGCAGCTCCTGGCGATCACCCATATCGGTCTAACCGAAGCGGCGCCCGCTCCCCCACCCAACCGGCGCCGGCAGCTGACCGACGCGTCGTCCCAGGCGGCTGCACAACACCGCCGACCAGCAGCCGCCATCCGGCCGACGCTGTTCAATTTGGCCGCCCACCACGACCAGCCTGCACCTCGCTCCCTTACCGGAGAGGACACGGACCCTGGGGGTGTAGCAGATCGGCCACCCCGGCCCCGGTAGGTGAGGACCCCATCGCGCCAGGAATGGCATCAGCCCCGCCCTAGTTATGAGAACCAATTCCTCCGACCGAACCCTGAAACGCGAACCAGAGATCGCCACAGACCGACACCCCGAAGCACCCGGCACCGTCGTGGAGCAACCTCGCTCTCCAGCGCATACCAACGGTAGGCGTTGGGGCCAGGACTCTCCCGGGGCTACGCCTCACCATCCCGTCGTACCTGACATCAAAGCCCACTTGGCCCAATGGGTCGGCGCAGATGCCGCGGCGTTGGTGTACCCAAGCTCCGACGGCAGCGGGCTGCGGCGAAGCAACTTCAATCGTCGGGTGTGGCACCCAGCAAGCCGGGCCGCCGGTTTGAGCGGTCTCAGGTTTCACGACTTGAGACATACTGGCAACACCTTGGCGGCATCGACGGGGGCGAGCACCAAAGAGCTGATGAGCCGGATGGGCCATGCCAGCCCGCGTGCCGCGCTCATGTACCAACACGCCACTTCGGAGCGCGACCGCGTGCTCGCGGATGCCCTGTCCAGACTCGCCGAGCCGACGGACTGGGCCCCGCCGGGACTGCATGCTGTGCCTCCGATCGAACCGCAATGTTCGATCAATGTTCGATCGGGCCATTCCGCGCCCCCGAAGGTGACCCGCCAGAAGAGCAAAAGTGCTGGTCAAACTGGTGGAGACGAGCGGACTCGAACCGCCGACCCCCTGCGTGCAAAGCAGGTGCTCTAGCCAGCTGAGCTACGTCCCCAGAGCTGGTACCTCTGAACCACTACAGCCTAGGCCACGGCTCGGGCCTCGAGTTGGTGATGCGACTCCGTAGAATCCGTGGCCGTGGGATGGCCGGGTCGTCGATGGCGACATGGGGACACGATGCGAGACCGCGCCTGGCGGCTGAGCGACCTCGACCGCTATGAGTTCGACCTACGGGGCTACCTCCTTTTCGAGGGCGTCCTCGGCTCGAGCACGGTGGAGCGGCTGCGGTCAGTGATCGACGCCCAGGGCCTGTCGCCGCCGGATGAGACCCTCGAGCGGCAGCGTTTCGGTCAAAGCGGCCAGTTGTTTATGTGGGATCAAGGGTTCCACGACCTGCTCGACCATACCCTGGCCCTGGCCGTGCTGAGCGAGATGATTGGCCCGTACGTGCGCCTCGACCACGCCTACGGGATCGCCATGCGACCGGGAACCTCGGGGCTGGGACTACACGGGCCAGCCGAGCCGTTCGATGCCTCGCAGTACTACCTGTACCGGATGGGTGCGATGCGAAACGGCCTGCTGAGTCTGTCCTGGTCGCTATCGGATGGCGCCCCCGGCGACGGCGGGTTCGGCTGCATTCCTGGGAGCCACCGAGCGTCAGGGCCGCTGCCGGCCGGAGCAGAATCGTTGGTAGTCGAGGTAGCCCAACCGCAGGGCTCGTTGCTGGTCTTCACCGAAGCCCTGATGCATTGCACGATTCCGTGGCAGGGCGCCGCCACCCGGCACACACTCATCTACAAGTACTCGCCAGGCAGCACGGCATGGGACCCCTCGCCGGGGGTCTCCCCGGAAGTGGTGGCGTCGATGTCCCCGCGACAACGGCGCTTTTTTCAGCCGCCATCAGTCGGGGGCCGGACGCCAACTATCACTCCATGACCGCGGCGCCCATCGGGTGGCGCCGTACCCGACACTGGAAGCGACGTACCCTCGCTTTCTGGACCAGACTCGGCCCACCTAAAGGGCGCCACCGTCCACAAAGCGAGCCGCCCAACCCCCAGACGGCGCCCCAACGCCCGCGCCCCAACCCCGCGCCCCAACCCCGCGCCCCAACGCCCGCGCCCCAAGCCCCCGACCCCCGACCCTTACGCTCCGACGGGCTCGCCCGGTTGCAGGTCGCGCCCTCCACCCTCGCCCGGCGGGCCGACGGCCGGGATGGAACCAACGGGGCTCGGTAGGCCGTAGCATCGAAGTCGTGACTGCGTGCTGGGACCCCCAGCAGTACCTCCGCTACGAGCACGAGCGGGAGCGTCCCTTCGCGGAGCTGCTGGCCCGGATCGGGCATCCTCATCCTCGGGAGATTGTCGACCTGGGCTGCGGACCGGGGACGACCACGGCCCGCCTGCTGGAACGCTGGCCGGATGCCCATGTGGTGGGGGTCGACAGCTCAGCGGAGATGATCGCCCACGCCCGTGCTCTGGCTGTCCCCGGCCGGATGGAGTTTCGCCAAGCCGATCTCCGCGACTGGCAGCCCGACGGCCCGGTTGACGTTCTCCTCTCCACGGCCACCTTGCAATGGGTCCCCGGCCACGAATCGCTCCTTCCGTACTTCGTCCGGAGCCTCGCTCCTGGCGGCGCCTTCGCCTTCCAGGTACCCGCCAATTTCGGCGAACCGAGTCACGTCCTCCTCTACGAGCTGGCCCAGTCCGACCGGTGGGGGGCGCGGCTCAGGCACCTGGTTCGTCCCGCCCCGGTGCTCCAGCCCGAAGGCTATCTGGCTGCCCTACTGGCGACCGGCGCCCAGGCGGACGTGTGGGAGACGACCTACTTCCATATCCTCCAGGGTCCCGACGCCGTCCTCGAATGGGTGCGGGGAACCGCCCTGCGACCGTTCCTTATGGCGCTGGACGCTCCGGATGTGACCGAAGCTGACGTCGCCGAGTTTCTGAGTGCCTACGCGGCGGTACTCCGGGCCGCCTACCCGAGAGATGCCGAGGGCCGGTCGATCTTTCCATTCCGACGAATCTTCGGGGTGGCGAAGGTACCGGCCGTCGCCGGCGACGAACCGCCGGGCCTTGCTTGAATGGCAGATCCGGATCTGCCACCATCGTCGGACACGGGGACTTTCCAGGGCAGTGGGGAGGAACGCGCCATGTTCGATGGGGAACAGCTAGTAGCGGAACGACACGTGTCGTTGCACGACCGCCAAACCTTGCGGGTGTGCATCTCGCAGCACACCTCCGAGGAGTTTTGGCGGGTTCAGGTCAGCAACCCGGCCACCGCCCGCAAAGGTATGAGCACAACGGTTGGATCCGGCGACAGCTTCTTGATGAAGTTGATCGAAGAGGCGGTGGGCGGCAACCAGGCCGCGTGGCATCACCTCGCCCAATGGGGCCACACCAACCTCACCCGTCCGTCTACGGGGTTCCGGGCTGCCGCCATCTAGCTCCTCTTTGGCGCCATCCGTCGAACGAGGGCCCCCTCACGGGCCGACTCGCCCTTCCCGTACCGCTAGGGTGCGCCGAGGCCCCGACAAGAAAGCGGACCCGATGCCCTCCAGCAGCGCCGATGCGATTGTCCAGCAAGCCGCTGATCTCACCCAGGAAAGCGATCAGGCCGCGGCCGCCGGCAAGTTGATCGTGCTGGTGGGCTCCGACCGCCAGGCCCTGGAAACGGCCCGGGACCGGGTGGCCGCCCAGCTGCACCGCAGCGTGGATGACTTCGAAGCGACCGCGACCCTCACCTTGCTCAACCGGGCCATGGCGGGCATACCGATCGTCGACCCCCTGGACTGGCGGGTGCGCTGGAGCAAGCACCGTAAGCCCTGAACGACCGGTTTGACCCCGGCCGGCCGGATGCGTGAGAGGACGACGTCTCGCGCCACCCTGCCATCTTTTATCCCTCGAGCTCTCCGCCTTGGAACGCGGTGACGGTAATGCCGGCCGGTGCCAGCTCCCGCAGAAAGGGGCCCGGAGCGTCGACGAGCTCCGCTAGCCCGCCCGCCCCCGGACGCGACAGGTTGCCGGCGGCCGCCCACAAGGCGGCCCGGGTCGCCACTGTCCCGGCGGCGACCGACGGCGGCGCCGCCACACCGAGGATCCTGGTCTCCGCCCGGCCGTCCAGCCAGCCCCGCACCTCCACCCGGACCGCCCCCGTGAGCCCCTCCGGGTGGGGGGGACGCAGCATCGGCAACCAGGAGGTGAGACGATCCCGACGGGTGGCCTCGAGCCGCGACGTCACCCTCCGGCAGCCCGGAAAGGCCGGCACCAACAGCAACGGATCGGCCAGGCCGGCTCGGTAGCAGTCGGCCCCTCCGACCGGTTCGGGAAACCACACCAGTTCCCGTCCAGAGCCACCCCGGCGCCGGCGCCATTCGCCTTCCTCCCAGTCGACGGCAGCCGCGGTGAGGGCGGCGTGGTGCCGGCGGGCGCAGGCCGGGCCACCGGTGCCGACGCTGGCCACGTGCACCTCGTCGACCCGGTCGAGATGGTTGCGCAGGTGAGCCGCCAGCACGCAGCTCAAACCTGGGGCCATAGCCGTCCCGATAGCCAGCGTCCGCTGCCGGGCTCGGGCCAGCGGGTCCAGCCCGAGCAGACCTCGCACGTCCGCGGGATCGTCGGCCACGCACACCACGTGACTGCCGGCGATCAACGCCGCCTCCGCAGCTCGCCGGGCACCGCTGGACGCGGTCACCACGGTCACGTCCGCCGAGGGGAGCTCGTCGACAGCCCCTTTTCGAACCTCGACCTGGGGGCCTAGCTGCTCAACCACCGGGCCGGCCCGGCGAGGGTCCCGGACGACGATCACGAGCGAATCAATCTCCGCGGCGGCAGCCAAGCCAGCCGCCACACGGGTGCCGACGGCGCCCAGTCCAGCGAGGACGGCGCGCACTCAGTCCAACTCGTCGGCAGGCAACTCCCGCCAGCCTCCCCGCTGTGGCGGGGTTCCACCGTTGCCCCGCAATCGCACGATGGCCGCGACCACGACCGCGAAGCCCAGGGCCAACAACGTTCGTCGCAGGGCCTTCATCAGGGAGCCGATGCTAGGCGCTTCAGCCGCCGGCTTGAAGCTGGTAAACGGTCTGCGACACGCCGGTCGGTGACGGTCCTGTCCACGCCACGGTCAGGCGCCGGAACTGCGGACCGACCGCACCCGTCTCGACGTCGGCGAGGGTCAGAGTGGCCGGCCGGGTGGTCTCCTGGCCGTGGACCAGCAGATGCACCGTGCCGGACCCTGTCGCCGCCGTGGTGCTCCACGACTGCCAGGTAACCGCGGTGGCCATGACCCCGGCATCGCCTGACGTGCAGGTGATCAGCAGGGTCGCCGGCTTGTAGGCGCCGCCTCCACAGTTGCCAACGGTGGGAAGCTGATGGGCGACGGTGTCTGCCGGCCTCGACGTGGCGGGTGGCGTCGTAGTCGGGCTGGCGACCGTGGCGACTGTGGCGACCGTGGCGACGCTGGCCTGATCGTGCCCCGAGGAGCCGCATCCGGCCAGGGCGGCCAGACCGGCCACTGCGCCCAGGGCGGCGCCGAGACGGAGCGCCCGCCCGAGCCGCGGCCGGCGCACCGTCATGACGTCCAGGCCCGAGCTGCCCTGCTGACCGCCACCGCGGCGACTACGGCGACCCCGGCGGCCGCCAGCCCGGCCGCGGTAGCCGCCAGTGGCCATTGCATCACCGGAACCGCGATCACGGCCAGTGCCACTCCCGCTTGCACGGCGATAACGGCCACCCGCACTGCAGGGCCAGCCCGGTCGAAGCGACGGTGCAGGTCCCGGAGCTGCCCTGGGGACTCGGCCCGGGCGGGCAGCAGCACGGTCAGGCCCCGGGCGAAGCCGAACAGCACGCAGATGGCAAATGCCGTCACGGGGTCCGCAGTCACGGCAGCCAGTACCACCACGAGGAAGACCGCGGCCGTCATGATGTAGGTGGCCACACCGACGCCGATCTGCCAGCCGAAACCGCTGCCGTACACCCAGTTCCGGTAGCGGACCAGCCACCGATCGTCGACCTGCCGTCGCCAGATGGGGATGAGATCGCCGAACACGCCGGCGTCGATCGCGGCGGTGGTCGCGGCCGCCAGCGCCACTGCTGCTGCGATCCACCCGGGGTGGGCGGCGATGCCGGCGGTTGCCACGATGGCAGCCAACCCGGCCGCGAGAGCCCCGAGCGTCGCTCCTCCTACCGTCGCCCCGGCGACGTACCACGCCGCCGTGGTCGTATAGCGGTGGCCCCGGCTGCGCTCTCCGAACGGGGTGATCGTCGACAGCATGGACAAGCCACACGGCGACCAGGTCGAGCGGACGGCCGCGGCAATCGCCACGACCGCCCCGAACACCAGGATCAGCGCGTGCACGGTTGGCCCTCCCCTCGGTCTTCGGATCCTCGCGTCCCGCTCACCGCCGCGCCGCCGGAAGGGGGTCGGTCCAGACCAGGTAGGCCAGGCCCGAGAGCACGACGATGACCAGCGCCAGCGGCCCACCGTGCCACGGCTCATGGAAAAAGAGCCGGCCCAGACGGCGGAAGCCGTCCCCCCAACCCCAGGTCGCCGCCCACCAGGCCGCCGACACCGCCGCTCCGGCATTGAGCACCACATGGGTGACCGTCGGTGGGGTGTCGGGCCGGCCGAAGCATCCGCACGATGTCAGAGCCCAGCCCCGGCGCAAGGCGACCACCACGAACAGGGCAAAGCCGGCGTAGGCGAAGGCAACCAGGGCCCCGGTGACGGTCCCGGGCACGACCAGGGCGGTGACGGCAACGGCCACCTCCGCGACCGCGCCGACGCGGACCGCGGCGGGAGCCAGGCGGGCGGAGAGACCGGCGTCACGGAGGGCGTTGGCGGTGTCGACCGGCCGGATCGTCTTGGCCACACCCGCGGCGCCGAGAAGGATCGTGGCCGCCAGGAAGGGTGCGGCCGTGGCGGGGAGGCTCACGGCGTCACCGCCTCCACCCGGATCGAGCCGAGGATCTCATTGGCTCTGGCTGTCAGCGCCACCCGGTTGGCGTACCCACCGATCACCGAGTAGAGACAGAACCCCCGCCCCGAGGTGGTGAAGAAGCGCTGCACCCCGGCCTGGCCCCGAATGGTGCGCTGCAGTTGGTTGGGCCGGTAGGCGTCGGGGGTGAGGCCGGGAACGCCGCGCAGGCTGCTGAAGAGGGCGGTGTTGGCCGCCTCGGGCCCGAACTCCAACACGCTCACGAACACGTCGTGGGGTCCTAGCCGCTCGACCACGCCACTCCCGTAATCGCCCCGGTTGGCCAGTAGCGGAACGGTAGCGGCGTGCACCACGGGATAGGTCTCCTGACCAGGACCGGCGGGGCGCCGGTAGATCGTCGCCTCCCACCCGAGCGCGGGCGAGACCGCCAGTCCCATGGCCGCAATCACCGGCCGGGTGGCGCTCAATTCCCGCCTGTCCCGCTGTCGATCGTCGTCGGGTGCAGCCGCGGGTCGCCTGGGCCGATCCCGGCGTCCTCCAAGGCTCGGTCGACGGCGAGGTCCCGAGCCCGATCAGCCCGTGAGCGGGGTCGACCGGCCCCCCCGGCGGGCGGGGCCACGACGGTGGTGCCGTCGGCCACGGCGTTGGCGACCAGCGTCCTGACTTCCTCCCAGCCCGCGGCCACACCTTCGCCCACCACCCGGCCGGCCGGACCGGACACGTAGACGAAGTACGGGGCGTAGGGGATGTCGTAGCGCTCCCAGGCCTCGGTCGACATCACCACCGGCACTGCGTCCCGACCGCGGCCCGCCAGGTCGCCAATCACCCCGGGGGACTCCGCCTCTGACCCGCGGGTCGCCACCACCAGTCGAGCCCCACCGGGAATGTCCGGCGGGCCGGAACGAAACGAGTCCCAGAACCCTCGGCAGGTTTGGCATCCCGACGTCAAGAACGCAATGAGGGTGTCATGCTGAACTCCGTTCACCGCCAGGCTGACCGCGTCCCCGTCCGGAGTGCTTCCGGCCAGGTCGATGACGTCGCCGGCGTCGGGCCGCCCCGGCGTCGGCCGGGCGCCGAGCGTGACCGTCGCGGCCACAGCACCGGGTGTATCGGGGCCAAGGTTGACGCCGAGCTGGTGCAATGCCCGGAGCACCTCCGCGTTGGATCGCAACAGTCCGAGAACCAGCACTCCGAGCAGGGCCACGGCCACGGTCAGTCCAACGACCAAGGCGGTCATCGAGGGGTCCTACTCACCTGATGCCTTACCTGATGCGGTGTGGGACGTGGGAGAAGCCATCCCTTCATTGATAGCGCATCGGTGTGACACCCAGGGACCTCCCCCTGTCGTAACCGGCCCCCGCAGAGTCGGGCAGTTTCGTCGCCATACAAGGGGGGTCATGGTGTCGTTTGCGGACGTCAACGGTCGACATTTCTTCTTCGGAGACCGCGGCGCTTCGGGGCGAGCGGCGTGCCTGAGGCGGAATCCCCTGCGACGGACTCAGTCGGTGGAAGGGACTCGTCGTCGTCAGCGGGGCCCAGGCGGCCAATCTCATCCATCTTGATCAGGTCAACCACCGCGGCGGGAGTCTCTCCCCGAGTACGCCTGAGTGGTCATCGCCGTTCCAGACGCCAGCGCCGCGACGGTCCCTGGATGGGCTGGTCGGTAACGGCCGCGACGGTCTGAACCTGTCCGCCGGTGTCCACCGACACCGTCCCCACTGGCGCGCCGGCTGGTAATCCCACCGCAACCACGGTCGGACCAGGTCGTACCGTCAGACCAACCGGCGTCGGGCCGAAGTGCACGACCGTGACCGCTCGCGCCGTGGTGACGGCAACCGGGGGCCCCCAGGGGACGCGGATGTTTGCCACAACGGTCCCGGCCGGCAGGGCCGTGACCGGGTGCAGCCCGGCGACGACCGGTCCGATCAGGGTCTCGCCGGCGTGCAAAGCGGCGGGGATCAAGGGGGTAGCCCGCTCGCCGAGCACCACTCCGAGCAACTCGACTCGACGCCCGACCGCACTGGCACGGGCTGCGAACATGAAACATCCCCCCGCCGCGGCCGTAGCCCCGGTCTTGATGCCCACGATGCCGTCCTGGCCCAGGATGGTGTTGTAGTTGAACAGCTCAGGACTGTTCGGAAGCGTCAGCTGCGGCTGGCGGACGATCGACATAAAGACCGGGTTGGTGGCCACGGTCTCGGCCAGGCGGAGTTGGTCGGCGGCGGTGCTGACGGTCGTGGGCGAGACACCACTCGGATCCGCGTAGCGGGTGGCGCGCATGCCCAGAGAGGCGGCCAGGGCGTTCATCCTGGTTACGAAGGCCGCCTGGCTGCCGGCGTCCCATCGGGCCACAACCGGAGCCAGGTTGTCGGCGGAAGGAATCAGGAGGCCCTCGAGCAGTTGCAGCTCGCTCAGGGTCTCCCCGGCCACCACGGGGGCGACCGAATCGCCGGCCGCCTCGTCCGCCTGGTAGGCGGCCTGGTCGGCGGCCGAGACCGTGACGCCCGGACCTGACTGGCCTGCGGTCAGCGGATGATCGCGCAGGACCACTGCAGCTGTCATCACCTTGGCCAGGCTGGCGATTGGGACCGGCGACGACGGGCCAGCCGATCCGACGGTGCCAATTCCGGTCACGGCAAGCGCCGATTCCCCCGACCGGGGCCAGGGCACCCGGGGCACCGGTCCGGCCACCGTCACCGTGGCCGGAATCGTGCGGTGCAGCACGGGCCGGGGAACCGTGCGCCGCAGCTGAACGGCCACCAGTCCGGCGGCCAGGGCCACGATCGTGGCCGCCGCCACGCCGACGACCACTGCGGCTCGCAAGAGGCGGCTGGGTCGGCGCGACCGGTGGAGACCCCGCCGGCCGCGCCGGCCTCGCCGCTCGGCCCTCTGGCTGCGCCCGCCGCCACCAGGGCGCCTGCTGGGACCGCTCCGCTGGGCCCGCCCGGTCCGACGAGTCCGCCTGGTACTGCGGATCCGCCTGATCCGGCCAGTCGGTCTGACGCCGCCGGAACTCGGCGACGCGGTCGGACGCTCCGGTTCGGGTGGATCTGCCGGCCCGCTGCGTTGAGCCCGGGCCTGGACCCGCCCGAGGGCGGACAGGCCCGAGGCGGTCTGGCTGTAGGGAGCCAGTTCACCGACCTCGAGCCCCTGGGCCGTGGCCCGGCGGTTCGCCCCGAGATGGATCACCTCGCTGGCCGGACCCCCCGCCTCGACGGGCTCGGGCCCGCCGGTCGCGGGCGGAATCCTTCTCTCCGTATCGCCGTCGTGCCTCGGAGGGCTCCCGTCCGGCATCGCTCAGCGGTTTCGGCTGTCTGGACCCGCCCCTACCAGCCGCGCCGCCGGAACTGTCCACCTCGCCCACACCGCCCCCCACGCCACCATGGCCCGGACCCCCGGCACCGCCGGCCCCTCCGACCGGGTCGCGACGTTCATGCTTCTGAGCCAGTCCAAAGTCGTCTCTCCAACGGGTCCGAGACTACGCCAGGCGCCAGGTTCGCAGGACGCGGCGAGCATAGGCCTTCGGCGTCAAGTCCTCGCGGACCGTCGATTCGGGCCTGGCCCGCTGTAGCCGGACCGAGCCGCACCTACTCCGGCCCGAGCCGCACCTACTCCGGCCCGAGCCGCACCTACTCCGGCCCGAGCGGCACCTACTCCGGCCCGAGCGGCACCTACTCCGGCTCCAGCCGCACCTGCTTCGGCTCCATCGGACTCCGACCCGGCTCGAGCCCCCACCTCGGCTCCGGTCCGCTCACTCGCTGTCGCCAATCGGCGCGCTCCGCACCGCCGATCGCCACGACCCCACCGGGGGGTCAGTGCCGGGCTGCCGTGACGAGCGCTCGAAAGAGGGTTAGATCGTCATCGACCTCGGGGTGCCACTGAACACCGACGAAAAAGCGGGTCGGGTCCTCAACCGCCTCGATGGTGCCGTCGTCCGCTGTCGCCGTGACGACAAGTCCTCCGCCCAACCGGTCGACGGCCTGGTGGTGGTGAGTGGCAACATCCACCCGTCCGACGCCGACCGCGCTCGCCAGCCGGCTTCCCGAGGTGACCACGACGTCGTGGCGGCCGTACTCCCCTCGACCACCTCCGTGCCGGTCGTGGCCCACAACGTCCGGAAGGTGGGGGTGCAGGGTGCCACCTCTGGCCACGTTGAGGACCTGAATGCCGCGGCAGATGGCGAGCACCGGCAACTGCTGCTCGTCCGCGGCGGCGATGACCGCCATCTCTGTGCGGTCCCGGTCGCCGTTCACGCCGTAGATGCTTGGATGGGAGTTTCCTCCATACCCGGTTGGGCCCACGTCGCCGCCGCCCGTGAACACGACGGCGTCCAGGCGGGCCACAACCGCCGCCGCCACCTCGCCCACGGGCGGCAAGAGCACCGGCAGCGCGCCGGCATCTGACAGGCGGCGAACATAGAGGTCAGGCACCACCACCGCCTTACGGGCCCACGGCCCCCACCTGGCGTTGGCCACTCCCGTGGTAACCCCGACCACGGGGACACTCAACGGCTGCCCTCACCCTCGGGCGCCCGCCAGGCGACGGCGGCGGGCGTGAGGTCAGCGAGCGTCTCACAGCCGAGCAGCGCCATGGTTCGCCGCATCCCCCCGGCCAGGTGGTCGAGCACATGGTCAACGCCACGCTCCCCGGCCGCACCCAGGCCATAAAGGTAGGCCCGGCCGATCATGCCGGCGTTGGCACCCAGCGCAATCGCTTTGACGAGATCGCTTCCACGGCGAATTCCGCCGTCGCAGATAATCTCGATCCGGTCGCCGACCGCGGCCGCGACCGGCGCAACCAGGTCAAGGGGGGCCGGCGAGCCGTCCAGCTGACGGCCACCGTGGTTGGAGATGGCGATGGCGTCGACGCCGTGCTCGGCGGCCAGCACGGCGTCATCTACCGACTGCACACCCTTGACCACGATGGGCTTTGCCCAAACCGATCGGAACCACTCCAGATCGCGCCAGGACAGAGTCGGATCAAACTGAGAGTTGATGTAATCGGCGAGATTAACGGCACCGGTCACCTCAGCCGTCCCCACGCCAACCACATTGGCAAACGTGATCGGCTCCGATCGCACAAAACGCCACGTCCAGCCCGGGTGTCGGGCCCCGTCGAGCAGCGTCCGTGGGCCGATAGTGGGCGGAAGGGCAAACCCATGGCGGACGTCCCTCTCCCGGCGACCAAGTACCGGGGTGTCGACCGTCAACATGATGGCTTCGTAGCCGCTTTCCTCGGCCCGGTCGAGCATGTCGCGCACCAGTCCTCGGTCGCGCCACACATAGACCTGAAACCATTTGGGCCCGTCACAGCAGGCCGCCACCTCTTCGATCGAACGCGTCGCCAGGGTCGAGAGCGTGTAGGGGAGGCCTCTGCGGGCGGCGGCCCGGGCGACGGCCAACTCGCCGTCGGGCACCACGATGCGGGTGAACCCGGTCGGCGCCAGCACCAGCGGCACGGAGAGCGAACGGCCCAGCAGTCGGCAGGTGGTATCGACGCCGCCTACGTCCCGGAGAACCCGGGGCCGGAACTCCACCCGGCGGAAGGCCGCCACATTCCGATTCAAACTCAACTCGTCCTCGGCACCTCCATCGACATAGTCGAACACTCCACGCGGTAGCCTCCGGCGGCTCAGCCGGCGCAGGTCGCCGACATCGACGGCCGAGCGCAGGCGCCGAGACACGGGGTCGATCTCGAGCCGCCGGAAGCGCAGCACGGACCTGAGCGTGTCGAAGATCCTCATGGTGATGGGTCTGGAGCTCCCGATCTCAGACGATCGACGTGGTGCGATCCACCCAGTACTTCTCGCGCAATCGACGCTTGTACAGCTTCCCGTTCGGGTCGCGGGGCATCTCCTCGACGAAGTCGACCGACCGCGGGCACTTGAACCGAGCCAGCCGTTCACGGCAGTACCCGATGAGGACGGCAGCCATCTCCGGCCCGGCCCGCTCCTGGTCCCGCAGTTGCACGACGGCTTTGACCTCCTCGCCGTACTCCGGATTGGGTACGCCGATGACGGCGACGTCAATAACGTCGGGGTGGGTGGCCAGCACGTTTTCGGCCTCTTGGGGGTAGATGTTGACGCCGCCGGCCACGATCATGTGCGATTGCCGATCGGTCAGATAAAGATATCCATCGTCATCCACGTACCCGATGTCGCCCAACGTTCGCCAGCCGTGGGGACCGACGATAGAAGCGGTCTTGTCCGGATCATTGTGGTATTCGAAGGGGCGGCCTCCATCCAGAAAGATCTGGCCAGGGACGCCAGGAGGGAGCTCCTCTCCGTCGGGACCCAGGATGTGGATCGTGATCCCCGGCTGCGGTCTGCCCACCGAGCCCTTGTGCAAGAGCCACTCTTCTGAAGTCAGACCCGTGCCCCCAATGTCCTCGGTCCCCGAGTAGTACTCGTACACGATCGGGCCCCACCACTCGATCAGTCGCTCTTTTACCTCTATGGGGCACGGCGCGGCGGCGTGTATCGCCACCTTCAGACTGGACAGGTCGTAGCGCTGGCGCTGGGCCTCCGGCGTAGCCAGCATGCGAATGAACATGGTCGGCACAAACTGGGCGTGGGTAACCCGGTGGTGCTCGATCAGGCTGAGACACAGCTCGGGGTCGAAGCGCTCCATCACCACGACGGTGGCGCCGTTGCGATGCGATGACATCGCCGCCACTAGAGGAGCGGCGTGGTAAAGCGGCGCCGGCACCAGATAGACGTCTCCCGGGCCGATTCCGTACCGTTCTCTTGATACCGCCGCCATGCTGACCGGGCGTGCGGCTGGGTCGCCGAGCGGCGTGGCGGGCAGGGGCTTGTGGACACCCTTGGGGCGGCCGGTGGTGCCGGACGAATACAGCATCTCCGTTCCCTCCGCCTCGTGGGGCGCAGGCCGGATGGGCAACTCGGCCACCCAGTCCTCGAAGCGGCGCCACCCCGGCAGGGTGGCATCGATACTCAGCCTCGTCTCGATCCGACCGAGATCCAGTCCGGCGACCACCTCGGCCAGGGCCGCGGTAGTGAACACCGCCTTCGCCTCGCAGTCGTCGAGGATGTACTGCACCTCGGCGGTGAGCAGGTGGTGATTGATCACCGTATAGCGCAGGCCGAGGCGCTGCGCCCCCCACGTGATCTCGAGCAACTCCGGGCGATTCTCCATCAGGATGGCGACGCTGTCGCCGAGCCGGGCCCCTTCCTCATACAGCCCGTTGGCAATCTGGTTGGCGCGGCGCTCCAGGTCGAGGAAGGTCGTCACGTGACCGGTGCGTCCCATGATGATGGCTGCGACGTCCGGCCGGGTCTGAGCGTGATATCGGGGGAACATCGGGGCTGCGAACCCGGCCGGGCTCTGGCTGGATGTTGACATGGGCTCCTCGCCTTCGTGTTGCCCACAAGGTAGGCCGCTCGCCCTCGACCGTGCTCGCCGGCGGCCAGTCTGTCCTCGGGTCGCTCCGGGTCCCGTTGGGGGGCCAGCCGCCCGGCGGCCCGTCTGTCCTCCGGTCGCTCCCGGCCCCGGGGGCCAGGGGCCGGGGTCGCCCTGCCGGGGGGCTGAGGGGGCGGGAGCGCGGGGCGGGGGCTGAGGGGGCGGGAGGCGCGGGGGCGGGAGCGGGCGGGAGGCGGAGCGGGCGGCGGAGGGGCCCCGCCAGAACGGGCCGGCGAAAACGGGCTCACCCTGGTCCGGACCACCGCGGCAAAATTCGCTTTCTGGACGGTGGCGCCCCTTGGGTGGGCTGAGTTTGGTCCAGAGAATGTCGGTTCGCGACGCGCCACAGAATCTTTCCAAGGCGCCCTGCTCGCCCGAGACGACCGGCAAGGGACCCGGGGCCGGATCAACCCCGTCGCTCGCCGCCGGTCGGCCCCGTCCGGATCTCCCGGCCCCCCGCTACGGCACTGGCCCGGCGCTCACACCCCCTACTCCGTCAGACTCGGCCCGACTCGATCCGATGCCACCCTAAAGGCCTCGCTGGCCTGCTGGCGTAACTCGGCCTTACGGATCTTCACCCCGTTGGCCCCATCGACAGTCGGAAACCTTTCAACCACGACCACCCGGTCTGGCACCTTGAAGTTCGCCAGCCCTCGGCGGCAGTGGTTGACCAAGGCCTCCTCGGTCACCCCGCCCACCGCCGTCACGAAGGCCACGGCGACCTCACCGACTCCGGCGATCTGCGCGCCGACCACCTGCGCTCCCGTCACCGCCGGATGGCTAAGAAGCCAGCGCTCGATCTCCGCAGGGTCAGTAAGGAACCCGGCCAGACGGAGCGCGTCGCCCTGACGAGCGACGTACAAGAAACCGCCGTCCGGCTCCTCGTCGGCGAGATCGCCGGTGCGGAACCATCCCTCGCCGACAAGCGGCGGCGAGGTAGTCGTGTCTCCGTCGAGGTAGGCGGTCAAGACGCTCGGGCCCCTCAGCTGCAGCTCTCCGTCGACGACCCGGGTCTCCGTCTCGCGATCCACCGGGCAACCGCCGTTACGACCCCGCACGTCTGCGGGATCTGACGGCGACCGCCGGGCCAGGAGGGCGAACGTCTCGGACGAGCCGTACACGCCAGTGATCCGAGCCCCGAACTCCTCGGCGCCACGTACGGACTCCAGGCCGCGCCCGGTGAAGTCTGCGGTTACGCCGTGGCGCCATGACGACAGGTCGCGTCCGGCCCCGCACACCGAGAGAAGCATGTCGTCCGACCCGTTGAAATGGGTCACGCCGAACTCCTCGATCAGGGCGGCCGCTTCGGCCGGTTCGAAGCGAGGTGGGACGATCACTCGCCCGCCGCCGAATAGCACCGCCAGCAGGGATACGAATCCGAAGGTCCCGCAAAACGGGAGAGCCAGAAGCCCGGTTGAACCCGGATGCACTTCCAGGGAGCGGCCGGCGGCGCCGAGGTGGCGGACGGTAGTGGCGTGGTCGTGAGCGGCCAGCTTCGGCCGCCCGGTCGTACCCGAGGTAGTGAAGGCGACCAGCAGGTCGTCGGCTGCAGCCCGGCCCTCGGAGACGGGCTCAGCTGCTCGCAACCTCTCGACATCGTCTGGCCATAAGACGAGCGGCCTCGGGTGACCGGCGTGGCCCATCGCCGCGTCATGCCGGTCCCAGGGTTCGATGGCTTCCAAGCCAGTGGCGGCCCGGCCGGGGCGCGGTCGACGGCTGGGGGCACGGGCCGAGTTGCCGTCGTCCTCGAGCCCTTCAAGCGCCTCCGCCACGATCGCGGGGTAATCAATGCCGAGAAAGTCGTCTGCTGCCACCAACAGGCGTGGACGGCCCCGCTCTATGAGATGGCGGAGGTCCTCAGACCGGTAGCGCGTGTTGACGCCGATGAATACGGCTCCCAGTCGGGCCGTCGCCAGCAGCAACTCGACCGGGAGTACGCCATTCGGCACAAACGAAGCCAGCCGGTCGCCTTGACGCAGACCGAGCCGGTCCAGGCCGCCGGCCAACCGGCCCGCTCGGTCGTGCAACTCCGCGAACGACAACGTCAGCCCCTCGGGCTCGATGAGGGCGTCGGCTGGGCCATACCTCGTCACCAGCACCTGCAACCATTCGGTCATCGTGGTCATTGACGCGCTAACACCTCAGTGGGGAGACTGCAGCCGTCTTGTGCCGATACCGCAGGTCGCCCAGCCTGCCCAAGCTGAAGTCCGAGAGATGCATGGATCCATCCTCGCGCCACGAGCCGACCCCAGCCCGGCCCAGCTCGGTCAAAGACCGACGGGGCCACGGCCGCCAGCGACCGGGAACGGGGACCCCCAGCGTCAGCTGGCGGGAGCGTTTACCTCCAGCTCCTGGGCCGTCCGCTCGAGCTCGCTGGCCCGCTGGCGCAGCAAGGCTTCGGAATAGCCAATCTGCTCCGGCGTAGGCGCCGGTGGTCCGATGCGAAGGCCTCGGTCGGTATCGATCGCGGATTGGACGGCGTCAAGGGCCAGGCTGACGCGGCTGGTCACAGCCTTGGCGCGGGGATCGGGTGCTGACTGGCTGATTGCGCCCAGCCGGACGCGTAGCTGGGTCACTCGACTATTGATGTCCGCCCACACCTGAACCGCGGCGTTGGGTTCCCGCAACAATGGCAGGGCCCGTTCGACCGCCGACGCCACCGCGCTGGCCTCGGCCGAGACCAGTCGAGCCTGGGTCCACCATCGAGATCGGTTGCGGCGGCGCATGATGAGGACGATGAGACCGATGAGCAAGGCGATCGCGACCACGGCAACGACCGCAATGGTTATGGCCGTCGTGTTGGACGAACTGCTGCCGCTCGTCGTAGTGGAGACCGAGGTCGACGTTGTCGTCGGCTCGGTGGAGCTAGAGGTCGTCGAACTGGCCGCGCTCGTTGGCGGCGCGGCCGTCGTCACTGGTGTGGTCGGCGCAGGTGTAGTCGGCGGAAGCGTTGCGGGCTCAGTGGTCGTGGCAACCGACGTGGAGTCTGGGGTGATCGTCGTGGTCGTCGGTTGTGCTGCCGCAGGCGCGGCCAACGACAGGCTCAAAGCCAGCCCGGCTGCCACCATGACGAGGCCGCCGCGACGGAAGGATTGAAGCGAAACCACCACCCGTCGTCCTACCCGGCGAGGGCGACCCGTCGAACCAGGGGGCGCAGTTGACCGCGTCTCAGGCTGCGATCCGCTCCAGTTGGCGGAACCGCTCAAGATAACGCTCTACCAGTGCCGCGGGTAGACGACCTCGCTCGCCGACGTCGATCCCCTGCCGGCGGGCCCACGCCCGCACCGCGGCCGGCCGAGCCAGATACTGCTCTACGATCTCGGCGGGAAGCCGACCTCGCTCGCTGACCGTAATACCATTTTGGCTCGCCCATTTCCGGATGGTGGCCGGTTGGGCGAGGTACAACTCAATCACAGCTTCGGGGATGCGACCCCGGTCACTGATCCCGAGACCCCGTTCGCGTGCCCAAGCGCGCACCTCGGCGGGCGTCCACTGCTCTTCGCTTACCAAGCCGTTGGCGTTTCGCATAATGCGAACAGGATACCGCCATTACAGCCTCAAGCGGCTTCAATACATCTAATTCACTGGCAATCGCGAGGATAGCTTACGGGAGAGGGGTGATCCGACAGGTGGTCGGGTCCAGAAACTCGATTTCTGAAGCTGAATTTCCGATAAGGAACGGGGCAAGCGGCGCAGAACCGTCGAACCGGCGCGATTCCACGTTGCATTTCGGCTCTGTTACCGACGGCCAGCCCTTTATCGCCCGCCGCGGTGAGCATCCTTGTAACCCCGTGAGGTGAAGCTCCTACCCAAACGGCCATATCAGTCGATGCAGGACACCGCTGACTCCCGAATTCGCTTTCTGCTTGCTGGCGGCCGTCGCTAACTGGCCTTGGAGCGACCCGACGGTGCCGTCCAGAGTAGTAATATGGCTGTTCGCTTTCTCGAGCTGGGCGCTTACCTGTTGGGTTAGAGCTACCTGCGCCGCATCCCGCTGTTGCCATTTGGCGGCCACCTGACCGTTGTGGACAGAAACGAAGCCCAAGATGGCAATCAGGCCGACCAGGACGGCGCCGACGGCCATTACGGTCCGCCGCGGCCATCCGTCGGACCTCCCGGACTCATTGCGAAACGCCAGTGGGAGCGGACGGGTTCCGCTAGGCCGCCTTTTCGACTCCGTCGCCGGGATCCAGGCCGGCGGCTGCAGCCACGATTCTCGAATGAACGACACCGGGGCGTCCGTCGTCGACGATTCGGCCGGGTCGGCCGCGGCGACGAGCTCTTCGGTGGCTTCAGTGGATCCGATCGATCCGGTGTTATCGGTCCGGCCGGCGAATCCCGCCGGCCAGGCCGGACCGGTCGGATCGGCTGTCCCGCCGGCCGCGGCAGGATGAGCAATCCCCGCCGGCCAGGCCGGACCGGTCGGATCGGCTGTCCCGCCGGCCGCGGCAGGATGAGCAATCCCCGTCGGCCAGGCCGGACCGGTCGGATCGGTTGTCCCGCCGGCCTCCGCAGCGTGGGCGGGCCCGGTGGTGGGCTCGAAGGAGCCAGAGGGATCGGTTGGACTCGCGGTGTCGGAGGAACCGGGCTGGCCCTCGACGGAGGAACCGGCCGTTTCCGGGATATTGAACTGATCAAAGAGCATCGATGTTCGCCTCTTTAGCTGTAGCGCCGCGGTCGAGCAGCGGACGCACCTCACGGGAAACGTACAGGGTAGATGGACCAACGCCTCCCCGCCCAGCGAGGTCACTTCACGGCGTTGGCGCCGGCCCCCGACGGTTGATCGGGAAGGCGCTCGCCACCGAATCAGGGCCGAATTCGATGTTGTTTTGACTCATCCGAGTCCGGCCGCGTGGTCGGGCCAGGTCGACTCTCGGTCGCCATGGGCCCGTTCTCGCTGGCCTGGCCCGGTCCCGATGGGCCCCGGTCCCGATGGGCCCATGAGGCCACGCCCTCCTGGTGAATCTCACCGGAGGTGCCGGAGACGTCACTCCCGGCGACCAGCGGCCTGATGAGCTTCGACCGCTTGGGGTGGTGTTGTTGGGCCGGTGGGAACCCCGGGAGGCAGCACCCCCAAACTGGAGAGACCACCCACGCCGGGGCGGCCCTAGTCGCCAGAAGGGGCATCTGGATGACATTCAGCCAGGGAAGGAATCTTCGGCGCCGGGCCGCGTTGACGCCATCGACCGCACGGTCCGACGGCCGTCCCGTGACGACCATCGTCGTCACTGGCACGGGCGTGTGCTCCACCGTCGCATTTGGGTATTACGCACCCCTGGGCCACCTGGTGCCCGGCAGCAAGTTGCACATCCTGGAGTGGTGGGGCTTGGCCTCGGTTCAACGTTCCGTCGACAGGCTGGTTCGTCGCCTGCACCGAGCCAGTACCCCGGTCAACCTCATCGGTCACTCCCAGGGGGGACTGGTGGCCGCGCTTGCGAGTGAAACGGTGCCGCATCTCGTTGACCGGGTGATCACCATCTGCGCGCCCCTGAACGGAACGGCGATCGCTCCTTCTTGGTCACCGGTGGTGTCGGTGCGCGAGATGAGCCGAATTCACCCGATTCCGCAGAGATGGCAAGAAGGTCCGACGATGGTCAACGTGGTGGCTTCTGCCGATTGCTTCATCGTCCCGCGTGCGTCAGGGCTGCGAGAAGGGGCCGAGCACCACGTCCTCCACGGCGCCGGGCACTTCGGGGTGATCTGGGATCCGCGACTGCACCGCCTGGTGCGACAAGTGATGGGTCGGCCAACCCGCTTCAGAAATCCGGCGGCCGCCTTGCCTGCCTCTTGACGCCTGGTCGGAGGGCTTCGTCGGTCGATGGTCCCGGGCCAGGACACCATCCCTTGCCCGGGCCCGACTGAGCAGGCGTCAGCTCAACGCCTTGGCCTTGGCGGCCTGGAACTCTTCTTCACTGATCGCACCGGACGCCTTCAGATCGGCGAGCTTGGCTACTTCGTCGGCGGTGCTCGTCGCCCCGGCTGTTTCCTGGACGTAGGCGCGGAACGCCTGGTCCTGTTGCTGGGCGTCCTTGACCGCGTGCTCCTGCATCTTGCTGCCGCGAGCGATCAAGTAGACGAAGACACCCAGGAACGGGAGGAAGATGACGAAGATCACCCACAGGGCCTTGGCGAACCCGCCCATGTCGTGACTGCGGAAAATGTCCGCGAAGACCATGATGAGCAACCAGATCCAGATGATGAAAAGGAAGATCTCCAGCATCGTCCAAAAGACGCCCAGCAATGGGTAGTCGTATCCCAGCACGGCTTTTTGGCCTCCTCGGTCCTAGCAACAACCTGCTGTCGTATGGGGTTAAAGGCAGCGAATCGCCACCGGGCCTCTTCGGGTGTTCCCGCGTCCGATCATATTCTGCCGACCCCGAGCAGCCGCGGATCACCCTGGCGGGGTGATTCGACGACCGAGAACCGAGAGGGTCCAGTCTGCGACCGATGGCCACGTCACGGGCGCGACGTGGACGACGTGGATGTCGAGCCGGCCACCGGGGCCGTCGTGCTGGTTACGGCACCGATCCCCGGCAACGAAGTCGACGTGGTGGGGCTTTTGCCCAGCTCAGTCGTCGACGGCGCAGGGGTAGTGGTGGTCGTCTGCGAGATGGTCGTCGTGGTCTCGGCCGGGCCGGACGGGACACGGACGACCGTGGTAGTGGTGGTGGTTGTCCCGGAGCGGGTGATGACGATGCTGTCGCCCGGTTGGAGACCCTTGGTCACGTCGTTGAGTGCCTTGGAGGTGGCAGCGGCCGATGACGGCGTGGTCTTGATTTCCACGTAGAGCGCCCCCAACCCCAGGAAGAGGATGGCCATGACCGCCGTAGACCAGCGCACTCGGAGCCATTCGGATATCGGTCGCCGCATGGCGGCCAGGCCATCGCTGATCCTCATGAAGAACTCGACGGCGAGGCGGCCGCCGCCGGGGTCGAGATGTCGGCAGCGCGTAACGCCATCACCACCCGGAGGCGAAGTTCCCGGCCCACATCGAATTGTCGGCCCGGCAGCGTGCGTACCAGCAGCCGCAACAGCACGTACCCAACCTCGATGTTCTCCACCCCGGCGACCACCGGATCACCGATGATCTGGTCCCGCCAGTCATCGAGGGCGGCCAGGCCCGAGGCCGCCTTGCCGATGATGGAGATGACGTGGTCCAGGTCCTCCTCGGCGGGAATCGGGATGTCGATGACCACCCGAGACCAATCCTTGGAGAGGTTGGTGACCTGGCGCAGGGCACTGTTGGGTACCACGATGAGCTCCCCCTGCTGGTTGCGCACCTTCGTCACCCGGAGGGTCAGCTCCTCGACGGTGCCGCTGACGCCGGTCACCTGACCCGGCGTTGACAACCGGATCTGGTCGCCGACCCCGAACTGGCGCTCGGCGAACAGGAAGAAGCCGGCCAGGAGGTCCCCGACCACCTGCTGGGCACCGAAGCCGATCGCCACTCCAGCGACAGTGGCGGGCGCGACCAGGCTGGTGAGTGGAACCCCCAGCTCGTGCAGGCCCAGGATGCCGGCGAGGAAGTACACCAGGGACACGGCAGCCCATTCGACGGCCTGGCCGACCGCCCGGGCCCGCTTGGCGCCCTCAGGGACGACTCCGCCGGCCTCGATCCTGTCGCGCACCTCCTCGTCCAGCGCCCCGCGGTAACGGGCACCCAGCCAGCGGATCGCTCGCCCGAGGAGGGCGGCACCGAGGAGCAGCAACACGGTGGGCAGGAGGCCGTCCCGCAGCCACTGGCTGAGCGTGTGAAAGCGCATCGCCCACTAGCTTGCCCGCGGCGGCACCGGAGCCGTGACATGGGCGGGCCGAATCAGAGCCGGTACGTCGAGGTCGCGGTGTCGTGGAAGAGGGCCGCCTGCTCCGTCGGGCTCGCCTCCGCGGCGATCCTCTTGAACGCGTTCCATAGCACCGCGTAGCGGCACGACGCTTTGTCGACCGGAAAGTTCGATTCGAACATGCATCGCTCGGCGCCGAACAGTTCGATGCACCAGCGGATCTCGGCTCCCCAGACCGCCGCCAGCTCCTCGGACGTCGCTCCGCCAGGCTGGTGATGCCAGTCCTCACCATAGATAGGCATACCGATGCCCCCGAGCTTGAGCACCACGTTCGGACAGGTTGCCAGGTCGGAGAGTGACGTTCGCCACCGATCGAGCACCTCGGCGCGTTTCCCACGATACGGCCCAATGCCGAGCGGGCCGCCGAGGTGGTCGAGCACCACCCGTACCTCGGGTTGATCCCGGGCCAGATCGGTGAGCTCGGGGATCTGTGGATGGTAAAGCCAGGCGTCGAAGCTGAGCCCGGCTCGGCCCAGGACTGCGAAGCCCGCTCGGAAGGATGGGTCTCCGAGCAGCCCGGACGGGGCACCGGTGTGAGAGGCGCGGATGTCCGGACTCGGGTCCCAGGCACTCGCCTGGCGAATGCCGCGAAACCGTCCGGCGCCGGCGTCGATGTGCGCCGACAGCACGTCCTCGATCTCGGGAAGGCGCAGATCGCCGTAGCCCACTACCCCGGCGATGAACCCGTCGGGGTCAGCGGCCACCACGAACTCGGTTTCGCCGACCGGCCGGAGGGCCTCGGGACCGGCCGGCCGGTAGTTCGAAAGGCACTCGACGAACACCGTCTTGTCGATTCGATGGCCGCTCCCGGTGTCCGCTCTCAGGTCGTCGACCAGGTACCGGTCGTCAGAACGCACCCACAGGTGGTGATGCGGATCGCAGATCACCAGGTCGGGCTGGAGGGCGGCTTCGGCGGGTTCCATTCGCCCATCATGATCGCTGGCCGATGAACGCGCCCGGCTCGAGTGGCCCAGCCATCTCGAAGGCAGCACCAGGCCGGTCGCGGCCGGCATAGTCGACGCGCCTACGTCACCTTGGCGTCAGGGTGACAGGCGCTCCCGCGTCCACGCACCGGCATGGCGGCGATAGCGCAGGCGGTCGTGCACCCGATCGGCCCGCTCTTCCCAGAACTCAACGGTGTCGGGCGTGATCCGAAAGCCACCCCACCGCCGCGGTCGTTTGATCTTGGTCTCGTCAGGAAACCGGCGGGACCAGGCCGCGACTCGCTGTTCTAGGGCGGCCCGACTGGGAACCACCCGGCTCTGATGCGAGGCCAGGGCGTTCCACCTGGCCCCGGGGGGACGGGTGACCCAATAGACGTCGGCCTCCTCGGCCGTGACCGCGGCTACCGGTCCGGCCACCCGAACCTGGCGATGAGCAGGCCGGAGCCAGTGGAGGACACCAGCGGCGTGCGGGTTGGATCTCAGGTCAGCCGCCTTGTCGCTCTCGGAGTCGGTGAAGAAGACCAGCCCGGAATCGATCGACCGCAGCACAACCATGCGCACCGACGGATACCCGTCAGGGGTCGACGTGGCCAGGCCCATTCCCTCTGGCATGGGCTCGCCGGACTGACGCGCCGCGTCCAACCAGGCAGCCAGCTGTCGCAATGGGTCAGGGTCCAGGTCGAAAGTGTCCACACCGGACAGTCTGGTCCGATCGGCTCGCAGCCGGTTAGCCGGAATGGGCGGGGCGGGGCCGAGCGCAAACCGTCGTGGTGAAGGACCTTCCGGCCGTCATATCCCTGATCACGATGGACCACTTCGTTCCCAAATTCTGCGAGATGCCAGCACACATGACGCCTCCAGGATGGATCGCTACCATCGTTATTTTCGTCTGCGCCGCAGGCGGAGATCTCCCACCAGGCCCCATAGTGGGGAGCGCCATTGACCCAATCCGAGTCAGTTCCGGTCTGGACCAGGTCCGTATTGACTTAGGCCTCGACCCTGAACCCCACCTTCATGGCGACCTGGAACGTGTCGACGCTCCCGTCACTGATCGTGCCCCGGATCTGGGTGATCTCGAACCAATCAAGGTTGCGCAGGGTTTGACTGGCCCGAGCCAGGCCATTCCGGACGGCTTGGTCGATGGAATCTGCGGACGTGCCGACGATCTCGGTCAGCCGGTAGGTGGGCTCCTCACGATCGGACATGGCGGCCTCCCTCTTGTCTCATGACACTCTCCGCTAAGCCTAGAGCCAAGAGCACCGCCGGCACGAAGTTCAGACCCAACTAGAACGAGGCAGACGCGGCCTCCGCTTGACACCCCGACAACGCCCGCCTAACGTCGCCAAGATTGCCTTGTTGTAATGGCTTGGTCGTCTGGCGCCACACCCGCAGCCTCGCCTAGCTGACGCCGGCCATGGAGTTCAGCAAAGACTTGCGCGACGGCGTGACCTCCGGACACATCACCGTGTCGTTTCGACTGTGGAAACGGCCCAAGGTCAAGGTCGGAGGACGCTACCGGGTAGGTGCGGTCGTGATCGAGGTGGACGAGCTCGACTTGATTCCGTTCCATGCCATTACCGGGGCCGATGTTCGCCGATCGGGGGAGCGCGACCTGGAAGCGCTCCGCACCCGAGCCGCCCATGCCGGACCCATCGACGACGACACCCTTCTTTACCGGGTTGAATTCCACGTCGAGCGCCAGCGCGACCCGCCGTGACGCTCGATGGAGGTTGACACCGCGCCCCGCCCGCCGCGACCCCGAGCCGGGTTGATGTCGGGCCGGCTACCCGGCGGAATGGGCTACGCCCCCGAGCCGGCCAACTCCGGCACGAACAAGGCCCCGTCGACAGTGCCCACGCCAGACGCCAGGTCATAACCGGGCTCGGCATGAAAACCGGCAACCGTATGCCGGACGCCGCCCTGGAGAAAAGACACCGTATTGTTGCCCCGCTCGACGTCCACAATTCCCGCCGCGGCGCTGCTGCTCATGGCATAGAGCGCCGGGTTGATGAGTCCCAGAGGATGGCCGGCCACCTGATCGGCCAGGGCCACGATCCCGGCGAAGAGCGGCGTAGCCTCGCTCGTGCCGCACGTCGGATACCAACCGGCGGGCTGGCCGGGGAAGCTCTGATACAGATCGACCGCCCCGTTGCAGGCCGCGCTCATGGAGATATCCGGCACCCCGCGCTGCCGTCCGACTACCGAGGCTACGGAGTTCTGGTAGGCCGGACGGCTGAAGATGACCGACTTTCCCCCGCCGCCCGCAAGCGGGTTCGGCCCAGCGTTCCCGAAGATGTATTTCTGGGTCGGTAGGTTGTAAGTGTCATTCCAGACGCTGTCTGGGCTCAGGCGCGCCCCAGCCGAGTTGAGGTGCAACTGGGTTCCGCCCACCCCCGTGACCAGGGGGTCGCTGTCGGGCCAGGAGGTGACCGGCGTCAGATAGTAGGTAACCTGGTTGAAGTGCACGTCGGCGGCCCCGGAATCCCCAGACGCGGCCAGCACCGTGACCCCCTTGTTGGCGGCGTCGATGTAGGCGCCCCGCAAGGCCAGAAGGGCCTGGGCGGTGGGGAAGGTCCGCTCCGTGGCGCTGAAGCTTTGGCTGATGACACCCCCGAGATGATGATCGATGACGTACTTCTCGGCCGTCTCGATCTGGGGGAATCCAGTGGTGCCCTCGTTCTCAGAAGTGGGGGTCTCCACCAGCAGGATGTTGGCCGCCGGTGCCATGGCATGGGCGTATTCGACGTCGAGTGTCGTCTCGCCGGCCCATCCCTCACGATTGCTGTTGGCGTGGTAGAGCGGCACCGGTCCGGCCGGTTGGATGACCGCCAACGAAGGCGGAGCCGGGAGCCCGAACGTCGAGTCGAATACCGCCAGGTCCCGCCCGATGGTGGGCGAGCCGTAGGAGTCAACGATGATGATGGTCTGGCCGCGACCATCAACTCCACCCGCCGCCAGCGGAGCCAGGTTGTAGGCCAACCGGACCTGTTGCGGCTGGTAGCAGGCAATCCCGAAGTGGGCCTCGCAGTAGCTGGTCGTGGGCGGAGCCGCAACCGCGGGGCCAGCGTGATGGGCGGTCGGGTAGACGAGTACGGCACCGGGATCCATCGACGCCGATGCCGCCGAGGTGGGAAGCTGGCTCCCCACGGGAAGCACGGCGGCGACTACCGCGCCTGCGGCCCAAACCAAGCGAGTACAGCGCATGAGCTCTCCTTCACGCCTTCACGGAGAAGGCCGACCCGGTGCTGCGACACCCAAGCCTCTCACTGTAGTGGAGCGCTGACGGCGGGTGTCTCTCCTCGCCCTCCGCGCTCCTTTTCGCATATGGGGCGGGTGGCCAAGAACAGAAAAGATATGACCGCGGCGACTTTTGGTAGATCCTGTCACTCTTGGAGTGGGATGTACATCAGATGTATAACTCACTCCAAAAGTCGGCTGGACCCTCCAAATGTCACGGGCGGCAACCCGCCAGAGCAGGCCGGCGGCGCGACCGGCACCGATCAATGCTCACCCGGTCCCCTCGGCCGTCGCACCCGCCCGCAGACCCTGGGCATGACCGGCACCGACCAGCTCGAACGCCTCCCACATGGATGCGTACCGCCCATTCAGTGACAACAGTTCCTCGTGGGTCCCACTCTCCTCGACCTGCCCGGCATGGAGGACCACGATACGGTCGGCCGCCTTGGCTGTCTGCAGCCGGTGGGCGATCACGATCGTGGTCCGGCCGGCAGACACTCGACGCATGGCGGCGGCCACCCGGGCTTCGGCGGCCAGGTCGAGGTTGGATGTGGCCTCGTCGAGTAACAGGATGGCCGGGCCCACCAGTTCGGCTCGGGCCAGGGCGATGAGCTGGGCCTGTCCGGCCGATAGCGACCGGCCCCGTTCCGAGAGCTCGTGGTGATAACCCCCCGGCAACGAGGCGATCAGGTCGTGGGCTCCGACGGCCCGGGCCGCCCCCTCGACCTGGGCGTCGGAGGCGCCCGGCCGCCCGTAGGCGATGTTGTCCCTGATCGACCCCGTGAAGAGGAAGGCTTCCTGCGGCACGTAACCCAGTTGGCCGCGGAACGAGTGCAAGTCCACCGCACGCAGGTCGAACTTCCGGTCCAGCACCACCCGGCCTGCGTCCGGGTCGTAGAAGCGAGCCATCAGTTTCACCAGGGTGGACTTCCCCGCCCCCGTCTCTCCCACCAAAGCCACCGTCTCGCCGGCTTGCACCTCGAGATCCACACCCCGCACCGCCTCCGGCGGCCGGCGAGCGGAGGCGTCCGGCGCCAGCAGCCAAGGGGTGTCAGCCGGACCGCGGCGCCCCATCCCGTCTGCCCCCACCCCACCTGCACCTACCCCACCTGCACCTACCCCACCCGCACCCACCCCACCCGCACCCACCCCACCTGGCCGGGCCGGGTAGGAGAATCGCACCGAGTCAAACCTGATCTCGCCACCAAGCCGGCCCGGCTGGACCGGATCGGGAGCAGCCGGCGTCAGCGTCTCCAACTTCATCAGGTCGGCAATGCGCCCTACCGAGACCCTCGTTTGCTGCCAGGAGTCGAACACCTGCGAGAGCTGCTGGATGGGCGAGAAGAACATGTCGATGTACAGAATGAAGGCGATGAGGGCTCCGGTGGATAGCTGCCCCGAGACGACCAGGCCGGCGCCGACGCCGAGCACGATGGCGTCGGCACAGCCGGCCACGAACTGAGAAATGAAGGGAAAGTACAGAGCCACCAGCCGTTGGGCCGCCACCCGGCTTTCGAGGTAGTCGCGCCCGAGGCGGTGGAATCGGCGTATGCTCAGCTCCTCGTGGGTAAAAGCCTGCGCTTCCCTCACTCCGGACAAGCTCTCCTGGAAGTCGGCATTGAGGACGGCGATCCGCTCCCGCGACAGGTCGTAGAGCACGGCAGCCCGACGCCGGAAGAGGGCGGTTACCACCGCCATGGGAACGGCCAGCGTCAATGTCAACAACCCCAGTTCGACATTGAGCACGACCAGGGCGACACCAACCCCGACGAACGTGACGATCGAGACCAGGGCGGACAGCAGCCCGTTCTCGATCAACGACTCGAACTGGTCGACGTCGGTCGTCATCCGGGTCATGATCCGGCCGGCCATCTCCCGCTCGTAGTAGTCGAGCGACAGCCGTTGCAGTTGGGCCCAGATCCGGATGCGCAACGAGAGCATGACCCGCTGGGCGGTACGTCCGGTGACAAACGTCTCGGCGACCCCGTTGATGAGGTCGGCCAGGGTGACGGCCAGGAAAATCGCTGAAGCACCGAAGAGCACGGCTTTGGAGCCGGTGGCGACGCCGCCGTCGATGCCTTCTTTGACCAGAACCGGTCCGAGCAACGAGAACACGCCGTCCAGGACGACCAGCAGCAGACCGCAGAGCAGAGGCCGGCGGAACTCTGAGAGCAGTCGGAACAGGCTGAAACCTCGATCTTGGCGGGTCTCGCCCTCGAGGTCGACGGCGGGAAAGTCTTTGATGGGCGGCAGGGCCGCCACTCGGACCTCCAACTCCGGGGTGGGGGTCAGAGTTCGCCGCCAACTGCCGCCGCCACCCCCGCCCCGGCCCAGACCCGGCCCCAGACTGAGTGGACCGGCCCGACTCGGGGAAAGCGGTGCCGCCGCGACAACCGGGTCGCCCCCGTCGATACGCCCCGAGCTCCAGGCCGCCTCGGTGACGCCGACTTCGGCCAACAGCTCGATCGAGTCACCGATCGCTTCGGCCTCCTCCTCCTCTAGGCCGGACAGGAGGGCCCGATATAACGGGCTACGGTCGATCAGGTCCTCGTGGGTGCCGTTCTCTATTACCCGGCCGCCTTCGAGCACGACGATGCGATCCGCCAGGTGCAGCGTCGACCGCCGGTGGGCCACCAGCAGCGTCGTGCGGCCGGCCATAACGCGGCGCAGGCCGTCGTGAATGGCCGCCTCGATCCGGGCATCAACGGCGCTGGTCGCGTCGTCGAGGACGAGAATGCGCGGATCGACCAGAACGGCGCGGGCGAGAGCAATCCGTTGTCGCTGGCCGCCCGACAGGGTCAGCCCCCGCTCGCCGACGATCGTGTCGTAGCCCCGAGGCAGCGTCTCGACGAACTCGTGGGCGCCGGCCACCCGGGCCGCCGCCTCGACTTCGGCGTCGGTGACGTCGGGTCGCCCGTAGGCGATGTTGGCCCGCACCGACTCGGAAAAGAGGAATGTCTCCTCGAAGACGAACGCGATCTGGTGGCGGAGGGAGTGCCGGGTCAGGTCGCGGACGTCGTGCCCGTCTACCCGAATATGACCGCGGTCAGGCTCGTGAAATCGCCCAACCATGAGCGCCACGGTCGACTTCCCGCTCCCGCTGGGGCCGACCAGAGCCACTCGCTCCCCGGGGGCGACGTGGAGGTCGACGTCCTCGAGAACCGGCCGGCTTTCGTCGTAGGCGAAGGAGACGTGGTCGAAATCGATGGCGCCGCGGATCCGACCCACGTCGAGGGCGTTCGGCGCGTCGCTGATCGCCGGGGCCAGGTCAATGAGTTGAAAGATTCGCTCGACGCCGGCTCGGGCCTGTTGGGCCACGGTCAACACGCCGGCCAGCATGCGGGCCGGCGCCACCATCTGAGCTACATAGGTGGAGAAGGCGAGAAACGTGCCGATGGTGATGTCGTGCTCCAGCGCCAAGTATCCGCCGATGGCCAGAACCGCGACCTGGCCGAGGGCCGGGATGGCCTGGAGGACCGGCTGGTAGCGCGCCTGGATGCGCACCGCTCGCATTTGGGCGCCATACAGCCGCTTGCTGGCCTCGACGACCCGTTCCAGCTCCCGCTCTTCCTGCCCGAAGGCCTTCACGACTCGCACGCCGTTGACACCTTCGTCGACAATCTGAGCAACATCTCCCTCGCGCTGCTGACCATCCCAGGTCGCCGGAAACACCCGGCGCCGCATCCGGAAAGACGCAATCAGCACGGCCGGGGCCACTACCGCGCTCACCGCCGCGAGCAGCGGTGAGAGGTAGAACATGACTGTCAGCGAGAGCAGCAGCAACAAGATGTTGCCGCTGATGATGGGAAAGAACGCCAGCAGCCCCTGGACGAGCGTCGAGTCAGAATTGGCCCGGGCGACCACCTGACCCGTTGGCATCCGGTTGAGGTTGTCGAAGTCCAGGTCCAACAGATGGTCGTGCATGGCGCAGCGAAGGTCGTACTGGACCGCCAAGGCCATCTTTCCGCCGCGGTACCGCCTGACGTAGGCGAAGCCGAAGCTGGCGGCGGAAAGCCCGACGAGGACGGCCAGCCAGATCCACAAGGGCGAGGAGTGTTCAACGATCACCCCGTCGACGATCTGCCGTTCAATCAGAGGAACGATCGTCTGGCAGACACTGCCGAGGACCGCGGCCCCGATGGCCAGCTCCATGTCCCGGCGATGACCCAACATCATGGCCCAGAGGCGCCCCACCCAACCCGGCGGTGATCCGGTCGCGGCCGACGACGGTTCGGTCACGAAGGTTGGCACGCCAACAGAAGGTTAGCCACGGCAACTACATGCTAGGCCCCGCCCCGCTCGCTACCCGGCCAGGCCGTGGCGATGAGCGTAGGCAGCAGCCTGGGCGCGGTCGCGACTACCCGTCTTGGCAAAGATGCGATTGACGTGGGTCTTCACCGTGGCCTCGGCCACGAACAGCTGCTCGGCAATCTCGGTGTTCGACCGGCCCAGGGCGATCAGGGTCAGCACTTCGGCTTCTCGTTCGGTCAGTCCGTCCGGCCTCGGGGGTGCCGCTGACCGCGAAGGAGTGCCCGCCTCCTTGAGGCCACCTGCCTGTACGGCTTGCAGCAGGGCCGCCTGCACGGCCGGGTCGAGGACCGCCTGGCCGGCGAAGGCGGCTTCGAGAGCCCGGCGGATGTCGTCCCTCGTGGCGTCCTTCGTCAGGTAGCCGGTGGCGCCGGCCGAGAGGGCGGCCACGATCGACTGGTCATCGGCGTAGGTCGTGAGCACGACGACCTGAGTGCCGGGATGGCGAGCGCGAATGGCGGCCGTGGCCTCAGCGCCGTCCATGACCGGCATGCGCAGGTCCATGAGCACGACGTCGGGTCGGCATTCTGCGGTCAGGCTGACGGCCTCCTCGCCATTGGCGGCCAGGCCGACGACCTCCATCCCGGGGAGGCTGCCGACGATGGTGGCCAGGCCCTCGCGTACCACCCGTTGATCGTCAACCACCAAGACTCTCAAGCTGGCACCTCGGCCAGTACCCGCCAGCCGGTGCTGGTCGGACCGGCTTCGACCTGGCCGCCGATCAGCAGCACTCGCTCCCGAATGCCCTGGAGACCGTATCCAGCCCCTGAGCCTCGCAGGGTGGAGTCGCAACCGTGACCGGCGCCGTTCGACACCGACAGGGTCACCCGGTTGTCACCGAACCCCAGATGGATATCAGCCTCGGCTCCTGGAGCGTGCTTCAAGACGTTGGTAACTGCCTCCTGGGCCACGCGGTACAGCGCCAGGGTCACGTCGGGGGGTAGCGGTCGAGGCGGCCCGGAGACGCTGATTTCGGCGTGGCGGTCCGCGGCGAGGTTCGCCAGCTGATCCTCCAGAGGAGGCGCGTCCTCGCGCAGGGCCTGCACCGCACCGCGAGCCTCATCCAGGCCGTCGCGCACCAGGCGCTTGGTGCGGTCCAGCTGCGCTCGCACGTCAGGTGAAGCCGGCGGCCCGGCACTGAGCAGGGCATCGAGTGCCTCCAACTGGAGCGACAGGGCGGACAGGGTGTGGGCCAGGACGTCGTGCAGCTCACGAGCCAGGTGGTTGCGCCCGGCGAGTAGCTCGGCCCGGGCTCGTTCGGCCTCGGCCCGAGCTTCGCTCACCTGCACCAGGGCGGCCTGAGCGGCTCGCTCCTGGGACTGACGCCGGCTCACGCCCATGACCGCTCCGGCCAGGGCGGCGGCCAGGCTGCCCAGGACGATGCCAAGCTTGTGGTCAGCAGCCAGGGACGACGCCAGCGTGGTCACCGGACCGGCGGCCACGAACCCTGCGGCTCGATCCAGCGTCCACGCCATGCTGGCACCGAGGGCGGCGACACCCACGAATACCACCGCCAGAGAAGCAAAAACGGCCAGCGCCCCGCCGGCGAGCGCCATCACCGCCAGCCAGATTGGGACCAGGCGGCGGCCATACCACCCCGAACGAGCGGCCACCCATCCGATCCACGCCACCACCGCAGAGATGAGCAACAGGAGGGCCGCCAAATGACGACCACCGAGGCCCGCATGGGCCTCGGTGACGATTCCGAAGGTCAGGAGACCCAATCCGGTCAGATTGATCGCGACTGGGAGCAGACCCCGCCCCGACAAGGGGCCGGTGTCAGTGAGCGCGATCACCGGCGTTCATGATGCCCGGCCGGCCGAGGACGTGCGACGGCGCCACGCTGTAGGCACGCAGAGCCAGGACGGCAGTGCGAGCCAGCGCCTCGCCCATGGCCATGAGGATCAGGGCCGCGACCCACGCTTCGGTCGAGGTGATGGAGTGGGCGGCGGAGAACCGCCCGAGGGCCGGGGCACCGCCATGAGTGACGTAGAGCTGAAAGGCGAACCGGGTTCCTACCCCGACGACCCAGAGCACGCCGGCGACCAGGCCCGCTTTGGCGATGGGGTGACCGTCAGGTCCGGGCCGGATGGTCGTGAACAGCGCGCACAGCACACCCAGGGTGATCCCGAGTGCGGCGGCCGCCACCACGAGGGGCAAGTCGTTGCCAGCGGTTGGGATTCCGTGCAGGTAGCTGGCAGCAGCCCAACCGACGAGCACCACGGGTACGAGCATGGATCGGGCGGTGAGGCGCCGGCCCCGGACCTGGCTGAACACGACGGCGATCAGGGCAATGTCGATGGCGTAATCGGTGAGCGTCATGACCTCAGTGTCGGACGACCGAGCCGATCGGTCGTCCACCCCGGGGTGGGTTGACGGGTTGGTTCACGGGTGGAGATGGGGTGGAGACCGGGGGCCGCGCCGCTGGAGCGCTCCCGGCCGATTGGCTCGCCGCGATCTCAGTCCCCGGTGATCCAGGCCGCGTACGTGGGGGCGAAAAGGGCCGGGCTGCCGCCGGTGTGCAAGAAGACGATCGGCCGGTTGGCCGTGACCCGGCCCGACCGCACCCGACCGATGAGCGCCGCCAAGGCCTTGCCCGAGTAGACCGGATCGAGAATCAGGCCCTCCAGGCGAGCGGCCAGGTCCAGCGCCTCCCGGCCGGCGCGGGTGGGCGCTCCATAGCCCGACCCGAAATGATCGTGATCGATCGCGACCCGTCCCGCCGGCGGAGGCAGACCGGCCGCGGCTGCCAGTTCGGCGGCCGCGGCCGGCACGCTTTGATCGAGGTCCGGACGGGTTCCGACGTCGACACCGAGCACGGCGTCGTGGTGGCCCAGACCCGCGACCAGGCCGGCGTGGGAACCCCCGGATCCGTCGGCGACCACGACGAGCATCCCCTCACCGGTCCCGCCGGCGGCACCGACTACACCCCGCCCACCGGCCCCACTAGGCGCAGCCACCGCCGCCGTGGCACCAACCCGACCCACCGCGCCGCTCCCACCCACCGCACCAACCCGGCCCAGTTGGTCGCGGATCTCCGTGGCCGCCTCCACATAACCCATGGCTCCGGTGATGGAGGCACCGCCCACCGGTATGAGGTACGGGCGGCGTCCGTCATCGACCAGGCGGGCCGTGGTGTCGGCGATGGCGGACTCCAGTTCGTAGTACCCCAGGTCGCCAGCCCAGATGATCTCCGGACCGAGAAGGCGATCGAGCAGGACGTTGCCGGTCGCGGCTGCGGAGTTCGGTCCGCCGGCCAGGACCACGGTGCAACCGAGCCCCAGCTTGTTGGCGGCCGCCGCGGTCATGCGGACATGATTCGACTGGCTCCCGCCGCCGGTGACCAGGGTGTCGCAGCCCTGGGCCAGCGCTTCGGCGCAGAGGTACTCGAGTTTGCGAGCCTTGTTGCCGCCGACCGCGAGGCCGGTGCAGTCGTCTCGCTTGATCCAGAGCACACCCGGGTCGATCCCGATGGCGGCGGCGAGACGATCGGCCGGCTCGAGAGGCGTGGGCAGATGGGCGATGCCCACCTTCGGCCGCAGGCGGGGCCGAAGGAGATCATCCTCCATGCGACGGCAGCGTAGTGGTCGCCGGCGGGGTGGCGACGTCCGGGCGGCCGCATCCATGGGTACCGTGAAGAGATGTTCGGTTCGGGTTCGGGGGATGGCTCTGGGCCGCGACCTCCAGAGCCGATCGTCGATCCTCGATCGACACCACGACTGAGCGGGGGGCTGACCTGCGCAAACTGATCGGGCTGCTGGCCTTCGTGGTAGTGATTGCTGTCGTCGTGGTGATCGCGGATCGAGTGGCACTTCACTGGACCGAGTCCAGGGTGTCATCGCGTATCGAAACGCTCTATCCGGGCTCGCACGCCACAGTGAGCATCTCCTCGTCGCCTTACCTGGTGCGGCTGGCGGTCTTCGGAACCGTGCAAGAGGTCCACGCCCACGTGACCGGCCTGACCGACGCCGGTATGCACCTCGACACCGTCGACATCACGGCCCACAAATTGAATGTCAACCGGGCCGATCTCCTGCGGGGCCAGATGCGGCTGCACAGTCTTGGCACTGCCACCATCACCGCCACCGTGAGCGTGGCCGAGGCGTTGCGCTCGCACGGATACAAAGACTTGGCCGTACTGGGCGAACTGGCCTCCGGGGTGAAGGCCACAGTCCACACCACCGGGAACCAGGTGCAGATCATATTCGGCCCGGTGACATTCGGCTTCACCGAGACCGGTCTGGTTCCTTGCGTCGGGTCGGCGCAAGTCGAACGAGGCGAGATCATTCTGTCCTGCACGACGACAACTGTCCCGGCCGCGCTGCAAGGGGCGTGAGCCGGGTGAGTAGCCCGTCGGCTGCGCCGGCCCATGACACGACCCGCCCGTCGCAGGAAACGCCGACCCGAACCGCCCCGGCACCGTGCGGGCCCTCCCGAGTAGGGTGCGAGCGTGGCGCTGGTCGAGGTGGGTTTGTTTCATCGGCTCGGGATCGCCTTGCGGGGCGACGGGGACGCGCCGGCTCGATGGTTCAGCGACGTTCTCGGTGCCGAGGTAACCAAATCGGAGCCGGAGCCCGGCGACACCCATTGGACCACCATGCTCCATATCGGCTCTACCGCCATCGCCCTATTCGCGGCGTCCCCCGACGACGCGACCGGGACGGTCGCCCGTTTCGTCGACCGCTACGGCGCTGGGCTCCATTCGCTCGCCTGGCGAGTGGCAGACCTCGAGGGAGCCGAGGCCCGGGTACGGGAGCATGGAATGGCCGTCACCGGGGTGAACCGGGAGGCCCGGCACTGGTTTTTCCATCCCAAAGAGACGTATGGAATCCTGATCGAGCTCACCGACCAGCCCGGTCCTTCGGACCGGTCCGGGGCGACCGGGCCTGGACCGGCGCGGGAAATCGCCTGGATGACGGCGGTCGTGCGTGACGCCAGCGCACCCCAGAGACTGTTCGACGAACTCTTCGGCGCTCGAGTTATCTACGGGCTGCCGGCCGGACCCCCCGAAGACGAGAGGACCGTCGATCTCGCTATTGGCGATGTGATCCTGCGCCTCGTCGAGCCCCGCTCCGAGCGGGGCCGCTACGCCGGCGTTACCGGCGGCGGCAGCAGCGACAGCGGCGGCGGCCCTGGCGTCAGCCGCGACGGCCTGCACTCGCTGGCCCTTAGGGTCGACGACCTCGACCAGGTGCCGGTGCCGCTCGTCGAACGAGACGGCGACCGCGGCTGGAGCGCGCCCTCCACCACCCTGGGACTCCGGTTGGAGTGGACAACCGCTTCCGCGGGAGCGGTGGAGTAGATCCGTCGCCGCCGCGTCCGGTTGATGAGGCCAATCGGAGCAGGCCAGGCGGGCCAGTCAGCCCGCGACGTGCCGACAACGTGGGCTTCGCCGCGCCAGCACCGGCTCGAGTCCGGCCCCGATGGCGTTCCTGCCACACCAGCCCCGTCTTTTCCCACCTCCTGCATATTTAACGCCATTGCGAGCGGCCGCCTCCGACCTTACGGTGGGCCCGCCCCGCCGGCCGCCTCGTTGGCGCCGGCCGCCGCAGGGCGGAGGCACAATGGTGGCCATGGCCCAAACAGACATCGACTTCTTGTGTGTCAATACCATCCGCGGACTGTGCATGGACGCCGTCGAGAAGGCGAACTCCGGCCACCCGGGCACGCCTATGGGCATGGCCCCGGTCACCTACACCTTGTGGCAACGTTTTTTGCGGTTCGATCCCGCCGATCCGATCTGGCCCAATCGTGATCGCTTCGTGCTCTCCGAGGGCCACGCCTCCACGCTGTTGTGGTCCCTTCTCCATCTGGCCCAGGTGCAAGCGGTCGACCCGGATTATGAGGTAACTGGCCGTCCCGCGGTGGCGTTAAAGGACTTGGAAACGTTCCGCCAGCTGGACTCGCGCTGCCCGGGACACCCCGAATACCGCTGGACCAGCGGCGTCGAGGCCACCACGGGGCCGCTCGGACAGGGAGTAGCGAATTCAGTCGGTATGGCCATCGCCGCCAAATGGCTGGCCAGTCGTTACAACCTGGGGGAATACACGCTCTTTGATTTCGATGTGTACGCCCAGGCCGGTGACGGCTGCATGATGGAAGGGATCTCGAGCGAGGCAGCATCGCTCGCTGGCCACCTGGGACTGTCGAACCTGTGCTGGATCTACGACTCCAACCGGGTGACGATCGAAGGCCATACCGATATCACCTTCACCGAGGACGTCGCCGATCGTTTCATCGCCTACGGATGGAACGTCACCACCGTGGCTGACGCCAACGATCTCGATATGGTGACCCGGGCCCTCGCCGACTTCCGGGCCGAACACCAACGCCCGTCCCTGATCCTGGTGCACAGCCACATTGGCTACGGGTCACCGGTCGAGGATTCCCCCAAGGCTCACGGCGAGCCGCTGGGACTCGAAGGGGTACGAGCCACCAAACGGTTCCTCGGCATGCCCGAAGACGCCGAGTTCTATGTACCCGACGGCGTGTACGAGCACTTCGCGGCGGGCATCGGCGCCCACGGCGCCCAGTCCCGGCAGGCTTGGGAGACCACCTTGGCGGCATATCGCCTAGTCCGACCCGACCTGGCCAACGAGCTCGACCTCTTGCAACGACGCCAGCTACCCGAGGGTTGGCAAGACGCCTTGCCCACCTATCCCCCCGATGCCAAAGGGATCGCCACCCGCGACTCCTCCGGCCAGGTCCTCAATGACCTGGCCCAGGCCATTCCCTGGCTCCTCGGCGGATCGGCCGACTTGTCGCCGTCCACCAAGACCAATCTCACCTTCGAGGGTGCCGGCGACTTCCAGATCGACAGTTGGGCGGGCCGCAATCTCCACTTCGGGATTCGTGAGCACGCCTCGGCCGCCATCGCCAACGGACTGGCCCTGACGAAGCTACGCCCGTACTGGTCGACCTTCCTCACCTTCTCCGACTACGCCCGGGGCGCCATACGGCTCTCGGCTTTGATGGAAATTCCGGTCGTTCATATCTTCACCCATGACTCCATCGGCGTCGGTGAGGATGGTCCGACCCACCAGCCGGTCGAGCAGCTGGCGTCCCTACGCGCCGTGCCCGGACTGCTCGTGTTCCGCCCGGCCGACGCCAACGAAGTAGTCGAGACCTGGCGCCTGGTGGCGGCTCTCACTCACGAGCCGGCGGTGCTGGTGCTGTCCCGTCAGGCCCTTCCCACCCTGGACCGCACGGAACTGGCTCCGGCGTCGGGGGTGTCGAGGGGCGCCTATGTGCTGATCGACGCGACCAACGGGGCACCCGACGTGATCCTGATGGCAACCGGATCTGAGGTGGCCCTGGCCCTGGACGCGCGCGCCGAGCTGGCCGCAGACGGGTTGGGCGTTCGCGTGGTGAGCATGCCCTGCTGGGAGCTGTTCGACCGGCAGACCAGGGAGTACCGCGACCAGGTCCTTCCACCGGCGGTGCGAGCCCGGGTGGCGATCGAGCAAGCCTCCACCCTCGGCTGGGACCGCTACGTCGGCGACGGCGGAGCGGTGGTGGGCATGCACACGTTCGGGGCATCGGCGCCCTTGAAACAACTGTTGGTCAAGTACGGGTTCACCCCGGATCGGGTCACCGAGGTGGCCCGCCAATTGGTGACCGCGCAACGGGCCAGGCCTGGAACGTCGCCGCCGGTTGGCACATGAGATGGACAGTTCACGGAGAGCGCAGCCTTTACGAGAGCCACTGGTTGAGCCTGCGCCTCGCCGACGTGGAAATCCCAGGCCAGCGTCGTTTCGAGCACCACGTGGTGCGTCTGCCCCGGGCCGCGGCCGGAACGGTCGTTCATGTGGAGGAACGGGGCGTTCTGCTCTTGTGGCGGCACCGATTCATCACTGACAGCTGGGGCTGGGAGATTCCCGCCGGTCGTCTCGAGCCGGGGGAGACGCCTGACCAGGCGGCCGTGCGAGAGACCCTCGAGGAGACGGGCTGGCAGCCCACCGCCCTCACCCCCCTGCTCTCCTATCACCCCGCCAGCGGGCTTTCCGATCAGCGCTTTTATCTTTTTCGGGCCTCTGGGGCCCAGCAGGTCGGAGATCCGACCGACCCTTCGGAGTCCGAACGGGTCGAATGGCTGCCCCTTGACGCGGTTTCGGGCGCGATCAAAGGAGGGGAAATAGTGGACGGGATGTCGTTGGTCGCGCTCCTCCACGTGCTGGCCTACTCGACGCCCGGGTGACAGCCCACCGGTGCCGGGTCAGAGGACCGGACCGACCCGGTCAGGGTGGCGGCCAGCCGCAAAACACTGCCGCCCTACCCCGGGTGGGAGGTGCCGGTCAGCACCCGCAGCCCGGACGAGGCCGGGTTTCCATTGGCCTGTTGACGAGTGACGGTCACGATTGGGAATTGGGTCGGGGCCACCCCGGCCCACAGGGTGACGTCGTTGGGCTGGTTGAACGTGCCGATCGGGACGAGAACACCCGCGGCGTTTTTGAGCCAGGCCTGGTAGTACTGGCCGTTGTCCAAACGGGGGAGGCCAGTCCCGCGCAACCTGATCTGCCACCCTGACAGCGTCTGGGTCAGGGTGACCTGGGCGGAGGCTTCCGGCGCCAGGTCAGTCCCCGCCAAGGCGGCGTGGTAGGTGAGCGGATGGTCGCCACTGTTGCCCAGACCGACCGAGATACCAACGACAATGGCGACGGCCGCGGCCAAGGCGCCGACCGCCACCAGAATCCTGCGTCGACGGGGAGAAGGGGGATGCGAACCAGCTGCCTCCTTCTGGGCCGGGGCTCCAGTAGTGCCGGCGGCTCCGACCGCTGAACCTGAGGTGGGCCGACTGGACATCTCGCTGACGGCCGGCGCGCCCACGGACGGCGCAGCCGAAATCGCCGCCACGATCCGGTCCTCGAGGCCGGGCTCGGGGTCGGCCCAGACCGCCGGGTCGGACAGGAGGTCGCGCAAGTCATCCAGGCCGGCTTGGTCCCCGGGATCCAACCGGCTCGCTGGCTCGTCGCCCAGCAGATAGGCAATACGGTCGTCGTCGGTCACCAAAGTGGACTCCTCCACTACTCTCTACGTGGCCTCGGCGGGTTCGGTTCGCTCCGGATCGTCGCGGAAGTGGCCGAGCAGCCCGGCGAGGCGGCGGTGGGCCCGGAACGTCCTGGATTTGACCGTGCCCAAGGGCATCCCGAGCCGGTCAGCTATTTCGGACTGCGACAACCCTTCGAGGTGTTGCATGCGCACCAGGGCGGCGTCCTCCGGCGCCAGTTGCTGGAGGGCTCGGCGAACTTCCCAGACGTCGTAGACCCGCTCGATAGACGGCGGCAAGGTGACCAGAGCGGGATCGTCCGGGGCCGCGTCGTCCAGGGACTCGTGGCGTCGACGGGACTCCCGGCGGTGGATGTCGATGGCAGCTCGGCGGGCGATGGTGGCCAGCCACGGTCCCAGCTCGCGAGCGGGGTCATAGCTCGACGCTCCCCGCCAGGCCTGCACGAAGGCCTGCTGGGTTGCCTCCTCGGCGAGGCCGCGATCGGCGAGTGATCGATAGGCAACGGAGTACACCAGCCCGCCATACTCCCGATAGACGGCCCGCACCGCGTCCGGGTCGCCGGCCGCAAACCGGGAAATCTCGGCTGCGTCGAGCACAAACCCACCCTAACCCGCCTACTTCCGGGCGAAACGACCAGGTGACATCCGGCCTTGGCTCCCGCCAGCACGGCTGGCCGGCTCCGGCACGGCTTGGCCGCACGGCTTGGCGGCACGGCTTGGCCGCACGGCTTGGCGGCACGGCTTGGCGGCTCCGGCATGGCTTGCGGCACGCCTTGGCCGCACGGCTTGGCGGCACCGGCTTGGCCGCACGGCTTGGCGGCACCGGCTCGAGCCCCCGCGGTGGCTCCACCCCCGACTGCGGAGCCAGCTCCACCCCGGGCGCCCGCTCCGGCCCGGTGGCGTTCGGCGGGAAGGTCACGCCACGCCGGCGCCGGGCCGGCGTGGCGTCCTTCGTCGCTCTAGTTAGTCCTCGGCCAGCAGCTGGTAGAGCTTTTGACGAGCCTCTTTGAGGATGGCCGTCGCTCGCTCGATGCGTTCCTCGTCGGCGGCCATGGCCACCTGGCGAGCAGCCAGCTGCAACTGGGCCATGGTGTTCCGCAGCACATGACGGCCAGCGAGGCCCTCTGGGGTCTCCCACGGCATGTCGCCAGGTGCTTGCCGGGCGGATTCGGCCCGGCCCTCATCGGTCAGTTCGTACACTCGTTTGCCACCGTCGTCACGGGACGTAACCAGGCCCTGCTCCTCCAGCAGCTGCAGCGTCGGGTACACCGACCCGGCGCTGGGTCGCCAGAGGCCGGCGCTGCGCTCTTCGAGTCGACGGATGATCTCGTAGCCGTGCGCCGGGCCGTCCAGCAAGGCCCTGAGAACCACCTGCCGGGTGTCGCCACGGCGCATCCTGCGGCCGCCACCACCCCAGCCTCCTCCCCAGGCCCCGGCTGCCCACGGAGGGCCGCCTCCCCTGAACTCGTCGCCACCTCGATGTTGTCCTCTTGGTCCACGCATTACTTGTCTCCTTATCGGAAGTTCTTGGTTGATCTAAGAATACTACCGATATATCGATACCGCTGGAATTCTTTGGTCCACGGGGCGGCGGGCCAGGCGGCGCATCAGGGCCGGTCCAGCTCAGGACGAGCTTTTGGCCCGACACGAACCGACCTTCTGTGAACCAAACTCAGCCCACCCAGAGGGCCACACCGGCCAGAAAGCGAGACCGAAGAATCCGAGCCGCCAGCCCCCCACACTCTCTGGCCCAAACTCAGCCCACCCAGAGGGCCACACCGGCCAGAAAGCGAGACCGAAGAATCCGAGCCGCCAGCCCCCCACACTCTCTGGCCCAAACTCAGCCCACCCAGAGGGCCACACCGGCCAGAAAGCGAGACCGAAGAATCCGAGCCGCGGCGGGCCGGGCAGACGGGCGCCGCGGGCGCCGCGGGTAGACGGGCGCCGCGGGTAGACGGGCCGCCAGCGGCAGACCGGCGGGCGACCCCAAAAAAAAAATGAGAAACGGCTCGGTGTCCGCGCCCCTGCGAACACCGAGCCGTTCTGGACCGGGAGGTCTTGCCCCTAACCACCGGACCGAGATACATCATGGCCCTCCTGGATCAACCGGCCAACAACGGACGCCAAACCGTCGCGCAACCCGGTCTCGGCCATCCCTGGCCATGACGCCATCCCCCTGGTGCCCAACACCCGGGCGCCCGGTCCGGTGGGTACCGCAACGATCGAGTCGGGCCGAGAGTTGTTGGGCGTCCCGCCCTGCCACGGCATCGAGGCGACCATCGCCGGCATGCGGGCCCAGCCGGAGGCGGTGGCCCGGGCGGTGCTCGCCGGGTAGCTTTCTTTGGCGCACGCACAGAAAGGGCGACAACCCTCGTGGACGCACAACCACACGTCGGGGTGGAGCGGGGCAGCGGACTCGTAGCCCGCTTCGGTGACGCGCTGGTACTGGTCCTGGACCCCGACGAGGACCCGCAGGCGACCGAGGAGCTGCTGCAAGCCCTGGCATCGGCCCCGTCGGACGCCACGCCGCCGGGGACCCTTATCGCCACGCGCCTCGCCGGCATCCTGGTCCGCCGGCAGCCGGAGAAGCTGCCGGCGTTCGGGGTGGTTGCGCCGCTCGCAGACACCTACGTGGTATTGCTGCACGGTCCGGTGTCAGCCCAGATCACGACGGCCCACGATCAGCAGCGCATCTCCGGCGACGACGCGGTCACGTGGGTCGACCGCAAGGTGGCGGCGACGTTTAAGTGGCTCAGCGTTGGTGGCGGCGACGGACCGGTCCACGCCGATCCCCGGTCAGACCTACAGGCCGGCGCCGTACCGGGCCACGGATTCGTCCTGACCCTCGCCCCCGGGCCCACCACGCCAGCCCCGCCCACCACGCCAGGCCCGCCCACCACGCCAGCCCCTCCCACCACTCCCACCGGACCCACCACTCCCACCGAACCCCAACCTGCCGCCCCGCCATCGACTACCCCGGTCCAACCGGGACCGACCCAGTCGACCATGGCGGCGGCCTCGGCGGGTCGCCCCTCCCCCCTCGCCCCCGCCGACGAGACCGCGGCCAGCGAGTTCAAGCCGGCGTTACCCCCTCGCGAGACCGTCGACGTGATCCCGGCCGGTGGGGGCTGGCAGCCTGGATCGTCCGGTCGGGCGACCGAAGTAGTGGCTGGGCCCGAGCGCTTCCTGGTGGCTGACGACGGGATGCGGATCCCACTCGATCGGTCCTACGTCCTCGGGCGCGAACCCGACAACGACCCAGCCGTCACCCAGGGGACCGCCACTCCAATCCGCCTCCGCGACATCGAAAGCCTCATCTCCCGGGTTCACTGCTACATCACGGTCGGCGCCGAGCAGGTCCTGATCCGCGACGCCCATTCGGCCAACGGAACCTTCGTCGCCGCGCCCGGCGCCGAGGCGTGGACCCAGTTGGGATCCGATGCGGTCCTGCTGCCACCGACATGGAGCGTCCGGGTCGGCAAACGAGTGCTGACGTTCGTGGCCGACGCCGGCACCGCCTAGCCCGGCTGCGACGATGCCGAGCGGGCCGCTGGCCTATTTGATCGCGTCGCCGGGCGATGACGACGAGCAGTCGATCCCGATACACGACCACCTGTTTGTCGGCCGCGAGTGCAACGGCATCGACAACGAGCACCGGTACCTCATCGAGGACGACCGGGTGTCGCGCAGCCACATGGAGCTGCGCCTCGACCGCGCCCAGAACCAGGCCTGGCTGATCGACCGCAGCACCAACGGCACCAAGCTCAACGGAACCCGCATCGAGCGCTCGGTGCCGGTCCAGATCCTGCCGGGCGACCTGGTCGAAGTCGGCTCCTTCCAATTCCAGTTCTTTTCCCGGGACTTTTCGGTCCCGGCGTCCGTGGACACCAACCAGACGGTCCGCAGCGTGACGATGTCAGATCTGGTCATGTCCGTCGGCGACATCATTTCTTTTTCGACCATCTCCGAGTACACCGATGGGTCGGTGTTGCTGGAGAGCATCGACCGGGTGTATTCGGAGCTCCGCAAGCTGCTGACCGCCTATCACGGGACGCTGAGCAACTACGTCGGTGACGCCTTTTTCGCCACGTGGGACGCCGGCGCTTCCGGCGCGGCGGCGGCCGCGGTCGGCTTCTCGCTCGACTCGGCCGCTCGAGTGAAAGAGATCGGGCCGTCGTTACCGTTGCGGGATCCGGCCGGTGAGCCCATCCGTATGGGCTTCGCGGTGGGTTCCGGACCCGCCGCCGTGAGCCTGATGACAGGGGCCATGGTTACCGTGCTGGGCGACGCCACCAACGTGACCTTCCGGCTTTCAGGGATCGCCGGGAGATCAGGATGGCCGGACGTCGTCGTGACCGACGCGGTACACAACCTGGTCCCGGATCGCTTCACCTATTCCGATGCCTCGGAGGTCGAGGTAAAAGGAAGGACCGGTCGGGTGAAGATCTACGGTGTAGCTCGGCCGGATGCGCCCACCAGTTGATCAGCAGGCGTCATGTGCCGGCCCCCGAAAGGGCCCGCGAACCCTTGAGCACGCTCCAGTCGCCGCCGCGTATCGCGGCCAGCGAGGCTCCGCCCACCTCGGTCTGCTTCTTGACCGCGGCCAGCATGGCCGAAAAATCCTCGGGATGGTGGCCGAGGACGACGCCGCCAGCCACCCGGCCATCGCGAATCACCATGCGCCGGTAGGACTGCTCGGCGGGGTTGTCGATCACAATCAACTCATCGCCGGGATCCGGGTCTACCCGACCGATGGACGACAACTCGATTCCGGCGCCCTTGAGAATACAGGCCGGTACTTCAGCATCGAGGGTCTCGTCACCCCCGAGGGCGTTGATGGCGGCTACCTCCCCTTGCTTGGCCGCGATCGGCCACAACCCGAGGACCATCCCGTTGTGCTCCGCGATATCTCCGGCCGCGAATACCCCGGGCGCAGACGTCGCCATCCGGTCGTCGACCACAATTCCCCGATTCACCGAGATTCCGGCGTCCCGGGCCAGTTCCACGTTGGGCCGGATCCCGATGGCGGCGAGGAACACCTGGCTGGGCAGCTCCCTCCCGTCCTTGAGAACTGCCGTGGTCTCGGTGCCTTCGCCGCCCAAGGCCACCGTCTCGGCGCCGTAGAGGACGCGCAGCCCGATGGCATCGAAGTAGTTGTGGACCAGTTCGCTGCATCGTTCGTCAATCTGGCGAGCGAGCAGACGCTCTCCTCGCTCCAGGACCGTCACCCGCAGACCCAACTCGTGGAGGGCATGAGCGGCTTCAAGACCGAGTAGCCCGCCCCCGGCGACCACGGCGTCCCGGCACCCGTGTTGCTGAACATAGGCCCGGATGGCGATGGCATCTCCGGCGTCGCGCATGACGAAGCTTCCGGGCCGATCGAAACCGGCAATGGGCGGTGCCACGCTGCTGCTGCCCATGGCCAGGACCAGCCGGTCATAGGAAAGGGTGTCACCGGTCCCAAGGAACACCCGCTTGGTGGGAACGTCGATGCGCGTCGCCACGGTATTCAGCCAGGCGGTGATGCCATGCTCGTCGTACCACTGCTCGCCCAGCAAAAACAGTCCTTGCATCGCCGATCGCCCATACACCAGCCGAGAAATACCCATCCGGTTGTAGAGGACGTGCGATTCACCACCCACGAGATGAATCTCGCAGTCGGGGTGGCCACGGCGGATGAAATCGGCCGCCGTCACGCCGGCGATGCCATTGCCGAGGACGACGACGCTGGCAATGGATCGGTCGAAGTGGGTGGGTGTGGCGGAAGTGGCATCCCCTGGTTCGGGCGTCAGCGAAACCGTGACCGGGCCGGACTGCAGGCGAGCGCAGCAGGCCATCCGGGTGTTGGGGGCCAGGCCCAGGCGGCGCAGGGTGTTGAGCTCCTCCTCCTCCGCAGGGGAGAGGCACCCCATACCATCGAGGACGGCGACAGGGTCGGCCCCGCACACGCCCATGCGGCAGCCGGCTTCCAGGGGTTGCCCGTTGCGCTCGGCGACCTCCAGCAAACTCAGGCCCGCCTCTGCGGTCACCAGTTTGTCGTCAGGGTTGAAGCGGACCTCGATCTCGCTGACCGGCACTTTTTCCTGGTTCGCCCGCAGGGCTTTGGAGCCCTTGACGCTCAGCTGGATGGGCTGGGGGCCGGCTCCGGACTCCTCCTCGTACTGGTGCTCGACGACCTTGGTACGCGCCAGCCAGATGAAAGAAAGCAGCAGTACTAGGGCCCGAATCGGCCATCGCACCCACGGGATGGAGACTCCGGTGATGGTATGGAATGAGCTGGCCAGCGTGACGCTGGCGTACCAGTAGAAGATGTTGATGGCGACCGATCCGTACAGGGCGATGACCATCGCGGTGGTGATCGGCAACAGGGCATCCAGGGCGTAGAAGGTGCCGATGCTGCCGAGGAAGTAGAGGGCCAGCCGTTCGTAGACGTGAACCTTGGAAAGGTCAGCGCGGCTGACGAGCATGAAAAATCCGAGCACGAAGCCAGGCAGGGCGGCCGCGAACAGCTTACGGGGCGCGCTCCACGCCGGATCAGGGTCGTGCAGGTCCGCCTGATACGCCACTCGCGGTTTGAAGTCGTAGCAGTTCTTGGTGCAGGCCACGCATGGCTGGCAGTGGCTATTGGGCACGGTCACGAACGGCGTCTGGCCATAAACCCGCTGGAGGGGAAGGAGGGGGCAGATGCTGCTGCACCAGCCGCTCTTTCCTTTGAACAAGAAACCAGCTGCGAAAGCATTGAGAATGGTAAGGGAAAGCAGAATGCCGGTGCCCTGGGCGCTCACGTTGAAAAAGCCCAAACGGGCGCTGGTGATGCCGAAGAACAACACAATGGCGACGATGTAGCCCCGTTTGCGGAGCCACTCGGGTGGCGTCAAGCCCCGGGTAAAACCGAATAATCGAGGTGATTGATTGGAAGCCGCCAGCGGGCAGATATTTCTCCACAGACCGGGCGCCACGAAGAACAGGATCGGAAGGAGCGGCACGACCACCTTGAAGAAGGCGAAGAGTCCGCCGGCCGGCCGGATAAACAGGCCGACGCACAAGGCGACGTAGGACGCCACGCTCGCTACTCGTATGGCGTGCCAGACTGGCACAGGGATACGCCGCGGCAATTCCATGTAGTTCGGAAAGGGCGGCTGGCCCGACTTGGGCGCGGCGCCGAGGAGGCGATCGCGGCATCGGCGCCAAGGCGTTGGACCGTGCACCACCGGCGGAGGTGCTGGAGGGGCGGGGAGGACGGGCGCCGCCCCGGCCCGCACGGCAATCGTCGCCCTCGGGCGGGCGGGAGGAGCGGGGGATGGCGGACGGCCGATGACCACGATCTCGGTCTGGCCCAACCGGATGATGTCGCCGGCCTCGAGCACGGCCCGGCCCGTGAGGGGATTGCCATTGAGAAGAGTCCCGTTACGGCTGCCGAGGTCCACCACCGAGAGTGCCGTCGGGCTCGGCGTCAGCTTGAGGTGGACCCGCGACACGCTCGGATCGGACAGGACCTCGCCGCCGCACTCGCGGCCGACCTCGATGGCCCGGTCCAGGGCCAGTCGACGCACCGGCTGGCCCGGGGGCCGGATCTCGATAACGGGGGACATCGGCATGGGTCAGTAGGTTCCTTGTGTCGAGTGCTGGACAGCGCGCAACCGGGAGGCCAGGATGCGACCGAGGTCGAAAAGTATCTGGTTGGACAGGGAGGGGTGGGCGGCAGCGAGGGCGGCAAAGCCGGCCTGGCTGAGCTCGACCACCTCGACCGGGGTGGTGGCCTGCACTCGGGCCGAGCGGCCGGCACCGTCGAAGAACGACACCTCTCCGAGGACACTGCCCGCCCCTACGGTGCTGACCCAGCGCGGCCGGCCACCGAGCCGTCCCGGTTGAGGCGCCAGCACGTCCAGGGTGCCGTCGACGATCAAATAGAGGCAACGATCGTTTCCCTCGTTGTCGAGCACTACGTCTCCCCTGGCAAATTGCCGGCGACTGCAGTACCGCAGCAGGGTGGCCCAATCTTCATCGGTCGCGTCAGGCCAGAAGATCTCTGCGACTGGGTCGGTCGTAGGCTGTCCTTCGATGGTCGGGTAATCGAAGAATGACATCAGCCCGCTCGCTCCCCGCTTGATTCAGCTCGGATGATGTGCATCACCGCATTGATGAGCGCCAGGTGAGTGAAGGCTTGCGGGAAGTTCCCGAGTTGGCGCCCCGACCCCGGCTCGATCTCCTCGGCGTAGATTCCCAGAGGGCTGGCATAGGAGAGGAGCCGTTCGCACAGGGCGCGGGCCCGGTCGAGCTCCCCGATCTCGGCCAGGGCCGACACCAACCAGAACGAACAGATCGCAAACGTGCCCTCCTCTCCGCTGAGCCCGTCGTCGGTCTCCTCAACCCGATACCGGAGGACCAGGCCGTCCTCGGTCAACTCGTCGGCGATGGCCAGCACGGTGGCGCGCACGCGAGGGTCGCCGGCCGGGAGGAACCGGACCAGGGGTAAAAGCAACAACGACGCGTCGAGCGCCTCGGTGTCGTAGTGCTGGACGAACACGCCTCGAGAGTCGACGCCTCGACTGCAGATCTCGTCGGACATCTCATCGGCGGCCGCGCTCCAACGTTCCGCCCGCTCCTGATCACCATGCAGATACGCCAAGCGAGCCCCTCGGTTGGCGGCGACCCAGCACATGATCTTCGACGAGGTGAAGTGCCTGGGCTCGCCCCGGACCTCCCAGATGCCGCGGTCGGGTCGGCGCCAGTTGTTGATGGCGGCCTCCACCTGCTGGACCAGCAGCGGCCACACGCTCTCGCGCATGTGATCCCTGGACTTGGTGTGCAGGTACACCGAATCCAGTACCGATCCCCATACGTCGTGCTGGCGCTGGTCGAAGGCTCCGTTCCCGATCCGGACGGGACGGGCCCCTTCGTAGCCTGAGAGGTGGTCCAGGATTTCCTCTTTGAGCTCAGGTTCCCCGGCTACCGCGTACATGATCTGGAGATCGGTGTTCCCGCCCACTACATCGGCAAGGAAGCAGAAGAAGTCGTTCGCCTCCCAGTCGAACCCGAGGGTGTACAAGCCCCAGAGCATGAAGGTCGAGTCGCGAATCCAGGTGTAGCGGTAATCCCAGTTCCGCTCGCCCCCCGGCGTTTCCGGTAGCGATGTCGTCGCCGCCGCCAGTAGAGCTCCGGTGGGCGCATACGACAGTCCCTTGAGGATGAGGGCGCTGCGTTGGAGCATGGGGGCCCATTCGTGATCGGGGAACGATCCATGGCCCAGCCAGCGCCGCCAGAAGTCGGCGGTACGGTCCATGGCTTCCTCTGCCTGCTCGTAGGAAGCCGGCGTGGTCGCCCCGGACCACGTCAGGGCCACAAAGTGGCGCTCTCCGGCTCGCATGGCCAACCGAGCTCGGGCTCGCCGTCCCTCGAACCCGATGCGCAGATCGCTAGTCAGCGTGATCTTCAGGTCGACGCCGTCTGCAGCACCCACCACCGATCCGTAGTCGTCGCCCGTATACGACCAGCTGAGGGGCTGGCGCCCATAGTCCGGTACGGGCTCGCAATCGACAGTGATCACAGTCGTCCCGCTGATACATTCCATGGTGCGCACCAGCACGGACTCGGCTGCGTAGTCAGTAGGCACCCGGGTGTAGGCCGCGGACCGCTCCCGGGTGTGGCGCCACCGCCCGATGAGCAGAGCATCCCGGACCACCAACCAGCCCGTCGCGGTTTGCCAGGTCGTCTCCAACACCATGGTCCCGGGCAGGTACCGGCGCCCCACCGGCACCGCCCGGTCGGTCGGACCGATGCGAAATCCGCCTGCGCCTCGATCCAGGATGGCCCCGAAGATGGACGGGGAATCGGGGCGCGGCGCGCACATCCACTCGATGTTGCCGCTCGGCGCGATCAGGGCGTTGACCTCGCAATCCGAGATGAACGCGTACGACGCGATTGGTGGAAACGGGCTGGCTGAGCGCCGGTCCGCAGCAAACGAGCCAAGCCGCTGACCGGTGTCGACGTTGCGAGCGGTACCGGTCGATGTCATCTGCTGCTCCGCTCCGCAGTCACATATATCCGCTCGACCCGCCCGCTGGCGGCCGCCCGAACTCTGCGCTGGGCCCGCTGGTACCGGTTCCGGCGGGCGACGCGGACTGTACCCAACCCGAGGACCAGCCCGGCGCCCGCTCCGAGGATTCCGCAGATGATCAGGCCGGCGACCGTAGGTTCCTGCCGGGTGAGCAGCCACCCCAGTCCCACCAGGTCCACCCCAAAGAGGGCACCGGTGATCGTAAGACCGGCTGTGGCGGTGAACGCCCTTCGGCCCCTACGCAGTGACCGCAGGTTCGATTCGGCGTAAGCGAGCACGAACAGGAGGAGCAGGAGAGGCGCCACACCCGACACCGTCGCAATGGCGCGTTGGGTCGTGCGGGCCGGAAACGCAAAGCTCCCGACGACGTGGCCGGAGCGCAGCAGGGCAACCGTGCCGGTCAGTGCGCCGCCGACGAGGTACCGGCCACCGAGATCGACCGACTCTACCGAAGGGGCGCGGGTGATCGGGCTGGTGGCATGGACCAGTTTCCCCCCGAGCAGGGACAGGTTCAGACGCACCCCGTCCGCGCTCGGGGCGTGGGGCTGGATCCCGATCGTGACGGGTTTGGCCAGGTCGACGGTCACGGGGTGCCCGCTGGTCGGGTCGGTGCCGTCAATGGTCACTGCGCCCCGGGTCAGCGATCCGCCCCGGGCGGGCGAGCCCAGGCCGACCACGGCCAGCAAGAGGGTTACGACGACCAAGGCCGCGCCGGCGGCGAGCAACCAGCCCGGTTTCGGCGGGGGCACCACCACCTCCTCCACGGGCACCAGTTCCGCGACCGGTGCGGACATGTCGGCGAGAGCCGGTCCGCTCGCCCGGGCCGCCACAGGGGGGCGGACAGGAGACGAGAGCGGAGGTGGGGGTGGGGGGCCGTCGACCGCGGCGCCCCGAACGGTGGGCGGTGCCCACCCCCGGGGCAGATTCGGCATGCTCTCAGTCGCCGCGACCAGACTGCTGGCCCCCATGACCGCCGTTCCTTCCGCGGTCAACCATCCCGGTCCCCAGGCCGACGTACTGGCTCGGGCCAAGGCCACGCCGAACGTCTCCGCGGATGCGGGCCGGGCCCCGGGGTCCGTGGCCAGCCCGGACATCACCACATCGGCGATCTCGACTGGAGTTTGCGGCGACAGTTCGCCGAGCGGCCGGGGCGGCTCGAATGCGTGCTTGAACAGGAGGCTCATGGCCTCGCCGTCATCGGAGAAGGGCAGGACGCCGGACAGCAACTCATAGAGCATGGTGGCGACGGCATACACGTCCGTCGCCGGCGACAGGTCGCCGCCCCGGGCCTGCTCCGGAGCGATGTAGGCCGGCGTGCCGATCACCTCGCCTGCCCTGGTCGCAAGAGTATGGTCGCCCCCGATCATCTTGGCGATGCCAAAGTCGGTGACCTTCAAGACACCGCTGGCCGAGAACATGAGATTGTCGGGCTTGATGTCCCGGTGCAGATAGTTCTTGGTGTGGGCCGCTTCGAGCCCAGCGAGGCAAGCCAGGATGGTGCCGACTGCTCGCTTTGGTGTGAAGCCCTCCGCGGTGAACCGGCTCCACACGGTGCCGCCGGGCAGCAACTCCATCACCAGCAAGCAGAGGCCGTCCGCCTCGACGTAGTCGTACACCGGCACGATATGGGGGTGGTCGAGCGACGCTGTGAGCCGGGCCTCCACGGCGAAGCGGCTGCGCACCGCCTCCTCCGCGGCGAAGGCACGCGGCAGCTGTTTTATAGCGACCTGCCGGTCCAGTTGGCGGTGGCGTCCCCCGAGCACGACACCCCACCCTCCCCGGCCCAGCTCGCCGCCGACCTCGTAGTTGGGGAGGGCCGCGGCTACTTCTTGGACGTCGAGGCTCATGCCCCGGCCTCCTGGTGCGCCGACCCGGCACTCGTCGGCGTCAGCCCCCGAACCGCAGAAGTCAGCACTACCGCGGTGTCGTCTCCGCCCACGGCTACCAGGGTGTCGTCGTCAAGGTCCCCGTTCTCGATGTCGTCCTCGTGGTGGTGATCCTCACGATCCGACAACGGTGTCGGCGTCAGGTATCCGGCCACGAAGAAGGCGGCCGCGAAGACGACGAAGATGGTCAGCCAGGTACCGGCGGTCGGCGCCCACAGGCCCAGCGCGGACATGGTGAACACCAGCACGAAGCCGAGCCCGATCCCCGGTGTGGCGACGCCCAGCCCCCGGCGCCAGCGGTTCTCCGGCAGGCGGTGGCGGGCGACCGCGACCAGCACGTCCGCCACGGCGAGGGCGGTCAGACCGAAGATGGCCAGACCGAACAATCCGTATACCGATGCCAGGCTCCCGTGCACGTCAGCCACCATGGCCTCGGCGGCCACGACCTTCCCGTGTCCATCGAGGACCTGGACGGAGCCGGGGATGAGCCCGGTGGCCTGGCCGGAGAGGGAGGTGGTGTTGAGGGTGTAGCCGACGGTCGATTGCGAGCCGGCCGCCACGTCGAGATTGACCGAAGTCACATACGAGAAGAACTTGAGGCCGACCACCTGGCCGGAGATGTCCACCGACTGGATCGTCACCGCTTGGGCTGTCGGGTTGGATACGACCACGTTGACGGCCGTGGACCGGCTGGGATGAAGGACCACCGGGTGGGCGGAAGTGGAGTGGGCGACCGCCATCCCGCCGATGCTGGCGGTCAGGGTCACATCCTTCGTCGCCGCGGCCGCGCTGGCGCGGCCCGGCGCCACGGCGAGGACGGCTAGCGCCCCGCTGAGGACCGCCGGCGCCAGCAGCGCCAGCAGCGCCGGGCGCTGGGGCGCCCGGCCTCGCCGGGAGGGCTGGTCCTGGCCCGGCAGGCGGTCCCGGCCGCGCTGGTAGTCGGGCTCAAGGTTCTGGTTCTGGTTCATTTGGCTCACGACCGATCTCTCTGCAGGCGCCGGCGGAAGACGGCCAGGCCGACCAATAGGAAGAAGAGGATGATGATCAGGACCGTCGCGCTGCCCGTCCCTACCGATGAGGCCACTACGACACTGAGCGGCGCGGCCAGCACTGCGCCGCAGTGGGCGACGACCCGGTGGGGCCCGACGGCAAGCGGTCCGTCCTCGACCCGAGCCGCGAATCGACCATGAGGGTCTGCCGTGGCGTGTCCGACCGGCTGACCGTCGATGGTGAGCAGCACGGGTGAGTTCGCCACGCACCCGTAGCCAGTGGCGCTGACCTGCTGGCCCGGCGAGACGGTGACATGGGCCAGCTGCAGATTCCCCGGCCCCGGCCCCGGCTCCAAGGGGACAGCGGCGGGCTGGACCGGACCTGGCTTGGGCTTCGGCATGGGCTGCGACCTCGGCGTCGGAGGTGTGGGGGTGGTCGTCGCCGGCTGCAGCGGCGCCGTCGTGGAGGTCGTCGTCGAAGCCATGGTGGGCGGAACAGGGACGGTGTGGACCGGGCCGGGTGTCGGCGGCGGGCCCATTGGCGTGGTCGGCGGGGTCGGCGGGGCGAGTGGGGTTGCCGGCCGGACCGGCAGCGTGGTGCTCGACGTCGTGGTCGTGACCCGGGCTGGCACCGTGGTCGTCGTGGTGGTAGTCGACGGCGGAGGCTCCACCGGCTTGGGAACGGTGAAGGTGGCCGTCGCCGTCTCGGGTTCCTCGTCTCTGACCGCGCACTCCGCTTCGACCGTGTACACGCCCGGCGACACGGCTGGGACCGTCAGGGGGCCGAGCGTCTCGGTAGCAGCGTCGGGGATCGGGAACTGGCCCAACGTGAGGTTGGAGCCGCTCGGGTCCCAGATGATATCGAGCGTGTCCGGTCCGATATCCGAGTTGTTGTTACAGCCGGGGACGAACGCGTTCGTGTCGAGAGGAGGCGGGAGAAAGCCGGACTCGATGACGTCAAATGACGTACCCGCCGCCCCGGTGGTCGGCGAAAGCGCGACCGATTCAGCCGCCAGCGCATTCGATGCCCCGACGACCAGGGCCGGGGCAACCAGCGCTGCAAGCGCGACAATCACCCGAAGCCATATCTTCGGGCGCCAACTGCTTGCCGACTTGCCTGCCATACCAAAGAAGACGCATGCCGGCGAGTTCCGGATACAGCTTCCTCGTCCCCGGGTCCAAGTTCACCGTGGAGGTCACGTCCGAGCGACTGGCGGCCTGCGTCGCTTGATGGCGCCCTGACGCGATCGAACTCCGCCGTTTCAGTGGTCGGCGTCGCGGTCTTTTCTCTAGATCGTTCTGTCCCGGTCACTGAGGGACGACAGGTCGAGAGAAGTGCCGGCCCGATTGACCAATATGCCCTGGCAAACTTCTGTCGGCTCTCTCGTTGACGAGCTTGTTTTTTCGCGGGCACTAACCTGGGTCATGGGCCGCCGACCGGCGCCGGAAGCGAGAAGCAGACATGGGAATGATCGTCCGGGACTCCATCTTCATCAACGGCGCGTGGGTACCGAGCACCGGGCCGGGAGTGCTCGAAGTGACCAACTCCACGACCGAAGAGGTCATGGGAACGATTCCCGACGGCACCCCCGCCGACGTTGATGCGGCCGTCGCCGCGGCCAAGGCCGCGTTCCCCGCCTGGGCGGCTACCGCTCCCGACGAACGGGCCAAGTTTTGTGCTCGCATCGCAGACGCCCTGGGCGCCCGCATGGACGAGGTCGCCACTCTGATCAGCCAGGAAGTGGGCATGGTCAAATCGTTGAGCAAGATCATCCAGGCCGGACTGCCGTACAACTCGTTCAACGTCATCCCGCAAGTCGTCGCCGAATTCGCCTGGGAGGAGAAGGTCGGCAACTCCCTCATCGTTCGCGAACCGGTCGGCGTCGTCGGCGCCATCACCCCTTGGAACTATCCCCTCCACCAGATCGCCGCCAAGGTCGCCTACGCCCTGGCCGCCGGGTGCACCGTCGTCCTCAAGCCGTCCGAGGTGGCACCACTCAACGCCTTCGTCCTCGGTGACATCGCGGCCGAGGTCGGCCTGCCGGCCGGGGTGTTCAACCTGGTATCCGGTACCGGTCCCGTGGTCGGGGAGGCAATCGCCTCTCATCCCGACGTCGACATGGTGTCGTTCACCGGTTCGACGGGCGCCGGCAAGCGGGTCGGCGAACTGTGCATGCGGCGGGTCGCCAAAGTGGCATTGGAGCTTGGGGGTAAGAGCGCCAACCTCATCCTCGACGACGCTGACCTGGACAAAGCGGTACGAGACGGGGTCGGCAAGGCGTTCCTCAACTCGGGGCAGACCTGCTCGGCGCTGACCCGCATGGTCGTACCCCGATCGCGGCTGGCTGAGGTCGAACAGCTGGCGAGCGCGGCCGCCGAGGCCATGACTCCCGGCGATCCCTTCGCCAAGGAGTCCAGACTCGGCCCCTTGGTCTCACAGGTCCAGTGGGATCGGGTGCAGAGCTACATCACTGTAGGTATCGAGGAGGGAGCCAAGCTCGTCACTGGGGGTCCCGGCAAACCCGACGGTCTTCCGACCGGATACTTCGTGAAGCCGACCGTATTCTCTGAGGTCCGCCCGGACATGCGGATCGCTCAGGAGGAGATCTTCGGACCGGTGCTGTCCATCCTCCCCTACGACACCGAGGATGAGGCCGTCGAGATCGCCAACGACTCCGAATATGGACTCGCGGGCGGCGTCTGGGCCGGCGATCAGGACCACGCCGTCGCCGTCGCTCGCCGCATCCGCACCGGCCAGGTCGAAGTCAACGGTGGGGCGTTCAACCCCAACGCCCCCTTCGGAGGCTACAAGCAGTCGGGTATCGGCCGGGAGTACGGGCACTTCGGCCTGGAGGAATTCCTCGAGGTCAAGGCTCTCCAGCTGTAACTGAAGCCGTGGCGGCTCGCGACGGCTCCTGTCGGAACGGGCCGGGGCGCCGTATTTGCGAGAATCCATCGTCGTCGTGAGCCGCGGTCGAGGGTCGGGTTTCGATCCAGCCGGCCCCGCCGCGTCCGGGCCCGCGGCAACGGTGCACGCCCACCGGGCTGTCGAACCGGGTCGGGGCCTTGACACCGCACGCCCCGGCCGCGGCACGGTTATGGTAACCGGGCTGTCGCCACGTTCGACAACCAAGGAGAAGTCATGCAGCTCAGCGCCCGCAATCAGCTCAACGCGACGGTCGAGACGGTCACCCACGGCGAGGTCATGTCAACCGTGAAGGTGGCGCTCCCCGACGGTCAGAACGTTACCGCCGCCATCACTCGGGACGCGGCGACCGAACTGGCCTTCGCTCCAGGGGACCAGGTCATAGTGGTCATCAAGGCGACAGAGGTCATGCTGGCCAAAAACTGACGAGGGTAACCCGTGCCGCGGTACGGCGTGCTCCGGATCCCCGACGTCGTTGACGGCGGTCAAGCTCGTCGGTCCGGCCGGCCCAGTTCCGCGGGGGTGACCTCGTCGTCAATAGTGACGCCGTCAAACCAGCCACCGTCTTTTCCACCGGCGACGATCCTAGGCGGGCGGCCGCCCTCGGCTGCTCCCGGCGACAGGGTCCGACGTCACCCCCGGCATTGGTGACTGGCCTTCGTGAAAGTCCCTCGACTCGGCCTTCCACGACCACGGTGCTCGTGTTCTCGTGCTCTCGCCTGGGTCGTGGAGTGGGCGGGGCGTTACGAACCGGGCCGCCAGTGTGGTCCCATCGCGACCAGTTAACGTTGGCGGAGTTCGTCTGTTGCGCCCCGGTTGGGCGAAATCGGTCACCGACCCAGCCGGTCGCCGTCCGGAGGGAAGAGAATGATTGTCCCGTGACTGAGGGGATGGGTACATCGGCACGAGTGGCCTCGACCGGAGGGGCGCGGATGTCGCTGGTCGAGAACCTGGTGCTGGCCCTCATCGCCGAGGGTCCGACCCACGGTTTCGCCGTCTCTCGGGTCGTCGGGCCCGACGGCCAGGTCGGCCGGGTGTACGAGGTGTCACGTCCGCTGGTCTACCGTGCCGTCGATCGTCTGGTCGAGGCCGGCCTGGCCCGTCCGGTAAGGGTCGAGGCCGGCGATCATGGCCCGCCTCGTACCGTGGTGACGTTGACCGCACCGGGCCGTCGTCGGGCCCACGAATGGATGTGGGCGCCCGCAGGTCACGTCCGGGACATCCGTACGGAGTTGCTGGTGAAGCTGGCCCTGCTGGAGCGGGCCGGAATCGACCCCGCGCCCCTGCTCGATGCGCAACAGCGAGTGCTGGAGCCGATCGCGTCGGCCCTGGCCCGCCAGTGCGAGGTGGCGGAAGGCTTCGACAAAACGGTGGCATCGTGGCGGTACGAGACGGCGCGGGCGGCCCTGCGTTTCGTGGCAGACGGTCGACGCTGAAGGCGAGCCCGCCAAACCAGCCGTCTCCAGGGCGTCGTCCCGGCCGGCCTGGGGCTCAGGTCAATTGGTCGATAAAGTCGCTCGCGGTCATGGGCTCGGAAAACATGGGGTAGTCGTAGCTGATGGCGTTGTCGTGCTGCTCGATCGAAGTCGCGGCCAGACAGTCGTTGAGGGTGATCACCTTGTAGCCGTGCTCGTACCCCGTGCGCATGGTGGATTCCACGCAACAGTTGGTGAGGAAACCACCGAGGGCAATAGTCGTGATCCCTTTGTTGCGAAGGATGAAGTCCAGGTTGGTGCTGGCAAAGGTGTCAAGCCCGCGTTTGCCCTCGATGACGATGTCGCCCTCCTGTGGAGCGAGTTCGGCGACGATAGCCGCGCCCCAGCTGTCTTTCACGAAGGCCTTGCCGTCGACCACTCCCTTGAGGATCCCATAGGGGTGCTTGCTGATCTCGCCGTAGCCCTCGGCAAAGCTGATCGGTGCATGCATGACGGTGGCGCCGGCCGCACGGGCCGCGTCCACGACCCGTCTGGTGTTGGCCAGCATGTCGGTCTTCGCCATGACTTCCTCGACCGCACCGTGCAAGACGCCGCCCTCCGAGGTGAAGTCATTTTGGTACTCGATCAGGACCACCGCGGTCGTGGATGGATCGATGGGCATGGTAGGACTCCCCGGGCTCGTGGACTGAAGGGAATGCTACTGCGTACTTCTGAATCTCCCGACCGTCGCATGGAGGGCCGATCGCCGGCCATGACAAGGCCGACCTACCCGGTTCAACCGAAGCGGCTTCGGCCGAACCAGCCGCTTCGACCGAGGAATCTAGTCGCCGAGCGCGGTCTGTAGATCCCGCACGTGCTCCTGGGTCTGCTCGAGTAGCGGACGCAAGGCCTCGGCCACGTCGGCCAGGCCGAGCTCGTTGGCTTGGGCGAACCTCTCCCGATAGCGCTCCAGCTGGCCCGTCTCCAGCTTGAGGTCGGCAAGGAGCGCGGCCCGACTGTCGCCCGAGACCTCAACGGGCGCGACGGACGTCGTGGGTATTCCGCCCAAGAAAGAAATCTGGCCAGCGAGGATCTGGGCGTGTGACAGCTCCTGCTGCAGATGGATCTTCAACTCGTCGATGACACCGAGGAACTCCGCTCCGGAAATGGTCGCGACGTGGTTGATGTACTGCACGATCGACTGGTACTCGGTCTCAAGGTCATCGTTCAGGGCGGCAACGAAGCTTTCGGTGTCCATATCATCCTCCCGGTTGTGAGTGTTCCCCTACCCGGACGAGGGCGGGTCAAATCACCGAATTCGCGGCGCCTTGCTCTGCCGGGACGGATCACTCACCTGTCTGACCGTGGGCTGACAGCGAGATGGTCATGCAGGTGCTGTGCGGGTTGCCGGTGTAGTCCCCGAACGGCTCACATGGTTCGAACCCGGCGGTTGCGTACATTTGGCGCGCTGGCGCGAAGGCCTCCATCGTCCCGGTCTCCAGACTGACCCGCGTGTAACCCCGTTCGGCGGCCACATGCAGCAGGTGATCGACCATGGCCCGACCGACGCCGCGGCGACGAAAGGCGTCGCTGGTATGCATCGACTTCAGTTCCGCATGCGAGGGGTCCAGTTGTTTGATCGCCCCGACCCCCGCGAGGACACCGTCAACACGGGCGCTGTACAGCGTCACGGATGGGTCCAGAAGACCGTCGACGCTCAGGGCGTGAACGTGGCCGGCGGGAGTTACGGCGTGCGAAAACGCCAGGTGTCGCTCCAGGAGGGTCCTGACGTCGTCAGTTCGAGGGTCATCGACGGCGATGAGGACGTTGACCGTAGCGCTCCTTCCACCCGGGTCCGCCGCTCAACCACAACGAAGCGAGGATCAGGTTACCGCGCTGGCCGGCATCGTTCGCTCATCCATCGGGACCGTCCGGCTGAAAGGGTGTAGCGGTGGGCCGCTTCGGTCCCTCGAAGCTAGGACCAGCGGCGTGGTTGTGTGTCCAGATCGCCACATTCAGAACGGCAGCTGCGACAATCAAACGACCGAGGAGGTAGAGGCCGAAGAGGAGGGCGGCAGCGATGCCGAGGCTGCCGTACAACGCCGATGCGTGGGTCAATTTGGCGCCCAGGTAGTAAACCGCTACCAGGTGCAAGGCTTGCACGCCGAGTCCGAACACGATCGCCCCCGGGACCAGATCGAGGGCAGACCCTTCGGCATGCGGAAGGCGCAGCGACCACGCCCACCACACTCCGCCATAGATGACCGCTACGGCCAGCATCGCCACCAGGCCGAAGCCGGGTGCCCGGTTTCGGATTATCGAAGCAACCGAAGTCCCGGCGGCCATGACCAGAATGGCCGCGAGCAGTTCGCCGGCCACGCGAGGCTTATGCTTGATCCTCGGCACCGGGATCCGCCATACCAGGGCGTGCGTGACGAAGAGGGCTTTCACCAAGGCGACAGAGGTCGTATACAGGAAGACCGCGCCGAGGATCAGGGCCAGCCACCGAGCGGACTGCGACTCGTGGGCAGCCTGATTGATCGACTGCGCCGCGATCGACGTCATCCCCATCGACCGCACGGCGTCGCTCGGGCTGGTGATGTCGTCGGCCGAGCCGAAACCAAGACCAGCCACGAACAGGAGGGCCGCGGGCAGAACCCAGAGAAACATCCGGAACGCGATGGCGCCCCCGAGCAAGCTGCCGCCCGCGTCTCTGTCCCCTTCTTGCACGGTGAAAGCCACGTCAACGCTGCTGATCCGTGATCGGCTGTCCTGGAGGCGCTGGTAGGCGGTGTCCATGCGTCGACGCCCCGACTCGAGGTGGCGTCGCGCCCGGTCCAACCGACCCGCTCCAGACTCGAGCCCTTGGGCCGCATCGGAGCCGGGCGGGGCCTGAACATCACCGGTGCCGGTAGTGAGCGGGGGCGCCGCTGCCGGCAACGGGGCCAATGGAGTGTCGTGGTCCGGGTGAGCCGGATCCGAGTCGCTCATGGCGACGACCGGTCGCGTCCCGTCAGTCGAGCGCCCGCGCCGCGACCAAGAGGACGCCCAAGGACCTGCTCCCGCCCATCAGGACGCCCACGACGGCGCTCCAGGCCGAGTTCGATCCAGAACCGGGCCGACGCCATCTCGGCTCTGGCCCCGGCGATGGCCACATCGGTCACGGGCCCCAGTTTCCACTACCGCAAGAATCTAGCGCGGTCGATCGACGGCCGCACCCAGGCGAATTGCGCCCTCCCCTTATCCAATCGGCGAACATTCACCGCTCCCAGGACGATTCAGTGAAAGAATGCTCCGATGGTTGGGTACGTGGATCGGGCCGTGGGCAACTGGCACCTGCGGAAACGGGACCCGACCGCGGACGCGGCCCGGCGCCAGATTCCATCCGCTCAGGCTGGCACTGATCTCCTTCCCCAAATCCAGCACATCGTGCTGTTGATGATGGAGAACCACTCCTTCGACAACTACCTGGGCAACCTGGCAAGTGGCGAGGAGAATCCGTCGGTGAGCAACCCTCGAGCGGACGGCGCTCGCGTCAATGCCCACCATTTGGCCGGGACGGCCCAGGGACATGGCGTACCGACGCAGAGCTGGCACGCCAGCCACCTGCAGTACGCCGGCGGCAGCAACAGCGGGTTCGTGGCCAGCGTGGAGCAGACCGTCCCAGGTGGCGACCCTACGGTTCCCATGGGCTACTGGACCGCGTCCGACCTCCCCTTCTATGCCGGATTGGCCAAAACCTTTCCTGTTGCCGATTCTTGGTTCTGCTCATGTCTCGGGCCGACCTTTCCAAACCGTCGCTTCCTGCTGGCCGCTACGGCCAACGGGCTCATCGACGACGTCCCGACCGGCATGGTGGACTATCCGAAGACCGGGACCATTTTCGACCTACTAGACCGTCATCAGATCTCTTGGGCCAACTATCACCATGTATCGACTTCGCGGATGCTGTTGAAGCGTATTGGGTTGCGAGGATGGCGCACCCTGGGTTTGGCACTGGGCAACCTGTTTCCGAACATTCTCACAGCCACGCAGGGTAACATTCAGTTCACTGCAGACTTATATCCACTCGGGATATGGCGTTGCCTGCGGCATTTGCGGCCTATCGAGAAGTTCTATTCCGATGCCGCCGCGGGCACCCTTCCCGCGGTTTCGGTTGTCGACCCGGACTTCCAGATGTGTTCCGAGGAGAACCCCCAAGACATTCAGTTGGGCGAGGGCTTCGCGGCGTCGATCATCGAGGCCGTGATGCGGGGCAAAGCTTGGGAGCACACGCTCCTGATCTGGTTCTACGACGAGCACGGGGGCTACTATGACCATGTCGCTCCGCCGGAGGCCGTCGAACCGGATGACGTTCTTCCTCACAGCCTGCTCAGCAGCGGAGGTCCAATCCGCTGGTTGCTTCAGCAGCTGCACTACTGGAAATCATTGCAGCAGATCGACACCACCGGCGACGGTAGCGGCCGGTATGACCGGTACGGGTTCCGTGTCCCGGCCGTCATCGTGTCGCCATACAGCCGGCCCGGCTACGTGTCCTCCACTGTCTACGACCACACCTCGGCGCTCAAGCTCATCGAAGAGAAGTGGAATCTGCCCCCGCTCACCCGCCGGGATGCGGCCGCTACCGCCCCGCTGGATATGCTCGACTTTGATAGTCCTCCCGCCTTCTTGGAACCACCGGAACTCCCCGGGCCGGCCAAACCCTGGCCCTCAGCAAGTCCGGCCATGCCGGCCCGGATCAAGGTCGCTCAACGGCTCGGCTTGATCGGCCGCACCGTCCCGTCCCATAACGGCGGGGCCGAATCGGACACCAACCCTGGAAGCGAGCGAGCCCAATGAACCCAATTGATGGTCCGGGTAACGGTCCGGGATCTGCGACCCCATCGATGCCGGAGTCGGTTCCACCGCCCGCGGCCCCATCGACCCCGGTCCCGGTTCCACCGACCGCGGTCCCATCGACCCCGGTCCCGGTTCCACCGCCCGCGGCCCCGACCCCTGACCCGGTGCCGACGGCGGCCTTCTCGGCCGGCTGGCTGGTCGCCCGGCTCCACCAACCTCTCAGTGCAACCGAGAGCCCCTCGGAGGGTCTTAAGACCATTGCCGAACTGGTTCCGGCCGACCGCGTCGAGCTGTACCTCGAGCGCCTCGAAAAGCTGTTGGCGGGCCCCTTGGCCCGGGTCGTCGCACCCCTTTCCACCTCGCCCCAGGCGGGTCCTGCTGCCAAGGCCTTGGACACGTCGGCGCTGCGCGCCAGGTGGAACGAACGCCAGGGCAACGACACGGCCGCGTTTGGCGCGGCCGTCGGAGGGTTCCACGTCGAGCTGCTCACCCGTCTAACCGTTGGTGACCGCCAATACGGATCGGCATACAGCTTGGGGCAATCGCTATGTGACACCTGCTCGCCGAAGGACCTACCCTCGCTAGAAGCGGGAATGTCCAAGTCTCGCCTCTCCAGAATTCAGGCCTGGCTCGCCACCTTGTCTGCGTGTCTGCCCAGTCTGAGCGCCACGGCCGTCTCTCAGGGACTCGATCACTGGGCCGCTTGGCTTCAGGTGCACCCCGATCAGGTTGACAATTCGGGGAACGGGTCACCTGAGAGTCAGAAGGTAATCGACGCCATTCGGGCCCAGGGCGAACACTGGCGGTCCCTGCTGGCCGGAGAAAGGAACGCGTCCTCGCTACTCACTCCGGAGGCCTACGTGGCCGCCGGTGAAGCGGCTCTGCAACGCGGCGGGGTCATCGCCCGGCGGATCATCGTACATTTCTGGTGGGCTGTCCTGATCATCGTGCTGGCCACGGCAGGGACGATCGTTGTAGCCCTGCGCAACACCCAAGGTGCCGCCAAGCTGTGGGGCGTCGCCCTCTCGCTGCTCGCCAGTCTCGGCATCACCGGGACCAGCGTGCGGTCCATCGCCAGGCAACTGACGACGCAGGCCGGCCGCACCCTGTTCAATCTCGAGGAGGCGGACGCCATCGGATGGGCGGTCACCTACCTGCCGGCCATCAGCCCCAGCCGAAGTCAGCAGCGCCAGCTCCGTCGGGCCGGCGTAGAGCCGCCGCGGGTGACATGACATGACCCCAAAAGCGGCGCCACCTGTCGGTCGGAGATGAGCGAGCATCCTCACGCCACGCTGGTGCGCCGGGCGCTCGAGGGGTTCCGCTCGGGTGACCTCTCGGACCTCGCTGGGGTGGCGGCACCGGATCTGGTGTGGCACTTTCCGGGCCAGTCGGGCCAGCTGGCCGGGACGCATCAGGGCCTCGACCAGGTGGTCGCCTTTCTGGCCCAGGTGGTGGACCTGTCGGGAGGGACGTTCGAGCTCGATGTCATTGATGTAGTTGCCAACGATCGCCGGGCTATCGCCCTGTTCCGGGGCCGGGCCCACCGAGGTGGCAGACAGCTCGACAATCCAACCTGCCTGTCAATGCGGTTTCGCGACGATCACATAGTGGAGATATGGGAGTTCGTCTGGAATCTCTATGAGGTCGACGAGTTCTGGGCCAGGATCCCGACGGAAGGCGGCCAGTAATGACGGCTGAGCCCGTCTTCGACGTCGCCGTCGTGGGCTCCGGCTTCGGTGGTTCGATCTGTGCCCTCCGGTCCGCGGAGGCAGGCCGGTCTGTGGTGGTCCTCGAGCGGGGCCGGCGTTACCGGCCGGAGGACTTTCCTCGCGACGTGCGCAACGTCGACGCCCTGTTCTGGCTGTACCACCGCCGGCCAGCCGCGACCGGGCTCTATGATATCCGTTTCTTCTCCGGCCTGGCCGCCGTGGTCGCCAGCGGTGTGGGCGGAGGCTCCCTCATCTACGCCAACATCCACGTCCGCCCCGACCCGGTCGTGTTCGAGGACGCCCGGTGGCCGGCCGGCACCGACCGGGCCACACTGGACCCGTACTACGACCGGGTCGAGGCCCAGATAGGTTTGGCGCCCCTACCCGCCTACCTCCGCGTGCCAAAGCGGGACGCTTTCCGTCGGGCTGGTCTTCAACTCGGGCACGAGGTATTTGACCCCGACGAGGCGGTGACTTGGCCGCAGCAGCCTGCCGTCGGAGATGGTGATATCGATCCGACCGGGCCGAGGCCGCCCGGCGTGTGCGGAATGATCGCCGAGTGCGAGTTCGGTTGTCCCCTGGGCGCCAAGCGATCGATGGACCGCACCTACTTGCTTGAAGCCGAGCGCCTCGGTGTGGAGGTGAGGACTGGCGCCCTGGTGTCACACGTGCGCCCGCACCCCGCCGGATACGAGGTCTTCTACCGGAACATCGAGTCCGGCCGGCGAAATACCGTGATCGGCCGGCGCCTGGTGCTGGCGGCCGGGACGCTCGGCACCACCGAGATCCTGCTGCGGTCCCGCGACGAGACCGCGACCCTGCCCGGGCTCAGCGCTGGCCTCGGGCGAGGATTCTCGGCCAATGGCGACTTCCTGGGCTCGGTGCATGCTGCCGCCGGCGACCTCGACCCGTCCTACGGACCCGATGTGACCTCAGTGATGCGATTCTTCGACCTCGCGCCGCAGTTCACCATGGCTGCGCCCACCTTCAGTGCTCCCGTGATGCAGGTCCTGGCCTCTCTCGGACAACCCTCGGGGCGATGGCTGCGTCCGCTGGCCGGGCGACTTTGGCCGCACCTCCCTCGCCTGCTGGAGATCGGCTTCTCCAGCGGGCTGCTGGCCCGGCCGGCGCCGCGTCCTGTTGGCCGTCGAGGCGACCCCCGCCGGACAACCAACCTGTTCTGTATCGGTCGCGACAATGCCAACGGCCGAATGCTGCTGGGCCCGAACGGCCTGGACGTGACCTGGTCGTACGCTGAGGAGAACCAGGCCCTGATCGGGCGCATGGAGGAAGCCATGAACGCGGTCGCGGCCTCCTACGGCGGAACATTCGCCGCCCTGTTCACGTGGAGCATTTTCCGGCGCATCATCACCGTGCACCCCCTGGGAGGGTGCGGCATGGGTGACGACCCCGCCACCGCCGTCGTATCGCCGGGCGGCGAAGTGTACGGCTACCCGCGTCTCTTCATCGCTGACGGTTCGGTGATCCCGGCCTCTATCGGCTTCCACCCGGTGATGACCATCGCCGCCATCGCCGAGCGCACCGCGGAGGCAGTGGCCGCATCGTTCTCCGCCTGATTCGGTCCCGTGGGCGTCGACCTCAGCCGGGGCCAGGCGCTTCGGCGCCATGGATAAGCCACTGCGATACTCGCTCGGCCAGCGCGGCGATGGTGAGTGATGGGTTGACGGCCAGGGGCCCGGGCAGGATGGACCCATCCACCACGTAGAGTCCGGGGTGTCCCCACACCTCTCCCTGGTGGTTGACGACTCCGGTATCGGGCGACCTGCTCATGGCGCACCCGCCGAGCGGATGGGCCGTGAGCAGCCGGCGCAGCGGCCGGCGCCAGGGCAGGCTGGGCACGTACTTGCCTCCGAGGGCCGCGCTCATTCGCCTCATGGCGGTTTCCATTTCGCCGTACATCTCGCCGCTCGCACGAGGATCCCAGTCGAGGTCGAGGCGACCGCGGCCATCGACCCGGAAGGTCCCGTTCGCGGCGTCGGTGCCCATCCCGAGATAGGGCAGGAAGCGCGGCACCATCGAGCCGCCAAAGATTTCCCGGCCCGAGAACAGCCCACGGTTGTAGGTGGCCCGCAGGTAGCTGACGGCGGCGCTCGACAGATTGCGTATCCGGCTGGCGGTGGGCAGGACACCGTCGAAGATCGAGGTGAGGGCCGGCGGGTAGCCGAGATCCTGAAGCTGGATAACGTGTCGGGAGGACTCATCCTGGACGAACGCGCCCACCGTGATACTCGGTCCCTCGCTGGGATCGATGATCTGCCGCGCGTTCTCTGTTCCTGCGAAGAGCATGTCGCCGTTGGGCGAAAACCGCCGACCGAGCGCCCTGGGCAGGTTCGGCAAGCTGCGATGGTAATCGCGGCATCGGAGCAGCAGCTCAGCGGTCCCGAGGGTGCCCGCCGCGACCACCACTCTGGACCCGCGGACTTGCGCTGGCACCCACTGACCGGGAGACCCGGGATCGAACGCCTTCGCGGTTACCGAATAGCCGCCGGGAGCAGGCTCGATCCGGTCGGCGTGGTGGAGGGCACGGACTTCGAGCCCGTGGCGCTCGCCAAGCGGCAGGTAGGTGAGGTCGAGGCTGTTCTTGGCCCGAGGCCGGCAGCCAAGCAGGCAATCGGCCGTGTAGTCGCACGGTTCTTGGATGAGGCCGCTCAGCGGGTGGGAGCGCACGGGTCCGGTGTGGACCGCGATGGGCACCAGTTGAGGCGCATATCCGGCCGCTCGGGCGCCCCGCAGGAACGCCTCTGTCCGCGCCGGGATCACCTGGCCTGCAGGCGCCTGGAGGGGTGCGGACTCGATCACTGACTCGGCGCGGTCGTAGTACCGATCGAGCAGCTCTCGGCCCAACGGTTCCGGCCACGGGTAGCGGGTGAAGACGGCCGCGGGAGCTCGCAACTGGACGTTGAAGTAGTGGAGCGAGCCTCCCCCAACGCCACTTCCGAGCACCACGTCGATACGGCGGAACACGCGGTAGTCGAGGAACCCGTAGCTGTGTTCCTCGTCCCACACCGCGTTGGCAACCGCACCGAACGAGCGAGGGTATTCCCCCGCCTCCCAACGCCGTCCCCGCTCCAGCAAGCAGACGGAATTACCCGCTTCGGCCAGACGCGCCGCGACAACCGAGCCGCCGAACCCGGACCCTATGACGACGACGTCATAGCGGTCGGTCACGCCGAGTGGCGCGGCTCGGATTCGATCGCCGCCGGCGCCGACAACCCGATCTGGTCGTGGCCAGTCCCGGCGGTTGACGGCAGCTCCTCGGGATCCCACGGCAGGACGCCGTCGAAATCGGGACGTGCTGACCAAAAGAGGATCTGAGCCTCCATGTCATCCTGAGTATCGAAGCGGCTGGGGTCATAGCAGCCAAGCGGGAAGAGGGTCGTACGGACCGGACAGCGGTTACAGAAGGTGCACGGACGATCGGGCGCCTCCTTGCCGGCCCGGAAGAGCTCTGGAAGGTCGGGGTTGGCCAGAAGCGGGCGGGCCATCGAGACCAGATCGCATCCTCCGGACTCCAGCGCATCCTGTACGACCGACCGATGTTGGAAGCCGCCGTTGGCAATGATCGGGAGGCCGACCTCTTCCCGGAACCGCCGGGCGTCGGGCAGGTTTATCGCCTCCTTGTAGTGCCATCCGATACTGGTGATCCTCTGTAGGAGCGGCTTCGGGATGCCATTGAGGAGGAAGGCGCGGAGAGACGCCTTGGTCGACAGATGGCGAGTCGAGTTGACGAACATGCGGATTTCGTCCAGCGGAAAGTCACCTGGCTGGTCATGAGGATTTATGAACCCGAAACCATTTGTGATGAGGAGGTAACCGACGCCCAACTCCTTCAGCCACTTCCCGTAGGTGAGATAGGTGTGGATGTCGTTGCCGAACAAGTAGTCCTTGAGACGCCACGATGGTGGCAGCCGAAGGTTTACCGGCAGATAGTTGTAGTCGTGAGCAGAGATACGAACCCCGATCAGGAAATCAGGACCTACCTGGCGACGGACCTCCGTGATGATCTCCCGGAGGAACTGGAATCTCTTGGTGACCGATCCTCCATAGCGATCGGTTCGCCGGTTGATCGCGGGATTCAGGAATTGATGGATCAGATAGCCCTTGGTGGCGGTGACCTCGACACCGTCCGCACCGGTCTCGCGCACGCGGCGGGCGGCGCGCCCGAACTCTGCTACCGACTGTTCGATATCCTCGATCGTCATCTCTGAGCGAGTCGTACGGTAGCCGTAGAGGAGATCGAACCCGCTCGACGATGACAGCTGGTCCTGATGCTGGCTGAACAAACTGGTCTGGGTGTGGTAGCCGGCATCGCCGATCTGGATGATATAGCGGCAGTCTTCTGACTGAACCGCCCGAATACCTTCGGCCAGATGCCTGATGAACTTGTCGTCGCTTATCTGCGGGTACTCCAATGGCGACCATCGGTACCGGTTGACGTTGAGGGTGGCGGAGATAATGCCGCCAATTCCGTTCCGCGCGAACCGAAACTCGAAATTCTTCCAGGCGTTGTTGACGGTGCCGTCGTAGTACGCCGATCTTCCGCCAATCGAGGATCGGACTAAGCGATTCTTAAAGGTAACGTTGCCGATCGTAAGCGGCTCGAAGATCATGTCGCCTCCTTGCTACCGTCCGTACCTCACTGCCCGCCGTTTCGCTCTCATGATGCTGCCGCTGCAGAGAACTCGACCGCGGGTCGCACTACTATAGATCGCAGTCGAGCCGCGCCGACGGGTCTACGCCAGACACTGGCTGCCAGGCGAACTCGACCACGGCCTCCCGCTGGGCAAAGCCCCCGGCTTCGCTGCCCACCACATTCCCCCGGGGCGCGGACCCACCGCCGCCGTTGCCACACCCTACCGCCACAACCCGCCGATCGACCGAGGCGGACCCTAGCATCTCGGCATAGGACCTGCAATCCTTGCGCAGGACGCCGCGATCACTACGAGGAGGTCATCATGGTGGCTACGCCGGGCAACACCAACGATAAGGCACCGGGGCGTCCCCTGCCTCGTATGTCCGCGTCGGTAGAGGACCTCCAAGGGCATTTCCCTATCGTGGTGATCGGGACGGGGTATGGGGGGGCCATCACCGCGTCGCGGCTTTCGCCGCGCCGGCCAGTCGGTCTGCGTCCTCGAACGAGGTCGGGAATTTCATCCAGGAGAGTTCCCCGACACAGGTCCCGAAGCACTCGAAGAGACGCAGCTGCATTTTGAGGACGACCTCGTCGGCCGGCGCACCTCGCTCTACGACCTCCGACTTTCCGGCGACGTCAGCGTCCTGCTGGGCTGCGGCCTTGGAGGCACCTCCTTGATCAACGCCAACGTATCGCTGCCGCCCGACCCACGGGTGTTCCAGGACCCGCGGTGGCCTGGCGAGGTCAAGGCCGACCTGGAAACCGCGCTGGCAAGAGGCTATGCCCGCGCTACCGCCATGCTCGGCGCCAATCCGCTCCCCGACCGCTACGACACCGTAAAGAAGCTCCAGGCGCTCGATACGTCCTCCGGCGCCCTGCCCGGTTCGAAGTTCTATCGACCTCCGATCAACGTCACGTTCGAGGACGGCCCCAACGCGGCCGGCATCGGCCAGCCCGCTTGCCAGCTTTGCGGTGACTGCGTGTCCGGCTGCAACTTCGGAGCCAAGAACAGCCTCCTCATGAACTATCTGCCCGACGCCCATGCGCACGGCGCCAAGATCTTCACCCAGGTTGCCGTCAGGTATCTCGAGCGCACCGGCCAGACCTGGACCATCTACTGCCAGCTGCTCGATACCGGCCGGGAACATTTCGATGCGCCGTTGGTGTCCATCACCGCCGACCTCGTCGTCTTGTCGGCAGGCAGTCTAGGATCGACGGAGGTTCTCCTGCGCTCCGCCAGCGAGGGGAAGGTGGCCCTGTCGAGTCAGCTCGGCACTCACTTCACCGGCAACGGGGACGTGTTGGGCTTCAGCTATAACGGCGACGTCGAGGTCGACGGCGTTGGGTGGGGTCACGAGCGTAGCGGAGTGGTGCCGGTTGGACCGTGCATCGATGGGATAATCGACGGTCGCGATACACCATCCTTGGATGAGGGTTACGTCATCGAAGATGCGGTCGTACCGGGAGCGCTGCAGCGTTTTCTGCCGGGCTTGTTCGCGGCCGCCAACGCGGACCTGGGAGTCGCGACCGAAGGGGGAACCGAGCTCGAGCGCGCCGCTCGGGAGGTCGACAGTGTTGTGCTCGGTGCCCGCCACGGGGCCGTGCGCAATAACCAGACATTCCTGGTGATGGCCAACGACGACGGCATGGGCCGGTTGACTCTGGAAGACGACCGTGTCACCGTGCGGTGGCCCGATGTCGGAAATCAGCCGATTTTCAAGACCGTGAATGAGGCGCTGTTGAAGGCGAGCGCGGCACTCGGAGGTACATTCATCAGGGATCCCTTGTGGACCAGGCTCTTCCATCGTGCTCTGATCAGCGTGCATCCGCTCGGAGGGTGCGTCATGGCGGAAGATGCGGAGCACGGCGTGGTCAATCACAAGGGCCAGGTGTTCGCGAGTAGCACCGGGGTGTCGGTGTATGACAACCTCTACGTTGCCGACGGCTCGGTGGTACCTCGGCCTCTCGGTGTCAATCCGCTCCTCACCATTTCCGCTCTGAGCGAGCGTTGCGTCGAGGCCATGGCGGCGGACCGTGGTTGGACGATCGACTTCGACTCTCCTACGCCGGATCCCGGCCCGCAGCCAACGAGGACGGTAGGCGTCGAGTTCACCGAACGCATGTCTGGCTGGATCTCGACCAGCGGGCCCGTCCCTGACGACTTCGATCAAGCCGCCAGTCAGGGCAGGGACGGGAACTCACCGCTCGCCTTTGTGCTCACCATCGCGAGTGACGATCTCGATGCCATGCTCAGCGACCCCCAGCATCCGGCCCGCATGGTCGGGACGGTCGTGGCGCCGACCTTATCAAGCTCTCCCATGGCCGCGACGGGCGGCCAGTTCAATTTGTTCGTGGACGATCCTGATGTCGTGGGTCTCGTGCACATGAAGTACCACATCATGCTCACGGCCGCGACAGGCCAGCAATACCTGTTCACGGGAGTCAAGAACATGCGTCCCGGCGGGTTGCAGCGGCTGTGGCCGGATACCACGACCCTCTACGTCACCATCTATGACGGCGAACATGACACCGACCCGGTGAAGGCCCGGGGCGTGCTGACGATCTCACCTACCGACTTCGCCCAACAGTTGCGGACCATCCGTGTCACCAATGCGACCAGCACCGACGAGCGTCTCAAGGCCGAGGCCCGCTTTGGGATGGCATTCGGTGGGGAGCTGTACCACATCTACGGTGGACTGGCCGCCGGGCCGCGGCTGGTGGATACCGATGGTCCTCCCCGCAAGAAACGCACCTTGCGGGTCGACCCGCCGACCGTTCACCCTTTCACGACTGCGGACGGCGTCGAACTACTCCTCACCCGCTACCGGGGGGGAACGAAGGGTCCGGTCCTGCTCAGCCACGGGCTCGGAGTCTCGAGTCTCATCTTCACTATCGATACGATTGACACGAACCTGGTCGAGTACCTTTTCGCTCAGGGTTATGACATCTGGCTGCTCGACTTCCGGGCCAGCATCCGTCTCCCCGCAGCGCGTTCGATGTTCACGGGGGACGACATCGCCAAGTACGACTATCCCGCCGCGGTGGCTGAGGTCCGTCGACTGACGGGAGCCGAAAGCGTACAGGTGATTGCCCACTGCTTTGGTTCTACCACCTTTGTCATGGCCATGCTGGCTGGACTCCAGGGCGTCAGGGCGGCGGTATGTTCTCAGATCGCGACCAACCTGGTCACTCCCGCGGCCACCCGCTTCAAGTCTGGCATCCACCTGCCGCGGGTCCTGGACGCGCTCGGTGTCAAATCCCTTACGGCCTATGCCAGCGGGCACGAGCACTGGGCGGACCGGATGTTCGACCGAGCGCTGGCGCTGTACCCGATGCAGGCGGAGGAGCACTGCGACAGCGCCGTCTGCCACCGCATCTCTTTCCTATTTGCCCTGCTCTACGAGCATGCTCAACTCAACACGGCGACCCACGACGAGGCCCTCGCCGAGATGTTCGGAGTTGCCAACATAAAGGCGTTCGAGCATTTGAGCGAGATGGTGCGGAAGGGCACGGTCGTTGCCGCGGACGGCCAGGACATCTACATGCCCCACCTGGAGCGCCTCGCCATTCCTCTGACTTTCATCCATGGCGCCGACAACGCCTGCTACCTGCCCGAGAGCACGGCCGAAACCGTTGCCCTTCTACAACACGCCAACGGAGCGGCTCTGTACCAGCGTTTTGTTATTCCGGAATATGGTCATATCGACTGCATATTCGGAAAGAACGCGGTCCGAGACGTCTATCCTTCCATTCTCGCCGGATTGGAGCCAACCGCGTGATGTCTCGGTGGCGTTGCTATGGACGGACAGGAACGATCCGTGAGGCGCTCTTGGGCGGCCGACCGTAGCGGGGGCAGTTCGATGGACGGGTATACCAACCAGGAGGACACGTGGGCCCTGGGCGGCTATGGGTCCTGTCCGTGCAACGACCAGCGCCTCGAGGTTACTCACTACGACGAGAGCGGAGCCCTACAGCATGGTCCGACGGTGAACCGGGTCGGTGTGAGCCGCCGAACAGTCGGACTGGCCAAGCCTTCGCTCAAAAATGAAGTGACTTCGGGACCGGCCGGTCCAGGGGTACACCATCGCGGCTATCGAGCAGCCGCACACCCGGTTGCCGTCCCAGTCGCCCCACGACAGATAGGGGTGAAAGGCTGGCCGGCCAGTTCCTCAGCAAGCGCTCGGTGACCTCTGGCGAGGCGGCGGCGAGCAACTCGAAATCCTCGCCGCTCGCCAGGGCCAAGGCGCGGGCCATCTGATCCGGCAGGGCCCGCAATTCCTGATCAACCGGCACCCACTCCCACCACAGTTCGGCTCCGCATTCGCTGGCTGACGCGGTCCGTTCGGCGTCGACCCATAGCCCGTCGCTGAGGTCGCCGGCGCAACGCACATCGCGCCCAGCCAGCGCCATCCCTTCCGCCACCCGAGCGCGGGGGCTGATTTGGGCATCAACCCACGACGGGTGCGCTGACTCAGCGGACAGTTGGCCCTGCAAGACCGCCAGGCCTCCGGCGGCGCGCCCGAGCGTTCCTGTCACCAACAGCAGGTCCCCGGGGCGTCCGGCATCACGCCGTAGAGTCCGGTTCCGCGCCACGAAGCCCCCTGCCATCACGTCGACGACCAGGGGCCCATCTATGGCGCTGACGTCGCCCCCGACCACAGTGCAACCCGCTTCGATCGCAGCATCACAGAAGCCGGCGTCGATGGCGAGGACATCCAGTGCTGCCTTCGACGGATGGGCGCAGATGGTCAAAAGACAAAAGGCCGGCTCGGCTCCGGTCGCGGCCAGATCGGACAGCGAGACCGTGAGCGCTCTCCGGCCAAGCCGATAAGGCGTCATCCAGCTGGTCTGAAAGTCGATCCCTTCGACCAGGGCGTCCTGGGTAACGACCAAGGCCCGGCCGGGTGGAGTGGCAAGAACCGCAGCGTCGTCTCCGCTCGGCACGACGAGTTCCTGGCGAGGAGAGGCGGTCCGCTGCGATTGCCGGATAAGTGCCCGTACCAGGGCGCGTTCACCGACCCCCTGCAAGGACGGCCCTCCATCTCCAAAGGCCCGGGCCGGGAGTTCCGAGAGCTCTCGCTCGGGCGCGAACTCCGGATTGCGATCGACAGCGACGTTCGGCACGGGACCCAGATGGTCCGTCGCGTCCTCTTCCAGCGGTCCGCCACCCTGGGCGTTCGCGTCACCTTTGGCGATCAAGCCACCACTGGGCCTCGTCTGCGATCGAGGTGACCGGGTAGGCCTCGACGCGCTCCAGCAGGTCGGCGGCGGGGTGGCGACAGTGCCAGGCGTCGACCAGGAACGAGGCCGCGGCCCAGACGACAATCCCGAGCGCCATGGCGAATGGCGAAAACAGGACCACCCAGACGAACAGCAGCGGCGATGCCACCGGGAGAGGAGTCTAGCGCAGGCGTCGACGCCTCGGATCCCCGCCTCAGGTGGCCCTCAGGAGTGATCGATCGGAATGCAGTCCGAGTGACAGGCCGAGTTATTCGAGGGGGCCAAGCCGCCCGGACGGTGCCGAACTGCTCGGGTCGGGACGATCTTGACCTTGGACCCAGCTCCAGGGCTTACACTCACCAACGGTATGGTCCTAACCATCTCCCGGCTCGCCGACCAGGTCGGTGTGAGTGCGGACACGCTCCGCTACTACGAACGGCTGGGCCTGGTCCCGGCACCCATTCGCAACCGGGCGGGCTACCGCATCTACGACGATGCCGCCGGCGAGCGGCTGCGGTTCATCAAGACCGCCCAGCACATGGGTCTCCGCCTGACCGACATCAAAGACCTACTTGACATCAAGGATCGAGGCGGTTGCCCGTGCGGGCACACCACTGCGGTCGTTGAACGGCGCTTGTCCGAGGTCGACGCCGAACTGGCTCGGCTGCGAATGATGCGCAACGAGCTGGTCGCCCTGCGTGCTCGCAACCGCGACTGTGCGGACGTCAGCGGGGATACCTGGTGGACGTGCACCACCCGACGCCCGGAAGGAGGTGATGAGCAATGAGTTGCCCCGAATGCGACTGCGACTGCTGCTGCGGTTGCTCACCATGCTGTATCTGCGGCCGGTGACCGGACGAAACGTGATGCCCGCCGGGGCCCATACCGGCGGTGGACACACCAGCCGCGTCAGCCGGCGGAGGTCTGGCGACTCAGGTCGAGGCGGAACGCCAGCAACGGCACCTCCGGCACGGGAAGCCAGTCTCGTTGCGGGACCCTGACAAAGCCAGCCTGGCCGTAGAGCCGGTGGGCGGCGGCCATCCAGGGTGTCGAGTGCAAAAAGATCCCGCCCCGCCCGAGAACTCGGGCTCGCCTAATACAGGCGGCGAGCAGGGTCCCCCCAACCCCTCGGCCCTGGGCGGCCGGGGCAACCGCCAGCATCCGGATCGAGGCCTCGCCGTCGTCCAACATCTCGGCCCACGGGTTGCCGGCGTCGGGCACGAACGTCACACATCCCACCAGGATCCCTGCATCCGCTGCGATCAGCACTTCCGCCTCCTTGGCGCGTCGGGCCACATCGGCGAGTTCCTTTTCGTAACCGCCGCTCATGTGCTCACCGGGAAGCGCCCGGTACGCGGACACGACCAGCCGGCCCGCCTCCTCGTAGGTGTCATGGGCGTCTTCACCGAGGCGGCGGATCTCCATCCCGGCCGCTTAGGAGGGATCCGGCACCTGGATCGGTCCAACAACCCGCCGAAACGGGGCGGGCCGCACCGCCGCCGCGTACCGCCCGGCCGCAGCCATCCCGTCCGGACCGCTTCTTGTGCTCTCGGCTGGCCCGATCACCATAGCCACCTCTGTCGGGTCCACCTCTGTCGGGTCCACCTCCTGTCGCTAGGTCCATGACCGCCACCCGGCTGGCCATAACACCGATGTTACCGACCCAGACTGGGCCGCATCTCGTCCGCAGGATCGGTCCGAGTACGACAGACCGCCAGCCGATCGGGAGGCAGCCAAGGGGGCGGGCGCCGACGACCCTGGCTGGCGCCAACCGCCAACCGCAAGGGGCGGGCGCCGACGACTCTGGCTGGCGCGCCAACCGCCAACCGCCAACCGGACCGGCGCCAGCCATCTAGGCGGGCTGGCGCCGGCGGGTTCGGGACCGTTGCCAGCGCCACGACCGGCGCGCCAACTCGATGACCACGCTCACGCCGAGGACCACCACCAAGGCCAGAACGAGGCCGGCCCACGGCCGGTCCGAGAAGGCGTGGCCGCCCACTCGGCCGGCCAGGAACGCGTAGGTTGCCCAGATGCTGCTCGCCACCGCAGTGGCCAGCATGAAGCGACCCCGCTGGTACCCGATCAGACCACACGTGAAGGTGACCGCGATACGACCGCCGGGTATGAACCGGCAGACGACGATCAGCACCAGACCGTAGCGCTGGAGTCCCCGCTCCGCCCAGACTCGGCGCTCGGCGGCTTTCCCAGTGGAGAGGAAGCGTCGCTGAACGCCAGGCCCGAAGTGACGACCTATCAGGTAGGACACGTTGTCACCGATCCAGGCACCGGCGGCAGCCAGCGCGACCAACAGCACGATCCGAGCGTCCGTGCTACCTGCCGTGGCGACTCCGAGAGCCACCACGATGGCCTCACTCGGCAGAATCGGAAAGATGCCGTCGAGCGCCGGCAACAGTAAGGCGATGAGATACGAAGCGACGGAGTTGGCGTCAAGCGCCGGGAGAGCGAACACCGGGGCGTCTACTTGCCGCTCGGCTGGAGCAGTCTGGATGCTCGGCGCGTCGTCCAGACGCTGCCGGCGACCGAAGCGGCCAGCACGACGACGATGGCGGCCACGGTGACCCAGATGGGAGTCTCCGCGATGGGCGAGGCCAGCATCTTGACGCCAATGAGCACCAGGAGCAGAGCCAGCCCCGACCTGAGGTAGGTGAATCGGGTGACGAACCCGGCCAGTACGAAGTAGAGGGCTCGGAGACCCAGGACAGCGAAGGCGTTCGAAGTGAACACCACGAAGACGTCGTCGGTCACTCCGAAGATGGCGGGGATCGAATCGGTGGCGAACACGAGGTCCGTGGTCTCGACCGCCATGACCGCGACCAGCAGCGGGGTGGCCATCCGTCGTCCGTCGACGCGCGTCCACATACGACCGCCGTGGTATGAATCGCTGACGGGGAGCAGCCGGCCCACGAAGCGCAGCATGGAGTTGCGGGACGGATCCACTTCGGGTTCTCGGCGGAACATCCGCACGCCCGTCACCAGCACGAAGAGCCCGAAGATAGCGAGGATCCAGCTCATCTTGTCGAAGAGCACGCCCCCCACTCCGATGAGACCGGCCCGAAGGAGCAAGGCGCCAACGACACCAAACGACAGAACCCGACGTTGCAGCAGAGCAGGCACCGCCAAGGCAGCAAACAGCACGACGAATACGAGGATGTTGTCGATGCTGAGCGCCTTCTCCAACAGATACCCGGCGTAGTACTGGCCGGCCAAGCTGGGACCTCGCCAGAGTGCGAGCACAACGCCGAAGCCCAGCCCGGCGGCAATCCACAGTCCGCTCAGGCGTACCGCCGCCGCGAGTCGTGGAGTGTCATTGGCGCGGGTGAAGACAAAATCAGCAGCGATGCACGCGCCGATCAACCCGACCGTTGCGACCCAGGCCCACAGAGGAACACTCATCTTTTATCAGCGCGACGCGGCCGGGACGCGAAACGTGGGGCGGAGTCGAACAGGCTGGAAGTGAAATGACAGCGACAATGGAGAAGGTCTACAGACGAGTTGCGCTCTGACCGAGCGCGATCAGGGCGCGTTGGGCGCTATGAGCGGCGTCGAGCAACTCGATGGTGCACGGAGCGTCAGTCCTGCCCCCGTGAGCAATCTCGGCGGCTCTGGCCAGGGTCTGACGCGTTTGGATGGTCAGGAGATCAGGAGGCTGGGAGGCCGCACCACCCGGGTCGGCGGCCGGGTGAGCACGGGCCGCATGTTGCCAGCGTCGGGTGATCTGGTCCACACCGCTGGCGGCCTCGTCGGCCCGCTCCCTGACCACTTGTTGATTGGCCTCGGCCCAACCAACGAGGACCAGGCGAAGTGCGACGAGGTCGTCGATCACCCGGTCAAGGGTCGCGACGTCCAGTTCTACGGTCGCTCCCACTCCGTGGCCGCGCCCAGCTGGCGAGTGCGAAACCTGGCTGGACACGGTCACCTCCGATCGATGCCGCTCGGGCGGAGCAGCGGACGACGATCAGTAGACCCGATCGGCGCCGAGGCCGGGTGGGGACGGTATGGAGAGGATGTGTGAATCATCCTCGCCCGGTTCGATCCCCCAACCTCTGCGTCAAGGAGAGGCGGCGGTGAACGCCGGGCGGTCGGTTCCATGCGTCCGGGAGAAGACGGTCGCCAGTCGCCAGCCTTCGCCGCCGCGCTCAGGTCGATTCGTCGGTCGTGGGAAGCCGCACGACAAAGCGGGCCCCGCCGATCGTGGCGCCATCGACGGTAACCGTCCCACCATGGGCGTCGACGAGCTCCTTGACCACGGCCAGGCCGATGCCGCTGCCGGCGGCGAGCCGTCCCGCCCGGCCCCGGTAGAAGCGGTCCCACACCAGGGTGCGTTCGTCCTCAGGGATGCCGGGACCGGTGTCGCAGACCTCCAGGACCGCTTCATTCCCATCGGCAAAGGAGCGCACCGTGACGGTGCCGCCGGCCGGTGTGAACTTCGCGGCGTTGGCCAGCAGATTGGCGGCAACCTGGTGCAAGCGTTGGGGATCACCGAGGACCGTGGTGGGCGGCAACTGCTGTTGTAGCTCGATATTTTCCGCTCGGAAGCGGGCGGCCAGCGAATCGGCCGCATCGGCGGCCACCCGTCCCAAGTCCAGGGGACGGCGATGCAGATCGAGCCCGGCGGCGTTGGCCGAGGCCAGGGTTTGCAGATCCTCGACCATACGGCCGAGCCGGACCGCCTCTTCGTGCAACGAATTAAGGGTCTGGGCGGAGGGCGTGGCGATCCCGTCCGCAAGGGCCTCGGTCTCGGCCTGCAGGATCGCCACCGGTGTACGCAACTCGTGGGCCACGTCGGCGACGAGCGCTCGACGCAGAAGATCCTCGCGTTCGAGCGAAGCCGCCATGGTGTCGAACGCCCGGCCCAGGTCGCCCAGCTCGCCCGGGCCGGCCTGAGGCCCGACCCGAGGCGCGCTCGTCGCCCAGCCGGAGCGATCTGACTGCTACCGACAGCCGCCGGATCGGTCGGACCACACCCCGCGCCACCAGCACTCCGACAATCAGCGCTCCGAGGACGGCGAACGCCGCGCTCCAGCCTACGGCTCCGACCAGGGCGGCCCGGAGGTGCCGGTCGCCGGGGGTCACGCCGCCGGGAAAGCCGACCTGCACCCTGCCGACCGCCTGGCCGCCGACCGACACGACTCTTTCCAGAACCGGCGAACTGCCGCCGAGCTCCGCCTGCGATGCCGTGGCCAGCAACGATGCCCCGGCTTGATCCCGAAGACCGACCGAGACTCCCGCCTCATCCGCGAACGCCACGAGCGGCCGCAGGTCAGCCCCGTTCCACCCGTGGCCAGATTGGTAGGCGTTCTGGGCCAACGCCGACACGGCCGCGGCGGTGTGCTCCCGATCCGTGGCAGCCAGCCGGCTGACATTGCTTTGATCGGCGATCAACACCGCCGTCGCGAACACCGCTATGGCGAAGAGCGCAACCCCGACGAAGGCGGCCGCGAATCGGACGCCCAAGGGTCCGAGTCTGCGGTACGACATCGGGCTAGCGGTCCCGGTTCAGACCCAGGCGATAGCCGGCGCTCAGCACCGTCTCGATGATAGGAGGATCGGATCGATCGGTCTCGAGCTTCCGGCGCAGGTTTTTTACGTGTGAGTCGACCGTCCGCTCGTAGCCCTCGAACTCGTAGCCTCGTACCCTGTTGATCAGCTCATAGCGCGAATACACCCGTCCGGGCACTCGCGCCAAGGCGACGAGGAGCCCCCACTCCGTCGGAGTGAGGTCCACCACCCGGCCGAAGACCTCCACCCGGCGGCGCTCCTCGTCAAGCACCAGCTGGCCGTGACCGTAGGACACCGGGCCTCCTTCCGCTTCCGGCCCCCGACCTCTGCGCAGGATGGCCTGCACCCGCAACACCAGTTCACGAGGACTGAACGGCTTGGTGAGATAGTCGTCAGCGCCGAGCTCCAGGCCGGCGATGCGGTCCCGCTCGTCGCTCCTGGCCGTCAACATCAGGATTGGAACATCCGAACCGGAACGAAGTTCACGAGCGACCTCCTCTCCCGGCACGTCGGGCAGACCCAGATCCAGGATGACCAGATCCGGTGATTCTTTGGCGGCGTGACTGAGCGCTTCGGCCCCCGAACCGGTGGAGAACACCTCCAAGCCCTCGCGTTCGAGATAGGCGCGAACAAGCTCCCGCAACTTGTATTCGTCCTCGACGACCATCACCGTCTGCGCCACTGCTGTCACCTCCACGGAACCACTGCGCTCACCAGTATCTGCCATCAGCCGGCCCGGCACCCGCTCAGAACACAGATCTCCACAGGGCCTCCACTTCACCTCGACCCGCATCCCTTGGTCTCTGGATGTACTGACGACGTTCCAGCGTCCGTGTCGGGAGGACCGATGTCCGTCTACCACTGTCCCCTCTGCCCATTGGTGTTTCAAGACCGCGGGGAAGTGGAACGGCACGTCGGCGACGAGCACCGCTCCCGGTCCGATGAGGATGCCGACCTCCGCCTGGAGCTGGCCACCTCGGGCCTGCTCGATTGGGGTCGGTTGGAAACACTCCGGTACCAGTCAGGTGGCCCAGCCGTCTCCCTCCTGCTGGCCACCACGCCGGCACCATCGATGACCGTCCTCGACATCGCTCGGCTGCGACAGCTGGCCGATCGGGCCCGGCGCCGATTGCCCGCCGAGCCAACGCACGCCGCCGTGGCTCCGGTCATGGCGCAACGGGTCTCCGCCGCGGTCGCGGCCGCCGAAGGATCAGCCATGGATCGCGGCCTGGCCGTCCTGGTCAGTCTCCACCAGATGGCCGTTCTCACCCTGCCCGTCGAACCTCGAGATCGAGCCGTGGTGGACGGCATCTTCGCCACTCGGGACCTCGAATACGCCTTGCGTCGCTATCCTCCCTACCGGGTTCTCGTGCTCGGCCATCCGACCCGAATCCTCGAAGGCCGGGGCCGGCAACTTACCGAAGTCGACACGGCTCGCCTCCAGACAGCTGGACCGAGCGTCGGATTCGGTCGTCGCGACCGTGAAGCGCGTCGAATCGATGGACTGCTCGACCGCCAGGCCAGCGCGGGTGGTGACCGCCCGCTGATCGTCGTCGGCAACCGGCGCCGCCTCTCGGAGTTCCGCCAGCGCGCCAGCCACGCCAGCGCCATCATGGCTGAGGCCCGTCGCCCTTTTATCCGCATGACTGCCATAGGCGACATCGCCCAACAGGCGCTGGGCGCATGGCACCGCAATCAGCAGAACAGGGCCATCGCCGAGCTGCATTCCGCCGCGGTCGACAATCGGATCATCTGGGGGCTGACCGCGGCCTGGGAAGCCGTCAACTCAAAGGCGACCGATCGCCTCTGGGTCGAGCACGACTTCGCCTGTCCCGGCCGCGTCACTCCCGGCCGCCACGGGATTCGGATGACGACCGACCCGGCGGAACCCGGGGTTATTGACGACGTCGTCGACGCCCTCCTCAACCGAGCCGGTCGTCAGGGCATCCGTATAGACCTCCTCGAGAAGGGCACCTTGGGCCGCGCCGAGCCCATCGCGGCCAGAACAACAGCCGATCGCCGAGAGCCAGGTGGCCGGCCCCTGCTTCGTGACGGCCACGACGACCCCGTGCCTCCTGACCACACCCGTCGGGTTGACTGCCGCGCCGGGTCCGCCTCCTAGCCTCTCGCCCCGCCCACTCCCGAGGTCGTGAGCGTGGACGTGCCGCCGGTGAACGGCATTGGTCACCGGTGGCTCGTCGATTGGCTCTAACTGCAGCGTGGACAGTGCAGCGCTCGCTGGCGGACGCGACCCCCAGCGAGTTGGTCCGATGTACCCACATCGGTCGGGGCTATCCTCAGCCCTCCCGGTACGATCTTGGTCACGGATCGGTAACTCGCCGGTCAGGCCGGGAAGCTTCGTACCTCAGCGAGCACTACCACGCCCGGTTCGGGGTGGTGGACAAGCTCATCGGTGGCGGCTATCACGACCCCTCAGCCCGGGACGCCCGGCGACGGATTGCCGCCGTCTTTGACCAGCATCTGTCCGTTTAACGCTTTACGAAACGGGCGGTCACCTCTACTCGCGCTTGGTGTGACGTCATGCCGAGCGGGCCCCAGGTCATGTCATGAGCGGTTCGGTCGATGAGGGCATCGGTCCGCAGGGTCACCGCCTCGCTTGTGGCGTCCACGACTTCGATGGTCGGCTGCAGGTCCTGCTGACGACCCGCAGCCTCAAGCGACAACTGGCCGCGGAACCGGCCCGGGCCCTCGGGGACGAGCCCCTCAATGCGGACGGTAACTACCGGGTGTTTCTCCACATCGAAGAAGTCCGCCGAACGGAGGTGCTTGTCGCGCCGGCCGTTCTTGGTGGTGAGCGACCCGGCATCGATGCGCAGCTGACCCGCCACGCTCCCGTCTTCGTTGACCGTGCCCTCCCCTTCGATCTTCTCGAAGTGCCCATGTACGGTGATCGCTCCCCAGAAATGCTTGACGTGGAACTCGACCGCGGATACCCGCGGGATCGAGGGTCCAGTCGCCTACCGCCTGGTGGAGGAGCGCCTCCGCGTCCCCGGAAGGGTCATCGGCGGCAGGGCTATCGGCCATTAGGAGCCGACGCAACTCGCCGCTCTTCGTCGGGCATCTCACCGCCCTGTTCCCGCTGGGACGCGAACCCGGCCTGTGCTAGACACTCACGATCGGGGGGCGACATCCCAGGAGGGCCGCGCCGGTGAGTGCAGTAGAACCTTTCAAAGTGGGATTTCTGGATGAGGGTCTTTTCCCTGATCCAGCCATGTTCGAAGGACGTATCGGCGAGGTCATTCGTCTCCGATTCGACGAGGCCGTCGACGGAGGCGAGATCGACCGGCCGATCGATCTCGTCGTCCGCACCGGTCGGGGCTTGCCGCAAGGTACCGCGCAGGGAGTTCGCCGGGCATGGAACGAACTGGCGGACGAGGGTGTCCTCTTGATTCTCGGCCCAGGTATTACCGACAACTGCATGGCCGTGGTCCCGCTGTTCGAGTCGCGGTGTGTTCCTACTATCAACTTCCCCGGCACAACCCGCTCGCGAGGACAGTACGGTTTCCATTACCAGATCGGGTCGCTCTACGACGATGGACCGCTCATCGCCCGGGCCATGGCCCGGAAGGGGCTACACGAAGTCGCGGTGATCCGGGACAATTCCCCGATCGGTGCCGAGTTCTTCGAGTACTTCGCAGTGGAGTGCGAACGCATCGGGCTGGCCGTGAGTGTGGATCTCAAGTGCTCACCTGTTGCGGTCAGCCTCGACCGAGAGGTCGATCGGGCGGCCGCCGCCCATCCTGATGCGCTCGTGTATCTGGGGTACGGAGAGGTCCTTCTGGAACTGTCCCGGGCCCTGACCGCCTCGGCCTGGGATCCACCGCGCTTCACCACCAGTGCAGGTATGCACTTCCACTCCAAGTCAACCGACGAACGACGCCAGATGAGCGGTTGGGTTTACGTGGACCAGATCGACGAGGACAACCACACCTTGCATTCGATGCTGGACCGGCTCGAGGCGCGCACGGGAGATCGACGGGTCGATCCCGTCACCGGCGGCATGTACGACATGGCGACCCTGGCGGTGCTCGGGCTGCGGTACGCCACTGTGCACACTCCGGAGGGAGTGATGGAGGGTCTCGAGCGGATCCACCAGATCGACGCCGCCCTGGGCGCCTCAGGGACGGTCATGGGTTTCGGACCCTGGGAGCGGACCGCGCTCAAAGGTCCTGACTACCTGGTGCTTCGCCAGATGCAAGGTGACGAAACCCGCCGCTATACCGACTAACGCCGAAGTACCGACCGGTCACCGTCCCCTCCGCCGCCTGGCCGGGTCAACGCCACCAGGGCAGCTGCCGCATGGCCGACACCTCGACGACCGGGTCGATGATGTCCGCCAGATGGACCCGCAGATCCAACAGGTGCTGGCCGACCCAGACGATGCAGACGGGAGTTCCGGCCACCGGCGCGGCCAGTTCGGCGGGCACGGACGGAAGAGCCCGTTCGAGGTGTTGGCCATCCGCAACCGCATGGCCTTCCAGATCGGCGGCCACCTGTCCGTACCAGTCCACCAGGCCATCAGACCAGGTCGTCAAGGCGTTTCTGGCGTCATCGAACCCAGACGCCGCCGGGTGAGTGCCCGCCAGAGCGTGAGCGGTCAGTCGCAGACGCATCGTCGCCCCCACCAGGTTCCAGAGGTGCTCCTTGGCGACCCGCTTGGCGCCTTGTTCACTGAGCAGTCCCCGCAGGGCGTCGTCGAGGCGCAAGCTGGCCGCCACGGTCGCGACGCCGCCCTGCGGCCGGGAGGCCGAGCGTCCCAGCACCCAGTTGACGGACTCCGAGAGGTACCAGCTGCCTCGCCGAAAGGCGTCGGCCAGATCGTCGCCCACAATCCCCGCCGCACCGCGGGGCCAGAAAAGGACGCCGACCACGACGCTCACCGCGCAACCGATGGCTACATCCTCGATCCGGACCACGCCGACCTTCCAGCCCACCGGAACCAGGAGATTGAACAACACCGCCACCAGCACGGTAAAGGCGGCCTGGCCGGCGGCGAAAGGTGCGGTTCCCGGCGCGTAAGCAGCCACGAAGACTGCGACGGGGAGGACGACCCACAAGGCCGTGGTACTGGACCCAATCGCGATCACGAGTGCGGAGCCGATCGCGAATCCGGCCACCGTTCCGACGATGGCTCGCATCGCGGTAGCGCCCGTCGACGCCGCATTCGCCCGCAGGACCGACAGCGTCCCGAGGACAACCCAGAAGCCGTGCTGGACGGCAGTGAGATCCGCGACCGAGACCGCCGCCGCGATAGCCAAGGCGCCTCGCAGGCTGTTGAGAAACCAGACCGAACGCAGACTGGCGTGCCGCGCCGCCACCCCGAATGCACCGAAGCCGCGACGGGTTCCTGCCTCCTCGGGAGAACCGGGCAGGGCGCCGTACCATCGCCGGCGAGCCGCCGCGATGGTGGCGTCGTCGGCTCGGCGGCTGGCAATGAGGGCGTCGGTGGCGGCGGCCCGAGCCGCCACGGCAAGGTTGCGAGCGTGAAAGGTGAGATGGGCGGCTTGGTCGTCGCCGTCGGCACCGATAGCCCGATCGTTGGCCCGCCCGGCCGCGCTGAAGAGGAGGCGCTCCACGCCGTCCACGTCGGGCGCGGCCTCCTGGCCTTGGAGCAGGGCCGCCACCGCTCGCATCAGCGCGCTCGAAGCGGCGAGCAACGCCCGGTCCTCGGCGGGGGCGGCCGTAATGTCCTTGGCGGCGGCGACGGTCTCGCCGGCAAGGCTGCAGCACCACTCCAGCAACTCGACCAGATTGGAAAGGGCTTGGTCGGGTGTGGCGAGCCCGGTCGGCCGGTAGGGCGTCGCGGTGAACACGGCCCGCAGCTCCGTCTTGCGAGCGAGCGAGGCGTCACGAAGCGCCGAGCTCGAATGCCCGGTCAGCGTGGCGTCGATCTCTTGCGACAGGCTGGTGGCCAGGGCGGCACCCGCTCCCCGCAACCGGTCCGCAGGCGGCCGGCGGGAGAGGACGAGGACCGCGGCGGTACCGACGACGGAGACCATCCACCATCCGGCCAGCCGGTCAGGAATGGTCCCGACTCCGCCGCCCGACACGGTGGGGAGCACGTAGGCGAGCAAAGCGCCCGATGCCCCTGCGGCCGTATTCGGACCCAGTAGACCGGCGAACAGGACGACGAAGGCCACCGGCACGGTCACGATGGCGGCCGCCGCCGTCGACGAGGAGACCAAGGTGCCGATGACGATCAGGGCCGTGCCGGTGAGGGCCAACTCCAAATGGGCCGCCGCCTTATCCCGGCGGGTACCTCCGAAGCTCGACATCACCAGGGTGGCGAAGCCCCCGAAGGCCGCGAAGGTAGCTATCTGGGCGTTGCCCACGACCTGGTCGGCGAACGCAAACAGACCAGGGATGACGATGGTGGCCCGGATCGCTCGCAACAGGGCGTCTTGCGACCAGACAGGCATCCAGGACGGGCGGGCTGGCGCCGCCTGCGTTTGGCGGGTCGCCGGGCCGCTTCGAGCCGCCGTCGGGGTGCTCGTCACGAACTGAAGTCTAAGACGGGTCAGACCGGGCTAGGACCGGCCTGCGCAAGCAGTTGGTCGCGGCCGCGTGTTCGCCGAACCTGGTCCTGGGCGAACTCGAGGATGTCGCGTACCCAGCCGGTATAGGTGTCTGCCAGGTCCGCAGGAGTCGAAGAAGTCGAAATCGCTCGACCAATCGGTGACAGCCAGGGCGTCCCGGCCCGGCGCGCCGCAGGTCACGGCTCCCCCCAAGTTGGTCAAGGTAGAAGGTAGCTCGCCGGTCACGACCGAACACCGAGGTTCTAGGGTGGGCGCCGTGACCAGGACGTACTGGCGGGGCGCCGCCGAAGACGAGGCGATGCAGGACGAGCACGGCTTCATCTGGCGGGCGATACTCGACACCGTCGACACCGACCTGGCCCGCCGCCGTGTACTCGATGCGGGCTGCAATCAGGGCGGTTTCCTGCGGCTGCTTGTCGATCATGCCGCCATCGGGGCCGGCTACGGGTACGACCCGGCTTCGGGAGCGATCGACGACGCCCGCCGGCTCGCAGGTGACCGACCCCTGATCTTCGAGACCGCCGCGTCCGTGCCTCCTGAGTGGGTCGAGTTCGACGTGGCCTTCAGTCACGAGGTCCTCTACCTGCTGTCTGACCTGTCGTCCCACGCCGACGCCATGTGGGCGGCGCTGCGGCCGGGAGCCCCCTATTTCGCGGTGATGGGTGTGCACGCCGGCAGTCCGCTGATGTCCGCATGGCACGCCGCCAGCCGCGACGAGTTGGGGCTACCCAGGCTGTACGACCTGGACGAGGTGGTTGACATATTCGAATCCGCCGGGTTTGATTCGGCGGTGGCCCGCCTGCAGCTGAGATTCCTCCCTGTCACCGCCCACCGGGCGGGCCCGGACCGTCGCCGCGACCTGCTCGAGTGGATCCACTACTACTGCGACGACAAGGTCCTGCTCCGGTTCACGCGCCCATCCTCGGCGTGACGGCGTGAGGCGTCAGTAGCCTCGCGTCCGGTCGACGAGGTTGAGGAGTGGCTCGTCGTTGAGGAACCGGCGCAGGTTGGCGGCGAAGAGCCGCTTGACCGGTTCGACCCCGACCGGGTCACCGGAGGCCGAAACATGGGGCGTCAGGACGATCTGGGGCAAATCGAGGAACTCTTGGCGAGGCGGCCGGCCCGCGAGTTCGCCGTCGTGCACGTCGAGCAGAGCGCCCCGGAGGTGACCGGACCTGACCGCGTTCACCAAGGCGGCCTCGTCGACCTCCTCGCCGCGAGCGATGTTGATCAACACCGAGCCTGGCTTCATCGCCGCCAAGACCTCCTCGTTGATCATCCTCCTTGTTTCGACGGTGAGCTGCGAGCACACGACCAGGAAATCGCTCTGGGCTGCCATCTCCGGGAGTTGCGACGCGGGCAGCACCACGTCGGCGCCATCGGTGTTGGTTCGGGCCGCGACCACGGAACGTCGGGTGCCGATGACTCGCATTCCCAACGCTCGGGCCAGTCGGGCCACCTCCTGGCCGATACCTCCGAGACCGACGACACCTATCGTCGACCCGGTCACGCTGCGCATGTGGTATCTGTCGCGGCTCAGGCCCCGGCCCGGCTGCTGGTCCGTGGCGGTGTCGTCCGTAGCCGTGTCCAGACCGCGTGCGAAATACAACACACCGGCCAGCACATATTCGGCGATGCCGGTAGTCCCGACCGATCCGCGGCTCGAGGTGATCGGCACCGTTGAGGTCCACACGTCGGAGCGGAAGAGGTTGGAAACACCAGCTTGGGTGTGATGCACCCAGGCCAGCAATGGCGCCCGACCCGCCAGCAGGGGCGGGACCGGATATCCCACCAGTAGGACCTCCGCCTGAGACAGGAGCCGGTCCCGCTCCCCTTTGCTGGGGGCGTCTGCGGACAGTGGCCCCGATGAGAGATTCTGCTCCACCAACTCGGCGCCCAGCGCCCGGTTGCCGTCGAGAACTTCAACCCGGCGGTCTACGTCGGCCACATAGGTAAGGTCGGACCCGAGATGTGGCGCCATCACCAACACCTTCACCGGCGCGCCCCCATTGGCGTCCAACACTACTGCCTGGTCCTGGTCTGTTCTGCACTATAGATATGGCATGGACGGACTTTATGTAGTGACCGGTGCCGGCTCCGGCATCGGAGCCGGCATTGCCCGCGCCCTCCGCCAGGCGGGCGGGCGGGTGATCGTCGTTGACCGCAACGCCGGCGCCGCCGAAGCTGTCGCCGCCGAGGTGGCAGGTGAGTACCGGGTTGCGGACGTGGCGGACGCCGTCGCGGTGGCCGCAGCCTACGATGGCCTCGGCCCGCTGAGCGGATCCATTCACTGCGCCGGGATCGCCGGCTCGACCCCGCTACTCACCGCCTCGTTGGAGCGATGGCACCGCGTCACGTCGGTACATCTCGACGGCACGTTCCTCTGCCTGCAGGCCGCGGCCCGGAACATGGTGGCCAACGGCATGGCCGGGTCCATCGTCAACACCTCGTCGATCAATGCCAACTTCGGCCATCGTGGCCTGGGCGCCTATGGAGCGGCCAAGGCAGGCATCTCCATGCTCACTAAGGTCGCTGCGCTGGAGCTCGCTACCGCTGGCATCCGGGTCAACGCCGTCGCCCCCGGCATCGTGGCCTCCGGTATGACTGCCGGGGTCATCGCCGACCCTGACGCCGTCCGCCTGTGGAGCGCAACCAACACCGCGGGCCGCATCGGCGAACCGCCGGACATTGCTGACGCGGTCGTCTTCCTCTGCAGCCCCGAAAGTCGCTGGCTCAACGGACAGACCCTGGCCACCGACGGAGGAGCCAGCTTGCGTATCGAGCCGAAGACGTCCTCCGACGACAGGTGGACCGCCGAGGCCCTCAAACTCGCCGCGACGCAGCCGTTGAGGTGATCACCGGACCGACCGTCAGGCTTCGGGCCGCCCGGGCTCACTCCACCGGCGGCAGGAACTTCGGGATGCCGGTATCGAACCCGTCGAGCAGGGCACTCCTCGACTCCTCGATCCGGTCGACCGACCAGTCCCGGCCGTCGCCTTCGATCTGGGTCACCGGGTGGAACCCCCGGACGAGCTGAATCCTCGCTCCGCTCACCGCGAACACCTGCCCGTTGACCTCACGGGCCAGGTCTGAGCACAGCCACACGACCAGGGGGGCTATCGCAGCAGGCGACATGGGGTCGTAGCCACCTGCCTCGGACTCCTCGTGCTGCACGACCGTTCCGAGCAGTCGCGTGGCCGCCACCGGAGCGATGGTGTTGGCCCGGACGCCGATGCGCTCCAGGTCCCGGGCCAGGACCGTCGACAGGGCCACCAAGGCGGCCTTGGCCGAGGCGTAGTTGGCCTGGCCGGAGTTCCCGTACAGACCGGACTCCGATGCAGTGTTGACGATAGCGGCGTCGAGGCGCGTCTCGGTCTTCTTGTACTGCTCCCGCCAGTACGCCGCCGCGAAGCGGGCGGGCGCGAAGCTTCCCTTCAGCACCACGCTGACGACCGCGTCCCACTCCTCCTCCGACATGTTGAAACACATGCGATCCCGCAGGATGCCGGCGTTGTTGACAAGGATGTCCAGGCGACCGAAGGTCTCGACCGTCTGCGCTATCAGCGCCTCGGCCGCACCCCAGTCGGCAACGTTGGCGCCGTTGACGGCGGCTTGGCCTCCGCCGGCCCGGATCTCCTCAGCGACGCTCTGGGCCGGCGTCAGATCCGCTCCCTCTCCGCGACCATCTCCTCCGAGGTCATTGACCATGACTGCGGCGCCCTCTCGAGCCAGAAGCAGCGCATGCTCCCGACCGATGCCCCGCCCAGCTCCGGTGACGATGGCGACCTTGCCTTCCAGCAACCCCATGTGACGACTCCCTAGGCTTCGAGTAGGTCCGGGAGGTTACACCGCGCGGTCTGGGGGGTTTCGACCGGCGCCGGCCGGGCACCGGCCGGCGCGTGGGCGTCCGCCCCGTCGAGGCGCCATCGTGGACCTCGGGAATCGAAGCCGAGGGAGGCCCAGGGGACCCTCGAGCCACGAGCCGGTGACGGCGCTGTTCGGACCCGGGGAGATGACGCCCACCTATGCCGGCCAGCCGTACCAGACCGCTATTGGCCGGCGTCAGGTGACAATGGTGACACTCAAGTTAGCACCGTTAATAAAGGGTTCCCACGTGAGTCACAGCCGGTGACCGCACGCCACCACGTCCACCTCCGGGAGAACGCTCCCCTCCAGCCTCGCCGCCCACCGCCGGCCACCGCCCCCGCCCCCGCCCCCGCCCCGCAGCTCTCTGGACCGAACTCCGCCCACCTGAAGGGCGCCACCGTCCAGAAAGCGGCGACGACCGACCCAGAGGCCTCGCCCCGGGCCGGCGGTCCGAGCCCCACGCCAGTCACCCCGACTTCGATGCCGCCCTCCAAACGACGACCGGCGGCCAGCCGCAGACATCGGGTCACCCGCGTCCCGTCATTCCCAGACCGTCGACCACCTCTACGCCCGGCAGCCGGGTCAGCACCGGGCCAGGCAGCAGGATCTTCGAACGACGGAGCCCAGACCCGATCACGACGACGCCGCCCTCGACCACGTGACGGTCGACGACCAGCGGCCAGTCTGCCGGCAGTCCTACGGGTGTGATCCCTCCGTACTCCATACCGGTCAGCTCAACCGCCCGCTCCATTGGGAGGAAGGAGGCCTTCCGAACATCGAGGTGGCGCTTCACCAGGCCGTTGATATCGGCTCTCGTGGTGGCGAGCACGACGCAGGCGGCGAGCCGCTCCTTCCCTTCGCGCTTTCCGCCCACGACCACGCAGTTGGCCAGGGCATCCGGGCTCAGCCCGAACTCCTGTTGGGTGGCGGCGGTATCAGAGACCGCCGGATCGATCTCGACCACGCCGACCACATCAACCAGGCCCGCCCGCTCCAACACCGCCCAGGTGGCCGCGGCGACAAGGTCCGGGCGGCTCGAAACCGGCACCGTCGACAATCCGCCGAGTTGGTAGCTTCCCATCCCAACATTCTGTCAGTCGAGGCCACATGCACGATCTCCCGCAAAGACCGGCGCAGCCGGCAACCGCACCGGCTGTCAGCTCGCTCCGCCATGTGCCGAACTTCTAGCCGGTCCCATTTCGGACGCTTCACCAACACCCGGTGGTCATGGCTGAGCGCAGGCTGCCGGCTCACTCACTGGCGCCCATTTCGGGAACGTTTACGAGTGCGCGGAGCGAATCGACAGCGGCGGGCTTGGCGGCTTCACCCGCCACGGAGTCCTACCGCGGCGCCAAATGCAGTCTCGGGAGCATCTGGAGTCGTAGTGTGGGGCTCCGAATGGTTGCCGGCAATGAGGCGAAGGTGAGCGACGACATTGGGACAAGTGGGATTGGCCAAGTGGTTTCCCGTGTGGTCGTCGAGCCTGAGAGGAGATGACGGTGACAAGTGACCCGGGAGCGCCGTCGGGTGACGCCGGACCCGAGGGAGGCGGGGAACCGGCATTGTCATCCGACGCCGAGATCCCGTCAGAGCAGGTCACCCCGGACTTAGGACCCGGTTCGCCGCCTGCTCCCGAGGCCATCCCCGCCTCAACACCGGGCGGCCCCGAACCGACGCCCGCAGCCGTCGCGGCCTCTACCGCCACTCGACCCTCTGGCGGCCGGCGAGTCCTGGGCTGGGCCCGCTCGATTTTTTCCACCTTGCTGATAGTGGTTGGTGTCCTCGGCCTGGTGTTATCGCCGCTCGCCATCTGGGGCCGCAACCTCCTGCTCAACACAGATCGCTATGTGCAGACGATGGCCCCTCTGGCGTCGAACCCAGGGGTCCAGAGCGCCATGGTCGCCGCGGTCGATCGGCAGGTCGAGGCCAACCTGGACGTGTCCTCACTGGTCGGAGGGGTGTTGCCGCCCAAGGCTGCCAAAGCCTTGTCCGGTCCGCTGCAAACTGCGGTCTCTGGGCTCATCAACAACATCGCCACCACCTTCGTGCAAAGCAAAGCCTTTGCAACCATATGGACACAGATGAACAGGATTGCCCATCAACAGATCGACAACCTCCTCACCGGGAAGTCTATTGGTAACGGGCAACTGAAGACCAAGGCGGGGAAGATCGCCTTGGACCTCACGCCGATCGTCCAACAGGTGAAGACCAAGCTGGTAGCTGCCGGCATAACCGTGGCCGATAAAGTTCCTCCAATCGGCGCCACGCTCGAGATTGCCAACGTGAAGGGCCTGGCGAGCGCCCAGAAGGCCGTGCGAGCGCTGAACACTATCGCTGACTGGCTCCCATGGATCGGACTGGCGCTCGTCGCGGCTGGCGTGGCCCTAGCCCGCCGCCGGAGACGGGCAACGATACGGGCCGCCATCGGGCTGGGCGCCGGAATGATCGTGATCGGAATCGGGCTGCTCATCGGCCGGCACATTTATCTGTCGGAAATCCCCACCAACATCCTGCCGCGCAGCACCGCGGCATCCGTGTTCGACACCCTGGTTCGTTATCTGCGTTGGGGTATTCGTTTGGTGCTGCTCGTGGCGTTGCTGATCGCGTTGGGCCTGTGGGTCAGCGGACCGTCCGGTTCGGCTACTGCCGTGCGCCGAGGCCTATCGACCTCAGGAGGCCGGGCGGGCCGCGGTCTGCGCGACGGACCGGTCGGCGGCTTCGTGACCAGCTACGCCAACGTGCTGCGGGTCGCCATCATCGCGGTGGGCGGAATCGTGCTTCTGCTCATCGACGGGCCGTCACTCGCGACTGTGATCGTGCTGGCTCTGATCGTCGTCCTCCTGCTGGTAGCCGTCCAACTCCTGCGCGCCCCCAGCCCGCCGGCGCCGGTGGGGTAAGCGCATCCTGTTCGGTCGTTGAGGGCACGCGGCACGAGTACGCGACGGGGACAGGCTGTCTCCAGCGGGACGCGACGCCCGGGTCTGGACAGCTGGATGGACTGCGCGGGTACCAGCCCGCCGTCCGCGGGTCCGAGCCCAACGACCTGCCTCGGGTCGGTCAACCCCTCGCCCGCGTGGGGCCCGGACGCGAGAACTTGCCTCCGGCGACGAAGCCTGGTGGAGCGCCAGTGTCGATTGACTACGGTCTCTTCGTCCTGCTCGGCGCGCCGCGTTTGGTGCTCGCATTGCCTTGATAGGTGGCCATGACCTCCGACACCCAGATAGCGGGTCAGCTCGCAAAAGAGGCAGGCCAGTTGCTGCTCTCGATCCGGGCCAGCGTGGGAAGGTTGGCGCTCGACCGAAGGGAACTTGGTCGCTACGCCGACCAGCGCTCCAACGCGTTCATCCTCGACCGGCTCGCCGTCGAGCGGCCCGACGACGGCGTGCTTTCCGAGGAAGCACTCGACGACCCCGCCCGCCTCGCGGCCAGCCGGGTCTGGATCGTTGATCCTCTGGACGGGACCCGGGGGTACATGATCGGCCGTCATGAATGGGCCGTCCACGTGGCGTTGTGGGAGTCCGGAGCCGGGATCACCTCTGCGGCCGTCGCTCTGCCCGCCATCGACCGGGTATTTACCACCGAAACGGTCGACATGACACCCTGGAATTCGGGGCCGCGGCGAAGCCGGACCACGATCCTCGTCAGCCCGACCACACCACCCACGTTTGCCCAGGCCGTGGCGTGGGAAATCGGGGCCGACCTGGCCACCATGGGCTCGGCCGGCGCCAAAGCCATGGCGGTGTTGTGCGACGAGGCGGACGCCTATTTGCTCCTGAGTGGTCAGGGAGAGTGGGACTCGGCTGCCCCAGTGGGTGTCCTCCAAGCGGCGGGATTCCACGCATCGCGCGTGGACGGCTCTGACCTCATCTACAACCAACCCGATCCCTACATACCCGACTTTCTGGTGTGCCGGCCGGAGCTGGCGACCACCCTGTTGTCGGCGATCGCCCAGGTCGGCGCCAGGCCGCAGTAGCGTTCCGCTGGCTCCCCTGTCATCCCACCCGTGGTCATTCGCAGGCCGGCCACCAGCGGTCTCAGTCGACCGGCATCGACCCAACCAGATCAGCCGACAAGTGGTCGAGCACATAGTGGCCGAGACGGAAGTAACGCCTCGACGCCATGACGTTTCCCTCGGGCGTCATTGTCATCCGGGCAAAGTCTTCGTGCACCGGCCACAGCTCAACCAGCACCGGGACCCAGTGGAACGCGGTCAGGCGACGAACCCGGCCTCGCATTGTCCAGCCGGCTGCACCGTTGTGCTCCGGCGGCCCGAGTCGGAGCCGGCGTTGCACGGTGACCACGCCGGCCCGGGCTCGGGTGGACCACCAGACATCGAGCGTCCTCGGCAAGCGGCCGCGGTTCAACGGGATCATTCGAAAAAAGACCGGCGACTGCCTCGGCGGCTGGCCCCCCAGCGGCATCCCGGCTCCCGCCGCGGCATGGCTGGACCCAGCCGTGGTAGCCCACTCCTGGGTCTTCTGGTGGGTCCTGAGCAGGCCGGTGCGGAACCGCTGCAGCCCGCTGTCCCTGGCCGCCTCAGGCTCGGTCAGGTAGGCAGGCAGATCGTCCTCGTACCAGGACGAGTCGGGCCAGGGTTTCACCACCACCGCCGATTATGGTCCTCTCCCGGAGCGCAGAACAGAGTCCAAGGCAGACCGCGTTCCACCGTTCCTACTGCTATTTTGTTATATGACTTGCGTTCTGCATGACTTATATATCAGAATCGGCGGGTGGGACCGGGGATGCCGGGCGTTCTCCCCTTTTCTCCATTTGCCGGTGTTTGGCCCCGGTGTCGGCGGGAATAACGGTGCTGGAGCACTAGCCGACCTGGGGGGTTGTCATGGCTCTTCTACGCGTCCGGGCCCTGTCCATCCCGGTAGCAACTGGTTTGGCGCTGAGTTTCCTGTTCGGAACCTCCAGCGCATCACAGACGGCGGTGCCGGCGGTATCGGCATCGCCGACTCTCTCGGCGATCTCTGCCCTGGGATCGCGCCGCTACGTCGCGGCGGGAACCCGCGCCTATGTCGTCGGGGCTGAGAATGGCGCCTTTCCACCCATCGGCTGGCATATCACCGGGCAGATGGGCGGGGTGTGGGCACCACCAATCAAGCTGCTCGACGGCTTGTGGTTTTCTGTCGCCGGCTCCTGGCTGGACTCGGCTTCCAGTTTCACGAGCGGTCCCGGCTTTGTGCGCCTGACCTTCCCTGTGACTGACGGTGTTCGCCCGACGCTCACCGAATTCGCGCCGGATGGCTCTCCGGTAGTGCTCTTCGGGCTCACGCTGCAGCCAGTGAATGGCCGATCAGGTCAGGTGCCCGTCGTGGCCCAAGCTCACAGCCAGGTGATGGCCGCCTACCCGTGGACGTCCACCACACCCACTTCCGCCGAAGTCGAGCATCCGGACGTGGCCAGCGTGCAGGGTGACCACCTGCAGTTCAATCAGTCGGGAACGTCGTACTACGCCGAGGTCGGCGCCAACGTCCCGGCGGATCTGTCCGCCGGCAGTGGCGACTGGGGGCCGACGCCCTCGGACCAGCAGCAGGCGTTCGGAACCGACGGTAAGGGAGGGCAACTGAATTGGACGCTCTCGGTACCTGCCACCGGACGCACCCTCTGGCTGGGGGTGGCAGGCTCGCAGCAGGGCGCCGGGCCGGCCACTGCCGCGTTGCGGGGCGGCCTCGCCCAGCCCGGCCGCCAGCTTGATACCAAGATCGCGGCACGCGACGGCGTGGCCGCGCTCACGGACGTCTCGGCGCCCGATCTGGCCGTGCAGCAGGCCATCCTGTGGAGCAAGCTGAACCTGGCCGACTTGCAGCGCACGGTGACCGGTCTCCAGATTCGTGATGTCGATGCCGGCCAGGCCTACCCGGCGCCGATCGCTACCGTCCCCGTCCTGTCTGGCATCGACGCCGCCTATCCCGACTATGCCGAGTTCTTTGGGACGGATGGCGCCTACGCCACCTACGGCTTGGCCGTGAGCGGACAGTGGAACACTGCGATCAACCAGCTGAACGCCATGCGTACCGTCTCGGAGATCGTCAATGGCAGCACCGGTAAAGTCGTCCACGAGATCAACGCAACCGGCGCGGTCTACTTCGGCGATAACTCCAATCCCGGCGACATCAACGAGACCGCCCAGTTCGCCATCGCGGCCGGCTTGGTGTGGCGGTGGTCTGGCAACTCCTCTGTGCTCCGCAACAACTACACCTTCATCAAGGAAGGGGAGTATTACCTCGCCAGCCTCGACCCCAATCCTTCGGACCTGTGGCCGCAAGGCGACGGGATAGTTGAAGATCCCTCCCTCGGGATCGAGGCAGTCGACGTCGCCAGCGAGACGGTCAACGCCTTGGGCGTCCTTCACGACATGGCCACCGTGATGGGCGACGCCGCCACCGCGTCGTGGGCTGGGGCCAGAGAACAGCAGCTGTTGTCGTCATTCGGTCAGTGGTGGATCGCCAACCAGTCGCTCTATGCCGACTCTCTCTGCGACACCACGTTGCAGGGTGCGTGCACTTCCCAGGGTGAGCAGCTGCAGCAGCGGTACTGGACCAGCGTGGCACCGATGGAACAGGACATTGCGCCGCCGGCAAACGCCATCGCCGCTCTTTCCAACATCGCTACTCCCACCTTCACCGGGGCGTGCGGACTGTACGTCGACGGACTCGGTGGTCCCGAGGGCGCCTCCGGACAGTCGTGCTACCTGGTCAACACAGGCGCCCTGGCGGTCGCCCAGGCCAACTATGGCCAGCTCGACCAGGCCGTTGCGAACATGGACAAGATCGCCAGCCAGCTGACCGTGGAGATGCCCGGCTCACTTCCCGAACTGTCAGCGAGTGCCCAGTACAACCCGTACGAAGCGTTTACGTCCCGGGCCAATGTCATGCAGGCGTGGTCGTCGTACGGGTTGCTGTGGACGACCGTCAACGACCTGCTCGGTGTGAGCCCGAATGTACCGGCTGGCACCCTCTCGGTAGTCCCCGAGTTGCCCGCATCCTGGCCCCAGCTCGCCGTGAGCAACCTACAAGTGGGCAGCAACAGTGTCGCGGTATCGGTCATCCGCCTATCGTCGGGGTACCGCCTCAGCATCTCGGGGGCGGTGGGGTTGGCCCTGACGGCCGGCGTGGTCGTCCCATCGGGCTCGACGGTGCAGCACGTGACCTTGGACGGGCAGCAGGTGGCCTACCAGACGGTCACGACCAACCGGGGTCAGCAGGTCGAGGTGTCGGTACCCAGCCCTCACCTGCACGACGAATTGACGGTAACCCTGGGCTGATCGGCCCGACCGGGAGTCCTGGTCACGCTCGATCGTCGTTGACAGCTCGAAGATTAGGTCCCGGTCACCCCGGCGAGACACACTGGATGCGTGGGCTCTCCCGACTATGCTGCGGCGCTCGACGGTGTCGCGGACGCGTCGCCTGGTGACTTGGCCAGCCTGGTGCGGACCGCGGCCGCTCCCCTTGGCGCCAGCGAGGTGAACCTGTACCTGGCCGACTTCCAGGGCGTGGTCTTGCAACCGATCCTGCTCGCCTCTGATCTCACCGACCCGATCGTGCCCGAGGAGGATGTGGCGAGTTCGATGGCGGGACGGGCCTTTCGTACCGGTGAGGTGGTGACCGCCGCTCGCGAGGGAGAGGTCCGGGTCTGGACACCCCTCGTCGAGCGGGGCGAGCGCACCGGGGTGGTGGCCCTGACGCTGCCCGAAGTCGACGACGTGGTGCTCGACGACTGCGTTCGCCTGGGTCGCTTCGCCGGGCTGCTGGTGCGCGGCTTCGCTCGGACCACCGACTTGATGCACCTCCGGCGGCGACGCCGTTCGATGACCCTCGCTGCGGGCATGCAGTGGGACCTGCTGCCTCCGCTCACGGTACGCTGCGGTCAGGCGCTGGCGTGTGGCCGGCTCGAACCCGCCTACGAGATCGCGGGCGACGCGTTCGACTACGCCATCAATGACCGTCACCTCGATGCCGCCCTCTTCGACGGCATGGGGCATGGCGTCGAAGCCACCATGATGACAACACTCGCGATTGGCGCCTACCGGCACGCCCGGCGGGCGGGGGATCCGCCGGCCGCGGCCTATTCCGCCATCGATCAGGCCGTGGCCGGGCAGTACAACGGTGAGGCGTTCGTAACAGGGGTTCTGGTCCGTTTGGGCCTCGATAGCGGCGTGTTGGAGTGGGCCAATGCCGGCCACCCCGCCCCGTTGCTGCTACGCGACCGGCGGGTGGTCCGTGAGCTGCACTGCATCCCATCGTGGCCGTTCGGAATGGGCGGCGAGTGCCGGGAGGTCGCCGGCGAACAACTCGAACCGGGCGACAACGTGCTCTTCTTCACTGATGGAATGGTCGAAGGTCGGTCTCATAGCGGAGAAGAATTCGGTGTTGAGCGTCTCATCAAGGCGTGGGAGCAGCAGTCGGCCTCCGGCCAGCCGCCCGAGGAGATCCTGCGTCGGTTGGTCGAAGCGATCGTCGAATATAACGCCGGGGAACTCCGCGATGACGCCACCCTGCTGCAGCTCTGCTGGTACGGCGCGATAGGACACGCGACCGACGCCGAACGCGAGACGGACGTCGAAGCCGGCTAACAAGGCGCCGGCGGCGACGCGGGTCCTCTACTGCGGTCAGGAAACGATCAGATAGATGCTGCTGCCGATGAGCCAGAATCCGAGGGCGAACGATCCGATAATGATGACTTGATCGGTGTGCTCGGTGATCCAGGTTCGGACGCCGGCCAGAAAAGCATTGCTTTTCTCCGGCCGGAATCCGGCGTAGATCTCCATCACCAGATATGACGCCGTGGCGAGGACGCAGAAGAAGAAGAGAGCCAGGTAACTCTCAGCGCTTGACAGCTTCGCCTGGACAACCGTGGCCGCGCCCGCGGCGATCAGCCCCCATGGTTGGACCAGTGGTGCGAGCGCGACGGCGAACCAGGGCGACATGTTGTCCACGCCGGCCTGCCACTTGGGTGGTTTCTTGGGCCTCTTGGGTTGGCCCATTCGCCGGCGCTGCCGTAGGGCGATGTACACGAGGAACCCGCCGAGCGCGATCTTCGCCGCTAGGGCGGCGAGGGATGGCACCGTTTGCGGTTTGGGCGGATTGTTCCCGGTCGCCAGGACTGTAACCGTGACTACGATCGCCAGCGAGACCAGCCATCCGAAAATGAAGGCAGCACCCTTCCTGACGCCGCGCTTCGAAGGCAGGACCACAAGAAACGCCGTCAGCGGGATGGGGTCCAGCGAAATCGCCGCACCGATAAGAATCAGGTTGAGTATCACTGCGCTGGTCCGAGACGATCAGGGCGGCCCAGAGCCAACCTCGCCAATCGATCTCTACCAGTGCGAGTATCCACGGTCGCTCTCAAAGGGTCCGCATGGCGCCGCCGTCGACGAGAATCTGGGCGCCATTGATGTAGCTGGACGCCTCGCTGGCTAGGAACACACACACCCCGGCCATGTCGTCAGGTAGACCGGCCCGCCCGAGCGGGTTGGCGGCCGCAATAGATTCCAGCCGGTCAGCCGGCCAGGCTTTAGCGATGTCCGTCTCGAAGGGTCCCGGCAGGACGGTATTGGCCCGGACCTTCGGAGGCCAGGCGCCGGCCAGGGCGAGGGTCAGGGCGTTGAGGCCGGCCTTGGCCATGGCGTATGGAACGTACGAGGACTCAGGCCGCCAAGAGCCAGACGCGCTGACATTGATAATGGATCCTCCCTCGCCGGCTGCCATCCGCGTTCCGATCAGTGATGCCAACCGAAAGGGCCCCTTGGCGTTTACCGCGTGCGTCTTGTCGTACAGCTCCTCGGTCACCGAGACCAGGTCCGGATACAGCGGCGACATGCCGGCGTTGGATACCAGCACATCGCAGCGACCGAACTCCTCGAATACCGTATCGACCAGGCGGTCACAGTCAGCCCAATGGCCGACGTTGAACCCGACCGCGAGCGTCTTGCTTCCCGTCGAGGCCCCCACCTCGGCCGCCAACGACTGACAATTGTCGAGTTTACGACTGGCCACCACCACGTCCGCCCCGGCCGCGGCCAAGCCCATGACGATGGAGCGTCCGATTCCACGGCTCCCGCCGGTGACGACCGCGACCTTTCCGGTCAAGTCAAAAAGTCCAGCGGGCGACTTCATCCCAATGCTCCGGCCAGCATCCCGTCCCTGTTCCTCTCCAAGCGAAGTGGTTTGACCCGTCATCGAACTGACGGCCGGCCGAATCTAGCTGCTTTCCAGAAGCCCCGAGTGGTTGTGACCTCCGGGTCGGCCGGGGCGTTGGCAGTCGGCAGGTTAGCGATCGACCCCTTCCGACCCTTCCGCAATGTCACCCGGTCGCCCTCTCACGCCTGAAGTACGCTGTCCAGGTGATGTTCCGGGAACGCCAACTGCCTCGCACCGGCGCACAGGCCCGTCTGTGTGCGCCGCGATCCATTCCGGTGTTTGCGACCCGGTAGCCATGGACCCGCGGTATTCGCCCCAGGCAGAGGTGTTCCGGCTCAAGGTCCGAGCCTTCCTCGAAGAGAATCTTCCTGCCGAGTGGCCGGGCATCGGGGCGCTTTCCCACGAGGAAGCGGACGCCTTTACCGAATCGTGGCGAGCCACGCTCCAGCGGCACGGCTTCCTTGGGTTGTCGTGGCCTGTTGAATACGGCGGCGCCGGTATGTCGAAGGTCGAGCAGGTGGTACTCGTCGAAGAACTGGCCCGCGCCGGTGCGCCATCGATGGGACCAAACGACACCTTCAGCCTCAAGATGGTCGGCAACACCCTGCTCCGTTGGGGCACCGAAGAGCAGAAGCGACGGTTCTTGCCCCGTATCCTTTCGGGCGAGGACCGTTGGTGCCAGGGGTTCTCGGAACCGGGCAACGGGTCGGACCTGGCGGGCCTTATGACACGAGCCGAACTCGGGGACGACGGCTGGCTGATTCAAGGGCAGAAGATTTGGCAGACCCGGGCCCGCCAGGCCAATTGGATCTTCATGCTGGCCCGTACCGACAAGGACGCCCCCAAGAACCGGGGCATCTCTTTCTTCCTCGTCCCTCTCGATCAGCCCGGCATCGAGGTCCGCCCCATCAAGACCATGGGCGGTCCGGCCGACTTCAACGCCGTGTTCTTCGACCGGGCGTATACGTCGGCGGACAACGTGGTGGGAAACGTCAACGGTGGATGGGCCGTGGCCCAAAGCCTGCTCGGCCTCGAACGCGGCGACGAGGCGGCCACGAATCCGGTGCAGTTCCGGGCCGAGTGGGATCGCCTGGTCGCCATGGCCCGCGAGCTGGGCCGCCTGGACGATCCCCTCATCCGGGATCGCATCGCCGACGCCTACGTCCGAGTGGAGACGATGCGATTTCTCGGCTACCGCATCCTCACCGGAGTTCTCTCGACCGGGGTGATCGGACCCGAGGCCTCGATCTCGAAGCTGTACTGGTCGGAGTATCACCGTCTCGTCACCCGGCTGGCCATTGACGTGCTCGGCGCACGCGCCCTAGTGGCGGAGGGCCGAGCTCCGCTCCGCGTCTATCGGGCGGACGACCCAGGAGCGCCCAACTCGACGGCCTCTTGGATCGGCGCCCTGTACAACGGTGTCGCGGACACGATCTACGCTGGTACCTCCGAGGTACAGCGCAATATTCTGGGCGAGAATGTGCTGGGCCTGCCCCGCGAACCGCGAGCCTGAGTCGTCCCCAGGTGGTCCACTCGCACGCCATGAACCGACGGGCGGTGCTGGCCGCGTTCGACGAACAGATCAGACGGAATCCACGGCCAGGAGCGGACGCGGCTGTCGAAGTCGAGTCTCGGGTAGTGCGAGTCGTGGCTCGGGGCCAAGGTTGGAGCGGCGTCGTGTGGAGCGACCTGACCGGGCCTGATGATGAGACCGCCCAGATCATCGCTGCTCAAGTCGCCCGGTTCGAGCAACTGGACAAGCCTTGGGAGTGGAAGCTGTACTCGTACGATCGGCCGGCCGATCTGCCCGACCGGCTGCGCCGGGCGGCCCTGGTGCCGGAGCCCGTCGAAGCGCTGTTGGTGGCGGAGATCGCCGGGCTCGAACTGGAGGAACCCCGCCTGCTCCATGGCGCTCAGTTGGTTCGCGTCGTCGACGGGGACGGCATCGCCGCCATGGTGCAGGTGCACGACCAGGTCTTCGGGGGCGACCACGCCGGTATCGGACCCAGGATCCTGGCCGGGATTGAACAAGAACCGAGCGCGGTCGAGGCGGTACTCGCCGTGATCGACGGCACGGCCGTCTCGTCCGGGCGGGTGGAATTCCACCCGGGCACCGACTTTGCCAGCCTGTGGGGCGGTGGCACGCTTCCCGCCTTTCGGGGCCACGGGCTGTTCCGAGCCCTCGTCAGCTATCGAGCCGCGCTGGCCCGCGATCGAGGCTACCGGTATCTGCAGGTGGACGCGTCACCCGACAGCCGGCCGATCCTGGAGCGCATGGGGTTCCAGATGCTCGCCACGACGACGCCGTACGTCCGTCCGGACCGTAAATCCCTGGAATCGTTTCCCGAGGCTACCCATGTCGTGTGACAGGACCGGAGCCCCGGCAGTGCGGCAGTGCGGCACCGCGGCAGTGCGGCACTCCGCACCACCCAGGGCGCGGGCAAATCGCCCTCCGCGGTGTCGCCGCCGGGCCCCCTCCACCTGAGCCCCCCGCTCGCCGCCGGGCCCCCTCCAACCTGAGCCCCCCGCTCGCCGCCGGCCCTCCACCTGAGCCCCCCGCTCGCCGCCGGCCTCGGCGACTTATGGTATTTCTCACCACCTTTGGAGTGAGATGTACGTCTGGTGTACATGTCACTCCAAAAGTCGTCCGGGCCCGACAAAGTGGCGACCCGGCGATAGCCCACGCTGCTGACCTTCGTCGTTGTTCCTCCCTCACGCCACCCCGCCCGATGCCGGCCTCGAAACCAGCACCGGCGGCGACGCCGTCGACACATCCCCTGGCCCACATGGTGGCCGGAGCACCTCGCCAGGGCGGCGTCGGCCGCCCTGGCCACACAGCGCGGTGCGCCGCTCCCCCCGCTCAACCGCTCCCTCGCTCCCTCGCTCAACCGCTCGCCGAGTGGGCCTGGAGATACTCCGTCACGGTCTGGACCATGGGGACCAAGCGGGCACGGGACGGCACTAGAGGATGGAGCACACCTTCGTCGATAGCCCCCTCGGCACAGACGGGTCCGACGCAGGCCGCGACGACGCGGGCGTTGAGGACCCGGCGCAGGGTGGCGTCCAGGCCGATCTCCGCCGCCAGCGCGAAGAGGTTGTGGACCGCCGGGGCGATGACAAAGGTCACGGCCGCCAACTCCTCCGCGCAGGCCGCCCGTATGAGCGCATAGGCCGGAGTTCGATCGGCGGGAAAGCTGAGCCGGTAGGCGTCGATCACGATCACCTGGGCCCCCGCCCCCTCTAGGCGCCGCATGACGCCAGTGTCGGTGATCCCGTGTCGCTGGAGGACCACCCGGCGCCCCGTCAAGGGTTCGGCGGCGACTCGCTCTATGACCTCGTCGAGACGCTCGTGAGGAGCGCGCCACCACTCAGGCAAACCGGCAGCGATATTAGCTGAGGCCGCCTTCGCACCCCGATTGGCCACCCGCGCCTGGGCGAGGGCCCCGACCAGTGAGTCGCGTAGTTGCCAGGATTCGGCCGCCGCGAACCAGCTGCGCATCCCGAAGCCGGTCGAGGCGATCACAAAATCCGGGGGGCGGCTGATGAGTTCGGCGGTCGTCGCCTTCAGGACCTCGTCCTCTGCCAGTGTGAAGACCCGCAAAGTCGGCCCCAGCAGGACATCGGCGCCTCGGGTTTCGAACAGCTCGGCCTGCTGGGTGGCACGCCTCTCGGCCGTCACGCCAATCACCATCCCTTGCAGCGGACGATCAGACACCAGAGGATTCTCGCGCCGATCCGCCTTCGACGTTTCCATGGCGTGCGCTGGCACCCGACAACCGTGGCCGGGTGCCACACCACCGTGGCCCAAAGGGGAGGCTCGCAGGCGGTCAGCCCTCCGTCGACGGCCGCTCAGGTTGCCCGTCTCCGCGGGGCGTGGAGGTGACTCGGTGCGTTCTCCGGCTCCGGCCCGGACCAGTACGGTCTGGAGTCAGTCAGCAACCGAGCCCGCCGCTGCCTCCTGCATCAGCGGTACGTGTTGTTGCTGGTGTGATCGCCCGCGAGCCAACGGTCGAGGTCCTGCCGTGCGCTACTGAGTCGCTCGGCGCTGATGGCGGCGGCGTCCGTGTCATCGACAGTGAACTCGAGGATGAGCCCGTTCGGGTCCGTAATATAGAGCGAGACGCAGTAGCCGTGGTCGAGCACGAAGGTGTCGGGCTCACGGTAGCCAGCTGCTTCGATTCGTTTCTTGATCGCGTCCTGGGTGTCGCCGTCAACCGACAAGGCAATGTGGCGGAACGGGGTGAAGTTGATATCAGTCTTGAACTGTTCCTGGTCGGCGGGGTTGGCGAACTGGAAGAAGGCCAAGGCGCTGCCATCCGCCAGGGCGAAAAACGTGTGGCAGTAGGTGCGCTCGGCGCCGAACAGCATGTCGGATTCGGCCCAGGTCGCGACGAGCGGCATCCCTATGACGTCCTCGTAGAAGCGGCGGGTAGCTTCCTGGTCGTCGGTCACCGTGGCATGGTGATGCAGACGAATGGGTCCGGGGGAAAGGGACTGGGTCACGAGGCGGCCTCCGTAATCAGGTGGGACAGTGGGAACTCGGCCCGTCCTGCCCGAATCGGAAGGCAGGAGTCGGGGTAATCCTGAACCATCTCCGCCCCGAGGGACGAGAGGACGTCCAAGAAGTGGGGAAGGCGGGCCACGCAGGCGCCGGCGATGTCGTGGAGTACGACGACGGTCCAGGGCTGCTGCAGAACTTGCGCCCGGGCACGGTCCACCCATCCGTTCGGGTCGTCCCAATCGTGGGGAACGCTGTTCCATAGCACGCAGGTGTACTCGTGCTCCTGGAGGTAGCGCACCGCTGCCTCGCTGAACACCCGCTGGTCCAGCACGCCCCCATCGGCGTAGGGACGGAACAGCTTGTCGCCGGAGTCGAACTCTTGCAGTTCGCGAGCGAACTCGGCGATCTCCGCCTGCACGGCTGCCTCGGCATCGCCGGCCAGACCTAACAGCACCGTGTGGGTCGTGGTGTGGTGCCCGATCCGGTGCCCTTCCGACGCGGCCCGGCGGGCCAGCCGCCGCCCGCCCGGCGCGCCCAAACGGGCGCCCACCACGAAGAATGTCGCCCTGATCTCCCGGTCGGCGAGAATGTCGAGCACCGCGTCGGTGACGCCAGGGGTCGGACCGTTGTCAAACGTCAGCGTCACCTTGCGACTGGCCGTACCTGTGGACATTGCTCCCTCCTGATTGAAGCCTAGATCAACACCCCGTTCGGGCGGGGGTCGTCGCCGAACTCCGGGGCGGGCGTGCGGCAGTGGAGGGTGGGCGCCGCTGACCCGCGGGCCGTCTTACTCTGATCGAGGTCATCCCGAGATCCAGTAACTCCTCGGTTGGCGATTTGGTTATATGAGTCGCGTATTACCCGACTTATATAACAACATCACGCCGCCGGCAGGACGAGGAATGGATGAGTCAGCACGGCCAAAGCCCGGGCCTGCAAACGTCCTACCACTTCACGAATGACACCCTCACCTCTGTCGCTGGTCGACGGACTCGCCGGACTCGCGGGACCGACCCAAAGGAGCGGGCGTCCGCTTGGCCAGAAGGACGCAGCACCGCTGGGGAGATGGTTCGAGGCGAGCTTGGAGATTGTGGTCTTCGAGACCGTCCACGAACCCGGTCATGAGTTGGAGGTTCATGTCGCAGACGAGATCCTTGTAGTCCCGGGCGAGGGCGTGGAAGGGGCAATTCGCCATCACGACGCCGCTGCTCTCGACGCGCGGCTCGTAGCCATAGTCGCTCAACACTCTGGTGGCAGCCACCACCGGCTGAGCGCGGCCCGCGGTCGGGTCGGGCCGCTGGCGGGCGTCGCGGCCCATTGCGTACCCGACCTCGCGGGCGGTATCTCGCAATGCCATGGCGACGGGAATGTGATCACGTCCGGACGTGGTGACCGCATGGGCCAGAATTCGCCCGCGAACTCGTACGCACGGGGGGGAGGCTGACCGTCAACTGGCGCCGCGACCGCCGGTACAGCTTGGCGGGCCGGCCGGCACCCGGGCCGCCGCGCCCAGGCGGTCGGGCGTGCTCGACGTCGAGCAGTCCGTCCTCGGCCAGCTTGTCGAGGTGGAACTTCGCCACGTGCCGGGCTACACCGGTTCCGGTTGCCGCTTGGTCCCGGTTGACCGGCTCGGGCTGCGTGATGACGTAGCGATACAACATCCGCCGGATCGGTTCGCCCAGCGCGGCGATACTCCTCACCTGGAAGTCGAACTCGGCCGTGGGAAGAGGCTGTTCGTTGATCACTCGAATCCTTCTAAAAGATCTTCTAAAAGATAAAGAGCTTGACGGAATCCAGAAGGTTGTCTAACGTCAAGTCTAGTGTCCTTTAGAGAATCTGACAAGCCCGACGGGAGCATCGCCGTCAGCCCGAAAGAGTTGGCGTGAGGTCCCTGCGGGGCCTGGGCGCGGCCGGCGCTCGCACCGTCACCTCTGCCGGGCACGGTTTGCGCCGCGACGACCCGCAGATCCGCCAGGAATTCGTCGCCTTGACCGGCCACTGCCGGTAGACATCAATCGCTGCCCAGCCATCGCCGGGGGGAAAGAGGGAAAGAGAGCATGCCTGCACCGCAAACCATGGTCATCGTCGGAGCCGGCTTCGCCGGCGCGAAAGCTGCGGAAACACTGCGACTCGAAGGCTTCGACGGGACGATACTGCTTCTGGGTGACGAGCCGGTCCGGCCTTATGAGCGCCCGCCGCTGTCCAAAACCTATCTTCGAGGCGAGACCGGAATCGATGACGCGTCAGTCCACCCCGCCGACTTCTACGAGTCACACCGCATCGAGCTTCGGACCTCGACCACGGTCACGGGTGTGGACCCCACCTCCCGGGAGGTTGAGCTGGGCTCGGGAGAGCGGGTCCGCTATGACCGTCTGCTTCTCGCCACTGGCGCCGAGCCTCGGCGCTTGGCGGTATCCGGTTCGAGCCTCGCGGGCGTCCTGTACCTCCGGAGCGTCGCCGACGCCGACGCCCTTCGTGACGCCATCAGTAGGTCGGTGCCCATCGTCGTGATCGGTGCCGGATGGATCGGGGCCGAAGTGGCGGCGTCGGCTCGCCAGCTGGGTGCGGAGGTGGCCATGGTCGAGGTCGCCTCAGTGCCCCTGGAGCGAGTCCTCGGCCCGGAGGTCGGAAGTATCTATCGTGACCTCCACGCCGAACACGGGGTGCGAATGCACCTCGGGGTAGGAATTGACTCCATCGGTGGCTCGGGTCGTGTCGAGGAGGTCCGACTGACCGATGGGACCGTGATCCCGGCTGGGGTGGTCGTCGCGGGCATCGGCGTGGTCCCCCGGGTTCGGCTGGCCGAAGCGGCTGGACTGGACATCGATAATGGGGTTACCACTGACGAGCATCTGGCCACGAGCGCCCCGGGGATCTACGCGGCCGGTGATGTGGCCAACGCCTATTACCCCGCCTACGGAAGGCGGATCCGCCTCGAGCATTGGTCGGCAGCCCTCAATCAAGGTCCCACGGCAGCCAAGAACATGCTCGACAATCCGATCGCATACGACAAGACGCCATACTTCTTCTCCGACCAGTATGACCTCGGGATGGAGTATCGGGGTTGGGCGCCCGACTTCGACCGCGTGATCTTCAGAGGAGATCCAGCCGGGCGAGAAATTCTTGGCCTTCTGGATGCTCGACGGGAAGATTGCGGCCGCTATGAACGCCAATGTGTGGGACCAAGGCGAGCTACTCGAAACGCTCGTCCGCTCCAATCACACGGTTGATGCCAACCGACTAGCCGATTCGGGCGCCGATCTGGCCGATATCGCCAGTCCAGGTTGAGCCTCTCGAGCCGGCTCGACACGGATTCCCCTGGCTGGCCAAGAGAGGATGCCACCCAAGAGATGGCAGCGGTAACGTGTGACCCGTGGGGCTGACGCAGTCAGTCTTCGTCTGTCGCAGTAGGAGGTCCGCTGGATGTCGAGCGAGCAATTGCTGCTGGACGGGCTCACCTTTCCGGAAGGCCCTCGCTGGCATGACGGACACTTGTGGTTCTCCGATCTACGCGCTAGATCCGTTTCTCGGGTCGATCTCGACGGTCAGGCCCAGGTGGTGACCACTCTGGATGATTCCCCATCGGGACTTGGCTTTCTTCCCGACGGGACGCCGCTGGTGGTATCGATGCGTGACCGGGCGCTCTACCGTATCGTCGACGGCGGACTCCAGACCCACGCAGACCTTGGCCACTTACCGGGTGACTTCCTCAACGACATGGTGGTCGACGAAGACGGACGGGCCTATGTCGGCGTTCGTTCCCGCGACCTCTACCCCGGAATGCCGGGTGATCTCAATGACGGGCCGGACCTCATCGCGATTGTCGATCCCGATGGCGGAATCCGGATAGGAGCGTCCGGTCTGGTCGCACCGAACGGCACGGTGATCACGCCGGACGGTACCACGCTCATCGTAGCCGAGACCTACGCCAACCGTATCCTGGCCTTTGCTCGCAAAGACGACGGATCCCTGACAGATCGTCGGATCTTTGCCAACGTTCCAGGCCGTTACCCGGACGGGATATGTCTCGACGAAGAGGGCGGAGTCTGGCTCGGATCTCCATACACCGACGAAATCGTCAGAGTCATGGACGGCGGTCAGGCAACCGAGCAGCGCCGAATTCGCGGCGCGGTCGCCTGCGCCTTGGGAGGCCCGTCCCGGTCGACCCTTTTCGTACTTTGCGTCGATCCCGATGCGCTCCCTCCGGTCGGCAGGCGCAGTGCTCAAGCGACGAGGAGAGACAAGGACCGGCACGGGGGGAAGATCTGGACGGTACCCGTCACTCACGCAGGGGCAGGGTGGCCGTGAAATCCTGCCGTGACACTTCAGAGGTGACAGACGACAATTTGAAAGGGAGTGAGCGCGTTGACCACGCAAGAGCGGGAGAATAATTGGGGAAGGTGGGGTGCTGACGACGAACGCGGCGCCCTGAACCTACTGACCAGCGCCGCGGTCCTGGACGCCGTCGCCACCGTTCATCGCGGCCGGGTGTACGCCCTGGGCTTGCCAATCGACGCCACAGCCGCCCCGATCGTCGACGGAAGAGGCGAACCGAGGCGTTTGACGCTGACGTGCGATTCGGACGACGACCGGTACCTCAGCTATGGAGCGGCTCCAGGGGTCGGAGGAAATCAAGACGTGCTGATGATCGCCTCACACCATGGAACACACATCGACGCCCTATCGCACGTGTTTGCCGACCGATCGATGTACAACGGATTCCGCAGTTCGACATTCAAGTCCTTCTCCGGCGCGTCCCGCCTCGGCGTGGAGAAGCTCGGCGTCATCGTGGGACGAGGCGTCCTGCTCGACATGGCGGCGCACATCGGGACGGACGTCCTACCGCCGGGATACTGCATCACCGGGGAGGATTTGGAGGCCTGCGCGGCCAAACAGAAGACGGAGGTCCGCTCCGGCGATATTCTCCTCGTTCGCACCGGATGGCTGGAATGGTGGCATCGGGGCGCCGAGGAACGAGCGGAGCCGGGCGGGCAGCCGGGCATCGGACGCCGCGCCGCAGAGTTCATTAGAGATCACGACGTGGCGGCTGTCGGTGCGGACAACTCTGCAGTGGAAGTCATCCCGTTTGACGGCGGAACGTTCCTGGCCGTCCACATAGAGTTGCTCGTCAATCTCGGTGTGCCCCTGCTCGAACACCTCTTCCTGGCCGATCTGGCCAGCGACCAGGTGCACGAGTTTCTGTTCGTGGCCGCCCCGTTGCCCGTTACCGGAGCAGCTGGCAGTCCCCTGAACCCACTCGCTATTTCGTGACAGCCGGCACCTCAAGCCCGGACGTAGATCTGGACGTGCATTCCGAGTGAGCTGTGGTTGCGAGGACCTGATTGACCAATCCCGGAAGGCCGGGACCGGGATGCCCCGACAACGATCTTCGCGACACGGCTCCATGGGGGCCGATTCTCAGAGGTGGGCGAGGGCTGCTTCCAGCCGGTCAAGCTGGCGGATGTCGTCGCTGATGGGAATGAAGACCAGCTCATCGAACCCCGCCTCCCGGCAGTTGTCTACCGCCATCTTCACGCCGTCCACGGTGTGCACCGGGAGCCGGCCGCGGGAGGTCATGGACCCCGGGGGAAGCCCGTAGTAGGCGCTCGCCGCGTCGGAGAGAACCTGATGAGCGTCGGCGTCGCCGAGGGCAAACCACAAGCTGTTCATCAGGTAGGGCCGCTGCGTACGTCCCGCCCTCTCCCAGGCCTCGAGGTGGCGCCGGACCTCAGTGTCCAAGGTCGGACGGTCTGCGTCCATGATCGCCCCCTGCCACCCGTCCGCCCATTTGGCCGCTCGGGCCAGGCTGGACTCACCAGAAGCGCTGGCGTAGATGGGAGGGCCACCAGGCTGGACCGGCCGCGGACCGGCCGGGATCTCGGCGCCGTCCCAAGGCGACTCGCCCGCCCACACTCTCCTCATGACCGCGACCGAGGCGTCCAAGCGGCTCCACCGATTCGAGTAGGGAGCTCCGGACGCCTGGTAGTCGTCGGTCCTGACGCCAGTGCCGACACCGACGACGAAGCGGCCACCCGAGATGACGTCGATCGAAGCCAGCCGTTTCGCCAGCAGGACCGGCGGGTGCATCGGCACGATCATGATGTGACTCATAACCCGGACCCGTTCGGTGACCGCTGCGGCCGCGGCAAGGAAGGCCTGCTGCTCGATCTGTGGCCAGAGGATCCGCTCGCCTGTCGCGATGGTCGCGAACGGTCCGGCGTCGACGCGCCGGAACCACTCCAACAGGCGCGGCCGGTCAGTACCCGTCATGTAAGGCCCGAGAATCCCGTATTTCATCTCATCTCCCTGAGCAGTCGATCACGATCGAATAGTGGGAGTCGCGATATACCTCGTTCCGCTCGACGCCACCTCGTTCTCGACATGACGTCCACCCAAGGCAAACTTTAGCAATCGGCGTCGTCGGGCCAGCCGGGTCCGGGCCCGTTGGCGGCCGCCTACTCCTGACGCGGCACCGAGCTGCCGGCAAACCGGCAGCTCGGCAGGCGCCCATCAGGGGTCTCAGCTGTAGATGTGATGTGCCGAATTGACCACCCAGGGGTTCCCGTCGGGTCCGACGGCGACGGTGACAGCACCACCAGGCACCGCGACCCAGGTCTGGCCGTTCCAATGGAAGATACCGTAATTCCCCCCGCCCACGGGGTTGACGCCAATGACGAACACGGCCGCGTCAGCACCGACAGCGATGTCGGTGGCGCCACCCGGCCGCCCCGCCCAGATAAAGGTGGTCGCGTTCACCTCGCCCTCGTAGATGTGGTGGCTGGCATTTATCACCCAGGGGGTCGCATCGGGCCCAGCCGCAATCCTGACCGCCCCACCGGGAGCCTGGAGCCAGGTGCTGCCGTTCCAGAGGTAGATCCCGTAGTTGCCACCGCCGAGCGGGTTCGTTCCAATAATCCACGCTTCGCCGTCGCCACCAACAGCTATATCAGTAGCATAACCGGGGCGGAGAGCCCACCCGCTCCCGCTCCACTGGTAGATGTGGTGGGTGGAGTTGAGGACCCACGGATTTCCGTTGGGCCCGACGGCGATCGTGACCGCGCCACCGGGAACCCCGGCCCAGCTGCTGCCGGTCCACCGGTAAATCCCGTAGTTCCCGCCGCCCACCTCATTGGTGCCGATGACCCATACCGCACCGTTGGCGCCGGTGCCGATATCTGTCGCCCCTCCCGGGAACAACGTGAAGTTCGCTGCGGCCGTGGGGCGTTCGATGCAACCGGCCACCTGGATGTCGCCACCCGTATTGACGTTGGGTGAAGCGGCATCTCCCTGACCAACGGCGTAGTCGCTATTGGAGAATTCATCCTGGGAGTAATAATGGGCCCCGTTGATCACCTGGTTGTACAGCGTGCCGGAGGCCACGCCGTCCTTGGTGACGTTGGTGGATCCGAGCGGGTTGCCGTACACGTAGGCGCATTCGTCGGCTTCCTCATAGCCATTCGCGTCGATCCAGGCGCCGTCCCAGTCGGTAATCGCCTCATTGGCTTCGTGGCTGATGGCGCTGATCTCCGTGTCGGCGTACGAGTTGCCATTCGGCGCCTGGGGGCCATTGTACGGGTCGCCACAGGCGGGATCCTGCCGCGTGCCCGGTACGGCGTACGGCATATTGGCGTAAATGACCGGGGTCGAGGTGTTCGAATTCAGCGGAAAGGCAGAGTGGTAGGCGCAAAACGCTGTGTCCGAGCAGGCCTGGCCGGAAGTATTGTCTGGAGCGGTGCACGTGTCCACGTTCGGCGGGAAGAAGACCATGTACAGGTGGGCGTCGTCGGCCGTGAGCCCGGGAACATTCTGCAGTTCTGTCCGGAGGGCACCATCCGTGACACAGGCGGTGTAGCCCGAGCTCGAGTCAGCCGTGCACCCCAACGGGCCACCCTGAGCGGGGAAGGCGTCGCTGACATCGATCTCCGCGCCTGCCGTCACGCTGTACTGGATGTGCTGGATAGCTCCACCGTTGAGTTGTTGGTAGTACTGCGTGTCCACGGCGAACACGTTGCCCGGTGTTCCGCTGGCAGCTGCCACGTTGGAAAGGTAGCCGTCGATGATGCTCTTGTAGGATGCGCTGAAGCTGTACGAAGCCGGGGCCCAGAAGATCGGGGTGATGGTGGCGTGTCCTGGTTTCGCAGTCGACCCTCCCATCACCTCGTGGTTCGGCGTGAATACCAGGGGCGGATCGCACGGGGGCTCGGCCTGCCCGCACGGCGCGGTTGACGAACCGCCGCTGGCGGCGTTGCGGTCACTCAGTCCACCTGGTTTCAGGCCGTACCTGTAGACCACGCCGTTCGGTCGATCCGCAACCGACCAGTCGACGCTCAACTGCTGGGCTCGGGAGTTGAGTCCTGTCCCGGCGGCCGGGTGGTTGCTCTGTGCCATCGCGGCTTGAGGGATCCCGATCACGCAGGTGGCGACCGCGGCTCCCACTACGACCAGCAGCCGTCGCGCCGCTGAGGACCGTCTAGTGAACATGCTCTTACCGGACAAAGGCATTGCTTGTACCCCTCTCTTCGACGATCGAAGTCCCCACGGCCCCCGTTGCCGCAGGCTGGCTGGGGCAAGCTCTTGACGCGAGGGCCATTAGTGAACACGCTGTCGGTTCAGCGCGCAAACCGGGTGTCTTCTGGTGGGATTGAGACTGCTCGCAAGCGAACCCGTCTCACGGTGAGCGGCCATCACGACACTGTGCGACCGTTCTCCGTGAGTGAGGATTCACCACCAGGGTGACCCGTGCCGGTGGAGCATCGGTCGAGGCCGGGTAGCGGCTCGGTCGAGCGCGCCGCGGGGGGTTACGGTCACGGCGGCCCACCCCGCCGGTAAAGTCGCCGCCCGCCAGACGGCCCGGCGGTCAGTACCGGATCATCCCGGCCCGGCCGAGAACCGGCGCCGGACCACGGCGCTGACCGTGACGTGGTTGTTCACCCCACGGGCGTTCTGGGGTCTCCGATCAGCACCTGGTCGGTGAAGCCGTGGTGGACCCCGAAGGTGTGGGCCCGGTCCAGAGTGAGCGTGTGGCCGTCGTTCGAATCGATAGGGACGTCGAGACGGTTGAGGTAGGCGGCAGTGGCGCTGATGTCCACCACGCGGAAGGTCAACCCGCACCACGTTTCGCCGACCTCGGCGAGGTCCCGGGAGAAAGGACAGGTGGCGTCGGTAGGCGCCGCGAACTCAATGACGGTCCTGTCGGGAAAAGCGACATAGGCGCTGCGGGCCCCGGGCGTGGATCCGGGCTGCTCGGGGAGACGCTCGGCGTCGAGCAGGTCGACATAGCGGCTGGCCGCTTCGTCGTGGTCGCGCACGACGAGGGTGTAGTGGGACGTGCAGGCGATGCCGAGAGGATGGGCGTCACGCCAGTACGCCTGGTCGTACTGGGGCCGGAGGCGGGGATCGGCCAGAGGGAAGGCCTCGAGGTGCTCGCCGAAGTCCGCCAACTCCAAGAGCCCGGGAAAGTCCTTCGGGTGCGGAAACACGTGGTTGGCCATTCCGCCATCTGTCCACCTCACGCTCGCGGCATCGAAGCGCCTGGCGAGCTCTTCGGCGCCGGACACCAGTAGCGCGAGGGAATGGACGCGGGGGCCGTACCGCTCGAGGAAGCGATAGATCGTCGTGCCCCTGTCGCTGGCCTCCGGGGGCAGAGGTCGCATGGGCTCGATCACGGTGTCGGCGATGGCCAGCAGGGCGGCGTCGCGATGGAGGGGCAGTGGGGCATAGCCGCGCATGAAGCAGAGGGGGCTGAACACCCGGGCGTAGAACGCTTCTGCCGCAGGAAGGTCCTCGACGAGGAGCGTCAGGTGGTACAGCTTTTTGATCTCCATCCGCTTCGACTCCCTCCTGGTGTGGTCCCGACCATAGGCGAGTCGAATCGTGGGGTCGCCACAGATCAATCGCCGGGCGACCCCGGGAGCACCGAGGTGCATAAGCCGCGGTGTCAAGCCGGGTCCCCACGTGTCCGATCGCCACGGCCGCACGACGCCATTCCGGGAAGGCCGGCCAGAGCGGCGCATCTCGCCGCTCTTGGCCACGATGTCAGCCGGCGTCTATCCCGAGTACGGCACCCGTCCGGCCCTCTCCAGCTACGCCGACCTTGACCCGGTGAGCATCAGGGGTGGTTCGTCATCCCGCCAAAGTGGTGGGTCAGGCTGCCGGCGTCGCCGGCTGGCAGGCGGGGGTGGCGCCGGTCGGTGCCACATACGCCCCGTTCTTGATCTGCACCTGGAAGAAGCAGGGAACGGTGGTGGGCTTGCCCTGGGTGAAGGTCAACGGAGGTGCGAAACCCCCGAGGGTCTGGCCGTGCATGGCGTACAGGCCGGTGTACACGTCCTGGCTGGTAGGGTTGGCCCCGGCGTTGGCCAGGGCGTATTGGAACAGAAGGAGTGCCGCCCAGGTCGTCGAGATCTCATAGGGGGTGTTGGCGGTGGCGAGGAGGTTGCCGACGGCGGTGTGGAAGGCGGCCGTGGCGTTCGTCTGCAGGAACCAGGGGATCTCGGCGGTGTCACCCGTCGTGCCGTTGAGGGTCGGCACGGCGAGGTAGGCCCGCTGCCAGGTGCCCATGCTCTGGGCGTAGATCGGCTTGTAGCCCTGGCGGGCGCAATCGGCTGACAGTTTCGTGGACGGCGGACCGGCCCCGAAGATGGCGGTGGCGTGCTGTTGCTGCATGGTGACGCACGCGGCCGTGTAGTTGGGGGCCGTCTCGCTGGCGGCAACCGGGTTGGGGTAGCCAAGACCCAGTTCCTTGGCGAAGCCCTCGAATACCGGCAACGCCTGCTTGCAAGCGGCCACCTCGGTGCAGTAGACGACCCCGTAGCTCGTGGCGCCCGCCTGCTTCGTCGAGTACATGTTGCCGTAGATGCCTGCCAGCACGGTCGTGCCGGAGGGGAAGAAGTTGGCGTCTGCCTGGCAGGTGAACCCGTTGCCGTTCTGGATCCCGCACAGAACGGGAACGTGGGCAGCATCGACCGTCTTCTGCCACGCGGCATCGAGCGAGTCGCCGTCGATGATGGCCAGTACGTGCTGGCTGAGGAGGGTCTGGGCCGCGGCTGCGGCCTTGCCGGGATCACACGATGTGTTGATCACGGTGACATGAACCGGATGACCGGAGATGCCGCCATGGCCGTTCACGTAATTCTCCCACGCGCTGATGGTTTGGCCCTGGACCTGAGTTGGGCCAGGGAGACACGGGCCGTCCTCGTCAACGATCGCACCGAGCTTCAACGTCGACCCTGCCGGCGGTGCGCTGGTCGCCGGCGCCGCCGAGCTCCCCGAACCTCCAGCCGCCGTCGTCGCCGACGTGTTCTTCGACGAGCTGCCACACGCCGCGACCGCGAAGATGGCCACCACCGCCGCAGCAGCGATGGCGGGAGCCCGACGGGATGGCCGGATGCGCAATTTCATGTCTATCCCCCTCTTGCCCACTTTTGGGCTACATCCACTGTAGTGCGACCCGTCCCATTCGTGGCCGCGCCGTCCAACTGCAGAATCACGACCCACGATGAGACGTCCGCGACACCTCACCGGGAAGCAGCGGCCGCCGGCCTCACGGCGGCGCGTCGCCGCCGGCCGGTGCCCGCACTCCAGGGCCGCTGGCGGGGCCGGCCGGCCCACGACGGCAGTGTTCCCCGTTCAGCGGGCCGCGCTGCACCATGGCCGCGGCGGGTCCTTGACGTCGTACCGGACGTCGTTAGGATCCAAGCCATATCCGCTTGATATTGTTACGCGGCGATTCCGCGGAACCGATTGAACGGAGCAAAGGGGATAACTCGACGTGTCGCGAGAGTTCAGCCCACAGTTGGACGCAGTGCTTCGGAAGTTCGATTCCGACGAGATCAACAACTCGCTCGATCTCGAGGAGCGGGCTCCGCTGCTCCACGAACTGGTGAGTGAACTGCCGGGTCCGGTCCGGGGTCCGGCCGGTGTCGTGCTCTGTCGTTACGAGGACATCCAGGCCGTGACGCGACATGGGGACGTCATCATGGGCGATCCCGAGGGCGAGGGGTACAAGTCAATGGGAGCCGACCATGCCCTCGGTCCTCACTCCAGAGATGGAGAAGAACATCGCAGGTACCGCAAGACGCTGGATCCGGTGTTCTCGGCCCAGCGGGTCGCCGCCTTGGAACCCGCTATTCGGCGGCTCGCCAACGACCTCATCGACGAGTTCGTGGCCGACGGCCAGGTCGAGTTCCACGACAAGTACGCCGTTCCCCTACCGTGCAAAATCTTCCTCAACGTGCTGGGTCTGCCTCAATCGGATCTGCCGCGGCTCTTGGAGTTCAAAGATGGCATTCTTCGCAACTCGGGAACCACTCGCAAGGAACGGAATAAGTTGGCTCTCGAGGGGGGAAACCGTCTCCGGGCCTACCTGGGTCAGCAACTCGACCATCGCCTGACCTCCACCGAGCGCCGGGACGATCTGATCGATGGCTTCATCAATGCGTCGTTCGAGGGCCGACGGCTCGATCGCGAAGAGATCATCGACACCATGCAGCTGTTTTGTCTGGCCGGCCTCGATACGGTGACGTCGGCCTTCAGCTGCTTGGCGGGATGGCTGGCGCGACACCCTGCGGAGCGTCAGAGGTTGGTCGACGACCCCTCGCTGCTGCCGCGGGCAGTGGAGGAACTCCTCCGCTTCGAGACGCCGGTCGTCCAGGGCTACCGGTACGCGGCCGCGGATGTTGATGTACGCGGCTTCTTGGTACACGCCGGAGAACGCCTGAATTTGATATGGGGAGCCGCCAACCTCGATCCGGCCCACACCGAGGAGCCACTGCGAGTTGACTTCGACCGGCCGTCGGTAACCCACCTGACGTTCGCGAGCGGCTTCCATCGCTGCATCGGTTCGCACCTGGCCCGCCTCGAGATACGTTTGGGAATCGAAGAATTCCACCGACGGATTCCAAACTATTGGATCGATCCGCGGCAGCAGCCCCGTTACATCGACATGGGGATCCGGGCCGCGATCAGGCTCCCGCTTCGCTTCGCTTCGCCGCCGCCTTGACCGCGCCCCTCGCGGCATCGCAGACACCCGGGTAACGGTGATCGGTCAGTCGCGCCCACGTACGGCCTGAGCCGCAGCGCCGGTCTGCGGAACCCCACCGATAGGTGCAGCGCCGTCGGGCTCAGCAAGCCAGGCTCGGAGGGTCCGCAAGCCCTGCCGGATTCGGGATTTGGCCGTACCCAGCGGTATGCCCTCGGAATCGGCGATCCCTTGGGCGGTGCAGCCGCAGAACGCCGACAACCACAGCGCCTTGGCCTGCCCGGGCGGTAGCCGGGCCATGGCCAGGCGCGCCCGGGCGGCCAGGTCGGAAGTCACCGCAGCATCTTCGACCATGGTGGCGGTACTGGCCGGGATGAGAGCGGCCAGCCCGTCGGGATCGATAATTTGGGGCCGGCGACGGCGGAGGCTGTCAATGGCGAGGTTGCGAGTGATACGCAGCAGCCAGGCGGTCACGCTGGCGCGGTCCGGGTCGTAGGTGGCGGCGTGCTTCCAGGCGCGGACGAACGCCTCCTGGGCCACGTCCTCGGCCCGGCCCCGGTCGCCGAGCAGGTTGAGGGCCAGCCCGTACACCCGGCCCTGGAATCGTCGCACGAACGCCCGGCCGAACTCGGCATCCCCGACGGCGAAGCCGCACAGCAAGTCGTGGTCAGAGGCGCCATTGGCTCGGACCGGCGGCGAGATGGTCATGGCGCACCAAACCCGCACCGTCGGGGACGGTCCTGGGATCGGGGTGGGGGCACGATGGGCTCCTTGTTGAGGACCGCGGGCGGGAATCGGTCGGGATGGCTCGTGAATGGACACCCACTCGACCACTCGGCCCAGACACTTGGCCGCCCGTGGGGCGCTCCGTGCTGACCGGTTGGGGTTTGCCCCACCGCTGCTGTCTTCTGGACAGCAACGGTGGGGACGGGAACGGGAGAATCAGACGCTGACGGCAGCAGAACTGCACCCCGTCAACAGTCTCCGCCGCCCTGCGGATGCGGTCAGTGGTCAGGGTTGGATATTGCGCAGCGGACCGTGATCGTCAGAGAAGTTGCGGGTGCTCAGCACCTGGGTGCCGGCGTCGTGGTCACCATTGAATGGAGTGACGGCCGTAGGAGTGGCCTGGCATCCAGCGGCGAAGGCGTCAGCCGGCGAGTTGAACCATACGCCCAGGTGGTACATCTGTATGGGGTTGAAGGCGGGGTTCTGGGCCGCATCGGTCGGGAATACCACGGGAGCGGGCGCCGGGCCTGGTGCCACCGTGAAGGTCTCGATGCTAAAGCGTCCGATGAATACACCGGTGGCGTTGCCGTTCTTATTGGTCTGAAGGTCGCCCTGGTACCACGAGACTCCAAACGGCGCGTTAGGAGCCTGAGTAACAAAGAAGTCGAAGTCGATATTTGGCGGGAGGTGGTTGGCGGAAACCACCATGACCTCCGTTGAACCCAGCGACTTGATGACAACATGGGCTTGGGCGTTCGGCAGGCAATTGGTGCTGACTGCCGCCGTGGACCGTACCATCTGGAACGCAGCCAGCGGTACTGATGCGTTGGCGCTGGCGCCGCCCACGAGAGCGGCGATGGCGCCGGCAACGAGAGTCGTCGTCCCGACTGCCGCCGCGATTCGTTTCCGTAGTGTGTTCATTTGCAGTTTCTCCTGTGTATTTGATCTGAATGTGCAGGGACATCGGACCCCTCTCGCCTGCACGGCGAATCCGGTTCCGATTTGGGGCCGCGATGCTCCAAGCACCGAGGGATGGCTGCTTGAATACGTCGCTCCCCGGGCGTGGGCTCGGGCACGGAGACGCACCGGGCGTACCCGGACACCACTCCATTTCTTCGGTTCCCACGACACAGGCCGGTGACAACCTTCACCGGGTACAGCTCGCCGGGCGGGCTTCCGTCGGACGGCACCTAGCCGAGCGACAACACCCTTCTTTGTTCGGTCTCCTTCGGTGGGGCGAAGCTGCGGCCTCCGCTATCCGGGATCGCCCTGCCCTACGCAGGGCTTTCGCCTACGGTCCTGCCTCCTGGCGCAGATCCACGGCCGGGTGGTGGGGAGGAATGTGTACATCAGGCTCCATTCCGGACACTAAGTATCGTTACATTCAGTACTATAGGCCGATGCCCCCATTTACACAACAGGCTGTAAACTAATTTCTCCACCCACAGTGAGGAGCAGGAGACCACAACGATGGCCGGGACCGCGGGCATGGAGCGCAGCGACGTCGACGGCGGCGACAGGGGCCGCCGTCGCCCGGGCCGGCCACGCGACCCTGGTTACGACAAGGCCATCCTCGACGCCACGCTGGAGATACTGTTCGAGAAGGGCTACGCCGCCCTGACTATCGACGGTGTGGCCGCCAGGACGGGAGTGGGCCGCCCAACCATCTACCGGAGGTGGTCGTCCAAACCGGCGCTGGTCATTGCCGCCCTGGCCCAGACGGCTGGCCTGTCTCCCACCCCCGACACTGGTGTCCTGCGTGACGACCTGCTGGCCTTCCAACGTCAACAGGTGGCGATGATGAACCCCCCAGAGTCGCGTCGCATCACGGCAGGGCTCGTGGCCGATCTCGTAGCCGACCCCGAACTGGCGGAAACCTACTTCGGCGACTACATCGGTCCTCGCCGCCTGTCAGTGTGGCAGGCCCTCCAGCGCGGCATCGACCGCGGCGAACTGCGGCCCGACGCCGACTTCGCCTTCATCTATGACCTGTTGCTCGGTCCCCTGTTCATGCGCTCGGTTGTGCGCGGAGAACCGCTCGGTCCACACATGGCCGAGCAGACCGTCGACTTTGTTCTGGCCGCCTTCGGAACCGGCCAGACCGGTCGGCGACGCCGAGCCGTCCCGGGCGCCGGCCAGCGGGAAGGCCAGGCGCCGGCTCCACCTGGGCGCCCCGGCTAAGGTTCTCGCCGATCGGAGCCGCGTGACAGAGCGTCAGCACGACGTCGTGGTTGTCGGCGGGGGACCCGCCGGGGTGAGCGCGGCCTTGGAGTGCCATGACATCAACCTCGATGTCGTTGTGCTCGAGGCCGGCGCCGCACTCGGCGGCCAGCTGGTCGAGATCATGCATCCGGTGCGCAATGTGGCGACGGGATGGTACGCCGGCGGCCCGGCTCTGCAAGCCGGGCTGCAGCAAGTTGCGGACCTGCTCGGAGACCGCGTCGTACTGGAGCACCCGGTGAGTGCCGCCGGGCTCGCGGAGGGATGGGTCGAGGCAGCCGGTCAGCGGTTCCGCGGCCAGGCGGTGCTCATAGCCAGCGGCACCGCACCTCAACTTCTGCCGGCTGCGGTCGACGGGGCGTTCGGAGGGGACGTCACCTACCATGTCGAGAACGACCCAGACCGCTTCACCGGAAGGGCGGTGGTAGTCATCGGGGGCGGCGATAGCGCCACCCTGGATGCCCTCGGGTTGGCTTCGACGTCGCCGTCGGTCATCCTGGCCCACCGTTCAGAACAGCTGACGTCGAGGCACGACATCGTCGCCCGCCTCCGTGCCGAGAAGCGCATTGAGGACCTACCGGGTTGGGAACTGGAGTCGGTACGGGGCGGAGAGCGCCTGGAAGAGGTCGTACTGGTGCACTCGGCCACAGGTGACCGGCGCCGGGTGCCAGCCGGCGGCCTGGTGATCAAGATTTCCCGCAATCCTCGTACCGAGGCCTTCCGCGACCAGCTGAACCTGGATCACCGGGGTTTCGTGGTCACCGACAGCGAGCTGCGCACCTCCTGCCCAAGCGTGTTCGCCGCCGGCGATGTGGTCAGCGGCGCCTACTGGCGTGTGGCCAGCGCGCTCGGCCACGGCTCCCTCGTATCACGGACCATCCTTCGCTACCTGCAGGATGGAACAACGGGAGAGTCCGGCGGCCACAACCCGTCGGCTGACCGAGAGCCACGATGAGCGCCGGCCCACTGATGCCCCCGGCCGCGGCCATCGTCGCCGAGATGGAGCGAGCGGTGCAGGGCCAGCGCGATCCGGCCGGATCCGCCCGGTCGATGCTCGTCGTGGATCTGGTGGATTCCAATCTTCGCCAGTGGGAACTGGAGGACACGACCCGCGATCCGAGCGTGAGCGACTCGGTAGTCGCGAATGCCAAGCGCCAGATCGACCGGCTCAACATCGGTCGTCACCGTTTGGTGCAGGAGATCGACGCCGCCATCGACTCCACCTTGGACCAGCCAGTCACCGCTCCGATTGCGACCGAGAGCCCCGGCATGGTCCTGGATCGCCTATCGGTGCTGGTCATCAGACGGGCCCAAACCGTCGCCGCATCCCGGCATGATGCAAACTACGCCGACCGCCTGCCTGCGATCGAATCACAGATTCTGGGGTTGTCCCTCGCCTTCGACTCGTACATGGAGGAGCTGGGAGCCGGCACCCGGCGGTTCCTTCCGTACGAGCACCTCAAGCTCTACGGGCCGTCCCTGTTCGCTGCTGATTGAGCAAAGGCGTGGAGGCGGTATCCGCCCCGGTTGTACCCACAGATCACCTGTCCCCCGACGACCGCCAGGTGGGACATGCCAAGAGAGGCGCCGGCCAGCGGCGCCGTCGAACGGGGACGACGCCTACCGTGAGGGTCGACCAGATGCAGGCAGCCGGTCCGCCCTGCCGCGGCCACCAGCCGGCCGAATGGGGCAAAGGCGACCCCACCAGTACCCCATGCGACGTCACCAGGCAACGGCCCGGTCACGAGAGTCCTCCCGTCGTCCGGAGCCAGCGCCGCGAATCCTCCGCCGCCCAGCCGCTCCCAGTCGTAGTCGTCGACCGCCCCTCCACACTCAGGTCCAGCAACCCATAGGGCGTCGCCGTGCCAGGCCAGCGTGGCGACCCGGAATCCAACATCGACCTCCCATCTCGGTCGGCCTAACTGGTCGCCAACAAGGGGAACCAACGCCACTTTTGCCTCGCCTCCCACCCCGATGAGGGGGCCGTCAGGCGATGGAACGACGCCGAGGGCGGTCACCTCGCCGAAGGCGGTTGCACACAATCTCGTCGGGATCTCGCCGCCGGGTACCACCGTGTCGAGGGACGCGGAGACCAAGACGCCAACGGCGCCGCCCGATCGCGGGGCGGAGCCGACCAAACGCCCGGCCGCACTGACCGTCCGCTCGACGTCGGCGACGAACCACCACGACGACGCTGGCTCGATGAGGGACCCGTCCGAGTGTCCGAGAATCTCAGCCCGGCGGAAGCCTCGGACCGCTCCGATGTGATTGAGCACCGCCACCATCCCGAGGTCGGGCCAGTCGAGAATGGAATGCACGTCGAGGTCGTACTGGGATGGCTCGTCCTCGCCCGGGAACTGGGTGGTTCCGAAGACGGTCTGGGGCCGGAGCCGGCGATTGGCAAAGACCACGTTGCGACCGAGGTTGTTCCAGCACACCAGACTCGCCGAGGGCGACGACCCGCCCGATCCCTTCTGGCTGGCTGTTGCACACCCCGTCGTCGGCCGCCGCGTCGATCTCGCGGTGGGCCAGGTCGGCGGTCACAGCAGCTTCCGCAGCAAGCCGACGGCGTCCTCGGCCCGGGTCCCGGCCAGGCAGGCCGACCCCGACGGGCAGCTCCTCGTGGTGGCCCGAAAGTCGCCGCAGGCTGACTGTCCGGTTGTAGGCGTAGCTCGTCTCTTCAGCGACACATTGGTCGGTGCAGTCGACGCCCCGCAGCGCCGGCGCAGTGCGGCCAGGGTCGCATGTACACCGAGCTCCGCCGGCAGATGGTGACCGTCGGTGTGCTCTGCTGGACGGCGATGTGAGTCAGCCCGGTGTCGATGCCGATCACCGCCAAGCAGCCGGACAGGGCGTCCACGGCCTGGCCTGGCGTGGGTGCCACCAGGGGGGGGATGACGGCGTCCAGCCCGGGTGGACCGTCGCCTGCGGTCCCGAGGGCGCCTCTGGTCACGTGGGCGACCGTCGTGGCCGTCCGCCCGGAGGATGGCGGCGACCTCGACCCAGCGCTCAACCGGCCAGCCCTTGTCCGGGCCGTCGGTTTCGTGTACCAGGAGAACGGTGCGGCCGAGGTCGGCCCGGGGGTGGGCCTGAAGTGGTGTCGGGCGGCTGAAGTCGGCGTGGATGCCGAAGTCGGCACAGATGCGTTGGAGGATATCGTTGATGTTGAGGCGGCCAAACTCAGCCTCGAAGGCGGCTGACCCCCACCAGAAGTCACGTTGGAGCGGATGGTCGCGGAGGTCGATGAGCCGGTCCCCGCCACGGCTGGTGAGCCGGGCCTCGTCGACCACGCCGGCCAAGCCGGCGATCCGTTCGGCGAGGAGGCGTTGTGACGGCGCCCGGGCGACCAACCACACCGGCGGATCCTGCGCTGATCAGAGCTCTGAATGGCGGGAAGCGAAACGACCAGATCGCCCAGCCCGTAGGACACGGGGGCGATGAGGGTACGGCCCATCGTCAGCCCGGAGCGTACGAGGTCCGGTCTGGCAGGTCGGCCTCGGCGAAGGCGCTTACGGCGCTCGGCGCACTTGTTGCAACGCTGGCAGTGGTCGGTCCCCACGGGGGCGATACAGGAGAAGGTGTGTTCGAGGGGGAGACCCCGACCGAGCGCCAGTACCTCCGGCTTGGTCAGCCCCGCGAACGGGGTCACGACCGCCAGCTCGTGACCGAGGGCCAGGCCGGCCAAGCGAGCGAATCCGGACAGGAACTCCTCGCTACTGTCTGCGAACGGATTGCCTCGGAGTGTCCCGAGCGCGACCCTCCTCAGCCCGTGAAGCGCGCACCACACGGTGGTCTTGGCGAGGAGCAGCAGATTCCGCCCGGGCAGGTAGACGGCCTCATCGGGGGTCGTCTCATCGGGAGTGCCTGCCCCCGAGACGCTCCAGTGGGCCCCGTACACATCGGCGATGGGCAACTCCAGGACCGCGAGCGGCCGGATACCTAGCTGGCCCGGAACGGCCTCGAGGAAGCGGCGGAGGTGGGCCTCCTCGATCTGCTCCCACGCCAGGCCGAACCGTATGTACAGGGGCTGCACGACCAGGCCCTGGGCGGCCTGGTCTGCGACGAGGATGGCGCTGTCCACACCGCCGCTCGCCAGGACCACCAGTTCATTCGATGCCGTCACGGTCGCCCCGGTACACGCACCCTGAGGTACAGGTCTCCCGAACGACGACCTGCGACAGGTCCGGGAGGACCTTCTGAAGGCGCTCCCAGATCCATCGGGCCAGCACCTCACTCGTCGGGTTTTCGAGTCCTTCCACATCGTTGAGGTAGTAGTGGTCGAGACAGGCCGTCAGCGGTTCGATCGCGCATGACAACTCCGCGAAGTCCCGGACCCAGCCGGTGTCATCTGCGACCGCTCCCTCCACATGCACGGCAACCCGGTACGAGTGTCCGTGCAGCCGGGCGCATTTGTGGCCGGGGGGTACATAAGGGAGCCGGTGGGCCGCCTCGAAGGTGAACTCCCTGAAGATTTCCACCAGACCTGTGTCCTCCGTCTCTCCGGCTCTCGCGCCGAAATCCTCGGCGATCATATGGCCTCTGCTGCCGCGTGCTCGTATCCGCCGAGTGGAGCGGTACCGGCGATGGTCCCGGGACGCGCCAGAGCCATGGCGCGTTCCTGACGGACGCGCCGGCGTCAGGGTCCCAGTGGGAGCCTCAGTGACTAGAGCCCATAGAGGGCCACCGCGTTGTCGCCCGCGATCAGACGTTGCTGGGCGGCGGTCAACCCCTCGATGGCCTCGTACAGCTCGGCCGTCGTGCCCGGGAACTTGGCGTCGGGGTGCGGATAGTCCGAGGCCCAGACGATCCGGTCCGCGCCCACGAGCGGAGAGTTCGCGGTGGCGGCGAGAAGCGACTCGTCGGCGTCGAAGCTGATCCAACATTGGCGCCGGAAATACTCGGAGGGATCCAGCTTTATGTCTGGCACGTCTGGCTTGAACAACGGCACATGGGCGTGGTGGTCGAGCCGCTCGAGCATGGGAACCAGCCACCCGCCATTGGCCTCGAGAAAAATGAGTCGCAACTCCGGGAATCGCTCGCACACACCCCCGGCGAGCAGGAACGCCATCGAGCTGATCATGTCAAAAGGATTGGACAGGGCCTGGCTGTAATAGATGTTGTCGATACCGATCCCCGATCCCGATTCCTGGGTCTGGCTCACGAAGTCCGGGGCGTTCTCGTGGACCCGGTCGAAGTGCATACCCGCGCACGCGCCCGGCAGCCGGGAGTCGAGGAAGGGGTGCAGTCCGAGCGGCAGACCGGTGTCACTGGCGGCCTTCCAGATCGGGTCGTACACCCGGTGATGGAACGGTTTCCAGTTTGCCGTGGGGTTGGGTCGAATGAACGCCGCCACCATCCCCGGCAGGGTGGCCGCCCGTCGCAGCTCCGCGGCCGCCGCATCGATGTCCTGCTGAGGCAACAACGCCGCCCCAAACAGCCGGCCCTCGCCCTCAGCGACATGATCGGACAGCCAATCGTTGTACGCCCGGCACTGGGCGATGGCGAACCCGACGTCCTCGTAGCACTGGATTCCCAGCAGCTGGGTGGGATAGAGAACCGAAGTGTGGATATCGTCGGCGGCCATATCGTCAAGTCGGGCCTTGGCGTTGTAGGCGGCCGGGCGGACCTCGGTGTAACGAAGCTCACCACGCATAGCCCGCTCGCAGTCGGCCTCACTCATCCCCGCGGTCCCAGACACCGACGCCAAATTGCCGGGACTGCGCACTCCGTCCCATACCAGCCACTCGGTACCGTCAGCATCGGTCTCTATGTGCCAGATCCGGTCCCGGTATTCCTCCGGTGCATAGTCGAGCATCCCAGTCGGGTGCTCCAACACGTGCCCGTCGGAGTCAACGAAACGCAACTCTCCTTTGGCGACCATGGCTCAACACCACCTCCGTGACGGCCCCACTCCTGCCAACCTTGAAGTCAACAGGAACGTAGCACGACGCTCGCCGTCTGTCAGGGCCTCCACGGATGGGGTGGCTCGGCTGCATTTCTGACCGCCGCGACCCACCTGGGCGGACCAGGGTCCCGCCACGCCCGCGGCTGCGCCGAGCGTCGTAGCCTGAAGCCATGAACGAGTTCGAAAGCTGCCGCCCCAGCCTCGAGGTGCTCGAGCTCGATCCCACGGTGGCCTTCCTGCGCCACGTCCTCGATTTCGTGGTGGATGTCGAGGAAGAGGAAATGGGGCTCGTGCTTCTCCATCGCGACGCTGTCGGCTTGGCGGTGGTCCGCACCACCAACCCGGCCGTCAACGAGACCACCGTGTGCTATATCGGGGTTACCGGGGTCGAAGCGCTCCATGACCGCTGTACGCAGCTCGACGCCAAGGTGGTTGCGCCGTTGACAGACCACCCGTGGGGGCTGCGCGACTTCGTCGTACAGATACCTGGAGGCCACAAGCTGGCGTTCGGCGAGCGGATCTCCTGAACGATCGACCCGGTGCGCACACGGCGGGTGGTCGGCGTCGGGCTGTGCCTCGTCGGCGCCCTGTGGATCGGTCAGGGCGGAGGGCTGATCGGCGGCTCGTTTATGAGCGGAGAAGTGGTCTGGGCCATCGTCGGTGCCATCGCCATACTCTTCGGGATTGCGCTCCTCCGACGCCCGAGACGGGAGACTGACGACGGCGACGGCTGATCTCGGCAGTCATCCCGATGCAGCCAGCGGCGTGGCCGCGTTGCGGTAGCGGTTGGTTCCTTCTCGCCCTCGTGTCCTCTTCAGGTCGGGCGGCCAGAGGGCCGACCGGAGATAGGCCGGAAGCGGGGGGTGGTCATCTCGTCGTTCACGTGCTCCCAGACGATCTCGACGGGGTCGCCGATCGTCAGCGCAGTCGGATCGCATTCGATGATGTTGACCAGCATGCGGGCCCCGGCCCCCTGGGTGCCGTCCAGTTCGACCACACCTGACGCGTAGGGGCAGACGGCCGCCAGATCCGGGTGGAGGGGGTGCCGGACGACAGTGAAGCTGAATATGCGCCCCGTGCCCGGAAGTTCGACCCACTCCGTCTCTTGGTGCTGACACGAGAAGCAGAAAGCGGACGGCGGCAGGCGGAACGTACCACAATTGGTGCAGCGTGGCGCCACCAACCGATCCTCTTTGGCCGCATCCCAGAAGGGCTGCGTGCGCGGATCGGCGTGGGTCTCCTTCAAAATGCTGGGAAAGACGCCTTTGGTCAGAGGCCCGAAGTTGTCCATCTGGTGCTCACTTTCTCAAGAGGGTGCCACTGACCGGAAGGCTGGCCGGCCCACCGGTTACCAACGCCACCTCGGCCCCTTCGACCTGGTTGACCGCAGTCCCTCGGATCTGTTCAACCGCCTCTCGGACGTGGGTCATCCCGATGATGTAGGCCTCGGAGAGGTTGCCGCCGTGAGTATTGACCGGGATGGTACCGGTTCCGAATCGGATGTTTCCATCGGCGACAAAGCGACCACCTTCTCCGATCGGACAGAACCCATAGTCCTCGAGTTGCATGATAACCATGGGCGAAAAGTGGTCGTAGAGGAGGGCCACGTCGACATCCGCAGGCGTGACGCCGGCCATCTCGAACATGCGCTTGGCGACGGGCCGGTGGCCCGACGAAGGAAATTCGTCGTCGGGGATCTGGAAGTACCGGAAGAGGGCCGGGCCCCACCGACCCGTGCCGCCGTGAGCTGACGAGAGGATGTAGACGGGAGGCTGTCTCAGGTCCTTGGCCCGATCGGCGGCGACCGTGATTACCGCCACCGCGCCATCGCTCTCCATGGTGTAGTCGAACAGACAAAGCGGGTCGGAGATCATCCTGGCGTTGAAATAATCGTCGAGCGTCAATGGCGTCGTTCGCAACGATGTAGGCCGCTTGATGGCATTGTCACGTTGGGACATACACACTTCGGCGAAATGCTCTCGCTTGGTACCGTACAGGTGCATGTGGCGCTGGGCCAGCAGAGCAAAGCTATGACCGGGTGACAGCAAACCATTATTGGCCGTAAACGCCGCCGACGGAGAAATGCCGCTCCCGCCATACGGGCTCGAGGAGTCGGAGGCGGTCGCATAGGCGAGCGTCCCACCCACCGCCGAACCGCCCAAGCGCTTGTTGAGCTGCTGAAGGGTCATCAGGGTCACAACCCCCGTTGCCATCCCGCCATCAATCGCGGCGGCGGCCACTCCGAGCGCTCCTGCGCACCCGCCGCCGCCGGATGTAAGCGTGGTCGCCCACCGGACCTCTGGCACGCCGAGCTCGGCGGCCACGGCGGCCGGGTCACAGGACCCCGAGTAGATCGAGAAGCCGTCGAGGTCGTTGATGGTGAGCCCGGCGTCCTCGAGCGCGGCCAGGATCGCCGAGCACGCCATCGAGAACTCGCTCTCCGGGTACGACTGGCCCCGCTTGTAGTACGGCGTGGCACCCACGCCGACGATCGCCGCCTTGTCCTTGATGGTCATCGACCCGGGCTCCCTCTCTGTCTCTCCTCGACAGGGCGACGGTCGGTCGCTCCTGGTGGGATTATTCTCGGCTGTTGATCATGTACCAATCGCCCGGCTACGGGCATGGTGGTTACTCCTGGTTCGCCCCCTCGCGGGGCGGCGGGCCGACGTGCGGGAACAGCTCTAGGAACGCTCCCTGCCGGATCCGGTAGGACACTTCGGGCGTCTGGTCGTCGAACAACTCGTGCAGGGTCTTCTGGGTATGCCCGAACGTGCCCTCGATATGGGGATAGTCGCTTCCCCACATGACATTGGGATAGCCCATGGCGGAAACAGTGAGAACGGCCGACGGGTCGTGCTGGAACGACGCATACACCTGCTCCCGGAGGATTTCCGATGGCATTCGGGTCAGCCGATCGCGCACGAACTCCGCATGCTGGCGGAAGGCCTCGTCGAGGCGGTCACCGATAAACGGAAGCCACGACGCGCCCGCCTCCGAGATCAACAGCTTCAAGTTCGGGCGCTTATCGAGAATGCCCGACGCCGCCATCATGGCCGCCATGTCCATGCCGCCGTAGCACGCGTAGAGGTAGTTCATGGTGCCGGCACCGGGGCCATGGTGATGAATGGGATCCTCTCCGACCGGAGGCCCGGTATGCACCGTTAGCACCATTCCGGTGGCTTCGGCGGCATCCCACAGCGGATCCCAGTACGGGCGGTTGAAGTCGGGGGATTCCTTGGGCGTGCCCGGTGGCAAACCGAGAGCCCTCAGACCGAGAACCGCGGCCCGCTCCACCTCGGCGACGGCATCGCCGAGGTCCAGGGCCGAGATCTGGGCGGGCATGACGTGGCGGATGCTCTCTCGCTGCACGCTCGCCGACCATTCGTTGACGACTTTCATCGCCTCGCGAACCAGGCCCGGGTCGGTGATCATGGAATTCCAGAATCCGACCGAGGCATAGATCACCTCCCCCCAGATTCCCTCATCGTCGAGGTCGTTGCGACGGATAGTGAAGTCTTGGGCCCCGGGTGCCTGCAAGGCTTCCCACATCGTTCGGCCCTTCGCCCCTTTCACGATCCCGAGCCGAGGCATCGCTCGTTCAAAGGATTTGCCGTCGACGTAGATGGTCTCGGTCGTGCCGTCCTCCGACTTGACTGAGCGCGGCAACCGTTCGCGCAGCTCCTTGGGCAGGGCGTCGTAGAGGTCAGGCGGCTCGTTGTAGTGAGAGTCGCCCGAGTTAGCCCAAATCTTCATCGTTCCTCCTCGCCAGGATCCTGGCCCGAACCTCCATCAACCATACGCGTCGCGTCGCCCCAATTGATAGTGGCGTTTTCAACCGAGGTGACGATCCCGTGCGTCGATCATCGAGGGCGGCCCCGTCGAAGCCCGGTCCGACCAGCACATCCGCATGCCGCGGAGCGGCGACCGTCTCCCAGGCGATGCTGCGAACGTTGAAGGGCCCCGGTCCTGGGGTGGCCTTGGGGACTGCAGATGCGCCACCCGGACATCTTGCCATAAGGTTTGGAAATAGGGGTTTCGTCGAGCCCAGGATGGCGATGGAAGGAGGGAACCGTGGATCTAACCGGCAAGACGGTGATCATCACAGGTGCCAGTCGTGGGATCGGCAAGCAGACGGCCATCCGGCTAGGGCGCCGGGGTGCCAACATCGTCATCGCCGCTCGTACGGTCGAGGCCCGCAAGAACCTGCCCGGAACGATCGGCGACTCGCTGGCTGAGATAGAGGCGACTGGGGCCAAGGCCGCGGCTGTGCAGGCCGATATGGCCAAGCCAGAGGATCTGGAACGGCTGGTGACCTCGACGATCGAGACTTTCGGCGGCGTCGACGTGTTGATCAACAACGCCGCGGCCACCGGGAGTCGTTCGTGGGGGGCACCACTTATCGAGTTATCCCGTGAGGATTGGATGTGGCAGTACGACGTCAACCTCCACGCCCCCTTCACCCTGGCCCGAGCCACGGTTCCCATCATGCGCGAGCGCGGCGGTGGCCGGATCATCAACGTGACCACCGGAAGCCCCGAGGTTCTCCGCCAGGCAGGCATGGCTACCTCCGATGAGCACGAAGCGCATGGCCAAGACGTCATTGGAACGGCGCCGCTGGCCTACACATCAAGCAAGGCCGCCCTGGACCGGTTCTGCGCGGTGGTCGCGCCCCAACTGCGCTCGCTCAACATTGCCATCATGAACGTGCACCCGGGTGCAGTGCACACCGAGCTCGTCGACGTCCTCGCCACACGGGGCTACGACACCAGCACCATGATCCCAATGGACATCCCGGCCAAAGCGCTCACTTACTTGGCCTCCTGCGATGACCCCATGACCTATACCGGCCGGCTCCTCGTCGCCGAGAAACTCGTAGCCGACCTCGACCTGTAACCGTTCGGCTCGGGCTGTCGGCACGGGCGTGGCGAGAGAGGGAGGACCGTGGTCATGACGCCCCTTGCGACCAGACCTCCTGCCGAGCGCCCGACGCTGACCACCCTCCGACTGGAAGCCTAACCGTCCGGGTCCGCACGGTTGGCCAGGACCCACTCCACTCCCTCGCAGATGGCAGCGTGGCCTATCGGATCGAAGGCGTGGCCCATCCTCGGAACGAGTACGAGTCGTCCGGACGACTCGATCTTTCTGCGAGGGTCCAGGGCGGAGCGGAGAGGAATCATGCGATCTCGGTAGCCATGCACAACAACAAGCGGCACGGTGACCCGCGTTACCAGCGCACTCGCCGGCTCGGGAGCACTCCATACCGGGTGGATTCGCACGCGCAGGCGCCGAGCAGCCACCCATCTTCCTCCCCTGGTCAGCGTCAGGCCGGCGGTCACCACGGCTCGAGGTCGGAGCGGTACTCGCCATTCGGCAGGAGTAGAGACCACGACCACGCCGGCCACATCAGGACGCGTCGCCGCGTGACGCAGGACTGCGACGCCCCCCATTGAGGCGCCCACCAGGACGATCGGTGTGCCTCGACGCCGGGCCAGACCCACCGCGGCGGCGACGTCACGGGCCTCGAGATCGCCAAGCGTACAGGTCCCACCTGACTCACCGTGGCCGCGGGCGTCGTAGGAAAGGACGTCGAGGTTGCGTTCTCCTAATTGCTCGGCCAGCCCGACAACGTTGCGATCGTCTTTGCTGGCGGCGAAGCCATGCACCAGCACCACCACCCCGAGTGCCTGACCCTCGACGAGCCACTCTCTGGTGGCCAGCTCTACGCCGTCGCTGGTCAACACTTAGAGATCCCTCTCTCGCATTGATGATGGTCGAACAGCTGCGTGCCTACCTTCACGACTGGGTCGACACGGCGTTCTCGGAGCCGTCTGCGTATGCGACGACATTCCGTTGCCAACCGCACGAACCGGGTGAGCGGGCCTCGGCTGCTTCGAGGTGAACCGCAGGTAGCCTTGGGGTTCCTCTGGGATCCCCAGATCGGCCCCGTAGGGCGAGGCCCCTCCCGCCCGAGCGGGCGGCAAGGTCAGCCTAACACCGTACCGTCCGGAGGCGATCGAGGATTGTCGGTCTATCTCAGCACCTGTTACCGGCGATGATGCTTATCCCGTGCCTTTGGCCGGGTCTTCTGACGGATAGGCGCCTCGTCACTCGGGCTCGGATGTGGTGGTAATGTCCGTTTGACTCAATTACGACTGGCTCGTCTAGACCTCGCGACCGCTCGTTCGGCATTCACTACGTGCGGCACAGAGGACGGCCAACATGGAGGCGTCATCGACGGTCGGGGCGCCAGCAGCGCTCCGGTCTGACGAGCGAACTGACGAGCATCCCTTCGTCGCATCGCCTGTCCCCTGCCCAACGTCGATCCTGGGGGGGCAGCTCATGCAGACGGTCAGCATCCACACCAGACCGGGTGACTTCGCGGCGCTGGCCGCCCAGGTCCGCGAGGCCGGCCTGCTGCGCCGCCGGCCCGGTTATTACCAGGTGAAGATTGTGCTGACGCTCGCCGTCTTCGCGGCGGGTTGGGCGGCGGTTCTGGTGGTAGGGAACTCCTGGGATACCCTGGCCCTGGCTGCGTTGTTGGGAGTGATGTTCACCCAGCTGGGGTTTGTCGGCCACGACGCCGGCCACCGCCAGGTGTTCGGGTCCCGGCGGGCCAACCGCTGGCTCGGGTTGGCAGTAGGGAACGCCCTGATCGGTTTGAGCTTCGGGTGGTGGGTCGCCAAGCACAACGCTCATCACGCCCACCCCAACCAGGTCGACCGCGACCCCGACATCGCATACGGCCAGGTAGCGGCCAGGGCGGATGGAGAGAAGGCGCGGTCGGCGGGTGGCCGGGAGGCCTGGTTGTTCTTCCCCCTCATGCTCCTGCGCAGCACCGGCCTGCGGGTGCTGGGGGTTCAGTGGCTGGTCCGGCGTCGGGACCGGAGCGCGGCCACAGAAGCCCTGCTGATCGTCGTGCACACCGGGCTCTATCTCACGGCCGTGCTGTGGGTGCTCCCTCCCTTCAAGGCGTTGGCCTTTATCGCGGTCCAGCAGGCCGTTTTCTCTGTATATCTCGGCTGTAGCTTCGCTCCCAATCACAAAGGTATGCCCATCATCGCCGCCGACAGCGAGATGAGCTTCGCCGAGCTGCAGGTCATCACCGCTCGGAATGTCACCGGTGGCCGGTTCACCAGCCTGATGCTCGGCGGTCTCAACTACCAGATCGAGCACCACCTCTTCCCGACGATGCCCCGGGCCAACCTGGCCCGTGCCCAAGGCCTGATCCGGGCCTTCTGTGTCGACAGCGACTTCGGATACTGCCAGGCCAGCTTGGTCGATTCCTACCGCCGGGCTGTCCACGCCCTCGGGGCCCCCTCGCTGTCCACCCCGCTCACCCCCAGCGTCGCGACCGGTCGCTGACATCCTCCTGCCGCCGCAAAGAGCCCGGGTCGCCCCCGTCCGGGCTCACGCCTGTGAGGTGACAGACAGTTCGCTCCGAGGACCCTGCCGCGCCAATTCGTAAGCCGGCGTCGACCGCCCCTGCCTACCCATTGAGGGCGGGTGCCAGCTCGCGCCACTCGGCTCGAGGGAACCCTCCCGCAGACAGCACCTGGATGCATACGTGATCGGCCCCCGCCGCCCGGTGCTCGCCCAGCCGGGCCTCGATCTCGCCGACGTCTCCCCATGCCACGACGGCATCGATGAGCCGGTCGCTGCCACCCCCGGCGAAGTCGTCATCGCCGAAGCCCAGCCGGCGCAGATTGTTGGCGTAGTTGGGCAAGTCGAGGTAGTGCTTCAGGAACTGTCGCCCGAGACCGCGACCGACGTCCGCGTCGGTTGTCAGGGCGACCGCCTGTTCCGGGAGGACGAGTGCGTCCGGTCCCAGGGCGGCCCGAGCGAACGCGGTGTGATCCGGTGTGACGTTGTACGGGTGGGCCCCGGCCGACCGGTGGCCAGCCAGATCGAGCATCTTCGGTCCGAGGGCGGCGAGGACGCGCTGAGACCGATCGAGCGGTGGATCGGCCGCGTCGAGCCCGTCGAGGAACACGGCCATCGCCGACAGAGGCTTTCGGTAGCGACCCGGTTCGCTGGCGTCGATCAAGGGGGCGTGACTGACCCCGATACCGAGCAGGAAGCGGTCGCCGTACTCGCCGACCAATCGGGCGTGGGCTCGGGCCGTCTCCTCGGGCGTATGCATCCAGAGATTGAGAATGCCGGTTGCGACCGTAATGTTATTGGTGGATGAGAGGAGTCGCTCAACCGCGCCGAACACGTCACCGCCGACATCAGGGATCCACAGGGCCGTGTAACCGAGATCGTCGAGCTCCCCCGCCGCCTCGACGATCTCGCCCGGGTCTCCGAATCGGAGCTCGCCTGCCCAAATGCCCGTGCCTCGCAGTCGCGTCATCAGATCATTGTGGCACGGCTCCACGAGGAACACGCCGAGCGGGCCGGCCCAAGGCCGTGGCGGTGGGACCGGGCGCCGGGTGCGCTCCTGGTGACAACAATCCGGTGGCGGGACGTCCTTCACCGCGAGGGCGCTTCCGCTGCTTGTAACATCGTGATGTCGGGCGCTCATCGGCACAGGTCAGGAGACCCAGGTGACTGATCAGGGAGGGGACTGGCCGAGCGAGCAAACGCCACCGAACTGGGGGACCGGGCCCAGCGGAGGAGAAAACCCGGGCGGTGGGCCGAGCGCAGGCGGATCGTCGCCGAACTACGGCGTTCCGGGCGGTGAGCCGAGCGCAGGCGGATCGTCGCCGAACTACGGCGTTCCAGGCGGTGGGCCGAGCGCAGGCGGATCGTCGCCGAACTACGGCGTTCCGGGCGGCGGGTCGAATTGGGTTGGCACTCCCCCGCCCCCGTACCTGGCCGTGCCTCCGCCGGCGGAGCGGATCCGAGTGGCGTGGCAAACGCGTGGATACAGCGACTACATCTTCAATTTCTGGACGGCTTTGGGTTGGACCGTGCTCACCCTGGGGATCTACGGGTTCTACGTCTTCTATCAGCTGGTTCGACGAATGCGCGACCACAACGCTCGACGTCTGGAACTCCTCGATGCCGCAGTCAGCTTCGGGTGGGAGGAGGCCGGCCGTCGAGGACTGCAGGAGGAACTGACTCCGTCCTTCCAAAGAGCGGCGGCCCACTTGATGGTGCTGAAGAAGATGACCGAAGATTTTCGGGACCCCATCATCTGGCTCCTACTGTCCGTGGTCGCCAGTGGAATCGTCCACGCCATCGCCTTCATATTGCTTGACCAGGATCTGGTTCGCCATGACGGAGCCGAAGTCGGGATCGAGTACGAACTCGCCCTGATTTTCGGTCGGTTCGGCTACCCGCTGCCGTTCCCTGAGGTTGGACGGGTCAAGCGTCCTCACAATTATGTGGGCCGAATTGTCGCCGCGATCTTTACATTCGGCCTCTACTTCCTCTGGTGGTATCACGACATGATGGAGGAGCCCAATCGCCACTTCTACGTGAACTGGTCCCAAGAGGACGCCCTGGCCGCGGCCGTCCAGGCCATCCAGTAGATCCTGTACGCCGACCGCGGCGACCGGCCGGGTGGCGTCGCCGCACCACCCCAGCTCCGTCGCTACCGGGCGGAAAGCAGCTCCCGGAACTCACCAGCGAGTCTCCCGGCGGTGTCCCGCAGCCGGTTGACGTCCGGGCCGTCGACCAGCAGCGATCGGGATGCACTCGGCATGACCCGGTCGGGGCAGGCGGCAAAGACTCGGGCCACATCTTCGGGGGTCGCACCTTGCATGCCAACGCCCGGAGCCAGGAAGAGTCCCTGTGCTGCTTCCAAGTCGAGGGCCGGATCCATGTGGGTGGGACCGATAACCGCTCCCACCGGTCCGATCTCCCCAGGTGCCAGGCGGGCGTTGAGACTGCCGATGGCCACCAACAGCTGTTCTTCCACGGTACGTCCATCCGAACCGGTGGCGGACTGGACGGCCCGGCCTTCAGGATTGGACGAGCGCGTCACCACGAGTAGACAGCTCCCGGACTCATGGGAGCGCGAGATGAACGTGCCCATGGCCTCCAGGCCGAGATAGGGGTGGACGGTAAGGGCGTCCGCGCCGAGCGGAGCGCCGGGGCCGAGGTAGGCCTGGGCGTAGGCATCGTTGGTGCTGCCAACGTCCCCTCGTTTGGCGTCCATGATCGCCAGCAACCCGGCACGGCGGGCGTCCTCGAGCAGGCGCTGGAGCGTGCGGACTCCCCGCCAGCCGTGCCGCTCGTAGAAGGCGGCCTGGGGCTTGACCAGGCCCACTGTCCCTATGGCGGCCTCGAGCGCAATGTCGGCGAAGCGATCCAAACCGTCTGGGGTGTCCCCGAGGTTCCACGCCGCCAGCAGGGATCCGGAAGGGTCCAGACCCCATACGAGTGGGCCGAATCGAGACCGCGCCGCGGCGAACCGGGCGGCGAAGGAGGCAGCCATGACCACATTGTCGCCGATCACCGATCGTGGCGCGGAGATCCGGGCCAAACGACTGGCCCGACGAGATCGGGGCGGCTCGGTCAACTACCCGACGCGCCCTCTCCGCGTCTTGTTCGCAGCCTGGGCAGGCGGCCCGACCAAGCCGCCTGGTCAGCTCGGCGGGGGTGCCACCCGCCCGGTAAATGCAAGCAGTGAGCTCTGGGCGTCGCCGGCGACGGTGGACACGGCGACCCCGAAGAGGCTGCGTCGGGCCTTGTCCCGCGCCAGCACAACCTGGAAGGTGTCGAGTGCGAATTGGGCCGCGGCGGGATCCATCACAGGGTTCTGACCGGTCGCCACGGCCAGGTCCCATCCGTGGACGAGGGCGTCAGCGGCATGAATGCTCAAGGCGTAGAACCCGGGAACCGCGCCTGCGATCGCATGCGTGCAGGGCCGATCGAGGACCCCGGGAATGGCCCAAGCGTCCAGGGCGCGATCGGTGGTCTCCCGGTAGAGTCGAATGTAGTCGGGGGCGGTGTTTGGCGCCGGCAACCCTGACACGTCGACGTGGCCGCATTCCGCGAGGAGCGCGTAATAGGTCGAAGTCGCCAGTAAATGCGACAGCAGGTCCGCGACGTCCCACTCAGAGCATGGCGTCGGAGCATGGAGCTGCTCCGGCGTGGTCCCGGCCAAGCGCGCTCCGACCCACGGAACAATTCGCCGGTACCCTTGGAGTGCGTCGACGTCGCGGCTTTCTTGCAAAGCTAGAAGTCGTTCCCACGGCAACCCCGTCACTGCCAATCGCCACCTGCCTCTTTCCAATGCGAACCGCACCTACCTCGGCGGCCACCATGTCGCAGGGCGCGGTGCGAGAGCCACGAGTATGGCGCAGCGGTCACCGGATATCAACAACTATGTTGACCAAGTACGGGATCGTCCTGGTCTGGTCGGGGACTCCGCCGTTAAACTTGTGTTCTCTAACTTAAGAACGATATTCTCAAACCAGGGTGACTCTGGAGGTATGGCATTGCGATTCGATCACTGGGGTACCGGTGTGACGGCCGCGGTGCGTCCACCGTCTGAGCCGGCAGGGGAGGCAACGCTGCACGTCCGATCCCACGCCCTGCACGCCAGTACCAAGCCAGCGATCGTGATCTCCAGCGGCGATCAGCTCACCTACGGAGACCTTGACCGGAGATCAAGTCGTCTGGCCCGAGCCCTGCGGGAACGGGGGTTGGCGACCGGGGACACGGTCGCCGTTCTCATGGAGAACCAGCTGCGCTATATGGAGGTGGTCTGGGCCGCTCAACGCACCGGCCTGCGGTATGTCGCTGTCAACTGGCACCTGGTCTCCGGGGAAGTTGACTACATCCTTGACAACTCGGAGGCGAAGGTGCTCTTCACCTCGGTCGCCCAGGAAAAGACGGTTGCCGCTCTGGACCCCCGCCGCGCTCCGCTCCGCGTCTCTGTCGATGGACCGACGGCAGGATGCGTATCGATAGACGATCTCGTGGCCGGCGTATCTGCAGACCCGTTGCCCCCGGAGTGGGAGGTCGAGGGTACCGAGATGCTGTACTCGTCGGGGACGACTGGCCGGCCCAAGGGCATACGGAAGCCGCTTACGGCTGCCCCGCCGGGCGATCCCTCGGTGAGCCAGGTGAAGATCGCCATGGGATCCTGGGATAGGTACCGGCAGGATTCGAGCGCCGTGTACCTGGTGCCGGCACCGCTGTACCATGCCGCACCCCTCATAGCCGCCATGACCGGGACTCGATTGGGCAGCACGGTGGTGGTCATGGAGCGGTTCGATCCGGTCCGGTGTCTCGAGCTCATCGAGCAGTACCAGGTGACGCATGTCCAGTTCGTACCGACCATGTTCGTGCGGATGCTCAGGATCCCGGAGGAGCAGCGACGCCGATTTGACGTTTCGAGTCTGCGGTATGTCATACACGCCGCCGCACCATGCCCGATCGATGTGAAGCAAAGAATGATCGAGTGGTTGGGACCGATTATCTACGAGTACTACAGTGGCACGGAGGACATCGGCGGCACCTTCATTGATTCCGAGGAATGGTTAGCGCACCCCGGATCCGTGGGGAAGTCGCATCCCGGGATTACCATCCATATCCTCGACCCCGACGACAAGGAGCTGGCTCCCCGACAGCAGGGCCGGGTCTTCATGGAGGGTGGTCAGCGGTACGAGTATCACCGCGACCCTGAGAAGACCGCTTCGATTGTCGGCCCGAATGGCTGGCGGACGCTCGGCGACATTGGCTGGCTCGACGATGAGGGATATTTGTACCTCACTGACCGGGCCAGCAACATGATCGTCTCCGGTGGGGTCAACATTTATCCGCAAGAGGTCGAGAACGCACTTTCTTCGCACCCCGAAGTGCTGGACGTAGCTGTGATCGGCGTGCCCAACGACGAGTACGGGGAAGAGGTTCGGGCCGTCGTCGAGCCAGTCGATGTGACCGCAGCGGGACCGGCGCTCGAGGCGCGACTCATCGCCCACTGCCGTGAGCACCTGGCTGGCTTCAAATGTCCGCGGGCCGTTGACTTCGTCGACGATCTGCCGCGAGATCCGAATGGAAAGCTGTACAAACGCCACTTGAAGGAGCAGTACTGGGGCGATCGTGCGACGAAGATCGTGTAATTCCACCGGGCACACAATTCTCGCGCCAAGAGTGAAATAAGAGGAGAGCATCGCCATGACGTGGGATTTCAGCACGGAACCGGCCGGCAGTGACCTCGATTGATCGTGGGGACGGCACCCGCTCCGGCGGACGGCTGGCCGGGCGGACCGCTGTCGTCACCGGAGCCAGCCGGGGCATCGGTCGGGCCATCGCCGTGGCCTTCGCCGCCGAAGGGGCGGCGGTGGCCTTGGCGGCACGGAGCGAGACGGTATGGGACTCGCGCCTGCCCGGCACCGTGCACGAGACCGCCGCAGCCATCAACGAGGCCGGCGGGCGGGCGATCGCGATCCCGGCGGATCTCTCCGATCCGGCCGCACCCGACCGGATTGTCGCGGTCACCCGCCAGCAGCTGGGTCCGGTCACCCTGCTGGTGAACAATGCGGCGGTCACGATCCCGGGCGGGGGACGGCCTCCCCGGGAAGGGGAGCCGCGGCCGGCGAGTGAGCGCCGAGCGGCGGCACCGACCGGCCAGCGGATCAGCTTCGTCGATCTCCCCTTGAAGAGCTACCGGCTCCATTTTGATGTGGGTGTGTTTGCGGCCTTCCGGTTGATGCAACTCGTGCTGTCCGACATGACAGCCGCCGGGCGAGGTGCCATCGTCAACATCAGCTCACTGGCTGCGTCCACACCCGGCGAGGGTCCGTACTCGCACCCCGGCACGCCGACCCAGTGTGCGTACGGTGGGAACAAAGCCGCGCTCGAGCACCTGACCCGATCCGTGGCGTTCGAGGTCGCACCTCTCGGGGTGTCGGTAAACGCCTTGTCCCCGTCGGTGCCCGTTGCCAGTCCCGGGCTCGAGGTGGCGGCGGCCGGCTGGGAGTCGCAATCGCCGGCCGAAGAGTTCGCCGAAGCGACGGTACGGCTGGCGCTCGCCGACGCCCAGACGATGACCGGGACCGTGGCCTGGCACCTCGATATCCTGCACCCGGAACTCGGCCGCCGGGGCTGGATCGGCGACGCGACCGCCGCCCAGTAGCTGAGCCGCGGTCGAACACGGACAAAGCCTCCGAACGGGGAAGGGACGGACCTTTGCAGGGAACACCGGTCAGTGGGCTCAGACCCTTCGACGGCATCCGGGTCCTCGACGTCACGACCACCACGGCTGGGGCCATCGCCGCCATGTACATCGCCGACTTCGGAGGCAACGTCGTCACGGTCGATCCGCACGAAGGGAGCGGACCGCCCGCCGACCCCACCACCGTGTACGCCAATCGCAACAAGAGCGTGACGTCCTTCACGATCACAGGGCGCGACGGTCTGGGACACCTTCGCCGGCTCAGTCGCCGGGCCGATGTGATCGTGGTCGACAGCCCTGCCTCGTTCCTGAACGAGTACGGGCTGGATGCCACCACCCTGCGAGCAGCCAACTCGCAACTGGTCCATGTGTGGATGCCGGCGCACGCCCCCGTTGGCCGCGCTAGCTCGTTGCCTGCTGACGATCTTCTGCTGGCGGCGCGGACGGGCGTATCCGACCAGCAGCCGGCCACCGTGAACGGCCCCATCGCCCCGGTGGTCCCACACCTCACCTACGAGCAGGGAGCGCTCGGTGCGATTGCCATCGCTGCGGGTTTGCTGGGGCGTGAGCGCACCGGGCTTGGACGGGCCGTCACCGTGTCCGGGCTCCATGCCGTGGCCGCCATGAACGCCACCATCATGGTGGACCTGCCCGGCACTGTCCGCCCCTTCGGTGGACCCAAAGCCGCCGTCACCGGAGGGCCGAACTTTCGCATGTACCAGTGCCGTGACGGGACGTGGCTCTTCATCGCCGCCCTGACCCCGTCGTTTTTCGAGAAGGCGTTGGATGCAATGGGCTTGGGCAGCTTGATGGGACTTCCCGGCATCGATGGTGACTTCGGCCGGCTCAGAAATCCTGAGCTCCAACCGCTGGTCGCCGGGCCGGTCGAGGCTCGCATACGGGAGAAGGCTCGATCGGACTGGCTCGCGATCTTCAATCAGGCCGGAGTGCCAAACGCCCCGATCGAGCCCCGCGAGGAGTGGCTCCGCAGTGAGACCGTCGCCGCCAATCGGGGTCTCATCACGGTCGATCATTCGGAGCTTGGACCCGTCGTCCTGCCGGGCATCACGGTGGAGTTATCCGTCACTCCCGGTCGTGTCGACGGTCTCGCTGACCGCACAGCCATGGTCCGCCCGGCAGACGTGTGGGCCGACGCGCCAGAATACCCCCAGGCCACGACGGGCCCGTCAGACACTCCGGGCCTTCCGCTCGCCGGCCTGAAGGTGCTCGACCTCGGATCGTTCCTGGCCGGCCCGTTCGCATCGGACATTCTCGGCGACTTCGGGGCCAACGTCGTGAAGGTCGAGCATCCAGATGGCGACGGCTATCGTGCCGCCCCCTCGGCCTATGCCGCCATGAACAAGGGAAAGCGCAACCTCTCGATCGATCTCAAGCAGGACGGAGCGCTGGCCGTGCTGTTGCGACTCGTGCGGGACGCCGACGTCGTCATCGACAACGTTCGAGCTGGGATCCCCGAACGGCTGGGCACGCATTACGAGGCTCTGCGTCAAGTCAACCCCGGCATCGTGCGCGGCACGGTCACCGGATGGGGGGCTGGGCCCTTGCGCGACACGCCGTGCTTCGACCCCCTGCTGCAGGCCCGCAGTGGATTGATGGCCGCCCAAGGGGCAGATGGCGACCCGGTCTTGCACGCCATGCCTGTCCATGATGTAGGGGCCGCCACCCTGGCCGCGTTCGGCGCCGTCGCCGCCCTCTTCGCCCGTCGACTGATCGGTCGGGGCCAAGAAGTGCGCACGTCGCTCACCCAGGCCTCACTCATGCAACAGGCCGGCGAGGTCACGACCTTCTCGGGCTCTCCCGCACCGCCGAGGGGCGGAAGGGACTACCTCGGACCCTCGCCCAGCCGGCGACTCTACCGATGCCGGGACGGTTGGATCGCGGTAAACGCCGACGCCAGCCGCCCCGGCCCGGGGGCGCTCCTGCCGGCCTTGATCGACGCACCTGGCGAAGCCACCGATCCACGGCGCGCCCAACCCGAGCAACTGCTGGCCGACCTCAATCTCGAGGATGCGCTCGACGCCCTGGCGGCCGCGTCGATCCCAGCCGTGAAGGTGCTGGGCCGAAACGACATTCTCGACGATCGTTGGCTCGAGGAGAACAACTTCTTTTCCCCCGTCCAGGACAGCCAACACGGCCGGATGATGATCGTCACCGGATATGCCGACTGGGGACGCCCGCGTGCCGGCGAGCCGGCCTGGTCGCATGCGCTCGGGGAGGACGCCGGGCCCATCTTGCGGGAGGCAGGGATCCCACCCGACACCATCCGCCGCCGGTCCTGAGGCTCTCGTCTCGTCGGCGGGCCGGGGCGGGGCGGGGCGGGGCCCGGGCCGGGGCGGGGCGGGGCCGTGGCCCCACCCCCGCCCTCTCCAGATGCCCCCGCCCCGCCGACTCGGCTTGGCTCCCACCCCGCTACCTTCGGTAAATCTGCCCACTTTTGGAGGGAGATGTACATCTGACGTATATCTCGCTCCAAAGTATGTCGGCGCGCTCCAAAGGTCGCCGGCTGGGTTCACCGTGGTGGCTGGCCCAAAGGCCCGCCTCCACCCCTTCCCCGTCCCTCCAGATGTCGCCCCCGCCCCGCCGGCCCACCCGGACACGTGGTCCGGGGCGTCTTTGGCGTCCCCGCAATTCCGCAGCTAGCTGCGCCGAGCCAGCCGGTCGACACTCGTGACAGGTTGGAATGCAAAGGGCCGCTCAGGTGGATCGAGGCCGCGTGTCGCAACTTGTAGGGCCGGGTGGAGCCGGTCAACCTGGAAACGGGTGTAGGCCTCTTCGGTCTCCCAAATGTCGATAATCCTCCAGCCATTCGCAGTCGGGCCCGAGACGTGGGCGACGAGGCCGGCTATCGGATCCGCGCCTACCTCCGCCTCGACCCTCGTGGCCATTTCTTCGGTGACGCCGGGCATGTCCTGACAGTACGCATACATTGATGCACCTCTTCTGTTGAAGTACAGCTCTATCCGATATTGTGTTACAATAATGAAATGTCTCGTCCTGTCAAGAGGCGTTCGTATGACAACTCTCGCCGGGCGGCCGGAGCGCGAGAGACCCGTAGGACCATCGTGGCGTCGGCACGAAAGCTATTCGTCGATCTCGGCTACTCCGGGTCCACCTTTTCCGCCGTCGCGGATCAGGCCGGCGTCAGCGTCCAGACCGTCTACGCCCATTTCCCGGCCAAACGCGATCTGCTCAAGGAGGTCATCGACCAAGCCGTCGCAGGCGACGACGAGCCTGTGCCCATCAGGAAGCGTCCCGAAGTAGCCGCGATCCTGGCCGAGCCTGACCCTGCCGGCAAGCTGCGCCTTCACGCCGCCCATGCGGTCGCCATCAGCCAGCGGGCCACGTCGGTTGACCAGATGCTGCGGACCGCGGCCGCCGTAGATCCCGAAGCCGCCGAGCTGTGGCGGCGCGGCTCGCAAGACCGGCAGGCTGGTATGGAAGAGTTTGCGGCCCATCTCTCCGGAGGTGGTCACCTACGCCGGGGCCTGTCGGCGCGGCAAGCGGCCGACCGCCTGGCGGTGTTGATCGATCCAGAGCTCTACCGATTGACCGTCGGGGTTCGAGGCTGGACTCCTCAACAGCACGAGGAGTGGCTGGCCCAAATGCTCATTGCTTCCCTGCTTCCGACCGGAGGGCCACAATAAGGTCGTTGACATCGATCTCACCGCGCCTACCTGCCGCTCTGGCGCCGGGAGCGATAAGGCGTCGACCCGCTGGGGGCGGATGTACGCTGCTCGGGCCCACCTGGTGAGGTTGACCGGCTCGCGGTCAGCGTCCGGGGTGGCCTAACATCAAAGCGGTGCGGGAGGACCGTCGACCCGCGGAGGAGCCCCGCGGGAAAGGTCGAGTTCGGCCGAGCTGGTGACACCAAGCTTGCGCTGCGCTCGCTGGTAAAAGGTGGTATGGCCGAGCCGCACCACCTGGGCTCCGTCCGCTCGGGCGGAGACGAAGATGCTGTCGCCGGGAGTCACGTAGGTAGCCACTGCTCCGTCTATTTCGACCGCGAGACGCCCCGATGCGGGCAGGACGCCCAGGCTTAGCGAGTGCCGGTGATCCACCATGAGGGAACGGTTGAACACTGAGTGCGGCGAGGACGGCGTGACCAGGATTCCCGCGACGGAAGGGGCGACGATAGGCCCTCCGGCCGAGAAGTTGTAGGCGGTTGATCCGGTTGGGGTAGCCACAATGACCGCGTCGGCGGCATAGCTGACGAAATGGTGCCCTTCTACGAAGAGGTCAACTACAGCTCCTCCTTGACCAGGGACCCGGACGACGACAATGTCATTGAAGGCGGTGAACTGCCTTGTCCCGATGACGGCGTCGAGGGCGGTGCGGACTTCGATCTGGTAGTTCCCGGCACCGATAGCGGTCAGGGCGGCGGTGAGGTCGGGGATGTCGACTTCAGCGAGGAAGCCCAGTTTGCCCAGGTTCACGCCGAGAACGGGGGCTCGGTGATGGTCTGAAAGCCGCATGGCGCGCAATACCGTTCCGTCACCCCCCAGTCCGACGAGCAGATCAGCTTGTCCGGCCATCTCTTCGGCCGTGACCGCCACCGCGGTGCAGTCGAGGCGACCGACCTCCGCCGCGAGTCCGAGGACGGTCACGTCCCGGTCGGCGGCCCACCGGAGGATGGTATTGACGGCTTCAGCGGAATCACGGCGGGGATGCAGGACCATCCCCAGGGTGCGAATTTCGTGCATGAATTCCTCCGTCGGCTCGGGCTGTTGAGCGGACCGACGCCGTGCGTGCGACCCACGTGTGATTGTCTGGCGGGGCATCTGGACCGAAGCCCATAACCATCACCTACAACGGACCGGCACCTGTCAACCTCCGTACCGTGGCCGCCGCGAATGGTAGATGCTGGTCAAGCTGCAAGGAGTGCCTGCGCCGATGAGCCAGGCCGGCCCAGAGCGTCTACATGGTGATGGCCACCTATGTTCTGATCCACGGTGCCGGTTCTGACTCCTGGTACTGGCACCTGGTCGCCCCCAGGCTTCGGGCCCTCGACCACGAAGTCGTGGCGGTCGATCTGCCCTGCGACGATGACGACGCCGGGCTACGGGAATACACCGACAACGTCGTGGCCGCGATCGGCGACCGGCGCGACCTGATCCTCGTTGCCCAGTCGCTCGGGGGGTTCACCGCACCACTGGTGTGTGAGCGGCTGCCGGTAAAGCTGCTGGTCCTGGTGGCGGCCATGACGCCGAGCCCCGGCGAGTCGGCCGGGCAATGGTGGGCCAACACCGGCCATGAGTTCCCGGATCCATTCGACCCGGCGGTCGTCTTCGCCCACGACCTACGACCCGAGTTGGCGGCGGCGTCGCTCCAGCACCAGCGCAAGCAGTCCGGTACGCCGTTTGGGGAGCCCTGGCCGCTGGTCGCCTGGCCCGACGTACCAACCCGCTTTCTTCTCTGCCGTGACGACCGCTTTTTCCCCGCCGAGTTCCAGCGACGAGTCGTGGGCGAGAGACTGGCGATCGTCCCTGACGAGATGGGCGGCGGCCATCTGCCCGCCCTGGGTCGACCCGGGGAACTTGTTCAATGGCTCGAGAGGTATGAGGCCAGCTGGTGATCAGCCCGCAAGGGCTATAAGAGTTTGGTCTCCACGGCTATCGAGTCGCCGAGTTGGCGCCGGGCCGGCATCGGCGGGCAGATGTCCGGCAGGACTCGACGGGTGCCGGCGGATACGCTCGGTCGATCTGAGGTTCGCCACTCGGTCCTCGAGGCCCGGTCAAGCAGTGGGCCGAACCCGGCCTTGCCCACAGGAGGACCCGAAGATGGCCGCCAATCGGATGCACCACAGCTTGTCGGTAAGCGGTCTCTGCTTTCCCGGGTTGGCGGCAGTTGCAGAACTCGATGCGGTCGCGGAGATCGGTGCCACCCATACCACGCTCCCCCTCGCAACGGTGGCGCAGGCCGGGCCAACCGTCGTGCGCACCCACGGCGACACCGTAGGGGTGGACGTGCAGGCGCTGGTCGGCGGTACCGGCCCTCTCCTCGATGCGCCAGCAACCTGGCCGGCCGGGAGGGGGCAGCTGATGGGGGCTGTGGACCTCGCCGCGGGCGTAGGAGCAAAGGTCATCTACATGCTGACGGGCGCTCGCAAGCACTCGCCCTGGGACCAGGCCCTCGAACAGTTCTCTACCTTTATCGCTCCTTGTATGGAGCACGCCGAAGCCGCCGGCGTGGCCCTAGCCGTCGAACCCGCCAATGTTCTCTACGCCGATCTCACCTTCGTGCACTCTGCCGCGACGGCGTTCGAGTTCGCCCGGCGCATACCGGGGATGAAGGTCTGTCTCGACCTCTTCCATACTTGGACCGAGCCTGACCTGCAAGAAAGCATCCGAGCGTCGGCCGCCCTGATCGGGTTGGTCCAAGTCAGCGACTATGTGCTCGGCGATCGGAGCCTCCCCGCCCGGGCGGTCCCTGGTGACGGTGGGATCCCTATCGATGACGCCGTGGGCTGGCTTTGGGAGGCCGGCTACCGAGGGATCGTGGACCTCGAGCTGAACGGCCCTCGAATCGACCGCGAAGGCCATGGCGAGGCCGCCCGGCGGGGAGCCGAGGCCCTCAACCGGATCTTGCAGCAGCGGGCCCGGCCGGGGGACCCTTTGGTGCCACCCCGATCAACACTTGAGCCTGACGGCTGACGAAACTTCGCCCACCCACAGGGCAACACCGTCCACAAAGCGCCGGCGCCATCGGCGACCCCACGCTTCGTGGACCAAACCCCCGGCGAGGACTCAAACGCCCCCTTCGAGATCAGCTAGCGGGGAACGTTATCGTGCTGGCGCAGACCGGCTTGCCGCCCGGGTCAGCGTTGATGAACTGGCCGTTCTTCAGCTGCACGAAGTTGTTGCAGTTGGAAGCCGGGATCATCTGCGGGGTCCCGAAGTTGGCGAAGCTGGTGGCGCTGGGCAGGATGCCGCCAGCCGTGTAGTTGGTCACCTGGCGTAGGTTCGAGATGAACGATTTGCGAGTTGGGTTCTGGCCGGCGATCTGAAGGCCCTTGATCATCAGGTCTGCGGAGATGTATGACCCTTGGAGGCCGAAGTCAGGCAGGTCGCCGGCCTTGAAGCTCGGGTCGTACTTGGCCAGGTTGTCCAGCATGGCGGCCACCGGCGGGTTCGACGTGTCCCAGATGATGTTGGTCTCGAAGTAGGAGCCCTCGAACGCCGCCTTGGTCGCCGGGTTCGACAGGGTGTTGCTGTCGTAGCCGGTGTACCACAGTTTCTGGACGTTGGTCAGGCCGGCCTGCGAGATGGCGGTGGACATGGCGTCATCGGACGCGTCCACGAATGAACCGCTCACGCTGTCGCAACCGGCGTTCTTGACCGCGAGGACGTCTGCAGTGAAGTCGACCCCTCCGAAGGGGACGGAGTAGTTGGCGTAACACTTCGAGAGCCCGGTCTGGGACGCGCCCGCATAGATCACTTTGATGCTGGCCTGTGATGATGGCGAGATGCCGTAGGCGAACCCGGCCGGCTTCTTCGACCCGATGGAGGCGAGGAACTTTCCGCTGTAATTGGGGTAGTAGTACTGGCCGTTCCATGTTGACGAGATCGGCGGGAGGTAGCTGAACATGTTGCTGTTGGGCTCCTGGCCCCACTCCGGGCCGTCAAAGGACCATCCCGTGACCGGGATACCAGCCGCCTGGAGGGCCTTATACCCGCCGAACGTGAAGGACGAATAGTCGATGACGGCGAAGACGCCCTTGGAGATCAGCTGCTGAGCCGCGGCCAAGTTCCCCGCCGGCGTCGACAGGCCGTCAACAGTGACCATCTGGATCTGGCGTCCGTCGATGCCGCCTGCCGCGTTTTGGGCGTCGAAGCGGGCCAAGGCTCCCCGGGGGCCGTCAACGAAGGTCGAAGAGGCCACGCCGGTCTCGTCGGTGATGTAACCGATCTTGATCGTGGTCGGGGTGATGCCGGTGTCACTGGCGGTATTGCCTGCCCCGCCGCCACTGCTGCTACTGCTACCACCAGCGGTGGTAGCGCTGCTCGCGGCCGGGGCCGTGGTATTGGACGAGGTGCCCTTGGACGAACTGCCGCACGCTGCCAAGATGAGCATGCCACCTACTACGGCTGTCAGAGCGAGTCTCGACGTGTGTTTCACGGGCTCCCCTATCAAAGCGTCGGGCTGGCCAGCCCTGTACTCCGTCCAAGACTAGCGATCTAGGAATTACGAACACAAGTCAGACAATGCCGACTACTGATTCGGTCATCAGACCAGCACCGGACTTTCGGGCCAAGTCGTCTGGCAGCGGATAGCATCTTGCGAGCGGCACCTGGTCACTACCGGGCCGCTCGCGAACCTGGCCACAGGGACCCCCCTCCCTGGGGCCGGGTGCGACCTACTCCGTCATCCTGTGTCGTGGCCCACACCAACGGGCATGGTCAGGGCATGGCTGCAGCAGGAGCTCAAGTGATCGCCACCGCGGCACCTCGACACGCTGACCCGCCGACCGGCTGCGCCCCCTGGGCGCCAACGACCTAATCGAGTCGCACATCACCCCCAACTGGGTACGGAAGCTCGCCGGCGAGCCCGAGGCTGACCCCAGGACCGCACCGACCAGATGGGACCTGGGTCCGTGGAGAGAATCGTAGGCTCGGGCCGGACTCGGCGGGCAGGTCTCCGCGGTAGTCTCAACCGTGTGTCCGAAAGTGACGTTCCCCGGATTCCGCTCCCCTCGGAGACGCTGGTAAAAGAGAAGGGCGGCGGCCACGTCTTGTGGTTCGATGGACTTCTGGTGCTGCCGGTTGGGACCCGCATCCACCTCGACAACCGCCCCGGCCGTCCTGACCAACCTCAAGTTCCACTCGACCCTGAGCGGTTTCCGTCCGGCCGGGCCAGCGCCATAGTTGTCGGCGTTCGAATCTCGGACACCCAGTCCTCCAACCGCTGCCTTGTTCTTGACGTCGAAATGGTGCCGGCCGACGGCTCCGAGGATGAATGATCAATCCGTAGCGAACCCGGTCAGCGCCGAATCTGGAAATCCCCGGTGTGGCAACTTTTACGCGTCCCGCGTTTCAGGGCGACGCCGTGGCGCGGCCGCGGTCCGGCGCGGGCTCGACCAATCGGTTGCCGCGCCCAGAGAAGGCTCGACCGACACCCGATCAGCCTCGAAAGGAGCGCCGCATGGAGCAGAAAATCATGGACACGATCATCTACGAGAAGGACGGGCCGATCGCCCGGATCGTCATGAACACCCCGGAGAAAGCCAACGTTCAGACCGCTCAACAGGTGTGGGACTTCGAAGACGCGTTGCGATGGGCCGATCGTGATGAGGACGTCAAGGTTCTCATCATCAAGGCAAACGGTCGGGGGTTCTGCGCCGGCCACGCCATCGTCGAACCGGGGCAAATGGCACAGGTGTATCCGACCACGGGGCCAACTCCGGAAAGGACCCACAAGAATCACAACCAGGATCTTTTCCTGTGGCCCCCGCTGCACCTGTGGGAGTTCCCCAAGGCCACGATCGCCCAGATCCATGGCTACTGCCTCGGGGGCGGGACGGTCTACGGTTATCTCACCGATCTGAGCATCGCCTCGGACGACGCCTACTTCCAGATGCCCCTCCCGCAGGGCTTCGGGTTACCGGGAGCCCAGACCCTGATGGAACCTTGGGTCCTCATGAACTGGAAGAAGGCGTATCAGTACCTCTACCTCGGCCAGACGCTCAACGCGGACGAAGCCCAGCAGTGGGGCTTCATCAACGAGGTGGTACCCCGGGACCAGTTGGAAAGCCGGGTAGAGGAGGTAGCCGCGACCATCGCCGAGATGCCGCTGTCGACCATCCTGGCCGTCAAGGCCGGGGTCAGACGGGCGTGGGAAACGATGGGAATGCGGGTCCACCTGCAGACCACGGCGGACTTCATCACCATCTGCAGCGGGGCCAGCGACGTGCAGGAGTACATGGCCAAGCGGGCCGGGAAGCGGCCCCGTCAGTTCGCGGCCGACCAGGCCGAGCAGGCCCGCAGGTCCGTACGCGGCGACACCTCTCGCTGATCCGGGTCCGCGGGTCCCGGCCGGCGCAGCCGTGGGCGCTTCCGCGCCCGGGGAGCCCCCGCCCCGAGCAGCCCCCGCCCCGAGCAGCCACGCCCCCCAGCCCCGCCCGGGCAGCCCAAGGCCCTAGGCCCGGGTCGGGCCAAACCCACGCTGATCTCCTCCCGCTCTGCCGGCCGGGCCCACTCCCGCCCGGCGCCCAGCCCCTAACTACGGCTCGTCGCCCCTCACGGGGTAAACCCGAGCAGCCGAAAGCCGTTGTCACGCATGACCAGGCGGGTGTCGTCATCGGTGCGATCCAGCTTGGCCGCCAGCTCCTCGGCCCGATCTCGGTAGTCCTCCTCGGCGGACATGCCTTCGGCATGAGGAAAATCCGACCCGAACAAGACTCGGTCCACCCCGATCAGGTCGATCAGGCTGCCAATGTCCTCGCCGTAGTGGTGCGGTGAAACGTACACATGGCGCTTGAACACTTCGCTCGCCCGTCCCTCGACGTAGCCCCCCGGCCATGGCCCGTTGCGGCCCATGCCCTTCATGTTGTCCATAGCCTGGAGAAGGTAGGGAACCCAGATCGATCCGTTCTCGACGCTGAGGACCTGAACGTTTGGGAACCGGCCAAACAGGTTGTGGTAGATGAGGATGGCCAGGGTCTCCATGATCGGGCGGTCGCGGTAGAGCATGGTCCACTGATACGCCGAGCGGCCGCCTTGTTCGTTGGGTCCACGGTGGCCCGACGCGGTCCTGGCCTCGGCAGTCGGGGAGATGCCATCGGGGTCGGAGTCCTCGCCCCAGTCAGCCGAGTACCGCTCCATGTAGCCCGAGTTGCCGAGGTGGAAGGTTACGTGTATCCCGGCCTCGTTGACCCGGGCCCAGAAGGGGTCGTACATCGGGTCCGCTGGAGACCGGCCCCATGTCGCCGGGCCGGGCATCATCTGCACGAAGCGGGCGCCCCCTTGGAGGGCCAACTCGAGCTCGGTGACCGCGGCGTCGACGTCGACGAGCGAGATGATCGCAGGAGAGAAGATGCGATGCTGGTAGTCAAAGGTCCACGTCTCCGACAGCCAGCGGTTGAACGCCGCGATGTGGGCCTGAAGCAATTCGGGATCGCGTCGCAGCAGGTTCTCGATGGTGACGCCCGTGCTCGGGAACATCAGGCTGGCCTCGATGCCTTGCCGGTCCATCATCTGAAGGCGGGCGGCTGGGTCTGAGGCGTAGCTGTCGTCGACGTCGGTGGCCTCGTCGGGCAACTCGCCGCGCAGCCGGGCCCGAAGCGCTCCTGGTCTGACCCGTTTCTTGTTGCCCGAGCCTCCTACGAAGCCGAACGGCTTGCCGTCGAAGAGCACGACGGATTCTCCGTCGCGTTCATCGATGACAAAGGTCCGATCCGCAAAGGCCGGATCGATGTACCGAGAGAACATGTCGACCGGCTCGTAATAGTGGTTGTCCGCGTCGAACAGCCGGTAGTCGAGCGATCTGGCGAGAACGGTCATCGTGGTTTTCCGTCCGGTTGAGGTGGTGGCGAGGAGTTCAGCCAGCATGGCGGGTCGGAGCGGAACAGGTCAACCGGCCACATCGGACATCTGTGTCGCTCTCAGGGCGAGCAGCGCGCCGCGAGGGCGCTCCCTCCCTCGCCGCCCAGATCCTGGCAGGCACCGTTACGACCACTCATGGCCAGGATCAATGAGAGCAGCGGCCCGGAGACTTCGGGGCCTTCGCCGCTAGTCCAAGTGCAGTCAGTGGCTCGGAGGCGCAGCCCGGCGATTCTTCGTTTGGAGCCGATGAGCAGGTTGGTCTTCTGATAATTGTCAGCGACGGCGACGAGAGCGGGTTCCGCCGGTCGGTGATCGAAGTTCAACGGACGTCGGATGTCTGCGCCGTGGACGACGATCTCCCCGAGCATGGCTATGACCGGAGCCGGCGGATGGTTCGTCGTCGAGGTCCGGGCGCGCAGTCGTCTGACCAGTTCCTCACGGTCCAGGGCACCAAGACGCGTGGCGGCCCGTCCCGCGAAGACGTCGAACCGGAAGCGGGCCTGGAGCATCTCCCTGAAGAAGTTGACGGGCGTCTGCTCCGCCGCGGCGAGAATGTGCCCGGCCGTATCACCAACCGACCAGCCGCGGCACCAAGAAGGCTGCGCCCAGTGCGAGTCGGACAACTCGGCGAGGGTGTCAGCCATCTGGGCCCGCTCAGCGTGGATGTATTCCCAGGTCTGGTCTGATTTCATGGCCGGATGGCCCGCATGCTGTTATTCCGCGCTTCGTGCGTTACTTCGGCCAGTCCCAGCGCTTCCATCAGGGGCGGGAGGTACATCCCAAACCGGCCGCGGTACCCCTTTCGCAGTCCGTACCATCCGCCCACCGGATTGTCGGCCGAACGGGCCCAGGCCTCCACCGTGCCAGAGGCCGCTTCTTTCTTCTCGTCCGCAGCGCCGAGCGGGACCCACCCGTCCCGGTCCAGAAGCCAGGCGTAAAGATCCTCGATCGCCCGGGCGCGGTACTTCAATGTGGTCGATCCGACTTGGCACACCAGTGCCGGAGGGTCGTCCTCGTCGTCGCGGTACACCGTGTACTCCGATGTGCGCGGTGGGGTCTTCAGGACCCACGGATCTTGCTTGGCCCCCGAGCCCATCATGAACCTCCTGTCTGGGCGCCGATTGCGGCGGCGAAGTGGGGCAGCAGTGTCTGCCAACCCACCCGGTTACGATCTCGCCACCCGTCGGCAGCGGCGCCCAGCCGTTCCCATCCGCTGTGCTCGATCTCGACCAATGTCCGATCGTCGCCCACTGCCATGAAGCTGACCTCCACGTCCGTCGCCTCGGCGGGAGTACGGCCCAGGTACCAGGAATAGCCGAGCCGGGCTGGAGGATCCCAACGCGTCACTCGCCCCCATTCATGCTCCATACCGCCCACGACCCGCTCGTAGATCCGCCCACCCTGTCCGCTCTCGATCACGACGTCGCAAGTGAGGTCCCCACTGACCGAGTGATCCCTTGGCCACCACATGCCGATCTCTGCCGTCCAAAGGCGAAAGGCCTGCTCGTCTGAGCAGGCCACCTCGAATGAGATCCGCAGAGGAGAGCTCATCGGCGCTCCTCCCATCGCCTGTTGTTCGCCAGCAGACGAAACCGCGCCGTGGCTTCGCCCCATACTCGCTCCAAATAGGCCTGCACCGCCTCCAGCCCCTCCTCCTCCAAGTGGTAAATCCGGCGAGTACCCTCAGCGCGCTCCCCCACCAGTCGGGCGTTCTTCAACAGGCGGAGATGCCGCGACACGGCCGGCCGACTGATCGGTAAAACCGCCGCGATCTCGTGCACGGCCTTGTCCCCACTGCTGAGCAGACTCAGGATCTGGCGGCGGTTCTCGTCTCCAAGCGCATCAAAAGGATCTCTCGAACCCAACGAACTGCCCACATCCCTGCTCTCACCTCTAGATGGTAACGACGACGTTACCGTAACAGATAGGTTACGGATAATCCAGAGAGGAGATCGAGACCACAAAAACTGGGCTCCGGTGGCACAATCGACCACGACGGCAGAGCGCTGCGCCGAAACGGGCTACCGGGGCGTCCGTATGACCCCCATCGAGCGGCTTCGTCGGTCGGCGGCCGCCGGGGCAGGGCGGCTTGGTTTTACAGGCCTTCGAGCAGCGCCGTCATCGTCCGCATAACCCGGAGCGCGGCGGCCAGCTCCTCTTCGGACAGATCCCCGAGGTGCGCTTCCCAGAGCGCCTGCCAGTTGGAGCGCTTTTCTTCGACGATGCCCCGACCCTTGTCAGTGAGAGAAACCATGCACACCCGGCGGTCCTGACTGCCCCGACGGCGCTCGACAATCCCGTTCGCTTCGAGCTGATCCAGCATGGCGGTCACGCTGGCTGGGTTGAGATCGGCGCTCTTGGCCAGCTCGCCGGCGGTCACTTCGACGGCTTTATCCAGGACGATCAGGGCCCGCAACTGCGAGTGGGTCAGATCGCGAGGCTGCTGCTGCTCGCGACCGCGCAGGCGGCGCTCCGCCCCGAACAGCTCGCCCATCGATACCCGCAGCTCATCGAGGGTCGTGGACGGGCGCGTCGTGGTGGGCTCGACGGTCGTCATATGATCGCCTCGACCAGCGCCTCGTCAGAGACCTCGGCCTCGTGGCCGCTCGCCCGCAGCTGGCGTTCGACGCGCCAGAGGACGGTGGCGGGGATGAGGGCGAGGATCGACATGAAGATCACCCAGCGGTAGGTCTGGGCGAACGACGAGGCAATGGCAGCCGCGGTCGGGCCGTGCTTGGTGCCGGCTCCGGGCAGATGGGCCAGATGGGTCTGGAGGACGACGGCGATGATCGCCGTCCCGAGGGAGCCTCCGACCCGTTGGATGACGTTGAGCTGCGGACTGGCGTCGTTGACCTGATCGTGGTTGAGCGGGGAGAAAGCCGCAGTCATGGCCGGCATAAAGGCCAGGCCCACGCCCATGCCCCGTACCACCATCGCCGTGCCGATCAAGGCGTAAGGCGTCGCCGCCCCCACGAAGAGGAACGGGATGGTGGCGCAGACCATGATGAGGACCCCGCACAGCGAGGTGAGGCCGGCGCCGAAGCGGTGGGTCGCCATGGCCGAACGGTTCATGCCGATCGAGGCGCCCACGCCCTGGGGGATCAGGAGCAGCCCGGTGGTAATGGCGTCCTGGCCCCGTGCCACCTGGAAGTAGAGCGGCAACAGGATCATGGCGCCGAACAGGGCGGCCCCCATGAAGAACATCACCACGCTGGCCGCGCTGTAGGCCCGGATCCGGCATACAGCCGGAGATCGAGCAGGGGGTGTCTGATGATCCGGCCCCGCACCACGAACACCACGATCAGCACCGCGCCGAGCACCACGGGGACGACGACCGACATCGAGCTGAAGCTCCCTGCGGTGGCGCTCTGTGACAGCCCATAGGTGATGCCGACGGTCCCGAAGCCGGCGAGGAGGAGTCCGGGCCAGTCGAGGGGCCCGGCGCTGGCCTTGTCTCCGGTGTCTCGAGGCAGCAACCGCGTCGCCACCAAGGCGGTGGCGATGCCGATAGGAACGTTGACCCAGAAAATGGCGTGCCAGCTCACGCTCTGCAGAAGGAAGCCACCCAAGGTCGGGCCGAACACCGGCGCCAAGACCATCGGGATCCCTATGGCGCTCATCACCCGGGGCAGGTTGTCCCGGCCGGCCGCGTTGACCAGAATCGTGAGACCGCTGGGGCCAGCAGGCCACCGCCGAGCCCCTGCAGGGCCCGGAACGCGATGAGCTGGCCGGACGTGGACGCCAGGCCGCACAGGGCCGAGCCGAGGGTAAACAGAATGAGCGCCTGCATGTAGACCCGATAGGCGCTGAAGCGGCGGACGGCCCAGGCCGACAATGGAATGACGGCGGCCAGGGCCAGCAGGTAAGCCGACACGACCCACTGGATGTTGCTGAGCGAGGTGTGCAGGTCGCGGGACAGGCTGTCGAGGGCCACATTGACGATCGTCGTGTCCAGGATCGACATGATCATGCCGAGCACGATCACGATGGCGACCCGCTTGACGTGAGGGTCGAGGCGTTCGGTGGGCCGGCGGGTCAACACCAACTCAGATCGGCCTACTTAGTCCGGCGAACATTTCGACAACAAACTAGATGCCAAAGGACCGGCTGTCAAGTGCCCGTCCGTGAGGTCGCTCCTGCCGCGACCTTCGTGATCAGGGCCAGAAACTGGTTTTTCGCCCTTGCCTTCAAGCGCTTGAGGTATGTCATCCTGCCCGCATGACCGCCTTCCCCATCCAAGATGTGTCACCGCGACGTAGCAGCGTGCCGGGCGTGCTGCGATGAGCCCGGTCCTGGTCACCGGTGGGTCCGGCTACGTAGGCACCCAACTGATCGCCGCTCTGCTGCGGGCCGGAAACCCGGTGCGGGCCACGGTTCGCTCCACAGCTCATGAGGCCGACGTGCGCGCGGCCGTGCGTCGCGGCGATGTCGACGACGCCGACTTGGAGATCGTCGCCGCGGACCTGACCTCCGATGGCGGTTGGCCGGCCGCGGTGGCCGGTTGCGAGGAGATCCATCACGTCGCCTCGCCGATCCCGGTCGTCCAGCCCGAGGACCCCTACGATTTGATCGTCCCGGCCCGCGAGGGCGCCCTGAGAGTGCTGCGGGCCGGGCGCGACGCGGGCGCCCGGCGCATCGTGCTGACCTCGTCGTTCGCAGCCATCGGCTACACACCCAAGCCGGGCGCCGAGTTCACCGAAGACGACTGGACCGATCCCGACACGCCCGGCCTGGCGCCCTACCCTCGCTCCAAGGCGATCGCCGAACGGGCCGCCTGGGACCTGATGGAGCGCGACGGCGGCAACACCGAACTGGTCGTGGTGAACCCGACGTTCATCCTCGGGCCTACCCTCACGACCGAGCTGCGCTCCTCGATGCACCTGATCAAGGCCATGCTCGACGGGACGATGACCGTCGCCCCCCGAGCCCGTTTCGGCCTCGCCGACGTGCGCGACGTGGCTGACCTTCACATCCGCGCCATGGCCACGCCCGGTGCCGCAGGCAAGCGCTTCCTGGCTCTCGCCGACGGCCCGGCGATCAGCTTCATCGAGGTGGCCGACATCATGCGGCGCCGGCTCGGCCCGCTGGCCGAGCGCGTGCCCACTCAGGAGGCGCCGGGCGACGATCTACCCCGCCCGATCATCCACAACGATCGGGCCCGTAGGGAGCTGGGATGGCGGCCGCGGTCCGTCGAGACGACGGTCGTGGAGTCGGCCGAGAGCCTGCGTGATCTGGGCATGCTGGCGCCACCAGGATGAGGGGTAACTAGACCGGAATGGTGGTGATTACCGGCCGCTCCGCCCTAGCCATAGGCCGTAGCCGGGCCGGCGATCGGTCCCGGCTAGAGGTCCGGGCGGTATTGCCGCCCACGGAAGGAGTCCCTACGAACTGGGCAGGTTCTTGCCGCAGATCGCCTTCCCGTTGTTGAGGGGCACGAAGCTCTGCCCTTCCAACTTGACGAAGTACCCGCAACTGGTCGCCGGGAACTTGCCGAAGCCCGACAGGCTGATGTCGACGGGGGAGGCATCGAGCCCAGCACCGTCATAGGTACCCATGGAATGGAGGGCGGAGATGAACGACGAACGGGTTGGATTCTGCCCGGCCGCCTGCAAACCCTTGATCAACAGGTCGGCCGACTCCCAGCCGAACGACCAGTTGAGGTTGGGGATGCCGGCGAAGTGCTCGTACTTCGCGAAGGCGGCCTGCTCGGCGAGCGTTGCGGGAGTCTTCTCCTCCACCGGGACCTGCTCGGCGGTGAAGATTGCTCCCTGGCCGGCCTTGACTGCGGTCGGATCGCTGAAGATGTCCTGCCCGTAGCCGGTCGCCGAGACATCGGCCTTCTGGGGTGCACCCTCGGCCTGTAGATCGCTCAGGAGAGCGAAGATGGTGGGCTCGATGGTGGGTGCGTAAAAGCCGTCGATGCCGAGGGTCTTCATGGTGAGGGCGATCGAGGTCATGTCGACGGTTCCGAGCGGGACCGTGTAGTTCTGGTACCCCACCTTCAAGCCGTCTGCTTGGGCGCCGGCCGCGAACGCCTTGGCCACGAATGCCGATGCCGGCTCGTTGCCGTTGCCGATGCTCGCCACGTTCGTTGCACCCGCCAGCTTCATCACCTGGGGCAGTTCTTCCGAGACGGTTATGCCGGTCGGACCTTCGTTGCCCAGTACGGAAAACATGTTGGTATTGGGCTGCTGGCCCCACTCGGGCCCGTCCACCGCCGCGCCCACCACCGGTATCCCCAGCTTCTGAGGGATCTTGTACGCGCTGGTGACGACATCCGATATAAACAGCAAGCCGAAGACGTTCTTCTCGGTTACGAGGCTCTGTACGGCCGCGTCCGCGCCGGTCGGAGTAGAGGTGTCATCGGATGTCACCAGGCTGATCTGCCGCCCGTCGACACCCCCTTCGGCGTTCTGCACGTCGATGCGAGCCTGCGCCCCTTGCTGGGATCCGTTGAAATTGGAAGCGGCCAGACCGGTGAGGCTGGTGACCAGACCGATACTGATCTTTGTCGGCGTTATCCCCGTTGCGCTGGCGGCGTTTCCGCTCGTTGACCCGGTGCTGCTGGCCGTGGATCCCCCCGACGGGGTCGTTGCGGGTGCAACGGAGGTGGGAGCACTCGACTTGGAGCTGCTGCCGCAAGCCGCTACCACCGCCACGACTACCAAGAGCCCTACGGACTCGACCAACCTACTCCGAACAGTCCTCATGCCGATTCCCCCCGTTCCCCCTAGAGCAAGATGCTCTGGCGGGAAAGTGTAGATAACGGCCAGTGAACGGGCAACCCACGGTCGCGCTCGCGTCGGGTGAGGCTTAGGCGCTCAAGGCGACGTCAGCAGGCGGGCAGGTTCGGTGCGGCGGGCCATGGTTGCCGGGACGGTGGCTATCACGATCGAAGCGAGCAACGCGGTTGCCGCCACGGACAACACCGCTTCGAATGGCAGCGAAGGTGATGGTGCCACCCCGAGTTGTCTGGCGAACAATATCCAGGCCCACCTACCGCCTATCAGGCCGAGCGGTAGTCCGATGGTCAGCGCCGCGACCGTGAGCGCCAGGGCCTGCCAGCGAGCCGTCAACCCCAGCTGCCGGCCGGTAAACCCGAGTGTCTTCAAGACTGCGACGTCATGCCGGCGGCGCCTGACCGAGGTGACGAGCGAATGGGCCAGGGCGCCCGCCGCCATGACCGCCAACAGGGCCACGAGGGCAGCTGCGGTCGAGCGCACCCGGCCGTAGGCCACGATCTCTCCGGGCCGTTGGGGGCCCATAACGCAAAATTGACCGGGGCATTCCTCTATGAGCCCGTCCAGCTGACGTCCGAGCTGGGTCTGGAGTGCAGCCACTGAGACACCGGGGGCGCCCTGCAGGAAATACACGGAATACTTGGAGCCAGGATCGCTGGGGTCCAAGGTCTCGACGCCCGCTTCGGTGGCAGCTGCGTTCGTCAGCGCCGCTCCCAGCCCAACATCAGTCGGAGTGAAGATTCCGGCTCCCAAACGCGGGAACACCGCCCTTCCTACGATCTGCATCGTCGCCTTCGCGCCGTTGAGCTCTACGGCCACCCGCTGACCGATGCGCAACCCCGCCGAGCGCATGGTTTCCGTACCGAGCACCAGGTCGTGGTCGCCTCGAGGGGCGTGGCCCTCCAGCATCCGGGGCGCCACGTTGCCCTTCAGCGAGTCGATCGTCACCGCGGGCACGTCTTGGCGACCGAGACGCAGATCGAGATAGTTGCCGCCGGCTACCCCGCTCAATGAGCTGTCTCCGACGAGGCGGGCGGTGGCCGCGGGAGGTGCCGGGTCGAACCCGAGGCCGGTCGAGGCCGTCCACGTCCAGCCATAGCTGGGCGGGCTGCCGACCAGCTGCCCCAGGTTGCCGGAGAACACGGCCACCGCAACTACCGCGGCCACGGCCAGGCTGGTGGTGACCAGGGCGCTGCGGACGGGGAGGGCGCTCCGGCCCCTTCCCGGCTCGAACGCCATTCGCACCCCGATCACCGATTCCGGGCGCGCTCCGAGGCGAGCCAGCAGGGCGGCCAATCTGGACGGTTGTTCGCGGCCCGCCGGCTCCGCCGCGCCGCGCCAGGTCTGCGCCGCGCCTCTCCACGCCGGGATCGCTCCCCGGATTACGAACAACGTGGCTGTGACGACAAACCCCAAGCCGAGGACGGCTGCGTCGATCGCGAAGCCCGGCGACGGCTCGGTCGCCCGGGCGGGACCAGTCGGGAAGAGCGGCGACAGAGCTATGGCTATCGCGACCGCCCCGATCGACCCGATCACACTCACTGCCGCCACCCGGGCGAGGCCCAGACCGAAGCGCTGACGTCTGGTCATGCCTATGGAGCCCAGCAACGGCGACTCGCTGGCGTCTACGAATGCCTGACGTGACAAGCCCTGGCCCAGGACGAGCAGACCGGCCAGGCCGACGACGAGGCCCAGTAGGGCCAGGCCCAAGGCCTCGGGGCGCACGGATCGGGCGACGGAACGGGTGTGATCCCGCTCGGCGGTGAAGTAGACCGCGCTCTGATCGATGCCGTGACTTCGAGCCAGCTGCTCTACCGCCGACTGGAACGCTCCGACGTCCTCTCCGGGCCGGAGCCGGACCGCGGTTCCGGCGTTGACCAGCGAGGCCGGCCGGGCATCCAGAAATGCTGGCGTGACATACACGTGGGCCTGATCCTCGAGCACCGTCGACGGGTTGATATCTCTGGCGATTTGCCCTATTCCGGTGACGGTCAGGGTGGTGCTCTGCCTGGGTCCGCGATAGTTGCCGAGCTGGTCATTGACGGCGTCCAAGGCGTCCGAGTCGACGGTTATCACGGTGAACCGGCTGCCCACCCTCAGATGGCGGTCACGGGCGAACGAGGGGTCGATGAGCGCTTCGTCGACGCGGAGGGGATCGGGCATCCGGCCCGCTCGCAGCACTGGCCGGCTGATCCGGGTGCCGTATCCATCGGCCAGGGCCCACAGGTCCTGTTCGGTACTGGACGAGTCGAGATGTTCGCCGTTGAAGGCGATGAGCTGATCCATGCTGGCGGAGGCCTCGACCTGGGGCAGCCGGTCGACGGCGCCAAGCCAGGGATTATTAGGATCATTGAAGCTGTGCTGGGGCGAGGGCAGAGCGACTTCGGCGTCCTGCTCGACTACGGCCGTCAACAGCCGCGGGTAAGCCGATGCCGTGCGACGGGAGCCCGCCACGGCAGCCATGACGATGCCACCCGTCAGGGCGATCGCCAGAGCCAGCCCGGCCCAGGCCCGCCACCGGCCGCGGACCTCTGCCCGCAGACGGTAGGCCATCAGTCTCATCCGGCCACCTTTCCCATGGTCGCTCTCAAAATGCCTCCCGTAGGCCCGGGAGGCCAGGGTGGTAGCACCCGGACATCGGTGGTGCTACCACGGACGGCGGCTATGCGGGCCAGGGCGGGTGGCGCTGGCCGTGAGCCGGTCCTTAGCGGTCGAACACGCTAGCTCTACCGGGGGCTCGGGCCGGGTCGCCAATCTCAGGGCCGGGTCGCCAATCTCAGGGCCGGGTGGCCAGTCTCAAGGCCGATCACGAAGGGCGGTCTGGGCGGCGTGCCATCCACACATCCCGTGCACCCCGGGACCTGGCGGGGTCGCGGACGAGCAGAGATACAACCCAGGCACAGGCGTGCGCCACGGACAGCGGGACACGACCGGACGAGTGACCAGCTGGCGCAGATCGGTACTCCCGACGGCTATATCGCCACCGATGTAATTGGCGTCGTGACGCTCGACGGCCGCAGGGCTCATGGCCTGTCGGGCCAGCACCCGTTCCTTGAATCCGGGGGCGAACCGCTCGATCTGGTCTTCGATCCGTTGCGTCATGTCGAAGGTCGAGCCGTTTGGCACATGGCAGTAGGCCCAGGCCACGTGAGCACCGGCCGGCGCCCGACTCGGGTCGATGATCGTCGGCTGTCCGACGAGCACAAACGGGCGTTGCGGGTGACGTCCGGCTGCGACGTCGCCCTCGGCCGCGGCGACCTCCTCGAGAGTTCCGCCCACGTGTACGGTGCCGGCCTGTCTGGCCCCGTCGGCGGTCCACGGGATCGGTCCGTCAAGGGCCCAATCGACCTTCCACACACCCGCGCCGTACCGGTAGCGCTCGACGGCGCGGCGATACCGGTCGGGAATACGGTGGCCGGCGATCCGGATCAACTGGCGCGGTGACACATCCAGCAGAGTGGCGCGGGCCGGCGGCAGCTCGTCGAGCGACTCGACCGTCTGACCCACGACGATTTCACCGCCGGACCCCACGATGATCGAACCCAGCGCGTCGGCAATCGCCTGGGATCCGCCGCTCGCCACCGGCCAGCCCACGGCATGGCCGAGCAGGCCAAGGAACAGTCCGTATCCGCCCGTCGCGACTGAGCGGAGCGACAACATCGAGTGGGCCGCCAGCCCGGCCAAGAGCCCCCGGGCCTCGTCGGACCTGAAACGCGACCGAGCCAGCCGCGTCGCGGGCCATGCTCCGGCCCGCCCGAACCGGGCCAGCGCGGCCAGGTCACCTATCCGAGGCGGCGTGAGTGGTGACATCACCGCCCTGACCACCCGCTCGGCGGACTCGACCAGCGGCTCTAGCAGCGCCCGGTAGGCGGCCCGGTCGGGGCCCAGCAGGGCGGCCGTGCCTCCAACGGAGCGCAGCAGTAGCGCGGCCCGTCCGCCGTCGAGCGGGTGGGCCATCTGCACCTCTGGAAACACCCACTCGACGCCGTGGGCGTCGAGGTCGAGAGGGGAAAAGGCGGGAGATATGAGGGCCATCGGGTGCACCGCCGAGCAGATGTCGTGGACAAAACCGGGCCGGGTCAGCTCCCCCGACCGAGTTCCGCCCCCGATGGTCGGCGCCGCCTCCACCACCAACACCCGCCACCCGGCTCGACCGAGAGTGGCGGCCGCGGTCAACCCGTTCGGGCCGGCTCCGACCACCACCGCGTCCCACTCGTCAGCCATCGGCCACGAGTATGCAAGGTCCGCAGGGAGAGCTGGGCCAGTCCCAGTCGCGATGGGTCACATCGTCCCCACCTGCTCGGCGCGGGCGGACTGGGGCCGCGCAACGGAGTCGGGGATATCGAGCACCCGTGTCTCGGTGCCTATCTCCACCTTCACCCTCGCGGTTCCTTCCAGCGCCTCCGTCAACGCCACCAGTTGGACATCGGTACGGTCTGGTCCGTGATGGAACAGGATGAGCCGGCCCACCTGGGCTGCTGCGGCCAGGCTCATGGCAGCTTCGATGGTCGAATGGCCGTAAGCAACGGCCACCTGCCGTTCGGCCTCGAGGAACTGGGCATCATGGATGAGCACATCGACGCCCGTCACTAGCTCCCGCACATTGGCTGAGTCAGCTTCGTACCCGCCCCCGGTTCCCAGCCAGAGGGCGTGATCGGGAAGGTAGGCGATCGACGCCCGCCCGTCTTCGATGCGGTAGCCGAAGGTGCGACCCCCTTTGTGGGCGATATCCAGGGCCAGGACGTCGAAGCCCTCGATGCGGTGCCATCCGGGCGCCAGGCCGACGAAACCCCATGAGCCGCGCAGACCATCAGGAGCGATAGGGAAATGCGGGGGCGACATGGCCCGGGAGAGCACACCGACGGGGTCGCCCTGTTCCGGCAGGCACAGCTGCACGATGGCATCATCACGGTCGCCTGCCGTGAAGAAGGGCAGACCCTGCAGGTGGTCCCAGTGAAGGTGGGAAAGCAGGATCGAGCCGCGGAACGCAGCCCCGCCCAGCCGGGCCGACAGACGCCGCAGCCCCGTCCCTGCGTCGAGCACCAGACTTGGCGGCTGGCGCTCGTGGCTGACGGCCACGCAGGCCGTGTTGCCCCCGGTGAGGCTGAACTCGGGACCAGGGGCCGGCGTCGAACCTCTCACCCCGAGGAAGGCCAGCCTCACCTTACCTGGCCCCGTTCTGCGGCGACCGGCTCTTGCCCCGGCTCCTCCCTGCGGTGGCCGCGCTCGAGCTCCGCTCGCGCCTCGTCGGTCAGTTGGTCCGACCTGGCCACGGCCACGCGTGTGGGGGTCAGGGCCCTCAGCGTCGAGGTGCGTATACCACCCTCCAGGGCGGCCCGCTCGCCCACAACCGCGCCCGGCCCGACTTCGGCCACCACCTGGCCGTCGACCTCCACCGCCAGTACCCCGTCGAGCAGCAGATAGAGCTCCGCCCCGACGGCGCCCTGTTCGGTGAGGGTGTGGCCTTGCTTCAGGGCTCGTATCGCAGGTTTGGCACCCGACCGCATGATGTGGCTCGACAGCTCCCGTTCGAGTGCGGTCTCGACCGCCGTGACCAGTGCCGGCGTATCCTCGTCTCCCCATGGGGTGTGACGCCCCTGCCTGGCGTGATACCACCCCCGAAAGTCGGCCACGCCGACCTTGGCCGCCAGCACGTCATCGGCGTCGTATACCCAGTGACGCGGGAACGGCGATGCGCCGGACACCTCGAAGTGGGCCGATCCGTCGGCCCGCAGGGTCAGGGCCAGCGTGGTCCACACCAGGGGGGCCTGCAGCCGGAAGAAAGGCGGTCGCTTGATGTGACGGGGCGCCGGAATCGCCGTTCGCCCGCCGGTGGTTTGCACGAAGCGGGCGGTGGCCCCGTCGAGCTCGGCGGGCCGTTGCAGATCTTCGAGGCCGACCGCGGCGAAGGTGGCGTCCCCGAGGCCCAGGCGCACGGTCGTGGCCCCCATGACGCCCCCGGATTCATCGTTGTAGCCGCCGTCGACTATTCGGCCATCCACCACTTCGATCCAGGCGGACAGGCGATTCGCGAACCGGAACCGGTCGCCGGAACGCAGGTGCTCGATGCCATCGAGACGATCGGGTGGGGGCTGGTCGTAGTGGGTAACGCCAACCTCGAACAACGGTTTGCTTATACCCTCGACCGCTTCAGAGGGAATCCAAGAGACCGATGTGACCGACGATGTGTAAATCATGTGTCGACCGTAAAAGAGCCGGCCGCCCGCTCCAAGGGGGCTGTCCGGGCCTTTGCCCGGGGTGCCTGCACCACCCGGGAGCGGTGCCCAGACCCCCTTCATTTTGCGGAGCACATGGGCTGTGATGAACCCCGTGAACACTGAGACGTACGCCAACACACCCGTGTCGACCGATACGCGTTCTGAGACGATCACCGTGGTTCTGGCCGACGACAGCGTGCTGGTGCGCGAGGGGGTACGAGCGCTTCTGGGCCTGGAACCCGACCTCGAGGTGGTCGGCATGGCTGCCGACTATGACGAACTGGTGGCCGCCGCCGAGCAGACCAACCCTCAGGTCGTGGTAACCGATATCCGGATGCCTCCCACCTTCCAGCGCGAGGGTATAGAGGCGGCCCGACAGGTCCGCAAGCGCCATCCGGGTACGGGCATCGTCGTGCTCTCGCAGTACGACGAGCCCGAATACGCCATTGCCCTGCTGGAGCAGGGAGCAGCCGGCTACGCCTACCTCCTCAAGGATCGGGTGAGCGACGGGAACCGCTTGGCAACCGCGATCCGGGAGGTGGCGACCGGAGGGTCGATGCTCGACCCCGAAATCGTGGCCGCCCTGGTGTCGCCCGTTCGGAGCGAAGGTGAGCTTTCGGACGAGGAAGAAGCCTTGCTGGAGGAAGTGGCCCAGGGGCGGCCGGTGAAGGCCATCGCGGCGTCCCGGCACACCACGCCCGAGGCAGCCAACGCCGCGATCGAGTCGCTGTTCGTCAAGCTGGCCAAAGGGGTGTCGGCAGGCGGCGAGCGGGCCCTGCGCCGTCTGCGCCTCCTGCAGAGCGCCATCGTGGATCGCGAGGAACAAGGTGAGACCTTGAGCAGGCTGCTGCCCGGCGGTCTGGCCCAGAAGCTGCGGGACGACCCCGAGCTGGCCGGGCGCACGGATCGACTAGAGGTGACCGTCCTCATGTCGGACGTCCGGGGTTACAGCGCCATCGCCGAGATAACCGACCCGACGATGCTGGCCGGTCAGCTCAACATTCACCGCCGCGAGATGAACGCCGCCATCCTCGAAGAAGGGGGAACGGTGATGCAGTACGTGGGGGATGCGGTTATGGCCGTGTTCGGTGCCCCGTTCCCTCAGACCGACCACGCCGATCGGGCCGTGCGGGCCGCCACGGGCATGCACCGTCGCCAGGAGATCGTCAATCAGATGTGGATCGCCGACGGACTGGCGCCGTTCGGTCTCGGTCTCGGCCTGTCCACCGGTGACGTGGCCGCGGCCCTCCTCGGGAGTGAGGAACGCCTTGAGTACACGGTCGTCGGCGACACCGTCAATCTGGCTCAGCGCCTGCAGGACCTGGCCCGGCCCGCGGGAACAACGGTCTGCAGCGAAGCGACCATCGCGGCCCTGAGCGGTCCGATCGCCGCCGAGCCGATGGGCCCGACGGTCGTCAAGGGGCGCGAAGGCCAGTTGACCCCGTACCGGATCAACCCTCCGATCACATGAACAACTCCTCTGCCGATCATTTCTGCCGTTTGGCCGCGATCGGATTCGCGGTCGCCGCCACCGGAGTGGCGTGGTGGGAACTCCAGGACCGTCGAACTGCGGCCGCGGTGGTCGCCGCGGTCGTGGCCGTGTTGTGGGCGGCCGGCTCCGTCGTCCTGGCGGAACGCCCACCCGCCGGGCGCGTCAGCCCCGTCGTGGCCGCCATCGCCCTCGGCATCGCGGGCTCGAGCCATGGCTGGGCCGTGGCAGCAGCTGCTCTCCCGGCCCTGCTGGCCGTCCTGCTCGTCGTGACGCCCGACGGCCGGGTGGCCCCCAGGTCGGGCTGGGTCGTGATAGGTGCGGCCGCCGTGGGTTGGGCCGTCGCTGCACCCGCCGTGGGCTCCCTCACTGGTGGGAAGCGCACCGCGGCCCTGGCCGTCGAGTGGGCCGTTCTCGGGAGCGTCGGGGCCCTCGGATACCTGGCCCGCTGTCGGGCCGCCGGGCCTCTCGAACGAGCCCGCCTGCAATGGTTGGGCTGGGCGATCGTGGTCGCCGGCACCATCTCGCTCGCCGCCTTGGGACTGGACGCGATAGTCGGCTTTCCGCACCGGCCGGGACTCGTCGCCCTCGCCGTCACCACCCTGGTCCCGTTCGCCCTCGTGGCCGGCACCTTCGACGCCGCCACCCGCCAGGTGGATCGCCTTCTGGTCCGCACCATCGTGGTGGCAGGAATCGTCGCTCTGGTGGAGGCCACCTATCTACTGGTGGTGATCGGACTGGGCCACGTGCCGACTACCAGCGACCGCAAGGTCCTCACCTCCTCGATGTTGGCGGCCGCGATCGCGGCCCTCTTGAGCATCCCGGCCCGCCACCGGCTGGAGGAGGCGGCCAACCAACGGGTCTACGGAGAGCGGCGGGCCCCCGACGAGCCCCTGCGGACCTTCGCCGGACGCATGTCGCGCGCCGTGCCGCTCGACGAACTCTTGCTCCAGCTCGCGGAGTCGTTACGCAAGAGCCTGGATCTCTCGTCGGCCGAGGTGTGGACGGGCACCGACGGGGTGCTCGATCTCGTCGCCTCGGTGCCTCATCGCGACGCGCCGCGCATCTTGCTGTCCGCCGACGAGCTGACGGTCGTGGCCCGATCCCACGTGTCAGGCCAGGCCTGGGTCCAGATCTGGATCCCCGCCCTCCTCGCCGGCAGGAACGCTGGACCGATTCGAGTGGCCTCTGTCACCCACCTGGGGCAGCTGCTCGGGCTCATCGTGGTTGAGCGGCCACTGGACGGCGCCTCGTTCGCCGACGCCGACGACCGCGGCCTGTCCGACTTGGCCCGTCAGGTCGGGCTGGCCTTGCACAACGTCCAGCTCGACTCGGCCCTGCAGGCGTCACTGGACGAGCTCCGCAACCGGAACCGGGAGCTGCGGGCGTCGCGGGCCCGCATCGTCGCCGCGTCGGACGACTCGCGGCGCCAGATCGAGCGCAACCTGCACGATGGCGCCCAACAGCACCTGGTGGCTATGGCGGTCAAGCTCGGCCTGGCCCGCAGGTTGCTCGAGGCCAATCCGGGCGCGGCGGAGAAGATGCTCGAAGAGCTACGGGCCGACGTGCAAGACACCTTGGGTGAGCTCCGCGAGCTGGCCCACGGCATCTACCCACCCTTGCTGCGTGATCGGGGTCTGGCCGAGGCGCTGCAGACCGCGGCGAACCGGGCCACTCTGCCTACTTCGGTCGAGGCCGACGGGATCGGGCGTTACCCCGAAGGCGTCGAGACGGCCGTCTACTTCTGCTGCCTCGAGGCCATGCAGAACGCCGGCAAACACGCGGGCGACGGGGCCGAGGTCACTGTCAGGGTCAGCGTCGAGTCACCGGGTCCGTCCGAGCCGGAGCTGCTCTTCTCTGTGTGCGACGACGGCGCCGGCTTCGACCCTGCCGTAGGCGGCCACGGGCATGGCTTCGTGAACATGCGCGACCGGCTGGGGGCCATCGGCGGCACGCTGAAGGTGACCTCGGCCCAGGGCTCGGGCACCAATGTGGCCGGAAGGATCCCCCTGGAGGAGCCGTCAACACCCAGGCCTGAAGGCCGGGTCGTCGGCCTCGATCCGGGTGCTGGCACCCCCCGGAGGGGCGGTGGTGACTGCCTTGTTTCGCCCCAGGACCGGATGTAGACAATAGACGGGTGGGGGCCATCTGTTTGCGAGTTCGAGTCGACCTGCGCCGCCGCTGGCCAGCCTGGTTGGCGCTGTCGGCACTGATCGGCGTGTTCGCGGGCGGGGTGATCGCGATCTCCGCCGGCGCCATCAGGACGAACACGGCCTACCCGAGGCTGCTGGCGGCCACCCGGGCTCCCGATCTGCTCGTGGTCGACCGTATGCCCGATCCGTCGTTCGCGACGTTCTCGCCCGCCCGGCTGGCCGGACTGCCCCAGGTGTCCGAGTCGGGGCAACTCGACTCGTTCGTCGTCCTGCGCCCGAGTGACCTGAATGTCCTGGCTCCGTCCGACGACGTCGTCGGCAACCGCTTTTACACCGAGAAGCTGCTCGCCGGCCGGTTACCCGACCCGACTCGGCCCCAAGAGGTCGCCGTCAGTCTCTGGGGCGCTGAGGCCGACCACATAAGGGTCGGCGCCGTCCTCCGGCTGCAGCTGCAGCCTGCTTCAGGGTCGACGCCGGTCCCCGTCCGCCTCCGGGTGGTCGGAATAGACGCCGCCGCCGGCGAGTTCCCGCCAGAGGCGGGTGCCGGGATGTATACCGTGTCGGCGACTCCTGCCTTCGTCCGGGCGTACGGCGCCCAACTGGCGACGAGTCCCGGCACGCTGCTGCGCCTGACCCATGGCGCCGCCGATCTCCCGGCGGTGCAGTCGGAGATGAACCGGATGGCGGGAGGAAAGCCGGCCGAGGCGTTCCTGCTCGCCACCCAGGGCGCCAACACGCAGCGTTCCATTCATTTGCAGGCCGTGGCCCTGTGGGTGCTGGCCTTGCTCCTGGCCTTGGCCGGGATCCTGATCGTGGCCCAGATTCTGGCCCGGCAGAGCGCCCTCGAATCGGGCGGCTACCCGGAGTTGCGGGCCCTGGGCATGACCGGACGCGAACTATGGGCAGTCGGTTTGGCCCGGGTCGTGCTGATCGGCGCGGTCGCCGCCGTGGTGGCCGGAGTCTTCGCCGCCGCCGCCTCGCCAATCTTCCCCCTCGGCCTGGCCCATATCGCCGAGCCTCATCCGGGCTTCCACCTCGACGCCGCGACCGTCCTGTTCGGGATGGCCGCCACCTTGATGGCGGTGTTGGCGTGTGGGCTGTGGCCGACCTGGCGAACTGCTCGCGATGCCGGGCCGCTCGACCCGTTGAGCCGGGTGGAGCGCCGTCGTTCATCGAGTATGGCCGCCATCCAGCGGCTGGGGGCGCCAGTGTCCGCCGCGACAGGAATCGGTTTCGCGCTGGCCCGGACCCGCGGCCGGTCCGCCGTCCCGGTGCGCTCGACGATCACTGCGGCAGTAATGGGCGTCGCCGCCCTCACCGCCGCCATCGTCTTTTCAGCCAGTCTCACCCACCTGATGAACACCCCGAGGCTGTACGGAGACACATGGGATGCACTGGTGACCTCGCTGGAGGGTGAGGGATCCCCGATCACGGAGGCGCTTCCTGTGCTGCGGCACGACCCGGCCGTCGAGGCCATCTCCATCGGCTACTCCGCGGTCCCGATGCAGATCAATGGCTCCGGGGTCGCCGGCCTGGCATTCGACACCGTGGAAGGTCCGCTGCTTCAGCCCACTCCCCTGGAGGGCCGGGCCCCGAGCAATCCGGGTGAGGTGATGCTCGGCCCGCGCGACCTGCAGAGACTGAACCTGCACCTCGGCGACACGGTCCACCTGAGCGTGTCCGGACTTCCCGATCCCCAGCCGGTCAGAGTGGTGGGCACGGCCATCTTTCCGTACCTGGGCGACCAACTGGGCCTCGGCCGCGGCGTCGCCGCGTCCGTCGCCACGCTCAAGGCGGCGGTGGGCGGGGCCACCCCGCCGCCGGACACCATGCTGGTCCGCTTTCGGTCCGGGGCGGACAAAGCCGCCGTCCTGGCTCGGATCGACCGGGAGCTCGGGCCGCTGCCGTCCATCAGCGTCGCTCCGCCCGAACAGCCCGTGGACCTGATCAACTTCGGCCGGGTGGAGCAGCTTCCGCTCGCAGTGGGGTCCCTGCTCGGGTTGCTGGCACTCGGGACACTTGCGCACCTTCTGGTCACGTCCATCCGGCGACGGAGAAGTGACCTCGCCGTGCTCAAGGTTCTCGGGTTCGTTCCCGGTCAGGTGAGGCGTACGGTCGTGTGGCAGGCCAGCACCATCGCCGCCGTGGCGCTGGCGTTCGGACTACCCCTGGGCGTCGTCCTCGGACGGCTCATCTGGTTCCTCTTCGCCCACCAGTTGGGCGTGGTCGCCGGGCCCACGGTGCCGCCTGTTCGGCTCACCGCGGTGGTACTCGGAGGCCTGGTCGTCACCGGCCTGGTCGCCCTCGGACCGGCGTGGAAGGCGTCCCGGACCCGGGCCGGCGGTATCCTCAGGTCCGCCTGACCAACTGAATCAGGCGCCGACCCGGGCGTCCCAGATGCGGCGGATCTCGTCGGGGCTGAAGTCTTCTTTGTGCACGTAGGCGGCCGCTCCACACGACGCCGCGTCGGCAGGGAGGTCCCGGGCCTGATAGGTCGACAGGAGTATCACGACCGTGTTGGGGGCTTCCGACAGGATCTCCCGGGTGGCGTCAATGCCGTTGATACCTGGCAGGTTGATGTCCATCAGGACCAGACCGGGTGAAGCGGCCCGGGCTTCAGTGACTGCCGCCTCGCCGGTGTCGACCTCACCGACCACCTCGAAGCCGGCGGTCACGGCGACCACGGTCCGCGCCGCGGCCCGAAAGGGCGCCTGATCGTCAACGATCAGCACAGACACGGGATCGGCGTCCACCACGTATTGCCTCCTTGGGGCTACCTCAGTGTCGCACGAACCGGGGGTCCCGCCGAGGGTGCGGGCCTGGCAACTCGGGGGGATGCTGGCCTCCCCCGGCCCGGATGGCCTCAGGCCCCCGTTTCGGCATCGGCTACCCGCCGGTGGGCCAGGTAGAGCAGCACCGCGCTGACTCGTCGGTGGACGTCCGGCTCCTCGGTCAGGCCGAGCTTGGCGAAGAGGGAGTTGATGTGCTTCTCGACCATCCTTTCCGACAGACCCAGGCCCGCCGCCACTCCCGCGTTGTTCTTGCCCCTCGCGATTTCTCCGAGTACGTCGAGTTCTCTGGGCGTCAGGAATCTGAGCGGGGACGCCTTCGGGCGAGAACGAGCCTCGACGAGTACCTCGACCACCTTCGGGTCGATGACCGAACCCCCGGCGGCCACTGTCCGGACGGCCCCGATCAGCTGGGCCGGGTCTGACACGCGCTCTTTCAGCAGGTAAGCCCGTCCCTCGGATCCGGTGTCGAAAAGGGCCACCGCATAGGCGGCGTCGATGTATTGCGAAAGCACCACCACGCCGATGGAAGGGTGGGTTTGCCGCAACTCACCGGCCGCCCGGATACCCTCGTCTTTGCCCGTGGGAGGCATCCGGATGTCGGTGATGACGACATCGGGGGGGCTGGCTTCGACCGATGCCATCAAATCGTCGAAGTCGGCGCACAGCGCCGCAACCTCGATGTCAGGTTCGGTGCCGAGGACCATGGCGATGCCCTCCCTGACGAGCAGCGCGTCCTCAGCCACCGTGACTCGGATGCTCACTGCCGGGGATCGTAGTGCCTTGGCCCCCGCCGGGCCGTCCTTGCGGGCGTGGCCAAGCTCCCTCCTGGAGATGTCGGTGGCTATTCGGGTCGCAGACCTCGGCCGGGTGTGCGCGCCGCCCGGAAACCGGGAATCAAGCCCACGGCGATGCTGAGGACGAGCACGGCGGCCGCCACCCCGAAGACGGACGTCGCTGACACCAGGGGTTGGGCCACGGTGCCGAGCCGGTCGGCCAGCAACGCCCATGTCCACCTTCCGACGATGATCCCGGCAGGTATGCCCACGATCAGACCGGCGACCCCAACCGTCGTCGCTTGCCACAACACCGTCCGCACTATCTGGCCGGTGGTGAACCCGAGCGTGCGCAGCACGGCCAGGTCACGGCGCCGCCTCCGTACCGCCACCACCAGTGCGTTGGCGACGGCCGCGGCGAGAAGGACGGCAAGCAGTCCGCCGAGCACGGTAGGGGTCGCCCGCAGGCGGTCAGCGCTCATCACTCCGGCTGGGCGGTTGGCGGGGTCGACGGTGAGCGGCAGTTCCTTCGGGTCATCCTGCTGAAAGGTCGCGGTCAGGGTGGAGAGCGACTTGCCGCGTGCCCAGCGGAAAATATATTCGGTCTTCTGGTAGTCGGGGCTGAACCGCTTCCACCCGCTCTCGGTGAGAAGGGCACCCACGCCCAGGCCGGCCTTGTCCGACCCGGGATAGGGGGCCAGGCCGGGCAGCACGGCTCGCCCCACGACCCGCACCGGTTCGGGTGGTCCCGATTCGCGGCGCGACAGGAGCACCGACGCCCCGACGTGGGTGTGGAGGCGATCCATTGTGGTCTGACCCAATGCCACCTCGTCGACCGATACCGGCGCCCGACCACCGTCGATCGTCACCTGCACGCCCGGATGGCCCATCGACAACCCGATGGCGGGAATGGCGATGTCACCGGAACGGACCTCGCCGACGTCCAGCCGCGACCAGGCCGAAACCGAGCCGGAGCGGCTGGCCACCTCTACGAATTTCTCCTGGGCAGACGCGGCCTGAACGGGACTGGAGCTGTTCTGGCCGTTGGCGCTGTTGAGGTTGTCCAGTTCGACCTGCCCGTCCCAGGGGGCGCCGTAGAGACGAGGAGTGGCAATCAAGTGATTCAGGCTGGTCGAGAACACGGCCACCGACATGACGAGGGCGACGGCGGTGGCGGCGGCCAGCAGCGTGGTCCGCACTGGCACAGATGTCCGGCGCGGCCCCGATTCGAGACCGAAACGGACCCCGACAACAGCGGCCAGCGACCCGCCCAGGGCAGCGACCGCGCCGGCCACCCGAGACCTTCGTGCCACGGTGTCGCCGGGCAGCATGCGGGAGGATCTCCAGGCGGGAATGACCGAGAGGAGGGCTCCCACTGCGATCACCGAGGCTCCGCCGGCCAGCAGCAGCGACCAATCGAATCTGAGGCCCGGGTGCACTTCGGCGACGCGCACCGTTCCCACCGGGCCCAGTCCCGATGTGGCCACGGCGATCACTACGGCCAGTGGGGCACCAACGATCACGGCCAGCATCAGCTTGGCCATCGATTGCGTCGCTCGCTGCGACCTCGTCATCCCTATAGCCGCCAGCGTGGGGTTGTGCCGGGCGTCGATCTGAAGGCGGCGTGAGATCGCCTGGCTGACGACTACAACGCCCACTAGCGCCGCCAGCGCCGCGAACGCCTCCAGGGCGATCACCTCCGGTTCCGTGGCGTCGACCACCTCCTCGGTGACGGCGGACGCCCGCTGGAATGCGATCGACTCCTCTGGGACCAGTGCCCTCACCTGGGCCGTGAAGGCGTCGACGTTGGTCCCGGGCTTCAACTTGACCATGGCGCCCCAGTACGGAACCTGCAGATCGGGGTGGGCCGCCCCAAACGCCGGGGTGAGTAGGAACGACGCGGGCGTGTAGCCGGGGTCGACCACTACCCCATCACTCGTGACACCGATCCCATCGATTCGTACTGTGCCCTTCAGATTGGCGGGAGCGTGCCGAATCAAGGTCTCGGCGTCGGACAGCGAGGGCTGGCTCATGGCCTCGTCGAGCAAGCTCTGGGTGATGATCGTGTAGGTGAAGGTCTGGCCCACCTTGAGATGGCGGGATGCCGCGAACGATCGCTCGACCCACACGCCGTTCGGATCGTCGGGGGAGGGCTGATCCCCGGCGGTCATCAGCGGCCGACCGACGGTGTAGGTGGCGTTGCGATCGGCGATCAGAAAGGGCGGCAGAGTGAAAGCGTCAGGGAGCGACTTGACGAAGGACGGGTACAGGATCACCCCTTCGACCCGGCCGATGGCCTGGATGGCCGGGAGCTTCCGGAGCTCGGCCATCGTGAGCTTCGAGTCCGACCCGTTATTTGGATTGACGAGGATGTCCCAGGCGTTGGTGGCGTGGCGCATCCGGGAGAACGCCGCGTCAGTGCGGCTGGCCGCGCTCAGGCTCGCCAGCACGGCGCCGCCCGCCAGTCCCACCAGCAGCGCCACGGCGAGAAGCGATCGCCACTCGACGCGGACCGCGGCCCGGACGCGGTACATGGCAGTCGCCATCAATCGGACCGCACTGACGCGTCTGCTCTACGTCGTCCCGTCAACTGGCCCGTCGTCCTATCGACCGAGATCGGCGGGACCGACCAGTTCTACCGTGTCACCCAGAGTGGACCCCGAGTCGACTTGATCACCCGCGTCCTCGTCCTGGATGCGACCGTCCCGCATGTGCACGGCGCGGCTCGCTCCAGCCGCCACTTCGTTGCTGTGAGTGACCATGAGTATGGTCTGGCCGTCGGCGTGCAGCCGGCGGAAGAGTTCGAGGACCTCCCGGCCTCCGTCCGTGTCCAGCGCGCCCGTCGGTTCGTCGGCCAGCAGCAGGGTCGGCTGGTTGGCCAGGGCCCGGGCGATGGCCAGGCGCTGCCGCTGGCCGCCTGAGAGCACCGCCGGAACCTCGTTCGTCTTGCCGCCGAGGCCGAGCAGGTCCAGGAGATCGCGCGCCTGCGACTCCGCTACCTTGCGGCGCTTTCCCGCGATGATGGCAGGCAGGGCTACGTTCTCCAGCACGGTCATGCCCTCGAGCAGATTGAAGAACTGGAACACCATCCCGATGTCCCGACGCCGCATCCGGGCCAACCAGTCTTCGTCGCGACCGGTGATGGTCTGGCCGGCCAGCACGATCTCGCCCTCATCGGCCACGTCCAGACCGGCGATCAGGTTCAGCAGCGTGGACTTACCACAACCCGACGGACCCGTTATGGCGATGAACTCCCCTCTGCCCACGTCCAGATCGGCGCCCCGCAGGGCGCGGACCGGGGCCAGATCCGCCTCGAATGTCTTGCGCACTCCCCGTACGCACAAGATCGGGTTGACGGTCATCAGGTGGTCCCTCCGGATGTCGAAATGTAGATGGCGATCGTCTCTCAGGCTCCGGAAACGGACCTGGACGCCGCCTCGCTTTGGCTATCCAACTCTGATTCGCCGTGGCACGAAAGGGGGCTGGGTTCCATCACCTGCGGTGTGGTAGCACCCCTCTCCAGAGTTACCCCATGTCGGAGGCACATCTGGCCGGTCTGATACGTGGATCTGGCGGTCTCCGGGGCCTTCGCCGGCCAACCGGCCCGGCGGGCCACTGTCAGACGCCTGACCGCCGGACCCGTTCATCCACCCGCTTGCTGGACGTGCGCTCCGCGCCGGGTCAGACTTCCCGGCGTGCCCGAGGCCGACCCTGCCGTCGACAAGTGGTTTCTTACTGGGGGCGAACGTTCAAACCCGGCGACGGACATTCGGCCCTGGACTGTCGGGAACACCGTGGCGGTGCTGATCCACGGTGCCGAGTACTTCCCTGTCCTGCATCAGCAGCTCTGTCTGACCCGACAGCATGACCAGGTCTACTTCGCCGACTTCCGGGGCGACACGGAGGAGCTGCTCGACGGCGAAGGCTCGGCGGTTGGTGTCGTGCTCGGGGAGCTGGCCCGTCGAAGTGTGTTGATCTTCGGGCTCATCTGGCGGTCCCAGCCAGGTTGGCTGGACCAGAGCGAGGGCAAAAACGCCGAACTGGCTCGAGCCGTCTCTGACGAGGGCGGCCAGGTCCTGCTCGACCCGCGCACCCGCCGGGGCGGTTCCCATCACCAGAAGTTCGTGATTATCCGCCATCCCGACCGCCCGGCCCAGGATGTGGCCTTTGTCGGAGGCATCGACCTCGGCCTGGGCAGAAATGACAGCGCGGCTCACGCGGGAGACCCCCAGACCATGGTCTTCCCCGAGGTCTACGGGAATCGGCCGCCGTGGCATGACGTCCAATGCTCGATCAATGGTCCCGCGGTAGGCGACGTCGAACACACCTTCCGGGAGCGGTGGTACGGCAGCAGCGCGCTCGACTTGTCCAGCCCGTTTCGGGCCTTGATCGACCGCGCCTACATGGCGGGCCGATTGGCGGGCCGCGAGCTGCCCCCACCGCTGGCCGACCCGCCGGCTCACGGTACGCACGCCGTGCAGATACTGCGGACGTATCCTGCCCGTCTACGCCGTTACCCGTTCGCCCCGCTGGGCGAGCGAAGCATCGATTACGCCTACCGAAAGGTGCTGAAGCGGGCCCGACGGCTGATCTACCTGGAGGATCAATACCTGTGGGCTCCCTTCGTGGCGGACCTCTTCGCCGATGCCTTGGAGGCCAACCCCGACCTGCATCTCATCGCGATTGTCCCCCGATTCCCGGACCGAGAAGGGATGGCGCGCTGGCCGAGCCTGGTCGGACGCCAGCAGGCCATACGGGTCTGCCGGTCGGCGGGAGGGGACCGGTTCGGCATCTACGACGTCGAGAACGCAGCCGGCAACCCGGTGTATGTGCATTCGAAGGTAGTCGTCGTCGATGACGTCTGGGCCATGATCGGTTCGGACAATCTGAACCGCCGGTCCTGGACACATGACAGCGAGCTGTCGGCCGCGGTGATCGACTCCGTGCCGGACGCCCGCGCTCCCATCGATCCCGGCGGCGAAGGCGACCAGGCCCGACGGTTCGCCCGTGACCTGCGCCTGAAGCTGATGGAAGAGCACCTCGACGCAGATCCCAGCGAAACCGAAGAGCTGCTCGACCCTGTCGCCGCGTTCCATGCCGTCAACGTCAGCGCGACCAGGCTGCAAGCCTGGTATGACAGAGGTCGGTCGGGCCCCCGGCCTCCCGGTCGGCTACGCCCGCACGTCCCGGAGGTCCTACCCCGCCGCCACCGGCCGTGGGCTATTCCCGTGTATCGGGCGATCTACGATCCCGACGGCCGGGCTCTCCGCCACCGACTCGAACATCGCCCCTGAGCCCATTCAGCGTGCCGGCGCAGGGGTCATGGCTACCCCGTGTTGTCGAGGCGTGCGAGGGTGGCCGCGAAGCCGTGTTGGCAGCGACCGTGAATACGGTCGCTGGTTTGGACGTCGAGTTGCCGGCACCGTCTGATGGTCACTCCTGGCATGCCAGCGAGCCGTTGGACGAGCCGGCGGTCCTCGTGATCGGGGATGGGCGGGAAGCCGCCGGCACGGAGGTAAATGCTGGCCCTGATGCCGAGGTTGGCTCCGTGGATATGACCGTGTGTCCCGTCACTGGCGAGGAGCTTGGTGTAGTCGGCCTCGAATGCCCGCCGGCGGGTCAGGGGAGGTCCGTCATCGTGCAGGCGGACCACGCCGAGTACCACGTCGGCGCCGGACGCCGCCATCTCGAGCTGGTTGGCGAGCCAAGCGGGACCTACCCGGCTGTCGGCGTCGGTGCTGGCCAGCCAGACGGATTCGGGATTCGACTCGTCGGTCAGCAGGATTCGGGCTCCGGTGGCGCGAGCGTTCCCGACGTTGCGGGCCGTGATCTGGTGCGTGGCCACGCCGTAGCGCTGACAGACCTCCTCGGTCCGGTCTGTGCAGTCGTCAAGGACTACCAGGACTCGGACCGGAACCGCCACCATGGCGCTAGCGGCTTGCAGCCCTTCGAGGCATCGGCCCAGGAGATATTCCTCGTTGTGGGCTGGAACTACGACCCCGATGGTTTTGATGTGGTCGCTCATGGGTTCACGAGTCCAGCCTGGGCGCCAACAGATCGATGGTCTTTGCTCCACACGTCGATGCGCATGTCGGACTCGAGATGGGTGGCGATCCTCGTCATGCCATACCGGTCGGCACAGGTGTTGATGATCTGATGGACCTGGTCTCCGGTCAGCGGATAGTCGGTAACGGGGTGGAGCCAATGGACGGCAACGAGGTCATGCGTCGAGGCCACGGCCAGCTCTGCCATGCGCTGACAGTCCGGCGCGTCCAGGTAGTAGCCGACCTCGGAGAGGACGATGAGCTCGAAAAACCCCGCCGGCCATGCTGCGGGTACGGCTCCTTGACAGAGCTGAACGGTTGGCGGGACCCGGCGCCGGGCCTGGGCCAGGGCCTTGGGTGAGATGTCCATGGCCAACACGCGGTCGCTGCGGGCAGCGAGTTCGGCGGTCAATACGCCGATAGAACATCCCGGCTCGAAGACTGACCGGTAGCGCTCGCCCGGCAGGACGGCCATTGTCAGTTGCCGCTTGCGCCTTTCATACCAGCGGTTCCGGAAACCCCACGGGTCGTCGCGTTGGTCATAGAGCTCGTCGAAGTAGTCCTGCCCGATGGTCACGGCCGCACCAGCACCTCAAAGTCGCGTGTCAGCCTGCGTATGACATGCGGGGGCAGAATTGGGTCTGGTCCCGCGACCTGAGTGACGAAGCAGCCTGCCGCCCGTCGTTTGCGGCGAGCGATCTCTGCACCGAGTTCGACACGCCACGTCCGCGACCAAGGCAGGTCGCGTTCTGGCGATGCCCAGTGCCAGGCCCAAACCACATAGGAGAGCACCGTGGCGTGACGTCGAGCCGCGGCGGTGCCCGCCGCGCTGCCGACGACGTCGTGATCGGGGTGGCCGTCTCCGCACCATGGGGCCAGGAGCAGATCCTCGGGCCCGATGAGCTCGGTTAGTTCCGAGCACAACCTCGTCTCGTCGATTCCACCGTCGGGATGACCGAGACGATGCGTCGTGTTCGGGCGGGATCTAAGGCACGCCGCGGCGGCGACCGACTCCAGCGGTCGGAGACGCCGTAACTCCGCCTGGCGGCCGGGGTGACTGGCCTCGCCATCCGTGACGGCCACCAGAACCGTGTGGGCGCCTGCGACCGCGAGCAGGGCCATGGTGCCGCCCACACCCAAGATCTCGTCGTCGGGGTGAGGGGCAACCACTACCACTCGCCCTTGTTGCGGAGGCAAAGGCACCCACCTTGGCATCAGAGACAACTCTTCGCAGGCGGTCCAGGCCTCCTCTGGTGTGCCCGGTCCGGTCAGAGTGCGTGCGACGGTTAGCTGCGCCAAGGGTCGGCCGCTTTCGCCACAGTACGACCGATCTGTTCTAGATCTCGCTCGGCGTGGTGCTGTCGTACGTAGACCGCCAGGTCGGCGACAAACGCAGCATGGGCGCCGTCGTGGGCAAGAGGGGCCGGGCCAAGAGCCCGTCCCACCCGATCGATCACTTCAATGGCGTTGCGCTCGACGGTGGTGCGTACCGATCGAGCCATGGCGGCATGATCGGAATCCGGGTGACGATCGAAGTCCAGCGCAGCCCGTTCAATTACGGACTGGTTCTCCCCGATAGCGACGTGCACCGCCCCCACATGGGCCAGCAGGTGGGGATCCTCGCTCGTCCGGGCGCGGTCCAGCAGGGCGTGGGCAACCGCGAGCACTCCACCGTGCCAGCAGGCGGCTACGCCCACCGCGCCGGCCCAGAATCCGGGCCGCAACAGGTACTCACCCGGGCCGCCGACGAGTACGGCCGCGGCGTCATCTAATGCGACCGTCCGGGTGTCGCAGCGAGACATGCCAGCTCCGACCCAGCTAGGCGGGCAGATAGTGATCCCATGGCCGGCCAGTTCGACGGCGAACAACTGCTGGCCGATATCGGTCGACGCGTCCACGAGGGCGTGGGTCAAGAGGGAGGCCCCCGAACACCACTGCTTGGAGCCGTGGATACGCCACCCATCATCGACCATGCAAGCCCTCAGGCTCTGCGGTGGGCCGGCCGCCCAGACGCCCCAACGTTGCCGGGCGCCGATCGGCCGGGATCGGAGCTCGGCGCAGATGGCCACGGCATCGGCGTGGGCCTCCACCAACCGTCCCAACGCCAGGTCCTGCCGGGCGAGTGACGTCAACTGGTGGAAGCGTCGATTGGTCGCACCGAACCCCGGGAGGGGCCAGGATGTCGCCTGCTCACACCACCGCGCAAGGGACTCGACATCGACCAATTCCGGCCCGGTCGCTTCCGCAAATCCTGGGCGCGCCGCGGTCACGGACGAACCTCGAGGCGGGCCGGCCCAACCGCCGCGAGCCGGGCCAGAACTCGACTGTTTCCGTTCACGGCCGCCATCCTTGGTCGGCGGCCGGGCGGGCCCTGGTAGGGCTCTTCTTGAGGGCTCGGCGTAGTTGGATGATCCGTGCCGTGCCGGGCACGGCCACCAGGAGCACACCGCAGACGGCTGATGCGAGCAGTGCCACGGCGAGGGGAACGCGCCCATCTAGACCGAGGTAATGGATGGTGACAGTGCGGGAGTTCTGCCCGATGAAGATGAGGAGCCCGATCAGTAGTACGGCGGCGATGATGACGCCTACCCATATGGCACTGACTCGGGTGCGGCGTATGGGTGCCTGACTCTTCAACCCAACCGCGGCTGGATGAATGACTTGATTGTCCTCGCCGTCGGGGCCGCGCCCTGGAGATTCGCCCGCCTGGCGACCGGGCCCGCTCGCTGGCGCCGTGGTGGGATGGTGGCCAGACCGCGACGTTATCGGGTCGATCCCCGAGTTGGCCTCAACGCCGGCCATCGTGTCCTCGTCGCTCATTGATCAACCCGGCTGACCACGTCAGTGAGGCAATCACCACCGGCCTCGCCGAGTGAACAACCAGAGGATCGCCGCGATCACGATGATCCACAGCAGGGGGTGGACGACTAAGCCAAGTACGGCCGCGACCACGACGATCAAGATGGCGATGAGAATGTCAACGAGCACGGAGACCTTGTACCCCGATCCCGATGCCTCGAACCGCGTGCCCGGTCGGAGGCTGGCCTCTGTCCTACCTCCTGCCGACTTCCGGTTCACGCGGGTAATCGCGGCCCGCGCCACCCTACCCTGGTCAGGATGAGCCCAGACCTTGTCCCGTCCGGCGAAGCCCGACTCGGGTGCTCCGGTTGGATGTACAGGCACTGGCGAGGCCCAGTGTACCCCGAGGGTCTGCGCCGCCCGGCTCAACGAGTTCCTCAGCGCAGCCCCTAGGGGCCGTCGTTGGGCCATCGAATGACGGGAACCGACATGGCTGAGCAACGACATCTACGAAGTGCTGCGCCGCCACGGCGCGGCCCTATGCATCCATGACCTGCTCGCCGACTCCCCCTGGGAACTGACACGGATTGGACCTACCTCCGGTTCCACGGTCCGGACGCTCATGAGCACCCCTACCAAGGCGAGTACGGCGAACGGCGACCGTCCTGGATGGCCGAACGCCTCACCGAGTGGCTCGCCGAGGGTGTCGACGTGTACGCCTACTTCAACAATGACGCTTCCGGGTTCGCGGTCCCAGACGCTCGCGGGCTGGCGCAACGGCTCCGCAGACGCTAACAAACCCCTGACATTGTTGTCAGGGCCCTCTCATGTACCAACCGGATAGTAGAAGTATGAACTTGCTCGGAAATACCAAGCGTCGAGTAGCAGCCGCGGCCATCGTCGGGGGCGTACTCGTGACTGGCGGGGGCGCGGCAGCCTACGCTGCCTCTACTTCTTCACCGTCGCCTGCCGCGACTTCATCGTCGAGCGCCTCGGCTGTCGCACACAGCAAGCACCGCTCTCTTCTGGCCCGGGCAGACCACGCCACTCTTCAGGTTCGCCGAAACGGCCAGTGGGTCACGATCACGGTCGATCGAGGCAACGTGACCGCAGCGTCGGCGACGTCACTCATGCTGGCTCGACCTGACGGCCAGTCCGTGACCTTCGCCTTGTCCCCCACTACCAAATACCGGGGCAAGCAAGCCACCAGTGCGGCGGCATTGAAGACCGGGTTGCGGGCCCAGGTCACCTCGATGAACGGAACTGCGATTGCGGTAATCGAGGGGTCCAAGCCTCTGCCCGTCAAGTAGGAGCCTCGCTCCTCATTCAGGCGTTCGAGTAGTCGCTGACGGATTGCAGCTGGTCGTCCGCTTCCCCGACGTCATCGGCTTCGATGTGGAATGTTGGGAGGGTCCGGTCCAGCCACGAGGGCAGCCACCAGTTCCGTGGGCCCAGGACGTGCATGACGGACGGGACCAGTACCGTGCGCACGACGAACGCGTCGATCACTATCGCAGCCGCGAATCCTATGCCGAACTCCTGGATCACGAGCGAGTTGTTGATAAGGCTGAACGACAAGAAGACCAGGATCATGATGAGGGCTGCGGCGGTGATGACCCGCCCGGTCTCTGCCTGACCTCGGGTCACCGCCCGGCTGTTGTCGCCGGTCTTGACCCATTCCTCGTGGATCCGGCTAACGAGGAAGACCTCGTAGTCCATCGACAGGCCGAACAGGACAGCGAACATCATGACCGGTAGGTACACCTCGATCGGACCTGCTTTGGCGAAGCCGAGAGCCGGCTGCAACCAGCCGAACTGGAAGGCGGCAGTGATCACCCCTAACGCGGCGCCGATGGAGAGGATGTTCATCACCGACGCCGTCAATGGCACCAGGATGCTTCGGAAGACCGTGGCGAGCAGCAAGAACGCCAGCACGATGATGACGGCGATGAAGAGCGGAAGCTTTTCCGCCAAGACCCTCGAGAAGTCGATACCGGCGGCCGTCTGACCCCCTACGTGGATGGCCAGCGACGATCCAGCTGTAGCCTCTGGCACTTCGGCGCGAATGTGGTTCACGAGAGTCGTCGTCTGCGCCGCCTGGGGGCTGTAGGCGGGGTAGACGAAAGCGACCGCTGCCTTGCCGTTTGGGCTGGTGCGCGGAGAGACCACGTGAGCGACTCCCGGTGTGTGTTGGAGTCCGCCGACGAAGCTGTCGAAGCGGGCCAGGTCGTCGGGTCCGTTGATCTGACCGACCACTTGGAGAGGTCCGTTGAACCCTGGGCCGAAGCCTTGGGCCAGCAAGTCGTAGGCCTGCTTCGTCGTCGATCCCGAGGGATCCTCGCCTGAGTCCGCCAGCCCGAGACGCATACTGAAGAAGGGCAGAGCGACAACGACGATCAGGGCCAGGCCGAGCATGGACAGGACGGCCGACCGTCGTTCGACGACGGCCGCCCACCACTCCCAGAACGGACTACGCCCTCGATCAGCTCGTTCGTTCGGCCCCGGCCCGGTCCCGGCATCCGCTTGCAGCATCCGCCGGTCACGACGCGACAAGGCCTTGTCGCCGTAGAAGCCGAGCATGGCGGGCAGCAAGGTGAGCGACGAGAGCATCGTGAGCAGAACGACGAACGCCGCCCCAAGCGAGACGCCGTAGAGGAAGGTGAGGCCGAGCGCGAACATGCCTAGCAGGGCGATACAGACCGTCAAGCCGGCCACGAAGACCGCCCGCCCGGAGGTGTTGAGCGCCCGGACTACGGCCTCTTCGGGCCGGCGACCGGCGAGCAGCTCCCGTCGGTGGCGATTCACGATGAACAAGGCGTAGTCGATGCCCACACCGAGTGCGATCAGTTCAGACAACTGCGTCGCGAACTGGGGGACGTTGAAGACGTGGGAGAGGATGCCGATAAACGACGTCCCGATGCCGATGGCTACCACCGCGGTGAGCAGGGGGAGCACGGCGCTCAGAAACGAGCGACGGAAGGCGAAGAACAACACCACCAGCGCGAGTAACGCCCCGACGAGGAAGTCACTTGAACCGCCGCCCTGGTTCTCTCCCTGCTGCACTGCTGCCCCGCCGAGCTGAACATTGAGCACGTCCGGGTTAACCGCTTGGGCCGTCTTGATCAGCTGTTTGGCCTGGTCGCTGGAGATGTTCTGCGCCTGCGCAGCGAGCTGCACCGTCGCCAGCCCAACCTTCCCGTTCGTCGAGATGAGCCCGGAGCTGTAGGGCGAGGTGACCCCGGTCACAAACGGCAGTTGCTCAACCCTTCCCAGCAACTCATTGAGGGCAGCACCGACCTCGGGCGTGTGCAGCGTGCCGCTCTTCGCCTGCACGACAATCTGGTCGCTATCGCCGCTCTGGGCGGGAAAGTTGGCCTTCACGATGTCGAGCGCCCGGCTCGAATCGGTCGAAGGGAACGAGAAGTTGTTGGTGTAGCTCGACCCGGCGGTCCTCGCGATTCCGCCGACGAGGACCAGGGCAACCAGCCAGGCTGGCAGGACAATCTTGCGGTGCTGGAAACACCAGCGCGCCAGCGCGGCCATCAGGAGACCTTTCTCTCGGGTGGGGGGAGGACAGCCGCAGGCATCGCGGCGAGGTTCGCTTCACTCATTCTTCGACCTCTACTTCTTCGACCTCTACCGAACGCCTCCGTAGGGCCGACGTCGCAGGCTCGGGAGCCGGTCCGGGCATGATCAGCAGCATCGCGATTGACCGCCGCGACGTCATCCCGGCAACCGGTGAATTCAGAGCTCCCCCTGGCTGAAGGGGGTTCAGTCCAATCACCGTGACGAGCGTCACGTCACGATCTGACCCTTGAAATCACGGGATACCGGGACGACGCCATGCCTTTCGACCGCGATGCTGAATGCATGCCCCTACCGACGTCCCCACCGGGCAAAGACGGCCAACTTTCGCCGGCGGCGAAGGGCATCATCCTCACACTGGGGAGCCGGTTGAGGACACCATCGCAGGTCACAAGTGGCGGCCTGCCCTGCCAGCAAACGGACCCAGCCTTGTGGTTCTCGAGCGTGCCAGGCGAACTGAACCTGGCCAAGGCCTACTGCCGTGGGTGCCGCAACCGCCGGCCGTGCCTGGCTGGTGCCCTCGAACGGGCCGAGCCGGCTGGCGTGTGGGGTGGCGAGATTTTCGAGCAGGGCCGGATCATCGATTTCAAGAGACGGCGCGGCCGCCCGCCCCGCACGGCGGCATTGCCGAAGGCCTGAACGACACGACCGCGATGTCGGACACCGGGACAATGAGCCGGCCCTCGCTACGCCCTGGGCTGCCCTCTCGGTTCCTCCGCCACTGCCCTGAGGACGTCAGCCCAGGCATCGAACGCGACCAATGGCCCGCTCCCTCGACGGACGATGAGCTCGGCCCGGGGCAATCGACGCGCCCACCACCGACCATGCATCGGGTCGATCACAGGGTCGTGGTCACTATAGAAGAGAGCGGCTCGGCTTCGAACCTGCGAAGTGGCAAATCCCCACGGCCTGGATCCTGCCACCAGATCGGCCGCCAGGCCTTGGGCGCCGGCGCGGAAGGCTTCCGCCCACATCGCCGCCAGGGCACGGCTCACCTCAAGCTGGGCCGGGGTGGCGTAGTCGGAAGGGCCGACCCAGCCGAACCCGGCCTGCTCGGGTGCGGCCGCCAGGGACGCGAAAAGGACATCGGCAGCGGCGAGCGCCCGGTTCGGGTCACGGTTCGCCAGCTCGGCCACCGCTCGAAACGGGGGAGCCAACCAAGGCACCTGGTGATCGGGGGCGGGAGTGGCCAGCAGGGCGATGGCGCTTACTCGCTCGGCGAGGAGAGCGGCACAGGCTGCGGCGTACTGACCGCCCCACGACCACCCGACCACCCGGATCTGACCCAGCCACAGGTGATCCAGGAGGCGCTCCAGGTCATGGGCAAAGCCGGCCAGAGTCGGTTCGGCGACCCGATCCGAACGGCCGTAGCCCGGTCGGTCCACGGTGATGAGGCGTACGCCCGCCGCCGCGGTTGCCGCCGGATCTGGACAAAGCATCCGGGAGCCGGGGCACGGATGGAGGAAGACCAGTGGAGAACCCCGCGGATCCCCCCATTCCGCCCAGGCCAGGAGCCGGCCGTCCGCAAGGGCGAGGACCTCGTCGGCGTGGGGGGTGGTCACCGCGTCTCCTCGTCGACGGGGCTGCTCGCACCGCCATCGATCTTGGATTGGTCCATCAGGAAAGTGTCGCAACCATACCGATCGCAGTCGTCCCGGCATCCGGTGAGATCAGCTGCGATCCGGGAAGCTACCGGTTGGCGGTGTTCTCTTCGCTGGCGATCAGTTGCCAGCGCCGGGTGATACCGAGCTTGCGAAACACATGAGCGAGGTGGGTCTCCACGGTGTTGACCGACAGGTAGAGCTGTCCGGCGATCTCCCTGTTGGTGCGCCCGGCGCGGGCCAGGTCGGCGACGGCCTGTTCCTGGGGGGTGAGGGCGCCCGCCGGGGTCGCTCGCGCCCGGCCGCCGGCTCGGCGCCACAACACGCGGGCTTGGTCGGCGTGCCACGCGGCCCCAGATTTCTCGGCCAACCGCAAGGCCTCCGCCAGCACCGGACGGGCCCGAGCCGGTTGCGCCTGGCGGAGCAGGAAACGTCCCTGGTCGATGAGGGAGTCGGCCCGGAATAGGGGTGAGGCCGGGTGGTGCAGGCCGACGGCGCGGCCAAAGCCATCAGCGGCGGCCGTCACATCGCCTCCGCGCTCGGCGAGTGCCGCCTGTCCACCCGCGAGGACGGCGCGGGGCCATCGCGACGGCAGGGCCGAGGCCCGGGGCTCCAGCCATTCAATTACCCCCGCCGCTCGGTCCTCGCGCCCGCAAGCCAGATGGGCGGCGATCGCAGGGGCGGCCCAGGGGTAGATGCACGGCTCGTTGAGATCTACCAACCGGGCCGACCGCTCGAGCTGGGTAAAGACCCTGGAAGCCTCCTCCATTTGGCCTCGGCGGAAGGCGAGGACGGCCCGAGCGAAGTGCTGGGTCGTCCACACCCGACCCAGCGCAGCTCTCCCTGAGGACGAGAACTTGGCCTGCTCGCAGAACTGATGGGCTTCCTCCAGCCGGCCCAGATCGAGCAGGCAAAGCGCCTTCTCCGAAAAGGCCAGCGGGAGCGAGAAGGGCATGAGCTCTGCCGATTCCAGGAGTTGGTCGGCGACGGTGTCGGCGGCCTCCAGTCGCCCAGTGCGGCGCAGGACGCCCGCCAGGAGCGACTGCCCCTCGAAGAGGTTCATGGGATAGCGGTGGTCCTCGGCCTCGGCGATGATGGCCGTCAACAGCTCCTCAGCCTCATCGAAGCGCTCCGACCACGAGGCCAACTCGGCGTAGAGGACCCGAGGATCCGACCACTGGGTCACCTCCGGGATCCGCCCCGGCGCCGCTTTCGCCGCTCCGCTGGCCACCTCCAGCCCGGTCGGATCGCCCGAAAGGTAGGCGCACTGGGCCCAAACGGCATCGGCCAGGGCCTCTACCTGCCCACCCACCTCGGCCGCCACCAACCGCGCCCGTCGGGCCAGAGGGAGTGCAGCTCTCGGTCCCAGACGGAGGACACTGAGATGCGCCTGGTCCAGGAGCACGACCGCGGCCAACTGCGGGGGCTGGTGTTCCGCCAGTCGCACCGCCTGCTCGATTCGGGTCGAGGCTTCCTCCACCCGCCCGGCCCGGAACTCGGCCTGGGCCAGCTCGCAGAGGGTGGTCAGGTCCAGCGAGCCCGGCAGGTCGGCGCGACGGAGAAGCTGCTGGCAGACATCCCCCGCCTTCTCGTTGTCGCCCGTGACCCGAAGCGCCTGAGCCAACTGGAGCAGCACCTCGGCTGGGGTCTCGTCCCCTGCTAACTCGACGACCGCGCCGAGATGATGTCGGGCCGTGCCCGGAGCGCCGCGCTCCAGGGCTTCCCGCCCAGCGCGAATCATGACATCCAACGCCAAGGAATCTGCCTTGCGGGCCAGCAAGGCGTGCTCCGCCACCTCGGCCGCGGGGGCCCGGCGCGCCAAGAGCACCCGAAAGGCCGCCTCGTGCAGGTGAGCACGCAGCGGCGCGGCCTGGTCGTAAACGGCCAGGCGGACCAGCTGATGGCTGAAGGCGGCCCAGCCTTGTCCACCGTCGGTGATCAGGCCGGCCCCGACCAGGGCCTCCAGCGCCCGGGCGGCCTCAGCCGGAGTGAGGTCGGCCACGTCGGCGGCCACCTCGGGTCGGAAGCGTCCGCCCAGCACACTCGCCGCCCGCAAATAGGCCTCCGCCAGGCCGCCGAGTCCGACGAAGCGGGAGAGGAGCAGGCGGGACGCCCATGAGCCACTCGTCCCGGCCGCCCGGTCCGGCAGGGCTTGGCCAGCAGCCAGGTCGGCCGCCACGTGACCGAGCAGCAAAGGGTTTCCCGCGCAGGAGGCCACGGCGGTGTCGAGGTCCGACGGGCGGGCCCGCACGCCCAGCCGCTCGGTCAGAAGCGAGATCGAAGCTCGATCAGACAGGGGAAGAAGCCGCTGCAGTGTCGCCAGGCCCTGCTGGGACAGCTCCTCTGCCGCCCGGGCGGTGTCGGCCGGCCACGGACGAGCGGTCACGAGCAGGGCGACAGGGATGTCCTGGAGGCGGCGGCTCATGAGCCGGAGCAAGGTCAAAGAATCGGGGTCGGCCCAATGGGCGTCGTCCAGGGCGACAAGGAGGGGACGGACTGCCACCTCACGGAACCGGTGCAGAATGGCATGAAGACGATTCGCAGCCCGCTCATAGGCTTGGTCCCTGTCGGGCGTCGGGGCCAGAGTCTCTGGACCCAGCAGGGGCTCCAGGGCCTGGCCGACCAGGCCGAAGGGTAAGGCGGCCTCCGCTACATCGGCCCGGCCCGCTCCCACCATCATGCCACCCGCGGCCAGCTCCACCGCGTACTCGAGCAGCGCGGACTTACCGAGCCCCGCCTCCCCGAGGAGGAACAGGGCCCCGCCGTGGCCGCCCAGCGCGTTGTCCAGGAGCACTCGTACCGCGGCTTGCGCAACCTCTCGCTCCGCGAGGATTACCCCCATGAGCGTTCGTCCTCCGGCTCGGGTCGGGATGGCCGTTCCAGTCTCGTCAGCCAGCCATGCACTTTCCAGCCCATTGTCACTGCGGGGTGTGACCTTATGTGAAGCGCAGAGACTATGACAGCTCACCGCACGACCACCCTCGTGAAGCCCGACCCGGAGGACGTCCCGACCTCGGCGCTCGCCGAGCACTCTCGAAGCGGCTTGACACAGCCCAGAGCTGCCACCTGGCGAAGTCTGAGTCTGCGTCCGGTTCCGGAGGAGCGCAGTACCATAAGGGCCTGGCTACGAAAGGCGCGGCGCCATGTCCCTCACTCCCGAGTACGGTGACGAAGATCTGCTGGGTCGAGACGAGGCAGGTGTCCAACGACGGTCGGCGCCCGCGGCGCCCGACGAGGACGTGCTCGAACGCGAGGTTCAGGACGAGCAACGCCAGGAGCGGGAGCGTCTCGTAGTCCAACCCGAGGACAATGAACTGCACGCTCCCGGGCAGGTCTGTGAGCGGTGCGGCGAGGTCATCACCGCCAGCCAGGACGTGCGGCGTTTACCAGACGGGCACTTCGTGCATGAAGTGTGCCCTCGAAAGGCTGCCGTCTAGGCGCCCAGCCCAGACTTGAGAGGAAGGCCACCGGGGCAGCCACCACCAGGAGCGGCCGAGGTCCCGGGGGCGAACTCCGCTGGGTGTACGTCGATGTCGGGGAGGCTCAGCTCCGGCGGCCTCCTGAGGTCTTGCGAATCGTCGACTACCCGCTCGCGACCTGGGACCAAGCTGAGAGCACGAGACGACGTTTGCTAAGAATGCCTTACGCAACTTGGACTCGTCGTAGGGGAGACCGGTGCCCGCAAGGATCGAAGATTACGCCATCATCGGTGACACCAGAACGGTCGCGTTAGTCGATCGCCAAGGTTCGATCGACTGGTGGTGCACCCCCCGAATCGACTCTGGCGCGGCCTTTGCTGCCCTGCTGGGGACCAAGGACAATGGTCGGTGGTTGATCGCCCCGAAGGAACGCGTCCTTTCGGTGTCCCGCAGCTACGACGAAGAGACCCTCGTCCTGGAAACGGTATTCGAGACGGCATCTGGACGCGTGGCCGTGATCGATTTCATGCCACCCTATTACACGGACACCACCATCCATCGGATCTTGGAAGGGCGAGATGGCACGGTGGAGATGGAAATGGAGTTGATCGTGCGGTTCGAGTACGGAGCCATCACTCCTTGGGTTACCGCAACCGGCGACGGCCTGGTAATGGTGGCGGGCAGCGACGCCCTGCGCTTCCACAGTGCTGTTCCGCTGACGGGAAAGGACCATGCCACCATGGCCTCCTTTGAGATGGGCCCCGATACGCGGCGATCATTTTCGCTCACTTGGTTCCCTTCGACGGGACCGACCCCCCTCCCACTGGACAGCCTGGCAGCTCGAACTCATACCCAGCGCTGGTGGCGTGACTGGGTCGGTCGTTGCACCTACGAGGGCGAGTGGCGCGACGACGTCGTCCGATCGCTGATAACCCTCAAAGCCCTGACCTACGAGCCAACCGGGGCGGTGTGCGCGGCCGCCACTACTTCGTTGCCGGAGGAGCTCGGGGGTGTCCGCAACTGGGACTACCGTTATTCGTGGCTACGCGACGCCACCTTTACCCTGGCGGCGTTTCTACTCTCCGGGTACACCGACGAAGCGGCCGCCTGGACCCATTGGCTCCGGCGGGCCGTGGCCGGCAGCCCCGGCGAATTGCAAATCATGTATGGTGTCGGCGGCGAGCGCCGGCTCACTGAGTTCGAACTCGACGCGCTTCCGGGCTACCAGGAGTCGAGGCCGGTGCGGATCGGCAACCAGGCCTCCACACAGTTCCAGCTCGATGTCTTTGGCGAGGTGTTGGACTCGGCGTTCATCGCGGCTAGAAACGCCTTCCCCCGGGAGGTGGACTGGAGTGCAGATCTGGTATTGGCCATCCTCGATCACTTGGAGCAGGTCTGGGACCAACCGGACGACGGGATCTGGGAGGTGCGCGGCCCTCGCCGCCATTTCACGCACTCAAAGGTCATGGCCTGGGTAGCTTTCGACCGGGCTATTCGACTGGCGCAGGAGTACCAGACGCTGCCAGGGGATCGAGTGGCGCACTGGACGCAGCTGCGGGATCGGATCCATGCCCAAGTTTGTGACAAAGGCTTCGATAAGGACATCAACTCCTTCACCCAGTACTACGGATCCACGCTGCTCGACGCCAGCCTCCTGATGCTCGCGCCCGTGGGTTTCCTCCCACCCGACGATCCTCGGATCGTGGGCACGGTCACGGCCATCCAGAACGAGTTGCTCGAGGACGGCTTCGTTCGCCGCTATCAACTCGACGGCGGCGGCGACGGCGGCATCGACGGCCTCGCTGGGACCGAGGGAACATTCTTGATGACCACGTTCTGGCTGGCCGACAACCTCGCCCTTATGGGTCGGGTCGACGAGGCCCGACAGATTTTCGAGCGTCTACGGGCCCTTAGCAACGACGTCGGCTTACTGTCCGAGGAATACGACCCCTCGGCCGGTCGTATGCTGGGCAACTTCCCGCAGGCCTTCTCCCACGTGTCGCTAATCAACACTGCCGCCAACCTTTCGACGCCACACGGGCCCTCACTGATGCGAAGCAGCCGGACCGGGGTGACCCCACGCCGTCAGCGTTGAGCCGGAACATAGGTCTACCCGGCGCCGATGGCGGCGACGGCAAGGGTGACGTCGAGGCCGGTACGCTAGGTCGCGATCGCCAACTACGATTAGTCTTGTTCTCTGCAAAGAATTCGAGCCGAGGAGCCACGCGGATGCCTGAGGTCGCAGCCCACACGACGGTGGAAGTCGAACGCAGTCACGATGAGGACCGGACCCTGACCATGAACAAAATCGAAGGCGATTCGGCGTTTATGGTGACCGATGCCCCCTCGGGAGGTATCGTCCTGACGGGACCCACGGCCGAGGGATCGCGACAGATCACCATTCCGAAGAACATGCCAATCAAAATAGAGAACCTGGGTGATTATCCCATCGGATATACCCTTGCCTGACAGGGGTACCGGTGGCGGAAGATCATCAGGACACTCGACCATCTCGCCGGTCGGTTCACCGTCGCAGTAGAGTGCGGCACCGTCGAACACGTGTTCAACCTGAGTGAGGCACTCCGCTCCGCAATGCGTCTCCCGGAAGTCGGCGGACATCTGCTGTTTATTACGCCATGCAACAACGCTCCCGGCCATGGGCTGCACCAGTTGACACCCGAACTGCTCTGACCAACTCCGGCGGCGCAGCTTCTACCCGCCCTACTACACACGACGCCCGGACCACTTCCGACGGATCGACCTTTAATCTCCCGGCGACGAAAGGTGAATGCTTGATCTCGCTCGTGATGGGCGAGGACAGGTCTGCCCGGGATCGGCCGGCAAGCCGGTCTGGTCGGCCCGGCCGTCCAAGTGCCGGGTGACGCAGTGACGTAGACAATGTTGCCGTCGATGACGGTGATGCGTCGGTGACCGCACCCGAGGCGTTGGCTCCCCAGATGCTGCTCTCGAACCAACTGGACGCGGTGGAGCGGGCGGCGACCGAGGTAGAGGACGACGTCGGCACGTGGTCCTTTCCTGGCTCCGGCCGGGTGAGCCCCGGTATGGAGGCGCTCGACACCGTCGCCGACAAAGCCCCGGGCTCGACACTGGAACCCGTCACCACCAGACCACCTCAGCGACGGCGGACTTGACTTGACCACACATCGGGGTCCCGGGACTGTCGCGGTGGCAGAGTCCGCCGCCTCGATCGAAAGCCCCCTGGGGGGCGATCACCGTTATGAGTGAGTCGGGGTATGAGGCTGTTCGCGAGGATGGCCCGCCGGTCGGCGGGCCATCCGTGTCTGTTGGGGTTGGCGATCGCCGCTTGTTAACCAGCCATCTGGTTGTTGCCGTGGATCAGGTAGTTGTTGAGGGCTGCCTGGGTGGCGCTGTTCATGGTCCCGGTCTGCGGCAGGCCGGCCTGCCGTTGCAGATCCTGGATGGCCTGGGCCGTCTGCGACCCGGCGATACCGTTGATCGGACCTTCGTAGTAGTTCAGCTGGGCGAGCTGCTTCTGCAGGGTGGCGACGGTCGCCGAGTAGGAGGGGGTCGGGGTCGGCTTTGGGTTTGAGGATGGATCCGGCGGGGGATTCATCTGGCTGTTGCCGTGGACCAGGTAGTTGTGCAGGGCGGCCTCGGTGGCGCTGTTCATGGTCCCGGTCTGGGGTAGGTTGGCCTGCCGCTGCAGATCCTGGATGGCCTGTACGGTTTGGGCGCCCATGATCCCGTCGATCGGCCCTTCATAATAGTTGAGCTGGGCGAGCTCCTGCTGGAGGGTCTTGACGGCCGCGGATGGCGTGACGGTGTGGGAACCGGTTCCCGAGGGGGTGACCTGTCCTTGACTACCACCGGAGGTGTTGGATCCGTTGGGGGTCACTTGTCCGCCTGACTGCGACGCTGATGGCGTGGCCGGGTGATGATCGAACACGTGGGTCGCGGCCAGAGTTAGTAGCACGATCGCCAAGGCCAGCACTACCGCCAACGCGGCACTCAGGGCCCTGGAGGGGCTGGACTTCTTCAACGTCTGATAGTGGGTGCTCATGGTCTGTTGACTCCTTTTCTCAACTGGTTCGTTCGGCTTGGTAGGACAACTATCGGCTGTCGGCAGACGCAAGTCCCTAGGGAAGTTCCCTAGTTCCCGCCGCCACGTGGGGGTTACCGTCGCCTGCGCTCAGACGCGTCGTTGGGTCGGCCCCCGGTTCGAGGAGCGGGGCCACCGCGGCGGGAACGGCCAGGAAGTAGCCAGTCCAGTCGGTGGCGGCGGGCAGTCGGATGTGCCAGCCGCCTTTGAGGACTTAGCGGCCTATCGTGCGGACCGTGGCCATCTCCGGGCGCTCGGTAAGGAGGCGTCGGAGGATGTCTGGGGCGCCACCGTAGATAGCCAAGTCAACCCGGTGACGACCGGGTCACCGTGGGGCAACGTGAGCTTGGCTTGTTCTCGCCGGGGTATCGAGTGGCGACCCCGCCAGCAGGATCACGAGGACGGCGCGCGGCACACCCGAGACAAAAGGCCCTTGTGGGATTGGTGCCTGACCTGGACATCCTTGCTCGTGCTCGCATCAGATGATCGATTCATGCATCAATTCGAACGGCGTCAAGGCCCCTGGCGACTTCCGTCTCGGCGCCGGCCAAGGCGGTCCGAGACAGCACGCTCGTCACGTACGGGCAGCTGTGCCCGCAGGGAACGGACCCGGTTGCACGTCGCCTCATACCCAGGGGACATCGCCAGCGACCAGCGGGCGAATGAGCCAGCCTGCGCTGGCCATGTCGGCCGACTGGTCCAGTGGTCTTCGCCAACGGGGGCGAGTTCTGAGCGCCACGCGCCCAGCCGGCGGTCGGCTTCGGCATACCGCCGGGCGTGGGGCGCAACGGCCGCACTGGCGTGGCGTTCTTGTGCCGACGGTTATGTGGAAGGGAGGTAGGTCGCTTCCCGGTTGGCGTCGTTGTACATTTCCGAGACGATGGGCCAGGTGCCGTCGGGCTGGCGTTGCAGGACTCGGAGGGAATGGTTGTCCCGCTCAGGGATCTCGCCGCCGCCGACGAGTTTCTGGCCGGCAACTCGAAGGTGGGCGGAGACCAGTACCACGTCGGGGGTGACGACCCGGATGGCCACCTCGGGCGGCGCTTCGAGGTTGCCGGCGCTGAAGTTCTCGTCGGCGAAAAGGCCCCGGAGGTAACTGACGATCTGGTCGCGTCCTTTTTTGATCGTGCCGAAGGCGTTGACCCAGTCAGCATCGGCGCTATAGATGCCGGCCAGCTGGTTGACATCGCGAGCTTGGAAGCCTGACGAGAGGGCGAGGAGGTTTGTGACGATGGCGTCCTGGTCGGCTTGGGGCAGCAACGAGAACTCGATGGGGTCGGTCATGATCTGTTCTCCTTTTGTGGTCCTGGGGTCTGCGAGGATGGAGGCGTCGACATCGATGATCCGTTCGAGGCAGGCCAGGAGCTCCATGACGCCGTGGAAGTCGCGCCGTGTGACACTGCCGGCCGGTCGGACGGTCCCGGTCAGGTGTCCCTGGGGTGATCGGGCAACGTCGACGATGATCTCCATGCCCCACAGCATGGGATCGGGACCACCGGATTTCCCCAGGGAAAACCCCTAGTCATCGACCGGAGAGATAGTTGCGCAGTTGGCGACGGGAGGTGACGCCGAGCTTGCCAAACACGTTGCGCAGGTGATACTCGACGGTCTTGTCCCCGATGTACAACCCGGCGGCTACTTCCCGGTTGGTCATCCCTTTGGCCACCAGGGCCACCACGTCGCGTTCCCGTTCGGTGAGATCGAGCGGAGACCGTGACCCCTCCGGGGCGGTGGTGATACCGGCGCCGGCCAGATCGGCTTCGACGCGGCGCAGGAACGGCTCGGCGCCGACCGCCGCCAGCAGGTCGTGGGCGGCGTGCAGCTCGTCCAGGGCGGGTCGCCGGCGTCCTTGGGCCAGCAGGACCCGCCCCAGGGCGTGGTGCAGACTGGCCCGATCGAGGAGCGGGTCGTCGGCGCTCAGCAGCCCCACCGCTTCGGCCAGACCGGCCGCCGCCGCCCTGGCGTCGCCGTGGGCCAGACAGAGCTGAGCTCGCACCCCCGTGATGCGGGCGGTCAGGTCCAGGCCGCGTTCTTGAGCCGCTGAGGCGAGCCGCCCGATGTGGCTGGCGGCTTCATCGAGGTGTCCGCAGTCGATCAGGGCCGTAATCAAGGTGGGCCACCAAGCCAGCGAGGTCGCCATCGGTATGGACCGATCGTCTTTCACCAGCGGGCCGAGGGAATTCACGATCCGGGCCGGCTCATCCGCCGCCCGGCCCACGGCGGCCTCGGCGATACGAGCGGTGAAGATCGCCTCCGCCGTTCCCAGGGTGGTCGCCGCCGTGTTCGCCGCAACCACGTGCTCGGTCGCGAGCGTCCACTGTCCTCGGTCGGCGAAGAGACGTCCCAGCGCGGCGTGCGCCGGTGCTTCCATCCAGATTCGCTGCTGGTCTGACACCAACGACAGGGCCAGATCGGCGTGGACCATGGCATCGTCCCAGTCGCCGAAGCTCAGCAGCAGCTGAGCCAGCTGCAGGTGAGCGCGTGGCAGCTGGGCGGATGCTGCGCCCTGACGGGCCAGGCGGATGGCCACCCGCAGATCGGCGATCCCGGCCGCGGTGCGGCCGGCGTAAAAGCTGAGCGTCCCCCGCGCGATGAGCAGGTCCGTGTCGGCCGCGGCGACCGCGTCAGCCCGTTGGGGCAGCCGTTCGGCCAACCGGGCCAGGCCCGTTCCGGCTCCGTAGGCGGTGGCTTCTCCCACCGCAACCGCAAACCAGGCGGCCCGCTCGCTCTCGGCGTCGGACGGGCGCAGAGAAAGCGCCAAGCGGCCAGCCTCGATGGCCTGCGCCGCCCGGCCGTAGGCGCAATAGAGCGCTCCCAGCTGGGTGAGAGCCACAACCGCCACCCGGTGGTCGGTTTCGTCCGCATCAAGGCGGGACGCCGCTTCGAGCAGCCATCGCTCGGCTAGGGCGCTCTCGCCTTGCTCCCATGCCAGCATTCCCAGTACCAGGCTTCGCTGCCGGCTTTCCGCGCAGCGTTCCAACCGGTCGCGCAACTCGGTCGCCCGGGAGACCTGCCCATCGGCAATCAACAGCCGGCCGGCGTCGAGAAGATGCGCTTCGGACATGGAACGGTCTGATCTCAGAGTTGACGCCCAGACCAAGTAGCGGGCCGCGAGGGTGCGAGCCCCTCTGCGCTCTTCCCGCCGGGCGCGGTCCGCCAGTTCTGTGGCCAGGCTGTCATCGACGCCGTCGGCGGCGGCCACCTGGTGGGCCAGGCTCGATCCGGCATCCAGCATCTGGGCGGCCGCCGCGTGCAGGCTTCGCCGCCGGGCCGGTGACAGGTCCCGGTAGAGGGCTGCCTGGTACAGGGGGTGGCCAAACGCGACGGGTGCTTGCGGGTCGTCCGGCGTCCAGGTGACCCACCCGGTGGCGAGCAGACCGTCGAGTGCCTCGGCTGGCCGGCCCACCCCACCCACCCGTCCGGCCACCGAAAGCGGGACCGGCTCGCCGATCACGCTCAGGGCCTCGGCCAGACCGCGTGATTCGGCCGGTAGCTCAGCCAGCCGGGCCACGATAGTGGCCTCCAGGCTGCGCGGCACCGGCAGGACCGGGTCAGACGCGAGCAGTCGCGTCTGGGGTACCTCCCGAAGCAGCGTGCGGACATACAGGGGATGGCCGCCGGTGTGGGCGTGAAGCCGCTCGGCCGCCCCGCGGGTCAACGACACGCCAGCGTACCGGCCCATCTCCGCCACATCCTCGGGCTCCAAACCCCCCAACACCAACCGGCGACACCGAGAGTTATCAACACAGAAGCGATCCCACCCGTCATCGCAGCTGGACCCAGGCCGGGAGGTCACCACCATCACCACAGCATCTCGATCCAGGCGCTGCGCCGCGGTGAGCAGCGCCAAGCGAGAACCGCGGTCCGCCCAGTGCAAATCCTCCACGACCACCACCGTCGGCCCCGACCCCTCGGTCTGCCCGAACCGAGCGAGCAACGCCAGACCCGCCGCGAACGGCCCGTCCGCGCCGTCCACCCCGACCTGCCCGATCACAAAAAAAGGACGGTCTGTACCGTGCTCGTCGCCCGCCATCCGTAACACAGAATCCGCCGGGCTGAGCTCAGCCGTAACCCTGGCAACCAGGGCAGTCTTTCCCGCTCCCGCGTCCCCCTCGATCCAAACCACCCCCGCACCCTGGCGGGCAGCATCCGCGATCACGGCACGTGCGGCGCCAAGCTCAGCGGCCCGCCCCACAAACCCATCCCCGCCAGACGGACCGGACAACTCGGTCATCGACCGACCATACCAACCCGCGTCCCCCGCCCCCGCCGGTCGTGGCCTACCCCAGCCCGCCCTTCGCCGGTACCGCTCATCACCCTGGGCCTCGCCCGTTCCGCACCCCAGTCGCGGCCCGCTGGCCCGCGACGGAGACTCACCGGGTGCGGCCGGACTCAGGCAAAGGTGATCCTGCCGAGTGCAGGTTGCATCGACGGCGCGTCTGCCGGTCGTCGCCCGCCATCACCAGGAGCGGCACCGCCACCGACCGCGATGGCAGGACCGACGCTGCGCCGCGTCGGGCCGTCGGTCGTCACCTGATCTGTGCTGCGACTCCCGGGGTCGGGACGACTAGGGATCGTCCCTAGGGTTTTCACCGGCTTTGGGGGTGATTATCAGTCAGGTGACCAACCTCAAGCCCGAAAGGCAACCGACTATGAGCACGTCGACCTCTTCAACTCATCATCGTTCCCCCATCCGGCGCCGGTTGTTGGCAGCCAGCGCAGCCGTTGTCGTCGCCGGCGTAGGTATCGCTACCTGGGCCGGTGTCTCGGCCGCTAGTACCCAATCGACGTCTCACCCGGCCGTCCCCTCGACGCTGCCGCCCCGGGGCGGGGGGTCGGTCAGCCCGGCGGTCCCCAGCCGTCCCACAGTCGATCCGGCCGTCCCGAGCAAGCCCTCCAACGTGCCCACGATCGACCCCGCGGTCCCGAGCAAGCCCTCCAACGTGCCCACGATCGACCCGGCCATCCCCAGCCAGCCGCCGGTGACAGCAACTGACCACGCGACCCTGTCGCCTACGCCGGGTGCTGGCTTCCAGGCCACTCGGTCCCCGGCGGGATCGGTTCAGGTCCTCAGGTCCTACAGCAAGGGCGCGTTCAGCATCCAGATGACCATCACCAACTCCACCAGCCAGGTCTGGACCTTCGACAGCAAGGACAGCTTTGTCAGCGGCTTCGGGCATTGGGGTCAACGTTCCCCCCAGACCGTGAGCCCGGGCCAGGAGGTCACCGTGACCGGCTACACGGACTCGCCGACAGACTCGCTCGGCTTTGTCGTCATGGTCACCTACACCATCCCCGACGGCCACTACGCCACCTTCTGGACCCTGACCGGCATTGGCCCCAACTCGGCCACGGGTGAGTGGGCTACCAGCGTCGACACCCAAGACCCGAACCAGAACAACAAGGTCATCACCGCCTGCCCGGCAGCCACCACCAAAGTGAGCGGCGGGGTCCACCCCGCTTCGACCATCACCCTGGCCGCTTGCGCCGCGGCCTGACCGTGACGGCCGGAATCTGCCTTCCCTAATCCTGAACAGCCCCGGCGGGTGGCCCGCCGGGGCTGGGCCAGGTTCCGGTGACAGACCGGCCGGCGCGGACCCGCGGCTGGGCCGCTACCAGTGGGCCGGCCGCCCTAACCGGTTGGCCGAAGCACCGAGTGGGTTACGATCCCCAAGTTGGCGCCGCAGCCTACTCACCCCGGTGTTGCCTGCGCCCGGCCCCGGCGCTTTCGGCGTTGTCACCCCGGCTAACTGCTCGGCAGTTTGGGGGGGTTGACGCAGGTGGCGGTGTCGCCGTTAGGGGCGGTGTACTTCCCGTTGCTGGAGCGAACCTCGTAGAAGCAGTTGACGTTGTTGGCCTGGCCCGCCTTGAAGGTGAGAGGCGGAGCCAGCCCGCCAAGTGTCGAGCCGTTGAGAGCGTAGAGACCGTTGTAGATAGCCTGGGTGGTCGGGGTGCTGCCTGCGTTGGCGGCCACGGTGGCGAAGAGCTCCATGCCCGTCCAGGCGGCCGCCACCACCGTGGGGCGCTGCGACTTGGTCAGGTAGCTTCCCATGACCTGATGGAAGAGCTGGGTGGCGGGCGTGGTGTTGAGGAAGTACGGGAAGGTGTTGACCGACCCCACTACGTTGTCCTTGTCGAAGCCCGGCTTGGTCAGGAACGAGTCGGGGACCGTGCCCGACGCGGTGATCTGAAAGGGGTTGTAGCCCTGGGCAGCACAGTCTGCCGCGATCCGCCCAATCGATGGAGCGTCAGCGGCTGCGATGAACATGGCCTGCGAGCCAGCGGACTTCGCGGCCAGACACTGGGCCGTGTAGTTGGGCGCCGCCGCGCTGACGGCCGCCGTGTAGTTGACGTTGATGCCGATTGATTGCCCATAGAACTTGGTAAGCGGCACCGCCTGAGCGCAGTTGGGATCCTCGGAGCAGTACAGCAGGGCGTACGTCTTAGCCCCCGCCTGCTTCGCCGTGTACGGCTGGGAGTACACGGTAGCCAGCACCGTGGTCGAGTTGGCGAAGAAGTTGGGGTCGGCGGTGTAAAGGAACGACTGGCCGGAGCCGGTCAGTGACAGCACCGGGATCTTGGCCGCGTCCACTGCCTTTTGGAAAGCATTGTTGACAAAGCTGCTGTCCATGATGGCCAGCACGTGGTCGGCAATCAGGCTCTGGGCCGCCACGGCCGCCTGCGCGGTATTGGTCTTGTCATCGAAATAAATGAGCTTGACCGGGTGGCCGCCAATACCACCGTGCGAATTTGTGTAGTTCACCCAATCGTGGACGGTCGTCGACACGTCCGTAGAACTGCCGGTCGGCCCCGTGTCCGAACTGATGACCCCGAGCGCGTAGGGCGTCCCGGTCGCCGCCGAGCCCGCCGCCGTCGTCACCGTCACGCCCGCGGTCGTACCCGCACCACCCGCGGTAGTCGAGCTCGAGGACGACTTGCTGGAGCTACCGCACCCGACCAGGGCCAGCGCCGCCACCACGCCGATCCCGACCCACCGGATCCACTGACGTGACGGCGGCATCTTCGAGAACTGCATCCGGTCCCCCTCTTTCAGTGTACTCAATGGCGTTTTCTGGAATTTAAATGTCACCTGCGAAGTTGTCAAGAGCCTCTCTGAGGTCGGTGGGCTGGGCCGCTCACCACCTTCGGCGCAGTGCCTCTACCTTCAAAGAGTTGTAGGATTCCGGTGCCAGCGCCGAGAACTCTGTACCCACGGCGGGCGGCGCCAGCTTCAACTGGTGGTGTTCCTGAGGGTATGCGGAGGAAGGGTCGCCGGAGCTGGAGGCGCGGAAGACTTGTACCGAGATTGGGGCGTTGATTGTCGTCTTGTGGACCGGCGGTCGCCAAGCAGCCATCAGGCTCGCCGGCAATGGATCGGATGTATGTCTCGAGTTTCGACACACGACCATTCAGGACATCATGGAAGCGCGTATCACACTCGGCGTGGAGAGCGCCGGACGTGCCGCCTCCAGGATAACTGCCAGTGGAGCCAGCGAGCTGCAGCGACTGCAGCAGGACCGAGCAACCGGAGATCCAGAGGCGCTCGGGGTCCACCGCGAGAACCTCCACACCGTCATCGCTGATCTGGCCGGAAACCGGATTATGGCGCTGCTCGTCCGCGTCCTTATCGAAGTAGTCCTTGATCTGAGCCTCGATGCTTCGACGCTCCGTGCAGACGACGACGAACCACAGGGCGACGATGATACTCTCAGGTTCGCCGAGACCCGCTGTCTGCACAAAGAACTCGTGGCGTCGATCATCGCCGGTGACGCGCCCCTCGCCCGTCACTTCATGGCACGACACCTCGCCGCCGGAACCCAAGTTCTATCCCGCCGCCCTGGCCGAGTTCGAGGAGCTGAGCAGCCGGGGCGGCACCGCCACCGTCCGGACTGCCACCCGTCGCGACCTGGCTCCGTGCTGAGCCTTAGGCGAAGGGGTTGGTAGCGCCGAAGAGACCGTCGGTCCACAGGGGTTGGATCTGGACGGGGGTGCCGGTTTGGAGGGCGTCGAGGACCATGCCGTCACCGACGTACACAGCGACGTGGTGAATCGACCCCGGATCACCAGGGTTGTACGCCCAGAACACCAGATCTCCCGGTTGCAAGTCGGCCAGCGACACCGGATGGTTCGCTGTCGCGCTGTATTGGCTGGCGGCATAATGGACGAACTGGATACCCGCTTGGGCGTAGGCGGCCATAACTAGCCCGGAGCAGTCCCAGCTGTTGGGACCTGCTCCGCCCCAGAGGTAGGGCTTGCCCAACTGGGCCTCGAGGAACTGCCACACCGGACCGAAGTCGGCCGGAGCCCCCGCGGGGGTCGACACCGGCGTGAGCACGCTGCCTACCGGCTGCGCCCCAACCCCCATGGCCGCCGCTGGCGAATGCCGCCAGGCGGTCACGAGACCCTGTATCGCCGCCCCATAACCCGGGCACTGCCCACCACCTGGCGCCACACACCACGGCGAGGCCTCCAACGCAGCCGCGGCGTGGGCCACATTCCCCGCTCGCAGGGCCGCAACGACCGTCGCGTACACCGGGCTGCCCAACAGAGTCTGAGTGTCGGCATCCAGCCCCGACAGAACTGACGGGTAGATCTGCACCCCGTCCGCATTGCCGGCTAACGGGCTCGACCCCGGTGTCTGGATGCTGGAGTTCAACGGGTTGTTCGCCCACACGTTGGCACCCTCTTCGACCGTCCAGGCCATCACAAACTGCACCGCCGCCGGGTTGGAAGCCCCGATCCGCTGGGCAAACGCCGTCGCCCAGTCCCCCCGGCTCGCGCCCAACCAGCGCTGGGCGACATCGAGGTAGTCGACCACCGCCCCGGCGTTAGCCTCATCCGCCTGGGTCCCTCTCGCGGGCGCTCCACCCGACGACAACGTCAACGGCTGTACGGTCTGCACCCGCAAGTTCGTGTGCTCGGCGATCGCCGCCGCGAGGGCTGAATCCATGGGTGGGGGCGTTGAAACAGCCGGCTGGGTTGGGGCTGGCCGGACCCAGGAAACCTGGATGCCGGCTGGTAGGCGGGCCAACACCGCGTCGATCCCGGCGGCCAGGTTGGCGGGGCTGGGAGCTGGCAGATTCATACCAGCCACCACCACCGCGAGGGTCGCCCTAGCGTTGGTCACCGCCTGGTCCATGATGGCCGGCCACTGTCCGGTGGGCACCTGGGCGAGCGGGCTTGACAGCGTTACCACTTGCGATCGCAGATGCTCAGCGGTCAGCAAGTGGCTCAGTTGGTTTGCCGTCCCCGCGCTCGGTGGATCGGCGATGATCAGGACCGGTTGGCCGGCCGTGATCGCCGGGCCCGGCCTCCCGCAGCCGACTGTCGGCAGTGCGTGCACATCCACCGTCGTGCCCGCCGCCCAGGATCCCAGCGCCGATTGCACACACACCGGGCTGGCAACGTCCGGGACAGTGATCTTCAAGTTAAACCCGGCCAACCCCGCCTCAAGCAGCTCCTGGCCAGCTATCACCTGCTCCCCAGGGTGCACCTTGACGCCCTGGAAGCCCTCGTCGGGGTGCTGCTCGCCCCCGCGGACGTTCACGGCTTGGCCGCCCCCGTAGATGTACGTCGCCCCGTCCGATCCGGTCAGCACCACCTGCAGGCCGGATGGCTGCGGCGTCACGGAAACCAGCGTCCCCGTGGTGACGGCATACACCGGTGTGAGGGCCGGCACCGGGATGCTCAAGGGGCCACCCGCCCGTGACGGCATCACGAACCACTCCGGATGGGCTTTGTACCACTTCGGATCCACCGGCAAGGTGTATAACCCGCCCGACACCGCCGTCGTTGACGATGAGCCCAGGGCTCCCGCGGACCCCCCCGGCGCGGTCGAGCCCGGGGCCGCAGACTTCGATGGTGTGGTCGTGCTCGTCGTCGGTGTGGTCGTGCGTGTCGTCGGTGTGGTCGTGCTCGTGGTCGGTGTGGTCGTGCTCGTGGTCGGTGTGGTCGTGCTTGTCGTCGGTGTGGTCGTGCTTGTCGTCGGTGTGGTCGTGCTTGTCGTCGGTGTGGTCGTGCTTGTCGTCGGTGTGGTCGTGCTTGTCGTCGGTGTGGTCGTGCTCGTGGTCGGTGTGGTCGTGCTCGTGGTCGGTGTGGTCGTGCTCGTGGTCGGTGTGGTCGTGCTCGTGGTCGGTGTGGTCGTGCTCGTCGTCGGTGTGGTCGTGCTCGTCGTCGAGGTCGTGGCGGTGTCAGCCGACGTGTTGAGCGAAGCCGACGCGCCCGAACTCTGCGTCATCGACACCACGATGGTCAGCGTGGCGCACACCACCGCCGCGGCCACCCGCCGCGCAGTCGGGCCGACTCCCACGTGCCTATTGGTAGGAGCCTCTGGCCGGGGTCTCGAAGAAGCGTTCTCTAGCTCCAACGCCGCCTCCGTTCGCGTACGAGACCACTTGTCTGCTGGCGCCCAAGCCCGACGGTCCTCATGCTGGCGTTACTGCCTCTGCGACTGTCTGTCCGCCACCGCAGCACCAACCCCGCGCCACACGCCTCGTCAGCCGAGGGGCTTCGCCGGACCACTGACACACCTTGTAAGCCTCGCATCATGGCACCTTCACCTGTTGGCACCCAGACTTCGCGTCCGAGGTACCCGATCGGCGGGCAGCGATGACAAGGATCTGACCGGCGAACTGTCCCGGCACGGCGCCGGCCTCTTGGAGCTTGACATGACCTCGCTTCCCTATCGATGAGTTCCTTCGGCGCAGGGCGATACAAGGAGCGTACGCGACATGACTCAGGTGCCGCGACGGCGAGCACGGCATCGGTAGTCACCGAACTAGGTCAAACAGGACGGGCCCGGGCTCATCGACCCGATCTCGGACCGGGAGCGCGAGCCGGGGAAGGTGTTCCACCTCGGCGTAGCGCTGGTCCAGATACGATTTTTTGGGCGTCGGCGCACGTTCGTCTTTGCGGCCCATGTCACCGAAATTCTGGCCCGGCAACGAGTACGCCCGCAGACTCGGGTTCGATGGCTGGGGCCGCAGCCCTGCGGAGTCCGAGGGCGACGGCGGCGCCGAGGACGGCCAATCCGGCGGCGACGGCCAGAGCCGGGCGATAGCCGCTCGTTACCGAGTCGGGATCGGCAAGGTTGCCGTTGGCATTGAACACGGAAGTGACGACGGCGGCGCCGACCACGGCTCCGAGCTGCTGCAGGGTGTTGAGGGTGCCGGCGGCCTTGCCAAGCAGTGACGGTGGCCGCGTTCAGGCCGGCAGCGGTCACGCAGGGCAGCGCCATCGAGATCCCGACGCCGGCGATGATGAACGGGAGGACGTAACTGGCGTAGCTGGACGAGCCGCCGGCCAGGGTGACGATCCAGGCGAAACCGGCCCCTTGGAGAAGGAGGCCGGGAACCACGAGCGTGCGTGCGCCGATCTGGTCGGAGAGTGCACCGGCTACGGGGGCGACCAGGAGCGGCGTGGCCGTCCAGGGAAGAAAACGCAGGCCGGTCCCCAGTGGGGAGTCGCCCAGAGCGAACTGGAGGAACTGACTGGCCGCCGAGAAGATCGCCGCGCTCATGAGGAACTGGGCCGACCCGGCGGAGGCGAAGCCGGTGTCGCGGGACAACCCGAGGGGGATCATCGGCTCGGCGGCTGTGGCTTCGCGCCGGACGAATCCGATCATGAGTCCGACGCCCTGCTCCACCCGGCGGTTAGCGGACGCCGTGCCTGCCGCCGGCGCGACCGAACCTGCCGTCGTGACCGGACACGCCGGCGGGTCGAGTCTCCTCAGTGACCGCAGCCGCACGCTCCGCCGCAGCAGCCGCCGGCAGCGCGAGCGGAAGCCAGGCCAGCAGTCCCCGCCGTCGCTGACGTCCCAACCGACGCAAACACCGACAGCTTGCGACGCACGTCGGTATGGCCGCGCGGACAGGTGACGCTCCTGTCATTGCCGCTCATCGCTCGACGCACCTCGAACGAAACGTCGCAGTCACGGCAAACGAACTCGTAGAGCGCCATCGACGTCGATGCTACAGCTTGAGCCCGTCGCGGGCGTCAGAATTCGGCCGTCGCCTCAAGCCCTTCGTTACCCGGGGACCGACCGCCCGGACGGAAGCTACGACGACGCGGCTGCTCTCACCTTCAGGCGGTCGGCTGGGGCCTTGGTCTGTCCCTCGCCGCTCGCTTCCAGTCCAGGGCGTCCTCGCCGTCCAGGCCGATTCGGAAACAGGTTTCGAGACATCCTCGGTCGGGATCCGTGGTGCGAGACGCAAATCGTCGTCGACAGCGTTGACGCCTGGAGCCTCCGGCCCGAGGGGGCAAGACCCGTCGGTAGGGGGCAAGGCGCGGTGGTCGAAGGGGGCGGCTGTCCACACAACGATCCCCTACAGGGCAGTTGAGGGCAGCCCATCATGCGAGATGCGGCCCGCTCGAACCTCGGAGCTAGGGATCGGGCGAGGTGCTTGCCGACGTCACGCCAGCGTCTGAGCGCAGGAGGACAGGACACTTCGAACGACACACTTTCGCCCCGGTAAGAATGAGGCGATGGCCTCCTACTCGGTCAACGATCGCGCTGTAGCCCGGGCGCGACGCCTAATCGACTCCCATCAGTATGTGCTGCAAAGCGACTGGGGCGAGGTCCAACCCAGCGCCGACGACGAGAACGCCTTTCTAGAGTCGCACTCGTGGGCTGAATACGCCGAATGGCATCTAGGACTCACCGACGGTGCCAGCGACGAGACCAAGGCGAGATACGCATTCGTGTATGGGGACCTGCGGCGCGTCCATCGGATGGGTCTGATCGCCTGTCAGTACCGGGCGGCAGAATGGCGCCACAAGGATGTCGAACTTGCCGCCCATGAGCTCCTGCAGTACCTCGACAACAGACGAGGTTGAACATCCGCTCGCCCTGGTTTGCTGACCTCACCAGGCTCGACCACCCTGATCCTGACCGACGGCCGAATCCAGCTGGCCGGTCGCCCGATCGCGCCAGGATCGGCGATCTGCTCAGCCTTGAGGAAGCTCTTGCCGGCCAAGTCGCCCTCGTGGGGTAGCAGTGCGCTGACAGCATCGCCATCACGCTGCCTCCCCTGGCCAGGCAGTCGCCAACGGGCGGTCCCCGCCGGCCCCGCCCCACCTAAGCGGGTCGGCTGCCTCCAAACCGGCGAACACCGTCCTTGACACCACGCCCTGATCATCCTCAAAGATGATCGCGGGGTTCCTCAGATACAAATGTCTCACCTGAATCTCTCCATCGTCACCCCGGCACCACAACCCGTCCCCAACGCTCCAGACCAGCATCTACGCCGCGGTAGCGTTCCAGGGGGCCAACGGCCACCTCTATTGCTGGGAGGGCGCCGCCGGGTACAGCGGCCTACGACACCGGGCTCGGCATGCTCTACTTCACCAGCCCCTCCATCACCGCTATTCCCGATGGTAACCACTACGTGGCGCTGGTGACTTTCGAGGCAAACACCGGCCACCTCTGGACGTGGGAGAACTTCGCCGACACGGCCGGCTACGGCGCAGACACTGGGCTTCCCATCGCCGCCAACACGAGCCCCTCGATCGACACCGCCCACCCCGGTTCTGGAGTAGCGGCAGCATTCCAGGCCAAGATTGGGGGGCTGTGGACCTGGTACGGGTACGCCGGTACGGCCGGCTCCGGCGCTCCCAGCGGGTACGCCACCCCAGACGGGGGCGTCAACCCCAATCAGCCACTTCCCATATTCCAAGAGAGCAGCCCCTCCATCGATTAGGGCTGGCACAGCCAGTGCCGCTGTGATCGCGGCGGTGTGCACGACCGGGTGGCGGGTGACCGGCCGATTGATGGCCCGGACGGGCTCCTCCTCGATTCCTTCGGGGCGGGCTCTCAACCGATGAGCGACGGCGCGCCGTAACGTCTGACCAGGTATGAAAGCCACGAATCTCGCCGACCTTTACAAGCTGCCGCTCATGGACTGGGCCCGCATCGAAGCCCGGCTCGAAGAGGGCGTGACCCAGGCCCCCGAGACGGGCGGCCCCAACCGTCATACCTGCTGGCTTGCCACGATCAACCCGGACGGGAGCCCGCATGTCAACGGGGTCGGAGTGATGTGGGTCGACGGCGTCTTCTGGTTCGAGACCGGCGACGAGACACGCAAGGCTAAGAATCTGGCCCATGATCCGCGATGCACCATCAGCCTTTCGGTGCACGAGTTCGACCTCGTCCTCGACGGCACGGCCAGCAAGGTCACCGATCAGCCGACGGTTGCTGCCATGGCCGAGCGGTGGGCGGCCGATTGGCCGTGTCGGGTCGATGACACCGGTCAAGCCCTAACCGCGGACTTCAGCGCTCCGTCGGCCGGACCGCCTCCCTGGTTCGTCTACCGGGTCACACCTCGAGCCGCGACAGCTGTCGGGACGGTCGAGCCCGGTGGCGCTACTCGATGGCGCTTCTGACCCTGAGCGTCGCGAGGTGCACGAACCGTAGCTTCGATCGGACCGTTCGACGGCCGTGGTGGACCGCGCAACCCGGGCTCGGGCAGCAAATGCGCGATGCGGCCCTAGGGCAGCGAGCGCTTCAGGTCGCCGATCCCAAGCGAGCCGGCCGAGTCAGAAGAGCCGCCATCAAGGAGCAAGCCGGCCGGCAGGCTGGACCGGGCGGACGCTTCCTGCTGGTGCAGGTACTCCTGCGGGTCTTTGTCCACCGGACGCACACCAGCGAAGTTCCGCGCTTCGAAGGTCACGAACCGTACGGCCAGTTCATGGCGCTGGGGCAGGCCGACCCGGTAGCGGAAGTCGGTCAGGCCCTCACGCTCTTCCTCCGCCATGTGATCACCGTTCGCGACGTTGACCGCGGCGATGGCGTCGCGCCAGTCGGGGCTGCCTACCCGGTGCGGGCGAACGGCCGCGATCGCGTCCCGTATCTCGTTGTGGTCGTTGATCGCGTCGAGCGTCTCCGGCTCGGCGCGGGCGAGCGGCCGGGGGGCGAACGCCAGCTTCACCAGCTCCGGATAGAAGATCTCTTCCTCGGCCGCGGCGTGGACTTCGAGGAACACCGCCAACCGGGTCCAGACGTCGGACAGCGCCGCGACGCTGGCGGAATCCATCTGCTCCAGCACGCCGAAACGACGGCGCTGCTCGTGGTGGTCGTCCAGGATCAGCTGTGTGATGTCCATGTTGACTCCTGGCGTGACGGGGTTTCCGCGTCGCACATTACCCCGCGACGCACGCTCCAACGCCAGCCGACCTCCTCGTGCAAACGTGGCGCCGCTGTCTGGGGGAGCGACCTAGGGCCTTTGCGTCGAAAGGGAGTTACGGCCGCTCCGGCTTTTCGATCTGATCTCGGGCGTCGATAGCGCTGACCCTGGCCGCCATCTGCTACGGGATTCGGCGCTATCCGCACTTTGCCCAATCCGGGAGTCATCGGGTCGGGACACCATGACGCAGCCCGGAGCATCGGTAGAGGACGCTCCCCGGCCGCCGATATGAGATGGTCCTACCGGGTGTTATACGACGGTTCTGGCCCAGCTGGCGGGCGGCCCTCAGCCAAGCGCGCTCCTCCGAAGATGAACCAGCGCGTCGCTTCGAGCGTCGCTGTCCAGCCTTGGTCGCCAAGAAGTGACCGCAGCTCGTCGGGCTCGTAGAAGACCTCGACGACCTGGTACTGGCTTCCGTCGTGAATGCGGCGCAGGTCCAAGTCCGGACCGTAGTGGACGACGTAGGGGTCCTTGATCTCGCTAGTTGGATGCCGGTCGTTGCGGTTGTCTACGAGGAATACGCGACCGCCAGGCGCAAGGCAGGATCGGACCAAAGACCAGAAGTCCGCAAATCGTGACCGCGGCACGTGAGAGAGCCAGAAGGAGAAGAAAACTACGTCGTAGGTCCTTTGTGGCTGCCACGTGAACAAGTCGGCAACTACGTAGTTCATGTCGGGGCGCCCGACTCGGTGGCGGTTGAGATTTAGGGTTTCGGGCGAAGCGTCAATGACGGTCAGGTGCCCAGCCGCCCGGGCGAGACGCTGGGTCCACCATCCGGTGCCGCCCGCCATCTCCAAGACGTCACCAGTGGCGTCGAAAGTGTCAAGCGCAGCGGCGACCTGCGCGACCTGCCGATCCCATTCTTCGGCCAAGTCCGGACCGCGGTCGTAGCGGCCGCGCCGCTGCCACCACTCGTCGTACTCGGGCGCACGAGCTCGGTAATACGCTCGCTGCTCGGCGAGGAGTCCGTCGTCGCTCACTGGAAGAGTCTCTCACTTCAAGTCCGGCCCATCGAAGCCGTGGTGCGCCCGGAGCCGGCAGCGGACCCCGGCCACGTCGGAAAGCGATCAAGCCCCC